>NZ_JAGHRJ010000010.1 GCF_017743865.1 Labrenzia sp. R4_2
GCCCTCCCCCGCCCGGCCCTCACGCCACCCGCCCCGCGTTCAGCCCGCGGATCGCGCCCTTCCGGGGAGTGTTGGCAGGGCTGCGACTCGCTTCCGCGCCCGAACGGCTTCCGCCCGAGGCATCTCTCGTCGAACTGGCCGGTTTCCTGCACGACTTTACCACCGGCAACGAGGCTCTTGTTCCGCTTGTAGCCGCGCTTGACCGGCTTGCCTGCGATCGGCACGGCGCCTACAAGCGCTCGCAGCGAGAGGCGCAGCATCCGGATGGCAACGGGCATGTCGCGCCGCCGGCTAGCCGCAACCCGTCGATTCCGGCATCTACTGGGTGGGCTTGCCAACCACGCACAGCCCCTGGGTGAATTGGCGCTCGACACCGGCTATTACGACCAGTCGCACATGTCGACCGCCTGCCGCGCCTTCGCCGGGAAACCCCCCGGCGCGATTCGCCTTCAGGCAGCAGCACCATCCGGTGGCCGTTTTTTCCAAGATAACAGGTTGAATAGCCGGTTAAGACTGATCATCGATCGCTGAAAAAGGGAGTGCAAGACAGTCTATGCCGGAATTCGAACCGAAGAATCCTGACTATGACGCGCGCGTGCGCGACAGTTTCGAGCGCCAGAAGGTGATGCATACGCTGGGGATCGGTATTGCCGGACTCTCGCCCGGTCGTATCGTGCTGGAGATGGTGCATAATGATGCCTTGACTCAACAGCACGGTTTTCTGCACGCCGGGATCGTGTCGACCGCGCTCGACAGTGCCTGCGGCTATGCGGCCTTCTCTCTGATGCCCGCCGAGGCTGCGGTGCTGACCGTGGAATTCAAGATCAACCTGCTCAACCCGGCGGACGGCGAGCGGTTTCGATTCGTCGCGGATGTGGTCAAACCGGGGCGCACCCTGACGATCTGCGAGGCGCGCGCCTTTGCGGTGAAGGGCGGGGACGAAAGGCTCGTCGCCGCGATGACCGGAACGCTGATGGCCCTTGTCGGGCGGACGGGCGTGGCCGGATAAGGCTGCAAGCCGCTTGGTCGGTTGACGGCCGGCCGCTCGGGTGCTCGGAGCTTCAACTCCGGTCCTCCCGCCGGCGGCCTCTCAATTCGTCAACCGGCTTTCCAGGATGTGCCGCTGAATCTTGCCGCTGGTCGATCTGGGAAAGTCCTCGAATGCGATGAACTGGAACTCGCGCGGGCGCTTGTAGCCCGCCAGCTTCTCGCGGCATAACTGAATCAACTCCTCGGCGCCCGGCCCGTCGTTGCCGCATGCGACAAAGGCAACGGGGCTTTCACCCCATTTCGCATCGAACGCCCGCACAACCGCTGCATCGACCACACCCGGATGCGCAAGCAGTACACGCTCGATTTCAGCTGGATAGACGTTCTCGCCGCCGGTCTTGATCAGGTATTTCACCCGGTCCACGAAATCGATTGTACCATCGCGGTTGCGGCGGAACAGATCGCCCATATGAAAGAACCCGTTGCGAAAGTCGCGGACGTTGGTGTCGTCGGCATTCCAGTATCCCGAAAACAGGGTCGGTCCACGCAACGCCATTTCGCCGGGCGATCCGATCGGGACGTCGCGATCCTCGGGATCCACCAGCCGAACCTCACAAAAGGCGCTGATCCGTTTGGACAATGTCTCGGGCGCGACACCGGGGGCGATCAGATCGGCGGTGCCCGGCGGCAGACCGGTTTCCGTGGCTCCGAAGGAATTCAGATAGGGCGCACCAAGAAGACTCGTCAGTTCCGCGATCTGGTGCGGCGGCACCAGATCGGCCATCGCGCCGCAGACCTTGATCCCTTTCAACGGCAGTGGATTGGCGCGCCGTTCGGCGATGAAGGCTTCAAGCGCCCCGGGCATCATCACGAACCAGCCAATCCTGTGGCGCGACAGCGCCTCATTCATGACCGAGGGCTGCAGTCCATCCACCATCACCACGGTCCCGCCACGCAGAAGCGTCGCCAGCGCATGATCGGTCGATGCCATGTGAAACATTGGCGCCCATGCGATGAAACCGTCATCGGGATCCAGCGCAAGCTGCGCCGCAAAGGCCATGGCGCGCGCGATATGGGCACGGTGGCTGATAAGAGCGCCTTTTGGCAACCCGGTCGTTCCCGAGGTGTAGAGTATCGTGAGGCCAGCCTCGGGATCATCCACCAGCGTGCCGGTGCGCGGGTCGGGGTTCGCCGAGGCCAGCGACTGCTCCCATTCGGGTCCGATCTCCAGGCCGGGCAGATCCGACGCTACGCGGAAGGCATCACGCAACTCGGGTTCGACCACGGCCAGCACCGGTTCGACCAATTCGATGCAATGCTTCAATTCGGGCGCGGCCAGCCGCCAGTTCAGGCAGGCGACAATGGCGCCGATTCCCGCCGCCGCAAGTTCCAGCTCAAGATACTCGACGCGGTTATGCGACAGGATGGCGATCCTGTCGCCGGGCGCCACCCCTCGCGACAGAAGCACCGACGCCAAGCGATCCACACGGTCGAGCAGTTCGCCATAGCTGCGGCGGGTCTCGCCATCCTCGACCGCAAGCGCGCCGTCCCTCCCCACTGCGCAGCAGGTGCGGAAGACCGAGTACAGATCAGCGCGGCCCGCGCGCAGTACCTCAGGCAGCATCGCATCCTCCATTGTTACGGTGCCATCTCAGAAACTTTGAGCCAAGCGCACCCCTTCATCAATGGCGCGCAATGCATCGAGTTCGGCGGCTTCCTTGGCCCCGCCGATCATTGTGACCGCAACGCCGCGCGATGCAAGCTCGTCGGCCAAGCTCCGCTCGGGTTCCTGGCCAGTGCACAATATGATGGTATCGGCGGCAATGACCCTTGGCTTGCCGTCCAAAAGGATATGCAGCCCGTCGTCGTCGATGCTGTCATAGACCACGCCGCACAAGGCCTCCACTCCATGCTTGCGCAGGGCGTTGCGCAGGATCCATCCCGTCGAGACGCCGAGCCCTGCACCGGGCTTCGAAGTCTTTCTCTGGAGCATGACAACTCTACGCCGCGAGGGTTTTGGCGCCAATGGATCGCTTACCAAGGAGCCCGGTGCGGCGAATTCCGGATCGACGCCCCATGTCGAGCAGAATGTTCCGGTATTGTGGACCTCGGCTGGCTCGGTCACGAGGAACTCGGCCACGTCGTGCCCGATCCCGCCCGCGCCCATCACCGCAACAGTCTCGCCTGCGACGCGCGCGCCAGAGAGAATCTCGGCGTAGGTTGCGACACTGGGATGGTCTATGCCCGGCAGATCGGGAATGCGCGGGACCACCCCGGTCGCGATCACCACATGATCGAAACCCTCCAAATCATCGGCTTGCGCCCGCTGTCCCAGCCGCAGCTTTGCTCCGTGCTTTCTCATCTGACCAGCATAATAACGAAGGGTTTCGTTGAACTCGTCCTTACCCGGCGCCGCGCGCGCCAGGTTCAGTTGACCGCCAAGTTCGTCCGTAGCTTCGAAAAGCGTGACGTCATGGCTAAGCCGCGCCGCTTCGGCCGCCGCCGCCATTCCCGCGGCCCCGCCGCCGACAACCGCCACCTTCCTCGGCAATTCCGCAGGCGTGTCCCGGTATTCCGTTTCGCGCCCGGCTCGTGGATTGACGAGGCACCCGACCGGTCGGTCGGAGAATATGAAATCGAGACAGGCTTGGTTGCATGCAATGCAGGTATTGATTTCCTCGGCGCGGCCTTCGCGCACCTTCTTCACGAAATGCGGATCCGCAAGGAACGGCCGAGCCATCGAGACCATATCAGCCTCACCGGAAACAATAATATCCTCCGCGATATCGGGAGTGTTGATGCGGTTCGAGGCCACTACCGGAATTGAAACCGCGGCCTTCACGTTGGCTGCGGCCTTTCGCCAGGCCCCCCGTGGCACGGGATAGGCTATGGTCGGTACACGCGCTTCGTGCCAGCCGATACCGGTGTTCAGAATGTCGGCTCCTGCCTTCTCGATCTTCTGTGCCAGCGCCGCGATCTCCTCGGTCGGTGCCCCCTCTTCGATCAGGTCCGCGGCAGAGATCCGGTAGATGATAAGGAAATCCCGCCCGCAGGCCGCGCGAACGGCGCGCACGATCTCGACCGGAAAGCGATGCCGGTTCTCGACGCTTCCGCCCCAGTCATCCTCGCGCTTGTTCGTGTGCGTGACGGTGAACTCGTTGATGAGATAACCCTCGGAGCCCATGATCTCGACACCGTCGAATCCGGCAGCTTGCGCATTGGCAGCGGCTTCGGCGAAATCCAAGATTGTACGGCGAATATCTGCATCACTCATCTCGCGCGGCGTGTACCGATTGATCGGCGCGCGAATCGGCGACGGAGCAACGCAATCTTCAATCTTTGCATATCGGCCGGCATGAAGAAGCTGCGCACAGATCAGGCTACCTTCGGCCTGGACTGCTTCGCAGATGGGACGCAGTTTCAGCGCCTCGTCCCGATCATCGATACGCGGACCGTCGGGATCAAATATTCCATCGGCATTGGGCGAAAAACCACCCGTGACCAAAATCGCCGCCTCGCCACGGGCCCGCTCCGCATAAAAGGCAATCTGCCTGGCGATACCATCAGGTTCGGTTTCAAGGCGCGTATGCATCGAGCCCATTATCACGCGATTGCGCAACGTCCTGCCGCCCGCGCTGATTGGTGAAAGCAGCGCCCCGTAACCCGTTTCATCCAAAGACTTCATCATGCTCCCCTCCTTTGAAAACACCTCTTGCGCTGCATTCTAACGTTTGTTAGATTTTTTTAAAGAGGAATTTACCGCAATGGGAGGGCGGAGGAAATGCAGTTTCAGCCTACAGAGGACCAACAAGCGTTCCGCGAGACGGCGAAACGCTTTGCCACCGAAAAGCTGGCCCCCAGCTATCAGGAGCGGGCCGCCAAGCACGAATTCGACCGTGACCTGATCAGGGAAATGGGGGCGCTCGGCCTGATCGGCCCCGACCTACCCGAGGAATTCGGCGGTTTGGGCGAAAGCTCTGTCACGTCGGGGCTGATCGTCGAAGAGATCGCCTATGCCGATTTCAACGCAAGTTACGTGCAGCTTCTGGGATCGCTCATGG
This sequence comes from Labrenzia sp. R4_2, assembly GCF_017743865.1. GTDB lineage: Bacteria > Pseudomonadota > Alphaproteobacteria > Rhizobiales > Stappiaceae > Roseibium. The sequence continues at coordinate 5,052 of NZ_JAGHRJ010000010.1, forward strand.
GCGGCATGGTCGCCAAGCACGCCTCGCGCGACATCGCGTCGGAATGGGTGCCCAAGGTGGTTGCGGGTGATGCCGTCATTGGTCTGGGCCTGACCGAGCCGCGCGGCGGTTCGGATGCGGCGAACCTGATTCTGAAGGCCGAAAAATCCGGAAACGGCTGGCGGCTGAACGGTGAAAAGACCTCCATGAGTTTTGCCAGCCAGGCCGATGCGGCGGTAGTCTTTGCCCGTACCGGCGATCCCAACGGCGGTTCGCGCGGGGTCAGCGCCTTCTTCGTCGACCTGAACCAGCCCGGTATCAAGCGCACGCATTTCGACGATATCGGCACCAAGCCCGTCGGGCGTGGATCGGTGTTCTTCGACGATGTCTTCGTGCCGGCCGAAAACATGATGGCCGAGCAGGACCGCGCCTTTGGCACGATCATGGCGGGGTTCGACTATTCCCGCGCCTTGATCGGGCTGGAATGTCTGGGTGCCGCGCAGGCGTCGGTGGATGAAACCTGGGCCTATGTGCAGGAACGCGAAGCCTTCGGGGCACCCATCGTGCAATATCAGGGCGTCAGCTTTCCGCTGGCCGAGGCGGAAACACATCTGACCATGATGCGCCAGCTTTGCTACTACACGCTGGACCTGCGGGACCGCGGCCTGCCCCACACCTCCGAGGCGGCCATGTGCAAATGGTATCTGCCCAAAACCGCCTGCGAAATCCTGCACCAGTGCCTGATCCTGCACGGACATTACGGGTACACCACCGACCTGCCCCACCACCAGCGCTACAACGATGTGCTTGGTCTGCAGATCGGCGACGGCACCGCACAGATCCAGAAGCTAGTGATCGCCCGCGAAAAGGTCGGGCGGATGGCGCTGCAGTATGACAAGAAGGCGAAGGGAGCCGCGAAATGAGTGACCCCATCGTCGTCACTTCCGAGGGCAACACCGGCATCATCGAACTGGCCCGCCCCGAGAAATTCAATTGCCTGTCACTTGAGGTGCATGAGCGCATATCTGCCGCGCGTGCGGAATTTGAGGCGAACCCGGCTATTCGGGCGATCCTCATCCGGGCGCAAGGCAAGCACTTTTGCACCGGTGCCGATCTGGTGGAAGTGAAAGGTAAACTGAACGATCCCGCCGCGCTGGATCATTTCATCGCCTTCGGCATGAACAACCTGCGCGCGCTCGAAACCTCCTCCCTCCCAGTCGTCGTGGCGGTGCAGGGGTTGTGTCTGGCCGGCGGGATCGAACTGATGCTGTCCTGTGACGTGTGTTTCGCCGCCGAGACCGCCCAATTCGGCGATCAGCACGCGCAGTTCGGCCTGATCCCCGGCTGGGGCGGGTCACAGCGGCTGACGCGTCTGATGGGCCTGCGCCGTGCGCTGGATCTGATGTTCTCGGCCCGCTGGCTCAAGGCGGACGAGGCCAAGGATGTCGGCCTGGTCAACTACATCGTGCCGGATGCGGATCTGCATCAGGCCGCGCTGGAATACTGCCAGAAGATCGCCACCCGCTCGCGTCCAGGTATCGCCGATATGAAGCGGCTGGCACGCGAAGGCGCGGATCTCGGCATCGACCAGCAAATGCGGCTGGAGCGTGACGCCGCCGTGCGCGCGTTGCCCAGCGTTGACGTTGCCGAGGGGCTCGACGCGTTCGAGAACCGGCGCGCGCCCGAATTCAAGGCCTAAGGAAGAGACTATGGACTTCACTTTAAACGACGAACAGCGCCAGATTTACGAATACGGCGGCCAGTTGGCGCAGAAATACGACAATGCCTATTGGCTGGACCACGCGCGCAGGCACGAGTTCCCGCAGGAGATGTTCAAGCAGATTGCCGATGACGGCTTCCTGGGTATCATGGTGCCCGAGAAATACGGCGGCGCGGGCCTTGGCATGACCGAAATGGCCTTGTTCATGGAGGGCACCGCGAACCACGGCATTCCGCTTCTGATGATGGTGGTCGGGCCGACCATGTCGTTGGCCCATATCGCCAGCCACGGGAGCGAATTCCACAAGAAAGAGCTGCTGCCGGCGGCCTGCCGCGGCGATATCCAGTTCTGTTTCGCGATCACCGAACCGGGGGCCGGGTCGAACACGATGAAGGCCACCACGCTGGCCAAGCGCCGGGGCAACCGGTTCAGCCTGTCAGGCGAAAAGACCTTTATCACTGGGGCCGAGGTCTCGGACTATTGCCTGGTCGTGGCGCGGACCAAGCCGCATACCGAGGTCAGTCGCAAGACCGACGGCTTTACCCTGTTCGCCGTGGATCTGAAGAAAAAAGGTGTCGAAAAGCAGCGGGTGAAGATCTCGATCCCCCTGCCGGAGGAACAGTGGACGCTGTTCTTCGACGAGGTGGACCTGGGCCCGGAGGATGTGGTCGGCGAGGTCGACGAGGGCTTCTCGATCCTGTTCGACAGCCTCAACCCCGAACGCATCATCCTGGCCGCCCTGTGCTGCGGTATCGGGCGTTTCGCGCTGAACAAGGGGGTGAGCTACGCGTCCGAGCGCAATGTCTTTGGTCAGCCCATTGGCGCGCACCAAGGGGTGCAGCACCCGATGGCCAAGGCGCATACAGCGGTCGAGATGGCCAGCCTGATGACCCGCCGCGCGGCATGGGAGTTCGATAACAAGCTGCCGGCGGGGGCGTCGTCGAACATGGCGAAATACGCCGCCGCCGAGGCCGGGATCGAAGCGGTGGATGCCGCGCTTCAGGCGCATGGCGGATCGGGTTTCACCGAAGACACGGGGCTCTACGAGATGTACCCGCTGGTGCGTCTGCTGCGCACGGCGCCGGTGAACCGCGAACTGTGCCTGAGCTTCATCGGTGAAAAGGTCATGGGCATGCCGCGGTCTTATTGATCGCGCTGCACGTCACGGAGGATGACATGCAATTTGGAATGCGCTTCCGGCGGGAGGACGCCGCCGACAAGTTGAATGATCGTTTCTGGCACGAGATCGAGGGTAAGCCCCTGGACGAGGTCCGCCGCATTCAGGAAGAGCGGCTGCGCGATCAGATGGCCTATCTCAGGGCGAACTCGACCTTCTATCAGGAAAAGTTCGCCGCAGCCGGTGTGGAATTCGACGATATTCGTACCATCGAAGACCTGCGGAAGCTGCCCTATACCTACAAGACCGAGATCCGCGAGAGCCTTGCCGCCGAGCCGCCGTTCGGCAAACACCGCGCCGCGCCAATGTCCGAGATCGTCCAGATGCAGGCCTCGTCGGGCACGACGGGCAGCCCCTCTTATGTGGCCCTGACCGAAGCCGACGCCGAGATGTGGCACGAGATGACAGCGCGCTGTTTCTTTGCCAACGGCGTTCGGCCCGGCGACATGGTGCTGCATGCGTTTTCGCTGGCCAAGGGCTTTGTCGGCGGTATCCCGGTGATGCAGGGGTTGCAGTACATGGGCGCGATCGATGTGCCGGTGGGGGCGGATGGCGGTGCGGACCGCCTGTTGCGCGCCTGTGCCGACACGCGCCCGCGCGGCATCGTCGGCGCGCCGAACTTCGTTCTGCACCTGGCGGAAAAGGCGCCCGAAGTGCTGGGTTGCAAGGCCAGCGAACTGGGGGTCGAACATGTGATCGTCGGCGGAGAGCCCGGCGGCGGAATTCCCGCAATCCGCGCCAAGATCGAGGCCGCCTGGGGCGCGAAATGCACGGAAATGCTGGGCGGCACCGATCTGGGCGTGACCTACTGGGCCGAATGCGAGGAGCAGTCGGGCATGCATATGGTCAACATGGACTATATCATCACCGAATTGCTCGACCCTGACAGCGGCGAGATCATCCCTTGGGAAAAGGGGGCCGAAGGCGAGATGATCTACACCGCGATCGGCCGCCAGGCCAGCCCGCTGGTACGGTTCCGGTCTGGCGATTATATCGAAGTCATCGACACCGAATGTTCCTGTGGTCGCACCGGTGCCAAGATCCGTTGCACCGGCCGAACTGACGACATGCTGATCGTGCGCGGGGCCAATGTATTTCCGTCGGCCATCAACAGCGTCATCACCGAGATGGTGCCGGAGACCAATGGCGTCATGCGTATCGTGGCCGATTTCGAGGGCCACACAACGCAGGGCGCGCTGACGGTGATTGTCGAACGCGGCCCCGGCCGCGATCCGGCCGACGACGCCGCCCTTAAAAAGAAGATCGAGCAGCGGCTGCGCGACTCTTTGGTCTTCAAGGCCGATGTTCACCTGGTTGCTGCCGACACTTTCGAAAAACCCGGCGCCGCCAAGGTCGCCTTTGTTCTCAGGAAATACCCCGATCTGCCATGACACGAATGAAATCCCTGCTCAACACCGGGTCTGACGACTTTCGGGAAAACGACGCGCGGTATCGCGAAAAGGTCGACGAGCTACACGCCCTCCGACTGACCCAACGCATCGGCGGCCCCGAAAAGGCGCGCGAACGACATGTAAAAAAGGGCAAGATCCTGCCGCGCGAACGGATCGAGCGCCTGATCGACCCCGGCACGCCCTTCCTCGAGATCGGCGAGCTGGCCGGACTGAACAAATACGATGGCGTGCCTCCCGGGGCGGGGATCATCACCGGCATCGGGGTAATCGAGGGCCGTCAGTGCATGATCATCGCCAACGACGCCACGGTGAAGGGCGGCACCTATTTCGGCATGACCTCCCGCAAGCATGTGCGCGCCCAGAAGATTGCGTGGAAGAACCGCCTTCCGGTCATCACGCTGGTCGATTCTGGCGGCGCCTTCCTTCCCGATCAGGAAAACATATTTCCCGACGAGGGCCAGTTCGGCTCAATCTTCCATCAGCAGATCGGCATGTCGGGCGACGGTGTGCCGCAGATTGCCGTGGTCATGGGCCCCTGTACGGCGGGCGGCGCCTATATCCCCGCGCTCTGCGACGAGGTGGTGATCGTGCGCGGCCAGGGCTTCATGTATCTGGGCGGGCCGGAGTTGACCTTTGCCGCAACCGGCGAGAAGGTGGATGCCGAGGAACTGGGCGGCGCCAAGATGCACTCGTCAGTGTCGGGCGTGACCGACCACCTGGCCGAGGATGACGCCCACGCGCTGGCCATCACGCGCGAGATCGTCAGCCATCTGGGCGAAAAGCCCCTGCCCCGCAAGACGCCCGAGACGCCGCGCCCGCCGGCCTATCCGGTCGAGGAAATCTACGGCATTGTCAGCCGTGACCCTAAAGTGCCGACCGACAACCGCGAGATCGTCGCGCGGCTTGTCGATGATAGCGATTTCCACGAGTTCAAGCCGCTTTATGGCGATACGATCATGACCGGCTGGGGCCGTATCCACGGCCACGAGGTGGGCATTCTGGCCAATACCGGCGTGCTCTTTGTCGAGGCCGCACTGAAGGCAACGCATTTCATCAATCTTTGCGTGCAGCGCGATATTCCGCTGCTGTTCCTGGCCGATGTGAACGGCTTCATGGTGGGCCGCGAGGTCGAACAGATGGGCATCGCCAAGGCCGGCGCCAAGATGATCACGGCCATGTCTTCGGCCCGGGTGCCGAAATTCACCATTATCACCGGCGGCTCCTATGGGGCGGGATACCTGGCCATGCTGGGCCGTCCGTTCCAGCCGGACGCGATGTTCGCCTGGCCCACGGGGCGCTCCGCAATCATGGGGCCGGAACAGGCCGCAAGCGTGCTGGCCCAGGTCCGCGCCCAGATCAACGAGCGCGACGGCAAAAGCTGGACCCCCGAGGAGGAGGAAGCCTTCAAGGCGCCGATCCGCAAGGAATACGAGGATTTTCAGGGGGCCTATAATTTTGCTTCCAACCTTTGGATCGACAGCGTGATCGAGCCCTGTGAGACCCGTGACGTCATGGCGCTGATGCTGGATGTGACATCGCGCAGACCCAAGGTCGATACCAACTTCGGCGTGTTCAGGATGTGAGGAGCGAACCGTGAAAATCAAAACGCTTCTGATCGCCAACCGCGGCGAAATTGCCTGCCGGATCGCGCGCACCGCGCGGGCCAGCGGTATCATTCCCGTCGGCGTGCATTCGCAGGCCGACGCCAATGCCCTGCATGTCCGCGAGATTGGCAAATCTGTCTGTATCGGCGCCGGGCCTGCATCCGAGAGCTATCTGAAAATCGACGCGGTGATTGCCGCTGCGCAATCGGTGGGCGCGGATGCGATCCATCCCGGTTACGGCTTTCTGGCCGAAAACCCCGATTTTGCCCGCGCGGTCGAAGCCGCCGGCATGATCTTCATGGGGCCGACGCCGGAAACGCTTGAACGTTTCGGCGACAAGGCCAGCGCCAAAGAGGCCGCCGTGGCGGCCAGCGTCCCGGTGATTTCGGGCGCCGAAGGTGCGCGGTCCGATCCAGAGCAGATTGCCGAGGAGGTGCGCCAAATGGGCCTGCCGGTGCTGCTCAAGGCTGTCGGCGGCGGAGGCGGGCGAGGGCAACGGCTCGTCACCGACGAAACCACGCTGGTCGAGGACATCGAAGGCGCGCTGCGCGAAGCAAAATCCACCTTTGGTTCCGAAGGGCTGCTGCTGGAACGCTTCCTGCCCGATGCGCGCCATGTCGAAGTGCAGATCGCAGGTGACGGCAAAGGTCATGTGGTGCACCTGTTCGAACGCGATTGCACGCTTCAGCGCCGCCACCAGAAGGTCATCGAGGAAGCCCCGGCCTGGGGTCTGTCCCGGACGCTTATGGACGACATCGCGCGCGACGCGGTGCGCCTTGGTGAAACGCTGGACTATCGCGGGCTGGGCACGGTCGAGTTTCTGGTCGCGGGGGACGAGTATTTCTTCCTTGAGGTAAACCCGCGCATTCAGGTGGAACATCCCGTCACCGAAGCGATCACCGGACTGGACCTTGTCGCGCTTCACCTGCGCATTGCCGAAGGCGCGGGCCTTGGGCTGGTGCAGGATGACCTCAAGATCAACGGACACGCGGTCGAAGCGCGGCTCTATGCCGAAGATCCGGCGATGCAATTCGCCCCCTCGACCGGCACCTTGACCACGCTCAGCCTGCCGTCGGGCCTGCGCATCGACAGCGGCGTCGAGGAAGGCGATGCGGTCACGCCTTATTACGACCCGATGATCGCCAAGCTGATCGTGCACGCGCCCGACCGGGAAACCGCATTGGCACGTCTGGCCACGGCGCTTGATCATGTCGCGGTCGAAGGCGTCGAGACCAATCGCGCCTTTCTGAGGGCACTGGCGCGAAACCATGAATTCGAACGGATGCAGGTGCATACCCGCTGGATCGACGGCTGGCTGGATGAGCTGACACAGGCAACCGCCCTGACCCGCCCCGATCTGTGGAAAGCGGTCGCCGCCATTCTGTTCGTGGCCGCCTCGCGCGGCGATACGGATGCCAATCCCTGGACCAACCGTGATGCCTTTACCGGCTGGCGGCTTGGCCTGGGCGGCGATGCGATGGAAGCAGGGCAAAGCGTGACGCTCACCGATTCTGACGAGGCATCCGAAGAACTGCGCATCGGCCCTGTCAAACCGGGCGCCGAATACACGGTCCGTCTAGGAAACGGCGAGGCGCTGACACTGTCGGCACGTGAACTGATGCCGGGCCGTTGGCGTGTCGGCGAAGGCGACACCGTCCACCTGATCGCCGCGCGCCTGCACGCCGGCGTGATCGAACTGGACACACCCGAAGGCTGCCTGGTCTTCCGCCCCGCCGCGCCCCTTGCCTTTGCCGGCGGCGATGCCGCGGCGGATCGCGCCGTGACCTCTCCGCTGACCGGCATGATTGTCGAAATCAAGGTTTCCGACGGCCAGACTGTCACCGAAGGCGATGTGGTTGCGGTCATGGAATCCATGAAACTCGAAATCTCGATCCGGGCGGCCGCGGCCGGAATAGCCAGCAATATATCCGTCTCGAATGGGGACATGGTCGATCGCGGCCAGGTCATCGCCGAGATTCTGCCATCCGAGGAGTGATGAAATGAGCGACTTTCCCAAATTCGTCGAGTTTCGCGAAGAAGGCCCGCGCGAGGGCTTCCAGATCGAAAAAAAAATCTATCCGGTCGAAGAGCGGATCGAACTGATCGACAGGCTTAGCGAAACCGGTCTGAAACGCATCCAGGTCGGCAGCTTTGTCAGCCCGAAATACGTGCCACAGATGGCAGATACAGGTGAACTGTTCCAGCGTATCAAACGCAAGCCGGGGGTGAATTACACCTCGCTTTGGCTGAACGACAAAGGGTTTCGCAAGGCTCTGACCGCGCATGAGGTCGATATCGACCCGCGCCTGCTGTTCTATCCCTCCGAGGCATTCGCCCAATCGAACAACAATTGTTCCTCGGCGGAGATGCGGGAAAAACAACGCGACTGGGTCCGTCTTTACAAGGAAGAAGGATATACCGTCGACGCGGCCTATGTGATGACGGCCTTTGGCTGCAACTTCGAAGGCCCCATCCCGCAAGAGCGCATCCTGGACGATTTCCGCTTCATTCTTCAGCTGTGCGAAGAAGAGGACATCCCCGTACCGATCCTTGTGATCGCCGACACCATGGGTTGGGGAAACCCCGAGGCGGTCAAACGCATGATCGGCGCGCTGCGCGAAATGGCGCCCGAGGCGCGCATCGGTATGCACATCCATGACACGCGTGGGTTGGGGATCGCCAACCTTTATGCCGCCCTGTCGATGGGCGTGGACATGTTCGAAAGCTCAGTCGCCGGTCTTGGCGGCTGTCCTTTCGCGGGCCACGGCCACGCGCGCGCTGCAGGAAATGTCTGCACCGAGGATGCGGTGTTCCTGTGTCATGAGCTCGGCATCGAAACCGGCATTGATCTGGACAAGCTGATCGCAGCGGCGCTCAAGGCAGAAGAGATCATCGGCGTGCCGCTCATGGGCCGGGTCATGCATACCGGCGGGTTGGACAAATACCGCAAAGCGGGCTGAGGAGGGAAGAAGATGACAAAGGCACTTGACGGCAAGGTTGTGCTGGTCACGGGCGCGGGTGGCGGGATTGGCCGCGATATTGCGCTGATGGCGGCTGCAGAAGGCGCTGCCGTGGTGGTCAATGATCTGGGGGCATCGCTGAAGGGCACCGGCCAGACCGAAACTGCGGCGCAGAAAGTCGTCGAAGAGATCAGGGCCGCAGGGGGCGATGCCATTGCCGATGGCGGCAACGTCACCGACGCGGACGCCGCGCGCGCGATGATCGAATCCGGGGTCAAGGAATTCGGTCGCATCGACGCGGTGGTGAACAACGCCGGCATTCTGCGCGACGGATTCTTCCACAAGATGACCTACGAGGATTTCGACGCGGTTGTGAAGGTCCATCTCTACGGTGCGTTCAACACCAGCCGCGCGGCGGCCGACTATTTCCGCGATCAAGAGGGCGGTGCTCTGGTGCACATGACCTCGACCTCGGGGCTGATCGGCAATCTGGCGCAGGCGAATTACGCGGCGGCAAAGCTGGGCATCGCGGCCTTCTCGAAATCGGTCGCGCTCGACCTGAAACGCTGGAACGTGCGTTCAAACTGCATCGCACCCTTCGCCTGGAGCCGGATGATCTCGTCTATCAAGACAGACACCCCGGAACAGGTGGCACGGGTCGAAAAGATCAAGGAGATGACACCGGCCAAGGTTGCACCGATGGCCTGTTTCCTGATGAGCGACCGCGCGGCTGACGTATCAGGGCAGATATTTGCGGTTCGCAAGAACGAGATCTTCCTGTTCAACCAGCCGCGCCCGATAAGGTCGGTCCATTCCGGTGATGGTTGGACCGCCGATGAAATCGCCGAGCGCGCTATTCCCGCGCTCAAATCGCAATTCACGCCGCTCGAAGTTTCGGCGGACGTCTTTTCTTGGGATCCGGTCTGATGGGCAAACGCAAAGAGAAAATCAGCTCCGACATCGCCTGGAGCACCGCCGACAAGATCACCGTGCGCGGGCTTGACCTGCCCAACGAGATCCTGGGCCACATGAACCTTGGCGATCTGGCGTTCCTGCAACTGACGGGCCGCAAGGCCTCGCCCGAGGAAAGCCGGGTGTTCAACGCCATCGTCATCACTCTGGTCGAACATGGTATCACGCCCTCGGCCTTGGCGGCGCGGATGACCTATATGGGCGCGCCGGAATCGCTTCAGGCGGCTGTGGCGGCTGGCTTGTGTGGGCTTGGCACCGTCTTTGTCGGCTCGATGGAGGGTGCCTCGAAGATGCTTTACGAGGCACTGCCGCAGGACAAGTTGGGCACCGGTGTCGATCTGGATACGCTGGCCGTCGAGACGGTGGAAAAATTCCGCGCCCGCAAGATGATCGTGCCGGGGCTCGGACATCCGGTGCACAAGCCGGTCGATCCGCGCACCCCGCGCCTGTTCCAGATCGCTGCCGAGAACGGCAAGTCCGGTGAATACATCGAGTTGATCCAGAAAATTCAGGCCGTTGCCGAAGAAAAATCGGGCAAGATGCTGCCGATCAACGCCACCGGCGCGATCGGCGCGATCTGCTGCGAATTCGGCTTCCCCTGGAAGATCGTGCGCGGCTTTGGCGTGATGGCGAGGGCGATCGGTCTGGTAGGTCACATCCTCGAAGAGAGCGAAAACCCGATTTCCTACGAGCTTTGGCAGCGTGCCGAGCAGGAAATTCTTGAAACGTCGGGTCCGGGAGCGAAGTAACCAATGCAGACGTCAGCCCCAGACACTCACGCCGATCTGCGCGACGCCTTGCGCGCACTCTGCGCGCAGTTTCCGCCAGAGTATCATCGCAAGTTCGGCGAAAACGAAACCTACCCCGAGGAATTCGTCGATGCGCTGACCCGCGAGGGCTGGCTTGCCGCGATGATCCCAGAGGAATACGGTGGCTCGGGTCTGGGGTTGACGGAAGCCTCGATCATCATGGAGGAGGTGAACCGCTGCGGCGGAAACGCGGGCCATTGCCACGGGCAGATGTATAACATGGGCACGCTTCTGCGACATGGTTCGGATGAGCAAAAGCAGAAATACCTGCCCGGTATTGCCAGCGGTGAGTTGCGCCTGCAATCCATGGCCGTGACCGAACCGACAACCGGGACCGACACCACCAAACTGAAGACCACCGCGGTCAAGAAGGGTGACCGGTATGAGATCAATGGCCAGAAGGTCTGGATCAGCCGTATCCAGCATTCTGACCTGATGATCCTGCTGGCACGCACCACGCCGCTGAACGAGGTCAAGAAAAAGTCGCAGGGCCTGTCGATCTTTATGGTCGATTTAAAAGAGGCAATCGGCAACGGGATGGAAGTCCGCCCGATCGCCAATATGCCCGGCCACGAAACCAATGAAGTGTTTTTCGACAACCTGGAAATCCCCGCTGAGAACCTGATGGGCACCGAGGGGCGCGGGTTTTACCATATTCTTGACGGGCTGAACGCCGAACGGACCCTGATTGCGGCGGAATGTATCGGTGATGGATACTGGTTCGTTGACAAGGCCCGCGCCTATGCCGGCGACCGCGTGGTCTTTGACCGTCCCATCGGCCAGAACCAGGGCGTGCAATTCCCTATCGCCAGGTCCTATGTGAACATCGAGGCCGCCAATCTGATGCGCTTTGAAGCCTGCAGGCGGTTCGACGCCGGGCTGGATTGCGGAGCGCAGGCGAATATGGCCAAGCTGCTGGCCTCGGAGGCCAGCTGGGAAGCGGCCAATGCCTGCATCCAGACCCATGGCGGCTTTGGTTTCGCGCGGGAATACGATGTGGAGCGAAAGTTCCGCGAGGCCCGGCTGTATCAGGTGGCGCCGATCTCCACCAACCTGATTCTGTCCTATGTCGGCGAGCATATCCTGGGTATGCCGCGATCCTTCTGAGGCGGAGACCATGAGCAAAACCGATCTTGGCACACTCAAGCCCTGGCTGGGGCGCACCGACACCAAGGACGACATCCTGACCCCGGGGCTGATCGAACGGTTCCGCGCCACTCTTGGCACACATCTTAGCGACCGGGCGGACGCGGCCCCGCTGGGGATTCACTGGTGCCTGGCGCTAGAGGCGGTGCCGTCCGACGCCCTGGCCGTTGACGGGCACACCAAGAAGGGCGCCTTTCTGCCGCCAGTCCCCCTGCCCTCGCGGATGTGGGCAGGAGGTGACGTGACGCATGTCGCCCCGCTCACGGTGGGCGAAACCGTCACCCGGCATTCGGTGGTCGAAGACATCGCCGCGAAACAGGGCCGCAGCGGAGAACTGGTGTTCGTCACCGTGCGGCACGAATATTCCTGCCGCGGCCGGGTCTGCATCTCGGAACGCCAGGACATCGTATACAAGGATGTCACGCCCCCCCGGACCGCGCCGGCACACGCAGCGCCCGACGAAACGGAACCGAACACGCTGAAATCCGTGGTCACTCCGGATCCCACGCTTCTGTTCCGGTATTCCGCGCTGACGTTCAATGCGCATCGTATCCATTATGACCATGTCTACACGACCCGAACCGAGGCTTATCCGGGCCTGGTGGTTCACGGACCGTTGCAGGCGACCCTACTCCTGAATATCGCGGCCGAGGCGCTGGGGCATACGCCGGGGCGGTTTTCGTTCCGCGGGGCCGCGCCGGTCACTCTTCCCTGCAGGTTGCATCTGCATTGCAGGGACGATGGCAGCGAAGGCGCGGTCTGGTGTCAGGACCAGACCGGATTGCGCAGTTTCATCGCGAACTACGCCGGAAAATGACTCTACGTCAACGTCGTTCACTCGGCGTTTCATATTGGCTCATATTTTGCAACCTCGACGACGGGATTTCCATGGTCATCGTCGACCGCGACAATGGTGGTTATGAAAGCCGTGAGCTGCGCAAGATGGGGTTGGTCGACGCTTCCACCTGCGAACTGTTCTTCGACCGGGCCGAGACCACCTCGGCACATGTTCTGGCCAATGCCGGGGGCGGGCTGTTCCAGACCCTGAAATTGTTCGAAAGCGCGGGCGTCTTCGTCGGTCTGACCAGCGTCGGCATCGCACAGGCCGCGTTGGAATGCGCGGTCGCCTATGCCAAGAAGCGCGAACAGCACGGCAAGCCGATCGGCGGGCATCAAATGATACAGGGGTATCTGGCCGACATGGCTACTCAACTGGATGCCGCGCGGCTTCTTTGCCAACGCGGGCTGCAACTGCTGGATCTAGGTGTGCGCTGCGATACACAGACATCAATGGCGAAATGGTATGCGACGGAAATGGCCGTCGAGATCGCCGGCAAGGCCGTGCAGATCCATGGCGGCAACGGCATCACCCGGGAATTTCCCGTGGAACGCCTTTTCCGAAACGCAAAGATCATGCCGATCCCCGATGGCACCACCGAGATCCAGAAGCTGGTCATCGGGCGAAACCTGACAGGGTTCAACGCTTTCTAGAGCATCTTCGATGAACGCGGAGGCGGGTGTTTGCGATCGAAGATGGGATGTCGATGCGGGAGGCGGCGCGGCGCTTTTCCGGATCAGGATTTCGGCAGCCGACATCTGGGATGCCCGTCCGACGCCGCAGCGTCGAGACGAGATGGCGCTTTGTATCATCGATTGCTCCCTAAGGCGCGGCGATGCGGCCAATCATGTCGCTAATTGCACCATCCGTTACCATACCCGATGGATTTTTTTGGTCTGTCGGAATGGATATGAGTCTGGTGTGTCAGACAAGAAGTGGCCCGATCCCATCACTTGACGCGACCGACCAGAGAGTACGCGAAACTTGCGCCCACCTGTCTGCGTCCAGGACTCCACCATATTCTGCCAGACGACCCGCCTTTTCTTCAATCTCATCGCGCGTCAGGGTATTCCCAGGGTCGCCTTTTGGTTCTGCGACGCGGTGCCTTAGGACTGTCCCGTCTTTTAGCGTCACAGATACTTTTCCGATCCAGGATGCCGGGTATTTCTTTTCCACTTCGGGATCAAAAGCCATATCGATCCTGTTCATGAACGACCTTGCCTGTTCATTTTCAAGGATGCCGTCGAACTCGGCCATGCCGGCTCGCCGGTGGATTGCAATCAGTGCCAACGTTGCGGGCATGGAGAACTTCGCCTGATGGACAGTGGTTGGGAAGGTGACTGAGCCCAGTACATCAAGTGCTGCCTGGTGCACATGCGCGGTGACATGCTCGATGTCCTCGGCGTTCAAGTAATTCTCCAGCATCAGCTCAAGAAGAGCATCTGCAGCAGGATGAGTGTGGCGGCACGATGCATGATACTTAAACGACGTCTCTGCAAGACCCCATCTGACACCCAACCCGGTACTGATCTTCTCCAGTGCACAGTTCGAAGACATTCCAGCGGCCATTCCTTTTTCGCCTTCAAGGATTTGTTTTGCACCCGTGAAACCTCGGGCGGCAAGGCTTGCCGCAATCACACCATTGCCGGCAGCATTCGCAGTATGAAGCTGTTTGGAATCTGCCGCATCTTTAAGAAACTCCCAAAGACCTGCGGCCTGAGTGCCGGCAGAGCCAAGAGCGTTCAACATCTGCTGGGAATCGAGTTTGAGAAGACGTCCTGCCACGGCAGCCGCAGCAAGCGCTCCTGCAGTTCCAGTCGTATGAAAGATCTTGTAGTGTGGAAGGCCGAGATATTCCCCGATGCGGATTCCGGTTTCGTATCCGGCAACGCACGCCGTTAAAAATTCGGTTCCGCTCGCATTGCAATGCTGCGCGATCGCTAGCCCAGCAGGAAAAACGACCGCACCAGGATGAAACACGGAGCCATTATGGACATCGTCCTGTTCGGAAACATGCGAAGCGGCGGCATTCACAAAAGCGGCAAAATATGGTGACGTCATGCGGCCTGAGATAAGTACTTCCGATCTCCCCTGATCGGGACCCATTTCCTTTGCGAAATCATCGATCGCAACGATTGCCCGATGACGTGCACCGGAAAATGCGGATCCAGCCCAGTCAACATAAAGGTCGACCGCTCGCTCAACTACATGCGTTGGGACATCACCTATTGACAGCGACGAAGCAAATTCGGCCAGCTTCGCAGTTCCCTCTATGGTTGAAGCGCTCCAGTCTGTTCTAGTGTCGATCAAGAATGTCTCCCATGAGCCCATTGGATCCCAAACAATCGGTTTGGCACTCGTTTTGATTGTTGCCGTTCGTACCGGACCGCATGAGCCAGAGAGATGTCAAGTACTTAAATGTGTCCCGCGAGGTCGATCACGTTACAGTATCCGGCGCCATTGGGCTTGCTGCCGAAAGTTTTCTTCCCTTTCGTCGCACCAACTACGAAGCGGCTCACCGCAATTTAACCGAACGCTGGCGAGGCAGCTTCTAACGCCAATTGTTCTAGGAGACATATCCCAGTTCGTACGTGCTGTAGGATCAAGAGAGGGGCGGCAAATTCGGGCGTATTCTCGGATAGAGGTTTCGGAGAGCAGACTCTGAGAATTAATGTATTTCAGGGGGTTATTGTGCTCTGGCGTACCCAATCGCGGAATCCGGATAAGGCAATGAACCAGCTCCGATCGGGGATCTCAGTTCGCTGCCGAAATCTACCGCGATGCACTGACTACGAACGGTCTGGTCGGCTTGATCGTTAGTCGCCCGTGAAGAACTGACAAGCGTCTGACTTTTTAACCGGTTTCCATTTTTTGTTTTAATCGGTTTTGCAGGAAACGGCGGGATTGCCTACGGTTTTCTCGCGTTTCGGGATTCCCCTTTCCGGGCTGGTTGTGATTCCCTCGGAGCAGTGGTTTTGGGGAATTCGATGCGACCGAAAGAGCCCGCGAAGGCCGATCATGACGATCTCTTCCGCGCCCGTCTTGATCAGATCATCAATATGAGGCACGAACTCGTCCGGCTGGCTGACAGGATCGACCGGGACTGGACCGACGAGGAACTGGCGGACTGCTTTTCCGACCAGGGCCGACCGGCAGAGCTGGTCCGCTTCATGATCGGCATGCTGATGCTGAAGCACACCTATGGCCTGTCGGACGAACAGGTCGGGGAGCGCTGGGTGCACGACCCGTATTTCCAGTATTTCACCGGTGAGGAATTCTTCCAGCACGCGCTGCCGCACGAGCGCTCGGGATTGAGCCACTGGCGCAAGCGGATCGGCGACAGGCTGGATATCCTGCTGGCCGAGACGCTGCGGGTTGCCCATGACGCAGGCGCCTTGAAGAAGGCCGACCTGGCGAAGGTCACGACCACGGTACAGCCGAAGAACATCGCCTTTCCGACCGACGCCAGGCTGATGCTCAGCGCCACCGAGCAGCTGGGCAAGCTGGCCAGAGCCCACAAGGTGCCGCTGCGCCAGTCCTACGTCCGGGTGGCCGGGACCGCGGCGATGATGGCCGGGTGCTATGCCCATGCCAAGCAATTCAAGCGCCATAACAGGCAACTGTAATTCCTGCGCACTCGGCTCGGCCGGCTGAGCCACGACATCGGCCGCAGGATCGACGGCGACGACGCCTTGGCGCAGGTCTTCGCCGTGCCCCTGTCGAATGCCATACAGATCCGCCACCAGAAGCAGCGCCAGCGTGGCCGCAAGCTCTATTGCTGGCACGCGCCGGAGACCGAGTGCATCGGCAAGGGCAAGGCCCATGCGCCTTACGAGTTCGGCGTCAAGGTATCGCTGACCACCACCAACAAACGCTGCAAGGGCGGCCAGTTCATCCTGCATGCCAGGGCGCTGCCCGGCAATCCCTATGACGGCCATACGCTCAAGGACATGCTGGAGGAAACGCAGGCGCTCACCGACCGCGAGATCGAACGCGTCTATATCGACAAAGGCTACCGCGGCCAAAACGCTCCAAACCCGCTGCGGGTCTACAGGTCGGGTCAGAAACGCGGCGCGCATGGACAGGTAAAACGCGAACTCAGGCGGCGCTCGGCCATTGAGGCCGTCATCGGCCATTGCAAAACAGACGGCCACCTGGGTCGGAACTTTCTCAAGGGCCGTCTCGGCGACACCATCAACGCCGTCATGAGCGCCGTCGGCTACAACCTGCGCCTCATCCTCAAGTAGCTCAGAACACTATTGCGAAAAATCATCATCCGCATCATGCGCCCAATCACCGACCAATCATCTCTCAATCCCGCTTGTTAACAGCGGACTAGGTCGCAGAGGCAATCCATACGAGAACGCCAAGGCTTGGCCTGCTGAGAGCTTCATGAAAACGCTGATGGTCAGAGCCATCTATCCGATAGCCTTCGAGGACATCGTCGAACACCTTGCCTACTTACGGCGCTCGGCTATCTGAGCCTGCAGAAGTTTGAGGATCAACACATCCGGCAGACTGGCAAAACAGCAGCCTGAACAGTGTCCACCCTCATGGCGCAGTCCAATCCCAAGTCAATACTCTGCGCAAATCAACAGTCAGAGTCCCAAGAGCGCGTTCAGCGGGACCATCGCCTTATGCCAGCTGTCCCTCGCCTCCAGCCGTTCGATCCAGGCGGCAACGGCGGGCCGGGTCTCCAGCGAGATTGCAGCCTGCTTGCGATACATGAAGGTCGTGGCCAGGTAGAAATCCGCAAGGCTGAGATCGCCGGTGATCCAGTCCTGCCGGGCCAGACCCTCTTCCAGCACGTCGAGAAACTGGTCGGTGGCCTTGCGCTCGGCTTCGACCGCCGCATGGTCGGCATCGCCCATGCCGAGTTTCTCCTTCAGGAACAGCTCGAAGGACAGTTTCTGCATGGCTGGACCCAGATGGATGGCCTGCCACCAGGCCCACTGGTTCATCAGCGCCCGTTTCCTCGGCGCAGACGGTACCAGACCCGCGTCGGGGGTCTGGCTGACCAGGTAGCCGCAGATCGCCCGCGACTCCCATAGAAAGAAATCGCCGTCCTCAAGGACAGGCACCTTGGCGTTGGGGTTGCGCCGGAGAAATTCTCCGGCGCGGTTGTCGCCCTTGCGAAGATCGACCTCGACGATCTCGATGTCGATGCCCAGTTCGAAGGCCACAGCGCGCACGCGCAGGGCGTTGGGCGAAAAGTTGGCGTTGTAAAGCCGCATGGTTCCGTCCTCAGCGCTGCGGCGGCGTCAATAGTGCCGCGCGGTTCGCCATCAGGAAGTCGCGCACCGATTGGCCAGGTTGGCCGGTCAGCGTCTTTAGGTCGTCGCTGGCCACATCGAGGAAACCCTGCGCCATTGCCTCGTCGAAGGAAACGAAGACCCGCGCCATGAATTCCGGCAGGCCGTTTCCAATCATCGCCTGCGCCAGATCCTCGGCTGGCAGCGCGATATACGGGATCTCCTTGCCCGCGACGTCGGACAGGATCGCCGCGACCTCAGCCTGGCTGACCGTCTGCGGCCCGGTGATATCGAGGGTCTGCTTTCCCGTCGCCGTCATTAGCGCCGCGGCTGCGGCACGGGCACAATCCGCCCGCGTCACATATCCGGTCTTGCCCTCTGCCGCGGCGGCGAAGTGCTTGCCCATGGCGACGCTCTGCGAGCCGCCCATCAGCAGAAAGTCGGTGTACATGTTGTTGCGCAGGATCGTGTAATCCGCCCCACTGTCCGCGATCAGCTTCTCGGTCCCTTGGTGGTCGCGGGCGAATCCGATCGGACTTTCCGGGACCGGGCCCGCAAACGATGTATAGACGATATGGCCAATGCCCACCGCCTTGGCCGCCGCAACCGCGTTGGAATGGGCAGCGAGCCGCTTGCCCGGGTGGAGATCGTCGGTCGAAATGATGAGGAGACGCTTGCCGTCAGTAAAGGCAGCCCCGAGCGACGCTGGATCGTTGAAATCGCCCTTGCGGGTCTCGACACCCTTGTCGGCGAGGTCGGCCAGCTTTTCGGTATTGCGCGATACGGCGATGATCGGACCGGCGCCGGCCTGCAGCAGCAAGTCGACCACCTGCCGGCCAAGCTGGCCGGAGGCGCCGGTGACTATGAAGGGGCCGTTCTGAATGTCGGACATGGTTGGTCTCCTGTTCTGATTGCTGAGGAGGCTTCTGCTCTCAGCCGTGGATATGGACGGGGGCGGGGTTCGCCAGCTTGCCGCGAGCAAAGTCCCAGCTCGTGGTCAGCAGGCGCAGCATGACATCGACTTCGTTCTCGTCACGCGGGGCGAAAGCCATGACCGCCGTGGCCGGGATGTAGCCCAGCCGCGCCATGGGATGCGGTTCGCCCCAGCCCTTGGCGATGAGTTCCTCGACCGCCGCCAACGGCAGCATCAGGTGCGACGAGCCATCGTGGGCGGGGTGCACATGGGCAAACTCGCGCCCGATCATGAAGGCCTCGCGTGGTCCGCATGCGTGGGCTACCGGAAGCACCAGGGCCTCGGCGCCGGGGACCGAAATGCCCGACCAGCAGCGCTCGACGAAGGGCAGGGCGAACGCCTTTTCCTTGAACAACGCGTGAATCTTGGCCGACGAGTTCTGGGACACCTGCTCATGCGGTGCGCAATCGGTGGTTTCGGGGCGCGGTCCATGCCGTGGGGGAAGTTCGAAGCTCATGGTTGCTCCTATCCAAATCTGAAGGCGCTTTCGACCGCGCCCAATACGTGATCCTCGAGGGTCTTGCCTCCCCGATCCGCAAGGGCGGCCCCGGCCGCGACGTGCAACGGGATCAGATGTTCCTCGCGCGGATTGGCGTCGCGTGCGCCGGGCGCCTGATCCCACGCGGCCAGCATGGCGTGCCGCACCTCGGGGTCTTCATGGGTCACAGCACTCGTGAGCCATCGGTCGAAATCGAGGCCGCGCACGTTGCCCTCCGCCCCGCCGCGCATCATGACGGCCATATTGTGATAGGTGTTGCCGGACCCGATGATCAGCACCCCTTCGTCGCGCAAGGGCGCCAGCGCGCGACCGGCGGCGAGATGCGCCGCGGGGTCGAGATCGGCGCGCAGGCTCAACTGGACGGTGGGGATGTCGGCCTCTGGAAAAGCCACCTTTAGCGGAACGAACACCCCATGATCGAAGCCGCGCGCGGGGTCGGCCTCGGTTTGGAACCCTGCGCCTTCCAGAAGTCCGCTCGCGCGGGCCGCCAGCTCGGGATCGCCCGGCGCGGGCCAAGTCAGCTGATATGTGTGCAGCGGAAATCCTTGATAGTCGAACAGCAGCGGCGGCGCGGGGTTGGTCTGCACGGTAAACACCCGCTCCTCCCAATGACCCGAGATCACGAGGAGCGCCTTGGGCTTTGCCGGCAGGCTCGCAGGCAAATTCTCGAGGAATCGGCGTTGCCTATCCCAGGTGTCAGGCGGGTTCCAGTCCATGAAGAAACACGGGCCGCCGCCATGGGGAACAAACATTGTCGGCTGTCTGTCCGTCATGTCGTCGTCCTTTCGAACCCCAAAACCGAGTGTGGATGGGCAGCGCCGTGGCAGCTCGGCATCGGATCAGTTCGCCGCTGACGGAAACGCGGGCGCGTAGGCCGACTTGACCGCCCGCACGCGATTGGCGGTCAGCCACGAGGCGATCAGAAGCACCCAGGTCGCCAGAGCCGGCGGCCAGCCCGGATCGCCCGCGCCCACATGCGCCCCAATGGCTAGCACCAGATGCCAGAACATCGCCGCATAGGCCCAATCCACCAGCATCGCCGAAGGGCGCCAGAGGATCACCACCGCGCCGACGATCTTCAGAATCGCGAGCGGCCAGATGATGTAGGTGGGATAGCCCAGCACCTCGCGATACATGCCCGCGACCATGTCGTGGGACGAGATGTAGAAGGCCGCCGCACCCAGATAGACCAGCGCCACAAGGCCGGTCGCAATCCAATAGACATACTTTGCCACTTTGCCGCTCTCCCTGTTTGCAACGGCTTGTTCAGCCGCCGTTTTCTCGTTAAGTATCTTTAGACGCCTTGCTTCATTGGAGAAAGTAGGCACGTAAAAGTAACTAACTTCCTTTAACTGTGAGGGCTATCCACGATGAAGAGCGTCCTGCCCCCTTCCTGCCCGATGGAGGCGCTGCTGCGTGTCATCACAGGCCCTTGGACGATCTACATCCTCTGGGTTCTGTCCGAGCAGGGACCGCAGCGTTTCGGTGCGATCAAGCGTCTGGTGCCCGGGATTTCCACTCGCGTCCTGACCGAGCGGTTGCGGATGCTGGAACATGCCGGTGTGGTCTGGCGCGAGCAGGCTATGACCATCCCACCGGCTGTAACATACGGGTTGACTGAGCGCGGCGCGGAGCTGCGTGGCGTGCTGGACACGCTTGGCTCCATCGCGCGCCGCTGGGAGGTCGAGGGTGCCTTCGACGGGACCGCAAGCGCGGCAGAATGACGCCGCCCTTCCAGGTCGCCGGATAATCCCGCGCCCGAGAACAACTCAGGCGGACCCCGACCCGAAGCTCATGACTAACTGAAAACGGCGCTCGACAGAATCGTTAAGCGGCGTTTCATCGCGCAGGAGTTCACCGCGAGGCTGACGGTTATGAGTGGTCGGTTCGATACAGAAAAGACCGCCGCCAGCCGCCGTACGTCGATGAAACTGTAGCCAAGGCAGGGCCTGCTTGTCGAACAACAACCGGAAGCACCGTCGCGGATCCCTTCCACCATCCGACACCTGGATAAGTTGCCCATTGGCCGGTGCGGGTTCGCAGAAGGTGAAGTCCTCGGTGCCGGGCAGGTCCGGACGCATGCGAGTTGCGACCTCGACTAGAGTATCCGGGCAAAATTGCGGGGCGCTGAGATTGATGTGATAGAGTGCCATGATGGGCGTGATCTCCCCTCGCCCGCGCGCTTCAACCCGGTCTTCAATACTGATTTCGGCACGGTCGGGAGGCAGTGTCACGCGTCGATGGAGCCGCCAGGACTGACCTGAAAGGGTTCCGTGGGCGACCGTTGCACAGACCTCGGCGGAACCGTCCTCCAGCACTTGCGTCGTTGTCACGATAGCGCGCCTCAGCGACATGGAGCCATGCAGCGGGAAGTGCCGGAGGCCGTCGTTCGCCGGTTGGCGGATGTGATCAAATCCGCAAGTGCAGAGCAGACCGCCAAGGGCCTGATCCATCTCTCCCGGTCGGGCCGGGGCCAGCCCGTTTTCGCCGATCCATCCGAAAGGCACGCCGCGATAGCGCACAATCCCGACATCAAGGCACCGATCGGGAAGTAGATCGATTGAGAGCCCGGCCGCGTTTTCGACCTCGATCAGCCGAGCGCCGTCCTCGGTGCCGCCATCGAAGCGCAGGGTCCGCAGCCTGCATGTCTCAGCCATTCGTGATCCTAACGCCAGTGTCAGGATAGAAGAGCAATATATGTCGCTCCTGCAACTGCACATGAAGCTGCTGACCAGCGACAACGCTATCGGCCAAACCACGGTCATTGTCCGGGTCGATACGGAGCGTAACCCGGCCTGCCGGGGTTTTGCCGACGAGGAACGCGTCGTGCCCGGTAAACTCCACCGCGTCCACTTCGAAGGGCCAGCGATCCGGTGCTGCGTCTGGCCAGACCCTGATGTGCTCGGGACGAATGCCGAGATCGACCTCGCGACCCGCAGCGGCCTGCAATGACTCGGACAGCGGTAGCCCCTCGAAGGTGAGGCGGCCGGCCGCGGATGCCAGCATGCCGCGTAGCATATTGATCTCCGGCGAGCCGATGAAACTCGCGACAAAGCGGTTCTGCGGTTCGCGATAGATCTCTCGCGGCGTTCCAATCTGCTGGATACGACCGCCGTCGAGCAAGACGATGCGGTCAGCCATGGTCATAGCTTCGATCTGGTCGTGAGTGACGAAAACGGAAGTGGCCCCCAAGTGATCGTGCAACGCCCGCAATTCCAGTCTTGTCGCCGCGCGCAGCTTGGCGTCAAGATTGGATAGAGGTTCGTCGAAAAGAAAAACCTGCGGCTGCCGAACGATCGCCCGACCCATGGCCACGCGTTGCCTTTGCCCGCCGGAGAGCTGACCGGGTCGGCGGTTAGCGTATTCCGACATGCCAAGCATTTTTAGCGCCGCTTCGAGACGGCGGGCGATCTCGGTGGGATCCGTCCCACGCATCCTGAGGGCAAAGACCATGTTCTCGGCGACCGTCATGTGCGGATAGAGCGCGTAGGACTGGAAGACCATCGCCATGTCCCGATCACTCGGTTCGGTTTGCGTGACATCCTTACCGTCCACAAAAATCCGACCCGCGTCGATCTCTTCCAGACCCGCAATGATCCGCAACAACGTGGACTTACCGCTGCCCGAAGGACCGACGAGGGCGATAAATTCGCCGCTCGGAACCTCCAGATCGATCGGCGGAATAACCTCTACCCGACCGTATTTCTTTCGTACCCCCTTAAGGGTGACGGTTGCCATGAGATTCCCTTCTCTCCGTGTCTACTTGACTGCGCCTGCCAGAAGCCCGCGGACGATAAATCGCTGGCCGACGAGGATCAGGATCAGCGCCGGGACGATTGACAAGAGAGTCCCGGCGGCCATCTCGCCATAGCGGATGTCGTATTCCTGCGCGAAGGTTGCGATGGCGACCGGAGCCGTCATCGTCGCCGGCGAGGTCAGCGTCAAAGCGATGGCGAAGTCGCTCCAGGAAAAGATGAAGATCAGCGCCGTCGCCGCGATCATTCCACCCCGCACCAGCGGAAAGGCCACCCGCCAGAACATCTGGCTGTTCGAGCATCCGTCCATGCGCGCAGCTTGAAAGATCTCGTGCGGCAATGCGGACATGAAGCTCAGCATCAGGAACAGGCCCATCGGCAGATTATGCACGACATGGGTCAGGATGACCGAGATATAGGTTCCGTGCAGTCCGATCGCCGACCACATGACATACCAGGAACCCACGAAGGTGAGCGTGGGAAGCATTTGGAACAACAGTGCCCAGCCCAGGATCGGCCAGCGAACCCACCCGGGTACTCTTAAGCGGCCGAGTGTAAAGGCGGCCATCGTGGCAATAACGATGACGATCGCGGTTGAACTGACCGCGACAAAGGCACTGTTGAGCAGGTTCCAGAGGAATTGGGACTGACGCGAAAACAGAAGCTGCTCGAAATTGCTCCAGGTGACCGGGCTGAGCGTCGCGCCCGTTATGATATCGATCTTGTATTTGAAGGCATTGGATAACACCCAAAGTGTCGGCAGCAGAATCATTGCCGCATAGCCCCAGACCAAAACATTTGCCGCAACGCGACCCGAGGTTCGGCGCAGGGTCATTCTGCCTCCTCCGCGTTCCTGCGGCGGGCCAGCACTCCGCGCGCGAGGATGATCGTGAGCGCTATGGCAAACAATGTGACCACCGACATCGCCGAACCGTACCCGACCTGATCCTGCCGGAAGAAGGTACGGTAAATCGAAAAGTTAACGACCTCCGTGGCCGTGCCTGGCCCGCCTGATGTCAGCAGATAGACCTCGTCGAAGACCTTGAACGACAGGATGACCCGAAAAATCACCGTGATGAGGATCATAGGCAGCATCAGCGGCAGCACGATATGGCGCACCTCCTGCCAGAAGCCGGTCACATCCAATCGGGCCGCGTCCAGAACTTCCTCGTCAAGCGACTCCAGACCGGCGAGCATGAGAAGAAAGACGAAAGGCGTCCAGTGCCAGATGTCCACGAACATCACCGATGCGAGCGCGATGTCAGGGTTTCCGAGCCAATCGACCTCGTTCAGACCGAACCAACGAAGCAGCGTGTTCGCCAGCCCGAACTCGCGCCCCATGACCAGACGCCACATCGTGCCAATGACGATTGGGGGGATCACGATCGGCAGGAGGAAGATGCCGGTCAGGATCGTTCGCCCGACCGACCCCGCCCGCTTCACGGCCAGCGCCATCGAAAACCCGAGGACCATCTGGCAGGTCACGACGGTCACCGCAAAGACGAGCGTGTTGCGCACCCCCGCCCAGTATATCGTTTCCTCCAGGAAGAGCCGGCGGTAGTTCTCCAGACCGATATAGTTGAACTCGGCCGCGCCTTCACGCCATTCCACATCGAAGAAGCTCAGACCCAGAAGGTTCAGCACTGGAAACCCGGACAGAACCAGGAAGAACACCGCGACGGGCGCAAGTGACAGCACCAGCCATCGCTTGTTCCGACGGATTACGACGCCCGGTTTGATCATGGTGTTCATCTGGTTCCGTCCAGAGGCGCTAGCGAAGTGGCTCAGAGGTCTGGCTGGCGGGTGACGGAAAAGCCGTTCCGTTCAAGTATGCCCGCCAGGACCTCGGCCGCCGCATTGAGCGCCACCTCGGGGCTTTCCTCCCCGATGACGGCCCGGTTGAAGTGCAGGGCCATCGCGTCGGATGCTTCGGCGGCGGCCGCGAAAGGCAGACCCATCACCGCATTTGCCGCATTTGCCGAATAGGCCCCAAGGAAACGGTAAGAGTTGTTCGCCCCCAGACCGGTTTCCGCCAGATCGCCACGCACGGGTACGCCTCCGGCTTCGACATACTTCACTTGTAGCGCCTGGGACTGGAACCAGTCCAAAAAGGCCAGCGCCGCGCGCTGGCGCTCCGCCGACACGTTCTTGGGGATACCCGCGACCCAGTGACCGGCGCTCGACGCGTGTGTTCCGCCCGGACCAGCGGGGATCAACGATGCCGACATCTGGCCGACAACCCGGGACTCGTTGGGGTTTTCCAGCGCGCCCCAAGCGGCGATCACAGCGATCGCCTGCGCGGCTTTGCCGGTGGACAGAAGCTGGATAAGCTCACCCTGCGCGATGGCACCGGGATTCGGCGGAGCAACATCTTCCCCTGATATCTTCAGATAGGTTTTCAGCGCCGCAAGCCCCTCGGTCGTATTCAGCCCGATCGCGGCCTGTCCCGGGCCCGTCACCCGGAAAAACGCGGCATCGTGGCTGAAGATGTAGGGGGTGATATTGTAGACAATCGAATCGCGAGCCGCGCGCGGAACGAAGCCGTAAATGCCCTTGGCCTCTGCGATTTTTTTAGCGTTCGCGTAAAGGTCGTCCCATGTGTCGGGAACCGACAGGCCGAGTTCGTCATAGATCGCCTGGTTGTAATAGAGGACCTGGACGTTACCGTTGACCGGCACACCCATCAGCGCGCCGTCCGGCGAGAATGACCCGACCGCCGCATCCCAATTCGTGGTCGCGCCGTAGGTCAGGACGCCATCCTGAAGCGTGTAGCCTTCCTGCACCTCGCCAAGCGGGGCGAGGAAGCCGCCGGAATAGATCTCGGACAGCCAGAGCGAGTTGATGTTGACAAGATCGTAGGTGCCTTCGGAGCCACGCACCGAGTTCCGGATCTTTTCCAGCAGTCCCCCGAACGGATTGACGTCAAGATTGACGACGTTCCCGGTTTCCTCCTCGTAGAGATCGACCATGGCGACGAAGGAATTCAGCCAGGGAGACTGGTTAATCGCCATGGTGATGTCCGGCTGATCTTTGGCGTGCGCCGGCATGACGACTGCCAGCGCCAGAAGACCGGTTGCAATGCTGAATGCTGTTCTCTTCACTTTTCGGTTCCTCCCGTTATTCGTCTTTCAGTTCACGTCCGCGCCCTCGGCGAGGCCGATCCAGTTGAAGTATTCGGGTGGCGCATCGTGCGCCTTCAGGAGCCTCACGATCTCCGTGTTCAGTCGCGCCTCGATCGCGGTGTCGTATATTGGACGAAGCTGATTGGGGTCCGACGCATTGTGATAGATGGTGGATTCGAAAGCTGCGAACTTGGTTCCATCAAGCCCCGGAGGCCGTCGCGCGGAGTTGAGCGCATCATAGCGCAGAAGCCTTTGCCCCTTTGTGAATTCGAAGGGGCCGGCCATCCGCCCGGTCGCAAGCTCGTCCGGCCCGAAGAACCCTGTCATGTGCGTGGGCATTAGGGTGTATTCGCCAAGCTGTTCGTCGAACAGGTTCGCCGGATAGCGGAAGAAACTGTATTCGCCATCGGTCACGCCAACCGGACCGCCGAACATCCCGAAGATCAGCGCCTCGGGGCCGGGTTCTCCGTCGATCAGCGACAGGACCGACCTGCCGGTGACTTCGTTCGGCACGGAATGCCCGAAGACCTCGAGGAACGTCGGCATGAGGTCGGTGGTCTGGCTCAGCGTCGCAATCCGTGTCCCCGCCTTCGCGGCATAGTCCGGATGGTGGACGATCAGCGGAATATGCGAGATCTCCTCGTAATATGGCGTCAGGTTCTTTCCCCACCAGTCATGCTCGCTCAGCAGGAAACCGTGATCGGTCGTGAGCACGAGGCAGGTATCGGACCAGAGATCGTGCTCGTCGAAATAGTCCAGAAGCTTGCCGAAATAGGCGTCGCACATGGCCACGAGAGCGGCGTAGTTCGCCCGGATTTCCGCGATCTCGTCCGGGCTTTCCTTGACCGGCGCGTATTTCGGCCAGTCGAGGATCGAGCCATTGTAGCCTGTCGTGTACTCCTGACGGTATTTCTCGGGCGCGAAGAACGGCTCGTGCGGATCGAAGCATTCGAGCTGCAAAAACCAGTTGTCCGCCGTGCGGTTGTCGTCGAGGAAGGCGAAGGCGCGCGCGAAGCACGCCGGGCCGGGAAAATCCTCCTCCATTCGTATCTTTTCGCGATTGACTTGATGCTGCCGCCGCTTCGGTTCCGTCGGCACGTTGTAGTGCTTGTCGGAATACATTTCCTTGAAGCGCTCCAAAGGCGGTTGCACCATCGCGATCCACGGGTCGTATTCCTGTCCGCGAATGAACTCCCAGGTTTTATAGCGGCTGTGATACGTCGCGCCGCCATCCTCGTAGTAGTGGAAGTGGTCGCTGATGAGATGTGTGTGCACGCCTGCGTTCTTCAAGATATCGGGCATCGAATTGTCGAAAGGTTCGAGCGGACCCCAGGAGCGGTGCATGAAGTTCAGTCTACCCGTATGCATGTCACGCCGGGCCGGCATGCAGGGCAGCGAGCCGACATAATGATTGTCGAAGGTCACGGCCCGCTGGGCGAAGCGATCGAAGTTAGGTGTCGCAATCGCCGCTCCGCCATAGCAACCAAGCGCGAGACGGTTGAGTGAATCGAACAAAACAAAAACGGCGCGCATCAAGAACCCACTTTCTTACGGACGATGTGAGTCTAGACGGTTCGTCCTCGCGGGGCTAATATTTTTGTGTATAGTAGGTATAACTCGGAGTTATAAATGGATCACATCTGGCGCCTGAAACACTTCCTCGCCACCGCCGAACTGGGCAGTGTTCAGGCAGCGGCACGGCACCTGAACATCAGCCAGCCGGCCCTCTCCAAGTCGCTGCGCGAGCTTGAGCTCCATCTCGGCGCGGCGCTTTTCGAACGCTCGTCGCGTGGCGTCACCCTGACCCAGGCCGGACAGGCGTTCTATACCCGGGCGCGAGAGATCGAGATGCAATGGGACAGCGCGCTCTTCGATCTCACGGCCACCCGCAACGGGGCGCGAGGCGCGTTGCGGATCGGCGTCGGCCCGACCTATGAGGCCGCGTTCATGGCTCACGTGCTTGCGCGGCTTTCCAACGAGTTTCCGAACCTGCAGATATCCGTGCGGACCGGCGTTGGCGCGATCATGTTACCGGCGCTCAACACAGGTGAGATTGGCGCCTATTTCGGCGGCCTGCGCAGCGGAGCGGAAACGCTGTCGGGCGGGGTTCAGGAGATCCCGCTCTACAATCAGTCGAACAGGATCGTCGCAGCGGCAGACGATCCGCTCGCTGCCGCGACGGATGTTCGCGAAACTGACTTGTCGCAGCGCGCCTGGGTTCAGCTAAGCTATGACTCACTGGCTCTGGGGAGAATCGAGGCTCTGTTCAAGAAGGCGGACGTGCCGTCGCCACGTACGATCGTGTCGACGCACTCGCTGACGTTGGCGCTCGATCTCGTGCGGAACAACGGATTCCTGACCAGCTTACCGGAACCGCTGCTACATCCCCGCCTCGGATCCGGCCTCGCGGCGCTGCCAGTGCCGAGCTACGACTGGCGGATCGCCACCGGCATTAGCTATCGCAACTCTATCGCCGGGACGGCGCCCTTCAAGTGCATGATCGGGATTATCAAGGACGAGGTGCAGGCATTCGGCCTTGCTCCGAATTAGGTGCGGGAAGGATCCTTGCTTGGTTTAAGTCTAAAAAACGACATTGGAGGCCCGCGGGAAATCGCCACGCGAGAAATCGTACGCCAGCTGCAGGATAACGAGGACCGAGTTGATCTCCGCGTTGTCTCTGGGCGCGTTGACCAAGGCTGCGATTTAGGGGATCATGCCGGCAGCCACCGTCGGATGGAGCTCTGCCCAACCCAGATCGATAACCTTCGATACCGCATCCGCCGGTAGCATCGTGTGCAGGTCGCCGTCTTTTGCCGGATGCACGTGGGGGAACTCGTTGCTTATCATAAAAGCCTCGCATCCAGCCTTTGCGCATTTGCGTTAGTGATCTACTATCATGACACCAATTCCTGCCGAATTGGATAAGAAACGTGCGCAGCGCGCCTCCAACACCATCATAAGTCCCAATATCGTCTCCACCGGACAAGTGACATCGCCGTTCTCGAACCGCGTGACCGTAAGACCGGAAACCTCAGCCAGACGCGCCAACTCGCGCACCGACAATTGCACACCAGCCCTCGCCATACGGCATTGCGCTGGCGTGATCGGAAGTTCGTTTTCCTTGTCGTCTGGGTCGACATCAGTCATTTCCATGTCTCCCTTGGTGATACCCGAGCCGGCGCTATTGCGCTTTCGGCTTGTTAGCGAAGGGTTTCTGTCACGGAATTTTAGGTACATCATAGTGGAGATATCCCCGCTATGCGGTCGAAGACGCCGCGCGCCACATCAGCCAAGTCGGAATTCAGAGCGAGGAGGAAAATCCCGCAGACGACAACGAAGCCGTCCTGAAACGCCGCGTTCGACGCCTGGTTCACCACGGTCTGGCCAAGGAAGGTGGCCGCGGCAGGCAGCAACTGCGTGTCGGGCAGACCTGATGTATGCATCAGGTTGGCGACCTCGCGCAGAAGCGCCATCGTCGTCGCGTTGTCGCTGGTCTGCTCACGAATGACGTCCAGAGCGACACGCTCAAGCGCGGACTCGTTCAAGCCGGCAAGAATCGCGGAAACGGAATATTTCAGCGATGACGGTTCAAGATTGAGACTGATCGGTTCTGGCAATAGCGGCAATTTCCCACGGCTTGGTCCGCAGTACGCCCCCGCAAAATATAAGATCTCGACCCCAAGCCGGGGGTTAGAAACCCCCTAGACGGCCCTGCGACCTTTAGCACCGAGGCACCTGGACATGCGTCACATGCCCCCGGCCGTAAGCCGAAGGATCCTGGCACCGCGTCGGCCGGTGCCAAGCCGCTAGGGAGGGGTTTCTAAGCCCCAAGGCGGCGCGTACCGCCTCGGGGAGAAGCATATTTGATCAGGTTAACGAACGCCAGACGCTAGGAGTTTGTCTGAGAATTGGAATTTTCTCGACGTTTGGAGGCGAGCCTGATTCGAATATAGCCCATGAGCAAGAGATTTCGCGCCTGGCGTCTTGACGAGACCCTTCTAATTCCGCCGTCGGTTCAGGATTTTGTTCCCGTCGACCATCTTTCCCGGTTTGTCGTTGATCTTGTGCGCGAGAGCCTTGACCTGACGGCGATCGATGCCAGCTACCGTGGCGCGAAGGGTCAGCCTCCCTACGATCCGGCGATGATGGTTGCACTGCTTTTGTACTCCTATGCGGTTGGGATCTATTCATCGCGTCGGATTGCCGGGGCGTGCCGGGAGCGGGCTGATTTCATGATGATCGTGGCGCTGGACGGTCCGGACTTCCGCACGATCTCGGAGTTTCGACGGCGTCATCTGGCGGCGTTGTCGGAACTGTTCGTGCAGATGCTGCGGCTGGCAGCGACGGCGGGCCTTGTCAAGCTGGGCCATGTTGCGCTGGACGGCACGAAGGTGAAGGCAAACGCGTCGAAGCACAAGGCGATGAGCTATGCCCATATGATCCGGCGCGAAGAGGAACTGGCAGCCCAGGTGCGGGTCTAGCTGGAAGCTGCCGAGGCGGCTGACGCCGATGAGGACCGGCTTTACGGGCCGGGCAAGCGCGGCGACGAGATGCCGGACTGGGTCAAGGACAAGCCCAAACGGCTCGCGAAGATCCGCGAGGCCAGGGCGGCTCCGGCTTCATCGATGCCGATCTTTCCGGGCCTGGTCGATCAGCCGCGGCATGGTTTGTAAGTCGGTGGCGCCGCGCAGGATCTCGTCTCCGATCACGAAGCCCGGCGTGCCATTCCTGCTTGCCGCGCTGTTCACCGATACATTGTCCGCCAGGTTGAAGGCGTTCGGACGCCTCGGGCGCGTTCTCAGGATGCTGGCGGGAGTGGCGCTGATCGTCATGGGGGTCGCCATGATGACGGGATACCTCTCTGCGTTCGCCTTCTGGCTCCTGGAAACCTTTCCGATACTTTCTTCGATCGGGTGAGTCGACCGGGCGGAGAGTTGAAGAAATCGCTATTGACCTTCCCATCGCCGGATAGCGAAGGCTCGACATCAAGCAAGGAGGCGACGGCGATGACCTCGAATGCCGACCAGTTGGAGCGTGAGATTCTGCGTGTGTTCAGGTGTGCCTGCCAGCAAGGCCGGCCAGACATCGCTGATTTCATGCTTGCCGCACTGGAGAGACTGGACAGCGAACATGCGAATTCTACTGGAAGCAATCGTCCGCTGATCGATGCCTATCGCGATCTGGCCGCGATCGGCGGCTGTGGCAGGTCATGAATTCGGTGGGCCGGCGGCACTGGCCAGCTATACGGTTTCCAAGCATCAAGCGGTTCGCGGACCCCACAGAATGATGGCTGCTCCGACCAGACAAATCGCAGCGCCTGTCACGTCCCAGCGGTCGGGTCGTTGCGACTCAACCATCCAAAGCCACAAGAGCGACGCGCCGATGTAGATGCCGCCATAGGCGGCATAGGCACGGCCCGCGAAATCGCTGTCGATGCGAGTGAGGAGATAGGCGAAGAGAGCAAGACTGGCCATACCCGGAATGAGCCAGAGCGGCGAACGGTCCAGGCGCAACCACGCCCAGAAGGCAAAGCAGCCGACAATTTCCGCCAGCGCCGCGCCGAAATAGACCGCCAACGTCATCGTCACGATGCCAGCGCCTCCAGGACAGGACATTCCGGCACATCCTCGCCGGAACACTGCGCGGCGGTCGCAGCCAGCACCTGCTCGATCCGTTTCAGGTCGGCGATCTTGTCCCGGATATCGGCGAGGTGTCGCTCTGTCCGCTCCTTCACTTCGGCGCAGGTCTGCGTACCGCCATCGACGAGGTCGAGCAGGCCGCGAATCTCATCGATGGAAAAGCCGAGCTCGCGGGCGCGCAGGATGAATTGCAGCCGCGCGACGTGGGCTTCGTCATAGACGCGGTAACCCGACGCCGTGCGCGGCGGATCGGGTATCATGCCCGTCTTCTCGTAGTAGCGGATGGTTTCGAGATTGCAGCCCGTGCGCCTTGCCAGTTCGGCGCGCTGCAATTGCTTCCCGGAAACGTGATCGGCCATTATTCGGATTCTTCCTTGAGTCTGTAGTTGCTACAGACCTTAGCTTGCCCTGGAATGAAATTCGAGGGTGAACCGCATGAGCGAGTCCAAAATCGAAACCGCGACGTTAGATGCACCGCAGGTCACCTGCAACGTGTGATCGGCATGATCGAGGACGGCCGACCATGCCTCGATCTCGCGCAGCAACTTCACGCCGTCGAAAAGGCGATCTCCGAGGCGAAGAAGACGTTGATCCGCGATCACCTCGATCATTGCCTGGGCGATGCTGCCGAGAGCTTGCCGGAGGAACAAAAACAATCGATAGCCGAGTTCAAGGCGATCACGAAGTATCTGTGACGCGCGATGCTCGAAGTCCTCTCGAACCGTACTTATCGGCATCTCTTCGGCGCACAGATCATCGCTCTGATTGGCACGGAACTGGCAACCGTCGCCTTGGGATTATTGGCCTTCGATCTGGCCGGCGCCGATGCCGGTACGGTCCTTGGCACCGCGCTTGCCATCAAGATGATCGCGTATGTCGGTGTGGCGACGGTTGCCGCCGCCTTTGCCGAACGGCTACCCCGGCGCGCCATGCTGGTCAGCCTCGATCTGGTGCGCGCGGGCATCGCGGTGTTGCTGCCATTCGTCACTGAGGTCTGGCAGATCTATGTGCTGATCTTCCTGCTGCAATCGGCCTCGGCGGGATTCACCCCGACGTTCCAGGCAACGATCCCCGATGTTTTGCCGGACGAGAAGGACTATACGCGGGCGCTGTCCCTGTCGCGGCTGGCCTATGATCTCGAAAGCCTGGTCAGTCCGATGCTCGCCGCGCTCCTGCTCACGCTGGTCAGCTTTCATACGTTGTTCGCCGGCACCGTCATAGGCTTTGTCGCGTCGGCCGCGTTCGTCGTCTCGGTCTTGCTGCCCAGCCCGAAGCCAAGCACGCCGCGCCCGATCTACGAACGGACCACGCGTGGAATGCGCATCTATCTCGCCACACCCCGTCTACGTGGTCTGCTGACGGTCAACATGGCCGTTGCCGCCGCCGGTGCAATGGTGATCGTCAATACGGTGGTCATTGTTCAAGGCGCGTTTGGATTGTCGCAGCAATCGACGGCTTTGGCGCTAGCGGCCTTCGGTGGCGGGTCGATGCTGGCGGCGCTGACCTTGCCCCGTCTCCTCGAAACCGTTTCCGACCGCGCGGCAATACTGACCGGTGTTGCGCTCATGATCGCCGGCCCGATAGCGCCGGGCTTCGTCATGCTTCTGCCGCTCTGGTTCGTGATCGGGATCGGCTATTCCACTGCGCAGACGCCGTCCGGCCGGTTGCTGCGGCGCTCTTCGCGCCCCGAAGACAGGCCCGCACTGTTCGCCGCACAGTTTGCCCTCTCGCATGCCTGCTGGCTCGTCACCTATCCGCTGGCGGGTTGGCTCGGTGCCATGCTCGGATTGAATCCGACATTCGTGGTTCTTGCGGTCGTCGGCGCTGTATCTTTGGTCGCCGCGGTGCTTGTCTGGCCGGTATCCGACAAAGAGACCATCGCTCATCGGCATCCCGAGCTACCGGACAGCGACCCACACTGGAAAGAGGGCTCACCCAGCGGCGGACATCGCCAGGCTCATGCCTTCGTCATCGACGATCTGCATCCGCAATGGCCGCGCGAGCCGTGAGCAACAATCCTGAATCGCCCACGCTGCGATGGCTCGTTGCTATTCAACGGGACATCGACCTTGCGTTTGCTGGTCAACCATGAGGCACTGAGGGTGGGGCCGGACCGTATAAGTACACCCGAAAAGCGGTGCGAGCTTCCGTTTCAGACTTCAGGCTCAGTTCCACCCTGTCAATTGAGACAATTCTTTCCTGGCCACCGTGCGTCGCTTGTCGAGGTAGTCCGCCAGATCCTGAAAATGGACGCTTTTGGCGCATTTCTGGCTGTGTTCCATGCGCATGAGTGGCAGGGCGATATCACCAGAACCGAGTTTGCAAAAAAATTTCAGGAGTGTCAGATGTGAAAAGAAATCGCGACGTACTTCAGAAGCCACTTTTCTGGCACGATTTCAGCGCCTTACGAAAGTGCCCGATCGACCCAGTACCGTTCTAGTGACTGGTTTCGTCCTCCGGTAAGCGAGGCACGCGGCCCAGCCTGTCGATGACGGCGGACGTAATCTGGTGATGTGCACGCATCATCAAAAGCGCCAGCCGGTAATCGTGGCGCAGGTCCTCGCCTTCTTCTTCGAGTGGCGCATTGGCTTCAAGCGTGGACAACTTCTCATACAATGCCTGAGCGTGTTCGAGGCGTCGCCTCTGCTCACGAATGACGTCCAAGGCGACACGCTCGAGCGCGGGCTCGTTCAAGCCGACAAGAATAGCGGCAATGGAATGTTTCGCCGATGATGGTTCAAGTTTGAGGGCGAACGGTTCCGACAATTGCAAATCATCCCGCGGCTTGCGCCGCGGTGCGCCCCCGCGACAGAGAAAGATCTCGACCCCAAGCCGGGGGTTGGAAAACCGCTCTAGGCGGTCCCTGCGACCTTTAGCACCGGGGCGCCTGGACATACGTCACAGGCCCCCGGCCGAAAGCCGAAGGATCTTGGAGCCGATACGGTCGGCTCCAATCCGCTAGAGTGGGGTTTCCACGCCCCGAGGCGGCGCGTACCGCCTCGGGCTGAGCATATTGGATCAGGTCAACGAACGCCAGACGCCAACCTACCTGTTTTCATTAGTATTATTCGGCATTTGCCATATGTCCGGTTGCGGGCCGTCGCGGCAGTTCAACATCGGCGAGAACGGGCTCGCGGAAATTGCCCGCCGTACCCAGCCGGGAACGCATGTCGAGGCTCATATCGAACAGGCCGGCATAGGTCATGGTCTTGCCGATTCGCGCCGGTGTACCGAGCTGCTCAAAGCGGCAATCGATCGATCTGAAAATCCGGGCCATTCGTGTGTCGAAGACGGATACTATATGCTCGATGCCTGCCTGTTGGGCAGTTTCGACCATCCCGCACAAGAGCTCCACGGTGGTCCGGTTCACCGTATGATTTGCTTCGGCCCGATCCGTTGCCTCGAAAATGCGCGGGTTGACCGCGAAACGAGAGCTCTCCCAGATCAATGGGCTCTCGACCGCCCCGCATGGCATGAGCACGGAAAATACGTCCCTGAGCATATTGGGGCCGGTCGTGGGCAAAAGCCGTACCGCCCCGCGCAGCTGCCCGGACCGCTCATCGAGCGACAGGAGGTAGAGCGGGTCCTCGGCATCGAAGCGGTCGATCTCGCGGCCGTTTTCGACCCTCACGTCCCAGCCGAGGCGGCCGGAAAAGACTTCGGCGCGCATGCGGAACATCTCGTCGATCAGTTCGCGGTGCTTGTCCTGATCGACACTTTCGATTGTGAATATCATGATAGTGGTCTCCGTTCGTTGTTTGACGACGGAGACACCAGTTATCGGGGATGTTCTGACCCGAGAATCCGGCTGAACGACAGGGTTTACAGGGGAGGTAGAAGGAGACCAGCTCTATGGGCGATCGACACCGCATGGGTGTTGCTGGTGGCGTTGAGCTTGTGACGAGCACTCTCGAGATAGTAGCGGACAGTGTGCTGCGAGAGCCCCAGGATGGTGGCGCATTCCCAAGCCGTTTTGCCTTCCGCGATCCATTGCAGGCATTCGACCTCGCGCGGGGAAAGATGCCGTTCCAGCGGCCAGTGCCCTTCCAGTCGCAGCACCTTGTCATGAATATGTGTGGCCACGACTTGGAAGTCGCGTAGATAGAGCAGTTTGTCGTGCGTCCAGTCGCGGTCAGCCCGGTCGCAACTGATCGAAAGCAGCCCGCGATCACCATGCCGACCATGCACCGGGATCGAGAGGCCCTTTTTCCCAAGACCGAACTCGGTCGCCTCGCCAAACAGCGTTTTGATCCTCTCGTCGGTTCTATCAAACCCCTCCCAATCGAGCGGGAGCAGGCGTCTGAAACCGGTCTGGATCACCGGATCAATTTCCACGAAACGGCGCTCCTTGTAGTGCTCCACCCAGTCCGACGAGTACGTCACCGCCAGAAACGGATTACCCTTCGATCGGCCCGACAAGCCAATACCGAAATAGGCTGCGGAACTAAGACCGTAGCCGACGGCGAGTTCCTCCATGACGGCATCGAGGCTCTCGCGGTCCGAAACGTCGGCGATGTGTGAAAGTGTGGTGTTGAAGCTTGAGCCGACGATGTCCGACATGTTTGGGTCTCTTCTGGATCACTCTCGCGAGTATTCTGTGTTTCCGGCGATTTCCGTGGCACCGCAGCCGAGATTGGGCCTGCTAGCCCCACAAGCCTCTCGGCAGTGGACCAAAACCCCGAACCTAGCGGTCTTCTAGGAACCTTTGCCGTGTTGGGTGCTGTCGTGATCGGCTCAATTGTTAGCTGGCCGACTCAACACAGAAAGATCGATGCGAATTTCGGCGAGATTGGGGGCTGCTGGTACTGCGGTCTCGCGCGCGGCGTCCGCGTCCGCTCGCGATACGGCCCCTTGAGCCGGCATCGCTTCGCCAGTACGGGCTGGCTCCGGGTCTTCCAGATAGAAGACCTGCTCCCCCTCAAACCACCCGGTAAAATATGCCTTCACCGCCATCTCAAACCCCGGAGCCTCGCTCCCATGTGCGCTAACTTAAGGGGTTGGCATTCGTCGATCAGAGTGATTCAACATCGGGATGAATCGCTCGTTTTCTTTCGATGATGATTGGCCCAGGCTCCTCGACCGTTTTGGAAGCACTGAGGATTTGGATACTTCGGCTCGCGAGACCGGGGCGCTGGTTCGCCGTCGAGAAGTTCGTGACGCGGCGACGCTGCTGCGTCTCGGGCTTGGCTATGGTCCCGGCGGCATGTCGCTTCGGGAAGCGGCTGCCTGGGCGCAGCTTCAGGGTGTTGCGGAACTCTCCGACGTTGCGCTTCTCAAGCGTCTGCGCGGTGCGGCGGACTGGTTCGGCATGCTGGCCGGACAGGTTCTGGCGGAGCGTGCCGGTGATACGGGCGACATGGGCGCGCGGATGTTGCGACTGGTGGATGGAACGAGCATCCGCGCGCCCGGCAGCACTGCCGCAGATTGGCGGCTGCATATGGGATACGACCCAGAGAAGCGACGGTTCACGGCCTTCGAACTGACGGACGGCCTTGAGGCCGAGCGTCTGGATCGTTTTGACCCTCTCGCCAACGAAATCCGTATTGCCGATCGCGACTTTGGCTCCCGCCCGGACTGTATCCGCGCCCTTGCCCAAGGCGTCGGCGATTATGTGGTTCGCGTCAATTGGCGCGGCCTGCACTGGCTGGACCTTCAGGGGAACCGGTTTGATACGATGGGGTTCCTGCGCGATCTTGGGGAGCGCGAAAGCGGCGAGGCGACGGTCATGATCGGCCGTGGATGGAGCAGGTCGCCATGGACGCCGTTCCGGGCGCGCCTCATTGCCTTGCGGCTGCCTGACGACAAGGCCAGGTCGGCCAGGGACCGGGTTCTGAAAGAAACCCGCCGCAAAGGCCGGGCGGTGAAGCCGGAAACGCTGGAAGCGGCGGGCCATGTGCTGCTTCTCACCTCGCTCGATCCTCTCGAATATCCAGCAAAGCGCGTTGGCGCGCTCTATCGCCTGCGATGGCAGGTGGAAATCGCCTTCAAGCGGCTCAAGAGCCTGCTCCATCTGGACGCATTGCGCGCCAAGGACCCCGAGCTTGCACGAGCCTGGATTTTCACCAACCTCATCGCCGCATTCATGATTGACGACATGGTCCAGCACACGCTGGACTCTCCCCCCTGAGCCGACGGACCGGTCGCGCCGCCACGTCTCCTTCTGGCGGATCGTCAAAATGCTCTTCCATAGCCTGAAAGCCGCGATCATCGGCGCCATTCCACTCAGCAACTTCCCGGCGCGGCTGAAGGACGTTGGGCACCGCCTCAACGAGCCGCCCCGAAAGCGAAGGCCCCAGATGTCAACCCCTTAAGTTAGCGCACATGGGCCTCGCTCCCCTCATGCCGCTCGCTAACGATCCGTAGGACCTTCCCGAACAGCTCCGTACCAAGCCGCAGGTTGTCGCAGGTATCGGAGAGCTCCATGCCGATCTCCGATGGATCGGAGACGCCGAGCCTCGCCGGATATTGGGTTAGACCTACCCGGACGTTCGCCTTGCCGACCCACTGCCTGGTGGTCTCAACCGCCTGCTCTGCCGATTTCGGCGCCGGGACAAGCACCATTTTGTCGCCCTGGAGCACACGAATGGTGAGGTGGTCCGGCGCATTCATCTCGGCCACGAATTGCTGAACAACCGACACCTCGAGGCGAGGATCGGCGCATTGCTGAATGAGGGCAACGTCGATCATTTCATAGATCCCATCAGGTGTTGAAGGCGATAACGAGTGGTAGATTGAACAGCACCGCCCATGCCTTGGCGCTCGCTCTCTGGATCGGAACAACGTTGGTGTCGCCGGTCCACCAGCCATTGCCTGTCGCCACGATGACATCCGGCCCGAAGAGCATGGACTGAAGGATCGGCCACACGATGAGCTGCTCATAACAGATCAAGGGTGCGATCGACGTCCCGGCAAATCTGCCGGTTGGATCCCTGAAGAATTGCGCCGATGCGCCGCCGGACGCCCAGGGCCGCCACATCGAAATAGGAACCGGCATCCGCTCCCTGTAGAGGACCCTCGCCCCCTCGCCTGTCAGCTCGATCATGACATTGTCGTAGCCGCTTTCGTTGACGACGACGGCGCCGCCGGCGACGATGGCATCGAGGTCGGCGAGGTTTCGGGTCCAGAGGCGCTCGGTGGTCGGCGTCCAGATCCCGAGCGCGCTCTCGGGCAGAACAACTGTGCTGGCACCAGTCTCCACAGCGCGTCTGACAAGTGCGATCGTCGCCATATGTTGCGCATAATCGGCATGGTTTCCGGCGACTTGGTAGTCGAAGGTCGTATCAATTCCGACCCATCCTTCCGGCGGTTCGGGATTGGTCCATGTGAATCCGGAATGCGCAAAGGCCACGCCCATTGCGACACCGGCCAGCGGCCAGGCCCGCGTGGTCATCGCCGAGAGACCTGCGGCCGTGGCCACCAGTCCTGCCCAGCCCCAACCGGGGAAGAGCACTCCAGCCGCGGTGATCGGACTGGCCCACCCGACGACGCCGAATGGAGGCACGCTCATCAGCGCCCACGCTGCCAGATATCGCAGCGGCCGATGCCACCCGGGCTTCGGCGACCAAAGGACAGTATGCACCAACACGAACATCAGCGACGCCGCGATCCAAAGACCGAGCCCGACCCCGATATCGCTCGCATAGAATATCGACACGCCGACCGGCAGACCGCGGGAAGCCGCCATGAAATAGGCCATCGAGACCAGGCCTGCGACCAGCCGCGTGGGGGCGAATGCCCAGAGTGCGGGAAAGAGGCACGCTAGCGGGAGGAGAAACACTTCGCCGCTCCATCCGAATGCACCGACCGCGGTGGCAGCGGCGAGGAACGTTGCCGCAGTGAACATGCTACGGCGTGAAGGTGAAAACGGGTTTCGCCAACCCGAGAACGCCGGCGGCCGGTATAGGCCCAAAGTAGCGCGAGTCATAAGAGCCTCTGAATGTCGAAAAGAGAAACAGCGTGTATGAGGGCACGACGCCGCCGGGATAGGGGGTCAGTTCCTGGCCCGATCCGTCACGCGGTTGGACTGCGGATAGCGGCAACGCGAGACCGTTGATCGCGACGTATGCGCCGATCTCAACCGACTGCCCGGGCAGCGCCACTACAGTCTTGATCAGCGGGCTGAGCAAGCCGGGGCAGAGACCGCGGCGCACATATCCGCGCTCACGTGCCTGACGAAACGTCTCGGTCACCGGCGGGCAAATAAACACCCGATCCCCGACCCGGACATCGCGGTTCAGCGTTTTGATCCGCCAAAGCCCGAGCGGATAGCTCGGCGTCAGATTGAACCGAAAGTCCGCCCCATATCCCATTCCGAACAGCGCGAGAGGAACGCATGCGAGAGCGGCAATGATGACGATCCGGCGCCGTCGGCTCACTGTTTCAGCCTCTGGCTCTTGGTCTGCGCTTGCCACATCGCCTCGGACTGTTTCAGTGCCTGCTGTGTGCGCTCATGGGCGGCAAGTTGCTGGCCGGCTCGCATGGTCGGCCAAGCGGTGCTGAGTTTTTCCCGGTCACCGGGCGACATGCCTTGCGCCGCCTTGTCAAAGGTCGCGCCCGCCGGCGTCTTGGCCGCATTGCCGAGCAATGTGCGCTCGCCGAAACGCTCGGAAACAGCCTTGTTGAAGGTGTCGAGTTCGGCTTTCACCATGCGGTCGGTCAACGCAAAGCCGAGCGCGGCGGGCAGATCGTTGCGATCGATGGCGTCGCGGACCTTTTCCATTGCGCGCGCCGCCGCGGGCGACAGGGACGGGATGTCGATCGAGGTGCGTTTGCGATGTCCTTCCTCTTCCAGCCTGTACTTGGCCGTCGCCCTCTCCCTCATATCGAGATAGCGTTCGAGGTCCTTGCGCAGTGCCGGCACGTTGACTTCCGCCACGCGCCGGTCCTCCCGGTCCGCGCGGCTCGCCAGCAAGCCCTCTCGACCCTTGAGCGCGCCGAAGCTGGCCGCACTCCGTTCGATCTCGCCAAGACGCAGACGGGCGACGTTCGGATCTTCGACAACCGCCTCCATGCGCATGGCCTTGAAGGCGGATTCAGGATCCTCATAGACGAGACGAATGCGGTCGGAGAAGTTGTCCCATTGCTTTTGCAGGGCCGGATCGGATTGCAGCTTTTCGTCCGTTGCGTCGGTGACCGACATCGTGAAATTCGAAATGCCCTTGACCATGGGTTCGGCCCTTCTGATTGATTGCGGGAGTTGTTGAAGCGGTCGATGGGCAAGCCCCAGGCGCGCGCCGGCAGCACGGAGGCGTGAACCGAGATCGACCAGTTTCTGTTTCTGCCGGATCGTCCACTGGACTCGGTCGTGCATGAGCGTTCGCGCGACACGCACGAGGTGCAGACCGCGATTGTTGGCGAAGCGGAGTGCCTGCGCATAGAAGCGGCCGCCCGCGTAATCGAGCGTGACTTCCTTGGCGTTCTTGCGGGAGAGGAGCTTCTCGAGCCCGCCGGCGAGGTGGAAAGACCGGCTGCCATAATAGAGCGCCATGTCTTCCCGATGCCGGGTCATGGCGACATAGGTCAGATGCCGGTCGAGCGAGAGTGACGCGAGCACTTTCACACGGTCGACTGTCGCGCCCTGCGACTTGTGGATGGTCGTGGCATAACCGTGATCGAGGTTGCGATAGAAGCGCTGGTCGACAGTGACGCGGGTTGCGCCCTCCCCGTTTCCGATCATCGCGACGATACGGCCGGGCGCCGCTTCCACGACCTTGCCAATCATGCCGTTCTTGACGCCAAGCGAACCCTCGTTTTTCAGGAAAACAATCTGATCGCCGGAGGAGAACTGTCTGGGTCCGTCCTCCGTCCGAAAGGCATACCCCTCTTCAATGATGCCGCGCTCGACGAGCTTCTCGCGCGCCATCGTGTTGAGCTGGCGCACATCGCGGCGCAGATGCGCGAGGATCAAGGCCGACTTCTCCGGATCGTAGTCCCGGTTCCAGTCGGCGATGAGGGTTTCGATCGCATCGGCCTTCAGCGTCTGCGCGATCAGCTTACCCTTGGCGCGATAGGAGGAGAGCGCTTCCTTGACGCGGCCGCGGGCCAGATCGAGGGATGCCGCCCGCATCCATGGTTCATTTTGACGGTAGATGGTTTCGAGTTCTGCATAGCCGGTGCGCTCGACGATCGCGCGGAAGGCAGCACCCGCTTCGATCGGCTGGAGCTGCTCGGCGTCACCGACAAGGATCAGTTTGGCGCCGGATCTGGTGACCGCTTCCACGAAGGTCGCCATCTGGCGGGATGAGACCATGCCCGCCTCGTCGAGAACGAAGACGGTCTTGTCATCGAGACCCCGGCGGCCCTGTTGCCAGCCGAGCTCCCAGGAGGCGAGCGTGCGCGAGGGAATACCCGCCTCTTTCTCCAGACCCTCGGCCGCCTTGCCCGCAAGCGCACCGCCGACGACTTTGTAGCCGGCCAGCTCCCAAGCTTCGCGGGCGGCCTTCATCATCGTGGTCTTGCCGGCCCCTGCCCGGCCGACGACGGTTGCGATCCGCTCGGCGCCCGCCACATGCTCGATGGCCGTCCGCTGCTCCTCCGACAACCGCTCATGCCGGCCAAAGACGGCTTCCAGAACCTTCCCTCGGACCGCAAACCCGCTCTTTCCCGAAAGCCAGTCCGCGCGGCTGACCATTTCGGCCTCGAGCCGGATCATCGCCCGTGTGGTCAGCCGCGCCGGGACACGCGCGCCTGTCGCGAAGTCGATGGTCTCATCGGCGAGCTTCAGGCATTCCGGGCTTTCCGCGATCCGCGCCAGGAGACGCTGGAAGCTTTCGGGATCGTCGATATAGCGATGCAGGACCTTGGCGATGTCGCGCTGATCGAAGACGCTCTTCTCGGAGGTGAGAATGTCGAGCACCAGCTCGGGCCGGACCTCGATGCGCGCGGCGTTCTTTTGCCGTTGCGCTTCATGAAGGGCGAGCCGTTCGAGATCAATGGCCCCCGCCTTGGTCTCAGCCTTGCGCTGCAACGCCTTGGCCGCAACGCCAATATGGGTGGTCGGCTCGATGTCG
This sequence comes from Labrenzia sp. R4_2, assembly GCF_017743865.1. Classification (GTDB taxonomy): domain Bacteria; phylum Pseudomonadota; class Alphaproteobacteria; order Rhizobiales; family Stappiaceae; genus Roseibium. Next base: position 47,918 of record NZ_JAGHRJ010000010.1, read on the forward strand.
ATGCCGCGCTCGGCGTAGGACCGGCCATCGACACGGATTTCCAACCCGGCAAGTGCCAGATGGTGGTTCTGGAGATCGAGCCATCTTTGCCGTTGCTCGAGGAATTCCGGCTTCTCACCGGACCAGAGCTTGTACTGGATTTTGCCGGTTTTCATCCGAACTGGTTGACCGTCCGGCCCCATCACCGCGACCTTCTTGGACCCGAACCCGTCCTCGGTCAGCGGGCGCAGCGTGGTCATCAGGTGAATGTGGGGATTGCCCGGATCGTGGTGGAGGACCCAATCTGCAACCTGTCCACGAGCTAGAACTTGCTCGGATACGAACTGCCGAACCAAAGCGATGTTCTGGTCGCGGCTGAGCTCGACCGGCAGGGCGATGATGAACTCCTTGGCGAGCTGCGCGTCGCTGCGTTTCTCGAAGGCTTCGACTGCGTTCCAGAAGGCCTCGGCTGCGCCCGCCACGGAGTGGTCCGCGATCATGTCGCGGGCCCATTTCGGGGCATCGGCCGGCAGCAAGAACTCCTCATGGGCGAGGTTATTCTTGTTGGAATAGTCGACCGTCCGCGCTTCCGCCTCGTGGCTCATCTTCGCGCAATGGCGATAGGCAGCGGACAGCACCGCGCTGCGGCCATTACCGCGCGAAATGAGCTGAGGTGTGAAATGCGTGATCGCCACGGGCCATAAAGCTCCTGAGAAACAAGTCCAACCTTGTTCCGAGAGGACGGCGGCCTACCCCATCAGGGGCCGCCGGCAGCACGTCGCGGTTCGCGACGTATTACTGCGCCCTTGGACGCATTCCTTCGGAACGCTGAGATGATCTCTCAAAGAGACGGGTCTCTCGACCCGGCATTTCTGCCGGGATGCGCTGAACGCGCACCCGGGTGATTCTGCTCATGGCTTTCAGCCATTCGCGAGAACCGGGAGCACACGGAATGAAAAAGTCCTCATCGAAGATCAAGGAAGACATCGCCAGACTACAAGAGCAGCTCAAGGCCGCAGAAGCACGCGAGGCCGAACGCATCGGCCGGCTCGCACTGAAGGCCGGTCTCGGAGAGATCGAGATCGACGACGCCAAGCTCGTCGAAGCCTTCGAGGATTTGGCGAAACGGTTTCGTAGCGGCGGCAGCGACTCCCGGAAATCTCCCCTCACGCAAAACCCGGTTGGCGCGTCTTCGGGCGCGAATAACGAGGCTTGAGCGCATGCGACAGGCAAGCCAGTCCGACGCGCGCAGGAAAGACACCCGCGAGAAAATCCGGCTTGGCGGTCTGATCGCCAAGGCGGGCCTGCGCTACGAAAGGCGTGCCCTTCTGCTCGGACTGCTGATCGACGGCGCCAGCCGGATCAGGGCGGACGAAGCGGAGCGCGAACGACTGACAGCAATCGGAGCGGAGGCGTTTTCAGATGACGCTGAATAAGCTCCTCCTCGTGATCGCTCCCGTCGGCCTGATGATGGCCGTGTGTCTTGGACTAACCGGCTCCGAAACCTGGTTGGCGCAGTTCGGCAATTCGCCTGAGGCGCAACGGACGCTGGGGCAGATCGGCATCGCCCTGCCCTACGTCTCCGCCGCAGCTCTTGGGGTGCTCGTTCTCTTCGCCGCGCGTGGCGCCATGGCGATCAAATCCGCCGGCCTTGGTGTCCTTGTGGGCGCGGTCGGCGTGATCGGCATCGCGGGAATGCGCGAGTTTTCGCGCCTCAGCGGCTTCGCGGACGCGGTCCCCGATGGACACCGGTTGATCGAATACGCCGATCCTTCGACCGGCATCGGCGCAATGGTGTGCTTCATCGCCGGCATGTTCGCCCTGCGCGTCGCGCTGCGCGGCGATGCCGCTTTCGCAAGCATGAAGCCCCGTCGCCTGACTGGCAAGCGCGCCATCCACGGATCGGCGGACTGGATGTCACTCGGCGAGGCGAAACGGTTGTTCGGAGAAAATGGCGGGATCGTTGTGGGCGAGGCCTATCGGGTCGACAAGGACAGCGTTGCGAGCCACACCTTTCGCGCTGATGACAAACAGTCCTGGGGTGCTGGCGGGAAGTCGCCGCTCTTGTGCTTCGATGCATCTTTCGGATCGACCCACGGCCTTGTCTTCGCCGGGTCGGGCGGTTTCAAGACGACGTCCGTCACGATCCCCACAGCGCTCAAATGGGGCGGCGGGCTGGTGGCGCTTGACCCATCCAACGAAGTCGCACCCATGGTCATCGACCACCGGCGCAAGGCGGGCCGCGAGGTCTTCGTGCTCAGTCCAAAGGATGCTTCGGTCGGCTTCAATGTGCTCGACTGGATTGGCCGTTATGGCGGGACGAAGGAAGAGGATGTCGTCGCCGTGGCGAGCTGGGTCGTTACCGATATCGGCAGACAGACGTCGATGCGCGACGATTTTTTCCGCGCCTCCGCCCTTCAGCTCATCACCGCGCTGATCGCCGATGTCTGCCTCTCCGGGCATACGGCAAAGGAAAACCAGACGCTGCGCCAAGTGCGCATGAACTTGTCCGAACCAGAACCGAAACTGCGCGAGCGCCTGCAGTCAATTCACGACAATTCGGAATCCGATTTCGTACGGGAGAACGTGGCCGCCTTCGTCAACATGACGCCGGAAACCTTCTCCGGTGTCTATGCAAACGCGATCAAGGAAACCCACTGGCTGAGCTACCCGAACTATGCGGCGCTGGTGTCCGGATCGAGCTTGTCGACGGACGATCTCGCGGACGGCAAGACGGATATCTTCGTCAATCTCGACCTCAAGACTCTTGAGGCCCATCCGGGCCTTGCCCGAACGATCATCGGCGGGCTGCTAAACGCGATCTATAATCGGAATGGCGAAACGAAGGGGCGGACGTTATTCCTGCTCGATGAGGTGGCGCGGCTCGGCTATCTGCGCATTCTGGAAACCGCGCGGGACGCAGGTCGCAAGTATGGCATCAGCCTGCTTCTTCTCTTCCAGTCGATCGGCCAGATGCGGGAGACCTATGGCGGCCGCGACGCCACATCGAAATGGTTTGAGAGCGCGTCGTGGGTGTCCTTCGCGGCGATCAACGATCCGGAAACTGCCGAATACATCTCGCGGCGATGTGGCAACACCACGGTCGAGGTCGATCAGCTCAGCCGAACATCGCAGATGTCGGGATCTTCGCGAACACGTTCCAAGCAGCTGGCGGCGCGGCCGCTGATCCTGCCAGAAGAAGTGTTGCGCATGCGCGGCGACGAGCAGATCGTGTTCACGGCGGGCAACCCGCCGCTTCGCTGCGGGCGGGCCATCTGGTTTCGCCGCGATGACATGAAATCGGTCGTGGCTAAGAACCGGTTTCATGAAAAGACGAAATCGCCTTCGTGACCGCGAGCCGGCCTTGCGGGCGGGTCCGTCATCTGCAGATGAGGCCATTGCGGCACGCGGAAGGAAGCTGCTCGCTTGTTGAGCGGAACCACTCCTTGTAGATTGATGACATGGCACTCAAACGAATGGACAATGTCGGCATCGTCGTCGAGGACCTCGATAGGTCGATCGCTTTCTTTGTCGAGCTCGGTCTCGAACTCGAAGGACGAGCCATGATCGAGGGTGAGTGGGCCGGACAAGTCACCGGTCTCGGCGACCAACATGTCGAGATCGCCATGATGCGGACGCCCGACAGCCATAACCGCCTCGAACTCTCGCGCTTTCTTAGGCCGACCGTGGTCGCGGATCACCGCAACGCGCCAGTCAACGCCCTGGGCTACCTCCGCGCGATGTTCACGGTGGACGACCTTCGCGAAACGCTTGGAAGACTCAGCAAGCACGGTGCCGTACTTGTCGGCGACATCGTTGATTATCAGGGCGCGTATAGGCTCTGCTACGTCCGAGGGCCTGAAGGGCTGCTCATCGGACTGGCCCAGGAACTCAGCTGAGCTCCATAGACGTCCGTCCCAGGCTTTGTTCAGTCATCAATTTCATGAATCGATCTGTGGCCAACGATTCAAGAAATTCGTTGGACGTCGCTTCCACAGGAAGCGAGACTCTGGGCCATGAGCAATTCCGATCCCGTTCACCTCAGGCGCGTGGACCCTGCACAGAATATGCAGCGGTTCTACAGCCTTTCGATACAGCCAACGCTGTTCGGGGGCGCCTCTCTAATTCGCGATTGGGGGAGGATTGGCACGCGCGGTCAAACCATGATGGAGACATTCGACACGGCCGATGATGCCGATCTGGCATTTGACCGGCTGGAGCGCCGCAAGCGCCGCCGCGGTTATTGTGATGCGTTTCTCGTCAAATGGCATCGCTAGGTGCGATCGATCAGCGTGAACATGGAAAAGGCCCCGCCTTGCGGCGAGGCCCTTGTCTTCCGGGGTGATCAGTCGCGCTTGCTGTTCGGGCGCGACCAGATCAGCTGCATGCCGTCTTGGCCTTCAACCTCGACCAGTGTGGCGTAGATCGGAGCCGCGAAGCTCGGGTCGTCCAGTTTGACCGAGAGGTAGTCGCGTTCGGTCTCCTTGGCCTGCTTCTGCCACCCGGCGCCCAGTTCGACGTTGCCGGAGAAGATGCGGAACTGCGGGCCATTGTCGGAGGGGTTCTCGACGCGCTCGAAGCGGGCCTTGATGTTGAGTGCGAGGGTGTTGATCTGACCGGTGAAGCCGTTCTTGGTGGTGGTGAAAGTGCCGATGTTTGCCATTGTCCTATTCCTTTTCGGTGTTTCGGGCCGCGCCCATCGCGGCCTCGATGGCTGTCGAAGAGACCGGTAACGATCGGCGCGCACCTGAAAGGCCGGAATGAAATGGAGGACGGCGGGACGGGGCTTTCTTGCTCCGCGAGGAATGACGGCGCAGCCGGCAGGGGAAGAAAGTTCCGGCCCGCCGTTGCGACAAGCCGGGCGAGGCGAAGCCGCTTGCCGGTCAGACATGCCAAATCGAGACCGCGTTGGGCGAGCTCCGTGAGATACGACGGAAAAAGGAATAGGCCAGAACGTGGCGGACATGCTGCCTGCCACCCGTTACAGGCGCACAATCGACAGATCGATCTCGGCACGGTTCAAGGCAGAGTGATTGCCGGATCGCGAACCCAGGCACTATTGGCCAGTCGTCTGCCTATCTCCGGGGTCCAATGGCGCGACCGGAAAAGTGAGAGCAGGCATCGGTCCGAATGTGATTTTCCGCTGACAGCAGCACGGCTAATGCCGGGGGCCTTCTCTGACCCCTCGTGTTGAAAATAGGCAGGCACCGCAGATACTCTGTCGTTCCGGGCCATCGTCTTGATTGATGATGACGGAAACTCGCCGCCGAAGTGGCCTAACATCAAGCGCCGCACATCGCCCTTCCGCGGTCGTATTCGGGAGGCCGAGCATCAGGCCGCCTCCCGCTCTTCGACCACCTCGGCAGGCTGAAGACCGTGGAGATAAGTCACCGCGCGCTGCGCGTGCGCCGCCGCCTGAAAGATCGCCCGCTTGTCATCCTTGAGCACGCGCAACCACGAGTGCAGGTAGCTCGCATGATCGGGCCGGGGTTCGAGCTCCGGCACGATGCCGAGATCGGCGCACAGGAAGCAGCTCCCGAGCTCTGCAATGAGTTCTTCGCGAGCCCGTTCGGAGCGATCCTTGTGATAGCGGGAAAGATCGCGTCCGACGCGGTGGGCTGGCGCCGTCCAGTGGGTGGCCTCATGGCTGAGAACGGCGACGTACGATTCCGCATCCCGGAAGCTCTCGAATGGCGGCATCTGGATGTGATCGCTCGCGGACGCGAAGAAGGCCTTCGACCCGCCATGGCGGATCACCGCACCGGTGTTTTCGAAGAACCGGTCGGCATGCTCGATCCGTGACACCGGGTCGATGATCCGGTCCGGCCGGTGATAATAGTGATCCGGCAGCCCATCGATCTGATCGCAATTGAAAACGGTGTACGTCTTGAGAAAAGGGATGTCCCGCTCGACCTCATCGCCACGTGCATCGGTTTCGGTCTTGGTAAAGCGGCTGGCATAGACGACGGTCGCACCGGTTTCGCCCTTGCGGACCTGTGCTCCGATCTGGCTTGCCTGCCGGTAGGTCATCCAGAGCGGCGCCTCGAAGCCTCGGGCGATGCTCTCCGACCAGAGGAGCAGCACGTTGATGCCGGTATAGGGCTCGCCCGTGTGCCGGAGGGGCCGCGTGATCCGGCCTTCGAGCCCGCTCGCGCTCCAGGGTTTCATCCAGGGGCGCACGCCGTTTTCCAGATCGGCGACGATCGTCTCGGTGATCCGCGCATATATATCGATGCGCGGGCTCTTCTCTTTCCTTTTCATTTTCAGACCTCCTGATTTTCAGGACCGCGCCGATCGCGGTCCGTCACGAGGTCCGATCACGGCGGGGCTGAAGGCCGGAGCGGCACCCGAGCCAGGTCCCCGATGCGCGTTGCGCAGCGGGGTGGCGAAGGGCCGGAACGAAGAGGAGGACGGCGAAGCCGTTGCCGCTGCTGCCGGCTCCGCCCGGACCTCGCTCGGGACGGACCTCGGTCGGCGCCTCCGAGTAGCGGAAAGGCGGCGCCAGGCGCCGCCGTCAGGGGATAAGGGGGTTGATCGGTCAGTGGACCGAGTGACCGCCGGTATAGGGGTCGTATTCGAAGAGGATGACGATCTCTGCGTCTTCGACTTCGTCGGCGGGGAGGACGCCGTACTCGTCGTCGGACTTGAAGAGGACGATCGGGGTCATGAGGGTCCGGGCGAGGTTCCAGGCGTGTTTCTGGGCGAGGGAAAGATCGTGCTGCATCTGAGGGCTCCATCGTTGGAGCGGGCCAATCCCGCTCTTGATGGCTCCGTCAGTGTGCGGCTTAGCGGACGCGATCACCGCGCAGGCCAAAGCCAAGCGGCCGCCGCTTGCGAGCGGACCCTTTACGGGTTGATCGTGGAAGTCCGCGCCGCACCAGGAATGCCATCCCTCAAAGAGCGGGATTAGGCTGCGTCCGAGATAGAGTCCCGGCCCTGTGCGGTCGGTTCGAAAGCCAAGAGCAGATCCTGTACAATCTTCTCTGCTGCGGCCCGATCGGCTCTGCGGCCCCTGGCTCGTCCGCATCAACGTCAGGACAATTCGACAGCGCAGGCCGTCACCACCATGAACCTCGCGGCGACCGGACTATTCGAGATCAAGTTTGTCGAACCAATAGGCAGGAACGCCATAGCTCAACAGGTATGTCTCGATTCTGTTGCGCAGATCCTGGCTCTTGGGAGCCGAGGGGTAGATGATGCCCGGGGTGACGCTGAGATTATCGCTTTCAACGAACTTGTCGATGTAGCGAAGCAGCTGGTGCGACCAGAGGTTCTTGGTGACGTTTCGTGGCTTGATGCGATCCCAATCTGTCGCCTTGATCTCGAAGACCGCGACAAAATCCGCGTCGTCATGGAGGAAGATGTCGATCCTTCCGAAGCGCTGCTTGTGAGAGATCCCGTGCTCGAAAACGGCGGCATATTCGCTGGGCTGCGGAACGCCAAAGGCGTTGCAGACGCGCTCCTGGAAGCGCTTGCCATCTCTTAGCCGTTTCGGTTCAGCCATCTCAATTTCACGCGCGGGTCCGGCGCGGCACGGAGCCCTCCCCTAAGCCAATGGGTCTTGGCGATAGAACCTCTTCAAAAGACGATGCATCGTTTTGTTCTTCAGCTTGGCCGCCACGGTGAGAACCTCATCGGGTCCCTGCCAGGCGATCTGGTATTTGCGGATGTTCTTCTGCCTGTCTTCGAGATATGCGATCACTTCGGGATCGAACTGCCCCGTGGTCCAGAACTCGAACCGTTCCGTCAGATTGTGAAACCGCTGCTCATTATTGTGGGCGGCGCGCATGATCGGGACCTGCTTCTCCAGCCAGTATTTGACCTCCTCAAGTGTGACCCGGACATCCGGCCCATGCCCCTTGCATTCGTAACAGACCAATTCTGTTTCCGAGACATTGCGCACATCGATATCGGCTTTGCATCTCGTCACGAAATCCGTCACCAAGACGCCGACATCGATGGAACCGGGTTGGGTCATACGCACAAGGTGACCGACGATCATCTCAAAAAGCGCACCCCGGAGGTTCCCCTCGAGGCCGCTAAGCTGATCGAAGAGTTCCTCGATTTTCTCGGGGTTACCAATCGCGATTTCCGCCGATTTCTGCAGGACGCGGAGCAACTCCGCGAGCGCGGCAGCAACCTGACGGCCGAAGAGGCTCTCCGGTGTGGCCGCCACAATCCCCTGCGCTCTCAAAACCATCAGAGCGTCTTCGGTAAAAGCATCGGCCAGTATCATTGGCTGGAACCGACCGAGGTTCCGTAGCGCTTTCAGATTGCCGATCTTCTTGACGAAGCCGGCGACGTGTTCGACTTGAAGTGTACCGCTGAAAACCACATCGCAGACGAAGAAACCTGGCTTGACCGTGCCCTTCGACCGCGTAATCAATGCATTGAGGTAACACGGCCCCACCAGGTCGAAGTTCATCGTCGAGAACTTGGGCAAGGTGTCGTCTTCCGCGATTTGAATTGCCCCCTTGGAAGACCACCCCAAGCGTATGGCCCAGTCTCGAACAGCCGCCCGCAGGACATGCTCAATCGTCAGGCGCGCTCTGAAATGCGCGCTGTTCCAGGACACGATTCGATCGCTGAGGGCCAGGCAAAGCCCAATGCCCGTGATATCCACTTCCTGCACGAGCTTCGCCTGTTTCAGGCCATCCAGAATCCTGCCGTGGGATAAGTGCCCTTTCTGTTTTTCGGGAGCAGAACTGACGATCGGCCAGTCTTTGGCGAGGCAGATACCATTGCGAGCAAACAGCCCGCTGAGGGCTGCGCCATAGGCGGATCCGGTTTCCTGGAGCCTGACAATCAATGCGCTGTAGAAACGCGCATCACCGAATTCACCCTCGAGATAAAGGAACCGGGCGCCACGCGGAAAGGGCAGCCCATATAGCTGTTTGACCTCATCAGAACGACGGTTGGTCCTTTGCCTTGCCGCGGAATCCGACAAGCCCATTTCGCGGTACATCCGGGACACGTCACTGCTCAGGAGCGGTCCGTTCTCCTGCAGAAGATCAACAACATCGGGAAGGGTTCTGGCCATGTGTAACGCTGCGCTATTTATAACAGACACTACAGAATCGGGCCTTCTTTTTCAATTTGAACGAGCGTGTTATTATTTAATTGATAATCAATGACTTAACGGCTGCACTTTTTCCGCTGGGCACGTGGATGTAACGGTTGCCTTTTCGGGGCGTGTCACAAGTGACCGAATTTGGGGCGGAGCCGAAGCTCCGCCCGAGCGGCTCAGCCAAGTGCCGCCATCTGCAGTTCGGCCGCCTTGCGGTCGACGGTCTGGCCAGGATTTTCGACTTGCCTCTGGAAAGGCTTCCAGGCTTCGCCGACAACCTCTTCGTATGCGGTGACGACGCCCTCGGCCGCGCAGCGGAGCGCATGCGCCTGGATGCCCATATCGGCCGCGAACTCTCGCTTGCGTTGGGCATTGCTGTCGAACCCGACAGGACCGTCGAGATCCTCGTCGCGGGTATCGTTGGCCGACTTCGCGGTCGCGTCCCGAGCTTCTGAGACCGCGCGGGAGTAGAACTGGCCGGCCCCATGAGCGGAGCCGACATAGGAGCCGACGATGCGCTGCAGGTGGATCTGCATGGCGCGGTCGCCGAGGCCTTCGTTCAGGGATTCGGCCGTCTCGACGATGATCTTGCGGTGGAGATCGCGGATGCCGTCGCTGTCGATGACGGGAAGGCCGAAGCTTTCGGAGATGAGCGAGGCCTGGGCGCTGTCGGGGCAGGCGAGCCGGACCATTTCGAGGGAAGCGCCCTTGCGGAGCTGGACGATCTTGCCGGATTGACGGGAGGGACGAGCGTTGCTGGTCATGTGAGGTCCTTTCCTTCACGATTTGACCGAAGGCTCGAGCCGACCCCTGCCGGCCCTCCCTTCGGGCGCGGGCAAAAGAAACCGGCGGAAAGACGGGGGCTTCAGGGTCCGCGCGGACCGGGACGAGCGAACCTGTCCTGCGGGCCAGCAGGGCTTATCAAGCCCTTGCGCAGTCCCGCGGGGCCGGTTTAGCGAGGATGGTGCGTGCGGCCGCAGCGCGGCGCGTCAGCGGCCTTGAAGGCTCCGGCCGCCGGTTTACGACCGCGACCAGAACCGAAGGGAGGGCCGGCAGGGGTGGCATTCCACCGGCGCCCAACGTGAAGGAGATGACCGTGGCCCGCCGCACACGCTCCTGCCGTCACAATGCGGCTTGCACATCCGCTTTGGAGCTCGGCCCGTTGCTGAAGGTCTTTGCCCTGACGGCGAAAATTGCCCGCTCCTGTCGTGAGAGCTTGCGGTTGAGAGCATCGATTTCTCCGCGCCGCTCGAAGCTGAGCTTATCGACATAGGCTCGGAATGTGGCCTCATCGCCCCGGGTCCATCGGGATCCCCCGCGCGTCCGCGACCTTGCCTTCGTCCTGTCTGTCGTGGTCATGCGTTCCGCCCTGGCCGAAATCTGCCGTTCGATCCGTTCAAGATGCGCCCTCGTGTGCCGGTGCGCTGCTTCCATCCGGGAGAGCAGGGTTATTCTACCAGGGACACTCACGCCGCCCTCCCTGCATCGGGTGCCGGCGAAGTGACATCCTGCAGTTCGGCTTCGGGATAGCCGTGCCGGGTGAGCCAGTCTTCGGCGGCGATGCGGTTTGCGGCGAGATGGACGAGCTCCCCGAGGTCACCCGGCCGGCTCATGACGAGGACCGAGCCGGGTTCAGGCAACTCGCGCACCATGAAGTCCCGTGGTGAGTTTAAGTCGAAGGTCTTGTGAACGCGCATGACGATCGTGCCGTTGGACCCGTAATCGCCCTCATGCAGAGTGGAAGATGCGGGGATCGTATGGGCGCCGCGCTCGACGGCGGAACGCTTGCAAATCAGCCACCCGGCCCCGTTGCGGTTTTTCCAGTCGGCAAATTTCCTGCGGTGACGATCGGGCGGTCGCGGCGTGCCGTCCGAATAGGCGATGATCGCGCCGATCGGCGCATGGTCGAAGATGAGCTTGGCGGACATGATGCCTCCTGTTCTGTTGCGTGGAAACGAAAGCGCCGCCGGACTGTGCCGGCGGCGTGAAATGCGTTCGGAAGGAAGAAGACCGCTATTCGGCGGCTTCGCGGAAACCTTCGGAGACGGCATCCGGGTCGATGTCGCCCTCATCCGCCTCGTCGACGGAGCCGTCGTCATCCCCGCCATCTTCGTTGTCGGAGAGCTCATTGTGGGCCTTCCAGTCGGCGAGTTTGTTGGCGTCGGGCGCGAACAGCGCGGACGAGTGAACGAAGCGTTCCTCCTGGAAATGCTCGACGAGCGCGGCGCGGGTGTCGCGGACCTTGTTGCGCGGCAGCACCGAGGTCTTCGCGCATGCCGCTTCGAGCGCCTGCCGGGACAGGCACAGGAGGAAGTCCTCCGTCCCCATATTGGGCAAAAAGCTGTCTGCCCCGACGACGGTGCCGGCGATCCGCGAGACGATGCCGCTGTTCGACATGTTGCGGCGGCACGACAGAACCTCGATCAGCACCGAGCGGACCGCGACGCGGAGCGTGTCCTGGTCGAAAGTGAGATTGCCGGTTTCGTCCACGAGAGTCGCGGCATGGGGTGCGATCTGGCTGCGGAACGAACCCGTATTGCCAGAGCCGGTGTCGACGCGGACGTTTTGACCGGCAAAGGCGATGACGAGCAGCGCCATCAGCGTGTCGTCCTCGATCGGGGCGCGGCCGAGGGCTTCATGGAGCGCATCGGTCCGGAAGTCGCCGATCATGTCCTGACCCTTCTGGGTGACATCGGGACGCTGGGCCGGCGCAACGGCACCGCCCTCCCCCGGCTTTCCTTTCGACGTTTTCGGCTCGGGCATCCGGTACACGACGGATTGCACCTTGCCCTCACGGTCGAGATACATCGCCGTATGGTCGGACTTCTTTGGCTTGCCGTAGACGCGTTCGGCCTTCTTCGGCAGTTCCGGCTGGCCCCAATTGTTGGACTCGGTGATCAGGCCGTTCTTGGGCAGGTTGTTGGTCATCCACTCCTGCTGGGCGCCAAGGAACGCCTCGACATCGGTGGTGTAGCGGCTGTCCTCATCAGCCGGAGCGAAGAGGTCCTCGACCCAGGCGATGCCGTAGGCCTGCGCCAGCTCGTCGTCGAAGCTGGCGTCGCGCGCATACATGCGGGTCTTCGAGAGGCCGTTGGCGACCGACCACCAGGTCGTGGTCTCGTTCTTCTTGGGCTTGTGGGCCTTCCAGACCTCCTTCTGCTCGGCAATCGAGGCGGCGGCAATGGTCCGGAGCTGCCGCTCGTCCGGCATGTCTCCCTTGGCCATCTGGTCGAGCATGGCCGGAAGCACATTGGCGAGGAGCCGGAGCTTCTTGATCTGGCGAACCGAAAGCGACAGCGCCGCCGCGATCCCCTCTTCCGTCCAGCCGAGCGCGACCAGCCGTTCGATCGCGCGCCACTGGTCGACCGGGTTGAGCGGTTCGCGGGCGATGTTCTCGACCATGGAGCGCATGGCGCCGCCATCCTCGGCGGAATCGGTCACGATGACCTCGATCTCCTCGAGCTCCGCAGCGATCGCGCCCCTGGTGCGGCGATGGCCGGCCTGGATGACAAAGCCGTTGCCGCCATCGGCTTCGGGGGAGACGACAGGCGGCTGGATGATGCCGACGGCCTTGATGGTCGCGGCCAGTAGTGCATCGCCCTGCGGCGTGGATTTGGACTTGCGGGCGTCGTCGGGATTGTCCTTGAGCGCGCGCGGGTCGATCTTGATGATATGCATGGGAAGCTCCTGTTCGGGGATTGAGGATCCGGCACCGCGCCGGCTTCCTTTCTCGTCTTCTTCTCGAAGACATCCCCGGGACCGCGGAGCGGGCGGGCCGGTGCAACTGCGGCCGAGCGTCCCTGCCCGGCCGGACAAGCGGGGCTCACAAGCCCTGCGAAGGACGACGGGCCGGGATGGCACAGGCGGCGGTTGAGCGACAGCACCACCGGACCCGTCCGATCGGCGACCGGTCCCCCTCCCGCTCTTTCCTTCCTCAGGCCACCTCCATGGCCTTCTTTCCCTCCTTCAGGACCTCGTCCGCCAGATCTGCCTCGATGACATCGAGCTGCCGGCGTTTGTCGGCAAGCTCCTCCTCGAAACCGAATTCCCCGCCCTGGCGCGATTGGTAGGAGGCGAGCCGGCGCTTTGCGTCGTCGAGCCGGAGCCGATATTGCGACCTCTCGTCCTCGAACCCGGCCAGCACATGCTCGACGCGCGAGACGGCGCCGAGCGGGGTGACGGTCAGGGCGAGATCGATGTCGGTCTCCGCGCCGGTTCTTGCGAGCACGACATCATATTGGAATTCGTCGTTGCCGAAGCGCTGGCCGGAGAAGATCAGATCGAAGCCGCCAATCTTGGCAATGGTTGTCTCGTCCTCCTGCCGGAGATGCACGAGGGTCATGATTTCCTTCATCAGGGCGCGGCCCGCGGGCTTGCGCTCGGAGAAGGTTTTTCCGGCAATTGTCATGGCGAAAGCATCGCCGGCGGTTGGAAACCGGCGCTTGATGTCTTCGCCGATCTCCGCGATCCGGCGCGTGTCGTGCTCGATATCGCGTTCGGCGTTGCGGATCTGCCGGCGGACGGCAAAGAGATCGTCGCGATGCGCCGCGCGCAAGCGTTCGAGCCGGGCGATATCGGCCTCGAGGCCGGCCTTCTGCATCAAGCGCTGATCGCCGGATGCTATGGCCTTGGCCATGGCGAACTGGTTGGCTTGGCCCTCGCCCAGGTCTTCAAGCCGGCGCACGGATGTGTCGCCGGACAGCGCCGCGGCGATGAAACGGGCCTTGCGCTCGTTGTTCTGCCACATCTGCGCGTCCATCGAGCCTTCGGTGGCGTAGGCGAAGATATCGATCTCGTCATGCTGATTGCCCTGCCGTTCGATCCGGCCCTCGCGCTGCTCGATCTGGGAAGGCAGCCAGGGGACATCGAGGTGATGCAGCGCCTTGAGGCGAAGCTGGGCGTTGACGCCTGTGCCCATAGTCTCGGACGAGCCGATCAGGAAGCGGACCTTGCCGGCGTTGACGTCGGCGAAGAGCCGGTGCTTGGCCTCGGTCTTCTTGTAGTCCTGCATGAACGCAATTTCCGAGGCCGGAACGCCGAGCCGGACGAGCTCGTCGCGGATCCAGCGATAAGCGGAAAAGCCACGCGATTTTTCGACACTGATCGTGCCAAGATCGGAGAAGATCATTTGCGCCGCGCCTGGCAGATCGAAGGGCTTGCCTTCGCGGGTCAAGTAGGTGTTGGAGCCGGTGCCGCGCCAGATACGCAAAGCATTGGCGATCAGCTTGTTGAGCTTGTTGACCGGCTCGTTGTCATTGTCAGGGTCGACCAGCCGCAGATCGATCGCCGCATGGCGGCCATCGGTGATGACGGAAAGCAGAATGTCGTCGCCGGGCTGCGCTGGCCCCTCGCGCATTTCGATGGCCTTGATGCGCGCCTCGAGCACCTGCTGATAGAGCTTGAAGTCGTCGGTCGGCTTGGCGGTGACGATCTGCCGTTTGCCGGTCGAGACGGCCGGGATTTTCACATACTGCTTGAGATCCTCCGGCAACACGACATCGGCGAAGGAGCGGAACATGGCGATCAGTTCCGGCACATTGACGAAGGTGGCGAAGCGCGAGACGGGCTTGTATTTGCCGGAAGGCTGAAGTTCGAGCTCGGTAGCCACATCGCCGAAGGTCGAGGCCCAGGCGTCGAACTCGTGCAGGCCCCGCTCTTTCAGAGCCTCGAATCCGAGGAAACGTTGGACCGAGAACATCTCGCCAAGCGTATTGGTGATCGGTGTTCCCGACGCCAGCACGAGTGCGCGGCCGGGGTTCTTCGTCTCGATGAACCGCGACTTCACATAGAGGTCCCAGGCGCGCTGCGAGCCGTTCGGATCGACACCTTTCAGCGTCGACATGTTGGTGGCGAAGGAGAGTTTCCGGAACTCCTGCGCCTCGTCGACGATGATCTGGTCGACGCCGATCTCGGAGATGGTCAGGAGATCGTCCTTGACCGAGCCGAGCGCCTCCAGCCGATCGCGCAATCCTTCTTTCAGCCGCTCGAGCCGCTTGCGCGACACCCGGTCGTCGCTTTCGACCCGAGTGAGCAGCTCCTCATAGAGCGCGAGTTCGTCCTCGATCATCTGCTTTTCGAACTCGGCCGGGACCGCGATGAACTTGAAGGCCGAATGGGTGATGATGATCGCGTCCCAGTTGGCCGTGGCGGCGCGGGACAGGAAGCGATGGCGCTTGTCTTTGGTGAAATTCGTCTCGTCAGCGACCAGGATCCGCGCCGTCGGATAAAGCGCCAGGAACTCGCGGGCGGCCTGCGCCAGGCAATGGCCGGGCACGACCAGCATGGCTTTCGAGATCAGGCCGAGGCGGCGTTGTTCCATGATCGCGGCCGCCATCGTCATGGTCTTGCCGGCGCCGACGGCGTGGGCGAGATAGGTGGCGCCGGACGAGATGATCCGCCAGATGCCCCGTTTCTGATGGCCATAAAGAACAAAGGCGCCTGAGGCGCCCGGAAGTTTCAGATGGTCCCCGTCGAAGGATCGGGGCGCGATATTATTGAAGGTGTCATTGTAGACGCGCGCCAGCCGGTCGGTCCGATCCGGATCAGACCAGACCCATGTCTGGAAGGCGGTCTTGATCTTGGTGAGCTTCTCCTTGGCCGCCTCGGTATCGACGACATTGAGGACCCGGCGCTCGCTGTCCCCGTCTTTCACCGTATCGAAGATCTGCGGGATGCGGCTGTTAAGCGCATCGGCGAGCAGCTCGCCGGCGTGCCGACGCTTCGTGCCCCATTCGGACGTGCCCTCTGCGCGGTAGGCCAGCATACGGGCATCGACCGTCCAGGAGGCGAGCTCCGGCATGTGCCGGATCGTGATGTCGGTTCCCATCGTCTCCTTGATGAAGTCGACGACATCGGAGGCGGGGATCCAGGGGGCGCCAAGCCGCGCGGTGATCTCCGAGGGGCTGAGATCGGCTGGCTGCACGCCCTCGAGAGCTTCGACATTGCGGCAATAAGCCGGGTCGAGCTCGGCGGCAGCCTCGGCGATCGCCAGCTTGTCGCGCACGGGACCGGAAAGATATGCGTCGGAGGTCTGCCACTTGCCATCCGCCGGATCGCGATAGATCGCGCTGCCCAGCTCCTCGATGACGGTGTCGCGGTCATCATGCAGCAGTTCTGCGATATGATCGATATCGACATGGCCCCGTTCGTTGAGGACGACGGCGAGCGCGTCGCCAGCATTGGTGATGACGGGAGTTGACGGCGGCGCAATCACCCGCTCCGAAAAGATCGGGCCGGGCTTCGCGGTGTCCGTATCGAGATCGTAAATCTCGATCGATGCGACCAGCCAGCAGTCCGGATCGTCGAGGAACGGCTGCAGGTTCGGGCGGCGATGCGTTTCCCGGGTCTCCCCCGTCGCCTCGTTCTCCGTAATCGACACCTTCGTATGATTGATCGGCCCGAAATCGCGGACGAAGCTCGACCAGGCGATGCGCAGCTTCACTTGAAGATCGCGCCAGGGCTGATCGGTCTCCTGGGCCTTGAGGACCGCGCGCACCGCGTCGCGAACCGGGATCAGCTTCCGGACGATGTTGATCTGCTTTTCCGAAAACCCCTCTCCGGGTCGGCCCTTGCGGACGGGAACCGGTGCGAGCTGGCCGTCGAGCACCTGCATCAGGCCCCTCGAGGCATCGAAGACAAAGCTGCCCTCGCGGACATGCGCATCCTCGGGTCTGGCGACGTCAGTCAGGCTCGTCCCGAGTTCGAGATCGACATCGATCAGGTCGGGCTCCCCGTCATAGAGGGCGTCCGGAAGGGAGAGGATGGCGGCATCCAGATAGGCTTCGAGATCGCCGTCATCGCAAAGGCAGGTTTAGGCTTCGCCGAAGGGACCGGATGTGGTCGCATGGCAGCCGAGCACATGATCGGGGTGGTCGGCGAACCAGCGGTTAACGCGGATGGCGTCGCTGTCCTCGCTGGCGGGAACGACCTCGGCAAGATCGAGCCAGTTCGCGTCGCCCTGGGGCTCGCCGGGCTTGCGCTTGCGGAAGAACAGGATGTCGACAACGACATCGGTGCCGGCATTGGCGCGAAAACTGCCTTCGGGCAGACGGATGGCGGCGATCAGATCGGCGGATTTGGCGATGTACTCGCGGGCCGAGGCATCTACCTTGTCCATCGTGCCCGACGATGTGACGAAGGCGGCGAGCGCGCCGGGTTTCAGGAGGTCGATCGACCGCGCGATGAAATAGTCATGTAGCCGCAGACCCATCGACCGGTAGGCGCGATCCGAGCGGACAGTTCTATCCGAAAAGGGTGGATTGCCGATCGCCAGATCGAAATGCGCCGGCAGGTCGGTGCGCGCGAAATCGCCCTCGACGATACGGGCGACCGGCTGCAGGAGCCGGGCGATTCGCGCCGTGACCGGATCGAGCTCGACACCGGCGACAAAAGACGCATCGTGGAATGCCTCAGGCATCATCGCGGGAAACAGGCCCGTGCCGATGCCAGGTTCGAGTACGCGGCCGCCGCGCCAACCGAGGCGCTCGAGCCCTTTCCAGATCGCCCGGATGATGAACTCGGGCGTGAAATGGGCATATTGCGTGCAGCGGGAAAGCGAAGCGTAGTCGGCCTCGTTCACGGACGCCTGCAGCTCTTCGCCCAGCTCTGCCCACCCCTTGCGGAATCCCTCCTCGCCGGGCCGGGTGAAGATTGCGTTGGCGAGATCGGACGCACCGAAACCGGTGAACCGGATGAGGCGCGCCTGCTCTTCGGACGTCGCGGGCCGGTCCTCCCCCGCGATCGCCGCGGCAAGAGCAATCGCTTCGAGATTGACACGGGCGCGGGCCTTCCAGCCCTTTGCCAAGGCGCGGCTTCCGGAAAGATGGAAATTGCTGCCGCGATCGGGCGCTTCGGCCGGCTGTCGTTTCGCGGGCTGCTGGCTTCTGGACCGCTTGGCCGGTGCAACTGGCGGCAGCGTGTCTTCCTCGGGTTTGAGTGCCGGACTTTCGGCAAAGGCGGTGACGCCAAGGCCGAGCCCGGAGGAGAAGGCCGAGCTACCGAACATATCGAGAGTGAAAGGATCGTGGTCGGACATAGTGATGTCTCCTGTGATGCGGGCGCACGAAGCCGCGCCGCCGGGCGAGCCGGCAGCGACGGATAGGTGCGGAATTGAGAGAGGGGTTAGCGGGTGATCAGCGAGAACGAGATGTCGTTCTCGCTGAGCTGGATGCCGAGGTGTGTGATCCCGAAGCTCCGGTTGAAGCTTGGAACCAGCAGATCGGCATCGATGAACGCGATGCCGTCATCGCCGCCGAAGTGCCGGCGCTTGTAGTCCCACCAGTCGGTATCGCCCTTCGGGTGGCATTCGGTCGAATAGACGACGAGCGGCTTCTGACCCTCGGCGAGCTTTCCGTTGGAGATGATGTAGACGCCCTCGTCGCCAACGAGCCAGAAGCCTGGTTTCTCGCCCTCTCCCGGGCGGGTGCCATAGTAGGGATTGCGGAAACCGCCATTGGCGGCGGCATCCTCTTCGCCGCGCGCGATTACCTTGCGCACAGCCATGATCGGAAATGTGAACATGGCGAACCTCACGCGGCTTCGGGCAGCGGCAGGTGGCGCAGATGCACCGGCAGCTTCTCGGAGATCTGCTGATCGCTCAGGCTCTCGAGCAGTTCGAACCGCGTGCCGGGATTGCCGTAGACGATGACTGTGCGTTTGCCGCGATGCTCGGGCCGGAAGTCCGCGCCGGCATAGCCGCGATACTTGTCGTGGGTGGCGCTCCAGATGTGCTCGATCCGCTCGTCGCGGGTCATCGCCTTGACCGGCCGGCGCTCGCGCTCGACGATGGCGTCGCGCATCTCATAGGGCGAGCGGCGATCGGACAGATCGCAATAGGCGTGGAAGTACCGGGTCACCCCGTTGATGCTGAGCGTATAGAAGACGCTCGTGATGCTGTCGGTCAGGAATTCGCGCATGGCGAACATCTCTCCGCGCATCCAGAGCGGCGGCAGGATTTCGAGCATGTAGTCATGCTCGGCGCGGGCAATCTCGAACCACTCGCCAGCGTAAAGAGCGCTGTCGTCGGTCTGCCAGCGATCGGGCCGCTGCGCATGGCGGTCGAACAATCTGAACATCTGATGGCGGTCGGCGATTCCGAAATGGATCTTGCGGATCGGAGAGGTCATGGCGGGCTCCTTTGGGGCCTGTCCCGGGCAGGAGCGCGGCGCACCCTGTCGGCATCACCATCTTCTTCAGCCCTTCCGGACCCCTTTCCGCAGCCGCCTCTCCGTTCGGCCGGGTCAAGGGCCGGCGTCAGCCGGGCGGAGCTTCACCCTTGAGGCGGACGGCGGGCATGCGGCAGCCGTCCCTCTCCCCCCTCCCTTCCATCCTTCCTTCTTCTCGTTGCCTTCAGATCCTCGTTCCAGTCCTCCAGCTCCGGCCGCAGCCGCACGAACCCGCAACCGGCATCGGTGGCGAGCGCCTCGAGCCTCGCGGCAAAGGTCTCCCCTTGCGCATTGTTGTCGGTGGCTGCGACCAGCAGGGCGTCTGCCCGAACGGCGAGATAGAGCAAGGCCTCGGAGCTCGCAGGTGACCAGCCGCCTCCGGTGCTGAGATAGAGCGTGTCAGGACGCTGTTCCTCGAGTGCGGCAAGGCTCATGGCGTCGATCGCCGCCTCGGCGACGCAAAGCCGCGGTCCGTCGACAGGCCCGAGCCGGAAAAGCACTTTCGCGCCACCGGTCGCAAAACCACGCCAATCCGGCCCGCGTTCTTCCCATCCGGTTACGGTTCCCGATGGGTCCCGGTGGGCAGCCCACATGCTCCCTTGCGGACCTTCACGAAGAAGATCCCGGGCAACGGCCGCGCGCAGAACGGTGTCCGGAAGCGCTCGCTCGTTCTGCAGGTAGCGCCAGGTCGCCGAGCCGGGCCATGGCTTGCGCCGCGCCGACCATCGCTCGAGAACCGACAGGTCAGGTGCGCGCTCACGCGATTGCCGCTGCCATTGCGGCTCCGATGGCACGAAGCCGACCAAATCGGCGACGACATAGAGCGCCGCCGCAAAGGGGAGACCGTCGAGATGTTCGACGAGACGAAAGACGTCGCCCTTGGCGTCGGACAGGGGATCGAACCATCCCTGGCCGTCATGGATGACGATGATGATGTCGTCGCCCCGGCGGTATTTGACTGCGCGGCGCGTGCTTTCATTAGGGTCGACGGCAAAGCCGGCGGTTTCGAGCACCGCGCCGCAGGCGACCTTTCCCCTCAGCTCTTCCAGGTCTGCTTTTTCCATTTACTCTCCGCGTTTTGCGCGGTCCTCTCTCCGGTTTCCGCTCCCTATTCTGTAGGGGCGGCAACCCGGCGGCCGCGAAGAGCAAGGCAGGACAAGGGCGCGTCTGGCAAGCCGGCATTTGTGCCGGGTCGCATGTTTCGCTGCCAGAAGCGGCGCCAGTTTCCCTTGCCGGCCGTTGCGCGCAAGCGGCACCAGGACTTTTCGGTTTTCTCCAATCCTCTCAACCGCACTGCGCGTCAGAGATGGCCGCCCGTATGGGGAAGACCGCTTGCGGGCTTCAGCTCTGCCAACAGCCCGGCCCGAAGGGCGACGCCAAACATCAATCCAGCGTGGCCGACAAAGCTTGGTTACGATAACTGAGAATTATCAGGGCCTCAAAAGCGCGTAGCAATCGCCAGCGCTCTGTCGGGTCAGACCTGTTAATAGCCCGTGTGTTCTGGCTACTGACCAAAGATTGTATTTAATCTTTGGTCAGTAGCTGCCTATCGTGCCGTCAACAAACGGCAGGCCAGTTCCCGGTCGCCCCAACGTGTCGAAAAGGTATCGGAGACTTCGAACCAGCTTCCGTCGTTGCCGGCACCGTGGTTAGCGCCCATGCATGAACATTGGCACTCATGACCGAGCGCTTCCTGGCATGCTCTCGCGCAGATCTCCTGCTCGCGGTAGGGTTGAATGATGTTGATCTTGCCATATCTGACCAGCGCTCGATCGACGAGGTCATTGAACCAGGATTTCGGCAACT
Organism: Labrenzia sp. R4_2; assembly: GCF_017743865.1. GTDB lineage: Bacteria > Pseudomonadota > Alphaproteobacteria > Rhizobiales > Stappiaceae > Roseibium. Next base: position 68,933 of record NZ_JAGHRJ010000010.1, read on the forward strand.
CCCAGTAAGCTTCTGTGCCGCCGATCCATTCGGGAGCAGTTCGCCGCCCGTTCTGAAGCCAGTGCCGATTGTCGTCGGCGAATGGTAGTCGCACGCGAATGCGCTCGCCTCGCCCCGTACGGCGCAGCACAACAGGTATTTGCTTCTGCTTCCAGACGTAGGAGAGGGTGAGCTGATCCATCATCTGCCTCAGCTTGTCTCAGAACGCAGGACACGGGACTAATTCTAGTGCTCCGGATTGCCAACGCCCGATGGTTCCGTCTGTCCTGCTCCCAATGGACGTATCACCAGAATATCAACGCAGCTCTCACCTTTGTATTCTGGCGCTTTACGTCCTTGTTCTCGCATCAGGTTGCGACCTTGTTCAATTGATGTTCGATGGCTGCTGCGGATGCAAGCACGTCCTCAAATTCAGGCGCCGTTCCGAAGATCATTGCGGTCGTGTTGGCGTAGTCTTCCTTGAGCGCCGCCACCATGCCGTCGACAGGCTCAATGGCGAATGTACCCGGCATGGCCGAGGCGAGGTCCATGTCAGGTCGGTTGAAGAACATCCGCGCATGTCGGACGCAATCTGCACCGAGATCAAAATCTCCGAGGGTAGCCAGGCCCACATCTGAGTTTAGGAGGCAATGAAGATCGTAATAGTGCCGCGACACGCGTTGACCTTCTTGGCGAAGGACGCCACGCCGCTCATACCAGCGGCGCAAGCCATGCGCGATGACAACCTTGTCCCAGAAGGTCCGTGTTGCCTCGACAGTGGTTACGTCAGCTACTGCCAAATCCAATGATGACGCCTCGTCGGCGATGTAGGGGCGGATCGTGACGGGCCGATTAGGATCAAGCGCTGACTTTGCGCCGGATTCGATTCGAACGGCTGGGCGCACATATGCGCCGTCGCGCGGCTCAACCTCTGGATACCAGACGAGAAGTGTCTGTCCGTCGGGATCGGCCTCGTCGATCTCGATGCGCCCTACACCACCGGTTAGGTCGGCCAGTTGCTCGGCAAGAAGTTCTCGAAGCGGGCCGGTGATATACGCGCGGCACGCGTCCCGGATCGCATCCAGTCTGGCACGGCGTTTCTTGTTCGAGAGGGCTTCGAGTTCTTCGACCGACGCCGGTTCGTGGAGATCATCGCGGAAAACGGTGATGTCGATATCCTCGGAGAACCGTTGAATGAGACCGTAAGCTTTCGACAGCGATGTGCCGCCTTTGAAGAGGAGGCGCGGCACTCCGGTAGGTCGCTCATGATAGAGCGCGTTCAGGGTCCAGCACACCCAGAAGTCCTTCTCGATATTACCCACTGGCGCTCCGAGACGGTTAGCGGTTGCCAGGAATAGATCGAGCCGGTCCCGCGCGGGGGTCTCGACGACCTGCTTGTAGGCGGTCGTGCTCATTGCTCGGCCTCGTTGGTATCGACGGGAGTGACAAGGTCGCGCAGGAATTCCTGCATCCAGATCGGCAGGGCTGAAAGGCCGGCGCGAAGGTCGTCACGGATCGCTTTTCCGTGTTTCGGATCAGCGAACAAACGGCGCAGCACATCCCCTACCCGGTCTCGCTCGTCGTCATGGGACAGCATGTCCTGCATCCAGTACAGGGCCTGGACGACGCGCATGGCCGGTCGGTCGGCCCAGTAGAGCCGGCTCGGGGCGGCGAACTTGAAATGAATTTCCTGCTTGCCGAGTTTGATCGGCTTCAGCCGTGCATCAACCAGCACTTCGATGCGCGCCGGGACGGCCGTGGTAAGACCGAGATCGTTTGCGGCGGTCATGCCGTCGACAACGGCCCGCGCCTGGTCGCGACGGGTGACAGCACGGATCACGGCCCGATAGTCCGGAACGGTGGGCCGTCCCGTCAGGGAGTTTTTGCGCGGACGATCATAGAGACCGCGATCAATACGGCGAAGCTCGCCGGCGGCGGCGAGCCGCTGCAGGGTTTTGTCTATGGCGGCACGCCCGCCGAGATCGGCGAAATCGGCAGGCGTCCAGACCTCGTCGGGCTGAGACGCAACCCGAGCAAGCAGTTTGGAACGCAGATCTGTCTCTTGATTTGGATCCGTCATGTCCGAAAAATGTCACATTTTTCGGACGCCAACAAGAGAGTCCGAAAAATGTGACATTTTTCGGACTCTCTTCGACCGCACAGTACGACCAATTCGCCTTGAATTGCATATTCGCGTTGTCATTTCATTACTCATGCAAACGAGAATGCAGCTAAGCGGGCGGCAGCCTCAGTACGCGACGTGACGAAAGATTGTCGTTGGCTGCGGAAGGAACAAATGGCTGAATGGGGGCCGACAGCGGACTGGCGGGTTTCTAAATTGCCAGACGGCAGAGCGGACATTCAACCGCACCGTTGCGGCGACATTTTCGGCCCAAACCTGCCGATTGGTGGACAACAAATGGGGTCGAGTCCGGCTGAGTGCAGAATAGGGCGCTAAGAGTTTTTAGCCCGGATTGCCAGCATAATGACCCTTCGCTGCGCGATGCTCGAACTGGTGAGATGCGGGCCTCTACTGCCTCTCGCGTCAGGCTGTCGAAGGTTCGCTTTTCCGTGTCGCTGTGACCTACTGGAACCGTTTCCGCAGCATGTTGCTGAGTGCGTCAACGATTGTCACGGTAGCCAAGATGACGATCAGAACGGCCGACACCTGGGGATAGTCCAGCAGGCGCAGCGATCCGACGAGTTCGGTTCCGATCCCGCCTGCACCGACCATGCCCATGACGGTCGAGGCGCGGAAATTGTATTCCCACCGATACATTGTGACGTCAGCGAATTGCGGAAAGACCTGGGGCATTACACCATGGGAGATAACTTGAAGAGACGTGGCGCCAGAGGCTTCGGCGGCTTCGATGGGCGCGGGATGAGCGTGTTCGATGGCTTCGGCGAAGAACTTGCCGACCATGCCAATCGAATGCAGGCCCAGGGCCAGCACGCCCGGCAGCATTCCAAAGCCAACGGCGGCAACGAAAATGATGCCCATGATGAGTTCTGGGATAGAGCGCAGCGTGTTCAGCACCAGGCGGGCAGCCTGATAGGCCCACTTGTTCGGCGTCGTGTTCCGCGCCGCCAGAAAGCCAAGCGGAATCGACAGGACAACGGCCAGTGCGGTGCCAGCAACCGACATGGCGAGCGTTTCGATCATTGGTTCGACCCATTGACGCCAGCGGGTGAAATCGGGCGGCACCATCTCGGCAAAGAGGGTTCCGATAGCGGGCAGACCGTCGGCCAGCCGCCCGCCATCGAGCATTCCGGTCAGCCAAAGACAGAGGACAATGATCGCCACTATGCCTCCGATCTGGAGAAGGAGACGCCGCCGCCCTTTGCGATCCGCCGCAAGAATGGTGTCGGCGGTTTGGGGCGTATTGGTCTGGGCAAGGGTCATCGCGGCGTCTCCTCTTTTTGGGATCAGTCGGTTTGCAGATTGCTGCGGATATCGCGGATGATGTCGTAATCGGCATCCGTGATCGCGGCGAAACCGTCCGCCTTGAACGGGCCAAGCACCGCATCGCCAACCTCGGTACCGGGTTCAAGATCAAGAAAGGCGTTGCGTATGCTGTCCTGCAACTCCTGCGTCATATCGGTGCGCATGACCCAGGGGTATTGCGGAATATCGGCGGAATATCCCAGGATTACCAAATTGGCGGGGTTCACCGTACCGCGTTCGACGAGGCGTTCAAAGATTGGACGGCTAAGGCCACCGACCTGGGCGTTGCCGAGTTCGACGTTGCGTGCCACGGCATCATGGGCGCCGGTGAAGTTTTCGTTGTAATCCTCGCCCGTCACGACATCTTCAAGCAGCATCGTGTATTTCGGGGCGAAGTGGCTTGATGTCGATGCCTGATCGCCAAAGGCGACGTCCACGCCGGACCCTTCGATATCCGCGATGGAACTGATGCCCGCCTCCGCGTTGGCGATGAGGACTGCCTGATAGGTCGTGCTGCCACCGCTGATCCGGGCCGCGAAAGGCTCGATATCCAGGTCGCTGCCGTCCATACGATCTTTGGCGATCGTGTAGGAGGCGGGGCCGAAATAGGCGACGTCGATGCGACCAAACCGCATGGCCTCAATCATGGAAGAGTAATCGGTGGTCACGATCAGTTCGATGTCTTTGCCAAGCGTTTCTTCGAGATGTGCGGCAAGCGGTTCATTGTCCTGAATCACGGTCGCGTTGTTCTCGTCCGGAAGAAGAGCCACGCGCAGCGTGTCTGGATCATGCTCCCCGGCGGCGAAGGCGGTGCCCGCGAGCAGGGTCGCGGCGAGTGCGTAGGTGGTCAGTTTCATCTTTGAATCTCCTGTTGCGATGAAGTCAGTTGGCGTCTTGTCCGGACGATCCGTAGATGCGTGTCAGGACAGTGTCGGAAAGCCGTAAGGGCGGGCCGTCAAACACGATGCACCCCCCGGCCAGACCGATGATCCGGTCCGCGAAGGCCTTGGCGTAGTCAAGCTGGTGCAAGCTGACGATCACCGGAATGCGGTCTTCCTTGCAGATCGTGCGCAAGACGTTCAGCACGCGCTCGGAGGAGGCCGGATCAAGCGACGCCACAGGCTCGTCCGCGAGGATCATCTTGGGCTCCTGAGCCAGTGCACGCGCGATACCGACGCGCTGCTGCTGGCCACCCGACAGGCTGTCGCAGCGCGTCAGCGCTTTTTCGAAAAGGCCCACGCGTGTCAGGCAATCAAGGGCCAGCCGTCGTTCCTCTTCCGAAAAGCCAATCAAAGTGCGCCAGAATGAATGACGGCCAAGCCGCGACAAGAGAACATTGTGCATTGCCCCCATCCGGCCGATAAGCTGGTGTTGCTGGAAGATCATCGCCGTATCGCGGCGATGCGCCCGGATGGATTGAGTCGCATCCAGCGTTCCGATCTCCCGTGACAGGACCGCCCCAGATGTGGGCCGCACGAGCAGATTCAAGGTGCGCAGCAAAGTGGATTTGCCCGCGCCTGAAGGACCCAGCAACACCGTCAATTCGCCGTCTTCGAAATCAACGGTCGTCGGCTGCAATGCGACCGTGCCGTTCGGATAGATCACTTCGACCTGGTCCAGGCACAGGATTGGTGCCGCATCCGTCTTCGTATCATTTCGATCAAAAGCCATCTGCTGCTGTCCCATATCGACCGATTCCTCTTCTCTAGATTTTGTGATATGCAATCAAAGCAACAGAAATATTACATATTGCGATTATCATCTTGCCTTGATAGCAATGCGTAAAAAGAGAGGGACGCCCGCAATGCACGAAAAGATCATTGTGCCGAACTGGATCGAGGACGAGACACTGGCCACCCTACGAATGGTCGGCGAGGTCATTTCGAATGACAGCAGAGAGCCGTTATCGTTCGAAAGGCTGAAAGAGGTTTGTGCGGATGCAACTGCACTGATGGCCTTCATGACGGAAGCGGTGGACCGCCCATTTCTCGAAGCCTGCCCGCATCTGAAGATCGTGGCAGGGGCACTGAAAGGCTTTGACAACATTGATGTCACCGCCTGCACCGATCATGGCGTGTTGGTCACGATCGTGCCCGATCTGCTGACCGAACCGACGGCGGAACTGACGCTTGGGCTAATGATCGCTCTGACCCGGAAGATGCGGGACGGCGACGCGCATATGCGCACGGGCACCTACGCTGGATGGCGCGCGCGCTTTTACGGGGGCACATTGCAAGGCGCTGTGGTCGGCGTCATCGGCGCGGGGGCTGTCGGGCGCGAAACACTGCGATTGCTATCCGGCTTTCGGGGAACGCGGCTTTATCACGATGTGACGCCACTGGATCCGACAACCGAGAAAGCGCTGAGCGCGCGCAAGGCTGCGCTGGACGAAATCGTGGCCACATCGGATTTCGTTGTTCTGGCGGTTCCTTTGACCGAGGTGACGCTTGGGATGGTCGATGCCGCATTTATCTCCCGCATGAAACCAGGGGCCTGCCTGATAAATCCTGCGCGCGGCAGCCTGGTCAATGAAGCCGCCGTCGCATCCGCGCTCGAAACCGGCCATCTGGGTGGATACGCTGCCGACACCTATGAGATGGAAGACTGGGCCAGGCCCGACCATCCACAGCACGTCCACCCCGCCCTGTTGGCTTCGGAGAAAACCGTTCTGACACCGCATATCGGATCGGCTGTGGTTGAGGTGCGGCGCGCCATCGCAGCCTCGGCGGCGGACAGCATTATCACAACACTCAAAGGCGACCTACCCGAGACAGCGCTGAACCCCCAAGTCCTGAAAGGATAAGTGTGATGCTGAACCTGAGCCTTGTGCGCAGCTTTGTCGGTCTTGTCGAAGCGGGTAGTTTCCATGGCGCTGCGACCCGCTTGAAGATCGCACAACCGACAATTTCACAGCATTTGCAAAAGCTTGAAGAGGATTTAGGCGTTCCACTGATCGAGCGTAGTCATGCTGGCAGCCGTCCGACACGGCATGGCGAACGCTTCCTGCCTCATGCGCGCCATCTGTTGAAATCTGCTGCACGCGCCGAGACCATCGCGCGCGACGACAGTCTGATCGTTGGGTGCAGTGGCAATATCGCCAGCTACTATATGGCCAAGGCGTTCAAAGGGTTTCTGGACGCGGAGGAGTGGCGAGGCCGGTGGGAAATCACCTCGGCACCCAATCCCCGCATCGCCGAGATGCTACTGAGCCGGGAGATCGACATTGCGGCAATGGAATGGCCCCTTTCACACCCGGATGTCGCGGCAGAGCGGTGGCGCAGCGCGGAGATGATCGTGATCCTGCCCACCGACCATCCTTGGGCGGGCCGCCGCGAGATCACCGTCGAGGAGTTCCTCACACTTGAAATGATCGGGGGCGAAAGTGGATCCGGCACCGGCACGCTCCTGCGCGATGTGCTGGGTGACAGGGCCAGCGAACTGCGCACGCGCGCGAATGTCGGATCGACCGAAGCCGTCAAACAGGCTGTCATGTCCGGCTTGGGGGCCTCGATCATTCTCGCCGAAGCTGTGACCCATGAAATTGATACCGGCGCATTGATCGGTATTTCCATCAAAGGAATAGCGATGAAGAAGACATTCTTCACAGCCCGCTTGAAGACAATCAGCGACGACGAAATCGCAACAAAGCTGTCCCGCTTTCTGACAGGCTAAGACCGACCCGCAAACTGGCGCACGACTACATTTGATCTTTGTACTGCAAAGCAATCACTCGTTGGCGGTTGGTCAGCACGGATCTTGATCCTGCCCGTTTCGCTGAAGCCGCCATCCATGCAGATCGCAGCATTGGTCAAAGTGGGCTTGGAGTCAGATTTCGCTGGCTGCTGATGAATGACCAGTGGTGTCGCTGCACGAGGTTTCATAAGTTTTCCGCCATCTGCCTCCACCGATATTCACCTGTGAGGATAATATGTGCCCATCCGAGGGGCGAGATATGTGAGAGAAGATATGCGGGTGTATCGAGCCCAGCCTTTTGTCGCGCGGCGACCGCAAAACCGAGTTGCTTGGTGTTCCAATAGATGATGATGGCGGTGAGCAGGTTCAGCCCTGCGATGCGGAAATGCTGGCCCTCAGTTGTACGGTCGCGGATTTCGCCTTGCCGACCGATGCGCAGTGCGTTCTTCAGGGCATGATGTGCTTCCCCTTTGTTGAGGCCAATCTGTGCGCGACGCTGCATATCGGTATCGAGTAGCCAATCAATGATAAACAGTGTCCGCTCGATACGTCCGATTTCGCGAAGGGCAATGGCCAGATCATGTTGCCGTGGCCGTGCTGCCAGTTTCTTCAGAAGCTGACTGGGCTGCATTTTCCCGGAGAGCATCGTCGCGATGCAGCGCAACACGTCCGGCCAGTTGGCGATGATCGTGTTTTCGCGGATGTGGTCACCGATCAGGCCTTTTAGTTCGTTCGGGACCCCATGACGATCAAAGACATGCAGCCGCTTTGAAGGTAAGTCCTTGATGCGCGGGATGAACCGGTAGCCGAGTAACGAGGTGGCCGCAAAGACGAGGTCTGTGAAGCCGCCCGTATCTGCGTATTGTTCTTTTATCCGTTTGCCGCTCGGGTTCATCAGCAAACCGTCCAGAATGTACGGTGCCTCGTTCACTGTAGCTGGGATGACTTGTGTGGCGAAGGGGCCATATTGATCTGATACATGGGTATAGGCTTTCAGGCCTGGCTCATGGCCGTACTTCGCATTGATCAGATTCATTGCCTCGCCCTGGCGTGTGGTGGGAAAGAACTGACCGTCACTGGAAGCGGTTTCACCAGCACCCCAGTATTTTGCCATTGGCAACCACGCCTGTGCATCAATCACCATAGCCAGTGCCCGATTGATGGCTTCACTTTCCACGTGCCAGTTTGAGAGCCGGGCCAATTGCTTAAAGTTATGGGTACTGCTTGCCCCGGCCATTTTGCTCAGACCCAGATTCAGACCTTCAGCCAGAATGACGTTCAACAATCCAAGCCTGTCTTTACATGGTGCTCCAGTGCGCAGATGTGCAAATGCGTCGGTGAACCCTGTCTCATTGGCTACGTCCATGAGAATGTCTGTGACCCGCGCTTCTGGCAGACGGCGATAAAGATCGAGTATGAGGTTGTCGGCTTCAGCGGGAACGTCAGCTTCAAGGCGTTCGACGCGCAATCGCCCATCCTCGATGATCCCGCTTGGGAGGGCGCCGTTCCTGACTGCCTTGGCAAGCCTGTGCAGTCCGTCTTCCAGCCGTTGTTTTCGATCTGCAAGCCAGACTTCCGGCTCCAATGGCATCGACAATCCCATAGTCTGCGCGGCCCCGACCGGAACCAGAGCCTGTTTCAGGTCGCTGTAGCGGCGAGAATGAGCAAGCCAGACATCACCGGATCTGAAGGCCTCACGCAGATGGAACAGCACCGCGACAACCCAGAGACGGTCCCGGTTTGTTTCGGGGTCGCGAAGATGCCCTCGCCATTTTGATCGAGGCTGAAGAAATGGCGCAGAGCGGCTTGGAATATCTTGCCTGTCGCGGATCACATCGGCCGCGGCAAGCAAAGGCTGAGCCACACTGGCCCCTGTGATGTCCAATGTTGCCAGCATTCGGGGGGCATAGAGCTTGAACCTATGATACCCCTGCTCGACATAAGCCAGTGCATCCGCCTTGACGGTCTTACTGAGTGACCCTGCTGTTGCAACGAGGTTTTCCAGAGCATCCCAGCCACAAGAAGCATCCACGGCACCGGCGACAGCCACCTCATCTCCCTTGGCGATCAATAATGTCGTGCCCAAAGTCTCAAACCCGGCCAGGGTCGCCGCGATCTCCGATTGCGCCGCGGTAACACGGGCATCGCAAACCCTCTTTGCCTCCCGCCAGATTGAGCCAACGATCCGGTCATGTGTTTCGACAACGGTATCTGCGATTGCGGCTGCCCATTCCACGACGCAGGCGGCAAGGATGGCCAGTCGCCGATCACTGGTGATGTCGCGCAATCCATCCGTGAAGTAACGTTCGCCCTGACGGCGAAGGCGTGCGACCCGATGTGCGGGAATGTCGTCCAGTATTGTTGGCGACAACGCGATCCCCTGCAGGAATTCCAGCCGGTCGAGCTGGCGGTTGATATCGGCTGAGTTCTTGCCCACTTCAAACTGTCGCAACCAGATGAAGCGGCTGATCCGGCTATCAGCGTCTTCATTGAGCAAACCGTTAAGTTTGGCTTTCATTTCGAGGTCGATACGTGCCGCAATGCGAGCCTCGATCCGTTGTTCGGCCGCAACCAATGCATCCGCACAGTGTCGTTCTATGACCGACAGGCCGGGCAGAACAATCTGTCGTCCGCGGCATTCCTCCACAAACCCGCGAACCAAACCCTCACTCGATTGAGCCGCCTCGGCTTGCTGGTCCAACCACCTCTGCATTTTCTTGGCATGTTTACCGGCAAACATCTTGTAACCGTACATCTTACGCAGTGAGCCGAGATGTTCTCGTCGTGTCTTCTCACGGGCGGCATATTGCAGCAGGTCATCTGGTTTCAGTCCAATTTGAGCGGCTATGAACCGGGACACAGGTTCCGGTATGACTTCGCCAGCCTTCAGCAAACGGCCCGGAAAACGAAAGGCACAAAGCTGAAGCGCAAAGCCGATCTGGTTCTCTGGCCGTCGCCGTGTGCGGATATGTTCAATGTCCTCATCATCCAGAGTGTAATGCCGCAGTAACGCCATCTCGTCTGTAGGGAGATCAAAAAGTGCCGCGCGTTGTCGCGCGGTCAGAACCGCTCGGTGTGCCATCGGATTGCTCTTTCGTTAGGAGATGTGGTCTTTGAAAGTAGACATATTGAGACATCAGGCTTGCCATGTCTTTTTCAATGTCTCAACATGGTTGTCGCATGAACCCTTAGTTTATATGAGACCCAATGGCCAAAGTTGGATATGCCCGTGTCAGTTCAGTCGGACAATCTCTGGACGTGCAGCGTGAAAAGCTGAGTGATTGTGACAAACTGTTCGAAGAAAAGCGCAGCGGCACCACCGATGCCCGCCCTCAGCTCAAGCAATGTCTGAATTATGTCCGTGAAGGCGACCAGCTGATTGTAACGCGCATCGACCGACTGGCCCGATCCACTTTGCACCTATGTCAGGTCGCGGAGACGCTGCGCGAAAAGGGCGTCGATCTTGTCGTCCTCGACCAGAACATCGACACATCCGATGCATCTGGTCGTCTGTTGTTCAACATGCTGGGTGCTATCGGCCAATTCGAGACTGAGATCCGGGCCGAACGGCAAATGGACGGAATCAAGAAGGCGAAAGATCGCGGCGTTCAGTTCGGCAAGCGGCCTGCGCTAACCAATGAACAGATCGCAGAGCTCCGCGAAAAACGTGCTCAAGGTACGCTGATCAAAGACCTCATGGCTGAATACAGCCTCTCTAAGGCCACCATCTATCGCTATCTCACCGAAAACGCAGCCTGAGCTCGACTACATAAGCCCAATCCGGGCTTAACGCCCTATTCTGCACTCAGCCGGACTCGACCCCATATACAAGATGCTCGAAGAAAACGACGTGGCGTCGGTCGAGGACCTTCGGGCCTTGATGGTCGAGCAGTTGGAAGAGCTGCAGCGTTGGCTCAACGGCTCGGAGACCGATCCGCTTGTTTCCTTCTATTACGGCGACAAGCGCGTCGATGAAAACACCGCGCGCAACAGGATCGTGGATCAACTGCAAGGGCAAATGAAGGCCCTTGGCTTGTCGATCGTGATCGAGCGTTACATGGCGGGCGGCAATCGCTGTGACATCACCGCGTCCGCCATTCTGGAAGGACGCAATCGCCTTCTCGTGACGGAGGTGAAGGGCCAGTGGAACGACGAGCTATACTCGGCTGCCGCCGCACAGTTGGATCAGCGATACGCGATTCACCCCGACGCTGCGCGTCAGGGCGTCTATATCGCACTGTGGTTTGGCAACGGCGAAAAGGTCAACGGTCTGGTTGATGCGAGCGTCACATCGGCCGGCGATCTGAAGGCGCGCATTCTCGATAAGATGACGGATGAGCTGAAGGCGCGGGTTGACGTGGTTGTGCTCGACCTGTCGCGGCCGCCCAAATTGCCGAAGCCGCCTAAAAAGACGTCTGCGAAGAAGGCCGCGCCCAAAAACTAAAGCCAGCCGCTAGGGTGAAACCCAAGCCCTTGCCAGCTTAGAAGATTGGGGCAAGGATGCCCGTCTCATTTGTGGCATCGCGCTCGTCAAGTCACGCGTTGTTTACTGAAGGCAAGCGGAACAACTATTTCTAGGTCCCCATCCAATGCCTTGGTCGCACACTAGCGTACATCCAGCTGTGGTGAGCGGCTGCTATCCCAGCTCCGCGTACAGAAGCTGACCGTCCGGAAGCGGCCCCTCTTCGGTCATTCGTGCCGACCGCAGCAAATGTCCGTTCTCCGCCCTGTCAGGACCTTGCTGCTTAGTGCAACGAGTGACTGCTTCCGGTAACTAAGTCCAGGATAGTGAACGGCTGAACCGGGGGCGCATTCCTGTCCGGCTCATTTGGAGCCGTTCGCGGACCGTCCGCTTTTCAGCGAAAAACATGAGAAAGCTGACCTAATACGGTCACTCAATCGGTGGAAAGGAAGGGCCTGATATCCAACCTTCTCCACCCAGAAACCCAATACTTGCTACCCAACCGTGACGCCAAACAACGCTCCTACCGCTGCTGTCGCAGCCATTGCGAGAGCGCCCCAGAGGGTGACCCGCGCAGCGCCCCGAATGATACCAGCGCCGCCGGCGGATGCGCCCAGACCGCCGAGGACCGCGAGGCCGACGATCGTCAATGCCGCCACGAACAGCGCAATCGACGTTTCAGGCGCCAATAGAACGACGATCAGCGGAACGACCGCACCCACGGCGAATGTGAGAGCTGAGACCAGCGCCGCCTGGATCGGGCGTGCCGTCACGGTCTCGGAGATGCCGAGTTCGTCGCGGGCATGCGATCCGAGCGCGTCGCGTTCGGTCAGCTGGTGGGCCACCTTTTCCGCCAGGTCGCGATCCAGCCCCCGTTCTACGTAGATCCGGGTGAGCTCCTCGAGCTCTGCCTCAGGCGTTTCCGCCAGCTCGCGGGTCTCGCGGGCAAGATCGGCTTGTTCCGCATCAGTCTGCGAACTGACCGAGACGTATTCGCCTGCGGCCATGGACATCGCACCGGCCACGAGGCCAGCCAGCCCCGCGATCAGGACCTCCGGCTTTCCCGATCCTGCCGCGGCGACGCCGACCACGAGGCTTGCCGTCGAGACGAGCCCGTCGTTGGCGCCGAGAACGGCGGCCCGCAGCCAGCCGATGCGATGCACCATGTGGATTTCGGAATGCGAGAGGCGGCTCATGGCGTGGCTCCTTGCGCGATGTCGTCCTGCCCGGAGGAGACAGCCTTTGGTTTCGGAGGGGTGGGTTCATGGGGCGCGATGCGCAGCGCACGGAGGGCGTTCAGGATAACTGCAACGTCGATGACCTCCTGCAGGAGCGCACCCTGCACCGGAGTGAGATAGCCGAAAGCCGCCGCGATCATGCCCATGACCGACAGCCCGATCCCGGCGACAACGCTTTCAACAGCGATGCGCCGCGCGCCGCGCGCGATCTCGATCCCCGGCCCGAGCCGGTCGATACGGTCGACCAACAGCACGACGTCTGCCGCCTCCGCCGATGCAGCGGCCCCGCGTGCGCCCATCGCGACACCCACATCGGCCGCCGCGAGGGCCGGCGCGTCGTTGACGCCGTCGCCAACCATCATCACGGGCCCGCGCTTGCGCTCGGAGAGAACCAGCAGAACCTTCTGGTCGGGCGTGAGCCCGGCGCGCAGCCCGTCGAGGCCAAGCCCCTCGGTCACGCGCTCGGCCACGTCGGCGCGGTCGCCGGTGGCGAGCAGGATTCGCGCGATCCCCTCGCCGCGCAGCCCGTCGAGCATGGCGCCCGCGCCGTCGCGCAGGGGATCGGACATCACGAGATGCCCCGCCATGCGCCCGTCGACCGCGACCGCGACGAGGACCGACCCGGCGGCAATGGCCGAATGATCGCCGGGCCTCCGTCCGACGCGGGAGGCGACGAAGGCATCGCCGCCGACGATGACCTTCCGGCCCTCGACATGGCCCACGACGCCTTCACCCGGGATCTCAGCCACGTCCGACGGAACCGGCAGCGTGAAGCCGCGCGCCTTCGCGGCCGCAACGATGGCCTGCGCCACGGGGTGCTTGGACGCCTGGTCGAGCGCCGCAGCGAGGCGCAGTATGTCGTCCTCCGCCATCCCGTCGTGGCTATCAATCGAGACGATCTGCGGCCGGCCGTCCGTCAGCGTGCCGGTCTTGTCGAGGATCAGCGTTCGGATGCGCGCCATCGTCTCGAGCGGTCCCGCGCCCTTTATCAGCACCCCGAAATGCGCGGCACGCGACAGCCCGGCCACCAGCGCCACAGGCACGGCCAGGATCAGCGGACAGGGCGTGGCGACGACGAGCACGGCGACGGCCCGGATCGGGTCGCCGGTGAACCACCATGCAGCGAAGGCAATGCTGACCGTGACCGCCAGAAACCCCAGCGACCAACGGTCGGCCAGCCGCGACATCGGCGCCTTCGAGGCCTGCGCCTCCTCGACCAGCCGGACGATCCCGGCATAAGTGCTGTCCTTGGCTTCTCTCGTCGCCGTCAGATCGAACGCCTCGCCTGCGTTTGTGGAGCCGCTCATGGCTTCGGCGCCGTGGGCGAGGCGCACTGGCAGGGACTCGCCCGTCAGCGCGGAGGTGTCGACGAAGGCCGTCTCCGAGGCCACCGTGCCGTCCACCGGCACCACGTCGCCCTGACGGATCAGGAGGCGGTCGCCGGGCGCGATGTGGTCGAGCGGGATCTCCTCCAGCCCGCCGTTGCGGTGGCGGGTCGCGGTCCGCGGCACGCGGGAGAGGAGGTCGTGCATCTCGCGCCGGGCGCGGCCTTCGGCGAAGGCTTCGAGGAATGTGCCGCCGGAATACATCACCGCGACCACCGCCGCGGCGAGGGTCTCGCCGAAGACGAGCGCCGCCGACATCGACAGCGCTGCGACGATATCGAGGCCCACCTCGCCGGAGCGCAGGCTGCGCAGAATCTCGACCACGAGTGCAGCGAGCGCGGGAACGACGCCGGCGATCCAGATCAGGTTCGCTGCTTCGGGTCGGCCGGAAAAGTAGAAGGCAAGTCCCGCAATCAGGCCGGTCGCGGCAATGAGCAGGATAGCGGTCTTGAAGCGGTCGGTCCGTGTCGTTTCCATGCGGCTCATCTCCCCTCGGCTGAGGCGATTGCCGCTGGCTCTTCGGAAAATAGTCGTCCGACTCCCACGCCCCGTGCGCTGGCATCATCATCGCGCAAGAGAAACAGGGCGTCGAGCCCGCTTCGTCTTGCGAGCGCAGCACCTTTGTCCGGCCCAAGCACCATGAGGGCCGTCGCCCACGCATCGGCCTCGGCACAGGTGCGGGCCACGACGGTGACGGAGGCCGGCGACGCGATCAGCGGCACTCCCCGCATCGGGTCCATTGTGTGCGACAGGCGGCGCCCCTGCACCTCGACCCAGTGACGGTAGTCGCCCGAGGTGGCGACGGCGGCATCCTGCAGCGCGAGGATCGAATGCGGCGTCCGGCGCTCGGCGTCCGGCGCCTCGACCGCGATGGTCCACGCCTCACCGTCCGGCCGGAGGCCCATTGCACGCATCTCTCCATCGATCCCGACGAGGGCATCGGAAATCCAATGATCGCGCAGCGTCTCGGCGAGCCGGTCGACGCCATAGCCTTTGGCGATGCCGTTGAGGTCGAGCTTCAGGACTGCGGCCTTGCGCACGCGGGCGTCGTCCATCTCCAGCACCTCATGTGCCGGGCGGCGCGAGGTTTCCATCGCGGCGCGGATGCCATCCGGCGCGGCGGCCTCCGGTCCGAAGCCCCAGGCTGTCACCGCATCGCCCATGCCGATATCGAAGGCCCCGCCGGAGGCACGCCCGATCTCGAGGCCGAGGCGCAGCACCTCGGCGAGACGGGCTGGAACCGTCACCCATTCTCCCACCGGCGCCGCATTGAGCTGCATCAGGTCGCTGCCCGGGTTCCAGGTCGACATCTGTCCGTCCACCTCGTCCACAGCCGCCTGCAGCGCCGCGCGGATCGGGGCCGGGTCGAAGTCCGGCTCCGCGAAGAATAGCGCCGACCAGCGCGTGCCCATGGTCGCCCCATTCAGGGCGTGCCTCGTCAGCTCAGTAGACATCTTCGACATACCGCCCCTCCGCCTTCAGGACCGCCGGCGTCAGCCCGGAGGTCGCGAGGATCTCGGCCAGCGCCTCGGCCACGCCGGCGGCCATGTCCCGTCCGCCGCAGACCATCACGCGCGCGCCATTGCGGATGAGCTCTGCGACCTGAGTGGCCTCGCTGCGCAGCGCGTCCTGGACGTAATGGGGACGCGCCCCGCGCGAGACGGCCGTGACCAGCCGGCTTACACGCCCTTCGTCCTGCCATCCGGGGAACTCCTCGCCGTAGAAGAAATCGCTATCGGGATGGCGCATGCCGAAGAACAGATGGATCGGCCTGCGGCGCGTATTGCCGCGCACAAAGCCCGCGAGCGGCCCGATGCCGGTCCCTGCGCCGATCAGGATCAGGGGCGCCCGGCTTCGGCCCGGACGGAAGCCGGGGTTGGGGCGCAAGAAGGCGCTCACCGTGTCGCCAGGTTCCAGCGCTGTGAGCTGACCCGAGCAGAGGCCGCCGGGAAGCTTCTTGACCACGATCTCGATGAAGCCGTCGCGGCGTCCGGAGGCGAGCGAGTAGAGCCGCGGGACGAGACTTCCCTCCGGAAGGACGCCGATCAGGTCACCGGCCTCGAACCGCGCGAAGCCGTCGCCTCGCAGCCGTTGCCAGAGTGAGACGTGCGGAAGCGCGAAACGGAGGATCGCCGTCGGGGCCTGCACCTCGGCGCCGTAGTCGCGGCGCGATACGAGGGTCAGCGTCTCGGTTTTCGGCAGAACCGGCTGATGCGACAGTTCGAGCGCAATGCCGAGAGCGTCTCCCAGCGCACGGCCCCAACGGGCGAAATCCTGCGGCGATTGCCGGTCGATTGTGTCGAGCGGCAGAAGCTCGGGCCAACCCTTCGCCTGCGCCGCTGCCGCGACGTCCCTTGCGAAGGCGCAATAGGCCGGAAAGCTGCGGTCGCCGAAGCCGAGCACCGCCAGAGAAATGTCCGGCGCCCGGTCGGAAGCGTTCAGCCGGTCGAGAAAGCCCTTCGCCGAGGCGGGCGCCGCGCCGTCGCCATAGGTTGCGGCGAGCAGGATGATCCGCTGGGCCGTAGCGTAGCGTTCTGGCGCGAAGGCCGACATCGGTGCTGTGTGCACCTTCTGCCCGGCTTGCGTCAGTGCGGTGTGGAGCGTGGCCGCAAATCCCCAGGTGCTGCCGCCCTCGCTGCCGACGAGCAGGATCGTCTCGGCACGTCCCGCGGGCTGATTGCTTCGGATGCGCGGCCGCCCCCTCCGTCCCGCGAGCCAGACGACAACGCCAGTCACGCCCATGGCCGGGACGCCGAGCGCCATCAGGCCCAGAACGAGGCCAAGCGTCGCCGCACCCTGTCCGGTGTGCAGCATGTAGATGGTTTCCGAAACGCGTTCCCACCCGGTCAGGTCAGTCCAGGCCAGCAGCGCCCCGGTGCCCTGATCGAGATACCCGGTCCCACGGTCGGTCTTCAGCGTGAAGACGTCCGTAGCGTCGCCGGGATAGGGAAAGCTCAGTTCGCGCAACTCGGCGACGGGCGTCTGCTGCAGCGTGGCCATCCGGTCCAGCGCAAACCCCGTCGCTCCACTGACCTCGGTCGGTATGGCCGGGATGGCGCCGCCATCCGGCAGGAGATCGAAGGTCGACGCCGTCATCCAGAGGGCGGTCGTGGAAGACAGAACGAAGCCGACGACGGCGATCCGGGCGATCTCGACGTGCAGCCGCCCGGCAAGCGGTCCGCGCAAGCGCGCGAACCAGTGTCGCCAGCCGCCCGCCCGCCGCGCGACCAGCGCCGCGCCGGAGAGCGAGAGGATCAGCATCGCGGCAGCCCCTGCGGCCGTGGCGATGCGCCCGCCGTCCCCGAGGAACAGCGAACGGTGAAGGTTGGTGAGCCAGCGTTCGGCCTGGTTCGGGTCGGCCGAGGCCACGCCTTCACCCGTCGCCGGGTCGATCACGGCGGCACCCGGCGCGCCCTGATCGAACCAGTAGGCAGTGATCCGACCGGAGGGCGACCGCCGGATTTGCTCGACGCCCGGATAGACGGCCTCGATGCGGTCCGCGAGGGCGGCGACCGTGAGCCCGGTCTCCGGCTGCGGGGCGGCAAGCCGTTCGGCCGCAGGGAAGACCGACAGTGCCGCGCCACTCAGCGCGAGGATCGTGACGAGCGCGAGGGCCAGAAGACCCGGCCAGCGATGGAGTGCACGGATCATGGCCCCGATCCTCACATGTCGTAGGCGAAGCTGGCGATGTACCGGCGGCCGCTCACCGGCGTGCCCGCGCCATCGGTCGTGAGCGGCACCGCCACCTCGTTCGGACTGTCGCGCATGTCCTCGACGGCGGCGTCAATGTGCAGCGTGTAGCCCGCGTCGAAGAGCGCGTCGGCGAGGTCGAGCGTGATCTCGAGCGTGCGGCCCGCGCCGACGCTGGCGCCGGTGATGCCGTTGACCTGCGCAGTGTCGCCGCCGGTGGCTCGGTACCAGTCGCTCAGATGCTCGTAGTACTTGGACTTGCCGCCAGCCATCCAGAGACTGCCGACATAGGCGCCCGAGGTGTCGGTGACGTAGAGCGCGAGATAGGCCCCGTCGCCGCCGTAATTGTTGAGGGTCGTGGTGAGCGTCACAGGCCTCGCCATGGCGAGGCCGGGGAGCGTCAGCGCGGTGGTGAGCGCGAGCGTTGCAAGAAGCGATTTCATCGGGTTGATCCTTTTTGGAGAGGAGCTCGAGAGCGGTTCAGTTCACCTGAACCTGCGGCGGAGCGCCGTTCCCGAAGAGGCCGTTCTGCGGAGGGGCGACCGTGCCGGCGGGCGCTGGATTGCGAGCGCCACCGCGGCAGTCGTCGTCGTCATCGTCGTCATCGTCATCGTCGTCGTCGTGGCCGCGACGAGAACCGTCCCGCCAACGGTCGTCATCGTTGTCGTCATCGTCGCTTGCGAGAACGAGCGGCATCGCTTGCGGGGCGTCATCGAAGAGAGCGGCGACGGACCGAAGGACGTCGGGCGGGGATTGCATCGCGCTCCAGGCGGGGACGCCGATCGCGGCGGTCAGCGCCGTGGACGCGACCAGAAGTGTCAGGGTCTTCTTCATGGCAGGGTCTCCTTTTGTCTGCTGGAGACAATCTGGAGATCCGACCTGAGGGCTTCCTGACGCGTCGGCGATTCCCGCTTCAGCTTGCCGTCAGGAAGAAAAGGCCCCGCGGGTGAGAGCGGGGCCAAAAGGCGCAGGCGAGAGCCACACGGCTGGCGTGGCGATGTGACAGGCCCTTACTCAGACGAATTCGAACTGCTCGAAGCGGACCCGCCGCGGCATCTGGCCCTGTGCCTTCAGGCCCTTGAGGATCCCGTCCTTCAGGCCGGTCGGGCCGCAGAACCACAGATCGGCATCCTTGACCGCGAACGGCGCCGCGCCGATCAGGCGCTCGGCCGTGAGCCGGCCATCGCGCGTCGTGACGACCACCTCGAAACTGAACCTCGGGTTGCGGGCGACCGCAGCGCGCAGCGTCTCTACCCCGATCGCGTCCTCTTGCGTTCGGACACAATGGACGAGGTGAATGTCGCGCCTCTCCGCCTCGGTCAGGCTTTCCGCCCAGGCGAGGAAGGGTGTGATGCCGATACCGCCGGCGAGCCAGATCTGGCGCGCACCACCCTTGCGGAAGTCGAACCGTCCATAGGGGCCCTCGATCTGCACGCGCGTCCCGGCGCGGAGCGCCCGAGGCAGATCCCGTGTCCAGCCGCCGAGGGCCCGGACCGAAAACGCCAATGTGCCGTCAGGACGCGGGGCACTGGCGATCGTGAAAGGATGAGGCTCGGACAGCCCCGCCTCCGGCGCACGGACGAAGGCGAATTGCCCCGGCCGCCACCGCATGGCCCGCCCCTCGGGGCGGAGGGTCACCGTGGTGGTGTCCCCGGTCTGGCTGATCTCTGTGATGGTGAACGCCCGACGCCGCAGGCGTGGGGCGATCAATTCGGTATAGATCCACGCGATCACTCCGGCGATGCCGAATGTGTTCAGAAGCATCGAGAGCGATGGATCTACCCCCGTCGGCATGTCGACGAAGAACTGGTGAAAGACCACCATGGCAAATAGGGCGCCCATGAAACGATGGCTGAACCGCCAGATCTGATAGGGGATTTCCAGCCCGATGAAGGGCAACCGCCGGAACCAGCTGACAGCAATCAGCGCGAGAAGCGCGTTGAAGGCGAACTCGCCCGCCTCCTCACCCAGTTCACCAAGGCCGGTTTCACGAACTGTCCGCTCGAAGTCCGGCTCGATCTGCTGATGCAAAATCATCAGAACCATCGCGGAGATGCCCAGCCATTTGTGGACCCGGTACATGCGGTCGAGTCCGCCGAACAATGGCTCCACCAGAGGCGGCCGTGCGGCGAGGATCAGGGTCTGCGCCATTGCGACGACCGCCGCGGCCCCAACGGCAATGCCGAGCGCGGCATCCGCGCCATAGGGCGAATAGCTGTTGAACCCGAGCAGTGCGGCCAGCAGGCATGGCAACGCCACGAGCAACGGGCCCATCATGGGCAGTGTCGGAAAGCCGGGCGCCGGGACATCACTGGCGCGATGCACTGCATCAGTCATCGTCGCCTCCCTCTCGGTCCCGGTCGCGCCGATCGCCCTCGTCGTCCTCGTATTCGAACTCGATCACCTGCAGCGTCGCCGGATGAACGGTCACCTCGATCGGGCGCCCCCCGGCGTCCCGGCCGTCAATCTCGTAGCAGCCGTCGTCGATCTTGATCCGGCGCACCGTCCAGCCGTTCTCCTCGGCCAGACGGGCGACGGCGTCGCGCGGCTGCCAGTCGGCCATCGGCACGAAGCAGTCGTCGTCAGCCAGCGCGACACCGGCCGGAAGGACCGCGAGAAAGCCGAGAATTGTCAATGTCTTCTTCATGGGCCAAACTCCTCGCTACGGCCATCGTGACGCAATTCATGCGCGGCGAAGCTGACGGTAGCCTGAAGGGACGTACCCCGCCGCTTCAGCTTCGTGTCAGCCAGACGGATCATGGAGGGTCATCGCAAGAGGACGGGGACGAGCATGCGCATCCTACTGATTGAGGACGACACGGTGCTGGGGGCTGCGGTGCGCGACCAGATCGCGGCCGATGGGCAGTCGGTCGATTGGGTGATGCGCCTAGATGCGGCCGGCGACGCTGTGAAAACCACGGCCTATGACCTGATCCTGCTCGACCTCATGCTGCCGGACGGTCGCGGGATCGGCTTCCTGAAGAGCCTGCGCGCGCGCGGAGACGTAACGCCGGTCATCATCCTGACTGCGCTCGACCAGGTGTCGGACCGGATCGAGGGGCTGAACGCGGGCGCCGACGACTATCTCGTGAAGCCCTTCGATCTCGCTGAGTTGTCCGCGCGGATCGGGTCTGTCGCTCGACGCTACAGCGGCAACCCGAACCCCATCGTCACACACGGGCCGCTGGACATCGATCTCTCCGCCCGCAGCGTCCA
The DNA here is from genome assembly GCF_017743865.1 of Labrenzia sp. R4_2. Classification (GTDB taxonomy): domain Bacteria; phylum Pseudomonadota; class Alphaproteobacteria; order Rhizobiales; family Stappiaceae; genus Roseibium. The sequence goes on from NZ_JAGHRJ010000010.1 coordinate 90,041, forward strand.
TCGCGACGGCAAGGCGGTGCAACTGACCGCAAGGGAATGGGCGCTGTTCGAAGCCTTTCTCGCGCGCCCCGGTCAGCTTCTGTCCAAGGCGCAGCTGGAGGAAAAGCTCTACGCCTTCGACGCCGAGGTGGAGAGCAACACCATCGAGGTCCATGTGAGCCGCCTGCGAAAGAAGCTCGGGAGCACGGTGATCGAGACCGAGCGCGGCATGGGCTACAGGCTGGGCCGTCCATGAGATGGCCGGCCAGCCTTCAGGGCCGACTCGGCCTGTCGCTCGGCCTGGCGCTAACGGTGTTGTGGCTGGTCGCGGCGACGGTGACGGCCGTCATCGTCAGGGGCGAGCTGGACGAGGTCTTCGACAGCGCTCTGCGAGAGACTGCGGAACGGATCCTGCCGCTGGCCGTCACCGATATCGTCGGGCGGGAAGATCAGGGCGTGACGCAGCGGCTCGCGCCCATCCGGGAGCACGACGAGTTCTTCACCTACCTCGTGCGGGATGCCGAGGGGCGCATCCTGCTGCAATCCCACGCGGCCGATGCGGCGGTATTCCCGCCCTGGGACGGACCCGGGTTCCGGCAGACCGCCACCCACCGGTTCTACAGCGACGCAGCGCTTCAGGACACGATCCGGATCACCGTGGCCGAGCCGCTGGCCCATCGCGCGTCGGTCGCGCGTGAGATCCAGATGGGCCTCGGCCTGCCGCTGCTCATCATGCTGCCGATCGCGCTGATGGTGATCATTCTTGCCGTTCGCTTCAGCCTCGATCCGCTGCGTCGGTTCCGCGCTCGGCTGGAGGCGCGCGGCGCCCGCGACCTGTCGGAGGTTCCTGCCGAGGGGCTGCCGACGGAGATCAGTCCTCTGGCCAAGACGCTCAACGGCCTTCTGGCCCGCTTGCGCGAGGCGTTCGAGGCCGAGCGCAGCTTTGCTGCGAACGCGGCTCACGAGTTGAGAACGCCGTTGGCCGGCGCCCTCGCTCAGGCGCAGCGGCTGAGGGCGGAGACACAGGAGCCGGCCACCGAAGCGCGGGCCGCCGAAATCGAGGCGATGCTCAAGCGCCTGACCCGGCTTTCCGAACGCCTCATGCAGCTTGCCCGGGCTGAAGGCGGGCGTCTTCGACAGGAACAACTGTCGGATCTGCGCCCCGTGGCCCGCGTCGTGACCGATGAGCTGGCGAAAACAAGTGTTGAACATCGAATTGTTCTGAGCCTGCCCGACGTGCCAGTGATGTCGGACCTCGATCCCGACGCATTCGGGATTCTGTGCCGAAACCTCGTCGAAAACGCCCTTCGGCACGGAGCCGGAGATTTGGCTGTCCAGGTGACGCTGACTGCGGACGGCCGCCTTGTTGTCGCGAACGATGGTCCCGTCGTGGCGCGCGAGATGCTCGACCGCCTGACGGCACGCTTTGAACGGGCGAACGCAAGCACCGATGGCAGCGGGCTTGGCCTAGCCATCGTCGCGGCCATCGCGAACCGGATCGGAAGCTCTCTCGTTCTGAGATCGCCGCGGCCTGGTGCATCTTCCGGTTTCGAGGCATCACTCATTTTGCCGACCGATAGCCCCGGGTTCGGCGCCGGGCGCGACGCGTAATCCGCGACAAGTGCCGGAGGATCAGCACACCCGCGCCTGTTCCCGCAATACCGCGTAGTCGCTCATCATCTCCGCGATCGCCGAGCCCTCCAGTAGAAGACTCCGCTCCGTGGCCGCCGGCGCCCATCCCAACCAGAAACGACAGTCGCGCAGCCGCCCCAAAGCTCAATGATCCACATGAGGCACTAACCGGACCAGCAGTTCTTGGGAATTCATTTGAGACTACCCAACGACCGGAAGGAGGGCGCAAACCAGTCACAGGATCCCCCACGCCCGATACCGCCCTCGCCCCGTCATCTCCCGCACGCCGAGCTCGCTAACCAGGTTCAAGGCCCCGCGCGGCGTGACCTTCGCGGCTTTTGCAACCATATGAGCAGACACGATTGGCCGCGAAAGGAGAAGATCAATAGCAGTAGGGAGACTGCTCGTTGAGCGCTTGCCAATCGCGCGGCGCTCTAGCTGACGCTTGGCGAGTGTCAATCGATCGATGTCCTTCATTCCGGCGGCGGCAACTGCGTTCATCGCGTCGAGGTAAGCAATCAGCCTGGTCGTCCGATCACGGGCTCGCCGACGCTCGCGCGGTATGTCACGCAGCCCAACCGCATAGGCCAGCAGGTGAGACCGCACTTTTCCGCGCGATCGCAGGAAATCCGAAACGAGCACCTGCCCGAGCCAGTGCTGGCGCTGTAGGGGTTCGAGATATTCCCATGCATCCCAGAGAACCGCTGCGGCGAGTGTGGCCGGAAGCCCTTCAACCTTCTTGACCAGATCGAGCCACTCGCCGATCCGCTCGCCCTCATCCCAATCCGGATCGCGAATGACCAGCTCTCCGACGCTTGTTTCCGATACCCGCTTCCTTTGTTCGACAGCCGCATTGCCATTGACCAGCCATTGGGTGCGAGCGAGTACCTCGTCGATCTCCGCCAGCTCGGGCGATAGTGCATCGTGATCGACTAAGTCGAGCTCCACTCCCTCCCCTCCCCTATCGGCCGGTTCGGCTTCGGCGGAAGGTTCCTCCGCGACGCCAGCCAGCGCCATGATCCCCGCCCGGGAAATCGACCAGCCGGGATCGTTCCGTGACACGCGGCGCCGCGCCCGGACAATGCGGTGCGCAATAACAAGCTCATGGCTGGGCGCCCGAATGTCCATCTGTGCATCGTGGAGAACCAGGTCCTCGATATGGACGAGTTCGCCGCCGACCCACATACTGGAAACGGAATCGAAGAAATCTGCCCGCTTAGAAAAGCCCGGTCCGACCTCCGACCGGGCCACGCGCTCATCAAGCCGGGCAAGCGCGTCCTCCGCGGCCGCGATCGGCCCCAGGAGGGTCTCATGGGTCAATTTTCCGATTTCATAAGCCATTGAAAACACGGTGATTCGAATTCGATACGGAAGCTATCATGCGTTTCGCTTCTGTCACACCGGTAATTTTCTGGCGCCTCTATATATAATGAGCGCTGCGGCCTTCAGGATTGAACAAGGGACACGGCACTCAGCGCTCAGATCGACGAGAGAGCCTGTTTTTCCGGGGTTTTTGGAGCGTTCGGTTGTCAGAAAGGCCCTCAAGAGACGTTTACAAACGATCAGTTATCGGTATCTTCTATGTTTGGAAAACCGGCTCTCGATCATCTCCCAGGCGCTGCAAATGGCCGCTGACACCCAGAATCGCACGTCTCGTCGACCACAGGGACGGCTAATCGGCTATGCGCGCGTCTCTACGGACGAGCAGGCGACCCAGGCGCAGGAAATGGAGCTGCGGTCGGCCGGCTGCGAAATGATCGTCGAGGAACACGGTTCCGGAGCTTCTCGCGCCCGTCCTGCCCTCTCACGGCTTGTTCAGGACATCGGTGCCGGCGACACGCTCGTCGTGGTGCGGCTCGATCGCCTGGCACGATCCGTCAGCCATCTGCTGGATGTCATCGAAGACCTGACGGCAAAGGGTGCGCATTTTCGATCGCTGAGGGATCCGATCGACACCAGCACGCCCCAAGGCATGTTCTCGCTGCAAGTGCTCGGCGCCGTGGCCCAGCTCGAGCGGGCGTTGATTTCCGAGCGCACCAAGGCCGGGATCCAGGCGGCTAAGGCGAAAGGTCGTCTCCCTGGCAATCCTGGCATCCGCGAGCGCCGGCCGGAGATGCTCTCGAAGATGAAGTTGGCGCAGAAAGCGGCCTATGGGGCACGCCTTCAGGCCACGGCCTCACAATGGCTTCCAACGGTGAAGCGGATGCGGCCGGACCACACCTGGGACGACATCGCCCGTGTTCTCAAACAGCGCGGTTTCGACTGGACGCCGGAACGCCTGCGTCGGGCAGTCAAATGGATGGTCTCGGAAGGTATGGCCGATGCGTCGCTTTTGCGGAAATCGCCGCCGCGGCCGGCCGAGGACCGGTTGATGACCCTGGTCGCCGGGATCCATTCGTCCAATCCGGATCTCACACTGCGCGAAATCGCCAACCAGCTAGAGCGCTTGCACGAACGCACGCCGCGCGGAGGAACGAAATGGGCGCCCTCTTCCGTGAAAAACCTCCTTGATCGCGCAAAACGCAGCGGCCTGATCGACGCTGTCGAGACAGAAATGCCGGGGTGAACAATAAGCGCGAACGCAATACAAATCGCGCATCTCGAGCCTAGCCAAAACATGGCAAACAAACCGTAAAGCCTGGAGCGCACGCGCATGGAAACAGAGACGCTGATCATCAACAGCCGCGAGGACTTTGCGCAATGGGCCATGGACCGCGCCAATGGCATCATTGTGGAGCAGGGTTCGAGCCTCGCCACAGCCGCCCGGACAGGCGACGAAAGCCGGATTGCCGATGCGGCAAACGCCCTCGGTCAGACGATCGTAGACGCCCTGCTCGATGCTTTCGACTGTCTTGTCGATACCGACTGACGCACCGGCCCTCTTGCCCCGATCCACGTCATGAATCCCACTTCTTCATCGACTGGCGAAGAGCATCAGACATCTCATAGCCCCCTTCCCGGCCCGCTCCCGTGGCCGGCGCTTTAGCAGCCGCCTTGTCCGCTTCAAGCTTCGCGTTTAACAGCGCCATAATCATCGGCCAGGCCGAGAACTTCCCTTCCCGCGCCTTGTCGGTCAGGCTACGCAAATAGCCGCCGGGACTATTGATCTGTTCGTTGCGCTGATAAATCGCGGCGAGCGTAATCGTGGCATGTTGGTCGCCGAGAACCTCGCAGGCCTCCCGCCATGCGCTCGGGCTGATCCCAAGCATCACGCGGCCCACCTCCGCGGCCGCAATAAAGTCTCGCCAGTTGCGGATTTCACCATCCTTCGCCAGCTGTCGCCAATCGCTACACGCATCCAGCACGATACCCAAAGGCAACTCCCGCTTCGGCAAGCTCCGCAGGTTGCTGTTTTCCTCGGCGGTGCCGCTCGCTTCTTCTCTTTTTCGAGAGCCTTGTTCAGATTCAGATTTGGAGTCTGGGTTTGAATTCTGTTTGTGGCGCTCAGAATGAGACTCATTGGCGCTCATATTTTGTGATTTTGTGAATGATTCTAGCACTTCATTCACTTCCGCCCAGAGCAGCTCCAGATCTTCGCAGATGGTCTCCAGAACCTGGCGCGGCGCCGTCCGTGGCAGCTTGGCCATGATATCCTGATAAGTGCGCGTCATCAGGCCCCAATTGCCCGGTACGCTCTCCTCAAGGCCGGCGTCGATCATCTTGACGATATCCCGGCGCAATAGCGTCAGGCGCTCTCTCACGGCCTTGTAAGCGCGTTTTTCGGCCTGGACGGCTTCAGCGAGTTCCGCGAACTCTTCGGCGCGCGCGACGATCGGCGAGAGATCGAAACCATAGGCCTGCTCGACTTGGCCGCCCCTACCCCTGCGCGCGAACCGCTTACCATTGGGACTGTCGCGGCGGATAATCAGCCCACAGTCGACCAGGCAGCTCAGATGTCGTCTAAGGGTCGCCGGCGACATGCCATTGGCCCGAGCGGTCAATTGCTCATTGGAGGGCCATACGATCAGCTCGCCTTCGGCCGTAAGCTCATTCTCCGGATGGAAGGACAAGAGCGCATTGAGGATCGCCAAAGCGCGATCGGTGGCACCCAGTGGCTCCTTGGCATCGCGGATCGTGTGGAAGACCTTCCATTTCTCGACCGTCGCACCTTCTCGTATGGATTTCGCGGCGACTTGGCTTGCCATTTGGCCAAGCGTCATCGCCCGGCGCCCAAAGGGCGTCGTTGCAATATGCGTCTGCATTTTCTTTCACCTATCGCTAGGCAATAGAAAACTGCTCGCCGAAAAGGCGCTCATGGCTCAAAAGAGCCTTGACTGTGATTCTCGGAAGTGCGATTCTCTAGCTGCTGAGACTAAAGAAGGGGCTTCCGGAAGCGATTTCGGCGGCCTTTTTCTTTGCCGGGTTTCCTTTTCGCCGGAAATTCCGGCCGTTGATTCAGTCGCGGCCCTCCTCTCTGCTGGATTGAAATTCTCGATAAAGGTCGTCGAGTTGCGCAGAGACAAACCGCGCAAACTCCGGAACGACCTTGTCTTCGAAAGTGAGCGTCGTTCGGCCGTTGCGGTCCTCTATCTTGGCCGCACGCTTTCCGGTTGGCGTTTTCCAGATATTCGAGCTTGCGGGTTTCTTCCCCGTCTTCTTGGGCTCAACCGCGCGCAGAACAGCCTGAAACCGCACGTCGCTATTGGCTCCGGCGATCTTTTCATCGCTGAAGATAGTATCCGCCTCGAAGGAATCTCCGGCATGCTCGAGCCCGTCAGCCAGCTTGAGCCAGCGCGCACGGCCGGCCTTTGGTGCTGGTCCGATGCGTTTCACCAAGTGTTCCGGGACGCGGCGTGCCACAGCTATGTATCTGCTGACGTCAGCCTTGTCCGAACACAACGCCGAGACAATTGTCGACCGATCGCAGCCGGAGTCTTCCAGATTTTTGGCAAAGAACGCCTTCTCTATGAATGAGAGATCTTCGCGATCAAGGTTTTCACGACCTTGTGCGACGATCAGTTCCTGGTCTGTGAGCTTTCGGATTATGGCCCGCACCGGCCGGTTGAGCATCTTCGCGGCTTTTAGCCTGCGGCGACCATATGCGATCTGGAATCGCCCTTGTCCCGCAGGACTTGGCCGAACGAGAATTGGGACCTGCTGCCCATTGTCTGAAATGGACTGCACGAGCTCGTCAAAGGCCGGATCAACATCAGTCGGGATGCGATCTGCTATAGGAGACTGTTCGATCGTATCGGGTTCGATTTCAACGACGACATCGCCTTTCTCGAGCTGCTCCTGCAGCCGGGTCGCCAGCTTGGCGCCATCGGTCATCTGCTTCAGGGACGTTCCCATCGCCGATATAGCGCCGGTGCGTACGCGCTCCGACGGCTTCTCGCTTTCGCCAGCAGCCGGCTCCGGCTTCTTGAGATAGAGGGAGTTGATTGCGTCTTTTCGGCTCATGAGTGCACACCCGAGTTTGGCCATCCGCTTCGGGGCAGGGGGCTTGTTGGGAGCTCCCAACAACTCTGTATTTGGACAGTTGCTCCGACAGTGCGCCGAATGTGTTGGGAGCTCCCAACAACCGCAGCAGTTGGCTCCTTACTTCGGAAAACACGTCGCGTGTTGGGAGCTCCCAACACGCTCGCATCAGAGAGGCAGGCCGCGTTCGTCATGACCGCCCCCAGGCAGCACGCATCAGCTCTTCGATCTCACCGTTCACGGCGCTCACGGACTCCATTGCACGATCGTATGTGCTTCTCGTCAGGTTGCCCGGCCCGATCTCGTATAGCGTCTGTTTCGTCAGGCCAGCGTCGGAAATCGCGGCTGACTTGACCATCGGGTTGGTGAGAACATGGTCATCGAAAAGATTACGAAGCAGCGCAACCACTTTCGTCTGTGGAGCGTCTTGCGGCTCGTAGCGCGTCAGCAAATATCGGACGAAGTCGAACTTCAGCTGTCCTCCAGCGTCACGAACCACCCCAAGCAAGTCACGGGTCATCAGAAGGAATTGGCTCATCGATGATACGTCCAGCATCTGCGGGTGAACCGTGACAATCATCGACGTAGCAGCACAAAGGCCGCTGAGGGTCAGGAACCCGAGCTGAGGAGGGCAATCGATAACCACAACATCATAGTCATCAGCTACGTCGTCGAGGGCACTTGCGATCCGCGCGAAGAAGATCGCCCCGCCGTCGGACGCACTTCCATCGGCGAGAGCTTTCGGCGTCGTATGTTCGAACTCCATGAGTTCGAGATTGCCGGGAACGAGATCGAGACCATCGAAATACGTGTTGCGTATAACATCACTTAGTGGCCGACGATCTTCGTCATATCGGATCGCCGCGTACAGCGTCTCGTTATGGCCGACATTCAATTCGGGGAGAACACCCAAGAGCGCGGACAGGCTCGCTTGAGGATCAAGGTCAACAGCGAGCACGCGATACCCCTGAAGCGCCAGGTACTGAGCGAGGTGCGCGGAGGTGGTGGTCTTGCCTGAGCCGCCCTTAAAATTGGTAACGGCGAGTACCTGGAGATGCTCGTTCTCCCGCCGATGCGGAACGAACTCGATCGCCTCGCGTCCACGGGCGTTTCTCGCGAATATCCGCCGTATCTCGTTTATGTCTGAGAGGGAGTACAGGCGTCGCCCGTTTGTCGTTGTCTCCGGTTGCGGACCTTCACCGGCCAATGACATCTTACGCAGTGTCGAATCCGAAACGTCGATCAATTTCGCCGCTTCGCCCGAAGTGAATTTTCGAAGCGCCTTGCTTGCCGCAGGAGGGAAAAGCGCTTCGCTGATGCTATGCAACTGCGAGCCGAGGAGTTCAGCGTGAGCGCCGATTACATCGTCGACATCAGGAAGGTCTGATCTGTTAATCTGCATCGGAGCGTTCACGCTAATCTCTTCAATCACGGTTATTTCGCAGAACGGGCGAATTTCCGTGATCATACCCAGGAAGCGTGGCCCAGCAAGATTATTTTGGTTAACGAGCCCTTAACACGAGTCGGCTGCAAATCCGAAAGTCGCTACCAAGAGGGCTATTTTCCTTTTATCTTTCATACTGTTATCGCAGAACTCGTAAAAACGTCGCCAGATTCTTTCCCCGGCATATTTGCCGGGGCCCATCGATAAATCTTCCGATCGGCAAACATCGACAAGCCGAGATTCGCAGAATTCCGCCAATTTCGAACCCGACTCAGCAAAGTGAGTCGCCTCAAAGCCCCAGCCAGAAACCGTTCCAGCGCCAATCGAGGCACGATCCCGGCAGAACTGCCGGGATGACCGATTCCATCTCATGCATCAAAAGCCACAACTCACCTTTGAGTAGCAGTGGCGGATGTGATGCAAACCTTGTTTGGTCGAAATGACGGTGCCCGGATTGCACCGAGAGGAGAGACGCAATGACTGCGTCGTCCTCCCGGTCACGGCTGATCCGCAAGCTGCGCGATGCCCTCGGCGAGACGATCTGCGCCGCGCTCGAAGACGCCGATGTCGTCGAGGTGATGCTCAATCCGGACGGACGGCTCTTCATCGAACGGCTGGGGGAGGGGATCGCGCGCATTGGTGAGCTCAAGCCCGGAGCTGCCGAGATCATCATCGGCAGCGTCGCCCATGCGCTGCAGACGGAGGTCGATGAGGAGCAGCCGATCATCTCAGGCGAGTTGCCGATCGACGGCCATCGCTTCGAAGGCCTCTTGCCGCCGGTCGTGAGCGCACCGAGCTTCACGATCCGCCGACGTGCCTCGCGGCTGATCCCGCTGTCGGACTATGTGTCGGGCGGCGTCATGACCAAGCTGCAGGCCAGCCTGATCCGTCACGCAGTCCATGATCGGCTGAACATTGTTGTCTCGGGTGGCACCGGGTCGGGCAAGACGACCCTGGCCAACGCGGTGATCGCCGAGATCGTCAGCGAGACGCCAGCGCACCGTCTGCTTATCCTCGAGGACACGGCCGAGATCCAGTGCGCGGCGGAGAACGCGGTTTGCCTGCACACGACGGACACAGTCGACATGGGTCGGCTACTCAAGAGCACGATGCGTCTTCGGCCAGACCGGATCATTGTGGGCGAGGTTCGGGACGGTGCAGCGCTGACGCTCCTGAAGGCTTGGAACACCGGTCACCCGGGCGGGATTACGACAATCCACGCAAACAACGCGCACTCCGCCCTCAGGCGCCTCGAGCAGCTCACCGCAGAAGCGAGCCAACAGCCAATGCGCGAGGTCATCGCGGAAGCGGTCGATCTCGTCGTTTCCATCGAACGCACCGCCACAGGTCGCCGTGTCCGCGATGTGATGCGGCTCAGAGGCTTCGACGGTGCGACTTACGAAACCGAACATCACGCACAGATCGATGAGGACAGCCATGCCGCATAAGTTCCGCCGCCCCGTAACTATGGGGCTCTTGATTGCCGTCGCCTGCGCCGCCGCAACGCCGGCGCTTGCCAGCTCCGGCGGCAGCCTGCCCTGGGAAGGGCCTTTGCAGACGATCCAGGAATCGATCACGGGGCCGGTGGCGGGCTTCATCGCCCTTGCCGCCGTCGCGGTCGCCGGCGGCATGCTGATCTTCGGCGGCGAGCTCAACGATTTCGCGCGACGGCTGATGTATGTCGTGCTCGTCGCCGGCATCCTGCTTGGCGCAACGCAGATCGTTGGTCTGTTCGGCGCATCGGGCGCCTCGATTGATCTCCCTGGTCAGGCGGACCTGAGTGCGGCGGGGGAGGGGAGCGATGGCTGAATCCGTTGCTCCCCTCGCTACCGCGCGGATCCATCGCGCGCTGTCGCGGCCGAACCATCTGATGGGCGCGGACCGCGAGCTCGTGCTCGTGACCGGTCTGGCGACGGTCATCCTGATCTTCGTCGTGCTGACCTGGTTCTCGGTGTTGCTGGGCATTGCGATCTGGATCAGCGTTGTCGGCGTGCTGCGCATCATGGCGAAAGCCGACCCGATGATGCGGCAGGTCTATCTGCGCCACATCGGATACCGGCCGAGCTATCGGCCGACATCGTCACCCTGGCGGAGGTACTGACCGACCATGGTGGCCCTCAAGCAATTCCGGAACTCAAAACCGTCCTTTTCCGACCTGTTGCCCTATGCCGGTCTGGTTGCCGACGGGGTCATCCTGTTGAAGGACGGTTCGCTGATGGCCGGATGGTATTTCGCCGGGCCGGATTCAGAGAGCTCCACCAATATCGAGCGCAACGAGGTCTCGCGGCAGATCAACGCCGTCCTCTCGCGGCTCGGGTCGGGCTGGATGATCCAGGTCGAGGCGGTTCGCGTCCCCACAACGGCCTATCCCGCGCGCGAGGATTGCCATTTCCCCGACCCGGTGACCCGCGCCATCGACGAGCAGCGTCGCGACCATTTCATGGCCGAGCGCGGCCACTACGAAAGCCAGCATGCGCTGATCCTGACCTATCGGCCGCCGGAGCCGCGCCGTTCGGCCATGGCCCGTTACGTCTATTCGGACGAAGGAAGTCGGTCGCAAACCTATGCCGACGGGGTGCTGACCTCTTTCCAGACCTCGATCCGGGAGGTCGAACAATATCTCGGTAATGTTCTGATGATCCGCCGCATGGTCACGCGGACGGTCGTTCATCCGGAGAGCGGCGACGAAGCGCGCTACGACGAACTCTTCCAGTTCATCCGGTTCTGCATTTTCGGCGGGAACTATCCGGTCAGACTGCCGGCAATCCCGATGTATCTCGACTGGCTGGTGACGGCCGAATTCCATCACGGGCTCTCGCCCATGGTCGATGGCAGCTATCTCGCCGTCGTCGGCATCGACGGGTTTCCGGCCGAGAGCTGGCCCGGCATCCTCAATTCGCTCGACCTGATGCCGTTGACCTATCGCTGGTCAAGCCGGTTCATTTTCCTTGACGACCAGGAAGCGCGGCAAAAACTCGAGCGCACCCGCAAGAAGTGGCAGCAAAAGGTACGTCCCTTCTTCGATCAGCTCTTTCAGACCCAGAGCCGTTCGGTCGACCAGGACGCCATGACCATGGTCGCCGAGACCGAGGACGCGATCGCCGCGGCATCATCTCAACTCGTTGCCTATGGCTATTATACGCCCGTCATCGTGATGTTCGACACGGATGAAGCCCGTTTGCGCGATCAGGCAGAGGCCGTCCGGAGGCTCATCCAGGCGGAAGGCTTCGGCGCCCGCATCGAAACCCTCAACGCCACTGAGGCCTATCTCGGCAGCCTGCCGGGGAACAGCTACGCAAATGTCCGCGAACCGCTGATCAACACCCGCAACCTTGCCGATCTCATTCCGGTCAATTCCGTCTGGGCGGGTAGCGCCGTCGCGCCATGTCCGTTCTATCCGCCCAACGCCCCGCCGCTGATGCAGGTCGCCAGCGGCTCGTCTCCCTTCCGGTTGAATCTTCACGTCGACGACGTCGGTCACACGCTGATCTTCGGCCCGACGGGATCGGGCAAGTCGACACTGCTGGCGCTGATCGCCGCACAGTTCCGGCGCTACGAGCACGCGCAGATCTTCGCATTCGATAAGGGCAAGTCGCTCTATCCGCTGACCAGGGCCGCCAGCGGAGATCACTACGAGATCGGTGCAGGGGAGGGGACAGCGCTCGCTTTCTGCCCGCTGGCCGAGCTCTCGACGGATGGTGATCGTGCGTGGGCCGCCGAGTGGGTCGAGACGCTCGTCGCAATGCAGGGTGTGACGATCACGCCGGACCACCGCAATGCGATCGCCCGGCAGATCGGTCTCCTGGCGGACGCTCGCGGGCGCTCGCTGTCCGATTTCGTCAGTGGCGTGCAGATGCGCGAGATCAAGACCGCCCTGCAGCACTACACGGTCGACGGGCCGATGGGTCAGCTCCTCGATGCGGAAGAGGATGGTCTGACGCTTGGATCGTTCCAGACTTTCGAGGTCGAGGAACTGATGAATATGGGCGAGCGCAATCTCGTGCCCGTATTGCTCTATCTCTTCCGCCGGATCGAAAAGCGCCTCACCGGGAGCCCAAGCCTCATCGTCCTCGACGAGGCCTGGCTGATGCTCGGCCATCCGATGTTCCGCGACAAGATCAGGGAATGGCTGAAGGTGTTGCGCAAGGCCAATTGCGCGGTCGTCCTTGCCACTCAGTCGATCTCGGATGCGGAGCAGTCCGGCATCATCGATGTCTTGAAGGAGAGCTGCCCGACCAAGATTTGCCTGCCTAATGGAGCGGCGCGGGAATCGGGCACGCGCGAGTTCTACGAACGGATCGGGTTCAACGACCGGCAGATCGAAATCGTCGCCACGGCTATTCCCAAGCGCGAATACTACGTCGCCTCGCCCGAAGGCCGGCGACTTTTCGATATGTCGCTCGGGCCCGTTGCGCTCGCCTTCGTCGGGGCTTCGGGCAAGGACAATCTCAAACGCATTGATCAGCTCAGCGAGGCGCATGGCGAGGAATGGCCGGCGGCCTGGCTGGAGGAAAGGGGAGTGGATGATGCCAAGCGCATTCTCACGCACAGCTAGGATTGCGATAGCCGTAATCCTCTCAGCCTCGTCGGTCACAAGCACCCAGGCTGGCGGTGGCGGGTTCTTCGGAGCGACGGAATTCACGCAGATCCTCAACAATGGCGAGTTGGTCGGTCTCGTCGGCCAGTCGGCCGAGCAAATCCAGAATCAGGTCACCCAGATCACGCAGCTCGCCGAGCAGATCCAGAACCAGCTGAGGATCTACGAGAACATGCTGCAGAACACGCTGACGCTGCCGAGCCATGTCTGGGGCCAGGTCGAAAGCGATTTGATGCAGTTGCAGAGCCTCGTCCAGCAGGGTCAATCGATCGCCTTCTCGATGGGCAATGCCGATGACGTGCTGCGGCAGCGGTTCGAGAGCTTTGCCGATTTCAAGTCAGACCTCGCCAACGGGCAGACCTTCTCGTCGAGCTATCAGGACTGGTCCGACACCAACCGCGACACGATCGGAGCGACACTCAGGGCGGCGGGACTGACGGCCGACCAGTTCAGCTCCGAGGAATCGACGATGAGCCAGCTCCGGTCGATGTCGCAGTCCTCGGTCGGCCAGATGCAGGCGCTGCAGGTCGGCCATGAGATCGCCGCCCAGCAGGTCGCCCAGGCACAGAAGCTGCGCGGGCTCGTGTCGCAACAGGTGACGATGATGGGCACCTGGTATCAGTCCGAGCAAGCGGCAAAGGACCTCGCGCAGAATCGCCGTGAGGAGTTCTTCGATTCGACCACACCGTCGACATCCGGCGGACAGACGATGGAACCGCGCTGGTGATCAGGCTCTTCATCATCGCCATCTGCGCGATCGTCGTTGTCGTCGTCGGCATCGTTGTCTGGAACGTAACCACACAACCGGAAGCGCCGGCGGCGGCCGCCGCGCCGGAACGGCAGCACTTCGATCTCGAGGGCGGCCAGGAGATGCGACCGCGCTGGGGTAAGTCGGAAGGCGGGGCCGATGGCACGTCCGGAAACTAGGCTCGCCCTTATCCTGATCGGAGGCGTCTCTCTCTGGGCCAATCCCGCACTGGCCCAGGAAGGCAGCTTGCTGACCAGTCTCGAAAACGAGATCGCGACAGCCGCTCAGGGCTGGGAAACAACGATCCTTGACGCGGCGCGGTCTCTGTTCTGGATCCTCGCCGGCATCGAGGTCGGGATCGCCGCCGTGTGGCTGGCGATCTCGGCGGCGTCTCTCGACACCTGGTTCGCCGAGCTTGTCCGCCGCATCATGTTCATCGGTCTATTCGTCTTCATTCTCGAACAGGGTCCGGATTTTACGAAAGCGGTCGTCGACAGCCTGTTCCAGATCGGCGCCGACGGCGGTTCGGCTTCCCCCGCGAACGTGTTCAATGCAGGGCTTGAGGTCGCGAGCGCCATGTCCGCCAAGGCGCAGTTCGGCCTGTTCGAGGACAACGCGCTGGCGATCGCGGCCGTCTTCGCAATGGTCATCACGGTCATCTGCTTCAGCCTGGTCGCGGCGATCTTCGTTTCGGTCATGGTGGAGATGTATGTCGGGCTTCTGGCCGGCATGATCATGCTCGGTCTGGGAGGCTCGAGCTTCACCAAGGACTTCTCGGTCCGCTACCTGATCTATGCGTTTTCCGTCGGCATGAAGCTGATGGCGCTGGTGATGATCGCGCGGATCGGGTCTGAGGTTCTGATCAACCTCGCCAATTCGCCGACGACGGGCGACGAGTTTCTGGCGACGCTGGCGATCGCCGGCATCTCTGTCGTGGTGTTCGTCATCGCGATGTATGTCCCCAACATCGTGCAGGGCATGGTTCAGGGCGTCTCGGTCACGGGCGGAATGGAGACCATCCGTCACGGGGCCCAGGCGGCAAGCTTCGCGGCAGGCGGCGCGGCGCTGGCCGTGGGCGGGGCGCGGGCAGGGGCGGCGGCCTATTCCGATGCCCGCGCCGCCGGCAGTTCATTCGGAGGCGCGGCTCTCAAGGGCATGGCGAGCGGCATGGACGCCGCTGGCGGTGCCGCCGCCTCGGCCGCCCGCGACAAGGCGATCGGTGTTCCGGGCACGTGGGGCGCTTCGACCCTTGGACTTGCCAACGCCAAGCTTGGCCAGTCCCAAGGCCGTCCCGCCTCCCGACCGAACCGTGACGAGAAAGCGTGACAGAAACCATGGCCAGAACCACTATTCCGGAAAATCCCTACCTCGCCGCACGCCAGGAATGGAACGAGCGCTACGGGTCATATGTGAAGGCAGCCGCAGCCTGGAGGATCGTTGGCGTGACCGGCATGCTCATGGCGGTCATCGGATTTTCCTACGCGCTCTATCAGAGCACGCAGGTCAAGCTGGTCCCTTATGTCGTCGAGGTCGACAAGCTCGGCACGGCTGCAACGACAGGGTTCCCGCAACAGATCGAGTACGCGGACCCACGCGTCGTGCGCGCGACGCTCGGGAGCTTCGTATCGAACTTCCGCTCGGTGACGCCCGACACCGTCGTCCAGAAGCAATATATCGATCGGGCTTATGCGCATCTCAGGTCGCCCGACCCGGCGACCGAAAAGGTCAATGCCTGGTTCCGGAGCAACTCACCGTTTGACCGCGCGCGGTCTCTGACCGTCGCGGTCGAGGTGACCAATATCGTGCCGCTCTCCAATCAGAGCTACCAGATCGACTGGACTGAGTATGAGCGGGATCGGCAGGGCAAGGAGCTCGCGACCAGACGGTTCCGTGGTGTCGCCACCGTGACGCTGACCCCGCCGCAGGACGAGGCGGTGATCCGCCTCAACCCCATCGGACTTTACTTGAAGGATTTTGACTGGACGGCGCAGCTCTGAGCCGCATTGGCGCCAGACGGCAACGTCTGGGGCAAAGACATGCGGCCCACCTGAATGGGCCCCGGAGGATAGGTGAATGAAAAAAAAGAAAATCCGCAGCATCGCGCTTTGCGCCGGCATGATGATCGCGGCCGCTACGCTGCCCGCATACGGACAGCAGCTCACAAGCAACGAAGCGCGCGGCACGCAGCTCTCCGGCCAATGGCAGCACCGGCAGGGCGTCGTGACGCGCGGCGCTGACGGCAAGGTGATTTTCCTTTACGGCGAGGTTCAGCCGTCAGTCGTCTGCTCGCCGCTGCAGGTCTGCGATATCGAGCTTCAGGCCGGGGAGGTCTTGCGCGACGTCCTTCTTGGCGACACCGTGCGCTGGAAGGTCGAACCGGCAACCTCCGGTGCGCCGAGCGGGCAGGCGATTCACCTGATCGTCAAACCGTCCGAAGCTGGTCTGGTCACCTCGATGGTCGTGACCACCTCGCGGCGGACCTATCATATTCAGCTCAAATCGCATCACAGCCAATATATGGCCCGCGTCGGCTTCGATTATCCTGAAGACATCAATGCGCGGTTTGCTGAAATCAATGCGCGCATCGAGGCGAGCGTTGTGCCGGGCGCAGGCGTGCCCGCCGACCAGCTGGACTTCGCATTCCACATCAGCGGCGCGGCGCGTTGGCGGCCGACCCGGATCTACAGCGACGGGATGAAGACCTACATCCAGTTTCCGTCCTCGTTGTCAGGGCAGGAGGCCCCGGTCCTGTTCGTCGTTTCCGGCGGTGAGAACCGGATCGTCAATTACCGCATGAACGGCGCGATGATGGTCGTCGACTACAACATCGATCGCGCGATCCTGGTGTCGGGCGTCGGCCGGCAGCAGCAGAAGATCACGATCCGGCGGGGAGGGTAGGGCGATGCGCGCGATCAGAAACCTGCTCCGTCTCCCGGCCGCCCTGGTGCTCCTGACGATGCTGGCTGCGTGCCAGACGATGAGTGGACCCGGCCTCATCCGGAGCGAAGTCACGGCCCAACTCACGCCGGAATCGGCGAATGCCATTGCCGGCGACATGGTGGGGCGGCTGGCGGAGCAGGTCGGGCCGGGCACGACCACGATCAAGCTGCGCGGAAGTGACACCCTGTTCGGCCTGGCCCTCGAGGCGGCGCTTCGCGAATGTGGCTATGCCGTTGTCACCGATCAGGCGACCGAGGGAACCGCGGTGACGCCGCTGGCCTATTCGATCGATCCTTTCGAGGGCGGCATGCTGGTGCGGCTCTCGACCCTGAAGGTCGAGCTGACCCGCATGTACACGCTCAGCGCCACGGGCGCGACACCGGCCAGCCCGTTGTCTGTCATGCAGCGCGGATCGGATGGCGCATCATGACCGAGTCCCTGAAACTCGGCGGCGCCGGTCCGCAAGACGGACCGCGCATCAGGCGCCTCAATCGCGTACCAGTGATCGTCGCCATCCTGCTGGTCGTCATCTTTCTGGCGGTGATCTTTTACGGGCTGTCGTCGCGAGGGTTGCAGTTCGGGGGCGATCCGCAAATCGAGCCGTCGTCAGCGCGGCCCGCTTCCAACGACGCTGAGCGCCTGAAGCAAGGTGTGCCGGACGGGATCATCGGCGAGCCACAGCCCGTCGTGGTCCAGCCGACACCAAGCGAGGAGCCTGAGCGACCGAGAAACCCGTTTCAGCGGGAACCAGAGCCGACGCCGACCGTCGTAACCGCCCCTCAGCCGACGCTCGAGCCGGAAGAGGTGTGGCGGGCGCGGCTGCAGCGCGAACAGGACGAACAGGTGCTTAGAGAGTATCAGCGTCAGCAGATGGCGAGCATCCAGGCTGAAGGTGCCGCCTTCGACTCTCCGATCGCAGTCAACCTGAAGGACCTCGAAAACACGAATGCTGCGGCGACGCCGACGTCTCAGCAAACGGGAGTGACGGCCGCGAACCGGCCGGCGAGTGCGCTCGATCTCTATAGCGCCGCTCTTCAATCCGGCATCGGCCAGGCTGCCGACCCGAACGGGCAGGCGTCCAAACAGCAGTTCTTCAACCAGGACATCGCGGACCTCGGCTATCTGCCGAACTCCGTGGTGCCGCAAATGTCGCCGTTCGAGCTGAAGCGCGGCTCGGTTATTCCGGCCACGCTGATCACCGGCATCAATTCCGATCTTCCCGGCCGCATCACCGCGCAGGTGTCGCAGAATGTCCATGACAGCGCGACAGGGAGGCGGCTGTTGATCCCACAGGGCGCAAAGCTGTTCGGGCGCTACGATTCAGAGGTGACGTTCGGGCAGAACCGGGTGCTCGTTGTTTGGACCGACATCATCTTCCCGAACGGTTCGACCCTGCAGATCGGAGGCATGGCCGGAACTGACGGCGCCGGCTACGGCGGTTTCCACGATCAGGTCGACAACCACTATCTGCGCACCTTCGGATCGGCGATCCTGGTAGCTCTGATCGGCGCCGGCACCGAAATGCTGTTGCCCGAGGATCAGGGCAATACGCTGAATGGTAACACTTCCACCGATGCGGCGCGACGGTCTTTTGCCGAGACCTTCAGCCAGATTTCGGAGCAGACCGTGTCAAAGAACCTCAATTTGCAGCCGACACTTAAGATTAGGCCAGGCTATCGCTTCAACGTCCTGGTCGACCAGGACATCGTGTTTCCCAACGCATACCAATAGGTCTTCGATCCCCATTTGCGTCGCGTTGGAGCGCCTCGCGTCGCGCCTTAACGCCACGGGCCAATACACACGTGAATGAGCTGCTCCTCCATTTGATCGATACGCTCTCCCTGCCGCTCGAAGAGCGGGCGGCGCGGCGTGCGTTGCGGGGCTTCTGCGAAGACGCCGGGTTCGACTACTTCGCCTATGTTCATCTGCGCGGCCAGGAGAGCTTTGCCGTGTCCAATTATCCGCGCGAGTGGCAAGAGCTCTACGTGAAAAGAAACTATCTGAGGATCGACCCCGTGGTCACCCGTGCGAAGCACGGACCGCCGATCTTCACCTGGTCTGCCAAAGAGGCCAAACGGGCGGGCAGACGGGATGTCATAAGGTTCTTCGCCGAATCCGCCCGGTTTGATATCCGGGCCGGCCTGTCGATTTCCGTCCCGGTCGGTTTCAAGGACCGCATGGTATTTACGCTGGCGAACGGAGAGCCTGAGATTTCTGTCGGCAAAAAGATTGATCCGGTTACCGCAGCCGTCGCCGTGACCTTCGTCCATTCACGTCTCGACCGCATAGCTCAGGATGTGTGCATGGGAGCCGACATACATCTTTCCCCGAGAGAAGCGGAGTGCCTGAGATGGTTCGCCGACGGCATGTCGATGCCGGACATCGCTGACACCCTCGGCATTGGTTATCGCTCGGTTCGCTCATATATCGATGAAGCAACACGGAAGCTCGGCGCCGCCAACAACCGGCATGCGGCGTCGACTGCCATTCGTCTCGGACTGATTTAGAATCAATGGCGTGGGTTCGTCATTCGTCTCGAACATTGAACGTCCTGCGGCGGGTGCATGGCGTCGGCGTGATTGGTGTTGACGGCATCTACGAATATGCCTGTCCGTAACGCGCAGTAACTTCCACTGTTACATGCCGGCGGATTTCTACCACCCCGGCATGGGTTTCCTCGGCAACACCGCGGCCCCTATTATCGACGAAGCCCGCGGCATCAACCGCGTCGTCTACGACGTAACCTCGAAGCCACCCGGCATCATCGAGTGGGAGTGAGGGGTGGAGACCAACCGCAGTGATACCCCATCAGCGGTGTATCGACGTGCTCCTAAACTCCAGAGCAAGGTCTCCCGTCGCTCGCGGAGCAGGTTGCGGGCGACATAGCCCAGCCCTCTTACCGTTTGTATCGGCAGGGCGAGGCCGGTCGCTTCCGTCACCTTGGCCCGCAGGCGCAAAAGGGCGGCGTTGAGGCTGCGGTGGCCGACGTCCGTTTTCGGATATCCGAGCGCTTCGAGCAGGTCATTGCGGGGATTGGCTGTTTCGCCGGCCCGCGCCATCACGTTGAACAGCCGGCATTCCTGGTTGATCCGGGCCACGGAGGCGTCGTTCGGCGCGATGAGTCTGAGGTACTGCTGCTGGAACTGTCCGCCGGTCAGCACCAATGAGACAATTTTGGCTTAGCGGAAATCCGGGACACAGAAGGAGCCGGCGGAGAAGGTCATCAAGGACATCCGCCGCGCCACCCGCAAGCATTATTCGGCGGAAGAGAAGATCCGCATCGTGCTGGAAGGCTTGCGCGGTGAGGAGAGCATTGCCGCGCTGCGCCGGCGTGAAGGCATCGCCGAGAGCCTCTACTACAATTGGTCGGAAGAGTTCCTCGAAGCCGGCAAGAAGCGGTTGGCCGGCGACACTGCACGTGCTGCCACCAGCGACGAGGTCAAGTATCTGCGTCGTGAGGCCCGCGATCTGAAAGAGGTCGTCGCCGAACAGGCGCTGGAACTGCGGCTGCTCAAAAAAAGCATGATCGCGGATGGGGGAGACGACGAATGAGATACCTCGCCTCCGAGAAGCTGGAGATCATCCGGCTCGTCGGGCAGTCGCATCTGCCGGCCAAGCGAACGCTGGACAAGCTCGGCATTCCCCGCGCGACCTTCAATCGCTGGTATGACCGCTTCCTCACCGGCGGCGTCGATGCGCTGGAAGACCGCAAGCCTCAGCCCAGGCGGGTCTGGAACCGCATTCCCGACGAGGTCCGAGAGAAGGTCATCGACCTTGCCCTCGATGAGCCGGAGCTGTCACCGCGAGAGCTGGCGGTGACGTTCACCGATACGCTGACCATGGCGCTGCAGGCATCAGGTTGCGCTTCTGGATCGACCTTGTAGAAGCGCTGGCAACCTCCGGTGCGGTGACAAGGAGCACTTCCATCGACAGCACCTATGTCAAGGCACACCGCTCGGCCCATGGCGGTAAAGGGGGGCGAAAAATCAGGCGATCGGGCCGTCGCGTGGCGGCCAAACCACTAAAATCCATGCCCTTACCGACGTAATCGGGCGACCCTTCGCTTTCATGTTGACTGGCGGCAATGCCGCAGACAGTCCGGTCGCACCGCATCTACTGGCTGGCTTACAGGGTGCAAAATACCTGCTCGCAGACAAGGGATACGATGCCAACAGCTTGCGAAGGCATCTGCGCCAATCTCAAATCGTCCCGGTCATTCCCGGGCGCTCGAACCGAAAGCGTGTCATCCGATATGACAAGCGCCGCTACAAAAACCGCCACCTCATCGAAAACGCCTTCTGCCGGTTGAAGGACTTCCGCCGGGTGGCAACCCGCTATGATAAACTCGCCAGAAACTTCCTCTCCGCCGTCGCCCTGGCAACACTCGTCGCATTCTGGCTATGATTGAGTCTGAACCCTAATGCAATCTTAAAAATGTTTAGTCTACCCATTTATACAGTGTTGAGAATGCACAACTACGAATACTATATATTGGCTTGAGATATATGCCGTAACTAATTTTTATCATTGTTGGCTGCTTACGACATGGCGTATTTATTCTAGCCATATCCTTTTTGTAAGCTTCGACGATAACATTATCTCCGCTCCACGGTCGCAAGAACGGTTCGGGCCCGGGCGCGCGCAGGTTCGTCCACCATGATACCGTCAATAGAGACAGCACCATCGCCAGTAGCTATTACCCGATGCGCCCAGTCAATTTCTGACTCTGTTGGCGCGAATGCGCGTTTTACTTCCGCTATTTGGCTCGGATGAATACAGAGCTTTCCGGTCATACCAAGATTGCGCGCGTGCGCTGCGTCGTCATAGGCAAGTGCTCTATCGTTCAACTGCATCGTTACTCCATCGATTGGCGCCATGATTCCGGCAAGACGCGATGCCAGAACCAACTCGGACCTTGCCGGCAAGAGGACTTCGCGCAGGTGTCCGCACCCCATATCAGCGCAGAAATCGATAGACCCGAATGCGAGACGAACCACCCCTTTCTGCGCCGCAATGGCGCGAGCCTGCGCCACACCCCGCGCCGTCTCGATTAGTGCTATTAGTGGACTGCCGTTCAATTTGGAAACAACGCCTGCCACTTCCTCGGGATACTCCGATTTGGGCAGCATGACTGCCACTCCACGCAAGTTGCTCACTGCGGCGATATCGGCCTCGTGCCATTTCGTGCCTCTGCCGTTTATCCGGACGATGACCGGAAGACTGGTGAAATCGCAGCCAATATTCGCCCGTGCGACCTCCTTGTGATGTTCCGCCACGGCGTCCTCAAGATCAAGTATTACCGCGTCTGGACGCGAAAGCACTGCTTTGGGAAATAGCGTGGGCCGTGACGCAGGGACAAACAGCGGCGCTTGTATAAAGCCTACCATTCAGCGAACGCCTCCATTGCTATTGGACCATCGCGACGTGAAGTCCACAATCGTAGTCCTTTGATATCCTCCTGTGCATTGATCGCGAAATCCGTGTCATCGAAAATCGGAGACTGACTACGGAAACGGAACATCCGGGGCGTTCTTCCTTTGAGATCCGCCGCCATTTGGCAAAGCAGGGTGGCCCGCAATGGACCGTGAATGACGAGACCTGGATAACCCTCCGTCTCAATGGCATATGGCTTGTCATAGTGAATACGATGACTATTGAATGTAATCGCCGAATATCGGAACAACATTGGTGCCGAAGGGACGACTCGCCGACTATACGAACCAGCAGGCGCTATTTGGGACGCACAGGCCGTCACACCTGCAGCTGTGTCGCCATCGCGATAAACAATGTCCAGGCACTCACTCACAACCAAATGTCTTCTACAGGATATTTCGTGCTCAACGGTGACAAAACACAACCGTCCGCTCCGGCCCTGCTTTAACTCCAGGTCCTTGACAGTCGACCGACGATGCAAGAGATCACCGACATTGATCTCCTCATGGAACGTCAACGTACTGCCAGCCCACATCCTTCGCGGGAGTGGCACCGGGGGCAGAAAGTCGCCGCGTTCGGGATGACCGTCAGGACCGAGACTCGCACACGGTGCACTTGGCTGGGTCAGACGATAGTGTATAAGCATCGGCGCAAGATCGCCGATCTCGGTAGGCGCATCCCGATCGAACGTGGCGTTGAATCGCCTTACAAATGCTGGAGTCAACACTTCTGTATCGGTTTGTTTCCGGCCAATCCATTTTCGCAATTGTTCAATTTCGACAGGAATGATCATCGCTACAACATTGAATCCGCGCATATCAGATGAAGTTCTCGCGCTTCGCAGGATAAATAAGGGCAGGACATCGGACGCGACATGTTTCTTCTGATGTTACAACTCGCACCGCGTCACCTGTCACGACTACTGTCCCCGACATCGGGTGGTTCTCCGCATATGGAAACCTGCGTCACGTTTAAGCCCTGATCAGGTCTTGGTGCTGAGCCAGCCTTGAGCTTTAACAATACAGTCCTGTATGGCGAAGCCTGCGCCATCAACCATCCTTCTGGTTGACGATTAGTGGAGCGTTTTCCGGCAGCGACTGAACAATAGCGACGTCGTCGGCGCGAATGCGGGCATGCAACTTAAACGCTTCGTTGGCGGCCTCACGGCCGGCTTGCTCGTCCGCGCCCTCTTCCAGCACTAGGGACAGGCGGATCGTGTCGCGGTCGTTCTCGCGGGTCACGATGGCTTGAGCCGCCTTGGCACCCGGCGTGGCGATGACAACCTCCTCGACCACGCGCGGATAGACGAAGATCTCGCGCACCTTCACCGCCGCGCCGACCCGGCCCTGCAACGCCGACAGGCGGCTGACGCTGCCATCCGCGTTGCTCTCCAGCGCGAAGGCACTGTCGCCGGTGCCAAACCGGATCATCGGCCAGGTGGCATCGCGCGCGGTCACAACAACCTCACCCGGTTCCCCGTGACCGACCTGTTCACCACTGACCGGGTCGCAGATCTGCACCACGCGGTCGGGATGAACCAGATAGCCTTCGCCGCCATCCTCATATGCGACAAGGCCCGAATCCGCAGTGGCATAGGCAGCCCAAGTCGACACGCCATAGTCTTCCGCGATCCGGCGGCGCTTGGCCATCCAGTCGCCCATCTCACCGCCGAGGAACGCGGATTTCACCTTCCATGCGTCCCGGCCATAGGTTTCTATCACCTTTTCCGCCAGCGTTAGGAAAAACGCGGTCGAGGCGCAGATCGAAGTCACGCCGGTTTCGACGATGATCTGTGCCTGAAGCTCGGTATTGCCGACGCCGCCGGGGATCACCGTGGCGCCCGCAGCCTGTGCGGCTTCGTCGAACAAAAGTCCCGCGGGCACCAGATGATACATCCAGGTGTTCAGGATGATATCCCCCGACCCCACGCCTGCCGCCTTGAACAGCAGGTCCAGACCGTGACCGCCCCCGCCCGAAAGGGCCGGTTCGAAAATCGGGCCGGGGGACACGTAGATCCGCCCGATATCCTTCAGATCAGACGCCAGGAACCCGCCAAAGGGCGGGTTCTCGCGCTGGATCTTCAGAAGTTCTTCCTTTTTCATCACTGGAAGACGCGAGAGGTCCGCCACCGATGTGACGGCTGCCGGATCGAATCTGGCAGCCGTGAATCGCGATTTCAGGCCAGGAGCTTTTTCGGCCGCAGCGGCATAGGCTTGAGCTATATCTTGGTAGATATCTTCAGACATTTCCATGCCTCCTCGTCCAATCGGGCGTTAGAGCGGGCAGTCCTTGCGGAAGTTTGGCGCGCGCTTCTCGCGGTGTGACAGCACACCTTCCTTGACGTCCTCGCTCATGAAGCCAAGCATCTCCAGCGCGGTCGACGCATCAAAGATGGGGCCGGCCTGGCGCAGCCAGTTGTTCAGCGAATACTTGGTCCAGCGGATCGCGCTTTGAGAGCCGTTGGCCAGTTCGATGGCCGTGTCCAAAGCGATCTGCTGCAGCTCGTCATCTTCGACGCACATTGACACCAGACCGATGCGCTCGGCCTCTTCGCCCGACACCTGCTTGCAGGTCATCAGATAGTATTTCGCCTTGGCCATCGACGTCAGCAGCGGCCAGATGATCGCCGCGACGTCACCGGCGGCAACACCCAGACGCGGGTGACCATCAACGATCCTGGCCCGTTTTCCGGCGATCGAGATATCCGCCAGGATGGCAACCACTAGGCCGGCACCGGCCGCAGGGCCATTGATCGCGGAAATGATCGGCTTGTTGCAGTTGATGATGTTGTAGACGAGATCCTTGGCTTCTTTCCACGTCTTCATGATCTCATGCGAATTGCCAATCATGTTTTCGATCAGGCTGAAATCGCCGCCGGCGGAAAACGCCTTGCCCGCGCCGGTCACGATGACCGCGTTGATGTCGGGGTCGCGGTCGATGTCGATCCACATGTCCGTCATCTGGGTGTGGGTTTCCGCATCCACGGAATTGAAGGACTCGGGCCGGTCGAAGGTGATGCGCAGTACGCGATCCGCCGGGTAGTCAAATTTCAGTTTGTCGTACTTTGCATAACGATCCGACATAGTTCTATTTCCTCCGTAGGGTATTGAGTCAACCAGGCAGCCCGAGGACGGCCTTGGACAGGATGTTTCTCTGGATTTCGTTCGAGCCACCGTAGATCGTCGTCGGTCTCGCCTTATAAAAGCTCGACAGAACGTCCACGCTGACATTGCCAACCTGAAGCGGGCCGATCGTGCCCCCATCGGGGCCGGCCGCCTCGATCATCAGCTCGGTGATACGCTGAAAGCACTCGGTCACCCAAATCTTCAGCATGGACACATCCGCGCCCAGCGTCTCGCCGCGTTTGAGCTGATCTGCAAAACGGGCATAAAGCGCGGCATGATCTTCCACATCCAGTGCCGCCTGAGCGAAGCGGTCACGGAACACCGGATCGTCAAAGGCACCGCGTCCGCGGGCAAAACTTTCCAGTTGACCCAGTGCATTCTGCGCAAGGTTAGGCGCACCGATGAAGATGCGCTCGAAGCTCAAGAGCGCCTTGGCCATCGTCCAGCCCTTGTTCAACTCACCCACGAGGTTTGCGCGCGGCGTGCGTGCATCGTCGAAGAAGACCTCGCAAAACTCTGTTTCGCCGGCCAGCGTCCGGATTGTGCGCACCTCAACACCGGGCTGGTCCATCGGCGCCAGAACAAAGCTGATCCCCTGCTGTTTCCTGGGCGTGTCAGGATCGGTGCGTACCAGCATGAAAATATGCGTGGCGTCATGTGCCATCGTCGTCCAGATCTTCTGGCCATTGATGACGAAATCGTCCCCGTCGATTTCCGCGCGCGTGCGCAGGTTGGCCAGATCCGACCCCGCACCGGGCTCGGAATAGCCCTGGCACCAGATGTCTTCGCAGCTCAGAATCCGGGGCAGCCAGTAATCCTTCTGATCCTGCGTGCCGAACTTGATGATCAGTGGGCCGACCATCTGCACGCCCATGTCACGGCCTCGGACAACGCCCCAGTGCTGTTGTTCCTCGTAGAAGATCAGAAGCTTACCGGCATTCAGCCCCATCCCGCCGAATTCGGCGGGCCAGGCCGGTGCAACCCAGCCTTTGGCGTGCAGTTTCCGGTGCCAATGCTCAATCTCGGCAAACGTCGGGCGGTGCGGCAGGTGGCGCAGCTCCTCGGGGTAGTCGGTTTCGAAGAATTGCCGGACCTCCCGGCGGAAATCCTCGTCGCTCATCGCGTTCCAGTCGGTCATCCTGCGGCCTCCTCTGCTTCACGGGCGTCAAGCCAGAGCCGTCGGTGATAGGCGTCGTCACCCAGCCATGCAGAAAGCACCAGCGCCCTATTCAGATAAAGCCCGATATCGAACTCGTCAGTATATCCGACGGCCCCGTGCAACTGGATCGCTTCGCGGGTGATCTTCTTTGCCGCCGCCCCGGCGCGTGCCTTGGCGCGGCTGGCTTGGCGCGCGTGCATCTGCGGATCGACAGCTGTGTCGTCCATCACTGAGAGCGCTTCGCGCACTCCTGCCTCTGCGACTTCCTGCATCACATGCAAATCGACCGCACGGTGCTGAATGACCTGGAACGCGCCGATCGGCTTGTCGAACTGTTCGCGGGTCTTGACATAATCGAGCACGATCTCAAAGGCCCGCCCGCTGAGCCCGACAAGCTCGGCCGCGGCCAGCGCGGTTGCGTCGTTTACCGCGCCGGCCAGCGCCGCCTCGACGTCCGGACCCTCGGCCAGACATCCCGCCGCCGCGCCCGAGAAAGAAAGTTCACCAAGCGCGCTGCCATCAGCCTGCTGGCGACCATCCACGCTCAAGCCGGCGGCGCCCGCTTCTACGTAGGCAAGAACCGTTCCGTCGCCCCCTTCGGCCACCACCAGAAAACCATCGGCCTCGACCGCCCCGCCAACCCAAGCCTTCGCGCCGGTCAGCTTGCCATCCGCGTATCGACAGCTTCTGCTTGCCGCCACACCGGTCGGGCCTCGCTCCTGCCACGCCGTTGCCAGCACGGTTTCACCGGCGATGACCATCTCCAACAACCGGTGGTCCGGGCACAAGCGACGCAACAGCCCTGTTACCAGCCCGATTGTCGCCACGACCGGCTCGGGGGCGAGTACGCGACCGGCTTCTTCGGCAATCACCCCGGCCGCAGCCAGACCCATCCCCAGGCCACCGTTTTCCTCGGGCACCGCAACGCCGAAGACGCCTGCTTCGGCCAGTTCACCTATCATTTCCTTGCTGAAGCCGGTGTCGGCATCGCGCAGTTTCCTGGTACGCCCGCTGCCCCCCGCCCGGTCGAACAGGGTCTGGACGCTGTCGCGAAGGAGGCGGAGTTCCTCCTGATCCTGGGTGTTCGTTTCAGTTTGTGTCATCGTCTCTTCGTTTGATCATAACGGGCGTATCGGTTGTAAAAACAATTTCGCCCTCGGGGTTCATGGCGCGCAGCGTATAGTGGAGAACACCCTGGTCGGGCTTGCGGCGCGACGGCGTGACCGAGTTGACCCGCATCTCGATATCGAGCGGTTCATCGGGGCGAACGGGGCGCGACCAGCGCAGTTTGTCAAATCCGATGCCGCCGATATTGGCGACGTCTGACATCAATTCGACCATGATGGGCTTGAACGCCTCCAGCATAGTCTGAAAACCGGAGGCAATCAGGCTTCCGTGCATGGCGGTGGCATAATCCTCGTCGGCATGCAGCCGCTGCGGGTCCCATTCCAGGGCAAAGGCCTTCATCGACTCCGCGCTCATCGGTGCACTCCGAAAGCGAAACACCTGGCCTGGATGGAAATCCTCCAAGTATTTCATGACTCGCCTTCTACCGAGAATCCGGCATCATACCCCTTGGACCCGTTGGCAATGCGAACGCGGTTGAACTCCTCCAACTGGGGATAGGTTTCCCGGAAAACGCGCAGGAACTCCGTTATCGGCGCATCAAAAAAGAGACCACGGTCGTTCACGTATTCCATATGCCGGTTGTTCTTTTCGTCAAATTCGTGGAACAGCGCATCGTGATAGCCGTCGAAGACCAGCGGCTTGACACCGAACCGTTCGCACAGCTCGATGTTGAAAGCCGGCGTTACCTTGTAGGGCTTTCCTTCCAGCCAGAGCTGCACATATCCGTGGTAAACGAAAAGATCCGTACCCATCAGCTCTTGCAACTTGGGAGTATTCAGGTGGTTGCGGACATCGGCAAAACCTAGCGCCGCCGGTATACCCGCCGCCCGCAGGCAAGCCGCTAGGAGAATGGCCTTGGGGACGCAGAACGCCGCCTCGGCGCCCGCGATCCGACTGGCTCGATAAGAATCCTCGTCCAATGCAAAACAATATGGGTCGTAACGGATGCCATCGCGTACCACCTCGAAAAGGCGGATCGTCTTGTCCCGATCGGTTGCATCCGCAGGCAGATCACGCAATGCTGAGGAAACGAAATCCTGCACTTCCACGCTGTCGCTCTCAACAAAGCGCGATGGCATCACATACTGACCGGCCTCAGCAGACAAGCCCTCCTTGGACTGCGCCATCGCAGCTCTCCCTTACATTTCTAACAAATGTTAGAATAATGTCCGATAGCCCACCCGTCAACGGGATTCATTCCGGCTCACGATCCACCACCACGCTATGGCGCGCATTGTCTTCTCCCAAAGATGGCGCGCGGCCGATTTGGTCCGCCGGACCACGAAATCCGGGCGCAATCGGCAATGGCAGGGCCGATACCTTGGTGCCGGCAATCGCCAGCATCCGGCCGAACACGCCGCGCGCCGCGAAATGCGGGTCTGCGGCAGCCTCGGCGGGGATTTTCACGACCGTGCAGCAACAATCCGCCTCCTCCAGAAGCGGTGCCCAATCGGACGAAGGCCTCTCTGCCAGACGCCGCGCCACTTCTGCGGCGCAGGTTTCCGGATCGGCCCAATCGTCGCGCAGATCGGCCGGCTGGCCGATCACGTCGCAGAAGGCCTGCCAGAATTTCTCTTCCAGCGCGCCAACCGCGACCTGCCGTCCGTCGCCTGCAGTATAGAGCCGGTAGCGCGCAAGCCCGCCCGTCAGCCGACTGCCGCCGCTGTCGATGTCCTGGCCAGCGATCACGCCTTCGGCATGGGCCCAATAGGCAAAGGCAAAGGCGCCCTCGGCCATCGCGATATCCAGATGGATCCCCTGCCCGTTCCGGTCGCGAGCCCGAAGGGCGAGCAGGATGTTCATCACGGCAGGATAGGTGCCGCCGCCAACATCGGCGATCAGACCAGATGGCATCGTCGGATGATCGTCGGGACCCCGGCTGAGCGACAGTACGCCCGAATCGCCTGCATAGTTCAGATCGTGCCCGGCGGACGCCGCCTTTGGCCCGGTCTGGCCATAGCCGGTGATCGAGCAATAGATGAGCCCCGGATTGATCCGGCGAAGGGTGTCATACCCCAGCCCCAGCCGATCCATGACGCCCGGGCGGAACTGTTCGACCAGCACATCGGCCTTCTCGATCAGGGGGCGCAGCGATTCCACCGTGCCCTCTGCCTTCAGATCAATTGCTACCGACCGCTTCCCATGGTTCAGCACGGCAAAGCCGATGCTTTCACCATTTAATTTGGGATTCGTATGGCGCGCGTCCTCGCCTGTACCGGGGCGCTCGAACTTGATTACCTCAGCGCCGGCCTCGGCCAACATTAGCGTCGCCATCGGACCCGGAAGAAGGGTGCTGAAATCGAGCACCAGAATATCGTCGAGCGGCTGCATCTTTCCCCCCCCTCACGCGAACCTGGCGGCCCCATTGTTCAGGACCACCACCTCGCGTACAGGGACCGAGGCACGGAACCGGGCCTCGCCCCCGCCTTCCCAGATCTCGAACCGCACGGTTTCACCCGGATAGACCGGCGCCGAGAATCGCACATCCAGCCCGACGAGACGGCTGGCGTCGTAGTCCAGCAGCGATTTGAGGATCGCGCGCGCCGCCAAGCCATAGGTGGCCAGCCCATGCAGGATCGGCCGGTCGAACCCGACCGAGCGCGCCACGTCGGGGTCGGCGTGCAGGGGGTTGTAATCGCCGCTGAGCCGATAGATCAGCGCCTGCCGCGGCAGCGTTTCGATGTCGCAGACATGATCGGGGGCGCGGTCGGGCAGCTCGGCAGGCGTCGGTCCGGGGCGGTTTTCCCCGCCGAAACCGCCGTCACCACGGCAAAAGGCCGACATCGCTACGCGAGCCAGCTTTTCGCCGGTATCGGCGTCGATGATTTCGCGGCTTTGATAGATGACGGCGCCTTTGCCCTCGCCCTTGTCGGAGATGAAGTCGATCTTGCTGCGGCCGACGATATTGCCCTTCACCGGCAGAGGCTTGTAGATGTCCAGCCACTGCTCGCCATGCAGAACCTTCTGCCAGTTCACGCCGGTTCTCGGGTCGCGCAGCCAGAACCCCGGATAGCCCATCGTGACCGCCATAGACGGCACCGCCTTCAGCCCGTCCTCGTAGACATAGGCCAGTTCCTTCTTGTCGGTCGGATCTTCACCGAAACCCAGCCCTAGCGCATAGAGAATCGTGTCTCTTTCGCTTAGCGTCTGCTCGATTTCCTCGAAATCCCAATTCGAAAGCGCCTCGAAATCCAGTGGCATGTTTCTTCCTCCCTGGAACGCCTACTGCGTGTTTCCCGATCCCAAGATCGCCGTGACCTGGCTGGACAGAACGCCGCCATTGCCGTGGGCAAGCGCCAGGTCGATATTCTCTAGCTGCTGTCCGGGCGCGTCGCCACGGATCTGCCGCGCGGCTTCGATCACGGTAAAGATGCCGTACATCCCCGGATGCACACAGGACAGCCCGCCACCATTGGTGTTCACCGGTAGCACCCCGCCCGGGGCGATGCGTCCACCCTCGACAAAGGCGCCCCCTTCGCCCTTGGCGCAGAACCCGAGATCCTCCAGGAACAGGATCGTATTGATCGTGAACGCGTCATAGAGCTCGACCAGGTCTATATCGCCCGGCGCCACTCCGGCCACCGCGAAGGCGCGCGCGCCGGATTCGCGGGCCGCCGTGGTGGTGAAATCCCGCATCTGTGATATCTGCCGGTGCGAACTGGCCGCGGCACTGCCAAGCAGATAGACTGGCGGCTTCGGGCAATCCCTGGCACGGTCGGCGCGCACCATCACCATCGCGCCGCCACCGTCGGTCACCAGGCAACAGTCGCGCACAGTCAGCGGGTCGCCCACCATGCGCGCGGCCAGCACGTCCTCGCGGCTCAGCGGGCCGCGATCGAACGCCTCGGGATTGAGCCGCGCCCAGGCGCGCGCGGCCACCGCCACTTCGGCCAGTTGTTCGCGGGTGGTGCCGTATTCGTACATATGCCGGGCCGCGGCCATCGCATAGGCAGAGATCGGATAGCGCGGCTTGTACGGGGCCTCGTATTCGGGTGGGCGCGAGGCCGTCACCAGCCGTCCCGACGCGGTTCTCTGATTCGAGCCATAGACGATCAGCGCGACATCGCACAGTCCCGCATCGAGCGCCATCGCCGCCGAGGTCAAGTAGTTCACGAAGGACGACCCGCCGGTCATCGTACCATCGACGAATCGCGGCTGGATACCAAGATACTCGGCCGCCATCAGCACCGGCATGCTGTCTTCCATCATGGTGCAGAACAGCCCGTCGACATCGGCCAGCGACAGTCCCGCGTCGGCCACCGCCGCCAGCCCCGCCTGGGCCATGATGTCATAGGCGGTCAGGCCATGCGCCTCGCCGAATCCGGCATGGCCGGTGCCCACGATGGCAGTCTTTCCCCGCAAACCTCCCGTCATCGCTCAGCCCTCCACCGGCTTGCACAGCACCGCAGGCTTTCCGTCGATCTCGCCGACATAGACGGTGATCGCCATACCGATCGCCACATCCGCGGGCGCGACCCCCTCGACCCGGCTCATCATCCGCACTCCTTCCTCCAGCTCGACCATGCAAATGTTGTAATCCCCGCCCTGCTCGGACCTGCGGCGGACTACGGTCGTCGTATGCACCTCTCCACAACCGCTGGCCTTGTGCCAGGACAACGCCGTTTCATGGCAATGCGGACAGACGACGCGCGGGAAGAAATGAAATTTTCCGCAACTGTCGCATTTTGGGAGCGCGATCTCGCCATCCGCCAGCGCGCGCCGGAATGTCTGATTCGATCCGGTCTTGTCTTGCATTGTAGCCCTGCTTTTAATTGCTTTCCGAGTGTGTTGATATCATTTCTAACAGATGTTAGTTTTTATTCAAGCTGGTAAGTCGAAAGCGAGACGATCATGAGCAATCCGAATTGCGGGCCGCAGGCCAGACCTTTGGCCGGCACCCTGATCATCGCGCTGGAACAGGCCGTCGCGGCGCCGTTCTGCACGTCGCGGCTGGCCGATGCCGGCGCACGGGTGATCAAGATCGAACGCAAGGGAGCCGGCGATTTTGCCCGCGGCTACGACACTGCGGCACATGGGGAAAGCGCCTATTTCATCTGGTTGAACCGCGGCAAGGAATCGGTCGCGCTGGACATCAAGTCCGGCGAGGACCGCGCGCTGCTGATTGCGATGCTGGAACGCGCCGATGTGTTCATCCAGAACCTTCTGCCCGGCGCGCTGGAAAAGCTCGGGCTCGATTCGGTGACGCTTCGCGAACGATTCCCGCAGCTGATCACCTGCGACATTACCGGATATGGCGCCGACGGGCCGATGCGGGATGCCAAGGCCTACGACCTTCTGATCCAATGCGAAAGCGGCCTGGCATCGGTCACCGGAACGCCGGACGGCCCTGGCCGGGTAGGGGTGTCGGTGTGCGACATCTCGACCGGCATGACCGCCCATGCCGCGATCTGCGAGGCGCTCGTGGAGCGCGGCCGCACCGGCCGGGGAACCGGCGTTTCGGTGGCGATGTTCGACACGCTCGCGGACTGGATGGCGGTGCCGCTGGTTTTTCACGAATACGCGAACCGGCACACGCCGCGGGTCGGTCTGAGCCACCCCAACATCTGCCCCTATGGCGCGTATACCTGCCGCGATGGTGAACAGATCGTGATCTCGATCCAGAACGAAAGGGAATGGGCGCGGTTCTGCGACACGGTGCTGTCACAGCCGGACCTGGCCACGGATCCGCGTTTTGACAGCAATGACAGCCGCAACAGCAACCGGGGCGTGCTGCAGCCGATGATCGAGGCCGCCTTTGCGGCGCGGGACCGGCCCGACATGCTCGATCTGCTGGCGCGATCGATGATCGCCTATGGCGCGGTGAACGACATTGCCGCCCTGTCCCAACACCCCCAGCTCGACCGCACGACCATCGCGTCGCCCGCGGGCGCGTTTCGCATGCCCGCGCCGCCGATCAGGCGAAGCAGGGGGAACCCGGCGCTCGGCCCCTCGCCCGGCTTCGACGCGGATGGCGCGGCGATCCGGACGGAATTCGGCACAATGTCCAGAAAGGACCGCTGAGACCATGAAAACGGAACCCAAGGCATCGATTCTCGATGGCGTGACGATCGTCGACCTGACCTCGGTGGTGTTCGGCCCGCTGGCGACCCAGATGCTGGGCGAGCTGGGTGCCGATGTGATCAAGGTCGAAAGTCCGGAGGGCGACCTTTTGCGGCAGGTCCAGCCGTCGCGGAACAAGAAGATGGGCGCGGCCTTTCTCGGCACCAACCGCAACAAGCGCAGCGTCGTTATCGATCTAAAGACCGCTAACGACCAGGGACGCTTGCGCAGGTTGCTTGCCGATGCGGATGTTATGATTTCCAGCATCCGGCCCGCCGCGCTCGCGCGCCTGTCTCTCGACCCCGAGACGCTGCGGCGCGAGAACCCGAACCTTATCACCGTTTCGGCCACAGGCTACGGCCAGGACGGGCCCTATGCCGATCGGCCCGCCTTCGACGACATCGTGCAGTCGGTTTCGGGGCTGGCCAGCCTTGCCGCCCTGCGCGACCCCGACGCGCCGCCTGCCTATGCGCCGACAATCCTGGCCGACAAGCTGGGCGGCGTGACTGCGGCCTATGCGGTGATGGCGGCGCTGTTTCACCGCGAACGCACCGGCGAGGCACAGCATGTCGAAGTGCCGATGTTCGAAACGCTTTCTTCCTTCCTTCTGGTCGAGCATCTCGACGGTGCCACGTTCGAGGAAACTCCGCAGGATTTCGGCTATGCTCGTATGCTGGTGCCGCACCGCCGACCAGTGCAGACACGGGACGGCTACATCACCATCCTGCCCTATACCAATGTCCAATGGGCACGCTTTTTCCAGGCGGTCGGCCGCACCGACATGGCCGATCATCCTTGGGTGACGGACATGGATGCGCGCAGCCGCAATATCGGCGCGGTCTACGACATGGTGGCCGAACTGGCACCGACCCGGACCACCGATGAATGGATGGAGCTGATGCAACAGGCCGACATCCCGGCGATGCCGGTGCGCAACCTCGCCGATCTTCCAGCCGATCCGCATCTTGCCGCGACAGGCTTCTTTCAGCGGCTGGACCACCCCAGCGAAGGCACGATCTGGGCGACACGCCCGCCGGTGCAGTTCTCGGCCACGCCGGCGCGGTCCGACCACCTTCCAGCTCCGCGGCTGGGCGAGCATACCGAAGAAATCCTAGGGGCCGACGAAGACTGACGTCGCGTCGGCCCACCGGCGTGGGTCAGATATCCATCGACCGCGCAATCAGTTCCTTCATGATTTCGTTGGTGCCGCCATAGATCATCTGCACCCGGCTGTCGGCGTAGAGCCGTGCGATCGGGAACTCCATCATGAAGCCATAGCCGCCATGCAGTTGCAGGCATTCATGCATGACCTCGTTCTGGGTTTGGCTGCCCCACCATTTCGCCATCGACGCGGTAGCCGCATCCAGCCTGCCGGTTTCCAGGCGGGCGATCCCGTCATTGACGAAGCTGCGCAGCAATTCGGCCTTCGTCTTGCATTCCGCCAGCTTGAACCGGGTGTTCTGAAAATCCATGATCCGGCTGCCGAACGCCTTGCGGTCCTGGACGTATTTCACCGTCTCGGCGATGGCGAAGTCGATGAAGCCAAGCGCGGTGATGCCGATCATCAGCCGTTCCCAGGGTAGTTGCTTCATCAGTTGATAGAACCCCTGCCCCTCCTCCTGGCCCAGCAGGTTCGGCGTAGGCACGCGGACATCCTCGAAGAACAGCTCGGCCGTATCCGAACCTTTCATACCCAGTTTCTTCAGGTTCCGTCCCCGGCGAAAGCCCTCGGCGCCCTCGGTTTCCAGAACGATCAACGAAACGCCCTTGGCGCCGGCGTTGCGGTCGGTCTTTGCCACGATCACAACCAGCTCCGCCGTGTGCCCGTTGGTGATGAAGATCTTCGATCCGTTGATCTTATAGTGGTTGCCATCCTTTTCCGCATAGGTCTGGACATTCTGGAGGTCAGAACCCGTTCCCGGCTCGGTCATCGCGATGGCCGCGACATGGTCGCCGCTGACCAATTTCGGCAACCACTTTTTCTTTTGTTCTTCGCTGCCATATGCGTTGAGGTAATGGATTACGATGGACTGGATGCCATAGCCCCAACCCGTATCACCGGTGCGGCCCTGCTCGTAAACGGTAATCGCGTCGAACCCGATGCCGCCACCGAACCCGCCATATTCTTCGGCAATCGAGCCACCCATGACGCCCTGTTCACCGACCGTACGCCAGAATTCGCGATCAACGATCCCCTGATCCGCCCATTTTTCGACATTCGGTGCCATTTCAGCATCGAAAAGCTTGCGGGTGGTGTCCGCGAACATCTTGTGTTCATCTGCGGCCCAGGTCGAACTATTCGAGATCAGAGACATGTTGACATCCGATTATCATCGGTTAGCATTTTCGAAATTCTAACAATTGTTTTATTTTTCGACAACTGCTCTGCCCCAAAGCAAACGCAACGTTATCTTTCTACGAACGCCTTTCCTGATCAGGGGCAGTTGCACCTTCCCACTTCTGGGCAAGCTCCGCCAAAGCCCCAAAGGCGCAGGCCAGTTCCCCGCCCTTTGGCGTCAGGCTATATGTCACCTGAGGCGGGATCGTCGGGTTGTGATCTCGGTAGATCAGGCTCTCGGCCTCAAGCATACGCAACCTTTGGGTCAGAACCTTGGTTGAAATACCGGCAAGCAACCGGCGAAGCATGCCAAATCGCAATGGCCCTTCCTGGTTCAGATGCCACAAAATAGACATTGTCCACGAGCCGCTCAACTGGCGAAAAAGAGTTTCAACCGGACAAACGGGCCCGGCTTCCTGCATCGTGGTGCCGCGTTGAACATAGTAGTTACCCAAAGGAACCTACTTTCTTTTTCTCCTCATCTGTCTTCATGTTACCGGGTGATTCGTACTTTCGCTACTGAAATACGAACCGAAAAAATCGAACAGGAGAATACACATGATTTTGGTGATCGGTGGTACCGGCAACATCGGCAAATCCGTGGTCGAGGGACTGCTTGGCAAAGGACAGAAAGTGCGGGTTCTGGCCCGCGACGCAAAAACGGCGGGCCAGGCTTTTCAACAGGCCGAGGTTGTGCAGGGCGACCTGGACGATGCTGCCTCCCTTGCGCGGGCAATGGAAGGTGCCGAGAAACTGTTTCTCGTAACCCCGCTGCATCTGGATCAGATCAAGATGAAATCAAATGCCATCCAGGCTGCCAAAGCGGCGGGTATCAAGCATATCGTGATGTCCACCGGGATTGGCGCGGGTCCGGACGCGGGGGTTGAAATCGGGCGCTGGCATGGTGAAAGCCAAGAAGAGGTCAAGGCCACCGGCATTCCCTATACGTTTCTGCAACCCGGATTCTTCATGCAGAACTTCATAATGTCGGCTCCGACGATAATCGACCACGGTGCTTTCTATCTGCCGCTCGGGAACGGCGAAGTGTCCTTTGTCGATGCGCGTGACATTGCAGACGTCGCTGTCACCGCCCTGACCTCGCCGGGCTATGAAAATTCGGAACTGCCGATCACCGGCGGCCAGGCGATCACCTGTGAGAATGCGGCCGCAATAATGAGCGACGTTCTCGGGAAAGAGGTTCGCTTTGTCGATGTCACACTCGATCAGGCAAAAGAGGCGATGGTCGGAGCCGGACTGCCTGAAAAACTGGCTGACATAATGAACGAACTTTATGCTCTTGGACCGGCGGGACACCTCTCCTATGTCGCGCCCACCGTCGATGAGGCCACGGGCCACAAGCCGCGCGATTTCCGACAGTTCTTCGAAGACCACGCTGATGCGTTCCGGACAAACTGAGAATTGAAGCGTTTCGAAAAAACCTGAGTCACTGGTTTTGCTCGAAACGCCCACAACACTGAAACATGTCGCGGCGTTTCCGCTCAAACCTTTCTCAAGGTTAAGTGGAAACGCTTTCAGGTGACAAGATTACCTGCTCTTTTCCTGCCCCGCATAAGCGGCTTGCGAGACCAAAAAATAAGGCCCGCCGGTTTTGGCGGGCCTTTCGATTGTCTGTCCAGCGTCATCCGCGGTTGATCAGAGTTTCTCGAGCAGCTCGGGCACGGCGGTGAAGAGGTCGGCGACCAGTCCGTAATCGGCGACTTGAAAGATCGGCGCCTCTTCGTCCTTGTTGATGGCGACGATGACCTTGGAGTCCTTCATGCCGGCGAGATGCTGGATCGCCCCCGAGATGCCAACGGCCACGTAGAGCTCGGGCGCGACGACCTTGCCGGTCTGACCGACCTGCCAGTCATTCGGGGCATAGCCGCTGTCGACGGCGGCACGCGAGGCGCCAACCGCGGCGCCCAGCTTGTCAGCCAGTTTCTCGATCAGTGCGAAGTCGTCTTCCGAACCAACGCCACGGCCACCCGAGACGACAACACCGGCCGAGGTCAACTCGGGGCGGTCGCTTGCGGCGACCTTGTCTTCGACCCATTCGGACAGGCCCGGATCGTCCGTCGCGCCCACGGTTTCGACGGGCGCGGAACCGCCCGCGCCGGCCGCGCCAAAGGTCGAAGTCCGGAAGGTGATCACCTTCTTGGCGTCTTTGGATTTGACCGTCTGCATGGCGTTGCCGGCATAGATCGGGCGTTCAAAGGTCGACCCGTCCACAACTCCAGAGACATCCGACAAGACCATCACGTCCAGCAGCGCGGCAACACGCGGCATGACATTTTTGGCGTCGGTGGTGGCGGGTGCAACGATATGTTCAAACCCGTCTGCCAAACTAACGATCAGAGCCGCGGTCGGTTCCGCCAGCCGATGGCCGAGGCTGGCATCTTCGGCGACCAGCACCTTGGCCACACCGTCAATTGTGGCGGCGGCGTCACCGGCTGCCGCGGCGGAAGCGCCCACACACAGAACGGTCACATCGCCGATCGCCCTGGCTGCGGTCACGGCCTTGGCGGTGGCGTCCATCGCCAATTCGCCATTGGTCACTTCGGCAAGGAGAAGAACAGTCATTAGACAGCCCCCGCTTCTTTGAGTTTCGCAACCAGTTCGTCCACCGAACCAACGATGATCCCCGCGGACCGTTCGGCGGGTTCCTCGGTCTTGACGATTTCCAGGCGCGGAGAGACATCGACGCCGTAATCGGCAGCGGTTTTCTCGTTCAGCGGCTTTTTCTTGGCCTTCATGATGTTCGGCAGCGAAGCATAACGCGGCTCGTTCAGGCGAAGGTCCACGGTGACAATGGCGGGCATTTTCACGGAAATGGTCTGCAGGCCGCCGTCCACTTCGCGGGTGACCTTGGCGGTGTCGCCCTCGATGTCGATCTCAGAGGCAAAGGTGCCCTGCGACCAGCCGAGCAGAGCAGACAGCATCTGACCGGTGGCGTTCATGTCATTGTCGATCGCCTGCTTGCCGGCCAGCACCAGGCCGGGTTGTTCTTCTTCGACCACCTTGGCCAGGATCTTGGCGACCGCAAGGGGCTCGATATCGGTGTGCACGTCATCGGCCGCCTCGACCAGAATGGCACGGTCGGCCCCCATCGCCAGCGCCGTGCGCAACGTTTCCTGAGACTGCTTCACACCGATGGAAACCACGACGATCTCCTCGGCCTTGCCGGCCTCTTCAACGGCGATCTCGTCAAAGGGGTTCATCGACATCTTCACGTTGGCAAGATCGACATCCGATCCGTCCGCCTTTACGCGGACCTTCACGTTGTAGTCGATCACGCGTTTCACAGGCACGAGTACCTTCATTGGCGTGGTCTCCTTGAGTTTTGCGATAAGGTTTCAACCGAGCTAACGGTCTTTGAATTCTGGAGTTCTTTTTTCCGAAAACGCTTTCATGGCCTCGGGAAAGTCATGCGCGCACAGCAAAACGCTTTGGGCATCGCGCTCGATATCCAGCGCCTCGAGATAGCTGCACTCGGCTGCGGCGCGCATCACACGCTTGGCGGTCTGAACGCCAAACATCGGGTGCGTTGCAATCTCGCGGGCAATTTCCAGCGCCCGTACCTCGACCTGGTTGGCCTGCACGCATTCTTCGACAACGCGCAGGTCCCTGGCGGTGCGCCCGTCGATTTCACGGCCCGTGAGCACCAGCATCCGCGCCACCCCTACACCGGCACGCTGCTGAAGCAGCCAGCTCGATCCCGTGTCTGGACAGCCGCCGACGCGCGCAAAAACTTCGCACAGCCGGGCATCTTCGGCGGCAACGACAATATCCGCCGACAAGGCCAGGCTTAGACCCGCGCCAAAAGCCACGCCGCATACCGCGGAAATAAGAGGTTTGCGAAACAGATAGGCCGCGCGTCCGCCATCGTGAACCAGCTCCACCATTTCCAATGTCGCCCTTGCGCCTTTGGCGATCTCGGACTGAAACCCGACAAGATCGCCGCCGCTGCTGAAATGATCGCCACCGGTCATGACAACGACACGGATCGTATCGTCCCGTTCGGCTTCGCTTAGGAGCACCACCAGTTCTTCGACGAACCCGATGCTGTAAGGGTTGCGCTTTGTCGGCTGAAGAAAACGCAGGATTGCGACAGGGCCTTCCCTGTCCAGGCGAATAAGTTCAGTCATTCAAGCCTCCATCAGGTCCCGGTCCAGACGGGTACTCGTTTTTCAGCGAAGGCCTTGGGGCCTTCAATCGCGTCGTTGCTGGCGTAAACCGCCTCGTGCAGGCGCTTACCCTCTTTCAGGCCACCCGCACAGCCCAGGTCCATGGTTGCGCGAACGCTGCCTTTGGCCGCAATCACCGAAAGAGGCGCCGCGCTGGCAATACGTTTGGCAAGGTCGAAGGCCCGTGCGCGAACGCCATCGGGGGTGTCTTCGATATAGTTGGTGAACCCGTATTCGTGCAGACGCTCGATCGGCATCAAGTCCCCGGTCAGAACAATTTCCATAAGGATGGGCTGCGGCAGCATGGACAGTGCTGGCGATGCCCAGGGCGATCCACGACCAATCTTTACTTCGGTGATACCGACCTTGGTCCCCTTGAGACCGACCCGCAGATCGCAATTCAAGGTCAGCATCATTCCGCCCGCCATCAGCGATCCGGTCATCGCTGCGATGATCGGTTTCTTGCAGGCACGCATGGTCTCGTGAAAGGGATCGCGCATTTTGGTCAGGATATCCACGCCCTCGTCGCGTGCGATTTGTGTAGCTTCCTTCAGATCCAGTCCGGCGCTGAATACGCCGCAATCGGCCGAAGTCAGAATGGCCACACGAACGCTGTCATCCGCCTCGATCTTCTCCCAGGCGTCAGTCAGACCGTTCGTAGCCGCCACGGAAAGCGCGTTTTTGCGTTCGGGCCGGTTAATACAGACGGTCGCAATTCCGTCTACGATCGTCACGTCAATGGGGCTCATGATACTCGCTTCGCTTTCTCGGAACAATCTAACCGCGGAAAGGTTCCCCGCGACGTGTTTGCCGCGGGGAAGCCCAGTCTTATTCGACTTTGAAAGTCGCGGAGCTGTGCTTGATGACATCCCACACAACGTCGAGATAGTCGGCGCTCCAGTCGGTCAGCGGAACCCAGGTTTCGCCATTCCACTGCTCGACACGTGTCTTGCCACCGCCACCGTGGTCGGATGCGCTCACAGTCACCGGAGCCATAACCCCGTTGCCGTCGAACTCGGAGATCGATTCATAGGCTGCTTTCATGCTTTCCGGCGTCACAGGCCAACCGCTCTGCTTGATCGCCAGACGGGCGGCTTCGAAACCAACCGAATAGATTGCCATGCCGGTGTTGTAATACACGTCACGAACAAGGTTTTCGGGGCCGCTGCCTTCACCCTTGGCATAATAGGTTTCGAGCATGGTTTTCACGATCGGGACTTCCTGACCACCGGCCACGTTGGTGCCACGCAGAATCCCCTTTGCCTCTTCGGCGCCAATATTGGCGATATCGACCTCGTTCAGCCAGTTCACCGACAGATAGCGGTCGATCGGGAAACGGTTGCGACGCATTTCTTTCGAGGCGACGACATGACCGCCCGCCAGAAGCCAGCTGATCACATAGTCGGGCTTGTCGCGGCGGATTTTGCTCCATGCGCCGGCTTGATCCGACCCGGGAAGCGGCACGGGGTAAAGCTCCAGTTCGAACCCTTCCTTTTCGGAAAGCGTTTTCAGGATCTCGATCGGTTCCTGACCAAAGGGATAATCCAGATAGATGAACCCGATCTTCGCTTTGCTCAAATCACCGCCCATCTGACCCTTGATGAAGGCAACGTCATTTGCCGCCTGCTGCCAATAGGTCGGACCCACCGGGAAAACCCATTCGAACACATCGCCGTCCACGGCGTCACCGCGGCCAACGAAGGACTGCATCAACACGTTGCCGTCCTTCATGGCACGTGGCAGAACCGCGTTCGTGACCGGCGTGGACAGAAAATTGAATAGGAACACACCTTCGCGCTTGAGCTGCTCATAGCATTCCACACCACGCTGCGGTTCGTTGCCGTGATCGCGAATGATAATTTCCACCGGATGACCTTCGATACCGCCATTTTCGTTGGTGTATATCGCCAGGTCCTGCGCCGCCTGGGCCACCTGCGGCGAAATGAACGTGTAGGATTTACTAAGGTCGAAGCAGAGTCCGAAGCGGATCGGCTCCTTGTCCTGCGCTGAGGCCACAGTCGCGCTTGCCGCCAGAGCGGTAGCAAGGGCCACTGCCTTGATGTGCTGTTTGACTTTCATGTTTTCTCTCTCCCGTTGGTTTGGTTTAGGGCGGTGATACCGTTTCGTAACCGCCACTGCCGCCCCGCGTAGCGTCACGCTTCCTGCGATCAGTCATTCACTGCTCGTATTTTGAGGAACTTTCTTTAACCACGTCCCACACGACGTCGGCGTATTCAGAGATCCAGTTGGTTTGCGGCACCCAAGTCTCCCCGTCCCACATCTCGATCCGGGTCTTACCACCGCCGCCATGATCTTCGGCCGTCACCGTAATGGGTGCCATCAGCCCGTTAGCGTCGTATCCCTCAAGCGACTCCAGTCCCACTTTGTAGGACTTTGCGGTAATCGGAAGGCCTTCGTGTTCTGCTGCCTTGCGCGCGGCTTCGAACATGATTGAATACATGGCCAGACCAGTGTTGTAGAAAACGTCCTGGGTCTTCTCAATCGGGCCGGACCCCTCGCCCCTGTCATAGAGCTCAGTCATGATCTCTTGATACAGAGCGACATTCTGACCGCCCACAACATTGGTTCCGCGCTTAATACCCTTGGCGGCCTCGTTGCCGATGTTGGCGATATCGACTTCGTTCAGCCAGTTGACGGAAATGTATTTGTCCATCGGGATGCGATTGCGCTGCATTTCCTTCGACGCAACCACATGCGCACCGCCCAGCATCCAGACAATCACATGGTCGGGCTTGTCTCGGCGCACCTTGGACCACACACCGGCCTGGTCGCTGCCAGGCAGAGGCACAGGGTAAAGCTCAAGCTCAAAACCCTCTTTCTCGGACAGGGTTTCGAGAATCTCGATCGGCTCCTGTCCGAAGG
Organism: Labrenzia sp. R4_2; assembly: GCF_017743865.1. Classification (GTDB taxonomy): domain Bacteria; phylum Pseudomonadota; class Alphaproteobacteria; order Rhizobiales; family Stappiaceae; genus Roseibium. The sequence goes on from NZ_JAGHRJ010000010.1 coordinate 133,109, forward strand.
GATAGTCGAAATAAACAAACCCCACCTTCACGTCCGACAAGTCGCCGTCATGCAATTGCTTTATGTAGGCAACATCATTGGCCGCCTGTCCCCAATAGGTCGGTCCGACCGGATAGACCCATTCGAAAACGGTGCCGTCAACGGCATCGCCGCGGCCGACAAGTGACTGCATCAGGATGCGCCCGTCTTCCATGGCCCGCGGCAGGATGGCCAGAGAAACGGGAGTGGACAGTGTATCGAAGACGAATACACCCTCGCGGCTGAGCTTCGAGTAGCACTCGATCCCGCGCTGTGGCTCGTTCCCATGATCGCGCACGATAACCTCGACCGGCTCTCCTCCGATGCCGCCCTTCATGTTGACCAGTTTCGCGAGATCCTGTGCCGCTTGGGCAACCTGTGGCGTGGCAAAGGTATAAGCTTTGCTGAGGTCGTAGCAGATGCCGATCTTGAATGGCTCAGCCAGCGCCTGGGTGCCGAACAGCGCCCCGCCAACCACTGAAAATACAGCCAACGCTTTGGTAAATTTCTTCATTTGTTCCTCCCTGAACAATTTCTGATTAGTACCTCAACTCAACCAGCGTTTGCGTCGGCTGTAGTGCTTGACGTTGTGAAAATCGGTGCCTTCCCCACCACCCAGATAGAACTCCTGAATGTCGGAGTTGGACTTGAGCGCCTCGGCCGTGCCGTGCATAACCACGCGGCCGTTCTCGATCAGATACCCTTGAGAAACGATCTCCAATGCCGCCAAGGCGTTCTGTTCCACCAGCAGGACGGACAGGCCCTCATCCTTATTGATCTTTTGCAAGATGCCGAAGATTTCCTCGACCAGGAACGGAGCAAGCCCGAGACTTGGTTCATCAAGCATCAACAGCTTCGGCTGGGTCACGAGGGCCCGCCCAATTGCAAGCATCTGTTGCTCACCACCCGACAAATAGCCTGCTTGCGAATTGCGGCGCTCGGCAAGCCGCGGAAAGTATCCGTAGATCTTTTCTTTTTCGGCATTCAGCGCTGAGCGGGACATTCCGCGCGGCGCGGCGGCTGTCAGGTTCTCGTCGGGGGTCAGGTGTTCGAATACCCGTCGCCCTTCGATGACATGACAGATGCCCATCTCGACACGTTTTTGCGCGAGCGCTTCGGTAATTTCCGTTCCTTGGAACGTTATCTCACCTCGGCTGATGCGTCCGCGCTCAGCCTTCAAAAGACCGCTGATCGCTTTCAACGTGGTGCTTTTCCCCGCTCCGTTAGATCCCAATAGTGCGATCATCTCGCCTATAGGGACTTGGACCGAAACACCTTTGACCGCCAGCATCACATTGTCGTACAGAACTTCGACGCTGTTCATGGATAGAATGTTCTGGGCTTCAACTTTTTCTTGCATCGACATTTCCCTATTTCTTGAACTGATCGAAGGGCCAGACCATCAGATAGTCTCTGATGTTGCCGTAGAGTTTGCCCAAACCGAGTGGTTCAATCAGAAGGATAATGACGATCAGTGCGCCATAGACTGCGTTCGGGATGTGAGCGAGTGTTTCAACATCGATCTGTACGCCAATCCAGTCACTCAGCGTGACGACGAGACCATTCACCAGACCGGGAACAAGAAGGATAAGGGCAACGCCAAAATAGGTTCCGATGATGCTGCCAAGACCGCCAACGATCACCATCGCAAGAACCTGGATCGAAACGGCAACTGAGAATTGCTCGGGCGCTGCGAGAAAGAAAAAGGTGGCAACAAGCAATGCACCGCTGACGCCCGCGATGAAAGACGAAGTCGCAAATGCCAGAATTTTGTAGTAGAAACTGTTCACACCTAGGATCGCGGCTGCAAAGTCTTTTTCCCGTACAGCGACCAGGGCGCGACCAAGCCCCGTGCGTTTGAGGTTGAGCATGAACATCGTCACCAACACGCACCAACCAAAGGCAACATAGTAAAAGCCGGTGTCAGACGTGATCTCTTGTCCAAGCAGCGCCAATGTCGGTGACTGGAGCGACGCGTGTGAGCCCCCCGAGATCGCCGGAGAGTGGGTCAGAACCCAGTCCATCACGAATTGCATCGCGAGAGTAGTGAGAGCGAGATAGAGCCCTTTGACCCGCAAGGCGGCAAAAGCGAACAGGCTACCAATCACAGATGAAGTCAATCCGCCAATGATAAGGGCGAATTCCCAAGGCACCCCGAAACGCGCGGCGTGGATCGACGAATATGCTCCGACGGCCATGACCGCAGCATAACCCAAGTGCAGTTGGCCGGCCCACCCTGTCACCAGGTTCAGGCCCAGAGCGGCGGCCGTCCAGATCAGCCACGGAAGCATGTAACTGTTCAGATAGAGCGACGGTATGATGAATGGCGCGGCAATGGCGATCAGGAAGATGAATGCAGTCAGATTCCGGTCAGCAGGTACCTTGAAGATTCGGCTATCCGAAACGTAGTTGGCGTGATGGACGCCAGAAAGTTTGTAAAACATGCCTTACACCCTTTCGATGTCGTGACGACCGAACAGCCCGTGCGGACGGATCATGACCGTAAGAATGAGGACGGCGGCGACGATAAGTTCTCGGCTTCCGCCACCGACAAGCGGATCGAGGAAATCAGCGCCAACGTTTTCGACGACGCCCAGGACGATGCCCGCGATCACGGCGCCAAGGATACTGTCGAGACCACCGAGAACGGCAACCGTCAGACCTTTGAGAAGCAACAGCGACAGCGCCTGATCGACGCCCTGAATCTCGCCCCAGATAACGCCAGCGGCGACGGCAACAACGGATGCCAGCGCCCAAGACAGGCCAACTCCGCGTTCAACCGAGATGCCGACCGACCACGAAGCCATGTAATCATCCGCGATCGCCCGCAACTTGATCCCGGTCCGGGTTCGGAAAAACAGCATGAAGGCGACAAACAAGGCGAGCGCAACACCGGCACCAACCAGATGGATGCGGCTGATGAAGATGTCGCCCAGAAACAGCGGATCATAGCTGACGCCCAATTCCATCGAACGTGACGTCCCGCCCCAGATCGCAAGCGTTGTACCCCGCAGGAAAATGTCGAGGCCGAGTGTCAGCATCAGGATCATGACAACCGGCCGACCTGCGAGACGGCGCAGAGCAACACGCTCAATGCCGAACCCAAGGCCGAACATGACAACCGCAGCCAGAGGGATGGCCAGCCACAAAGGTAAACCCACATCGCGCGCCAGCGCCAGGACCACATAGGCCCCGACCATGGTCAACCCGCCCTGCGCCAGATTGGGCACCGAAGACGCCTTGTAAATCAGCACAAGGCCGATGGCGAATAGCGAATACAGCAGACCCGTCAAGGCTCCGTTGATCGCAAGCTCTGATAGAAAGACCCAGTCCATTTATACCTCCCTGATAGGAAGGCTTCTTTCGACCTTCCCTACTTCCCCGGTCTCGTAAGTCACCTGCGCGCTAACATGGACCTCTTTTGAACCGTCGTAGAGCGCTGCGATCACGTCGGCATAACGTTCCTGAACGACCTTCCGCCGCAGTTTTCGGGTTCGCGTGATTTCGCCATCGTCCGGGTCGAATTCTTTCGGCAGACTGACAAAGCGTTGCAGGCGCAACGGTTCGGTGACGGCCTTGTTGACCCGTTGGAAGGCCTCGCGAAGCAACGTCGCGACCTCTTCACGCTGAGAAAGATCGGCATATGACACATAGGGTACGCCATTCACCTCTGCCCAGTGGCCAACCGCTTCGAAATCCACGCAAACCACGGCCGTCAATTCGTCAAGCCCGGCGCCTATTACGGCCGCATCCTTAATGTAAGGGCTGAATTTCAACCGGTTTTCGATGTAGTTTGGCACATAACGCTCGCCTCCGGCTGTATGCATGACCTCGGAGACGCGCCCCAGAACAACCAAGTGTCCATCTTCCTCCAGATACCCGGCATCACCTGTATGCAGCCACCCGCCTTCAAGGGCTTCGGCGGTCGCTTCGGGTTTGTTGAAGTACCCTTCAAATACGCTGTCCGAACGCACCAGAACCTCCCCGTCCTCGGCGATGGTCACCTCGACGCCCGGCGCGGGTTTGCCAACGGTATGAAGGCGAACTTCACCCGGAGACTGAATTGCATTGATTGCGCTGTTTTCGGTTTGGCCGTAGAGTTGGCGCAATTTGATTCCCAGGGCTCGGTAGAAAACAAAGGTGTCTTCGCCGATCGCTTCACCGCCGGTGAACGCGTTCTTGAGGCGGCTCATTCCGAACTGGTCCTTGATCGGACCGAAAACAATTGCCTCACCCAAAAGTCGACCCAAAGGCTCCAATGCACCTCCGCTTTTGCCGTTCAGCTTGCGTGTCTCAGCTGCGACGGCACGGTCCATGAAGAATTGGTACAGCCACTTCTTGAAAGGGGTCGAATTCTCGATACCAACCTGGATTGTCGTCAGCATCTGGTCCCAGCTTCTCGGCGCCGCCAGATAGAAGGTCGGAGCGATCTCACGCATGTCGCGCACGACTGTTTCCTGGCGCTCAGGCACATTCACGGTGAAACGCCAAAGTAGTGCCGCCGCAACGGTTATGGCGTAGTCTCCCACCCAGGCCATCGGCAAGTACGCAAGGATCTCCTCATTTTCGTCGAATGCACCCGCCGCACGCCCATTCTGAGCCGCGGCAAGAACGTTCTTCTGACTCAGCACGATCCCCTTGGGTGCGCCCGTCGTTCCGGAGGAATGCAGAAAAATAGCCGGATCTTCCGGTTTCGCACGACTAAGCAGTTCCTCACGCAGACCCGGGGCTTCGTTAAGATCGTGCTGACCAACTTCGATCAGGTGATCCCAGGACATCAGCCCTTCGACCTCGTAGAAGCCAAGACCGCGCGCTTCATCATAAATGATGTGGGCGACGCCCTGTGCACCCGCGCCCTTCAATTCCAGGATCTTGTCAACCTGTTCCTGATCTTCCGCGATGGCCGCGACGATCTCGACTTCGCCAAGAAAGTGTCGCAGTTCCTCGAGCGTTGCGCCCGGATAAACGGGCATTGCGTAGGCACCAAGCAACGAAACAGCCAGCATGCCACCATACAACCGCGCACGGTTATCGCCCAGAACAAGCACTGCTTTGCCCGGCTTCACGCCGATTTTTTCAAGCCCAGCCGCACAGGCTAGTACCTCTTGGGCGTATTCCGCCCAGGTGGTTTCTTTCCATATCCCGCGCTCTTTTTCGCGAAGGGCGATATCCTTTCCATGGAGCGACGCGTTCTTCGCCAGAAGTGCACCAATCGTTTCGCCGCCTGAAGACCGGTTCTTCGTAAAATCAGTCATGCGACCCTCCGATATATGCCTCGATGACCCGCGGGTCCTTCACAACCTCCTTGGGGATGCCGCTGGCGATCATTTCACCGTAATTCAGGGCCAGCATCCGATCACAAATGCCGGTAATGACATCCATATGGTGTTCGATCAGAAGAACGCTGACGCCGCGTTCGGCACGGGCATCCAGAATGAAACGGGACATATACCCTTTCTCTTCCTGGTTCATGCCGGCCATCGGTTCGTCGAGAATCAGCATCTGTGGCTCGGCCACCAATGCCCGCGCCAGCTCGACCCGTTTTTTCAACCCGATCGGAAGGCCATCGACCAACTCATGCCGGATGCTCTCGAGTTGTAGAAACTCGATCACCTCCTCGACGATTCTACGGTTCTCGATTTCTTCACGCTGTGCTGCCCACCAATAAAGAGCCGTGCGCAAAACGCCTGGGCTCATGTGGATGTGCCGCCCGAGCAGGATGTTGTCCAGAACGCTCATCCCGTTGAACAGGGCAAGATTCTGGAACGTCCGGGCGACCCCCAGCTTGGCAACCTTGTGAGGCGCTGTGCCCGTGATGTCTTTTCCCGCCAGCCGGACCTTGCCCTCGTTTGGCGGGTAAAATCCGGTAATTGCGTTCGTTAATGTTGTCTTTCCGCTGCCATTCGGACCGACAAGTCCAAAGATTTCCCCTTGCCTAATAACGAGGTCCACACCGGTGACAGCGACGATGCCGGCGAACCGTCGTTCGATCCCGCTGCACTCCAGTATCGCCCCATCATCGACACCGATTGCTGTTTTAATCTTCGTCGTCATCTGGATCTCATTGCCCCCCTAAGGTTCACGGCCATCATCAGGTAATCTGGAAGTAGTCCGGTCGCCCCGTTGGCCATGGATCCCCCCACAATTGCTGTCCACCGTCGATGTTCAGAACTTCACCGGTTACAAATTTCCCTGAACTGGCCGCCATATAGACAACGCCTTCTGCGACGTCCCATTCGTCCCCGGCGTGCCGCATCGGATTGGAGTCCTGAAAGGTCGCAGAACCCTCCGGAGGGTAGTTCCCGAAACCGTTACTTTCGCAGCAACCCGGTGCTACGCAGTTCACTCGGATATCATGCGGGGCCCACTCCACCGCAACCGACTTTGACAGGTAAATTACCCCCGCCCGGGCCGCACAGGTATGAGCGATGCCGGGCATACCTCGCCAGATATCGGCCACGATGTTGACGATGCAGCCCGATTGATTGTTGGCAACCCAGTGGCGCGCCGTGGATTGCATCATCCACCAGGTTCCGTTCAGATTGGTGTCAATGACAGCGTTCCAGCCCTTCGGGGAAAAATCCAGCGCGGCCTGTGGAAACTGCCCCCCCGCATTGTTCACCAAAACGTCAATCGCCCCGAATTCCTGGTTCGCCTTGGCGACAAAATCTTCGACCTGCTCAGGCTCCCGGATGGTCATAGGCACAGCGAAAACTTCGCCCCCGAAACTTTCAAGGAACTCCTTGGCCAAAGCCAGTTTCTCTTCGTTGCGTCCATTGATCGCCAGATTGGCTCCAAGCCTCGCGAACAGGGTCGCAATTGCCAGCCCCAATCCGCCTCCAGCCCCGGTCACCACAACGGTTTTGCCGGTGAACAAACCGCTTGCGTAAACGGTTGTACGGTTTGACAGGTCCTCCCTCGAAGACCCGAACTGCGCCTTACTCATGACGCCTCCTCCCATTCCCCATTTAGGGGTAGTTGCCAATAATCTAACTCCTGTTAGAAAATTGATCAAGACAACTTTTCCCAACAGCCCCCGCCCGTTATCCCCGATCAGTAAGACTTTGGAAGTCCAAGGGCTTTTTCTGCTATGAACGACAAAAGCATCTGCGGTGTCACCGGTACGATGCGGAAAAGCAGAGCCTCCCGCACTAACCGCTCAACGTGATATTCCTTGGCGTATCCGAATCCGCCAAATGTAATTTGCGCGGCTTCGGTCGCCTCGACCGCGGCGTCGGCGGCCAAAAGCTTGGCAGCGTTCGCCTCGACGCCGCAGGGTTCTCCCGCATCGTAAAGAGCAGCAGCGTGCATCACCATGAGATTGGCAGATTCCACCCGCGCCCAGGCTTTGGAGAGCGGATGCTGAACACCCTGATTTTGGCCGATCGGGCGGTCAAATATCACACGTTCGGTTGCATAATGCGCCGCGCGCGCCAGTGCGTTGCGCGCAATACCAATGCATTCGCCGGCCACTAGGATGCGTTCGGGATTCAACCCGTGCAAAATTTGCCTAAAGCCTTTGCCCTCCTCCCCGATCAGGTCCTCAGCCGGAATCGGTAACCCATCGATGAAGACTTCGTTCGAATCGACAGCCTTTCGACCCATCTTTTCGATCTCGCGGACATCGACGAAATTTCGGTCGAGATCTGTATAGAACAGGCTCAGTCCCTCGGTTGGCTTCTCAACATCCTCGAGCCGCGTTGTCCGCGCTAGAATTAACATTTTGTCGGCAACCTGTGCGGTCGAGATCCATACCTTTTGACCATGCACCACATAGTGATCCCCCTTTTTCACCGCCATGGTCCTGAGCTTGGTGGTGTCGAGGCCCGTAGTCGGTTCGGTTACCGCAAAACACGCCTTCTCCCGTCCTTCGATCAGGGGCTTCAGCATACGTGCTTTCTGCTCAGCCGTTCCGAATTTCACGACCGGATTGAGCCCGAAAATGTTCATGTGGATGGCAGAAGCGGCGCTGGCGCCGCCGCCCGATTCTGCGATCGCCTGCATCATGATCGTCGCATCTGTGATCCCCAATCCCGCGCCGCCGACCGCCTCGGGCATCGCGATCCCCAGCCAACCACCTTGCGCCATGGCCAGGTGCAAATCGTGCGGAAAGCCTCCCTTGCTATCCCGTTCAAGCCAGTACTCGTCGTCGAAACGCGCGCAAATCCGCAGAATACTTTCGCGGATTTCGCTCTGTTGCTCAGACATCCTGAATGTCATGTCCGTTCCTCCTCAAGAGCGGTCTCAATACATCCTGTCCTCGCCAGATCTGCGATTTGTACGTCATCATAACCAAGCGCCTCCAGCACGGAGGCGGTATCCGCCCCTCTCGGGCGGCCGAGCCAGCGCAAGACACCTGGTGTAATGCTGAAATGCGGGACCGGACCGACAACATGTGTCGGGTCGCCTTCTACCGAGGCTATATCGCCCCGATGGCTAATCTGCGGATGGTCGATTATCTGCTCGACCGACAAAACGGGAGCTGCCACCGCATCGTGACGTTCGAACTCCACTTGAACCTCAGAGAAATCACGTGCCGTGATGTAGGCGTTCAGCGTGTCAAACACCTCCGTCATGTGTTTTGACATGCTGTGCAGGCTCGCAAATCTCGGATCATCGGCCAAGGAATCGCCGCCAACCGCGCGCAGGAGACGCCGCGCTGTTTCTGCACTGCCAGCCGAAACAGTGACCCATATTCCGTCGCGCGTGCGGAACATTCCGCCTGGCGCAAAATCCATTGGCTGTCGCAATCCATTGCGGATCGGCGCGATGCCGGCACCCGTCGCCGCGGGGACATGATAATCGATCAGTCGCAAAAGCGCCTCGAAAACGGCCAGATCAACGACCTGACCGCGCACCACACCGCGTTCCCGCGCATATAGCGCTATCATCAGCCCAAGCGCCCCCATCAACCCTGTCGTGCTGTCAGCAGCAGGAAACCCCGGGTGCATCGGCGAACCATCGGCAAAGCCGGTCAGATGCGCCAGGCCGCTCATCGCCTCCGCCGCGCGCCCGAATGCAGGCGTATCGCGCATCGGGCCATCCTGGCCGTATCCGGACACTCTAAGGATCACAAGATCGGGATTCCAACCGTGCAGCACCTCGGGCCCGATCCCGGCGCGCTCCAAAACGCCAGGCCGGAAGTTTTCGACCAGGACATCCGAGCATTCCACAAGCTTGCGGAGTACCTTCAGCCCCTCTTCGCTTTTCCAGTCGAGACCAAGGATTTGCTTGTTGCGAGCAAGTGTCTTCCACCACACCCCCACGCCATCGATCGCCACGGGGCCCAGGTCACGCATCATGTCCGGACGTCCCGGCGTCTCCACCTTGACGACCTTCGCTCCAAAGTCGGAAAGCAGAGAAGCGGCAAGCGGTCCGGCGATAACATGCCCGAGTTCAACGATGCGGAGGTTCTCCAGTGGCCCTACCATTATTCCGACCTTTCGCTCGAGGCAGCTTCCAATCACCTTATTCTAACATCTGTTTGAATCTCAAGTCATCATCCAGCCGAACGCGAAAAATTCGTGACACAATCGCCCGTTGCGCCTCAAATAGCCTGCCAGCCGCCCTGCCGCGCGGTTCCGGTGGGCATTCAGATCAAGGTAGCCACCATGCAAGACTCAGACTGCCGCTGTGATCTCCCGTTGGGTGCAATGGCACGACCTCTTGGCTTCGTTTCGGCAGAGCGATGTTTCCGCTTCGAGGATATTTAAGGGCGTATGAAGACGTGCGGCTCGACGGAAATGTCGTGTCGGCAAGGCTAAAAAGCTCGTCCGACGATCTGTTGGGTGACAACTCCGCTCGAAGACGATTCTCCAATCCATTCAGATCATCAATAGGTCGGATCGGCCGCGGTTACAGTTCCAAGAAAAGGCGCTGCGGCGGTTTGAACCAGAGTTGGGGCACGCCGACCCTTCGTTACACAGCCGCTGCAGCTACCGATATGAACAGACGCCTCATCTCATCTTGGTTATCGCGCGTAAGTGAGTTTGGCAATCAGACAGAAACTGACCTTTGTGCAACTCGCCAATCAGATAACTACCTAATCCTCCGCAACACATGAGAATCGCGGAATATCATGAACAAGACGCAGGCAATCGCGGCTTTTGTCACATCCCCGGATACGAACGGATACAGGCCGGCGGCGAGCAGCTTTTCATCATAACCGAGGATGCTTCCCAGCCAGGCAAGTCCCGGCATGTAAATAGCAATCGAACCCGAAAAGACAGCCAGAAAGGCGCCGAACACAGGTCGAGTCCCTCTCAATCTCTTCGCAACGAAGCCGGATACAACTGCGCAAAGCAAGAACCCAATCAGATAGCCGCCAGTTGGCCCAAGAAGATAGGCTGGACCGGCGACGGCAGGCGGCGTACCCGCGAACACCGGAAGCCCGGATCGCAGGCCAAAGCCGGCGTCGCGAAATGGATCGCCTTCTACAATTACCAGCGGCCTCATGCTGCCCATGGCGGACAGCCGCCCGCCGTGGTCTACTTCACCCAAACCGAAACCGACCAGCAGGGGCAAAGAGTAGCTTAAATCACCTCGAAAACTGTCCAAAGGTTGGGGAGTAGCTCAATAAGCATGCCGTTCTTCCTTTCAATAGTTTCCCATAACTATAGCGCGTACATTCACATCCGCTTGGCGACTTCTTCCAACATGACTTCGCTCGCCCCGCCGCCGATGGCCTGCACACGGGCATCGCGTGACATGCGTTCCACCGGTGTTTCGCGCATATAACCCATGCCGCCGTGAAACTGGACGCAGTCATAAAGCACGCTGTTCACCAGTTCGCCGCAATAGGCTTTGACCATCGAGACCTCTTTCACGCAGTCACGACCTGCGGCATCCAGACCGGCGGCGTGATAAACCAGCTGACGTCCTGCCGCGATCCGCGTCTGACAGTCGGCCAGCCGCTGGCGCACGGCCTGCTTGTCCCACAGAACGCCGCCAAAGGCCTTGCGCTGCTTGACGTAATCCACGGTCATGTCCAGCGCGGTTTGCGCTTCGGCACAGGCCATCGCACCCAGCACGATCCGTTCGTTTTGGAAGTTCTTCATCACTGAATAGAAGCCTTTGTTGACCTCACCCAACACGTTCTCGGCGGGGATGCGGACATCCTCGAAGATCAGTTCGGCCGTGTCCGAGCACAGCCAGCCGGTCTTGTTCAGCGCCCGGCCGACCAAAAAGCCCGGCGAGCCCTTTTCGACCGCGAACATGGTGATCCCGCGCGACCCCTTGGCATCGGGATCGGTCTTGGCGCCGACAAAGTAGAGGTCGCCATGTACGCCGTTGGTGATGAACATCTTGGTGCCATTCAGCACCCAGTCCGACCCGTCCTGAACCGCGCGGGTACGCATGCCCGCCACGTCCGACCCGGCACCCGGTTCGGTCACGGCGACGGCGGTGATCTTTTCGCCCGAGGTGATCGACGGCATCCAGCGCGCCTTTTGTTCCGGGGTGCCCGCGTTTTCCAGATGCGGCGAGGCCATGTCGGTATGCACCAGAACCGTGGCCGAGAAGCCACCGAAGGTAGACCGCCCCACCTCTTCGGCCAGAACCACGCTGGACATCACGTCCAGCCCCGCGCCGCCATATTGTTCGTCATAGCGCATGCCCAGCACGCCCAGATCACCCATCCGGCGCAGCACGTCGCGGGGCACCATGCCGTCCTCTTCCCAGGGCTCGGCCTTGGCTGTCACCTCGGTTTCGATGAAGCGGCGCAGCTGGTCGCGGATCATGTTGAGTTCTTCGTTGAACGGGCCGGTGGCCGCGGTGATGTTGTCTTGTCTGGTCATGTGTTTTCCTCCGGATCGAGTTTGATAAGTGGGGCGTGCCCGGCAACCGTGTCGCCGGGTGCACAATAGATTTCCGTCACCACGCCCGCGACCGGCGCGGGCAGGCTTTGCAAGAGCTTCATGGCTTCCAGCACCACCAGCGTGTCACCGGCTTCGACGCGGTCGCCGGGCGCGACGCGCACCTCGGCAACAGCACCCGGCATGGGCGCCGACAGCAGGTCAGCGCCGCCAGATCCACCCGTGGCGCGTTGCAGATGCTGATCCTCCAGCGTGCGCAGGTCTGCCGCTGCCATTCCGGCAGAGGTTTGCAGGTGCACCCGCCAATGATCGCGGGCACGTTCGACATGGGCGATGCGCGCAAATGGAACACCGTCGATGCGTCCGCTCAGACGGTCCCCGGTCAGGGCGGCGGTTTCGACCGTGACGGTCTGGCCGCCTGGCGGCACGGCGGCGAATATTGTTCCGGAGCCGGTCACGCGGATCGGGTCGTCATTGGTCGTATCCCAATAGGATGCCGCACCGGGCCGTCCGCCAGGGGCCGTGAGCCGCCATGACCCAAGGCTTTCCCAGGGCGACGCGCCCGCCGCCGCTGGCGCGAGATGCAGGTGTAGCGCAATCGCGGCGAAGGCCGAGTCCCGGGGATCGGGGGTCGGGTGCGTCCAGCCATCGAGGAACATCTCGGGCAGGCCCGATGTGTGGTGCCGGAACGTCTGAAAATCCGGATGCAGCAGCAGGGCACGTTGATAGGCCAGGTTCAGACCGACGCCACCGACGGCAAAGTCATCCATCGCGGCAACCGCCCGGCGGATCGCCCCGGCCCGGTCCGGCGCATGGACGATCAGCTTGGCAATCATCGAATCGTAATGGTGGCTGACGACCGAGCCTGCTTCGACCCCTGTATCCAGCCGCACGCCGGCGGGCGGAGCCCAGAGGGTGATCCGGCCCGTTTCGGGGCGGAAGCTCTCGGCCGGGTTTTCGGCGGCGATGCGGATTTCAATGGCGTGCCCGTCGAATTGCACATCCGATTGCGCCAGTGTCAGTGGCTCGCCCCGCGCGATGCGCAACTGCCATTCAACCAGGTCGATGCCGGTGATCGCCTCGGTCACAGGGTGTTCGACCTGCAAGCGGGTGTTCATTTCAAGAAAGTAATATTCGCCACGGGCCGGATCAAAGAGGTATTCCACCGTCCCGGCCGAGCGATAGCCGATCGCCTGCGCCAGCCGCACAGCCGCCGCCCGCATGTCATCGCGCAAAGCCTCGGGCAGATCTGCGGCGGGGGCCTCTTCGATCAGCTTCTGGTGGTTGCGCTGAAGCGAACAGTCGCGGTCGCCCAGATGCAGCGCGGTGCCGTGAGTATCGCCCAGCACCTGCACCTCGACGTGGCGGGCGCGGGGCGCATAGCGTTCAAGGAACACCGCCGGATCGCCAAAGGCCCCCTGGGCTTCGGCCCGGGCGGATGCAATCGCCTCGGGTGCCTCGTCCAGATCGGTGACAAGCCGCATCCCGCGCCCGCCGCCGCCTGCGCTGGCCTTGACCAGAAAGGGGGTGCCAAGCGCCTCGGCCTCTTTCAGCAGGCGCGCGTCGGACTGATCTTCGCCGCGATAACCGGGCAGCACGGGTATGCCTGCGTCCTCGGCAGCCGCCTTGGCCTCGATTTTCGACCCCATCATGGCAATTGCATCGGGCTTCGGCCCGATGAACACAAGGCCCGCCGCCTCGACCGCGGCCGCGAAACCGGCGTTTTCCGACAGAAAGCCATAGCCCGGATGCACCGCCCCCGCGCCGGTCGCGCGTGCGGCATCCAGAATGGCCCCGACGTTCAGATAGCTTTCCGAAGGGGCCGCCCCGCCGATGCAGACGGCATGATCGGCCTCGTGCACGAAGGGCGCGTCGCGGTCGGCCTCTGAAAATACAGCCACGCTTTCCAACCCCAGCTTGCGGCACCCGCGCTGAATACGGCGGGCGATCTCGCCGCGGTTGGCGATCAGGACGCGGGTAAAGCTCATTTCACCCACCATGACGGAACGCCCTTGTTGATGAAACTGTTGATACCTTCGATACCCTCTTCGGTTTCCCAGGCATCGGCCAGCCGGTCGGCGGTGTAGATCATATTGGTTTCAAGATCGTGGGACGCGACATAGGCGATCAGCGCCTTGGTGTCGGACACCACGCCCGGCGCGGCCTGCAGGTGATTGTGGACGACGCTTTCGGTGGCCGCGTCCAGATCATCGGCGGCCACGACCTCGGTCAACAGACCGATCCATTCGGCCCGAGCGCTGTCGAAAAGCGCCCCGGACAGCATGGTTTCGCGGGAATGCACCTTGCCGATACGGGCCACCACGTAGGGCGAGATGTTGGCCGGCAGCAAGCCGAGCCTGACCTCGGTAAGACCGAACCGCGCGCCTTCGGCACCGATTGTGTAATCGCAGACCGAAATCATGCCGACGCCGCCGCCATAGGCCGGCCCGTTGATCTTTCCGATCAGCGGTTTGGGCAGAGTATCAAGGCGGCGCAACAGGCGCGCCAGCGTGGCGCTCTGGTACACCCGCTCGGCGCGGGATTTTTCGACATTCGAAGCGAACCAGTTGAAATCACCGCCCGCGCAGAAGCTTTTTCCGTTGCCGGTCAGGATCACGATGCGCACGCTGTCATCGGCGGCCAGCTTTTCGGCGGCATCGTACAGCTCAGCGATCAGCCCGCCGTTCAGAGCATTGTGCTTGTCAGGACGATTGAGCGTTACCGTGGCAACCCCGCGCGCGTCGGTTTCGATAAGGATGGTTTCATAGGTGGTTGTCATGGCATTGGTCTCACATTCTGAATACGGGCGTGTGGCGCCCGGCCTCGGGCACCGAAGAGATAATGGCCAGGCACAGGCCCAGGATATCGCGGGTCTGTCCGGGTTCGATCAGCCCGTCGTCCCAAAGCCGCGAGGTGGCATAATAGGGATCGGACTGTTCGCCATACTGGGCACGCACCTGCGCCTCGATCCTGGCCATGTCGGCCTGCATCTTGTCCGGATCGCCCCCCTTCTGGCGGCGCAGTTCCAGCATCACGTTGGTGGCGATGTCGGCGGACATGGTGGCCAGTTCCGCGGTCGGCCAGGCAAAAAGGAAACTCGGCGCGAAACCGCGTCCGCACATGCCGTAGTTGCCCGCCCCATAGGAC
>NZ_JAGHRJ010000011.1 GCF_017743865.1 Labrenzia sp. R4_2
CGGTGCAAGTCACGCTCACTCATCAAAACCCATCCCATGTCCGAACTCCCAACATCCCAAAGAACACGGGGAGCGTGACATTTTTGAATTGCGAATGTGAGACATTTTAGCCCGGCGTCTACAAGCAAAATACGCATAATCTATCTTATGGAATATTTTTGATCAGAGCGTCAAAACACTCAGCGTCGGAGCTAGATACCGGACATGAGAACATCGATCGCACGCGTGATCAGTTCACTTTGATCCTTGATATTCCCGGCCCGTCGCAAATTCGACCGTCGCACGGCTCCAATCAGGCGGGTTGCCAGAACCAATTGCTTTCCTTCATGCTCCAGTACTGGGTTGAGATATTTCACCGCTGGATAGTCGGACAGCAATGGAACAACGACCACGGCCGGGTCAGGCGGCAGGAGGTCGCTTTCGATAACAACCATGAACACGCCGTTGTATTCCGCCACATCAAAGCGGCTTAGCTCTTCCATACCGCACCGGCTGGACCCGCGATAATGTCAGCCAGCGGGTGCCCGTTCTGCTCGTGCCACTCACGCTGTGCGTCAAACGCGTCTGCATTCTCTTCAAGCCATATCTTACGTTTCATCGCCGAGACCGCTTTTTCCAGCGCTTCTTCCGCGACCGCTGTCACGTTGATCCCCAGTTCCTTTGCCTGATCAAGCGTTTCAGCATTCAGCCTTAAAGATGTGCTCCGTCGAGCCGTCGTTACCATGATAACAAACTCCATATTGTACCGCAGAAGTGTATCACGGATGTGTAGTGCGGAAAAATCTCGTCCAGTGCAGACTGGTTCAATTCTGAGCATGGAATTTTATTACCAAGATCAAAAACCTTGAAAGAGCATATCCAAGGCTCTCGTGATTTCAGATTGCTGTACGTCCAGGCTTCCGATGGGTTCGCTCAATTCTTGCACCTGTACAGCCGACAAAAACTGCGTCACCATCACATGAACCGCGCCATTGATCATGAAAACCGGGTTTAGAAAGCGCGCTGGAGTTGGCGCTTCAGATTCCGGCATAAGTGGTACAACAACGCGCGTGTTCAGGTCGTCAAGCAGGTCCGCCTGGACGTCCAGAACCAGGCCATCGCCGGATTTAAGCCTGTAGATTTTATTGCGCGCCATTAAAACAGCCGGGACTTGGCCAGCGGCATGCCATGTTCCTCGACGAATTCATTGGAGCTTTTGAGAGCAGACTGGTTTTCATGCCGCCACTGATCCGCCATTGATCTAGAGACAGCTAACTGTATGCCTTCTTCGGCCGCCTTAGAGATGTTAATCCCAAGCTGTTTAGCAGACTGCACCAACACAGGGTCGATTGTAAGATTTGTCGGCTTGCGCGCAGGATGCGAGGCCATTCAGCGAACTCCATGATTGCGGATAAGCAAAACAATAGGCATGTAAATGCGCCTAACTAATGCGCACTGTAATACGTATGATCATTTAGCGCATCAAAATTTGAGCGAGCTCGAAAGATGACAGACTCGGGCTATCCAGTCCAAACAGCGTGCGGCAGTTCCCCAACTTTACCGCAATGGGGAAATTTCGAACCGGAAACCTTGTGCCAGCACGCTGTTATGGTGTTTAGAAGACACAGCACCGCACAAGAGTCGGACCTTGATGCCGCAAAGGCATAGCTCTCGGCCGGACAGACAACAATAACGACCTCACGGAGGCGCTTCAGTGACCCAAACCGAGCTGACAATCCGCCAACCTGACGACTGGCATCTTCATCTGCGCGATGGCGCCATGCTGGAAGCGGTGTTGCCGCACACAAGCGCAAATTTTGCGCGCGCCATCATCATGCCGAACCTGGTGCCACCGGTCGTGCGCACCGAGCACGCGCAGGCTTACCGAGAGCGCATCTTGAACGTGCTGCCGGCCGGTCACAGCTTCGAGCCGCTGATGACGCTGTACCTTACCGAGGCCTCCGATCCGGCCGATGTGCGCAAAGGCGCAGAAAGCAGTTTGATCACGGCGCTGAAGCTTTATCCGTCCGGAGCGACGACGAATTCTGAAAACGGCGTCCGGGATTTTGAAAAGATCTATCCAGTTCTGGAAACCATGAGCGAGGTAGATGTGCCCCTGTTGGTCCACGGCGAGGTCACCGACGCTGACATCGACATCTTCGACAGGGAAGCCGTTTTCCTGGAGCGTGTGTTGTTGCCAATCCGGGAGAAGTTTCCCGAACTTCGCATCGTTTTGGAACACGCCACAACGTCCCATGCGATTGACTTCGTGAAGGCCGCAAAAGCGCGCACCTCGGCGACCATCACCACCCACCACCTGATCATCAACCGCAACGCCATTCTGGCCGGCGGGATCAAGCCGCATTATTACTGCCTGCCGGTGGCAAAGCGCGAAAAACACCGTCTTGCCCTGCGCGAAGCAGCAACCTCCGGCGACCCGCGGTTCTTCCTTGGCACCGACTCTGCCCCGCACACTGACACGGCAAAAGAAAGCGCCTGCGGCTGCGCCGGCATTTTCTCGTCAATCAATACAATCAACTGCCTGGCGCATGTGTTTGAAGAAGACGGCGCACTCGACAAGCTGGAAGGGTTTGCCTCACTAAATGGTCCAGCGTTCTACAAGCTGCCGCCAAACGAGCGCCGCATCCGCCTTTTCAAAAGCGCAGATCCGGTCAGCTTCCCGGACAAGATCCAGTTTCCGGAAGGCACAGTCACCGTCTTTGATCCCGGCTACCCGCTTCACTGGCAGCATGAACCGGTCGCCGCAGCGGCTGCCGCCTAAAGCCAAGATGCCCAAACATTCGGCGGGCTTCTGCTCACCGAAAAAAGGAAGGATCCGGACAGACACTCCGGGTCCTTTTTCGTGTTTGGGCCCCTATCCTTTACCGGCCAGAAGGGGCAGCAGCCGAATTTCCACCGCAAGTACCCAGGAATGATCTGGACAGCGCTGCATCCGGTGAATACCTAGAGCGGGCACCCTTCTTTCCGCCCCCGGCCCTGCCTGCCGGACGCAGATCTATAAAGAGACAGCATGCTTCAAACGAAACGCGCCTTTATCACTGGGTCTGCCGGTTTTATCGGCTTTCATCTGGCCGAGCTGTTGTTGCAGGAAGGCTGGGAGGTTGCCGGCTTTGACGGCCTGACGGACTACTACGATGTGCGGCTGAAAGAACGCCGCCACGAGATCCTGCATCAGCACGGTACGTTTTCCTCCACCATTGCGCAACTGGAAGACACAACGTCTGTTTCTAAGAGCATTGCGAATTTCAAACCGGATGTGATCGTTCACCTCGCGGCCCAGGCCGGGGTGCGTTACAGCCTTGAGAACCCGCGCGCCTATGTCGATGCCAACGTCGTCGGCACACTCAACATCATGGAGGCTGCGCGCGCCGCCAATGTTCAGCATCTGCTGATGGCCTCCACCAGCTCGGTTTATGGCGCGAACACTGAAATGCCGTTCGATGAAAACCAGAAAACCGATACGCCGCTGACGATTTACGCCGCTACGAAGAAAGCGAACGAGGCGATGGGGCATGCCTGGGCGCATATTCATCAAATCCCGATCACCATGTTCCGGTTCTTCACGGTTTACGGCCCTTGGGGCCGCCCGGATATGGCCCTTTTCAAGTTCACCAAGGGGATCCTGGAAGGCACGCCAATCGACATCTACAATCACGGCGAGATGTACCGCGACTTCACCTATGTAGCCGATCTGGTGCGCGGCATTCGCGGCCTGATGGATGCGGTTCCGGGAAGCGGGGATGCCGCCTCGGATACAGACAATTTAAGTCCCGTTGCGCCCTACCGGGTGGTCAATATCGGCAACTCGGACAAGGTCCGCTTGCTCGATTTTATTGAGGCGATCGAAGATGAACTCGGCAAGAAGGCAATCCGCAACTTGATGCCGATGCAAACCGGCGATGTGCCGGCGACCTGGGCCGATGCCACGTTGCTGCAGGACCTGACCGGCTACAAGCCCGAGACACCGTTCCGCGAAGGCGTTGCCAAGTTCGTGCAGTGGTACCGCGACTATTACAAGGTCTAAAGCTGAGATGAGGAACAGAACCCCGGCACAGGCAAAAATTGCTGTCATCGGCCTTGGTTATGTCGGCCTGCCGCTGGCGGCCGAATTTGGCAAGACGCACGCGGTCATGGGGTTTGACATCAATCCGGAGCGGATTGCCCAGCTGAGTGCAGGCACCGACACGACGCTCGAAGTCTCGAAAGATGACCTCACCGCTGCGACACACCTGCGGTTTACCTCCGATCCTCAGGAACTGGCAGAGTGCGACACCTATATCGTCACGGTGCCAACGCCAATTGATGCTTATAAGCAGCCTGATCTCGGCCCCCTCCTCCGCGCCAGCGAGACCATCGGCAAGGTTCTGACGCCCGGCGATCTGGTGATCTACGAAAGCACGGTCTATCCCGGCGCAACGGAAGAAGACTGTGTGCCAGTGTTGGAGCGGGTGTCCGGTCTCACCTTCAACGAAGATTTCTTTGCAGGCTACAGCCCGGAGCGGATCAATCCGGGCGACAAGTCCCACCGCCTACCACAGATCTGCAAGGTCACGTCCGGCTCAACACCGGAAGCTGCCGACTTCGTCGATCAGCTCTATGCCGGGATTGTCACGGCCGGCACCCACAAGGCACCCTCGATCCGGGTCGCGGAAGCCGCAAAGGTGATTGAGAACACGCAGCGGGACCTCAATATCGCGCTCATCAACGAGTTGGCAATCATCTTCAATCGGCTGGATATCGATACTGAAGCCGTCCTGAAAGCGGCTGGAACAAAGTGGAATTTCCTGCCCTTCCGCCCCGGCCTCGTTGGCGGGCACTGCATTGGCGTTGACCCCTACTACCTGACCCACAAAGCCCAGGCGACCGGCTATCACCCGGAGATCATTCTGGCCGGACGGCGGCTGAATGATGGGATGGGGGCCTATGTGGTCTCCGAGATGGTCAAGGCCATGACCCGCAAGGACCTGCCCGTCACCGGTTCCAGAATTCTTGTCATGGGCCTCGCGTTCAAGGAAAACTGCCCGGATCTTCGCAACACCGGCGTTGCCGGAATTCTTGAGGAACTGAAGGACTACAACGTTTCGGTCGATGTCCATGACCCCTGGGTTGATGGAGCAGCTGCGCATGACGAATACGGCATCCAGCCTGTGGAACACCCGGCGGAAGGTTCCTACGACGCCATCATCGTTGCCGTCGCCCACCAGGCCTTCAAGGACCTCGGCATCGACAAAATCCACGCATTCGGCAAACCCGGTGCCCTGGTCTACGACCTGAAATGCATGTTCCCAGCGGAAGAAACCGGCCTGCGGCTTTGAATTGGCTAGTAATTAGAGAATTCCGATAGTTGACGCCTTTCGGCGCCTAAAATGCATTTGGCGCACCCGTGCAGATGTGTTGCTGAAACCAACCGGTTGCCCTGTTTCCAAAAATTGCAATCAATTTGCGCTCCGGCACGCTGTGATTTCTATTCACCACCAATAGGTGTGGATAAAAATTTTCGCCTCTTGAGATAGCGCCATCTTCCATGTTGGGTTGCACCCCTTCGCAACGCAATCTGAACCTGATTGCGGTAGCCGTATCTCATTGATCTACAATATAAAAGGACCTCCGAATGACCACCGGAGAACCTGGACGTCTCCCTGCGTCTGGACCGTCAAACTGTGCCCTGACACAATACAACCATTGCGTCAAAGCCTCCTCAACCAGCATGGGAGGTTACGTTGAGGAACGTTGAAAGCCGCCGCCGGCTTATCGCCGGACTGGAAGACTCGTTGGGGTCAACGATCCTCTCGGCACTGACAGACTCGGCTGTTGTCGAAATCATGCTCAACCCGGATGGACAGCTCTTTATCGAGCGCATCGGCGTGGGCATGGAGTTCTCCGGCGACATGACGCCCCACGACGCTCAGATCATCATTGGTAAGGTCGCACACGCGCTCGGCACGGAAATCACCTCTGGCAAGCCAATCATTTCCGGCGAGTTGCCGATAGGCGGTCATCGTTTCGAGGGCCTTTTGCCGCCGGTTGTTTCCAGGCCGTCCTTTACGATCCGCAAGAAAGCTTCGCTGCTCATCGCTCTGTCGAAGTACGTCGAGGACGGCCTGATGCTAGAAGCCCAGGCCTCCGTGATCCGGGATGCCGTTGCTAATCGGAAAAACATTCTGGTCTCGGGCGGTACTGGCACTGGCAAAACAACGCTGGCGAACGCAATTATCGCGGAAATGGTCTCGGTCGCTCCGGACCACCGCCTTGTCATTTTGGAAGACACCGCAGAAATCCAATGTACGGCAAGGAATGCTGTAACCCTTCACACGTCCGACACCGTCGATATGCAGCGGCTTCTGAAATCGACCATGCGCTTGCGCCCTGACAGGATCATCGTCGGCGAAGTGCGCGATGGCGCGGCGCTCACACTGCTAAAAGCCTGGAACACGGGTCACCCCGGCGGCATTGCCACAGTTCACTCCGACACTGCCTTCACCGCACTGACGCGCCTTGAACAGTTGATCGCAGAAGTTTCTCAGCAGCCTATGCCGGACGTCATTGCTGACGCCGTCGACCTCATCGTCTCGATCGAGCGCTCTTCGACGCACGGACGCATCGTTCGGGACATCATCAGCGTCTCCGGATACCGGGACGGCGCCTATGACGTTCACTCAGCCGTTTCGCCTCAGTTGCTCAATAAGAATTCCAAAGACAGGCAAGGGACCCTTTATGTCGCGTAATACTGCATTTCTTTTCGCCCTCGTAAGCGCCGGGCTTTTCTTCATAGACCCAGCCTTTGCCGCTGGTGGTGGGTCGCTTCCCTGGGAAGGGCCGCTGCAGCAGATCCAGGCCTCGATCAACGGTCCGGTCGCCGGCGCCGTTGGCATGATAGCGGTCGCTGTTGCCGGTGCCATGCTGATCTTCGGGGGCGAACTCAACGACTTTGCCCGCCGCTTGGCCTACGTCGTTCTTGTTCTGGGTGTCCTCCTCGGTGCGTCCACAATCGTTGGTCTGTTCGGGTCTTCCGGTGCGTCCATCGGTCTTGCTCCAGATGGCACGGCAGCTTCCATGGAACCGGCTGATGACTGATGTGCCGGGCCTCAACAAAGCGCGGATCCACCGCGCTCTTTCACGCCCGACACTGTTGTTCGGAGCAGACCGGGAGCTGGTGCTTTTGACCGGTCTTGCCTCGGTCATTCTGATTTTCGTGATCCTGAAGCCTTATGCCGCTGTGCTCGGCGTTGCGATCTGGATCGTGGTGGTTGGCGTGCTGCGGATGATGGCCAAGGCAGACCCTATGATGCGCTCTGTCTATCTGCGGCACGTCAAATACCGCGCCACTTACCGGCCGACATCCACGCCCTGGCGGAAATACTGACCATGGTTGCTCTCAAAAAATTCCGGCATGTTGCGCCATCCTTTTCCGATCTTCTGCCTTATGCCGCACTGATCGACAACGGCATCGTGCTCCTGAAGGACGGGGGCTTGATGGCCGGCTGGTATTTTGCCGGGCCGGACAGTGAAAGCTCAACCGCGTTTGAGCGGAATGAAGTTTCCAGGCAGATCAACTCGGTTCTGGCTCGCCTCGGCAATGGCTGGATGATCCAAATGGAAGCCATGCGCATTCCCTCAATTGGATATCCGCACAAGGAAAGCTCGCATTTTCCAGACCCGATCACCGCGCTGATTGACGACGAGCGCCGACAACGTTTCGAAGCCGGCGAGGGGCATTTCGAAAGCCAGCATGCACTCATTCTGACCTACCGGCCGCCGGAGAAAAACAAGTCCAAGCTGGTGAAATACATCTATTCGGACGACGCCAGCCGCAACACGTCTTTTGCCTCCCGGACGCTTGAGCACTTCAAGACGACGATCCGGGAGTTTGAGCAATATATGGCGAATGTCGTCTCGATCCGGCCCATGGAAACACATGAGGTACCGGAAAGGGACGCGGCAAGGGCAGGGGAGAGGCGCGGTCGCTACGATGATCTGCTGCAATTTGCCCGCTTCGCGCTGATAGGCGAAAACCATCCGATCCGCCTGCCCGATATCCCGATGTATCTCGACCATCTGGTGACGGCAGAGTTCCATCACGGTCTCACCCCCATCATCGACGACCGCTATGTGGGTGTCGTGTCGATCGACGGGTTCCCGGGCGAAAGCTGGCCCGGGATCCTCAACGCCCTTGATTTGATGCCGATCACCTATCGGTGGTCGAGCCGGTTCATTTTCCTTGATCCGGTAGAAGCGCGCTCTGTTCTGGAAAAGACGCGTAAGAAGTGGCTGCAGAAGGTGCGCCCGCTGATGGATCAGCTTTTTAAGACCAACTCCGGATCGCTCGATCAGGACGCCATGGTGATGGTCGGCGAGACCGAGGACGCAATTGCCGAAGCAAACTCGCAGCTCGTCGCCTTCGGCCATTATACGCCTGTCATCGTGCTCTTCGAAACAAACCAGGCACGGCTTCAGGAAAAATGTGAGGCGGTGCGCCGGCTTGTGCAGAACGAAGGCTTTGGCGGGCGCTTCGAAACACTGAATACGACCGAAGCATTCCTGGGAAGTCTACCAGGTGTTTCCTATGCCAATGTTCGCGAACCACTGGTGAGCACACGCAATCTTGCGGATCTCGCTCCACTCAACTCCGTCTGGGCCGGCTCTCCGGAAGCGCCATGCCCATTTTATCCCATTGGTTCCCCGCCACTCATGCAAGTGGCGTCAGGCTCCTCGCCGTTCCGGTTCAACCTCCATGTCGGGGACCTGGGGCATACAATGATTTTCGGGCCGACAGGTTCGGGAAAATCGACGTTACTGGCGCTGATCGCCGCTCAGTTCCGGCGCTATGAAAACGCTCAAGCCTTCGTCTTCGACAAGGGCAAGTCAATGTACCCGCTCACGTTGGCCATTGGCGCGGATCACTATGATGTCGGCAACTCGGACACACTGGCCTTTGCACCGCTTTCATCCCTTGAGGACGACACAGACAAAGCGTTTGCAGCCGGGTGGCTGGAAACTCTCATTGAAATGCAAGGCGTGAAGGTCCTGCCGGAGCACCGCAACGCCATCACCACGCAGATAGACTTGATGTCAAAGTCGCAGCGCCGGTCGCTGACTGACTTCGTTTCGGGTGTTCAAAACCGGGACATCAAGGACGCACTTCAATATTACACCATTGACGGTCCCATGGGATCGCTCCTCGATGCAGAAACGGACGGCCTATCGCTCTCCAGTTTCCAGACCTTCGAGATTGAAGAGTTGATGAACATGGGCGACCGGAACCTGATCCCGGTCCTGCTCTATCTTTTCCGCCGGATCGAAAAACGCCTGACCGGGAACCCGAGCCTGCTCATCCTGGATGAGGCCTGGCTGATGCTCGGTCATCCGGTGTTCCGCGACAAGATCCGGGAGTGGCTCAAAGTTTTACGGAAAGCCAATTGTGCCGTGGTCCTTGCAACACAATCGATCTCGGATGCCGAACGTTCCGGCATCATCGACGTTCTTAAAGAGAGCTGCCCGACAAAGGTTTGCCTGCCCAATGGTGAGGCCCGGGTTTCCGGAACGCGCGACTTTTACGAAAAGCTCGGCTTCAACGACCAGCAAATTCAAATCATCGCCTCGGCAATCCCGAAGCGCGACTACTACGTCACGTCCCCGGACGGGCGACGGCTCTTCGACATGGCACTCGGCCCGATCACGCTGTCCTTCGTTGGCGCCTCGGGAAAAGACGATCTGAAGCGGATCGATGACCTTCATCACCAACATGGCGACACATGGCCAATCGAATGGCTCAAGCAAAGAGGGATCGACAATGCCTACCAACTCCTTGGCTAAGTCTCTTGCCAGCGTTTTTTGTGTGATCGCCCTGGCTCAGCCGGCTTTAGCCGGTGGCGGTGGCATTACAGGGGCAACCGAGTTCACACAAATCCTCAACAACAGTGAGCTGATCGCCCTCGGCGGCCAGAATGCTGAACAGATTGCCAATCAGGTTCAGCAGATCGGCAATCAGATCCAGATGATCGAAAACCAGGTCTCGATCTACGAAAACATGCTGCAAAACACGCTCTCTCTGCCAGACCAGATTTGGGGCGAGGTCGAGCAAAACCTGAGCCAATTGCAGAGCCTGGTTCAAAAGGGTCAGGGATTGGCATTCTCAATGGGCAATCTGGACGACACGCTGAAACAGCGGTTCCAAAGCTACGCGGAGTTCGGCACGACCGGCCTACCAGATGGGCAGTCATTTTCGACCATGTATCAAGGTTGGTCCGATACTAATCGGGACACGATCTCCTCGACGCTGAAAGCGGCCGGGTACACCTCCGATCAGTTTACGACCGAGGAGAACATCATGCGACAGCTCCGGCAGCACTCCCAATCCGCATTGGGCCAAAAGCAGGCCCTGCAGGTCGGTCACGAAATCGCAGCACAGCAGGTTGAGCAAATGCAAAAGCTCCGCGGTCTTGTCTCTCAGCAGATGACCATGATGGGAACCTGGTACCAATCCGAGCAGACAAAGAGCGATCTCGGTCAGGCCCGGAGAGAAGAGTTTTTCGGTGCAACAAAACCCTCGACCAGCGACGGCGACGAAATCAGTGTGGACTTTTGAAGATGCTCAAAACGTATTTGTACCTAATGCTTTCTGTTCTTTTGGTGGGTGTTGTGTCCGTCTTCTTCGCAATTGTTTTCTCTGAGGATGAAAGGGAAATAACGAGATTCGAAGCACAGAAAAGACTCATGCAATCGGACACGAAGAATTACCCGACAACCGGCGGCGATGAAATCAGCGTGGATTTCGGCAAATGAAACGAAAAACCCGAAGGGTCTCAGCTTTGTCGTCGGTTCTTTTGCTGTTGCTGGCGGAACCGTCTCTCGCAGCAGACGGTACGGTGTTGGACAACCTGAAGGATCAGGTCATCTCTGCAGCGCAAGACTGGGAAGGAACGATCGCGAACGCAGCTCAATCGTTGTTTTGGATCCTCGCCGGCATTGAATTTGGCATTGCTGCTGTTTGGCTGGCTGTTCAAGCGGCCGCACTTGAAGCCTGGGTAAGCGAGCTGGTTAGACGCATCATGTTCGTCGGCCTCTTCGCATTCATCTTAACGAACGGAACCCAGTTTGCTCAAGCTGTCGTAGACAGCCTTTTCCAGATAGGTGCAGGCGGGGGCTCAGCTTCTCCGGCGAATATTTTTAACGCTGGCGTCGAAGTTGCCGCAAACCTCTCTCAAAATGCTCAGTTCGGTCTGTTCGAAGACAATGGGTTGGCCATTGCGTCCGTGCTGGCGATGGTGGTCGTAATAATTTGTTTCTCGCTTGTCGCAGCGATCTTCATTGCTGTTTGGATCGAAATGTATGTCGGTTTGCTGGCAGGCATTATCATGCTCGGATTGGGAGGCTCCTCCTACACTAAAGATTTCGCTATCCGGTACCTAGTCTATGCCTTCTCAGTTGGCATGAAACTCATGGCGCTCGTAATGATCGCGCGTATCGGCTCTCAAGTTCTGATTGGCCTTTCCAATAATTCAGCAGCCGATGACCAATTCCTTGCGACCCTAACGATCGCCGGGATTTCTGTGGTCGTCTTCATGATCTCAATGTACGTGCCCCAAATCCTGCAAAGCGTTGTTCAGGGCGTATCGGTTAGCAACGGCATGGAAGTCATCCGACATGGAACTCAAACCAGTACATTTGCAGCCGGAACAGCGATTGGCAGCGCTCAAATGGCCGCTGGCGCCCGGGCGGCTTATGAGACCGCCAGGAACGATGGTTCCTCAAGAGGACACGCTGCAGCTCAAGCCGCTATGGCACCCTTTGCCGCATTCTCATCAGCTGCCGCAGACAAACTCTCTGGTGCCCCTCATGCGGGCAATGCCTCGGCACTCGGCCTTGCCAATCACAAGCTGAAGCAATCCGTTCCAACCAAACCACAGGGCAGCGGCTCGTCGCCAAAGTCATACTAGACAGCAGGCAAACAGATGAAAAAACAGACCTCAATAGACAATCCATACCTTGCCGCGCGGATGGAATGGAATGAGCGGTACGGGTCCTACATCCGCACTGCTCGCATATGGCAGGCCATCGGCCTGATTTCCCTCACGATGGCAACAATTGGTTTTGGGTTCGCTCTCTATCAGAGCACACAAGTCAAACTGGTCCCTTACATCGTTGAAGTCGACAAGCTCGGAACGCCTGCGATCGGCGGGTTCCCGGCTCAGATTGAATATGCGGATGAACGGGTTGTCCGATCAATGTTGGGCGCATGGATCGCAAGCTTGCGCTCGGTCTCGCCTGATACTGTTGTTGCAAAGGGCTACATCGACCGCGTCTATGCGATGCTCCGGCAGGCTGATGTTGCCACCCAGAAGATCAACAATTTCTACCGGACAAATTCCCCGTTTAACCGCGCTCAGTCTCGAACAGTGTCTGTCGAGGTGACAAGCATCGTGCCTTTGTCCGAAGAATCCTACCAGATCGACTGGACCGAGATTGAACGCGACCGCAAAGGCAAAGAGCTCCAGACAAAGCGCTGGCGCGGCGTTGCAACTGTGACGCTGTCGCCGCCGCAAGACGAAGCCATCATCCGGCTCAATCCAATCGGACTATATCTCAAGGACTTTGATTGGACCGCTCAACTCTAGTCCGTCCCCCCGCTCTCAGAGAAAGAAAAATGTTTCCAAACAAAAGACTGCGCGGCGCTGTCAGCACGATCGCAGCCACGGGCCTTATTGCCACCGCCTTGCCCCTTCAAGCTTTGGCTGCCGATTACAGCGCGAAAGAACTGCGCGCGCTCGGTCTATCGAGCGACTGGCGCGATGGTCGCAGCGTTATCACCAAAGGTCCGGACGGCAAGGTGATCTATCTCTATGGCCAGGTTCAGCCGACTGTCGTCTGCGCCCCCCTTCAGGTTTGCGATATTGAACTCCAGCCTGGTGAAGTCGTGCGCAATGTGATGGTTGGAGACACAGTGCGCTGGAAGGTGGACCCGGCAACATCCGGTGGCCCTAACGGCAACACCGTTCATTTGATCATCAAACCAACGGAACCCGGGCTTGTCACCTCCATGGTGGTGACAACATCGCGGCGCACTTATCAGATCAAACTGCGAAGTGACGATCACCGCTACATGGCACGGGTCGGGTTCGATTACCCGGAAGACATCCAGGCCAAGTTCGAAGCAGCCAATCGTCAACTTGAGGCGAACATCATCCCCGGCGCTGGTGTCCCTGCGGAAAATCTGGACTTTAAATTCCATCTACAAGGCCAAGCCAGATGGCGTCCAACCCGTGTCTATTCCGACGGCACCAAGACATACATCCAGTTCCCATCTGGGATGGCATCCAGTGATGCCCCAGTTCTCTATGTCACCTCTGGCGGAGAGAACCAGATCGTGAACTACCGCCTCAAAGGTCACCTGATGATTGTCGACTACATGATCGATAGGGCCGTGCTCGTGTCAGGTGTTGGCGGCCGCCAACAAAAAGTTCGCATTGCGAGGGGAGGCTGAACATGACGCTTTCCCGTCGTTTGTTTCTAAAAGCCCTTGGCAATTCGGCCCTTGCTGGATCCCTTGCAGGGTGCAAGACGACACGAACCGGTTGGTTTAATCCGGCAACCAGCATGGACGCAGCAGAACTTACCACTGAGACAGCTACCGCTATTGCCGAAGACATGGTTGCGCCCCTCTCCCAACATCTGGACGTTGGCACAAGCACGGTTGCCCTTCGTCTAGATCCATCTGAATTTGGCCTGGCGCTGGATAAGTCTCTGCGGGGCAGGGGCTACGCGGTTATCAAAGCCGACCAAGAGGTTGTCAATGGAGCAGCCATTCCCTTGGCCTACACCATCCAGTCTGATGCAGCTCAGATACTCGTGCGCATAACAACGCCGACAGTCGAACTGGCACGGAGCTATCAATCCACAATAAACGGGGCAGCTTCCCTTAGTCCCATCTCCATTCTGACACGTTCGATTTGAGGCACCGGCATTCATGAACACTTCGAATTCAGCGTCCTTTGAGCCTGCTCAAGATGGGCAAACTCAATTTGATGAGGACCATCCTAAAATCCGCCGCCTGAACAAGCTTCCTATCGTCGTGTTCGTTGCGCTCGTGATCCTGTTCGGCATCGTGATCATCTATGGTCTTGCGAACCGCAGCGCTAACATAAGCAGCGATGCTGGGAATGATGGAGGTGGAGTACCGGCCAGTGGCTTTGCGGATCAACTCAAAGCAGGCATTAGCAATGGTGTTATTGATCCGCCCAGTCAGATAATTGCCGCAGTTCAGCCAGAGCCAGTGAGAGAGGCAATTCCAGAAAAGATGCAACACCGACGCCCCTTCGGGAATCCGTTCCAACCGCAGCCAGCAGCAACTGCGGAGACTGCCCGGCCGCAAGATACAAAAGCAGATTGGCGGGACAGTTTGGACCGACAGTTTGAAGAACAGCAACTCCAGGAGATGCATCGCCAGCGCATGAAGCGGCTTCAGTCCATCGATGCGGCCAACGACAGCCCAACCGTGGTGAACATTGAGGACCTCCAGAAGAGCGCGCTTCACATTCAAACAGAGCAAAACCAACTACACGGCAATTCGAGCTTCAGACGGAATTCTTCTTCTCCCGATCTCCTGTCTGCAGCGCTTCAGGCGGCTCAAGCCGGAACGCCCAACTCCGATCCGAATGGGCAAATCGGGAAGCAAGCATTCCTCAATCAGGACATAACGAATGCCGGATACCTGGCGAACCGGGTTGTCCCTCAACAATCGGCATACGAACTGAAGCGCGGGTCCGTGATCCCGGCAACGTTGATCACCGGCATAAACTCCGACCTTCCAGGCCGAATCACAGCGCAAGTCAGACAAAACGTCTACGACAGCGCCACAGGCCATCTTCTTCTGATCCCGCAGGGAAGCAAACTCTTTGGTCGATACGATTCAGATGTTTCCTTCGGCCAAAACCGGGTTTTGGTCGTTTGGACGGATCTCATATTTCCCAACGGCGCCACCCTAAACATCGGCGCTATGGCTGGTGTGGATACGCAAGGCTACGGGGGCTTAAAGGACAAGGTGAAGAACCATTATCTTCGAACCTTTGGATCCGCCGCGCTCCTTGCGGTGATTGGGGCTGGCATCGACATGGCAGTTCCAGAAAGTTCAACACTGTCCAATCAAAGCACAGCCTCCGATGCAGCCCGCCGCAATTTCGCAGAAGTATTTGGGAGGGTTGCAGAACGGACAATCAGCAAAAACCTGGATGTCCAACCGACACTGCAGATCCGGCCCGGCTACAAGTTCAACATTCTCGTCGATCAGGATATTATTTTTCCAGGGTCGAGCGGATAAGGAATCTCGATCCTGGTAGTGCCGCAAACTGGAAGAATTTCAGACCAAACTGAGGCTTATGCCGGACAGGAAATGACGTTGGGCGATTTAATCCTAGAAGTTCCTGTAAAGGGCTCAGTACATCGGAAAAATCAACTTTGAAGCAATTCGGCTGTCGCAGGCATGCGCTGCAGACTTGCTAAAATTCTCTTTCGCCAGGCCGGACCAGAGTCCAATGCAGTCTTGTAGGCTTCAATCAGGTCTTCGGGCCTGGTTTCGCTCAAAGCTTCAATCAAAAATGCTGCTTGCGCTCGATCCTTGTGTGCCTTGAGTGGATCCGGTCCGCCTTGTCTTCCGTCTGCAACAATCAGCTTGTGAACTGCAAAGTGTGCCGGCCGCGGAATTTGCACCAGCACACCTGATCTCTAGAGAAAAGGAACGCGAATTGCATCGGCAATCTCAGTTCGACTGATCCGAAGACTGGGCGATCATCAGCGGCTAGCGGACCCAATTGCAGGTCGCCCACTTCTGGCTCAGTTACAGCCAGGGCCTTCGTCTGTGCCTATCTCCTGCAAATCTACGAACGGCAGGCTAACCATTTCAAAGCGGGCCGCATAACAACCAAGTTTTGCCCACTCCCCAACATCATCGGTCGATCACCGGAGATCGATTTATGATCTGACATACCCAGATTGCTGCGCGAAGTTAAACGTTTTTCACAAAAATACTTATCCAAGAACAGTTTTCATGTGATAGGAACGGAAATCATGGAGGCAAAGCTTTCAAGCAAAAATTCATGCCAAGGAAACGGAATTCATGCCATCGGACCAACAGGTACTTTTTTCGGGTCCGAGGATCGTTTTTCAGGAACGTCGCCTACCGGAGACTGCCACCTTGGCAGGCTACAGCGCACTAATTGACGCATACGGATTGCATGTGCCCCTGCCCCGCAAACTTTCGGCAACCGGGAACCATCACCGGGTCGTTGAGGATGAGGTTTGGCGCATCCTCACGCCCCGCCACGCCCCGCGTGCAGACCTAGATGGCCACCTCACCTTCGCACTCAAGTACGAAGGGCTTGATCTCGCTGTCCTCACGAAGCTGTTCGAGGCCACCGGGCCTGACGACATTGTTGACATCGTGCGCAACAAGCCGACCGGCAGCTATGCGAGACGCATCTGGTTTCTGTATGAATGGCTAACGGGCAGCCGACTAAATCTGCCAGATGCAGAGGGCGGTCGCTACGTACTTGTCGTTGATCCCGACCAACAGTTCGCGAGGGAAGGGGAAAACGCTCCCCGATATCGCGTTAAAAATAATCTGCCAGGAACCAGAGACTTCTGCCCGCTGGTCTTTCGCACACAAAAGCTAGACGAATTCGTCGCAATGGACCTGGCCAGTCGAGCCCGCGCGGTCATCGCTGACGTCCCCCGCGACTTGCTCGCGCGCACGGCTGCTTTCCTTCTACTCAAAGACTCACGTTCCAGCTATGCGATCGAAGGCGAGCGTCCACCACAAGACCGAATTCAGCGATGGGGCCGTGCAATCGGCGAGGCCGGTCGCCAGCCGCTCGACCGCGATGAGCTGCTACGTCTGCAACGGATCGTCATAGGTGATGCCCGGTTCATCAAGTTGGGTTTCCGCGACGAGGGCGGTTTTGTTGGCGAGCATGACCGCGAAACAAGGATGCCGTTGCCCGACCACATAAGTGCCCGGCATGAAGATCTTCCGGCCCTGACTGACGGGATGATCGCGTTTGATCACAGTGCATCTCGGCACTCTGACCCGATCGTGTCCGCTGCAATCCTTGCATTCGGTTTTGTCTACATACACCCATTTGAAGACGGTAATGGCCGACTGCACCGTTACCTGATCCACCATGTTCTGGCGGAACGGGGCTTCAACCCGCCAGGGGTAGTCTTTCCGGTGTCCGCCGCGATCCTCGAACGTATCGACGAATACAGAACGGTCCTTGAGAGCTATTCAGCGCGGCTTCTGCCGGTGATTGAGTGGGAGCCGACGGAGAAATTCAACGTTCGGATCTTAAATGACACAGGCGATTTCTACCGCTTCTTCGACGCGACCCCACACGCAGAATTCCTCTATTCATGCGTCCAAAAGACAATCGAAGAAGACCTGCCGTCCGAGACAGCATTCCTTCGAAATTACGATGCATTCCGCAGCCAAGTCGAAGCCATTGTTGATATGCCTGACCGCACCATCGATCTGTTGTTTCGCTTCCTTCAGCAGAACGGAGGTAACCTGTCGCGGCGCGCCCGAACCGATGAGTTCAAGGCATTGACCGACGACGAAACGGCGCGGATTGAGCACGTCTTTGCTGAGACAATGATTTAGATCGAGGCGTCCTTGCATGCACTTGTCACGGATTTTGATTGAGAATTTCCGGAACTTTTCGAAACTGAGCGTGGCCCATGATGGGAACGTAGTTGTGGTTGGCGAAAACAAGGTCGGCAGAAGCAACCTGATGCACGCCCTCCGGGTTTCTGTCGCTTTTAAAGTAGCATGATAGCGCAATGCAGCGGACACAATTATGCTGCCGGAGCTGCGAAGGTCTGGAAGGCCGATTTAATCCTAGACGTTCCTGTAAACGGCTCAGCTCATCGGCCAAATCAACTTTGCAGAAATTCAGCTGTCGCAGGCATGCGCTCCAGACTTGCTAAGATTCTCTTTTTCCAGGCCGGACCAGAGCCCAATGCCGTGTTGTAGGCTTCAATCAAGTCGTCGGGCCTGGTTTCGCTCAAGACTGCGATTAAAAATGCCGCTTGTGCGCGGTCCTTTTGTGCTTTGAGTGCATCCGGTCCGTCCTGTCTTCTGTCTGCAACAATCAGCTTGTGAATTGCAAAGCGTTCCGGCCGGGGAATCTGCACCAACACGCCCGATCTATACATAAAAGGAACGCGAATTGGATCAGCAATCAGGTAATTGAGAAAATGCAGACTTTGGGCGTTGATGCCAAGCTCTGGAAGATCACGGATTACTTCGTCCTCTTCAAATGAAGGCGTCAGGAATTCGACCGGCGTCTGGCGGTTCGACCGCTGCCAACGCCAGGTTTTTCCACTCTCAAGCGTTGGCAGCGGTTCGAATCGAAGTTCGGTGAAGACCTCTGTCAAAGGTGGTTCAACAGTATCCGCGAGAGCGAGGGACAATCGCTCAAAGCTCGCGATATCGACATCGTCCGTTGTTGCCGATTGATCGAAACCGATCCGGGCGCCAAGCTCGCCCTCATAGCAGCGAAAGGCGTGCGTGCCGACGATCGTTCCCCCGAGACGAAAGACGCCGGCTTTCGCCATCGCCGAGACGACCTGACCGGAACCGACGTCCGCAAACAGGTACCCTTCGGCTCGCAGCACGCGCATCAACCTGGCGCGCTCGCGATCTGCCTGTTTGGCTGCCGCCGCGATTTCAGTTTGCCGGTCCAACCGGCTGCGTAATTCCGGTGTGTCTTCACCGATATACCGGTCTATAGTTTTGTTGCCGACGCGGAAGTGATCATACCAGTAGGTCTTGGTACCGGCCCTTTTGGATCGCGGCACTCCGCGGAGCTCCGATACGGCACCATCGATCAAGGACCGCCGCAAGTCCGTCCAGGCAGAGACCCCGATTGGGCTGTGGTAGCTTATTGGCATTCCTACCCCACATTGTTTTATCTGTGGCGTAAGAATAGCACACTTTATACCCCGCAAACTATTTTTTGTGGGGTAAATCTAAAAAGGCAGTCCAAAACGGGTGAATAGCCCATCATTTTGAAGGGGTTTCATCACCGAGCCATTTCAATGTACCCAGCGGTTGCATTGAGCGATAAAGTTGACTTCTATACCTCAAATGTGATCGATAATTGAGGCATAGAGAGGATGCCTATAACTCATGGCTTGGAATTGGACACTGCCCGGCTGGCCGAATTTCCTGTATGACGCCTCCGCTCTCGAGCCGTTCGAGCAGAAGTTTCTGCTGTCGTCCGGAGAAATCCTCGGCGCGGTCCATCATGTCAGCCTGCCGGAGCGCGAGCAACTCCGCATCGAACTGCTCAGCGAGGAAGCGATTCAGACAAGCGCCATCGAGGGTGAAATCCTCGACCGGCTCAGTGTTCAGTCTTCGCTGCGCCGCCAACTGGGCCTCGATCCGGACAGATACCCTGCCAAACCGCGTGAACAGGGCGTCGCAGAAATGATGGTCGACGTCTATTCCGGCTTTGCGGACACGCTGACACACCAGACGCTGTACAGTTGGCATCGGATGCTCTTGTCCCATGACCGCCGGCTGGAAACCATTGGGGCCTACCGACGCCACGCCGAGGCGATGCAAATTGTTTCTGGCCGCCTCGACCGGCCGACGATCCATTTCGAAGCGCCTCCCTCAACGCAGCTCATGCTGGAGATGGAGCGATACGTGGATTGGTTCAATGTGACCGGGCCGAGGGGAGCAGAGCCGCTTCCTGCCCTAACGCGCGCGGGGCTGAGCCACCTCTACTTTGAAAGCATCCATCCATTCGAAGACGGCAACGGCCGCTTGGGCCGCGCACTTGCTGAAAAGTCGCTGGCGCAGAACATTGGCCAACCGACCCTCATCTCGCTCGCCTTCACCATCGAGAAGGAGCGCAAGACTTACTACGACCAGCTCGAGCAGCATCAAAAAACGCTCGATGTGACCGAGTGGCTCCTCTGGTTTGCGGAAGTTGTCTTGAAGGCCCAACAGGTCACTCTCGACCGCGTTGGCTTCTTCGTCAGCAAGGCACACTTTTACGATCGTCACAGAGACCACTTGAACCAACGCCAAACCAAGGCCATCGCTCGAATGTTTCGGGAAGGCCCCGGCGGTTTTAAAGGCGGCCTCAGCGCAGAGAACTACCTCAAGATCACCGGAACCTCGCGGGCAACCGCGACCCGCGATCTACAGGACCTTGTTGAGAAAGGCGCGCTCAATCGAACCGGAGAGCGGCGCCATACGAGGTACTGGTTGAACCTCGACAAGAGGGGCGAAAATAAACGATGACCCAAGGGTTGTTGCGACAAACCGAGATCAACTAACCAACGATGGCAACCGCCAAGAAGAGATTGGCACACTGTTCTGTCAAGGCGGCATCCATCCTGATTTCACTCATTCACCGCCATCACGAGCGGCACATCAAACAACTTCGCCCATGCCGTAACGCTGGCACTTTGAATGTCGGTGATATTGCTATCGCCTGTCCACCAACCGTTGCTGATCGCAACAATCATCTCTGACCCCATGGCCATGGATTGCAGCACTGGCCAAATGATGAGCTGCTCATAACAAATCAGCGGCGCAACGCGTGTCCCAGCAACCAGCGCGACGGGATTGTCAAAGAAGTAAGCATTTGCACCACCGCCCTCGCCTGTAAGCCGCCGCCAAGGCTGCCACATCGAGACCGGGACTGGCATCCGCTCGCGGTAAAGGGTCCGCGTCCCCTTGCTTGAGATCTCCACCATCACGGTGTCGTAGCCGTCTCGATGGATGATTGTGGCTCCCCCAATCACCGTCACCGGCAATGGGGATAAGGCGTTCGTCCAAAGCCTCTCGGTCGTTGGGGTCCAGAGGCCAAGTGCGCTCTCTGGCAGGGCGATGACGTCCGCACTGTGCCCGGCCGCTTTGCGAACCAGGGCAATAGTCTCCAGCTGCTGCGCATACCCGGCATGCTGTCCAGCCGCTTCATAGCGGAACGTGGTGTTGATGCCGGTCCAGCCCTTAATGACCTTCGGCTCGGTCCACACTGCCGCGGACCAAGCAGCACATCCGGCGACAACCGGGACCGCGATCCGCCAAAGGCTTGTGGTCATCATGAGCAACAGGATCGCGGTCGCTGCCAGTCCGAACCAGCTCCACCCCGGAAAGAGCACGCCGGCCGCAGTGATCGGGCTGGCCCAACCCATGATTCCGAACGGCGGAAGGCTCATCAGAACGCTTGCGATCAGGTACCGCAGCATTCGAGGCCATCCGGATCTGCCCGACCATAGCGTGGAATAGATAGCGACAAAGACGAGGGACGCCGCGAACCAAAATCCGATCCCGATAGCATATTGGGAGCCGAAAAATATGCTTGCGCCCTGCGGTAAGCCTCGTGACGCTCCCAGAAAATGCGCGGCGGCCACCAGCGCCGCAACGGATCGGTACGGGGCATAGGCCCAGAAAGCCGGAAACAGCATTCCGGCCGGCAGCAGAAGCACGTTGCCCGACCAGCCGATTGTGCCGGTCGCTATGCCTCCCAGGACGCAAAACAGACCTCGCGCGAATTTAAGGCTGGAAGGCGAGCACTTCTCGCGCCAGGCCGAAAACACCGCTCGCCGGGACGGGCGCGACATAGAAAGAAAACTCAAAATGAAAAACCTAGCCGATCAAAACCCCAGATCGCGCAAATGCTCGTCAATATTCATGCGCTCATGGAAGATTTCAACGACCTCCAAGACATCCGGCTTGTCCCTCAAAATAAGATAATGACCGCCTTCGCGAATGTAGGTCAAACCGGCATCGTCCCGTAAACCCCTCATCAGCAGATCACAGGATCGCGGTTTTGAACCTATCCCGTTGGCCACGGCTTTTAGCCGCTCCGACAGTTTCCTCAAATAGGTCTCTGCCTGGATTTCACCAAATTGGTCCCAAGTATAGCTGGCAATATCCGCCAAACGATCCAGCGCGGCAGGCGAATAAACTATCTGCTTCACGCTGAAGCTGGGCGATTTTGCCGGGCCTTTGCCATCACGCCGGAGACAAGCTCTTCAGAACCGAGTGTGATCCCCTCGCCGCGATCAAGCTGCTCCAACCCGACTGCGACGCGCATGCGGAGTTCCGCAAGTTCCACGTCCCGGAGCTCCCGGCGCTCCTTCAAAACACGCAGACCTTCGCGCAGGACTTCGCTTGCATTGGCATATTCACCGGACGCAACAAGTTCGTCGACAAAAGACGAAAGCTGCGCGGTCAAAGCAACATTACGAGCGTGAGCCGCAGGCATGTGGACCATCTCCTTGAATCCGGATTTGGACGATCTTAACATCGGGTGGCCAACTTAGCCATCCTCATTTAACATCGAAGATAAAAACCGGCGTCGCCAGCCCAAGAACGCCGCGCGCCGGGATGGGTCCAAAATATCTTGAGTCAAACGAGGCCACATAATCGGAATGAACAAAGAGTGCGCCGGCCGGAACGATGCCCTCGGCATAGACGGTCAATGGACGCCCCTGCCCATCCTTCGCCTGGATGGAAGAATGCGAAAGACGCTCGCCATCGATAGCAACCAGATCGCCCTCGATGGTTACAAGCTGCCCCGGCAAAGCCACAACGGTTTTGATGAGCGGTGCTATCCCGCCATCACAGAGACCCGCGGGAAGATAGAGGCGTTCGCGAGCCAGTTCGATCGCAGGCGAACTCGCCGGCGGACAGATGAACAGAGTGTCGCCCAGGCGAGCTTCCCTGGACAGTTCCTCGATCCGCCAAAGTCCGAGTGGGAAGCTCGGCGTGGAATTGATCCGGTAGCCGCCGAGGAAACCGGCGGCGGCAATGCCGCCGATTGCTAATCCGGCAAGAGACAGGATTGCCAAGGCTTCCCGCCTACCCCGTCGCCGCGCTCTCTCTATCACCGGGTCATGCCCTGATCTTTGGAAAGATCCTTTTTCAAGGCCTGCGCCTGAGCTTGCTCCTGAGATTGCCTTTTGGCGTTGATCTTCTGGATGGCATTGAACTTCGGCCATGCGTCGGCAAGCTTAACCCTATCGTCGCCGGCAACCCGGGCAGCCGCCTTATCAAAGGCAACTCCCTCCGGCTTGGCGGTGCCCATGAACGCGCGCTCCCCGAACCGATGGTTTAACTTGGCAGCAACTTCGCCAAGCTCGGCCTCGACCTGTTTGTCCGCCAAAAGGAACGACAGGCCGCTCTTCAGGTCGTTTTGGTCTATGGCATTGCGGATCAGCGACAGGGTTTCTTCAGCAGCCGGTGACAACGCCGGAATACCAACACGAGACACCTCACGCGCGCGCTCCAGCTCCACCGTGCTTGAGGCAGTAAACTCGGCCCTGAGGCGGAGATAGGTTTTCACATCATCACAGAACTGCGGAATGTTGCTCAATGCCTGCTCGCGGGCCTCGCGGGCGGCCTTGCCCGCAAGTATCCCAGTCTTGCCGCGCAGCACACCAAACCGCTCCGGTGCAGTCGCCAGATCTTCTGCAAGCTTGTTGCAAGCCGCGGTTTGCGCTTCGCCGTCCAGCTTCACAATCTCCTCAACGCGCATGGCTTTCACGGCTTCTTCCGGTCGCTCAAACACAAGCCGGGCTCGGTTCTGGATTTCGGCAAAGTGGGCTGTCAACGTGGCATCCGATTGCACCTTGGCCTCCACAGCGTCTTGAATGGATGTGGTCCATATCTTCACACCCGCAATCCACGGCTGTATTGGCGCACTATTTTCGCGCGTGTTTGTTTGAACGGTGTTCGTGCTCCCGACAAGACCGCGCTCAACACCGGTGACGCCAATCCCCAGCTTTTCCCCGAAGGACAAAAGCCTGGTGCCAAGACGTGTCAGCTTTGCCCGTTGTTCAACCAGCCAACAGCGCTGGTTCTGAACCATGGCCTTGGCAACCCGCAGCCCATAAAGTCCCCGGCTATTGGCGTAGCTCAGCGCCTGGGCATAGAGGTCCGAGCCCGCGTAATCGAGCGTTGTGTCTTTCGCGCCTTTCTTGGATAGGACGTCTGTCAATCCGCCGTTTTGGGCGAAGGACAGGCCGCCATGATAGAGCTTCACGTCCTCCCGGTGCCGGGTCATCGCCACATAAGTCAGATGCCGGTCCAAGGACAGGGTTGCCAGCACCTTCACCTGATCAACAGTCGCCCCTTGCGATTTGTGGATCGTCGTTGCATAGCCATGATCGACATTGCGGTAAGTCTTTTGGTTGACCTCGACGCTCCGGATATGGTCGTTGTCTCCGATCTCCGCGACGAAGCGCCCTTCGCCCGCTTCAACCACACGCCCGATCATGCCGTTTTTCACATTGAGATCACGATCGTTTTTCAGGAATACGATCTGATCACCAGCTGCAAAGAACCGATCCCCCTCTTCGGTGCGGAATTTCTTGCCCTGTTCGATCACGCCGCGCTCAATAAGAACGTTGCGCGCCATCCGGTTGAGCCGATGCACATCTTTGCGCAAATGCGCCAGCATCAACATCGCCTTTGACGGATCATAATCCCGGGACCAGTCATCGATCATGGCGCCGAAGACTTGATCCTTGAGCGGCAAGCTGACGACATGGCCGTTTGCCTCATAGGCATGAAGGGCTTTGCCGACATTGCCCCGCGCAAGATCCATGGACGCTTCGCGCATCCACTCAGCGCGCTGGCGATAGATCGTGCCGAGTTCCGCATATCCGGTCCGATCGCTCAAA
The DNA here is from genome assembly GCF_017743865.1 of Labrenzia sp. R4_2. Lineage (GTDB taxonomy): Bacteria > Pseudomonadota > Alphaproteobacteria > Rhizobiales > Stappiaceae > Roseibium. The sequence continues at coordinate 24,697 of NZ_JAGHRJ010000011.1, forward strand.
GAGCGGAAGGCAGCACCCGCTTCAATTGGCTGAAGTTGGCCTGCGTCGCCGATCAAGACAAGCTTTCCACCTGACTTGGCGACCGTCTCGACAAAGACGCTCATCTGACGGCTGTCGACCATGCCGGCTTCATCAATCACGAAGACGGTGTTTCTGTCTGGAAGATCCTCACCCCGCCCCCAAGACAATTGCCAGGATGCCAGGGTGCGGGAGGCAATCCCGGCTTCCTTTTCCAACCCTTCCGCAGCTTTTCCTGCAAGTGCGGCACCAAAAACCTGATAGCCGTTTGCCTCCCAGACCTCACGCGCTGCTTTCATCATCGTCGTCTTGCCGGCCCCTGCCCGGCCGACGACCGACGCCATACGCCCCTCACCCGTAATGCGCTCAATCGCAACACGCTGCTCATCAGAGAGCTTTTGGGTTTTTGTCAGAACGCGCGCACGCAGATCTTGATCAACCCCATGGGAGGGGACAGAGACAAGATGATCTGCCCGCCGCGCCATCTCCGCTTCAAGGCGCACCATCTCCCGGCTGGTCATCTTCGCTGGGATCAAGTCACCGGTTTGCTGATCAACCGCTTCGGCCGCAAGCGTCACAACGTCCGGAGAGGCCAAAACACGCGCAAGCAGATCCTGGAATCTGTTTGGATCGTCCACGTAGCGGTGAAGGTATCTCGCGATGTCCTGAGTCTCAAAAACGCTCTTCTCGCGCGTAATCGCATCAAGGACGATTTCCGGCCGGCGCGTGATCCGCCTCACATTCTCAAGACGGCTTTGCGCATGCCAGACCGAGCGTTCCAGACCCGCATCACGCCCTTGGGCTTTTGCTTGAGTCAGAATATTGCGCGCCTGCACACCGATCTTTGAGGTCGGCTGAAGGTCAATCCCTTGCGCCTCGTAACTGCGATGATCAATCCGGGTTTGATGCCCGGCTTGTTCCAGGGACTTGTTTGCATGGGCCGCCCACAACGCACGCCACTGGTTCAGCGTTTCTTTATCACCCGCCCAGGCCCGATACTGAAGCTTTCCATTTTTCTGGCCGCCTTTGCGAACCGGCTCACCCTTCTCATCGAGAAGGGTTTCCCACTTCGACCCAAACCCTTTTTCCGTGAACGGCGCCATCGTCAGCATGACATGAACATGCGGGTTGTTGTGCTTATCGTGATAGACCCAGTCGGCAACCATGCCCCGTGAGGTAAAAGCCTCGCGCACGTAGCCCTGCACCAGGGCAATGTTGTCTTTTCGGCTGAGTTCAACCGGCAACGCCAACACAATTTCACGGGCAAGCTGCGCGTTGACACGCGTCTCATGCGCCTCGACCGCGTTCCAAAGGGCTTCGCTGGCACCCGCGCTACTGCGCCCATCAATCAGCGTCCGGAACCAGTCCGGCGTTTGATCGGGCAGTGCCAGTTCCTCATGAACCAGATCGCCGTCCTTATGGACATAATCAAAGCTCCTGTGATCGCTATCGTTCGACACCGTCATTTGGGCGCGGTGCCGGTAAGCAGCCGCTGCAACACTCGACCGGCCCTCACTCCTGGAGATCACCTGGGCATGGAAATGGTAGATGGCCATAAAACGCGGGGAGTCCGGATGTGAAGAGACTTAAAGAGACGAACAAAGAACAGAACGGGAAGGCAAAGCGCCAGGACGGCTAGGGAAGGAGCTGCACGCAATTGAGTTGCAGTTCCCAACGAGTACCTGCACAGGATTGTATTTGCAATCCTATAAGTGCGCTCTGCACTCAACGATTAAAAATCGTTTCCGCTTGAGAGCTATCGCCGTTTCCGGCGATAGGGCGCCAGAAGCACCATCAAGGTATCAGCAAAAAAACCTGTTCTTTGCCGGTCTGCTGTCCGGGCGATGTGGCAAGTCCCCCAGCGCCCAGACCCGGTTTACCACAGGCTTCGGCTTTCTCTTCAGCGCTGTATGAGGAGCGCGTTCAAGCCTTCGCCTGCTTCGTCCGGTTTTCCTAAAAAACCGGACTGCAGCCCTTACGGGCTGGAAAACCGGATCTTCAAAAAGGCTCGAACTACGCGCGAGGTCGGTGCATTTTTTTCAGCTGGCACCCGCTTGGTTGTATCCACTGCAAGTTTTGCAACCAAACTCGACTTGGGAGCAACAACACGCTATGAGCGAGCCTCTTCGCCTTAAACAACCCATTTCAAAATAAAGGATACTCCAATGGCTCCGCGCCCGTCCAAATCCGCTTCCGAGCAGATCGATGACATCGAAGCACAGATCGCCAAGCTCCAGCAAAAGAAAAGACAGGTTCTCAAAAAGCAGTCCGAGCGCGTTGCAAAACTCGTCATGGACAGCGGTCTTGCCGAACTCGACATTGATGAAGCAGACCTAACCAAAGCCTTGAGTGAGATTGCCGCCCGATTTCAAAAGCCGGCCGCTGCACAAGCTCACCCTGCAACTCCGCAGACTTGAAGGGCAACTCAAGACCTTTCAGAACCGGATAAGGCGAACGCGATTGCTCTCCCGCAAAAAAGACACCCGCGAGAAGATCCAGCTTGGTGGCCTCATCGTCAAAGCGGGCTTGCGCGAGACGGACAAGGCCATCCTTCTCGGCATTCTCATAGATGCTGCAAGCCGCATTGGCGACAAAAATGAGCGCGACCGATGGCGCGCGATCGGAAAGGCCGCATTTGAAGAGTACACTCAAAAGGGCGCTGCTGGTCCTGATCCCGATCACCTTGATGCTCACAGCGCTCTGGGGTCTTATTGGGATTGAGACCAGCCTCGCCTCGTTCGCCACGACGCAGAAGGCCTATTTGTTGCTCGGCCGGATCGGGCTCACCCTGCCCTGTCTCATCTCCGCAGGCTTAGGCCTCATCGTTCTTTTTTCTGCGCGCGGCAGTCTCGACATCAAATGGGCCGGCTTTGGTGTCTTCTGCGGGGGGCTGTTGGTCTTTGCCTTTGCAGCGGTCCAGGAGGCGCTTCGGCTCAATGGTCTTGTAAGCCAAGTCCAGTTTGGGTCGGTTCTGCAGTTTGCCGATCTCTATTCGATCAGTAGCGCGGTTGGAGCGCTCTTTATCGGTCTGTTCGGTTTGAAGGTTGGCATCAAAGGCAACAGGGCCTTTGGTGACACCCGGCCAAAACGGGTCTCCGGGCGTAGAAGCATTCACGGCGACAGCGATTGGATGGACACTCGAACCGCTGCGAAGGTGTTTCCCGAAGACGGCGGTATCGTCATCGGCGAACGTTACCGCGTCGATCAGGACAGCGTCTCGGAAATCAATTTCGATCCGCGTCACAGCAGCACCTGGGGTAAAGGCGGCAAGGCGCCCCTCCTCGCGTTTGATCAAGGCTTTGGATCAACCCATGGCATCGTCTTTGCCGGCTCAGGCGGATACAAGACAACATCCGTCGTCATTCCCACCTGTCTCCACTATCCAGGGTCAATGATCGTTCTCGATCCCTCGACCGAGATCGCGCCGATGGTCGCAAGCAGCCGCAACGCGATGGGCCAGAAGGTCATTTGCCTCGACCCTAAAAATCCGGAAGTGGGGTTCAATGTCCTTGACTGGATCGGACAGTTTGGATCCTCCATTGAAGAGGACATGGCAACGGTTGCCGCCTGGCTCATGTCAGAAAGGCCGCGGATTGCCTCCGGCGCCGACGACTTCTTCCGAACCAATGCCGAACAGCTGATTACCAGTGTGATCGCCCATGTGGTCTTTTCTGATTTGGACAACACTTGCGGAAAGCGATCGCTGCGCACGGTGCGCAGCATTCTCACCAAACCGGAAGAGAACCTGAAGGAGTTCCTGGCCGACATTCACGACACGGCGCCCAACGAATTCGTCAAAGAACTTGTTGGACCCTTTATCAACATGACGCCGCAAACCTTCTCCGGCGTCTATGCCACCGCTGCCAAGGAGACCCATTGGCTCTCCTATGACACCTATGCCGCGCTCGTCTCCGGCAATGCCTTCAAAACCGACATCATCGCCAACGGCCGGACAACAGTCTTCCTCAACATCGATCTTTCCACCCTGGAAAATCATCCCGGTATGGCCCGGGTGATCATCGGCGCTTTTTTGAAAGCGGTCTATAACCGCGACGGCGAAATCCAGGGTCGAGTTCTTTTCCTGCTCGATGAGGCTGCGCGTCTCGGCTACATGCGCATCTTGGAGACGGCACGTGATGCCGGCCGCAAATATGGCATTTCGCTTCTCATGCTGTTCCAGTCGCTTGGACAAATGCGGGAGGCCTTTGGTGGGCGCGATGCCACATCAAAATGGTTCGAATCCGCTTCCTGGGTGTCTTTCGCGGCGATCAACGATCCGGACACGGCGCGGTATATTTCCGAGCGCTGTGGCATGACGACCATCGAGGTTGACCAGGTCAGCCGCTCTTCACGCGGCGGGCAAGTTTCTCAGAACCGCTCTCGCCAGCTCTCTCAGCGTCCTCTTATCCAGCCGCATGAAATTCTGCAGATGCGGTCCGATGAGCAAATCATCTTTACCAGTGGCAACGAGCCGCTCCGATGCGGGCGGGCCATATTTTTCCGGAGGAAAGAAATGACCGAGAAGGTGGAAAGGTCGCAGTTCGGGAAAGGGAGACGATGAGGACGCGCGGCCCAACTGATTGGGACAAATGGCTAACCAGATCAGGCGTTCCCCTTTCCGGCAGAAAAGACGGCTGCCGCGCTCGATGCATGCGGAAACTCATGTCGGTCGAGGAGAACGTTTGGATGAATGGCGTGAATCGGTTGAGACGCATTGATTCATAAAACTCATTGGACAGGATCTGCCTCGGCAGCGAGACTCTTGCCATGCATGCACAACAAAGCAGACCGGTCCATCTTCGCCGCATTGACCCGACCCGGAACATGCGACGGTTCTATAGCCTCACCGTTCAGCCGACGCTGTTTGGCGGCGCGTCTCTCATACGCGATTGGGGGCCCATCGGAACACGGGGAAAAACAATGATGGTCACTTTTGACAATCCGGCAGATGCCGCCAATGCCCTGATGCGGATAGAGCGATCAAAAAAGCGGCGTGGATATCGGGAGACAATCACGGGCGTCGAATAATTCTTACTCCGATGAGGTGGCGGATGTGCTGCGCTCAGGAAACACCGGTCGAAGACCCCGCTTGAGGCGAGGCCCTCGTGCTGGCCGCTTAGTCGCGATTGCTGGTCGGGCGGGACCAGATAAGCTGCAGGCCTTCCTGGCCTTCCACCTCGATTAGGGTGGCATAGATTGGAGAGGGGAAGCTCGGATCGTCCAGCTTGACCGAGATGTAATCGCGCTCGGTATCTTTCGCCTGCTTCTCCCATCCGGCTCCAAGTTCAACCGAGCCGGAGTAGATGCGGAATTGCGGGCCGTTTTCGGAGGGGTTTTTGATGCGCTCAAGGCGGGCCTTGACGTTGAGGGCCAGCGTCTTGATCTGACCAGTGAAGCCGTTCTTCGTTTTGGTGAATGTGCCGATGTTTGCCATTGTCTTCATTCTTTCGATGTTTCGGGCCACGACCATCGCGGCCTCGATGGCTGTCGAAGAGATCGGGAACGATCGGCGCGCATTCCTTTGGAACCGAAACGAAGTGGAGGACGGAGGGAAGATACTTTCTTGGCTACCCGCGAGGAATTCGAACACCAGTTCGAAGGGGAAGAAAGTTTCGATCCGACGTTGCGTCAAGCCGACCGAGGCGAAGCCGGCTCCCGGTCAGACATGCCTTAATCGAGACCGCTTAGGGCAACGCCTTTGTGACAGATTAAGGAAATGAAGACCTGCGAACGACGTGTTCGGACCACCCATCTACGGCGGCACCCGAGGCGAGAATGAGCTTGCGTGATTTACGTTGATGCCAGTCTGGGGAACTGTCATTCTTTGAACTCCGAACAGACCGGCAATCCCTGCTTTGTCCGCGTAAATCCAGCGGCAGGTCGGGATGGCAAATGCCAGCGACGGAACGGCGAACCGTTGCACATTGCATCAATGCCTCCGACACAGGCTCCCGCGTTGCCCGTGCCGCACCAGGAATGCCATCCATGGAAAGAGCGGGATTGGATTGCCTCTGTAAATTGTGCCTGTTGCTGCACGCATCCTGGCAACGACTGAAGTGGACAATCAGCCATCCCCTCCAACCGCAGCGAAAAGTGGGAGGCCTTGAAGAACGGTGGTCTTGCCGCCCGGGAGCGCTCGAAGCGAAGTCAGGTCCGCTTCACGGCTTTGATGGGAGAAGTTTGGGCTGCTCGCTTGATGGTCGTGGCAAAACTCTCGGAGAAACGCCGCGATGACCGAGCTGATAGGCTCGGTGGAAACAAAGCCATAGTCCTTGTCCATCTCGACGCGATAGAACTTGTCGAGAATGACCCAGCACGGAGATGTAAGGCCAGTGCGCCTACACTCGATTTCAGGAATGTTTAGCGCAACCTGGACATACTGTCCGCCCATGCCGACGCGAATGATATCATGCGCTGGCTGGGCAATTTCGAGCGGCCACCACTCCTGACATTTGTCACAAACGGAGAGCCCGATGCCTCCGAACAACTGCGGCACCGGATCGAAAGCGAACTGGGGTGGCGCTGTTCGGTCCCGTATTACCTTGAAACAAACGTGTTGGTCTTAACGGCTGAATAACAAGGGATAATTTTGCTGGGCACACATATGCCCATGGCAACACAACCCTGACCGAACATGATATCAATAAAAATACCTAGGATATTAAGAGGTTATTCAATTACTTCGCACATTGTGATTTAGTATTTTATGGACTTGATGGCTTCCTAGATCGAAACAGGGATCTATTTGCACGATGCTGGGGAATATCTGGGGATCAACGCAGCGGAAATTTCTCGTCATCATGCTCGCAACGTTGATTGCCGTGAACGGCCCGCTTTTGCTGCTGTTTTTTGTCGTAACCAAAGACACCCTTGAACGCGAAATGGTCGCGAAACAGCAGGTTCTCGTTGACGTCAACAGCAAGGTCCTAAGCAAGCTGATCTGGGACTTCGACGATGATAACCTGAAAAAATGGACGGCGGCCATCGCCACGGAGCCAGACATTTTCAGCATCGAAGTCCTGGATGATAACAACAACCGGCTCGCGTTCTTTTCGAACGCCGATGACAGCAACCCGGGCACGCAAGAAGGCGGAAACCTGTTCTCAAAGGACATCATCCATGTCATTGATGAGAACGACTACAACGTCGGCACGCTGAACATCTGGTTCATGTCGGAACGCCTGCGAAGCGCCGCCATCGAACAGGTCGCCTACCCCGCCATTTTGTTTGTTGTCTCGACGATTTCTGTTCTTATCGTTGCCCTGCTTGCCAACCGCATCATGATCAACCGGCCCTTGAGCCGGCTGAATGAGGCCATCGAGACAACACATCGGTCGGGTACCCGCAAACGGGTGGATTGGTCGTCATCAGATGAATTCGGCAGCGTCACTGAAGCCTTTAACGAGATGCAGGACAGCCTCGACAAGGACGAAGCCAAGTTGTTGAAAGCAAACAAGCGCCTGGCATTTCTGTATAACAACACGCCTGTCATGCTTTACTCCATTGACCACGAAGACCGGATCCTGAACGTGTCCGATTATTGGCTGAGCGCCACGGGGTACGCGCGGGAGGCCGTTATAGGCCGCAAGTTCAGGGAGTTCCTTCAGCCCGATTGCACAGAAGAATATCTCGACAGCCGCAAGCGTCTCTTTTCAGCTGAGAACATGTCTTTTGAAATCACCTCGGTTTTCATTAGAGCCGACGGATCGCCGCTGGATGTTCTCATTACCGAAATCCGCGATTTCGACAAGAGTTCGACCGGCCGGCAGTCGCTCTCTGTTATGGCTGACATTTGTCAATTGAAAGCCGCAGAGGCAAAAATCCTCCATCAGGCGCGAACGGATTTCCTGACCGGTTTGCTGAACCGGCACGGCTTCACGCACCGGATGAATGAAGCGATCGACGCAGCCGATGCGGACCATGAAATCGCCGTTCTTTTCTTTGATCTCGACAACTTCAAATGGGTCAATGACAATCTCGGTCACTTTTCCGGTGACCAGGTCCTGAAGCTGGTTACACAAAGAGTGTCCAAGCTCTTGAAAGCCGAAGATTGTTTCGGCCGTTTTGGCGGCGATGAGTTCGCCATCTTGCTGTCGGCTGGCGATGTCCGCGCGCGCGCTGTCGACCTTGCAACACGCATCAATCAGGTCCTGAAGCAACCGATCAGTCTGTCCGGCAGGCAACTGCAAATTTCTGCCAGCATCGGGATTTCCTATTATCCGGAAAATGCGGACACCGCGGACGATCTGCTGCAAACCTCCGATGTCGCTATGTACCGCCAAAAGGGCAGCGGGCGGAACGGACACTGTGTCTTTGATGTCCAGTTCGGCCAGGAAGCCGCTCGCCAGTTGGAGGTCAAGGAGCTCATTTCCGAGGCTCTGAAACATGATTGGTTTGAGCTTTACTACCAGCCGATCGTTCATCTTAACGAGCGGAGCATCGTCGGGTTCGAGGGCCTTTTGCGGCTCGTGCACCCGGACATGGGCATCTTGCCGCCACGGGAGTACATTACGGTTGCCGAACAAACCGGCAGTATTCTGGAAATTGGCGACCGGGTCTTGCGGCTGGGAATGCGGGCGCTCAAAGAGCTTGAGCAGCAACCCGACTGGCAGGACGCCTATGTGACGCTCAACCTGTCAGCGGCCCAGTTCAGGCGGGAACTGCCGGACACGTTGGCCCGGTATCTTTCGCAACACGATCTGGTCGGCGATCGGCTTGTTCTTGAAATTACCGAAACAACCTTGATGCAAAACAGCGCCGACTTGGACGGGCTGATCGAGGATATCCGGAAGCTCGGATGTGCTCTGGCGTTGGATGATTTCGGGACCGGATTTTCATCGCTCAGCTACATGAACCGCCTGCACGTTGATACGGTCAAGATCGACCGGTCATTTGTTCAAGGCCTTGGAGATATTTCCAACAAAGATGCGTCCGGCAAAACAGCGCCTCTCGTTGAAGCCATTGTCGGCCTGGCGGAAAAGCTGGATCTGACCGTGATTGCCGAGGGCATCGAGACCGAAGAACAACTTGGCAGCTTGACACAACGGAATGTAAGGTTTGGTCAGGGTTTCCTCTTCGGAGAGGCCAAACCGCTTGATGTTTGGCTCAATGGGCCTTTGAAAAGCCGGTCAAGCGGATACGCTTTGCCGGACCTGAAAGAGTTGGAAGCCAGGCCATACTGAAAACCATGTCACCGACAAGGGGCAACAGATGAAGGCAGTGACAAGACGGACCGTTCTGGCAGGCATGGCTGTGTTGGCGCCCCTGCCCTCGCTCCGCTTGTCCCGGGCGAGTGCCGACCTTGCAGGCCTCCAGGTGATGACAGAAGAGTACCCCCCCTACAATTACCAGGAAGGGGGCGAGCTCTTGGGGCTCAGCGTTGAGATCATGGAAGAGATCTTCAACCGCACGGCGTCCGGTTACAACCGATCGGATATTGCGCTTCTGCCATGGGCGCGGGGCTACAATCTGACCCTTCAGCGGTCCGGGCACGCCCTCTTTTCGACGACCCGCACACCAGACCGCGAGGACCTTTTCAAATGGGTCGGGCCTTTTGTTCCGACCGTCGTGGGGCTGATTGCCAAAAAGAGCCGTAACCTGAACATCGAGACCGTTCAGGATCTTGAGGACTTGCGAATTGGGGTGGTCAAGGACGATGTCGGGCAGCTCCTTCTGCAGGCCAGGGGCGTGCCGAATGACCGGATCGAAGCGGTGCTCTCAAATGATCAGAATTTCCGAAAACTCATAGCAGGCCGTGTGGATGCCATCTCCTATGAGACCAGAGTGACCCGTTGGGCTTTGCAAACACGTGATGTTGCCCTGGATGAGTATGAAACCGTTTATGAACTGGACCGCGGCGAACTCTATCTCGCCCTACATCGCCAGACGCCTGATGACCTCGTCGGTCTCCTGCAGTCGGTGTTCGACACCATGGTCGACGACGGCACCCATGCCCGGATCCTTGAGCGCTACGGGATCGAGTCCTAAGGCTACACTTTTGTGTGCTTCGGATTGGCTTCTGAGCATGTTCCATGACCGGTCAGCGGTCACTTCAGTTCGTCACTAACCGCGTCCAAAAGCGCTTCCAATTCGCCGCTTTCGATCGTTGCCCAGATGATGTCTGCGTCGACGCGGAAGTACACATGGGCAATGTGATCGTGCATTCCGGCAATCAGCCGCCAGGGAATGTCCGGATGGCGAGTTGTCACTTCGGGCGGCAATGCCTTCACAGCCTCACCGATTTCCTGAAGGCAAGCCGTCACCGCGCGAAATGTCTTGCGGTCCTCCAGCGGTGTTTTCAGGAAGGCTGCCTGATCAAGGTCCGCGACAAACGTGCGAATGTCCAGAATAGCGCGCTGGATGTCTTCCAGCCGGTAGCGGGCATCACGCATGGCGCTTCAGAAAATCCGGAGTTCATCGTTTGCAGCAGCCTCCGCCACATGCGGAGCGAGGCGGGCGCGCGGTGCCAGATCCACCCGGCCAGGCATGTCGAGCGCGGTCTCCAGAACATCCTTCAAACGCGCAAGATCAAACAAAGACAATTGCGCGCCCTCTTTCGGCTCGTAACTCAAGTCGATGTCGCTGCCGGCCTGCGCCTCGCCCCGGGCGAGAGAGCCGAAGAGATAGAGATGGCCGATCCCCTGCCCTTCCAGGTCCTTGCGAACGCCCCTCAACCGGGCAATGACATCGGTCGCTGCGAGCGGCCCAGCTGATTGATCATCCACGTAATCCTGGACGATCTGCTGAAGCAAATCCTGAACCTTTGCGCCGCGCTCCGCGGCCAAGGCCTTGAACCGGTTTTTCAGCGGCACCGGCACCCTGGCAGACAAGAACGCGGTTTCGGCACTGTCGGAGACAAGCTTGGAGGTATTCTGCACTGACATGGAAACCATCATTCGTTATTTTGTGCACAAATGCACATTATCACGTTTGGTGCCTCTTTTTCAATGCTGTTTCAAAGTTGACAGCTGTCAACTCGTTTCTGCGCTCCTGGAATACAGCCAGTCTGATTGGAATTCCATCGGTGCCCCCTTCTCAAACATGCGACACAGTCGACGGTGTCCTCTCCCGGCTATGATCCGTCGTTTTCCGCACAAACATTCAAGACAGGTCCGGATGGATTGAAGTACCGTGGGCGCGTTGAAGACAGATAGCCCCCGCCCTTCTTTGCAGTTCACAGGACAGACCGATATGAAACCCATCAATCTCTCCGACAAGCTCTCGACGTTTGCCAGTCATTGGGATCCGCACGTTGTCGCAGATTACAACACCAACGACGTGATGGTGGTGAAGTTCAAGGGAGAGTTTCCCTTCCATCAACATGAAGACACCGACGACTTCTTCCTCGTCCTTGAGGGCGAGATGGTCATGGACATCGAAGGCCAGGACCCGCATGTGGTGAAAGCCGGGGAGCTCTTCATTGTGCCGAAAGGCGTTGTCCACCGGCCGCGCGCCGAAGAAGAAACCAAGGTCTTGCTCATCGAACCTAAGGGCGTTCCAAACACCGGCGATTCTGGTGTCGAACCGGCACCCAAACCCCGGATCTGATCTTCTGACCAGATCCCAGCACCTCATGAGCCAAAGCCATCCGATCGCGCTTGTTTGTTGACAGCTGTCAACTCTCACTTGGCAGCCCCCTGCCCTCACCGGTTCATGAGAGAGTCCAGCATTGGCCGGAGCCGGAATTTCCCGGCTTCCGCCTTCTCGCTCAGAACCCGCAAGTATCCGCCAGCGGATTTGATCTCCTCCGCCCTTTCCACCAGATACGCCATCGTCACGATTGCACCGGCTGGCCCCATATGCTGTTGCGCCCGCAGCCAGGCATCTTTCGAAATTCCGAGCATTCGCCGGATCAGCTCCGCCGCCTTTCTGGCGTCGGACCAGTTGCCCAGGCCTTCGAGCGCATAATCGGCAAACGACGGACACGCCCGCTTCAGATCTCCGAGAGAGACTTGTTCCGGATCGCTCTTAGCGCCTCCCCGATTATTGTGCGCTTCCGGATCCTGCTGGCTATTTGGAGATTTCTCTTGCCCGGCTTCCTGCCCATATTGATCACGCGTCTCATCATCAAATCCTCGAACCGCCGCTTCATGATTGTCAGAGCAATATTCAAATGAGTCGTCTTTGTTTGAATTCTGAATGTGGCGCTCATTACGAGCGTCGTTGCCGCTCATTCTTGTTTCTAATTGAGAGATATCCCCGGTTTGTGCAGACGCTTCTTCGCAGTCTCTTTTACGCAAATCCGCTTCGTCCATTCCAGCCAGGAACGCACTTTCAATGCGAGCACGTAAGTGCACCAGAGCGTCGCAGCGCTGCTTGTGATCGCTGAGAGCGCCGTTGCGCGCAACACGGCCGGAGAGCCCTTTGAGCTCTTCCGTAAAGCCCAGCCACAGTGCCGGGCTGTGAGCGCCCTGCCCATCCTCGAAAGCGGCTTCAATCATCTTTGAAATGTCCCGCAGGTGCAGCGTGATCTCCGCCCGGACCTTCCGGACTTCCGCGGCATGCGCCCGCGCCGCCTCGGCGTGCTCGAAGACTTCCGGGGCCATCAGCGCAGCTGGCGCCAGATTGAAGCCAAAGGCATCCGTCACCTCACCGCCAGGCCCTTTACGGGCGAACCGCTTGCCATTCGCACTGTCTTTGCGCAGGAGAAGCCCCGTTTTCACCAGCGTTGCGATATGCCGGCGCAGGGTCGGCGCAGACATGCCCCGGGTGCGCAAGGAGAGTTCGGCGTTCGATGGAAAGACGATGATGTCTTCAGAGCCGTCCAGTTCCTTTTCCGGATGAAAGCTCAAGAGAGCCTCCAGGACCGTGATCGCCCGATCGGACAGCGCATAGACCTCGCGGGCCTCTGTCAGCGCGCGCAGGAACTGCCACTTGTCCGTTTTGCCGGTCCGGTTGCCGGAAGTTTTGAGAGCTGCGCGGTCGGCCTCAAGCTTCTCATGCGCCTTGAACAAGGCAATAGAAAAAGGTCCGCCGCCGAAAGGCGTCGTTGCAATACGATCCGTCATGTCCATCACCTATAAAAAGGCAATGAAAAAGCGTTCCCAGTCGCAAAACAGGGTGTCACGTCTTGACAATTTTGGGCGGAAGTGATTCTCTCAGATTGCTACATACAAAGAGGGCTTCCGGAGCATTTTGCTTTGGGGGCCTTTTTTCTTGCCTTGTTCCTTCCCTTTCCCGTTTCCTGATCTTTCAGCGCGGCAGTTCCGCTTTCTGAAAGTTGACAGCTGTCAACCGGCCCTAAAATTCAGCCGTCTGGCAGCTCCTTGTTCTTGTCCGCCTCGAACGCTGCCAAAAGATCCGGCAGCTGCTTGGCGAGATATTGCGTGAAGCCATCCGGGGCCGTCTTGGCGAGCTGGATAGTCGAGCCCTTGATGTCGGCGATCGGTTTGCCGGACCGGCTCTTGATCGTCTGTTTTTGGGCCGGTTTCGATTTTCGTTTTCCAAGCCGTGTGAACAGGCGTTGGAACCGCTGATCGGAATCACAGGCGAGAAACACCTCGGAGGTGATCTCGTCGCGGGCAATGACTTCCGCGGCCTCTCCGTCGAACATCTCGGCAAGCTGATGCCAGCGTGGGCGGCCGGCCTTGGGCGCCGGACCGATAGCCTTGGCAATCGGGTAGGGCACCTTGTCGGCGACCTGCAGGAGCCGGGTCATTTCCGTCTTATGAACACCGAGCGCGTCCTGAACAAGAGAGCGCTCAAATCCATGATCGATCAGCGAACGGGCGAAGAACGCGCGTTCAATGAAGGATAGATCCCGCCGCTCGGCGTTCTCTTTGCCCTGCGCGAGAATGAGCGCATCGTCGTCGAGCTCCCGGACAATCGCCAGGACATTGATACCGAGTTCTTTCGCGGCCCGGATCCTCCGGTGGCCGTAAGCGGCCTGATACCAGCCATCCGCGCGTTTGGCGGCATCGGAATGCCGGCGCACCAGAACCGGAACCTGCTGTCCCCGGCTTTCAAGGCTGGCTTTGAGGTCCGCAAAGCCAGCATCAAGATGGGCATCAACGGTCAACCGGTCCGCAACGGGGGAGGGCTCGATGTGCGACGGGTCGAGTGTCACCACCCGCTCGCCGGACTGTTCTTTCAGCTCCTGCGCCATTTGCCCAAGCGACAGCCCCATGGCCTTCACCGCGCCGGAGGCGGAGCGCGGGCGCTCACCGGCAGAAACGGTTTTGGAAGCAGCGGCGGGGGCCGGGGCGGCAGGCGCCGCCTTTTTCTCATGCCGGGCTTCTTGGGGATGTACCGGAGCCGGTGCAGGCGTATTTTCCGCCGGTGCGGTTTCCGGTTCACCAGCAAACAGGGCTTTCAAGCGGTCCTTGCGTTTGGTCATGGCCACGTTGTCTCCGGACGGGTCTGGTAAAGCTGCCTCAGTGTAAGGCCGCCCCGGTGAGCGTGGATAAGTTTTTTAAGGTGGTTCATTTGCCAGCCTCCGGACGGCTCCAAGCGGCGTGCATCAAGGCCTCGATCTCCGAGTTGACAGCTGTCAACGATTCCATCGCCCGGTCGTAAGTGGCGCGGGTGAAGTTCTCCCGGCCGACCTCGTACAGCGTTTGTTTGGTCAGCCCCGCATCGGAAATCGCCGTCGACTTCACCATGGGAGCGGTCAAAACCCGGTCGCCAAACTGCGCGCGCAGGAACCCGGCGATCTGGGTCTGGGGCCCATCCTGTGGCTCATACCGGGTGACCAGATAGCGCAGGAAATCGAAATTCAGCGTGCCGCCAGCTTCGCGGACGACCGACAAAAGATCCGACGTCATGAACAGGAACTGGCTCATGGAGGCCACGTCGAGCATCTGCGGGTGGACGGTAACGATCACAGAGCTCGCCGCACAGAGCGCACCGAGGGTGAGGTAGCCAAGCTGCGGCGGACAATCGAGCACCACAACGTCGTAATTGTCTTCGACAGACTTCAGCGCTGTCTGGACCCGTGCAAAGAACAACTCCTGCGGATCGGAGCCGGCTGGCCGGTTTGCCAGATATTGCGGCGTGGTGTGTTCAAATTCCTGAAGCTCCAGATTGCCCGGCACCAGATCCAGCCCGTCGACATAGGTCTTGCGGATGATCTGCTCGAGCGGCACGCGCTCCGCATCATAGCGGATCGCACCGTAAATCGTGTCGTTGCCGGTGAGATCCAGTTCCGGCTGATAGCCGAACAGGGAGGAGAGGGAGGCCTGCGGGTCAAGATCCACCGCCAGCACCCGGTAGCCACGAATGGCAAGATACTGGGCCAGATGCGTTGAGGTCGTGGTCTTGCCGCTGCCGCCCTTGAAGTTGGTAACCGCAATCACCTGGCAGTGTTCGCTGCGCTCCGGATCCCGGTGGCGAACATAGCTGCGCGCCTTCGTGCTGCCCGGCTCGTGCTGGCTTGCAAGATGGCTTCTAAGGGCATTGATGTCGGCCAGTGTGTAACTGCGGCGGCCACGGTCGTCTGTCGCGGGGGAGGGGCCGTCACCGGACAGAGCCAACTGGCGCAGATATCCATCGGAGACACCGATCAGCTTGGCAGCTTCACCGGAGGTAAACGAGCGCATCACCTTGAGGCTCGACGGGGGGAACAGGCGGGCGCGCAACTCCCCGAGCTGAACAGACAACTGTTCGGCGTCTTTTGCAATTTGCTGGTCGGCAGCCATCATCGTGTCGTCAATCCTTGCCACAAACCCGGACAGGCCGGCTTTCTCGAAAAACGGAAGTGTCCAGCTGGTTGTGCCCTTAGCGCATGGCCGTGGGATGACTGCATCAACCGGTTTTCCATTTTCCTCCTGGCCGCAGCATCCTGCCTTGGCCCAAAATCATCTCTTCATCGATCCGGATATTTGCCGGATCACGACCGGGCGGGGAGAGGCTTGCACAGATTACCGCTGCGCTTTTGTGCTCCTCACAGTCCTGAGCCGTCAATTTTGCGCAGTATCGGCAGATTCGCAAAATGCGGCAACGGCGATCAACGCCATGGACTGTTGTCAGCGCCCACGATCCCCAGTTACGGCAAAACCATGAATTCAGGAACCGTTGGCGTAGATAAAGCCGGGGAACGTTGTTAACGTCAAGTTTTTTAAGGTTAATGAGAGGTTAACGCAACGCGCGAGAGTTCCTCGTAAGATCTGCCAAGTAAACGAAGACGAGGATCTTCAAAGTGCCTTGCGAACAGTTTCCAAGCCCGTTGCCAGCCCTAAGACTTCTGTTACCGAATTGAAATCAATTGCTTTTTGCCGTCCGATCGCCCTGGCCCTTGCCGATGACGGTTCCAAGGATGATCTTGAGGTCAAATATCAGTCCGCGGCGCGCGATATATTCGGCATCTTTTCGCGCAAGACGCACCGGATGGCTCATATCAATGCCCTGGATCTGCGCGAAGCCCGTGATTCCCGGCAGGATGTCGAGCACGCCCCGCTTGGTGCGTTCCGCTACGAGTTCCTCTTGAACGGGAAGACAGGGGCGGGGGCCTACCAGGCTGAGCTCGCCTTTGAGGATGTTCCAGACCTGCGGCAGCTCGTCGATCTTGGTCTTGCGCAGGAAAGCACCGATCGGGGTCACCGCGCTGTCTGAAATCTCATGGGTTCCGGCCTGGCGCGTATCCTTGCCCATGGTGCGGAACTTGTAGCAGGTGAAGACCTTGCCGCCTTTTCCAACCCGGTCCTGGGCAAAGATACCCGGGCCTGCCGAGCCGGTTTTGACCAGAACCCAGACGATAGCCAAGAGCCACCAGAAAATAAGGATGACGGCCAGCGCAAAACCGAGGTCGATCAGCTTGCGGCCAAACCGGTAGACAAGGTTCTCGTCCTTGTTGTCCGCCAGCAAGACCGGCTCATCAGAGGCAACCGTCGAGAGATCCTTACCCACAAACGCTGCAATCCGGTCGACATGAACCAACGGCGCGAAAGCCGATACGACCGCGAACCCGGCTGAGCGCAAGAAGCTCGGCAGTTTCTTCAAGACCACAAGCTTGCCGGCAAAATCGTCGCCATAAACAGCTGGAAGATAAAGATTGAGCGCATTCTGATCGGCGGCCTGCTCAACCGCCTCAGCACCCGCCCGTTTGCTGCGGGCATACGGGGTCTCCAGCCCGCCTGGAAGCGCGTGAAAGCTGGAGAAATTCACGAACACCGGCACCCCGGCAGCCTTGGCCTGCGCGGCGAGCTGTTGCGGAAGCTCCGCATTGACTTTGAAGAAGGTCTCTTCGCTCGCATCAACATCGTTGTTGACAGCTGCAAGGTTTAATAAGCAATCCGCGCCAGAGGCAACTTTCGGCAACTCGTCATAGCTGGCAAAGCTGACTTGCGGATCTACAGTGTTTGCGCTCGAAGGTGTGCGCCCGATGGCAACGACCTGATGGCCCGCACCCGTCAAACGTCTCACGAGCTGGCGGCCGACAAACCCGGATGCTCCGGTGATCACATACTTCACTTTATCGCCCTTCCGGCACCTTCAGTCCGCCTGCACGTCTGGTGCCGCTGCGGTCATTTCTTTTCTGCGCGCGATCAGGTATCGCTCTGCGGTGCTTCCACCCCGTGCCGGCATTTCAGCTCGATCAACCACAAGACGCTGACCAGGCCCACCAGGCACCACCACCAAGCCTGCCAGGCTCCATGGCTCACCAGCGCGACGGTCCAGACCGCCGCAACGGTGGAGAGCACAGCGGGCAGCAGATCCAGCGGCACGACGCGGAGCGAGCCGAAAAACAGACAGATCAGCGCCGCAAAGAGCACTACACCGATCACCCCAAGCTCATACCAGACCTGGATTGCAAAATTGTGCGGGTGGCCCCAGCCCAAAAACGGCTCAATATCCAAGTCCTTGTAATCGACCGCCGCCATATAGCTGGCATCAACGCCGTGGCCAAGGAAGAAGTGGTTGCCGATCAGACTGGAAAACGCGGTCCAGATGTCCGCCCGGATCCCGACGGAGCCATAGGGGAGGCGGCTTGCCAGAACATCCGGGATCAGCGACATCACATGCGGCGAGATCACCGGCATCAAAATGAATGTGCCGAGCGTCAAAAGCCCAAGAAACCAGATGCCCTTGTCTTTCAGGAGAACGAACACCGGCAGCAACAGAATCGTGGCGATGAACGCCAGCTTTGCCGTCTCACTGTCTGACATGAAAGCCGCGCCGCCAACAGTCAGCACCGCTGCCAAACGCACCCCCGGCACCTTTTTAGACTGCGGCAGCGCATAGAGGACAAACGGCAACATCAGGACCAGCGCGACAGCTGCGCGGTTCATCCGGAAAACCTCCGGCGAAGCCCCGACGAGGGCGCGCACAGGTGTTCCAAAAATAACTTCAGAAACGAGAAACAAAGCCGTCCCGATAATCGCAAGGGGAAAGAGAATGGACCTGATCAGCCGTGCGGATGCACTGACCGCGAGCGCCGCGACACAGAGGCCGAAGAGTACCAAGTTTCCGGCAAAATGCACCGTTGTTTCGAGGCTTCGGTCGACCGATGTCGACCAGCCAACCGATAGGGCCATGAAAACCACAAGAACTTCAAACAGGAGCACGGCAGGGCTGCGGGCCGTGTCAATCACAGACTGAAAAACCGCCTTTGGGCTTCGGTCAATCGCCGCAAACAGGAGCAAAAGCACGGCGACAAAAACAAAAATGGGCGTCGCAATGTTGCGCGACAGAACCATCAAAAACGGTGTTGCGAAGACTGTCACAACAACGCTATTGAGGTTTAAACATTTGGAAACGTTCATCTATCCGGTTTCAAACTATGATTTATCGCGCCAAGTAATCCGTAGAACCGGAAAGCCAGTTTTGATTAGCAAAATATGCGGGCCACACCAAGGCAAATTGCATTCTTTCCGGTATGGTGTTAGCCGACGCAGGAGTATCCACGTTGAGTTGCGCACAAACAGCATGAACTTTTTGAACAAAAGACTGATTGCCATTCTCCATGACGCGTTCATGTCTGGATTGGCGCTGTTTGCCGCTCTCGTTGCGCGATACGGCATCGACCATTTGCCACCAGCGCCGACTGTCGCCGCATGGATTGCAATTTTCGTCGCCATCTCCGCAATCGTCTTCAAATTCATGGGCCTCGGGCGGGGGCTCTGGCGCTTTGCCTCGCTCGCTGATCTCAGGGCAATTGTTGTCGCCTCGCTCATCAGCATCGTGATCTTCGTCCTGGTGCTCTTCTTGATCACCCGTCTGGAAGCCCTGCCGCGTTCGGTTCCGGTCATCACCTGGTTTGTCATGGTGGTCTTGATCGGCGCTCCGCGCCTGGCCTACCGGGCCCACAAGGATGGCGGGCTTGGACGTCTTGGCGGGCTCGGCAAACCGCCGGAAGGCGTCAAGCATGTCCTCCTGGCAGGCCATGTGCGCGATGCCGAGCAGGCGATCCGCACCCACCAGTTGGAACGCTCAGGCCTTTACAAGGTCCACGGTCTGATTTGTGCCAATTCCGCCAAGAGCGGACACAGCATCCGCGGCATTCCAATACTCGGAAACGTCGATGAGCTCGCCGATCTCGCCAAGCGGTTGGAGCGCTCCGGGACGCCCGTCGAAGCAATCTTGTCAGTGACGCCACGGCCCCCGGCCGATTTTACCAAGGCTCTGACGCAATCCGCCGCCGATCTTGGCATCCCGGTGAAGCGCGCGACGCCAAGGCCGCTGGATCTGAGCGAACCGGATTTTTCCGAACTTACCATCGACGATCTGCTCGGCCGTCCGCCGGTGAAGCTGGACACCAGCAGGATGAGCGACCTCATCAGCGGGCGCACCATTCTGGTGACCGGCGCCGGCGGCAGCATCGGATCCGAGGTCGTCCGCCAGATCCTGAAATACAATCCCGCCCGGCTCGTACTCCTGGAGAACTCGGAATTCGCGCTCTACAAGATCGATCAGGAAGTGCAGGGCAGGGCGCCCGATCTCGCACGCAGTGCTGTGATCGCCGACGTGCGCGACCGCCAGCGGATCTTTGACGTCATCCAGTTTGAGAAACCAGCCATCATCTTCCACGCAGCTGCGCTGAAACACGTGCCGCTGGTCGAAGATAATCCGCTGGAAGCCATCCAGACCAACATCATCGGCACGCGGAACGTCGCGGATGCCGCCGTTGCTGCGAAGTCGGAAGGGTTCGTCCTCATTTCCACGGACAAGGCCGTCAAGCCGACCAGCATCATGGGCGCGACCAAACGAGCAGCGGAAGTCTATTGCCAGGCGCTGGATGTGTCCGGCACCTGCACCCGCTTCATCACCGTGCGCTTCGGCAATGTTCTGGGGTCCAACGGCTCGGTCATTCCGCTGTTCCGCCAGCAGATCGAAGCCGGCGGCCCGGTGACCATCACGCACCCGGACATGCGCCGCTACTTCATGACCATCCCGGAAGCCTCCGAGTTGGTCCTGCAGGCGGCCGCCTTCAGCGTCGACAATTCCAACCAGCGCGGCCGCATCTATGTCCTGGACATGGGCGAACCGGTCAAGATCACCGATCTTGCCAAGATCCTGATCTCGCTCGCTGGTCTCAAGCCGGAGAAGGACATCGACCTTGCCTTTACCGGCCTTCGGCCCGGGGAGAAGCTGTTCGAGGAGCTGTTTGAGAGCAATGAGGAAAACCTGCCCTCCGGCGCGGACGGCGTGATCGTGGCAACCGCCAACCAGATGGAGCTGCAGACGATCACCACCCTGGTCACGCACCTTCAGGCCGCTGCGTCAAACGGCGATGTGCCCTTAAGCGTTGCGCATCTCTCCACCATCGTGCCGACCCTTACCAACGACAAGCTGGAACGCAAACAAGCATAGTCCGCAAATTTGCCGATTTCTGCGTGGCCTCCTTCCACCTGCCGACAGTTGCAGCCAGCACAAAACTTAGTTTGCCGACTTAGGACGTCCGCAACGCCATCCCCGTTTTCTGCTGCCAAACGCAACATAAAGAAATATCCATAAATTCAGTCGGAAAAGTACTTGTTCATCTGAAACAATTCACCTGCCAATAAATGTTGCAGCGCGATATTTTTGACCTAACAGGCTGATATTAATCCATTAAAGGCTGTAATATTTTCATATTTATTTGAATAAAAAGTTATTCTATCGCACTGCAGCATTTGAAATTATATTCTTGCAATTATTCTCATTTTGAACCTGATTCCGAATTTGATTCTATTTTTGGCAAATTTTTCTGACACCCCCCCTCTTTTCCCGTAGTGTAGTTCCGGAAATGTATTAAGGGGGAATAAGTTATGGCTACTTCAGACGATGGTCTTTATGACATCTATCGTTTTTTTAATACTCAAACCGGTGCACACTTCTTTACGTCAAGTGAAGCCGAACGAGATAACGTTCGAAACACGCTTCCTCAGTTTTCATATGAGGGCAACGTCTTCGACAGCAATGCAGTCGACGGTGCCACTGGATCCGTCCCCGTCTACCGGTTCTTCAACACCAATACCGGCGTTCATTTTTATACCGCCAGTGAGGCGGAAAAGAGCCAGGTAGCAAGTCTTCCGGGGTTTAACTTTGAAGGCACGTCCTACATTGCTTATGAGTCGAGCACAAGCGCAACAGAAACCATGCCGCTCTACCGGTTCTACAACACATCCACTGGCACACATTTCTACACTGTCAACGAGGCTGAAAAGACGACTATTCAAAACACTTTGCCGCAGTATAGTTTTGAAGGCATCGCGTACTATGTAGGGGGACCTACCGGATCAACTACACCAACCGATCCAACGACACCGACCGACCCTACGACCAATACCATCGTCCTGACAGCAAATTCGGATACGGTCGGCGCAACGTCACCGGCTGCCGACACCCAGGGAACAGCTGGCGCAGACACCTACACCGCTGTCTATGATCCGACCGGCGGCGCAACAACATACTCAAACGCAGATGTGCTTAATGGGGCCGGGGGCACCGATACCGTTAATCTGCGGGTCGCAAGCACCAACAACGGGGACACAATCAATTCCGTCTCGACAAACGTGGAAGTGTTCAACGTCACCAATCAGGTGACAAACGGCAACACGTTTATCTGGGACTTTCAGAACACCACAGGCGAAACTACAATCGCAGATGTGTCCTCAACAGGCACGGGAGGCAGCGTCAGCCGGTTCATCAATGTCGACAACGGCACGGCTGCCGCCATGACCACAACATTGGGCCTCATGCAGGTCCATTTCAGCGGGACCCGAACAGCCACCACTGATGCGTTTTCTTTGGAACTGAACGGCGCTGGCTCCACGACCCAAGCTGCTACGTTCAGCACCACGGACGCTTCAGGAAACACCGACAGTTCCTTCGAAATCGCCAACATCACGAGTTCCACAGCGGTGTCCAACGTCTCGCTCGGCAATGGCGGGATGACGCTCACCACGGTCAACGTATCCGGTGATGCCGCGCTGACACTGGCCGAGAACCAGAACTTCGCAGGCTTAACCACAGTAAATGCAAGCACTTTTACCGGGGCCCTCAACATCAATGCATCGGGATCCACACAATCGGGTTTCTCGTTCACCGGCGGCAGCGCAAATGACAGAATTGTGCTTGCCAACAACACCCTGAGCTCGGCCACCACGCTCAACGGCAACAGCGGGACCGATACTCTAGCAACAACGAACATCAACACGCTCACTGCTTCGACGGTCAATTCCGCAACGAACTTCGAGGTTCTAGAGGATATTGGCGGAGCGAGGAGCTTTACGGCATCCAACTTCACCGGCATCAACTCGTTTTTGTTCAGCACGGCCGCAACCAACAATCGGGCGACGATGTCCGGCATCGAAAGTAATGACGCGATTGCGATTTCTGCTGATATAACTTACGGAGGCGATGAGGGCTTACGGTTGAGCGGGAATTCTGCCGGTACCACCGCAAATCTTGAACTTAGGGCGACGAGTGCCACAAATGGTGAAGTCGCCATCACCGCGAACCAAAGTAGCAGTACTTCCGCAATCGGCCTGGAAACCAATGTGTCGACACTCAACCTGAGCAGCACGATTGACTCCGGAACGCAAACAAACGCCAACTTGATCAAATCGACATCGAACAACTCAGCCTACGGGATCGAAAACAGTAATGTCGCCAACGTCAACATCTCCGGGACGCAAGCGCTCACAATAAATGCGGACGCTGGCACGTCACTTGCCAACGGGCAGAACGTTTATGGCTTCTCGTCCGGTGTGGCGGTCGATGCCAGCAGCTTCACCGGTGTGTTGCGGCTGGCCGGCTCTGCCAACGCAGACACAATTCAAGGCGGATCCAATGCGGACATTATTTACGCCTTGGGCGGCGCGGATGTCATCACGGGCAATGGCGGCGCAGATCAGTTCCGCCATGCGCACTATAACAATCAAGTTGACCGGATCACCGACTTTACTGTGGGCACCGACAAAATCGGACTAAACCAGATCGACTTCGGCAACACCACAGCGACGCAGGCAGGTGCGGCCCTGAACACAGCCGACTACATCACCAACGTATCAAGCATCACCACCATCGGCGGCGGAGCTGCCAATACGGTAGTTGAACTTCAAACATCCCAATCGACAAGCGATATGACCAACAATACCGGGTCGGCAGTAGCCGCCTATGTGCTGGTTCACAACTCAACGACCGGCAGAGGCGAGCTTTGGTACGACGCAGACTGGAGCACAACGGCAAACAGAGACCAATTGTATACATTCGACACTGTCACTTCGCTTGCCGGAATCCAGAGTTTCAGCAACACAGACTTTGTCGAATACAGCTTCTAAGACAGCCTTTGTGTATCAAAACGTAGCGCCGCTTTCTAATAAAGCGGCGCTTCCTTCCCAAATGAACTAACAACCGAAGTGGCAAGACGGTATGTCAATAAACTGCAGCGCCGAGCGTTTAAACAAAGTCCGAGCTGGATAGAGCATCGCTTGCGCCAAGGATTTGCAGCACTGTGTCCGTACCAGCCAACCAACCGGCTACGCCGTCAACATCCGCAAATACGTACGTTGCGTTTAGAAGGTCATTATTAAAACCCTCGCCAACTGAACCGGCTCGGAAAACCTGAACGCCACCCGCAGCCAATTCGGCGTCACCACCTGCGACAACCAAGTTCTCCAACGTCGAGAACGCAGCGGCGAGGTCAGCACCTTGAGCACCTAAGGTGCCGACATTGACATCAGTAAACGCAACAGATGCGGGTGTGGTGCCGAAAGAGATTTTGTCAGATCCAACGTCGAACCCAATTAGAACGTCCCAGGTGATGCCACCGGCAGCCGCGGAAGGGCTGGTTGTATCGCCAGCTGCAAAATTGAACTGATCTGCGCCCTCGCCGCCGATCAATATGTCGGCGCCAACGCCGCCTGCTAATGAATCAGCTCCAGATGTCGCAATAATCGTATTTACGCCGCTCGAACCGATGAATGTATGGCCGTCACTTCCCAAAATTGCCGAGAAATCAACGTTTTCATATCCGGATTGAGTTCCTGGCAACGGCGTTTGGTCAGTCGCTGAGAGGTCGAAAGTCAATGACGCGCCCGGATCGCCACCTGCAATCAAAAAATCAGATGCCGTCCCACCGGCCACGTCTGTCGGGGAGGTGATTAGGCGAACTTCAAGCGCAAGCGTGTTGCTATCTGATGTCACAGAAAAACGGCCTTCATCGTAACCAAAACTGATGAAATGGTTAGCACCTGAAAGCGATGTCCCCGCTTGAATGGCAGTGCTCACGTCCGGATACAGAGACAAATACTGAGCCTCGTTGAACGACAACCCTTCTGCAGGTGCTCGGCCTTCAGCAGCACCAAACTCCAAGTAGTGTTCAAACGCACTGCTGACCGTTCCAGCCTCAACTGCTGCCTTCACGTCCGCATTATTGTTTAGATAATAGGTGCTATCAAAAAACGCGTGTGGATCGCGCCCTTCGGCGGCACCGAAGGTTTGGAAGTGAGTTCGCGCATCACTCACTGAACCGTTCGCAATAGCAGCGGCTACATCAAGGTTGGATGCAAGATAGAAATCTGCGTCAAATGAAAATGGATGTGTAAGCAGTGCACTCATTCGTTTTCCTCCATCACTGTCGATACTGTCAAACCACAATCATCTGCGCAGGGCAGTGCGTGTTTGACCAACACGAAGAGGCTTACGAGTGCTCCTCACATGTAGTTCAAATACGTTTATTTGATGTTTTTTGTTTGCTACTTGGACTTGAAATCTACAAATACGGCTCTACAGGTTTTCGCCTGAGAATATCCACCCTGTCGTTAATGCTTGCTACCTACCATGATTTGAAGAGTTTGGACCTTTACTCTAGATCCTCACCTTTGCGAGTTTTTGAGACAGAAAGAACAGCCTAGACTTGGTGATACCGGTATTTAGCAAGGCTCAAGGAACATCAGCCATCTGGCCCGGAGGCCAGCATGGCTAAAGAAACGTCCGTCTACTGATTTTGATCAGACAAAGTCGACGTAGTAGGCCACGCCTTCATCGTTGAACTGCGGGAGATTGGTGTTGATGCTCTCGCGTTCTTCCGGGTTTGCGGTATAGACGTGCCCGCCGGTTTCCGTGTTGAAGAACCGGAACAGCTCGGTGTTGGAGCCATTGTCTTCCGCATAAGCGTAGTAGGCAATGCCTTCATAATTGTGCGACGGGCTGTTTTCGATCAGGTTCAACCGCTCGTCGGCGCTCGCTGTATAGAAATGCGTGCCTGAGTCCGTGTTGAAGAACCGGTAAACGGCGATGCCGGTGTCGGCATTTGCATTGGTGCTGAACACAGCGCCTTCATAGCTCATCACCTCATTGTTGGCGATCACATGGTCCTTTTCTTCCGCACTTGCGGTGAAGAAATGCGTGCCGGTTTCGGTGTTGAAGAAGCGGAAGATTTCCGTGGGACCCGTGTCCGTGACCAGATCACAGCTGTAGTCCGCCATTGCAAACAAGCCATCTTCGAACTTCACAAACTCAACGTCCCGCAGAAGATCCCGGTCTCCGAAGTCGCCGACAGCAATGAGGTCGTTGCAATCATCAACAAAGACATCGTTGACCGACCCTTGGGCATAGTAGATGTCGTTGCCCGCGCCGCCGACCACATAGGAGGCAAGGCCCGTGTCATAGAGTTTGTCGTGGCCGTCTGTTCCAGCTTGCTGGTTCAAGATCCGCAGGCCGCCTTCATTCGGCAGAACAATGATCGTGCCGCCGGTTACGCCATCAAGACCAAGCTGCGTTTCGAACGTTCCGTCGTTATCCAGATCCATCTCAAGGGTCGACCCGGTGCCGTTGGCCGTGAGCTTCACCTGGTTCGCGTCCGAGATACCACCGATATCGATTTTCTCACCGTATTCGTAGTCGGTGATCTTTTCGCCAGCGGCAATATCGCCATCCAAGAACACGAAGGTGTCATCGCCTTCACCGCCCGTCAGCGTGTCGGCATCAGCACCGCCGCGCAGGGTATCATTGCCAGTTCCGCCGTTCAGTGACCCAGCCCCCTGAATTCCGGCCATCTAGGTGTTAGTGATTTATCTGAGGAAAGGATGGACCATGAAACGCAGATTGAGCGATGAGCAGACCATCGGAGTTATCAAGGTATACGAACCCGGGGTGAAGGCTTCTGACCTTTGCCAGAAGTACGGCATGAGCGACGCGAAGTTCTACAAATACAAGGCGAAATTTGGGTAGGTAATCATCCCAGAAAACCATTGGGTTGAAAATTGGACTTCTCCGGCCTTTGCTGTGCTTTAGGCCGTCAAAAGCCGCGCAATCGTGGAGTCGAACTGATCCGGCGCGCAGTCTTCTGACAGCTTATTTAGGCTGCCGGCACGTATCTTGTTCCAGAGCTCTTCATCCTGATAAAGACGCACAATCTGAGCGGCGAACTCGGAAGCATCCTTGCCGACAAGAATGGCCTCATCATGAGCCCAGCCCAGCTGGCGGGCAATCAGCTCAGTGGCGACACAAGGCAGGCCGTGCGCGGCCGCCTCATGAACCTTGTGCGGGATACCGGCCGCATAGCGTGTTGGGGCAATAAAGATCCGGCTCTGATCATAGACCTCATCCAGGTTCTCCACCCGTCCCAGCAGATGAATATGCTCAGACGAAAGCGTCTGGACCGTCCCGGATTCCACCTTGCCAACCACCTGTAAGGTGAGCGGTTGCTCAAGGCTGAGATTGACCTTTGGCAAGACCTCATTGGCAAACCAGACGAGACTGTCAACATTGGGCGTGTCCTCGGCAACAAGGGCCCCGACGAACAGCAGGTTGCGGCGTGCTGAGAACGGCACATCGCTCGGTTTTGCTTCCAGCTTGTGCCCGAGGATTTCGACCACAGCCTTGCCGCCGCCCCGGAAACTCTTGGCTTCCTCGCCGGATACCGTTGCAACAATATTTGCCGGTTTAGCAAGCTCGATTTCTTCACTTACGAGCGCATTTGCTTTGTCCATGCTCAACGGCTCTCCAAGCATCTGAGCCTTCGAAATGTCCCGGTTGGCGAACACGGCCTCGGCATCATATACTATTCGGATCCCGTTGAATGCTTCTGGCTTCTTGTCGAAAATCTTTTTAAAAATTGCCATATTGTGTGGCCGACTGATGATCAGAACATCAAAGCGCGCAATGTTACTGATGACATAGTCTTCGAATTCAGAGAGGCCATAGCCCTTTGCAACCTCGACCGTGTCCGGAAGAGCCTCATAAATACTAGTCCACGGATCGAGCGGGAATTGCAGTGGATAGTGGGTCAACTTGTGACCCATCGAAACAATAGACTCCACGATGTCTGCTGCACGTGGATAGCCGCTTCCCATGTGCCGGTAAGGCACGCGATCGTCCACCATAAGCACGTTAAGGGCGCTTTGCCGGCCGCGGATCCGCGCCTTCGCGATATTAGCTTCTGACGGAGGATACTGCGCTACCAATGCCTCGTTGAACCGCTCCTTGAACACCAGATGGTTCTTTTGCTGTTGGGCGATCGCCCAGTCGCTCTTGACTGCGCTGCCGAACTCAAAATGGTCGATAATGGCTTTCGGGTCATAGACAACCCGGTAGCCGTTCTCCCACAAGCGCATGCAATAATCGGTTTCTTCGTAATAAGCTGGTGCATAGATGGTGTCGAAACCACCCAGCTCGTCCCAGATTTTTTTGGGTGTCAGTAAGAACGCGCCGGAACAATAGTCGACATCGCGAACGAACATGACATGCGGGGCTTCTTCCTCATCGCCGCGGGCGTAGCCAAGGCAGGTGCCGTCGTTCCAGACGATGCTGCCAGCCTCTTGCAGGCTCCCGTCCAGCAGCATGATCCGGCCGCCGACAGCACCAATACCCGGATCGGACTCAAGACGCTTGATCGCGGCCCCAAGTGTCCCTGGGCGCATAGTAGCATCATTGTTGAAAAGGAGGATGTGATCACCGCGTGCCATCTCAGCAGCTTGATTAACTGCCAAAAGGAACCCTATATTTTCTTCGTTTTTGACGATCGTTGCGCCCTTGACTTTTTCAAGCAGCTCATGCGTGCGGTCTGAAGAGGCGTTGTCGATGATAATCACTTCAAGCGAAATGTCCCTCTCCGACTCGAGTGATTTTAAACACGATAAGCTCAGTTCAGCGTTGTTGTACAGAACCAGAATGATAGACACTGTAGGCGTGAAAGAGCTCGGCAAACGGAGATCGGCCGCCGTTTCAAGAAATGCTTCAAGAGCATCTTTTTGACGTCGGCGAAACAAATCCTTCACATCATGGCCACTTTGCGCCGCAATTTCCGAAATGATAGGGGCGATGTTCTGCGTTACGGCCGATGAGCCATTGAGCGCTTGTTCAACAAGTGGGGTGACTTCGCCAAGGTCTATATCGGTCAGATTCTGTCCGATAAAGAACTGGGGCTGGTTCGCATCCTTGAAGTTTTGCTTTGCAATCTTTTCGCGGGCTACAATGCGATTTTGAATGATTTTATCGACGAACTTCTGTCCACCTGGCACGATTGGCAATATTTTCTTTGCTGCTCGCCAGCCAAATCGCGTAATCTGATGCAATAGTCTGTTAATCCACCCCAAGTTAGCTGATTTGATTGCCCGTAGCGGCCGGGTCACGCGCCAGCTTGTTGAGTGGAAGATATTATCAATATCTGTTTGCAGCTGATGCACATGAGCCGACAGCTCGTCAATATGTGCCGTTTTATGTTCAAGCGTCCGGTGATACTCTGCGTCTTTGGCTTCAAGCGTCCGGTGATACTCTGCGTCTTTGGCTTCAAGCTCGTTGAACACCTCCGAGAGCTTCGCCTCCATAACGGTTTTGGCTGCAAATAATTCCCGCAGTTCCTTGCGCAAGTTTTCTGAATCATCCAAACGGCTTTGCAGGATGGTATTCAGGAACTCGTTGTCCCAACGCATTTTGGTCTGCTGGTCGTTGACCGAATTCTCCATGGCGGACAGACGGTCCCGGACGCGGCCTTCTTCCGTTTCCCAGATGAGACGATTACCGATATTCGCAAAGAAGTCCCGCACTTCACCGCGCAAGGGGTCTTTCAGGCCGCAGAGCCAGGAAAGCGCGGGCGGGGGCGTATCGCCCACACACAGAACACCGAGGCCGTTACTGTGGGTAAATTCAAAGTACGGATAGCGCTTGGTCAGCTCTTCCCACAGTGCCCAGACGCCAAAGTCGCCATGGCGCACCACCGTGTCATGAAACAGGATCACGCCCGATTTGCTCATTTTCGGCAAATAGGCCTCAAAATCCGCTTTCACCGCGTCGTAGGTGTGCAGGCCATCGATATGCAGAAGATCAATGGAGCCGTCGTCAAAATCCTCGGCAGCATCGGCAAACCACTTCTGCACCAGCGTGGAGAAAGAGCTGTAAAGCGGGTCGTGATAGGCAGACAGCGCCTTTAGAACCTGATCTCCATAAAACCCGGCCTGGTGATCCCCCTCCCAGGCGTCAACGCCGTAGCATTTCGTATTCGTCCCGAAGCGCTCCACGCTTTCACAGAAGGTGCAGTAGGAGGCGCCTTCATGAACACCCAGTTCAACGAGCACCTCCGGTTTGGCCGCGGAAACAATCCAGCGCGCAAACGGAAGGTGACCATGCCACGCTGTTGTTTGCGTCAGATGTTTCGGCTTTGCGAAAAGCGGCGCCGTAATCTCAAAAGACAGGAACTGGTCAGCGGACATTGGAAACTCGGTCTGGGGAGGAATTAAGAGAGCTGGGACATTCAGACGGCGGTCTATAGCATGTCCGGAACCCGATCAACATGCCAATACGGTCGGTATCTCAGATCTTCGCGCGGCGTAAAACCAGGGGCGGCCATCGACAAACACGGGTGGAACTGCGGGTCGCGGCGCAGGGAGTTGAACCAGCGTGTCTGCATTCTGGCAACTTCCGCCAGCGCCCGTTCCCGGTTTTCCGGGTTCAGGTCATCGGTCCGGGTGGCAGATTCATGGTGAATGAGCGTCGCCTTCGGCACTATGAGGACCTTGCGGCCAAGCTCGCGCAAGCGCAGACAATAGTCAACATCATTGTAGGCAACCTGCAAGGCCGGATCAAAACCCTTCATGGAGAGAAACAGATCGCGTGGGGTGAGCATGCAGGCGGCCGTAACAGCGGAGAGTTCTTGGGCCTCCATGCCCATACCGGACGTATCCATCCACACCGGCTCTTCTTTCAAACCCAGATGAGTGGCAACTCCGGCCTCAGCGCCGATAACCGCACCGGCGTGCTGGATCCGGCCGTCAGGATAATAAAGCAGCGCTCCAACAGCCCCGGCATTTGCCGATTGCAACGCCGTTACCATATGACCGAGCCATTCTGGATCGGTCATCTCAATGTCGTTGTTCAGGAACAGCAACAGTTCACCGTTAGCAGCTTCAGCCGCCTGATTGTTCAGACTTGAGAAGTTGAACGGCGCATCGATGCGAAGGATTCGGACATGCGCCTGCTTTGCTTTTTCGGCGAAGAACTCAAGCGTTTCCGGCTTTTCGCTACCATTATCGATGACGATGATTTCCAAATTCGGATAGTTCGTAACCTGCTCCAGGCCTTCAAAGACCTTCTGCATGAGCGCTAAACCATCGCGCGTTGGAATGATGACGGACACCATGGGATGGGCGGAGACAGCTGGTAGTGTCCCGCGCTCGTGGTCCACGGCCTCGCCGCCCTTCACCGCGACCAGCGGGTAGGGCAGGTGGGTCACCTGAGGAGCCGGAATGACACGCGACAGCTGAACCAGAAGATCGTGATACCAACGATCACCCTGACGGCCATCCGGCTGGACACGCGCCAGAATGTCCCGGTCAACGACAACAACACCTCCAGTCGCATCGCGCTGCTGCAAGAGTGTTTGATCCCATGGCTTGTTCAGGAGAAGCGCTTCGATGTTCAGCGCGTCGTCCACCTCCACGGCATCGCAGTAGTAGAGCATCGATTTGCGATAATGCCGGTGCTCCTGAACGATGGCCTGCAGAAACCCCTTGGACGGATACACCGGTTTGCCGATCAAGACGCAGAAATCAGCGCCACTACTGTGGAACCGTTCGGCCAGCGCAAGCGACCAAATGCCATGGTTCCCGAGATCAAGCGCCGTGATCCGGTCGTCCTGTACCGCATAAAAATCGGCAATTTCAGTGACCTTTTCAGCGGCCTGATCTCCACGCAGAAGAACCAGATGCCAGTCCTGAAATGGTTGGCTGAGAAGGCGGTCGAAGGCCTCAACCAGCATTTCCGGCGCGCTCTGATATGCCTTCAGATCCAGAAAGATGTCGAAGGAGAGGCTCGCGTCAGCGTCTCTCGACACCAGGTGGTTGAGGGTTTCGCGATCAAGATCGAAATTTCCGTTGCCCCATTTGAGCGCTTCAGCGTCTCGGATTCTAGCCAACCTACACCTCTTAAAAGAACCTCGCAGAACCATCCTGTATTGAGATGGGCGAAGCTGTTCCCGCAGTTTTATGTTTCGCCGACCCGGCCGATCAACGATTAGTCTCGACCTTGATGTCCAGCATCGGAACGCCCATCAGCCCGTGCGAGAAATGGCTGGTCGGCACGCTCAGGAACATAGCGTCGTCTATCCAGTGATGATAGGCATGATCGGCTTCCGTGCCTTCCGCGATTGCAACGGTGACCGAAAAGTCACCTGCGTGCAGGTACGGCAGCTGGAAGGTGAAATTCGCAACCATTTCCTTGCCCGGCGGAATAGCAGCATCCTGTTCCTGCAGGGTGAGGAACGTGTTGTCGCCGAAAAGGTTCTGACCGAGCCGGTCCTTGATGTAGAAACCGATGATAGGCATGCCAATCTCGTTGATCGCCTTGGCCGTCACGCGCAGCGTTACGACCTCTCCGCCATAGACGACGGTCTTGCGCGTGCCTTCCTGGTCAACGACACAGACATCAACGATTTCAGCGCCCTTGTGCCCGGACCATTCCGCGCCGGGATCAAAATCGAAGACCTTGATCTGATTGGCATATTCAGAGTTGCGCAAGAGTTCGTCCCGAGGATCCACCACGACCTGCGGCTTGGTTTCCTCCGGCTCTTCCTTTTCCGATTCGCCGGACCGGCTGCTGATCTGGAACGTGCCCTGCTCGTCGTTGGCAGAATTGATACCCGCCATGTAATGGCGGCAGACATCCTTGGCCGGTCCTATCTCCTTGACACGTCCGCCTTCCAACCACACTGCCCGGTCACAGAGCTTCGTGGCCGCGGCAATATCGTGCGTCACGAACAGGATCGTGCCGTGTTCCTTGAAGCGGTTGATGAAGCGCATGCATTTTTGGGTAAAGGCCGCATCGCCGACGGACAGGATCTCGTCGATGATGAGAATGTCGGCATCCACGTGGGCAGCTACCGCGAACGCAAGGCGGGCATACATGCCGGAGGAGTAGAGCTTGACCGGCTGATCGATGAAATCGCCAATACCGGCGAAATTGATGATGTCCTCATACCGGTCTTCGATTTCTTCCTCGGTCAACCCAAGGATCGAGGCGGCGAGGTAGACGTTTTCACTGCCCGTGAATTCCGGATTGAACCCGGCGCCAAGCTCAAGCAGCGCTGCAATGCGGCCGTGGCGTTTCACAGTTCCAGCGCTCGCTTCCAGCGTGCCGGTCACAATTTGCAAAAGCGTGGATTTGCCCGCGCCATTGCGTCCGAGCAGGCCGAGCGTTTCGCCCTTGCTGACGGTGAACGAGACGTCACTCAGGGCCCAGAACTCACGGAAATACTTTTTCCGGCCCCGCCACAGCATCTGCTTCAGGCGGTCTTCGGGCCGTTCATAGATCGTGTAGAACTTGGCCAGGTTGGAGATTTCCAGCATCACCTCATCAGACGACATCTGCAAAGCCCTTCTTCACTTTGTTGAACCACCAGCCGCTGAACAGGAAGAACGCCAGCATCAGGCCCGTGATCAGGGCGAGGCCCAAGATATTGGGAACATTTCCGAAGAGCGTGATGGCGCGCAGCTGTTCCATCATGAAGGCGAGGGGATTGAGGTAGATGAAGATCCGGAAACCCTCCGGGACCGCCTGGATCGGGTAAAAGATCGGGCTCAAAAACATGAGCATCGTCACAACAACACCGACAAGCTGTTTCAGATCTCGGATGTACATTCCAACGGACGACAGCAGCCAGACCGAGCCCACCACAAAGAGCATAAGAGGAAGCAACACAAGCGGCAGGAAGATCATCGTCCAGTGTAGCGTTCCAATCAGGACCAGCTGACCGATCAGCAACAATACATAGCTGATCAGAAAGTTGACCAGCGCCCCGCCAACCGACACCCAGGCGAGTGTATCGAGCGGGAAGACGACCTTCTTGATATAGGCGACATTCTCCAAAAGCAGGGTTGGCGCGCGGTTCGCACAGTCGGCAAACATCTGATAGATGATCAGCCCGCAAAAGAGGATCAGTGCAAACTGGCCCTTTCCGGTGACTTCCACATTCCAGCGGCTTTGAAAGACCACGCTGAAGACGAATGTGAACACGAGCAGCAAAAACAGCGGCGTCAACACGGTCCACGCCATGCCAAGCATGGAGCCCCGGTAGCGGGCTTGCAAATCCCGTTTGACCAGGCGCCATATCAGTTTCCGATTATCGATAAAGCTCGATAGGATGGAGTACATATTCCATTTGCCTTAAATGCGCAGGCCCGCGGCCTCAACTCGTTTGGTCAGCCTTACACCTGCCACACAGTGACGGTGCAGCTGCTTTTGCCGTGAAAGCCGCGTCTTGTCCTTTGTGACGTTCCAAAACACTGTCCAGCCATAGCGTCCGGTGTTCCGGCCCCAGATAGCTAAAACGCCAAGGGTTTGTTTCGACGGCGATATAGCAGGGCTCGGATTGGGACTCAATGTTTGTGATCAGTGTGAGGCAAAAGAGGGCGGGCGCACCGCGATGTGCGCGGCTCCCGCAAGTTCAGTAGACGGGCAAGCAAAAATCTGGAAGGGTTGATGAAATACCGTCAAAGCATTTGAAACTTCTGCAAAGTTGCCCGCCGAGATGATCGCATCTTTTAATCAAAAGTTCTCTGAGGCCTTCGATCCGCGAAGCAACAATTTTGATCTTATCCGTATCGTCGCCGCCTGCCTGGTGATCTTTAGCCACGCATTCCCGCTCCTGGCTCTGACCTACGAGCCAATTGCCGAACTCACAAATCATTACGAGACCGGTGGCGGCTTTGCCGTAAACGCGTTCATTGTCATCAGCGGTTTTCTGATCTGCCGGTCTCTAGAGCGGGCAACCATCATTTCTTATGCCTGGTCGCGGTTCTTGAGGATCGTGCCCGCTCTTGCCGCCGTGACACTGGCTCAGATGTTTGTGCTCGGCCCAATCTTCACGACCGTTTCCCTCTCGGACTACTTTTCGAATGCGTCCACATGGTCTCAGCTGAAGAACCTAACGGTCTTCAACATGCAGTTCCGCCTGGAAACGATTTTCATGGATGTGCCGTTTGCGCAGATCGTAAACAATCCGCTTTGGACGCTGCCAATCGAGAGCTTCTTCTACATCTGTTTGCCGATCGCGATTTTTATCGGCCTGAAGGGCCGAAAGTATTTTTGGCTAGTCCCGGTCAGCTGTCTCACAGGATTGTACGTCATGGGACTGTCAGGATGTTCATTCGCCAACCAGTGCGGTGCGAGCTTGTGGACCCTCCAACACTATACAACGCTGCGGTTGGCCTGCTTTTTCTCGCTCGGCGCATCCATCTGGATCTACAGGCACTCAATCCCGCACAGTGGCTGGGTTGCAGCCGGTCTTGTTGTTGTTCTGGCGCTGCTGCCAACGACTTACCTTTTTGTGCGGGATGTGGTGTTCGCCGTCTTCTACAGCTATCTCGTCATGTACGTCGGCTGCCTGCCGAAACTTCACATCAAGACATATGAGAAGCTGGGAGACCTCTCTTACGGGACGTATATTGTCGGCTGGCCGGTGCAACAGTCGATCCTGACGATCTTCGGGACGGGCTTTAATCCCTACGTCTTCGGATTGATCGCGATCCCACCCTCGCTGGTGCTGGCTTACTTTATGTGGAACTACGTCGAAAAACCGGCGCTTGCTCTTAAACATCACCCGGTTTTGACACAGAGGATGAAGCGCGAAGCATAGAGCGCCCAAAAGGCGCTCGTGCCCTTGATTACTTCACCAGTCCAAGGCGTGTTCCGGAGTAGACCTTGTTGCGGAGGGGGCCCCACCACCAGTCGTTCTCCAGGTACCACTTGATGGTCTTCTCGATGCCGGTGTCGAAGTTTTCTTCCGCACGCCAGCCGAGTTCGGTTTCCAGCTTTGTCGCATCGATCGCATAGCGCGCATCGTGGCCCGGGCGGTCTTCGACATAGGTGATCAGGCGGTCGTGCGGCGCGGTCGTCGGGCTGTGCTTGTCGAGGATCACGCAGATCGTCTTGACCACCTCAAGATTGGTGCGCTCGTTGCGCCCGCCGACATTGTACTTCTCGCCAAGACGACCCTTGGAGACGATCGTGTAGAGCGCCTTTGCATGGTCATCGACATAGAGCCAGTCGCGCACATTCATGCCCGTGCCGTAGATCGGCAGCGGCTTGCCGTCGAGCGCGTTCAGGATCATCAGCGGAATGAGCTTTTCCGGGAAGTGATACGGGCCATAGTTGTTGGAGCAGTTGGACAGAACCACCGGAAGGCCATAGGTCCGGTGCCAGGCGATTGCCAGATGATCACTCGCAGCCTTCGACGCGGAATAGGGTGAGGAGGGGTCGTAAGGCGTCGTTTCCTTGAAGAGACCATCGTCGCCGAGCGATCCGTAGACTTCATCGGTGGAGACATGCAGGAAGCGGAAGGTGTCTTTCTTTTCGCCTTCCAGGCTGTTCCAGTAGGCGCGCGCGGCTTCCAACATCGCCATGGTGCCGACCACGTTGGTTTGAACGAACTCCGCCGCCCCGGTGATCGAGCGATCCACATGGCTTTCGGCCGCCAAGTGCATGATATAGTCCGGCTGGAACTCGGCCACCGCCTGGATCATCTCCGGCCCGGCACAGATGTCTTCCTTCAGGAACTTATGGTTCGGCGCGTTGTCGACCTCACGCAGGGAATCCAGATTGCCGGCATAGGTCAGCTTGTCGATCGTCAGGACCTCGGCCCCGACGTTGCGGACAAGATGGCGGACCATGGCTGATCCGATGAAGCCGGCGCCGCCGGTGACAATTACACGCGTCATTGTTTTGAACCCAATACCTTGAACTTACGTCTTGCCCTCAGTGGGCGTGGTGTTCGTCGTCGGCGACCTTCTTGAGATACTTGCCGTAGGCGGTCTTTTTGAACATCTCGGCGAACTTCAGAAGATCATCCTTCGACATCCAGCCGTTGAGATAGGAGATCTCCTCGATGCAGGCGACGTTCATGCCCTGACGGTGCTGAATGGTGCGCACGAACTCGCCTGCTTCCAGAAGGCTGTCATGGGTGCCGGTGTCGAGCCAGGCGTAGCCACGGGACATGCGCTCCACGAAGAGGTTGCCCGCTTCCATGTAAATCCGGTTGAGATCTGTGATCTCATATTCCCCGCGCGCCGACGGCTTCAGGTTCTTGGCGTAGTCCACGACCTTGTTGTCGTAGAAATAAAGGCCCGTCACCGCGAGGCGCGACTTTGGGTTGGCCGGCTTTTCTTCCAGCGAGATCGCCCGGCCTTCTGAATCAAGTTCAGCAACGCCGTAGCGCTCCGGATCGTCGACCTCATAAGCAAAGACCGTCGCGCCTTCGGTGCGGCTGGTGGCGCGATCGAGCAAGGTGGTCAGGCCGGCGCCGTAAAAAATGTTATCGCCGAGGATCAGCGCCACATCATCATCGCCGATGAACTCTTCACCAAGGGTGAAGGCCTGAGCGAGGCCATCCGGGCTTGGCTGGATCTTGTAAGAGATCTCAAGGCCCAGCTGGCTGCCATCACCGAAGAGCCGCTTGTAGCTGTCGATGAACTCCGGGGAGGAGATGATCAGGATCTCACGGATCTTGGCGAGCATCAGAACCGACAGCGGATAATAGATCATCGGCTTGTCGTAGATGGTCATCAACTGCTTGTTGACCGCGAGCGTTGCCGGATGAAGCCGGGTGCCGGACCCGCCTGCGAGAATAATACCCTTCATCACGATAAACCTTTTTCCTTGTCGCCCATCAATTCCTCAACGGTGCTGGCCAGGGCGGCGCGCCATTGACAGGGCTCAATACCAAAATCTTGGGTCAGCCTGGACGTATCCAGCGCGGAATTCGCCGGGCGCTTGGCCGGGGTCGGATAGTCCTTGGTCGGAATCGGAGCGACGGCCGGAACAGCCTGTCCCCGCGCTTCTAGGAGACGGAAGATCTCAGATGCAAAGCCGAACCAGGTGACGCCCTCATCGCCGCAGTAGTGATAGACACCGCTTGGCGCGTCTTTCTCCTTGAGCTGGCGCAGGATGATCGCCTGAGCGGCCCGGGCAATGTCCGGCGCTGCGGTCGGGCAGCCGGTCTGATCGTCCACCACACTGAGTTGCGGCCGGTCCGAGAGGCGGATCATCGTCTTGACGAAGTTGGCGCCGATTGCAGAGAAGACCCAGGCGGTGCGCAGGATCACATGCCGGCAGCCCGAGGACTGGATCGCCAGTTCCCCGGCCGCTTTCGACGCGCCATAGACACCTTGCGGGTCAATCGGGTCTATCTCGATGTAGCGGCCGGTCTTGCCGCCTTCAAATACATAGTCCGTGGAGATATGAACCAGCGGAATGTCGAGCTCTTTTGCAGCCTCTGCAAAGGCAGCCGGTGCAAGACCGTTGACCTTGAACGCTGTGAGGAGATCATCTTCGGCCTTGTCGACCGCAGTATAGGCACCGGAGCTGATAATCGCATCGAACCCGCCGTCCCGGACGTAAGTGCTAATCTGGTCAGCGTTGCTGAGATCGAGCTCAGAGCGGGAGGGCAGCACAAGTTCCGTGCCTTCCGGCCAGCTGAGTTTGCCAAGAGAGCCGCCAACCTGGCCCGTTCCGCCCGTGATCAAAATCCTGGTCATGATCTTACGGCTCGATCTCGACAAGGGTCATCGGCGTGCCGTCATAGGCGAACGGGGAGTCGAAGTCAGCGAGCCCGGGATGCTGGGTGTCCTTGCCGCTGAGGATCGGCTCGGCTCCGTCAGCGAGCGGCCAGTCGATGCCGATATCGGCATCATTCCACATCAGCCCAGCATCGTTTTGCGGGGCGTAGTAGTTGGAGACCTTGTAGGTCACTTCTGTGTTGTCTTCCAGCGTCACGAAACCATGGGCGTAGCCAGCTGGAACCAGCAATTGATCGCCGTTTTCCGCAGACAGTTCCACACCAATCCATTTGCCATAGGTCGGGGAGCCTTGGCGGATGTCGACGGCGACATCAAAGATCTTGCCGCGGATGCAGCGGACCAGCTTGTCTTGCGCGAAGGGCGGCGTCTGGAAATGCAGCCCGCGCAGCGTACCGGTCGGCACAGACAGCGAGTGATTGTCCTGAACGAAGTCACAGGTAATCCCGAGCGGCTCCAGCTTTTGCTTGTTGTAGCTCTCGGTAAACCAGCCGCGGTCGTCGCCAAAACGGCGTGGATGAATGAGTGTGACGTTTCCGCTCATAATCTAAAAGTCGCTCACCTGAATTGGGATATTCAAATTGTCTTGGGACAGGGAGGCTCAGGCACGTATTGAATGTGCGATATCTGCACAAAACGGTTGCCCAAGCTCCATACCGGCTCTTGGGGCCTTCGCATACGATGAACCTGGGGGGAGGTCAACGGATTTAGCGGGTCTCGTCTGGCAAGTGCAGAGCAAGCCGCCCTTGTTTCATTCGCGAGCGATGGCCCCAAAGTGTCGGCTTACGCCAGATCGACGTAGTAGGCGACACCTTCATAGGTGTAGTGCCCGAGCGTGGAGATGATACTGTCGCGCTCCTCTGTTGAGGTCGTGTAAAAATGCGAGCCGCTTTGGGTGTTGAAGAACCGGTATAGCGCTGTCCCGCCAGCATCCGCTGTCTCGCTGGCATAATAGGCGACGCCTTCATAACTGAATTGCGGCAGGCTGTTTTGAATGCTCTGCGCTTCTGCGGCGCTGGCGGTATAGAAATGAAACCCGCTGTCAGAATTGTAAAACCGGTGAACTGCAACACCTCCACCCGCTTCCGTGGCATTTGAGTCGAAGCTGTTGCCCTCATAGGTCATCGTCGGGATATTTGTAATGACCGAATTGCGCTCTTCAATGCTGGTGGTGAAGAAGTGTGAGCCCGTCAGCGTGTTGTAAAACCGGTAAATCTGGAAAGGACTTCCATCCGCATCCGCTGGTTCGACAACCGCTGCAGCAAGCGTCATGGTCTCCGTGCTGAATGTCAGATTTTCAATGTTTTGCAGAAAATCTGTGCCGTCACGGTTTGCTGCAAGGTCCATGACTGTTGTGACGCCGTTTGACGTGAAAACAACGTAATCTGACCGCGCGCCGGAGAACACAGCTGTGTCTGTACCCGTACCGCCGTCGACAGTGTCATTGCCATTTCCACTCACAAAACTGTCGTTCCCGGCATAAAGGCGCACAATGCTGTTGCCATGCGCCATCGTGAAATTGTCGTCCGCATTTGTTCCGGACACATTTGCACCTGAAGCCATGCCGGACCGGCCCTCAGCTATGCCCACTGCCAGGTAATGGGCCAAACCACTCGCATAGGTACCATTGTCGACCAGGGCCTGAACGTCGGAATTGGAATTCAGATAAAATAACTCGTTGAATCCAGCAGCACCGGAGGTCGCCGGGTTCGCACCTCCCGGTCCGGTCGACACTGGACCTGTCAGATTAAGCGGGTCGCTATAGATCTTTCCGTCGACTGCAGCGGTAAGAACAAATTCCACGCCATCTTGGGTCGTAACGGGATAGGCTCGGCCAGCCAGATAGGACAGGTTTTCGGAAAATATCTCATTGTTGAGGATTTTTCCAAAACGCCCAGTCCCATCATTCAACCAGAAGGCGGGCGCATTCATCTTGTCGCCTGATCCTCTGAAAATCGGAACCAAGTCTTCGAAACCGTCATTATTTAGATCAACACTTCTCAGGAAATGCATATGGTAGCCGGGATCCGCTTCCCAAAGCCCCCCCTGAAGAAACCGGCTACTCGTTTCATCCACGAAAACGCCATTCCCATCATTAATCAGAAGCTGCAACTCCCAACCAGGACTAATGCTAGGGAAACCATCTACAAACCCAGAATTATGTTGGGTGTGCACATTTAAAAGATCAAGATCACCGTCACTATCCACGTCAAGCGCC
Source organism: Labrenzia sp. R4_2 (assembly GCF_017743865.1). Lineage (GTDB taxonomy): Bacteria > Pseudomonadota > Alphaproteobacteria > Rhizobiales > Stappiaceae > Roseibium. The sequence goes on from NZ_JAGHRJ010000011.1 coordinate 65,356, forward strand.
ACAATGTCATAGCTGGTAGAGTTTTTACCCATATTTTGAGGTTGCGGCAGATTGGATTTCCTAGTGTCTGAATAGTAGCCGCTTCCGTCGTTCCAGTAAATTTCTGAATAGTGTTCTGCGCCATACGCTTCAGGGTTGAGTTTTCCGAGGATCAGATCTTTATGACCATTTCCATCGAGGTCCGCGAATTGGACGCTGTCATATGTTGCCTCATGGGCAGGGTCGGTCACGCGGTCGGGCAATCGGCTATAGTCGATCGAAAAATTGCCAAAACCATCATTGAGCAACATATACGGAACAACATCCGCAGCTCCCTTGACGTTACCAACATAGATGTCCAGGTCGCCGTCGCCGTCGATGTCAACAGCTGCAGTTGAATGACTGAACTCCTTGTCAACGTGTGGCACGTCTTTGGGAGCCAGTCCGCCATTCCCGTCTGACAGCAAGAGGACGTTTCGCTCTCCTGGCGGGTTCGGCCAGATATCCCAACCATGTGTGGCGATAAATATGTCTTTATAGCCATCGCCGTTGAAGTCGACGTCAATGATTTCTCTCGGCTGTGTGGTCGCCGTGAAATTTTCGTAGCTGATAATGGCGCCATCATAGTTTATTTGAGCATTAGAATTCACATCAAACACATACCCAGGTCTCTTCGACCCGCCGTAAAAGTCTTCTCCTGGGATTATGAACTCGTCTGTACCGTCATTGTCGAGATCGACAGCATACCAGTGATCAACTTCAAGCGGCGTGGGTGTCGTGAACACCTGCGTTAGATCAAAACTCCACTGGTAGAGTGGTGCAATGCTGTAAGTACTGGTCATCTGTAAGCCCCTAAAAGTGCAGGTCGCCGTCAGTCAGTCAACGAAACAAATGCCTCGAATTTTGGAAGGCCCCGTGTTCATGACTACTTGATTAAGGACGCCAGAAATAACAAGGATGAGAATCCTTAGCGTATGTGATTATGTGAAATCTAGTTATGCGTGTATTATTACGCATATTTGACGATCATCAAGCGATTTTCTGATTTTCACGCAAACACACAAAAATACCTTGCAGATATGGATATCTGCATTGGATGCCGCCAGCGTAGTGTCCAAAACGACAAAGCGATGGACCTATGCGCAAGCGTCACGCCAAATCAACATAATAAGCAACACCTTCATAGGTGTAGTGGCCGAGCGTGGAGATGATGCTGTCGCGCTCTTCCGCCGAGGTCGTATAGAAATGCGAGCCGCTTTGGGTGTTGAAGAACCTGTACAGAGCCGTCCCGCCGGCATCCGCTGTCTCGCTGGCATAATAGGCGATGCCTTCATAACTGAATTGCGGCAGGCTGTTTTGAATGCTCTGCGCTTCTGCGGCGCTGGCGGTATAGAAATGAAACCCGCTGTCAGAATTGTAAAACCGGTGAACTGCAACACCTCCACCCGCTTCCGTGGCATTTGAGTCGAAGCTGTTGCCCTCATAGGTCATCGTCGGGATATTCGTAATGACCGAATTACGCTCTTCAATGCTGGTGGTGAAGAAATGTGAGCCCGTCAGCGTGTTGTAAAACCGGTAAATCTGGAAAGGACTACCGTCCGCATCGGCGGTATCGACAGGCAGCGTGACAAAGGTTTCCGATCCGGAATCTGAGACAGATGTGTCGATCGTCGGTGTTCCGCCCGGATCGGTTTCGTGGCCGAACCAGACATGCGCGATGCCTTTGTGCATGCCAATTCCGATCGCGAGCCAATCCTGCAGCCAAGGCGATTGATTGGTGATGACATCATTGTGCCCAGGCGATGACTGCCAATTCGCCAACGCATTTGCCGCCGTCATGATGGTGTTCGTCACAAACGACCCGGAAAAACCGGTGCTGATTTCGTAGCCGTTGCCCGTATAGCTTGTTCCTATACGGGTGGGTGCATCCCACATATTGGAATAGGTGCTTGAATCGGAGCTGCTATACGGCGCGTCGCTCCACGAATGCCCCTCATAGGCGCCGGTGTTGTAAACGGTATCCAGCACGTGCCGGCCGGCGGTCGCTGTCAATCCGGCAGAGAGCGGAATGGTGCTCAAGCCGAGCGTCCCCCGATAATCCATAATCAGGTTGTAGAGCGTCAGCTCATCGCCATCGATGGTGTCTTCCGACGTATTCAAGTAATAATTTGTTGCCATCTTGAGACTCCATCACCCGGAAATTGACAACCCCGGCACAGTCACAGCCCAATAACGCGAGCATTACAAATCCAAGCGCATTCCATGTCAAAAGGACTGTCAGCAAACTGCAAAGAGATTGCAAGCGTAGAATATCTCAAGCTGTAGGATTACCAATTGCGCGCATTGACCATTCTGTTAACCCTTTTCACATACTCAAGAGAGGAGCAAAATCCCTGTTTTGGGGCTTTTCAAACAGTGCCAGGGTAGCTGATCCGTTGATTGACCCGGCGACAGTCACTTTACAGTCACAACCGATGCTAATTCTTGAGACCATACGAAACACGCCGGTGCTTTCATTGCATTGCCACATTTAATCTTATAAGAACGTCGGCAAATTGATTTCGGCAATTTGGCGCCGAATATGGTACGTTTCTTTAGCGAAGCAAAATTAGGAACCCAAATGGTATCGAAGACACCGCTCCAGGCCGCTTACGGCAAATTTCGAGCCATTATTTTCACAACTTTCGTCTTCAGTTTTTGTATCAACATGCTGTTGTTCGCTTCGCCGATCTACATGCTGCAGATCTATGATAGGGTCTTGGGGAGCCGCAACGAAACAACGTTGTTGATGATCTCCATCATCATCTTGTTTTTGTTGATTATTTATGGGCTTCTAGAATTCATCCGCTCGCGCATGCTGGTGCGCGCAGGCCAACAGTTTGACAACGTTCTGTCCGAGTCGCTGTTCAGCCGCGCGGTCAAGTTGCGGTTGAACAACCCGAAAGCCGGCGCCGAATTCATTCTGGCCGACGGCGACAAAATCCGTGAGTTCTTAACCGGCACAGGCATCTTGGCCTTCTTCGATGCGCCGTGGACCCCTGTCTTCATCGCAGTCTGTTTTATTTTCCACCCTTGGCTTGGGTATGTTGCTCTTGGCGGCGCGCTGGTGATCTTTGCACTCGCGATCATCAACGAGTATGCGACCAGAAAGCCGTTGAAAGAAGCCAACACGGCTTCCCAAAGTGCGAACCAGTTTGCCGGAGCCGTTCTTCAAAACGCTGAAGTCATCCGCTCCATGGGCATGGAAAAAGCCCTCGGTGATCGCTGGCGGGATCGCCACGGTTCCGTGCTTGGAGCTCAGGCCGATGCCAGCGACAAGGCCGGCGCGATCCTGACCTTCCAGAAGTTCTTCCGGATGACCATTCAGTCGGCTATTCTGGGTCTCGGTGGCTATCTCGCGATCAAGCAGGAAATCTCCCCCGGTATCATGATTGCCGCGTCGATCATGATGGGCCGAGCACTTCAGCCGGTCGAACAGGGCGTTCAACAGTGGAAGACTTTTGTTGCCGCTCGTCAGGCGCATGCCCGCCTGAAAGGCCTGTTCGAGTCCGTTCCGGGCGATGAACAGCGCACCGAACTTCCGGACCCGAAAGGCGTGATCACAGCTGAAAACCTGTCCTCCGTTCTTCCGGGCACACGCACTGCATTTTTGAAGAACCTCAACTTTCAGATCAATCCTGGCGAAACGATCGCGGTTATCGGGCCGTCCGGGTCTGGTAAATCAAGCTTGATCCGCCACCTTGTCGGCGTGTGGCCGGCTGCCGTCGGAACGGTCCGCATCGACGGCGCGGACATTGCCCACTGGAACGCAGACCAGCTTGGCCAGCATCTCGGCTACCTGCCACAGGAAGTTCGTCTGTTCGCCGGGACGATCGCGGAAAACATTTCCCGCTTCACTGGCGGCGAATCCGAAGAGGTCGTCAAGGCCGCTCAGCTTGCGGGTGTGCACGACATGATCCTGCGCCTGCCGGACGGGTATGAAACCCAGGTTGGGGATAACGGACAGCAGCTCTCCGGCGGTCAGCGCCAGCGCGTGGGTCTGGCCCGGGCGATGTTCGGCATGCCGCGCATCATGATCCTCGATGAGCCTAATTCAAACCTTGATAGCGATGGTGAAAACGCGCTTCTGGAAGCCATCAAGGCGATGAAAGAGCAGAAGATCACGGTTGTGCTCGTCACACATAAGACAAATCTACTTGCCATATGTGATCGGGTTCTGGTGATGCGCGAGGGTCAGATGCAGGCTTTCACCACGCCGCAGGAACTCTTCAAGCCGGCCGCAGCCGGAAATGCACAAGCCCCGCAACCGGCGGCAACACCCGCCACCGTTCCGGTTGGCCAGGTCAAGGTTCCGGCTCAAAAGCCGGCGTAAAGAGTGATGACCATGAAACAAAAACGGAAAGCCAGCGCGAATCCGAGGCCGTTCATCATTGCCGGCTACGCGACGATCCTACTGACCTTCGGCGTCGTCGGCGCGTGGGCCGCGATCGCCAAGCTCGACAAAGCTGTCATCGCATCCGGCGAAGTCGAGGTCGAGGCGAACCGCCGCGAAGTCCAGCACCTGGAAGGCGGGATCGTCAAGAAAAAGGACGTCGCCGAAGGACAGGTGGTCAAAGCCGGCGATGTCCTGATCGAACTGCGCGACGTTGAAGCCCGCGCCAACCTTCAAGTGGTCACCATCCGCTTGCGGATCGCCGAAGCGGTGGAAGCACGGCTGAAAGCAGAGCGTAACCTAGAAGACCACGTCGAATTCAAAGAGTCGCTGCTCGCCGATAAAACACCAGAAGTTGTCGATGCGGTCGCGGACCAGCAACGGATCTTTGACGACCGCTCATCCATCCTGAAATCTCAGCAGGATATTCTGACGAACCGCGTCGAACAGCTGAAACGCGAAAAACTCGGGCTTGGCGAACAGAAAGAAGCCTACGAGTCTCGTGCCAGGGTACTCCTGGGTCGGCTTGATCGTCTGAGAGAGGGCCTTGAAAGCGGCTCAATCCAGAAAAACCTCTTTGCTACCTACGAAGACGAATACATCGAGGTGAAGGCTTTTGTTGCCAGCATGGACACCGAGATTGCGAAGGTCGAAAAATCGATCGGCGAAACCGAGTTCCAGATGCTGCAAACGCGGCAGGAGTTCCGGGAGCGCGCGTCGACCGAATACAAGGAAATCTACGGTCAGATTCAGGAACTGCGCGAACAGAGCAAGGTCGCTCAGGACGTTCTGGACCGGACAAAGATCCGCGCGCCAATCGACGGTGTCGCTCAGAACATCAAGCTGAACGGTTTCGTGATCCAACGTGGCCAGACGCTGCTTGAGATCGTTCCGGACACGGATGAGATGATCATCAACGCGCGCGTCCAGCCACTGGACATCGACAGTGTGTCCGAAGGCCTGACTGCTGAAGTGAAGTTTACCTCCTTCCCGTCACGGCTGATGCCGATCATTGAAGGCGAAGTGCTGACCGTTTCCAGAGGCACCATCACCCCAGAAGACACACGGCAGAGCCCGTATTATCTTGCTCGTGTTCAGGTCAGCAAAGATGTGCTGCCCGAGGATGTACGAGGCCGTCTCAGCGCCGGTATGCCCGCCGATGTGCTGATCACCTCCGGTGAGCGGACGGTGGTCGATTACATGATCTCTCCGATCACCGACGCGATCTGGAAGAGCCTGCGCGAAGAATAAACAGCGCGGATCGTTCAAGACACTGAAAGTACAAAGCGGTGGCCCTTGGCCGCCGTTTTCGTTTGCAGTCAGAGATGCCTTATTTTGTCAGGTGTTTCATCAAAGGGCTTGAGGTCACGGGCCAGATGCCTTTTTGAAGCGCCTTACCGCCACCCAACACCACATAACTCTGGCGTCCATAGTGCCGGAGCGACCGGCGCGCAGACCGCAAGGCCGTTTCATCGTCCGCTGCAATGAAGAGGACAGCGGCTCCTGCTGGCGACCGGGCTGCCCAGGCGGTCAACGCGCCTGCTGCCACGTTGTCTGGAACCGGAGAGATTGCATTGTCTTTGGCGAATTTCGACAGCTGTGCAGGTTGCCCCACAACGATCAACGGACGTAAATCCACCTGTGTGAGATCAAGTGCTTCCGCAACGACTTCCGAAGTCGATCCACGGTCCATTAGGCTGTTTGCGAGACCCAACGCCTGATCCGTTAGCCCATCATCATCATAGAGGCTGAGCATTGTGACGCTGGGTGCGAGCGTGATGTCACGCATAATCGGCATTGTCTCGCCGGGAAGCAATCGGCGGAACAGGTCAAAGTCCGGATCGACGTGTACACTTTTGACCGGCTCTCCGGTCCGAATTTCAAGTACGGCTTCCTGTCCATCAAGCCGCTTCAGTTCACGTATGGTTTCAGACGGCGTTTCAAGCTCCACCGGCACCAAGAGCAAATAGGCCGGCGTGCCTTGCCGAACGGTTACCCTCGTCAGGAATTCGTCGCCCGTTTGCTCCGTTTGTACATCGGCAAGTGTCAGCTCGGGGGCGCCAACGCGACCCAGCCATTGATCGAAAAAGGTGGTCAGGTCCTTGTCTGAGACTGTTTCAAAAACGCTCCTCATGTCTTCCCAGCTGGCCATTTCATATCTGTAATCAGACCAGAACTGCTGCAGCCCTTTTTCAAACCTCTCTTGGCCGATCTCCATTTCAAGCATGTGGAACAGAAAGGCGGCCTTGTTATACCCAATGATCTGCGCGGCCTGATGCTCTTTCCCGATGAAATCCCGGACGCGCTCATCCCGGCTTTCCGGCAAGGCCGCATAATCGCGGAGCCATTGCAGCCGCATGGTTTTGGCAGCCTCAGACCCTTGATCCTTTGCCAGCCCATAGTCTGCCATGAAAGTGGTGAGGCCTTCCGACCAGTTGCCGCTCGGATAATCGACATAAACCCCGTTGCCCCACCAATTGTGCAGCACTTCGTGGGCCAGCGACCGGCCCTTCATGAAGGGCAGGGGCACAATCATCTCGCCGATATAGGTCAGATTGACAAAGGCCAAACCGACAGGCAGCGGCGAGGAAACGATATGAAAGTCTTCGTAAGGGTAAGGCCCGATTTCCGCGCTGAAGCGGGTGAGATAGCGCCCGGCAGCGTCCAGATAGTCATCGGAGAACCCGGCTATTTCCGCCGGAAAGTAGGTCCGCACCCGAATGCCGCCGACGTCCCGCTCACCTATTTCATAGCGGCCCGCAAAGAGGGACGGAGCCTCAAAGGCTTTTTCCGACGCAAAGACCGCGCTGTAGCGTGACCCCGTTTCCGTTTCTTGCAAGATCCCACCGGGCGAGACGGCCTTGTAGCCTGCCGGTACCGAGAGGCTGAGGCGGTAGGAAAACGGTGCCGACCCGTTCCAAGGAAACCAGCCGCTGTAGCCAGACAGGAATGTGCCGTCCGCAGCTGAGACCGCCGATCCGGCGCCACTTCGCCGGCCGCCGGAGGCCAGCGCCGGGATTGTGCCGCGCGCGCTGATGACCACGTCTTGTTGTCCAACACCGGAGAGCGGAACGATGAGGCCTCTTTGCAGGGGAGTAAAAGCGTGTGCACTCCCGCCAACGGTAACGTTTTCAATGTTCAGCCAGTCCGCCCGGCGGAGGGCAAGTGGCCCGCCGTCAACTCCAGTGATCGTGACGTCGACCGTGAGCGCGCCACTTTCTGGATCAAGATCAGCCATGATGTCGTAATGCGGCAGGTTCGCCCGGTCTTGTCCTATGACGGTGCCGGTCAGACACAGGAAAACACCGAGCGCGATTTGAAGGGGGCGGATCACTGAACGCTGTCCCGAACAGAGGGAAACTTCGCAATCAGCGTCAGGCGCTCCCCGTTCCGCTCCACATCAAGCGGCAACCACGTGCCCGGTGCCTGGCGCTGGATGATTTCCACCAGATCGGACGGGGTTTTCAGCTCTGCTCCGGCGGCGCTCAAAACGATGTCGCCTGCGCTCAATTTCGCGGCCTCCGCAATGCTTCCGGCGGCCACTTCGCTCAGCAACAGTCCACCATTGGGCCCTTTTTGAATGGCAACACCCAGACGCGGGCGGTTCGGAACGGGCGGAGTATTGCCGCGGTCCTCGACAAGGAAAACCGCATCAGCAACGTCCGGCTCCAACCCGGCGCAGGCCCGGTCACGATCGACCGGCACGAGCGAAGTCACAGCTGAGACGCCCAGATCTGCCAGCTGATGCGGGATACCGAAGCCACGCTCCACATGCCCGCGCCCGGCAATCCCGGCCACAACCGCCTCCGGGTTTGCCTCTGCAGACCGGGCCAAGGCCTCAGCCATGGCGCGATCCCAGGTCAGTTGTGCGTCACGGAAGTTTTTAAAGCCGTCTGTTGCCAACGCTTCCTCGACAGTCTGAACGGCTTCAGATGGATCGCGCCGATGGGCGGCGGCAGCAAGATAAACGGAGGCAAGGCTCTGCGAATATGCCGGAAGTGCCGCTGCCGGGGTGGTGATTCCCTCGCGTTCCTCCTCAGGCACTGCATCCCAACCGTTCCGGCCAACCCGGGAGATCAGGCCGCGGTCAACATTCAGCGCAATCATCGAAATGCGGTTCTGCCGAGCGAACTCAAACAGCGGCATATAGAGATCCGCATCATATCCCCAGACCTCCGCCCACTTTGTCTGGCGCAGAAAGTCGTCTTCAGAAAGTTTCCCGGTGGACCAGTCATCGAGCACCGGTTGCACGCTGCGTGGAAAGGCCTCGAACCCGATTACCAGCTCTGGCGTCAGCGCATAAAGCCCGGCCAGGGTCTGCAGTTGCCAGAGGTGATCTTCTTTGGAGGTGTGCGTTTCCCCAAGCAGCACAACGCGCGATCCTACTGCCTCCGCGAGCACGTCCCGGTTCGTAAATTCAGCCTTTGACGACGGCTCCACCCACTGTCCCACATCCCGGCAGTGCTCTGATTCAATCCCTGTGCCGGCTGTCTGCTGCTGCGATTCAGCCTGGGCGCCCGGATTGTCCGTGAAAATTGTCAAGGCGAGCACCATGATCGCAAAAGCCCCGATCGCCACCCGGATAAAGAGATCGGATCGTTTTCTTAATATGATCATCACCGGTCTCCGGATTTCAACAGCACTAACCACGACAGAGCTTAGCTGGGCCTTCCAAAATAGAGGCAACAAGCTGCCACTCTGCCAGTAGTCTCGACGGTGCATCTACAGCTTTTGCACTTAGTAAATTTACGCGCCGCAGCGTCCTGCGGATCTACGCTACCCTAGCGCATGCTTCTGACCCGAGCTGGACGAGTGACCCCAACCTCCTTCAAGGGCTACTGACCTAACGAGACCCACTGCCCAAACCTTGGTAAACAATTGGTTTCTATAGCCTTTGGGGATTGCCAATTATACCGATCGCGGTGTCCCCAACTTGTGACGCGGACTTTTGAGCTTGTAGCCTCAAGGCAGAGTATGAGGCGGGCGATGGTTGTTCATTACATTCCAAAACACAGCAGGCAGAAACTTTGGAGCGTGACCGCCCTTGTAATTTCCGCCGGGTTAGTGCTGGTCATTGTCGCGATGGTGGGGCTCTACCAGGCCGTGACGGCCAACAATAGAGAAGCCGAGCTTGATCGCAAAGCCTTTGAGGCCGGGGCCTCAACCTCCCGTCTCACCGACCTTTACATCGCAGATGGTGACCGTCTTGAAAGATGGGTGCTGGATGCGGACACCGGACGACGCAAGTTTGCCGGCCACACGGATTGGAGCGCTTTCGCCGATGATCAGAGGCGCCAGCCGTCCGAGGATGAGCAGACTGATGAGTTCAAATGGATCGATAAACTGACCGATCCCGAGTGAAGCATCGCCGCGTTATTGATAGTCAGACAGGACCGTATCAATTGCTCCGCTCTCGACAAGGCTGCGCAAATGCATGTCCAGACGGTCAAGTTCGTTGGCCAGATCTGATTTTCGGGAAACAGCAAAATAGGATGGTCGGCCGGCGACCCGGTAGGGAGACACGCTCAAGTCCGGATGCGCGCGCATCTTGTAGCGCGCAAGCCGTTCCGGCCCGATGGCGACACAAAACCGGTCGGCGGAGAGCATCTTGAACACCGTATCGTAGTCAGTGGCTGGAACCTTCGTAAGTGCATCATCGGCATCGAACTGGTCGAAATAAACGGAATTGTCGAGGACACCGATGGTCCGGCCTGACAGATCAGCATAGGTGCGCACGGTCTTGGCCGGGTCTGCCACCACGAAGATCTTAGGTTCTTCGTCAATCGGGGTGGGCAGATAGATCATATAGGTCTCCCGCTCCGGTGTTCTGTTCGGCCCCAGCATGATGTCGGCTGTCCCGGCTTCCATCATGGCAAGCGCCCGGGAAAATGGCACCTCCACAAACTTCAGCTTCAGGCCGGCCCGCTCCGCCCAGGCCGTGGCAATATCGATATAGATACCCGAATAGGCGGCACGTCCGTCATCCGCCCGAATGATCCGGTACGGCGGCGCATGGTTGACCGCAACCACATAAGGATCGCTGGTGTCATCGGCCATCCCCATGGGAGAGGCGAGGGAGGCGCACACACAGATCACCATTTTGAAAGCCTGCAACAGCCTCATCCGTGCGCAGCCCCTCCCTGTTCGACTGATGTCATGATCCAAAAAGTACGTACCTCAAAGGGTAGGCCGCTTGAGGCGCAGGTCCAGTCCAAGGCGACCCGGCGTTGATTCGAATGGCAGGTCTTCGGGACAAGAAGCGGGTTAGGTCAGAGCGGCTTTTGTGCGCTTTCAAGACGTTAAGGGCTGACGGCAACTTGTTTGGAAAACTTGCTTTTTAATACGCTTGTTGTCCTGAGGCACCGCACAATGGCTTCTTTGGGGTTGGCAGTCTGGCGACCTCGAGCATCTTTCACGGAAACACCAAAAACAGTTTTTTCGGCCTGTGTGGCAAGTGACAGACCGAGCGTTCGGAGCAAGAAAGAAAACCCCTCCACAAGGGAGGGGTTTTTCCATGCTTCATGAAAGCAAAAAATTTAGTCTTTCGGCAGGGCTGCGGCGAGGGCCTGGGCGTAGGCGTTGCGCGCGGTCTGATAAATCGCGATCTGCTGTTGCAACTCGCCAATTTTGCGGTCGACCACGGTCATGGAAGACAGTTGATTCAACGCATCCTGCGGCAGGTCAGAGACAGCGTATTCTTTGCCATCGATCGTTATCTTGCCTTGTGGTTCGCTCATGCTTTTTTCCCTTATTTGAATATCACGTATTTTCTTAGCAATCGGATGGCCGCGCTAGAAGGAGAATACCGTTTAAAGCGCCTTGACCGAAAGATCAATTGTTAATGCCTATCGTCCAGAACCTCTCCCAAACCAAACCGATCCTGAATCGTCCCGAATATGATCACCGTTCGACCAACCACGTTAGTGGACTGCCGCATTGCCAGCCGCTGTGGGCAATGCTCCGTCGCCGTCGATCCAGTGCGGCCAAATCACCATCGGCCAATCGGCAGTTTTGTAAGCATTGCGGCAAATAAAAAGCCACTGGCGTAACTCTGCGCTGGTAAAGCCAATCGATGCAGCCGGTTCGCTGTCCTGTTTGAAGACAAGAAGCAAACCGGCATCGGTGGGAGTCATGTCGACATTATCGACCAGACAAAAAGCCGGCGCATCCGGTCCTATAGACGTGGCGATCTTCTCCTGGGGTTCAATCGCCTGGACGGCCTGTTCCTGCGCGAAACTCTGAAAGAGATCGGCCCCATCTCTGCCAGAGGTCCCCTTGGCTAACACGCCTATGAGGTTGGCAAAGAGCCGATCAGCCAAACGCCGGGTAATCCAAAGCTTGTAGACGTTGCCGGTGCTGTCCTGCCCGGTCAGAGACAAACGGTCTTCATGTCGGGAATACTCTGTCGTCAATCTAGTTAAGCGTGACATATTTATTTTTGGTCACCCTCAAAACCCGCATACAAAAATTGTACTCAACTCATAGCACACCCAGATTTTTTAATACTGGTCGTCTATGAGAATCGAACCTTTCTGCCATTGTCCGAAGCTGTATTTCCATCTCAGCGCGATCTTTCACGACCTTTCCGTCTTTTTGGAGCGAACGTCCGCTAGCCACCAAATCCCCCAAGGTTGCCCGCACCCGCGTATTTACTGTTCCATCATGAAGGATAAACAGTTGTTCAATAGAGTCTACAGGTATACCAGACCCAATGATCGGCGACATTAGAAAGCCAATATCGGGTGTAGAACGAGCTCTATCGAGCAAAACTTGATTAACAGCAGTCGCATTTGACGCGGCCCTTTCCGTCGCATTTGCACTCAGACAAGGCGCTGCATATCCCTGTCCTACGAGTATGCTCAAAGCCTGACCAAGTTGCGCAACGGGAAGACCCTTCATCTCTTTTCGCTCGCGCAACTCAGAAACACTAATTGGTTTCTCGGCGAGTATATCTGCCAAAGGATCGTAGATTTCCGGTTTCAAATCAATGTTTCCCAATGGAGAAGCGTATTTGGACGGTTTTGTATCCGGTGACTGTTGAGCTACGAATCGCAACTCACCAAATTGCCTATTCTGGTCGACCACAGTAGCACGGCGGGCGCCTTTTACAAACAGGTCCTTGCGAAAGGCCTGATTGATGAACATGTCCCGAACTGTTTCATAGAATATCGGGTCCTCTAAATCCTTCATGATTTCTCGAGCGGCAGGAACGATCGTAGTAATATCAAAATGTTCGGAGGGCGATGCAGATCCAGCAAATGTCAATTTTGCTGTGGCGAGCATATCGACGACTTCTGGAAAGGCAAACGGAATCCAATGCTCATTGAGGTATTCGTGGGCCAAATAAGCTGGTGCCAGGGAACCCATTTTATCAAGCCGATCCTTCAACGTCGGCGTTGCGGCAAACACCGCCGCATTGGCATTTTGCAGCCGGAGGACGAAATCTGTGGCTTCTCTAACGCGCTCGATCGCCGGCCGACTGGATCGTTTGGCGTGTTCCTGCATAACACGGCGGATCGGCAGCATTGGTGCCCATCCCGGCAGTGCATTATAGCTGACATAGCCGATGCCACCCGGGACGAGTTTGTGGGCAAAAATCTCCGAAATTTCGCGATGTTGTTCGGTTCCGACCCAAGAGAGAATTCCATGGGCGGTGATATAATCGAATTGGCCGATATCGGAATTCAGGAGATCTGCAAAAGACCATTCCTCAAAGCGGATATTAGTCAGTCCAGCAGCATCCGCAAGGGCCCGCGCTCCGGCGATCTGTCCCGGATTGATATCGATGGCAACAACTTCACAATCCGGATGCAGTGCAGCGACCGCAAGGCTGGTCAGCCCGTGACCACATCCAAGTTCGGCGAAACGGAACTGGTCCGGGTGTGGGGCAACCTGACCACATACCAGAAGCGCATGGCGCATCGCCACCGGTGTCATTTCTCGATAAATGCCGCGCGTATACTCAATTTCCGTAAAATAACCGTGCGACCATTTCTGTGACATTAGACCTCACCGTTCCTAGTTAGTTACAAATTTTATATACTGTCAAAATTAATAGGGTGCGTATTGTTTATGCGAAACACTAATAAGCACATCCGTCATAACGTGCAAAGGTCGGCCCGGAGGCCGACCTTTTTTTTATATCGCACTAGAGCGAGGCTACATTCGTTTAGATGATGTCCGCACCGGTGAAAACACCAACGGTATTTACCAGCTGCACAACAACATCTTCCGCTGCAGTGAACGCGCTATTCGTAGCGCCTTCGTTTACCACAACATAGACACCGGCCGCAGTACCTGCCGCAATGTTAATGAGGTAGGCATCACCATTTGCGTCATAGTTGGTAGCAGTACCAGCAACATCCGTCGCAATCGCTGTCGTGATCGCAGCTGCCAAGTTGACAGTGTCTGCCGACGCGATGTTTAGGTTGTTGAAGGCATTACCGGCGTTAGCAGTTGTACTGTCGATCGCGTCGGTTGCCGTGGTGAAGCCAGTCACCACATCAAAGCCCGTTACCAAGCTGTCGGTGTTAGTCGTGACATCAACTGTGTCGTTACCGGCACTGTTCGTGATGTTGATCTGATCAGCTCCAGCTCCACCAGTCAGGTTTACTGTTGCTCCAGCAGTTGAAGTAACCGTGATCTGGTCTGTACCGGCACCGGTATCAACAGCCGTAGTAGCGCCAGCGGCCACCGAAGTAACGTTCACCTGGTCATTACCACCGGCCAAGTTGATAGCGTTGGTAACAACTCCGGTAACAGTAGTGTTGACGGTTACGTTGCCAGAACCAGTACCAGTAACATCACTATCGGATACATTGTTCACAGTTGCATTACCGTTGTCCGAAACGGTCAACACTTCGTTATCGGCCATTGCCGCTGCGTTAATGGTCGTCGAAGCCGCCGTTGTGGCTGCTTGAATATCAACAGCACCGCCGAGGGCACCGATGGTAACATCGAGAGCACCAGATCCGGCATTGTCGATATCGTTACCAACAAAACCAGTTACCGTTACATTACCTGTGCCGGTGGTATCGAGCGAAGCAGCTGCGTTTTCGGCCCCCATCGCAAGCGTGATGTTCGAACCACTGGAGACATTGATGTCATTACCGGCGCCGATCGCACCAGTCGTCACATTCAGGCCGTTTGCACCTGTACCGACAGTCAAAGACCGGCTTGTAACCAAAGCCGCAGCATTCAGATTGGTTACGCCGCTGATTTGACTATTACCAAAGGCGGCATTGGCATCGTCTGCGAGGACAAGTGTCGAACCGGCTGTACCAATGAAGGTTTCAATGGCTGTGATATCATCCGCTACACCATCGTTATCGATGGTCAACGTGTTTGCGCCGAAGCTCGCGGAGTCAACCGCAGTGTCTGTAATCGCAATACCGTCGATGTTTGTGGTATTGTTGAAAAACAGATCAGCGTTCGGGGTCGAACCGCCCACGTTGGTAATAGCCGTAACGTTGGCCAGATCCACAGCATCGAAGGTGACGTCATCCGCCGTTTGGATATCGATGGTTTCGATAAGCGAAACGGTTTTCCCGGAGAAGTCAAAATCGTCTGTTGCGGCGTTACCAAGCAAGGAGAGTGCATCTGCACCAGCCGAACCGGTAAAGGTGGAGAAGCTTGCAAAGTTGTCTTCGTCGATCCGGTTTGTACCAGCACCGCTGAACAGCAACGTTTCAATGTTAGCAATATTTGCAACATCTAGAGTAGCGCCAGTGGTGGTCAAGGTCTGGAATGTACCTGCAGCACCGCCAATTGTGGTGAGCTGACCAGCAACCACATCAGCCGACGACACGTTGACGCCTTCAACAGAGCTGTCAATGTTCACAGTCTGAACATTTGTGAATGCCCCGGTAAGGTTAGCAATTTCACCAGCGGCAGCAGTACCGCTAATGTTCATTGTGTCCGTACCCAGAAGGCCATTTATCGCAGAACCGGGGATCTGGGCAACAGTTGCGTTGATAACGTCGTTTGCGTTTGTAAGAGCCAACCCTTCGTTGCTGTCTGTCGTAAGACCAGTGTTGAAGGAATTGACTTTCGCTGTAAAGGTCACTCCACCAGTCAGGCCGAGGTCTGCAACAGTCAAATCGGTGATGCCGGACAGAACGATCTGCAGGTCATTCGCGTTCAGGGTACCGTCGTCGTTGCTATCAACCCACAAAGTGTTGGTATCTTGCTGGAAGACTGCCTGCTGCGTACCGGACGCTGCCGTAACTGCACCTTGCGCAGAACCGAAGTTTGCGAAGTTACCGACAAACTGGTTGTTGATCAAGATACCTGTAGCCGGTGCGATACCACCTGGCGCACCAGTCGCATTACCGACAAGACCCTGAAGGTTCAATACGTCGGAACCTTGCGCAAAGTCGGTGATTGTGTCCACCTTGGTACCTGCAGACTGCGCAAACGCAGTGTAGGTAATGGTGTCCTTACCATCGCCAGTTGTCAGCTTGTCAGAGCCGAGACCCATACCTCCGGTAATCGTATCGTTGCCGGAGCCGAGAGTAACAGTTGAAGCTGTACCGTTCAGAATACCGCCCAAACCTGTAACATTCAGATTGCCGGTCATACCGCTTGCATCAACTGTTGCAAGTGCGTTTGTAGCCGGACCAGTGAACCCGCCAATGGTCAGGTTGGCATTGCCAGACAGGTTCAAGGTCGCGGCATCAACGATGGACAGGTTTGTGATCGTCACGGTGCCCGTGCCGTTTACAGCCGTGTCGTCATCGACAGAAACGGTAGCCGTTTCCGCGTCGTCGATGTTGACAGTACCGAGTGCGTCAGCCGTACCGACTTCATCAATCGCAACCGTCAGCTCGTCAGAGCTGTCGTCGGTTTTGAGGTCGACGGTCAGGTTCTGTGCAATAGCACCAACATCGACACCAACCGTGAGACCGGTAACCGCGTCATCAACCGTTGTTGCCGCACCAAGGCCGGCATCGAAGTTGACGTTGGTCACGCCACCGAAGTTGTCCATGTCGAACAAATTGGTGCCACCACCCGTTATCGTGGTCACATTGAGGTTTTCAACGTTCTTGACGGTACCAGTGATGGTGGCACCGCTTGCGGTAGCAGCGTCGAGGCCGATCGTGTCGTTGCCGGCGCCGCCATCAAAACTGTCACCGGTAGTGAAGCCACCAGTCTGGAAGGAAACAGTGTCATCGCCTGTACCACCAGTTGCGGTCACACCAACAGCAGCAGAGTTGGTCAAGTTCGCGTTCAGGTTCCCAGTGAAAGCTGAGGCATCCAGTGTGCTTGCGTTCGCAGCAAAATTTTGAGCGCCAAGCGTCAGGTTCTGATCGCCGGTCACGACAACGCTGCCGAGAGAACCGGAGATGAAGCCGTTGATCAAAGATGCAGAACCATTTGTTGCAGCATTAATCGTTTCGATGCCATTTACGGTGACATCACCAACTGCGGTGCCATCAACGTTCTTGTTACCATTCAGATTAACGGTCTGCGCATCAGATGCTCCTGCAACCACCGCCGCGTCGTAAACAACGGTCGTATCCGGGGTCGCATCGACTGTGGAAGCCGCACCAACACCACCAACGGAGATGAGACCAAGCGTGGTGATCGCTCCACCACCGACAAAGGTCAGATCCGTGGAAGAGTTGTTGTTGTTGATCGTGGTAACGTCGGTCGTTCCGGTGACATCGAAAGTCGTACCGGAAGTCAACGCGCCGCCAGCGTCGGACGTGACATTGATCGTCTCAATGCCCTTCGACGCGAAGCCAGCCTGGTTGACCGCAGCGCCGCCGGAAGAAGCGTAGTTGAGTACGTCATTGCCACCAGCGCCATCAAGTGTATCAGCGGAGCCCAGAGTAGCTTGCGTCGCCACAAAGGTATCGTCTTTAGGCGTACCGGTGAAAGCGTCCGGGGCGGTCGTCAGAACATATGTTTCACCTGTGGTGCCGGAGCCTGGAGGCGTAACCGTCGGCGCGCCGGGACGGCTTTCGAACTGGCCGTAAGTCACGAAGTGCTGATACAGAGCCGCATCCGATGTTATGCCAGCCGCAGCGAGATCAGCATTGGCGGCTGCGTATGCCGCCGGGTCAAAGCCATTACCTTGGTTTGGGAAGCCATCGTACGGTACGCGATTTTCCAAAGAACCAAAGTTCAAGAAGTGCGTGAACGGGTTCACACCAGCAGCAGCAACGTCTGTGTAAGTGCTGAGGTAGAAGGACGTGTCGAACGAAGCGTTCGGGTCCGACCCTTCGAAACGACCAAAAGTGTCGTAATGAGTTTCAGCGAACTGAGCCCAGGTCAGGCCAGTTTGACCACCAGTTGCAACGAACGCGTCAAACACGTCCGGACGTTGCGTCTGGTAAAAGGTTGCATCAAATGAAAGAGACATAGCTCATTTCTCCTAAGATCTTAACATTGTGACGTCACGTCTTGGTACGTCGGGTGATCAATCCCGACCACCGCGATTCACCGGATGGCCAAATCGAACCGCCCAGCGAACGCTGTACAGCTATCACTGTACCGGGTGTGTGACAAGCATTTTTTTGGGGGGAAAGTCAAATTTTTAGAGAGGGATTTGGTAATATTTAGAAGCACTTACCAAATTCAGCATCACCGTTGCAAAATTACCGCAGAGACACTTTCAACCGGGACCGAACCGGACCCAATTCACTTTCAAAGCTTGTTAGTTTTTTGACACTTCCCGCGAGGACATGATGTCCGAGCGCTATGGATAATTGGCTATAAAATTAACATTTCTCTTTGAAAGGTGAAAGGTTTTTAATCATCCTGCTTGATCCAGTGATGTCAGATCCGACGCAGTTTGTTCGCTTGAGCCCACAACGAATCCAGAGTCTTCGTAATTCCTGCCATCACTAGCTGCATGGACTTCTATTCGCAACCCCTTCGGTCAAGTTTCTCGGCCCGATTTGTCCGCAGCAACTAGCTGGCTTTAACTTGGTTAAAAATAAGTTGATGCGTAGTCGGCTCGTAAAACTCGAGCATCTTGATCGCAAACTCCCGGCTGTCGACCCCCAAAGCATCTGCATAAACCGCATAACGGTCAGCCGGCAGGCGGCCCTTGCCGCTCTCGATCTGAGAGATGAACGTATAATACAGCGCGCCCATTTTACCGGCGAGCTCCCGCTGGGACAATCCGGCCTCTTCGCGGGCCGTCTTAAGCCATACGCCCGCCTGCAAACGCAGCTCCTGCCGTTTGTCGTCTGTTGTTTTTGCACTTGTCTGGAACTGCATGATCGTTGGCCCTGCCAAGGGGTTAAATTGCTCTATTACAGTCCTGTGTACAGGAAAAGGTGTACAAAATCCAGCGCAATTGTGATATTTATGTCGATATTGTTCCGTCAAAGTCCTGTGAGAGGGAATTTCCTCTGGACGAAAAAGGTCCCGAAACGGTAGGGTGCCGCCGAAATTATGGATAGAGACAACCATATGGTCGAAATCATTGCCTTTCCGGGCAAAACCCACTCAACAACCGTCGACACGTCGCGTCTAAATTTTGAGGGCCAACACCTGGCGCAAGACGGGCGAGTGCTTCCTGTGCCGCAGATCAGCAGCACGCTCGATGGCACGGTTGTAGTTAGCTCCCCGGAGACAGGCGACGCGCTCCCCGAAGGCGACTGGACGAACCAAGAGCTGGCCGATCTTTACCGCGTCGAGTCGCTGCTGGTCCAAGCGGGCATCAAGTTGTCAACCGGACGGGGCGTCACTGACGAAAACGATCCTTGGTTTGTTTTCTGCCGCGAGGACGGCGATGTTTTCGTTCATCTGGCACGCGCCGATGGGCGCTATCTTCTCGACAGCCCGGGCCTCTCCGGCCTGCTGGAGGGTCCGGACTTCGCAGCACTGATCGATACGTTCGTCAAACAGCTCGCAGCCTTGCGTGCGGACGATGATGAGAGCAATGTCGTGAGCTTCCGTCCGAAGATGCTGCGCGAAAAAAACGTGCACCTTCATCCGTCTATCCTGCTCGCTGCACTGATCTGGACGCTCTATCTCGCCTCCGACGACATTGCCAGCGCAACAGAAGCGGCCAGCGATCTTGCCGAGGACTTGATTCTCCCGGTCGACAAGCTTTTGACACTGGATCAAGGCGGTTCGGCAGGGGCGGACATTAAAACCCCGGATATCGATGGAAATGCACCGGATCTTGCACCGGCCAAGACCGCGGCTGCCAATCCGGCCGCACCGACAGCCGTTAGCTTTGCCGATACCGACCGTTCCGGCTCCGACCGCCTGGTCTCAAGCTTTAGCGCAATGATCGCGTCCGCTTCTCCGGCCGCGCAGGCCGTTTCCGCGAGCCTTGCTATCATCGCGTTCAGCTTCGGGTTCTACGGCCAGAACAAATCCGAGATTGTTGAAACTGAAGGCGAAACCGGATTTTCGATTGCTGGCCTGCATTCAGCTCTCCGCCAACTGGCAGAAACTGGGATTGAGACCGTCCGGCTTAACGGCGATCAGCATAACGTTGAAATCAGCGCCTCGGCCGAAGCCGGGCCGGTGGCCCTCGCAGATCTCAGCGGCGAGTTGGACATGAAAACCGCCGAGATTGTCGATTATCAGCTGCATCTGGCGGATCTGAACACTCAGATGTCCGCCGCGAACGCGCATCAAACGGACATTTTGGCTGGAGATGCGACTGAAACGGCATATGTTCAAGCTGAACCAGTCGGCAAGCACCAATCCGCAGGCCATGCCGCGGAAGCACAGTCCGAGGCTGCGCCGAAATCACCGGCACCTGTGAAGAAAACTGCCGAGGAAACTCCGGCTCCTGCCGCCAGCAAAAGCGAGGAGAAGCAGCAAGCCAGTTCCGAAACTACGGCGGATGAGAAGCTTTTGGCCGCTGAGGTTCTGGATACACTGAGCTCCGGTTCTGCATTCACATCGGCGATGGCGATCAGCACGCTCACCGTGGACGGCTTTGAGGAAATCCTTGGACAACTGGACATCACGACAAGCGCCGTTTCCGATTTGCCGGATCCAGATAAAGATTTTGCGGCGGTCTCCGGACTAAACCCGGGCTTGAGGGATCCCGTCACGGATGCGGATCCGGATCTTGGGATTGGCACTCCGGATCTTGAACCGGTCACCGGAGTAGAATCGCCATCTTTGCGGGAAACACCACCTCTGGCGGAAACACCACCTCTGGCGGAAACACCACCTCTGGCGGAAACACCACCTCTGGCGGAAACACCACCTCTGGCGGAAACACCTTCCCTGCCGGAGACACCAGCCGTTTCTGTAGTCGGTGCGTTGATCGGCGACTACGATACCCGGGTGAACAGTTTCATCACAAGCTTTATTCATAACTCCGAACAAGTGGAAATCGTGCATTTCCAGACAGAGCTTGTAATTATCGATATGTCTGTCATTGGTGATGCGTCGAGCCTCACCTACGCCCGCAGCTGGGTGACAGACGAAGGCCACGTGATATCTACTATCGGCAGCTATCAAGATTTTCTAGATTACGGCATGGCCTGATTTCATGACTGAGACGTCTCCTGTGCCCGGGGCCCTGTCCCGGGTATGCGGTGTTGTTGTGACATACCAGCCGGAAATTGGCCCCCTCACAGCCATGCTGGAACGGATTGCCCCGCAGGTGAACGATCTGGTGATTGTCGACAACGGCTCGGCCACCGATCTGAGCGCACTGGCAACCAACTTCAACGCAACGCTCAAACTTCTCGGCGACAATTTCGGCATTGCTCATGCACAAAATGTCGGGATCGCAATGGCCCGCGAACGCGGTGCGGATTCGGTACTGCTGCTCGATCAGGACAGCCTGCCGGCCCCGGACATGGTCGCCAAGCTGATCGCGGCGGAACTGAAGCTGCGTACGGACGGCAAGACCGTTGCGGCGGTCGGCGCGAATTACATCGATCCGCGCAAAGGCGATACCGGCTGCTTTCCCTACCGCAAGGGGCTGCGGCTGAAACACCGCGTCAACACGGGCAAGGAAACGATCGTCGAAACGGACTACCTGATTGCGTCGGGTAGCCTGACGCCGATGACAGTGTTCGACCAGGTCGGCGATATGGTCGATGAGCTTTTCATCGATTATGTCGACATCGAGTGGGGTTTGCGGGCGCGCGAAATGGGCTACATCAGTTACGGCGTGTTCGACGCCCACATGGAACACGCGCTCGGCGACGATCATATCCAGTTCCTATGGCGGCGCGTTCCGGTGCACAGCGCGGTCCGGCATTATTACCAGCAGCGCAATGCGGTCTGGCTGATCCGCCAATCCTGGCTGCCGCATATCTGGACGCCGATCCTTTTGTTCCGCATGGCGTACCGGCTCGTGTTCTTCACGCTTGCCGCACCCAAACGCTGGACCCATTCGCGCATGATGCTGTCCGGCATTTGGGATGGTGTCCGCGGCCGGATGGGCCGGGTCTGAATGACAAGGGAGGGCGGAGCGCTGGATCCGGCAGGCGGAAACAAACCGCTGCTGACAGTCTCCCTGGTCATTTACCGGCCCGATCTGAAGGTTCTCGCAGCCACGCTTCAAAGCCTTTCCAAGGCGCTGACCCTATTGGGTGCCTCCCGCTGCAAGATCTTCATTATCCAGAACTGTGACACGGACGGGATAGCGCCGCTGCTGGGAGCAAATCTCAACGGGATCGCGTTTGATCTCTGGCAAGGGCACGGCAATATCGGCTTCGGCCGCGCACACAATCTGGTGCTCCACGAAACTGGCACGTTTCATCTCGTGCTTAATCCGGACATCGAAATGGCCGAAGACGCTTTGACGCACGGATTGAAGTTCCTGGAGGAGCATACGGACTGCGGCCTGATCACACCACATGCCTGCTGGCCGGACGGCACGCGGCAATTCCTGTGCAAGCGTTACCCGGCGCTGTTCGATCTTCTCTTGCGCGGCTTTGCGCCTGTTTTCCTAAAAAATCTCTTCTCAGCCCGGCTTGCCCGATATGAAATGAGCGAAGAAACAGGCGAAGACGTTTTCTGGGACCCGCCGATCGTCAGCGGATGTTTTATGCTGTTCCGGGGCGAGATTTACCGGCAGCTTGGCGGATTCGACAAGCGCTTCTTTCTTTATTTTGAGGATTTCGATCTCGCCCTGCGAGCCGGAAAAATCACCCGGATCGCTTATGTGCCAGCAGTGCGGATCGTCCACGAAGGCGGCCACGCGGCGCGCAAGGGGCTGACGCACATCAAGCTCTTCGCCAAATCCGCGCTTCTTTTTTACAAGCTGCACGGCTTTAAATTGCTCTAGCAATCAGCGTCCTAACGCTTAGGTCACAGCCCCTTCCGAGACCACGATCAGCGGTCTTGCCGAAACCGGCAGGGCCATTTGCCGAAGGGCTGCAAATCCCGCCGCGCCGGAGGGTGTTGTTTTCGGAACATCTAGCTTTGCAAGAACATCGGCAGCCGTTTGCGCTTCTTCATCAGAAATCTGGATATAAGTGTCGGCTGTCTCTTGAAGGATCTCAAACGCCAGCATCGACGCGGTCTTGCAGTCAAGACGGCCCATGTTTGAAATCGGCCCGATCACGTCAACCACCCGCCCGGCCGTGACGGCTTCATCGAGGCACGGGGCAGCCTCCGGTTCGACGACGATGATCTCCGGCTGCACGGCCCAGTTTTTCCGGATCATCTGGGCAACGGCCGCAGCCATGCCGCCTACCCCTGCCTGCAAAAAAACATGGGTCGGCCAGTCACCACTCACTTCAAAGACGGCCCGCATTTCTTCCGCAAGAACCGTATAGCCCTCCATCACCAGCCGCGGCGGTTCGGTGTATCCGGGCCAGGACCCATCGGCGAGATGGATAAATCCATGCGAATCCGCGTCTTCGATCGCCGCTTCAATGCTCTCCTCATAGGTCGCACCGGAGCGGATGACCGTCGCGCCTTCCGCTTCCAGCCGGGCTACGAAACTCTCAGGCACCGTATCTGACAAATGGATGCGCGCGGCCGCGCCAAATATCTTCGCGCCTCTGGCAACAGCCATGCCGTGATTGCCGGCGCTTGCGCAAACAAACGTTTTTCCCTTCGCCGCCGCCCGGATCGTCTCAAGGGACACATCGCCTGCGGCATCAGACCCAAGGCACAGGTTGGCGACGGCATAGATCCCGCCAAGCGCCTTGAACGCCCCGAGCCCCATGCGTGCGGTTTCGTCCTTGATAAGCACAGTCCACGGGGCATAGGTCCGCTTCAGAAGAGGGGTCGGAGCCGGGTCGGCCCAAAGGGGCATCAGGCTCGCCGCGCGTTTATGGTCAAGTCGGGTCGATAAAGTCTGCATCCGTCAAAAATACCTGATCTGCTTGATAGAAACGCCTCACAGGATTAGCGTATCATGAGAAATATTCCCGCATTCAGACCACAAGAGACGCCATGAAGCTCGATCAGGTGGACATTTCGATCCTCAACGCCTTGCAGGACAACGCCCGTACCGGCCTCGAACAGCTGGCGCACGTGAGCGGTGTCTCGATTGCCTCGGTGCAGCGACGGTTGAAGGCCTTGAGGGAAGGGGGCTTTATCCTGCGCGAGGTGGCGCTTCTGGACGGGTTAAAACTCGGCCAGGCCATGACCTTCATCATCATGGTAGAACTGGAGCGCGAGCGGCTCGACCAGATCGATGATTTCGTCAAGCGCGCGCGGCAGGAGCCGCAAGTCCAGCAATGCTACTACGTCACCGGCGAAGCCGATTTCTGCCTGATCTGCATTGCCAAGGACATGGCCGAATTCGAAGCACTGACCCATCGGCTGTTCTTCCAAAATGCCAATGTCCGCCGTTTCCGCACCTCCGTCGTCATGGGCCGCAAAAAGATAGGCCTCAACGTGCCATTGAAGATAGAAAAACGCGGGTAGAGAAACTCCTGTGCATTAGTCTGTCATGAGTATCAACAAAGTTGCCCAAAATTCAGGACAACGATGACACTTACTTATAGGCGCTCCTCTTAAATACAATTGAGGCCGGGATAGCCCGGCCTCAATCATCAATTCACGCAATGTAGAATGCGGTCCAATCGGTCAAGCGATATCTACGTAGTATGCCACGCCTTCGAAATTGTACTGCCCAAGTGTGTTTATGATGTTGTCTCGCTCAGCAGCGCTGGTGGTGTAGAAGTGAGTCCCAGTTTCGGTATTGAAGAAGCGGAACAACTCTATGTTCGAACCATTGCTGGCCGAGTACGCATAGTAAGCGATGCCCTCATCATTGAATTGCGGCAAATTGGTCAAAACGTTTTGACGCTCCTCCTCTGAGGCGGTGTAGAAATGGGTGCCGGTCTGTGTATTGAAGAACCGATAGACGGCTGTGCCACCATTGTCCGCCGTCGCGTTGGAGCCAAAAGCATTCCCCTCAAACTGGAATTGTGAAAGATTGTCGACAACGTTGTCACGCTCTTCAGTTGAGGCCGTAAAGAAATGAGCACCGGTTTCTGTGTTGAAAAACCTGTAGAGTTCTGACTGTGTGCTGGTTATCCCATTACGGAAGTCCACTGTTTCATCGTTGAAACTCAGCAACTCGACATCGGTAAGGCTTGTTGTGTTTGAGCCGTTCGTGACAGTGGCTGTATTCGCACTTGTGAATGTCACAGTAAAATCGGCACGGTTTCCGCTGAAACTCGCAGTATCGACACCAGTCCCACCATTAATTGTGTCCGAGCCTGTTAGCTCCTGAAATTGATCGTTGCCGCCTTCGCCATTGAGCTGGTCATCACCGTCCTTACCACGCAACCTGTTATCAGACGCATTTCCGGTGATGATATCATTCGAATTTGTGCCCCGGACACGTTCGATATTATTCAAAGTATCGGTGTCACCAAATCCATCTGTTGCTACACCGGTCGTCAGGTTGACGGTTACCCCAGCTGTGCCCCCGTCGCGCGCATCACGATCGTACCGAACCTCATCATTTCCACTGCCACCGTCAATCACATCATTTCCAGCCAACCCAGCAAATTGTTCGGAGCTGTCGTCGCCAGTAAAATTGTCGGCAAATGAAGTACCTCTTACGCTTTCGATGTTTACGACGGTTTCTGAGTTTCCAAATGAATCGACGGCAGTGCCTTGGGCCAAATTTACGACAACACCGTTAGTGCCACCATTATTCCGAACCTCTTCCCGGAAACTCAAAGAGTCGAAGCCGCCGCCACCATCATAGCTGTCAGCTCCGTCAGACCCATAAAACAAAGTCTGGCCATCATGCCCGACAAAAGTGTCGGCTTGGGAGGTCCCCGTTATGCCAAAGTCGGTGTCAGTAAGGGTCGTCGGAAGGATTATTGTATCAGTGTCACCATATGTATCGGTGATTGTCCCGTTCGGCAGGTTTACAACAATACCATTGGTTCCATCTTCGGAGCCGTATTCGAGGTTTGTGAAAAAATCGAACGAGGTCATATTGCTGAGATCGATGGTGTCGTTACCTTCATATCCAACAATATTGTTGTCCGATGTATTTGAGCCGTTTCCAGTCACGAAACTGTCGGCAAACTGTGTGCCGAAAATAACTTCAATGTTTGTGAATGTATCGGATTGGCCATTCGTATCAGTGACTGTTCCCGCGTTAAAATCCACTGAAATGCCAACGGTCGGCGTGGCTACCGGACCAGTGTTTACAAAATCATCTCGACTAATTTCGCGGTAATAGAGCCGGTCGAAACCACTTCCACCATCAAAGCTATCGTTCTCAGCTGTATTCGCAAAACGATCGCTGTTATCAGTACCTGTAAAATTCCCCATTTTAGCCCCCGTCTATCACTCGTACTCTGACATAGAATTGCGACCTAAAACCTCTAGGAGTTGATTTTAGGTTTCGCTTCTTCTATTTAAAGTGGGTAGAAAAACTCTGGTTTTGCTATTCCCGAAATTAAGACAGACCGTTCCAACAAAATACATTTAAAACTTTCAACCTAGAAACGTATTTTTGTTGGAAATTTATACAGTGGCAACCAGAGCAAAATCAAGATACCACTGTCAATAAAAAAATATGTTAAACAAAAGTCTTATTCCAAAATGAAGAAATATCTCTTCTTCAAGGTTCGCACATGTATGTCTTTAATCTCAGATCCGATAATTTGATAATTGAAGACGATTATTTCCACTTGTGGGGTAGATAACTGAAAAAGGTTGGGCGCAACTTGCCATTGGATTCCTCAAGTAAGGAATGAGTACCGTCGGAAAACAGACATCGCAAAAAAAACGCCGCTCGTTGAAGAGCGGCGCTTTTAAGGGACACGAGACCTAGTTCCGCGAGGCGGCACGTTCCATGGCGGTCGCCGTCAGGGCGCGGTCGCCGATTTCCTGGTTCATGTCGAATTCCATGCGGGTGACCAGCCATTGGCCCTCGATCCGCTCCAGGTCCCAGAAATAATTGCCAACCGGCCGCCACAGTTCGCCGTCGATCCAGTGTCGGCCATCGACAAAGGCTGTGGCCGTTGCCATGTCGCCGTTGACGGTCACGGAGACCGGCCCGAGTTCATGCCAGGTGACATCAAAACCCGGAACAATGCCGCGCCAGGCGTCCATCAGCGCAGACGGGGTCATGGCCGCCGGTTCGCCGCCCCAAAGCGAAGTGTAGTCGATGACGAACTCCGGCGCGAAGGCAGTTTCCGCGAGATCATAGGCCGCCCGGTCAACCGCAAGCGGGATCGAGGACACAAGCGTGCGGATCGCAGCCTCCTCCGGTTCACCTGCAGGAGGGAGTTTGCTGTCTGCCACCGCTGATGTTGCAAGAGCAGAGAGAACGGCAACGGCTGGGAGTGTGGGTTTCATGATCTTTGTCCTTGAAAATGTGAAGTGTTTTTGGGCAGCCGCCCGGCCTCAGCCGCGAAAATGCTCTGCCATCGCGTCAGCCGCCCGGGTCACATCTTCCGGATTGTCGTAGAAGTCGAACTGGGTGACATCTTCCAGAATCTGCAAGGTTGCTTCGCCTGCAAACCCGCTCAAAAACGCCTTCACACCCTGCGGAATGGCCGCAGCTTCGGAATGCACGATTGCAAGAGGCTGTGTAAGACGGTCGGCGTGATCAGCCGGGTAATATGTCAGCCAGCCTTCCCAGCCTGCCTGGTTCCACTTGTTGTCATAGGCCGGTATCGCACCGCGGTCCTGCTCATAATAATAGCCGCCGATCGGCATCAAAACGCCTTCGGCGCCTTCCGGGCCTGCCGCCGGAATGATCTCGCCGCCATTGGCTTCTGCATTCCTTGAGACTTCGATCAGCTCGCCAACACCGTCTGTACCACCATAGACAGCCTCGACCAGATCCGCATTTTGCAGCCACGGGGCCACAAGGCCGATGGACTTGACTGTGCCGTTCCCTGAAACCGCATCGACCATGTATCCGGCTGAAGCACAAATGCCGAGCCCGTGGATCTGCGTGGCATCGACCTCGGGCAGCGTGGCCACAACGTCAAAGGCTGCGCGAATGTCGGCGGTTTTTGCTTCCGGGCTCTCAACAAAGCGGGTGTTCTTTGGCAAATCGCCGGATTTGCCCCAGCCGCGGAAGTCAAAGGTGAAGGCCGCGAACCCGCGGGCAACCATCTGATGGGCGTAGACGGAGGGCATCTGTTCTTCAACCGATGTCCAGGCGCCGGTCACGACCACGGCCGGCAGGGCCGTGCCGTCGTGTTCTTCCGGCAGATACAACGTGCCGGAAAGGACTGCACCTTCGTTTTCAAAGGTGATGGTGCGGGTTTCAACCTGCGCGATGGCGGAGGTGGAGGCCATCAACAGGGCTGCGGTGGTCACGGAACGGATGGTCATATCGGTCTCTCCAAAATCTATGTTCTGGGCGCCTTCGCCCGATGACATTGGAGATACGCTTGGCCCCGCCGGATTACTTGAACAGGCCTGCTTTGTTTTTGAAGGATCCGGCCAAACGTCAGGGCTAAGGCTCTAGGCCGCGCGGTACTGGCGCGGTGTTTGGCCGGTCACCTGTTTGAAAGATCGGGAGAAATGGGCCTGATCGGCAAACCCGCAGGCAATTGCGATGTCGCCAAGGGGCCGTTTCCGATCCCGCATCATCCCGATCGCCTGTTCGATCCGGTAGGCGAGGACATATTGCATCGGCGTTTCGCCAACCGTTTCCTTGAAAACACGGGCAAAATGAGACGCGCTCATGCCGGCGACCTGTGCAAGCTCTTCCACGGAAATCGTTTGGTCCAGCCTCTCGCGGATGAAGCGGAGAACACGCTTGTAGTGCTCGGAGGTAAACCGCGCGGACAGCGCCAGGTCTTCGGCCTGTTGCTGACCGTATTTTTGAAGCAGCTTGACCAGAAACACCCGGCTCATCGCTTCGAACATGACACCCGACGAAAGATCATCGGTTTCCAGCGCATCCCGCAGCATGACACCGGCGGCGCACAGATCCGCATCCTGAAACTGCGGCAGATCGGCGAGCTGCTGATGGGTGAGGACAAGGCCCAGTTCATGCAGCGCGAACCGCTCAACCTTCTTCGGATCGAGGGTCACGACGATGACGTCCGAGGTGCCGAACCATCGCCACCCGGACCGCAACCCAGCGGGCGTAACGACAATCTCGTCCTTTTCAAACGTGAAATCGCGCAGTTCGCCGCCGCGCCAGTTCTGCACCCGGTGCGGTGTTTCGCAGAGGTTCAGGAGCACATGATGTTCGGCAAAGACTTCTTCCGGCATCGTATCCGGTTCGGCTCGGAAATAGCGCACCGACATCAGCGCCGCCGCCGAGACATGCGCCATGTCATCGCTGCTGAGAAGCGGCAGGGACGGATAGATTTCGGCATAACGTCGTGGCACCAGGATGCCTCCTTCGCCCACAGTCTAAAGGCCCCGCAAGAGCATGGCTATCGCCTTGGGATCAGGAGAATTTGACATTACGGCAGAACGCCCGTCCGAGCGCCGATCGGTACCCACTGCGGGCAGGTCATTGCCGATGCCTTTGGGCTCAAAAGCCGGATGCAGTACACGGTTCTCGGTGACACTGTGAACGTTGCAGCCCGCCTTCAGGAGGCCGACAAAACCACCGGCAGCGACCTTGTTATTTCCGAGAACTTGCTGGACCGGGCAGGGGTGCCTCCCGCGGTTACCGGCTCTTGGTCTGCACTTGAAGACACGTCCATCCGGAGCGGACAGGTCAGGTTACCCTCTTTGAGTATTTCAGCCCGGTTGCTGAGCAGTACCTCAGTTCGGATTCAGCGCATTCTCAATGATCGGATTCATGAGGTCTGGGTGTGTCAGGGCTGCCATATGACCGCCGTGATCTGTCTGTTCAAAAGTCCAGTCCGGGATGTGCTTCCGCATCAGCGAAACAATCTCATCTATGCTCCGAACTGTATCGGCAGCTGATATGACCGTTGTCTCCTTCGGCAAGTCGCGGGCCCACTCGGACAGGGGGACCTGCTCATTCATGACGCTGTCC
This sequence comes from Labrenzia sp. R4_2, assembly GCF_017743865.1. Classification (GTDB taxonomy): domain Bacteria; phylum Pseudomonadota; class Alphaproteobacteria; order Rhizobiales; family Stappiaceae; genus Roseibium. Next base: position 95,121 of record NZ_JAGHRJ010000011.1, read on the forward strand.
CATTCATGAAAATTTGGTCTGAGTGCCTGGATAAACTTTGCTCTTCGATCCTCAGGCATCACCTCCCAGCTGCCGGCACCAGTCCAATAATTTGCAAAATATTCGGCGGCCCGCGACCAGGTTGTGGCGTCCGCGCCAGCCTTGATCAGATCGCGCAAAGTCACCGCTTCTTGATACGCTTCTTCGCGGCCGTGCAGGTGAAGCAAATAAAACGGATTTGGTTCGATCAAGACGAGCCGATGCATTCGGCCCTTCAAAAGCGCCGCCGCCTTCATGGCAACACTCCCACCGAATGAATGTCCAACGATGGACACCCGGCTACCGTCGGCGGGGACGAGGGCTTCAACAAGCCGTGCCTGATCTTCAAGGGATTGGGTTGCGCCTTCCGGCCAAGGTTTCGTCTTTCCATAACCGAACAGATTTATGGCGACCAGATGGAACCTGTCGGACAGATTATCCATCAGGGCGCGCCATTGCCGCGCACCTGCGACGCTTGAATGAACAAGTATGACACGGTGTCCAGAACCCGCTTCCAGGAAATCTGGTTCGTAGGAACACTCCATGGCAAAGCCTCCGCGAGTTCGACAACAAGCCAAATATACCAGATCAACACATGGGCGTCAGAGACAATGGCGCCAAACAATCCAGACGCTATTCTTGCGACTTCCTTCAGGCTATCGCCTGATATCGCGTCGCAATCTCACAAGTGAAAATATTCGTCTGTCATAGGCGTAAATTTCCTGCCTTTAGCCACTGGAAAAGCGATAAGCTTCCTTTACGAAAGCCCAACACTGCAGAACGTCATGCAGGCTCAGTGAGGACGGGGGAGGGCGGATGATGAACACGGACGCATTCGAACGCATGGAGCGGGACGGCTGGCAGGATCCGGGCATCGCGCAAGGCTATGCGGAAGGGTTTGATCTTGCGACCCGGCAGGCAGCTGACGCGCTCGCGAAAACGGTCGCCCCAGAACCCGGTTATTCGGCCCTCGATCTGTGCACGGGACATGGTGTCGTTGCAGCCGAGCTCCTGAAACGCGGGGCCGTGGTAACGGCGCTTGATTTCTCGCCGGCCATGCTTGACCTCGCCCGAAGAACGGCACCAGGCGCAACCTTAGTGGAAGGCGATGTGATGGCCATGACCTTCCCGGACCAGAGTTTCGATGCCATGTCGATCGGCTTTGGCGTGCCGCATTTTCCCGATCCGGAGAAAGGATTGCGGGAAGTTGCCAGGGTTTTGAAACCCGGCGGACGGCTTGCCTTTTCGATTTGGCGCGGTAAGGGTTCGAACGGTGCCTTTGACTGGCTTTTTGAGGCCGTTGGACGTCACGGCGATCCGGCGGTCACCCTGCCGGACGGACCGGATGCGCATATGCTCGCCTACAAGGAGATCGCAGAGCCCCTTTTGACGGCCTGCGGCTTTACCGGCATCACGATGCTTGAGCTTCCCAGCCGGGTGTTTGTCTCCTCTCCCGAGAAACTCTTCGATGCCTTCGACAAGGGGGCCGTCCGCGCCGCGTCCCTCTTGGGCGGGCAACCGGAAGACCGGCGATCCGCCATAAGAGCGGAACTGTCGCGCCGGGTGCAAGACGAAGGCACACCGGAGACCGGCGGGCATCTGGTGCCCACACCTTCAGTCATAGTTTCGGCCGTGCGCACCTAGTGATCTGGTCAGCCGGCCGCGTTATTAACCGCTCAGGACACCTTGCCCGTAATCTCCGGCTCTGGTGACCAGAACTGGCCCTTCGTTTCAATCAACAGATCCTGAAACTCGGTTGCGGGCATGGGCCGGCCGAAATGGTAGCCTTGCAGAAGATCGCAGCCCATGTCGCGGGCAAGGCGCGCATGCGCTTCCGTTTCAACGCCCTCCGCCACAATGCTCATGCCAAGGCTCTTGCCGATGCCGATGATGGAGGCCATCAATTCGCGGGCGGTCTGGTCTTCCACGATCGGCAATATGAACTGCCGGTCGATCTTCAGGACCGACGGATTGATTTTCAAGAGCCCCTGCACGGAAGCATGGCCGGTGCCAAAGTCATCGAGCGCGATGGTCACACCCAACTCTTTCAATTCGCTGAGCGTCCAGTTCACAACATCGCCAAGCCGGTCGAGATACACCGATTCCAGGATTTCGATCGTGAGCCGTTTGGGGGGAATGCCGACGCGTTTGATGTCATGAATAAGGTTCGGGTCCGCCAAACGTCCGGCAGAAACATTGATCGAGACCCTTGGAAGGTCGACCCCGGCGCCATCAATCAGCGCCAGTTTTTTGGGAAGCGTTGCAAAGACGATTTCGTCGATCCGCTTCAAGATGCCCATCTTGTCGGCCGTTTCCAAAAACGCAGCCGGCGGCAAGAGGCCCATTCTCGGATGCGCCCACCTGACAAGCACTTCGGCCGAGGCAATGGACCCGGTCGCAGCGTCGATGAGCGGCTGGAAGAATGGAACGAATTCGCGGTTTTCACAGGCAATCAGGAGATCGGACACAAGGCGCTTGGCGGCAATCGCCTCGGCATGCATCTCTTTTGTGAAGAACGACCAGCGGCCCTTGCCGTTGGTCTTGGCGTGGTAAAGGGCCGTGTCCGCATCGTTCACCACCCGCTCGGGCGCATCCATTGTGGCGTTTGCGATCGCAACGCCGACACTGGCGCTGCAGAAGGTGGATTTGCCTTCAAACACGAACGGCGCATGCATTTCCTGAACAATGGCATCCGCCAGGCTGCTGATGTCCAGAGCGCTTTGCCCAAGCGGACGCAAAACCACAAACTCATCCCCGCCAATGCGGGCAACAAGGTCCGTCTCGTTGGTGAGCCTACGAAGCATCTCGGCGACGGATATCAGAAGGCGATCGCCGGCATCATGACCAAACGTGTCGTTGACGGATTTGAAGCGGTCCAGATCGATGTAAAACACCGCAAAGTCTGACCCGACGTCTTTCAGGCTGGATACCCAGGACTTGAACTCGACCTCGAAATGACGCCGGTTGGAAAGGCCCGTCAGCGCATCTTCCTTCGCCTCTTTGGCAACCTTCTTGGCCAGCTGAAACAACCGGTTGTTTTCTCGCTCCAGATGCCCGATTTTTTCGACATAGCTTGTCAGCGCTTCGCGTCCGGAGACCGGCCGTTCCAGATGCCGGACGGTGTCTTCATGGCTGGCCTGATCTTCCAGCTCGATCAGCGAACACAACCACCAACGGTCACCGGTGGACGTATCGGAGAGGGGCGTCCAGCTCATCCGCTGCCAGTATTTTTCGCCGTTTTTCCGGTTATTGAGCGCCTTGACCGAAAAATGCTCCCAGTTCATCAGCTTTTCGATGATGATCAGGTGATTGCCCTGATCCATGCTGGATCCGATCAGGATCGTGCCGCGCTGACCAATAACCTCGGCCGCGTCATATCCTGTGATCTTGCAAAACGCGCTGTTGCACCATTGGAAATGCATGACCGCTCCGTCGGCATCGGACGCAAGCGCGAGCGCAAGTCCTTCGACTGACTTGTCATTGATCTGTGCAAGTATTTGAGGCGGTATCGGGGATGAGCCTTTCATCTTCAGGCTCTTAGAAGACTGCCGGTTAAATAGGCAATTGTCATTTCCTACAGGTCAGCCAAAAGAAATGGCCCAACTTCAACTTGCAGAATATGCCGAATTCACCAAATCAGACAAAAGTTGTATTTTCATGGTTACGGGCGGGTGAATTTCTGATGCAAATCAGGCTGATAGGGAATCGATCCCTATGGCGGCATCAGAAGATCATGTCGCGCTTCACCAACAGCGAGCAAGTTCTATTGCAAGCGCGGGGAAAATCCCCGCGCTTCTTGTCAGGGACCAGTCAGGCAATGTCGACGTAGTAGGCGACACCCTCGAAGTTGTATTGCCCCAGGGTTGCGATGATGTTGTCTCGCTCCGCCTCGGAGGTCGTATAAAAGTGGCTACCGGTCTGCGTGTTGAAGAAACGGAAAAGCGCAGTACCTCCGGCGCTGTCGTCGGCAGCGGCGTAATAGGCAATCCCTTCGTCTCTAAAAGTGGAATTTATCCGCAAACCGGCCGCTTCCTCTGCGTTGATTGTATAAAAGTGCACGTCGTTGGACAGATTGTAGAAGCGGAAGACAGCGGTTCCGTTTGCCTGGGTGACGTTTGAATCGAATGCGTTTCCTTCAAAGCTGAACGCGTCCAGATTTTCGATAACCGCGTTCCGTTCATCCAGGCTGGTGGTGAAGAAATGAGAGCCGGTCGACGTGTTGAAGAACCGGTACACCTCAAATGAGCTGTTGTCGCTGTCTGTTGGCGTCACGAGGGCATTCGCCAGGGTCACGGACTGCCCGCCAAAGTCAAATGCTTCAATGTTGCTCAAGCTGTCCTTGCCGTCGCGATTGGCAGAGGTGTCAAGCACTACGGTTTGCCCTTGAGAGCCGGTGAAGATCACATACTCAGATTGGCCACCGGTGTAGGCGGCTGTATCCGTTCCGGCGCCACCATCAAGCGTATCATTGCCGCCAGCGCCGTTGAGTGTGTCATTGCCTCTGCCAGAATTCAGCGCGTTCGCAAGGGCATTGCCCGTCACTTGATCATTGCCATCTCCGGTGAAGACATTCTCGATACCGCTCAGTGACACCGCGATACCGTCTAGCGTGCCTGTCCCAGCAAGAAGATTCACGATGCTTGCACTGTCGACGGCCGCCGCATTGAGTGTATCGGTTCCGGCCGTATCGTTGAAGGATGTGCTGTGGCTCGATAAAGCCGCAAAGTCGGAAAACTCGTTTGTCACGATGTAGACATCATCGTCGCTGGCCGAGGATCCGTGAAAGGTCAGCTCCACATTGTCGATGTTGATGGGGGAGGTGGCCGCGCTGTCCTGATCGATCAGTTGAACCGTCCAGGTGCCTTCGCTGGTCATGCCGCGAAAGGCGTTGGTGTAGAAATAATCCCACTGGCCGCTGTTGTTGCTGTCCGTTTCATCGTTTTCAGCACTGACATTATCAAGCACCACGCTTGTTGTGCCATCAGGCCCGACTATCCGTAGTTCCAGATCATTCAAGTCGTACCATTGAAGGAAATTTACCTTCAGCTGAACATGTTCGATCTCCACCACGGTCGACGCCGTTCCTTGAAGCGAGTCAACGGACCCGTTCGCGGTGAGGGTGATGTTGGAATTCAAAAGGTCGATATTCGTGGAGGCCTGATTTTGTGATGTGGCGGAGGCCGTCCCCCATGTCTCGGCCAGCCTCACAGCAGCCTTTGCATCGACAAGACCAAATCCGTAGTCCCGAGAAAAATGAAAACCGCCTCCGTTCCAGGTGTCCGCACCATTGAAGGCCCAGGCATTTCGTTCAAACCCGGAGACACCGCCGCCAATGTCAGTCCCGACATGACGCGCCGTATTTGCAAGAATGGTTTGCACATCTCGCCAACCGAGATTTCCATTGGCCTGCAGCATCAGAGCAACCACACTAGAGACTTGTGGTGCGGCCGCTGACGTCCCGTTGAAGTCCGTCGTGTAGTCAGACCCGTCGGTGTATCCACCATTCAGGCCGCTCCCGGTCACATCCGTCGTCTGGATCTGGCCAGGACTTGGGGAGCCAAATGCAGAAACCAGCAGCGACGATCCCGGTGTTGAATAATCGTCAACGGCTCCCGTGCGCTGGACGGCCGCAACCGAAATGGAATGCATGGTGGCGTTCCAAGCTGCAGCATTGGTTTCTGTGACAACCGGTATTCCGTTAACGTCGACCTGGCGTTCATTGCCAGCCGACTTGACGTAGATTGTCCCTTTGCTGTCCCGCCCGTTTTGAACGCCGAACGCCATCGCATTGGTTTCCGCGATGGACGAAATCTGCTGATCAAAAAAGTTGGTTGAATCGAGGGTGCCGAGGCTCATGTTCACCACTTCGGCAGACCGGTCGACACCGCCAATCGACAGCTGGCCGGAGACCAAGTTAATTGCATCGGCAATGCTCTGACCGTGTTTGATGCCGAAAATCGTGCTTCCATAGGCGGTACCGGCAACGCCGATGCCATTGTTGGCCGTTGCGCCAAGTATCCCGGCTGCTGCCGTACCGTGAAAATCACCATCAAAGAGATCGATTTGACTAGATGGCCCGAGCGTGATCGTCTCAGAGGAATTTGCCAGGTCATAATCTTTGATCGTTGAGTAATTGCCGGACAAGTCCGGGTGGGTGGCCTCAACACCATCATCAATCACGGCGATCGTAATGCCGGTGCCCGTATAATCGTCCCAGACATCGACAATATTGAGATCGAATTCGCCTGCAGTTGTGTTACGCAAGTACCATTGATTTATGAATAGCGGATCTGTTGGAATCGCCATTTTGCCCCCCCAATATGCACAGCCTTACAGCTATAGAATTCGAATAAGTGGCATCCAGTCAATAGTCTTCATTTGCTCAACTGGAATAGAATCTATTCGATGAAAACAATGAGATCAGATCCTGTAGTTTTCGCGTTCCGAACAGGAAATAGTTCGATCCGAGTTGCGTAAAGCATTTTAAACTACCCCTGAGGTATGCCGCACGTTCTTCATCCAAAATGAGAAACTAAACGAATAAATGTGCCCCTATCAAAAAGCGTTGGTGGGCTCTGGATTTTTCACCTGAAGCCTAATTCCATGGTTCGATGAAGCTGCGGACCAGTATAGTTTGCAGACCAAGCTGCCTTCGGTTAACGCCGTCCAAACTGTTCAATTCGAAAGGTGGATACGGTCATGACAACAACAGATCTTGAGCTTGCGACCTACCCGGGTCTCGATGAGCGGATCATTGTCATTCGAGCCGGTGATGAGGTCGACTGCGTTTTTGTCGTGACGGAGAGATTGAATGTGCTCGTGGACACTTTGGCAACACCCGCCTTATGTGCCAGAGCATTGGAGCTTGTGTCTGCTCACATAGGCGATCGCCCACTCATTACGATCAACTCGCACATGGACTGGGACCATTTTTGGGGCAATTCCGTGCTTGATGTTCGCACACCAATCATAGCGCACAGCGCAGCAATCGAACGCTTAAGGGATCCAGAGGCCAAACACGTGCTGTCAGAAAAACAGGCGGAGGAAACCCGTTTCAAGGATGTCGAGATTGTCCCTCCGACGATAACGTTCTCGGGAAATGCAATGGCTCTTCACGGGGGCGACTTGACGCTCGAGCTCATACATACGCCGGGTCATACACCTGACCACGTTGCTGTCTGGATACCGGAAGTGCGAACCTGCCTTGCAGTGGATGCTGTCGAATATCCTATTCCGGAAGTCTGGAACCAATCGCCGGACAATCTTCGCAAACTCTGCGCGTCCTTGAAGCAAATCCGCGACTTGCACGCGAACCATGTGGTTCTCGCCCATGGACAAACAGCTGACCCGGAAGTCGTCGCTGGCAACATCGAGTACCTTACCAAGCTGCGTGATGCTGTTGGGCGAGTGCCGGTTTCTTCTGCAGCTCTCGAAGGGCTTCACGAGCGTTCGGGCTTTCAACTTGAAGACTTTGTTTCTCTACCTGCGGATATGCCGGAAGACACAAAAAACTTTTATCGGGAGTTTCATAAATCAAATCTCGACGCCGTTGCCGCAGCCCATCTGGCGCGCGTCGATTTCTTTTGAAATTACTGCAAAGTCAGGACAGAATGCGCCCCGTCTACAAGCAATGTTGTCACTGTCGAGATTGGTCACGATTTGCGCCCAGCAGAATGGTCACAACAAGGCGGTGAAACGGGCATAGCAGGAGCAAGGCTGACCGCCCGCAGACCCCACATATCGAAGGGCAGGGAAGCC
>NZ_JAGHRJ010000012.1 GCF_017743865.1 Labrenzia sp. R4_2
CTTCTTTCTCCGTGGTTGGCCGCTCGACATGCTGCTTCCAGCTGAGACAGAGTAGCGTTCTTTCAATAGAATTTACGCGACCCGCATACATAAAATCAGCAGGCATGAGGTCCCGAATAATATACGCGTGGCGCAATGCTGGGCGCACGCACGACGGAAACTGAAGGAAGTGTTCGACCGCGATGTCTCCGAGATCGCCGCCGAGGGCTTGCGCCGAATCGCCGAGTTCTACAGGGTCGAAGCTGATATCCGAGGCACGGCGCCCGGGTAGCGGCTCTCGGCCAGACAGACCCGCACCGCGCCTCCTGTCGCCGCCTTCGGACAATGGTTGTAAGAGCAACGCCTCCGGGTCTCCGCCAAGTCTCGGCGAGAAGTTCACCTATATTCATCGTCACTGGGACGGTTTACAGACCTTCCTTCACGATGGCCGTGCCGAGATCGATTGCAACAGTGTCGGGAATTTGATCCGGCCAATTGCATTGAACAGGAAGAATGCCTTTTCCGCCGGCCATGACGAAGGTGGCCGCATCGCATCCCACATCGAGACCGCGAAAACTAACGGCGTGGAGCCCTTCGCCTATCTCAAGACGACCCTCGAGCCATCGCCGACGGCCATCCGAAAAGCCGGATCGACGAACTCCTGCCATACAACTTCACGCCGTCAAACTGAAGCCACGTGGGGCGCAAACTTCGCTTACAGAAAAGCGGAACATGACGCAAAAGGAAATTACGGCGATCAACATGGATCCGATGGAGCTTCTACGGCGCATTAAGAACTCAAAGGATATGCACTACGGTTACTGGTGACCGAGCCACGGCCGGGCAAGCCCCTTGTTGATAAGAATTTGGCTAACGTTTTTGCTATTGATGAGAACTCGAGCAAAAGTCCGGCCGTACTTGTTCTTGCCGTTCCGGAGTATCTGAATTCGCTGGCCGTCCGCCAGCTCGACGAGCCGGCGTTTGGCCTTCTTTGCCATCTGGATCTCATTAGAACACTTTCCCTTGATCTCCGCAGTGTCCAGGCCAAGGACGCGCTCGCGCTCCGAGCCGCGTATCATGCTGATCAGGAAACTGTCGCCGTCCCAAACGCGCAATTGCTGTGGCTGACACGTCGCATCACAGAGATATGCGGCAATAACGATGTGGCTGGTCATTCTCTGTTGAAGTCCCCGATCCCAGACAGATCGACGCCAATATCCGCCTTATTCGGATCCTGCGCCCATAGCTGTTGCCGCAGTTCGTTCTTTGGGTCCGACCTAGCATTTTCGCTTTCCGTTTCCATCGCGCCTTCTTCGGAGACGGACCGGTCCGGAACTCCCAGTTCAACGCTCTCTCCAGGATCTTCCGCCATGAACACATACTCCCCATCGAAATACCCAGTCTGGTACGCCTCGATGGCATCTGTGAAGGCTTCCGGAACCGGCGCGCCGTACCACTTCGTCGCGATCCTGTAGACACGGGCAAAAAGTGCGGTCCCGATCTTGATGTTGTTGCAGGCGTCGAACACATCCGCGGTGACCTGCGACTTGTCGGTGATACCAATGCCAACCGGGTATTGCGTGATCCCGACGCGGACAACGGCTTTGCCGAGATGATCCTGAACCAGCCTCATGGCTCCTTGCGGAGACTTCGCTTGTCGAACCAGAAACGTCTTCGATCCGGCACGCACGGTCACATTCAGCGGATCCTCGGCACCTACGGCCGCTATGAATTCTTCAACGATGGCAGGGGTCAAGGAGGGGTCGGCACATTGTTCAATCAGTGCAGCGTCTAACATAGTTTCACTCGTTGAATGCGATCAGCAGCGGCACATCGAACAGCTTCGCCCAGGCCGTGACGCTGGCGCGTTGAATTTCTGTGATGTTGCTATCCCCGGTCCACCAGCCGTTGCCGATCGCAACGATGACGTCCGAGCCCATGGCCATGGATTGCAGGACGGGCCATACAAGAAGCTGTTCGTAGCAAATCAGCGGCGCGGCGCGATAGCCAGCGACCTGCATCACTGGATTGTCGAAGAAATAGGCATTCGCGCCGCCTCCGTCCCCTGTGAACCGCCGCCAGGGCTGCCACATCGAGACAGGGACCGGCATGCGCTCGCGATAGAGAAATCGCGATCCCTTCCTTGAGATTTCCACAATAGCTGTGTCGTAGCCACTCTTTTGAATGACTGCGGCCCCTCCGATCACAGTCACCGGCAGATCGGACAAAGCGTCCGTCCAAAGCCGTTCGGTCGTCGGGGTCCAAAGTCCGAGAGCACTCTCGGGCAGGACGGCGAGTTTCACGCCCTGCCCGACAGCCTTGCGCACCATGGCAATGGTTTCCCGCTGCTGCTCGTAATCGGCAGGCTGTCCAGCCTCTTCATAGCGGAAAGTGGTGTTGATGCCCGTCCAGCCTTCGATTACCTTTGGCTCTGTCCAGAATGCGGCGGACCAGGCAGCACAACCGGCCACCACCGGAACCGCGATCCGCCAAAATCTTGTGGTCATCGCAAGCAACAGGATCGCGGTCGCTGCCAGTCCAAACCAACTCCACCCCGGAAAAAGCACTCCTGCCGCCGTGATCGGACTGGCCCAGCCCATGATCCCGAAGGGCGGCAGGCTCATCAAAACACTTGCGATCAGGTAGCGCAGCATTCGTGGCCAACCGGATCTTCGCGTCCAAAGCGCCGAATGAACGGCGACAAAGACGAGAGATGCCGCGAACCACAGCCCCAGGCCGATCACATATTGGGAGCCGAAGAAGATGCTGGCGCCCTGCGGCAAGCCCCGTGACGCTCCAAGGAAATGCGCGGCGGCCACTAGCGCGGCGACAGATCGGGAGGGAGCATATGCCCAGAAGGCCGGAAACAGCATTCCGGCCGGCAACAGGTGTACGTTCCCGGACCAGCCGATTGTGCCGGTCGCCATGCCTCCCAGAATACAAAACAGACTGCGCGCAAACTTAAGGCTGGAAGGTGAACACTTCTCGCGCCAGACCGAGAATTCCGCTTGCCGGTATCGGTCCAAAATATCTTGAGTCAAAGGAAGCCACATAATCAGAATGAACAAAGAGTGCGTCGGCGGGAACGACGCCCCCGGCATGGGCGGTCAAGGTGCGCCCCTGCCCGTCTTTCGCCTGGATGATGGAATGCGCAAGGAGCTCTCCGTCGATGGCAACCTGGTCGCCCTCGACGGTAATGGTTTGCCCGGGCAGGGCCACAACGGTTTTGATGAGCGGCGCCATGCCGCCATCGCACAGACCCGCGGGAAGATAGAGCCGTTCGCGGGCCACTTTGATCGTCGGCGCATCTGCAGGCGGACAGATGAACAGGGTGTCGCCTAAGCGAACTTCGCGGGAGAGCGCCTCGATCCGCCAAAGTCCGAGCGGAAAGCTCGGTGTTGTGTTGATCCGGTATCTCCCGAAGGTACCGGCCGCGGCAATGCCGCCAATTACCATGCCGGCAAGAGACAGGATGAGCAGAGCCCCCCACCGACCCTTCCGCCTCGCCTCGTTTATCACCGGATCATGCCCTGATCTTTGGAAAGATCCTTTTTCAAGGCCTGCGCCTGAGCTTGCTCATGAGATTGCCTTTTGGCATCGATCTTCTGCAGCGCATTGAACTTCGGCCATGCGTCGGCAAGCTTGGCTTTGTCCTCATGGGCAACACGGGCGGCGGCTTTCTCAAAGGCAGCTCCTTCCGGTTTGACAGAGCCGATGAACGCCCTCTCCCCGAACCGCTGATCCAGCTTGTCGGCGACCTCGCCGAGCTCGGCCTCGACCATTTTGTCCGCCAGCAGGAAAGACAGGCCCGCATTGAGATCGTTCCGGTCGACGGCATCACGTATCCCCGACAAGACCGTCTCGGCCGCGGGTGACAGCGCCGGAATATCGACACACGATAGATCGCGTTCGTGTTCCAGCTCGACCGTGCGCAAATCTCCGATCTCGGCCCTGAGACGAAAATAGGTTTTCACATCATCGCTGAGCTGCGGAACGTTGTTCAATGCCTGCTCGCGGTCCTCACGAGCGGTCTTGCCCGCCAGCATGCCGGTCTTGCCGCGCAGCGCGCCGAATTGCTCAGGCGCATTGGCCAGATCTTCCGCGAGCCTGTCCCGAGCCGCGGTTTGCGCTTCGCCACTCAACGTCACGATGTCCTCGATCCGCATCGATTTCACGGCCTGTTCCGGCTGCTCGAACACAAGTCGGGCGCGGTTCTGAACTTCGGCCCAATGAGTTGTCAAGGTGGCATCCGACTGCAACTTGGCCTCCACAGCGTCAGAAATGGACTTGGCCCACATCTTCACGCCCGCGATCCAGGGTTGTGACGCGGCCAAATGTTCGCGTGCGTGTGTTTGGACGGAATTCATTTCCCCAGCAAGACCTTGCTCAAGGCCGATCAAGCCAATCCCCAGCTTTTCGCCGAGGGACAAAAGCCGCTCACCGAGCTCCGAGAGTTTTGCCTTCTGCTCGGCAAACCAGCGGCGCTGGTTCTGGACCATCGCCTTGGCGACCCGAAGTCCATAGAGCCCTCGGCTATTGGCGTAGCTGAGTGCCTGGGCATAGAGTTCCGAGCCCGCATAATCGAGCGTGGTATCCTTTGCACCCTTCCTGGAAAGCACTTCTGTCAATCCACCGTTCTTCGCGAAGGACAAGGCCCCATGATAGAGCTTCACGTCCTCCCGGTGCCTGGTCATCGCCACATAGGTCAAATGCCGGTCGAGGGAGAGCGTTGCCAGAACCTTCACCTTGTCGACGGTAGCGCCTTGCGATTTGTGTATCGTTGTCGCGTAGCCATGATCGACATTGCGATAGGTCTTCTGACTGACCTCTACACGCCGGGTCTGGTTCGAACCGATATCCCCAATCTCAGCGAGGATGCGCCCCTCGCCTGCTTCGACCACGCGGCCGATCATCCCGTTCTTGACGTTCAGCTCCCGGTCGTTCTTCAGGAAGACAATCTGGTCGCCGACGGCAAAGAACCGCTCACCCTCCTCGGTGCGGAATTTTTCTCCCGCTTCGATCACGCCGCGCTCGATCAGAACTTCGCGCGCCATCCGGTTAAGCCGGTGAACATCTTCCCGCAAATGCGCCAGCATCAGCATCGACTTCGACGGATCGTAGTCGCGCGACCAATCGTCGATCATCGCCCCAAAGACCTGATCCTTGAGCAGCATGCTGACAACATGACCGTTTGCCTGATAGGCATGCATTGCTTTCGCGACGCGCCCACGCGCAAGATCCATCGACGCATCGCGCATCCATTGTTCACGCTGCCGGTAGATCGTACCAAGTTCCGCGTAACCGGTTCGCTCGGTCAGCGACCGGAATGCGGCGCCCGCTTCAATCGGCTGCAGCTGCTCCGCGTCTCCGATCAGAACGAGCTTGGCTCCCGCCTTCGCGATCGTCTCGACAAAGACGCTCATCTGACGGCTGTCGACCATGCCTGCTTCGTCGATCACGAAGACGGATTTTTTGTCGGGGAGCCCCTCGCCTCTGCCCCATGACAACTGCCAGGACGCCAAAGTGCGCGAGGCGATCCCCGCCTCTTTCTCAAGTCCCTCGGCCGCCTTGCCCGCAAGCGCGGCGCCAACGACCTGATAGCCGTTTGCCTCCCATACCTCGCGCGCGGCTTTCATCATCGTGGTTTTGCCCGCCCCGGCCCGGCCGACGACCGACGCCATGCGCTCTTCACCCGTGATGCGCTCGATCGCAACACGCTGCTCATCGGAGAGTTTTTGGACCCTGACAAGCACACCATCACGCAAACGTGCATCCACGCCATGCGAGGACACGGACACAAGGTGATCCGCCCGCCGCGCAATCTCCGCTTCAAGCCGCATCATCTCCCGGCTGGTCAACTTCGCCGGTTCCAATTCGCCCGATTCCGGATCAACCGCTTTGACGGCAAGCTTCACAACGTCGGGAGAATTCAGAACACGTGCAAGCAGATCCTGGAACCTGCCAGGATCGTCCACGTAGCGGTGAAGGTATTTGGCGACGTCCCGTTCATCGAAAACGCTCTTCTCGCGCGTGATGGCATCAATGACGATTTCCGGTCGGCGCGTGATCCTTCTGACATTCTCCAGACGGCTTTCCGCATGCCATGACGAGCGTTCCAGACCGGCATCGCGCCCTTGCGATTTTGCCTGGCTAGCAATGTTGCGCGCCTGCACACCGATCTTCGATGTCGGCTGTAGCTCTATCCCTTGAGCCTCATAGGAGCGGTGATCGATCCTGGCATCATGTCCGGTAAGCTCCAGGCTCTTGTTCGCATGAACGGCCCAAAGCTCACGCCACTGTTTCAGCGTTTCCTTGTCGCCCGCCCAGGCCCTGTATTGGATTTTGCCGCCCTTCCGGACAGGCTCGCCTTTCACATCGAGAAGTGTTTCCCACTTCGATCCGAAGCCCTTCTCCGTAAACGGCGCCATCGTCAGCATCACATGGACATGAGGATTGTTTTCCTTGTCGTGATAGACCCAATCCGCAACCATGCCCCGCGATGTGAAAGCTTCCCGAATATAACCCTGCACCAGAGCAATGTTCTCCTCCCGGCTGAGTTCAGACGGAAGCGCCAAAACGATCTCGCGGGCAAGCTGTGCGTTGACACGCGTCTCATGCGCCTCGACCGCGTTCCAGAGTGTTTCACTGGCACCCGCTACACTCCGTCCGTCGATCAGCGTTCGGAACCATTCCGGCGTCTGGTCAGGCAGCGCCAGCTCTTCATGCACCAGATCGCCGTCCTTGTGGGCGTAGTCGAATGTCTTGTGATCGGAGTCGTTTGACACCGTCATTTGCGCACGATGCCGGTAAGCGGCCGCCGCAACACTCGACCGGCCTTCGCTCCGGGAAATCACCTGGACATGGAAATGGTAGATGGCCATCGTGGGCAGGGATTCCGGATGTGAAAAGACTGGCGGGGACGATCAAAGAGGATAGCGGGGAGACAATGCGCCAGAACGGCGAAGACGGGGAATGCAGCTCATTGGTTGCAATTCGACGTTCGTAACAGCACAGGATTGCAGATGCAATCCTATAAGTGCGCTCTGCACACAACGATCTAAAATCGTTTCCGCTTGAGAGCTATCGCCGCTACCGGCGATAGGGCGCCAGAAGCGCCATCCTGGCTTCAGCAAAAAAACCTGTTCTTTGCCGGCCTGCTGTCAGGGTCATGTGGCAGGTCCTTCACCGCCCAGACCCGGTTTACCACAGGCTGCGGCTTTCTCTTCAGCGCTTTATGGAGAGCGCGTTCAAGCCTTCGCCCGCTCCGTCCGGTTTTGCCAAAAAACCGGACTGCGGCCCTCACGGGCTGGAAAACCGGATCTTCAAAGAAGGCATCTGTTGGTCGAGAGGCCGCTGCATTCTTTCAGCTGACACCCACTTGGTTGTATCCACTGCAAGTTTTGCAATCGAACTCGACTTGGAAGCCACAACACGCTATGAGCGAGCCCCTCAACTTTAAACAACCCATTTTAGAATAAAGGATATTTCAATGGCACCCCGCCCGTCCAAAACCGCATCTGAGCAGATCGATGACATCGAAGCACAGATCGCCAAGCTCCAGCAAAAGAAAAGGCAGGTGCTCAAAAAGCAGTCCGAGCGCGTTGCAAAACTCGTGATGGAGAGCGGCCTTGCTGAGCTCGACATAGATGAAGCAGACCTTGCCAAAGCCTTGAGTGAGATTGCCGCCCGATTTCAAAAACCGGCCGCTTCACAAGCTCACCCGGCAAGCCCGCAGACTTGAAGGGCAATTCAAGACATTCCAGAACCGGATAAGGCGAACGCGATTGCTCGACCGCAAAAAAGACACCCGCGAGAAGATCCAGCTTGGCGGCCTCATCGTCAAAGCGGGCTTGCGCGAGACGGACAAGGCCATCCTTCTCGGCATTCTTATGGAGGCCGCAAGCCGCCTTGGCGACAACAATGAGCGCGATCGATGGCGCGCGATCGGAAAGGCCGCATTTGCAAATGACACTCAAAAGGGCGTCGCTAGCCCTGATCCCGATCACCCTGATGCTCACAGCGCTCTGGGGTCTCACCGGGATTGAGACCAGCCTCGCCTCGTTCGCGACGACACAGAAGGCCTATTTGTTGCTCGGCCGGATCGGGCTCACCCTTCCCTTTCTTGTCTCTGCCGGACTGGGCCTCGTCGTTCTTTTTTCGGTACGCGGCAGTCTCGACATCAAATGGGCTGGCTTCGGGGTTCTTTGTGGGGGGCTGTTGGTCTTTGCCTTTGCAGCGCTTCAAGAAGCGCTGCGGCTCAAGGGTCTGGTAAGCCAAGTCCAGTTTGGGTCGGTTCTGCAGTACGCAGATCTCTACTCGATCAGTGGTGCGGTCGCGGCGCTCTTTGTCGCTCTGTTCGGTCTAAAGGTTGGCCTCAAAGGCAACCGGGCCTTTGGCAACACCCGGCCAAAACGGGTTTTCGGGCGCAGGAGCATTCACGGTGACAGCGATTGGATGGACACTCGAACCGCTGCAAAGCTGTTTCCCGATACCGGCGGTATCATCATCGGCGAACGTTCTCGCGTCGATCAGGACAGCGTCTCAAAAATCAATTTTGATCCGCGCCAAATCGACACCTGGGGCAAGGGCGGCAAGGCGCCCCTCCTCGCGTTTGATCAAGGCTTTGGATCCACCCACGGCATCGTCTTTGCCGGCTCTGGTGGATACAAGACAACATCCGTCGTCATACCCACCTGTCTCCACTATCCAGGGTCAATGATCGTTCTCGATCCCTCGACCGAGATCGCACCGATGGTATCGGCAAGCCGCACCGCGATGGGCCAGAAGGTCATTTGCCTCGACCCTAAAATGCCGGAAGTGGGGTTTAATGTTCTTGACTGGATCGGACAGTATGGATCCTCCATGGAAGAGGATATGGCAACGGTTGCCGCTTGGCTGATGTCAGAAAAGCCGCGGATTGCCTCCGGAGCCGACGACTTCTTCCGCACCAATGCCGAACAGCTGATTACCAGCGTGATCGCCCATGTGGTCTTTTCCGATATGGACAACACTTGCGGAAAGCGGTCGCTGCGGACCGTGCGCAGCATTCTCACCAAACCAGAAGAGAACTTAAAAGAGTTCCTCGCCGACATTCACGACACGGCGCCGAACGAGTTCGTCAAAGAACTTGTCGGCCCCTTCATCAATATGACGCCGCAAACATTCTCCGGCGTCTATGCGACCGCCGCAAAAGAAACCCATTGGCTCTCCTATGACACCTATGCCGCGCTCGTCTCCGGCAACACCTTCAAAACCGACATCATTGCCAACGGCCGGACGACCATCTTTCTGAACATTGATTTGTCCACCCTGGAAAATCATCCGGGCATGGCCCGCGTGATCATCGGTGCGTTTCTGAAAGCGGTCTACAATCGCGTTGGAGTCATCAACGGCCGGGTTCTCTTCCTGCTAGATGAAGCCGCGCGGCTCGGCTACATGCGCATCATCGAGACGGCCCGTGACACAGGCCGCAAATATGGCATCTCGCTCGTCATGCTGTTCCAGTCGCTCGGCCAGATGCGGGAGGCCTTCGGCGGCAAGGATGCAACCTCGAAATGGTTCGAATCCGCCTCCTGGGTGTCCTTCGCCGCGATCAACGATCCGGACACGGCGCGGTATATTTCCGAGCGCTGCGGCATGACCACAATCGAGGTCGAACAGGTCAGCCGGTCCTCACGTAGCGGGCAAATCTCACGGAACCGCTCCCGCCAACTCTCCCAGCGCCCTCTCATTCAGCCCCATGAAGTTCTCCAAATGCGGTCTGATGAGCAAATCATCTTTACCAGTGGCAACAAGCCGCTGCGCTGCGGGCGGGCCATGTTCTTTCGAAGAACGGAGATGAACGGGAAAGTGGAAAGGTCGCGGTTTGGAAAAGTACGTTGATAGAGGTGTGAAGATCTGAAGCGGTCAGCGCAAATGGCTAACCAGATCAGGCGTTCCCCTTTCCGGCAGAAAAGACGTCTGCCGCGCTCGATGCGTGCGGAAACTCATGGCGGTCGAGGAAAACGTTAGGATGAATGGCGTGAATCGGTTGAGACGCATCGATTCACAAAACTCATTGGACAAGATCTGCCTCGGCAGCGAGACTCTTGCTATGCACGCACAACAACTCGAACCGGTCCATCTTAGCCGTATCGACCCGGCCCATAACATGAGGCGGTTCTATTGCCTCACCGTTCAGCCAACGCTTTTTGGCGGCGCATCGCTTATTCGCAACTGGGGGCGTATCGGAACCAGGGGACAAACGATGATGGAGACATTTGACTGCCAGGACGAGGCTGCCCAAGCCCTGGTGCGGCTAGAACGGACCAAAATACGGCGGGGGTATCGGGAGACGGGCTGCGGTGTTGTATAGTTTGCGTTTTGAGGGAGCATCAGCAAGAGATGATTATCGCGGACTGTCCGTCTTCAGGTACTTCAAGACAGATAGCTTCCTGAGTTAAGAAGGGTCTGGCCGCGCCCGGTATAGGCGGTATGCGTCAGTGCCGCCTTTAATCTGCTGGTTTTGGTCTTACATGGGGAAGGGTGCTGCTCCCCGGCAGCGCCTTCGCAGTGCCGCCCGGGAAACCAAAATCAGGCAAATTGGCGCTTCACTCTCTGAGACCATAGGCCCGATCGGCTTCGTACACTTTGTCAAGCCGCCACGGCGGTTCCATCGTCCCAGGCAAGGCCTGAACGGTAGCGGGAATCGACCTTGCCATCCTTAAGCGTGAATAGATGCAGCCAGCTGTTGTCGAAGAGCTCGCGCACCTGCGGATGCCGTTTTAGAACGTCCAGGATTGCCTCCTGCGGAGCCTCGATCATGACGGAAAGGCGCAGCGGTTCGTGCATTAGCCGATCGCCATCATGGACGGCCTGCCACGGCAAGCCGGGTCTCAGCCGCCCTGAATTGCCCTCGATCACGCCAATGCCGCCGACCACGTTGTGAATGAGCTTGTTGCCGCCGCCAAAGACCTCCGGCATCACCGAGGAGCCATAATATTGCAGGCTGATCCAGCTTGCCACCACAACGGGCGCGGTGATGATCAGTTCCAGCGTGCCGAAGCCGTCGTCCTTTTGCCAGTCGTAGCTGTGCAGGAAACTCCGCCCCCCCAGATCCTTTCCCGCTGTCGCGCTGCGCGGGGCCGCGATGAACGCCGCGCAGCCGGCCAGGCCCCATTCCGGCCGGACCTCTGCCCAGTTGAGCGCGCGGTCGGCAACACTGTCCGGGGAGGCGCCGGGCAAAGTGCCTGACCGCTCCGCAAGCGCGATCCGGCCAGCCTGTTTCAACCAGCCTTTGACGCGGTCGAGGTCTTTGCTCCGATGTGACGGTAAGCCGTCATCGTAGAGCGTGATCTCGTCAACGGTCGTATCGTGCAGACCGGCCACAAAAAGCGTATCCTCGGGCACCGTGATCCCGCGCTCGGCCAGACCTTGCCGTGTCTCTTGGTCGTTCAGCAAGATGGCGAGAAGCCGTGCGGACACTTCGCCCGTATAGCCACCGCAGGCCCCGCAATGATACGCGCTTTCATGCGGGTTGTTGGTCACCTGCCCGCCATGTCCCAGAAGCAGTACGATTTCACCGAAGCCGTCTGTCAGGCTCATGGCGCCCAGAACCGCGGCGGCTGTGTCGGCCTTTTTCCGGGCATCCAGTCCCCCAGCAACATGCGGTGCATGGGGCTGGTCTGCCGATTTGGCACCCAGACCCAGGGCGTCGCGCACCAGCTTGGCCGCATAGAGCGGACCGGCCGCCTCGACGAACGCGAAGGACGAGACGGCGGCTTGCCGGAACCGGCCCCAGGCCCGGGCGGTCCGGGCGGCGATCCGCGTTGTCTGCTCATTTTCGGGATCGGCATGGCTCGTGGTTTCCAGACCCGGCTTGAGCAGCACGGGCAAATGAGCCTCCACCACATCCGAGCCGTGTCCCTTGTGGGCCACGGGCAGGCCGAAGAAACCGGCAAAGCCAATCGTTTCAATGCCCGGGTCCACGCTTTCCAGCGCCCGCCGGAACACTTCGGAACGCACATCGATGCAAAACGCCGCCTGCACTGCAGGACGGGCCTGCTTTTCGCTTTGACCGTCCAGAAGCGTCGAAACATGACGCTGATGCTTGCGCTCCAGCGCCTCCTGCAGAATGGCCAGGGCAACATCGTCTTGCGTGGGCTCGACCGGAGCCGCATGGGCTGCGACCGTTTCGGCCCATTTCTGCGCGACCTGCGGCACATGCGCAAGCAAGGCCTCTTCCCAGATCAACCGAATTGCCAATAGATCGGTCAGCGTCGGGTCGGTGTCCCCGTTCAGTTCGGCTTGCCACAAGAGCCAGCGGGCATGTTGCGGCCAGCCACCGAGATCCATGTAAAGCCGGTGCAAGAGGGTCTCAGCCGCTGCTTCGTTCAATCCAAGCGCTTCGGCCGCCCGGAAAATCGCCCGGTCCGCGGTGTCCGGAGCGGCTGCCACATGGGCACAAAAGCCAGCC
The DNA here is from genome assembly GCF_017743865.1 of Labrenzia sp. R4_2. Lineage (GTDB taxonomy): Bacteria > Pseudomonadota > Alphaproteobacteria > Rhizobiales > Stappiaceae > Roseibium. The sequence goes on from NZ_JAGHRJ010000012.1 coordinate 12,434, forward strand.
AAGCCCGCAATTTCGGGGGTCAGGTCGTGGGTGGCCCAAGCGCGCCAGGATGCGAACGCCTGAGACCCCGGCGCGGGCGACCAGAGCGCTTGCCCCTGATCAAACTGCCCGGCCGCCCAGATGCCGAAGGTCTTTTCGATGACCGAAGGCCAGTCCGTACCGGTCACTTCGGCGGCAAGGTCCGCAACCGTTGGCAACGCGGCCGGTTCGTCCATGTCCGCTGCCGCGGCAAAGGCTTTCAGCGCTGCGATGTCCCCTGGCTTCAGCGGCGAATGTGCAGCGGCAAGTGCGGCTTCCAAATCCGCATCTGTGATCTCACCGGCGGCAATGGCTGCGGCATAGACAGACCTCGGCTGGGTTGCCCGGACACCGGCCACCCGCTTCAGCCGTGCCGACGCGTTGGCAAGGTCTTCGCCGGTCTGCCCGAGGAACGGATTGACCGCCACGGTTGCTTCCAGGGGGAAAGCGGGCGGGATGCGCCGCGCAGCGGTCTCCGCGGCTTTCAAAACGGCGGACATAAGAGCAGGTGCGATCTGTGCGTGATTGATAAACATTACTGTCTCCATGATCTCAGTCTGCTTTTGCGACGCGGAAGCCGCCGATGGCCCGGTCAAGCAACGCATTCAGGTAAAAGCCGTTGGCAAGGTGAACGCGCAAACCAGCTGTCGAGGGGTGATGCGCCCAGAGCGGGAACAGCGCTTGTGCAAAGGCCACCAGGCCGAAAGAGGCGACGGCAAGCACGATCAGCGCCCATTCAAGCGGGCCGGGCACAGGCGCTGCGGGCAGCGCAGGCCCCCATATGGCTTGCGCGATAGCCTGAAAGGCGAAATAGGCAAAGGCGGCGGCAAGAGAGGCCAGTGCGGTGCGCTTGGTCAGATCAGCCGGGGCAGTGTCCGCCAGACCCTGGGCGACCAGATAGGCAACGCCAAAGATCAGGATGGTTCCCAGAGCCAAGGCCTGGGCCGACTTCGGTCCAATGACCATGGTGAAGAGGGCAGCGATCAGGGCGTAAAGGGCGAGTGCCAGGGCAAAGGCCTTAAGCACGGCAGCAACGCTTGGAACTGCGATCGGTCCTGGACGCCGCAGGCCCGCCACCGCTTGCACGGCCCCGCCAGATGACAGAAACGCATGGGCCTTGTACAGCGAGTGCGCAATGATGTGCAAAAGCGCCAGAGGCCACAGGCCGAGTCCGCATTGCAGGAGCAAAAAGCCCATCTGAGAGACCGTCGACCAAGCGAGCGACGTTTTGACGGCGCTTTGGGTCAACATGACGGCGGCCCCGAAAATCGCGGTGAACCCGCCGACCATCACGAGCGCTCCCATGGCGCCTGGACTCAGCTGCACAAGGCCCGAGAGCGCAATGAGAAGGACGCCGCCGGAGTTGATGATGCCTGCGTGCAACAGGGCCGAAACGGGCGTCGGGGCTTCCATGACCTCGGTCAGCCAGCCGTGCACCGGGAACGCTGCAGTTTTCAAAATGGCGCCTACCACAACGAGGGCGATGGCGGCGGACGAGAGCCAGTTCGGGCCGTCCTCGGCGGCGGCCGCCGCGATCCCGTTGAGGTCGCCCGTGCCGTAACTGACCGCCAGCAAGACCGCGGCCAGAACCAGAACAGCGTCGGCGCCATGCCAGACAAGTGCGAATTTTGTGGCGGCCCGCTTGGCTTCCGGACGGCTGCGGTAAAACAGCAGCAGGCGTTTCAAACACAGCCCGACGAGCGCCGAGGACAGGATGAGAACAGCGAAGCTGCCCGATTGCACAAACAGCAAAACCGCAGCCAGGGTCGCGAGCATGAGCGCATGAAACCGGCCCTCCTGCGCTTCACCGTCAAGGTAACTGCGGCTGTAGCGGGTGACGACCCAGCCGATAAAAGCGACCAGAAGCGCAAGGGCAACGGTGACCGCGTTCGCCTGCAGGGCCAAAGCGGCAGGACCGGAAAAGATGGCCAGTTTTGCCGGTCCGGCAGCGATGAATTGGACGGCACCCAATGTGGCGCATGCAAGCGCGGCAAGGGCCGCATACTCGGCAAGCTTGGGCACCCCTTCCGGGCGCGCGCCCGTGCGGCGCCACGCAAAACAGGCGGCGGCCAGCACGACAAAGGGGGCAAGAAACGAAATCGAAAACACCATGAGACTTCTCCATTTCGGGGTCGCATGGGTTTTAGGTCATGGCGTATTTGAAGAAAAATACATATAAAGTGAGAAACCATTCTATCTGATAGAACAATGTCGACACTTAATCTACATCATCTTCGCCTGTTTCGTGCCGTCGCCCAGGATGGCACCCTGACGGGTGCGGCCAAGACGCTCAACATTTCCCAGTCGGCCGTCTCCGCCCAGATCAAGTCTCTTGAGGCCACTTTGGGACATGACTTGTTTGAGCGGCGCGGGCGGAATCTGGTCTTGTCGGAGGCCGGACGGATCGCGCTCGATCATGCGGACGAGATTTTCCGGGCCGCCGAAAACCTCACGGCCACTTTGAAAAGAACGGAAACCAAGCGGCGGATCCTTAGGATCGGTGCGCGCGCCACCTTATCGCGTAACTTTCAGATGTCGTTTCTGGATCCGCTCATCGGACGGGATGATGTCGAGGTGATCTTGCGGTCGGGAACCCAGGAAATGCTACTGCGGGCTCTGGAAGCCCAGGCGCTGGACATCGTTTTGACCAACCTGGTTCCAGCGCGCGATGCCGCCAGCCCCTTCCTCGTTCACAGCCTAGCCGATCAACCGGTCAGCCTCATCGGATCCCCCGAGCGCTTGTCCAGTGAGGCAACCGGCATAGCCGACATTGTGGCATCACAGCCGCTTGTACTGCCGACACCCGAGACCTCGCTTCGTGCCGGCTTTGATGCGCTGCTCGAACGGCTTGGCATTGTCCCCAAGATTGCTGCGGAAGCCGATGACATGGCGATGTTGCGGCTATTGGCACGCGCTGATGCGGGCGTGGCGGTCATTCCTGCAATTGTCGTGCAAGATGAACTGGAGGCAGGGCGGCTCAAGGAGTACGCCCGGCTAGATGAAGTGCGGGAAGTCTTTGCAGCGGTAACGATCAGCCGGAAGTTTCCGAACCCACTGATTGCGGAGGTTTTGCATCAAGACTGATGTCTATTCGTTGTGAGCCCCATTGGGTGGTCACCACATACGAAATGCAAAATCTCAGAAAAACTTAAAATAAAGAAAATCCCGGCAACCTGTTAGGCAGGGGTTACCGGGATAAAGTTACTATTGGCCGTTCGAACCGTAGCCGAAAACTTATTGACGTAAGGTTACTTTTAAGGTGTCTTTGATCAACCTGTCCACTTTGGACGAACCGAAAGCCGCCGGTTACGGCATTGCTGGACACTGCGAGCAGATTTCTAGCAACCGGAGACGCGTCAATGCAATGGTCGGCCGCCGATGTCTAGGCCTCGACTATCAGTTTGTCTTCGTGTTGCCGGCCTGCAATCAGGAACGCAGAATTCAGCTGGCCATCGTCACGCTTCGCCAGCAGCCAGACCTTGGTGATTTAACGCGCTGCCTCGGCACCGGCCAGGTGTACGATCAAGTACGGACTTCGGTCGTTCTCAGTCACTTTGGGCCCCAAACCTCTTGCCAGGTCTTAAATTCCGATGGCCTTACTTGATAGCGGGCAAAGTTGCCTTCGTGCATTCCGATGAGCTCGTCCTCCACGATCTCAGTGAATCTGGCTCTATCTTCCGACTCGACTCGACTGCTCGCCCATGCTGACACCTTGGTTCCGATCTGCTTGCGCCCCACTTTCGCACGGATCAGCATAGCTATAATCTCGCGCAACTCGGCGCGATATTTCAGCCGGAACGGATCGGGTTCGCCGAGGGATTGCCGGACTGCCGCATACTTTGCAGCTGAGCGTTCATAGGCCCAGAAGAAAACGTCTCTAAGCAGCGATACGTCGTTAAGTTCATAGAAGCCAAGAATTGCATCTGTGTAGGCGCGCTGGGAAACGTCAGTGAACGAAAGTGGTGCGAGGTTGTTTCGGATCAACGGGATATTTGCGGCTAGGCGCGAGACCCGTTTGTTCACGTCGTCAAACGGTTGCAAATATGGCAGCTGGACCATCACGAAAAATGCCTGTTCAAATGGATCCTCTATTGCCGCCACCTTTTGCAGCAGCTGATTAAAAGCTTCTTCGATCAGCTGAGGCACTTCGAGGGGATGAAAAACAGACTGATCAATACCAACAGGGACAAAGCGTAAGCGACCGGATGCCGAGGGATCCGGCAGTAGGTTGTTGGACAGCAGGGCGTGAAGGTTCAGGAGTGTATATCTGTTGAAGTCGATTTCATCTGCGGTGCCGACCAGGAACTCGATCGCATCCTTATGGTTGAGGATCATCTGCGCTTCAATGTGGTTTCGGCCAGTTGCTTCTTCGCCAAATTCGATCAGGCGCCTCGTGTCGAGCAAGGAATAAGTGTTGCCTTCGAGGCGGCTGGAGTTCCAGGCGAGGTCGATCAATAAGCGATTGAGAATGAGCTTGGCATATGTGCCCGCCGGCTGCGACACGGTTCTGGGTTTGCCAATTTCCCGAAGGCGTTCGCGGTCTTCGACTCGAAGATAGAATGTGGAATTCGGTTCGTACTGCTCGAGAAAATTGACGTTATAGCCGACAGGCTTTCTGGCTCCTATTGGCTGTGTGACATAAGCACGTACCGCCTGCCCTTCATCCGAAAGCCTGATCAGACGACCATAGTCATTTTCCTGCTGAGCTGGCTCTCCAGCAGCAGGTTGTCCTGATATCGCAAGGTGATACTTCGCCCATCGACCGCTGCCTGTCATACGCAGCAGCCCGACTTCTACGAGCTGTTTTAGCCGGTACTGAAGTGTGCGGCGTGGGATAGCTTCGGAGAGGCTCTTCGCGATATCTGGTGCGGAAATGCCATCAGGATGTTCAGCAACGATTTCCTGCAGCTCTTTCAGTGCGTCTTCGGGTACTTTGTTCGCCATTACCGAGATTCTTGCGCGTAGAGGGTAGGCGCAATTATCGTTGTTTAGGCGCAATTTTCAAGTGTAAGCGCAAACTTGCGCGATAGACGCAAGAATCATTGCGCGTAGGAACCAGGAAGGCCAACCTGAGAAAATAGGTCAGGGGACACGGTGTCAAAGACGTGATGATCGTGGTTGAAGGGCTTGCGCGCGGCTCTCAATTTCCCGGGTTCATTGGTGGCTTTACTTTATATCGGAGGACCTAGAATACTAAGTTTATGCCGTTCAAATTCATCCACACCGCCGATCTTCATCTCGACTCTCCATTGCGCTCACTGGCACTGCGCAATGGTGACCTCGCCGAACTGATTGGCGATGCCACGCGGCAGGCTGTGGTGACGATCGTCGACTTGTGTGTCGATGAGCAAGTGGACGCGCTGATTGTTGCCGGCGATCTCTACGACGGTGACCAGACATCGATGAAGACCGCCCGGTTTCTGGCCAGCCAGATGCAACGCCTGCACGAGGCTGGCATTGCGACCTTCATCATCCGGGGCAATCACGACGCCCTTTCGCGCATCACCCAGGAACTCATCCTGCCGCCATCAGTCACTGTATTCGGCGGTCGCGCTCATTCCGTCGACTTCACCAAGGGAGACCTCGCGCTTTCTGTTCACGGCCTGAGTTTCGCCAAGCCTCATGCGCCGGAAAGCCTTCTCGAGAAGTATCACCGCCCTACTCCCGATGCGGTCAATATCGGCATCATGCATACAAGCCTTGCCGGGGCACCCGGGCATGACCTTTATGCGCCCTGCAAGGTGACGGATCTTCATGGCTGGGGGTTCGACTATTGGGCCCTGGGACACATTCATACCCGGACCCAACATGCCGGCGATCGAATAGTGATCATGCCTGGCATGCCTCAAGGGCGGGACATCAACGAAGCCGGCGAGAAGACCGTCACTCTCGTTACCGTCAATGATGATCGCAGCCTCACCGTCGAAGAACGCCCGTCCAGCATTGCCCAGTTCGAACGCGTTTCGATCGATATGTCCCCGGCCGAGACCTGGCGGGAGGCTGCCGACCTGGTTGAACAAGAAATAGCTGGAGCACGAGACCGAACACGATCGCAACACCTTGTCGCACGCGTTCGGTTGACGGGTAGTACACGATTGTCCTGGCGGCTGAGACGTGATCGCGATTTGCTGCTGGCGGAAGCCGAGCAGCGCGCGGAGAGCTTGGGAAACACCTGGATCGAAAAGATCGAGATCGACACAAACGCGCCGGAGAGCACGCCGGTTGGCAGTGCCACCGCCGATCCAGTCCTTGAACTCGGCGAGCTGATACGCGGCGACATCATTCACCAACACGGCGTGCGGCAAGCCGTGCAGGATCTCGTCAAGGAGCTGCGCGATGACTTGCCGCCAGAAGCGCGTGGTTTCAGCGGCGATGACGAAGCCGCGTTCGAAGCACTGGTCGACCAACTCCTTTCCGAAGGAAGCGAGGACATGCTGGCCCGGCTCAAATTCAATGCTCCGGAGGTCGACTGATGCGTCTACGCCGGCTCGATCTCACCCGCTACGGCAAGTTCACCGATTATTCGATCGAATTCGGGGAGCATGAGAACGGCAAACCGGATTTGCATATCGTCTACGGCTTGAACGAAGCAGGTAAATCGACGGCACTTTCAGGTTATCTCGATCTCCTGTTCGGAATCGAGGAGCGCACGCGCTACAGTTTTCTTCATCAAGGTAAGGCCATGGAACTTGGTGCCTGCCTCGAATTTGAGGGATCGGCCCATGAGTTCAGGCGCGTCAAGCAGCGCAGCAACTCGCTGCTGAACGAGCATAGACAGCCGGTCAACGAGGCGATTTTGAGCCTACCGCTCGCCGGACTGTCACGCGACGCGTATCGCATGATGTTTTCACTCGATGATCAGACACTTGAGGATGGGGGCAACGCCATCCTCGAGAGCAAGGGCGATCTGGGCGAACTGCTATTCTCGGCAAGTGCAGGCTTGGCGGGCGTCAATTCCATTCTCGAAACTGCTGCCGCCGAAGCCGATGGTATTTTCCGGAAGCGCGCTAGTTCGACCAAGATCGCAGGTCTGAAGCGACAGATCGCAGACCTGAAGTCTCAGCGCGACGAAATCGATGTACAGGCGTCCGCTTACAAAACCCTGACGGCAGCACTCGCACAGGCCGAGACAGCCTATGATGCCGCCATGAAGGAGATTGCGACAGCCAAAGTGCGCCATGAAGAGATTGCCCGCGTCCTGCGTGCCTACCCCCTGGCATCAGAATACCGTCAAGGGCAGGATGAGCTGGCGGGATACAAGGACATGCCGCATCCTCCGGACGAGTGGGCGGCAGCTCTTCCGGATCTCATCGTTGAAGAGACACGGCTTCAAACACGGGTTGCCGGTCTCAATCAGCGCGAACAGAAGATCCGCGACGAACTCGAAGGGTTTGTTGTCGAGGAACGTTTGCTCGAGATGGCCGACGATCTCGAGCGGCTTGGAGATGCAGCCGCGCGCCACACGACCGCCCATGAGAATTTGCCGAAAAGAAAGGGTGCACTTTCGGATTGGGCCCGAAAGATCGGTCTGATCCTCGCAACCTTGGGTCAGTCAGATATCGACAATCCGAAGACGCTGCTGGTCCCTGCAGCCACGATCGGAACGCTTCGTGATCTGATCGCTCAGAAGTCCGGCATCGATGTCGCGCGACAAACGGCAGAGCGGGAACAGGAAGCAGCCCGGCTGGCATTGGAAAGTGAACAACGCACCCGGCAGGCGCTCGAAGTTCAAGGCACCGCGGTCGACGCCGGCAAGGTCGCATTGCTTCAATCGGTGCTGAAACGCCTGCGCGACGGAAACCTTGCGGCCGAACTCCGGCTTGCCGAGCGGGCCATTCCAGGCAAGAGGCGCGCCCTTGAGGATGCTATCGACGAGCTCCACCCGTGGACAGGCGACGCTGCGGACTTGCGTAAAATGTCGCTGCCCCATCCCGATCGTCTGAACGCGTGGAAATCGACCCTCGAGGGGATCGAGAAGCGCCGTTCGCAGATCGTCGAGCGGAAGCAGGAACTCTCGGCAAAGAATAGTGAAGGCACCGCCAGGATCTCTGCCCTGCGCGAAGCGTCCACTATCATGAATGATGAGGAGGCAAAGGCTGCCCTCCTCGAACGCGACCAAGCGTGGGCTCACCATTTATCCAGCCTGGTTCGAGAAACCGCTGATCGTTTCGAACAAGAAATGCGAAAGACTGACGCGATCGTTGAAGCGCGCCTCAACGCCGTCAAGGAACTCGAGGAATTACGGTCTCTATCGACGGCACTATCGGTCACAAAAGCGAGCCTCGATCAGCAAGACCGATTGATGCAAGAGGCCGGAAACGAGCTGGAAACCTTGCGCGGCGTAATCCGATCGGAAACGCCGGCCGAATTCGAACTGCCGGCCGAAGCGCCCACGGATGCATGGCTTGCAATGGTCCGAAAATGGACGGAGGGCCACACCTCAGCACTGGCTGCATATGATGACCTCCGTAGTGCTCTGAGTGACCTCGACGAAGTGAAGGCAGCGATGGCAACAGAGCAAGGTTCACTCACCACCTCCTTGACCTCCATCGAGATCGACGTCGAGGGACTGGATTTGGCCGCCCTGATGCAGGCTGCCGACAACATTCTTGCAGACCACGCCGCGCTCCAGGCCAAACGGACGGAGGCCGACAAACGCCTTGGGGATCTAGAAGCCGCGGCCGCGCAGCGAAAGACGGCATTGGACGAAGCTGTGGCCTCGTTCGAAGAATGGCAGCGTATCTGGGTAGATACCCTCTCCACCACCTGGTTTTCCGACCGGGAAAACAGCATCGGCGCAGTGCGAGAACTCCTCGACGCCATAGCCGATCTCCCCGAAGCATTACGCGAGCAGGAGGATCTGCGGCATCGCATCGCGTCCATGGAATCCGATCAGGCGACTTTCTCCGACACCGTCGGGCAGCTGCATGCCGCTCTCGACGAGATGTTTGACGGCAACAATCCGCTCGCCGCGGCCAAGGCTTTGATCCGACGGCACGATGAAGCCAGGCAGACAGACGCGAAGCGACGGGAACGGAACCAGGCTCTTGCCGACCTGGAACGGGAACGCGAGAAACTGGATGGCGAGATCGCGGTTCATGCCTCACGCAAAAAGCAGATGACTGAATTCTTCCATGTCGACGAGCTCGCCGATGTCCGGCAAGCGCTGGAGCGCTGCAGGAAGAGAGACGACTTGATTGGGCACCTGGGTAAGCTCGAGCAGCAAATCGTTGGTGAGATGCAGCAGCAATCGCTCGAAGACGCAATGGCCGGCCTCGCCGAAATCGACCTCGGTGACTTGCAGCAGGAGCAAGCCGAACTCGCAACGCGTCTTGCTGACCTTGACGGTCGGGCGAAGGATCTTTTCGCCGACAGGGCTCGAGCAAGTGATGCCCTGAACGCTATCGGAGGCGATGACGCTGTCGCCCGCCTTGAAGCCAGCCGACGCACATTGCTTCTGGAAATCGAGGACTTGGCGCTGCGATATCTGCGCCTGAAAACCGGCAGCATGGTCGCTGAACACGGCATTCGTGCCTATCGGGAAAAACACCGCAGCGAGATGATGAACCGGGCGTCCGAAGCGTTCCGGCTGATCACGCGCGATGAATACACCGGACTTGCCACGCGGCCTGACAAGGACCGCGAGGCCTTGATCGGACTGTCTCAGCATGGCGCTTCCAAGCTCGCAGTCGAAATGTCCAAGGGCACGCAGTTTCAGCTGTATCTGGCGCTTCGATTGGCTGGATATGAGGAATTCGCGGCGGCCAGGCCATCCGTGCCGTTCATCGCTGATGACATCATGGAAACGTTCGACGAGCCGCGCTCCGAAGAGGTATTCCGGCTATTCGGACAGATGGCTCAGGTGGGCCAGGTCATCTACCTCACCCATCATCGGCACCTGTGCGAGATTGCAATGCAGGTCCTTCCGAATGTTCGAATTCACGAGATTTCGTGGCCCTAACGACGCCTAACTATCGCATTTCACATCGCTTCCTAAAACGAGTTGAGTGATAAAATCCTTTTTACACATTTTAGTTGAGCTTAGACCAGAGCACCTTCTGTGCTAACCAGACGTGTGGCAGGCAACAGGGTTGTCAGTGTCAATGAACCACTTGTTCACAATTGCTGGTTAGGGGCCAACAATGCCGAATACACCGATCGACGATATCGAGGAATGGTCGACAAAGCTCTCGCCGTGGAAGCGCGACGCTCTCAGGCGGTTGGCGACGAGCAATAAGCTAACGCAGGCCGACTTCGACGATCTGATGGCCATGGTCAAATCCGCTGCCGGATTTGAGCTTACCGCTCCGGCCCCAACTCCCGTTCCGTTTGCTAAGTCCGATTTCAGCGGCGAAGAAAAAAGACAGAATATTGTCCTAAAGGGGATAGCAAATGTTGAAAACGTCAACCGCTTGACCCCAAAGGCGTCAGTCAATTTCGGGCCCAACTCCCTGACGGTCATCTACGGACGCAACGGAAGCGGCAAGAGCGGATTTGTCCGAATCCTGCGCACTGCGTGTCGAACCCGGGTGGAGAATGTCGCCAAACTGAAAGTCCTATCCGACGTATATGGCGGCTCATCGGGACCACAGACCGCCGAAATTCTAATTGATGCTGGATCTGGCGACACGCCAGTTCAATGGACGTCAGGTTCCACCGCGCTGCCGGAGCTTACCCAGGTTGCCGTTTTCGACACGGCTTCCGCAGAGCTTTACGTCGACGGTGGAAACCAGATCCGCTACCTCCCTTTTGGCCTAGCCCTCCCCCACCAACTCAACACCGTCTGCATGGAACTAAAGGAAAAGCTCGAAGGGGAGCGAGCGAAGGTTATTGGCGACAAAGTTGGTCTGTCATCGGTGTCGTTCCCCTCGCAGCGAGACACAAAATCGCAAATATTCGACCGGTCGGTCAACAAGACCACCACCGATGATCAAATTGTCGCTGCAACAACGTTTACTGCAGAGGATGAAAGGCGTCTTGGAGATCTAACGGCGGCGCTATCTGCAGGTGCGTCGGCAGTTGCTGATGTGAACGCTTTGGTGAACTGGACCAGCGCCCTTAAGGCCGAATGTGCCAAAATCGCTGCTGAGTTCGATGACGCTGCCCTCGAAACATCGAAGAGGCTCAGAGAGGAATCGGATGCTGCGCGCCAAGCGGCGAAAGTGGCAGCGGATGCGCTTTTCACAGATGAGCCGCTTCCGGGCGTGGGTGGTGAGACCTGGCGGGCGCTCTGGGCGGCCGCCCGCAATTACTCTTTGAGCGAAGCCTATCCGGAAAGCGAATTTCCGGTCCTTGGGGACGGTGATGAACCCGCTGCATGTGTGTTGTGCCAGCAACCGCTCGCCGAAGACGGCCGTGCTCGACTGCAGCGGTTTCAGAAGTACATGGATGACACACTCGATGCGACAGCTGAAAAACTGGAAGCTTCTGTCTCTGCGGCTGCCGGAAACTTGATGCAGCTCGCTTGCCTTGGAGCGGAGGATTTTTCCGATCGCGTTGAGCAGGTTCGCAAACGGAGTGATCAACTGGCCGATAGCTTGTCAGCGCTTCGGACATCAGTATTGAAGCGTCGGGAAGCCAGGCTTGCTCTCCTGAGTGGCCAGCAAGTTGATGGCTTGCCCGATCTAGTAATACCTCTCGAGGGTATCAGCGCGTTCGAAAATGAGGTCAAAGCCGAGCAGACAGCTTTGGCCCAAGCGGCAAATTCAGAAGAAAGAGAGAAACTCAGTGCTGAGAAATCCGAGCTTGAGGACAGGAAGACAATCGCGGCGAACAGAGAAAAATTGACCACACGACGCAATCTTCTGGTGATGGACGCGGCGTTTGAAAAGGCGTTATCCGACCTCCAAACGAGAGGAATTACACAGCGCGCAAATGAACTCGTCGATACCCATCTGACAAAGGCGGTCACCTCGCATTTTGATGGAGAACGCGAGACTTTCGACATCATGCACCTAAAGGTAGGGCTCGCCCGAAAAAGCAGCCAGACAAAGGCCGAGTTTCAAATCGACCCACAGACCAAACTAACAAAGGTGACATCCGAGATTCTTAGTGAAGGCGAGCAGCGAGCGTTAGCTCTTGCCGGCTTCTTGACGGAGGTTGCCTTAACAGACGGCTCCGGACCAGTCGTGATCGACGACCCAGTCTCATCGCTTGATCGCGACCGTAGTGCCAAGGTTGCGGCGCGGCTTGCACAGGAAGCCTCTCTTCGCCAGGTCATCGTATTCACTCACGACATCACGTTCTTTAATGAGCTTTGCCGTGCAGCCGATGCGGTTGGCATCGAGGCAGAAACCGTTGCCCTTTTTAGTGACAAGTCTGCTGCCGGGAAAGTTGATCCAGCGGGAATGGTCTGGAAAGGACTGAACGTCACAAAACGCATTGGAAGGATTAAGAACGACGCTGCGAAGCTGCAGAAGCTGCACACGTCCAGCCCGGCAGATTACGAAATCTACGTGAAGAACCTCTACGGCAGGCTGCGCGACACCTATGAGAGAGTCGTCGAAGAAGTCATCTTTAACAACATCGTCCAGCGTGGAGTAGACGTAGTCCAAACCCAAATGCTCCGCTTTGTGCGTCTTTCAGACGAGTTGGCAGTGCGATTTCACGAGGGAATGACACGAGCAAACACGCACAGTCATGACAACCCTGCTGCCGACACGGTGCCTGTACCGACACCAGTAGAATTCATGGAACACATCGCTGAGCTTGAAACACTTATCAGCGACCTGAAGGCAGAGAGCCAAGCTGCAGAAGCGGCGAGACCGCAAATGAAACCGAAGAAATAGCCTTGCATCAGGTATCCTGCCCAACGGGGCAATCTCGAGGCAATGGTATTCCTTTCCCGAAAGGATCGAAAATCACCCCGTTCGGGAGGAGAACAAATGTCGCACGAACATGAATACAAAAACTTCGAAGCGCTCCGCCAGAATGAGCAAGAAGACGTGGACTTTAGCGTGACGGCACGCACTGTGGCCGGGAGTACAGTCGCCATCGTCGCACCACATGGCGGCGGCATTGAACCGCTCACTGCTGAACTCGCGGAATCAATAGCAGGAACGGATCATAACTATTACGCGTTCAACGGCCTTAAGAAACAAGGGAATAAAGTTCTGCACATCACCTCGCATCGCTTTGATGAAGAGAGGGCGCTCATACTGATCGAACCTTGCGAGAAGGTAGTTGCTGTACATGGTTTGGCGGGGAGTGCGAGATCTGTGCAGATAGGAGGACGAGACGCAGCGCTGCGCGGCCGTATTCATGAAGCTCTGCAAGGCTCAGGCTTTGAGAGCACCGTTGTCACTGAGGGAGCATATGGCGGCATGGAGCCGTTGAACATCTGCAACCGTGGAAGCACCAGCGCAGGAGTGCAACTCGAAATTCAAGCAGGGCTTCGTCGATTAATGAAGGAAGACGAAACCAAGTATGCCAGTTTTGTCGAAGCGGTTAGATCAGCGCTGTTAAAGCCACCATCCGAGTTCATCTAGCGGCTTCGCGTACGGTTAGAGAACGCCCCAAGCCCTGTACCGTCCCCTCCCCGTCACCTCCCGCACACCGAGTGCACCTATTAGGTTCAGCGCCCCTCGTGGCGTGATCTCTGCCGCCTTTGCAAGCATGTGCGCAGATACGATCGGCCGCGAAAGTATGAGTTCTATCGCAGCCGGCAGGCTGCTGTTTGATCTCTTGCCGACAGCGCGCCGCTCGAGTTGTCGCTTAGCGAGTGTCAGGCGATCAATATCCTTCATCCCCGCACTGGCAGCAGCTCTCAACGCGTCGAGAAAGGCGATCAGCCTGGTTTTTCTACCCCGCACACGCCGCCGCTCACGAGGCATCTCTCGTAGCCCCACGGAGTAAGCCAGGAGGTGCGACCGGACCTTTTCTCGCGATCTTAGGAAATCCGAAACGAGCACCTGTCCAAGCCAATGCTGCCGCTGCAGCGGTTCGAGCTGCTCCCAACCATCCCAAAGAACCGCCGCAGCCAGGGTCGCCGGAAGCGCTTCAACTTTTCTGACCAACTCGAGCCATTCTGAGATCCGTTCGGTTTCGTCCCAATCAGGATCCCGGATGACCAACTCGCCCACAATGAGTTCAGGTTGCCGAGTTCTGGTAGATCCGGGGGGAACGGCTTCCACCAGCCAGCTAGTTTCCGCAAGCACCTCGTCGAACCCTGCCAATTCCGGAGGAAGCGGAGCTTGATCGTTCGTTTCGAGGTCCCTCCCCTTCCCTCTCCTCTTGAGTTTTCCAGGAAGATGATCCTCCTGCTCGGCAATCCCCGCAAAGGCCAGGATCCCGGATCGCGAGACCGCCCAGCCCGGATCGTTTCTCATTGCCCGTCGTCTCGCCCGAACTATCCGGTGCGCAATGACGAGCTCATGGCTCGGTGCACGGACATCCATCTTGGCATCGTGCAGAACCAGGTCTTCCAGATGGACGAGTTCTCCGGCAACCCACATGCTGGAGACCGCTTCGAAGAAATCGGCCCGCTCCGCAAAGCCCTGTCCGACCTCGGATCGGGCAACACGCTCATCAAGCCGCGCCAGCGCGTCCTCCGCCGCCGATATCGGCGTCAAGAGCGTCTCGAGGTTCAGTTTTCCAATTTCATAAGGCATTGTTTCTTTGTGTTTTCGACTTCCATACGGAAGTTATCACAAAATTCACTTCCGTCATAGATTACTCCTTCAACTCGAGCTCACTCATATACAGTCTGACGCATGGTGGATTGAACAAAGGCCTGGCAATCGGTGCTCAGGTCGACAAAAGTGCCCGGTTTTCCTGGGGTTTCAACGTTTCAGGTCGTGGAAAAGACACTCAAGAAACGTTTACAAATGATCAGTTATCCGTATCTTCTATGTTTGTAAATCCGACCCTCAACGACCCCTCAGGTGTCATTTGTCACAGTGGACTGCGCTGGCGGGACAAAGCTGACTTCAGTAGGGATGACTGGCGCGATCAGGCGTCCCGGCAACGAGAAGCGGCGCCAGTACCGGAATCCCCAATCTTTCGAGGGTTTCGTCAGTCTGAGCCACGAACCGTGCACTGCGTGGCTGATGATTGAGCATCCGGCGCAGATCGATCGCAACGTCGTCGTTTTCACGGGCCAGCATGGTGATGTTCTCGATTTCGATCGGCATCAACTTGAAATCCCGCAAGAAAACGCGAGACGAGGCAGCACGTGACGGGTCGGTCTCCAATGGGCGCGTGGATGTCTTCAAAGGCTTGAAGCCCGCCCTGATCAGCGGCCGCATGGCCAAGGCGGCGACTTTCAGCACGTTCGCCCGCTCCAAACGACCCAATTTCTCATAAATGCCCCAGCGCCCCAGGGCATGGCGATAGGGCAGGCCTGCTGTTGCCCAAGCGGCCTCAATCATCGGACGTGACACATCCTTCATGCGGCGTGAGCGGCAGATTTCATCGATAACGCCACGCAGAACACGAAGCCAAAGGCCACCGTGAACGATGCGGCCACCGGGCAATTGTACCCTGCCCTTCGTAACGGCCTGCAGGGTCAATCCGTCGAGCGCCGCGAGTTCTGCGGCAGCTTCTCGGGGAACTGGATACTCGGATTGCTCAGAGGGACTGGCAGCTTGCAGCAGGACGCCGTGCTTCGGGCAGCTCGCCATCCAACTGGCCCGCCAATATAACCGTCCAAAGCGCTGTCGATCGCTTCGCAGGCACTCTATGCACCCGATCATCTTGCCGCCGGCCATATCTTCGGAGATCCAGGGGAGCCACCAGGCAACCCGCACCGACCGCACCCGCAAAGCCGGGTTTTCAAAGGCACCAAACTGACAACAGTAGGCTGGAAAGATGCCGCCTCGGGGCGCCAGACTGTCCACCAGATACGGCACGTAGGCCGCCATTGTCATTGCCCGGATTCGACCGGATTCCACACCGGTGCGTTCCGCCAGCTTATTGATAAAAGCGGCAGACGGCCAGAAATCCACCACCCCGATATCCAACCTCTTGATGCCCAAGGCAGCTTCAGCGAATTCACCGGCACCCATGTCGTACTCGGCTGCGAGCCGCCACAGCCATGACGACAGAGCTTCGTGCACCAATGGCTGAGGATGAATTGGCAGCCTCTTCGCCATCGTCAGACCAGAAGCTTCTCGATGAGGCGTCGGCGCTCTGCCGGACCGTGGTACTTCATCTGACGGAGCGACCGCTGATTGATCGCCTCCTCCCCGCTCTGGACCGCGGCAACAGCAGCCGAACGCAACAGCGCCGCGATTTCTCCGATCGTTCCGCCTGTATGCGCCAAAATCCAGCGCTGCAGGTCGGCCGAGTTGAGAGATGACGGCTTGCGAAGCGGGAACGTCGTCACAAAGCTCTGGATCAGCCGGTTGAGTTCCTCCCCCTCCTCCCACACCGGCAGGATGATCGGATGAAACCGGTTCTCAAGCTGCAGATCGGTGCGGATGGCGAGATAGGCATCCCGCGTCCCTGCCCCGACAATCGGGATTCGCAGTTCGTTGCCGAGAAACCGCTACAAATTGAGGAATTCTCGTTGTGCCGGTGCGGTACCAGCCAAAAGATTGTGCAGTTCATCGATGATAAGGATTTGTGCGCCAACCCTCTTGAGGACCGACAACGCCAGTGCTTCAAGGTCATGCTTGCGGGCCATCCTTCGAACCGGCGCTCCCAAAACCTCCAGGAGATGCTGGTAGAAGCGCGCAACGCCCGGATCGGTAAGCATTTGCAGCACGACAACGGGGATGTTTTCCTCATCACAGCCGGGCACGGCAGGCGGCGAATGATCGCGTCGGAATTTCTCGATGATCATCGATTTGCCGTTGTTGGTCGGCCCCAGCAGGAGAAAACACTGAGGCCGAACGCGGCCTGGTTCGTTTTCAATCGCAGCGCTGAGCAGATCGAGCGCAGCCTGTGCCTGCGGGTAGCCGATCCACCACTGGCCACGGATGAAGGCAATTCGTTGAACATTGTCCGCGGCTGCAATCTCTCGCAGATCGAGGGGAAGGTGGCTGAGATTGGTTGTCACCATTTTTCCACCGGAAATGGCGGCAGGACGGTAGCCACATCGTCACCGTCGCTCTCGTTTTCGATAGTCGGAATCAGCACCGTAGCCACGCGATCCACCGGCGTTTCAGGGGCCGGTGTCTGTCGCGCCAGTTGGCGCCGGGCCGCTCTGGATTTCTTTGCTGCAGCCTTCACCAGCCCTCGCTGCTGTTCGACCGTCCTGAAGATAACCTCTTCATCGACCTGGGCCCGGCCGCCAGCCTTGATCATTCGGACGGCCTGCCGATGCTCAAAAAGCGAGATCCCCGGCCTCTCCAGACGCCGGCAAGGCACCGTCACATAGCCGCGGCCGTCCGGCTCGAGCACAAATATCTGCGACAGATCGCGAGGATCGCGGCGGATCAGGAAGGATCGGCACCGATCCCGGTTCGCAATCCACGGGCGCAGAACGTCGGAATAGTAGGTGATGTGGTCGAGCCTGAAGCCATCGCGTTGGATAGTACGACGCACGACAGGCAGGAAATCGACCAGATACTCGCGACTATTGGCGACTGGTCGCGGGTTTCCGTGCTCGGCAATTCCGCGCTTCCACCGCGCGAGCGGCGGCTCCATGATTCCTTCGTGGAACTCGTGGTGGTAGCGTCCGCTGATCGCCAGAGCCAGCCAATGCTCCAGCTCGGTCAACGTGAGAACCGCTGCTGCATCGCTGTCATAGGTTCCACGTTCGGCCGGATTTGAGAACGTCGTGCCCGGCAGATCATGGATAAGGCCCATCAATGTGCCGATCAGACGCTCGATCACGCCGCCGAAATGAGGCTGGCCCTTCGGGCGATATTCCAGGCTGATCCCATGCTGCTGGCAGCCGCGAGAGAGAGCCTCGCCATGAAACTCCGCAGCATTATCAAGGTGCAGGAGACGCGGGACACCCGCAATCGGCCACTCTGTATCGAGACCCAGGCCGTCGAGATAGGCCCCCTTGTCAACACCAGAGTGGGCGAGGCACAAACCGACACTCGTTGCGGACGGTGCCTCGAAGGAGACGAGAAAACCGGTGATGCAACGGCTATAGACGTCAATTGTCACGGTCAGCCACGGCCGTCCAACGGGCAGTCGGCTGATTTCGCCCACCAGAATGATATCGACCGGCGTATGGTCGATCTGGACGATGTCGAGCGGTCCTGTTGCGACGGGCCCATGGCCCGCAGCCGACGTCAGCCGTCTCGCTTCGCTACTGCGCGGACCTTCACGACGCCGCGCTACCTCTTCAGCCCGAATTGTCTCAAGGCGACGGCGGATCGTTTTCGCCGATGGAGCCGTCAAGCCAGCCTTCTTGCATCGGAGTTGAACTTCCTCGACAAGGCGGACAATCCGACGCTTCTGTCGCGTCAGGTAGGTATCGTAGATTGCGGCGGCGACAATGTCGTCCACCCGCGCCGGCATTCTGGATCGGCCTCGGCCACCGGATGGCTTTCCGGGAGCCAGCGAACTCATCAACCCACCTGAGGCCCGAAACCGGGCAATAAGCGTGTAGACCGATCGGGTGCTCATCCCCAGAAGAGCTGCCGCACCCTGCGCGTCAACGGCTGAGACCAATTCCTGAGCCGCCAAGGGCGCTATAACCGGATATCGGCGCTGCGCCTCTTGCCGTGCTTCTTCAGACAACCCGAGCGTACCGCGTTCGGCAATCTGATCAGCGTGATCGTCCACCTCTCGACGCCCCCCCTGCCGGCAACCAAATCGGCGACATTGAAGGGAAGTATGGGTAGTTTATGCTACATAATGAAGACGACTATAGGGAATTAGGAGCTGATTGCTGTGACCATGACCTTCGCTAAGATATTGATCTTCCATGCTCCGCATTGAAGCTAACTTTGACAACTGACATCAGGCGTTCCAAATGGCCAAATCGGCGCTCAATCGCACTTCTCGTCGGCCTGAGGGACGGCTTATCGGCTATGCGCGCGTCTCCACGGACGAACAGGCGACTGAAGCGCAGGAGCTGGAACTGCAATCGGCCGGCTGCGATACCATCGTGGAGGAATACGGTTCCGGCGCTTCGCGCAAACGCCCGGCCCTCGCCAGGCTCGTTCGGGAGATTGGTGCCGGTGAGACATTGGTCGTCGTTCGGCTCGACCGCCTAGCCCGTTCCGTGACCCATCTTTTGGAGGTGATCGAGGATCTAAATGCAAAGGGCGCACATTTCCGTTCGCTCAGCGATCCAATTGACACAACGACACCTCAGGGCATGTTCTCCCTGCAGGTCCTGGGCGCTGTCGCCCAGCTCGAACGCGCCCTGATCTCCGAACGCACCAAAGCTGGTATCAAGGCCGCAAAGGCGAAGGGGAAGTTACCCGGCAATCCGGGAATTCGAGAGCGCAGACCTGAAGCGCTCGCCAAGATGACGGCCGCTCAAAAGGCAGCCTATGGCGCTCGCATCCAGGCAAATGCCAATCAATGGCTTCCAATTGTCCGGCGTATGCGTCCTGATCACACCTGGGACGATATTGCACGGTTCCTCAAAAACCGCGGGCATGACTGGACACCCGAACGGCTTCGGCGCGCAGTGAAGTGGATGGTCGCTGAGGGAATGGCGGACGAGGACCTGCTCAGAAAATCGCCTCCACGCCCGCCGGAAAACCGGTTGATGACGCTGGTAGCCGGCATCCACTCGTCAAACCCGGAGCTAACCTTGCGCGAAATCGCCAGTCAGCTCGAACGGCTGCACGAGCGTACGCCTCGGGGCGGCACAAAATGGTCGCCTTCTTCCGTCAAGAATCTTATCGACCGGGCAAAGCGGACTGGTTTGCTCGAAGCAGTTTGAGTCCCAGATCGGAACTCCGGCGCAAATTGACCGCCCAGACCCTGCGGACGAAGTCTCCGTGCGTTTGATTTCAACCGGTCGGAAAACTGGCGCCGGCACTGATCTCCGTTCAGACCTCACCATGGTCTCACACCAGCCCATGCAGGGATTTGTGGAGGTGGAGTTTGCCCTCCCCAGCCCTGTCGATCATGGCGCGGAAATATCCGCCGGGCGAGGCAATGTGCTCCGGATCCCGCAGCGCCTTTTCGGCGACAACCGCAAGGCAGGCCGCGGCCAGATATCTGCCTTGCCGCTCGACAGCGAGCTGATATCCGGACGGACTGAGGCCGATCAGCATGCGCAACTGCTCGGCAGCTCCACAAAGAGCCGGCCAACTGCTCAGACCGACCCCCAATTCTGCCTGTACCGATGAACATGCCGACTGAATGAGCCCTATGGAAACACCATCCAGGTTGGTTTCGGGAAACTTGCCTGCACCTCCCCTTCCCACTTGTGATTTCGGCCGTTGTGTTTCCGTGCGCCCGCCGCAAGGCTCTTTTTCAAGAGCCATTTCAACGGCTTCGCCGTTGTCAGGAGGAAATTTAGTGTCTTGCTCGTTAGAGCAAGTCCGCTGAGAATTACTTCCAAGAGAGTCGGTTGGGGTTGTATTAAATAAAGGGCTGACATCAATGTCACCCGCGCATGACATTTTGTCCTTATTTTTCAACAAATGTGCTTCATGGAGAGCCAGGACCTGCGCATAGAGCGATTCCAGAAGTGCCGCCTTCTCCACCACATTCAATTCGTCCCGGATCACAATCGTCTGGGCTCGGGCAGCAAACCCGTGAAATTCTGCAGGCTCCAGTTCGGCCATGTCGGCGATCGCCCGTGAAAACCGTGTAACAGCCCGCCTGGCTTCCTGCTCGGCCTTGATACGGCGCTGGAATGCATCCGCCTGAACCTTGAAGGCTTGCAGATTGAAGCACGCAGGGCTAAAGTCCAGACCGTAGGCCTGCTCCAGAGCCCCTTCTGAACCGCGATAGACATAGCGTCGCCCGGTCGGACTGTCCCGATAGGCAAGCACTCCGGCTTCGACGAGTTTCTTCAGGCAGCGCGTGACAGTGCGCGTGGTGCGCCGAGTGTATTCGGCAAGACGCTGATTTGAGATCGCCACTACCGGCCGCTTTCCGGCCTGGAAATCGTCGGGCTGCACAAGACCCAGGAGAATATCCAGGACATGATAAGCCGTGCCATCGATACCAAGCGCCGGCGCAACGCGTTTCAGTACCAGGGAGATTTCCTTTTTGGTGACCTTCGGCCGGTCTTCCTGGGACGCCAGATGCGCGCTCGCAAGAATCCCGGCAGACACCTTGCGAAAACTCGCAATCTGCTGAGTCGAAGACATAAGTCCTCCTTTGCCGGAAGCGCATAAACGCGACCGAGCACTGAATTTTCAGATGCGAGACAAGCTGGAAGACGCAAGAAATCGTGCTCTGCTGCGAGACAGAACTTGCGTTGCGCTGCGAGTGATTCTAGAATCAGAGCTGCTAGACCGAGATCATAGGCACTCGTGCTTATCTCAACGAGGACCCGCCCACGTGGCGGGTTCTTTGTTTCATGCTTTTATTTGCTCGCTTGTTTCCCTTCGCCTTTTTTGAACTCTTCAATCAACGCCGTCATCTTGTCTGCGACAAACTGAGCAAAAGCCGGCTCTTTCTTCGCATCTAGGAAGATTTTGACAGCGTTGCTGGACTGCTCCATCGTTCCGAACGAGCGACCTTCGTTCTCCAATCGAGACTTTTCAGCTCTGGATTTCGTCGTCCTGAACTTGTCTGCTTTTTCAGCTGTCCGATAAGCCAGTTCGAAACGCTTGTTGGAGTCAGCCCCTTTCCACACTGCGCTTTCGGGTAGAGCACGCACCGCTTCGAGAATCGAAGACTTCTTTGCACCTCGATCAGCGAGGCTCGCAAAAGCCTCCCAACGATTTCGGCCGATCTTGGGGGCAGGTCCAATCAAACGAAAGATATCAGCTGGCACCAAAGCGACGATTGCAGACATTTTCGAAATCGTTGTGTCAGAGGCAACTCCAACAGACTTGGCTACAAGCTTACGCGTGAAACCGGCTTCCAAAAGGGCGACTGCGTATACCGCCTGCTCAATGAAGGACAGGTTCTTTCGTTCATTATTTTCAAGACCTTGAGCAATGACAAGCTCTTCGTCAGAAAGTTCTTGAACGTAAGCTTTCACCTTTTGCCCAAGAACCATGCAAGCACGATTGCGCCGCGCTCCATACGCCAGTTGGTACTGACCATTTTCTGCCGGATGTGGACGGACAAGGATGGGGAGTCGTTGGCCTTCTTCCTTAATGGAAGTCACCAGGCTTTGAAAATCCGGGTCATCGTCGGTCCATTCAAGACGGTCTTGAATGATGGAAGCCCGCACGGTGATGGGGTCGAGTTCAACGGTTTGGGATTTTTCAAGCTCGGCTTTCAGCCGCAGGTTTTCTTCTTCGATGCTTGCAAAACTCGCCTGCAGTGCTTTCGTCGGAGCAGTCGTCATGGGCCGACTCGTAGTCTTGTCCGATTTCTCGGCTTCAGCTTGTTTGGCAAGTTCGTTCGGGTCTACGGCACCAAACATGCCGGCAAGGCGTTTCGCCCGGTTGGATGCTTTGTTCATGAGCGTCCCCAGACTTTCAGGATCTCTTGGAAGATCTCAGTGTTGGCAGCATTTACGGATTCTATGGCGCGATTGTACGTGTCGCGTCCGACAGACCCTTTTTCGAGTTCGTACAACGTTTTGTTTTCCAGACCGGCATTTGTGATCGCAGTGGTCTCTACAACTGCAGCAGTCAAGACGCTTTCTCCAAAGAGAGACCGAAGCATCGCTGCAATATTCACCTGTGGAACATCGTGGGGAATATGTCTGGTCAAAAGAAACCGCATGAACTCATGATCGACAGGCGCACCAAAGTGAGCCATTTGTTCCAGCATTTCGTCCATCATGTACAAAAACTGGTTCATACTTGCGACGTCGATCATCGCGGACTGTACAGGGATAATTAGCCCGGTAGCGGCAAATACAGCGTTTAATGTCAGATACGACAATTGCGGTGGCGCATCGATTACGACTACATCGTAACGATCCTCCACGCTTCTCAGTGCAGTCGCCAACCGGCGAATAAAGTATTCGTCTCCCACGTATTTGTTGCTGATGATGGCGGCTGGCGTTTCGTAATCGAAATACTGCAGCTCGCTCTGGCCTGGAACAAGATCCAGGCCTGCAAAGTAGGTCGGTCGAATTACCTCCGGAAGTGGCCGACGTTCATCATCGTAACGCAGAACGCCAAACACCGTTTCGTTGTCGCCTACTTCCAAGACCGGCTGAACACCCAGCATCTCCGTCAGACTTGCTTGTGTATCAAGGTCGATTGCGAGAACGCGGAGGCCTTGCAACGCGAGAAACTGAGCCAAGTGCAAAGCAGTCGTCGTTTTCGCGCAGCCACCTTTGAAATTGGCGATCGCGACAATTTGCATTCCGTCATCTTTACGACGACGCGGATCAAACTGTAGAGACTGTCCGGGACGCTTTTCGGCCAGGAACGATCGAAGTTCATTGATCTGATCGAGTGTGTACATGCGCCGGTTCCCATCAGACCGCGCCGGTTGCGGACCTTCATTGTCGAGCGACATTTGCCGCAAGGTTGCGGGCGCGATGCCAATCAGGTCCGAAACTTCAGATGAGGAAAACGATCGCAAGTGCTTACGCGACTCCGGAGGATAATTCTGTTGCCAGTTGTTTTTGATTTGCTGGCTTAATAGTGACGAAAAACGCGCAATTTTTCCCCTTGTTGAGTTGGGGTCCAATTCCTTGTCAGAAATTGCGGCTTCTTCTGTCATTATCCACTCCGACGCAAAAATTTGAAAAACACGGAAATAAGCGTCAGAGCGAACTAAGAGCGAATTAGTGATTCCTGTCAATGGCTTTTTAGTTAACGCCCGTTAACTTTTCCACCGTCGACACGATATCGTGTGCCTAGAGAAAATGGACCACACTAGTACTTGCAGGCAGACTCTGCTCATGGTGCATTTGTTCAGAAGCGCAGAGCGAGCTAAACAAGGGTGTACGCCTCATAATATTCGATTCAGATCAGCGAAGACCCGAATGTATCCTGAGATCAGGCGTTCGGCGTCTAAGATTTGATGCGCGGAGACCGCGTTGCGTCCTGTGTTTTTTGATAGCTATGACTCCGTTTCGTATTCCCTTTCGCCCACTCACGCACGGCAGTCAGATTGACGCCCAGTGTATCCACCACCGTTTTCATGACAAATGTCCACTTTGAAACTCCATAAAAAGTAGAGGTCTTTTATTGGATCGCCGCATTCGGGGTCTAATTCTAAAATGTCTTCTTGCCGAACTGACACTCAAGTTCTCGAGTGAGGTCTCTCGGTGCAATGTTATTGCGCTAGGAGACCTCAGAAAAGCTTTCGCCATCTTAAAGCTTGTTGCCTACGAATTGCGGCGTGAACGAAGAAGACCAACATCGACGACAACCCTGAATGACAAGTTCTATTCAGACATGAGCCGCGCTCACGGCTACCTGTAGACCCATTCGTCAAACAATTGTGTTAGGTCGAAATGCATTTCTTTTAGGACAGGCCGGGCAAAGCAATTCCAGAAGGTGGCGCCACGAGATTTTGACAACCCTTCTTTCCAAAAGGTTCGTACTGACATCGTTCATCGTATGAATTTACCAGCACTGCGTCGTGCCAAATTGTTGTGAGACAATTCGACCAATTGGATTTCCACGCCCCCCTCCTCTCCGCTGGGCAATATCCAACCTCCAGCCCCGGATCAACGATTTGAAGTTCCCATTTTGGATGACCAGAAATTGATTTCCAACCCACGCCAAATCGGCATTTGGACGCAGCTTGGCGACCAAGAGCTCGGTTCCGTCTACGAGACCAGACTCTGCATTATCGGCAACACAGAACGCAATCAACTCAAACACCGCAGATGAAGTTCCGTCTGCGATGTAGTGGAATCCGCAAACCTGTTGACTTGATACGTTTCTGAACACCTAGTTCCGAGTGGGGTGTCAGATGACACGGGGTCAAGAAATTGTTTTTTCGGTGTTTTTTTTCCGAGACGTCATTCCTTCCAATCGAATGCGAACAATTCTTGAACTCCCCTCCCCCGATTTGCGGCCACGAGAACAATTGAATCCCGCGGTGAAAACATCGTCTCCCTTTTCCTACCAAAGAAGTATTGAGGTCCCACTGGGCAATCCCATCAAAAAATACAACAGGACCGTAAACGCTAGCGAATGATTGCGACGGCGATTTTGAACCGCCCAGACAGCTGATGCTAAATGGCAACCGTCGAGCACTAAGGTAGGAAGTGACCAGCCGGAAGATGCCGACCGTAAGAGATATTCATTACGAGGGCAGAGGCCTCCAACCTAAAGAAGTGAACATCAGGTTCGGATGGCCGAAAAGCTCGATCGCGGTGTGCTCAAGAGCAATGGTGAACGTAAAGCGACCACTGGCTGTCCGAAGCGATGATTTTACTTCACAGGGGAACAAGTTTAGAACCAGCGCGCACCCAGATCCCAGTATCGCCCGGCAAGGAACCCAATGTCTGAGACACCCGAAAACAACACAACTATTGAGCCCGTATATGTTGATCTGACTGCCGACATCGTCTCCGCATATGTGAGCAACAACACGATTGCTTCGGGTGATCTGGCAGCCTTGATAGCGACGGTTCATTCGGCTCTCGTTTCGGCCGCACAAACGGCACAGGAACCAGCCGCTGAAGAACTTGTCCCGGCTGTACCGGTCAAAAAGTCCGTCCTGGGCGACTACATCATCTGTCTGGAGGACGGCAAAAGATTCAAATCGCTGAAGCGTCACCTGCGCACGCATTTCGACATGACGCCGGAAGACTACCGGGCCAAGTGGAACCTGCCTGTGGACTACCCGATGGTCGCCCCGAACTACGCCGCGGCGCGGTCGGATCTCGCCAGGAAAATGGGACTGGGTCAGAGACAGGGTCGCAAGAGCAAGCCGTCGAACAAGAGTTAGTCTCCTTCCCGCCTGGACAAGACCCCGCCGGAGCTGAACCTCCGGCGCGCGGACGCATTTCGATCACTCTGAAGCACGTGCCTGCAGCGCCCGGTTCCTTGCGCGGCAAGTCCACCGGTCAAGAAAACTGATCGAGCAGGGACGAAGTTGCCGGCATGCGCTTCAGGCTTGCCGCAATGCGCTTGCGCCATTCCGGACCGGTTTCCAATGCGCTCTGGTAGGCTTCGGCAAGGTCGCCCGGCCTAGTCTCGGTCAACGCCTCGATCAGAAATGCCGCCTGGGCCCGGTCCTTGTGCGCCTTGAGTGCATCCGCTCCTCCTTGTCTCCGGTCCGCGACGATGAGCTTGTGCACCGCATAGCGTTCCGGGCGCGGGATCTGCACCAGCACGCCCGAGCGATACAAAAAGGGGACACTAATCGGATCAGCAATCAGGTAATTGAGAAAATGCAGACTTTGCGCACTGACGCCAAGGGCGGCAAGATCGCGGATGGCCTCATCCTCTTCGAAGGACGGCGTCAGAAACTCGACCAGGGTCTGGCGATGTGTTTGCCGCCAGCGCCAGGTCTTGCCACTGTCGATTGAAGGCACGGGATCGAACTGAAGCTCGGAAAAAACCTCTGCAAGTGGCGGGTCGACCGCGTCCGCGAGAGCCAGTGACAACCGCTCGAAACTTGCAATGTCGATGTCATCCGTCGTGGCCGACTGGTCGAACCCTATCCGGATGCCGAGCTCGCCTTCATAACAGCGGAAGGCCTGCGTACCGACGATCGTTCCGCCGAGTCGAAAGACGCCGGCTTTGGCCATGGCCGAAACCACCTGGCCGGACCCGACATCGGCGAACAGATAGCCTTCTGCCCTCAACACCCGCATCAATCTCGCCCGGTCCCGATCGGCAAGTTTCGCCGCCCTGGCGATCTCCGATTGCCGCTCCAGGCGGTTCCGAAGTTCTGGCGTGTCTTCGCCGATATAGCGGTCGATGGTTTTCTGCCCGACGCGAAAGTGATCGTACCAATAGGTCTTGGAGCCGACCACCTTCGACCGTGGTGCGCCGCGCAGCTCCGACACTTCGCTGTCACGCAGGGACCGCCGCAAGTCCGTCCAGGCGGCTGTGCCGATTGCACTGTGATAGTCGATGGCCATATGTACCCCACATACTTTTTCTCGCGGGGTAAGACTAGCAGATTTTCTATCCCACAGAAATTATTTTGTGGGGTACATAAGGAACGAGATCTCGGTGCCTTCCGAACCGCCTTGTCCTTTGTGTGGAACGCCAACGAGCAACCAAGGAGCAGCTGCTTCAAAAAAAACGCGCCCGTGTTGAGCCTTGGGAGGAAGACACTTGGGCGCGCCTGGAAAGGTGTGCACGTGACGCTAGGTCACTTTGTCCTTCTATCCGCGTTCAATAAAAAAATCCTTTCGCACAATTGCAGAGTTTTTCAGGGGGTGACACTTCGTGGCCGTTCAAGCCACGTGCATTGAACCTTTCTACAGACGCAGAGATGCGCCTGTTTTTTCGACGTGGCTGATAGGTCCAGGTTTGACCCCAGCCATAAGGTTCAGTGATCACGAAGCTTCGTAACGTCCACTATCTCTTTAGCTAAGACCTAGATGAACGGACGGCAACGTGACCCAATTTGATTGTCATAATTGCTAATTCAAATAACTCTCCTTAGGTGTGGAAAACTTTTTCTCAACCTTGCGATGACACTTCGTTCCGTGTTGGGTTGCGCCCTCTCGCAAGGTAATCAACCACTGATTGCTATCGCCGTAAATTATTGATCTCAAATATAAAAGGACGCTCCGAATGACCTCCGGAGAGCCTGGGCATACCCTCATGCCCGGTCCGATAAATGCTGTCTCTGCGAGGCCGCACCATCCCCTGAACATCCAGCTTTTCACCGGTAGGGGAGGGGACATTGAGGAACGGTGAAAGCCGCCGCCGGCTTATCGCCGGGCTGGAAGACTCGCTGGGGACTACAATCCTGTCGGCGCTGTCGGACGACACCGTCGTTGAGATCATGCTCAACCCGGACGGACAGTTGTTCATCGAGCGCGTTGGTAAGGGCATGGAGCCCTCCGGTGAGATGACGTCTCATGACGCCCAGATCATCATGGGCAAGATCGCCCACGCGCTCGGCACGGAAATCACCTCCGACAAGCCGATCATTTCCGGCGAGCTGCCGACAGGCGGTCATCGTTTTGAGGGGCTTTTACCGCCGGTCGTTTCCAAACCTTCTTTTACGATCCGCAAGAAGGCATCGCTGCTCATCCCGCTTTCCAAGTACGTCGAGGATGGCGTGATGACGGACGGCCAGGCTGCCGTGATCCGTGATGCGGTTGCCTGCCGGAAAAACATTCTGGTTTCGGGCGGCACGGGCACAGGCAAAACGACCCTGACGAACGCGATCATCGGCGAAATGGTCTCGGTCGCTCCGGATCATCGCCTCGTTATTCTGGAAGACACCGCGGAAATCCAGTGTGCGGCCAGGAATGCTGTAATCCTGCACACGTCCGACACCGTGGACATGCAGCGGCTCTTGAAATCGACCATGCGCTTGCGTCCCGATAGGATCATTGTCGGCGAAGTGCGCGATGGCGCGGCGCTGACGCTGCTCAAGGCATGGAATACGGGCCACCCGGGCGGCATCGCCACGGTTCACTCCGACAATGCCTTCACCGCACTGACGCGCCTTGAACAGTTGATCGCGGAAGTGTCTCAGCAGCCTATGCCGCAAGTCATCGCAGAAGCGGTTGACCTCATCGTCTCGATCGAGCGCTCCCCCGAACACGGACGCATCGTTCGGGACATTGTGTCCGTCTCCGGCTTTCGGGACGGCACCTATGACGTCCGCTCAGCCGTTACATCCCAGTTCCTCAACAAAAATTCCAACGACAGACAAGGGACTCTTCATGTCGCGTAATTTTGTATTTCTTCTCTTTCTCGCCGGTGCAGGACTGTGCCTAATTGAACCAGCCTTTGCCTCTGGTGGTGGTTCGCTTCCCTGGGAAGGTCCGCTGCAGCAGATCCAGGCCTCCATCAACGGTCCAGTCGCCGGCGCCGTTGGCATGATTGCGGTCGCCGTTGCCGGAGCCATGCTGATCTTCGGGGGCGAACTCAACGACTTTGCCCGCCGCTTGGCCTACGTCGTTCTTGTTCTGGGTGTCCTCCTGGGGGCAAGCACCATCGTTGGTCTGTTCGGGTCTTCGGGCGCGTCCATCGGTCTTGCTCCCGAAGAGAGTGCAGCTTCCATGGAACTGGCAGGTGACTGATGTACCCGGTCTCAACAAAGCGCGGATCCATCGCGCTCTGTCGCGCCCGACATTGTTGTTCGGGGCGGACCGGGAGCTCGTGCTCGTGACCGGTCTTGCCTCGGTCATTCTGATCTTCGTAATCCTGAAGCTCTATGCCGCTGTGCTTGGCGTTGCGATCTGGATCGTTGTGGTTGGCGTGCTCCGAATGATGGCCAAGGCGGACCCTCTGATGCGCGCTGTCTATCTGCGGCACGTCAAATACCGCTCCAACTACCGGCCAACCTCCACGCCCTGGCGGAAATACTGACCATGGTTGCTCTCAAAAAATTCCGGCACGTCGCGCCATCCTTTTCTGACCTGCTCCCGTATGCAGCGTTGGTCGACAACGGCATTGTGCTTTTGAAAGACGGAGGTCTGATGGCCGGCTGGTATTTTGCCGGGCCGGACAGTGAGAGTTCGACTGCGTTTGAGCGGAACGAAGTCTCCAGGCAGATCAATTCGGTTCTCGCACGCCTTGGCAATGGCTGGATGATCCAAATGGAAGCGGTGCGCATTCCATCCACCGGATATCCGGCCAAGGAAAGCTCACATTTTCCAGATCCGATCACGGCCTTGATCGATGACGAGCGCCGTCAGCGCTTTGAAGCCGGGGAGGGGCACTTTGAAAGCCAGCACGCCCTCATATTGACCTATCGGCCGCCTGAGAAAAACAAATCCAAGCTGGTCAAATACATCTATTCGGACGAAGCCAGCCGCAACACCTCTTTTGCCTCCCGGACGCTTGAACACTTCAAAACGACAATCCGCGAATTCGAACAATACATGGCAAATGTCGTCTCGATCCGGCGCATGGAAACGCACGAGATACCAGACGGGCAAGCGGGCAGAGAGAGACACAGCCGTTACGATGACCTGCTACAGTTCGCCCGCTTCGCTCTCATTGGAGAAAACCATCCAATCCGCCTGCCTGACATTGCCATGTATCTCGACCATCTGGTGACAGCGGAGTTCCATCACGGTCTCACCCCCATCATCGACGACCGCTATGTGGGTGTCGTGTCGATCGACGGGTTCCCGGCAGAAAGCTGGCCAGGGATCCTCAACGCCCTTGATCTGATGCCAATCACCTATCGCTGGTCGAGCCGGTTCATCTTCCTGGATCCGGTGGAGGCGCGCTCTGTTTTGGAAAAGACGCGTAAGAAGTGGCTGCAGAAAGTGCGGCCGCTGATGGATCAGCTTTTTAAGACCAACTCCGGATCGCTCGATCAGGACGCCATGGTGATGGTCGGAGAGACCGAAGACGCAATTGCAGAAGCAAACTCGCAGCTCGTCGCCTTCGGACACTATACGCCAGTCATCGTGCTCTTCGACACCAACCAGACACAGCTTCAGGAAAAATGCGAGGCAGTGCGCCGTCTTGTCCAAAACGAGGGGTTTGGCGGGCGCGTCGAAACCCTCAACACGACCGAAGCGTTCCTGGGGAGCCTGCCAGGTGTTTCTTATGCCAATGTTCGCGAACCGCTGGTAAGCACGCGCAATCTCGCGGATCTTGCTCCACTCAACTCTGTCTGGGCTGGATCGCCGGAAGCGCCATGCCCGTTTTACCCCGTTGGGTCGCCGCCACTGATGCAGGTGGCGTCCGGCTCCTCACCGTTCCGCTTCAATCTCCATGTCGGGGATCTGGGGCATACGCTGATCTTCGGGCCAACAGGTTCAGGTAAATCGACGCTTCTAGCGCTGATCGCCGCTCAGTTCCGGCGCTATGAGAACGCGCAAGTGTTTGTCTTCGATAAGGGCAAGTCGATGTACCCGCTGACGCTGGCCGTTGGCGCCGATCACTATGACATTGGCAAGTCAGACACGCTGGCCTTTGCACCGCTCTCATCGCTTGAAGACGACACCGACAAAGCATTTGCAGCCGAGTGGCTGGAAACCCTCATCCAAATGCAGGGCGTAAAGGTTCTACCGGAGCACCGCAACGCCATCACCACGCAGATTGAGCTGATGTCGAAATCGCAGCGCCGGTCGCTGACTGACTTCGTGTCGGGTGTTCAAAACCGGGACATCAAAGACGCACTTCAATACTACACCGTGGAAGGTCCCATGGGATCGCTCCTGGATGCAGAAACGGACGGCCTGTCACTCTCCAGTTTCCAGACCTTCGAGATTGAAGAGTTGATGAACATGGGCGACCGGAACCTGATCCCGGTCCTGCTTTATCTGTTCCGCCGGATTGAAAAACGCCTGACCGGGAGCCCAAGCCTGCTTATTCTGGATGAAGCCTGGCTGATGCTTAGCCATCCAGTGTTCCGCGACAAGATCCGCGAATGGCTCAAAGTGTTACGGAAAGCCAATTGCGCGGTGGTCCTGGCAACACAATCAATCTCGGATGCCGAACGATCCGGCATCATCGACGTTCTTAAAGAGAGCTGCCCGACAAAGGTTTGCCTGCCCAATGGTGAGGCCCGGGTTTCTGGAACCCGCGACTTTTACGAGAGGCTCGGCTTTAACGACCAGCAAATTGAAATCATCGCCTCCGCGATCCCGAAGCGGGACTACTACGTCACGTCTCCGGATGGGCGTCGGCTCTTTGACATGGCGCTCGGCCCGATCACGCTGTCCTTTGTCGGCGCCTCGGGAAAAGACGATATTAAGCGGATTGATGACCTTCATCACCAACATGGCGACACGTGGCCAATCGAATGGCTCAAGCAAAGAGGGATCGACAATGCCGACCAACTCCTTGGCTAGGTCACTTGCCAGCGTTTTTTGTGTGATCGGCCTCGCTCAGCCGGCTTTGGCCGGGGGCGGTGGCATTACAGGGGCAACCGAGTTCACCCAGATCCTCAACAACAGTGAGCTGATTGCCCTCGGTGGCCAGAATGCTGAACAGATTGCCAATCAGGTGCAGCAGATCGGCAATCAGATCCAGATGATCGAAAACCAGATCTCGATCTACGAAAACATGCTCCAAAACACGCTCTCACTGCCAGACCAGGTTTGGGGCGAGGTCGAGCAGAACCTGAACCAACTCCAGAGCCTCGTTCAAAAGGGTCAGGGATTGGCGTTCTCAATGGGCAATCTGGACGACACCCTGAAGCAGCGGTTCCAGAGCTACGCTGAGTTCGACAAGAACAGCCTACCGGACGGGCAGTCATTTTCGACGATGTATCAAGGCTGGTCCGACACCAACCGGGACACGATCTCCTCGACCTTGAATGCGGCCGGATACACTTCGGACCAGTTTGCGACCGAGGAGGACATCATGCGTCAGCTCCGGCAGCACTCCCAAACGGCAGAAGGCCAAAAGCAGGCCCTGCAGGTCGGTCACGAGATTGCCGCTCAGCAAGTCGAGCAGATGCAAAAGCTTCGCGGTCTTGTCTCTCAGCAAATGACCATGATGGGGACCTGGTACCAGTCGGAGCAGACGAAGAGCGATCTCGCTCAATCAAAAAGGGAAAAATTCTTCGGTACGACAAAACCCTCGACCACCGGCGGCGACGAACTCAGCGTGGACTTCTGAAAGATGGCCAAGACCTATTTGTACTTACTGGTCGCCCTCCTTTTGTTAGGAGCTGCGTCCGTCACTTACATCTTCGTTTTCTCCGCACCAGCCGAGAAACAAACCAACGTCGATGCACAAGAGCAAATCATTCAATCGGACCCGAAGGATTACCCGACAACGGGTGGTGATGAAATCAGCGTGGATTTCGGCAAATGAAACTAAAACTTCGAGCGATCTCAGCTTTGTCGCCAGTTGTATTGCTGTTGATGGCGGGACCCGTTCTCGCGGCGGACGGTGCTGTATTGGACAACCTGAAAGATCAGGTAATCTCCGCGGCGAAAGGCTGGGAAGGAACCATCACGAACGCAGCTCAGTCGCTGTTCTGGATCCTCGCTGGCATCGAGTTCGGAATTGCCGCTGTCTGGTTGGCGATTCAGGCTGCTGCGCTTGAAGCCTGGGTTAGCGAGTTGGTTCGGCGCATTATGTTTGTCGGCCTATTCGCGTTCATTTTGACGAACGGGCCTCAGTTCGCTCAAGCTGTCGTAGACAGCCTTTTCCAGATTGGTGCAGGCGGAGGTTCAGCTTCTCCGGCCAATATCTTTAACGCCGGCGTCGAAGTTGCCGCCAACCTTTCGCAGAATGCGCAGTTCGGTCTGTTCGAAGACAATGGGTTGGCCATCGCGTCCGTGCTGGCAATGGTCGTGGTGATCATCTGCTTCTCGCTTGTGGCCGCAATCTTCATTGCAGTTTGGATCGAAATGTATGTCGGCCTGCTGGCGGGCGTCATCATGCTCGGCCTCGGTGGCACGTCCTTTACGAAAGAATTTCCAATCAAATACCTGGTCTATGCGTTCTCAGTCGGCATGAAACTGATGGCGCTGGTAATGATCGCACGTATCGGCTCTCAAGTTCTGATCGGCCTTTCAAACAGTTCAACAGCCGATGATCAATTCCTTGCAACGCTGACAATTGCGGGGATTTCCGTGGTCGTCTTTATGATTGCCATGTACGTCCCACAGATCCTTCAAGGCGTCGTGCAAGGTGTTTCCGTCAGTAATGGCATGGAAGTCATTCGTCACGGCACGCAGACCAGCACTTTCGCTGCCGGAACCGCTATCGGCAGCGCTCAAATGGCCGCTGGTGCAAAGGCAGCCTACGAAACCGCCAGGAACGATGGATCTTCGAGAGGGCAAGCTGCGGCTCAAGCGGCCGTGGCTCCCTTTGCAGCCCTTTCATCAGCAGCTGCAGACAAGCTCTCTGGCGCTCCTCATGCAGGAAATGCCTCGGCGCTAGGCCTCGCCAATCACAAACTGCGGCAATCCCTGCCGAACAAGCCAACTGGCGGATCTTCGCCTAAGTCCTCCTGAACAATAGGCAGTTAGATGGCAAAACATACTCCAATTGATAATCCCTATCTTGCCGCACGGATGGAATGGAACGAGCGATACGGATCGTACATCCGCACTGCTCGGGTATGGCAGGGCGTTGGCCTTATCTCACTGACGATGGCGACAATCGGCTTCGGTTTCGCGCTGTACCAAAGCACCCAGGTAAAACTGGTCCCGTATATCGTCGAGGTGGACAAACTCGGCACACCCGCGATCGGCGGCTTCCCGGCCCAGATCGAATATGCCGATGAGCGCGTTGTCCGCTCCATGCTCGGAGCCTGGATTGCGACTTTCCGCTCTGTCACGCCGGATACGGTCGTTGCCAAAGGCTACATCGATCGGGTCTATGCGATGCTGCGTCAGACAGATGTAGCCACCCAGAAGGTCAACAACTTCTACCGGACGAACTCTCCGTTCGACCGGGCGCAGTCCCGCACAGTGTCCGTCGAGGTGACAAGCATCGTGCCGCTCTCCAATCAATCCTACCAGATCGATTGGACCGAGATCGAACGGGACCGGAAGGGCAAGGAGCTTCAAACGAAGCGCTGGCGCGGAGTTGCAGCCGTAACTCTATCGCCGCCACAGGACGAAGCTATCATCAGGCTTAATCCAATCGGTCTTTACCTGATGGACTTCGATTGGACCGCGCAATTGTAAGCAAATCACACGCTCAGAGAGTGAGAGTCATGTTCCAGAAAATTAGACTGCACGCGGGCGTGTGCATGTTCGCGGCCGTGGCCGCTGTCACCGTCCTCCCTGATCATGCGTTTGCGGCGGATTACACGGCAAAGGAGCTGCGGGCTCTTGGTCTGTCGAGCGACTGGCGCAATGGTCGCGGTGTCATCACCAAAGGTCCGGACGGCAAGGTGATCTATCTCTATGGCCAGGTCCAGCCAACCGTTGTCTGTGCTCCCCTGCAGGTCTGCGACATCGAATTGCAGCCCGGGGAAGCTGTTCGCAACGTTATGGTCGGGGATACGGTTCGTTGGAAGGTGGATCCTGCAACATCCGGAGGCCCAACCGGAAACTCGGTTCACCTGATCATCAAGCCGACAGAACCCGGGCTTGTCACATCGATGGTGGTGACAACGTCGCGGCGCACCTATCAGATCAAACTTCAAAGCGACAGTCACCGTTACATGGCCCGGGTAGGCTTCGATTATCCGGAAGATATCCAGGCCAAGTTCGAGGCGGCTAATCGACAGCTCGAAGCTAACACCATTCCGGGTGCAGGCGTCCCCGCCGAAAACCTGGACTTCAAATTCCATGTTCATGGTCAAGCGCGCTGGCGTCCGACCCGCGTCTATTCGGACGGTCTCAAGACCTACATCCAATTTCCGAGCGGAATGGCGTCCGGTGATGCCCCGGTTCTCTATGTCACCGCCGGTGGACAGAACCAGATCGTCAATTATCGCCTGAAGGGCAGCCTCATGATCGTGGACTACATGATCGACCAGGCGGTGCTCGTTTCCGGTGTTGGCTACAGCCGGCAAAAAGTTCACATCAACAGGGGAGGGTGACGATGTTACACACGCGCCGCTCAATTTTGAAAGCCATCAGCATTTCGGCCCTCGCAACTCCGATGGCTGGCTGCATGACATCACAAAGCGGTTGGTTCAATCCGACGTCGAGCATTGATGCCGCCAACCTGTCTCCTTCGGCTGCGAGCATCGTCGCCGGCGATATGGTTGCGAAACTCTCCGAGCATGTCGGGGCAGGAACGGGAACCATATTCCTCAAAGCTGACAATTCAGAGTTCACCTTAGCCTTGGAAAGCTCTCTGCGGGGATGGGGGTATGCGGTCGTCGAAGCAGATCAACAGCCCTCTGGCGACACGATCATTCCGCTGGCCTACACGATCGATTCCGATGCGGGGCAGATCTTCGCTCGTCTCACCACGCCAACTGTCGAATTGGCACGGACCTATCAGGCAACGCCAACCGGAGCATCACCGACGAGCCCGGTTTCCGTTTTGACCAGAACTGTCTAGAGGCGTTCACTCATGAGCAATTCGGAATCGAACGTGCATCTGGCGGGTGGCGATATCCGGCCAGATGACGAAGCTCCCAAGATCCGTCGCCTGAATAAACTTCCCATTGTCTTGTTCGTCGGGCTTATCGTCGTGTTCGGCGTCGTGATCATCATCGGCCTTGCCAACCGTGGCATCAACTCAGGCGACAATGTCGCCGGAGACGAAGGCGGCGCGCCGGCGAGCGGATTTGCCGACCAGCTCAAAGCCGGCATCAGCAACGGCGTCATTGATCCTCCCAGCCAACTTGTTGCAGCGATTCAGCCAGAACCGGTGAGAGCCGCGGTGCCGGAGAAGGTTCAACAGCAGAGACCGTTCGGGAACCCGTTTCAACCCGAACCTGGCAAACCCGACGAGACCACTGCTGCGCAGCAAACCGAACCGGATTGGCGTGCTCAACTGGACCAGCGGTTTGAGGAACAACAACTCCAGGAGATGCATCGGCAGCGGATGAAGCGGCTTCAATCAATCGATGCTGCCCATGACAGCCCCACCACTGTAAATCTCGGCGACCTGCAAGGGCAGGAGGAGGGGGTTCAAACCACCCAGGGCAATCAAACGGTCAACGGCACCTTTACACGAGACCCAACGTCTCCTGATCTCCTGTCAGCTGCCCTGCAGGCGGCTCAAGGCGGGACTGCCAATGCCGATCCCAACGGACAATCGGGCAAACAGGCCTTTTTCAACCAGGACATTGCCGAAGCTGGATATCTCGCAAACCGCGTTGTCCCGCAGCAGTCGCCTTATGAATTGAAGCGTGGATCCGTGATCCCGGCAACGCTCATCACCGGCATCAATTCAGACCTCCCTGGCCGGATCACCGGCCAGGTCAGGCAGAACGTCTATGATAGCGCAACCGGCCATCTGCTTTTGATCCCTCAAGGAACCAAACTGTTCGGCCGGTATGATTCCGACGTGTCGTTCGGTCAGAAGCGGGTGCTCGTCGTCTGGACGGATATCATCTTCCCAAATGGAGCTACCTTGCAGATCGGCTCCATGGGGGGCGTTGACGGCAAAGGCTATGGCGGTTTCAAGGATAAGGTGAACAACCATTACCTACGCACCTTTGGGTCCGCAGCACTTCTCGCAATTATTGGAACAGGGATCGATATGGCTGTTCCGGAGAGTTCTACGCTTTCGACCCAGGACACGGCCTCCGATGCCGCCCGCCGCAACTTCGCGGAAGTGTTCGGCCGGGTGGTGGAGCGGACCATCAACAAGAACCTTGATGTCCAGCCGACACTTCAGATCCGGCCGGGATACAATTTCAATATTCTGGTCGATCAGGACATCATCTTTCCGGGATCGTATGGCTGACTATGCTGGAATACAGGAAGGCAATTGAATTAAGGAAGAGATGTTTCAATGGCTGAGGGCATCGCAAATTCAATAGGAGATTTTCTTCACGCTGCGGTGCTGGCCGTGGCACCTTGGCTATTCGAGGTACATTGGTTCACTTGGATTTTGTTGTCTCCCGTGCTGTTTCTGGCATACGCGATGTTCGCCGGGAAGCGCTCGAACAGTAAGTTCAAACGCCTAGAGTTGCCGGTTGAAATGAACCACGAAGCATTTCAACAAGCTGGTCTCAGAGTTTGTTACAAGGATGCGACGGTCTCGTTTCCTAATGGAAGGACCTAACCTGTAACGGCCGTGCGATCACTACGATATGAGAACTTCTTGAGGTCTAATCAAGAAAAATGGTTCGCATATATTGAAGTCGAGGACATGGAACAGCCGGTTTATGCGTTCGCGTTTTCATATGACTGGGTAGCGGAGCAATTTATTCCTCGCGTACGAATGGCTCTGGAGAAGGCAGGCGCATTACCATTTCGCACTATCTCCACGGAACATATGGAATCGATTGATCAACACCATATAGATCCGCGGAAAGGCTCATACACGCCAACTGTCGTCGACGCAGGTACGGTCATAGAACTCCAGCCAATCCGCGAATGCTAATCGACAAGCGAATTAGCGGATTTTCAATCCTGACGTTTCAATCCAACGCACCGTCTTGCCGTACACCCCGCGCCATTAGGGGCTAGAACAAGATTTGCCAACAATCCTGCGCTTCGTTGGAACGAACATCGAGCAATCGATTTGACCAGTCTGATTTTCACGACCTGCTACAGCGACAGCCTTTATTTAAAGAGAAATTCGCATAGGCTTATTTGAGCACCGCGTTTGTTAGGTGCAAACAGCCGGCACGGCCCCAAGGCGTGCAACTTGCCGGGACAGCCAACCATCCAACAGTTACTACGCTTCAAAGAGCGTTTGGATAATCGGACAGGTCGGGACATCTCCCTTCGCGCATTCAGACGCCATTTTAGTCAGAGCCTTCTCTAGCTTCTTAAGGTGCTGAATCTTTTCCCTTACAGAGCTCAGGTGTTCCATTGTCATGGCATGCACCTCACCGCAACTGATGCCTTTCTGGTCGACCATTTTCAGCATCTCGCGAATTTCGTCGATACTGAATCCGAGTTCCCGGCTCCGCTTGATAAATGACAAACGTTGAAGGTGGTCGTGGGTGTATTGCCGGTTGCCTCCGGCAGTCCGGTCAGGCTCGGGCATTAACTCGATGCGTTCATAGTACCGGATCGTCTCAATATTGACGCCGGTTTCACTGGACATTGCCCCAATCGGATAGCCTCGCGCGTTCGTGATCCCGGACATGAGAGAAACTCCTTGCATCTGTAGTGACTACAGACAGTAAGCCTTCCCCAT
This sequence comes from Labrenzia sp. R4_2, assembly GCF_017743865.1. Classification (GTDB taxonomy): domain Bacteria; phylum Pseudomonadota; class Alphaproteobacteria; order Rhizobiales; family Stappiaceae; genus Roseibium. Next base: position 51,211 of record NZ_JAGHRJ010000012.1, read on the forward strand.
AGTCAGATCAATGAGGGTGCCGGAATGACGACAGACATACATCCAGTGACCAAAAGAGAGACAGACCTTGGTGCGAAGGCCGCTACCGCCGGCGGCATACTTGGCGCACTTGCAATGACGTCCTGCTGTATTCTGCCTCTGGTTCTTTTCAGCCTCGGGGCCACAGGCGCCTGGATCGGTCAGCTTGGGGCGCTCACCCAGTACAAATGGATCTTTTTCGCGTTTGCCGGAGGCGCACTCGGTTACGGGTTCTGGAAGGTTTACAGGCCGACGCCGCAGGCCTGTGATGATGGGAGTTGCGAACTCCCCCTGCAAAAGCGGTTCATGAAAAGAGCACTTTGGAGCGCAACTTTCGTTGTCGCGCTCTCCTTGGCCTTCCCGTACCTCGCTCCGCCGCTGCTCGGCTACTGAGAAAGGATCCTCCATGAAAAAGACGTTTATGACACTTGCCGTTTTGTTCCTGGCGACCGGAGCAACACACGCAGAAGAACGAAAAGCGCGGATCGAGGTCACTGGCCTTTGGTGCCCGTCTTGTTCCTACATCGTCGGCGAGGCGCTGCAGAAATCCGAGAGCGTCGCGATATTGAATTTCCAAGAACACGAAGATGGCCGGTCCGGTGTCTACACAATCACGTTCGACGATGCTGTGACGGATCTGGGGGAGATCGTCGCACAACCTGCCGCATATGGGTACTCGGCGGTTTTGCTGGACGATGGATCGAACTCCGGAAGCTGACCTGAGAGTGACAAACCCTTGGGAATCATGCTGGCGACGGCGGTTGCCGCTCCCGTCATGATTGTCTGCTGCGGTGGCGGTCTGGCGTTCGTCGGTTCTGCGGCAACAGGATTGATTGCCCACTTGTCCGGTTCCGGTGTCGTGTTGTCGGTGCTGACTGCCGCAATCGCAGGTTTTCTCGCTTATTTCCTGCGCCAAAGGTCGCGACTGTCGGCCGGGGAAGGCTGCGGAGAAGACAATAGGAAAAATATGGAATGAACAACAGGCTCCTGGCGACAGGGGTAATCGGTACAGTGATCGCTGCGCTTTGCTGCTTCACACCGGTTCTCGTCGTATTGTTCGGTGCCGTTGGGCTGTCAGCCTTCGTTGGCCTTCTTGACTACGTCCTGTTGCCCGCTCTCCTCGCCTTTGTACTTCTCACACTCTATGCGCTTGTTCGCAATGCACGACGCCAACGCAACGAAGGAAACTGGAATGCCTGACTGTTGTTCGAAGAGGAACGGATCCTACCACCTGGCTGTGGTCGGCGCGGGCTCAGCCGGGTTCTCGGCCGCGATCACGGCGGCCGAGGAAGGTGCCCGGGTTGCCCTGATCGGTCACGGCGTCATAGGAGGAACTTGCGTCAATGTCGGTTGCGTGCCGTCGAAGGCGATGATCCGGGCTATGGAGATCATGCACGCGCCAATAGCCGCTCGAAGATTTGACGGGATAGAGGCGACTGCGCAGATCACGGATTGGGCCTCCGTAATCCGCCAGAAACAGACGCTGATCGATGACCTGCGAGCTGCAAAATATATCGACGTTCTGCCCCAACACAACAACATCGCCTATCTGGAAGGTGAGGCTCGTTTCATTGCCTGCGGGCAGCTGACCTTGGAAGGAGAGGTCATCAAAGCTGAGAAGATCCTCCTTGCCACGGGATCCCGGCCGCAGGTGCCTGACATTCCCGGAATGGCCCAGGTACGCCCTCACGACAGCACATCAATTCTCGATGTTCAGAAGCGCCCGGAATCTTTGATTGTCATGGGAGGCGGATACATCGGTGTCGAATTGGCGCAAGTTTTTGCCCGTGCGGGTACGCGCGTCACCATTGTGAGCCGCCGAGGATTGCTGCCGGAGGCGGAACCGGAAATCGGTGAGGCGCTGACGCGGGCGTTTGAAGACGAAGGCATTGTCGTCCAAACCATCAAGAGCTACACAGAAGTTTTGATGCGTGACGGCCGCATTGCACTGAGGGTCGAAACCGAAGATGGAACCGGAATCCTGGAAGCGGAGGACCTTCTTCTTGCGACAGGTCGTACGCCCAACACGCAAAATCTTGCGTTGGACCTGGCCGGAATCGCCACCGACCAGCGTGGCGCGATCCTTGTCGATGACCGGATGCGTACCAGCCAGAAAAACATCTACGCCGCCGGCGATGTAACCGGACGTGATCAGTTTGTCTATATGGCAGCCTACGGTGCCAAACTGGCCGCGAAAAACGCGATGAACGGCGATAGCCTTGCCTATGACAACTCTACCATGCCGGCAATCGTCTTCTCCGATCCCCAGGTTGCCAGCGTCGGCCTCACCGAGGCCGCCGCGAAGGCTGCCGGCCACACTGTTCGCACTTCAGTCTTGTCGCTCGAACACGTACCCCGGGCACTCGCTGCCCGGGACACGCGCGGGCTCATCAAACTTGTCGCGGACAGAAACACCAAGCGGTTGCTCGGGGCACATATACTTGCTCCGGAAGGTGCCGACAGTATCCAGACCGCGGCGATGGCGCTCAAGGCGGGAATGACTTACGAAGAGCTCGGCGCGATGATCTTCCCATACCTCACGACGGTTGAGGGGTTGAAGCTTGCTGCGCAGACTTTCGAAAAGGATGTAGCGGCTCTCAGCTGTTGTGCAGGTTGATAGGGGGCAGTCTTGAGCTTCCAGCAGGTAGAAGCTGTATAAACGGCAAAGAACCTGATTGGAAACCGCGTTGAACCTGACCTTTCAAACATTCAGTCTGGCATTTGGTCTTGGACTACTGGGTTTTATCGAACCCTGCACGATCGGTGCGCACCTCATATTCGTAAACCGGCAATTACAAAATCCGTCTGAATATCGACTGGCGGCAGTAAGTACCTTCATTCTTGCACGCGTTATCGTCATGGCCGGCTTTGGCGGGGCTATTGTCATGTTGGGCCAATTGTTGATCGGGGTTCAGACCGGCTTTTGGCTGGTGTTTGGGGTCCTTTATCTGGCCCTGGGTCTGTTCATGATTGCAGGCCTTGACCGGATTTTGCGCCGAAAGTTCGAGGTCGCTCCGGAGCGCTGGCGAATTGCCGGAAATCCACTCCTGCAGGGGCTCGCCTTTGGTTTGAACATTCCTGCATGTGCGGCGCCGATCCTATTCGCTCTTATCGGAACAGTGGCAGTCACCGGTTCCCCTGTCTCTGGCGTAGTGCTGATGGGTACTTTCGCACTGGCCCTGTCTTTGCCGCTTCTGCCGCTGACCGTTTGGCCACGATCTGCGGGTTTTCTTTCCCGGATGGCGGATTGGTTGAGGGCACGGCGCTGGATTCTCGGCCTAGTATTCATCCTGCTTGGCATTTGGTCGATATGGTTCGGCCTTTTTGTCGATCCTGCGGACTGGAGCGGAAGGTGACGCCGCGCCGAAGATTTTGGCATGTGGCCGGTGCCGGAGCCGTCTTCCAGGCGGGATCGTCCGCAGTTGACAGCTCCACAGTGATGTCAGCCCTGGTCTTTCAACTGACGGGGAGCGCTGTCGCGGTCGGTGCTGTCCCGGCCATCCTTCGCTGCGGCTGGCTATTGCCGCAGCTCTTCGTTGGATACCTTGCGGGAAAAGGCGGGGCGTCGATGCCCTTTTATGTCGTCGGCGCTTTTGGCCGCACCGCTGCCATCGCTGCGCTCTCGGTGGTGCTCTGGACCGGTGCCGTTGCCGGATGGGGTTTCGAGTTGCTCGGCATGGCAACGATGACGCTCTGGACAATTTATGCCGTCCTCAGCGGCATCGTCGGTGTTCCATACAACGATATTGTCGCCCGGTCGGTGCCTTCCGAACAACGCAGCCGACTGTTGGCTTTGCGGTTTTTCGGCGGCGGGATCGCTGCGATTGGTGTGGCCGCAGTAGCCAATCAGCTCATCCGTACGCTCCAGGTACCAGTCTCCTACGCGGCAGTGCTCGGCGTCGCTGCTTGCCTGTTGCTCGTTTCGTCCATCGTCTTCGTCAGCATGGGAGAGCCTCCGCGGTCCACACCCGTCAATACCGGTACGAGTTTCGGTTCCTATCTGCGGGAAGGACTGACGGTCTTTCGCAATGATCCGATATTCCGCCGCTTCGTGTTCGCCCAGTGGGCGGGAGGTGCAGTCCTCATGGCGGCACCATTCTATATCGTTGCAGCCGGAAAGACAGGCGCAGGACTGCAGAGTGTTGCATTGCTCCTGGCGGCGCAAACCGCCGGCGGAATTGCTGCCAATCCGCTGTGGGGCTGGTGGGGAGACCGCTTTGGCAAGATCAGCCTAATGCGCGGGATCGCCATCGTCAGAACTCTACCGCCAATTGCGATGTTGGGACTCTTGACCATCACAGTAGCGGCCGACAGCGCGCTTGCACTCCTATCGGCGATTTTCTTTTGTCTCGGTGCCCTCGCCAACGGATTGACGATCGCAGTGATCGGTCTCTTGATGGAGATTTCGCCTGATCAACGTCGCCCTGCCTATAGCGGATATTTCAATGCTCTGACGGCGCCCGCGTTCATTCTGCCTATGATTGGCGGCGTGATCGTGGCCGTTTCAGGGCTTGAAACAGTGTTCGTGGTTTCTGCCGTGTCAGCATTGCTCCAGGCGGCGTTGTTATTCAGATTGAATGCAGGAATTCGATCTCGATAAAGCCGCCCGATCAAACGCGTGAGTGAGGCGCGGCAATAATAATCGCAGCCCCGACGATACAGATGGTTGCACCTAAGAGATCCCAGCGGTCAGGATGGACGCCCTCGACCAGCCAGAGCCATATGAGAGAACTCGCAATGTAGATACCTCCATAGGCCGCATAGGCACGACCTGCGGCCGCGCTATCTACCAACGTGAGCAAATATGCAAATAGACTCAGCGCGGCGAGACCCGGAACGATCCACCAGATTGATTTGTCGAGCCGCAGCCAAGCCCAAAATGCAAAACATCCTGCTATTTCAAAAACGGCTGCGCCGACATATGCCGCGAAAGTTTGCATTCTTGATAGCCCTCGTTTCGAAGAATGGAAATCCGATCCTGCTTCTTGCTCAACGGATTTCGTCACGCACCCGCATGATTGTTTGACGGCTGGTACCAAATGCTCGGGCTATAGCGGAAATGCTTTTTCCGGAATTCAGCGCAAACCGCACATCTTGCTTTTGGCTGTCTGTCAGGCTTGGCCGCCGACCCAGAACTTTCCCTTCGGACTTGGCACGTCTTAGGCCTGACTGCGTTCGCTCGATTAGCAAATCCCGCTCGAACTGGGCAACGGCATTGAGCACGTTCATGGTCATCGTGCCGGCGGAACTCGTGAGGTCGACCCCGCCGAGTGCAAGACAGTAGACCCGTACTCCTTCGTCGGCCAATGCCTTTACTGTTGAACTGACGTCTATCGCATCCCGGCCGAGGCGATCGAGTTTCGTCACGATGAGAATGTCGCCCGGCTCCAAACGGTCCATCAGCCGAGAGAATTCCGGACGCTGCGATATCGGCACACTGCCGGAAATCGTCTCGGTTACAATCCGGTGGTCTTCGACGTGGAACCCCGCCGCCCGGATTTCTTCTAGCTGGTTTTGCGTCGTCTGCCCGGTCGTTGACACGCGGGCATAGGCAAAGGAGCGTGACATAGCGTCATTCCTGTCCGAAAAGGCTGTTCAAATTAGTTGTCTGTCCAGAATGCTGTCAAGGTAATTTGTGGACAGGGTGTTTTGCCCCTGTACGCAATCGGACGTTTTCGGTCATCGGGTTGCATAGTATGGAGTGAAAGATGGCCCGGCGGATGCTTCTCAAGAACCAGGGGCGGCAGGAATTTTTCGATATCCCGACAGAGAAAACAGTCTGATCCATCATTATTCCCCGTCGCCTGTCGACCGGCTTGAAATTGAGCTTCGGCGCCGACAGTGTGCAAGTTTTAAGGCAATGAATGTCATAGCAGATGCATCAATTAATGTCGGATTTGTGCTTTCGCGATCAAAAAAAATGCGCCACAATATTACCTGTTTGGTTTTCCATTCGGCACAAAGTGCCGGGAAACGAACAGGGAATTCGGATATGGCGGACCCATGCAGGGCGTCAGGAGCCGAAGCCGCCCCCGCGACTGTATGCGGAGAGTGCTGACCGGACATGCCACTTGCAACGAATGTTGTAGGGAAGGCCCGGCAAAGCGCCACGACCCGCGAGCCAGGAGACCTGCCAGACATTCACTGAAAACCCTTCTGTCGGGTGTGACAGCAAAGAGGATAAAATGACGACACAATCTGCAAAAACCACCGTTTCCGCGACGAAAATCGTATCGGTTTCTTTTGCTGCGGTACTGGGTGTCGCGATTATTTCGATCACGGGTCACGTGCAGGCGAGCGCTTTGCACGACGCAGCACACGATGTGCGCCACGCGACCGGATTCCCGTGTCACTAAAATGCTGACTCGTCTCTTGGTCAGCGGCTTGTTCGCTGGTGCTGCGGCAGGGCTTATCGCGGCCCTGCTACAGCTTCTTTTTGTTCAGCCAGTCCTTCTCCATGCGGAGCTTTATGAATCGGGGGAATTGGTCCATTTCGGAACCGAGGCAGTCAGCGCTCATCAAGAGCTGGGCGGTGTCGATCCTTTACGCGATGGCCTGAGCGTCATCTTCACGATGCTCACCTATACCGGTTATGCCTTCATTCTGCTCGCCGGCATGGCAATTGCCGAAATGCGCGGTGCGGTTATAACGGGTCGCAACGGCCTGCTCTGGGGCGTTGCAGGGTTCGTCGCGTTCCACTTCGCGCCCGGATTCAGCCTGGCTCCCGAAGTGCCCGGCGTCGCGGCAGCGGATATTTTTGCCCGGCAGATCTGGTGGTGGGCCACCGTCCTTACCGCAGGCGCCGGATTGTGGCTGATCGCATTCGGCCGTAACTGGTTGGCCTGGGGCGCAGCAGCAATGCTGCTGCTGGCACCACACGTGATCGGCGCGCCAGAGCCGGACACCTTCACAGGCCCAGTTCCGACCGAGATCGGGGCAATGTTTGCCAGCCGTGCCTTTGGCGTCGGAATGGCAGCCTGGCTTCTACTTGGTTGTTTTGCAGGTTTTTTCTGGCAGCGCGAGGGGGCGAGGGTCGGCGCAACGCAGGCGGCCTGATCCGGAATCTAAATCATAACCGACCGGGCGAAACATCTCGTTTTGCCCGGTTTCTTTTTAAGGAAACCTGAAACCCCATGGAACGCTCTCTCGCACTCTTCGCCATCGGGCTGGTCTTTGGCGGAGGCATCGGCTTTGTTGTTGCCGCAAGCAATGGTGTCGCTCTTGACGGTCATGACCACTCATCAGCCAGCGATCACCAGATGCAGACCACATCAGTGCAGCTCAAAACTAATCATTCCGGCCAAACCGCTGGCCACGACCACAACAGGACCACCTCAGTACCTGGCGGCCCCGATGCACCGTCCTTGAAAATCAGTGTCTCGCAGGATCCGGTTAGCGGCTACAATCTCCATATCATGACAGAAAATTTCACCTTTGCGCCCGAGCGGGCTGGCTTGGATCATGTGTTGGGCGAGGGCCATGCTCACGTATATGTAAATGGCGTGAAAGTCGCGCGGCACTACAGTGCATGGCTCCACCTGCCGACTCTTCCAAAAGGTGATGCGACGGTTGAGGTTACGCTCAATTCCAACGATCACCGCATGCTTGCTGTCGAGACGGAACCGCTCAAGGCTGCGGTAACTGTGAACGTGGAATAGTCTTATAGCGCCGGAATGCGCGCTCTGAGGCAGAACCGGAGACGTCCACATGGTCGGGCGTCTTCGATCCAGCCTTTGTCCGTTGCCAGAAAATTTCGAGCCGTCGAGATGATGTCAGCAATGTCGTCTGGAAAGATGAGGCCTGAAAAAAGGTATGCCGCTCTACCAACCCCCTGAAACGCCACCGCAATTGGTTGTTCACAGGCCCCCATGCATTCAATCTGTGTAACCTCAATCGCCATTCCTGATTCGTTCAATGATCGACGCAATGCATCCAGATCTGGCGGAGGGTCACATCTGCAAGTACTGCAAACGATAATACGATTCATTCAGACACCTTTGTCATTCGCGTTAGATCGCGCTGTGTTTAACAATTTCAATCTGACAATTGCGAAATCGCTTGAACCTAAAGTGGCTAGAGGGTGTAAACAACTCACCAATTTGGAAACCCGACTCAGGAACTTCTTTTGACCCAAACGCAATCTCGTAAATTCCCGGGTTCAGTTGAAATCTTCAGGTTTAATCATCTTGCTGACCTGGACAGACCTGTTCGCGATTGCTGGCTGTTGTTTCGCGACGTGGCCTATTTATCCGATAATTGCCTTCGGGTAGAAACTGCTCCGGAAGTAGCCTTCAGGGTTGACTGTCAAATTCCCAAACACGAACTAGCCAACAAGCGTCGTCGCTGGCAAGGAACGGCCAAAATAATCCTCAGAACCTTACACTCATTGCTAGCGAGGCTGGCGATAGTACTTGAGCCCAAACTGCCAGCCTCATCTCTGAAGGTTTCCCGCATATGAACAACAAATCAATTGTTCTCTCAGTGGCTGTATTTGGGCTGATACTGCTCAGCGTAGCGGCCTGGCTTTTCGTTCGTCCGATGTTCATGAGAGCAGCGATTCCAACCGAAAAGACACTGGCGGTGTTGAGGCCTCATTCGCCCATAATTGGGCCTAAGGACGCACCTGTTACTATCGTCGGTTTTTTTGATCCTGCTTGCGCAGCCTGTCGCAAGATTTATCCGGTTGTTAGGGATATCATGGCTGAGCACGGCGATACAGTGCGCCTGGCGATTCGCTACGTGGCCTTTGAGGGCAAGGGATCAGTGGAAGCAATCCGAGTGCTGGAAGTTGCGCGGAAGCAAGGGGTTTATCAACCTGTGTTAGAGACGCTGTTGCGTGACCAGAATAGATGGGCCAAAGACAGAGCGCCAAACCCGGAACTCATCATTCACTTGGCTACTGAGGCCGGCCTCGACCCAGAAGCTGCGCGAACTCAGAAGCTGGATCCCATTATAGCAGCGACTATTAATCAGGACCGCGCCGATGCCGAAGTTTTAGGCGTAACCCAGACGCTCACGTTTTTCGTTAACGGCCGTCACCTTAGTTCGTTTGGCGAGGCAGAACTGCGAGCTTTGGTGAACGAAGAGGTAGCCTCTTCGCGGATGTAACCAACAACAAACGGGATATGTTCGCATGGTGATGGCAATCAAATGACACCGCGCTGCACGAACGAATTCGATCCACAAATTGGTTGCTTAACTTCCGAAAGATAGCAATGCACTTTGACGCTACCCAAAACCCCCAGTCCTCAAAAATCGAGCTCGGTCAAGAACCGCCGCTGCTTGGTTACGAAGGGGTGTATGGCATGTCGGACCGGCGAGGGGTTTCACTGCGCTGGTTCGCTGGTTCAGCACTCACTGGCGTCACATCCCTGTTCTTGATGGGCGGCGCGCTATTCGCTGCCTTTGATGGCCAATACGAAGTTGAAAGGGCGAAATCCTCGAGTGCTTTTTTGAATGAGTTGTCGATCTCGAACAACGGTTACAGCAAAGAAGACAGGGTTCTGCGATCGGCGGCTGAACATTCCAGCAAGCAATTAATAGATGTGAATATTGTCTCCCGTGAGGGCGACAGAGATAGCATTCGCGCTCAACCACATATTTTCATCAGCGCTACGCTTGCTACCAAGAAAGACCCGTCGCTTGCATCTAAAATTCCGGCCTTCAGTACGCTGAACATATTTTCTAGTAGTGCGGAGAAAGAAGCGACAGGGGCAACCGAGGGAGTTGCAACTTCTCTTCTTGCCGACTCGCTGTACGGTGCGAAATTGGCCAATGATGTCAGTATAAGCCTCACACCATTTCCATCATCGAACACGGATTTCGATTTGGACAAGACGTTGTCAGAATCGGAAATTGAATTGAAAGTTCGCAAATTTGCCCGGACCCGTTCGGTGGATGCAACTAACATGGGTTATGAAGCAGTGATTGATCCTGGGCGTTTCGACTTCAATTTGGCGCTTCAGCCAGATTTGGAGCGCTATGCGGTTCGGATAACGCCGGAAAACGTTTCTTTCGTGTCAAAACGCGATGACGATATTCGGTTAGCTGGAATAGATGAAAGCATTGTGCCAGTGACTCGGGGGCAAAATCTTACGAGGACCCTCCTAAATCAGCAGGTTCCAGAAGTAGAAGCTGCATCGATCGCACTTGCGTTTCAGCGATTGTATGGAATCTCCAAACTTGAAGACGGACAAAGACTCCGGATAGCATACGCGCCCTCGCAGGACGATCTTGTACGAAAGCGGCCCGTGCGTATCAGTCTGTATAGCGATACGAAACACGAAGCGACAGTTGCCCTATCAGACGGCGGCGATTACATCAAAGCCCGGCCGCCTAGCACCTTTCCAGCAGCTGCCTTTGCTGACGCGGATCGTGTCTCCCACAGCGGGCCAACGCCAGCGTTATACGATAGTCTTTATCAAACTGCACTTGAGCAAAACATACCAAAAAACGTTGTAAATGAACTTGTTCGCATGTTGTCCTTTAGCATCGATTTCAAGGCCTCCATTAGGCCTGGTGCTACCATAGAGCTGCTATACTCCAGAGATGACCGTAACTTCGGATCTAAGATCCACTTTGCTGCGCTGAGCAATGGCAAGACGACGCTGGAATATTACCGTTTCCGGACGCCTGACGATGGAGCTACTGACTTTTATGATGCGTTCGGCCAAAGCGCAAAAAAGTTCCTGCTCAGGAAACCGATTGATGGTGGCAAGTTCCGATCCGGCTTCGGCATGCGTCGGCATCCCGTCTACAAATATTCAAGAATGCATAAGGGAGTGGACTGGTCTGCTCCGCGCGGGACACCGATCATGGCTGCTGGAGATGGTACCGTCATAAAGGCAGGCTGGAGTTCCGGCTATGGGAAGCGAATTGAACTTCGACACACCAATGGGTACACGACCACCTACAATCATCAGACCGGATTTGCCAAAGGCATAAAGGAAGGTGTTCGCGTCAAACAGGGACAAATCATAGGTTATGTTGGCTCGACTGGACTTTCAACAGGACCTCACCTTCACTTCGAGATGCTAGCTAATGGCCAACCTTTGGATCCAATGCGAGCCAGACTTCCAGAAGGACGCGTGCTCGATAGAGAAATGCGCGATAGATTTGAGTCCGAACGCAGTGCAATCGACAACTTATTGCGTGACGCCCGTAGGCCTCGAATTTTGCAACATGACTACAATGAGGAAGCGTTCAATCAAGCAATCTGAAGTTGGATTGCCAAGAGGTTTTGCTGAAAGGCTGTTCGATCCTTTTGCATAACGCTAATGCCACCGCAAACGAGTGCTACTTTGTTGAACTGTGCCGTCGGCAAAGCCAGCCGAGACTGCAATACGTACATTGAGCGCTCGTTAGTCTGGCGTAGATTAAACTTCTGCCGCGTCGTTTGCCGAAGCGCTCAATCTCAAAAATCCTTGCCTGCACACCTCTTCCGATCAGCATTCAAAGCAATCAGAGCCCAGAGGACCAAACTCAGGGAAACGAAAGGCATGTCCGCAAGATTGTGCTTACCGTAGCTTCAGTCTTTGGAACCCCCGTTGTAGAGACCTTCCAAGGGCTGTCATCCATTTGTCCAACGAACGATCACTCGCAAGCGGCTGAACTTTCTGAAAAAGCAGATGAAAGACGACGAGAATGAGTAGCAGCGTTACGCCCCAGGAAATCAACGTATCGGAAAGGAAGTGACCGCCGAATGCGATTCTGTTGGTCGAAAGGATAAAACAAAGCGGCAGAACAAATAGCAGTGTTGCTTTGCGCCAGGTAGCGGGAACCAGAAAGGCCACCGAAGTCAACCAAATAGCGGAGGACGCTTCTCCTGAGACAAAAGAACAGTTTCCGTTACAATAGTCAGTGATTTTCCAGACCGGTTGATAAGGCAAGTCCCCGCCGAACTCTACCACATGTTGCGGTCTCGGACGGCCCCAATTGTCCTTCAAGATTAGATTCACGAGCACGCCGGGACCGAGAACGAGCGTCGATAGGAGAAACAATGGCTGACGGAGTGGCATGAGCGGCGGAAGGTCGGGAGCGAGCAACTTCAGAACGAACACAGCAATGCAAGTGAGCGCAATCACCTGAACGAGAAACAGACCGAGATACCTTACGTCTCTAAGAAACGTCACGTTCTTCGCCCAGAAACCTGAGATTTCCGAATAAAACAATCCGCTCGACCAAAAATCGGCACCAGGAAAGATAAAGAAAAACAGCGACACGGCACAGACATACAACCCGACCGAAATCACCGGATGTGAAACACAGGAGTCGGTCAGCTTCTTTAGAATCGGCTTTGGGCTGTTTTCAATAGGAACTTTGTTCTTCATCACCGCCATTTTGATCGAACTTCGAGGATTGATCCTATGCATCTAGAAGGTGTTCGAGGTGTTTCACAGGTGTCAAAATGCCGCCCGCTCGAACAAACCGAAGACGTGTTCAAGCGGACGTGCTGGGTTAACCGTCAACTTGTTGTTGGGTGTCTCAATCCGGTTCATTCGAACGTCGATTGCTCTCGCTGGCCTTCTGCGTTGGAGCTGATCTTGCTTCGGCAGCTGTACAACTTGCGATTAGAGTTTCTGGCCGATCAAGGATAAGTCGCTGCACGACCCACCGCGGGGTTCCAATTAGTTTTGTGGCTTCTCGTTGAGTGCACAGGTTGGTCCCATTCCACTCAATATGCTCTTAGCTGGGTTTAGAAGATTGATTTGACGAAATGTTGCCGCCAACTCGAGCCGTGCTCAGTCGGCGCCGGTCGCGTTTTTTTTCACGAAATCTTGGAACACTTTCAGCGTCTCTTCGCTGACATGATGCTCGATCCCTTCTGCGTCTTGCTCGGCCACTTCTGCGGAAATTCCTAGTGTAACCAGGAAATCGACGACAATCCTGTGCCGCTTGCGGCAGGCTTCCGCCAGTTGGCGGCCCGCCTCGGTCAAGCGGATATCGCGGTAGCGCTCCTGAAGGATAAGACCTTCTCGCTTCAGCCTAGCAAGATTTTTCGATACCGTCGGCTGTGCCACACCAAGCCGCTCGGCAATTTCGACCGGACGCGCAGACCCGTTATGGTGAATGAGTTCCGCGATGAGTTCCACATAGTCCTCGACCATTTCGCTTTGGTGCGCGGTGCGCACGGCCTCGAACCCGCTGGCCTGATCGTCGACGCTTCTATCGGGCACCTTGGGTGAAGGACCGGTCATGAATGGAACACATCCTCTTTGTTTTCATTGTGATTGTGTATGCCGCGAAAACTGACACTTGACAATCCGTTAGATTGCTCTAAAAATTTTAGCCAGGGCTAAAATTTATAGGCGCAGCTATGAAACATCTCCTTGCCAGTGCAGTGATCTGCCTTTTTCCGATCACCGCGCAAGCCACCGCAATCAAAGAAGCCCCCTGGGCTCCACGCGCAGCCGCTTACCGGCACACCCTGTTCCTGGGTAACCTTTCGCCAATTCCGTGGGAGAAAATCGAAGCCAGCTGGACCGGTGCGGTTCCGGGGAGCTCACTGCCGGATGCGGCGGTTTCCCGCGCAAATGACGAGGAAGCCGCTGCTCTTTACAGCGCTCTTCAGGTGCAGGACAGGCAGGCGCTGTTTGAAGCGGCAACGGTTATCGTAGCTCAGGGGATGCTGCGTCACCTGGAAAATGCGGATGCCAGGCTCGGAACTCCGGAAGCAGCCACTGAGTTGGCCAAGGCCGAAACGCTTTACCGTGCCTTTGAAGATGCTATTCGCGCCGCTGATGAGCCCGCCGCCCGCCAGCTCGGCAGGGCATGGCTCATCCTGAACTCGTCCCTGGGCAGTGGCGGTGTTCTGGGCAAGGGCGGACAGGAAAGCAACAAGGCAGAATTCGCAAACGCCCGCAAAGACATTTCCGATTACATTCGCGCCAATTACTTGCCGGCAGAATTTGCAACCCGTGACAAGCTGGCTCCTGTTCCCGAAACGGTTTTCCTTTCTGGACAGGAAGTGAAACTGCCTGCAACATTGCCTCCGGGATCAAACATCGCCGATCAAAGCGAGCTGCCGCGCCTTATTCTTCAATTCGAGGAAGCCGGTGAAGACGAAGCCAACCTGCCGCTTGTCGCTTATGGCGACATGCTGTTTGACAGTCCTGAGATCTTCGGCGGTCCTGCGCAGGAACTTGGGATTGCCTGTTCCACCTGCCATAACAGATCTGACATCAACAGGGAGTTCTTCATTCCGGGCCTCAGCTATCGCCCCGGGGGAATGGATGTCGACGGTGCCTTCTTCAATCCGATGTTTAATGACCGGAAGGACGATCACCTCGATACGCCGTCGATGCGCGGTATACGGTTCACCGCGCCTTATGGCCGTGACGGACGCGAACCCAGTCTGCGCCGTTTCATCCGCAACGTGATCGTTACCGAATTTGCCGGCAAGGAGCCGACACCGTTCCAGCTTGATGCGCTGGTCGCCTATGTCCGTGAGTTCGACTGGCTGCCGAATCCGCAAATCGACCGGGCAGGCCGGCTGACCGACAAGGCCTCCGACGCGGCAAAGCAGGGTGAAGCCATCTTCAACGCTGATTTTCCAGGACTGAACGGCAAGTCCTGCGCGTCCTGCCACACGCCGGATCAGAATTTCACGGATGGACTGACACACGATATCGGCAGCTCAGAGCCGCCTTTCCCCGGAGGCACAGCCACAGCCTTCGAAACGCCAACGCTGCGCAACATTAACTTCACCGCCCCCTATATGCATGACGGTTCGCTGCCAACGCTGGCCAGCGTTGTGGATTGGTTCAACGACACCAGGAAGCTTGGGTTGGACGAAGAGCAACGAATGGAACTGACGGCGTATCTAGAAGCCATCGGCGATGGCGAAGAGCCCTATCAGCGCTTTGAAGGCCGTGACAGTGTCTTCCGCCTGTCCTGGGAAGAGCTGACAACTTTCGCCGCGACCCTGGACACACTTCTGCCCGCCCGTGATGCCCAGAATATTGCGTTGCTCATCGATACGGTTGCGCCGGATCTTGCAGCCGACGCCAGCGTAATGACCAATCAGGAGGCAAAACCCGAAATCTATGAACTCAGCGCCATCCTGAGAGCCGTGGGCGATGCCAGCTCCGAAGGAGATTGGGGTGAGGCGGAACGGCAATGGCAAATATTCAAGACCATGCAGGCCGCAATCGACGAGAGGATGTTTTGATGCTGAACCGCCGTACGTTCCTGGCCGCTGCCTCCGCCAGCTTCGTCCTGCCGGCTCTCGCCGCCGAGGAGGGCCTGACCTTGGCCTTCATACCGCAGGAGAACCCCGAAAAGCTTTTGGGAGATATCAAAGTCATCACCGGCTGGCTGTCGGAGCAAATGGGTGTCCCCGTCACCGGTTTCGTCACTTTTGACCATGCCGCCGCGGTCGAGGCGCTTCGAAACGGCGATGCCGACATTTCTTTCATGGGCGCCCTGCCATTTGTTCTCGCGGAAGATCAGCTCGGAGCCGTACCGCTTTTGTCGGAAGTCTACCGGGGTCAGCCCAGCTACTCCGGACGGGTCTTCGTCCGCAAGGACAGCGGCATTGAAACCCTTGCCGATCTCAAGGGGCGTGACATTGCCTTCGCAGACCCTGTATCGGAATCCGGTTATATCTATCCGATGGATCTGTTTGTCCGAGAGGGCCTGATTGCCGATGCGGCGGATGCCGACAGCTTCTTCGGCAGGAAATTCTTTGCCGGTGGATACCAGCAGGCGATGCAGGCCATGGCAAACGGATTGGTCGATGCCGCTGGCGCAAGCCAATATGCGGACCTGCTGCTGACGCCCGACCAGCAGTCGGAGATCAAGGTACTGGCGGAGTCGGAACAGATCCCGAGCCATGCGGTCATCGCCCGCCCGGGCCTAGAGGGCGGATTGCGAGTAAGATTCACTGAAGTTATGCTTAGCCTGAACAATCCGGAGAACCGTTATCTGCTGGCTTACCTATATGGACCAGATGGTTACATTGCCGCCGACCCGGAGGTCTACGAGGGTGTTCGTGAAACCGCGCGGCGCTATGGTTTTCTGAAATGAGTGTTGCCGCCGCCCTTTGCGATGTTACGCATCAGTTCGATGAGCATCCAGCCCTGTCGAATATCTCCCTGACCCTGAAGGAAGGAGAGACCGTTGCGTTTCTGGGGCCGTCAGGGGCGGGAAAGTCAACCCTGCTGGCACTTCTCGACGGGCGGTTGCGGAACTGGCGCGGTACGGCAGAAGTTCTGGAGACACCTTACTCCGCGACAGCACGTCCCCCCAGAGATGCAAGATCGGAGGTCGGCTTCATTTTCCAGGAATTCGCGCTGGTTGACCGGTTGAGCGTTTACCAGAACGTGATGAACGGAAGGCTTGGCCGGATGCGGACCTGGCAATCGCTCTGGAGCAGCTTCGGTGAACGCGATCACCTTGTCGTCTCCGGTGTTCTGGAGGATACTGGATTGACCGATCTGGCCGCGCGCCGCGCGGACAAACTCTCCGGCGGACAACGGCAACGCACCGCCATCGCCCGGTGTCTGGCCCAGGAACCGAAACTGATCCTGGCAGACGAACCAGTCAGCAATCTCGACCCGGCCAATGCCGAGAAAATTCTCGGCCTGATTACAGGTGCTGCGCGCAAACGCGGCATTACCGTCGTTTTCAGCTCGCATCAGCCGGAGCTGTCGCAGCGATTTGCAGACCGCGTCATTGGCCTGCGTGACGGCAAGCTCCTCTTCGACTGTCCTTCGGCTCAGGTGAGTGCAGCCGACATTTCCGAGCTTTATCACGGGACAGCTCCGGGCGCCGAACTGCGTGTGGTGAGCTAATGCCACGCGCCGTGACCTGGTTGGTTCTGGCCGTTGCCATCTTGTGGTCTCTTGGAAGCGCCGATATGGGATTGGAAAAGCTCCCCGGTGCAATGGCGCGACTGAGCGAATTCCTCGGCCGTATGCTGCCGCCAGACATGTCCATTTGGCCGGAAGTTCTACAAGGCATGGCAGAGACCCTGCGCATTGCCATTCTAGGTACCTTCTTCGCCGTCCTGTTTTCCGTAGTTCTTGGCATTTTGGCAGCGGAAACACTGGTTCCGCCGGCAATCTGGCGGCCCGTCCGATCGTTGCTTGCGATCGTGCGGGCAATTCCGCTGATCCTGGTTGCCATGCTGATGGTCGGTGCAGTCGGCCTTGGACCGTTGCCCGGTATCCTGGCAGTGACATTTCACGCAACGGGCATGCTGGCGAAATTTTACGCAGAGGCGATCGATACCGTTTCGCCCGAGCCGGTGAAGGCACTGGAAAGCGCGGGCGCCACCAGATTGCAGCAATTGCGCTGGGGGATCTGGCCGCAAATGGCGCCGGTGGTCCTGCGCGATACCGTCTTCCGGTTCGAACTGAATTTGCGCGAGAGCCTGATCCTCGGCATCGTCGGCGCGGGCGGCATCGGTCTTTATGTTCAGACCTACGTCCGCTCGTTTCAGTACGACAAGGCCGCGACAGTGACGCTGGCGATCATTGTTCTCGTGCTGCTATCAGAAACCGTGAACACCGCTTTGCAGAAACGCTTCTCCTGATTAGATGTGCAGCTTTTCGAACTGATCATGATGTCCAAAGAAGCTGCGGCCATAAGAACGCAACAAATTCCGAAGCCTAATCAGCGGGCTCATTCCTCACTGTTCTGCGCATCAATTAAGACCGCAGTCCCAAAGGAAGGCTCCTAGACGTCTCGAGTAAACCGTTACTTCCTTGGTACGCTGGCAACAGTGGTCACGCGGGCGTCGTCAATCCCGGTCCAAAGCGCGGCGGAATACGGAGATTGACGTTTAATGTATCGGTACGGCGTCGAATACCAGGGCAGAACTGTTTCAGCTTGGTTGTCCAATATCATGTCCCCGTAGTCTGTGCGGACTGTCAGCACAGCATGACCACCATTCTGGAGGTCCTTTGCGACGGTGATTAGCAGAGTGCTGCGCGGCCATCCCGCATTTAGAAGCTCTCGTTGCTTTTCAAGGACATATTCCTCACAATCTCCATATCCGTCGTCTGGGTAGGTCCAATACTCTGGTTTGCCATAGAGATCGTCATCGGTCATTGGCCGAACACGACGATTTACATCCGTGTTAATCGCAAGCAATTCCTGCCATCTTTCTTCCGTCAATTTTACGACGACCGGCTCATAGCGATCATTTGAACAAGCACCAATGTTGTCTTGGCAAAACTGTACGTATCCGATGGGTGCTTTGACGTCTTGGTTCATGTCCATAAAGCGCCCGGTATCGGCTGACGCAGACGCGGAAGAAGTTACCAACAATGCCAGAAAAGTTGTTGGCAGAAGTATATTTTGTAGTCTTTTCATCCCAAAGCCCTCCCTTAAGGCTGGCCTCACGATGTCATCTTGACATTTATTTGAACAAAAGCTTCACGATAAGTATTAAGTCAAATAAAAAGAAACATATACTAATATTTGAATTGCTTTTTACTATAAATTTAATTAGACTTGTCTAAAATTTTATCTTTTTCCTGCAACCGACTGATATGCTTACATTTCTTCCATTGATGGTCCTTGAATTAAATAAAGGAGGATTTGGCGTGCATCCTGACAATCGAGAGCTTAAAAAGAAATCCAGAAGGCAATTCAGGTGAATATTTCGGAAAGTTTTTTGGAGGCAGAGCAACCCATTGACTGGATCGCCGCGACCAACCGAGGTTCCACGGCATACGTCCAACAACTACAGGCGGCCTGATCCCGCTCGTGACAATTCAACCTTTTTGAGAATGGCCTTACGGCCGAAAAAGACGGCCCTCGCAGAAAGCCTCTCACTGCTACCTTGGAAAAACAATCCAACACAGTTCCAACGTCGTAGGTACAGTACCGATATGTTGGCTGGGTATTGTCGATGGACGCGCTTGAAGAATGGATCAGATTAAATTCGTACTTGGTATACGGGATACTTTTTTTCTATTGTGCGATGAAAAGTGGGGCTCTGCCGCTGTTTGCTGCCATCTTTGCCAGCACTGGTGATCTTTCGATATTTGCAGTATCTGCGGCATCCTTTCTTGGCGGATACTTAGGTGATGAAGCACGGTTTTATCTTGCGCGGCGATATGGTGACTATTTGACAAGTCGGCTGCCAAGATTAGGTGTGATTGTCAAACGAGCTGAAGGCTTGCTTGCGAGGCACGGAGCCAAATACATTTTTTTGTACCGATATCCAAAAGGTATGCGAACGATCGGCGCATTTCCGGTCGGGTTAAGCAATATGTCCTGGTTGCGTTTCACTGTATTCAACGCAGGATCTGCTGCCTTGTGGACCACGTTGCTAGTTGCGTTTGGATATGTGTTTGGTGTTGCGATCGTAGAGACTGTAGAACGTAATTGGGGCTGGCTTAGCGTTGTCGCGCTAGGGGTATTCGCAAGTTTGGTGTGGCTTGTCTATCGCAATAACTTGACGAGTGCGCAAAAGGGATTACGAACCCCCTAGTGTCAAAAACAAATAATAACCACTTTTCCCGATAATTAAATGTACAGCTACTGTGCTTGTATATGTAACAGCTCTGTTCTTTCTGAGTTGCGAGAGAGCCAGAAGCTCTCTACGAATTCGCACAGCGCGGAAATCGAATAATGAACACAGCTCTCCCGAGATGTGAGTCTCCTAACGAAGTGTCAGATAGTTATGCATTTGGAGATGGTTAAACAGGCACAAATCGCCCGTAGGGTGCTGAGTGTGAGCATGACAATTTTCGCGCTTCTGCTCGCGGGATGTGTAGGTTCGTCACTCGAAATGGAATCACGCGGAGAAATTGCAATTCCATACAAGGTCACGGCGTTGATGCGCAACAAAGGGGTCAAGGGATCGGATCCCGTTTTTATCCGAATCTTTAAACAGGAAAGTGAGCTTGAGGTTTGGAAAAAAAGACGCGCCGGCGATTATGTCCTCTTAAAAACATACGAGATGTGTCGTTGGTCCGGCGATCTGGGTCCCAAACGAGCAGAAGGTGATCGCCAGGCACCTGAAGGCATATATGAAGTCACACTTGGGAGGCTTAACCCCAACTCCAAATATTTCCTCTCATTTGATTTGGGGTATCCGAACAAACTTGAGCGCGCGAAGGGTTACTCTGGAACTGCGCTCATGGTCCACGGAGCCTGCTCGTCTTCCGGGTGCTTCGCAATCACAGACGAGCAAATTACCGAAGTGTATGCTTTGGTTCGGGACGCGTTGCGCGCCGGCCAACCTTCCGTGCAGGTGCAATCACTCCCTTTTCGTATGACACCTGAAAATCTTGCGAGGCACTACGACAATCCAAACCTCAGTTTCTGGCTGGACCTCAAAGAAGCTTCCACCACGTTCGAAGTCCTGCGGCGTCCGCCAGAATTCCGATTTTGCGAAGGAAGATATCGTTTTGGAGCAGCGAAGGACCCAGGAGCTGACTACGGCCCCCTTGGACAGTGCCCGCAGTTGGAACAACCACCGCAAAGAGTTTCAGAAAAGATTGCTGCTGACCTAAGCTCAGTTGAACAACTTCGGGAAGGGGGCGGCAATATCGTAAGTTCTTACGCCGACGGTGGAATGCACTCCAGGTTTCGAAATGTTCTTTTGGAAAAGGGAGCTGAATTCCTCGCGAAGAAAACATCGAGAAGCGCTGTACCGGTTAGCAGACCAAAAGCAGCGCTGTCCGACCCATACAGACCTCTGCTGTCTCAGCAATGACTTTTTGGTGTTGTGAAGGATGTGATCGGAGCCTCTGCCTTAGCGAAGCATTCGCGCGACGGGCAGAATGATAACGAGGAGCAATGGCTGGTGAACCAAGTATATCAATAAACTGTTGCGCCCCATCCAGGATAGGATCCTGGTCAGTTTGGTATTGTGCAGATCGGGAAATGAGCGTGAAGCGCCACTCTTTTTAAAAAAAATCTTGGCTAGAAAAACGCCGATCAAGGTCAATCCGGCCCATGGCAGAATTGGAACGAAATCGTTGCTGGGTGGGGGGGAACTAGACACGCCAATCCATGCGAGCCACCGGGTGTTGAACAGTTCCAATCTTAAGAACTGCGGCAGGATGAGTAAGCCAGCTCCCGAGATTAGTGAGATCAGGGCGGGCAAATTTAGAAACAAAACACCCAAAAGAGAAGAAATTGCAATCGCGTGCAAGATGCCGAAAAAAATGTAGGTCTGCGGAAACGCGATCCACGTGACGAATGAAATCGAAATCGCAGCTGCACCGATCATCGCCACACGTGTTACAAATCTATTTAGTTTGAGTCCTTTACCGTGCGCAAGGACAAGGCTCACGCCAACCAGAAACATGAATGTTCCGGCGAGCAGGCGGCCGAATGCAAGCCATACAGGATGGAACGCGATTCCGTCGATTAATCCCGAAAACTCGAGATCCCAAACAAAGTGAAAAAGCACAACGCCAAAAATAGCGATACCGCGCACAGTATCGATCAGCAAAACTCGCTGATTTGATAGACTTTCGTGATCATTGCCTGAACTAATCATTTGGCGAGCAGTAAAACCTCTTTCGGTCACAGAAAACGTGCTTGGTACATCATTGCTCTAACCGGGAAGACCTACCAACTCAGTTTGGCGGACCGACTCGAAATTCCAAGCGAACGAATGATGCTGAAAAATCCCGATCAATTTTGGCTACGAATGCTTAACTGTTCTGGGTCGTCAAAGTGCACCAAGCACCTGACGGTGGCCAAAGACACAGTTGTGTCGCAAAGTTTTCTTCGGCGGTTTTGTCTAGTCTGATAACCTGTATGGCGTTCATTTAGTCTCAGCAATGTCGATTAGAACTGATTCACTTGTTCAAAATGTAGCGCATCCAGCTCCAGCTCCAACTTGCTTGAATTCAGGTTTCCCCTTTCCATGCCAGGAGCCGCATAGCATTTGCAGTGACGAGTACTGTTGCGCCTGTGTCGGCAAGGATTGCTGGCCAAAGACCGGTTACACCCAAAACGGTCGTCACCAAAAACAAAGTTTTCAGGCCCAGAGCCATCCCCACGTTCAGTTTAATGTTCCTCATCACCGCATGAGACAGGTTTATCATCTTGGCAACGTCCATCACCCGCCCATGCAATATGGCAGCGTCGGCAGTTTCAAGTGCCACATCCGTGCCGCCTCCCATGGCGATGCCGATATCCGCGGCGGCCAGAGCCGGCGCGTCGTTGATGCCGTCTCCCACCTTTGCAACTTTCAGGCCGTCCGCGCGCAGTTCATCCACGATCCGTTGTTTGTCCTGCGGTAGAAGGTCCGCACGCGGCTCGATGCCAAGCGCGTCTGCAATCGCCGTGGCAGTTCGGGTGTTATCGCCCGTCAGCATCAGCGTGCGGATTCCCTGCGTCTTTAAGGAAGCGAGACCGTCTATCGCATCTGTCCTTGGTTCGTCACGCATGGCGAAAAGAGCGGAAACCTTATTGTCTACAAGCAGCACAGAAACAGTTTTGCCCTCGGCATTGAACGCATCGACAACCGCAATCTGATTGTCAGTCATGCTGACCCGGTCGCGAGCAGCGGTCGCGGATCCAAGAAAAACCGGCACACCGCCAACCCGCCCTTCGACGCCTTTCCC
Source organism: Labrenzia sp. R4_2 (assembly GCF_017743865.1). Lineage (GTDB taxonomy): Bacteria > Pseudomonadota > Alphaproteobacteria > Rhizobiales > Stappiaceae > Roseibium. The sequence continues at coordinate 73,770 of NZ_JAGHRJ010000012.1, forward strand.
GGAGACCGCGCGTGCTTCGGATGCAGGCGGAATCGGTGCATTCTCCGAGGCAGCCTTTTGCAAAATTGCGAGAGCAAGTGGATGGTTCGATCCCTGCTCCAATGCTGCCGCAAGGCTCAGCGACCGCTGATCGTTGCTCGCAAACGACCTGATGTCGGTCACCACCGGCCGTCCTTCTGTGAGAGTTCCGGTTTTGTCGAAAGCCACTGCCGTTATCGCTGAAAAACCCTCAAGCACGGCGCCCCCCTTCATTAGGAGGCCGCGCCGAGCCCCGCTCGCCAGACCGGCGGCAACTGCCGCCGGGGTGGAAATAACCAGGGCGCAAGGGCAGCCAATCAAGAGAATGGCAAGTCCCTTGTAGATCCATTCGCTCCAGTCAGCGCCAGCAAAGATTGGCGGCACCGTCGCAATAAGAGCTCCCAACACAAGAACCCCTGGCGTATAGTAGCGTGAGAACCGGTCAATGAACCGCTCGGTCGGTGCCTTACTAGATTGTGCCTCTTCGACCAGACGGACCACGCGGGCGATCGTATTATCGTCGGCGGCAGCGGTCACTCTGATGCGCAAAACTCCGTCTATACTAATGGTTCCTGCATAGACTGTGTCCCCCTGTGACTTACGTCTGGGGACACTCTCGCCGGTGACAGGTGCTTCGTTTATTTCGGACGAACCGTCAGTGATTTCCCCATCTGCGGCAATACGATCACCCGGCCTCACAACGATGACGTCGCCAACAGAAAGCCTATCTGCGCGCACTTCCGAGATAGTATTTCCTTGTTCCAGATAGGCAATCTTTGGAATCAGGTCGGCGAGGTCCGCAATACTGGCCCGCGCACGTTCAGCAGCAACACCCTCCAACATTTCACCAACCAGAAAGAGAAAAACTACAACAGCAGCTTCCTCGGTTGCCCCTATCAGCACCGCACCAACCGCCGCGACAGTCATCAGCGTTTCTATTGAAAACGGGCTGCCCAATGTGGCGGCCACAAACGCACGGCGCGCCACCGGAACGAGACCGACTAGCATAGCAATCAGGAACGCCCAATACGCCGCTTCCGGAATTAGTTGGCCAATTAAAAAAGCACTGATGAGTGCCATGCCGCACGAAATCGTCAACAGAGCCTTGCGTGTCCTCCACCATGGTTGATCCGCCACATGGCTCGCATGGTTTTGCGACATGGGTTCGGCCGGCGCAATGCCAAAACCGAGGTGCCTTACCCGCTGCATGACCTGGTTTTTGGAAACCGTACCGTCATGGCTGATCGACAAACTGGCTCCGGGCACGGATACTGCCACCTCCTCAATCCCCGGCAAGCGGCGTAAAGCGGTATCGATCTTTGACGCGCATGAGGCACAATCCATGCCTTCGACTCTGAAACGGACTATTAATTTTGAACTGTCGGGGTGTATATTCATTTGCGGCCTCTTGCACGTTCGCTCTGCAAGATAGCCTCTCTAGTAACTAGAGCTTCAAGGGACGCATGCGAATTTTTTCAATTTCACAGCTTTGTCAAAGTGCTGGCGTTTCGAATTTCATTTTCCGTTTTCGCAGTTATAGATTTCTTGAGAATTTATCTGTACGTATCGCGAATGCGTAAATGGGTTTTAACCATACTGATTGTGTTTTATACGGGGCTTCATTCCGCCGCCGCAATTGGTGCTGCCCGGACAGCCGGGGAGCCGGTGCTTCCAGACCAAATAGCAGTTCAAAACGCCTCGATCGTGTCCGAAACACTCACGTCGCATAACCTCAGGTGCTGCAATCGAACAAGCAACCAAGCAAAGTCTCAAAAACCAGCCAAGTGTGGAGTCGATTGCGTGTCAATTGCGGGTTCGTTGGAACCGAGATTTTTGAAGGCGGAATTGGTTTTGGAAGATACTGTATTGCTTGGCCTTTTTTCCAGAGATCCAAAGCCAGAAAGCAGGCCTCCAAGAAGTTACTGACACGTGGCAGCTTTATCGCTGCAAAGCTTCCTGCGATCGTTAGTAATTCTTTGGAGAAAAGCGATGATTACTCGTCGAAATTTACTCATTGGCTCCGTCGGAGCAGTTGGAGCCTTTGTCATGCCTGCTTATGCACATGACAAGAAACAGTTCAAGATCGACCCCAAATTCGAACCGCAATCCGTACGATACTTTTCCTATCCTCCTGGGACGATAGTTGTCGATACGAAAAATCATTTCCTCTACCTCGTTCAGAGTTTCGGGAGGGCGCGCCGCTATGGAATTGGTGTCGGCAAAGCGGGATTGTCGCTGAAAGGGGAGGCGGTAATCAAACGCAAGGCGGAGTGGCCAAGCTGGCGTCCCACCGCAAACATGATACGTCGTAACCCCGGCAAGTATCGGAAATACGCAAATGGTGTCCCTGGTGGACCGAATAACCCTCTTGGATCAAGAGCGCTTTACCTTTATCGAAACGGCCGGGACACCATGTACCGGATCCATGGAACCACCGAACCTTCCTCTATCGGTCGATCCGTCTCCAACGGCTGCGTTCGGATGATTAATGCTCATGTTGAAGATCTCTATGAACGCGTTCCTTTAGGCACAAGAGTGGTCGTTTTGTGAGTACCCAATAGCCGAAAACTCTAGTCAGGCACGTGGCTGCATCCGGCGCGTGCCTTTACAAATGAGGGCTGCATTAGCTCAAGAAGACAGATACCCAAGCACGAGCTTTGGACGATCATATGTCGAGCGTTTCATCTGACCGCTTTGATCGACTATTACGTGTGGATAGAAAAAGCATTATTTGGTTGATCTGAAATGTCTTGGCTATTTCCCAAAACAAACAAGTAGTATCTGAATGACTTACCTCTCAAGAAGATCCTTTCTTTCAGGATCGGCATGCTTTGCTAGCGTTGTTGTTAGCGGATGTGCCTCTGACAAGGCACAAATAAAACCAGTGCCATATTCTGAAGATCCAGCCTACATTTCGATGTATGGCGCTATGCCAACCGAGCGGTTTCCGCTACCGGCAATTAACTTGAAAAAAGTACCAGAGCGTTTCTACCGCCAGCAAGTTGATTACAACACTCCTGAAAAAGTGGGCACACTTGTTGTCGACACGCAAAATTTTTATCTCTACCTGGTTCAGGAAAACAAAAAGGCAATGCGATATGGAGTGGGACTTGGTCGGGCCGGATTCGAATGGTCAGGACGGGCTCGGATTGCTCGCAAGACTGAGTGGCCCAAATGGACACCACCAGAGGAAATGATCGAGCGGGAACCGGAACTCGAGAAATGGAGTTGGCGGAACGGTGGAATGCCTCCCGGTTTGGAAAATCCTCTAGGAGCGAGAGCGCTTTATATTTTTCAGGGAAATCGCGACACGCTCTATCGCTTACATGGAACTGCTGAATATTGGACAATTGGCACCGCGGTTTCCAGCGGTTGCGTCAGATTGATGAACCAAGACATAATCGATCTTTTTGGACGGGTGCCTGTCGGGTCACCAATTGTAGTGTTGTCTTGAACCGACAATCGATAAATTCACCTGGTTACAGGGACGATTTACGGCGAATTGTCAAATTGTCCCTGATAACTCTGGGATCGATTGTTCGGCCGCACGGCCTTAACAGCTCACAAGGCCGCGGTAACCAAACATCTCGGCAATCCGATTTGATTGCACCATGCGTTAGCTGCGGCATGTCACGTTTGCTAAAAAGACTGATTATGCCCAAACAATGGAACATCGTTTTCGCACACACCCTCGCGCTCAAACTCCAGAGTGGTATGAACGATGCCGAAGGATTTTGATAGTTTTTCTTTCAGCTCCAACTTGATTGCCTCCAACTGTTTCCAGTCAACTTCTTCGACGACTACATGAGCGTCCAAAGCTGGAGCGTTCTCTTCCATCTGCCATAGGTGTACATGATGTACCTCGCGAACCCCAGATGTTGCGCGCAGAAGATCGACGACATCATGTCCTTCGATGTCCGGGGGACTGCCCAGCATCAACGTTCTGACCGGTCCGCCAATCTCCGTCACTGCCAGATAGAGGATGTATCCCGCAATACCGATGGTAATAGCGGGGTCGACCCATCGCATATCGAATAGGATGATCAAGGTCCCGCCGACGATTACCGCAACGGACGCCAGTGCATCCGATAGGTTGTGCAAGAACAGGGCACGAATGTTCTGACTTCCCTTTTGCATCGACCAGGTCAGTGCTGCTGTCAAAGCATCTACGCCGAGTGCAAACCCCGCGATAATCACGACCGTCCAGCCCTGGACGTCCGGTGGTTCAATCAGGCGCATTCCTCCTTCATAAACTAGGTAAAGGCCGACGATAATAAGGGTCGTGTAATTGATGAGCGCAGCTACTGTTTCTATGCGTCCGTAGCCGAATGTCATACGTTCATTCGCAGGGCGCCGCGCAATCTTGCGGGCAGCGAAGGCAATAATCAGCGCGGCCATGTCTGAAAAATTGTGCAAGGCGTCTGCAATCAGTGCAAGGCTTCCGGCAAAGAGGCCGCCCACTATTTGTGCGATCGTCAGAAGGCCATTAGCCCAAATTGCCACGCCGACTCTGCGGTCGCCGCTTTGAGGATCGAGGTGCACGTGAATATGCCCGTGGTGGTCATGCGGCATCTGCGATGCCTCCGTGATCATGGATTGCAGACCTACTGGGCTTTAATCGACCTGATCGAATGGCACGGACGCGAGTGTTCATCCAGTGACGTATGATGAACCGGTAAAGCCAGCCCCTCACTCGCCCGAATTTTTGCATGTGCTCTGAATAGAATTGATCCGGCGTTTCAAACACACCAAAGTCCTGCTCGATGCCCGTCTCTTGAATGTAGGTGTCACGCCCCTCCCAGCGAACCGGTGGCGCGTCGAGGCAATCGGTGCCCGCACCGAAACCACACAAGCTTTTGTTTCCGGAAAAGGTCCGCTGGAGAACGCTCAAGAATTTTTCATCTAGAATGAAGCCTTCGAGATTAATCCATTTGCCGTTGAACTCGACCTCGACCCAAGAGTGAAGAATTTCTTGCGGTGCGATCGGAAAGATCAAATCCGGGACGACACCACGTTGTAGCTCCTTGTGAATCGTGAACCCTCGCAGTCGGCACTTGATACCTACACCGCGCAATAACGCCATTAGGAGCGTTCCCTTGGTGTTGCACTGGCCGTACCCATCTCGAAGTACTTCAGACGCGGGAATGTTGTCCGCCCGATTGTAGCCAAAGGCGATTTCGTTTCGAACAAAGTCGTAGATTGCGCCTATGCGATCGTACTGAGGCAGTCGGAGCCAGTTCCGACTTTCGGTCAAATAGACAATGGTCGGTGCCCGGTAATCGAGTAACTGCGTGGCGGCAAGAAGGGGGGCAGCATCGGGCATGTGATTGTTCCTCGTATTGACTGAGGACGAATGTAGTTTCTAAAGCCGCTGTAGGTTCAAGAGGTGCCACCCAAAAAACTGGACCTTTAATGACGGCTCTTCCTCCCTGTCTGCGATCGAAATTCCGATAAGGCTCAATTCTCTGGCTGCTGCATTATCTCACCCACAAAGGGAACATGCGGTTTGTTTGGTCTTCAGAACTTAATTTACGATGCCACCGTCCCAATACATCTCCGAACCAAAGACGGCCATAAAGATTAAGACACGCCAATCATCAGAGCCAAGCAAGCAAAAGACGGGGAAGATCGATGCAACGACCATCAAAGTCGTACCTAAGCACCTATCTCCTCGTGATCAGTTAAACACTCGGAGTGGTCTCGGAGTACCTCAAGTACACGACAGTCAGCTGTGCGGCCACCGCTGCACTCCTTGACCATCCGCTTCAGTTCTGTACGAAGCGCCTGCAAACGCGCGATGCGCTGTTCAACCTGCTTAAGCTGCCGACGTGCAATCGTGTCAGCCTTGCCGCAGGGACGGTCGGGATGATCGCAGAGGTCCAGGAGCTCCCGGATTGCTTCCAATGAAAAACCAAGCTGCCGCGAATGGCGAATAAATGAAAGTTTGTCGAGTTGCTTATTACTATAGCGTCTCTGTCCCCCCTCAGTACGGTCCGGTTCTGGTAGAAGCCCGATCTGTTCGTAATAGCGAATAGTCTGCACTTTCGTGCCTGTTTTCTTTGCAAGACCGCCGATCGTGAGCATGAATTAGTTATCCAAATACGAAATTGTACGGAGCGAAATGGACTTTCAGCAGCGCCGAACCTAAGCCATTTGCTTCCGCGCGACAATCAAGCACGTCCGCAAATTTGAGCTTGAACCTCTAGTGGCTTTAGGAATTATACGTGTACCGAAAAAGGCAATATCAGTAGTCAGGTACTGCCACATTCGAACTGTTTGATCTCCAAACGTGTACGAACTCTGAGGTTTTTAGGACGCGCCGGATACTGGTGGTCGTGTTTTTTGGCAACCAGTTTTGCTGCTCTGCCGGAAACCCATGCCACAATAGACATCCTCGCATTGGATTCGACCAAAATGAAAACAATTCACACCTCCACCGACGCTGACCGTAACGCGTCTGTAAACCTGACAAATGATTTACGGCCAATTGTGAGGGAGAGTAGTTGGTACAACGACATGCCCGGCGAAGCAGTTTTCACCACACTAGAAGAGGGGATCTGACTTTATGGCCCGCTTTTCCGGAGAAATGGCCCTAGTCCTTGCCTGGATCGTATCACTCGTCGCCACACTCGCTGTATTATTCATCGGCGAAGTGTTGGGCCAAACGCCTTGCGTGCTCTGTTGGTTTCAGCGGACCTTCATGTTTCCGTTGGTCATTGTCCTTGGTTTTGGTCTTTGGTGGCATGACCGTCGAGTTGGTCGCTATGGTCTAGTGTTGGCACTTGGAGGCGGTGCCGTTGCACTCTGGCACCTAGGCCTTTACGCAGGCCTAATTCCTGAGCCCATTCAACCATGCTCTTCAACCGGTCCTTCCTGCACTGACTCCAACCAATTGTTCCTCGGCGTTCCCATCCCGTTGATGGCGCTCTTTGCGTTCGCTCTCATCGGCCTGTTGTCCGCCCTGTCACTCAAGGAGACACATAAATGAACCGCCGCGCATTGATCTTATCTCTGCTCGCACTTGGCAGTGCCAGCTTCGTCGGTGCCGCCTGGTATGTGAAACGCCAAGCGCCTTTGGAGAGTGCCCAATCTCTCGTCTCAGAGGGCAACGAGGTCCTTGTTCGGCCCTACTCACCAGTCCTTGGGCCAGAAAACGCACCGGTCACAATTGTCGAGTTCTTCGACCCCGCCTGTGAGGCCTGTCGCGCGTTTCATCCAATTGTGAAAGACCTCTTGGCGCAGCATGAACCCGCGGTTCGTGTCGTGATACGGTACACGCCATTTCACGGTGCGGCATCAGAAGAAGCAATCCGAATCCTCGAAGCCGCACGAATGCAAGGTGTCTTCGAGCCTGTGCTGGAGGCTGTTTTGCGCGAACAGCCCAGGTGGGCTTCGCACGGCTCCCCACAGCCAGGTTTGATACTCGGAATTGCCGTGGCCGCAGGTCTTGATGCAGAGGCCGCGCGTACACAAATGCTTGCACCCCATGTCGTTGGGATCCTCAACCAAGACCGTGCGGACGTCGAAGCTGTTGGGGTGCGGCAGACACCAACATTCTTCGTAAACGGAAACCCGTTGGATCCATTCGGCGATGTTGAACTGCGGCGCCTGGTTTCGGCGGAAGTTGCTGCGGTTCAAAACTGAACAGCGATCTACAAAGGAAGAACGGCAATGAGAATGGTACTGTACCAAACGCTGGCGGCACTCGTAATAATCATTGTGTTCTCTGCCGCCTCCGTGGCAGGCTCAGACAAAGTGCTAATTGAGGATGCATGGTCTCGCGCATCCATCGGTACCAGTCGTCCCGGTGTGGCCTATATGAAAATCCGTAATACCGGCGACGTTGCAGTAACGCTAAAAGGCATTAGTACGGATGTTGCGCTGAAACCTCAAATTCACAGGACTTCAACGAATAACCAAGGCGTGAGTTCTATGGCGCAAGTCGGTGAAATCGAAATTGTTCCGGGAGAAACAGTTACGCTGGAACCCGGAGGACTTCATGCGATGTTGATGGGGCTGCAACGGATAATGAAAGAGGGTGAGAGTTTTTTTATGACCCTTGCGTTCTCCGATGGTGGTGAAGTGGCGGTCGAGATTCCGATCCTTAGCATCGCGGCACGTGGACCCGAGAGCTGATGCGGCAACGGCGTTTGCTTGAGTATGGCGTGTTTGGCATCGCGGCAATCAGCTTTATTCTTTTCGTCGGCTGGTGGCGTGTCGATGGTCCGGGTGCACCGGAACCTTCCGATCGGCATCCCCTTGATTTTCCTGCGATGGAGTTTCGGCTCACTGACCACGCAGGAAACGCGGTGGGCCCTGAAGTCCTAACCGGCCGCGCGACGATGGTGTTTTTCGGTTTCACTTTTTGTCCCGACGTTTGCCCCACCACGCTCTCGGACATATCGAGTTGGCTTGAGATGATGGGCGAGGACTCGGACCAACTTAATGTGATTTTCATTACAGTTGACCCCGAACGCGATACCGTCGACGCAATGGCTGAGTATGTGGGTTACTTTGACGCGAACATCCGGGGTTGGACCGGAACGAATGAGCAAATCGCGGTAGCGGCAGATATGTTCCGGGTCACCTATGAAAAGGTACCGACAGACGGTGAAGACTACACCATGAACCATACCGCGAGCGTCTTCTTGTTCAAAGCAGACGGTCAGTTTTCTGGGGCTATCGACTACCACGAGACTCGAGAAACCGCAGTGCCCAAAATTCGCCGCGCAATGACTGAAAAAGAGGAAGTGCCTCAATGAGCAAGAGGTATCTGATGAATGTCGGTGTGGCTTCAACGGTCCACTCCACAAACTGATCCATACTCAAGGAGCGTCTTAACGAATGCTCCCCGGGCTGCAAGCGAACAGTGCCGGCATCCCCAAACCGCATCACCGCTTCTTGGCTATAAGTGCATTCGATCCATAACGAAAAGGCTCTGCTCCATGAAAAAATGTCTCACTGCTCTCATGTTCACTCTTGCATTGTCGTCATCTACGCAGGCTTTCGCTGACCAAAGTCTAGTCGAGGTCCGCAAGACCAACGGTTGCGGCTGTTGCCTTGCTTGGATGGAGCATCTTGAGGAAAATGGTTTCAATACGACCGGCGAAGACATGTTTGCCGGACCGTTGACGCGGTTCAAGATCGACAATGGAGTGCCCCAGCGAATGGCCTCTTGCCATACAGCACTTGTTGACGGCTATGTAATCGAGGGTCATGTCCCGGCGACCGATATTCGGCGT
>NZ_JAGHRJ010000013.1 GCF_017743865.1 Labrenzia sp. R4_2
CGGCAGGGAGCCTTGATGACGACGGGCGCAAAGCCCCATCCCCGAACGGTCGCCTGCCACTGGTCATCTGGCGCTTGGTCAGCCAGATGACCGCCCTCATCAATACAGTACTGATCAGAAACAATCCTCGGCCTTGTGCCGAGGATCCAGATTTTTCAATCTGTGATGGATGTTCGGAACAAGTCCGAACATGACGCCGGAGGGGAGATTGAACTTTATCAGCGGTCGGAACCGGGCGGGTGCCCGGCTTCTTGCATCAGCGCAGGGGCGCCGGATCGTTGTCCGGAACCGGAGCTGCAGGCATCTTGGTGTCCGCAAAGGCAGGGACTGCTGTCTCAAAAGCGTCCAGCCAGGCCACCAGTTTTGGATGATCAGATCGCCAGTCGCCATTGTAGCGAATGTCCAGATATCCGAGAGCGCACGCTAGTGTCAGCGTACCTGCATCAATATCGTCAGCCGATTTTGGAGCAGCTGGAGCATTGGCTTCGAAATGTGCCAGGGCGCGGTCCATCTTCGCAGCCTGATAGGTGTCCCAGGCCGGGTCGCGGAACTTGGGCTCCTTGAAGCGCTTCTCATAGACCCTCAGGATCGCCGCATCCATCATTCCGTTGGCGAGGGCCTGATCCCGAAGGACCGGAAATCGCGCTTCGCCTTGTGGAAACAGCTTACCGCCGCCCGCCAGGAAATCGAGATACTCCAGGATAACTGAACTGTCATAGATGACGTCGCCGTTTTCCAATACGAGCGCCGGGATCTTTCCGAGCGGATTTTGGCTGCGCAGATCATCTGAGGGATCTGCTGTGTTGGCTTCGACAATCTCGATCCGGTCCTTGAGACCCAAGATTGCCATTGCCAGTTTGACTTTGCGTCCAAACGGTGACGGCGGGGACGAGCGCAATTTCATCATGGTGAAACTCCTTACATGAAGACGAAAATGTCTGATGCTATCGGGCGAGCGGCGGGACGACGGTGAGCGAACCGGAGCGGCAGCCGTTTCGATCGACAGAAGGACAGGAGCGGAATTCCAGATCCTTCGACATGCAAATACGGACTTCTTGAAGTTCGCCGCGTTCGCAAACAATCGCGATGCCGTCCTTGGAAAGTCCCGGATTGACGCTTGAGAATGCCGCTTCGATCTTGGATGGGGCGGCCTGTCCGCGTTTGTTGATCGTCCGGAATGCTTTGGGGATCTTGACCTTCTCGAACGCGTCCCGGGTCAGATCAAAATAATCCTCAGGCGTCAGGCCAGAGCAAGTGCCGTGTTTGCGCCATTGATGAAATATCAGGCCGTGGCTCGGCATGATGTCGTCCATATCAAAGGCAATCTGCCGATCAATCCGGCGTTGGCTTGTATCGCAGCTTTCCGGATAGCCGCGGTCGTATTGCGGCCAGAGACCATGAACAACAAAGCGGAACGGTGTCCGCACATCACACTGGTGGGGACTGGCATCCGGTCCAACTTCCCGGCAGTAGGCGGGGGACCAGGAGAGCGCCAGGACATAAAAGTCGAAGTCACCGGGTGTGTCGGCTTGGACAGTTGGCGAAAATCCGAAGGCAACGGTGGTTGCCACAGCAAGGTGCTGCAGAAATTTCGCCAATCTCATGATGTGATGCGTCCAAGTGTTGGTTATTGCGCAGTCAGCGTACGGCATGAGCCGCCATAAACATACCACTTATCGCGCTGGTTCAGACAGGTTTCGACATTCCAGCTGATCCCGAACACGCCCGCATGAGCTTCCAGCAGATATTTGACCGACACCCTGCTGCCGTCCGACAGGCTCGCAGTTCCACTGCAATAGCGGCGGGTCACAGCGCTGGAAATGTTGGCACGGAAGGTGGTATCGCGGATTTTATCAAGCTGGACGATGCGCACCCCATTGAAGTAGCTGGGCGCGCGGCTCACGGTATTCTGCACAGCGCGTTGAACGGAGGTCGCGTCGCAGCCAGGCAACTGATTTGATCGCTCACTGGAGAAATAGAGCCGGTGATCGTCTGCTGCAGCGGTGGCTGTCATAATCCCCGAGAGGGCCAGCACAGGAAGGGCAAAGCGGGCAACACGAAACAAACTCATAGCCGAACCTCCGAAAAATGCTTGGCTCTGACGATGGGGGACACCCGGGAGCAGGTCAAGCAGGGATCGTTAAAATCGGCTCATGTAGTCATTCGCCGACAATCTGATGAATATTCCAATCGGCTCCCGGCCCTTGCCGAACCGTTTCACAAAGCCACGGAAGCACTACATTCATTTCGCTTGAAAGGGTAAAGGGCGGGTTAACCATAGTCATGCCCGAACCCAACATCCTCGTGTCCGGGCCGCTTTTGCCCGCATTTAGTTCCAGAGCCAGGATGTCCCGCAGCCCAGCCTCCTCAAGGTCCTTATGCATTCGCGAAATGGCCCGTATATCTTTCATCGGATACCAAAGAGCAAAGGTGCCTGTCTGCCATTTCCGCCAGCTTTTGATGACCGCTGTGGTCATATCGCTGAATTCGCTTGTTTTTTCAAAGGCCGGATCAATCAGCACAATTCCGCGTTTTTCCTTGGGTGGAAGGAAACTGCCAAGCGCCAGCCAGCCGTCCAGGTGGATCGTTTTCACCTGATGATCGCCTGCGAACAGATTTGAAAGGGTTTCAAAATCCGCCGGATGAAGCTCTGTGAGGGTCAACCTGTCCTGTTTTCGCAGCATGCGCCGGGCAAGCAGGGGAGAGCCGGGGTATGTTTTCAGGGTGCCATCGCCATTTTCGCCGCGCACAACATCAAGCCAGGGAGCCAGAAGCTCCGAAACAGGCTCCGGCATATCACTGGCGAGCACCTTACCGATGCCCTGTTGCCACTCTCCCGTCTTCTGGGTTTCTTCCGACATCAGATCATAGCGCCCGATGCCCGCATGGGTGTCGATGATCCGGAAACCCTTTTCCTTGCGCTGGAAATACGTGATCAGACGCGCCAAAACGGCATGCTTCAGAACGTCACCGATATTGCCGGCATGGTAGGCGTGGCGATAGTTCATTCCGCAGCGCCCAGTGGGTCTTTACGTAAGAAAACAACGGCTTTTTCGCCATGGTCTGCCGTGCCTATTTCTTCAAAGCCGAGCCGCTGATGAAACCGTAAGGAACCAGGGTTTGGCGGCCTTGAGTTCACCTCGCAGACGAAGCTGCGGCCAGTGTCTTTTAACTGATCGAACAGGGCATTGTAGAGTTTCTCGCCAATCTTCAAACCGCGCCGAGTTTCATCGACACAAATTCGATCCGTATAGGAGAAGTTGGAGACGTTTTCGCTTAGCCAGCGGTAATTCGCGCTGCCATAATCCGCGCCGTCGCTGATCGACAATAGAAAACCCACGGGCTCCTCGTCGATCTCGGCCACCAGGCAAACAAGCGATTGGCCGATCAGATCCAGAAGTTCTTCTGCAGACAACTCGTTCACAGCCGGTACGGCAGCGTTGTTCAGGGGCAGCAAGTGGCTCAAATCCCCTGGGCGGAACGGCCGGACAGTTGTGGTTGGATTTGAAGTTGTCGTCATCTGCTGCCTTTCTCATGCGCATTCTGGCAGCCTTATAGGGCTTGGCGTGCGGCAAGAAAAGCAGGCCGTTTGCCAAAAACAAAGGGCGCACCAGTGGTGCGCCCGGAGTTTCTTGTTGCAGTGCTTCCGGCAATGCCGGAAGCACTGCACCTTATTCGTAATCTGGCTGCTCGCCTGTGCCGTCGTTGACCGGCTGATCGTCAGCGCCACCGCTCGAACCGTCTTCCTCGAGCATTTGCAGGTTCACGGCTTTTGGGCCCTTGCCCCGGCGATCCGGTTCAGTCTCGAAAGAAATGCGTTGCCCGCTGTCGAGGGAAGCAAGTCCGGACCGCTCAACCGCCGAAATATGGACGAAAACATCGGTCTCGCCATCGTCAGGGGTAATAAATCCGAAGCCTTTGTCAGACTTGAAGAATTTCACAACGCCGGATTGGCGTGGCCCGCGTTCGACCGGCGGATAATCGCGCCGTGGAGGACGATCTCCGCCTTCACGGTTTCCGCCGCCGTATCCGCCCCGGCCGCCACCGCCGCCGTAACCACCGCGGTCTCCGCCGCCATAGCCACCGTCACGACCACCGCCGCCGCCATAGCCACCACGGCCACCACCGCCGTATCCGCCGCCATCACGGCCGCCACCGCCGCCGCCGTAACCACCGCGGTCTCCGCCGCCATAGCCGCCATCGCGACCACCGCCGCCGTAGCCGCCGTCACGACCGCCGCCGTATCCGCCCCGGCCGCCGCCGTAACCACCGCGGTCTCCGCCGCCGTAGCCACCGTCACGGCCACCGCCGCCACCATAACCACCACGGCCACCACCGCCGCCAAAGTCATTATCGCGCCCACCCCGGTGACCGCCATCACGGCCGCCGCCATAATCACCACCGAAGTCGCTTCCGCCAAAGTCACTGCCGAAGTCTTGCGGACCGCCAAACTCGCGCTTGCCGCCGCGCCGACCACGCGACCGCCGGTCCGAATCCCCATCGTGCATTACGTAATCACCTTAATTTCCGTGCCATTCCGACACTAACGCCAATTCTCACCCGCCTTTTCGGCCGAGCCTAAATCGGAGAGCACATCAAGATGCGCTCACCAAACTCAAGGATCGGGGTGAAGTAGAGCTGCCGCACCCCATTCCATCCGCTGCGGAAACATCATAAGGGCGCGATTGTGAAAATCGCAAGAAAATCCTTAGGGGAAAGGTTATTTAGACGCGTTTTTTAGAGGCCAAGTGTTTGACCAATTGGACAAGTCCGGCTCCGTGTTGTCACACGTTTTGCGCGAAGCTTCTTCAAGCAACACCAATCCAGTGCCGTTCCAGACCCATCTGTTCCACAGTCCGCATTCGCCAACGCCGGACCCCTTAAAGTAGCTGATCAACTGGCGATCGGCTGGCACCCAACGGGCATTGTAAATCAAATCGGTGGCAATTGGACCGCTTTCAGACATTCTGGCGACATGCACCTGACGTGCAGCCCCATCCTTGCCCGCATAAATCGCGACAAAAGGGCTGTTATAGGCCGTTGGAGCACCGCACGGCACAATATAAAGGGATGCGCCGTCCTCCAGCGGAACACGGACTGCATTCAGGCTGGCAAAAATGGTCGGGTCGATGGAAGAACAGAGGCGGTTAGCGTGCCAAATCGCGGAAACTTCGGCTGGGAGCTCCTCCGGAGCCAAAATTGGAAGCGCATGCGGTGCGTTGACCGGAGGCTCAGCTCCGGGCGAGACAATGGCTGACGCCGTTCCTGTCCTGTTTTGCCGGTTGTCCAGCCAGAGAAGGCCCGACTTTAGTCCCTGTAGAGGAATGGAAACGGATACTGTTTCCGCGCTGCCTTCTCTGGGCATGTGTACGGTCAGTTCTTGCCCTGTTTGCAGAGCCGTAAGCAGTGTGGATGTGACTGCACCCGTCGGGTACCAGAAACCTTCCCCGCCCAGCGGCCGAAACCCGGCTGGGGATGTTACCCCCGCCTGGATTTCCCTGAGTTGTTCAATCGGCAGAGATTCTATCGTTGCCCCGTCGACATCGAAGCGCAGTGTGCCGGTCTGGGGGAGAACAGTGTTTGTGGTCAGCCGCAGCAGCGGTTGGGCATCCGCGCGCCAATCCCGGACAATCCGCAAATCAACCCAGACGGACTGGTTCCGGGTGAATGATGAGGAGAAGCACACTCCCGTGCTTGCGCAATCGACAAGCCAAGTATCGAACACCGGCGCTGTGCGCCCTGGCTGAGCTTGGGCGCTTCCGGCAATTCCTAGGGCCAGAAGAGTTGCCGTGACAGCGCTGAACAGTCGTAACGTCATTCGGTGCCGAACCTGATTTCGATAGCTCTTCCAACAAGAACCTCTCACCTTTTACGAAATCAACGCCGCAAGGTGAACCCATGGACCATTACAAACATGCGGCTCTGGCGATTTGTCCCGTATTTGTTACAAGGGGCAGGATAACATTCATCCAGGAGATAACAGTGGCGCAAGACATGTCGAATTCGGATGCCGGGGCAGGAGAGACTGGCCAGGGTGAGGAGATGCCGCCGATCCAGATCATGATTGTGCCTGTCACGGGGTTCCAGCAGAACTGCTCTGTGATCTGGAGCCCGGCGACCATGGTGGGCGCTGTCGTTGATCCGGGCGGCGATGTCGACACCATCATGGCCGCAGTCAAAGAAAAAGGCGTGAAAGTCGAGAAAATTGTTCTGACTCACGGCCACATAGATCACATCGGCGGCGCTGCTGATCTTGCCGAACGACTTTCAGTTCCTGTCGAGGGTCCGCATGAGGCCGATCAGCCCTTGATCGACCGGGTTGCCGATCAGGCGGCTCAGTTCGGAATGGGGGAAGCCAAACCCGTATCGCCTGATAAGTGGATGCAGGAGGGGGACGTTCTGGCAATGGCGGGACGTGAATTCGACGTCCTCCATTGCCCAGGCCATTCACCCGGCCATCTGGTTTTCATCGACAAGGAGTTGCGGCTGGCGATCTCAGGCGATGTGCTCTTTGCCGGGTCGATCGGGCGGACCGATCTGCCGGGAGGAAGCCATGAGACGCTGATCAAGTCGATCACTGAAAAGCTTCTTCCGCTTGGTGACGATATCTCGTTCTTGCCCGGGCATGGGCCTGCATCGACATTCGGCCACGAACGCCAGACCAATCCATTCTTGACCTGAGCATCCGGCCGGATCGGTCAGAGCAAAGATTCCAGCTCATCGATCCGGTCATTCACAAGCCAGCCGTAATAATTTTCGCGCGGCCAGGAGTTGCCGCTGCGGCGGAATTTGGCCGCGCGGCTCCAGGGGTCCCCGAGATTGTAGAGCGTTGCTGTCAATCCGGGGTTCTTTGAAATATCCACTTTGCCGACAGACTTGTAGGCATCGATCGCGTCCCGGATGATCGCGGCCATGTAGTGCAATGACTGGTTTGGATCCATGGTCGCTTTGTAGACGGCTTCCGGATTTGTGGACTTCAACTTGCGGAAGTTGCTGGTGCGTGCCACCCGATCGGTCATCTTCAGAACCGTCAGTGGGCTCAGCTGTCCAAGACCGAAGCTTTGACCCGCATAGAGCGGTTGAAAGAACGCTTCGTTGAAGTTTTTCCGTGGATAGCGGACACCGTCGACGCTTTTGCCGCGAAAGCGGCTGTTCCAGACCTGTTCGTAACAGGACCAGCGCCGGTCGCTCGCCTTTTGCACGTGCTCCTTGCGGCACCGGTCAAATTGCGGGCGCTCCACAAAGGTTTCGACTTGCTCGCCATTGAGCTCAAAATCAAACCGGATGCCAGCGTAAGCAAGGGCCTTTACGTAATAGGACTGCGCGCTGTCGAGAGTGTCATAGTTGTAGGTATGTTCGCCGACGATCGCCCCGACAATATGGATCGGATCAATACCGTACCGGCTCGCTACACGCTTGATGGATGACATCAGCCGCCTGTCACGCCGCAAAACGCTCAGCACCTTTTCGAATTTGGCATCGTATGATGAATTGGAGGCGGACGTCCTGCGGGACGAGGCGAAGGGGATTTTCGGTTGAGAGCGGTATCTGTTGCCATCCGGGACAACTCGCACTGATTGGGCATGGGCGGTAGCTGTGAAACCGTCGCCGCTACCGATCGGTAGCAAATTCCCGAGGCAGAAAAACACTGCGAACATGGCAATGGGAGCGGTGACCCTATGGACGACAGTGATGCGTTTCATGTTTTTGCTCGGGGCCAACGCTCTTAATGTATCGCACCCTCAAATTGGGGGTGGTGGATTTCAATGGTCCGTAACCGTGTATATTACGCAACGTTACAAAGCGGCATATTATTTTGTTTTATGGCTGCGAAAAAAACACTCTTATCGGCGTGATGCAACTCTGCGAACTTCATACATCCAAGCCATCAACAAGGAAGTGATACAAATCACAAAGGCTTGTCCGGCCGCGTACGCAATGCATGCGTAGCCTTCTCAAGACCCTTTGCGAATGTTCGGTCCCATGTGCAGCCAAACATCATGCGGAACACACAGCTCGTCATAATAGGCCCTGCTGTTCCTCAATCCACACATCTCCCTTTGTATCGAAACATACCAGAGCGCTTCGCAGGCTTCGGCAAGGTGGGGAAAGATTGTTTCCTCTGTGGCTTCTGCGTTCGCCCTTGCCGCTTCGAGTTTTCTTAAAGCGGTTTCGAGCCGCTTCTGCAGCCGCAACAGCGTTGCCGCTTTCTCGTTAAAGATCTCATTCTGTAGGGCCTGCGACAGCGGATCTTCATCTTGTTTCGGTTTGTGAAGGATCTGCGGTGGCCGTACGGACATGTTTCAATCCTGAGAGCAAGTGCAAGGAACGGTTTAGGACACAGTGGACTTGTCTTTTGTCAGGATGTCCTGTGCCCAAATTAAACTCCCGAGGGCGGCCAGTTTCAAGGCACAGGGGAGGGCTGCATATGTGAGGCTTAGGACCCAATCCAGTCTTGGCGTCATGTCTCCCCCCGGTACATAGCCCAAAACGCCGAGGATCGGCAGAGCCAGTCCGGTCGCAGCCGCAAGGGACGTCTTGGAAAGCAGCGCCATAAGTGAAAAAAGGCGCGATGCATCAGTCTGGCGGTCGTCAGCGTCGATATGGTCTGCAAGAATGGCAGGCGGCAAGGCCAGGTCAGCCCCGAGAGCCAGGCCCGACAGCGTGCACACAACCGCATAGGCGGCAATATCTCCGCGGCCGAGAAATACGGCCCAGATGAACGTAACGATCGCGAGCCCGAGTGAGAGCTGCCAAGCCCGGATTTTCCCAAACTTCGAAGCCAGTTTGATCCAAAGCGGCATGGATGCAGTGCCGGCTAGGAAATAGATCAGCAAAAACAGTCCTGTGTATGGCTCAGCGCCGAGCCGGTCTCGCACATAAAAGAGGACAAGAACCGCAGGAATAGCACTGGCGAATGTATTCAGAAGAACGAGGGAAAAGAATACTGACCGCCAGCGGTCCTTGAGCAGGCTTAGCCAGTTTTGCCGGTGATGGGCTTGTTTGGGGGCGGAGAGCTCGGCCGTCTTCATCCATGAAAGTAGAAGCACCAAGCCGACAACAAGCAGCGGGAGGTAAGCCACCGTCAAATAGTGAAACGCCTGTTCCTGACCGGCCCACTGGGTCAGCAGGGTTGGTGTGATGGCGGCTGCAAGCAATCCGAGAAGACCAAGGGCCTCACGCCCGCCGGTGATCCGGGTCCGGTCTTGGGGCCGCGACTTCCATAAGCCGCCCAGGGTTTGAAGGTTGATCGTGACGATCGAAAAGCCGGTGGTGCAGATGAGAACCGAAAGCGCAAACCATGCGAGAGGTGCTGAGGCCAGCGGATGAAACAGCATCCAGAAGCCTGCGCCCAGCATCAGAGTCCCCACAGCCAGGATTTTGGGCCGGTGCGAGTGAAGCCGGTCGCTGATGCTGCCGATGAACGGATCTTGAAACGCGTCAATCAGCCGAAGGGCCAAGAGGACGACACCAAGGCTTGCAAGGGATTGACCCAATGTGACGGCATAGAAGTCAGGCGCATGCAGATAGATCGGCAAGCCGGCGAAAGACAGAGGGAATGCCAACGCCCCATAGACCAGGATGGACCGTTTCGTAATCCGGCCGGAGGACTGCCCGCTAGTCGCCATGTTCACAGTTTGGGCGGGGTCGCCTGCTGTCTGCTCGGAGATCGTCAAGAGCCGGCGCCGACCAGTTTCGCGCGCAAACGCGGGTTTTGAGTGTTGCTGCCAAGCCAGATGTCAAAGAAATGTTTAGTGAAAGCTGGGTCCGCGATTGTGCCGATCTCTTTGTTGCCGAGATAAAAAACACTGCTACCAGACGCGGTGCGGACCCCAGTTATGGACTGACCGGAAGACACATTCGGAAAAATCGCTGCCATTTGCTTGATCCAGCCGTCCAGTTGAGCTTTGGAAACGCCCTGTTTGGCCATTTCTTCTGCGGACTTTTCGGCAATTGCCTTGCCTTTGAAATTGCGCAGATAGGTGAGTCGCAGAGCAAATGGATTAGACGAGGAATACACCCCATTCGGAGCGTAGAGCTGTGCGTCGAAGACGTTGAAGCCAAGGAACTTCATGCGTCCTTCCCCAACAAGGCTCGCCGAAGGGACAGACTTTGCTGCAGCGCCTAGATCGGCCTGAGCTGCGGTCGTGCCGAAGGAGAAGATGATCGCGGTACACAAAGCCACCGCGATAACGATACGTTTGGTCCAGGGATGTCTTTTATGAATTTGCACACCGGCCTCCTTGATGGATCATTCGGTGTACGAAGTATGCGGGATTATGGATTGCCGTCTGCTGCTGGCTTTTCGTCGAAATCAGCTGGCTGATTGCTAAAGTGTCCGCACTTCTGAGCCGTTAGTTTTTTCTTCAGAACAATCCAAGATCCACTATCACCCTTGCATATATTCCCAATATTCGTGTGAGTTTTGTCTTGTTGAAAGAGGGTTTGCCTGCGTTCGATTAAGAGAAAATTTGCAGTCTATCGTTATATCTTTTCTGAACCTTATGGGGGAAGATTATGAAGTTCTGGCAATCTGTGAAATTCACCACGACGGTGCCAATCGTGGCCGTGGTAGCGGTGGCGTTTATCGCCTTCGCCTATATCACATCCTCTCAACGTGTAGCCGCTGTGCAGCAAGCGTTTGAGCAGCAAATAAGCATGAGTGCCAACCTGACAAACCAGGCTCTGGGAAATGCTATTTGGGATTTTGATCAGGACCTTGCAAACACACTGCTTTCGCCTTTCCTCGATAATCCGAATTTTTCCTGGGCCATTGTGCAGGAAAAGAATGGCGACGTTTTTGCCTCACTGATCCGGGATGAAGAGGCAGCCAACGAAGAACTCATTGGTCTCATCCCTGAAGAACTGCGTGGTGAAGACGCGGCAGCAACGACTACCTTCTTCTCCGACTACAACTATGAAATAGGTATCAAGCCGATTACGCGCGGAGAAGGTGATTCCGCCGAAAAGCTCGGCATGATGTACGTTGCGTTCGACATCTCTGCGATCAATACGGCGCGCAGTGAAGCGTTGATGACGGCGCTGGTTATTACAGTGATCGCGATCCTTGCTGTGTCCTTGGTACTGGTTGCGTTGATCCGCCGGATTACCGGTCAGATCGGTACTTTGTCCGACACTATGGGAACTCTGTCGAACGGCAACTACGATATTGCTATCCCGTATGTCGAGCGTGTCGATGAAATGGGCCAGATGGCCCGTACGGTCGAGATTTTCCGCGATAATGGCCTTCGTCAGCGCGAGTTGGAACAAGAGCAGCAGCTGAATATCGAGAACGAGCGCCGCCGCCAGACCGCGCTTGAAGAGATGATTTCCAGCTTCCGTGACGACAGTCAGCGCCTGTTGGAGCCCGTCTCGCATTCTACCGATAGCATGGCCAATATCTCCGGGATATTGATGGACCTTTCGACCACCAATACCGAACGGACAGCTTCTGTGGCTGCGGCAACCGAACAGGCTTACGCAAGTGTACAAACGGTTGCCTCGGCTTCCGAAGAACTGTCGGCGTCTATCAGTGAAATCTCCCGCCAGATCGGCGAGACGAGCGAAGTTGTCTCGACGGCCAATGACAAAGCGACCTCCGCCAATGAGCAGGTTGCAAGCCTTGCGGCATCGGCGCAGAAAATTGGCGCGGTTTTGCAACTCATCCAGGAAATTGCGGAACAAACCAACCTTCTTGCATTGAATGCCACCATTGAGGCAGCACGTGCCGGTGAAGCCGGCAAGGGCTTCGCGGTCGTTGCTGCCGAAGTCAAGGAACTGGCAACGCAGACCTCGAAAGCGACGGAAGAAATCTCCGCTCAGATCAACGCCATCCAGGGCGCCTCGGCAGACTCGGTTGCAGCAATTGAGGAGATTGCGACTATCATGGAGCGTGTGAACGAGTTCACAAACTCCATCACTGAGGCGCTGGAGCAGCAAGGAGCTGCGACTGAGGAAATTAGCAGCTCGATCCAGGAAGTTGCTTCCGGCACCCGGGAAATAAGTGAAAACATGACCGGCGTGAAAGCGGCTGTTGACGACACAAGCGCGTCGGCGTCTGAAGTGTCCGTTACATCTTCAGAAGTTGCTGACAACACCCGTCAATTGGCCACGCGGATCGACGATTTCCTGAAAACAGTGGCAGCTGCCTAAAGGCAATCAACCAGAACAGAGACAAGGGTCCCACGTGGTTCGCGTGGGGCCTTTTTCTTTGGCGGCCGGATTGCTGGTTTGGCTTCACAATTGTTTTTTGCAAGTACTGTTCTATAGTGTCTGCACAGCAAAAATCGTGACGGTTGACAATTTGTGAGATGCGGTGTGTCTGGCACGCAGCATTTCCAGTTCTCCGTGCACATGGCCGAGATCAAGCCCTCTGCCAAGACTGGTCTGAAGGTCAGAAGATGTGGCGGCGGACACTATCCAAAAGGTAATTTCATGAGTGACTCTGATGTGAAATTACGCCTTAGCAAGCGAACCAAAACAGAGAAGCCGAAGCTCTATAAAGTGGTGTTGCTGAATGACGACTACACTCCTCGGGAGTTTGTCGTGCTCATCTTGAAAGGTGAATTCCGTTTGGACAGCGCTCAGGCAGAAGTGGTCATGCTGACAGCGCATCAAAAAGGCGCGTGTGTCGTATCAGTTTATCCAAAAGACGTGGCCGAAACAAAAGCCACTCGTGCGATCGACGCTGCTGGCCGTCTTGGATATCCGCTACAGTTCAATGTTGAACCCGAATAAGGTGCTTGGGCGCGATCGCTCGGTTACTTCGAATAAAACAACAAAAAACCCGGCTTAATGCCGGGTTTTTCGATAGTAGTCTTTTTATCAGTCCCGCAGCTTAACGACCTTATCGCTGCCCCCGCTCGGGCCGTCGTCATCTGGATCGCCGTCGTCCGGTTCTGCAGCACTTTCAAGAAGGTCATCGTCGTCATCTGCGACGGGAAGCGGGTCGGTAATGCCAAGCTCCGCTGCGGGGTCAAAACTCTCGGTCAAGCCAAGCTCTTCAGCCGGCCCGCGGCCCTCCATCGCCATCTGGTAGTTGGCGATGACGGTTTTCAACTGCGCGATCTGTTCATTGGCCGTGTCGACCTGGATCTTGTACCGCTGCAGGCGTTTGTTTTCATCGACCAGATCTTCAAGATTGTCGGCGAATTTCTGGTTCTGGTTCCGCTGGTGATTCAAATCGGTCAGCGCGGAGTTGTAACGCAAGTTGACCTCACGCAGCTTGGCTGTTGTTGCCATAAGCTCGTTGCGGTCTTTTTCGTGGTTTTTCTGAGCACTGTCCAGAAGGTGCTCGATCTCCTGCATCCTCTTGACGAGCTCGCGGTTCCGCTCCTTGATCGTCGAATTCTCGCGGGCCATTTCCTGCAAGGATTGGGCGCCAATCCGGCGCTGTGAGGAGAGGTTCTCGATTTCGGCGTTCAGAGCGTAGACTTCATTGTCGTGTTTGCGCTGTTCTTCTTCCAAACGGGACTTGGCGTAGACAAGCTCCTGATTGGCGACATCAAGATGCGACTTGAGATCGATGTTGTCGTTTCGGAAATCGATCAGCTCACGCTTGGCAGCTTCAAGTTCGCTGGATGCCTGATTGTTCTTGCGGACTTCCTCTTCCAGCAACTGAGCGCTCTCGGAGAGGTTCTGTTGCAGTTCCTTCTCGCGGTGCTTGACGGCCTCAAGATCCGAACTCAGGCTTTCTGCATGCTTCTCCAGGGTCTCAAATTTGGCTTTGAGATCGTTCAGCTTGCCGGTCAGATCCGCAATTTGCGCATTGGCATCCACCAGCTTTGCGCTCTGATGACGGTACTCGTCGTTGATCTTCTTGTTGTTGTCCCGGATCGTGACAATGTCGTTGCGAGCTGTTTCCAGCGCCGTGCGTGTTTCTGTTGAGCGCTTGCGCAGCGAATGAACTTCAGCCTGTGCGTCCTCCAGCTGTGTGGTGAGTGTTTTCACCTTGTGCTCAGCGTCCAGCAGGTCGGTCGAGATTTTGGCGTTTTCCGATTTCAGCCGAACCTCGGTCTCAACGCTTGCGCGTGAGCTCTCGATGTATTCAGCCATCATGCGGATGCTGGTCTGGCTTTCGGCAGCGAAGGCGGCCATCTGGTCAAAGGTCTGGGTGAGCCCGCCGACACGGCCTTTCAGGCCATCCAGCTGGTTCATCTTTTCCTGCATTCTCAAGGCGAACGGCGACAGCTGTTCCACGTTGGAAGACGTGTCCTGCTCCGGTGTCTGTTCCGTTACGGTCTCGATCTTCTGGTCCAGGCCTTCGCCGGGGCGCGAGGATTTCGAGAAAATGCCCATTCCGTGCTCCTGAAGTGCCGCGAACGTCATCGGTCTCGCGGGATACGCAATACATTAAGCCTTTTTTAACCCAATTGAAGGGGCCGTACAACGACTCAGACAGTGCTGCCCACATTACACCGGTCAGTGTTAGCGTAAAAAGAAGGATATGCCCGGCATTTTAGCCAAAGTGCGCGAATGGTTAACGCATGAATTCAGGAACGAGGTCCTGCCTTTCCGGGATCGAAACTGCAAAACACACGTCCCCGAATACCGTAGTCACTCAGAAGGCTGGGCGTCAGGCAATGTCGACGTAATAAGCAATGCCTTCGTAACTGAACTGACCCATCGTCTGGACGCTGTCTCTTTCTGCATCTACCGCAGTGTAGAAATGGTTGCCGGTCTCGGTGTTGAAGAACCGGTAGAGCGCGGTGTTGCTGGCTGTGTCGCCCTCATAAGCCTGGTACGCAACTCCCTCGTATACGAAAGCTGCATTGTTGTTGGTGACGTCTTCGCGTTCGGCTTCGCTTGCGGTGTAAAAATGCGTTCCGGTCTGGGTGTTGTAAAAACGATAGACGTTCACAAGGCTGGACAAGTCCGTGCTGGAGTTTGCGGACAGAAAGGCGACCCCTTCGTAAGAGAAGGAGGACGCATTCGCGATGACAGAATCCCGTTCTGCTGAGCTGGCAGTGTAGAAATGCGTCCCGGTATCTGTGTTGTAAAACCTGTAAATCGCGTTCTCGACCGTGGTTACGACCGGCGTCGTTGTGGTCGTGGTGTCCATGTAAACGTCGTTGCTGGCGATGTTGGATGTCAGCCAGGATTCATGTCCGGCGACCGACGCCGCGGCCGCGCTGGTCGAAACAATGCCGACAACACTGACATCGTTGCCGCTGCCAGTGAAGATCGGGCCGCCACTGTTGCCTGAATTGATTTCCAGGAAACTGGTGTCGACATAATTGTCGACGACATCCTTGTAGGCATAGCCGCTGTCGAAGGTCAGGTTGTTGCCATAGCGCCCCGGGAAGCCGAGAACGCTGACATTTCCGCCCGTGTAGCTGTAGTTGATCCCGAACCAGCCATAAATGTCCCCGGCTGCCTCGCTGAGAGAGAGGAGGGCGATATCTTTCTCCGCGCCGCCAAGCGTAAAGGCGCGGTTGTCGCCGCTGTAGATCAGCCCGTCATTGTCGGGGTCAAAATCAGTGTAATAATTGTAGTAGGCTGGCGTGTAGGAGGTCGGATTGGAATCGTCCGGGTCATAAGAAAAATAGACTTTTACCTCATCGGCCAAGCCGCCCAACGTCGCGTCGTAAATGGAGTGGCTGGCGGTGAGAACGTCATTGCGGCCGACCAAAACGCCGGAGCTGACGAAAGACTGGCTGCCCCAGGTCGCGACAATATAGGCAACGGCCTGGCCTGGATAACTGTCGTCGTTCGCTTCAAATGACATGTCTTGGTCCGGTTAAGTCTGCAGATGGTTCGGGTTGCATCCTAGTATCAACCCGGCAGCGCGTCTTTTCTTCCCCGTGAGGTCGATGTGCCAGCGCTTGTGTGTCTTTTGTACTGATAATAGCGCGGGTGTTAACAATCGCTGTAACCTGAAACACAGTTTTTACCCTGCGGGATCTATCCAAGGTCTTTTTTGGCCGTTTGCTTGACCCCTGCCGCCAATTGAAATGGACTTGCGCCAGACCGTGTGACCAGAGCACGTCTCCCCAGACACACCGGCTTGATGCAAATAGTTGAAGTGCACATTGTTTTTGCCTTTATTAAACCTCAATTCTCCGCTATGGATTCGCGCATCGATATTGCTGACGAACTTTGTATCTGCGCAGGCGACTGCGAACTGAACGATCTTCCCTCTCAACGTCGACTTCACGCACGGACCGCGCAATGCGGGTCGGGCACTCTTTTATGACCGATTGAAAGGACATCGTTATGACCATCGGTACCGTTAAATTCTTCAACTCCACCAAAGGCTACGGCTTCATTCAGCCGGAAGACGGTGGCAACGACGTGTTCGTCCACATCTCCGCTGTTGAGCGCGCTGGCATGGCAACTTTGAACGAAGGCGACAAAGTCAGCTTCGAAGTTGTTCAGGACCGCCGCTCCGGCAAGTCTGCAGCCGACAACCTGTCTGCTGCCTGATCTGGTGGCGATGCCGGCTTTACCGGATCACCGAGGGCGGCATTTTACATGAGTTTCAAAAGCCGGGGCATGCGCTCCGGCTTTTTTGTTTCCAGCAGACGGAAGGAAGCTTGCACACATGACGAAGCCCCTGACACGCGACACGCTGTTCAAACCGAAGAAGCCGACAGCGGCGACCAAAGCGGAAATCACGAAACAGGTCTCGATGGACCTTACCCAGGTCGAAACTGATTTACGCAATGCCAAAACTGCGAAGCTGAAGCAGGCACGCCTTGAACGGGACGCCCGGGAAGCGGAAGAGGCCAAGGCGGTGGCTGCCTCAAAACCCGTTAAGCCCGCGAAATCGCGCAAGCGTTGAAGCCAACTGAACTGGCTCCCCGGTGTTATCTGCCTGAAAGAGTTGAGCTGAAAGGAGGCTCTTCTCCATCACCTTAGTCCCGCCTCAGGGGCCAGGACAGCACCAGTCTGAAAATGCCAGCATAAAAACCGCCGCGAGGTTTTCCTCCGGCGTTTGGCTCAAGATACCTCCCGTTGGTCACAGGAGTGGCGGGGCGCGTCAGGCCTTGCCTGCGCAGCAGATGTAAAAATACGTTTCTTCGGCAAAAGCGCGATGCGCCCCGCCCGGGCCTTCAAGAGGATCCGGCTTGCTCTTCAACGGGCCAGCGGGAGATTTGTCTCGTGTTCTCGTATCAGGAAAACACTTAGTGTGGTGAATTTGAAATTCGCCTTGTCTAGTCGGCGTCTCCCGTAGCGATTTTCAAATTCGAAAACCACACTAGAAACATATACTTGCTCGTCACTTTTTGAATCTGAGGTTCGTTCTGAGCAGGCTGGAAACTGAGACGAACTTCAGATTCAGTGACGAGCCCTCCACAGTCGCTGGCGTTGTTCAAGGCGCGGTGGCAACTGCCTGCCGCCGTCTCGCCCGGATCCTTGTCCGGTGCGCGGATCGTTACCCCGCCGCCCCAGACCAGCCCGGCCTGCTCCCTTCCAAGGGACGGTCCCCCGGAAAGCCTAAGTGAGCAGGCACGCAAGAAGTATACGTGCAGGGGACGGGGGCGTGGATAAGATTTCTGTGTGTCAGGAGGCAGCTTCTCCGTCTCCGCTGTCCTGGACTTGATCCGGGACCTGTTTATCCAGCGTTGGTCTCTGACCTGGGTAGTTTATCCGAGATCTGATCCGGAGCGGCTTCCCCTTGGTCCCGGCTCGGTGGCCGGGACAGCGCAGAAGGAACTGCCTCACCACATCCTCTGACGTCATCCCCGACTTGAAGAGCCTGTCCCCGACATGATCGGGGAGGTAATCCATGCCATTATTTGCCCACCCGATCTGTGCTTGTGACGAGGGAACGTTTTGGATCCTCGAGTCAAGCCCGAGGATGACGGAGTGGGTGGGGAGGCCTTACCACACGCTCAGCCGTCACCCCGGACCAGATCCGGGGCCTACTCGTTTCCAGAGCGAATGAGAAAGGGGACCGCGTTGTAACAACTTCTGCAGTCATCCGCGCCCTGTGCGGGGATCCATTTGCTGCCTTCGCCCAAGGAAGGGGGAAGGGTTAGGCGGGCCACGCTTTAAAGAACTCCCATCTAGCCGGTGGGAACCGATGCATTGGATCCCCGCGCAAGGCGGGGACGACCACTGAGGGAGTGTTACCGCCCCGGCCGCCCGCTCTTCTTCGGTCGGCCGCGCCGTTTTTTCTCGTCGACCGGATCCTCATAGGATCCAACGCCGATCTTGCCGCGCGGGGTGTGATGCGGGGCATCTTCGGCCGAGATAATGGGCGTCGGTTTCTGCGGCAGCGGGCCCTTGGGCATGGGCACCTCGGTCCGCGCGTTAGTCATTTCGTCCAGGTTTGGTTTTCGGGGTCTGCTTGATCCGCTCACGCTCGTACCGGCCTGACGGCCTGAGCTCCGCGAGGGCGCGCCATCAGGCGCGGCGCCTGTTCGGCTTGCGGGCCCCTGGCCCGAATTCTTTTCCCTTGCTGCTTTGGCCCGGTCCTTTGTCGTTTCCTTCTTCTTGCCGCTGGCGCCTTCCTTGGTGCCGCCGGCGCCGAATTTCTTGTCGCCCTTGTAGCCGCCGGTGGCCCCGGCCACGTCCGATTGCCGGGCCATGGCGTCGTCGGCGACGGCCAGTTCGGTTTCCTGCAGGCGCTTGATCTCGTCGCGCAGGCGAGCCGCTGTCTCGAAATCGAGATCGGCGGCGGCATCGCGCATCTGTTTTTCCAGATCGGAGATGTGGGCCGCCAGATTGTGGCCGACCAGCGAGCCTTCCTCGGCGAACCCGGCATCGACCGTGACGTGGTCCTGCTCGTAGACGCTTTCCAGAATGTCGCCGATGGAACGCTTGACGCTCTCCGGTGTAATGCCGTGCTCGGCGTTGTAGGCGAGCTGCTTGTCGCGGCGGCGGTTGGTCTCCGCGATCGCCCGCTCCATGGAGCCGGTCATCTGGTCGGCGTAGAGGATCACCTTGCCGTCGACGTTCCGCGCCGCGCGGCCGATGGTCTGGATCAGCGAGGTTTCGGAGCGCAGGAAGCCTTCCTTGTCCGCATCGAGGATCGCGACCAGCGCACATTCGGGAATGTCGAGGCCCTCGCGCAACAGGTTGATGCCGACCAGCACGTCGAACGCGCCGAGGCGCAGATCCCGGATGATCTCGATCCGCTCCAGCGTGTCGATGTCGGAGTGCATGTAGCGCACACGCACGCCGTTTTCATGCAGGTATTCGGTGAGATCCTCGGCCATGCGCTTGGTCAAGGTGGTGACCAGCGTGCGGTAGCCTTTTTGGGCAACCTCGCGCACCTCGCCCAGAAGATCGTCGACCTGGGAGGAGGCGGGCCGGATGTCGATCACCGGATCGACCAGCCCGGTCGGGCGGATGACCTGTTCGGCGAAGACGCCGCCCGCCTCTTCCATTTCCCACGAGCCCGGGGTGGCCGAGACCGCAACGGATTGCGGCCGCATGGCGTTCCATTCCTCAAAGCGCAGCGGCCGGTTGTCCATGCAGGAGGGCAGACGGAAGCCGTATTCGGCCAGCGTTGCCTTGCGGCGGAAGTCGCCCCGGTACATGGCGCCGATCTGCGGAATGGTCACATGGCTCTCATCGGCGAAGACGAGGGCGTTGTCGGGCAGGTATTCGAACAGGGTGGGGGGCGGCTCGCCCGGCTTGCGGCCGGTGAGATAGCGCGAATAGTTCTCGATGCCCGCGCAGGAGCCGGTCGCCTCCAGCATTTCCAGATCGAACATGGTGCGCTGTTCCAGCCGCTGGGCTTCCAGCAGGCGGCCATGGGCGTTCAGCTCTTCCAGACGGCCCTTCAGCTCGGTCTTGATCGACTTGATGGCCTGCTGCAGCGTCGGTTTCGGCGTCACATAGTGCGAGTTGGCGTAGATCTTCACCGACTTCATGTCGCCGGATTTCTTGCCGGTCAGCGGATCGAACTCGGTGATCTGCTCGATCTCGTCGCCAAACAGGGAAATCCGCCAGGCCCGGTCCTCATAGTGCGCCGGGAACAGCTCGATCGTGTCGCCGCGCACCCGGAACGTGCCGCGTTGGAAGGCGGCGTCGTTGCGCTTGTATTGCAGGGCCACAAGATCCGCGATCAACTGGCGCTGGTCGATGCGCTCGCCAACCTCGATGGCAAAGGTCATCGCCGTATAGGTCTCGACCGAGCCGATACCGTAGATGCAGGAGACGGAGGCGACGATGATAACGTCGTCCCGCTCCAGCAGGGCGCGGGTCGCCGAGTGGCGCATCCGGTCGATCTGCTCGTTGATCGAGCTTTCCTTCTCGATGTAGGTGTCGGTGCGCGGGACGTAGGCCTCCGGCTGGTAATAGTCGTAGTAGGAGACGAAATACTCGACCGCGTTGTCCGGGAAGAAGCTCTTGAACTCGCCGTAGAGCTGGGCCGCCAGCGTCTTGTTCGGCGCCAGGATCAGCGCCGGGCGCTGGGTGCGCTGGATGACCTGCGCCATGGTGTAGGTCTTGCCCGAGCCTGTGACGCCGAGCAGAACCTGGGTTTGTTCGCCGCTGGTGACGCCCTCGACCAACTCTGCAATTGCGGTTGGCTGGTCGCCCTTGGGTTCATATTCGGAGGCCAGGTTGATCGGCACGCCGCCTTCGGATTTCGCCGGGCGCTCGGGACGGTGCGGCACCCACAGTTCGCCGTTCTTGTGCAGCGGGTTGCCGCTTTCGATCAACGCCGACAGGGCCTCGACGGTTGCGGTCGCGCCCTGGTTGCCGCCGAGCTCGCCATAACGGCCGTCGGCAGCGGATTTCTTCTTGTTGTCCTTCTTGTGCTGTTTGAGCTTGGCCTCGAGTTCCTCGGCTTCCTCCAGCGACATGTCCATGCCCGCGACAGGATTAAGGCCCCCGGCGGCCCGTTCGCGCGCTGTGTCCGCCTTGCCCATACTGGTGCCACGGGCGGATTTCGCCGGTTTTTCGAGCTTGCCCTTCGCCTTCGCGCCCTTGGGCGACAGCTTGGCCTTGCGGCCTTCCTCGACATTGGCGGCAACAGACCCGTCCCCTCCGGCTCGCTCGCGCTCCTTCGAGGAAGTCCGGGCCGTGCGCTTGGACGAACCGGGCGCGCCCGGTGCCAGCTCTGCGAGCTTCGACGGATCTTTGATTTTGGATTTGGAGGGGGGCGTTGGTTTCTCTGCTTCCTCGGCGATCTCAGCTGCCCAGTCGGATATGGAGCCGGAGAGGGGCGCGCCAGACAGAGGTTTTTGGGGTGCTTCGCCGAAACCCTCCGGCGTTTGCGGGGTAGGCGTTTTCGGATCGTCAGCGGAGGATTTCGGGGGGCGTTTGCTCATGCGCTGCAATATGGTCCGACTCCCCGCCGGAGAAAACCCCTCCGTTGCGGCTTTGTTCCAGTTTCTCAGACTTCTTGCCAGTCTCCTGACAGAAGGGTGTCAGGAGGTCATGCTTTGAATTTGTTGTTGCGGTGCCAATACAAATAATGAGGGTGCGGTCGATACACCGGATTCTCTGGAATCCGCGCTTTCATGTCTGGGTGCAGCAAATGTGAAATATCATAATTCAGCTGGCGAGATGCCAAAATCTCGTAGTCGTCAGATAATGAGAGCAATCCGCGATCGAACATCCAATGAACTGTGCCGGACAATGCAATTCCATTCTGAACGGAGTCATTCCCACCGTCTTCGACTGGGATAATGTGGCACGCTTCGACTTCCGGGCGGCCTCCACCATTGATCAGGCGGAGCCCGGTAAACGCACATGTCCGATCATAAAGCTCTCGGATGTGTTTTCTGAACTTAGCGTCTCGGAAAGGGCGATTTATTAATTGACTAACGATATCTCGCCCGGATTCCGGCCCAATATATGGAGATTTATTTTCTTCTGAAAACCCAACAGTTGGTGCTTGGTCCGACGTCGCGTCCTTTCTTGGAGGCCACTCCTCGGGTGCCGAGAGGCCGGCGTTAATCAGTGAAACAAACTCATGTTTTTCCAGAATTCGAACAGCCTGTACCGTATATCCGCCATTCGGTTTCCCATCCGGTTTAAAAAGCTTTTTCTCGTATCCGCCATCTTCTGAGTACTCTAGAGGGCGATCAAAGTCTAAATATGTACATGCTTGCATGTTCGCGTAGTAGTGAGTATCTTTTTCTTTGTCTTTTGAAATACTTTCAATTAGCGCGATCGCCGAGTAATACCTGCTTGGCATACCTTTCACTGGCCCGTAGTATACAATCCAATCACCAACTGTTTGTTGGACCCGCGATAGATACTGCTTAGGAAAGTGATATTTAGTGGCTGGATCGTCGTCGTAAATGCTGTTGTGTTTATGATAGAATACTGCGTTGACCATTGTTCGATATATCTTTGAATTATCTGCGTATTCAAACTATACAAGCCTGGGTGGATATCAATCTGAAAGTGCACCACCTCACTCACCTCTCGGATACCGCTGGCCTTCCTCGACTTCGTTGAGGTCCATGTGGTTGCGCATGTAGCGTTCTGAGGCTTTTTGGAGGGGCTGGTAGTCCCAGGGGAAATAGGCGCCGTTGCGCAGGGCTTCATAGACGATCCAGCGGCGGGCCTGCGATTGGCGGACTTCGCCGTCAAAGGCGGACATGTCCCATGTTTCCGAGACCTTTTTGGCATAAGCCCTGGCCGTTTCGGAATGGGCGGGATCGTTTGCAAGATTGGTCAGTTCGTTCGGGTCGTCCGCAAGGTTGAACAGCTGGGGCGGGTCTAGTTCGCAATGGATGTATTTCCAGTCCCCCTCCCGGATGCCGACCAAAGGCGCGTAGGAGGCTTCTGCGGCATATTCCATGAGAACCGGTTCGGCCCGGGCCACGCCTTTGGCCAGCGGAACGAGGCTGGTGCCGTCCGTCCAGGGCATGATCTCGCTCATGTCGATGCCGGCAAGATCGCAGACCGTCGGCAGGACATCGAGGGTGCTGACCGGTGCGGTTTCCAGATGGGGTGACAGGTCCTTGTCGCAGATCATCAAGGGCACGCGGGAAGACCCTTCGAAGAAGGTCATCTTGAACCACAGGCCGCGCTCGCCGAGCATATCGCCATGATCGGAAACGAAAAGGATGGTGGTGTCGTCCGCCAGATCCATGGCCTCAAGGGCAGCCAGGATTTCGCCAACCTTGTCATCGAGATAAGAGATGTTGGCGAAATAGGCCCGGCGCGAACGGCGGATGTCGTCTTCGGTGATGTCAAAGCTGCGCCAGTCATTGGCATCGAAGATGCGTTTGGAATGCGGATCGTGATCCTCATAAGCCTTGGCTGGAACCTCCGGCAACAGGTGATCGCAGTCCTCGTAGAGATCCCAGTATTTCTTGCGGGCGACATAAGGGTCATGCGGATGGGTGAAACTGACCGTCAGACAGAAGGGCCGGTCGTATTTGCCGCGTCCGTAATCATAGATCTTTCGGATCGCCTGGAAGGCGACGTCGTCGTCATACTCCATCTGGTTGGAGATTTCCGCAACGCCGGCCCCTGTGACGGAGCCCATGTTGTGATACCACCAGTCAATCCGCTCTCCCGGCTTGCGGTAGTCCGGTGTCCAGCCGAAATCCGCCGGGTAGATGTCCGTTGTCAGGCGCTCCTCGAAGCCGTGCATTTGGTCGGGTCCCACGAAGTGCATCTTGCCCGACAGGCAAGTCGTGTAGCCCGCCCGCCGCAGATGGTGCGCGTAGGTCGGAATGTCGGATGCAAACTCTGCGGCGTTGTCATAAACGCCGGTCCTGCGAGGCAACTGACCGGACATGAAGCTGGCCCGACCCGGGGCGCACAGCGGAGAGGCCGTGTAGCTGTTTTGAAACCGGACAGAGCGCTCGGCGAGTGCCTTCAGGTTTGGGGCGTGCAGAAAATCCGCCGGGCCGTCGGGAAACAAGGTGCCGTTCAGCTGGTCGACCATCAATATCAGGATGTTTTTCTGTCCGGCCATATTGTTTCTCCGAGCTTACGAAAGGTCATGGAAGAAACTTGTCCGTTATTTTAATTGAGTGATCAATCAAATCCGACCGGTGTTTGTGTCATTCGGACTCGGCGCAGCGAGTTCCAGCATCTGGGGCGAGAGCGGTGCCTGCTCAGAAATGATAGAATTTCGTGTCGGCACGGAGGATGCTTTTGCCACCTCTCCTACTGCTTGCTTGATTTGCCGAGCATTGCGATTCCGGCGATGCGGGCATTGCAGTTATATTAGCGCAGGCGATCAAGCCGCGGCGACGTCTTTCAGGAATCTGTCGATCCGTTGGGTGACACCATCCAGTTCCCGCGTGGCCTCATCCGCGATGGATTCAACCTGTGCGGCGGACTGGCTGGTTTCACCGGAGCCGCGGGAGAGATCTCCGATTGTTTCCGAAACGCTGGCCGTTTGACCGGCTGCCTGTGTCACACCGGAAGAGATCTCGGAGGTGGCACCAGCCTGCTGCTCGACGGATGCGGCCATGGCAGCTGCGGTTTCGTTGACCTCGTCCATCATGGTCATGATTTCTGTAATCGCTGCCACAACAGCTTCCGTGGACCCTTGGATTTCCGCGACCTGACCGGAAATCTCATCGGTTGCCTTCGACGTCTGCGTCGCCAGTTCTTTGACTTCCGCTGCGACGACGGCAAAGCCTTTGCCTGCATCGCCGGCGCGTGCGGCTTCAATTGTCGCGTTGAGAGCCAGGAGGTTGGTTTGTTCCGCAATGTCCTGAATGAGCTGGATCACGGCACCGATCCGTTCAGCAGCGGCCGACAGTCCCTTGATCTGATCATTGGACGTCCGGGTTGCTTGGGTCACGTCTTCAACGCGGCCGAGAGTGGCGTTGACTTGCCGCCCGGCTTCCTGGACGGAGGCTGAAAGTTCCTCCGTTGCAGCCGCAATCGTCTGGACGTTGTCGCTTGCCTGGCTTGAGGCATGGCTGACGTTTTCGCTTTTGTCCGTGGTTGAACGGGCAATTCCAGTTAGATGTTCGGCGGTGTCTTCAAGCTGCCGCATGTTGCCATTGACGGAGGTCAGGGCAGCTTCAATATCAGCTCTGAACTCGGTAACCAGTGCATCGACAGCCTGCTGGCGTTTGAGCGCGGTTTCCGCATCGCGCTGTGTCTGTTGCTCCAGTTCGACACGCTCCACTTCGCGATCCCGGAAGGTGCCGACGGCGCGGGCCATGTCTCCGATTTCATCCTTACGGCTATCGGCGGTCAGGTCGAGGTCGGTTTGACCCTCTTGCAGTTGCCGCATGGCGTTGGTGAGGGATCTGAGCGGACGAATGATCGCACCTGACAAGAGAACGACAAAACCAACGCCAATGACCAATGCCACCAGCAGGGCGATAGAAATCTGCGTTCGCGCAGTGGCTGCTGAGGAGACGGCCGTCAGACCCGCGGCCCGGCTGATGGTGCTTGCCTGTTCGCTCAGCGCCGAAGCTGCGGTTGCAAATTGGGCTTGCCCGGTCTTCTGTGCATCGCTGTTCGTGACGACATCCGCAAAGGTTGCGCGCAGGACCGGCAGCGCTTCACCACCTGCCGTCACAAGCGTGTTCAAAGGGCCGTTCAAAAGATCCAAAAAGGCCTTGTCAGACGTTGATTGCAGGGATGACTGGCGAATGCCTTCCAGAGCGTCCAGCTGGGTTTCGGTTTCGCCGAGATAAGTCTGAAAGGCGGCACTCGAAGCTTCTGAGGACGTGGTCAGGTACTCTGCATAGGCGCTGCGTACGCCGAGGACATTGCGGGCCACGCCTTGTGTAAAGTTGGACAGGAGCGCGATGTCCGCGGTCGCTTTGTCGAACCCGCGCAATTCCGCCGTCAGCTCCTCAATTGGCGCCTCGGCTTCTGCAATGATCGTTGTCGTTAGGGTAACGAGTTGTTCAACAGCCGGTTGGAAGGTTTCGGACCAAACCGCAGCGGTCCCGTCGCTGGCACCGGTCTTCAGGTGCGCTTTGATTTGTTTTTCAAACGCTTTGCCCGCCTTGGTGAGATCCTTGACGGAGGCTCTGAGCGTTTTTGTCTTCACGGTACGCCGGACAGCCTTGGCGTCCTTGTCCAGCGCCTTGACACGCTCAGAAAGGGCTTTGGCGTTTGCCTTGTCCGGTGCGTTGACAAAGGCTTTGGTTTCCTGCTCCAGAACGATTGCGGCGATCCGCATGTCTGCAAGACGCGGGGCGACCTTGGAAAGGTTGTTCATCTTGCCTTCGTTGTTGAGGGCAAGACCTAGGCGGTAAGCTTCCAAGGCCTTGTACTGTTCAAACACCTCGTTGGTCGTATCAACCAGGCCAGATGTCAAACCATTAAGATTTGAAATCGCTTCATCACGCGCACTTCGGGTGTTTTTCAGATTGCGGAAGCTTACTTCGAGTTCGCTAACAGCCAAGGTCAGCTGCTGTGCGGCCTCTGGTTTGTTCCGGGCCAGTTCATCGCTGCTTGCAGATAACGTGTTGATGCTCGCCTCAACCACACTGGCGGTCTGCTCAGTGCCGTCGCGCCCGAACGCTTCTGCACCTGCAAGCAGTGGCGGGATATCTCCCAGAAGATCACTTGCCGCTTTTGAGGTCGTGACAGACACCTGAACCTGGCTCGCAGCGAGGTATCCGCCGGCACCGACCCCGACAGAGCACAAGAGCATTGCCCCAAAGCCGATCTGAAGTTGTGTTTTGATCGGCCAGTTCAAGAACGACATATTTGGCAAGCGCATTGGGCGGGCCCCAGTCCAGTCTGAAAACGCCTGCAAGTGTGCCGGAATGGATTTAACAAGATCCGAATTTTAGGCAATTTTGGCGAATATTTTGCGATTTCTGCTTGTCTACGGGTTTCTACCCAGGCGGGAATCTCCTACGCGCGACTGCCGGGTGTGTCTGAATGCCCCAGATCCCTGTCCGGCCACAGCAGGTCGCGAAGCCGTTGTTTCAGGATTTTGGCCTCCGGGAAGCCGTCGTCGGTTTTTCTGTCCCAAACCGGCGTGCCGTCACATGTGATGGTGAAAATCCCGCCTGTGCCGGGAACAAGTGTGACCGCGCCTGCCTCTTCAGAAAAGGTCGACAGGATTTCCTGCGCCATCCACGCCGAGCGGAGCAGCCAATTGCATTGGCGGCAATAGGTGATGATGATATGGGGCGCGGGGATATCCTGCATGGGTCCTCGTTCAATTCTTCGGTCAGACGTCAAAGGCTCTTCTTGCCATATTCCTCCATAATGACACCAGCCGGTCGATCAGCGGTTTTGGAGAAGGTTCTGCAAAACAGTTCAGATCTCCAGGCTGTTCTCGGAGAGGTTTTGTCTGCAGAGCGGAAGGATGGTCTGAGCAATCAGGTTTTGCGGATCTCGGCTCAGAAGGGCGTGTTCTTTCTGCGTATCGGTCAGGCCGGATCCGAAGCATTTGTGGACCGGTTTGCAGAGGCCCACAATTTGCAATTGGCCGCGGATCTGGGCGTTGCCATTCCGCCCGTGTACATGGATCCAGAAAGCGGGCTATTGCTTACGCGGGCCCTTGAAACCCGCCAATCAGAGAAAAAAGACCTTCCGGACATGCTGGGACAAGAGCTCGCCCGGCTCCATAATTCAAAGCTGAGTTTCGAGGGGGAGATCAATCCGCACACCACTTATGCGGCGCTTCGGAAGCGGGTTTCTGAGAAACTTGATGGCAATCCAGACGTGTCGCTGTCGAAGGATGTCTCGGCGGTCCTCCCTAACCTCGATCGGCTGATGGCAGATGTGGGTTTGCAAAGCCAATTGGTGCTGGTGCCGAGCCATGGAGACTTATCTGAAGGCAACTGCCTGCTGGCTGACAACCGTCTCTGGCTGATCGATTGGGAGTTTTCCGGCATGGCGGACCCTTGCTGGGATCTTGCTTACGCCATTCAGGAAATCGGATTTGACGCGGACGCTGAGCGGAGGTTTTTGACTGCCTACGAATTCGGGCAACACCGACCCATTGACCGGGCCGATTTGGAGGCCATTAAAGCGCGGTGTGATGCCATTTCAGCTCTTTGGGCAGTTGTTCAGCTTCTGGACAGGCGCGACCCGGCGACATTTGCACCTTTTGCTCTTGAACGCGCTGCCCGTGCCCTGAAACAGAAACCGGCATAGCAGACGTATGAAACGCCGCAATACCGTCTAATCGATCGCATCGGTTCCAGGAGCTGCGAGGCAGGCGCTGTAGAGCTGGTTCATGCGTGTTTGCAAGCCGGGGTCCTGGGGCGTGCTGAGCAGCGGTTCCCAGATGTTTTCCGACTTCAAACCATCAAGCGTGCAGCGGCATGCGGCAACACAGAGTGCTTCGTTCCCCATGCTTGTCGTGCAGCTTTGCGCGCAATTGGTCTGAAAGCTGCGGCTGGTCCGGTCCATGTTTGGTCCCAGCAGCGTCACACTCCAAACCAAACCATAAAGAAGCGGTTGATGCAGAATGTAGATCGGCAGGGAATGGCGGCCCATCCATCTAAGCGCCCGGCCTGCTAGACCGCCGAATTCCATCTGCTTGAGAGGTTCCATGAGGGCGGATTTGCGAATGGCCTTTGACAGCGCCACACCTAAAAGAGTTGCCCCGGTCCACGGCGCGAGCGGGACATAATCGACGCTGGGCATAGCCGGGGTGCCAAGGCCGGTCCAGAGCCAAATCTCACCATCAAACACGCTCGAGGATGCCCAGTGCGGCAGGGTGAGGATGATCGCGCTGCCAGCCAGGGCGTAGAGCAGCGGAAGTCGCGTGAAGGGCAGAGCGATCAGACTGGAAACAGCGATGCAATGCAGAATGCCGAAACGGACAAAGCTGTCTCCAAAGGCAAAGTGGGTGCCGATCGACACACAGGTGGCGGAAGCGGCGATTAGCGCAAAGCGTTTCCAGAAGGAGCGCCAGCGGATCTCATTGTGGTGCGCGAGATCCAGGCTAACCCCGACCAGGATCAGGAAGCTGGCGGCGATCGAGACGGCAAATGTGCGCCAACCAGGCGCCCCTCCGACATCCCAGTCAACGAAGGCAAACCACGAGAGATCCCACGAAAAATGGTAGATCGCCATGGTAACGATTGCCACGCCGCGGGCCAAATCAAGAACGGCAAGGCGACCTTCGTGCGTCGAGGGCCCACCGCTGGATGGATTGTTTATAGAGGGTTGTGTCATGGCTTCCGATCAACGTTCGCCCATGACCAATAAGCTGAAAGGCTGGAGATGCAAGCCGGTCGGTGTGTTCGACCAGGACAGGTCTAGCTGTTGAATGCCATGATCAAAGTCGTGACCAGTGCGGCCGCCCCGAATATAGCCCCAACGAACGGCCAGGGTGACGGTCTTTGTGTCGCAAAGACTTCCTGATTGACCGGATCACGCAGCATTCACACCACCCCTTCGATCACCACAACTGCGCCCGAGGTTGCTGCATAATTTCCGCGGCGAAAAGATGGTAAACGAGATCTAAAGATGTTTTCCCAAGGAAAACGCCAAGCTGTGGACTGCACGAAAACGATCCGGAAAACGGATTGACTCAAGCCAAACTATTGGCCCGCCAAAAGGTTTTCCGGCTGGGAATGCTTATAGAGAAAGGGAATCCAGACCGGCTTCCAGGTGATCGGCGAGCATCGGCATGCCAAGCAGATAGGAAGCGGTTGAGCCGACCGCCCGATCCTTGGCTTCTTGAACGGCTTGCGAGAAGTCTTCTACCTCGAAATCCCCCCGGCCGATCCAGGTGATGGCGACTAGCTCCGCAGCTTCGTCGACGTTCAAATCTTCCAAGAGTTCGCGCAATTCCTCATCGGAGAGATTGTCGCTTTCTTCTTCCGCCAGACCGTCGTGGCCGTGAGCTTCTTCCAGGGTGTCGGCGTCAAATTCGACGTCCCCCTCATGGCCATCTTCAAACGTATCGGCGGTGGTCTCTGCAACCGCGCGGGCCTTTTGCGCCAGCATCCGTACAGTGTCAGCCGAAAGAGAAAGATCGATGTCCATGGCAGCCTCCGAAGAACTGACTTCTTTATCGATCCACTTTTGTCCGTTGGCAATGGCCATGGCCTAATTTCCTGTTTCTCAAGTATTCCAACAGAAGGTACTTGTGGCATTGCGCTTTGAACCTCCAGACCAGATGACTGTATCTGGAGGTCCTGTTCATGGCCTTGATCGGTATCAACGCGCTGGGCCGTGTGGACGAAATGCGTCTCCAATTCGTCCAAACGGTCTTGTGGTATCCACCTGAACCCAAAGATCTTATTTGCTCACTTCGGAGGGCAGCGGCTGTGTCAGGGCAGGGATTGTGGTGCCCGGTGTTGTCGTGTCTTTCGCCTCAGATCCCGCAATAGCGGCGGCTGCGGTCAGGATTGCCGCCAAAAATATGCCGAGGCAAATAGCCTGCAACAGGGGGCGGGCGTCCTGCAGGTCTCTGGACCTTTTCCGGGTTACCGTCTGAGGTTCGTGATTTTGGGTATGAAAATCAGATGATTTTGCGTGTGTGTCTGTCATGACAGCCTGTCTTTTTCTTTGGAATTGGGGGCTGCAAATCGTGAGGGCGGTTACTCTGTAAAATCGCGGAACAGGCGGGTGCCGAGCATCCGGGTCAGTTGCGCCATTAGGATCAGCGCCAAAAACGGCAAGGCGGCCGCTGGTTCCGGAACAACAGCCAGCAACGTCAAAAGCACTGCTGCCGACCCGAACAATATCGCCAGTACGACGACATGGCGGTCTTCGTTATGGCGTTCAGATTTCTGGGTGCGTTCCAACATTCTGGCCTCCGCAGTTTCAACGGATGCACATTCCAACCAAATTGCGCCGGGAGACCGTCTGCTCTTGGGCTTTGCTGGTGCCATTTCGTGACATTTGTGGGGCGTTGCAAAACACCGGTTTCTTGCGGTTGGATACCTCCAAAATAAAGGAGCAATAAAAGCGCTGTTCTTTCGAAGCAATTGCTGCATAAATTACTGAGGTATTTAAATAATGTTAGACTTTATGCGTTCCATTTTATGGTTTGTTTGCACTTTTTTTCGATACTGCGGGCAGGGTAGGTAATCGGTAGAGAGTGCAGACGGCTATGGTGGTCAAAGCAGCGCAGAGCGCGTTGGCACAAAGCAAGGATGACAAGCCAGCAGAACAAGAACTTGAAACGAAAGTTTCAGAGGACACACCTGCGCTTGCCTTGGCCGGGCTCCAGTTTTTCGTTGCTGATATTTCCCAGAAAACAATCCTTTGGCATGAGATCGGCAGTCAGAGCTTCCATAGTGAGGTCAAGGACCTGCAGGAAGCACCTTCAAATCTCGCTTTACGCAACCTGTCACCGGAAGACAGGAAAACAATCTTGCGCCTGATACAGGGCGCCATCCGCGATGGGGTCGCCGGGCCGTTTGATGTCGGCGGCGGACCCGATCACCGGATCCCGGGCATCCCGATCGTTGCACACCGCTATGAGCTGGTTGACGGACGGATCGTTGTCATCTGTTTCCCATCGATTGGAGAGGACGAAAACCCGGGCCGCATCGTTCTGGGGCTTGCGCCAATCCTGCAACACTTTGTTGCCTCTTCAAACCGGGTGGTGCTGCTGGTCGACAACTTCGGCTATGTGCGCTTTGCAAGCGACGGCTTTGTCAAAACCTTTCAGATCGAAGACGCCCGGCTGATCATCGGCCGCAACATCGCGCATATTCAAAAACGCGTCGGCCGGACCATCGTTTCCCTGGCGCTGGGCGCATTGACACGCCGGGCGAGTGCATCCGGCCGCGGCAAGTTTCTGCTGGCTTCCAACGATGCCATCGAGCTGACCTATGAAGCTATGCATTTCCGGATCGGGGGCACCGTGGGGGGCGTCCTGTTTTCCGCAGGCCGGATCGGCGGTGATGTCGATTTTCTCAAAGTCTTTGAAATCTGCAGCGCGCCAATGCTGGTGATCAACACGAAGTCGAAAATGATCATTGCTGCCAACAAGGCGGCGATGAAGACCTACCACCTGACCAACGAAATCATGGACAGCAAGCCGGTCACGGACATTCTGCTTCATCCGAACAATTATTCTTCCCTGCTTGGTGCTGCACAGTCGGAGACCGAGGTCCCGATGTCGATCCCGGTCAATATCCTGAACGGCCAGACAAAGAAGAAACGCTTCCGCGTAATGCTCATCGACAAGGACAGCAAGGAACCGAAGCTCGTTTTGGAAACCCGCAGCTGATCCCTCCCGGCCATCGATCGCAACAATGGCAGGCGTAATCACGGGCGATCGCCTTTATTTTTGCCAAACCTGGCCTTCATGCCCTTGTCATGATGGCCCAGCGGATCTAGGGTCCGCGCGCTAACTTTCCCGTTTCCCCCTGGAGGACATTATGGGCTTTCTTGCTGACGCATTGGCGCGAGTTCAACCATCTGCGACCATCGCCGTCACCAACAAGGCACGCGAGCTGAAAGCCGCAGGCCGCGATGTGATCGGTCTCGGAGCTGGCGAGCCGGATTTCGACACCCCGGAAAACATCAAGGCGGCTGCCATCAAGGCCATTAACGACGGCAAGACCAAGTACACGGCTGTCGATGGTATTCCGGAGCTGAAGGCTGCCATCGCCGAGAAGTTCAAGCGGGAAAACGGGCTCACTTACGAAACCAATC
The DNA here is from genome assembly GCF_017743865.1 of Labrenzia sp. R4_2. GTDB lineage: Bacteria > Pseudomonadota > Alphaproteobacteria > Rhizobiales > Stappiaceae > Roseibium. Next base: position 32,437 of record NZ_JAGHRJ010000013.1, read on the forward strand.
AGATCACTGTCGGCACCGGCGGCAAGCAGGTGCTCTACAATGCACTGGTTGCCACCATCAATCCGGGCGATGAGGTCATCATCCCGACGCCATACTGGGTCAGCTATCCGGATATGGTTCTTCTGGCTGGCGGCGAACCGGTCATCGTTGAAGCCGACAAGTCCACCTTCAAGATCACGCCGGAAGCGCTCGATGCTGCCATCACATCGCGCACCAAGTGGCTGATCTTCAACTCGCCCTCCAACCCGTCCGGGGCTGCTTACACGGAAGCCGAACTGAAGGCGCTGTGCAACGTTCTGGTCAAACACCCGCATGTCTGGATCATGACCGACGACATGTATGAGCACCTGGTCTATGACGACTTCGAGTTCACGACACCGGCCCAGGTCGAGCCGTCGCTTTATGAGCGCACGCTGACCGTCAACGGCGTATCGAAGGCGTATTCCATGACCGGCTGGCGGATCGGCTATGCCGGTGGCCCGGTTGACCTGATCAAGGCCATGGCGAAGGTCCAGTCGCAATCGACCTCCAACCCGAACTCGATTGCGCAGTGGGCCGCAGTTGAAGCGATCTCCGGTACACAGGATTTCATTCCGAAGAACAATGAAATCTTCAAAGCGCGCCGCGATCTCGTTGTTTCCATGCTGAACCAGGCAAACGGCATCACCTGCCCGGTTCCGGAAGGCGCGTTCTATGTATTCCCGTCCTGCGCTGGAACCATCGGCAAGACCGCTCCGTCCGGCAAGGTCATCGAGAACGACGAAGACTTCGTAACTGAGCTTCTCGAGACAGAAGGTGTCGCGGTCGTTCACGGGTCGGCCTTTGGCCTTGGTCCGAACTTCCGGATTTCCTATGCGACCTCCACGGAAGCTCTGGAAGAAGCCTGCACCCGCATTCAGCGTTTCTGCGGCAATCTGAAATAAGTTGAGCTGACAATCAGCATCTAAGGGCGGCTCTGGCCGCCCTTTTTATTTGGCTCACTCTCACTTGGGCCGATCAAGCTTTTCTTTCTCGAAGGGCGCGCATAGGGTGAAGTCGATTTTCATTTTGTTTTGGAGGCTGGCTTGGCTGTTCTTCTTCCGCTTTGGCAACGATTGCTGATCACTGTGGCTGCCATGCTTGCGGTGAGTTTTGTTGTCAGCCTGCTCTGGTCTTCTTTGCTGGGTTGGGCCATACCCGGCTATGTATCCGGCGTGGTTGGAGGTGTGACGGCTCTACCGGTCTGGGAATTCTTGAAGCGGATCCGCCCGGGCCACTAAACGGCCCATTCAGTACAGCGTTTGCGGGAAGTCTTCGCGGCCAGTTTTGATTGTAGTCCTGCGTATTTACGATCAAAACTTGCGCCGGTAAACTGTCAGCCTCACGAGCGAGGCACACGCATGCAAACCCAACAAAAACGATGGCTGACCGACCTCATGGAAGGGGTGCCGTCAATCGTATTCATTCTTTTGTGGCGCCAATCGGGGGATCTGGAATTCGCCGGCTGGATAGGCTCTGGGCTGTGCCTCGTTGTTTTGAGTGCCCTAATCGGAATGAGGGTCCGGATGCATCCGATCCTGATGGGCGTCAACATTCATATTTTATTGGCAACGCCGCTGATTGTTTGTGTGTTTCGCCTCGGGTTTGACGGTCTGGGAGACGTCCTTGCCGAATATGCCTATGGGTGCGTTCTGGTAACCGTTTTTGCTGTCGGCCTTACCCAGATGCTGTTTTCGCGATCGCGGTTTTCCGCGTTGGAGAATGTCACAGATCGTGCGCAACTGATTTATTCCGCTGTTTTGCTTGCGTTCTGCGCTTGCGGTGCCGTTTGGGCCCTGCTGACCCCGGGGAGCCGTTTTGTGCCGGTGGTGGCCACAATTGCAGCTATGATAATCGGTCGGAATTTCCTCCAGGCGCGCTTGTCAGACAAAAGTGCAGGCGCAGGAGTTCTGGTTACAGGTTCTGCGGCAGCGCCGGGCACATCCCAGGATGTTCAGGTCTGAACCCTAGTTCTGACAGGCCGAATTTGCGCCAGGACAAGACGAGAGTGTGTTTGTCCGGGTGTTGTTGCGGTTGATCTGCTGTGTCCGGTTCAGCCGATTGTTGCTGTCGATCCGTTGCTGGGTTGAGAAATTGTTCTGCTGACGATTGAGGTTCTGATTGAGCTGTTGTTGCGCGGACGGCCCGAGCGTCGTGCCGGGTTGGATAACGCCGCGCGGCTGGACTGATTGCGCCTGCGCAAGACTGCCGCCAGAAAACACCAGGCCCGCTGACACAATCGCAGCACCAAACGCCGGTAAGACAGTTCTGGCTAATAGCAACATGTTTGTACCTCTCATTCCATCTCGTGCCCGCGGTTCAGTATGGGTGGAGCCGCCCGCAACACCAAATTAATTCGCGAATTGAAGCATTTCGGTGACCGGACGAGCGAAAGGTGCCGGTTGGTGGCGCCGAATGCGCCGCCTGTTTGCTGCGGTGCAGGGTAAGATTTCCTTGCGTTTACCCCGTTTCGGGCGCGACGATAGCGTCCCGCCCTTGATTGAAGGGCCATGACGAATATCACGCCCGGCGCTTTCCGGGTTGTTGGCCTTCGATCCCATTCGGGCGAGACGCGGCGGGCCCGCGTCCTGAACCGCCGGCCGTGCCGCGTTGTAACGAGGATATCCTCGGGCAAACGGGAGGCTCAGTATGGCAAACACCAACAATGGACAGGCAAACTCCGGCGGCAGGGAACCGCGCTGCGTGGCTTTGGTCGGACCCTTTGGCAGCGGTAAAACCAGCTTGCTGGAGGCGATCCTGGCGCGCACGAACAAGGTGGACCGGCAGGGCAAGGTGTCAGACGGAAATACCATTGGTGATGGTTCGGCAGAAGCCAGGGCTCATGGAATGAGCGTGGAGCTGAATTTCGCGGATGTGGAATACCTTGGTGACCGGTTCAATTTCATCGATTGTCCGGGTTCGGTCGAGTTTTTGGGGGAAATGGACAGCGCCTTGTCCGGTGCGGATCTGGCTGTGGTTGTCGCTGAAGACGATGAGCGCAAGGTTCCAGCCTTGCAGCTCATTCTGAAAGCCCTTGAAGCCCGCGCCATCCCGCGGGTTTTGTTTTTGAACAAGATCGACAAGAGCACACGGCGGGTCCGCGATGTGTTGAACCTGCTTCAACCGGCCTCAAGCGTTCCGCTTGTCTTGCGTCAGATACCGATCTGGGAAGACGGTCAGGCTACCGGCTTCATCGATCTCGCCCTGGAACGGGCGCATGTTTATCACGAGAAGGAGCCGAGCACCGAGATCAATATGTCGGATGAGGACCGGGCCCGCGAACACGAAGCCCGGTTTACGATGCTGGAGCATCTTGCCGATCACGATGATGATCTGATGGAAGCGCTGCTTGAGGACATTGCGCCGGACCGGGAGACGGTGTTCGCTGATCTCGTTGCGGAAATGCAGGACGGCCTGATTTGTCCGGTTTTCTTCGGCTCTGGCGAACATGGCAACGGTGTCACGCGACTCTTGAAAGCCCTTCGCCATGAGGTGCCGTCGGTTGACCGCCTCAAGGCGCGCCTTCTTGATGCCGCGCCCGAAAGCGCAATTCAAGTTATCAAGACGCTTCACACACAACATGGCGGCAAAGTTTCCGTGGCGCGCGTGTTGAGTGGCGCTCTGGCGGACAATGACAGCCTCTATGTGAATGGAACCATCGAAGCGAAGGTCTCGGGGCTATTCTCCCTGTTTGGACAGCAATTGAACAAGATCTCAAGGGCGTCTGTTGGGGATCTCGTTGGCTTGGGGCGATTGGAAGATGTTCAAACCGGCGATGTCCTGAGCCTACAGGGCAGCAAGCTCCCAGCTCTGGACAGCGCGGATACCCGGCGGCCGGTCTTGGCGACAGCGATTGAAGCCGGGCAGCGGAAGGATGAAGTTCGCTTGTCAGCTGCCCTTTCCAAGCTTGCCGAAGAAGACGGCTCCCTGACAGTCGCACAGAACCAGATAACGGCTGAAACCTTGTTATGCGGGCAGGGAGAGATGCACTTGCGCGTCGCTCAGGAGCGTTTGTCTGGAAAATACGGGCTGGATGTCGCCGTGCATGCGCCGCATGTGCCTTATTCCGAAACGATCCGTGGCAGCACAACAGCGCGCGGACGTCACAAGAAGCAGTCCGGTGGTCACGGGCAGTTCGGTGACGTGGTTCTTGAGATTTCGCCACTGCCGAGAGGAGAAGGCATCCAGTTCACCGATCGTATCACCGGGGGCGTGGTGCCCAAGCAATACATCGCGTCGGTGAAGGAAGGTGTTCTGGAAGCACTGGGCCAGGGGCCGCTCGGGTTTCCTGTTGTCGACCTGTCAGTTTGTCTTGTCGACGGCTCGTATCACTCGGTCGACAGTTCCGATCAGGCGTTCAAGATGGCAGGTATCCTGGCGATCCGGGAAGGTCTGTCCGACTGCAAACCCGTTCTGCTGGAGCCTATCCACAAGGTGGTCGTCGCGTGTCCAAGCGATGCGACCGCCAGGATTAATGCCATTGTTTCGGCCCGGCGCGGGCAGCTGCTTGGATTTGACGCCCGTCCCGGCTGGAGCGGTTGGGACGAGGTTCAGGCGTTGATGCCAGAAGCTGAAATCGGTGATTTGATCGTTGAACTCCGGTCCGCGACGGCGGGAGTTGCCAGTTATACGGCAGAGTTCGATCATATGGCGGAGCTGTCGGGCAAAGCAGCGGACCAGGCGCTTCAGCGTTCGGGAAAACAAGCGGCGTAGTGAGCCGCGCGAGTGCAAAGTGTTGATCTGTCTCATTTGATTGTGTGCCCATTCCCCTACGCTCTAAACGGGATGGCGGACGCAGAAAGGAGATTGTCGATGCTTGCGATTGAAAAACAGGAAGGGGACCGCGTCTTTGTTCATCTGCGCGGTCCTCTCAATGCTGACTTGATGCAGGCCGGGTTGGAGGATCTCATTGAAGCCGCAGAGGATCTGACCAACGGCACGATGCTCTATGTCATTGATGATTTCGAATGGCCAACCGCAGGCGCGTTGGCTGTCGAATTCAAGATGATGCCAGACCTTCTGAAACTTCTGGGGAAATTCCGAAAGTGCGCGGTTGTGTGCGATGCAGGCTGGATTCGCAAGGTTGCTGAGATCGAAGGGATGTTGATCCCGGGGCTTGAGATCAAAAGCTTTGTTTCAAAAGACCGGGAAGCCGCTGAAAACTGGCTGGCATAAGTCCGACACTTGGCATCGGTCACTTGGGCGTTATTTGCGTTTGAACACACAATCCGGTCTTTCTACGTCCAGATTGGGAGTTTGACGATGAATATCTTGACCAAACGCAGCTGGGAATTGCCCGAGCGCGAAGCGACCCCAGAGCATATTTTCTTGAACAGACGCCAGATCCTTGCGGGACTCGCAGGGGGAGGTGCATTGCTCGGAAGCGGGCTTGGGATGAGGCCGGCCTTTGCCGAGGCAGACCCGAGCGCGGGGCTCTATCCTGTTCCACGCAATTCTGCATTTACCTTGGACCGGCCACTGACTGACGAAGACGTGGCGTCGAAGTACAACAATTTCTACGAGTTTGGCTCGCACAAGCAGATTTGGCCGGCGGCCCAGAACCTTGAGATCCGTCCATGGACTGTGATGCTGGACGGCCTCATCGACAATCCTCAGACGATTGATATCGATGCACTTCTTGCCAAGATGCCTTTGGAGGAACGCCTTTATCGCCATCGGTGTGTTGAGGCTTGGTCCATGGCGGTGCCGTGGTCGGGCTTCCCACTCGCCGAACTGGTCAAGCTGGCGGGGCCGCAAACGGGTACCAGATACCTTCGGTTCGAAACATTCCTCAATCCGGAAGTTGCCAGCGGTCAGAAACAATCCTGGTATCCGTGGCCTTATGTTGAAGGCTTGACCCTTGCAGAGGCGACCAATGAACTGGCGTTCATGGCGACCGGGATCTACGGAAAACCGCTTGCCAAGCAGTTTGGTGCGCCGATCAGGTTGGTAACGCCTTGGAAATACGGATTTAAATGTATCAAATCCGTGGTGCGGATCTCATTCACTGACAAGCGTCCAGTGAGCTTCTGGGAAGAAATCCAGCCGAAGGAATACGGGTTTTGGGCGAATGTGAACCCGTCGGTCCCACATCGGCGCTGGCCCCAGGCAACCGAGAAACTGTTGGGAACCGATCAACGCCGGAACACACTGCTTTACAATGGATACGAGGAACAAGTCGCGGGTCTATATAAAGACATGACTGGCGAGCTTTTGTTTATGTAAAATGGCGTTGCATCTGTTGTTTTCGCATCGAGACTATTAACAATAGTCTCGATGCGAGTATGTATTACTGTATATTGAAGTTGTTAGCATTTTTGAAATAGGCTGAGCATCGTTGCTTTTTCTCTAAGTGTGCTTTTGTGCACTCAGAAAGGCTTAGATGGTCGTCGATTGGATCGCAAATATTGGCGCTCTTTCGTTGGGCGCATTGGCGTTCTACTTTTTTGCGCGCCGGGATACATTGCACGCGCGCCGGTCGATAAGCGCGGCATTCCTTGGCGCGTTGTTTGGTCTCCTGTCCGCTCTGGTCGTGATGATGCCCGTTCATTTTGGCGATGGTGCCACGTTCGACACGCGGGCTGCGCCGGCGATCCTTAGCGGATATTTCCTTGGGCCTTTGGGGGGGATCATCACGGCAAGCATCGCAGGGGCTGCGCGTTATTGGGTCGGTGGCCCATTTGTGATTGGCGGCAGCCTCAGCCCGTTTTTTTACGCGGCTTTCGGTGCGATTGTCGGGGCCTGCTGCCGTCATCGCGATCTCGGCCCGGGTCCCTTGCGGCTTTTGTCCATTGCGGTTGTCGGCACGCTTTTCGTCCTTCCGTGTTTCTTCATCGATAAAGGCGTTGAGGCGGGGCTCCAGACCCTTGAAAACGCTTGGTACTTGCTGTTAGTTGGAAACGTGGTCGGTGTGGTCATTCTTGGCCTGATGATCAGCGAGGCCAAGAAATTCTCCGTTGAGCACAAGGCGCTCAAATCCACGCTCTTTCTGACTGATCTCGCCCGGTCATCTGCTGGAATTGCTGTGTGGCGGTTCGATATGGCTGCCAATCGTCTCACCTGGGACGATGCAATGTTTCGGTTGTTTGATGTCGATCCCGGGTCTTTCAAAGGCGAGTTTAATGACTGGGAGCGGACCGTTCACCCCGATGACATCGATGCAGCCCGCCGGCAATTCCTGGAGGCGTATGAGAAGAAATCCGGGTTCGCCACCGATTTTCGGATCGTGCGCCGGGATGGCAGCGTCCGCTGGTTGGCCGCCCATTGCAATTTTCTTGAAGACGATGCCGGCAACGTTACTGAAGCCGTCGGGGTGAATTGGGACATCACAGACCGCAAGGAAATGGCGGACAGTCTCTTTGAAAGAGAAAAGGAAGCTCGCCTTCGCTCAGAAGAGCTGGAAGTCACCTTGGCATCGGTTGTACAGGGTGTCAGTGCGTTTGATAAGGATGGTAGACTGCGTTTTTGCAATGACCGTGCCGGGGATTTTACGGGGCTTCCGCCGGAAATGCTGGTGCCTGGAACGTCCTACCACGCCTACAACCAGTATCGGCTAGGCGCTTTCGTGACCGGGTTTCCAGGAGAGGCTACAAAAGCTGTTCCAGAGAGTGCCCAGCCTACCTCACACATACGCTCGTTAATCCACCTGTCCAACGGCCGGATTCTGTCTTTTTCCGCGGCTCCAATGCCGGACGGCGGATGGGTAGAGACGTATGAAGATGTCACCGAGAAAGTCGTTGCGGATGAGCGCGTCAAAAAGGCAGCTGAAACGGATAATCTGACCGAACTGGCCAATCGATTGTCCTTCAGGGAGACTTTGGATCACGTCGTTGAAAATGCCGGGAATGCCGATGAGGTGTCGCCATCCCTTTTGCTCATTGACCTAAACGACTTCAAGGCGGTGAACGACAGTCATGGCCATGTCGTCGGCGATCGTTTGCTGCAACACGTTGCCAACACCCTGAAAGCGGTCATCGAAGGTGGTGATCTTGCGGCCCGTTTGGGCGGCGATGAGTTTGCGCTTGTGCTCAAGCCGCGTACGGAGGAAGACATCCGCGAAATTGCTTCCGGTTTGTGCGCCGCTTTCGACATACCCGTTAATCTCGAGGGGCTCATGGTTCAGAGCGGACTGAGCGTTGGCGTGGCGATCATCACTGCGGATCGTGCCGGTTCTGAAGAAACTCTCTCACGTGCTGATCTGGCACTTTATAAGGCCAAGCAGGAGAAAAGATCCGCATACCGGGTCTTTGACGCCGATATTGCGCTTGAAGATGCGGAGCGGAAGCGCACGAAGAGCGCTCTGATCCGCGTGGTGGAAAATCAGGGGCTTGATGTTTTTTGCCAGCCGATCCTGAACCTGGAAACACATCGGGTTGATCACTTCGAGGCTTTGGTTCGTTGGCATCAGGGCGAGGCAAGTTATGTCCCCCCGTCAAATTTCATCCCGCTGGCCGAAGAGATTGGCCTGATCGCGAAGGTTGGCGATTTTGTTCTGTCTGAAGTGTTGCGCTCCCTGGCAACCTGGCCGGACGATTACCGCGCCTGTGTGAATGTCTCGGTTTTGCAGCTTGGCGATGGCCGATTTGTTGAACGAGTTCTTGGCGGTCTAAAAGCAGCTGGAATTTCGCCGCATCGTCTGGAACTGGAGTTGACCGAAAGTGTCTTGATGTCCGCAGGCTCAGCCGCTCATGAGGATCTCAGAAAATTGCGAGATGCTGGTCTGAACCTGGCCTTGGATGATTTCGGCATCGGTTTCTCGTCATTTGGCTATCTGCAGGAACTGCCATTCAACAAGCTCAAGATTGACCGCAGGTTTGTTTCGGAAGTGGAAAAAGATGAGGGCAGTGCAGCGATTTTGAGAACGATCGCGGCGCTTGCTGACAATCTGGATATGAAGTCGACGGCCGAAGGCGTCGAAACGGCTCAGCAGTTGGGCGTGGTGAGAGCTTGCGGATGCCACTACGGTCAAGGCTACTTCATCGGTCAGCCAATCCCGCTTGAGGATGTGCAACAAGCGTACTTTGAGGTTCCCAAAGTTGCCAAGGCTGCGCTTAACGCTTGAGTACGTTCATGTAGGCAAAAAAAAGCCGGGTCTTAAAGGACCCGGCAGTTTGAATTGATTCACTGTAACCAGTGGAATCACCTTCCAGAGGGGAACAGCTGGTCGAGGCATCACTGGGAGGAGGACGTGATGCCTGTGTGACCAACAGTGATGCTTATATGCAGTGCACAAGCTGCTTAAACAAGAGGCAGCGACGCAGATCTGCTATGCAAATCGCGCAGGGCTTTGACCGTCCATAGATTTGTTAGTTATCTGAGTGAGTTACAGGCAAGATCATACCAGACGCCCGCGCAAGAGCGTCTGCCGGGTGGATATCTTGTTGCGAATTCAGACCCGGCTGCTCTCAATAAAACTTGGTTCGTGCCCCAATGCTCATCACAACAGCATGCTGCAGAGAGTTGTCCGAACAAACCAAACTTCCTGAAAGACAGATGCAGGGTCGCTATTCCGTCTGGTTGCGAGTGTGACCGATGCTGGGCGCTCGGAGGCTTTCTTTTAGTAGACCCAGTTTTGGGCGTTCTTCAGCAAAAACTCCCGGAATGCCGTGACCCGTGCAGTGTTCTTGAGCTCCGAGGGATAGACGAAATACGTGTCGAAGGACGGCACCTTGTCTTCCTGGTCTTCAAGCACGGGAACCAAGTTCCGGCCATTGTCGATGATATAGTCTGGCAACATCGCAATACCGGCACCTGTCTGAACAGCGCGCTTGATCGCGATGATGTTGTTGACCTGGAGCACCGATTGCCGCGGTTTGCCATCCACGCGGCCGGCCGTCACAAGCCAGTTCATCGAGCGCAGATAGGCAGGGGCCTGCTCGCCGAAGGTGATGATGCGATGATCATCAATATCCTCGATCGAGGACGGTGAGCCAAAGCGCTGGATGTATTCAGGAGACGCAAACACGTGAAAGTGCACGGTGAAGAGTTTGCGTTGAATGAGGTCCGGCTGTGTCGGTTGGCGCAACCGGATCGCAACATCGGCTTCGCGCATGCTAAGATCGAGCTCGTCGTCGTCGAAAATCAGCTGCAATTCGACATCCGGGTAAAGATCCGTGAAGCTTCTGATCCTTGATGCCAGCCAGGTTGACCCCAAGCCAACCGTGGTCGTGACTTTCAAAACACCAGAAGGCTTGTCCTTGCTGTCCTTGAGCCTGGATTGCACGGCCTCCAGCTTCATCAGGACATCACCGGCAGTGCGATAGAGAAGTTCGCCTTGTTCCGTCAGCAGCAGACCGCGGGCATGCCGGTGGAACAGGGGAACCCCCAGATCGTGCTCAAGCGCACTGACCTGGCGGCTCACCGCGGATTGGCTCATATGAAGCGTATCGCCCGCATGGGTGAAGCTGCCGGCTTGCGCGGCAGCATGGAAGATACGCAATTTGTCCCAATCCATGGCATTCCCCAATCCGTCCAGCCGGGAAACTGCGTTACTCAGCAGCCTGTTGTGAACCGACAGCATCCTGTTCGGCGAGATACTTTTCCGCTTCAAGGGCAGCCATACAGCCCATTCCGGCTGCGGTGACCGCCTGGCGGTAAATATCGTCGGTAACGTCACCGGCTGCGAAAACGCCGGGGATCGAAGTCTTGGTGGAATCCGGTGCGGTCTCCAGATAGCCGTTCGGTTTCAAGGTCAATTGATCCTTGAACAGTTCAACGGATGGCGCGTGGCCGATCGCAATGAACACACCATCGGTGGAGATTTCCTGAAGCTCGCCGGTCTTGGTGCTTTTCAGGCGCACACCTGTGACTGCTTTCGGTTCGCCGCCTCCGAGGATCTCGTCAACCTGATGGTCCCAGATCACTTCGATTTTGTCGTGTGAGAACAGCCGATCCTGGAGGATCTTTTCGGCGCGCAGACTGTCGCGGCGGTGAACCAGCGTCACCTTGGAGGCAAGGTTCGCCAGGTAGAGCGCTTCTTCGACGGCCGTGTTGCCGCCGCCGACCACGACGACTTCGCGGTTCCGATAGAAGAACCCGTCACATGTGGCACAGGCCGAAACACCGGCGCCCATGTAATCCTGTTCGGAGGACAGGCCCAGCCAGCGGGCTTGCGCGCCGGTCGCGATGACCAACGTATCAGCCGTGAACACGGTGCCGCTATCTGCTTCCAGACGGAACGGGCGGACCGACAAGTCCGCCTTGATGATCGTGTCGTAGATGATTTCCGTGCCGACATTTTCAGCCTGCTTTTGCATCTGTTCCATAAGCCATGGGCCCATGACCGGGTCTGCAAAGCCTGGATAGTTTTCGACATCGGTGGTGATGGTCAGCTGACCGCCCGGCTGAATTCCGGCAACCAAGGTCGGTTGGATCATGGCGCGGGCCGCATAGATGGCGGCGGTATAACCGGCCGGGCCAGAGCCGACGATCAACAGCTTGCTGTGCTTAGTACTCATGGGCGTAGTATAATCCGTGTTTCTTGTCTCAACCGTGACTGCCAGATGTCAGTCACCTTGCGATATTTGACCGGCTTGGTGAAGGGCCCTGTAGTCTGCCAGAATACGTTCTGCGATCACAGGTGTTGCGTCAATCGGGTCGTAGGTAGTGGTTTTAAGTGGCCCTGGGAAGGGGTGAACACATCCCATACCTTTCAAAGTCCCCAAAAACCGGGTGATCTTTGCGTGACCACCGCTTGGATGAAAGACGTGGATCGGTTTGCCTGTGGCCGTGGCCTCGCCAATCATGTTGGTCGAATCTGCGGTTGCAATGATGGCGTCGGACTTTGCCAGGAAATGACCATACGGATTGTTGCCGGTTCCGTCCCAGAAGAAATGATCGCCATCTTGGGAAAAGGCCTTGATCCCGTCGACCAGCAACTCGGGGGTCCGCCGCGAAGCTGTGATCAGAAAATGCGCCCTGTTCTGTTCCGCTGTCTCACGCAGTCCGTCCAGAAATCTGGTTTGATCATTGTCTGTGAAGGTGTGGTGCCGGCTGTTGCCGCCCACAAGTACAGCCACTCTCGGCTGAGGGAGATTGTCGATCTGCGGCACCGGTTCTCCCTTCAGTTCAGCAAGACGCGCTTCAGAAAACTTGTGGGGAGAGGTCGGTGTGACCAGGACATTGTGGCCGCGGAGCGGATCGTGCTCGGGAACCCAAATGAGATCAGCTGTCTTTGCACCGGACCTTGGGTCTTTCAGGAATACCGTGAAGGTTTTGCCGTTGGACGCTTTCTTAAGGCGGCGCAGGTAAGCCGCAGCCCTGCGGCCGGAGGCCACTGCAATATCAGGGAACGGCGGCGCGAGCGGGCTCCCTGGCCGGTCTTCCCGGTCGGCGGGCGGAAACGGGCCAAACGGCAGCCACCAGGAATAGGGCGGTTTTGGAGAAACGGTCCGCATTTCGTAGGGAAGGTTGAGGGTATCCGCGACGCCGACGCATTGCGCGACGTCGCCCGCCTTACCATCCGTCAAAATCCAAAGGGAACGGGGCGATGCCGTTGCATTCAACATAAACTGCGGGATTTCCCTGTCGGAATCTTTCAAGATTGTGCGCAAATTTGTTATAGTCTTGCACAAACGCGCAAAAAGTCATAACTCGGCACCGTAGAAACACGTTTGTGCATGAAACTCAAGTTTTTGCGGAACCTCACGTCAGCCCCAGTTTCGGGCCGTGTGACGGCACCGTCCCAGAATTCATAGGAGAGCGGTGTGAAAGCGCGCCTTGATGCCATTGACTGGCAAATCCTGAAGGAATTGCAAGATGATGGCCGGATGACCAATGTTGAGTTGGCTCGCCGGGTCGGAATTTCAGCGCCGCCATGTTTGAGACGTGTGCGTGCGCTTGAGGAAGCTGGCCTGATACAGGGCTACCGGACGCTCCTGGATGAGAAGCAGCTCGGGTACGATGTCACAGCGTTTGCCATGGTAGGCCTTCACAGCCAAACCGAAGCAGACCTGATTGCCTTTGAGCAGACGGTGGAAAAATGGCCGCTGGTTCGCGAGAGCTATATGCTTTCAGGGGAGGTGGATTTCCTTCTGAAATGCGTCTCGCCGGATTTGCAGACATTCCAGAATTTCGTGATCCGTGAACTCACGGCTGCGCCAAACGTGGACAGTGTCCGCACAGCACTCACCATCCGCCGGACCAAGGATGAGCCGGTCGTGCCGATCGACGGCTGAACTTAATTCCTCAAGTCATTTCGAATGTGTGATGGGCTGCCTGACTAAAACAGGCAGCTTTGGCCTTCGCGTTTCAGGCTTTCGGCGCCGTTTTCATTGCCTGAGGAACTTTTTTCAGACGTTTGAGCAGCCGATTGAGAAGCGAGATGTCGCGGAGCGCCGTTGCTACGAGCGTGAAGCTGATGCTGAGCAACGCACAGGTCGTCAGGATCGCGATTGGCAGCCACTGATCATAGTGGAAGGTGTCGAGCGCTTGGTCCACCGGATCAACGCCTGAATAGATACGGCTGCGAATGACTTCCCGGTAACTTCCGATCTGTGTGGAGCCATGCTTGATGTAGCCGAGACCGGCAACCATCGCCAAAACAGCTGCGCTCAAGGCCACCAAAAAACCAAATAGCTTCAACGCGAAAAAGTAAGCCCGCTCGTCAGCGTGATCCAACAGCCGCCGGAAGATTTTCTTCTCCCGGTAGGCAAGCTTGGATGTCAGAAAGAAACGATATCCCCACAAGGGGATGGCAAGCATCAGCAGCCAGAAACCAATTACGTGAAAAACCATTTTGGATCTCCGAATCCCACCGCCTTAGACCTTAAATCCTTTCACGATCAGAATAAAAGGTACTCGGCGGTGAAAATCGAAAACTTGGCAAAATTCTGTATTGGGCTTCTGCCGGATTGGACAGGCTGGCAGCGTCAGATGAACTGCACTTCCACGATCTCGTAGGAGCGGGCACCGCCTGGTGCGGCGACCTCCACACTGTCGCCTACCGACTTTCCGATGAGCGCACGGGCGATCGGAGAAGAAATCGAAACCTTGCTTTGTTTCACATCGGACTCAACGTCGCCGACGATCATGTATTTCTTTTCTTCTTCCGTGTCTTCGTCAACCAAGCTCACGGTCGCGCCGAACTTGACAACATCGCCAGACAGCTTGCTCACGTCGATGATTTCGGCGCGGGACAGTTTGTCTTCCAATTCCGCGATCCGGCCCTCGTTCAGGCTCTGGGCTTCCTTGGCTGCGTGGTATTCAGCATTTTCCGACAGGTCGCCATGCGCGCGGGCCTCTGAAATGGCATCAACAATGCGCGGGCGCTCGACACCGGTCCGTTCCTTCAGCTCATTTTGGAGCATGGTGTAACCGGCGGAGGTCATCGGAACTTTTTCCATGGGTCTAAGACCTTCAGCTTATTGGGTCCTCTCGAAGAAGACCACGCTTCACAAAAACAAACCCAGCCGGGAAAGGGCACTTTCCCGGCCGGTTTCAACTCATATTAGCCTTAGGCGAAGTAGGATTGCAAAGGCCTAACTTCAAGACTCCCCGCTTTATGCGCGCAGATGCCCTTTGCAGCAGCAATCGAGCCTGCAAGCGTGGTGTAGTAGGGCACCTTGTTCAAAAGGGCCGCGCGGCGCATGGATCGGCTGTCGGCAATCGCTTGAACACCTTCGGTCGTGTTGAAGACAAGCTGCACTTCGCCATTCTTGACCGCATCGACAATATGCGGACGGCCTTCCATGACCTTGTTGATCTTCTCCGCCTTGATGCCTTGCTCTTTCAGGAACGTCTGGGTCCCCGCTGTCGCGATAATTTTAAACCCGGCATCTTCCAGGCTGCGGACGGCGTCAACGACGGAAGCCTTGTCCTGATCCCGCATGGAGACAAACACCGTGCCTTCCGACGGAACGCCCGTACCAGCCCCGATCTGGGACTTTGCGAAGGCTGTTCCAAAGTGGTTGTCGAGGCCCATGACTTCACCGGTGGAGCGCATCTCCGGCCCAAGAATTGTGTCGACGCCAGGGAACCTTGCAAACGGGAATACGGCTTCCTTGACGGCGATGTGGTCGAATTTCTTCTCTGCAAGGCCGAAGGACTCCAGGCTTTCCCCGGCCATGACACGGCTGGCGATCTTTGCAATCGGCTCGCCGACGGTTTTTGCAACAAACGGCACAGTCCGCGATGCCCGCGGGTTCACTTCAAGAACGTAGATTTCGCCGTCCTTGATTGCGTATTGGACGTTCATCAGGCCGCCAACTTCGAGGGCGAGTGCCATTTCTGTTGTCTCGCGCTTCAGTTCCTCGATCAGCTCTTCAGACAGCGAGAACGGGGGCAGGGAACAGGCACTGTCACCGGAGTGAATGCCAGCTTCTTCGATGTGTTCCATGATACCGCAGACGAAGACGTCCTTGCCATCGCACAGGGCGTCAACATCAACCTCGATTGCGCCTTCCAGATACCGGTCGAACAGCAACGGGTTCGTGCCCAAAACCGTGTTGATCTGGCCGGTCTTGTCGTTCGGGTATTTCGCCCGCACTTCGGCAGGAACCAGCTCCGGCAGAGTGCCCAGCAGATAGGAGTTGAGGCTCTCCTCATCCCGAATGATCTGCATGGCGCGGCCGCCCAGAACATAAGACGGGCGGACCACCAGCGGCAGACCGAGCTGGCTTGCGATCAAACGGCCCTGCTCAACGGAATAGGCGATGCCGTTTTCCGGCTGCTTCAGGCCAAGCTTGATCAGCAGTTTTTGGAACCGGTCACGGTCTTCCGCCAGGTCGATCATGTCAGGCGACGTGCCAAGGATCGGCACGTTGGCCTTGACCAGCGACTGGGCCAGCTTCAAAGGCGTCTGGCCGCCGAACTGAACGATAACGCCGTGCAGGGTGCCGTTTTCCTGTTCCTTGCGGATGATTTCCAGAACGTCTTCCGGTGTCAGCGGTTCGAAGTAGAGACGGTCGGAGGTGTCGTAGTCCGTGGACACGGTCTCCGGGTTGCAGTTGACCATGATGGTCTCATAGCCGGCATCTTCCAGAGCGAAGGCGGCGTGACAGCAGCAATAATCAAACTCGATGCCCTGGCCGATCCGGTTCGGACCGCCGCCGAGAATAACAACTTTCTTGGCGTCCGACGGATTGGCTTCACAGGCCGGAGCGCCCATGAAGGGAGCTTCGTAGGTGGAGTACATGTACGCGGTTGGAGACGCGAACTCGGCCGCGCAGGTGTCGATGCGCTTGAAAACGGGGTGGACGTTCAGCTCAGCCCGTAGCTTGACCACATCGTCCGTGTCCACGCCGGCAAGGCTTGCAAGCCGTGCATCGGAGAAGCCCATGCCTTTGAGTTTGCGCAAATTGGCAGCATCCTTGGGCAGGCCGATATTCCGGATCTTGGCTTCCATGGCCAGAATGTCGGCCATCTGTTCAAGGAACCAGGTGTTGATGCCACTGGCCTGATTGACTTCTTCCACCGTCATGCCAAGGCGCATGGCTTGCGCAACTGACAGCAAACGGGTTGGAGTTGCTGTTGAAACGGCAGCCCGCAACGCGTTCTTGTCGTCGCCTTGGTCAAGGCCCGGAATGTCGATCTCATCCAGACCGTTCAAGCCGGTTTCCAAACCGCGCAACGCTTTTTGAAGGCTCTCGTTGAAGGTCCGGCCAATGGCCATGACTTCGCCAACCGATTTCATCGCCGTTGTCAAGTAAGGCTCGGAGCCCGGGAATTTTTCGAAGGCAAAGCGTGGGATCTTGGTGACCACATAGTCGATGCTTGGCTCGAAAGAGGCTGGTGTTGCACCGCCCGTGATATCGTTTTCCAGCTCGTCCAGTGTGTAGCCAACCGCAAGTTTCGCGGCGATCTTCGCGATCGGAAAGCCGGTTGCCTTGGAGGCGAGGGCGGATGAGCGGGAAACGCGCGGGTTCATCTCAATGACCACAAGGCGTCCGTTCTCCGGATTGACGGCGAACTGGACGTTTGAGCCGCCGGTTTCGACGCCAATTTCGCGCAGGACCGCGATCGAAGCGTCCCGCATGATCTGATATTCTTTGTCGGTCAGCGTGAGGGCTGGTGCAACGGTGATGGAGTCGCCGGTGTGGACGCCCATCGGGTCAACGTTTTCGATGGAACAGATGATGATGCAGTTGTCCGCCTTGTCGCGAACGACCTCCATTTCATACTCTTTCCAGCCGAGCAGGCTCTCATCAATCAGGACCTGGCCAACCGGAGACGCGTCGATGCCCGACCGCACGATCGTCTCATATTCTTCCCGGTTGTAGGCAACACCGCCGCCTGTGCCGCCGAGCGTGAAAGCGGGGCGAATAATGGCTGGCAGGCCAATTTCATCCAGAGCGCGCATGGCCTCCAAATAACCGGTGTTCCGGTCGTAGCCGGTGATCTTACCATCTTCACCGCGAATGGCCGGGGAGGAGGCAATGGCCGCCCGGGGATTCTCAAGACCGATCACGTCCATGGCTGCACGGAACTTTTCGCGGTCTTCCGCTTTGTCAATGACGTCGGCCCGCGCGCCGATCATCTCAACGCCGTACTTTTCCAGAACGCCCATCTGTTCCAGGTCCAGCGCACAGTTCAGCGCGGTTTGCCCACCCATCGTCGGCAAAAGCGCGTCCGGGCGCTCTTTTTCAATGATCTTGGCGACCAGCTCCGGCGTGATCGGCTCGATGTATGTTGCATCGGCGAGGTCGGGATCCGTCATGATCGTCGCCGGGTTCGAGTTGACCAGGATAATTCGATAGCCTTCTTCGCGCAGGGCCTTGCACGCCTGTGTTCCCGAGTAGTCAAACTCACATGCCTGGCCGATAACAATCGGGCCGGCACCAATGATCAGGATGGAGGAAATATCTGTGCGTTTGGGCATCTCGGCTCGCAGCTCGAAGCGAGCGGTCCGGGAAAGCGCGTGTATGCTTCCGGTCTGCTCGGTCGTTAAGTGAATGACGATGTTGGCTGAGCGCGTCTTATAGGGAAAACCGTGCCGCGTGGGAACCCCGGATCGCGCTAAACATGATGTTTATATCAAGGAAAATCGATCAGGCGTCGGGTTTGTCCTTGGGGGGCGGTGCATCTGTCGTTGTTACACCGTCAAAGTCGGCGATCCCTTGCGATAGGGCGTAACAGGCCAATCGGATTGATTTCGGGATTTCAACCGGCCGCCCGTCCCGATTTCCCTTTTCGTAGTATTGGATCATCCGCTTTTTCAGCCCGAGCTGCTCGGCAGCGTCTTTTTGCTTCAATCCGAGTGTTCGTCGCCAGCTCCGAAATTGTTCCGGTGTCATGATGGGGGTCGGGTTCTTTGATTTTGAGTCTGGCATCTTCAAATAAAGCGTGTGTTGAAACCAACGCCTTGATCGGCAGTCAGTAATTGTTTCCTGACACAAATATCTTGCGACCGAAAATGTCAATCCGGAAGTGCACATAGTGCGACTGTGGTCGGAATAAATGTGTCTGCTTTTAGTCGCAGATATCTAAGGCTATGAGGCCATTCGTAAGACCTTGGAGTGACTTTCATTTAGTCCGAATCGCGGAATTCGCGGATTGATCTGCCCTGTTGATCCTTTTGAACGCTGTTTTCCTCGGAAATTTTTCGTCCTTAGTGCCGTTGTGGAATAAAGTTAATTCTGCTCCGGAGCTTGGGGTAAGGACCGTTCCGCGAATTTCTGATTTCCTGAATAAAAACCCCAGCTTTTGAGCGTAATGAGCTGAAGTTGCGTTTTAACAGCGCCAATTATCGATAATATCAGTCCGTAGTGTAATATTTATCATGTCGATTAGGAAGTTTACCTTATTATTAGACTTGCGAACTTGTCGTCGCGTGAGTGTATAGTTTTAAACGTTCTTTGTAATGTTTCTTATATATTAGATTATCGATAATTCATATTTCTTGAGATTATAAAATCTGCGAGAAAATTTTATCTAAAAAATACATGTATACATCGGAAAACGCCGTATGTTTACGGTAATTATATGACACGTACTCTGCGAAAAAATGCTTGTTTCCGTGATTTAGTCTAGATTTTTTCTATGGAATAGGTGTAAGGCTTGGCGTGCTTAATCTCGGACGTCCGCAGGTAAGCTTTCCTTGTTCAACACACTGGGTTGTTCATTGGAGCTCGTCTGAAACGCGTTTATAGCCAGCGCCCGGTTGGTGGGATCCGGTGCTACTGGTGCGATTCAGAGCCTGTTATGCGACTGAGAAAAATAAAAAGATCGGGCAAGAGACTATGAATAAGATAGCTACGAATATGGTGGTTGTTCCGGATATCGCGGGTCCGGATACTGAAATTCCGCAAGACGACCGTCCGCTGGCCATTTCCGAAATGTCGGAAAAGTTTGGCGTCACGCTCCGCACACTCCGCTTTTACGAAGAAAAAGGGTTGTTGCATCCGGTTCGCAAGGGTGCGCGCCGGTTCTATGGGGCGCGTGATGTTTCCCGCATGCGTGTTATCCTGCAAGCCAAGAAAATTGGCCTTACCCTTGTTGAAATCCGCCGCGTGATTGCTCTGGTTGAAGGCGGTACACCGCGCCAGGAGCAATTTGCCGAACTTCAAAGCATTTGCCTTTCCCAACAAGAAATTCTGCTGGAACAGAAGCAGATGCTGGACGAGCAGATCGCAGAAGTCGACCAGATCTTGGGAGCGTTTGCTCAGTTGCGTGGCTAAACGCAAATCAGATGCATCTCTGACGAAAAACGGCAGCCATTTCGGCTGCCGTTTTTGTTTTTCGAGACTTTATGTTTACGCCGATCAGGCTTAAGCGGCCTTGGCGGTTTCCATAAGGTCGGTAAAGCGCTTGAAAAGGTAGCGGCTGTCCCGCGGGCCGGGAGAGGCTTCCGGGTGGTACTGAACAGAAAAGACCGGCTTGTCTTTCATCGCCAAACCGCAATTGGAGCCGTCGAACAACGACACATGGGTTTGCTGCACGTTGTCCGGCAGGCTTTCTGCATCAACCGCAAAGCCATGGTTCATGGACGTGATTTCCACTTTACCGGATGTTTGATCCAGTACCGGATGGTTCGCGCCATGGTGACCCTGGTGCATCTTGATGGTCTTGCCGCCAAGTGCCAGTGCGAGCATCTGATGGCCAAGGCAAATCCCAAACACCGGCAGCCCGGCATCGATCACGGATTGGATCGTACCTACGGCATACTCACCTGTTGCGGCTGGATCGCCAGGGCCGTTGGAAAGGAAGACACCGTCAGGCTTGTGAGCCAGGATATCTTCTGAGGTCGCGTTGGCCGGCAGAACAGTCACGTCACATCCAGCGTCAGTCAGGAGACGGAGAATGTTGCGCTTGATACCGAAATCGAGAGCAACCACCTTGAACTTGCCGCCGTCCGCATCCAGATACCCTTCGTCCCAAGTCCATGTCTTTTGAGACCATTGGTGTGTTTGAGTGGTGGATACGTCTTTGGCGAGGTCCATGCCGACAAGGCCGGGCCAGTTTGCGGCAGCCAATTTCAAGTTATCCAGATCAAAGTTGCCGTCCGGATCATGGGCAATGACGCCGTTCGGGACGCCTTTTTCGCGGATCAACGCTGTGAGCGCGCGGGTGTCGACACCGCTGATGCCGATGATGTTGCGGCTTTTAAGCCAGGCATCGAGATGCTGCGCAGCGCGGTAATTGGCCGGATCTGTGATCGAGGCGGCAAGGACAGTGCCGCGGATGCCGCTGTCTGCGGCCATATTGACGGTTTCAATGTCTTCGCCGTTGGTGCCGACATTGCCGATGTGAGGAAACGTGAACGTGATGATCTGGCCGGAATAGGATGGGTCCGTGAGGATCTCCTGATAACCGGTCATCGCGGTGTTAAAGCAAATTTCTCCAACCGCTTGGCCGGTTGCGCCGAGGCCGTATCCTTCGATCACGCTGCCGTCGGAGAGCACAAGCAGGGCGGTCGCCGGGGTGTCAGACCATGCGTCTGCAGTCGTCATGTCTTGTATCCAGAGTTTGATGGTGACATCATGCACTGCAGGAAAGGCGATCGGAGCGAAGGAATTCCTTGCATCTGGCCGTCTGCATTAAGCGCGGGACTCTATGGGAAGCGGGCAGGATCGTCAACATTGATCCGATGAAAAAAGATCTTTGAAATTCAATTGCTTGGCTTAAATGAACTGGTGGGTGTAAAGCACACTGACCCGTTTATACGGCAGGGGTGGGGCAAACCATGCGCGATGTGATGCGAGACAGAATCAACTCGGCCTTAAGGGCTGCACAAGATGCCGGTGACAAACGACGCTGCGCCACGCTTCGGCTCGTTCAGACCGCTGTCAAAGACCGGGAAAGTGCTGCCCGGGAAAACGGCAAAGACGGGATCAACGAGGACGAAGTGATTGACATACTTCAGAAAATGGTACGCCAGCGTGATGAATCGGCTGCCGACTTCGAAAACAGCGGCAAGCTGGACCTTGCGGAGCAAGAACGCACCGAGCAGGCCATCATTCGTGAATTCTTGCCGGAGCAATTAAGCGAAGATGAAGTGCGGTCGGCATGCGAAGAAACTGTGCGGGAAATTGAAGCTCATGGGTTGCGTGACATCGGCAGATGCATGAGCGAGCTCAAGTCTCGCTATCCCGGCCAGATGGACTTCGTGCAGGCCTCTTGTGTCATGCGGGACATGCTGCGCAACGGCAACAACGATAACGCTGGCAGTGAACCAGCAGGCGAAGTAGAAGGCAAAAGCGCAAACTGAGCGGGAGGCTCTCCGCCAGACCTTGCTGAGACAGCTGGCGTAGTTTCGCACAAGTCATCCCCAGATCGCTTTGGCCCTTTCAATCCGGTAGCGAAGCCGGCCAATAAGCCCTATTTTGAGTTAGGCAGCCAGGTGGTTTGACATCGCCTTGCTTGCTGCAATTTATTCACACGGATACCGTTCCCTTCATGCGATTTGAGCCGCGCCTTCTTGATGAAATTCGAGCCCGATTGCCGCTTTCGGAAATCGTGGCGCGGCGGGTGACGTGGGATCGCCGGAAGACCCAGGCGGGTAAGGGCGACTATTGGGCATGCTGTCCGTTTCACCAGGAAAAGAGCCCGAGTTTTCACGTTGATGACCGCCGTAACCGTTACAAGTGCTTTGGGTGTGGGGCTTCTGGGGATCATTTCAAGTTTATCACCGAAACTGAGGGGCTGAGTTTTCCGGAAGCTGTTGAGCGTTTGGCCGATCAGGCGGGCGTCGCCTTGCCTGCCCCTGATCCGCAAGCTGCCCGCCGTGAACAGAAGCGGGCAAGTCTTGCTGATATCTGTGAAATGGCCGCTCAGTTTTTTGAGGCTCAGTTCAAGGGACCGCGCGGCGACGGCGCGCGGGCCTATGTGCAAAAACGAGGGCTAACGCCCGAAACCCTGCGCGAGTTCCGCTTCGGCTTTGCCCCCGACAGCCGGGACGCCTTGAAGTCGCACCTCAAGGGCCGCGGGGTTGAAGAGCCTGCGATGATCGAGGCTGGTTTGTTGATCAAGCCCGATGACGCGCGCCCATCCTATGACCGGTTTCGTGGCCGGCTTATGATCCCGATCCAGGATGACCGTGGCCGGGTGGTGGCATTTGGCGGCAGAACCATGTTGCCGGATGGGCAGCCCAAATACCTCAACTCGCCGGAAACGCCGCTTTTTCATAAGGGGACAATGCTGTTCAACGCCCACAGGGCACGGGAACCTGCGTTCAAATCCGGCCAAGCGCTTGTTGTTGAGGGCTACATGGATGCGATTGCCCTGTATCAAGCAGGCATTCGTCATGTGGTCGCCTCGCTCGGAACGGCTTTTACAGAGGATCAGATCCTGCGTCTGTGGCGTTTTGCGCCCGAACCCATGGTCTGTTTTGACGGGGATGCCGCCGGGATATCAGCAGCGCACCGCGCGATTGATCGGATCTTTCCGGTTCTCAAAAGCGGTTACTCGTTCCAGTTCAACTTCCTGCCGGACGGTATGGACCCGGATGACTTGGTCAAACAGCGCGGAGTTGAAGGCTTTTGGGCCGAGGCTGAAAAGTCCCGAAACCTGTTTGATGTTGTTTGGGATCGGGAGATCTCCGTTGCACGGTTGGATACGCCGGAGCGCAAGGCGGCTTTGGAAAAACGGTTTGATGATCTGATTGGCACCATCCGGGACGATCGGGTCAAACGGCGTTACCAGCTTGACCTGAAGTTCAAGCTTTCAAATCTCTTTTTCGAGCTCTCCCGCAAGGACCGGAAGGGCGGAAAGAAGCCAGGCGCAGACCCGTCCGCCAACGTTATCGGTCTCGCGCGCGAACGGGTTGCTGTTAGTGATGACTTTGGGACAGAGCGGCTTGTTTTGGGCCTTTGTATGCGGTTCCCGGATTTGCTTGATCGCAACTTCGAGCGTGTCTCTGGCCTGCCTCTGGTCAATGAACTGCACATTGGTGTCCGCGATGCGCTTTGCCGCATCGTAGATGATCTAGAAACCGCAGCCATTTCCGATTTGATCGCGTCGTTTGATGATCCACTGCGCGACGTGATGCACGAGATGGTGCTTGAGACCATTGGCCTTCAAGAACAAAAACAGGCCGAGTTTTATGCACTCAATCATCGTTTCCCGTTACTGAAAGCCAACCCGCCCGAAGACTTTGTCGAGGCGGCGTTCTTGCACTTCCTTGACGTCTTGGAATTGAACGCACTGGAAGAAGAGTTGCAATCTGAGCTCAATGCTGCGGATGATCAGATCGACGAGCTTGCGTGGCAGCGGATACAGGCTTTGACGCAGGACCTCACCCGACGCCGGGAAGAGTGCGCTCGTGAGGAAGGGGAGCTGGCCGAAAGAGCCAAGAAAATCCGGTCTAACGGAGATGCTGGGGGCGCAAGCCAAGTCGCGGCGGGATAACGTTTTTTCTGACGTTTGCCATCGGCTCCGGGTTTTGGTCCGGAAAAGCGCACAAAATGCAGCGGAAAATACCGAAAACTTATTGACCACTGCCGAATCACACTTGCGAATCGTGCGCGTCGAGCTAAATAGAGGTTTTGCAGCCTTCGCGAGCCTCAGCCTTCAAGCTGCTGACGGCCAATAGTCAGAACAAAGCTGCAAGCCGCTGAAACAGAAAAACGCGAACGCACGTGCGGTCGCGAAACCGGGTACTGCGTGCATTGTCGATGCAATTAATGACATTGTCGATAAGTGAGCAGTTAATTGGGACTTAAGGGACACGGCTTACAACCTGCAGAACAAGTTGATTCGTCTGGCAGCCGCCGCAGCAGTGCTGGCGCGCCGGGAATGCGGGTTTGAGCCAAACAGGGCGCGGCGCGGCCGATCCAAGGCCGTGAATTGGAGCACGATATGGTAGCCAAAGCGACACAAGCTGACGACAATCAAGAACAGGGCGCGGACAATGCCGATGGCCCGTTGCTGGATTTGTCGGATGCTGCTGTCAAAAAGATGATCAAGGCCGCGAAAAAACGCGGCTATGTGACATACGATGAACTCAACGAAGTTCTTCCGTCTGATCAAAATTCTTCGGAAAAGATCGAAGACATTATGTCGATGTTCTCGGACATGGGCATCAATGTGATCGAGGCCGAAGAAGCGGAAGACGGACCGGAAGAGGTTGACGGCGGCGAGCTGGTTGCAGCCAAATCCTCCGCAGTTGCTAAAACAACGACAGGTAAGGAACCTGCGGACCGGACAGATGACCCGGTTCGCATGTACCTGCGTGAAATGGGCTCTGTTGAGCTTTTGTCACGCGAAGGCGAGATCGCGATTGCCAAGCGGATCGAAGCTGGCCGTGAGGCGATGATCGCTGGCCTCTGCGAGAGCCCGCTCACGTTCCAGGCAATTATCATCTGGCGTGACGAACTCAATGAAGCGCAGGTTCTCCTGCGTGACATCATCGATCTGGAAGCCACATACGCTGGCCCGGATGCCAAAGCCGGGCCGACTGGCGACAATGATGATGATCCGGATGCGGAAGATAGCGAGGGTGGTTCTGAGAACCAGGCTGGCGGCCCGTCCGAAAACACAGAAAACGAAGATGGCGAAGGCGACGGTGAGGACGACGACGACGAGTTCGAGTCCAACGTTTCGCTCTCTGCGATGGAAGCTGAGCTGAAGCCGCAGGTTCTCGAAACTTTCGACCGCATCGCGGATGACTACAAAAAGCTGCGCCGTCTGCAGGACCAACTTGTCGAGAACAAGCTGGCCAACAAGACCCTGTCTCCAAGTCAGGAGCGCCGCTACAAGAAGCTGAAAGAAGACATCGTCGTCGACGTGAAGAGCCTGTCGCTCAACCAGAACCGCATCGACGCTCTGGTCGCTCAGCTCTACGACATCAACAAGCGCTTGATGGGCTACGAAGGCCGTCTTCTGCGTCTGGCGGACAGCTACAATGTCGACCGTCAGGACTTCCTGAAGCAATACCAGGGCGCGGAGCTTGATCCGAACTGGTTGCGCAAGGTTGCAAACCTTTCGACCCGCGGCTGGAAGAACTTCATCGCCAAGGAGAAGGAAAACGTCCGCGAGCTGCGTCACGAAATCCAGACCCTGGCAACCGAGACGGGCCTTGAGATCACCGAGTTCCGCCGCATTGTTGCGATGGTGCAAAAGGGTGAGCGCGAAGCGCGGATCGCCAAGAAGGAAATGGTCGAAGCGAACCTGCGCCTCGTTATTTCCATTGCGAAGAAATACACCAACCGAGGTCTGCAGTTCCTGGATCTTATCCAGGAAGGCAACATTGGCCTCATGAAGGCGGTCGACAAGTTCGAATACCGCCGCGGTTATAAGTTCTCGACCTATGCGACCTGGTGGATCCGGCAGGCTATCACGCGTTCGATTGCCGACCAGGCCCGGACGATCCGTATTCCGGTGCACATGATCGAGACGATCAACAAGATCGTTCGGACATCGCGCCAGATGCTCCACGAGATCGGCCGTGAGCCGACGCCGGAAGAGTTGGCTGAAAAGCTTCAGATGCCGCTGGAAAAAGTCCGGAAGGTTCTGAAAATTGCCAAGGAGCCGATCTCGCTCGAAACACCGATTGGTGACGAGGAAGATTCGCATCTCGGCGACTTCATCGAGGACAAGAACGCTGTTCTACCAATTGATGCAGCGATCCAGTCGAACCTGCGTGAAACCACGACCCGCGTTCTGGCGTCCCTCACGCCGCGTGAAGAACGCGTCCTTCGGATGCGGTTTGGCATCGGCATGAACACCGACCACACGTTGGAAGAGGTCGGGCAGCAGTTCTCGGTGACCCGTGAACGTATCCGTCAGATCGAGGCCAAGGCGCTCCGGAAGCTGAAGCACCCGAGCCGGTCTCGTAAGCTGCGGTCGTTCCTCGACAGCTGATCGACCTTCGCGATAACTTGATGAAAACCCGGCACATTTCTGCCGGGTTTTTTGATAAGAAGCGAAAGATTGAGCGCGCCCGTTTGCCGGGCAGGGCAAGGCGAACCGTTTGACCATTCTCGAAATTCCGGAAAAGCGTCCCGAAACGCCCGAAGTTGCCCCCCGCATCGGGTTTGCAACCGGGGTCGTCGTGTCCCTGATCCTGCACGGTCTGGCGGCGCTGCTTCTGGTTGGCGGATTTCAAGGACACCGGCCACCTGAGGGAGTGGAGTCGGTTGAAGTGGAGCTGGTGACACTTCCGGAGCCGGTTTCGCCGGAGCCCGTACCCTTGGAGGACGAGGAGGCTCCACAGGAAGAGCCTGCCGAGGAAGAGCCTCCGGTCGAGGAAGAAGAGCCGGCACCTGAAGAGCCTCAAGAAGAAGAGGCCGAGCAGGAGCCAGAAGAAGACGTGCAGCCTGAGGGACCTGAGGAAAACCCGGAACTTCCGGAGATCCCTGTTTTACAGCCCGTCATTGAATTTGGCGATGAAGATACAGCGCCCGAAGGCAGCGAGCTGGGAGAGCCGCAACAGGCAGAAACCAACCTGGAAGAGCCGAATTTAGAAGACACGCCGATTGAAACGGCAGATGCTTCAGAGCCAGAGCCAGAGCCAGAGCCAGAGCCAGAGCCAGAGCCAGAGCCAGAGCCAGAGCCAGAGCCAGAGCCAGAGCCAGAAACGCCAGTTGAAGATGCGGAAGTCGACGAGGCCGCGCTCGACGAGCGGGAGTTGGACGCGCCCGAGATCGAAACGCCTTCACCTGTCGAGGCCGGGGAAACTTCTGAACCTGTTGGGGAACCGGAAGACACTGCCCCCGAGCAGGCCGACCCTGGCCCCGAGCAACCCGAAACCTTGGACGAAGACGAGACTGCTGAGCCCGTAGAGGCCGGTGCAACTGAAGAGCCGGAGGAGCTGCCGACGCCTCCTGAGGCAACACCTGAGACGACGCTGGACGAACCGGTTGAAGGTGAGCCGGAGGGTGCGGAAGCACAAACGGTTGTTGCTGCGATCCCGCGGACGAAACCGCCTGTGCCGGCGGGAGTGACATCTTCTGCCCCGCGTGGTGAAGCGTTGCGACCGGCCCGAAGGCTGTTGTCAGGCGACCTGCTCGCAGATGGGCGTGTGCGGACTGCCATGCGCGGCATGTCGGACAGTGAGCGCTTGAACCTTTTGTGCGCAACCGAGCTGCGGGCACAACTACAGGCGCAAAATCCGCCAATCCTGCCGGATCTCCTGCCGACGTTTCAAACGCCTCCGGGTCTAACGGTGTTGAGGCCAAGCGGTGCGGCGTTCCGAACGTTCGGCACGTGGCACAATGTCGATTTCCGCTGCCAGGTGGATCGCGCGATTACGCGTGTTGAAAGCTTCAGCCTGCGGGTCGGGTCACCCGTGCCGCGATCACAATGGCGCAGCCGCGGATTTCCGATCTTCTGATTTTCGGACGAAACGAGTTTGAGGTGTCAGTTGATCAGATAGTATTCTTCAAGGATGGCATCAAAAACGCCGGTCTCTTTGACTTTCTCCAGCCCGCGCTGAAATTCTTCGACAAGCTTTGGATCCGTGTCTTTCTGAAAAGCCATATAAGCGTAACCGCTCAGCTCTTGAATAGGCAGGGCACGGCGGATCTTTCTTGGATCCACATCCTCAAGTTCGATGAGTTCCTTGATGACAGCGTCATCAATGATCATCAGGTCTATGCGTTTTAGCATCAATTTGCGGAGGTTCAGCCTGTCGTTTTCAACGGAAGACAGATTGGTAAAACCATTGGCTTGAAGAAACTCGCCTTTCGCGTCGCCAAAATAGACACCGATCCTTAGAGGCCGTGCATCTTCAAGGGATGTAAGCTTTGGGGCCTTGTCATGGACCAGTTGATAGAGAGAAACTCCATAAGGTGCGATCTGGCCAACCCAGGCAAATTTGTCCTCACGTTCTGGAGTTCTGAGGATCGAGTAGATCAAAGTTCCAGGCGTCTGCAATGCCATCTGATAGCTGCGCGCCCAAGGCAAGAACTGGATCGGAGCAGCGCGGCCCGTTTCTTTCAAGACAGCCTCGACCACTTCTGTCCCAATGCCTTTCGGAACGCCATCATCCAGGTAGTTGAACGGCGGCAGATGCTCTGTGACGATTTCGAGCGTTTCCGCTTTGGCGGTAAACGCGAATGAGATGCACAGCGCAGCTAGGAATGCCAGTTTCAAGATACGCTCCGAGTGGTTTTACAGCTTCGAAGAATACACGAGGATATCCAACACGCCACAATAAGTGCAGGCAAGAGAGATTGCACAGCCGGTTGAAAGTGACAAAGGCAATGCCGCCAGCATGGGTGGACGAACCGAGTATTGCCGGTCGCCAGAGATTTGGTCGAGTCGAGCCAGCTCAATTGATCAGAAGGTATTGGTTCAGGATCTGTTTGTACTGTCCGTTTTCCTTGATGAGTTCAAGGCCGCGCTGCACAGACATCACAAGATCAGGATCCGTTTCCTTGTGAAAGGCCATATAGAGGTGCCCGCTGACTTCGTCGATTCCCAGCGTCCTGCGGACTTTGTTTGAGGCAATGCCTTCTTCCGCGAGGAGGGGGCCAATCACACTGTCATCGATCGCAATAAGATCGATGCGCCCCAGCATCAGCTTGCGCAGGTTTAGATGATCATCTTCGGTTGTTTGCAGATTTTGAAAGCCGTTTTTTCGCAAAACGGCCTCCTTGGCATCGCCCCGGTAGACACCAACCTGTAACAATCTGGCATCACTTAGCTGGGTTAATTTGATCACCGGTTGGTCCGCGCGTTGATACAAAGACGCACCGAAGGGCGCGATTTCTCCGACCCAGGCAAACAACGCCTCGCGTTCCGCCGTTCTTGCGATGGAATAGACCAGTGTGTTGGGTTTCGTTAAAGCGATCTGGTAGGCCCGGGCCCAAGGCATGAATCTGATTTCGGACGTATGTCCGGCAGCATCCAAGGCAGCTTGTACGACCTCTGTCGACATGCCGCGCGCTTCGCCGTCTTCCAGGTAGTTATACGGGGGCAGGTGTTCGGTGACGATCGTGATGTGCTCTGCCTTTGCCGGCAGTGCGATTAACGCCAACAGGATCAATAAAGCAAAAACTCTCAACGCTTTAATTGTCATGGTGTTTATCTTTTTGTCTCACCTCTTCTTTCCTAGGGTAAATTGGATTTGTAATCAAATACTAAAAAGTAATTCAAAATATATTGCTTGTATTTTGTTTGTGTGCAACTTTTGAATTGTGGTGTATTGTGCAGCAGGCTGGCCCCTCTGATCCGAGGGCTATCGCTTTGAAATATCGATCGCACCTTTAAACTGATTGTCATGATTTTGGTGAGGTTCCGTACACCAGGGCCGCTGTGCGGTCTTGTCCCCGGCAGCGTTGGACGGCACACTCCTTTCAACCAAACAACACCAACCTGTTGAGTTCCAATGCCAAACAAGCAATCGCGTTTTCTAATCGACACGTATTTCGCTGCATTCAATGCCGGTGACACCAAGAAGATGGAAAGCTTGGTCGCCGAGGATCTGATCCATGATGTCAATCAGGGTGAGCGACGGCTGGGCAAGGACGCCTTTTGGTCGTTCAACGTTCATATGACTCGCTGCTATAAAGAACGCCTGACGGATATCGTTCTGTTTGTGAACGAGGAGGGCACACGAGCGGCTGCCGAATTCATTGTTCACGGCACGTATATCGCGACCGATGAAGGGCTGCCGGAGGCCGACGGCCAGACCTATGCGCTTCCTGCCGGAAGTTTTTTTGAAATTCGCGGCGGCCAGATCGCTCGCATCACCACCTACTACAATCTCCAGGATTGGATTGCCCAAGTGGGAGGTGAGGCTAAGGAAGCCTCGTAACATCAATCTCTGATGTCTTCCACGTCGCAGGGTGTTTGCTGAACTGCAAACCGTAGGCTCGTGAGGCCGAACTATGTTTGCCGTTTGCCTGCGGACACCCTTGACTGATCTCAAAAAACTATATAACTAGATTTGTAGTTATATTGATTGCACTGACAGGGACGAGGTGTGTCATGGTTCTGGAAGAAGCCGCGCAAGGCTTTGCGGCGCTGGGCTCTGAAGCCCGGCTGCAAGTGTTGTTGACCTTGGTCCGTGCGGGCCGTGACGGGTTGAGTGTCGGTGACATTCAAACCCGCACCGGCATGGCCGCGTCCACGCTGGCGCATCATCTGAAGTTTCTCGCATCTGCAGACCTGGTGGTTCAGGAGAAAGACGGCCGTTCGGTGATTAACCGTGCCGCTTTCGAGCGGCTGGAACTTCTGGCTGGATACATCTTGAAGGAATGCTGCGCGGAAGAGGGCAAGTCCTTCGTTCTTGGCGTTGAAAGGAAAGCGGCAAATGACTGAGACCGTAGACGTGGCGCAAAACACGAGCTGCTGCGCATCCGGCACTGATGGCCAAGGCGCGGCAAAACAAACTTGGTCCTTTAAGCGGTTTCCAGGGCGGGACTATATCCTATCGCCCTGGGCAATCGTTGTGACCGTTCCAGTTCTGGTCTTGGTCCTCGACCAAGTTCAATTCATGTCGTTCGTGAGCTTTGCCATTCAGGCGTTCCTCGGCACTTTGCCCTATATCGCGTTCGCGGTCCTGTTGATTGCGTGGCTGAAAGCGGCCGGAGCAGAATCCTATGTGGGCAAAGCCTTTGAAGGGCGGGAAACTCAGGCAATCGTTCTGGCGGCTTTGTTTGGCGGGCTGGCTCCCTTCTGTTCCTGTGAAGTGATCCCGTTTATTGCCGGTCTGCTGGCGGTCGGTGCTCCGCTGTCTGCAATCATGGCATTCTGGCTGTCGTCGCCGCTGATAGATCCGCCAACGCTGTTGATTACAGCGGGTGCACTTGGCTGGGAGTTTGCCATTGGCAAGGCGGTCTTCGCGGTGGCCCTTGGTTTATTTGGCGGCGCGTTGGTGGCATTTGCCATCCGCTCAGGCCTGTTTTCAGATCCGGTGCGTGTCGGATCGTCCGTCTCTGGCTGTGGCTGTGGCACATCGCCAAAGACAGGCCGGCCAGTCTGGCAATTCTGGAAAGAGAGTGAGCGCACAAGTACGTTCGGAACCGAGCTCAAGGCAAATGCTTTGTTCCTCGTGAAGTGGCTGGCCCTGGCTTATGTGCTTGAGGCATTGCTGGTCACCTATGTGCCAGCGGACATGATTGCGCGTGTTGTTGGCGGTGAAGGTGTTGGCACCATTGTCATTTCCGCTTTGGTCGGTATGCCGGCCTACCTCAACAGCTATGTGGCTCCGCCGCTGCTTGCAGGTCTGATGGACCAGGGCATGGGCGCAGGCGCTGCGATGGCCTTCATGATCGCAGGTGCTGTCAGCTCCATTCCGGCAATGGCTGCGGTGTGGTCGCTGGTCAAGCCGCCAGTGTTCGCAACCTACCTTGGACTTGGTTTCACCGGTGCGGTTCTGTCGGGGCTTTTGTTCCAGATGATCGTCTAATCAAATTTCGGACTTGAGGGGGCACCATGTCCATCTTCGTGAATGTAACTATTCAACCTGACCAGGAACACGGCCGGAAACTGTTGGTTCCGACCGGAATTCCAACCCCGCACCAGACACCCGTTTCTTTCAAGGTGGAAGGTGGCACTGTTGAACTGAGCGGAGAAGTCTCAACCGGGCAGATGGCGGCTCTGATTTCACCGGAAGAGGGAAAGCCGGTAACCGTCTCTTATGCCTACGCAGATGGCGGCTCGGGTTATCCGGAGCCGATGTTTCAGCCCCGGTTGAACCGGTTCACGCGCGCGGCAAACGAGCTTGTTGACGATGTGCGCGGGCTCGTTGACAGCTCAAAAGACGGTCACGCGGCCATTGAGGCGATCGTCAATGCGGTTGCAGAGAAGTTTCACTACGGACATCCGGAGGTACGCTTCAATGATGGCCTCGATGAAGTGCCGTATATCTCCTGCGGTCTGACAGAAGGGTCCTGCGTCGACATCAACACGTACCTGATTGCGTGTCTCCGGGCTGCAGGGCTCGAGGCCGGATATGTCTACGGCTACTTCTTTCCGGAAGAAAAGAACGGGACCTGCGTTGATGGTCACTGCTGGGTGGTGACACGGCACGAGGGCGTGGTTCTGGAGTGGGACATTGCACACCATTTGAAACTTGGGACACGGGAAATCTGCTGCGGTCTCAATCCCAAACCGGGGCACCGTGTGGCGACCGCGCATTCCATGGGCCTCAGTTTCCCAACGCTCGGTATCCATGAGACCAAGCTTCTCGGTGAACCAGCCTGGGTTTCCTCAGACGGCAAGCTGGCAAGCGCAGATCTCGACATTCGATGTTCAATTGCCGATGAAGCTGTTGCGGCTTAACCGGTAAACCCGGCCAAAGTCCCGGATCAAGTCCGGGACGGCAAAGCGGGAGGCGTTGCGCCATTCTTGATGGGACAACGCCGACCTTGCTGATTAGCTGCGCTTCCGGCTGAAAACCATTTTCTGACCTGCCAGCTTGTCCTGCGGGCCGGTCCATGCGTAGGCCAACAGGGCCGGTTCTGTTTTGGATACCGTTATGCGGTGCGCATGTTCCGGCGGGTTGAAGATCATGGATCCAGGCGCATAAACGCCCTGATGGTTTTCAGAAACGGCGCCTGAAAGGCAAATGTAACTTTCCGAAATACCGTCATGTGAATGCGCCGGATAGGTGCAATTCGGGGCAAAGAGAACCAGCCCCAGGATCACCTCAGTCGTCAGGATTGGGCCGTTGGGACCGCAAAGTTCGGCATAAGCGTATTTCTTGTCGAGCCCGCGCGGGACCTTCTCATAGCCGTATTGCCACGTCAGCTGATCCTGCACGGATTCAATGGAACGGATCAAAGTGGCTGTGCGTTCCAGGCGTCCTTCGTCCAAAGCCCGTTTCAGATGGGCAGTCACCGGTTTTTGGGCCGGGGCATCGAAACGAAGTTCGGCATTCGATTTTATGACGCGGGAAATCGACTCGCGGACAGCACGCTGGTGCGCCCGGATGCGGTCACTGCCGCCGGAGGACAAAAAGCGATAGACCTCATAATATTCCCGGAGGAGGTAGCCCCAGTCGGGATAATCCGACAGCCGGCGGTGTGCCAAGGTCTCCGGTTCGCTCTTTTCAATTTCCAGCAAG
Source organism: Labrenzia sp. R4_2 (assembly GCF_017743865.1). Taxonomy (GTDB): domain Bacteria; phylum Pseudomonadota; class Alphaproteobacteria; order Rhizobiales; family Stappiaceae; genus Roseibium. Next base: position 65,843 of record NZ_JAGHRJ010000013.1, read on the forward strand.
GTGCGATCTCCTCTCGCCAAAATGGAGGTGCTGCAGTGTGTCCGCGTGGCAAAGTAGAGGCTTTTGTCACGGCGGCAATCACAAACACATATGCGGCATGCACGAATTCCGGAAAATCACATATTGCGCTTGGCGTATGGCCAGCTAACCTGCGCGCCGCATATCTTGGGAAGTCTTCATGTCTGTCATTATTGTCGGGGCCGGAATATCCGGTCTGTCTACCGCCTGGGCCCTCACCAAACGCGGCGTGTCCGTCACGCTGGTTGAACAGGGCCCAATCCCCAATCCCTTGTCGGCTTCCGGCGATCAGCACAGGATCATCCGCCGCGCTTATGGTGGACATGGCGGCTATCAGCGCCGTATCGGCGATGCCTATGCTGCTTGGGATGAAATGTGGGCCGACATCGGTCAGAAGCACCTGGTCGAGACCGGCTTTCTGCTGCTTTCCCAGGTCGAAGGGGACGGCGGCGATGAGTACCGCACGGGTCTGATCGACGGCGATTACCCCTTTGATGACATGAGTGCCACGGAGACTGCCGCACGCTTTCCGTTCATTGATGCAGATACGATCCGCTGGGGCGCTTATAGCGACGAGGGCGGTGTTCTGCTGTGCCAGAAAATTGCCAGTGATCTGCGGGATTGGCTCCAGGAAAAAGGAGCTGACATCCGCGAGAACACGCGAGTTATATCGGTCGATCCGGACGCTGGATCAGTGACGGTCGCCGATGGATCTGTCCTTCGCGCAGATCATGTGATTGTCACGGCCGGAGCCTGGACGCTCGGCCTGTTTCCAAAGTTCAAAACAAGCCTGACTACCTATCGGACGGCAGTTGTGTATCTCACGCCGCCAGAAGACTTAAAGGCGGCGTGGGCTGCCGGTCCCGCGATCCTCGATCCCGGTGGAACGATCGACGGCTATGTTCTCCCGCCGGTCCCGGGAACGGGGCTCAAATTCGGAGCAGGTATTCACAAATACACCGCAGAACCCGATCAGGACCGGGTTGCCAAGGCCGGTGAAGGAGAAACTTTGCGAGACTACTTCTCGCCGCCGTTCGGCCGGATCAAGGACTACAAGGTCGATGATGTTGTGACCTGCGCCTACACCTTTACCTCGGACGAGCATTTCTTCTGCACGACAGAGAGCAAAGTGACGGTCGTCTCCGCATGCTCCGGGCACGGCTACAAGTTCGGGGCCGTTCTCGGGCAAAAACTCGCAGATGGGTTGCAATCGAGCGACATGGACACGGCCCGTATCTGGCTGGAAGCCAGGGATTGATTGTCTGTTTAAAGGCGCGAGCACTCAATAAAACAAACCGGGAGAGTATCAAATGCTCTGCCCGGTATGTGTTTCAGCCCTTAAAGCAGATGTCCGGAGTGCAACAGATAGCGTTCTGCAGTTGCCTTTTCTGGCCGGTTTCTGCCCTTTGGATGGTCTGAAAACAGCGACTTGAACCAAGTCTGCTGGTTGTTCATTGCCTGGATCATCAGATCCTGGGCGTTGGGTTGGATGTGTTTCTTGCTCATCTCTATCACTCCCTTTCAAGGTCACGGCGGATGTGCCGTTTCTTGTTAGGTGTTGAGCAAAGATGAGAAGCGCATGTCCAATCCGTGAACGTCTTGTTATGTGGAGAGATTTCCGGCTGCAAAGCAAAAAAAGCGGGCTTGAAGCCCGCTTTTTTTTGAATATCAGCGCAACAAATAGGGCCGACTTAAGCTTTTGCCCGCCCTTCTTCCACTGCGTCGAGGATAAACTTCGGAAGTGCGAAAGAAGCGGCATGGACATCGGGCGTGTAGTACCGGGTGTCGAAACCCGCAGCCTTGAAACGCTCCTCAAGGATCGAAGCTGCTTGTTTGCGCAGGTCCGCGTTGTCGCTTGCCCATCCGAGGGTCATGTGACCGCCGAAATAGGTTGGGATAGCCGCAATGTAAGCGGCAGCGTCTTTGAAGATGCGGGAGAACCGCTCGACACTGGTGACAAGTTCGTCTCGTTGCAAAAACGGCACGCCATTTTGTGTCACCAGGACCCCGCCAGGTGTCAGAATGCGGTGGATGTCGCGATAGAACTCTTCTGAGAAGAGCACTGCGCCCGGGCCGTGCGGGTCGGTACTGTCAACAATCACAACATCAAAGCGCCGGTCTGTTTCAGCGGCAAATTTCAGACCGTCTTCAATCACCAGCTCAAACCGCGGATTTTCCAGAACACCCGTGTTGAAGTCGGCGAAATGCTCTTTGGAAAAATCGACGACCGACTTGTCGATCTCGACCTGAACGAGGCTTTCCACGCTTGCGTGCTTCAGAACTTCTTCGGCCAAGCCGCAATCACCGCCGCCAACGATCAGAACAGACTTTGCCGCGCCGTGGGCGATGATCGGCACATGGGACATCATCTCATGGTAGATGAATTCGTCCCGTGTGGTGACTTGGGTCACCCCGTCGAGCATCAGGATCTTTCCAAACACAGGATTGGAAAAGAGCACCAGATCCTGGTGCTCTGTCTTTTCCTGATAGAGGATCTCGTCGCAGGTATAGCTGACTTGAACGCCCGGATGGAGCGTTTCGTTGAAGACCAGACCGTTGCTCATTCTGCCGCATCCAGAGCATGCGGTTTTGACAGCTGGTTCGCCACTTCACGCCCGCGCAGCAGCTCGGAAACAGCAGTCTTGCCCGGCTTGAAAGCCTTGCGCAGCACTTCGACGCACTTTTCTGGTTGCGCGTCGCCGCACATGAAGACGTCAAAGGCGGCATAGCCAGCTTCCGGCCAAGTGTGGACAGAGATGTGACTTTCCGCCAGCACCGCAACGCCTGACACACCGGTCGGCTCGAAGGGGTGCAGGTGAATGTGCAACAAGGTTGCTCCGGCCTCTTCGACACACGCGCGCATGGTCTCTTCCATATAGGCGAGATCATCAATGCGTTCAGCATCGTAAAGGTCGATAATCAAATGCGCACCAGCGCAGTGGACCCCTTCTTTTTCAATGAAGTGATCCAGGCGGTCGTCTGAATACACAGAGGCCGCGGTCGAAACGTTTTCTTCCTTCTGGGTGGTGCTTCTTGGCTCGGCAACGCTGATTGCGTCTTCTGCTACGCGAGCCTCCAAGTCCATCCCCAGTTCGAAGAGGGCGTTGCTTTTCATAATCGCTCTCCCAAACCAGCAGATGTCCCCGGTGGAGGGCCTTGGCCCTTATTTCCGGAGCGCTCTCCTTACAGATATTGTCTTTGAATCTCAATGGGGTGATCGCAAAAAATTGCTGCGGATTGTGCAGCTCTGCTATGTGATGCACTACGATAGAACGGATCGGTGAAAAAACATTCCGCGATTTGAGGGCGTTAGCAATGGCAATTGAGATCCGGCGATTAACTGGCGAAGAACTGAAAAAAACTTTGGGTGCGTTGGCTCAGCTGCGCATATCGGTTTTTCGGGCCTGGCCGTATCTTTATGAGGGGTCGCTGGACTATGAAGAAAAGTATTTGGGTCGGTATGCGGAGACGGAAGGCGCAGTGATTGTTGGCGCCTATGATGGCGACCGCTTGGTCGGGGCGGCGACAGGAGAGCCGCTTGGCGGAGAATACGAGGCTTTCCAGGCCCCGTTGCGCGCAAAGGGCTTTGATCCGGACAAGTTGTTTTACATGGCTGAATCGGTCCTGGACCCAGCGTATCGCGGGCGAGGAATTGGTCATCTCTTCTTTGATGAGCGCGAAGCCCACGCAAAGGAGCTGGGTTTTGATGAGGCTGTCTTTTGTGCAGTCGTGCGTCCGGATGATCATCCGATGAAACCGGCGGACTACCGGGCGCTGGATCCGTTCTGGACGAAGCGCGGTTATGCAAAGCTGGAGGGCGTGATGGTAGCCTTCCCATGGCAAGACGTCGGTGAAAGTGAAGAAACCGACAAACCCATGCAGGTTTGGCATCGGCGGTTCTGACGTTTGGCCGCTCCAGCAACTGCCAAGAGCAACCATCGACAAATGTCAGTGATTGACCGCGGGAGATCCTGGCTATGATGCAGTCTTACTCGTAAGCCGCGCAGGCTCAAAGATTGGGGAGGTCCTTTTGTGGGTAATACGGCAGACGAAGCTGGTAAATTGACATGGGACCCGCGCGAGATCCGGGACTGGCTGCTGGAGCAGGGGCGTTTCGAAAAGGACCTGCACAGCTTGCTTCAGAGTTTGGGTGGCCAGCTCCTGGAATCGGGGGCGCCGGTCTGGCGGCTGCGGCTGGTGATGCGCACCCTGCATCCACTCACAACCGCTGTCGGTTCGGCTTGGGAACGTGAACCCGGCGGATCACGGCGGGTCGAGTCCGCCCACGGTCTTGAGCAACGACCCGCCTACATCGGCAGTCCCATGCAAATAGTTTCACAGACACGAACACCGTATCGGCGGCGTTTGAGCAATGAACTCGGAGATCAGGACCATAACGTCTTGCATGAGCTGAAAGCCCGCGGTGCGACGGATTACCTTGCACTGCCGCTGCGCTTTTCTGACGATAGGGGCGCGATTTTCGTCGTGACCACCGATTGCAGCGGCGGTCTGTCGGACGCCGATGTTGTGGCCTTTACTAGGATCGGGGCGGCTTTGGCCCCGATCGTCGAGGTCTATCGGTTCCGCGATACCTCGGCAGCCATTGCGGAAGCGTATCTCGGGCGGCGCACCGGTCAAATGGTGCTCGATGGCCGGATAAGGCGGGGCGATATCGAGCGCATTCATGCCGCCATTATGGTCAGTGACATCCGGGATTGGACCGGTTTGAACATGCGTCTGTCCGCGGAAGATGCGTTGGGCCGCGCCAACCGGTACTTTGAAATCATTGCCGAGGCAGTGGAAGGCAAGGGGGGCGAAATCCTAAAGTTTATCGGAGACGGTGTGCTTGCGATCTTTCCGACTGAGGATGGTCAAACCGACGATCGCGCCGTATGCGCGAACGCTCTGGAAGCGGCTCAAACCGCGCTGCAGTGCGCACAGGAGGCAGAGCCGCCACTTGATCTCACTTTCGGCATCGGTCTGCATTTTGGGGAAGTTCTTTACGGCAATATCGGATCATCACGCCGGATAGACTTTACGGTACTCGGTTCCGCCGTAAATCTGGCATCTCGTCTGGAAGGATTGTGTCGGCAATGGGATCGGCCGGTTTTGTTTTCGGAAGATGTGGCAGGCCGGCTCAATGTGGAGGTGGAAAAATTGGGTTCCGCAGAATTGAAAGGAGTGACCGAGAAAGTTGGTGTTTTTGGTGTTTTGAATACGTACGATAATTCAAATTTCAAACACTAATGATAATTCGATTGTAATATATTCTAATGTAATAATTACATTTCTTGTGTTTATTCTATTTAATACTGTGATCATTGTTTGCCTTTATCGTTCCTCTATCCATGCTGAGGCAGTTCCAATGCGGAATTTCCGCCTCCATGAAGAGTTGGAGGATTATGAAGATGATCAATTGGAAAATGGTTGCCGGGGCCGGTGTCGCCGTTTGTATGCTGGCAGGGCAGGCGTCCGCGACAGAATGCCCCCGTGGCGGGACTTTGATCGCAGGCGCCAGTGATTACCGGCCGTATCAGAAGGTCGAGGGCAACGAAGTCAGCGGAATGGACTTTGAAGTCATCGCCGTTGTGCTCGACAAGCTCGGATGCGGATTGGAAACCCAGGCGCTCCCTTGGGCCCGGCATCTGAAAGGGCTGGAAGACGGCAATGTCGATATTGCCTCCCCGGTTTCCAAGACGGAAGAGCGCGAGGCCTTCGCGCATTTCAGCAGTCCCTATGTTGATGCACAGGAGGTCCTGTTCGTGCCCGCTGGCAAAGAAGGGGAGTACAGCTCTCTGGCTGATTTCTTCGAAAAGGGCGGCAAGCTCGGGACCATCCGCGAATATGCCTATGGCGGAGACTTCAATGACCTAAAGGACAAATATGCCAGTCAGATCGATGATACCGACAGCCAGGAATCCAATCTGAAGAAGCTTGCCGCTGGACGCATCGATGCGACATTGGGCGAAGTGTTCGTGGTGTCGGAGGATATCAAGCGGTTGGGGTTCGGTGATAAAGTCGTCGCGTCAAATGTCATCATCTCTTCCGATGCATCTTACATCATGTTCAGCAAGAAGAGTGTGCCGGAAGAGTTCGTAACGGCCTTCAGCGAGCAAATGCAGGCGATGAAAAACTCCGGCGAATTCGACACGATCACGGCGAAGTACAAGTAAGCCCGACAGGGCTTCGATTAATCGCGCCCCAATGCGAACAGCATTGGGGTGCGTTGTTCTTCTGGCCAAATTTAAAAAACCAGCAGAGCATATCGTCAAAAAAGACCATGTTTTTCGCCTGGTGTTTGTCTGATGGCAGAGGCGGCTTCGGTATGGGCAGCGGAACAAAACCCATCAACGGATCTGGACGTTCAGCCAGCCGCCATTGATCACCAACACGTGTGCCGGATTTAAACCCTTTATTGAGCGATTGGCCCGACACTTGTCGGAGACTTGCGCCGTGTTTGTTTGCGGTGAACGGCTGAGGGCGGGCGAAACGAGAAAAAGATGGCGAGAGATGCCAAGAAATCTTTGAGTGCCAATACATTTATCCTCGCGCTGCTTGGCCTGTGGATCGGCGTTTTATTGATGGGATCACCAGCAATCTCTCAGGAACTGAGGCTTGTGACGTCGCCGTGGCCGCCATCCAACTACTTGGATGAGGAAGGACAGCCAACGGGTCTCACCGTCGCAATCATCGAAGCCATAAAAGAGAAGCTCGGTCTGTCGACGCCGATCGAAGTGATCCCTTGGGCGCGGGGTTACAAAATCGCGCAGTCCGAGCCGAACATTTTATTGTTCACAGCAGCCAAGACCCCGGAACGGGAAGAGATGGGATTCACGTTCATCGCACCGGCCGTCATGTGGACACATGGGCTGCTTGCCAAGAATGATTCCGGTATCGAGATCGAGAGTCTTGAGGACGCCCGTTCGCAAGGTTTGACCGCAGTTGGGGTTCGAGGATCCTGGCAGGTCAAATTGCTTCAGGAAGCGGGCATCGACACAGTCGAAGCGGATGATCAGGAAACATGTGCCCGGATGCTTCTGGCTGGCAGGGTTGATGTGTGGATCACATCACAATTGCAGGCGTCGGTGGTTCTTGAAAACATCGATGCGGAGCAATCCTCCGTGGAACCTGTTTTCATCCATAGACGTTCACCGTCTTATCTCATGGTTTCGAACGGCACTGACCCGCAACTTCTGCAAAAGTGGGAAAACGCTTTTGATGAGCTGAAGAAGAGCGGCGAACTTCACAAGGTGGCAGAAGAGTGGAGTCAAAAGCTGGGCATTCCGCTCATATACGATCCGGAAGACGGCTTTTCCGCCAAAAACGACGCTCTCGATACCACCGGCTGAACCTCAGTGACACCAATGCCATAAAATGGCGCAAGGGCAATGAACGCCCCTGCGATTGATGGTGTTGACTAGTTCGCAATCTGCCATTGAATGGTGACCGAGGCAGAAATGGTTTCTTCCCCTGCCTCAATCGGAACAGCATCGGCCTTTGCCATCATCATGCCTTCTGCGCGCATCATGACCGGCCTGGGCATCTGAATCCCGGTTTCTGAAATCGAGACAATGCCGCCGAGCTCAACACCGGCCGCTTCTGCAAAAATGCTTGCTTTGTGTTTTGCTTCCTGGACCGCGCGCTTGCGAGCTTCATCGAGTTTCTCGTCCGGGTCGCTCACCTGGAAGCGGATGCCATCCACCGAGTTCGCGCCGCTTTCGACGACACCTGTCAGAAGGTCGCCCAGTTTGGTCAGGTCTCGCACGTTGATTTCCACGCCGTTGCGGACCTCATAACCGGTAATGTCCGGCTGGCGGTTCGAGTTGTCCGTGATGCGCTCATATCGCGGATAGATCGCAAAGCCGCTTGTCTGAATGTCCTTGGCCTCAATCCCGGCGGCTTTGATCTTCTCGATCACCTTGGCGAGATCGGCAGTGTTTCCGGACAGAGCATCAGCTGCCGTCTTTGAGATTGTGACCACCCGTGCGGTGATCACCGCCATGTCCGGGGCGACAGAGACTGTTCCGCGGCCGTCCATTGTGATTGTCCCGGTGAGGGCAGCGGTCTCGTCGGCATAGCCAGGAGCGGCGGCGAGTGATGACACTGTGAATGCGGCGGCGATGAAGGCATTTCTTGAAACTTTTGGCAGCTTGCCAATGCTTGACTGAATGAACTGCTGCATGGGTCTTATTCCTTTGAACGATATTCAAAAACTGTTGCAGAGGTGAACCGCCAATGGGGCAGGGGTAAGGCCACTTGGTTCAGCTTGCATTCATCTAGTCCGGCCCTTTGAACAAGGGATCAGCTGCCCGGCTGAGTGGCGGCAGGCAGGTCGCCGATCTCGCCGTTTTCGGAAAGCAGAACTGCTACAGGCCTTGCTGCCTCGATTTTGGAACAGACGATCACGATCATCACCGTTAACGGCACACACAGCACCATCCCGACCACACCCCAGATCGCGCCCCAAAGCGCCAGAGATAACATGATTACCAATCCAGAGAGGTTCAGGTTTGCCCCCATCAGCCGCGGTTCGATCAGATTGCCAATGGAAAACTGGATCAGTCCAAGGCCCGTCGCGATAATCAAGAAGGGACCAAGGGTGTCGTAATAGACGATCGCCAGAAGGCTCGGGAAAATCACGCCGATCAAAGACCCGATCGTCGGGATGTAATTCAGGACAAAGGCGATGAACCCGAAGAGGGCCGCATAGGGCAGGCCGATTGCAATTAAGACAAGGCTTGTGAGGACGCCCGTTGCGACTGACACAGCGGTTTTGATGGTGAAATAATGCATCAGGGAGGAATTGATTTCCGCGCGGATCGCAAAGGCGGCTTTCGCCCGCTCCGGTGTCGCAAAAAGCTTCTCGAACTTCCGGTCGAAGGTGGACTGCTCAAGCAGCAGGAACAGTACATAGATGAAGACAAGGCTGGCAGATCCCGCAATCGCGGTCACCACACTTGCTCCCGCCGTCACCATCCTTGGCACCACGGAATCTGGGAAAAGGTCCCGCAGTTCCACCGGGTCGTTGAGATGGAACAGATCCGCTGCCTGCGTGAACAGCTCTTCCAGCCGTCGTTGATAGGTTGGTGCATCCTGGGCGAGCTGGGTAAGGTTGACGGCGACAATGTCCAGAACAAATGTGCTGACGCTGAAGATTGTCAGAAGGGCAAGGGGAAACGCCACAAGCCCGGGCAGATGAAAATTCCCGTAGCCGATCCGCCGGTAAACGTTCGACAGCGCGTTGATCATGTACCAGACGATGATTGCGATGATGAACGGCAGAAGCAGGGACCGCCCGACCACCAAAAGCCAGCCAACCATGGAAATCAGGAAGACGGTGAGGGTCAGGGTCAACAGGGGTGAGCGCATGCGAAGGTCCCGCCAAACTGATTGGCATTGCAGATTCTTTCGCCCGACCGTACCTCGCGCGGAGGGCCATTGAAAGTCCGGTTCGTATCGGCGAAAATAGATGTCTTCGGGAGAGGACCAAACCGCGGGAATGAGCAGTTTCCCGTCCTTGCGCGCGCAGTCCGGACGTGACATTGTGCGGCGCTTTTTGCTTCCCGTTTCCGGAGGCGCAATATCAAGAGGTCGTCGATGAATTCCAAAGCTGTTCGCCGCTTGTTGCGTGTGATCATTCCACTGGCCATTTTGTTTTGGCTCGTGCCGTGGATTGCGGGCATCTTCATTGTGTGCGGCTTGATCGACTTTGCCCGCCACAAGCGGTTCGACAGTGCACTGATCGCCAAGTATTTCTCCGGCAACGGTCTTCTGACCTGGGTGCTGTCACCTGTGAACCTGCTGTTTGATCTGATCTCCAAGCGTCATCATTACCGCATGCAGCTGAGCGAGTTTCCGGATGAGGAGCGCGCTGAAATCGAAGAGATGCTTCAGGTCTTCAAGGATCGTCAGGATGAAATCCTCACCGACCTGAAGGCCCGCATGGGCGACAAGCGCCGCGGCATGGTTTTTTATCGCTGGTATGACGAACAGGGCGATCAGTCGATCCCTGAGTTCAATCGCGACTTCAAATACATCAAGACGATCGGTGTATCCCTGTTCAATGGTCAGGAGAAGACGTCCCTCCATTTCGGCCCGCTCCGCCTGACCATCCGTCTCCTCTACAACATGACCACCCGCCAGAGCGATGAGGTGTTCATCGAGGTGAACGGCGAGAAGCATTTCTGGCACGACGATCCGCTGTTCATCTTCGACGACACGATCCAACATCGCTCGGTGAATGGCGAAGACGGCCTGCGCGCCTGCGTGTTTGTTGATGTCCTGCGCCCGAGCGCGTTCACCGGTCTTCAAAATGTCTGCGTGAAGATCTTCAATGTGCTGCTGTCCGGCATCAACCGGGTTTTCTATAAGAACTGGGACATGCTAAACAAGAAACAGAACGGCGCCGCACCCGCTGCTGGCGAGTAACTTCCTGGGGGCAAATTCGTAAGGGCCGCGACGGTTTTCTGCCGGTGCGGCCTTTCCTGTTTGAAGAGCGGCCGTTGAACCGCCGTGCTGCGCTTTCAGAATGAAGTTTTTGCCTGATGAGTGTGCGGGTACAGGTGCAAAGACGCTGCGCTTTGGGTAACGCAAAAACTGCCTTGTTGAGGAGGCTGGAAACCGCTTGAGAGGCCGGGGCCTTTCGTGTAGGTAGCAAATCAGGGCGTGCGTCAAATCATGTTTGGCTGCCGCCGTGGGCCTGTAGCTCAACTGGTTAGAGCCGTCCGCTCATAACGGATTGGTTGGGGGTTCGAGTCCCTCCGGGCCCACCACTTTTCTCCAACATATTCTCTCGGTGAGCCCTTCGGGAATGTAGCTCGCCACCCAAAACTGGAATTTTTGACACGGCGATCTGGAATTTTCGGTTTTTACGTGGTCTTAGGCGCGCTGGGCGGTGAAATGACCCTCCCACCACCCATTTTCAGGCTTCAGCAAAGATACAATGGTGTCTTTGAAAACGGCTGTAAGGCCCTTTATACCACCTTAAATCGCCATTTTAGAGCCTGATAAGGGCGGGAATTGTGACTTCACACCGCTCAGGTCCAAGGTCCGCTCAGCGGACAAAGCGTGAATTCCTTGCCCTCGGATCAATGACTGAAATAGAAACGAGTCTTGACACTGATACAAACTTCAAGAGACAAAAGTTGCTAGTTAATAAACGCCGAGGATGCCGTTTTATTTCAAGGTTCAAAAGATGATTTTATTATAACTATTTAAGAAAAGCCTATTGTTTTTTCGATCGAGGTTTTTCTTGTGAAACGAATTTAGACGCACGGTATTGTAAAAATGAAAGCAACAATCAAAAAAACTGCGGCCGAAAAGCTCCTTAATTTTTTAAGACTTAGTGATGGTGCTTCCCTACCCACTGACACCGAAGCAGAAAACACTTTCACAACATTCATCAGCGACATTCGATCATTGGATGCTCGACACAACAAGGGCAAGGAGATCACTCAGGATCGTCTTGCAGAACAGGTGTTTCGGCGAAATCCTATGTTCAAAAAAGATCGAGATGCCGTCCCATATTTTCGCTACCAATTGCGTGTGGCATCGGAGGAATTGGGACGTCTCGAAGGGAAAATGCGTGCTTCGGCAAACGGAAACATCACAAGCGATGTTCTTTTCCAATTCGCCGAAATCATCAATGACTACCTTTTCGACCTTAGAGACATTCTGTCTTTCTTACAAAGAAAGGACAATGATTGGAGGTTCTTCGAAGGTGGCCAGAACAGTGATGTCACTAGTTGGGAGGTATTCCAACTCGCCCAAGGATTAGCCTATCAGTCGACGCGCAAGGGTACTGGAGTTTGCTTCAACCACAAGACTGCACAGATCGCATCACTATTTGTTTTGCGACAAGCCATGGAGCTTCGTTTTGAGCGTTTAATTGGTGTTTATCCATACGATCGAAACTGCAAACCACCCAAGCTGAGACATGGATTTCATCACGACTTCATCACTAAGAACAATCAGTTTTTTAACGCTGATGACTTCTCGATAAAGGAACTGCGTCATCTTTACGATTGGAGCAGCGAAATAGTACACCAAGCCTATCAGCCATATGCATGGCAGATTGCAATGGCATTGCGGCGGGCCGGAGAGTTGCTTAATTCGAGATCAGTACAGTCTGGTCAAGCTTGGTCGATCTTTAATTCAGTTAGTATCGCCGATGTTGACAAGATGCAGACCGCTTACGAAGAGCACTTCTTAAACACGTATGGCCATGGGGAATGGTGTTTCACACGTCGTCAGCCAGAAGCGCAGCTCCTATCTGAATATCGCAGACAATCTACCCTTGGCACCGATTATCGTCAGGTCCGAAATCGACAAAAATCCTTTTGGCCTATAAAATTATTGAAGATTTTGTACCCTAAGTGGAAATCGTAGGACTGCCATAATCGCAGTTTTTGGGACCGATCCTTTTCTCGGTTGGAGTTACAGAAACAGACATTCGTTTAGCGCGTAGCGTCGATTACAATGGGCCCTCCCGGCCATTTGCTGCGGTTCCCATGAATGACCGTAGTTGGCCAAGACTGATGTTCCTAATTCTGTGGCACCACCGGCAGCAGATAATGCAGCGCCACTTTCACAGCCCCGGCCGTAAAGCTGCCTCCATCCGCAGTCAGCCGGACATTCGTGTCTGAGTAAAACGCTTGCGGCCCGATCACCCCGGCATTGGTGGAGCCTTCCGCAATCCCGAGCGACCCGCCGAACTTGGAAGTCTCACCTGAGATCCCGCAGTCATAGGACGCCGCTCCAGTGATGGCCGTTGTTGTCCTTGTCGACACACACCAGACCACCGCCCGGTTCGGAATGACGATGGTGGTGTCGACGTGATCCTCCCCCTTTGAAGTGGTCCGCCGTTATGTTTAGGAAAACGGAGGATCAAAATGGCTACGAAACGTCACAAGCCAGAAGAAATTGTCTCGAAGTTGCGGCAGGTTGAAGTCCTTGTCGGC
>NZ_JAGHRJ010000014.1 GCF_017743865.1 Labrenzia sp. R4_2
GACGCAACGGGGCAGAAAACATTCAAATCCTACTCCCGAAAACAAATACACAAAAAAAATCAAAACCTCGCTCTTTAGCGGGGATATGCGCGTCTTGAAACAGCTGCGCTCCGAACTCATGGCAGACGACCAAAAAGCAATAAAGCTCAAACAAAAAGGCAAATGCGTAAAAGTCTGATCACAAAATTAAAGCTACCTGAATAAAGGCCTAGCTTTGGTTCGAGACCCAAAATGAATCATAGTGGCCGAACGTCTACAGCGTGAAAGCTGCTTTGGTCGCCGGAAGATCGCAAAACGCCTTTGACGGGGGCGACATCCGAATAGTCTCGGCCATAGGCAACGACGATATGGTCCGAACCTGCAAAGCATGCGTTCGTCGGATCGTATTCAATCCACCCGGTCTCTATGCCACACCATGCACAAACCCAAGCATGCATGGCATCGGCGCCCTCGAGGCGCGGCTGACCTTTTGGGGGCAATGTCCTCAAGAAGCCGGACACATATCCGGCCGGGATACCAAGCGATCGCAAGCCTGAAATCATGATATGGGAAAAGTCCTGACACACACCATGGCGTTGTGAAAACGCCTCTGCAGGTGGTGTTGACACTTCTGTTGCCTCCGGATCAAAACGCATTTCTTCGTGCAACGCCTTGCCAATGGCTTTCACGATGCTCATGGTGGAAAGCCCAGTGCTTGCATGAGATTTGGCAAATGCCGTTATGGCTGGATCCGCCGGAACTCTTGGAGAGATACCCGTATAGTGTGCCGGGGCGATGGCGGTTAGGTTCCGGTTCGCCAAAACCTCTTGTTCAAGCGTTTGGAGGTCCGGCGAAAAATCGAGACTGGCTGCAGGTTGGAGCCGTTCAACAGTCGCCTTGAGAGACACTTCGATCTTGTCGATTGGCTCATGAAACACCAGGACCGTCATGACATTGCCAAAAAAATCACGGGTATCGTGTCGTTCTTGAGGCTTGGGCTCAATAGTCAGCAATCTGGAGGGGACGGTCTGTTTGCCCGGGACGTCGGAGGGCAAAAGCCGGACAAGGGTTCGTGCGTGTTCAGATGGCGCCCCATAATCATATCCGACAGTCAGGCGAATTTCGTAGCGCATCAGTTTTCATTCCGATCCTAGATCAGATAATTGGTGGTCAGGCGGTCCGAGACTTCGGACAGACGAATGCGAACGCGCTCTAGCCGCCGTGCGTTCATTTCTGATGGTGAGGCGACAGACAGCTGCGCCTCAAGTGGCAGTAGCGCCCTGAGAACGGGCGACACGCGGCCGCTAATCCTTGCATTCGGCAGGTCCTCTGCAATCCGCCGCATGGCTGTGACCTGAAAGAGTATTGCGCGTGGATTGCTGGCATCGAGAGCCAAGAGGTCGGTGACGGTTTCGTTTGTTGGGTCAATGCGATAACGGCGCTGATGGGTGATCACGCTGTCAGCATACTCAAGGGCAACATCCGGGAAACCGGGTCCGGCGTCATCTCCTGCAAATGCCATCAATACGCCGGCCGCCCCATCTGCGCGTTCTATCGCCCGGCCGAGCGTCAGGAACCGCCAACCGGAGGTCCGGTGCATGTTTTCATGCACAAGGCCTTTGAAGCCGGTGATCTTTCTTAAAAGAATGCCAAGTGCTCTCGCCGTGTCATCTCCACGGGCAAGGTCCGGAGTCAGATCTTTCAAACTGTTGGTGAGATCGGCGAGGGCCGCCCAACCATCTATGGAAAACCGGTCGCGGACTTTGCCCGCAGATACCCGGGCAGCGCTCAAGGGTGGGTTCAGAGCGGTGATGACGGCCTCATCAGGATCGAGCGACAGCAGTCGAAGCTGTTCTGCGATTTGAACAAGTCGCGGATCTTGGTCATATCCTGCCTCAGCAAGCCGCAGGTGATAGCCGCGCAGCAGTCGGATCACGCCTTCAGCTCTTTCTATGTAGCGCCCGAGCCAAAAGAGATTGTCCGCCGCCCGGCTGGGCAGGACGCTCGGCCCTTGACGCCGGAAGTTTTTGGCATCGAAAAGCGTTTCCTGCCGGACAGCGCTGTCTCTCATGACCCAGACGTCTGCGACAGACCCGCCTTGTTGCATGGAGAGGGCTGTGGCATCGCCGCTGCGGCCGATACGGGCATAGCCTCCGGGCAGGAAAACCCACCCCTCGGCCGTGCGGGCAGCAAAGACACGGATGCTCATAGGGCGGGGGACAAGCCTGTCGCCATCCCAGACCGGTGTGGTCGATAGGGTTACGGCCTCTTGTCCGACAAGCTGGCCGGCGCCGGTGTCTATCCAGGTCGAGAGGGCTTCGGGCGTTTGCAGAGCTGGGTCGTGTCTTGGACCATCTGTCCGGCCGATATCGAAGGGCAGGGCCCTGCTGAAAGCTTCCCCGACGAACAATTCTTCTGCGTTAGCTTTCACATGGTCCCGCTCGGCGGCTTGTCCGCACCACCAGGTTGCCAGATTAGGGATTTTGAGATGTTCACCCAATACCACATCGGCGATCTGCGGCAGGAATGCCATCAAGGCTCTGGTTTCAAGGATCCCGGAGCCGAGGCTGTTGACCAGATTCACATTCGAGTGGCGAACCGCATCCACTAGTCCAGGTGTTCCAAGGTGAGATGTCTCATCAAGTTCCAACGGATCCGCGTATGACGCGTCCAGCCGGCGCCACAGAACACTGACCGGTTTAGGGCCGGATACTGTCCGCATTTGAACCGTGCCGTCCTGCACAAGCAGATCTGCGCCCTCCAGAAGTGTCAGTCCGAGATAACGCGCGATGTAAGTGTGTTCAAAGTAAGTATCGTTGCCGGGGCCAGGCGTCAGGATCGCAGTGCGCCCCCCCTCAGTCGAAGGTAAGTCATCCATGGCATCGCGAAAGGCGCGGAAAAAGCCTGCCAACCGCTGTACCCTGGACTGAGGAAACGGTTCGGGAAACACCCGTACCGTCGCCATTCTGTTTTCCAGCGCAAAACCAGCGCCCGATGGGGCTTGTGTTCTGTCGCCCAGCACCAGCCAGGAGCCGTCCGGGCTGCGGCCGATTTCGAACGCCAGAAAATGGAGATGGTGGCCTGAAGCCGGTGTCAATCCGACGAGCGGCCGGTGCCATTCCGGGTTTTGTGCGACAAGTTCTGCGGGCAAATGACCATCGCGGACCAGGGTTGCGTCGCCATAAAGATCGGCCACCACCCGCTCCAAGAGCTCAGCGCGTTGCGTCAGCCCTTCACAGATCTCTGCCCATTCTCTTTCATGCAGGATCACCGGAATATGGCTCAGGGGCCAGTCGCGTTCCTGGTGGGGGTCAGTGCTGTATTGGCGGAAAAACACTCCGGCATCCCGCAGGTATTGATCTCCGCGGGCGAAACAGGCCGTGATCTCCGGCTGCGACAGTTGCGACAGTTGCTTAATGAATGGCCCCCAAACCGGGCGCATCACGCCATTGGGGTCAAGCAGCTCGTCAGCGACGCCGGATTGGAGGGCATAATCCCGCAACAAGGGGTTTGTTGCCGAAAGGGTTTCTTTTGCGGGCGTGGTCATATCAACCCGCCTTGCCGCCGCAGATCTAGCGTCATTGGGAACTCCGGATGCGGCGTTTCCCAGATAGGGGTGTATTGCCCGGAGGAATGGCCAAACCCTTCGAACCGGGCCAGCCGGCGTGCTTCCGCTTCGTTGCCATTGACGGGAAACGTGTCGTAGTTTCGGCCGCCTGGATGCGCCACATGATAGACACACCCGCCGACCGGCCGCGATGACCAGCGGTCATAGATGTCGAAGGTCAAAGGGGCGTTGACTGGCAGAACGGGGTGCAAGGCTTCGGCCGGTTGCCAGGCTTTGAAACGGACACCGCCAACATTGGTTCCCGCCGTACCGGTTTCGGTCATCGGTATTGGGCGCTGGTTGCACATGATGGCATACCGGTCTTTAAAGGCGGTCGTCATCTGCACTTGAAGGCGCTCCACCGAGCTGTCGGTATACCGGACCGTTCCGCCAATTGCTCCGGTCTCGCCAAGGACATGCCACGGTTCCAGGGCCTGCCGGATCTCCAGATGAACACCTTCGACATCGACCGCACCACAGAACGGGAAGCGGAACTCGGCTTGGGCTTCATACCAGGCAGGGTCGAGCTCGAAACCATGGTCTTTCAAATCCGCAAGAACGGAGAGGAAATCCTGCCAGACAAAATGCGGGAGCATGTATCGATCATGAAGAACCGTGCCCCAGCGCACCGGCTGGCCCGTCACCGGTTTCGCCCAGCACCGGGCAATGATGGCGCGCAAGAGCAGCTGCTGCGCAAGGTTCATGCGCGGGTGCGGTGGCATTTCAAAACCGCGGAACTCCACAAGTCCCAAACGGCCAGTCGGGCCATCCGGGGAATAAAGCTTGTCGATGCAGATTTCTGCCCGGTGGGTGTTGCCGGTGACATCCGTCATCATGTTCCGGAGCAGGCGGTCAACAAGCCAGGGCGGCGTGTAATCTCCAGTGCCCGGTCCGGCAATTTGGGACAAAGCGATTTCCAGCTCGTAAAGAGTGTCGTGGCGGGCTTCGTCTATCCGTGGAGCCTGGCTGGTGGGGCCGATAAACAGGCCGGAAAACAGGTACGACAATGACGGGTGCCGCTGCCACAGCAAGATCAGTGACTTGAGGAGGTCCGGGCGCCGCAAGAAAGGACTGTCTTCCAGCGTCGCACCGCCAACGACAACATGATTTCCGCCGCCGGTGCCCGTGTGCCGGCCATCAATCATGAACTTGTCCGCCCCCAAGCGGCATTGTCGGGCCTCTTCGTAGATCGCCTCCGTCGTCGCGACACAATCGTCCCAGCTTGCAGCGGGATGAATGTTGACCTCCAGAACGCCGGGGTCCGGAGCGACCCGGACGACGTTGAGCCTTGGGTCATTCGGCGGTCCATATCCTTCAATATGAACCTTGAGACCGAGCTGTTCTGCACTCAGCTCTGCAGCGGCGAGAAGCTCGAGATACTCTTCAAGACGTTCGACGGGTGGCATAAAGATGCACAGCCGACCCTCGCGCAGTTCGATCGCAAGTGCGGTTCGGACGGACCCATCTGATGGATCGATCCCTCCTTGCGGGACAACAGTTTGAACATCTCCAGTTTCCCGCTGTGTCTGTACCGGTTGGGAATGCTCAGCACTTGTCTCCGGCAAAAGCTCAGCTTTTTCCTTCTCCTCTGCGGCGAGCCGGTCAATTTCCTCCTGAATGGCACGCCGGCGTTTCTGCGTGAGCTCATCCTGATAGTCCGGCAGGGCAGCAGTTTGCAGGGAAGGGTCCGCCGTGTACGTGTAGGGATAATCGACAGGCCGGATATAGGGCAGAGATCCAAGCGGCAACCGGAAACCGGCAGGGCTGTCACCTGGAACGAGGAACAGGTGGCCCCGGCGCGACCGCCAGCGTTCAGACCGCCATTTTGGCCCTGTGCTTTTGCTCTGCCAGCTCTGGACCGGCAGCACATATCCGACCGCGGTTTCAAGGCCACGACCAAAGACGCGTGCAAACCGGGCCCGCTCTTCGGCATCTTTTAGTTTTGGATTCTGTGGCGACAGATTCTCCGGAAGGTTTGCTTCCTTCACGATCCATTCGGCCGGATCTTCAAAGACTGGTTGAACATGTTCCTTCGGCAGGTCGAGATGTTCGGCAATCGCTTCGAGCAGCGCGCCCGCCTTGGATGGATCTTCGACGGGCTTGCTGTCCTCAAGCGCGATCAGGTCCGGGTTTTTCCAGATTTGCGTGCCGTCTGTCCGCCAAAACAGCGAAAACGTCCAGCGTGGTAGCGTTTCGCCCGGATACCATTTCCCCTGCCCGTAGTGCAGGACCCCGCCGGGCGCAAACCGTTCGCGCAGGCGGCGGATCAACTGATCGGCCAACCCCCGTTTTGTCGGTCCGACGGCGGCGGTGTTCCACTCTGAACTTTCAAAGTCATCAATCGAGACAAAGGTCGGCTCCCCGCCCATTGTGAGCCGGACATCTCCGGCAGTGAGAGCCTCATCGACTTTTCGTCCAGTTTGAAGAAGCCGCTCCCAGGCGTCATCGGAAAAGGGTTTTGTAATTCTTGGATGCTCGGAAACACGGGCGATGTTCATGTCGAACTTGAAGGCGGTTTCGGCAGATGTGGCCGACCCGGAAATCGGAGCCGCGTTCTTATAATGGGGTGTTGCCGCCAGCGGGATATGGCTCTCACCGGTCAAAAGGCCGGATGTCGGATCAAGACCGATCCATCCTGCGCCGGGAATATACACCTCCACCCATGCATGGAGATCCGTGAAGTCATGGTCTGTGCCGGAGGGGCCATCCAGAGCCTTCACATCCGGTTTCAACTGGATCAGGTAGCCGGAGACGAACCGCGCGGCAAATCCGAGATGCCTGAGCACCTGAACAAGCAGCCAGCTTGAATCCCGGCACGATCCGGACCCTTTGGTGAGGGTCTCCTCAGGCGTCTGAACGCCTGGCTCCAAGCGGATTGTATAGTCGATTTCCTCCGAGACCCTGTAATTGAGGCCAACAAGAAAATCGACCGTGCGGGTTTCGTCCAGACCGATCGACCCGATGAATTTTGCCAGTTTCGGCCCTTCCGCCTCTGGTGTCCGATAGATGACCAGATCGTCTTTCAGGTCCGCATCGTACTCGAATGGCCAATGCTCGGCGCGATCTTCAACGAAAAAATCGAACGGATTGTAGACGGTCATGTCCGCAACAAGATCGACTTCGATTTTGAACTCCCGAACCGGTTCCGGGAACACGAAACGGGCGAGCCAGTTGCCGTATGGGTCTTGCTGATGATTGACGAAATGGCCACCCGGAGAAACCTTCAGGCTGTGCGAAATCACCCGCGTCCGGCTGTGCGGTGCCGGTCTCAGCCTGACAATCTGCGGTGAAAGTGTCACTGGCCGGTCATAGGCATAGTGGGTTAGGTGATAAAGACTTGCATGAATGGCCATGGAGTGCTCGTGTCGCGCAGGAGGTGGCCTGTACTATGGCAGAGATGATTTGCATTGCACAAGGACCGGGGCCAGCTGCCAACTGACCGCAACTGCAGAAAAAAGCGGCAGTCTCTGAGCCCAAAGCCGTTTCATTAGCGCAAACCGTTATTGAGTATCCACCTGGTCGGTATGTAGCGAGTGCAGGTTATCGCCGAAGAAAATCAATCCTTGTCCGGATCCGGGATCCAGCCGACAGCCACACGGCTCTCCGTTTCAAAGGGAGAGGCGACGGCACGCGCGGTGATCAGCTCCTTAAGCTCCAGCGCGGTCAGGTCTGGGTCTTTTTCCAGAAGCCGGGCGGCAAGTGCGGCAAGGCGCGGGACGGAATAGCTGGAGCCGGATGTAACGCCAGCAGCTCCCCGGAAATCGGTCACCGCGATGTTTTCCGCAGGGACCATCAGGTCGACGCTGGCTCTGCCCCAGTTTGACCCCGGCGCCAATCGGCCAAAGCCATCTGCCGAGGTGACCGTCAGAATGTTGTCCAGATCGAGCGCCGCGGGATAGACCGGTTGTGCATCGATATCGCGGCCATTGTTGCCAGCTGACACGATGGCCAAGATGTTCTGGTCTTTGAGTGCTTCGGCGAAGTCCGTCCAGTCTTTCTCTGATTTACTTCCGAGTGGCATCGCAAGGATACGGATCTCGTCGTCGAGTGCACGGGCAACAATATCGGCCATCCGGCTCATATCCGGGCGCGGATAACGGAAAGGCACCAGAGCCGCATTTGGGGCTTCGCGGGCGAATACGGAGGCGACCGCTGTGCCGTGGCGCACCGGGAGAAACGCACCCCTGGAGGTGTCGCCATCATAAGGCCAGGGGTCCATATCCCAAAAGTCGTATCCTATCGGAGCGCCGCCATCGTCGCGCGCCAACCGATCGCGAAACAGCGGGAGGTCATAGGCAAGTCCGGAATCAACAAATGCCACCCGTGCACCGCCTGGATCTGTGCCCTCAGGCCACGGGGCTTGAAGAGTCTCTGTCCAGCGAAGGGTTTCCATGTCGCCTTGGAGCTGATCCATGAGGACCCACGGCTCATCTTCGTAGCGGATCTTGCGGGCCGATCGCACCACGCAGCTGCCATCTGCGATCGCAAGAAGGCTGGGAAGAAGCGCATTGTCCTTGTTCCGATAGTAGGTGGCTCTGATTTGGCGGGGAGATCCTCCTGCAAAGCGGATTTCAACGGTCAGCTCATCACCAGCGGGCAAAACCAGGCGGATGTCCTGCCGTGCCGGCGGGCCGGAGGCTGGGAGGCTCGTTTCGTTGAGCAGCCAGCTTTGCGGAACTGCGTTTTGAATTGAAAAACCGGTTGGAGGCGTGTCAGCACAGACGGATGATATCGCGCGTTCCAAAACCGTCTTCGCGGGCTGAACGGACAGTTCTTCGGCTTTGGTGTCCGGACTGCCAAGCAGAAAGCTTGCAAGGAAAAAAAGGATAGTTCCGGACCAGCTCGTCTTGGTGATGTAAGAAATCATGCAGGTTTCGTCCGATCACAGGTCCTGCGGATCTTGACCGCCTTTCGACGTCTACTTGTCCTTGCTCACACTCCGCCAAGCGGCAAAGGCGATGAGAACAAAGACCAGTGACAACAGCAAATGACCAATTTCCGGTCCGGTCAAGCCGAGCATGTTTGTCTCAGTGCCTCCATCATCAGCTGGGTTGTCCCAAATCCATTTCTGGTGTCTGCCGATTCCTACGTACATGTCATTCGCCGGATCAGCCGGAGAGCAGTTACGACAGCTATATGGAGCGGATGGTGGTCTCCGCCAGTGCCGCTTGGACGGCCCGTATCTGAATTGCGAAGCCCGGCCTTAGGCGAGTGGCGCCTGTCCGGCGAGCCGGCCGAGGACTACGGCACTCAAGAGTCCGTTGCCGGACAGATACCCGCTGTCACCGCGGCCCGAAACGCCGCACGCTGCGCCGCCGCAAGCATGAAGATTGGGTATCGGTGTTCCGTCTGTCTTTAGGACACGTGCGTTTTCATCGGTTCGCAGGCCGCCCTGTGTGTGAAACAGGGCGCCCGTTACCCGGACACCGAAATAGGGTGGGGCTAGCTGTGTGTCGCCAAACTGGCGGCTAAAGCCATCTGTCTCATTCATTGGAAGGCTTGAGATTGTGGCGGTCAGATTTCCCGCCGGGAGGCCGAGCTGGTCTGCAAGGTCTTCGAGCGTCTCGCTGACTTTGATCGCGCCTACCGCTTCGGCGTTCTTGAAGTCCTCAAACTGGCGGGCGATCTTCGCAATCCGGCCGTCAAAAATCGTAAAGGCTTCCCCGCCTGGTTGGGCGAGCACCGCACGGGCGGCTTCCGAGTAACCTTGAGATTCATCCCAAAAGCGCTCTGCTTCTCGGTTCACCTGGACGCCGCCGCTTGTGATCACCGCCCATGTGATCAGGATCCCGTGCGGATGCGCAACGTTGCCGTGACCCTGGTACGCGCCAAGATGCGCCATGTCCGCGCCGATCTCTTTGCCCCAGAGGATGGCTTCCCCGCGATTACCGTCGTGACCAAACCAAAGTCCGTCGGCGATGTCCGGCATGAACTGGCTGACAAGATCGCGGTTTCCGCCGAAACCGTTGCAGGCCAGTATTAGCTTTTCACATCCGATGGTCTCCAACCCGTCATCGGGGCGCTGAACGGTTACACCGGTAATCCGACCCTGATCCGTATGAAGCTGCACCGCGCGCCGTTCACAGATGATGTCGATGCCTCGGGTCTCGCAAGTTGAGCGCAGGCTGTCGATGAGTTCAATGCCGGACCGGGTGGGGAGGCCATGCATTCTGTGCCTGGAATGACCGGGGTAATCGAAGTTGGTTATGACCGAAAACGGCAGGCCGTGCGTTTCACTCAGCCAGTCTATGGCCGGGCCAGACTGTTGGGTCAGGAGATCTACCAGCGCCGGATCATTTTCCTGCTTTGCCTTAACTTGAATGTCTTGCGCAAAAAGGTCTGCGCTGTCTGCGACACCCGCTGCCTTTTGAATGCTGGTGCCAGCTGCCGGTATAAGCCCTGCGGAGAGCGCCGTTGATCCGCGCGGGATGGGATCCGCCTCCACCACAAGAACAGATTGGCCGGCCTCTTGAGCGGACAGTGCTGCAACGAGACCGGCTGCACCGGCCCCAATGATCAGGGTCTCACAGTCCAGATCAAACGCGACCGGCGCCGGTGAAACCTCAACGGTCACTTGGGTCATAGCTTGAACCCTTCGCCAGCATATCCGCGGTTCCGATCACGCCATTCAGGCCGTCGAAATCGAACATCCGGTCTTTGAACGGCCGGTTGCTGCCATTTGCACGTAGGCTGGCGTAGTACTCTTGTGCGGTCTTGGCCAAGGCCCGCACGATGCCACCCGGAAAGATCACGATGGAAAAGCCTTGAGCTTCCAGATCGGAAGCGCCGGAAATAGGGGTTGCGCCGCCTTCCACCATGTTTGCCAGAAGCGGCACCCGGCCTGAGAATTGAGTTGCGACTTCGGTCAGTTGTTCGCGCGATTGGGGTGCTTCGATGAAGAGAATGTCTGCGCCTGCTTCCAGATAGGCTCCTGCTCGGTCGATGGCAGCTTGAAATCCCTCCACCGCAATGGCGTCCGTTCGCGCAATGATCAGGGTTTCCTCTGAGGCTCGTGCGTCCGCCATGGCCCGAACCTTCCCAGCCATCTCAGCAGCAGAGATCAGCGATTTGTCGGCAAGATGCCCGCAGCGCTTCGGATAGGTCTGGTCCTCGACCTGGAGCGCAGTTGCCCCGGCGCGCTCATAAAGCCGCATGGTTCTTTGAGCGTTCAGCGCGTTCCCGAACCCGGTATCGGCATCGATAATGACCGGCAGATCGGTGCGGTCGGCAATCAACGCCATCGTGTCGGCCATTTCTGTAAAGGAGGACAGGCCGATGTCCGGGCGGCCCAAACGGGTGTAGGCGACCGCGGCACCGCTCAAATAAAGGGCTTCAAACCCGGCGGCTTCGGCAAGCGAAGCCGTGAGGCCGTCATAAACACCAGGGGCGATAACAATCTCGTTCTGCTGCAGGCGTTTCTTGAGGCTCATGCCGCCACCTCCGGCCAATCGGTTGTCATGGTGTCCAGCAGGTCGGCACACGCCATCTGATGGGTCACGGTGGCCAGAGACAGTAGGGTTGCCTCGTGCACATCGTTCTTGAAGGCAGCAGAGCCGTCCGTCAAAAGCACGGTTTCAATATCGCGCAGATGAGCGTCGCGCAGTGTGGACGCGACACCTCCGTTGGTGACGATCCCGCCAACGATCAGCTTGTCGATGCCAACAGCGCGCATGATGTATTCCAGTCGTGTCTGGTAAAAGGCGGAATAGGCTACCTTTTCAACGACGAAATCAGCTGGAAAGAGCTCATCGACCAACGTATGACCGAAGCTGCCCGGTGCAAAATCGCCTTTGCCGAGGAAGGGCCGCAGGACTTTCAGGTGTGGGGAAATCAAAGGCTCGCCGGAAGCATTCGGGACCAGTGTGAATTGCGCCGAAATGTAGTGGCCTCCACGTGCTCGTAAGGTCTTCACCAGTGGCGCTATGCGGTTCGGCAACGCCGCGATGCTGTCAGCCGATTGCCCGGCGCGCCCATACGCGCCTTTGGGATGTAGAAAGTCATTCTGCAGATCAATGGTCAGGATCGCCGTTCGCTTTGGATCCCACGTTTTCAGATCAATCATGACGTGCTCTCCAAGGGCTCGAGAATGGTGTTGCCAAAAGCGTCCACACGCGCTTGCAGATTGGGCTCAACCAGAACGGTTGTATCCGGCTGGACCAGGATCGCCGGCCCATTGATCAGCGTGCCTGCAGGCAGGGAAAGGCGGTCGTAGATCGCTGTCTCGTACCAGGAATCCCCGAAATGCACTTTGCGGGTCGATTTGGGTTCCGCCGTGCCGCCAGCTGAAGGGGCAAGCGTTTTCAGATCGAATTTCGGACGTTTTCCGGTGACAGCGGTACGCAAGTTCAAGATCCGCCGCACGCCGTTGTTCAGGAGGCGGCCGAAGGCGGATTTGTAGGCCGCATCAAAAGCGGCTTCGATATCCGCCTTGCTCGGAGCTGTCACCTTGCCGTCGCGCACAGTCACTGCAACCGGTACGGAGACCGTATGCGTCTGACCGATGTAGGCCATGTCCAGCTCAAAACTGATGTCGCGGGCTTCGAAGGTTGTGCGTGCGGCATCCAAAAGTGCCATGCCGCTATCAACATGAGTTTGCATGTGGTCCGCCAGCGCTTTTTCGTCGAGGGCATCAACCAGCGAATTGATGGTCTGGACGAAGTCCTGGCGCATATCCGCAATGACGCAGCCCATGGCCGAGGTGACGCCTGGATACCTTGGCACGATGGCCTTGGCGATGCCGACCTCGGCAAGCATCGCTCCGGCATGAAGCGCGCCGCCACCGCCAAAAGGCATGAAGGCAAAGTTCTTCGGATCAAAGCCGCGCTCGATGCTGACCAGGCGAATGGCTCCAGCCATACGGGAATTGGCAACCCGCATGATGGCCTCTGCCGCCTGTAGGGTGTCGAGGCCAAGTGGCTCTCCCACATGAATGTCGATCGCCTTGGCGGCCGCGTCGACGTCCAGCCGGTCCAGCTTGCCGCCAATCGGGCTTTCCGGATCAATACGGCCAAGAACAACGTTTGCGTCCGTGACGGTTGGCCGGTCATTTCCAAGGCCGTAGGCAACGGGGCCAGGGTTGGAACCTGCGCTTTCCGGCCCGATGTTCAAAAGACCACCCTTGTCGACCCAGGCAATGGACCCGCCGCCAGCACCGATCGTGGTGATCTCGATCATCGGCGTGCGGACCACCATCCCGAAGTCAATTGAGGTCTGGGGCGACAGCATCGACTGGCCGTCCGAAATCAGGGACACATCAAAGCTGGTGCCGCCCATGTCTCCGGTGATGACATTGTCGAACCCGGCCGACGAGGCAATGTAGCCTGCGGCGATCACACCCGCGGCCGGGCCGGAGAGCGCCGTGCGCACCGGTAGCTTGCAGGCCGTATCAACGGCCATGACCCCGCCGTTAGACTGAACAATCATGAATTCGCCGTCGAACCCGCCGGTCTTGAGTGCCTGTTCCAGGCGGCCAAGATATCCGGACACTTCCGGCTGCAGGTAAGCGTTCAGTGCCGTTGTCGAAAACCGCTCAAATTCGCGGATTTCAGGGAGGATTTCCGAGGACGCGGACACATGGGCATTGGGCCAGATTTCCCGGACTGCAGCAACAGCCGCATTTTCATTGTCCGGATTTGCATAGGAGTTGGCGAACAGGATCGCCACGGCCTCGCAACCTTGCGCCTGGAGCTGCTGTGCGGCAGCGCGGACGGCATCAAGATCGACCGGGGTACGAATGGTTCCATCTGCCAGGGTTCGTTCCGGCACCTCAAGACGGTTGCGCCGGTCGACAACCGGTTCAAAGTCCCCGCGAAGTCCCCAAGTGCGAGGCCGGTCCCGGCGGCGCATCTCCAGTACGTCCCGCAGACCTTCCGTGCAGATCACCCCGGTCGGTGCGCCTTTGCGTTCAAGAAGCGCATTGGTCCCTGCCGTGGTGCCATGAACAACCACTGAAATCGTTGACAGGTCATCAACCTGCTTGCCGATACCATCGAGGAAACCACCGGATTGGTCCGGGCGGGTCGTCGGAACCTTTGCAACGGCGGCCGTGCCATCGGCTTCATTGAGAACAAAGACGTCCGTGAATGTTCCGCCGACATCAACACCAATCATCCGTCCGCTCATTGGGACACCTCCCGCCAAGCCGTACCGTAATCCTTGTCGGCCGCATCTGAGCTGATCAGACCACGTGCCACGTCACGGGCGATGTCGCCCGGTTGACGGTTTTCTGCCTTGCCGTATCCGCCGCCACCGGGTGTTTTCAAGCGGACAGCCTGGCCCTGGCGCAACTTGATGCCGCGCATTTTTGAGGCAAGCGGAGGTGTTTTCCAACCATCGTCCTGTTCATAGGTGAATTGGTTGAGCTCTCCGTCGTGTCCATCCGCAATGCCTTTTGGCGCAAACCGGCCGCGTTCACCGAAAAGGAAGGCCTCCGCGCCGTTTTCTTCAAGGACTTCGATCTCGTAGATCGCGCCCATGCCACCGCGATGGGCCCCTGCGCCGGCACTGTCTGGCCGCAGGGCCCACTGGCGGAACATGACCGGATAGGCGGCCTCGAGAATTTCCATTGGTGGAATGGTCGCTGTTGAAATTGGCGCATTGCCGTGGTTCAGGCCGTCGCTTTCCAGCGAACCGCCATGACCGCCGCCATAAAAGCTGAACATGACCCAGGGCTTGCCGTCGCTTTTCTTGCCTGCAATCGACAGGGCGTTGATCGTCCCATAAGCGTTCGCGACAACCCGGTCCGGTGCGGCCTTCGCAAAGGCTGAGAAGATCACATCGATCATGCGGAGAATGGTTTCGGTATAGCCGCCGGTTGGAGCCGGAAATTCAGCCGACAACAACGACCCTTCCGGCACATTGACCGTGATTGGGCGCATCACGCCGGCGTTTGCGGGCAAGGCCGGGAAGATGTGCTTGATCGCAACATAGGCAGTGGCGACGGTGGTCGGCAGCGCAATGTTGACCGGGCCGGCGCATTGCGGCGCGGAACCGGCGAAATCCAGGGTCAGTTCATCGCCCTTGATTTCCAGCGCGACGCGGATTGCCAGCGGCTCATCCGTGATGCCGTCATTGTCGAGAAAGTCTTCCGCTTCCCAGCGGCCATCGGGGAGGTCGGTGAGTTCTGAACGCATCAGCGCTTCTGCGCGGTGTCCGAGGGCATCCAGAGCGCCGCTCACGGTCGCGGCTCCATATTCATCGAGCAACTCGTCCATGCGTTTGACGCCAAGATCGAGCGCGCCCAGCTGGCCATTGAGATCGCCCATTGCCGATTGTGGCAGGCGGGTGTTGCGCAGGAGAATGTCGATGATGTCCTGATTGACCACACCGGCACGCGCCAAACGGACCGGGGGCAGAACAAACGCTTCCTGAAAGACTTCCGTTGCCGCTGGATTGTAGTTACCCGGAACGGCGCCGCCGACATCGTGCCAGTGGCCGACGGAGGCAAGGTAGCAAAACAGTTTGCCATCGCGAAAATACGGGCGGACCAGACGCATGTCCGACAGGTGCGTGCCGCCGATATGCGCGTCATTGAAGATGAAGATGTCGCCGTCTTTCAAATCCCCATCGGCGGCGGCTTTTTCGATCACGGCCTTGACCGCAAAGGACATCACGCCGACGAAAATCGGAAGTCCGGATTTTCCCTGGACCAACGTGTCCCCGGTTTCCGCGTGATAAAGGCCGTGGCTGGCATCATGCGCTTCGGCAATAATGGGATTGAACGCTGCGCGGAAGAGCGTTGCGTCCATTTCGTCCGCAATCTGTTCCATGCGGCCGGCTAGAACCGACAAGGTTATCGGGTCGATCTCGCTCATGCGGTGGCCTTTACTTCTGCAATGTCGTTCCAAACGTCCTGGCGGGTAATTTTGCCGGCGGCGACTTCGAACCGATCGATGAAACGAATGCCGCCAAAGCTGTCTCCATCCGGCCATTCGCCGGAAAGAGTGCCGCGGCAATAAACAACTGTGGCCGCTTCGCGGCTTTGCATGACATCGAAGCCGTCGTAGGTTTTCTTCACGAAGCGGTAGCGAGGCTTTGCCCAGGCGATCAGTTCGTCAAGCGTCCGGAGTGGGCCAGTGCCCGGGAACTCCATCACGAAGTCTGTGCTGAGCATCGATTGCGCACGCTCCAGGTCCCTCGCCTCCATGGCGCTTAAGTACGCCCGGACAAGATCGCCCGCGTCAGGCAAAGCCGGAGCGCCCTGCCGGTGTATTCCGCCGCGAGAGTAGTCCTCGCCCTTTAATTCATGGATCAGAACGGTAATTGCTTCTGGTGGAGCCGGCACGACAAGGCGCACCGCGTCGGTCAGAGCCTCGTGAAGCCGCAGTTTTTCATGCGGTTCGTAGCCTTGCAATACGTGCAATTCGACAATCGGCATACTGCCTCCCTACAGCAATTTGTATTACACATAATACAGCTTAAAAAAATATCTAATACAAAAAAAGAAAAAAATATCGGACCGGCAACTTGATATTTTAGTATCCAGCGATACCATTGAGCTTTACCCACGGAGGCTTGCGTACGTGAACAAGCATGCGAAATCGGTGTTGCCGGAAGGCGCAAAGGCGCGGCAGGTCTACCTGTCTCTCCGTGATCAGATTTCCGATGGCAGGTTTCAGGACGGACAAACCCTCCCGGGCGAACAGAAACTCTCCGAGGTCTTTGGCGTATCGCGTGTGACAGTACGCCGGGCGCTTGATGCGTTGGCCGCCTCAGGCCTCATCATCCGGCGTGCTGGCAGCGGGACAACGGTCTCGACAGCGGGTCAACTGGACAAACCGGTCGCCATGAACCTTGCGACTCTGATGCCGCAACTTGTTGAAATGGGCCAAAGCACAACGGCGCGCCTTCTGTCCTTTTCATACGATGTTGCGCCAGATTTCGTGGCATCTGCTCTCGGGCTGCCGGGCGATGAACAAGTCCAGATCGCAACCCGTGTCCGGAGCACGAACCAGACACCTTTTTCACACCTGACAACCTATGTCCCGGCTGAAATCGCTCGCAACTATTCAGAAAATGATCTGGCGACGACCCCGCTTTTCAAATTGCTGGAGCGTGGCGGTGTCCAGATCAAAGACGCTCATCAGTCGGTTTCCGCAACCCTTGCCGGCCCGGAGGTTGCCGACGCTCTCGAAGTCGCTGTCGGCTCTGCGCTTCTGTCCTTGCGCCGTGTGGTCAAGGACGTTGATGGCAACGGTGTGGAGTATCTGGCCGGTCTTTACCGCCCGGACATGTTCCGGCTTGAGATGCCGTTAACCCGGGTTGGAGACGGGAATGCCCGCCATTGGGAGCCGGCGATTGGCAAGACGCCCGAGGAGGGTGCATGACTGCGGCCGCGACCCTTCTCGACAAGCTTTGGTCGTCGCACGAAGTGCTGACCCGTGAAGACGGGACATCGCTATTGTGGGTGGACCGGCACCTTGTGCATGAAGGGTCCCATCATGCGTTCGCCAAACTCGCCGAACGTGGTGCGGCTGTCGCTGAACCGGAATTGACTTTTGCCGTTGTTGATCACTATGCGCCGACGCGCCACCGGGAACATATTGCGGATCCCAAAATACGCCGCATGATTGAAACGCTGCGCGCGAATGCAACGCAGCACGGTTTGCGTCTGTTCGATCTGATGGATCCGGCGCAGGGCATCGTGCATGTCGTGGGCCCCGAGCAGGGACTGACCTTGCCGGGTCTGCTGGTCAATTGTGGTGACAGCCACACATCGACCCACGGTGCGTTTGGTGCACTCGCCTTTGGCATCGGGGCGACCGAAGTTGCTCATGTTCTTGCGACACAAACCGTCTGGCAGAAAAAGCCAGCGGCCATGCGCATCGTCGTCGACGGAAAACTGGCCGAAGGCATCAGCGCCAAGGATATTGCGCTCAATTGGATTGCAAAACTTGGGTCCGACGGCGCACGGGGACACGCGATCGAATATGCCGGAAGCGCGATCCGGGGCCTGTCTATGGAAGGGCGGATGACTCTCTGCAACCTTTCGATCGAAGGCGGCGGCCGCTTTGGCATGGTTGCGCCCGATGACACCACCTTTGCTTATCTCAGGGGACGGCCCTTCGCGCCGGCCGGCGAAGCTTTTGAGAAAGCTCAGGAAACGTGGCAGAAACTGCACTCGGACGAGGATGCGATCTTTGCCAAGGATGTGAGCCTGGCCGCAGAAGAGATCGCTCCAACAGTCACTTGGGGCACGAGCCCTGAGCAAGCCTTGCCGGTTAGCGCAACTCTGCCTGATCCGTCCCGTTTGTCAGACGAAAAGCAAAAGGCTGCGCGCGACGCGCTGGACTACATGGGCTTGGCCGCCGGGCGCCCGATCGAAGGCACGCCGGTCGATCAGGTGTTCCTCGGTTCATGTACCAACGGGCGGATCGAAGATCTCCGCGCGGCCGCAGCTGTCCTTGCAGGACGCTCTGCGAAGGTGCCTGGTCTGGTTTCTCCGGGCTCGGCCCTTGTCCGCCACCAGGCAGAACAAGAAGGTCTGGACCAGATTTTCCGGGAAGCCGGACTGGAATGGTCTGCGTCCGGCTGTTCGATGTGTGTCGGCATGAACGGCGACATCGTCGCGCCGGGTAAGCGCTGTGCATCGTCGACGAACCGGAACTTTCGCGGTCGTCAAGGCCCCGGTGCCCGCACGCATCTCATGTCACCGGCAATGGTCGCAGCCGCCGCTGTGACCGGCACCATCACCGATGTCCGCCCTCTCTTGAAGGGGAGGGCAGTCTGATGGCTGGCTGGACGGAACATCAGGGGCAAGCGGTGGCTTTGCCGGTTCACAACATCGATACGGATCAGCTCATCCCGGCCCGGTTTATGTCGACGCCAAGGTCAGAGGGCTACGGACAGTTTCTCCTTCATGACCTGCGGCATCTGGAGAGCGGATCGAAATGCCCGGACTTCCCGCTGAATCAGTTTCCGCAGGCCAGTATCTTGATCGCAGGCCGGAATTTCGGCAGCGGCTCTTCGCGCGAAGCTGCGGTCTACGCTTTGGTGGATGCAGGTTTTCGGGCCGTTGTGGCACCGAGCTTCGGCGACATCTTTGCGAGCAATGCGGTCAACAACGGTCTGCTGCCAGCGCTCGTTTCCGAAGCCGATCTTGAGCGCCTGACGGGCGAACTCAACGAAGGCGGTGGTTCGGCACACATTCATCTGGAGCACGGACACATCATCGTCGGTGGATCCAAAGTCCCATTCTCACTCGACAACAGCTGGCGAACAAAGCTGATCAACGGGTGGGACGACATCGATCTGACACTGCAGCACGAACTCGCGATCGAGAAACACAAGCAAGATCGCAGAACAACTTCTTCCTGGGTTTGGCCCAACGCGGAAGACCAGAACTCTCAAGTGAATGGGAGCCAATAGCTGAGGGGCCAGCCTTGAAAACATAGGGACCAACAGAGGGACGTCCCGCAAAGTGGAGTGAGACTATGAAAAATATCCTCGTAGCTGGCTTGGTTGCCAGTGCATCACTGTTCACAGCGACCGCGCATGCGGAAGACAGGATTTCCGCGGTTCATGCGTTCCCGGAAACTTTGATTTACACCAAAAGCTTCCTGTCCTTCGTCGACAAGGTCAACGAAGCCGGCAAGGGCGTGGTCCAGATTGATGTGCGCGGCGGTCCGGAAGCGATCGGCATGTTCCAGCAGCCGGATGCTGTCCGTGACGGCATTGTCGACATGGTTTACACGCCGGGCTCCTTCTATGGTGGTGCCCTGCCGGAAAAAGACGCGATGGTTGGCTCCAACCTCACCGCCGTTGAGACCCGTCAGAACGGCGGTACGGAACTGATTGATCAGATCCATCAGGAAAAAATGGGCTTGAAATACCTTGGCTGGTTTGACAGTGGCGTCTGCTACAATCTCTGGACCCGCGACGAGCCGACCTTCGATGCCGATGGCAATCTGGAAGTGGAAGGCCTGAAACTGCGCGGCAACAACGTTTACAACGCGTTTTTCTCCAACTACCTCGGCGCACAAGTGATCGATTTGCCGACCGGTGAAGTCTATGCTGCCCTGCAGCGCGGCGTGGTTGATGCAACCGGCTGGACCCAGATCGGTTTGATTGATCTGAAATGGAACGAGTTCCTGAACTACCGGATCGAGCCCTGCTTCTTCTCAACCGACCTTGGTGTGATCGTGAACCTGGAGAAGTGGGATTCCCTGTCTGATGAATCCAAGAAAATCCTGCAGGATGTCGCCATTCAGCATGAGAAGGACAGTGTTGAGGCTCTGCGCAAGAAGCGGGATGAGGACTTTGCAGCTCTTGATGCTGCCGGCATGATCTCTGTTTCATTGGAAGGCGAAGCCAAGGCGAACTACCTCGCAGCAGCCCGCGAAAAGACGTGGGAGCGCATGAAGGGCCTGATGGCAGAACAGCCGGGTGGTACCGACAATTACGACCGCTTGATCGAACTGTTCTACGATTTCGACGCTGCAAAATAAGCACTTGAAACATGGGCTCGCGGTGATCGCGGGCCCTCTTTTTTGCTGGAGCAGGCGGTCTTCATGACAGCACTTAAGAAAGCCTATAACGCCTTGATCGATGCAATGGCGATTGCAGCCGGGGCAACGCTTGTGTGGCTGATGGTATCAGTGGTCGGCTCTGTGCTCATGCGAAATATGGGTATGCAGCCGTTTGCCTGGCTGTTTACGTCAGCCGAATACGGACTTCTCTATATGACCATGCTGGGTGCGCCGTGGCTGGTGCGCGAAAAGGGGCATGTGCATATCGAGCTCATTACATCGATCTTGCCACCTGCCGTCCGGAATGTTGTGAGCCGGAGCGTGGCGCTGGCCTGTGTCCTTGTATGCCTCATTCTGGCCTGGCAAGGCGTTGAACTGTTTTTGAAAAACATCGAGCGCGGTGATTATGACACGCGCGCCTATTACTACCCGCGCTGGCTTCTCACGATTTCCTTTCCCGTCAGCTTCGGGCTGATGGCAATCGAGTTTTCGCGTTTTGTCGCCGGGCCGGACACCCTCCATACCGGTGAAGCAGGGATACACGAATAATGGAATGGTATGAGGCGCTCGCCCTTTTGCTGGGTGTGATCGTGGCCCTCATGGCGATCGGTATGCCGGTGGCCTTGGCGTTTCTTGCGGCAAATATCGTGGGAGCCTGGATTTTCATGGGCGGGGAGCGCGGCATTGGCCAGCTGCTCAACAATGGCCTTGGGTCCATGACCAAATTCGCCCTGGTCCCCATCCCATTGTTCTTGTTGATGGGGGAGATCTTTTTTCACACGGGTCTCGGCAACCGGATGTTTACGGCCATTGACAAGTTGCTTGGCCGGCTTCCTGGGCGCCTCAGCTATGTCACCGTCATGGGCGGGACAGCGTTCTCAACCCTCTCCGGCTCATCCATGGGATCGACCGCGCTTCTTGGCTCGCTCATGGTTCCTGAGATGAACCGGCGCGGTTACAAGACCCATATGAGCATTGGTCCGATCCTTGGGACCGGTGGTTTGGCCATCATCATCCCGCCATCTGCTCTTGCCGTGCTTTTGGCAACGCTTGCGCAGATTGATGTTGGCGCCTTGCTGATTGCAGGGGTCATTCCGGGGCTCATCCTGGCTGGTTTCTACATCGCCACCATTTGGCTTCAGACGAAAATCGATCCGTCCGCTGCGCCGGCCTATGACGTGGAGCCGATGTCCCTCGGTGCCAAACTCTCGCTCTTGGTGCGGGAGGTGGTTCCGATGGTGGGCGTGATGGTCATTATCATCATGCTGATGATCAATGGTTTCATCACGCCATCAGAAGCGGCTGCCTTCGGCGCGCTGGGCGTTCTCATCCTTGCCGCGGTCTTCCGCTGTCTAACATGGGAGGCCATGCGCAAATCGATCACCGGTGCGCTTCGGGTCACCCTGATGGCCTATCTGATTGTGTTCGGGTCCGCCACGTTCAGTCAGTTGCTTGCATTTTCGGGGGCCTCCCGCGGTCTGGTCAACTGGGCAACATCCTTTGAATTGGCACCGATCGCGATGCTGCTCGTGATGTTTGCGGTTCTTTTGATCCTCGGCATGTTCATGGAACAGATCTCGATCATGCTGCTGACAGTGCCGATTTTCTTCCCGCTTGCACTGACGCTGGGTTTCGATCCGATCTGGTTTGGCCTGATCATGCTCTTGTCGCTGGAAATCAGCTTTACAACACCGCCATTTGGGCTGCTGTTGTTTGTGATGAAGGGGGTCGCGCCCCCTGGCACAACCATGCGCGACATTTACACCTCGGCTTTCCCATTCATTGGCTGTTCGCTGCTGGTTGTCGCATTGCTGGTCTTGTTTCCTGGCCTAGCGCTATGGCTGCCCGGCTTGTAGCGACCACAAAGGACAGCAACGTACTTGAGCGTGAATTCCGGCACAGGCTAAAGCAACAAATTAACCCGCCCAAAGAGGCGGGTTTTTTTAGTTGTGCGGTGTACATACTGTTGAAGTCAGGCCTTTTGGCCGACGGATCGCCCCGCTCCCTCGGGCTGTCCAAGCGCCGCATGGGCGTGATGATAGGACTGCAATTGCTCCAAAACATTTTGATCCGGCAGCGAACTTGCCCGGGTTGTCAGGTCCACATGCAACAACAGTGTTTCAACGGTCGCTGCAAGCGTGTCGTCCGGCCCGTAAAGGAAGTGGAAGAGGTGCAGCTTCTTGCCTTCACCCTTAAGCACCTGGGTGCGGATGGTCAGCCTGTCACCGGCGTGTAGTTCGCTGAGATAACGGACATGGGTTTCGATGGTAAAATAGCTTTTGCCCGACGCGATGTAGTCCGCGTCCGCACCGATCAGCTCCATGAACCGGTCTGTTGCGAGTGACCCGGCCTCGAGATAGTGGGTCTCGTTCATATGGCCGTTGTAGTCGGTCCAACTGACAGGGATTTGCTGGTCAGCGGTGATCGGCAAATCCGTGGCATCAGGTTTTGGCAATTCTGCCTCATGGCGCTGGATTACGCCGCCGGCGCCGCTGCCGGTCTTTTTGAGCGCCCGCATCATGCCGACGAGATTGTCGTCCCGCAGACGTTCCAGCTCACGGATCGACATGTGGCCGGATTGCACATCCGATTGCCCGGCGATCAGATCAACAAGCTCTTCGGTGAACTCCGGGACGTCCATCAGTTTTGTCCAGGGCCACTTCAGGGCCGGACCGAACTGGGCCATGAAATGCTTCATACCGGCTTCACCACCGGCAACCCGGTAGGTTTCGAACAGGCCCATCTGTGCCCACCTGATGCCAAAACCCATCCGGATGGCCTCGTCGATTTCTTCTGTGGTGGCAATGCCGTCCTTGACCAGCCACAAGGCCTCGCGCCAGACCGCTTCCAGAAACCGGTCGGCAATGTGAGCGTCGATTTCCTTGCGGACCATCAGTGGGAACATGCCGATCGAACGCAGGATCACCGATGCTCGCTCGCATTCTTGAGCTTCTCCAACCAGCTCAATGAGCGGCAGGAGATAAACCGGATTGAACGGGTGGGCGACGATTGCGCGCGCGCCTTTCTCGTTCAGCTCCGATGGCTTGAAGCCGGATGTTGAGGAGCCGACGACCGCGGTCTCCGGCGCCAGTTCGCTCAGGTCTCCCAGGATCTTGTGTTTCAGGTCCAGCCGCTCTGGAATACTTTCTTGGATCCAGTCTGCGTACTCAACAGCATCTGCCATCGCGGAGTGGAAACTCAAGATCCCTTCAGCCGGCAGTGCCGCGTCATACAGGGCGGGAAGGCTGCGCCGCGCATTGGCGATCACTTCGCCAATCTTGCGTTCCGCGTCCGGGTCAGGATCAAAAACGGCAACATCCCAGCCGTTCAGGAGAAACCTTGCGGCCCAACCTCCGCCGATGACGCCGCCGCCAATGATCGCCGCCTTCATTTCGGTGCCCTCTTGGTCAGACCCAGTGTTTCTCGCACTGCGTCTGGGCCAGCTATTCGGGTGCCCATGCCTTCAATGAGGCCGACCGCCTTTTCGACAAGCTGGGCATTGGTGGCAAGAACGCCCTTTTCCAGGAAGAGATTATCTTCCAGGCCAACCCGGACATTGCCTCCTGCCAGAACGGAAGCTGCGACATACGGCATTTGATCGCGGCCAAGGCTGAAGGCCGACCAGGTCCAGTCTTGCGGCACCGCATTCACCATCGCCATGAAGGTGTTGAGATCGTTTGGCGCGCCCCAGGGAACGCCCATGCACAGCTGAACGATGGCCGGGGATGTCAACGTGCCTTCTTCGACCAGCTGTTTGGCAAACCAGAGATGACCGGTGTCAAAGGCTTCGATTTCCGGCTTGACGCCGAGCTCGGTCATCATGCCGCCCATGGCCCGGAGCATGCCCGGAGTGTTGGTCATGACATAATCGGCTTCGGCAAAATTCATGGTGCCGCAGTCAAGGGTGCAGATTTCCGGGAGGCACTCGGCGATATGCGCCATACGCTCGCTCGCCCCTATCATGTCTGTGCCAGCCTCGTTCACAGGGAATGGAGCTTCGGTTGATCCAAAAACGATATCGCCGCCCATTCCCGCTGTTAGATTGAGGACCACATCAACGTCGGCCGAGCGAATGCGGTCCGTGACTTCACGGTAGAGGTCCAGACGACGGGAGGGGGCGCCGGTCTCCGGATCGCGGACATGGCAGTGAACGACTGCAGCACCCGCCTTGGCTGCATCGATGGCGCTGTCCGCGATTTCCTTCGGGCTTCGCGGAACGTGAGGCGATTTGTCTTGGGTTGAGCCGGAGCCAGTGACGGCACAGGTGATGAAGACATCCCGGTTCATTTGAAGTGGCATGGTTTCCCCTTTTATCGGCCCTTCCAGACCGGGTCGCGTTTTTCTGCAAAGGCGCGCGCGCCCTCAAGTTGATCTTCCGATCGATAGAGGCGTTCGACGGTTTCGAACTGGCTCTTGGTGATGCGGTTCATTGCGTCCTGGAATTTCATGTCTTCCGCTTCACGCACGACTTCCTTGATCGCGGCGTAGACGAGCGGCGGGCCCGAGGCGAGCAACTCGGCCATCTTTCGTGCCTCTGTCATCAGGTCAGCAGCCGGATAGACGTGATTGACGAGACCCCAGCGAGTGGCTTCTTCGACATCGATCCAGCGGCCGGTCAGGAGCATTTCCATGGCAATGTGATACGGGATGCGTTTGGGCAGCTTGATGCTGGCTGCGTCGGCCACCGTGCCGGAGCGGATTTCCGGCAGGGCAAACGTTGCGTGATCGGCAGCCATAATGATGTCAGCAGACAGGGCGAGCTCCAGCCCGCCGCCGCAGCAAATGCCGTTTACGGCCGTGATCACCGGCTTGTTGAGGCCGCGCAATTCCTGCAAGCCGCCAAACCCGCCTTTGCCGTAATCACCATCGACCGCGTCACCGTCGGCGGCAGCCTTCAGGTCCCAGCCCGGGCAGAAGAACTTCTCACCAGCACCGGTCACAATCGCGACCCGCAGGTCCGGGTTGTCGCGAAAGTCAGTGAAGACTTCCCCCATGATCCGGCTTGTTTTGAGGTCGATGGCATTGGCCTTCGGCCGGTCCAACGTGACCTCCAAAATATGGCCGGTGACGCTTGTTTTGATTGGGTTATCCGTCATGATTTTGTCCGCATCTGATGAGGGCATCGGCCGCAATCGCAAAGTCCTGGCCGCAAAGGAGGGGATTTATCTCGGCTTCTTCGACCGTTCCGGATTGAACATAGTCTTGGAGAGCCATGATCGTATCGAGAATCTTGGGAAGGTCGCAAGCAGGCCGGCCACGGTAGCCGGCGAGCACTTTTGAGATTTTCAGTTTTGCGAGAGCTTTTTCAATTTCTGAACGGCCGGCGGGAACGGTGAGGGACACACCGTCTTGCAGGAGTTCGGTCAAAACGCCGCCGGCGGCGATGGTCAGAACATGGCCGTGCCCAGGGTCCCTCACGATACCGATCAGGAGCTCTGCCTGCGCGTCGGTCACCATCTCCTCCACGAGAAAGCTCCTGACAGGCATTTTTTCCGCAGTCAACCGAACATCTTGCCGCGAATTGAGATTGAGAACCACCGCCCCGGCTTCGCTTTTGTGCGCAATGCCCTGCCCTTTCAAAACAACAGGAAAACCAACGTGTTCGGCCACTTCTACCGTCTCCTGCGGAGAGGCTGCGGAAGCGCTTTTGGGAACGCGGATCCCGAAAGCTTCAAGCTGTCGCTTGGCTTCGTGTTCGCTCAAGGTGTCAGGGCTCGTCAACGGAGGTGAAGTGAAGACGTTGTCAGCGGGAGGGGGGCTCATATTTGAAGCGGCTGCGATGGCCGCAAGGGCCTCTTCCATTCCTGAAAAGGGAACCAAGCCACGGTCGATCAGGTCGGTCGCAATGGGTTCCGGCAGGGCTTCGACCAGAGAGCTGACAATGCCCATCGGTTTGTCCGATAGGTTGGCAGCCATCTCGATGGAGCCAATCACTTTTTCCCACTCAGCGCCATCGCAGCGGTCTTCCCGGGGGAAATCCAGGACCACGAGGCCAAGCGCCAGATCTCCGGCCATCATGGCGGCAAACGTGGCCGTCATCGCATCCGTGTCGCCCCAGATATAGGTGTGATAATCGAGCGGGTTGGCGAGGGCGACTTTGGGCCCGAGCGCGTCTCTCAGTCCGTCTGACTGGGTTTGGGTGAGGTCGGGAAAAACAATATCATGCGCCAGTCCGAGATCCGCCATGAGGCTGGCTTCGCCTCCGGAGCAGGAGAGCGATGCGATCCGCGCAGATTCCAAAGGGCCATGCACGTGCAGGAGCTTGAGCGTTTCCAGAAGCACCGGCAGTGACTGGACTTCTGCAAAACCGAGCCGGTCAAACAGGGCCGTCGCGCCTGCGGACGAGCCGGCAATGGAGGCCGTATGCGAGACCGTGGCGGCCTGAGCCTGGTAGGAACGGCCGGTCTTCAGCGCCACGACCGGTTTTCCGCAGGCCCAGGCCTTTCTCGCGAAGGCTTCAAAGGACGGGAGATCGTCGATCCCCTCGATATGAAGACCGATCGCTGTGACCCGGTCATCGTCGAGCAAAGCTTCGCCGATGTGAGATAAACCTGACTGCGCCTGATTGCCCACTGTCATGATGTAGGCAATCGGGAGGCCCCGCGCCTGCATGGTGAGGTTCAGGGCAATGTTGGAACTCTGTGAGATAATGGCAACGCCGCTGGAAACTTTCGCTAGACCGTGCTGATCCGGCCAGAGCGATGCGGTTTCCAGCGCGTTGATGAACCCGTAGCAATTTGGTCCGAGGATCGGCATGTCACCGGCGGCGGCCACCAGCTCTTCCTGGAGGTTGGCGCCATCTTCCAGTTCTGCCGCAGCTTCCCGGAAGCCGGAGGCAAAACAAACGGCACCACCTGCGCCCAATTTTGCCGCCTGACGGATCACCTCGATGGTCGCATGCCGGTTGACGCCGACAAAGATCGCGTCCGGCACCTCATTCAACTGGTCAAGGGACGAGACCGCCGGAAAATCAGCGATCTCGCCGCGTTTTGGATGAACGGCCGTCAATTGACCCGTGTAGCCAAAGGCATGGCACTGCTTGAGGACGCTTTCGCACCAGGTGCCCCCGCCCACAACCGCAATCGAGCGCGGGTTCAGTAGCCGGTTCAAGGACCGCATCCTTATGCTCCCAGCGGGCGGAAAATGTCCCGGCTGATGATATGCCGTTGAATTTCGCTGGTGCCGTCCCAAATCCGCTCAACCCGCGCATCGCGCCAGAAACGTTCGATCGGGAAATCATCCATCAGGCCCATGCCGCCAAAGATCTGCAGCGTGGTGTCGGTCACGCGCGCCAGCATTTCGGTCGCATAGACCTTGGCACTGGCAATTTCCCGGTTGGCGGGCAGGCCTTGGTCGAGACGCCAG
This sequence comes from Labrenzia sp. R4_2, assembly GCF_017743865.1. Lineage (GTDB taxonomy): Bacteria > Pseudomonadota > Alphaproteobacteria > Rhizobiales > Stappiaceae > Roseibium. Next base: position 27,418 of record NZ_JAGHRJ010000014.1, read on the forward strand.
GCCCCGGCAAGCGTCAACCAGTCCGCCGCATCGATCTCCGTGATCATGTCGGCAACCTGGAAGCTAACACCCTGGAATTTGGCGATGGATTGGCCGAATTGTTTGCGCTCGGCGGCATAGTTCACCGCGTAGTCGAAACAACGGCGTGCGCGGCCAACGCTCATGGCCGCAACGGTCAGGCGCGTGGCATAAAGCCATTCATTCATGACCTCAAAGCCGCCGTCGACTTCACCCAGCACCTGTGCATCCGGCAAACGGCATTGGTCGAAGTACAGAATGTAATTCTTGTAGCCCTTGTGGCTGACTGAGTTGTAGCCGTCGCGCACTTCGAAACCAGGCGTGCCGCGATCCACCAGAAAGCAGGTGATCCGTTTTTTCGGTCCCTTTGGCGTGTCGTCCACACCGGTCGCCACGAAGACGATAAAGAAATCGGCATGCTCGGCCCCGGAAATGAAGTGCTTGGAGCCGTTGATCACCCAGTCCCCGCCATCGCGTACGGCCTGACATTTCATGCCCCGGACATCGGACCCGGCGTCCGGCTCCGTCATGGCCAAGGCGTCCATTTTCTCGCCGCGCACAGCCGGGAGCAGGTACTTCTCTTTCTGCTCGCCTTCACAGGCCATAAGGATGTTTTGCGGACGGCCGAAGAAGTGGTTAAGCGCCATGGATCCACGGCCAAGCTCGCGCTCCACAAGTGTGAAATCGAGGTGGCCGAGGCCAGCGCCGCCAACGCTTTCCGGGAAGTTGCAGGCGTAAAATCCGAGATCGATGCACTTTTGCTTGAGTTCTTCTCCAAGCTCATGGGGCACCTGACCGGTCTTCTCCACCATCTCCTCGTGTGGGTAGATTTCGTTCTCAACAAAAGACCGTACGGTGGACACGATCATTTCTTGTTCTTCGGTCAGGCCAAAATGCATTGCCAGCGCCCCTCTTGATTTGGTCGATCGAGAGTGAGAGAAAGCGAGCTGGCAATCTGTGCAGTTTTGGTGAGATATTGTGCAGGATTTGAGAAAATCTTATGGTGAGCAGGGAGCACAGGTTCGATCAATCTGCGTGCTGCTGTTCGACAACTTTTCGAACCATTGCCTGGCGAACGCCGTCGAGCCTTTCCGGGCCGCCAACACCATCGCGCGTAAGCAGCTCTATTCCTGGCAGCATGTCAGCGTCGAGGGCGGTACGGTAACCTCATCAAGCGGCCTGCCGGTTGAAACGCTCAAGTGGCAGCACGCGCCGCCGGGCGGCGACTACCTATTTGTTATGCCGAGTTATGGCTTCAAGGCCTTTTCAACGCCAAAGCTGCATCAGATCCTCCGGGCGGCACGGGCGCGGTTCAAGCTGCTGGGAGGTCTCGATACGGGTGCATGGATGCTCGCGGCCGCCGGCGTCCTGGAGACTGCTCGGGTCACCATTCACTGGGACGAGTTCGCAGGTTTTTCCGAAACCTTTCCCGATGTGGATGTCGTTGAAGACCGGTTTGTGCTGGAAGACCGGATTGCCACTTGTGGCGGCGCGTCTACGACATTCGAGTTGATGCTGGAGATTATCAAGAAAGACCACAGTCCGCTCTTTGCGCTGGAAGTGGCTGCGCTGTTCATGCATGGCAGCAGCGGCGAGCGTCCGGACCTGTTGCCGGTGCGTTCCGGTGATGCCCTCATGCGCGAAGCAACCGCCTTGATGCGGCGGAATATCGAAAGTCCCCTTGCCATTCCCACCGTTGCAGGAAGGCTCAAGGTTGATCAGCGTTTACTTGAAACCCGCTTTCGATCTGAATTCGGCATGACGCCGTTGGCGGTCTATAAATCAATCCGGCTCAGGGAAGCGCGCCGTCTGGTTCAGTCGACGGATCTGACCATCGCGGAGATCGCCGTGCGCTGCGGATACCAAAACGCCAGTGCGATGACCCGCGCCTACCGGCTTGAATTCGGATCTCCTCCACGGAAGGAGCGGTGATGGGTGGAGCAATAAGAAAAAATGCCGGGAAAACACTTTTATTTTCGGGCTCGGTCCTATTCGCACACCATATTGGTGCTCAATGACCCGCAAACCGGTCATCCGCTAAAACCGAGAGCAGGAACAAAGACATGAAAGCCGCGTACTACGAAAAAAATGGACCGGCCTCCGAGGTTATTATCGTTGGAGATCTGGACGATCCCAAACCGGCTCCAGGCGAAGTCCTTGTGCAGGTGGCAACCTCAGCTCCCAACCCTTCGGATGTGAAATCCCGGGCGGGTGCGCGCGGTCCGATGGCTTTTGAGCGCATCATTCCGCACAGCGATGGTGCCGGCCGCATCGTTGCCGTTGGGGAGGGCGTGAATGAAGAGCGTATCGGCGAGCGGGTCTGGCTTTGGAATGCGGCTTGGAAACGGTCACATGGATCGAACGCCACGCTGGTCGCCCTGCACGAGGAGCAAGCGGTTTATCTGCCAACGGAGGCAAGTTTCGAGGCGGGCGCTTGTCTCGGCATTCCTGCAATGACCGCGCACCGCTGCCTCTTTGCCGATGGTCCGATCGACGGCCAGGATATTTTGGTGACCGGCGGCGCCGGAACTGTAGGGTCTTATGCCATCCAGATGGCCAAACTGCGCGGTGCAAGGGTGTTCACCACCGTCAGCTCTGAGGAAAAGGCTGAGCACGCGCGGAAGATGGGCGCGGATTTCGTTTTGAACTATCGCACCGAAGATGTTGCTGCAGCTATTTTGGACGCAACGGATGGAAAGGGTGTGGACCGGATTGTCGAGGTGGAGTTCGGAGGCAATCTCTCCGTCACGCAAAAGGTGCTGGCGCAGAACGGAACGGTTGCTGCCTATGGCTCCATGGCGGACCCGGAACCGAAACTTCCGTTTTACCCAATGATGTTTGCCGGGCAGACCTTGCGGATGGTGCTGGTCTATGTCCTGCCCGAAGCCGCGCGAACCGCTGCTGTTGTGGATATCACCGGCTGGCTGACCAACAACGAATTGCAGCATCCAGTTGCCCGCACGTTCTCACTGGACCAGACTGCCGAAGCCCATGCCTTTGTGGAAGCTGGCACCAAAATCGGTACGACGGTGATCAAGGTCGCGGACCTATAGACCAACGCATTCGTCACGGTTCTTGTACTTGATCTAAAGAACAGTTGAGTTCGGACAGGGACCGCGAAAGACTGGTGGTCTGTTCGCACCGTGGCCGGATAACAAGCACAGTGGCCATGAGGCGGCAGATATCAAGACGCGGAAGGGAGGTCCGCAGCAATGTCCATGGAGACCGGCAACGCCAGCAAATTTCTGATCATCGATGATCACCCGCTGTTTCGCGAAGCGTTGCACAGTGCCGTTGAGCTTGCCTACCCGAACTCAGATACGCTCGATGCAGCCTCACTTGATGAGGCGAACCAGCTCTTGCAGGACGACGCTGGCTTTGATCTGGCGCTCCTGGATCTATCGATGCCCGGCGTCAAGGGAATGGACGGGCTGCTGCATTTGAGAACCCATTATCCGCGCCTTCCGGTCGTGGTCGTCTCAGGGGCTGAGGATCCGCCGATCATTGCGCAAGTGCTGGCTTATGGTGCGGCCGGTTTCATTCCGAAATCCTCGAAGAAGACGACGCTGGCCGATGCCATTCAACAGGTTATGAACGGGGCAGTTTATGTGCCGGAAACCTACGCTGATGGTGCGGAAGACCCGATTGACGATGATACTCGCAAAATGATCGAACGGCTGTCCAGCCTGACGCCTCAGCAGATCCGTGTGTTGCAAATGATCTGCAATGGCCTTCTCAACAAGCAGATTGCCTATGAGCTGTCGGTTGGCGAAACCACGGTCAAGGCGCATGTGTCTGAAATCTTGCGCAAATTGAGTGTTTCCAGCCGGACGCAGGCTGTCATTGAGGTCAATCGCCTTGAAGCGCTGGGCACCGCCAGTCCGTTCGAGCTGTCAACAGCGGCTGCGCCCGCCTAATCGGTTCAATAGCTGATAGAGACTATTCGCCGCCGTTGATCAGATGCGTTGCCAGGGCCCGCAATTGCGCCGGTTTCACAGGCTTTGGCATATGTTCAACACCAAGCCGTTTGGCGTCCTCAACAACAACCTCGGAAGCATCGGCTGTCGCAAGGATTGCCGGCACTTTGGTTGGCAGGATGGTGAAAAGCTGGGCCAGTGTTTCAGTACCGAGATTTCCATGATCCAGATGGTGATCGGCGATGATCAGGTCCGGGATCCAGCGCAAGCTTTCCAATGCTTCCAGCGCATCCCGTGTGGATCGCCCCACCTTGAACGCGCAGCCCCAATTGGCAAGCAACCCCTCCATTGCTTCAATAACGGCCGGATCATTTTCCAGTACCAATATCTTGCGGCCGGAAAGGTTGCCCTTGGCTGCGGGCGGGGCTGACGGCTGGGCTTCTGCAGTTTGCAATGCCGGGGGAGTTGAGGCCCTCAGTGCACTGATGCGGAAGACGCTGCCTTTTCCGAGAGATGATTGAACGGAGACCTCGTGATTGAGCGCGGTCACGAGGCGATTGACGATGGCAAGGCCCAAGCCAAGACCGGTTCCTTGATCTGCTGCTCCCTCTGATAGTGGTCCGCGATGAAACTCCTCAAAGATCTTTTCCCGCTGGTCTTCCGGAATACCGCGCCCGGTATCGATCACTTCAATCGAAATCCGGTCTCCCTGCCGCCGGGTGCCGATCAAGACACCGCCTTTGTCCGTATAATGAATGGCATTGGAGATGAGGTTCTGAAGGGCGCGCCGCAGCATCAGCCGGTCGGTGTAGACACAGTCATTTGTCACAGCCACCCGCAGCCGCAGACCCTTCTTTTCGGCCATGGGCCGAAGATCGGATAGGAGACTGTCCAGAATCGGGGGAATCGGCACGGAAGTGAACCGCGGCATCGTCACGCCGGCATCCAGACGCGAAATATCAAGCAGCGTGCGCAAGAGCTCATTCATCGTGTCGAGAGACCTTTCGACCTGCGCAACCATGGCTATTGCCTTGTCCGATTGCTGGAGGTCGTAAAGCGACGAGATCGTCAACTGGGCTGCATTGAGCGGCTGTAGAATATCGTGACTGGCAGCCGCGAGAAACTGTGTCTTCGACCGGTTGGCCCGCTCGGAGATGTCTTTCTGGCGGGCGAGCTCGACGTTGATTTCTTCCACGCGGCGCAAGGCGGATGTCAGTTCATCGGTTCGCTTCCGGATCTGACCCTCAAGGGAAATGGCCGTTTCAAACAGCGAAAACGCGTTGCGCTGTTGATCGACCGCCTGCTCAACGCGATTGACCAGCGCTGCATTTATCTTTTTCAGCCGGACCGGGTCATCGATATCATAAAGGCTCATGATGGCGTTTCCGGTTCGGTTGGGGGTTTCGCAAAGGCAATTCCGGTGAACGTATGATTGAGATGCATCGACAGATACTGCTCACCGTATGTGTTGAAGCCGAGCACGTTGTAGGCGTCATAGATCGCATTGATGCGCTGCGTCGCCTGCCGGTTTTGCGCGTCTATCCGGCGAAGGGCGCAGTCGAACCCGAGCACAAAATCGATGCCGCCGATTTCCGCATCGACACTCTCGAATGCTTCCCGTGTTGACCGGCTCATGCCCGTGGGTTCGGCAACGGTCAGGACAATCCCGTCGTCGATTGCACAGAAAAAGGAGAGCGACCCGTCCGGGTTAACCTTCTGCACCGAGCGGCAGTAATACTCACCGCCCACACGAACCACGAGCGGATGGGACGCAAAACTCAGCGGAGACAGCGACGAAGGATCAAGCCCCACAGCGAGGGCATACTCGGACGCAGCTTCAGCGGCGTTGAATTCGTAGATAATCCTGCGGGCCGGGTCAGAGCGGGTGACTACCAGCTTTCGGTCGGTCGGAATGAAGTTGTCGGTCTTGAAGATCTTGAAAGGGATACGGCTGCGGCACAACAGGACGATGGCGCAATCATCCCCTGCTGCCCCGTTGAGAATCAGAGATGTCTTTGAAAAATGCATGCTGTCGCCAGCAGAGCCGCCAAGCAGAGGGATGTCCTCCAAAGCCCAGTGCAGGGCAGCTGTGACCATCTCCTCCACAACGGAAAGACCGTCGATCAGGCATAGGGCAAAGGTGTCGCCTTTGTCTTCCGTGCCTGCAAATGGCGCCGGGTCGTGTTCAAAGGCCTGCCGTTCCCGTTTCACCTGGGCAACGATGCGGTCAAAACCGATGGATCGGATCCCGTCGATCCTGAATGGCGTGATCGCAAACTGATCTTTCGGAAACAAGATGGCCAGACACCGGCCGGCGCCCTCATCCACACCGCCGATTTCGTCGGCTGTTGAACACGCCGCATAGGGCAAACCGGCAGCGTACTCAGCCATTTTCGACCGTAACAGGTCCGCTGGAAAACTGTCCTGGGAATAAAAGATCAATCCAAGGGAATACGCCGAAGATTGAGCGGCGGCTTCCAGATCTGCCCAAAATCGAGCATCGTCTGGCTGGCGAGCGGTCAAAGCTACGACCCCGCAGCCGAATTGCGTCCAGGCATTCGCGTCCAAAGTATCCTCCCGGATGACAGCGGCCTCTTGTCTCCGGGATTGCCGTCACCACTATAAATTTGTAGCTGTTGAAACGAAGACTTGTAAAGCGAGCCTGGTTCCTGCTCTGGTCGCGGTATCGGATTTGCAGGGCGTGACCTAAAGTACAGTGTACAGGGACAGCACTCTGTTCTTTTCTATGAACCAACGATTTTGGAAAAAAATCGGCTTTGGAGGACCAAAATGGACATATCGGGCAGTCAGGTGATTGCAGCATCGCGGGATGCTGTCTGGGCCGCACTGAATGATGCGGAGATTTTGAAGACCAGCATTCCCGGTTGTGAATCCCTCGAAAAGACATCCGACACCGAAATGACGGCAGCCGTGACCTCAAAGATTGGTCCGGTAAAGGCCAAGTTCAAAGGTGCGGTCACCCTTGAGAACATTAATGCTCCGGAGAGTTATACGATCGTCGGTGAAGGCAAGGGCGGCGTGGCCGGATTTGCGAAAGGCTCCGCAGACGTGAAGCTGACCGAAGTCGAAGGCGGCACGTTGCTGGAGTACACCGCAAAGGCGCAGGTTGGCGGCAAGCTGGCGCAGCTTGGCAGCCGGCTGATCGATTCCACTGCGAAGAAAATGGCGGAAGACTTTTTCGCAAAGTTTTCTGAAGCCGTTGCCGGTCCTGCACCGGCAGCAGAAGAAACCACCGAAACGGTTGCAGAGGCGTCTGCTGGAAACGCGGAGGAATTGGATCCCGGCGTTGCAGAAGAAGCCAAGCGGCTTGCCGTTGAAGACACCCCTTCAGGGGTCGTTCACGCTCTGGAAGAAGCTGAACATGCCGTCGAAGACCAGTTGCACAAGGCGGAAGAAAACATTGAAGCGGCGGCCGGGCGTGGTGCCTTTGGTGGCCCCATGGTCTGGGGGCTGATTGCCTTGGCAGGCCTCATTGTCGTGTTGGCCTTGGCGAGCTGAATTTGACTGCCGCCCTTTTGGCGGCAGTTGACGTTTGGTCCGGTGTTTTGGAAAGTCTCTGGATGGAAGATCCGGGACTGACTTTAGAACCAGACCGGACAAGCCGAACAACCGGCGCTAAGCCGGAGGAAATTGGATCAGAAGACCCTTTGGACGCGGGTGTTCCGGTCTGGAAGTATATGAGGGAGAAGAATTCATGGCAAAAGTGTCGATGGTGCTGAACGGTAAGTCCGTTTCGGCAGATGTGGAGGACCGCACGCTTCTGGTCGGGTTCATCCGGGATGTGCGTGGTTTGACCGGAACCCATGTGGGCTGCGACACCTCGCAGTGCGGAGCCTGTGTGGTGCATGTGAACGGCAAGGCCGTGAAATCCTGCACCATGCTGGCAGCTCAGGCCGATGGTGCCGAGGTTGTGACCCTTGAAGGCGTCGGCAGTGCGGACAACCTTCATCCGGTCCAGGCAGCGTTCCGTGAGCATCACGGTTTGCAATGCGGCTTCTGTACGCCTGGGATGATCATGAGCGCGATCGACATGATCAACCGCCATGGTGCTGGCAATCTGGATGAAAAAACCATCCGCCACGAGCTGGAAGGCAACATCTGCCGCTGCACCGGTTATCAGAACATCGTCAAGGCGATCAAATCCGCTTCTGACCAAATGGCCGGAATGGCCCAGGCCGCCGAGTAACACCAGTTACTCGCAGCAATCTCGCATGCACTGCAGTGCATGGGACGGATACACGGCCTGACTGTCCATGTGTTGCCGGGAGGAACGGTGCAGCACAGACGGTAGAGGCCAAAGCCACACAGTTTTAGGGAGAGAGTGATGGCAGTAGAAGGGATTGGCGCCCGCGCCCTGCGCAAGGAAGATAAGCGTTTTATCACCGGCAAGGGCAAGTACACCGATGACATGACCATGCCGGGCATGGGCTATGCCGCCTTTGTGCGGTCACCGCATGCTCATGCGAAAGTAACGGGTATTGATGCCGAGGCCGCTTTGGCGATGCCCGGTGTTGATGCCGTTCTGACCGGGGATCAACTTGTTGGCGACGGGATCGGCAACCTGATCTGCGGCTGGATGATCCATTCCAAAGACGGTACACCGATGAAAATGGGCGGCTGGCGCGCCCTTGAGCCGGAAATCGTCCGCCATGTCGGTCAGGCTGTTGCCGTTGTTATCGCCGATACTCAAGCCCAGGCACGCGATGCTGCGGATGCGGTTGTTGTCGATTACGAGGAACTGGACGCCGTCGTCGATCCGCTCGATGCCCTGAAGCCCGGCGCGCCGCAGCTCCACCCGGAAGCCGAAGGAAATCTGATTTTCGATTGGGAAATTGGCGACGAGGCTGCAACGAACGAAGCCTTTGAAAAGGCCGCTCACGTTACCAAGATGGAGATCCAAAACAACCGTCTGGTGCCCAATCCGATGGAGCCGCGCGCGGCGCTTGCCGGATATGATGATGCCGAAGAGCACTACACGCTCTACACCACATCACAGAACCCGCATGTCGCCCGTTTGGTGCTGTCCGCGTTTTATGCGGTTGCGCCGGAACACAAACTCCGGGTGATCGCGCCGGATGTCGGCGGTGGATTCGGGTCCAAGATCTATATCTACCCGGAAGAAATGGTCTGCCTGTGGGCATCCAAACGCGTCGGACGCCCGGTCAAGTGGGTCTCGGATCGCACCGAGGCGTTCCTCACCGATGCGCATGGCCGTGATCACCGCTCCGAGGCGGAACTGGCGCTCGATGCCGACAACAAGATCCTTGGCTTCCGCGTCAAGACCGTTGCGAACATTGGCGCGTACATGTCGCTGTTCTCGTCGTCCGTACCGACGTATCTCTACGCAACGCTGCTGTCGGGCCAGTACGATATTCCGGCCATCCACGCCAACGTGAAAGCGGTCTACACCAACACGACCCCGGTTGATGCCTACCGCGGAGCCGGACGTCCGGAAGCAACCTATCTCGTTGAGCGCATGATGGAGACAGCGGCACGCGAGGTCGGCCTGTCTCCGGCGGAGTTCCGCCGGAAGAACTTTATCCGGGCCTTCCCGCATCAGACTCCGGTGATCATGTGCTACGACGCCGGCGACTATGACGCGACGCTGGATGCGGCCTTGAAGGCAGCAGACTATGACGGTTTTGCTGTGCGCAAGGCGGAAGCCGCGTCTCGTGGTAAGCTGCGCGGTATTGGCCTCAGCTGCTACATTGAAGCTTGCGGCATTGCGCCGTCTGCAGCGGTCGGGTCACTCGGTGCTGGTGTCGGTCTTTGGGAATCCGCAGAAGTCCGCGTCAATCCGGTTGGCACCATCGAGGTTCTGACTGGCTCGCACAGCCACGGTCAGGGGCACGAAACCACTTTTGCCCAGCTGATCAGTGAGCGGTTTGGCCTCGACACCGATTCGGTTTCCATCGTCCACGGCGATACCGACAAAGTGCAGTTCGGCATGGGCACCTACGGGTCCCGCTCCGGAGCCGTGGGCATGTCCGCGATTGTAAAAGCGCTCGACAAGGTCGAATCCAAGGCCAAGAAGATCGCAGCGCACCTGATGGAAGCCGCCGAAGGTGACATCCAGATCGAGGGCGGCGAGCTGAAAGTGGCCGGCACCGACAAGAAGCTGACTTTCACTGAGGTCGCGCTTGCGGCTTATACCGCGCACAACCTGCCGGAGGGCATGGAGCCGGGCTTGAAAGAAGGTGCATTCTACGACCCGACCAACTTCACCTTCCCGGCAGGAACGTATGTCTGTGAGGTCGAGATCGATCCGGAAACCGGAAAGACGGAAATCGTCAACTTCACGGCTGCGGATGACTTCGGCAAGATCATCAATCCGATGATTGTGGAAGGCCAGGTCCATGGCGGGATCACGCAAGGCATTGGCCAAGCGCTCCTTGAAAATGCCGCCTATGACGAAGGCGGTCAGCTTCTGACGGCATCCTACATGGACTACACCATGCCGCGCGCGGACGACGTTCCGTCCTACCAGCTCTCCACACATGTCACGGAGTGCCCGGGCAATCCGCTTGGTATGAAAGGCTGTGGCGAGGCGGGGGCGATCGGCTCTCCACCAGCTGTGATCAACGCGATCACGGATGCTTTGGGCTCCAATGACCTGACCATGCCGGCAACGCCGGAGCGGGTCTGGGCGCTGGCGCAGTCCGGCATGAAGCAGGCAGCCGAGTAAGGCCGTTGGCGAACATCATTCCGGGCGGTTTGCGCCGCCCGCCTAATTGAGAAGTTATTTTGGGGAGACCCTGAAATGTATGAAACAAACTATCACCGGGCCGGTTCGGCTGCCGAAGCCGCGGACCTGCTTGCAAAAGCTGACGACGGCAAAATCCTGGGCGGCGGCCAAACCCTGCTGCCGACCATGAAGCAGCGCCTCGCAGCGCCGTCCGATCTTGTGGATGTGACCCAGATCGCCGAAATGAAGGGCATCTGCGCTGACGGCGACGGGGTCGCCATCGGCGCGGCGACCACCCATGCGGAAGTCGCGTCCAACGATATCGTCAAATCCAAACTGCCGGGCCTTGCGTCTCTGGCAGGCGGCATTGGTGACCCGGCGGTCCGTCACATGGGTACGATCGGCGGTTCCATCGCCAACAACGATCCCGCCGCTGACTACCCGTCGGCGCTTGTGGCCCTGGGCGCGACTGTCGTCACCAACAAACGGGAACTGTCCGCAGAAGACTTCTTTACCGGTATGTTCGAGACCGCGCTGGAAGAAGATGAAGTGGTTCAGTCCGTGAAATTCCCGGGCGCCCAAAAGAGTGCATACGCCAAGTACCCGAACCCGGCATCCCGTTATGCCATGGCCGGTGTGTTCGTTGCTCAGGGCTCAGATGGGGCCGTCAAGGTTGCTGTCACCGGAGCAGGGCAAGATGGCGTTTTCCGTATGAACGACATGGAAGCCGCTCTTGGCAGCAACTGGTCGGCGGACGCGGTCTCCGGTATTGCGCCGAATGCGGATGACCTCTTGTCGGATCTGCACGGTTCGGCTGCTTACCGCGCCAATCTTGTGACTGTCATGGCAAAACGGGCTGTGGCTGCGGCTGGGTGATAACTCACGTTCAGTCCTTCGGTATGTGCTGTCCCGGCCGTGAGCCGGGACAGCACAGAATCTGAACCCTGGCGCGCGGCCGGGGAATCAACGGCTGAAGTCGAAAATCCCGAACCCCTCTCCGCAATCGGAGAGGGGTTTTCTTTTGCGCAGTTCACCGGACTTGAGAACGACCCCAGACTTTTGCAAAACAAGTGGGACACCAGCGAAACGGATCCCATGACCAAAGTTCTTTGCATCGCGCTCAATCCCACCATCGATGTTTCCTGCGATGCAGAGCGGGTGCAGTCCATGCACAAGACGCGCACCACCAATCAGCGGCAGGATCCGGGCGGTGGCGGTGTCAACGTAGCGCGGGTGACTTCCGAACTCGGCGGAGATCCGGAACTGACCTATCTTTCGGGCGGCGCAACGGGAATTCTGCTGGATGCTTTTCTTGCCGAAACCGGAATTGCCCTGCGCCGCTTTCCTATTTCGAACCCCGTTCGGATGGCGTTTGCGGTGCACGAGGAAACCTCGGGGATTGAATACCGGTTTGTACCGGAAGGACCGGAGGTGGCCAGCAGGGAGCTCCAGCCGATCATTGATCTCCTTGGTGAAACCGATGCGGACTATGTGGTGGCCAGCGGATCCTTGCCGCGCGGTGTCCCGGAAGACACCTATGCGAAGATGATTGATCCAGTCGTTCAGCGCGGGGGGCGGTTTGTCATCGACACGTCCGGGCCTGCTTTGAAGGCGGCGCTGGATCATGGAAACGTCTTTTTATTCAAACCAAGCTTGGGCGAACTTCAAAAACTTGCAGGCCGGCCGCTTGACGAAGACGGCGTGCGGAATTTCGCAAAGGAGCTGGTTGATAAAGGCGCCACAGAAAACGTCACGGTCACGCTGGGCACAAAGGGCGCGCTTCTGGTCAACAAGGACACCGTCTTGCGGGTGCCTGCCCGGCATGTTGCGGCAAAGTCAGCCGTTGGTGCAGGCGACAGTTTTGTTGGCGCGCTGGTCTGGTCGTTGACGGAAGGACACCCGATGGAGGAGGCCTTCCGGCTGGGGGTGGCGGCTGGCGCTGCAACGGCCTTGACCTCCGGCACTGAACTATGCCGTCGGACGGACGTCCTTTCGCTCTATGAAGCGGAGAAGGTTGAGCGCCTCTAGCTCATTGGAGAGCCAGGTCCTGAGAGCCCGGACAGGCCCGCCAAACGGGCGAGCAGAACAGCAACGTTCTTGACTTCGAATTTCTTCAAGAGCCGGGCGCGTACATCTTCGACAGTGCGTGGCGACAGGCCAAGGTCGCGGGCGATTTCCTTGCTCGTCTTGCCCTGAGACAACAACAGGACAACTTCCCGCTCCCGTTTTGTGAGCTGTGGGCCGCTGTCCTTTGTTTCTATCAAGGCAAAACTCAGAACGGTCCGCGCCAGTGGATCTTCAGGTGTCAGCGTCCTTGCGCGAAACCGGCACCAGATCCGGTTTCCGTCGGCACACCGCATCAGCCGTTCATCCGAATACGGCAAGGACTGCCGCAAGGGTCCCAGTCCGATGTCTCGAACCTGATGAAACTCGTGATCCGTTCCGTAGAGCAGCCGAAAGCTCTGGCCGATCAGATCTTCCTTCTCATATCCGAACATCTGCGCAAATGTGTCGTTGCATGTACGGATAACCCGATGTTCGGTCAGAACAAGACCCATCGGGGCATGGTCGTAAGCTATTTGGTCGAGCTCAAGCATAAGTCACCGTGATTGTACGGTGTAGGAACCGTAGGTAGTTCGTAGCATAGTTTATCGATGAGGTGCCAACAATGAGCTTGCTACGATGTGTGCGATTTTCACCGGATTGTCCCGGGCATGACCGAAAGCAGGCCGCAGTGGGCGGATGCATTGGAGTGCGCGATCCCTATGACCGCGGGCAAACAGGCCAGACCTCTCATCAGAGGCGGCATGTACGATCAAAAGCATGTTGACCGGATCGGCAAACTCAAAAATTGTGTAGGCTATGGACCTGGCACTCTGGTGTTGGCGCTAAAGCCGGACGACGATGCCGGAGTAATTGATACGCTTGTTTCAGTGAAGGCGGTCGCGCGTTCGTTGGTCGAGCTGCTGGTAAAGCCGCACTAAGCGGGACGGCAAAAGGGGAGTAGCTATGCGTTTGGGAAAAGTTGGAACAGGCCTGATCAGTGCCTTGGCATTGTCTGCCAGCATGGGGTTGGCCCATGCAAAGAGCGATATCACGGTGGCCATGCAGCTGGAACCACCGCATCTCGACCCAACCAGTGCGGCTGCCGGCGCTATTGATTCGGTCCTTTATTCAAATGTCTTTGAAGGACTGACCCGGTTCGGGTCGGACGGATCCATTTTGCCCGGCCTCGCCGAGAGCTGGGAGATTTCCGAAGACGGCAAGACCTACACTTTCAAATTGCAGTCCGGCGTCAAGTTCCACGATGGCACCGAGATGACGGCCGAAGACGTGAAATTCAGTCTGGACCGTGCGCGATCGGATGACAGTCAGAATGCGCAAAAAGCGTTGTTCACCGGCATTGAAACCGTTGAAGTTGTCAACCCGCAGACCGTGGCGGTCACGCTCTCAGCGCCAAATGGCAGTCTGTTGTTTAACTTGGCTTGGGGCGATGCGGTGATCGTTGCGCCGGAGTCTATTGAAAACATCAAAACCAACCCGATCGGCACGGGGGCATTCAGGTTCTCAAATTGGGTTCAGGGGGACCGGATCGATCTTGAGAAAAACGCTGACTATTGGGGCACGCCAGCCAAACTGGGCAATGTAACTTTCAAGTTCATTTCCGATCCGACCGCAGCTTTCGCCGCTGTGATGGCGGAAGACGTCAATGCCTTTGTTGGTTTTCCTGCACCTGAAAACCTTCCGCAATTCGAGGCTGATCCGCGGTTTCAGGTGTTGGTTGGATCGACCGAAGGAGAGACGATCCTGTCGACCAACAACAAGCTGCCGCCACTTGACAACGTTAAGGTTCGCGAGGCGATCGCGCATGCCATCGACCGTCAGGCAATAATTGATGGCGCCATGTTCGGCTATGGCACGCCAATCGGCACACACTTTGCCCCGCACAATCCGGACTATGTCGATCTGACTGCCAACAGCGCCTACGACCCGGAACTCTCCAAGAAGCTGCTGGCGGAAGCTGGATATCCGGATGGATTTACGACGACCCTGAAACTGCCGCCGCCCTCCTATGCCCGACGGGGAGGAGAAATCATTGCCGCGCAGCTGCGCGCTGTCGGCATTGAAACTGAGATCTCTAATCTGGAATGGGCGCAGTGGCTGGAACAAGTGTTCCGAGGCAAGGACTATGGTCTGACAATCGTCAGTCACGTGGAACCGATGGATATCGGCATCTATGCTCGCCCGGATTATTACTTCCAGTACGACAATCCCGAGTTCCAGAAGCTCTTTGAAAACCTCACCGCCGAAAACGATCCGGAAAAGCGGTCCGAGCTTTTGAAACAGGCTCAGGAAATGCTCGCTAAGGACTATGTGAACGGCTATCTGTTCCAGCTTGCCTTCCCGACGGTGGCAAATGCGAAGATACAGGGCCTTTGGGTCAACCAGCCAACCCCTGCGGCAGATATGACGGCTGTCTATTGGGAGGAGTGATCCTGACTTGACCTTAACTCCTCAAGCGTTTCAACCCACCGGAACGCGGGGTTAAGCATCACCTTGAGGGGGCTTGGCACAGTGAAACCCGTGCCACGCTTCCTCAAGGTGACCCTTCAGTCTCTTGGTTTTGCGAAGAGATTGAAATCAGATGACATAGCGCCGGCTCGGCGTTCCAAGCCGAAGTTAGCGCCATGGCAAGGGCGGCCTTTGCCGGTTGCCGAACAGAAAGTCCATGCTCCACTATTTTCTAAAACGTCTGTTGTCTTTGAGCTTGAGCCTGGTCGCTGCGTCGATTGTGATTTTTCTGGCGCTCGAAGTCGTGCCGGGCGATCCGGCGGCTTACATGCTCGGCCTCAATGCGCAGGAAGACACGCTCCAGGCGCTCCGCGAAGAACTGGGACTGACGGGCTCCATCTTTCAACGGTACCTGTCCTGGGCCGGCGGGCTGTTGGTTGGAGACTTTGGTGTTTCCTATACCTACCGGACGCCCGTGTCCGAGATGATCGGTGACCGGTTGTGGGTCTCTCTGCCGCTGGCGCTTTATGCACTGACGCTCAGCACACTGATCGCCTTCCCAGCGGGTATCTGGGCGGCTTCCCGCAGAGGCTCGGCCGCCGATGCGTCTGTTATGGGTGTGACCCAGCTTGGCGTCGCGATCCCGAACTTCTGGTTTGCGATGCTGATGGTGCTTGTCTTCGCGATCAATCTGCGTTGGTTTTCCGCAGGCGGGTTTCCCGGCTGGGACGCCGGGTTTTTCGCAGGCATGAAGGCTTTGACCCTTCCAGCGATCGCTCTGGCGTTGCCGCAAGCCAGCATCCTGACGCGTGTGATGCGGTCCAGTTTGCTGGACACGCTTGGGGAGGATTTTATCCGGACAGCACGCGCAAAGGGGCTGACAAAAGGGCAGGCGCTCTGGCGGCATGCCGTTCGCAACGCCCTGATCCCGGTGCTCACCATCCTCGGCCTGCAATTCTCCTTCCTGCTGGCTGGGGCGATCATCATAGAAAATGTCTTCTTTTTGCCCGGCCTCGGCCGTCTGGTGTTCCAGTCGATCAGCGCCCGCGATCTCATTGTCGTTGAAAGCGTGGTGATGCTTCTGGTGTTCGCGGTGATCGTCGTCAATTTCGCGGTCGACATGGCCTATGCCTGGGTTGATCCGCGCCTGCGGAGGCGCCGCTGATGAGTGTCCTCTTTCACAGCCGCACGCTGTTGCCGGGCCTGTTTCTATCACTTGTTTTCGTTGCTGCTGCGCTGATCAGCCTTGTCTGGGTGCCGTATGACACGACCGTCTTGAACATCGCCAACCGGATGAAACTGCCAAGTTGGGAGCATTGGCTGGGCACGGATCAGTTTGGCCGGGACATCTTGAGCATGATCATGGTCGGTGCCCGCACGTCCATTGCCGTCGCGCTGGTCGCGGTCGGCATCGGCATGTCTGTCGGCGTGCCTCTTGGTCTGGCCGCCGCCGCGCGCAAAGGCGGCTGGTTGGATGAAGTCATCATGCGCGCAAACGATCTGGTGTTTGCCTTTCCGAGCCTTTTGATTGCGGTGATGATCACCGCGGTTTTCGGGGCATCCGCGCTCAACGCCATCATCGCGATCGGTATCTTCAACATTCCGGTCTTTGCCCGGCTAACGCGCGGCGCCGCGCTGTCCTTGTGGAACCGGGACTACATTCTGGCGGCTCGAGTGGCGGGCAAAGGCCCGGCGC
The DNA here is from genome assembly GCF_017743865.1 of Labrenzia sp. R4_2. Lineage (GTDB taxonomy): Bacteria > Pseudomonadota > Alphaproteobacteria > Rhizobiales > Stappiaceae > Roseibium. Next base: position 44,267 of record NZ_JAGHRJ010000014.1, read on the forward strand.
GGATCTCGATGGAACACATCCTGCCGAACGTTGCGAACTTATTGATCGTGCAAGGCACCATCCAGTTCTCCCTCGGCATCCTCGCCGAGGCGGGATTGAGCTATGTCGGTCTCGGCGCTCAGCCGCCAACGGCCAGCTGGGGGCGGATGCTCGCCGACAGCCAGACGATGATCTCACTGGCCCCGCATCTGGCATTGTTTCCTGGCCTGGCGATCCTTTTGACGGTGCTCGGTCTCAACCTCATGGGCGATGGCCTTCGGGATCTTCTCGATCCGAAATTGCGGAGGGCGCGCGTATGAGCCTTCTGGACATCCAAAACCTCTCCTTGTCCATCCACGGGATCCCGGTCCTCAAAGATGTTTCAATGCGGGTTGCACCGGGCCGGATCCTGGGCGTGATTGGGGAAAGCGGCTCGGGCAAGTCCATGTCGGCTTTCAGCGTCATGCAACTCTTGCCAAATGGAACCTCCTGCTCCGGCAAGATCTCGCTCGCCGGACAAGATGTCCTGGCACTCAGCGAGCCGGACCTCTGCCGCATTCGGGGGCGGGACGTCGGTATGGTGTTTCAGGAGCCCATGACCGCGCTCAACCCGCTGCAAACCATCGGGGCGCAGGTGGCTGAAACCATTCTGGTGCACGAAAACGTTTCAAAATCCGAGGCGATGGTCCGGGCCGCCGAAGCGCTGCGCCGTGCAGAACTCCCCCAAGATAAGTTTCCTTTGAGCCGCTATCCGCATGAACTCTCCGGCGGTCAACGGCAGCGGGTGGTGATTGCGATGGCGATTGCCTTGCGGCCAAAGCTCTTAATCGCGGATGAGCCGACGACTGCGCTGGACGTCACCACCCAAGCTCAAATTCTGGAGCTTTTGAAAAAGCTGGTGTCGGAAGACAACATGGGCCTCATGCTGATCAGCCATGATCTGGCGGTTGTTGCAGACCTTGCCGATGATCTGGTGATCATGAAGAACGGTGAAGTGGTTGAAGCAGGGCCTGCAGACATGGTCTTCCGCACCATGCAGCACCCCTATTCCAAGGCTTTGCTTGCCGCCTCAAGTCATGTGCCGGACCGGGAGGGGCTCGTACAGGAGAAACCACTTCTGAAGGTTCAGAATGTTGTTCGGGACTACGTCACACACACCCACGGCTGGTGGGGCAAGACCGTCCACTTCCGAGCGGTGAACACTGTCAGCTTTGAAATCAAGAAAGGCGAAAGCCTTGGTCTTGTGGGCGAATCTGGCTGCGGCAAATCCACATTGACCCGGGCCATTTTGGGTCTTGAAGAAGTTCAGAGCGGCGAGATCCTGTTTGATGGTCAACCGGTCTTTACCCATAACCACGCCAACCTTGCGGTCCGCCGCAGGATGCAGGTGGTGTTTCAGGATCCATACGGCAGCTTCAATCCACGCTGGAAGGTTGAACGTCTGATCACCGAGCCATTTCATTTGTTGGACAACCCGCCGAAGGGCGCGGAGCGGGACCGGGCAATTGCCGAGGCGCTGGAGAGCGTCGGCCTGACCGCTGAGGACCGGCACAAATATATCCACGAGTTCAGTGGTGGCCAGCGGCAACGGATCGCAATTGCCCGGGCGCTCATCATCAAACCGGATCTGATTATTCTGGATGAAGCGGTGTCCGCGCTCGATGTCTCCGTCCGCGCGCAGGTTCTGGATTTGCTGGCGGATTTGAGTGACCGGCTCGATCTCACCTATCTGTTTATCAGCCATGACCTGTCCGTGGTCCGCTCGATCACTGACCGGGTGCTGGTCATGAAATCCGGCGAAATCGTTGAGGAAGGCCCGACCGGGGCCGTCTTCGATGCGCCCAAACACGACTACACAAAACAATTGGTCGCCGCCGCGCCGGTTTTGCCGGCCGATATCAGCGCGGCCTGAGGAGGAACGATGCGCAAGGAGTTGGATCTCTGGTTCGATCCGGCCAAGTGCCTGATCAACGGCGAGTGGACCGCGTCCGCAGGCGGCGGCACACTGCCGCTTTTCAACCCATCGACAGGGGAAGAGATCGGGGCAATTGCCCGGGGCACATCGGAGGACATTGACGCCGCCGTTGCAGCCGCCGAAGCGGCCCGGCACGGCGTTTGGGGCAAGACATCGGCGGTCGAGCGCGGACGAATCCTCTTCAAACTGCGCGAACTGGTCTTGGAAAAGGTTGAAGATCTTGCCCGGATCGAGGCGATTGATGTCGGCAAACCGCTGAAACAGGCCCGCGCCGACGCAATCGCCCTTGCCCGGTATCTGGAATTCTATGGTGGCGCCGCAGACAAGCTCCACGGCGAGACCATTCCCTATCTCGACGGCTATACGGTCTACACCCTGCGCGAACCGCACGGCGTCACCGGTCATATCGTTCCGTGGAACTATCCGATGCAGATCATCGGCCGGTCGATTGGAGCTGCGCTGGCAACCGGCAACGCCTGTGTTTTGAAGCCTGCGGAAGATGCCTGCCTGACCGCCCTTGCCTTCGCCGATCTTGCCAAGGCAGCGGGTCTGCCGGACGGGGTGTTGAACGTCGTGCCGGGGCTTGGGTCGGAGGCGGGCGCTGCGCTTTCATCTCATCCGGGCATTCATCATGTCAGCTTTACCGGTTCCGTTGCGACCGGGGTGCACATTCAAACGGCGGCTGCCAAAAACGTCATTCCGGTCACCCTGGAGCTTGGGGGAAAATCACCGCAGCTCGTGTTTGATGATGCCGACCTCGACGCGGCCCTGCCGTTCCTGGTGAATGCCGGGATTCAGAACGCGGGCCAAACCTGTTCGGCCTCCTCCCGCATTCTGGTTCAGCGTGGGCTTTATGACCAAGTGGTCGAGTGCATGGCTGGACGCTACGGCGCACTCAAGGTGGGACCGGCGCTCTCCGATCTGGATGTCGGACCACTGATCTCGAAAAAGCAGCAGGGCATTGTCTCGACCTTCATCGACCGGGGCGCGGATCTGGAAAAAGCCGCTGAAGGCGTTTTGCAGGAGGCGCCAGAGGGCGGTAGCTATGTGACGCCAACGCTCTTTGCCGGGGTCAAACCGGATCATGTTCTGGCCCGCGACGAGATTTTCGGCCCCGTTCAGGTGATCATCCCCTTTGATGATGAGGACGAAGCGGTCGCGATTGCCAACGGCACGGACTATGGCCTTGTTGCAAGCATTTGGAGCCGGGACGGCGCCCGTCAAATGCGGCTTGCGAAGAAGATCCGCGCCGGTCAGGTCTTCATCAACAATTATGGCGCGGGCGGTGGTGTCGAGCTGCCCTTCGGCGGCATGGGCAAGTCCGGGCATGGCCGGGAAAAGGGCTTTGAAGCGCTTTATGGCTTCACCACGCTGAAAACGGTCGCCGCCTATCACGGCTGATCTTCAAAACGATAAATGATTTAAGGGAGTTGGACCCATGAGATTGCAGGGCAAAACAGCGATTGTCACCGGTGGTGCGTCAGGCTTTGGTGCTGGCATTGTGCGCAAGTTCGCGACTGAGGGCGCCAAAGTTCTAATTGCGGATCTGAATCTCGAGTTGGCGGAACAGGTTGCATCTGAGGTTGGTGGCTTCGCCACAAAAGCAGATGTGGCCAGCAACGACAGCGTTTCGGAGCTTGCACAAACCGCGGCCTCCAAGCTCGGCGGTGTCGACATTCTGGTCAACAATGCCGGGATCACTCATCTGCCCAAGCCGATGCAGGACGTCACCGAGGACGAATTCGACAAGGTGACGGCGGTCAATTGTAAGTCCGTTTACCTGATGGCGAAGCATTTCGTGCCGGGAATGATCGAGCGCGGCTCCGGCGCGATCCTGAATGTCGCCTCCACGGCCGGTCTCAGCCCGCGCCCGAACCTCAACTGGTACAATGCCTCCAAGGGCTGGATGATCACCGCAACGAAGACGATGGCGGTTGAACTGGCGCCGAAAGGCGTGCGCGTCAACGCGCTCTGCCCGGTTGCCGGTGAAACCCCGCTCTTGAAAAGTTTCATGGGCGAGGACACGCCGGAAATGCGGGCGAAATTCCTCTCCACCATCCCGATCGGCCGTTTCTCGACACCCGAAGATCTCGGCAACGCGGCCTGCTATCTCTGCTCGGACGAAGCCTCGATGATCACCGGCGTTGCCATGGAAGTTGATGGTGGGCGGTGTATTTAAGGGGACGGGTTGATCTGTTTTCACCTTGGTGTGATCCCGGACGCAGCGGAGCGGCAATCCGGGAACCACTCGCTCGTCGAGCATTTTTTGCTAAGCCTCCCAACCCGCCGCAAATCCTTCATTCAGCGCATGCTGCAGCGCAAGATATTTTAAATATAAAATTTCATACTTGAAATATCGGAAAATCGAGCGCAGGATCAGACCCAGACGTTTTGGCTAAGATCAGATCCGGGGAGAATGAACGTGCGCATCGTGTGTCTTGGAGGCGGGCCGGCCGGTCTTTACTTCGCCATTTCGATGAAGCTGCGGGACAGCTCTCACGAGATCACCGTGATTGAGCGCAACAAGGCGGACGACACATTCGGCTGGGGCGTGGTTTTGTCCGATGAAACCCTCGACAATCTGGCTGCCAACGATCCGGTCAGTGCGGAAACAATCCGCGCGAATTTCGCCTATTGGGATGACATCGCGCTGTTGGTCGGCCAGGAAAAACAGCTGTCCAGCGGCCACGGCTTCTGCGGCATCGGCCGCAAGAAACTCTTGCTATTGCTGCAGGAGCGCGCCCGTGAACTCGGCGTGGAATTGAAATTCGAAACCGAAGTCGGCAATGCCGAAGACTACCGCAGGGACTATGATCTGGTCGTTGCCGCCGATGGTTTGAATTCCAAAACCCGCACGCTTTACGCTGATACGTTCAAGCCGGACATCGATGTGCGCAAATGCCATTTCGTCTGGCTCGGCACCCATCAGACCTTCTCCGACGCCTTCACCTTTATCTTTGAAAAGACTGAACACGGCTGGGTTTGGGCGCACGCCTACCAGTTCGACGATGATACGGCGACGTTCATTGTGGAATGTATGCCGGAGACCTTCGAGGCGTTTGGCTTTGCTAACATGAGCCAGCAGGAAAGCATTAAGACTTGCGAGGAGATCTTCAAGGACCATCTTGGCGGGCACAGCCTGATGACCAATGCCAACCACATTCGTGGATCCGCCTGGATCCAGTTCCCGCGGGTACTGTGTGAGAAATGGTCCCACGAGAACGTCGTCCTGATGGGCGATGCGGCCGCAACCGCGCATTTTTCCATCGGCTCCGGCTCAAAGCTGGCTTTGGAATCCGCCATTTCGCTGGCTGATCTGCTGCACAGCGAACCGGATCTGGCCTCGGCCTTTGCGATTTATGAGGATCAGCGTCGCCTGGAAGTCTTGCGCCTGCAGTCTGCTGCGCGCAACTCGCTGGAGTGGTTCGAAAATGTCGAGCGCTACCTCCATCTTGATCCGGTCCAGCTGAACTATTCGCTGCTCACCCGGTCCCAGCGGATCAGCCATGAGAACCTGCGCGAGCGGGATCCGAAATGGCTCGCAAGCGCTGAAAGCTGGTTCATGGGCGAGGCCCGCAAGGGCGCTGGCTTGCCGGTCGCAGACAATGAGAACACGCCGCCGCGTGCGCCGATGTTTGCGCCATTCAAGCTGCGTGAGATGGAGCTGAAAAGCCGGATCGTCGTCTCGCCGATGGCGCAGTACAAGGCCGTGGATGGTTGTCCGACCGATTGGCATCTGACGCACTACGGCGAACGGGCCAAGGGCGGTGCCGGGCTCGTCTATGTCGAGATGACTTGTGTCAGCCCGGAAGGCCGCATCACGCCGGGCTGCCCGGGGCTCTATGCACCGGAGCACGAGACAGCCTGGCGGCGCCTCACCGACTTTGTGCACGAGAACACGGACTCAAAGATCGCCTGTCAGATTGGACATTCCGGCCGCAAGGGCTCGACCAACCTTGGCTGGGAAGGCATGGATCTGCCGCTTGAAGACGGCAACTGGGATTTGGTTTCGGCTTCCGCAATTCCCTGGTCGTCGCGCAATGCGACCCCGCGCGAAATCACCCGCGCGGAAATGGACCAGATCCGCGATCAGTTTGTGGCTTCGGCTGAGATGGCGGACCGTGCCGGTTTCGACATGATCGAACTGCACGCAGCCCACGGCTATCTGTTGTCATCCTTCATTTCGCCGGTCTCGAATGTCCGGACCGATGACTATGGCGGCAGCCTTGAAAACCGGATGCGCTATCCGCTGGAAGTCCTCAAAGCCATGCGGGCTGTCTGGCCGGAAGAAAAGCCGATGTCGGTCCGCATATCCGCCAACGACTGGGTTGGTGAAGACGGTGTCACGCCGGACGAAGCGATCGAGATTGCCCGCATGTTCGCAGATGCTGGTGCGGATCTTATCGACGTTTCCGCTGGTCAGACGACGATTGACGCCAAGCCAGTCTATGGCCGTATGTTCCAGACGCCGTTCTCTGACCGTATCCGGAATGAGGCGGGCCTGACCACCATGGCCGTCGGCAACATTTTCGAGGCCGATCACGCAAATTCAATCCTGATGGCAGGCCGCGCGGATCTCGTCGCCGTTGGCCGTCCGCATCTGACCGATCCCTACTGGACCCTGCATGAAGGGGCGAAGATCGGCGACCGCGCGGCACCCGACTGGCCGCTGCCGTATCTCGCAGGCCGCGACCAGCTGTGGCGGCTTGCAGACAAAAACGCCGAGACGGTGGGCAAGGTATGACGCTTGCCGGCAAACATGTGATCGTGACGGGCGGCGGATCCGGGGCAGGCGCGGAAATCGCGCATGCCTTTGAGACGGCCGGTGCCAAAGTCACCATCATGGGCCGGAATGCGGAGAAGCTCGCCGCGCAGAAACTGCCTTATCAGGTGTGTGACGTCTCGGACCCGGCCGCGATCAAACTGGCTTTCGAGGCTGCCCGGGAGCAGCAAGGCTCGATATCGGTCGTCATTGCTAATGCAGGTGCAACGGAAAGCGTGCCGTTTGCCAAGATGTCGCCCGAAGCCTTCAACGCCAATTTGGCGGTCAATCTGACCGGCGTTGCATTCTCCTTCCAGGCTGCGCTGGACGATATGAAGGATGCCGGCTGGGGCCGGATGATCGCAATCGCCTCAACGGCTGGCCTTAAGGGCTACCCTTATGTGTCCGGCTATTGCGCCGCCAAACACGGTGTTGTCGGTCTGACCCGGTCGCTTTCTGTGGAGTTGGCGCGCACCGGGATCACGGTCAACGCGATCTGCCCCGGCTTTCTCGAAACGCCCATGCTGGAGCGTTCCATTGAAAACATCATGGAAAAGACCGGCATGGACCGCGAGGCGGCCGCTGGAACGCTGCGCAAGATCAATCCGCAGAACCGCTTCATCCAACCACGCGAAGTTGCCGAAACCGCGCTTTGGCTGTGCTCCGACGGAGCGGCCAGCGTTAACGGACATGCGCTCAGTCTTTCGGGAGGCGAGATCTGATGGTCGCGCATGACACGTCCCTTGAACCGATCTCCAAATCGCGGTTGCGTCTCTGGCTTCGCCTGCTCAAGGCAACATCTGGCATTGAAACCGAACTACGCCGGCGTTTGCGCGATGAATGTGACACCACGCTGCCGCGTTTTGATGTCCTGTCGGCCCTGTCGCGCTATCCAGACGGGCTGAAGATGAGCGAGATTTCTGCCTTTTTGAAAGTCTCCAACGGCAATGTCACCGGCATCGTTGAGCGTCTGGTCGAAGACGGTCATGCGGTCCGCATGGCGGTTCCGGGAGACAAACGCGCCAACCGAGTCAAGCTGACGTCCGAAGGGCACGCCGTTTTCGCAGATCTGGCCGCCAAGCACGAGGGCTGGATCGATGAGCTGATGGGCGGTCTCGATCGCGGTGCCATTGCAGCTTGCAACGAGATTTTTGAACAATTTGGATCTTCCGGCGAACCGGAGACAGCACTGAAAAAGGCAGGCCGCCCATGACCGACGCCCCGAAACACTTCAATCTGTCCATCGAGGGCAGCATCGCACGGGTCTCGCTCAACCGGCCGGAGCGGAAAAACCCGCTGACCTTTGATAGCTATGCCGAGCTGCGCGATTGGTTCCGGGATCTGGTCTATCGCGACGACATTCATGCCGTGGTGTTCCTGCCGAATGGCGGCAATTTCTCCTCCGGCGGTGATGTCCATGACATCATCGGCCCGCTGACCAGGATGTCGATGAAGGAACTGCTTGCCTTCACGCGGATGACGGGGGATCTGGTCAAGGCGATCGTCAATTGCGGCAAGCCGGTGATCGCCGCTATCGATGGGGTGTGCGTTGGTGCCGGGGCGATCATCGCCATGGCTTCAGACCTGCGCTTTGCGACGCCAGAAGCAAAAACAGCTTTCCTGTTCACCCGTGTAGGCCTTGCAGGCTGTGACATGGGCGCCTGCGCGATCCTGCCCCGGATCATCGGCCAGGGCCGGGCGGCGGAGCTGCTCTACACCGGCCGCTCCATGAATGCCGAGGAAGGCGAACGCTGGGGATTTTTCAACCGTCTTGTTGCTGCAGATGATTTGGAAGGTGAAGCCGTTGCCTTTGCCGAGCGGATTGTGGCGGGGCCGAATTTTGCGCACATGATGACCAAGACCATGCTCGCGCAGGAATGGTCCATGTCCATCGAGCAGGCCATTGAAGCCGAAGCCCAGGCGCAGGCGATCTGCATGCAGACCGGGGATTTCGAGCGGGCCTACAATGCCTTCGTCAACAAGGAAAAACCGGTGTTCGAGGGCAACTGATGGCAGACAAGAGTTTTCTTTCCTGGCCGTTTTTCGAAGACCGGCATCGCAAACTGGCGGAAGACCTCGAGGCTTTTGCTAAGGATCTTCACGTCGATCATGCTGACACCGACCGGGCCTGCCGGTCTTTGGTGAAAGCGATGGGGGAGGCAGGTTGGCTGCAACCAACAGCCTCCGAGGACGGTACACCGCTGGATGTCCGCACCCTGTGCCTCTCCCGAGAAATTCTTGCGCGCCATGACGGGCTGGCCGATTTTGCCCTCGCCATGCAAGGTCTTGGCACTGGGGCCCTGTCGCTGTTTGGAACGGCAGAGCAAAAAGCTGCCTGGCTGCCGAAAACCCGATCGGGAGAAGCGATCTCTGCATTTGCGCTCACCGAGCCGCAATCCGGTTCCGATGTCGCCAACTCGACGATGACAGCGACGGATGATGGCGACAGTTACGTACTGAATGGCGAAAAGACCTGGATCTCCAACGGTGGCATTGCCGACGTTTATACGCTGTTTGCCCGCACCGGCGAAGCGCCCGGCGCCAAGGGATTGTCGGCCTTTGTCGTAACACCGGATCTTCAAGGATTCGAGGTTGCGGATCGTCTCGACACAATTGCCCCGCATCCGCTGGCAACGCTGCGCTTCAGCGGTTGCCGGGTCAAAAAGTCCGACCTGATTGGCAATCCGGGCGATGGTTTCAAGATCGCGATGTCTGTGCTCGACATCTTCCGTTCCACAGTCGCTGCCGCCGCGCTGGGCTTTGCCAGGAGGGCACTGGACGAGGCGCTTGACCGGGTAACGGCACGTACGATCCAAGGCGCACCGCTCGCCGATCTTCAGATGGTACAGGGGCATATTGCCGATATGGCGCTTGATGTGGATGCAGCTGCATTGCTGATCTACCGGGCCGCCTGGGCCAAGGACAGCGGCGCGCCGCGCGTCACCCGGGAAGCGGCGATGGCCAAGCTTTTCGCCACCGAACAAGCGCAACAGGTGATCGACAAGGCCGTTCAGCTGCATGGCGGTGACGGCGTGCGCTCCGGTCAGACCGTCGAAAAGCTCTATCGCGAAATCCGGGCCTTGCGCATTTATGAAGGCGCAACGGACGTCCAAAAAATCGTCATTGCACGCCAGACACTTGGCGCTTTTGCCGCCGACAGCGCCAATCAGGGAGGATAGCCAATGCTGGGTCCCACCGCTCACACGGACACCTTTGCCCGGGACAACCTTCCGCCTCAGGACCAATGGCCGGAGTTTCTTCTGGACGGGTTTGACTATCCCGATCACATCAACGTCGGCGTCGAACTCACCGACAAGATGGTCGAGAAAGGCTTTGGAGATCATACGGCGTTGATCGGCAATGGCCGTCGCCGGACCTACAAGGAACTCTCCGACTGGACCAACCGCCTCGCCCATGCGCTGGTAGAAGATCTGGGTGTGAAGCCGGGCAACCGTGTGTTGATCCGCTCGGCCAACAACCCGGCGATGGTGGCCTGCTGGCTGGCGGCGACCAAGGCGGGGGCTGTTGTCGTCAACACCATGCCAATGCTGCGCGCCGGGGAACTTGCCAAGATCGTCGACAAGGCCGAAATCGAATTTGCACTGTGTGACACCCGGCTGATGGACGAGATGGTCGCCTGCGCCAAGACATCGTCGTTTCTCAAAAAAGTCATCGGCTTTGACGGCACGTCCAACCATGATGCCGAACTCGACCGTCTTGCACTGACCAAATCCGTCCGGTTTGACGCGGTCAATACCGGCCGGGACGATGTCGCCCTGCTGGGATTTACTTCCGGGTCCACAGGATCGCCCAAGGCGACAATGCATTTTCACCGGGACATCCTGATCATCGCGGATGGTTATGCCAAGGAAGTGCTCGGCGTTACACCGGATGATGTGTTTGTTGGGTCTCCGCCGCTCGCCTTCACCTTCGGTCTTGGTGGACTGGCGGTCTTCCCCTTGCGCTTCGGGGCTGCAGCCACGCTTCTGGAGAACGCTTCTCCGCCGAACATGATTGAGATCATCCAGACCTATAAAGCAACGGTCTGCTTTACGGCGCCAACAGCCTACCGGGTCATGTTGCAGGCGATGGAAGAAGGTGCAGACCTCTCGTCCTTGCGGGCGGCAGTCTCAGCGGGTGAAACGCTTCCCGCACCGGTCTATGATGCCTGGATGGCAAAGACGGGGAAACCGATGCTCGACGGCATCGGGGCCACCGAAATGCTGCATATTTTTGTTTCCAACCGGTTTGATGATCACAAACCCGCTTGCACCGGAAAACCGGTCTCGGGCTACGAGGTCAAGATCGTTGGTCAGGATGGAGAGCCTGTCGCGCCTGGCGAAGTCGGACGGTTGGCCGTGCGCGGCCCGACCGGATGCCGCTATCTCGCGGATGAACGTCAGAAAAACTACGTCGTTGATGGCTGGAACATCACCGGTGACAGCTTCTCCATGAGCGAAGACGGACATTTGCACTTTGCAGCGCGCAACGACGACATGATCATTTCGGCGGGTTACAACATCGCCGGACCGGAGGTGGAAGCCGCGCTTTTGGCACATGATGTGGTTCTGGAATGCGCCGTCATCGGCGTGCCAGACGCGGATCGTGGGTCCATAGTTCAGGCACACATTGTCCTTGTTGAGGGCAATGAACCAACGGACGAGCTCACCAAGGTGTTGCAGGATCACGTGAAAGCGGTCATCGCACCTTACAAATATCCGCGCTCCGTCATTTTCACAGACACATTGCCAAAAACGGCGACCGGGAAGGTTCAAAGGTTCCGGCTTCGGGAAGAGCTGTAGGACAGCACTCAGAATAAACCGGCGTTTGGGCAGCGTCGGGGATCAAACATGGCCCCGTGGTTTTAGACGGTCAGAGACGCCGCAGAGCCACTTAACTCGGGAACAGCAGGTTAAATTCTTTAGGAGAACCAACATGAAACAAATACTACTTGCGGCCGTTGCCGCACTCAGCCTCGGCGTTGCTGCGGCGTCTGCAGAGCCGGTGAAGGTCGGCATGATCACAACTTTGTCCGGCGGCGGTGCCGGTCTTGGTATCGATGTTCGCGATGGCTTCATGTTGGCGGTCAAGCAGTCCGGCAATGAAGATATTGAAGTCATCATCGAAGACGATCAGCGCAAGCCGGATGTTGCTGTGAAGCTTGCCGACAAACTTGTGCAGGCCGAAAATGTGGACGTTCTGACCGGTCTCATTTGGTCGAACCTTGCCATGGCGGTGATCCCATCCGTAACAGCGCAGGGAAAGTTTTATCTGTCGCCGAATGCTGGCCCGTCCATGCTGGCCGGCAAGGGGTGTCACCCGAACTACTTCAACGTGGCCTGGCAGAACGACAACCTGCATGAAGCCGCCGGTGCGTTTGCGAATGTCGAAGGCTACAAGAACAGCTTTATTCTCGCGCCGAACTATCCGGCCGGCAAAGACGCGCTCACAGGCTACAAGCGGCTTTACAAAGGCGATTTGGCAGGCGAGCTCTACACCAAGCTGGGGCAAACCGACTATGCGGCCGAACTGGCGCAAATCCGCGCGTCTGGTGCAGACAGTGTCTACTTTTTCCTTCCAGGCGGCATGGGCATCTCATTCCTGAAGCAGTATGCCGGCAGCGGCATCGACCTGCCGGTTGTTGGCCCGGCGTTCTCCTTTGACCAAGGCATCCTGCAGGCTGTCGGCGACGCGGCGCTTGGTGTCCGCAACACCAGCCAATGGTCCAAGGACATCAACACGCCGGTTAACAACGCTTTCGTTGAGAGCTTCCAAGCGGAATACGGCCGTTTGCCGTCGCTTTACGCATCTCAGGGGTTTGACACCGCCAATCTGCTGCTCTCCGCCATGTCTAAAGCCGACGTGAAGGATGCGGATGCTTTCCGGGAAGCGCTTCGGGAAGCTGATTTCAAGAGCACGCGCGGCGAATTCAGATTCGGCCCCAACAACCATCCGATTCAGGATATCTACGTGCGGGAAGTCATCAAGGAAGGCGATGTCTTCACCAACAAGATCATCGGCAAGGCGCTGAACAGCCATTCAGATGCCTATTGGTCCGAGTGCAACATGTAAGGTGATGTTTGGCCTCGATCATTCGATCGGGGCCAGCTTTCGGGTGGAACTGCATGTCTTTGATATTGCTGATAGAGCAGATTTTGAACGGCCTCCAATTCGGGATCATGTTGTTCCTGATGGCCGCAGGTCTGACGCTAATCTTCGGAGTGATGGGGCTGATCAATTTGGCTCATGGATCGCTCTACATGATCGGGGCCTTTTGTGCCGCAGCTGTTGCCGGAGCGACCGGATCATTCCTGCTGGGATTGATTGCGGCGCTGGCCGGGGCTGCCATAGCCGGAGCCCTCGTCGAACTTGTCGTCATCCGGCGGCTTTATACGAAGGATCACCTGGATCAAGTGCTCGCGACCTTTGCGCTGATCCTGATCTTTTCTGAAGGCACGCGTTGGCTGTTCGGCTCTTTTCCGCTCTTTTTGGATATTCCCGATGCGCTGTCCGGACCGGTGACACTTCCGGGCGGTATTGAGTATCCGCTTTACCGCCTTACGTTGATCATCGTCGGATTGCTTGTCGCAGCCGGTTTGTTCCTCCTGATTTCGCGCACCCGCCTTGGGATCCAGATCCGGGCCGGGGAAAACGACCGGGAAATGATCGCAGCGCTCGGTGTCGACATTGCCAAGCTCTACACCATCGTTTTTGCGCTGGGGGCCGCACTTGCCGGTCTTGCCGGAGCGCTTGTCGGAGCCATCCAGTCGGTTCAGGTCGGCATGGGCGAGCCTGTCCTGATTTTGGCTTTTGTTGTGATCGTCATCGGCGGCATTGGCTCCATCAAGGGCGCGCTCATTGGCGCGATCCTGGTCGGCCTCACAGATACGCTCGGCGGCATCTTCCTGCCTGAGCTGATGAAACTCTTCTTCAGCCCGGCAACGGCCACTTCCATCGGGTCTTCGATCGCCTCCATGTCCATCTACATCCTGATGGCTGCAGTCCTTGTGTTGCGCCCAACCGGTCTGTTTGGAGCGCGTGCATGACCCGGGAAACACTTTTCAACTCGGCCGCGCTCGCAGCGCTGGCCCTTGTTCCACTCTGGGCGCATTTTTCCGGTGAGCCGTTCACCGTGACCCTTGCCACCCGCGCTGTCATTCTTGCGCTGGCGGCGGTCGGTCTGCACATCGCCCTTGGTCTTGGCGGTCTTGTCAGCCTTGGACACGCTGTCTTCTTCGGGATTGGCGGCTACGCGATGGGTATCCTTGCCCATCATGCGCAGACTTACACCCCTTTGATGGAATGGCCCTTCGTTATCGAGGGCACCAAATCCATGCCGGTGATCTGGCTGGTCGCCGTGGTTCTGTCGTCCGTTGTGGCCTATTTCATCGGCCTCCTGTCACTGAGGACCTCCGGCGTTTACTTCATCATGATCACGCTGGCATTCGGACAGATGTTCTTTTTCTTCGCGATCAGCTGGAGTGCCTATGGCGGTGAAGACGGCTTGTCGATCTATGTCCGCAACGGCTTTCCGGGCGTGAACACGCTCGTTCCGATCCAGTTCTATGCCTTGTGCTTTGTTATCCTTGCTGCAGTGATGTTCTTTGCCGCACGATTGCAACGCTCGCCTTTTGGCCTTGCGCTCAACGCGGCGCGCCAGGCGCCGGACCGGGTCGAAACCGTCGGTCTGAACCCGATGCGCTTGCGTCTGATTGCGTTCGTCTTGTCGGGTGCGATCACGGGTCTCGCCGGGGCTCTCTTTGCCGACCTCAACAGGTTCGTCAGTCCGACCATGTTTTCCTGGCAGATGTCCGGGGAGTTGATCATTTTCATCATCCTTGGCGGGCTTGGCCGGCTTTATGGACCGGTTGTCGGAGCGGTTGTTTTTGTGGCGCTTGAGCACATCCTCGGGGATTTGTCCGATTACTGGCACATCTATTTGGGTGTTCTGTTGCTGGGCGTCGTGCTGTTCGCACGCGGTGGCATCATCGGCATGCTGCTCGGCCGGGAGGTGGCCCATGACTGAGGCAATTCTCGCAACACAGGGCATCTCCAAGAGCTTCGGGGCGCTGAAGGCCAGTGACGACGTTTCAATTGATCTGATGGCGGGAGAAATCCACGCGATCATCGGACCGAATGGAGCCGGGAAATCGACCTTGATCAAGCAGATCTGTGGCGGTCTCAAGCCGGATACCGGAACGGTCAAGCTGTTGGGAGAGGATGTAACCGATCTGCCAACGGAACTGCGGGCCCGCGCCGGGCTCGGACGGACTTTCCAGATCTCGGCACTCGCGATGGAAGACACAGTTCTTCAAAATGCGGTGCTGGGTGCTCTGGGTGGTCAGGGAAATCCGTGGCGTTTTTTCAAGCCGGTTCTCAAGGACAAGGATCTTTTGGACACGGCCATGGAGGCGTTGGAGCGCGTCGGTCTTCAAGATCATGCAAAGACACGCACGGCAGAACTCAGCCATGGTCAGAGACGTCAGCTGGAAGTGGCCGTCGCGCTGACTTTAAAGCCGAAAGCCTTTGTGATGGATGAACCCATGGCAGGCCTTGGTACGGAGGGTTCCAAGCGGCTGACCGAGTTCCTTGGCGATCTTCGCCATCAGGCGCCGATCCTGTTGGTTGAACATGATATGGACGCTGTTTTTGCATTGGCCGACCGGATCAGCGTGCTGGTCTACGGCAAAGTCATCGCAACTGGCACAGTTGAGGAAATCCGCGCGAACAAAGATGTGCGCGATGCTTATCTGGGAGACGAAGCATGAGTGCGCTTTTGGCTCTCTCCAATGTCACGGCCAGTTATGGTCCCAGTCAGGCGTTGTTTGACGTGTCTTTGTCGATCGGCGAAGGCGAAGTGGTCGCCCTGATGGGCCGCAATGGCATGGGCAAGTCAACAACGGTCAAGACGATTTGCGGCATGTTACCGTCCGGCGGAGAAATCCGGTTCAAGGACAAGGTGATTGGCGGGATGCCGAGCCACAAGGTTGCACGCCTTGGGGTGGGGCTGGTGCCTGAGGGCCGGCGGTGCTTTGCCGATCTGTCGGTTGAGGAGAACCTGACCGCTGCAGCTCGTCCCGGCGCCTGGGACTTCGCCAAGGTCGCCGAGCTGTTTCCGCGTCTCGCCGAGCGCCGGAACCAGAAGGCGGCCTCGCTGTCTGGCGGTGAACAGCAAATGCTGGCGATCGGCCGGGCCCTGATGACCAATCCGATCCTCGTCATCCTGGACGAGGCGACGGAAGGCCTTGCCCCGATCATTCGGCAGGAAATTTGGGCGGCCATCAGCCATCTGAAGAACAGCAGTGGACTGTCGATCCTCTTGGTCGACAAGTCTTTGAAAGAGCTGCAGCAGGTCGCCGATCAGGGTGTCATTCTGGAACGGGGCCGAACGGTCTGGTCAGGCCGGATGGCGGATTTGGACGCGGAGACCGGAGAAAAATATCTCGGGATCTAGGGCGTTTGTCTCTTAAGTCCCGGGCAAATAAGAAAGACGCATTATGAGCCACAAAATCATTCATCCCGACGGCTGGGCCCCGGCGAAGGGGTATGCCAACGGTGTCTTAAGCCGCAAGGGCGTTTTGCATATCGGCGGTCAGATCGGCTGGAATGCCGACCAGGTTTTTGAGACCCATGATTTCATCGGGCAGATGGAACAGGCGCTCAGGAACATACTTGATGTTGTTCTTGCAGCTGGCGGTAAGGCCGAGGATATCGTCCGTTTGACCTGGTTTGTGACCGATAAGAAGGAATACCTCGCCCGTCAGAGCGAAATTGGCGCGATCTACCGGAAGGTCATGGGACGTCATTTTCCAGCAATGTCGATGGTCGTGGTCGCTGGTCTGATCGAAGATGAAGCCTTGGTCGAGATCGAGGCGACAGCCGAGATCGAGTAAAGGTCCTAACTTGCAGGCAAGAACCAGTCCCGGGCATTTTCGTAGCAGATGCGGCGGATAAGACCGTCGCTCAGCTCTTTATGCGCGGGGATAGATCCATCCTCGACCCATCGGCCAACCATCCGGCATACCAGCCGCCGGTAATATTCGTGCCTTGGGAATGACAGGAAAGACCGGGAATCGGTCAGCATGCCGATAAAACGTGAGAGGAGGCCCATCTGGGCAACCTGCGTGAGTTGCCGTTCCATTCCGTCCAGCTGATCATTGTACCACCAGCCTGGCCCTGCCTGGATTTTGCCCGGTTCAGACCCATCCTGGAAGTTGCCGGCAATCGTCACCAGCATCTCGTTGTGGATCGGGTTGAGCGCATAAAGGATGGTGCGCGGAAGGCCTTTTCGGGAATTGATCAGGTCGAGCACGGAATTGAGCGACGCACCGATCCCGGCATCTGACATGCAATCGCCGCCAACATCGGGGCCAAGAGCCCTAAACAGGCGGCTGTTCTGATTGCGCAGGACACCAATGTGGTACTGCATGACGATGCCGCGCTCGGCATAAGCTTCACCCAGTTCAATCAGCACCGCCGCTTTGAAGTCAGCGGCATCTTGCGCCGACATGGGCCAGCCGTTTTGCCCGCTCCGCAGGATGATATCGAGTTCACGAGGAGGCCGCTTTTCAAAGGCCGGTAAATCGTTGAGACCGTGATCCGCCGCCTTGCAGCCGAGAGACACAAAAAAATCGAGCCGGTTCAGCAGAGCCGCAATCAGCGTGTCGAAACTGTCGACTGCAATGCCGCTGGTCTCACCGAGTTTGCGGCAATAAGCGGCAAATCCTGGAGCTGTGGGAACGAGGGCTTTGTCCGGCCGGAAACTCGGGGCCACTGGAAACGGAAAGTTCGGATCGGATTGCAGGGTGGCATGTGAGGCAAGGTCGTCTGTCGGATCGTCTGTCGTGCCCACATATTCGACCTTCATGGAGGTCAATAGGCCCCGGGCACTATGGCTCGGCTGCTGCAAGGCAGCATTGGCGAGCTCCCAGACTTCATCCGCAGTTTCGGGCCCAAAAATGCCATCCCATTGAAAGTAGCGCTGCAGTTCCAGATGGGTCCAGTGATAGAGGGGATTGCCCAGGCAATGCGGGATGGTTTGCGCGAAGGCATCGAATTTGTCCCGATAGTCCGCTGCACCTGTCACGAGCTCTTCAGGCACCCCGTTCCAGCGCATGGCGCGCCACTTGTAGTGATCACCCTCCAGCCAGATTTCTCCAATCGACCGCCAGGATTTATTTTCCGCAATGGCTGCCGGATCCAGATGATTGTGAAAGTCGACGATCGGAAGATGCTTGGCAACGTCATTGTAGAGGCGACGGCTGGCCGAGGTATCAAGCAGAAAGTCCGGGCCGAGAAAGGGTGCAGTCATGAAAAGGTCCTTGGAGCTACGCTGCCAGTGCTGCGCGCGCGCCGTCTTGTTTCAGTGTTTTGTAGGCGTCTGTCACCTGCTGGACAAAAGCGGGCTCGGCAGGAAGGTCAGATCCAAAGATACCGGCCAGCAACATCATGTTCAGCACATAATCATCATCGTCTGATCCCGCGACAAGTTCCTTGATGCGGCCGGCGTGCGGGTCGTTGACGGGCAGGTCTGCACCGGTCTCTGAAGTGCCCCGGCAGTACCGCATCCAACCGGCTACGGCCAACGCAGACAGCTGCCAGGGGCGGTCTGCTTCCATATGACGTCTGATTGGCGCCAAAAGCCGTTGCGGCAGTTTCTGGCTGCCGTCCGATGCGATTTGCGTGGTTTTGTGGCGAAGGGCCTGATTGGAAAAACGCGTGATCAGTTCGTCGCCGTAGGCAGAGATATCGAAGCCACCTGGAACGGACAAAGTTGGGGCTTGCTCGCCCATCATGAGGTTTTGGGTCGCGGTTTTGAAGACAGGATCAGCCATGCAATCGGCAATCGTCTCCTTGCCGGCAAGAGCGCCAAGATACGCCAGGAACGAGTGGCTGCCGTTCAGCATGCGCAGCTTGATCTCTTCATAGGGTTCGACGTCGGGGACGAAACTTGCCCCTGCCAAATCCCAGCTGGGCTTTTCTCCGGCAAAACTGTCTTCAATCACCCATTGCCTGAACGGTTCACACAAGATGCCGTTGGGGTCGGGCGCGCCGAGCGCGCCAGTCAGCTTCTCAAAAGACGCCTCGGTCATGGCCGGCGTAATACGATCGACCATGGAACTGGGAAACCGGCAGTTTTCAAAGATCCAGTCTTTCAGCTCGGGATCCCGTTCTTCGGCAAACTCAAGAACGGCCGTTCTGCAGAGTTTGCCGTTTGAAGGGAGATTGTCGCAGGACAGAATTGTAAGCCCGGGCAGCTCCTGTTGGCTTCTCAGGCGCAAGCCCTCGACCAAAAGGCCGATGGCCGTCTTGGGATCGGTTGGCTGTTTGAGGTCGGCCGCGATGCCAGCATTTTCAATATCGAGGTACCCGCGAGTGAGGCCGTAGCCCTTCTCTGTGATCGTCAAAGTGATCACGCGCAGATCCGGATCGCAGATCTGGGCAATCAGTGCGCCGATGCCATCGCGATGGGGATGCAGTGTCTTGATTACGGCGCCGACTTGCCTGAGCGCAAGGGTATCGTCAGACATTTCACCGACCGTGAACAAACCGCCCGCCTTATCAAGCGCGGAGAGTTCGTCTGCTCCCGAGTTCAATCGGGCAACCACCATGCCCCAGTCGCTTTTGTTTTGGCGCAATAACTCGTCTTGAAAGACCGCAGTATGCGCCTTGGCAAAGGCACCAAACCCAATATGAAATACGCGGGTCTTAAGTAAGCTGCGATCATAGTCGGGGAGGGAGAGGTTTACGGACATAATTTAAAGGCTCAAACAAAGAAAAGGGGTGTCTCCGTGCTGGTCGGAGCTCCGTTGACAACCAGCGGAGAAGACCCGGCAAGCCAGAGGTCGACTTGATCATAGGCGGGCTTGTAAGTGCCACTCATATGCCAGTTCAGCATAACCGTTGTGCTGTTTCGTGACAGGGTCATGCGTGTCAGACAATGGTCTGAGACAAGAGCATTGGCAGAGACACCATCATCATCATAAGCACGGTTCTCGCGCGCTGGGGCATCTGGGTCCTGTGGGTATATGCGCCACGTTCGTGTCTTGTCAGTCTGTGCCGTACTGCGCGCATTCGGACCGGCCATCGGTAATACCGTGCCGCCACGGACGAAAAGCGGAATAGTGTCTTGAGTGACTGGCACATCCAGCATCTGCCCGCCCGGATACCAGGTTGTTCCTTCAAAATCCCACCAGCCTTCCGGACAGGCGGGCAGGGGAACTGAGCGGCTCTGCGCGCCTTTTTCAATGACCGTTGCGACAAGCAGATCGGTCCCAAGAAGGAATTCGAACTCGGAGGCTTGCGCCAGCTGGTCGTCCTGAAAATCCAGCCACAGGGGGCGCAACATCGGTTCGCCGTCAGTAACGGCCCGGTATAGAAGTGTGTAGAGGTACGGAATCAGCTGGGCCCGAAACTTGAGAGCCTTGCGGATCAGCGGGGTGATCTCCGGATACATCCAGGCTTCATTGGCAGTGCCGTCGTCATTCCAGGAGTGAATCGTGAAGCGTGGATGGAAGATGCCGTTCTGCACCCAGCGCAGGAACAGCTCCGGTTCCGGCTTCGGTCCAGCAAAGCCGCCGACATCGTGGCCGATGTTGTAAAAGCCCGACAAGCTGAGCCCGAGCCCCATCGGAATGTTCCAACGAAGTGTGTCCCAGCTGGTGTAATTGTCGCCGGTCCAGGTTTGGGCATAGCGCTGTGTGCCCGGTGCGGCGCAACGGGAAATCAGATAGGGGCGCTTTGCCGGCTGATCTGTGACCTGCGCATCATAGGATGCGCGGGTCATCAGCTGGCTGTGCAGTGGGCGTATTAGTCCAACGGGGATTTCCTTGCCGAAACCGGTGCAAGCAGCCTCGTCATCCCAGACTTCATATTCATTGTTGTCGTTCCAGGTGCTGGCAATGCCTTTTTCGAACAGCTTTGCTTTCAGATTTTTCTGCCACCAGGCAATGGTTGCTGGATTGGTGAAATCGAGATGCGACCCGGTTCCGTCCCAAAATGGCGATTGCTCCGGAGCGCCGGTCTCGCTGTCCTTGATGAAAAGACCGGCCTCTTCGGCTTCCTGAAAAAGGGGATGGTCTTCCAGAAGTACTGGCTTGATATTCGCGATCAGATTGATGTCCGCGTCGGCATAAGCTTTGGTGAAGGCTCGAACATTCGGAAAGCGATCCGTGTTCCAGTGAAAGACATACCGCTTTTCCTTGATGGCGGTGTAGCCGGAGGACATTTGGAAACTGTCGCAAGGGATGTCTTCTTCGGCGAGTTTTGCCAAAAAGCCTTCCAGACGTTCCTGTGCGTTTTCTGAATCCGTGTACGCCATCGTTGAACCGGAATAGCCCAGACCCCAGCGCGGCATGAAGGCTGTGCCGCCGGTGAGCCAGTGCTGGCGCTTGACGATCTCCAGTACGGACGGTGCCCACGAAAAATAGTAGTCGAGTTCTCCATCCGAAGCGCGGAACGCCCGGAACGGCGGATGATAGTTGTCCTTCTCGTTCCCAAGGTCGAACCAGCAATGGGCGAGCGTGTCGTAGTATAGCCCGTACGCGCCCAGCGGGCCGCGGTCCGTTATGGTGAAGGGGATGTGCTTGTAGAGCGGGTCGGTTGTTCGGGCGTCATATCCCATCGCATCGAGATTTCGCATCTCGAAGCGGCGCCGGGATCTTTCCAAGGAGCCGGTTTTTTCACCAAGGCCGTAATAGCGTTCGCCATCAAACCGGCGCATGAAGTGAGATTTGCGGTGATCTCGGCGGCCTATCATGTAGGCGTCCTGCGGGCGGTCTCGCGCAATTTCCTGCCATTCTGCGTTTGGCGTTTCCCGGCTCTCCCAGACGAGAGCCAAAGGTGTTTCGACGGTCAGACGCAGACAGTCAGTCATGAGTTGCAGCTGGGTAGCGTCCTGGGTGAGCAAGAACTCCGGACAAGTGAACCCACTGAGATCATCGCGAGATCGTCCTTCCCAGGGAACATCGTCCTTCGGCGCAATCGCCCAGGTCCGGTCCAGCCGGTGAACCCCGTCTTTGAGAAGCGAGACCCGGATGAGGGCGTGTTCCAGAACCCGGATCACGAGCGCATGCTGGTCTTCGACGAGGAGCGCGATGCCAGTTTCTGTCTGCTCGGCCAGTGTCCAGTGTTTGAGTGCTTTCATATCTGAACTCAGTATCCGAGCAGCAATTGAGGCAGGAACAGGCTGATTTGCGGGATGTAGGTGACGACCAGCAGCAGGCCGACCAGCACCGCGTAAAACGGAAGCATCGGCTTGATCACATCCCCGATTTTGACCCCGCCGACGGAACACCCGACAAACAGAGCCGACCCGACCGGTGGCGTGCAGATCCCGATGCACAGGTTGAATGTCATCATCACCCCGAAATGCACCGGATCCATGCCAAGGTCTGTGACAACCGGCAGGAAGATCGGCGTGAAGATCAGCAGTGCTGGGGTCATGTCCATAAAGGTGCCGACAATCAGCAACGCGATGTTGATGATCAACAAAAGAACAAGCGGATTGTCTGACAGCCCGAGAAGGATGTCGGAGATTGCATATGGGATGTCGGCAAAGGCCATGGCCTTCGACATGGCAATGGAGCAGCCGATCATCAAAAGAACGATAGATGTGGTAACTGCGCTTTCCAGAATAATGCTGGGCAGCTGGCGCCAGGTGATTTCGCGGTACCAGATGACAGCCAGAAAGAGCGTGTAAACGACAGCAACAGCTGAGGCTTCGGTCGCAGTGAAAATCCCGCCGATGATCCCGCCCATCACGATGACGATCAGGCCGAGCGGCAGGACCGCGCCAAGGGTTTTGTCGATGACTTCGCGGGTGCTGGGCCGCGGCGCGATTGGATATCCGCGACGCTTTGCAATGATGCCAGCAACCAGCATGAGGCAAAGACCCATCAGGATTCCCGGGACATAACCGGCCACGAACAGTGCTGCAATCGAGGTCCCGTTGGTGATCAGTGAATAGACGATGAAGGTTGCGCTGGGTGGAATTAGCAAGCCTGTCGGGCAGGAGGCGATGTTCACAGCCGCGCTGTAGGCCGGGTCATAACCTTCCTTTTTCTGCAAGGGCGACATGACACCTCCAACAGCTGCGGCGGAGGCCACGGCCGACCCTGAAATCGACCCGAACATCATGTTGGCGAGAACATTGCAGTGCGCCAGTGACCCAGGCAAACGTCCGCCCAGAACCTTGGCAAACTCGATAAGCCGCAGCGCAATTCCGCCCCGGTTCATGATGTTGCCGGCGAGAATAAAGAATGGGATGGCGAGCAGTGTAAAGCTGTCCAGTCCCGAGGCCACCTGCTGGGCAACGATATAGACCGACTGGTCGAAAGACATGAACAGGAGAAAAGTCGCAAAGGCGGCAAGACCGATAGAAAAGGCGATCGGAACGCCCAAAACCATGAGCAGCACAAAGGTCCCGAACAGGACCGCGACGGCTTGGATATCCATTTATGAGCTCCTCAGGGCCTAGGTCAGCGGTCCGCCGGGGGCCGGCGGTTCAAGTTGTTCATTGGGGCCGCGGCCATCGCGCACGAGGTCGGCTAGGAACGTCAGGCAGTAATAAAGAATGCAAAATCCGGAAAACGGGATTGCAACGTAGATGAACCCCATCGGGATGCGGAGCGCTGGCGAAACCTGACCGGTTTCAAGCGTACGGCTGACCAATCCGAGGCCGCCGTAAATCATTATGAGACCCGCAAAAAGAGCAATCGCGCCGATGATGCCTGCGTTGACGGCGAACCTGGCTCTGCCGGTCGTTACAACGGGCAGAAGGTCAATTGCCAGATGCCGCCGTTGGCCGAGAGTGTAAGCGCCGCCCAGCAGGGCGACCCAAATGAACAGGAACCGTGCCATTTCGTCGGTCACGGTGCTCGGGCTTTCCAGAACGTATCGGGAGAAGACCTGCCAAACGACGCAGACAACCAGGACGGCGAAAGCCGATGTGATGACGAGGCGCAGAACGAAATCCACCCCTCGGGTTAAAGCGGTCACGATGATCCTCCCAGCCTGTCGATCGCGTGTATGGCGAGTTGGGCACACACACGCTTGGCATCCTTACACTTGCGCCAGGAAATAAAATTGGTCAACCAATTTTGCAAAAAAGGTTGACTGATTTTCGAAATTGGACGAACAATTCGACCTCAACGGCGTCTGAAGCCGTGAAATGGGTATACCGGAACGTTCCATGAGGGAGCTGAGCCGGGTCCAGCCCTCACCTGGGAGGAAGTCATGTCGAAGTTCATCAAGGTTGCGGCTCTCTTGGCCGCGGGCGCCGTCGCGTTCGGCTCAGCTGCCAACGCCAAGACGCTACGCCTCAATCACAACAACCCGGAAGACCATCCGCTGCACAAGTCCATGGAATTCATGGCGGATCGCTTGGAGGAGTTGACCAACGGTGATCTGAAAATCCGCATCTATGCAAACGCGCAGCTCGGAACGCAGCGCGAATCCATGGAACTGATGCAAAACGGTGCACTCGATATGGCCCGCTCCAATGCTTCGGAGCTGGAAGCCTTTGAAGAGTCGTATGGCGCTTTGAACCTGCCCTACATCTTCGTCAACGATGATCACTATTATGATGTCCTGTCCGGCGACATCGGCGCTGATATCCTCAAGGCTTCAGAGGACAAGGGCTTCATTGGCGTTGCTTACTATGTTGAAGGTGCCCGGTCGTTCTACGCCAACAAGGAAATCAATTCTCCGGCAGACCTGCAGGGCATGAAGATCCGCGTCCAGCCCAGCCCGTCCGCGATCCGCATGGTCGAACTGCTTGGTGGCAACCCAACCCCGATTGCTTGGGGTGAGCTTTACAGCGCACTTCAGCAGGGTGTTGTTGATGGCGCCGAGAACAACCCGCTTGCATTGACGTCCGCCCGTCACGGCGAAGTGAGCAAGGTCTACTCAAACGACGGTCACACCATGATCCCGTCTGTTGTGATGATCTCCACCAAGTCCTGGAATGAACTCAGCGATGATCACAAGGATGCGCTGACCAAAGCAGCGCGTGAATCCATGGATTTCCACCGCGAGCAGTGGGATGCCATGGTTGCTGAGGGTATCGAAACCGCAAAGAACGAACTTGGCGTGAAATTCATCGAAGTCGACAAGGGCCCGTTCATCGAAGCTGTCTTGCCGATGCATGAAGAAGCCGCTGCCAAGTCCGAAAAGGTCGCGGACCTCATCAAGCGCATCAAGGCGATCGCGCCGCAATAATTTGCAATCAGGACCTGACCGATGCTCGAACGTTCCCATTTGGCCGACAATGCGCTGCAAGCGCTGCATGATGAAGACTATGATGTTCCGTTTAACACCCAGTCTTTAAACCATGACGGCCTGATCTTCATGGGCGGTCGGGCATCGGAAAGCCTGGATGGAGATTGGACCTTTTGCGTCGACCTCCTCGATACCGGCCTCCGGCAGAAGTGGTTTGCCATGCTGCCGGAAGCCCCGGAAAACAGGACAGAACCGTGGGACTATGATCCCTACATGGGGGAAACCGTTCCTGTCCCATCCAACTGGGCCATGCTGAAGGAAAAATGGTATTTCTTTGAAGGCAGTGCCTGGTACACCCGCCTCCTGGACATTGACGTTATCGATGAGACCATACGAACGTTCCTGCGCTTTGGGGCGGCGGCTTACGACTGCAAAATCTTTTTGAACGGCGAGTTCATTGGCAACCATTATGGTGCCTCGACCCCGTTCTGTGTTGAGCTTACCGGCAAGCTAAAAACCGGCCGGAACTGGATCATGGCGTGTGTGAACAACACCCGCACCCGTGACCGGGTTCCAATGCGCAATACGGACTGGTTCAACTACGGTGGAATTTACCGGGAAGTCAGTCTGTTCCAGACTCCAAAAAGCCTGATCAAGGATTTCTTTCTCTATCTGGTGCCGGATGGAAGCTACGAAAAACTCTGTGCCGAAGTGACAGTTGATGGCTCGCTGAGCGGCGAACCGGTGCGCCTTTCAATTCCGGGCCTTTGCTTGGAGTTGGACGTACCGCTTGATTCATCCGGTAACGGCAAGATTGAGTTTGCAGCAAACCCTCAATTGTGGAGCCCAGCTACACCGGTACTTTATGACGCGGAAGTTGTTTATGGCGGTGACAAGATCCGTGATCGGGTAGGCTTCCGCCAAATCGAACGCCGCGGGACCGACATTGTTTTGAACGGTGAACCCTTGTTCCTGCGTGGGATTTCCGTGCACGAAGATGATGCCGCGCTGGGCAAGGTGACAAATGAAGCCGATCTGCGCGCCCGGTTTGATCACGCCCGGGATCTCGGTTGCAACTACTTGCGTCTTGCGCACTACCCGCACCATGAGTTGGCCGCGCAATTGGCCGATGAACTTGGTTTTCTCCTTTGGGAGGAAATTCCGGTCTATTGGGCGATCGATTTTGAAAACCCGGCAACCTACCGGGATGCGGAAAACCAATTGAGCGAATTGATCAAGCGTGACCGTAACCGGGCGAGCGTTATCATTTGGTCGGTCGGCAATGAAAACCCGGACACTGATGCGCGCCTGGACTTCATGAAGAACCTCGCTGAAACTGCGAAACGTCTAGACCCGACACGGCTGACGTCTGCGGCCTGTCTCGTCAATCATGCCCGGAACCGGATTGAAGACCGTCTTGCGCAGCACATCGATGTCATCGGTCTCAACGAGTACTACGGCTGGTACGAGGAAGACTTCGAGGATTTGGCGGCAATCGGCGAAAACTCTGATCCGGATCGCCCGGTGGTCATCTCCGAGACCGGGGCTGATGGTGTTATTGGCGGCAAAGGCCCGAAAACAGGTCTTTTCAGCGAAGACTACATGGCGGAAGTCTACACCAAACAGATTGCCACCCTGCGGCGCCTTGCGTATGTCAAAGGCATGTCGCCGTGGATCCTGTATGATTTCCGCGTGGAACGGCGTCAGAACATCTTTCAAAATGGCTACAATCATAAAGGCCTGATCGCCGCCGATAAGAAGACCAAGAAAAAGGCATTCCATATCCTGGCCGAGTACTATCATCAGATCGCGGCCGGTCAGGAGGATGCAAGGAAAGCATCATGACCAGCGACACTCCCAAACGCCGGTATCAGGAAATCGCGCAGATCCTTGCGCGACGGATCGCCCATGACGGTTATAAGCCAGGCGACAAGTTTCCAACAGAGCGTCAGATTTCCGAGGAACTGGGCATCAGCCGGTCTTTGGTTCGTGAAGCCTTCATTATGCTGGAAATTGAGGGCTATCTTGACGTGCGCAAAGGGTCCGGGAGTTATGTTGCCACCGGCGAGAAGCTCTTTTTGAGCAATCCGAAACCTGATTTCGGCCCTTTTGAACTTTTGCAGGCTCGCCAGCTTTTGGAAAGCAGCATTGCCGGATTTGCAGCCAGCACGATCACCAAGAGCGACATCGTTCAGCTGCGAGACACGCTGGAACTGGAGCGGAAAGCCATCGCAAACGGCGAAGAGGATTATTTGGCCGACCGCCAGTTCCATCTTCAAATTGCTGAAGCCACCCAAAACAGTGTCCTAGTGGCACAGGTCGAGGAGCTCTGGAGCAAGCGCGAGAACAGCCCGATGTGGGCCCGCTTGCATGATCGGATATTTGATCTCAGCTACCGGGCCAAGTGGCTCGATGATCACGCTGAAATTTTGGAGGCCTTGCGACACCGCAATTCGGAAGCTGCGCGCAAAGCCATGTGGCAACACCTTGAGAATGTGCGGTTGACGCTTTTGGAGCTTTCAGATGTGGGAGATCCCGAATTTGACGGGTATCTTTATAAGCCCGCGGCTGTATCGAATTAGCGTGGCTGGATAGTCTATTCAGGTTCACGGGAGGCACTGGGGGGTGTTCGGCGGCATGAAACAAAAAGAAAGACAGATGCGATGATCGAATGCTGGCGCTGGTTTGGTCCGGATGACCCGATTTCCCTGCGCGATGTTCGTCAGACCGGCGCTACCGGTATCGTCACAGCGCTTCATCAAATTCCAAACGGTACCTATTGGCCGGAAGAAGAAATCGCAAAACGCCGTCGCATGATTGAGGCAGCGGGCCTTACTTGGGAAGTGTGTGAAAGCATCCCGATCCACGAGGACATCAAGACCGGGGCATCGGGTTGGGAGCGCTGGGCGGAAAACTGGGCTGAAACGGTTCGGGCACTGGCTCGTGAGAACATCCACACCATCTGCTACAACTTCATGCCGGTGCTCGACTGGACCCGGACGGATCTTGACTATGTACTGCCCGATGGGGCAACGGCCCTGCGGTTCGAATTCGTCGCCTATGCGGCATTTGACCTTTTTGTCCTCAAACGTGAGGGCGCTGAGGCCGACTACAGTCAGAACGATATTGCTGCTGCTGAAGCGTGGCTTGATCAGCGGACCGACGAAGACAAGGACCGCCTAGTTCGAACCATCATTGCAGGATTGCCGGGATCTGAAGAAAGCTACACGCTCGACACATTCCGGGAGCATCTGGCAGCTTACAAAACAATCGATAGGGCGAGCCTCTTCCAGAACCTCGCGAACTTTCTGGAGATTGTTGTGCCGGTGGCGGAGGAAGAAGGGGTGAAGCTTGCCATTCACCCAGATGATCCGCCGCGGTCGCTTTTCGGCTTGCCGCGGATCGTCGGTACACTTGAGGATCTCATCCGGATCAAAAGCCTGAACACATCTCAAGCCAATGGGTTCACGGTCTGCTCTGGCTCTCTCGGCGTTCATCCGGACAATGATCTTCCGGCGATTATTGAGGCCCTGGACGACAGGATCCATTTCGCACATCTGCGGGCCACAAAACGCGAAGCCGACCCGCGCAGTTTTCATGAAGATGCTCATCTGGCGGGCGACGTCGACATGGTCGCAATCGTCCGGGCATTGCGGACGCTGGAGCGTAAAAGGGGTAAGGCCATTCCCATGCGTCCCGATCATGGTCATCGTATGCTGTCAGATTTGAAAGAGACATCGACACCCGGATACCCGGCCATCGGGCGTCTGCGCGGCCTTGCCGAATTGCGCGGTGTCATGCGCACTGTTGATGTCTATGAGGCTTCCCCTAGTTAACCCGCTCTGAAAACTCGCAAGAAAGTGCGGCTTGACCGATGGGGCTTAAAAACGCCATCCCTGTCTCGGGCATGCAAGCAGGAACAGGGCACGATGGACATATCTGCACAGACGGATCACGAGACCACATACGATATCATTGAGGATGGCCGGGACACGATTGTGATCGAAGGCCTGCTCGTGGCCGCCGAAATTGGAGTCCTCGACAGCGAAAAAGGCCGCACACAAGGGCTCCGCTTTGATGTCGAAATCCGGACCGTGCCCGATTACCACAAGATCGTCGCCGAGACCGGATCCTATGTCTCTTATGCGGACACTGTATTTTTCATTCAGGACAAAGTCGCCAACGGCGGCCATGTTGAACTGGTGGAAGAATGGGCCGAGGCGGTGGCAGCCTTTGCCTTGCAGAACCCGCTTGCCGATTATGTGACGGTGAAGGTGACAAAACCTGAGATCTTTGAAGACGCGGCCGGCGTCGGCATCCGGATATCACGTAAGCGACGCGCCTGACCTTGCCTGTGCCATGCACGGGACTATCTGCCAGCCAGAACACGCATTTTCCCCTTCAGGAGATACTTCTAGATGATTTCCGCAGACCGCGTTCTTCCCCTTTGGCTAAAGTACCGGGAGGCGCTGGAAACCCCGATCCGAACTTTTGACTTTCCAAAATTTGGAAAAACATTTGAGGACCGAACCTATCAAATGGGGGTTTTGAACCTGTCTCCGGACAGCTCCTACCGGGAAACGGTGTGCCACACTCTTGAGGCAGCTCTTTACCGGGGGCGCCGTATGACCCTTGAAGGGGCTGCCATGGTGGACATAGGCGGCGAATCGACGGGTGAAACAGCGGACATTGTTTCCATAGAACGCCAGATCGACCGGATGCGGCCGACTGTGTCGGCACTCGCGAGTGAGAACATCCTTGTGTCCGTTGAAACCTATCATCCGGAAGTCGCCGTCGCTCTGCTGGAAGCCGGTGCCGGGGTGGTCAACCTGACCGGCCGGGTCGACGACAAGAGCTTCTATGAAGCGATTGCCAAACACGAAGCCGGATTGATCTTGTGTTACACGCCCGGAGAAAACGCACGCTCCAGCGATGATCTGCCACCGGTTGACCAGGTTTTTGACGAGCAGCTGCTGTTCTTCAAGGACCGTGTCGCGATGGCGGAAGACGCGGGCATCGAGCGCCTGTGGGTCGATCCCGGGTTCGGTTTCGCCCTCAATCTGCCGGATGGTCCGGACCGGATCCGGTATCAGACTGACAGTATTCTGCAATCCTTCCGGTTGCGCGAGTTGGGCTGGCCGGTGACCGTCCAGCTGACCGGCCATGTTTTCCTGTTCCGGGATGAGGTTCGTGTGGCGCAGACCAGTGCAGCCACCCTCGCTGTCCTGTCGAAAGCAAACATGGTGCGCAGCCATGAGGTTCCGCGGGTGCAGCCGGTTTTGAACTTGCAGGATTACGCGTAAAGCGCTTGAGTTTTGGAAGGGGATACGATGGCGGACCAAAAGATTGCACTAGTAACCGGTGCGGGCAAACGGCTCGGCAAGGCACTTGCAGAAGGTCTAGCTGCCGAAGAATACGCTGTTGGTCTTCACTACAATTCATCGGTTGACGGCGCTGAAGAACTTCATGACCGGATCCGTGCTGAAGGCGGTCAGTCAGTTCTTTTGCAAAAAGACCTGAGCCACCCGGAAACGGCCGGGACGTTAGTCTCCGATGCGGCCGAAGCCTTGGGTGGGCCGGTATCCGTTTTGGTAAACTCCGCGTCTGCGTTCAACACGGATTGCCTGTCTGATCTGACGCTCGACAGCTGGCAATTTCTGATGAACGTCAATGCTGCAGCGCCCGTATTTTTGATGCAGGCTTTTGCCCAGCAGCATCCGCTTCCGGACGGGGGGCTCATTCTCAATATGCTAGACACCCAAATGCAGTCGGCCTCTCCGGAACGCTTCAGCTATTTTTGCGGAAAATTCGCCTTGGATGGCGCCACGAGGCTGGCAGCCTATGACCTTGGTCCAAAGGGCATTCGGGTAAACGCGATTGCGCCGGGCCTGATCCTGCCCAGTGATCAGACCCAGGAAAACTTCGATGCACGCCAGAAGCTGACCCCTTTGGGTCCGGGGCTTGGACCGGAGGATATCGTTGGTGCGCTGCGGTATTTTTTAAATGCCCGGCAGGTGACCGGTCATACCCTTGTTGTTGATGCCGGACAGCGCTTGATGGGCTTCGGAAATGCGTCCATTGGCTAAAATCGGCGGAATACCGGTGTTTTCATGGTTAATATTCACTTAATATCCACCGCAGCCTGCCGCGCTGCAAAAAACTTCAAAAACTTTCAATTTCCCTGTTGACCCGGAAAGAGGGCAGGCCTATAACCCGGTTCATCGACGGCGGCAACGTCGCTGGCGACAGGGCGCTGCGCTCTAAATTCCGGAAAACTGGTCGATTGTGGCTGGATCGCAAGGTTCGGTGATTGGTTGGTTTTTGCGAGTTTACG
>NZ_JAGHRJ010000015.1 GCF_017743865.1 Labrenzia sp. R4_2
CTTCTTTCTCCGTGGTTGGCCGCTCGACATGCTGCTTCCAGCTGAGACAGAGTAGCGTTCTTTCAATAGAATTTACGCGACCCGCATACATAAAATCAGCAGGCATGAGGTCCCGAATAATATACGCACTTGATCTGGTCGAGATTATGCCGGTTGCAAAACTCTTTAGAAAGAGCATTCGCAATTAGTCGGAGTTGCCGAGCTTTTTCCTAGGCTCTGTTGACGGACATTCGCCCATCCTGTGAATTTGCTGTACCTCAAATAATCGTCTTCTTTCAGGCTTCTGCTTCAACGTGGTGAACGACAAATTTGGGGGCTCGAACCGGACTGGATGCTTATTGCGACACCAGTCAGTCAAGTATGGGGGCGGAAGCGGATTGGTAGCATGTGCCCAAGAGATCCGATATTGAGAAGCTAAGCGCGATTATCCGCCATGCTGCCGGCGGCTCGAAAGTTCTCGATAAAGGGCTTCGGGTGACACGCCGATTTCAGCGGCGATGTCCTTGATTGGTCTTTCCGGAAATGTATCCGGATTGACCGCCAGCCAGAAATCAAGACGATCAGCAACCCTCTTCAGGCTGCGGATTTCGGTGTTCAGACGTGCGCGCTGGACGGAGTGTGCGAGACTACCCGCCCAGTTTTCTGCCCAGGTGCGGTTGGTTGCCAAGCGGTCTTTGAAAACGTTCGTCCCAAGCTGTGCGACGGCGCCTTCACTCCGGGCTACCGCGTCGCAATGGTAATATTCTGAATAGACTGAGGCCTCAGCCAGAACAGTGCCTTGGCCCGCGCTTTGCAGCACCATTTCATTTCCCGAAGGGGTAACCCGGACAAGATCGATTTGACCCTCGAGTACCCAAAAGACCTTCAGGACCCGATCACCCGTGTGAAAGAGGCGTCCCCCCTTTTCAAACGATCTCCGGGTCGCATCCGAGAATACCTGTGAAAGCCAATCAGACATGATTGCTTTCATACGTGCCGGCGTGCGTCCCGGGTAGAGCTTTGAGACCATTACAGGGAGATGTCTTCATGAAACACTTTTCATCGCTGTCGGTTGTCCTGACGTTGATAGCCGGTCCGGCACTCGCCGAGACACCCGTACACTCTCACGCCGCGATGCATCAACATCAGACCAAAGATGCCCGCATGCCGAATGAGCCAGGGCAAGGTGCTTTTGCCTCTGTCCAGGAGATCGTAGAACTATTGCTCGCGGATCCGAAAACCAATTGGGAGCGGGTTGACCTGGAGGCCCTGCGCCTTCATCTGGCTGACATGGACAACGTAACGCTCCATTCAAGTGTTGCCGTGGAACCCCTGGCTGACGGTGCCCGTTTCACGGTTACATCAGGGAAGGGCGAGGTGAGCCGATCGATCAAGAACATGGTTCTGGCACACAGCCTCGAGATGTCCGGAACGTTCGGCTGGAAGCTGAGCGCAGAAGAGATCCCGGATGGAGCCGAATTGACGGTAACTGGACCCGCTGAAGACGCGTCCAGGATCCGGGGTCTGGGTTTCATAGGTGTCATGACGCTTGGTATGCATCATCAAAGCCATCATCTGGCGATCGCACGGGGCGACAATCCGCACTAGGTTCTACGAACACGAGGGCGAGCGCATTTGTCTGCTCTTGCTCCCAAAGCCGAATTAACTTGTCGCAAGCGGTGAGAGCTCGTACCCGGCTGCCCGGATGACTTCAACGAGCTCATCTGCTGTTTGGGGAGCCTCGATATCGACGGTGCGCTGCTCAAGGTCGCACAAGACGATTGCCGCTGGGTCCTTTGAGAGCACCGCCTTCTCGATTGCCGCCACACAATGCCCGCAGCTCATATCCGGAACGCTGAATTTCATGATCTACCTCCTGTTGGAAATTCTGCCGGTTATGGAGGTTCTTGTAAGGGGAAGGTCAACAGGTAGAACTACTTACAAAGTTTTTTGAGCCTTGCTGTTGACCTTCCAGCGGCTGGAAGCCCCATGTGATGGACAACCATTAACTTCGCATTGGACCCTTCCATGTCCTCGAAACATAAACTGTCTTTGTCCGTCCAGGGAATGACCTGTGCGTCCTGTGTCGGGCGCGTGGAGCGCGGCCTTTCCGAGCTGGAAGGCGCGACAGACGTTACCGTAAACCTTGCGACAGAAACCGCACACTTGTCTGTAGAGAGTTCAGGGCAAGCGTCAGACGCGATCGCCAAGCTCGAACAATTGGGTTATCCGGCGCGTACCCAAACAGTATTGCTCAACGTCGGGTCAATGACCTGCGCATCCTGTGTCGGCCGTGTGAACAAAGCCCTGGAAGCTGTACCCGGCGTTGTGGCTGTGAACGTAAACCTTGCCTCAGAAACGGCGCACGTAACCTACGCCGAAGGTACCGTATCACCCCGGGTGCTGATGGAGGCTTCAGCCGCCGCCGGATATCCAGCGACGCTTGCTGAGGCGGGCGCAACGCGTGATCGCGGCGAGAGGAAGCGTGAAGAAGCGCAGGACCTGTTCCGGAAGATGACTATCGCCGCGGCTTTTGCGTTCCCTGTCTTTATTTTCGAAATGGGCAGCCACGTTATTCCCGGTGTGCATCATTGGATCAACGCGACAGTCGGTCAGCAAACAAGTTGGGTACTGCAATTCATCTTGACCACCGTCGTTCTGATCGGACCGGGACGAAGCTTCTACACCAAAGGATTTCCGGCTCTGGTGAAGGGTGCTCCGGACATGAACAGCCTCGTTGCTGTCGGCACGGGTGCAGCCTATGCCTATTCGGTCGTTGCAACCTTCCTTCCAACAGTGATCCCGGATGAAGTTCGAGCAGTCTACTTTGAAGCTGCTGCCGTTATCGTGGTCTTGATCCTGCTTGGACGATTCCTTGAAGCCCGAGCCAAAGGGCGAACCGGTGCCGCGATTCAGAAGCTGTTGGGCCTTCAGGCAAAGACAGCAAGGGTGCTGCGGGATGGTGAGCAGATCGAGGTTCCGATCGATGCCCTCGTGACAGGAGATACGATTGTTGTCCGTCCGGGTGAGCGCATTGCCGTAGATGGTGACGTGGTCGAGGGATCATCGCATGTCGACGAGAGCATGATTACCGGCGAGCCTGTGCCGGTTGAAAAGGTCGCGGGAACGCAGGTCACGGGAGGCACAGTCAATGGCTCTGGCAGCTTGCAGTATTTGGCAACCAGGGTAGGGGCCGATACCACTCTCTCGCAAATCATCCGCATGGTGGAGGAAGCACAGGGTGCGAAACTCCCGATCCAGGGACTGGTCGACAAGATAACCCTTTGGTTCGTTCCGGCCGTAATGCTGGTTGCCGCTCTCACTGTTGTTGCGTGGCTGATCTTTGGCCCGGAACCTGCGCTCACGTTTGCGCTTGTTGCCGGCGTATCGGTTCTTATCATTGCCTGCCCGTGTGCCATGGGATTGGCAACGCCCACATCGATAATGGTCGGAACGGGACGGGCGGCTGAAATGGGTGTTTTGTTCCGGAAAGGTGATGCCCTTCAACAGCTGGCAGAAGTCAACGTTGTCGCGCTCGACAAAACCGGAACTGTTACCGAAGGTCGGCCGGAATTGACCGACATGGCGTTGGCAGAAGGCTTCGACCGACGGATCGTGCTGGAGCTGGTTGCGGCAGTTGAAAGCCTATCGGAACATCCCGTGGCAGAGGCGATTGTACGTGCCGCCTCCGTGGAAGGTAAGAACCACCTGGACGCCGAAGAATTTGCGTCGATTACGGGGCATGGTGTCAGCGGTTTGGTGTCGGGAAAGAGGGTTCTCGTCGGAGCCGATCGACTGATGCTCAAGGAAAACATTGCGATAGACGACTTGCGAGTTCAGGAAGCGGATTTTGCGAAACGAGGCCGGACTGCGCTCTTTGCGGCAATTGACGGTCAGGTTGCGGCGGTGATCGGGG
Source organism: Labrenzia sp. R4_2 (assembly GCF_017743865.1). Taxonomy (GTDB): domain Bacteria; phylum Pseudomonadota; class Alphaproteobacteria; order Rhizobiales; family Stappiaceae; genus Roseibium. The sequence continues at coordinate 3,896 of NZ_JAGHRJ010000015.1, forward strand.
TATCCGACCCGGTCAAGGCTTCGAGCAGGGACGCTATCGCCGCGCTCCATGAGCAGGGCCTCAAGGTGGCAATGATCACTGGTGACAAACGGGAGACAGCCGAAGCGATTGCCGCCGAAACCGGAATTGACACCATCGTCGCTGGAGTGTTGCCGGATGGCAAGGTCGCTGCATTGAACGACCTTCGAGGTTCGGGTAGCAAAATTGCCTTCGTGGGAGATGGTATCAATGACGCTCCCGCCTTGGCCCACGCGGACATCGGGATCGCCATTGGAACCGGAACCGATGTTGCAATTGAATCTGCGGATGTAGTTCTGATGTCGGGCGATCTGCGCGGTGTGGTCAACGCCCACGAAGTGTCAAAACGCACGATGCGCAACATCAGAGAAAACCTCTTCTGGGCGTTCGCATACAACACGGCACTCATACCCGTGGCCGCGGGTGTGTTTTATCCGGCTCTCGGCGTTCTTCTTTCGCCTGTTTTGGCGGCAGGTGCGATGGCGCTTTCCTCAGTCTTCGTCCTGACAAACGCTTTGCGGCTGCGTCGCATCAAGCCGTCAATGGACGAGAAAGAGGTTCCAGGACAGCCAGCGCGGGCGCCAATCGCGGCAGCTGCTGAATAATGGAGGTGGTGATGAATATAGGAGATGTTTCCCGCAGGTCTGGCCTTCCCGCCAAGACGATCCGCTACTACGAGGACATAGGTCTTGTTACTCCACCACGCAGCGAGAACGGCTATAGAGCCTTTCGCGAGATGGAAGTACACAAACTGGCATTTCTGGGAAGAGCGCGCGAACTCGGGTTCACAATCGACGACTGCCGGACCCTCTTGGCGCTTTATGAAAATGATGGCCGGGAAAGCGCACAGGTGAAACGGGTGGCCGAAGATCATCTGCTCAAGATCGATGAAAAACTCGCACAATTGCAGTCCATGCGTGGAACTCTGGCACACTTGATCGACGAATGTGCGGGAGATCATCGTCCGGATTGCCCAATCCTTGAAGACCTTGCGGGAGAACCGACCTGATGCAAAGGAAGCTTCTGCTTGTATTGTGCGTGGTTTTGATCGCCGGGGCAGGCTATCTCCTGTTTGGCAATAAGAGCAATGAGCCGTCGGGTGAGCCTGCGCAGGTTTTGGTTGAAGTAGTCGTCCCGCCTTTGGATGCCACAACAAAGCTCGGCGAGCGACTTTTCAATGACAACTGCGCAAGTTGCCATGGTCCGAACGCGGCTGGTCAACAAGGTGTTGCTCCACCTCTCGTTCACAAAATATACGAGCCAAGCCATCACGCTGACGGGGCGTTTTATCTCGCCGTCAAGCAGGGTGTTCGCGCTCATCATTGGACGTTTGGTGACATGCCGCCTGTTGAGGGCTTGACCCAGAAGGATGTTGAGCGGATTGTTACGTATGTCCGGCTCCTTCAAAGAGCCAACGGAATTCAGTAAGGGTCCGATGAAGCGCGCTCTGCCAATGTTCTTGACCAGGTTGATGATGTCAGTTGCTGTACTGATGTTCCTGATTGGTGGTGCCACGTTCAACCATTCCGTAGCAGGCCACGATCACGCTGCTCATGCACATGTAGACACCCTCGATCATCATCATGCTGAAACCGATCAAGGAGACATCGGATTTGCTGATGCGCAAACAGTTCATTGTGGCGCAAATCTGCTTGCTCTGACGACTGAATTCGAGCCTTTCACCCTGACGGTTTCCAGGGAGATCGAGGCGATCGAGGCGAAGCTGGTTTTGTTGAAATCGAGTGCAGTAGAACCTCCGCCTCCACGACACTTTTCCTAGTCCCGGTTCATAAAAGGTGGCTCAGGCCACCAAGCATTCTGGATATAGGAAAGACAATCCAATGAAACTGTCCGTAATACTCGTTTCGGGAGCGCTAGTCGTGTCTGGTGTTGCCGCTGCCCTGGCGCATGGTGGTGCCACGGGAATTGTAAAAGAGCGCATGGACGCCATGAGCGCCATGGGCAAGGCCATAAAGTCACTCTCTGCGATGATGCGTGGTGAAACCGCATATGACGCGGCGGCGGTACGCAAGAGTGCAGAAGTTCTTAAAAGCCACTCGGGTGAAGCGCTCACAAAACTTTTTCCCGAAGGCAGCATAAAAGGTCCATCAGAAGCCAAACCTGAGATCTGGTCAAATTGGCAGGAGTTTGCCGACATTTCCGGGCAACTTGAACTCTTCGCGACGGCTCTTGGAGAAGCTGCGGACAACGGACTTTCCGAGCCCGGAACCGGAGGCGGCATGATGGGACAAGGCGGTATGATGGGCGGTCAGTCTGGAATGATGGGTCAAGGTGGCATGATGGGGCAGGGCACCATGATGGGAGAAGGCACCACGATGGGTGACCCTTCCCACATGCAAAATCCTGAGCTGCTTGCCCAAATGCCGGTTCAAGGCCTTTTTGCCATGACTGCGCAGACCTGCTCGTCATGTCATACAAAGTTCCGTATCGAGAAAAAGTAACCCGTGCGGATCTGGCTTATTGGTGCGTGCTCCGCTCTTGCGATAGCAGGAGCGGGGTTCGCAGGGCTGTATTTCTGGCCAATAGGAAAACCGGTTGAACTTGAAGCTGCACAGGGTAATCCGCAGCGCGGTGCCTATCTCGCGCGGATGTCAGGGTGTATCGCTTGTCATACGGATTTTGAAGGCGCAGGAAAGCCGCTCGCAGGCGGGCTGAAACTTCCAACCGATTTTGGCACGTTTTATTCTCCAAACCTGACGACTGATCGGGAAAATGGCATAGGTGCCTGGACAGTGGAGGATTTTGCCAAAGCAGTACGGCAGGGCATATCTCCGCAAGGAGAGCCATACTACCCATCCTTTCCATATCCGTTCTACGCCAAGCTTTCGGATCAGGACGTTGCCGATTTATGGGCTGCGTTTCAAACGGTTCCTCCAGTCGCGGAAGTATCGAAGGCCCATGAAATGCTGCCGCCTTTCAATATCCGTTCTGGCCTAAAGGTTTGGCGCGGTGTGTTTTTCGATCAGAAGCCATTTCAACCTGACCCTGATCGAAGCGACGCGTGGAACCGTGGCAAGTATATTGTAGAAGGTCCAGCCCATTGCGGAGCGTGTCACACGCCTCGAAACTTTCTCGGAGCCAGACAGGCCGAACAATATCTGCACGGCGCGGAAAAGTTGCCCGACGGCGGCAAATCGCCACCTATCACCAGCGCATCTTTAAAGGAGGCAGGCTGGACGATAAGTTCATTATCCTACGCTTTGCAGACGGGAGTGATGCTCGACGGCGATGTGTTTGGCGGCTCAATGGGGGAGGTCGTGCGGGATGGCACTGCGTTCATGTCAGAAGAAGACAGGAAGGCCATCGCGACCTACTTGCTGGAAAGAGAGCAATAGCATCATGATTAGCAGACGAAATCTTTTGGTATCGGCCGGCTTCGCGACGGCTGCCTTTGCAGGGCGATCTCTTTTCAGTGCAGCGCGCGCTGAAGACGGCTTTCTCGAAATAACCGCTGGTTCGACCTCAAAGAAGCTCTATCACGAGGATGCAGAAGCCTCTGATCTTTGGCTCTACAATGCAAGCACGCCGGGGCCGGAAATCAGAGTGAAGGTTGGCGAACGCGTCAAAGTTCGCCTCAAGAACAACCTGGAAGAACCCACATCCATCCATTGGCATGGTATCCGTATCGCAAACGATATGGATGGTGTCTCAGGCCTTACTCAGGAGCCAGTTCAACCTGGAGAGACGTTCGAGTATGAATTCGTGGCTCCGGACGCTGGGACGTATTGGTATCATGCCCATAACAAGAGCTGGAACCAGGTCGCACGCGGTCTCTACGGTCCCCTAATTGTAGACGAGGAAACACCTGCGTTCGATCCGGAATACGATCTGACACTTGTGATCGATGATTGGCGCCTTTCCCAGGATGGCAGTCTCGACCTTGCGAGCCTTGGACATCTCATGGACTGGAGCCACGGCGGGCGGTTCGGCAATTATCTCACGGTCAATGGCATAAGCCGTCCGGAGTTCGAATTGAAGCACGGCCAAGCCTACCGTCTCCGTCTGATCAATGCGGCCAATGCAAGGATTTTTGATATTGATCCGCAGAGATTTGGTGCAAAAATCCTGGCATATGATGGGCAACCGCTTCCTGCGCCGGAAGCTCCTGCCTATTCGCCTCTTTTGCTCGCTCCCGCCCAACGCATGGATCTCCTTGTGATAGGCGGTGACGATTTTGCGCTTGAGGAGCTGTCTGGCGATACACCTTACCCTTTTGCCTTCTTCAAGGTGAACAAGCAGATGCAAACTCAAAGGGAGTTCCGCAAACTTGCTCCCAATCCCATACCGGAACCGGATCTGATCAATGCGAAGAAATTCGAGATCGACATGACCGGCGGAGCCATGGGGCGCATGGTTGAAACGGTGTACAACGGCAAGGTTCTGACAGGTGAGGACTTCCCCAAGACCGGTCAACTGTGGGCGTTCAACGGTGTGGCCAATCTTGCGAAAGACCCGTTTTTTTCAGTTGAGCGCGGCGAAAGCGTCGTGTTGAAGGTCGTCAACAACACGGCGTTTATGCACGCCATGCATGTTCACGGACATCACTTCAGGGTCATCGAACGCGAAGGAGCGACAATTGACGATGGCCAGCCTTGGCGAGACACTTTTGTTATTGGCCCAGATCAAAGCGTCGAAATCGCGTTTGTGGCAGACAATAAAGGCAAGTGGCTGTTTCATTGTCATATGCTTGAACACGCTGCGGCTGGAATGAACACATGGTTCGAAGTTGCCTAGATCACTCGTCTGTGTTCGACAGGGAGTGGTACTTGCGATGATTGTGGAGTATTGACGCGCTATGCGTTGTATTTTGATCGCAATGTTGATGGTCATATTCACAGGGGTCCACACGGCCGCTGCGTTCGGTGTTGCCCATATGGAAGCAAGTAGCATTGAGCATGTATCGCCTGCTGATCATGACCAGATGCAAGCTGCCGAAAAAGGCCATTCACACCATATGAAATGCTGTGAAAAGGCCAGTGATACGAACTCAGGTTCGAAACTTTCTGGCTGTGGCGCGGATTGCGTTTCATTCGTCGTCAGCAACATGAACGTCTTGTTCTCTTCTTCCGTGTCACCGGAAAACAGTCGAATTCCACTCCTGTTCGCTGTGGCTTCCCTGCCTCAAGACCATCCTCCCAAACGCGTTTGACGCTTCGAGCCGGAGTTCGCTTTTTGCGTGCTTCGGATATGTCAAAGGTTTGGAAGGACGAACGGTGATTTCCCGATATCAGCTGACTTTTGGTTCGGCACCGTTCGCCTTGAGAAACAGGCAAATGCCGAATGAATATTCAGGAAAATACAAGTCGTATCGCGACCTCCGTGCCTCATGTGAAGGCTAAGACCGTCGAGAACGGATCAGCGAAAAAACACCTAAACGGACACTCAATGTTCATGCTGGCCTGTTGTGCCGCGATGGTAGCAGGGACCGCAGTCGTTATTGCGTCAGCGCCAGCAGGTCAATCGCTGGGTGAAACACTGCTTCTGGCCGCACCGGTCCTGGGCTGTCTTGGCATGCATTTTGTCATGCACCGGTTCATGGGCAAATCGTGCCACGGCGCTGAAAGCAAGCATCAGAAAAATGATTAGACAAACAATTGCGGCTGTCGCTCTCGCAGGGATGGTTTCCTTTTCCGGCATTGCATTGGCTGATGGCGACAAGACAGTGACGGTTTTCAAGACACCATGGTGCGGATGCTGCCAGGTGTGGACCGATGCAGTCGAAAAGGCCGGATATCATGTGGTGGTGAAAGACATGGAAGACCTGTCGGCCATCAAGAAGGAGGCAGGTATCCCTGAAGACATGGAAGCCTGCCATACCGCGGTTGTTGGCAGTGACCGTAAATACATCGTCGAAGGGCATGTTCCGCTCGAGGCGATGACCAAGATGATGTCCGAACGCCCTGATATTCGTGGGATAGTCGTTCCCGGGATGCCTGCGGGGTCCTTGGGTATGGGCCATGATCCGGACGCGGAATACACCGTTTTTTCGCTAGGATGGAAATCGTCAGACGCCCCCCAACCCTACATGACAACGGGTGAATAAGTCTCCATGATTAGTATTTTACGGAGAACGTTTCTGGCCGGGACGGCGAGCCTTACCGGGCTCGCCGTCAGCGGCTGTGTCTCCAGTACTTCTGCTCCCGAGCCCCTGCCGCTGTCTCAGGATCCAGCGTATCTTTCCATGTATCGTGCGATGCCAGAGGAACGTTTTCCCCTGCCTGCGATCAATCTCAAAAAGGTTCCGGACCGTTTCTACCGCCAGCAAGTCGATTATCCCACCAGTGAGCGTGTGGGCACTTTGGTGGTCGATACGCAAAACTTCTATCTCTACCTTGTTCAGGAAAACGGCAAGGCCATGCGATATGGGGTTGGATTGGGTCGCGCAGGGTTCGAATGGTCCGGCAGGGCAAAAATCGCGCGGAAATCGGAGTGGCCGAAGTGGACGCCTCCGGATGAGATGATCGAACGAGAGCCGGAACTTGAAAAGTGGAGCTGGAAGAACGGAGGCATGCCGCCGGGTCTCGAGAACCCGCTTGGCGCCAGGGCACTCTACATTTTTCAGGGCAACAAGGACACGCTCTACCGTCTACACGGCACAGCTGAATACTGGACAATAGGTACTGCTGTTTCCAGCGGATGCGTGCGACTGATGAATCAGGACATCATAGATCTGCATGGTCGGGTTCCAGTAGGAACACCGATCGTGGTGCTGTGATGAGTATCTCCAAACGAGCTTTGTCTCTTTCGGCTGGTGTGGTCATCGTGGCTGTGGCTGCGGGCGCGTTCATACTCAGCAGCATGGAAGGTGAGAGTACTGAACTCCGCCCGAATGACGGGCCTTTGATCAGCCAGGGTGCTGAAAATTATGCCTCTTCTTGTGCATCATGCCATGGAGCCAATCTGGAAGGTGAGCAGGACTGGCGGTCCGGAAACCCGGATGGCACGTTGAAAGCTCCCCCACACGACGAGACGGGTCACACCTGGCATCACGCAGACGAATTGCTATTCCGGATCACCAAATTCGGAACCGCGCAAGCGCTTGGCCTTGAAGATTTCAAATCAAATATGCCCGCGTTTCAAGACAATCTGACAGATGAGGAAATCATAGCCGTGCTTTCCTGGATCAAGGCCCAATGGCCGGACAAAATCAAAGACCGTCACGACATGATGAACAAACGCGCGAAGGACACAAACCGATGAAACGTTTGATGCTGAAACTCTGGATTTCACTATTTGCCGCTGTGTCACTCGCAGCCCCCGCTTTTGCAGATTCAACCGCTCCTTCCGAGGAAAGGGTGAAAGAACTCGCTTTGGAAGCCATTCTTGAGAATCCTGAGATCATCGAGTTGGCGATCCAGCGCTTGCAGCAAGTGCAACAGGAGCGCCAACAGGCAGCGGTCATTGCAACGCTCGAAACACGCCGATCCGATTTGGAACGGGATCCGAATGCTCCTGTTCTTGGCAACCCGGACGGGGACATAACGCTCGTCGAGTTCTTCGACTACAATTGTCCTTACTGCAAGCGGGCCAAGCCTATCGTTGAGGCCTTGCTCGATGCAGATCCCAACATACGTGTTGTCTTCCGCGAGTGGCCGGTTCTGGGCGAAGGATCGGTCTATGCAGCTCGCGCTGCGTTGGCCGCGCGTCAGCAGGACAAATACGAAGAGTTCCATTGGGCGCTCATGGGCTTCAGAGGACGGGCAGAAGAGTCTTCAGTCCTTGAAATTGCCGAAGAAGTGGGGCTCGACGTTGAAAAACTTCAAGCCGACATGAAAGCCGAGGAAGTAGACGGCCATATTCGTCTGTCCATGCAGCTTGCAGAAGGCTTGAACATCAATGGTACCCCGTCCTTCGTGGTCGGAAACACCGTGCTGCCTGGTCTGCCGACCGAAGAACAGCTTGCTGCTGCCGTGAAGGTGGCGCGCGAAGCCAAAGAGTAACAATCGGGATTGGAGAAGCGGGCCACGGAGAGGCTCGCTTAATAGGAAAGGCAAATGATAAACCGGCGCAATTTACTTGTAGGCAGTGCGGCAGGAGCATTGACGGTTGGAGCCGCAGCCTGGATCGGCAAACAGCCAGGAAAGACGAATGCTGCGACTCTGACAGGACGGCCCAGGCTAAGGTATCCGCCTCTTCTGGATGCCTCTTCGAACAGAAACTTCGGGCTGAGCGCACAATACGGAATGCACGATTTCGGTTCCGGCATCGGGTCGTCTACGGCTGGATTTGATCAGCCGTATCTCGGTCCAACTGTCCTGTTTAAGCCGGGTGAAACCCATGCTCAGATTTCCAATGCGCTTAAGGAAGATATCACCGTCCACTGGCATGGCTTGATCGTGCCGGGCGACCAAGATGGAGGTCCTCACCAACCAATATCACCAGGTGGAAAGTGGTCCGTGAACCTGGAAGTGGATCAGCCGCCAGCAACGCTTTGGTACCACTCCCACAGCCATCGAAGAACTGCGGTGCAGGTCTATCACGGGCTCGCTGGCATGATGATCCTGACTGACGGTTTGGACAAGGAAAGAGGGCTGCCGAATTCATACGGAACAGATGATCTGGCGCTCGTGTTTCAGGATCGACGTTTCGGTTCGGACGGTAAACTTTCCTACGATCTTGGAATGATGGATCTGATGCACGGATTTACGGGAGAGGTCGCAACGGTAAATGGCCAGATCGACGCTGTGGCGACGGTGCCAAGGGGCGTAGCAAGGCTTCGACTATTGAACGGATCAAATGCACGCATCTATGAGCTGTTCATTGACGATGGCAGGCCCATGCACCTCATTGCAACGGACGGCGGCTACATACCTGAACCGATCGAACTGGACAGCCTCACTCTTTCTCCTGGTGAGCGTGCCGAGGTATTGATCGACTTTTCAGACGGCAACCCAATTACAATTTATAGCAGAGACGATCCGAACCAGGGGCCCGCCGGAATGATGGGTCGGGTTCGTGGGCTTTACGACACTCTGTTCGCTTCGTCATTCCCCATTCTGTCGATTCCCGTTGATGATCGTATTCCGGCACGCGTCACCAAAATACCAGATGCATTGGATGGCAATTCGATCGCCCAGGAAAGGGAAAGTGGAAGGACACGTTCTCTGACCCTCAACATGGGGATGAGAAGGATGATGCGGAGTGGCCAGAGTGAACTTCCTTTTTTCGCCATCAACAACAACGCTTACGAAATAGACAAACTAAACTTTTCCGTTCCGATCGGATCTACCGAAAGATGGATCATCCGGTCGGAAATGTTGAGCCATCCTTTCCACGTCCACGGTACAAGATTTCAGGTGGTTTCGGAAAATGGTAGCGATCCGCGACCAGAATATGCCGGCTGGAAAGACACCGTTCTGGTGTCTGGAAGCGTTGAGCTGAAAATGTCGTTCGATAAGCCAGCCAGACCGGACAAACCATTCATGTTCCACTGTCACATTCTTGAACACGAGGACAACGGAATGATGGGTCAATTTTCGGTTGGGTGAATGGTTTGCTGGTCGGCAATCGCAGGCGAATTCTCGAGCCAGATGTAAGGAGTGGCGTCCGGCCCAATCCGCTCTCGGTATTTTCCAGGCATTGACGCAAATTAGCGACCGGCTGTAGCAGCGGCAATGCCTTGCCGTAACAAGCTGAAGCCTCTCCAAAGTGCTCCAGCGTCCGGTTGGGATATCAGGCCAGTTGCGCCGAGTAACCGCGACAAGATCATGCCCGTGCCGACGTTCACACCCAGATTGATCACACCATTGATGAGTGCTTCATCTCCAACGCGCATGAGTTCACGGCCGGCATGACCGTACAGCCGCGAATAGAGCTCGTTACCTGCACCAATGCGGACGATACCACCTCCGGGCAGTCCAGCGCCGGTTGCGATCAGGAAGCCACGGGTGCGCATATGAGGGTGAGGATGAGGTCTGAACCGTGCAACGGTAAAATTACTACCATTGAGATAGACAAGCACTTCCGACGTTGCATCAATTGCCTGAAGTATGTCTCCGACCTTCTCCGTGTGAGCTTCCCAATGGCATTCCTGAATAACGTTCGCGACGGAGGCAACCACCGAAGCAAAATGTTGCTGGGGGTTGTTGAATTCAAAAAGGCGGATGATGCCTTGAATTTTGATGTCAATGTGAGGTGGGCGAACAAGAGTGACCAGATGTTGGTGGTTGTCTCTCAAATCCTGATACCGGACAGAGTTTGAAAACAGTCTGCTCAAGATCTGTTTCAAGTTGCGTTCCGAGGCTGCGGAAGGTGCGTAGATAATGACTGGCATCGCTCGATCCCGTGTTCCCAAAGATAACTTCAGTCCAAGGTGTGCTTCGAGTTTCAAGTCATATGTGTTGTCAGGCTATTTGGGCGTGACGAAAATTACAAAATGAGCAAATTGGCCGCCAATTGGACAAGTTTCAATGTCTCCAGCCGGAAACCTTCAGTTTCGTTCAGCAACCGATAGCCAGGAAACTCTCAGGTAACGAAGCAGTTCCGGAAGCCTCGGCATGAAATAGATCTTTCCAAGTTTGTCAGTTGGCGGTTCCGGATCAGGTAGATTTCCATTCACAAAGACATGTTCGATAACCCACGCCAACGAGTTGTCAGCTTGCTCAAAAAGACGCTTCCGGTTTTGTATGGCATATCTTGTTACGGGCGATTCACCCCTCGCCAGAATTTCACCACCGTCCAGTTTTTCAGTCAGCCGCTGCACGACAAAACCCATTGTCCTGGCGCCCTCCAAAACTTCCCAGAAACCGGGAGGGCCACCTCTGAAGGCGCGATTGTCGCCATGATGAATGGAAACCAAACCCAATCTGGCGCAAGACAGAATATCACCCCTGTAAATACCGCGGCCTCCCAGACGAAGGATCAGGTCTATCCCTGCGTCCTTTACTTTCTCGATTTCAGAGTTTGCGAATTCCTTGAAATGTCCTTTGAACTCGCATTCGAGGAAAACTGCATTCTCTGGCGGGAGAAAAACATCCATATTCCCGAACCGTTTGGCTTCGAGTTTCTCGATCAATCGCCACGCGGCTTTGCCGGGAACCGCTTGCCAGTTCCTCTTGGGCCTGTTTCGTGGGCATTCGACAAAATAGGTCAGTTTGGCATTTGAGTTGCGCAAGACCGAGCGCGTTTCTTTCCAGTCAAAAACTCTCGAATTTCTTTCTGCAAGAATTCCGATCCGCAGCTCAGTCATCTGTTCAGCCCAAGTTACACAATGTGTCTCAAACGGTGTCACCGACGTATTGAATGTCGAATGCTACATGGTTGCATTTACTGAAGTCTGAATTTCCGATTGTTAGATGCGTGAGCGCTTCAGAATTTTCAAATGATTGACGTATTACCTGGTGCCCAGGGAAGTCGCTCATTTCCGCTTTGCTGTAGGGCAACCTTGCAGTAGTGTAGGAACCATTGGTGCCACAAGTAGTGCAAAGCACTCTGGCCTAACAGGGAATTTGGAAGGGCAGACCCAAGTCGGGTGCCTGATGCCAAAGCCGCCCCCGCGACTGTATGCGGTTAGCGACTATTCGACAAACCACTCACTGCAACGTGGGGAAGGTGGATAGCTGCGGAGATCCGTGAGCCAGGAGACCTGCCAAGATTACACCAACCACCGTCGGGTGTGACGGTAAGGAGATTATTATCATGGCGACACTCACCGGAAATTCTACTGACCCAGCCCCCTGAATTCCGGCCATTTAGGTGTTAGTGATTCATCTGAGGAAAGGATGGACCATGAAGCGCAGATTCAGCGACGAGCAGATCATCGGAATTATCAAGGAGTACGAAGCCGGGGTGAAGGCTTCTGACCTTTGCCGGAAGTATGGCATTAGCGATGCGACCTTCTACAAGTACAAAGCCAAATTTGGTGGAATGAACGTTTCAGATGCGAAGAAGCTGCGCTCTCTAGAAGACGAGAATGCCCGGCTGAAGCGGATGCTGGCGGAGGCGATGCTCGACAATGCCGCGCTCAAAGATCTTGCGACAAAAAACTACTGACGCCTGACGTGAAGCGCCGTGCTGTGCGGGACGTTATGGACCGGCATGGCCTGAGCGAACGTCGGGCATGCCGTCTTGCGGCCCTGGACCGCTCAACGTTCCAGTACCGGAAACAGGATCAGGGTGACGAGGCCTTGCGCACGAGGCTGCGGGAGTTGGCGAACGAACGCCGTCGATTTGGGTATCGTCGCCTTGGCATTCTGTTGGCCAGAGAGGGATTTGAGGTGAACCACAAAAAGCTCTTCCGGATCTATCGGGAAGAAGGGCTTGCGGTGCGTAGGAGACGGTCGCGTAAGCGAGCTCTTGGCACTCGTCGGCCAATTCTGGTTCCTGACAGGGCCAATCGGCGGTGGAGCCTGGACTTTGTCTCCGACGCTCTGTCGGACGGCCAGCGGTTCCGCGTGTTGTGTGTTGTCGATGATTGCACCCGGGAGGCCCTGGCGACCATTGTTGACCGGTCATTGTCTGGTGTGCGGATGGTGCGCGAACTCGACATCGTGATCAGGCAGCGCGGCAAACCGGAAATGATTGTCTCTGACAATGGAACAGAAATGACCTCCCATGCCGTCTTGGCCTGGTGTCAGGCGACCGGCATCGAATGGCATTACATCGCACCGGGAAAACCAATGCAGAACGCCTTCGTGGAAAGCTTCAACGGACGCCTCCGGGACGAGTGTTTAAACGAAAATCTCTTTTCCAACCTGGCCGAGGCGAGAACCATCATCGAGAACTGGAGGAAGGACTACAACACAACAAGGCCACACACATCCCTAGGGGGGATCGCCCCGGCCGATTATGCAAGACAACTCATCACAAGCCGGCCTGCTTCGCTTGAGCTGCGCAATGGCTCCACTCAGCAGGCCTTGACCACAAACCAAACATCAGAAAGAAACGTGAACGGATCCTACGCTTGAACGGCCCGGATCAGGGGGCTGGGTCACTACCAGGGCACTTTCTTCAAGAATTGGCCCAATATTTTTGGCTATGCTCCTGGGAATCGGGATAATTGCGATTGCAGGACACGGGCAGGCCCATGTTTTGCACGATGCCGCGCACGACGTACGTCATGCGACGGGTTTTCCCTGCCACTGACATGTACACTAATTTGATTTCCAGCGCGTTGTTCGCTGGAGGAGCAGCCGGCCTGATTTCAGGTCTGCTTCAGCTCATGTTTGTTCAACCGGTGCTACTCCATGCCGAATTGTATGAAGTTGGTACCCTTGTTCACTTTGGTGCCGGGACTTCCGCATCTGCAAACCCGGTCGTTCTTGGTCCGGAATTGCTTCGCGACGGGTTGAGCGTCCTCTTCAACATTCTGATCTACTGCGGTTATGCGATGTTACTTGTTGCAGCAATGGCACTTGCCGAGGGATTTGGCACTGTGACCAACGGTCGAAATGGGATTGTTTGGGGTGTCGCAGGGTTTGTAACCGTCCAGTTGCTTCCGGCATTTTCTCTTGCTCCGGAAGTTCCTGGTGTTGCATCCGGTGACGTTTATGACAGACAGGTTTGGTGGGTGCTGACAGTGGTAAGTGCTTCAACTGCACTCTGGTTCATTGCATTCAGCAGAAGAAGGATTGCTTGGGTTGCCGCTGTGGCTCTGCTTCTCGCGCCACATCTTTTTGGAGCACCTGAACCTGATTACTTCACAGGCACGGCCCCACCTGAAGTCGCGGCACTCTTTGCAGCGCGTTCTTTGGGCAGCGGTTTATTTGCCTGGTCTGTTCTTGGCTGCGTCGCAGGCTTGTTTTGGGCCAGAGCTGAAAATAGGTCGGCGACGGGCCCTGGTCTGATATGAAGCAAATGAGTGGATGCGATGTATTTTCCGCATCCACTGTTAATCCGGAATACGTCCAATAAGACAGTGTCGCAGATTGCCACAATCGCGCGAACCCTCGATCCAACCATCAGGAGTTTCTAAATAAATTCGACAGGTTGATATTATGTCTGGAATGTCTTCTGGGAATTTGACAGGGCCGAAGAGAAAAGCAGCAGAATTTGTACCCCTGATGGCAACTGTCTGTGCATGCTTACAAGCACCGAGACAGTTGATAGGTAATACTGCAATTTTATCTTCCAACCCGGCAAGTCGAAGCGCTTCCTTTATGCTATTCTGCTTGTCCGCAAAAAGCCATTGAATCCGCATTGCAGGTCTCACAACAGTACAGACAGACACTCGACAATTCTCTATTCTCCAGATTCCTTCGTGGTTTTTTCAGTGCTCATATCCCTTCATGCGCCATAGCTGTGTGTGCACGTCGCCAAGGGTTTTGAACATCGAAACATAAAGCTTCTCCCTCGTGTGTGTGCAACAGGTGGCGTAAAGTGTGCCAAGCGCCGCTCCAACCTGGCTTACGTCATCAATGTAAGTATCGATTGTTGCCGCTGTCACAGGTTCCGTCTCTTTCGAGACTGCACCAAGGTTTTCAACCCGCTGCCCAAGTGATCCTCCCCCATTGAGTTGGTCCATCGTTATGTTTAGGAAAACGGAGGATCAAAATGGCTACGAAACGTCACAAGCCAGAAGAAATTGTCTCGAAGTTGCGGCAGGTTGAAGTCCTTGTCGGTCAGGGGATGCCGAGGATTGATGCTATTCGGCAAGTCCGCGTCACCGAACAGACGTATTACCGCTGGCGCAAGCAGTATGGCGGGATGGGAACCGACCAACTGAAAGAACTCAAACGCCTTCAGAAAGAAAACGAACGGCTGCGCAAGGCGGTCTCTGATCTGACCCTGGACAAGCTGATCTTGTCTGAGGCTGCGAAGGGAAACTTCTGAGCCCCGCCCGTCGTCGCGCCTGCATCAATCATATCCGCCAACATCTCGGCGTGTCAGAGCGTCGAACATGTCGCGTCTTGGGCCAGCACCGGTCCACCCAGAGGAAGGTGCCCAGAGGGCGTGCTGACGAAGAACGTCTTGTAGCAGACATGATTGAGCTTGCCCGCCAGTTTGGCCGTTACGGCTACCGTCGGATTGCTGCTTTGCTCAGAAATTCTGGTTGGCATGTGAATGACAAGCGCGTCGAGCGTCTGTGGCGACGGGAGGGGCTGAAAGTGCCAATGAAACAACCCAAGAGAGGGCGGCTCTGGCTGAACGACGGATCATGTGTCCGGCTGCGGCCAGAGTATCCCAATCATGTCTGGAGCTATGACTTCGTGCACTGCCGAACCAATGAAGGAAAGGCGTTCCGGACACTGAATATCCTGGACGAGTATTCCCGAGAGTGCCTGGCAATCCGGGTGAAGCGAAAGCTGAATTCCACCGACGTGATTGATGTGCTGACGGATCTCTTCATCCTGAGAGGTGTTCCAGCCCACATCAGATCAGACAATGGGCCGGAGTTCATTGCTCAGGCAGTCAGGGACTGGATCAACGCTGTGGGTGCAAACACCGCATACATCGAACCAGGTTCGCCATGGGAGAACGGATACTGCGAGAGCTTCAACGCCCGCCTCCGAGATGAGCTACTCAATGGTGAAATCTTCTACAGCTTGAAGGAAGCACAAATCCTGATCGAACAATGGAGGAAATATTACAATACCAAGCGCCCACACAGCGCCTTGGGCTACAGACCACCGGCACCAGAGACCAACATCCCGATGGACCAAAGCCCAGTCATGCACTAACAGTCAATACGGACCACTCAGGTGGGGCTGATCACAAGAGTGATCATCTTTTCGCTTCGTTCGGCCAGACAACAGGTGTTCCGCAGTTTCTCAAGCGTTTCCCGGCAATCAGCAACCAATTCGGCAATTTTTTGAGTTTCATTCATTTGATCAAGCACGTTCGAGTCATTGATGTCCTGACTGTTTTGCAGGGTTCCCGGACTAGAAGGTCAAGCTCGTTTTGGGAGTATTTTCCCTTGCTTCCATGGCGGAAATAGCAGAATCGCCCACCAGTATTGATTGACCTAAAATCCACTTCCCAAGTCCGTTAGAAGATGCCAATGCAAGTTGCAAGCCTCCACTTTCTCGCTAGCCGGATTTTCGCAGTTGTAGATGGCGGAAGCCGCTTCCAAGATATTGGATAGGACTCGTGTAAGAAAGAGCCACGTGCAGACACAAAGTTTTTCCATTTGCGTCAGGTGAAAATTTTTTGAGGACGTTCAATCAAACGACGAGTGCAGTCAGATATTAATCGCAGGATCAAGGGCGGTGGGTTTGCATTCACCAACCTTGGTGCAATCCAAATCTTTTTGCACCATTCATCTCGAAGGTCATACGCGCGTTTTGCGGAAAGATTAAAGTGTCACGCGGTGTCTCGTTGCAAGGCGCAGCGTTCGGTACCCCATGTAGGTCACCGGCCCGAAGTGGCCGCTGCGCTGACTTGCCTGAGGAGGCCGAACCCTCGCCAGAGTGCTCCGGCGTCCGCCTGGGAAATCAGACCCGTTGCACCCAACAGTTTGGAGAGGATGAGGCCGGTCCCGACATTCACGCCCAAATTGATGACGCCGTTGATGAGCGCTTCGTCACCGGTGCGCATGAGTTGTCTGCCCGCGTGACCATAAAGACGCGAGTAAAGCTCGTTCCCGGATCCGACGCGCACGATGCCGCCGCCAGGCAAGCCACCTCCGGTCGCGATCAGGAACCCGCGGGTGCGCATATGCGGATGCGGATGCGGCCTGAACCGCGTGACTGCAAAATTGCTGCCGTTGAGATACACAAGGACTTCGGAATATGCATCGATTGCCTGAAGGATCTCGCCGACCTTCTCTGTATGGGCTTCCCAGTGACAGTCCGCGAGCACCTTCGCGACCGATGCGACGACTGATGCAAAGTGTTGCTGGGGATTGTTGAATTCGAACAGCCGAATGATGCCCTGGATCCGGACGTCGATGTGCGGCGGCCGAACAAGCGTTACCAGATTCTGATGGTTGTCACGCAGATCCTGGTATGTGACGCAGTTCGAGAACAGCCTGCTCAGGATCTGCTTCAAGTTACGTTCGCTGGATGCAGTTCGGGCATAGATGACAACCGGCATGAACGACCCCCAATGTCTTGCATATTCAGATGGCCAAAGACCTTTTCAATTCTGGACGGTAGCAGTTGCAACTCATTTTTCCGTAACGGATATCACATCGCTGGCTGATTTCGGGACACGGGCTCCGGCACATCGAGAATTTTTTCACGCTTGAATTGATTTTCTCTTATTACGTCGATCTTAAAACACCGGCACGCCGTCATCCGCGGGCGGGGCGCTGTCCGGGTTCGCTTCAGGTGTGTCATCAGTTGGATCATCCGGAACAATCGAAGCGACCCGATAGCTTCCAAGATCGCTCATGGTCAGCATCAATGTGACCGGCATTCCAGGTTCCAGGCTAGGTGTGACTGCGGCATATGGAGCGAGGGGCAGGTCCATGGTCATCGCCGGCCAACCTATCCTTTGATTGGCTTCGTGGCTCACGTTGACGCTTCCCTCTGACAAGGAGTTAACGACGCCGCGAAGATGGATCGCACCAACCAATTGTGCGCCGCTTTGTTCAAGCGCCGAATGATCCATATTCGCTGGCGCCTGCTGGGGCAGGACAACGCTTTGAGGCAGGTGGAAACCTGCCAGGGCGGTCTGGGCAAAGCCTGTTGTCAGCAGACTTGCAAGACCCAATGCAAAGGAAACGCTGCCTGGTTTCATGTTCTCACCGAGAAGTTTTCAGTTGTTTCGCAAAATGTGCTTTTCGCCAAGCATTGCTTCCCGGTTCGATTGATCCGGGAAGCTGAAAACCGGAGGCTGATCAGTTCGGCATCATCGCACCGATGGCATAGAGACCATCATCACCCTTCACCAGCATCAGCGTGACGCTGTCGCCAGCGTTGACGTCACCCATGGTCTGGGAACCTTCGAGCAACGGCAGGTCCATCGTCATTGCCGGCCAGCCGATTTCTGGGATCGGGTCGTGGCTGACATTTGCCGTGCCGTCGCCAATGGAGTTGATAACAGCCTGGGTGTGTACGGCGCCTTCCATCTGCCCGGCATTCATGGGCATGTTGGAGTGATCCATACCCGAATGATTTGCGCCATGTTTGGCGTCGGCAAAGGCCATCGGAGCGGTGCTGACCGCCAAAAAGCCGGCGAATGCGAGGGTTTTGATCAGGTTCATGGAGTTTCCTTTCTCTGCTTTGAAAAATGATCGAAGAGTTATTCTGCCGGCACGGCTGTGCCGGTTTCCGGTGCGCTTGCCGCCAGCTCACGATTGACGCGGCCGAGTGCAAGACGCTTCCAGATCACGAAGATTGCGGGGATGACGAAGAGCGTCAGGAGCGTGGCGGTGGCCATGCCGCCGACCATAGGGGCTGCGATCCGCTGCATGATTTCCGAACCTGTTCCGTCGCCGTACATGATCGGGATGAGGCCGGCGAAGATCGTTGCCACGGTCATCACCTTCGGCCGGACACGCAAGAGCGCCCCTTCAAAGACGACATCTTCGACATCCTGAACGGTCATGCTACGGACGGCTTCTGCTGCTGCTTTCTTGCGCTTGTCCCATGCCAGGTTGAGGTAAAGCAGCATGACGATGGCCGTCTCAACGGCGACACCGGCAAGCGCAATGAACCCGACAATCACCGCGACCGACATGTCGAAGTCCAGGTACCACAAGAACCAGACACCGCCGGCAAGAGCCACGGGTAGGGCCGCGAGAATGATCCCGACCTCGATCACCCGGTTGAACGCCATGAACAGCATCAAGGTGATGATCAAAAGGGTGGCCGGGGCCACCAGCTTGAGACGCTCCTGCATGCGCTGGATGTATTCATACTGGCCGGACCAGGCGATGGAGTAGCCGGCCGGCAGCTGCACGTTGTTGGCCACCACCTGCCGGGCCTCGGCAACATAACCGCCGAGGTCCCGTCCAGCGATGTCGATGAAGACGAAGCCGGTCCTTCGGGCGTTTTCGGAGCGGATCATTCCCGGACCGTCGACGATCTTGATCTCCGCCAGGGCGCCGAGCGGGATATGTGCGCCGGACGGGGTGACAACGGGCAGATCCCGGAGTCGTTCCGGACTGTTGCGCCAATCTTGCGGGTAGCGAAGGTTGATCGGAAACCGTTCCATTCCTTCAACGGATTCGGACACCTGCATGCCTCCGATCGCTGTCTGCACCACGTCTTGAATATCGCGCACGCTCATCATGAAGCGCGCCGCGGCATCGCGGTTAACATCAATCTCGATGAACCGTCCCCCTTGCGGGCGTTCCGCATAGGCGGAGGCCGTTCCCTCAATGCCTGCAACAACGGCCTCGATCTCAATACCGATCTCTTCGATGACCTTGAGATCCGTTCCGGTGATCTTGACGCCAACCGGCGTCTTGATACCGGTGGCCAGCATGTCGATCCGATTCTTGATCGGCTGAATCCAGACGTTTGTGACACCGGGGATCTGAACCGCCTGGTCCAATTCGTTCCGGATGCCGTCCATGGTCATGCCGGTCCGCCACTCGGACTGCGGCTTCAACTGGATGGTCGTCTCGATCATGGTGAGCGGTGCTGGATCTGTCGCGGTCTCCGCGCGGCCCAGTTTGCCGTGGACGGTCAGAACCTCCGGCACCGTTGCGATCAAACGATCCGACTGCTGAAGGACTTCCCGAGCCTTGCCGATGGAGACGCCCGGATAAAGTGTTGGCATGTAGAGGAAATCGCCCTCGTTCAGCTCGGGCATGAACTCCGTGCCGATCCGCTGCAAGGGCCACCACATGGAGGCGACGAGCGCAGCCGCCAGAAGTGTGGTCGCCCAGGGCCAGGCAACGGCCGCATCCAGGAATGGCCGATAGAGCCAGATCACCAGCCGGTTCAACGGGTTCTTGTTCTCGGGGAGAATACGGCCGCGCACGAAGTAGCCCATCAGAACGGGAACGAGCGTAATCGACAGGATCGCCGCGGCCGCCATGGCGTAGGTTTTTGTAAACGCCAGCGGTTTGAACAGCCGGCCTTCCTGACTTTCCAGAACGAACACCGGAAGAAAACTGACCGTGATGATGGCGAGGGAAAAGAACAGGGCAGGTCCGACTTCCGAAGCGCACTCCCCCACGATCCGCCAGCGGTTTTCATTGGTCAGTTTCTCGTTTTCCAAACGCCGGTGCATCGCTTCGATCATGACGATGGCCGCGTCCACCATTGCCCCGATAGCAATCGCAATGCCACCAAGAGACATGATGTTCGCGTTCACCCCTTGCAGCTTCATGATGATGAAGGCCGCCGCGATGCCGAGCGGGAGCGAGACAAGAATGACCAGTGACGACCTTAAGTGCAGAAGGAAGGCCGCACAGACGAGGACCACGACGATGAACTCTTCCGTCAGTTTTTTCTGCAGATTGTCGATCGCCCGTTCGATCACGCCGGACCGGTCATAGGTTGTCACGATCTCAACGCCCTCCGGCAGACTGCCGCGAAGGTCGTCGATCCGGGCCTCGACCGCCTTGATGGTCGCCAGTGCATTGCCGCCCCAGCGCAGAATGACGACACCGCCGACCGCATCGCCTTCACCGTCCAGTTCGCCGACACCCCGGCGCATTTCCGGACCGAGACGAATTTCGGCAACATCGCCGAGTGTCAGGGCGGCGCCCCTGTCGTTGACCATCAAGGGAGCTTTCGCGAGGTCCTGCAGTTCATCGACATAGCCTGTGGAGCGGACCATGAACTCCGCTTCACCCATTTCGATCACGCTGCCGCCCGTTTCCCGGTTGGCCGCCTGGATCGCGCCGCGGATCTGGGCAAGGGTGACGTCATAGGCCCTGAGCTTGTTGGGATCGACCACGACCTGGTATTGCTTGACCATGCCGCCAATGGTGGCGACCTCCGACACCCCGTCGACGGTCTGCAGTTCGTATTTCAGGAACCAGTCCTGAAGGGCCCGCAGCTGGGACAGGTCATGAGTACCGGTCCGGTCGATCAAGGCGTACTGGTAAATCCAGCCAACGCCGGTGGCATCGGGGCCGAGCTGCGGGGAGACACCTTCGGGCAGGTTCGCGGTGATCTGGCCAAGATATTCCAGGACCCGGGTTCTGGCCCAGTAAAGGTCCGTGCCGTCCTCGAATACTATATAGACATAGCTGTCACCGAAGAAGGAAAACCCGCGCACATCGCTGGCCCCCGGGACCGCAAGCATGGCAGACGCGAGCGGAAAGGTGATCTGATCTTCCACGACTTGCGGAGCCTGTCCCGGATAGGGCGTGCGGACGATGACCTGGACATCGGACAGGTCCGGGATCGCATCAACCGGGGTTTCACGAACGGCCCAGACACCGGCGACCGCCATCATGGCGGCAAGAGCCAGAAGAATGATCCGGTTTGTGAGGGAGGCGCGAATGATGGCGGCAATCATTACGTGCCCTCCTCTTGACGCAAGCCAACCAAGGTCATCGAGAAGTCCGGGTTGCGCCGGAGCAGCAGCGTCGTTTCACGGCTCAGAGGCAGATCATTCGGATCGAGTGCCTCATCGACAACAAAGTCCATTGTCATGCCGGGCATACCGATTTCCGTCATCGGACCGTGCGTGATGTTCGCGGTTCTGGCATCTGCATCAACCGTGTTGATTGTGCCGCGCACTTCCATGGGCGGTGTTGCAGGCTCAGCTTTTGCGAGAACCATCGTCAGGCCATCCGGGCGCTCGAAGGTCAGTGATGTCTCAGCGCCAAGCGGTAGCGTTGCAAGGTCCAGAGCTTCATCGACTTGGAAGACCATGGTCATGCCTGGCATGCCGATCTCAGCGATGGGCCCATGCGTGATGGTGGCCTTGCCGGCGTTGGGGTCGACGGAGTCGATCGTCCCCGATACCACGATTGGAGGGGACGTGGCCGGCTCATCCTGTTTGGGGGACGGAGATGGATCGTTTTCGCCGCCTGCTTCACGCACAGCAACAATTGAGAACAGTCCACCGTCATCCTTGGACAGGTCAAACTCCACCGGGACGTCCAGCGGAACTGAGCTCGGATCAAGACCGGCAACATCGAGAT
The DNA here is from genome assembly GCF_017743865.1 of Labrenzia sp. R4_2. Lineage (GTDB taxonomy): Bacteria > Pseudomonadota > Alphaproteobacteria > Rhizobiales > Stappiaceae > Roseibium. The sequence goes on from NZ_JAGHRJ010000015.1 coordinate 25,869, forward strand.
CCATCTGCATCGCAGGCCATCCAAGTTCCGGAATAGGTCCGTGATCCAGCGTCAGCTTGCCGTCCTGCGTGACTGCGAGCACCATGCCGGTGCCGGTCGCGTCGATGCCGTCATCACCGCCGAGCTCAATCAGGCCCAGAAGGCCATCTGCACCACGGGCCGCACGAAAGGCGACCTGTTGTCCCTCGTTCAATCGCTGAAGCGCGACCCCGGCCTGAATTGGAAAGCGGGACGTCATCGCAGGCCAGTCGAGGCTTTCCAGCGTGTCATGGCGAATGGTCGCGACGCGGGCAGTACGATCCAGGGCGATAAGCTCACCAGTTCCGCGCGCCGGAGCTTCGTTGGTCGGTGCCATCCGCATCAAACCGGCGCTAAGCGCGCTCTCGCTGTCGATCAGGAACTGGGCAGAGGCGACGACCTCTTCGCCGGGGGCAAGCCCCTGGACGACCTCGGTCCGCCCGCCATCGCCGAAATTGTCGCGCAAACCTGTCGTGATCAACCGGGGTTTGAAGGTGCCTTCACCTACTTTGATGATTGCCCGTTCCGCGGCTCCGGTTCGAATGATGGCTTCGGTTGGCACGGTTACCGCTGTGCGCGTCGCGTTCGGGACGAGCGTGACGTTGCCGAACATGTTGGGTCGCAAATGTCCGTCAGAGTTGTCGAAGCGAAGCCGAACGGGAAGGGTCCGTGTTTGCGGGTCCAGTTCCGGATAGATGTAGTCGATCTCACCTTCAAAGGTTTGTCCCGGCAGATGCTCGAAACGGGCAATTGCCCGCATGTCTTCCGATAGCCGGGCGATGTCGCGCTCGAAGACGTCAACGATTAGCCAGACCTCGTTGAGGTCGGTGATCGACATGGCCTGGGTCCCAGGCTGCAGGAACATGCCGTCAGCGGCATCCAGTGCAATCACCACGCCGTCGCGCGGGGCCTCGACCTTGATGCTTCTGGCGACTTCGCCACTTTGTTCAATCTCGGCAATCTGCACCTCGGAAGCGCCGTGGCTCCGCAACTTGTTGCGGGCCGCTTCAAGGGACAGGCCATTGCCGCTTTTCAGGGACCGGAGAAAGTCGAAACTGGCGATACCGAATTCAGGAGAAAAGAGTTCGAAGAGAACCTCGCCTTTGTTCACCTGATCGCCGACGGCCCTTACATTGAGAATTTCGATCCATCCGTCGACGCGCGTATGCACGTGACTGGTGAGATGTTCATCGTAACCGACGAATCCGACTGTCTCGATCCGTTGGGAAATTTCGCCGACGCGTGCGAGCGCGGTCCGCACGCCGATTGCGTTAATTTCGGCGGCTGACAACTGCACCTCGGCCGGGTCGCCGGACGGTTCCTGACCGGCATAAACCGGAACCAGATCCATCCCCATCGGCGATTTGCCGGGACCCGGTTGGCGAAAGTTGGGGTCCATTGGGGCAACCCAATAGAGAATGTCGGCTTCGCCGGATGCAGCGTCGTTGGCTGGATTTAGATAAAATCGCTCAAGAAACACCCCACCTGCCACGCCTGCGGCAAGGGCCAGGATGCTGAGCGCGGAATAGCGTCCACGCATGGTAACCTCTGATTTGCCATCGCCAACAAGCCGACGGCCGGTTCAACAACGAAAGCTCGCGGAATTTCGCGAGATGAGGTTTCAGAGGAATCGTGGTGGACGTTTGGGCAGAGCGATTTCCGCCACGTGCAGGACATCAGGAGGCGATCGCTCAAAGTTCAGTGCGCGCAGAGCAGGGGCAAGAACAGCAGCGACACCATCGAATGTATAGCCGGCACAAAGAGCACCTCCGCAACATCTGTCGTTTCCGGGGGATCCATGGTCGTGGGTAACACCTTGCACGTCGGCGGCAGCATGCTCGGCCATGCTCTCGCACGGTAAGCTGGCTTGCATCGTCATCGACCCGGAAACCCCTGCCGTCTGGTACTGCCCTGATGCGCGCCCAACAGCAATAAGAGCGAACGCCAAAAACAGCGTCGCTGCGATCTTGCTGAAATGTCGCGCGGTTTTGCTCATCGGTGGCGATATAAGCGAGAGAGCTGAAAAAACAAGAGTGGCGGGCGGCCTAAGGTCGACGGAAGAGCTCAAAGTCGAGGTGACAACAACAGTTATCGTAGGGAAACCACCGGTCTTACGCCTTCAAAGCGATGAAGGGCTTTTTTGGGATTGCTGCGACTTCGGCAAAGACGGCTCACCAAGGGCTTCGTTCTTATTCCAACTCTTAGAACGTGGATGTACAGGGGCAAGGTATCAGTCCTTCGTCGTTGCCATTCGATCATTTCACGCGCTACAGACTTTATTCTGATTGTCGGCAATTTCACTTAGCAGCCATGAAAGTCCGCTTCGTATGCGTTTCACGGTCTGTAGCGGCACTGACGAAATGAAAATTAAACCCCTCCGAGGCCGCCTATAATGTCGGCCCGACCCTGGTAAAGAAACTCGAGCAAGTCCCGTGGATTGAAGAAACACAAAACTAGATTCACGCAGTGCTGAGACAAGCGGGACAACCCGACACGGAGCTTCCTAAGGTGCAACAAGTTTCAAATCAGCGTTCAGAGTTCAAAGCACCGGCCGGGGTCCCGTTAACAGGAGAAGGTTTAGTATGGGAATTTTAGTGATGCATGGTCATCTGACGGCATTATCTATCATAGCCACTCTGGCCTTCATGAACCCGGCGACGGCGCAGAATTTGTCCCCGGTCAAAAGCAACCTGAAGGCCCTTAAAAGTCTGCATACTTCCAAAGACGGTAATGAGAATGTCATCAATCCGGACCGGAATCCATCGGAGATAATCTTGCCGGCGAGACCAAGAACACGCTCGGCGAAGCCCAGCCTTTCGTTTCCGGCCGGGTCGGCGTCTTCGGTCGCAATGTCCGTATGCAAGTGGTCATTCCGCCGCGACCGAGGCCGGTGTGAGCATCTCGATCCGCAAATTCATTAATCGAATTCTGAACATCGATCAAATCCGCTTTGTCGCCGGCAAGCCCATCGATGTGAAGAAGGAACGGCGCGAGGAGGAAAAACACCTCCTGGAAATAGCGGGCAGAGGCCAGCTGGCGGAACTGTTGACCGAAGCCATACATAATAAGCTCAACATCCTGATTTCTGGCGGAGCGTCCTCAGGCAAAACCACTATGGCGCGTGCATTGCTCTCTCTGGCACAGTCTGAAGAACGCATCGTTACGATCGAGGGTGCTGATAAGCGTCCGGTCATGCTGCCTTCTTCGGGATCGTTTTTTGGATGCCCTCTTCCACTGACGCCTGACAAGAAGTCACAATGTCACTCGCCACCAGCGTCACCGGCAGGAAACGGCTTTCGTTCTCCGAGTTCCGCGAGCATTTGCGGCGCAAGTGTAAATCTGTTGCGGGAGAACATCGTGTCGCCGAGCCACGTCCGTAACCGTTAAGCCGCTGATCTGAACGTCTTCAAGGATAGCCAGCTTCTGATCAGCCGAACACGCAAAATCGAAAAGGGAGTGTCACCGGATGCTTACGGATGCCGTTGAGCTCCGGCCGGAGCAAAAAAACAGCGTGGCACTCGCGGACGAACGGTCCAAAGACAGCAACCGGACTGCTGCAAGGCTGCTGGAATCATCCCTTCGCTTGCGTCCGGGCTGGTTGATCCTGGGTGAGGTCCGCGGCGGCAAAACCTATTATTTCCTGAAAGCCATCAACATCGGCCGCCCCGGATCCATCTCCACCATCCATGTAGACAGTCCCGCGCTCGCGCTGGAACGCATAGCGCTCTTGGTCATACAGACCGGCGTACCGCTCACCCGGCAGGACGTTATTGAATATGCAAGTGCCCCCATCGACATGTTTATTCAGGTGAGACGCCGGAACGTAAAACGCGGTGTTTTGTAAATCCACATGCCTCGATAGTTTGAAAAACGAAAGACACTAGGTTGATGTTAGACGTTCCTTGGTCAGATCTTTGGCACATCCTTCCAATCTAACGAAGGGTCGCACGATCAGTTTCTGCAAACAAACATCTAGGGAAGAGTGTACCGATGCAAAAGACAAAATTCTCACAGCCAAAGCCAAATTTCGCATTAGCAAATCTTTCTCTATTGGCAGGCCAACACACTCCAAATAGGAGAAACCATGCGTTGGAGATCAAGGATTGTGTGAAGCAGGTAGCGGTGGCGCTTCGGACATCAGCAGAATCCCCACCCTTCTATTTGCTGCAAGATATGGGTCATTGGGAAAGAGCGGCTCAGTATCGGCCTTTCCTGTGACGCCAAAAATCTGATCGCTTGGGACACCATGCTCCGCTAGAATCTGCCGCGCAACATTTGCTCGTTCAGTGGAGAGTTCCCAAGCTGTATAGGATGGATCGAGCACAGTTTGACCAGAGGTTGTATGCCCAGTGATATGTACTCGGTTGGGCATTCGGGCAATCACAGGGGCAATTTTTGCCAACAACCTTCGGGTTGTTTCGTACGGATACTTTGAACCCTCTTTAAACATTGAGCGCCCGTCTTGGTCAACAAGCATTATATGAAGCCCTTCGTCAGATTCTTCTAGAATGATATTGTTTGAAATCTCAGTTATTTCTGGCATCTCTTGCCACGCTTGACGAAGTGATGCGGCTGCTGTTGCGAACTGCCTCGGCTTTTCAATATCAGCTTCCAGGGTATCATTCGTGTTCGCTTCGGGCCCCTGTTTACGCCGTTTCTCGTGACGTTCCTTGGCAAAATCGGAATCTAACTCTTGTGACACCTGACTAATGTCCTTCATGTAGTCCCGGATTGGTATCCCTTCGACTTCAATAATTCCTGTTTTTCTCGACGTATCCTTTACTCCAAACGCTTCGCGCATCGAACCCGCAACAACTTGGAGTTTCTCTTTGTCTTGTATGGAAAAAGAAATAATCAGAACGAAGAATACAACCAGCAATGACATCAAATCCGCAAACGTAACGATCCATAAAGGAGCCCCACCTTCTACTTTCTTGTTACGTTTAACCATATCACGCGCCTTCAAAGATTAATGCCCCAGGATAATGGAAAAATTTGCTGTAAGCTTCCATCGCGCACTTATTAACAAAACAATAATCAAATTTTACTTGAAGTTACAGTGCCCACCAGATTATCTTAGAGTTGCCTCGAGCATCTATTCTTTAAGTTCAGAGATTGAATCTTTGATGTTCTGCCGTCTTGGATCATCTGAAGAAAATTTGTTTCTTATAAGCTCATCTGCGCGTTCGTATGCCATCACAGCTCGCGCACGCTCATCAAGAACTTTGTAGGCATTCGCCAAACGCAACCAACCTTCGAGATCATCGGGTTGATCTTCAAGTCGAGCGGCCAATCCTTCAACCATGGACCTGATAAACTGAGTGCGATCCTCCGCGCTCATTTCCTGTGCAGCCACGACATCCGCCGCAGTTGGGCCCCGCATGGGTAGATCAACAAAGTTGCTTACGTCCAGCTCAGGTTTGCCAAGCGACTTTCCAATACTGTTTGCCTGGCGAACAAGCGAATCCATCCATGGGGCATATGTCTCGGAAAGCTTCAATCGTTGAACAAGCAAGCGGTGTGCCTCAACCTCTCGGCCCGTCTGAGCCAGTGCCAGCGCCTTATAGTAAGCGGCAGCCGGATTGAGCGAGTCCAACGCCATTGATCTACTGATTGCGTTTTCAGCCTTTGGAGTAACAACGCCGTTGTCCAGGCGGATCAACGCTTCTGCCAACATTGACCACGTTGCTGAGTTGCTATCTGCGCGAGTACTTAGTTTCTCGAAAACACCCGCAGCTTCCTCAAATAGGCCAGAACTCATATAGGCGCGACCAAGAAGTAACCAACCTTCTGTAGGTCCCCCGTCTGGAGCAGAGTTGAGCTTGTTCAGCAACTGATCTGTAAGTTTTGCGGTTTGCCGGGCTTGTTCCCTTTCAGCTTGTCTGTCCGCAAAAGCGACTGAAGGTACAGCAGGTGCGCCACTGATTTGATAATACACAAGCGCCATCAAAGGAGTAAAAAGTGCACAGACAACAAGAGTCTTTTTTCCTTTTGAAAGGTCTGTACTTTGCCTCTTTCTTTTCCGTGCAGCCGATAGAATTCTGCGCTTGATTTCCAACTCCGCAGCCGATGCCTCATCATCGGAAATCAGACCGCTTTTCCTATCTCGTTCAACCTCTTCAAGTTGATCTCTAAATATCGCAGGCGTAACTTCTGCGTCTCCGACTACACGGAGCTTTTTCCAAAATAGGGGCGCAACTACAAACGAGATCGAAATAAGTGACAAGGTGAAAACAAAAGCCCAAATCATAGTTACTCACCTTTTTCTTTATCGAGAATAAAGTCGTTGATCAGCAACTCATCCTCTTTGGAAAGAGCATCCGGCCTCCTCCGAGAGCGGTATCCAGAGAGCACCAACCAACCAGCGACCAAGGCAATCAATCCAAAAGTTGGCGGGGCTAACCAGAGGACATAGGTGGTCGACTTAAAGGGTGGCCGCATTAGAACATAATCACCGTACCTAGCCTGAATGAAGGCAATGACCTCTTGGTCATCGTCACCAGCTTTAAGTCTTTCCCGCACAAGTATCCTAAGGTCGCGTGCAACGCCGGCATTCGAGCTATCGATGTCCTGATTTTGGCAAACAACACAACGAAGCTCTTTCGAGATGGCTCTAGCTCTGGATTCCAGATCCGGATCCAAGAGCATCTCATCAGGTTCAACGGCAACAGCAGGGAGCGCAAGAACTGCAAACATCAGGATCGACAACAAAGTGCGTTTCATCAGTTCTGATCTCCTTTGATAGCACCTGCTTCAACTAGAGCTGTTTTGAACTTCTTTATCGCTGTTTCGCCCACAATGGGTCCGACATACCTGAAAACAACTGTGCCATCTGATGCCACAATGAAAGTTTCAGGCACGCCGGAAATGCCCCACTCCAGTCCGGCACGGCCACTTACATCAGCTCCTATTCGCTCATAAGGGTTTCCCAGTTCTGCGAGCCAACGCGCCGCATCTTCCGACTTGTCCTTGTAATTCATTCCGAACAAAGTCACGCCATTGCGTTCAACAAAACTTGTCAAAACGGAATGCTCTGCCCGACAAGGAACGCACCAGGATGCAAAGACGTTTAAAACTATTGGCCCTTCATTGTTCACCAGGTTTTTCCGTGAAAGTCCCAGCGCCGGAACTCCGGGAATGGGTCCAAGCGAGAATGCAGGTGCAGGTTGAGCTATCAAAACCGATGGGATTTCGTTGGGGTCTCGATCGGGGTTCAAGCCCCAGAGGAAAAATGCACCCACAACAAGCGCGATTACCAATGGTGCGAAAGCTAACGTTCGGCGCATGGGTTCACTCCGCAGCAACTACAGTTTTCTTGTTTTGAACACGCTTAGGTGCGCCAACTCGTAAACGTCGATCAGTGAGCGAAATGCATCCACCAAGAACCAACAGCAGGGATCCCAGCCAAATGAAATTCACCAGTGGTTCGTATAGTATTCGCAGGGTCCAAACCTCAGAGTTGCCAGCTTGTTCAGACGCAGGCTCCGCGATTGATGCGTACAGATCCCCTGCAAGTGTCGACCGAATTGCGGACTCTGTTGTTGAGCTTTGCGCAGCGGGATAGAAGCGACGCTCAGGATAAAGTGTCGTGACATGCAACCCATTTCTTTGGACAACCAAAGTTCCTCTGTTGGCTATGTAGTTAGGCCCCCTAACTTGGTTCGCGCCGTTAAATGTGACCTGAAATCCGGCAATTTCGACGACAGAACCGCGCTCAACAAACACGACCTCCTCAGACTTCCATGCACTGGATCCAATAAAGCCAAACATAGCTACGGCTAATCCAGCGTGGGCTAGAGTCATTCCGTGTGCAGATCTTGGAAGTCCTTGAACTCTTCTAACGAAGTCGGAGAACGAACCATCGTAAAACCGAACACGGTTTAACCACTCATGAACTGTGGCGCCGAGCAGCCAAGTGGCCAATAGCAGCGAAACATATGCTAACGCCGGCCCGCCTTTGACAAGATACCAAATCAATAGCGTACCCAACATGCTTAATACGGCGATGTATTTTATTCGCTGATAGACCCCCGCAAGATCTGCACGTTTCCAAGAGAAATAAGGACCAACTCCCATGACGAGTATTAGTGGAAGCATCATAGGTATGAATGCGTTATTGAAGAATGGTGGCCCTACGGAGATCTTTTCGCCTGATACCGCTTCCAGAAACAGAGGATACAAAGTCCCAAATAGTACAATTCCTGTAGACGCTGCCAAGATCAGGTTGTTCAGCAGCAAAGCCGACTCGCGGCTTATGGGTTTAAATACACCTCCCGCCTCCATATTTGGCGCACGCCATGCATAAAGCAAAAGAGATCCGCCGATTGAAATGGCAAGCAAGGCGAGGATGTATAGTCCGCGTTCAGGATCTACTGCAAAGGCATGTACGGAGGTTAAGAGACCAGAACGAACAATAAAGGTGCCCAACAAAGACAGAGAAAACGTCAATATTGAAAGCAGTATTGTCCAACTTTTGAAGGCATCACGCTTTTCTGTCACAATGGCCGAGTGCAGTAGTGCAGTCCCCAACAGCCAGGGCATGAAACTCACGTTTTCTACCGGGTCCCAAAACCACCATCCTCCCCAACCGAGTTCGTAGTAGGCCCACCACGAACCGAGAGCAATGCCAGCTGTTAAACTAATCCAAGCTGCCAGCGTCCAGGGTCTTACCCAGCGAGCCCAGGCAGCATCTATTCGCCCTTCCAGCAAAGCCGCGACTGCAAACGAAAAGACGATCGAGAAGCCTACATAACCGAAGTAGAGTAAGGGGGGATGAAGAGCGAGGCCGAGATCCTGTAGCAGGGGGTTAAGATCGTTACCGTCCGCGGGAGGCGGGAAAATACGCTCAAACGGATTCGAAGTCAGTAGCAAAAAAGACAGGAAACCAACACTGATCCAAGCCTGGACCGAGAGCGTTCTTGCCTTCAGCTCATCTGGAATATTGCGGCCAAATAGTGAAACCGCAGCACCAAATACGGTTAAGATGAGAACCCACAACAGAAGCGAGCCTTCATGACTGCCCCATGTTCCAGCTACCTTGTAGAGAACTGGCTTCAAGGAATGCGAATTCTCAGCGACATTTCGAACTGTGAAGTCGCTGACAATGAAAGAGTACATCAACGCGAGAAATGCGAGCGTAACAAACGCGACTTGTCCCAGCGCGAGAGAACGAGCTGAGTGCATCCAAAGAAGGTTTCCCTTACTCGCACCCAGCATCGGCACGATACTCTGAATGATCGCGAGCGCTAATCCAAGAGCCAGCGAGAAATGACCAATCTCAGGTGCCATTTGGTATCCTAGAACTCGATTGTGCGGTTGCTTCAGAAAAGACCACTGGGCAGTTTCTTATTTTTGCAGAATTGCGAGACGTTTCAGAAACTCTTGTTCATCTATTTCACCGCTTGCAAATCGTTCTCTCAGGATCGCGATTGCAGACTCATTGGATGAACTTGGTCTTAGGCTGGAAAACGATCTTGCGAACAGAAACGCAAGAGCGACTATCACAGCCAACACTGCGAGAAAGAAGAAACCCCCGACCATACCGTAGGCTCCCCCCCACATCATGTGGCTATACCCAGAATTGAAATTGCCGCTTGGATCCGCCTGAACCCCTCCCAGGGTAGATACAAGCATCGTTCCGACCAGTATTGCTTGTTTGATCAATTTGATCTCCTCTCACTAGGTTGTTCCGACTTCCATGAGCGGAATTGAAATACTGGTAACCAGTCCACCACCGGCCCGATTGGCAATCGATACATCGCCACCGTGCGCGCGCACGATTGTCCTCGCGATTGATAAGCCCAGGCCATGTCCGCCTGTTTCCCTGGATCTTGACTCCTCGAGCCGATAAAACGGTTCAAAGACCCGTTCCAGTTCCTCGTTCGGTATGCCTGGCCCATTATCCAAAACGGTGATCTGAAGTTCACTCTCTTGAACCCCATATTTGACTGCAGCACAGTCTCCGTAACGAAGAGAATTTTCTATGATGTTGCGGAGAGCCCGACGAAAAGCCAGTGGGCGAACACGAGCCTGCACGTTCGGGCCGTGTTCGAGTTCGAAGGGTTTCAAGAGATCAACTTTCAGGGACTCCAGAAATTCCCCGACATTTACAACTTCGGGTTCTTCGGACCCTATGAGGCCACGCGCGAAAGTTAATGTCGCCTCAACCATTGACTGCATTTCCTCAACGCAGGCTATCAAACTTGTCCTTGTCTCTTCTTCATCAACCATTTCGGCTCGCACTCTCATGGCAGTAAGAGGAGACTTGAGGTCATGGCCTAGTGAAGCGAGCAACTTTGTGCGGTCGGAAACGAAACGCGTGAGGCGCCTTTGCATTTTGTTAAATGCTCTTGTCAGACCCCTGACCTCTTCAGGACCAGAAACCAATAACTGAGGAACATCTTCTCCGCGCCCAAGCTGGTCAGAAGCAGAAACCAGTTTTTTCAATGGACCCGCCAAACGGGTAAGCAAAAACCAGAAAACAACCATCAAAATAAGGGCTGCGGTCAAAGCAAATGTAACTGTAGAGAAAAAAGGCCATTGTAGAGGCGGGCGCTCGAACCTCGTACCGACGTTTAACCATTGGCCGTCCGAGAGTGCAATCGACAAATTCATCTCAACCGCAGAGAGTTCTCCTCGCATCATTGCCATATGCATTTCTGCCATTTCAGGTGACAGATGGGGCAACGGGAGAATTTGACCTTCAATTTCGTTCAGCTCGACGCGGATATCTCTGCTTTGATTGTCGCCAAGTAACCTTCGTACGCGCGCTTCAATCAAACCGCCATCAGATTGATCTGACTTGTTAACCAGGGGTTTGTTGGACAGATCGAAGCGCACCAGGGGAGAATCTGCTGCACCGAGGATTGAAGCCCGAGAACTTTGCGGAGCTTCTTCGATTAGCTTTGCTACATTCGCGGCTCTACCAGCAGCCTCAAATCCAATTGCGGCACGTATCGCTAAACTTCTTTCGTCAACGAACAACCAAAGGCTAATCATTTGAGCGGCTACCAATGCCGCAATCACAAGCAAAGTGAGTTGCACTAAAAGCGTGTTGAAGGGCCATACCGTCATTTCAACACCTTAACATCAGCTGACAGGCAGTAGCCTCCATTGCGAACAGTTGTGATGATCTTCGGACGGAGCACATCTTTTTCAATCTTGCGCCTCAGTCGGCTTATTTGATTGTCAATAATTCTGTCGAGCGGCCCTGCTGAACGACCAGCCGTTAGATCAAGCAACTGTTCCCTACTCAAAACAACACGAGCGCGCTCAAGTAGAACGATAAGTAGCCTAAAATCCGCGGTGGTCAGTTGAGTCTCGGTACCAAGCTCGTCGGTCAGGAGGTGCCGATCTGAATCCAGAACCAGGTGCGCGAATCGCACACGCTTTCCTGCATACCCTCCTCCGAGTTTTTCGTTGCTCTCAAACCGCCGGAGGACTGCCTTAATTCTTGCGAGTAGTTCTCGCGGATTAAAAGGCTTGGACAAGTAATCATCCGCCCCAATTTCCAAACCAACAATCTTGTCGGTCTCTTCGCCGAGCGCAGTCAGCATGATGATGGGTGTCTTTAGGGAGGTTGCTATTCTCTGACAAACCGAAAGACCGCTTTCACCAGGAAGCATTACATCCAGGACAATAAGGTCAAAATGTCCTTTTGCTAACTTCGCATCCATTTCTCGCGCGTCTTTTGCAGATGACGCCCGAAGCCCATTTTTTTCCAGAAAACGCGTTACGCTATCGCGAATTTGCTGATGGTCATCGACGACCAATATGTGCGGAGCTTCAGACATGTTCCACTTTTACTGGAGTTTGCTGAACTTCGTCACTGGCAGTTTTGTCTCCGTTTGTATCAAACTCAACAAATGCTACCTGCCGATACAAACACGCTAGTGCGCGTTCTTAAATTTCATCGTTTCATATCGAAGGTTTAGGACCCATCAGAAAAGCGAAATATGTGTCATACGACATCAGGACATTAGAGCTCTCATCACTTGTTGTAGCTTCAACTGCAGGTCTTGCTGAAGCGAACTTGAACGAACATCAGAAACTCAGATCAAACAGATCTGGAGGTCGTACTCCAGGATTCACTCCTGGGCATCGAGGAAAATGAGAAAACTTACTCGTGAAACAACTGCGAAGCTCCACCTCGGTTTAGGGAGTTCGGAAAAGTGCACAACAAGATTTGAGAAGATTTTTGCTTGGCAATCCACATGACAATACGGAACACCAAAATGGACTTTAATAGGTCAAGCATAATACGATTAGTAGTTTCAGTACCTATGATAGCCGTATTCTTAGCCTTGGCCCTTGATTGGCGACCTGGCATTTTTTCTGAGTTCGACGCAGAGCGGGTAACGAGTATTGTCGAACAGGCTGGAATAATGGGTCCTGTTCTGATCGTTGCTCTCATGACACTGGCCGTTGTTGCTAGCCCTCTCCCCAGTGCTCCGATTGCACTCGCTGCAGGAGCCGCCTACGGACACACTTTTGGAACAGTTTATGTAGCATTGGGCTCAAGCCTCGGAGCAATGATTGCATTTCTGATTGCCCGCCACCTCGGGCGGGATGCTGTTGTTAGATTTTTCGGAGACAATGCAAATTACGGGCTTCTCGGCTCGCAAAGGGCGCTGACCTTAACGGTCTTCATAACACGCATCATACCGTTCGTATCTTTCGACGCTGTAAGTTACGCAGCAGGTCTAAGTGGAATTCATTTATGGCGTTTTTTGGTTGCCACAATTTCCGGAATTATTCCCGCAAGTTTTGTTCTTGCCCATTTTGGTTCCGAAGCCATGAATGGTCAATTTGGTTCTTCGGAACTTTTGATAATGGGTCTCGGTCTCATTACCGTTCTTCCGTTGCTATGGTTCACTGTCCGCGCACCGAGTGAAACCCCAAAATGAGGTCTTCTTGACCCATTTCTCATCTTTACGAGAACAACCTACGAAACCTCAGTTCATCTAAGTCCCATCTGGCTAAACAGGTAGGATCAAGAATTCCTTGTCACTAAATAGCCTGTCGCGGCCTAAAAACCTTTGGGAAGTCCTTTCTTGGAGCAGTTCAAGCATCGTCCATCATAGATGCAATGAACAACTCCAAGAAGGTATACTGTTTACGCCTTGCAACACAACAACTTATCGGGCCCAGTTTTCACCAATACGCTGCTGTTTGAGGCCGACAAGCGCCGATTACATGTTGTGTGGTTTGTATGTTATGCCGTTTGAAACCTGAAGTTCCCGTATGTAGCGAATAATCTGTCCAGTCTGTTCTTGGGTCACCTGGGATTGTGGAGGCATATTGCCGTACGGCCAATGATGCCCCCTTACGCCCTTTTGAACAGCGGAATAAAACGACTCGTCGGGATGATGCCCAGGGTTATAAATGTCATGGATCAGCGGTGGCCCATTACTCGTTCCTGCAGCGTTCTGTCCATGACACGCAGCACAGTTTTCACCGAAGAGTAACTCTCCGGCTTGCGCTTCACTTGAGAATTGCGGAATTGCAACTGCAAGACCTTTAACTTCTTTTTCGGGAAGAAAGGCCTTGGTTATGAGCGCTGCCAATCCGATCCCAAAGAAGCCAATCACAAAGTACTTTGGCAAATTTTCGAATATTTTCATTTCAGTTCCTCACATTCGAGACACCACAATTGCAATTGGCCAGAGCCAGAAATTGTACGTGCTCGAAAGCGTCTCGCTTTAGGCGATCCCGGCATGCCTAGGCTCGCCTTGTTGGGTTGGTTATAAAAATTTGGGATGGCTCAGCGCATGACGGTCATCTGATGACCCTCTCCCTGTATTTCGATAGCTTTTTCAACTTTCAAGCTATCCGCATCAAGTATCCAAACGATGGGTTCAGCTCGTGAAGAGACAAAAACGCGGTTCGTACCTTGAACTGCAGTCAAATGATAAGGCGAGGGTGAAAGCGGAACATGAACAACCTCCCCAGTATTCAGGTCAATTGAATTCAATTTGTCTGTTCCGGTACCACTGACAAGCAACCGATCACCATCTGACGCAAGATCGAGACCGTGAATTTCACCATCAAGTTTGAAGCTACGAAGGGTTTTTCCTGTCGCTATGTCTAGCTCAACAACAAGCCCTGCATCTGAGTCTGCGGCGTAGAGAATATTGTCTTGGACATTCATGACCATGTGCTCAGGAACGTGGTTTACGGGAAAGTTTCTCAAGACTATTCCCTTGTCTAAATCAACTTCACTTATTGTCCCGTTCCCGGCATTGGATACATAGACAAGATTGGCAGCTGCGCCCAATACGGCGTAGTTCGGGCTTGAACCTGTGGGAACAAATGATTCCAGCTTAAAGCTCGCAAGATCAACAATAGAAATGCCGCCTTCGCTCGGATGTGTCGCTACAGCGAACCTCTCATCTGATGACACTGCCGTGTGATGCACAGCACCAGGAACAGCGATTGTGCGAACTACGTCACCGGTATCTGAGCGCACTATGCTCAATATACTTGTCGGTCCCTGTCTCGAGGACTTCTGGCCGGATGAAGAACCATGATGCGCTTCGTGATCCTCGGCACTTATGTTTTCCGGCTTTATGTCGTCTTGGCCTATCCCTTCAACTTCTGACAGGCTGCCAACAACGAGTATTCCTTTTTCATTGGCGCCCGAAAGGCCGTGGACTGAATCAAGGCCTTCTATGCGACGGATAGATTTGCCTCCCTCCGCACTCACCGCCAAAACAGAATTCGCGCTTCCTTCTGGAATAAAAACTGTTTGCGCGCTTACAACGGCAGCGGTTGCAGATGACACCAAAGTTGTCACAAGCATCAAAGCTAGCTTCTCAATCTTCATTTTCTTTCACCCGTGCAGAAAACACTATTTCCAGGCCTTGGCTTGCTAAACAGTTGTACCGAAAGTTGTTCGAAGGCGTTTTTCCGGTAGCGGGCTTTGGAAATGGTTTCTGTTAAAACTCGCCATCGGTTTGGCAGGCCTCTTCCCCGAAGAGATCCGTTTTCGCTTTAAGAACAAAGGTCGAAACCGATGACACACACTTCGTGGTGGCAAGTAATGCCTGCCAGATCAGTATGACTTTGGGGGACGGTAGAGATTTGAAAAGATCGGCCTCAATTCAAACGATGTGTCCTCTAGTTCTTTGACTTGGCCATTTTGGACGTCCAACAAAGTACGGTAGGAGACCACGGTTGCTGTTTGACATGCCGCATTTGACCGACAGTGAACCATTTTCACATTGTCGACGCCTTTATCGTTTGGCTCGATTTCATGGACCGAAATTGAATAGATTAGCTGGTTATCTGCAGGAAACTCAACAGACGAGTGGCCGCCTAAAACAACCATCATAAGTATTGCCAGGCATGTTAGTGCAATTTGAACAATGCGTCTTTTGCAACTGGGCAAATTTTCCGTCAGCTGGAGCATCTCGAGTTCCTCTGCATGCTCATTTTGTACTGGGCGCTTCCTGTTTAAACCTTGACGCACATCAAGCCGACGACAAAGATTGACATAAGCTGTTGAGGTAATTGAACGTGCATGACGGTTGATTAATTCACGGAATATCCACCGGCCGACAAACCACCATGAGAATCTTGCGCGTTTCATCTAGGCGTAAGCTGAAGTGTATCAATTTCGAGCGCCGGTTCAGCCGTATCTATCTCCTTGTGTTCCCAGGGCACCAACTTCGTTTTACAAACCTGGTTCCTGCAATGGAGGACTAGGCTTCAGACTCATAACCAGTAGCACACGGTTGCGGCGAGGCAGAGGGACGACATAAAGTTCCCGGCATTTCGGTCATAGCGTGTTGCGATCCTGCGGAACTCCTTGAGCCTGCCGAACATCCTCTCGATGACGTTTCTGCCCTTGTAAAGGTATGGCGAGAAACAGTTTTTCCATTTGCGTGTTTTGCGAGGCGGGATGTTTGGCAGTGAGCCGCGTGCTTCGACGGTCCGGCGGATACGATCACTGTCGTAGCCTTTGTCGCCATGCAGAACGCCGTTTGCCGGAACGAGCGGCAAGAGTGCCTCAGCTCCGGTGAAATCCGAGACATTGGCTCCGGTCAGGTGAAAAGCAATTGGGCGTCCCCTGTTGTCGCTCAGGGCGTGGATTTTGGTTCCCGGACCACCACGAGCCCGGCCCAGGGCATGGGCTTGAGCCCCCCTTTGCCGCCGTGGGCGACCCGATGCGCTCGAACGGCTGTACTATCGATCATCACTTCGAGCGCAGGACCGCCGGTTTGCGACAGCGTATCGAAGAGACCTGTCCAGACACCTTTCTGCGACCAGCGGACAAAGCGATTGTAGAGGGTCTTCCTTGGTCCATAGACCTCCGGCGCATCAACCCAGCGGCCGCCTGACTTCAGCACATGAATGATGCCGCTGATCACCCGACGGTCGTCGACACGGGCCTTGCCGCGTGTATCGGTCGGCAAAAGCGGCCGCAACTTCGAAAACTGCTCATCGCTGAGCCAGAAGAACCCATCAGACATCACCAAACTCCTGTTCAGGAGCTTGAATCAGAATTCAACTGATTTGCAAAGTCATTTTATGGGTCTGAAGCCTAAGCAATCTTGAATTCGAGTTGT
Organism: Labrenzia sp. R4_2; assembly: GCF_017743865.1. GTDB lineage: Bacteria > Pseudomonadota > Alphaproteobacteria > Rhizobiales > Stappiaceae > Roseibium. Next base: position 42,455 of record NZ_JAGHRJ010000015.1, read on the forward strand.
GCCAGATTGATGAATAGCAGGATTTGAAACTCCAGTGTTCATTGAATCACACAGTGTTTTTGCTTTCATCTGCGAGATTGTATCGCTCGGTAAGATTTCTTCGTTTTGATACAAACGGAGACAAAACTTTCAAGTAACTGGGACAAATTTCAACTTATAAGTAGAAATGAAGCGGCAGCTATCACTGACTGCGTGCTTCCGCATGTACACCATGTTGAGGTCCAACGATTTACCTGAACCCGAAGGATGTAATGGGAACAATGGAACAGACCGACCTTTTCATTTGCCCGATGCATACCGAAGTATCGCAAACGGAACCTGGAAACTGTGTAATGTGCGGAATGCGCCTTGTGCCAAAGCACAAGCATTCTTCTCGGTCTGAATCGGAATCACACAAACACTTGCATGACGGGCCTGAGCACTCGTCGAAGGACCAATATGACAAGGTCCCTGAAGATTGGACGGGGCCCGTTTACACATGCCCAATGCACGCGCAAGTGCGCCAAACGACAGCAGGCTCTTGTCCCATCTGCGGCATGGGGCTGGAACTTGAAAATGCTGCTTTGGCGGATGATGAACCCAACCCTGAACTCGTTGATTTCACTCGTCGCTTTTGGGTGGGAACGGTGCTTACAGTCCCTCTTTTGATTTTTACGATGGGACCCTTTGTTGGTTTTCCTGGTATCCGGGAAATCTTTGGCGAGAGGGTCACACTCTGGATAGAACTTGTACTCGGAACACCAGTGGTCCTCTGGTGTGGTTGGCCATTTTTGGTACGCGCCTGGCACTCGTTCCGAACCTTGAACCTTAACATGTTTTCTTTGATCGGCATGGGTGTCATCGCAGCGTGGGGCTTTAGCTTGGTTGCAGTTTTAGCACCGGATGTCTTCCCAGACGGCTTTCGCGATTCAAATGGTCATGTTGGCGTCTATTTTGAGGCCGCAGCGGTGATCGTAACACTTGTGCTGCTGGGTCAAGTAATGGAACTGCGCGCGCGAGAGGGCACGGGTAAAGCGATCAAAGCACTGCTCGATCTGGCAGCAAAAACTGCACGGATAATGCGTGAAGATGGGAGCGAAGACGAGATTCCGCTCGATGAAGTTCAGGTGGGCGATCGCTTGCGCGTTCGACCAGGCGATAAAGTGCCGGTAGACGGAATCGTCTTGGATGGTCGCTCATCAGTCGATGAAAGCATGATTACAGGTGAGCCGGTTCCGGTTGAGAAAGTCCCCGGTGAGCAGGTAACGGGTGCAACAATCAACGGCACAGGGTCTCTGGTAATCGAAGCTCGCCGAGTTGGCTCGGATACTATGCTCAGCCAGATTGTCGAAATGGTTGCAAATGCACAAAGGTCGCGTGCGCCCATTCAAAAATATGCTGACAAGGTAGCCGGCTGGTTCGTCCCAGCGGTAATAGGCGTAGCTATTCTTGCTTTTGTTGGATGGTCTATCTGGGGACCGGCACCAGCTTTGTCCTATGCACTTGTTGCTGCGGTGGCTGTGCTAATCATAGCTTGCCCATGCGCACTGGGATTAGCGACCCCAATGTCGATAATGACAGCAACCGGGCGCGGGGCGCAGGCAGGAGTGCTTATCAAGAACGCTGAAGCGCTCGAACGCTTTGAGAAAATTGATACACTTATCGTAGACAAGACCGGCACTCTTACCTTGGGCAAACCTGAGTTGGTTGCCGTAATGCCGGAACGGGGTCATGACGAGAATGAAGTGCTTCGCCTTGCCGCCACACTTGAGAAAGGCTCCGAACACCCGCTTGCCGAAGCCATAGTACGCGGCGCAGAAACACGCGGTGTCATTACGAGCGAAGCGGACGATTTTGAAGCGATAACGGGTAAAGGCGTCCAAGGTCGCGTAGACGGGCAAATTGTGGCACTAGGCAATTTGGCGATGATAAAGGATCTTGGAATCGAGCCAGGCCCACTGACAGACAAGGCCAATGAACGCCGAGATCATGGCGAAACTGTTATGTTCGTGGTTCTTGGAAATCAAATCGCTGGGCTGGTTTCGGTGGCTGATCCAGTGAAAGACACCACGCCAGCAGCTCTTAAAGCACTGCACGAACTTGGTTTTCGCATAATAATGGCTACGGGAGACAACGAGAGAACAGCAAAGTCTGTCGCTGCGCAGCTTGGTATTGATGAAATACGCGCAGATGTCCTGCCGGAAGACAAGGCACGAATAATTCGAGATCTCCAGGACGCGGGGCGCCAAGTTGCAATGGCTGGCGACGGGGTCAACGACGCACCCGCATTGGCCCAAGCAGATGTCGGTATTGCCATGGGAACTGGCGCAGATGTCGCAATCGAGAGCGCAGGTATTACCTTGGTGAAAGGAAACCTCGACGGCATTGTTCGCGCCCGTAGGCTTGCGCGCGCCACTATGCAAAACATCCGTCAGAACTTGTTTTTTGCCTTGGTCTACAACGCGAGTGGAGTGCCCGTTGCTGCTGGTGTTCTATTCCCATTTTTTGGGATCCTGATCAGCCCGATGTTCGCGGCCTTTGCCATGAGTGCATCATCGATTTCGGTTGTATTGAATTCGCTGAGACTGCGTGGTGCAAAAATCTGAACGCCTGGAGAAGATGATGCAGAACAATCTCGACCCTCGCGAATACGACACCATGAATAAAGATCACCAATCCCGGACTTTTTGGAGATCTCGCGCAGGAGTATACTTTGTTGTGGCGCTTACTCTTGTGGGTTTGCTGCTCGGCTTTGAACATCGAGATCACATCTTCTCCAGCGGATGGTTAATCTGGCTTCCTTTGTTGCTCTGCGTAGCGATGCACTTCTTCATGCATGGCCATCACGGTGAAAGAAAGTAGGGAGGAAGCAAGCGATGAGCGACACGGAATCTGCGTACGGGCTGTGGTTGTTAGTATTCATCAACTCGGCTGTTTTCATCCTCTTCGCCTTCAGTTTTTTTAAACCGAGAACTTCTCTCGATTGGCGCGGATTTGGCGCTTTTAGCGCTTTCATAATCGCGTTGTTTGCCGAAATGTATGGTTTCCCGCTCACAATTTTTTTCTTGTCAGGCTGGCTCCAGTCAACCTGGCCCGGAATTGACTGGTTTGCCCACGACAGTGGGCACCTTCCCGAAATGATCTTTGGCTGGCGCTCAAATCCTCACTTCGGCCCTTTTCATCTGTTGAGTTTCATCCTGATTGGAGCTGGCTTCTGGTTGATTTCGGTAGCATGGCATCACCTTTGGGCCGCACAACAGAGCGGCCGTCTCGCCAATACAGGGCCGTATGCACTCGTTCGGCACCCACAATATGATGGTTTCATTCTCATAATGACGGGTTTCCTGTTGCAATGGCCTACACTCTTAACGCTGCCGATGTTTCCGATAATGATTTGGATGTATGTTCGCCTTGCTCGCAGCGAGGAAAACGATAACCGTTCCCGGTTCGGAGCTTCATGGGACCGATATGCAGAAAGTGTTCCCGGCTTTATTCCGAAACTAAGGTTTAAGGGCAGCCACACTGGTGGATTGAACCTCTGATATGTCCTCTCCGGGAAGAACGGTTTTTTTGATTGGCGGTACGGGTGATGTCGGACGCCGTGTTGTTCGTTTGCTTCTTGAAAACTCTGACAGTCAGATTTTTCTGATATCGCGGAGAGGTGGAAATGATAGTGCCAGGACGAAGCATTTGGCTTTCGACGTTCAACGAGACCATGCCATTTTTCCAGTTCCAAGAAATTCAATTGTAGTAAATCTTACAGAAGCAACCCCACCCCACTTAGCCGCTCGAATTGTAAGAGAAGGTTCCACCTTGCTTGATACGTCGGCCACGCCTGCCTATGTGTCAAAACTATGCAGGGCAATTCGGCAAACCGGTGGACTCGGTGCCGCAATTTTGAGTGTCGGAACGGCTCCTGGACTTACCACGCTAATGGCTTCGGACATCGCGCAAACAAAGCGAGTTTCTTCGATTGATATCGGTATGGAACTCAGTTTGGGAAGGCACTATGGATTGTCCGCAACCGAATGGTTCTTTCGCACTATTGGTACCGGGTATCCCATTTCCAGCAAGGACAAAACCCGCTTCACCTATCCTGGCGTATTGCGCCGCAAAATCAGCTTTGGCAATTCCGAGCAAGCACGCCTAGCTATTGGAGTTGGATTTTCAGAGCTGGGCATGAACAAAATTTGCAAAGAAACTAGAGCTGTCGGGTTTCGCACTTTTTGTGCACTTGAACCACAGGTCGCGACACACGTTCTGTGGTCACTACTAAAGCTGGGACTTGGCCCATTCTTTGCTCGAAATTCAATTGCACTCGCCAAATTGGCAATGCGCCTTCCCGCAATCGGAGACATACGTGTGAGAATTGTCGCCGAGGGGACTGACATAAATGAAATTCCAGTCACTTCCCGGGGCCTCGAAGCAGGAGATCAGGCAGAAGTAACCGCGGCAATCATTTTTGCAACAATCAACGCAATTGAAACCTCTCGACGGCCCTTAGTTGGCTTAACGACGATTTCCCAACATCTCGATTTTTCTACAGCAGTGTCTGAGATCAGTCGATTGTTGCCTTCTATGCCTCTCAAGGTCTGGAACTCCGACAATCCGCATTGCCAATCAGTTAGCTGTTAGACCGCACACATCCGAGCAGAGTAGAGAAGAATGCAACACACCCACAGAACCAGCGATTATGTAGAAGGCTCAATCACGATTAGTGGTGCAGTCGCGATGGGAACAGGAGTAATGATCGGCGCGGGGATTTTTGCTCTTACAGGTCAAATAGCAGAACTCGCAGGACCTCTTTTTCCAGTTGCCTTTGTCGCAGGAGCGATTGTTACGAGCTTCAGCGCCTACAGCTATGTAAAGATGTCCAACGCGTGGCCTTCTTCGGGCGGTATCGCGATGATACTTCAGAAGTGCTACGGTCCGGGAGCCATAGCCGCTGGAGCCGCACTCCTCATGGCGTTAAGCATGGTAATCGCGGAAAGCCTGGTAGCGAGAACCTTCGCCACTTACATCCTTCGACCTTTCGACATCACGGGGGGACCTTTGGTGCCTGCGCTGTCAGTCGCAGTGATCCTTTTCGCTTTCTTGGTCAACATTGCCGGGAACCGGTCAGTCGGTCTTTTCTCACTGATCATGGCAACATTGAAAATCGCTGGCATCGCCCTTTTCGGCATTGCAGCACTTTGGTCAAGCGGCTTTCAATTTGGCACCATTGAAGATTCAAGCCACACATTTAGTGCGACTGGCTTCATCGCATCGGTCGCATTGGCGATCCTTGCTTTCAAAGGCTTCACCACCATTACAAACAGTGGGGCAGAGGTCACTGATCCCCACAAAAATGTCGGAAGAGCAATCACAATCTCAATCTCGCTTTGCGTAATCATTTATCTCCTGGTTGCATTTGGCGTTCAATCAAGCCTTGGAATCAGCGAGATTATTGCCGCAAAAGATTATTCGCTTGCTCAGGCAGCAGAACCAGCCCTCGGGCGCACGGGATTTCTTCTCACAGTTCTTCTAGCTGCTATTGCCACGGCCAGTGGTGTGCTGGCGAGCGTCTTTGCCGTGTCCCGAATGCTTGCGATGTTAACGGAAATGAAGATGATCCCCCACAGTCATCTTGGGATGTCAGGCACCATACAGCGCCATACCCTCGTATACACTGTAACAATCGCCTCAATCCTTGCCGTTTTTTTCGATCTAAGCCGAATTGCTTCACTAGGAGCGTTTTTCTATCTCGTGATGGACATGGTTATTCATTGGGGAGTGTACAGGTTTAGAAGAAAAGAAATTGGTGCGGCAGGGGCAGTGGTGTTGGCGGCACTTGCATTCGACATAGTCGTTTTAGCCGCTTTTACGAAAATGAAACTGGTTACCGACCCCTTCATTGTGGCCTTTGCAGTCATTGCGATTGGTATCGTCTTTTTATTCGAACGCGCATATCTTCACCGGTGGATCCAAAAAGCATCTGATTGACTAACGCAACACCCGCCACATCGTTGCCCTGTTCCCTTTTTTGAGACGCATGTGACTGCATTCTCTAGTTATCTGCCGATAGCTCCACCAATTATGCCGCCTACAACACCTCCAATAAAGGCCGCTCCCGCAGGATTAACTGAACTACCGCTATTGTTGTGCATATTTTGGTTACCGGTGGCGCGATGCTGCGCTGTTGTAGAGTTTGTTCTGCGCTTGTTTGCAGCACTACGTGACGCTCGGGCGGCATTTTGCTTGCGCTTCACTTCAGCTATGTATGCTGCGTATTGGGAGTCTGTTTGAGTTATCAAAAGCACATATTGAGCGGCCGTAAAGTAACCCGTCGCAGCTATGCCATTCGTGGTTTGCCAAGCTGATATGCCCGCACGTGTTTTTGGACCGAATGCCCCATCCGATCTGCCTACATTGTGCCCAGACAAATTTAGTCGGGTCTGGACTTCACGGCGTTTGGTGCGGTTCCAGCCAAGAGATGCTTCGGTTTCCTGATTGCCAGCAACAGCATTTTGAGGATTAGGTAGAGTTTTTTTCAGACCCGGTTGAGGTTTGACAGCGCCAGTTTTAGGCGATGATCCAACCGCCGCAACTTGAGGGTAGTTTTTTAATCGTCCAATCGAGTTGTTTGCGAAATTTGCAAATGTGCCATTGGGATAGGCTGACAGATAGGAGTCGTAATCGGCAACCGTATTGCTGGATTTGACCGTCTCCCAAACCAACTTTTCCCGTTCCCACGCAATGGTTGATCGCGTCGCTGCATCAACAGAACTAATCGTCGTTTCTGGTGAAATCTGCGTTGAAGGTACATCATCAGCAGGAAGCACCTTACTCGTGGAAACATTGCTTTGTTTGTTAAGAAACAACTCGCCAATTAGGGAAGCATTCACCCATGGCCTTTGACGCTTGTCGGTTTCTTCAAAAACATCACCTGTTACGCGGGTCAAACCGGTCTGGATGGATACGTCAGGCGCGTCTATATGCCTGGCAAGTGCAGCGGTAAAAGGCGAGTTTTCACCTTCACCGTCTAGGGCAACATCCCCGGGACTTGTTGCGAATGCGATCACAGCCCCTTCGGCTCCGGTATCAACAATTTTGATCTCTGCAAGACCTGACCCGACGGTCGTTGACCTACTGGGTCCCATGCGACGCGCAAGTGAACGAGCAAGTGGATTATCTCTACACGCATCCAGAAACACCATCTGCACTTTCACGTCCTTCGACATCTGTCGCATGACAAAATCGACAGTAATCGTCTCGAAGTCTAAGGAAGCTTCGTCTTCGATTTTTGCATCAATTGGAACCATAAGATTTTGCCCGGCGATCTGCATCCCGTGCCCTGCATAAAACAACAACGCGATGTTCGCTCCATAGGCTTTCTTGGCAAACTCCAATATTGATTGGCGCATTTCACGATAGTTCTGATCAATACCCTCGACGACCTCGAAACCGAGACCGTTCAGTTTACCGGCCATCAAACGGGCGTCGTTTGCCGGATTTGGAAGGAATACCGTGTGTTCACATGCACTGTTGCCGATTACCAAAGCGACTCTTTTTGCAAATGCTGGCGCAGTCCATAGAACGAGAATTCCTAGAACGGAGATCAGTTTTTTGAACATCACATGTCCTTTCTTGGATTATCGTTGTCTGTCGGTATGACCGGCATAGCCGTCAGGCCTTTGCTTTCGCTCTTGAGAGTACCACCTATTGCAAACCCTATCTGTAACCGTTGTCACAAGTGTATTGTTTGGCGAAAACTACTTATGAATAGGCGCGGTACGGCGACCCATCAGTATACTCTGATGAATTAAATCAGGGCCACGATATCAAATTATCATAGATAACAAAGCAAAATAGCAAGCAACGTAGTTTTAACTACTAGATTATACTCCCTAAACAGGTCAAAAGTAAGGACTTAAGGGAAACTATGCCATATTTCACAACAATGTGACACCTAATTCTACCCTATCCTCACCTAATCAACTTTGACGCGAGTGCTCAGATACACAAGGTTTTTGCATTTCTCGACAACCACGTCTCTCGTGACTGATGCATGGGCTCAACCATGAACTATTCTCACGAATTTCTTTACAGTTGCTCCAAATTTTGGATATGGTTCCTTCAATTTTCGTAGTTTGGTAGCATAATAGAACGTTTTTAGCTGTTCTTTACAGAACACACCACACGATCAACTACATTTATTGTTCACGACATTCGCCTGGAAACGCGCCTTAAAGGTATGTCACTTGGGAAATGATACTGGGTCTCAAGCAATAAATTCGGTTGTATTCGACTTTCAATGACGGAAGTACGGTATCAATGCGTGCAGTTTATTTCGAAATTCGAATTCCAAGCCGTGTTTTCCATAATTTGACCTAGACAGCACGCTCAAAAAAACGCTTAGCTATTGCCTTGTTCATTGTCGAGTATTGGGAATATCGATAGCGCGACTGTAATTCGTTTTACCAATAATAACTCGAGGCTAATGTTCCAAACGGTATGAATTACACGATCTTTGCCTCAACCTCCGAGATTCGCAGCTATTGCCCCTTGACGGAAGGCTTACGCATAAAGGTTTGCAGCAATTCCAACACGGATGAGCGTTGGGCGAGCGCTGGTCGTTCAATCAGGCGCCACGACAGAAAAGCCAGTGGAATGATGGTCAACAAGGACAAAGTGAGGTTCATGAGAATGGGATAGGGCCCATGCCACAGTACAAGCCACGTTTGCTGAATTGGAAACCCGATAAGATAGATTCCATAGGAAATGTCGTCGCGATTGGTGAGATTTCCAATACGGCCGAGATTTAGTGATCCAAGCCAAAAGGTAAGACTGGCTATGGCGATTATCTCGGCGACTGGCGACACAGGCGTGCCAAGCAAGACAAACGCACACGCAAACACCAGAGCAACGCGAACGAATGATACATTGATGTGCTTGCGCATCATCCAGCTTGCGATGCCGAGATAAAAGGCAAAGAAGAAGCGGGCGAGATGATCAATCAGCAAAGTCGCTTCGTGACCGAATCTCAAGACCAGAATACCAGCAGATACAGCAAGAATTGCAGCAACAATTTTCTTTTCACCGCCGAATTGCGCAGAGAGCGTAGCAACGATTGGAATCGTCAGATAACAAATGACTTCGTATCGAATAGTCCAGACAGTTGCGAGCACATAGCGCTCATCAGGATTTTCAATAAAAATACCTGGAAGAGTTCCGCCTCCATCGAGGGCCACTACCGCCCTCAGGAATAGGGAAATAGTTTCCCAAGAAAAGAGAAAAGCTGCCATTCCTAGCTGTTTTTGAGCAATGCCGGCCACGAAAATTGTTGTAACCGTTACAACGAATAGTGCCGGAAAAATGCGGAGGAAGCGGCTGGTCAGGAAATACGAGAGGTTGGGCCGTCTATCCCAACTTGCCGCGATCAGGAAACCGGACAAGACAAAAAACACATTCACCGCATGACCACCGAGTGAAAAGCTGGTCATTGTCGCAAGGGGATCCGCAAGTTCGCTACGACGTGTCAAGATGAACGCGTGTGACACAATAACTGCCGTTGCGGCAGCAAGTCGAACAACGCCAAAACTATTGTCTTCTCTTTGAATAAGACTGTCGAGAGATCGCATCAACTCACACCTCAAAGAAAGAAATCCTACAATATTACTTGGGAATATTAAATAAAAAAGCTTTTCGTTGGTTAATTTAACCATTTTCCAATTGGAGAAATCGCCTTGAATATTATTTCGAATCCGACTCTCCAAATACTTATGTAATCGTTTCGAGAACCTGTTCTTCTCGACACTTTAAAAACCATAAACATGCAGTGCAATTCTACTTTGTTCGTTCAATTTGCCTCGCCAATTGGTGGGGCTGTGAATTCTCCGGCACACTTTTGGAAGTTAAGTGGGATCGGTTTTCTCTGTGACAGTAGAACAAAGGCAGCCAATTGGAATTGCAACTTACATGTTCGTCGAAAAGGCCAATGATCTCGATAGATTTCAGGCTGACCTGTCTCTGAATCTAAAACGTAATTACGCTAGGAGCCGCCAGAAAAGTTATCGATAATTTCGAACCTGCAATAATAGTTCTGTTTGTTGGCAATCCGCATAAGAGTGTGGTTCGCTCGAGGCTACGAATATATTCGCTCTTGTGGATGCGGTGAGAACCAAGCGAAAAGCTCACTTCACGTGTGAAGTTTGGAGGTTGGCATCGTCTTCTGATTTCGTCGATAGTGGCCTAACCGAACTGCGTCGTGCGGCTTTCAAACCGTTAAGAATTTCGTCTGAAGTCAACAATTCCGACATGACCATTCCCCGTGGAGCCCCAGGCCCGTAGATCGCGTTAAAAGGTATGCCAAAGCGCCCGTAACCAGCGAGGTATCGAGAGATCTCTTCACTTGGACGTGTCCAATCTGCTTGCATGGTGACAATTTCAGGGCTGCTGAGTGCAGAAAGCACTGGCTCTCTCTCCAGAACCAATACCTTGTTGGCTTTGCAGGTAACGCACCAATCAGCAGTTACGTCGACAAAAACTAGCTTTCCCTTGGAAACCAAACGAGCAATTTCGCCACGGTCAAACTCAGACCACCCCAAAATAGGCACGCCCAAAGTTTCGACTTTGTCACCGCCCGAAACGACTACAGGCGACAACAAAACTAAGCCTGCCAGCAACGAACCACCGGCAAGCTTTCCCCAGTTGGCAACACGTTTGCTGGAGCTAAGGGCGATTAAAAATGTCAGCAAAGTAACAACAGCGAGGAAGGCATTCGATCCGGCAACACCAATAAGGATCCAAAGAATCCAAATCGCCGTCAGTACGAGCAGCAGACCTAAAACAGTTTTCAGAACATTCATCCAGCCGCCGGGTCTCGGCAGCATACCAACGAGCCCCGGCACCGCCGCAAGAATGAAATAGGGGAACGCGAGACCAACACCCAGTCCAGTGAAAACTATTAGTATATCAATACCACGTCCAGCAAGAGCAAAAGCTATGGCTGTACCGAGAAAAGGAGCGGAACAAGGTGTCGCTAGAATTGCGCTAAACAAACCAGTTAAGAAATCTCCGCTGTAACCGGAACCACGCCCCTTGTTGGTTAGAAGTGTTTGTAGGCTGGCGGGCAAAGCAATTTCAAAGAGGCCAAAAAAATTTGCAGCGAATACGACAAGAACAAGCGCCATAAAGGCCAGGAAAACCGGATTTTGAAACTGGATACCCCAACCAACCGTAAAACCCAGTTGCTTGAAAACAAACAGGGTGAAGGCCAGCCCCCACACAAACACCATTATACCCGCTGCGGCTGCAAGAAATCCCCCCCGAACAGCGAGTGAGTGTCGCCCATATTGGTTAAGAGTTGCGCTCAGTTTGAGGGAAAGAACGGGTAAAACACATGGCATAACATTGAGTATCAACCCACCCAGAAAAGCGAGAAGCGCCATCCAAATTAGCTTATCCAGATTGGGTGCCAATTCTTTGACGCTAAAAGGTGGAACAGGCTCGATATCGACAACTTTAGGAGAAAAACTAACGGCTGGAATCGCAGCATCTGTCACAGTTATTTGCGGAGGTTGGATCAAGCTTTCAGAAGCGGAATAGATTGGAAACTTCACCCACAAAGTTTTGTTTCTATCACCCAACCTGAACTCAGGTTTGCCCAGGGTTGCACCTCTCCCCAACTCAGGAAAAACGTCCGGCTTTTCAAGAGAGACTGATGATCGCAATTCGATCACAAGCTTCGTCAATTTCGCATCTATGTATGCTTCACCAAACTCAAGAAAGCCCGAAGTCTTGCCATCCCTTGGAACTTTATCGGAGTACTGAGCGATAAGCTCGCCTGAAGGGCGGTCAATTCCAGCGCCTTTTGGAAGGAAAAGTGCCAATTCTATCGTTTCAGGAACGCATACTTCCGAACAGACAAGAAGTGTAACCTTTGCCCGCAAGTGTGCCGGAGCACCTGGTTGTTTGAGTTTTATTTGAAGAGGAAAGACAACTTCGCCTTCATATCCAAAGTTTTCAATTCCAAATGCGGTGAAGCGCTTGGGAGCGGGCCAATCAAAAGTGACTTCATCGACATTTTGCGACTGTACCCACTCGACACTTGGCGGAATTCCAACTTCTCCAGGCGAGCGCCAATAGGTTTTCCAACCCGGCTTAAGTTGAAGGTAGAGACCTCCAGAAATCGTCATAGCTTTGTCTGCAACACCGTCCTGTGCCGTAATCAGACTGGCAACAAGCGCAGGAGTCTCAACCTGCTTCGAGCTGGCAGCTTTACCTGCCGACAAGGCCAAGGCAAAAAACGCCAGCAGTACACCTAGTTGGAGGACGGTCGAAAAAACAACACGGTTCATGCTTGGATTCCGAGGGTGTTACTATCCGCGACTTTCTTTTGGCGCATGCAAGGAAACGCCAATAGCCCAGAACAGGCCTAAACGAGTTTCCGCATGCGGCGTTGGCTGACTTTTACATGTCTTTGGTTCGGGGAGATGCTTACTTTCAAAAATCCAGAACGCATCCCGAAAATCGTCATTTCAAGTCACCAAAGGCTAGCGCCTGCGCTCAATGTATTCGACGCATGGAGCACTGGAGCCTTAGGTCCTTTTGCAGTATTCCACTCTGACTTTAGAGGTCAAGGATACAATCTGATACAAACAAACTAGGCTTGTTATTCGATGCTTGTTCTTTCGACCGACACAAAATATGCGCTGTGGCTATTTCGAGGACGCAAAGAACACAACTTTTTTACGCCGGCAGTTTGTTAATATCGGCTACGCGATCAACTGCGGTTCGAATCCGGCTTCTCGTATCGCGGTCTCTATCGACGCGGAAGACGAGGAACTAACAACCTCCACGGTGTTGTCTTCCAGGTTGCAAATGACTTGCGCCCCTGCTTCTTGGGTCTCGACTGCTTTTTCAATTGCGGAAACGCAGTGACCACAACTCATTTCTGGGACCTTAAACTTCATGGCATGTCTCCTCATGTTCTGAGAATGTTATGAAGGTTCCTGCAGGGGTAAGGTCAACTTTCTTGCTCCAGGTTATTTTCAGACGGAAACGAAATTCGGAATTTACATATCGGGTTCTTCGTGTTTCCAACTCTGAAAACCGTTGTCTTTTTATCGCTGCTTGAACGTTAGGTAAGGAAGATATGGTGTGGGTAGCTGCTGAGCTCATATTTGAGGCGTTGAGACATGATGAAGTTTTGACTTGCAGCTCAGCTGACTGAATTACCTACAACAAATCTACGACTGGAAAACCACCCCAATTGGCAAAATGATGGCTAGCAGAAGTGGCTGATGAACCAAGTAAATCAGCAGACTGTTACGCCCCATCCAAGACAGCGCCATGGTAATCTGGTTTTTCCGAGGTCCGGGTAGAGGACCAGTGATATGAGGCTTTGAAACCAGTACCCTTGCAGCAAACATACCCAGCAATGTGATGCCAGCCCAAGGAAGAACGGGGACGAAGTCGTTGCTCGGCGGAGGTAACGCAGACAGGCCAGTCCACGCGAGCCAGCGGGTGTTGAAATAGTCCAAGCTCGCAAAATGCGGCAAAATCAGAAAGATCAGTCCAATCAGAAGAACAGCCAGCGCTGGAAGTTTTAAAAACAACACGCCCAAGAGAGAAGAAACAGAAATCGCGTGCAGAATACCAAAAAAGATAAAACTGTCGGGAAACACGAACCAAGTTGTCACAGATATCAAAAACGCGGCTGCGCCAACAACGGCAAGCCGCTTAAAGAACTTTTCTGACTTTAGCCTTTCTCCGTGCGCGAGTATTAAACTAACACCAACTAGAAACATGAAAGTTCCGGCTAACATCTTACCAAAACCCAGCCAGATTGGGTGGAAGGCCACGCCTTGAAGCAATCCCGAGAACTCAAGATCCCAAACAATATGAAACAGCACTACGCCGAAAATAGCAGCACCCAGAATCTCATCTATCAATAGGATGCGATGACTGGAAGCAACGCCATTAATCTTACCCTGCATGAATAAAGCCACCCGACATTTGGTAACGAAGTTGTCCGGCCTTCTGAGTTGGCTTCTCTTCTTTCTGCTGTGGTTCTGATGCTCAAGCACCTGAGCCTACAGCACAACAATATGCAGCTTTCTCTGCACCAAGAATACTTCTGGATGAATTTAGTAACAGAACCAGAGTGACTTTCTATCATGAGCGTATTCCAATCGCTGAGACCATGCAGCTGGTCGCCCTCTATGATAATAAGCCAACGAGTGATTTCGCAGCAAAGAGCTCTCGATGTGACTTTTGAACTTCCTTGAAAAAGTCTATTTCGTTGCAGCTAAAGGTGCTAATTGGGCTGGATCATGTTTGCCTGACACCCTGCATATTGTTTAATTCGTAGTATGGATTTGTTGAGAGTTTTCAGGTATCGAAAGCTCATGCGCATCTGGATTTCGGCATTGTTGGTAGCATTGTTTGCGATAACGCAGTCTGCAACTGCGTTCGCGTCCGCACCAATTGACCGCACGTCCTCAACACTCACCGCGGAAGCTTCTGCCGAGTTTGACACTCTCGATCACACCTTTTCTGCGACGTTGCACCACGGCGATTGTTGCGAGCGGTCCAGTGATGAGAGCTCATTTCTGAAGAGCATGCATTGCAGCGTTGACTGCACTACGTACTTTGTACTCGCAATAGACTACGCTTTTCACACCACCTTGCGGCTTGAGGAAATAGCTATTGCTGCATATTCCGCATTGCAACCCGAATTGAACAATCGTCCCCCCAGAAGAGATTGACAAGTATTGACGGAAAGCATGCCGCGCGCGTGCAATCTGATTTGTCGACTTCACTGGAAAGGGCAATTCATGCTTACCCGACGTTTCTTGCTTGCAGGTGCAGGAGCAGCGCTCGCTGGCACAGCTGTTCCTGCTTTGGCACATCAAACCAAAAAGTCCGGATTCAAGGTCGATCCGAAATTTGAACCTCAAACGGTGCGCCATTTTACGCACAGTCGCGGTACCATCATCGTAGATACCCGCAATCACTTTCTCTACCTCGTGGAAGGTTTTGGGAAGGCGAGACGCTATGGCATTGGTGTTGGTCGAGCTGGACTTTCTTTGAAAGGCGACGCCGTCATTAAACGCAAGGCCAAATGGCCCAGTTGGCGGCCAACGGCCAACATGATCCGAAGAAATCCTGGAAAATACGCCAAGTATGCCGGCGGTGTTCCTGGAGGCCCTAAAAACCCGCTTGGGTCAAGAGCTCTTTATCTCTACCGCGGCGGTCGGGACACAATGTACCGGATCCACGGAACCACCGAACCATCCTCTATCGGACGATCTGTCTCAAATGGTTGCATTCGCATGATCAATGCTCACGTCGAAGACCTTTATGAGCGCGTCCCACTTGGAACTAAGGTAATCATCCTATGACAATTCATGAAACCAATTCGGAAACTTCAACGTCTGTTCCTCAGGTCAGGGCCAAAACCATGGACAGTTCGTCGCCCAAATCTCTAGTGACAGGGCACAATCTTTTCATGCTCGCCTGCTGTCTTGCAATGGTCGTTGGCACAGGCTTCCTGATTGCCAGCGCTCCTGCAGGGCAAACGATTGGCCAAACTCTGCTGCTCGCTGCACCTATGCTGGGATGCGTGGGAATGCATCTGATCATGCACCGGTTCATGGGCAAATCCTGCCACGGCGATTCACCAAAAAACAAGGACAACGACTAGCGGCCATTTACGTTTAGAACCCCATATCACGGGATCTCTAATTTAAGGGTGCAAACAGGCGAGAGGAGCCTCGTCCACCGTATCCGAACCTATGCCCGATGGGCGAGCATCGCACAATTGTCACTTGGCAAGGCTAATGGCCCGGCCGATGCCATGTGATCTGCTCGTCCAGCTCTCTGGCGACCTTCCCGAATTGGAGTTCCGACTCACTGACCACGTAGGAAACGAGAGGTCGGACCTGAAGCGCTCCCCGGCCGCGCGACAATGGTGTTTTCCAGTTTTGACGCAGCCCCTTGATCCGGGCCGTTCAAACGTAGGATCCGTTCATGTTTTGCTCTGCTACCCAACTTTCTGTCCCGACGTTTGCCGGACCGTTGACGCGGTTCAAGATCGACAATGGAGTGCCCCAGCGAATGGCCTCTTGCCATACAGCACTTGTTGACGGCTATGTAATCGAGGGTCATGTCCCGGCGACCGATATTCGGCGT
>NZ_JAGHRJ010000016.1 GCF_017743865.1 Labrenzia sp. R4_2
GCCATGTCCCGTGAGATGACCCCAATCGCGGAAGACGAACATGTGGTCGACCGGGGTGGGGCCCCCGGGCGGCGGCGCGGGCGCCGCCTCATCCGGTAAAGGCATGCCTGTTCTCGGCCACGAAATCGGCAAAACGGCGCGCCGGGTGTCCAAGCACGTCGCTCACCGTGTTCTCGATGCCGGCGAGGTAACCCTTGGGTGCGATCGAAGCCAGTTCCACCATGGCCGCCGCAACCTCGTCCTGCATCCCACCGGCGATCATCGCCGCCTTTGCGTCCGCGGCCGACAGCGGCGCGCAAGCGACCTGCCGACCCGTCGCTTCCGACAGAATCGCCGCAATCTCTTCTCCAGACAGGGCCTCGGGACCTGTCAGGCCATAGGACTTGCCTTCATGCCCCGCGCCGGTCAGCGCCTCGGCCGCGACGTCAGCAATGTCGCGGGCGTCGATCCAGGCCACAGGCCCCCCCAGATCGTCGCAATACACCCCGTCCCTTGCGATGCTGCCGGCCTGCCACAACAGGTTCTGCATGAAATAGGTCGGCTGAACGAAGGTCCAGTCCAAGCCGCTTTTCTTTAGCAGTTCCTGGATTTCCGAATGCCACATGCCAAAGGTCAGCCTGGCTTTGGGCGAGGCGCCAAGTCCGGTGGCCAGAACGACGTGGCGCACCCCTGCCACCTTCGCCGCTTCGATCGCATCGGCCTTCCAGCGGCGCATGTGCCCGTGCGCGGGTGTCACCAAATAGATCCGTTCAGCCGCTAAACAGGCCCGATTCAGCGCAGCGGGATCGGTGAAATCGGCAACGACAGCCTCGCAACCCTTGGCCGCGAGGGTTTCGACCTTGGCCGGATCGCTGGTGACTGCGCGCACTTTCGCGCCCTTGGCCAATAGCGTATCGACAAGGGGGGCGCCGGTGGTGCCGGTTGCTCCGAAGACGGTAATCATGATTTGTCCTTTCGCAGGGCGGCGATGGCTTCCATCGTCTCGGGGTTGCTGACAGAGGACAGGTCGCCCGGATCCTCGCCCAGAAAAGCGGCGCGCACGAGCCGGCGCATCGTCTTCATGCTGCGGGTCTTGGGAAGCGCCTCGACGAAATGGATCTCGCGCGGGCGGAAGGGCTTCGAAACGATCTCTCCCACGCGGTCCTTGAGCCGCTCCACTAGGGCCGCGTCGGGCAACACACCGGGCGACGCCACGCAGACGCAGACCACCGCCACGCCTTTCAGATCGTCCGGGGCAGCGATGGCCGCCGCGTCCACCACCTTTCCCGTCTCGGTCAGCGCCGCCTCGATCTCGGGCGGGCCGATGCGCTTGCCGGCAATGTTCAACGTATCGTCCGAGCGGCCGAGGATATACCATGTGCCGTCCAGATCGCGGCGCACCCAGTCGCCGTGCCGCCAGATATCGGGGAAGGTAGACCAGTAGGTTTCGAGATAGCGTTCCCGGTCTCCCCAGATGGTCGGTGTCAGCCCCATCGGCGGTTGGGTCACGACCAGTTCGCCAACCTCGCCCGGTGCGGCTTCGCTTCCGTCCACGCGCAGCACTTTTGCGCCGACCCCCAGTGCTTGAGCCGAGAATCCACCGGGTTTGACCTCGTGCAATACGGTTGAAGTCAGGATCGCGCCGAACAACTCGGTCCCGCCTGAAATGTTGAGCGGTACCGCGCGGCGGCGGCAGATATGGTCGAGATGCCACAGCCAGGAGTCATCGGTCCAAGGTTCGCCGGTCGAGGCGACGATGCGTAACGGCGAAAGGTCGTAGCCGGAAAGTGGCCCGGGATCCTGGGTCATGAACTGCCGCACCAGCGTGGGGGCGACGCCAAGGTGGGTGATGCCCATCTCCGAGGCCAGGCGCAGCAGCCGGAAGGGGTCGTCCGGCATCGAGGGCGCACCCTCGGCGAGCGCCAGCGTGGCGCCCGAAAGCAGCACCGACAGAAGCGTGAGTGGCCCCATCACCCAGCCCATGTCAGTCATCCACAAATGACGATCGTCGCGTTTCATGTCGAGGCACAGCAAGAAGTCGGCCGTGGCCTTGGCCTGGACGCCGAGATGGGTATGAACCACGCCCTTGGGCTTGCCAGTCGTACCCGAGGTGTAGGCGATAAGCAGGGGCGCATCGGCGTCTACCGGATGGGCGGGACGCCTCGCGTCAGCTTTGCCGACGGTCTCCCGCCAGTCGAGATCGCGGACTGGATCGGCCACTATGCCGCCGAACCGCCGCAGGCTGAGCACGGTATGGACAAATGGCACCTCCTTCAGGGCTTCGGCCAGCGTGGCCTCCATCCAGACGGGTTTTCCCCGCCGGGGCGTCGCATCTGCCGTCAGCACCGCAACTGCACGGGCATCGTTCAGACGGGTGGCGATGGCGTGCGCGGCAAAACCGGAGAACAGCGGCACCGCCACGGCGCCCAACCGTGCGATGCCCAGAAGCGCCGCCTCGATTTCAGGGATCATCGGCATGTAGATACCTACCGCCTGTCCGGGTTCCACCCCGCGAGCGGCAAGGGCCGACGCAACGCGGGCGGCCTCGGCGGCAAGCTCGGCATAGGTCCAGCGGCGGCGACTTCCGTCCTCGCCAACCCAGTCGATCGCGGTTTTGTCACCCAGCCCCCCCGCGATGCGGGCATCGAGACAGCTCTCTGTCAGATTCAGGGTACCCCCGACAGCCCATCGGATCGAATCTGGCCCTGCGGATATATCCCGCAGTTGCGTATAGGGACGATGGAACCGGATACCGGCATAGCCGATTATCCGACCCCAGAACCATTTCGGTTCGGCGTTGGCGCGTTTGACGAGACCTTCGTAACTGCCCGCACCACAATCATCAATGAAGGCCGCGAGCGTGCTTGCTCGTTGAATAACAGGGTCCGGTTGGAACATTCTCTGCCTCGCATGAAACAAAAAGGCCGCACCTGAGGCGCGGCCAGTTGGGGAGGATATTTAGACACGCCTCGACCGCGATGGCATTTGATTGGACGTATTCATTTTTCGATCAACCGTGCATCGACAAGCCGCCCGAAACGGAAATCACCTGGCCGGTGATGAATCCTGCATCGTCGGAAGCCAGGAAGCAGATTATTCCGGGGTAGTCGCTCGGCTGCGCCAGGCGCTTCATCGGAATGGCCCGCTTGAGGCCTTCCGCGATCTTTTCACCAGCGTCGCCTTGGGCGACCTGCGCGAAGAGGGGCGTATCGGTCGGGCCAGGCGCAACCGCGTTCAGCTGAACGCCTTTGCGCGCCAGTTCCCGCGCCACGGTCTTGGTAAAGGAGATGATGCCGCCTTTGCAGGCCGAATAAACCGCCTCGCCCGACGATCCGACGCGACCCGCGTCGGAGGCGATGTTGACAACGCGGCCGCCGCCATTCCTGACCATGCCCGGAAGCACCGCGTGATGCATGTTCAGCGGACCGTAGAGGTTGATGTCGATGACTTTTTTCCAGAGGTCGGCATCTGTGTCGATGAATGGCTTGATCACGTCCCATCCGGCGTTGTTCACCAAAACGTCGATCGGACCTCCGGCCTCGAACTCGACCACGGACTTGTCAACCTGAGCGCGATCGGTGATGTCTACCTTGAAGGCCTCGGCCTTGCCGCCAGACTCCCTGATCAGGCGGGTGGTCTCCAGTGCGCCCTCTTCGTTCAGGTCGAACACTGCGACGTCAGAACCTTCCTCGCCGAATCGCTGACAAACGGCTCGGCCGATACCGCTTCCGCCTCCCGTGACAATGACCCGTTTGCCATTCAATCCACGCATTTTGGCTGCCTTTCTACGTCTGTGAGCACCTGTGCAAGCGTTGCTTATCCAGAGGGTGCGTTCAAAAATATTCTAACAATCGTTAGATTTATCGCAATAGACAGTCCTTTGTCCAGTTGTTATCTAATCCATATGTATGTGCAGCCGCCTCAAGCATGCCTTGCCGACGATGATCAGAGCAAGGCGGAAAGGACCCGCGAGGAAATCCTCCGCGTGGCAGCGCGTCTATTCCGCTATGAGGGATTTGATTCGACGACGATGCGGGAGATCGCACGTGAAGCGAACATCGAAGCGGGGAGCATCTATTATCATTTCGACTCAAAAGGCAAGATACTGGATGTGGTGCTCGACATCGGTGTCCGGCGTCTACACAATGAGGTGGCCAGGATAATTAGGTGTGCGGGTGCAAATGACGAACCCTTCCGCGAAACTTTCGCGAAACTAGTCGACACGCATCTGACCTTCCTTTTGACAGATAGCGACTTCACGTCTGCGAATATCCGAAACTACCCGATGTTGTCGGAGGAAGCGCGATGCGCTCACCGGGAACTGCGCAGTTCATATGCTAAGATGTGGGGTGGATTCCTGCAGAACGCCCGCGACAAGGGTTTATTGCGCAAAGACATTTCAGTTCCTCCCATCCGCCAATTCATTTTGAGTGCGATGAACTGGACCGTTGAATGGTACGAAGTGAAACGTTATCCGGTCAGTATTCTCTCGGAACGCATGAGCAGATTGATCTTGGACGGAATGTGCGACAAGCGTCGTCCGGGAAATAGCCTCCCCAAGCCAAACGTCATATCCCTCCCGGAGCCGGTCGAGCCCCACGGAAAAGCGGCCAGGACGCGTAGCGAAATCCTGCGCGCGGCCGCGCGCATTTTGAGAGATAGGGGGTACAAGGCTACGACGCTACGCCAGATCGCTGTTGAGGCAAATATGGAGGCGGGCAGCGTCTACTATCATTTCAAATCAAAAGAGAAGATAGTAGACGAGGTGTTGCAAACCGGACTGAGCGACCTGCTTGTCGGTGTCAGTCGCGTCATTGAGCAGTTCGAGGAACCCAACGATCATTGTGCCAGGATATCGGCGGCCATTTCGGCTCATATGGATTTCCTATTCAGGGCCAGCGAGTTCACGTCGGCAAATGTCCGCAGCTATGGAATGTTGCCCACGAAGCTTCGTCGCAGTCACCGGGGTATCCGTCACGAATACGCGGCTGTTTGGGACAAGCTGTTGTCCGATGCGCAGCAAAGCGGTGCTGTGAGAAAGGACATACAGATCGTTCCTCTGCGCCAGGTCATGCTGGGAGCCTTGAACTGGACCGTTGAATGGTTCGACCCACGGAAAGCTGGACAGGAAGGATACCACACCCTGTCCGAGTTTTCCGACATGCTGGTAAGGCTGCTTTTTAACGGAATCTGCGAAGCGGAACAACCGCTTAGAGAGGGGATCTCTGACAGCTTGCTTGGCGCTCGCGAAGAGTTCAGACCAATAGGAAGTGGTACAGCCCTTCCGCAACCGCCTGTTCTCGCTCCGCCTGCCAGGAAACCACGCTGATACTCGCCATCCGCTTGCCCTTGCGTGTCACATTGGCGCGGGCAAAAAGCGGTCCCTTCGCACCAGGTCGGAGGTAATCGACGGTCAGGTTGATCGGCTTCGCCGGAAGGTCCGCGAAATCGGGTTGCACCGCTATGGCGGCTGTGGCTTCCATGAAACTCGCGATTATGCCGCCATGGTAGTACTCCATGATCGGGTTCCCGATGTGGCGGTCATCAAAGGTCATTTCCGCCTCGGCATGGAGATCGTCCAGGCTCTGGACCTCGAAATTGAGAAAACGGAAGAATGGCACTCGCGATACGTGTGCATTGACAGTTTGCAGTTCCATCACGCGGTTAGTCCTTTGGTCATCACGTCAAATAGGCTGGTGTCACCACGCGTCAAAGCAAACGAGGCGGTTCCACGGGCTATTTCAACATCCTCATGGCCGTCGAACCAGATGCTGCCGGAATTGAAGGCAATGTGGCGGGTCTTGCGAAAACAATGCGCGCGAACGATGACATCCGCGCGCGAACGGGCCGGGCGCAGATAATCAACTCTGAGGTCAAGAGTGGACATGGTGCTGACGCCCTCGATTCCAACAAAGTTTGCCAGTCCAAAGACACTGTCCAGAAGAGCCGTCAGGATACCACCATGAAGCAGGGTTTGGTCCTCATCGACGCAAAAGTCCGGATTGAACGGCATCCGGACCCGAACGCCTCCGGTCGCGACCTCTTCGATCTCAAGCGCCATATGCGCGATCAGACCCTTGCCGCGCGCGTTCCACATCTGCGCGATCTGGTCCATCTTTTCTTGCGTGATTTCGGACATTCAATCTGTCTTTCAGCGGCCGGTGAAATTCGGTTTTCGTTTTTCCAGAAAGGCCGCGATGGCTTCGTGATGGTCTTCGGTCTGGTGCATCAAGGCCTGATATGCCGCGGCCGCATTCAGGAAATCGGGAAGATCCATGCGTTCGGCGTTGCGCAACAGGCGTTTGGCGACGCGCACGGCCCGAGGCGGCTTGGATGCGATGACCGCGGCGCGTTCGCGGGCACGTTCTATTAGCATATCATGGGCGACGACTTCTAGCACCATGCCCAGCTCGAGCGCCTCTTCGGCGCCCACCATCCGGCCCGAAAAGGTCAGGTCCGCCGCTTTCTGATGCCCAAGTCGGCGCAACAGGAACCAACTGCCCGCATCGCCGGGAATGATGCCGAGATTGATGAAGACCTCGCCGAACTTCGCGTTCTGCGAGGCAATGCGCATATCGCACATCATGGTCAGATCGCATCCGGCGCCGACGGCCGCGCCATTCACGGCCGCGATGGTCGGGATGTCGAGGTTGTAAAGAGCCTGGGGCAGGCGCTGTACCCCATCGACATAGCTTTGAGCGGTCGCCAGCGGCTCCTTGCGGAACACGCTGTCGGGGTCGTTCATCTCCTTGATGTCGCCGCCCGCGCAAAAGGCCGGGTCGGCGCCTGTCAGGATCATGACGCTGACCTCGGGATCGGCCTGCACCTTCGCGAAGGTCTCCAGAAGCGCACCGATCATGTCATTTCCGGTGACCGGGTTCCGGCGCGCGGGGTCGTTCAGCGTGACCGTGGCGATCCGGTTGGAGATGTCCAGCAGGACTGGGGTCTCACTCATTCTTTCCATCTCCGCGCTCGCGCTTTTCGAACATCTCGGGGTTGATCATGTCACGTGCGTCGTGTCCCAGATGCAGGGTTTCGCCACCATCCACATAAATGTCTTCGCCCGTGATGAATTCCCCCAATCTGGACGCAAGGAATATGATCGTGCCGGAAATGTCCTCGGCCGCGCCCATCCGGTTCAGAACCGAACGGTTCAGCTGTTTCCAGTGGTCCGGCGAAATGGGATAGCGTCCGAGCGCCTCGGTCTTGATCGTGCCCGGGGCGACGCAGTTCAGGCGGATGCCGTATTCGCCCCACTCGGCGGCCAGGGTCTTCATCATGCCCGTCACGCCGGCACGGGCGGCGACAGTGTGCGTGAACCCGGTCAGCGCAGTTCGGGCCGAAATGGCCGTGACAAAAACGATCGATCCGCCGTTGTCGTACATGAAATGATCCGCCGCGGCGCGGGTCATCTGCCACGATCCGATCAGATTGTTGCGAATCACCGCCTCAAAGCCCTTGTTGGTGATGTCGCGCGCGGCGGCGATGTATTGCCCGCCCGCGTTGTTCACCAGCACGTCAAGCCGACCGTAATGGCCCTTGATGCGCTTCATCGCCGCTTCGATGCTGTCTTCGTTGCGGGTGTCGCCCGGCACCACGAATGCCTCGCCGCCTGCCGCGCGGATCATCTCTGCGGTTTCCTGCAGGGGGTCTTCGCGGCGCGCGAACAAGGCCAGCCTGGCCCCGCAAGAGGCCATTTCAAGCGCTGTGGCGCGCCCCATGCCGGACCCCGAACCTGTCACCAGGGCAACCTGGCCGGCCATGAGATCGGATGCGTATCTCTGTTTCTGCTGTGTCATGGCGCGCCTCAGTTCTTCAGAAGCTCACCGGAGATGATCAGCTTGCGCACCTCCTGTGTGCCCGCGCCGACCTCCAGCACCCGGCCCGTGCGGAACAGCCGGTTCACCTCGGTGTCGCGCATGTAGCCCGAGCCGCCGTGGATCTGCACCGCCTTGTCCAGCACGAAAGAAGTTGCCGCCGCAGCCTTGTAGATCGCGGCCGCGGTCAGCTTGTGGATCTCGCCACGCCCGCCAGCGCCCTCTTCCAGGCCCTCGCACATGGCCGCCGTCTTCAGCGACAGGCTTCGCGCCGCCTCGATCTGGGTATACATGTCGGCCAGCATCGCCTGCACCATCTGGAAATTGGCGATGGGCTTGCCGAATTGCTGGCGTGTCCTGGCGTAGTCGATGGAGATTTCCAGCGCGCGGCGCGCAATGCCCGTGGCATTAAAGCAGACAATGGCGCGTTCCAGATCCAGCCCCGACATCGTCACCGCAACACCGCCATCAAGCTTGCCGACTATGTTCTTGGCCGGAACTCGGCAATCCTCGAATACCAGCTCGCCGGTGGGCGAACCGCGGAAGCCCATCTTGTTGAGTTTCTGCGCCACCTTAAAGCCAGGTGTGTCGGTTTCCACGATGAAGGCGGAAATGCCCTTGGCGCCCTTCTCGGGCGAGGTCTTGGCATATACCAGGACGAGATCGGCGACCGGCCCGTTGGTGATGTAGATCTTGGCGCCGTTCAGGATGTAGTCGTCGCCGTCCTTCCGCGCGGTGGTACGCATCGAGCCGAGCGCGTCCGACCCGGCACCGGGTTCGGTCAGGCCCAGGGCGCCGATCAGCGAGCCGTCGCAGAGGCCCGGCAAATATTTTTTCCGCAATTCGTCATTGGCGTTGCGGTAGATGTTGTTGACGCACAGGTTGTCGTGGGCCACATGAGTCAGCCCGATGGCAGCCGAGGCGCGCGACAATTGCTCGGTGATGATACACGCCGAGGTAAAATCCAGCCCGGCGCCGCCGAACTCGGGCGGAACGTTCAGCCCGAGATAGCCCATCTCCCCCAGTTTCGGGAAAACCGAGGCCGGCAGGTCGTCGGTGTCGTCCATCTCCGCGTTAAGGTGATGGAACTCGGAAAAGAAGAATTTGCCGGCCTGATCGGCCAGCGCCTGCTGCTCATAGGTCAGGAAATGCGACGGCAGGTCGGGGGCATTTCGCAAAGTCTGGTTCATGGTCATGTCCTCCCTCAGGCGCGCAGCAACTCTTCGGCGATGATGATCTTGCGCACCTCGCTGGTGCCGGCGCCGATCTCCAGAAGCTTGTTGGCGCGATAGAGCCGGTTGATCTCGGTGTCCTGCATGTAGCCGGAACCGCCGTGGATGTGGCAGGCCTCGGTCACCGCCTTGTTGAAAGCCTCGCCGGCGTAAAGACAGGCCGCCGCGGTCAGCTTGTGGATCTGGCCGCGGCCGCCGGCGCCCTTGGGCAGGCCGACGCAGGCCGCCAGTACCCGGTGGCCGAAGGCGCGGGCGGTCTCTAGCTCGATATAAATCTCGGCCAGTTTCGACTGCACCATCTGAAAGCTTGCGATTGGCTTGCCGAACTGTTCGCGGAGCTTGGCGTATTCCAGGCCCAGCTCCAGGGCGCGTTCCGCCATGCCGACGCAGACCGAGGCGACCATGGCACGTTCCAGGTCCAGTCCGCTCATCACGATCGATACGCCGCTGTTTTCGGCGCCGACCAAGGCCGAGGCCGGCACCCGGCAATCCTCGAACAGCAATTCCCCGGTGGGCGAGCCGCGGAACCCCATCTTGTCCAGCTTCTGCGCCACCTTGAAGCCGGGATTATCCGTCTCGACGACGAACGCGGAAATTCCCTTGGCGCCCCTCGACTTGTCGGTCTTGGCATAGAGCAGGATCACGTCGGCGATCGGGCCGTTGGTGATGTAGATCTTCGAGCCGTTGATGACATAGTCGCCGCCGTCTTTCCGCGCTGTCGTCGCCATCGAACCCAGCGCATCGGAACCCGCGCCGGGTTCGGTGAGGCCAAGGGCTCCAACCAGTTCGCCCGAGCACAGGCCGGGAACGTATTTCTTTAACTGCTCTTCCGACCCGTTGCGCAGGATGTTGTTAAGGCACAGGTTGTCATGCGCCCCGTGCGACAGCCCGACGGCCGGGTTCCATTTCGAAATCACCTGAGATACCAGTGCTTGGGTGAATTCGTCCTGACCTGATCCCCCCAATTCTTCTGGGGCGGTGACGCCCAGAAGCCCAAGTTCGCCCATCTGTTTGAATAGATCCTCGGGCCACCATTCTTCCGCATCCATTCTTTCCTGCAGCGGATGAAGCAGCTCGCGCGAAACGCGGTCCACATGGTCGACGATTTGACGCTGTTCTTCTGTCAGCGAGTAATTGGCCTTTATGGCCTCTAGCTCGGCCAACTCCGGCCCTGCCTGAACACTCATTCCAAATCCTCCCAATCGGCTTGGCAGCTTCCCCTGTTGACCAAAATCAAACATATGTTAGAAAATAATTCAAGGCACCGCGTTCATGGTCGAGCGTTGAGTGCGATTGGGTGGTGCGAATGGGGGGCAGGGAAAATGACCGATCAGGTTGTGCTTTGTCAGAGCGACGGATGCGATATCCGCATCACGATTAACCGTCCCGACCAGCGAAATGCGTTGAACCGGGACGTCGCTGAGGGGATCATTGCTGCGATCACAGAGGCGGAGGCCGATCCCGGCTGCCGCGTAATCGTGCTGACGGGGGCGGGCGAACGCGCCTTTTGTGCTGGTGGCGACATCAAGGCGGGTGCCGATGGTGGCCCGTTTGTGATGGACCCCTCCGAGCCGGGCCACTTTGCCGGTCAGTTGTTCGAGAAAATCGACGCCTGCAAGAAGCCGACGATTGCGCGAGTCAACGGTGTGGCGATGGGCGCGGGCGCGGGCATCATCTGCGCCTGTGATCTCGCAGTAATGGCCGATCACGCCCGGATTGGAACGCCGGAGGTAAAGGTGGGCCTGTTTCCCATGACCATTGTGCCGTCGATGATGCGGGTGCTGCCCCGGCGACGGCTGATGGAGATGTTCATCACCGGTGTGCCTCTGACGGCAGAAGAGGCGCTGCGCTACGATTTGGTGAATTACGTGACAGAGTCGAGCGGCCTGGATGCCAAGGTCGAGGAACTGGTCGCACAGATCACCGCGCAATCGCCAACGGCGATCCGGTTGGGGAAATACGCTTGCCACGCAATGACGGACATGACGTATCCACAGCAGATGCGTTTTGCCGAAACGCTACTGCCACGCGTGGCACAAACGGAGGATGCGCGCGAAGGCTTCGCTGCCTTCATTGGCAAGCGCGCGCCGGAATGGACCGGGCGCTGAGCGAATTCAGGAGAAAGAAATGCCGGATCGGAAGTTGCGCATAGGATGCGCGTCCGGCTTCTGGGGCGACACGCCGGAAGCCGTCGGGCAATTGGTGAGCAAGGGTGAGATCGACTATCTGGTGTTCGATTACCTGGCCGAGGTGACGATGTCGCTGATGGCGCGGGCGCGCGCCAAGACGCCGGAGGCGGGCTTCGCACCGGATTTCATCAAAGCGCTGACGCCATGGCTGGCCGAGATAAAGGCCAAGGGGATCAAGGTGGTGGCCAATGCCGGCGGGGTGAACCCGCGCGGCTGCCGCAACGCGCTGGCCAGGGCGGCCGAGGCGGCGGGCGTCAACATCTCTATCGGCGTCGTGCTGGGCGACGACCTTCTGGACCGCGCGGACGAGATCCGCGCCCGCGGCGAGACAGAAATGTTCTCGGGCGCCGCCTTCCCCGGGGATGTCTGGAGCATGAACGCCTATCTGGGCGCTCGCCCCATCGCGGTGGCGCTGGATGCGGGAGCCGAGATCGTGATCACGGGGCGCTGCGCCGACAGCGCGGTGGCGCTGGGCCCCTTGATGCATGAATTCGGCTGGAAGGATGACGATTGGGACAAGCTCAGCCAGGGCTCGCTGGCCGGCCACCTGATCGAATGCGGCCCGCAGGGCACGGGGGGCAACTTCACCGACTGGAGGGACGTGCCCGGCTGGGACGACATGGGCATGCCCATCGTCGAGGTCTCCGAGGACGGCAGCTTTGTCATGACCAAGACGCCGGACACAGGCGGCCTGGTGGTGCCCGGATCGGTCGGCGAGCAGATGCTCTACGAGATCGGCGATCCACGCGCCTACCTTCTGCCGGACGTGATCTGCGACTGGTCCGGGGTCACCCTGGAGCAGGTCGGCCCCGACCGGGTGCTGGTCAAGGGCGGCAGGGGGCTGGGGCGCACCGGCAGCTACAAAGTCTCGGCGACCCATGCCGACGGGTGGCGCGCCATCACTACGCTTACGCTTGCCGCTATCGACGCCCCCGCCAAGGCCGAGAGGGTTGCCGAGGCAATTCTGACACGCTGCCGCCGGATTTTCCGCGACAGGAACCTCGCTGATTTCCGGCAGGTCAGCGTCGAGGTGCTGGGCGCCGAGGCCGCCTATGGCGCCAATGCCCGGGCACAGACGCGCGAGGTGGTGCTGAAGATCGGCGCGGTCCATGATGATCGCGACGCGCTGAATATCTTTGCCGGAGAAATCGCACCGATGGCGATTTCGACCGCGCAGGGTCTGACCGGGTTCTTCGCCGGACGGCCCAAGGTGCAGCCGGTGGTGCGGCTGTTCTCTTTCCTGATGGACAAGGTCGATACCCCCCTCGCGGTCGAGGTCGACGGCGCGGGTGTGCCCGTCGCCATCGCTGCCGAGGCGGTGCGCCTCGATCCGCCCGCGGCGCCGTCGGCGAAAGGCCGCAAGGCCGGTCCGGACGCGGTCAAGGTGCGGCTGGTGGACTTGGCCTGGGGCCGCTCGGGCGACAAGGGGGACATCGCCAATATCGGCATCCTGGCGCGCAAGCCGGATTACCTGCCCTATATCCGCACCGCCCTGACCGAAGAGGTGGTGAAGGGCTACTTCGCACACCTCTGCAACGGAGTGGTCGAGCGTTTCGACCTGCCGGGCAGCAATGCGCTGAACTTCCTGCTGCACGAGTCTCTGGGCGGCGGCGGTATCGCCTCAGTCCGCATCGATCCGCAAGGCAAGGGCTTCGCGCAGATGCTGCTCGACATCGAAATACCCGTGCCCGCCGATCTGGCCGCGCGCGACGGGCTGCGCCCCGCCAAGAGTGCGTGAAAGGAAAAAAATGAGCATTTCCAAACTGCTTGTCGCCAACCGGGGCGAAATCGCGGCACGCGTGCTGCGCACCGCTAGGGCGCAGGGGCTGGCAACTGCCGTCCTGCGGCATACCTTCGAACAGGAGGGGCCGGCCCACCTGATTGCCGACGAGGTGGTGACGATCGAGGGGCCGACCCCGGTGGCGGCCTATCTCGATATCCCGCAGATCGTCGAGGCGGCAAAGCGGATCGGCGCGGATGCGGTGCATCCCGGCTATGGGTTTCTCTCCGAGAACGCGGGCTTCGTGGCCGCGCTGGAACAGGCGGGCATCACCTTCGTCGGCCCGACGTCGCAGGTCATCGACCTGATGGGCGACAAGGTGCGCGCGCGGGCCTTCGTCGAGGAGCGCGGCTTTCCCGTCGCTCCCTCCGCCATCGAGGACGACGATCCGGCGAGTTTTGTCGAACGCGCCCGCGCCGTGGATTATCCGCTGCTGATCAAGCCCTCGGCCGGCGGCGGCGGCAAGGGCATGCGCGTTGTGCGCGAGGACCGCACGCTGGAGACCGAGATCGAGACCGCGCGCCGCGAGGGCGAGCGCTATTTCGGCGACGGGCGGCTGTTCGTGGAACGCTATATCGAACGCCCGCGCCATATCGAGGTGCAGGTGATGGGCGACGGGCAGGACAACGTGGTCCATTTCTGGGAACGCGAATGCTCGATCCAGCGCCGGTTCCAGAAGATCATCGAGGAAACGCCCTCTCCGGCGCTCTCGCCCGAGCAACGTCTGAACATCTGCGAGACCGCCGCCGGGATTGCCCGCGCCGTCAACTATCGCGGCGCCGGTACGGTCGAGTTCATCTATGCCCCGGATGGCGCGTTCTATTTCCTGGAGATGAACACGCGTCTTCAGGTCGAACATCCCGTGACCGAGATGGTGACGGGCTTCGATCTGGTCGCCGGGCAGTTGCGCATCGCGGCGGGCGACGGGCTCAGCGTCTCGCAGGCCGACATCCCGCAGATTGGTCATTCTATCGAACTGCGTATCTGCGCCGAGGATGCGACGGCCGATTTTCGCCCCGCGATCGGGGATATCCTGCTGCTGGACGAACCCCGTGGCGAAGGCGTCCGCGTGGACAGCGGCATTCTGGACGGCGGCAAGGTCACGACCGACTTCGACCCGATGCTTTCCAAGCTTATCGTATACGGCGCCGATCGGGCCGAGGCTATTGCTCGCGCGCGGCAGGCGGTGCGGAACTACGTCATCCTCGGGGTGACGACCAATACCGGCTATCTGGATGCGATCCTCGCCCATCCCCGCTTCGCCTCGGGCGACGTTTCGACAGGTTTTCTGGCCGAAGAGGCCGAGACGCTGACCACGCCGGGCGATGACGTGTCCGACCTGCTGATGTCGGCGGCGGCCCTGTCGGACGAACGGTTGGTGGCCGAAGTGATGCAGATACCGGCGTTGCACCGCAAGATGGGTGGGTGGAGAAACTGATGCGCAGGATATTCCAGGTCGGCGGCGTTGAAGCCGAATGCTGGCTCATCCATGATGGGAGCCGCTTTATCCTGAACACGCCCGATGGCGCGGTTCCCTGCCAGTTGGAGGCAACGGGGGAACCGGGCGGCCATGTCCTTCGGGCGCGGGGCGTCGTGCAAGAGCTGCGGCTCGCCGTCGGACCCGATTCGACCTTCGTGCACCTGAACGGTCGGGCCTACGAGATTGGGCGGGTCGATCCCGCTCGGCGTCTGGCCGGAAGCGATGGCGGCACAGCAGATGACCGCATCGTGGCGCCGATGCCGGGGGTCGTCGTGTCGGTGGCGTTCAAACCCGGAGACGCCGTCAAGGAAGGGCAGCCCCTGCTGGTAATCGAAAGCATGAAGCTGGAGACCACCCTGTCCGCGCCGCGCGACGGCGTGATCGCCGAGATGCCATTTGCTGCCGGCGACAGTTTCGGGCTGAAGGCCGTCCTCGCCCAGTTGGCACCGGAGGAGAAGTGACCATGCGCCGGATTGAAAGCCAGATCGACACCAACGCGGCCGACTTCAAGGCCAATTTCGCCGCGATGTCAGAGCGGTTGAAAGAGTTCCATGCCCGCCAGCACGCGGCCCGCTACGAACGCCCGCAGCGCGACATCGAGCGTCTGGCCCGGCAGAACAAGCTGGGCGTGCGCGAGCGGCTGGAACTGCTGCTGGACCCCGGCACGCCGTTCCTGGAATTCTCGACCCTTGCCGCCTGCCGCGAATACGATGGCGCGGTACCCGGCGCTGCCGTCGTGACCGGCATCGGCATCGTGCAGGGGCGCGAGGTGGCTATCCACGCTAACGACGCCAGCGTTAAAGGCGGTGCCTGGTATCCGCATACCGTGAAGAAAATCGTGCGGCTTCTAGATGTGGCGCTGGAAAACCGACTGCCGGTCATCCATATCTGCGACAGCGCGGGCGGTTTCCTGCCCTTGCAGCACGGCGTCTTTCCCGACCGGTATCTGGGAGGGCGGGTGTTCCGCAACCAGGTCAAGCTGAGCCAGGCGAATATCCCGCAGATTGCCGTGGTCGGCGGACACTGCACGGCTGGTGGCGCCTATGTTCCGACGCTGAGCGACTACAACATCATCATCGAAGGCACAGGGGCGATCTTCCTTGGCGGGCCGCCGCTGGTCAAGGCGGCCACCGGCGAGGAGGTAGGCGTTCAGGAACTGGGCGGGGCGGTCATGCACACCTCGGTTTCGGGCACGGGCGACTATCGCGCCGCGACCGAACAGCACGCCTTTTCACTGGCCCGCGAGATTGTCGGCCAGTGGAAGCGCACGCCGAAAACGATCATCGAAACCGCGGCCTTCGAGGAGCCTTACTACGATCCAAAGGAACTCTACGGCATCATTCCCAAGGACCGGAAAACACAGTTCGACATGCGCGAGGTTCTGGCCCGGATCGTGGACGGTTCGCGCTTTCACGAATACCAGCCGGACTATGGCACCACGATGGTTTGCGGCTTTGCCCATATCTGGGGTTACAAGGTCGGCATTCTCGCCAACAACGGGGTGCTGTTCAACGACAGCTCGCTGAAGGCCGCGCATTTCATGCAGCTTTGCAACCAGAACCGCACGCCACTGGTGTTCTTTCAGAACATCACCGGCTATATGGTCGGCCGCGAATACGAAGAACGCGGCATCGCCAAGGACGGCGCCAAGATGCTGATGGCGCAGGGCGGCTCGGTCGTGCCGAAGTTTACAGTGATCGCCAATGCCTCTTACGGGGCCGGCAATTACGGCATGTGCGGGCGGGCCTGGGATGCGCGCACGCTGTTCATGTGGCCCCAGGCCGAAATCGGCGTGATGGGCGCGGATCAGGCCGCCAACACCATGGCGGACGTCAAGATCCGGCAGCTTCAGCGCGAAGGCAAGGAACTGACCGAAGAAGAAATCGCCGCGATCCGCGAACCGGTGCTGGAAAAATACAAGCGCGATGTCGAGGCCTATACCTCGACCTCGGAATTGTGGGACGACGGCATCCTCGACCCGGCCGATACGCGCAATGCGTTGGGCATGTCGATCTCCGCGTCTTTGAACGCGCCGATCGACGAGCCGTATTACGGGATATTCCGGCTGTGAGGACCCGGGGGGCGGCACTGTATCGCCGCCCCGACAGAACATGTCCCAAGCGCTTCAGTTGGGCTGGCGCCGTGCCTCCTGGATGGACACGACGTCCGAGGCTGCCATTTCGGGGCGGTTTGAGCACCTCCCCGAAAATCGGACAGTGACGGAAGCTACGATTTGACGTCTGCTGGTCTCCATGAACGAGGAGATCGGACTATGTCGAAACGCAGGAACCATGATGCGGGCTTCAAGGCTCGCGTTGCGCTGGAGGCCTTGAAGGGTGAGCGCACGGTGTCGGAACTGGCGGCCGAATACGGCGTGCATCCGACGATGATCCATCAATGGAAAAAGGCCTTGCTCGAAGGGGCGCCGGATATCTTTGAACGTGGCGGCAAGAAGAAGGCCGAAGTCGATGAGGCCCAGGTCAGGGAACTTCACGCCAAGATCGGAGAACTGGCCGTCGCCAACGATTTTTTGTCCAGAAAGCTCAAACCCTGGAGCGGCAAGTGAGGCGCGGGATGATTGAACGCAACCACGCCACGCTGTCGATCAGGGCGCAGTGCCGTCTGCTGTCGATCTCGCGGTCCTCGTTCTATTACGAACCGCAGGGCGAGACCGGGATGAACCCCGCCCTGATGCTCCTGATCGACAGGCAGTTCCTGGAAACACCGTTCTATGGCGTCCGACAGATGACCTGGCACCTGCGGAACGAGGGCCATGCCGTGAACCAGAAGCGGATCCGGCGGTTGATGCGGCTTATGCGGTTGATGCCGATCTACCAGAAACCGAACACCAGCAAGCCCGCCAAGGGACACAAGACCTACCCCTACCTGCTGGGCGGGCTGCGGGTCGAACGGCCCAATCAGGTCTGGTGCGCCGATATCACCTACCGTGCGCCTCGTCCCGGATGGTCCGGGGTGCATATGACTGGAATGCATTGAGAAAGGAGGAATGGAAGATTGCCTTGCCCCCTGCTGCGAGGGGGCATGAGCCCAAGCGGCGGTGACCTGCTGTCAACTGGCAGGGTGACGTAGCCCGCAGGTAAAGGGGATTGAGGCGAAGCCGTTACGCCGAGATGGTTCCCGAGGCTGAAGTATTGGAAGGTTGAGGAACACGAACCGGTTCACCCGCATCTGAGGGCTGGAATGTCGCCTTCGCCTACACGGCTTAACAGGCGGAATGCCGATGGAGCGCTGGACACGTATGTCAGCAGCTCTGAATGCGAGCATAGATGAATGCTGCTCGCAGGGCGTCATGGGGAGAATGCAGCCAGACCATGGCATCGGCATCGACTTGCGGAACGCAAGGGAAAAGACTGCGACCGGCAGCCTCACCAATACGAAGACTGAATAGTCCAGCATATGAACGAGGGAAGGCATGATGGAATGCCCACGATGCTCTGCGTCACAAGGGAGTTGACCCTGATGTCCATCATGCTGGCGGAGTTCCCGTAGTAATCCGAGGCGGGGAAAGCCTGTCACATGGTGAAGGGGAACAGTTCAATCTTCTTGGAGTGCAAATTAACTGACCAAATGGGGTGAAGACCTTTGATAATCAGCGAAATGCAGCACAAGCTCGCAACATGGGCCGAGGCTGATCCGAACCGACGGTTCGATCGGCTTCTACGGCTCATTGCCAATCGGGAATGGCTTGCCGAAGCCGCCCGGATCGTTCTGGCGTCGAGTGGCGCCCGAACTCCGGGCATAGATGGAATAGACAAGCAACGGATGCAGGCCGATTTGGATCACCATCTGGCCGACCTGCGGACTGACCTGCTGAAGGGTAGCTATTGCCCGAAGCCGGTCAAGCGGATCTATATCCCGAAAGCCAATGGCAAGCTACGACCGCTGGGTATACCAACCCTGACAGACCGTATCGTCCAGCGCGCCATGCTGATGGCCATGGAGCCGATCTGGGAGAGCGACTTCCATCGCCTCTCCTATGGCTTCCGGCCGGAACGCAGCGTGCATCATGCTGTCCGTACCGTGAAGATCCAGCTTCAGGATGGAGCGGATACGACGAGGGGCCGCTGGATCATCGAAGGTGATCTGGCGAGCTACTTCGACACCGTCCATCACCGGCTGCTTCTTAAATGCGTACGGCGACGGGTGCGGGACGGTCGGTTTGTCGATCTCCTCTTGCGCATTCTTAAGGCGGGTCATGTCGACCGTGGCCTGTTCTGGGCTGCCAGCGAAGGTGTTCCGCAAGGTGGCGTGCTATCACCGCTCCTGTCCAACATCATGCTCCATGAGTTCGATGTCTGGCTGGAGGCGAAATACCTGAACCGGAAGGTCCGCAAGGATCGCTGGGCATGGAACTTCGGCATACAGCAGGGACGACCCATTACGGTTCGGGAGAACCGGCAATGGAAACCTGCGATTGCCTATTGCCGCTACGCCGATGACTTCGTCGTCATCGTCAAGGGGACGAAGGCCCATGCTATGGAGATACGTGAAGAATGCCGGGCCTTTCTGGAGGACCGCCTGAAGTTGACGTTGAATATGGAGAAAACCCATATCACGCACGTCGATGACGGGTTCGTCTTTCTAGGGCACCGGATCATTCGCAAGCGAGGGTCGAACGGACGCATGTCCGTTGTCACGACGATACCCAGGGAAAAGGCCAAGGCGTTTGTCCGCAAACTGACCGAGACCCTTTCCGGCAATCATAGTGCCAGTACGGTCGATAAGATCGCCAGCCTGAACCGCCAGCTGGCGGGATGGGCGGCGTTCTACAAGTTCACCGACTTCAGGGCGTATGTCTTCCGGCGCATCGACCATGTCGTATTCTGGAAAATGGCGCACTGGCTGGGGCATAAATACCGGAGCCGTATCAAACCCTTGATGCTGAGGTGGTTCAGGCCCCCGGAACCGGGCAAGGCGAAAACCTGGCTCGTTTACGGTCGGAACGAACGTGGCGAGGGCATCGGAAAAGACTTGAAACGGCTTGTCTCAAGCCCGAAGGCTCAATTCCGTTGGCGCAATCCGGAGGTCAATCCATACATCTTCCGGAGTGAAACCCGCAGCACCGTCACCTCGCGCTATCATGATGTTGCCATGGCCATGGGCCAAGATTGAATGGAGAGCCGTATGCGCTGAAAGGTGCACGTGCGGTTCGGGGAGGAGAAGCGCAACCGCGCTTCTTACTCCACTGCCGATGCGACGCGGCTTCCTCTACCTGGTCGCCATCATGGACTGGTTTACCCGCAAGGTTCTGTCCTGGCGCATCTCCAACACGCTGGAGGCCGACTTTTGCGTTGAGGCGCTGAACGAGGCAGTCCACCGGTTCGGCCCGCCCGAGATCATGAATACGGATCAGGGCAGCCAGTTCACGTCCTTCGCCTGAACCGACCGGCTGAAGCGGGTCGGCACCCGGATCTCGATGGACGGCAAGGGCCGTTGCCTCGACAACATCTTCATCGAGCGCCTGTGGCGGTCCTTGAAATACGAATGCGTCTATCTGCATGCCTGGGAGACCGGATCGCAGGCCAAAGCCGGCGTCGCGAAATGGATCGCCTTCTACAATTACCAGCGGCCTCATGCTGCCCATGGCGGACAGCCGCCCGCCGTGGTCTACTTCACCCAAACCGAAACCGACCAGCAGGGGCAAAGAGTAGCTTAAATCACCTCGAAAACTGTCCAAAGGTTGGGGAGTAGCTCAAAATGATCCCTGTTTGTTCCTCAAGACGCCCAAATGTGCACGCTCGGGCCTCTTGGGCCTGATTGGCTCATGCGAAGTTATCCAAACAGTTGTTAGAAAAAAGTTCAAGCAAGTGCCCCCTAATGTAGGATATTGACACGACTTCATTCCGGCATCTAAAATTCTAACAATTGATAGAAAATGCGTGGCGTCGGTATCAGAGTGCCCCAAACGAAAAGGGAGCGAGAGAAATGAAGGACAAAGCGTATGTCGCCGGCGTCGGGATGGTCCCGTTCCAGAAACCTGGGAAATCGG
Source organism: Labrenzia sp. R4_2 (assembly GCF_017743865.1). Taxonomy (GTDB): domain Bacteria; phylum Pseudomonadota; class Alphaproteobacteria; order Rhizobiales; family Stappiaceae; genus Roseibium. The sequence goes on from NZ_JAGHRJ010000016.1 coordinate 20,488, forward strand.
AAAGCTATGACGTGATGGCCGCGACAGCCACGCGCGCCGCGTTGGCCGATGCGGGGCTCGACTATGACAAGGTGCAACAGGCCTATGTGGGCTATGTCTATGGCGACAGCACCTGCGGCCAACGGTCGCTGTATCAGGTCGGCATGACCGGAATTCCGGTCGTGAACGTAAACAACAACTGCTCGACCGGATCCTCGGCGCTGTTTCTGGCGCGCCAAGCGGTCGAGAGCGGCGCTGTGGACTGCGCCCTGGCGCTGGGTTTCGAGCAGATGCAGCCCGGCGCGATCGGCGCGATGTTCCACGACCGGGTCAGCCCCTTCGCCTCGTTCGACGAAGAAACCGACGATCTCGTGGGCAACCCGGAGATCCCGCTGGCGCTGCGCTATTTCGGCGGCGCCGGCAAGGCGCATATGGAGGAGTTCGGCACCACGCTGGAAACCTTCGCCAAGATCCGCGCCAAGGCCAGCCGGCATGCGGCGAAGAATCCGATTGCCCTGTTCCGGCAGGAGGTGACGGCTGAAGACGTCATTGCAGCACAGGTCGTCTGGCCGGGCGTGATGACCAAGCTCATGGCCTGTCCGCCAACCTGTGGCGCGGCGGCGGCGATCATCTGTTCCAAGGAATTCGCCGACAAGCACAGACTGGACAGTTCCGTGCGGATCGCGGCGCAGGCAATGACAACGGATGGCCCGGAAACTTTCGAAGCCCATGACATGCGCGAAGTGGTCGGCTTTTCGATGGCTAAGCGAGCCGCCGATCAGGTCTACGAGGCCGCAGGCATCGGGCCGCAGGATATAGACGTGGTCGAGCTGCACGACTGCTTTGCCCATAACGAGCTGATCACCTACGAGGCGCTCGGCCTTTGCGGGCGCGGCGATGCGGCGAAATTCGTCGATGATGGCGACAACACCTATGGCGGCAAATACGTGACCAACCCATCCGGCGGGCTCTTGTCCAAGGGGCATCCGCTTGGGGCGACCGGCCTTGCGCAATGCACCGAGCTTGTCCAGCAGCTACGCGGCCAGGCCGATGCGCGCCAGGTCGACGGCGCGCGCCTGGCGCTGCAGCACAATCTGGGCCTCGGCGGGGCCTGCGTGACCACGCTTTATGAAAAAGCCTGACGAAACGGATCGGGAGGAGACGTCATGACGGGAAAACTCGACGGGCGCGTGGCGCTGGTTTCTGGGTCGGGCCGGGGGATCGGCCGGGAAATCGCGCTGAAACTGGCCTCGGAAGGCGCGCGCGTGGTGATCAACGATCTGGACGCCGATCCGGCCAATGAAACCGCCGAGGCGGTGCGCGCGATGGGTGCGGAGGCCGTGGTCTGCGCCGGTAGCGTCACCGACGACGGGTTCGCCGAACGGTTCATCAAGACCGGCGTAGACAGCTTCGACGGGCTCGATATCATCGTGAACAACGCAGGCTACACTTGGGACAGCGTCGTTCAGAAGATGTCCGACGAACAGTGGCAGGCGATCATCGACGTCCACCTGACAGCACCCTTCAAGATCCTGCGCGCTGCCCAGCCGGTGATCAGCGCCAAGGCCAAGGAAGAGGCCGCGGTCGGGCAAGAGGTATTCCGCAAGGTAGTCAACATCTCGTCCATCGCAGGGACCGGCGGCAATGCCGGCCAGATCAACTATTCCGCCGCCAAGGCCGGTATCCTCGGGGTCACCCGGACGATGGCCAAGGAATGGGGCCGCTATAAGGTCAACGTCAACGCCGTCGCCTTCGGCCCAATCCGCACCCGCCTGACCGAAGGTAGCGCGGATGGCAACAGCACGATCAAGGTCGAGGAAATAGAGATCAAGGTCGGCGTGAATCCCGATCTCCTGTCCCAGATGGAGCGCATGATCCCGCTGGGCCGGGTCGGCACTCCGGAAGAAGCTGCCGGTGCTGTCTATCTGTTCTGTGCGCCGGAATCGAACTTCATTTCAGGCCAGCACGTCATCTGCGGCGGCGGTTTCGTGATCTAAGGCATTTGCCCGGACCCGATGACGGGGTCCGGGCAAGCACATTAATGTCTGGGCGGCCTCATGGCGGTCGCCCAGGCGGAATTTCCCACAAGCTCTAATCTGACACAATCACGACGATTGACTCACTTGCGTTGTTTACCTAACAGTCGTTAGTTAGGCGTTGGGGCGAAACGAAGGTCTATGGCACAAAACACGGCAAGTAAACTCAACGAGACATCGCGAAGCGCGGTCGGGCGGGACGGGGTGCTGGACATTGCAGCGCGACTTTTCCGCGAACAAGGCTACGGGTCCGTTTCGCTCCGAAAAATTGCCGAGGCCGCCGGGATCAAGGCGGGTAGCATATATTATCATTTCGGTTCCAAGGACGAGATCGTCGCGGCCGTTCTTGATGCAGGGATTCAAGTCGTTCACGCGAGCATGAGAGACGCCGTCACCGCCCTGCCAGCGGATACCGACGGCGAAACGGTACTGCGCGCCGCGATCCGGGCGCATCTTCGCGCGCTTCTAGACGTAAGCGATTATACCTCGGCGAATGTGCGTATTTTCGGGCAGGTGCCGCAATCCGTGCGGGATGCCAACTTGCCCACGCGACGGGCCTATGAGGCAGAATGGGACAGTCTTCTGTCCCGGCTTCAGGAAGATGGCGCGCTGAAGCAAGACGTCGATATCCGCCGCCTGCGCCTGATGCTGATCGGCGCGTTGAATGCCACGCTTGATTGGTTCGACCCGGACCGCGGCAGCGCCGATGCGCTGTCTCACACCTATGCCGATGTTTTCCTTAACGGGATACTCGAAAGAAAGGATGCCTGATACATGGCGCGTCTTGAAACAGCGGTGCTGACCGCCTCAGAGACCTACACCCGCAACCACGCAGCACAAAGCGAGCGTGTCGAAACCCTGCGTACGCGGATCGCCAAGGCAACGGCCGGCGGGCGCCTCGACATGGTCGAACGGCACCGCAAGCGCGGCAAACTGTTGGTCCGTGAGCGTATCGACCTGCTGGTGGATCCGGGCACCGCGTTTCTTGAACTGTCGTCGCTGGCCGCCTACGGGCAATATGGCGGTGAGGTTCCCGGCGCGGGGATCGTCACCGGCATCGGGATCGTTCACGGGTTGCCCTGTGTGGTGATCGCCAATGATGCCACGGTCAAGGGCGGGTCATTTTACCACGAAACTGTGCAGAAACACATTCGCGCCCAGGAAATCGCGGCGGAAAACCGTTTGCCCTGCCTCTATCTGGTGGACTGCGGCGGGGCCTATCTGCCGGAACAGGACCGGGTTTTCCCCGATGCCCGGCATTTCGGCAATTCCTTTTACCGCCAGACCAACATGTCGGCCAGCGGTCTGCCGCAGATCTCGGCCGTGTTCGGCGGCTGCACGGCGGGCGGGGCCTATATTCCCGCCCTGTCGGACGAGGTCATCATGGTGCGCGGCAACGCGCGCATCCATCTGGGCGGGCCGTCGATCGTCAAGGTGGCGATCAATGAAGAGGTCGATGGCGAAACGCTGGGCGGGGCCGAAATGCACACGCGCGTTTCGGGTGTCTCCGACCATCTGGCCGAGGACGAGCACCACGCGCTGGCGCTGATGCGCGACATCGTGGTCGAGCTGGGCCAGTCGCGCCCGATGCAGCCCGACAAGCTGCCACAGCCGCCCGCGCATGATCCCCAGGAGCTGCTTGGCGTCATCAGTGCCGACCGCAAGGAACCCTATGACATGCGCGAGGTTCTGCTGTGCATGATCGACGCCGGAGAATTCCGCGAATTCAAACCCAGTTGGGGCGAAACGCTGGTCTGCGGCACGGCCTGCATCCATGGATACCGGGTTGGAATCCTGGCCAACAACGGCGCGCTTTTGTCCGAAAGTTCTCTGAAGGGCGCGCAGTTCGTGTCGATGTGCGATCAACGCAACATCCCGCTTTTGTTCCTGCACAACATCTCGGGCTTCATGGTCGGCACCGACGCCGAGCGCGGCGGCATCGCCAAGAACAGCGCCAAGCTGGTCTATGCCATGTCGGTGGCCAAGGTGCCGCGCCTGTCGGTGCTGCTGGGTGGGTCCTATGGGGCGGGCAACTACGGCATGTGCGGACGCGGTTTCGCGCCGAGTTTCCTTTTTGCCTGGCCGACCGCGGAACTGGCC
>NZ_JAGHRJ010000017.1 GCF_017743865.1 Labrenzia sp. R4_2
AACTGGGCAGTTTGAGCGCCGGTGTCTTTGCGAAAGCCACTATGCACACCCCTGTCGACGTGACCGATGAAGCTATGGAGGCGGTCAAATCGGCCGGTGCTGATTGTATCGTGTCTCTTGGCGGCGGATCTACAACCGGCCTTGGCAAGGCGATTGCGTACAGGATCGACTTGCCGCAAGTGGTGATCCCGACAACCTATGCCGGGTCGGAGGTTACACCGATCCTGGGCCAGACCGAAGGCGGGCGGAAAACGACCGTCCGGGGGGACAGCATCCTGCCGGAAGTGGTGATCTATGACCCTGAGCTGACGATGGGCCTGCCGCTTGGCATGAGCCTGACAAGTGGCCTGAACGCCATGGCTCACGCGGCTGAAGCTCTTTATGCGCAAGACCGCAACCCGGTTTCCAGCCTGATGGCGGCCGAGGGGCTGGCCGCCTTTAAGCGGTCCTTGCCTGCACTCGTTGCCGACAGTTCGGATGCCGATGCCCGAGCGGATGCGCTTTATGGCGCTTGGTTGTGCGGCACCGTGCTTGGCACTGTCGGCATGGCGCTGCATCACAAGATTTGCCACACCCTCGGCGGCAGCTTTGACACGCCGCATGCCGAGACCCATGCGATCATGTTGCCGCATACGGTTGGTTTTAATGCCAGCGCGATGCCCGCCGAACTTCAACCGATCGCCGATCTCTTCGGCGCAACACCGGGCGCAGGTCTCTTTGACTTCTCAAAGGAAATCGGAGCCCCACAGGCGCTCAAGGACCTCGGCTTAACCGAGGCCGATCTGGACCGGGCATCTGATATCGCAACAGAGAACCCGTACTGGAACCCGCGCCCCATCGACCGGGAATCCATTCGCCATCTGCTTCAGGATGCCTGGGAGGGATCCCGTCCGGCACTTTAACCCTGTTGTTCTGGGAGGAACCAACATGTGGAATAGAAGGACTTTTCTAAAAACCTCGGCAGCGGCAGCGGCCGTTGCCGGAACATCCGGTTTGGCGCTCCCGGCCCGTGCGCAGGGAACGCCAATCAAACTGGGTTATGTTAGCCCGCAGACAGGCCCACTCGCAGCTTTTGCCGAGGCGGACAATTTCATCATCAGCGGTTTCAACGCTGCTGTAAAGGCTGAAGGCCTGAACATCGAAGTCATCGTCAAGGACAGCCAGTCCAACCCGAACCGGGCCGCCGAAGTTGCTCGTGAATTGATCATTGATGACGAGATTAACCTGATGCTTGTGGCCTCGACACCGGAGACCACCAATCCGGTGACCACGACCTGCGAAAGCGAGGAAATTCCCTGCATTTCAACGGTTGCCCCCTGGCAGCCCTGGTTCATCGGCCAGCAGGGAAATCCGGGGGATCCGGGAAGTTGGGAGCCGTTCTACTACTCCTATCATTTCTTTTGGGGTCTGGAGGATGTCATTGCCGTCTTCACCAACATGTGGGGACAGCTCGACACTAACAAGCAGGTCGGTGGCCTTTTCCCGAATGACGGCGACGGCAATGCTTGGGGTGATCCGAATGTCGGCTTCCCTCCGGTTTTGGACAAACTTGGCTATGGCCTAGCTGATCCGGGTCGGTACCAAAACCTGACGGATGACTTCACGGCTCAGATCAACGCCTTCAAGCAGGCAAACGCCGAAATCATCACGGGCGTCATGATCCCGCCGGATTTCACGACCTTCTGGACACAGGCCAAACAGCAGGGATTCACGCCCAAGGCTGCATCAATCGGCAAGGCCATCCTGTTCCCGCAGGCGGTTGAAGCTCTAGGTGATGCAGGCAACAACCTGTCCTCCGAGGTCTGGTGGAGCCCGACCCATCCCTTCTCGTCGTCCTTGACCGGAGACAGTTCGGCGGCGCTGGCGGCGGGCTTCACGGAAGCAACTGGCCGTCCTTGGACCCAGCCCATCGGGTTTGTCCATGCGCTGTTCGAACTGGCAGCCGATGTCATGAAAAGGGCGAACGATCCGACCGATGCTGACGAAGTGTCGGAAGTCATCGCCGCAACCCGGCTCAACACAATCGTCGGTCCAATTGCTTGGGACGGTAAGGGCCTTCCGCCTTTCGCTCAAAAGAACGTCGCGAAAACCCCGCTGGTCGGCGGTCAGTGGCGTTTGAAGGACGGCGGCGGTTACGACCTCGTTATCACCGATAACCAGACGGCCCCGGAAATCCCTACCGGCGGCAAGATGGAACCCATCACCTGATGAGACGGCCGGCGCAAGCGTCTGCTTGCGCCTCTCAATAGGACCGGACCCATGGCAGTTCTCGCCCTAGACAATGTGTCGAAATCCTTTGGCGCGCTGAGAGTGTCGCAACACATCACCTTCGAGCTGCTTGAAGGCGAGGCGCTTGGCGTGATCGGGCCGAACGGCGCTGGAAAATCCACGCTGTTCAACCTGATTACGGGAAATATTGACGTAGACGATGGGCAGATTGAGTTTCTTGGGCGGAATGTCACCCGCGTGCCGCCCATGGAACGCTGCCTGAGTGGACTTGGACGCACCTTCCAGATCCCGCAGCCCTTTGAAAAGCTCACTGTTTTCGAAAACCTGATTGTGGCCGGTGCGTTCGGTAACAGGCTTCCGGAAAGCGAGTTGGCCGATCAGTGTGCGGACATCCTCGTGGAAACCGGATTGATCGCCAAAGCCAATGAACTGGCAGGCCGTTTAAGCCTTCTGGAACGCAAGCGCCTCGAGCTTGCCCGGGCCATGGCGACCCAGCCAAAAGTGCTGTTGCTGGACGAAATTGCCGGCGGCCTGACCGAAGGCGAATGCCATGCACTGGTGGCAACGATCCAGAAAATTCACACGTCCGGCATGTCGATCATCTGGATTGAGCATGTCCTTCACGCTCTCACATCTGTTGCCGAGCGTCTTCTTGTCCTCGACTTCGGCAAGGTGATCGGGATAGGCGAGCCCGATGCGATCATGAACTCTAAGGAAGTGCGTGAAATCTATCTGGGGCTTGAGGTCTGATGGCACTTCTTCAAACACAGAACCTGACCGCCCACTATGGGGACTTTCAAGCTCTGTTCGGCGTGGATATCCGGCTTGAGGAAGGCGAAACGGTTGCCATCATCGGTGCCAATGGTGCCGGAAAAACAACTCTGATGCGCTCGATTGCTGGCGTCTTGAAGAACCAGGCCGAGGCAATCACGTTCGATGCGGACAAGATCGGGGCCTCCCATGCCGCCGATGTCCTGCAAAAGGGCATCGCCATGGTGCCCGAGGGACGCAAGCTATTCCCGTCCTTGAGCGTTGAAGAAAACCTTTTGATCGGCGCCTACGGGCGAAAGGGAAACGGCCCGTGGACGCTGGAAACCATCTACCAGATGTTTCCGGTCCTTCAGGAACGGCGGAACAACCCGGGCACGGCTCTGTCGGGCGGGCAGCAGCAGATGGTCGCCATCGGACGGGCGCTCATGTCCAACCCAAGGGTTCTGCTCTGCGATGAAATCAGCCTGGGTCTCGCCCCGGTGATCATCAAGGACATTTACGCCGCGTTGCCAAAGATCAAGGAAACAGGGACTTCGATTGTCGTCGTCGAACAGGATATTGGCCAGGCTCTGAAGGTCGCCGACCGGGTTTATTGCATGATGGAAGGTCGGATCACCTTGGAGGGGAGCCCTTCAGATTTGAGCCGCGATGCCATCCACAACGCCTACTTTGGAGCATCGGCATGATTTGGCTCGACACAATTGTACAGGGTGTTTTGCTCGGCGGGCTCTATGCCCTGTTTGCTGCCGGACTAAGTCTCGTCTTCGGAATCATGCGTCTGGTGAACCTTGCCCATGGCGATCTGATCGTGATGGCCGCTTACCTGATCCTTGTTCTGGTTACGCTGCTGGGCTTGGACCCGTTTGTTGCAGCCCTGATTGCAGCGCCCATCCTGTTTGGGATCGGCTGGCTTCTGCAAATGCATGTTCTGAACCGGACACTGGGCACCGACATCCTGCCGCCGCTTCTGGTCACATTCGGCCTGTCGATCGTCATTCAAAACGCGCTTCTGGAAGGCTTTTCCGCGGACAGCCAAAGGCTTTCCGTCGGACCACTGGAAACAGCATCGCTGCCCTTGGGCCCGGTGACCGTCGGTGTCATGCCGCTGCTGACGTTCCTGTCCGCAATCCTCGTGATCGTTGCGCTGAACCAGTTGTTCTACCGCACGTCGCTGGGCCGGGCCTTCCGGGCCACCTCCGACGACGCAACCACCGCCAGTCTGATGGGCATCCGGCCGCAGAACATCTTTGCGACAGCCACCGGCATTGCCATGGTCGTAGTGACCATTGCCGCGCTCTATCTCGGGACACGGGCGAACTTCGATCCGACGATTGGTCCAGCACGTCTTATCTATGCCTTCGAGGCCGTGATCATCGGCGGTCTCGGATCGCTTTGGGGCACGCTCGCCGGCGGTATCATCATCGGGGTCGCCCAGACCCTTGGCGCTGCAATCAATCCGGAATGGCAGATCCTTGCCGGGCACATCGCATTCGTCATTGTTCTATTGCTGAAACCACGCGGACTGTTTCCGCGGGCCGTGGACTGAGGAGCTCCGTCATGACCATGCCCGCACAAACCGATTGGTCCGTTGAAACGAAAACCCGCACGTCGACACTGTTTCTGGGCGTCGCTGTCGTCGTGGTCATCGTTGCGGCCTTCGCACCGTTCTATGCCTCACGCAGCCTTATCCAGGACCTGTTTTTCATTCTGACCATGCTCGTCCTAGCCCAGGGCTGGAACCTGCTCGCCGGGTATGCCGGTCTTGTCTCTGTCGGCCAACAAGCCTTTGTAGGGATCGGTGCCTACGCGATGTTCTCCGGGGTAATCCTCCTTGAACTGGACCCGGTCGTCTCCATCCTGCTCGGTGGCATTGCCGCGGCACTGCTCGCAATACCGGCTGCATTTTTCACCTTTCGTCTCCAAGGTGCCTATTTCGCAATAGGTACCTGGGTCGTGGCAGAGATCGTCCGGCTTCTCGTGGCCCAGTGGAAGATGCTCGGCGGCGGTACCGGCACATCGCTTCCACGCAGCGCCTCACGCGAAATGTTCGGCATCGAGTTTCTGAAAGACACTTTCGGGTTCAAGACCTCAGCCGCCGCTGATGTTGTGACCTATTGGCTTGCGTTGGCTTTGGCTGTTGCAACCATTGGCGTGGTCTATTGGCTGCTGCGATCCCGCCAGGGTCTGGGTCTGGCCGCTGTACGCGACAATCAAAATGCAGCCCGGTCAGTCGGGGTGGACGCGCAACGGATCAAGGCCATCGTTTACCTAAGCACGGCCTTCATCACCGGTCTGGCCGGTGCGCTAATCTATGTCCAGAAGGCGCGCATATCTCCGGATGCCGCCTTTTCTGTTCTCGATTGGACCGCCTACGTCATCTTCATCGTTGTGATTGGGGGCATCGGCACCATCGAGGGTCCGATCATCGGTGTGCTCGTGTTCTTCGCGCTTCAAAACACGCTGTCCGGCTACGGCTCTTGGTATCTCCTGGTGCTCGGCCTTCTCGGCATCCTGATCATGCTGTTTGCCCCGCGAGGTCTTTGGGGCCTCTTCACGGACCGCACCGGCATCGAACTCTTTCCCATTCGCCGCAGGTTGACTGGCGGCCCGCTGAAAAAGTCATCAAAGGGAGGGCCTCATGGCTGATTACACTACAGACGTCCTGATCATCGGCACCGGACCGGCCGGCTCAGCAACCGCCGCACTGCTGTCCACCTACGGCATCGAAAACATGGCCGTGAACCGGTACCGCTGGCTTGCCAACACACCACGCGCCCACATCACCAACCAGCGCACCATGGAAGTCCTGCGTGATCTCGGACGCGACGTGGAAGATGAGGCGTATCTCTTTGCAGCCCATCAGGAATTGATGGGCGAAAACGTCTTCTGCGAAAGCCTTGCGGGCGAAGAAATCGGCCGCATGAAAAGCTGGGGCAACCATCCGCTGTCCAAGGCCGAGCATCTAATGGCATCACCCACGATGATGAACGACCTGCCACAGACGTTCATGGAACCGCTCCTCTTCAAAACCGCTTGCTCCCGCGGTACACAGGCTCGGATGTCGGCGCAGTACCTGTCTCATGAGCAGGACGCTGAGGGCGTCACAAGCACCTGTCTGGACCGGCTTTCGGGCAAGGAATTCATGATCCGCTCCAAGTATCTCGTGGGTGCTGACGGCGGCAATTCGCTGGTCGCCGAACAAGCCAGATTACCGTTTGAGGGCAAGATGGGTGTCGGCGGGTCGATGAACATCCTGTTCCGCGCGGACCTTTCCAAATACGTCGCCCACAGGCCGTCCGTTCTCTACTGGGTCATGCAGCCCGGCGCCGATGTCGGCGGGATCGGAATGGGTCTCGTCCGGATGGTCCGTCCGTGGAACGAGTGGCTGATTGTCTGGGGCTACGATATCAACCATCCGGCGCCGGAAGTGGATGCAGCCATGGCAACAGACGTTGCCCGCCAGCTGGTTGGCGATCCGGAGCTCGAAATCGAACTGATCTCGGCAAACACCTGGACCGTCAACAACATGTACGCGACCCACATGCAGAAGGACCGGGTGTTTATCATGGGTGACGCGGCCCACCGCCACCCGCCGTCAAACGGTCTTGGCTCCAATACATCCATTCAGGATAGCTTCAATCTCGCCTGGAAATTGGCCGCTGTCTTGAAGGGGCAGGCGGGCGAAGCTCTGCTAGACAGCTACAGTGTGGAACGGGCCCCGGTCGCCAAGCAGATCGTCACCCGCGCCAATCAATCGATTGGCGAATTCGGCCCGATCTTCGAAGCGCTCGGCATGGGCGAGGGCGTCGATCCTGAGGTGATGCAAAAGAACCTCATTGCGCGCTGCGACAGCACCGACGAGGCGGAAGCCCAGCGCGAGGCCATTCGGAAGGCGATAGCTTTCAAGAAGTACGAATTTGATGCGCACGGCGTTGAAATGAACCAGCGCTACAAATCCGACGCGATCGTGACCGACGGTCAGCCCGAGCCGGCCTTTGATCGCGATCAAGAGCTGCACTACCACGCTACCACTTGGCCCGGCGCCCGGATCCCGCATTGCTGGCTGTTCGATCACGCAACAGGCGACAAGTTTTCGACGCTTGATCTCTGCGGCGGCGGCCGATTCACAATCTTTACGGCGATCGGCGGCGAAGCATGGGACGATGCGGCGGCGACGGTAGGAAAAGAACTCGGCCTCGATATCGCCGTCCATGTCATTGGGCCGCGCCGCAAGTATGTCGACCATACGGGAGATTGGGCGCGTGCCAACGAAATCACGGATCGAGGCTGTGTTCTGGTCCGCCCGGATCAGCATGTGGCTTGGCGGTCATCCGGCATGGCTGATGATCCGGCCGGCGAACTCCGCCGTGTCTTGAAATCTATTCTCGCGAAGTAAGGAGGCCGTGATGGAAGCGCACGAGCTTGGTTATTTCACCGAAGAAAACTCCGCCGAAGTTGTCACCGGCCGGAACAAGAACGCCTCGGATCAACGGCTCAAGGAAGTCATGGAGGTCCTGACCCGCAAACTCCATG
>NZ_JAGHRJ010000018.1:0-2500 GCF_017743865.1 Labrenzia sp. R4_2
GGGACCCCGTCAGGTCAAAATCAGCGACCTCTTCCAACAAAAAAGCCGCCCAAAAGGCGGCTGTTTTTATTGGTTGCGGGAGCAGGATTTGAACCTGCGACCTTCAGGTTATGAGCCTGACGAGCTACCGGGCTGCTCCATCCCGCGTTATTTTTTTAATCCGTGGTTCTTTGCCTGACTGAGAGGCTTTGTGCAAGCCCGGTTCATTTTGTTTAGCGCGTCCTCAGGCCTTCGGCCTTGCGGGCGTCGCGGTAGGCTGCTCCACGGTGCCGGCACCGGTTGCTCTTGAGCTTTTTGGTGCTGGTGTTTGTTTCATCGTCTGCGTATTGGCAGTCAGATATGTGCTGAAGGTGCCCGAAGGGCGGTCGCACATTTTTGGAAGAGATGCACTCAAGTAGGCTTTAGCCGATAGTGCACTGAAGTTTCCAAATTGCGCTTTGCAGGCCTGGCAGCGACCTACTCTCCCACACCTTAAGATGCAGTACCATTAGCGCTGGGGAGTTTCACGGCCGAGTTCGGGATGGGATCGGGTGGGGGCTCCCCGCTAGAGCCACCAGGCCGGCGAAGGGCAATTTGGATGTAAAACTGGTCTTGTTGTTTAGCCCTCACGGCCGCACCGCGCATAACTGCGCTGGCCTGCGGGAACGCGGCCTGACCGGCCGGCGCGCGTTGCGCTTGCGAACCTTTCGGTTCGATGTCATTTCCCTTGAGAATCTAAACTGGTCTTATTTTGAAGTTGATTAGAGCACTTACCGAAGCCTTCCGGCTTCGCAAGGCCAAGTGGCCGCCGCGCACTTTTGCGCGCCCCCGCGGAGCTTAGCGCCACAGGCGCGCTCAAGCGTGAGCGCAAACCATCTAATCTTTTACAAAGCCCCAGTAGGGGCTTTTAAAAGATGAACATTGACTAATGAGAGGATCAAGCCGAACGAGCTATTAGTAAAGCTAAGCTTCATGCATTGCTGCACTTCCACACGCTTCCTATCGACGTGGTGGTCTTCCACGGCTCTTCAGGGAGAACTGGTTTTGAGGTGGGTTTCCCGCTTAGATGCTTTCAGCGGTTATCCCGTCCGTACATAGCTACCCTGCAATGCGGCTGGCGCCACAACAGGTCCACCAGAGGTACGTCCATCCCGGTCCTCTCGTACTAGGGACAGATCCTCTCAATTCTCCTACACCCACGGCAGATAGGGACCGAACTGTCTCGCGACGTTCTGAACCCAACTCACGTACCACTTTAATTGGCGAACAGCCAAACCCTTGGGACCTGCTCCAGCCCCAGGATGTGATGAGTCGACATCGAGGTGCCAAACAATGCCGTCGATATGGACTCTTGGGCATCATCAGCCTGTTATCCCCGGCGTACCTTTTATCCGTTGAGCGATGGCCCTTCCACGAGGGACCACCGGATCACTATGGCCGTCTTTCGACTCTGCTCGACTTGTCAGTCTCGCAGTCAGGCAGGCTTATGCCATTGCACTCAACGAGCGATTTCCGACCGCTCTGAGCCCACCTTCGCGCGCCTCCGTTACCATTTGGGAGGCGACCGCCCCAGTCAAACTACCCGCCACACACGGTCCCGGACGTTGTTGCGCCGCGGTTAGATATCCATAAGGACAAGGGTGGTATTTCAAGGATGACTCCACATCTGCTGGCGCAAATGCTTCAACGTCTACCACCTATCCTACACATGTCATTACGAATACCAGTGTGAAGCTGTAGTAAAGGTGCACGGGGTCTTTCCGTCTGACCGCAGGAACCCCGCATCTTCACGGGGAATTCAATTTCACTGAGTCTATGCTGGAGACAGCGGGGAAGTCGTTACGCCATTCGTGCAGGTCGGAACTTACCCGACAAGGAATTTCGCTACCTTAGGACCGTTATAGTTACGGCCGCCGTTTACTGGGGCTTCAATTCGGTGCTTGCACACCTCCTCTTAACCTTCCAGCACCGGGCAGGCGTCAGACCCTATACGTCGTCTTGCGACTTCGCAGAGCCCTGTGTTTTTGATAAACAGTCGCCACCCCCATTTCTGTGCCACCTATACCTGGTTGCCCAAGTACAGGTCTCCCTTCTCGCGAACTTACGGGAGCATTTTGCCGAGTTCCTTCAGCATAGTTCTCTCAAGCGCCTTGGTATTCTCTACCAGTCCACCTGTGTCGGTTTCGGGTACGGTTTATACGGTGGAGCTATTTCCTGGAACACCTTCGCTGCACCCCCAATCCAATAAGGAGATACAACACACGGCATCCGTCACTACCACCAAGTACAGGAATATTAACCTGTTTCCCATCGACTACGCCTTTCGGCCTCGCCTTAGGGGCCGACTAACCCTGCTCCGATTAGCGTTGAGCAGGAACCCTTGGACTTTCGGCGAGGGAGTCTCTCACTCCCTTTATCGTTACTCATGTCAGCATTCGCACTTCTGATATCTCCAGGAGCCCTCGCGGGTCTCCCTTCGCAGACTTACAGAACGCTCCGCTACCGCATGCACTTAAAGTGC
>NZ_JAGHRJ010000019.1 GCF_017743865.1 Labrenzia sp. R4_2
TACAATACCAAGCGCCCGCACAGCGCATTGAGCTACCGACCACCGGCACCGGAGACCATCGTCCAGATGGACCAAAGCCCAGTCGTGCACTAACAATCAAAATGGACCACTCAGGTGGGGCAGATCACGAGTACGATGGGTTCGACCCAGTCTTTTCTAAACGTTCTATGCGCGCCCAAATTAGACCTTCAATTTTTCAGATTGAAAGCTATTACGATAAATACATCAATCACGTCTTATCAACCCATGGAGTGGGTGGAACGTATATAGTCATACGCGTATTCGGTTATAGAGATCGAATTTCCCGAATAACAATTGACGTGCCGGGTTGATACCTACAAATCTATAGTCGGTAACCCAAAGAGTTTGACTCAGAAAAATTCATAACTTTCAATAAGATGGAGAATGCATAGTGTATTATTTCATATGGAAAAATGACTTGGGCCCAACAACGCTGAGTGGCCTTGATGGGGCCTCTATAGCTTATGCAAACGACAGCGATATTGCCGACTTCGTATCCAGAAAACTGATAGAATTAGGCGTTACATACGAGCCAGTTGTTCTTGACACGGTCGAACAGACTGTAACAGCGTTCGATCAACAAAGAGCAGATGTTTTGGTTGTGAGTTCGAGCATAATTTACGAGGACTACTCAAACAGAACCGGGTATATTGAAGAAGCATACAACTCTACTGGAACGCTTATTGATGATGGATCAATCTCCACAGAATTTGAGGTTTATAGATTCTTTAATACTGAAACCGGGAGCCATTTTTATACATCAAGTGCCACCGAAAGAGATCAAGTCTTACAAGTCTTCCCTCAATACCAATATGAAGGAAATGTTTTTGGATCAAATGCGACTGTAGACAATGGAGGCGCTGCGGTTCACAGATTTTTCAATTCTGAGACAGGCACGCACTTTTACACAGCAAGCCAAGAAGAATATGAGTACATTGAAACAAATTTGTCTAATTTCGCTTACGAAGGCATAAGCTACTACGCGTACGAAAGCGAAAATGGTTCAAATGTTGCGCTTTACCGCTTCTTTAATACAGACAACGGCACTCATTTTTTCACAACTTCAGCAGATGAACGCGACAGTATCATAAACACACTTGGTCACTACAACTATGAAGGTGTAGCCTACTACGTTGATTTTGCATGAAGCCATAGTGTTAAGGCCCAAACAGCTTCTTTGACCAGCCCAAAAAAGGGCTGGTCGTTCACTTTAGATCACGCTCCATACACATAAAAAGCGACCCCCTCGTAGGTGAAATGACCAAGCGTGTTTATGATTGAATCGCGCTCTGCCTCATTCACTGTATAGAAATGACTACCGCTTTGAGTGTTGTAAAAACGATAGAGCTCGGTACCTCCAAATGAGTCATCAACATGAGCATAGTAGGAGATACCCTCGTCTCTAAAGTGACTAAGACTATCTCGGATACTCTGTGCCTCATTCGCGTCTGCGGTATAAAAATGTGTGCTGTTCAGCGTGTTAAAGAAGCGAAACACAGCCGATCCACCATTAGACTGTGTGGCGTTTGAATCAAAAGAATTTCCTTCGAAACTAAGATCAGGCAGGTTTTCGATAATCGAGTTGCGTTCGGCAACGCTGGTTGTGAAAAAGTGGGCGCCAGTTACCTCATTGAAAAATCTATATATTTCATAGGCAGAATTGTCTGCGTCTGATGGTTCGACTAACGCTAGGTCGACTTGAATTGAGGTCCCTCCGAAGGACAATTCTTCGACGTTCTGCAAACTATCCTTTCCGTCGCGGTTTGCAATCGCGTCCGAAACAATCACGGTGCCAATAGTGCTTGTGAAAATAACGTAATCTGAGCGAGCGCCAGAGAATACTGCAGTGTCAGTTCCGGCTGCACCGTCTATTGTGTCGTTCCCGCCACCACCTGTAATGGTGTTGTCACTCCCATCGCCAAATAGACTGTTATTGGCATCGTCGCCCAGTATAACGAGCGGGGTTGTATCGCCGCCATCAAACACCACTCCCGTACTGAGATTGTACATATAAATTTCGGAAAAATCGCTGAAAAGGCCTAGGCCTGCCGCGGTAGAAACAACTGCAGCATGCACAACGCCAGTTAGAAGTGCGATCGGCATTTCGTTCACGGCAATAGAGGTCGGAAATATCTCATTTAGTACAGGGTAATCAATTCCATTTATTCTTACCACATTCTCGCCGTCTACAGTTCTCAGCTCTCCATCGTAAGCAATTCTCTGCCCGTCAGGGTAGCGATCCCTTTGCGCAGCCGAGCGGAAAACAATATACGCCATAACGAAACCTCATTTTTGAAAATATGTATTACTGACAATGTGTAGGTATGTATATCGCGGGCAGCGGAAGGATGCCAGCTTTTAACAGAGTGAAGCTGCGTCTTCTTGGGGGGGGCATACAATGTATTTCATTGCCAGATGTATAAACGGAAGTATAATTATTTAATCGCGAGAACCCTATCAATACTATGCAAAATATTTTTTATTAAAAATGCAAAAATTTTTTAATACATCAATACATTAAACAAGAAAATGGATGCTAGGTAAAGATTATAAGGTTCGGGAGCCATTTTTTTATTACTAACTGGGGTTTGGATGTTCTTTATACAAAACGATCAATCAGCAAACGGCACAAAGCGGAAAGAACCAGTTTCTGCTCAGAAAAACGCATAGTGTGTGTTGTAGAATTTTTCGTTCCATGAGTTCCCACCTCAGCCGCTGAATGTGGGAGCTCCAGTAGCAAAACCAGCAGAAATCCGCTGAAAACACTGTGGTGCGAACTCTCGCCAGAGATTGCGCATTGGTTCCCATCATGAATTTGCGCCATCGCTGTTTTGATTAGGTAATTTCATGTGGCGCAAAATGGACCTCCGACCTACAGTCGTTTTGTGCCAAATGAACTTGCGCGGCCGTTTTCATGATTGTTCTGCCAAAATGGCTCAATTCCGCCAATTACCAGGTATTCCCACTTAATCCCGGATATTGCCTTAGTGCCAAGTGTTCTTGCGCGTTACATAAGTGGCATACCTAATAAGAGCATTTTTGATAAGATTTTTATTCGTGGGAAATCCAGAATCTATTAGCCCCACCTCAGTGGTTTTTTCGATACCACCATATTCGCGCGCTCGTTTCGTGGGTTTTCAAGCTGCATCGCCCTGGCGGCCTCACGGGCGGCGGCATCGGCGGCGAGTTCTGCATCAGACATCAAGGGTCTCCAGTCTAAAGGTTCAAGCGTGTTGCGGAAGGCCGAGAATGTCCCGGGCCTGAACGGGCGTTGCGACGGGCCGCTGATTGGCGGCA
>NZ_JAGHRJ010000001.1 GCF_017743865.1 Labrenzia sp. R4_2
CGGCAGGGAGCCTTGATGACGACGGGCGCAAAGCCCCATCCCCGAACGGTCGCCTGCCACTGGTCATCTGGCGCTTGGTCAGCCAGATGACCGCCCTCATCAATACAGTACTGATCAGAAACAATCCCCGACGCAGCAATGCGGAGATCGGGGATCCAATCGTTTCTAGAGCATCTGAAAGAGTCTACCGAAGCAGCGGCGCGTGGAGCGGCGAGTAGATCCCGGCTCGGAGGCCGGGATGACAGCAGAGAGCTGGGCCTCCTTTTATCCGCTCAGAACAAGTCCAGTTGCACGCCACCTTTTTGCGGCTGGATAAAATGCTCGGTGGACAGCTTTTTCCTGCGCAAATTCAGGCCCAATCTTTTGGCCGCCAACGAGAAGCGTTTGGTAATCTGGTCGGCATAGGGGCCACGCCCGCGCATGCGCTCGCCCCATTTGGCGTCATAGTCCTTGCCGCCGCGCATGGAGCGGATCAGGTTCATCACGTGGCGGTAGCGGTCCGGGCGTTCCCGCAAAAGCCAGTCGCGAAAGAGTTCCGACACTTCCAGAGGCAGGCGCAGCAGAATAAAGGCCGCTTCGCTCGCACCGTGCTCTGCCGCTGCCTCCAAAAGTGTCTCAATTTCACTGTCCGTCAGCGCAGGAATGATAGGGGCCATCATGACGGAGGTAGGAATGCCAGCCTCGCTCAAGGATTTGACCGCTGCAAGACGCTTGTGCGGCGCGGATGCGCGGGGTTCCATGGCGCGGCACAGCTTTTTGTCGAGCGTCGTAATCGACAAGGCCACCTTGACCAGATTGCGCTCGGCCATCCGCGACAGAATGTCGATGTCCCGTGTCACGAGCGCTGATTTGGTGACGATGGCGACAGGGTGGCCGCAGGCCTCCAGCACGTCCAGGATCTCCCGCATCAGCTTGTAGCTACGTTCCATCGGCTGGTAGGGATCGGTGTTGGTGCCGATGGCGATGACCTTGGGCTGATACCCCGGCTTGGAGAGCTCCCGCTCAAGAAGCGCTGCGGCGTTGGGTTTGGCAAAAAGCCGGGTTTCAAAATCGAGGCCCGGCGAAAGCCCCATGAAGGCATGGCTGGGCCTTGCAAAACAATAGATGCAGCCATGCTCGCAGCCGCGGTAAGGATTGATCGAGCGATCGAAGGAAATGTCCGGTGACTCATTGCGGGTGATGATCGTCCGCGCCCGTTCTTCCTGCACCTCTGTCTTGAGAGGCGGCAATTGATCCAGACTGTCCCAGCCGTCGTCAAAGGCTTCTTTCGATAAGGGTTCAAACCGCCCCGAGCGGTTCGTTGCGGCCGCACGTCCCCGGCGCCGGTCGGCTGCCAAATGGCTCAGATCCGCCGTATCGGGCGCCAATTGAGCAGAAGCAGAAGAAATAGGGGGTGCAAGTGTCATAGACTGCCGACTCTTTATGAGAACAATACGAGAACATTATCTAGAATCCGGCGCCGAGCAAGCCCCTTCTCTCGCACTTTCGAAAATTTCATGTCATAGAAAGGGTCATGATTAGTGTCATAATTCCGACTGAAAACGCAGAACTCGACCTTGTTCACGCACTGGCTGCCTTGGTGCCGGCCGCCGCCGAGGGTGTTGTTCGGGAAGTTGTCGTTGTGGACGGCGGGTCGACCGATAACACGGCGATGGTCGCCGATGCGGCAGGCTGCACGTTTGTGACCCGAAAAGGGCCGCGCAGCGAGCGTCTCGCGCATGGCGCAAGTGTCGCCAAACGCGGCGACTGGCTGTTGTTCCTGCAGCCTGAAACTCTTCTGGAAAGCGGTTGGCACCATGAAGCGCAGGCGTTCATCGAGCGGGCGGGGCGCACCCCGAAAGGGCCAAAGACGGCTGCAGCCTTCCGCTTGCGCTACGAGGCTTTCGGGCTTGGTCCCAGATTGTCGGAAAAGGCAGCTTCTGTGCGCAGCCAGCTGCTTGGCATGCCCTACGGCAATCAGGGCCTTCTGATCTCCCGCCAGTTCTACGAAAAACTCGGTGGCCACCGGCCGTTGCCGGAAATGGAAGATCTGGACCTTGCAAAACGCATCGGTCGCAGCCGTATGGTGTTTTTGCGCGCGGCAGCCGTATCTGCGGGTGAGCCGGGCGCAGCTGGCTATGCCACCGGCCTGCGCCAGGCTCTGGCGCGTTTTGCCGTTGGCGCCCTTCGTGTTCCAACAAGCCTTGCGGTCAAGCTGCACGGGTAATCGACCGTAAGTGCAGTTCGCTTCAGACTTGCGAGTCCCACCGTAATACCGGTGCCGAGCCGGGACCGAAGATGCTTCGTGTTTGATCCCGGATCTCCGCGTTGCTTCGTCCGGGAAGGCACCTCGATCGCGTTGCAGTTCTAATTACAGTGAAGCAAGGTTTCCTAACACAGCAGAAAGCAGACAAATGGTGCCATCCCTGCGAAAGCAGGGATCCACTATTCTGTGGCCTAAGCCTTTTTCTGCGCTGGCGGTGGTGATTACTGGGCCCCTGCCTACGCAGGGGCGGCCAGGTTGAAGAAGGGCTTTGGCCTGGGGAAAGGGACTTACGCTGCGTAGAGCGAACCTGTGCGGGTCTTCAGAAACGCGTCCAGCGGAATGTCCTCCTGCTTCAGGAAACCGTTTGCCGGCAAGGCGCCGTCCCGTACCATCTCGATGACCGCGACAACGGAGGCTGATGTGGTCCAGGCAATCGCCGTGCGCATCTGGCCGCCGATCTCAATCGGCTTGTAAGCCCGCACGAACTCCTCCCGGCGGGGACGGTCGTCGATGGTGCCTTCGGACGCCACATGCACATAGACGACATCATTGTCGGTCGGTGGTTTGGCGTGCACCAGAATTTCCCCGGCTTCCTGACGGCGCTCACGCATGAGGAGCTCGTGGAAGAAGAAGTTCATCAATTCGGCGTGACCGGGATAGCGCATGGTCTTGTAGTCGATGTTGGCGACCTTGCCCAAATAGGTCTCGCACATGGTGCCAAGTCCGCCGGAGGTGGTGAACGCCTCCAGCTTCATGCCGTCGATGTAGATCGTTTCCAGCCACTCCATCGGGGAGACCCACTTGCGCACGCCGTCCTCGATCACCTCACAGTCGTTGAGATACTCGTTGACGACGCCGTCCGGGGACCAGTTGAAGGCATAGCCCATTAGCCCGGTCGGGTTTTGCGGCAGCGCGCCGACACGCATCCGGCAGGACCGGCAGTCATCGAAGTCGCCGATTTGTTTGGCGCCAACGATGCCAACAAACCCGGGCGCCAGACCGCATTGCGGGGCCATGAGACCCTTGGCGGTTTCGCTCATCTCGATGATCGCCTTGGTGGTCGGCACATCCTCCGTCAGATCAAAATAATGGATCCCGGTCGCATGGGCTGCGGTCGCCACGCCGACATTGAGCTGATAGGGCAGGCAGGAGAGGACGGCATCGACGCCCTTGAACATCTGCAGCAGGCCATCATAGGCCTTCAAGTCTGCAGACTGTAAAGAAAACGGCAGGTCTTCGCGGGGCGCATGCTGGTCATATGCGTGAACCTCGAAGCCGGAGTCGTGTAAAAGGCGGGCGGCGAGCGCTCCGACCTTGCCCAATCCGAGCACTGCTATTTTCTTCATAAATTTCCCCCTTGGCTGATGACTGGCCCCAAGGCTGGGCCGGCTCAGTCACCACAGCAATCAACACTCCGCTTCCCGCTAGGAAGCTGTTGGATCGCATTAAGCCGTGAGTCCGTGTCAATCAAAATGTCAAAAATTCTTACAAAACGAGAGTATAATGACAAAATGGTAACTGGAGACGAGGCCCCGCCCCGGCCACGAGCCGGGGCCGGTTTCGTTTCGACCCTGGTCCCGGATCTCCGTTGCACTGCGTCCGGGATAGCACATGGACGGGCCATTGATGCTGGCCGAAGACAATAAATGAGAAGTAATCATGGATGACTTGGATCACCGCCTGCTTCATCTCTTAACGCGCGATGCCCGTGCTTCTGTCACGGATTTGGCGGCAGCACTTCAAGTATCGCGGGGCACAGTGCAGAACCGGATTGACCGTCTCTTGCACCAGAAGGTCATACACCGGTTCACCGTTGAGCTCGGACAGTCGGAAGAAGACCACCAGATCAGCGCCTTCACATTGATCCGGCTGAAGGCGGACGATGGCCGGGCAACGCAAGCCGCGCTCCGGCGGATCGATGCGATCACCGACATTCATACGCTCAGCGGTGCGTTTGATTTGGTCGCCGAGCTGCGAGTCCGCTCACTGAAGATCCTTGATCAGACCCTGGATCAGATACGTGCTCTTCCTGAAGTGGCGGAAACCCAAAGTCACATCCGTTTGGCTTCCGCTGGAAAGCGCTAACCGTTACAGCCCAAAGGTAACTAGCTTGGCCATCCCTGCGCAGGCAGGGATCCAGTATTCTGGGGCCTTGCGGTTTTGTTCCGCGCTGGCAGCGGTGATTGCTGCGCCGCTGCCAGCGCAGGAGCGGCCGAGTGGACAAAGGGCGAATTCTTGTTTCTTGAAACCAGCTGCAGTCCCGGCCTTGAGCCGGGACCTCCGGACGATCACGCCCCCAGATCGGGGATCTTCGCCGAATTGTCTTGAGAACGGCACTTCAGTCGCAGTCGCGGTCGCGGTCTTAAGCTTCCTGCAGTTTCCCGCGTTTCAGGTGCTCGTCGAGCCGCGGCATGATTTCCACGAAATTGCAGGGCATGTGGCGGTAATCGAGCTGCCACTTCAAGATACCGTCCCAGGCGTCCTTGCAGGCGCCGGGCGAGCCGGGCAGGACGAAGATATAGGTAGCGCCTGCAACGCCGCCGGTTGCCCGGGACTGGATGGTGGACGTGCCGATCTTGTCATAGGAAATCCGGTGAAAGACCTCTGAGAACCCGTCCATTTTCTTTTCAAAGAGCGGTTCCATCGCCTCAGGCGTAACGTCCCGGCCCGTAAAGCCGGTGCCGCCGGTGGAGATGATCACGTCGACGCCGTCCCTTGAAATCCAGTCCTTGGCAATCGCCTGGATCGCAGGCACGTCGTCTTGAACGATCTTGCGGTCGGCCAGCGTGTGCCCCGCCTTTTCCAACCGATCCACAAGCGTGTTGCCGGACCTGTCGTCCTCCGGCTTCCGCGTGTCGGACACGGTCAGCACGGCAATGTTCAACGGAATGAATGGACGGCTTTCATCAAGACGGGACATTTTAGGCTCCTGTTTGACTAGAGACATAAGTGATTACCGAAGCCTGTGCCAGAGGAACGGACCGGCTGCGTCCCGCCGTCACGGATTTTACATCGGCTGGAACAAGATGATCAGCGAGTAGGCCCCGGGTCTTCACTGCGTTCGCCCGGGGTGACCATTAAGGAATCGTCCAAGAGGTCTTTCCATCCGGGGTTTTCTGTTTCAATCAGCTGAATTTTCCAAGCCCGTCGCCATTTCTTCAGGCGCTTTTCCTGGGCGATTGCCTCGTTGATGCTTTCGAACTGCGCAGCATATACGAGCCTCGTCACGGCGTGTTTAGTGGTGAAGCCGGAGCCAGTTCCCTATTTGTGTTCAAAAACACGCCGTGCGAGATCGTTGGTAACGCCGACATAAAGCGTTCCGTTCAATCGGCTTGCAAGGATGTAAACGTAATACATCCTCCATCTTTGGTAGAAGTTAAGCAGCTCAGCAACCCCGACGTCACCCCGGGCGAACTTGTGAGACCCGGGGCCTACTCGCTTTTCGGTCTGGCGAAGGGATCGGAAAGGGCGCGGAGTTCGGGGCCGGAGCTTATTCCAGATCTACAAGAACCAGTACTTGCTGATTAAAGAGGGAAATAAAATTACAAAAAATAACAAGATTAAGACACTTGCATTCAAAATAGGTCAGTATTATTGACTTAATTAATCAACGTCACAAGAAACCGAATGAGCCAAGCATGATGACCTGGGACGCCGTATTGGCGACGCGCGCAAAGCGAATGAG
This sequence comes from Labrenzia sp. R4_2, assembly GCF_017743865.1. Taxonomy (GTDB): domain Bacteria; phylum Pseudomonadota; class Alphaproteobacteria; order Rhizobiales; family Stappiaceae; genus Roseibium. The sequence continues at coordinate 5,931 of NZ_JAGHRJ010000001.1, forward strand.
TGCATCTGAAATCCGCGAGCTTCTGAAACTCCTGGACCAGCCGGATATCATCTCCTTTGCCGGCGGCATTCCCGACCCGGCGCTGTTTCCGGCGGACGCCTTCCGCGCGGCCTATGCGGATGCGCTCAGCGGCGATGGGGCGGCTGCCGGTCTGCAGTATTCGGTAAGCGAGGGCAGTCTGCGGCTCCGACGGTGGCTGGTTGGAGAAATGGCAAAACTTGGCGTTTCATGCGGCCCGGAAAACATCCTGATCACTTCGGGTTCGCAGCAGGCGCTCGATTTCCTCGGAAAACTGTTCTTGTCTGCGAATGACACTGCCCTGGTTGGCTGGCCGACCTATCTGGGGGCCTTGCAGGCCTTCAATGCCTACGAGCCGAATTACGACCGGCTTGACCCGATGACCAACCGGTCCGCAGAAGATTACCGGGCAACAGCCGAAGAGCGCGGTGGCAAGGTCAAGTTTGCGTATCTGTCGCCGGACTTTGCCAACCCGACGGGGGAAACGCTTGATAAAGCGGGCCGCCAGCGGTTGCTGGGACTTGCCGACGAATTGGATTGCGCCGTCATCGAGGATGGCGCGTATCAGAGCCTGCGGTATGACGGCACGCCGGTCCCTGCCGTACTCGCGCTCGACTGTGCCCGGTCCGGCGGCATTGAAAACACTCGGACGCTCTATTGCGGCAGCTTCTCAAAGACGCTGTCTCCGGGCCTGCGGCTTGGCTGGGTTTGTGCTGCAAAAGATGTGATCTCCCGTCTGGTGCTCTTGAAGCAGGCAGGCGATCTGCACTCGTCAAGCCTTAATCAGGAAGCCATGGCACGCGTTGCGGAAACCGTCTTTGACGCGCAGGTCGACAAGGTGCGCGCTGCCTACCGGGAACGCCGCGACGCCATGTTGGCCGCACTTGAAACCCATATGCCGGAGGGGACCCGGTGGACCCGGCCTGAGGGCGGCATGTTCGTCTGGGTCGAGCTGCCGGAAGGCACGGACGCGGCAGAGCTGCTCAAACAAGCTGTCGAAACGTCCAAGATCGCCTTTGTTCCGGGCAAGGCGTTTTTCGCAGATGGAAGCGGTGGCAACACCTTGCGTCTCAGCTTTTCAGCGACCACTCCGGAGAAGATCACCGAGGGCATTTCCCGTCTTGGTGCCTTGATTTCGAAGACTGTCACACCCGCTCTGTAATAAGGTTCAGAATCAAAAGCAGCAAAGGGACAGCGCAGGATGGATTTGACGGATCAGCTCAACAATTATTGTGAACGCCTCGGTCCCGAATTCTGGTCAGAACCTATCAACGCCATCACCAACGCCGCCTTTGTTGTGGCGGCTCTCGCAGCTTATCTCTTGTGGCGGCGCAAGACGCCGGATGATTGGGCCGCGCTGTTTCTGATTTGTGTCGTGCTTGCGACCGGGATCGGGTCGTTTCTGTTCCACACATTCGCGACACGGTGGGCGCTTCTGGCTGATGTCATTCCGATCGTTGTCTTCATCCACGGGTTCTTGCTGTTCGCGCTCCGGCGCTTCCTCAACCTCCATTGGGTGATCAGTGTGTCGATCGTGATCGGCTTTTTCGTGCTCTCACCGATGGTGGGCGAGGTTTGGGCGCCGCTGATCGGGTCGTCTGCCGGATACCTTCCCGCACTTCTAGCAATTTTCGTTGTGGGCGGGTTCTTTTATCAGCACGACAAAGCGCTTGCCAAACAAGTGCTTCTCATCGGGATACTGTTTACCGTTTCGCTGACTTTCCGGACGCTGGACGGTCCGGTATGCAGTCAGCTGGCCCTCGGCACGCATTTCCTGTGGCATATTTTGAACGCTGCCGTGCTGTTTGGGTTGTTACGGGTTCTCATTTTGCATCGCGCCGGGTAAAGGTCGAGGACAATTCATGAAATTTCGAAGGTCAGGATCGGATCGCCGGCTTCAACAGACGCACCAGATCAATGACCGAGTGTGGTGGAATTGAAATTTGTCTGATATTTGCACCGAGTACGGGCACAAATTTCAATTCCGGAAACCACACCGGATACAAAATTTGCTAGTCACCTCTTTGAACCTGTAGTTCGTTCAGAACACGCTGGAAATTCAGACGAACTACAGTTTCAGGTGACTACGAGAAGTGGTAGGGAGACAAGAACGTCATGAGCGATAATAACAAAACAGAAAGCGACCTGACCGAAGCCGCCCTGTTCTTTCACGAGCATCCAAAGCCCGGCAAGCTGGAAATCCAGGCGACCAAACCGCTCGGCAACCAGCGCGACCTGGCGCTCGCCTATTCGCCAGGCGTTGCAGCGCCCTGTCTTGAAATTGCCGACGATCCGTCAAAAGCGGCCAACTATACCGCCCGCGGCAATCTGGTTGCCGTCATCTCCAACGGCACCGCGGTGCTCGGGCTTGGTAACATCGGACCGCTCGCCTCAAAACCGGTGATGGAAGGGAAGGCGGTCCTCTTCAAGAAATTTGCTGGTATAGACGTGTTCGACATCGAGGTCGATCAGCTGGATGTCGACAAGTTCGTTGATGCGGTGGCCGCGCTTGAGCCGACCTTCGGCGGCATCAATCTGGAAGACATCAAGGCGCCGGAATGCTTCATGATCGAAGCCGCCTTGCGCGACCGCATGAACATCCCGGTCTTCCATGACGATCAGCATGGCACCGCAATCATCGCCGGGGCGGCTGTGCGCAACGGTCTGCAACTCGCCGGCAAGAAAATCGAAGACGCCAAGATTGTCGCATCTGGCGCGGGGGCAGCGTCCCTTGCCTGCCTGAACATGCTGGTCTCGCTCGGTGCCAAGCGCGAAAACATCTGGGTCACCGACATCGAAGGTGTGGTCTACCAGGGGCGCCAAGCTTTGATGGACCAGTGGAAAGCGGTGTTTGCACAAGAGACCGACAAGCGGACACTTGGCGAAGTGATCGACGGCGCGGACGTGTTCCTAGGGCTGTCGGCTTCCGGTGTTTTGAAACCCGACATGGTCGAACGGATGGGCAAGGGCCCGTTGATCCTGGCGCTTGCCAATCCGAACCCTGAAATTATGCCGGAAGACGCCATGGCAGTGCGCGACGATGTCGTCATGTGCACCGGCCGCTCCGACTACCCGAACCAGGTCAACAACGTCCTGTGTTTCCCATATATCTTCCGCGGCGCGCTCGATGTGGGTGCAACCACCATCAACGAGGAAATGAAGCGCGCGGCCGTCGAGGCAATCGCGGGCCTCGCCCAGGAAGAACCATCGGATGTCGCTGCACGAGCCTATGGCGGCAAGACCGAGACCTTTGGCCCGAACTACCTGATCCCGTCGCCGTTCGACCAGCGCTTGATCCTGCGGATCGCGCCCGCGGTCGCCAAAGCTGCGATGGATACCGGTGTTGCGACCCGGCCGATCGAGGATTTCGACGCGTATCAGGACCGGCTGAACCGGTTCGTCTTCCGCTCCGGCCTGATCATGAAGCCGATCATCCAAAACGCAGCCAAGGATCCGAAAAAGATCATCTACGCGGAAGGCGAAGACGAACGGGTACTTCGCGCCGCGCAGGTGCTGATTGAAGATGGCATTGCCAAACCGGTTCTGGTCGGTCGTCCGGACGTTCTGACAGCCCGCTGCGAACGGTTCGGTCTGAAGATCCGTCCGGATGTGGATTTTGAATTTGTGAACCCGCAGGACGATCCACGCTACCGCGATTATGTCGATGAATATCTGGAGTGTGTCGGCCGCTTGGGTATGCCGCCAACGGCGGCAAGAACCGTGTTGCGGACAAACCAGACGGTCATCTCAGCCATTGCCGTGCGCCGCGGCGAAGTGGACGCCCTGATCTGCGGCCTGGAAGGCCGGTTCACCAAACACATGCGCGATATCCGCCAGGTGATCGGCGTTTGTGAAACGGCCCGCGATCTGTCGGCCATGTCGCTCTTGATCAACAGCCGGGGCGCGATGTTCCTGTCCGACACGTTCGTGACCGAAGACCCAACGGCAGAAGAGATCTCCGAGATGGCGATCCTTGCGGCGCAGGAAATCCGCCGGTTTGGCATTGAGCCGAAAGTCGCGCTGCTCTCCATGTCGAACTTCGGTTCACGCGACACGGCCTCGTCCCGCAAGATGCGCGAAGCGCTGGAGCTGATCTGGGAGCGGCATCCCGAACTGGAGGCAGATGGCGAAATGCACGGTGACTCAGCCTTGAGCGTCGCCTTGCGTGAACGTGTCATGCCGAACAGCAAGCTGAAGGGTGAGGCAAACCTTCTGCTGTTCCCGAACCTGGATTCCGCAAACATTGCGCACAACCTTTTGAAGGTCGCAACGGATGCGCTGCATGTTGGCCCGATCCTGCTCGGCACAGCGAAACCGGCTCACATCCTGACACCGTCGGTGACGTCCCGTGGCGTGGTCAACATGTCTGCGCTTGCGAGCGTTGAAGCGCAAACAAGGGCTCCAGAACAGTCCACATAACGAAGCTGTCCGGAACACCCCCGCATTTCCGGCCGGTGCATCCTTGTGACCGCTGGCCGGTTTTCCGTGTTTGCGAAACAAGAGCGCATGACCGACATCAAACGCCCTGCAGACTGCCAGACCAAGGCAGACATCCGAACAGCCATCGATGCGCTGGATCAGGATCTCTTGAAGCTCTTTGCGCAGCGCCAAGGCTATGTCCGGCGCATGGCCGAGTTGAAACAGCATCCAGACGAGGCCTTTGACCGGGACAGGATCGAAACCATGGTGGCAGCGCTCAAAACCCGTGCCGAAGACTTAGGCCTGGAAGCCGATCAGGCCGAGCAGGTCTGGCGGGTCCTGATCGACTGGAATGTCGCCTATGAAAAACGCGCGATCGCGGCTCGGTTGGAAAAGGAACGGGGCACAAACACTTCGCTGATGTCAAAAGAGGCCGGGTGAGGGAACAATCCGCACTAGCGCATTAATGTTCGCACCAGCTCTGTTCCTGCCGAAATCACTCCCTATCTGTAAATCTGGAAATCGCGCCGGCACCAAAGGCCGCGGGATCGGATGGATGGTTTTCGGGAGGGTGATGTGCAACACGCATATTGGCGTCAGGGCTCACGGCATGGATTGTTGAGATACGCGTGGACGGTGTTGGTCGCCGGGATCACCTTCCTTGGCCTTGCGGGCAGCCCCAACCAAAGTGCACACGCGCAGTCTGCTGTCACTCCTGAAACTGTTGCCTCCGGTTTGTCTTATCCGTGGAGCGTCGCCTTTCTGCCGGACGGTGGATACCTGGTCACCGAGCGTGACGGTGTTTTGAAGGTTGTTCACGAAGATGGCCGCCAGGATGTTGTTGCCGGTACTCCGGAAGTGTTTGCGCAAGGGCAGGGCGGTCTTTTGGACGTTGTTCTGAGCCCCTCTTTTGATGCGGATCAGACGGTCTATCTCACCTTCTCTCAAGGATCGCCGGAGGGCGCTGGAACATCACTCTTCAAGGCAACGCTCGATGGGTCAATTGGCGGTGGGTACGCGCTTGTCGAAGGGGACACGATCTTCGCCGGCAACAACAAGGCCTTTGGCGGACGCCACTTTGGCTCTCGCCTGGCATTTGACGGCGACGGCAACATTTACATGACGCTTGGCGATCGCGGGGATGGCCCCCGGTCTCAGGACACATCCGATCACACGGGCTCCGTGTTGCGCCTGACCCCTGATGGCGCTCCGGCACCGGGCAACCCGTTCCTGGACAACCCGGCCTACCAGCCGGAGATCTGGTCGATCGGCCACCGGAACCCGCAAAGTGCGGCCGTTCACCCGGAAACTGGGGCGTTGTGGACCGTAGAGCATGGAGCCAGAGGCGGGGACGAGATCAACATTCCGGAGGCTGGCAAGAACTATGGCTGGCCGGTTATCTCTTATGGCCGCCACTATTCCGGTGGCAAGATCGGTGAGGGAACCGAAAAGGCCGGTATGGAACAGCCGATCTTCTATTGGGATCCGTCGATCGCCCCCTCTGGAATGGCCTTTGTGACCAGCGACAAATACCCCGACTGGTCGGGTGATCTGCTGGTCGGCGCCCTTCGCGGACAGCATTTGGCCAAACTCACCCTGAACGGCGAAGAAGTCGTGTCTCAAGAACAACTGCTGTCGGACTTGCGAGAGCGTATCCGGGACGTGCGTCAGGGGCCGGACGGGTTCATCTATGTGCTGACCGACAGCGATGACGGCAAATTGATCCGGCTGCGCCCGTAGCCGTGACCGCCGATCCATCGCTTTGATCGTTGATTGGAACAAGCAGAAGTTCTTGATTTTTCGTGGGATGCAAGAGCCTCTGCTTGACAAAACCATCAGAAAGGCAGATACACCGCACGTCATTGCCGCTGCCGCGTGAGCAGCAAGCACAGGCCCGAGCGGCCGGGATCAGATGCTCCGATTGAATGTGCCAGGCATGACAGGCTCATGTCCAAATTAGCCGGACATATTTCCAGTACCCAGTTCACGCGGGGGCTGACGGCTTGTGCAGATGGCGAGATAGCCTCTGCAGCCGCAACCGCAACAGGACCGCGATCAACAGGCGGTCACGCAGGCGCGACCTCGTCCGCCTGACAAAGGATATTTGATTTGACCAACTTTGAAAGCCTGGGGCTTTCCAGCTCTCTGCTGAGCGCCATCAAAGACAATGGCTATAAGGCTCCGACCCCTATTCAGCAGAAAGCAATCCCGCTTATTCTTGACGGACAGGACCTGATGGGTCTGGCGCAGACCGGGACCGGCAAGACCGCCGCATTCGGACTGCCCCTCATCGAACGCCTTCTGGCCGAGCCGCAACGGGCGGCACCCAAAGGAACCCGTGCGCTGATCCTGGCTCCGACCCGCGAACTGGTGAACCAGATCGCCAAGAACCTGATTTCCTTCCTGAAGACCACCCCTTTGCGGGTGACCTCTGTGGTTGGCGGTGTGTCCATCAACGGGCAGATCAAGCGGTTGTCGAAAGGCACCGATATTCTGGTGGCAACACCGGGCCGGCTGCTGGACCTCGTGGACCGCAATGCGGTTGATCTCGGCTCGGCATCGTATCTGGTGCTTGATGAGGCTGATCAGATGCTGGACCTCGGCTTCATTCATGCACTGCGCCGTATTGCCGGTCTTGTGGCCAAGGAGCGCCAGACGCTTCTCTTCTCGGCAACCATGCCGAAGCAGATCAACGAGCTGGCGCAATCCTACCTGACGGATCCGGCACGCGTTGAAGTGTCACCTGCTGGCCGGACGGCCGACAAGATCCGCCAGAAGGTTCACTTCATGGATGCCAAGGCGAAGACCGGATTCCTGATCGATGTGTTGTCGGATCAGCCGGACGACATGTCGCTGGTATTCTGCCGGACGAAACACGGCGCCGAACGCCTGATGCGCAAAATGGCGCAGGCGGGCATTGCTGCCGGATCGATCCATGGCAACAAGAGCCAGAACCAGCGCGAGCGCGCCATCAAGGAACTTCGCTCCGGCGCTATCAAGGTTCTGGTCGCAACAGACGTTGCAGCGCGCGGTATCGACATTCCGGGCGTCAGCCATGTCTATAATTTCGAATTGCCCGAAGTCGCCGAAGCTTATGTGCACCGGATCGGCCGGACTGCCCGTGCAGGTGCGGACGGCGATGCCGTTGCACTCTGTGCTCCGGAAGAAATCGGTCTCTTCCGTCAGATCGAGAAGCTGATCGGCATCGATATTGAGGTCGTCAGTGGTGAAGTGCCGCCGATGTCCGCTGCAAAGGCTGCCAAGCGCGCGAAAAACAACAAGTCCGGTGGCGGTGGCAAGCCACGGTTCCAAAAGGCTGCCGGTGCAGGCGACAACGACAACGGTCGCCGGTTTGCCAAGAACCGTCGCCGTCGCCCTCAGGCGCGCAAGAACGCGGCATAATCGAGCATTTGCCAAGTATCAGACGCTGAAAACAAAAGCACCGGGAAGTGGCCTTCCCGGTGCGGTGTCCTGTGGTCGATGGGGTCAGTGCAGTCAATCCGCGCTGAGTAGTCATTTGTCACATCGAGCCAAAAGTGCGAGACCGCCGCGTCTCTCATTTTGCCCTCTGCTCCTGGTCCACAAGACACCATTTCTGCCTTTGCGTTTTAACGCTAAGCGAGTCTCGGTGTCCGCAGGTGCAAGCCCACTCTAATCTTCTAAGACTTTATTATTATCTTTCCGATGCAAGTGAATTTAGGTTAATCATTTGCAAAGTGCAAATACAACCTAGACTGCGTCAATCGTGGTTTTAGACGTATAAAAACGATAAAAATCAATGTTTTAACTGAGGTGTGTTGTGGAATATTCAGGTTGTGTTGCGTAAGTCCTGAACGAAGTCTCTAGCTGTGTGAAATCCGGAAAACCTTAAACATCAATGAATTGTTCATTGTATTTTCTTTATCTATCACCCCATAAAAAATGATTATATCGTCAAATTTTGCCCCGAGACTGTGGATTGAAAATCGATAATTCGGCTGAAGATGCTCGCAAAAGCGCCTAATCCTTGAGAATCATGCAGTCCAAGGTTGTGTGGTGTGTTTTGCATTCGGAAGAGTGCGCGCCAGCAACGTTGGGTTTAATGGTAAGTCTATGTATTTGATGGATCTTTTAAGCCATAACTTTTGTTTATGTGTAACCCGCTCTGGTTTTAGGAGCCTCAATCCTCAGCCGGTCTCCAGCACCAATAAGGACTGACGCCACGTGTCCGGTCGAGGTTGCGTTTCAAGTCTGCGCGTCCCGTGCAGTCATATTCGTCCGATAGACGGGCTTATTTCGGATGCGCCCGATCATACTCCAGGCGCGCTGTTTTAACCTGCTCCATCTGCTCGCCGGACCAAAACACCAGAGGCTTCAAAGTGGCAACCAGGCTTTGGCCGAGTGGCGTGAGTTCATAGGATACAGCGACCGGCGGGCCTGGATCGACCGTGCGGGTGAGATAGCCGTCCCGCTGCAGCCCGCGCAGATTTTCCGTCAGCACCCGCTGCGTGACATCTCCGATACAGCGTTTGATCTCGCCAAAACGCATCGGTCCATCTTCCAGCGCCAGAACAATGATCATGCGCCATTTGCCGGTGACATTGGAGAGAACGGATCGGATCGGACAATTCGAGGCTTCAGCCTTGGTTTCAACACCAATTGGGAGCATGGGATGTCTCGGTATGCATAGGGAACCAGTAACAGATATCAAACTTGGATTATGTGTCAGAACACATGGCAAAACAACAAGTATCCTGGAGCATACCTTGTGATAAAATAGTGCGTAATTGACTGTAGGTGCAGAATTAATACCTACTATGGCGACGACACAAACAGAGGATACAAACATGTCGCCGAAGGAATTGGTACTTGCTCTTTTGACCGCAGCTTTCGTGGATCACGATCCAGAGGCTGCCAAACCGTTGTTGGCGCCCGATTACATTCAACACAATCCGGCGATCCCGACCGGCGCGGACGGATTGCTGGGCGCAATCCCTATTGTGAAAGACTCCGGTTTGACCGTCACAACTCACCGTGTGATCTCGGAAGGTGATTATGTCGTCTTGCACAATACCTATGAAAATGCAGATGCCTTTGGGGCGCCGAGCCTGGTCGCTTTTGATGTGTTTCGGGTTGAAGATGGTGTTGTTGCCGAGCATTGGGACAATCTCCAGGCACCGCCCGAGGTAACTATCTCCGGACGGTCAATGACTGATGGCCCAGTCGAGGTGACCGACCATGACCGCACACAGGAAAACAAGGAACTGGTTGTCGGTTTCGTCCGCGACGTTCTTGGCGGTGCCGCGCCGCAGAACGTGACCCAGTACATGGATCCGGCGGTTTACATGCAGCACAATCCGCTCATCGGTGACGGGCTCAACGGCCTTATGAAGGCCATTGAAGAGTTTGCGGCCCAGGGGCAGGTGATCACGAAGTTTGAGCCGCAGATCGTCGTTGCCGAAGGCAACTTTGTCTTTGTTGCCTCTGATGCCATCATGGGCGGTGAGCCCTGGGCGTTTTTCGATCTGTGGCGGGTCGAGGCCGGCAAGATCGTTGAGCACTGGGACGTCGTGTCCCCGATTCCAGCAGAGATGGCGCACGACAACGGTAAGTTCTGAGCGGCCTCAAAACGTTGAACATAAGAAAAAGCCGGGGCGTCCAATTGGACGTCCCGGCTTTCTGGTTTTTTCTGTGAACGATCAGATCACATGTTCGGGTAGTTCGGTCCGCCAGCGCCTTCCGGCACCGTCCACGTGATGTTGCGGTTCGGATCCTTGATGTCGCAGGTCTTGCAGTGCACGCAGTTCTGCGAGTTGATCTGGAAACGCGGTGCGTCTTCGCCTTCTTCCACCCACTCGTAAACCCCGGCTGGGCAATAACGGTTGGATGGGCCAGCGTAGATATCGTGCTCGGACATCTTCTGCAGTGTCTCGTCAGCGACCTTGAGGTGGATCGGCTGATCTTCCTCATGGTTCGTGTTCGACAGGAAGACTGATGACAACTTGTCGAAGGAAATCACCCCATCCGGCTTCGGATAGTCGATCTTCTTGCAATCCTTGGCCGGTTTCAGCGTTTCAGAGTCCCGCTTGCCGTGTTTCATGGTGCCGAAGAATGAGAAGCCAAACAGCTCGTTGGTCCACATGTCGAGACCGCCGAGGGCAACGCCCAACACCGTACCGAACTTCGACCAGAGCGGTTTGGCGTTGCGGACCTTCCAAAGATCCTTGCCGATCTCGCTGTCGCGCCACGCTTGATCATAGGCGGCCAGCTCTGTATTGGCCTCGCCGCGGCCGATCGCGGCCATGACTTCTTCTGCCGCCAGCATGCCGGAGAGCATCGCATTGTGCGATCCCTTGATCCGCGGCACGTTGACGAAGCCTGCGGAGCAGCCCATCAGCAATCCGCCCGGGAAGGACAGTTTCGGCACGGACTGATACCCGCCTTCTGTAATGGCGCGTGCGCCGTAGGCCAGGCGCTTGCCGCCTTCGAACGTCTCGCGGACGGCCGGGTGTGTCTTGAAGCGCTGGAACTCGTCGAATGGCGACAGCCACGGGTTTTCATAGTTCAGGTGCACCACAAAACCGACAGCCACCTGGTTGTCTTCCAGGTGATACAGGAAGGAGCCGCCGCCGGTCTTGCCGTCTAGCGGCCAGCCGAAGGAGTGCTGGACCAGGCCCTGATTGTGCTTTGCCGGGTCAATCTGCCAGAGTTCCTTGATGCCGATACCGAACTTCGGAACATCGCTGTCCTTGTCGAGCTCGAACTTCTCGATCAGTTCTTTGGCAAGAGATCCGCGCGCACCTTCGCCGATCAGGGTGTATTTGCCGCGCAGCTCCATGCCGCGGGTGAACATTGCGTTTGGCTTGCCATCGCGGCCGATGCCCATGTCGCCGGTCGCAACGCCCGTGACATTGCCGTTGTCGTCATAAAGGATCTCGGCTGCAGCAAAGCCCGGATAAATCTCGACGCCGAGCGCTTCCGCCTTTTCCGCAAGCCAACGGCAGACATTGCCAAGCGACACGATGTAATTGCCATGGTTGTTCATGAGCTTCGGCATGAACATGTTCGGCAGGCGCATCGAGCCCGCTGGCCCAAGCACAATGAACTGGTCGTCCGTGACAGGGGTTTTCAGCGGCGTGTCTTCCTCGCGCCACTCCGGCAGCAGCTTGTCGAGGGCAACCGGATCAATCACGGCGCCAGACAAGATGTGCGCACCAACCTCGGAGCCTTTCTCCAAGACCACGATGCTGATGTCTTCGCCTTTTTCGTTGGCGATTTGTTTCAAACGGATCGCGGCGGCCAGACCTGCCGGGCCAGCGCCGACGATCACCACATCCACGTCCATGCTTTCGCGTTCGCCGAGCGCGTCCTGTTCGCTCATGAAATGTCTCCCTCCGCAAGGTTCGCAGTGCCGGTTTCGCGCGATTTGCCGTTCAATGACAGGCAATTCGCGACATTTTGCATATGAAAATGCGAAGCCGGTTGCCGAATGCTCCTATTTGGGGCCAGATAGACCAAAGCTCGGCTCGGGCGTCAAGTGCAAAAGTGACGCTTACGTAAACGTAATTATACCTGCCTGTCGATGCGGTGCCTTCTTGTTTGGGTGCGCAACTCTTTACGCAAAGGGTGTGGGAGGATAACTGCGGCTGTGTGGTGCCGCCTTGGCAGGCATGACCTCTTAGCTTAGTTTACCGGTTCATCTGATGACTGCATCTGCGGTCAGTCTCTGGGCGCTCGGCCCCGTTGGAGAGTTCGTTTGCAACACAGCCCGTCTGATATGCGGCATCTGGAAGCCCTGCTGGATTTCTATCTGGCATCAGGCGTTGATGCATCGCTGGGTGAAGACGTTGTTGATTGGTTCCAGCTCTCCGAAGTTCAGGCAAAAGCACGCCAGCAAATTGCCACACCGCAGGCTGCGGCTCAGCCAGTTGCTCCGGGGCAGGGCTCCTCCCAACAAGTTCGGCAGATGCCGCCGCAGCACCAATCCCCCTCTCAGCCCGGATCAGCCCCGGCCGCGCCGGTCGTTGGAGCCGGTCCCCGCAGCCCCACCGATCACGGAGCAATCCCGGATCAGGCAGTCATTTCCATGGCGCGTGAACAAGCCTCCAGCACCGGGTCTCTGGCTGATCTGCGGGCCTGTCTTGAGGCTTTCGACGGCTGCAACTTGAAACGCACGGCCAAGTCACTCGTGTTTGCCGATGGCAACCCGGATGCAAGAGTTATGTTTATTGGTGAGGCGCCGGGCCGCGATGAGGATCTGCAGGGAAAACCCTTCGTCGGTCGGTCGGGTCAGCTGCTTGACCGGATGCTGAAGGCAATTGGCCTCGACAGATCCCAAGTCTATATCGCCAACACCGTCCCCTGGAGGCCGCCGGGAAACCGCACGCCGACACCGCAGGAGACGGAGATCTGCCGCCCGTTCATCCAGCGCCAGATCGAGTTGGTGAACCCGGATGTCGTTGTGTTCCTAGGCGCAGCCTCTGCAAAGACGCTGCTCGGAGTGCAGGACGGTATCCGGAAAATGCGTGGCCGCTGGATGACCTATCCAGTCGCTGGGCGTCAGGTCGCAGCTCTGGCCACGTACCATCCGGCCTACCTGTTGCGCAGTCCGCTTGAGAAGCGGCTGTCCTGGCGCGATTTTCTAAGCGTGAAATCCAAGCTGTCCGAGTTGGGCTGATCGACGAACTGGGACGGCGCAAGGCACAGATTGCAAGCTGACCGTTCGGTCAATTTGTTCAAGAAAATGCAGCCGCTACTCAAATACAAGCTCAAATATTTGCATTCTGGATAGCAGAGAAAGTTGTGCGGATATGTTGTAAAGGGCTGTAAGAAAACGGGAAAATATACTTTTGGAAAGTATTGCATAAAAGTCACCACAAATACACCCTAGAGTCACCGGTAGAATTAACAATATTTTTGCGCTTTGAAGGCTATGGTCTTTCCCCAACTGGAAGTGGTCTTTAACCGCTGTCAGCTGGAGATTGGATGTGAAGGAAATCTTTGACCGATATTCCGGCGGCTCCAACATCATGGTCCTGGTTCTCGACTTCGAGACCCTTGATTGCGAGGAGGCGATCGCGACAGATATCACCCGATCCGGATGCCGGATCCGGGACACCTCCCACTCGGAAAAAAACAAACTGATTGGTCTGCGCCTGTCTGGTCTGGACAAGATGGTCAAGGGTAAGATCCGGGATATCCTGGAAGACGACGTCCGGGTTTCATTCTTGTTCGAAGACGATACAAAACGGGAAAAGCGCAAGGAAAAGCGCCGCACGGTTTCCATCGCGGCCTCGGTTCTTCCAGGACACGGAATGCCTCCGGTGAGTTGTCAGATCGTGGATGCCAGCCTGTCCGGATGCCGCTTTTTCTGCAATCAGCTGGACGATCTGCCGGACACCATTGCTTTGCGGATCCCGGGCATGGATCTGCCTGTTGGCGGCAGCATCGTCTGGCGCGCCAACGGCTACGCAGGTGTTAAAATGAATTGGCAGTTCAGCGGAAAGACCGAGTTTATGGCGGCCAAGACGATCCGGCCGCCAAGCTTGGCCGAAAAAGCCGGTGCCAATGGCAGCCGCAAAAAGACCCTGGTGAAACAGCCGCACATTATCCCGGCCCGATAATCCTGCTGCCTTGTTGCGATCGCGCAGTGGTATCTTCCAAACCAGCACCTATATCTCCTGAAACAACAAATTAGTCAGGATTACCTCTTCGTGCTGTCTTCCTTGCGCCGGTTTCTGCCCGGTTTTTTGAAAAATGACGCCCCCATCATTCCAGTCGTGCGCCTGCAGGGGCCTATTGGCATGTCCAGCCCGTTGCGGCCAGGCCTGTCGTTGGCAACCGCAGCCCTGCCTTTGGAGCGCGCCTTTTCCATGAAAAAGGCGCCGGCTGTGGCGCTTATCGTGAATTCTCCCGGGGGCTCGCCGGTGCAATCGCGGCTGATTTTCCAACGGATCCGGGACCTGGCCAAGGAGAACGAAAAGGACGTTCTGGTCTTTGTTGAGGATGTTGCGGCCAGTGGCGGATATATGATTGCGCTTGCGGGCGATGAGATCATCGTCGATCCGTCTTCCGTTGTCGGCTCGATTGGTGTTGTCGCGGCCGGCTTCGGCTTCACGGAGTTGATTGGAAAAATCGGTGTTGAACGCCGGGTCTATACGGCGGGTGAGAAAAAGGTCACGCTCGATCCGTTTCAGCCGGAAGTGCCCGAAGACATCGAATACCTGAAAACCCTGCAGCAAGAGATCCATGACACCTTCATCGACATGGTGAAGTCCCGCCGGGCGGATGTCCTGTCGGATGATCCGGATCTTTTCACGGGCAAGTTCTGGACGGGATCGAGCGCGGTCAATCTTGGGCTTGTGGATTCCCTTGGCGATCTGCGCGGTGTCTTGAAAAAGCGCTACGGCGACAAGGCGGAAGCCAAGCTGATTTCGGCACCGCGCGGCCTGTTCGGCCGAAAGGGCGGCGTCGGCGTCAACCTGGAGGCCGGAACTTTGACCGCAGGCCTGGGCAATGAACTGATTTCGGCGGCCGAGGAGCGGCTCATGTGGCAGCGCTTTGGTCTTTAAAAAAACGTATTGAGGGTGTGAGCTAGGTCAGCAACAGGGGATTTAAGATGACCGAGTTGATTGGGGCCGCTGCATTGGCGGTCGGCGGATATTGGATTGTCCAACGGATCAAGCGCAAGATGGCGGATGTTGAAGCGCAGATCTCCAAGGCGGCGGCAAAGGCTGATCCGGCCGGGCGCGGTGAAAAGCTTGTTCTGGATCCTGTCAGCGGGAAGTACCGGCCCCAGAGCTGAAACGGTATTCAGCGTTCTTCAGAAACCTTGTTGCGGTGGCTCGACCAAAGGGCGCCGTGCGCTATTTTTCCTGACAGAAGATATTGAACTCAAAAAGGATTGAGAGCCATGTTGCAGGAGAAGCACGGCGATTTGGACGCTGAAAAGCGAAAGAAACTCATCACGAGTTTGCTTGAAGGTTTGAGCAGATCGAACCCGGACCTGTACTATCAGCCAACCAGCCAGATCGCACTGCAGATCAAGCAGCAAGTTGATGAAGGCACAAACCTCAACAACGACGACCGGGCGCTGCTATCGCCGCTTACACTGCGCGACATAGAAGTGTTGTTGAGCCTGCATTGACGGGACTGCTGGGACAACACCTATTCTCGATCCCTAGCCGAAGAGGCCAGACCCCAAGGCTTTCCGGCGTTTCAGCGGTTCAGATTGTACGGCCTTGCGCTGGATGAACTTGAAGTGCCCGAGTGCTTCGCGGATCGTCTCATGGACCGGTTTGCGCTCCAGATAATCCATCAACCGGTAGAGATTGATCGGCTGCTTTTGAATGAGCGCTGACACCTTTTCCAATGCGTCATCAAAGGAATAGGTGTCAATGATCTGGCAGGCCGTTTGCGTCGGCGTGAGAATATAGTAGTCCTGCTCGCGCTTCGGCGTGTAGCGCAGGACATCGAACGGGGATGCTCCAAGCACCTGGGGTTTTGGGATGTAGCAGAACACATCATCGGCCTTGTTGTGCAGGACGGACCCGGAGGTTTGCTTGAAACCGAAGGGTTTGAGCTGCTGAACGGCATGCGTGCGCATGCCCGGGCTCATGATGTCCGCGTCCGAGCGGTCGTAGCGCAAATCGTCGAACACGGAAAAGATGTTCAGCCGGTCATCCACCAGCATCATGTAAACGCTGAGATCCCGCTCCGCGCCAAGGGCTTTTGAAGTTTGCGTTTCCATGCGTGCCGAACTTGCGTCCATGATCTGTCTCCTGTCCTTGGAGAGGTAGGACCGATGGGCCGGCGGGCAACTTGGTTTTCTGAAGCCGGATTGGAGACTTGGTCCAAGTGTTGTTCAAAGCCAAGTCTGCAGAAGAAGCCACAAGCCCATCAACATCCCGGGAAGCAGGGTGGTCAGCATGGCGAAGCCGCGTTTGCTGCTGTCAAAGAGAATGAAGTGCAAGACACGCCCAATTAGAAAA
The DNA here is from genome assembly GCF_017743865.1 of Labrenzia sp. R4_2. GTDB lineage: Bacteria > Pseudomonadota > Alphaproteobacteria > Rhizobiales > Stappiaceae > Roseibium. The sequence continues at coordinate 22,337 of NZ_JAGHRJ010000001.1, forward strand.
ACGGCAACAGCCAACCACAGCCACAACTGCGCAAGCCCAACCATTTCAGATGCTCCCAGAACCAGGATGAAGACTGGCGCATTCTCCATCAGGTTTCCGTGAATCCGGATGCGTTTGAAGAGCGTCGCATCATCGCCGTCGCCTCGAAAGACACCACCGATTTTTTCGCGGCGGAGGCCGATCCAGCCGGTCAGCGGGATGAGAGAAATAGCGAGCAGGCTTGTAACAGTAATTGTGACGGGCAGCACGACTTGGGTCATTGATTGTCGCCTTTGATTTCCGTCGGCGATGCAGGCTTCGTTGATGACAACAAAGCGAGCATCGCCGATCAATTGTTTTCGATTAAAGGGTGGCTTCGATCGAAGCGTCTTACTGATCGAAGGGGCGAGCTGCTTGGTTTCCAACAAGGCTCCAGACGAGCCCGGTGTCTATGTCAGCGGGCTGGTCTTGCGGGCTCACATGTCCATGTCCAAAGCTTCTGCGATCTCAATGGTGCCGGTCCCACTAAGATGAGGACAGCCTTTGGCCAAGGCAATCGCATCTTCCATTGTGTCGGCTTGCAGAACGGTCATGCCGCTCGCTGGATTGGCTCCCCCGTGATCCTCGACCCCATCTGGCGTGATCGTTTTCGACGGCCCGACCGGAAGGCCTGGATCAAGGACAGCATCAGCAATGGAGGCGCTCCAGGCTTTCCACGCTTGCATGTGATTGACACCATCCTCCCGACTCTGGATGTCCGGCTTCCCGTGATAAATCAGCAAAAATTTGGGCATGTTGAACTTTCCTTGTTTCAATCAACGAGAGAACGATTGGCACAAATCAAAATATGATAAAGAACATTTTTAGAGGCGGTGCTAAGTACACCTCGTATCGGAGGAAGCGATGCCGTACAGCGCTGAACATAAGGACAAAACGCGAAAGAAGATTGTGGAGACCGCGCGTGTCCTGTTCAATCGGCATGGCTTCAACGGCGTGTCGATCGACATGGTGATGCAGGAAGCCGGACTGACCCGCGGCGGTTTTTACAATCATTTCAAGAACAAGGAAGAGCTCTTCAGCGAGGCGGTGATGAGCTTTCTGATGGGGCGCGGCGCTGAGTGGCGGGAAGATGCCGGTGTCGACGTCACAAACCTGCGGCCCGAAATGGCCCACCAAATGATCGACGCGTATCTGTCGCCGGAACACTTAGATGATCTGGATGGGCAGTGCCCGATGATCGCGTTGCCGTCTGATATTGCGAGAGGCGGGATAGAGGCCCAGCAGTCTTTTCAGACCCTGCTGGAGGCGATGGTCTCTCTGTTTGAGACAAACATGTCCTCCGACGACAGCACTAACAGGCAGTGGGCTCAAGCGATCGCTGCGCTGTGCGTCGGCGGAATGGTTCTTTCCCGCGCATTGCCGGATTCAACGCTGGCGAAGGAAGTGCGCGTTGCTGCGGGGCAATCGGCAAAACGTCTCTTGAGCGAAGGCCAACGTTAGGTTTTTGGAAGAGCGCTTGCCCGCCGATTTGAATGCCACGCGCCCTACGAAAAGGGCGCGTGGCTGACAACTTAGTCGCTCCGGACAAGGCCGGAGTAGTCTCCGCGCAGTTGCAGGGTGACCGTGACTGCTGACTTGTCCCGGTTCCGCCAGAACCAGCCGTGATCCCCCGCGAACGGGGTTTCAAAGCTTCCTGCGCCCGAAGTTTCGCCGCGGCCCTTTTCATAGGTCACGTTTTCCCCGCCAGCGTGGGCGTGCAGATCAAAGTTGATCCGACCGCCGTCAGCCATCCAGGCATATGTCAGCGTGGCGCCTTTTTCCATGGTGGCCTTGATCTCGGTGTAGGCACCAGGCTCAAGGGTAAAGGTCACGACGTCTTTCCAGGCGTCTTGCGCGTGGGCGGAGGATACGAAAAGCCCCAACACGCCGTCGATCATCGACGATGAATCTTGCGTGCCATGAAGTTTTTCGTCCTCTGCCGCTTCCTTCGCCAGTTGTTGTTTGATCTCGCCCATCTCGGTGAGGCCGAGCACACTACCGACACCTGTCGGATCGATGCCGTACTCCGCGGGCAGGTAGACCATCACGCCAATAGCCGCAGCTCCAATGGCGGCAACGACGGACATGCGGCCCAATTGCCGATTGCTCGGCAGGTCTTCAAGTTTCGGCTGGGGTGCGTTGTACATTGCTGTCTCCGATCATGAGGTGCTGGCGATGTAACCGGCGATTTGCTGGTAGGTCAGCAGGACGCCAAGGAATACCATGATGATGTTGGCGATTGTGGCCTGGCGCATGAAATTCGGGCTTTTGCGCCAATATCCCATGACGATGAGGATCACAAAAAGCGCCAAAAGCTGGCCGATCTCGACCCCTACATTGAACGCCAGCAGGTTTGCGAGAAGGCCATCCGGGGAGATATTGTACTCCAGAATTTTGGAGGCCAAACCTGTCCCGTGGAACAGCCCAAAGATAAGCGTTGCGGCCTTTGTGTTCGGCTGAAACCCCAAAACTCTTTGAAAGACGCCAAGGTTGTCCAGTGCCTTGTAGACCACGGACAGGCCGATGATCGCATCGATGATGTAGGCGTTGATGCCCCAGCCGTACCAGACACCAAGCAGCATGGTGACGGAGTGACCAAGCGCAAACAGGCTGACATAGATGGCCACATCCTTCATCCGGTAAAGGAAGAAGACGACCCCCAGCAGGAAGAGGATGTGATCGTATCCCGTGACCATGTGTTTGGCCCCGAGATAGATGAAGGGGATGATGTGAACCCCCCAGATTTCCTGGATGTATCCCGCATCGCCGGGCGTGACATCATGCGCGGCGGCGCTCTGAACGCCGGCGGCATAAAACAGAAATGAGAGTGAGAGGGCAAAAACTAAGGCGTGAGTCAGCCTTGACTGCCCATGAATTGAAGTAGGCTTCATTAGGTCCTTCCAAGTGAATAACAGATTTCTGATAAGCCCGAACCGGGCAATCTGTCAGGTCCTTGGAGGGCGCTCCGGGGGGAACACGAAGGCGGACGTCGCATCGCTGACGGGCAGCCGCCAGGATGACGTGTCAAAGATGTGTGGTGATTTCGGCGCCGGTTTCACAAGCACTGCGGAGTTGTGGTCATGGTCACCCAGGTCGTGCTGGTGGCCGTGCATGGCCCACAGCAAATCAAGTTCAAACCCATGCGAATGGCCGTGGTCTTCAATCATCTCAAGATGATCTTGCACCGTATCGAGATACTTCGGCGTGTGAGACGCAGCAGGCACCGTCGTCCAGACGCACAGGCAGAGGCAGAGCAGCCCTGCCAGGAGCCTCTGCCATTCCGATTGTTTTTGGATCCGCATCCAGTTCAAAACGGGTTCCTGTTTACGTCGGGTTTCCAACGACGAATCGCTTGTTATCCGTAGCGCCTCGATTAGGTGCGAAATATGGCCAAATGGCGAAGGATTGCAACATTTGAGGCAGGCTGAAGTCCGAACAGACATTGCTCTGTCGTTTTAAGAGTGCAAGGCACGGGAAGCTTGTGCGACAAGTGCAGCCTTGACCTCTTCCGCCCTCCGTGGCACCTGTCGCGCCAACAGGCGAGGGGGAGCCCTTGCCGGATTTAGCCAAGCCTCCGTTCTCAGGAACACGAAAACATGTCGAGCGACGTTCCGGCGCATATGCGCCCTGAAAACTCCTTCCAAGGCCTCATTCTCACCCTTCAACGGTATTGGGCCGACCAGGGCTGCGTGGTTCTGCAGCCCTATGACATGGAAGTCGGCGCCGGAACGTTCCACCCGGCAACGACCTTGCGCTCGCTTGGACCGCGCCCGTGGAAGGCGGCCTACGTACAGCCGTCCCGCCGCCCGACCGATGGCCGTTATGGCGAAAATCCCAACCGCCTGCAGCATTATTATCAGTTCCAGGTGCTGTTGAAGCCGTCTCCGTCCAACCTTCAAGAGCTTTATCTCAATTCGCTCTATGCCATCGGGCTCGACCCGAAAGTGCACGACATCCGTTTTGTCGAAGACGACTGGGAAAGCCCGACGCTCGGCGCGTGGGGACTTGGTTGGGAATGTTGGTGCGACGGCATGGAAGTGTCGCAGTTCACCTACTTCCAGCAGGTCGCAGGCTTTGAATGCTCACCTGTTTCCGGCGAGCTGACCTATGGCCTGGAGCGCCTGGCGATGTACATTCAGGGCGTCGATAACGTCTATGACCTGAACTACAACGGCCAAGAGGGTGCGGATAAAGTCACCTATGGAGATGTCTTCCTGCAGGCCGAGCAGGAATACTCCCGCTACAATTTCGAGCACGCCAACACTGAAACCTTGTTCCAGCACTTCAAGGATGCGGAAGCTGAATGCCGCGCCATTCTGGATGCCGGGGCCAAGGCGCGCGACGACAACGGTCTGTCGGTTCATCAGGTGGTGCTGCCGGCCTATGACCAGTGCATCAAGGCCTCTCATGCTTTCAACCTTTTGGATGCCCGCGGCGTGATCTCCGTGACCGAACGCCAGAGCTACATCTTGCGCGTTCGCGAACTTGCCAAAGCCTGCGGCGCAGCGTTCCTGGAAACGGAAGCCGGCGGTGTCGGCTATCACAATCAGGCTGCTGAATAACGCCGGGCTCCAGCAATATTCCTGACGTGGTCACCCCGGGCGAACAACGTGAGACCCGGGGCCTAATCGCAGATCCACCTACCGAAACGTTTGAAGCGAAGTCACCACCGCTCTGCAAATGAGTAGATCCCGGGTCTCGGCTGCGCCCGCCCGGGATGACGAACGGTGGCTGTAATAACATCAGCTTAACCCCGGTAAACTTGTCTCGGACCGTCAAAAGTGTGGTCTGGATTACACTTTTCCCGTTTTGGCCGTTTCGCCTGCGGCCGGGCGATGACATCCGCTGAAAGTCCGGCTAGCCTCCGCTGCAAATGGTTCGGAGGTTTTTATGGCCACGTGGTTTATTCTCGCTCTTTTGATCGCGCTCTCGGTTTTCGCGATCCTTCTTTACAACGCGCTGGTGAAAAAGCGGCAGATGGTCGAGGAAGGCTGGAGCGGGATTGATGTCCAGCTGAAGCGCCGTGCCAACTTGATCCCGAACCTGGTCGAAACGGTAAAGGCCTACGCGTCCCATGAAAAGGAAGCGCTGGAGAACGTCACCCGGCTGCGCACGGATGCCGCCGCTGTTTCGGGAAGCGACATTGCTGGCCGGGCCAGGGTGGAAGGCGCGCTCACCCAGGCGCTGGGCCGTTTGTTTGCCGTCGCCGAAGATTATCCGGACCTCAAGGCCAGTCAAAATTTCGCAGATCTGCACAATTCCCTTGATGAAATCGAAAACGCCATCCAGATGGCCCGGCGCTATTACAATGGCGCGGTGCGCGGCCTCAACGTTGCCGTAGAAAGCTTCCCGTCCAACCTGATCGCAGGCCAGTTCGGTTTTCAAAAAGCAGAGTATTTCGAGATCGAGGACGCAGCGGAGCGCGCTGTTCCGAAGGTTGAATTTTAAGAAGTTTCTGGGAGATCCGATCATGCGGTTCCATCAAGGTCTGATGGCGGTCCTGGCGGCTGTCTTGTGGCTCGTAACAGTCAGCGGTGCGGTCTCGGAAGAACGCATCCTCACCTACGTCTCCGACATCGACGTTCAGGAGGACGGATCCTTAATTGTGACGGAAACCATTCGGGTCCGGGCCGAAGGCGATGAGATCAAGCGTGGCATCTTCCGCGACGTACCCTTGCGCGCAAAAGACGCCAATGGCTGGGAGCATGATGTGCCGTTTGAGCTGCTGGAGGTCTTGCGGGACGGGCAGCGCGAAAACAAGTTTACGAGGGAAAACGGACGCGGTGTCCGGATCTACATTGGCCGCGAAGATGTGTTTCTGGATCCCGGCGTTTACACCTACACGATCAAATACCGCATGTGGCGGCAAGTTCGTTTCTTTGACGGCTATGATGAAGTCTATTGGAGCGCGACCGGCAACGAGTGGATCTTCCCGATCGATGAAGCCGTTGCGAGGGTCCGCTTGCCTGCCGGGGCCGACGCTACGCAATATGCCGCCTACACTGGCGCATTCGGCTCTGATGCGACCGATTATGAGGCCTCCGTCGACCCGGCAACGGGGCAGGTGGTCTTTGAGACCACGCAGCCGCTCGGCGCTTACGAGGGCCTGACGGTCGCGGTCGGGTTCCCGAAGGGCTTTGTCGCGGAGCCAAGCGAGTCTGAAAAATGGGACATGTGGCTCCAGGACCAGAGGGTCTTTGCGATCGGCGCGCCCGCGGTTCTGATCCTTGTTCTTTATTACTTGATATCCTGGTGGCGCGTTGGCCGGGATCCAGCCCGCGGTGTCATCTTCCCGCGCTTCAAGGGACCGGATGGCGTGTCGCCGGCGATGGCCAACTACATCACCAATCGCGGGATCGAAGGGCAGCGCTGGGTTGCGTTGGCCGCGGCCTGTTTGAGCCTTGCCACCAAGGGGCGTCTCAAACTCTCAAAAGACGACAAGGATCTTATTCTGGAAATGCCAGAGGAGGGCACACCGGTAAATGATGAGCCGCTGCCGAAAGGCGAGGCCGTTATCGAGAGTTACATCCGGGGCCGCGGGACACCGCTTGCCTTGAATGACAAGAACGGCAAGGCGATCAGCGCGCTGGGAGACAAATTCGTTTCAGCGATCAACCGCGAATACAGCGGGGTCTATTTCAAGCATAACGGGTATTATCTGCTGCCCGGTCTTGGGATCAGTGCTGTGACGATCTTCTCGCTGTTTTATTTCGGCAACTTGAGCGATGCGCAGTTCGAGCAGTCCTTTTTGTTCGGCTTTTTCACCATCTTTGGAATTGCGGGCTCCGTCGGCCTGACAATTCTGGTTCAAAGCCTGTTTGACAAAACGACAGGGCGCAGCTCCAAGGCGCTGGCATTCTGGCTGGTTTTTGCGATGATCTTTTCTGGCGCGGTCTACCTGGTCATGCATCTCACCGCGTTTATCCTTCAAATCCCGCCGGAAATTCCCCTGCTGCCCGCATTTGTGATCGGGATTGTCCTGATGTTCATTGTCTATGCGAATGTCATCGACATCCCGACCACCCATGGCCGGGTGGTGATGGACGAGATCGAGGGCCTGAAGCTTTATTTGTCGGTTGCCGAAAAAGACCGTCTGAACATGACGGATGCGCCGGACATGAGTGTTCTTCATTTTGAAAAGCTGCTTCCCTTTGCGGTTTCGCTGGGCGTTGAAAAGCCCTGGTCCACGCATTTTGAAACCTGGCTGTCGAGTGCAGCCAATGCAGGACAGTCGCGTGAATACCGCCCGAGGTGGTACAGCGGCCGAGACTTCGACAGCCGGGACATCTCGCGCAGCGTTGGCGCAACGGCAAGTGCCATGGCCGGATCGTTCCAGTCCTCCTTGCCGGTGTCTTCCAGCTCCAGTTCCGGCTCGTCCGGCGGCGGGTCTTCCGGCGGCGGTGGCGGTGGTGGCGGCGGCGGCGGCTGGTAGCTATCCTCAGACCTCATGGCTCTCAGCAGTCATCCTCGGCCTTGTGCCGAGGATCCAGTTTTTTCAATGTGTAATGGATGTTCGGAACAAGTCCGAACATGACGCCGGAGGGTAGAATAGGCTTTGTCAGCAGTCTGACGTCGCCCTGCGGAAGAGGTTATCTTGATGCGGGGCTGGGCCGTTGCCGCTGTCCCGGCCCTGAGCCGGGACCGGGCGACGTGGCCCCGGATCATGTCCGGGGCGGCCCCGATGCTTCTAATAATCTGCAGAATAGCAAGCGGTGAAGGTTGGTAGCCGGCCGCGCTGGCTCGGCGCTGAACTGGTAAACCTCGTCATTCTTCGCTAGGGTCGCTTCGGGCTAAAAAGGGGCAGGTTTGATATGAGCGGCGAAGTGCTGACGCTGGATGAGTTTCTCAGCTTCAATATTGCGATTCTTGTTTATTTTCTGGGCGTTCGCCTGAACAAGCAGTTCGCGTTCCTGCGCCACTACAACATTCCAGAGCCGGTCTCCGGCGGTCTGATGGTTGCGACACTCGCCCTTGTTGCCTATGGGGTCTTCGACAAGGAAATCAGCTTCTCGCTCGGCGCCCGCGATTACCTTCTCTACTGTTTTTTCACCGCTATCGGCCTCAACGCCCGCTTTGCCGACCTTGCAAAGGGTGGAAAGCCGCTCTTGATCCTGTTGATGCTGACGGTCGGCTACATGCTGTTCCAGAATGTCATCGGCACAGGGATTGCCGTCGCCATGGGATTGCCGGTGGGCTTTGGCCTTCTGGGCGGAACGATCTCGCTGGTGGGCGGTCACGGAACGGCGATTGCCTGGGGACCACGTCTGGTCGAGCAATACGGCGTTGTCGGTGCCGTTGAAATCGGCGCCGCAACTGCAACTCTCGGACTGATCGCGGCGAGTTTGCTGGGCGGCCCGATCGGCAACTACCTGATCCAGGTAAAGGGCGGCAAGCCGGACCCGAACCGGCCGGATGAAGGCCCGGTGATCGGGATCGAAACCGAGGACGAAGCCGATACGAGTGTGACTCACACGGGCCTGATGCGGGCGATCCTCGTGTTGAACATCGCGATTGCGCTCGGTGTCATGCTTCAAGAAGCGCTGGTATACGGCTTCAATCTGGATCTGCCGGTGTTTGTTTGCTGCCTGTTCTGCGGCATCATCTTGTCCAACACCGTACCTCTCATCTTCAAGAACATCATCTGGCCGGCCCGGTCGCGCTCACTCGCTGTGATCTCGGATTTGGCACTTGGAATTTTCCTGACCATGTCGCTGATGAGCCTGCAGCTCTGGACCATCGCTGGGCTCGCCGGACCGATGATGCTGATCCTGGCAGCTCAGATCATCGGGGCAGGGCTGTTCATCATCTTCGTGCTCTTCCCCGTGATGGGGCGGGACTACAATGCCTCGGTGCTGGGGGCGGGGTTCGCCGGTTTTGCGCTGGGCGCGACCCCAACGGCCATTGCCAACATGACGGCGGTGACCAAGCAATATGGCCCGGCCATGCAGGCGTTCCTGATCCTGCCGCTCGTCTCTGCCTTCTTCGTCGATCTCGCGAATGCGGTGATTATCGTTCTGTTTCTGGGGAACTAGCGCGCGGTCACGTGTGTCTTTGAAGTGCCGGCTTGTCAAACGCACCACTGTCATCCCGGACGCAGCAGAGCGGAGATCCGGGACCCACTCGTTCGCAGAGCCGTGGGGAAACTGGTCTGACACCTGCGGCAAGTGGCGCTGCGAGTAGATCCCGGATCTCCTTGCTGTCGTCCGGGATGACAGTCACGGGTGGAGTGTCTGTTGAAAAAAGAACGCACGAGTTCGACGGAACGGTATTCATCTCTTTTTCTTTTATGTGGTGCCAGTCTCGACCTGCACCGCAGAGCTCGCTCTCCCAGTGGGAGGAGTTATAAAAGACATCCGGCAGCCTTCTAGTTCGTATTCGCTTGCCTGTTATTGCCAAAGGGGGTGACAAGCCGCGGCTGACTTGGTAACGGACGGCCAACGCATTTCCGGTGGTTTCCACCCAGACCCGAAGGCTTTTGACCCTATGCCCGATCTTCTGCTTGAGCTGTTCAGCGAAGAAATCCCGGCCCGTATGCAGCGCAAGGCGGCCGAAGACCTGAAAACGCGTGTGACCAATGCCCTGGTGGATGCCGGTTTGCCCTATGAGGGCGCAAAGGCCTTTGCAACGCCGCGCCGTCTCGCGCTGCATGTCGCCGGTGTTCCGGCCGGCTCCGCCGCGACCCGGGAAGAGCGAAAAGGCCCGCGCGTCGGTGCGCCGGAAAAGGCCGTTGAAGGGTTTTTGCGCGGGGCAGGGCTGGCCTCCATTGACGATGCCACGATCCAGAGCGACCCGAAGAAGGGCGACTTTTATGTTGCCGTGATCGAGAAGCCGGGCCGCACTGCCATCGACATCATCGCCGAATTCATGCCGGGCATCCTGCGCAACTTCCCGTGGCCGAAGTCGATGAAGTGGGGCACCACATCAACCCGCTGGGTGCGCCCGCTCCATTCCATTATCGCCACCTTCGGTCCGGAAACCGAAGAGCCGGATATCGTGCCGTTCGAGTTTGACGGGATCAAGTCCGGCAAGACCACGCGGGGGCACCGGTTCCTTGCAGATGTGGCCTTCGATGTGCGCCGGTTCGACGACTATGCGCCGGCCCTTGAAAAGCACAAGGTCGTGCTCGATGCGGACCGCCGCAAGGACATCATCCTTGCCGACGCAAAAGACCGCGCTTTGGCGCTCGGGCTTGAGCTGGTTGAGGATCCGGGGCTACTGGAAGAGGTCGCCGGTCTGGTCGAATGGCCGGTTGTTCTGACCGGCTCGTTTGACGAGGCGTTTCTGGAAATCCCGGACGAGTGCATTCAGCTGACCATCAAGGTCAATCAGAAGTGCTTTGTGCTGAAGGATCCGAAAACCGGCAAGCTGGCCAACAAGTTCGTTCTGATCTCCAACATCGTTGCGCCCGATGACGGCCAGCTGATCATCGCCGGCAACGAGAAGGTGATCCGTGCGCGCCTGTCGGACGCCCAGTTCTTCTGGACCAGCGATCTGAAAACCAAGCTCACCGATAATCTGCCGAAGCTGTCGGATGTAAAGTTCCACGAAAAGCTTGGCAGCGTCGGCGAACGGGTTCAGCGCCTAATCGCGCTCTCCGCAGAGCTTGCGCCGCTGATTGGCGCAGATGTAACCAAGGCCAAACGCGGTGCGGAACTTGCCAAGGCCGATCTGGTCTCCGCGATGGTCTTCGAGTTCCCCGAACTGCAGGGCCTTATGGGCCGCTACTACGCCACCGCACAGGGCGAGGACGCCTCGGTCGCGACCGCGATCGAAGAGCATTACAAGCCGCAGGGTCCGAGCGACAACGTGCCGGCCGATCCGGTTGCGATTGCCGTGGCCCTGGCTGAAAAACTCGATCTTCTCACCGGCTTCTGGGCGATTGACGAAAAGCCGACCGGCTCAAAGGATCCCTATGCCCTGCGCCGCGCCGCGCTGGGCGTCATCCGGATTGTTCTGGAAAACAATCTGCGCTTGAAGCTGGGGGATCTGATCCTCTCCGCGCTGAAAGCCCAGTCGGCAAAAGCTGACGATAACGCGGCACTGGTTGCCGACCTTCTTTCTTTCTTCGCCGACCGCCTGAAGGTCCACCTGAAGGACGAGGGCATGCGGCACGATCTGATCGACGCCGTGTTCGCGCTCGACGGCCAGGACGATCTCCTGATGGTCGTCAAACGCGTCGAAGCCTTGCAGAAATTCGTCTCCTCCGACGACGGCACCAATCTGGCAGCAGGCTACAAGCGCGCCGTGAACATCTTGAAGGCGGAAGAGAAAAAGGACGGAAAACCGGTTACCGGCAGGCCGCACGCGGATCACTTGGCCGAGCAGGCCGAGATTGACTTGGCGGCTGCCATCGACACGGCCCGTGCGGAAGCCGCCGAGGCTGTGAAATCGGAAGACTTCGAAGGGGCCATGGAGGCGCTGTCCAAACTGCGCGCGCCGGTCGACAAGTTCTTCGAGGACATTCTGGTCAATGCCGACGATCCGGCGCTTCGGATGAACCGTCTCCAGCTGCTCGCCGAAATCCGCGACGCCACCCATGTGGTTGCCGATTTTTCCAAAGTCGCCGGTTAACTCACAAATCCGGGCCTCATCCGATGAGGTTTCAGACTGCTGGCAAAGTCCAATTTCCGCTCCGGCGTCATGTTCGGACTTGTTCCGAACATCCACAACTCAATCAAAAATATGGATCCTCGGCACAAGGCCGAGGATGACTGCCGAGAGGAATGAGGTTTGTCATCAAATCCGGGCCTACCTGATTAGGCCCGTTCCGCCAAATTTGTTGCTTATTGGAGAAAGCCGTGACTGCAGCACCAACCCGCTATGCCTTCATCAAGGCCAACTGGCATGCCGACATCGTGGACCGCGCTCTGGATGGGTTTTGTGAAGTGATCCCGGCCGACCAGGTCGATGTCTTCACCGTGCCCGGCGCCTTCGAAATGCCGTTGCTCGCGCGCGATCTGGCCAACAGCGGCAAATATGCTGCCGTCGCTGCGGCGGCTCTGGTGGTCGATGGCGGGATCTACCGGCATGACTTTGTGGCGCAGGCCGTTGTCAGCGGCCTGATGCAGGCGGGTCTGGACAGCAATGTGCCGGTCCTGTCGGTGTCTCTGACCCCGCATCACTTCCAGCCGACCGAGCACCACATCGGCATCTACAAGGACCACTTCGTCGAAAAAGGCCGGGAAGCCGCGCAAGCCGCCCTCATGATCGGTGAAACCCGGGAAAGCCTGAAAGGCTAAGAGGGGTCTCACGGAACACTGTGACCCGATGTGGCGAAATTGAATCCACCAGATGGGGAGCCCATCTGGTGGACTTTTTTGAGCCGTGCTTTTGGAGTTTTTGCCGTTCTTCGTTATATTCAGTGAGAGGATTGCGGTGTGAGAGACACGACAATGGATACAAAAGCCAAGTGCAAGACAGACGGTGCACCAGACAATGCAACTGGCCGTGACCACTTTGTCAAAGGCCTCGCTGTGGCTGATCAGGTGCAGTCTCAAATGCCGCACCGCTCCATCCGCGACATGGTGATTGACAACAACGAACGTTTTGCCGCGACAATGAAGTCTCTGGGCGAGTAGGGTTTTGGCCGAACCGACTTGGCTGACTTTCGGTCAGGTGACAGAAATTATCGACGTGGTCGGCGAATTATATCCGCGCCATCGCGTTGAATTGGTTCGTCCCGATGATCTTGCCGCCGCATTGGAACGCCCGGTGAACCGGTTTCACTATGCGGGTGAAACCAGTTTGTTCATGCTCGCGGCCGAATACATTTATGGAATTGGCAAGGCACATGCTTTGGTCGATGGAAACAAGCGCATCGCGTTTCAGTCTGCGCTTGTCTTTCTTGAATTGAACCGCGTGCGGCTGAATGAGCCGGCTGACGAATTCTTTGCCGTCTACATCAAGGCTTTGATGGCTGACCGCATCAACATGCAAATGTTGTCTACGGTCTTCTCAGTGTTCTCCGAGCCAATGTAGCTCCTCACTCCGCCGCTTGTTGGGCGAGACGGTCGACGGGTTTTTCCTGTATCGGCCAGTGGATGATGGCGGCGGCGATGCCGAGGGCAATGCCCATCCACCAGATGGCGTCGTAGGAGCCGGTTTCGTCATAGAGTTTGCCGCCGAGCCAGACGCCCAGGAACGAGCCGATCTGGTGCGACAAGAACACGAAGCCGAACAGGGTTGCCATGTAGCGTGGCCCGAACATGACTGCGACCAGCCCCGAGGTGGGCGGTACGGTGGACAGCCACAACAGGCCCATCAGCGCGGAGAACACAAGCACCGAAACCGGGGTCACCGGCAGCATGATAAAGCCGAAGATGACCACGGCCCGGGCAAGATAGATCAGCGACAGAAATATCGGCTTGGAATAGCGCCCGCCGATGTATCCAGAGGCGAGGGAGCCGACGATGTTGAACAGGCCAATCAGCGCAATCGAGGTCGCGCCCCATGACGGGTCAAGCCCGAGATCGGCAATATAGGGCGGCAGGTGGACGGTGATGAACGCCACGTGGAATCCGCAGACGAAAAAGCCAATGGTCAGCAGAATGAATCCACGTGTGCCGAACGCCTCGGCCATCGCGCTCGTCAAGCTCTGGTCCGCAACAGCCTGATCGGAAGACGGCGGAGTTGCCTTGCCTTTCAGAGCAATCGCCAAAAGCGGGATCAGGGCGATCAGCCCCATGAAAACGATCAGAGTCTGCTGCCAGCCAATGCCGGCAATCAGAGCACCGCCAAGTGGGGCAAACAGGAACTGCCCGAGAGACCCGGAGGCCGTTCCAATGCCGAAAGCGAGTGAACGTTGTTCCGGCGACACTGTTCGGCCAAACGAGGCGAGCACAAGCGAGAAAGACGAGAAGGCGACGCCCAGGCCGATGAGGACACCTGCCGAGACATGCAGCGCAACCGCGCTTTGGGCATCGACCATCAGAAAGAGGCCAGCTGCATAAAGCGCCGCGCCAATGGCCATCGCTTTCCAGGTGCCGAACCGGTCGGCGAACATACCTGCAATCGGCTGGCCGATTCCCCACATCAGGTTCTGGATGGCAATCGCCAGCGCGAAGATCTCCCGGCTCCAGTCGCGGGCTTCTGTCATCGGCTGGAAGAAGAGGCCCATGGCAGAGCGGGGCCCAAAGGAAATCAGCGCAATCAGACAACCGCAGGCTATCACCAGGGGAATGTTGGGGCCATCGCGCCGCGATGTGGATGCAGTTGACATCAGAACCTCTCATCGTGAATTAACGATAAGATACTCCCGTCCGCCAAAACGGCCAAACGTGTATTTGTGATGTGTCCATCAATCTTGAGAATGAATTGCCGGTTGAGGCCAACGGAAGGCCGGACCGTCCCGAAGTGCGGACGAACTCCTGCAGGCCCAAACTGTCCTTTGGTTAGCCGGCGTTGGAAATCGTATATTTTGTCAAGGAATATCAATCGCTTGCGAACTGTTTTTGTGTTATTTGCCAGAAAGTAATAGATTTTGCCACGAAAGCCTCTTATATAAACTCCGAACGAGCAAAAGAGATGGGCGCAAGCCCGTTTTCTTTTGAACTTAATATGCTCAAAATGAGTATAAGTGTGCATCCGGCCAAAACACCGGTGTTCGAGCCAAAATGAGGGAGGTCGCCATGACCATTGCCCAAACAACCGCACCGGTCGGAACCCCGATCAACGACGGCCTGACGGCCCTGGATCGCTATGGCAAATTGACCCGTCCAGATCTGAGTTACACGGCTGAAGTTGCGGAAGCGACGGCCCCGATCTACCAGAAGGTGAAGCACATCATTCCGGAGATCGAGTGGCCCGCCTTGGCCCCGACAATTCACGCTATCAACAAGCTGAAAAAAGAGCGGAATGCGGTCATTCTGGCGCACAACTACATGACGCCGGACATCTTTCATGGCGTGGCCGACATTGTGGGTGACAGCTTGCAGCTTGCGATCGAGGCGACCCGCACAGATGCGGAAGTCATCGTCCAGTGCGGCGTGCACTTCATGGCGGAAACCTCCAAGATCCTGAGCCCGGAAAAGACCGTTTTGATCCCGGACATGAAGGCTGGCTGTTCTTTGGCTGAGTCCATCACTGGCGCGGATGTGCGGGCTTTGCGTGAGCGCAACCCAGGCATCCCGATCATCACCTATGTGAACACGTCTGCCGACGTGAAGGCCGAATGCGATATCTGCTGCACGTCGTCCAATGCCTTGCAAGTCGTTGAGAGCTTCGGCGTAGACAAGGTGTTCCTGATCCCGGACAAGTATCTGGCGGCGAATGTCGGCAACAAGACCGATGTCGAAGTCCTGATCTGGGATGGCGCCTGTGAGGTTCACGAGCGGTTCACCGCGCAGGAGCTGCGGGATTATCGGAAGATCGAGCCGGAGGTGAAAATCATCGCACACCCGGAATGCCCGCCCGAAGTGGTCGCGGAAGCTGACTTTGCCGGCTCCACGGCGCACATGATCGATTGGGTGAAGACCAAACAGCCTGAGAAGGTGATGATGATCACCGAATGCTCCATGGCGGACAACGTCGCCAGCGAGACCCCGGAAGTGAACTTCATCCGTCCGTGCAACCTGTGCCCGCACATGAAGCGGATTACCTTGGACAAGATCCTCGATACCCTTCTTGAGATGAAGGACGAGGTGAATGTCGATCCGGTGATTGCCGAAAAGGCGCGGGTGGCTGTTGAGCGGATGATCAACTTGAAAATTTGACCGCTCAAGGTTAGGTCACACATCTTCAAATGAATATCTTCCGGGCTCGGGCCCGGAAGCTCTTTTTGGGCATCGCCCAGTTCCATCCAGGAAGGTCCCATGGCCATCTCGACCGATGATTTTGTACCTGCCTATCCGGGCAAGGATGTCGATGACGTTGTCATTTTGGGCGGCGGTTTGGCCGGCCTCTTCTGTGCACTGAAGTTGAGCCCACGGCCTGTTACGATCATCTCAAACGCACCGATCGGGCAGGGTGCGTCGTCCGCCTGGGCCCAAGGCGGTATTGCTGCTGCGATTTCTGAAAAGGACTCGGTCGAAAAACACCGCGACGATACGTTGGCGGCCGGCTGCGGCATTTGCGAAGAAAACATCGTCGATCAGATGACCCGCGAAGGCAGCGAACGCGTTCGGGACCTTCTGTCTTATGGCGTGCCGTTTGATCAGGATCTGGAAGGCCGCCTTCAGTTATCGCGTGAGGCTGCGCACTCGCACAGCCGGGTTGTCCGTGTTCGTGGCGACATGGCCGGCAAGGCGATCATGGACGCGCTGATTGCAGCTGTCCGCCGAACCCCGTCCATCCGGGTGCTTGAAGGCTATATAGGCGAAAGCTTTATCGGCGAAGGCCGTTATGTGACCGGTGTTCTTGCCCGGCGCCGCGGTGGTTTGGAGCGGATGGCCTTTCCCGCAAAAGCGGTTGTTCTGGCGTCTGGCGGCATCGGCCACCTTTATGCCATGACCACCAATCCCGGCGAAGCCAATGGCCATGGATTGGCGATGGCCGCCCGCGCCGGTGCGGTCATTTCGGATGCCGAATTCGTTCAGTTCCACCCAACGGCGCTGGATGTTGGCTCCGATCCCGCTCCTCTGGCAACCGAGGCCTTGCGCGGGGAAGGCGCGATCCTTGTCAACAAGGCGGGCGAGCGGTTCATGAAAGGCATCCATGCGGATCTGGAACTCGCGCCCCGTGACATTGTCGCCAGGGCCATCCACCGGGAGATCCTCGAAGGCCGCGGTGCTTTTCTCGATTGCCGGGACGCGATTGGCGCCCGCTTTAGAGACGATTTTCCAACCGTGTTTGCCGCCGCGCAAAGCGCTGGCCTCGACCCGATAAAAGATCTGCTGCCGGTCGCACCGGCCGAGCATTACCACATGGGCGGTGTCCTGACCGATGCCAACGGCCGGACATCCCTCGATAACCTTTGGGCTGCAGGGGAAGTTGCCAGCACCGGTGCGCACGGCGCGAACCGGCTGGCCTCCAATTCCCTTTTGGAAGCCGTGGTGTTTGCCGCGCGCATTGCGGAAGATATCCAAGGCCTGATGCCGACGCCGCGCAGCGCTTTTTGGGACGAGATGGACGCAGCGCCGGGTCTGCCAAGCCAGCGGAACATCGAAGAGCGCGATGCGATCACGGTCCTGCGGAGCACACTGTCCGAAAATGTCGGTGTTCTGCGAAATCGGGAAGGCCTGAGAAAGGCGCTGGCGGATATTCAAAAAGCCGAAAGCGTCTGTGTGCGCCAGTCCATTCAAAACATGATGGTGACCGGCAAACTCATTGCCGCAGCGGCGCTCATGCGCGAAGAAAGCCGGGGTGGCCATTTCCGTACCGATTTCCCGGATGAAAACCCGGCGATGGCCAAGCGGTCCTACACAACCTTGAAAGAGGTCAACGCGCTTGTCGCCGAGAGCCTCGAAACAGCGATCTGATTGCGAGTATTTCCATGCCAAGACATCTGCCGGACCTGCCGCGCCTGATGGTGGACGATGCCGTTAAGGCGGCGCTTCTGGAAGACTGGGGCCGCGCCGGGGACATCACGAGCCAGGCAACCATCCCGGCGACTGCACGGGCAACGGCTGTCATCGCGGCGCGCAAACCGGGCGTGTTGTCAGGTGTAGCACTTGCAGAAAGCGCGTTCCGCCAGACGGACGCCAGCCTGTCTTTCGCAGCTGACAAACAGGATGGCGATCGGCTTGAACCCGGTAATGTTGTTGCCCGGATTTCCGGACCGGCTCGCGCGCTGCTGTCGGCCGAACGGGTGGCCCTGAATTTCCTTGGCCACCTTTCTGGGATTGCCAGTGCAACGGCACTCTTCGCCGACCGGATTGCCCACACAAAGGCATCAATTGTCTGCACCCGTAAAACAACACCTGGCTTGCGCGGGTTTGAAAAATACGCGGTGAAATGCGGGGGCGGGTCCAATCACCGCTTCGGTCTGGATGATGCAATCCTGATCAAGGACAATCATATCGCGGTTGCTGGCGGGGTTGTTGCAGCCGTTTCTGCGGCCAAGGCCTATGCCGGGCATCTGGTAAAGATCGAAGTTGAAGTGGACACGCTGGAGCAACTTCATCAGGCTCTTGGAGCAGAGCCCGATGTGATCATGCTGGACAACATGCCGCCCAAAACGCTTGAAAAAGCCGTCGAAATCACGGGTGGAAAAGCGCTTCTGGAAGCCTCAGGCGGGATCGAACTGGACACTGTCCAGGCTGTTGCCGAGGCCGGGGTCGACCTGATCTCGTCAGGCTGGATTACCCACTCGGCCCCGGTTCTCGATCTCGGGCTTGATATCGAAACCAGCTAAATACTTCTAGCTCATAACAAGCAGAACACCGCCCGCCGCCGTTATAGCGCCGATGGCGCGGATGATCGTTTTGGCAACCGGGCCATCCCGGCCAGCTGCCACATTCGCACCATGGCCGATCAGCACACCGGCTGCGTGAAGAATGGCCGTTGCGAGCGCGAAACCTGCGGCATAACCGAGCCAGCCGGCGTCCCCCATCTCGCCGCCATGCGCATGTCCGTGGCACATTCCCAAGACAGCGACCAGGGCAACGCTGAGCCAGCTCGGCAGATTGACGGCTGCTGCCACGATCAAACCAAGAATGATCACGGACGCCAGAATAACCGGTTCAACATATGGAATGGGAACGCCGGCGAGGGACAAGCCAAAGCCAGTCAGCATTGCACCGACAAATAC
Source organism: Labrenzia sp. R4_2 (assembly GCF_017743865.1). Taxonomy (GTDB): domain Bacteria; phylum Pseudomonadota; class Alphaproteobacteria; order Rhizobiales; family Stappiaceae; genus Roseibium. The sequence goes on from NZ_JAGHRJ010000001.1 coordinate 41,040, forward strand.
AGTCGGCAGCAACCAGATTGCGCGGCCGCCGGCAAGCGCCGCCCACAAACCGACGGCGATCATCGCTAGAACATGATCAAGGCCGAACACCGGGTGCGTGAAGCCGGCGGCAAAGGAGCCATGCTCTGCCGGGTCCAGGTGGGCGAATGCGGGAGAGGCCGAAACGGCCACAAGCAGCGCGGCGGCGGCGAAACGAATACTCATGTGTGATCCTTCATTTGGTCTTTCGGGTGCCCCGGAGTGGGTCGCACCTGACATGTGGGTTTTGGGTAACCCGCCGCGGTTATGGCTGATTCCTTTGCCTTTGAAAAATCAGATAAAATACGAAGGCATTTTGTTTTGATTGAGCGCTGCTCTGCGCCTCTGAAGCAGTGAGCCATTGTCTTTCGATCATAAGTGCGCAGGATGTAAACTACCTACCACTTTCAATGAACCGGCTTGATTTTGAACAATGCGTTGCCGGAAGAAATTGCGCTGAATGATCCGCAGAGGGTCGTAGTCCAGAAGCATCGGTTTCAACTGGCAGGAAGGAATGAATGAGCGACAAGGCGGACGACACAGAAAAAGAAATGGATGTGGTCACGCGCTTGACCAGATGGGCTCAGATCCCGCTTCTGATCGGGCTTGCCATAGGCATGATGCTGTTTCTGGTCACATTCTTTGTCGATATCCTGGATGCGGTCCGGACTTTTGAATTTATGGATCGCAAGAAGACCATCCTACTGATCCTCAATCTGCTGGACATGGTGTTCATTGCCAACCTGGTGATCATGGTGGCAACCAACACCTATAACAGCTATCGGATCCGGGCCTCTGCGCATGGAGAAGATTACATTTTGCAGGGCCAAATGGCCTACCGGCGAATGAAACACCGGATCGTCTCCACGATCATCATCATCTCCTCGATCCATGTTCTGAGTGAGCTTTTGGAGTACTCCCAGGCAACCGCGCTGCAAGTGGCCGCCTTGTTTGGCTTTCATTTGATTTTGCTGGCGACCTATGTTGTGACCAATGTCTTTGAATCCAACGAGAGATAGTGCACAAGCGCTGCCCCTTGAGACACTGGTCTTGAAATGCCGCAAACTGATGATCATCCCGAAGCCATACTCCAAACGGCCGAATTAAGTGGTGCCGCACAGGCGGCATCCGGGGTCACCAGCATCTGTTTCCTGCTTCTGGATAACTTCTCGCTGCTGTCCTTTTCATCCGCCATTGAACCCTTGCGCATCGCCAACAAGATCATGAAGCGCAAGGCGTTCGAGTATGTGTGTTGCACACTGGACGGCAACGACGCCCTGGCGAGTTCCGGTGGGATTATGCGGGCGGATTGCGCATTGGATGATGTTAAGTCGGCGGATCTTCTGGCGATTTGCAGCAGCGATGATGTCGAGCTGAACAGCCTGAGCCCTGCGCACAAAAACCGGATCCGCCGCTTCGCTCACCAGAAAACCCGGATCGCGGGCATTTGTACTGGTGCCTATGTTCTTGCGGATCTTGGGTTACTCGAGGGGCGGCAATGCACGATCCATTGGGAATATGCTGATCTCTTTAAGGAGCGCTTCCCGAAGGCCAGACTCATCGACAGCCTGATCCAGACCGACGATCATTATTTAACCTGTGCTGGCGGAACGACGGCGCTGGATCTGATGATTGGCTATATCGCCGATCTGCATGGCGGAGCGGTAGCCAGTGATGTCGCCAGCATCGCCCTGCACCAGGATATGAGATCGGGCAGTGAACGGCAGAACACGCTGATGCGTGACGAGCTCTACCTGATCCCGCCGCGTCTGCGCTGGTGCATTGAACTGATGACGGAAAACGTCGGAGAAACCCTGTCCCAGAACGAACTGGCGGCGCGGCTCAATGTCAGCCCACGGCAGCTCCAACGGGATTTTCAGCACTATTTCGAATGTTCGCCGCTCGCCTATTACAGCAAGATCCGGCTCGACATTGCTCAGCGGCTGGTCTGCCGGACAGCGATGCCGATCATTGAAATTGCGGTGGCGTGCGGGTTTGCCAATGCTTCACATTTTGCAAAACGCTACAAGAGCTTGCACGGCAAGAGCCCGATCGAGGACCGGCAGGCGAAAGGCCGGCCCCGGCAACAATGATCACAGAAGTAGATTGAGAAACCGAAGGACGGCTGGATCAGTTCCAGCCGCCGGCGTAGGTTTTGTAGAAGATGTGCAGGCCGATCTTGCCGCGCTTCGCCATGGACTTGGCCCACCGTGGATTGACGTAGTCGGCATGGTAATGGGTCGACGCATCGACCATCTTCAGGAATTCCTTGCCGTCGGTGACGTCCCGGGCGATACGCTCAGCCTTCTTCCAGGCGCCTGGGCTTGCTATCCGGTCGCGGATGCCATCACAGGCAAAGGAAAACTGGCAGCGGTTGCGCTTGTGCTTGTTCTGATAAACGACACCGCAGATGGAATCCGGATAAGACGGGTTCTTGACCCGGTTCAAGACCACCTGTGCAACTGCGATTTGACCCTCTTCGGACTCTCCGCGTGCCTCGAAGTAGATCGCTTCTGCGAGACACTTTTGCTCTTTGCGGGTGCCGACAGAAAGGGGAAGCGGCACCTGGGCCCACCAATGCGGATTGTCGGGATCTTCCGCTGGCGGCAATTCCTGCTCGTACTTCGCAGCGCCGAAAAGTGCATCAAACGGCTCTTTGGTTTCTTTCACCGAATCTGGCGCATAGGCCGAAACGAGAGAGAAGCTGGCCGCGGCGGCGTTGCGGGCCATCATGACCTTTTGAAGGTCAATCGGAGCGCCAGGCTCGAATTCGTCGGAACTGGATTTTTCATCCAGTGGTTCGGGCTTTACGAAGGCCACCCGCGGCAGGTCTTCATGCTTCTTCTCGGTCGAAATGAGACTGGACATGGCATAGAGATTACCAGCGGCCTGATCCACCATGTGGCGGTCCGGTGCCATGGTGATCTTCCGGTTTCCCTTAGCCGACACATTCGTTTTGATGTCGTCCGGAACCGTATCGGGGCGAACGCTGCGGGCAATATCCTCCAATCCGAGGATCGGCTTGGCGTCGAAGTCCTTGTCGGCGGATGTCAGCGTCAGAAGTGGTGCGGACGTATGGTCCGGAACCGCCGGGGTCGCAAGATCCAGCATCGGTGCGATGCGAGACGTGAAGTTTGCCGGTTCCAGCGCCAGCATCCAGCGCGGTGTTTCCTGATGTTTTGCATTGATCAGGGCAAAAATGTCCTGATTGCCGACTTGGCCCTGGAGACCGAAGAACAGCAACGGGCTTGCCAGAAGCACACGCGACATCTGTCGAAGACGCGCACCCATCTTGCGGGAACCTTGGTTTTTGCGAGTAGAAAACCGCTTTACTTCGCGGGACTTAAGGCCAGACATACGCAGCCAACTCCAACTCAATACACGCTGTCCGAATACGCCGGATCAATCATCGCTAACGTTGTGTAAACGTCCGCTCTGAAAGACAAGATGTCTGCTTAACCTTGAAAGACCGTTAATAAGCTTAAAATTGGCAGAATTTCTTGAGGTATGCGGTAATAATCAGCGGCTTATGGTTAATACCGTTGAGAAAAATCAGGATGGATTGACTGCCTGTGGCCTTGTTGCAGGGCAGATGATTTCGGGGTGTTACCGGCCGCCAACACGCAGGCCAGGTGCCGGCCGTTCGCTCAAGAGCTGATGCTTGAATCGGAAGAGGGCAGCTGGCCGCCCACCGGTCGCCGTTGATGTCGCACCGGTCGGTTCCACCAGGTCGGCGTTTTCAACGAGGCGCCGGAAGTTCTGTTTGTGCAGGTGCCGGCCTGAGATGGCTTCTACCGAGTTTTGGAGATCGGTGAGGGTGAAGGCCGAGGGCATGAGCTCAAAGATCACCGGCCGGTATTTGAGCTTGCCGCGCAGCCTTGATATCGCGGTCGCAAGGACACGGCGGTGGTCAAACTCCATGGAAATGCCAAACGGTGGGATCTCATCCCGCTTCAGGGCCGCCGGACGCCCATCCCTTTTGGCCTCGGCGACAAGGCCCGCCTCGTATAGGAGCTCAAAACGCTCCAAAGCCCGCTCTTCGTCCCAGTCGGTTCCACCGGTTCCAAAGGCAAGGCGGACCCGTTCGCTCCGGGCTAGGGCGCGCGGAGGCTCACCTTCTTCCGGTGGCTCCTCGGCCCAACTCTCCAGAGCTGGCAGCATATCGGTATCCAGCAAACCCGGGCGTCCGGCCCGCCAATCTTCCCATGGGAAGTAGTCGTACCAGGACCGCCATGCTGAATGATGGCGGGACAGCGTCTCTTCTGAATCCGGTGTTTGGCGTGTCAGGGCGAGATATCCGACAGACACCACATGCGGGCCCTCATCTCCCGACACCCTGTGCCGTCCCCGGTCTCCAAACGTGTAGAGCTGCTCGATGTAGCCCAGCCGCAGCGCGGTCTGGTTTTCCACCCAGGCCCGCAGCCCGATCTCAAAGGTCCGGTGATGGAGAGGGTCGAAAGGGCCGAAGGGCAGGCTGTCGGCCATATCCGTTTCCGGCTCTTCCACATGCACGATTTGCGGCATGCCACCCGCGACCGACACGATGACCGCATTCAGACCAATTTCAATGCTGGCGTGCCGGTGCGGCATGAAGGCTCCTCGTTAATCGAATATGGGCATCTCGAAGGGGGTACCCTCAAACGCGTTGGCTCCGCGCCCGATACCCCGGATGGCGTCAATCATCCGGCCATCACGATTGAGGATTTTGTCTGCCATCGCAACAATTCGCGGGTTGGGCGTTGCGGAAGGGGAATGGCGGCGCAGCGTTGCAGCCACGGTGTATTCGTCCGCCTCCGTATTGAGCGCGCAAGCCGTCACATAAGCGCCCGCGGTGGAGCGGCTGATCCCGGCCCAGCAATGAATGACCATAGGCGATGTCCGGTCCCATGCCCGGACAAATGCCAGAAGCTGCTCAACATGGCTTTCACCGGGCGGTGTCAGCCCCTTGACCGGCGCCGGGATATCATTGAACGACAGGTTCAGATGACGCTCTGCAGAAATGCTGGGCGGTGTTGGAACCGGCATCTCGGCATTGATCAGGGTAACGAGTGACTTGGCGCCGGTTTTTTCAACCGTTTCGCTCAGCCGGGACAGGGAGCACACGTGCAGCATTCAGGTTCCAGAACGAAAATTCAGTGCCGTAGGGGCGTAAGGTGAAGGTAGGGCTATTCGCCGGTCAGGTCACCTGCTTGCGCGTCCGGTTTTCGGTTTTTTCCCAGCTTCCCGCAGGGCTTCGATCAGCTCAAACCGCTCCATAAACAAGGTTTCTGCTTTCGCGACGGGCAAAGGTTTCAAACCATACCGCAACCTGCCATCCTCATCGGCGGGATAGCCGCGAGGACGGCCGAAGATTTTGGCGGCTTCCTTGTCATCGAAGCCAGCAAGTTCCACGGCTTCAAAATAGGCGCAAATGATGTCCGCCCGTTTGCAAAGTTTCTTGATCGTCTGCGGCATGTCCGCAGGCAGGCCGAAACGCAAATGAATGGCACCTTGCAGACGGTGTTCAACCGCCTTGTAGGCTTCACCAATCACCGTTTTAAACGGGGAAATCATGTCGCCGATCACATATTCCGGGGCATCGTGGAGGAGGATTGCAAGCCGCCAGTCCGGCGAGATATCTGGCTTCAAGCTGAGAGCGATGTCTTCCACGATCAGCGAATGTTCTGCAACGGAGAACGCATGATCGCCGTAGGTCTGACCGTTCCATCGGGCGACACGGGCAAGGCCGTGGGCAATGTCGGAAATCTCAACGTCGAGCGGCGAGGGGTCCAGAAGGTTCAGCCGGCGACCGGACAACATTCGTTGCCAGGCGCGGGGCGGCTCATCAGAACGGGAAGCAGACATTGGACCCCTGTCGGTGGGTGGAACGTTACTCCGCTGCCTTGGCATCCGGCCAGCCGAACTCTGCCCAGTCGGGCAGCTTGACGGTGATGGCCACATCTCCGCAGGTCAGCGGGACGTCGTTTTCAATGGCTTGGTGCACCTTGTCAAGGCGCAGCAGGGCAACGCCAAAGGCGTGGCCGTCGATCATTGTGGACGAGCCGAGTTCGCCGACGCTTTTGTCGTTGGCGATGACAGCTGTGCCCTTGTCCGGAAGCGCGTCAGCTGCCTCGATTTGGATAAACCGTTTGCGGGCGGTGCCTCGGTGGTGGACACGCGAAACCACTTCCTGTCCGACATAGCAGCCCTTTTTGAAGGAAACGCCGCCGAGCTGATCCATATCCGCATCATGTGGAAAAATATCGGAGTATGCGAAATCCTTCAGACCCTCCGGAACTCCAAGGGCGACACGATGGGCGTCATAGGCTTCAAGATCCTTGACCGTGGCCCCAGACTTTTCCGCAAAATCGGCAGGGCCGACGACCCGTTGACCGAGCGCTCCAAGACGCGGATCTGTCACAACAAGTTCGGCGCCGTTTGTGTCTGACAGGTCTCCCCCCCAAACGGCAAACACGCAGGCATCTTCACCGGCAGCTTCCAGGTCCACCTTTGCCCGCAAGCGGTAGAATGTCAGGCGCTTTAAAAGATCCGCGGATGTTTCATTGGGCGCATCAATCAGGTAGCCGCCGTTCTGTTTATAGATGAGGAAATCGAAGAGGATCTTACCCTGGGGCGTCAGCAGCGCGGAAAGAGTTGCGCCCGGGTCCGCCAGCTCATCGATGTCGGCCGTCACGAGGTTTTGCAGAAAGCGCTCGGCATCCGGGCCAGAGGCGCGGATCAGGGCACGATCATGAAGCGGTGCGATGTTGGGGGATGACACGGAAAAACGCTCCTTGAAGTTCTGCCAGACGCGGCCTTGGACGGCAGATAAGCCCTTTCGTGTACACAGACAAGGTATCGGCCCGAGATCGCGCCCGGACACTGCGGCTGAACCCTTCAGCAAAACCTTGGCAATTGGGGCGCGGCGCCAGCCAGAAAGAATGTGTCCTGAAAAACACACCCGGAAACTCTTCGAATTTGTGATGTGAATAACAGTCTGCCCCCCGCTAGTGTGCGAGGAAAGGTGCGCTTAGAGGGACTGGACGCTTGGAAACCATTTGGTAACCTTATGTCCTAACCCAAAATACACGGCTCACTTGTAAGGTTTTCTAAGGGCTTATGGGTATTGCGTTGGGGAGCTCGGGAATGTTTGTGACAAAGTACGGTGAAAGACCTTCGAAATCGCGCGCCGTTGGGCGCAGGTTTTCGCAGCTCGCTTGTGCGGCTTTTCTGACCCTGGCAGCGGGCTCAACCAGCCTTGCCAGCGAAGCGGTTCAGGGCACGCCTGAAGAGGTCCAAAAACAGGACCCGTTGCATTTTCTTGTGTCTCTCGATGAGCAACGTATTGATGTTTATCGTGGGTCTGAACTGATTGAGACATCGCCGATTTCGTCCGGAAAACGTGGCAACAGCACCCCAACGGGCGTGTTTTCCATTCTGGAAAAACGGCGCAAGCACTTCTCCAATCTTTATGACAACGCCCCGATGCCGTTCATGCAGCGCCTGACGTGGTCTGGGATTGCGCTTCATCAGGGCAAGCTCCCCGGGTATCCGGCGTCTCACGGCTGCATCCGTCTGCCGCGCAGTTTTGCCAAGTCAATCTTCGGCATGACAGCGCGTGGCAACCATGTCGTCGTTACGCGTGCCGCTGCAACACCAATGCCTGTCACGCACAGCGCTCTGCCGCAGCCGTTATCGCCCTCCACCAAGGTGGCGAGCTTGTCTGCACAGAACATTGCCATGGATCCGGCGCTGCGCGGCGCGATCCAGCCAGCTGTTCTGCAGACGCCCTTAGCAGCTGCAGAACCGGAAAACCCCCATTTCGATCAACCGCTTCGGATGATCATCACGCCGCAAAAGCCGCCGAGCAAAAACAAAGTACTGCAGCGGCTTTTGAACGAGCTTGGATACAATGCCGGGCCGGTCGATGGCGTGGTCGGGCGCAAGACCCGGGCAGCGATCGAGCTTTATCAAGAAGGCGCGGACCTGCCGATCACCGGAAACATCACCGACAGTCTGGTGGCGCGGATTTACCGTGAGGCCGGGTATGAAAAGCCCCACAATGCAAAGCTCCGGGTCCGCCGCAAGTTCCGCGATGTTTACAGCGCGCCTGTCACAATCAAGGCTGCCGGCGATGACATCGGCACCCATGTCTTCACCGCACTTGATTTCAAACAGGGCGACCCGTCTGTCGAGTGGATTGCCGTCTCCGCAGAAGGCGAGCGCGGCGGCGCATCATACGAAATCCTGGATCGACTGGAGATCCCGCAAAAGGTCGCCGAAGACCTTTCGAAAATGCTGACGCCGGGAACATCATTGACCGTGACGGATCGCAGCTATCAGCGCAACACGGGTCTTGGAACAGACTTCGTTGTGATCACGCGTTGACTGATCGACCAGGCGTCTTGTGCCGGAAATCCGGCGCAAGACTATTATCCGGATAACCTCACAATTCTGGCGTGAACGTCACCAAACTGTCGTCACTCTCCCGTATCGCAGGGGAACTTTCGAACAGCGATCCGGGAGAGCGAGATGCCTCAGAGCACGTTAACTGCATCCAAGAAACGTCTGAAAAACGCGGTGCACCGCTCGGATGCCGCGTCCCGCGATGGCATGCTGGAACGGCTCTTTACCTTCGCATTCAAGGGCCTGGTCTATCCGCAAATCTGGGAAGACCCGGATGTCGACATGCGGGCTCTCCGTCTGACCCCGGAAAGCCGGATGGTGACGATTGCGTCTGGTGGCTGCAACGTGATGTCTTACCTGACAGCCAATCCCGCAGAGATCACCGCTGTTGATTTGAACCGGGCACACGTGGCCCTAGGCCGTTTGAAACTCGCTGCGGCAAAGCACTTCCCGAACTACGAGACATTTTACCGGTTCTTCGGTGAGGCGGACGAGAAGGCCAACGTCGCAGCGTATGAGCGCTTCCTCAAAGCCAACCTTGATCCGGAAACCATTCACTACTGGGAAGGCCGGGACCTGGCCAACTGGGGCCGCAAGCGCATAACGCTGTTCTCGCGTGACCTCTACCATCACGGCCTTCTCGGCTACTGCATTGGTGCCGGGCATCTGGTCGCCCGTCTTTACGGTATCGACCCCAAGCACATGGTCCGGGCCAAGTCTCTTGAAGAGCAGCGCAGCTTCTTCGACACGGCTCTGGCGCCACTGTTTGACAAGCGCCTGGTTCGCTGGGCGACGTCGAAGAAGATGTCTCTTTATGGTTTGGGCATTCCACCGGCGCAGTATGATGCGCTGGTATCCGGCAATGCGGACAGTAACATGTCTGCGGTTCTCAAAGAGCGGCTGGAGAAACTTGCTTGCGATTTCTCCATGTCAGACAACTACTTCGCGTGGCAGGCCTTTGGCCGGGGATATGCGCCGCAAGATGGTGGAACGACGGGTAAATCCGGACCTCTTCCGCCGTATCTCAAACGCGACCATTTTGAAGATATCCGTGACCGCGCCGGCCGCGTCCGGGTCCTGAACCGGAACTTCACGGAGCATCTGCAGAGCGTTGGCGAGGATGTCCTGGACGCATACGTGCTGCTGGATGCGCAGGACTGGATGACGGATCACCAGCTCAATGCACTTTGGAGCGAGATCACGCGGACGGCGCGTCCAGGCGCAAGGGTGATCTTCCGGACGGCTGCCGAACCGAGCCTTTTGCCAGGCCGTGTTGCCGACGAGATTTTGGACCGCTGGACCTATGAAGCTGAGGAGAGCCTTGAGCTCGGCCGCCAGGATCGATCCTCGATCTATGGCGGGTTCCACCTCTACGTCTTCAAGGGATAGGCGAGCGCCGCAAACGTCATGAGCCACACAGCTGACACCGCAGGCCTGATGGATGCGGTCTACCGCAACCAGCGCCACATCTATGATCTGACCCGCAAATACTATTTGCTCGGCCGGGACCGGCTTATTCGTGATTTGGCACCGTCGGAGGGCAGTCATGTTCTTGAGCTTGGCTGCGGCACAGGGCGCAATCTGATCGCGGCGGCCAAGCGTTATCCTCACGTGCGGTTTTATGGCCTCGACATTTCTGAACAGATGCTGGAGACGGCCCGCGCGAATATCGAAAAAGCAGGCCTCACAGACCGGATCATTCTTGTTCGCGGAGATGCTTCAGACCCGGCGGCGGTGACGCCTTTGGGTGTCTCCCAGTTCGAGCGGGTGTTCTTCTCTTACACCCTGTCCATGATGCCGATTTGGCGTGAGGCGCTGGCGGCTGGATTGGCGCATCTGGCTCCACAAGGGCGTATTCACATCGTCGACTTCGGCCAGCAGGAGGAGCTGCCGGTGTGGTTCAAAACGCTTTTAATGAAATGGCTAGCCTCTTTCCATGTTACACCGCGCGCGGATCTGCAGGTGGAACTGCAGAATTTGGCGCAGGACAACGGCGCCACATGTTCCTACAAGCAGATCTATCGCGGCTATGCCGTTATGGCAGACCTCCGCAAACCGTGATCTTTCCGGATCAATCGCCGGCGACAAAGTAATGCAGGGTGCCATCCGGGCCAATGCCGACCCGGTAGAAATTCCAGGCGCCGTATTGCTCCATTTCTGCAAAGTCCCCGGAGGTCACGATCCGGAACAGCTCAACCTTTTCCTCCGGCGTCAGATCCTGGATCGGATAGCGGGAGAAATACGGCCAGACATACATTTCCTGCGGGGTGCCGGCGTCCACATGTACGAAACCGGCGTCCAGTATGTCTGCAAGAATTGCCAGGATCTCGTAACCTTCGCCGTCGCCGGAGCTTTCTTTCAGGAAATCGATCGGATCTTCAATTTCTCCGAACGACAAGGTCGGCATGACCTCGTTGCTTTCCAGAATGATGCGCATCCGGTTGATATCGCCGGACAGAGCGGCCTCCATCATCTGGGAATGCATGCGGGCGACGGGTTTGGGCAGATAGGACTTGTTATACAGGATTTGCGGGCGATCCTGGAGGATGTCCGGGACGTCAGCAATCACCTCATCAGCACTTTCCAAGGTGCCGGGCAGATCTCCGAGTGGGATCGTTTCTGGGGAGGCCGCAGGACTGTCTTCACCTTGGGCGGGCGACACTTCAATCGTCTCGACAGTGACTGTTTTGGCTGGAGCGTTCCCAACACACAAGAGAAAGGCAATGCATGCCCCGAGGGTGTGCAATTTCATCGGTCTTTCTCCTTTTGAATCGCTTTGCCGTCAGCCGTTCTTCTTTAATCAGTTCATGGCAATGTGAAAACAATAAGAAACGGCGTTGATATGCTTGTGGTGCATGGGCTGCAGCGCTATCGAAGGTATTCCCTCCCGCTCGGGCGACGACAACACACCTAAGGCTGGCCTGTGACCTTTTTGGAATATGCCGTTATCGGCTTCTTCATCGGTATCATCACCACGGCGCCGGTCGGACCTGTCAACGTCATGGCCATTCAGCATGCCGTACGCAGCGGGTTTCGTCATGGGGTGTTCGTTGGACTTGGGGCTGTTGTCGCAGACACGCTCTATGCGACCGCCGCGATATTTGGCGTCTCCGCCGTCACGCGGTTCATCGAAGGCCAATTTGATCTGATTGAAATCGTCGGTGGGGCGCTTCTGATCATATTCGGTTTGAAAATCTGGAACAGCCATCCGCATTTGAATGGCGGAGATGACGGCAAGGAGCACGGGTTCTGGGGCGATGCAACGGCGGCGTTCTTTATGGCCATCACAAACCCCGGAACAATTCTCGCCTTCATCGCGATTTTCGGCAGTCTAGGGGACTGGCGCCCGGACCACGACAACTACTTCGGATCACTGATGATGGTTGCTGGTGTGACGGTCGGCGCGTGTTCCTGGTGGGTATTCATCTCCGCTACGGTGACCCATTTCAGATCCCGCATCGACGATGCCTGGCTCGACCGGGCCAATCATATTGCCGGTGCCATTTTGATGATCTTCGGCGGGCTGATCTACCTGAAGCTTGCCTACGATCTGATCCGCTGACCCTGGGCTTTGCGCAACACGAGACTCAAAAAGGCCGGATGAACCGGCCTCTCCAAAAATCGGTACTTGCCAAGCTGATGCTACTGCAGAACCCGGTTGACCGTGTAGTCGCCGCGCTGAATGCGGTCCGGCAAACCTTCCGCCAGTTTGGCAACAGCATCTTCGCCATAGGCCGCAACGAGGTCGGCAAGGGCAGTGAACATTGCGGCATGTGCGACAGCATCCGCGTCGACACCATTGGCAATAGCTTCTGACCAGGCTTCTGAAATGAAGCCCAATGCAGCGCGCCGAATATCCTCGTCTTCGGCAAATTCGGCTTCCATTGCCGCTTCGGCGTAATCGTCGTTGATCATTCGTTCCCTTACCGGTCTTTCCCGACGCGCATGGCATCAACCCCAGCGTGTCCCATCCCCGAATCTCATGAACTGATCCTAGCACGGTGAATCGCGCTGATAAGCAACCGTGAACACAAACTTAACGGCCACCCACAAATTTGATGCAAAAAGTTTACGAACTGATAACGAAATGGAAAAATCTGCCGAGTTCAGCGCCCGTAACGGCTGGTCACGTCGGATATGATTGTTTCGCCTTGGCCCAAATACTGTGCCATGGCGAGACGTGCGGCATCCGTGCAGTCCTGATAAGCGACTGAAAAACCGCGATAACCCTGATTGAATCGCTCGATGAATCGCCGCCGCCGGTTTTCATCCCGGGTTTCAGCGTCGAGGAATTCCTCCATACGATCCCGCCAGGTCGGCGTGTCGTCTTCCCCGCACAGCGGACGCAGGTAATGCAAGGCTCCGAAGATTTCAGACAGCCGCATCAGCTGCGGTTCATATGGCGGAGCGCTGACGCTTGGTGTGTCCTGAGCAGAGGCGGTTGGAGGTCCGGATACGACAAGAAACGCCGCCAAAAAGGCGGCGGCGGGAAACCCAGGTTGTATCGTGTTTCCGAACATAGAACGATCATGCGCCGGGCGATCGCGTCCTGCAACAGCTATGGTGCGTTGACCCCAGGAATTCGCTTCTCAGGAGAGCTTGGAGAGCAGACGCCGGATCCGCGCCGGTGTTCCAGGTGTCGTGATGCGGCCGTCCAGGTCTTCTAGGGCCACCCATTCGGCCGCGGTGGCATCATCACCGGCCATCACGGTCCCGGACGGGTTTGCCGCAACAAAAACTGCCAAAACGAAATGAGAAAGGATGTTCCCGGTTTCATCACGTTGGATGGAGTCAAACACCTCGACGGGTCCGGCAAGCTCTGCCGTCAGCTCGGTCTCCTCGCGCAGCTCCCGCGCCGCGGCCTCTGCAAGTGTTTCACCGAACTCCACCTTACCGCCCGGCAGGCTCCAATGGTCCTTGTAAGGCGGTTTGCTGCGCTTGATGAGAAGCGCGGAGCCATCCTTATGGCAGAGCACACTGACGCTGAGAACGGGGACGGAAGGAAAGGGGCGGGACATACCCGAACTCTGTCACATAAAAGGTCGATCAGGCAAACAGGGCGTCGATCTCTGCCTGTGCGTCATCGCCTTCGGGTTGCTCGGCTTCCGGTTTGACGTGACCGTGGATCACACCACTTGCCGTCGAGATCAGTGGTTTGATCTCGTGGGTCGCGAAGTCGGCGATCTCCGCGGCGATCACTGACGGGTCTTCGGTTTCGCGGAGCTGATCCTGGATTTGAGCCACCAACGCATTGATGTCGGAGACGCGGGCTTCAAGGTGCTCGCGAAGGTGGGCTGGTGCGGCATGATAGGCAAGGATCGCCAGTTTCTTGTCCTTGAAGGATGAATTCTCAAAATGCCCTTCGTAGTCAAGCGGCTGCCATTCCAGAACGTCAGCGGCGCAGTCGGGCATTGCCGGCAGCATTTCGAGCAGCATCATCACTTCATTGAAATGGTTTAGGTAGTCGGTTGCCAGGCCGGTCTGGGAATTGATATTGGCCTGCTCCAGCCGTTCGGCGGCCAGCTCACCGGCGCCCAAAACTGGATCCACACATTCCATACCCGACCCCCGATTATGTTACTTTCGAAAAAGCTAGCGCTTTATCGTTTCAAATTGCCTAACTTCACGTCATTTCTTGATAATTCGCAAACGGGCATGTGAATAAGGACAACCAGACATGTGCGGACGTTACAGCCTGACAGCCACACCGGACGATGTACGGGCGCTTTTTGGCTACATCGATCAACCGAATTTTCCGGCACGCTACAACATCGCGCCGACTCAACCGGTGGCGACAGTGATCAATGCGCATGGCCAGCGGCGGTTTCAACTTGTCCGCTGGGGCCTGATCCCCTCCTGGGTGAAAGACCCGGCAAGTTTCACGCTCCTCATCAATGCGCGCGCAGAGACAGCTGCCGATAAACCGTCTTTCCGGTCGGCCATGAAACACCATCGGTGTCTGTTTCCAGCCTCCGGTTTTTACGAGTGGCGGCGGACGCCTGAGGGCAAGCAACCTTTCTATATTTCGCCCGCAGATGGTGGGCTGATGGCCTTTGCGGGCCTTTGGGAAACGTGGTCGGATCCGGACGGCGGCGACATGGATTCCGGGGCGATGCTCACCACGCAATCCAACCGGATGATGGCGGAGATCCACCATCGTATGCCGGTGATCCTGAAACCGGAGAGTTTCGAGACATGGCTGGACACCGGCAATGTGCCCGTTCGGGATGTGAAACAACTGATGCTGCCAATCGAAGACGATTACCTGAAAGCTGTTCCTGTCTCAACGCGGGTCAACAAAGTCGTGAACGATGACCCGGATCTGCAAGTCGAGGTTCCACTTGAGCAGACAGACACTCCGGAAAAGACGAGCCGGTCTCCAAAGAAGACGGCAACAGGCGGTGGGCAGTTGGATTTGTTTTGAGCGTCAAGGAGCCGATGTCTTTCGAGCCAGTGGAATGGCCGGTTTGAGCCCTCTTTACCTAATGCTGCGCTGCTTCTGAGTGTCCGCTTTCGGTGTAGCCAGTCAGTCCTCATTTGCTACTTCAGCCAAAGACTTGGGCACAGCGAGGTAGCGTTCCAAGTCTTCCCGGATTTGAGCTTGTCGCTTTGCGTCCCGATAGTGCCCACGATTCTCTTTGGCACCGGCAGTTATTTAGACGCAATTTAAGGCGAGCCTCGCGTAATTTGAGAAGTCTTCTACCTAGAAGCTTTGCATGTGTGCCCGGAAGAACTCGACGACTTCTTCTGAGATTCTTTCAACGTGTTCGGGTCTCCAATACAGATCGAAATGACCTGCGCCCTCAATCACTGTGACCTTTTCAGGTTTAGCTTCTTCCGCGAAGCGGATGGCCCCTGGATTGGAGACAGCTTCGCCGCCGTAAGCAAGGTACATTGGGATTGGATCAAACAACTTAGTGTAGTTAAAGATCGAGAACCCATAAAGCGAGTACTGACTGTTGGCAGCCACCTGGTTTTTCCAAGTCGGTGTGTCGCCGGGCATGCCTGCCAGATAGTAGTCTCTCATGCCAACATACAGGGGTTCCGGCGCTGCGGCGATTTCTTCCTCGGTCTCCGGGACTGGCTTGATATAGATCTCTTCGCCGGTATCGAAGCGCGCCTGCGCCGCATCGGTCAACGCCTTGACGACCACATTGCGATAGCCCTCTGCACCCAGAATGCGCAGCGGTGTATCCAGTTCGATGAAATATGGGCTGATCATGGCAACGGCGTTAATGCGAGTGTCAAAGGCTGTTTCGTACATCGCCCAACCGGACCCCATGCAGACACCGGCGTTGAAAACGTTGTTTGTGTCGGTCACGTCCAAAGTGCGAAGAAAGTCAACCGCATTCCTGACATCTCTGACAAACCATTCTGGGATAAGGTAGCCAGTCTTCCCTTCACTTTCACCCCAACCACGTGGGTCGAAAACCAATGCCGCGAAGCCACGTTTTGACAAAGCTTCCGCATAAATTCCGCCGGTTTGCTCTTTGACCCCTGTGACCGGCGGGGTCACGACGGTCGCAGGGTATTTATTGCCCGCGTTATAATCATCCGGAAGATACAGATGCGCGGCAACCTTTTCGCCTTCGCTTTGGAATTGAACGATATTCTTACCGGGATTGAATTCTGCAGCCATGATGCTTTCCTTTCAATTGCTTTTGGATTTCCCTGCACCAGCCCAATCGGAGCAGCATTGTTAGTGAATCAATTTCTGGCGGTAGTGTTCTGGTGTCTCGCTCTTCCAGCCCTTGAAAGCTCGCTGGAATGAGTTGACCTCTGAGTAGGCCAGCAGAAAGGCAACCTCCGCAACGGATACATCCTTTGAAAGGTAGACTTCCGCAAGTTCACAGCGCAGAGCACTGAGAACACCCTTGAAGGACGTGCATTCCTGGTCCAGCCGCCTTTGCAGTGTTCGGGGACTTAACGCGAGGCGGCTTGCAACTGTTCCAATGGCTACATCCCCCGTGGGCAACAATTCGAGCAGCGCAGCGCGGGTAAGTTCGGCAACGGAGTCCGTCGATTCGATTGCCGATAGACGGCGTTGCAACTCGGGTTCAAAATAGTCCCACATTGACGAGTCATGGGTAAGAAACGGCTTGCGTGAGTCTTCTAGAGAAAACGTGATGCCGACCTCATCGCCGATGCAGGGCTGGATGTTGAAGAATTCTTCCATCCGCACATCACGCGCAATCTGCTCAGGCAAATTGACGCGCACGGGTTTAATTCTCATACGCGTGGAATGGTCAATCAGAGCCTTTTGAAATGCCACCTCAGCGGTTGCTAAACTGTCGGGTAGGTATTCCAATTCGGGTGCAGCTTCAGGTGTTACCGTCAGTGTGTCCCGTGTGTAATCCAATCGAAGCAAAAAAGGGCCGAGCAGTGCTTTGTGCGTCCGCAGCCGTTCGACCGCTATTTCGTAAGTTGGGCTGCATGTGCATGCAAATAGAAGCGGGCTAAAACTCGTTGAAGCCGCAACAGTTGCCGTTGCGAGGGCAACGTCAATTGGATCGCGCGATGCAACGATTCCTTGCCAAAACTGCAAGATTTCCGGCCCGGTTAACCCTGCAGGTGTCCGCTGCAACGCCATAGGTGGGAGCTGCGCTTTCAAGAGCACTTCCGATAGGTCCAGGTCCAGCTCGGCCAAGACAACACGAACCCCCGGATCAACGGGGAACTTGCGTGGCATGGTTGATCACTCCTGAAATGCACGCCGCCTGATTCTGCTGCTTGCAGTTAACTAGAAGCTTCTGAAGTGGCGTGAAAACCATTTCGCGCCAAACACAAATCATTTAGCGACAGACTGCTTGCGAGTGCGGACTCATTCCAGCCGGCAATTTTAAGCTAGAGCAGAAGGTTTACGACGATTGCAGTCATCAGAGTAGCCGCAGCGAACGGCCGCTCCGTCCGCAGAGCAGTCATTGGAATTTGGATCAATTATCACCATTTGACGTGCAAAGTCCGGATGGACGGGATAGGAGAGGCTTTCTCTTGTGGCTGGAAACCGATGACGGACGATCACTACACACCCGAGACGGCGGACCGACCGGGGGGCAGCATCGAAGACGACGCGCTTGCGGAAGCTTACAATCGGGGTTTGAAACTCGAAAAGGCAGGTGATCTCGTCGCAGCGGCCGGGTCCTACCGGGAAGCCCTGGCACTCGATCCGTCCGATCCTGGCGGCGTCAGTATCCGGCTTGCAGCCATGGGCGTGGCGGAGACGCCCGGCAAGATGCCGGATGCTTATGTGGCAACCTTGTTCGATCAGCACGCCGATGTCTTTGATGAAATCCTGGTCGATGATCTTGGATATTGTGTCCCGTTGTTGCTCCAGGACCTTGTCGGGCGATTGGAGCTGGGACCGTTCGACCGTTTTCTGGATCTTGGCTGCGGCACCGGATTGACGGGTCTCGCGTTCTCCGAGACCGCACAGCATCTAACCGGCGTTGACCTGTCGGAACGGATTGTCGAACTGGCTTATGATCGGGAGGTCTATGATGACCTCTATGTCGGAGAAGCCGTCGAGTTTCTTGAAGAATTTGAGGAAGAAGACGGCAGCCGTCCGTCATGGGAGTTTATCGCGGCAACGGATGTGTTTCCCTATCTCGGCGCGATTGAACCCTTTCTGAAAGGCGCGTCCGAGCGGCTGGTAGCGGGCGGGTATCTCGCCTTTTCGACCGAAACCCTGCCGGATGCCGTGCTGGACGGACGGGACTATATGGTCGGGCCGAAGAGCCGGTTTGCTCAGGGCGAAGCTTATGTTCGAAAAAGGCTTGAGGAATTCGGGTTCGACATCCTGGCAATGGATCCGATTACCGTCCGGATGGAGGAAGGTGAGCCGGTCCCGGGCCATCTCGTGATGACCCGGAAACGGTAACAGTGTAGCAAAGAGCGTCGGGCGTTTTGTTTCAGACGCCCAAAGCTGCTCTACGCAGCCAGGTCCATGACCAAATGCGGGCGTCCGTCGGACGTCCGGTTGATCGCAACCCCGTTTTCCCGAATGGTGCAGGTGACGCGGCTCCGGTAAGCGGAGAAGCTGTCAAATGTCACCACATCCACAGGGGCGTCAAACTGGATGGTCACCCTGTAGGTCCCGGATTGCGAGGTTTTTGCGAAGCCGAGAATTTCGCCTTCGAAAGACTGGCCAAGATATGTGCCGTTCACCCGGTCCCCCACAGTGAACGGGCGGAAGCCATTGCTCTGGGTGGCCGCATGCAATGTATTCCAGTCCCGGTAGCCATATTGTTTGGCGACCAGTTCCAGCGATTTGCTGTGGCTGATGTCAGCACTGTCAGAATTTGAGATCGCCAGCCGGAGGCGTTTCGCCTGAGACTTCAGATCAGTCAGATTAGGTAAAGTCATTACGCACCCTTCCAAGAAAGGCAGGCATGTTCAGATGGGGTCCGCATTGCCATCGGCCTGCACAACTTAGTCAGGAACGATTGAAGCAGCCAGGCGGCTGCGAAGGTGTTCACCGAGGCTTGTCGCCCGCGGACGGCTGGTCCCTTCAAACCGACGCGACATGTAAGCGCGCGGTTTAAATAAATCAAGAGCGCAAAAAGAAAGCCGCTCGCGGCGGCTTCAAGGGAGGGAGGAGTAGATACTCAGGTACACAACGCTTCACAATCAAATGGCAGGGCAATCACGTCTGCTACGTCACTAGGGTATTGGATGAAGCTGGCCTGAAGCTTGTGTTAATCAGGCCAGCATCGTGTCATGCGTGGACAAGGCGCTTCAGGAGTTCGACCTCTTGGGCCAGCGCCGCGTCGCCCGCAACCATGCTTTCGATCTTGCGCACCGCATGAAGAACCGTGGTGTGGTCCCTGTTGCCGAACCGGCGTCCGATTTCCGGCAAGGACCGCCCTGTCATGACCTTTGCGATGTACATCGCGATCTGGCGCGGGCGGACAAGGGTCCGGGCGCGGCACGAAGACAGCAGGTCCGCTTTGGTGACGCTGAAGTGCTTGCAGACAACATTCTGGATGTCTTCAACCTTGATGGACCGCGGCTCACCGATCCGGACCAGATCATGCAAGGTCTTTTCGGCAAGCTGCATGGTAACCGGCTGTTTGGTCAGCTGGTTGTGTGCAAACAGGCGGTTCAAGGCGCCTTCCAGATCCCGTGCGGAGGAAATCACATAACGTGCGATGTAGTCGATCACTTCATCCGGAACCGTGAAGCCGGGATGGGTCCGGCGCGCCGAGAAGATCCGTTTCTTGAGGATATCGTGACGGAGCGCGTAGTCGGTCGCCTGGATCGTGACAACTTCACCGGTCTGGATGCGCTGGCGGACCGTGGTGCCCAAAGTGCTCATTTCGTCCGGAGCCCGGTCTGCCGCCATGATGATCTTCATCGGCGATTCCATGAGCATTTCGAGAGTTTTGCCGAACTCTTCGTGGCCCTGTTTGCCGTGCAGGAACTGCAGATCATCGATCAAAAGCAGATCGATGGACTTCATGGCCTGGCGCAGAACCGGATAGGCCGGTGTGCGCAAGGCCGGTACCAGGTGGTACATGAAGAACTCAGCAGACAAATAAGCCACCCGGCGCCCACCTTTCCGTGCTTCGGTGGCCGCAGCCTGTAGCAGGTGCGTTTTGCCGATGCCGGTGGAGGAGTGGATGTAGAGCAGGCCGAGCGAACCATCGTGACCGGCCGCCATTTGGCGCACTGCTGCACAGGCGAGGCTATTGGACGTTCCTTCGGCAAAGGTATCGAAGGTCAGTTTCGGGTTCAGCGCGGCACCGTTCAGGAAATCAGCTGCAGCATCTTCACCCGTGTCCGCCAGGCACGGGATGGACGCAGCCGTGTTGACCGAGCCGAACTGAGGGTTTGTGGCAAATGGGGCGGCCCGGCCGCTGATGCGGCGTGCCTTGATCGGTTTTGGTGCCTGGCTGCCAGCCGGCCGCGGGCGGAGTGCACCGCGAACGGTCAGCTCAACCCGGCTGATGTCGTCATGCTGCCGCTGCCACAGGTTGACCAGCTGCTTTTCGTAATTGCTCAAGATCCAGTTCTTGAGAAACGGTGTCGGGACCGACAAACGAACCGCATCTCCGTTTGTCTCTTCGTGTTTTACCCTGCCGAACCAGTTGGAGAAAATGTCTTCGCCCAGTTCATTTTTCAGTTCCGCCTTCACCCGATCCCAAGGATCGGACACTTGTAGAGTCTGAACCTGCATTGTGGCCTCCATCCAAAGAAACGCACTCGTCGCTTCTTCACGTGCACTGTCCTGCCTGGCTGCGATTGCTCTTGCCGCTGCCTTTTGGCTGTTTTCTGGCCTTAACGGCCGGTTGGCTTATTCTTGCCTATGAACAACGTTAACTATTTGCTTACCATATTTTCAAATAGCTAATTTTTATGGGGTCATAGACGTTTTGTATTGTAATTTTTGTAGATGCTCAGTCTTCGATTCTGTTGATTAGGGAAGGAGACTTGCCCTTTTACTCGCCGCCGAGCAGAGAGCTAGATCCGGCCCAGTATTCCTCCTTGGTCTGCTATTGGTTTTTGCCGTTGCAATTTTGGATTTTAGGAAATTTTTAACTATTTCGAAAATTATCCAGGAGTTTTCAAAAGGTAAGCGCGAAAATTGGGAATTCTTTGTATGTGAATTCTGCGATCGCGCTGAGAAATAATGAGAATTTTCCCAAGGTGGTGATCGCCAAAAAAACGGCCCGAATTCAGGATGGACCCGATTTTTTCTGAAAACTTGCCTTTTCGGCAGTGGATTTGTGGGAAAAACCTGGCCTTAGGAACTTAGGACTGAGGCGAGGCAAACCGTCTTTTGACCACTTGGTCAGAATTAAAAAAATTGCTTAAACAGGCATTTACTTCACAGAGTGAATTTATCGGGTCAGCAATCGCCGCTAAGTCGCTTGGCCTGTGCATCCCCGCTCAGGGCATAAATCGCTGCAATATGGTTATTTTGACAATTGCATGCCTCAGCAGGCATGCGCTGCCAATCCGTTTGGCCGTCCTTCCGGCGCCGTTTACCGAACCGGCAAGTACAGCATTCACTGTTGGAAGTAAAAATAGGGATTTACTCCGAAGGGGAGTGGATGCAGTCGATGGATATTGCCAAGTAGCTGATTTTTCTAAACAGCAGTTTTGCTTGTTGAACCCGGCGAGGCACTCGGTTGTTCCAAGGCTGAAATGCCGCCGTGAAACACCACTGCAGTGGTATGGGAAGAAAAGCGGCTAGGGGAGGCGGGCACCTCCCCGTTTTTAGAATACTTAGAGTACCCGGCCCGGGTTCATGAGGTTTTTCGGATCGAAGGCCGATTTGATCCGGCGCATGAGATCGAGCTCGATCTCTGATTTGACGTCGCGTAGCAGATCCTTCTTCAAACGCCCGATGCCGTGTTCGGCAGAAATGCTGCCGCTGAAATCTGCAACGATGCCGTGGACGATCGCATTCATCTCGTCCCATTTTGCGAGGTAGGCTTCCTTGTCCGCGCCAACCGGCTGGCTGACATTGAAATGGATGTTGCCGTCGCCCAAGTGGCCGAATGGCACTGGGCGGCATCCGGGAACGAATGCTTCGACGGCAGCAATCGCTTCATCGAGAAAGTCGGGAACGGAGGCAACCGGTATAGAGACATCATGCTTGATGGATCCGCCTTCGGCCTTTTGGACTTCCGACATGCCATGGCGAATGTGCCAGAAGTCCTGAACCTGGGTGAGGTTCTGGGCAAAGGCTGCGTCTTCAACCAGCTCGGCTTCGAAAGCTTCGCCCAGAATGCCTTCCATAAGGTCCCTGACTGGGAACACTTCAGAGCCGCTGGACAGCTCCATCAGCACATACCAGGCGTGTTCGCCCTCCAAGGGATCCCGTGCCCCGTCCAGATGATCGAGACAGAATTGCACGCCGACACGCGGCATGATTTCAAAACCGGTGAGCAGCGGTCCGGCCTGCGCCTTGGCCATTGAAAACACCTTCAACGCGGCATGCGGGTTGGCGAGGCCGATAAACGCAGCTTCCAGTTTCTTCGGCTTTGGAAACAGCTTCAAAGAGGCTGCCGTAATAATCCCCAGGGTGCCCTCTCCACCGATAAACAATTGTTTCAAATCATAACCGGTATTGTCTTTGCG
The DNA here is from genome assembly GCF_017743865.1 of Labrenzia sp. R4_2. Classification (GTDB taxonomy): domain Bacteria; phylum Pseudomonadota; class Alphaproteobacteria; order Rhizobiales; family Stappiaceae; genus Roseibium. The sequence goes on from NZ_JAGHRJ010000001.1 coordinate 63,528, forward strand.
AAGGGTGCGCAGACCGTTCCAAATCTCACCCGTTGGCAGCACAACTTCGAGCCCGAGAACCAGGTCGCGAGTGTTGCCATAAGCCAGCACAGCGGTGCCGCCGGCGTTGGTGGAAATGTTGCCGCCGATCTGACAGGAGCCTTGCGCGCCGAGTGACAGCGGGAACAGGCGGTCGACTTTTTCAGCCTCGTTTTGCACCGTCTCAAGGATCACGCCGGACTCCACGGTCAGCGTGAAACCGTCCGGATCGACGGCCCGCACTTTGTTCATCCGGGCGAGTGAAAGAACGATTTCGTCCCCGGATTCCTGCGGAATTTGACCGCCGACGAGCCCGGTGTTGCCGCCTTGCGGGACGACCTTCAGATCGTTCTCATAGGCATAGCGCACCACCGCGCTGACCTCTTCGGTGGATCCTGGCCGCAGCACCATTGGCGTGACGCCCTTATATAGGTCACGCCACTCGGTGAGGAACGGGGCTTGGTCTTCGGCGGTCGTCAATACGTTGGCTGCGCCGATCATTTCGGCGAAGCGTTCAGCGTGAGGGGAGGGCTCCATAGTCGGGATTCTCGTCCTGTTCCGTGATCAAATTTTGCGGCCAACATAGTGATTGAACCGGCCCCCGTCGACGCTTCATTCCGTCTCGGTCCGACTTGAAGGAGAAAATGCCTTGTGCCATAGGAGGCCAGCCCGCTCGGGTGGTGAATGGAATCCTAATCGGAGAATACGATGGCGGAAACGCGCGGACTGATGAACGGCAAACGTGGCTTGATCATGGGCTTGGCAAACAAGAAGTCAATTGCCTGGGGGATCGCCAAATCGCTTGCCGATGCCGGTGCCGAGCTTGCCCTCACATACCAGGGCGACGCTCTGAAGAAACGCGTGGAACCGCTTGGGGAAGAACTGGGTGCGTTTGTGGCCGGTCATTGTGATGTGACCGACACTCAGTCCATCGACGACGTCTTCAAGGCGCTTGAAGAAAAATGGGGCAAGATCGACTTTCTGGTTCATGCCGTTGCATTCTCCGACAAGAACGAGCTGACCGGCCGTTTCGTTGATACGACCGCCGATAACTTTGCCCGCACGATGGACATTTCCTGCTACTCTTTGACCGCTGTCACCCAGCGCGCGGAAAAGCTGATGACCGACGGCGGGTCGATCCTCACCATGACCTACTATGGTGCAGAGAAAGTCATGCCGCACTACAACGTCATGGGTGTTGCCAAGGCGGCGCTTGAAACCAGCGTCAAATACCTCGCGATGGATCTCGGACCGCAAAACATTCGCGTCAACGCGATCTCTGCCGGTCCGATCAAGACGCTGGCGGCGTCTGGTATCGGCGACTTCCGCTACATTCTGAAATGGAACGAATACAATTCGCCGCTGCGCCGCTCCGTGACAATTGAGGAAGTTGGCGACAGCGCCCTGTTCCTCCTGTCCGATCTCGGCCGTGGTGTCACCGGCGAAATCCAGCATGTCGATTGCGGCTACAACATCGTCGGCATGAAAGCCGTCGATGCGCCGGACATCTCCGTCGTCAAAGACTGACGCTTTTACACGAAGCCTAGGCGGGCCCCTGCCTGGCATATTCCAATTTCAGCGCTCCGGCTTATATCTTGCCGGAGCGTTTTCATATCCGGACACCTTCATGACGATTGTACCTGCGCCTCAAGCCCCAGAATATCTGCAGAAACTTTTTGATCCCGGATTTCTGATTTTTATCCGCCACGGCCAGACCGATTGGAATGCCGAAAGCCGGATGCAGGGCCAGAAGGACATTCCATTGAACGCGCATGGCGAAAGCCAGGCGACGAACAATGGGGCGCTCTTGAAGGGGTATTTGGAGAAAGAGGGGATCGATCCGGATACCCTAGATTTTGTCGCGTCTCCTCTCGCCCGGACCCGGGCGACGATGGAACGTGTCAGGGCGGAAATGGGGCTTGCGCCGGATACCTACAGGCTCGAAGACCAATTGAAGGAAATCACCTTCGGTAACTGGGAAGGTTTCACGCTTGAAGAGCTGGCCGTAAATGATCCGGATCTCGTCGAGCAACGTCGTGCAGACAAGTGGCGTTTCGTGCCGCCGGGCGGGGAGAGCTATGAAATGCTTGCGGATCGCATCGGACGGTGGCTTGTGACCGTTGACCGTCCTTCGGTCGTAGTGTCCCATGGCGGTGTCTTCCGGGTTCTGCGCGGTCTTCTGGAAGGTGGCTATACGGACAAGGTTCCGAAATACGATGTTCCGCAAGACAAGGTGTTCGTTTGGCGGGACAGCCAGATGACCGCTGTTGAAACAATCTGAGAGCAACCCGGCCACTTACTGGGCCGGTGTCTTGACGCATATGTGAACTGAAAGCGGGCGGTCCGGTCATCGGATGCCGAGCTTCAGTCCGTATGAATCTGTACTCATACGGAGACAAAGACATGTCCGCAGAAGACTTCTATTCCGAGCTTCCTAGCTGCCAAGATTTCAAGTCGGACAACATACGCAATGATTTCATTCCCGTTCCGCAAGACTGGTTCGTCCTGACCGCCGACATCGTTCGATCCCGCGACGCCATCAACGCTGGACGCTATAAGCACGTCAACATGGTCGGTGCGGCCGTCATTGCCGCTGTCCTCAACAAGGTCGACCGAGACCGCGTGCCCTTTGTCTTCGGCGGCGATGGGGCTGTAGTTGTCGTTCCAGAAGCTGACAGAAAACTCGCAGAGGCAGCGATTGCCGGCGTTGTTGCTCTCGCACGGGATGTTGTGGATCTGGAATTGCGGGCTGCATCCATTCCGGTTGCGGACATCCGGAAAAGGGGCGGCGACATCAAGGTCCGCAAATACTGCCTCAGCCCAGGAAATCATCTTGCCATGATCATCGGCGACGGCTTGCTGATCGCGGACAGGATCCTCAAAGACCCCGAGGCCGTGAAGGCCTATGCTTTGGCGGCATCTTCCGATGATCCCGTTTTGAGCGGGTTGTCCTGCAGATGGGAACCGTTGGATGCCCAAAATGGGCACATCGTTTCCGTCATCTTGAAACCGGCGACGGACGAAAGTTTGCCGGAGATTATCGAGGGATTGGCCGGTGGACTTGGTTTTAATCCGCTGACAGACGACGAAAAGCTCCGTTTGGCAGAGGAGCCGCGTCTGAAGTTCCGGTTTCCGCCGCGCACTTTGTCGCTTGAAGCAAGTTTCGGGTCGCCGGGCCGCTGGCTGAAGGGCTATCTCATGGGGATCGTGGAGAGCCTGTTCTTCATGTACGGGTACTACACCGGGCGCCGGGCAGGGCCCTTCGAGCCCAAGAAATATATTAAAGAGCTTAGTCTCAATACAGATCACAGGAAGCTCGGGGACAGTTTGCAGCTTGTTCTCGACCTGACACCAGACCAGCTGAGCGCGCTGAAAACGTATCTGGAAAGCCAGTCAGAAGCAGGCCAGCTAATCTACGGGCTCCATGTGTCTGACAGTGCCCTGATGACCTGTTTCGTGCAGGATGTGTCCAACAACCAGCACATCCACTTTGTGGACGGGGCCAATGGCGGCCTGTCTTTGGCTGCCATCGATTTCAAGAAGAGACTCTCAGATCGGGTCGCGGCTTCTCAGATAACCAATTGATCCGCCGCTGAAAGCCGAAAGTTTAGAGGTTCACGCGGTGACGGCGTACATCTTGCCGTCTGCATTCAGGACCGACTGCCGCTGGATCATGTCCAGGATTTGATCTTCCGGTACGGCCTTTGAGACCAAAAAGCCCTGGATGTAATCGCAGCCATTTTGTTGCAACCAGAGCCGTTCGCCCTCGGTTTCAACACCTTCCGCCAAAACGCTGATGTCGAGGCTCTTGGCGAGATTGATCAAGGCGCTTGTGAATTTCTGCAGACCCGGATTGGTGTCAACACCGGTGACAAAGCTGCGGTCGATCTTCACGCGATCCACCTTGAGGTCCCGTAGACTTGAAATGCTGGAATGGCCGGTGCCGAAATCATCGAGTTCAATGAAAAAGCCAAGTTCTGACAGGCGCGCAATGTTGGCTTTGACCGGCATGGCTGCGATCTCGTCGATCATGACAGCTTCAAGGATTTCGAGGTTGAAGTTGGAAGGCTTGAGACCGAGGCTGACGATCTTGGCGTAGATCTCTTCAGCCACGTTTTCCTGTTCCAGAAAGCTCGCAGAGACGTTTAGTCCAAGATGAATGCCATGCATGTCCCGGGTTTCGAGCGTCGTTGCCAACGACAGTACGTTCTCGCGAACCGCTGTTTCGATGAGCTCCATGTAACCGGCATCTTCTGCGGCGGGCAGGAAGGCGCCAGGAAAACGGACCTGGTCTCCATCGATCCAGCGGGCGAGCGCCTCTGCGCCGATGATCTGTCCAGTGTGGATGTCCACCTGCGGCTGGTACCAGGGAACAATATTACCTTTTTCCAGGGCCGACAGGACTTCCTTCGCGGTTTCCGCATTGCTCTCAAAAATCGCACGCATCATTGGCGAGAATACTTCGAGCTCTTTGGATCCCTTTTGTTTGGCCGCGCGCAAGGCAAGTGTTGCGTCCGTCAGGATGTTCTCGCTGAGTGCCGTGTTTGCCTTGTGAAAGGAGACCCCGGCGTTGGCATCGATTACGGTTTCCTGGCCTTCCACGACTTTGACCGAGCATATCTTTTTCAAGACTTTCCGGGCGAACGATTCGAAGGCTGCGATGCTGTTGGCGTCCCTGCGGAGTAGGGCGAACTCACTGCCGCCTGTCCGGCACAGGAAGTCTTTTGGTCCTGCGATCGCTGTTAGGTCGCTCGCAATGGCCCGCAAGATCATGTCGCCAGCTTCGTCCCCAAAACGATGATTGATCTTGCGGAACTGGCGGATGTCGAACACGACAAGGCCCGATGTGCCACTTGAGCTGGACGGGCGTACGGTTCGGAGTGCTTCCAGAAGAGCTCGGCGGTTCGGCAGGCCTGTCAATGGATCGTGGAACCCGAGCTTTTCAAACTCCTTTTGCGTCCGGTCCGCCAGTGACCTGACAAGAACAGCACCGATCCCAAAGGCGATGAAGATCACAGCCGTCGCAACAGCGCCGGCCAAGGAGACTGCCTGAAGTGTGTCCTGCTTTTCTTCGATCAGAGCAGCGCGCAAGTAATCCAGGGTTTCCTGCCACAGAGTGTAGGTGGCCTCGATCAGCATAGGCTCCGCAGTGATTACGGGTTCCGCGACGATGTCGGTCCCTGTTTCGGCCTGTATCGTCGACGTCAGGAACTTTGCGCCCTGAGTTTGGAAGGCAACGTTCGCCTCGCGGTACTGTCTAGCCTTGAGACGCAGGTCATCCGCCGCTGGGCCTACGAGATCGGTGAACAGCAAAACGGTGTCACGAGCCGCGCCGTCGGCGGCCACCTTGAACTGCCCGCCCTGCACAGGGACCATCATTTTGTCCCAGACGTTGATGGTGTCCTTTGTAGACAGGAGTTCGGCGTTCTCGCGCATTTTCGATGTTTCGATAATGACGGAGGGCAGAATTTCAGTCAGCAAATGAGGGAGTTTTGTTGTCTCGTACGGACTGGATGATGAGATTTTGGCGAGAGCTGCAATCGAAAGCGCCAGACTTCTAGCATGTCTCAGCGATTTGGAGACATCTTCTTCCGTCGCAAATTCTGTCAGTTGGGTGTCCAGATAGTCCGCATAATTTGGGCCACCGAAGCGGATAAGCTGGGCGTGGTAATCGTCTGGGATCTCCAGTTACGGGACACCGCGCGACTTTTCCTCCGTTAGTGGTCCCAGCGCTTGAAGCAGGCCAACGCCCTTCAAACTGCGGTCGATCGCGCGGACACTTTCGAAATTTCCGTAGAACCAAAGCGAGGCAAAGAGCAGGCTGGGCGCCAGCAAGAAAATGATCAGACCTGTTAGCCAACCACGAATGCGCACGATAGAATCCCGCTGACTTCAACTTGGGAAGGCACGATAAAGATTGGTGTTTAACGATTGGCAAATCCGGTTTTATAAAAACGGGTCTATCGCCGGTTCACACGTATAGGTGATCTGTTTTTGATCAATCAGCGATTTTCTTGTTTTCTGTCATTTTGACGTGGGTCGAAATAGACGACCGCTCTAATGCCGCATGGGCTTGAGCTTCAACGGCGGATGGCTTATCGCTCGCAGTCTTGGTTCACGCTGCTTTTTGGGAAAGCCACGGATGTCGCACAACAGTTTCGGTCACATGTTTCGGGTCACCACTTGGGGGGAAAGCCACGGACCTGCAATCGGCTGTATTGTTGACGGCTGTCCGCCGCTCGTTCCGCTGACCGAAGCCGACATTCAGGGCTTCATGGAAAAGCGCAAACCCGGCCAATCCAAGTACACGACACAGCGGCGTGAGCCTGATGAAGTAAAGATCCTGTCGGGCGTCATGGTTGATGAAGACGGGGTGCAGAAGACCACCGGCACACCGATTTCGCTGATGGTTGAGAACACCGATCAACGGTCCAAGGATTACTCCGAAATCAAGGACCGGTTCCGTCCGGGCCACGCTGATTTCACCTATGATGCGAAATACGGCATTCGCGACTATCGCGGCGGTGGCCGATCCTCTGCCCGTGAAACAGCGATGCGTGTCGCAGCTGGTGCCGTTGCGCGGAAGGTTTTGCAGGGTGTCACGATCCGCGGCGCTCTGGTTCAGGTTGGGCCGCATAAACTTGATCGCGGCAATTGGGACTGGGCGGAAGTCAACAACAATCCGTTTTTCTGTCCCGACGCGGCAGCGGCTGCCCATTGGGCGGAGTATTTGGACGGGGTGCGCAAGGCGGGGTCCTCCGTCGGCGCGGTGATTGAAATCGTGGCGGAAGGTGTCCCTGCTGGTTGGGGCGCGCCGATCTACGGCAAACTGGATACGGACCTGACCGCAGCGATGATGTCCATCAACGCAGTAAAGGGCGTTGAAGTTGGCAACGGCTTTGAGTCCGCGACCTTAACCGGTGAAGAAAACGCCGATGAAATCCGTGTCGACGATGTCGGCCGGCCGGTGTTCCTGACGAACAATGCCGGCGGTGTGCTTGGCGGGATCTCTAATGGCGATCCACTTGTGGTGCGCTTTGCGGTCAAACCGACCTCGTCGATCCTGACAGAGCGCAAGTCCATTACACGTCAGGGCGAAGAAGTCGATGTGATGACCAAAGGCCGCCACGATCCATGCGTCGGCATCCGCGCCGTTCCGGTAGGCGAGGCCATGATGGCCTGCGTTTTGGCCGACCACATGATCCGCCACCGCGGCCAGGTCGGCTAAGACTGAACGACCGAAGGTTTAGACAAACTTGAACGTCCGGATGCGGGTCAGAACTTCGTCCGGGTCGCCGACAAGGGTGTGCAAGTTGATGGAAATCAGCTCCCGGCCGTGTTCGCGTTTGCTGCGCTTCCAGTTGCGCATTGTGAACCGCTTCCACAAGGGTGTGTGTTGGCCTTGAGTGATGGCGTCTTCCAATGGGCGGGTTAGAAGCACGTTCAGTTTGATTAACTCGATGCTGCGGACGCTCGTGCGGGTCAGATCGATCATCCGGATGGCACCCCAGTCGATAAAGCCGATGCGGTCGACAAAAAGTCCATCTTCATTCGCGCCAAGTTGCGGGCGCTTTTTCTCAAGCATGGGAAAATGCCAATAGGCGATGACCGCTGGACCAAGCGCTGCAAACAGCAACAGGTACATGCCGGACACGATGCTCACGACTGCGAAGAGACCTGCAAGCAGCATACAGCCATAGACGATGGCCTCGCTGTTCCGTCGGTCGTAGCCGATTGTGAACGGCGCGGGAGCTGGCTTTTCAGATCCCTTGCTCTCGGCTTCCTTGTCGACCACCTGTTCTTTCATGCAGCATTATCCAATCTTTTGACCTCACAAGTCGAGGATCTCTGTTTCGTCGATCTTGATGTCAAACCCCTCCAGCCCAACGTAGTGGCGTTCACGGGAGGCCAGCAGGCGAATGGAGCTGACACCCAGATCTTTCAGAATTTGAGCGCCCAGTCCGACTTCCCGCCATTGTTCCTGTCTAGCTTGCGCGGAGCTGTGGTCTTCGGTTTCCGCAGCTTCGAAGTCCGATCTTGGCCGCGTGGACTGGCGGGCAACCCCAACAGATCCCTCGCGGAGATAGACAACAACGCCGCGCCCCCGGTCGGCAAAATGCTTCATGATTGTATCAAGCGGGCGGGCATCTCCGAACGTGTCGTCTAGCACCGATTCCAGTTGCAGGCGAACCGGGACGCTGCGTCCATCCAGGATATCTCCATAGACGATGGCAACGTGGTGCATCGGGTCGTAAGGCGTGGAATAGGTCATGGCGTAAGCGGGGCCTGCAATTGTCTCGACCGGCTGCTCGTTGACCCGTTCGACCATGCGTTCCGTGCGCTGGCGCCAGGCGATCAGGTCGGAGACGGAGACCATTTTCAGATCATATTCGGCGGCAAACTCGGCAACCTGCGCACCGCGCTTGACCGTTCCGTCGTCATTGACTAGCTCGCTGATCACGCCAACCTGTTCTAGGCCGGCCAGGCGGCACAGGTCGACAGCTGCTTCCGTGTGACCGGAGCGGATCATGACGCCGCCTTCCTTGGCTACCAGCGGGAAGATGTGGCCGGGACGGACAAAATCGTCTGCGCCAACATTCGGGTTGGCCAGCGCCCGCACAGTTGAGCAACGCTCTTCAGCCGAGATCCCGGTGGTCAGGCCCTGGCGGTAGTCGACCGAAATGGTGAAGGCGGTTGCGAGCGGCGCATCGTTTTCCGCAACCATCGGGTCGAGGCGCAGCCGCCGCGCATGGGCCACCGTCATCGGCGCGCAGATGATCCCGGATGTGTGCCGGACCATGAACGCCATCTGTTCAGGCGTGACCTTGGAGGCGGCGACAATCAGATCGCCTTCGTTTTCGCGGTCGTCATCGTCGGTCACGACCACCATTTCTCCACGTTCGAATGCGCGGATTGCTTCTGCGACACGGGCCTGGGACACGGGATGCTCCTTGGTTGTAGCTAGTCCGAGAAAGTCGTTTGGAGTGACTTCGCCATTCGTGGCGATGGCGATCTTGCGGGCCATATCGCGCGACACCCAGACATTCGGGTCGTTGCACAGGGCGGTAACGGAGGCAGGGGACAGGTTTGCCCGGCGCGCGAAGGCGCTGCGGCTTTCCCCTGTTTGCAAGAGCCAATGATCCAATCTCATGAAATCGGATATACGCCCTTCGGCTTTCAGTCACAAGACAAGAAGCAGAAAAATTTCAGTAACACTGAAAGGTCAGGCGATCTTCACGAATTCCGCAGCTCGGGACACAAAGGCGGGCCGCATCCAGCGTTCATCAAGCCCCACATCCGCGCACAGGCTCGTGAGGTCCTCTCTCAGATAAGAGGTATAGTACGGCTCATGGAACAGCTGCGGAAAAATCGTCAAAAGTCCGTCGTAATCCGGCACATCGCCGGTTTGCAGGCTGTCGACGAACAGAAACGAACCGCCTGGTTTCAGGACCCGGGCCACCTCGCTCAAAACCTGGCGCCGGATTTTCGGGGGCAATTCATGAAACAGGAACACGCACGAGACAACATCGAGGGAGTTGTCTGCAAAGGGCAGTTCTTCGGCCATTGCGGTCACATATCTGGCGCGCGGACTTTTGAACCGATCCCGCGCAACGTTGAGATAAGGCTCTGAAAGGTCCAGTCCGATCCCGGACAGGCGCGGAAAGGCATTGAGCGCGGGGCGGAGCAGGCCGCCCGTGCCACACGCAATGTCGACATAGGCGATCTTGCGCTGGTCCTTGCGTTTCAGGATTTCCGCAAACGGGAGGAGGGCCTTGCGCCGCATGGCGGCTGTTGCACCGGAAAACAGGACATCAACCTGGAAATCATAAAGCCGTGCACTGTCTTCCGACAGCCAGCCATCCGTCTGGAAATGGAAGTTCTGGCGGTAATAGCGCGGAAGCGCATCTGCAAAGGCCGGACCGTCCTGGTTGACTTCCTGATGGGTGTTTTCGGCCCGCCGCCGCGCCACTTTGGGCACATCCTTGAAAAAGGCCTGGCTGGTCTGCAACAGCTCCCTTGGGCTCAGGGTGCCGTCTGAAGGCATCGGATAGATGCCATCTTCAACCGCCTTCATGTCCTCGGCAAACAACCTGACGATGTCGGCGAGCATGCGCCGCTGGCTCGGGACTGGGCCTTCCGGGGTGACTTTCGGCGTTTCGGGCAGGTCCTTTTGAAGCCGCAGATTCATGCGGCGCATGGCTTCGGAATGTAATGTGTAGAGGGCAACACGGCTGCCTTGATGGGCCGCATAGCGAAGCCTGCGGGCAACTTTGGCAATCGGGGGCGGTGACCGGCGCAAGCTCTGTTTTTCAGACACATTCCGATCCGTCACCGCAGCCATGGTTCACTCCCGTTTCAAAACTGCCACCGCCTCAATATGGGGCGAGAAGTGGAACTGGTCCACCGGAGTTACTGAGTGAAGCGCGTAGCCGCCGTCGATCAGGATCCTCAAGTCCCGGGCCAGTGTCGCCGGATTGCAGGAGACGGCGACGATCGTCTTCACCTTCGATTTTGCCAGCATCTCGGCCTGTGCTTGAGCGCCGGCACGTGGCGGGTCGAAAACAACCGCGGCAAATGGCTCCAGCTCTTCCGGTACCAGCGGGCGGCGGAAAAGATCCCGCTTTTCGAAGGTCACCTTCTTCAAGCCCTGCGGCTTGCGCAAGGACCGGTCGAGCGCGGCAATCGCAGCCGGGTCGCCCTCAACCGCATGGACGTTGCCTGAACGGGCAAGCCTGAGTGCAAAGGTCCCGACACCGGAAAACAGATCGGCCACGGTCTTGGCCTTGCCAACACCTGCGGCAACAAGTTCTGAGAGCGCCTCTTCAGCGGCATGCGTTGCCTGCGTAAAGCCGCCCGGTGGCGGGACGAGGCCGGTGCCGCCCATGTCGAGCAAGGGCGGGCGCACTTCCAGAAGGACTTCGCCGTTCACACTGAGGCGCGCCAGATCCAGTTCCACGGTCTTCTGGCTCAACGCCGGGATCTTGCGGTCATAGGTCTTGTCGGCCTTTTCAAAGGCGACATCCAGACCGGAGGTGGTGCTGAGCACGGTTATCCGGAGTTCGCCCTTCTTCGGCACCAGATCAGCGGCCAGGGACTTCAGACCCTTGAGTGCGCTGGTAATAGTTGGGTCGAGCACCGGGCATTCAGTAATGTCGACCAGCTTGTGGCTGGCTTTTTCATGATAGCCGAGAAGAACCGCGCGCCCGGCCCGGGTCGCCGTAAAGACCGCCCGCCGCCGGCCGCCTTGGGTCGCTGCGATGGTCTGCGTCACGTCAGCGTCTATGCCCTGGGTTTTGAGCGCCTTTTCTACAAGGCTCCGTTTCCACGACAGATAGGGCCCTTCGGCCAGGTGCTGCACCGAGCAGCCGCCACAGGCCGCGTAATGCCGGCACACCGGCTCAATACGATCTGGCGATTGGGTCAGATAGGCTGGGTTCTGCGCCCGCCCATTCTGGACCTTGGCCTCAACAGTCTCGCCTGGCAGGCTTCCGGCCACATAAACCGGCCCGGTATCGGTTAAAGCAATGCCATCTCCCCGATGGCCCAGCTCGGTGATTTCTAATCGCGTCTCAGTCATGGCCGAGCGATACAGGCGAACGCAGGTCGGGGCAAGCGATAGGTCGGCTTTAGGGCGCTTTCTTCCCGTAGAGCAGCCATTCGGCGTTGCCGTCGCCGCCTTTGACAGGGGAAGGGATCAATTCCCCGGCGGTCCAGTCCGGCACGGTCCCGAGCCAATCTTGCAGGTGTTTGGCTGTTGCCTCGGCAATCTCCGGATCCACCAGCCCGCCTTTGCCGATGTTATCCTTACCGGCCTCGAACTGCGGCTTTACCAGAAAAATTCCGTCCGCCCCCGGCGCTGCAAGATCGAGGGCAGGAGGGAGAGCGAGTTTCAGGGAAATGAAGCTGACATCGGAGACCAGCAGCTCGGGTTGATCGCCAGTGAGGTGCTCAAGGGTCAGCTCGCGCGCATTCAAACCGTCTTGTGCCAAAACTCTGGGATCGCTGCGCAGGCTGTCGTGCAGTTGGTCATGCCCGACGTCGATCGCGTGGACTTTTGCTGCCCCGTTTTGCAGCAGAACCTGTGTGAAGCCGCCGGTCGACGCGCCGATATCAAGGCAAATCTTGTCTGCCGCCGAAACATCAAAGGCACGCAGTCCTTCGATCAGTTTCAGCGCAGCGCGGGAGACGTAGCCTGCCGCGGGATCTTCCACGTCAATTGCAGCATCCGCGGCGACGTTTTGGGCTGGTTTGCCGCAGACCGCGCCGTTCACCGAAACCGTGCCGCGCAAAATCGCATCCCGGGCACGGGCTCGGGAGGCAAAGTGACCGGTGTCGACAAGGTGCTGATCGAGACGCTGTTTGGACATCAGAACGGGCTAATCAAAAAGGAAAGGGTCGGTGGGTTGTCAAAAACACCCGGCAATTGCGGAGATGAGACGGTCGACATAGACCCGCTCGCCTGCATAGAGCCACAGCATTGCGGACAGCGCGACAAGGCTTGTCGCGCCAAGCGCCAGTCCGAAATAAAGTGACGTTTGCATTCCGCCCTTATCCTTTCATCCAAACTATCCGACGCAATCCTGTCGCAATTCGTCAGGACGACGCCGGGGCATTTTCGATCAGCCGCTTGAGTTTGGCCAGTGCTGTTTCTTCCACTTCGCCATATGCAATAGTGCCGACGAACTTGTTGTCTGCATTCATCAGATAGACGGCCGCGGAATGGTCCATCGTATAGTCGCCGTCGTCAAGCGGAACCCGCTTTGCATAGACCCGATAGGCCTTCAGCATTGAATCGATGTTCTCGCGGGACCCGGTCAGGGCCAGGATGCGGTCATCGAAGGCTCCGACATAATCGCGCATCACGTCTGGAGTATCCCGCTCCGGATCAACGCTGACAAAGGCGTAGTTGAGTTTGTCTGCATCCGGGCCCAGAGCTTCAATCCAGCCCTGCAGTTCCGACAAGGTGGTGGGGCACACGTCCGGGCAATAAGTGAAACCGAAGAACATGACTGTCGGTTTTCCGGCCAGCGTCTGGTCGGTCACGGTTTCGCCGTTGCCACTGACCAGTTCGAACGGGCCACCAATGGCAGCCAGTGGCTCGATCAAGGCCCCGGAATTGTTGCTGGAAGTGGTTTGCAGATAGACAAGCGCGCCGGCCACGCAGGCAAGGACGGCAACTGCCGCCCAAGCCACGTACCGGAAGAGTTTCAAACCTGACATGGTTGGCTCTCCCTGGGTCCTTTGGTGTTAGTTGGTCTTGCTGTGGTCATGGCCACTGTGATCCATTTTGCCGTGGTCCATGGCTTTCGCGCCCATCTTGGCGACCGGCAGTTCGACGGTGACATCACCGGCTTTTTCGAACGTCAAAACGACTGGAACGGACGTTCCCTCTTCAAAAGACTGGTTCAGCCCCATGAACATGATGTGCAAGCCGCCCGGCTTCAAGGACACAGTTTCGCCAGCCGGGATCTCAATGCCGTTTTCCATCTCGCGCATTTTCATCACGCCGTCGGTGACGGCCATTTCATGCAACTCGACTTTCTTGGAGACATCGGAGTTTGCCGCGACAAGGCGGTCAGCCTCCGTTCCTGTGTTGACGATTTCGATAAAGCCACCGCCTGCCTTGGCTTTCGGCGGTGTTGCCCGGGTCCAGGCGTTCGACAGCTCAAGAGAGCCAGCGGAATAGTCGGCGGCAACGGCCGTCATGGAGACGAGCGAAAGGGCAGCTGCGGCTGCAACGGAAGTCCAGAGTTTCATTTGTGAATTCCTCGTGTTCTGTAGGTTTGGTTCGGGTCAGACACGAAGAACAGGCGGTGCACGGATTGGCCCGCTTTTGCCGATGGAAAGATGGGGTGCGTGTTGGACGCGGTGAAGCGTGTTGAGGCCTGTTGGATCATTGGCCGACAAGCGCTCAATCTGCGCCGGAGCAAGGCACGGGCCAGCTGCACAGCCATGCGGACAGCTCGTCGCGCAAGTGCAGGTGATCGGGTCATGCGCACCTTTGGTGGAAGGGTCCAGATCCGTTGTGAGGCAGAGGCTAGCCAGTCCGTCGCCAGCAATCGAACCGGTGGGCGCAAGAGCAGTGCCGAATGTGATCAGGATCAGACGGACGGCAAACGCAAGCCCAGCGAGCGCCACCAGTGGTGTCCGCTCTTGCCGCAAGATCCTGAGTGTGCTCATGCGCCGTTCCATGGGGCGGCTATAAGCTGATTGCGGACTTCTGTCGAGCGGCGAAACAGCGCAGAAGTCCGATTGTCCGCTCAAAAGGCCTCCAACACGTCAGGTTTTGTCTGCCGGCTTTGCTGGTTCCTCTGACACAGTCCCGGAGGGGGCGCCTTCCGGGGCGCCGTCCTTGAGTGATGTGTCGGCGCCAACTGTATCATCGGCGGAAACAGCCTCGGTCTCGTCTTTTTCCGTATCGTTAGAAGCCTCAGTGTCGAAGTTGTAGATGTCATCTTCATAAGCCGGGAATTCTTCAGGCGGGATGACATACTCTTCGTCTTCGGCGTTCAGCTCTTCGGTCGAAATAACGGTGCCGACCTGCGCCGTTGCAGCGTACTCGAAGTCTGTCTTTTCTTCGGCTGTCAGCGCTTCGCGGGTCAGGACGCGGGTGAAGATGAATGCGGCCATCAAGACATTGAACGCGATCACCATCACGTAGAGACCGGATGGGCCCATCTGGCCCATCAAGACTGAGGCGACCAGAGGTCCGACGATCGAGCCGATCCCAAAGGACAGAAGCATGCCGGATGAGGTTTCAACGAAGTCTTCCTGCGCCGCGTGGTCAAACGCGTGCGCCACGGCAATCGCGTAGAGCGGCTGCGAGAACATGCCGACGAGAACAGCCGTGCCGGCAGCAATCAGGAACACGTTCGGTGAGAAGACAACGATCGCTGTCGAGGCCGCCGCGGTCGCAAGTCCCAGAATGATCAGCACAACACGCCGGTCCATCCGGTCGGACAAGCGGCCAACCGGCCATTGGGCGATCAGTCCACCACCAATGATCGCGGCCGCATAGAACGCGGACTGGTTGGTGCTCAATCCGATCTGAGATCCATAGAGCGGCGTCAGCGTCAGAAGTGCGCCTTGAGAAATTCCAATGAAAAACACCCCGACAAAGGCAGCCGGTGAGTTCTTGTAGAGCTGAACCGGTCGGAACCGGACAAGTGTGATCGGCGCAGGTTGTGCGGAGGTCGTCAACGAGACTGGCATGACCGCCAGGCTGACCGTAACTGAGGCAATCACGAACGGAATGAAAGACGCAATGCTCATCGTCGCGATGGACACCTGGCCAAGCATCAGCGCGCCGAACAGAATCACGATGTAAACGGACATGATCGTGCCGCGGTTTTCGTTGGTGGCGCTCTCGTTCAACCAGCTCTCGACGATCATGTAAAAACCGGCGAGACAAAAACCCGAGACGATACGGATCACGACCCAGAAGACCGGATCCACGACGACGGGATGGAGGATGGCAGCCGCTGACATCATGGAAACGAGCGCGGCGAAGGCCCGGATATGGCCAGCCCGCATAATCAAGAGCGGAGCGCCAAAGCATCCGATGACCATTCCCACAAAGTAAGCGGACGAGATCGCACCAATCTCGAAATCGGAGAAATAGAATCGGTCCGCGGCGAGCGGCAGCAGCGTTGTCTGCAGGCCGTGGCCAAAAATGAGCAGAGCAACCGACAACAAGAGTGCAGAAACCGAGAGTAGCGTCTGTGCCATGGCAGCCTCCTGAGCGTTTCGTTCAGCGTCCGGAACGTTCAAATCGGGCGAAAAACAAAAGCGCCGGCAAGATGCCGGCGCGGTTTTTTATCTTTCTTCAGCCATAATCTTCCGGCGCCCGGCCTGTCAATCCGCATTTTCCGGCGCGGCGTGGCTCAAATTCGCCGAGCCCCGGCACAAGGCTTATGCGCGCTGAGATCCGCTCATGAATTCGGTGCCAAGCGCTGCAAAGACTGTCTTGAGAATACCGTCCTTATCGAGACCGGCAGACGCGTACATGGACGCCGGTTTGTCATGGTCCTGATACGTGTCCGGAAGGGTCAAGGTGCGGATCTTAAGGCCGGCATCCAGCGCGCCCTCTTGAGCCAGTGCGCTCAGGACATGGCTGCCGAAACCGCCGATGGATCCTTCTTCGATCGTCACAAGCACCTCGTGTTCGCGCGCAAGCCGCCGGATGAGATCCATGTCGAGCGGTTTGGCAAACCGGGCATCTGCAACAGTTGTGGAAAGACCGGCGGCATCCAATTCATCTGCGGCTTTCAAACATTCGGCCATCCGTCCGCCGAAGGACAGGAGCGCCACCTTGGTGCCTTCGCGGCGGACAATGCCTTTGCCGATTTCCAGAACAGTGCCGCGTTCCGGCATCTCTAGCCCAACACCTTCGCCGCGTGGATAGCGGAAGGAGATCGGACCCTCGTCATAAGCAACAGCTGTTGCCACCATGTGCCGGAGTTCGGCTTCATCAGAGGCAGCCATGATCACAAAGCCCGGCAGGCAAGAAAGATACGTGGTATCAAACGCGCCGGCATGGGTGGCCCCATCCGCGCCGACGAGACCTGCACGGTCGATCGGAAACCGGACGGGCAGTCCCTGGAGAGCGACGTCATGGATCACTTGATCATAGGCGCGCTGCAGGAAAGTCGAATAGATCGCGGCAAACGGCTTGTATCCTTCGGTCGCCATGCCAGCCGCAAAGGTGACTGCATGCTGTTCGGCAATGCCAACATCATAGGTGCGCTCCGGGAAGGCTTCGCCGAAGAGGTTCAGGCCGGTGCCGTCGGGCATGGCCGCTGTGATGGCGACCACCTTTTCATCTTCTTCCGCTTCCTTGATCAGGGACGTTGCGAACACATTGGTGTAGCTCGGCGCATTGGCCTTCGGTTTGGACTGTTTGCCCGTGACCACGTCAAACTTGGCAACGCCGTGATACTTGTCTTTCGCGCCCTCTGCCGGCGCGTAGCCCTTGCCCTTTTGGGTGACAGCATGGATCAGGACTGGACCATTGTGCGTATCGCGGACATTTTTCAGGATTGGCAGCAGATGCTCAAGGTTATGCCCGTCGACCGGGCCGACGTAATAAAAACCCAGCTCTTCAAACAAGGTGCCGCCGGTCCAGAAGCCTCGAGCATACTCTTCCGCCCGAGCCGCTTTTTCAGCCAGCTGCTTCGGGAAATTCTTGACGATGTTCTTCGCGGCACCGCGCAGCGACTGGTAAGTCGGGCCTGAGACAAGCTTGGCGAGGTAGGCAGACATTGCGCCCACCGGCGGGGCGATCGACATGTCGTTGTCGTTCAGGATAACCACAAGCCGGGAGCCGAGGTGCCCCGCGTTGTTCATCGCCTCGTAAGCCATGCCTGCGGACATTGCTCCGTCACCGATCACTGCGATGACGTTGTTGTCGCCATCCTTCAGATCACGAGCCGCTGCCATGCCAAGGCCGGCAGAAATGGATGTCGACGAATGCGCCGTTCCGAAGGGGTCATAGATGCTTTCAGAGCGTTTGGTGAAACCCGACAGGCCTCCTGGTTGGCGCAGGGTCCGAATTCTGTCACGACGTTCGGTAAGGATCTTGTGCGGATAGCTTTGGTGTCCAACGTCCCAAATGATCCTGTCGTCCGGCGTGTTGAAGACATAATGCAGCGCGACCGTTAGCTCCACGACACCCAGACCGGCGCCCAAATGCCCTCCGGTTATGGAAACCGTATCAATGGTTTCGGTGCGCAACTCGTCGGCCAGTTGGCCGAGCTCGGTTTCATCGAGCTGGCGCAAATCGGCCGGAGAGGACACCTTATCGAGCAAGGGCGTTTTTGAATCTGCAGTCACGCTGGGGAATGCTCCGGAGTAGAAAACATGGCGGGCAGCCATACACCAACCTTATGTATGGCGCAAACGCTGTACGATCAGGGGGGGTGCACCTTGAAATGTGACACCTTGGTGAACATGCATCGAGATAACAGGTGTGCGCAGGCAATTATGCACTTATAGCGCTAAATTTTCGTCGAAATCCACGCAGTGTCACCCATTTGGGTGATGCATACATTATTAATCTGTATTAAACCTTTAAGTGTGGTCGATGGGGCCACGTGCACAGTGATCAACTTGGGGTCGTAATTGCGCGACCCCAGTTTTTTGCCTTTTTAAGCGCGGTTATTCTTTCAAATATTTGCCGGTTCATTGCCTATCCTTGGGCTCTTTTGTCACACCAGACCGGATAGCCGATATACCAATTGCACCAACTCCAGTTGTGTGCGCACTGCTGTCTTGTCGAATATCCGGCGCAAATGAGTTTTCATGGTGTTCCGCGTGATATTCAGCAAGTCGATGGTTGCAGAAACGGAGCCGGTTTCCGCCAAAGACCGGGCAAGATGCGCTTCAGACTGTGAGAGGCCGAGTTCCTCCTGCAGGATGGTCTCAACGGCTTCAGGTATGTTGGCTGGCTGGCAAACACGTAGAAGAACCCAAGGGTCATGTGTGTCTCCCGATACTGCCTCGATCGTAACCCGGTTTAAGTTTCCCGACCGGTCACGAAGACAAAAACCGGGCCGGGAAAGTGAGCTGTCTGACTTGGCATCTTGTTTGTAACCGGTTTTATGCTCGTCTCTTGCAGAGATGGGAGCTGACGATATCTCTGACAGAAGCATCTCCAGCTCTCTGTTCCGGATCTGTAGTTTTCCGCCGGTCACAAGGCCGACGTCCAGATCTGCCAGAGCTGATAGCCCATTTTCATGCTCGGCTATGACGAGACGTTGTTTGTTGATGAGAACAGAAGGAACCGCGCAATGGTTCGCAAAGGCTCGCTGAATGCGGCTTTGCGTTTTAAGCATGTAGATGTTTGTGAGCGCGCCGAAGCAGGTCTTAAGGATCTTGGCGACTTTAGAGAAGGCAAGAACGGTTTCTGCCGAAGTCGTTTCCACCGGCGATGCGTCATCAAAGAGCAGGCCGAATATCACGGTCAAGCCTGAGCTATCCCGTGTAATGCTGATTATCGCCGATTGGGATGAGACTTCATTTTCATTTGTAAGAGATTTGGCAGCAGCTTCGAGCTTTGAAATGTGACCCTGGTGAATACGGTACACAGCATCTGGTTCCGCCAACTCAAGCAAATACTTAAACGCTGATACTCCGGCGTGGTAGGAAGCAGAATTCAAGAAGTCCCTGAAGGCTTCTGCGTGCGCCGGACCCGTAAACCGGCCTGTTGCAAATCCGTCGTTGAGATATTCTGCCGCGCAGGCTTTGCTTCCAAAGACCCTACTAACTTTGTCCAGGAAAGGCAGCCAGTCCGTGTGGGTCGTAATCTTGCCTAAGCCGTCTTCCAAAAGGTCCAGTTCAGCGTCTTTGCTTAAATTGGGCATTTCCGGTCGCTCGATAGATGTCCTTAAATATTACAAGACGAGCGCAAGGATAACACTGCAAAATAGTCAGGGATCTGAAAAAATTAATGAGATCGTCAATTTGCCAGAAATAAAGTAAAGGTTCAGGCAATAACGTTCTGCAATTGATTTATAAGTTTTGGTAGATAACTTGATTTTTCTCTACCTGTGGGTGCGTCAATCTCGGCGCTCCTGAGATTGGTTCTTTGCAGAGACCAGCCTTCGCAAGCGGTTAGGTTTACGTTTGTCGGAAACTATTGGGCGGTAACAGACAGTGCTGGCAGCACCGGTTGAGCGGTCTAGCCGTTTTGCGGGTCAAGCTCGGAGGTGCCAGTTGGTTCGCCATTTTGCCCAAGCTGGATTTTTTCAACTTTGGCCTCAGCCGCCTTCAGCAATGTATCGCAATGCTGGCGCAATGCATCGCCGCGCTCGTACATTTCGATGCTGCGCTCCAGCGGAACGTTTCCCTGCTCGAGTTCACGTACGATTTTCTCGAGCTGCTTGAGCGCGTCTTCGAAGGACAGACCGGCGATTTCCTTGGCAGCATCGGACATGCGATTTTCCTGAATGAATTCCCTACAGACCGGCACATTTGCGAGACCTGCGCCAAAGGTCAAGAGGGCGCGGGTGGATAGGCGTTGCCATCCACCGCCAACTGGAGAATTCCTGGTGTTAGGCTTCAGCCGGTCATCAATGTCATGACATGAGCGGCAGTTGAGCGAGCGAGGCCTTCAAGGTCATAGCCGCCTTCCAGAACCGAGACCACACGGCCGTCACTGTGTTTGTCTGCCACGTCCATCAGGGCCCGCGTGGCCCAGGCAAAGTCAGCCTCCACGAGATTCAAGCCGCCGAGCGGGTCACGTGCATGGGCATCGAACCCGGCTGATATGATGACCAATTCCGGTGCGAAGCCATCGAGCCGAGGAAGCAGAACAACTTCGAACGCCTCCTTGAAGCCCGCGCCATTTTCGCCCGGCGGCAGTGGGACATTGACGATCGTGTTGGCCTCCCCGGTTTCCGAGGCATCGCCGGAACCAGGATAGAGGGGCATCTGGTGCGTCGAACAATACATCACGCTTGCATCATCCCAGAAAATATCCTGGGTGCCGTTGCCGTGATGCACATCGAAATCGATGATCGCGACCCGGTCTATCCCGTATTTCTCCTGAGCGTACCGGGCTGCAACGGCTGCGTTGTTGAAGAAGCAAAAGCCCATCGCCCGGTCTTTTTCCGCATGGTGCCCAGGGGGGCGGGAGGCAGAAAAGGCGTTGTTGACCTTCTTTGTCAGGACTTCGTCAACCGCCCGGCAGGCTCCGCCCACACCGCGCAGCGCCGCTTCCCAGGTGCCGGGCGACATGGTCGTGTCTGCATCGACACGCGCGACACCCTCGTCCGGGGACAGCCGGTGCAGTTGGTCGATATACGCCATCGGATGAGCCCGTGCGATATCCTCCAGCGCGCCAACGGGTGCGAGATCGCGCTCAACCGACTGAAACTTTTCATGTTCCAGAATACGGTCAATGGCACGAATGCGATCCGGGCGCTCCGGATGACCCACCGGGGTCAAATGATCCAGGTAGGTCGGGTGATGCAGTAGGAGTGTTGACACGGCGGGCGTTTCCATAAGGTATGAATTTATAGTTGTCCGCCATCAGATCCGTGGTCTTCAGATCTGTCAATGAGCCATCTCAATTCCGGCAGCTTATTCCAGGCCGGTCTATCCGGCTTTCTGAATTTCCACCTGGTGCGGGTAGGGAATGGAAATTCCGCCCGCGTCGAAAGCTTCTTTCATAGACTTCAGCATGTGAAATTTCAGTTCCCAATAGTCGCCCGCGTCGCACCAAAGCCGCACACCGAGATCCACGGAGCTGTCACCGAGATTTGTCACACGCACCCAGGGCTCAGGGTCTTTGTGGACGCGCGCATCCGCAGTGGCAGTGTCGAGAATGATCTGGATCGCCTTGTCCGCGTCATCGCCGTAGTCGATGCCGAAAGTCAGGTCGAGCCGGCGAGTCTGGTGCGCGGAAAAATTGGTGATGACCGTGCCCCATGCCTGGCCGTTGGGCATGATGATCTGAACATTGTCCGGGGTCACCAACTCTGTGACGAAGATGTTGAGGTCCTTCACTGTTCCGGAGGTCCCGCCGATGGACACATATTGGCCGATCTTGTAGGGGCGGAAGATGATGAGCATCACTCCGGCCGCGATGTCACTCAAGGTGCCCTGCAAGGCAAGGCCGATCGCAAGCGTACCGGCGCCGAGGACAGCTACCAAACTGGTCGCCTGAATGCCAAACAGCTGCAGGACCGCAATGAATGTAACGAGAAGGACAAGCCAGCGGACGATCGAGGCCGCGAAGCCGCCGATCGTATCGTCGATCCGTTCGTGAGAGACGATCCGCTTTCGGACGAAGCTCGACAGGGCACCGGCAATCAGCCAGCCAATGATGAGAACGATCAGTGCTTTTGCCGCATTGATCACCAGAGGCATGTAGACGGTTACCTGTTCCATTGTGCCGTTCATCGACGGTCTCCCCGATAGCTGACGTGTCACCCCACTTGTCAAAATGTCGTAGCGGAATGATTTGCCACAAGCAAGTAAGCCTGTGGCAAATCTCGCTTTTTGTCGGATCAGGTCCGGTGGTCTAGGCTCTCCGGATGCGCGCTGATCCAGGTCTCTAGAAAGGCAGCCATGTCCTCGTCACCACATCCCTCGATGAAGTCGGGATAGATCCGACTGCCGTTTTCCAGCAAAAGCCGCGCGCATTTGATATGGTCAGCTCCAGGCTTTTCCGGTGCGAACTCTGCGCCGTGAAGCACCGTGTCGAGCGCGTCACCCCCGAAGCCGTTCTTTCTGGAAAGATCCGGCTTCAGACTCAGGAAATATGCAGTTTCCTCTGGCAGCCCATGCCAGCCAGCTGCATGAAGGGGCGATAAACCCATCTCATCGGTGGCATTTGGGTCCAGCCCGGCGGCAACGAGAGCCTTGATTTGCGGAAGACGTCCGGGGTCTGAGGCAAGCCTCACCAACAGCCGTCTGTCTTCATCAGTCAGCGCCTTCAGATCGAGCCTCTTTGCAGAAGCCTCGCGAGTGGCACACGCCGCGAGAGCCTGCTCATCCGGGGTGAGACGTGTGTCGCACCCGAGGTCCGACAGCGCGCTTGCCGCTTCTGTATGGCCGTGGATCCTGGCAAACGCATAGGCAGAATGGCCCTGCCACCGGACATCGAGGTCCGCCCCAGACGACACAAGCAGCGAAACAACCTCTCCGGAACATCCCCGGCGCGCTGCCTGGTGCAGGGCCGGGATGGTATTCACCGGTTGTCCGCTTGGGTGATTGTCTTCAAGCAGGTTTGGATTGGCACCGGCCTCCAGCAGCATGCGAACCTTGTCGAGGTCATTGAAATCAAGCGCACGCGGTAGAGCGTTGGTGCCATCCGGTTTAGCACCATTTTCCAGAAGCAGCTTCAGGGCGCGAACGTGGGCGAGCTCCGTGGCATGATAGAGGCTTTCATTGTCATTCGGATCTGCGCCGTGGCGGAGCAGTAATTCTCCGAGTTCGTAGTTGTCGGCATGGCACAACGCGCCGTACAGCGCTGTGAGCTTGTGATCAGTGTTTGCATCCGCTGGAAAGCCGTCATTGACATCTGCGCCATGGGACAGAAGGAGCTCTGCCAACGCCAGCATGTCCGCATGTTTCGAGGGAGATCGGTGGATCTCTTTAGAAAAGGCGAGATGGAGCAGGGGGGATCGAACCCCAATTGGATCAAGCGCTCGCTTGGGATCGGCCTTGACCGCTTCGCGCACCGAGGCTAGGTCGTAGAGTGCGATTTGCAGTCCGAGGTTGTCGTCTTTGAGCTCGGGATCATCATCCAGCAGCTTATTGGTCACCCAATGCTGACCGGCAAAGAGTGCCGTTTTCAACCGATCCGCCCGTTCCGCACGGGTCATGGCGGCACTTTCAATTGCAAACTTGAGCTGCGGCCAGCTGGTGTGTCCGGCTTCACGCGCGATTACATGGAGGCAATCGGCATGTTTGAGCGGCTTATCGGCAGAAACAAATTTATGCGCCCGAGCAAGAGCCGCGCGGTCGCCACTGGCAATCGCCTTCTTCAGGCGTCTGGCATCCTTGCGGAAGTGATCGAGTGAGGTAAGCGTCTTGGAAGACAAGGCTTTTCTCCTGTAGGCGTGCCCGGACGATCCGCTTGTGTCGGGCGCAGGTGAAAAACCGGCATCAATTGTATGTGTCAGGGTGCTTTCGCTGTCCGCGGATCCGGGTGCCGCCCTCAACGGCCCGCGGACATTGCCGGGACGGGCCTGAAAATGCAAGCCCGCCTCGGTAAATTTCTCAGGTGGTAGCAGGTTTCATGCTGGCCGGGGCCGGGCTGTCGTCCGGGACAAAGAAGTCCGGGGTGAGCGACTGGGTTGGATCCACACGGTACTGATCAAAGTCGGTCACGCCCCGGCTCTGAAGGAAGGTGTCGTCTATCAGGAACTGACCGGTCAATTCCTTAGAAGGTGTCGTGAAGATCTCATAGGCAGCATCTGCAAGGATGTTCGGCGTCCGGCTTGTTTGCATCATCTTGTCGCCGCCGATGATGTTTTTGATCGCCGCTGTCGCGATCGTGGTGCGCGGCCAAAGCGCATTCACCGCAATCCCCTTGGACCGCAGTTCGC
Source organism: Labrenzia sp. R4_2 (assembly GCF_017743865.1). Classification (GTDB taxonomy): domain Bacteria; phylum Pseudomonadota; class Alphaproteobacteria; order Rhizobiales; family Stappiaceae; genus Roseibium. The sequence goes on from NZ_JAGHRJ010000001.1 coordinate 87,602, forward strand.
CGGCAAGGCCCAGAACAACAAGGCTCATGCCGTATTTGGCGATCGAATAGGGCGTGAACGGCGCAAACCACTTTTCCTGCATATCCAGCGGCGGGGACAGCATCAGGATGTGCGGGTTTTCTGATTTCTTCAAATGCGCGATGGCGTGTTTCGCGCAGGCCATCGTGCCCCTCGTGTTGATCTGGTGCATCAGATCAAACTTCTTCATGTCCGTCTGCTGCAGCGGTGTCAGTTGGATCGCGCTGGCGTTGTTGACGAGGATGTCCAAACCGCCAAAGTGATCCGCCGTCTTGTCGATGGCTGCTTGAACCGCTTCATCATCGCGAACATCGAGCACGATCGGCAGGGCCTTGCCGCCAGCCGCTTCGATTTCCTCGGCAGCTGAAAAAATCGTGCCCTCCAGTTTCGGATGCGGTTCTGCGGTCTTGGCAGCAACGGCGACATTCGCGCCTTCCCGTGCAGCACGCAATGCGATGGCTTTGCCGATCCCGCGCGAAGCGCCGGTGATGAAGAGTGTTTTGCCGTTCAAGGACATGGTGTTCTCCTTCAAGGAAGCTGCTGTGTGGCTGTTCAGGGTTTCGACTTCTTGGTCATGAAGGCCTGGAACGCGGAGATGGCCTCCGGCGACGTCAAGCGGGAGGAGAACACCTCGGCTTCCTCATCGACCCGGTCGCTAAGGTCCTGGCTTTCGTGCCAAAGGAACTGGCGGGACAGCGCCATTGCTTCCGGCGGTTTTGCAGCAATTTCCCGGGCGCAGGCCAAAGCCACATCATCGACATTCTCAGAGACGACTTCATTGACGAGACCGGCCTGATAAGCCCGTTCGGCACTGAACGGACGGCCAATACACAGCATTTCAAATGCGCGGGCATGGCCCATGATTTTCGGACCGAGCAGGCTCGACCCGGCCTCTGGGACGAGACCCAGGTCGATGAACGGGGTGCGGATGACGGAGCGCGGGCTGGCAAACACCATGTCGCAATGCATGAGGAGCGTTGCGCCAACACCAACTGCAATCCCGTCAATGGAGGCGACCAATGGTTTCCGGTTCCCAACAAGCGCGCGCAGAAAGCGGTAAACCGGCGTTTCCGACATCTGCATCTTGCCGGCGAATTGAAGGAAATCACCGATGTCATTGCCGGACGTGAAGGCTTCCGGCTGGCCGCAAATGAGGTGGCAGCGCACATTGTCGTCCGTGTTCCCGGTTTCCAGCGCTTCCGCCAGATCCGTGTACATCTGGCCGGTCAAGGCGTTCTTTTTTTCGGGTCGATCAAGACGCAAAGTCCTGACGCCGTCTTCAAGAGACTGCGTGATCATGAGGAAATTCCTTTCAGTATTCGTCTACAAGGCCGGGGCGTTTAAGAGGTCATCGCTTCCGGATCGAACTCCAGGATGCTGTCCGACGAACCGACGATGTCTTCCTTCAAACTTGCTGTGTCGCAGAGAAGCGTCATGGCGTAGCTTCTCGCCATGATGGTGCGCTGAGTTCGCAGGGCCCGGTTTTCCATGCCTGATTTCAGGGCGCCCTTCGCCAGCAAGACACCACCATAGGCAAGGCCCGCCAGCCGCAAGTAGGGTGTTGCGCCCGAAAGGGCCTCTTCGACCCGTCCATCGGCCTGAGCTGCCAGCATCCAGTCGGTGGCTTCTTCCAGATCATCGAGAGCCCGGCGCAGGCGCTCGGCCGTGTCACCGAACTCTGGCCGGTTGGATTGGGAAACTTCCCGGGCGATCTCACGCAACTCGGTCAGGAAGCCACGAATGTGATCCCCGCCCGACAGGGGCAGCTTGCGCATCACAAGGTCGATCGACTGAATGCCGTTGGTGCCTTCATAGATCGGCGCAATCCGGGCATCGCGTAGATGTTGTGCAACGCCGGTTTCTTCCACGTATCCCATTCCGCCGTGGATCTGAACGCCAATGGAGGCGACTTCGACGCCGAAATCGGTCGACAATGCCTTGGCAATCGGCGTGAGCAGGCCTGCCCGTTCCGACCAGTGCTTCTTCTGATCCGGATCGGTGGCCGTGTTGGCCATATCGATGGCATGGGCGCAGGAATAACAGATCGCGCGGGCGACCTGGGTTCGGGTTCGCATGCCGAGCAAGGAGCGTTTGATGTCGGGGTGGTGGGCAATGGCGACCATGCCGTCGCCCTTCTTGCCGGGAACGTTACCCTGCTTGCGTTCCAGCGCATAGGCATGGGCATCCTGACAGGCGCGTTCCGCTACACCCAGCCCTTGAATGCCGACGGCGAGCCGAGCGTTGTTCATCATCGTGAACATACAGGCAAGGCCTTTGTTTTCCTCACCGATCAGCCAGCCAGTGGCGCCGCCTTCGTCGCCATAGACCATGGTGCAGGTCGGGGAGCCATGAATGCCGAGTTTGTGTTCGACACCCGCGCAGTGGACATCGTTCCGCGCGCCGAGCGAACCGTCTTCGTTGACCAGGAATTTCGGCACGAGAAACAGCGAAATGCCGCGGGTTCCAGCCGGCGCGTCCGGAAGGCGTGCAAGCACCAGATGGATGATGTTGTCGGTCAGATCATGTTCGCCGTAGGTGATGAAGATCTTCTGGCCGTAGATCCGGTACGTGCCGTCGTCATTGCGTTCGGCCCGCGCTTTCAACGCATTGAGATCAGACCCGGCCTGTGGCTCGGTCAGGTTCATGGTGCCCATCCATTCACCGGTGACCAGCTTTTCCAGGTAGGTTGCCCGCAACTCTTCCGTTGCGTGCTTTTCGATGGCTTCCACAGCGCCCATTGTCAGCGTCGGGCCGATGGCGAATGCCATGGAACCGGAGTTCCACATCTCCAGTGCAGCGGCTGACAGCATTTGTGGCAACCCCTGACCGCCGGCGTCCTCGCTGGCAGAAAGACCGTTCCAGCCGCCTTCGATCCAGCCATGGTAGAGTTCGCGCCAGCCGGGAGGTGTTGTGACTTCCCGGTTGGCAAGCGGAGTTCCGTGCTTGTCGGCGACGCTGTTGAGCGGGGCAATTTCTTCGGCGGCGAAGCGGCCGGCTTCGTTCAAAATGGCATCCACCAGATCATCGCCGAGTTCGGCATGCTGTCCGCCCTCCTGCAAGTCTGACAGGCCGCAGACGTGTTTGAGGGTGAAGGCGATCTCGTCGACTGGTGCACGATACATGATTGGTCCTCCCAAGAACCGGTGGCCTATCTTGGCCAAATTTCTTCTTTCAGCCGTCCAAAGCTTGACGGAACACGGGGTTGCCCGCAAAAGGCGCTACTGGCAGCCGATTGACGCAAACAGTAGCCGTGTTGACGTAAACGTCAACCCATTTCGCTGCGGCATGTCCTTATCTTTTTGGTCAGTCTTTCAGAATGGCAAGCAACGGAACGAAATGAATGCAGCGCTGGAACGTCAATCTGAGCTCAAATGACTGGCAACGGCACCCGGAAGCCGATTCCGTCTGCCGCAGTCTGATTGACGGCGGTCTGGTTGCCGTGCCGACCGAAACCGTTTACGGCCTGGCGGCCGATGCGACGAGCGGGACTGCCTGCGCGCGGATTTTCCAGGCCAAGGGCCGGCCGAGTTTCAACCCGCTCATTTCGCATCTGCCCAACCTGGAGGCCGCTCGCCATCATGGTGTCTTTGATGATCGCGCCCTGAAACTGGCGGAGGCATTTTGGCCGGGGCCGCTGACCCTTGTTGTGCCGAAGACTGAGGCCTCAGAAATTTCGGATCTGGCGACGGCAGGTCTGTCCACGGTCGCGCTGCGGGTCCCGTCCGGGCCGATCATGCGCTATCTTTCGGAAAAAACGGGTCGGCCGCTGGCAGCCCCAAGCGCCAACCGGTCCGGCAAAATCAGCCCTACCCGGGCGGAGGATGTGATTGCCGATCTCGGGCATGCGCTCGATTTCGTCATTGATGCCGGACCGTGTGAGGTTGGTATTGAATCGACAATCATCGGTTTAACGGACGAGCACGTGACGTTGTTGCGTCCCGGTGGTCTGGCGCGCGAAGAAATCGAGAAAGTGCTGCAGACAAAAGTCCGGACACCAGCTTCAAACAATCAACCGGAGGCGCCTGCAGCGCCCGGAATGCTCACCTCCCACTACGCACCAAATGCACAGATGCGTCTTCATGCACGAGCCGTTGCGCCAAACGAGGCCTTGTTGTCGTTTGGTGTGGATCCGATTGAAGGGCGAGAATCGGCCCTGGCGGAGGCGAATCTTAGTCCGTCCGGGGATCTCGTAGAGGCCGCTGCGCAGTTGTTTCAGGCCATGCGGACCCTTGATTCGTCCGGTGCAAAGACGATTCAGGTGCAAGATATCCCCAATACCGGCCTTGGCGAGGCGATTAATGACCGCTTGAGACGGGCAGCGGCACCCCGCAGTTAAGCTCGCCATCGTCCGGCATCAGATGTGAAGGTAATTCTCGGAAGACGCGTGTTAAGCACGGTGATTTTGGCTGCGCCCTAAACTTCACCAAAATCAATAAGTCAGATCAGGTTGTTGATGCTTCGCATTAACTAAGGATCACCTAAAGTTAATCTGTGTAGTGTCTTCATTTTGCGTGGAATGCCGTAGGTAATAATGCAAATGAACGGTCAATGGAAGTTAAAAATTTCATACACCCATCTTCTAAAAACAGATCTTCATCTAAAACTTATCAACACCATAGGTGCGTTTACTTGAACAAAGGGCTGGCAAAAAACCGTTCGCATGACTTACTATGTAAATCAGATTTTGGATGTGATGAACCTCCCCTCGAGCAAGCGATGCTCGCACCTCAGACCGGACCGGCCCCTAATCGCCGGTCCATTTTTTTGCCCGGCTTTTGCTCCCTTCCAATCAAAGAACCGGCCTCTGCTCTCAAGTCGCCACTTCTGGAGTTCTGTTGGGAGTGGCCTCCGAGGCATCGTCTTCCTCTTTTGAAGGTGTCTTGCTGTCCTCAGTTGGTTCTGTTTTTGGGCTGCTTTCCTGGATAACGTCGGCACTGGCGCCTTCGGTATTCGACCCTTGCTGCGAACCCGGTTCTGCATTGTGTTCGGACCCCAACTCCTCCGCAGTGTCGGAATTTTCCTTGAACTGGGGAACAACCGGATCTTCGGTTTCGGCTTCCTGGGCCTTCGAGTTCATCTTCAAGCGCTGGGCTGACAGGCTTTCCACATGGGCCTTCAGATCTGGATATTTATCCATCAGCAACCGGAAGTCTTGCGCTCGCAGGCTCAGCAAATGGCAATAGCCAATCGCAACAACATCGGCGCTGCGCCGCCCGCCGGTCATGAGAGAGATTTCCCCGAACACATCACCGCGGCCGAGGCGGATGGTGGTAATTGGCGTACGAACTTCGACCGCACCGGATGCGATGAAGTAGGCGGCATCGCCGCGTTCGCCCGTCCGGATCAAGGTTTCCCCCGGTGTCGCGAATTGCGGGCGCATCATTTTCATGATGGCTTTCTGCTGTTTTTTTGGCAGTCCCTCAAACAAGGGATGGGCTTGGACCAGCTCTTTGGTCTTCATGCCGAGGTCCAGCTTCGGCCGGAAGTCGCAAGCGCGCCGGACCTTCTCGACGTCTCTGAGGAGGTCCTGATGCAATTCGGTGCCCACCAACATCTGATCTCGGGCTTCGTCGTATGCTGTCTCTTCAAGACGAACACCGCTCATGCGCAAGAATTTGTTCTCAAGCGCATCGGCATAATCCGGGTACTGTAAACGCAAAGCCTCAATAGCCTGGATGGTCTCAGCTTGCCGGTTGCTCAGGGTCTCTTTTAAAATGTCAGCGACGCGCTCGCCCAACAGCGGGCGGATACGGCGTTCATTGAAAACAAGCAGTTCGTCTTCGAGGATCCGATAAACGAGTAAGAATTCGAACCTTGCCGCGAGTTGGCGGGCCAGAGGCCGGTTGATCTTGAACCGGCGTTGCAGAGTCTGTGCGAAGCGGAAACCGAACCCAAACTTCAGAGGTTCCCGGCTCGCCTGACGATAGCCGCTCCGTCCTTCACTGCGGGCAAGATCACTTGTCCGGCCTGTAATCGCGAGAAAACCGGCGACCGCGCGTCCCGAGATTGTTTTGTGGTGGAAGTGTTCCAGGACGAGTTGTTGTTCCCGGTCCGCGAGCGCAATCAGGCCAATATTGACCCGATCCTTGTCTTTCAACTCTTCCAGCATGTTGGTCTCTGCAGCCGCAGAGGCGGCGCGTTTTTCATAGTCGTCGAGAACAACGGAGGCGACATGCGGTGCCACATGATAGGCTTTGGCAGCCTCCCCAAGCTCGGACCGGATGTCGGACAGCGTGAGGGCCAGATACTGGGTGCGGAGGGCTTCGTCCCGTGCGTTTAGCTGGTCGAGCCCGAGGAGTTTGATCAGCGGCTTCAGGCTCGTTCCATACACCAGCAAGGTGAAAAGCACGAAGCCGGTGGCGAGCTTTGTGACAAACGTTGAGATCTCGGGCGACAATGCCGCGTGCTCGGACACACTGAGGGCCAGGGTGAGTGTCACTGCGCCGCGCATGCCACCCCACAGCATGACAGCCTTGTATTTGTCGTTCACTGCCTCTCCGGCTTTCATGAAGCTGAGGACGGGCAGCAATCCGTAAATCACGACAGCGCGGGCCGCGAGGGCCGCGACGATCACGATCAGAAGCAGCAGAATGTCGAGTGGCGCAAACCCGTCGACCAGCCGCGGGATAAGAATTGCGGCGAGCAGAAAGATGAGCGATGCGGCCCAGAAGGACATCTGGTCCCAGACCGAATGCAGAAAGTTCCAGTTGGCCGGCTGGATCCGGGCCGGACCGTAGAGATTGAAGATGATCCCGGCGGCAACAACGGCAACAACCGCCGACACGTCGGCAAACTGATAACTGAGCACATAGATGCCGTAGGGCAGAGCAAGGCTGAGGGTCACCTGGGCAAGCGGCAGGTCGCGCATCAAATGCAGGAAACTGACGGCAATGCGCGCTAGAACAGCGCCCACAATGACGCCCCCGACAAACGACCGGGCGAAGGCAATGGCCACTTCGCTGCCGGTCAGGGCCTGATCTCCCGTCAGAATGCCAAGAAGCAGAACGAAGATTACGATAGCGGCCGCATCGTTCAAGAGGCTTTCGCCCTCAACGATGCGCCCAAGGCGGGCTGGCGCGCCGATGTCGCGGAAAATCGCCACGACGGCAACCGGATCAGTGGTTGCAACGATTGCGCCGAGCAATAGGCAGGCCACCAACGGCACGCCGGCCAACGGGTAGAGCGCAGCGCCGATAAAGGCTGTTGCTACGAAAACGGCAACAACCGCCATGACCAGAACCGGCGCCCAGTCCTCAAACAAACGCCGCACGTCGAGGGTCAATGAGGTCTGAAACAAGAGCAGCGGCAGGAAAATGTAGAGGATCATTTCTGAATCCAGAGGCGGATTCACAAAGACATTTGCAATGGTGTTAAAGGCGTCGGTGCGCGGGGTATAAAGAAGATAAGTGGCACCGATCCCGATCAGGGTGCCGACCATGGCTAGAAGCACACTGGGCGCCACACCGAACCGGCGGGCCAGCGGTTGCAGCAGGGCAATTGTCAGCAACAAAAGCGCAAAGGCGCCCGTAATCATTGGTGTTTCCATGACGCCAATGTGCCCTCTGATTATGGCAAATTCAAACTCGCTAAAGTCACCAGCTGCAAATACTCCGCCGCCACATCAACTGCTTGCCTTGCGTTCCGACAACCAGATCCCGCCCAATACCAGCAACAAGGCGAGCCCGTGGTGCCATTTGAACGGCTCGCCGAGGATGCTGACAGCAAGGACGGCTGCAAATATCGGGACCAGGTTGATGAAGACGCCCGCTCGGGCCGGGCCGATCAGTTCAACGCCGCGCATGAAAAAGATCTGGCTGAGGCAGGAAGGGCCAAGCGCTATGTAGAGTACAATCAGCCAGCCTTTCATGTCGGGCCAGAGAGCCGTGTCCGTCGCCATCTCGTAGGCAAGGCCTGGAAGAGAGGCGAACACGGATATGGCGGACAAAACAGCAAAAAAGACCAGCCCCGAAACCTGTGGCCGGTTGCGCAGCGCCAGTGTGTAGCCTGAATAGAGCACGCAGGCGATCAGCATGACACCGTCGCCAGGATTGACCGCAAGGCTCAAGAGAACGTCGAGACTTCCTTGTGCCGCAATCAAGGTCACGCCCAGCAATGTCGCCAAAATACCGACGACCTGAAGCAGCCGAACTCTGGAGCCGAATGCGATAACAGATCCAATGAGGACCAGGATCGGCATGGATCCCTGGATAATTCCGAGATTGACCGCCGTTGTCTCTGTCGCTGCGATGTAAAACAGCGTGTTGAAACCCACAAAGCCGAAGGCGGCCATCAGCACCATGCGCAGGAACGAGCCGCGCATGATTGGCCATTCGGACCGGATCCGCGGCCATAAAAAGGGAACAAGCAGGCCCGCAACAATGATCCAGCGCAGAAAGACCACGACCATCGGGGAAACCTCCCCCGCAGCAAGCCGCCCGGCCACGGTGTTGCCGCCCCACAGAAGCGTGGTTGCCATCAACAACAGGATGGCATTGCCATAAGCCATGGTTCCGATACGTCCGGCAAACGAACTCATAAGGTGTCTTCTTTCCTGCCAATTTGGCAGCCGGGGAGGGGCGTTGGTCTAGAGCGGTAGCGGATTGTTGGCGTTTCGGAAAGGCCTTGGAGACGCCGAATTGTTCGCTCTGCAGCGATGATGGTGCGGATTATTTCGGAAAAGGAAAAAGTCATGAAGGCTCGCTGGCAATTGACCCGGAGCGTTTGACAGCTAAAACACCCACAAAGATCAACATAATGCCGCAAAAGCGTTTGGAGAAAATTATGACAGAACGGGTCGACGCCCACGGATTGCAAGTGGCGAAAGAACTCTTTGAGTTTGTGAACGACAAGGCCTTGCCTGACACCGGTGTTGATCAGGAGCATTTCTGGAAAAGCCTGTCAGCGCTTGTTCATGACCTTGCCCCGAAAAACCGCGACCTGCTGGCCAAACGAGACGCGCTCCAGGAAAAGCTGGATGCTTGGCATCGCGCCAACCCCGGCACGCCCGAGATGGCGACTTACAAAACGTTTTTGGAGGAGATCGGTTATCTCGTCCCGGAAGGCGAAGCGTTCGAGGTCGGCACCCAGAACATTGATCCGGAAATCGGATCTGTTGCAGGCCCGCAGCTTGTGGTTCCGGTGATGAACGCCCGGTATGCGCTGAACGCCGCCAATGCCCGGTGGGGATCGCTTTATGACGCGCTCTACGGCACCGATGCCATGGGCTCCAAGCCGCAAGCCGGCGGCTATGACGAGGCGCGCGGCGCTGAGGTGATCGCCTACGCCCGCAAGGTTCTCGACGATGCAGCTCCGCTGGCTGCAGGCAGCTGGGCGGACATCACCGGCCTTTCGATTGAAAACGGCACTCTATCGGCCGCGACGGACAGTGGAGCGATCGGCTTGCAGGATCCGTCTCAATTTGCAGGTTATTCCGGCGATGTTGCATCCCCGTACAAGGTTTTGCTCGTCAAGAACGGTCTGCATCTTGAAATCAACGTTGACGGTCAGCACCCGATCGGGAAGACCGACAAGGCGCACATTTCGGATGTCGTTCTGGAATCGGCAATGTCGACCATCATGGACTGCGAAGACTCCGTTGCGGCCGTCGATGCTGAAGACAAGGTTGTCGTTTACACCAACTGGCTTGGACTGATGAAAGGCGATCTGGAAGAAACCTTCCAGAAGGGCGGCGAGACCGTCACCCGCCGCATGAAAGGGGATCGTCAGTACACTGCCCCCGACGGCACCGCTCTGTCCCTTCATGGCCGGTCCCTGTTGTTGGTGCGCAATGTGGGCCACCTGATGACCATCGACGCGGTTCTGGACAAGGATGGCAACGAAGTTCCGGAAGGGCTTCTGGATGGCATGATCACCGCACTGATCGGCCTGCACGATGTCGGCCCGAACGGCCGGAACACAAACAGCCGCGCGGGCTCCATCTACATCGTAAAGCCGAAGATGCACGGCCCGGAAGAAGTGGCTTTTGCTTGCGAGATCTTCAATCGTGTCGAAGACGCGCTGGGCATGGCGCGGAACACGATGAAAATGGGCATTATGGATGAGGAGCGCCGCACCACGGTGAACCTCAAGGAGTGCATCCGTCAGGCAAAGGACCGCGTGTTCTTTATCAACACCGGCTTCCTGGACCGGACCGGTGATGAAATGCACACTTCCATGGAAGCTGGCCCGATGATCCGCAAAGGCGACATGAAGGCGTCGACCTGGATTGGTGCCTATGAAAACAACAACGTTGACGTAGGCCTTGCCTGCGGTCTTCCGGGACATGCTCAGATCGGCAAGGGTATGTGGGCGATGCCTGATCTCATGAACGCCATGCTGGATCAGAAGATCGGCCATCCGATGTCGGGCGCAAACACGGCGTGGGTTCCGTCTCCGACGGCTGCAACGCTTCATGCGCTGCACTACTACAAGGTGTCCGTTGCTGGCCGTCAGGCTGAGCTAAAATCGCGCGATGCCGCGAAACTGGACGACATCCTGTCAATCCCGGTTGCCGAACGTCCGAATTGGGCGCCGGAGGACATTCAGGCCGAACTCGACAACAACGCACAGGGCATTCTGGGCTACGTGGTCCGTTGGGTCGAGCAGGGCGTTGGCTGTTCCAAAGTGCCGGACATCAACAATGTCGGTCTGATGGAAGACCGCGCGACACTGCGGATCTCCTCACAGCACATTGCCAACTGGCTGCGCCATGGCGTGTGTTCCGAAGCACAGGTCGTCGAGACGATGAAGAAGATGGCCAAGGTGGTGGACGGGCAGAACGCAGGCGATCCGCTGTACCGGCCGATGGCGGATGACTTTGACGGGTCCGTTGCGTTCCAGGCAGCACTCGAGCTTGTTCTGGAAGGTACGAAACAGCCGAACGGCTACACGGAGCCGGTTCTTCACCGCCGCCGGATCGAGTTCAAGGCCAAAGCGGCCGCTTGATTGACCGGCAACTCTGAAGACCAGAAACCCTCGCCCGAATACCGGGCGGGGGTTTTATTTTGGATATTGAATTAAATTTAAGCGAACCGGCAGAACACTCGGCCTGTCAATCGTTAACGCCTCACCTTTTCTTAGCAGTGGAAACTGTTTTACTCTGTCGTGTTGATGAAAAAAAACAATTAGATCAATGCAGTAGTGGCTTTAAGAAGTTGTTATTCAAACTTTCAGTCTGATACGTACATTTACACAGAGATCTCTGGTTCCCGCTAGGATATCCGGACTTGGAGATCTAAATGCTAACTGTCCTGTCCTGCATCGCCTTTGACCATGACCCCTTTTCGCTCGGGCTTGCTGTCGCAATCCTTGTCGTGGGGGCTGTCCTGACGATGCGCCTCTACGCGCGGGTCCGTAGAACGCAAGGCAGCTTGAAATACATGTGGTTGTTTCTGTCCGGCATGATTGCAGGCGGAACCATCTGGAGCACGCACTTCGTCTCCATGTTGGCGTACGAAAGCCCGTTGATCCTCGGTTATGATGTGACGCTAACAGCGGCATCTCTTGTTATCGCGATCCTTGGAACCACGTTTGGCCTTTGGTTGGGCAGCCTGACACAGCGATCTGTCTTGATCGAGGTTGGTGGTGCCGTGTTTGGACTTTCGATCGCAGCCATGCATTTCACCGGCATCCACGCCATGCGTGTCTCCGGGATTTCCCAGCTTGATACGCTGTTTGTGGTCGTTTCCGTTGTGTTGGCAGCTGTCTTCGGCATGATCTCCACCAGCCGGATCGCGCGGCCCGTGACGCGTTACTGCAAGTATGGCGCAGCACTTGCCTTCATTCTTGCTGTCGGCAGCATGCATTTTACCGCGATGGCCGGGATGAACATACTTCCGCTCCGGCTGGATGCGGAGGGGCTTGATCTTGTCTCCAATCAGTTGGTTGGGATGGGTGTCGCTTTCACGATGAGCGTCCTGTTGTTAAGCGCGATGATCACCTACTCGATCGATACGGCCAATGCTGAAGTGACGAACAATCAAATCACGCAGATCGCGCATCAGGACCCGTTGACAGGTCTGCCCAACCGCAAGGGGGTCGAGCTCTTTACGGACGGCTTGATATCACGTGTTGCCCTCGACAATGCCCGCGTTGTTGTCGTGACCTGCAACCTGTCGCGGTTCAAGGCGGTCAACGAAGCCTTGGGCCACACGACCGGAGATGCGCTTCTCCGGCACATTGCCCGTAATCTGTCGACCCATTTGGATCAGGATGAATATGTCGCCCGTGTTGCCGGTGACGAATTCGTTATTGTCGGCAAGCCGGTTTATTATCGCGGCTATTTGCTTGATCTGTGCAAGCGCATTCAGAAGATCGTTGCTATGCCCTTCGGCGCCGGTGATGACGCTGTTCATGTAGACAGCGCAGTTGGCTATGCACTGTTTCCGGAACATGCGCAAAATGCCGAGGAGCTGTTTTCCGCCGCCGAACGCGCCATGCACCGGGCCCGCTCTGAAGGTGGAAACGCAGCTCAGTGTTATGACCCGGCAAAAGACGACAAGGTAAAAGACCAAAGTGCGCTTGCGATCGATTTGCGCAAGGCACTGCGGAACAATGAGTTCGTTCTACACTATCAATTGCAAAATGATGTCCAGACCCATGACGTTACGGGGACCGAAGTGCTCCTGCGCTGGAATCATCCGGTACGTGGATTGGTTCCCCCTTTCGCCTTCATTCCGATAGCCGAGGAGACCGGCCAGATCCTGGAAATTGGAGCATGGATCGTCCGGACAGCTTGCAAGGAAGCCGCGGGCTGGTCCAAGCCAATCCGGATTGCTGTGAATGTTGCCCCGATCCAGCTGTCTGACGCGAATTTCCCGGATGTGGTCGCGAATGCTTTGAAGGAAAGCGGTCTGGATCCTTCCCGCCTGGAACTCGAAATCACGGAAACCGGTATTATCGAAGATACGAACCACGCGCTGCAGGTGATCCAGCAACTGAAGCGGCTAGGCGTCCGCATTGCAATGGATGACTTCGGGACGGGTTACTCCTCTCTGGCCACCTTGCAAGCCTTCCCGTTCGACAAGATCAAGATCGACCGGGAATTCATCAAGGACCTCGGCACGAACGCGCAATCCGAAGCGATTGTCCGGGCAACCATCATCTTGAGCGAAAGCCTGAATATCCCGGTGCTTGCCGAAGGTGCCGAAACCGAGGAACATCTGCGGCTTTTGAAGCATCACGGCTGTAAAGAGGTTCAAGGCTTTTATTTTGGAAAACCCATGCCGGCTTCCGAGGTCCGCCATCGCATCAACAGCAACGCCAAGCAGCCGCAAGAGGTTTCAGAAACAGAAACCAAATCTGCCATGTCAAAGCCAGCTGTAAAACCTGCTCTCCAGCTTCTGCCCGCCAGAGTTGCTTGATCACCGGCCGGGGCCCATCGAAATGGTTCTTGTCACAGCTGTGCCCGTCCGCTCTCGATGAAGTGAGTGATTTTCATCCAGCCGGGACTGGCTTTTCAGAAACAACTGCGATAGGGCGGTCTCATGCGTTCGTTTCTGACGGCCCTTTTGCTGATTCTTTTCACTGCGGTGCATGGTGTGCCGGCGGCGGCATTCAACGTGTCCGATTGGAAAGGCCAAGTGGGATCGTTTTCTGTAGCGGCCGTGCTTGAGGACATGAACAACGTCGAGCTGCCCGCGCAGACGGCGGACTTGAAGGAAGTCATGGCCTGCTGTGGCCAGGAAGTCAGCGATGCTGCGCCGCATGCTGGCAGCAAATGCTCAAGCGACTGCGCCTCCGTCTTACCCATGCCGCCCGGCTTGGTGGTACCCGGCTCCGTCCGGGTTCACGAAAACACTGGGAAGACGCTCACGATGGCAGCGCCCGCCGTCGCAGACCACCCGCCCCAATCTGTCTGAGACCGGAACTTCCGGGACATCTGCCGGCGCTTGCCGGCCCAAGTTACTCAGACAGAAAGGGAGCAAGATGCTCACCTCACATAACGTTTCGCCGCTGCGCAGCCGGCTCGCTTTTGATCGGCTGCGGCAGAGTGCCAATCCTCGTTCGCTCTTCATGCTGGCGTGCTGCCTCATGATGGCCGCAGGAATGGCTATTGTTCTTGCAAGTGCGCCAGCCAGAGCGTCGTTTGCCGATCGCTTCTGGCCCGTTTTGCCGCTTGCCGGTTGTTTGGCGATGCATTTGATCATGCATCGCTTCATGGGGGGATGTGTCCACCAAAGAAGCGGTGACAACCGCACACACAGAGACAAATCCAATGCTTAATCACAAACTGGTCCGCGCAGGCTCCCTTGCGGCAGCGCTATTGGCCGCTCCGGCGATGGCGGATGAGGAACGCACGGTCACAGTCTTCAAGACCCCTTGGTGTGGGTGCTGCCACATCTGGGCGGAAGAGGTTGCCAAGGCCGGCTACAAGGTCGAGATCCGCGAAATGGAAGATCTGACCTCCATCAAGAAGCAGGCCGGGGTTCCGGGCGATTTGCAGGCCTGCCACACGGCTGTGCTTGGCGATGAGCGCAAGTACGTGCTGGAGGGTCATGTCCCTTTGCAAGCGATGGATAAACTGATGAGTGAGCGCCCCGACATTCGCGGGCTGGCAGTTGCCGGGATGCCGATGGGGTCACTCGGAATGGATTACGATCCCGCGGCTCAATATCTGGTTCACGCCTTGCCGATGGAACCTGGTGCAACACCACGCGTTTATATGAAAATGGGCGAGGTTAAGTAACGTGTCTTTGCTGACAAGAAGATCCTTTCTTGCCGGTTCGGCGAGCCTGACAGGGCTCGCCGTCTCCGGCTGCGTGTCGACGACGGCACCGCCGGCTGCGCCGCCGGTCTCACCGTATCTATCCATGTACCGGGCGATGCCGGAAGAACGGTTTCCGATCCCGGCGATCAATCTGAACAAGGTTCCGGAGCGTTATTACCGCAAGCAAGTGCGTTACAACACGCCCGAGCGTGTCGGCACGCTGATCGTCGATACCTCCAACTATTATCTCTATCTGGTCCAGGAAAATGGCATGGCCATGCGCTACGGTGTTGGTCTTGGCCGAGCCGGATTCGAATGGTCGGGCCGCGCCCGAATTGCCCGCAAAGCGCCATGGCCAAGATGGGTCCCGCCGGAGGAAATGATCCAGCGCGAGCCGGAGCTTGAGCAGTGGAGCTGGAAGAACGGCGGAATGGATCCGGGTCTGGAAAACCCGCTGGGTGCGCGTGCGCTCTATATTTATCAGGGCAACGTCGACACGCTCTACCGGATCCACGGCACAGCTGAATACTGGACGATTGGGTCTGCTGTTTCCAGCGGCTGTGTGCGTGTGATGAACCAGGACATCATCGACCTTTATGGCCGTGTGCCGGTGGGGTCCCAGATCGTCGTGATCTAGGTCGTGGGGAAACCGTTACACTCTCTGGCGATTGCCGGGGCCTTGATTGTGGGCCTCGGCGCCGCCGCTCTGTTTGTCTTGCCAGGCAATGAAAACACCGGCTTGCTTAAGCCTGAAAATGCTGACGTGGTTGCGCGCGGGAAGGACATCTACGACGAGACCTGCGCGGCCTGTCACGGGGCAAATCTGAAAGGGGAGGCGGATTGGCAAACGCCAAAAGCAGATGGACTCCTGCCGGCACCTCCTCATGACGTCTCAGGTCACACTTGGCACCATTCCTCGCAGCTGTTGTTCGACATGACCAAGTACGGCGTTGCCGAGGCTGCAAATCTTGAAAATTACCAATCAGCCATGCCCGCCTATGAGGGCGTGCTAACGGACGATGAGATCATTGCTGTGCTGTCTTTCATCAAGGCAAGCTGGCCCGAAGATGTCCGGGCCAGGCACGATGCGCTTGATGCAGTCACAAACTGACCAGCCTTAAGGTATTTCCTAGAGCGGCAGTGCTGGCGTTTCCTGAAAACCCAAATGGAGCTCGGTGCCGGTGTAGGGATTGGCGCGGGCAACATCTTCGTTGAGATCATGCCCAAGGCCCGGCTCTTTTGACGGGATGATGTAGCCGTTCTCCCAGCGGATCGGTGTTTTGAGAAGGTCTGCAAAAAAGCCGTCGAAGGTGCGGATTGATTCCAGCACCAGAAAATTCGGGCTGCAGGTCGCAAGCTGGATGTTGGCGAGGGCCACCAAAGGCCCGCAATAAAGGTGCGGGGCGACTTGCGCCGAATGGCATTCCGCCATCGCCGCGATCTTTTTAGCCTCCAGAAGCCCGCCGACCCGGCCAAGGTTCATCTGCAAAATGCTGGCGGCTCCCGTCTCCAGAACACGCGAGAACTCGTACTTTGTGCAAAGCCGCTCGCCGGTTGCTACCGGAATGGAGGTGAAGCGGGCCACTTGCGCCATATCCTCCGGCTTTTCGGGCGGGATCGGCTCTTCAAACCAGAGCGGATCATAGGCCTCCAGTCGCCGGGCGAGGCGCTTGGCACCAGACACCGTGAACTGGCCATGGGTGCCGAACAATAGATCGGCTTTTGTGCCGACCGCTGCGCGGATTTTTTTGCAGAACGCCTCGGAACGCTCCAGATCCTCAAGGCTCGGTTGGTGGCCGTCGTAGATGGTGTAAGCGCCGGCCGGGTCGAATTTCACGGCCGTAAAGCCCTGGTCAACGGCCTTGGCCGCTGCTTCAGCGGCCATATCCTCGTCGTTATAGACGTTGGGTTTATCCGGGTCCGGATAAACATCGCCGTCGGCTGGATAAAGATACGTGTAGGAACGCAGCCGCTCGTGCACCTTGCCGCCGAGCAGCTCATAGGCGGGTTTGCCCGCCGCCTTGCCGATGATGTCCCAGCAGGCCATTTCCAGACCAGACAGCACACCCATGACGGTCACATCCGGACGCTGCGTATATCCGGCACCATAGGTCTTGTGCCAGAGCTTCTCGATATGGTGCGGGTCTTCGCCGGCGAATTGGCGTTCAAAGACATCGACCGCCATCTGTGCCACCAGGCTCGGCCCGAAGGTGGCATTGTAGATCTCGCCATAGCCGATGATACCGCACTCGGTCACCAGCTTGACGAAGATGAAGTACCGTCCGCCGTGACGGGGTGGGGGATTGCCAACAACGAAGGTCTCGATATCGCTAAGTTTCATGTCGAACCGCTTTAGCTGGCGTTGCTGATCGTGATGGCTTTGACCTTGGTGTAGGCATCAAGGCCTTCCCAGCCCTTTTCTCGGCCATAGCCGGACTTTTTGTTGCCGCCAAAGGGCAGTTCCAGACCGCCCGCCCAATAATCGTTGACCGAAACCTGACCGCTGTCGAGCGCATGGGCAACCCGCATCGCGCGTCCGGTGTCGCGTGTGTAGACACTTGCCATCAAGCCGAACTCCGTGCCGTTCGCCAGCTCGACGGCTTCGTCTTCGGTTTCGAAATTCTGCACTGACAGGACGGGGCCGAAGATTTCGTCCTGAACGGCCGGGTCGTTGGCCCGCAAATCCGCGATAATGGTGGGTTGGAAAAACCAGCCTTTATCGGTTTCCGGATCGGTGGTGACATCGCCGCCGGTCAGGATGTTGGCGCCGCGCGCCTTGGCTGCATCGACATGGGCCTTGATCCGGCCAAGGTGCAGATCAGAGTTGATCGCCCCCATATCCGGGTTCTTCAGGCCATGGCCCACTTTCAGGTTGCTCGCGCGTTCCGTTAGGATAGCGAGGACTTCATCACGCAAGGATTTGTGCAGGATAAGCCGTGAACCCGCGGAACAGATTTGGCCGGAGTTGGAGAAGATCGCCCAATAGGCGCCATCTGCGACCTTTTCAGGGTCCGCATCTTCAAAGGCCACCAACGGGGACTTACCGCCAAGTTCCAGCGTAAGCCGGGTGACGTTCGGGGCTGCCGTCTGGGCGACATTCACGCCGGTGGTGACGGAGCCCGTGAAGGTTAGCTGCTTGATCCGGGGATCCCGGGCAAGTTTGGCGCCAACATCGCTTCCAAGGCCGGTCACCACGTTGACCAGTCCGTCCGGCACACCTGCTTCGCTTAGCAGCTCAGCCATCACAAGTGCGGTGAAGGGTGTCGTCTCTGCGGGCTTGGCAACAACAGAACAGCCCGCGGCAAGGGCAGGGGCAACGCCACGCGCAAATGTGGACGTTGGATAGTTCCATGGAATGATGTGGCCGGTGAC
Organism: Labrenzia sp. R4_2; assembly: GCF_017743865.1. Classification (GTDB taxonomy): domain Bacteria; phylum Pseudomonadota; class Alphaproteobacteria; order Rhizobiales; family Stappiaceae; genus Roseibium. Next base: position 105,699 of record NZ_JAGHRJ010000001.1, read on the forward strand.
ACCCACCGGCTCGCGAACCGTAAAGGCTGTCAAGTCCGGGCCAAGGTTCACCGATCGGCCGTCCAGCTTGTCGGCAGCGCCCGCATAATATTCAAACAGCCGCGCAGAACTTTGGACATCGCCTTGGGCCTCTGCCAGCGTCTTGCCGCTGTCGAGGACTTCAAGGACCGCGAGGCGATCTGCGTTTTCGCGAAAGACACGGGCGACGTTGTTCAGAATGCGGCAGCGTTCGGACGGCAGAGCACGGGCCCAGTTTTTGGCGGCTTTTTCGGCGGCCTCGATTGCCGTGTCCATATCGGCCTCGGTGCCGAGCGAAAACTCGGCAAAGGCCTCGGCACAGGCTGGATCGAAACTTTCCATCTTCCGGTCAGAGGCGGAAGTGAACCGCCCGCGAATGAAATGGCCATCTGGGAGGCCATCAATGTGTCCGGTGGAAAGGTAGTTGGCGGCAAGGTCTTGAACAGTCATGCGGAGGCTCTTTTGTGATCTTCCAGAATTATATCAGCGCCCTTGAGGGCAAGCATCATGGTGGGGGCGTTGGTGTTGCCGGAGGTAATGTTCGGGAACGCCGACGCGTCTACCACACGGAGGCGCTCTATACCGTGAACTTTCAAACGGTTGTCGACAACCGATGTTTCCGCGCTGGATCCCATCCGGCACGTTGAAACAGGATGATAGACGGTTCCGGCGCGGGACCGGAAATCGTCCAGGAGGCCTTGATCGTCCAGCTTCAAAAGGTCCGGTCCGGTAGGCCGGTCGACGATCGCCTGTAAGGCCTTGCTCGCTATGATCTTCTGACAAAGCCGGCCGCCGGAGATAACCGTGTTCCGATCTTCGTCCGTCGACAGGGAGTTCGGCTGAATGGATGGCGCCACAGAACAGTCTGCGCTCTTGATATCGATCCGGCCCCGGCTGGTCGGACGCGCCGGCTGGGCGCAGATGATAAAGCCGTTGAAGGGATCAAGGGTAAAGCGGGAGGAACCGCCGGAGGATTTCATCTGATAACTGATCGGATTGAAATAGATTTGCTGATCCGGCTGGGTGAGCTCCTTGCGCGAGCGCAAAAAGCCACCGCATTGGTTGACCGACAGGGCCAGGGGGCCTTTGCGCGACAGGGCATATTGGAACGCTGCGCGCATTTGGCCGATCAGTGGCCGCAGAACTGCATTCAGCGTAGGTTCATGGGCTTGAAAGGTGTAGTTCGCGGCCAGGTGATCCTGCAGGTTTCCGCCCACATTGTCGTTGGCTTGGACGACCGGAAGGCCAAACGATTGCAGAAGCTGCCCGGGTCCAACACCAGAGAGCTGAAGCAGTTGAGGTGAGGCAATCGCACCGGCAGACAAGATAACTTCCCGGCGGGCGGTCAAAACTTCGCCGGATACCAATTGAACGCCGGTTGCGCGCTGTCCCTCAAAGAGGATGCGTTTAGCCTGCGCGGCTGTGCGCACTGTCAGATTTGGGCGTTTGAGGGCGGGGTGCAAAAAGGCGCGCGACGAAGAGCACCGAAGTCCAGCTTTCGTGTTGATGTGGTAGATCCCGGCCCCTTCGGGCTGATCGCCATTGAAATCTTCCGACAAAGGCAGGCCGGTTTCCGTGATCGCAGCAAAGAAATGACGGTTCAGCGTGTGGATCTCGCGGGAAATGTCCTGGACATTGATTGGCCCGTTTCCGCTTTTACTTCCATCCGCACCGGTCTTTGTTTCCAGGCGCTCGAAGGTTTCACGCACCGCGGACCATGACCACCCATTTGCGCCTGAGCTTTCCCAGTCGTCGTAGTCTTGCGGCAAGCCTCGGCAATACACCATGGCATTGATAGACCCTGAACCCCCGAGCATTTTGCCGCGTGGCCAATAGAGCGACCGGCCATTCAGTCCGCTGTCAGCTTCGGTCATAAATTGCCAGGTGCGTTTTGGATCGGCGTAGAGCTTGCCGTAGCCAAGTGGCAGTGAAACCCACGGTGAATCGTCGGCCCCTCCCGCTTCCAAAAGTAGCACCGTGGTCCCTGGATCCGCACTCAAACGTTCGGCCAAAATGCAGCCCGCCGAACCGGCGCCCACAATGATGTAATCGGCAGTTTGCAAAGTCGGGTCTGCTCCGGTCATTTGATCGCTCCAATAACTTTCGATGAGTTTGCAAAAAGCCTGAAGCGAAAAATCATTTGGTGTAACATTGAAAAAATTTGAAGGAGGCAACGGGCGCGCAATGAGAAATGGAGCAATCTTCGACACAATCCAGCGGCTGAGAACCTTGGATGGCCTATAATCTTCCGCCCTTGCCGTGGTTGAGAGCGTTCGAAGCAGCGGCCCGGCTCGGAAATTTCACGCGGGCTGCCGAAGAACTCCTGATTACGCCGGCCGCTGTCAGCTATCAGGTGCGCCAGCTGGAGCAGCAGCTCGGCTATCCCCTGTTTGATCGCCTGCACCGGGAGTTGAAATTAACCCGGCTCGGGCAGACCTATCTGCCGTCGGTGGAAAAGGCGTTTTCGGATCTCTCGATTGCAACGGTTTCGGTCTTTGGCGGGCGGGAGCGCAAACCGGTCCGGTTCCGCTGCCTGTCCAGTTTCGGCCACCTCTGGATGATCCCTCGGCTTGCGGATTTTCAGGCGAAAAACCCCGGTATTGACGTTCAAATGATCTCCGCAGCCTGGGCGGAGACGCTCAATCCGGATCTTTTTGAGATTGATGTGCGGTTTGGCGATGGAACCTGGAGTGACGGCGCTGTTGAGTTCCTGGTCAACGATCCGGTGATCGCTGTGTGCCATCCTGATCTTGCGTTGGATAGCACGAAGAGCGACGTGGGACAGCTTGGTGAAACTGTCCGGCTCGACATCATGGGGGTTCTGGACACCTGGGAGAGCTTTTTCCGTCTTTATGGCTTAGCAGTTCCGGGGCGGTCAGGGCTGCAGGTGGACCAAACTCTGTCCGCCCTCGAGCTGGCGGCCCTTGGTCATGGCCATGCACTTGTTTTGGAAACGCTCGCCAAACCCTATCTGGAAAGCGGTCGGCTCATTCGCTCAACGGACAAGGTCATTACAAGCCGGCACAGTTATTATCTGGTGACGTCCGGACCCCGCCAAGCCCTAAGCCCTGAGGCTCAGGCCTTTTGCGACTGGCTGATCCGGGAAATGCGAGCTTAGAGCCCGGGGCTCTAGTCAAAATTGAAGGTGAAACCGAAGAGGCGCTCGATCGGATCTGTCACTTTCGGGTCGGTATAGCGATTGAGATCTAGATGACCGGCTTCAACAGCATCTTGCGCGTTCAAGGCAGCCTGAACCTGATCAAAAACCATCCAGAACTCTGCATGGGTCCGGCGAATGCCAAAGGTCTCCACCACTCCCTGAAAATCCGTCTGACTGCGAACCGCGCCCAATGCCTCGACAAACTCGGGAAGCGCAGCCTCTTTCACTTGGAAGATAAAGTTCGGGTAGCTGCTGAACTGGCCCGGAACAATTGTCATCGCGTCATCTTCCGGCTTGCGACGCAAATCCTCGTTGAAGACGAAAGCAACGTTGCTGTGTGCCATGTCGTGCACCAGCGTGTAGATCTCGTCGTTCTCCGCGCGCTCTACAACAAGCACGGCGATATCGGGCATGAACTTGGCAAAGGGCGCGGGTTTCACCGTCAGCGGACGCAGCTGGCCGGCTGGTGTCTCAGTCGAAGCACAAGCGTCCCCGGCGCAGCGGTTGATCGGGTCGACTTTCGGCCAGAGGCCCGGCTCAATCTGAAGGAGCTCCTTCAGAAATTCGGCCTTTGGTGTTTGGGTCTGAAAAGTTATGCCGGTTGGTGTTTCGGTATCGAGAGGTGCTTCTTTCCATCGGTCGACCAGGGACACGAGGGTCCCCTGGTACCAGGAACTGTGGAGCGGATCCCGGCTTGTGGGAGGCAAAAAGGACAGGAACATGCGTTCGCCTTCCCGGCGCAGGCTGTCCATGTAAAGACGCGTTGTCAGCTGGTGTTCGACATTTCCGAAGACGTCGAACCCGGCGACAAGATTGTAGTAGATCCGTTCAAACAGAGGGAAGTCGATCACCCAGGCTGTTTCAGGTATGGACCCCGCAAAGCCCCGTACGACAGACGCGGATGAGAAGTTCCGGTAAACGGTTAGCCGAGCATCATGGTTGTTGCCATCCCCGTCCCAAATGTCCTGATAATTCAGGCCGCCGGTTGTCCCGGCAGCATGCCTGTAGCGGGCCTGCCGAAACTCCTGATACTTGATGGGGCCAAGTGTCAGAAAATTACGCATTCGGCCCGAAATCGAGCTGTCTGAGACTGCGACCGGCAGTTCCAGAATGGGCGTTGCTTGTCGCAGGTAATCTGGATTGGTCACTGAAAGATCGGCATCAGGATCGAGGAACGACACCCAGAAGCGGTCCTCGATCACATTCACCGCGACCTGGCCATAACACACCGGTCCACGGATGAACGAACGAACAAAATAAAGAGCATTGTCGAGCAGGAATTGATAGCGGCTGCGGGCCGGGATTGCCGCGAAGGTCGAGAGCGGATTGCCGCCGGCGGCCGTGGAATAGGTCGGAAGCGCATCTAACGACCAGTCTGTGTTCAGGAACAATTCGGTGTAGCGGGCAAGGCGCTTCTGCCCGATTTCATAGACGATGTGCTGCTTGTGCAGGATCGTCTCGTTCAACGGGATCAGGCGGTAGAAGAAACGGACGCCTGGATCATCAAAGGGGCGGCGTGACGCAATTTCATCGGCCGGTTCACCCGGTGCAGTTCTGGACCGGATCAAACGGAAAAAGCGGTCCGGCTGATCGCCTTCAAGGTGCAGATGCGCCAGAAACAGATGTTCGTAGATGTAGCGGGCAACGAGTTTCGATTTCAGCGCCGTTTGATTGAAGAACCCTTCGATTTCAGCCACCTGCGCCGAGACATCTGATGGGAGATCAACGGGCTCCATGGCGCCGGGCGCCCCGGCCTTGGCCCAGGCCAGCAATATCCGGTAGTCGCTTTCTGGAAGCGGAGCCATACCGTAAGGCATACCGCCAAACTGATGATCGTTCAGATAGTCTGCCGTTTCATTGGGCGCAGGGCACGACGTGTCCCGGTTCAATCCGAGCTCAACTTCGTCTGGCAATGCCGCGCCCAGTTTAAACGGATTGTCGCGCCCGGACTGCAGCAATTGTACCAGCGTCGAAGGTTGTTCTGATGTTCCCGTGACCGGAAAAAATCCCTTTTGCCGCCATTCTGGAACCGTCTTCGCATCGATCCTCAACCGCGTCATTGGCGCATCATCAAGGCGGGAAGACTCGTAAACCTTTTGTTTGCTCGCTCCTCTGGCCCATCCATCGGGGGAAGACAGTTTCAGTTGGCAGGGGGCATCATAGCAGCCGTGACACACCACGCAGCGGTTGTTTAGAACATCCTGAACCTGCGTTTGAGGGGAGTGTTGCGCCTGCGCAGGACTGACAATCAGGAGGCCAAGCCCCACCGACGCCAGAGCGGATTTGACCCTGCCGAAGGTTGTGCCTTTAAGGAGTGCCAAATAGGGGCTCAACACGTGTGGCATCTCCCGTCATTCCTGATCTTCAGGCGGTTTCGTTGTCGAGCCCTTGTAGGCGATGAGATACCCATAGAACGCATAAGCCGTAATCGCCCCTACGATGATCGCCCAAGTTTGGTTGTCATTATAATATTCCACGCCCGTCCAGGCTGCACAAAAGCCGACGATCAGGATCCGCCTCCAGAGAGGATCCAGCCAGGGATGTTCAAATCCACCAAACACAAATTTGCCTTTCTTCTTCGCCATCAGTGGCGATGACTGGCTTCGGGACTTCCTTAAGGTAAGGTGTCAAGATGTTGCGCAACAAAGTGAAATTCCAACAGCCTTCGCCTTTTTGCCTTGCAACATTGGTCACAAGAGAACAGGGTAATCAAGCTGGCCGATGCTGAAAAGGCCATCTGCATCATGACACCATTCATGTTTACCGGCACCGCGACATGCTGAATTCGCTCGATCTTCTGACCGCCAATGACACACCGGGCCAACACCCGCCCTCCTACTATGCTGCAACAGCACGGTGGCAGACGACCTATGCACCGCTGGACGGGCCACGGGCTGCCGATGTGGTGATTGTCGGTGCCGGTTATACTGGGCTTTCCGCGGCACTTCATCTCGCCGAGCGCGGCTTGGACGTTGTTCTTCTTGAAGCCAACCGCGTCGGTTGGGGCGCGTCCGGACGCAACGGAGGACAAGTCGGGTCCGGTCAGCGTGTCGAACAAGATGTCCTGGAAACCCGCCACGGTAAGTCTCATGCAAAACTTCTTTGGGATTTGGCGGAGAACTCCAAGGCGCTTGTCAAAGACCTGATCGCGAAACACGAGATTGCCTGCGACTACACGCCTGGAATTCTCCACGCCGATCATCGCAAGTCCTACGTGGAAGACAGCCGCGACCACGTCGAACATCTCCGGCTGACTTATGGCTATGACCAAATTAGGTTTGTCGATGGTGATGAGATCGGCGACATGGTCGGGAGTCCGAAGTATTTCGGCGGATCGCTGGATATGGGCGCCGGACACCTCCATCCGCTGAACTATGCGCTGGGCCTGGCTCGTGCTGCAGATAAGGCGGGCGCAAAGATCTTTGAAGAAACCAAGGTGACCGGCATTGAAGAGCAAGCGTCCGGCGGTGTGCAGGTCACAGCGGACACCGGCACTGTGAAAGCCCGCCATCTGATCCTCGCCTGCAATGGCTATCTCGGCAAACTCAACCGGGAAACGGCAGCCCATGTCATGCCGATCAACAACTTCATCGTTGCCACAAAGCCGTTTTCCGAGGACGAAGCACGCGCCCTGATCCGCGACAATGTCGCGGTCGCCGACAGCAAGTTCGTGATCAACTACTTCCGTCTGTCTGCTGATCGGCGTCTGTTGTTCGGCGGTGGCGAGAATTATGGCTATCGTTTCCCGGAGGACATAAAGTCGTTTGTCCGCAGGCCGATGACTGAGATTTATCCGCAGCTGGCGGACGTCGAAATCGACTATGGCTGGGGTGGAACTCTTGCCATCACCCCAAAGCGGATGCCTTATTTCGCTCGCGTCAAACCCAACATCCTGACCGCGACGGGCTATTCCGGACATGGCGTTGCAATGGCAACGCTTGGAGGGCAGCTTCTGGCCGAAGCCATCGCTGGAACCGCAGGGCGTTTTGATGTGTTTGAACGGCTTGCTATTCCGGCGTTCCCGGGGGGCGACAAGTTGCGTTTTCCGCTGCTCGTCCTAGCTATGACATGGTTCTCACTGAGGGATCGGCTCGGCATCTAAAATGCTTCAAAAGACACAAGATCAGCGGCAACTGGCGGGAAGTTATTGGGAGGCGAGCAGGCCCGCACTGCGCACAGACCGTCAGCTGATGGGCAATGCGTTGTTTGATGTTGCGGTGATCGGAGCCGGATTTGCCGGATTGAGCGCTGCGATGAAACTGGCAGCGGCTGGTGTTTCAGTCTGCGTCCTGGAAGCAGAGCATGTCGGCTACGGAGCCTCAGGCCGGAACGGTGGATTTTGCTGTTTGGGCGGGACAAAACTGAGTGTGCACCAGCTTGTCCGGCGTTTCGGTTTGGAAGAAGCGCGCAAGTTTCTTGCCTATCAAGTCGCCGGCATCAACCAGGTCGCTCAGCGGTTGGAGACTTGGGGGATTGATGCCGACTGCCATTCCAAAGGCGAAATCACTCTGGCGCACAGGCCAAAAGACCTAGACGGTTTAAAGGCTGAAGCGGACTACCTGAAGGAGAATTTCGGGATCAAGTCCCGGGCGCTGGACAAAGCAGCGCTGGACAAAGAAGGCTACGGCGGTCCCGGCTTTCACGGCGGTCTTCACATCCCGTACGGGTTTGCGCTCAATCCGATGGCCTATCTCTATGGCCTCGCGGATCAAGTGCGCCGAAAAGGCGGTCGGATCTACGGCAAGTCGCCGGTGAATGGCATGAGCCGCGATGGGGACCGTTGGCGGCTTGATACCGAACATGGGTTTGTCCGCGCAAAAGGCGTCGTGCTTGCCGGCAACGGTTATGCGAAAGAAACCGTGCCCAAATGGCTTCACGGCCGAACGCTCCCTGTCATGTCGTCGATCCATGTCACGCGCCCCATGTCCGAGGATGAGTTGTCCGCTCAAGGCTGGACGTCGGAGACGATGGCGTCTGACTCCCGTATTTTGCTGCATTACTTCCGGCTGATGCCTGATCGCAGGTTCCTGTTTGGAACACGCGGCGGAATATTCGAGACCGAGCCGTCCCTCAAAGCCATGCACAAGGGCGCAAGGCAGGATTTCGATCAGATGTTTCCCGCCTGGAAGACTGTTGAGAGTGAATATCAGTGGTACGGCCGCGTATGCCTATCTCGCAACCTGACCCCGTTTGTTGGTGAAATCCCCGGGATGGACGGTGTTTATGCGGCAATGGGCTGGCATGGAAGCGGAATTGCCATGGCTTCCTTGTCCGGAGAAAAAGCCGCCGGTCTGATATTGGGCTCCGTGCTGCCTGAAGACCTGCCCGCCGCGCTGCAGCAGCCGTTCAAACGTTTCCCGCTGCCTTCATTGCGCAAGCTCTATCTGCAAGGAGCCTACTGGTGGTACGGATATCAGGATCGCTAGACGATGATTTGGAGTTCCGCCCGGCGGTCCGATCGGATCTCGATGCCGTTTACCACATAAGCCTGCTTACCGGCGATGCCGGACGAGATGCGACAAACATCTACGTAGATCCTAAGTTGATGGGGCACATCTACGCAGCTCCGTACCTCATTTTGGATGGTACGATCGGATATGTCGTTGAGAACCAAAAGCAAGTTCTTGGATTTGTGCTTGGCGCTACAAACACACGAGACTTTGAAACACAACTCGAAAATCGTTGGTGGCCAGAGCTCAGGCGCGATTATCCTTGGCCAGGAAAGGTGCAGGGAGAGCTCACGGCCGATCAAAAACGGATCTGCATGATTCATCGCCCTGATGTTGTTCCTGAGCGCGTCGTCCAAGCATTTCCCGCACACTTGCATATGAATCTTTTGCCGGAGATCCAGGGCAAGGGTGTCGGCACAGCATTGCTAAATTTATGGGTAGAAGCTGCTCGAAACGCGTCCGTTTCCGCTGTCCATGTCCGTGTGAACGCAAATAACACATCGGGACTCGCCTTCTGGAAATCGCGCGGATTTCAACCGCTCCTAACCCAAAAATCCATGGGTTCTGCTGGGACCATATGGTGTGGCTTGCAGATAGGGGTGTTGTGAGTTTTCTTCACTCTAGAAATCTGTGCCTTGATTTCGAAACTGTGCGGTATTCAAACCAGGAGGCATAGATGGCGGCAGGTTCAAAATCAGAGCTTCTTGAGATCACCGAAAAGGAATGGAGCAAACTCAAGGATGTGCTTGATGCCTTTCCGGCTATAAAACGCCTGGAAAAGGATGAAGACGGCATCAGCCCCAAGGACATCGTGGGACACCGTGCGCACTGGATCGAGTTGTTCTTGAAATGGTACCGGGATGGTCAATCGGGCGTCCCGGTCCACATTCCCGCTGAAGGCTACAAATGGTCGGAAACGCCGTGCTACAATGCCGATTTGAGAGCGCGTCAATCCGGCTTTTCTTGGGTCTCTGTCCGCACACTGCTTGAGTCCAACCATTTTGAATTGCTGGCCCTTATCGAAAATCTGACTGACAAAGAGCTCTATGGTGCGCCGATGAAGGGAAGCCAGAGCAAATGGCCCGCTGGTCGTTTTGCAGAAGCTGCCGGTGCAAGCCACTACCGGTCGGCTGTCAAATACCTTCGGAAACGGATGCGCGCAGCCAAAGCTGGATAATTGCTGCCATTGCATCCAGCGATACCAACGCCCATCTCGGGCTAAGTGAGAGTTGGAGGATTGATGGCGGTCGGAGACTTTGTTTGGTGTGACCTGTCCACCTTGCGCCTTGAGACAACCAGGCCTTTTTATCGAGACCTTTTTGGTTGGGACTATTCGGTCAACCCGCTGCCAGATGGCTCTGACTATACAGTCGCTGCAAGCAGTGCTGGTGAAGCTGCTGGCATTTTCGAAATGCCCAGAAAATTCCAGGAGATGAAGCTCCCCAGCTTCTGGATGGGATACATCGAGGTTGGGGATGCTGATGCGGCGGTGGCCTCAGCGCGAGAAAATGGCGGCAAGGTTGAGCTGGGTCCGGTGCCATTTCAGGACGGTGCCCGCATCGCGTTGATCCGGGATCCGCTCGGCGCTGGCTTTACCGTCATTGAGAACAGCGGCCTGCCAGTGCGTTCGGATAATGCCCTTGAAGGCTCAATGATTTGGAATGCGCTTTATGTTTCAGACGCCGCCCAGGTCATCAGCTTCTACGAGCACTTGTTTGGCTGGCGTTTCAAGCCGTTATCGGGAGTTGGAGAAACCTACAGCCACTATCAGATCCTGAATTCCAATGGCCGTCATGTTGCAGATCTTGTGCAAGCCCCGGAAGCGATCCGCGGCTCTTTCGAGTTCTGGGGCGTACATTTTTCTGTTGCTGACAGGGATCGCGCCAAAGCGATCGTCGAGGCCAAGGGCGGAGCGGTTCTTTACGAGGACGATGATGCGGTCGTAGTGCAGGACCCGGATGGCGCGGCGTTCTTCGTGGCTGTGCCCAAAGCTGATGCAAACAGTGAGGACGCCTCGGCGTCCAAGTCCCTTTTCCGTTATTGGAAGCCTGCGGCCGCGTTGGCCGTGTTGTGGGGGGCATTTTTGCTGGACCAGTCCTGGGTCTGGGGGCTGATATTCCTTGCCTGGGCCATTCCGGCACTTCGTACCGGAGAAACGCATCTCATCGAACCAGTTCGCAAACGCGAAACACCCGTTTTGTTTTGGTCGATTACGCTTACCTGGATCATTTTAAGTGCCGCTGTGCTGATATACGGCCTCTAACGCGATATTGGCTCCCACCTAATTGACGCTGCGCCCAACGCCAATGGTGCCTTTCGCATCTGCGCGTTCGATTACAGTGACTGCTTGCTATTCTTTTTATAGCGCATTATTGCTATGAAAAGAATAGCATGAGGTCTTGTGATGATAGCGTTGCTGCCGGCAGTCGCCGCTTTGTCGGCGTCATTTGGTTGGGCATCTGGAATTGTCTTGGCGCAGTGGCCGGCCCGTCAGCTGGGTGCTTTTGAGTTTACGAGAATTCAGCTGATAGCGTGTGCGGCCTTGATGTTTTTGGTGTCATCAGTGCTGGGCCTGTGGCCGGCCCCTGCCACCATCGACATCCCGGCATACTCCTTGAGCGTGGTCGGTGGTGTCTTGCTCGGCAACCTTGCCATGATCGAGTGTCTCCGACGGGGAGGCCCGCGTCTGACGGAACTGCTTTTGTGCTTGAAGGCGCCTCTCGTTGCGTTGATCGCCTACATTTGGCTTGGCGAAACGCTGTCTCTTGCGGATTTTACAGGGGCAGGCGTGGTTATCACGGGCATTGTTCTAGCGATTCAGGCCAATCACGCGGATGAGGTGCCGATAACCGGCGCTCGCAAAATTCTGGGCCCAGTCGTTCTGTTGGGAATTGCAGCCGCCGCTCTTCAGGGAGGCGGGTTTCTTGCCGTTAAGCCGATGCTTGAGCAAGGTGCGGAGCCCATTGCCGTGGCGGCCATTCGCCTTACAGGGGCAGCCGGTCTTGTTGTTTTGATTAGCCTGTGGCCAGCGGCGAGCTTCAAGCCAAAATCCGAGCCTAATGCTTATCTTCTCGTGCGCACGATCTTGCCAGGCGTCATTGGCTACGGGTTTTCGTCATCTCTGTTGCTTTATGCCTTTGCGCACATGGAGGCAGGGATCGCGGCGGTGCTGGGATCCCTATCGCCGCTGTTTGTGCTGCCGATCCTGTGGCTGAAAACAAAAATGCGCCCGGACCCCAGGGCCATTGCGGGCGCATTCCTCGCGGTGACAGGCACCGCCATCATTGTTCTGAGTTGACGTCCTAGTCGAATTCGGGGCCGCGAACCCGGTACGGTGTGATCTCCCGCCACGCCTTCATCAAGGTGTCCAGCTCATCATCCCCGTGCGGCGGCAGCATGATTTGGATCTTGACCAGGAGGTCGCCATGACCGCCGTTTTTGGTTGGCAAGCCCTTGCCCTTGAGCCTCATGGTCTTGCCGCTGGAAGTGTTCTCCGGAATGGTCAGATTGACAGCGCCGGTCAGGGTCGGTGTCCGGATCTTAGCGCCGAGGATCGCCTCATAGAGCGTTATCGGCAAATCCAGATGAAGATCGGAGCCTTTGACGTCAAACAGCTTGTGCGTCTTGAAGCGGACCTCAATCAGGGCATCGCCTGCAGGACCACCTTGATCGCCCGGATGGCCCTGACCTTTCAACCGGATCTTTTCGCCCTCAACCACGCCTTTGGGAAGTGTGACATTGACGGTTTTACCGCTCGGGAGCGTGACCTGAGCCTTGCCGGAGTTGAGAATATCCTCCAGCGACACGGCGGCTATCAGATCTGCATTCGCGCCTTTGGAGGGGGAGGGCCGGCGCGCTTTGGCGCCGCCCGCACCTGCAAACCCGCTGGCACCTGGTCCCGCACTTCCACGCGCCCCACCACGGCCGCCGAAACCACCCAAGATGTCATTCAGAATGTCATCGAACCCGCCGCCGCCCGCAGCTCCGCCGGAGGACCGGAACCCTCGGGAGCCACCGGCTGCACCAAAGTCTTCAAATCCGGAAAATCCGTCAAAACCACGCGACTGGAATTTCTGCTTGCCCTCGGCATCAATTTCGCCGCGATCAAACTGGGCCCGCTTGTCCTTGTCGCCGATGATTTCATAGGCTTGGTTTACTTCGGAAAAGCGCTGCTGTGCCCCCGGATCGTCCTTGTTCTGATCCGGGTGGTATTTTTTGGCCAATTGCCGAAAGGCCTTTTTGATGTCGCCCTCGCTGGCGGATTTCGCCACCCCGAGAACGCTGTAGGGATCCCGCATTCGTCTCACCAGTGTTCACAAGATTGCCGGTCTGGACCGCTTGTGCCGGTCTTGATGCCTGTCGTAAGGCACTGCCCGCCTATCGTTGTCCGACCATCGTTACCTTAGATATCGTAACGGATAGGAAAAAATTCCAGAGCGCCGACGGTGGACCCTCGGTTCTTTTACAGCGAATTTTCCGTTGTTCAAGCGTCAGCGACTGTGAGCGCTGTGACGGCAAACTTCTGCGTAATGTCCCGGCAAGCTGTGCCGGAGTAAAGTTTGATGCCGCTGATGGTGTTGGCGGTGGTTTTGAAACCAAGGCACCCGGTCTGCGTAAACGCAGTCGAATTGATTTCGGAAATTGTTCCAGAGTTTCCGCTGATGCCGTTCAGCCACGGCAGTTTCAAGTCTTCCAGGCCCGCTCCGCTCGCCAGATCCTTGTCCAGTGTGTCAAAGTTCTTCGCAATGGATTGCCGGTCTTCAACGCTGAGATCTGTGTAGGCTTCATCAGCAGCAGAGGGAATGGATCCGGTCAGAATGGTCGGTGTTTTCAGATCATCGGTTCCGACCTGCATGCCAACCTGGCTGCATCCCGACGAGGTCAATCCCATGACAAGTGCGCACACCGCCGCGTATTGGCTTTTCAGGGGGTGGATCTTGCTGGGTCTGGCAGTATATGAACGCATACGGCGCATCACTTGATAGCCTTTCTCAAGGGCGGCATCTTCTTGCCGTTCCTCCGGCCATCGAATCCTTCGACAGGGTACCAATGACAGACCTCAAGAATCCCCATGAAGAGTTAACAAAAGGTGACTTTGTTGAGGCAGAGAAACCATTTGAGCTGTTTGATGAATGGCTTGAGGAAGCCAAAACGACCGAACCCAACGATCCGAATGCTTTGGCGCTGTCGACGGTTGATCCGGACGGATTGCCAAATGTACGCATGGTTCTCCTGAAGGGTTTTGATGAAACCGGGTTTGTTTTTTACACAAACCTGGAAAGCGCCAAGGGCCGTGAGCTGTTGTCGGCTGGTAAGGCAGCCATGTGCTTCCATTGGAAGTCGCTGCGGCGGCAGATCCGAATCCGGGGCGAGATTGTCCAGGTGTCCGCCGAAGAAGCGGATGAGTATTATCAGTCCAGGCCGCGCGGCAGCCGTATCGGTGCCTGGGCCTCCCGCCAATCACGTCCGCTGGAAAGCCGGTTTGCGTTGGAAAAGGAAGTGGCCAAATACACGGCAAAGTTCGGTATTGGCGATATTCCGCGCCCCGAGCATTGGTCAGGTCTGCGCTTGATCCCCAGTGAGATTGAGTTTTGGGCGGACCGGCCCTTCCGGCTTCATGACCGGGTAAAGTTCACGAGGTCAAGCCCGTCCGAGCCGTGGAACAAAGAGCGCCTTTATCCTTAGGCCGTGTGGACGAATTGGAGACGTATTTCGTGAGACAAGTGCCAAGATATGGCGGCGACGGTCCGGTAGAGCGTATCGATATACGGTCAAGGGACCGGCGGTGCCAGATCGTCGGCACTTGTCTCACCTTCTGGGCCGTGTTTGCATTGCTCCATTCCAGCGCAAATCCGTCTTGATGATGCGCAAGCATCATCTTCACCGGATTTCCTTGATCTTGAACGATGCAAATCCCGGCGAAATGCATCTCCAATTCGTCCACACGTCCTAAGCCCGCTCAGAGCAGCCGGAGCCAACGGAACAGGAAGAAGGTCACTCCGACGGAGATGACCATCAGACCAATGGCAAACAGGAACCCCATTTGCCATTGGAGCTCCGGCATATTGACGAAATTCATGCCGTAGATCGACGCAATCAGCGTCGGAGGCAAGAAAATCAGCCCCAGAACGGTAAAGATTTTCGCGATCTGGTTTTGCTCCATCGAGACCAGGCCGACGGTGGCATCCAAAAGAAACGTGAGTTTGTTGTCGAGCGCATCGCCATGTTCCTTGATGGAATGGATGTCCCGCCCATACATCTTGCAATCGGTCAGTTGGTCGTCGCTGAGATTGAAGCGCTTTGCATGGGTGGTCATGTAAAGCACCATCCTTGCCAGCCCGGCGCACACATCGTGCATCTTGGCAACTCTCAAGCCAATCCGTCCCAGTTCCCTGATCGCGTCCTTGTAGCTGGCGGTTTTCCGTGTGTTGAGGCCATCACCGAAGACTTTCAGAGCAAGGTCGTCATAACAAGCAGATGCGGTTTCCATTTCGTCGGCGCACCGGTCGACGATGATGTCCAACAGCGCGAACATGATCGCAGGTCCAAGATGCGCGATTGTCGCGTCCGATTGTACTTTTCGGGCCAATAGCGTCAGGGATTTCGGCTCGCCGTATCGAACGGTTACCAGGCGTTTTGAATTCAGAACAAAGGTCACGGAAGACCGGATCGGATCCAGGGTATGGGACACTGCAGGCATTTGTGCCGTCATCACGACCGCGCCAGGTTCCAGATAGAATCTTTCGGATGTTTCGATTGAGGTGATTTCGTCCCGGTTCGGGATCTCGGCCCCCATCAGCCGCTCTGCCTTGGTCCGCTCTTCTTGGGTTGGACTGATCAGATCAATCCATATTGAGGTTGATGGCAGGACAGTGTCATCGGCAAGCTCGATACGTTCCAGGCCATTCACTGACGGGCAATAGGCAATGATCATCCAGACAAGCTCCACCCAGATTGCAATGCAATCGACACTCAGGAGCTTGCCCAAAATAACTGGGCGCACGCAACCACTTTTGCGGCTATTTCAATAACATACCCTGACCAACAAACACTGTTGACAGATCATCCAAACACTCACGGCTTGCACGCGATGTTGCCGCGCATGCAAAAGTGTTTAACGGTATGTCGTGTGTTTTGAAACCTGAAGGCGATGCCTGATCGCCTCCGATTACGCCTGCTGGATTATTTTCCGGAGGTCTTTTTTGAGAACGGACGCAAGCACAATGCCGCAGCGTTTAGGGCTGCGATGCCGACTGGCTTATAAAGGCTTTCAAGTTTTGCTCCAGCCTGTGCAGTTTGTGCAGGGCGGGCAGTTTGATCAGACATTGTTCCGTTCCGTCTTTCTGTCTCAGTTTCTAATCGATGCGGCTTAAGAGTGCTTCCATCCGCAACCGGTGATGTGGTGCCGGAATAAGGCGCTTAGATGACATCTTGTCCATTTTCCGCTTTTTCTTACCCGGATAAACGTAGGATGCCCCGACGTTCCGTATTCGGCTACTCAAAAAGGATGTCAGGTTGTTACCAACTTGGGTCAAACGTGAACAATTGCGGTAAGGCTTTCTTAACGAACCGGGTGAGCGCATTGGTTGCGAAGTATTTCAGGCCGGAGACCGGTGTATTGCCGGGGACATCAGGCACATGCCAGCTATGCCGGCACGGTCAGGAATGCTAAACAGGCGGTTGGAAACTGAACGTAAGGTCAGATGAAGCAATATCCGGCTCACAGATCAAAAGCTGCACCAGCCAGTCGCACTCTCGGGGCGCTTGCGTTCGCGCTGGCTTTGGTCACCTTGGTGACGCAGCGTTTTGACCTTCTGACACCCGATACATTCGTTTTGTCCCTCTCTGTGGCAGCCGGTTTGGCCGTCGCGGCCATGCTGTGTGGGCTGATCGCCTTTGTCCGGATCTGGAGCCGTGGCGGCGGCGGTATCGGATCTTCCATACTTGGTGTCATGTTGGGTGCCGTCGCGCTGTGCGCGCCTGCAGCCGTTCTGGGACTTCTCATCGTGGATCCGGAGCTCACGGATGTGACCACGGACCCGGACGAGCCACCGCTGCTGGTGGAGGTTTTGCCGCAGTCGGACCAGGCTGTATTGGTTTGGATGGCGTCGCATGTCCGGAACACGGCCTGGACCCAGTACCAGGAAGCCATGCGCACTGAGAGGTCAGCTGCGGAACTTCAATTGGAGCTCTACCCGGACATTGTTCCACGGCGCTACCGGATAACTCCGGGCGAATTGCACGCGGCTGCAAAGAAGGCGGTTGATAAGCTGAACTGGCGGGTTGTTGACGAACTTCCGCCCGACCTTTTGGATGCGCCCACCGCGTTATGGGCCGAGGAAACCACTCAGTTGCTGGGCCTTAAGCATGATATTGCCCTGAGGGTCCGCCCGGATCCGGTCGGTGCGCTCCTTGATGTCCGGTCCAGATCTCAGTCGCCTTTGCGTGAGTTTTCAGGCAATGCGGATGTCATCCGAGGTCTCATGGCTGAAGTCGACCGGGTCCTTCTTGAAACCTACGGCGATCTGGAGCGTCTGGCGGTTGAAGAGGCTGACCTTCAGGAGGACGCCCCTCTGGAAGTTTTTGAACGCGATCGGGAAACAATCCCGCTGCCGAGTTTCAAGCCCTACTTTGAAGATGATGAAGGGCTCTCTGCCGACGCCTTCGAGCTGGATGATCTCGAAGGCTGATATCTATGGGTTATGCTGTCAGCCGAAACGTTGCGTCCAGAGCCAAACTTGGGTCTGCAATTGTCCGACCGCGTTCGGTCAAATCCTCCAAGTGCGCAAACACCGACAGCCCGGCCGCACCATGCAGTTTGGGATCCACATCAGCGTAAAGCTTGGCAACGATCTCCGGAATGCTGCGTGGTTGCGTGCCAAGTTCATTCAGGATTGAGGCTTCGCGGGTCAATCTGTGCTGTTTCAGCTGCTCAACATAGAGGGGCGCATCAGAAACAAGACCGCCATGCCCCGGCAGATAGGTTGTCTCGGAGCGCGCAAGCAGCTTTTCAATGGAAGCCATGTAGTCGCGCATGGAACCGTCCGGGGCAGCGACAATAGACGTGGACCATGCCATGACATGGTCTCCACTGATCAGCACGTCTTCGCCGGAGAGGGCAAAACACATGTGATTGGCGGTATGACCTGGTGTGGCGATGGCTTCAAACTTGATGCCTGCTGCTTCAAATACATCGCCATCCTGATACTCCTGATCCGGCGCGTAGTCTTTGTCCCCGCTAGCATCCAATGGATTGACTTCACCTTCCATGAGGGGACGGGCCGCATGGTGCGGGGCGCATCCGATGATTTTTGCGCCTGAGCGTTGTTGGAGCATCCGGGCCGCGGGTGAGTGGTCCACATGTGTGTGCGTGACCAGGATAGCCTCGATCTGTGCGCCATCCGTCAACGATAGCAAGGTGTCTACATGTTCTTCGTCCGCCGGGCCCGGATCCACAACAACCAGGTGCTTCTGGCCCAGAATGTAGCTGTTCGTGCCATGAAAAGTGAACGGGCCCGGGTTTCTTGCTGTCACGCGGCAAAGTCCGGGCAGGAGCTCCACGCGTTCCCCATAGCGCGGATCGAAGGATCGGTCATGTTTCATGCTAAGATGGTTCCTGAAGGATGGGACCGGACGTCACGCAATTGACGTTTGAATCGGATAACGGCCATATGATGAAGCATCGAGCCCAAAACATGGGATCTTGTCAAACCCGATGAAACAAGATGTCGAAAACAACGCTGCCATGACGAGCCAAGTGGCATCGGAATTTGAATGCCGGTTTGAGAGCGTAGTCCCGCTCGCGCGACTTGATGCGTTCAAGCTGGTTGTCGACCATCCGGAGCTTTGGTGGTGCCCGCCCATGAGTGAGGCCCCCAGCGGTGACCTTGATGTCCGCATAGAGCCCTTTGCTGGCGGCGCCTGTTACCAAATCGACGACAAGGGGCAGCGGCGCATCTGGGGTACCGTTCTTTCCATAGAAGAACCGCTCTACATTCGGATTTCCTGGCAGGTGGCGCAGGATGGCAGTTTGATCGCCGATCCTGCTGCAGCCAGCCGGGTCATGCTCAATTTTCGCGAGGCCGGAGAGGTGACGCGGGTCGAGGTCGTACACAACAAGTTTCTGCGGCATGGCGAGGCGGGCGGCGAATATATGCAGCTCATGATGCAATCGAATGGCTGGCCACGAATTTTGAAGAACATTGTTGCGGCGGCAAAAACGCTGAAGCGGAAATGATGCGCCTGCGTCAGGAAGCCGCCATTCTGTCGTTTAGCTGACATGCATTCTGTGCTAGGCGGAGTGCACCTTTCATGTCTTCACACTTTAACCTGCAAGGTGAGGTGTCGAAATAACCATAACCGGCGGACACCCAGAGTTCGTTTCAAACCCGCAAGCCCATGACCGTGTCTCAACCGCCTTTTGAAGACAGCCCTCAGATTTCGCCTGTGGAAACACCGCGGCGCCGCTTGAGGGATGCGCGGTGGGCGCTTTTGGCCAGCGCGGTCATTCTGACCGGTCTTGTGGTTGTTTATGAAATCCCGGTATGGGTGGGGTTCCTCTGTTTTGCGGCCACTTTGGCAGCCACGCTCTCAATCCCCCGCAACTCCGCCAGCCGACGGCTGAAGATCAATGCGCAGCGCAGAATGCGGCGCATGTGGCCTGGAACGGACATGAAGGTCACGGTCGATGCGTTGCCTACGCCGTGCTTCGTTGCAGATGCGCGTGGCATCACTCGGTATGTCAACGCACGGGCGATGGAGATTTACCCCGGCGCGAAACCGGGAGATCCGCTGTCGTTCTCCTTGCGGGCTCCATCGCTTTTGGAGGCGTTTGATCGCGCCTGTTCAAACGGCACTGCAGAGCGCATCAATTGGATCGAGAAGGTTCCAACAGAAACCTGGCTTGAGGCCTATATTGCGCCCATTCACGAGCCGGG
This sequence comes from Labrenzia sp. R4_2, assembly GCF_017743865.1. Taxonomy (GTDB): domain Bacteria; phylum Pseudomonadota; class Alphaproteobacteria; order Rhizobiales; family Stappiaceae; genus Roseibium. The sequence continues at coordinate 125,264 of NZ_JAGHRJ010000001.1, forward strand.
TCCTCAAGAAGGACAGGCGAGCAGCCGCAAGCCCGCTTTTGTTCTTGTCGTGGTCCAGGATCAAACGGAAAATCGGCGCCTTGAACGTATGCGGACCGATTTCGTGGCCAATGCCAGCCATGAACTGCGCACGCCACTCGCGTCACTGACCGGTTTTGTCGAGACCTTGCAAGGGCCAGCTCGCGACGACGCTGAGGCACGTGACCGGTTCTTATCGATCATGCTGGATCAGGCCGGGCGGATGCGCCGGTTGATCGACGACATCTTGTCATTGTCGCGTATCGAACTGCGTGCCCATGTTCGCCCGCAAACTTCAGTCGATCTTTGCGAAATCGTCCGGCACACAAATGATGCTCTTGGGCCTTTGGCGCGCGACATGAACATGGCGATCCGGCTTGATCTCCCCGAGACGCCGGTGATGATTTTGGGCGACCGGGACGAACTGATCCAGGTAACAGAGAACCTGGTCGAGAATGCGCTCAAATACGGCAGCACCGGCGAAGTTGTCGATGTCAGTTTGACCTCTAAACAGATGGGCGAGGGGGAGATCGCGTGGGAACTTGCCGTGCGCGACTACGGAGAAGGGATTGCTCCGGAACACTTGCCGCGCCTTACAGAACGGTTCTACCGCGTTGATGTTGATTCCAGCCGGGCCATGAAAGGCACAGGGCTGGGCCTTGCAATCGTCAAGCACATCCTGACCCGTCATCGCGCCCGGCTCGATGTGGAGAGCGCGCCGGGTAAGGGCGCCACGTTCAAGGTGATCATTTCCGGCTAGTGTCTGTTTCCGGGCCGCATAATCGCGGCTTATTCAGCGTTCCGATCAAAAACCTTCATTGTCAGAACGACTTATGGGGCGATTTCGCCGGCTAATCACGCGAACCGTGCTGAGGCGGGTCCTGCTACCTAAAGAGGCGGGTTCGAGGTGAGGGGGGCTAAGAGCTTTTCTACTGCGTGTCAGTCACGCCATGGCTTATGTGTCAATAGGAAGCGCAGAATGACACAATGAAAAGAATTTCAATCAAAATACTCAATAAATACAAATGGTTAAGATGTCACAAAACTGAAAAGAAACTGTCATAGAACTCTCACTCACGGAGCCTAGGTTCCGGGCAGCGCTTGGGCGAAATCGCGTCCAGCGTGGATTTGCAAACCTTGACATTCAAAGGGAGTGGTCAAGTGAAATTTACGACCCTCGTTAGCGCAACTGCTCTTGCCGTTGCTTCCACTGCATTCGTTGGCGCCGCTCAGGCTCGCGACCAGGTTCAGGTAGCCGGTTCTTCAACCGTTCTTCCTTACGCTTCTATCGTCGCTGAAGTTTTCGGTGAAAACACCGACTTCCCGACACCGGTCGTTGAGTCCGGCGGTTCTTCTGCTGGCCTGAAGCGCTTCTGTGAAGGTGTTGGCGAAAACACCATCGACGTTGCAAACGCTTCCCGCGCAATTCGCGAAAAAGAGATCAAGGCTTGCGCAGAGAATGGCGTAACCGACATCATGGAAGTTCGCATCGGTTATGACGGGATCGTTTTCGCATCCCAAAAAGACGGCCCGGCTTTCACCGCTTTCACACCGGTTCAGTGGCACAACGCTCTGGCTCCGAAAGTCCTGGTTGATGGCGCTATCGTCGACAATCCGTACACAAAGTGGTCCGAAGTAGACGCTTCCCTGCCGGACGTTGAAATCGCTGCTTTCATCCCGGGCACCAAACACGGCACCCGTGAAGTCTTCGAAGAGAAAGTTCTCCTCGTTGGTTGTGAAGAGTCCGGCGCCATGAAGGCGATGATGGACGGCGGCATGTCCGAAGACGACGCTGAAGACGCATGTCTTGCAGTTCGTACCGACGGCAAGTCTGTTGACATCGACGGTGACTACACCGAGACCCTGGCCCGCATCGACTCCAACCCGAACGGCGTTGGCGTTTTCGGTCTGGCGTTCTACGAGAACAACACCGACAAGCTGAAAGTTGCGACCATGACTGGTGTCGCTCCTTCCACTGAGACCATCTCCACTGGTGAGTATCCGGTTTCCCGCCCGCTGTTCTTCTACGTCAAGAAAGCACACATCGGCGTTATCCCGGGCCTGAAAGAGTACGCTCAGTTCTTCGTAGCTGACGAAATCGCTGGCCCGCAAGGCCCGCTGGCTCAGTACGGTCTGGTTTCCGATCCGGAGCTGGCTGCTACTCAGGCTTCCATCGAAGCTGAAGAAACCATGAAGTAATCGAACCTTCTGGTTCGAATTTAAGGGGCGGCATATTCCGCCGCCCCTTTCTCCTTTTTGGAAATTTCATATAAAATCCGGGGAAGCAGATGCCTGTGATCTGGCTCATCTTGACCGTACTCGCCATCGCTGTGGTGGGGTACGTACTCGGACGTGGTCGAGCTTTAGCAAGCGCAGGGGGCGAGCAGATAAAGCTCCATTCGCTTCCTTCGTATTACGGCTCAAACGTCGCAATGAAGGTGGTGGTTCCTGCCTTCCTCATCTTGGTTCTGTGGCTGCTGGCCCAGCCCCTAATCGTCAACAACAGTATCTCCGGCATGATCCCGGACAGCGAGATCGCTGAAGGCTCGTCCCGCGGTCTTGTCCTTGCCGAAGTGCGCCGAGCGGCGCGCGGTTTGGACAACGCCGTTGCTGCAGGGCTGATTACGGAAGACTTCGCGCGCAATGCACGTGCCGACTTCAACGATGTCACAGCGCGGCTGAAAGAAGCGGGTCAGGTTGTCACGTCTCAGATTACGCAGCCGATCCTCCGGGCAGCGCAGGAATACCGGATCCTTAACTCTTCCGGCAATTTCATGATGACGATTGTTGTCATCCTTGCAGCTTTGGCCGGGGCGGCGTGGGGACTGTACGAGTCTAGAGCCGAGTTCCGCGCCAGGAACACGGTTGAGCAGGGCGTAAAGGCATTGCTGATTGCAGCAGCCTCCATCGCGATCCTGACCACAATCGGGATTGTCTTCTCGTTGGTGTTCAACACAATCGAGTTCTTCAGGTTATATCCTGCGTTCGACTTCTTCTTTGGCCTCACGTGGTCGCCAAGTTTCTCCGGCCGCGGCGGGTCCTCGGAACTGGGGATCATCCCACTTCTCTGGGGTACCTTCTATATCTCGTTTGTCGCTTTGGCCGTGGCCGTGCCGATCGGACTGTTCGCCGCGGTGTATCTCTCCGAATATGCCGGACCCAAGGTCCGCGCTGTTGCCAAGCCGCTTCTCGAAATCCTCGCAGGTATTCCAACCATTGTTTACGGTCTCTTCGCCCTGCTGACAGTCGGTCCACTCTTGGTCTCGGTTTTCGGCGCGGATGGTGTTGGAATTATGCAATCTGGCACTGCGGTGATGACCGCCGGCCTCGTAATGGGGATCATGCTGATCCCGTTTGTGAGTTCGCTGTCCGACGACATCATCAACGCGGTTCCGCAAGCCATGCGTGACGGCTCTTATGGCCTGGGTGCGACCAAGTCCGAAACAGTCAAACAGGTTATTCTGCCGGCCGCCCTTCCGGGTATTGTTGGTGCGATCCTGCTGGCGGCCTCCCGAGCCATCGGTGAAACGATGATCGTGGTTCTTGGTGCGGGTGCCGCAGCGCGCCTCAGCTTGAACCCCTTCGACGCAATGACAACAGTGACAGCGAAGATCGTCAGCCAGCTGACGGGCGATGCAGACTTTGCATCCCCGGTGGCGCTGGTCGCCTTTGCGCTGGGTATGACGCTCTTTGTGGTGACGCTCGGTTTGAACATTGTCGCGCTCTACATCGTGCGCAAATACCGGGAGCAGTATGACTGATGACCGACGCAACTCTCTCTCCTGAAGGTGCCAAAGCGCCTGAAAAAACGTCCGCACAGCCGCGCTCATTGTATGCGACGGACGAGCTGACGAAGAAACGCAATGCATCCGAGAAACGCTTTCAGGCTTATGGCATTGCCGCTATCGGAGCTGGTCTGTTTTTCTTGGTTGTTCTGGCCTACTCAATCATCAGCGAAGGCATTCCAGCCTTTACGCGGACAGTCCTGACCGTTGAATTTACGGTCACCCAGGAACAGTTCGACGATGCTGAAAGCCAGCTCTTCAAGACACGGGCTTACGAGGCCGTTTTCACAGAAGCGATGAGCGCGCAGTTTGAGCAAAAGGACATCCAGGTTCCGTTCGATATTGCCGCGATTGAGCGGATTGTCGGCAAGCCGGGAAGCACCATTCGCGAGTTCTACCGGGCAAACCCGGACAAGCTTGGTCAACCGGTTGCTTTCGAACTGGCGGCATCCTCTCGTGTTGATGGTTACATGAATGGCCGCCTCACGCGGGACAACATCACGGACAGCCGCTTTCTTATGAAATCGGATCTGGACCTGGTCGATGTGCTGGTCGAGAGCGGGATTATCCAGACCGTGTTCAACTGGCCGTTCATCACCGGGGCAGACTCCGGCGTGGACAATCCAGGTGGAGCCGGCATCGGGGCCTCTGTAGTCGGATCATTCTTCATGATGCTGGTGGTGTTGTTCCTGTCCCTTCCGATTGGGGTGGCTGCATCCATCTATCTTGAAGAGTTTGCACCGCAGAACAAGTTTACTGACTTGATCGAGGTGAATATCTCGAACCTTGCAGCGGTGCCCTCCATCGTGTTCGGTATTTTGGGTCTCGCAGTGTTCATCCAGTTCATGCACTTGCCGCAATCAGCTCCGATTGTTGGCGGGCTTGTGCTGACACTGATGACGCTTCCCACAATCATCATTTCCACACGCGCTTCTCTGAAGGCCGTGCCGCCGAGCATTCGCGACGCAGCCCTCGGTGTTGGGGCGTCAAAGATGCAGGCCGTGTTCCACCATGTGCTGCCGCTGGCGATGCCGGGCATCTTGACCGGAACGATCATTGGTCTGGCTCAGGCTCTTGGGGAAACAGCACCGCTGCTTCTCATCGGGATGGTCGGCTTTGTGGCCCGCGGATATCCGGACGGTTTCGTTTCCGGATTTATGGACCCGAACTCCGCGATGCCTGCGCAGATCTACACTTGGGCGGCCCGTTCCGACTTCGCGTTCTACGAGAAAGCCTGGGGCGGTATCATCGTCCTCCTGATCTTCCTTCTGTCCATGAACATCCTCGCGATTATCCTGCGCCGCAGGTTCGAGCGTCGCTGGTAAGGAGGCGTACCCATGAATGACATGCCGAAAATTGAACAGGCGACAGATATGACCGACAGCAAGATTTCAGCCAACAAAGTGCAGGTCTATTACGGCGACACGCACGCGATCAAGGACGTGGATATTGAAATCCAGCCGCGTTCTGTCACAGCCTTTATTGGCCCCTCTGGATGTGGCAAGTCGACATTCTTGCGGACCATCAACCGCATGAACGATACGATCGATATCTGCCGTGTCGAAGGCTCCATCCAGATCGACGGCGAAGACATCTACGATCCGAAGGTCGATCCGGTGCAGCTGCGCGCCAAGGTCGGAATGGTATTCCAGAAGCCGAACCCGTTCCCGAAATCGATCTACGACAACGTAGCCTACGGCCCGCGCATTCACGGTTTGGCCCGGAACCGGGCTGAGCTTGATGACATCGTGGCTTCCAGCCTGCAAAAGGCGGGTCTTTGGGAAGAAGCCAAGGATCGTCTTGACGAGCCAGGCACCGGCATGTCCGGTGGTCAGCAGCAGCGCCTGTGTATTGCACGCGCGATTGCCGTCAGCCCGGAAGTGATCCTGATGGATGAGCCGTGTTCCGCTCTCGATCCGATCGCGACTGCCAAGGTTGAGGAACTGATCGACGAGTTGCGCGAGAACTACACGATCGTGATCGTAACGCACTCCATGCAGCAGGCCGCCCGCGTGTCTCAGCGCACCGCGTTCTTCCACTTGGGAATTCTGGTTGAAGAAGGTCCGACACAGGATATCTTCACCAACCCGGTGGACAAGCGGACGCAGGATTACATCACCGGCCGCTTCGGTTAACCGGATCGCACATTTTTTCGAAGGGACACAGGATGTCTGAACATACAGTCACGGCTTATGATGACGAATTGAACGTCATGGCCGGCCGGATCGCTGAAATGGGCGGTCTCGCAGAAAAAGCATTTGCAGAAGCCGTTTCCGCCCTCGTGTCCGGGGACACCGATTTGGCGCGCCGCGTGATTGATCAGGATCGCCGTCTTGATGCGCTGCATCAGGACGTTGAGGAAGGCCTGATTGCAATGATCGTGCGCCGTCAGCCGATGGGGCAGGATCTGCGAGAAATCACAGCCGCCAGCCGGATCGCGAACGATCTGGAGCGTGTTGGCGATCTTGCAAAGAACGTTGCCAAGCGGGCAATCGCAATCGACAACGACATTCAGAGCAAGAAGCTGGCAATCGGTGTGGAGCACATGACCGAGCTGGCCCTCGGGCAGCTGAAGAAGGTTCTTGATGCCTACACCGGACGCAATGCGGAGGCTGCGCGCCGTGTTCAGGAAGCAGATGCTGAAGTCGATGCGATCTACACGTCGCTGTTCCGCGAACTCCTGACATACATGATGGAAGATCCGCGGGTGATCACCTCCTGCGTCCATCTCCTGTTCTGCGCAAAGAACATCGAGCGGATCGGCGATCATGCCACCAACATTGCCGAAAACGTCTTCTTCATGGTGACGGGCGAACGGCTTCCGGAAGACCGCAACAAGGTTGATGAAACCGGCGCTGTGTAAGCCGTCAGAGCCAGCCGGAACGGCTGTGAAGCAGAAACTGTAAGTCGGCGCTTCGGTGCCGGCTGAGGGAATTGGAGCGAGAATTCATGCCGAAGGTCCTCATCGTCGAAGACGAAGAACCGTTGAGCCTTCTGTTGCGGTACAATCTGGAAGCTGAAGGATACGCCGTCGAGACCTGTGTCCGCGGCGACGAGGCGGAAATCCGCCTCCGGGAAACCCAGCCAGACCTCTTGTTGTTGGACTGGATGTTGCCCGGATTGTCCGGCATCGAACTGTGCCGGCGCCTGCGGGCACGCGAAGACACCGAGCGGTTGCCGGTCATCATGCTGACGGCGCGCGGCGAGGAAGCCGAGCGCATCAGAGGCCTGTCGACCGGAGCGGACGACTACGTGGTCAAGCCGTTCTCAGTGCCCGAACTGATGGCGCGTGTCCGCGCGATCTTGCGCCGGGCAAGCCCGGAGGTGGTGTCCACGATGCTGCGCTCCGGCGACATCGAACTTGACCGGGAAACACACCGGGTCCGGCGCAGCACCAAGGAAATCCATTTGGGGCCAACTGAGTTTCGCCTTTTGGAATTCCTGATGACCGCACCAGGCCGGGTCTTTTCCCGCGAACAGCTCTTGGATGGCGTTTGGGGGCACGATGTCTATGTGGATGAACGCACGGTCGATGTTCACGTAGGCCGCCTGCGCAAAGCGCTGAACAAGGGCAAGGCGAAGGATCCGATCCGCACGGTGCGCGGGGCTGGTTATGCCTTCAACGACCAGTTCACGGCAGCCTGATCGAGACTTTCAAGACAAACAAAAAAGCCCGCCAAATCGGCGGGCTTTTTCTTGGGTATTTCGAGATTAGGAAGCCTGGGCAACACTGGTCTTGCTGTTGGCGCTCCGGCGGCGGTCTGCGACCGGCTGGTAAGCGATCTTGCAGTGGTAGGGGCAGTAGGGTACGCCGGCTTCGGAAACCTGACCGCAGAAGTAGAAGTCTTCTGTCGCCGGATCGCCGATCGGCCACTTACAGGTGCGCTCAGTTAGCGTCAGGATGGTCGCCCGCTTGGACATCGGAACAACGTCAGCGATCGGTTCTGCAACGGGTTGAACCTCTCTAACCGGGGCAGGCGTCGGTTCCATCTTCAACGCCGCGGAGCCTTGGGTCTGCGGCTGTGTTTGCGGACGTTTCGGTGCCGATTGCGACGCCGGGCTGGCTGTTGTGCGGGGACGGCGCGGTTTCGCGCTTGAGGAAGAAGACTTCGCGCGGCCGGAAAGACCAAGCCGGTGTACCTTGCCAATAACCGCGTTCCGGGTGACACCGCCAAGCTCACCCGCAATCTGGCTTGCGCTCAAACCATCGCCCCAGAGCTTCTTCAAAAGCTCAACCCGTTCGTTCGTCCAACTCATTGCCGCACCCCTTGCCAAGGCCAGTGACTGGCCAAAATCCCGTTATTGGACGCGCGAACGCATGTCCATTATGGCATATCTTGTGCCTCTATTTGATACGCCGCACGAGATGTCGTGTCTGATTAGTCAAAGGTTACAATAACGTTAATTTGTGAAGCAACCGTCAGGCTGCAGTGAGTTGGGGATGAACGGACTTTTCCCCAACAGATGCGAGGTCATTGAGACTTTTACATAAAACAGCCCGAACCCCGGCAATGGCCATTTCCATTGACAGGCGGGGACCTCGGCAGTGTATAAGGATCTTGCAACGTGCCGCCGCTTTGGCGGCACATTGCGTTTTTGGCCTGTAATTAAGGCGATGCCCCGGAGTTCCGACGGTCCGATACCAGTGGCGCTTCCGGCGGCCAAAGGAGACTAAAGAGGTATGTCCGCGTCCGCGCTTTTTGGAAACTACGCAAGATCGAACCTGTCATTCGATCACGGGGAAGGTGTCTGGCTTGTTACGAGTGACGGCCGACGATTTCTCGATTGCGGGTCCGGAATCGCGGTAAATTCGCTCGGACATGCTCATCCGCATCTGGTCCAGGCCCTTCAGGATCAGGCGGCCAAGCTCTGGCATATTTCCAATCTGCACCAGATGCCGGATGGCGCGCGGCTCGCGCAGCGCCTCACCGATGCAACATTTGCAGACAAGGTTTTGTTCGTGAATTCCGGCGCCGAAGCAATGGAAGCGGCGATCAAGTGCGCCCGGCGTTATCACTATGACCGCAATGAGCCGGACCGGTATCAGATCGTGACATTCGAAGGCGCTTTCCATGGTCGGACGCTCGGCACGATTGCAGCAGGTGGCCAGGCAAAGTACCTGGAGGGTTTCGGACCGAAAGCCCCTGGCTTCGATCAGGTGCCCAGCGGTGACTTGGAGGCCTTGAAAGCCATGGTCGGTCCGCAAACCGCAGCGATCGCGATCGAACCCATCCAAGGCGAGGGCGGCATTCGGGAAGTCGACTACGAATTCCTGCGCGCTCTGCGTAAGCTTTGTGATGAAACCGGAGCCCTGCTGATCTTTGACGAAATCCAGACGGGTGTCGGCCGGACCGGAAAAATGTTCGCGCATCAGTGGACTGGCGTTGATCCGGATCTGATGGCCGTCGCCAAGGGCATCGGCAGTGGGTTCCCGATGGGCGCTTGTCTTGCGACCGAAGAAGTTGCGTCCGCTCTGGCACCTGGCACCCACGGCACGACCTTCGGCGGCAATCCACTCGCCATGGCTGTTGGCAATGCGGTTCTGGATGTCATCCTTGCAGATGGTTTTCTTGAAGAGGTTCAAAAGAAGGGCCTCTCCTTCAAGCAAAAGCTTTCCGGGCTGGTCGATAGCCACCCGAAGGTGTTCGAGGCTGTCCGGGGCAATGGTCTGATGCTGGGCATCAAGTGCACCGCACCGGTGGGAGACTATGTCGCCGCCGCGCGCGAAGCGGGCATTCTTGCGGTCCCGGCCGGTGACAACGTTGTCCGGATCCTGCCGCCGCTGACCATCTCGGAAGAAGAGATTTCCGATGCGGTTGATCGGCTGGAGAAGGCCGCAGTTGCCGTTGAGAAAAAGTTGTTGGAAGGAGCGGCCGAATGACCGCCAGCGGAGCGTACAAAAATTTCCTGGATCTGACCCAATTCGAGGGCGATGATCTGCGCGCTATTCTGGAAACCGGAAGGAAGATCAAGGCAACCCGCAACGGCGTTCGCCGGGGTGAGGGGCCGCTCGCCGGTAAAGTGCTGGCCATGATTTTCGAACAGCCATCGACACGGACCCGCATTTCCTTTGACGTTGGAATGCGCGAACTCGGCGGCGAGACGTTGATGCTGACCGGTGCGGAGATGCAGCTGGGCCGAGGCGAGACCATTGCCGACACGGCGAAGGTGCTGTCCCGGTTCGTCGACGGCGTCATGATCCGGATCCTGGACCACGAAGCTCTCAATGAACTGGCCGAAAACGCGACCATTCCGGTGATCAATGGCCTGACCAAGATCTCGCATCCGTGCCAGATCATGGCAGACATCATGACTTTCGAAGAGCATCGCGGCGGCATCTCCGGGCGCAGCATTGCCTGGACCGGCGACAGCAACAATGTTCTGGCGTCCTGGGTTCACGCCGCACCGCGCCTGGATTTCGAGCTGCGCATCGCAACCCCGGCCGAACTGGCCCCACCGCAGGATCTGATTGAGACCGCCCGTGCCAAGGGTGGTTCCATTCTGGTTACCGACGACCCATATGAGGCTGTCAAAGGGACCGACTGTGTCGTCACCGATTGCTGGGTGTCGATGGGCGACGACGACGCCGAAAGCCGTCATAACCTGCTGAGTGCATATCAGGTAAATGAACGCCTGATGGCGGAGGCAAATGGTGATGCACTGTTTATGCATTGCCTTCCGGCACACCGCGGCGAGGAAGTCACCAACGAGGTCATGGACGGTCCCAACTCTGTCGTGTTTGACGAAGCCGAAAACCGGCTCCATGCTCAAAAGGGCATTTTGGCCTGGTGTTTCGGCGCAGCTTAAGGCGTAGCCAAAGTGGCATTAAATTTGGAAGAACTGGGCATCAAGCCCGCAGGGCTGGACGCTGTCCGGCCCTTTGCCGTGGAAGGACTGGATGTCCGCGGGCGCAGTGTTGCGCTTGGCCCCATCCTTGAGAAAATTCTTGGACGCCATGATTATCCGGAGCCGGTATCCCGACTTCTGGCGGAAGCCATTGTTCTGACAAGTCTGCTCGGAACCTCTCTGAAGTTCGACGGGCGGTTTACACTCCAGACCCAGACGCAGGGGCCGGTGTCGATGCTGGTCGTCGATTTTGAAACGCCGGACGCGATCCGTGCTTGCGCAACGTTCGACGCAGAGCGTGTTGCCGGATTGATAGATGCCGGTGCTGCGACGCCAGAGGCGCTGCTCGGGCATGGTCATCTGGCGATGACCATCGATCAGGGCAAGCACATGCAGCGTTACCAGGGCTTGGTCGAGCTGAATGGTATCTCTTTGGAAGAGGTCGCGCGCCGGTACTTTGAGCGATCTGAGCAGATCCCGACCGAAGTTCGTTTGGCTGTTGGTGAACTATACACCCGGCAGGACGGAGACGCGCCGGTCAAATCCTGGACAGGCGGCGGCTTACTCATTCAGTTCCTGCCTGAAGCGCCGGAGCGGATGCGTCAGGCGGACATTGATCCGGGTGATGCGCCGGCGGGAACCGTGCGTCACGAAATTGACGAAGACGATGCCTGGGTCGAGGCCAAGGCACTTGTCGATACGGTTCAGGATGTAGAACTGACAGACCCTGAAGTCAGCGTTGAAACGCTGCTCTACCGGTTGTTTCATGAGCGTGGCGTCCGGCTTTTCGATGCCCAGCCGATTGGCGACAAGTGCCGTTGCTCGCGCGACAAAGTTGCCAATGTTTTGGCAAACTTTAGCGCAGACGAAGTGGAAGAAGTCACAGTTGATGGCAAGATCGTTGTGACGTGCGAATTCTGCAGCACCACTTATGAATTTGACCGCTGAGAACATACTGCAGGCCGGTGACATCTGGCCTGCAGACTGTATCCGCTGATACATTTGGATACACGAATTCCGGCCTCAAAGGCGCGTTTCTGCGCTGAAAACCTTGATTTTTTGCGGTGCAAAGTAATCTTATGCCCACGGTTCGCGTATAGTTTAGAGCCGTCGCATTCGCACCTGTGAGAAAGCTTGAGTATGTTGCAGTCCGTTGAACCGGAAACCGGCAAGCCGCCAAGTCCTGAAGTTCTTCCGCCCGCAGGCCGGACACGGACACCGATGGAGCGCGCAAAGCTGGTGCTGAAAGCGCTGCTTCAAACGGCTTTGGCGTTTGCCATTCTCTTCGGTGCCTTCAAGGGCATGAACCAGCTCATTGCGACCCGCCCGGACGTGCCGAAGAGGCCCGTTCAGGAAAGAAGCTACGCGGTTGAAACCACCACCGTTCAACAAGGCGACTATGCGCCGTTGATCTCCGTTTACGGCCAGACCCAGGCTGGCCGGGAAGTCGATTTGCGGGCGCTGGTCGGCGGCGAGATTGTCGAAGTTCATCCAGACTTGAAGGCAGGCGGCAAAGTCGAGCGCGGCGATACCCTGGTTGTGATTGACCGCTTCGACTACGAAGGGGCAGTGACCGAAGCCCGGGCCAACCTTGCTGAAGCGCAAGCCGCCCTGGTGGAAAACGAGGGTCGTGTTGCGCTTGAAAGGGCCAATCTGGTTCGTGCCGGAGAACAGCTGGAGTTTGCCCAACGGGATCTGGAGCGGGCAGAGGAGCTTCTCGGGCGCGGTGCGGCAACAGAGCGAACGGTCGACGACCGTAAGCTGATCGTGTCCCAGCGCCAGCAAAGCGTTGAACGGTCTGAAAACACACTGGCTTTGGAAGAGGCAAAGGTCGTTCAGCAAAAGGCGACTGTAGAGCGCCTGGAATGGCGCCTTGAAAACGCTCAGCGCCAGTTGGAGAACACTGTCCTGACCGCACCATTTGATGCGATCGTGCGCTCTTCGGCAGCAGAGCCAGGACGTCTTATCAGTGTAAATGATGCAATCGTATCGCTCTACGACAGCAGCGAATTCGAAGTCCGTCTGACGCTGTCGGACAACCAGTACGGCCGCTTGCTCGAAGACAGCGGTACAGTTGTCGGGCGCCCGGTCGACGTGATCTGGAACCTCGGGGATCAGCCTGTCACTTATTTGGCGACAGTTACGCGGATTGGAGCGGATGTCGCAAGCGACCGGGGCGGCGTTGATCTGATAGCGCGCATTGATGCGTCTGGAGCGACCGTTCCGCTGCGGCCGGGTGCCTTCGTCGAAGTGGCGGTTCCGGACAGAACCTACGCCAACAGCTTTCGCATCCCGGAAACAGCCTATTATGGCCAGGGGACTGTCTATGTCGTTGAAGACAATCGCCTTCAGGCCAGGGCAGTGAATGCACTTGCGATTGACGACGGCTTCATCCTTGTGCGCGGCGATTTGAACTCCGGTGAAACCTTGTTGGTGACGCGGATCCCAGAAGCTGGCGAAGGATTGCTGGTCAGCGATGTGAACGCTGAGCAACCGGCCGCGGACCAAGCTGCTGAACCTGCAGATCAATCTGCTGCGGTCGCGCAGTAAAGGGGGACGACATGGCACGCTCTATGGAACCTCGCGGCATTATGGAAGTTCTTGTCCGGCACCCGAACGCCGCCAACCTGATCATGGCAATCATGGTGCTTTTTGGCGCATACGGCCTTGCGAAGCTGAACACGCAGTTCTTTCCAACCGTCAAGATCGACAGCATCTCCGTTTCGGTTGCCTGGCCGGGAGCCAGTGCGGAGGACGTGTCGTCCAACATTCTTGAAGTTATCGAGCCCGAACTCCGGTTCATCGATGGCATGAAGGAATTAACGTCCTACGGCCGCGAGGGCAGCGCCTCGGTGCGGATGGAGTTCTTCGAAGGCACCGACATGCAAAAGGCATTGTCGGACGTTGAACAGGCCGTCTCTGCGGTCACGACGCTTCCCGTGGATTCCGAGACGCCCGTCGTATCGGCGGCTAACTTCACAGACGGCGTGGCAACGCTTGCCCTGCGCGGTCCGTTCCCGGAGCAGGCGCTGAAAGTCTTTGCGCGGCAGATGCGCGATGACCTGCTCGCCCGTGGCATCGACAAGGTTGAGCTCAAGGGGTACCGATCGCCGGAGTATCTGGTTGAAATACCGGAACGCGAACTTCGTCGCCTGGACCTGACCGTTTCGGATGTGGCCACCCAGATTGCCGGAAACACAGTTGATCTGCCTGCCGGCAATCTCGATGGTGGTGTCGAACGCCAGATCAGGGCCTTGTCTGAGGATCGGTCTCCGGAGGCTGTTGGCCGCGTTGAGGTGAAGTCCTTTGCATCGGGCGAAAAGACCAAGGTTGAGGATATCGGCACGGTCGTCCGGGATTTTGACGAAAGCGAAAACCAGGGTTTTTCTCAAGGCGCGCGCGCAATTGAGCTCGACATTCTTCGAGCCGAGACCACCGACACATTGAAGGCAGCGCAGATCGTCGATGACTATTTGGCAGAAATCACGCCTCAGCTGCCGCAGTCACTCGAAATCCTGAAATACGATGTCCGCGCCGACGCCGTGAAGGGCCGCATCAACCTGCTTGTCGAAAACGGGCTCACTGGTCTCGTGCTCGTGGTCGGGATTTTGTTCTTGTTCCTTAACGCACGGATCGCGCTTTGGGTGGCAGCCGGCATTCCGGTCGCCATGATGGCAACGCTCGGGATCATGTGGCTGATGGGAGAGAGCATCAACATGATCTCCATGTTCGCCCTCATCATGATGCTCGGCGTGATTGTTGATGATGCGATTGTGGTCGGCGAGCATACGGCGACCCGGCAAGCCATGGGTGACAGTCCTGAAGATGCGGCCGTCAACGGGGCAACCACGATGCTGGCGCCGATCTTTGCCGCAAGCCTGACGACGATTGCGGCCTTTGTGCCGATCCTCCTGATCAGTGATGTGCTCGGTCAAATCATGGGAACGCTGCCCGTCGTTGTGGTCGCTGTTGTCATCGCATCCTTGATCGAATGTTTCATGATCCTTCCGGGCCACCTATCGCATGCTCTCGGCAGTCGGCCGCGCTGGAACTGGTGGCGTGTCGTTCTTCTTGCGGGTGCGCCGGCGCTGTTCCTGAGCGCGCTTATCAACCAGCCGGACATGTCGGTTCCCCCATTCCTGGATGTTATCGATGATCCCTTACGCGCCCTCAAGGACATCGTCGGTTTGGTTCCGTTCGAGGTGATTGTTGTCGCGGTCTGTTTCACGCTGGCGGTCGGATTTGAAGCTTTTCTGAGCGTCATGCGCCGATCACGGGCCGGGTCCCGCCGCAGCGGCCAGCCAAGCTGGTTCCGCCGCGGGTTTGACGCTGGCTTCAACTGGGTCCGCGATTATCCCTTCCATGCTTTTGTGAAAGTCGCGGTGAACTGGAGGTATGTGACCTTCGCGGTTGCTGTGGCCGCCATGGTGCTGGCTGTGGGGCTTGTCCGTGGTGGTCGGGTTGGCTTCACATTCTTTCCTTCGCCAGAAGCGGAAAACCTGACTGCCTCAATATTTTTCCATGCTGGCATCCCGGAAGATCAGGCGATTGCGGGGATCATCAAGATTGAGGACGCCCTCAAAAAAGCGGAAGCGGAGCTCACCGGCGGCGCTGGTTCGAGCCTTGTCGTTGCGACCTACGCAACGCTTGGTGTTGCGGGCAACAACCGTGGCGACAATGTCGCAAACATCACGGTGCAACTCAGCCGGTCGGAGGAGCGGACTGTCAGAACACCGGCTATTGTGAATGCGTGGCGGGCAGCTGTTCCGGAGATTCCAGGCATCTCCCGCGTTGCGATTGCCGAGCGGCGCGGCGGTCCTCCAGGGCGGGATCTGGATATCCGTCTGACCGGCGCATCGCTTCAGGATTTGAAGGCGGCAGCACGGGAGCTGCAGCAGGAACTGTCTGCGTTCCCGGGCACCAGCGGCGTTGAGGATGATTTGCCCTATGGCAAGCCGGAGCTGCTGGTCGAGCTGACGCCACGCGGACGGGCGCTCGGGTTCACGGTGGAAAGCGCAGCCCGGCAGATCCGCAATGCGTTTGAGGGCAACATCGCCCGGAGGTTTGCCGAAGGCGATGAAGAGGTGACCGTTCGGGTTCGCCAGCAGATCGATGTCGACGGTACGGCCGCCTTGCGGCAACTGTCCTTGCGAACACCGGGCGGTGAATTCGTACCGCTCACAGAAGTGGTCAACCTGACCGATGCGCAAGGCTTTTCGGTAATCCTGCGCCGGGATGGCAAGACGGTTGTCTCCGTGGTCGCCGACATCGACAGCACGGTGACGTCGAACAACCAGATCATTGCCGAGCTTCAGGAGGCTTTCCTACCCAATCTCGCCAGAAGCTACGGTCTGGAGTATTCCTTTGCGGGCAGGGCAGAGGAGCAGGCGAATGCGTTCTCCGAGCTCCTGACCGGTGTTCTCATGGCAATTGCCGGGATCTACATCATCCTTGCTGCGATCTTCGGCAGTTATTCCCGGCCGCTCGTCGTGATGTCGATCATTCCGTTTGGCATCGTCGGTGCAATTGTCGGCCACTACCTGATGGGCTTTAAGCTCACCATTCTCAGCATGATCGGTTTGCTCGGACTTGCCGGGATCCTGGTCAACAACTCGATCATTTTGGTCGCCCGCTTTGAGGAACGGCGCAAGAGTGGCGAGGACCTGGATTCAGCTGCAATCAGTTCAAGCTGCGATCGTCTTCGGGCCGTGTTGTTGACCTCAATGACCACCATCGGCGGGTTGTTGCCGCTGATGTTTGAGACCAGCCTGCAAGCGCAGTTCCTGCTACCCATGGCCATCACGATCGTGTTCGGCTTGGCGACCGCAACAGCGCTGGTTTTGGTGCTGGTGCCGGCTCTCCTGAAGATTGGCGACGATATCGCCGGTCTTATCCAGCTGCGCCAGAGGCCCATGCCACCATCAGATGGGACCAGACGTGGATTGACGCCCGCCGAGTAGTGTCAAAGCCCGGCTGCGAACTCTGCAAAGGCTTGAGCGGCAGCGTGGATGTTGCCATCAAGCGTTGCGGGCGATTTGCCGCGCGGACCAAAGTCGTGGTTGCCGTCTTCCAGATACCTGAGCGCGACAGCATCGGGCAGAGTGATGGCGTCAATTTCCGCCTGATTGCCAAAGGGATCGCGATCTCCCTGCAGAATTAGTACCGGGCGCTTGGCGTCCTGAAGAGGGGAAAGCCGCCATTCGGCATCCGGCTTGCCTGTGGGATGGAACGGATAACCGAAGCAGCAGACACCCTTAACCCGGGAGGGCAGCGAGCCGCCGCCGGACAACATGGCAGCCACCCGGCCGCCCATGGATTTCCCGCCCACAAAAAGCGGGCCTTCAGCCTCATGCATAAGTTTCTGCAGGGCAGTTTGGAACTCACCGATCAGCTTGTCGGCTTTCGGCGGTGGTTTCTTGGGGCCGCCAGTTCTGCGGCCAGCCATGTAAGCAAATTCGAACCGTACACTCGCAATTCTGTTTTCGGCGAGAGCACCTGCCAGCTTCTTCATGAACGTGGAATCCATCGGTGCACCGGCCCCATGTGCCAGGAGTAGTGTTGCCACAGTGTCTGTGTCCGGCCGGGTCGAAAGAAAATCAGTCATGGTTTTGTCTGCTGTGCCGCGCGAATGTGAATTGCTGGAAATCGTGTCCGTGCACTACATATGCTCGGCAAGGAAAGCAAGTCAGGGATGCGAGGTGCAGGTGGAGACGGCTGGATTACTGGAAGGTCTGGATACGAACACAATCCGGCTGGCCTGTTTTGCGGGAATATTTGGCCTGATGGCGGCTATTGAATTCGCATTGCCGAAGCGGGAGCAATCACTCGGGCGGAGCAAACGCTGGCCGACCAATTGGGCGCTCGTCGTGCTTGATGCAGCGTTGGTTCGGTTCATCTTTCCAATTGGTGGTGTTGGCCTGGCGATGCTGGCCTTCGACAACGGCTGGGGCCTGTTCGGCTGGCTCGGCTGGTCGGGCGTTGCGGCCTGGTTGTTGACCTTCGTTATTCTGGATCTTGCGGTCTGGTTTCAACATTGGGCGTCTCACAAGGTGCCGCTGTTCTGGCGCATCCACCGGATGCACCACGCAGATGCTGAGGTCGATGTTTCCACCGCCCTTCGTTTTCATCCGATTGAGATCCTTCTCTCGTTTGTCTGGAAAGGTGCGGTCATTGTCGCGCTCGGCGGACCGGTGGAAGCGGTGCTGGTTTTTGAAATTGTTTTGAATGGCGCGGCACTTTTCAATCATGCAAATGCCTCGCTCCCGGGATGGCTCGACCGGATCCTGAGAGTGTTGATCGTGACGCCGGACATGCACCGGGTACATCATTCGGTTGAGCGCCGCGAAACGGACTCGAACTACGGCTTCAATCTTTCCATATGGGATCGGATTTTTGGAACCTATGTGCCGCAACCTGAGCGTGGGCACGAAGGCATGGAGCTCGGCCTTGGACCCGAACTCACGCCGAAAGCGCACAGTTTGCCGTTCAGTCTGGTTATTCCGTTTCTGAGGTCCGGACGGCGTCCTGAGATCCCTGAAAATCAGTAGAAACTAAACGGAAAGTAACGCAGATACAGTTCCTGATAGACGCCCTTTTGGTGCAGCTGCCTTAGGGCATAGTTCAATGCTGCGGCCCGCTCGGTATCACCGCTCCGCGTAGCAATTGCCATACCCTCCCCAAAATAACCTGGCTCCAACCACGGACCACCGGCAAAGCGGCAGCAGTTTTCTGCCGCCGGGCTGCGCAGCCAGAACGAGAGACTGAGACCGTCACCAAAATGAGCATCTGCCGTCCCATCCTTCACGGCCTCTCGTGCCTCTGCGGTAGACGGGAAGTTCAGGATGTCGGCGCTGGGCCAGAACTTGCGGGCAAAGGCTTCATAACGGGTTCCGGCTTGGACCGCGACTGTTTGGCCGGGTTCGGGAGCATCGCCGAAGTCGTTATCCGCTGAGTTTGAAACGATCACACGGGCCGGCAGTTTCATGTAATCGTCGGTGAATGTCAGATCGCGGGCCTGCGGTGAATACCTGGAAAGGCCTGAGATGATTGCGTCTCCCTCTTCCTCCTCCAAGGCCGGGATCAGAACCTCAAAGTCCTTTATTTTCAATGCACAGGAGATTGCAAGCTCCTGGCATAGGGCACGGGACAAGTCGATATTGAACCCTGTTAAGCGGCCTTGCGGATCGCGGAACACAAAGGGCGGGAAGTTGTCCGTTGCAAGAAACTGGATTGTGTCCGGGATGTTGTTCGGCCGGTCGAAAACAGCTTTGTGATCCCAGAAATTTGGAACGATGATTTCCGGTTGATCTGCCCGAGCTAATTCAGAAGTTGCAACCATAGCGATTATAGTTAATAGTAATACAACTAAAAATACGAAAGTAACACCAAATACCCGTTTGCCGGGGGGCAGCAACTCAGCTTCGTTTATTGACGATCCCCTACGGCAGAAGTGCGTGTATCGAGTATGCGGGGGGAACGGAAATGCAGGACAGTCTGCCGGGTGTTCTTGAAATCCTGTTGTCACGTGGCGTTCCCCGATCGGTTTTAACAGCGGCTCATGACGCGGCCCAAGTTCATGGCGTCCCGTTCGAAGAGTATCTGCTTCGCCACGCCATTGTCACTACGGAGTGTCTTTACAGCGCCTTTGCAGAACTCTGCAATCTACCGTTTTTGCCCGAAAACGGATTTCGGTTGCGCACCTTGAATGACCGGCCATTGGCCATAGGGGAGGCGGAGTTCGGCCCGACCCTTCTATCGCTTTACCGTAACCAGGCGCTTTATGCGATCGCTCCGGAGCCCGGACAGTTTCTCGAAGTTCGCCGCCATTTGGAACGCCATCCGGTACTTGCCAAACAAATCCGGATTACGACCCCCGCCGCAATCGAATATGCGTCCCATGTATCCAATTCACCGGCCGGAGAATTGGAAATCCGGTTTCCGTCCTATTCGGCGCGGCATATCCGGTTACCGGCGGTCCTGTTGATCCTGTGTTTTCTCGCTGTCTTTGTGCTGGGTGTCAGCCAGATGATTTCCGGGGCTTTGCTTTTTGCTATAACCGGCGTCGTTTCGCTGGCCTGTTTGGGAGCCGGGATCATCCGCTTTATCTGCGCACAGTCTTCTCAAGAGGAAGACTTGGTCTACCATTTGCCGGAACCCTTGAGCTCCGGGCTGATAATTTGGCCGAGATATACGGTTCTTGTTCCGCTTTACAGGGAAGCAGGTGTTGTTCCGGATCTGCTTCGGGCCCTGAACGCACTGAACTATCCGCGTGACCGGCTTCAGATCCTTCTTCTGATGGAAACCGATGACCTTGAAACCGCAGCAGCCCTTCCTGAAGATCTGCCGCCTCACATCGAAGCCTTGGTGGTGCCGGACGGGACACCCCGGACGAAACCACGCGCGTTGGACTACGGTTTGGCAGCAGCCACCGGAACCTATGTGACCGTCTTCGATGCGGAGGACAGGCCAGACCCTGACCAGCTGAAGAAGGCGGCGTTCCTGTTTGCTCGAGGACCGGCCGAGCTCGCTTGCCTGCAAGCGCGATTGCTTGTCGACAACGCCAACGAGACCTTCATCTCCCGCCAGTTCGCGCTTGAATATGCCTGCCTGTTTGACCAGTTGTTGCCGTGGTTGTTCAGGCATCGTTGGCCGTTTCCACTGGGGGGGACCTCCAACCACTTCCGCATCAGTGCATTGCATGCTGTTGGTGGGTGGGACCGGTACAACGTGACTGAAGACGCTGATCTCGGCGTCCGGCTCGAACGGCTTGGGTTCCGGCTCGGTGTCTTGCCGTGTCAGACATTGGAAGAAGCGCCGGTTACCTTGAGGGCTTGGCTCGCCCAGCGCGCCCGCTGGCACAAAGGGTGGCTGCAGACAATTTTCGTTCATGCCCGATCACCGAGACGGCTACTGAGCGATCTGGGAGCGGTCAGAACAGCCGTTTTGGCGGCATTGTTCCTCGGCACTTTTCTCTTGATCGCACTACATCCGGTTTTCTTGGTTCTCCTGACCGGCTCTCTCCTTGGGTATTACGACCACACTTATTTCTTCGGCAATATTGTGCTGACCGTGATGTTTGTATCAGGTGCGGCCGCTGGCTATGCGGGCGCTTTGTTTGCTTTGTGGACAGGTGCCCGCAGGCGCGGGCATGGCATCCGGTTGCTCGACGCACCGGGCGTCTTGATCTACTGGATGTTTGCGGGTCTCGCTTTTTACAGAGCCGTCTGGGAATTGGCCTCAGCACCTTACCGCTGGAACAAGACGGAACATGGTGTATCGCGTCAACGAACCTCTTTGACCGATTGGAAAACGGCGCCCGAAGCGGAACTAAAATAAGCATTATCTTTGTTGCAAAGCGTAATCATCCTATTTTCTTGAAAAATCGAAAACTGCTGATCTCTTTCCCCTCTGGCCTATGGAGCGTTTGAAGGCCATATTTCCGTTTGCAACTGAAATTAAGGGAAGAATGGCAGTGCCGAAGTCGTACTACGCGCCCACAGGCGGACATCCAGGGCAGGAAACACTCTTGACTGACAGGGCCGTCTTTACAGACGCCTATGCCGTCATTCCGCGCCGGACCATGCGCGATATCGTAACCAGTTACCTGCCATTTTGGGACGAGACGCGTCTTTGGGTCCTGTCCCGCCCATTGTCCGGGTTTGCCGAGACTTTTTCGCAGTACATCATGGAAGTCTCACCCGGTGGCGGTTCAGAGCGCCCGGAAACAGACCCCGATGCTGAAGGTGTTTTGTTTGTTGTGGAGGGCGAGGCCGTTCTGACTGTCGAGGGAACGCGCCATGACTTGCGCGCCGGAAGTTATGCCTTCCTGCCGCCCGAGACGGATTGGACCTTCAAAAATGAAAGCACCAATCCAGTTCGTTTTCACTGGGTCCGCAAATCCTATGAAGCTGTCGATGGTCTGGATTTTCCCGAGGTCTTTGTGACCCATGAAGACGATGTTGCGCCGATCGAAATGCCCGGCACCGAGGGCAAGTGGGCAACGACCCGGTTCGTCGATCCGAAAGACTTGCGGCACGACATGCATGTCAACATCGTCACCTTCCAGCCGGGGGCGGTCATTCCCTTTGCCGAGACCCATGTGATGGAGCACGGGCTTTATGTACTCGAAGGCAAAGCGGTTTACCGGCTCAATCAGGATTGGGTCGAAGTGGAGGCCGGTGACTACATGTGGCTCCGGGCCTTTTGCCCTCAGGCCTGTTATGCGGGCGGCCCGGGACCGTTCCGGTACCTTCTTTACAAGGATGTCAATCGGCACATGGCGCTTTAAATAGCTGCACCAGACGGAATGGGACGAGGTAAGGCAGTACCCTGCTCTTTCCCATAATTGTCTCTAAGGACAATGTTTTTCGAGACAGGCAGCCGTGGATT
The DNA here is from genome assembly GCF_017743865.1 of Labrenzia sp. R4_2. GTDB lineage: Bacteria > Pseudomonadota > Alphaproteobacteria > Rhizobiales > Stappiaceae > Roseibium. The sequence continues at coordinate 147,301 of NZ_JAGHRJ010000001.1, forward strand.
GATAACAATATGACTGCGGTCCAGCTTCACCTGCCGGGCCGTGAAAGCCCGGTCTTGCCGGGTGTTCCGGCTGCTCTTCATCATAGCGGACATGTAACATGCGGATCGTCATCAACGGGTTCGGCCGTATTGGCCGGACTGTCTTGCGCCAAATACTGCGGTTGCCAGCTGATCACTCCATTGATGTGGTGCAGATCAATGACATCGCAGCGCTCGAGACTTGCGCGTACCTCTTCAAGTACGACAGCGTCTTTGGTCCTTATCCGGGATCCGTTGAGCGCACGGACGACAGCCTGATCGTGGACGGGCGTGAGATCCAGTTTACATGTGCGCCAGATATTTCCGGGTTCGACCTGTCAGGTGTGGATGTGGTTATGGAATGCACCGGGCGGGCTGATACCAGAGATGTTGCGTCCCGGGGCCTCAAGGCCGGCGCCAGCAATGTGCTGATCTCCGGACCGTCTGCTGCTGCAGATGTGACCCTGGTGCTCGGGGCGAACGAAGACCAGCTCGGCAACCACACGATTGTGTCCAATGGGTCTTGCACAACGAATGCCTTGGCTCCGCTCCTGCGCGGAATTGATGATGCGATCGGTATCGAAACCGGCCACATGACGACGGTCCACTGTTACACCGGCAGTCAGCCGATGGTGGATGCACCGCGTGGGCCGCTGGAGCGCAGCCGGGCAGGCGGTGTGTCCATGGTTCCGACAACGACCAGTGCGACAAAGCTCTTGGGCGTTGTGCTGCCGCAGCTGGACGGCAAGGTCAGCGGGGCTGCCGTGCGAGTTCCCTCGATCAGTGTCTCGGCAATAGACGTTACGCTGACGTTGAAAGAGCCGCCTGCAGACGACGTCAACGAGCAGCTCCAGAAGATCTTTGACAGCAGTTCAATCGTCGGTTTTACAAACGATCACGTCGTCTCGACCGATATGCGTGCCCGGCCGGAGTCTCTGGTAGTTGCTCTGCCGGAAACGCTTGCCGTTGGGGACCGTCAGGTCCGCATTTTTGGCTGGTACGACAATGAATGGGGCTTTTCCTGCCGGATGATCGACATGGCGCGCCTCATGGCGGCCCGGTAGGTCAAATCGCCTCAACGATCCAAGGCGTATCGAACCAGTGTTCTTCCAGGTTTGCGCCATCCCCGATCCGGTCGACGACGATATAGCGGCCCGGTTTTTCGATTGGGGCAAGGACCCCGTGCCAGGTCCCCCGGTGAAGGTTAATGGATTGCCCCGGCTGGGTGACAAAGGCTTTCAAATTGACCGGCGCGCCGTCCTTGTCTTCGGCGACAATGACCAGCATCGGAACACCGTCCAGTGGAACAAATGCCTGGCTGCCGTCCGGGTGCCGCTCGACCATGTCGACCGTGTAGGGAAAGGTTCGAGCCTTGGCGTCAAAGAGGCTGATCCCGGCGCGGCCGGTGCCAAAATCCACCTTTGCCAGATCGTGATGACGCCCGCACATGCCTTGATTGATGATCTTGTCCGGCTCACCGGATACCTCGATCACATCGCCATAGGCAGAAAAGGCCTCAGCTGTCAGCGGCGCGGGCGTCAGAACATGGGTCATGGCAGAACATCCATCAGGCGGAATTCCGCGATCCGCTCAACCTGTCGGCAGGCCTCGGAAAATTCCGTTTCACGATCATTACCGGTTCGCTCGTGAAAGGCAGCCAGGATGGACGCCTTGGTGTGGTCGCGGACGGCGATGATGAATGGGAAGCCGTGTTTGGCGACGTAGTCGGAATTGAGCTTGGTAAAGGTCTCCCGCTCGTCGTCGGTGAGCATGTCCAAACCTGCACCGGCTTGTTCGCTGGTGCTTTCTGCGGTGAGGCGTCCAGCCGCTGCCAGCTTGCCGGCAAGATCCGGGTGTGCGGTCAAAACGCCCAAACGCTCCTCCGCGCTCGCGGTCCGGAATTTGCGGCAGAGCGCATTATGAACCCCGGCCGAACAGTCATGCGCTGGGCCGAGTTCCAGATCAAACGCTCGTTCGGCAATCCAGGGCGAGTGTTCAAAAATACCGCCAAATCTGGCAACGAACGTGCCGCGATCCATCTGGCTCGGCCGCTCAAAGGCTTGCGGTGGATGGTTTTTGGCCCAATGCTTTGCAATCTCGATCCGGCGCGGACACCAAACGTCGGTGTGGCTCTGGATATAGTCGATGAACTTCCTGAGAGCGGCGATCTTGCCCGGCCGGCCGATCAAACGGCAGTGCAGACCGACCGACATCATCTTCGGCGCACCTGCTTCACCCTCGGCATAGAGAACATCGAACGCGTTTTTCAGGTACTCGAAGAAATCCTCGCCGCTGCTCCATCCCGGTGACACGGAAAAGCGCATGTCGTTGGCTTCCAGCGTGTAAGGGATGATCAGCTGTTGCTTGCCGCCGATCTCCAGCCAATAGGGCAGGTCATCGTCATAGGTGTCGGATATGTAGTCAAAGCCACCTTCTTCCGCGACCAGCCGGACCGTGCTTTCCGAGCAGCGCCCGGTGTACCAGCCGTGTGGACGCTCACCTGTGACTTCCGTGTGGAGACGGGTCGCTTCCGCAATGGCCGCGCGTTCGGTCTCAGGATCCATGTCCTTGTGTTCGATCCATTTCAGACCATGGCTTGCAATTTCCCAGCCGGCGCTCTTCATGGCCGCGACCTGTTCCGGATTTCGGGCGAGCGCTGTTGCAACACCATAGATCGTCAGTGGAATGTCTGCGCCGGTGAAGAGCCGGTGGATCCTCCAGAAACCGGCACGCGCGCCGTACTCATACATGGATTCCATGTTCCAGTGGCGTTGACCCGGCCACTGGGCCGCACCTGGAATATCTGACAAGAACGCTTCAGACGCGGGATCGCCGTGAAGGACGCAGTTCTCGCCGCCTTCCTCATAATTCAAAACGAATTGCACAGCGACCTTGGCACCGTTCGGCCAGTTTGCGTTCGGCGGCGTGGGACCATAACCACGAAGATTGCGGGGATAGCGATTCAAGACAGACCTCCAAGCTTTCCGGTCTTATAAAACAGCGCGCGGGTATTCGGTTTTCGATAATTCTTGAAAGTGCTTCACAGTTCCAGTTTCAGACTGAAGGCGTTTTGGCCAGTTCGTCCTGAATGTGTGCAACCATGAAATCGATAAAGAGGCGGACTTTAGGATCCTGGCGGCGGCGGTGGGTGTAAAGGCATGCCATTTGAACGGGTATCGGTGGTTCGTTCTCCAAAACCTGAACCAAGCGCCCGGACTTCAAATGTTCCGCCACTTCAAACACCGGTTTGAGGACGATGCCATGACCTTCCAGCGCCCAAGCGGTGAGCACATCGCCATGGTCGGACTCAAAAGGGCCTTTGACCGGAATACGTTTCACACCCTCGGGTGTTTCAAGGGGCCACTGAAATTCTGGCGCGCCGGGATAGCGCATGTTCAGGCAGTCGAATTTTCCTGTCGACAAATCAGCGCTCGATGCCGGTTGTCCCGTCTTAGAGATGTAATCCGGGGAAGCACAGAGGATTCTCTGGCAATCGGCGATTTTGCGGATTTTAAGGTTCGAGTCTTCCGGTACCCCCAAAAAGAACGCGGCATCGAGGCCTTCGCCTGTCAGGTCCACTTTCCGGTCAGACAAACGCAACCGGATATCGATCAGCGGATGGTCTGCCTTGAAGGTCGGAATGGCTGGGGCAATCAGGCTTTGCCCCATGCTGATGGGAGCGGCCACGAACAGTGTCCCGCGTGGTGAGCGGGTCATGTTGGTGATTTCCGCTTCCGCTTCTTCCACCGCTTCCATTATTTTTGTTGCGCCGCGGTAAAAGATATTGCCCTGTTCGGTCGGGCTCAGGGCGCGGGTCGTGCGCTGAAACAGCCGGACATTCAGGTGTTCTTCCAGTTGAGAAATCCGGGACGACGCGACCGCAGACGAAATTCTAAGGTCCCTTGCGGCCGCGGACATGTTACCGAGCTCGTAGACACGTAAAAAGGTGCGGATATTCTCCAGGTAAGCCATTTGGCGATTGTTCCGGATTTTTTGAAACTGCTTGGATTATGTCGGGATACCAGAAAATTGGATGATCGACTAGGTTGATGGCAAAGTTTTTGGAGGGATTGGAATGCTGGATATCGCCATCATTTGGGACTGGCTGATGTTTGCCGTCAGGTGGCTTCATGTCATCACCGCGATCGCTTGGATCGGATCGTCGTTTTACTTCATTGCGCTTGATCTGGGCCTTAGAAAAGTGCCGCATTTGCCTGTTGGCGCGCATGGTGAAGAATGGCAGGTCCATGGAGGCGGCTTCTACCATATCCAGAAATACCTGGTCGCGCCCGCCAACATGCCGGAGCATCTGATCTGGTTCAAATGGGAGAGTTATGCGACCTGGTTGTCCGGCGCGGCTCTCTTGATGATGGTCTACTGGGTCGGCGGCGAACTCTATCTGATCGATCCGGCAAAGGCGGACCTTGCGCTCTGGCAGGGTATCTTGATCTCCGCAGCATCCCTGTCGATCGGCTGGCTTGTCTATGACTTCCTCTGCAAGTCGAAGCTTGGCGACAACCCGACCCTGTTGATGGTTCTCCTGTTCGCGCTACTGGTCGTCATGGGATATGGCTACAATCTGGTCTTCACCGGCCGGGCCACCATGCTGCACCTGGGCGCCTTTACGGCGACCATCATGTCGGCGAATGTGTTCTTCATCATCATTCCGAACCAGAAAATCGTCGTTGCGGACCTGAAAGCGGGCCGGACGCCCGATCCTAAATACGGCAAGGTTGCCAAGCTGCGGTCCACGCACAACAACTACCTGACCCTGCCAGTCATCTTCCTGATGCTGTCCAATCACTACCCATTGGCGTTTGCCTCGGAGTACAACTGGGTAATCGCAGCGCTTGTCTTCCTGATGGGCGTCACCATCCGGCACTACTTCAACTCCAACCATGCCGGAACCGGCAATCCGACCTGGACATGGCTGGTAACCGCGCTTCTGTTCCTCGGTGTTATCTGGCTGTCGATGGCTCCGCTTCAGCACGACACCTACGAAGCGTCCGAAGCGCGGCAGCTGACAAAGACTGAGCAGGTCTTTGCCAATGCCGAAGGGTTTGAAGAGGTGATGGCGATCGTGCCCGGGCGCTGTGCCATGTGTCATGCCCGGGAGCCCTTCTATGAGGGGATCCATTGGGCACCGAAAGATGTGCTTCTTGAGACGGAAGCAGATGTCTTGCGCTCGGCCAAGCAGGTTTATCTCCAGGCTGGTGTAACCAACGCCATGCCGCCGGCCAATGTGTCTCACATGGAAGAGAGCGAACGGCGCGCGATTGTGGCTTGGTACCGGAACGCCACCAAGGATCAGCCGTTCTGGATCGGCGCGCGCTGACGGACCGGTCGGTCAATTTCTTTCACGCTTGAAATAACGCGCTTGTTAAACAGCACCTGCCCGCCTCCCAATGCTTTTATTCGGGAGGCGGCATTGTTCGCTGTTCGGCTCTGTCAATTAAAGACTTGTGTCATTCGTCAATTCTCCCAATAAAAAACTTTGCCTATGCCCTTGCGTCACGGGGTTTTACTAAGGCCGTCCCGCATCTATGGTTGAGGCACAATCTTCACTGCTTGAGGAGGCAACTGAAGGTTGTTTAAGGAACAGGCTGGTGATGCCGGGGGGAAGCAATGACATCAAGCGATCGTCCGTGGACCGCGTTTTATGGACCCGATGTGCGGTCCGATATTGAGGCCGCATCCTACCGCACGATCAGTGACTTGATCCGGTCGGCAGCAGACACTTACAAGTCTGCCCCGGCCTTCACGACCTGCATGCACAATGGCATGAACGGCACTTTGACCTTCGAGCAGGTCGATGAAATGTCAGACGCCTTTGCGGTCTATCTCCGGGAGGTGGCAGGACTTGCACAGGGCGACCGCGTGGCATTGCAAATGCCGAATGGCTTGTCGTTTCCAATCGCTGCCTTTGGGGTCTTCAAGGCCGGCTGTGTTCTGGTGAATGTCAACCCGCTCTACACGGCAGAAGAGATGGCGCGCCAGTTCCAGGATGCTGAACCGCATGCGCTGGTGATTGTCGATATGTTTGCCGACAAGATCCCGGCTGCAACAAAGGGACATCCGATCCCCAACATTATCGTCACGCGAGTTGCGGAGTTTTTGCCTTCATTGCCGCGCGGCATCATCGGGTTGGTGCAAAAGTACTGGGACCGGTCGGTCAAACCGATCGAAGTCCCGCATATCCGTTTTCCGGAGGCGCTCGCCGCCGGGCGGGACCACAAAACCCGCGACCATGTCGAAGTTGATGCCTATCACCAGTCTGTCGAGCCCGACGATGTGGCCTGCTTGCAATACACCGGCGGGACGACGGGTGTTGCGAAGGGCGCGATGCTCACCCACAAGAACCTGCTAATGAACATGGAGCAATCGCTGGAGATGTGTCCGGCGGTGCAACGAGGTGAGGAGGTCGCTCTGACAGCCCTTCCGCTTTACCATATCTTCGCGTTCACGCTGAATTTGCTTGCCTTTTATTGGATCGGATCGCGGAACATTCTGATCCCAAATCCCCGGCCGCTGACAAATCTCAAACGCGCATTTGAGAATTACAAGATCACCTGGATGAGCGGGGTGAACACCTTGTTCAACGGTCTGTGCAACGAAACATGGTTTCTCGACAGCCCGCCAAAATATCTGAAGTTTTCCTCTGCCGGCGGCATGGCCTTGCAGGCAGATGTTGCTCGGAGATGGGAGGAGGTGACAGGCCGGCCAGTTCTGCAAGGCTACGGGCTGACCGAAACCTCTCCAGTTCTCAGTTTCAACCCGATCGGCAAGACGCGGGACGGATCAATCGGGATACCGCTGCCGTCCACCTTGTTGCGCTGTGTGGACGATGACGGCAACCCGGTGCCGCAGGGCGAGCGCGGGGAAATCGCCGCCAAGGGCCCACAGGTCATGGCTGGATATTGGAACAAGCCGGAGGAGACCGCGATCGTCATGCGGGATGGCTGGTTTCTCACAGGTGATATCGGCGTGATGGAGCCGGATGGGTACTTCTACATTGTTGACCGGAAGAAGGACATGATTGTCGTGTCGGGCTTCAATGTGTACCCGAATGAGGTCGAAGACTGCCTTGCCTTGCATCCGGGCATCTTCGAAGCCGCCGTAATTGGCGTTCCGGATGACACCACTGGAGAAGCGGTGAAGGCCTATGTTGTTCTGAACGACAAGAGCCTGACCAAAGAGGCGATCCGGGCTCATTGCAAGGAGCACCTGACGGCCTACAAGGTGCCCAAACGGGTTGAGATCCGGGACGACCTGCCCAAATCAAACGTTGGCAAGATCCTCAGAAAAGACCTGCGCGCAGAAGAGCTGCAGGCGGCGGAGTAATAATCCATGGTCGGAGCATTTGAACAGGCGCTTCTGGCGGCCATGATCTTTGTCATCATGCTGGGAATGGGCGCGTCCCTGACCCCGCGCGACTTCTATCTGGCACTGCGCCGGCCCTATGGTCTCGCCGTTGGCGTTGTCTCACAATATGGCTTTATGCCGTTCATCGGCTTCCTGATGACACTGGCTTTGGCATTGCCCGAGCCGATTGCAATCGGGCTCTTGATCATGTCCTGTATGCCGGGCGGTACGACATCGAACATTTTCGCCTATTTTTCCAAAGGCAATCTGGCGCTGTCCGTTCTCATGACGGTGACCTCGACCGTGTTCGGCGTCATCCTCATCCCGATTGTCCTTGTGATCTACGCCACGGCGCTGGACCTCGAAATCCCACGGGAAAATATCATCGCAACCCTGGTGATCCTGTTGGTCCCGGTCGCTATCGGTATGGGTTTGCGGAAAATCAGTGCGAATATCGGTGCGGTGACAGAGTTCTTCGGATCGGCCCTGGCCTTGTTCTTCATCGCCTTCATCGCGATCTCCTGGATCCCGCGGAACTGGCAATTCCTTCTGACAACCACACCGGCAACCTATTTCGCAGCGATCATGCTCGGTGTCTTCGGGATATTGGTCGGCTATCTCTTCGCCCGGTCCTTGAAGCTCCATCCGCGCAACGTTCGGACAATCGCCTTGGAGACCGGCATTCAGAATGGACCGCTGGCTGTCGCCATCATCGCCCTGACCTTTCCAAGCGACGAGCAGCAGGGGATCATGGCCGTGGCGGCGCTCTATTCCCTGTTCATCGTGATCACGTCGACCTTGGTGACGCTCATCTTCCGGCGGGCGAACACGGCCGCGGAACAGAAGATCCCCGACAGCCTGCTTTAGAGCGTGTCGCGTTTCATCGAATTCTCAATGTTTCAGGTTTCGCGTTCGAGGCGCTACCGAGAGGCAGCGAAACTTGAATCCGCTTAAACGCGATTTGCTTTAACGGCTGTCGGGTCTCTGCGCCGATCAGATCGCAGCAAGTTGTTCTTCAGTCCTTTGTAATCAGATGATTTGAATATCCGATGCGTCCAACTGCGAAACGGAAACGCCAAGAAGGGTGATCGACAGGCTGTCTGAGAAACGGAAAACGACCCCGGCATCGGTGTCCGCGGCGACGGCCAGGATTTCGGTAGATGACGAGAAACCTGTGACCCCGATCTGAAGGATGTCACCGTTGCGGTTACTGGTGCTGAAATCAGTTACTGTGTCCGATCCGAAGGCTCCGTCAAAAACAAAGGCGTCACTGCCGCGCCCACCTTCGAGGGTGTCGTTGCCTGAGCCGCCGACCAGCACGTCAGTGCCATCGCCGCCATAAAGTAGGTCGTTTCCGGCCTGGCCGAACAGGACATCGTTTTCGTCCTGTCCCTCCAATTGATCGTCTCCGCCGGCGCCGTCCAAAATGTCATTGCCGCGATTACCCAGGATCAGGTCTCTCTCTTCCGAACCGACCAAAGCATCATCCCTGTTGGTCCCGCCGAGGCGGTCGTAAGCCAGCATCACGTTGTCCTGAATGGACCGGATGTCCGTGTTGCGCTCGATCACGTCGGCCAGCGTGGTGGACCACAGAGCGTCAATCTGAGTCTGAGGTAGATCCAGGCCCTGGCTCCAGAAGGGATCCCCGTCGCGCAACCGCAAAAACTGATCAAGAAGGATCGTCGCAAACAGCTCTCCGACGATACCGCTGCCCGAAGAATCCTCAGCAAGTCCGCCGATCCAGGCATCGACCTGATCGACGGATCCGTAAACGCTGGCCAGTTGTGCGGCCAATGTGGCATCCGCCGTTATATCCGAGAAGTTTGTTGCGCGTTGCAGGTCAAGTGCCTCGCGCAGATCATTGTAGCTGGCGACCCCAAGATCCCGGCCGCGTTCGATGTTCAAGGCGGCGAGGTCAAGCCCGCCAGAGCCTGGAGCGCCAAACAGGAAGGAGCGCACATCCTCTACAATGTGCGTATCCAACTCTTGCGCCATACCGTCTGCAAGTCCGCGCAGCAGGGGATCTATGCCCCCATTCTCTGCGATCTCCGACGGGTTGAAAAACGCTTCACTCAAAGAGAGATCTCCGGCGGCAATGGTATTGCCATCCCGGTCCAACCTTTGAATGCTGGACGACAAGAGGCTGTGGCCAAAGCGGAAAGCGGCAGTTGCGAATTCGACCGTAATGCCAGGATTTACGTCTGGATTGTACCCTGCGTAATCCGTGATGGCATCCTCTCCCAAGAGGAGTGGCAGGAATTCGTTATAGGTGATTGCCTGGATTTCAGCTTCAATGATGACACGGGCTGCGTCATAGAGTTCATCCGAGCTCATGCTTGGGTCCTGGCGGGCCAGCCGGTCCACCCAGAGATTATGCTCGCGGGCAAACAATGTGTGCATGGATGTCAGAGCGACATTTTCCGCAGCGCGCACTTCGCCGGCCAACACGCCACCTGTTTCCGTTTCAATGAGGAGGTTGTTGTCCGTCAGGAGCAACGTTCCACCGCCGCCGCGCAGCGAGGCGGCAGTTTCGGCATCTGATCCGTAAACCATGGAGGCATCGATAAAAGCGGTGATTTCATTGCTGTATTGCCGGGCAGACGTGGCTCCGGTTCCATCAACAAATCCCGCGCGTGTAAACGGTATGACCGCTTCACCCGTTCCGGTTGGGTCAAAGTCACTGTCGCCAGCAGGGACAACAACCGGCGCAAATTCAAATCCCTCGCTGCCGGTCAGTGTGATGTCATGATCGATGAATTGGCCCCAGACCCAGAACATGTCACTTAGGCCAAACGAATTGGGCATATCTTCAGTTTGCTGCGCAACGGCGTTGCTGATCGCGCGCGCGTTCGGAAGGTCAGTTGCGACGGAGCCGATGCCGTCTACGTAGTTCGCATTAGTCAAGCGCAGCATTTGCTGGCCGACTGATCCCCAGTCGATGTTGGTCTCATGACTGGAGGATCCGTTAATGGACCGGGTTTCAAGAGCCGCGACAAGGTTTGCCTGAATCTGAGCCAAAGTGTTTGGCGCGCTTTGCAGGTTTTGTGGCTGATCCGGGTTTTGCTGATCGCGACGTTGATCTTGATTGGACCGAGGCATCTCAGGCTCCTGATTTTGTTGTTGGATGGGACGGAACGTGCGGTATCGTCAAAACGCCAGTGCACGTGGCGTTTGGTCGAATGCGATGAACTGCTGTTGCTTTGGAATGGTGAGGTGAGCGGACGTGCATCGCACGCCTAAACGGCAATCGCAGCGCCGGGCTGCGAGCTGGCTGGTGTCGAGGCCTTGCAAGAAAAATCGCAAGGCAATGGCCTCCGGTACGGAGCAACATACCGCTCGTCCCCCAGTCTGGAGTCCACCACACCCAGATTTATGCACGCCCTACTTGAACAACCCTTCGGAACGGGATTCATTCCGTTGCCCATGAAAAAATGCTAAGTTAGAAAGGCTTTGAGGATTGTGGGAATTGGGCGCCCCATCCCAGAGCATCATGCGACAGGCGGTCGTGATAGGCGCATGAATTCGAGTGCCTATTAAGACTTGCTCAGTGGTGTGCGGTTAAGAAGCAATCGAACCGCAATTATTTCAGCGAACAATATTGCATACCATTGTATACTGAATTATGTAGTGCGCAGCGAGCTTACCCGGCGAGCCAGCAAATGTGCGACCCGGCGACTAAGCGATATCCAACTTCAAGACGCCGGGGTCCTTATGAGTCTCTACACTGAATATCTCGCCGAGATCGAAACGCGCAAAGAGCAGGGCTTGCATCCCAAGCCAATCGAAGACGGAGCTCTGGTTGCCGAGCTGATCACGCAGATCAAGGACGCTGGCAACGAACACCGCGAAGACTCGCTCAAATTCTTCATCTACAATACCTTGCCAGGAACGACGAGCGCTGCTGGCGTCAAGGCGAAGTTCCTTAAGGAAATCATTCTGGGCGCGGTCAACGTTGCGGAAATCACACCTGCCTTTGCCTTCGAGCTGTTGTCCCACATGAAAGGTGGGCCGTCCGTGGAGGTCCTTTTGGATCTCGCCCTTGGCAACGATGAGGCAATCGCGAAGGACGCTGCTGAAGTCCTCAAGACCCAGGTGTTCCTTTATGATGCAGATACCGATCGCCTGAAAGTAGCCTATGAGGCTGGCAACGAAATCGCCAAGGACATCCTGGAAAGCTACGCGCGGGCCGATTTCTTTACGAAGCTTCCTGACCTGGACGAAGAGATCAAGGTTGTGACCTACATCGCCGCCGAAGGTGATATCTCAACCGATTTGCTTTCGCCGGGCAATCAGGCGCACTCGCGTGCCGACCGTGAACTGCACGGCAAGTGCATGATTTCAGAGAAAGCGCAGAAAGAAATCGAAGCGCTGAAGCTGCAGCATCCGGGCAAGCGCGTGATGCTGATTGCCGAAAAGGGCACCATGGGTGTCGGCTCGTCCCGCATGTCCGGTGTCAACAACGTGGCCCTTTGGACCGGCAAACAGGCAAGCCCATATGTGCCGTTTGTCAACTTTGCTCCGATTGTTGCCGGCACCAACGGTATTTCTCCGATCTTCCTCACCACAGTCGGCGTGACCGGCGGCATCGGTGTCGATCTGAAAAACTGGGTCAAGAAACTCGGCCCGGACGGCAATCCGATCCTGAACAACGATGGCAACCCGGTGCTGGAGCAGAAGTATTCTGTCGAAACCGGCACGGTGCTGACCATCAACACGAAGAAGCAAAAACTTTTCAATGAGGCTGGCGATGAAGAGCTGGTCGACATGTCTTCTTCTTTCACTCCGCAAAAGATGGAGTTCATGAAGGCCGGTGGTTCTTACGCCATCGTCTTCGGCAAGAAGCTGCAGACATTGGCCGCGGAAACGCTTGGCATCGAAACACCGCCGGTCTTTGCACCGTCCAAGGAAGTGTCTCACGAAGGCCAAGGCCTGACTGCCGTTGAAAAGATCTTCAACAAGAACGCAGTCGGCTCCACACCTGGCAAGGTTCTTCATGCCGGCTCAGACGTCCGCGTTCGGGTCAACATTGTGGGCTCGCAGGACACCACGGGTCTGATGACTTCCCAGGAACTGGAAGCCATGGCCGCAACGGTGATTTCTCCGCTCGTCGACGGTGCGTATCAGTCGGGCTGTCACACCGCATCTGTTTGGGATTTGAAGGCTCAGGCCAACACGCCGCGCCTGATGGCATTCATGCACAGGTTCGGCCTGATCACCGGCCGCGATCCCAAGGACGTCTACCACCCGATGACGGACGTCATTCACAAGGTGCTGAATGATATCACGGTTGATGACTGGGACATCATCATCGGCGGTGACAGCCACACCCGCATGTCCAAGGGCGTTGCCTTTGGCGCGGACTCCGGAACTGTGGCGCTGGCACTCGCGACCGGTGAGGCGTCCATGCCGATCCCGGAAAGCGTGAAGGTCACGTTCAAGGGTTCCATGAAGGATCACATGGACTTCCGTGACGTCGTGCACGCAACCCAGGCCCAGATGCTGAAGCAGCATGGCGACAACGTCTTCCAGGGCCGCATCATCGAGGTGCATATCGGCACCCTTCTGGCGGACCAGGCGTTCACTTTCACCGACTGGACTGCAGAAATGAAGGCCAAGGCCTCCATCTGTATCTCCAACGATGAAACCCTGATCGGATCTCTTGAGCTTGCCAAGGGCCGCATCCAGACCATGATCGACAAGGGCATGGACAACGATGCCAAGGTTCTGCAGGGCTTGATCGACAAGGCAGACAAGCGCATTGCCGAAATCAAGTCTGGCGAAAAACCGGCGCTGACCCCGGATGCCGATGCGAAGTATTTCGCTGAAGTCGTTGTCGATCTGGATGAGATCGATGAGCCGATGATCGCGGATCCGGACGTCAACAACGCCGATGTCTCCAAGCGGTACACGCACGACACGATCCGTCCTGTGTCCTTCTACCACGGCGAAAAGAAAGTCGACCTCGGCTTCGTCGGGTCCTGCATGGTGCACAAGGGCGACATCAAGATCGTTGCTCAGATGCTCAAGAACCTGGAAAAGTCGCAAGGCAAGGTCGACTTCAAGGCACCGCTTGTTGTGGCTGCTCCGACCTACAACATCATCGATGAGTTGAAGGAAGAGGGCGACTGGGACGTTCTGCAGAAGTACTCCGGCTTTGAGTTCAACGACAACGCGCCAAAAACAGCGGCCCGGACCGAGTACGAGAACATCCTGTACCTTGAGCGTCCCGGCTGTAACCTTTGCATGGGCAACCAGGAGAAGGCTGCCAAGGGCGATACCGTTCTGGCCACATCGACCCGCCTGTTCCAGGGCCGTGTGGTTGCGGATTCCGAGACCAAGAAGGGCGAATCCCTGCTTGCTTCGACACCGGTGGTCGTATTGTCGGCAATTCTTGGCCGGACACCGACCATGGACGAGTACAAGGAAGCGGTTGAAGGCATCAACCTGACCAAGTTCGCTCCGCCGCTGCAGAAGCCGCTGGATTCAAAGTCAGTCCACTTTTAAGCGAGAGAGACACTCAGGCAGCTGGATTGCCGGCTGACAAATCAAATACGAAAAGGGCGGCAGAGATCTCTGCCGCCCCTTTTTTATGCTTTCCAGTCGCCGATGCCATGCCACCACTGATTAATCAGGCCCAGGCTCAAAGCCGGGTAGGGGGTGCCAGGATCGGGGTCCTCGGGGTGCGGGAGCGCGCCATGTGACTGAAGAACTCTGAGGCTCGTTAGGAAATCGCGCATGCGATTTGTAATTTGCCGGATTTCGTCCGGGGTATTCGCAACAGACCCGCTGGTGGGCCGATAAAACTGCTCCCACTGCCGGTAGAGAGCATGGCCGAGTTCAATGACCTCTTGCTCGCCATGCGGTTCGAGGCCAAGGCACATCTTGATGATTTTGGTTGCTGGGCCTTTGCCGTCTGTGAAACCGGGTGTCACCGATGGGTCTCTTTTCTGTTCTTTTTCTTGGGTGTCCGACATCTGTCATGCCTGCAGCGTGTAAAACCTGTTGGACGGCAGAGCCTCTCCCTTTTGAGAACAAAAGGGACATTTTAGAGGCGCTGAGAGATTTGGTTTGGGACGTTTTGGTTACCTGGCAACGTTTGAATCGCCAAGCAGGCCTTTAGGTGGCAAAGCTGCCGTTGGGTGAAGCAATGGCCTTTTTCAATTCAGGACGAGATCATCCAACGGCTTGTTCGGCCAACGTGATGGCTTCCAAAGCCGAGAGGGCGACGAAATCGGCTCCCATGTTCTGGAAGCTGTCTGGATGCGTCAGGACAGCAGCACCGCCAATGACGATCTTGGTATTGCCAGTCGCTGCTTCCGACCGGCACCGTTGAATGGCTTCCATGCAGTCATTGGCTTCTTCGAGACGTCCGACCGACAGACCAAGCATGTCATACGGCCTGGCAGACAAGCGCATATACATTGTGTCACCGATTTCCATATCGGCGCCGCCATCGACGAACCATCCAAGGTCGCGGAAGCACATTCTCACCAGGTTCACGCCGAGCGTATGTTTGGTCCCGTGCGACCGCGCCAGCAAGATACGTTTGGCCGATGTTGGTACGGATGGCTGAGGCCCGGCATGGGTCAGATGGTTGACGATGTTGCTCAACCGCGTTGAAGCCACGGCAACCTGCATGAAATCGGCATCATCGGTGCACCAGTAGTTGCCAAGCTCGGTTGCGATCGGGCAAAGCAAGTGTATGGCTAGTGTCTGAAGCGGGATATTGGTCTGGACAAGTTCCTCGATCAGATCCCGGTGGTGGCGGGGGTCCGGGTCGATCAGTGATTTCAGGAACGGCACGCGGTAGGAAATCGCAACATCCATGGACGGCATTTGCCGCGCCCGCTCATCGAGTTCGGGATGCAAACGAAGATCGAGACCCGAAACCGGGCTCCCGTTCAAAATAAGTTTTTCGGCCTTTGGATGAAGTGCTCCGACCAAACCGGACACTTGCCCACGCACAGTCGTCTCCAGAACGGTGAGGTCCTGCAGGGACAAATTGGCAGCATCGTCTGCCTTCAACGTCTGGCCATTGCCAGCAAGGTCCGACGGGGTCTTGTTTTTTTCCGTCTGTCGCTCGCTGTCGTCTTTATAGGCCAATTCCCCCTCCCGATGTCTCGGCCTAGGCGGTCAAGCTCCTCCAAGCAAAAGATCGTACTATACAACCTTTCCCCCGCCAATTGAGATCACCTATTCGTCTCTGCAATAATAGGTGCCGGTCTTCAACGGTCCTCCGCGTGGTGCGTCCACATGGGGCGATCTTGTATTCGGGTGGTCCCGCCTCCGAGTGTTGCCCGTGACCCGTGACCCATGCGTGACAGGGTCACACGCACGAGATCGGCGATCTGGCGGGCATTCAGCCCGGCTTCATTATACATTTCCCAAGGCGATGCTTGCGAAATGAACGTATCGGGCAGTGTCATCGTGCGCACGCCGCAGCGTCCATCCAGCAAGCCTTGGTCTGCAAGGTGATGCAAAACCAGGGCCCCAAAGCCGCCGGTCGCGCCTTCTTCGACTGTCACCAGCAGCTCATGGGTCTCAACAAGGTCCTCAATCAGTTCCGTATCGAGTGGTTTGGCAAAGCGGGCATCGGCGACCGTGACGGAGATGCCGAGTGCGGACAAAAGCGCTCGGGCTTCGAGGCATTGTTCCAGCCGTCCGCCGAAAGACAACAGCGCGGCTGTGTGCCCGATGTCGACGATCCGGCCCTTTCCGATCGGCAAAGCAACCGGTTGAACGGGAAGTTGTGCGCCCGTTCCTTCACCGCGCGGGTACCGGAAAGCAATGGGGCCAAGGTCGTGTTCGGTCGCTGTCTTGACCATGTTGACCAGTTCCGCTTCGTCAGCGGCGGCCATGACCGTGAAATTCGGCAAATTTGCCAGGAAACCGATATCAAAGGCTCCGGCGTGGGTCGCGCCGTCGGCGCCGACAAGACCTGCACGATCAATGGCAAAGCGAACGGGAAGGTTTTGCAGGGCGATGTCATGAACGACCTGATCATAGCCGCGCTGCAGGAAGGTGGAATAGATCGCGCAGAACGGCCGCATACCGCTGGCGGCAAGCCCTCCGGCAAAGGTCACTGCATGTTGCTCTGCGATCCCGACATCGAAACTGCGATCTGGAAATTGTTTTCCAAACAGGTCAACACCAGTTCCCTCCGCCATGGCGGCAGTGATTGCGATAACCCGGTCATCCTGCCGGGCTTCCTCAATCAAAGCGTTGGCAAAGACCTTGGTGTAGCTCGGCGCCTTTGGAACCGACTTGGACTGTTTTCCGGACGGAACGTCGAACTTCGAAACGCCATGATATTTGTCGCTTGCCGCCTCCGCATGGACATAGCCGGCCCCCTTGCGGGTGATGGCATGCAAGACGACAGGGCCCGTGCCGTCTTCTTTCAACTGGCGCAATGTCTCCAAGAGAGTTGGAATATCATGCCCGTCGATGGGACCATGATAGGCAAATCCCATATTCTCAAAGAAGCTGCGTTCCCGCTGGACTGTATCGGACTGAGCGAGGGTGTTGAGATGATCCGATAATGCGCCTGTCGGCGGGGAAATCGACATGTTGTTGTCGTTCAGGATGACGATCATGCGGCTGTTGAGGTGGCCGGCATTGTTGAATCCTTCATAGGCCATACCGGCTGTCATCGCGCCGTCGCCAATGACACAGACGACATGGCCGTCCTTGCCCTCAAGATCCCGGGCAACGGCAAATCCAAGCCCGGCTGAGATCGATGTGGACGAGTGGGCAGCGCCGAATGGATCGTACGGACTTTCGCTGCGTTTTGTGAAACCGGAAAGGCCGTCCTTTTTGCGCAAGGTCCGCATTCTATCACGCCGACCGGTCAGGACTTTGTGCGGGTAGCACTGGTGGCTTACGTCCCAGATCAGGGTGTCGTCCGGCGTGTCGAACACTGCGTGGATGGCAACAGTTAGTTCGACAACGCCAAGACCAGATCCCAGATGGCCGCCGGTTTCTGACACGATATCAATAACATCTGTCCGAAGTTCATCAGCAAGTTGGGCGAGTTCGCCATCACTGAGGCTTTTCAGGTCTCCTGGCGTGTGGATGGTATCCAGCAATGGGGTTGCGGATGTCCTGTTGGAGCTCATTGCGTTTCCTCCACCGCATGGTTCCGTCTTTCTGGTGGTGCCAAGCTGTGACCAGCTTCACGTACGACCAGTAGACACTGATGTCGTTAGGGTATTCTCGGGGATCTTGATAGATGTGTAAACTTTTTTTTACACATGAGGGCGGGAAATATGTCGTCAAAGTTGACAGTTTATGCGGGTCGCGGCACGTTTTTGGCTATCATGAGCAAAGCGGCGGTGGGCTTGTTTTCCTGCCAGGTGCCCTTTAATCCAGTGTGACTGTTCGCAAATGCTCCGCAGTTTTTCATTGCGGAACCCGCGTTTCTATCTATTGCAGGGTCTAATCCCCCGGAACGGAGCCTTTGATGGCCATCGCAGTTTTTATTGGTGTCGTTTTTCTGGCTGCGGCCAGCGGTGCTGTGTTCAAACCAGGACCGTGGTACGAGGAGCTGCGCAAGCCAAGCTGGACACCGCCAAACTGGGCTTTCCCTGTGGTCTGGACACTTCTTTACATCATGATCGCCTATGCTGGCTGGAGTGTCTGGTCCAAGGTTGGTTGGTCGTTGCCGATCGTATTCTGGGCCTTGCAGATCGTGCTCAATGCGGCTTGGTCCTGGTTGTTCTTCGGATTGCGGCGCATGGATTTGGCGCTTGTTGATGTCGGTCTTCTCTGGCTGGCAATTGCAGGGTTTATTGTTACTGCGTGGCCTGTTTCACCGATCGCAGCGCTGCTTTTCGTGCCTTATCTTGCCTGGGTGACAACTGCCGGATTGCTCAACCGAGCCGTCCAGCAGCTGAACCCGGGAGTCTAAACACGTAATCGCGTGATCAGGTCCCATATATGGGCGATCAGTGCGAGGCTTAGAAGCGACAGCACAAGAAACAGGGCATCGCCGCGCAGGGCAAATCCGAGCGCGGCCATCAGGCAGCTTCCGGCAAGGACATTGGCGAGCAACAACTTGAATCGCTCGCCAGGTGCGTTCGAAAACCTGCAAAGAACTGCGAACTCTATCCAAAGAAACAGAACTGCGCCGAACGGCAGCCATCCGGACTGCAGCCACGTCAAAAGCAGGTTCATTTCTGGCTGGCCGGCAGGCCTGCAAGTTGTGCCAGATCCTTGAAGAACACCCGGATATGACCGAGCGGATCGCGGCGAACCAGACGCTTGTTGAGATAAGATTCCCAGGTCAGGCGCTGGACATCCGGGTCGGCGCACATCGTCACAAACCGCTCTCGCAAACCATCGCTGCGGTACCAGACCGCCTGCATGATACCAAGAATGAAAAAGATACGGCCATGTTCCGCCATGAACCGACGCCGGGCTTGGCGCAAAGCGGATGCTTGGCCGGTCGCAAGGCACTCAGCAACGGCATCGGCACTCAGGTTGCCACACAGCATAGCGTAATAGATGCCTTCGCCAGATGATGGGGCAACGGTGCCTGCGGCATCGCCGGCAAGAAGGACATTCTTCCCGTTGTCCCACCGACGCATTGGTTTAAGGGGCAGCGGAGCCCCTTCACGCCTGATCGTCCGTTGTCCGGTCAATCCTGCACGGTCGCGCAAGTCCGACGTGGCATCCCTGAGGTTATGACCCTTGACTGCGGAGCCGCAGCCGACGGACGTTTGTCCCCCATGCGGGAAGACCCAGCCATAGAAGTCCGGAGAAATCCGGCCATCATAGACAACATCGCAGCGGTCGCGCTGGAAGGCGTCTGGGTCCGGAGCCTCCGGGCTTTCCACGATCTCGTGATAGGCAAAAACGTAAGGCGGCTTCTTCTTCGCGGGGAACATCAACCGCCTGACAGCGGAATTGGCACCATCTGCACCAACTACCATGCGTGCATTGAGGTGTTCCGTTGTTCCAGGATTCTCTGGATCGGTCCCGTCCACTTTCAGGTCCAGGCTTCCATTCGACGCTGTGTCCATGCCAGCCAGCTTGCCTCTGACAAATCGGGCACCCGCCTGTTCAGCCCGGGCGCGTAGGTATGGATCAAAGGTTTCCCGGTCGACCATGCCGACAAATCCAATATCGCCAATGCGCATTTCCACCGCATTCCCCGACGGGGCAATGACACGCGCCGCATTGGCCCGGGCCACCAGCAAGTCTTCAGAGATCTCAAAGTCTTTCAGGGCGCGGGACGGGATCGCCCCGCCACAGGGTTTGATCTTGTTATCCGGGTCGACCAGAACAACAGAATGACCGGATCGGGCCAAGCGCTCCGCAGCGATCGCACCACAAGGACCGCCTCCAATGACAGCAACATCAGAATTCGATTTCATTGCAGGCTCCCTGTTGTGAGGTTTTGCGCCTATTCGGCGGGCACTGCCGATGGTTCCCGGTGTACGGGCAAACGAGGTTTGGCAACTTGACCGCCGCCGATCCGCAACGCGATGGCCGCAGACATGAGGAACAAGACGGCTTCCATTGAAAAGACGATTGCAAAGGCGGTGCTGTCCTGGGCCGTGGCCCATCGCCCGAGTGTCAAAGCGATCGTTCCGGCCAATCCTCCAAGGCCGAAGGAGATGGCCTGAGCTGCGCCCCAAACGCCCATCCGCATACCTTCGTTGGCTTTTTTTCCGGCGCCAGCGAGGATCATCATGGTGCCAATGGCCGCAACGGCGAACGCGCCATTCATGAAACCGAGGACGAAGATGTTGGCCTCAAGCGGCCAGGCCGGCGCAAAAGATGCCGAGACCGCGAGACAGGCGAGCGCCACGCCCGAACCGACACAGCCGGTGACGATGAACATCTTCATCAGGCCGGGCTTGCGTTTTGAAAACAGCCATCCGGCGATCCCGACAAGTGCCATGCCTGCAAAGATACCGCCGTGCTGCGTTCCGGACAGCTTTGTTGTCTCGCCCGGAGACATGCCGAACAACAAGCCGGCAAACGGTTCCAGGATCAGGTCTTGTGTGGAATAGGCCAGCATCGACAGGAAGATGAACACGGTCAAAAGGCGCGCTTCCGGATCGCTCCAGACTTCACGGACACTTTCGCGGAAACTGCCCGGTTTCTCGCGGCCCGTCTCGCCCACCATGGTCGGTTTGCGTTCAATTCCGACAACTGCGATGGCCGAAAGAACCAGAACCACAACACCGGTGAGGGCGGTGACTGTAACAAGTCGGAGATGCGAATAAGGTTCAAGGTTGATGCCGGTGACAATTGAAGTCACCACGATGCCTGCAATCATCAGCATCCAGGTGATCGTGGCTGCCGATGCCCGGCGTTCCGGTGCCGTTTTGGTCGCAATCAACGTGAGCAGGGATGTGCCGCTTGCCCCGATGCCGACCCCGATAAGCGCGTAGGCGAGAACCGCCGCTGCCAAGCCAGCTGCAAAGCTGATCTCAAAAAGAAACGTTGTTGCCGCGGCCGCTGTCCCACTTACGGCGAGAAGCGCCAAGCCACCCAAGATCCACTGGGTCCGCGAGTTTCCGATATCCGACCGGTGTCCCCACAAGGGTCTGGAGATCTGCACGCCGTAGTGGAGCCCGACGAGCAAGCCAGGAATGACGGCTGCCAGGGCGAGCTCGACAATCATGACCCTGTTCAGTGTAGAGTTGGTGAGAACCACGATGGCGCCCAGTGATGCCTGTACCAGCCCAAGACGCAAAATCGAGACCCAGCTCAGCCCTTTGACAGCTGTGAAGTTTTGCTGATTGGCGTCTCCCCGACCGAACATGGGGATCTCCCTTTAAAAAAAGCCTATGAGATGGTGGGCACCAGAGTGCGCAGGCCAAATGCTGTGATCATCATTCCTGTGACGTAGAGCCCGACACCGATGGCCGAGTACCAGACCGCAAATCGCACGGGATTGCGGGCAAAGCGAACCATGCACACCATCTGCAGCAGCAGAACAATCAGGATCGCCAGGGCATAGACCGGCAGTCCGAGCATCCAGAGTGTCAGGACAACGCCCGCCTGAGCCACGGTCATGACGGCACAGGCGATGAGGGCTGCGGATCGTTCCCCATGCAGAACGGGAAGGGTCCGGATGCCCATTTCTTTGTCGCCTGCAATCGCCTTGAAATCGTTCAGCGTCAGAATGCCATGAGCACCAAGGCCGTAGAGCAAGGCCACGATCCAGATTGGTGTTTCCGGCACAAGGCCGGTCATGGCGGTCGCTGCTGTCAGCCAAGGCAGGGTTTCGTAACTGAAGCCGACAACGCCATTGCCCAGCCAGCCGTTTTGCTTGAAGCGGAATGGCGGCGCACTGTAGGCCCAGGCAAAGGCAAGACCGAGAAACGCTGCTGCAAAGATGAAGGAACCCATCAGCCCGGCAACAACAAGCGAGAGCGCCGACATGATGATAGAGATATAAAGACCCCAGTGTCCCGGCATCCGGCCGGACGGGATCACCCGGTCCGGTTCGTTGATCGCATCAACATGCCTGTCGAACCAGTCGTTCACCGCCTGGCTGGTGCCGCACAAAAGCGGGCCGGCCAAGAGGACACTGAGCACGATGAACCCCAACCGCCCATCCATCCCGTGACCTGTTGAGATCGCACCGCACGCATAGGCCCACATCGGCGGAAACCAGGTGATCGGCTTGAGCAAAGCGACGATCGCGCCGGGCATGGGCCAGTTGGCCTGTGGTGTTTGGCGGGTGAGTTCCATGCCAAACATGCTAGGCTTCGCCCCAAAAAGTGTCAATTAAAATTGACACATTGCGCGGCGATAAAATGTGACTGTAAATGAGAGTTGACGGTTACTGCGAAAGCTTCAACTGCCGGGACGGTAGTTTTCGAGCCCGTGCCGGCGCAGTTTGATGTAGAGGCTTTGACGTGAAAGGCCCAGGATCTCGGCCGCGCTGGCGCGGTTGTTGTTGGTCTGGTCAAGGGCGGCTTCAATGCAGATCCGCTCAACAACGTCCAGTGACTCGCGGATCAGCTCCTTCAAGGGCACTTTACCAACGAGGCTCGCAAATCCCTCGGCCTGATCTGGTGTCGCGGGTGGCGGCAAGGACATTTTGGCGGCGCTGGCCGCTTGAGGAATAACCAGCAGCTGTGTGGTGTCGGTCTCTTTGTTGTAATGGGCGGAGAGACTGACATCCTGACCCTCGCCGAGCGTATCGGTCAGAACAGAAGAGAACCCGCTGAGGGTCTTTTCGTCCCGGACGCGGGTGAAGAGAACACTCAATTCGACGGTGGATTTGCCGAGCCAGTTTGACACATTTCGTCCGACCACTTGGTTGAGGGTCGGTGCATGAACACGGTCCAGAAATAGGGTATTCGCCGACAAAACCGTGCCTTCACCATCAATCGTCAACGCGGCTTCGGGCAGCAGTTCCAGATCAACGCGGGCGCCATTGAGATGATCGCTGGAGCGTTTTGCATCACCCCTGTCCGGTTCCTGGGAGTTTTCCAGGGTAATGACCAGGTTTGTGGTGCCGTGTTCCCGGTAGGCGCGCAGTTTTGCTTCGAACGTACTTCCTGCGCTGCTGTGAAGGTTCGCAAGCTGGACTGGTTCACCGCTATGGCGAGCTTCGCCTATCGCATCTGCAAGACGTTCCCGGTCCTCTTTCTTAAAGAGATCCCGCATCGCCTTTCCGGTCAGGTTTCCTGAGGCGCCCGTCAAGAGAGACACAGCTGCCGTATTCGCTTCCAGAATTGTTCTTTTTTCACCGTCCAGTACGACATGGGCAGTTTCGGACATCTTGAAGACAGTCCGGTACCGCGCTTCCGCCTGCCGGAGTTCGCGGTAGTCGGCCTCCATCGCGATCTGCGCTTCCACCAAACGCTGCTGGTCCAGCATCTGCTGCCGCATTTCGTGTCCGACAACAATGGTGAAGGGAAAGTCGTCAGTCCTGCTGGCCGTGTAGGCGACCGGAAGATCGGGAAGGCCGCTGGCGCTGTGGTTGACCTGATAGCCACGGGCTGGCCGTTTTTTCGCCGGGGCAAGGAGGGCGTCAATTTTCGGAACGGATTCCACAGTCACGCAGTCGCGCAGGGGCCTGCCAACGATTGCCGACAAACCATACGCATCCAGATCGGAGTTGCGATAATGGAGGCGGTTTACGACACCTTTTTCATCGACCAATGCGACGATATCGGCACCCAATCCGATCAAGGCTGTTAAGGCGTCTGCGCCCAGCAAATCAAGCAAATCAGTCCCAACCCCGATATCTTGCAGCGCGCCATGTGTCGAGGGAGAGGTCATTGGGAATGCCGATCGATGCTGCTTTTTCTTCTTTTTGCATCGCGGCCTTCCTGCGCGGCAAAGTGATTGATTTTTTCCAAATTGTAGAAACTCTCAGCGATTTTTACCGCTGAAAGCGCGCTATCGCAAATACAATCGACGCCCATTTCCACAAGGGGGTCGATAAAGTCAAGGGTAGCTGCACCGCCTGCAATTATGGGTAGTGTTTTGTGGCTGGAATACAATTTGATGTCGTTAATCAGCTGGATTGCGTTGCTTTTAAGGTAATTGGTGCTCCACGCAATGCAGACAACATCAGCTTGAGTCACCACTTTGGCGAACTCAAATTCACTCAGTGATTCGTGCGGAACAACCTGTTGTTGCCATCCAAGTGCCTGAAAAAGGGCGCCAGTGAGGTAGGACATCAGGCTGTGTTGTTCATCAACGGGCAGAAAGATGACGGCGAACGGGGCCTTCGATCCAGAACGGTCCCGCGCAGCTTCAGTCGTGAGAGCTTGAGCAATGGCTTGCAGCCGGGCTGATGCGATCGTGACATCGATGAAGCTGGCCGCATCGCAGCTCCAGTTCTTGCCCAGTTCGCGCGCAACCGGTTCTAAAAGCATGACTTTCATTGCGGTGGGCGGAAGTGCTGCCGGGTTACCATTTGATCTGAACCTGGAGCGGACCTCCTCGTCCAGAAAGGCAAGATGATCCTGTATGCGGGCATCTGGTGCCAGGATACGTTCGTACATTTCTGCGATAACAGATTTGTAGCGGATGTCGGTTTCAAGACCTGCATCCAGCAGGCCAGATAATTGCTCTGCGGCCATTGCTGCTACTGGTCCTTGGATGAGGTTGCGGAGCGTCGCTTGTTCGCCGCTGTTAAGCCGGGATTTCTTTACCATATTTGCCTGATCAGAAACAAAAATATTGCCGTCGGCAGGCTCTGTCCGGCGGGCGTCCGCGGTTTCAACGGGCAATTCTGTTGTGCCGTTCATCCTCACTTCGCGGTCGGCCTCCCTGGCCTTACGGAAAGGGGTCATGCTCCGGCGTGCGCAATTGTTGCTTTTGTTTGCACCTTGAGCCTGCTTAGCATGACTCTCACGTGACGTGATGTAAACAAAAATATACGTCAATCAAAGTTGACACTTTTGCAGTTGCGGCGTTACCCTCACTCATCTGCTGAACCCAATGTCGGGTTCGGGGGGAGGGTTGAATGTCCGTGAGTGGAAACAGGAATTCGATAAAACCCGGTTTTCTTTACACCGAGGAAGAAAGACGCCGCCGTGATGAAACCGTTTGGACACTGGTCCAAGGCGTTCTGGCACCCGTTCAGTTTGTCGTCTTTCTGATCAGCCTTGCTCTTATCGTTGTTTTTTTGATCTCAGGCGAGATGCAGGGCGCTGCCGAGCTCTCCGTCGTGATCAAGACGCTTACGCTTTATGCGATCATGATCACTGGATCGATCTGGGAGAAAGAGGTGTTCGGGTGTTACTTGTTCGCCCGGCCGTTCTTCTGGGAAGACGTCTTTTCTATGTTGGTTCTGGCCTTGCACACGGCCTATCTCGCCGCTCTTTTCACCGAGGCTCTGACTGCCAATCAGCTAATGGCTTTGGCCTTGGCAGCCTATGCAACATATGTGGTCAATGCCGGACAATTCGTCTGGAAACTGCGGCTCGCCCGGCTGGATCAGACAGCCCGCAAGACCGGTCTTGAAAGTGGCGTCCGGTCCGCCGGCGTTAGCGATTTGCAGATCGCAGGAGGTTCTCAATGAACCAGACGTTTTCTGCAGGATGCGGGACAGGGCCGACAATCCGGGAGCGGGGCCAGCATGAAGTCTTTTGCGGCCTGACCTCCATCATCTGGCTGCATCGGAAAGTCCAGGATGCCTTCTTTCTGATCGTTGGATCCCGCACTTGTGCGCATCTGATGCAATCGGCAGCCGGTGTCATGATCTTCTCCGAGCCGCGCTTTGCGACCGCGATCATGGAAGAGCGGGATCTTGCCGGCATGGCGGACATGCATGACGAGCTCGATGGCGTGGTCGACAAGCTGCTCGCGCGCCGGCCGGACATCAAAATGCTGGTCCTGGTCGGGTCTTGCCCGTCTGAAGTTATCAAGTTCGATTTGTCCAAGGCTGCTGAGCGGTTGAACCGGGTTCACGCGCCCAAACACCGCGTGCTCTGTTATTCGGGCAGTGGCATCGAGACGACTTTCACCCAGGGCGAGGACAATTTCCTCACAGCTCTTGTGAACGAAGCGCCAGCCTCAGGTCCGCAAAACGAAACCAAACTGATTGTCGCCGGGTGTCTTCCGGATGTTGTCGAGGATCAGTTCGCGCGCCTGTTTGAAGAGCTTGGCATTGAAGGTGTTCAGTTTCTGCCCGGTCGTTCAAGCGCTGCGATGCCGTCAATCGGCCCGGGAACCCGGTTCATTCTGGCCCAACCCTATCTGGGGGCGACAGCAGCAACTCTGGAATCGCGCGGCGCTGAACGTATTAATTCCATCTTCCCGCTCGGTGAAGAGGGGACAACGGCCTGGTTTAAGGCGATCGCCGACACTTTTGGTGTGCCGGAGGACCGGTTCGAAGCGGCAACAGCCGCGCCGCGCAAACGCGCCAAAGCCGCGCTTCAATCCTATTTGCCCTGGCTTGAAGGACGCAGGATGTTCTTCTTCCCAGATTCTCAGCTCGAGCCTTCGCTGGCGCGTTTCCTCCACAGCGAAACGGGCGCGGAAATCATCGAGGTCGGAAGCCCCTACCTACACCGGGAACATGCGGCAGGCGAACTTGCACTGCTCCCGCCGGGCACCGCGATCTCGGAAGGTCAGGATGTTGATCTTCAAATTGATCGCGCCCGGAAGGCGGATCCCGATCTGATTGTCTGCGGTATGGGGCTTGCCAATCCATTTGAAGCGGAAGGCCGTCTGACCAAGTGGTCGATCGAATTCGCCTTCACACCGATCCAGGGCTACGAGCAGGCAGGCGATCTTGCTGAACTCTTCGTGCGCCCGCTGCGGCGCCAGTCCGTTTTGAAATCCGGTCTCGGATTTGAGGAGGCCGCGCCATGCAGCTGAGCATGTGGACCTACGAAGGACCGCCTCATGTGGGCGCCATGCGGGTCGCCGCCTCGATGAAGGATGTGCATTACGTTCTGCACGCGCCTCAGGGCGATACCTATGCCGATCTCCTGTTTACGATGATTGAGCGGCGGGACAGCCGGCCACCTGTAACCTACACAACGTTTCAGGCGCGCGATCTGGGCGCGTCAACCGCCGACATTTTCAAGACGGCCTGCCACGATGCGGTCGACCGGTTCAAGCCGCGCGCCTTGCTGGTTGGGGCATCGTGTACCGCGGAACTCCTTCAGGACGATCCAGGCGGCCTTGCCAAGACACTTGATCTCGATATCCCGGTCGTGCCGCTTGAACTGCCGTCTTACCAGAAGAAAGAAACCTGGGGTGCGGCGGAAACCTTCTACCAGCTGGTCCGGGCGTGCGCGTCCAATCGGCAGCGGCCTGAGACCATTCCTGCCAACACCTGCAACATTTTGGGTCCGACATCCCTTGGTTTCCGGAACCGGGACGATGTCCGCGAGATCAAAGCGTTGCTGGAAGAAAACGGTCTGAATGTCAGGGTGGTCGCCCCGCTTGGCGCAAATCCGGAAGATCTGGCCAGGTTGCCGGAGGCTGCGTTCAACATCGTGCTTTACCCGGAAATCGCCGATACCGCAGCCCGCTGGCTAAAAAAGGCGTACGGCATGCCGTACATGTCTACGGTGCCGATCGGCGTGTCCGAAACTCGCAGGTTTATCACCGAGGCACGGGCTTTAGCCGGTCTTGAGCCGGTCCCGTCACCGTCAGAAAACAAGGACCGTCTCACCTGGTACTCCCGGTCTATCGATAGCACCTACCTGACCGGCAAACGGGTGTTCATCTTTGGCGATGCGACGCATGCTATTGCCGCGGCCCGAATTGCCGCGAACGAACTTGGCTTCGAGGTTTGCGGTCTTGGGACCTACATGCGCGAGTTTGCGCGCGATGTGCGGGCTGCAGCCAAGGAGTACGGCGTTGAGCCGCTGATCACCGATGATCATCTGGTCGTTGAAGATGCCATCATAGAAGCACGCCCGGAACTGGTGCTCGGCACCCAGATGGAACGCCACATCGCCAAGCGGCTGCGTGTTCCCTGTGCTGTCATTTCATCGCCCGTCCATGTCCAGGATTTCCCGGCGCGGTATTCGCCGCAGATGGGCTTTGAGGGTGCCAATGTCATCTTCGACAGCTGGGTTCACCCGCTGATGATGGGGCTGGAAGAGCATTTGCTGTCCATGTTCCGCGACGACTTTGAATTCAATGACGGGGCGACGGCCTCGCATCTGCATGCCCACAGTCCGGCGGCAGCCTCAAACCAGCAGACAGCACCGGCAGGTACTTCAGCGGAAGAGCAGATCACCTTGCCAGCGAGCGCAACGCTCTGGACTGACGAAGCTGAGAAGGAACTTAAGAAAGTCCCGTTTTTTGTGCGCGGCAAGGCACGGCGGAACACCGAGAGCTTTGCCGCTGACAATGGCATTCACCCGATAACCGTGGAGACGTTATACGATGCGAAAGCGCACTTCGCCCGATAACGACCTCCCGATCCGGGTGGTCTTTGTTACGCTCGACAATCATGTCGCCGCGGCCGTCGATGATGCACGCAGGGTTCTGCAAACAGAGATGCCGGGTCTGACCTTCACGGTGCATGCGGCAACCGACTGGGCGGACAATCCGGACAAGCTGGCCCGCTGCCGTGACGCCATCCGGGCAGGCGACATCATCGTTGTTTCGATGATCTTCGTCGAAGAACACGTCAAGGCGATCGCAGACGTTCTGGAAGAACGGCACCTTGAGTGTGACGCCATGGTCTGCTGCATGTCTGCCGGCACGATCATGAAGTATACGGCCATGGGCCGCTTCCGCATGAGCGGTGAGCAAAAAGGGCCGCTGGCGCTTTTGAAGAAACTGCGCGGCAGCAGCTCCAACAGTGGCAAGGAGAGCGGCAAAACGGCCGGCGAGCGCCAGATGGCGATGCTCCGCCGGTTGCCCAAGCTTTTGAAGTACATCCCGGGCACTGCCCAGGATGTCCGCAACTATTTCCTGACCCTACAGTACCGGATCGCGGCGTCGGACGAGAACATCGCCAACATGGTCCGCCTGCTGGTCGGCAAATATGCCGCCGGCGAACGGAAATCGTTGCGCTCCGCAGTCGCGGCAAAGCCGCCAAGTGACTACCCGGATATGGGGCTCTACCACCCGCGCACCGAGCCGCGGATTACGACCCAAAAGAGCAATCTTGCAACTGTCAAAGGGGCGAACGGCACGGTCGGGCTCCTGCTTCTGCGAACTTACATTCTGTCCGGTGACACCGGTCACTATGACGGGGTCATCTCGGCGCTAGAGGCGCGCGGGCTGAATGTCGTTCCGGTGTTCTGTTCCGGCCTCGATATGCGGTCCGCGATCGAAACCTACATGACGGATGCCAATGGCAAGCCAACGGTCGACGCGCTGTGTTCGTTGACCGGCTTCTCGCTTGTCGGTGGCCCGGCCTACAGCGATGCAGCTGCGGCCGCGGAAACCCTTCAAAAGCTTGATGTTCCTTATCTGTCGGCCTGCGTGACCGAATTCCAGAGCCGGGAGGGATGGCAAGCTTCAACGCAAGGGCTCACGCCGATTGAAACCACCTTGATGGTTGCGATCCCCGAGCTGGATGGTGCCGTCGGATCCATGGTGATCGGTGGCCGCAGCGGATCGGAAGCCAATGGCAAGAGCTGCATTTGCGCCCGCCAGCTTGGAACATGCCCATCCGGTCGGTCTTGCATGCGGCCGGATGATGAACGTGTTGGTCTGCTTGCCGACCGGATCGCGGCAATGACCAAGCTGCGCCAGACCCCACGGTCAGACCGCAAGATCGCAGCCACCCTGTTCAATTACCCGCCCAACGGCGGCAACATTGGAACTGCGGCCTTCCTGTCCGTTTTTGAAAGCCTTCTGGAGACGATGAAGCGCTTGAAAGCGGAAGGCTATGACGTCGACGTGCCTGCCGATGTTGAGACGCTTCAGAACATGATCCTCAAGGGCAACTCGGACCGCTATGGCACCGAGGCGAACGTCCATGTGACTGTTTCTGCAGATGATCATGTCCGCCAGGAAAAGTTCCTGAGCGAGATCGAAGATCAGTGGGGACCGGCACCAGGGCGTATTTTGAGCAACGGCCGTGGGATCCACATTCTCGGCCGTCAGTTCGGCAATTTGCTCATCGCTCTTCAGCCGTCTTTTGGCTATGAGGGCGACCCCATGCGGCTTCTGTTCGAAGGCGGATTTGCCCCGAACCATGCCTTTGCCGCGTATTACACATATCTCCGCGAAACGTTTGCAGCCGATGCTGTTCTGCATTTTGGAACGCATGGTGCGCTGGAGTTCATGCCGGGCAAACATACCGGACTGTCCGGCTCCTGTTGGCCGGATCGGTTGCTGGGCGCATTGCCGAACTTCTATTTCTATGCGGCCAACAATCCGTCCGAAGGTTCGATCGCCAAACGCCGGTCTGCCGCAACACTTGTGTCCTACCTGACCCCATCCATTACGGAAGCTGGTCTCTACAAGGGCCTCAACAGCCTGAAAGCCAGCCTTGATCAGTACCGGTCCATGGCGCCTGAGGCGAGAGGCGAGCGCGAACGTCTTTTGGACGTGATTCGCGTTCAAGCCGACGAACTCGATCTCACGGGCAAAACGGCGGAGCTATCCGAAGACCAATTTATTCAGCATTTGGTCGCGGCCATCACCGAAACCGAATACGCGCTAATCCCCCACGGCCTGCACATTGCGGGACGCGGCATGGACGCCTCAGAGCGCTCAGAAATGCTCGCCAAGATGGCTCTGAGTGTCGAGACAGACTCTGGCTTTGTCGTCGATCCGGAGCTATGCCAGGTCATTGCCACTCGGGATCGCGATGCCCTGGCTGCGGCAACGGACACCCTCGACGAAGAGCCAAAGTCTGTTGTCCAAAAACTCGTGCAGATCGATCAGGACTTATCATACAATCGGGAACTTGACGGCCTGGTACAGGCACTGGATGCGCGCTTCGTACCGCCAGCCCCATCCGGCGATCTGTTGCGCACACCGGACCTCCTGCCAACTGGCCGGAACATTCACGGCTTTGATCCGTTTGGTATCCCAAGCAAGTTCGCGCTTGAAGATGGTGCCCGCCAGGCGGCTCTCATTCTAGAACGGTATTTGGAGACCGATGGCAAACTGCCAGAGACCGTTGCGATCGTTTTGTGGGGCACAGACAATCTGAAAACCGGTGGTGCGCCGCTGGCGCAGGCCATGGCGCTCATGGGCGCGCGGCCGCGGCTGGATTTCTACAACCGGGTCTGCGGCGCTGAACTTATCCCGCTTGAAGAACTGAACCGGCCACGCATCGATGCCGTGATGACATTGTCCGGCATCTTCCGCGACCTCTTGCCGATCCAAGCAAGCATGCTGGCTGAAGCAAGTTATCTGGCGGCCACGGCGGATGAGCCGGTTGAGCAGAATTTCATACGCAAACATGCACTTGCCTATTGTGAGGCCAATGGCTGCGATCTGGAAGAGGCGGCCTATCGCGTCTTTTCCAATGCGGATGGCACCTACGGGTCGAACGTCAACATGTTGATTGCCTCATCGGCGTGGACCGATGACGAGGAAATCGCAGAGACCTACACGAACCGGAAGAGCTTTGCGATCAGCCGCAAGGGCAAGACCAGCCGCCAGACCGAACTTCTCGATTCTGTTCTGGCGGACGTCGACATGGCCTATCAAAACCTGGAATCGGTCGAAATCGGCGTCACCACGATCGAGCATTATTTCGACACGCTTGGTGGGCTTTCAAAAGCTGTCTCAAAGGCCAAGGGCGGCGCGGAGCTCCCCGTTTACATTTCCGACCAGACCCAAGGAGACGGCAAGGTTCGCTCCATCGAGGAGCAGGTCGCATTGGAAACCCGGACCCGGACCCTCAACCCGAAATGGTATGAGGGCATGCTCCAGCACGGCTATGAAGGTGTGCGGCACATCGAAGCCAATGTCACAAACACCTTTGGCTGGTCGGCAACAACCGGCGGCGTTGAGCCCTGGGTCTATCAGAAAATCACGGAAACTTACGTGCTCGACGAGGCGATGCGCCGTCGGCTCGCCGATCTCAATCCGGCCTCAGCGGCACGGGTTGCGGCAAGGCTCATGGAAGCGCACGAACGCAACTACTGGCAACCGGACGAAGAAACGCTCGAGGCTCTGCGCCGGGCGGGTGAAGAACTGGAAGACCGGCTGGAAGGCCTGGCAACGGAGGCAGCCGAATGAACATCTACACCCATCCGAAGACAGCCGCACAAGAGGCAAAAACCGCTCAGAAACTCCGGGAGCGTGCGGATGGCGACGGCAGCGTCCAGGTTCATCTTGATCCGACGATGGAAATCGACGGCGCCAAGGTTTTTGCGATCTACGGCAAGGGCGGCATTGGCAAGTCGACCACCTCGTCCAACCTGTCCGTGGCTTTCTCCAAGATCGGCAAGCGGGTTTTGCAGATCGGCTGCGATCCGAAACACGACAGCACCTTTACGCTGACAAAAAGCCTGATCCCGACCGTGATCGATATCCTGGAACAGGTCGATTTCCACACCGAGGAACTGCGTCCGGAAGACTACATGGTCGAGGGCTTCAATGGGGTTCAGTGCATTGAGGCCGGCGGGCCGCCAGCTGGCACCGGCTGCGGCGGGTATGTGGTCGGTCAGACCGTCAAGCTCTTGAAGGAACATCACCTTCTGGATGACACGGATGTGGTGATCTTCGATGTCCTTGGAGACGTCGTATGCGGCGGTTTTGCCTCTCCACTTCAACATGCCGAAAGGGCGGTTGTTGTCGCGGCCAACGACTTTGATTCCATCTTCGCAATGAACCGGATCGTCGCCGCAATCAAGGCAAAGGCGAAAAACTACGAGGTGCGCCTCGGTGGGGTGATTGCCAACCGGTCCCGCGAAACAGACCAGATCGACCGTTACAATGACAGTGTTGGCCTGAAGCGCCTCGCCCACGTGCCGGACTCCGATCATGTTCGCTTGAGCCGCCTCAAAAAAAGCACGCTCTTTGAAATGGGCGACAGTCCTGAAATCGCAGCCATCCAGAACGAGTACCTCCAGCTCGCCGAGCAGCTTTGGGCGGGGACAGAGGCCCTTCAGGCTGAACCCATGAAAGACCGGGAAATCTTTGAATTTCTCGGCTTTGAATAAGAAGGTTTGAACCGGATATGACACGGGCCAGCTACACACAGCGGATCGGCGAGATCGAACATTACTTCGATCGCACGGCGCTTGATGCCTGGAAAAAGCTGACCGGCGATCAGCCGGTAAGCGGGATCCGGGCAACCGTGCGCCAGGGCCGTGAAGACATGCGGTCAACGCTGGCAAGTTGGCTTCCGCAGGATCTTACCGGCTGGCGCATTCTCGACGCCGGCTGCGGTTCTGGCGTATTGTCCATGGAACTGGTTGCGCGGGGGGCGGACGTCGTTGGCATCGATCTGTCGGCGCAGATGGTTTCCTTTGCCCGCCAGCGTGCCGCCGAGCAAATGAGCCGCCTCAACGGTCACCCGCATGGAACTGTAACGTTCAAGAGCGGGGATATGCTGGATCCGCATTTGGGACAGTTCGATGCGGTCGTTGCGATGGACGTCCTCATTCATTACGCCCCCGAGGACGCCAAGAAGGTTCTGGAACAGTTTGCCGAGCGCACCAGCAAAAGCCTTTTGTTCACGCTTGCTCCGAGCTCGCACCTCCTGAAAGCCATGCTGATGATCGGCAAGGCATTCCCGCGGGCCGACAGAGCCCCGGCCATCTATCCGGCTAACCCGGAGCGTTTGGTGGATCAACTCGTGCATCAGCCGCATATGGGCGGTTGGACGAGCGGTCGAACGCACCGGATTTCAGTCGGCTTTTACACCTCCCAGGCCATGGAGGTGATCCAGCCATGATGTTGAAGTCCGCATCAGACAGGATGATCGGGTTCTGGCAGACCGCCGGGGTCCACTTCATGCCGTTTGCGGACGCGGCAACAAAAGACGTGCCGCTGTCACGTCTTCTTCGCCTCGCGCTGTTTCAGGTGTCTGCGGGCTGTGTGCTTGTTCTCTTAACCGGAACGCTCAATCGGGTTCTGATCGTCGAGCTCGGAGTATCCGTTGCATTGGTGTCTGCTGTGGTGGCAATCCCGGTTCTGGCAGCGCCGTTGAGGCTTTTCTTCGGTTATCGTTCAGATACCTACAAGTCGGTGCTTGGCTGGCGGCGTGTTCCCTATCTCTGGTTCGGAACGATTTTGCAGTTCGGCGGACTGGCCTTCATGCCCTTCGCGCTTTTGCTGCTTCAATCGCAGAGCGTTGGACCGGCGTGGGCCGGAACAGTGCTTGCTGGTCTTGCCTTTCTGTTTGCCGGCTTCGGCCTGCACATGTCGCAAACCGCGGGCCTTGCGCTCGCAACCGATCTGGTTCCCCAAGACAAGCGGCCCCGTGTTGTCGCGTTGCTCTATGTGATGCTTCTGGCGGGAATGATCGCTGCATCGATTTTTTACAGCATCTTCCTGGCCGATTTTACGCCGAAGCGGCTCATCCAGGTGATCCAGAGCACAGCACTTTTGACCTTGGCGCTCAACGTGATTTCCGCCTGGAAGCAGGAAGCCCGCAACCCGGCCCGAACGGCCCATGACAGGAAAGTTGCCGGGTTCTTTGAGGCTTTGGCCGACTATCGGCGGGAGCCGGGCACCGTTCGCCTGTTGATTGCTGTCGCGATCGGGTCTGCCGCGTTTTCCATGCAGGACATCCTGCTGGAGCCTTACGGTGGCGAAATCCTTGGCATGACGGTCGGGCAAACCACGCTGCTGACGGCGCTTTGGGCCGCAGGCACGATGGCAGGTTTTGCCTGGGCAGCACACAGCCTTAATCGCGGCGCCCACATGTACAGGGTCGCCGCCCGGGGCCTCTTGATTGGTATTGCAGCCTTCTCCGCGGTCGTTTTTGCATCGCCGCTCGAGACCGACATGCTGTTCTACGCCGGCGCAGCCGGTGTCGGGCTCGGCGGTGGTCTCTTTGCAGTTTGCACAATGCTGGCAGCCATGAGCATTTCGAAACGCGCTGACAGCGGCATTCTGGTTGGCGCCTGGGGAGCGGTCCAGGCGACCGCCATCGGCGTCAGCCTGTTGCTCGGCGGTCTGATCAAGAACGGCGTCAACATCCTTGCGTTGGATGGGCTGCTTGGAACTGCAATGAACAACGAGGCCGCCGGGTATCTGGCTGTCTATCACATTGAAATCGCGCTTCTTTTCATCTGTCTCGCCGTTCTTGGTCCCTTGGCAGGGCACCAATACCGGCAAGAGCGCGGAGACGACATGCGCTTTGGCCTTGCCGAAATACCCGGGTGATCCCGGATCGGCACCAGTTTTAGGAGGAATGACCATGACCGGTTCTATCGTCGGCAGCATAGATGTCGCCCAGGTGGTGCTCTATGTCTTTTGGGTCTTTTTCGCCGGGTTGATCTGGTACATCCGTCAGGAAGACCGGCGCGAAGGCTATCCGCTCGAAGATGATGTCACAGGCAGGTTCAACAAGGACCCTTGGCTGTTTGTTCCGGACAAGAAGACATTCGTCCTGCCACACGGTCATGGGACCGTTCAGGTTCCCGATCTAAAGCGCGACGACCGCCCCTTGAATGCCAAGCGGGTTTCTCCTGCACCTGGATATCCGATGGAGCCGGAAGGCAACCCTCTTCTCGCGGGCGTTGGGCCGGGCTCATGGGCCGAGCGCGCTGATACGCCGGATCTGACCGCTCATGGCGATGCCCGGATTGTCCCGATGCGCGAGGCGGAAGGATTTTCGATCGCCGACGGTGAGCTTGATCCTATTGGACTTTCGGTTGTGGGCTGTGACAGCAGTTCTGCAGGAACCGTCAAGGACGTCTGGGTCGATCGGGCAGAGTTTCTGATCCGCTACTACGAAGTTGAGGTTGAGGGCGCTGAGAAAACGGTGCTTCTGCCGAACAATTTTGTCGTTATCAAGCGGGGACGCGGAAACAAGCCTTATCTTTATGTCCACGCGATCACATCCAAGCAATTTACCGATGTCCCGGCGCATGCGAAACCGGGCACGGTCACCTTGCTGGAAGAGGACAAGATTGCGGCCTACTTTGGCGCCGGTCTCCTTTATGCCTCGAAAGATCGTCGGGAGGCCTTGCTGTGAAACAGTTTGTCGCTCGGGAACATGAGATGGAACCGGTTCCCGGATTGCCTGAGTATTTACCGGACGGCGAAAAAATGCTGTGGCAGGGGCGGCCTTCAACCCGCCTTCTGGCCCGCCATCTCCTCAAGAACCGCTGGATTACCGGCTACTTTTTGATCTTGGCGGCATGGGCAGTGATTGGCGGTCTTTATGATGGCCGCCCATTGGCTGGCATCGTCTTCTCGGTCGCCGTATTGACCGCTTTGGCCGCGATCTTGATCGGCATGCTGGAGTTGTTTGCCTGGGCTGTCCATAAGACGACGCTTTACACCATCACAACGCAGCGTGTTGTCATCCGCTTTGGTGTCGCGTTTTCCATGACGCTCAACTTACCTTTCAAACAGCTGGCAGCAATCTCTATGGCCGAACTTCCAGGTGGTGCTGGACATGTTGCTATCCAGGTTTTGCCGGGACACCAGATTTCCTGGTTGGTGCAATGGCCGCATGTTCGCGGGTGGCGGTTTGCCAACGTCGAGCCGAGCCTGATCTGCCTGGCCGACGCCAAGGAAGTGGCCGATATCCTTGCCCTTGCGATCAGCCAGAATGCGGCTGTGACTTCTGGTCACTCGCGTCTGGCTCACAATGACACCTCACCGCAGGGTGCAGTTCCTGCATCTGTAGAAGCTGCGGAGTAGGAGCCAGCGATGCCTTCGGTTTCCCATCTCGGATATTTCTCGGACCGCAAGGGCCGGCGCGCCAAACAGTTTCCGCGCAGGATCTTGGTCGGAACGGCATTGCTTCTGACTTTTGCCGTCGCGGCGGTCGTTTTTGGCCAGACAACCGGCATTGGCGTCATCAAGCATCAAACCGCTGCACCGGTCGCGATCCGCGACATTCTCATCACACGGGATGCGGCGGATATCGTCACTGTCACGGACGCGCGAAGCGGCGTTGTGATTTCAGCCTTTGAGAAGGACACCGGAGGCTTCGTACGCGGCTCGCTGCGGGCATTCGAACGCATGCGGATGGTGGCAAAAGTACCGGCTGCAGCACCTTACAGGCTCATTCAATGGGAAACCGGAGCGGTCAGCCTGTCTGACACGGCGCTCGGCGAACGCATCTATTTGGAAGCCTTTGGAAAAGATAACGCAGCGGCCTTTGCAGCCCTGCTTGAAACCCGGGAAGGAGCGCGCCAATGAACGCGATTTTCAATCTCATGAGCCGGAAGGAAACCGTCAACTGCACGGTGGAGATTAACAACACCTTTGATCAACTCGGTGCCCATCTGCGCTTTGACAATGGCGTGGTGGTGCATCCGGGCGATGAAGTCTTCGTCCATGGTGCTCCCGTGTCGATCCCTTACGGGGAAAGTCAGAGGTTTCGGCGCGAGGCGACCATCCGCCGGGCCGGGCCGCTGGAACGCGCTTGGACCCGTGTCACTGGCGATTTTGAAATGATGGAACTGTGTGAATTCAGCTTCACGGAAAGGGCGTTGTCATGAACAAGACCGTATCGCCAGCCGATTTGGCCTCCAATGAACCGACCCTTGAAAAGCGCCGGGCCGCCGTCAACGATACGACCAAGAGTGCCTTGGTCTCCACGATGTTGACGCCGCGTTTCTACACCACCGATTTCGACGAGATGGACAAGATCAACGTCGAGCCCGTCCGTGAAGAGTGGGACGATTTGATTTCGCAAATGCGCTCCGATCCCAACCGGGGCCACTTCAAGCGCAGTGAAGCCTGGGACAATATCGATCTCGACGCTTTGCCGGATGATCTGCGCGAAGAGCTGATCGATTTCCTCGTGTCGTCTCTGACCTCCGAGTTTTCCGGCTGCGTGCTCTACAAGGAGATGAAACGGCGCGGCAAGAACCAGGAAATCTGCGAGCTCTTCGGCTTCATGAGCCGGGATGAATCCCGCCATGCCGGGTTCATCAATGATGCGCTGAAGGACTTCGGCATCGGTGTGAACATGGGGTTCCTCGCCAAGGCGAAGAAATACACCTACTTCAAACCAAAATTCATCTACTACGCGACCTACCTGTCAGAGAAGATCGGTTACGCCCGCTACATCACAATCTACCGGCATTTAGAGAAGCATCCAGAACATCGGTTCCATCCGATCTTCAAATGGTTCAAAGAATGGTGCAACGATGAGTTTTCGCATGGTGAAGCGTTCTCCCTGATCATCCGGTCGGACAAGCGCTTGCTTGAAGGGCGCAACAAGCTCTGGATCAAGTTCTTCTTGCTGGCCGTCTTTGCCACAATGTATGTGCGCGATCACATGCGTCCTGCGTTTCACAAGGCGCTTGGGATCAACATAGAAGACTACGATATGCGGGTGTTCCGCTTAACGTCTGAAATCTCCCGTCAGTGTTTCCCGCTCGAACTAGATCTCGATAATCCCAAGCTTCTGGAGGGTTTCCGGCGCATGGAGCGGATTAGCCGCAAGATGCAGGCTGCAACCGAAAAAGGCGGCCTCTTTGGCCAGCTCGGAAGAGCGTGGTGGGGGGCAGCTGCAGGGCTGAACTTCGTGCGGATGTACATGATCCCGACAAAGAAAAATACTTTGCCGGAGACCTCGCGCCTGCAGCCGGTCTGGTAGGCAAAAGCTCATGTGGCTCGCAAACCCGGTCATAGCTGTTCTGATTGCCACTGGCGTTTGGTGGCTGTCGACCGGGCTTGTCTTGTTTATGGTCCATTGGTCAATCCGGAAGAAGCTCGGTCCCTGGCAGCTTTTGCCGCTGGTGACACTGGTCGGTGTTGCCGGTTTTCTGTTGCTCCTAAAGGGCAGCGAAATGCAGACCCCGCTTGGATCCTACGCCGGGTTCTTTGGCGCACTGCTGGTCTGGGCCTGGCATGAGACGACATTTTTGACCGGTATGGTGACCGGCCGGAGTAAACAGGAGTGCCCGCCGGATGCGAAAGGCGCTGCCCGGTTTGTTGCTGCCTGGAAAGCTGTCTGTGATCACGAGATCGCGCTCCTTGTCACGGCCGTGTTTCTCTGGTTCGTCCTGGCGGAAGCCCCCAACACCTTCGGCCTTGCCACTTTTGGGCTATTATGGGGGATGCGGATCTCGGCGAAGCTGCTGATTTTCCTGGGCGCGCGCCATGCAATCAGCGGCCTGATGCCCCCGGGTATCGTGCACCTGAAGACCTACTTCAACACTGGACGGACGACCCCCTTCTTCCCGTTTCTGCTGGCGATCGCGGTCGGGTTGTTTGCGGTCCTGGTGGCTGGAGCGATGAATGCGCACAGCGCGTACTCCGTCGTAGGTCACATTTTGCTCGCCGCGTTTATGGCGCTCGCAATCATCGAACACCTAATTCTCGTTCTGCCGGTCTCGGACATGGCGCTTTGGCGCTGGGCGGTTCCCAAAGGGGCGCGCGAGCCCCGCTCAAACCCACCAGGACATGAGTTTGCACCTGCCGGCGTCGGCACGAAACGCGGCTTGGAAACGCGATAATTGGAATACCTTGAGGAGAGGACGAAGCGATGGACATCTTGAAAACTATGGAGACCGCTCTCTCCGATTTGCACGAGGCTGGCAACTATCGGGTCTTTGCCGAGCTGGAACGCCATTGCAACGACTTCCCCAAGGCAACGTTCTATGACGATGCCGGTGAGACAAGTGAAGTGACAGTCTGGTGCTCCAACGACTACTTGGGCATGGGGCAGAACCCTGTTGTCACTGATCGGATGACTGAGATCATTCAAAAGTGCGGGGCGGGTGCGGGGGGGACCCGCAATATTTCCGGCACCAACCATTATCATGTGATACTGGAGCGTGAGCTCGCTGATCTGCATGACAAGGAAGCGGCACTAATTTTTACATCTGGCTATGTGTCCAACTGGGCAGCGCTCGGCACGCTCTTGTCGAAGATCCCTGGAATAATCGTCTACTCCGATGCCCTTAATCACGCGTCCATGATCGAGGGGATTCGCCATTCCAGATGCACAAAACGGCTCTTCCGGCACAATGATCCGGAGCACCTGGCCGAATTGATGGCGGCCGATGACCCGGACGCGCCGAAGCTGGTTGCTTTTGAAAGCGTCTACTCCATGGATGGCGATATTGCGCCGATCGAGGCGATCTGTGATGTCGCTGACCGGTTTGGAGCAATCACCTATCTCGATGAAGTTCATGCCGTTGGAATGTATGGACCGCGTGGCGGCGGTGTTGCCGAACGGGAAGGTCTTATGGACCGGCTGACGGTAATTGAAGGAACCCTTGGCAAGGCGTTTGGCGTCATGGGGGGCTACATCACCGGTCCGGAAGTGCTTGTGGACTTCGTCCGTTCATTTGCATCGGGTTTCATCTTCACGACAGCCTTGCCGCCGGCGCTGGCCGCTGGCGCAACAGCTTCGATCCAGTACTTGAAAGAGAGCTCGACCGAGCGGGACGCGCACAAGGCCAATGTTGCGAAAGTGCGGGCAGCACTCAATGCCAGAGGCATTCCACATATGGAGAACCCAAGCCACATCGTGCCCGTCATGGTTGGAAATGCGTCGAAATGCAAATGGATTTCTGATGTTCTCCTGACCGATTTCGGCATATATGTGCAACCGATCAATTATCCGACCGTGCCGGTTGGAACGGAGCGGTTGCGGATCACACCGACGCCTCTCCATACCGAGGCTGATATCCGGCATCTGTCAGAGGCGCTGTGCTCCTTGTGGTCACAGTGTGCTTTGGCAAGAGCGGTGGCCTGATCAAGGCGAAAGCAAAAAGACCCTGTCTGGATCTAAGAAGGGGCAGAGAGCCCGTACACCAATGAACAAGCCCTTGATAATTCCTGCTGTCGCACCGGACGGATCGTTTTATCCGGTCGAGAAACTGCAAGCCCATATTGATGGCGTGTTGCATCTGGCTGTGTCCGTCTTTGTTTTCGACGGCGATCATCTGCTCATCCAGAAGCGCGCTGCCGGGAAGTATCATTGTGGCGGCCAATGGGCGAACACATGTTGCAGTCATCCCCATTGGGACGAGAGCGTTGCAACCTGCGCAGAGCGCCGGCTGATGGACGAGCTCGGCTTCACGCTCCCACTGACGCGGCATCAAACGGTTGAATATGAAGCTAGCGTCGGTGAGGGCCTGAAAGAGCACGAGCGCGTCACGCTCTTTAGTGCGCAAGTGGATCGCAATGAGCTCATAGTGGCGCCCAATCCGGACGAGGTGGAAGACGTGCGGTGGGTTACCGCGGCGGACCTTCATCGCGAAGTCCTGGAAAATCCGAATACCTTCACACCCTGGTTCCGAATTTATCTATGGCGCTTTCCGGGGCTGAAGTTCCAAGCAGCAGCTTGAACTTCCCGCAGATCAGATTCCTTTGTATCACCCACGCGTATCAATAATGGCGTGAACCGAGCTAGTTGGCCGCGGAGTTCCCGGCCGTTGCCGGCAGCTGACCTTTGCTTCCGACGGGATTCTATATTTTACAAGTGAGCCAAACGGCGTGACGGCCTCTGTGACTGCGTTGCGGGTTTCGAAGTCTGCTGTCTGGTGCATGTCGCGTTTTATTGAACTCGCTGGTTCCCGGATTTTGCGTTGAAATCTTCGATTTCAGGCAGCGAAAACCGGGTCCTGTTCGCCGCGACTTGCTCCAATCACCGAACTCCAAAATCGTCACTCAGAGCTGCATTTCCGGGCAAAAAAGCAAAAAAATTGGGAGCCCGAGAGCTCCCAAAGTGTCCTCGGCGGATGCCGCGCTCATTGCTGAGTGGCGGCAACCGTCGTTTTCGCCGGGAGGGCGGAGGAGTTGGTCGGTCCGTCCGGCGCCATGGTCTGGGTCTCGCCGGGGACGTATTTCGAATAGTCAGGTACCGCTGTCGGTCCTTTCTTATCCAGGGCGTCTACGTAGTTTTGAAGCATGGAAACGCCGTAGAGCGGTTTTTGAACGCCTTGGTGGCAGGTCGAACAACCGATCTTGAAGACATCGCCTTCCGGTCCCTTGCGGTTGTCCGGGAAGACCGGGGTCAATCCGACCATGTAATCGTTGTTGAGGGCCCGTGTCATTTGAATGCCGTGC
Organism: Labrenzia sp. R4_2; assembly: GCF_017743865.1. Classification (GTDB taxonomy): domain Bacteria; phylum Pseudomonadota; class Alphaproteobacteria; order Rhizobiales; family Stappiaceae; genus Roseibium. The sequence goes on from NZ_JAGHRJ010000001.1 coordinate 189,208, forward strand.
CAGGCGGTAACCCGTTGCGGCGGGCTCTGATCCCAGTCGTTAAAGGCCCGGGAATTATGGCAAGTCACGCAGTTGACGCCAAGACCCTCTGACATGTGCATCATCAAGGCCCAGGTGCTTTCCGTTTCCTTCGTTCCCGCAGGGTTTGGATTTACAGGGTCAGGCAAAGCGGTCAGGGAATGTACGCGGATTTCCTTGTCGCCCAGCAGATACTCTGCCAACGCATTTTGCGGCATGGATGTGTTGCCGACAAACTGACCGACAACGTTCTGTCCGCCCCGGCCGGACGCGCTGGCCGGTTTTGGCTCCTGATCATCATACCAGTAGTAGGCGGGAACAGCCTGGCCGCGGTGGCAGGTGTAACAGGTGACCCCCACATCACCGACATGCGGTTCCCAGTCCACGTTGATGGTCTGGTTCATCTGAATCATGCGCCGGGAAACGACCTTGGTGTAGACCTCGTCAGAGGCAAGGTTCTCCAAATTGTGGCAATAGCCGCAGCCTTCTTCCGGTGCGATCCACTCCGTGATGGCCGCCATGAAGAGGTTGAACTGGTCATCGGACAAATCACCCAAGACCTGAACGTTTTCATAGATCTCACCAGCGCGGTCACCTTCCGGGTCCGCTTCCCAGAGCGGTTCTGGAACCGCGTTCAGGGCTTTCAGGGCCTCCACCTTGTCAGCGTCCTTGATGACATTCATGCCTGTGCCGCGATATCCCATCTGGGTTGTCTCGACAGGTGGAGCATCCCAATCGGCACCAACGAAGCTCGCAATACCGAGAAGTGTTCCGGCGGCAGCTGCAAAAGGTATCCAAAGTTGCATTTTCCTTCTCCTTATTGCGCCGCCGGATCAACAACACCCGGCCAGACGTCCGGTGTCGGAGACACGATCCCGTGCTCGATGCCCCACAGGTACCAATTGTCGACGACTGTGCCTGTGAGAAGGATGCCGATCCCTCCCGTCAGAGGGGTCAAAATGGCGAACCACCACGCCCAGCGGTGAACCGATTCCATGGTGGCGTTGAAGCCCATGGTCCAGCGCCAGAAGAGCGCTGCACGTTCGGACGCGGTCCCGCGGTCGGTGATCTGCTCAAGCTCCCGCTCGCCGCCATACTTGCCGACAGCAAGGATTGTTGCGCCATGCATGGCAAACAGCAGAACCGAGCCATAGAGGAAGACGATCGAAAGACAGTGGAACGGGTTGTAGTAAAGGTTGCCGTAGCGGATGGAGAAGGCTGCGGTCCAGTCAAGGTGCGGGAAGATCCCGAAAGGGACGGCTTCAGAAAAATCGCCCATCAGGATCGGACGGATGAAGCCAAGCACCAGGAACAACCAGATTGCTGAGGCAAATGCCCAGGCAATATGGGTGCCGAGCTCCAGCTGGCGTGCCCGCCGGTAGACGCGCACCCACCACAACAAGATGGAAGCTGTCAGAAAGAAGCCGGCAATCTGCCACCAGCCGCCTTCGTTCAGAGGTGCCATTGTCAGGCCGTATTCCGCTGGCGGCGGTTCCAGGCCGAGCCAGAACAACTGCCGGACGAACTGGATCGGATCCCAACCCACAGAGGCCAGCATGTTCAAACCGATGATCTCGAATGCGATCAGGCCGAACACAAGGGACAAAGACCCGAGAAAGCCCAGGTAAATTGGCCCGATTTGCGCGTTCCCCAACCAACCGGCAAGACGCGACATGATTGGCGTGCCAATGCGGTCGCTGTCGCCTTTGGGAAGCGGCATGCCCTCTTCGGCCGGGCCGCTGACCTGAATGATGGTGAGGATGTTTTGATATTGGGTCATTGTCGTGTCCTCAGCTCCAGATCGGCAGGTTCAGCCACCAGTTCCACCATTGCGGCCAGCCCTGGTTCCAGAACGGCCCGCTGATGACGATGCAGACGGCGCTCCAAAAACCGGCATTCAGCGCAAGGATCAGTCCGAGGCGGTGAATTCCGAGGGTCCCGATGGAGTAGCCGATGATGTCGCGGAAAAAGGTGTCTTCATATTCCGGCGTTTTCACTTCCGCCTGCTTGCCGCCGCCTTCCATGGACTCGCCCGGATTGGCCGCCGACAAAATCAGGCCGCCGTGCAAGGACAGGGCGAGTGTCGTCGTGAAGAAGAACGTCACGGCGATCATGTGTGCGGGATTGTAGTGGAAGTGGAGATATTGGTAGCCGACGTTGGAGACCCAGTCGAGGTGACTGAAAATCCCGTATGGAAATCCATGTCCCCAAGCGCCCAGCAGCAGTGGCCGGAAGACGACCAGAGTGGCGTAGGCAAAGATCGCGAAGGAGAAAGCGAAGGGCACGTGATAGCCCATGCCAAGCTTGCGGCAAATTTCGACTTCGCGCAAAGCCCAGGACCCGAAAGACCCCAATGCGCAAATGGTTATGATCTGCCAGAGGCCGCCTTCCTTAAGCGGTGCCAAGGCAAGCCCATAGGAGATGTCAGGCGGGGCGATCGAGATCTGCCAGATGTTCCAGGTTGGGCCGATTGCAGCGCCATAAACAATCAGGGCGGTGCCAAGAAATGTAAAAAACGCGCCGGTAATTCCAAAAAAACCGACATAAAATGGGCCCACCCAGAAATCGAACAAGTCACCGCCGATCAGTGTGCCCCCGCGTACGCGGTACTTCCTTTCGAAGCTGAGCAAAGCCATAGAGTCCTCCTTAGCCGCGTTTTGCCAATGCGCGTGCTGCGGCTAATCATTGAAAGCAAGGCTTGGTGGCGGAGAGTGCTGACCGTCGTCCAGGCGCCGGCCAATACGCAGCCTCCGCCACCGATGATGTTGAACCGTATGCGTTCGTCAGACCAAAGCTGACGAACCCTCCGGTAGGAGCATTTCGATATGCGCGTTGCCGTCGCTTAACGATGCTTGCTGTTCCAGCCAGTTGTACCTTTCGGTGCTGAGCAGAATGAAATGAATCAAAACTGCAAGGCTGAACAGGAAGACCGTCAGAAGAACGAGCACCCGGCGCGGATCGAACAAAAGCCACATTTTCCACATGTCTTCAGATCCTTGTCTGGTGTGAGCTCGTCAGAGCCACGGTTTGTAGAGCCACATCGAAATGTGGGCGAGGAAGGGTGCAAGCGACATTGCGATCGCAAACTTCACAAAGAGCCGGTGAAACTCCTGTGCTTCCTCACGGCTAAGACCTGTAAGGGTCTCCTTGTCCGAAGCCATTCGCATGACCTCCACTACTTGCCTTTCGGCGGTTACCGCGCAGAACCCTCGCGGCGGGGTCCCAGTCAAGCCGGTTGGAAGGGCTCACTGAGCAATTGCCGATGCCAAAGCAGCAGCAAAAGGCGTTGGGATCATGCGTGAAACGCGTATCCCAATGCGGCGTATGCCGAGGCCTTGGCTTCGGCGTATGCAGATTGTGTCGTGCCTTCATGGGCGCCCAAGACGCGGCCGAGGCGGCCGAGGACGGTGGACATGAGGCAGAATGGAAACACCACGAGAAACAGACGCTTCATCAAGAGGCGTTGGGATTCGCGTTCCTGATGGCGGCGGCTGCAGACCGCTTCGCTATGGGTGGTGGAAATCATCTGTCTTCCTCCCGGGTGGCCAGTGGGGTGTTGAAAAAGAAAAGGGTCATGCAGGCACGCCCTCCTTGCCGGAGACCTGCTCCAGGTCATCAAGGGTGACTTCCGAAGCTCCAGTCTGCCGGGCGCGCTGTTCGGCGGCCTCACGCAAACGTTTGGCTGCGGAAATGCGAACCAGAACGGGCTCTTGATTGACGCGGCGTTCAAGCGCGGCTTGAGCATCTGGATGCCAGGGCATTTGAGAATGAGCCTTGGCCGCCGTCGCTTCGATGGCATCAAGCTCACTGGCCTTGGGCAGGATCTCGAACAGCATGTCGAAAAGCGCGTTGCAGACTTCCTGGATCAACCAGCAAGCTCCGGAGTATCCCATGACGGGTGTGCCGGTATGACGGCGAACAATGGCGCCAGGATAGGAAAGCTGGATGAATTTTCCGCGCGCACCGGCTTCTGCCATGTACATGCGCTCGTTGAACGATCCGAACATCACCATGGGTGGGGTGCTTGCCGTCAGTTCCGCGACTTCGGCATTGTCGGTCTTCGACCCGGCCTTTCGCGCAACGGCGAAGGCACAGGGAAGGCCCATTTCCTCTTCAAGGAAGTTCTGGATCCCGCGGACGTAGGTCTCATTGGCAACCACTGCGAAATTGGCTGTGGCGAAGAAGTCCTGCGTCACGGAGCGCCACAGATCCCAAAGCGGTTTCAGCGTCGTATGTTTTTCGCGCTCAATGAACGGCTCCGGATCGAGGTCCAGGATATCGCCCAGTTTGCGCAGGAAAGCGGTGCTGGAGTGTATGCCGATCGGGGCTTGGAGGTAGGGCCGCTCGAGGGTTTCACACAACAACCGGCCGAACTCCCGGTAGAGGCAGATATTGGCGTCCGCATCGGCGAGTTTGCGGATGTCTTCCACATGACTGCTGAGCGGGAAGATCATATTGATCTCCGCTCCGAGACCTTCCACAAGACGGCGGACTTCATGCAGGTCTGAAGGCATGTTGTAGGTGCCGTAAATCGGGCCGATGATGTTCACCCGGGGCTTGGCGCCATCTTTGCGCTTCCGGGGCTTTGGAACCCGTTTCGGGCCAAACTCCGTCCAGAGCCATTTCAGCGCTCTGTCGGCACTTTGCCATTGATCCTCATCGATCGTGCGCGGCAAAAAGCGTTTGATATTGGAGCCTTCCGGTGTGACCCCGCCGCCGATCATTTCCGCAATGGAGCCCGTCACAACAACAGCTGGAAGGTCCGGATCGAGTGCATCACGGGCACGTTTCATGGCACCTTCCGTGCCATGTTGGCCGAGTTCTTCTTCGGCGAGGCCACTGACCACAATGGGCAGTTCGTGCGGAGGCAGGGCATCCGTATAGTGAAGAACGGAGGTCACCGGCAGGTTTTCGCAGCCGACAGGTCCGTCGATGATCACCTGCAAGCCCTTGATGGCCGTGAAGGCATAAACGCTGCCCCAGTAGCCGCCAGCTCTATCGTGATCGAGGATCAGCATCCAACGCTCTCCCCGTTGTCGACCGCATTGCGGGATTTCGCGACAGACTTGGCATATTTCGCGCGGTAACCGCTGTGGTCCTTCGGAGTGTCCTGCCAGATCCCGGCGGTATCCCCCTGACCGACGCCGTCAAAGAAGTCCTGCATTTTCAGGAAGCGGTCCTTGTTGGCGATGGCCGTTGAAATCACGCTTGGGAGCGAAGCCGTTCCGGCGGGGCCCATCAACGGGCGGGCGGAAATCAGATTGGTGAAGTAAAGCGCGGGCGTTGCCCGCTCTTTGGCTTTCTGAACGACAGGGGTCGTACCGATCGCCAAATCAGGATCAAATTCTTCAAACGCAGCGAGGTCCTGCTCTAAAGAAGCTCGGAACTGGACTGTCACACCTTTGGATTCAAGCCATTCTGCATCCGCTGCGCTGTAGGGCGTTTTTGGACAGGCCGTCCCGACATACCGAAGGTCAGCTCCCAGTTCGACCAGCAACCGGCCGACCAGAAGTTCAGAGCCCTCATATCCGGACAGGGTAATCCGGCCGTCGATCCGGTTCTCGCTCAACATGGCCGTGATGGCACCGCGCATCGCGTTCCGGCTGATATCTGTCTTGGCAGCAGCCACACCGCAGCTCTCGCCGATGGCTGTGAGCCAGACATCGGTGCCTTCAAGTCCAACAGGTGCAGAGCCGACAATAGCGCGGCCCGCCGCCTGAAACTCCCGGAACGCGGAGGTATAGAAGGGGTGAATGGCTGCAACGGCGGCACAATCAAGCGCAGCATAGAGCTCACGCCACTCGCGCACAGGCACGGTTGGCCCGGCTGCCAAGCCCATTGGTTCCAAAATGTTGCCGATGACTACCGGATCGGCCGGGAACATTTCCCCGACGAGGGTCACAGTCGGCTTGTCCTTGACGCCGTCGCGGGGTGCCAGAACCGGCCCCTCCAGCGCTTCCTGGCGGGCATAGGCGAGCATTGCACCCGAGAGCACGTCCTTGGCTTCGGCATGGGTCGGAACGCCAAACCCAGGAACGTCAATGCCAACGATCCGGACACCGTTGATTTCCTTCGGCAGCATTTGCAGCGGCACACCGGAGGCGGTCGGGACACAGAGGTTTGTGACCACGATGGCATCGTATTTTGCCGGGTCCGCCATGGCATGAACCGCTTCAACGATGTCTTCAAAGAGTTTGCCGGTGACCAAAGTCTCGGAATTGAATGGCACATAGCCGACTGAGCGTTTCGCGCCATAAAAATGCGAAGTGAAAGTCAGCCCGTAAACACAGCATGCAGACCCGGACAAAATGGTTGCTGTCCGGCGCATGCGCAGGCCGACGCGCAGTGAACCAAAGGCCGGACACATGGACTGCGGCTGATCGTGAGGGCCCTTCGGATAGTCGGTTTCCAGCCGGTCCATCAAGGCGTCATTTCCAGCGCTTCTGGCCGCAGCTTTTGAAAGCTCTTGCCCGCCATGGCAGCCGCCGACGGCGGGTTGGTCATCCGCCAAATCCATCACCGGCCGGTCGGAAACTGTGGCGCCTCCAACTGGGTCGGGATCATGAGATTTGGAGTAGGTGTCCATGTCGCGGATCGGTCCTCAAACGGTGTCGTAAATCACTTCCAGAGATGGTTTGTTGAGCGCACCTGCGGCGCACATGTCTTCCGGGGTCGCCGGTGTCAAAACAAAGTCCGCACCGGTCTCGCTGGCGTCGAACAGGCCGAGCAGCCCATCCTGGTCGAGAGGTTTGGGAAGGACCGGCGGCGCTTCGGCGAGATTGATCGACAGGGCTTCAAAGAGTGGCGCCCAAACACCGCCCGGCTTGCCGATGATCTGATAGTTCGCGCTTTTCCGCCGGATGTCTTCGTCTTGCGGTATTGAGGCCAGAACCGGAATACCGACGGATTCTGCAAATGCCTGTGCTTCGCCGGTTCCGTCATCCTTGTTCACGACAAGTCCGGCAACGCCAACATTGCCGCCGAGCTTGCGGAAGTACTGGACGGCGGAACAAACGTTGTTTGCCACATAGAGGGATTGCAGGTCGTTGGATCCGACCACCACCACTTTCTGGCACATGTCACGCGCGATCGGCAGTCCGAAACCGCCACACACCACATCGCCCAGGAAATCAAGAAGAACGTAGTCAAAATCCCAGTCGTGGAACCCGAGTTTTTCTAGTGTTTCAAAGCCGTGGATGATGCCCCGGCCGCCGCAGCCCCGGCCAACTTCGGGTCCGCCGAGCTCCATGGCAAAAACACCATCACGTTTGAAGCAGACATCGGAGACGGTTACTTCGCTGCCGGCTTCCTTGGCCGCAGAGGCCGTCTGAATAATCGTTGGGCAGGCGCGTCCGCCGAACAACAAAGAGGTGGTGTCGCTTTTGGGATCACAGCCGATCAGAAGCACTTTTTTGCCAAGCTGTGCCAGCATGTAGGAGAGGTTGGCGAGCGTGAAGCTCTTGCCAATGCCACCCTTGCCATAGATGGCAATGATCTGCGTTTCCTTGGTGACAGGCCCGGTTGCCGGCGCATCGGGTTCAATGGCTGCCTCGTCCCTGAGGAAGTCCTGCATTTGGTAATGCCGGCCTGTTGGGTTTTCCAGGATCATGCAGCTTTCCTCCAGTCGATAACCATTTTCAGGCAGGCCGGATCATCGAAGGCGGTCCGATAGGCCTTTGCCGCGTCGGACGGGGCCGCGTGATGTGTCACGAGCCCGCCAAGAGACAACCGGCCGGAATCCACAAGATCAACAACCGCCTGAAGGTCATCTGGTTTGAATTCGGCGGACAGCAGGACCGAGATTTCCCGCATAAAGGCGGCGGGGAATGCAAAACTCACCCGTTCACCGTAAAAGCCAGCAAGTACCAGCGTACCGCCCTTTGTTAGCCGGCTGATGGCCGGATCAAGCGCGTCCTGATTGCCGCTGGCGTCGATGATTGTGTCGAACGGTTTCGACGCCCGTGCATCGTTGGGGGCAAGAACGTCATAATCATCGGCACCATGCATTCGGTCCGGACAGGTTTCCGTAACGATCGGCGGCTCTTGGCCAAGTGCACAGGCGAGCCGTGCCATGAGCCGGCCAAGGACGCCATGGCCAATGATCAGGTCCACTGGGCTTTCTGCGCGAATCAGAGCGTGATGGGCGGTGGCGGCGAGGGCGAGCAATACGGCGTCTTCGGAAAAGTCTTCCGAGATCTGGATGGTGCGGACACCTGGAAGGACCAGCCGGTTGGCGGTCGCGCCGAACAACCCGGCAGCACCTTCAAAACAGGATGCGCCTGGAATGAAGACCGTTTCGCCGACTGTGCGGCCAGACAAGGGGCCTGCGCCGACAACTCTGGCAACAGACTCGTAGCCTGGGACCAAGGGATATCTCATTCCGGGGAAAGCCGGCATGGTGCCGTCGAACAGCATTTTTTCCGTGCCGGTGGAAACGCCGCTCACCATGGTTTCGACAACCACATCAAAGTCACTTGGTTCCGTGAGCCCAAGTCGTTTGACCTGGAGCTTGCCGGGATCCTCAAAGACGATTGCCGTGGTTTCCATGAGTGCCTCCCTCTCGTGGGTTTGGCGGCGTGTGAGTGTCATTGTAAATTGACGCATTTGAGTGTCAATTAAAATTTACACATTTGCTGACAAGGAGAGTGTTTAGAACGGCCGGACCGAGCAGACCTGCACCGTTATCTTTCTGCTAAAACGAGCGTTGCCAGCAAAGGATTGGGCGTTGGTTTGGTACGTGGATTTTTGAAACCTGCGCCCAAAAGAAGATCTTTTATGGCGGCATCGCTTCGGCAGCGACCGGACCCCATAGCAAGGAAATAAAGGCTGAAGTAGACAGCTGCGAGCTCAGCGCCTGCGCTGTTTCCCGCCATAGCCTCGGCGATCATGACTTTTGTGCCGGGCTTCAAGGAACGATGCAGATTCGCCAAAATCTGTTTCACACGCCCATCATCGTGGTCACACAGGATCCTGACCAGGCTGACGCACTCGGCATTGTCCGGGATTGGATCCCTTGCAAAATCACCGCCGTGAACCTCGGTCCGGTCGGCAAGGTTTTCTCTTGCAAGATGCATTTTCGCAAGGTCCGTGACCGATGGCAGATCAAAGAGGTGTAGGCGTGTGTCCGGACAGGCCTTGCCAATTGCTGCCAGGAATGCGCCTTCGCCGCCGCCAACATCCAGAACCGCCGGGTACTGAGAAAAATCATGAGCTGCGAGGATACAGTCGGCGAGCATCTCCTGGCTGCTGCGCATCAGTTCAGAATAGGGCTGGGTTATGTCGGTCCCGATATCCGCAGGGTCCTGCGCGTGCGCATAGGCCCAGTATTTCTTGAGTTCTGTATCTTGATAAGATGCCTTTAGAAGAGCGGACGGATCTGCAAGGTCCCGGTAGAATAGGGCGTGATGCCGGATCATGGCATGCAGTCCGGGGTCGGCTGCAACCACGGCGCCAGCATCGTCCAAAACCCAAGAATTCCCTTCAACATTTTTGACAAGCTTCAGACGTTCAGCCTGCTCCAGCAGCAATTGCATCCGGCCTGGCTGAAGCCCGCAGTCTTTTGCAAGGGCTTCAGAGCTTGCAACCGTATCCTTTAGCCTTTCAAGCACGCCAAGCGACACGCAGGAACTCAAAACCTGACTGAAGACAAAACCGTTGATCAGTTTGAAAAGATCATTCGATTTCTTCTGCGCGATCCATCGCGTCCCTGGAAACCGCGCGATTTTGCTGCGGAACGTTGCCGATCCGATCAATCGGTTGCGCCATAGGCGATAGCGCACACGAAGTGCATTCAAACTGGTCATAGACCGACTGGATGGTCTTCCCTGTTGTGGCGCGTTGGCCCCGGGCGCCGTCTCTGTCCAATCCGACATTGTCAGGCGGCGCTGGCGGCCAATTTGGCCGGCATGAGACGTTTGGCTTCCTTGTGGATCATGGCGCTGAGCAGATCAGCGCCCTCGCAGTCTGGAATGCTATCGGCCGCTGTTTCGACCAGTTCCTGCAGTTTTTTCAAGGCGCCTTGAACGCCCAACTCGGCCACCAGGTTTGGGCGCCCGTTTTCGGCGTCCTGGCCTGCAGGTTTGCCCATGCTGTCCGTGTCGTCCATCGCGTCATAAAGATCGTCAGCCACTTGATAGGCCGCACCAAGGGCATCTGCCAGCGCATACCAGTCGAGCGGATTGCCACTTGAGGACAGGGCACCGGCTGACACGGCGCCGGTAAACAGCGAGGCTGTTTTCGCGCGGTGATAGGCAGTGATGTTGATTTTCTCCTCGCTCTCCCAAGCCTGACCGGCAACGATCCCGTAAGGAGAGCCGACTGCATTGGCAATCGTGGCGACAAGGCGTGCCGTCAGTTCGGGCGCATGAAGGGTCTCGCGGGCCAGAGTTTCAAAGGCTGTCACGATCAGACCGTCACCGACCAGAAGGGCAATTTCCTCGCCATATTCCTTGTGGACGGAGGGCTTGCCACGCCTGGTTGCCGCGTTGTCGAAACAGGGTAGATCGTCGTGAACCAGAGACGCACAGTGCAAAAGTTCAATCGCCGTTGCGCAGGCATTGGCAACGCGTGGGTCCTTGTCACCGCACGCCAGGGAGACGGCGAGGCAGAGACGGGGCCTAATGCGAGCACCGCCCGGAAAGACAGCATATTTGAGGGCGTTTCCAAGCTTTTGCGGGCATCCATTCGCAGTGGCGTAGCGGATGGCAGTTTGCATCCCTGTTTCGATGCGGTCCGACAGGTCCATGGAGCCATTCCTCTATTTAACGTGGATGTCCACAAAAATTGACGGTATAGTGTCAACTAAGAGTGACACATTAAGGGCGAATGTCAACTTGAAGGAACACGAATGGCATCAGCCATAACCGAGCAAAGAGTGGTCGTTGTTGGCGCCGGTATGGGCGGTTTGGCTGCTGCGCTGCGTTTATCCGCTGCTGGCCGTCAGGTCACTGTTGTGGAAGCGGCCGCCGCGCCGGGTGGAAAAATGCGCCACGTTTCTGCAGGTGGCCGGACCTTCGATGCCGGTCCGACTGTTCTGACGATGAAATGGGCTTTTGACAGCTTGCTAGAGGCTTGCGGGACAACGCTGGACCGTGAAATCCCAATGGAAACGGCGGGTGTGATTGCCCGGCATTACTGGGACGGCGGCGCTTGCCTCGACCTTCATGCCAATGTTGCAGACAGCGTCCGGGCCATCAGGGATTTTGCAGGACAGCGCGACGCCGACGGCTATCAGGCCTTCGCGCGGGACAGCCGCCGGGTCTTTGAACTTCTGAAAGACACGTTTATCGATGCGACTCGTCCCAATCCAATCACCTTGTCCCGGCGGGTAGGCCTTTCAAAACCCGGTGCGCTATTTGCGTTGAAGCCCTTTTCATCCCTTTGGTCTGTCCTCGGGGACTATTTTTCCGACGAACGGCTGCGGCAGCTGTTCGGACGGTACGCAACCTACTGCGGATCTTCGCCCTATCTGGCGCCGGCAACGTTGATGCTCGTTGCGCATGTGGAACAGGAAGGCGTCTGGATCCCGCAGGGCGGCATGCACGCAGTTGCTCGCAAATTCGCTGATCTTGCGGTGGGCCTCGGCGCCGAGTTCCGGTACGGCGCGAAGGTCGCCGAAATTGTCTCCAATCCAGATGGGCGGTCCGTCTCAGGCGTTAAGCTGGAGAGCAGCGAGTTTATCCCGGCCGGTCAGGTTGTCTTCAACGGAGACGCCGCAGCGTTGCTCAGGCTTTTAGGCCGCAGCAACGCGAAAAAACGGGCAGGGGCGAAGACCGCGCGATCCCAATCTGCACTTGTCGTGTGTGGACTTGCGGAGCCCGACGGCGTGCCATTGGCCCATCATACTGTCTTCTTTTCCGAAAACTACAGGGCCGAGTTTGATGCCGTTTTTGACCGCGGCGAAGCGCCGAGGGACCCGACAGTTTATGTGTGCGCCCAGGACAGGACTGCGGACGGGGACCGGAAAGGGAGCGCAACCTCGGATCCGTTTGAACGGATTTATTGTCTGACGAACCTGCCGCCAGATGGCGACCGGCATGACTACACTGAACAAGAGTTGAACCAATGTCTGACAGCGATGGACCGCCGTATGGCGGCGAATGGATTGGTGCTTCGGCGGGACCCGACGGCTCAAGTGGTCACGGCGCCGGACACGTTCGAGCAGCTGTTTCCAGCAACGGGGGGCGGGCTTTACGGTCAGCCATCCCACGGTTGGATGGCATCGTTTCAACGGCAGGGCGCGCGGAGCCCTCTGAAGGGACTTTATCTCGCAGGGGGCAGTGTGCATCCGGGTCCGGGCGTGCCGATGGCGCTTCTGTCGGGCAAGATCGCGGCGGAAACTCTTCTCACAGACCATCCTTCGACCGGCAGGTCCCAGCCGGTGGCTATTGCTGGTGGTATATCGACGCGACCAGCGACTGCGGGCGCTACGCCCTTACGGTAATTGCGTTCATCGGGTCCGTCTTTTCCCCTTATTACCATTGGTCCGGGCGGGGAAAGCCACAAAATCACGTGGCCCTGAATGTTGCGCTCTACGGCAGGGACCGGAACAGCTGGTCCATGACGGAGCGGGGGGAGAGAGACCTCGTCCAAACACAAAACAGCATGCAAATCGGCGGCAGTTCGATTGTTTACGTCGACGGTGGGCTTGAGATCGTGTTCGACGAAACTGCCCTGCCGTGGCCAGGGCATCGGCTCATGCCATCGCGTATGTCCGGCCGGATCCGCCTCGAGCCGCAAATCCAGAACGACCGCGTTTTCGATCTGGATCCGGAGGGCCATCACATCTGGTGGCCGGTGTTCCCGCGGGCGCGTGTAACTGTTGAAAGCAACCATCTGCCCGATGGCGGCTGGCAGGGAGAGGCCTATCACGATTTCAATTTTGGCGACCGTGTTCTGGAAGAGGATTTCGAGCACTGGGACTGGGCTCGCGGGCCGTCAGGCGATCAGGCGACGACGATCCTGTATGATGCGGTTTTGAGAAGCGGAACCCGCCGAACCCTGGGTGTCGTGTTTTCTAGTGAAGCGGAAGAACGTCATTTTGCGCCGCCAGACCGCCAGATGCTGCCTGTTGGTTCCTGGGGGGTGAAGGGCGGCATTGCGTGCGATCCCGGTGGCACACCTCGCCTATCCATGAAGCTGGAGGACGCTCCCTTTTACCGGCGTTCCCTTGTCGAAACGATGGTCAATGGCGACCAGCTTGCAATGGTGCATGAGACTCTCGACTGCAATCGATTGGCAAATCCCGTTGTCAGGATGATGCTGCCGTTCCGGATGCCCCGCAGAACCAGTCGATAGAGCCGCAGTACCCCGCTAGAAACGGTTCTGAGGCCGTCGTTGCATCGCCAGCTTCTGGGATCTGTGATGTGCACGGCTTTCTGCTTGCAGCTTGATCATGACACCGAGGACCCACTCCATGTTGCTGTCATCAGCATCGCTTGCGAGTGCAGCTTTTTGCAGTCTGGCATGTGTTTCGAACGAGTTTGCACAAGCAGAAACCAGGTGCGCGGCAGACGGATCAGCCGGACGTTGTATATCGAAATGTGCCGTATTGGACTGTTCCAATTGGGTCAGCCGGGCCTTTAGCAGAAGACTAAGCTTTTTGATCTTCCGGGTGTGAGCGCGGCGTGTGACGCTGTCATAATTGTTGAGTGCGATTTCAGTCCCGATTTCCTGATAAACCAGAGCCGCCGTCCGGATCGCATGGCGGCAGTTTTCCGGCAGTGCGCTAATCCCGGCATGGCCCAGTTCATAGTGATGGGCAGCTTCTGCCAACAGCCGCACAACGACTTCGCGGAGCTCCGGCGAAAACTCCGGAGAGGCGAGAAAAGCCTCCGGATCAAGGCCAGCGTCGCGCATCCAGTCTTCCGGGAGATACAAGCGTCCATTCCGGGCGTCTTCTCCGACATCTCGGGCAATGTTCGTCAATTGCATCGCAATCCCGAGATCGGCGGCTCTTGCAAGGGCGTCCTTGTCGCCTGTCCGCATGACAAGCGACATCATCAGGCCGACCGTTGCAGCAACACAGGTGGCGTAATCCTTGACTTCCGCAATGGTTTTGTAGTGCCGGTCACCAAGGTCCATCGCAAACCCGTCCAGCAAGGCCTCCGGAACGCATTTCGGTATTCCATACGTCTGAACAGTTCTGGCAAATGCCCGGTCACAGGCGTAGGGCGCGGGCGTTCCGCGATAGACAAGATCAAGGCGGTCTTTCAGCTGATCAAGGGCTGTTCGATCAGCACGTGGATCATCGATCAGATCATCGGAGTGCCTGCAAAAGGCATAGAGCGACAAGGCTGCCTTTCGGGTTTCCGCAGGTAATATCAGGGAGGCGAGGTGAAACGATTTTGATCCTTTTCGGATCGCTGCGGCGCATTCCCTCAGATCCGCCTGATGACTTGCAGAAACGGATGCCTGTGCTGCTCTGGCCCTTTGTCTGCTGGTGTTGGTCGCGAACGGCACGAAACTCTCCAGATTGTCCGGTGTAATGTCGCTCATACAGATGCCTCCGTCCCGGCATGCGCCGCCGTTAGGTTTGACGGATCCGGGGCAAGCTCAGCAACGATCTTGGCAGAACAAACAACACCTGGAAGACCGGCGCCAGGATGTGTTCCGGCACCGCACAGGAAGAGGTTGTCCAGCTCCTCGCTTTTGTTATGCGGCCGGAACCAGGCACTTTGGAAAAGGTTCGGTTGAAGCGAGAAGGCGGCGCCCTGCCAGGACAGAAGCCGGTCCCGGAAATCAAGCGGCGTCGAGATACGGGAGCTCACAATGTGCTTGGAAAGATCCGGAAGCAGAGTTGCCTCAAGTTCTGCGGCAATCTTGGCCCGGTACTGCTCAGCGACAGTTTCCCAATCCGCATCGCCTTTCAGATTTGGAACAGGGCTCAACACATAATAGGCATCGCAGCCGTCAGGCGCGACGGATGGATCGTTTGCAGAAGGGCGGTGCAGGTAAAGGCTGAAATCCTCTGCAAGCACCTTGTTCTTGAAAATGTCCTTCAGCAGCCCTTTGTAGCGGGGACCGAACAGCATGGTGTGGTGTCCGACATCGTCATACCGGCGATCGGTCCCGAAGTACCAGACGAACAAGCCCATTGAGTAGTCCTGCCGGCCAAGCTTCCCGTCGGACCAACGCCGGCGCGGTAGGTCCTTCAAAAGCCTTGAATAGGTTGTTGCCGGGTCGGAGTTAGAAACGACAATGTCCGCTGGCACGGTTTCCCCAGAGGACAGGCGCACCCCTGTAGCGTGCCGTCCGGATGTCAGGATCGTATCGACCGTCTCCCCATACCGGATCTGTCCTCCGTTCCTGGTGACGAGACTTGCAATGCCGCGCGCCAGGGCATTTGTGCCGCCCATGGCATAATGCACCCCGTGTTTGCTCTCCAGGTGAGCAATGAGACAATAGAAGGAAGTGGTGGTGAACGGGTTCCCGCCGATAAGCAGCGGATGGAAGGAAAACACGGACCGCAGACGATCATTCTTGAAGTGCTTGGACACCACATTATAGACGGACCGATAGCCGCCAAGCCGGATCAACTTTGCAAATGTGCTCAGTGTAAAGGGCAGGCTGTGAAACGGCTTGTCCGCGAGTTCCAGAAAAGCGTATTCGTAAATCTCTTTGCTTTCCGCCATGAAAGAGCGGTAGCCCTTGACGTCATCCGGCTCAATCTTGGCGATTTCCGCTTCCATCGCGTCTTTGTCGGCCGAGTATGTGAAGAATGTGCCGTCCGGGAACCGGATCTTGTAGAAGGGAATGTTCGGGCGGATGTCAATATCGTCTGACAGTTTCCCGCCGCAGGCTTCCCAGAGCTGCTCGAACAGCCATGGAGCGGTGATGATGGTTGGGCCGGCATCAAGAGTAAAGCCGTCCTGCTCAAAGGCATAAGCCCGGCCACCCGGTTTATCGAGCGGATCGAAGATTGTAACCCTGTACCCTTTCGCGCCAAGCAGAGCACCAGCCGCCAAACCGCCTATTCCTGCGCCAATAACGGCCGCATGCGGTCGTGTAGACCCGATTGGTTGCGGCTTTGGAAACCCAAATCCCTGGACAACATTCACGCCAGAACTCCCGTTCCTGCAAACCTCTCACCGGAAGGTCCGCTTTGGCTCTCCCCCGGATCTCCGGGTTGTGAGCGTGTGCCTTGGCCACAGCTGATATGAAGGCCAGACCTTCACATGTGTCAAATTTAGTTTACACTTTTCTCCGCAAGAGAGAAGGGCCCTGGCGGATTATTCCGCTGCATCGAGGTCCATGGACCGTCTTTGACGCGGTCTGGCTGTTCGTTGAGTGAAGCGCTGGGTAACTTTGTGCCGATGGTAGAAGATGAGAGCGAGACCCGTAACGAGTGGAATGGCCCAGAGCCCGGGTGCCAGGGCCAGTTCCGGCATCAGGCGGACGGCGCCGAAAGCGAAAAACGCGGTGTAGACCGAGATGCCGGTGCCGACGATTGCTTTGATATGTTCCAGCAGCCACTCGATCGGAGACGGGTCGGACTTCACAAGAAACCAGACATTCGTCGCGACGGTCGCAAATCCGACCATGGAAATCCCGATCATCATCGGCTGGGAAATCAAGACCCCTTGAACGGCGCAATTGGCGGATGCAGCAAGCAGGGCCGCTTGAAGACCCCAGTTGAGCGCAGTCTGGTTCTGCCGCTGATCCCGCTTGTTGACCGCGCAGCGCCAGCCGTACCAAGTGAGGTTTACGGTCAAGAGCCCGAGATAAAACATCATCCAGCCAAATATGCCCTGCACCAGAACGGGATCGGAGAACTCCGGGTGATCAACGAGATGCGGATGCGTCGGCATGGGGTAAAGGAGGGTCAAGGTTGCCATCATCATGGCCACCGTGCCTGTGATCAGCATCAGGACCGAGAAGATCTTGCCCCACCACTTGTGACGCTCGCCGCCCTTTTGGGCCAAGACCGGGATCCAGAAACCGATCAGTCCCGGCGCACCGGTTGTGATGTGTATGGCGATCAATACGACAAAAAGATCATGTTCGGTCATGGGCTTGGCTCTTTGATCGAAGCATTCGAAATGCGGAAGAAGGGACATGTTGATGGCAGCTGTTGAGACATACATTCCACCGCGCCCGTCGCGGCTGCCGCCAGTTTTGGCGCTGCTGCGCACCGTCTGGCACGGCGATGGAGATCTTCTCAGCCTGTTGCCGGGGGCAGCGTTTTCCATGGCTGCTGGAGAACTGGGCTACTCGCGCCGGTCCATCAAACTCTTCAACGACCCGGAGCTTGTGCGGCAGATCCTGCTCGACCCGGAAGGAATCTTTCCGAAAAGCGATCTGATGGTCGGTGCACTGGAGCCGCTCATTGGTGATTCCATCTTTGTCTCCGATGGAGCGAAATGGCGCCGCCAACGGGCCATGATCGATCCGGCGTTTTCCAAAATGCGTCTGACCCATGCCTTTGGCGCAATGGTCGGGGCGGTCGATGACTATGTCGCCCGTTTGAAGGAGAGCGCAGCCCGCGATGAGGTTCTGTCGCTTGACCGGATCATGAGCGAACTCACAGCCGATATCATTTGCCGAACGGTATTTTCGACCTCGCTCGACACCGGAATTTCGCGGGACGTCTTTGACGACTTCGCCGTATTTGAACGTGGTGTGGCACAGGTGAAAATATGGCGATTGATCACCGATCCGGCCTGGGCCGATGTTCCGCAAAGCGACGAGGTTCTGGTGGCTTGCAAGCGGATCCGGCACCACCTTGGGAGCTTGATCGATACGCATATGGGCCCGGATGCCGGGAAATATGATGATATCGCCAGCGCAGTTATTTCTGCGCGCGATAGCGAAACGGGCGAGCCGTTCACGCGCGATGAACTCATCGATCAGCTGGGGGTCTTTTTTCTTGCAGGTCATGAAACGACAGCGAGCGCCCTGACCTGGGCGTTTTATCTCTTGGCGATGTGTCCGGATGTCTTGCGCCGGCTGCGGGCGGAAGTCGACGAGACCACGGACGGTGATGCTCTCACCTTTGAGGCGACCCGCGCGCTGGGCTATACGCGCGCTGTCTTTCGCGAAACCTTGCGGCTTTACCCGCCAATCACGTTTTTGCCGCGGGTCGCGATGCAAGGCACCCGTATCGGCAAGTACAAAGTGCGCAAGGGCGCGCTTTTGATGATCTCGCCCTGGACCTTGCAGCGTCATGGAGATTACTGGCCTGATCCGGACCGTTTCGATCCGGATCGCTTCCTGCCGCCAAGGGAGCAAGAGGTCGTGCAAGGGGCCTACATTCCCTTTGGAGCCGGGCCGCACACCTGTGTTGGGGCCGGTTTTGCGGCCGTCGAAAGCGCGCTCATTCTTGCCCGCCTGACACGTGAGTTCGACTTTCTGCCTGAAAACGCGGATGCCGTGCGACCGGTCGCGCGCCTCACGACGCGCCCTGCGGAGCAAATCTATGTGCGGCTCAAGTCTCATGGGCGTTGACCGTATCGGCGGGGCTGACCGTCTGTTGCGTGCTGGCTGACTGGGGAACGCGAGCTTCTCCCACCGCTTCTGCCCCAGAAATCCCGGCAGGCCAGGCAATGTCGAGCGTTGCAGCTTCACCAAAGGTTTTCCCGCCAAACAAAACCTGTTTCAGCACGGGCCAGGACGAGAACGTCATCATCGGAAACGGAAAGGGATCGGATCCAGACCAAAGCACATCCCGCGATGTGACCATGGCACCGGCGCGGCGTGCCATCTGTTTTGGCTCCAGAACACTGCCGTAGACTTGCAACAGCGTTGTGTGGCCTTCTTGAAAACGCTTTTTCGGCTTCAAACGGACCGGCGGCGCATTGTCTGGATCGGACACCGCAGCTGCCAGATCCTCATGCTCCATGAAATGAATGCCGCTCGTCAGCCGCGGATTGCATTCCAGTGGCCAGGGCGTTCCGGTCTGGTCGATAATAAAGTCGAACGCCAAAAAGTAGGAGTAGCTGTTTGCAGCGACGAAATCGGCGACCCATTGCGCCACTTGCGGCGCATCTTCGACACGTTGAAAACAAACCGCAACCGTGCCTGAGAAGACAAGGCCTTCATAGGTCACATGTGCCAGGATCTTGCCGTCCTGGCACAGGGTCAAGGTGCTGAGTTCGCGGCCAAAAACCCGCTTTTGAACGATGGCATCAGGATCGCTCAAAAGTTCTTCCGGAACAGTGTCCGGTGCCAGCATTTGCATCTTCTGCCCGGAGCATCCGATGCGAGGTTTGAACACACACGGCGTGGTCCGCACCAGTCTGGCAGCCTCAGGATCGGTGGCAAGATGGGTCTCGGGGGCCGGCAAGCCCGCGGATTGCGCCAAGCGATTGAAGAGGTATTTGTCGTTAAGGTCCCACAGCACGCCATGCGGATTGGTGAAGAGCCGGGTTCTTTCCGGGAGCCGCGGCGCCAGCAGGCTGACATGAAGGGCTTCTTCGGAAACGGGAACAACCAGATCGACGTTTTCTGCCTTTATGATGGTGAGCAGGGCATCGAGATACTCGGATTGCTGCGTCGCTGGCGGTGGTGTCTGATAACATTTGTCGACCGCATTTGACGGCCGGCTCAAATGCCACGCAAATGGATCGGCCACCAGAACCCGGCAGCCCGCACCTTTCAGGGCCCGGGCGAGTTCCAGCGACTTTGGAAGCCGTCCAAGTGTGAGCAACACGGTTTTTGGGAGCGTCTCCGTTGCCACCTCTCCATTCCCTGGTTGTCTATTGATCCTTGCTCATGCAGCATCTGCGCCGTTGGTCTTGGCGGCCTGCAGGGCCTCAGTCATCCAGCTTGCGACATCTTTTGGATGGCTCTCGTGCACAAGATGGCCACCGGTCGGCGTGAGCTGCAGATGCCCGTTCGGGGCGAGCGCTGCGGCTTTTCTTGAGCTGGAGGGCGGCACCATCGGGTCGTCTTCAGCCGCATATAGATGAAGCGGTGCGCTCAATCGCTGAAGCATGGCGTTCAGATGCGACAGATCCCAGGAAGCCATCATCCCAAGAGCCCCGCGAACATGGCCGGAAGATCCAAGGAGGCGTTGGTAGATCGCATCACCCAGCGGATCGATCCGGGACCCGGTTGCGCTCAAGAGGTTGTTGCCAAGCGGTGTCGACTTTGCGAGCAAAGAAAACATGGACGCCGATAAGGGATTGGCAAACAGCGCCTTGGCCATTGGCGACAGGATCCGGTTGCCGCGGATCGGCTTCAAGGCTCCATTGACACTGAAAATCTGCGGCGTTGGGTCCTGCGTGTGTTTTGCATGACGCGTTGCGTTGACCAGAGATATCCCGATAACCGACCCGGCCGAATGCCCTAAGAAAAATTGCGGTTTCAAGTCCAGATGGTGCAACAATCCACGAATGGCTGTCGTCATGCCTTCAAGTGAGAGGTCCGGGCTTTCCGTCGGCCGGGTGAAGCCATGGCACGGCAAATCCAGGACGATCAGCCGATAGTCGTTTTCCAGAAAGGGGATTAGATTACGCCAGGAGAAAGAGGCTGCCCCGGTCCCATGGATCAAAAGAAACGCCGGTGCCGCTTCTTGACCTAATAATTGGACATGCCACCGGTAACCGCTTGCCTCTACAAACTGGCTGGCCTCACTATAAGGCCAGTCTTGCCCGTCCCGGTCCCAGTTGAGCCAATCACGATCCGCCATCAGCTGTGCGCCTCCTCAAGCGAAGCGTTGACGAGATCGGACATGGCACGGGAATCGGCATGCCGCAAAATATGCAGATCTGCGCCCATGGTGCTGGCCAGAGTGGAAACGGATTCCCGCGGACGGCGGGCGATGTCGATACAAATTGCCCGGATCTCATGCGCACGGCACTGTTCTGCAAGACCGTGCACTTGTTCAGCTGCCCGGGTTCGGTCTGGCGTGCCATCCAGCGCAATGTTGCCCCGCCCGTCCGTCATGAGGACCAGTACCGGTGTGCTTCCTTGCCGCCGGACACTGAGCGCGAGCTCCAGGCCCCGTTCCAGACCGGCCGCCAGTGGTGTCGGACCTCCGCCAGGAAGTCCGGCAAGTTTTCGCTTTGCCATGACCAGCGAGCGTGTCGGTGACAAAAGGGTTTCTGCTTGGGTGCCGCGAAAAGCAATCATTGCCACTTCATCGCGGCGCACATAACACCTGGAAAGCAACTGCTCGATGGCGCCTTTGGTTTCGCCAAGACGCTCCAAAGCTGTTGAGCCGGAGGCATCAACGACGAATATCGCAGTCGATGGCGTCTCGTGACGCAGGCGCTGATAACGGTAATCGTCGCGCGTGATCAACGTGCGCGGTTTGCGGCGCGGTGGAGCGGTGATCGAGCGTTCCAGTTTTGCTGCCAGAAAGTCCCGGTTGCGGTTCCGGATGAGTTGCCAGGGAGCGGCCGCACGCAAGGTCGCAAGAATGTTGGGACGGGCATCCGGACGGGGTGGCATGCGAGAGGTTGAAACCGGCCGGCCGCGGCCGGCGTCTTTGCGAACCGCACCGGACTTTCCGGATCGGGCCCGGGGCGAGGATTTAGTGGCGTCGGCCAAAAACTCGGGAAGACCGTCGATTGTGCCGGCTTCGACAGCCGCCAAAAGTTCTGAAAGCGCGGAAAGGTCCTGCTCAGAAGTTGCGGGCGTATCCTTATCCTGGTTTTCCCCGTCCTGTTTGTGGCCAGCATCCTGTCGGTCAGATTGGCCATTGTCCTCAGGCTGTGCCTGGTTTTCTTCGACCGGATCGTTTGGTTGCGCGGCGAGGGACAGCCCAAGGCACAAGCGGACTGCGGTGAGGGCATCTGCCTCTGAAACGGTGCTTCGCTCCTCCAACGCTGCAAGCGTTTGGCAGAGCCTTGAGAGGTGTTTCAAGGTTCGCAGCGAAGAAACGCCCGCGGCAAACGCCAGACGGGACAGAAGGCCGATCAATTCGTCACTGATGATCACGTCGGCAGCAGTGACGGTGGAGGTAAGCTCCACGTCGGGTGAATGTGACGCGACCTCACTCCAAGGGATTGCATTGAGGTCAATCATGAGCCCGAGCCGGTCTCCCAGCGCTTTGGGGAGTTGTTCTTCGGGGTCTGCCCCTTCATCAACCGCGATCACCAGAAAGTCTGCGGTGTCTTGGGCAGCACTGTCGGCCGGACGGCCAGCCTTTGGGCAGGCGCGGCGATCCATTGTCTCGCCGATCAGGGCCGCAACAGGGGCTTCCACACGCTCCGCCATCGGGATGAGAAGGACGCCGTGATCGGCCTTTGCGAGAAGCCCGGGCTGGGTGATGACACGCCCGGCGAGGGCGGTTGCCGGAATGTCCACGCTGCCGGTCAGGCCCTGCAGGGAAACGGATGAGGGAACGCGGACCCAGGGTTTGTCCTGGCCCAGCAGCGCGGCAAGGTGATTAAGAAATGCATCACGAACACCGCCTGCGCGTGCCTTCAGCCAAAGGCCGCCTAGTCTTGCACTGCCGACTTTAAGGACCTGTGCTGCAAGAAGGGCGTCCTGCCACGTATTCGGGGCAAGTTCTGGTCTTGCGGCGTCAAAGGCCTGCATGGACCGGACATCATCCATGCGCTGCCTCTGTTGCGGCGGCGGCCTCGGCGCTCACAGCAGCTACAGCGCGTTCAATTCGCGGAGCGCTTCCGGCATCATCAAGCGGATCCCGCCGCAACCGGTGGCACAGAACCATTGGCGAAATGTCAGAAACATCTGTCCAGGTCACCGCCAGACGTCCGGCGAGGGCTGCGCTTGCCCGGCAGGCCCGCATAAGGGTCAGCTCGCCGCGCATCCCGTCAATCCCAAGGCTCATGCACAGTTGAGACATCCGCGACAGGACATCATCCGGAATATCGACCTGACGCAGGATCTTTCGGGCCTTGACCACTTTGTTCCGGATGGCGGCATCCTTGCGGGACCACTTCGCCACAAATGCAGCCGGGTCGGCTTCAAAAGCGTCGCGGCGGCGGATCACCTCGATGCGTTGCTGGAGATCGTTGATTGTGCGGATCTCGACACTGAGGCCAAACCGGTCGAGCAGCTGCGGTCGCAGATCGCCTTCTTCCGGATTGCCGCTTCCAACCAGCGCGAAGCGGGCGGCGTGCCGAATGCTGAGGCCTTCCCGCTCCACCACATTGACGCCGGAGGCCGCAGCATCAAGAAGAAGATCAACCAGATGATCTTCAAGAAGATTGACTTCATCGATGTAGAGAAAGCCTTGGTTGGCCGCTGCCAAAAGCCCAGGTTCGAAGTCCTTTTCGCCCGCAACCAACGCCTTTTCAAGATCCAGAGCACCGCAAATCCGGTCTTCTGTCGCGCCGAGCGGCAAATCGATCATGGGGGTGCGGATCTGCACTTTCTTGGGCGGCTTCTTGCCATCTGCGGGGGTGCAAACCGGGCAGGCGGCCTGCGGGTGGTCCGGTGAACAATTGAACCGGCAGCCTGCGCGGGTGTCAATTTTGGGCAACAGTTCAGCGAGTGCGCGGACGGCTGTCGATTTGCCGGTTCCACGATCACCAAAAATCAGGACACCACCCAAGAGTGGCTCCACGGCTGCCATCAGCAAGGCCTTTTTCATGTCCTCTTGGGCGACAATGGCTGAGAAGGGAAAGGGTGCTGACATTGGAATCCACCATATATGAGTGTCAATATAAGTTGACACATTTCGCTGGTGGAGAGAAGAGGCAGGGCGTTTTTTTTGGGCGCTGTACGTAGAATGCCGGTGTCTTTGTGTTCAAGCAGCACGCGCCGCCATGTCCAACCAAGAAAACCGGACACCAAACGGGAGGCAATGGCACCAGGTCTCTGTGCTGGCGGCGATTTCCGGCGACAAGGGAGCTATTGTTGGTCGCAATTCGATTGGAGTAAGATCTTTTTGGTCAAACAATTGACCGTTATCCGCCGTCCTGGATGGAAAGGGATGTTATGCCCAGCGATACTTCATTGATCCTCTGCCCGGTCAATCTGCGCCATGTGCAGTTGAACGTCACCGCTTATGAAGAAGCCATGGCCATGGCACGGCGCAGGCAGGCAAAGCTTCTTGTGGCGACCATCGCGCCTGAAATGGAACGGAACCTCAACATTCGGGATTCCGCTTCCTACTGGGAAAAGCAGCTGAAGAGTTTCGTTGAGCAGCATCCTGCAGAGGGGATCGAACTGGAGACAGTTGTCCGTCTAGGCGCGGTACACCGGCAGATCGTGAAGCTCGCAGATGAGCGGAACGTGGACCTTATCGTGATGGAATCAGCCAACCCACGTGTTCAGGATTACCTGCTTGGTACCACCGCAAGCCACGTCGTCGCGCATGCAAAATGCTCTGTCTATGTTGTCCGGGGTTAACGCGTGAACAAGAGGTCCAAGGACGGCCTTTGATAGGGTGGTGAACGCCCCCGAACGGATCGGGGGCGTTCAAAGCGGGTCCTAAAGCTTGCGCTGCTCGGACCGCAGCGCCAGCCATAGGCAATAGCACATGACCAGGACGACCATCGTGAACGGGATGCCCATGGAGACCGCCGCCCCCTGAAGTGCGTTCAGTCCACCGCCCAAAAGCAGGGCTATGGCCACCAGACCTTCGAGTGTGCACCACCAAACGCGCTGAACAACAGGTGCGTCCAGCTTGCCGCCGGCTGTGATCGTGTCGATCACAAGGGAACCGGAGTCCGACGAAGTGACAAAGAAGATCACAATGAGAACGAGCGAGATCGGTGCCACGATGCTGTAAAGCGGAAGCTCCTTCAAGAAACCGAAGAGCGCGCCTTCCGGTGCGTAGCTATCGATGACCGTGGCCCGTACACCTTCTGCACCGCCCGCATTCAGCATGTCGATCGCAGCGCCGCCGAATGTGGACATCCAAAGTGCACAGACCGCAGTCGGGGCGATCAGGGCGCACAGGACAAACTCCCTTACCGTTCGGCCGCGCGAAATACGGGCAATGAACATGCCGACGAAGGGCGACCAGGCAATCCACCAGGCCCAGTAAAAGGTTGTCCAGCCATGGAAGTAACTGGTGTCTTCACGGCCAAACGGATTGGAGAGCGCGGGAAGAAGGGTCACGTAGTCGACCATCACGCTGAAGTACCGCGAGAAGGCTGCACCGATCCCGGTCACGATGACGACAAAGAGAAATAGGCCGACGGCCATGATCATGTTGATTTCAGACAGCCGCTTCACGCCTGCATCCATGCCGAGCAGCACGGACCCGAGCGCGATCAGTGTGATGCCGACGATGATAAGAACGGTAAGCGTTGGCGACGGTGCAATGCCGAAGACCTCGTTCAAACCGGCTGCAACTTGTTGTGCGCCTAAGCCGAGTGACGTGGTCAGGCCAAACAGCGTCGCGAATACCGCGAGTGTGTCGATGACATGACCCCAGAACCCCCACACCTTCTCCCCGAGCAGAGGGAAAAACGCTGACCGCAAGGTCAATGGCAGGTTGAGGTTATAGGCGAAGATTGCCAGCGACAGCCCGACGGCCGCGTAGACGGCCCAACCTTCGAGCCCCCAATGGTGAATTGTGCCGACGATGCCAATGTATTCGTTGCCGGGTTGGGTGATGTCGATGCCAAGCGGCCGCGCGCCGCCGTTTTCGGAGAAGTTATAATAGACAGGCTCTAGTACCCCGAAGAAAAGCAGGCCAATACCGATGCCTGCTGCAAACATCATGGCGATCCAGCCCGCATAGGAATAGTCGGGTTTGGCGTCCTTGCCGCCAATCCTGACCTTGCCGACCGGCAGTACGATCAGCGCCAGGCAGAAAAGGGTGATCGCGTTGACCGACAGCACCAGGAACCAGTCGAACGTGCTCGTCAGCCAAGGGCGTAGCCAACCAAAGAAAGCTGCGGCAGCCTCCTGATTGGCAAGCGCTGCAATAACGAAGCCCAGGATCAGAATGCCTGAGACGATGAAAACCGGATTGTGGATGTCCAGCCCAAGCGGACGGATATTGTCTTGTCCCAGTTCGTATTCCGTCTCGAAATCCCAAACCCTTGGGTCTGGATCGAGCATCTTTTTGTGACTTGTGTCCGTCATTGTCTCCCCCTCCTTGCTTATACTATCGGAGTAGACTGACACGGCAGGCAGGTTCTGTCTAACGCTGCGGCAGAAAAGTGATCATTGTCTGCTTCAAAAAGAGGCAGGTGATCAGTAATAGATATTCAAAGGCCCGCCGCGTTCAGAATAAAAACACAAAGTTACTATCACGACATAAAGTCATGTTGCGGCAAGTGCGCGCCTGGTGCGGGGAGTCAAGGCTTTGAGATCACTGGAGCGGGTGAAGGGAATCGAACCCTCGTCTTAAGCTTGGGAAGCTTCTGCTCTACCATTGAGCTACACCCGCTTGAGCCCGTCCTTAGTGCGCCCAGTCCGGCGAACTGTCAAGCGGTGGAATTGTGTTATCCCGCCCGCTGCCATCTTGCCAAGACCGGCCCGAACCTCCATGTTCCGCGCGGCGCAGCGCCTTTGGAATATTTCAGGCTCCGGAACAGACTATGCGGGAAAAAATCAAAGCCCTGGTTACCTCACGCACGTGGGAATACTGGATCATCGCGATCATCGTCGTGAATGCGGTCACGCTCGGACTGGAAACAAGCCCGTTCGTCATGGACCGGTTCGGGTCGGTTTTGATTGCAATCGACCAGACAATCCTCGGCATATTCGTGATCGAAATCGCGCTGCGTCTGTTTGCGCATGGCTTACGCTTTTTCAAAGATCCCTGGAGCCTCTTTGATTTTTTCATCGTAGCAATCGCATTGTTGCCGTCCAGCGGCACGCTCTCAGTCCTCCGCTCACTCCGTATCCTGCGTGTTCTGCGCCTGATTTCCGTTGTTCCGTCTCTGCGGCGGGTTATTGGCGGGTTGATTGCCGCCTTGCCGGGCATGGGGTCCATCGTCGTTCTGATGGCGCTGGTGTTCTATGTGTTCGGGGTGATGGCGACCAAACTCTTTGGCGCATCGTTTCCCGAATGGTTCGGTGATCTTGGCGCATCGCTCTATACGCTTTTCCAGATCATGACGCTGGAAAGCTGGTCGATGGGGATCGTCCGGCCGGTCATGGAAGTCTATCCACTCTCCTGGATCTTCTTCGTGCCGTTCATCCTGTGCACGGCTTTCACGGTTCTGAACCTCTTCATCGGTATCATCGTCTCCGCCATGCAGGAGGAGCATGAAGCGGAAGCCGACGCCAACCGCCAGGCGATTCATGATGAAACGGGGCTCATTTTGGAAGAAGTGAAAGCCTTGCGGGCCGAGCTTAAGGAGATGCGGGAGCAGACGGCAAAATCGTAGTTGCTGCGGCGTAGAAGAGTGGTGTGTTCTCCGGTCTAGGACCCAGTCTTGCAGACTGCGGATCTGGCACAACGCCCACCCGAAACCGGTGGAGGCGGTGTTTTAAGGCGGCGACCCGTGCGGCAGCCTGATCAACCTGGGCTTCACTGATCCGGCCATCCGCAACGGCGGCTACAATGGCGGCGTTGACCCGGTCACCGAGTTCTGGGTCACCACGGTCAAAACTGGAAAAAAGCACAATATCATTCCCGGCGGCGATCGCTTGCACCGCTGCGTCTTCGATCGAAAACCGATCAGAGACTGCATCCATCTCCAGATCGTCCGTGATGATGACGACATCCTTGCCGGCGAGGGTTCTGGCCTCCGCGATCCCCTTTTTCGAAAGAGAGGCTGGTGTTTCAGGTGTGTCGGAAAAGCGCGGGTGAACCAGATGGCCCATCATCACGATGTCCACCCGGTCCTGCTGCCTGAGCGCGCGATAAGGCTCCAGTTCAAGCTCGCGCCAGGACTGGCTGATCACCGGCAAACTGGTGTGGCTGTCCGTCGTTGAAGATCCGTGTCCTGGAAAGTGCTTCAGCGCTGTTGCAATTCCGGCGGCCTGATGAGCGGCGATAAAACCTGCAGCACAATTGGTAACGGTGGCCGGGTCAGCGGAAAAACTCCGCTTTTTCTTGCCGATAATCGGATTGTCCGGGTTGAGGTCCACATCAACGACGGGGCCGAAGTTGACGTTGATGTTGTAGGCGCCAAGTTGGGCGGCCCGGCGGGCATAATAAGCGCGGACCTTGCGAGGTGCACAATTGTCTGTGGCGGTTGGAAGGTTCTTCGCCGCGCTCCAGGTCATGGGATCGCCAAGAGGGGCGAGACGCTGCACCTGGCCGCCTTCCTGATCAACTGCGATAAAGATAGAAGACACGGAACCTTGATCGGCAAGGTGGCGGGTCAAGGTGGTCAGCTGGTCGGGTGTTTGAATGTTGCGGCCAAGCAGCATAACGCCGCCGATGCGGCCACTTTCAAGTTGGCCGCTGACAGCCATGACACCCGGATCCAATGGGCTGGTGCCGCTAAACCCAACCATGATCAGTTGACCGACTTTCCGCTCCAAAGGGCTGGCTTCTGGCCCACCGGAAATGTGCCGGTTAGGTCCGGCTTGAAAGAGGGTAATCCACAGTGCAGCAAGGAGAAAAGGGACGAATAGCAGCATGGCAGTCAAGGCCAGAGATCGTTTCGTCGCTGAAAACAAGCCCTTTACTCCACTCCAGAAAACGGATGCTGATCCTCTGTTCTTGCCAAGGTAGCGCCGCGCGCGTGAGAAAGCGATCTTATCGATCGTCTGGCGATAACGATCGTGGCAGCAGACCGCGGCTTGGGCTTGGAGTTCTAACCGTCCGCGGTGCCGTCAAGGGCATCCAGGAGATCCTCCGGCCCTTCAACGATCAGGACCACTCCGGTTTCCGTGTAGTTGCGCGAGACCACGTCCAGTCCGAGGCCGGTGATTTTTCGTTCCAACTCCGAACTCAATGCAAAGTCTGCGCTGAACTTTTTTCGGGAGAGTTTTTGAAACGGCACCAAATCGGCATTTGCAATTGCGTCTTGGGCAGCGCCTGAATAGGCGCGGGCAAGGCCTCCGCCGCCCAGCTTCGTACCGCCGAAATACCTTACGATCAGCACCGCACAATTGATCAGGTCTGCGCCCTGCAGGACGCGCAAGGTCGGCATGCCGGACGTGCCGGCTGGTTCGCCATCGTCCTTTCCGCTCTCTTCTACCCGGTCATCCTCCAAAAGCCGCCGGTGCGCGGTTACGATATGATTGGCTTTGCGGTGCTCCTTGCGCAGCTCCTCCAACCGGACTTCGAACTGCTCAATGGGCACCAAAAAGGCCAGGAACCGGGACTTCCGGTCTTCCAGAAAGCCTTCGTATTCGCGGGTGATGGTCTTCAAGGGCATTCCGGGTTCAAGCGGATGCCTTGAAATGCTTGGAGAGCTTCAAGG
Organism: Labrenzia sp. R4_2; assembly: GCF_017743865.1. Classification (GTDB taxonomy): domain Bacteria; phylum Pseudomonadota; class Alphaproteobacteria; order Rhizobiales; family Stappiaceae; genus Roseibium. Next base: position 218,427 of record NZ_JAGHRJ010000001.1, read on the forward strand.
CCTGGCCCTGATAGTTGGACCCGATGCCCTCACCGTAGAGTGTGGCCGGGCGTTCGGCCATATGCTCGTAGACAAGGCGGCCGATAGTCTGGCCATGTTCGACGATGAAGGGCACGTCGTGCGACCGGACTTCCAGAACCGCGCGTGAGCCAACACCGCCAGCGCCTGCATGGCCGAAGCCGGGATCGAAGAAACCGGCATAATGCACCCGGAATTCACCGACCAGTGGATCGAAGGGCACCATTTCTGCGGCATAGTCTGGCGGGACGTGAACGGCTTCCTGGCTGACGAGTATATAGAAAGCGTCCGGATCAAGGATCAGTTCAGCATTCTGACGGCGATAGATCGGTTCCCAGAAATCAAGCGGGTCTTGCGCGCCAACCAGATCAACATCAATCAGCCCTGAATGATGCTTGGCGCGGTAACCGATCAGGCTGCCCGGGCCATCGCCTTCGAGATCAATGGACAGCTGGACACCGCCGCCGATCCGTTCATTGCCGCCGCTCATCAGGGTTTCTGATTTGTGGATGCCTTCAAGATCAGCGTCCGGTATCAGCGATTGCCCCCGCCGGAAGCGAATCTGACTGAGGCGGGAACCCGAACGCACCAGGATCGGGAACGTGAGCGGCGAAATCTCGGCATAGAGCGGGCCGGTATAGCCGGCTGGAATGGTGTCGAATGCCTGGCCATTGTCCGTAATCACGCGGGTGAACACATCAAGACGCCCGGTGGAGCTTTTTGGATTGGCCGTTGCCGAAATGTCGGGCCGCAGCGCCAGGTTTTCCTGCAAGGGAACAATGTAGACGCACCCGGTTTCTAGAACGGCCCCGTCCTGAAGATCGATGGTATGAAGCTTCAGCTGCTCCAAGCGGTCCGCCACCTTGATGTCCGGACCGGGCAGAAAACTTGCGCGCACCCGGTAAGCAACGGTTCCAAGGCGCAGATCGAGGCTCGCAGGCTGAATTTGACCTTTGACAGGGGGCTGCGCGGCGGAAATCTCCTGCGCTGCGAACATCGCCTGAATGACCCGCTCGGGCAAAATTCCGCTCGCTGCGATCAATGCGCTGCCTGTGGTGCTTTGGTCCGCTGATACGTTCATCAATTCATCCTGCAATCGTCGTCTAACGTCCTTAACGGATGCGGCTGGCCCCGCCAACTCTCTTTCTGGCCAATCTCAGGAAAAGGGGGAGGTAGATTGACCGAAAGCCCATTTTCGCTTAAGTGAGAGCCACCTCGTGGTGATTTGGGCCGGCCGGCTTGCAGCCACGTTAAACAAGTCGCTAAAAAGGCCGGAGGTGCAAACCCCGGTCTTGAGGCTGGGGTTTTTTCGTTTGGAGCGAACATCGACATGACTGACACCAAGAACACCGCCGGAACCAACTGGCGCCCTGCAACCGCACTCGTTCATGGCGGCACCACCCGCTCACCTTTCGGCGAGACGTCCGAGGCGATGTTCCTGACACAGGGTTTTGTGTACGACAGCGCGGAAGCAGCCGAAGCGCGGTTCAATGGCGAAGATCCGGGGTTTGTCTATTCGAGGTATGCCAACCCAACCGTTGCGATGTTCGAAGACCGTATCAAGATGCTGGAAGGCGCGGAAGCTGCGCGGGCAACCGCCAGCGGCATGGCCGCAGTCAATCTTGCCCTGATGGCGTCGGTCAAGGCAGGGGATCATGTGGTTGCTGCGAAGGCCCTTTTCGGCTCGTGCCGCTACATCTGCGAGACCCTGCTGCCGCGTTTTGGTGTTGAGAGCACGCTGGTTGATGGGACGGACATCGAGCAGTGGAAAGCGGCCGTCAAGCCGAATACCAAGGCGCTATTTCTGGAAAGCCCAACCAATCCGACCCTGGAAGTCATCGATATTGCCGCGGTCGCGGAAATTGCAAAGTCGGTAGGTGCGCGCCTGATCGTCGACAACGTGTTCGCAACGCCGATGTACCAGTCTCCTCTGAGCCTGGGCGCGGATGTGGTGATATACTCTGCCACCAAGCATATTGACGGGCAGGGGCGCTGTCTCGGCGGTGTTGTTTTGTCCGATGAAGAATGGATCACCGAAGAGGTGATGCCGTTTGTCAAGCACACCGGCCCGCACATGAGCCCGTTCAGTGCCTGGGTGCTCTTGAAGGGGCTTGAGACCTTGCCGCTGCGCGTGGCGCAGCAGACGAACAGTGCCGGACAGATTGCGGACTTCCTGGCAGGTCAGTCCAAGGTGAAACGCTTGATTTACCCGGGGCGGGACGATCACCCGCAAGCCGAGATCGCCAAGCGTCAGATGCGCGGTGGTTCGACGATGGTGGCGCTTGAAATAGAGGGCGGCAAGGAGGCTGCGTTCCGGTTTGTGAATGCGCTGGACCTGATCCGGATCTCCAACAACCTCGGTGATGCCAAAAGCCTGATCACCCACCCGGCAACGACCACCCACCAGTCGATCGGTGAGGAAGCCCGCGCCGAGCTCGGCATTACCGACGGCATCCTGCGCCTTTCTGTTGGTCTGGAAGACCCGCAGGATCTTCTTGAGGACGTCGGAAAGGCATTGGCGGCGATATAGTCTGCCAGTTCAACTATTATCAGGCTCCCGGATAAGGACTGGCCATTTTGAGCCAGGTGACTTGCATCTCTCCGTCAATAAGCTCCTGATGGCCTGCAAGGAATTGTTGAATGTACGGCATCTGGAGGTGTTCCTTTAGGTCTGCCAGAGACGCCCAGGCTTCATAGAAGACAAAGAGATCCGGGTCGGCCCGGTCGCGATGCACGTGATATTGAAGAGCGCCTGTCTCTTCCCGTGTCGGGGCGACGAGCGCGACAAGTGCCTGTTCCAGTTCTTCAGCAGAACCGGGCCGTGCGCGAGCTTGACCGACCAGCGCATAAGGACCGGTTTCATCGATGTCGGGGTGCGGAAGCGCGAAGTCAGGGTTGGACATGGAGATCTCCTTAGGTATGATGCATTTCGTACCTAGGTGAATAAAAGGTAAGATGCAAGCCTTACCTATCGAGTGGTGCATGAGGGATGAGATGGGAGAGAAGGACGACAATCTGGAGCCGGTCGACCTGGACTTGGGAAAGGTCCTCACCGCCTTGGCAGATCCACATCGGCGCCGCGTGATCCGGGAATTGGCCCAGGCGGACACGGGCACGGAGCGGACCTGTGCCTCCTTCCAGCTTCCAGTCAGCAAGGCCACAGTGACGCACCATTTCCGGGTGTTGCGAGAAGCGGGCTTGATCCGGCAAGTCGATCGGGGCAATTCCAGAGCCGCCGCATTGCGCAGGGAGGAGATCGATACTCGTTTTCCCGGATTGTTGCCGCTGATTGCTGAAGAGATCAGCCCCTGACATCCTGATCTAACGCGTCGTTGCCAGAATTCCGGCTGCCGTCAGCAAGGTGCCGCCCGCGGTCCGGTTCAGAAGTCTTGGATGTTGTCTCAGGAAACCGAGACACTGTTTGGCACCGGCCGCATAAAGCATCACAAACGCAAAATCGAGTGCGGCCATGGTTGGGCACATGATCGACAACTGGGGCAGGACCGGCGCCGTCGGATCTATGAATTGCGGAAAGAAGGCGGTGAAAAAGATCAGTGCCTTCGGGTTGCCAAACGCAACCGCAAAGCCGCTCGCATAAAGCCGCGTTGGGTAGGACGACCGATCTGGTGTTGCTGCGTCAGGTAGAGTTGTTGCTGACCGCCACATTTTGACGGCCATAAAGATCAGCACACCGACACCGGCCCATTTGATGGCCTGAAACGCTACTGCCGAGTTGGCGATGATGATGCCCAGGCCTGCTGCGACCAGCAGCATCTGGATCATGTTGGCGGAGATATCTCCGAGGGCAGTATAGAGCGTGCGTTTCGTCCCGAACTGCAAGGCATGAACCATACCCAATAGGATGCTAGGACCAGGTGTCATGGTCAGGATGAGAGAGGCGGCGACGAAGGCGAGCCAGGTTTCCAGGGGCATGATGTTGTCCAGACAGTAATTGTGCTGGAAGGCCGAATAGAGGTATATATCGGTATAAGAAAATAACTTGAGATTATATTTTTGCCGTCAGATTCTCAAGATCTTCCTCTCGCTATGGTCCGGGCTCTTCGTATCATCGAGGAAACGGGAAGTGTTTCGGAGGCTGCAAGGGCCCTAGGCATATCTCAACCGGCTGTCAGCAAGGGCATTGCCCAGCTGGAAAAACGGTTTGGACTGGATTTGCTCATCCGCGGGGCCCGGCCACTCGGGTTGACCGAAGAAGGGCAAGCCTTGGCGGCATTTGCCCGTCAGGCCGATCTTCTGCAAGACAAAGCGCTCCGCCATTTACAGGATGTCCGACGAGACAAGATCGGGACCGTCCGTCTCGGGTCCTTTGGATCGTCCGCCTCCTTCCATATTCTCCCAAGGCTAATTGGCGCGTTTGGCCGGAAATTTCCCGGTATTGACGTTGAGATCCTGGAGTTCCCGGACGCAGACCTTGAAACGGTTTTACGCAGCGGAGGTGTGGATGCGGCGATCTTGGCGGATCCCCATAAAGAGGATCTGGACATTCTCCCGCTCGTTTCGGACGAGCTGGTCGCCCTGGTCCGCGAAGATCATCCGTTGTCGGTAAGGTCAACGGTGCGGGCGGAGGACCTTTGCCACGATCCCTTTATCCTGACCAAAGGCGGGAGCGCGCCGTTGGTTGAGAAATGGTTCGCAGCTGCCGGACAGACACCGAAAGTGGCGCACACCATATTGCAGGTGAATTCGATCCTGGCACTGGTCAAGGCTGGCCTTGGGGTGTCGATCATTGCAAAACTGGCTCTTCCGTCTGAGCCGGTTGGCGTGAAAGTCTTGCCGCTCACCCCGACTGCGCCAAGGTCGATAATCCTGGCCCGGATCGACAAGGCTCCGCGGTCCCGCGCCGCGCAAACATTCTGGCAATTCTGCGAGAACACCTGGATCTGAATGGTCGGACCTAAGTGGTATGGCAGGTTAATCAGTGATCTTTCAAGGCGCGGAGGCCGATCAGGACGCGTGCACTGGCTGACACAAGGCAAACGCCGGCAAACGCCCAGGCAAGGACAGGGAACCAGGCTGGTAGAAGTGCCATCAGCAAGAAGAGGCCGATCGTTTCGGTGCCTTCCGCCAAGCCGCCAATGTAGTAGAGCGACTTGGCCCCCTGGTGGCTGGTCGAAAGGTTGCGTTTTTCCGCCATTATGGCAAAGGCAAGGAACGCCGAGCCGTTGGCATAAAAACTTGCAAGCAGAGCCGCTGCGGGCAGTGCATTGGTCTCTGGAGCCTGAATTGCGAAGGCGAGTGGAATTGCGCCGTAGAAAAAGAAGTCGAGCGTGATGTCCAGATAGCCGCCAAGATCCGTTTTCTGGCTGGCGCGCGCAACCGCACCATCCAATCCGTCAAACAGCCGGTTAAGAGCGATCAGAACAAAGCCTGCCAGGAAATATCCAAAAGCAATCGAGACAGCAGCCAGAAACCCCAAGCAAAAACCGGACACTGTCACCATATTGGCGCTGATGCCGGCATTGGCCAGCCGTACCCCGATTGCATTCAGGGGCGGATCGATCATTGGTCGAAGGCGGGCATCAAACATGTAGAAGCGGCTTTACGAAGGATTGTTTGGGCGTTAATGCGAAATCCGGTCCGATTTCACAAGGCACACTCTTTCACGGTTGCGTCAATCGCCCTATAAGCCACATGCAACTCGGTCACTCGGCCGGAATGATAAAAGGAACAATCGTGTCTGGCAGTTACCGCGCCATAACCGACAATATCGAAGTCTCCGTAGAGCCTTATTATCTGGACGATGAGTCGAAGCCGGAAGACCAGGAGTTTATCTGGGCCTATCTTGTTGAGATCCACAATGGTGGTGACAAGCCTGTACAGCTCAAGAGCCGGTATTGGATGATAACGGACGCGCTCGGCCGGCTAGAAGAGGTGCGCGGTGAAGGTGTGGTTGGTGAGCAGCCTGTGATCGAGCCGGGGGAGACCTACGAGTATTCCTCTTATTGCCCGCTTGCGACCGACTCCGGGATCATGGCCGGATCATACGAAATGGAGCGCCCAGACGGCACGACCTTCCAGGTTGAAGTGCCCGCCTTCTCGCTGGACCTTCCAGATACGATCCGCAGCCTCAACTAGGTTGGGCTCCGGCTCTTTCAGACACTGTAGAGGCCGCCCGCAAAACCGATCAGGACCCACAAGATCCATTTCCGTCGGTTGAATGCGGTGAGCAGGGCAACGGCCAGGATCGCCATGACAGCATAGATCGCATGTCCGGCAAAACCGGTTCCAAGGACGAGCGCAAAAAGATCCGGGTCCCGGTTTTTGGCCAGCGGATAATGATACTCGGCGAACATCACCAGCGACACGGCGGTGACGCCAAAGATCCAGCCAACAAAGGCGATCAGCATCCGCACACCCCAGTGGGCTTTCTTCTGAGCTTTGTTGCGGGACACCTGCCGATTGAGGCGGTGGGCTTGAGCGGGGTGCCTAAGGGCAACTTGCTGCTGATGGCGCCTTAACGGATAGCGCACAGTCGCCTGATAGCCTTGTGAAGGCTTGTTCATCCCCATCTCCGCATGATGCCCCTTGGCCTTTTCGGCTCTGATCGGGTCTTAGCGGCCTCCCGGTTAGGGGCGGGTAAAGCTATTAATTCAATTTGGAACGATTTGGGCTGCCAGGCGGAGTTTGTTTAATGCACCCTGAACCTTGACCCAAACTAGCGCACCGTCACGCTTGCAGAATGCGACTGGTCATGAACCCAGTTGGCGATGAGGTCGAGTGCTCCCGGCGTAAAGGCCTCACGCCCCAAAGCCAAAAAGGCCCACTCGACCCAAAAAGGCATTTGGTCCGGGCGCTGGTAGTTAAACAAGTCAGAGCGCAACAAGCCATGACTGGCACCGTCGATGATCTCGAACCGATTGGCTGGGTGCTGGCTTTCCAGAATTTGCCGGTAGGTCTGAGAATTGTAGTTGGGATCAACGTTTAGGTCGTCGCTGCCATGAATGATGAACATCGGTTTTCTGGCCGTCATCAGCGTTTCTGTGGAGTTTGAACGCCAGTTCTTTTTGACGAAGTGAAACCGATCCTCCGGCATCGGAGTGGTTGTGTCTTGAGCGGCAAGGTAATCGGCGTAAGCCGCCTCTGGGCCCAGATACTGTTCGTTCTGAGAGGCTTGGCGATCCAGTTCGCTTTTGATTGCCTCTGCAGAAGCGCCGTTAGCAGCCAGTCTTTGCCGTGTGTAATATTGCCCCTGGCGCTGCCAATCGACGGCACCTCCAACGAGGACCAGAAAATCGGTTGGTTCGCTTTCCTGAGCGAGGTTAGGCAGCACCCATCCGGCCTGAGAGAACCCCAGAAAGCCAAATGAAGACAGTGACAGGTCGGGAAGTGTTTTCAATTGAAGAAGGGCCGCCTTCGCAAGGTCAGCCCTGTCACTCATGGAATGGTCCAGCCAATTGCCTTGACTGTCGCCAACGCCTGGCTTGTCCCAGGAGTAAACGGCGATGCCACTCTCCAGAAAGGCCTTTATGAGCGGCAGGTATCCGCCGCCCGAGTACCGGTCCTGCGGTCCGTCGCCATGGACCAGCAGTATGACAGGAGCGCCCTGCACGCCGGGCAGGTGCAGGGTCCCGGAGATTTGTGTGTCCTGATGGCGAAACGAAACCGACCTGGCCTCGTAAGCCGAAAGGTCAAAATCATCGAGGCCCGATAATACCTGCAGGCCGAGGACCAGCATGACCGCGCTAAAGACCGATCCGGTCAACCAGTAGAACCAGCGCCGTGGCATGGCACGCAAGGATCGATACCCTCTGATCAGGCCGTGCGGTGGCGGGCGATGGCGCCGCGCTCAATTGCTGCGACGGTCAGTTTGTCCAGGCTGAAACGGTCGCGCAGCAACTGGAGGATCCGCAGCTCTTCCTTTTCGACGTGAAGATCGGCTGCCGCAACTTCAACGGCCAGCGCATAGGCGGTGTCATAGAGTTTTGACGGCAGAATGTCGCCGACGAGTTCAAGAACCAGCGACAGGCCATTTTCATCCTGCAGAATGTCGCCGCAGCGCTGAGCTGCCGGAATGACATTGTTCGGGTTGTAATCCTTGAAGACGGGCAGTGTCTTGATCATGTCGCCGATCGTTGCCAGTTCATTGTCGGTCATGGAATTGTCCGAGGCGGCGACAATCACCATCACATAGATGAGAGCTTCCTCGATGCTGATCGGGTCTTGTCCTGACACTTTTCAATTCTCCTTGGCCACCAATGGGCATTTCTGTTGCCCCGATGTAACTGCTCAAACCCGCTGCTTCAAGCATGTTCCCTTTGACAATTGATTGACGGCGGCCCCGCTGTTTTCTAGTGTCGCGCCGCATCAAGCTGGCCAAGCCCGGGGAATGACCCGTTTCGCCAGCTTTTCCCTCAAGAACAACTGAAACGACCTTAAGAACATGACCGATCAATCCCTGCCTCCGCTTGACCTTTCGCAAGAGTTTGTCGAGGCGGCCACCAAGTCCAAAGCGTGGCCGTTCGAAGAAGCGCGAAAACTGGTCAAACGGATCGAGAAGCGGGATCCGCAAAAACCGGTTCTGTTCGAAACAGGTTACGGCCCGTCCGGGCTGCCGCATATCGGTACTTTCGGTGAAGTTGCCCGCACGACGATGGTGCGCACCGCGTTCCGCCTACTGACCGAAGACAAGATCCCAACCCGGTTGATCTGCTTCTCCGATGATATGGACGGCATGCGGAAAATCCCGGAAAACGTTCCGGACAGAGCCGCGCTGGAGCCGTATTTGCAGATGCCGCTCACTGTCGTGCCGAACCCGTTCGGCGGCGACTATGAGAGCTTTGGACATCATAACAACGCCATGCTGCGGCGGTTCCTCGACACCTTTGGCTTTGATTATGAGTTCGCGAGTGCGACCGACTACTACAAGTCGGGCAAGTTCGACGACATTCTTCTGCGGGCTGCAGAACGCTATCAGAAGCTGATGGATGTGATGTTGCCAACGCTTGGCGAAGAACGCCGGGCGACCTACTCGCCGTTCCTTCCGATCTCGCCGACCTCTGGTCGGGTTCTTTATGTCCCGATGAAAGAGGTCAATGCCAAGGATGGCACCATCACTTTTGAGGATGAAGACGGCCAGGACGTGACCGTGCCGGTCACTGGCGGCAACGTGAAGCTTCAGTGGAAGCCGGACTTTGGTGCGCGCTGGGCGGCGCTTGACGTCGATTTTGAAATGTTCGGCAAGGACCACGGTCCGAACATGGCGGTCTACGACAAGATCTGTAAGGTCCTCGGCGGAACGCCGCCGGAGCATTACGTCTATGAGCTGTTTCTGGACGACAAGGGCGAGAAGATCTCCAAGTCGAAAGGCAATGGTTTGTCCATCGATGAATGGCTCACCTACGCGCCTACGGAAAGCCTGGCGCTTTACATGTTTCAGAAACCGCGCACGGCGAAGCGGATGTATTTCGATGTGATCCCGAAGGCGGTCGACGAATACTATACGTTCGCGCAGAAATACGAGCAGATGCCGGTTGAGCAGAAACTGCAAAACCCGGCATGGCACATTCACTCCGGCGACATCCCTAAGATCGACATGCCGGTGCCGTTTGCCATGTTGCTCAACTTGGTGTCCGCATCCAACGCAGACAGCAAGGATGTGCTTTGGGCCTTCATTTCCCGTTATGCGCCAGGCGTAACAGCTGAGACCCATCCGGAGCTTGACGCGCTGGTTGGTTACGCAATCCGTTATTTCGACGATTTTGTGAAACCGACCAAGTCCTTCAAGACACCGGATGAAACTGAGCGTCAGGCACTTGAGCAACTGGATGCGAAACTGGCGGCTCTGCCGGCCGATGCCGACAGCGCAACGATCCAGGACGCGGTTCTGGATGTAGCAAGGGCGATCGAGCGATACCAGGATCACAAAAAAAAGGGACCAGATGGTGGACCGGGTGTGTCCGTTGCCTGGTTCTCAGCGCTTTATCAGTTGCTGTTGGGACAGGAAAAAGGCCCGCGTTTTGGATCTTTTGTCGCGCTCTACGGGATTTCCGAAACCCGCGACATGATCTCAAAAGCGCTCGCCGGAACGATTGCGGACTAGAGCGCCAGATTTATGAAGACAAAGCCGATGACCGTGTGCCGGTCATCGGCTTCTTTGTTTTCAGGAGACGCAGGCGTTCATTTTGACGCTCGCCATTGCATTCGGTCCGAAAACAGCCTCTGACCGTTGGCCGTCCCGGAGCGCAACGACCTTTGCGCCGGTGATTTCGGCATCTGATACCGTGATCTCGCGGTTTTGTACGGTGTCGTCGACGTCGATCGTGAAGGAAATTTTCTCGGATTTTCCAAGGCTGGTGACAGTCAGCTGGATGCTGTTGTCGCCGTCTTTCACGGATGGGATGGCAGTCAGATGCTCTCGGCCATCCGTGATTTCGAACGGCTGAAATACTTGAACGCCGACGCCGCTTGATGTCGTGTCAAAGATGAGACCGAACGGGGAGGGCTGAAGGTCAATCGTCACGGTCATCGGGCCAAGGTCGCAGCCGCCAGCCGCAGAAATTGTGAACCGGTCTTTTGGCGCCCCCTCATCGAACCGGACATCGAGGTCCGCAAGAGCCGGGCTCGACAGCGCCAACGCCATCCCACATATCACAATCATCCGCATGCTGGTCTCCTTCATCTGGTGACCAGCTTACGTTGCCGTCGTTCGGTTGGTTTATTTGAACTCAGTCCGCATCGTCAAAGAATTGAATCCCGGTCATCCCGGCATCAGTCCAGACAACATGTCCAAGGCGTTCCTGATCATCGATCATCACGCTCACAGTCATGCCCTTTTCAGCGCCGATCAGTCCCTTCAGTGCCGCGCCTGTGCGGGAGATATTTTCAATTTCAACAGTCTGTGTTCTGCCATCGACCCGGGCTTGGGTAACCGCAGTCGTATCCTTTCGTGGAGATCGCCTAGCTTCGGCATCCTGGAGCTCATTTTCCATTGCTTTGGCCAGCAGAACCAACTTGTCCAACACAGCGTTACTCGCCGTATCCAAGTCTTTGAGCGCGTCAAATGCATCCTGCCTGCGGCCTTCCTCCGCCGCCAGAAGCGCCCGATGTCCAGCGTCATGAACTTCCTTGTGCGGAGCTACGAGGGCCTTGAAAGCTGGATGGTTGCGGACGCGGTCATTTTTGATGCCATCATACCATTTGCCAAGTCGGCAATGATGGTGATCAGGCATCACAGAAGATCCCCAATCGTCATGTCCGGTCACAGTATCGACGACCCGCTTTTTGAAGAGAACATGATCAATCCGTGCCATTTCAACCAATGACCGGTCACTGTCCGCGTCGAAGAAGCGCTTTGCATTATCACTGAAGTGGGTGTTGCAATGCTGGAGCGTGGTTTGCATTTCGCCGAGCTGCAGGTCGGTGTTGCGATTGGATTCCGCGACATTCGATACATTTCTTGCGATCTCGTGGCTGGCTTCTTTTTGCTGACGCAAAATATCCGTGATCTGGATAGCCCGCTCAGAAACATTTCCAACCATCGTGTCAATCGACTGCATGATTTCATTGGCAGACGCGATTGCGCTTTCACCGTTTTGAACGGCGCCTTCTGATCCCTGAATTGCAGTTTGGATTGTTGCCATTCCTGCAGTCAGCGCATCAATGCGCTGTGCAATGTCTTCCGTTGCCTTGCCTGTTTGTGAAGCGAGTGTCTTCACCTCGGCGGCCACAACCGCGAAGCCCTTGCCAGACTCCCCCGCACGGGCGGCCTCAATTGTTGCGTTGAGTGCTAACAAATTCGTCTGATCGGCGATCGATTGGATGACCGACAGGAATTCGCTGATCTGGTTTGCCGCTGTGTTGAGGTCTGAGAGGCTTTGCGAGGTTTCGCGGGAAGTCCGGGAGATGTCACCAATCGCTTGGGACACCGCAGACATTTTGTTGAGACCGTCTTTGGCTGCGTCGTTTGTCTGTGCAGCTTCCTGTGCTGCGCCTTCACTGTTTTCCGAGATCTGCTCGATGGAAGCAACCAGCTGATCGGCCGCTGCCGAAATGGACTCCCCGTTCACATTCGCTTCTTGTGTGTTTCGAGACAAAAGAGCCATCGCCATAACGATTTCGTTGAGCTCAACGATGTTATCAGCCGTTATCTGCAGATTGCGGAGACCGGTGGTCTCCCGTTCTTCAATGCCATCCAGCCGATGTTTTTCGGTTTCGAAGGCGCGTTGCGCAAGAATCATGTCCAGAAAAAAACGGGTCACAAGCTCCTGAATGGATGAGGTCATGGCGCTCTGCGAGAAGCGATGTTTGCGAATGAGCACCGGGATGGCTTCGTTCAACATGCGGCCAAAGGCCGACATCAGCCATTCCGCCTGCAAGCCGATCCGCACATGAGCCTGACCGATACGCGCTGCCTGACCAATGAATTCAAGATCGGGATCATTGTTGAAAATATAGTCCCAATGCTTGCTCTGGGCATTTTTCAAGGGCTTTGTGTTGGCCGCGTTTGATCCCATTTTTGCTCGCAGCTCTTCGTTTGCAAGCATGTCATTGTAGAACCGGTCCAGCATGTCGGGCATGGCAGGTTGGAGATCCTTCCAGACTTTTTTTGACGCATGCGTGCTGCTGCCCTTTGGCGTCATAAAGTCGATGAACTTGCTGAGATTGGCTGTTTCGGAAGGCTTTACGGGCTTCGGCATCGACATTTTTGCTAAGTCTTTCACGTTGCTGGATATTCAACGTCGTTAACCTAGCGTGAGCCTCGTAAAAAAAATTCTAATAATCGAATGTGTGAATATTAGTTGAAATACCTATCGCCTAATGTTTAATCTCCTTTTAAGCGTATATTATTTTTATTCAACTTGAGGCTGAATATCTGTATTGCCAGAGTTCGTTGTCGTGCCGTCTGTGAGTGTCCGCAGGCTCCAATCAACAACGTCTGGCGCGAGTTGCTCCAGATCGATTTCGTTGAGGGCGCTGGGTTCAGCCCAATCTGCTTGCGGAAGATCTGTCAACCACTCGGTCTGCCACTGGCCGATCTCCTTGGCTTTGGCCGCTTCTGCGAGTTCCTTGAATTCATCCGGGGCAGTTTCCAGCGGCGTTGCCCAGCCAAAGCGGACCAATTGCGAACTCAGATCGATTGCGCCTCTGGTGCAGACTGCCGAGATTTCCTGAGGGGCCAGGTCTTCTTGTTTGACACAGCTGACTTTCAAGCGCCGGATGAGACCTCGCAGAAAGGTTCTGGCCCGCATGCCGCAGGGCCACGAGGCACCCAGTTCTGTCTTGCAGGTGGCTTCCAGATCCAGCGATTCAATATGGGCGAGGCGCACTGTCAGGCGTCCGGACTTCAGATGTCCTGCATCCGGGACTTCAACGCGGACGAGTTCCAGCGGACCATCCGGGACTGGTTCAACCGGCGGGTTCAGGAGTTCTAACAGCCGTTCGGAGGGCCCGACACGGGTAAGCCTGCCGGTGACCTGGGGTGCCGACACACCGTCCGGTGAAACATCCCGAAGGGCATCTGGAGGGGACGCGGCAGCTTGTTCTTCCTGCGAAGGCACGCTCGGAGCAAGCGGAGCTGCATCATTTTCAGGTTTGGCCGCCATAACCGGTTCGGTTTGAGAAGAGACGGTCTCCGGCTCAGGTATAGCTGGCGGTTCTGCAATAATGAGCCACGCCACCGCGCCGGCGAAAGCACCGACGACTGAAAGTGGGACGACCAGTGAGCGGATTTTCATATCCGGATCTCAACCCTGTTATTGGCTCGCCCAGATGATACGGGCTGTCCACTCAATTGCCGAGTGGAGAAGCGCCGCCTTCTCCGGATTGTCCCCGATTGTCTGGACCTGCAAGGTTTTCGGTGTCCGTTTCAAAAGCGTGTAGACGGCAAGACCGCCTTCTGAGGGTTTTAACACGATCCGGTCACCGCGCCGGACCGCAGCGGACGGCGCAACAACAATCAGGTCACCTTCACGATAAAGCGGCAGCAAGGCGTCGCCAGACACTTCAAGGGCAAAAATGTTCTGGGTGTGGTCAGTCGGAAAAACAATTGTTTCCCAGTGTTCTCCCGTCGGGCGGCCCGTGGTGTCGAACGCGTTTTCCTCATGCACGTTGGAAAAGCCAGCAACCGGCAGCGCAGAAAGGGTTGTGGACGGCCTTTGTTCTGAGGCTTCCACCCGACCGGCAAAGCTTTTCAGGCTTTCGCCGGTGGCCTCAAGGATCTTTGCAAGGGATTCGGTCGATGGCCACCGGGGACGCCCATCACCGGCAAAGCGTTTCGAGCGGTTAAAGGTGGTCGGATCCAGTCCGGCTCTTTTCGCCAGGCCTGACGGCGTCATCTCGTTGTAAGAGGCCAATGCATCAATGGCAGCCCATACTTTTTCGTGCGACAGCATCGGGGCCCGTCTCCCACCACCAATCAAACAGGAATAAATACCTTTTTTCCGAGTATGGTGAGTGCAGTTTTTTCTGTCAAAAAGCAAGAATGGCAGCACAGACAAGGGTGCACTGCTTGTCTGTCCCGACGAGCATGAGTAGTGTCCGCCGAAATTATCCTAGACAACGGACTTGTCTTACTCCGATGGACCCAACCCCGCATGGAGCGAAACCAGCGCATGACAGCGATCTTCAAAATTGTGCCCAAAACCATGTGGCAGGCAGCCGAACAGTCTGGCGTGTTTAAAGGAGCTCCTGTGGATCTGGCTGACGGTTTCATTCATTTCTCCAGCGCTGAGCAGGTCCGGGAAACTGCTGCCAAGCATTTCGCCGGCCAGAACGATTTGCTCATCGTCGCGTTCGACGACACAAGCTTTGGCGGCACCCTGAAATGGGAGCCGTCGCGAGGCGGGGCCTTGTTTCCGCACCTCTACTCCGACCTCGATCCAGCTTCGGCGGTTTGGGTAAGGGATCTTCCCCTCGGCGATGATGGGGCGCACGTGTTTCCGGAGCTGGCGGTATGAGCGGGAACGTGTTTGAAACGGCAATCCAAAAGAGCCTTCAGTTGCTGGACGCGGAAGCAGCCCACCGCGTGACAATTTTGGGCCTGAAATCTGGTTTGGTGCCTTCGAGGACAAGCCCAGTGGATGCCCGGCTCGCCGTCAACCTTTGGGATCTGACTTTCCCGAACCCTCTTGGCATGGCCGCCGGGTTTGACAAGAACGGTGAAGTACCGGATGCCCTGCTGAAGCTCGGGTTTGGGTACACGGAAGCAGGTTCGGTTACGCCGCGCGCTCAACCCGGCAACCCAAAACCACGCGTGTTCCGTTTGCCGAAGGACCTTGGGGTCATTAACCGGTATGGCTTCAACAACGATGGGCACGCTGCTCTGCGGGACCGTCTAAAAGCTCGGAACGGAACTCCTGGCGTGGTCGGCATCAATGTCGGCGCAAACAAGGATTCTGAAGACCGCACCGAGGATTACGTAGCCGGTATCCACGAATTCGCGGAATTTGCCTCATACTTCACAGTGAATATTTCTTCGCCGAATACGCCGGGTTTGCGGGATTTGCAGGCACGATCCGCGCTTGCAGACTTGCTGACCCGCGTCATGGCAGCGCGCAATGACGCAACTGCGAAAATCGGCCGGCAGGTGCCGGTTCTCTTGAAGATTGCGCCGGACGTTGTCGAGGGCGACCTTCAGGACATTGTCGAAGAAGTCTTGGACAAAAAGGTTGACGGTCTGATTGTTTCCAACACCACCATTTCGCGAGAAGGTTTGAGCGGCGAGGGGCCTTTCCAGGAGACCGGGGGCCTTTCCGGCCGTCCGTTATTCCAAAGATCAACCATTATGCTGGCAAAGGCACGCAAGATGGCGGGACCGGATCTCCCGATTATTGGTGTTGGCGGTATCGACAGCGCAGAAACTGCTTGGGAGAAGATCCAGGCCGGAGCTGATCTGCTCCAGCTCTATTCCGCTCTTGTTTTCAAGGGGCCGTCGCTGATCGACGAAATCCTCAAAGGCCTCGCTGCCAAGCTTGACGAAAAGGGATTGCCGTCGTTGCGGGCCGCCCGCGATGCCAGCGTTGATGACTGGGCATCCAAAGAGCCGTAAACGCAATAACCGCTATCCGAAGGTTTCAGCAGCGCGGCGCTGGCAAACCGCCAAAAGTGTCAGGCCGCGCAGTCCGAGAAACAGCGAGATCGCTAGCCAGAGACCATGGTTTCCCATCAGCGGAAACAGCGCATAATAGGCGGCGATATAGACGGCGAGCGACACCAGCATCATGTTGCGCATGGTGCCGGACCAGGTTGCGCCGATGTAAACGCCGTCCATCTGATAGGCGAGAACGCCGAGAAGCGGCGCGACGATCACCCAGATCAGATAAACCCGGGACAGGGCCCGGACGTCTTCATTGGTGGTGAGAAGATCAATGATCATGTGGCCGAACAGGGCAAAAAACACTGACAGAAGCGCTGCCATGGCAAAGCTCCACAGCGCCGTCAGTTTCAACGCCCGGTCAAAGGCCTTTCGTTTCCGAGCGCCAACGGCCCATCCAGCGAGCTGTTCTGCAGCTGTTGCCAGGCCGTCGAGGAAATAAGCGGCGATCATTGTAAATTTTTGCAAGACGGCATTGGCAGCAAGCACCGCGTCCCCTTGATCGGCAGACCGGGCCATGAAGAAGGCGAATGCATAAAGCAGCGCAAAGGACCGGATCATGATGTCCCGGTTCAGTGCCATCATCCGCAACAAAAGATGTTTGTCGAACACAACCTGCGGGCTCGGCCAAGTGCCTGGTCGCGGGCGTGTCAGGATTATGGTCAGGCCGAATATTGTGGTCGCAACTTCGCTGAGAACCGTTGCGAGCGCGGCGCCTTCGACACTCCAACCCAACCCCATGACGAACCAGATGCTGAGTGCAATGTTGAGGCAGTTCAAAAACAGCTGCACCATCAGCCCGGTGCCAGCGCGTCCAAGGCCGATGAACCAGCCCAGGATCGCATAGTTGGCAAGAAGGAAGGGCGCGCTGTAGATGCGGATGTCGAAGTAGCGGGTCGTTGCTGCCTGAACGTCCTCGCTGCCGCCAAGAAACCATTGCCCAGCCATTAACAGCGGTATCTGGCATATGATCACCAGCGCACCGCCGATCCCGGCAATCACCAAAGCCCGCAGGAGAGTCGCACGAATTTCGGCCTCGTCGCGTGCGCCAAGCGCCTGGGCCGTCAGGCCAGTGGTACCAGAGCGCAGAAAGTTGAAGGTGGTGAAAACCAGATCGAAGATGATGCCGCCGAGCGCGATGCCGCCAATCAGGGCAGCGTCTCCGAGCCGGCCGATAACAGCCATATCGACAACACCAAGAAGCGGTGTCGACAGATAGGCAAGCGTCATCGGCACCGCGATGGCCAGGACACCGCGATGGGTCACGGTCAGGTCAGCCGCTGGGGCGGCGTTTTCGGTGGAAGTTGGGGAGGACATGCAAACACTTTCGATTCAAGCTGCAGTCATCGCCTTGGAGCGGGGGCGCGTCAAGGGCACGCACCCGCATGGCGGTCATGTGGCTTTTCGGACAAGCGGTTTTGTCTATATTTGAGCAAATGACACTTCCGATCGTGCATCACCCTGCCTATTGTGCCGACCTTCCTGCAAACCATCGGTTCCCGATGGACAAGTTCCGCGCTGTCGCCGAACTCGTCCGGGCGGAAGGTTTGCTTGGAAGTGGCGACTTCTACCGCCCTCGGCCCGCGCCGTTCGAGTGGGTCGCTCTTGCACATGATCCGGTTTATGTCGACCAGGTCTTCAATGCGGAAGTACCGGAAAAGATCGCCCGTGAAATCGGTTTTCCCATGCGCGCTGACATCGCGCTGCGGGCCCGGTGTGCAACCGGAGGCTCGGTTCTAACCGGCTATCTCGCCCTGGAGCACGGTCTTGCCTGCAACACGGCGGGCGGCAGCCACCATGCCCGGCGCGCACACGGTGCCGGCTTTTGTGTCTTCAATGACGTCGCAGTTGCCTTGAAAGTCCTGCAGGCTGATGGTGCAATCCGAAAGGCATTGGTGATCGATCTCGATGTGCACCAGGGCGACGGAACCGCCGATATCTTTTCAGGTGATCCGGATATCTTCACGTTTTCAATGCATTCGGCCAAAAACTATCCGGTTCGAAAGGTGCCGTCGCATCTTGACCTTGCCCTGCCGGATGCAATGGAAGATGCCGCCTACCTGACGGCTCTCCAAGAAGTTCTGCCTGATTTGCTGCGCCAAGAGGCTTGGGATCTTGTCTTCTATAATGCGGGTGTTGATCCATATTTTGAAGATTGGCTGGGCCGCCTTGCCCTGTCCCGAGATGGCCTGAAAGCGCGCGACCGCTATGTCATTGAAACTGTTCGCAGCCTTGGTATTCCACTGGCTGGTGTTCTTGGCGGTGGATACTCAACCGACATTGAGGAGCTGGCCGATCGTCATGTGACCTTGCACAGAACAGCGCTATCGGTTTGGGAAGCCGAAAGGCGGTCCGAGAGAACAAGCGTTTTGGGGTGATGTCAGACCACAATATCTGTTTGGATCGCGGGCGTTGTGACGCCGATACTTGACCCGGTGACAGCTGTTTCTTGAAACTGACTTGCGCTCGTTCCGGCTTCGGTGGCCCTGGGTCTTAATGTTTCTACGAGCTCAGGATCATTCAGGTCATCCCGGCCAGCTTTCAATTCATCCCGGATGTCGTCGAGGTCGTCTTCGGTTTCGTCATCTTTTTCAGCAAGCGCTTCCAGCCATTTGGCCAGCATTTCGATATCATCGCCCACCTTACGCAACCGATCTTGTTCATCGCGCATTCCGGCGATGCGGCTATCCTTGTGAGCAGTTTCCGATTTGGCCTGCTGTTCAGCATAGGCGAAGACGCCGGCCTTCAACGCTGCGGTCTGTTCTTCCCGGGTTTTGGATTCGTGCCCAGTGGCGGTCCCGTCCTTTATCCCAGTGTACTTAGATGGCGTGCCAGTATTCGGATTGGAGGCGGCGGGGTCTGAGAGGTGCTTTGCGGTTGCGATCTGGGCAGCGCTCGAACCGACGGCAACCTGATTAGACGCGGTGGGAGGCTGTGATGCGCTGCCGAGTGTACTGGAAATCACGGAGCTGACAGCGTTGGCCGTCGCGCTCAGAGAGCTGCTTGAGCCACCTCCCAATTCTCCGGCGGCTTTTTTGAGCCCGTTGGCAGCACTGCTGAATTCCTTCGAAATCTGCTTGAGCTCTTTGAGCAGGCGTTTGGCCTGTTCCGGTGTTGCAAATCGAAGCAGCTCTTTCAGTTGCTCAATCCGCGCTTCGATGCGGGCCAGACGTTCTTCTCGGAGCGCATCCTTGTTGTCTTGCAGGGCGCGGGACATGCTAACGCTGCTTTCAACAGCGTCCTTGAAATCCTGAAGGAGACCCTGCGCTGCCTTTTGTTCTTCTTCAGTCAGTGGCGAGGCCGTGTTGCCGATTTGGTCCAAAAGCGTTTCGGCTGACCGGACAGACTTCTGCAGGCCCGAGCCATTGGTCTGAGGCCGCAACGAAAATTGCTGCTGGCTGGCGTTCGAAACGATCGAGAAAAAAGACATAAACCAATCCAGAATGAAACACGTGAGAGTGTCTCTTCAGGATGGTTAATGATTGGTTAAATTTCCCGCATAAAGTGTGTCGCCGGGCCTATCTGTTTTTCCCGACAGCAAGCAGCCGCAGCAGGAGCCATATCGGGATGACGACAACGGCGCCCGCCGCAAGATAGCCGCCAAGACGTCCAAGCGCATGAAAGCCCATGCTCCACAGGCGCTCGACAAACTCGATGGCCATATGAACAAGATCGATTGGGTTCAGATTAAGCGCAGCGAGAATAATCCCGACAACAAACGACAGGAAAACCAGACGCAACAGAACTTGCCCAGGGGAGCCTCCCATGAAACGGTTCAAGTTATTGTCGGACATCAGGTTCTCCAAAAAATGCAGTTTTGCTCGCAATAGACGTAAGCACCAAAATCAGGTCTTTCAATGTAAACATTTTCGCTGGAATGAAACATGCGATCGAAAAACTCGAAACTGCAAACGAAAACAGATCGCTGTTAACTATATGTGGTGTCGTAAATCGCAAAAATGTGTACGTAACAAGCTAATGACAAAAGACGTGTTTTGCTCTAACAATGACCTTGGAAGACTTACTTGGGCGTGTACAACCCACCCACACTCGTACGCGGTCAGCTTCCACGCCGGTTTGTGAAAGACAATAATCGCAGCTGTGTTTTAACAGGACTGCGGAGCCCAACAGGCAATCAGGCGTAGCTGGGGATTGACGATGCACTCCAATCGGAGACGATTGGCGTTGGTCCGCACCAGTGCCGGAAGCTCCATTAGGCGTTTCCAGGTAAGGGAAAGTTTTGGCGCGGTAAGCAGGAGCCCGATCTGCTGCCGCGCTTTATTCTCCAAAATGACGAAGTCTTTCCTGAGGCACCGCGTAACAACTGACCTGTGCGCTACTCAAGGATCCGATCACCTATTTCAACTGGCACCAATGTGGCGTAGTTGCTCCGTGGCGGTAATATGGCAGGCGCATAACCAATGGATTGCGCAAGAAGTACCGATCTGCGCCCGATGCGCGCGCATTACTCAGGTTATTCAGGTGGGTTTCACAAGGGGATCCGGAGGACCAACGGATGAAAGCGCTGTCTCCAGTTCGTCGTCTTCCCCCGCACTTCGTGTCCGGCAGGCAGCGAGTTTTTCCCGAACCTTTCTTGGGGACTCGCCAAACCATAATTTAACGGCTCGCGAAAAAGTACTGAGTTCAGAAAAGCCCAAGAGAAAAGCGATCTCGTTCATTGGAAGGTCAGTGGAGCGCAAATACCGCTCTGCTGCGGATTTTCGGATCTCTTCGTTCAGTTGTCTGTATGTCGTGCCTTCCTTTGCAAGAAGGCGCTGGATTGCCCGTTGCGACATACCGATTTTTGCCGCGATTTTTGGCAATGCAGCCCCACCTTCAGACAGGCTGGCAGCGATCTCGTTTGCCAGGCGCGAGATCGGAGAGACCATCTGCCCGAATTCATCCAGTTCCTGAAGCGCTGATTTTAAAATGATCTGGTAGAGATGCGGATCCTGACGCCGCAAAGGCCTGTTGAGCAACGCCTTTGGTAAGCTGATCCGGTTTGTCGGCGCATGAAACTGGATGCGGCCTTGATATTTCTTTTGAAAGGCGGATGTCTTTTCTGGCGGGTAGGTTGCGATTTCAATGAGTATTGGCGGGACGTTCATGTCGAGTGCATGTTCCAGCTGCCGGGTTGCCCAGCCTATCCGGGCAAACATGTTTTGCCGCCACTCCCCGCGTCCCTCCAGGCTGGGCCATTCGATAAAGGCGCCGGTCTCTGTCTCTTCGAACTTGATCCGGTAGGCATTCGTGCGGATCTGAATGAACCGGACCCAGGCCTGACACGCATCACGCAAAGACGGCGCGCAGGCAAAAACGTAGTCGAATATGGAAAAACTGCCGACATCCAGCTTGTTGAACATGTCGAACATGATCGCGTCGTCGTTCAGAGACTTCGCGACATATTCAAAGGTACCATGCCAAGCCGTTATGGGAACGATACCCTGCGGATCATCCAGAGCCTGAAGGTCAAAGTTATACACCTTGGCGATATGAGCCCAGTCCAACCTGTCGTTTGGACAGACGTCCCGCAAGACACGCAGCACATCCGCGCGCGCCCACTCTCCGTCAAGCGGCATTTCCCCTCCAAGCAAACCTTAAGGTCTTTTTCTTACCTCCACTTTGCATGAGGCGGCATGTGGGATCAAGTCGCGTCGTATTTTGCAAACACGAATGTGATCGGAAAAGAAAACGCCGCTTTCCAGAAAAAGCGGCGTTGAAAGGTGCATGAGTGCTGCTTTTTATCAGGCAGCGTCTTTGACGACGACGTCGCCTTTGGGCGGGAACCGGCCATAGAAGGTTTCGTTGTTTTTGGCCATTTCACGCAGCAGCTTGTTTGGCTTGAAGCGTGGTCCCCACTTGCGCGTGAACTTCTTGCAAAGTTCGACAAATGCGGTCGTGCCCATCATGTCGATGTAACTGAGTGTGCCGCCCGTGTAAGGGGCAAACCCAAAGCCGAGGATCGAGCCGACATCGGCCTCGCGCACGTCGGTGAGGCAATTTTCCTCAAAGATCCGGGCCGTTTCCAGGGCCTGCATGACAAGCAGACGCTGCTTGAGTTCTTCGATGTTGAAGCTGTCGGCTGATTTCGGTTGGCCAACGACGTCCGGAATACCCGGCCACAGGCTCTTGTCCTTGCCGTTGTAGTCATAGAACCCCTTGCCGTTCTTGCGGCCAAAGCGTTCCCGTTTGACGACCATCTCTTCCAGGATGTTGTCGAGCGGGCCTTCAACGTATTTGACGCCGAGATCCTTGCGGGTTGCCGAGACGATCTTCCAGGCAAGGTCCAGTGCCACTTCGTCGCCGAGAGACAGCGGACCGACCGGCATGCCGGCCATCTTGCCCGCGTTTTCGATCATTGGCGCCGGAATGCCGTCCGCCAGCATCATTAAGCCTTCCCGGATATAGGTCATGACAACGCGCGATGTGTAGAAACCGCGGCTGTCGTTGACGACGATCGGGGTCTTCTTGATGGCCTTGATATAGTCGAGCGCCATGGCAAGAGCCCGGTCGGACGTCCGTTTGCCCATGATCACCTCGACAAGCATCATCTTGTCGACAGGCGAGAAGAAGTGGATACCGATAAAGTTCTTAGGACGCTTGGAGGCTTGCGCCAAAGACGTGATCGGCAGTGTCGAGGTGTTGGACGCATAGATCGCCCGTGACTTCATCACCGCTT
The DNA here is from genome assembly GCF_017743865.1 of Labrenzia sp. R4_2. Classification (GTDB taxonomy): domain Bacteria; phylum Pseudomonadota; class Alphaproteobacteria; order Rhizobiales; family Stappiaceae; genus Roseibium. Next base: position 241,175 of record NZ_JAGHRJ010000001.1, read on the forward strand.
CGGCTTTTTCGGTCACTGTCTTCTTGATCTCGCGATCTTCAAAGACGGCCTCAATCACGAGATCACAATCGGCGAGTTCCTCGTAGTCCGCGGTCGCCAGAATGCGGGACAGGATCTTGGCCTTTTTGTCTTCCGTGGACCGGCCGCGCTTGACCGCCTTGGTCAGCAAGTCTTCGGTGTGGGCCTTGCCCTTGTCGGCAGCTTCCTGGTCGCGGTCAATCAGAACCACATTGATACCGGCTTGCGCAGTGACATAGGCAATGCCGGCTCCCATAAAGCCCGCGCCGAGGATGCCAACTTTTTTGATGTTATTGGGGCGTTGGTCGATGGGGCGGCGTGCGCCTTTGTTCAACTCCTGCATGGAGACGAACAAGGAGCGGATCATGTTTGCGGCTTCAGGGGTCTGGAGGACCTTCGCGAAGTAGCGGCTTTCAACCTGAAGGGCGAGATCCATCGGCAGCTGCAGGCCTTCGACGACCGCATGCAGCAGATAACGAGCGCCCGGGTAGTTGTCGAAGGTTTCGCGGCGGTAGATCGCGTTGGCCGCTGGCCAGAACTGGAAGCCCGCCGGGGAATAAACCTTGCCGTTCGGCAGCTTGAAGCCTTTCTTGTCCCACGGCTTGACCGGATCAACGCCGGCTTTCAGCATTTTCTTGGCCGCGGCAACCAGCTTCTTGGACGGCGCTACCTCGTCTACCAGCTTCAGCTGCTTTGCCTGTGGTGCGCGCAGCGTCTTGCCCTGCAAGAGGAACTGCATGCCCTGCTGGCCATCGGCCATGCGCATCACGCGCTGAGTGCCACCAGCACCCGGGAACAGGCCAACTTTCACTTCCGGCAGACCCATTTTCAGGTCTTCGTCGACAACCCGCGCATGACAAGCGAGCGCCAACTCTGTGCCACCGCCCATGGACGTGCTGTTTACAGCTGCCACAAACGGCTTGCCGCAGGTTTCCAGCTTCCGGTAAACGAGGGTCAGTTTGCGGGAACCTTCAAACAGCGCCTTGGCGGCAGCTTCTGGATCTTTCGCGCGCTGCACATGGAAGTCTTTCAAGAGACCTTCCAGCATGGTCAGATCTGCACCGCCGGAAAAGGCGTTCTTTCCGGATGTGATGACCGCGCCCTTGATGGCGTCATCGCCAACAACCTGATCAACGACTGCATCGAGTTCTTCCATGACGCTGAGATCGATGACGTTCATCGATTTCTCCGGCATGTCCCACGTGATCAGGGCAATACCGTCTTCGTCGGTTTCGATCGTGAAGTTATTGTAAGTCATTATATATCCTCCACTTTATCCTTAAACGCGCTCGATGATGGTTGCCGTGCCCATGCCGGCACCGATGCAGAGTGTGACCAGCGCGGTGTTGAGATCGCGGCGTTCCAGCTCGTCCAGAACGGTTCCGAGGATCATCGCACCGGTCGCGCCGAGCGGGTGGCCAAGTGCGATGGCACCGCCGTTGACGTTGACCGTTTCCGGATCAAGATCGAACGCTTGTTGGTAGCGCAGCACGACGGACGCAAAGGCTTCGTTGATCTCGATGAGATCAATGTCCTTCATCTCCATCTTGGCGTTCTTCAAAAGCTTCTCGGTCACGTCCACCGGGCCGGTCAGCATCAGCGCTGGTTCGGAGCCGATGTTTGCGAAGGCTTTGATGCGCGCGCGCGGTTTCATGCCGATGGAGCGGCCGGCTGTCGAAGAGCCGATAAGCACTGCCGCAGCGCCATCAACGATCCCGGAGGAGTTGCCAGCGTGGTGAACGTGCTTGACGTTTTCCACTTCCGGATGGGCCTGAATGCCAACCGCGTTGAAACCGCCCATGGCACCCATCATTTCAAACGACGGATTGAGCGAGGCGAGGGACTGCATGTCCGTCTCCGGACGCATGTGCTCGTCCTTGGCCAAGATCGTGATGCCGTTGATGTCCTTAACCGGAACAACAGACTTGTCGAACTTGCCGTCTTCCCAGGACTTGCCCGCACGCTTCTGGCTTTCCACGGCATAGGCATCGCAATCATCACGGCTAAAGCCGTATTTGGTTGCGATCAGGTCAGCGGAAACGCCCTGTGGCATGAAGTAGGAGGGAATGGCAACCTGCGGCTCGATTGGCCAGGCACCACCTGATGCGCCAAGGCCGACCCGGCTCATGCTTTCAACACCACCGGCGATGACAAGCTTGTGCTGGCCGGACATGACCTGAGCGGAGGCCATGTTGACTGCATCAAGGCCTGATGCACAGAACCGGTTGATCTGCATGCCTGGAACCGATGTGTCATAATCCGCTGCGAACACGGCTGCACGGGCGATGTCACCGCCGGCTTCACCGACCGGATCGACGCAGCCGAGAACCAGGTCATCAACCTTTTTCGTGTCGATACCGTTGCGATCGCGGATCGCTTCCAGCGCGGTGGCCGCCAAGCGGACGGCTGGCACTTCGTGCAGGGCACCGTCCTTTTTGCCACGGCCGCGCGGGGTGCGCACGTGGTCGTAAATATAGGCTTCAGGCATCAAATCCTCCTCTAGATCAGGCGGGCCTCACGCGGCGCTTGGCAAAGGGTGGCCGGGCATGAGGTCGTAAGGATGTTTCCAGCCGGGTTGGGACTTTATGCGGTCCAGCCAGGCGGTCACGTTTTGGTATTCGTTGAGGTCAATGCCGAGTTCGCCCTCGTAAAACAGATAGCTGCAGAGGGAAAAATCGGCGGTCGTCAGTTTGGAGCCGATAGCGAAATCGTTTTTCGCCAGGTGCTTGTCCAGAATGGCCAGCGCGCTTTTTGCCCGCCCATCCAGGAACTTCACAACATCGGTTTCACCGGTCTTGATAAGCGTGCGCATGAACCGCAGCGGGCCGATCATGCCGGACACTTTCTGATTGTCGAAAATGGTCCAGCGCAGGATTTCGCGGCGTTCTTCGTCAGTCTCCCAGCCGAATTTGCCGAAGTTCTCAACGAGATAGTCCATGATGACTGCAGACTGGGTCAGTGTCTCATCGCCATGAACAAGTACCGGGACTTCGCCCATTTCATTCAGTGACGAGCGGAACTCTTCGCTGCGCGTTTCGCCGTTGAAGAAATCGACCCAGGACGCTTCCCAGTCGGCGCCGCACAGCTCCAGCATGAGCGCGACTTTGTAGGAATGCCCGGACTGGGCCATGCAATGAAGAACGAATTCAGCCATATCGATGCTATCTCCCTGACAAATATGCTTATGGCGGGACTATACCGCCCCAAACTGATTTTGCGCGGGTGAATGATCGGCCCGGCGATCACCGGGCCGTTCGGCTTAAAATGCCTCGGCGGTGACCGACATCATGGTGTCAGAACCTGTTGAAATCCGGGCAAGGTGCGCCGCGGTCTCAGGCATGGTCCGTTCCATGTAGAAGGTGCCGAAGGCCAACTTGTCGGAGAGCCACTGCTCCTTGCCGTTGGCACCGTTCTTCAACGTTTCTTTTGCCGTCTTGGCGATCTTTGCCCACATGTAGCCGAGTGCAACGAGGCCGAAGAGGTGCATGTAGTCAGTTGAGCCAGCCCCGGCATTGTCCGGGTTCTTCATGGCGTTGTTCATGAACCACATGGTTGCTGCTTGCAGATCATCAACGCCTTTCTTCAGCGGGCCGGTAAATGCGGCCAGGTCTTCGTTGTCCTTGTTTTCCTTCAAGAACGTGTTGACTTCATTGAAGAAGCTCATGACCGCGCGGCCGCCATTCGCCGGAAGCTTGCGGCCCACGAGATCCAGCGCCTGGATGCCGTTTGCGCCCTCATAGATCATGGCGATACGAGCGTCGCGGACGAACTGCTCCATACCCCACTCGCCGATATAGCCGTGGCCACCATACATCTGCTGGGCATTGACCGCGTTTTCGAAGCCGACGTCGGTCAGAACACCTTTGAGAACCGGTGTCATGAGGCCCATCATGTCGTCGGAGAACTGCTTGTCCTTGTCGTCTTCAGAGCGGTGGGACACATCGCCGTGCAGCGCGGTCCAGATGACCAACGCGCGGGCCGCTTCGTTGAAAGCCCGGATGGACATCAAAGTGCGGCGGACGTCCGGATGAACAATGATCGGGTCGGCGGCCTTGTCCGGGCTTTTCGGTCCGGTGAGTGCGCGGCCCTGAATGCGGTCTTTCGCGTATGTCACGGCGTTCTGGTAGGCAACTTCCGACTGCGACAGACCTTGAACGGCCACACCGAGGCGGGCTTCGTTCATCATGACGAACATGGCGCGCAGGCCCTTGTTTTCTTCGCCAACGAGCCAGCCGGTCGCATCGTCATAGTTCATGACGCAGGTCGCGTTACCGTGGATTCCCATCTTGTGTTCGATGGAGCCGCAAGACACGCCGTTGCGCGCACCGCTTGAGCCATCCTCGGCAATTTCGTTCCGCGGAACGACAAACAGCGAGATGCCTTTGTTGCCTTCCGGGGCACCTTCGATGCGGGCCAGAACCAGGTGAATGATGTTGTCCGACATTTCGTGTTCACCGGCCGAGATGAAGATCTTGGTGCCGGAAATCTTGTAGGAACCGTCGGCTTGCGGGACGGCTTTGGTGCGGATGAGGCCGAGATCCGTGCCGCAATGAGGCTCGGTAAGGTTCATCGTGCCGGTCCATTTGCCGGCGATCATGTTCGGCAGATAAGTCTGCTTCTGCTCATCCGTTCCATGGATGGTCAGCGCAGCAATCGCACCTGCAGTCAGGCCCGGATACATGGAAAAGGCCATGTTGGCGGAGGAGGCGAACTCGTTAAAGATCGTTGCCAGCGTGTGCGGCAAACCTTGTCCGCCGTAATCCGCATCAGCCGAGAGGGTGCCCCAACCGCCTTCGCAAAAAGCATCATAAGCTTCCTTGAAGCCTTTCGGAACGGAGACCGTGCCGTCGTCGTTCCGGGTACAACCTTCCTGATCGCCAGACTGGTTGATTGGCTGGAGGACTTCCTCAGTAAACTTGGCGCCTTCCTTCAGGATGGCTTCCACGATGTCCAATGGAGCGTCGGAAAAACCCGGCAGGTTGGAATAGCGCTCGTATCCGAACACGTCTTTCAAAAGGAAAAGGGTATCATCAACCGGTGCGGAGTATGTCGGCATGGAAATCCTCCCAGATTTGCCGTCAGATGTTTTTGCATGACGTTTCCGTAAACGTCACCTTGAGCATCTATATACGCGCGAAATTCTAGGGCGACAAGGGGTATCGTAACGGAAGTATAGCCCAAAAAACGAGCTGAAAGGCATCAAAAGTGAGATTTTTGTGGTGGTGCACGCACTGAACCAGTGCGTGACGCTACGTTTTTCAGCCTGTTAGATAATGGTCGAAAATGCACTTAATGCGATTAAAAATAGTGTGAGCATACATAAATTGCATGAAAAAAGCCCAGCATTCCGTTTGAGAATGCCGGGCTTGATCTGCCGGTAGGAAGGACGGTTGGCCAAATCAGGCTTCTTCAGCTTCCTTTTGTTTCAGCATGCCAGAAACGATCTCGACGGTGCGTGAGAGCTCTTCAATGGCTGTTTCGATGTCCTTGCGCTGGTTCTCAAGAACTGCGATCTGCTCGTTGAAGCGGGAAAGTGCGACCCGCAGCTGCGTGACCTGTCCATCGCGCAGGTCATAAAGGTCCAGCATGTCCCGAATTTCAGAGAGTGAAAAGCCAACCTGCTTGCCCATAAGGACCAGTTTCAGGCGTGCCCGGTCGCGGCGGTTGTAAACCCGGTTCATGCCATCGCGCTTCGGATTGATCAGGCCTTTGTCTTCATAAAAGCGCAGTGTCCGCAGCGTGCAGCCAAATTCCTTCGCCAGATCGCCGATCGTGAATTGCGTCTTCTTGCTACCGTCGTCTGAGGCTGCAACCACATCGACCAGCTCATCGTTGTTGTTCAAAATCGAAAGCGCTTCGCTCATTTTGCTTGTTCTCTTGATTTGCGCCGCTGCCAGCGGGTTGCCGTTTCAACTTGAAAAGACCCAGTGCAGACCGCGAGTTCACTCGCTTTAAGGACTGTCGTGCGCGTATTCCGGCGCGGGTTCTTCTTGAATTCTTGTGCACTGTTTAGCTTACGTTTGCGTCACCGTCTAGTCCGGGCCACCACGTGCTGTCAGATTTGCTGACGGCAAAGCGCTCGATTCGACATTGTTTGTGCATATCCTGAATGATCGGCCGCCGTTCAGAGCGCGGAATCGCATTTGGCAATGCGAGTTAACTGCCTGTTTACCCTAAGTCGACAAAGTCTTGGAAAATGCTGGCCCGCTTTCCGGCCTTCGTCGGACACTGTTCTGAAGCCAGCTCCTTTAAGTGGTCTCAAGACCAACAGCCCAGGGTCAGGATATGCCGGCTAGAAACAAACACCAGGCAGGACGCCGCGGCCGAGATGTGTATGACAGTCTAGATCGGAACGATTTGCCTCACCGCGAACCCGCGCGCGCCCGAATTGAAAGACTCACCCGAACAGCAACTGCTCTCGGCGGATATGATCGCATGTATTCTGGTGAACGCGGGCCGGAAGGAGATCTGGACGCCGTTGCAGATGAGCTGGACCGTCTTCTGTCCGAACAAGCCGAGCGGGAAGCACCACAACGCGGGCGTGGGCGTTCGTCCCGTTCAGCTCCACGTCGGGGGCGGGAGCGCGCACAAGACGCTGGTATTGATGATGTTATGGGGGCGCTGGACCGTCTCGACCGGCAGGTCCAAGGACTCGCCGGTGACGAAGACTATGCAGACGACTATGAGCGCGCACCGTCCCGCAGCCACCGCCCTGGCCGGTATGCCATCGACGCGCTAAACGAGCCCGATCCTTACGGGGATGATGACGTCTATTATGACGATGATCCATATGCGGATTATGGCGACGAAGATGATGCTTATTATCAGCGGGCACCGCGCCGCAGTTCGATCGCCAGCCGGAATGCGTCGATGCACGCCTACAAGGATCTGGGACGCCGCATTGATGCGCTGAGAAAACCTCAAGAACAAGCGCTGGCGCATGTTCGCGAAGAGCTTGGGACTTTGCGCGATGCACTCGGCGGAATTGCACGCGGAACCAATGAGACCGTCAGCCGTCAGAATGCCGAGTTGCGCCGGTTGGCCGACATGGTGGACCGGCTGCGCAATGACAAAAAGAACGATCAGCTTGCAAAAGAGATCCGCAAGGAAGTTGCCGAGCTGAAGTCTCTGGTCGGCCGGACCAACGTGGAAGGCGCTCTTCAGACGCTCGAACACGGCTACGCGCACATTTTGCAGCGGCTTGACGAATTGTCCCGAGCTTCTGTCGACCCGCGCGTCCTGCGCAGCGTTACCGTTCGGTTAAATGAGATCGAAGACGCCTTTGCAGCCCTGCCGCGTTCTGAGCACATGATGGTCCTGGAGGATCGGGTCGTCTCAATTGCCGAACGTATGGAAGAACTGCTTCAGCGCAAGGATCATGCTGAGATCGAACCCTTGCGCGCTGAGCTGCGCGAAGTGCGCGGGTTTGTGCAACAGATCGATGTGAAGGGTCTGGTTGAAAGCATCGACGACCGGATGAAGTTCGTCTCCAACCGCCTGGACGATCTGGAAACGCTGGCAAAAGAACAGCGCGGCCTCGACAATCGGCTGTCCGCAATGGAACAGCGGATGCCGGAGCCGGAAACGATCACAAGGCTTCAGGGGCGGCTTGAAGACATCGTCGGCATGATGGCCGACGACCGGTCGGCGCCTGCAGATCAGGAGCATCTCGCGCAACTGGATCACCGTCTCAACGACATCGTTGACCGTCTTGAGCGGATGGAGCAGGCCAAACCAATCCAATCGGGCGATCCAGGTGCATTCGACGCCTTGGGAAAACGGCTTGAAGCGATTTCAACAAAGATCGATGCGATTGAAAAAAGGGCGGCCCGCCCCGTCATTGCGCCTGTAGCAGCGGCACAAAGCGCTTCCGGCGCGGACACCGAGTTTTTCGCGCAGATCAAGGATCGCTTGAACGATCTGACTACCCGGCTCGATCAACCGAAAGATACAGTTACGACGTCGGATCTCGATAAACTGCGTTCGGAGATCACGGCGATGCGCGAACGGGTCGCGCAGCCAGCGTCGACCGATGCGCTCGAGCAACGGATCTCCGATCTCGCACAGCTTGTGACCACAAGTGGCGGCAAGGTTGACGACAAGGGGCTCGAAGTTCTGGGCGCCAAAGTCGCTGCTTTGGCCGAGCAGATTGAGACATCATCGTCGAACGCTCAGAATTCGGATCAGATTTCTTCTGTTCTTGAACGGATTGAGGCAGGGCTCGCCGAAACACGCTCTGATGTGGCCGGCATTGCGCGCAGGGCGGCCCAGGAAGCTGTGGCCAATGCACCAAAAGCCAAAAACAGCGAGTATGACGCGGCTATCTCGTCGCTGCAAAACGACCTCAAACGTCTTTTGGATGCAGCCGAAGGCAGCGAAGAGCGGACCCGCAACACCTTTGACGGCGTAAAATCCGTCCTTGGGTCCATCACCGAGCGCTTGGACACGCTGGAGCGCGTTGAGCCTGCACCGAAGCAAAAGTCCGATCCAGCACCAGAAGCGGCGGGCGGTTTGTTCTCGCCGATTAAGGTTGCCGAGCGTCCGCCACTCTTTGCGAAGGCCCAGCCAGACGTTGTACAGAGCAAGGCCCAGGCTGAGCCGGCTCCGCTGCCCGTTGAAGACACGCCGGAACCCCCGAGGGATCGCAAAGCCGACTTTATTGCTGCTGCCCGCCGGGCCGCACAGGCTGCATCTGCTGAAGCGGCTCAGCTTGAGAAGAAGAAACCGGCCAAGGAAGAGGCAGAGAGCGCAGACGAAGAACGTGGCAAGGCGCGAGTCGGCTGGCTTCGCAATGTGTTGAAGCGGTCTCCGGCCGAGAAAGAAGAAACCGTTGACGAAGCGCTTGAGCTGAAAACGGCTGATATCAATCCGGCCGAAGTCGAACAGAGCGAAGAACAGACGACTGTACTGGCAGGTGACCGGGTTGCCCCCGAACCTGCCCAGGCTTCCGGTGGCCGCCGCCGCGCGATCCTTTACACAGCGGCAGCTGTCGTCCTGCTGATGGCCGGTTTCTACGTTACACGCGGCGCACTGTCGCCGTCTGAAACGTCGCCGCAAGTGGCTGCAGTTCCTCAAGACGAGGCCGTTGTCGGCGAGGCTGCACCGGCAAATCCCGCCGAGGAAACGGCTTCGAGTGTTGCTGCTTCTGAGCCTGAAACGGTTTCCGAAAGCCAAGGGGCGTCAGACAGTCCACCGCCGATCGCCGCAAGCGATCCAATGCCCGCGATCGAAGGCTCTGTTGCGCTGGCACCGCCTGCAACAACCCAGCCGCCCGTGGCAGCTGCAGACCCGGTACCGACACCTGCGGCCGCGTCCCAGTCACTGGAAGCCGAGCCTGGTGTGGCGTTTGCACCGCCAAGCGGTGTTGAAAACAGCTTCGGTACAGCACCTGCCGGCGTTGCGGCCGGGTTCACGGCGGCCGGAGAAGCAGAACCGGCTGCTGGCGAAGCGGGCGCAGCATTGCTGGCCAGCCTGCCGCCGGAAGGAGTTGGACCCATGGCACTGCGAAGCGCTGCTGCCAGTGGGGACGCGGCTGCAGAATTCCTGATCGGTGTCAAATACACTGAAGGCGATGGTGTTGCTGCCGATCTGGCAAAGGCGGCTGCCTGGTATCAAAAGGCTGCCGACAAAGGACTTGCCCCGGCGCAATACCGGCTTGCCAGCCTCTACGAAAAGGGCCGCGGCGTCCAAAAGGATCTGCCAAAGGCAAAGGCCTGGTACACACAGTCAGCAGAAGCGGGCAATGCCAAGGCGATGCACAACCTTGCAGTCCTTTTTGCTGAAGGCGGCGGCGGACAACCCGATTATGCATCGGCGGCCAAGTGGTTTGAAGACGCTGCCAACTATGGCGTCAAAGACAGCCTGTTTAATCTCGGTATCCTTTATGCCGGTGGCATCGGCGTCGATAAGGATTTGATCGCCAGCTACAAGTGGTTTGCGATTGCTGCTGACCAAGGTGACCCGGAGGCTGCCAAGCGGCGCGACGATGTTGCCAACATGATGGATCAGGAAACCTTGGCGAGCGCCCGCCTGGCTGTTGAAGGCTTTAAACTGAAAACACCGGATCCTGCCGCAAACAAGGTGACGCTCCAGCCAAGCTGGACCGAAGGGTCTGCCCTTCCGGCGAGCAATGCGTCCGTGACCGCCGTCGACAACTCGGCGATGATCCGCGAGGCGCAGGACAAACTCAACTATCTGGGTTTTGACACTGGTACTCCGGACGGCCAGATGGGCCCGCGCACACGCAGCGCGATCCGGGCTTTCCAGCGCAGCCTGGGCCTGCCGGAGACAGGTCAAGTGGATAGCCGGTTGATGGATGAGCTGAAAAGCCAGGCCATCTGACAAACCGCCTTGGACAGAACCCAGTGAAGTTCGCAATGAGCCGGAGACGCAAAGCGTTTCCGGCTTTTGTGTTTCGCGGCTTGCGGATAACTGGCACTAATCGCTCAGGGTAAGTGATAAGTCCAGTTGTGCGGAATTAAATTGCTGAGTTGACAGAGCAGCTGCCACAGGTTTTTAACCATTATACATGTAAGTTTAGGCAGTCTTGTCTGCAGTTTTCCGGCGAAGCCCTGTGCAATTATACCTTCCGATAGCCGAGATACCGGTCAATATCTTCGTGATATTTGGCATGGGCGGGGCTGTGGGGTTCTTGTCCGGATTGTTCGGCATCGGCGGCGGCTTCCTTCTGACCCCGCTTCTGATTTTTTCCGGGATCCCGCCAGCGGTCTCTGTCGCGACGGTCACAACACAGGTCGTGGCGTCCTCCGCCTCTGCAGTTGTCACCTATTGGCGGCGCAAGGCAATTGACCTGAAGCTGGCCAGCGTGCTGCTTGCCGGCGGTATTTCCGGGTCACTGCTGGGCGTCATCCTGTTCGATGTTTTGCAGGCGATCGGCCAGCTCGATGTTGTGATCTCCCTGTCTTATGTGACGTTTCTGGGAACCATCGGCGGACTGATGCTGGTGGAATCGGTGCGGGCCATGCGGCGCCGCCGGTCGGGTGAACCGCCTCGGGCGCGAAAACCCGGTCAGCACAATTGGGTGCATGGGCTGCCGCTAAAGGTCCGGTTCCGGAGGTCCAAGCTGTATGTCAGCGTGATACCCGTCGTCGGACTGGGAGCCGCGATTGGCTTCCTCGGCACCGTCCTTGGCATTGGCGGCGGCTTTATGATGGTGCCGGCGCTGATTTATCTGTTGCGCGTTCCAACGAGCATCGTGATCGGGACATCTCTGTTCCAGATCCTTTTCACCATGGCGGCAGCGACGATCTTCCATGCCATGGGAACAAAGACTGTCGACATTGTTTTGGCGATGACCCTCATGGTCGGTGGTGTGATCGGCGCGCAGTTTGGTGCACGAATGGGTCAGAACTTGCGCGGTGATCAGCTGCGCCTGCTGCTGGCCTTGCTGGTTTTGGGGGTTGGCTTGCGCTTCGCGGTCGATCTCCTGCTGGTCCCCGAAGACCTCTACTCCATCGCGATCCAGAAGGGGGCCGGGTTATGATCCGCGCGGCCGCCATAGTTGCGATGACACTGTTCTTCGGCACGCTCGAAGGCTTTGCGAAAAGCGATGAGAGCCTGGTGACGGAGTTGTCGTCACAAACGGTTTCGATCCAGTCCAACTTCACCGGCACCGAGATCGTCATTTTCGGACAGGCTCAAGAGATCCAGTACCGCCCGGATACGGATCTCGATTACGACCTGGTTATTGTCGTCGAAGGGCCTCCTCAGGACATTACGACCCGCCGCAAGGGGCGTTTGCTTGGTGTCTGGGTCAACCGGGAAGCGGAAACCTTCAGCAACGTTCCGTCGTTTTATGCAGTGGCAAGCACAGCGGACATTTCTGAAATTGCAGGCAGAGCTCTGCTGGACGAACACGCCATTGGCTTGAACCATATCAATTTGGCCGTGTCGGGCGAGTCGAATGTATCTCTCTCCGACCGGGACGATTTCCGCAGGGCCTTCGTCCGCCTGCGTCAGGATATGGGGCTCTATTCTGAGCGTGAGACATCCATAACGTTTTTGACCGAAACGATGTTCCGGACCAACATTCCGTTGCCCGCCAACATTCCAGTTGGGGACTACGTCGTCAAAAGCTTCCTCTTTCACGAAGGCGACCTGATCGCCAACACGAACGATCACCTGCGTGTCGCAAAGACCGGCTTTGAGCAGATCACCTTCGAGTTGGCCCGGGAGCATTCGTTCGTGTACGGCGTGCTTGCAGTCATTCTCGCGATTTTTACCGGTTGGCTCGCCGGCGTGATCTTCCGCAAGGATTGATCGGAGCAATACCGCTTTCTCTTAGATTCTCAAACGCCCGATCACTTCGATTTCGCCGTTGTTCATCTCAACTACAATGCCTTCGCCGGATTGCGGAAAGATATCAGTCAGCGCGGTGATATTGACCTGATGTGTGATGACAACCAGGGCACCATCACCTGACCATTGCTCGAGTATGGTCTGACCTGCCTGGGTTTGCTCAGGCCCGGCGGAGCGGTTCTGAAAAAATGAGTTGAAGACTGGCTCTTCCTCGACTTGCCCAGGAAATGCGAGCTCCGCTGTTTCGACGCACCGGCACCACTGTGACGTCAACACGCGTCCGACCTTGATGCCCTTGTCTTTAAAAGCCTGCCCGATCGCACGGGAATCTGCGCGGCCCTGGTCATTTAGGTTCCGCTGTGTGGAGCAATCGCCAAGCGTGAAGTTGGCCGGATCTCCGGTTCCGGGCGCCAATGCGTGGCGGAAGAGAACAATGCCGCCGTTTTCCAGCGCCTGCCACGCAGCGTCATCTGCGCGCGCATGCGGCATTGTCAGGAGCATTGTCCAAGCAAAAACCAATGCCAGGGCAATACGTTGAAGCGAAAAACGGGGTCCAATTGGTGTGAATGTCATGTAGGCTGCCGTTGCGAGAGTTCGTATGAGATTCGCCACTTACTACGGCAGGGGCAGCATGACCGATCAGTCTCCATCAGAACCATCCGGTTCTTCTCAATCCAAGCCGGAACCAACCGTTGATGCCCGGGTGATCGACATCGCTATCCGGCTGGGTGTCCTCGGCGTGTTTGCTTACTTTTCCCTACAGCTTGTGGCGCCGTTTTTTGCGTTTCTGCTTTGGGCAGTCGTGCTGACAGTTGCGCTTTATCCGGCATATTCCTGGCTAACGGCCAAGCTCGGCGGGCGGAAGGCGCTGTCCGCAACCATTCTGACTCTCATCGGCTTAGGCATTGTCATCGGACCGGTGGCGGTGCTGGTGGTCAGTCTCGTCGAAACACTTCAAAGGCTTTACGAGGGTGTGACGTCAGGTGCCATGGCAGTCCCGCCCTTGCCGCCCAAACTGGCAGAGCTGCCAATGGTTGGCGAAAAGATTGCTGAATTCTGGCAGCTCGCGAGCCGCAGCCTGGAGCAGTTTCTTACAAAGATCGGCCCGATGGTGGCGCCGGCCGGTACCAAGATCCTCTCGGTTCTGGCATCCTTAAGCGGCAGCGTTCTCTTTTTCATTGTGTCGATCATTCTGTCAGGATGTCTATTCGTGCCGGGGCCAGCGCTGGCCTCCGGAGCCAAACGGTTTGCCGACCGGATCATCGCGCCGCGTGGTGGAGAATTCGTTGATCTGGCAGGCGCTACCATTCGCAATGTTTCCCGTGGTGTGATCGGTGTCGCGGTCATTCAGGGGCTGCTGACGGGCGTTATCCTAATCGCCTTTGCGGTGCCGTTGGCCGGACTTCTGACATTTGCGGCGCTGATCCTCTGCATCATCCAGATTGGACCGGCACTGGTGATCCTGCCGACGATCATCTGGACCTGGAGTTCATGGGAGTTGTTGCCAGCGCTTCTCTTCACCGTCTTGATCGTTCCGGTCATGCTGGTCGACAATGTGCTGCGGCCGATCCTGATGTCCCGCGGCCTTGATGTGCCGATGCTGGTGATCCTGATCGGCGTTCTCGGCGGCACGCTGGCCTACGGCCTCATCGGCCTGTTCCTTGGGCCGGTGATCCTGTCGGTTTTCTATGAGCTGGTCATTGCCTGGATAAAAGCCGGGGAGGAGGCTTAATCCCCGACGAGCCGTGTGGCCGTGAAGGGGAACAGGCGGTCGTTGCCGAGCATGAACACGGAATATTTCCGGCGCTGGAAGATCATGCTGAACGCCTCGTGGGTGACGTTGAGCCCACCGGTGAGAGCCCCAAAGGCTGGCAGAACCAGACGGCTGCCATCGGTTACAAAACACGCGCGGCGGATGGAACGGCCGAACCGGCGGACGCGGGCGGCCGGATGAAGGTGCCCGCAGACTTCGCCAAGCGCCGCCGTGGCGCCAATCTTTTCAACCGGCTCATGGCGGAAGGTGAGGGGGCCGATCTGAATTTCATCGACGGTCTCGCCGCACAATCTCACAGGCGCAACCGGATCGTGGTTGCCTGTCACCCAGATCCATTCCCGGTTCAGCTGCAAGGTTGTGAGCATTGCCCGGTAGGGCGCGGGCAGGCGGTCAGAACCGTCTGCATCGTGAAAACTGTCACCGAGGCAAATGACCCGCGCAGGGTCGAAGGCATCCATGACGGCGGCCAGCTTCTCCAGCGTGGTTGCCGTATCATAGGGCGGCAGCATGATGCCGCGGCGGGCAAAACTGGAGCCCTTTTCAAGGTGAAGATCCGCAACGATGAGCGTTGCTTCGTCCGGCCACCACAGCACACCGCTGTCATGAAGGCCGACCAGCTGACCATTGATCTGAATGTCATGACACACGGGCGCGGCAGTATATTTGCGCAGGTGTGACGTGAGTGCACTCATTCCATGGCCTCCAGCAGCAGTTCCGACGCGGCCTCCTCCAAAAGGGAATCCATTGCCTCGCCATAGACAGGTTCCTTACCGATTTCAAGAAGGACCGGCACGGCGAGTGGAGACACGTGCTCCAAAGCAGTATGCGTGATTCGTCCGCGAATTCTGGCCAGAAGATCGCCCAATCTTGAGATATCCAAAAGTCCTTCTGCGGCATCGTTCCAGGTGGCCTGCAGCAGAATGTGATCCGGTTCGTGACTTCGAAGAACATCGTAGATGAGATCCGTCGAAACGGTCACTTGTCGGCCGGATTTCTCCTGGCCCGGATGGCGGCGTTCAATCAAACCGGCAATCACGGCGCAATTGCGGAATGTCCGCTTCATCAGGCTGGACTCGGCAAGCCAGGCATCAAGGTCATCCCCGAGGATGTCTTGATCAAAAAGCTCCTGTAGCGGGATCTTTCCGGAGGAAAACAGAAGCGACAGATCGCCAAGCCCCCAGATGGCCAGGGCATAGTCGTTGGCGACAAACCCCATTGGCCGGGCGCCCATCCGCTCCAGACGTTTGGTAAGCAGCATTCCAAGTGTTTGGTGCGCGAGCCGTCCCTCGAACGGATAACAGATCAGGTAATGCTTGTTGGACCGTGGGAAGGTCTCTACCAGAAGACCGTCGCGGCTCGGCAGGACGGACTTGTCCTGTTGGATTTCAAGCCAGTCACGGACTTGACCGGGCAAGGCTTTCCAGGTGTCCGGAGCTGCAAGCATCGCACGCACGCTCTCCGCCAGATAGGTGGAGAGCGGGAACTTCCCGCCCATGTAGGATGGGATCATCGGATTGTCGGTCTGCGCGCGGGAGACATAGGCTTCATTCTCCCGAAGCCCTTCGAACCTCAGAACTTCCCCGCCGAAGATGAAGGTATCGCCCGGGGCCATTTGCTCGATGAAATACTCTTCGATCTCGCCAAGCACCCGTCCGCCACGGCCAATTGGTGTCCGGCGCCCGGCCGCCTTTGATTTGACGAGCCGCACTTTCAGCATTGGTGCTTCGACGATCGTGCCGACATTCAACCGGTATTGCTGGGCAATCTTCGGGTGGGCGATCCGCCAAAGACCATCCTTGCCTTTCCGAAGCTTGGCATATTGCTCGTAAGACTTCAGCGCATAGCCGCCGGTTGCAACGAAATCGAGGACCTTTTCAAAGGTTTCCCACTCCAGCCATCGGTAGGTCTCTGACGAGCGGATTTCGTCAAAGGCCAGTGCCGGATCAAGGGGATCGGCGCAGGCCAAGCCAAGCAGGTGCTGGGCCAGCACATCCAGCGCGCCTTTTCGGAGCGGCGGTGTGTCTTGGTCGCCTTTTTTGGAAGCTGCGAGTGCGGCTTGGCACTCCAGAACCTCGAACCGGTTGGCTGGGATCAGGACCGCCTTGGACGGCTCGTCCATGCGGTGATTGGCCCGGCCGATCCGTTGGGCGAGACGGCTGGCGCCCTTGGGTGCGCCGATGTTAATCACCAGATCGATGTCGCCCCAGTCGATCCCCATGTCGAGAGAGGAGGTGGCAACCACCGCCCGCAACTGGCCGGAGGCCATGGCCGCCTCGACCTTGCGCCGCTGACCGACATCCAGGGATCCATGATGAAGAGCAATGGGCAGCGTGTCTTCGTTGATCCGCCAAAGCTCCTGAAAGACGGCTTCCGCCTGGCTGCGGGTGTTGACGAAGAGCAACGAGACGCTGTGCTGTTTGATCAGCTGATAGATGTCACCCATGGCATAGCGGCATGAGTGACCCGACCAGGGCAAGCGTTCTTCCGATTCCAAAATGGAGATATCCGGCTTAGCCCCGCCCTTGACCTCCACCAAGGAGGACAGGGCCCGGGAGCCGTCCAGCGGTTGGCCGACCAGATAAGCGCGCAGGTCATTGGGTTCTGCGACGGTTGCCGACAAACCAATCGTCCGCATCTCAGGCGCCAGTTGCCGCAGGCGCGCAAGGCCAAGCGCCAAGAGATCGCCGCGCTTGGACGTCACGAGTGCGTGGAGTTCGTCGAGGATGACTGTCCTCAGCGACGAGAATAGCTTTTCGGAAGCTGGATCTGACAAGAGCAGTGCGATCTGCTCCGGGGTGGTTAGCAGGATATCCGGCGGGTTTGTCTTTTGCCGCTGCCGCTTGTGGGATGGTGTGTCGCCGGTCCGGGTCTCGATGCGAAACGGCAGGCCCATTTCAGAAACAGGTGTTTCGAGGTTCCGGGCGATATCGACGGCGAGTGCTTTCAGCGGAGAGATGTAGAGCGTGTGTATGCGACTTGGCTGGCCAGGCTTGCGCTTGCCGCGGTCTTCCAGTTCCACAAGGCTTGGCAGAAACCCGGCAAGCGTCTTGCCCGCACCTGTCGGGGCAATCAGCAATGTGCTTTGTCCACGGCGCAGATGTTCGACCAGTTGCATCTGGTGCGCGCGCGGGCTCCAGCCGCGGGATGAAAACCAATTCTGAAATCTGTTAGGAAGAAGCGCTGCGTCCATATCGACCGTTTTAGGGAGTGTCGCATGAAATTGCGAGGGCGCTGGTCTTTCAAAATACGCGGCCTATAGTCCCGTTCATGAGCGAGCTCCTGACCCTCACGTCCGAAGGCCTCTATTGCCCGGAGGCAAAAGCCCATATCGACCCGGTCCGTCCAGTCGAAAAGGCGATTATAACGCATGGTCATGCCGATCATGCACGGGCTGGGCATGGCGCGGTGCTCGCAACCGGGCAGACCCTGGACATTATGGCGATCCGGTACGGCAGCGACTTTTGCGGTCAGGCACAGGCCATCGGATATGGCGAGCAGCTGAACGTCGGCGGCGTCAACGTTTCACTGCACCCGGCAGGCCACGTGCTCGGATCAGCGCAGGTGCTGCTCGCAGCACAGGGGGAGCGCACGGTAGTGTCCGGCGATTACAAACGGCAGGCCGATCTGACATGTGCGCCGTTCGAGCTGGTGCCATGCGATACATTCGTAACTGAAGCCACATTTGGCCTGCCGGTTTTCCGCCATCCACCGGCGCAGCAGGAAGTCGCCAAGCTTTTGACGTCTCTGGAGCTGTTTTCAGGTCAGACGCATCTGGTTGGGGCTTACGCGCTTGGTAAGGCGCAACGGGTGATCGCAGAACTCCGGGCAGCTGGATATTCAAGGACCATCTATCTGCACGGCGCGCTGGAAAAGCTTTGCGCCTACTACCAGACCCAGGGCGTGGATCTTGGGCCCTTGGAACTTGTTGGGCGCCGCGGCAAGGAGCTGCAGGGCGAAATTGTCATGTGTCCACCTGGGCAGCTGAGTGATCGCTGGTCCCGGCGGTTTGGCGATCCGGTTGCCGCGATGGCGTCAGGCTGGATGCGGGTGCGTGCAAGAGCGCGACAGCGAGGGGCGGAACTGCCACTGATCCTGTCGGACCATGCGGACTGGGACGATCTCTGCCGGACCATCCTGGAAACCGGGGCCGAGCGGATCTGGGTGACACATGGAGCGGAAGAAGCTCTTGTGCATTGGTGCGAATTGAATGGACGAAAGGCCCGTCCCCTCAATATGATAGGCTATGATGACGGCGAGGGGGCAGACGATACCCAACTGGCAGCAGTTGCGGATGCTTCCTGATCCGTGAAGAGCCGGAGTGCAGGAGGCAGGCATGGCAGACAATAGCGACTTCCATCAGGCCGGCGACGAAGACGGCACCATCCAAAACGGCAATGGTGAAGCCGAAGAGGCCATCGCACAGCTGTTCGATGACTATCAGGCCGGGTTCAACGATTATGATATGGAGCGGATCTGCGACTGTTTCGCGCTGCCGGCCATCATCTGGCAGCATGAAAAGGGCCATGTCTTCAACGATGACGAAGAGCTGATCGAGAATATCGAAGCGCTCTTGAAAGCTCTTGAAAAGGAAGGCGTCAGCCATTCCGATTTCCAGGTGGTGTCCAGCCATGTCAGCGGACCAACGGCGCTTGTGACCCTCGACTGGTCGCAGGAGAGTGCGGACGGCGAGGCCGTTTTTGAATTCACGTGCCACTACCAGCTGATCCAGGACGGCCAGGACTGGATGATTGCCGGGATCGTCAACGAATAACCCCGCGCACCACTTTGCATTCGATGGATACAGGTTCGTCGTCCCGGCCTTGAGCCGGGACCAAACAGTCCCCATTACCTGATTGATTGACCAAGAGGCCCCGGCGCGAAGGCCGGAGGCTTTGGGCGATCTGATATACGCTGAAATGAAAGACTAATATGGCAAAGATGATCCACTCGATGATCCGGGTGAGCGATGAAACCCGGTCGGTTGATTTCTATGAAAGAGCCTTTGGACTGAAGGTCGCCGGGCGCTATCCGTTCGACGGCTTTACCCTGATTTACCTTGCAAATGCGGAAACAGGGTTTGAGCTTGAACTCACCACCAATGCATCCCGCACAGAGCCTTATGATCATGGTGACGCCTACGGGCATCTGGCCTTTTCGGTCGAGGATATTGACGCCGAACATCAGCGTCTTGCGGGGCTTGGATTGGCGGTTGGGGACGTCAAGGATTTCGCTTTTGAGGGCAAAACCTTCGCGCGGTTCTTCTTCCTGGAAGATCCGGACGGCTACAAGATCGAAGTCCTGCAGCGCTTCGGCCGGTTTCAGTAGGGTTCCAGCTAGCGATTGCGTGCAGGCCCATCAGGGCGTAAGCAGCCCATGATGCTGCCGGTCAGATGGGTCTTCACAAGGTCCGGATCTTGAACGACCTGACCATCTTTGATTGCGGCGTGCAGCACAGCTGGAATGAGGTTGCGGATGACAAATCCGGCGGTCTTCAGATCTGGCGTGCTGATTTCGTTTTTTCGGTTTTCCAGGAACTTGGTCGCAGCCAGATCAATCTTTTGATGAAAGCCGTCGGGATCTTCCGAAAGCGTTTGGGCCGGGGTCTGTTCTTCAAAAGCCGCATTGAGCCGGGGAGCGTTGAGGTGCACCTGGAAATTTGCGTCAACGATCTTCCGGATGGCGTGTGGCAGGGACAGGTGTTCCGATGTTGCCATGGCCGTTTCAACGGTTTTGAGGACGTGCGCCCGATGCGCAAATCTCAGCTCTAGGATGAGGGCCCCCTTGTTGGGAAAATACTGGTAGAGCGACCCGATGCTGATCCCGGCGCGCTCGGCGATCATGTTTGTGGTCGCACCGCTGTATCCCTCTTCATCAAAGACCTGAGATGCGGCTTCCAGAATAAAGTCGACCATAAGCCGCGAGCGTTGCTGCTTTGGGCGCCGTCTGCGCGTTGGGGCCAAGTCCATAAAAATGCTCCGATGAAAAACAGCTGCCAATAAGATCTGCGGTTGGGTCAAAAGTGTGACCAAAACGCGAGCTGGTCTGATGCAATGTCTGTTTATAGTTCAGATATGAATGAGAAACGTAAAATAAATCAGATAGATAAATGAGGTTTTCTGCGGCAATCTGACTGATCACTAATCCGAAAACGCGAGTTTTTCAACAAGCTCCAACGCGTCACCTTCCATGGGCCAGCCAATCCAGAACGGCGGCTCAATGGAGGTTGTGATAGTGCGAGTTTGCTTTGGACGCTCCCCGCGAGCGATTGTGATTGTGGCGATGGTCAGTTGTGCGCCGGCAGTTGTTTACGCAGATGACACAGCGCGTGCACGCTCAGATGAAGGGGGAGCGAAAGCTCAAAGTGGCATTCATGGAATACTGGCGGTTGGCGTGGCCGCAGAACCTGAATTTGAGGGCGCTGCCGAGTACCTTCCGATCCCCCAGGCTTATGCGCACATCACTGCCTTTGGATTAGGTCTGGAAATTGAGGGGCCGGAGGCCCGGCTGAACCTGCGGCCACACGCGGCTTTTCAGTTCGGTCCGGCCGTTGAGTACCGGATGGGCCGGGACAATGTGGCAAATGAGGTGATCGACCGTTTGGACGCAATCGACGGCGCCTTCGAAGCAGGTGGATTTGTCACCTATCAATTCAAGTCCTTGATGGCGCAATCGGATGTTTTTGAAGTCTCGGCCGAGTTGATGACGGATGTTTCTGGCGTTCATGAAGGCGTAATCGGCAAGGTGCGGGCTGGGTATTGGGTCGCGCCCAGAGAGCGGCTGCGGGTTGGGCTTGAGACCGAAGTCGGTTTTGCGACGGATAATTACATGAACACCTATTTTGGGGTGTCAGAAGCGGGTTCGGCCCGCTCGGGACTTGCTGCTTACACCGCTGAAGGCGGGGTCAAGGACATTGGTGTTCAGGCGACGATGACCTACCAGCTCACAGACCGTTGGGGGCTGGTCGGCCGGGCGTCCTATACGCGCCTTCTGGGGGACGCTGCGGACAGTCCCATCGTCAAGGACGAAGGGTCGGCAGACCAGTTCCGAGGTGGCGTCGGCCTGTCGTTCAGGTTTTAGGTTTTGGTTTGATCGTAAGAGAAAAAGAAAGGCCCGCTGATACAGCGGGCCTTTGGTTTTACTTTGCCCGGTCCGCTTTGCGCTGGGCGCGGGACGGCTTGTTTTTCTTCGGAGCTTTTTTCTTTGCGCCAAATGGTTTGGCGCCAGCCTTTGGCTTGCCCTTGCGCGGCGCATCGCCATCAGAATCGCGCGGTTTGCGAGCCTTGCGTGGTGCTTCGCCGTCATTGGCGAGGGCTTTCATATCCAGCGGTTCGTAGGCTGGATGATGAGGGGCCGCATCGTCATCATCGCGGCGGCGTTTCTTGCCACGCGGGGCGTCGAAGTCACGCTTCGGTCCGCGCTTTGGCTTCAGCGTGTCTTCGCGGCCCATGTCTTCGTAGTCGGGCGCATCGCCGCGGCGCGGGCGCCGGTTTTGATAGCCGCCCCGGTCTCCCCGATCGCCCCGGTCACCTCTGTCACCGCGATCCCTCGGGCCACGATCCCGGTCACCGCGACCACGATTGCCGCCGCCGCGGAAGTTGTCTTCCTTCGGCGGTTGCGGCATCTGACCGCCGCGCGCATCCAGCAACTTGATGGTGACGTTTTCCTCACCCGTGCCTTCACGCTTGACGGTGCTGTTAAAGCGTTCGCCATGCTTGCCGGAGATCTCGAAATAGAGCTCGTTCTGGAAAATCTTGATCGCGCCGACTTCCTTCTTGGTCACGTGACCAGCCCGGCAAATCAGTGGTAGGATCCACCGCGGTTCGGCGCGCTGGCGGTGGCCGAGCGACAGCGAGAACCAGACGCCATCATCGAAATTGTTTTTGATTTCGGCGCTGCGGCCTCCACGGGACCCGGCATCACGGCCCTGCAATGCGGTCTCGTTCAACTCCGAAACATCTTCAGGCGCGGGCAGACGGGACTGGCGGAGCTTGACGAAGGCGGCAGCCAGTTGTTCCGGGCTGTGCAGCGCCAGAAGCTCCGTGGCGATGGCGCGCTGTTCGTCTTCCAGCTCTGCGGTCAAAACAGGATCTGCCAGCAGGCGTTCCTTGTCCTTTGCCCAGATCTCGTCGGCGGTCGGTGCGCCCGTCCAGGTCGCTTTGATGCCGGCAAAGTGCATCGTGCGTTCGGCCTGGCGGCGGCGGGGGAAGGGAACCATCAGCACACAGGTGCCTTTGCGCCCGGCGCGCCCGGTCCGGCCCGACCGGTGCAAGAGCGCTGCCTTGCCGGTCGGCAGGTCCGCATGGATCACCAGATCAAGGTTCGGCAAGTCGATGCCGCGCGCGGCAACGTCGGTCGCAACACACACGCGGGCCGTGCCGTTCTTCATGGCAGTCAATGCAGCGGTGCGTTGCTCCTGGCTGAGTTCGCCGGAGAGCGACACGATCGCAAACCCCCTGTTCGCGAGGCGGGCGGTCAAACGGCTGACGCCTTCGCGCGTGGCGCAGAAGACGATTGCCTTTTCAGCTTCATGCAGGCGCAGCACATTGATGATCGCGTTTTCACGCTCATTCGGTGCGACCGGATGGGCAACATAATCGATGTCGCCGTGTTGTTCGCGGGCATTGATTGTCGACAGGCGGACCGCGTCTTTCTGGAAGCGCTTCGCGAGTTCGGCAATCGGTTTCGGCACCGTTGCGGAGAACATCAAGGTCCGGCGCTCTTCCGGCGCGGCGTCCAGAATAAATTCGAGATCTTCGCGGAAGCCCATGTCGAGCATTTCATCGGCTTCATCGAGCACAACAGCGCTGAGTTCGGAAAGGTCCAACGCGCCACGTTCAATGTGATCGCGCAAGCGGCCGGGCGTTCCGACAACAATGTGTGCACCGCGGTCCAGTGTGCGCCGCTCCATGCGCGGGTCCATGCCCCCCACACAAGACGCGGTCACCGCGCCGGCTTCGCCATAAAGCCAGGTCAGCTCTTCCTTGACCTGCAGCGCCAGTTCGCGGGTCGGGGCGATGGCGAGGGCGATCGGCGCACCAGGCTTTCCAAGCGTTTCTTCTTCGCCCAAAATGGTTGAGGCGAGCGCGAGGCCAAAGGCAACGGTCTTGCCAGAGCCGGTCTGCGCGGACACAAGAAGGTCGGCGTCGGCAGGCGCTTCGGTCAGAACACTTTCTTGAACGGGAGTGAGGCTTTCATAGCCACGTTTCGCCAGCGCGGCTTTCAGCGCCGGGGCGAGCGACATCAATTCGGTCATTGGATTCTTTCGACTGCTCCGGATCACCTGCGTGCCAATCAGCAGTCTACCGGATCGGGCCATCACCATGCAGGCCCTTGTGGGTCGCGGCTTATACAGGCTTATCGCAGTGACGTCCACCAGAAAGAAATGCTCATATTTTGAGCGATATTGTCAGTATTGGCCGTATTTGAAAAATCGCTTCTTTCGCATCCATGTAATTAATACCGATAGTATAAAGATGTAGGGAATAACATCTTTGGGTATATGTAAATTTTTAACCTGCCTCTGCGTTAAATTTGCATGACAGAATTTCGTTGGGGTTTGGGATGTTCAAATCAATTCGCGCGCAGATTGCACTTCTCGCGATCGTTCCGCTTATCGCTTTCCTGATCCAGAGTTTTATCGCTCTTTATGAAGCGCAATATGAGAGCCGTATAGCATCCGACATTCTGCCAAAAGCCTTGATAGCGGAAAAGTCGGAGGGGGTAATACACGAGCTGCAGAAAGAGCGTGGCCGGACCGCGGTAATGATCGCGTCTGGATACGCTGAAAAGCCAAAAGAGCTTTTGGCCGCGCAACGTAAAGCTACCGACAAAGCGATCGCGGATTTTAGTGCCTCGGTCGAAGACTTCGATGTCTATAACACGGTGGTCATGGACGAAGCCCGCAGCATGTCCGGGAACCTCGAAGCTATTGACGCCCATCGACGTGGTATAGACAACAAGACCATCAGTGGGGCCGAAAACCTCAAGTTTTACTCAGGTAACGTTCGGCAATTGATTTCACTGATTTGGACCGGGGTTCAGGCCAGCGCTGATAGCGAATACGCTCAGGATATGTCTCCGTTCCTGCTGCTTACTGAAGCGATAGAAGCTGGCGGTTTGGAGCGGGCGATCGGTGGTCAGCTCTTCGCAATTGTTGGCAAGACAGGCGATGTGCCGATTGATCGGTTCCTAGCCTATTATGATCGACTGTCTGTCGAAGGTGCGTTTTTGAAGGACTTCAGGGCGGTCGCCTTTCCGCATCATGTTGCTTTGTTTGACAAGATGGTTGCCGGTCCAGCAGTTGATCAGGTTGTGGAGTGGCGAAAAGTATTACGATCGTTGCCGCAAACGAAAGATGGGCAAGGCATTGATGGGTCTGTGTGGTTCGGGAAGGCAACAGAGCGCCTGAACCTCATCCGGGAAGCCTCTCTGGAAATGCTTTATGCAGGTGAAAAACGTGCCCAGGAGCTCGCAGATGCAGCGAATGGTCATTTCATGGCTGTGATCTGGGAGACGATTATTGTCGTTTTGCTGACCTTTGCCATTTGCATTTGGCAAGTGCGCAATGTGAACAGCATTCTTGCGAAGCTGGCGCAAGGCCTGATGAATATTGCAGATGGCAACGTCGACTTGAAGATGCCGTTCAGTGATCGCACAGATGTTCTAGGCGACCTGGCTCGAGCAGGCGAGGTGTTCCAGGAAAATGCTCGCGTTCGTAGCGTTTTGGAGACAGAGGCTGCCAAGGAACGTGACCGCGAACGGATGCGTCAGAACCAGATGGAAAGTCTTATTGAGAAATTCCGCGATCTGATGGCCAGCGTTACCGGGGATGTCA
This sequence comes from Labrenzia sp. R4_2, assembly GCF_017743865.1. Taxonomy (GTDB): domain Bacteria; phylum Pseudomonadota; class Alphaproteobacteria; order Rhizobiales; family Stappiaceae; genus Roseibium. Next base: position 266,119 of record NZ_JAGHRJ010000001.1, read on the forward strand.
ATGACAAGACCGGCCAGATGACTGACATTGCCGCACGTGTTCGGGACATCTCCAAGGATGCATCAGGCGCAGCTTCCCAGGCAAAAAATGCGTCCTCTTCGTCGTCCGACAACGTGCAAACGGTGGCAGCTGCTGCTGAAGAAATGTCCGCGGCAATCCAGGAAATCTTGAGCCAGGCGGACCGGGCCAGTAAGGTCATTGAAGACGCAACCGGCGTGGCCCAGCAAACGGACGGCAATGTGTCCAGCCTTGCGGAGGCGGTAGAAAAAATCGGCACTGTCGTTGAGATGATCCGGGCAATCGCCGAGCAGACCAATCTGCTGGCGCTGAACGCGACCATTGAGGCCGCCCGTGCAGGCGATGCCGGCAAGGGCTTCGCAGTCGTTGCAGCCGAGGTCAAGGAACTCTCGACGCAGACCGCCAAGGCAACTGAAGAAATCTCAAGTCAGATTTCGTCGGTCCAGGGACTGACCAGCGAAGCTGTCGACTCCATTCGCAAGATCTCCGGTTCCATCGAGATGATCAGTGAAGTGGCTGGTGCGATCACCGCAGCGGTCGGCGAGCAAAGCATTGCAACACAGGAAATCTCGCAAAGCATCACCATGGCAGCCAGCGAGACGGCAAACGCGGTCAACAGTGCGGAGAGCGTGGATCAGGCCATCCAGGCAACCGCAGGTGAAGCCGAGACCGTGGATCACATTGCTGTGGCGGTGAAAAACGTTGCTGATGAAATGTCTCAAGGCATTGAAGGCTTCCTCAATGAGATGGCGCGTGATGTTGAAGAACGCCGCCGCGCAAACCGGAAGCAAGAGCGCGGTCAGCAAATTCATCTGATCACCGAAAGCGGCGAACACATCCGCACCCGGTTGATGAACAGCTCGGAAGGCGGTATCGGCGTGATGAATTTTGCCGGGGCGTCTGAAGGCCTGCATCTCACCTATGAAGACACAAGCGGAAAACAGTATCCGATGGCGGTCAAATGGGTCCATGGTGATACTGTCGGACTGCAGTACTTGACCGCAGAAAGGTCAGAGGAAATTGCCGCCTAACTCCATCGGCTTGACCTTAATTTCCTGAACAGCATCTAACCGGGATAGAGTTGCCTTAGCCCTCTTTCCCGGTTTTTGTGTTCATGCATGTGTTTTCCCAACTACTTGACCGACTGTCGTTAGAACCCAGGCGCCTTGCAAAAGAAGCGCTTCTGGTCCGCTATTTTCAGGAAACACCTGATCCGGAACGTGGCTATGCGCTGGCAGCGCTGACCGGAGACCTAAAATTCAAGCATGCAAAACCAGCTGTCTTGAAAGCGCTGATCGCAGAGCGTTCGGACGAAACGCTGTTTGCCTTGTCCTATGATTTTGTCGGCGATCTGTCCGAGACAATTGCACTCATGTGGCCTGCGCTTCCCGACGACGGAGCGATTGCTGAGCGTGAACGCATCGAACTCACGGGTGTTGTCGATGCGCTTGAGACCGCGGGCAAAACGGATGCGCCGCGTTTGATCTCGACATGGCTGGATCAATTGGATGAAACCGGCCGGTGGGCTTTGCTGAAGCTGGTTACAGGTGGGCTTCGTGTCGGCGTGTCTGCGCGCCTTGCGAAAACTGCTGTGGCACGACTGGGTGATCTGAGTGTTTCGGACATTGAGGAGGTTTGGTTCGGGCTGAAGCCGCCTTATGAAACCCTGTTTGCCTGGGCCGAGGGCAAAGGGGAACGCCCGGACAATCTGGATCCGGCCCCCTTCCGGCCCGTAATGCTGGCCCACCCGCTTGATGCGGACAGGGATCCTGATCAGCTTGAAGCGCCTGATTTCGCGGTTGAATGGAAATGGGATGGCATCCGCATTCAAGCAGCGGCTGGTGAAACGCATGACGGACAAAAGGTCCGTCGTCTGTTCAGCCGCACCAGCGAAGACATCTCGCGCGCGTTCCCGGATGTTCTGGACGCACTCAATTTCAATGGCTGTATCGATGGCGAGCTGCTTGTCGTGGAGGGCGGAAAGGTCCGTCCATTCGGTGACCTCCAAAAACGCCTCAACAGAAAAACAGCCGGCCCCAAGCTTTTGAAGGAGTTTCCGGCGGCCATTCGGGCGTACGATCTTTTGTCGCTCAACGGTGAGGACTTGAGACCGCTACCCTTTGAAGAGCGCCGCCGCCGCCTCGAAGAGTTTGTGGCTGACTTTAATCATCCACGGATCGACCTGTCACCGCTTGTACCTGTGACAAGTTGGGAGGACATAACAGAGGCGCGGAACACACCGGAAAGCAGGCTGGACAAAGAAGATGCAGCTGCCGTTGAGGGTCTTATGCTGAAGCGCTGGGACACGGCCTACACCGGAGGGCGGCCGAAGGGCCTCTGGTACAAATGGAAGCGGGAGCCGCATCTGATCGATGCCGTGTTGATGTATGCCCAGCGAGGTCACGGCAAGCGCTCGTCCTTTTATTCCGACTACACATTTGGGCTGTGGCGGGCGGCAGAGACCGGCGATGAACTGGTGCCGGTCGGCAAGGCCTATTTTGGTTTTACAGACGAAGAGTTGCAGCAGATCGACAAGTTTGTCCGAGGAAACACGACCAACCGGTTCGGTCCTGTCCGGGAGGTAGCCTACAGCAAAGACCACGGCCTTGTTCTGGAAGTGGCTTTTGAGGGGCTAAACAGATCCAGCCGACACAAATCCGGTGTTGCCATGCGCTTTCCACGCATTTCACGGCTGCGCTGGGACAAGCCTGCTGGAGAGGCGGACCGATTGGAAACGCTGGAGAAGCTGTTGGAGCCAGTGCGTGTGGCATCCAACTAATCGGCCATCTGTGGTGACAAGTCCCAAAGAGGCCGTGCTTTGGCCATGGATTTGTGGCAACGGTTGTTCCAACGTGCTCATCACAGTGTCTGACTTCACGGAGCCAGGAGAACCGGCATCATGATCCGCAAAAGTAGAACAGCAGCTTTTGGCATTTTAGTATGTCTGAGTGTTTCGGTGAACGGCGCGGCGTTTGCCGAAGAGGCGGTGTCGGAAGAAACCGTAACAGCTGTGACAGACGGCACACCTGAAAGATACTCTTTGGTCTCCGTGGACGGTGATGTCTTGAGAGTGGACCGACAGAACGGGACCGTCTCTGTCTGCAAGCAGAAAAACGAGGCATGGCGATGCAATCCCGTGCCCCTGGCTGAAGAGGCCTATCTGGCGGAAATCAACACACTCGCCAGTGAAGTTGAGAGATTGACCGCCCGCGTGGAAGAACTGGAAGGCGGTAACGCAAATGGTCAGCCGCAATTGCCGCCAGGCTCCGCCTTGGATCGCCCTGCCACCGATTCAGAACCCGGAGATCAAACCTCTGGATTGACCTCAGAGGACGAAGAAGAACTCGATCGTGTCCTCGATTTCACCGAGACAGCCATGCGCCGGTTTTTCGGCATGGTCCGCGAGCTTCAAAAAGACCTCGACGGCTCCGGAAATTGACCGAAACCGTCGTGTGGCCAAAAGGCATCATTGAATTCTAAGAAAGCACCATCTTGGAAATGGCGGTTCTTGCCTCTTCCGGCAATTCGACCGCGCGCCGGGCATTAAGATCCATCGTCAGCGCGACCACATCGAGCGTTGCCGCCAAACGGTTGGTACGGCTTTCGAAAACATGATGCCGCATTCCGAAGGTCTTGTTCTGGCTGCCGGTAAAACCGGAGGCAACCACAATCATGTCGCCGGATTTCAACGGCGAATGCCAAATCAGTTTCATTTCGATGGCGACCCGGCCAAGATTGTGCTGGGTTAGATAAGCTTGGGTAAGAGGGCTGCGCTCCCATACATGCGGAACGCCGTCCGTGCAGCAAGACAAAGCGAATTGATCATCTGCTTTTCCGTCCGCATTGACGTGTCTGGGCATTACGGTTCCACGGAAGCAGAGTGCTCCGTTGCCCTGCAGGAGTTTGTCCAATGCCGGGCGTGCGCTGGCTGGGCTGGCCGATAGACCGCGCGGTGTCGCGTCCGCATTCATAGGTGTTTGATAGTCCGAAAACCTCTGCCGCAGTGATTTGACCGTGCTGGGGCTCGGTTCGTATCCGTCGATCGCAGTCGCGCTCAATGCGCCAGTCCCGGCATTTCGCATCTCGTGCACCACGGTCAGCAGATGCGGGCCATCGAAAGCGATCCCGGAGTGCACGGTGATGAGATCCCCGGTCCGCAGCTCCTTGTGATAGCGCACATGCCGCACACGGCGTGCCCCGGCGACAGTGTCACTGAGGCCGGATATCAGCCGGAATTGCTGATCTGCCTCATCAAAGCGGCTGAAATAGAACTGGACGTTCAAGTGATCATTTTCATCGCATTCCCAACGGTTGGTGAAGGAATAGAGAGTTGGTGAAAGCGCCATTTTGAAGAAACTTTGATTAGGGAATAGAACAATCAGCGACGTGAAGTTATTGTAATTAATCTGTTTTTTGAAGTTCTTATTTGTGACTTTGTTAATCTGTGGAAAACGCAGATGGTATAAACGTCATCTGGGTTGTAATTGTTCGAGATTAAAACTGCTTTTGAGGGCGTGTCAGCTGCGTTCAGTGGCAATAGTTTCAATTCAGCGTAAGTATAGTGAAGCAATCGAGTCTCTTTGCTGTGTCTCATGCTTATTTTTGAGACCTATCGTATCTTTAACGAGAACGAAGCACCGCCCAATGGTTTGACTTGCCAACACGCCTTGAGGCACATACTTTCAAAAATTACGAACCACGTCTGCGTAAGTGTGTGATAGCCCGGCGTAAAGCCTCGGCTTTCGGAGGAGAGCGCGCAGACACCCGTTCGATAAACGGCCTGAAAAAAGAAGGCTGATCTGGGAGGAAAACGTGTCGGCGCCATCGTATCGCTTTGTCATTGCGGATGATCACCCGCTGTTCCGTGGAGCTTTGCGTCAAACGCTGGAAGCTCAATATCCGCAAGCCTCGATTGTTGAGGCGGGGGCATTGGAAGATGTAACCTCGCTTTTGGAGAAAGATGGCGAGGTCGATCTGATCCTTCTGGATCTGACGATGCCCGGCATGCGCGGCTTTTCAGGATTGATGTACTTGCGCGCGCAACACACCGGTGTACCGGTCGTTGTCGTGTCGGCAAACGAAGACCCGCAGGCGATCCGGAAGGCCATGGAGTTCGGCTCATCAGGCTTTATCCCGAAATCTCATGGCATCGAGGTGATCCGGGAGGCCATTGCCGAAGTCATGCTGGGCAATGTCTGGACGCCGCCGGATGTGGATCTGTCTGCCGATGACGGCAGCGGCGACCTTGTGCAGCGGCTTTCAACGCTAACACCGCAGCAGGTTCGTGTCCTCATGATGCTGTCCGAAGGCCTCTTGAACAAACAGATCGCCTATGAGCTGTCTGTCTCCGAGGCAACGGTGAAAGCGCATGTTTCAGCCATTCTTCAAAAGCTGGGTGTCGAAAGCCGGACACAAGCGGTCATTGCCGCCTCGAAAATCGAAGCTGGTCAGTGGCAAATGAACGGTGAAACCGTTGAGACGCCTGATGCCTAGGGGGGATTGGCGGCGCTCGGTATTCACCTGCCAAGATTGCCAATCTTCAGTTTATGGAAACGATGCCGCAGCTTCCCGTTGCGGCATTATTTGTTGAATACTGACAATAATTTTTTGAATCCTTCTCCTTTACCGTAATTTCATGAGGGGCCAGTTAGGCTCTTTGTGCGCGAAGGTATTGGCGCGTGCATCTCGTTGCGTAGTATTGGAGTAAGCATGCGGTTGTCCGCGCACTGGAAAACGATGCTCCAGGTTATATTTCTGGCGTTTGTCCATCCAGGAAGACAAATCTGGGCGTCCGCCCGCCACAGTGCCACTGGCAAGTCACGGCAAAGCCTGAAAAACTCAATGCAGCCTTTCCTGCTGGCATTTGGTTATCCGGTGGCTGATGAAGATGTCATGCGCAGGGTTCGGGCCGCGCAGATTTCGCATGTTCTACGTCTGACCCCCGTCATGATTGCGGGTAATCTGATTAACGCGGCAGCTCTCACTGCAGTCGGCTTGACGCTTGTGCCGCCAGCTTACGTGCTTGGATGGGCGTTGTTGATCGTCGCTGTAATGGCTCAAATGGGCCTGAGATGGCACAAGAGCGGCAGATATCCAATCGAACAGGCTTCCCCAAAAGTCATCGCACGCGCCATTCATCATGCCACGATTTTGAGCGCGCTTTGGGCCGTCGTGCCTATTGCGGCGCTGGCTGTCGGAGATGCTCAAGGCATCTGGATAGCATCCATTGTGACGATTGGAATGACCTGTGGCGGCGCTTTTGCGCTGGCAACTGTTCCGCAGGCCGCGTTTCGATGGTTGCTTGTTTTGTACAGCGTTTCGGCTGTCTCTCTTGCGGTTGTCAACATAGATCAGTCCTGGATCCTGATCACTCTCCTAACGAGCTTTGCCGTCATCATTGTCGGCAGTTCCACATCGACCAGTTGGCTCTTTACCTCTCATTTCCTCTCGGAGGGCGAGTTGCGCCAGCGCGGTGATCTCATTGCGCTCATGATGAACGACATCGAAGACAAGGACAGCGACTGGTTCTGGGAGACCGATACAAGCGGAAATCTTCGAAACGTATCTTCTCGATTTGCAGCTGTGAGCGGGCGAGACCCAAACAGACTTCAAGCAATGCGATTGACCGATCTGGCCTATTCGCTGTCCCATCCGGACGCGCAGGATGGGTACAAAGTCCTGGACGATGCAATCACAGAAATCACGGCGTTCCGGGACCTTGAGATCGGCGTTGATGTCGATGGCGAAGCGCGGTGGTGGGCGGTTTCAGGAACACCGGCTTTCGACGAGCGGGGTTATTTCACCGGTTATCGGGGCGTTGCGTCGGACATAACCGAGATGAAGGTCGCGAACGCTTTGGTCACGCAGCTGGCCGAGCAAGATGCGCTGACAGGCATTGGAAACCGCAACTGGTTCTTGAAACAGGCAGACCTAAAGCTCGCGGCACAACTTGAAAAACGCGCCAGCACTCTGACCCTGTTTTTGATCGATCTCGATAACTTCAAGGTCGTCAACGATACCAGTGGGCACGCAGCCGGGGATGACCTCCTGATCCAGGTCGCTGAACGGTTCCGTTCAATCAGCGAAGGCCGCACCTTACTCGCCCGGTTTGGTGGCGACGAATTTGCAGCTGTCGGGGAATTCGTCAGCGATCAGGCGGCTGAGGTTTTCGCGAATGAACTCGTGAAAGTTACTCGCAAGCCCTTCAAAGTCGGAAAGCGTGAATTTGCGATCGGCGCGACCGTTGGTTTTTCCCGGCTCCGTCAGACAAACTCAAGCGTGAATGATCTCATGCGCGAGGCTGACATCGCGCTTTACAAGGCCAAAGAGGGGGGGCGTGGGCAGGCGCTTGCCTTTGCGGAAGAGATGGAGCGGGAGGTTCGGGAGCGCCGCGAACTTGAAGCCGATCTGCGCGAAGCTTTTGAAACTGACGGCTTGACCATTGAGTTTCAGCCGATTGTTGAGGCCCGCAGCGGCCGTGTCGTTTCAAGTGAAGTTCTGGTGCGTTGGCAGCACCCAACCCGTGGGGAAATTGTTCCTGATGTGTTTATCCCGATTGCGGAGCACGCCGGGCTCATATTGCCCATGGGGATGTGGGTGTTGAAAAAGGCCTGCAAGGTTGCCGCGCAATGGCCGGATCTTGAGACGGTCGCAGTAAACCTGTCTGCGGTTCAGTTCATGGATCCAAATTTGGTTGAAACCGTTTCCGACGTACTGATGGAGACTGGCTTCCCGGGCGAGCGGCTCGTACTTGAAATTACGGAATCGGTCTTCTTGAAAGACATCGGATCTGCTTCCGAGAAACTGGACGGCCTTCGGGATATGGGGATCAAAATCGCGCTTGATGATTTTGGGACTGGCTATTCCTCGCTGCTTTATTTGCGCAATTATAATTTCGACAAGATTAAAATCGATAAGTCATTCGTTGATGAAATTGGTGAGCAAAGCGAGGGACTTGCCATCATTGCCGCCATCATAGCCCTTGCCCACAACCTTGGACTGGAAGTGACTGCCGAAGGAGTTGAGCGCCAGTTTCAGGTTGATGCGTTGCGGACGCTCGGGTGTGATACATTGCAGGGCTACTATTTCGGCAGACCGGACCCCAATCCGATGCTGATCGGCGAGATCCGAAATGAGGATTGGGATGAACGGGCTCCGAGCACTGCTCCGGACAAACGCAGTGCCGTAGAAGCTGTACGCGACTGATCGGTCTTAGCTTTCCGCGACAGTCGATCTTTTGCCACCGTCAATAACTGGGCCCTATAGCCTCGGGACTGTTATTCTGCTGCAGATTGATCTGTCCGGCATCGTCCAAGAGCAGCCCGGAGGGCAGCTGGCTTCAATGGTTTGTTAAAGAACGCGATGTCCTTATCGGCAGCTTCCGTGCGCACCGGGCGGCTTCGATCCGCCGTGATCAGGATGGCCGGTATGTGGCTGCCGAATTTCCAGCGCAGCTTCACGATCGCTTCAATCCCTGTGCCGTTGTCCAGGTGGTAATCCGCCAAGATCACGTCCGGCGTCAGGTTTTCGTGGTTGAGGAAAGCGGCGGCCTGCGTGTCATCGCAAGCCGTGATGACATTGCAGTTCCAATTTGTCAGAAGATGGCGCATGCCGGACAGGATGTCGGGTTCGTTGTCGATCGCAACAACGCAAAGCCCATCGAGCTGGCCTACAATTGCGGCCGGTTGCGGCACCGGTTCTATATCAGGCACGGGCGCGCTTCGTGGCAGTTCGACGGAAAAACAAGACCCTTTGCCAAGTGTTGAGCGCAGATTCACTTTGTGATTGAGAACGTGGCTGATCCGCTCAACGATCGACAATCCCAAGCCGAGACCTTTGGCGACGCGCATGCCGTCATCCAGGCGATGAAATTCCTGGAAAATGGCTTTCTGCTTGGTTTCAGCGATTCCGAGGCCCGTATCATGCACTTCCACGAACACCCTGTTTTCCCGGACACGGCAGCCGACCAGCACTTTGCCATCACCTGTATATTTGATGGCGTTGGAAACAAGATTTTGTAGCAAACGCCGCAAGAGGCGCCGGTCGGATCTGATCGACATGGTGGTGTGAACGATCCGAAGCTCCAATCCTTTTTCGGCAGCGATGGGCATGAATTCGAGTTCCAGGCCGCGGATCAACTCGTCCAGCCGGAAGACGGTCGGCTCCGGTTTCAAGGCCCCTGTATCGAGCCTTGAGATATCCATGACAGCCCCGAGAATGTCCTCAACCGACTCCAGCGCCGACTCCACGTTCTTCACAAGTTTTCCGTTGTCACCCTCTTGGAGCTTGTCGACCAGAACAGAGGAATAGAGCCGTGCTGCATTCAGAGGCTGCATGATGTCGTGACCGGCGGCGGCCAGGAAACGGGTTTTGCCTATATTGGCCTCTTCGGCCGCACGGGTCGCCTCCACAAGACGGTCGTTAACGTGTGTGAGTTCCTCGGTCCGTTCTCGAACCCGCCGTTCTAGCGTTTCATTGGCTTTGGCCAAAGCCTCTTCGGCCATCACGCGTTCCGTGATGTCGGTGTAGGTCGTCACAATGCCGCCGTCGGGCATCGGGCTGATCCGCACCTCCAGTACCGTCCCGCTTTCAAACAGACGCTCCTGATAGGTCTCCTGGATGATGACCAGCTTCTCGATCCGGTCCTGCACAATGACTTCAACGGGACCGGAACCGTGTTCACCGCGTTCCGCGTTGTATCGGAGGATGGCATCGAGGGTCGTGCCGACCTGTCCATATTCTGCCGGAAGTCCCAGAAGATCCCGGAACTGACGGTTCCAGCAAATCAGCCGGAAGTCCCGATCAAACACGCCAATGCCCTGTCGCACTTGATTGAGCGCTGTTTGGAGGAGATCCCGATTGTGCTGGATCGCCATGGACGCATCGTCCAGCAGTTTCACCGCGCCCTTGGTCGACGGATCATGCCGCTTCAGCATCAAGGTAAGGACGAGACGGGCGGAGGCGGCACCAATCGCGCTTGCCAGCAGCTGCTCGGAGAACCTGAGAAGGTTCGCATCTGCGATTGTATTTGGTTCGATTGAGATGCCGCGCTCACGTGCAAATCTCTGAAATGAGCGCTCTGTTCTTTCTTCACCGAGGTAGCGGGCGACAGTGGCCTGGAGATCTCCTGCGGTAACTGACGTCCGCCAGTAAAGGAAGTTGGTCGGATTGCGGAGTTCTGACGGTACAAAGACGTTTGCCTGCAGTGTTTCTGAAGGCTGAGGCTTGCGGATCAGCGATCCGGCGATGAACAGAACGACATTTGCCGCAAGGCTCCAGAGCGTGCCGTGAATAAATGGATCTGCCTCGATACCGAACAGGGATTCCGGCTTAAGCAGGTCAATGCCAAATGGCCCCGTGCTCATGATGGTGTCGGAGATCAACCCGGACTGGGCAAAGGTCGGCAATAACAGCGTGTAGGCCCAGAGAAACAGGCCGCCACTCAGACCCGCAATCGCTCCGGTGGCTGTTGCCCGCCGCCAGTAAAGACCGCCGAAGAATGCGGGCGCGAATTGGGCAATCGCAGCGAACGACAATAGTCCGATGGAAACGAGGGCAGCCGTATCTCCTGCAGCCCGATAATAGGCGTAGGCGAGAAGTAAGATACCGAAGATAGCCAGGCGGCGAATGGTGATCAGACGCCGGCTCAAGTCCCGACCGTCGGTGTTTACGATGTCCTCTTCGCGATGCCCTCTCAGCATCAGCGGGATGACGATGTCATTTGAGATCATGATCGCAAGGGCGACTGCAGCCACAATCACCATTGCGGTTGCTGCGGACAAGCCGCCGAGAAAGACGAAGATCGTCAGCCAGTGCTGACCAGCGTCCATCGGCAGGGCCAGAACATAGGTGTCCGGATTAACGTCCTGCCCGAACCGAAGGAGCCCCGCCGCTGCGATCGGAATGACGAAAAGATTGATCAGGATCAGATAGGCCGGAAACAACCAGGTTGCGCGTTTCAGTTCCGCATCGGAGTTGTTCTCTGTAACGGTCACGTGGAATTGGCGCGGCAGCAAAAGAACCGCAAATGCCGACAAGGTCGACATGACAACCCAGTTGCTGATCTTGATTGGCTGATCGAACACCGCGGCAACTTCGGGCGCCTCGGATATTGCGCGGATCAGGTCGAAGGGGCCGCCGAACAGCCCGTAGGTGACCCAGAAGCCGACGGCTAGAAACGCGATCAGCTTGACCACCGCCTCTGCGGCAATCGCGAGCATCAGGCCTTCCTGGTGTTCGGTCGCATCAATGTGCCGGGTCCCGAACGCCGAGCTGAAAATCGCCATGCCCAACGCAACCAGAAGCGTCAGATCGGCAAAGCCCGGATAGAGAAACTCCGGCGGTGAAAAAATCGGGCCGACCATCGTTGTGATCGACAGGGATACGGCCTTCAGCTGCAAGGCGATGTAGGGGATGACGCCGATCACGGCAATCAGGGTCGCCAACGCTGCAACGGACTGGCTCTTGCCATACCGCGCACCAATGAAATCGGCGATTGATGTAATACTTTCCGTCTTGGAGATATGGATAATCCGGCGCAGCAGCGGGTATCCGAGAGCAAAGACCAGAAGGGGACCGATATAGATGGTCAGAAACTCAGCGCCGTTTCGGCTTGCGTTGCCGACCGAACCGAAAAAGGTCCAAGACGTACAATAGACCGACAAGGACAGGGCATAGATCATCGGCCGGCCGCCACCGCGCAAACGCTTGGAACGCCGGGCCATCCGGTCGCCATAACTTGCTATGGCAAACAGCAGCAGGATGTACACCGCTGCCGCCAGTATCACGAGCCAGCCATGCAGCATCGTCTTGCGGTTATCCTCCCGGGCAGTTTTTTGGGGTCAGTTTCAAAGTATGCCGATTCTCAGCACATCCCCGTGTTTATTCCGCCTCTTTCGCGATCCGATCACAGCTTGCAACAGATGTCTATTCGCCATGCGGCGAAGACACATCTGTCGCTGAAACACTCCGGGCAGTCCCGCTATTGATCAGCACCTGTGAAGCAGAGTTCAAATTGTTTCATGAAAACATCGGAAGAATTGCAGGTATGTTGACGGCGGATAGGGCTAGTAAGGACCACACATTTGGCTGCGCTGATTGATACATTGAGCCACGAGGCACGCATGGCGCCGGAGAGCGGCATCGTTGAAGTCTTCAATGCCGGACAAGGACGTGATGACGTAATTCCTTTGTGGGCGGGTGAAGGGGATCTGCCGACACCCAAGTTCATCTGTGATGCAGCGAAGCAGTCCCTCGACAATGGTGAAACCTTTTACACCTACCAGCGCGGCATTCCGGAACTGAGGACTGCACTAGCTGGATATCATCAAAGAGTTTTCGGCAAGGCCTTTGCACCTGAGAGGTTTTTTGTCACCGGGTCCGGCATGCAGTCCATTCAACTCGCCATCCAGGCTATTGCATCCTCCGGCGAAGAAGTGTTGGTGCCAACACCAACATGGCCAAACATCGAGGCAGCTCTTGGGATCAGAGGCGTAAAACCGGTCTCAGTTCCAATGCGCGAAGTGCCCGAAGGATGGGAATTGGACGTGGATGATCTGGAAGCGTCGATTACGCCAAAGACCGCTGCGATATTCCTTAATTCCCCTAGCAATCCGACAGGGTGGGTCGCGTCAGAAGAGGTGTTGAGACAAGTGCTTGGCCTTGCCCGCAAGCACGGGCTTTGGATCATAGCGGATGAGATCTACGCACTGTTCTATTATGGAGGGGCAAACCGCGCCCCGTCCTTTTACGACATTGCGGACGAGAATGATCAGATTATCTATGTGAACTCCATGTCTAAGAACTGGGCAATGACGGGATGGCGTATTGGCTGGATTTCGGCACCAGAGGCGCTGGGCCAAGTCTTGGAGAACCTCATTCAATACTCAACGTCCGGCGTCCCGATGTTCAGTCAACGTGCGGCTGTCTCAGCTTTGAATGACGGCCATACGTTTCTCGAGCAGCAAGTTGCGCTTGCCAAAGAAGGGCGGGACTGTGTGGTTCAGGGGCTTGGAGCATTGAATCGCGTCCGGATCGCGGCCCCTCAAGGCGCGTTTTATTTGTTCTTTTCCATCGACGGTGTTGACGACACCCGGAAGTTTGCAATGGATTGTGTCCGCGAGACCGGTGTGGGCCTTGCACCTGGAACAGCGTTCGGAAACGGCGGAGAAAACTACATTCGCCTGTGCTTCGCGCGTCAGCGCGCCCATTTGGAAGAAGCTATCCAAAGAATTAGCGTTTGGTTGCCAGAGATTTAGAACAAAGACGGGTTGCTGGAGTACGTGAAAATCCGTAAGTCTTGATGGAAGGGCGAGTTCCATCGGGGTGCGGCATGGCGGATGACAGTGTGATTGAAAGCGGAGAAGTTGCCGCGACGATCTCTGACGCCCGTTTGGACAGTGTCTTTAACACCGCTGTTGACGGCATCATCGTCATCAACGCGAAATGCCAAATCTTGGCATTCAACAAGGCCTGCGAAAAACTCTTCGGGTATTCAGCAACAGATCTGCTTGGCGAGAATGTCAATCGGATCATGCCGTCCGACTATGCGCACCATCACGATTCTTACGTTCAAAACTATCTGGATACGGGCCACAAGAAGATCATTGGCATCGGCCGGGAGGTCAAAGGCCAACATAAGGACGGGACGGTTTTCCCGTTGGAACTGTCGGTTGGCGAGGCGGCGACGTCTGAAGGCCGCCAGTTCATCGGCATCTTGCGGGACTTAAGGCCGCGGAAGCAGATCGAAGAGCGTTTGAGCAAAGCGCAGTCTCAACTGTTGCACATGACACGGTTAAGTGCGCTCGACGAGATGGGTGCTGCCATTGCTCATGAATTAAACCAGCCGCTCACCGCCATTCTGCTCTATCTGCAGTCCGTGTCCCGCAAAGCCTCCGCGGACGAACGTCTGACACCGGTTATGTTGGACGTCATCTCAAAGGCGGTGAAGGAAGCCGAACGCGCCAGCGAAATTATTCAACGCATGCGCCAACTGGTGGAGCGCAAGGATCCGGAGCGCAAAGAAGTCGACGTCGATGAGTTGGTTGCCACCTGTCTGGAAATGGCAGATTTGGGGGCGATCGACGAACCGTCCATCATGGTTGCCAAGGTTGATAAGAATCTTCCCCCCTTGATGGCCGACCCGGTGCAAATCCGGCAAATTCTGATCAACCTTCTTCGCAACGCTCGAGAAGCCGTCGCCGGCCAGGCGGATAGAAAAGTAACCTTGGCGGTTTGCCTTGGCGAAGATTCGCTTGAGTTTCGCGTCCAGGATAACGGACCGGGTGTTTCTGACGAAGTCGCAGACAGTCTTTTCAGGGCATTCAGCGGCGCAAAGCACAAGGGCGTCGGCTTGGGGTTGGCAATTTCCAGATCAATCGCGCAAAATCACGGCGGTGACTTGCGCCTCGAACAATCAGCACCGGGTGCAGGAGCGTCGTTTCTTCTGACGCTGCCCGTCACAATTGAAGAAACCGGGACGGAATGAACGCGGACGGTCCCGGCTCAGGACAAGGAAGTAAATCGATGAAAGCGAACGCTGACGCCATCTATATCGTAGACGATGATGCCGCTGTGCGTGACGCCCTATCCGTTTTGTTCAATATGGAGGGCTTTATCGTTGAAACCTTTACTGATGGTGACGCGTTCGTGCAGTCGGCCAGCAAAGCCGTTCCTGCCTGTATTATGCTGGATGTTCATATGCCGGGGCGGTCCGGTATCGAAGTATTGAAGGCGCTTAACGCGGAAAACTATCCCGCGCCGATCTTTATCATCTCCGGCCAAGGGGATATTCCGTTGGCGGTAGAGGCCATTCGCAACGGCGCGCACGACTTCATTGAAAAGCCTTTCTCTGCCGAGTCGGTTCTGGAGCGGGTCCGCGAAGGCATCAACGCCATGAAACAGCGCCAATCTTCCGACGGCGGGATGCAGTTTGAGGGCGTAGACCTTCTGACCCGCCGGGAGCTGGAAGTGCTGAAAGAGATCACCGATGGCGCCTCCAACAAGGAAGCTGGCCGGACACTCGGTATCAGCCCGCGTACGGTCGAAGTTCACCGCGCTCGAATCATGGAAAAGCTCGGGGCCCGCAATGCGGCCGAGTTGGTCCGTATTGTCCTCGGCCACGGTGCGTCTGGATGACAAAAGCGCTTGAAGGCCTCATCAGATAAGTAATCACGCGAAAACGTAGTACTGCGTACATCTGATACGGGTTTTTTAGCGTAATTTCTCCGATGGTTTGGCAATTTCGACCAAACCGCGAGGACATTGCCGAGTGATTGTTCACATTGTCGAAGACGATCGGGCGGTTGCCGACGCACTTTATATAGTGCTTGGTGAGCTGGGTTATCTTCCGACCGTTTACAGTGATGGTGAAACTTTTCTGGCCGAAGCGACCGTTTCCGCCAACGATATCGTCTTGCTTGACCTCGGACTTCCGGGAATGAGCGGTGTGGATGTTGCCCATCAACTGAATTCCCGGGCGAGCGCCCCCCGCATCATTGCGATCTCCGGCAAGACCCGCGCCGGCTTGAACAGGCATCTCAGGGATTTGCCCGATATGCCGCTGTTGAGAAAACCGCTGTCGATGGAAGCCTTGGCAGAGGCTGTGGCATAATCTCCTGCGTCCGAATATCTCATATGTAATTCTTCTTACGCAGACACCCTAATTTCTCCTGCAACATCTGATAGATACAGTTTCTCCTGCGGTTGGCAGAACGTCGGACGGGACGTTTTGCAGCAACAGTCGAACCACGGCCCTCTCACAAGAGCGGTTGCCAATTCAACAGTTGCCATGACCGGACTACGCCGCACAGGTCTGTGCGCAGGAGGGATTTAAATGGCTTACTATGAAGCAGATACTTTCGGGCATGCGGTTGGAACCGGTCGTCCGGTTGCCGAGATGTGTGCATCCAAAGAGACTTCTTTCGAACATTTTGGGGCCAAGCAGGCCCACTACGATACCCACGCTGTGATCTACTACGAGGGGGATCCGGCGAAGCGGCTCTATGAGTTGGCGAGAGGTACGGTGATGCTTTACAAGCTGCTGCCGGACGGACGCCGTCAGGTTGTTGAAGTTTTGCGCCCGGGCGATCTGTTTGGACTGTCTGGAGCTGAAGAGAACGATTGCACCGCGGAAACGCTGACGGATGCGAAGGTCAATGAGATCGATCTGCGGCACGTTGAGAAATCGGCGGATTTGCAGCGGCACCTGACCAAATGCCTGACCAAGCAAATGCGTGTGCTTCATGAACATGCTGTCCTGCTTGGCCGGAAATCTGCCGTTGAGCGTGTCGCTAGCTTTCTGATGCATCTGGTGCCGAACCGCGGCGGCCTCGGCTGCACCGGTCCGGTAGATGAGAGCGAGGACGGTTACGACCTCCAACTCCACATGACGCGGCAAGAAATCGCAGATTATCTCGGACTGACCATTGAAACCGTCAGCCGTGTGGTCTCGGATATGAAGCGCCGCGGGATCATCCGTGTGGACCGCTCTGACAAGATCCACCTCAATAAGGTCTGCGGCCTGTGCCAAATGACGGGCATGCACTGAACACAGTGCGCTGGTCCAATTAAACAGCCGCGGATTTGTCTGCGGCTTTTTTCTTTTAAGATTGATGAAATAAACGCATTTTGCCCCTTGAGCCGGACCTATGGTCATACCTTAGAGCGACGCTCAGGAGGTTCTCATGGACAAGAAAATCCAGAACGACGTTCTTTTGACGGCTGCCGAATGCGCTGCAAGGACCGGGCTGTCGGTTAAGACGCTCCGGGTCTATGAAGCTCAGGGGCTGATAACGCCAAAACGCACGGAGAAGAACTGGCGACTTTACGGCACCAACGAGATTGTTCGATTGAATGAGGTCATCATCCTCAAGCAGTTGGGTCTCAGTCTTTCCAAGATCAGCGAGCTCCTCTCCGGCCAGCCGGCGAATTTGGAACGGCTTCTGGAAATCCAGGCCACAACCCTGCGAACCCGCAGTGCGCAGATCGAAACCAGCCTGCGGCTAATCGGGCAATTGCAGCTCAAAGCTAAAAACGGCCTGTCCATGGAGGATCTCCTTTCGCTCGCAAAGGAGACCCATATGCATGAAGCAACAGACGATATCGCATGGCGCCGGTATGAGCAGGCACGCCCGCGGACCCAGGTTGAAATCGACCCAAAGAGTTTGAAGGATTATGTCGGCGACTACAGGTTTGAAGACGGGCTGACTGGCAAAGTAAGGGCGGACGATGGAAAATTGTTCGGTGGGCTCTTGGGGCAGCCTGAGTTCGAATTGTTCGCCGAGGCGCCGGACAAATTCTTCCTGAAGATCACGCCTGCTCAGGTGACGTTTGATCGGGACCAGACGGGTCTTGTCCAAGGTTTGATTCTTCATCAGGAGGGGTTTGAACTCAAGGCAAACCGATGTGAACCCGGCACCTATCAAAAGGCTGAAGACGCCCTGCAGGATCGGGTCAAGGCCAACGAACCATATCCAGGAAGTGCCGACCAGCTGCGGACCGTCATTGCCGAGTGTGCTGCTGGAACGGTCAACTATGATGGCTATACACCGCAGCTCGCCAGCGTTATTCGCGAGCAACTCCAGATGGTTGGGCAGGAGCTGGAGCGTCTGGGACCGCTCAAATCCCTTGATTTCCGGGGCGTGGGTGCCGGTGGATATGACCTCTATACAGTCGACTTTGACAATGGACGGCTGGAATGGGGGCTTTCCAAAGCAGCAGATGGCCGTTTGAACGGGCTCTTCATGCGCCCCGCACCCTGTGACATCGTCTAGAAACAAAGCGGATCGCCGGTTTCCTTCAGTGATCCGCTTGGTTGTTGTGTGGTTGATTGGCCTTAGACAGCCGCAGAATGCCGGGCTTTCCCCGCAGATTGGCTGTCGGCCAAATAGGCGTCAAACGCCGCAGCGGCGAGGCGCACATACGGGCGACCTTCATCTGTCACCCGAACCACGGTGCTGTTGTTTTGCTTGCGGTTGATTTGCACAAGACCGTCAGCGGCAAGTTCATCAAGAGCGTCCATAGAGGATTGCAGATGATGAATGCCGGTATGATAAGCTGAACAAACCTCATCAAGGTCGCAGGCGTAGTTGGTCATAAGTTCTTCAATGATGCGGCCACGCAGCCTGTCATCAATGGACAATGGTAACCCTTTGGAAACCGGCAATTTACCGGCTTCAATGCTGCGTTGCCAGTTGCCGACATCCGGCAGGTTTTGCACAAACCCTTTGCTGAGCTTGCCAATCGAGGAAACTCCAAAGCCGATCAGCTGTTCTCCCTGGTCGGTCGTGTAACCCTGGAAGTTGCGTTTGAGCGAACCATCGTTGAGCGCAACGGCCATGCTGTCGTCGGGCCGCGCAAAGTGATCAAGGCCGATCGCCACATACCCCGCCTTCAGCAACTCGCTGCGCGCAAGGTCCGCCATGGCCAGCCGTTCTGCGGCAGAGGGCAGGGAGTTCTCGTCAATCAATCTCTGATGCTTCCGCATCCAGGGAACATGTGCGTAGCCGAACAGTGCAATCCGGCCAGGGTTCAAAAACTGAGTCTTTTCAACGGTGTCCAGAATGGACTGTTCCGATTGACCCGGCAGTCCGTACATCAGATCGAAATTCAGCTCATCAAGCCCGGCCTTGCGCAAGTACCCGGTCGTCTGCTCAACCACTTCATAAGGCTGGACACGGCCAATTGCCTTTTGAACGTCCGGATCGAAGTCCTGAACTCCAAGGCTTGCCCGGTTGATGCCGACCTGAACCAGTGTGTCCGCCAGTTCCTGTGTCACAAGGCGCGGGTCCAGTTCGATCGCGTGCTCCAGATCCGGGTCGAAATCGAACAGAACCCGCATTAGTCCAGTGAGTTCCACAAGGCTCTGCCGCGGTAGCAAGCTTGGCGTACCGCCACCCCAATGAATGTGTTTGACGGGGCCAGCTTTTTGCAGGTGAGCCGCGGTAAGCTCAAGTTCCCTGCACATTGTGTCGGCATAGGCCTTCAGCGGCGCATCCTTGCGCGTTGCCTTGGTATGGCACCCGCAATAGTGGCAGATCTCCCGGCAATAGGGGACATGCAAATAAAGAGATAACGTGTCCTGTGGACCTATTGATTGCAGCCAATCAACATAAACATCTGCCGATACCCCATCATGGAAATGAGGGGCGGTTGGATAGCTGGTGTAGCGCGGTACATTGCGCATGGCATAGGAGAGCGTTTTCGTCATCATGAACCAACTATTGGCCGCAGGTCCGCGTGCCGCCTTGATATCGCTCAACCAGCTCGGACCATTTTGGTGATTTCCAGCCGCAATCGAAGAGAAGTCACGCTTTGGGCTGACGAATGCTCCGTTATGATTGAAGATACATCGTCTTCGACGATCAGAATGTATCAAAAAAATGATTATATTGATCAATGTGATCAATCATGATTCAGCTGAGCGTAGAGGCTATAAGGTGTCACCCCAAGACAACTAGGTGACGTAGAATATGAACGAACTCCGGTTTGAGACACTCTGGAAGTTTCCGGCGACGCTGGCGATTGCCGTGGCGGGCGGGGCTGTGTTTCATCTTGCCGGTTTGCCGGCGGCATGGTTGTCCGGGGCCATGATTCTCGTTGCCGCTGCGACCCTGGCGGGCGTCCCGACTGTGATGCCGAACACATTCCGCGACGGCCTGTTTGTTCTTCTTGGCATTTCCATGGGGGCAGGCGTCCAGCCGGAAGTTGTCGAACGGGTATCCGAGTGGCCGCTGTCCATGGCGATGTTGTTGCTCGTTGTCGTTGGGGTAACCATCGCTGGATACTGCGTTTTGAGATATGCGGCCAATTGGCAAAAGGAGACGGCATTTTTTGGCGCAATCCCTGGCACTCTGGCTTATGTTATCGCGCTTGCTTCGGAGAGACGTGCAGATCTTCCCAGAATTGCCTCCACGCAATCGGTCCGGCTGTTCTTCCTGATTGCACTTCTGCCATTTGCAGTCGTTTCCACAACGGACACCGATGCCAGTGTCACGGTCAGCCGGTATGCGTCCGATCTGTGGGATTACGCCATCGGGGTGCCGCTCTGCATTCTGGGCAGTCTTCTTGCCGTAAAAGTGCGGTTTCCAGGTGGATGGATGACAGGTGCCTTTTTCACAAGTGCCGCTCTGAACGCGTCCGGTGCCATTCATCTTGTATTGCCGGAAAGTATCGTCCTTGCCTGTATGGTCGCAATGGGAGCTGTGATTGGTTGCCGGTTTAATGAGATGACCTTTCGCGAATTTGTAAGCGTCTTGAGCGCTTCGGTTGCGGCATTTGCTGCGGCTTTTTCCGTTTCCGTTGCAGGGGCAGGATTTGTCTCGTGGATGATCGACATCCCCTTTGGGCAGGCGCTTCTGGCTTTTGCGCCGGGCGGACTTGAGGTCATGACCTTGATGGCGTTTGTGCTCGATCTGGATCCGGCGTTCGTTGCGGCTCACCAGATTGTTCGCTTCACCGGAATGGTCCTGCTGTTGCCAGCAATCACATTGATCACCATCGGCAGGGCACCCCGGTCATCCGGCACCGCCGGACACTCCTCCACGATTGCAACGTCCGACAAACCAATGACATGATTTCTCAAGACCCTCATGTCTTGAAGAGGGAGCCTGGCGTCTCCTCAAAGCCACCTTTTTCCTACCTGCGATAATCTGTCCCAAGCTTCACCGGGGGTGGGTTTCTGTTTCTTGACATGAATCAACGCATCCATCCCGGAACCGTGCGCACTGTCTTGCCATCGTTGGCACCTTGTAACGATTTTAAAGACTGGGGCGCTAAATATGGCACAACAAAAGACCGGATTGGTCTCGCTCGAGGAAGGCGGCTTCGCCATCTTCCTTGTGCTACTTGCATTTGCCTGCCTTATCGTGGCGGGCAAGACCTTTGATCAGGTCATGGCATTTCACGCTAGCGTCGGCGCATTGTTCGCCGCACTCGGCGTGTTCTACATCTTCAAGAATTACTTCGATGACGGCGGGCAAGCGATCCCGCAGGAACTCGATGGTAAACCCAACTACAACATTGGCCCCATCAAGTTTGGCGCGATCGCGGCCATGTTCTGGGGCATCGCCGGCTTCACTGTCGGTCTTGTGATCGCGCTTCAGCTGGCCTGGCCTGCGCTGAACTTTGATCTGCCCTGGACCAACTTCGGCCGCCTGCGCCCCTTGCACACCTCCGCGGTGATTTTTGCATTTGGCGGCAACGTTCTTCTGGCAACATCGATGTATGTCGTGCAGCGGACCTGCCGCGCGCGGATGCCAGGCAAGATCCTGCCCTGGTTCGTAATCCTGGGCTACAACGCCTTTATCGTCATTGCCGGAACCGGTTACTTGCTGGGTGCCACTCAGGGCAAGGAATATGCCGAGCCGGAATGGTACGCTGACCTTTGGCTGACCATCGTTTGGGTGTTCTACCTGCTCCTCTTCCTGGGAACCCTGTGGAAGCGGAAAGAGCCGCACATCTATGTCGCGAACTGGTTCTATCTTGCGTTCATCGTGACCATCGCGGTGCTGCACATCACCAACAACCTGACCATTCCTGTGTCGATCTATTCGACCCAGTCCGTGATCGTCTGGGCCGGTGTCCAAGATGCGATGGTTCAGTGGTGGTATGGCCACAACGCTGTGGGCTTCTTCCTGACAGCTGGCTTCCTCGCCATCATGTACTACTTCATCCCGAAGCGGGCTGAACGGCCGGTCTATTCCTACCGCCTGTCGATCGTTCACTTCTGGGCGCTGATCTTCATCTACATCTGGGCTGGCCCGCACCACTTGCACTACACGGCTCTGCCGCAATGGGCATCAACACTTGGTGCGACCTTCTCCATCATCCTGTGGATGCCGTCCTGGGGGGGCATGATCAACGGCCTGATGACCCTGTCGGGTGCATGGGACAAGCTGCGGACCGATCCGGTTCTGCGCATGATGGTGGTTTCGGTTGCCTTTTACGGCATGTCCACCTTCGAAGGGCCTTTGATGTCCCTGCGGGCTGTCAACTCCCTGTCGCACTACACCGACTGGACCATTGGTCACGTTCACTCCGGTGCGCTTGGCTGGGTTGGCTACATCTCCTTCGGCGCGATCTACTGCCTCGTTCCGTGGCTGTGGAACAAGAAGGGCCTGTATTCCCTGAAACTGGTGAACTGGCACTTCTGGCTGTCGACGCTCGGTATCGTTCTCTACATCACCGCGATGTGGGTGTCCGGCATCATGCAAGGCCTGATGTGGCGTGCATACGATAGCCTCGGCTTCCTGCAGTACTCCTTCGTGGAAACCGTCGAAGCGATGCATCCCTTCTACATCATCCGTGCTCTCGGCGGTGCGCTCTTCGTGGTCGGCGCCCTGATCATGGCCTACAATCTCTGGATGACTGTCCGTCACGGCGAGGCTGAAGAAGCCGACGCTCTGCCGGCAGGCTCCCTAGCTGCGGCCGAATAAGGGGAGGGACAAAAATGTCTGCATGGAAAAAACACGAAATATTTGAGAAGAACTCGATCATCCTTGTGATCGGTATTCTCGTGGCCATCTCAGTCGGTGGCCTGGTTGAGATCGCTCCGCTCTTCTATCTGAAGAGCACGATCGAGAAGACGGAAGGAATGCGGCCTTATACGCCGCTGGAGCTCGCAGGCCGCGAGATCTACATCCGGGAGGGGTGCTATACGTGCCACTCCCAGATGATCCGTCCGATGCGCGATGAGTTGGAGCGCTACGGCCACTTCTCACTGGCAGCGGAGTCGATGTACGACCACCCGTTCCAGTGGGGGTCAAAACGGACCGGTCCGGACCTTGCCCGCGTCGGCGGCAAGTACTCCGATGACTGGCACGTTGAGCACTTGATCGATCCGCGCTCGCTGGTTCCGGCCTCGATCATGCCTGGCTATCCGTTCCTAGCCGAGACCGAGCTGTTCACCCGTGACATTCAGGGTCACGTCAGCGCCAATACGGTGGTGGGTGTTCCTTACACGGATGCACAACTCGAGTTCGCTGTCGCCGATGCCATCGGTCAGGCGTCTCCGGACACCGACGGGGCGTATGACTTCGAAGAGCGTTGGCCGAATTCGGCGGTTCGCGACTTTGACGGCAACCCGCGTAAGGTCACCGAGATGGATGCGCTCGTCGCCTATCTTCAGGTGCTTGGAACCATGGTCGACTTCTCGATCTACGACAACAAAGCCAACCTGAGGTAAGTGCGATGAACGAGACATACTCCGCCCTTGCGGCCTTCGCTCAAACCGGTGGCCTTATCTACTTCATGATCCTGTTTGGCATCGTTCTGGCCTACGCCTTGTGGCCGAAGAACCGTGAAAAGTTCGATGATGCCGCCCAGATCCCGTTTCGGGAGGACTGATCCATGTCTGATACACATCCAAAGGAAGTCGACCAGGTATCCGGGGTCGAAACCACGGGCCATGAGTGGGATGGCCTGAAGGAACTGAACAATCCGTTGCCGAAATGGTGGCTGTACCTGTTCTACGTCACCATCGTCTGGGCCGTGATTTATTGGGTGCTTTACCCATCATGGCCGCTGATTTCCAGCTACACCACCGGTGTTCTGGGATCCAGCCAGCGGGCTGAAGCCCTTGCAGCCGTTGAAGAAGGCGTTGCTGGCCGGTCCCAGTTCGCTGACCAGATCGTTGCGACACCGTTGGCGGATATCTCCAACGATCAGCAACTCCTGCAATTTGCGATGGCCAATGGCCGGGCTGCATTCGGCGACAACTGTGCACCATGTCACGGGGCAGGTGGAACCGGATTTGAAGGCTACCCGAACCTTCAGGACGACACCTGGATCTGGGGCGGTACGCTGGATGACATCCACACCACGCTGCTTCACGGCATTCGTGTCGACAATGACAACGCACGCTTTGGCGAGATGCCGGCTTATGGTCGCGATGAACTCTTGAGCAAAGAGGAAATCAGCCAGGTCGCCAACTACGTCGCCTCCCGCACAGGCTTGGAAACCGATGAGGGTGTCGATCTCGCAGCGGGTGAGACACTCTACGTAGACAACTGCGCAGCGTGTCACGGTGACAATCTGGAAGGTATTCAGGATGTCGGCGCACCAAGCCTGATGTCGGCGAACTACCTCTATGGCAAGTCGCTGGACGCTATCAAGGCTCAGATCACCAACCCGCGCAATGGCGTAATGCCGGCCTGGGAAGATCGTCTTGATCCGGCAACGATCAAGTCGCTGACAGTTTATGTCCATGCCTTCGGTGGCGGCCAGTAAACTGTTCAAAATGGTGCGACAAAAGCGCCAGACTTGGCTTTGATTTGATCCGGCGCAAAGAGGATATCTTTGCGCCGGATTATCTTATGCGCATGGTGGAACTCCACCAGATCAGCGGCAGGTCAACCGGGCCCGGTTGTGCCGCCAAAGCTGATCGTTTTTGAAGCGAAAGAGCATCTTTTTGCGTTCACCTGAACAAACGATGCTCTGGGCATTTGGTTGAAGATCCTATTGGGGCAGGATCGGGCAAAGAGGACGGACGGTATGTCTACCGACACCGAAACGCACGAGGGCGGCCACGACGACGAGTGGTTTGCGTCTGCCAAGAAAATTTATCCCATGGCAACCCATGGTCTGTTCCGGCGGATCAAATGGGCGCTGCTATTTATTACCCTGGGCATCTACTATTTCCTGCCCTTCATAAGATACGACCGCGGCCCGAAGGCGCCGAACCAAGCTGTGCTCGTGGATATGGACAATGCCCGCGGTTACTTCTTCTTTATCGAAATCTGGCCGCAGGAAGTCTACTACCTGACCGGCCTGTTGATCATTGCGGCAGTGACCCTTTTTCTCATGAACGCAGTCGCTGGCCGAATTTGGTGCGGATACCTATGTCCGCAAACGGTTTGGACTGACCTTTTCCTCTGGGTAGAGCGCAAGGTTGAGGGCGACCGCCGCGAGCGGATTGCGCTCGACAAAGAGCCGTGGTCCGCCTCGAAGGTTGGCAAACGGGCAACAAAACACTTCTTCTGGCTGATGATCGCCTGGTGGACGGGCGGCGCTTGGGTGCTTTATTTCAACGACGCGCCGACGCTGGTTTGGCAGCTGCTGACGTTCCAGGCTCCGATGGTTGCCTATATGTGGATCGGCATTTTGACTGCGACCACGTATTTGCTTGCCGGGTTCATGCGGGAACAGGTTTGCATTTATATGTGCCCCTGGCCGCGTATTCAGGCGGCCCTGACCGACGAAAAAGCGCTCAACGTGACCTATCGCTGGGATCGCGGTGAGCCGCGCGGGTCACTCAAGCACAACAAGGAACTCGAAGCGCAGGGCCTCCCGGCAGGTGACTGCATCGACTGCTACCAGTGCTTCCAAGTTTGTCCGACCGGCGTTGATATTCGCAAAGGTCCCCAGCTCGATTGCATTCAATGTGGTCTGTGCATTGATGCCTGCGACAACATCATGACGAAGGTTGGTAAGCCCACCGGCCTCATTGCCTATGATACCGACGAAAACATTGAGCGTCGGATCGAGGGCAAGGAACCGGTCTATGAGATCGTCCGGGTTCGGACTGTCATCTATGCGGCTGTCATTGCTGTAGTCGGCATCATCATGCTGGCAGCGCTTTTGACCCGTGACTTTGCCGACATCAGCGTTCTGCATGACCGGAACCCAGTTTATGTGGAACAGTCCGACGGCTCGGTCCGCAACGGCTACACCGTGCGTCTGTCCAACAAACGTCGCCATGACCGGCACTTCATGCTTCACGTGGAAGGCATGCCACCGAACACACAGGTCGAAGCAGTTGGTGTGACTGAAACCTTTGCTGGTCGGCCGATCATCCAAGTTGGACCAGACACGACACGGGAAATCCGCGTTCTTGTGACCTCACCACCTTGGGAAAAGATGCCGCACTCAACTCCGGTGACGTTCCGGATCACCGAAAGTGTGATGGGGGAAGTCATTACCGCGAAGGACACATTCAAAGCGCCGGATCCGGACTAAGCCGGAGCTCTGGACGCTGAGAGGCAACCAAACACCTCGCCCTTTTGGCGAGCTCCTGAAAGGGGCGGGGTGATGATCAGACAAACGCTCTTTTGCTGAAGTGGGGCCTTCAGCAAAAGACCACGCCGAGGAGACGGATATGGCGATGGCTGAGACAAACGGAAGAGATCCTAAAGCAATCACTGGCAAGACGGTCTTGCTGTGGCTGGTCGGGTTCTTTGGTGTGATCTTCCTGACCAACGGGATCTTTCTATACTACGCACTCGGGACCTTTCCGGGTGTCGCGGTAGAGAGTTCTTATGAAGCCGGTCAGGCCTACAATCAGGAAATTGCAGCGGCAAAAGCACAGGAGCAACTGAACTGGACCATCTCCAGCGAGTTGACGCGTCAGGCCGATGGTAGTGGCAAGCTTCTGGTCCTTGCGAAGGATGCCGCAGATGCACCGCTTTACGGGATCAATGTCGAGGCGACCCTGAAGCACCCGGCACAGGTCAATGCCGACATCGCTTTGATCCTGACAGCGGACGGCGGCGGCCGGTATATCTCTGAAGTTGACGCATTGCCGGCCGGAAACTGGACGCTGCATCTTGAAGTAACCGAGAACGGCGAACGCAAGTTCAAGTCCGAAAATCGCATATTCATCAAGGAATGAGGCGGCAGAAGTGACGGTTCATCAGCGCGATTGGCAGGCTTTTGTAGTTCCAGCAGATGACGGCGCGGTTCATATGGACTTGGCCGTTGACGGCATCACCTGTGCGGCATGTATGGGCGAAATCGAGCGCGGCCTGAAGCGGCTCCCTGGAATCCGCAAGGCCCGGGTGAATCTGACATCACAGCGGCTGGCGGTCGACTGGGTCGAAGACCAGACCGGAGCTGATGAAATCGTCGCTGAACTGGAACGGTTGGGGTATGCGGCTCACCCGTTTGATCCAGCAAGTCAGAAAGAACGGCAGGACAAAACCGGCAAGCAATTGCTGCGCTGCCTTGCAGTCTCCGGGTTTGCTGGCATGAACATCATGCTGTTGTCCGTTTCCGTGTGGTCGGGAAACGCGAGCGATATTACCCCGGAAACCCGGGACTTCTTTCACTGGCTCTCTGCCCTGATCGCCTTGCCGACCGTTGCCTATTCCGGCCAGCCGTTTGTCAAAAGCGCGTTCCGTGCCTTGTCCGCCGGCCGTCTGAATATGGACGTGCCGATCGTCATTGGTGTTGGTTTGGCTGTCGCGCTGTCGGTCGTCCAAACCATCCAGCATCATCACCATGCCTATTTTGAATCGGCTGTGATGCTGCTGTTTTTCTTGCTGGTCGGGCGGTATCTTGACCATAACATGCGCGGGCGCACGCGCTCGTTTGCAGAAAACATTGCAGCTTTGAAAGCTGAGGTGGCGGCCAGGATCAACCCGGATGGATCGGTTCGCGAAGTTCCCCTGTCGAAGATTGCAGCCGGAGACCTTGTACTTGTCGCAGGCGGTGAGCGGGTGCCGGTGGACGGTGTCGTCTCAAGCGGCATTTCCGAAATTGACCAAAGCCTTGTGACAGGAGAGAGCGTCCTTGTCCCCGTCAAGCCGGGCCAGCGGGTTTATGCCGGCACCCTCAACGGGGCCGGAGCACTGCAGATCCGAGTAGAAGCGGCTTCAGGCGCGACGCTTCTCGATGAAGTCAACCGGTTGCTTGAAACGGCATCTCAAGCCAAGTCGAAGTATGTCCGGATTGCCGACCGGGCCGCGCAGCTTTACGCACCGCTCGTTCATGGGGCCGCTGGCCTTACGTTCCTGGGCTGGCTTTTGGCGGGCATGGAGTGGCAGCCGGCACTTGTGATCGCGATCTCGGTCCTGATCATTACCTGTCCGTGTGCTCTTGGATTGGCGGTTCCTGCTGTCCAGGTCGTTGCGTCGGGACAATTGTTCAAGTCGGGTGTCTTGCTGAACTCAGCCGATGCGATTGAACGTATGGCCGATATCGACACGATCCTGTTCGACAAAACCGGAACGCTGACCCTGGCTGAACCGGAACTGGTTGAAGAGATTGACCGGCAAGATCCTGTGCTGGCCTTGGCTGGGCAGTTGGCATTGGCAAGCCGCCACCCCTTGTCGATGGCCCTGGTGAAGGCCACCGGCGCGCTTGTCCCGCTTGCCGATGTACAGGAAGTGTCAGGTGCTGGCCTTGAAACCCATGTCGATGGGCAGCGGTTGCGGCTCGGAAGTCCGCTGTTTTGCGGTGCAAGGACAGAAGCAATTGAAGAACGGCTGTTGGCAGTGCCTGGGGCGTCGCTGCTGGCTATTCAGTATGGCGAAGAGCCCGTGCGTTTGTTGGCGGTTCGCCAGAAGCTCCGCTCCGATGCACGAGATGTCGTCGATCAATTGAAAGCGCAGGGATATGCTCTTGAGATTGTGTCAGGTGATACGCAGCCTTCTGTGGCGGAGTGTGCCGAAGCACTTGGAATTGAGGATTGGCAAGCCGCGATGACGCCTTCTGCGAAAATCGCCCGTCTGGAAGCCCTGCAGGCCGATGGCCGGAAAGTGCTGATGGTCGGTGACGGATTGAACGATGCGCCAGCGCTCGCCGGAGCGCATGTGTCGTTGTCTCCTGTCTCCGCTGTTCATCTCAGTCAGGCGGCAGCTGACGCCGTCTTTCTCGGCAAGAAACTTCAGCCAGTTTTTGATGCGCTACGGCTGTCCATACGGGCGCGGCGCGCAATTGAACAAAACCTCTGGATTTCGACCGTTTATAATATCATCGCGGTGCCAATCGCAGTTGCCGGATACGTGACCCCCTTGATGGCAGCCGTCGCCATGTCCGCTTCCTCATTGGCGGTGACAGCCAATGCGCTGCGTTTGAAATGGGGCAACCGGGTTGCAGCTGATGTTGAGGCTACGGCCGCCTTCGGCCCGGCAGCAAGCACCAAGGGAGAGTGAAATGGATGTCTTGATTTTTCTAATCCCGATTGCCCTCGTGCTCGGCGGCGTGGGCCTCGTAGCTTTTCTCTGGTCCTTAAAAACCGGGCAATATGATGATCTGGAAGGGGCCAAATGGCGCATTCTGGATGACGATGATCTCCCCGAACGCAAAAACACCCGTTAACCTGTGCAAGGGGGCTCCCGTACCGGCTAAGTCAGGAAAGGATGTTCGATAGGACCATGCCGGTCGCAAGGATCAGCAGCCCTATCCCTGAAAGCAGAAGCATGTTCGGGCGATACGCCCCGCTCACGTTTGATTGTAAATGATGCTCTTTGGAGCCAGGTGCGCTGTCCGGAGCGTTGTTTTCATCTTCGGTCATATATCGAACGATCACCCATAATCCTGTTTGTCTATTTCCAGCGGGCAGACAGCCCATATTTTTGGGACCAGTCATCTGGAGAATGGCGCTGCAGTTTGAAAGTCCTGTTAATCGGAAAGCCGCAAAAGTCTTAATTCTTCGCAACATTACTAAAACGTAAGGGCAGGGATTACGAATTAACCAGTTCTCCAATAAGATGGCTTACCTTTACAATTTGAGAGCATGTTCAATGCCGGAACGCGACTAACGCATTGTTCAGAAATTCATGTCAGAGAAGACATGAACTTAGGAGGATTGGGTGAGCCTGGATCTGGCCTCGTTGACGTTTTTGCTGGTGGAAGACAGCGCGTATATGCGGACCATTCTGCGCACGATGCTGCAGGGGTTCGGAGCGCGTCGGATTGTCGAAGCCGAAGATGGCGCATCCGGCTTGGAGGCGATGGACCGTGCTAACCCGGATATCTTGATCCTTGATTGGGTCATGCCGATCCTTGATGGCGCGGACATGGTTCGGATGATCCGCAGCCCAAACAATCCTTTTGCCTACATTCCGATCATCATGGTGACTGCACATACGGAACGTAGCCGTATTGTCGAAGCGCGTCGGCTTGGTGTTCACGAGCTCCTCTCCAAACCGATTTCCGCCAAGGCGCTCTATCAGCGGGTGTCGAGTGTGATCGTTCAGCCACGGGACTTCATCAAGACCGCGACCTATTTTGGTCCGGCCCCGCGCGAGATCCGCAATCGTCAGAAAATCTGGCAAGGTGGTCCTGGGGAACAGCCAGGTGGCGACCAAGGAAATGGCGGAGACGGCGCAGTCACAGCTATCGGTTAGGTCTGCTTAGACCCCGCTAGGCGGCTGACTGTTTCGAATCTGCAGTATTCTCTGCGCCTAACCCATCTGTCTGGGCCAGTGAAGCGCTCGCGTCAGAGAACTGCGCCAGTAGATCCAAATCAACAGTGTAATTGTCGAGCAGGAATTGTGAAAGAGCATCTATAGGGAGATGTTGATACCCCTCAACAGCTTCATTGAGAGCTTCTAGTGTGTCTAGTCTTTCACGAATTTTTATCATGACATCCCAAGTCAATCACGAATCATGACCTTTGTTATGATATAGGGTTAATAATAGGTAATTGTCTGGAGGGCAACAGCTGTCCGGAAAATAAGCTGCAATTGAATAACCAATTATATTTTGTTCACACCGATGCGCACTTGTTGCTAAACAAAGCGCACCGTAGGTCTACAGGTGACAACAAAGGATCTCGAAATGGCTGCCGTCGTTTACGTTTTGAATGGCCCGAACCTCAATCTTCTGGGTAAGCGGCAGCCAGAGATTTACGGAACGCAAACCCTTGCCGATGTTGAAGAGTTGTGCCGGTCCACCGCGGCGCGTTTGGGCATGACCGCCGATTGCCGGCAAAGCAACGCGGAACATGAACTCATCGACTGGATTCAGGAGGCGCGGGAAACAGCCGCCGCGATCGTTATCAATCCCGCGGCTTACTCGCACACATCTGTCGCCATTCTAGATGCCCTGAACGCTTGTGAGTTTCCGGTTATCGAGGTCCATATCTCCAACATTCACAAGCGTGAAGAGTTTCGTCATCACTCCTACGTTTCAAGCCGCGCAGATGCAGTCATCGCTGGCTGTGGTGTTCAGGGCTATGAGCTTGCACTTACCCATGCCGCCAGCTTGGTGCGCGGTGGTTAGAAGCTCAAGTTAGCATCGGGAGTTCTGGGCCGTTTAGGCGCCGCTTCCTTTCAGGAACTCGCGGGCGACCGTGCGAGCCACGATTTTGACGTCAAGCCACAGGCTCACATTCTCAATGTATGCAAGATCATACTCGAGCCGCATACGCGCCAGGTCCGCATCGGATGCATCTCCGCGATACCCGTTGACTTGTGCAAGGCCGGTGATGCCTGGCAGCACCTGAAGCCGGTCATAATAGCGATAGTCGAGGCACTCGTAGGGAACTCCGCCTGCCTGCATGCCGGGGACATAAGGCCGTGGGCCCACAAGCGACATTTGCCCGCGCAACACGTTCCAAAGCTGAGGCAGTTCGTCAAAGCTGCTCTGGCGCAGGAAACGTCCAATCCATGTAACGCGCTGATCGTCCACAATGGTGTGCTGCAAGCCCGTATGGTCACATTGATCGACGAACATCGTCCGGTACTTGAGAATGGAAAACGGTTGTCCGTTAATCCCAAGACGGGTCTGACGGAAGAACACCGGTCCACGGCTGGTCAGTTTGATCGTTAGGGCAATGCCTGCAAGGAGAGGGAACAAAAACACGAGGCCGGCGAGCGCGCCCGTGACATCGAAGACCCGTTTCAATGCGCGCTGCAAGGGCTTCGCTTCGTAGACTGGGCGCTTTACCTCTGCGTAAGGCGAGGCAGCTTTCCGCAGCTGGCGGGCAGTCAGTATCCGTTGTGCCGCCCCGCCGCGAATTTTCTGCATACGGCCTGAATTGGTGCCTCTGAACAAGCCGGAAGACGGCGTCGCAAAGCCAAAGCGATGATGCTTACTGGCCTTTTTCCCCTCGTCTGTCAGCGTCTCATCTGCCATGCGCCTAAAACACCCGTTGCCCGCTTAGCCCTACCTAACTTTGCGGACCATAAATCAGAACATTTTCAGGTTCCAATTAAATATTAGTAAAGTGTTAACGCTGTGATCCAGATCACGAAGTGCATGAGATAAAATACTTATTTGCGCTGACGGAGAAAATGGCGTC
Source organism: Labrenzia sp. R4_2 (assembly GCF_017743865.1). Lineage (GTDB taxonomy): Bacteria > Pseudomonadota > Alphaproteobacteria > Rhizobiales > Stappiaceae > Roseibium. The sequence continues at coordinate 298,100 of NZ_JAGHRJ010000001.1, forward strand.
CAGATTTTTCCTTACAGTAGCGTTGCGAAGGAGAAAAAGGCACACCCGAAAAACACCAGAAACGCACAGGTTTGCAACCTAAATACAACCATGTGTCAGTACGAGCGGCCAACGCTCGTATAGTAGAAACCAGCTTCTGCCATGTATGCAGGTGTGTAGATGTTCCGGAGGTCTGCAACCTTTGGGGTTTTGACCAGCGATTTCACGCGCTCCAGATCCAGCGCCCGGAATTGGTCCCACTCGGTCACGATCACGATCGCATCAGCACCTTCGATCGCGTGGTAAGGACCGTCACAGAACATGACGTCCTGCATAAGTTTGGCGGCCTCTTCCATGCTCGCCGGGTCAAAGGCGCGAATCTTGGCTCCGGCTGCTTGCAGTTTTTGAACGATGTCGATGCTGGGCGCTTCGCGCATGTCATCGGTGTTCGGTTTGAAGGCGAGGCCGAGAAGGGCGATTGTTTTGCCGTCGACATCCCCGCCCATGAAATCAATGACCTTGTCTGCCATTTTCTTCTTCCGCGCAGCGTTCACCTCGATCACCGAATCGACGATTTTCAGCCCGGATTCCGCGTCGGCTGCGATCTTGGATAGAGCAAGCGTATCTTTCGGGAAGCAGGAGCCGCCGTAGCCAGGCCCCGCGTGCAAGAACTTGGAGCCAATCCGGTTGTCCAGACCAATGCCGCGGGAGACTTCCTGAACATTGCCGCCGACCTTCTCGCAAAGGTCAGCAATTTCGTTGATGAAGGTGATCTTTACGGCAAGGAAGGCGTTGGCAGCATATTTGATGAGTTCGGACGTGCGGCGCTTGGTGACCAGGATCGGCGTCTCATTGAGATAGAGCGGCCGGTAGAGCTCCCGCATGACATCCACCGCCTTGGCGCTGTCTGTGCCGACAACAACACGGTCTGGTCGTTTGAAATCTTCGATGGCAGCACCTTCCCGCAAGAATTCCGGGTTTGAGACGACTGCAAAGTCCGCATCGGGACGGGTCTTGCGGATAATCGCTTCCACTTCGTCCCCAGTGCCGACCGGAACGGTTGATTTCGTCACCACTACCGTGAACCCGTCAATGAGCGTGGCGATCTCTTCGGCTGCTGCATACACATATGTCAGGTCCGCATGTCCGTCGCCCCGGCGGGTCGGGGTTCCAACCGCGATGAAAACAGCATCCGCGCCTTTGACAGCTTCTTCTGCATCGGTCGAAAAGAACAGCCGCTCTTCGGAAACGTTCTTGGCGACCAGTTCTTGAAGGCCAGGCTCATAGATCGGGATCTCGCCCTTGTTCAGGGCATCGATCTTGGCAGCGTCCTTGTCAATGCAGGTTACAATGTGGCCGAAGTCGGCAAAACAGGTTCCAGATACCAGACCGACATACCCGGTCCCAATCATTGCAACGCGCATCGTCTATCCCAGTTTTTCCAGACAGGATCGTTTATCCCGTCAAAGGCGCGGCCAGGGCATGGAATACCCTTAGCCGAAGAAGAAAACTCAGCGCGTTGGTACTGGCTTTCTGACTGGTGTCAATCCACGAAGGGCTGCACGGGAACCAATTGCGCCAAGTTGCGGCCCTTATGCCGCAGTTTTCGGCACACTATTATGACGGCAATGTTTCTTGCCTTGGTTTTCGAGGCAAGTTTGGACCATCAGACAGTCAGATAACGCCTGACGTCCGCCTCAGACATGTCGGCGCCACGTCCGGATAAAACCACTTCGCCGCGGTCCATCACCGCGTAATCATCTGCAAGATCCCGGGCGAACTCGAAATACTGTTCAACCAGGACAATCGCCATTGTTCCTTGATCCCTAAGCCATGAGATGGCCCGGCCAATATCCTTGATGATCGATGGCTGAATTCCTTCGGTCGGTTCATCAAGAACCAGCAGTTTTGGGCGCGTCACCAAGGCTCTGGCGATCGCAAGCTGCTGCTGTTGACCGCCGGACAGATCGCCGCCACGGCGATGCAGCATGTCCTTCAGAACCGGAAAGAGATCGAAGATCGTATCCGGGATAAATCGTTCCTTGCGCGGGATCGGCGCGTAGCCCGTTTCCAGGTTTTCCTTGACCGACAAAAGGGGAAACACTTCGCGCCCTTGTGGAACAATGGCGATGCCCTTCTTGGCCCGTGCATGCGGCGGCAGGTTGGAAATGTCCTCACCGTTCCAAATGATATGCCCTGAACTGATGGGCTGCTGACCGGCGACTGCGCGCAACGTCGACGTCTTTCCGACACCGTTACGGCCCATAAGACAGGTCACTTTGCCCGTTTCAGCACTCAAAGAGACACCTTTAAGTGCTTGGGCGGCACCATAGTGCAGATTTATGTTTTCGACTTTGAGCATGTCTCACCGCCCCAGATAGACTTCAACAACCCGCTCGTCGGCGGAGACGTGATCAAGAGAGCCCTCGGCCAGAACAGATCCTTCGTGCAGGACCGTGACTTTCACACCAAGGGAGCGGACGAAATCCATGTCGTGTTCGACGACAACGACGGAATGGTCTTTGGCAATCTCTTTCAAGAGTTCGGCTGTTTCCGCTGTTTCCGCGTCGGTCATACCGGCGGCAGGCTCATCCACGAGCAAGAGTTTTGGATCCTGGGCCAGCAGCATCCCGATTTCCAGCCATTGTTTTTGGCCGTGGGAGAGATTTGCCGCCAGCTCATCGCGTTTTTCGCCGAGGCGGATCAGCTCAAGAAGCTCTTCAATCCGCTTTTTTTCAGCGCCTGTAACGACGTGAAACAGGGTTGCGAACGGTCCCCGGGGTGCTTTGAGCGACAATTCGAGATTGTCCCAGACCGTGTGACTTTCAAACACGGTCGGCTTTTGAAACTTGCGGCCAATACCAAGCTCGGCGATGGAAGCCTCGTCTTCTCCTGTCAGATCGATGACACCGTTGAAAAAGACCTCTCCCGTATCAGGTCGGGTTTTCCCGGTAATAATATCCATCATCGTGGTTTTGCCGGCACCATTTGGGCCGATGATCGCCCGCATTTCTCCCGGGTCGATGGTCAGCGAGAGGTCGTTGATCGCCTTGAAGCCGTCGAAGGAGACTGAGACACCGTCCAGATAAAGCTGGCTTGTTGATCTGGCCATGAGTTACTCCGCGGGCTGAGGTTCTGATGACAGGGGTTTGCCCTTTCCTGGGCCGGCAAGATTGGCGGGCGCAGCCGGGCTTTGAGGCGGTGCTGTCGGCGGCGTGCCAGACCCGCTTTCCGCGCTTGCCGACACTTTGCGCTGCTTCAGTGCCGTCCACCCTTGCGAGACTGTCCCGACAATGCCTTTGGGCAGGAACAGGGTAACCACCACGAACAGGCCGCCGAGAGCGAAAAGCCAGACGTCCGGGAGGACGGCGGTGAACCATGTCTTGGCGAAGTTCACAAGAACGGCCCCGAGGACGGCGCCGACCAGTGTCCCACGCCCGCCAACTGCGACCCAGATCACCACTTCAATGGAATTGGCTGGTGCAAATTCGCCCGGGTTGATGATGCCGACTTGAGGAACATAAAGCGCACCTGCAATCCCGGCCATCATCGCTGATATGGTCCAGACAAAGAGCTTGTAGTGTTCGACCCTGTAGCCGAGGAACCGTGTCCGGCTTTCCGCATCGCGCACGGCGACCAGCACCTTGCCCAGTTTGGACCGCGTGATCGCCCGGCAGATGAAGTAACAAAGGCCGAGCGCAATCCCGGAGGCTGCGAAGAGCGCCGCCCGGGTTGTGTTCGCCTGAATGTCGAAGCCCAGAATGTCCTTGAAATCGGTTAGGCCGTTGTTGCCGCCAAATCCCATGTCATTGCGGAAGAAGGCCAGCAACAGGGCGTATGTGAGGGCCTGCGTGATGATGGAGAGGTAAACGCCCGTGACGCGGGATCGGAAAGCAAACCAGCCGAAAATAAAGGCCAGAGCGCCGGGAACCAGCACCACCATCAGTGCTGCAAACCAGAACATGTCAAAACCGTACCAGAACCAGGGCAAAGCATCCCAATTCAGGAAAACCATGAAATCCGGAAGGATCGGGTCGCCATAAACGCCCCGGCTGCCGATCTGGCGCATCAGGTACATGCCCATGGCATAGCCGCCGAGCGCAAAGAAGGCGGCATGGCCGAGCGACAGGATCCCGCAGAATCCCCAAACAAGATCGACCGAGAGGGCTAGCAGTGCGTAGGTCAGGTACTTGCCCATCAGCGCAACCGTATAGGTCGGAACATGGAACGGGGAATCTTCCGGGACCAAGAGATTGCCAGCCGGGACCAGCAGGATCACGGCGGTGAGCAGCGCTAGGAATATGCCCGCACGGGCGTCCATGGCGCGGAACAGAAAGGACGTCATCATGCTTCGACTGCCCGGCCCTTGAGGGCGAACAGACCCCGTGGACGCTTTTGAATGAATAGAATGATGAAGACGAGCACTAGAATCTTCGCGAGAACCGCTCCTGCGTAAGGCTCAAGGAACTTGTTGACCACGCCAAGGGTCATGGCGCCAACCAGCGTGCCCCAAAGGTTGCCAACGCCGCCGAAGACCACGACCATGAAGCTGTCAATGATGTAGCCCTGTCCAAGGTTCGGGGAAACGTTGTCAATCTGGGAGAGAGCAACGCCCGCAATCCCGGCAATCCCAGAGCCGAGACCAAAGGTTAGTGCATCGATCCAGGGTGTGCGGATCCCCATGGACGCGGCCATACGCCGGTTTTGGGTCACGGCTCGTGTATAAAGCCCGAACGGCGTTTTCTTCAGGACCAGGATCAGCCCGGCAAAGACCAGCAAGGCAAACAGGATGATCCACATTCGATTGTAGGTGACCGTCATCTGACCGATCTCGAAGGCGCCGGACATCCAGTCCGGGTTGCCGACTTCGCGGTTTGTCGGGCCAAAAATCGACCGGACGGCTTGTTGGAGGATGAGCGAAATCCCCCAGGTGGCGAGAAGGGTTTCCAAGGGGCGGCCATAGAGCCAGCGGATGACGCCGCGCTCAATACCAATGCCGATAAGGCCAGAGGTCGCAAAAGCAAGCGGAAGAGCAATGAACAGGGAATAGTCGAAAAGGCCCGGCGCGGAAGTGCGGATCAGCTCCTGCACCACAAAGGTCACATAGGCACCGATCATGACCATTTCGCCGTGGGCCATGTTGATGACGCCCATCACCCCGAAGGTGATGGCAAGGCCAATTGCGGCAAGCAGCAAAACAGAGCCGAGCGACAGGCCGTACCAGATGTTCTGAGCAGCATCCCAGGTGGCGATGGACTTCTCGATCTTGGCAACTGCGTTTGCGGCAGCTTCTTGAACCGCCCCCGCGGAAGCAGATTGAGCAGCAATCAGAAGGGAGAGCGCATCCCGGTTGCCCATGTCGGACAACGTTTGAACTGCCTCCAGCTTTTCACTCTCATCCAGATCGGAATTCAGGACGGCCGCCGCGCGCGCCTGCTCCATGACTGTGCGGACGTTGTCGTCGGTTTCGGCGGCGAGCGCTTCATCCAGCGCTTCAATCTTCTCCGGATCCTGGGCTTTGAAAATCGCTTCGGCGGCTGTCATGCGGACAGCCGGATCGGGTGCCTGCAGGGTCAGTGATCCAAGTGCAGCTCGTATGACGCGGCGGAGGCGGTTGTTGACCTTGATCTTTTTGACTTCTCGGCGGCCCGCCGTGCCTGCAGCCTCTCCTGTGAGCGGGTCCGTGAGATTATAGGATTTCCCCTCTCTTTGAGCGATGAAGACCATTCCGTCAGATTTGCGGAAATAAAGATCGCCCGCGCTCAGCGCTTCAAGCGCTGGCGCAACTGTCGGATCACCGGTCGCCTTGAGCGCTTCAACCTGGCGCTGGGTTTCGTCGAATTTGCCTTTGGCAAGTTCATTGACCAGCGGCCGGAGCGCTTCGCTGCTGTCTTGTGCGGAAACTGATCCGATTGACAGCACTGCAAGGCACAGGAGAACGAGGAATGATTTCAAAAAGGACATTGGTCCACCGCGGTTGGAAGGTATCCGCCAATCATCCTGCGGATCCGCTGTCTCGGCATCTCGAAGGATGAGGTTCCTTTCGGGGAGATGGGCAACAGGAGATCGCCTGTTCTTGGCGACTGGGAAGAAAACGGGACGGGCCCCCATCAATTGCCCGTCCCGCATATTCCAGCTCTTAATTTAGGAGCCGGATCCACCGCATTTGCCGGTTACGGTGTTGAAGTTGCCGCAGGACAGCGGCGCACGCCAATCCGCGATCAGGTCCTTGGAGCCTTCCAGGTAGTCTGACCAGGCATCGCCGACAACGAGGCCGGAGGTTTCCCAAACGGTTTCAAATTGGCCGTCGTCCTGGATCTCACCAATCAGCACCGGCTTGGTGATGTGGTGGTTCGGCATCATCGCAGAATAGCCGCCGGTCAGGTTTGGAACGGACACGCCAACGATCGCGTCAATGACAGCGTCCGGATCTGTGGTGCCGGCCTTGTTGACAGCCTCAACCCACATGTTGAAGCCAATATAATGGGCTTCCATCGGGTCGTTCGTCACACGCTCTTCGTCACCGACAAAGGCTTGCCAGGTCTCGATGAACTCTGCGTTGGCGTCAGTGTCGGCGGACTGGAAGTAGTTCCAGGCTGCCAAGTGACCGACGAGCGGGGCGGTGTCGAGGCCTGCAAGCTCTTCTTCACCAACGGAGAAGGCAACAACCGGGATGTCTTCAGCTTTGATACCGGCGTTGCCGAGTTCTTTATAGAACGGAACGTTGGCATCACCGTTGATGGTGGAGACCACGGCGGTCTTTTTGCCAGCTGACCCGAAGGCTTTGATGTCAGAGACGATCGTCTGCCAATCGGAATGACCGAACGGCGTGTAGTTGATCATGATGTCTTCTTCGGCAACACCCTTGGACTTGAGGTATGCTTCAAGGATCTTGTTGGTCGTACGCGGGTAGACGTAGTCGGTACCGGCCAGAACCCAACGCTCGACGCCTTCTTCGTTCATCAGGTAATCAACAGCCGGAATGGCTTGCTGGTTCGGCGCAGCACCTGTGTAGAAGACGTTGCGCTGGGATTCTTCGCCTTCGTACTGAACCGGGTAGAACAGAAGGGAATTCAGCTCTTCAAAGACCGGAAGAACGGATTTGCGGGAGACAGACGTCCAGCAGCCAAAGACCGCATCAACACCGTTCACTTCGATGAGCTCACGCGCCTTTTCGGCAAACAGCGGCCAGTCGGAAGCCGGGTCGACGACAACAGCTTCGAGTTTCTTGCCGAGAAGGCCGCCCTTCTTGTTCTGCTCTTCGATGAGCATCAGCATGGCGTCTTTCAACGTGGTCTCGGAAATCGCCATCGTGCCGGAGAGCGAGTGCAGAATTCCAACCTTGATGGTTTCCTCAGCTGCGGCACCGCCGATCATGGTGGACGCCATCAGGCCGCCCAGCATCAGTTGCTTGAATGTCTTGGTCATTGACTTTCCCCTCTTGAGTGACGTCACCAGCCCCCATGCCGGTGCGAGGCGGCTGGAAGGAGTGCCGCTGTCGGAGAAAGATCGTGCGGTGGTTTGTTGCGGTGCGGTATACGTCAATTGACGTAAGTTGCCGGTCGCTGTCGTCTAAGTTTCTGAAATTATGAGTGTAATTTTGGCGAGTTGTCGCGCGGACTGCTCAGACAGGGAAGGTGACCCGACAAAATCACCTCCATCACCCTTTCTGCAGATTGGCGGTGACAGCTGCCTCTCAAAGGGCTGGCGCAAAACTTGCTGTGCTTTATCAAAACGAAAAAACGCGGAGCGCAAGTGGGGAATGGAGGCTCGGATCTGCCTGCAGAAAGGGCGGCTGCCTATTATTGAGGCAGCTCAGTGACGGCGCGCCAACGCATCGTGCCGATCCGGCGCCAGTATAACAAATGGGTCAACAATCAGACCCTTGAGGATTATGCGCTCCGGTTCACCGCCAAGGGCGCACGAAAATTCTCATCTCGTGCCATCTCCCAAACCGCTATTGGGGCCATCTCCTTCCTTGCTCTGGAAGCGATCGGTGGAGCGATCACGCTCTCCCACGGCACGGCGAACGCCTTTCTCGCTATTTTCGTCGGAAGCCTGGTCCTTTTGATCGTCGGCCTGCCCATAAGCCGGTATGCGGTCCGTTATGGCGTGGACATAGATCTTCTGACCCGCGGGGCAGGGTTTGGCTATATCGGATCAACAATTACATCGCTGATCTACGCCAGTTTCACCTTTATTCTCTTCGCGATCGAAGCCTCGATCATGTCGGGAGCTTTGGAGTTTGCCTTCGGGATACCGCTTTGGCTCGGCTACATCATCAGTGCCGTCGCGGTCATTCCGCTGGTCACTCATGGCATCACCTGGATCAGCCGGTTTCAGCTGGCGACCCAGCCCTTCTGGATCATCCTGAACATTCTACCCTTCGTCTTCATTCTGTTTACGGACTGGCAGGCCCTCGGCACCTGGCTGAGTTTTTCCGGCATTGACCCGGCAACTGGTGCGCCAAAAGCCGCACAAAGCGGCTGGGACAGCATCAGTCTGATCAGCTTTGGCGCAGCATCCGCCGTGATCCTGGCCTTGATGGCACAGATCGGAGAGCAGGTTGATTTTCTGCGGTTTTTGCCGGCCACTGACCACGGTAGGAAGCGTCACAGGCTGGCAGTATTTCTCGCTGGGCCCGGTTGGGTCATTCTCGGCGCGCCGAAGATGATCGCTGGTTCGTTCCTCGCGGTTCTTGTCTTGTCCCACGGTGTTCCGGTCGAGCATGCGGACGATCCATCGAGAATGTACACCGTGGCGTTCGGATATATGATTCCGAACGAAACCGTTGTGCTTTTGCTGATGGCGGCCTTCGTCGTTGTGGCGCAGCTCAAAATCAACGTGATGAATGCCTATGCGGGCTCGCTTGCCTGGTCGAACTTTTTCTCCCGTCTAACCCATTCGCATCCGGGCCGGGTTGTCTGGCTGGTGTTCAATGTGGTTATCGCGCTCCTTTTAATGGAGCTGGGCATCTACCGGATGCTGGAGGAAACGCTTGGCATTTTCTCAATCATCGCCATGGCCTGGCTCTCGGCTATCTCGGCTGATCTCTTCATCAATAAACCTCTCGGTCTTTCCCCGCCCGGGATCGAATTCAAGCGGGCGCATCTTTATGACATCAACCCTGTCGGCACTGGCGCGATGCTGCTTGCCGCGGGTTTGGCGCTCGCCGCCCAGTTCGGGTATTTTGGTGAGGTGGCCGCGGCGCTCTCGACCTTCCTTGCCATGGCCATCGCGTTCGTGGCTGCACCGCTCATCGCCTGGGCGACCAAGGGCCAGTACTGCCTCGCACGCAAGCCGCGCAAAAGCTGGCAGGCGCGGGACCATATCGCTTGTTCCATTTGCGAGAATCCGTTCGAGCCGGAAGATATGGCCTACTGCCCCGCCTATCAGGCACCAATCTGCTCCCTGTGTTGCTCGTTGGACGCCAGGTGTCATGATTCCTGCAAACCTAAGGCGCGCCTGAATTATCAGCTCGGGTCGGTGGCCGGTGCAGTGCTGCCTGTGCCGGTGATGGAGATGTTTCAGACACGGCTTGGCCGGTATGCCCTGACGGCCGTCTTCGGTATCGCTGCGATCGGAGCTGTGCTCTGGGTCATCTATGCCCAAGCCGTCAGCCGCCTTGGAGATCCAACCGGGATTTTGGGCGAAATCGTCGCCCTCATCTTCTTCGTCTTCGCGATCGCGGCTGGTATCGCGTCCTGGTTCCTGGTGCTTGCGCATGACACCCGCCATGTGGCTGAAGAAGAATCCGCTCGCCAGAACGCTCTTTTGCAGAAGGAGATTGACGCTCACAGTGTCACCGATGCCGCGCTTCAAAAGGCCAAGGAAGACGCGGAAGCTGCCAATCTTGCGAAAAGCCGCTATGTGGTCGGCCTCAGCCATGAACTGCGGACGCCTCTCAATGCAGTTCTCGGTTATGCCCAGGTTTTGGAGCGGGATGAGGCGCTGCCGACAGCCCGCAAACCGGCCGTGACGACCATTCGGCGAAGCGCTGAGCACTTGTCCGGCTTAATCGACGGATTGCTGGATATTTCCAGGATTGAAGCAGGCCGACTGCAGGTCTATTCCAACGAGATCAATTGCCACGAGTTCCTGGATCAAATCGTTGACATGTTCCGAATGCAGGCGAAAGCAAAGGGACTGGACTTTCATTTCGAACGGGCTGACAACCTGCCGGTGATCGTGCGCACCGACGAAAAGCGTCTGCGTCAAATCCTGGTCAACCTGTTGTCGAACGCCATCAAGTTTACGAACGCTGGGTACGTGTCCTTCGCCGTGACCTATAGGTCGCAAGTTGCGAGCTTTGTGGTCGAGGACAGCGGCCCCGGCATCCCCCTCAATGAACAGGCAAAAATCTTCGAACCCTTCGCGCGCAGTGCAACCCAGGAGACCGACAGGATCCCAGGCTTGGGGTTGGGGCTCACGATTACAAAGCTGCTGACCGAAACGCTTGGCGGCGCCGTTGCGCTCTCCAGTTCTGAGGGACACGGCTCCAGGTTCGAAGTTCGGCTGATGCTGGCTGCAGTCGATAAGCCTGTGACAGCGGTTCGCCGTGAAAAACGGATCAGCGGCTACCTGGGGGTACGCAAGACGATTGCGGTGATCGACGACAACCCGGATCATCGGGCATTGGTACGCGATATCCTCGACCCAATTGGCTTTGTTGTTCTCGAGGCTGCGAGTGCCAACCAGTGTGTTGAAGTTGTCTTGCCCCTCAAACCGGACCTCTATCTCGTCGATATCCTGATGCCCGGGACAAACGGCTGGGAGTTGGTCAAGGACCTGCGGATGAAAGGGGAAACGGCCCCGGTCATTATGCTATCGGCCAATACCGGTGATCAGGCGCTGAAACCGGAGGGTCCAACCAATCACACCGCGTCGCTCGCCAAGCCGTTTGATATTCACCAGCTGCTCGATCTCATCCAACAACATACGGGTGTCGAATGGAGTAAACATGCGCAGGTGGAATCAGATTTGGCACTTTCTCAAAGCTCTGGATTGACGTCGCCGGGAGGGCGTCATGTTGCCGATCTGATCAATCTCGCTGAAATTGGCTATGTTGAGGGGATTGAGGCGAAGTTGACGGAGCTGACCGAAGACCCGGTCAACGAGCCGCTGGTTCGCGCGCTGCAGGAGCATCTGAGCCGGTTCGACTTTGAAGGGTACAAGGAAGTGTTGAACGGATTGGAGAGGCAGGATGGATAACCGCCGCGACACCGTTCTTGTGGTTGATGACAGCCCGGACTCCCTCGGCTTTGTGACAGAAGCCCTGAAAAAGACCGGCATTGCGGTCCTGGTTGCGACCAGTGGTGAAGCAGCTCTCTCCATTTGCGAGCGGGTAACCCCGGACACAATCCTCATGGATGCAGTGATGCCGGGGCTCGACGGGTTCGAAACCTGCCGGAAGCTCAAGGAGAACCAAGGCCTGCAGCATGTTCCTGTGATCTTCATGACAGGGCTTTCGGAGACGGAACACATCGTAAAGGCACTGGATTGCGGCGGGGTCGACTTTCTCACCAAGCCCATTGATGTTGATGAGCTGAAGGCCCGGATCAAGGTGCATTTGCGCAATGCCCGATCCGTTCAGAGCGCGCATGTTGCGCTCGATGCCGCCGGACGGCATCTTGTCGCTGTATCCTCGGAAGGTGCGATCCTTTGGACCACGCCCCAGATCCACACCCTTTTGGCGCGGACGGGCGCTGCAGATGCAACGCTTTTTCAGCTGGGCCGTGCGCTTGGCGAATGGCTTGAGAGCAGTGCAGATGCGCCAAGGCGCGGCAGCTTTATGTTGGGACTGTCTGAAGAATTGGCCGTCCAGCTCTATCCTCTCGGCCGCGTTGGGCCGGATGAGAATCTTTTTCGCGTGACGGCGGAAGACGAAGAAGGGCAAGTACGGGCGCTGCAGGTCGAGTTTCAGCTGACCCAGCGCGAAGCAGAAGTCCTGATCTGGATTGCCAAAGGCAAGTCCAACAAGGATATTGGCGAAATCCTGAACCTGAGCCCACGAACGGTGAACAAGCACCTTGAGCAGATCTTTGTAAAGCTTGGGGTCGAGAACCGCGCCTCCGCCGCGGTCCGGGCTGCAGAGGTCATGTTCGCGCTCTAAATTTCCAGATCCGAAAACCACGCTCGACCCGCCAGTTGTGGCAGCGGGATGGACATTTATGCCTGTTTCTGGCACTCAAGATGATTATAATTGACATAAACTGACAAATCACGGGTTATGACAACTGCATATTCAGGTCTGGTGGGCAATCTCTTGCAAGGTTATGCCGAGGCTGGGTACAGTCAGGCAGATGCACTCACCGCGGCCAAGCTTGAGTGTTTGTCGGATGCGCCGACAGCGCAGGATTTTATCCGCCTCAGCCGCGCAATCTCCCTTGAGATGAACGACGAGTTCGCCGGGCAGCTGGAGCGGCCTCAGCGCATTGGGACGCTGGCCCTTATGGCAGAACATGCTTCCCGCGGACAGACGGTCGGTGGCGCGTTTTCGCGGCTGGCGGAATTCATGAACATGCTGGACAACACGTTCACTGTGACATTCTCCACCGCCGGTTCAGAGTGCCGGTTTCAGCTCGAGCGCACGACCCCAGCTTTTCCGAAGTCGGAATTTGGTATTGAGGCCATATTGGTGTTGATGCACCGGCTGACGGGGTGGCTCGCCGGTAAATGGGTGCCGCTGTCGTCGGTCTGGTTCGACTATCCACGGCCGGCCTGGGCGTCAGGCTGCAGCGAACTCTTCCCAGGCGCACGTTCTTCGTTTTCCGCTGAAAACAGCGGCTTTTCTATGCCGGTTGATGTTCAGGCATGGCCTTTACACCGGAGTGAGGAGGCCGCCGTTGCCTGGGCCCGGCGCACGCCGATGGATGCCTTCATGCCCGTGGCTTTGCTTCAGGATGTGTCGCAAGAAGTGGCGGGGCTGATCGAAGCGGCGATCGTTGAAAACAGGCCGCTGCCGTCCATGGATGAACTTGCCAGCCTCCTTGATATCCCGGCTTATACTCTGCGACGCCGTTTGAAAAAAGAAGGTGTCTCACTTCCTGATATCCGACTTCAGGTCAAGCGGGACCATGCCCGTGCGATGCTGGCGGAAACAGACGAGAGTATTGAAGCCATCGCGCTGCGCCTTGGATTCAGTGAGACCAGCGCTTTCATTCGTGCCTTCAAGGAGTGGACAGGCGTGACGCCACGAACATACCGGCAATCCGGACGTCTTCAGGTTCCGGTGCCGGGTCATCGCACATTCAGATAGAAATTGACAAAAAGTAACAAGTGCGCCACCTTTCCGTAAACGTAAGAATTGGACCCTTGGGAGGTTATCGTGTCTGTTTTTGCCGCCACCGCATCCTGGCCTCAGGAAGAGCACCGAATGTTCTATGATTCAGCGTCGCGTTTGCTGGATGATGAAATGGTGCCGAATATTGAAAAGTGGAACGATCAGGGTGTCGTTGACCGCGAGTTCTGGACCAAGACCGGCGAGGCCGGAATTCTTGGCGCTGCGCTTCCCGAAGAGTTTGGCGGCGCCGGAGCCCCGATCAGCTTTGACGCGGTGACGGCCTACCTCCAGGGCCGCAAGGGCGAGAGCAGTTGGGGTTTTTCCATCCAGTCGATCGTCAATCACTATGTTGCAGCTTATGGCACGGACAGCCAGAAAGAGCGCTGGCTGCCGAAGCTTGCGTCCGGTGAATATGTCGGTGCGATTGCCATGACCGAACCCGGCACAGGGTCCGATCTTCAGAGCGTCAAGACGTCAGCCGAGCTTGTCGGCAATGAGTACGTGCTGAACGGGTCGAAGATTTTCATCACCAATGGCCAGACTGCAGACCTGATCATTGTTGTTGCTAAGACCGATAAAACCAAGGGCTCCAAGGGCGTCTCCCTCCTTGTTCTAGAAACTGAGGGCGCAGATGGGTTCACGCGGGGACGGAACCTCAAGAAACTCGGCTGCAAGGCGAATGATACATCCGAGCTGTTCTTCGAAGACGTGCGGGTCCCCCCGGAGAACCTTCTGGGCGGCGAAGAAGGGCAGGGCTTTTATCAGCTGATGAAGCAGCTGCCCTGGGAACGGTTGATCATTGCATGTCTGGCGCTGGGCGTGATCGACTTCGCGATCGATGAGACGGTCCGCTACGTTCAGGATCGCAAAGCCTTTGGTCAGCGTGTCATGGACTTCCAGAACACACGTTTCAAGCTGGCCGAGTGCAAGACCAAGGCGGAAGTGCTGCGCAGTTTTGTAAATGACTGTATTGCGCGGATGGACGAGGGCACGCTGGATGCGGCAACTGCATCCATGGCGAAATACTGGGGTACGCAAGTTCAGAACGAGATCGCCAACGAATGCCTGCAGCTGCATGGCGGCTATGGCTATATGATGGAGTATCCGATTGCCCGCATCTATGCCGATTCCCGGGTGCAGATGATTTATGGCGGCAGCAATGAGATCATGAAAGAGCTGATCGCCCGGTCCATCGACATCTGACCGGCTGAAAGGTAACCGGATAAACAGTTAGCGGCCGGAGGGTTTTTCCTCCGGCCGTTTTTCAGTGCGTTACAGCCCAATGCTGCGAAGGGCCACGACACTGAAAATCCCCGCCGAAACGCTGATGATCAGGGAAAAACGCAATGTCAGAACGCCTGCCAGGATGATCGCGATGGCCTCTGCGGGCCCCTCCGTCGTTGCGGCCGGGGCTACCAGCGCGGTGAGGACGGCCACCGGGACGGCATCGAGCGCAGCTTCCGCGCGGTGATGCAGAGCCCCAAACCGCGACAGGATCAGATGTCCGCCGGTTCTTGTGAGGTAAGTGGCCAGGGCACACAGGCAGATGATCAGAACGGTGTTATCCATGGGACGCCTCTCCTTGTGGACGGCTGAGTAGGGCGGCTGCGGCAAGGCCGCAAAGACCGCCAATCGTGATGTGCCAGGGACTGCCGATCGTGTGGAAGGCGAGGGTCGAGGCGGCTGCACTGACCACCAGGATCACTCCGAACCCGCGGCGGGTGTGAAAACCGGCGACAAGCCCAGCGAAATAGATCGGAAGCATCACATCGAGACCGAAGGCGGCCGGATCTTCAATCAGCGACCCGAAAGCAGCGCCAAGGCAGTTGGATGAGATCCAGACGACATAAATCGCGGCGGCGAAGGAAAAGTAATAGGCGGGCCGGAGGCCATCCCGCCCCGCGCGCCGCTCGGCTGCTGCATATTGCGGATCAACCAGAACGAAAAAAGCCAGTGCCTTCTGCAAGGTCGTAAACTTGCTCAAATGCCGGCCGACGGCGGCCGAATAAAGCACATGCCGGAAGTTCACCGCAAAGACCGTTAAAACGATAGACCAGGCCGGCACGCCCTGGCCGAGCAAGTCCAGCATAACGAACTGACTAGCCCCTGCGTAAATGGACATCGATGTCAGCAGAAGCTCGCCAAAGGTCAGTCCGTTCTCCAGCGCAATAGCGCCGAATACGGCTGCAAACGGCGCAACGGCAAACAAGATGGGCAGGGCATCCCGGATACCGTCCGAAACATCGGATCGGAAGGTACTGGTTGGTTCGCCTGCGAAGTCGGGCGTTCCGCCGTCATTGCGTGTCATGCTCATGAGTGTCGCCTGAGAGGTGCTAATTCGATAATGATCGTTCGATATAAAGAACGGAGTTTGAATAAATGAACGATTGGGTGAAGTTTGTCAAATCGAACACATGGGTGTTAAAACGAACGAACAACAAGAGACCACGCGACATGACACCGATCACCCTCATTGCAAAAGCCATTCAACGAGAAAGATTGAAAGCAGACATGAGCTTGTCTGCGCTTGCAAAGACCGCCGGGCTGGCAAAGTCGACCTTGTCCCAGTTGGAGGCGGGGCAGGGCAACCCGAGTGTTGAAACGCTTTGGGCGATCGCGAGTGCACTCAATATCCCGTTCAGCTTCCTGTTTGAGACGGGGACGACGGATAAAACACTCATCCGGGCCGGGGAAGGGGATCCGGTTGCCTCAGAAGCGGCCGGATTTACCGCTGTTCTGCTGGCAAATTGCCCGCCGGGCCGCCGCCGCGATCTTTACCGGACCAGCCTTTCCGGCGGTGCACTCCGCTCGGCTGAGCCGCATCCCGCAGGTACGATCGAACATGTTTTCGTTGCAAAAGGCGAGATCCGCGTAGGCCCCGCAGACGAACCGGAAACCCTCTCAGAAGGGGACTATTTCCGGTTTTCTGGCGACGTCGCCCACAGCTATGAAGTCCTCTCCGAAGAGGCTGTCATTCTTCTGGTGATGGAAAGCCCGGTCTAGGGTCCGTAGCTTTTTCGAACAGAGCAGCCTTAGTCTCGTGGTGTGATGCCACAATGAGCGCTAGGCAATGTCAACGTATCCGACAATTCCCTCGTAGGTGTATTGCGAGAGCGTGTTGATCACGTTGTCCCGTTCCGCTTGAACTGCTGTATAGAAATGCGTTCCCGTTTCCGTGTTGAAAAAACGGTAGAGTGCAATGTCGTCGGCGTCCGCAGTACTGTGGAGGTGATAGGCAACGCCTTCATAGTTGAACTGAGGCAGAGTTGAGATCACTGAGTCGCGTTCCGCGGCGCTTGCTGTGAAGAAATGCGTGTCCGTATCTGTGTTGTAAAACCGGTAGAACTCGACCGCATTGGAACCCGTGCTGTCGACACTCTTATAAGCGACGCCTTCATAGCTGTATTGGGATGAACTCGTATTGATCGAGGTCGCCTCGGCATAAGCTGAGGTGTAAAAATGTGTCCCGGTCGAGCTGTTGTAGAACCGGTAAACACCGTCTTCGACCAAGTCGATCGTTACAGTGCTGCCACTTGATGTGGGATCAAACGTGCCGCCGGACAGTGCCACATCGTTGTCGCGAATATAGTCGCGCAACCAATACTCATGGCCGGCAATATCAACAGCTGCGATGCCGGTGGAAACAATTCCGACCACATAGGGACCATCACCGTAGTCATAGAATATTGGGCCGCCCGAATTGCCGCTGTTGACCTCAAGGTCCCCGTTGTAGAGAAACGCGTAGTCGTTAAAAGGTGCGTTGCTGACGGAGCCGGTGTCATACATGGGCTGACGGCCATAGATGCCCGGGTAGCCCAGAACACCTACGTTCCCGCCATTGAACCCGTAGTCCATTCCCATCCAGCCATAAACGTCTCCGGCTGCCTCACTGAGAGTGAACAGAGCAATATCAAGCTCGGTCTCTCCAAGTGTGCCGGAATTGAAATCGCCCCAATACAAGCGTCCATCGGCGTCTGGGTCGAAATCTGGAAAATAGTGAACTGTCGACCATTCGACAGTATCATTGAAAAAGTCGTCGGGATCGTAGGACGGGTAAAGCACAATATCGTCGGCAATACCCCAAATGGGGTCATAGACGACATGGGCTGCCGTCAGGATGTCGTTGCGTCCAACGAGAACACCGCTTCCGGTATACGTTCCGTATCCGTACCAGGTCGCTTCGATGTAGATGCCGGTCGTTGCCGGATATATGTCGTCATCAACTTCGTAGGTCATCCTGGCCTCGAATACTCTCTGATACAGCGATGAGTAATTTCGACTTTTCAAACCAGGCGGAGGCCGACCAACGGGGAGCCGACAGCCCGGTTCTTCGAGCACTGATCAGGCAGTTTCCATCTCATCTGAGGTGAAATTTAGGCCGCTTGGATGCTGTATTGTAAGCGTCGTTGTCAAACTGGAACTAAGGATGTGTCGCAGGCTGTTGTTTGCCTTGCTTTCATTGGTTTTTTCCCCGTCCCGCCTATGCCGCCCGGTCGTGTGGGATATGGTGCGGATGAATACTGCAGATAATCAGAGTTGAGCGCGCATTACTCAGCCGCCAATCGTGTTATGGCGCGCGAAAACGTCATCTGAAGAGCCGCCGAGTTGCCCTCGCATTGTATGATCCGATCTGATTGGAGAAATGGTGCTGCCGGAGAGATTTGAACTCTCGACCTCTCCCTTACCAAGGGAGTGCTCTACCCCTGAGCTACGGCAGCATCTGGTGGGGACCGGTAAGAGGTCAACCCAGCGTCGGCAAAACAAGTGTCTTGGGACGTAAATGCTTGTCCCGAGCAGCGTGGCCGCCGGGAATGAGGGGGCTTTTGCCATAACAGGTCCGGGGACGCAAGCGCCGTTTTTGTTTTTTTTCAGTCCACTCGAAACAGCACCCCGGTGGCTGTTTGGTTTTCATATTGTATGTCGCGGGTCCGTTTGATTTTCATGGTTTGCCAGCCTGTGGATATTTCAGGGAATGGCTAATTGTGCCGCCGGACTGGTTCTGGATAGTCCGCTCTGCGGAAACAGCGTCCCATGGTCATCTGATCTTTATGCCTTTGACCCAGCGTACGGACCCTTGATAGGTTGCGATCCTCTTTTAATACACAAGCCAAGCCATGAGTGAAAAAGACAAGCCAAGCCAGGATGTTGCGGATGCAGGATCTGTGAAAGTCTCAACCGCGAAATCAAGCGGTGCAAAGACGCCACCTCAAAGCCGCGAGGACCGGCTTGCCGAAGCCCTGCGCGCTAATTTGCGGCGGCGGAAATCGGCTGCGCACAAATCCAAGACGGATTAAACCTGCCGTTCCTTGGCAAGAGCTTGCGCCATCGGCGAGACTGCGCCAATGGCCTGCCTTGCAAGGGCCATAAGTTGCGTGTAGATCGCACCTCTTAGATAAGAATTCTTGGGAACGCCGCGGATTTGCGGCTTGGGTTCGGGGAAAAACATGGACAGCATCAAAGTCACCGGCGGCGCGGAGCTGAACGGCATCATTCCGATTTCCGGCGCCAAGAACGCCGCACTGCCCTTGATGATTGCGTCCCTGTTGACTGACGAAACCCTGACGCTGTCGAATGTCCCGCGCTTGCGCGACGTCGCCCAACTGATGCAGATCCTCTCCAATCACGGTGTTGATTATTCGGTCAATGGCAAGCGGAACGGTCAGGACGATCTGGCCGGGCAGACATTGAACCTGACAGCCCGTGAGATCGTGGACACGACGGCGCCTTATGAGCTTGTGTCCAAGATGCGGGCCAGCTTCTGGGTTGTCGGCCCGTTGGTTGCCCGGATGCACGAAGCTCGCGTTTCACTGCCGGGCGGCTGTGCGATCGGCACGCGGCCGGTGGACTTCTTTATCCAGGGCCTTGAGGCTCTCGGTGCGGATATTGAAATCGAAGGCGGTTATGTCGTTGTGAAGGCACCGGGCGGTTTGACCGGCGGCCAGGTCGAATTCCCGCGTGTGTCTGTCGGCGCGACCCACACCATCATGATGGCGGCGACCTTGGCCAAAGGCGAAACCGAAATCGTCAATGCCGCCCGCGAACCGGAAGTGGTTGATTTGGCCCGCTGCCTGAAGGCGATGGGGGCCAAGATCGAAGGCGAGGGGACCTCGACCATCCGCATTCAAGGCGTCCCGCGCCTGCATGGCGCGCACCATGCCGTGGTCCCTGACCGGATCGAAACCGGCACCTATGCCATGGCCGTTGCCATGACGGGCGGTGATGTTCTGCTGCAGGGCGCGCGGACCGACCTTTTGGAAAGCGCGCTGGACACATTGCGCCAGACCGGTGCGGAAATCACCGCGACCGATGAAGGTCTCAAGGTCTATCGCAACGGCAACGGCATTCAGCCGGCCGATGTCACCACAGAACCGTTCCCAGGATTCCCGACCGATCTTCAGGCGCAGTTCATGGCCCTGATGACCAAGGCCGGCGGCAAAAGCCGGATCACGGAAACGATTTTCGAAAACCGTTTCATGCACGTGCAGGAGCTGGCTCGTCTCGGCGCTCAGATCGCGATTGATGGCCGCACGGCCACAGTTGAGGGCGTCTCCACCCTGCGCGGCGCGCCGGTGATGGCAACGGACCTTCGCGCGTCCGTGTCGCTTGTGATTGCCGGACTGGCGGCAGAAGGCGAAACCACCGTCAGCCGGGTCTATCACCTCGACCGCGGCTTTGAGCGCCTGGAAGACAAGCTCACCCGCTGTGGCGCCCAGATCCAACGGATTTCGGGGTAAATCGTTTCACTACTCCTCAGCCGCCGTCCGGCTGATGACGCGCCCGCGGGAGGTGAAGGATGGGCCGGGAGTGCCGGGTCCGGTCACCATGACCGCTTCGGTCAAGGGGCTTAAGGCGCCCTGGTCTGCCGACCACTCCACGAGGAAATTCGCGCCGACGCCGCCTGTGGTGTCGTTGCTGGGGACTAGGAAACTGGCCGAGCCCAGCGGTTCCAGGCGCAGCGGTGCATCCAGGATGCTTTTCAGCAGCTTGCCGTCCTCACCGTGGTAATCGACTTTGGTCACGGTTAGCGGGGTCTGCGGATCGATATTGTGAACGGTCAGTGTTGCGGCCAGAAGTTCTGATCGGTCCGGAAAGGAAAAAATCCTGGAGTAGGCCGGCACATAAATCGTCTCAGCGAAGGCTTTTGTCAGATCATCGGCCAATGCTGTAGGCGCCGATGACACGTTTAGTATCAATGCGAGGGCAAAAAGTCTTGTGCTGAAGCGCATGGTGCAACTGTTCCTATCTGTCTTCGGAAACTTTTGCAGGAATGGTCAAGAATGAGAAGAGCTGATCTTGTGCGCTGGTTCCATCTAAGGTGCCCCGTCGGGCAGATCAACGGCCAATTCCTGTCTGTCCCTGACTGAAACGACGGTTCCTTTGTTGCCATTCTAAAAAATCCCGGCTAGGTCATCAGCCTTGGAGTTGGCGCGGAGAACCCTACATGAGTGCCGCGACACCACGACAAACGGACACTTGTTTGAGCACCATGGATCAATTGAAACTTGCCGCTTTGGATGAGGAAGACCTGCAGGTTCTTTCCGCCCATGTTCAGGACGCCGTGATCACCATTGCGGATATCCGGTATCTACCAAAGGAAAAAAGGGCCGTGTTCGTCATGAACCGGTTCGTCTGGGACAAGAAGGCCGACAAGCGAAGCAAGGAACATGAGCGCCGCCGGTCTGCATTTGCGGTCTCGCGTGTGACCGGCATGAAATCCCAGAAAATTCAGCAGGACGCCAAAGACGTGGTGCTGGAGCTGCTGGCGGTTACGTTTAAGCCGGCAGAAGACGCACCGGCCGGTCAGATTGAGCTCGCCTTTTCCGGAGGATCCAGCATCCAGCTGGACGTAGAGTGCATCGAGGCCCAGTTGTCTGATCTGGGGGCTGCCTGGTCGACACCAAACCTGCCGCAGCACGACCTTACCTGAACAAAAAAGATTTGCTGGCGCTTTGAGCGCCAATCGAGATGGAGAGTTGCGTGGTCCAACGCCTCACGAATACCAGCGCTGATTTTGAAGCCCGTTTCGCCGAACTTCTGGCCGGCAAGCGGGAAGCATCGGAAGATGTCGATCAGATCGTCCGGGATATTCTTGAAGATGTTCGAAAGCGCGGCGATCAGGCCGTTCTGGAATACACCGCGAAATTCGACCGCCTGAAGGCCGCAAAAATGGCGGACCTCAGGGTCTCGCAAGCGCAGATCGACGCGGCGGTTGCTGAAGTGCCGGCAGAAACGCTGGACGCTCTGCAGTTGGCGCACGACAGGATTTTTTCGCACCACAAACGTCAGCTCCCGGCAGATGACCGCTACACAGATCCGATCGGCGTTGAGCTTGGCTCCCGCTGGACGGCGGTCGAGGCGGTTGGGGTGTATGTGCCGGGTGGTTTGGCAAGTTATCCAAGTTCGGTCTTGATGAATGTCGTTCCGGCCAAGGTGGCTGGTGTTGAGCGCATCGTCATGGTCGTGCCGAGCCCTAATGATGTGTTGAACCCGCTTGTTCTTGCAGCCGCCAAGATCGCTGGCGTTTCCGAAATCTACCGCATTGGCGGTGCGCAGGCCGTGGCCGCCCTGGCCTTCGGCACGGAAACCATCCAGCCGGTTGCCAAGATTGTCGGGCCGGGAAATGCGTTCGTTGCCGCCGCCAAACGCCGTGTGTTCGGCACGGTTGGCATCGACATGATCGCCGGTCCGTCCGAAGTTCTTGTGATTGCCGACAAGGACAGCAACCCGGACTGGATTGCTGCCGATTTGCTGGCACAGGCAGAGCATGATCCGGTTGCCCAATCCATTTTGATCACGGACGACGCAGAACTTGCCGATCACGTTGCGGGTGCGGTTGAGCGCCAGCTAAAAACGTTGCCGCGCGAAGAGGTGGCCCGTGCCAGCTGGCAGGATTTTGGCGCGATCATCCTGGTCGACAGCCTCGACAACGCGATGCCGCTCGCGAATCGCCTCGCGCCGGAGCACCTGGAACTTGCCGTTGAAGATCCGGAGCAGCTTTTGGACAAGGTGCGCAATGCCGGCGCTGTGTTCATGGGCCATCATACGCCGGAAGCGATTGGTGATTATGTTGGCGGGTCCAATCACGTCTTGCCAACGGCACGTTCGGCCCGGTTTTCCTCTGGTTTGTCGGTGTTGGAGTTCGTCAAACGCACGTCGATCCTCAAGTGCAACGCAGAAAACTTGCGTGCGCTTGGTCCTGCCGCTATCGCTCTAGGTGAAGCGGAGGGCTTGTCGGCGCATGCGCGGTCTGTTTCCATCAGACTGAACATGTAGGCAGGGTGTTCTGAGAAAGGCTTTGACAGCATGAGCGATGCACAATCGGAAAGTTCTGCGGAAACAGCGGGCGGTCGTTTGGTGGACGTGGTGCTGGACGAAGCCTCGATTGCCCGCTCCACACCGGAAGTGGAGCATGACCGCGCCGTCGCCATCTACGATTTGATCGAGGAAAACTGTTTTCAGCCGGTCGGACATCCAGTTGCGAAATTCGTTCTGAACCTGTCGGTCATTGAGAAAAAGCTCGTCTTTCAGATCCAGACCGAAGACGACCAGCCGGTGGTCACCCACGTTCTCTCACTCACCCCCTTGCGAAAGATCGTCAAGGACTACGATCTCATTTGCGAGAGCTATTATGAGGCGATCCGCCACGCGACTCCCAGCCAGATCGAGGCTATCGATATGGGCCGCCGCGGCGTGCACAATGAAGGCTCCACGATCCTGATGGAGCGTCTTCAAGGAAAAATCGAGGTGGATATGGCAACCGCCCGGCGGTTGTTCACCCTCGTCTACGCCTTGCACTGGAAGGGCTAAGGTCTGTGGCCGGGCCGGACCTGCGTCCGACTGCGGTTTTGTTTGCGTGCGGAATGAACTCCGTGCGCTCTCCCATGGCCGAAGCGTTGACGCAAAAGCTGTTCCCTGGACAGATCTATGTAAAGTCGGCCGGGGTACGGGCCGGGAAACTCGATCCCTTTGTGGATGCAGTGATGGCGGAGATCGGCGTCGACATGAGTGCACACCGCCCCAAGAGCTATCTCGAGCTCGAAGAGAGCGGCTTTGATCTCATTGTGACGCTCGCTCCAGAGGCACACCACTGGGCTCTCGATCTGACCCGGACCGATGCAGTTGATGTCGAATATTGGCCCACCATGGATCCGACTTTGGCAACCGGTTCGCGGGAGCAGATCCTCAATGAATACCGTGCAGTGCGGGACATGCTGATGATGCGGATCAAGAAACGGTTGAACTGGACACCCCCGCCGAGCGGATGATAAATCGGCTTCAAACATCGCCTTGGGACCGATGCGAAAGAATGGTTCACATTCTGAGCCTAATCGGCTAGGTTCCGCGGCACCTGCGGGCAAGGCCCGCCATAATCAGGATATCAAATGGCCAAAGAAGAAGCTCTGGAGTTCCCGGGCGTCGTGACAGAACTGTTGCCGAATGCGACGTTCCGCGTAAAACTTGAAAACGATCACGAGATCATCGCTCATACGGCTGGACGTATGCGCAAGAACCGTATCCGCGTTCTGGCGGGCGACAAGGTTCTTGTCGAAATGACCCCCTATGACTTGACCAAGGGTCGGATTACCTACCGCTTCAAGTAAGCGGCAGGTCGCCTTGCGCCGGCAGGAAAGCACGTGCATCCATGACGAATGCCCCTCAGTTGATCCTGGCGTCCGCTTCGCCGCGCCGTCTTGCGCTGCTGCAGCAAGTCGGACTGGAACCGGATCATCTGCTGCCCGCTGATATCGACGAGACCCCGAAGAAGTTCGAAACGCCGCGGGCGTTGGCCTTGCGTCTTGCGCGAGCCAAAGCTGAAGCTGTGCTTGAGGTCGCCAAGAACACCGATGCCATGACAGGCGGCGTTGTGCTTGCCGCAGATACGGTGGTCGGTGTCGGACGCCGGATCTTGCCCAAGGCCGAACTCACCGATCAGGCCGTCATGTGCCTGTCTCTGCTGTCTGGACGGGGCCACCGTGTTTTCACCGGCGTGGCCGTGGCGGAGCCGAACGGGAAAATGAGGACGAAGCTTGTCGAAACGCGTGTCCGGTTCAAACGGTTGTCCCGCCAGGACATGGATGACTACATCTCCTCAGGAGAATGGCGCGGCAAAGCCGGCGGTTACGCGATCCAGGGGCTTGCAGGCAGTTTCGTGGTCAAGCTTGTCGGGTCCTACCCGGCGGTTGTTGGATTGCCGCTGGCGGAGACCGTGAATCTTTTGCAAGCAGCAGGCTACCCTGTCCATGCAAACTGGACGACTGCAGGAGCGTAGTGCTGGGCGACGTTTCGTCGACGATGGATGCGCTTCAGGAGGGGACCACATTGACTGAAGAAAACGGCAATAAACCGCAACGCCGGATGCGTCCGTGCCCGATCTGCTCAAAGCTATCTACTCCGGAAGATTACCCGTTCTGCTCTGATCGCTGCGCCAAGATTGATCTGAACCGGTGGTTCTCCGAAGGGTATTCCATCCCGGTCATGGAAACCAATG
Organism: Labrenzia sp. R4_2; assembly: GCF_017743865.1. Lineage (GTDB taxonomy): Bacteria > Pseudomonadota > Alphaproteobacteria > Rhizobiales > Stappiaceae > Roseibium. Next base: position 322,849 of record NZ_JAGHRJ010000001.1, read on the forward strand.
ATCTGGACGACGAGGAGTTTCCGGATCGCGGCAAAGGCTGAGGTTCGCTGCGGTATCAATACTCAGCGATCCAATCTGCAAAAATATTTATCTGGCAAAATTTTTTCACATTCCGTCACGTCCTCTATTGCTCCTGTCATATAACTGCACCAAGATTTTCGGACACCGGCGATCCGGCTCTCGGGAAAGCGCTCCGGCGTCTGCTCATTGCTGAGTGGGCAAGTACGAATGCTCATCCTGGGAAGGCACGGCAGGTGAAGGTCCGGCAAAAAGCCTGACCTCAAGAACAATCTATCCAAGGGCGAGTATCAAATGAAAAACCATCTTCTGAGCGCCGCGGTGCTGTCGCTAACGACGGCATTGTCGACTGCGGCATTCGCCGATTATTCCCTGACCATCCTTCACACCAACGATGTTCATTCCCGCATTGAATCGATCAACAAGTACGATTCCACCTGTGATGCTGAATCCGAAGCTGAGGGAAAGTGCTTTGGGGGCGTCGCCCGCATTAAGTCCATGGTGGATGAGCGCCGCGATGCGTTGTCAGACGAAGGCAAGAACTTCGTCGTTGTTGACGCAGGCGATCAGTTCCAAGGCTCGCTCTTCTATACGACGTACAAAGGAGCTGCAGCGGCCGATTTTATGAACGGTATCGGCTATGATGTCATGGCGGTCGGCAATCATGAATTTGATGATGGTCCGTCTGCACTGGCTGCTTTCCTGGACAAGGTCGAGTTCCCGGTTATCTCCGGCAATCTTGATCTTGAAAATGAACCCCTGCTAAAGGGCCGCATCCTAGGCACATTGGTGCTGGAGCGCGGCGGCGAGAAAATCGGCTTCGTCTCGAGCCTTGCCGAAGATACGGCAGAAACCTCTTCGCCAGGCGTCGGCGTTAAATTTCTAAACTCAATTGAATCCCTGAAAGCCCAGGTCGAAGAGTTGGAAGCTGCCGGGGTCAACAAGATCATCGCGCTGACCCATGAAGGCCTGTCGATGGATGCGAAAATTGCCGCAGCTGTTCCAGGCATTGACGTCATTGTTGGAGGGCACTCGCATACACTTCTTTCCAACACCCAGGACAGGGCCTCCGGTCCTTATCCGGTCATGGTCAAGAACCCGGACGGTCGGGACGTGCCGATCGTTCAGGCCTATGCCTACAGCAAGTTCCTCGGCGACCTTGTTGTGACCTGGGACGATGATGGCAACGTGATCAAGGCTGAAGGGGAGCCGATCCTCCTGGATGCGTCTGTGGAACCCGATGCAGAGTTTGTTGCACGCATCGAAGAACTGGCGCAGCCGCTGGATGAAATCCGCAATGAAGTTGTGGCTGAAGCGACCGCGGCGATCGGCGGTGAGCGCAGCGTCTGCCGGGCTGAGGTCTGCGAAATGGGCGTTCTCGTGACTGAGGCCATGCTGGACCGTGTGAAGGATCAGGGTGTTCAAATCGCAATCCAGAATGGCGGCGGTTTGCGCGCATCGATTGACGCCGGTGAAGTCACCATGGGCGAGGTCCTGACGGTTCTGCCGTTCCAGAACACGCTGGCAACATTCAAGCTCAAAGGGGCGGACGTGGTCTCGGCTCTTGAAAACGGAGCCAGTCAGATTGAAGAAGGCGCGGGCCGGTTTGCCCAGGTTGCTGGCCTGAAATACACGATCGACAAATCGCAATCGGCCGGTCAGCGTATCTCAGACGTCATGGTGCTCGAAAATGATGCCTTTGTGCCGATTGATCCGGAAAAGGTCTATGGCGTCGTGTCGAACAACTACATGCGCGGCGGCGGAGATGGGTATGCGATTTTCGAAACCAACGGCATGAATGCTTACGACTTCGGTCCCGATCTTGCTGATGTGGTGGCCACTTACCTCGGAGAGCAGAAAAGCTACAAAGCCTATACGGATGACCGCATCACTGTGAAGTAAGGTCAAACGATCTGAGGCACTTTTCGCGCCGGTTCTGAGGAAACTTAGGGCCGGCGTTTTTGTTGTTGAGTTCGGGGAGTGAGGTGCCGCTGCGTTCAACAGGTTAATTGGACTTGTGGTCCGGACTCATATACGTGTGGTAACGTACTGTTAAGAACTTGAAATCGGTGATGGAAAACCAGAACGTGGTTCCCAGGCATGCGTTTGACGTCTGATACGATACTTTGTCTGGTGATAATGGCCGGTCTTCTGTTTTCCTCTGCAGTAGCCGAGGCTCAGGAAGCGGACATTAGCAGCCAGTCGGAAATGTCTGCAGATGCGTTGCTGGCGCGGCAAACCGTGCTTCTGGCAAAAATGCTTGAGCGGCCGGCCGACCTCGACATTGCCTTCGAATATGCGACGGTCTCGGTAATGGTCGGCGACTACGAGGCTGCGATCTCCACCTTTGAACGCATGCTCATATTTGCGCCGAATCTGCCACGCGTAAAGCTGGAACTGGGTGTCCTCTACTACCGGCTGGGATCGTTTGAAACGGCGCGCTACTATTTTCAGTCGACGCTGGAGACCCCGAATGTGCCGGAAGAAGTCCGGCAGCGGGTCGAAACATATCTGTCCGCAATCGCGTCGAAACAGCAGCCCACCCAGTTCCGCGCCGATGTCATCATTGGTACCCGCTATCAGTCTAATGCCAACGCCGCCCCTGGCGGGCGCCGCGTCACCTTGAACGGCAGGGACTTTATCCTCGACGATACCGCGACGGGTCAGGCTGATATAAATGCGTTTGTCGCTGGCCGCGCCTATGGGTCCTATGATCTTGGAACCCAAGGAGACCTCATAGAAACTGATGTGGTGTTTTATGCCGCGCGATTTGCTGATCAGGTTCGGCTCGACACTGGTCTTGCAGAAATCACTCTCGGTCCCTCCTTCAACATGGCGCGCTTCAACTTTGATGATGTGCAACTTGGCATTTACGGCGTTGCTTCCGGTGTCCGTCTGAACCACGCGAACTACAATGGCGCGCTGGGCGTTGGAACCCGGCTGGTTGCCCGGCCGGACATTCAAACGGAAATCAATGCGAAGCTGGAGTGGCGCCAGCGCTGGTTTAATGACACTTCCGAGTACCCGACGGTGTCCGACCGGAACGGATATTTCGTGCAGTTTGCATCAAAGATCTCCCGCCAGTTGACCAAGGGCTTGCAGATGCGGGTCCTTGCGCTCGCGGATTTCGAGGAAACTCGCATCAAGTCACAACAAAGCTGGGAAGCCGGAGGCGGGGTGGGGGCAACCTACCAGTTCGCGTCCCCGGTCAAACAACTGCCGCATCTATGGTCGATTGATCTGGAAGCGGGATACATTTACCGCGCCTATGACGAACCTGACCCGTTGGTGAATGCCGCCGTCAAACAACGGGACCATGAGGGATGGCTGCGCGCGGCGCTGAATGTTCCGCTTAAATACAACGTGTCGGCGGGGCTCGTCGGCGAGGTCCGGAGGCAAAACTCCAACTATGACCTCAGCAGTTACTCAAACGTCTCCGCAATGTTTTCGCTGCGAAAAGCATTCTGACAGGGAGGGAAGCGCATGATGCCAACATCAAAGTTCAGTCTTCCCGCGCATATGCGTTGGGCTGCAGTTGGTGCGACAGCGCTTTTGTCGTTGTTGGTGAATGAAACAGTACAAGCAACAACCGTTGGAACGGCGGCTGCCGTCAATACAGATGCATTCGGAACGCCGCCCGGTGCTGTCCGCCAGGTGAAGCTGCTTGGCGACAACGTCCTCTACAATGAGCGCATCGAAACGTCCGGCTCTGGCCTCGTTCAAGTGCTGTTGAATGATGGGTCCACCTTCACGGTCGGGGCAAACTCCGATCTTGTGATCGATGAGTTTGTTTACGATCCAAATGCGGGAACAGGAAAGCTTGTCGCGTCCTTCGGCAAGGGGGTCGTCCGGTTTGTCGGCGGAAAGGTCAGCAAACAGAAGGGCGGCGTATCGGTTAAGACGCCGGTTGGCACGATTGGCATTCGCGGCGGCATGGCCAATCTCAACTTGAATGGCGACAACCCGGTCTTTTCGCTCCTCTTTGGCGATGAGTTGACCTTCACCGGATCAGATGGAACGAACCGGCGTATCTATAGCGCCGGTTATTCCCTGCAGGTCGGAACAGGCGGGCAGCGCGGAGGTGTACGCCGGACAACGCCAGCTGATCTGGCTTCGGCGCAAAGCGGCCTGACTGCAAGATCTGGTCAGTCCGGCGGGACACGCACGCCGCCGACGGCTCGGCAAATCGCGCGATCTGGTGTTCCGAATATAAACTCACGTCTCGGCCACATTCGCACGGCGCCCGTGCCCAAGCCCAGAAGTGTGCAGCCGAGATCGCCGGCGCGGGCAGAAGCCAATTTGCTGCAGGTTCAAAAGAACACACAACAACGCACAATCAATCAGCTTGCCAATGAGATTATCGGTGGGAATGACCCTACCGGGGGCGATGAAGACACGACTGACGGCAAAGAAGATGTTGCAGAGGGTGGAGGCACGACCGACAAGACCGGAGATGGTGGAGGCACGCCCGACAGAACCGGAGATGATATCGATGGTGGAGACATAGCCGGCGGAACGGGAGACACGGGTGGAGAGACTGTAGAAACAACGGACGTTGTGCGGATCCTGACTGCAGGCGTTGAATTCATACCATCCTGGGACACAACTCACACCGTCTTGGCGCCAGGTGCGCAAGGACTGATTGGTGGCAGCCGCGGCACCGACATGCCGGTCACCTTTACAGTTGGTGAAATTACGTCCGGCACTGCGACAGCCCTCTACAAAGCGGAGGTCGAAGGCAACAAGATCTATCAGTTCGCCTTCGAGGGTGACGGGCAATACTACTATGCCCAGACCTATACGGATCAGGACGTTGTTGCTCAACTCGGTGAGTCCGACTTCATTCCGGTGGCACCGACAGTCAACCCGGAAACGGAAGGCAACGTCACCTCCTATGCGTGGGGCGTGCAATATTACCACGAAGACTTTGCCGCCTTTGCGCATCTGCCAAACGTTATGCCCGGTGGAACCACCAAATTCGACATTGAGAGTATGGTGGTCGGCATTCATGGAGTGGGCACTGATTTTTCAAGCTTCGGCGATGCAAGCGGAACACAGTCCATCCGGATTTATGATCTTGCAACCGACCCGACCCTGGCCTTTTCGCTTGGCACGGCGGGGGATGGCAGAACCTTCACGCCACTCATCACCGAAGCGCTCTTCGTCAATCCGCTGGCCGCCGCAGAGCTCGGTGAGAGCTTCCTTCAAGATGTCACTTCGACCGGGTTACTGATGATCGAAAGCGACCCTGCAACCTTAGAGAGGGCACACTATCTGGCCGGGTCGTTCCACATTGACGGGACTGGTGAAACCCAAAAGTCATTTATTTCATTAGCAGTTGGAGATGTTGCCGCGGATGAGGCCAGTGGCCTCCTTTCGATGAAAACAGATCGGCGCGGAGGCCACCGGATTGCCAGCAGCCAGAGTGCAGCGCTCTACAGCGGCCCGGTCGGAACAATCGCCGGGCCGGATGATGGACACTTCTTTGGCAGCAATGCTCAAAGCTTTGTTTTCGGCAACGCCCTGGCAGACGGCGGTATCGATGATGCCTATGACGACAGCTATGTCAGTCAGCCTGACATCTTTCCAGCACCGGCGACAGTCTCGTCGAGCCTTCATGTTGCGCGGCTGAGTGGCACCGTCGATGCCACCATCTTGACCCGCAGTGATCGGACACTGTCCGGTTATGCCGCCGGCGTTTTGGAGAGCAGCATCAACCTCTCGGGACAAGGCGTTGGTCCGGTTGTGTTTGCTAGCGAGAGCGCTGCGGATCTTTCCGTAACATTCAATGGTGCTGAGTATTCGCTCGGCGGCAGTTTGACCGTCCGTGACAGTCAGGACCTCGATCCGGATGTTGCAGCGTACACCGTGCGATTTGGCTCCAACAGCGACGGATCCAGCACGGATCGCGCTACCTTGATTGGCAACGACCTCTATGCTGCCCGCGACGCATCAAATCATTTAGAGACCTACCTCACGGTCGATACGGTGGAGCCTGTCGTTCCCGGTCCAGGACCGGATCCAAATCCTGATCCGTACCTATACCCAACCGGTGGCGGAGGGGGCACAGGACCTTACACAGGTCTAGCCGAGCCTCGGAATGAGGGACTTGAAGGTGTGCAACAGGCAGCCAGCCGTGTCGCGTCGGCCCTTGCCAGTGATGCGGGGCACACCCTGCAGCAGGATCCGTCCCAGGATGCCAACACTTATTTCGTGCCGAACACACTGATCGGGACCGCAGATGATGCGATCATGGCCGGAACCACAGAGTGCACCTGTGCCTTTCTGGAGTGGGGCTATTGGGGCACAAAACTTTCCTATGACGACACGGGCGGTGTGTTGGACGGTGCCAACAGCCGTAAAGATGCATTCCATCTCGGGACTTGGGTTGCCGGAGACGTGACCAATGCCGCCGATTTGCCGACCAGTGGCAGCGCAAGCTACGTTGGACATGCCGCCGGCAGCGTTGTGAACAATGGGGCGCAGTATCTTGCGGCCGGTGATTTCCGGATGACGGTTGATTTCGCCCGCCGCACCGGATCTGCCAACATCGCCAATTTCGATGGCCGCACATTTGGCGCGGATCTGACCGAACGCGCCGTTGATGTCGGAAACCAGTTTTCCGGAAACTTGGTTGGCAGTGTTGGATCAGGTTCCATTAACACCTCAATCGTCGGCGGCCCGTCATCCAACTATGACGGCGTGATCGGCAACTTCAATGCGGTCGACGGAACTTGGTCGGCGAGCGGCATCGTTGCTGGCGAGATGAACTGACCGCTGCAGATAGAAGCGTCTCTATCACCTACGGGTGAGGGGCTGCTCACAATGGCAAATGGTCGGCCGTCATGCAGCATATTACAAAAGTGGGCCGCTGTATCCCCAGGCCTGCAACGGTCCTTAAGTGACTGAAAGTATTGGTTTTCCGTTGGGTTCAGGAAGTGGCGCGCAGTTTTCCGACAGGTATTTTCCCAAGTTGTGAAAAAACTTTGCCGGGGTGCTGGACAAGGATCAAACGAGCTTCTATAAGGACCGGGCTTTCGGCGGACGGGGCATGCCTCCCGCCACATCAAAGCACGCCCAGATAGCTCAGTTGGTAGAGCAGCGGATTGAAAATCCGCGTGTCGGTGGTTCGATTCCGCCTCTGGGCACCACTTTTTCCTTCAAAGATTTCGCCAGTTTTAACAGCACGGCCGTGTGCTGTTCTCGAGATTCTGACTTCTGCCCGGCGGCGCCGATTTGTAAAATCGAAAACCGGGGTAACCGGATATTGGTTAGGGACGCATATGGGCGCATTTGGAGTATCATCACTCCTTCATTTGCTTAATCCCTCACCACACCAATACGCTAAAACGCTTCCAGCTGCGTGCCGTGGATGACTGCTTTCCAAAGCCCCTTCAACCTGCTTACACAGATTCAACGAATGAGTTTTGGCTATCGCAGAACACCTTACAAGGAAGGCACACCATGAATTTCAACTGAACGCAAAGCCAATTCAATCTGCTCGAGAACCGGACGCTTTAGAGCAAGACAGCAATGATTTGAGCCCTGGGACCGAGCGGCCAAACTCCTAACGCCCAACAGGATTAAGGGGTGGCAGGGGTGTTTTGGATCTTCGCCGGGCCTGCGTTTTCGCCTCATGACGGACAACGGCGGCAGAGGTCTTGATCTGCGACCAGGCATCATGGACAGATACTCTTGAGGCTTGGCTTTGACTGCCATAAAGGGCACTGCCCAAAGCTGTAAACCCATGCTCAAGGGGTGCGCAGTCAGGTTGGATCTCCGAAGACTTTAACCGCTGTTTCCACAAAAGTCCGCTTGTGATAGCTGCCGAATAATCCCGGGCGTCGATGGCCTTTTTGAAGTGCCGGTAAGCAAAATATTCAGTCGCCTCATACTTTGCTTTTGCTCCATGGAAAAAGGTCACTGCTTTCGGGCCAAACTTGCGCAAAAGCCACACGAAAAGACCTATCAGTAGCAGCGCAGCAGCGCCCCAATACGCCATGGATCGCCAGTTCAATGCCTCTGATTGCGGTTCTGCCGCCACCGGCGGGCCAGTCACAGCCAGATCAATCGCTGGAACGCTCACCGTTTCGACCTTTTCGCTGGTGAGGTTGTACCAGGAGAGTTTCTGTTCAGGAATCCGATAGTTGCCGGCGTTTTCAGGGACGATTGTAACTGTTTCCGTGCGGGTGCCGGATAACTGGCCCCGGTTTTCGGTCTCATTCAGAACCGGCGACGCGGGATAGTAGCTGAGGCCCTCATCCGGGTCTCCAGCACCAATTGGCGGTACAAACATCGGAGCGACCCCGGTGACCTTGATTGTGGTGGTTAAGGTCAGTGCATCTCCGGCAGACAGATCATCCGGTGTTCTGTCGACCTCCCGGGTCAGTGTCAGGGCGATTGCGGCCACAAAGGGCGTCAGATCCCTGGCGCTATCTGGCGCCTCGCCAACAATGGCAAAAGGCGCAACGTCAACCGCTGTTTTGATTGGCTGGCGGGTATCCGGATCCGCATAGGTGATTGTCACCGGGCCTCCGGGGATTTGGAAGGTTCCGGGCACCATGGGATAAAGACGGTAGGCGCGTGCAACCCCGGACCAGGTGTCGCCGTTGACCCGTTCGCTGGTTGGACTTGACGCGCGCGATGGGAGCCGGACGACGACATTTTGCGCTTCGAAACTCGGGAACTCTGGTGCCGTCGGCATCCAGGTTGGCACCAGGATCGTAATCCGGAAGATCAGCGGCTGGCCAGGGATTGCAGCGTCCTGTTCAAGCGTCGTCCGGACGATCGGCTGCGGCGCTTCCTGAGCCTGAACGGCAGCGGAAAACAGAAAAAGCCAAAGGGCGAAGATGGCGCAGATCATTTTTGACCCCGTGCAGCTTCAAGTGCGAACCGAGATCTTAGGAAGTCGCCTGTGCTGGTGTCCACCGTGCGCATCCATTGTTCGGCGGTTTCCGGAACGGTTTCTGATGTGCTCTGTGGTGGCTGCTGGCTGTCTGTGCCGCGCCCTGCCTCATTGTCATAAACAACATCGTCCGCGCCGATGCCGCTATCTTCTCCGGTATCTGATTGTTCGCGTGTCGTTTCAATGTAGTCGAGAATGTAACGCGCAAGTTCCAGATTGTGCTGTGCTGCTTTGTTGTCCGGATCCCGGTCCACGGCTTTTTCAAAGGCGGCAATGGCAGGCCGGTAAGAGCGGGATTTGATTAGTGAGAGACCTTCCCCCATCGCTGCGTCCGGACTGTCCTGCCAGGCATAGAGCTCTGCTGCTTCTTCATATTTGCCGGCCCGGTAGAGCGCGGTCGCCTTCCATAATGGATCTTCAAAAAGGTCTGCTGCTGTTTGATAGTCCTTGTTTTCAAAGGCCATCTGCCCCTGCTGATCGGGAGTGAAGAACCAGTCTTTCCAGCCCTCAGCACGGGCCTCTACGCCGGAAAAAGCAAAACTGGCCGCAACCAAGACCACCGCCCATTGCATGGTCCATCCCCGGCGGAACCAAAAGAGCAACAAGACCGCTGCGGGCAGGGCAAAGATCCACCCCTCGTCCTGCCATTGCTGGCGTTCATCCTGTGAGAGCGCGGCCTCATAGGCCGCCGTGATGCGGCGCTGGACAGTCGATACATCGCTGCGGTCCGCCGTCAACTCGACAACAGCTGTCCCGGCAATCTGGTTCAGTTTATCGGCCGCGCCAGGGTCCCGGCTGGCAAGCCAGAACAGGAGCGGAACGCCGTCTTCAGCGGCATGCGTGTTGAAGGCCGACAGGTCTGCATCGGTAATTCGGTCGAGCAAGAAGAGGATCGTCCCGGGCGCTTCCTGGGCGGCCAGGATAGTGGCGGCCAAGGAGAGCGCGCCGCGTGCGGATTCTCCGTCCCGCGGCATGACACTCGGGTCGAGCCCCTCCAGAAATGGTTTGATCACATCCGGATCTTCCGTCGGTGGGACGACCTGATGCGCGGTTCCCGCATAGGCGACAAGCGCGGTTTTGGCGCCTGCTCGGTCTTCAAGGAGGTCCAGCACCTTGTGTTTGGCGCGCTCCAGCCGGCTCGGCGGAATGTCGGTGGCCGTCATTGACTTGGAAACCTTGAGGACGACAACAAGCGGCGCGGTATCTGCGACAAGCGGGTTTGCAACCCGCGACCACGTCGGCCCGGCCGCGGAGAGAACCAGGAGAGCGAGCAGCAGGGCAACACCATCGATCGGGCGCAGGCGTTGGTGTTCCTCATCGCCGACGGTGAGGGCGGTGGCCAGATGCGGGGCGATGACATCGGGAAGGTCGATCCCTTGCGCCGTTGCACGGCGCACCAGCCACCAAAGCGCGGCGATTGGGGCCAGCGACAACAGCCATAAGGGGCGGATGAAATGAAAGGCGGCCAGGATGTCGGCGACGTGATCGGTGGTCATGCCGCCCTCCGCCGGGTTTTACGGGTGTGGAGGAGTGCCAGCGTGCCAATGCCGATCAGCGCAGCCAATATCAGAAGCAAATGCCCAAGCGGTTCTCTCGGGCGGAACGAGCGGGTTTCCACTTCCCGCGGCTTTTGAGCGTCGATCCGGGCATAGATCTCAGCAAGGCCGTTCTCATCTCCCGCAAAGTAGTAGGTTCCGCCTGCCGCATCCGAGATACTTTTCAAGGTACGTTCGTCCAGCCGCTGATCCCCGGTTCCTGCCGGATCGCCGACGCCGATCGAAATGATTTCTATGCCTTCCTTCGCTGCAATCGCGGCCGCATTGACCGGGGTCATGCGGCTGCCGGTATCAGCCCCATCGCTCAGCAGAATCAACAGCCTGTCGTCAATTTCGCTCGCCTGAAAGGTCTTGATCGACAGGCCGATTGCATCTCCGAGCACGGTATGCGGCCCGGCCATGCCAACTTCGGTTTGCTCAAGAAGCGCACGGACGGAGGCAAGGTCTTCGGTAAAGGGCGCCTGGACGAAGGCCTTGGCGCCAAAGACGACCAGGGCGACCCGGTCGCCATCGCGTTCTGAAATGAAGTCACCGACAACCCGTTTGACCGCATCCAGGCGCTGCGTGCGTTCGCCGTCTTGCGAGATAAAGTCAACCTGATCCATTGAGCCGGAGATATCGATCGCGAGCATAACATCACGGGCCGCTTTTTCCTGAATGATCGGCTCGCCGACATGTTCGGGGGCTGCGAGCGCTGTGATCAAAAGGCCCCAAATTGCGATGGCGGCAAGGTTTTGCAATGTCGTGCGTTTGAAAATTACCGAACCGGCTTTCGGTGATTGGCCGGCCGCGTCCGCGAGCCGGCGGAAGAATGGAAACCGCAACGCTGAAACGTGTTCCTGGTGGGGCGGCAAAAGGAGATAGACAACAAGCGGCAGTGGCACCAGAAAAAAGGCATAGGGGTGGGCAAATTCGATCATGCTGCCGCACCTTTGTGTCTTTTGATCCAGGTCCGGATCAACGGCTTCAGATCGGCGCCACTACTGGTTTTCTTGTAAGGCGCTTCGGCGATGGCCTTCCCCGGTCCGTCCGAAAAGCCAGTTCCGCCATACGCATGATCCAGAAAGGTGAGCCAATCCGGGCCATGCAGTGCGGCCACGTCCTGACGCGCATAAGCTGAGAGGGCTGTCCGGCGCAGCAGCTCGGCAAGCCGCTGTGGATCGTTTGGGCAGGACGCGAGTTCAGCCAGCGCCTCACGACGGTAGGCCGTTTTCCGGCGCCAGAGCAGAAACCTCCAGCAGCCAACTCCAATGATCACAAGCAGAATTGCGCCCAGCCACAGCCATCCGGCCGTTTGTGGCAACATGGAAACGGGCGCGGGATCAGGCACTGGCTCCAGCAGATCGATCAGTTCGGTAAGATTGAGGCCGTCCCACGCATCAATCATGGCAATGGCCGCCTGCCTACAGAGGTCAGCCCGGTTAGCCGTCGGACCTGCGGGATCGTGTCTTCACCAGCGCTCAACGGCAGAACCGGGAGACCATAGCGTTTTTGCCAGCTGAGGATTTCCGAAAGCCGGCCGGAGGAGAAATCGGCAAGGCGTTTGTGGATCTCTCCACTGGCCGTATCTAGTTCGACTTGGAGCTCCCCGTCCGAAACAACCAGTTTGAGACCGGCCGGGATCTCTCCGGCGATTGGATCGGTCACCGGACATAAGATCAGGTCATTGGTGCTGGCGATCCGGCCGATCAGCGACGCGGTTTGTTCGTCCACACCATCGAAGTCGGAAATCACGATGACAAGGTGGTTCCTGCGGGCGATCCGGGCGGCAGTTCTCAGGGGTGTATTCAGGGACATTGGCGTGCCGATGGCAGGGGCGTCCGCCCGCAAAAGCTGATTTGCCCGTGCAATTGCCGTCAAGAACCGGTCGCGTGTAGGACGGTTGGCTTTCGGTTTGATCTCTGCCCCAAACTCATCTCCGAATACGATTCCGCCAACCCGATCACCCTGGTCGAGAATACGAAACGCTGCCAGCGCAGCCGTTTCCGCTGCGATGACCGACTTCATGGCATGTTGCGTTCCGAAGAACATGGACATGCGCTGATCGACAAGGATCAGTGCCGGGCGGTCCCGCTCTTCGCTGTAGACCCGGACATGTGGCTTACCGGTGCGCGCGGTGACCTTCCAGTCAATCGTGCGTGGATCATCACCGGGCAGATAATCACGCAGTTCTTCGAAGTTGAGCCCCCGGCCGCGCAAACGGGAAGCATGCCGGCCATTGAAAACGCTCGCGGCCGGTTGACGCGGCAGAAAGCGCAAACCGCGTGCCTGGCCTTCTAGGGCGCGGAGTTGGGGGAGGGTGACATGAATGCGCGGGTCCACCTTGCCGGGCGGTTTCGTTGGCTTGGCTGTCAAACCTGTCCGGGTTCTGGCCGCGTGGTCGCGCATCTCCGGGCTCCTTTCTCAGCACCTTACGTCAGAGCGACGGTCTTGATTATCTCATCGACCACGTTGTCTGGAGTGACGCCATCGCCTTCTGCCTCAAATGACAGGGTAAGACGGTGGCGGAAGACATCCGGTGCGATCGCCTGAACATCAAGCGGGTCGACATAATCGCGCCCATTGAGCCAGGCATGCGTACGGCCGCATTTGTCCAAGGCAATTGACGCTCTTGGGCTCGCCCCAATTTCAATCCAGCGGCCGAGTTCATCTGAATAGGCCCCCGGTGTTCGGGTCGCATAGACGAGATCAGCCATGTATTTGGCAATCGCATCAGAGACATGAATGCCGGCAATCTCGGCTCGTGCTTCAAAGATGGCTGATTGAGGTATCGCCGGATTTTCATCGCTTTTTGCGGGTTCGTGAGCATCTTTCGCGTTTTTCGCGGATGCTGCCAGCGCCTTTTGCTCTTCGGCCCGGACCAGCTCAATGACCTTTACCTCGTCCTCGACTGGCGGATAGCCGATCAAGACATGCATCAGAAACCGGTCCATCTGGGCTTCGGGGAGGGGATAGGTGCCCTCTTGTTCCACCGGGTTTTGCGTCGCCATCACCATGAACAGCGGTTCCATCTTGTGGGTCGTCCCGGACACCGTCACCTGCCGCTCTTCCATGGCCTCCAGAAGTGCTGCCTGCACCTTGGCCGGGGCGCGGTTGATCTCGTCGGCCAGGACGATGTTGGCGAAGACAGGACCCTGTTCGAACCGGAAAGTGCCTTCACCGCCAGCCTGATGGTAGACCTCGGTGCCGGTGACGTCCGAGGGCAGGAGATCCGGCGTGAACTGGATCCGGCTGAAATCGGCTTCCAGGTTCTTCGCCATCGCCTTGATTGCACGGGTCTTTGCCAGTCCCGGCAGGCCTTCAACAAGCAAGTTGCCGTTGGCGAGCAGCCCAATGATCAACCGGTCAATCACACCCTCTTGGCCGATGATGGATTGCTGCATGCGGGCCTTGAGGTCCTTGATCCTGGAAAGCGCATTCGACATTGACGGGGTCCAATCTGCTAACTTCAAGAAAATTGTTTTAAAGGGGTCTTTCAGGTTTTTGTCGTTTGAGCTCTTCAAGTTCTGCCCGCAGTGCCCGGATTTCAGCCGGCACGGTGCTCTTTTCCGGCGGATCGGGCGGGGCCTCTGCAAGATCTGCAATCGCAGGCTTGTCGGCAAACCCACCAGCCTGAAGATACTCTTCCAGAACGCTCCAGATGGTGATGAAAAGGCCGGCGATCACCGGCCCGATCACAAGACCGACCGCGCCAAAACTGGCAAGGCCGCCGAAGGTGCTGACCAGAACCAGTAAATCCGGCATCTTGGTATCGCGACCAACCAGAAGCGGGCGCAGCAGATTGTCCACAGTGGTCACAGCCAAGCTGGTCCAGGCCGCGAGCCCTATGGCTGCGACATACTGCTCGTTCACCGCGAGCACGATGACACCCGGTATGAGGACAAGCGTCGGGCCGATGCCGGGTATGACAGACAGCACGGCCATCACACAGCCCCAGAAAGCCGCGCCTGGAAGGCCGGCTGCCCAAAACCCGAGCCCACCGAGAAATCCTTGCGCAACGCCGATCAGGAAGGTGCCCTTGATCGTGGCGCGGCTGATAGAGATCACACGATCGCTCAAGGTTTTTTGGACATCGCTCGGGAGCCCGGTATGGGCAAGTAGCTGATGGATCATGTTGGCGTTCTGGGGCAGAAAGAACACCATTGCGTAGATCATAATGAAGAGATGCAGAAAAAACGCGACCGTCCCGCGGGTGGCTTGTGAGAGGGCACCGACAAAGAAATCCGCGATCTGGCCCGCCGCCTCGCCAACTTTGGTTGCGACGGTCCTGCTGAGTTCGGCAAAGTCGACTTTAAATGGGATCCATGCTGGCAGCTGGTTCTGAATGGCATCCAGGTCGAGCGTTTCCACCCAGTCGCTGATGCTCTTGGCAACGCTCGCCGCTTGATCCGCGCCCAGAACAAAGATGGAGATCAGCGGAATCAAAACGCCGACGGTGAGGACCAAAAGCGTGAGGGTGACGGCAATGCCCGCTTTTGATCCAGTGTGCCGGTACAGCCAGCGGTAAAGAGGCGCCGACATCGCACTGAAAATGGCGGCCATGAAAAGGGCGACCAAGTAGTCCCAGACAAGACCCAGGAACGCGGCGCCTATGGCCAAAGCTGTCAGACCGATGAGAAACAGTTGAAACCGGTGTTTCTCGCTTGGAGCGCCGTCCGGTGCTGCAGTGGTGTTTTTCATCCGGATCGATCTCCACCCGTGATTTCCCGGTTTCAGGTTAGGACCGAACACGACACCCGGACAAGGCAAATATTCTACCGCTAAGTCTTTAATATGTCAGGGCAACAAGCTAGCATTGGCTTCCCTTCTCAAGGAATTGGCTCCATGGGTACCTCGAGTGATCTTCAAAAAGAGATTTTGCAGCTGAAGTCTGATGCCGTTGGAAGACGGTCCCGGCGCCGGCGGGATCGAACATCGGCTGCCAAGGCGAAGCTTGAAACGCAATCTGATGTACCGGACGCCGGCGACACACAGACGGATGCCGCTCCTGCCTGGGAGAGTTCGATCGCCAAAAGCGATCTTGATGACTTGGCACACAAACTATCCGGTCTGGTGGATGAAGCTGAGAGCGAAATCCGAGAACGACCTGTCACGATGGTTCTTGGCGCCTTCGCCTTAGGAATTGTTGTTGGTGCGTTGCTTCGCCGTTAGGAGGTATCCATGGATAGCATAGTAAGGACGATGCGCATCGTCTGGCGCGCGGAACTGCTCATCATTGAAGCCAAACTCGGTGTGGCAGCCAAAAAGATTGGAGCAACGGCCTTTGCCGGCCTGATCTTTGTTTTTGGTCTCGGAATGCTCAATGTGGCAGGCTTTTTCGCTTTGGAGGAGATTTGGGGACCGGTCTATGCGGCTCTGGGTGTGGCGATAGCCGATTTCCTGATCGCAGCTCTTCTTATGGTCTGGGGATCCCGGCTCACCACGGGCCCAGAGCTCGACCTGGCGCGGGAAGTACGGGATTCCGGGCTAGAGGAGCTCGAGGCCAAGGCCGAAGATATTCAGGACGAATTCGAGGAGTTGCGGAGCGAACTCTATGCCCTTAAAGCGAACCTCGTCTCTTTTTCAAAGAATCCGCTGGACGGTGCAATTACAGCTCTGCTGACCCCGATTTTGACACTCTTGATCAAATCGTTATCGAGCAAAAAGGAGTGAGGACGAAGGAGTCGATAAGTGGATTTGCAAACCAATTGCGCTCTTGTCGTTAACGTGTGATCCGAACCCCAAACCTCTTGCTCTTTGGAGCGGGTACCGCTTCTAAATATCTGGCTTGTAGGGTGCCTTGAGCCGGAGGTGACCTTTCAGCAGCAGAAGCTGATAATACCGATCCAATCCATGTCTGACTGCGTAAGACTTCGCCTGTAGCTAGGCTGGGAGTTGCTGCGCCCAAATCGATTTTGCCGCACGTGCATTCGAACGACGAACAACAGAACCCGAAAAACGCAGGTTTTCGGCCAGGGCATTTTGGAAACGGACAAGAATGAGCAACATCACGATCCTGGACGGCGGCATGGGGCAGGAACTGGTTCACCGCAGCGGGCGGGTGCCGAGCGGGCTTTGGTCTTGTGAACTGATGATGGAGCGGCCAGATCTCGTCCGCGCCATTCATGACGATTTCTTCGCTGCCGGTGCACATGTCGCGACCGTCAACAGTTACACGCTTCACCGCGACCGGCTGCGGCCCAATGGGCTGGATGATCAGTTCGAGCGGCTTCATCACCTTGCCTGCGACCTTGCCTGTCAGTCGCGGGATGCGCATGGCAGCGGTCTTGTGGCCGGTTGCCTTGGTCCGCTTGGTTGGTCGTACAGCCATGACGGGGCGCCGCCGGAAGACCAATCCATCGATCTCTACGACGAAATCTGCCGGGTTCAGAAGGATTACGTCGACGTCTTCCTGATTGAGACAATTGCCTCAATCGAACAGGCGCGCGCCTCCCTGACAGCTGCCCTCAGGCACGACAAACCGGTCTGGATCGCTTTGACAGTCGATGATCAGGACGGCGTTGCCCTTCGGTCCGGCGAGCCTCTGGGCGAGGTGGTGGAAGTTATCCAAAAACTTGGACCAGAGGCGGTCTTGATCAATTGTTCGGTGCCGGAGGCGGTCACCCGGGGAATGGCCGTTCTCGGACTGTCGGGCCTGAAGACCGGTGCTTATGCCAATGGATTTACGGCGATCAAACCTGAGTTTCTCAAGAAGGGCAGCAGCGTTTCCAAGCTTGCCGCGCGCACTGATTTGACCCCTGAGGTCTATGCGGGCCACGTGGCTGACTGGATTGATCTGGGTGCGACGATTGTTGGCGGATGTTGCGAGGTCAGCCCTTCCCACATAGCAGAACTGTCGCGCCGGTTTGACGCTGCGGCGTGATTGAGCGTAGCGCGGCTTGAGATTATGTCACCGCCGCGATCGCCGCCTGACCAAGCGACAGCCCGCCATCGTTGGCGGGCAGTTTTCCGGGAACCAGAACCTCGAACCCGTGTGCCTTAAGCTGTTCGAATAGCCCGTCGGCAAGGATCGCGTTTTGCAGGACGCCGCCCGACAAGACGATTTTCCTGATATTTCGGGCCCCGGCAAGACGCGTTGCAAGGGCGCAAATTGCCTTGATGAGCCCCAGATGAAACCGGGCTGCGATCAAACCGGGGGCAGTTCCGCGCCTTAGGTCGCTCAACCAAGCGTCCCACATCACCTCCCAGGACAAGATCCCCGGCGTGCCGCTCGAAATGTCAACCGGGTAGGCGGTTGCGCCTTGCAGATAAGGTCGGGCAAGAGCCTCCAATAATGCGCCGGTCTGACCTTCATAGGATTGGTGCATGGCGCAAATCCCAAGGGCTGCGGCAACGGCGTCAAACAGCCGACCGGCCGAAGAGGCCATTGGCGTGTTGAGGCCAATGTCGATCATGTGTTCGATCACGCTCACGGTCTTGCCGGTTAAAATGGGGGTGAGGGAGGAACTGCCGCTCGAATGGGTCCAGTCCGCTCCAAACGCCGCCCGAAAATGTGCCACCAGATTGCGCCAGGGCTCGCGCACAGCAGCAGCCCCGCCCGGTAGGGCAACGGGAAGAAAATAGCCGGCCCGCTCAAAGCCCTCATAACCGCCAACAAGAAATTCTCCGCCCCAGATCGTGCCATCACTGCCAAGACCGGAGCCGTCCAGAACAATGCCGAGCACCGGATCGCTGCCCGGGGGCAGGCCGTGTTCAGCCATGCAAGCGGCAAGATGCGCATGATGATGCTGGACCTCGATCAGCGGAATGTGCAGGTCCGCCGCCAGCCGCTGTCCGGCTTGTGTTGAGACATAATCGGGATGGAGATCGACAGCGATGCGGTCCGGTTCAAAATCGTACAGGTGCCGGTAGAGGGTGAGGGTCTTTTCATAGTCTTCCAGGACCCGCCGACTTTCCAGATCGCCCATGTGCTGGGATACGACGGCGCATGCCTGCCTCAGCTGGCAGAACGTTGATTTGAGTTCACCGCCCATGGCAAGCACCAAAGGGGATGTTTGAAAACCGTTGTTCAGCGCCAATGGCGCAGGGGCATGGCCTCTTGCCCGGCGCAGGATCACCGGCCCGCCTCGATCTGCCCGCATCACACTGTCATCCAGCCGGTTGACGATCTCCCGGTCATGCATGAGGAACCCGTCAGCAATCCGTCCAAGATTGCGTCGCGCAGCCTCGTTGGTAATCACTTGCGGATCTTCCGAGCGGTTGCCGGAGGTCATGACAAGCGGTCCCGAAACCGCAGCCATCAGGAGATGATGCAGCGGCGTTGCCGGCAGCATGAGGCCGCATAGATCAAGGCCCGGCGCCAGGTGTTTGGAGAGCTCTGGCGTCTCTCCGGACGTTGTTCGCAGTTTCACAAGGACAATGGGGGCAGTGCGGTCTTCCAACAGAGCCGCTTCCCTGTCGCTGACTTGGCAGATTGTCCGTGCCTGCGCCAAATCGCGCACCATCACGGCAAGCGGCTTGTCCGGGCGTTTTTTCTTCTCCCGAAGCCGGACAACGGCCGCATCATTCGTGGCATCGACGGCCAGATGAAAGCCGCCAAGGCCCTTCAGGGCAATGATGCCACCTGCCTCCAGCCGGGAGGCCGCCCAGCGGATCGGGTCGGCCGTTTCAATCCGCGTTCCTTCGGTTTCGGCCCAAAGCTGCGGGCCGCAGGCCGGGCAGGCATTGGGCTGCGCATGGAACCGCCGGTCCGCCGGATCGTCATATTCGCTCTGGCATTCCGGGCACATTTTGAACGCGGCCATCGAGGTGCTGGCCCGGTCATAGGGAATGGATGTCGCGATGGAGAGACGCGGCCCGCAATGGGTGCAATTGGTAAAGGCATAGCCGTGGCGCCGGTTCGCCGGGTCAAAGATGTCGGCAAGGCAGGCGGGGCAGGTGGCAGCATCCGGGACAATGCCGGTGGTGGCAGGACCTTCAACGCTCTCGACAATCTGAAAGTCTTGCGGCGGCGGACCAGAGGGCTTCGCAAGTGTCGCCGTTTCCACGCTTAGGATTTCAGAGAGCGGCGGCGCTTCGCATCGGAGCCGGTGCAAAAACCGTTGTTGCCGGTCAGCTGCACCGAAGATTTCCGCGAGCACTCCGTCCGCATCATTGAGAACATGACCGGTAAGGCCTTCTTCCCGTGCCAGATGCCAGACGAAGGGCCGGAAGCCGACGCCCTGCACAAGGCCTTTGATCCGGACACGTGTTGCGGTCACGGTCATCAGCCGGCCTGTCAGCAGATCCGGGGCAGCTGTTCGCCCGCAAGCCAATCGACCACACGCACGCCGCCGATTTCCGTTTCCATCTCCACCAGATGGGCATCGTCCTCGGTAACCGTTCCGATCAAGGCCGCATCCCGGCCAAGGGGATGGGCCTGCATGGCCGCCAGCACCGCATCAGCATCGCCCGGCTCGCACAAACACACCAGCTTGCCCTCATTGGCGACATAAAGCGGATCAAGCCCGAGCAGTTCGCACGCGGCTTTCACATCCGCCTTTATCGGAATTGCGTTTTCTTCCAGATGGATGCCGACCTTGGCGGTGCGGGCGATCTCGTTCAAGGTTGCCGCCAGACCGCCACGGGTCGGATCGCGCAGAACCGCGATCCCGGGTGCTGCTGAAATCATATCGGCGACAAGCGTGTGCAGCGCGGCGCTGTCGGAGCGGATTTCCGTTTCGAATTCAAGGTTCTCCCGCTTGGAGAGGATGGCAACACCGTGATCACCTAAGGAGCCGGACAGGAGGATCGCCTGGCCGGGCTTCGCGCGCTCGACCGAGACATGAACGCCGTCCGGCACAACCCCCAGGCCGGTCGTGGTGATGAAGACACCGTCGCCCTTGCCCTTTTCGACGACCTTGGTGTCTCCGGTAACGATCGGAACGCCTGCCGCCTCTGCGGCCCGCGCCATCGAAATGACGATCTTTTCCAGATCGGCGAGCGGAAAGCCTTCTTCCAGGATAAAGCCGACGGTGAGATAAAGCGGTTCGGCACCCGCCATGGCGACGTCATTCAAGGTGCCGTGAACGGCGAGAGACCCGATGTCGCCACCGGGGAAGAAGATCGGCGAGATGACATGACCGTCCGTCGACATGACAAGCCGCCCGGCCACCGGTGGCAGCAAGGCCGCGTCATTTCCCTGATCCAGGATCGGATTGGTCAGATGGCGTTGAAAGAGATTGTCGATCAGCTCTGCCGTTGCGCGGCCGCCGCCGCCATGGGCCATGTCGATGCTGCCGGTGCGCGCGGACAATTTCGGATCCTGAATATTCATGCCGCGGCCTCTTTTTGCGGCCGGGCCGTCTTGGTGCGGAAACGGCCATAGGTCCAGTAGGCCGCGCAGGCGCCTTCCGACGACACCATGCAGGACCCCATCGGCGTGTCAGGCGTGCAGACCGTGCCGAAGAGCTTGCAGTCGGTCGGTTTTTTCACGCCGCGCAAGATGGCGGGACACTCGCAGGACTTCACTTCGCGCGACTGTTTGGGCGAGATCTCGAACCGCTGTTCGGCATCGAATGCGGCAAAGGCCTCCCGGATCTTCAAGGCGCTCTTGGCAACTGTGCCGAGCCCGCGCCATTCGAAGGCGTCGCGGATGTCAAACACTTCTGCGACCAGTGCCTGAGCCTTGAGATTACCCTCACGGGTCACGACGCGCGTGTATTCGTTCTCGACGGCAAAGCGGCCCTCGTTGATCTGGCGGATCAGCATCAGGGTCGATTGCATAACGTCCAGGGGTTCAAAGCCCGCGATCACCACCGGTTTGCCGAAAATCTCCGCGGCGGGCTCATAGGGCTTTGACCCAATCACCGAGCTGACATGGGAGGGGCCCAGGAACCCGTCAATCTCCACGGTGCCAAGGTCCTGAACATCGGGCGACTGCAGGATATGGGCAATCGCGGGGGGCGTCAGAACGTGATTGCAGAAGACGGAGAAATTGGTGAGGTCTTCTTTTTGGGCCTGTTTGATCGCAACGGCAGTCGGCGGTGTCGTGGTTTCAAAGCCAATGGCAAAGAAAACGACTTCACGGTCCGGATTGTCGCGGGCAATTTTTAGGGCATCCAGCGTGGAATAGACCATGCGAATGTCCGCACCGTCTGCCTTGGCGCGGATTAGGCTGCGCTGTTTCGTGCCCGGCACCCGCATCATGTCGCCATAGGTGCACAAGATCGCATTGTGCCGCTCGGCGATTTCCACGGCATCGTCCAGCCGGCGCACGGGCAGCACGCACACCGGGCAGCCGGGGCCATGCACATAGGCCACGTTGTCCGGCATCAGGTCCTGAACGCCATAGCGGAAGATTGCATGGGTGTGACCGCCGCAAAACTCCATGAAATTGTAGGTCCGGCCAGGATCAGCCTCGCGCCGGATGGCAGCGGAAACGGATTTCGCGAGATCCTTGTCGCGGAATTCGGAGACGTATTTCACTGGTCCGCTCCTGTCATCTCGTCGAGTTCGTCCTGAAGCACACCGGCCTCGGCCATCAGCTGAAGCGTGCGGGCCGCTTCGTCCGGGCTGACCTTGTGCAGCGCATAGCCGACATGAACCAGAACGTAGTCGCCAACGGCGAGATCCTCGACCAACGCGGTCGAAATCCGTTTCTTGATACCTTCAAGCGCAACGACGGCCATGTCGTCGCCGTCAAGTTCCGTGATCTTGGCAGGGATTGCGAGACACATGGGCGGCTCCTATTCCGCAGCATCTGTTGCGGCGTATCCGGCGAACAGCTTTGCGCGGGCGGTGCCGATCCAGTCGATCCAGTCCTCAAGACCGTCTCCGGACTGCGCGGAGACCGTGAGCACATTGATTTCCGGATTGATTTTTCGAGCGTTTGCCGTGGCGATTTCGACATCGAAATCGACGTAGGGCAGGAGGTCCGTCTTGTTCAGCAGCATGACGTCGGCTGCGGCAAACATGTCCGGATATTTCAGCGGTTTGTCCTCGCCCTCGGTCACCGACAGGATCGCGACCTTGTGGGCCTCGCCAAGATCGAACGCCGCCGGGCAGACAAGGTTTCCGACGTTTTCAATGAAGACGTAAGCGCCGTCTTTCGGGGTAAGCCGTTCCAACGCATGACCGATCATGTGACCATCCAGGTGACAGCCCTTGCCGGTGTTGATCTGAAGGGCGGGGACGCCGGTCTCGCGGATCCGGTCGGCATCATTGGTGGTTTGCTGGTCGCCTTCGATCACATAGCAGGCATGTGTCTTGCCAAGCTTTTTGAGGGTCTCCACCAGAAGCGAGGTTTTGCCCGAGCCGGGGCTTGAGACAAGGTTCAGCGCGAAGATGCCGTGCTCTGCAAAATACCGGCGATTGGTATCCGCGTAGCTGTTGTTCTTCGACAGGATATCCTGTTCCAGCTGGATCAGGCGGGACTGGCTCATGCCGGGGACCGAGGCTCCGGCATCGCCCGCGCCATAGTGATGGTGATGGCTATGGTCGGGTGTAGCCTCATGCCCATACCCAAGTGCGTGTTTCGTGCCGTCCTCAATCCGGGTTTCACCGCTGCCGCAGCCGCAAACCGTACACATTACGAGACCTCCAGTTCCTTGATCCGCAGTTCTTCCCCGGTCTTGATTTGCAACAGATGCGAGCCGCAGGACGGGCAGGGATCGAACCGGTCTTGAATGACAGCGGTCGTGCCGCACGCAGCGCAAGTGGCGGTTGCTTGCGGCTCGAAGATGTCCAGCTGCGCACCGTCCGCAAGGCTGCCGCGGGTCACGACATCAAAGCCGAACCGCAGGGCCTCCGGCTCCACACCCGACAGCGGGCCGACTTCCAGGCAAACTCGGTCAACCTTAGAGAAGTTCTGGCTGGCCGCTTCGTCTAACAAGATCCCGAGTATGTTTTCGCACAATGACATTTCGTGCATCGATTGATCCTCAAGCCCCTCTACTGCTGATCCCAACCGCACTGCAATTTATGACAGTCTGCCAGCCCACTTTGGAAGCGGTCCACGACATGGATCAAATGGCTGAATTAAGCAGGCGCGAATGTGACCTCGGCAGTCACACATCATGGCGCCACGGCGCCCTGAGACAGCTGCGCTTTCAAGCGACGTCCTACTTCGTTACGGTATCCGGATGCGCAAAAGGCCTGTCGGCTCTCCCTGTTGTCGTCCCCGGATTTGAGCCGAGATCTATTCTCATCGCGGCCAGGACCAACCTATCAGTTTTGCGAGCAAGTCTTTGGGACCGAGAAGGTCCCGGATCTTCGCTCTGCTGCGTCCGGGACGACATTAGCGGGGGCAACGAGGTGGGGATCTTGTAGAACGTGTCGCGAGGATCTGTGGTCTTGCGCCGGAGACAAAGCTGTTCCACAAGAGCGCCATCTGACACTCAACACGGCGCAACGATGAGCGAACTCAAACAAATGACCGGGACGGCGGACGGCCGGGTGAAAAGTCTTTTGGACCTGGCCGTGGCCGCTGGTGCGGAAATCCTGACGGTCTATGCCGAAGACTTCAGCGCATCGGTCAAGGGGGACGGGTCCCCGGTCACCGTCGCTGATCAGGCGGCAGAGGACGTGATCCTCAAAGGACTTGCAGATCTTTTTCCGGATGTGCCGGTGGTGGCCGAAGAATCGGTTGAAGCCGGGCAGTTACCAGAGGGCGGCGCACGGTATTTCCTTGTTGATCCACTTGATGGCACCAAGGAATTCGTGAAGCGCAACGGTGAGTTCACGGTCAATATCGCGCTGATCGATGAGGGAACGCCGATTTTTGGCGTTGTCTACGCGCCCGCGCTGAAGGAGATCTACTGGGGCGGCACCTTGCCGGGTGGCGAAGCGCAGGGTGCCTTTCAGGGGCAGGTTTCAGACAACGAAATCGTTGATGTTGGAAAAATCTCTGTTCGAAAGCCGCCAGAGTCGGGATTGAGTGTTCTGGCAAGCCGCTCGCATTTGTCGGAAGAAACCGAAGCGCTGATTGCAAAGCTGAATGTTGCCGAGAAGGTCTGTGTCGGCTCGTCGTTGAAGCTGTGCTGGGTCGCTGCCGGGCGGGCGGATCTCTATCCGCGCATGGCACCGACCATGCAGTGGGACATTGCGGCCGGCGATGCTGTGGTTCGGGCTGCCGGCGGCCATGTGGTGCTTGCAGAAACCGGTGGGGACTTCGTTTACAGGCTTGCCGGGGGCGCGACTAAAGACGATCTGCGCAATCCGCATTTCATCGCGGTGAGCGATCTGGCGCTCTTGCCATGATGGGCGTTGGGGCGCGTAAGGAAACGTGAAGGTCTTATCAGCAAATATGTCGTTGGCATTATAGGCGTTCGGCACGCGGGAAAGGCAACAGTGACATGACGATCTTGATCACCGGTGGCGCAGGCTACATCGGATCCCACTGCTGCGTGACCTTCCTGGAAGCAGGTCACGATGTCGTCGTGCTCGACAACTTTTCCAACTCCAGCCCGGAA
Organism: Labrenzia sp. R4_2; assembly: GCF_017743865.1. Lineage (GTDB taxonomy): Bacteria > Pseudomonadota > Alphaproteobacteria > Rhizobiales > Stappiaceae > Roseibium. The sequence goes on from NZ_JAGHRJ010000001.1 coordinate 347,718, forward strand.
AGCCTCAAACGGATTACCGCGATTACGGGCAAGGAAGTTGCTCATGAAGAGGGTGACATCCGAGACCGGGCCACTCTTGAACGGGTACTGAAGACGTACAACTGCACTGGTGTGATTCACTTTGCCGGGTTGAAAGCGGTTGGTGAGTCCACTGAGGTTCCGCTCAGCTACTACGCCAACAACATCACTGGAACCCTCGAGCTCCTGGCCGCGATGGAGGCGTGCAATGTGCGCCAGCTCATATTCTCCTCTTCGGCCACTGTTTATGGCGAGCCGAAGTTCCTGCCCTTGACGGAAGATCATCCGCTGAGTGCCACCAACCCCTATGGCCGCACAAAGCTGATGATTGAGGAAATCCTGGGCGATGTTTCTGCGAGTGACCCGCGATGGCGCTTCGGTATCCTGCGCTATTTCAATCCGGTCGGCGCCCACAAGAGCGGACTGATCGGGGAAGACCCGCAAGGGATTCCGAACAACCTGATGCCGTTTGTCTCGCAAGTCGCCAGCGGGCGCCGTGAACGGCTCTCTGTCTTCGGCAATGACTATGACACCCGGGATGGCACCGGTGTCCGCGATTATATCCATGTGGTCGATCTGGTGGAGGGGCACCTGCGCGCCTATGAGGCCCTGTCTTCGCTCACAGACACGGACAACAGCTTTACCGTCAATCTGGGGACCGGAATCGGCTACAGCGTTCTGGAGATGGTGAAAGCCTTTGAGCGGGCGTCAAACCAGGCGATCCCTTATACAATCGCTCCGAGGCGTCCCGGGGACGTTGCCGAGGTTTATGCCGACACAAACAAAGCGGCGGACAAGCTCAACTGGACCGCTGAACGGGGCCTTGAAGACATGTGCTCCGACACCTGGAACTGGGCCTGCAAGAACCCGAAGGGTTATGGCTCAGAAAGGAATTGAAAACAGTTATCGCTTTAGAAAGATGTACGGTAACCGCGTTGACGATTCAGATTGCGATATTTGTTTTGATGGTGCTCGGCCCAGTTATGGAGATATTTTTCACATTCAACTCGTAACTCTCGATCAACCAAGCGCTCGTCATTGCTGATTAGAAAATGTTCAAGGCCTTCTGCTCCCCATCGCTTCGCCAAATCCACTATTGGGCCGTTGCGACGCGATTCCCGATTACTGATTTGACCTGACTTTTGTCTGTTTGCCCAACTGATATGGCCTCGGTTCCGAGACTTGATATTTTTGCTTTCGCCAATCCGCAGGCTGTTAGTTGGCCAATGTATCTCCGCATAGATTCCGGGTCCTGATGGCATCTCACCACCGCGTCCCTTATGAAAATCGAGGTCGAATTCTATGTTTTTGTATAGGAGTCTCAAGGTGAACCTCCGTTATCATTATCAATTATAGGTTGAGTGATGCTATAAAATACCAGCAATAGGACCAAGTCAACGTATGATTTCTCGTACTGGAAATCTTACGACAACGGCCCATAAAACCCGTGGCGCAATGAGCGCCCCCAGCCCGGGCGCTTGCTCTTTTCCGCTTCAAGTGCTGCAGCTTCCCAGTCGTAGGGGAGGATCTTTTCCTGAAAACTCCATCCGGATGCACCTTTGGTCATCAGCGCATACCGCGCGTGCGGGCTGCCAACTTCCATTGTGTGGCGGTTCGGGTGATCATCTTCATAAGACGGCAAGCCGACGCTGCCGGGGTTAAGGATCGTCTGCCTCGTCTCATGAAGATGAATGACCCGCGGAATATGGGTGTGACCGCAGCAGATGATCGGGGATGTTTCGCCTTTGAGCTCAGCAATCAACGTTTCTTCATCCGGCAGATGACCTTTGGGGCCCTCCACCTTTTCGGTCAAATACCGGTCGTCATTGTCCGGTGTGCCATGGCAAAGGAAAACGTCATCACTCAACCGAATGGTCGGTTCAGATGTCTTCAACCAGTCAAGGCTTTGCCGGGACAGCCGGTCGGCTGCAAAGGCGTCCGTCGGGCCCATCTTTTCAATCGGATTTTCAAGGACGATCCGATCATGATTGCCGCGCACCGTCGGCCACTTGGTTTCGCGCAGGATCGCAGCTGTCTCCTCCGGCCACAGAGGACCGGAGACGCAATCGCCGAGATTGACGACGACATCAGGAGCTTCGCCGGTAAGATCCGCCAGCACCGCTTCCAGTGCCAGCACATTCCCGTGAATGTCCGAAACAACCGCGATTTTCATGAGTGATTGCCCCATTTACACTCTGCTATCCCTGCAAAAGCAGGGATCCAGTAACCCGGAAAGATAGACAGGAACCCTGACAGCCGTTTGAAGGTCCTGGGCCCCTGCCTGAGCAGGGGCGGCACAGGGTCGTGCGGTCAGCTCTCCCCGAACACCCGCTCAAAAATCACGTCGACGTTCTTGGTGTGATAGCCAAGATCGAAGCGGTCGCGGATTTCTTCTTCGGACAGGTAGTTGCGGACGTCTTCGTCATTGAGAAGCTCGGTGAGGAAGTCGACCTTGGCGTCGCCGGATACCTGATAGCTGTCCCAGACCTTCATCGCGTTTCGCTGAACGAGGCGGTAGGCGTCTTCACGGGAGGAACCTGCTTGCGTCAAGGCGAGCAGGATCCGCTGGGAATGGACGAGACCGCCGAGACGGTCCATGTTGCCCATCATGCGCTCCGGGTAGACCACCAGCTTGTCGATGACGCCGGTCAGGCGCGCCAGGGCAAAGTCGAGGGTGACGGTCGTGTCCGGGCCGATCATGCGCTCAACGGACGAATGCGAGATGTCACGCTCGTGCCAGAGCGCCACGTTCTCCATGGCCGGCACGGTGGACATACGCACCAGACGGGCAAGGCCGGTCAGGTTTTCGGTCAGAACCGGGTTGCGCTTGTGCGGCATCGCCGACGAGCCTTTCTGACCCTTGGAGAAGAATTCTTCTGCTTCCAGAACTTCCGTGCGCTGCAGGTGGCGGATTTCGGTCGCAAGACGCTCGATGGACGAGGCGATGACCCCAAGGGTCGCGAAGTACATCGCGTGGCGGTCGCGCGGGATCACCTGGGTAGACACCGGCTCGGCCTTAAGCCCAAGCGCCTTGGCGACATGTTCTTCAACGCGCGGGTCGATGTTGGCGAAGGTGCCGACGGCGCCGGAAATGGCACCGGTGGCGATTTCTTCGCGGGCATTCAACAGGCGCGCCTTGCAGCGGTCGAACTCCGCATAAGCTTGAGCCATTTTCAGGCCGAAAGTGACCGGTTCGGCGTGGATGCCGTGGGACCGGCCGATGGTGACCGTGTCTTTGTGCTCAAATGCCCGGCGCTTGATGGCCGCCAGCAGCTCGTCCATGTCCTTCAGAAGAAGGTCGGTCGCCTTGACCAGCTGGATGTTGAAGCAGGTGTCCAGAACATCCGACGAGGTCATGCCCTGGTGCACGAAGCGGGCATCTGGTCCAACGATCTCTGCAAGATGAGTCAGGAAAGCAATGACGTCATGCTTTGTCTCCCGCTCGATCTCGTCGATGCGGTCGATGTCGAAGGTGGCGCTTCCGCCTTTTTCCCAGATCGTCTTGGCAGCGTCTTCCGGGATCACGCCGAGCTCCGCCAATGCATCGCAGGCATGCGCCTCGATCTCGAACCAGATGCGGAATTTCGACTCCGGAGACCAGATATCGACCATGTCTTGGCGGGAATAGCGCGGGATCATCGCAGGTTCAGTCCTCGTCTTGGGAAGTGTTGGCTGCGGGATAGCAGAGCGCGCCCGGCCCTTCAATGGAAAGCCGCCGTTTTTGCTTGCAGCGGGCCGGGGAATATGACTGATTATCGCGCAACTCACCCATTTCTGGTGTCGGAGGCCTTCATGACCATCTGGCGACCCGCCAATTTCATCACCGTCAAAGCCCTGGCGCTCATCTGGCAAGATGATGCTCTGTTGCTGACCGAGATCTATGACGATCATGGCAATGTAAAAGGCATGCGCCCCTTGGGCGGAACTGTTGAATTCGGCGAAGCTTGGCGCGATACGTTGCAGCGGGAGTTCTTAGAAGAACTCGGTGCTCGGATATCTCTGGGCAGTGACCATTTTGTCCTTGAAAACATCTACGAACACTATGGCCAAACCGGCCATGAGATCGTTTTCTTGTGCCACGCGCATTTTTCAGATGGGCGCTTCTACCGGCAAGATGCCATCCCTTTTCTGGAGCATGATGACACCGAGTGTATTGCCAGATGGATGTCGGTTGCAGAATTGAAGGCTAAACAGATCGAACTCTACCCCGAAGGCTTGATGGAGCGGCTCACCCAACCGGTTGTCGGCTCTGCTGTGAGCCGCCGATATAGCTAAAACGACGCGCGATCGCTTGATTCTTTGTGTGTCCGCCAGAAATACTGTGAGGAAAGTGTACGCGGAGACGGAAAGGGAGGCCGGTTTTGGTGCTTACACGGAGCGCAGGTCTGCCAATCGGGTTCTTGGCGGTTTTCATTGTTTGGATGAGTGTGATTTCCGGCCCAACGTTGGCGAACGGGGGATTGGAAGATGTTCAGCGGATTTTGAACGCACAGGAACGCTTGTCTCTCATCGTTGAAAAACGCCGACGGGAGATTAGCGCTTATTACGGGTCTGAAGATGCGTCTCTCTTATGGCTTGGAACGGACAGGGCCGCGGCCTTCTTGGATCTACTGGGAAATGCGCATCTCCATGGTCTTCGTCCGGAAGACTATCCGCGTGCCTATCTGGAAGCTGAGCTCAAGTCCGTCGACGCAGGTCTCAGGCCTGCGGAGGTCGCATGGATTGAGCTCCTGTTCACAGGCCATTTTCTTGACTTTGCCAATGACCTCAGGGCTGGCCGGGTAACACCTCGGGTGCTCTATCCTGGCGCCTACATGCCCGTGCACACAATCAATGGGACGGATGGCTTGAAGCGGCTCGCAGCTGCACCCCAACTGTCGGATTTCGTGTCGATTTGGGAACCGCAGGACGATACCTATCGCTTGCTGAAGACACACCTTGCGCGCCTGTATGCGGTCAAGGACGGCGGCGGTTTTACCTACTTGGATATAAAAGAAACGCTGTCGCCGGGCACACAGAGTGATCAGGTACCCAACCTGCGGCGCCGGATGTTCGAAGACGGTCTTGTCGGCGAAGGAGCAGGTGGAGAGCTTTTCGACAAGCGGCTTGCATTTGCGGTCGCCCAATCGAAACACAGATACGTTCTTCCTGTTTCCAGCGAGGTGACACCCCGGCTTGTCCGCGCGCTGAACATTCCCATTGAGCGCCGGATCGAACAGGTCAGCAACGCCATGGAGCGCATTCGCTGGATCCCGCCGGAGTTCTCCCGGGTTAAGCTGTTCATCAACAAAGGTGAGAACCAGTTTGTATTCTCTGAGTCGGGGCGTGTGGTGATGGAAGGTCAGGCTTTCGCCAACTGCCCGGACCGAAACCACGCGAATACGGCGACAGCCATTGAGGCCGTGACCTTTCATCCAACCTGGCAGGTTCCTCTGGAGTTTCTTGGTAATGAATTGTTGCCGCGGTTGAAGGACGATCCGGCGGAGGTTGAGGGTGTTGGGTACTATTTGAGACGGAGAGGGGCGGATGTGCCGCTCAGTTCGCTCCCTTGGGGACAGGCAACGCCGCGCGCCATCAACCGTTTCAAAGAAGAGTTCAATCTTTATCTGCCAGCTTCAGACGAAAATCCTCTCGGAAGCTACGCATTCCGGCTCCGGCAAGAACAGAAACTGGCGTTGTTCCATCTGGATTCTGCCCCGGAAGACGGTGTGTTCTGCAACCCCTATCTTCCGGCCAATGCGTTTGGAATTGTCGATGGGTTGGCGTTGCTGGAGCAGGTGATCGAACCGAGGGTGTTTCCGGCCGAGGGAATTGAAAACCGGCTCGCACGGGGGGATACGATTACTTTTCCTGCCCGGTCGGGCCTGATGGCCGTTGCAACGCACCAGTCCGTCTGGTTGCAGCATCAAGGCGCAATCCGCTTCGGCCATGACCCCTATCTAGAGGATGCACGGCTCACGGCCGCTTTGTCCGGGAGACCAAAGCCCTAGGTCTCTCTTGCGGAATGTAGTCATTCGCGTCCTGTTTTTCGAAACGGCCCTTCATAGATGTCGTCTTCCAGGGTGCCGTATTCAGCCAACTCTTCGATCTTCTCCTGCGCCATGTAGCGGGCGAATTTCTCTTGCGGCAGTCTCAGGTGAATGGCTCCGACATAGATCACCGTTGCGAACACTGCGATCAGAAGAATATCCGGGCCGAGCGGCAAAATTCCAGATCCGCCCCCAAAGGAGCCCAGATAAGAAAACACAACAATCCCGATGAGATAGGGCACCAGCCAGGATGCCTCCCGCCAATCAAGGTTGGCGTAACCAATGTGATATCCGCGGATCATCAGAAGCACAAATCCTGCGGCAAGGCTGAGCCCCAAATGAAGCATGGTATGCCAGCCGGTCCAGTAGATGATCAGCGTTGCAACGACAAAGGCCAGACAGCCAAGAACTGGCGCGGCGGGCAAGGTGAAGGCACGGGGCGCATCGGGAAGCAGCTTTCTCAAGGCGACCACCGCGATCGGTCCGACAATGAAGGACAGAACGATGGTCGAGGTGTTCAGTGCAAGCACTTCATCGAAGGGGAGCGCAAAGAAAAAGAGCGCTGCGACCGCAAAATTGACGAGCAGCGAAAACAACGGCACGCCCTTGTCCGACAACGTTTCCATGAATTTCGGGAACAGCCCATTCTGAGCCATAGCAAGCCCCAAACGGGCGTTGGACCCAACCGAAACGAGGCCGGATGCGAAACTCGAAATCCTGGCTGTAGTGTCCAGCAGGCTGACGACCCAAAGAGCGCCAACGGCTGTGGCCAGTGCCGCGAGTGGGCCGAGGTCGCCGCCGAAATGCAGTCCTGACCAGCCATTTTGCAACTGAGCTGCATCCAATGCGCCAAGGAAGGCAATCTGTAGTCCGCCATAGACAAACAGGCAGATCAAAAGGCTCAGGATCAGGGCGAGCGGGATATTGACCTTCGGATTTTTTGCCTCACCAGCCAGGTCGATGACATGCCGGAAGCCAAGGAGCGAGAAAATCACGCCGCCGGAAGAGATGGCGGCGAGGATGCCCTTTAGGCCCTCTGGTGCAAATCCGCCATGGTTCGTGAAGTTGGACGGCTTGAAGCTGAGACTGATGATCACGACCGCCAGGAGAACCGGCACGAGGATTTTCAGCCAGGTCAATGCCGTGTTGATCCGCGCAAAGAGTTTGACGCCAAACGCGTTGATCACGGTGAAAACGGCCAGGAGCACGAGGGCGACTGCGAGCCCTCCGGTACTGAGCTGGTTTTCATTGGAATAAAGCCAGGGGGCCAAGGTCTTGGAATACCGAAGGATGGCCTCGACCTCGATAGTAGCTGCCGTGTTGTAGCCAACCCAAGCGGTCCATCCCATTGCCATGGAGACGACTGTTCCATGAGAAAACTGAGGCACCCGCCCGATGCCGCCAGCGACCGGCAGAATTGTGGAGATCTCGGCAAATGTGATCGCGATCAACAGCATGGCAACGCCGCCGATCAACCAGGCAATCAGCGAGGCCGGACCAGCAGATTGCGCGGCGATCATCGGAACAAACAGCCAGCCTGACCCGAGAATTCCGCTGATCGCGACAAACGTGAGGCCAAGCAGACCAATGTTGCGTTGCATATGTGCCAAACGACACCCCCAGACTTTGAACTTCAGCTTAGCCGAAGGGGCAGTCGGATCAAAAGGTGTTTGGCGACGAGTTTTTGCTTCTATTAGGCGTTTGCAGCCGCAGTCCGGATTGCATCGATGTTGGACTTATAGGCGTCGACTGTACCGCCCTTGAAAACGGCGGATCCGGCAACGAGGACGTTGGCACCTGCTGCTGCAACCAGCGGAGCGGTCTCGGGTGTAACACCGCCATCGATCTCCAGATCGATTGGTCTATCGCCGATCATTTGTTTGATCCGGGCTGTCTTTTCCACCATGGCTTCAATGAACTTCTGACCACCGAAGCCCGGGTTCACCGTCATCACAAGGATCAGGTCGAGCCGGTCGAGCACGTACTCCAAAACGCTTTCCGGCGTTGCCGGGTTGAGCGACACGCCTGCCTTCTTGCCGAGAGCGCGAATGGCCTGCAACGAACGGTCCAGGTGCGTTGTTGCTTCTGCGTGCACGGTGATGATGTCCGACCCGGCTTTGGCAAAGGCTTCCAGGTACGGATCGCAAGGTTCGATCATCAAATGCGTGTCGAACACCTTGTCTGTGTGCGGGCGCATCTTGGCAATGACATCCGGGCCGAAAGTGATGTTGGGAACAAAATGGCCGTCCATCACGTCAAGGTGGATCCAGTCTGCTCCCGCCTCGACAACATCGCGGACTTCCTGGCCGAGCTTGGAAAAGTCAGAGGCAAGGACGGACGGTGCAATAATTATCTCGCGCGGCATTTACGGATCTCCTGCGGGCGGCGGCAACGCCGGTCATGGATTGTTGGCGCCGCGCTACCACGTGTCCGGCAGACCGGCAAGTCAAAGAGCCCGTTCCTAATCGGTTTAACTGTTCACAGCCGTCCAGAGATGGCGAGAAACCGGCCGTCAGGCCCTTCAAAGCCGTGGGTCGCCATGTGAACGATCATTGTGATGACAGGTGGCTTGTCTTCCGGGAAATAACTGACGACCTTGTCTATCCGGTAACCGATCGGGCACCCGCGGCTTTTCGGGAGGCTTTTGTCCAGATGCCGGACGCGCGCTTCTCCGCCATAGATCGTGTTGAGCTGGAACCCCTTGGTGGCCGCGCCATAGCTGGCACACGTGTCGTCGGGCAGGGGAAATTCCATCAACTGGATCTCCATCGGCTCATCGATTGGGGGGACGACGGGCCGCAGATTGACCTTCATGTTGAAAGGATTGGCGGAGATTTCCGTGATCGGATTGCTGCCGACTGTCAGTCCGTGGCCGTCAATGCCGAGGGAATTGAGAAGCGGGTCTGCAGCGGCTCTGTTGGCGGCCCGGGCAGCCTTTAGGAGCGCTACCGGATTGTAGCCGTTGCTGTCGTCGATTTCATCACGGCGGCGAAACGGAGACGGGCTCACCCATTTGTCCTCATGGACATCGATCACGAATATTTCTGAATAGGGAAAACCGGAGCCGTCCTGAATTCCTGACTGCTCAAAGGCAAAGTAACGGCCATCTTCAGAGTAGCCGAGAATATCCAACCGGGCCTGATCGCCGGCAATGGCTGCCGACATCGAGCCTGTTATGAACGCAAAAAAAGCAACGAGCAGTTTGCAGAAACGCATGATCGGTCTCCCTTTGATTTATCCAAGAGAGTATCGCCGGGTTTTAGGTCTGTCAGGTCTGCGGCGTCACAGTTTTGAGCTTTAGTCCGCAAAACCATCCGACAAACGGTTTCAGGACCATCGGCAAAATATAGATCGGGAATTGTCCGACTGCGAACCAAAGCCACGTGAGTTCTGGCAGTGTTCCGCCAAAGGCGGCGACCATCAGCCCCATGTTGCGCGTGCCGCAAGTGTGCGCAATGGCATAGGCATCTTCTCTGCTTGCGGGCGAAAATAGGAGCAGGGTCACCCCGATTTGTGCAAAGGCGAGGCAGAAAGTGATCGCAGTCAAGCCGAGGGTAAAGCCAGGTTTGTCCGCGAAGCTCGCTGCAACGCCATCCATCGCAGCAATCGCAAAGATCAAAAGCAAGAGAACATTCAAGCCGCTGATCATGTTTGCGCCGTTTGCAATTCGTTTCTGTCCGGCAATTCGGCGGATCACCATTGCAGTAAGAAACGACCCAACAAGCAGAAATGACAGTTGCGCTGCCAGGCCACCGATACTCAACGGCAAGGCATCCCCCAGCATCAGCTCGCCGATGAAAGGGGCCGAAAGCGGCGTAATGATCAGGGCCGCAATGGAAAGCGCAAGGCTGAGCGTTCCATTCAGGCCCAGGAGATATATAAAGGCCGGCGCGGCCATAACCGGCGGGGCGGCCGTGGAGATAAACAAGGCCAGCACAAGCTCAGGTCCAAGCGTTTCCGGTCCAATCAACTGAACGGCCGCAAAAGCAATCAACGGCACACCGAGCATCATCCAAACGAGTGTAGTGAGGAGAAGTGTCGGTCGTTTCAAACGCAGTTTGATGGCTTCGATATCGACCCTCAAGAAAGCCAGCACCAGCAGGCTGAAGACCGAAACACCGAGATAGGGGCGCAGATGTTCCGACAGGGCTGGTAGCGCCATGCCGATGAAGATACTCACAGCCAAAGCGGCCGTTCCATGCTGGCCGATCCATGCCACAGCTACCGCGAGCATCCGAATCATTTAAAATCAACTCCTGAAAATCGCGTGTGGGCAGGGACTTGCGGTTCTTTTAAGGGAACTTGACCGGACTTGCCAATCACGATGGCGTCCTGCCGTCGGACTGTGGGCCATGACAACTTCGAAACAGATGCAGACATTTGATGTGATGGTTCTGGGGGCAGGAATTGTCGGCGTTTCGACCGCAGCGCATTTGCGCCGCCTTGGCCTGGATGTCGCTTTGATAGATCGGAAACATCCGGGCGGCGAAGCTTCTGCAGGCAACGCAGGCGTCGTCCAGCACAATGGGTTTGTACCGCAAGGTCTGCCGAAAAATCCGGTGGCGTTCCTAAAGTCATCCTTCAATCTTGGCGGACCATTTTCATACAGACCGCTTACCTTGGCGAAGATGCTTCCGTGGATCCGGCAGTACGTGCGGGCAAGCTACGGCGAGGCGGCAGAGACGTATTGCCGGGCCATCATGCCGTTGCGCCAACAGGCGGTCAAAGCGCATCTTGATCTTGCCGAGCAGTCAAATGCGGGCCGGTTTTACCGGAAGGGTGGTTGGCTGCACCTGTACCGAACGCCAGCCAGTTTTGATGCAGATGATATGTCCCGGTACTACGCTCGGATCTACGGTGTTGATTACAAGGAAATGGACGGCGCAGAAGCCAGTGTTCTGGAGCCTGGGTTGAAGCTTTCAGGCATCAAGGCCGTGCATTGGACCGAAAGCTGGTCGGTCTCCAACCCGGCTGCTGTCGTCGATGCGTTCTGGCGGGGATACATCCAAAACGGTGGTCAGTATTTTCGCGCAGATGCCAAAAAGCTTATCCGCCAGAGAGGGGGGTGGGGCCTCGAGGGAGAACGTGGGCCCGTGTTCGCCCGCAATGTCGTCGTTTGCTTGGGCGCTTGGTCCATGGATGTCCTGAAGAAACTTGGCGAGCAGTATCCGCTGGCCGTCAAGCGCGGCTACCACATGCATTATAGGCCGCTCTCCGGGGCGTCCCTGTCGCGCCCCGTCGTGGACATCGACAACGGGTTTGCATTATCTCCAACCGACTTCGGCATACGGCTGACGACGGGAGTGGAGCTGGCAGGACGCGACGCGCCGCCGAACCCGCAGATCATCAAGCAGGTCCGGCGCAGGGCAGAAGAGATCTTTTCTCTCGGACGCGCGCTTCATGATGAACCATGGGTGGGAAGCCGGCCCTGTGTGCCGGATTCTCTTCCGGTCATTGGACCATCCCCGTCTGTAAAAGGGTTGTGGCTCAATTTCGCCCATGGTCATGATGGTTTTACGCTCGGACCGGTCTCCGGCCAGATCATGGCCGATATGATTGCCAACAAACCTCTTGTTGCGGATGTGACGGGCGTCTCGCCTAACCGGTTTCAGACACAAAAGATATGACGGCCGGGATTTAGCTGGAAGGCCCGATATAGGTCGCCTTGATTTGGTCGATCGATCCGTCGTCTTTCATGCGGCGGATGATCCGGTCGTACTCGGTCTTCAACTTGTCCATATCCGGGTGCGTCGAGGCTTTGGAAAAGACGTTGTAGTAAGCTTTCGACTTCATTGGTTTGGGCAGGAAATCGATTTGGTTTCGATAGCCGCCGATATGAGCCTGGTGCAGTGTTGAGATGGTGTTCATCGGAACCGCGTCGATCCTGCCTGCGAGCAGCTTGTCGATCTGCAGGGAATTCTCTGAGACAAGTTGCAGCTGGAGGCCCGCGTCCCAGAACTCCGGGGTGTAGGAAATTCCATGCGTTGCACCGATCGTTATTGAGCGCAGGTCATCGAACTTCGAAAACGTGAACTTGCCGCGATCTTCCGCCCTGATGAAGAAATTCCAGTCCAGATCGATGTAGCTTTCGTTTGGGTAGTCCAAAAAGGTGCGGCGGTCTTCGTTTTCCGAATACAAAAGCAGCATATCGATCCGCCCGGCTTTGGCTTCGACCTGCAGGCGCTGGTCGGATTCAATAAGCAGCACTTCATAGTCTATCGCCAGTTCGCGCAGGACCTCGTCCATCACTTCAATGTCGATGCCGCGGACTTGTCCGTCTGCCTCGTATTTGAACGGGGCTTGAGGATTGGCGGCGATGATCAACGGACGGGCTGTCGCCGATGTTTGCCACATCGCAGCCAAAAGACAGCATATGCAAAACAGACCGATTTTCCGAAGCACGCCTAAAAACCTTCCCAAGTCACTGCCGGACAAACACACGGGAGGTTTTACTGTCCCATGCAATAGCCAAACAAACAGTGAATTTTGAAGAGGCCGTAAGGTGCTGCGCGTCTCAATTCTCGCGAAGAGGCAGTGCAGCGGTATCCTTTACCGTGTTGACAACGATACGTGACTGCACGTCAGATACCAATGTATTATCGAGAAGCTTCAGACGCAGGAAGTCGTCATAAGTCTTGATGTCATCGGTTACCACCTTGATGAGGTAATCGACAGCACCTGTGATACGTTCACAAATAACGACTTCCGGCCAATGATGGACGAGCTTGTCGAACGTCTCCATGTTTTCGCGGCTGGGAACGGCAAGCTTGACGAAGGAATAGGCGACAAAGCCAAGGCCCACAGCTTCGCGGTCTATGATCGCGGTAATTTGCTTGATGATGCCTTGTTCCTTCAACCGTTTGATGCGGCGCCAGCAAGGGGTTTGGCTCATGCCGGCCTCTTTGGCGACTTCTGCGATTGAAAGGGAGGCATCCCTTTGCAAAACGCGCAAAACACGGATGTCGGACGGGTCAAGAAGATTCTTTTCGGTCATTGGGTCATTTTCGGAAATTTTATGCTGCCTGGTGACGAATTACGGTGACGATAGCACAGAAATCGCTGCTGAAAAGGACGATATTAATCGGAAATGGCAGTTCGCCGCAGAGGGCCGCCCCGGGGGCGTAGGAGGAGAATACCGAATGGATGTGCTTGTGTCCGATATCAGCCTTGAAGACAAATACACCGCGACGGACGGTCGTGTGTATCTGACAGGCATTCAGGCGCTGGTCAGATTGGCTCTGGACCGCGCGCGCCTGGACCGGCAGGCAGGTCTTAAAACCGGTGGTTTCATTTCCGGATACCGCGGGTCGCCGCTGGCTGGATATGACACTGAGTTGGAGCGCGCCCATCGGCACCTGAAGGGCCTTGAAGTTGTTTTCAAGCCTGGCGTGAACGAGGAACTCGGCGCGACCGCAGTTTGGGGAAGTCAAAAACTGCGCGGTGAGGGCGGTGTCGGACGGCCCACAGAATATGACGGCGTCTTTGGCATCTGGTACGGCAAGGCCCCGGGTGTTGACCGGGCTGGCGACGCACTGCGTCAAGGGAACGCGTCGGGCACGGACCGCAACGGCGGTGTTCTGGCTTTGGCCGGTGACGATCACCTTGCCAAGTCCTCCATCCTGCCTGCGCAGAGCGAATTCTTCTTTGAGCATGCCGAAATGCCGGTTCTGAACCCGGCGGACATTCAGGACGTTCTCGACTACGGACTGCACGGGCTTGAGATGTCCCGCTTCTCCAGTCTTTGGACGGCGTTGATCTGCGTGGCCGACACGATGGATGCGTCCGCCACCATCAATGTATCGCCAAACCGTCTGCGGATGGTTCGCCCTCTGGAAGGTGATCCGCGCAAGGATTATCATCAAAACCGCGATCTGCTGCTCGGCAACCGGTTGGAAACAGAGCGCCTGGTGCGTGAGCTGCGGATCCCTGCAGCCCAAGCCTATGTTCGCACAAACGGCCTGGATCGTGTGACCTTCGGTGCCCGGCAAAATCCGAAACTCGGCATTATTTCTTCCGGCAAAGCCTATCGGGACCTGCTTCAGGCACTCGATCTCATGGGTGTGACGGAAGACAAGGCCAAAGCGCTGGGCCTCGGCATCTATAAGGTTGCAATGACCTGGCCGATGGAACCGCTCGGCCTGCGGGATTTTGCCCGCGGCGCAGAGAAACTGCTGGTCGTGGAGCACAAGCGGGCCTTCATGGAACCGCAGATCAAGGAAATCTCCTATCACTGGCCGGACATGAGCCGCCCTGAGATTTGGGGCAAACGCCGGCCAGACGGATCACCGTTCCTCTCGGATGTTCTTGAGATCTCTGTCGCTGAACTCATCGAGGGTTTGATGAAGTGGTTGCCGGCCGATGCCGTCACTGAAGAAATGCAGGCCGTTGCCGCGCGTATGACCAAGCAGGCCATGTGGGCGCAAGGCCATGCGGAACGTGCGTCCCGTGTGCCTTACTTCTGTTCTGGCTGCCCGCATTCAACCTCGACCAAAACGCCGGAAGGCTCCCGGTCAATGCCGGGTATCGGTTGTCATGCCATGACCGAAATGGCGGGCCGGACCACGGAAGGCCAGATCCAGATGGGCGGAGAGGGCGTCCTTTGGGTTGGTCAGCAGCCGTTCTCGGGCGACAGCCATGTGTTCGCAAACGTCGGCGATGGAACATATTTCCACTCCGGTATCCTTGCGATCCGTCAGGCGCTCGCCGCCAATGTCCCGATCACCTACAAGATCCTTTACAATGATGCTGTAGCCATGACCGGTGGTCAGAAGCATGATGGACAGTTGAGTGTTCCGCAGATTACCCGTCAGCTGGAAGCTGAAGGCGTAGAACGCATTGCGGTGGTCTCCGAAAATCCGGATGCCTACGGATCGTGGACGCCGATTGCAGCGGGAACAAAGGTCTATCATCGCGACGAGTTGATGGATGTGCAGAAGGATCTGCAGACTTTCAACGGCGTTTCCGTAATCGTCTACGACCAAACCTGTGCAGCCGAGAAACGGCGCCGCCGGAAGCGCGGACTGTTCCCGGATCCGGATCAGCGCCTGTTCATCAACGATCGCGTCTGCGAAGGCTGCGGCGACTGCTCGGTCCAGTCCAACTGCCTTTCGGTTGAACCGCTGGCAACGCCTTTTGGCGAAAAGCGTGTTATCAACCAGTCGAGCTGCAACAAGGACTTTTCCTGCATCAAGGGTTTCTGTCCGTCCTTCGTCGAGATCGACGGTGCGGCACTCAAAAAGCCGAAAAAGGCTGACGTGGATATCGATGCGCTTGTCGAACAGTTGCAGGAACCGGTTCTGCCGGCGCTCGACCGGACGCAGAACGCGTTGGTTGCCGGCATTGGCGGCATGGGCGTCACCACAATCAGTGCTGTTCTAGCAATGGCGGCGCATATCGATGGCAAGCAAGCCTCGACCCTGGACATGACGGGACTGGCGCAAAAGGGCGGACCGGTGACCTCCCACGTTCGCTTCGCATCCATTGACCGCGCCATTGAAGGTCCCCGGGTGCCGGCCGCGAGCCTCGATCTCTTGATCGCAAGTGACATGGTCGTTGCCACCAATGCGGAACAACTGGCACTCGCCCACCGTGGCCAGACCGTGACAGTGGCAAACACCAAGGTTGCCCCGACTGCAGAGTTTGTCCTGAAGCAAACCCTGTCTTTCGATGAGAAGAAGATGGACGCGGCCTTGAAGGCGGCATCCGGCACGTATCTCGCGATGGATGCGGCCGGTATTGCCGAAAAGCTGCTGGGCGATGCGATCTTTGCCAACATGCTGCTCGTTGGCATGGCGTATCAATCAGGTGCCCTGCCGGTTTCCGGCGATGCCATTGAAACAGCCTTGCAGCTGAACGGGGCGGCAGTGGCCGGCAACATCAAGGCGTTCCGCGCCGGCCGTGTTCTGGCTGCCGACGCTGAGCTGTTGTTGAAGGCTTTGCCAGCGAGCGAAAAACCGCGCACGTTCACATTGGATGAAAAGATTGCCTTCAATGCCGACGAGCTCGTCCGGTATCAGGACGAAGCCTATGCGGCCCGTTACCGGGATCTCGTTGAAAAAGTGAAGGCAGCGGACGAAGCTCATGGCCCAGGGCAAATGCGCCTCTCCAGAACCGTTGCTGATCTGCTCTATAAAGTGATGGCTTACAAGGACGAATATGAAGTCGGCCGCCTTTATTCCGATCCGGCCTTCAAGGAAAAGATCGCGCAGCGGTTCGAAGATCCGAAGAAGCTGAAGGTCTATCTGGCCCCGCCGATGCTGGCGCACCGGAAGGACCCGAAAACCGGACGCCCGGAGAAGATGGCATTCGGACCGTGGATCTTTACCGCGTTCAAACTCCTTGCCGGGTTCAAAGGCATGCGCGGCAAATGGTACGACCCATTTGGACGGACCGCGGAGCGCCGTGCAGAACGCGCCCTGATTGCTCAGTACGAAAAGGACATCGCGGAGATCATCACCCGTTTGCCGAATGGCAATTACGGTCTCCTCGTGGAGCTGGCACGGGTTCCGGATCTGGTCCGCGGGTTCGGCCCGGTCAAGGAAGCGAACCTGGAAAAGGCCGCTGACAAGCGCCGGGTGGTCCTTGAACAGCTGAATACCCGCAAAGACGGCGGCAATGATGGCGATCATCAAAGCGGCGACTTCCTCCAAGCCGCCGAATAACGCACGGTCTGCTTATTGAAAACTCATGCCGGCGCAGCTTCTGCGCCGGTTTTTCGTTTGAGGACATGGCAGCGCACAGCGCTAGGCCGCGTGGACGAATTGGCGATGCATTTCGCCGGGATTTGCATCGTTCAAGATCAAGGAAATCCGGTGAAGGTGATGCTTGCGCATCATCTAGACGGATTTGCGCTGGAATTGAGCAATGCAAACACGGCCCAAAGGGTGAGACAAGTGCCGGCGATCTGGCACCGGCTATCCCTTGACCGTATTTCGATACGCTCTGCAGGACCGTCGCCGCCATATCTTGGCACTTGGCTCACGAAATACGCCTCCAATTCGTCTACACGGCCTAGGCTGACGCAAGAAAAAAACGGCATATCTATCCAAGCTACGGAAGCGGCTTGGGCACGCGAATTTCATTATATGCATCGCCGCTTTCGGACCTGCCCACCAGGGCAACGCGGATTAATACTCCGGTTAAAGAATTGAGGCATTCGGCGTGAAAACGAGGCTTGGACAAGACAAAAATACGCCCAGCTAACAAAAATTAATACTCGATTTTTTGGTCTTCAAAAAGCGCCGAAACGGGATGCCAGATCCGATAAACTCATAAAAAACAATAGAATGTAGAGTAACTGGCAAATCTAGTTAGAATTCTTCGTAAAATTTATAAAAACACGATTACATTCTCCAAATACCTGTTTCTGTCTTCTTTAAATCTCCAATTCATTTTGTGGCCAGAGCCGAAGACCGGCGTAAGATTCAATCTGGTAATGAAAATGAGTGAAGCGTTGAAAACAGAACTGGTGAACTTCTCGGAGCTGACCGGGGAAGCAGCAAGCGCCCGCCGGGCAGAACTGGCCCGCCATGTGGCAACGCTCTTTGCGTTGACATCCGACAGATGCTCTGACGAACAGGTCGATATTTACGACTCCGTGCTGCTACGCTTGGTGGATATGGTGGAATCTGAAGTCCGCCGTTTTGTCGCCGAGCAGATGAGCACCTTACGCCGCGGTCCGGAAGAGACCATCCGGCGCCTTGCAAGTGATGTGATCGAGGTGTCCGAACCGATCCTCGTGCGCTCAACCGTCCTGCGCGATGCTGATCTGGTGTCCATTGCAGAAGAGCAAGGCAACGATCACCGCTACGCAATTGCACAACGTGAAGTGCTCTCCGCGGACGTCAGCGAGATCCTTGTCCGGCGCGGTGATCTGAAGGTCAAACGGAAGATTGCCAGCAACGAAGGCGCAAGCCTGTCAGGGTCTGCCATCGAGATCCTCATCTCCGATTCCGCTGCCGACGCAACGCTTCAGCTCAGCTTGAGTGACCGTCCGGATCTCGCTGAAGCGCAGATTGCCAGCCTGATTTCCATTGCGAGCGACGAAGTCCGCAAGAAATTGCAGACATCCGGCCGTTCCGGTGAAACCGCGCAATTGAATGAGGCTGCCGATATTGCCGCGCGGCGCATGTCCAATCAGTACTGGTTGGGCCGGTACGATTTTGAAACAGCCCGCAGCCGCATTCTGCTCCTGGCGAAAAAGGGCATGGTGAATGAAGCCGCTTTGCGCCGGTTTGCGTCCGAAGACAGGTTCGCCGAAGCCGTCGCCACCTTCGCGTGGTTGGTTCGGTGCGGCGTTGAGGAAGCCAGCCACTGGATGGTGCGTCCGGACCCGGAGCCGTTTGTCATTCTCGCAAAAGCCTCCGGCTTTTCGTCGATCACCGTCGGGGCATTGTTGAGCATCGGCCCATGGCGTCATCGCCTGACGCCTGAGACCCGCAGCAACGCGATGAACCTTTATGAGCGCATGACTGTTGCAGAAGCCAAGCGCAAGATCGCCCATTGGAGCTACAACGTTCTGAAGTGATCTGACCAAGCAGAATGCGCAAGACATCAAGCCCGGCCACTGTGCCGGGCTTTTTTCGTCCGTAACTAACGTGCGAGATGCCTTTTTTCCTCAGCGGAACCGTGCTTTACAGGGCGAAACAGATTCTGCAAAGAGCGGGGCCAAGGGGTATGCGCAGATCCGTCCATCAACTACTGCAACATGAGCTGCTTCCGGCAATGCGCGCTTTTTTTGGCCGCGTTCCGGTCCTCGCAATTGCCGTCCTGAGCATGCTGTTTGTGAGTTTAGGCGCCGGTCCGGATTATGCCCACGCCCAAGGCCCCGCGAGCTTATTGTCGGCGGTTAGTGGCGGTTCAAAGGAAAAGGCTGCGGAGACAACCGCAAAACACACAGAACCTGCCTCTGAGGGAGGCGGTGTCAGCGCCGAAGAGGGCGGCGGCGCGATGATGGAGTCTATGGACGAGTTTGCAGATGAAGCCGTCCGTGCCCGCGACACTTTAAAAACAATCGTTCAGAAGATCCCGAATATTCGCGCTGCGATGGTCGATACGCTTCGCTCGCAAGGCGAAGACCAAGGACTGGGCTGGATATCATCCGCGCTGATCGATGTCGTGATCGCGGTTCTCTTCGGTCTTGCGGCCTCGACGTTGCTGGCGCGTTGGGGGCGGCGACAGTTCGCGGGAATGTACAAGCCCGACGTCTACACTCGTTCCGACAAGATCATCTATCTGTATTTGCGGGCGATTTTGATGATCGCCGGGGTGGTCCTCTATTTTGCCGTGGCGACGGTTGTTTATCTCCTGATTGGCACTGGTCTGGAAGCAGCCAATGAAACCGCCCTCGTCGCCTTCAGTATGAGCGCCGCCTTCATGGCACTGCGGATCATATGGATGAACCTGCTGGCTCCGGATGCGGAAAGCCATCGGTTGGTCGCCCTGAGCAACAGGGAAGCGAAGGGGCTCTACCGGTTCTTGCTGGTCGGCAGTGGCATATCAATAGGTGCGATCGCGTTCTGCCTCTGGATGGAGCGTCTTGGTCTGCCGCAGGACATTCACAAATTGGCGCTCATTGCAGCGTCTGGTTTGTCGATGGTTATCCTGTGCGTCATTGCCGTGGCGTATCGAGCGGTGATAGCGCGCTTGATCCGCGGAGGTGCAGGTGACCAAGCCCCGATGTGGCGCCGGGTGCTCGCCGCCGTTTGGCATCTCATCGCCGTTATCTACTTCGTGATTGCCTGGGGAATTTCTGCTCTTCGGATCCTTTTGGACTTGCCGTCCGCAACAGGACTTGTGGGGGCTCCGATCCAGGTTTTGCTGGTGGCAGCCGTAGCCTATGGGCTGCTTATCCTTCTGATCGACCGTGTGTTGTTGCCGCGTCTTGATACCGCCAAAGCCGAAGCGAAGATTGCGGAAGACATTCAGCGGGCGGAAGAGAGCGAGGGCGCTGAGCAGGACCCGGAAAGCACGCTGGCCCAAGCGCATGCTGAAGCTGCTGACCGCGAAGCCGATCGGTCCCCGTTCCGCGCACTGCTGGATCGCGGCGCTGCGATCCTCGTGGTCTTCGGCGGACTGGACCTGTTAACGTCTCTTTGGGGTGTCGGCATGGCCGGGGAAGGGTCGATCATTGGATCCTTCATTGAGGTCCTGCTGGTCATGTTCCTTGGATACATGGCGTATGAGGCGGTCAAGATCCTGATCGACCGTCAGATCGCCAAGGAATCTCCAGCGGAAAAAGACGAAGAGGCTGAAATTGGCGGGGCCGGTGAAAGCCGGATTTCGACCCTGCTGCCCATCTTCCGGAACTTCTTGCTGATCACCATCGTGGTGATTGCGGCAATGGTTGTTCTGGCTGAGCTGGGTGTCAATATTGCGCCGCTCTTCGCCGGTGCCGGTGTTGTCGGTCTGGCGGTCGGTTTTGGCGCACAGACCCTCATTCGGGATATCTTTTCCGGTGCGTTCTACCTGATCGATGATGCTTTCCGGAAAGGCGAATACATCGATATTGGCAGCGCCAAGGGGACTGTCGAGAAAATCTCGATCCGCTCGATGCAGCTGCGCCACCATCGCGGTGCGCTTACCACCATTCCGTTTGGCGAAATCCAGCAGGTGGAAAACTTCTCGCGCGACTGGGCCATCATGAAGCTCGCCTTCCGGGTCACCTATGACACGGATGTCGAAAAGATGCGCAAGATCATCAAGAAGTTCGGCCAACGGCTTCTTGAGGATGAATACTACGGACCGATGTTCCTTGCGCCGCTGAAATCCCAGGGCATCATGTCTATGGAAGACTCCGCCATGATCGCCCGCGTGAAGTTCACCGCAAAACCCGGCAAGCAGTTCGAATTGCGGAAGGTGATCTACGCAGGTCTGCGCGATCTCTTCGAGGAAAACGGCATCAGGTTTGCCCATCGTCAGGTTACGGTCCGCGTTGCCGGAGCCGGAGATGATGAGGACGACGGCGCCAACGGCAAAATCTCACCGGAAGCGGCCAAGGCTGCTGCAGGTGCTGCGGCCATGTCGGGAATGCTGGACGAAGAAGCCAATGGAGACAGCGGTCAGGATGACCCGATCTGACGGTGGATTAGCACTTACAGAAAAAGGCTCTGCGGAGACATCCGCAGAGCCTTCTTCATTTGGTGTAAGGCCTCTCTGCCGTTGCGCCGAAACCCTACTGCGCCTTGGTTGCCGCCGCAGCCCTTAAAGAGTCGGCTGTGCCTTGGATAAACGCCAGCACGTTTTGAACGTCGGCATCGGTCAAATGCGCATCAAAGCGCGGCATGCCGTTGTGCAGTCCGGCACCTTGCAGGACCCAGGCATCTGCATTGGTCAGGACTTCCGGTTCCGAGTAGCCAAGGTTCGGAACGGCACCGCCATTGTTGACCCCCGGCACACCGTGACAAAAGAGACAGTTGGAGACATAGGTCGCCAGCCCTGCCGTGACCTGTTCAGGGTCATAAGGAACGCCGGAGACGAGTTCTGTGCGGGTCGACAGTTCCGCTGTTGGAATTTCTTCGGCGGCGCCAATCCGGAAGGTGAAAACCCGGCCCGGCCCGACCTTTTCGGTCGCCCGCTGCATGAGGCCATAAACCCCGCCCCAGCCGGCTGCAATCGTGACGTATTGGTCGCCCTCGTGTTCCCACGTCATGGGGGCGGCAATGACGCCGGATGTCATGGGAACCTGCCAGAGGGTCTCCCCATTCGTGGCATTGTAGGCAATGAACCGGCCATCAGCGGTTCCCTGAAACACCAGATTTCCGGCCGTGGTTAGGGTGCCACCATTCCAGGGCGAGACATATTCCGCGCGCCAGGCCTCCCGCTGGTTCACCGGATCCCAAGCCAGAAGGTGTCCGAAGGGCGTTGCTTGCGGCGCAACAACGTTGAACAGATACCCAAGGTTCCAGCCTACTCCTGACATGGTCGACATGGGCTTATGCGAATTGAGTTCCCAACTTGGGTCGGTCGACTGCACCAGCGGCACACCTTGGGCCGGAATATACACAAGCCCGGTATCCGGATTAAAGCTCATGGGATGCCAGTTATGCGCACCGTAAGCGGATGGAACCGGTTCGAACGGCTTGTCTTTTGAGCGGGCATCCGGGTTTTCGATAGGCCTGCCATCGGCGTCATAGGCCTTGGCCCAAGTCGTCTCAACGAATGGTTCTGCGGAAATGAATTCGCCGTTGGTGCGGTCAATCACATAGAAGAAGCCGTTCTTCGGGGCCTGCATCAGCACTTGGCGCATGTCGCCGTCGATCTCGAGGTCGGCAAGAATGATGTGCTGCGTAGATGTGTAGTCCCAAGTATCCCCCGGTGTGTTCTGGTAGTGCCAGAGATAGTCACCGGTATCCGGATTGAGCGCGACGATGGAGGCGAGAAACAGGTTGTCGCCCCCAGCCGGTGAACGCAGATGCTGGTTCCACGGCGATCCGTTGCCCGTCCCGATGTAAAGAAGGTTCAGCTCCGGATCATAGGCCATGGCGTCCCAGACCGTGCCGCCGCCGCCTGCTTCCCAGTATTTGGCGGATGGATCCCAGGTTTCCGCCGCCATTTTCATGGCGTCATTTTCATAAGGCTTGGCCGGGTTGCCAGGCACCGTATACCAGCGCCAGACGGTGTCCCCGGTCTCAGTATCATAAGCTGAGATGTAGCCGCGCACTCCGAACTCGGCGCCGCCATTGCCGATGATGACCTTACCATTGATGACCCGTGGCGCCCCGGTCACGGTGTAGGACATGTCCCGGTTTTCAATGGTGTCAATCTTCCAGAGAAGCTCGCCGGTGGCAGCATCCAGGGCATGCAGATAACCGTCATAGGATCCAACGAAGACCTTGCCTTCATAGATGGCAACGCCCCGGTTGACGACGTCGCAGCAACCCTTGGCGGCATATTCGCCGGGCACCTCTGGATCATACACCCAGAGCTTTTCTCCCGTGATGGCGTCCAGCGCATGAACAACGGACCAGGATGCGGTGACATACATGACACCATCAGCCACGATCGGTGTCGCCTGAACACCACGGCGGGATTCCAGATTGTAGGACCAGGCCAACCCAAGCTCGCCGACATTGTCGGCCGTTATTGTGTCGAGTTGAGAGTATCGTGTTTCGGCGTAATTCAGGCCGTAGTTGAGCCAATTTTGGTCTGACGAGTCGTTTTCGATGATCGTAGCCGTGTTGATGCCGCCGGTGGCGGCGCGTATGGCGTCTGCCGAAATTGGCTCAGCCGCCGCCAGATGGGGGGTGACAAGAAGTGCCAGTGCCCCGCCGATAAAGCGTTTCATGAATTGTTTCCTCCCTCACGAATTTATTGTTTGCCCCGCACAGTGAACCGTCCAGCGGTCCAACCTCAGGCTCTCCTCCAGGTGGTTGAACTCAGTGACGGGCAAGCGGGATAGAACCGTGCCTCCCAGTTTTGATGTTAGTGAATAATACTAATGCGAATTAAGTTGGACGCAACTGAATGCGCGCTTCTCGTGCTAAAGTACCAGAAACACGCATCGCGCGTGAGGGCGGGTGTAACGAGCGATCAAAAGGATTTGCTGACGTATTCGGCAGGCTTAACTGCTTGATTGGTTTCGGCGTAAACCAAGGCGCTTTGCAGGCATTTCAAATTGCACAATCTCAGCATTCGGCCGTGTATCATCTACACGTGTGAGCTCGGCCTTTAGAAACTTGCGTGAACGCAGCTGTGTGCGGGTGATGCCAAGATCAGCCAAAACACTATCGGGTTCCTCCCGGAGCAAGTGTTGTCTCTCCGAGGCCAATTGCAGGAAGTGCTTTATTTTTGTGGTTTTGTCGTGCAACCACTTTGCCAAACGGTATTTGTGAGAAAATCTCTTAAGGTGGTGGTTTTGACTGGGGAAGGAAATAACCCGCGCCGTTTGCGGCGTCGAGACGGGTTTGAAAATGAGCTTTTGTGTCTTCACGGTATTTGTCCGGAATAAGAGCGGAATGATTTCACTATCACGAAAAAATATCGCCTGGTCGAAGGAGAAGTTGTCAGTCTATTGTGAGAAAAAAGAACATATTTCGCGAGGTGAGAGACTGAGATGAAACGGTTGCCACCCTTGAATGCCTTGCCAGCTTTGGAAGCGACGGCGCGGCTCGGATCCATGAGTGCCGCTGCAGATGAGCTTGGCCGGACCCATGGCGCGATCAGCAAGCAGCTCGCTCATCTGGCAGAGCAGGCGGGTGTCGCCTTGTTCCGGAAGGACGGGCAGGGGGTGGCCCTGACACCGGAAGGGGAAAAGTTTGCAAAGACGGTCGGTGGGTCGTTGCAGGAGATTGAAGCGGCTTGGCGGGGGCTCACGCAGCTTGCGGACAGTCCGACCCTCGACATCGGAATCAGCGCGACGTTTGCCATGCGCTGGTTGATGCCGCGCCTGCCGCGTTTCTATCAGAGGTATCCCGATGCACAGGTCAACTTCCGGATGACCGGGAAACACTGGCTGCCGGAAGAGCAGATGGATGCCATCCTGACCTGGGACCGTTTGCGCTGGCAGTTCGGGGGTCGAACGGACATTGAAATTCTGGGCGATGTCGCTTTCGGTATTGTTCACGCGCCCGGTCTCGGCGTTGACGTAAAGGAGCACGTGCTGACGGTTAAAAACCGCTGCGTTCAGGAATTGCCCGGCGATGTGTGGGGCGCTTATCAGACGCTGGCCGGAGTTGAAGTCGTCTCGGAAACGGCAACGGCTTACCCGCATACGTTTTTGGTGATTGAAGCCGCCTTGGCCGGTTTGGGTGCAGCTCTGGTGGAAAAGCGCATTGTGGCGGAGGAGCTGGCGGATGGCCGCCTTGTGGCCCCCTTTGGATTCACGCTGATCAAGGATGGTTTCGGTGCGATTGTTTCTCAACGAAAACGGCCGAAGCGTTTGGCGCGCGCCTTTCTGGGGTGGCTGCGTGAAGAGGCGGCAACAGCTGCGCAATAGCAGCCCTGTTAACTGATGATTTGCCAATATTGTCGCTCAGAGACAAGAGTGTGACGCATTTGGGTCGCTGGGCTTGCATCGTCGATGTGTTTGATATAAAGATATCTTTATATTGACATTGGCGGTGAGTGAATGACCGAGCGAAACACCCTATCTGTAGAAGAGACCCTGGCCGCCTTGCGGGCAGTGGGGGAAGCAACGCGGATCCGTTTGATCGCTCTGCTGGCGCAAAACGAACTCACCGTGAAGGATGCCACTGCGATCCTCGGTCAGAGTCAGCCGCGCATCTCCCGTCATTTGAAACTGCTTGCTGAAGCCGACGTCATCCAACGCTTCCCGGAAGGCTCTTGGGTCTACTACCGTCTGTCGGATGGCCCTGAGGGCGCGTTGGCGCGTGATGTTGTAGCCCGGATATCTGATGAAGACGCCGTTATGGCAGCCGATCAGGAGCGTTTTCAGGCCATCCGCAAAGCCAAGGCGGAAGAGGCTGCTGCCTTCTTTGCCGCGCGTGCGCTCACTTGGGACCGGGAGCGTTCTTTGCATGTGCTAGAGGCCGACGTCGAAGCGGCTATGCGCAATGCGCTGGGCGATGCTCCGTTCCAGACATTCCTCGATCTTGGGACTGGCACAGGCCGTCTTCTGGAAGTCTTTTCTGATCAATATGTCTCAGCCCTTGGGGTCGACGCGTCCCATGACATGCTGGCCGTAGCGCGGGCGAACCTGTCAAAAGCAGGCCTGAACAATGCCCAGGTTCGCCATGGCGATGTCTACGCCCTGAATGTGCCGCCGAAATCCTTTGACGTGGTCGCAATCCACCAGGTGCTGCACTTCCTGGATGATCCGGCACGTGCGCTTGCAGAAGCTGCACGGGCTTTGCGCCCTGGCGGGCGCTTGCTGATTGTCGATTTTGCGCCGCATGAGCTTGAGTTTCTGCGGGACCAGCATGCCCACCGCCGCCTCGGCTTTGCCAGCGAGCAGATGGAGCGCTGGCTGGACGCGCTGGAACTCGATCTTGAAAAAACAACCGACCTCGTTCCCGGCGAGGCCGATGACAGCAAACTGACCGTTACCCTTTGGCTGGCCCGCGATCGGCGGATCATCACCGACGTGCCTGCCCAGAATTCATCCCGAGAGGTTGCCTAATATGACCGTTTTGTCATCCCGACTGTCCCGAGGTGCTACCCAGACACCGATCACCGCATCCTTCGAGTTCTTCCCCCCGAAGTCCGAGAAGATGGGCGAGACACTTTGGGAAACGGTCCAGCGCCTTGCGCCGCTCAACCCGTCTTTTGTGTCGGTCACCTATGGTGCAGGCGGATCGACCCGCGAGCGGACCCATAAGACCGTTGAGCGCATCTTGAATGAGACCGATCTCGCACCGGCGGCACACTTGACTTGTGTCGGCTCTCCAAAAGCGGAAGTAGATGCGATTGTCAAAGACTATTGGGATCTTGGCGTGCGCCATCTTGTGGCTCTTCGCGGTGATCCGCTCGCGGGCATCGGCGCGGTTTACGAGCCGCATCCGGAGGGGTATGCCTACGCGACCGATCTGGTTGAAGGCATTAAGAAGATCGCCAATTTCGATGTTTCGGTATCCGGCTACCCGGAAAAACATCCCGAAAGTGGCAGCTGGCAGAAAGAAATCGACAATCTGAAGCGCAAGGTTGATGCCGGCGCGGACCGGATCATCACCCAGTATTTCTTCGACAACGACCTGTTCGATGACTACCTGGACCGGATCGCAGCGGCGGGTATCAATATCCCGGTGATCCCCGGCATCCTGCCGATCCATAATTTCGAGCAGACCATGGTGTTCTCCGCAAAATGCGGCACCTCGATCCCCGAATGGGTCGCCCGGCGCTTTGCCGGTCTGCAAAACGATCCGGAAACCCGCAAGCTCGTCGGTGTTGCCATCGCTTGTGAGCAGGTTATGGATCTGGTCGACCGCGGCCTGACGGACTTCCATTTCTACACGATGAACCGTGCCGATCTGACATACGCGATCTGCCACATGCTCGGCATGGGGCAGCAAGGCACCGAGAAAGTGGCGGCCTAAAACAAATCCTTAGGCTGCCATCCCGGCGTTGCGCCGGAACAGCATGAGTTTGAGATATGAGGGCCCCGGATCAGGTCCGGGGCGGCATTAGTATAACGGTTGTCCCGGTCTTGAACCGGGACCTCAAGAGTTTGGAATAACGCGGCCCGGAGCTAGTCCGGTGCGGCAATGTCAAAAAAACAGCCGTCCCGGCCTCAAGCCGGGATCATGGCCAAGAGGTAGGAAATCCCCGTGACCAAGTCTGACGCCTTCGCGCGCCTTCAGGAGATCGCAAAATCCCGCATCCTCGTGCTGGACGGAGCTATGGGGACTGAAATCCAGTTGCTCAAATTGGACGAGGCAGCCTATCGCGGTGAGCGTTTCAAGGACTGGCCGTCGGACGTCAAGGGCAACAATGATCTCCTCAGCCTGACAATGCCGGACGCCATCCGCCAGATCCATGTCGACTATCTGGAAGCGGGCGCGGACATCGTTGAAACCAATACCTTTTCCTCAACCACCATCGCCCAGGCTGATTACGGCATGGAGGACCTGGCTTATGAGCTGAACCTGGAAAGCGCACGCCTTGCTCGTGAGGCCTGTGATCAGGTGACGGCGCAAGACCCGTCCCGTCCCCGCTATGTCGCCGGAGCGCTTGGGCCGACCAACCGCACTGCATCCATTTCACCGGACGTGAACAATCCCGGTTACCGGGCCGTCAGCTTTGATGATCTCCGGATTGCCTATGCAGAAGCTGTTCGCGGCTTGATTGAAGGTGGTGCGGATATCCTTCTTGTCGAGACAATCTTCGACACCCTGAATGCCAAGGCCGCGCTGTTTGCCATTGAAGAAGTGTTCGAGGAAATCGGCAGAGAACTGCCGGTGATGATTTCCGGCACGATCACCGATCTCTCCGGCCGGACCTTGTCCGGTCAGACACCGGAAGCTTTCTGGAATTCCGTGCGCCACACCAATCCGCTGACCATCGGGCTCAATTGTGCGCTTGGTGCCAAGGAGATGCGGGCGCATGTCGATGAGCTTGGCCGTGTCGCCGATACGCTCGTCTGTGCTTATCCGAATGCCGGTCTGCCAAACGAATTCGGCGAATATGATGAAAGTCCGGAGCATATGGCCGGCCTCATCGAGGAGTTCGCCTCCGCCGGTCTCGTCAACATGGTCGGAGGGTGCTGCGGCACCACGCCAGCGCACATCAAGGCGATTGCCGAAGCTGTCAAGGACAAGGCTCCGCGGAAGATCCCAGAGGTTGCCCGGTTCATGCGTTTGTCGGGTCTCGAGCCGTTCACGCTGACGCCGGAAGTCAATTTTGTGAATGTCGGCGAGCGGACGAACGTCACCGGCTCAGCCCGGTTCCGCAAGCTGATCAAGGAAGGCGACTACGCGACCGCACTCGACGTGGCCCGCCAACAGGTCGAGAACGGCGCGCAGATCATCGACATCAACATGGACGAGGGGCTTCTGGACTCAGAAGAAGCCATGGTCACCTTCCTCAATCTTGTGGCAGCTGAACCCGATATCGCCAAAGTGCCGGTGATGATTGACAGCTCCGAGTGGACGGTTATCGAAGCCGGACTGAAATGCATCCAGGGCAAAGGCGTCGTAAACTCGATCTCCCTGAAAGAGGGCGAAGAGGCGTTCCTGGAGCAAGCCAAGCTGATCCGGCGCTACGGCGCGGCTGTCGTCGTCATGGCCTTTGACGAACAGGGCCAGGCGGACACCTTTGAACGCAAGACCGAGATCTGCGCGCGCTCTTACAAGGTTCTGACTGAAAAGGCAGGATTTGCACCGGAAGACATCATCTTTGATCCGAACATCTTCGCTGTTGCGACAGGGATCGAGGAACACGACAACTACGGCGTCGACTTCATCGAGGCAACCGGCTGGATCCGCGAAAACCTGCCGCATGCGCATGTGTCGGGCGGGGTGTCCAACCTGTCCTTCTCGTTCCGTGGCAACGAGGCCGTGCGCGAGGCGATGCACTCCGTGTTCCTTTATCACTGCATCAAGCGCGGCATGGACATGGGCATCGTCAACGCCGGTCAGCTAGCGGTCTATAACGATCTCGATGCCGAATTGCGCGAGCTGTGCGAAGACGTTGTTCTGAACCGCCGGTCCGATGCGACCGACCGCATGTTGGACGCGGCCGAACGCTGGAAAGGCGAGGGTGGCAAAAAGAAGGAAGCCGATCTCACCTGGCGGACTTGGGGGGTCGCCAAACGCCTTGAGCATGCGCTGGTTCACGGCATTGATGATTTCGTGGTGGAAGATACCGAGGAAGCCCGTCAAAGCTTCGACCGTCCGCTCCACGTCATCGAAGGTCCGCTCATGGACGGCATGAACGTGGTTGGCGATCTCTTCGGATCTGGTCAGATGTTCCTGCCGCAGGTGGTCAAATCCGCCCGCGTCATGAAAAAGGCCGTCGCCTATCTGATGCCCTTCATGGAGAAGGAAAAGGAAGAGCAGGGTCTCACCGGTCATTCCTCTCAGGGCAAGATCCTGATGGCAACGGTGAAGGGTGACGTCCACGACATCGGCAAGAACATCGTCGGCGTGGTTCTTCAGTGCAACAACTTCGAGGTCATCGACCTTGGGGTCATGGTCCCAGCTGCAAAGATCCTGGAGACGGCCAAGCAGGAAAAGGTCGATATCATCGGTCTCAGCGGCCTGATCACGCCGTCGCTGGATGAAATGTGCCATGTCGCAGCTGAAATGGAGCGCGAAGGTCTGGATATACCGCTGCTGATCGGCGGAGCTACCACGTCGAAGATCCATACAGCAGTGAAGATTCACCCAAACTATGAAAAGGGCCAAGCGATCTATGTGACAGACGCTGGCCGCGCGGTTGGCGTAGCCTCCAAGCTGATGAGTGAGGGAGGGCGTGCGCCATACTATGGCGAGGTCCGCACTGAATATGCGGATATTGCCGAAAAGCATGCTGCTGGCCGGGGAGCCGCCCGCCGGATCCAGTTGTCGGATGCCCGAGCAAATGCCTTCAAGGTTGATTTTGAAGATAAGGCGCCCGTCAGACCGAACCAATTGGGAACAACGGTGTTTGACGACTTCCCGCTGGAAGAACTGGTGCCAGTAATCGACTGGACACCGTTCTTTGCGACTTGGGAAATCAAGGGCCGCTACCCGCAGGTTCTGACCGATGACCGGTATGGTGTTGCAGCAACGGCGCTTTTTGATGACGCCCGGCGGATGCTGGATGAAATCGTTGAAAAGAAACTTCTGACAGCGCGCGGTGTTGCGAAGCTGTGGCCGGCAAATGCGGTTGGGGACGACATTCTCGTTTACACCGGAGAAAACCGCGGCGAGGTGGCAGCGACGTTCCATACACTGCGCCAGCAGATGGCGCGCACGTCCGGTGGCCGGGCCAATGTTGCAATGAGCGATTTCGTGGCGCCACTCGACAGCGGCATCAATGACTGGATCGGCGGATTTGCTGTCACAGCAGGTCATGGCGAGGACGAGCTGGCAGGCCGTTACGCCAAGCAAGGCGACGATTACAACAAGATCCTGTCTCAGGCTCTGGCGGATCGTCTCGCAGAAGCTTTCGCCGAGAAACTGCACCAGATTGTGCGCAAGGACCTTTGGGGCTATGCGGCTGATGAAGCGTTGTCCAGCGAGGAACTGATTGCAGAGAAGTATCAGGGCATCCGTCCGGCTCCTGGTTATCCGGCACAGCCGGACCACACGGAGAAGGACACGCTCTTCCGTTTGCTTGATGCGGAGAAGCTGACGGGCATTCAGCTCACCGAAAGCCGCGCCATGTTGCCGGGATCTTCCGTCTCTGGTCTCTATTTTGCCCATCCCGACAGCCACTATTTTGGGGTTGGAAAGATCGAAAAGGATCAAATTGTGGATTATGCAAAAAGAAAGGGTTGGGATGTGGAGTACGCAGAACGCTGGCTGGCACCAATCCTCAATTATGATCCGGCGCAGCTGCAAGCGGCGGAATAAATTATCGCGGTCAACAGGTTACAGATGAGCAAAATCCCGCGCTTCGACCGCGGGATTTTTTTTGATGACTAGTGATAAGTCGGCTAACAAATGCCATTGGGCAAGCTGAACCAACATTACGTTAGGAAATTAAAGGAAATTTTACACAATGCGCACATTGTGCGCCTTGAAAAAGTGCACTTTGTGCGCTAATTCTCTTTGCATAAGAAAGTACCTGACCCGGCTTCCGGGCAAAGGAGATAAAAATGATTGTGCAAGTCGCTAAAACGTTCCTCGTCAACCACCGTCAGGATTACAACCGTGATCGTCTGCCGTGGTTGCCAGCTCGCCTTTACCGTTCGCTGCGAGAAGCCCATCAGGGCCGCAAAGCAGCGTAAGGCAAAGAACTTTTGGCCCCGTACCGCATCCGATCCGAACGGATAAAAGAACATTATAACTCGGATGAGATGAAACACTGAAAACCCGGCTTCGGCCGGGTTTTGTTTTGGTCAGGCCGAACAAGAGCCTGGATATGGAGGCGGCCTCCAATCAAACTGGAAACAAGGCCTTGAGTTCAGTCTCTCCCTTCCGAGATATATGAATCACGCGGCTGTCAGGTTCGCGACGGAGCCATTTGTTTTGCTGAAAGCGGGACAAAAGGGCAGCTCCCACCGCACCGGCCAGATGATTGCGCCGTTCGCTCCAGTCGAGACAGGGGCGGCACAATGGTCTGCGAGCGGCCTTCAAAGGTGCAAGGTCAACGCCGATCGTCGCCAAAAAAGCCTCACCGGTCTCCGTCAAAGCAATCCCGCCGGCATCAGTGGATGTGGTCAAAAAGCCGCGCGTTTCGAGACTGTCATAGATCCGGACTGCCATATCGCCGGCAAGATGATCATAGCAAACACGGGCCGTGCGCATGGCCGGATCACGCGGTCCGGTGCGGGTGCGCAAGTGCCCTTTGTTTGCCGCAAGCCCCATCAAGGCCTCAAGGGTCGTGCCAACGTCCGGGCCTGCCAGAGTGAAATACCGGTGCCTGCCCTGTTTGGCCTGGGCGAGCAGCCCGCCTTCCATGAGTTTTTTAAGGTGGGAGCTGGCTGTCTGGCCGGTGATCCCGGCCTCGGCTGCCAACTCTGTTGCAGTGAGCGCCTTGCCGCTCATGAGCGCTGACAGAATGTTGGCTCTGGCGGGATCGCCAATGAGTGCGCCAATCCGTGCAATGTCCGGTCCGTCTTTCATGGTTCGATCTCCATCAAAGTGTGGCCGTAAGACTGGCATGTGGCGGCAGGGAGCGCCAGTCACAATGCTTCGATCCGCGTCGAAGCATTCGAAGCGGCAACTGTGGCACATCCTCGGCCGGCACAACGAAAGAGGACCGCCGCCATGATCACTTGTTTCATCCGCTATCACATCGATCCTACTAAAAAGGCTCAGTTCGAAGAATATGCACGCAACTGGGGACAGGCGATTCCCCGCTGCGGTGCAGATCTTATTGGATATTTTACTCCGCATGAGGGCTCGACCACTCTGGCGTATGGCGTTTATTCCATTGAAAATTTGGCAGCCTACGAAGCGTACCGGGCCCGGCTTTCCGCCGATCCGCTTGGACAAGAGAATTACGCCTTTGCCATGCGCGAAAAATTCATCTTGAGAGAAGACCGGACGTTCTTGAAACTGGCCTCAACACCGCATGGCAAACTGATCGGGTTTGAGGGAGAACACCAATGATCGCAGTCATTTTCGAGGTCATACCGCATGAAGACAAGAAGCAGGATTACCTCGATATGGCCGCTGAAATGCGGCCCTTGGTCGAAGAAATCGACGGCTTCTTGTCGGTCGAGCGGTTTCAAAGCCTGACCAATCCGGAAAAGCTGCTCTCGCTGTCCTTCTTCAGAGATGATGAGGCGCTCGATCAGTGGCGTCAGCTGACCCAGCACCGCAAGGCGCAATCGGCCGGGCGGAACAGTTATTTCAAGGACTACCGTCTCCGAGTGTCACATGTGCTGCGCGGTTACGGCATGACGGAGCGGGCGGAAGCGCCGTCGGACAGCCGGGCCTTGCATGATCGCGAAGAGGGATGACCGGGCTGAGACTGGAGTTCGGCCTGCTGGGTCTGCTCGCGCTCCTTTGGGGCTCATCCTACATGTGGATCAGCCTTGCGCTCGACACCATTCCGCCGCTGACGTTGATCACATTCAGAGTTGGATTGGCGTCGCTGATCTTGGTCGCAATCTTAAGTTTTCGCGGTTTGCGATTGCCGTCTGAGGCGCACACCTGGCGCGCACTCTTTATCCAATCCATCGTCAACAGCACAGGACCCTGGCTGCTTCTGGCCTGGGGACAGCAGTTCGTCGACAGCGCTGTCGCCAGTGTCCTGAACTCCACTTCTCCTCTGTTTGTCTTTTTCTTTTCCCTTTACCTGATGTCCGGCAGTGACAGGCCAGCGGGGCAGCAGCTTCTCGGTGCCCTTGCCGGGATTGCGGGAATCGTTCTGATTGTCGGGACCGGAGCTTTGGAGAGTCTGGGCGGTGCTTTTATGCCGCAAGTCGCGGTTCTCGCCGGCGCGGCACTCTATGGGATTGCCGCGATCCGGGGACGCCAGTTTGCGCATATGCCGCCGCTGGTCACGGCTGCCGGGACGCTCATTTGCTCGACCCTAACGCTGCTGCCGCTCAGCCTAATGATCGATCATCCCTGGACCTTGCAGGTTTCGCCTCAAAGCCTCTGGGCCGCGGGTATTCTCAGCGTTTTCTGCACTGCGTTTGCGTTCCTCATTTATTTCCGTTTGATCAACACGATCGGGCCCATGGGGACGTCCAGCCAGGCCTATCTGCGCTCCGGAATTGGCGTTCTTCTGGGTATCGTCTTCCTGAATGAGACACTGGATTTGGAAACGTTTGCCGGGATTTGCCTTGCCATATTCGGTGTTGTTCTGATCAACTGGCGACGCCCCAAAAAGCAAGCATCGAGTAAAACGGCACAGGAGAGCACCGGATGAGTGTGTTGACTGTTTATGAGGCGGGATCCCGGCCAACAAAACGGGCAAACCCGGACTATTTTACAGGAACCGTATGGCAGGACCCGGTGATCGAGGCGCCGGCTCCGGCACGGGTGCAGGCCGTCAAGGTGACTTTTGAGCCGGGTGCCCGCACGCATTGGCACACACATCCCCTCGGCCAGACCCTTCACATCCTGAGCGGTGCAGGTTTCGTGCATTTGTGGGGGCAGGAAAAGCTGTCGATCATGCCAGGCGACGTCATCTGGATCCCGCCAGGTGTCAAACACTGGCATGGCGCAGCCCGGCACGTTTCCATGGTGCATCTTGCAATCCACGAAGCCGAGAACGGGTCCGTCGCAGAGTGGCTGGAACCTGTCGATGAGGCCACTTACCGGGGAGATCTGGAAGCGCGGCGGTAAGGAGACCACATGGACGTTTTCATACGCAGACTGTCGGAAGCGGATGTCGCAACCTACAGGCAAATTCGGCTAGAGAGCTTGCAGCGGCATCCCGACTTGTTCGGGACCAGCTATGACGAAGAAGCAGCCCTGCCGGATGACGTATTCGTGCAGCAACTGAGGACAAACTTAATCCTCGGCGGAGGGGCTGACGAACAACATATCACTGGAATTGTTGGCTTTATCGTTGGTGGGGCGGCCAAGGTCCGGCACAAAGGTATCCTCTGGGGGCTTTATGTGCAGCCGGAAGCCCGCGCGTCTGGATTGGCAAAAGCGCTGGTCAATACGCTTATTGATGCGGTGAAGGATGAAGTTGAGCAAATCCAATTGTCTGTTGGTACGCATAACATCCCGGCGGCCAGACTGTATCAGGGGTTTGGGTTTGAACCCTACGGACTTGAAAACAGCGCCCTGAAGGTGGGGGAGCAGTCCTTTGACGAAGTTCTCATGGCCCTCGATCTGCGCAAATTGAAGCAGTCCTAAGTTCGGCGAACCAAAAGCCGCCGCTCAAGAAACCTGAGGACTATTCTGGCGATTTCCCGAACGCGTAAAGGAGCGGCATTTCCGCATGTCGCCGGTCGATGAGGCACTAGCCGGAGGGGTCTGGAATCTCAACGTTAACGGGGTCTGGTCTGCTGCGAAACTCCGCAGCCTTCAGTTCGCAGAGGCAAGGGACGTCCGGCTCAATCGCCACCAGGCAAGGCCGATCACCAGAGCCATTGCAGCGAGCAACGCCACACTTACCAGTCCCCATCCGCCCTCGACGGCCGTTTGAACCTGAGCACCGAACACGTAGCCCGCACCGACCAAAACTCCTGTCCAAAGGGCTGCCGACGCAGCATTCAGCAGCGTGAAAGTTGGCCAGGGCATCGGCCCAAGTCCCATCGGCAAGGCCCCGATGGTGCGCATGCCTTTCGGATACCGGTACATGAAGACGTAAAGCCATCCGTACCTGGTGACCAACGAGGTGGCCGTTGTAAACGCGCGTTGAAGACGGGGCCGGTGCGACAGGTCCGGTAGTCCGTAACGGCGGACCAGGCCGAACCGCAACTCATCGCCGAGATACCCGCCCATAAACGTGGCTGCTGCGACCGGACCGACCTCAAGAGCACCCGTTTGAGCAGCAAACCCCGCGAACAATGGCAATGCGCCGCTCTTCAACGCACAATAGCCGAAAAGCAGCGCATAGACCAAAGGGCCGTAAGAGCTGATGAGGTCCAAGAGCTGTTCCAGCGGGATCTCCTGCAGAGCAAGTTTCGTGATCTCGAGAGGTCAAAAATAGGTCGTCCTTTGGCCGTGACCAGATCTGAAATGCCGACAGCTCTAGACCCGCCAAACCAAAAGCCTGCGTTCCATGAATCCGATGACTATGTTGAGGATCACGCCAAGCAGGGACAGGATCACGACGCCTGCAAAAAGACGGTCAAGGTCATAGAGCGATCCGGCCTGAAGCACATAGGCGCCAATGCCGTATTCTGCGCCCAGCATTTCTGCAGCCGTCAGCAAGATAATGGCAATCGCCAGGGATATGCGGAGACCTGACAGGATACCCGGCATGGCGCCCGGAAGAATGATTTTCCGGACAATCGACAGCCAGGAGAGGCCGAAACTCTGTCCCATCCGGATCAGCGTTCGATCAACGTTGTCGACGGCTCCATAGGTCGCCACGACGGTCGGCGTGAAGGTGCCAAAGGCGATCAGGGCGTATTTTGATCCCTCGTCGATGCCAAACCAGATGACAAACAAAGGCAAAAGGGCGATTTTCGGCACCGGAAACAACGCTGCTATAAGCGGTACAAGCCCTGAGCGGACATAGCTAAACAATCCGATGAGAATGCCGGTTCCGATCCCGGCAACTGCTCCAAGGAATCCGCCAACGGCCAACCGGGTCAGCGAGGGCGCCATATGGGCCGTGAACTGGCCCGACTGGTAGAGTTCGACAAGAGTGCCGAACACGTCCGATGGTTTTGGAAGTGTCAGCGCTGAGATCCAGCCAGACTGGGTACCCCATTCCAGAATTAGAATGAGCACAACAAAAACCAAGACGCCTGTCCAACGGCGCGGTTTTGGTGCAAAGCCACCGCCGCGAAACCGAACGGTCTGGGCCGTCCCCTTGTTGCTGTCTGACAAAAAGGCATCAGCCATCGACCAATTCCGTATCGGCGGTCCGGGCTTCTTCCCTAAGAAGAGACCACAAGTGTTTCTGCGTTTTTTCCAGGTCCGTGTCACCCAGTTGACGATCTTCCAGAGGCTTTTCGAGTGTCACGATCTCGCGGATCTTGCCCGGTCTGCGGGACAGGACCACGATGGAATGCCCAAGACGCACGGCCTCTGCCAGATTGTGGGTGACATAGACGGAGGTAAAGGGTGTCCGCGTCCACAGGCCAACCAGGTCGTCCATCAACAGTTCGCGGGTCTGGCTGTCGAGCGCAGACAAGGGTTCGTCCATCAGCATGACCGCTGGTCGGACTGCCAAGGCTCTTGCAATTGCAACACGTTGTTTCATGCCGCCGGAAAGCTGCTTGGGCAGAGCCTTTTCGAAACCGGTGAGATTGGTCCGCGCGAGGACATCGGAAATGATCTCCCGCGATTCCGATCCCTTGATGCCATGGTCTTCCAGAACCAGCGAAATGTTGCCCTCAACGGTTCGCCAGGGAAGTAGCGCAAAATCCTGAAACACATAGGTCAGCGGATTGAGACTTCCTGGCGGTGGCGATCCGACTTGAACGACGCGGCCCTTGGTGGGTTGTTCCAAACCGCCGATGAACCGCAGAAGCGTGGATTTACCACAGCCGGACGGGCCGACAATGCAGACGATATGGCCGCTGGGGACGTCGAGCGTGATGTCTTCGAGCACGGTGACAGTGTCATAAGTGTGCCCGACGCCCTCAAGACGTAGGTCCATGAATTACTCCGGGAAGGGCGGGCGCTTGGCGCCCGCCTTCATGCATTTGATCAGGATTTCAGGATCTCGACATAGGACGGGTCGACCAGTGTATCCAGCGTCACGTCCTTGGACACAAGATCCTCGGACTGGAACCAGGCCAGCTGGTTTTCGATCGATGTGACGTTCAAGGCCGCACCTTCGTTGAGGTACATGGCTCCGTTGATGATTGACGGGGCTGCCTTTTCCCGCGGACGGTCCGTGTAGACATACTTGTGAATGAGATCGACCATTTCGTTCACACCGGCGTCGCCGTTGGTCTTCGAAACAAGATCAGCATCGTAATCGGCAACGCCCCTGGAGAAGGCCGACAGGAAATCCGTAGTCATGCCTTTGTCGTCTTCAGCGTTCTTGGTCGATGTGAAGACCGTGGTGACCTGGTAGTCCGGGATGTAGTCAACGACATTGCCGATGATGTGCACGGCACCGGAACCAGAGAGCGGCTTGGCGATATGCGGAACAATGGACCAGGCATCGATCTGGCCGGACTTCAGGGCGCCGATGATCGCTCCGACTTTTTGCAATGGCTTGAACTTGAGGTCTACACCTTCTTTCGCAGCAATCGTGGAGCCCATGTAGTGGAAAGACGAGCCGGCCGTCGTGATGCCGAACGTCTTGCCGCCGAGATCGGCTGGGGTTTTCAGACCGCCTTGGAAAGCTGCGTCGGATGCGAGGATCTTCTGCCCGTCGACACCTTTCTTTTCAGACAAGGCTCCGCCGATCACCTTGATCGCGCCTTTGTCCGCAAGCGAAATCAGGCCGCCGGAAACGGCTGTCACCGCATAGTCGATGTCGCCGGAAGCAATGGCGACCGCCATCGGCTGGGCCGCCTGGAAGAATTTGAATTCAACGTCGAGACCGGCATCTGCAAAATAGCCGCGCTCATAGGCAACAAAGCTGCCCGAGTGCGATGTAAAGCGCAGCGCGCCGACCTTGATCTTTTTGTTGCTGGCAATCGCAGGGGCGCTCAGCGTGGTGGATGCTGCAGCAGCACCAAGCAGCGTTAGAGCCTTGCGGCGGTTCATCGAGATCATGGTGTCCTCCCTTTGGTATTAACCTCCGGCCATAAAGACATAAAGGAGGCGTTTTGAAAAACGCCCGGCCGGAAAATCATCAGCTTTATCAATTGTTGGACAAAATGCTTAGCACGCAGCCGTGCCGTCGGCCAGACCGTGAAAGACGCAGATCAGTTCCCTTTTGGAAGGCGGACTTCTACCCTCAAGCCAGTGCCAGCCACATTGGAAAGCGTGATCGTGCCGCCATGGGCGTGGATGATTGATCGCGCGATCGCAAGGCCAAGACCGATACCACCGGTTTCTTCGTTTCGGCTTTCTTCAAGGCGCACAAAAGGTTCAAAGACATCTGCCAGACGGTCTTCCGGGATGCCGGGGCCCTGGTCAAGGATCTCGACGATCACATCCGCCTCCAGCGCCTTTGCCGTGATCTTGACCGAACCGCCGTAGCGGATGCCGTTTTCTATGAGATTGCGAAAGGCGCGCTTCAAGGAAAGAGGACGGCACGACAGGACAATCCGTTCCTCCACATCAACTTCGCAAATATGGCCGAGGTCTTGCTGGTCGTCCGCCAGGCTCTCCAGCAAAGCGCCCAGGTCCGCCTGCTCGGCGGGCTCCTGACTTGCATCGTCTTTGGCGAACCTGAGCGCTGCCTCGGCCATGGCTGCCATGTCGTCGAGGGTCTCAATCATCTTTGTCCGGTTTTCCTCATCATCGATGAATTCCGCCCGAAGGCGCAATGAGGTGATCGGTGTTCTCAAGTCATGGCTGATCGCCGCCAGCATCCGGGTGCGGTCGCGCACAAACCGGGTCAGACGCTCCTGCATCTCGTTAAAGGCGGACGTTACGGCGCGGACTTCACTCGGCCCGGTCTCCGGCAAACTGTCGACATCTTCACCGCGTCCGAGCCGGCCGGCCGCAACTGCAAGACCGCGCAAGGGGCGGGTGACCCGGCGCACGGCAAAGGCGACGATGCCGATGATCGCCAAGCCCATTAGTGAAAGCTGGACCACCAGGGGGATGAAGGCGCCGGGTGGAGGCCGGTAGCTCGTGGCCATGTTCAGCCAGCTGCCATCCTTCAGCTGAATGGAGAGGGACAGATCCTCCGGCTTGTTCATGACTCGTTTCAGGTGCCGTGGCCGCTCGGACTTAGGCACGTCGCGCCAGCTTTCCTTGCCGTCATCACCCCGGTTGCGCCAGGACGGGCCGCGTTTCTCATCAGAATGAAGATTGATGTGGATCGTCCGCTCAGACCCGAGTTGCCGCGCCGCGTAGTTTTGCACACGCTGTTCGAACCGGCTTTTTCCCGGCTCCTTTGCAAGCGGCACTTCGCCGGTCCAGAACGCGACATAGCGGGTGCTGCTGGCTTCCAAAACCCTGCTGTGCAGGTAAGGCGGTGTTTCTTCCAGGAGCTCTGCGATAGAGACCGCACGGGCCAGGATGCTGTCGCGGGCAAGGGCAACAAGGGCAATCCGGCGCTCGTCGTGGAAAATGTAGATCGAGATCGCCTGAACAACCACAATCGCTGCCAGTAGAAGCAGGATGAGCTGGGATGCCAGGTTGCGCGGCCACAGGCGCTGAAGAATCGAGAGGCGGGGAGGTGATGCGTTCATTCCACCTGCTCTTTCACATCGGCC
This sequence comes from Labrenzia sp. R4_2, assembly GCF_017743865.1. GTDB lineage: Bacteria > Pseudomonadota > Alphaproteobacteria > Rhizobiales > Stappiaceae > Roseibium. Next base: position 387,741 of record NZ_JAGHRJ010000001.1, read on the forward strand.
GTAAACATGTAACCGCCGCCCCAGACGGTTTTGATCAGCTTGGGATCTTTCGGATCCTCTTCAATTTTCCGGCGCAAGCGCGAGACCTGATTGTCGATGGACCGATCGAAGACGGCCGGCGTGCGCCCTGTGGTAAGGTCCATCAGCTGATCGCGGTTCAAGACCATTTTCGGCCGTTTCAGAAATGCGCAAAGCAGTTGAAATTCACCGCTGGAAAGCGCGACCGCGATGCCGTCCGGATCCGTCAATTCCCGGCGGGTCACGTTGAGGGCCCAGCCGTCGAAATGCATTCGGTCCTGTTCGATCGGGTCGCGGTCCTTCGGCACCAGCGATGTCCGTCGCAGCACAGCCCGGATGCGAGCAAGCAATTCGCGTGGATTGAAAGGTTTGGTGACATAATCATCGGCGCCGATTTCCAGACCGATCACCCGGTCCGTATCATCGGCCATGGCGGTTAAAAGGATCACTGGCATGGCGCCCGTTTCGACAAGATGACGGCACAGTGACAGCCCATCTTCGCCCGGCATCATGATGTCGAGAACCACAAGATCAATGGACGCGGCCTTCAGGGTCTTGCGGGCGGCGGCCGCATTTTCGCAAGCCGTCGCGCGCAGACCGTTCTTTACCAGATACCGGGCGAGGGTTTCGCGGATATCACGGTGGTCATCGACGACAAGAATGTGTGGGCTCGGATCGCTCACCTTTATCTCCACTCGGTCGCGGTGCAAGGTGCCGTTTCAGCACAAGCATTTGCGAACTGCGTTGTATCTAAAGGAAAAGTAATAACAACCCGGCCCCCGTGCGAGCGGAGTTTGTAACAAACTGTATCATGGGCCTGTCCCGTGACAGGTTGCGACACTTGACCGGGTTTTTGCAGGTAATCCTGCGACAATTGCCTCCTACCTTGAGCTCATCAACGAACCAAGGAGTTGTTGGAATGAAACCGTTCAAGACGATTGCAATCGCTGCCCTGGCCGCAAGTGTTGCCGGCACCGCACTCACCGCGGGCCTGCCCGCCTATGCCCAGTCCGGCGCGGCAAACGCGGGCGGGGGGCAAAACAACCAGGCAACAGCCGAGCAGAGCTTGGCGCATATGAGTGAACGCGGCGGATATGATTATGGTCATGGTCCGCGCGGCGGCCGCCGTATGGCCAACCGGATTTTCGAGCGCTTCGACGTCGACAAGGATGGCGCCGTCACCCAGGCTGAGATCGAGGAAATCCGTACGGCCGATTTTGCGGCAGCAGACACCAACGGTGACGGCGAGATCAGCCTGGAAGAGTTCAAGGCTGCTTTTCTGGAGCGCTCCAATGACCGTATGGTTCGCGTCTTCCAGCGTCTCGACCGGGATGGTGACGGCATTGTGACCCAGGCCGAGGTGGATCGCGCAGCCAACCGGATGTTCAACCGGCTGGACCGGGATGGCAACGGTGCCGTTGAGAAGGTTCGCGGCGGCAAACGAGGTCATGACGGCGGCGGCAAGAAGGCCGAAGCCGGTAAGCGCGGCGAGCATGGCAAGCGCCATGCCCATGGAGGCCGCGGTGGTCCTGCCGGCATGTTCATGGCGGTCTTTGACACAGATGGCACCGGCTCTGTGACTCGTGAGGAGTTTGACGCCAAACGAGCGGAGCTGTTCGCGCTGGCCGACACCAACGGCAGCGGCTCTTTCACCCTGGAGGACTTCGGGCCGCTTTGGCTGGCCATGAATGATGCCCGCATCGTCAACATGTTCCAGCGCGCAGATGCTGATGGCAGCTTGGGCATAACGGCCGAAGAGCAGGAACAGGCCTTGTCGAAGATGCTGAACCGGGTGGACCGGAACGGCGATGGTGTGATCACCAAGTCCGACTTCAAACGCAGTCACAAGGGCAAGCACGGCAAGCACCGCGACCGGAGCTAAGCCTCAAGAAACAGCTTCCAGGAGCGTTTCCAGGCGAAGTGGAGACCGGTTCGCCGTCCGGAAGCGCTTAAAATCAACAGCTGAGTGCATATCGCGTGAGTTAGCGAAACCGGGATATGCGCGAGCCCGCCTCTTAGGAAGCTGACCGGGTCCAATCCCCCCCGTCCCTGGAACCCGGATACAGAGAGGGAGCCGCCCGCGCGGCTCCCTTTTTGTTGTATTGGCTGCACCTTGCGTAACTCTATCTTCAAGGTTGCTGGCAGATAGTGCGGTGCCAGATCGATGGGGGACACTATGGCAAAACCGGGCTTGGGTGAGTTTCTGGACGTCAAGATTTCGGACGGTCAGTTTTCAGAAGATGATGTCATTACGGTGCGCCGGTACATCTATGGCGACATGCATGTCACGCCGGAAGAAGGCGCGGGTCTCTTCCGGCTGAACAATGCTGGTATCGCGATGCCGGAAACGTGGTTCGAGCTGTTTCCCGAAGCGATCGGCGATATCCTCGTCCATCAGGCAAACCCTCAAGGGTACGTTTCTGATGAAAATGCCCACTGGTTGATCGGTGAGATCACTGCGAATGGCCATGTCTGCAGCCGCACGGAGCTTGATGCAGTGCTGCATGTCCTGGAAAAGGCGCGCCAGGCCCCCCGGTTCCTGGAGCGGTTCGCTCTGAAGATTGTGGTCGATTCCGCCATTTCAGGGCAGGGGGCAACCCGCTCTGGCGCAACCCTGACCCCAGGTGTGATCTCAGATGCAGAAGTGGAGATCCTCCGGCGCGTTCTTTATGCTGGAGCAGGCTGTGGGGGCATCGCAATATCCAAGGCGGAAGCTGAAATTCTGTTCGATCTGAATGATGCCACCAGTGAATTCGCTAACGCCCCGGCCTGGTCTGAGCTGTTTGCCAAGGCGGTTGCCAATTATCTGATGGCGCTGTCCGGTTTTGCGTCGCCGCCGCGAGAGGTTGCGCTGGCGCGCGAAGACTGGATCAACAGTCCCGGTGGCTTTGATGGCGGCATTTCAGGGTTTTTTAAATCCATGTTCGGCGGCGGTGTCAGCGGGGTCCGCGATGCCTACTCCGACCAGCCGGATCCGTTTGCCGCAAAAGGCGCTGCCATGGCAGCCGGGATTGCGGTGAATGAAGTGGTGACCGAAGATGAGGCGCAATGGCTTGTCGACCGGATTGGCCGCGACGGTGTTCTTCACGAGAATGAGAAGGCCTTGCTGCGCTTTATCCAGAAAGAGAGCCCGGATATTCACCCGGCGCTCAAGCCGTTGATGGAGAAAGCCATTTAAAGCAAATCGCGTTTAAATTGATTCAGGTTTCGCTGCCACTCGGCTTTGCCGCGCACACGAAACCTGAAGCAGCCTGAATTCAATGAAACGCGACACGCTCCAAGTCCGGTGTTTAGTCGACCCGCCAGGCTTCCGTTTCGATGATCACCTGAACGTCATCTCCAACGAAACCGTTTTCAACGGCATAGGTCATGCCGAAGTCGCTGCGCTTAACCACGCCTTGGGCACTGATGCCGAGCGTGAAACGGCCATGTCCAAACGGATATTTGGCGGCCTTGTTGAGGGTGACATCCAGCTTCAGAGGCTGGGTTTTGCCAAGCAGGGTCAACTCACCCTCCACGACGCCGGATGTGTCATCAGCGGGTGTGCCGCCGTTAGCAGTGAAGGTCATCACCGGATGGTTGGCAACGTCCAAAAAATCCTTGTTCAGGACATGATTGTCACGGGCTTCGTTGAAGCTCTCAACGCTCGCCGTTTGAACCGTGACTTTCAGATCGCTCAGTTTCTGGGTGTCCATGTCATAGGTGAAGCTGCCCTCAAATTCCAAAAAGACACCGAGCGTGTCCGCATATCCCAGATGGTCTACCATGAACGCGATCGTGGTGTGTTCCGGATCAAGCTCATAGCGATGCGGCTCTGCTTGCGCGGATTGGGCGAAAGGGATTATGGCAATGCCTGCCAAAATCAGGCTGTTGCGGGCGAAACGAACCATCTGCATCCTCACGTAAGTTGCGATCAAAAATGTCTGCGTCTGGTTTTCACAAGTAGCGTTTACCGGTCCAGGTTCAACGGCAAGTGGTTATCCTCTTTTTTGCAGATGCTGAAGTCTAAGCATGCAAGAAAATCTAATCTAAGTCCCAGGGTTGGAAAATAAGCTACTGGGGGCTGCCGCTTCGATGCCTGCGCTTAAACCGTTTTGTTGACCTGTAATGTTGAGGCAATAGTTTTCGTACTGCTGTTTTGATACCTGACCGGGTTGGTAGAAAAACGAGTTTTCACCTGATGCATATCTCATAGCGTTGACAGCTTTATCCACATCACCATCCTTAAAGAAATTGTGATAGAAGGCGATAAAGGCAACCAATGCATCGTCCCAGCGGACACCCTCAAACGACCCTAAACAGCCACAAAACGGTTTATCGTCGGCGCCAAGATACATCGACATGCGCGCTCCAGATGCTCCAGAGCAGGATGAAAATGTAACCATTAATCCCGCTGGGATTGCATTGTTGATTGGGAGTAGCAGATTTCGTAACTCATCCCATGAAATTAGTGTGCTATCACACAGTGCAATACCTTCTGAATTACCATGGCCGCTGAAGTGAAGAATAGGAGCGTAAAAATGGCTCGGTCCACGATGCCTATTGCTCTCTATTACTAGCCGGGAGTTATCTGCAGTTGACAAAGCATCAATAAAAGTCTGTTTGTCTAGCGCCATTGTATAGCTGTACTTTATATCAGCTAGCTGTAGGGCTTCACAAAGCGCTCGACCTTCCGTTCTTCCGTCATAGACATCTCTTGGAGCAGGGCTTTCAATCACATAAACAAAAGCTTCCATCATTATATATGCTCCAATAGATTTTCTGGTTTTAATAATAGCGATTTTAGTTTTCAGGGTATTTTTTTGTTTGTGAATTACTAGCAACTTACGTCGCGCTCGGAAATAGGGAGGGTTTGGTTTGCACACCTTAAAAGTAGTGCCATGTTTCGAGAAATACTTCGGATTGCCAGCGATCTTATGCTCTCGGATCTAGCCGATAGATACTATCTGATTAAGCTAATTTCTTTCTGAGTTTTAGAGGGTGATCTGTAAGAACTATCGCTCTAATTTTCAAACACAGAACACCTGCATTTATGATTTGGTTGTGACTATAAAAATGCTGCATTCACCAAAAATCAGCCTTGCAAAAATTTCCTGTTGCGCAGGGGGGCAAATCGGGTCATACACCCCCTGCCCAAATTCGCACGTGCCCGTGGTCGTTCATGGGATTTCGATGAAATCTCTTAAGGGGTAGCTGCCAAGAAACACCGCCAAGGGGCGGGGCAGTCAATCCGGACGGCTTAAAGCAACGACGTAAGAGGGCCCTTTTGGTCTCTGCCGGGGTTTCCAATCTCCGGGGTAACAGAAGAGGCACTTGTTACATCCTTGCCCGACGTGCGGTTCGGTTTCTCCCGATCCAATCAACGGCATTCCCGACGCGGGAAAGCTTTGCGCATCCATACCACGGTGCTGCATGGCCCAACCGTCGCTGAAGATCCTTGTACGCCCTCCGGTTCCATCCCGGGGGAGGCATGCTCGCATCTTTGGCACCCTGCGACGTGAAACTGCAGCGCCTAACGGCGATTTTTAAAGGCGGCTGCAGCCAGACATTGGAAAGGGGTATTCCCCATGAGCGAACGTATCCGCGAATTCCTCCGCCGACGCGATGAAGATGGCCCATGCGTGGTTGTCGATCTCGACATCGTCCGTGACAATTTCGAAGCCTTTGCCCGGTCTCTGCCGGACACGTCCGTTTATTATGCGGTGAAAGCCAACCCGGCGCCTGAAATCCTGACCCTTCTGGAAAGCCTCGGCTCGTCCTTCGACTGTGCCTCTGTCGGCGAAATCGAAATGGTTCTGGCAACCGGTGCCGATGCGTCCCGCATTTCCTATGGCAACACAATCAAGAAGGAGCGGGACATTGCGCGTGCCTTTGAATTCGGTGTCCGTCTCTTCGCCGTCGATTGCGTCGAAGAAGTCGAAAAAATCGCGCGGGTCGCGCCTGGATCTCGCGTCTTCTGCCGCGTCCTGTGTGACGGGGTTGGTGCCGAGTGGCCGCTCTCCCGCAAATTCGGCTGCGACCCTCAAATGGCGCCCGACGTCCTTGAGCATGCCCACCGCCTCGGTCTCGAAGCCTATGGCGTCTCCTTCCACGTCGGCTCCCAGCAAGCCAACCTCCAAGCCTGGGATTTCGCTCTCGCCATGGCGGCAGGCGTCTTCCGGGAAATGGCGCTGCGCGGCATCGAACTGAAAATGGTCAACATGGGTGGGGGCTTCCCGACCCGCTACCTGAAAGATGTGCCGGGTGTACCGCGGTACGGCGAAGCCATTTTCCAGGCCCTGTCCAAGCATTTCGGCAACCGTTTGCCGTCGACCATCATCGAACCGGGCCGTGGCATGGTCGGCAATGCTGGTTTGATCGAAGCGGAAGTCGTTCTGATTTCCAGGAAATCCGAGACGGATGAAGTCCGCTGGGTTTATCTGGACATCGGCAAGTTCCACGGTCTGGCCGAAACAATGGACGAAGCCATACGGTATCCGATCAAGACACCGCGTGATGGCGATCGTACGGCGCCTTGTGTGCTGGCCGGTCCGACCTGCGACAGCGTCGATGTTCTTTACGAAAAAACGCCTTATGAACTGCCGGTGAGCCTGTCGATTGGCGACAAGGTTCTGATCGAAGCCTGTGGTGCCTACACCACGACCTATTCCTCGGTTGGATTCAACGGCTTTGCGCCGCTGGCCTCCTACGTCATCTGACGCAAAGCCATGATCGACATTGTTGACGAGGCGCAGGCACATGTCTGTGCCCGCGAGGCGTTGCTCGACCTGAGTTTCGGCCTCGATCGGCATTTGAAGACATCGGAACGCCTGAGAGAAGGCCGTCTTCCGGTGTTCGCCTTCACAGCGCTTGACGCTAGCGGGAAGGTTGTTGGCACTGTGCGCCTGTGGGCCGTGGCAGACCGCTGGGGGCACCAGTCTCTTCTGCTTGGGCCCCTTGCAGTGGACCCAGAGTGCCGCGGCCTGAAAGTCGGCGACCGGTTGATGCGGCATGCGCTCAACCAGGCGGCCCTTCATGGTCATGGTTCAGTCCTGCTCGTTGGGGATCTACGCTACTACGAGCGCTTTGGCTTTGCCGCTGGTCTGCTGGAAGATGTAGCGCTGCCGGGACCGGTGGACTATCGCCGCTTACTTGGGCTTGAGATTGCACCCGGTCATTTGGCCGGATTGGAAGGAACACTGTGTGCAGCCGGTGTCCTCGATCCCATCGCGTCCTTTTCCGACGCCGACGATGGTCTTGTGCTTTCCAAGCTCGCATAACTAAACTCAGTTGAATTGAAAATTTGCCCGGAGGTCTTGCGCTTCCGGGCAAAAATTGTCATGCCTACAACAGGGCGCAACCAGTGCGCTTTTTGTGTGAGGGGAAACAAGACTTACCGGGCGCGAACATGCATTTGAAGCAGCGGACCGGACAATGAATGGAGCTTTGGAATATGACAGACGACCCGAAGGGCGACGCACCAAAAACCGCAGCAGCGAAACCGGCAACCCGCCGCAAACCGGCTGCAGCGAAAACGACCACCGGGAGTGCGTCCGGTTCGAGAACGTCCCGCACCAAAGCTTCAGCGAGTAAGACAACAGCCGCCGCAAAGCCGGCCGCTGCATCTGCTGCACGCAAACCCGCGGCGTCCAAAGTTGCTTCTAAACCAGCTGCCACCAAAACAGCGGCGACAAGGGCGTCTACCGCCAAGGCGGCAGCCAAGGCAGCCCCTGCCAAGTCTGCCGCTGCCAAGCCTGCGACAGGGAAGTCAGCTGCAGCATCCAAAACCGCTGCACCGGCAAAGGCCTCTGCTGCAAAACCCGCAGCCGCCAAGCCCGCAGCCGCCGAGCCGGCTGCTTCGAAGGCAGCTCCAAAGAAACCCCGAGCGACCAAGTCAACAGCGACCAAACCAGCCACTCAAAAGTCTGCGGTGGCTAAACCGGCTGCTGCACCCCAAACCGCTACAGCAGCCAAAGCGTCAGCCGCTAAAACGACACCTGGTAAAACGCCTGCAAAGAAGCCTGTGACCCGCAAAGCACCTGTGAAATCAGCCGCGAGCAAGTCCTGGCCGGTCCATGGCACGATCACGGGTCCGCTTGTGATGATCGGTCTCGGGTCGATCGGCAAGGGGACGTTGCCGCTGATCGAGCGTCACTTCAAATTCGACAAGTCCCGGTTCACTGTAATTGACCCGGTCGATACCGATGCTAAACTGGTGACGGACAAGGGTTACAAGTTCCAGAAAGTTGGGCTAACCCCGGAAAACTACGAGGAAGTGCTGACGCCTTTGCTGACCGAAGGTGAGGGACAGGGATTTGTTGTAAACCTGTCGGTCGACACGTCCTCCCTCGACCTCATGAAGTTCTGCCGCAACCTTGGTGCACTCTACATCGACACAGTCGTCGAGCCCTGGCCCGGCTTTTATTTCGACGACACAGCGAAGGCCGCCGACCGGACGAACTACGCGCTTCGTGAGACGGTCCGCAAGGAAAAGAAGAAGAACCCGGGCGGAACCACGGCTGTGTCGTGCTGCGGTGCCAACCCCGGCATGGTGTCCTGGTTCGTCAAGCAGGCGCTGGTCGATATCGCGACAGACACCGGTGTCAAGTTCGATGAACCGTCCAGCCAGAAGGATTGGGCGAAGCTGATGAAAAAGGTCGGCGTCAAGGGCATCCATATCGCAGAGCGCGATACCCAGCGCGCCAAAGAGCCCAAGCCGATGGACGAGTTTTGGAACACCTGGTCGGTGGAGGGCTTCCTGTCAGAAGGGTTCCAGCCGGCAGAACTCGGCTGGGGGACACACGAAACCTGGAAGCCAAAGAACGCCAAGGAGCACAAGAAGGGCTGCCGGGCCGCGATCTACCTGGAACAGCCGGGAGCCAGCACGCGGGTGCGCACCTGGTGCCCGACACCTGGCCCGCAATACGGCTTCCTTGTGACCCACAACGAGGCGATTTCGATCGCGGACTATTTCACGCTGGAGGGCGGCAAGAAACTGAAATACCGCCCGACCTGCCACTACGCCTATCATCCGGCAAATGTTGCGGTTCTGTCGTTGCATGAACTCTTCGGGTCGGCAGGCAAGATCCAGGAAAAACTGCACGTCCTTGATGAGAGCGAAATCCAGGACGGCATCGATGAGCTGGGTGTCCTTCTCTATGGGCACAAGAAGAACGCCTATTGGTACGGCTCCCAATTGTCGGTTGAAGAAACCCGCGAGCTGGCGCCGTACCAGAATGCGACCGGACTTCAGGTCACATCAGCGGTTCTCGCCGGTATGGTCTGGGCGCTGGAAAACCCGGAAGCCGGGATCGTTGAAACGGACGAGATGGATTACAAGCGCTGCCTGGAAATCCAAAAGCCATATCTGGGGCCAGTGAAAGGCTACTACACCGACTGGACCCCGCTTGATGGCCGTCCGGGCTTTTACCCAGAAGACCTCGACACCAGCGACCCCTGGCAGTTCAAGAACATTCTTGTGCGGTGACAGACGGGCTCACAAAAACGGACGGGCGGTGCTCCTTCAAAGCGCCGCCCACAATCCGATGCCACCGACCAGGATGAGGCTGAGGGCCCAGACCACATCCAGATTGAACCAGCTCTGGGAGACGAATTTCAGTCCCAGAATACGGTAGACCGCGTAAGCGACAGCGCCGCCCGAGAGGATCATCGCTGCGGTGTGAAGAACGGCGACGCCAAGGGCAATGCCTATATTGAAACTCATGAGCTGAACAGGCGCACCGTAGTCGGGTCCCGGACCGCCCGGCCCGCAGAGACCCAGATAGATCGGGACAAGCATCAGTCCCGCACCATGCGCCATGGCAACAAGAAACGACCAGAGCGCAAGACGGGACGGTTTGACCCGGGACAAGAAGCGGGGGTGGCGCCGGTTGATCACGAGGTAGAGCCCGGCCGCGATCACGAGGCACGAAGCGCCAATTCTGATTTCCCGTTGATACTCGACCAGCACAAACATCACCGCAAAGGGCAAAAGAATGCCGAGCATGGCGAGCAGGTGGCCGAAGCCGAGTGCTGCGAGCGCACGGAGCAGTGCAGTCCGCTGGCCTTCGAACAGCGCTGCGGACACGGCAAGGGGCCAGCCCATGCCGGGATTGATGCCGTGATAAATGCCCGAGGCCACAACGACGAGCCAAAGGCCCGCCGCTGAGGTTATGAAGTCTGACAAGTTCGGTCTCCAGAGCGGGTCGCGTTTAATCGGGTTCATTTGATGGGCTCAGTAAGCTCACCCTTCGGACCGGACAGTTTTTGCCTCTGGCTTTGTTGTGGTCCGCTTATGGTACCCTGCACCACCGCGCGGACCACTCCTCGCCAGAAACAAAAATCGTCTCGGTCAAATGAAACCGATTAAATGCGACCCGCTCTAGACAGACGGATAGCAGAAGCTGTCGGTTGAGCAGTCCCCGCCCTCAAGCCGGATCTGGTGGCTGCGGTAGCCTTTCGGGAACTCGACATAGAAGTCTGGATCAAGCTCCAGTCCGCCGCCTTCTTGAACGTGGGCAACGACCATCGCCGCACCCCGTTCGCCTGGGTAGAACTGGTCATCCCAGGTGGAGTAGAGCGAATTGGTCCAGAAGACCCGTTTTCCGTCACGGCTGATCTCAACCATCTGGGGGCCGTAACCGAAATCCTTGCCGCTGGGATGTTTGGTTTTCTTGACGATCCCGCCGATCTCGACCTTGCCGGCCAGTTTCGGGTTCATCGGGTCGGAGACGTCATACTGGTGCATTTCCCCCTGGCCCCAGCACGAGACATACAGGTACTTGTCATCCAGGCTGAGATCGATATCGGTCACTAAGGCCGGAACCGCGCCGAACCCGGCCAGCAATGGTGGCAGATCTTCAGCATCGGCCGGTTGCGGAGCGATTGTGATGGTTTTCTTGGCTTCAAACGTCCCATCGTCGTTCCGCCACCAGGTGAAGATTGCGCCTTCCAGATTGGTCGTATCGACGACGACACCAACAAAGCCATACTGCTTGACTGGATCATGCGCAGGGCGGATTTCCAGCGCCATCTGGTGGTTTTCGCCAAGATCAATCGTCTGGATGTTCTTGCGGCCGCGCAGATCCCAGAAGTGAATCTTGTGGCCGTATTTGTTGCTAAGTAGGTCTTCCGGGACGATGCCGTTTTCGAATTGCGGCGGCAGCGCCCACTCGGATGAGACCATGTAGTCGCGCGGCAGGTTCCACCAGAAATCATAGTGTTTGTCCTGGATGCCGCGTTCGATCTCATACCGGCCGATGATTTCGAATGTCTGGCAGTCCATGATGAAAATGCCGGGAGGCCCGTCCGTTCCGTCCTCACCGCCGCCGCCAAGGGTGGAAACGTATATACCTTCCGGGCCGCAATGGATGGTATGTGGGCGGGAGTAACCTGTCTTTTCAAAGACTTCTTCCGGCTCGATGATCTTGTGGATCTTGGCCTTGAGCGGCTCCTTGACGTCAATGACGTAAATCCGGCTCGACCGGATGCCGGGAATAATCAGATATCGGCGCTCCAGGAACGCATGTCCTGTCAAAGGGGAGAGGGCGGAGGAACAGGCGTTCCAGCCGAAATGGTGAAATTCATCGCCCGTGTTAGGCATCATAACGGAGTGCAGAATTTGTCCGTAAGTCTTTGACTTCGGATCGACATCAACGACGGCCAGACCGTCGGGCTGCGAAAAATCCGGGCTCAGCATCAAAGTGAAGGCGAGCGTTTCCGCAGGGGCTTCCATAGCGATTTTTGGCGACGCATAAAACGTCGGATCAGGTCTGACTGTCATGCTTTTCCTCCCTAAGCGCCTGTGCCTGGCCGCCTCAAAAATGGGCGGATATTACCTCAGGTGACAGGCGTAATTGGAAGTAAACGCGCGGGTTCGGCAGCGGTCAAGAAAAATGACTTCCGCAGCGTCTTCATTTGGTTACTTGGGTTTGCTGTTAAGCTGGTCCGGCTAGCCCAGGTCAGGAGTCCGCAGCAGCCTGGTCCTGAAACCTCTTGATCCAGTCTGCGTTGATGCTGTCTGCGAGTTTGGCAACGCCTGGCTGGACAGGATTTGCAGCGGATGGCGGAAGGTCGAGGGCGGTCAAAACCCTTTTGAGTTCGGTTTGTGGGTCGGCACACAGATCATCGTAGGACAGGCGAAGCGGCTCAATAGCCTGCTCGGCAAACCAGTCGTTCCAATCCCGATCGAATTGAATGAATTGATCGCGGCAGTCTTTCAATGCTGCAAAATCATAGACCGGATCTGCAGGAGGAGAGAGACGTTCCAGCTCCGAGCCGTCGGCGGCCCTGTGCCATAGGCCGCTTTGTTGTGCTTTGACGTAAGAAACCGCCTGGGAGAGCTTGTCCGGCCGTGTGAGATGAACGAACAGGGTGCGGCCAAACACGGCCTCTAAACGATCCTTGTCCGTTGGTTCATTCAGGCAAAGAGTGCGGAGCTGGCGGAAGAAGAAGTCGAAGCTGTGCCGCTGGAGCCGCAGTCCGAACAGACCTGTGTTCGCGGTTCCTTGTTCGATCGCGGCATCAACAAGAAGCCTGATCTGGCCCAATTCACCCGTTTCTGCCGAGAGGGAGACACCAAGATAAGACGCCCAATCTCCAAGATCCGGTTTGTGAAAGTAGGACTTCGGATGACCTGCTACACCGGTCTCGGCGAGCATTTTACAAAGCAGTGTGCTTCCGCTTCGAGGAGAGGTGCATAGAACGTACGACTGAAAATCTGACATCAAAATGGGCTTTATAAATGTGTGTTGAGCTTACGGGAGGATCCGCAGAACGGTCACCGGTTCGTCCCGGCCTTTTACCTTGTGCGGTCCAATAGGTTCAAGATCAAGGTTGTAGGAAAGCGAGGATGCAACTTCTGATGACGCCGTGATAATCACGTCCGCGTTCGGGTCGATCTCCTTTCCAAGGCTTTCCAGGCGGGCGGCGATGTTTACCGTATCGCCGATCACCGTGTAGTTCACCCGCTCCGGCGCGCCGATGTCGCCGACAACCAATGGGCCGATATGAAGTCCGATGCGGATACGCACGGGTTTTTGACCGCGCTCGACGCGTTCCAAATTGTCCTGACGGATTGCGGCGGCAATGCCGACGGCCGCGGTGGCAGCCGCTCCTGCCGGATTGTCGAGCGTTTCCGGCGCGCCCCAGAAGGCCATCACCGCATCGCCGATGTATTTGTCGATCGTGCCGTTTTGTTTGGCAATCTCCGCCCCGATCAGAGACAGGTGGTGGTTGACGAAATCGGCGGTTTCGGCCGCGGACATACCCTCAGAGAGGGATGTATAGCCCGCGATATCGGTGAAGAGCACTGCAACCTCGCGCTCTTCCGGAGGCGTTTCGGTCCGGCCTTCCTGCAGAAGGCGTTTGACCAGGCTCGTTGGAACATACCGGTTAAAGGCCTTGAGGCCCGCGACCATGGAATTGAAGCCTTTTGAAAGATCGTCGAGTTCGCGGATCGTGCTTGGCGGCAAGTCTTCCACCTTCCCAAGGTTCAAATCCGCAACATCCTTTGCCGCGACGGACGCTCTTTTGACAGGCACCGAGATCCGGCGTGCAAGCAGGCCCGACCCCAGCAGCGAAATCCCAAGCAGGCCAAGGCCTGTGAGCGCAGCGCTCGACAGCTGGTTTATGGAATGCTCCAGAAAATCCGCTGGAAAATGAACGCCGATGCGCACGGGCAGCCCCCGGAACCGCCGATTTTCATCCTCCAGGACGAGAAACCGCTTTTCACCGTTCTCGTCATAACCGGAATACAGCGTGTCGCGCGGGTTCAGGTCGTAGGTCCGGTTGCCGATCTGCCTGAGTTCAGAAAATCCGGCGAGAAAGGGATCGGGCACATCGTCGACATCCACCAGAATGTTGTCGGGGCTGAGATCTGCAAAATGATGGTTGAGACCTGGGTGGGCGATGATCTCGGTGGTGCCAACTTCCATCAGGAAAACAGTTACGTCGTCGTCCGAGAGGTACCGGGTGATGTCCGACATCCGGTAAAGGGACATTCCGAGGATGATACTACCGAGATACTCATCCGCCTCGTGAAGCGGTTTGACGTAAAGCAGGTACGTGTTGTCGCGTTCAGGAAGGAAGATCGGCTTGCTCCAGAACGAGGAGTAGGTTGAGCGCGCCCGGTTGAAGATCGGGGCAACAAGCGGTTCGTCCAAGTTCACCGAAAACGTCTCGGACAAAAGCGTGCCATCGCCGGGACCGCGATCGACCATAAGCCCCGAGCCATCGGCGTCAATCAGCAGCGAGAAGGACACAAAATCCAGTGGAGCCAGAGACCCGAAGAGGTACTGTTCGACCTTGTCGGTGTCATCAAAACTGAGCGTCCCCATGTCGAGCGCGCGCGCTGTGTACCGTGCAGTCTTTCGGATCGCATAAAGCTGTTCAGCAACCGCAGCTTCCAGACCGTCCATGCCATTGTCGATGAGCTCTCCACCCAACTCCCGCACGACGTCTCTGGAAATGACGGCCTGGACAACAAGGACGGCGCCGGCTGTCGAGAGAACGAACAGACCCAAGACAGTTGTCAGGGCCGGTGTTATGCGAAACTTTTTGGCGTGAGACACTGTGCTGGTTTGTCTTTCTTGTTTGCATGCTGCTTGTCTCATCGAGTTAGAATCAAGAAACCCCGCAAGGTCAATGACCCTGCGGGGTTTCTATCTAACTATTCAGGTGGACCGATCGCCAGTCCGAAGCATTGCTTCTTATTTTACTTTTTCCGGCGTGTCGAACGTGTGGCCGTAATCGACAGCGATTTCGTAGTCCGGGTCTTCCAGGACAGAGACCTCCACCAGATTGCCGGCCTTGTTCAAAAGCCTCTGACAGTCAGGCGACAGGTGACGCAGGTGCAGGCGCTTTCCAGCCGCCAGATATTTGGAAGCCAGCGCATCGATCGCTTCCAGGCCCGAATGGTCGACGACGCGGCTGTCCATGAAGTCGACAACCACATCTTCCGGATCGTTCTGCGGATCGAAGAGGTCTACAAATCCGGTCGTGGAACCAAAGAACAGCGGGCCTTCAAGGCGGTAGACCTTCCAGCCTTCCTTGCTCTTGCCGATTTTCGCGTTGATGCGGCTTGCTGCATTCCAGGCATAGGCGAGGGCTGAGATGATCACGCCGACAACCACCGCGACGGCAAGGTCGGCATAAACAGTTACGCCCGTGACGATGATCATCACCAACGCGTCGGTCAGCGGGATCTTGTGCATGATCTTCAAGCTGGTCCAGGCGAAGGTGCCGATGACCACCATGAACATGACGCCGACCAGCGCGGCAACCGGGATCTGCTCGATCAGGGAAGAGGCGACCACGATAAAGGACAAGAGGAACAGCGCCGCAGCGATACCGGAAATCCGGGTGCGGGCGCCGGATTTCACGTTGATCATTGACTGGCCGATCATGGCACAGCCACCCATGCCGCCGAAGAAGCCGGTGACGATGTTTGCCGTCCCTTGAGCAACACATTCCTTGGAGGCGCCCCCCTTGGTGTTGGTCATGTCTGCAACGAGGTTCAGCGTCAGAAGCGATTCAATCAGGCCGATCGCAGCGAGAATGATGGCATAGGGCAGAATGATCTGCAGCGTTTCAAGGGTCAGCGGCACCATCGGGATGTGGAAGGTCGGCAAGCCGCCGGCAATGGACGCAAGATCCCCAACCGAACGGGTGTCCAGGCCCAGGCCCAAGACCAGGCCGGAAACAACGAGAATGCCCGCAAGTGGTGCTGGAAACGCCTTTGTAAATCTGGGGAGCAGGTAAATCACAGCCATGGTCAGAGCGATCAGGCCAAGCATCAGATAGAGCTGCGAGCCTGTCATCCATTCCTGGCCGCCGGCGCCGTCCGGAACCTTGAACTGGCCGAGCTGGGCGAGGAAAATCACGATGGCGAGGCCGTTGACGAAGCCGAGCATGACCGGGTGCGGCACCATGCGGATGAATTTGCCCCAGCGCAATACGCCAACGGCGATCTGAATGATCCCCATCAACACGACGGTGGCGAAGAGGTATTCAACTCCATGCTGGGCAACGAGCGAGACCATCACGACGGCAAGCGCGCCGGTTGCGCCGGAGATCATGCCGGGGCGGCCGCCGATGCAGGCTGTTATCAGACCGACAAAAAAAGCGGCATAGAGACCAACCAGTGGATTGACGCCCGCCACAAAAGCAAAGGCAACGGCTTCCGGCACCAATGCAAGTGCAACGGTCAGGCCGGCAAGGAGTTCGGTTTTGATGCGCGCGGCATCGAGTTTTGTCGATTGAACAGGCGCAACGGCCTCGGCTCGTCCGGTCAAGGCGGGCTCCAACATATCTAGCGTGTGTTTGGCAGGTCTTGGGCCGCGGTTTGGCCCCCCCACGGCAGACTGACCTCAGTCAAGTTGCTTGTCTTTTACTGGAAATATTGCGTCGCAGCAAGGCGCACTCTGCCGGGCAACCATGCAACGGCGGGAACCCACCGGTTTTAACAAATGCTCCCTGTAAGAAATGCCTAGTATTTTAAGAAGTATTTCAGCAAGAGATTGGATTTTGAAATCATTATCTTTTTTGTGATTTTTAATCTTATTATACGAAAAGAAAATGGTGCGGCGGAATACGCAGTTCATGTTGTGTCGTTTCTATACATTTTGCTTTGTGGTGTTGGTTTGGGCTGCTCCTTCTCAGGCAGAGCAGGACACGCTTGTGATTTCGACGATCGAAAACTCGCCGTTGACCGAGATTGTCGAGATCATCATGACACAAGCCTATCACCGCTTGGGCATTCCGATTGAGATCTATCCAACGTCTGGAAACAGGTCTTTGGTGGTGTCCTCAAGCGGCAAGGTTGATGGCGAGCTTGTCCGTATTGGTGCAGTCAAAGAGCACTATCCCACCTTGGTGCAGGTGCCGGTTCCGAACATGGAATTGAAGGGGGTCGTCTATGTGCGCGCCGCCGACAAAGATCAGATAATTTCTGGAAATCTTGCGAAGCTGCGTGTGGGCTATCTGGAAGGTATCGTTCAAGCCGAACAGTTCACACAGGGTTTTGAGAACTTGTGGGCTGGACAATCGGAGATCGAGCTTTTTCGTCTGCTGGCGGCTGGCCGTCTCGATGCGGTCGTCAGTGATCAAATCGATGGCGCGCTGGCCATTGCCGAACTTGGTCTGACAAATGTCGTTCCTCTGGGGCGGCCCTTCCAGGTGGAACCGATGTTTCACTATCTGCATGAAAAGCATGCGGCGCTTTCACCGCAACTGGCCTCTATTCTGGCAGAGATGCGCGGCAGTGGTGAGTTGGAGAAAATCGTGGAGACCGCTCTGGAAACCATGATCACCGGTCAAGGCGACCCTAGCGCGAATTAGGTTTGTTCTGCTGTCCGCCGGCAGATCAGTCCGGACGCCACGTCCATATCGGCCAACTGCCGGGAATGCCCTTGAGTTGATGTTCACCTGAAAGGGTCAGTTCTATTTCATCTGACGTTTGTGCAACGCCGGTGTCGGCGATGATCGCAGCATTCAGGTCCTTGCCCAATGTTTCCAGCCGGGCCGCCCGGTTGACGGTTTCCCCGTAAACAGTGAACGCCTGGCGCTCAGAGGAACCGACGCTGCCCGCCGCCAGCGGGCCACTGGCAAGGCCAACACGTAAGGCGAAGTCCTGCCGGCGGGCTTGCGCCACAAGGTCGTGCGCGCAGGCAAGCGCAGCTTTCTCAGGCTCATCCATCGGGATCGGCGTGTTGAATGTGGCAAGCAAACCGTCGCCCGTGAACAAAATGACGACACCGTTGTGCCGGGATACGCAGGTTGCCGCGTGATCGAGAAAGGTGTTGAGCCGGTCGATCACCTCAGTCGGGGGTTTGCCGGACGCGAAGTCTGAAAACCCGGCAATGTCAGCCACCAATACCACGCCCTCCACTTCATGAGGGACCAGTGCCTTTGTATCGTTCACCAGCTGCAAGGCCACCGCTTCAGGAACGTATTTGCCGAGGATACCTGTTGCATGTTCCCTAGCGGCCTGTTCGCCTGCCCGGGCTTCTTCTGCGGCCAATTGTGCAAAAAACACCCGGCGTGCCCTGTAAACGGCAAGGGCCAGAATGCCAGCGGTTGTGAGCACCATACCGCTTTCCACGATGCGGTTGCCGGTGCCGACAAAGTCGGGGGACAAAAACAAGGTCGCGTAGTCGTTCGCGTCGGCATTGAGAGGCATGTCGGCCCACTCCAATCGGCGCGGCATGTCCTGAATGACAAAAGTGAAGGCGCTTGCCCAACCGGTAACGGCGACAGCGCCACACCACAACACAAGCCGCCATGACAAGGATAGACAGGCCATGGCAATGATCGGAAAGAAGACGTGTACCCCCCATGCCTTAAAGGCATAGATTTGAGGGATGTCGCTACCGGACCGAACCGGAACCAGAGCAAACACGGCACAGATTGCCAAGATGTCCGCCGAATAGATCGCGTACTTCAGCCACCACTGATCATACCGGGTACCAACGACGGAATACGTCGTCGCCCCAAGTAATGTGAGCCCGATCAATATAGCGTATGCGGACGGGGCGATCGGTGTGCCGGCCATCAATCCGACGCCGATCCACCAAGCTGCGAAAACGCCAATGGCAAGGGTCCGGCACAGAACCGCAAGTCTTAAACCCGTCTGTTCGGCGCGCTTTAACGCTGCCGAACCACCAGGGTTTTGTGTCGTGTTCTTATGCGCGATCCGCGTCAGCATGCCAGATCGAGACTCTTGGGGTTGGCCATTCTCCAACACATAAGGTCTGACACGGCGTTTGCACAGGTGCACCCGCACTGGCAATCGCGGCACAGGCAATTCAGCGATGACCGCGCTTATTGGCCAGATGGCCGGATTGCACCGGCCGCCTGTGCGGGCTGGTTGCCACCAATACTGGCCCCCAGAAGAGCAGCTGCTCCAGCAAGGCCTGCACCGTCACCACCCACAACAGTGTTCGGCACGAGTTTGCCGACGAGACCGACGAGCTCCGGTTTGCGTTCCAGCGATGTCAGGAGCTTTTCCAGTGCCTGTAAGAGTGCAACCCGGTCCTGGCCGAGAACGTCAACTTGAGCGCGCTGACCGCGGGCCAGTTCCTCCAGATATTGCCGTTCTGCCCGGCCGAGAGCTGCGCGCTCCTGTTCGCGCTGGTTGGCGACTTGCACAGCGATCTGGGCTTCGACCAAACGGGGTTGCTCGTCCGCAGTTGAGCGGGCTTGCTCGGTCTCGATCCGTTTTTGCTGCGCGTCCGTTTCGCGTTCATAGGCGGTCGAGAGCTGGTCGGCCAATTGAACCCGGAGACGGGACACCAGAAGTTCCGGCGGGATAGCCGGTTCACCGAGCCGTATTTCACGGATGTTCACGCCGGCCTTGTTGCCTTCGATCTTGATCTGTTGCTCGATGGTCTGCTCAAGCGCATCGCGGTTTTCAATCAGATCCAGAACCCGTGTCGGGCGCACGGTGAACTGAGCCGGTTCAACCGGCGTCCCATCAGCGTTCTTGTCCGGGACCCGGATTGACGCGCCCGCGACGTTGCGCACGATCGACCGGATTGCCGGTGTCAAAATCCGGTTTTCGATCTCGCCCAAACCGCCGACCGAGCCAACCACGACCGGCGCGTTTGTCGGGTCAACCTGGACGAGCGCGCGGAGTTCCAGTGGAATATCCCAGCCTTCAACTTTGACGTAGACGGCCCGGTCGGCTGCATCATCCGGAATGCGCTCCTGAACGGAGCGTTCGTTCTGCTGAATGTTACCCTGCTGATCCACGGAGAGGTCGATGATGCGTTTGGTATATCCGCCCTTGTATTCCCAGGTCTGAACCCGCGTATCGACCAGCGTGACTTCATAGGCCTGACGGTTGAGATAATAGGCGCCTGGAAAGAGGGGTTCTTTCCAGATACCAACGCAGCCGCGCGGAACCAGCGGAACGGTCAACGCTTCGCGCGAGGCTGTTGAGGCTGAGACTTCTTCTTCTACACAATTGATCCCGGGTTGGCTGACATTCGATTTGACCACACCCACATGCCCTGCCGGGATGATGGTGGCATTCGTGTTTTCATCGAGCCGCAGGTCAAAGAGATACCGGTTCAAGCGGTATTGGCCCGGCTTCAGAACCGTTTCCTGGGGACCTCGAAGCCCCCCCTTTGTCAGAAAACTCTCGGCTTTGAGCATGTCGCCGACTTCTGAATCGGAGATCGCAGGCGCCATGAACATGCCTGAGGGCATGGCCGCCCCGTCGAGCGCGGTGAGCTGACCGTAATATCCTTCCGGAATGGAGACGACATCCCATTCCTCGAAATCGTAAAGCACCCTGACCAGCGGAATGAAATGAAAGCCGGGTCCGAGGATCTGGGCTTGCGGGCCTTTTTCGCCCTCAAGCGCGATGATCCGGCCTTCGGGCAGCTCTTTAAATGCATAGATGCGCTTGAGGTGGCCAACACTGTTTGCATCGACGAAGACGAAAGACGTCGACATCAGCATGAAGCCGCCGATGAGCACGAGAAAAACGCCGACTGGCTTTCCTGTAAGGATCTTTGACACTCGGGAACTGCCGGCAGCCGGACCTCCCCGTCTGAGCAAGGCGCTGGCTCCCAGCACGATGGCGACCAAGCCGATGATAACGCCAAGCATAATTTATCCTCCGGAATGAGAGCCCGGCGGAAGCTGCCGGTTGTGACCCATATTGGTGAAAACCATAAGAGGGCCCCATGAAGGGAATGTTAAATGAAAATTCTATGCGCGCCGAGCCTGCCGGTGGCTAACAGGGATATATTGGAAATTTACGCAAGGTAGAAAAAATCATATACTGCAATTTAAGCGATATTGTATTAAGTGTTCGCCTTTTGGCTCTTTGAGAGGAGCTGCGCGTGACAAGAAATGATTGTTTGCAGAAACTTCTATGGGCCGTTTGTGTTGTTCTGCCGCTGACCATAGGGCTGCCAGACCGTGCCGCGTCGGAGACCTACTTCAAGTTCACCGCCGTTGAGGGGATGCGCCACAATATGGAGGGGCTGAGGCTACTCCGTGAGGTCTACGCGGCGATTGGTGTAGAGTTTTCCGTGCTTTACCTCACCCCCAACCGATCTATTCAGGAAGTTGAAAGCGGCGCAGCGGATGGTGAATTGCTGAGAATCCGGCAGGTCGGTCACCACTTTACCGAGATTGTCCGGGTCGAGATCCCGGTTATTTCCCTCCCCATCTATGCTTATACAAATGATCCGCAACTGGCCGGTCTTGCGCTGGACGAGATGGGCCGCTACCGGGTCGGGTATGTCGATGGTGCACTGTTTGCGCAGCGCATGACTGCAAAACTCCCGGACGTCACGCCCGTTGAAAGTCCTGACATGCTGTTCAAGATGTTGGTGTTGGATCGCTTGGACATTGTGATCGCTGCGGAAAATCCCGGTGATACCGTCATGCAAACCGTTGGCAATGGGCGGATCTACAAGGGATCAAAGCAGCTTCGTTCAGTCGAATTCTATCACTACCTAAATCGGCGCCATCGCGCGCTTGTTCCGCGGATCGAGTGGATTCTAGCGGAGTTAAAAGAGGGCAGAACCCTGGTGACACATTCAATGGAGCGCTAGATCCCAACGCATCTAGTCCCGCCGTTGAACAGTGAGACCCAGAAATCTCTGTGTTTCCGACATCAAGATAGAATGAAACGGGTTCCACCGCATGCGCAGCATGTCACCGGCTGGAATTTCCGAAATCCCGCGTTCTCCGCGCAGCGCAAGTGCTCCCAATTGAAGCCTGGAAATCTCCGGCTGCGGGATTATTCCGTAGAGCGGGTCTTCCGCGGAGAACGGTAGCGAGATGTGCGCAAGGGAGAAAACGCCCGGTGGCCAGGAGAGGTCAAGGCGTTGTACAGCCGGTTCATTGGTGCCGGGAACATAAGTGTTCAAGACTGTCTTTCGGTCCGATGGCGTTTCATTGGTAATAACGCGCAAGGTGTAGGTGCGGGCTGTGTCAGTCACAAGCGGGTCCAGAAAATCTGCCGCATCATCGGAGAGCAACGGACGTCTTGTGAGAAACTGATTTGTGTCGAACAAAAACAGTTCCGATCCGTTTTCAGGCAGCTTGGCATAGAGATTTGAAATCATATCCCGGGTGATCACCGTCGCATCGACTGCGGATGAAAAGCCAAGGATTGGTGGCAGTGCGGCAACCGATCCATCCGCGGTGGCCGTGTCCATGCGCGATCGGATTTCCATCGTCAGCTGGTGGGTGACATAGCCGGCATTGATGGCAAAGGACGTGTATTTGTATGGATCGTATTCCGGTCCGAGAGAACTCCAGGCAAGACGCTGGACACCCAGAATGTGCCCGAGCTGAATGGCGATTGGCGCGTAGGCCGCAGCCGGTGTGACCCCGATTGCGGGGGACAAGAGGATAATCCGGTCGATCTTTGCAAGAGACGGGTCCTCCAACTGCCGGAGTGCGTGCACGACCGAAAGGGCGCCGCCATTGGAGTAGCCAATGGCAAAAAGCGGTTTGTCCGGTTGCATCGCCTTCAAATGCTTGGCAGCGAGCGCGGTCGCGGAAATCATGTCCTCAGCTTTGGTTTCCAGTAGACCGGCCGGGGCCGTGCCATGTCCCGGCAGACGCAGTCCGAGCACGTTGGCTCCGGCTTCGTGCAAGGATTGTCCTACCTCTTGCAGGCTGTAGGGGGAATCCGACATTCCGTGGAGCAAGAGGACGGAGGCAGTGGGGCTTTCGGTTTCAAATAGAAACGACCGGTTCCAATTCCGCGGCCAGGTCAGCGGATTTGAAACGCTGTCAGGCTGGAAACGATTGACTTCATCCTTGGGGCCGAAACTGAGTTTGGAGATCAACTCGTCCTGGAGTTCGGCAAACAGCCGGTCCTCCATGGCAAGGTAGTCGGTAAAGGAGCTGACGGGGCTGTCTGCCGTATAATCCTCGTCGAGGTGGACCGTGTGCCAGGGCTCCAGATCCGACAGGCTGTTCAAATAGAAGACAGCAACAGCGATGATCGCGACGATGCCGCCAAGAACCGTGAACCCGGCAATTTTGAGGGCGCGTATCAGAGGGCGGTGGACAAACTTCAACATTTCTACCTCAACAACCTGACGCAACCGACCCAAGCTGTTGGGCCACCGTTTTGGGCCCGACCTACGCCGATTCCGTTCAGAACCATCTGAAGGGGACGGCTCTAGGCTGTCAAATATCCGCGGTGTTCGGTTTGCCCATGAAGGCCTCGACGGTCCGGCCAATTCAGACTAAACAAGCCGGAGCAAACATTGGGGATATCATGAAGTCGACCAATCCGGTTTTCACCGGCATTCAGACCACTGTTTTTGAAACCATGTCGCGCCTTGCGATGGCGCATGGGGCTGTCAATCTCGGTCAAGGGTTTCCAGATGTCGACGGACCTGAAGACATTCGGGAGACCGCCGCCAAAGCCTTGATGGATGGGCCGAACCAATACCCGCCCATGCTCGGGCTGCCGGAGTTGCGGCAGGCGGTCGCCGATGCCAACAACCGATTTTATGGCCTCGAGATCGATCCACAGACCGAAGTGCTTGTGACATCAGGGGCAACCGAGGCCCTGTCAGATGCGATCATGTCGCTTGTCTCTCCGGGGGACGAGGTGGTTTTGATCGAACCACTTTATGATTGTTATCTTCCGCTGGTGGAACGCGCAGGTGGCATCGCGGTTCGTGTCCGTGTGACCCCTCCGCACTGGCATCTGGATGAAGACGCTCTGAAAGCTGCGTTCTCGGACAAGACCAAAGCCGTTTTGATCAACAACCCGATGAACCCGACTGCCAAGGTTTTCTCAGACGCCGAGCTTGGTCTGATCGCAGACCTCTGCAAACAGCATGATGCCTATGCAATCTGCGATGAAGTTTACGAGCATCTGGTGTTTGACGGCCATAAGCACCGGCCATTGATGACGTTTGACGGCATGCGCGAGCGGACGATCCGGATCGGCTCGGCGGGCAAGACATTCTCTTTGACAGGATGGAAAGTCGGCTACATCACCGGCCCGGCGTCTATGCTGGATCCGATCGCGAAAGCCCACCAATGGACCACGTTCACCACTCCGCCGAACCTGCAAAAGGCCGTGGCCTATGGGATCGGCAAGGATGACAGCTACTATCAAGGACTTGCAGATGATTTGAGCGCAAAGCGGGACCGCATGGCAAAAGGCCTCTCCGCGCTGGGCTTCGAGGTGCTTCCCTGTGCGGCGACCTACTTCCTGACCTGCGGGATCACAGGGACCGGGTTGGGTGACAATGATGTCGAAGCCTGTGAGATCCTGGTGAAAGAGGCTGGTGTTGCTGCAGTTCCTGTGTCGGCGTTTTATGGCTCGGACGCGCCGACCGGCTTCATCCGTTTTTGCTTCTGCAAACAGGACACGGTGATTGACGAGGCCCTGGAACGCCTATCGCGCTTTTTGACTGCGGCGCGCGCCGAATCCGCATAAAATCTCAATCAATTCAGACCGAGCGAAACGAGACCTTGATGACCAATCCTGCCCTTGTGGACGTGACCCGCGGCCAGCTGACTGAAAGCCTGCATCGCGGCAGCGTCGCGGTTGTTGATGCCGATGGTAAGTTGGTGTGCGGTGTTGGTGATTTCGAGGCTCGCGTCTTTCCGCGCTCTGCAATCAAGGCTCTGCAAGCCATCCCGCTTGTGGAATCCGGTGCCGCCGAGGCGTTGGATCTCAGCGACGCAGAACTGTCGCTTGCCTGCGCCTCGCATAATGGCGAGGAGGTTCACGCCAATTCCGCGCGTGTCATGTTGATGAAGGCGGGTCTCAACGAGGATGATCTGGAATGTGGGCCTCAGTGGCCAAAGCGGATGGAGGACGCCGCAAAACTCATTCTGGCCGATGAAACACCCTGCGGGCTGCACAACAATTGCTCGGGAAAACATGCCGGTTTTCTTGGCCTTGCCAAGGTCATGGGCGTTGAAACGAAAGGGTACGTTGAGCCGTCCCACCCGGTGCAACGCGAAATCCGGAACGTGATGGAGCAAATGACCGGCGATGTTGTTTCGGAAGACGTTTGCGGCACCGACGGATGCTCGATCCCGACCTACGCGTCACCGCTGAACAGCTTTGCCCGCGCATTTGCGGCCTTCGGAACGGGCGAGGGGCTGGAGCCGCTCCGCCAGGACGCAGCGCAACGCATTTTCGACGCCTGTATCAATGAGCCCTACATGGTCGCTGGTGCGGATCGCTTCTGCACCAAGGTCATGGAAGGCTTCCGCGGACGTGTCTTTGTTAAGACCGGTGCGGAAGGCGTTTTCTGCGCTTCGATCCCCGAGCTTGGATATGGTGTTGCCTTGAAGTGCGACGACGGCGCGACACGGGCCGCCGAAGTCATGATGGCAACAGTGCTCGAAGTGATGCTGGAGCTGAATGAAGCCGAGGCAAAGCTCCTGGATAGTCTGGTCAACCCGCCGGTCCTGACACGCCGGGGTGCGGAGGCAGGTGTTATCCGGCCGCGCAGCGAATTCCTTCAGATGCTCAAAGAGGCTTTGCCGGCCAACTGACGCGGCAGTGCACGGCCCTAGACTGGTCTGTTCATCCGGACCTTGTTGCCAGAGCGTCCGGTCTCTAACCAGCCGAGATGCGCGTAAAGTGCGACGTTTTCCGGCATTCCGACATGCGTTGCGAGCTGGATTTCTATCGCGCCCATGTCCCGAGCGCAGGTTTCGATCACCTCTATGAGTTTTCGTCCGGCACCGCGTCCACTGTATTCCGGGTCGACTGCGATGTTGACGAGCTGAGCCGTCTCGCCATCAACTGCCAAGACCGCACATCCGATGATGTTTTCGTCGGTTTCAGCCACATAAACGACGTTGTCTGTGATCTCGGATTCTAACCCTGCGGAAACATCGGGCAGGTCGCTGAGCCTTGCCTTTACCGGTGCATAGGCGCGATCGATGCACTGTTTCAGCGCATTCACGTCTTGCAAATTTGCTCTGCGAATGGCTGGGTCTTTGTTTGTTATTGTCATTGGAGTTCCAAAATGGTGGCGCGCGCCGGTCTGTCCTATCGTTTCACTCATGCTATCACCCGCAAGCCGGCAGACAGTGTCGCGAACGGGTTGCGGGCTGTGGACACAGGTGATCCCAGCGGTGACGCGTTTCGCGCAGAACATGAGCTTTACGTCAAGGCATTGCAAGATGCCGGGCTGACCGTCGACGTATTGCCTCAATTGGAAGCCTATCCGGACAGTTGTTTTGTTGAGGATCCCGCCTTCTGCCTTCCTGAAGGTGCGATCCAATTGCGCCCGGGTACGGTCAGCCGTGAGGGTGAAGGCAAGGAAATTCGGGCAGCGCTCGATGCACGTTTCGACAAGGTCGTTGAATTGCCGGGTAGCGGCTACGTTGATGGCGGCGACATCCTGATGCTGGACGATGTGATCCTGATCGGCCTTTCTGCTCGCACCAACCGGGAAGGTGCAGACGCGTTCGCACAACTCCTCAAAGAGTGGGGTTATAACGCAGAGGTCTGCGAAACGCCGGAAGGTGTACTCCACTTTAAGACTGCCTGCTCGACCCTTGGTGAGGGCGTCATTCTGGCGACTGAAGTGATGGCGAAAAGTGGGTTCTTCGGCGAGCGGAAAGTCGTCGTTGTGCCGGACGGGGAAGACTATGCGGCCAACGTGATCCGTGTGAACGACGTTGTTTTGGTGCCGGAAGGCTACCCCAAAACCCTTGCAGCCATCGAAGCCGCTGGTTTCAAGACGGTTGTTCTTCCAACGCACGAGGCGCGCAAAGTGGATGGTGGGTTGTCCTGCTTGTCCTTGCGATTCGCCAGCAAAGCAGCCTAACGCTGGATTACTGTCATATGTAACAAGGCGCAGATCCTGCTGCTCAGGGTCTGCCGCTTTGGAGAAACCGGTGTTTAGATCAATCGGGGCCCGGGTTTTCCGATTGACTGTGAAATACGTGATTTTGCGTATGGAAAGGTTTTGGCATTCGAAAATACTGAAAGGTATTCGGGATTACGTCAGGTGGGGACCGGTGGGGGTCTTTGTCCCGGGGAGACATATGCGTGCCGACCTTTTGGTTTCGGATCAGTGAAATAGCCTTGGTGGCAGGGCTTTATGTCCTGACTGCTCGGTTGGGGCAGACGCTTGCTATTCCTCCAGGCAATGTTACACCGGTCTGGATGCCATCCGGTTTGATGCTCACCTGGGCACTTCTGCGCGGGCCGCACATCTGGCCGGGTGTGATCTTGGGTGCATTCTTGGGCAACGTCTGGGCTTATGCTGATTTTTCATCGTTTGGTTCGGCTGTTCAGGTGCTCCTCGCTGGCATCTCAAATGGCATTGGCGATGTATTGGCATCGGTCGGATGCAGCATCGTGTTGCATCGCTATTTCCGCCCCTTTCGAATGTTCCAGAGTGTCTCTTCTGCGTCCGCCTTTTTGGTGATTGGTGTTGCAGGCGGTGCGGCAGTCAGTGCCCTTATTGGCGTGTCGGGGCTGTTGGCAGCCGGTCTTATTGATGCGCAAAACTATGGCAATACATTTGCGACCTGGTTCACCGGCGATGCGATTGGTGTCTTGGCAATCACACCGTTTGCGCTTGCTGTTTATCTGTCTGACAAGACAGAACGCGTGTTGCCGGGTTTCGAGACAGTCGCCAACTTCCTCTTGATCACGTCCGCAATCTACATCGCGTTTTGGAGTGATGTCGGCGGACTGATGCAGAGTTTCGAACTCGCGGTCTTGTCGGTCTTGCTCATGTGGGCCTCTTTGCGCCTCAGCCGGATCTATATCTCGTTTGCATTGTTGTTCTTGATTGGTGGCATCATTGTCCCTACCGCGCTGGGCCAAGGGCCTTTGCAGGGGATCGACAGGAACACCACCCTGATCAACACGCAGCTTCTGCTGGGAGTGATTGGCGTCCTGGTCCTGACCCTTCATGCAACGCGCGAACAGGTTCGCCAGCAGGTCCGGCATCTGGAACATGTCAAAGATACGCTCGACCAAAAGGTCCGTGAGCGGACTGCCGAATTGGAAGAGGCCAAGAGGAAAGCCGAAGAACTGGCGTCGACGGACGCTTTGACGGGTGCTCCGAACCGGCGCGTTTTCTTGAAACGTGGAAACGAGGAACTGAATCGCGCCATTCGCGGCGGCGAGGATGCCTGCGTGATCATGTTCGATCTGGATCACTTCAAGGAAGTGAACGACACCTATGGGCACCAAATTGGAGATCGGATCCTAAAGGATTGTGCTGCGGTGACGATGGGCTTCGTTCGCAACTATGATCTGTTTGGTCGGATTGGTGGGGAAGAGTTTGCAGTACTCTTGCCCAATACCACCGTATCAGGCGGCCAGAATGTTGCAGAGAAACTGCGTCAGGCCTTTTTGGAAAGGTCGGTGTCCAGTCACAAACTCAACTACACAGCAAGTTTCGGGATCAGTCCGGTTTTGGAAAAAGACCGGGCACTATCGATGGTTCTGCGCCGGGCCGATCTGGCTATGTACCGCGCAAAGGCAAACGGACGAAATTGTGTGGTGGTGTATGAGCCGTCACTGGAGGATAAAACCACGGGTGAAGGCTCTCCAACCCCTGCGTGAAACTCGCCTTTATGCCCTCACTCAACTCCAGATCTGATTGCTGTGCACCGTCAAATTGGAGAATTCGGACGTGCCGTTGAGTTCACCCGTCGCCCGCTCAAGCCAGCGGAACCCATTGATGGAGCCTTGCTTGGCGCCCTGAACGATGTTGTTCGTAATGACCGCAGGCCCGACGCCGTCGGCAACGCTTACTGCAATCCCGATGTTGCAGTCCCGCAAGACGTTCTGTGATGCAATGATATTGCGCATATACGGGCCCCAGCCGAGCAGCATGCCGTATTTCGGAACGCCCTCAATGACGTTGCCGGTTATCGTCGTATCGGCTTCGGCGGCAATCCCGATCCCAAACCCGGCGACATCGGGCGGATAAGGGCCTGTGTCCTTAATGTTCCGGATAAGGTTTCCGGAGCAAACAGCGAGCCTCCCGTCGTCAGCGAAATTGGCAATGGATATTCCAATGGTGCCGCCGTCCGCGATGTTGTTGGCGATCACCGCACCCTGGAAACCAAATTCGCTGTAAATGGCGGTCTCACCAGACCGCAAACAGGAGTTCCCGATGATCTGGATGTTGGATCCGGTATTGGAGCGGATCGCGGAAAAGGCACAGTCGGCGACCCTGTTATTGGAGACAACAACACCGGCCGCCCGAAACACGTTAATGCCATTGCCGAACTGACCGGTGCCGCCATAGCGTGCACTGATCCGTTCAACCCGGTTACCGGAGACGATCGTACCGTCTTCACCGTCCTGCCAGCGATGGATCCATATACCGCCATTGGCGCAGTCCGTTACGGTGTTGCCGATGATGGAGAGGCCGGTAGCCTCATTAGAGCGGATACCGGCTTCGGCAGCCCCAGATATCCGGGAATTCTCGATCCGGCCGGAGCACCGGTCGAGCAGGAGCCCGGATTTGGTTGACCCGGCGACTTCGCATTCGTCGATCGCCAGATTGCGGACGCCAATGAAATGCAGGAGACCGTCCGTGAAGTCGCCAATGGAGCGGTTCGCTCCATCAAACGTAATTCCGGTAAGGCCGATGTTGCTGACCCCTTCTGCCCGGATGAGCTGGCCGCCGCCGCCCTGGTAAACAAGGCGCGTCCGGCCCGGAACACCGACAATCAATGTGCCGGACGGCAGACGTAAGTTTGCCACTGGATAGGTGCCCGCGGGCAGAAACAGGGCCCGGCCGCGTTCGACTGCCCGGTTGACGGCATTTTGAAACTGCGCGGTCTGGTCATTCGTGGCGTTGGGGATCAAACCAAGATCAGCGGAATCGATCGAGCCGCGCAGATCCGCAACATCCATTGAAGCTCCAGCAGCTGTGCCGGAAAGACACAAAGCTGTCCCAGCAAGGAACGCCCGACGGCTGGTCAGGGCAGGCTTAGGGCATATTCTGGCGTCTTTTGGCACGGATCAGCTCCAAAACGGAAAATCGAGTTGTTTTGGAGTTCAAAAGAGCAAGCAGTGTGCCGAATGCGTGATGTTCCTGATTTTGACGCACTTTGTGCGGTTTGATATTCTTTGCCGGCTATGGGTGGAGGATCCGATAATGATTACCATTCAGGACTGTATCGGCATGTCCGATCTGGACGAGGCTGAAATCCTTGTGCTTGCCGAACACGAACATATCAGCGAAATCGCGGCGGCAGCACTGGGTGCTTATCTTCTACATCAACCAAAGGGCGCGGATAAGATTGTGCGCATGATTGAGGATGACATTCGTGACGCCCTTGATCGTGGGGACAAGGCCCATGCGAAGGAACTGTTCATGGCGCTTCGGCATTTTCTCCATGAGCACGCGGGAGAACTGAGCCGTAGGACAACTGCCTTGAGCTAAACAGGCTGATTGGCCGGCCGGGAAGTGCAGGGACGAGAAAGGCGGAGATGAGGCCATCTCCGCCTGTCGTAAGTTCTTGCTTTTTAGGTATTACAGCTCGGACGGATCGACGTTTTCGATTTCAGTCCACTTGTCGTCGCCTTTTTCGATGAAGCCGGCCGTATCTTTGTTCCAACGCTCCTGGATGCTTTCGGACAGGTTCAGATAAAGCTTGCCATCAACGATTTTCCAGAGGTCCGGATCGCCATCTACCTTCACGCCCATCGCGGTGCCGAAGGCACAGAACCCGCCGTATTGCGGCAGATACTTCTCAGGGTTCTTTTCAAAAAGGTCTTTGTTTTCTTCAGAGGTAAACCGGTAGGTCGCACCGTTGTGGACCGACGTGATGGAGAAATCGCCATCTTTCGGAGCGCCGTTGGTGAAATAGGACACTGGGTCAACGCCGCGCAGGGCCAGGCCGGTGACGGTTGCGTTGACATCAACACCTGCAGCGAAGGCGCTGGATACGAGAGTGCCGGCAACAACAGCAGCAGCAACGGTGCCGCGGATCAGATTAGCAAACATGTTTTATAAACTCCAAGGAAAGACAGGGTAATCGGCAAGGGAGTTCGTTTCGAAAATAAGGAACCAAATGGTTCCAAACTTATCAAAAAAATTTGCCCTCACCGGTGGATCTAAATTGGGAACTCGGGTGATCATCTGCAAAGCACGAAGCGGTGAGCGGTTTGTGAAATCCTGAGAGCACACACCTTAAAGACGATGGTGTCCTGGCGATCGGTACCCGATCATCCTTGCAAACCGCCCGAAAGGTGCCGATGTTTGGAAGGCAGCTAAAGGAGGCTGACCAAACCGATGGCAAGACCAAGGGAATTTGAGACAGATGCAGCACTGAACAGTGCCATGAGCCTGTTCTGGGACCTTGGCTATGAGGAAGCGTCTCTTGCCCGTCTTCTGAAGACCATGAAGATCACAAGGGGATCGTTCTATAAGGCGTTCAAGGACAAACACGCGGTCTATCTGGCAACGCTGGACCGCTATGATCGACAGGTCGTGTCTTCGACGGTTGCTTTTTTGGGTAACCCCGAAAACGGGTCCGGTCGGGACCGCATCCTTAGCCTTCTGACAAAAATCGCGGACATGGCCGAGACAGACGGCGATCGGCTCGGCTGTTTTTTATGTAACGCCATGGCAGACAAGGGAGCGCAAGGCGGGGAGATCGAACAGAGGTTGCAGGCTATGGCCCTGCGGCTGGAAGCGGCCTTTCAAAAAGCCCTGGAAGATGATTTGACCCCGTCAGATCGTGCGGGCCACCGCGCCGGAGAAACAGCGCGGGCCCTGTTGGCGCTTTACTTTGGAATGCGTGTTTTGGGACGCGCCGGTCTCGCTGGCCGAATGGCGCGGGATTGCGTCACGCAAGCCGAAAACCTGATTGCCGGTATTACCGCATCCGGCGGGCGAGTTCCTGCAGCAGGCTAACCGCAGCATTCTCAACCAAGGCAAGGGACGGGCGTGGATCCCATCTCGTCCGCGGCAGCGGCGGAACGTGGACGAAAATGCTCGGGATGCCGGACCCGATGGAATCCCACAGCGTGGCATTGCAAAGGTACGTCCCCGCATTCTGAGACACCTTTGTTGAGGCTCCCGATTGCCGCGCCGCTGTGGCCAGATGTCCGGCGGGAAGAGTTGCAGTACGCGCACGTTCGCCCTTCGGGTCGAGCTCCGGATTTCCGGGGCCTTTTCCGGCGCTGTCGAACCGGACTTGAATGGCCTTGTTAACCGCACGGTTCTCCACGTTGATATCCTTCCGGGTGCCATCAACGCCGAAATGCACGATGGCATCTGGCTGGACTTCCCGGCGCAGCGCATCCGTAACGCTTGAGCGGGCCTCCCATGTCGTCGGCAGGACATCAAAGTGATAGGCGACGCCGTGCTGATGCACTCCGAGCCGCTTCGGGAGCCGTTTCATAAGGAGTTGCGTCGGATTGACAGGGGCCCCTGGAAAGGGGGTGAAACCGGTTACAAGTATCGTTTTTTGAGTATTCTTCATAAATTAAATCAATCGTTTAAGCCCATAAGGGTGGATAGTTCATCAACGGCTACGGACACGGCGGTTGTGCCGTCGCGCACATCTGCTTCCAAGGTCTTCAGCCGGTTGGCGGTCTTCTGATTTGTTTTCAGAGATTCCATCAGGCGTTGTTGCAGTGTATCCCACATCCACGACACTTGCTGGTCTGCACGGCGTTTTTGCCATTCTCCGCTTGCGGTCATGCGTTCGCGGTAAACCGTGATCTGCTCCCACATATGGTCCAGACCTTCATTGGCAAGCCCGGAGATCGTGATCACAGGCGGGCTCCAGGTCGGCGTTTTCGGAGCCAGAATATGCAATGCGGCGCGGTAGTCAGAGGCTGCAGCTCTTGCCCTGGTGGCGCCATCGCCATCCGCCTTGTTCACGGCAATCATATCGGCGATTTCAAGGACGCCCTTCTTGATGCCTTGGAGCTCGTCGCCCGCTCCAGGCAACATCAGCACAAGAAAGAAATCGACCATATCGGCAACCGTTGTCTCCGATTGCCCGATGCCAACGGTTTCGACGAGAATGACATCGAAACCGGCAGCTTCGCAGAGGAGCATCGTTTCCCGTGTTTTGGCTGCAACGCCGCCCAAAGTGCCAGCGGACGGCGACGGCCGGATAAAGGCATTCCGGTCGACGGCAAGCCGGGCCATCCGGGTCTTGTCGCCGAGAATAGAGCCCCCAGTGCGTGTGGACGACGGGTCGACTGCCAGAACCGCGACCTTGTGGCCAGCTGCCGTGAGATTGGACCCGAAGGTGTCGATCGTGGTCGATTTCCCGGCGCCTGGAACACCGGTGATGCCGACGCGAAGCGCCTTGCCGGTCCGAGGCAGGACTTCCTGCACCAGTTCCCGGGCGATCTTGCGGTGCTCCGGTTTTTTGGATTCAACAAGCGTGATTGCGCGGGCAAGCGCTGCCCGGTTGCCTGATATCAATTGTCCGGCAAGGTGCCTTGGATCGGGTAAGGTCCTATGAGTCATAGGACCATGGCTTTACGCCAAGAATCAGCAAAGGTCACCAGCAACGTTTGGACGAGGAATGCTCGCCGCAAAGGCTGCAGCATTCCGCAAGCCAGTTCGTTTAGAGTCCGAACCTAGGTCTTTGGTGTCCAAAGGATGCGCTGCAATTGCGCGTCGAACAGTTCCTGGGCTGGTGGCAGCACATCGAACGGACCGGTGTATCCCGGTATGGCGTAGACCAGTTCGACATTCGGATGGCCGGTTGACTCGCAGATTGCCATACCCCGCCACAAGTTGCGCCCGATGCGACAGTCAGCGCGCGCGGTGCCGATCTCCGCGAAGGTCATTCCGATGCGCTCGCCATTAGGGCCCTGCAAATGGTGGGTGACACCGTGAACGGTGCGCACCTTGCCATTCTGTCCCTTGAAAACCTGCAAGACCTGAAAACCGTCAGTGTTGAAGGCGGCCAATGCCCATTCTGTGTTGTTTTCAACAGCGGTCTGAATGCCCTCGGTGGTAAAGCCGGGAAGGGAGGCCTCAATCGCTTTTGGTGCATAAGCCGTTTCTGCGGTGATGCCGCCAACCCGGTCTTCGGTGATTTGCAACAGGGTGACATTGGATGTCCGGAACGCAGCTTCCGGGGCTGCAAGGTCCGCAGACGGCGTACAGGCTGTGGTCAGAAAAGCGGAAATCAGAAGGAACGCAACAATCGGCGAACGCATAAACAAGATACTCCATCGGCCATGGGAACAGGCAATTTCACGACGCGGGTTTTAGCATCACCAATGGGATCGAGGAAACCATCCGCTCGTCAGTTTTAACACTCTTCACAGGGCATTTTGTCTCAATCATCCGAACCGGCAGACGGGCTGGTGATCTCAGGTTTCGTCCTTCTTGATCCACTTGGGTGTCGATCGCGGAGAATATCGTTCAAACAGCGCAATGAGGTCTTCTGGCGCGCCCGCGATCTGCGCCATGTTCCGCATTTCGTTCTTGGTGAAGCCTTCCTGTGTCTGATGATCCAGGAAGGCAATCAGGTGATCGTAATAGCCATTGATGTTGAGAAATCCGCAGGGCTTTTGATGGTAGCCCAGCTGACCCCAGGTCCAGACCTCAAAGATCTCTTCCAGCGTACCGACGCCGCCGGGCAAGGCAATAAAGCCATCTGACAGGTCCGCCATCATGGCCTTGCGCTCGTGCATGGACTTGACGAGGTGCAGTTCGGTCAGCCCCTGATGCTCGATCTCCTTTTCCTTTAGCGAATGCGGAAGAACGCCGATCACCGCGCCGCCAGCTTCCAGAGCTGCATCGGCAACGCTTCCCATCAAGCCGACCCGCGCCCCGCCATAGACCAGCCGCATGCCTTTTTCGGCAATGGCCTTGCCGGTTGCTTTTGCCGCGTCGTTGTAGTCTTCCAGCGCGCCGTAACTTGACCCGCAGAACACGCAAATCGATTTCATGGTTTTCTCCGAACTGGGAATTCCGGCCGCCACTTGGCGGCCGGAGACTTGAGCTCAACTTCAGTCCTTTGCAAGCTCATCGAGAACCCGCGCCCAGGACCGGATGCCCTTGTGGAAGCTCTTGAGGTTGTATTTTTCGTTCGGCGAGTGGATCTGGTCGTCCTCAAGGCCGAAGCCGATCAGCAAGGAATCCATGCCGAGCATCCGCTTGAAATCTCCAACAATCGGAATGGACCCGCCCATACCGGTGAGCGCTGCGTCCTTGCCCCACTCATCTTTCAAGGCCTTTTTGCCTTTCTCCAGAACCGGCATCGCGAAGTCGAGCCGGAGCGCCGGGCTGCCGTCCTTGGAGATGAATTCGACCGAACAGTCTGCCGGGATCTTGGAGCGGACATAGGCGCGGAACGCGTCCTGGATCTTTTCCGGATCCTGATCGCCGACCAGGCGGAATGTGAATTTCGCATGGGCTTCGGCCGGAATGACAGTCTTCGTGCCAGCGCCCTGGTAGCCGCCCCACATGCCGTTGACCTCACAGGTCGGGCGGGTCCACAGGTGCTCCAGCGGGGTGCGGTCGTTTTCGCCGCGCGGGTATTTCAGGCCGACATCGCCGAGGAACTCCTCGACATCAAAGCCGAGCTTGTCCCACATCGCCGTGACCTCTTCCGGCATGTCGATGACGCCGTCATAAAAGCCTGGCAACGTAATCTTGCCGTTCTCATCGTGGAGGCCTGCAATGATGTTGGCAACGATGTGGTTCGGGTTCTGCGCCGACCCGCCATAGGACCCGGAGTGCAGGTCCCGGCTGGCAGCCCTGACGATGATTTCGTCGCCGACCATGCCGCGCAGCATGACGGAAATCGCCGGAGTATCGGCGTCCCATTGACCCGT
The DNA here is from genome assembly GCF_017743865.1 of Labrenzia sp. R4_2. Lineage (GTDB taxonomy): Bacteria > Pseudomonadota > Alphaproteobacteria > Rhizobiales > Stappiaceae > Roseibium. The sequence goes on from NZ_JAGHRJ010000001.1 coordinate 423,502, forward strand.
GTCACACACCAGCGCCATGTCGCAGGAGAGTTCGTCCTTGTTGGCTTCCAGGAACGGATGCAGGGACGGAGAGCCGGATTCTTCCTCGCCCTCGAACAGGATGGATACATCGACCGGCAGATCTCCGGTTTCAGCGATGAAGGCGCGGGCCGCTTCCACGAAGGTCATCAGCTGGCCCTTGTCATCGGCAGCTCCGCGCGCAACGATGATCTTGGTCCCGTCTTCCTTCGTTTCGATCGCAGGGTCGAACGGATCCCGGTTCCAAAGGTTCAGCGGATCGACCGGTTGGACATCGTAGTGGCCGTAAAACAGAACATGCGGACCAGGCTTACCGGATTTGCGGTGTCCGACGACCATCGGATGGCCTTCCGTATCGCGCACGGAGGCCTCAATCCCGATGTCGTTCAATTCTTTCGCCAGCCACTCGGCAGCTTCCCGGCACGGAGCCTTGAATTCCGGGTCGGTGGAGATGGACTTGATTTTGAGGAGTTCAAACAGGCGATCGAGACTGTTGTCCAGGTCGGCATCAATGCGCGCCAATACCTTGTCGATGGAACTCATGACATGTCCTTAAATTATGAAACAGGATGTGAAAGGCCGGCTCACAAGCGGCCTTGAGAAGGGCATAAAAGGCCACAAGATCGGGCGGGGCGCAATGCGTTTTCCTTAAGCGCTTGCCGCCGCTGGGGAAGTCTTGAGACCGTTGCGGGCGGTGACCATCACCTCCACGCGGGTTGGCCCGACAACGTCTTCAAGCCGCCCCGATACTTTGTCCTTGAAAAGGTCGACGTCATGGGCCTCGATGGGCTTAAGCGGATCAATGTAGATGGCGGCATAATGCATGCGCCCAGCTTGTAGCACCGCAACCCGATGCAGCTTGTAACCGTGTTCTTTTGCAAGATCGCGGGCAACGCGGGATACCTTTGAGTAAGTCTTTCGTGGCGCGCTGGTGCCGGACAGGTCGGCCAGTGTGGAGCGGAACGAAGAGAGTGGCTGCCATATGATCACCAGGATCAGCAGCACCACAATCACCGCGTCGCCAATCGGCACATAAGGTCCAAAAGGCGTGTCTTGCAAGAAGGGCAGAGACAGGAGTGCAGCGCCAGTGCCGACGCTCAAGGCCCCGTCAATCATGGCGGCCCGGGATTCGGTTTTCAGCACCGCGCTGCGCTGGCCGGTCTTGCGGTATGCGCGGTGATAATTGAAGGCAAGGGCAAGACAGATTGCCACAATGACTACCGAGTAGATGACTATCGGTCCGAAGACCAGTTCCGGCACGTCGCCGCCAGTGAAAAACGTCCAGATCTTGGTTCCCGAGACAAAACCTGCAAACACCAGGATGCCAATCAGAATGAGGCTGCGGAAGGTAACATAAAGGACCTCATCGAAGTCATGCCCCCAGGGGCGGCTGCGGGTGGCGGGTAGACCGACGCGCGCGCCAATCCGCGCAGCAGCAATCGCTGAAACGAAGTTGACGGCCGAATAAAGCCCATCCACGAGCATGGCGTCCGAGCGGGACAGCCAGGATGCCAGAATGCCGGCAAACGCCATGAACAGGTTCGACCATTTCCCGACGGTCAAGGCACGCTGCTCGATCAGCAGTTCCGGGGACGCCATCGCCGTTTCTCCGTTCTTATCAATTGCCGCGTTTCAAGGATCCCATCAGACCGCGCACGAGGGCACGTCCAAGCGATGTACCGAAGCTTCGGGCAGCTGACTTCAAACCGGCTTCGAAAGCCGTGTCTCGCTGGCTGCGCCGCTGCGTCCGCCGCTGGCGGCTCTGCCGGCGCGGACGGTCGTCACGTCCAAAATCCGGCAATTGAAAACCCGACCGCGTGCGGCGCGGCTCGCCATGTTTTTCCGCGAACTTATCGTCCTTTTCCGCCTGCCTTTGTTCCATCCGCTGGGTCTCTTCGGCCCGGTTCATCAGGACTTCATAGGCAGACACCCGGTCTCTTTGACGCTCATAGAGCCCGAAGACGGGGCTGGACTGGATTAAGGTCCTTCGTTCCGCTTGGGTGATTGGCCCGAGTTGTGAACAGGGCGGCCGGATCAGCGTGCGCTGAACGATGGAGGGAATGCCCTTGCCTTCGAGTGTCGAGACCAGTGCTTCGCCAACGCCAAGTTCGGTAATAACACGCTCCGTATCAAGATCCGGGTTGGGCCGGAAGGTTTCGGCTGCCGCCCGCACCGCCTTTTGATCGCGCGGCGTGAACGCGCGCAGGGCATGCTGGATCCGGTTGCCGAGCTGCGCCAGCACAGTCTCGGGGATGTCCAGCGGGTTTTGCGTGACGAAATAGACCCCGACCCCCTTGGAGCGGATCAGACGCACCACCTGTTCCACTTTTTCCAGAAGCGCTTTGGGAGCGCCGTTGAACAGAAGATGCGCTTCGTCGAAGAAGAAAACGAGCTTCGGCTTGTCCGGATCTCCAACTTCAGGCAGTTCTTCAAAGAGTTCGGAGAGCAACCAAAGCAGGAACACGGCATAAAGACGCGGCGCCGTCATTAGCTTGTCGGCAGCCAGGATATTCACCATGCCGCGGCCGTCCGGGGCCGTGCGGATGAAGTCGCGGATGTCGAGCGCCGGTTCACCGAAGAAGTGCTCGCCACCCTGACGCTCCAACACCAACAGTCGCCGCTGGATGGCACCAATCGAGGATTTCGAGACGTTGCCATAGACGGTGGACAGCTCGGAGGCCCGCTCAGCCACATGGGTCAGCATGGCCCTCAAATCCTTCAGATCGAGGAGCAGCAGGCCTTCGTCATCGGCGAGCTCAAATAGGACGTTAAGCACGCCTTCCTGAGTGTCGTTCAGCTCCAAAAGCCGGGCCAGGAGCAGGGGGCCGATTTCCGATACGGTCGTGCGGATCGGGTGGCCTTGTTTGCCGAGCAGATCCCAAAAGGCCGTCGGTACGGCCTCATAGTCGTAAGTCTTGTCGATCCCGACTTCTTTGGCACGCTTTTCCAGGAAATCCTTGGAGGTGCCGGCTGCTGCGAGACCTGAAAGATCCCCTTTGATATCGGAGCAGAACACCGGCACTCCGGCTTTGGAAAATCCTTCTGCAAGGATCTGCAGCGAAACAGTTTTGCCGGTTCCAGTTGCCCCAGCAATCAGGCCGTGGCGGTTGGCCAGTTTCAACGAAAGCGTTTCATCCTTGCCGCTGTATCCAACAAAAATTTGACTGTCCTTACTCACATTCGTCCCCCGAATCCGTCCCTTACGAAAACAACCTAGCCCAGTCTTTTGAAAATTGCGCGTGTTAGACCAAATGCCGTCGACGAAGCTGTCATCGAGCCTGTATAGGGAGGCAACTTCAAACTTGCCGGAGGTTCCCGGCGCAATCTTCAGGACGTGACAACATGCAAGAACTAATCAGCCGCATCATGGCAAGAGCGGGCATCGAACAGCAGCAGGCCGAGGATGGTCTCGGGATTATCCTGGGCTTTTTGAACAAGGAAGCACCGGCAGAAAAAATGCAGCAGGTGCTCGATGCTTTGCCGGGCGCTGCCGATCTTCTGGCCGCGCGGGCAGGAACCAGTGGCGGAGGCCTTCTGGGCGGCCTTGGCAACATGATGGGTGGCACAATGGGGGCGATGGCAGCGCTCAACGAGCTCAACAAAGCGGGGCTCGGCATGGGTGAAATACAAGGGCTTGTCAAAGAACTCGTCTCTTATGCTAAAGAAAAAGCCGGGGATGACGTTGTTGATGAGGTTATTGCGAAAATTCCGGGACTGAGCCAGATCGTCTAACTGCCCCAGGGTTCGGCCGCCGGTGCAACGGGAGTGAATTGAGGATGTCTTATTCCATCGATGAGATCGAGGGCATCGGCCCGACATATGCGGCCAAACTCGGCGAAATCGGCATCAAGACAACGGAAGCGTATCTTGAGCGGGCGAAGGACCCGAAGGGCCGCAAGGCGCTGGAAGAGGAAACCGGCATTGACGGCAAGCGCATCCTCAAATGGGCCAACATGGCCGATCTGATGCGCATCAGCGGCGTTGGCGAAGAGTATTCCGAGCTTCTGGAAGCGGCCGGTGTGGACACCGTCAAGGAACTCAAGCACCGCAACGCCGCGAACCTTGCCGCGAAAATGAAAGAAGTGAACGACGAAAAGAGTCTCGTGCGCCAGGTGCCGAGCGAGACCCAGGTCACAAAGTGGGTCGATCAGGCCAAGGACCTTGCCCCGATGATGACCTACTGATCGTTCCGGTCAGTCCATCTGTTTTGCAGCGGGCGCGCCATCGGCGCGCCCGTTTGTTTTTCAGAAACGTTGCATAGGTGTTTTAGGCAAGGTTCAAAGCGAGGCGCTTGTTGGCGCGGAAGCCAGGACACGTTCGGCGCGCCAGTCTTCAAGCGGTTTTGCGGGAGCGATTTCCTCCACCAGCCCTGTTGCGACATCATAAAGGGTCGCCGAGATAGAGATCCCGCCGGGCACCTGTACAGCCGCGCAGAGGCGGTCGATATCGCCCATCAAGTCGGACCTTTGATCGTGGATCGCATATTCCGAGACGTCGATGCCCATCTTTTCTTTCATCATTGCCTGCATTTCCGGCTGCGCCAGCCTTTGCGCGCCGCACTGCGTGTGTTGCATGAGAATGACGTTGAACCTCGGTTCCTGGCCATTTGTTGCCGCGCGAACCAGCGCCGCCAGGGTCGCGACCTCCTCGATTACAGCACGGGTTACCCGCCCGCCGGTATTTCGGATTACGACGGCGTCTCCAAGTTCGAGCCCGAAGAGATGAGCCGGGTCGGTGCGGGCATCAAGGCAAGCGATGATGAGGGTTTGCAGTGTCGGCAATATGGGCAGATCCGCCTTATCGAAACTGGAGGCAAACGCCTTGTTGCGGTTAAGGAGCTCTGATTGCGGGGTCATAGGGGATAATCCTTGTCGGTTCAAAGTGGCTCAAGCGACGCGGGCCGTGGGGAGGCTGATGGATGCTGATTGATGTGTTGCCCGCCAGGAAGCGTCGTCTTGTGCGAACACCGGCGCGGACAGCTGTACGTAATCCCGCTCCGCTTCGGCGCGCTTCAGGTCAAACGGCCGGGTTGCCAGGATCTTGGCAAAGCGGGCCATGGCGCCCAGGCTTCGCAGCGGGCTTTTTACCAGCCCAGGTTGGCCGGCTGCATGTTTGCGCACAATCGCTTCAAAGCTCTCCGGTTCTTGCCCGCCAATTCGTGCAACGTGATCCGTCGGTGCGTTCACCGCAAAGCTGCCGCGCCGGTATTCGGCTGCATAAAGGGCAAGCTGCGTCACGGCGGCAACGGAGTAATTGGAGGGCGGCAGAGCCTTGAGCGCCTTCACCATCATCCGTTCGGAAATGTCCATGTAGCGTACCCGGCGGCGCAGCGCGCGGCTTATGGCGGCGGCAATGTCGTTGGGAGAAAGCAGCTCGGGCCCTGTCGGACGGTAAGTTTGACCGGCATGTTTTGCGGGATCGGTCAGGGTCGCCACCACGACGCGAGCAATGTCCTCGTTCGACGGCGGTGCATTTTTCTTCTGATCCCCCGCACCAAGCGGCATGGTGAAGAGACCCAGATGCGCGGCCATGTCGAGAACCATCAGGTAATTGTCCGCAAACCAGCCCGGATTGACAGTTGTGACCGACATTTCCGGACGCATCCCGATCAGGATGTCGCCAAGATACACCTCCCGCGTAAACAGCGACGGGTGGTCCGCACTTGAGAGCCACTGGCTGAGGGTCACGACATGTTCCAGGTTGGCCTCATAGGCCGCTGCCGTAAAAACGGCGTTGAAGTGTAGGCCATTCGGTGCCGTCGGAGCGCATTGATAGGCGCGGCTGACGCCTGCCATCGCGGTACGCATATCGGTTAGCGAATATTGATTGCCGACGAAAACCTCCGCACCGGCCCGTTCCAGCGCCTCTGACCGATGGTTCTTCCGGCGTACGAAGGCGCGCACCGGATAGTCTTGCTGGCGGAGCTGCAGGGTGACATGCAGGCCGGTTTTTCCGGCGGCACTTGTCACGAGAATTTTGGGAAGGGTCTTCATGCGCGATGTCCTTAATGATGATAGTTGTCATCTATAAATTAGATGATATACATCATCATTAGTGTCAAGGATATTCTTGGAGGCTTTTGATGCCGCGTGTGTCAAACGAAGAAAAACAAAGAAATCACAACAAGATAGTCGATGCAGCCGCCCGATTGTTTCGGGAGAACGGGATCGAAATGACCAGTGTTGCCGATGTGATGAAGGCCGCCGGACTGACCCATGGCGGGTTCTACAGACACTTTGGCTCAAAGGAAGATTTGATCTCAGCTGCGCTGGATCGCGCGGTCGATGACGTCTTGAAAGAGGGCGAAGAGGCCCCGGAGGGAGCAGCGCGCGCACAGGCGCGGGACGCCTATATCTCACGGTATCTTTCGGAAGATCATTTGTCGGGGCGTGGCAAAGGATGTCCGTTGGCAGCCGTGGGAACGGAACTCGTCCGGATGAACGGGGCCCCACAGGACGCTGCTCAAAATGCGGTTCACCGCACCGTCCGGTTGCTTAATTTGGGGGAGGGGAAACGGGGTCCGAAGGGGCAGGCCGTACTTGCCCTCCTGCTTGGCTCTGTGGTTCTTGCCCGCTTGACGGACGGCGATGACGACAAGGCCAAGATGATGGAGGCTGCAAAGACCGCCGCTGCGCTGCTTGAGGACGCGTGGCCGGTCGAGACGGGCGCAAACACTTAAGGCCCTGTTCAGAACGGCCAATCGTGCTATCAGGTTCAGACAATAAGAACTTTTGGCAAGGGTTGGGCGAAAATGAACGCAGCGGTTTCCTGGGATGCAGCAACGGTGGGTCAGCGGCTGGAGGCTGCCCTGGAGAAGGCTAAAAACGACCCGGCGGCGGCCCATGTCTACATCAAGTTCCTGGAGACCCGTGCCCGCCAGCAGGCGGCGAAAGTGGCCGAAAATGACGGTCCGCTCCAAGGGGCGCTGGTCAGCGTCAAGGCGCTGTTCGACGTTGCGGGGGAAGTGACGACGTCGGCCACGACCGTTCTGAGAAACGATCCACCGGCACCAGAAGATGCGCCCGCGATTGCCCGGTTGGATGCGGCGGGGGCGGTGTTCACCGGCCTGACCAACATGTCCGAATTTGCCTATTCCGGGCTCGGCCTCAATCCCCATTACGGCACGCCGGAAAACGCGCTTTATTCGGGCTGTGCACCGGGCGGATCGACCAGCGGCGGGGCGGTCGCCGTTGCGCTGGGCCTGTGCGACATTGCGATTGGCAGTGACACCGGTGGGTCCCTGCGCATTCCGGCGGCGTTCAACGGCATCACCGGCTTCAAGCCGACGCAATGCACTGTCTCGATGGCAGGCGGCAAGCCGCTTTCCGACAGTCTGGACAGCTTTGGCCCGATGGCAAAAACCGTCGCGGAATGTGAACTTGCCTGGCAGGTGATGGCAGGGCGGGCAACAACCCCGGTAGAGCCCAAGGCGGCTCGCCTTGTGGTGCCGAAAAACTTCGGTTTTGACGAGATCGAAACACCCGTTGCCGAAGGCTTCAAGGCCGTGGTCGAAAAACTGCGCGAGGCCGGTTTAGAGGTTGTCGAGAAGGTTCTCGCCGTGATTGATCTCTATTCAGAGGTTCCGCCGTGGCACATGACTTCGGTGGAATCGCGGGCCCATTACGAGGATCATTTCCAGACATCACCGGAGAAGTTTGATCCGCGTGTGCATGCGCGCATGGGCCGTGCGGAGGAGATTTCGGCGGTCGAGTACCGGCAGACGCTGAACCGGCGTCAAACCTTGATTGAGGCCTTTGCCGAGGAGGTCGGCAGCGACATTCTGCTCTTGCCAACAACGCCCATTCTGCCTCCGAAAATCGAGGATTTGGCGGACGATGGCGCCTTCAACCGGCTCAATCTTCTGGCTCTGCGCAATCCCTCACTCGCCAATGTCTGCGATGGCTGCGGCATCGCGCTGCCCTACCAAAACGCTGGCAAAACCTTGAGCGCCATGCTGATCGCGCCGGGCGGTGAGGACGAAAACCTGCTCGCCTGCGCCAAGGCGGTGGAGAGTGTTCTGGGGGCTTAAGGCGATGCCGGATGGGATTTGGGTGAGCGAGGTTGACAGTACGCCTAATTCCGCGCCGCCATCACAAAGATCCGAACGCCCGACGTTCGGCAAGCGCGGGAGCAGCTGATGGTTTGGGCAATCAAATTCGAGGTGAGTGATCGAAACAATCCCGGTTTCAAACTTGATCCATTTGATGACAGGCCATCTCCAAGCCGGAGCTATGGTTTCAGTAAAGGGTTTTGGGTCGACCCTTCACGTCAGCCGAAGAGCGCTCAGCAAACTACGAAGAAATTGGTGCATGATGTCTTCCCACTTCCAGGTCTCAACGCCGTCCGGCAACGTTTCAAAGATTTGGTTGAAGAGTTCGAGCCCGGTGTCCACCAATTCTTTCCGATAGATTTGCGCGACAAGCAAGGTGAGCCAATTGGCGATAATTTCTACATATTCAATTGCATGGTGTCTATGGATGCCGTGCTTGCCAAGGAAACGGGGCTTGAGCTCAAACATCCCCCTGGAGAGCCTCCAGAATACTATTTTGAGGCGATTTTCGGCAGGGGCGAGAAAGTTTTTATCAGCAGGCCTCAGATAAAAGGACACCATCTCTGGATGGGCCTTCATATTCGACCTCACGGGTCTTGGGTGTTTGTCTCTGACGAATTCTTCGCCGCAATAAAAAAGCAGAAGATCAAATACTTACGGTCGCATCCATTGCATGAAGCTGAGATTCCATGGGTAGCAGAAGACCAGATAAAGCCAATACTGGATTGGGAAGCTAGTCAGCCATTCGAAAAGTGGTGCGGAGCTTCCCGCTTGCGCAAAAACATCCTCGATCAACGTGGCAAATTGGAACTCTGAAAAGCTAAGCTACAGGCATCGCGGATAGTGAGACCATCCCGTATATAGCGGTCGTTGGATGCGCTGCAGCCATCCAAAATCTCCATCCGTCATTGCCGGACTTGATCCACTGCTGTCCGGTTTGGGTTTCGGGTTCTTTTGTATCTATTTGTTTTCAATAGAGAATTCCGAACTTTCAGCCCCCACGGGATATGAAGCGGAAATCGCCGCTTGCTCCCGTCTCCCCCCTTGAGGGGGAGATGTCCGCAATTGCGGACAGAGGGGGGGTGACGATTCGCGCTAAACAGCAAACACTTTGAAATTTGATAGGCTTATACCCCCCTCTGTCTCCTGAAGGAGACATCTCCCCCTCAAGGGGGGAGAAGGAATAAGCAGCAAAGCTATGCCGAAAAGGACACTTGTGCAGCTTAATCGGGCAGTAGTTAGGTCAAGCCGGGTAACGACGGTGATGGGGGCTGTAAGGTTACGCTGCGCCCCAGCCCCGAAACCTCTTCACACTTAATCCGGCTTTTCGTCGTCGTCCTTGTCCGCGTCTTCCTTGTCCTCAGGCCGGTTGACGCTGGAGGCGTAGCCGGTGTTGAAGCGGAAGCTGGCACTGCGGGTGACCGGGCGGCGGGCGGAGACGTTTTCCTGCGCTTCGCGCCAGACCACGAACAGGCCGGACGCGACAATGATCGCCGAGCCGAGCGCCACATAAAAATCCGGTGTTTCTGAAAAGAACAGCGCGCCAAAAAGGGCCGCCCACAGGATCTGGCTGTATTGCAACGGCGCGACAACGGCGGCGGGCGCGGCCCGGTAGGCGCCGATGATGGCCGATTGGGCAATCACCGACAGAAACCCGATTGCGGCCATCAAGCCCAGGTCGCCCACGGCCATCGGCTGGTAGGAGCTCGGCATCAGGATGGACATCACGATCAGCATCAGGATCATCGGATAAAGGATCAGGACCGCAGAGCGTTCTTGCCCGCCGATCTTGCGCACCAGGATCGAGGAGACCGAGTTGGCGCTGGCCGACAAAAGCGCGGCGATGTGGCCGGCGGACAGCGCGCTGACACCGGGACGCAGGACGATCACCACGCCGATCAGCCCGACAATGACCGCGATCCAGCGCTGAAAACGCACGGTTTCGCCAAGGAGCGGCACGGACAGTGCGGTGACCAGCAACGGCGTTGCAAAAAGGAGGGCATAGACCTCGGCAAGCGGCAGAACGGTAAAGGCATAAAACCCGCCGGACATTGCGACGATCGCAAGGCTTGATCTCAAGAGCACCAATCCGGGTCGCCGGGGGCGGAAATTGTCCGCCTTGCCGTCCGCCAGAATGATCAGGGAGACGGGCACAAAGGCGAACAGGACCGAGAAGAAGATGATCTGGAAGGCCGGATAGGTGCCGCCGAGCGCCTTGATTAATGCGTCATGGGTGGAAAAGCTCGCAAAGCCGCTGAGAGCGAACAAAAAGCCTTTGAGCGATGCGGACATGGGCAGCGGCCTTGAAGAAGCGGGTTTTTTGAGGGTCTGGCCATATGCCGAGTGGCAAGGTCAGGGAATTTCCTGCGGTCGGATAGAGCGCCGCACCGGCACAAGTGTTAGCAGAAAAGCGGGCACTGCCAAAGGCGGGTATGGTCCGCAATCAAGCCGCTTTGCACATTTTTCTAATCGGTTTAAATCTCTGCTCCGCAGCCTCAGACAAAAACCCGGGCAAGGGTGGCGACAGCAAGGGCGGTGGCGGCGCGCTTTGGGCCGGCAAGATCGGAGGACATCTGGCTCGGCATGTTCAGCGTGACACGGTTGAGGTCAGAGGCCTCCAGATGGTCAAGGTCAGCCGATTTCGCAGCCTCTTCGGCGGAGCGGCGCACGTCGTCGAGCATCTGCACGAGGGACTGCCAGATGTGCAGCGGTGGCGCCTCGTTCGTGTTGCGCCAGCGAACAATTTCGTCTGCAGATGAGTTGAGGACGCGGGCTGCCTCGTCCTGAGACAGACCCAGATAGTCCATTACATCGCTGAAATTACTCATAATTGTTCCAGGTTCGGTCAGCGCGCTCTGTTGTTAGATAGCTTATATTGCACTGCAATATGGCAAAAGTGAAGCTTTCATCTGGAATTCGGTTAACCGGCGGCGGCTCAAATTGACAGAATCGCACTGTATTCGCGGTGATTCCTGCCGATTGGATCGGCAGTTTTGTCAGGTCTGCCGTGGAAGACCTATCAGGAGCGCGCCGCAATCTGGGCAATTGTCTGAAATCTCGGGAGAATTTGGATATCCGTGGAAAACGGTCCGCTGCCCAATTGTCCGGTTCGGTTAATGATAGGTTTATGCGACTAAGCACTCCGTTTGAGAAAGACGCCGGGCCTCTTTGATGAAATTCAAGGGAAAATCCTTCATTGCGATCGTGTTATCTCCCGAGCCGCCCTATCAGGACTGGTTCAAGGAGATCGACCGGATCATCGCGCGCACACCGGGATTTTTCATCGACCGGCCGATCGTTCTGGACGTGCGCGGCACAAAGATCCCGATCGAGGACCTTGAGACCGTTCTGGACGGCTTGAGCAAGCGTTCCATCCGGGTTTTCGGCATCGACGGGATTTCCGGAACGCGCCTCAAGCCAGGAATGCCGCCGAGTTTCGGCGGTGGACGACTGACGGCTGATGTCGAAATCCCGGAAACCGCAGTTGGGAACGAGCCGGCGACAGAGGCTGCGGGCCAAAAGGCAGTCGGCAACACCGATGCGCCCAAAAAGGCTGCGAAAACAAATGCATCCGATCCGGACCCGGTAATCAAGACCGCCGAGAAGCCGGTTGCCGAGAAAGCAGATCGGCAGCCTCGGGCAGTGCCAGAGGCCAATGGGTCATCAATCGTCATTACCGAACATGTCCGCTCCGGTCAGAGCATCCTGCATCCGGATGGCGACGTGACGATTGTCGGCTCGGTCAGCTCCGGCGCAGAGATCATTGCGGGCGGATCAATCCACGTTTACGGCGCTCTGCGCGGCCGAGCTTTGGCCGGGGTTTCCGGACGGGACGGAGCGCGGATCTTCTGCTCGAAACTGGACGCCGAACTGGTGTCCATCAACGGACTTTACAAGGTTGCCGATGACTTCGACGCGGCTCTGCGCAACGCACCAGCGCAGATCCGCTTTGAAGACGAGAGCCTTGTCTTTGAACAACTGAGTTAACTCCGGTCGGGGCCGTGAAGAGCCTTTGCACCGTCAACAAGTGGGACGAACACCATGAGCAACGCAACAGTCGTTGTGGTCACGTCAGGCAAGGGCGGGGTTGGTAAGACAACCACATCCGCCGCAATCGCCTCAGCGCTGGCCAAGGAAGGTTATCAGGTCTGTGCCATCGACTTCGATGTGGGCTTGCGCAACCTGGACCTGATCATGGGCGCCGAGCGGCGCGTTGTGTTCGATCTGGTCAACGTGGTGCGCGGCGAGGCGACCATCAAGCAGGCTTTGGTGCGCGACAAGAAGCTGAACAACCTGTTCCTTCTGCCGGCTTCCCAGACCCGCGACAAGGATGCGCTGACCGAAGAGGGCGTTGCCAGCGTCATCAGCGAACTGCGCCATTACTTCGACTGGATCGTCTGTGACAGCCCGGCGGGCATTGAGCGCGGCGCGACGCTGGCCATGCGCCACGCAGATGAAGCCATTATTGTCTCCAACCCGGAAGTGTCCTCTGTGCGCGATTGCGACCGGATCATCGGGCTTCTGGACGCCAAGACGCAGGTTGCGGAGCAGGGCGGGCGGATGCCCAAGCACCTCCTGATCACCCGGTATGACAGCGCCCGCGCCAAAACAGGCGAGATGCTTGCAACCGACGATGTGGTGGACATCCTGTCTGTGCCGCTCATTGGCGTGATACCGGAAAGCAAGGACGTCCTGAAGGCGTCCAACGTCGGCCTGCCGGTCACGCTGGCCGATGAAGGTTCGCCCGCGGCCCGTGCTTATATGGAAGCAACGCGCCGTCTTTTGGGGGAAAACATTCCCGTCACCATCCCGGAAGAAAAGAAGGGCTTGTTCGGCAAGATCTTCAAGGGGAGGGCGGCATGAACATCCTGAGCCTTTTTGGCAAGAGAAGCCAAAGTGCTTCGGTTGCCAAGAACCGGCTGCAGATCCTTCTCGCGCATGAACGCGCCGGCAACAGCGATGATGCAGCGCTGATTTCCAGTCTTCGCGAAGACATTCTGGCGGTCGTTGCCAAGCGGATTGATATCGATCCCGATGCCGTCCGGCTTGAAATGGACCGGGAAGGCGATGTCACCACGCTTGGCATCGATATCGAATTGCCGCCGTCCGCAGCCCGGGCGTCCTGACACAACGAAAATCTGAAGACAGCCGGATCGGGGTCCCCGGTCCGGCTGTTTCGTGTTTACAGCTTGCTGTGGGTCCCGTCGCAAAGCGGGGATTTACTGCTTGCCTTGCAGCCGCAGAAGAACGCTTTGCCGTCCTTTTCCGCCGTGTATTTGACCGGCGCGAAATCTGTGCCCTTGTGGCTTCCGTCGCAAAACGGCTGGTTCGCGCTCTTGCCGCACGCACACCAGAAGTAGTTTTTTCCCGCTTCAACTTCGACCGCATAGGGCGCTTTTTGCGCAACAACTGGTTCAGACATTCAGTTCTCCCTCAACTCTCAACTGAGTAACTAGGAAGATGACCGGGGACGCCAAGGTTTCCGGCGGTTTTCGGCCGCTTCTCGTCCAACTATTTGAGGATCTCTCAGACCTCTGCGACAAACCGTCAAGTGCCACTGGCGATAAGGACGCATGGCGCTAGGTTCTGTCAGCGATGACGCTGGTTGACCTGAAACCTTTGAAAAGACTGCTCCGCCTGGTGGCGGGGATGCTGTCCGTCCCGCCCGGGCGCGGCCGGATTGCGCTCGCCTATTTATATGGTCTTGTCTGCCACACACTCTTTGCGGCTGCAGTCCTTGCGATGATCGCTGCGATGTTTTTCGGGATGAGCCGCAGCCTGGGCACGCTCCCGGATCCATGGCGGTATCTCGCCAATGCGTTCCTCTTGCTGCAGTTCCCGCTGACCCATTCCGTGCTCCTGTCAGCGCGCGGGCGGAAGTGGCTATCGGCGCTCGCACCGTCCGGACACGGCAAGACACTGGCGACCACGACCTATGCCATCATCGCCTCCGTCCAGCTGCTTTTGCTGTTCGCATTCTGGACACCGAGTGGTGTGATCTGGTGGCAAGCGGAAGGAGCGGTTTTTTGGCTTTTGTGCGGGCTTTACACGCTCTCATGGCTGTTGCTGATCAAGGCGAGTTATGACGCAGGCGCCGAGGTGCAATCAGGCGCGCTCGGCTGGATGTCGCTGGCACAGAACATTCGGCCGATCTTCCCGGACATGCCGGAGACGGGGCTCTTCAAGATCATACGCCAGCCAATTTACGTGTCCTTTGCCCTGACTACCTGGACGGTGCCGGTCTGGACGCCTGACCAGCTCGCTGTTGCAAGTTTTCTGACAGCCTACTGCCTGCTCGCACCGATGCTGAAGGAACGGCGTTTCGCCTCTCAGTTCGGGGATCGTTTCCGGCAGTACCAGGCAACCGTTCCCTACATTTTGCCCAGTGTCACACGGAGACCTAAGAAATGATCGTCACCTCAGCCACCCTTCTTGTGACTGCGCTGTTGTTCGGTGGCATGACGCTCTATTCCTTTGGCTTTGCGGCCTTTGTTTTTACCGCGCTGCCGGCGGAAACGGCAGGACCCCTTATCCGCAAAGCTTTCCCGCACTTCTATCTGTTTGTGATCGCGGCATCCTTCGCCGCGGCGCTTGGGACCGGATTTCTGGATGTGGTCTCTTGTGTGGTGATGGTCCTGATTGCAGCATCCGCGATCTTTGTTAGACAGGTCCTGATGCCGATGATCAACGCGGCGACCGATGCGGGCGAAACAAAACGTTTCAAGGTTCTGCATGGCGCGTCCGTCGTCATAACGCTTGCGCATATCATTGCCAGCGCTGCCGTCTTGATCCGTCTTGCAGTTGCCTGAGTGGCGAACTACTCAGATGCGCCGGCGCCGCTCTGCTCGATGCGCGCGGCCCAGACCTTCGACACTTTGGACAATGGCAGGAGCGCTTCGTAGACCTCTTGCCCGAGCGGTGACACGCAATACCCGCCATCCCCTTGCATGACGAACCCTGCAGCCCGGAGTTCTTTCAGCCGGGCATTCAAAACAGCCGGAGAAATGCTCTCGCAAGCCTCCTGTAATGCGCGGAAGGTGCAGGGGCCCTGTTCGCTCAAGGTCCAGACCACACCCATTGCCCAGCGGCGTCCCAGTAAGTCGAACAAGGCCATGATCGGCGCGCCGCTGCGCGATCCGCGGACAGCTTTTCCGGGAATGGGAATGTCGGTCATACGTCCTCCATTGCTATTGAAATAATAGCATGCTATTTCTTTCATAGCATTTTAGAGGATAGGCCCATGCAGGCAAGAGACTTTCTATTGTGGTCGGTGCTCGCAGCGCTTTGGGGAAGTTCGTTCCTGGCGATTGGTGTCGCCGTCAAAGACATTGACCCGGCCACGTTGGTGTTTGCGCGGATGGCAATTGCAGCGCCTGTTCTGGGCTGTGTGCTGCTGCTGAGGGGAGGCGGGTTTGACCTCGGGGTTCGCGGCTGGATCATTGCGGCCATTGTCGGCGTCAGCGGCAATGTCTTGCCGTTTCTTCTGATCAGTTACGCAGAACAGGAGGTCAACACCGGGCTGGCCGCACTGATCATGGGCATTGCCCCGATCATCACTCTGGTTGCCGCGCCTCTGGTCCATTTTGAGGAAAGCCTGACAAGACTTAAGGTGTTCGGTGCGCTGGCCGGTTTTGCCGGGGTCGCCGTGCTGGCGGCGCCGGATTTAAGTGCAGGCCGGATTGGCAGTCTTCTGCCTGAGCTTTGCCTTGTCGCGGCGGCCTGTTGTTATGCCTTCACGGCGCTTTTCTCGCGGAGATTTCCCTTTCCTGACCCCTTGCAAATGGCTGCCGCCTCGGTCTTTGTCGGACTGCTGGCGCTGGGGGGGTACATGGTTTTGTTCGCGCCGGACCTTGGTCTGTCCGCTGCGCCGGTTCCGGCGCTCGCCGCGGTCCTATATTTGGGGCTAGGACCGACAGCGCTGGCGGCCTTGATCTATTTTTACTTGATCCCGCGCATCGGGGCTGCTCGGCTGCAGCAAGTGAACTATGCGGTGCCTGTGATCGGCACCTTGCTGGGGATCGCTGTGCTTGGTGAACAGCCTGGCTGGACCGCCTGGCCGGCTCTTGGCCTCATTGTTTTCGGTGTTTATCTGGTAACGCGACCGGACAGGACTGGACCGGCGCCAGCGCGCCCAATGGGGGAGCCTGCTGAATAGACGGCTATAGCGTTTCGGTCGCAGGTAACCGTTGAGCGGATGTGTCCGTCGAATCCGGGATGTAGACGGTGACCTGGCCGCGCCCCTTTTTCTTGGAGGCGTAAAGGGCCGTATCCGCCCGCCTTAGCAAGTTGACCGGTTCGGTCGAATAGGCAATGCCGGCGCTGGCGCCAAAGTGGCAGGAATGGCCGTTGAGAGTGACCCGTTGAGACAGGATCGCAATCGCTTCCTTAGCGACAGCCAAAACACGCTCGCGGTCGGTCAAGCCGAAGACGATCACAAACTCATCCCCACCAAGCCGGAAAACCTTGTCCTGCGGGTAGGTGAGCGAGCTCAAGGTCTCGCCGACATATTTGAGAACTTCATCGCCGGTTTCGTGTCCCAAGGTGTCATTGATCGTCTTGAACCGGTCGAGGTCGAAGCAGACGAGAGCGAATTCCTTGGTGCCGTCGGCCTTGGCGGAGAGTGCGTCAAGGGTTTGCTCAAAGCTCCAGCGGTTGCCGAGGTTTGTGAGAGCGTCCGTGTTCGCCTGATGCGCAAGCAGCTCCTTGGCCCGCTCGGTTCGTTTCTTGGCAGCGTCCAGAACACTGACCATATGGGTCGCCTGCTTCAAAAACGCCCGGGCCGCGATCATCATGCCTGCATAAACGATGATCAGGCCGAGCGCCAAGGGGGGCAGCAGCCGCTGGCCTGGAAGAACCGGGTTCCAAACAAAACTGGCGAGCGTTGTGCCGTCTTCGGTTCGGATTGGCCAATGAGCCTGAAAATACGAGGGGTCTTGTGTCGTAATCTTTAGACCCGGCAGCTGGAATTTCTCGCCAAGATCCGCTAGCGCCTCGTCATCCAGCGGGCGGACGAACATCATGACATGATCAGTGCTTGTATCTGTCTCTGCGTCGTAGGTGGTCATGCGTGCCGCGGAAGCGAGATAGAGATCATCGATTGTGCCCAAAAAACCGGTGGCTGGTATCGGCGTTTCATTGGTCGGGGTTCGACGGGCGCGGTTGATCAGTTTTTCCGCATCTGGCCCGTAACGCTTCATGGAACCGGCGTCGGTGACAGCGTCTTCGTAAATGTGCAAACGGTCCGCATTCTCACCATCCACAACGTGGACACCGATAATCCCAAGATCTGAGTACATGTAATCGACGAAGGTGGTCTCTACCCAGTTTTCATCGAAGCTGTCCACGAGCCGGTTCACCGACTCATCCCAGTAGGCGTATTCCAGTGTCAGTTCCGAAAGCCGATCCAGGCGCTCTCCAAGGACCGAACCCATGACCCGTTCACTTGACGTGATCGCTTGCCGGTCAAGTGCGTTGACCAGGAAGGCTGCAAATACAAGCAGGCTCACGGCACCAATGATGAAAGACGCCCAGAACGGGCGGGACAGCTTGTGGATCCGCTTCAGGCGCGCTTTTCCTGCCGGTGCATCAGCTTGCTGATGCCCGGTTGGCGCTCTGGAAGTTCCTTTTTGACTGGCCCCAATCTCCGTGGACAACACGATCCCAATTTCTCGCAAGCCGTTTTTTCGTTATCTCGCAAGTATAAGTGCAGATAGCCGAAAAACGAGCTCGTATTTTAGTAAAACTTGGGATTTCGGAGTTTCTGGAAAATAAAAAGGAAATTTGCTAAAACACTCCTTGTAAAAAATTCGTAGAAAGGCAGATTTCGACTTCCTTAATTTTGACGAGGGGGTGCGCCTTCTAGGTGTGAAATTTTAAAGTTCACCTCTTCACCAGGCCTCCGCATCCATCTCATGACGGTTTTTTCCGGGACAGGCTGCCTTGGCCTGTTTATGACTGATGGTCGTACTTGAAACGCCATGGCCCTGGATCTGCTGGATGTTTTTTGCGCTCTCTGTCGCAACCACCTACATACTCACCAACATCGACGGGTTGTTCGCCTTTTTGGCGCTTGCGGCCACCGGGCGGAAACCGGAGGCCATCGTAGGTTTTTTGTTGGCACAGGTCGTCGTTATCGGCGGGGCGGTCTTGGTGGGCGGCGGAGCTGCGCTTCTAGCACCGGCCGATCTTGGTCTTTTGGGAATTGTCCCCGTGGCACTCGGGTTTCGTGAGGTCTTGAAAAACCGCCGCAAAGCTGCGGTCACAGAAAAGAACCCGCCCGCCCCAGGATCGATCATCGGGGTGGTTGTCCTTTTCCTGGCGCTCAGCACCGACACCTTTGTTTTGATGGCAACGTTTTTTGCAGATACGAGACCCGAACTCGACCGTTTTGTCCTCTCCGGTGCCCTGATCGCAGTCGCAGCGCTTCTGGCGCTTGGGACGTTCTTGAGCCGTCTCATAAAGCCGACACCGGCGACAGAGAAATTTTTCGAACGCCTTGCCCCGCTCGTCATGATCGTCGCAGGCCTTTACATCCTCATGGACACGCAAACGGATGTTTTCTGAGCAGTTTCAACGAAGTTCCTTGGCCATCTGGGCCGTTTGCTGCCACCCGTCGCGTTCGTAGAGCGGTCGCGCCTGATCGGTCGCGGTCAGAACGGCATGGGTGATACCGCGCGCCCTGAAGGCGTCATCGGATGCGGCCATCAGGCGTTTGGCGATGCCCTTTCCACGGTGGGTCGGTTCGACAAAAACGTTCAGCACATACCCGCGTTGCAAGACGTCCGGGTGGAGATGGTGGGGAGGCCAGTCGATGACCATCAGCCCAACACCGCCGACAGCAACCCCGACCACTTCTGCGATAAAGCCGAAATAAGCCCCGGACTGGAGTGCGTTTTCCTGCCAGTTTCGATAGGCCGGGCTGAAGGCAGCTTTTGCTGCCTCTTGATCGCCAGCGGCCTGAAACATGTCGTGCCGGTGTCGGCAGATCAGATCGCAATCGGATGGCGCGACAGGGCGAAGAGTGACGGTCATGTCAGACAAGGCTATTGTTTCTCAGCCCTCGTATACGATCTCGCGGGTTTCGCGGAAGGTGACATCGGAGAATTTTTCGGTGATGTGGCCCACTTCCCAGGCGTTCTTGAACAGGAAGACAGGCTTGTCGTCGCGGTCGTTGGCGATCGACATGCGGTGGCCTTCGATCATCTTCTGCAGGGTCTGGCTGTCGGTCTCGATCCAGCGGGCGGTCGTGTAGGGAACGGCCTCAAAGCCAATTTCCGTACCGTATTCTGCGCGCAGGCGATCGACTACCACGTCGAGCTGCAGCGCGCCGACAACGCCCACGATCCAGTTGGAACCAAGGTCCGGCTTGAAGATCTGAACAAGGCCTTCTTCGGCCAGATCCTGCAGGCCCTGGCGCATCTGTTTGACGCGCATGGTATCGGACAGGCGCACGCGGCGCAGGATTTCCGGAGCAAACGCTGGCAGGCCGGTGACGTGGATGTTCTCGCCTTCGGTCAAGGTATCGCCAACGCGCAGCTGGCCGTGGTTCGGCACGCCAATCACGTCGCCTGGGTAGGCAAGATCGGCAATCTCACGTTCCTCGGCAAAGAAGAAGATCGGTGCGGAGACGGCGATCTGCTTGCCCGCGCGTACGTGCTTCAGCTTCATGCCGCGCTTGAAGGTGCCTGAACACAGCCGCACGAACGCGATCCGGTCGCGGTGCTTCGGATCCATGTTCGCCTGAACCTTGAAGACAAAGCCGGTGACCTTGTCCTCGTTGGGCATGATGGTCCGCCCGCCGGTCGCCGGCTGGGAGTGCGGCGGCGGGGCGAAATCGGCGATGAAATCGAGAATTTCCTCGATGCCATAGTCGCGCAGGGCCGAGCCGAAGAACACCGGGGTCAAATGGCCTTCCAGGAAGCTTTCCTTGTCGAACTCCGCATAACCTTCCGCGCCGAGTTCGACGTTTTCGGTCAGCTCGTCCATGATCCGGTCGAAGACGGTTCCGGTGAGGGCCTCGTCGTCCAGACCGGATACGGTCTTGGTTTCCGTGTAGGGCCCGCCGCGATCGCCGCCGGAGGTATGGAACTGCTTCTTCTGCCAGTCGTAAACGCCGAAAAAGTCGGAGCCCATGCCGACCGGCCAGGTCTGCGGCGACACATCGAGGGCGAGGGCTTCCTGAACTTCGTCGAGGATCTCCAGCGCATGCCGGCCTTCCCGGTCGATCTTGTTGACGAAGGTGATGATCGGAATGTCTCTAAGACGGCAAACCTCGAAGAGCTTGCGGGTCTGGGTCTCGATGCCCTTGGCCGCATCGATGACCATCACGGCAGCATCCACGGCGGTCAGTGTGCGGTAGGTGTCTTCGGAAAAGTCTTCGTGGCCCGGCGTGTCGAGCAGGTTGTAGATGATGCCCTTGCGCTCAAACGTCATGACGGACGACGATACGGAGATGCCGCGTTCCTGTTCGATCTTCATCCAGTCGGAGCGGGCCCGGCGGCGTTCACCGCGCGCGCGGACCTGACCGGCGGCCCGGATCGCACCGCCCGACAAGAGGAGCTTTTCGGTGAGCGTCGTTTTACCAGCATCCGGGTGGGAAATGATCGCAAAGGTGCGCCGGGTCTGGTGTGGCGCCGCGCCGTTGGTGGCCATCAAGGTGTCTCCTGAGCAAACCGCCGGGCAAAGCCATCGTCTGGGCCGCGCATCACACCGGAGACCCGGGAGCGCAAGCCGTCACAAGAGGCCGGACGGATTGATGTTTCGTTGGCGCAAGGTTCTAGAGGGATTTGCGGCAAAACTCCAGCACAGATTATTCAGGAACCGGGTGTGGCGTCTTGGACTTCTTCCTCCGAGATATTTCCCGCTTCCTGAACCATTTTCAGGCTGTTTTCTGGCACAGGAACAGACGGACTGGGGTCTTCTGGCGCCTTGATCCGCGACAGCCTCGAGAAGGCAACTATAATCAACGCCAGGTTCGCCGCGCCGACACACGCCTGCAAAGCGTAGTCACCGATCGCAGTACTTGCGATCATCACTGCGGTCGGTCCTACAACCGAACCAATTGAATAAAGCAGCAGCAACGTCGAGGAGACTTCGGTTGTTGTGCCGTCTGCAGCCCGATCAAACGCAAGCGCCGAGGAGACCGAATACAACGGAAAAATGGCTGCGCCGCATAAGAAAGGCGCTAGAAACGCTAACACTTGCACGGCTGAACCTTGAGCGCCGGAAAAAGCCCGTCCTTCGCCGTCTCCTATAACCGCTGCAGCAATCATGACGAGGATCGCAGGAATAGCGAGGCTAATGATCACCAAGCGGCGGTCAACTCGATCTGACAATATGCCGACCGGCCACTGCGCAAATAGGCGCCCGCCATAAAGCAGCATGATTACAATCGCCACAAGTGAGACAGATAATCCATGGCTGGTCAGGTAAAACGGCAGGACGGAGATGATCGAGGTTGCGGAGAAGCCTGAGACAAACGCGCCGGCCCCTGCAGTCGGTGACGGAATGTTGAGAGTGATCTTGGCGCTGGTTGCGGGCGGCAAAACCGGTTGCTCTGATTTGGTAACAGCAATGACGGCAACCGCTATGTTCATGAGAGCGGCAAAATAGAGGATCAGACTTTCCGCATCAGAACCCATCCACAAGAAGACCAGCTGACTGCCAATTGATGCCAGGCCCAAAACGATGGAATAGAGCGCGATCACTTGTCCGCGGCGATCCTTGGGGGCTTCGTAGTTGATCCAGGTATCAGAGACGGCCAGGACTGTTGCAATTGCGGCGCCCATGACAAATCGCAAGGCTGCCCAGGCCAAGGTGTTGTCCAGGGCCTCAAGCCCTATGATCGTTATAGTCGCAATTGCTGCGGCAGCGGCATAAGTTCTGATCACCCCACTGCGGCGGGCAAGGTTGGGTGCTGCAAAACAGCCGAGCCCAAACCCGATCGAATAGGCCGCAGCGATAAACGAAACATCGCCCTGTGATCCGCCCCCGGTGGCGATCAGAATACCGAGCATGGTGGAAATGGCGGCATTCGCCAGATTGACCAGAAACGACGCAACAAAGAGGGCAGACAACTGTTTTGGCATTTTTTGGAACTTATTTTTGTTTGACCTGACGGTTCGTTGCTCCGGTCGCGACAAAACTCCGTTTTGGATAGACAGCACACAAGACTTACAATGAATGACTGAGCCGTGTCACCGAAGGCCGTCTGATCTTTGTTCTCAAGCCATTTTGAACTGGACTTAAAATTGAAAAAACCTTTGTCAAACCGCGCTTGCCTGATCACCGGTGTCCTCATGATTGCTTCGACTGCCGCGATCCTGCTCTTCATGGGCCGTATCCCGATCTGTGAGTGCGGATACGTGCGGTTCTGGACGCCGGCGAGCGATGTAGCGGGGTCGTCGCAGCATATTGCTGACTGGTACACCTTCAGCCATATCATTCACGGCTTCTTGTTTTATTGGCTGCTGTGGGCGCTGTTCAAGCAAAGATCCGTTGGAGAACGCGCGCTCGGCGCGATCTTCATCGAGGCGGCCTGGGAAGTGGCGGAAAACAGCCCCTGGATTATCGATCGATACCGGGAGGCAACGATCGCCGTCGGGTATACCGGCGACAGCGCTCTGAATTCCGTTTTTGATATTCTCTGGATGCTCGCCGGTTTCTATTTCGCCTGGCGGATGCCGGTCTGGGTCACGGTCGTGGTCGGCATCGTCTTTGAGATTCTGGCGCTCTGGGTGATCCGGGACAATCTCACCTTGAACGTTCTGATGCTCGTTTATCCCGTGGATGCCATCAAGGTTTGGCAAGCGGGTTGATTTTGCGCTCGGGCGTCAGCTCTCAGCCTGACGCTGTTCCAGATAGGAGCGGGACCAGTCTTCGAGTTGATCGAGAATTGGCTTCAAGGCTTCTCCGTGAGCACTGAGACTGTACTCCACCTTTGGCGGGATTTGTGGATACACTTTCCGCACAATGATTTTGTGATCTTCCAGTTCTCTCAATTGCTTGGTCAACATTCGCTGAGAAATGTCCGGGATTATGCGGTGCAGCTCGTTGAACCGCATCGTCTTGCGGCAAATACACCACAAGATCATCCCTTTCCATTTTCCGCCAATCAATCCAAGGGCGGTTTCAGTCGGGCAAAACAGCGGATCAATTTGTTGGTTATGAGCCATCGGAAAGCCTATTAGTTACTTTTTTGTATGTATAAGCAAAAATAGTGCGTACTTGTCAAAAGATAATGTGAAATTTAACTGTCGTGCACTTCCTCAACAAAGGGCACTTCAGATGACACATACCTTTCCGGTTATTCAAGAAAAGACAATTAAAACAAGCACTTTTTCCAATCGTTACGTTCTGGCGCCAATGTCACGTGCCAGCGCCGGCGCAGACGGTGTGCCAACGGAGAACATGGCGGAATACTATGCCGGTTTTGCCCGGGGAGGTTACGGCCTTATCATTACGGAAGGGGTCTTCACCGATGAAAAATGGGCGCAGTGTTATTCCGGTCAGCCGGGGCTTGTGAACGATGTTCAGGAGATGGGGTGGCAACGGGTCGTCCAGGCAATCAAGGCTGAGGGCGGGAAGGTCATCCTGCAGCTCATTCATGCTGGCGCCGTCTCTCAACATGTCATGGAGCCAGTCGCACCGTCTCCGGTCCGGCCAGCCGGGTCCATGCTGCAGGGCTATGGTCACCGTCAGGGGGGCTACGATGTGCCAGACGAACTGAGCCTCGCCCAGATCGAGATCATCAAGCGCGGGTTTTGCCAGGCCGCCCTGCGGGCAGAGGCTGCAGGCTTCGATGGCGTCGAGATCCACTGTGCAAACGGGTATCTGCTCGATCAATTCCTGACAGCAGAAACGAACCTTCGTCAGGATCAATATGGCGGCACGTTGGAGAACAGGATCCGGCTGACACAGGAGATCATCCGGGAGGCACAGGGCGCCACAAAATCAGACTTCATTGTCGGGGTTCGGTTATCCCAGGCCAAGGCAAACATCCAAGACTACTTCTGGCCAAACGGATTGGCAGACGCGAAGGTCATATTTCAGGCGGTTGCGGACGCGGGCGCCGATTTCATTCACCTTGCGAGCGAAAAAGAAGGCTATGCCGTGCACAGCTACACAGAAGCCGGGGAAAACCTGACAGCCTACGCTCGGGATCTGACTGATCTGCCCGTGATCGCCAATGGTGGACTTCATGTCATTGCGGATGCCAATGAGCTTATTGCTTCCGGCAAAGCTGATTTCGTCTCTATCGGCAAAACGGCGATGCTCAACCCCGACCTACCCAAGCGGGTCGCGGAAGGCCGAGAATTACAAGAGTTTACATTCGATATGTTCAAGTACGGTGTGACGATCGAGGCGCAGCAGCAATGGGAAGAAGAGCAGGCGGCCTTCGGACCCACGTGATCGATTTCAATCTCGAAAACTCAACCAATTTTTTGAAAATGCATAGGAATTAATTTGCCGCGGTGGTCCAGGTGCGGGTGGATGCTGGACCACCGCGGCAGTTTCACGCTGCCATCAAGAAGTGGCAAACCCTTCTGTTTCGGGGCATCAGGGTTTTACGGGCGGAAGGACGGTGACCAGGCGGGCAGTCCTGGTGCTGGTGTCCTCAGATGCCGCTCCTTGTGAGGCCGCAGCGTGATTTTCTTCGTCCTCTTCCTCCGGGTCGAGGTCGATGATGATCAGGTTTTCCAAAAAGGCGATGATGGCTGCGCGATCCTTGTCGCCAAGCGCCTCATAGGCAAGACGGCTGGCTTCGGCTTCACCGCCATGGGCCCGGATCGCTTCATCCAATGTCGTCGCGTTGCCATCGTGCAGCCAGGGGCCGGTCGAACCGACACCGGCAAGCGATGCCGTCGGCCAGACGGACGCACCAAATCCGTGCACGTCCACCGGATCGGCGAGGTCTTCGCCCATCTCGTGCCGTTTGAAGTCAGAGTACCAGGAGACAAGCGCCCCGCCGTCGCCGGCCTTCGGAAAGGCCCCAAGGTTCAGCGTTTCGCCCTTGGCGGTCACAACATGGTTGTTGGGGCTGTCTTCTGTGAGGTCGAACCAGATTGGTGCATGACCATCAAGACCGCTGTCGATCGCCTTCTGGCCGGAGGGGAAAATATCTTCCCGGAAACCGGCCTGCAAACTCGGCTCGGAAAAGATCGGTGTCGAGATCTTGAGCGTCGGCACATGACAGGTGGTGCACCGGGCTTCGGTCATCAAACGTTCGCCGCGCTCGATCTCCAAAACCTCCCCGGCTGTCAGCTCCATCAATCCGTGTTTGGCAAGTTCGAGCTTCGAGGTCGGGCGCTCCAAGGCGGCCATATAGATGGACAAGGCGGTCAGGTCGCCGACGGACAGCTCTCCGGTCACGCCATCATGGTCGCCGTCATGGTTGCCCACCAGTTCATCTGCCTGCATGCCGAGCTCATTATGGGCGGCGTGGCGGGTGAAGGCTCTCAAGGTAGCGTGTGAGCCCTTCCAGCCGAACATGCGGACAACGAGGTCTTCGTCCACGCCCTCAATGCCTGACCGGTCGTAGTCGGCAATGCAGATCCCAGTGAGCGGATCTTTCTCAGGCGTTGCAGAGAGTGTGCCGAAGCTGATGGTCTTTGCTGTCAGATCGACCGAGGCATCTTGGCCCAAGGTGCAGACTTCCTTTTGAAGCAGCTCCTCCTGGGCAAGGAGTTCTGCGGTCATTTCTTCTGCAATCCGCTGCACCGCGCCAAGCGCGAAGAGATGCGGTGTGTTCCGGTGCAGATACTTGGACGGGTCGCCCGTATGCAGCGGATCAACGATCCCGTTCAGCGGGTTTGGACCGGCCCCATTGGCATAAGGCGCTGAATGGCAGGAGATACAGGATTGGGCGACCGGGCCGGCTTCGCGCTCCGGCAGATGCGTGGTCCACTCGCCGAAAAGTTCCAGATCTGCCCGCGGCATGCGGGTAAACATCTTGCCGTCCTGGCTGACCTTGGCCCCGACCCCGCGCTTTGCCGTGAATGTCGCCTCGGTCAGTTCATCACCGGCCTCAAACGCTTCTATGAAAGCGGCCTTCGGGTCTTTGAGGGCAGACGCATTCAAGTCTTCCTGACTGACTTTCGGCGGCTCTTCTGCAGTCGCTGCAGTAATACACAAAAGACCCGCAAGGCCGAGCGGAGCCGCTCGGCGCAAAGACTTGCGCACAGACATTGATCTTCTCCCTCTGGATCACAATGTCTTGAGCTTGGCACAGCTAATTGTGGCGTGTTTGGCAGTTTTTGCCACAATTACATTTATTCGAGATTTAGAACATTAAATTTTATTTACGGGAATAAGGAAGTTTGTTGTGTGTTGTATAACTTCTTTGGATTTGTTTTGAGGTGTCCAGCATAGATCACCAAAGAGAGTGTCATCGGACTGCAGGGTAGATAACGGAATGCGGCAGCCAAAGTGGCTGTAGGCTCAATTTGCCAGTATTTCCTCGACAACGAGATTGAACCGGTTGAGCGCGCCCTCATAACGTCCGAAGAGATGGCTTGGATTGCCTTTTGAGGCAAAGCCGGACTGGATCTCCTCACCAAGTTCGAAATCCTCCTTGAGGGCCGTGGTTGTGATCAGCTGGTTCTTTGCCCATCGTTCGCGCATCTCTTCCGTGTCCGGGTAGGATTTCGGTGCCAGCGTTACGATCCGCACCCGGGTCTGGTCTGTAGCAACCGGCTCATAGTGAAACCACATCACGTGGTCTTGCTGAACCAGCAGCTGGCTGTTGGTCACCAGCGTATAGAGCAGGTTGGCATCGCGCCGGATTTCCCAGTCAGCTTCCGGTATTTGGGTGAGGTCAGGCATCGAGATGCGCGGCAGAACCGATCTGATGTGCCGACCAAACAGGCGGTAGGTTAAGAGATTGTCCGTGAAATAGGGGCCGATCGTATTCTTGTGCGCCACGCGAAAGTGGTAGGCTTCCAGGCCGCCTTCGACCAGCACTTTCCAATTCGCCTTGATTTCGAGTGTTTCCGCGACGGCGACCTTGTGATCTGCCATGCCCAGCCATTTGAAGTCTGTCGCAATTTCCCCCAGCCAGGTATCGATATCGGGCATGTCCCCCGCATCCGGATTGGCGATAATCCAGATGAACCCATGAGCTTCGGCAACGGGCAGGCGCCTCAGGCCGCGTTCTGCGCGCGGCAAATCCGGAAAGCCCTGTTTCTCATGCGGCACACCGCGCAAGGCCCCGTCATTGCTCCAACTCCAGGCGTGATAGGGGCAGGTGAAGATGCGCTTGCAGCCGCTCTCCTCCCGAACCAGTTTTGCGCCGCGGTGTCGGCAGACGTTCAAGAAGGCATTGACCTTGCCGCCACCGTCCCGGACCAGCAAAACCGGCAGATCGAGAAACTCTTTGGTCAAAAAGGCTTGCGGCCCTTCGAGCTCGGAGGAGTGCGCGACAATCATCGGGTGCCGGCGGAATAGGGCAGACCGCTCCCGCTCAAACCGTTCAGGGCTGGCGTATCGTGAGATGGGCGAGTGGGCGATGGTTTCATCCAGATAGGCGGATTTTTGTTCCGCCAATCCGATGATTTCCTTGATCAGGCTGATTTCTGTCGTCCGATCCATCGCGCGTCTCCCTTCAGCGACTTACCGATTGGTAAGTTAACTTACCACTTGGTAAGCAGTCAAGCAGGCGTTATAGGAAAGAGCAAAGGACAAAGCAGATGACAAACGCAGCGCCGGCCGTAGACCGGTATCTGGAAATTGCCGAGCGCCAATTTGCCGAGACGGGCTTTCATGGCGTCAGCCTGGCAGCACTTGCCAAGGAGGCTGGTGTCAGCAAGCAGGCGTTGCTGCACTTCTTCGGCACCAAGGAAAAGCTCTATGGCGCGGTCCTCAAGAGGCTGTCGGACAAGCTCTGCGCGGAGGTGGCAAAGGCCGCGACTGGGGATCCCGCAGCCGGCCTCGTCGCGTACTTTGAAGGTCTTGC
This sequence comes from Labrenzia sp. R4_2, assembly GCF_017743865.1. Classification (GTDB taxonomy): domain Bacteria; phylum Pseudomonadota; class Alphaproteobacteria; order Rhizobiales; family Stappiaceae; genus Roseibium. The sequence goes on from NZ_JAGHRJ010000001.1 coordinate 451,521, forward strand.
AAAATACTCATTGGAGCGGCAGGCAGAAGGACGTCTTGTTGTCCGGGCACTCCTGGACACCGAGGAAACCGCGCGCTTCTGGCCCATGAAGCCCTATCTCGAAGCCTTGACGGAGCTTGCCCGCAAAACCCCAAAGTGGCAGGCCGCTCCCTTGGACGAGATCCGGGCCGGACTGTTTCAGCTGATCGGTGCGATCCAGTATCTGACGATCTCCCAAACAGCGCTCACCGGTATGTATGGCGAGGAAGACCGCCAAGCGATCGAAGAAAGGTTTGCTGACAGGATCTCAGGATCAATTCGGGCCTTCGTGGACGCGTGAATTTGACTGCTGGCGTCACAGACTTCATTCCGGAAGTGTCAATCCTGACCATATCCGTCAGCGCGACATGAGAGTAGCATTCCCAAGCGTCACATTGGCTGGGAGGCTTTGGTATGCGCACGACAACAAGCAGACTTCTACGACTTTCAAGCGGTCTCGTAGCCGCAGTTGCCTTTCTCGGTATGGGAACCGCGGGTGCTGAGCCCACGCTGGAGCGCGGCCGATATCTGGTGGAAGGGCCTGCCGGATGCGGCAATTGCCATACACCACAAGGTCCGGATGGGCCGGTGGCGGATATGGGACTGGCCGGCATGATGGTTGAGAAGAACGACATGTTCACTGCCATCGCATCGAATATTACGCCGGGCAGCCGGGTGGCCGATTGGACGGATGAACAGCTGGGCCGCGCTATTCGGGAAGGCATTCGCCCTGATGGCAGCATCATTGGCCCGCCCATGCCTTTCGGGCTTTACAAAGGCATATCAGATGATGATCTGATGAGCATGGTGATGTATCTGCGCCAGGTTCCGGCTGTCGATCATGATCCGGGGCAAAGCGTTTACAATATTCCGCTTCCGCCGGCCTATGGACCGCCGGTTATCAGCGTCGCAGAGGTGCCGCATGGTGTTACGCTTGAGTACGGTGCCTATCTCGCCGGTCCAATCGCCCATTGCACCGAATGCCACACAACCTTTGGTCCAAAGGGGCCGATGTTTGACACGCATCTTGGCGCAGGTGGATTTGAGTTTCATGGTCCCTGGGGTGTTTCTGTTGCACCGAACATCACGCCAACGCGCCTGGCGCAATACAGTGACGCCGAGCTTGATGGCATGATCCGCAAGGGCGTTCGGCCGGATGGCGCGCGCATGCTGCCGCCGATGCCATACGGGTATCTTGCCAAAATGACTGACGAGGACGCCGCGGCTATCACACTCTACCTGCGTTCGCTTGCACCCTTGCCGGATGGCGGACAGTAGCAAGGGTATCAATCCAGACGTTTCTTGAACCGGACGGCAGCGGCGACCATGCCGAGAACAAAGAAACCGCTCATCCAGATGACGTCGCGGTGAACATCCATCAGCGTTGCGTCCCGGAGCACGAAGCCCCGTATCATGCGCATGAAGTGTGTCGCAGGCAGCGCTTCGGCAATGTACTGCGCCACAACTGGCATGCCTTCGTAGGGGAACATGAATCCGGACAAGAGGATGGACGGCAAAAGAACAAAGACCGTCATCTGCATGGCTTGAAGCTGGGTCTGGGCGATCGTGGAAAACACCAGACCGAGCGACAAGCTTGCTCCAATGAACAAAAGCGTCCCGACAAAGAGGTCGATCATGTTGCCATCCAACGGCACGTTGAACAGGACGTGCCCCAGACTGAGAATGATGATCGTTTGCACAAGGCCAATGAAAATGTACGGGATGATCTTCCCGACCATCAATTCGATCGGCCGGATCGGCGTGTTGATCAGCATCTCCATGTTGCCGCGTTCCCGCTCTCGCACAATCGCAGCAGAGGTGAACATGATCATCGTCATCGTCAGGATGGTGCCAACCAGGCCCGGCACGATATTGACCGCGGTCCGCTGTTCGGGATTGTAGAAGAGCGTGACTTCAAAGGTCGGCGTCGACCGGTTGGGTGCCTGCCGGTAGATCTCTGAAAGCGGCATGTTCCGAAGGCTCTTGATAGAGCTCGCGATCATCGTATCCGAGCCATCGACAATCCATTGAGCAACCGGGCGGCTGGTTTCTTGGTCCGTTGATGGCGGTGTGCCGAGACCCACAGCTGGGGACCTTGCCAGCCTTTGTGTGAGGTCGTCGGGTAGAATGAACGCGGCCCGGACGCGGGCGGAGCGGATCGCTTCTTCGGCTTCTTCCGGCGTAGTCAGCCGCTCGGTCACCGTCACGACCCGGGTTGCCTCGACCATTTGAACGAGAATGCGGCTGATGCCGGTCTGGCTCTGATCGACCACCGCGATCGGGATGTCGCGGACATTGGTGTTGATGGCGTAACCGAACAGGATCAGCTGAATGAGCGGGATCATCACGACCATTCCAAAGGTCATCCGATCACGGCGGAGTTGGGCCAGTTCCTTGGAAAAGACGGCGAGAATGCGCGATATCGATCTCATTGGCGCCCCTCTCCAGTTGCGGTGACAAAGACGTCTTCCAGATTGGGCCGGACCTGTTCGACAATTGTCGCGCTTGCTGTTTGCGGATTGGCCTTCAAGAAGCCCTCCGGGTCGGGGATGCTGTCTTTGACAAGCACCCGCAAGCGCGCCCCAAGCTGGGCAGCTGTCACGATGCCTTCCGTACCCAGAAGATGCCTCCGGATGTCGCGCAGGTTCGGCGCTTCGATCTCTACCACATTGGCACCCATGGCGGACATCAGCGCACTGGGCGTGCCGTCCAGCCGCTTTTGACCGGCTTCCATGATCGCAATCTTGTGGCAGCGTTCGGCTTCATCCATGAAATGGGTTGTCACAACAATGGACGTGCCCTCATCGACCAGGTCGAAGAGCTGCTCCCAGAAATGCCGCCGGGATTCCGGGTCCACCGCCGAGGTGGGTTCATCCAGAAACAACAGTTGCGGGCCGTGCAACACGGCCGCCGCCAAGGCAAGGCGCTGACGCTGGCCGCCACTCATCTTGCCCGCGAACCGGTCACTGAGCTGCGTCAGTTCATAGCGGTTCATCACCTCGGCGATGCGTTCCTTGCGCTGGGCTCGGGTGAGACCATAAACGGTTCCCATAAAATTGAGGTTTTCCAGCACCGTCAGATCGCCATAAAGCGAAAAGGCCTGTGTCATATAGCCGATCTTGTATTTTAAAGCTTCAGCGTCCTTGGGCACGGACAGCCCCAGAACCTCGACGCTCCCCTCTGTCGGTGTCAGCAGGCCGGTCAGCATGCGGATGGCGGTTGTCTTGCCGCATCCGTTGGGGCCGAGAAAACCGTAGATCATGCCCCGCTCAATGGTCAGGTCGAGGCCGTCGACCGCCCGGAAGCCCTTGAAGCTTTTCACCAACCCTTCGGCTTGGATCACAATGTCGGACATGGGCGCAGTCACGGCAGCACGGCTTGTGCCGGAACACCGTTCGGCAGGTTGGAGGCGCTGTCGGGCAACTGGATTTCAGCGACATACATGAGCCGTGCCCGGTCAGACTGGTTGAGCGCATAGTAGGGCGTGAAGGATGGCTCTGAACTGATCCAGCGCACTTGGCCGTCGATTGGATCGTCTAGGCCATCAACGCGAATGGAAAGTGTGTCGCCTTCGTTGATCTTCACCCGGTGGGGTTCGGGGACATAGACACGGGCATAAGGAGCATCGCCGGCGAGCATCACGGCAACCGGGCTGCCGACAGTAACGCGTTCTCCAAGGTTCCAGGGCAGGCTGTCCAGAACGCCGTCCCGGGAAGCAACAATTGTCAGGTCACTCAAGATCTTTTGCTGTGTTGCAAGACTGGCCTCGGCCGCGGCGAGTTCCGCGCGGGCCATTTCCAGGTCTTCCGGACGGGTCCCGGTGACCAGCTCAAGAAGTTGCTGCTCGGCGCTGTTCAGGCTCGCATCTGCCGCATCCCGGCTGGCCCGTGCACTGTCGAGCTGGGCCTGGCTGGTGGTGCCGCGTGTTGTGAGGTCCTGGTAGCGCTCGAAGTTGTTTTCAGCCTCCACCAACTCCGCCTTGGCCCCAGCCACCGCGGCTTCGGCCTTTGCGATCTCTTCCTGCCGTGCGCCGTTTTCCAGCTTTTCAAGATTGGCGCGCGACTTTTCGACTTCGGCGGCGGCCTGATTAACGACGGCTTGTTGCTGTGTCGCATCCAGCCGGGCGAGCACAGTGCCTTTGCTGACCGGTGAGCCTTGCGGGACGGGAAGCTCGACCAGAACTTCCGCGGCCGTAGCAGTCAGTGCCACGCGGTCACGCTCAAGAGTGCCGAGGGCAACACTGCCGTCATCCTGATTGCAGGCGGATAGGGAGACGGCGAGCGCGCCGGCGATCAGAAGCCGTGTCGGGGAGAGAGGCATGAAATTCTCCAGCGGGATCAGGACGATGCCTGTAAGTCAGCTTGTTTTCCTGAAAGCTTATCCCGCCTGACCAACAACCTCCATGAGCAGGATCAAAAAAAGCCGGGCGCAAAGGCCCGGCGTTCAGTCAGCTGTCAATCAGGGAGCTAGCTGGCTCGTCGGAAGACGTTGTACCAGCGTTTCTTCGGAGCGCTGATTGCCCGCTCCAGAACTTCTGCCGCGTAAAGGGAGGCGTTTTCCCGGGCCTTTTCAACGCCCGAGACCATCTTCGGATCAAGGTTCGCAAGGCCGCCGCCAAACTCGAAGAGATCGCGGAAGGCTGCGCGCTCGACGATCGGGGTCATCAGAACATCGATGTTTTGCGCTGAGAGAAAGTCTTGCACCGCCTTCATGGCCCTTGTCGTTACGGCCGCATTGGAGCGTGTCAGCACGACGCAGTGCTTGATGTCCTGACGGACGATTTTCTCCAGCTTTTTGATCAGGGTCAGAATTTTTGCACCGCCCCGTGCATCCATGGAGGATCCCTGGATCGGGATCACCACCAAATCGGACACCGAAAGGACGTTTGCAACGATCAGGTTCTCCGTGCCTTCAAGATCGACGATCACATAATCGGATGTCTCAGAGGCTTGGGTGATTTGTTCCGTGATAGAAGCAGGGGAAATCTGGCTGACCACGGAAATCCCTTTGCAGGTCCGGGGCAGTTCATGCCATTTCGAAATCCATTTCTGCGGATCTGCATCGAAGATCGTGACACGCTTTCCGCGGGCGGCAACTTCTGTTGCCAACAGCAAGGCGGCTGTGGTTTTGCCGGCGCCGCCCTTTGCGTTCGCGAAGGAAATGACTGGCATGAGAGTTCTCCTGAACATGCCGCCATGGATGGGGATGGCGGTCTTTTTCCTGCCTGAAGCTTCGTCAGTCTTGAAATTTTATGGTTACCAATTCCTTAAATTCGCAAAATGCGAAGAGGTTATTCAGCGCCCGAGGCTGATTGTGGATAAGTCTCTGAAATTCCTAGGCACAATTTCGGAGGGTGTTGGCCTTGAGTTTCGCGCGCGTGTCGCAGGACCGTGTGCGTTGCTGCAGGATCACGAGCGCGCATTGATGGGGATTACTGCGGATTAATGGCAGCGGATCTGAGTGAATTGACCTTGGGTCCATTGAAAGCCGGAGCGTGCCTGCGTAGGTTTTAGCGGTATTGGCTTCCCTATTGGCCCAGCGAAGGACACAGCATGCTGAACAGTTTTCTGAAAGCCCTTCAGGCACGGTTCGCCAAACTGTCGGTGGTGGTGCTAGCCGCTGTTTTTTGCGGGGTGTCGATCAACGCGCATGCTGAGGCCTTAAAACCGTACAAAGACCGCTTGTTCCGCTACAAGAAGGTCACCGAAACACTTTACGACGGTGATTTTATCGTTGTGGAGTACATCAAACAACGCGATCTGCACGGCCGAGATCAGATCCCCGAGCGCCAGGTGTATGGCAACTACGTTTCTTACAAACCGAAACGCGGCCGCGGCAGCGGCGAACTCAAGGCAAACGGCCGGACCATCTCCTACATGGGGACGGGCAAGTGGAAGGGCGGCGCCAAGACGATCGTCATCTATATTCATGGTCAGGGCGGAAACCGCTTTCAGGGCATGAACGATGTGTCCTTTGGTGGCAACTTCAACCGGATCCAGAACCTGATGGTCCGCAACGGCGGCGCATATCTCACGGTTGATGTCACTCACTTCGACAAGCGGGGCACAGCGGATGTCGCAGCGCTCATCCAGCAGCAAAAACAGCTTTCTCCCGGCGCCAAGGTTGTTGTGGCATGCGGATCGATGGGCGGCATCATCTGCTGGAACCTGGTGAAAAACGGGAACTATGCGCGCCTTGTGAACGGGATCATGCTGCTCGGCTCACCAAAGGATCCGAACATCTTCTCAGCCGGGGTGCTGTCCAGAAATGTTCCGATCTATATGGGGCAAGGCACGTTGGACCGGGTTTACAACTGGGAAACCCAGGCGCAATTTTTTAAGCAAATCAAATCAAAGGCGCCAAACTATCCGATCAAGTTCACGCTGTTTGACACCGGCACCCATGGGACGCCAATCCGGATGACCGATTGGCGTCTGGTGCTTAACTGGATGCTTGGATAGGGGCCTCACAAACCGCGTTACGCCCGCTTCTCCCCCACCTTGAAGGGGACTGTATCGGGGCGGTCGAATTTCCGGTCGAGCAACAAGTTGTCGATCGTAGTCACGCAGTCTTTTGCGAGCGCCGACAACTGGTTGGCAGCTGCAGCGGAGCACGTCTTCTGTGCGCCAAGGCTACCTCCGCAATGCCATTTCGCCTGGTTCATCAGGTTCTCACACTGGGTGAGCAGCAAGGCGTAGTGATCGCTTCCAGCAAACAGTTTCGCGCCGTCACGGTTGAGCCAGGGCCAATAGTTCGCCGCCATGTCTTCCACGTTGAGGGTGCAGCTCGGCCGCTCCTTTGCGTCTTTTTGACCGCTCAGCACCTTGATCCAGTTCCGGAGTTCGACCTGAAGGTAAAGCAGTCTGACGCGCCGTTTGGACAGGTGCTGCAACAAACTCCAGTCGGGATCGGGTGAGAAGGTCTCCGTCCAGTCGAGAAAGGTGCCGTAGGGCAGAGGACGGGCAATGGAGTAACCTTGGAGGATCGTTGTTCCCAGGCTAATCAATAGGTTCTGGTGCGCCTTTGTTTCCACGCCTTCGGCAATCACCTCTCTGTTGAGAGCGCCCGCAAGGCCGAGAACCGCGTCCACAATTGCAAGGTCGTCGAGGGTATCGATTGCAGCCCGCACGAAGGTTTGGTCGATCTTCACGTGATCTGCCGGGAGGTGGCGCAGGTGCGTGAGCGTGGAATACCCGGTGCCGAAGTCGTCGATTGAGAAACTGACACCAAGTTCCTGGCACTGTTTGATCGCAAGGGCGACCGAGGCGTTTCCGACGGCTGTCGCGTTTTCCAGCACTTCGATATCGAGCAGAGATGGCGCGATCGAGTCATATTTTGCCAGGAGCCCCTTCAGCGTATCGTAGAGCCAGTTCGACGTGAGGTTCCGAGGGTCAATATTGACACTGATCGGCACTTCCAGCCCGGCCTTGCGCCACGCAGACGCGGTCTCAAAGGCGGTCTCCAGCGCCCATGTGTCCAGTTTCAGAGACAGGCCGATGTTTTCCGTGGCGTCCAGGAAACTGCCCGGATACCGGATACCCACCTCCGGATGCTGCCAGCGGACGAGGGCTTCGGCACTGTGAATTCGCCCGCTGACCACATCGACCTTTGGCTGGTAGTGGAACACCAGCTCATTGTTGTCGATCGCATTGGAGAGTGCGTTGATCCTGTTGTTGAAGGCGGTGATCTCAATCTCTGTTTTCGGATTGAACAGCGTATAGCGGTTCTTGCCCTCCAGCTTGGACTGATACATCGCTGAATCGCTTTGGCGCAAAAGCTGGTCCGGTGTGGTGTCGCTGTCTGCGGAAAAGGCTGCGACGCCAACGCTCGTCGAAATGGCCACCGATTTGTCACCGAGATCAATCGGCTTGCTGGTCTCCGCCAGCACCCGTTCGGCGAGGGTTCTGTAAGCGTCCGGGCTTTCGTAGTCGGACACCACGGCAATGAACTCATCACCGCCGAGCCGTGCGACAGTATCGGTTGACCGGAACTGCGAGAGGAGCCGCCTGGAAACCGTGGTCAGCAACTCATCTCCGAGCTCATGGCCGTAACGGTCGTTGATTTCCTTGAAGCCATCAAGATCGAAGAAAAAGACGGCGCCCCAGCAATTGTCGCGTTTGACGCGTTCAATCGCTTCACTCAGGCGTTCGCGCAACAACACCCTGTTGGGCAGCTCTGTCAGTGGGTCATAATGCGCGATGCGCTCCAGTTCATACTGATGGTTCTTGAGATCCGTAATGTCGGAAAAGATGGAGATGTAATTTGTAAGTGTCCCGCTTTCGTCCTTGATCGCCGCAACGGAAACCCGCTGCGCGTAACGCTCACCGTCGGGACGGACATTCCAGAGTTCCCCGGCCCATTCCCCAGTCTCTGCGAGCGCCCGTGACATCTGCCGCAGGATCTCGGAGCGATCCTGATCCGAGGCTATCTTCATTGGATTTTGGCCAATGATGGCGTCAAGGTTTTCGCCGGATATGCGCGCGACAGCCGGGTTAGCCTGGATGACGATGCCATCTGCATCCGTCACCAAGATGCCCTCATTGGCATGGCGGAAGACCATGTCGGCAAGCATCAGGTTCTGATTGGCTTTGCGCAGGTTCTTGCGGGAATCGTGCAAACGGACCGCGTAGAAACCGACGAGGCCGAGCGCCATCGTAATTGCGATCAAGAAACCGAAGAGCCAATGGGTCTGGGCTTCATAGGTGACTGCAAGTTTTTCGCGCTGTTCGCGGACTTCTTCTTCGAGACGGGTCTGGTAGTGCCAAAGCTTGTCCTGCCGGCTGCGCTCACCGGTGATATCGCGAATATTGGAGTGCAGCATTACCTGTCCGCCAAAGTTGAGCGGATAGGAACGCACCTCCACGGTCCGGATGGAGCCATCTGCGAGTTGGTGGCGGAAAATGAAGTAGTTCCGGCTCTCTTCCTTGGCGAGCCTGCGTTCCTCGGCAACCTGCTCCGCGGTCAGCTGGTTGATCTGCTGGATCCGCATGGCTGAGAGCGCGCCGGGGCCATATCCGTAAAAATCATGCGCGAAATTGTTGGCAAATGCGATCCGGCCTGTCTGCGGCTCAATGATGAGAACAACATGCGGCAGCGCATTGTAATAGACTTCCAGGGGCGGTGTGAGATGGCTTTCAGCGGAGACTGCGGGTTTTGCTGGCGCAGTCAAAGCGAAGAACATTGCAAACAGGCAAATTGCAGCAGCCCTTAAGTCCCAGTTTCTGCTCTGCATTCCCTCGTCGCTTTTCACAAATATCAAAAGTTGCAAATTGAGCTATCGAGGATAATTCTGATTGTTTTCAAAACGATTGATGAGAAAGATTCAAAACACGCAGACGCGCGATAAACTCTGTTTACTTTTCATGCGGTTGTCGCGGCTGTTTGTGCCGCAGATGTTCAACAAGGTGGTCGAACACGATCCGGATCCGCCGGCTGGTATGCAGTTCTCTGTGGGTGACCAGCCAAACCGGGAAGTAGACTTCCGCCAAATCATCAAACGCTGGAACGAGTTCCGGGCAGCAGGCGGCAATTTCGTCTGCCATGATGCCGAGCCCAAGGCCGCGGCGGACATATTCCCAGGCAACGGCGCCGCTGGGGGAACTCAGTTTTATGTTCGCTTCCGTCACCGGCAGGCCCATCGCCCGCAGATGGCCGACCAGTTGCGGATTGTCATCAAAGCCGATGAAGTCGTGAGCACCGGCATCTTTCATCGACTGGCCGTTGCCAAACCGGCTTAGGTACGATCTTGCGCCATAAACCTTGGCGGAGGCATCGTAGAGCTTGCGGGCGTATAGATCCGGATGGTCCGGTTCGACGTGGCGTATGGCAATGTCGGCTTCGCGGCGGCGCAGATCGCTCAAGGAATTGGTGCATCGGATACGGATCTCGATCCCGGGCGCTTTTCTTCTCAAATCCCTCAAAATCTCCGGCAGCAGGTAGATCCCGAGCACGTCCGTCGTGGAGATGGTCACCATCCCCTCGATCTGCTGGGATTGTCCGGATGCTGAGAGAGAGACCCGGCTTGCTGCCTCGCCCATTGCCCGGACATGTTCTGCAAGTTCAACACCGGCTTCGGTGAGAACGAGCGATTTGGAGACCCGTTCAAACAGCGTGACGCCCAAGGTCTCCTCAAGCGCGGCCACCTGCCGGCTGAGGGTTGGCTGGGTCAGGTTGAGAGCGCGAGCCGCCGCAGACAGGGAGCCTTCCTCTGCCGTTACCAAAAAAGCGCGGGCCTGGTTCCAATCGAAAGTGATGCTCTGCCAATTCATACAAATATGTATATCAATTCCCCGGATTTAGGCAATTTGTATTCATTTATCTTGGGTGTAGAGAAACTGCGAAGGAGACGGGGCCATGAAACTTTTTTGGCTGACCGGACCGCTTCTGACTGTGGTCCTCTCGATACTGGAATTTTTCGCATCACCGACCGGCGGTCGAGACATCGGCCGAGCGATCTTGCGGCATGTCGGCCTGCGCGGTGGCAATGGAAAAAAAAATGAGTTTTGATTTCAACGATGTGAAGATCCCGGTGTTCGAACGCTGGTTCGGATCCTGGCAGGTCTCGGTCAACCGGCGCGGCTTTGCCGCCTCTGAACTCAGCGCCGCGTATGATGCCGAAGCAGGGCTTTGGGAAGAAAAGATTGCACGGCTCGGGTTTCCCGGAGGCTACAGACGGCTTGTGCGTGCGGTTCTTCCGGCGCTTTCTGACGGGGCCGGGCAGCAATTGGACGTCCTGGATTGCGGGATCGGAACAGGTGCTCTGTCCTTGGCCTTTGCCGCGGAAGTCCGCCAACCCTACGCCTTGTCGGCTGTCGATATCTCGCCCGGCATGTTGTCCGAAGCCTGCGGCAATCTTCGACATAAAGGCGTAAGCGTTGACGCTTCGGTCTCAGATATTCGCGACATGCCGCACCCCGGCAACAGGTTCGATTTGGTCATGTGCGCGCACGTGATCGAACACCTGCCAGACCCAAAGGCGGCCTTAGAAGAGATCCAGCGGGTTTTGAAGCCGGGCGGACACCTGTTGCTCGTTGCGACCCGGAAATCCTGGATCGGTGCGTATATTCAACTGAAATGGCGGACGCACCGGTTGAGCCAGGACAAAATCGCCGGATGGCTGGAAGACAGCGGCTTGGAAGTGCTTGAGGTTCCGGAAACCGGCCAGGGCCGCTGGATGCAGTCCTGGAGCACAGCCTTTCTCGCCCGAAAGATCATCAATTGACGGAGCAGCGGAGGTGCCCGTCGGCACGCTCTGTTTTCCTGACCCAATGAACTGGATAGACTGACCATGACAACCACATGGACCAACGAGATGACGCCCTCCAGCACCTTCTGGGACAAAGTCGCCCGCAAGTACTCCAAGAGCAAGATCGCAGATGAGGCGGCCTATCAGAAAACCTTGCAACGGGTGACAGAGCACCTTGGCCCAAACGACAAGGTGCTTGAACTTGGCGCTGGCACGGGTTCAACGGCTCTGCTTTTGGCTGGCAGCGTGAAAAGCTATCTGTCGACCGATTTTGCGCCCGGTATGATGGAAATCGCGGAGGAAAAACTGGCAGCGGCGAAAGCTGAGGGAAATGCGCCCGAAGGCTTGTCGTTCCTCGCTGCGGACGGGTTCGACCCACGCTTGGCCACTGCTGCCGGCGATGAGGGTTTTGATGCCGTCTTAGCGTTCAACTTCCTTCATCTGGTGGAAGGACCTGAGGCGCTTCTTGATCGCATCAACGGGCTTCTCAAACCCGGTGGGCTTTTCATCTCAAAGACGGTCTGCCTGAAATCAAAAGCCTGGCTGTTCGTCCCGATGATCAAGGTGATGCAGCTCTTCGGCAAGGCGCCGTATGTCTCAATGCTCTCGCCGGACATGGTCAACGACATGATGACGAAGGCCGGGTTTGAGATCATCGAAACCGGTCTCTACCCGGCACCGCGCAGCCACTTTGTGGTCGCCCGGAAGGTTTGATGTTGGCGGTACTTGAACTTTGATGGGCAAGAGGTCATTAGTGTGATCTGTTGCTTTATGTGGTTAGAGTTGTGTGGGGTTGATGGGAAACAGTAGGCCGACGCTGTTAGACTGGTTAAACTTCAGGCATCCGCCAGACTACAGTGTGGCGCGGCCGTTAGGTGCAATCATAGGTGGCCTGATTGTACTGGCAGCAATATTCGTTTTTATTATAGCAGCAGTTACGCTGGCACAATTGACCGCGACCGTGTTTGGATTTGGACAGTATTCTGGTGATGGCACAGCAGCCGCAATACGAAATTTGGGGCTGCTTTTAGTTGCGCTATTCGGTGCCCCTTTCCTAGCTTGGCGATCTTTTGTAGCACAACGCCAAGTGGATGTGTCCGAACAAGGACACATTACGGATAGGATAAATCAGGCGATCGAAGCGCTAGGTGCCGAAAAAAACGAAAAAGTCTTAGTCGAGAACCCACGATACAAAAAGAAGGATGGTGATTGGGAGCGAGATGATTCAGGAAATCTAATCCCAGCTACCCGACCTGACGGAGCGGCAATCGTAGATAGAACAGCATACGAACGTTCTGTGCCAAATTTGGAAGTTCGTTTGGGTGCAATTTATGCTTTGGAGCGGATCGCTCAAGACAGTCTCCGTGATCATATACAGATCATGGAAATTCTATGCGCATACGTTCGTCAGAATGCTCCGACGAAAAACCTCGAACATACTGAGCCTCCATTCGAAAAAGCTCGCGCTCGCGTGGATATACAGGCCGCAATTTCAGTTATTGGGCGGAGATCGGAAAAGCAGTATCAACATGAGTTTGATCGTCAGCATAGGCTTGATTTTAGACGCAGCGATCTATCTGGTGTCGATTTTCGAAACGGAAACTTTCATGCCGCAGTGTTCCACGACTGCCGATTAGAGGTTTCAGATTTTCGCGGTTCCGATCTCACAGGGGCGCAGTTCATTCGTTCACTGCTCAACTTTTCTAATTTCTTTGAAGCTAAATTAGTGGGAACTCGTTTTGACAATTGTGTCTATAACCGCCCCGCAAATGGTGCTGGTTGGGCACCTGGTCCATTCGTTGGCAGTCCACTTAGCATATGCATTGCAGGTGCAGACTTTACAGCCCTAAATTACGCGGGAAAAGGTGCAGGGCCGTTTACAGTGTTTGGGAGTTCAGATACTAAGTTAAGGCATGAGTGGGATGCTGACCGCACAATCCAAGCGGAGTTAGAGAAACTCATTTTTAATAAGAAAGATATTTCTAGAGAAGAATACGATGAAGCTATGAGGGCAGTACGGGAGGCGAGATATGGGTGCTGGTCTCCTTATGACTCGGATGACTTGATGCTCCATCAGTATTTGAGATTCTTCTTCGAGCAAAACGGCCTGACAGACTGGCCTCATAAATAGAATCAACCAAGTGCCATATTTTTTTATTTTGCGGATCCAACACCGTAGGATTGTCTAATTTAAGCCAGCCTCCCGCACCAGATCGGCAATCTCCGTCAGTTGGCTTGCGAGCGGGCTAGATTTGCGCCAAACCATGCCGAGGGTGCGGGCCGGTTCCGGCGGCTCGAAACGACTGACCGCGACGTCGGCCGACCGCGTTTCGACCGGAACCGCCATTTCCGGAATGAATGTCACGCCCATCCCGGCATTGACCATCTGAACCAGTGTCGACAAGGAGCTGGCGTCGAGCACCTCCCGCGGACGCCCAGCCTGGATGTCGCAAAAGGAAAGAGCCTGGTCGCGAAAGCAGTGGCCTTCTTCCAACAGCAAAAGCCGCATCTCCTTGAGGCTGTCCGCGCAAGGCACCGGAAGATTGGCCTCACTGCCTGGCCGGACGAGCACAAAATTTTCTTCAAACAGCGGCGTTTCTGCAAGCCCCGGTTCGGAGACGGGCAAGGCCAGAATCGCGGTATCAAGGCGTCCGTCATTCAGTTCCTGAACGAGTTTGGGTGTCACGGTTTCGCGTACATGAATATCCAGACCCGGATAGCGCGCCGTCAGGCGGCTGACCACTTGTGGTAACAAATACGGCGCGACTGTTGGAATGACACCAATCCGCAGCCGGCCTTCCAACGTTTCCTTCGAGGCTCGGGCAAGATCTCCGAGCTCGTCCGCTGAGCGCAGGATCGCTCTTGCCCGTTTCACCGCCGCTTCGCCAAATCCGGTGAGAGACACCTGGCGGGCCGTCCGTTCAAACAACGGTGCGCCCAGAACCTCCTCCAGTTCCTTGATCTGCATGGACAGCGCTGGCTGGGAAATGGCGCAGTCTTCAGCCGCCCGGCCAAAATGCTCGTGGCGGGCGAGGGCTTCAAAATAGCGGAGCTGTTTGAGGGTGATGTTTATCATCAGAAAAATTTATCACCATTATTAGAAAATACAACTTCTCCTGATTGGAGCGCCTTGCTAGTTTAGAAACGTTCTGACATGGATCCCAAAATTAATTGGTCGACCTTGCAATCAGACAGCTGGAATTTCGATGCGTGACCGCCAATTTAGGTCGTGCAGATATTTTGATGGCAGATGCCACAGGGAGATACTCATGGACGCAAAAGTGGACAATGGCGGCGGTTGCCCGGTCATGCACGGCAGCTTGACCGAGACCGGCAAGACCGTCACGGATTGGTGGCCGAAGACCCTTAATCTGGACATCCTTCATCAACACGATACCAAGTCCAACCCGCTGGGCGAAGACTATGACTATCAGGAAGAGTTGAAGAGCCTCGACTTCGGCGCGCTGAAAGAAGACATGAAGGCGCTGCTGGTCGATAGCCAGGACTGGTGGCCGGCCGACTTCGGGCATTACGGCGGTCTGATGATCCGCCTTGCGTGGCATTCTGCCGGGTCCTACCGGATTGCCGATGGCCGCGGTGGTGGTGCTGGCGGCAACATCCGCTTTGCGCCTTTGAACTCCTGGCCGGACAACGGCAATCTCGACAAGGCGCGCCGTCTTCTTTGGCCGCTGAAGAAAAAATACGGCAACAAGATTTCCTGGGCTGACCTGATCCTCTTTGCCGGCACCGTGGCGTATGAATCCATGGGCCTGAAAACCTACGGCTTCTCGTTCGGCCGGGAAGACATCTGGCATCCGGAAAAAGACGTTTACTGGGGTGCCGAAAAAGAGTGGCTCGCACCCAGTGAAGAGCGCTACGACAACCTGGATGATCCGTCCACGCTAGAAAACCCGCTGGCCGCGGTCCACATGGGCCTCATCTACGTGAACCCGGAAGGTGTGAACGGCCAGCCGGACCCGCTGAAAACCGCAGCGCAGGTCCGCGAGACCTTTGGCCGGATGGCCATGAACGACGAAGAAACCGCGGCCTTGACCGCCGGTGGCCACACTGTCGGTAAGGCGCACGGCAACGGCGATGCGGAAGCGCTTGGTCCGGAGCCGGAAGGCGGCGACGTTGCTGACCAGGGCTTCGGCTGGATGAACCCGAACATGAAGGGTGTTGCGTCGAACGCCGTCACGTCTGGCATTGAAGGCGCCTGGACGACCAACCCGACCGTCTTCGACATGGGCTATTTCGAGCTTCTCTTCGGCTACGAGTGGGAACTCACCAAGAGCCCGGCAGGCGCCAACCAGTGGCAGCCGGTCGATATCAAGGAAGAGCACATGCCGGTCGACGCGTCGGATCCGTCCTTGCGCCGCATGCCGATGATGACCGATGCCGATATGGCCATGAAGATGGACCCAGCCTATCGGGCGATCTGTGAAAAGTTCATGGCCGATCCGGACTACTTCAAGGAAACCTTTGCACGCGCCTGGTTCAAGCTGACCCACCGCGACATGGGCCCGAACGTCCGCTACATCGGCCCGGATGCGCCGGAAGAAGAACTGATCTGGCAAGACCCGGTCCCGTTTGGTCCGTTCAACTACGACATCGGTGGTTTGAAAGCTGCGATTGCCGCAACGGATCTGAGCGTTTCCGAGCTGGTTGCAACCGCTTGGGACAGCGCCCGGACATTCCGTCAGTCGGATCTGCGCGGCGGGGCCAACGGTGCGCGCATCCGTCTTGCTCCGCAAAAGGATTGGGAAGGCAACGAGCCGGCTCGCCTTGCAAAGGTTCTGGGTGTTCTGGAACCGCTGGCCGAGAAGTTTGGTGCCTCTGTTGCAGACACCATCGTTCTGGGCGGCAACGTCGGTATCGAGAAGGCTGCCAAGGCCGCCGGGTTCGACATCGAAGTGCCGTTCGAGCCGGGCCGCGGCGATGCCATTGACGAGATGACCGACACGGATTCGTTTGAACCGCTCGAGCCGATCCATGATGGGTTCCGCAACTGGGTCAAAGAGAACTATGCAGTTGCTACGGAAGAGCTGTTGCTTGACCGCGCCCAGCTGCTGGGTCTCACTGGACCGGAAATGACGGTTCTGGTCGGCGGCATGCGCGCGCTCGGCACCAATTATGGTGGAGCCAAGCATGGCGTCTTCACCGACCGGGAAGGCGCTCTGACGACAGACTTCTTCGTCAACCTGACCGACATGGGCAACAGCTGGATCCATACCGGTGATGGCCAGTACGACATCCGCGACCGCAAGACCGGAACCACCAAGTGGACCGCATCCCGTGTTGATCTGGTCTTCGGCTCCAACTCCATCCTGCGGGCCTACGCCGAAGTCTACGCCCAGGACGACAGCCACGAGAAGTTCGTCTTCGACTTCGTGGAAGCCTGGAACAAGGTCATGAACGCGGACCGGTTTGAGCTGTCTTAAGCCAACCATCTGACTGAAACGAATGTGGGCGCCCCGGACCCAGTCCGGGGCGTTCTGTTTTTTGATGGGCAAGCGACCCCATCCGCACAAACCCGGATGGCAGCCGAATTTCATAGTTTCGTCACACCCTCTATGTTGCGCTGCGATAAAGTGGTGTAGGTTACGCATTGCGACGCGTGATCTGCCGTGTCTGTCCGGTAAAAGTCCGGGGCAGGCCCTTTTTCAGGAGCCGTGCATTCATGTTCGATTTAACGGGTCAAAAAGCCCTCGTCGTCGGGGTTGCGAATGACCAATCCATTGCATACGGCTGCGCCAAGGCCTTCAAGGCGCAGGGAGCAGATTTGGCTATCACCTATTTGAATGAAAAGGCGGAGCCGTTTGTCCGCCCGCTGGCTGAAGAGCTTGGCGCGGACATCATCATGCCGCTGGATGTGCGCAGCGAAGACCAGCAGGACGCCCTGTTCGATGAGATTTCTAAAAAATGGGGCCAGCTCGATACGATCCTGCATTCCATTGCCTTTTCAAAAAAGGAAGACTTGCATGGCCGGGTGATTGACTGCTCAGCGGACGGGTTTGGTCTGGCGATGGATATCTCCGTTCACTCGTTTCTGCGCTTGATCCGCCGGGCAGAGCCTTTGATGCCTCATGGCGGGACGTGCATGACGGTCTCTTTCATGGGGGCTCAAAAAGTCGTCGACAATTACGGCGTCATGGGACCGGTCAAGGCTGCGTTGGAAGCTGCAGTCAGGTATGCGGCATCGGAACTCGGACCCAAAGGTATCTCCGTACACGCGCTTTCGCCTGGACCATTGAAAACACGGGCAGCGTCCGGAATTGCCGAGTTTGACGAACTCTTGGACGACGCTGCCAAGCGCGCGCCGACCCATCATCTTGCGACCATCGAGGATACCGGTGCCTATGCCGCGTTCCTTGCAAGCCGCGAAGCGTTTAATGTAACCGGCGGTGTTCATCCCATCGACGGCGGTTACAGCATTATCGGATAGGAGGTTCTCATGAAGGACATTTTTGACGCGTTTGAAAAAGGCCAGAACGAGTTCCTGAACTCCTTGAACGACGCCACGGCCTGGGGACCTTCCGAGCGGTTTACGGCACTCCAGGCGCAAGGGACAGAGCTCTCCAACTTAGCCGAGCTCATGGGCCGCGGCCTTTCCAAACATTTTGAGAAGATCACTGCGGATCATAAGGGTCGCTGGCAGCTGGGCCTCGCCGATATGGGCAAGGCGGTTGAAGATCTTACCGATGCACAGCGGGATGGAACGCTGTTCGATGCATGGCAGTCCTATTGGAAAGATGCGGCACAGCGGGCCGTGCTGACCATGGACGTGTTGCGCCAGCGCGGTGACATCTTTTTGGAACACGAAGAAGCAGGATGCCCGCCGGTCTTGATCTACGATTATGACGTGGTCATGGATGGCGCCGATCTGCCGCGACCGTGCTGTTATCAGCTCCTCCGGATCAAAGCGCCCGAAGATGGCGAACACCGTGAAATGAAACCTTGGAAACGGCCTTATGTGATCATTGATCCGCGGGCCGGTCACGGGGCAGGCATTGGCGGTTTCAAACCGGATAGTCAGGTCGGTGTTGCCCTGCGCGACGGCCATCCGGTCTATTTCATTGCCTTCAAACGCATGCCTGAAAAGGGCCAGACGCTGGCCGATGTGACCCATGCCGAAGCGGCTTTCGTCCGCCGCATCATGGAAGAGCACCCGGACGCGCCGAACCCGATCATCACCGGCAACTGCCAGGGCGGCTGGGCCACTTTGTTGCTTGCCGCGACCAATCCGGATTTGACAGGGCCGATCGTCTTGAACGGAGCACCGGTTTCAACCTGGGCCGGGCGGGTCGGTGAAAATCCGATGCGTTACAATGGCGGCATTCTGGGTGGCACCTATAATGCCATGTTCTACTCAGATCTGGGGCACGGCGTCTTCGACGGCGCCGACATCGTCCAGAATTTCGAGATGCTGAACCCGGCACGGAACTACTTTGGCAAGTACTATGACCTTTATTCCAAGGTCGACACCGAGCCGCATAGGTTCCTGGAGTTCGAGCGCTGGTGGGGTGGATATTTCCTTCTCAATGAAGCGGAAATGAAATGGATCGTCGAGCAGCTTTTTGTCGGCAACAAGCTGTCCAAGAACGAGGCCCAGCTGGAACCGGGCCGCAACATCGACATCAAGCAGATCCGCGCGCCGATCATTGCCTTTGCCAGCTTCGGCGACAACATCACACCGCCGCAACAGGCTTTGAACTGGATCATCGACACCTACTCGGACGAGCGTGAGATCGCGATCCGGGGTCAGCGCATCATTTACATGGTGCATGACCAGGTGGGTCACCTTGGCATCTTCGTGTCCTCCAAGATCGCGAAAAAGGAACACACCGAGGTCACCTCGACACTCAAGACCATCGAAGCGCTCGCACCGGGTCTTTATGAAATGAAGATCGACGACTTTGAGGGTGGCCTCATGGAGCGCGAATTCACAGTGTCCTTCCACGAACGCAAGATGGAAGACCTGATGAAGATCGACGATGGCCGCGACGATGAAATTCCGTTTGCAGCAGTGGCCAGAGCCTCTGAACAGCAGGCTGAATTCTATGATGTGGCAGTGCGCCCATTCGTCCAGGCAGGAGTGACCGAGCAAAGCGCCGAGTTGCGCCGCAAAACCCATCCTTTGCGGGTTCAGCGCACGATGATGTCGAGCCTCAATCCAATGTTTGGCGGTTTGCCGGGCATGGCGGAACGGATTAAAGAGGATCGGACGCCGGCAGACGCAAACAATCCTTTCTCTGAAATGGAGCGGGTCAGTGCTGCCATGATCGAACAGTCCCTGGATCTCTTCCGGGACCTCAGGGACACTTGGTATGAAAATCTCTTCTATACAGTGTGGGGCTCGCCCTACATGCGCTGGTTCGGCCGGACCCATCAGCCGGGCCGCACGTTAAAACGCAAGGAAGACTTGCGCAGTCTGCCGCCGGTGCAAGCTGCGCTCATGCACATCGAGGAAGGCGGGTTCTGCGAGGCGGTGATCCGGATGCTGATCCTTCTGGCCGATAGCCGCGGCAATGTCCGCCGCGACCGGCTCGAACGCTCCGCACGGGTCCTGACCCAGGACGAGCCGTTCAAGTCGCTGTCACCGGATGCGCGCAGCTTCATGCTGCAGGAACAAACGCTGATTGTGGAATTTGCCCGCGACCAGGCGATCGAAAGCCTGCCGAAACTGCTGAAGACCAAGGAAGACCGCGAAATGGCCTCCAAGGTCGTTCGTTATATCCCGGGCGCCATCGATGAGATGACGCCGCATACCCTGGAGATGGTTCAGACTTTCCAAAGTGTGCTTGGTCTGCCGCCCGTTTCTGAAGACATCACGTCCGATCCGCTGGTCTCCAGTGAAGCAGGTGCGCCGGATGCAGATGGCGACACACCGAAGGTGACGGAGAAGGCAGCGTCCGCGAGCCCCGCACCCCAAAAGGCCTCAGCGCCCAAACGGGCTGCGCGAAAGGCTCCGGCGAAACCCGCGGCTGCACGCAAACCTGCTCCCCGGAAGCCGCGCAGCACCGCCGGCAAAAAAGAGGAGCCTGCTGAATAGTAAGTGGGCTTTGATGGTGTAAGGCAAGACATGGATGCGTTCTCGCAGACCTCCAACTACAGTCTGAGTTAGGCACATGGGTCGGCGTCTGTGTGAACACTCAAGCTTTATGTTTGGGCAATTAACTCATTGTCTAAGCGCGGTTAGGTGAAAGCACCGTACCTAACTGCGCCTTGTCATTTATCGCTTATTTTCTCTTTTGAGCTTGGCCTTCAACGCACGATAAAGCTGTTTGTTTTCTTCATACTGACGTGCCTGTGTGACTTCGATGAACAGCAACGTGGCAACTGCTCCCATCAACGCCGCGCCCATTTCAAAAATCAAATCGACAACTACATCCGAAACAAAGCTCCCACCGGGAATATCTTCAAACAGATACGGGATTGCTTTTGAGACGGTCACGAGCGTCACAGCGACCAAAACGATGAAACCGATCATCTTTTTGCGGACTGTTTCCCTGTTGAGGAGCTCATGAATTTCGTCAGGATTCTCGCGATAGTAGGCGATTTCCTCTTCGCTTAGAGCATCCAAGGGGTTTCTGTTTTTCAAGCCAGTGTTTCCCTGCCACTCAATATCAAGATTTTGCGCTCATCGCGCAGAAGGCCGTACTTCAGGTAACGGTTGTGTTCCCCAATCTAGGCAAATTCAAACGTTCAGTCGATGGCCGATGTCACCGGAGATCCTTATAGAACACGGTCGTTGCATCAAGATCGCCATGGCTGCCATAGGCGTAGTCCGGTATGATGCCGACTTTCTGATAGCCGCAGGTCGGGTAGAGGTGTTCTGCCCGATCGCCCGTGACCGTATCAAGCACGAGCAGCCAGCGCCCCAGCGAGAGCGCCAGATCGTCAATCGCGGCCATAAGTTTCCGGGCAATACCTTTCCTCCGATGGTCCGGGTGCACCATGAGTTTTGCCACTTCCGCCCGGTGCGGGCCGTTGTCCTGCGGGGCAAGGCAGAGCATCACCACTCCGGCAATGTTGTTTTCTTCGCGCGCAATGATCATGTATGCCGCGCCACGTGCAATATCATCAAGGCGAGAACGCCAAAACTGATCGGCTTTCTCTGAGCTTAATGGAAGTATGAAGCCGATCCCGGCGCCATCTTCGACACAGCTTTTCAGAAGTGCGCCGAGGTCTGAGAGAACCGCATTCGCATCTTCTGCTGTGAGCAAATGAATGGGCGCGTGCGGTATAAACTGCGGCATGGTTTGTTCTGATCTTTTGGGCGTTTTTTCTGTCATGGGGTAATCACCGTCAGGAGATAACGTGCTGGCTCGGAGCCGGTCGCGTGATAGGCATTGGGGGTGTTCAGCCGGAAGCGGAGACAGTCACCTGGGGCGAGGTCATGCCGTGTGTCCCCAAGAGCAACAGTGAGCGCACCGGACAGAAGTACAAGGTGATGCTCAAGATCGGGAAGGGGCGGGGCCGCATAGGATATGATGGCACCGGCTGGAAGCGTTCCCTCAACGACACTGCCTCGGAAACCGGAGATCGCCGGGGACACACTGCGCCGCTGAAACCCGGTTTCCGGATCCCTCCAGACCGGTTGGTCGGTGTGTTCAAGCTTTGCATCATGCGCCGCTGCACCGAAGCCAAAAAGATCGGCAACAGATATGCCAAACGCGGTCGCCAAGCGCCCGAGTGCAGCTGCGGTCGGACTGGTGTCGCTCCGCTCAATACGGGAAAGGGTTGCCCGGCTGATGCCGGATTTTTCCGCCAATTCATCCAGCGACAATCCCTTCGCCTTGCGCAGGCCAATTAGGCGTTGTGCGAGATCCTGATCGTTCATACCAACCCCTCAATAATGAGAATATTCTCATATATGAGAAATTCGGGGTCGCCAACAAAAAAAACCAATGCGCTGGAGTGGCGCATTGGCTGCATGTCGATTTCACAGTTGATTGAGGCAGGTGCAGTCTTTGGCTTAGAACATGTCTTCCGCTGTTGTCAGACCAAGAACCATCCAGTCCTGCATCCCGCCGCGGTAGTAAAAGATTTTTGCGACCGGATAACCCTCCCGCGCCATGGCCTTGATGGCAACGGGGCTTTGTGGACAGGCCGGACCGTTACAGAAGGCGATGACGTTTTCTGCTGCCGCGCACTCCCAAGCGCCTTGTTCGCCCTCGCAGCCGAGTTCATCAAGACGCATGGCGACTTCCGTGTAAGGGATATGAATGCTGCCCGGGATCGTTGCTTGCGTCCGCCACTCCATCGTCCGCATATCAACGACCTTGGCGGTGCCGGACTTCAAGGCTTCGATGACTTCCAGTTCGCCGACTGGTGTCACGCCCGGAAGCGGAACCATCGGCTGCAGGACGCCGCCAATAAGGGCTGCTTCCGTTTTGGAGCGGGTGATATCGACCGCGCCCTCGTCGGTTTGGATCGTGACGACTGTATCGTCGCCGGAAATCTTCAGATCGCCTTCCGCGAATGCTGGGCCGTTGCCGGTCAGTGCCAGTATCAAAAACGCAGCTGATAGTGATAGAAAATTCTTGCGCATAATATCCTCCCGTTTCCGTATCGAACGGACATAT
This sequence comes from Labrenzia sp. R4_2, assembly GCF_017743865.1. Taxonomy (GTDB): domain Bacteria; phylum Pseudomonadota; class Alphaproteobacteria; order Rhizobiales; family Stappiaceae; genus Roseibium. The sequence goes on from NZ_JAGHRJ010000001.1 coordinate 474,372, forward strand.
TTTAACATATGCGTATTTTTGAATATTTTTCTCAATGGCGCAAGCACCAAAGAAAAACCGGGCACTTTTTGGTGCCCGGCTTGGCCTTGTCCCAAATCGGGTCTCAGATGCGCGAGAAGACTGCGCTTGCGTTCACTCCGCCGAACCCGAAACCGTTGGTCAGGACGTGGTCGACCTGGCGGCTGATGGCCTTGTCCGGCACCAGTTCAAACTTGGTCATTGCGTCATCCGGATCGAGCAGGTTGCGGGACGGAGGCAGCTGACCGGTTGTCAGCGCCTTCACGCAAGCAATGGCTTCTACCGCACCTGCTGCGCCCAAGAGATGGCCGAACATCGATTTGGAGGACGATACGGCAAGATCCTTGCCGCGGCCTTCAAACACGGTATTCAGTGAGGCGACTTCTGCTGCATCACCAACCGGTGTCGACGTGGAGTGGGCATTGACATAGCCAATGTCCGAGGAGGTCAGATTGGATGCGGCAAGAGCTTGCTGCATGGCGCGCAAGCCGCCTTCTCCATCCGGTGGGGAGGCCGTAACGTGATAGGCGTCTGCTGCGGTTCCATAGCCCGCCAGCTCCACAAGGATGTTGGCGCCGCGGGCTTTGGCGTGCTCATAATCCTCCAGCACCAGAATACCGGCGCCTTCCCCCATGATGAATCCATCCCGATCCTGATCGAACGGCCGGGACGCGTGTTCGGGATCGTCGTTGCGCTTGGAGGACATCGCCTTGGCCGCGCAAAAACCGGCATAGGACACGCGGTCGATACAGGCTTCTGTGCCGCCTGCAATCATCACATCTGCCTCGCCGGCCCGGATGATGCGCGCTGCATCCCCAAGAGCTTGGAGACTGGCGGCGCAGGCTGTCACCGGCGCACCGATCGGTCCCTTCAAGCCATGGCGGATCGACACCTGGCCGGCCGCCAGGTTCGCCAGAAACGAGGGGACGAGGAAAGGGGAAGCGCGGCGCGGGCCTTTTTCATCCACAAGGCGCGTTCCACCGGTCATGGCCGGAAATCCGCCAACACCTGTTCCGATGATGATGCCCGTCCGTGTCTTTTGCAGGTCGGTTTCTGGTGTCCAGCCGGCTTGCGCAAGAGCTTCTCCGGTGGCCGCGAGGGCAAAGTGAATGAAACGGTCCGTACGCCGTTGTTCGCGGGCGTCGAGTGCGGCATCAACATCAAAACCGAATTCGTCTTCATCAATTGAAGGAACTTCCCCGGCGATCTGACAGGCGAGATCATTGGCATCGAATTTCGTGATCCGCCGGATACCGTTGGCGCCTTCGATTATGCGCGACCAGAAACCATCGACACCGGTTCCAATAGGGGACACGACACCCAATCCCGTTACGACCACTCGTCTCATTGCGCTCTCCTGTAGTTGCAAAGGTTTGTGTAATTACACTTTTGAAGTCGGCCTGAACCAAATCTCGAGGATATTGGCAGTTGTTTCGGTTAGAGTTGTGACAGGCGTTTCATCAGCCGGACAGAAGTCAAAAAGTCTTCTTCTCCGAGCAGATCCTTGACATGCTCCTGGGCATCGCGCCAAAGCGGGAGGGCATTTTCAATTAACAAGTTGCCTTGCTCTGTGATGCTGAAGGCCTTGCCCCTGGCATCGGCGGCAGGCCGTGAGATCAGAAAGCCCTTCTTTTCCAGGAGCGCCACGTTCCGAACCAGAGTCGTGCGCTCCATGGAAAGGCGTTCCGCCAGTTCTGCCGTGGTTGCGCCGTCGTGCTCCCGAACCGTTACCAGAACGGAAAACTGACCCGATGTGAAGCCGGCTTTGCGGGCCATCTGATCATAATAGCGGCTGACTGCGCGCGCAGCTTTGCGGGCGTTGGTCAACACGCACAAGGAAAAGTCATCGTCGGACATTTGTCCTTAATGTGCAATTGCACAGTTTTTGTCAAGCATTCAAATTCCGAGATTTCTATGTCTGGCGTCATCAGCGGTTTGCGAAATTGATGCAAATGGTTATCGTCGTCAGCGATGTTATTTTTAAGGAGGTTCCGATGAGCGATGCAGTTCAGTCACTTGAAGACATGAAAACCAAGATCCAGGAAAACTGGGGCTGGTTTCTGGCGTTGGGGATCGCGCTCGTTCTCGGAGGCATGATCCTGATCGCCGCTCCGCTTGCAACCTCGATTGCGGTCACGATCCTGATTGCAGCTGTTTTGTTTGTCGGCGGCCTCGTCCAGATCTATCAGGCCTTCAAGACTCAGGGCACGGCCGCATTCATCTGGAATATGATCACAGGCGTCATTGCAGTGATCGGCGGCATTGTCATCTATGTGAACCCGCTCGCCGGGACACTTGCGCTGACGCTTGTCATTGCAGCGATTTTTGCAGCTCAGGGCATCAGCCAGATCGTCATGGCTTTCAAGCTCAAGCCGCATGAAGGCTGGGTTTGGGTACTGATTGCCGGTGTGGTTTCATTAGCGGCTGGGGTCATGATCTGGATGGACCTGCCGGGCTCGGCCGCTTGGGCGCTTGGGCTGATTGCAGGTATCTCCGTCTTGATCAATGGCTGGAGTTACATCGCTATTGCTTTGGCTGCGCGGGCCTCAAAGTCCTGAAGCAACTTGCGGATATCACAGGTTAACACCTTCGCCCGGCAAAATATCTCTTGCCGGGCGAGTGCTTTGATGTAGCTTATTGCCGATTGAAATCGCAGGCTGAGCCTGCAAGTTGGCTTTGAAAGATGATTGCAGTTGTTGGGCGGATGCCCGGACAGCCTCATAACAAAGCGCACTGGTGGTGGCCGCCCCCCGCCAGCCAATGACGTTTGTGCGGCCGATGCCGCAGCTTTGATTTCAATACAACGTCAGTGGACAACACTCATGACATCGATCACCTTGCGCGGCAGCGACCGCGTTCTCAATGTTGCCTGGGCGGATGGCACCAGCGCCGACTTCCCCTTTCTCTGGCTTCGCGACAACTGCCCGAGCGGCTTTCACCCGCAAACTCACGAGCGGGAATTCGATCTCACCAGTATTCCGGAAACGCTTGGAATTCTCTCCGCTGAACTCGATGGCGAAGCCATCCGGATTAAATGGGACGGGGAAGAGCACCAGAGCCGGTTCGACGCCGATTGGTTGAAGGCTCACCGGCCCGGAATTGGCCTGAATGACCCGGCGAACATTCCACCAACCTTGTGGCGCGGCGATTTCCAGCCAGCCGGCCTGCCAAGGATCAGTGCCGCGGATCTGATGAACGATGATAAGGCCCTGCTGGGCTTCTTGATCGAGACGAAGAAGACCGGCCTTGCCATCGTGGATGGCATGGCGGATGACCGGGAAGCTGGTATGGCCGCGGCCAAGCGGATCGGTTTTCTCAGGGAAACCAATTTCGGCGTGACGTTTGAAGTGCGGTCCATGCCGAACCCGAACAATCTTGCCTACACCTCGCACGCTTTGCCGCTGCATACGGATCTGGCAAATCAGGAGCTGCCACCAGGCTTTCAGTTCCTGCATTGCCTTGCCAACGACGCGGAAGGCGGCGGGTCCACCTTCTGCGACGGCTTCGCCATTGCCGAAGACTTGCGCCTGAACGATCCGGAGGCCTTTGAACTCTTGTCAAAAACGCCGGTCCCGTTCCGGTTTCATGATGACAGCTATGACATTCGCCGCCATCAGACGGTAATCGATCTGGATGCCTTTGGCAATTTGCAGGAGCTTCATTTCAATGCCCATCTGGCCGGAGTATTCGATTTGCCGGCTGACAAGATGGAAGCCTACTACCGGGCTTACCGGAAGATCATGCAGATGACCCGGTCAAGCGACTATGTCATCACCACGCGTCTTGAAGGCGGGGAAATGGTGATCTTCGACAATCGCCGGGTGCTTCATGGCCGGGCTTCGTTCGATCCCAATACCGGTTACCGGCATCTGCGAGGTTGCTACGTTGATCGGGGCGAATTCGACAGCCGGATCCGAGTCTTGAGCCGGTAAGCCGACAGTTGCCGTCCCGGCCGCAGCGCCGGGACCACCTGAACAGCTGGCCCTGGATCAAGTCCGGGGCAGCACCGTTGGTTCATGAGAAGATCAGTGCCTTGTCTTCTTCGGACAGGATCTTCCACTGACCTTCGTCAACACCTTCAAGAGTGAGCGCGCCAATCCGGCTACGGGCAAGATCAGTGACATGATTGCCCGTGGCCGCAAACATGCGGCGGACCTGATGATAGCGGCCTTCATGCAAGGTGAGACGCGCGTGGGTTTCGTCAATCACGTCCAACTCGGCCGGTTTCAAAGGCTTCTGCTCGTTCTCCAGCATCATCTCGCCGGACGCAAACAATGCGGCTTCGCTGCCGTTCATGGGCCGGTCGAGTGTCACCTCATAGACCTTTGGAACATTTGATTTCGGTGAGATTACCTGATGCAAAAACGTGCCGTCGTCCGTGAACAGCAAGGCGCCGGATGTTTCCTTGTCCAGACGGCCGATGGTTGATAGCACGGGTTTGCGCATCCGGAACCGGTCCGGCAAAAGATCATAGACCAGACGTCCCTGGTCCTTGGTTGAACAAACATAGCCGAGCGGTTTGTTCATCAAAATGACGACGCCCTGCGCCGGGTCGAGCGGCTCATCGTCGAAGAGAATGTCTTCGTGATCCGTTTTCGCGTCGGCTTTCAGCTGGTTGCCTTTCCGGTCGGTCACCCAGCCATGGCGGATCGCCTGCTGCATTTCCTTCCGGCTGCCGTAGCCAAGGTTGGCGAGAAGTTTGACCAGTCTCATCTTACTTGCCTCCCTTGCCCTTGGTTGCCTTGATCACCTTGTAGCCGCCGGCATCGGCAAGCATTTCGACGCGGTCGAACACGTCGCCGAGCGTGCGCTCGTAAGGCAGGTGCCGATTGGCCACCAGATAAAAGACCCCACCGGAGCGAAGACCCTGCGCAGCTGCCCGGATAAAGCCTTGACCGACATCCGCACGGTCAGCCTTGCCCGACTGATGGAACGGCGGATTGGACACCAGGAAATCGTACGGACCCTCAATGCCTTTTGTGACATCGGACCAGATGCCTGTCATCGCCTTCTTGCCCTTGAAGGACGCAAGGTTTTGTTCCGCCAGATCCAAAGCACGTTTCTCTGCCTCATAAAGATCGAGGGCGGCGACCTTTGGTGCCTTTTCCAGAACCTGTCGGGAAAGGTAACCAAAGCCCGCGCCGAGATCTGCGCCCCGGCCGCTCAAACTGTCGGGGAGGTTCTCGGCCAAAAGCCTGGACGCCGGATCGATGCGGTCCCAGGCAAAGACTCCCGGTCGGCTGATGTAAGCACCATCGAGAACAGGCCGCGGCGCATCCAGACCCGACCAATCTGTCATCAGCGCAGTGTCGAGGCTGCTCGCATCAACAGGGGCCCAGACAACGCGGCACTTGTTCTTCGAGAGCTTGTCAGTACTGCCGAAGAGCGCCGAAAAGTCCTGCTCCAGCGTTTTCGCGCCTTCCGTATTGGGTGCACAGGCAATGACGGTGCCACCGGGCTTCGTCTTGGTGGCCGCCCGGGCGAGCAGGGCGCGTGCCTCCTGCCGCTGGCGTCCGGGCAAGACCAGCACAGCATCAAAGCCGTCTTCATTCGTTTCCGCGTCAACCTTAAACCCGGCTTTTTGCAGTGCATCGCGATCCGGTGCGAAGCTTTGCTCACACACGACCTCATGTGGCTCCAGATCTTTCAGCGGGCGTCCTGCGCGGGCGCGGAGTACAAGGATCCGGGCGCGGTCCGGCAATTCCATGTCCCCGGACAAGATTGGCAGCACCAGTGTTTCAAGAGCAGGATCGGACATAAGCGGCCTTTGCGAAGAATATCATAGCGCGCTCATACTCCCAGGCGGCTGCGCCGTCAAAAGGCTGCGTCGTTTTTAAAGGGTTTTCCGTCGACCAGAAGGCGCAGCGGCAAGGACCGGCCATCCTCAGTGACGGCCACCACCAGATTGACGCGCTCAGTATCCAGATCTTCGATGATGAGGCCGTCGCCTTCGGGCAAGAAGAACGCATCAATGCCGTAGTCGATGCGAATGTCGCTGCCGCCGACGGACCGGACGGTCCCGGCCATGGCGACAGTGCCGGATGTATCTGGTGACTTGCCAACAGAGACAGCACGCATAAGGCCGTTGCTTCCGGTCTCCAAGCTGACGTAGACCCGATCGCCCTCTTTAACGTCATTCGCGCCGGGCAGATCAACGGACACACGGGCGATGGCCAAGTTGATGATCACATAATCGCCGCGCAGAAGGTCCCGCGGATCGACCGGGACCAGCGCCAGGGTCACCTCCTTGCCGCTCATCTGAACATCGAGCCGGTCGATCAGGGGCAGAGCAATGAGGGTCAGCTGGACAAGTGCGATCAAGCCCCATTTCAAGAACGGAGACAGTTTGCGTGAGCGGGTGGTTGGCTGCTGATCAAGCGCTTCGGCAGTCATGAGGAAGCCTCCGCTTTGTCTGCCGGTCCGGACTTGCGTTTGAACAAACGGGCCAGCCAGAGTGCCATGCCAAGAAGCACAAGGCCGGCAATCAGGAAAAAGACCGACTGTCCCAAAAGGGAGCCAATAGTGACTTGGAGCAGCCAAAGTCCAACACCCGTGAGCGCAAGATAGGCACAGAGCATCCAGAAGCGGTTGTTGAACCAGGTTCCAAGCGTGCAAAGACCGATCAATGAAGCGAGTGCGAGGGCCGACACCAACAATACGTTTTCAACAAACAAGGGTGCCAGACAGGTCAGCAAGGCCAGCCCGACGGCGGCGAAAAGGGCAAGGGCCTTTTCCGTCTTGAACGACATGAGGAGGCCAATAATGCAAAGCGCAACGGCTGATAGCAGGGGCAGCGCGACCGGCAGCGAGAAGACCCGCATCAGCGGAACACCGTCATCAAACTCCTGAACCGCGATCAGGCTGACGAACACAAGTGCGCACAGCATCATGAAGCCGATGTCCTGAAGGGCGCGCAGCATAAGCCAGTGCGCATGCGTCTTGACCGGTTTATAGCTCGACCATTTCACATAAAGATCGCCGATCGGGCCAAGTTGTATCATGGTCGCGAACAGGCCGCCAAACCCTGCAAGGATCATGGCGCCAACGGCATCATCTCCACCCGGCATCCGGTCGGCCACTTCTCCAAACCAGCGTCCGTAAGTAACGAGCAAGACAGCAATCGCTGCAAACCGGCTGAGCCGGGCAGGGTAGAAGAAGGGATGCAGGAAAATCGCGGCTAGAAACACGATGCTGATCACGACGTCCGCCCCGCCTGCGTGCTCTGTAAACACCCTCGACGACTGCCAGGTAACGGCAGCAATTGCAGCCACCGTCAGGGATGTGACGGATCCGGACAGCCAGGCAGCTGCAAGGGCGCCCATGCAAACCAGGAACGCGCCCCCGGACCAATCGGCGGGCATATGGAAAATCTGTCCGACCAGCGCCATGCCGCCGACAAACACCAGGGTGGCAAAACCTGTCGCCAAATCCGAAAGACCTTTCTTGCCGGCCCGGGAGGCAAGGGCTGCCAAAAAGTGCGCGCCAACGATCAAGGCGGCAATGCCGGCCAGCTTAATGGATTTCGGGATTGCACCCCAATTCGCGGCAATAAAGGCAAACAACGCCAAAGCAACGCAGACGACACCAATACCGGCTAGGGCCATGGGCAGTCTGGAGCGTCCGTCGTCCTGATCCTGATCTTCCAGAATGGCTGCTGCGCCTTCCGGGGTCAGCCAGCCTTTGCCGACCCATGTCTCCAGATCGTACCGCAGCCGTTTCTTGTAGGCCCAATCGAACATTACCACTCCGCAAAATTGCCGTGTCACTTGTCTTTATCCCAGCGGGCCCGCTCCTGCCAGCCTTGCGTCATGCGCCCGGATATCCGCGTGTCTTGACCGCTTGGTCTAATTATGGCGCGGATATTCTGAGCACCTGACGTCGCTCCTTATGATCTATTTCGGCTTATCGTGAGGCCAAATGAAGGCTGGCAGCCAACGGAAAGTCAGCAAACTCAGTCACTTGTTATCCTGGAAACCCACAGCAAAACTATTGGGCACGTCCTGCGCAGATGATGAGCAGTCGAAAGTACTGCTTGATTTTTGAGCATATTGATTTCAACGTCATCGAAACCTTCTTCAAATGCAGGGGAAAAATATGCGTCTTCTCACAGGGGTGGCCCTCGCTCTGGCCCTAACATCTTCCACGGCTCTTGCAGCGACGGACATCAAGTTCACGCTTGATTGGAAATTCGAAGGACCGGCAGCGCCGTTCTTCATCGCGCTCGACAAAGGGTACTTCGCCGACGAAGATCTCAACGTGACGATCGACACCGGAGCGGGCTCGCGTGAGTCGATCCCGCGTGTTGCGACCGGCACGTACGATATGGGCTTTGGCGACATCAACGCCCTGATCAAGGTGCTGGACGATCAACCGGATCTCAAGGTGAAGGCCGTCATGATGGCCTATGAAACGCCGCCTTTCGCTGTGATTGGCCGCAAAAGCCAGGGTGTCACGGAAGACCCGAAGTCCCTGGAAGGCAAAACCCTTGGCGCCCCGCCGCCAGATGCAGCCTTTGGCCAGTGGCCGGCCTTTGTGGATGTCACCGGTATCGACACCTCCGGCATCACAATTGAAAGCGTCGGCTTCCCAGTGCGCGAGCCGATGCTGGCACAAGGCCAGGTCGATGCGATCTTCGGGTTCTCCTTCTCCTCAGTCATCAACCTGAAAGCCCAAGGGGTTCCGGAAGACGACATCTCCCTGATCTTGATGGGTGAGAATGGTCTGGGTCTTTATGGCAACGTGGTGATCACTAACACGGACTTCGCCGAAGAAAACCCGGAGGCCGTGAAAGGCTTCCTGAAAGCCCTGACCAAAGGCTATCTGGACGCAATTGCCGATCCGGCAGCTGCAATTCCTTACGTGATGAAGCGCAACGAAATCCTCGATGAAGCCGTTGAGATCGAGCGTCTGACCATGGCTGTGGAAGGCTCCATCGCAACACCCGCCGTCAAGGAAAACGGCTTTGGTGGTGTCGACATGGATAAGCTGACGAAATCCATGGAGTATCTCCAGGGATCCATGGGTGTCAGCGCCACGCCTCCGGCACCGGAGCGTGTCTTCGATGCCAGCTATCTGCCGCCCAAAGAAGAGCGCATGCTGAAGTAAGTTTGCCGCTCCACGATGCTATGGCCGCAGCCGATCCGGCTGCGGTCTCCTTCCTTTTCTAGCGGATCATTCAGTGACCGGATTTGTAGATTTAAGAGATGTCCGCCTGACCTATGGCGGCGCAGCAGATGGGACGCTCGCCCTTGATGGGCTCACAATGAGTGTCAAAAAAGGCGAATTCGCCGCCGTTGTCGGCCCGTCAGGGTGTGGGAAGTCGACCCTGATGAAACTGGCCACCGGTCTGATCGCGCCGCAGAACGGCACGATCGAAGTTGCCGGGCACGAAGTTGACGGTCCGGTGTCCGTTGCCGGCATGGCCTTTCAGAACCCGTCCATGCTGCCTTGGCGCTCCACACTTGCAAACGTCATGCTGCCCCTTGAGATCGTGCAGCCGCACAGATCCAAATTCCGCTCTGAAAAGCAGGCCTACACGGCCAAGGCGGAAGCTTTGTTGGATTTGGTCGGCCTGTCAGGCTTTGGCGACAAGTATCCCTGGCAATTGTCTGGCGGCATGCAGCAACGCGCCAATTTGTGCCGAGCGCTCATTCATGACCCGGCCCTTTTGATGCTGGACGAGCCCTTTGGCGCGCTCGACGCCTTTACGCGTGAAGAACTCTGGCAGGTCATGCGCGATCTGCACGCGGAAAAAGGTTTCACGACCATTCTTGTCACTCACGACCTCCGCGAGGCGGTGTTCCTTGCAGACAAGGTCTTTGTCATGAGCGCCCGCCCGGGCACGATCATTCGTGAGCGGGAAGTGCCCTTTGACCGTCCGCGTCCGATTGAGTTGACCTATGAGAGCGCCTTCAACGACATTGTTCATGAACTGCGCGACCTGATCGCCGATGCGAGGGCTGCTGCATGACTGACTCTCGTTGGATTACCGCTGCGCCCTGGCTTTGGGCAATTGGCCTGTTTGTTCTCTGGGAAGGGTCTGTCCAGGTTCTCGATATCCCCGTGATCATCCTGCCGGCGCCCTCAGATATCTGGGTGGCAACTGTGAAGTACTGGTCGCCGATCTGGAAGAACTCGGTTCAGACGCTCTATACGACCGTTGTCGGCTTCATCATGGCCGTTGTGGGCGGTATGGCGCTCGGCCTTGCGATCGGCTGGAGCCGGTCGATTTATGCGGGCCTTTACCCGATCATGATCGGTTTCAACTCCATCCCGAAGGTCGCCGTTGTCCCGATTCTCGTCATCTGGTTCGGCATCGGCACCATTCCCGCTGTTCTGACCGCGTTTCTGATCGCCTTCTTTCCAATCGTTGTGAATGTGGCCACCGGTCTTGCGACCATTGAACCGGAGATGGAGGACGTGTTGCGGGCGCTTGGTGCCAAGAAACACGACATCATGTTGAAGGTCGGTATTCCTCGGGCGATGCCCTATCTGTTCGGTTCGATGAAGGTGGCGATCACGCTCGCGTTTGTCGGATCGGTGATTTCGGAGTCCATCGCGGCCAACTCAGGCCTTGGCTACATGATGCAGCTGGCCCAGTCCCAGTTTAACGTTCCGCTCGTATGGGCAGGGCTTGTCGCTCTCGCTGTTCTGGGTATTATTATGTACGCACTAATGGCATGGCTGGAAATGCGAATGACGGGATGGGCACATCGCGGCAACCGGTCTTAAGCCGGCCAATTCAAAATACCGAGATCAGAGCCAAACCGAACCATAATCCAGGGGGGCTCTGAAGGGGCGTCCGAGAGGCCCGGGCGTCCCTTTTTCATGAGCACAAGGTCGCCTGAGCTCGCGACGATCCACACTCGGCCAATCCATCCTGTGGCGTGCCCAAATCGCGTCTCATCGAGTGGATAGGCAACGGCATGGACCCTCGCTCTTCGGCGGGGATGACGTTAGGAAGAGGGGCGCGCTTTCCCGGACCCAGCAAAGCGGAGATCCGGGATCGGAGAGTTGAAAACGCTGGTTCCGGTATTTAGAGGCTCACCGATCCCGGATAATCCTGCCGGATTTCCGGGAAGGCCAAGAACTGTTGCCTGACCATGCGAACCATTCCGGTGCCCTGCATCAAGCACCAATAATCGAGTGGATAGGAGACGGCATTGATCCCCGCTCTTAGGCGGGGATGACGTTGGGATGAGGGGGCGCTTTGCCGGACGCAGCAAAGCGGAGATCCGGGATCCACGCGTTTGCAGAGCTCCGCGTTTCGCGTCAAATCTTCAGCGCACTAGTGGGAGCGGAGGTCCCCGCTCAGGGCCGGGACGGTGACGGCTGTTCTCCGCGCCACACCCCAACGCTCAGCCCTCGTTGAGCATTTCCAGCTCGAGCCACTGTTCTTCCATTTCATCTTTTTTAGTTGAAAGATCAGTGATTTGTGCAGATAACTTGGCAAATTTGTCCGGGTTCTTCGCGTAAAGCTCCGGGTCGTTCATGTCGCTTTGAAGTTTCTCAAGCTGCGCTTCAATTTTCTCGATGTCTTCAGGCAAAGACTTAAGCAGGTGCTGCTGGGTGAAGCTGAGTTTCGATTTCTTTTTCGGCTTTTCCTCTGAAGGTGCTGACCCTTGGGCCTTTTCTTTCCTGGACGGCGCTGACTTTTCCACTTTGCGTGCGCTGACGCCTGCGCCGCGCTGGGCGAGCATGTCGGTGTAGCCGCCCGCATACTCCCGCCACACCCCGTTGCCCTCAGAGACAATGACCGATGTCGCCACCCGGTCGAGGAAATCACGGTCGTGGCTGACGATCAGTGCCGTGCCCTTGTAGTCGGCGAGCAGCTCCTGCAGGAGATCGAGCGTTTCCAGATCAAGATCGTTGGTGGGCTCGTCGAGCACCATCATGTTGGATGTCGATGCCAGCGCCCGCGCAAGCAGGGCGCGCGCGCGCTCGCCGCCTGACAGCACGCCGACGGGCGTGCGGGCCTGTTCGGGCGAAAACAGGAAGTCCTTCATGTAGGACATCACGTGTTTGGTCTCATCCCCGATGATGACCGTGTCGCCGCGTCCGCCGGTCAGGACGGAGGACAGGCTGTCCTGCGGGTTGAGGTTTTCCCGCTTCTGGTCGAGGGTCACCATCTCAAGATTGGTGCCAAGGCGCACCGAGCCGGTGTCTGGGGTCAGCTCGCCTGTCAGCATCTTCAAAAGCGTTGTCTTGCCCGCGCCATTCGGGCCGACGAGGCCAATGCGGTCGCCGCGCTGAATGCGGGACGAGAAGTCCCTGACGATGGACCGGTCGCCATAGGTTTTCGAAATGCCCTTGGCCTCGATCACCAGTTTGCCTGAGGTTTCGCCTTCGGCGGCAGAGAGTTTGGCGGTGCCCTGCGGGCCGCGATGCTCCCGTTTTTGCTTGCGCAGATCGGCCAGCTCGCGCACCCGGCGCATGTTCCGCTTGCGCCGCGCGGTGACCCCATAGGTCATCCAGTGCTCTTCGCGCTTGATCTTCTGCGCGAGCTTCTGCTGATCAACCTCTTCCTGTTCAAAGACCTCATCGCGCCAGGCTTCAAAATGCGCAAAGCCCTTGTCGAGACGGCGCGAGATGCCCCGGTCGATCCAGACCGTTGCACGCGAAAGGTTTTCCAGGAAGCGGCGATCGTGGGAGATCAGAACGATGGCGGACTTCAGGCTTCTCAGCTCTTCTTCCAGCCACTCGATGGCCGGGAGATCGAGGTGGTTGGTCGGTTCATCGAGGAGGAGAATATCCGGTTCAGGCGCCAGCGTGCGGGCAAGGGCCGCTCTGCGGGCTTCGCCGCCGGAGAGCGCTTTCGGATCTTCCTGTCCGGTAAGCCCCAGAACCTCTAGCAGATAAGCACCGCGGTACGGATCATCGCCATCCGTCAGTCCTTCGTTCACGTAGTCCAGCGTGGAGGCATAGGCCGACAGATCCGGTTCTTGCGGCAGGTAGCGGATCGTGCGGCCCGGCTGAAAGAACCGTTCGCCCGTATCCATTTCCACCATGCCGGCAGCGATCTTCAACAGTGTCGATTTGCCCGAGCCATTGCGCCCGACTAGGCACAGCCGTTCCCCTTCTGCCACGGAGAGTTCGGCGCCGGTCAGAAGCGGGGTGCCGCCGAAGGTCAGATGAACGTCGCGAAGGGTCAAAAGCGGAGGAGGGGCCATGTGTGTCCGGTCTGGGAATTGAGGGTCTGGCGCCGGGTTTTACGGGCGCTGGGAGCGGCTTGCAAGCTCAGCCGGAAACGGCTTTGAAAGAATTGATCGTCAGGCGGACGATTTTGGCCATGAAAGCATGTATAGTGATCACTGAAGGCAGGGGCAAAGCAACCGGGCAAACGTGGAGGCGTTAACGGTGACTGGTCGCAGCTTGAATGAAATAACTGATCTGATGCGCCGACGGACGCGTGCAGTAATGAGACTTGCAGCCGCTTCAGTGTTCGGCCTTGCAGTGATTGTAGCCGGAGTGCTGGTAAGCGGAACGGAAACTGCGAAAGCAGATTCCATCTACATCGGCAGCGGCGGAATTGGGTTTTCCTTTGGAACTGGCGGGTATCGTGGCGGCGCCTATTACGGCGGTCGCGGCTACTACGGCGGCCGCGGGTATTATGGCGGCGGTTACTATAGACCGCACCGGCCTTACTATCGTCCGTACTACAAGCGCCCTTATCGCTATCGGTCTCGAGTTCGGATCAATCCGCCCCTCTACATTGCACCGCCGCCGGTCGTGGTCTACCCGGGCACCCCGCAGCGGGTCCCGTACACCAAGACCGGGCTCGCGCCGTTCACGCCGGAGTACTACGCGTATTGTGCCCGTAAGTTTAAGTCCTTTAATCCAAATACCGGCACGTATCTGGCATACAGCGGGAAACATCGATTCTGCCGGTGAGCCCCGTTTGTTTGTGTGTGGATCCAAACTGATCGCACCGGCGCGCTGACTGCGCGTCGGTTTTCTTTGCAGTAATTTGCAGAGTGCCTTTGGAGGCAAAGCCTTCGTGCCCAAGAGGCATTCCCTGCGTCAATCAGCAGATAAAGTTTTCGAAATTTCGAATTAAGTTTGAATTAATTAGTAGTAATTACAGTGCGATAAATACAGCGAGCCAGATTAAGCTGTTTTTCATAGCTATCGATTTGGATGGTGTCCTAATTGGCCTCCAGACACTGGGAAAATCGATGAAAAAAACAGCCCTCTTTTCTGTCCTCCTGACAATGGCTCTGCAACCGGCAACGTCATGGGCGGACGAGATCACCGTAATGGCGGGCAACTTGCCACCCATGTTTCTTGACGGTGGCGGCGGCCGCGAGGCGGAGCTGATTACTGCGGCCCTTGAGAAATGCGGTCACACGGTCAAATTCAACATTCAGCCGTTCACACGCCACTGGGAAAGCTTCAAGAACGGGCAGGGCGACGCCGTCGCGACCGTTCCGATGGGCATGCCGATCGATGGCACCGCGACCGGCGTGTATATCCACTATCAGAACGGTGTCTCGTTTCTGACGGACAGTGGCGCCAGCTACGACGGTTTGGCGGATCTTTCCGGCAAGAAGGTTATCGGCTTCAAAGGCGCTGAAAGCATTATTCCGGGCCTCGCCGACCACACCGGATTGTTTGCGGACTACAGGGAAGTGACCGATCAGATTACTCAGAGCCGGTCGCTGTTCGGCGGGCGTGTCGACGCAATCATCGGCGACGGCATGCTATTCGCGGAGTACAATCAGCAGCTTCGCGGCCAAAGCGATCTGCGGTTTGATCCCAACCAGTCTGTTTCCTTCAAGGCCGTGTTTGACTCCAGCCCGTACACCATGGCGTTCCGGGATGCGAAGGTTGCGGCCGACTTTGACCGGTGTTTCAAGGAAATTGAAGCTGACGGCACCGTGAAAGCGATCAACACAAAATGGGTCGACAAGTACCGCGACAGCCTCGGTTCCTCGTATCTCGGTTACTAATACTCAGAAGACTTGCTGACAAAGCCCGGCCGGCTCCGGACCGGACGTTTCGAACACTGTACACACATGTTTGGGCGTTCTGTTTGGGCCGGCCGGTTTTGTTTGTGACGCCAAGAAGGTGTAGCATCCTTTCTCCAAGCAGCGCCGCAATACCGCAAAAACAACCTTAAATTGTAATTTTGCATCAGTTGCCGAGCGTGACTTCTTTGGTTGCACTCGACAAGATCGGAAATATATTCCCTTTCAGGTCTGTTTTTAGGAAGAATATCGCCTTTTTGGATTCCTGGTGGAAACATATTCAGGCGGCGCTTGAATGCACGTTATGGGCGTGGAATGTATATCGCCATCGTTTCTTAAATTGACAAAAATCCTGAGGGGAGAACGATATGATCAAGTCCTTACGAGTCACCGCGCTCGCCGCCGCGCTTATGGCGGCAACATCGCTTACGGCCATGGCCGAAGTGGTTTATCACCGTGGAAACACGGGTGATCCGGAAACACTGGACCAGCACAAGACGTCCACCGTCTATGAGGCGCACATTCTGCGCGATCTTTATGAAGGCCTCGTCGCTTACAACGCAAAAGGGGAAATTATCCCGGGTGTTGCCGAAAGCTGGACGGCCTCGGAAGACGGCACTGTTTACACCTTCACGCTCCGCGAAGATGCCAAGTGGTCGAATGGCGACCCGGTGGTTGCTGGCGATTTCGTTTATTCGCTGCGCCGGATCATGAATCCGGAAACAGGCGCAAAATATGCAAACATCCTGTACCCGATCAAGAACGCCGAAGCAGTCAACACCGGCGATTTGGCGGTGGAAGAACTGGCCGTTAAAGTGATTGATGACCGCACGCTCGAAATCGCCTTGGAAGCGCCCACCCCGTATTTCATTGACTTGCTGGGTCACCAGACTGGATTGCCTGTGCACCCGGCCACCGTTGAGGCTCATGGCACGGACTTCGTGAAGCCGGAAAACATCGTTTCGAACGGGCCTTTCACGCTGGTCGAGTTCACACCGAACGCCCAGCTGAAGGCGAACAAGAACCCGCATTTCCACGATGCGGATAATGTTCAGATTGACACGGTGATCTTCTATCCGACTGAAGATCGGGGCGCCGCCCTGCGCCGGTTCCAGGCCGGCGAACTGCATACAAACAACGATGCGCCGACCGAGCAGGTCGCCTTCATGAAGGAAGAGCTCGGACCGCAGTTCCGAGTCGCGCCATATCTAGGCAACTACTATTACGCCCTCAACCATGAAGACGAAGCGCTGTCCAACCCGGATGTGCGCCGGGCTCTGTCCATGGCGATCGACCGGGAATTCCTTGCCGAGGAAATCTGGGGCAGCGTCATGGTCCCGGCCTATTCCTTCGTACCGCCTGGCATTGGCAACTACGGAGAACCGGCTTATGCGGACTACAAGGACATGTCCTTGATTGACCGTGAAGACAAGGCAATCGAGCTGCTTGCAAGCGCTGGTTACTCTCCGGACAATCCACTGCAGTTGGAGATCCGCTACAACACCTCCGAGAACCACAAGAACACGGCTGTTGCGATCGCAGACATGTGGAAGCCGCTGGGTGTTGAAGTGTCCATGCTCAACACGGATGTCGCCACCCACTATGCGCATTTGCGGGACCGGGGTGACTTCGATGTCGCACGTGCCGGCTGGATCGGCGATTACTCCGATCCGCAGAACTTCCTGTTCATGGTGGAAAGCGACAACACAGGTTTCAACTACGCGCGGTACAACAATCCGGAATATGACGCGCTGATGGATGAGGCTGCAAAGACCGTTGATCTGGAAAAGCGCGCGCAGCTCCTGCAGCAGGCCGAAGCCCTGTTCATGCGTGACCTGCCGTTCATCCCGTTGATGTACTACGGCTCCATGAATCTCGTCTCCGACACGGTCAGTGGATTTGAAGATAATCTTCAAAATATCCATCCGACACGCTGGATGAGCATTGCCCAATAACGGTAACATTCGAAATTGGCAGCGGCGGATCTTTCGCTGCTGCCGGTTTTGCAAGATGGCGGCCTGAATGGCTTTGGGGCCTGACCCTAAGATCATCGTGGTATGAGAAGGGCAAGCTGATGACCCGCTACGTGTTCGGTCGATTGCTGGGCGCAATCCCGACGATTTTTCTGATTGTAACAATCTCCTTCTTTTTGATCCGGATTGCGCCGGGCGGGCCGTTCGACCTCGAACGCCCGCTTGAGGCCAAGGTGATGGAAAATCTGAACAAGATTTATCACTTGGACGAGCCGCTCTGGACACAGTATCTGCTTTATCTGAAATCCATCTCGCAGCTCGATTTTGGGCCGAGCTTTTACTTTCGCGACTTCACCATCAATGAGCTCTTTGCTGCCAGCTTGCCGATCTCGATCCAACTCGGTTTGAGCGCTCTTGCCCTGGCGCTGGTTGTCGGTGGTCTCATGGGTGTTGTGGCGGCGCTCCGGCAAAATGGTCCGGCGGATTACTCCGTGATGGCAGCGGCGACCCTGGGTGTGACCATACCGAACTTTGTTGTGGCTCCCGTGCTCACGCTCTTGCTCGGTGTCTGGCTCGGCTGGCTGCCTGTGGGCGGTTGGGGCGATGGGGCCTTCGTCAACAAGATCCTGCCCGTGGTGACACTTGCACTGCCGCAGATTGCCGTGATTGCCCGATTGACCCGCGGTTCCATGATCGAGGCCTTGCGCTCCAACCACGTTCGAACCGCCAGGGCCTACGGATTGACAAACTATCTGGTGATCGTGGTCCACACCTTGCGCGGCGCGATCCTGCCGGTAGTGTCTTACATGGGGCCGGCCGCGGCTGCCCTGTTGACCGGATCCGTGGTGGTGGAGACCATCTTCGGTATTCCCGGCATTGGCCGCTATTTCGTGCAAGGCGCGCTGAACCGCGACTACACGCTGGTTATGGGCACCGTGGTCGTTGTCGCGTGTTTCGTCATCATCTTCAACCTGGTCGTGGATCTGCTCTATGCGCTGCTTGATCCGCGCGTGCGCTACGACTGAGGGAAACACACATGTCTGTTACGACACCCGATACCGTCGACGTTCCGCAACGCGGGCGCTCGCTCTGGGATGATGCCCGCGACCGGCTTCTGGCGAACAAGGCGGCTGTTGCCAGCATGATTGTGCTGGCCACCATCGCGCTGTTGTCGGCCTTTGGCCCGATCCTGTCGCCGCATGACTATGACACAGTTTACAGGGACTATGTGAAGGTGCCGGCAAGCCTCGGCGCTTACCCGAAACAGGATCAGGTTGAGCCGGCGTTTGAAGCCCTTGTGAAACGAGCGCGTTTGAGCCTTGAAAGCTATGAGCGGGTTGGCGATCAAGTGGTTGCGCAAGTGACCTCCCGCCGGGCCATCGATCCACGATCAACGCGGTATATCGATCGAAGCGACCTGTTCAAAAACGCCGCCTTGAGCGACTTTGCAGACGATGACAAGCGCGCGACGCTGACAGCGGACATTAACTACCTGCATTTCTACTTTGGCACCGATGCGAATGGCCGGGACCTGATGACCCGGACGTTCATTGCCGGCCGTGTTTCCTTGACCATCGGTCTGCTGGCGACCGTCGTTGCCATTACCATCGGTGTTCTTTACGGGGCGACGTCCGGATATCTTGGCGGACGGGCCGACCAGCTGATGATGCGGGTGGTCGACATCCTGTATTCGCTCCCCTTCATCTTCTTCGTGATCATGCTGGTGGTGTTCTTCGGCCGTAATTTCATTTTGATGTTTATCGCCGTCGGGGCGGTCGAATGGCTGGACATGGCCAGGATCGTGCGCGGTCAGACGTTGACCATAAAGCGTCAGGAATACGTGCAGGCAGCCGAGGCCATGGGCGTTGGCGACGGCGGCATCGTTCGCCGGCACATCATCCCGAATACGCTCGGTCCGGTGGTTGTCTATATGACCCTGCTCGTGCCGAAGGTAATCCTTCTTGAGAGCTTCCTCTCGTTCCTCGGTCTTGGCATCCAGGAGCCGATGACGAGTTGGGGCGTTCTGATTTCCGAAGGTGCACGCAATCTGCAAGGGTCGGCCTGGATGCTGATCTTCCCATCCATCTTCCTGACATCGACACTGTTCGCGCTGAACTTTATCGGCGACGGTTTGCGCGATGCGCTGGATCCCAAGGACCGATAGGAGCGAGGCCCATGCAAGACCCAAAACGCCCGGTCCTGGCGATCAAGGACCTGAAAGTCGACTTTGAGACCGCCACCGGTCCGGTCAATGCCGTACGCGGCGTCGATATCAATGTGAAGCCCGGAGAAACGGTGGCCATCGTCGGCGAGAGCGGCTCCGGAAAAAGCCAGACACTGATGGCAGCGATGGGGCTTCTTGCCTCCAACGGCCGTACGCAAGGCGAAGTCCTGTATGAGGATAGCAACATCCTGGGATTGTCGGCGCACCAATTGAACAAGGTTCGCGGCAAGAAGATTACCATGATCTTTCAGGAGCCGATGACCTCGCTGGATCCACTCTACACAATCGGGCGCCAGCTCGCCGAGCCTATGGTCGTACACGGCGGCCACAGCTGGAAACAGGCGAAGGCGAAAGCCCTGGAGCTTTTGAAGCTTGTCAACATTCCGGACCCGGAGCGCAAGATCAAGGCGTATCCATACGAGATGTCCGGAGGCCAGCGCCAGCGGGTGATGATCGCCATGGCGCTCGCCAATGATCCCGATGTTCTGATCGCAGATGAGCCGACGACGGCACTCGATGTGACCACCCAGGCGCAGATCCTGGATCTTCTGGCGGATCTGCAAAAACGTCTGGGCATGGCTGTGGTTTTCATCACCCATGATCTCGGCATTGTTCGGCGGATTGCCGACCGGGTCTATGTGATGAAGACCGGCGAGGTGGTGGAAAGCGGCGAGACAGCTCGCATCTTCACTCAGCCGGAACACCCCTACACCAGGATGCTGCTCGACGCCGAACCGACGGGTCATAAGCTTCCTGTGCCCGACAACACGCCGGTGCTTCTGGAAGCGCAGAAAGTGGATGTGGAGTTTGTTCTGGAGGCAGGGCTTTTTGGTCCGGCCCATATCCTGAGGGCTGTTGACAATATCAGCTTCTCGCTGCGCCGGGGCCAGACGCTGGGCATCGTTGGCGAGAGTGGATCCGGCAAATCCACTCTCGGCCGCGCTGTTTTGAACTTGCTGCCGGCCGGTGGGCGGGTTGTCTTTCAAGGGGAGGTGGTCTCGGGCAAGGACCGGGCCGCCATGCGTGCTTTGCGCAAGGACATGCAGTTGATCTTTCAGGATCCATTTGGGTCCTTGAGCCCGCGCATGACTGTCGGACAGATCATCTCCGAAGGCCTTTTGGTGCATGAGCCGTCCTTAAGTGCCCGGGACAGGGATCAAAGAGCCTGCCAGGCGCTGGAGGAAGTGTCGCTCGATCCTGTGATGCGCAACCGCTATCCGCACGAGTTTTCCGGCGGTCAGCGTCAGCGCATTGCAATTGCGCGGACAATGGTTCTCAAGCCGCAGTTTGTCGTTCTGGACGAGCCGACATCTGCGCTCGACCGGACCATTCAAAAACAGGTGGTGGAGCTATTGCGCGGCCTGCAGAAGGCATACGACTTGACTTATCTCTTTATCAGTCACGACCTTGCCGTTGTGCGGGCTCTGTCGGACACCGTTATGGTGATGCAACGGGGCAAGGTGGTCGAGGCTGGAAGCGTGGACGACATCTTCCAGGCACCACAGAACGCTTATACCAAAGAGCTCATTGGCGCCGCGATGTTGACCCAGCAGCAGATGATGGAGACAGCTTAGTCAGCCGTTGGCAACGCATGTAACCGGGTCACCACAATGGCGGCCGGAGGTTGTCGGTTTAATTGCGGTGCCTGGTCCGCTCAAATCTTTGCGAAGACTTCCGTCCGCACCTCGTCGGTGACTTCAATCGTGTTGGTTGTTGCGTGCTGGATCGCCATTTTTCGAGCTTGATCAGGATCTTTGGTGGCAATCGCCTCGATCAGTTCGTGATGGGAGGCTTTGATCTTGTCAATCCAGATCAGATTGTTCGTATGCCGGGTGATGATAAACCGGTGCAGGTGAAGCAGCGTGCGCAGGAGGACTGGCTCGAGCACCGGCATGTCGGCAAAACGCAACATGGTCATATGGAAGGCGATATCTGCCTCGGAGATGCCGATCTTGTCGCGTTTGGCCCGGATGTCGTCATAGCGGGCTGCCAACTGACGAAGGGTGTCCAGTTGATCGTCTGTGATGTCTGGCGTAATCCGGTCAACGGCGGCGGTTTCGATGTTGAGGCGCAGCCGGAAAAGGATGATTGCTTCCTTGTTGGTGGTTTGGGTAACAAACGTGCCCTGATACCCGCGCCGGATTACCAACCCGTCTTCCTGAAGGGTCAACAGAGCTTCGCGGATCGTACTTTGGGAGCAATTATAGGACTGCGCGAGTGATTGCTCTGTGATTGGGCTGGCAGGCGTCAGCTCCCCCAAAAGGATCTGACGTTTCATATTGTCATAGACAGCGTCAGCCTTGCGTCTGCGGCGCTCGCCTTGAAAGCCCGCAGCCTGCGGATCTGTTGCCCCAACATCGAATACCAAGTCAGCCCCCATTACCGACATGAATGGCAAACCGTCACAGCAGTTTCAGGCGCCGAACGTCCTGTCCGGCCCTGAAGCTTCTTCCCGAATTGTGCCGCAGGTCTGGAGACAGCGGCCGATGGGGCGTGCCAGTTCGCACGCAGATGTTCTTGATTAATTGGGTTTTTAGGTTTCCGGACCCGGATCAGCCGTTTGGTATTTTTCTTATGGTCGGCGGTTCGGCAAACCGATGCACATTTCAAGCAACATCTGCAAAATTTGCAATGTATGCATCCTCGAATGGAGTGCCTCGAAAAACAATCGCTAATTCGCGATCAGTGGTCACAAGTTCGCGAGAATGTTGAATAAAATGATCAGATTTGCCTATTTTGCTGTTGTTTTCAAAGCGTTGATCCAATTCCGGTAAAACACCTTTTCTAGGGTCTGTTTAGAAAACCCGCGTGCATCCAGAACTTCGGCCAGACGCGGCAGTCCGGTGACGTCGCTGAGGTCCCTCGGCGGGGCGCAGCCGTCAAAATCCGACCCCAAGGCAACGCCGTCTTCGCCCAGCCGGTCCACGAGATAGGCGGCATGATCGGCCACAACATCAAGTGGCGTGTCCTGGTTGAAGTTGCCGTCAGGACGTAGAAATCCGACGAAGAAGTTGATGCCGACGAGACCGCCACTTTCCTTGATGGCGTCCAACTGCTTGTCCGTAAGGTTCCGGCTGTTGGCACAGATGGCGTGGACATTCGAGTGACTGGCGATGATCGGCTTGTCTGTAATGCGTGCGACATCCCAGAAGCCTTTTTCGTTCAGATGAGACACATCCACTAGAATACCCATCTGATTGCAAGCGCGCACCAGATCTCGGCCGGCACCGGTCAGGCCCGGCCCAATATCCGGACTGTGGGGGTGTGCCATCGGCACGCCATAGCCGAAGGCATTTTCCCGGCTCCAGACAAGGCCAAGTGAGCGCAGCCCGCGCTTATAAAAAGCCTCAAGCTCATAGAAATTGGTGTCGATGGCCTCCGCGCCTTCAATATACAGGCTGATGGCCAGCTGGTCCTTTTCCATGGCGGTTTCAATCGCATCCGGCGACCTGCAAATGGCAACAGCTCCGTCCGAATCCGCTTCCAGTCGTTCCGCCCGTTCCAGCATCCTTTTGGTGAAGCTGAGGGCCAACTTCTGCTCAACAGGAAGAAAGTTCCGTTTGTCGCTCGGCGAAAAGGGCTTGGAGAAGTCCTGTTCCGGGTTGGATGGAACGAACATGGCAAACAGGCCGCCCGCAAAACCGCCCTCCTTGGCACGCGGCAAGTCAATGTGTCCGCGGTCGGACCGCTCGAAGAAATCGCGGGTCTTTCCGCGGATCGCGTCGATCTCCAGCTTCAAAAGCGTGTCATTGTGTCCGTCAAAAGCCGGGATATGCGAAGTCATATGGATGGGTGCCGTTGTTTTTATTGGAAACTACAAAATGGTGGGGCAGGCGGGCTGCTTTCAAGGGTAGGCCACTTTATCCGCAAATTTTGGAAATGTAAGCGCCTGAAGGCAATGTGACTTGCACTCCTTGCGATGCTCGACTTATGAAGAGACCGGATTTTGGAGGTCTCATGACGCGCCGGACATTTGAAAGCACCGAAGCCCCCCTTGCGCCGAGCAAAGGTCTCAGCAGGAGAAGCCTGATGGCGGGCGGGCTGGTTTTGGCGGCGGGAACACTCGCCGGATGCCAGACCTATGAACAGGTCGTCGGCTTGCCCGATCAGCCACCGTTGCCGGACGAAGAGTTCGATTATGCATCTGCCTACGCGGCGTTGCCGGATGGTGATTTCACCTGGCCTGCGATCAACTACAAGGCGTTTGACGAGAAGTATCTGCGTCAGGTCGTTGAGTACAAGACTCGCGAAAAGCCCGGCACGATCATCGTCGACCCCTACAACAACTTCCTCTACTGGGTGCTACCGGGCGGCAGGGCGCTGCGTTATGGCATCGGTGTCGGGCGGGCAGGGTTTGCCTGGTCCGGTGAAGCCTTGGTCCGGGTCAAGCGCCCACATCCGATCTGGCGCCCTCCACGGGAAATGATTGCGCGCAAGCCGTCGCTTGAGCGGTATTGGGAGAAGGGCTTTCCGCCGGGGCTGCGCAATCCGCTTGGGGCGCGCGCCATGGATCTTTGGCAGGGCAGTGTGGACACGCTGTACCGGATCCACGGCACGAATAGGCCATCATCAATTGGCAAGAGCGTGTCTTCCGGCTGCATCCGCATGTGGCAGCAGGACGTGATCGATCTGTTTGACCGGGTGCCGCTGCGTACCAAGGTCGTTGTCCTGACCAAGGACGAGGACATCTCCACCTAAGCGGTTGAGTTCAAAAGTTCCGGTGCTTTTTCAAGGCATCGGAGCTGCCAGCGCGACATCATGCAGGACCGCCGCGAAGTGGCAAACGGCGGCGGCGAGCACGAATGCGTGCCAGATCGCGTTCTGGAACAGTAAGTTCTTCCAGGCGTAGAACACTGTTCCAATCGTGTAGAGCAAACCGCCTGCCACAATCATCCAGAAACCAAAGGCCGACGCGTTCTCCATAAGTGGTTTGACAACGAAAACCACCACCCAGCCAAGGCCCAGGCAGATCGGCACGGTCAAACGGTCCATCCCTTGTAGGTTTAGAAGTTTCACAATCGCTCCGGTCAGGGCACCGCTCCAGACAACGGCCAGCAGAACACCCCCGGTCCAGCCGCCGATGATCATGGCAGCGAGCGGCGTGTAAGTGCCCGCGATCATCAAAAAGATCGCTGCATGGTCCAGCCGGCGCAACACTCCGGCCTTATGGTCTTTTGCAAACATGTTGTAGAGCGCTGAACAGATCAGCATGGCCATCAGGCACGCGGCATAGATCAGCACACTGACCTGGCGGGCGAGATCACCGCTGTTCCAGAGCGTCAGTGTCAGGATGATCGTTGCGGCAACACCGAGACCAATTCCAATCACATGGATCGTTCCGTCGGCGATCAACTCGCCAAGCGTCTGGTGTCTGGGCTGGGGGCGGTTTTGCGCCATGTTTTGCTCCGTTGCGGCAAGCGTTTCAGATTGCCTCCCCGAACGGTATCACCGATCGTGGGGTCAAAGTGTCAATATCCGGTTAGGACGCCGTCATGATGCCGCCTGCTGTTCCGGGCGGATGGCAAACCAGCAAAACGCTGTGCAGCCCACAAAAATGGCCGCAACCGTCCAGAACACAGCTGGGAAACCTGCATCGATCGCCAGGAATACGCTGCCGAGCGTGACGCCAAGCGTGGCACCGATCAGCCGGAAAGTGATCAGCAAGCCGCTCACTTCGCCTTGCTTTTCAGACGGTGCCGCGTTCGCCGTGATCCTGCCTGCCGGGATCATGGCGAAGGGAAGGGCGATGCCCCAGATCAGAAGAAGGGGAGCGAGGTAAAGATAATTGTCCAGGAGCATTGCAGTTCCGATGCACACATTGGCTGCGCTCAAAACGATCAGTCCGCCAAGAACGGGCCGGCGGGATCCGGATTTGTCGGCGATCGTTCCGGCCGGCGCTGACAGGAACGGGATTGGCAAGACGGCGATGACGGTCGCTGCACCGGCCCAAAGAGCCGAATAGGATAGATCGAGCTGGAGATATTGCGGCACGAGCACAGCGACGACGATTTTGCTCATCTGGGTCAGCAGAAAAACAAGAACGCCTGCCGTAAACGCCGGGGACTGGAACAAGCGCACGTCAATAAGCGGGGCCGTCTGGCGGACTTCCCAGATCACAAAGGCGCTCAACCCAACGATGCCAGCGGCAAGGCTCAAATAGATCAGCTGGGTGCCCCAGCCTGCATCCGGTCCTTCCATCAATCCGAAAATCAAAGCTGTCAGGCCGACGAGCAGTAAAATGAGGCCGATGCGGTCGATGTCCGGCCGGGCACTTGTGGCATCCGGCGCGCGCCAGAGAAGACAGGCGAGGATCCCAGCCGTCCCAACGACCGGAATGTTGATCCAAAACACCCATCGCCAGGAGAGCAGGTCGGTCAGGACACCGCCGATCAACGGCCCGGCCGCCAGGAACAGGGTCGCAGTCGCCGCGAGGACCCCGAGTGCTCGTCCGCGTTCGTCCCTTTCAAAGGTCAGAGTTGCAGCAGCGAAAGTGATTGGAAACATGATCGCGGCGCACAGTCCTTGAACCACGCGCATCGTGATCAAGAGTGCCGCATTGTCCGCGAACCCGGCGATCAGACAGGCGGCAGCGAAAAGCGAGCAGCTGGCTATCAGTGCCGGACGGAGGCCAAATAAATCAATGGCCTTGCCGCCGATCGCAGCGAAACAGGTGAACGCCAGCATGTAGGCATTCAGGATCCAATGTGCCGTTGTTGCCGATAACCCGAGTTCCGATTGGATCGCGGGCAGGGAAACACCCAGAACCGTCTCGTCCAGCATCACAAGCCCGCCGAGACCACCCATGGCAAAGACCAGGCCGCGCCGGCGGTTGTGCTCTGAAAGTCCTGCCATGTGCACTCTTATGGTGAAAGATCCGTTGGCCTGAGCCTAGTGCGGGCATTGCGTGTCGTACAGGACTTTTCGGATGGGGAGCCTAGTGTTTAACCAAAGGCAGATGTGTGAAATCTCGATCTCAAATATCTTATAAAAAAGTATCTTGATATAAAGATAAATATCGCCTATCTGATGTGCATCGCCACAGTTCTTGGGTTTAAGGAGTGTTGAAATGACCCGTGTTGCAGACCATCCGGTTGATGATCTTTTTTTGAAGCGTTGGTCCCCGCGCGCGTTTGATGGGGCTCCGATGCCCGAAGCGGATTTAAAAACCATCCTGGAGGCCGCACGGTGGGCACCGTCAGCCTTCAACACGCAGCCTTGGCGGTTTGTCTACGCCCTGCGCGGAGATGCTGAATTTGAACGGCTTTACGCCTTGCTGGACGACTTCAACGGGAGCTGGGCAGTTGGCGCCTCAGCGTTGGTCTTTGTGATTTCAGATTCTTTGGTCGATGGCGTCAGCGAAGACGGACCCGTACCCGCGATTTTCCATGCTTTTGATGCGGGTGGAGCTTGGGCCCAGGCCGCGCTGCAAGCCACGCTGCTCGGCTACCATACGCACGCCATGGCAGGCTTGCGCAGAGATCAGGCCCACGAGGTTCTGGGCTTGCCAGAGCGGTTGAAGGTCCATGTCGCCTTTGCCATTGGCCGCCGCGGAGATGCAGAGCAGTTGACGCCAGAGCTTCAGCAGCAAGAACGCCCAAGCGGCCGGCGCCCCTTGAGCGAGATTGCCTTTCACGGGCGCTTTGAGCTGCCTTTGGATGCAGCCGCTTAGTCAGCTGAAAGGTGCCCGGTTTTTCGCCAGACCCGGGCACCGTTTTCTGTCTTGATCGTCTGACTGCTACCGGCCGGCAAACGCAGCCAAGTGCCTTGGTCATACCGGCCGTTTTCGTCTTCAAAGGCCCCTTCGACGACAAAATACTCCGCGCCGCCGGGGAAGGATTGCTCGCCAAAAGCCGCGCCGCTCTCCCAATGGAGCATGACCACCTCTTCGTCGGGGCGCACAAAGAGGGGAAGAATATGTTCACCCGTGCGGCCCGCCTGCCACCCGGCCGGATCCAGCGTGTCGACCCTCACAAAAGTCTCGTCATCTGTCTGCATCTGCCGCAGCTTCACCAGAATGACTGCTCCAGGCTCGCTGGATGGTATGTGCCGTGAGCCTGGCGGGTTGCGGACATACATGCCTTTGGGAAAGTCTCCGGTCTCATCTGTAAAAACGCCGTCGAGGACCAGAAATTCTTCGCCGAGATCATGAGAATGGGCTGAGAATGAGGAGCCTGGCGCGTACCGGACAAGACTGGTTGCCCGGGCGACCTCTTCGCCGTCGCGTTCCAGCATACGCCGCTCCACACCCGCCATGGGGGAGGCGATCCAATCGAGGGTCGCGCTATCGACCTGGGCCCGTTTCGACAAATCGGCGTGGATCTTCATCCAGTCAGCTCCTGCTCCTAATAACTTGCTTATTGATGTGGTGCTTCAACGGGCAAAGGGAAGAGCCTCAATCCATGAGAGGGGCTGACGGATCGCCGGTGTTTGGAACGGGGAGAGCAAGGTGCCCGAATGCCACCTTGTAGTCTTCCGTCCGTCTGACCTCCCTAATGGCTGCGCTCACAGCATCGACGAGCTGGACCGGCACAGTCTGTTGGCTGAACATGAAATGCACAGGCTCCTCCCACACCGGAAAGGGGTGCACTTCAAAGGCTCCTTCCAGGCCCATCCGGTTTGCAACGCCCATGACGGCGCTGGGCATTTCGACCAGGGCATCGATCCGGCCGGTCTCCAGCATACGGATGCCTTCCGTGGTGGTCGTCGTGTGGAAGACATGATGCTGCCCGGCGTCGCTTCTCATGAAACTGTCAAAAAGCCGTCCGCGATAGGACGAGCGCTCGTGCCCGACGACCAACTGATGGTCGATGATGTGGTTGATCTTTGATATTGGATGGTTTTCGGCTTCGCCCTTTCGAAAGATCAGCCGGGCGAGTTCGTTCCGGTAAGGGGCGGAATAGTGGGCGAACTTGGACCGGTGCTCCGTGATGGAGGCAAAGGGGACCATGTCGATGTTGCCCTGAGACAACTCCACGATTGCGCGCTTGAACGGCATGATTTCCAGTTCGATCGGGCAATCGATGAGGTCAAAGACGGTTCGAACCAGCTCGACATCTGTGCCGATGAGCTTGCCGCCGGGTGATCGGTGGCTGAAGGGGAAGTAGTCGCCCGATACCCGCACACGCAGCGGCTCTGAACACAAGGGGGTCTGTGTTGCAGCGGCAGCACTTGGAGCCATAGGAGCCACAGGGACGAGACAGAGAAACAATGCGCAAAGGCACTTGCGAAACATTTTGAGGCTACTTCGGTGTATGCCCGCAAATCGGAACCGAAAGTGGGACCTGAAGATCTGAAGGTATGGCGATGGCGCTGGCGGCATTGACGCTCCCTTTGAGTATCCTCAATTTGTCTCGGAACCCGCATGTGCAGGGCTGCCGACACTCATGGACCCGAACTGCGATGTGTACTCGGGCGTCTGCACCGCTTCGGCCAACACGGCATCGATTTGGGCGACGAACTCTGGAGAAACGGTCTTCCGGCTGAACATGAAATGGACCGGTTCGCTCCAGAGCAAAAAGGGGTGTTCGGCGATCTCGTCACGCACCCCGAGTGTTTCTGCGAGGGCAAACACGGCAGCTGGCGCTTCAACAATGGCGTTGATGCGCCCTTTTACCAGCATGTTCAGGCTTTGGCGTGAGCTGCTGACTTGAATTATGTTTTTCTTGACCTCCGGGTTGGCCATGAACGTTTCAAATAAATCGCCTCGATAGGTTCCAACGTCGTGGGCCAAAAGGAGGTTGAGTTTGAGAAGATCCCCAACTTCATTGATTGGATACTTGTCCTGATCACGGGCCCGGATGATCAATCCAGCTGTTTCGTTTCGATAGGGGGCGGAAAACAAAGCAAAATTCCGGCGTTCGGCAGTGACGGAGGCAAACATCATCATGTCGATCCGCCCGGCGGCCAGCTCCACCACGGCCCGGGGGAATGGCAAATCTACGAATTGTGGGGCGCAACCAGCCTCTGCCAGGATTTCCTGGACGAACAGGAGATCAAGACCCGTCAGTTTGCCGTCAGCACCGATGTAGCTAAATGGTTCATAATCATCGGAAGCGCCAACACGAAAGGTTTTCGGGCAGTCTTCCGCGTGGACGTAAGCAGGGGGGAGCATTGTCCAAAGGACGGCGAGAACGCCGATGGCAAGCCTGAAGAGGCTGGTGAACAGTCTTCCGGAAGACAAGACAACCATGTCCTTGCTGCTCCTCGTGTGCTCTGCCGACCAAATGCCGGGGATCAAATGGCGTACCTTACTTCAAATTTATCTCGGCTGAACCCTGTTGTGCATAAGTTCGATAAAGTAGTTATCCAAGAAGATATATTATTTCTGATTGTGTAATTTGTATTCTGCACTTCTATTATTGGATATTATCTGACAACTGCATGAGAAAAAACTTAATTCCCGCGACTTGGCAAAACGTTGTGTGAGTTTGCTGGTTTCTTGGTGTTGTACAAATCGGTTCCTGGCGGCCGGCATTCGTGACTGAAACCCGCGGTCCAGGGTGGATTTCAGGGATAACCTCTGCTAATCGCAACAGCCGCTTTTCATGATCCGAGGAATCGTTTTCACTCGCGTCTTATAGACAGCAGAGAAAGGGTGGTGGCGCAGGTATGCGCCCGGTTGTGCATGACCGTTCAAATCGACATTGGTGACATGGCTGGAGGCAAACGTGCCGGGCTCGATTTGGAAGAGCTTCTGGCGACCCGTTTGCTCGTTCAGGGCAACTCCGGGTCCGGTAAATCGCACCTTTTGCGCCGGATTCTGGAGCAGTCCGCCCAATGGGTGCAGCAGGCCATCATCGATCCGGAAGGCGACTTCGTGACCCTTGCCGACAAATACGGCCATGTGGTTGTCGATGCGGTTGGTACCGAGAAAGATCTCAAAATGATTGCCGGGCGCGTGCGTCAGCACCGCGTATCCGTTGTACTTAATCTGGAGGGGCTAGATGCGGACCGTCAAATGAAGGCGGCAGCCACCTTCCTGGATGGTCTTTTTGATGCGGACCGGGACCTTTGGTATCCAATGCTCGTGGTGGTGGACGAAGCGCAGCTCTTTGCACCGGCCGCCGCAGGGGAAGTCACCGAGGAAGCCCGCCGCAGATCGCTCGGCGCAATGACGGATCTGATGTGCCGGGGCCGCAAACGCGGGCTAGCCGGGATCATCGCCACCCAGCGTCTTGCAAAGCTTGCCAAGAACGTCGCCGCAGAAGCGTCCAACTTCCTGATGGGCCGGACATTCCTCGATATCGATATGGCCCGCGCGGCGGACTTGCTCGGCATGGAGCGGCGGCAGGCGGAAAGCTTCCGCAATCTGGACCGGGGCCATTTCATCGCGCTCGGCCCGGCGGTTTCCCGCCGGCCGATCCCGGTCAAGATCGGCCCGGTTGAAACGGCTGGCCGCGGCGGCGGACCGAAGCTGATGCCCTTGCCTGAGCAGCCGAAGGAAGAAGCCAAGGATCTGATTTTTACCCGCTCTCCCGACGAGATCCCGCTCCGTCCGAGGATCGCCGAGCCGGTCGCCTCGACAGATGATGTGCTGAACCAATTGACCAGTGCCGGGGATGCGGCAGAAGCCGAAATCCCGCAAGCCGACAATCTGTTTGAGCACGGCGAGCGCGAGGAGAAGATCGATCAGATCATCTCCGAAATTCTGGATGAAGATGAGGCAGCGTTTCAACCCATCGCCTCGCTCTACCAGGATTTTCAGGTCCGCTGCCGGATCGCCAAACTCACCGGCGGGACGCCCGACCTTCAGACCTTCCGGGAAAAATTGTCGGTCGCCCGGGCCGGTGTCGAAAAGGGTGAGGTGGATGACAGTGCCTGGCAGCAGGCCGAGCTGATCGCAGCCGAACTTCCGGAAGACATGCGCGGGGTCTATCTGTTGCTGGCAAAAGCGGCCCTCGCGAAAGCGCCGTGTCCGGGCAATATCGAGATTGCAACGGCTTATGGAACCCGGTCCCCGGGTCGGGCCCGCTGGCTTTTGTCCCATATGGAAGAGCGCGGGTTTTTGGTCTGTGCGACCGATCTGCGCGGCAACCGGATTGTGACGCTGACGGATCTTGGGTGGCGCACAGAGCCGGGCGACGAAGCCGCCGCCTGACGGGCCGGCCACAAAACTGTTAAGCGGACTTGATTGCAGGCGCACATTTGCTGCCTATCTCTTCGGAACCGGACCGAACAGCCTTTAGGAGATGCACCATGATACGTTGGCTTGTGCTGCTTGTTTCCCATGGCGGAATGCTGGCCGTCGGGTTTGCGCTGGGGGTCTATTTCCTGCCCATTCTGACGGCGCCCAAGGGACCGGATGCTGCTCTGCTGGCAGAAGCCAGCCAGTCCGCAGATTACCAGACTGCGCTCAGCCGCGATCTCAAGGGAAGCGATTTCCTGCATTGGGGGGAAGGCTCGATCAGCCTGTCTCAGGACAAGATTGTGCATACCGGTGCGCTCTCACCCGGCCCGGATTATAAGCTCTATTTGGTCAAGGAATTCGTCGAAGACGAAGCGGGGTTTGAAGCAGTTCGGGAAAGCGCTGTTCAAATCGCCGACATCAACACTTTCGACGGTTTCATCGCCGACGTGCCGAATGGCGTAAAAATCGAGGATTACACCACCGTCCTTGTGTGGTGCGAGGCGTTCAGCGAGTTCATTACGGCCGCGAAATACCGGTGAAAAAAACACGCATCCCAGTGTCGAGTGAACCCGACCCGGCAATTTTCTGATCAATCTTTGTCTTTGCGCGCGTTTTCAAACAAGACATAGGCAAGGTTCAATACAACGATCACCAGAATGGCGCCGAACACAAACGCTCCAAATCGTTTGGGAGAGATGCCCACCGGTACGTCAAACATCATCACGATCATGCCGAACAAGGCGGTCAGCATGATCAGGGGCATCACCGAATTCTGAAACTTCATGCATATGCTCCAAAATTTTGCGTGAGCGATCTTGCCCACGTCATCAATGCCTTGAAGTGATATCAGATTTTCAAAGGTAACTCTGTGTTTGTTTGCAAGCGGCTGGCTATAAAATGGTCCGGGTACCACTTGGCACGTCACGCGCAATGGTTCGAATAGATTGCTTCTGTCAGATCGCCGGGCGCATACGGGTCGGCGATGACTTCGGCAGATCGCTTTTGGCGAGCAGGTATTTGAGTTGGGCCAGCTCCTGATCAATGCCTAAGATCGTCCGGTGCAGAACGCTCTCAAGATAGCTTCCAGCCGGCGCATTTTCTCGGATGACGACTGCCCGGTCGCGGGCGCGCCGCAGAAACAGCATCATGGTTTCCAGCTCGCCGGCCGTCGGTTGGGTGAGCTGTGCAGATGTTTTTTTGAGCGCTGTCTCCGCCTGATCCTGTGGCTCATACCCATCTGCTGCCAAAGGTGGCGCAGACGATTTCGGCTCAAAATACGTGTCCTGAAACGGCATCAGAATCCTCAATGTTCCTATTTTGTTCTAATTTAAATCAACGCCTCTGCAGATGCAAGACATTCAAATTCGCGGTCATGGAATGCTGGGGAAGGGGGGCGGTTCAGCATGCCTAAGACTTGGCACCACGGCCAAGTAGGCCGGCGAATTTGTCACGGCCAGTTCGGAAGTCACTTGACCGCACTTGCCTAGATAGTTACAAGTGCAACTAATTTGACAGGGCATGATCCCGGGAGGATGCGATTATGAACAAGGTCGATCACAAGCAAGTTTCTGGTGACGGCGGCAAGCCGTTGTCCAACGAACTGCAGTATATGCCAGGTTTCGGCAACGATTTTGAGACCGAAGTCCTGCCGGGCGCGCTGCCGCAAGGCATGAACAGCCCGCAGAAATGCGCCTATGGGCTTTATGGCGAGCAGTTGTCCGGCACCGCCTTCACTGCGCCAAGCCACCAGAACGAGCGGACCTGGTGTTACCGCATCCGTCCGTCGGTCAAGCACACCAGCCGGTTTAAGAAAATCGATCTGCCCTATTGGAAAAGCGCGCCGAACGTCTGCGAAGATGTCATTTCTCTCGGCCAATACCGCTGGGATCCGGTTCCGCACGCGGATGAGGGTCTGAATTGGCTGACCGGCATGCGCACCATGACGACGGCTGGGGATGTGAACACCCAGGTCGGCATGGCAACGCATATCTACCTAGCGACTCAGTCGATGGAAGATGAGTACTTCTTCTCCGCCGACAGTGAACTCCTGGTCGTTCCCCAGGAAGGCATTCTCCGCTTCTACACCGAACTTGGCATTATCGAGCTGGAGCCAAAGGAAATCGCCATTCTGCCGCGCGGTTTGGTCTATCGGGTCGAAGTGGTGGAAGGTCCGGCACGCGGGTTCGTCTGCGAGAACTATGGCCAGAAATTCGAGCTGCCGGGCCGCGGCCCGATCGGCGCGAACTGCATGGCCAACCGCCGGGACTTCAAGACACCGGTTGCCTGGTATGAAGACAAGGAAGTGCCGAGCAAGGTCACGGTGAAATGGTGCGGCCAGTTCCACGAGACCAAGATTGGTCATTCGCCGCTCGATGTGGTTGCCTGGCACGGCAATTATGCACCGGTGAAATACGACCTCAGGACCTATTGCCCGGTCGGGGCAATCCTGTTTGACCACCCGGACCCGTCGATCTTCACCGTCTTGACAGCGCCGTCTGGCGTGCCGGGAACGGCCAACATCGATTTCGTTCTGTTCCGGGAGCGCTGGATGGTGGCCGAAAACACCTTCCGCCCGCCCTGGTATCACAAGAACATCATGTCTGAGCTGATGGGCAACATCTACGGCCAGTACGACGCAAAGCCACAGGGCTTCGTACCGGGTGGTATGAGCCTTCACAACATGATGCTGCCGCACGGACCGGACAACGATGCCTTTGAAGGGGCATCCAATGCGGACCTGAAGGCCGAAAAGCTCGACAACACGATGTCCTTCATGTTCGAGACCCGCTTCCCGCAACACCTGACCGAATATGCCGCCAAGGACGCGCCGTTGCAGGACAACTACATCGACTGCTGGGACAGCCTGGAGAAGAAATTCGACGGCACGCCGGAAGGCACCTGGGATAAATAAGACGCAACGGGTGTTTGGTGTCACCCCGGGCGAGCCACGCGAGACCCGGGGCCCACTCTCCTGGGTCACTTTGTTCCAGCGCTAGACAGTTCGTGTTGCCGCTCTGGCAGTGAGTAGATCCCGGATCTCCGCTCCGCTGCGTCCGGGATGACGATCATATAGGATTATCGACGATGACCGATCGAGACCAGTTCTATAAACCTAGGGGCCGCCTTGCGCGGTGGTCATCGAATGGATGACCGTCTCGTCATTTTGGGCTCAAAGGGCGGGCCTGCAATTCGGCCGGGCGGGCCGTCGCCGACGAGTTCGTTGATCGAGATCGGCGGCCGGCGCTGTGTCATTGACTGTGGTCTCGGGGTGACCCGTGGCTTGGTCGATGCCGGGGTCTCCTTGAAAGAGCTGGATCTTATCTTGATCACGCACATGCACTCCGATCATGTTCTGGAGCTCGGGCCCTTGTTGCATACGGCCTGGACCAGCGGCCTGGCGCATAAGGTCAAGGTGTTCGGACCGGCCGACCTGATGGAGTATTGGGACGGTTTCCTGGCCTCCATGCGCTACGACATCGATCTGCGGATTGATGATGAAGGCCGCCCGGATCTGCGGGATCTCATCGAAATCCACCTGCTGGCCGAAGGCGATGTACCGCTTGAAGAAAACGGCTTGGCGCTAAAAGCGCTGCGGGTTGATCACCCGCCGGTGGTCGATTGTTTTGCCCTGCGGTTCGATACGGCGGATTGGTCGGTGGTCTTTTCCGCTGACACGGCTTTCTTCCCGCCGCTCGCCGTCTTTGCCAAGGACTGCGATGTTCTGGTGCATGAGGCCATGCTTCAGCGCGGGGTCGATAAAATCGTCGAGATCACGGGCAATGGCGACCGGCTGCGCGAGCATTTGTGGGCAAGCCACACGATGGCGCCGGATGCCGCCAAGATTGCGGAAATGGCCCAGGCCAAGACCCTTCTCCTCAACCATCTGATCCCGGCGGATTTGCCCGGTTTCGAAGAGCAGGAGTGGTTGGAGGCAACAGAAACCTTTTCCGGGCAGACAATTGTCGGTCATGATGGATTGGTCATAACAAAATAGGCTTGGGGAGACGGATCCATGAAACTGGCAAGTTTAAAAGATGGTAGCCGGGACGGAAAACTGGTGGTGGTCAACGAGCGGCTGACCTATTGCACGGATGCCAGCCACATTGCCCCGACCCTGCAGGCCGCGCTGGACGATTGGGATCAGGTTGCGCCCAAGCTGCAAGTGCTTGCCGAAAGCCTCTCTCATGACGCCGTCCCGACCCTCCGCTTTCACGAGCACGATGCCTTGTCGCCGTTGCCGCGCGCCTATCAGTGGGCCGACGGATCCGCTTATGTGAACCACGTCGAGCTGGTGCGCAAAGCCCGCGGCGCCACGATGCCGGAGAGCTTTTGGACGGATCCGCTGATGTATCAGGGCGGCTCCGACACGTTCATCGCGCCGCGCGACCCGATCAAAATGCGTGACGAAGCCTATGGCATCGACATGGAAGGTGAGATCGCGGTTATCACCGGTGATGTGCCGATGGGCGTGAGTGCTGAAGAAGCCCTGTCCCATGTCAAGCTGGTACTGCTCGTCAACGATGTCTCTTTGCGGGGGCTGATCCCGGGCGAACTGGGCAAAGGCTTCGGCTTCTTCCAGTCAAAACCGTCCTCAGCCTTTTCGCCTGTTGCTGTGACGCAGGATGAATTGGGCGAGGCCTGGAAAGGCGGCAAGCTGCATCTGCCGCTGCATGTCGACCTCAACGGTCAGCCCTTTGGCCGGGCGGAAGGAGGCATCGACATGACCTTTGATTTCGGCCAGTTGATCGCCCATGCGGCCAAGACACGGGCGCTCAGCGCGGGCACGATCATCGGGTCCGGCACGGTCTCCAACAAACTGAACGGTGGTCCGGGCAAGTCTCTTTCCGATGGCGGGGCGGGTTACTCCTGCATCGCGGAACGGCGCATGATCGAGACCATCGAAGACGGCGAGGCGAAAACACCGTTCCTCAAGTTCGGTGACACCATCCGCATCGATATGCTGGACGGGGACGGGCACACCATTTTCGGCGCTATTGAACAGACAGTGGAACAGGCTGGCTAGCGCGCCACCAAGCAGCCGGGACACGTCCGGCAATGACGGATAAACAAACCGCAGCGACGGGAAAACAGCATGAGCAAGCAATTCGCCTCTGTCGGCGACATGGAAGAAAAGAAGATCACGTTTGAAGAGATTGGCAAGGATCTTTGGGCGTTTACCGCCGAGGGTGACCCGAACACTGGCGTGATCATTGGCGATGACAGCGTCATGATCATTGAGGCGCAGGCGACACCGGCGCTGGCGGGCAAGGTCATCGAAAAGGTCCGCTCCGTCACCGACAAGCCGATCAGCCATCTGGTTCTGACCCACTATCATGCTGTTCGGGTTCTGGGCGCGGAGGCCTATCAGGCGCCAAACATCATCATGAGCCAGAAGGCCCGGTCCATGGTTGTGGAGCGTGGTGCGGAAGACCGGGAATCGGAATTCATGCGCTTCCCGCGCCTGTTCATGGGCTACGAAAATGTCGCCGACATTCCGCCGCTCACCTGGCCGACGACCACCTTCAACGACCGCATGACCGTTTACTTGGGCAAACGCCGTGTGGATCTCAGCTTCCTGGGACGGGCGCATACGGCCGGCGACATCGTCATTCATGTGCCGGACGAAAACGTCATGTTCACCGGTGATATCGTTGAATATCACTCGGCGTGCTATTGCGGCGACGGTCATTTCAACGACTGGCCGAAAACACTGGAAGCGATCCGCGCCTATGACGTTGAAGCGATTGCACCGGGCCGCGGCGATGCATTGGTCGGCAAGGAAATGGTCGGCAAAGCGCTGACGAATACCGCTGACTTTGTAACCTCCACCTACAAGCCGGTGGCCCGGGTTGCTCAGGGCGGCGGAACCTTGAAAGAGGCTTGGGACGCCTGCCGCGCTGAATGCGATCCGAAGTTCAAGGACTATGCGATCTACGAACACTGCCTGCCGTTCAACGTCGCGCGGGCCTACGACGAGGCGCTGGGCATCGACACGCCGCGCATCTGGACCGCAGCACGCGACGCACAAATGTGGGCGGACCTGCAGGGATAACTGACGCAGCCTGTCATTTCTGCTGTCCCGGCCTTGAGCCGGGACCGGACACCTCAAGACCCCGGCTCAAGGCCGGGGAGGCCTTTTCGAGAACTGAGTTTCTGTGACCATTCCTTGGCCAGACATGGCTCCAGAAGGCCACGAAAATTGGAAATCGCAGCAGGGAGGAGAACCTGTGACCAAATTGTTCGAAGTGCCGCTTTATCCCTACAAGTGGTCCCCCGATCAGGCAACGTCTGCGCCAGTGCGCCATCCGGTGGTGATCATTGGCGCCGGGCCGGTCGGCCTTGCGATGGCCATTGATCTGGCCCAGCAGGACATTCCGGTTGTGATCCTCGACGACAATGACAAGGTCAGCGTCGGCTCTCGCGCGATTTGTTTTTCCAAGCGCTCGCTGGAGATTCTGGACCGCTACGGTTGCGGCGATCAGATGGTCGACAAGGGTGTGGTCTGGAGCCATGGCCGGGTCTTTTTTGGTGATCGTCAGGTCTACAATTTCGACCTGTTGCCGGAGGAAGGCCACAAGCGTCCGGCCTTCATCAATCTTCAGCAATACTACTGCGAACTCTATCTGGTGGAGCGACTGCGCGCCCTTCAGCAGGAAGGCAAGCCGGTCGACATTCGCGGCGGCAACAAGGTCGCCTCCATCGATCAGATGGACGATCACGCCTCGCTGATCGTCGACACACAGGATGGTGCCTACCGGATCGAGGCGGACTGGTTGATCGCCTGTGATGGCGCGGGTTCCCCGTCCCGCCGGATGCTGGATCTGGACTTTGTCGGACGGGTGTTTGAGGACAACTTCCTGATTGCCGACGTGATCATGAAGGCAGACTTCCCAACGGAACGCTGGTTCTGGTTCGATCCACCGTTCAACAAGGACCAATCCGCGCTCTTGCACAAGCAGCCGGACGGCGTCTGGCGGATCGACTTGCAGCTCGGCTGGGACATCGACAAGGAAGAAGAAAAAAGAGAAGAAAACGTCATCCCGCGTCTCAAGCAGATGCTTGGCGAGGACGTGGAGTTCGATCTGGAATGGGTCTCGATCTACACCTTCCAGTGCCGCCGCATGGAAAAATTCCGCCATGGCCGGGTGATCTTTGCGGGAGACGCTGCGCACCAGGTGTCGCCGTTCGGTGCACGCGGCGCAAACTCGGGTTTTCAGGATACCGACAATCTCGGCTGGAAACTGAAACTTGTTCTGGAAGGCAAGGCGCCGGAAAGCCTTTTGGACAGCTATGGGCTGGAGCGCGAATGGGCTGCGGACGAAAACATCCTGCAAAGCTCCCGTTCGACCGACTTCATCACGCCGAAATCGGAAATGAGCCGGATCTTCCGCGATGCGGTCCTGGATCTGTCCGAAAGTTATGAATTCGCCCGCCCTCTGGTGAATTCCGGACGCCTGTCAGTGCCGTGTGTCTATGAAACGTCGCCGCTCAACAGCGCCGATGTCGACGGCTTGCCGGCCCGGACAAGGCCGGGCAGTCCGGCAGCGGACGCGCCAATTGGCGGGGAGTGGCTGTCGGACCGGCTGGGCGATGGGTTCAAGTTGCTCGCGCTGGGCCTCGAGATCCCGCAGAACTCCGACATTGCCGGGCTTTCTGTTGAGGGCATTTTTGTTCCGGACGGCAACATCGGCGCAGAGCTTCGGTCCCGGTATCTGGGCGATGCCGGCACGGCGATTTATCTGATGCGGCCGGACCAGCATGTGGCTGCGCGCTGGACAACGCTTGACTGGGCGCAGATTGAAACGGCCTTAAACCGGGCGATCGGAAAAGGGGAGGCGGCCTGATGACAGCGCATATCACCAAGGCGCAACTGCGCCACCCGGACGACTTTTACGCGGACCTTTTGGAAGCTCATGAAGGGCTTTCAAAAGCCGAAAGCGATGCCTTCAATGCCCGGCTCATCCTGTTGATGGCCAACCGCATCGGCGATCCGGACGAGCTGAAATCCCTTCTTGAGGCTGCTGCCAGAACGAAACATCCAGAATAGCCGGATTTGTGACGGCCTAGCCTTACTGCCGCCCCGGCCCGGAGCCGGGGGCATTGCCCTAGAGGTCCCGGATCAGGTCCGGGACGGCACTGTGTTTATGGTCTTGCAATGTTCTTTTTGAAAAGAAATGTTACCGCGTTGTCTTCGCGCGGTAGGGAACAATGCCGCGTTCGCGGCTGTCGATAAACGGGGTTGTGTTGATGGCCGGAAAGGCGCGTTGATCGCAATTATCGCGCGGGCAGATCCGGCAGTTGACACCCAGAGGCTCGGGTTCGGCTCGATCGTCCAGCGCCAAACCGTCCGCATAGACAATCGCATCGGCATATTGGGCTTCGCAGCCGAAACCGAGCGCGTAGCGCCGGGCCTGGGTCTTGTAGTCCGTGGTAAGTTTCGTAACACTGGTCGCGACACACAGGTATTTCACGCCATCCGGCATCTGGGCGATTTGCGAGATGAATTTGTCGGTCGTTTGCTCAAACGCCTGATGCACATTCCAGCGTGGGCATGAGCCGCCAAAGCGCGCAAATTGAAACCGCGTTGCGCTGTGGCGTTTGACGACATTGCCGGCCCGGTCGATCTTGACGAAGTAAAACGGAATGCCTTTGGAACCCGCCCGTTGCAGGGTTGAAAGCCGGTGACAGATCTGCTCGATGCTGGCGTCCATCTGATGCGACAAGCGCTGGATGTCGTGACGGCTTGCAGCGGCGGCCTCCAGAAAGGCCTCGTAGGGTAAGAGCAGCGATCCGGCGAAAAAATTTCGAAGGGCCAGCCGGGCGATGCTTTCCGCCGATTGGGTTCGGAAACGGGCATCCGCCACTTCTGACGTTAGGATGTCCTTGGCATAGAGCTCCGCAATGACGGAGCTAAGCAGGAAGGATTTTGAGCTGTCCGGTACGGACCGGTGGATGGAAATCCGGCGCTCGAACTCATTGTGCCGGATAAGCGCTGCGTCCTCGGCACCATGCTGCTCGATGGTGATGCTGTAGGTGTCATAGAGCCAGTCGGTTAGGGCGGTGAGCTTCGGCGTGTCCGCAAGAAGATTGATCTTGATTGCGAGCTGTTCTGCAGCCCGGTCGATCGCATCGACATAATTGTCCTGATAGTGGAAGTAGTCGCGGACTTCCTCGTAAGCTGATTTGCTGATGCTGCCGGTTCCATCGTCCGATGCATTCATCTGGAGAAGATCATCCTCGCCAGCATCTTTTTCATGATAGGCGCGCATGGTGCCGTACATGTCCATGATCGCGCGGGCGGCTTCCGGGGCCCGGGTTGCCAATTCATGCAGGTCCTGTTTGCTGATGCGCGTGCCATGAAACCGGGTGTCTGCAAAAATTTCTTCCAGGTCCTGCGTCATCCGGTCGAGGTCGTTTTCCTCGAATGCGGCAAGGTCGGTGCCAAACACCCGGTAGATTGCCAGAAGCACAGAGGCCGTGACTGGCCGGTTGTTGTTTTCAATTTGGTTTATGTAGGGCGTTGAAAGGCCGAGCTTTTTTGCGAATTCTACTTGAGACAGGCCAGTGTCCGTACGGACCTGACGCAGGGTGTGGCCGGAGTAGAGGTTCTTCTGCAAAACACGCTTCCTCAAATTGCAAATAATTAGCTATTAGCAATACTCAAGTTAACATTTTACAATTCACTTGTCCTGCACAAAACTGCGTCCAACCTCTTAGCCAGAGAAGAAGTGGACCCAGACATGACAGCCCATTTTGCGCTCCATTCGACCCGGGACCTGTTGCGCCGCGCACGGCCGCTCCCGAGCACTCTCGAGCCGACAGAAAACATCCTGGACGGGGTCACGCCGCGCCAGCTGGAAATCATGATGAAGCTCTGTGAGGGCAAGGTGAATAAGCAAATCGCTTATGAGCTGGGTGTCACGACCGCGACGGTCAAGGCGCATATCCGCTTTGCCATCAAGCGTCTGGGTGCCAAGAACCGGGTCCATGCCGTTGCCATGGTCGCCGCCAACGCGGCGCTGCACCGCCCACAGCAAGCCGCCGAAATGGGCCTCTGCGCCTAATTAAGAGGCGCTATCCCGGACGATGCATAGCGAAGATCCGGGATCCTTTCGTTCTTAGAGCTTTAGAACAAAACACGCAACAGCTGCGGCCAGTTGTTATGAGAGTGGATCCCGGCTCGAGGTCGGGACGACGCTTGGGGTGCCGGGCTTGCCCGGAAAGTGGCGGTTAAACAATAGATCCCCAGGCTTTTGACAAAGCCCTGATATCCCTCTGGCGTCATGTTCGGACTTGTTCCGAACATCCATCACGATTTGAGACATATGGATCCTCGGCACAAGGCCGAGGATGACTATCGAGAGGAGTGAGGTTTGTTATCAAGCTGGATCCCCGCATAAAGCGGAGATGACCGCCGAGGTGAATGCGCGCGTCTAGAACGAGAACTTGAGCTTTGTCTGAAGCGTGTAGTTCCAGGAATCTCCATACTTGTATTGCGTGGTCGCGCCTGATGTGGACGCCAGATTGGTGAGGTCGCCGGTACCAGAGGCCTTGTAGGTCGCAGCCGTACCGATGGTGAGTTCAGCATGTTTGTCGAGCTGAATGGCCGTTCCGACCCCAAAGGAATAAGTGTCGGAATAGGATTGGCCGATGCCCCGGTCCCATTGGACCGTTGAGCCCACTTTCAGCCAGTCATTGACCTTGTGGGCGAGCCCGGCACGCACCGTCCAGCCGTCGTCATAGCCAAGGAAACGATTGACCACGGTTGTGCCCGCCGGGTTCTGAACCGTCAGATCCTGCAGTTTGGACCAGTCCACCCACTTCACGCCGAAGGTTGCCAGCCAATCCGGCGCGATCCCGGTTTGCAGATTGAACTCCAGGGATTGCGGCATGGTCACGGAGGCAAAGCTGTCGAAGCTGGTTACTCCGGTGACCTCTGTTCCGCCGGCAAGGTCCACATCAATGGCGGAATCGTAGATCAGGCTCGCCCGGACAGCATATTGCGGGATCTCGTAAGAGGCGCCCACCCGCCAGCCAACGCCGGGATCGTCCGAGCGGACATCCAGCCGGGTGGGAAATTCGACATAGGTGGAGGGGGGGATAAAGGCACCATAGGACAGATTGTCGGTCCGGTATCTCAGATAAAGCAGGTTTGCCCCGGCAATCGCCCGAACATAATGGCCGTCGCGGACCTGAAACTTGTAGGCACAGGTTCCATTAAACGCCTTGCCGGAGGCCGACGTCCTGGTCAGTGAGAACCGGCCCTGCCATTCCTGATTAAGGTCTTCCTCAATCTGGTACGGGTCATTGGTCCGCGCCATGCAGTCAAGTTGATCGGTCAGCCGGAATTTTGCGGCAAACTGGTAGTTCCAGATGTTGGGCGTCGCGCGGCTTTTGACCGGTCCCCCCACCACCGGGCGTCCTGCCACTTCAGCGTTGGTCACTTCGTAGTCGACGTTGCGGTCGACCGCCTTGGTGGTGGCCTCGAATGCAAACCGGCTGTTGTCAAACAACAGCTCGTTCGAGCCAACGCCGAGCGTGTCCCAGCCGCCGGCATATGCTGGCGAAAGACAACAGAAAACCGTTCCGCCAATCATGAGATTGGCGGTCCATACTTTGAGATTGCCCATATTTCCCCTCCACGAGTGATGCACACGCCCGGTATGGCTGTTGTTTCAGGGCGCTGCCTTGTGCGCCGCGCATCTGCGGCTGTGGTTTTGCTGCGGTTACAAACCGTTCAGTGTGGCGCGCCTCCCTCAGCTTTTGCCGAAGGCGGCAGGATCGTGCGTTCCATCAGGTGGCGGTAAAGCCGCGGCGACAGACGGTTGATCAGGTGTGACAGGCGCGCCACACGGCCGATCGGAATGAAGGTCTTCCGCCTCACGAGTCCGCGGTAAAGAATGCGCGCTGCGTCCTCCGGC
This sequence comes from Labrenzia sp. R4_2, assembly GCF_017743865.1. GTDB lineage: Bacteria > Pseudomonadota > Alphaproteobacteria > Rhizobiales > Stappiaceae > Roseibium. Next base: position 517,601 of record NZ_JAGHRJ010000001.1, read on the forward strand.
GCGAGCGCATCGACCTGATCCGACGCTGAACCCGGGCGCGCGAGGCCACCTTGGGGTTCGCTGCGCACACCAGTGTTGGTGGCAATGAAACTTGGCGCGGCGATCAGGCACGCAACCCCATGCACTGCTTCCTCAGAGCGCAGCGATTTGAAGAAGCCCTCCAGCGCATGTTTGCTGCCGGCATAGGCTGTGCGCAGCGCCAGCGGGCAAAACCCGGCGACAGATGAAATCGCCAAATGCGTTCCGGTAGAGCGGCGCAAATCCGGGCCGAACTCCTTGGCCATGGCCACGGCCCCGAAATAGTTCACCTCGAAAACCCTGCGGTGATCCTCAAGCGCCTGTGTAGTGAAGGGGCCGATATGGGTAACCCCGGCGTTGTAAACGACCAGATCAATGGACGGGCGTTCGGACCGGATCTGCCGGGCGGCGTCAGCCAGTTGATCGGCATCGGTGATGTCACAGGACAGTGCGCGCGTGTCTGCAACAGAGGACAAGGCATCCAGGTCCGGTCCGGGCAGGTTGAGCATGACAGTGAACCAGCCGTTTTCCCGCAACACAGCCCCGAAGGCTTGGCCCAGTCCCCCGGCGCCTCCCGATATGACCGCTGTTGGCCTCATAACCCGGCCTCCCGGCTCCAAAAGTCAAACACCTCGGCGCTGGTCATCTGCGGCGTGTAGCCGAATTCGGTTTTCAGCGCGGTGTTGTCGAGAACCGGGCGGAATTGCAGAAACCGGACCTGTTCCGCGCCAAACCGGGAAAGGCCCAGTGGCTTCGCTATTGCCAGTGCGGATTTGACCAGGGATGCGGGAATCCGGATCAGCGGTTTTTTCAAGCGGGCTGCCAGATCGGTCATGGAGAGGGCGCCATCGCCCGCCACGTTGTAGATGCCTGGCGGACCATCTGTGGCCGCCCGCTCCAGGATGCGCGCAAGATCCTCGGTCCAGATGAAAACAAACGGACTGTCACTGCCGCAAAGGCCCATCAGCCGTGGTTTGCGGAAGAGTGATGTAATCTGGTTTTCAACACCGGCGCCAAGAACGGTGCAGACCCTCAAGATCACCTGTTCCAGATACGGCGCCTGTCTGCGGGCTTCGGCCAGCACCTGCTCGGCCTGACGCTTGTGGTCGGAATAGGCAAATTCCGGATTGCCGCGCAGCGGATCCGTTTCTGTCAGCCAGTCCGGATTGTCCGCATGATAGCCATAGGCCGCGCCAGAGGACGTGACGACCAGCCGCCTGACCTTCGCTGCAATGCAGGCACCAACGACGTTGCGTGTGCCAATGACATCCACCTCATAGGCCAATTGCCGGTCCTTCGGCTCAAGAACCGATGCGAGGTGAATGACGGCGTCGGGTCTGTCTTCTGTGATGATCTCTAACGGATCACGGCCGCGCACATCCATTTTGCGCCAGATGGCTCCATTCGGCAGCGGCGGCCTTGGCCCGATGTCCGTCGCAATCACGTCGTGTCCGCTGCGCACGAGCATCTGGACCAGCCTCTGGCCGATCATGCCCGCAGCCCCCGTGATCAGGATCCGGCTCATCTTGCGGCCACCGTGCGGGAAAACCACTTGGCGAGCGCAAGCCCTGAGACCGCATGCCAGATGCCCCAGAAGGCAGCAACAACCGCCATGCCGCCGAGGCCGTGGAAAAAACCGAAGATCAGGATCAGGCCGAGGCCGGAGTTTTGAATGCCTGTTTCGATGGATATCGCCCGCCGGTCATAGGGGGATAGCCCGGCAATGGTGGCAACCATGTACCCTCCAAGAAGGGCAATGCCATTGTGAGCTATGACCAGCGGGACGATATCCGGCCCGAATGCGCCCAGGAAATCCCAGTTTCCATAAAGCGCAATACAGATGAACGAGATGAAGATCGTCATGGACAACATCTGCAAGGGTTTGCGCAAATGCCAGGCGAGTTGCGGCAGATTGCGGTTGACCAGCATTCCGAGCGCGAGCGGTAAAACCAGCATCAGGCTGACGGTCGCGGCCACCTGCACCGGGTCGATGGCAACGGAGGTCATGAAGGCGCGGCTTGGACCGTACAAACTGCCCCAGAAGGCGATGTTGAGCGGTGTGAAAAGGACAGTCCCAATGGTGGTAAAGGCGGTCAGTGACACCGCGAGCGCCGCGTTGCCGCCCGCCCTATGCGTGATGTAATTGGAGATGTTGCCACCCGGGCACGCCGCCACCAGGATCAGTCCAAGCGCAACAGATCCTTGAGGGCGAACAGCCAGCACCAGAAGAAAGGTGAGGGCGGGAAGAACGACGAACTGCGACAGGATCCCGGTTACGAACGGCTTTGGGGTGCGCAAAAGCGCCCGGAAATCGTTGGGCGTGATGTCGAGGGCGACCGCAAACATCACGATCGCCAACACGCCATTCAGGATCAGCATGCTGTCCGGGGAAAAATTCAGAACAGCTGCGTCGATGTTGGTCATCGGGCAGCCTCTTTCAGGGCCGTGATCCTCTGCGTGACAGAGGTCCGGTAGGTTTTCTTGTCGACGTAGTAGGCCATCCGGGCGAGGTTCAGGTAGTTGACCCCGCCGGTTTCCCGCTGAAAGCCGTTGGCCTTGTAGCGTTTGATGTTGTCCGCTTCCCGGTTCCCGCTCTGAAGCCCGGTTATGTAACGCGCAACCAGCTCGGCCTGTTCATGCCGCCCCTGCCAGCCAAGGCCCGTCGCCTCGACCATGCCGAGCACGAAGAGATCGTCGCGCTGCGGGTGCATGCAGTTGAGGTAGAGGCTCGGCGCGGCCCCGGTCCAGTTGAGCAAGTCTTTCGAAATGAAAGGGTAATCGAGCACATACCCGGTTGCGGTGACGATCATGTCGTAGTCCGCGGCGCTGCCGTCGGCAAAATGAACCGTGTTGCCGTCCAGCCGGTCGATATCGGGACGGATTTTCAAGTCGCCATGACCGGCATGGAACAGGATCAGCGAATTCACCACCGGATGGCTTTCATAAAGTTTGTAGTCCGGCTTCGGGAACCCGTAGCGCTGCGGGTTTCCGGCAAACCAGTTGAGCACCACGCCGTCGATCTTGCGGCGGAGCCACATCGGCAGGCTGGTTGTTCGCCCAAGCGTGTCGGCCGGTTTGCCGAAGACGTATTTCGGCACGAAGTAATAGCCCCGGCGCATGGAGAGGTCCGTGCTTTTTGCATGATGGATGGCATCGACGGCGATGTCGCAGCCGGAGTTCCCGGCACCGATGATCAGCACCCGCTTGCCATCGAACTGGGTGGCGGACTTGTATTTCGCCGAGTGAATGAGCTCGCCGGAAAAGTCGCCCTGGAATTTCGGCATGTTGGGGGTCGAGAGTGTGCCGTTCGCAATCAGAAGGCCCTTGAAGACGGCTTCCTCTTGTTCGCCGCCCGGACCCCGCCAGGCAATACGCCAGCCCTTGCCCGATGGCCCGAGCGGCTCGGCTTTCACAACTTCGGTTTGGAAGCGGTAGCACCTGTAGAGATCGAAGTGGCGGGCAAAGGCTTGGAAATACTGCCGCATGTCGCGGTGAGAGGGATAGTCCGGCGTCTCGGGCGGCATCGGGAAATCGGCAAATTCCGTCATGGTCTTGGACGAGATCAGGTGCGCGCTTTCATACATGGTCGAGCGCGGGCCGGTCATGTCCCAGACGCCGCCGACATCTGAATGCAGCTCAAACCCTTGAAAGGGAATTCCCTGTTCGCGCAAGACTTTGGCCATGGCAAGGCCCATAGGGCCCGCGCCGATCAGGGCATAGCTTTCCTGTGTGCTGGCGCATGGCGCCGCACCTGCTACTTGTGGCATGTTTCCTCCCAACCACGACAGTGGTATCGTTATATTGAACGAATGTTCAAAATAAGCAAGAGGCTCCTGTAAAAAATGACAGACGTGTCTGCGCCCCGGAAGCGGGCACCCAGTAAAAAGTCTTTAGAAACAAAGGCCCGGATCCTGGATGCGGCAGAAGATCTGTTTTCCAAACGCGGTTTTGACGGCACGTCGATTCGCGACATTGCCAAACAAGCGGGTGCCCAAGTGGCGCTGGTGCATCATCACGGCGGTCCGAAGGAAGAGTTGTTTCATATGGTGGTTGCCCGCCGGGCAAAGCCGCTGGCCGAACTTCGCCTCAGGGCGCTGGAGGAAAAGAGGGTCGCGGCCGACCGGGACGGGCGCAACAAGCTGACCTTACGCGAGATCCTGGCCAGTTTCGTTCAGCCGTTTCTTGAGATGACCTTGTCAGAAGACGCGCCGTGGCCCGCCTACGGCCGGCTGATCGCGCTGGTGTCGGCGGATGAGCGCTGGCGGGACATTGCGGCGGAGTGTTTTGATCCGACCGCAGCCGTCTTTGTGGATGAGATCGCTGACCTGCTGCCGGGCGCCTCCCGGACAGCGCTCAGTGCGGCCTTCGTCTTCACTGTGTCCGGCATGCTGGCGCTCACCGCCAGCAGCTGGCGCATTGGCGCTGTCGCTCGCGAACAGGAGCAAGCGGATCTTGCCGAAACCTTGCTCGACTACAGCGAAGCCGGGTTTCTGAGGCTGTGTAAGGCGTGAGAATACGGGCAGATGCGGTCATTCCTTGCTGCAAAAGCAGCTGGCGAAAAAATTGAACAACCAGGAATCGCGTGAAGCGTAATAGTGATGGACCTATGCGCGAGCGGCGGGCACTCTAACATTTGTTGCCCTTTAAATCGGGCATGCGACGGAGAAGAATTTGACCCTATTGATCCTATTCGTGGTGCTTGCCATCGGAGTGTCGTTTCTCTGCTCGATACTCGAGGCCGTTTTGTTGTCGATCACGCCGTCCTTTGTGGAATCTGCGAACGAGGATCGGCCCAAGCTGGCCGAAAGCCTGAGAAAACTCCGCTCGGACATTGAACGGCCGCTTGCCGCCATTCTCTCTCTCAACACGATTGCGCACACCGTCGGGGCAACGGGTGCCGGGGCTCAAGCCGCCCTTGTTTTTGATGATGCCGGGGTGGGTGTGTTTTCAGCCGTGTTGACGCTTGCCATCCTGGTTCTGTCGGAAATCATTCCAAAGACCTTGGGCGCGACGTATTGGCGGGCACTTGTTCCCTTTGCGGTTCGGGTGCTGCCGTGGTTGATCGCTGCCCAATTGCCGCTGGTCTGGATGAGCCAGGGGATTACAAAGTTTCTCACCAAAGGTGATCCCAAGCATGAGGTATCCCGTGAGGAGATCTCGGCTTTGGCAACCGTCGGCAACCGTTTGGGGATCGTGGAGGAAGACGAAACCCGTGTGGTCACGAACCTGTTTCGGCTTCCGGAAATCTCTGCGCGGGAGGTGATGACGCCCCGAACAGTTATTGAGCATGTCCCAGAAGCTATGAGCGTCGGAGAGGTGGTCAAATCGCGGGAAAGCTATCCGTTTTCCCGCATGCTTGTGACCGGGGGCTCGATCGATGAAGTGTCCGGCTTCCTGCTGACGCGGGATCTTCTACTCACAGCCGTAAACGGGCACAACGACGTCAGTGTCTCGACGCTCCGCCGGGATATTCTTCGAATTTCCGAAAACGAAGATCTCGATTCCCTGCTCGAAAAGCTGATGGGAAATGACGCGCACATCGCACTGGTTCAGGACGACTATGGCGGCACGGCCGGCCTAATCACCATGGAGGATGTTTTGGAAACCCTTCTGGGCGCTGAAATCGTGGACGAGCACGATGAAGTCGAGGACCTTCAAAAACTTGCTCTGCAACGCAGCGGCCAGCAACCCGCGCACGGCGTCAAGAATGCAGAAGACCGCGGTGAACAGTCGAAGGCCAAATAGAAGCGGTGAGGTGAAATGAGGCCGTGAGATCACGCAATTCCGCCGTCCGCCAAACGGAAAAGCGGCTGCGATCCAATAAACACTGCAGGAAAGAAAAATGGTCGGAGTGAGAGGATTCGAACCTCCGACCCCCTCGTCCCGAACGAGGTGCGCTACCAGGCTGCGCTACACTCCGACTAGAATTTGGATTTCATTTAAATCCATCTGGAACAGCGGGGCAAGTCCGCGCTGCGTGGACGGTCATTTAGCAAAGCTTCTCCGTCCTCGCAAGGACTTTGCCTGCGGCGGGGCCACTTTTTTAAAACTGTGAACAATTCCAGCCGGTTCGCGGAGGTTTTGAGAAAATCACCGGTGCTGAGGCGGGGGCTGGGAGGGCCGGCCGAGGCAGAAATCCAAGGTGTTTGACGACTGTTTTACCGAGTTGGGGAAAACTATCCTTACCAATCAAAAGAAACGCACTTGGGAGGCTTGCGCTTGTCCGGCGAGATGGGTATACACCCTTCCCACGGCATTGGGGTGTAGCCAAGCGGTAAGGCACCGGTTTTTGGTACCGGCATGCGAAGGTTCGAATCCTTCCACCCCAGCCACTCTTCCTTCCGAAAATCTGAATACGTTTGGTTCTGAGCGACCGAAGATCCCGTAAGCACAGCAGCAATGCCATGTGGCGTACAGTAACTCGGCTTGGCATTCTCATGCGAGAAATGGATGTGCCGTGACGTCTAGCCTTGCCCGTGTTCCAGCTCTCTTATGCCACCGATTGTGTGCGGCGGGCGGGTGCCTTGGTCTTCTTCATTGCGTCCAAAGCGGCGGTCAACGGCGCATGCAGCTGGGCGTTTTCGATATAAAAGGTCACGAAGTCATCCGCCTCCAAGGGGCGGCTGAACAGGTAACCTTGGAAGCTGGTGCAACCAGACTGCGAGAACCAGGCCTTTTCCTCTTCTGTTTCAATGCCTTCAACGACGGTCGCAAAGCCCAAAGACGCGCTGAGGTCAAAAATTGACTTCAAAATGTGCCCATTGATCTCGCCATGGCATGACCGGGTCAAAGACCGGTCGATTTTCACCGTATCTATCGGAAAAGCCTGCATGTACCTGAGAGAGGTGTGTCCCATTCCGAAATCGTCGAGAGCAAACCGGACACCAACAGCCCTGAGGTTTTCGATCGCCTCAAAGACTTTGTCATCCGGCAAGAGGACCGTACTCTCGGTGATTTCGAGTTCGACAGCCGAAGGGTCTAGTGCATAGCGCGCGAGTGTCTGTTTCACCACTTCTGCAAAATCGTGTTGAAGAACCTGGGACGGCGTTACATTGACCGACATCTTGAAATCGGCCGCCACAAAACCGGTCCAATCGGCACGGGTGCGGCACGCCAGATCGAGTATGTGCTCGCCAAGCTGCGGCATGATCTCCATATCTTCCGCCAGCTGGATAATCACCGGTGGAGCGATGTAGCCGTATATCGGATGGTTCCAGCGCAGCAGAGCTTCAACACCGCACACGCTGCCATCGCAGGCGTTGATCTGTGGCTGATACTCCAGGTGAAGACCCTGCCTTTTATCCAGAACGGCTTCCAAATCAATGGCAAGGGCGCGGGCCACCCGGCCGACAACACCGTTCCGTTGCAACAACTTTGTCGGAGTGCTTGGCGTTTCGGTTCCGGTTGAAAACCGCAGCAGGTCAGTTAAAGACTCTCGTATTGTCAGCGTGCTGACGGTGTCGGTCAGGCGTACAAACGGGGCGTAGATGAGGACCGACAGCACGAGGCAGACGGCTTGAATTCCGGCCCCGGAGAAAGAGCCTGTGACAGCATATGCGTTGAGTATCGGCGGCGTCGTCCAGGCGACGCCGTAGCTCGTGAAGGGCATCCACTCAAGGAGCATCGCACCATAAAGAACGCCGGTGTTTACAAGTGGTGCCAGCAGAAAGGGCAGCGCATACAACGGATTGAGGACGATCGGGATGCCGTAAATGATCGGCTCGTTCACGTTGAACAATGCCGGTATCAACGCCAGCAGGGCAAAGCGCTTTACCACGGTCAACTTGCTGAAAACCAGCATGGCGATGATCATGCCAAGCGTTGCGCCGGAGCCGCCGACGTGGACAAGGTCGAACACCTGAGATGTGATGATGTTTGTAGGCGGCAAGCCCGCAGCGACATGTGCAATGTTTTCGTCGGCAGCCGGGATTAGCTGTAAATCCGAAACACCGTTGAGCATGTTCCGGCCGTGTACGCCGAACAGCCAGAGCACCTGTGACAACAGAACATATTTCAGGCCGCCCCAAAGCGAATTGTCGATGTTCCCGACCATGCCGTTCAGTTGTGCCTGAAGCTCGGCGGTCACATGCTCAGACCCGATGGTAAGCAGAACGCCTTTCAGGCCCGCGAACACAATCAGCGTTGTAAGCGCTGCGGGCAGGACGCCGTAGATATCGCCAAGCATTGCCTCATTGCTGAGCGCGCGGGTCTGGAAACGGAAGAGGTTCTTTCGGCACAGGAAGATAAACAGGCCGGTGCTTGCAACAGCAACGAACAGGGCCGTGGGCAAGCCCTGGCTTATGGAGAGAGAGGCCAGGAGTTGAGAGCTGTCTGCCTGTGCGATCAAGATGAAAAAGCTGGTGAGTGCAACCAGAATTGTGAGAAGCGGGTGCGCAACAGGGCGGCGCTTCTGGCTGTTCACACTGTTTGTGTAAATGTACGCGTAGCTCACGATCACGATGAGTGACGCGATGCCGAAGGTCGCGTTAATCACCGCGTCCAGCACAACCTCTACATCTTGTCCGAAATGAAAGTTGTGACCGGTGCCTGTTTGAACAAAAGGCGGGTATTTTATCAAAAGGGCGAAGGCGCCGAGCAATATTGCAGGCAAGGTAATGCAAAGGCTGCGTTGCAATGCAGAGAATGCAGAATTGTTTGAGAGTTTCTTGCTGAATAAAAGAGGTGCTGCGCAGAGCCTATTCAACACATCCGGTGTGTCGCTGGCATATTTCCCCATAGCTTCCCTCGATGAATGTGCCCCTCTACTGCAAGAAATGACAGAAGTTTATTAAATTAGACTTATTAATTCTGATGTGATTTTTGATTGAGGGGTGGTGAGTTTAGGTACTTTAAATTGAAAATTGCAATCGACTTGTACGACATGAGATTGTTGCATGCATTGGTTTATTCATTACTTGCTTTCGCCTGAAGTGGATAATCTGGAAGGGTGTGCAAGCGGTCGTTCCTCAGTGCGATGACTAAACCACACCTGAACAGAACGCGGTGTTGAACGGCTCCAGTGTGGAGCGGCATCTGTTTTGGTCGAATGACTCAACAGGCCGTGCCGCCGGTGTTTCACATGCGGCGTCCTACACCGGAACACCGGCAATATGCGCGATCAGCTCCAGGCTGTTGCGGGCGTTGAACTTTTTCATCAAGCGGGCCCTGTGAACCTCTACCGTGCGGTGGGAGATGTCGAGCGCGCGGGCGATCTCCTTGGACGTCAGACCCTCGGCCAGCATGGTTGCCACCTGGCGCTCGCGCACGCTCATGTCGGCGAGCGGCCGGTCTTCTGAAATATCGGCAAAACTCCAAATGGCCTTGGCGAAGGGGTGATCAGGGTCCAGCGACTGCCCGCGTACCCGGCACCAGAACAGGGCACCGGATTTCCGGCGCATGATCCGCTCGTCCTGATAGGTGCCGCTGCCCAGCATCTTGCTGACCCCGATCTTGCCGATGCGCAAGAACTCTTCCGAAGAGGGATAAAGCACCGACAGGGAGACACCGGTCAGCGCGGCGGTGTCATATTCAAACATCGCCGCAAACCGCGGATTGCATTTCCGGATGGTCCGGTCTTCTGAGTAAACCAGTCCAATCGGCGCATGCTCAAAGGCAAGGGCAGCCAGCTCCTCCATGCGATCTCCATTACGTGTTTTGCCGGAATATCCAGATAAAGCGCGCAAATAGTATCCGGAAGGGAGAAAAGGGAGGCAAGGGCATGAACCCGGCAGAATGGCTGAAACGCACAGCGGCAAAATCACCCGGCGCACCGGCACTCTTCACCGGTGTGCGCCAGGTGGCCGATTATGCGGCATTTGCGGAGACCGCCGGGGCGATTGCACACGCGCTTCAAAGCCGCGGCGTTGCCAAGGGCGACCGGGTCGCGGTCTTCATGGCAAACAGCACAGCCTATCTTGAAGCGCTCTATGGCATTTGGTGGGCCGGCGCGGCTGCTGTGCCGATCAACGCCAAGCTGCACGGGCGGGAAGCAGCCTGGATGGTCGAAGATGCCGGTGCAAAACTGGTGTTCTGCGATGAGAAATCCGCAAACGCCCTGTCTGGTCTTTTGTCTGGCGATGCACAGATTGTCGTGACCGGCAGCGCGGACTTTGACGCCATGCGATCGGAAGCCCCGCTCTCAGAGCCCGTGCCTCTGGATGAGGACGATCTCGCCTGGCTGTTCTACACCTCCGGCACAACAGGGCGGCCGAAGGGGGTCATGATCACCTGCGGCAACATTGCCTCGATGACGTACAACTTTTTTGTCGATGTGGACGAGGTCAAGTCGGGCGGGGCCATTCTTTATGCTGCTCCCATGAGCCATGGCGCCGGGCTTTACAATTTCATGCATGTCTTGCGCGGTGCTCGGCACGTTGTTCTGGAAAGCGGCGGATTTGATGCCGAAGAAGTTCTCCGGATCGCGCCGGGCTTAAAATGTGTCAGCATGTTCGCAGCGCCCACCATGGTGCGCCGGATGGTGGATGTCGCCAAGGCCCAGGGGCTCAACGGTATGGGGCTGCGCACCATCGTTTACGCCGGAGGGCCGATGTATGAGGCCGATATTCTGGAGGCGGTGGAGGTGATGGGAACCCGGTTCGTTCAGATCTACGGCCAGGGGGAGTGCCCGATGGGGATCACCGCGCTCTCCAGGGCCGATGTGTCCGATCGCAGCCATCCAAGATGGCGGGACCGGCTTAATTCCGTTGGAACGGCGCAGTCTTCGGTACGGGTGCACGTTGTTGATGAAAGCGGCGAAGATCTTGCCGCCGGTGAGGTGGGGGAGATCGTCGTGCGCGGGGCAACTGTCATGAAAGGCTATTGGCAGAACCCGGCCGCGACCGAAGAAACCCTTCGAAACGGCTGGCTGTGGACCGGAGACATGGGGCGGCTCGATCCGGACGGCTATCTGACGCTTCAGGACCGCTCAAAGGATGTGATCATTTCCGGCGGAACAAACATCTACCCGAGAGAAGTGGAGGAAGTGCTGCTCAGCCATCAGGCGGTTCATGAGGTCTCCGTGATCGGCCAGGAAGATCCGGAATGGGGGGAGATCGTTGTTGCCTTTGTCGTGCGTCAGGACGGGCAAAACGTGGAAGCGGCAGAACTCGATGCCTTGTGCCTGGAGCAGATTGCCCGGTTCAAACGGCCGAAGACCTACCACTTCGTCGAGGCACTGCCGAAGAACAATTACGGCAAGGTCCTGAAGACCGAATTGAGACAACAGCTGATGGATGGAGGGAACGAACATGAGTGATTTGACCGGAAAAACCGCCCTTGTGACCGGGTCTGTTCAAGGCATCGGTTTGGCGATCGCAAAGAGTCTTGCAGGCGCCGGCGTCCGGGTGGGCGTTCATGGTCTTGCGACAGAGGGGCAGGCGGCGGAGGCCGTGGCCGCTGTTAAGGCGGCCGGTGCACCGGAGGCCCGGTTCTTTGACGCCAACATGCGGGACGTTGCGGCCATCGAGGCGATGATGCAGGAGGTGACTGACTGGGGCGGCGCGGACATTCTGGTCAACAACGCCGGCATCCAAAAAACCGCCAGCTACGCCGAGCTCGATGCGGCGACCTGGGAAGCCATCATCGATGTCAATCTGTCCGGCGCCTTTCACACGATGCGAAAGGCGCTGCCCGTCATGGCTGAGAAGGGGTATGGCCGGGTGATCAACATTGCGTCGGTCCATGGCCTCGTCGCATCGGTGAACAAGGCGCCCTATGTCGCCTCGAAGTTCGGCCTGGTTGGCATGAGCAAGGTCGCCGCGCTGGAATATGCCGCCGCCGGCACCAAGGCCAAAGGCGGTGTCACCGTCAACTGCATCGCGCCAGGTTGGACCGAAACCGCGATCATCGAGCCGCAGGTTGCCGCCCGTGCCGCCCTTCATGGCGGCGACCGGGATCTGGGAATTGCCGATCTTCTGGCTGAAAAACAACCGACCCGACGCACCTCCGATCCATCGGAAATCGGTGCCTTGGCGCTGTGGCTGTGTCATCCGGTTGCCCATAACGTCACCGGCACAACCATCCCGGTCGACGGCGGCTGGACAGCGCAATAGACGGGGACCTCAGGCCGTCTCAAGAGTGGCGGAGCTCTCAATAAAACAGCGGTTCTGTTAAAGGCGCAAAGCAGGCACACGGACTGTTGATCGCTTTAGAGCCCGCCGGCCTTGACCCGGCATGAGGTTATCTCGATCTAACCCGCGAACGACCAATAGAACCATGGAACCCGGGGTACAATGTCTCCCGCCAATATCAGCTTTGTGCGCCTGACATCAATTTCCCTCGCAGAGTTGACCGCGCATATGAACGACCCGCGTCTTGCAGCGCATATGCCGCTTCTGACAAAGGCTTGGGATGACGAAACGGCTGCTCAGTTCGTCGCAGCCAAAGAAGCGTGCTGGCAGCGCGATGGGCTGGGGCATTGGGCATTTCTCAATCATGGCCGGTATGCCGGTTGGGGCGGCTTTCAGAAAGAGGGAGACGAGTGGGACTTCGGTCTTGTTTTAAAGCCCGACTGCTTCGGCCTCGGGATCTCCATTACCCGAAAGGCACTTGCCTTCGCTCGGGCTGATGACCGGATCCCGTTTGTGACCTTTCTTTTGCCGCCGTCCCGAAAGAAACTGGGGGCTCTCAAGCGAATGGGGGCACGTTTCATCGGCGATGTCGACTATGGCGGCGAGATCTTCGGCAAATACAAATTGGCGACAGACTTAAGCACCTGACGTTTGCGCTGGTGGCCTGTTTCCGGATGCCGGGCGGGATGTGAGTTGCCCCTTGTGCTCTTGCCTTCAGAATGGTTCAACTCAAAAGCAACGTGGGCTTAAGCAACAACCTGAAAGGCATCTAATGGATCCGTCCGGCGAACGGTTCTCAAGCGCAAGTGCTGACCTTGAAACGTTGGTCGCGCTGTTAAAGACGCACGACATTTTTGCCTCCATGGACGAGCAGCACCTGCGAAACATTGCAGCTGCCTGTCCAATTGAAGATGCCGCCGCCGGGACGGTTCTGTTTCGCCAGGGCGATCCGGGGTCTTTTGCCTATCTTCTGGTGTCCGGTGAATTGTCCGTGGATGTCGACACGCCGCATGGCGACGTCACCCTGGCGGTGCTGACAGCACCGGACATGGTCGGTGAGATTTCCGTTTTCGCCCGCAGTCCCCGGACCGCGACCGTTCGTGCCCGCAGTGCGGTGCAGCTTCTGAGACTGGACCGCGATGTTGTCCGCGGTCTCTTGATCGATCATCCAGATGCCATCTTGACCATCATCGGTGCCCTCGGAAGCCGCCTTCAGGGGATGAACGGAGCAATTGCCACCTTGACCCAGGCCGCAGAAGCGCTCAGCAACGACGCGTTTCAACCCGGCATGCTGGAAACCTTGAAGGCGGAGGCGGGTCGGTTCGGGCAGTTCGCCCATGTCTTCGACAAGATGGCGGGCGAGATCCGGGAAAAAAGCGCGCAGCGCGAAGAAATGCGCATGGCGGCCAAGGTGCAGGGCTCCTTTCTGCCGTCCGGCATCGACCCGGGTGCATTTGGAGAAACATTTGACATCGCCGCATCCATGATCCCGGCCAAGGACGTTGGCGGGGATTTTTATGACTACTTCATGGTCGGAGACGGCAACCTTGGCTTTGCCATTGGCGATGTCTGCGGAAAAGGCATGCCGGCTGCCATGTTCATGAGCGTCTCGCGGATGATCCTGAAAACGCTTGCACTGGAAGGCCATCCACCAGGCACCGTGATCAGCCGTTTGAACGATGTGCTTGCCGACGACAATCCCGAATGTATGTTCGTGACGCTGTTTTACGGATGCCTTGATCTGAAAACCGGCACACTGTCCTATTCCAGCGCCGGACACGAAGACGTCTATTGGCTCGGCAATTGCGGGAACTGTGAGCGGGTCGAAAGCCTCGGACCGATCGCGGGTGTTTTTGAAAAAACGGACTATCCAACCCGAACGCGCCAGATCGTTCCCGGCGATGGTGTGCTGCTGGTGACCGACGGGGTGACGGAAGCCCTCAATCCGAACGGGGAGCTTTATGGTCACGACCGGCTGAACCGCTTTCTTGAAACCTCAAAAAATGCGAGCGCAACAGGGTGGATCGAGACTTTAAACGCAGAAGTTTCAAGGTTTGCCGCCGAGGCAGCCCAATCCGACGACATCACCTGTCTTGCGATGATCTTTCAAGGATCTGAACCTGGGTGATTGGTCAGCGCCGCTTGCCGAAGGCGGGTTTGCCGGAGCTGGCCGGCCGGGTGCGCCGCACCTGCTGCTGCTGGGCGCGTTTGGCATCATCCATCATGTGCTGGCGGGTGAAAAAATTGTCAGGGCTGTCATGCAACAGGTCAATTTCGGACTTCAGCGCCTCTTCGGAGGTTTTCAGCGTCTGGGCACGCTGAGCCCCGACAATGCGTTTTTCGCTGATGAATTGAACACCCATCTTCAGCCCGTCTTCCCAGCGCTTTTCGCAAGTGACCTCGAAGTTCTCCAGGTCAATCTGCAGCTCGAATTGTGGCGGCGCCATAAAGGCGGTCTCGAACTGCAACATCGCTCCGCCATCGGAGAGATTGCGCACGATGCAGGGGAAGGACCTAAGGCCACCTTGGAAAATGATCTTGCCTTTTTTCAAGACGCGCGTCCGCCGCGGGCGGTCGTCTGCCGTCCGGGCTTCCTGGCCGCTCACTGGCGCCTGTTCCTGTTTGTCTTCGGACATGACTGTTTGAACCGGTACTTCAAGGATCACATGCACATCGCCGATCATACTATTAATGAATGCTTTCCAATCGGTGAATCAGCCGAATGCTGCCAAGATGATTGCACTGAAGCCGCGGAAATTCCCTGGAGCCCCACCGCGGAAAAAAGAGACAGATTTTATTATTGGCCGGAATCGTGGAATGCCATTCCTTGAATTGATTACCGCCCATTCTCTATCTCTAACGCATCACAAACGGGCATGAATTGAAAAATTTCAATATGTTGCCTGACATGGCTTGCAAGGTCGAACACGTCCGAAATGGAGGATTGATCCACTCCATTTCGCGTGTCGGCAGTTTAATGGCATTTCCGGAAAATCGTCTGGACTGAGCCATCAGACAGAGTCACGGTAAACCGGTTTTGGGAAAACAACGGTTATGAACATAATGTCGGCAGACCTGACGCCAGAACGCCTGAGCAATTTGCGGCGGTTGGAGGCTGAGAGCATCCACATCATCCGGGAGGTTGCGGCGGAGTTTTCCAACCCGGTGATGCTCTATTCCATCGGCAAGGACAGTGGCGTCATGCTGCACCTGGCGATGAAGGCGTTTTATCCTTCGAAACCGCCGTTTCCGCTGCTTCACGTGGACACCACCTGGAAGTTCCGCGACATGATCACTTTCCGGGACGAGACGGCCAAGCAGCTCGGTCTGGAGCTTCTGGTGCACACGAACCAGGAAGGCGTGGAGAAGGGCATCAACCCGTTCGATCACGGCTCTTCGGTACACACGCACATCATGAAGACCGAGGCGCTCAAACAAGCGCTCGACAAGTATGGTTTTGACGCAGCCTTTGGCGGCGCGCGGCGCGATGAGGAAAAGTCCCGTGCCAAGGAACGGGTGTTCTCGTTCCGCAATTCCTCTCACGGCTGGGATCCGAAGAACCAGCGGCCCGAGCTGTGGAACTTGTACAATGCCCGGGTCGCCAAGGGCGAGAGCATCCGCGCCTTTCCGCTCTCCAACTGGACCGAGCTCGACATCTGGCAATACATCCTGACGGAAAACATCCCGATGGTGCCGCTCTACCTTGCCGCCAAGCGCCCGGTGGTTGAACGCGACGGCATGCTGATCATGGTCGACGATGAGCGGATGACCTTGCAGCCCGGCGAGGTTGTTCAGGAAAAGATGATCCGCTTCCGCACCCTCGGCTGTTACCCGCTGACGGGCGCGATTGAATCGGATGCCACGACCTTGCCCGACATTGTCAAGGAAATGCTGATTGCCCGCACGTCCGAGCGCCAGGGCCGCCTGATCGACAAGGACGAAAGCGCCTCGATGGAAAAGAAAAAGCGTGAGGGGTATTTCTGATGAGCGTTCTTGAAGACACCCTGACCAGTTCCGAAGCTGTTGCCGCCTATGTGGCTGCCCAGGAGCAAAAGGACCAGCTGCGGTTCCTGACCTGCGGCTCGGTGGATGACGGCAAGTCGACCCTGATCGGCCGTCTGCTCTATGACACCAAGCTGATCTTCGAGGACCAGCTGGCAGCCCTTGAGCGGGATTCGAAGAAACACGGCACGGTCGGCGAAGACATCGATCTGGCGCTTCTGGTCGACGGGCTGGAAGCGGAACGCGAGCAGGGCATCACCATTGATGTGGCCTACCGCTTCTTTGCCACCGACAAGCGCAAGTTCATCGTCGCCGACACACCGGGCCACGAGCAATACACCCGCAACATGGCAACCGGCGCCTCAACCGCCGATCTTGCCGTGCTTCTCGTCGATGCCCGCCATGGCCTGCAGGTCCAGACCCGCCGCCACGCCTTCATTGCCTCGCTGCTCGGCATCCGCCATGTGGTGCTGGCGGTGAACAAGATCGATCTCGTTGATTACTCAGAAGAGCGCTTTGACGAAATCCGGAAGGATTTTGAAACCTTTGCCAGCGGCTTTGACTTTGAAAGCCTTCAGGCGATCCCGATGTCCGCCCGCTTTGGCGACAATGTGACGGCCAGGGGCGGGAACATGGACTGGTTCACCGGCCCAACGCTTCTGGAACATCTGGAAACGGTCGAGGTGGGCGAGCACGAGCTGGACGCCCCGTTCCGCTTCCCCGTGCAATGGGTGAACCGGCCAAACCTCGACTTCCGTGGCTATTCGGGAACGATCGCCAGCGGCCGGGTGGCCGTCGGGGATGAGATCGTCGTAGCAGGCCCTGCCAAAACCAGCACCATCAAGCAGATCATCGCGCCGGCCGGCGAGGTGGAGGAGGCCCGTGCGGGCGAAGCCGTTACGCTGACCCTCCAGGACGAGATCGACATCTCGCGCGGCGATCTTTTGGCAACGCCGTCTGCCCGTCCGGATGTCGCGGACCAAATGGCGGCGCACCTCATCTGGATGTCGGAAGATGCGCTGCTGCCGGGCCGCTCCTATCTCCTGAAGATTGGTGCGAAGACGGTCAATGCGACGGTCACGGAGATCAAGCACAAGATCAACGTCAATACGTTCGAGCATGTGGCCGGCAAGACGCTGGATCTGAATGAGATCGCCTTCTGCAACTTGAGCCTTTCCTCTGACGTTGCCTTTGACCCGTACGAGGCCAACCGGACGACCGGGTCGTTCATCCTGATCGACCGGATGACCAACCAGACGGTTGGAGCGGGCATGGTGTGGTTTGCGCTGCGCCGGGCAACCAACATCCATTGGCAGGCACTCGATGTCGACCGCAAAGCACGGGCCGACAAGATGGGCCAGCAACCGGCGGTGTTGTGGTTCACCGGGCTGTCAGGCTCCGGCAAGTCGACCATTGCCTCACTGGTTGAAAAGCGCCTGCATGCGGAAGGCCGGCACACCTATACGCTCGACGGCGACAACGTCCGTCACGGGCTCAACCGGGATCTTGGCTTTACCGATGCGGACCGGGTGGAGAACATCCGCCGGGTGGGCGAGGTTGCCAAGCTCATGGCCGACGCCGGGTTGATCACACTGGTTTCCTTCATCTCGCCGTTCCGCTCCGAGCGGCGGATGGCACGGGACCTGATGGGCGAGGGCGAGTTCATCGAGGTGTTTGTCGACACGCCGATCGAGGAGTGCAAGAAGCGCGATCCGAAGGGGCTATATGCCAAGGCGGAAGCGGGCGAGATCAAGAACTTCACCGGCATCGACAGCCCGTATGAAGCCCCGGAGAACCCGGAAATCCGCATCCACAACGTCGGCCGCCCGGCGGAAGAGGTGGCGGATGAGATCGTTGCTTACTTGCGTGCGCGCGGCTTCCTGAGTGTTCTCGGCATGGATGGTGACGGGATTTAGGGGCGATCTGACCTACTGCTCTGTCCATCACGACGGACCCCGGATCAGGTCCGGGGCGGCGCGGAGAAATACAGCGCTTTATTTAATGCCGTCCCGGACTTGATCCGGGACCGATCTCCCCACAGAAATAACTCCGCAGTCCCGGCCTCCGAGCCGGGACCTGCATCTTAATTGAAATCAGCCAGCAGCCACGGGTGGCTGACACACGTCCACCCACTCGGCGCTCGTGATCTCGACCATCCGGTCCGGCGCAATGCGGACAGCTGCATTGGTCGCGCCTGCGGCTGGAATGACAACGTCAAACGCTTTCAGCGAGACATCGCAGTACACCTTCAGCGGTGCGGGCAGGCCGAACGGGCAGACGCCGCCGACTGGATGGCTGGTGATCTCGACCACTTCCTCGGCGCTGAGCATCTTCGCCTTGCCGCCGAAGGCCGCCTTGGCCTTTTTGTTGTCAAGCCGCGCATCGCCGCGGGCAACCAGCAAGAACACCTCATCCTTGACCCTGAACGAGAGCGTTTTGGCGATCTGACCCGGCTCTACGCCATGCGCAGCTGCCGCCAGATCAACTGTCGCGCTGCTGTCCTCCGTGACCAGAACCTCAAGATCCGGGGCGGCCTCAGCCAAATGGGCACGGACAGATTCAAGCGACATGCGAAGCCTTTCTCAAGAAGATGCGAAAATACAAACGAAGATCAAAACTTTCCAATGTTGACATCAGTCCTACATTGTCTGTGTGTAAAGCTTCCAATCTTGTGGAGATTGTAAACAAAACGTTCACTATGTTTCCATAATTTGGACAGCGTCCTGTGGGAAGAAGGTTATCGTGACTGGTGGTTGTTATCCCGTGGCTATTAAGTGCCGGATGACTCTGAACAAATAGGATAAGCAAATGGCAAAAGCCATGCCTGCTGCAACTGAAGAGCGTAGCCGCCGACAAGGTCCTGGCGCCGCACGCGGGCCTAATCCAGCCAGCGCGCCGGACGGCGTAGGCTTTCTTATTGTCAAGAACGGACTCTTTTGGGGCTCGATCGCCCTCTCTGGTGCCGTTCTTTACGGTGCAGCCTCGATTTTTTTCTAACCGCAGCGCTGGACGGCGGCATCGCTAACTATTTTTGGACAGACAACGGTCTGCCGTAACGCGTGTCGCCAGACTAATCCCGATCTTCCGAGCTTTTTTATCGGCGGACAGTCTGGTCCGCATCCAGCCGGTTCAACCCAAAATGATGATCCGGGCGGAACGTCTCCGGCAACGGGAGGCGCGGCGAGCCCCCGGAAATCTCTGTAATCAGCGCTTCGGCGATCAAATGCGCTATTCCATAGGAAATCTTGAAGCCGCCCGTGGCCGCAAAGGTCCGCTCCCGGCCGGGCAGGGCGCCGACCAACGGGTCGCGCTTGTTGCATCGTGGCCGGATGCCGGCCCATTCGGTCAGCACCTCGCGCCCGTTCAAAGACGGACAGAATGCGGTGGCTCGCCGGATCAGATCTACCGAGCGGTCCGGGTCGACCTCGGTATCCTGCGCAGTCCGGTCTGACGTGCTGCCAATCGCGACGGTGCCATCGTCATGCGGAACCACATAGAGCCCGTCGCAATAGATGGCTGGCCGGTTTTCGAGGCCGCGGCCGTCCATCAAGAGGGCCTGTCCTTTTTCCCCCCGTCCGATTGCCTCACCTGTGAGGGTTTCGATGAGATCAAAAGCACCATGCCCTCCCGCAATGACGAAATTCGTCGCATTGATCGTCTGCCCATCGCTCAGATGGACCGTATCCTTTTTCTCATCGAACCCGGAGACACGTGTTTCTTCCAATAAGAGGCCCTGTTTTGCCACGAAACTTGCCAATGCTTTTAAGTAAAGCCGTGGTGCAACCCGGGCTGCCAGCGTTTCAAAGACGATCCCATAAGGGGCGGCGTCCGCGCTCAGCCAATCCGAACGGCTGCCCTGCGGTTCAACAACATAGGAAAAACCGGTTTCCTCCGGATGCCAGCGCTGCTTGCTCTCCTCGGCGCGCTCCAGATGGTGGTCCAGTTTGTCCTGTGTTGTCAGCGGCAGGATCCGGCCCAGGCGCTTGTAGCCGCAGGTGACGCCAGAGAGCTGTTCCAGTTCTGCGATATGGCCGGAAAGGCCTAAAAGCGCCTGAAACTGGAACTCCTTCTTTGGATTCCAGCGGGCTGGCATGTGCGGCATCAATGCGCCAAGCAATCCGCCGCTGGCCCCTGCGCCAACATGACGGGTTTCCACGACAGCAACCTTCAAGCCAGCCTTGAGCCCTGCATAGGCTATCGACAGGCCGAAAATACCGGCACCGGCAATTGCCAGGTCATATCGCTCTGAAGTGCTTGCCACATTGGTCCCCGCGCTTGATCGGCTCTCTGGGCTCCCGTATGAGGAGCTGAGAATTAGGGGCTTGGTTTAGTGGCGTGACGGACGAAGAGCAAAGAAAAACCGCTGCGGCGTTTGGCCCGCCGGACCTTGAGTGGCTGGACGGGGATGTGCCGCGCGCCGAAGGGTTCGGAGATACCTATTTCTCAAAGGCCGGCGGGCTTGAAGAGACCCGGCATGTATTCCTGTCCGGCAATGGCCTGCCAGAGCGTTTTGAGGGGCGGGAGAACTTCACAATTGCCGAGTTCGGTTTTGGCACCGGTCTCAACTTCCTGGCGGCGGTTCAAGCGCTGGAGAGTGTCGCAAATCCGCCGGAGCTGACGTTCATCTCGTTTGAACTTCATCCCATGACCAGCGAACAGCTCCGCAGGGCGCTGGCCGCGTTCCCAGAGTTGACCGATCGGGCAGAAAAACTGACGGCGATTTGGTCTCCGCAGCCCGGCTGGAACATCCTGCAGCTCGGTCGGGTGAGGTTGGTCCTCGGCGTAGGGGATGCCCGCGTGTTGATCGCGGAGCTTCAAAACGTGCCCCAAGCGGTCAAACAAGTGGGCTTCGATGCCTTGCAAGTCGATGCTTGGTTTTTGGATGGGTTCAGTCCGGCAAAAAACCCGGAGCTCTGGGACGGAACGCTTCTTGAGGCTGCCGCAAACCTCACCGCCTCAGATGGGACGCTCGCGACTTACACGTCAGCGGGATGGGTGCGCCGGAACCTGCAAGCAGCGGGTTTCGAGATTGAAAAGGTCAAAGGTTACGCCGGTAAGCGCGAAATGGTGATCGGCCAGAAGGCGGCATTGTGCACTTGAACCCGATTAACTGCCGGTGAGCGCCCGTGGCATGGCTGACTGGGTCAACCGGTGCTCGAACCAATTGCTGTGCCAATCCAAAACGTCGTCTGCTGGCATTGGACGGGCAAAAGCGTACCCTTGTGCATACCGGCAGCCGTAGGTGTGCAACAATTCTGCATGTGCAGGCGTCTCGACACCCTCTGCCAAAACGTCGATGTTGTACACCCGGCCCAGGGAAATAATGAGTTTGAGCAATTCCTGGTCCTGGGCATTGTTCAGGCTGTCATGCACAAAACCCTGGTCGATCTTCAAGGTATCAATTGGCAACTGTTTCAGATAGGCGAGCGAAGAGTAGCCGGTCCCAAAATCGTCCAGCGCAAAGCGGACTGACGAGAGGCGGCAATTCCGGATGATCTTTGAAACACGCTCAATGTCACTGAGGGCATCAGTTTCCAGAAGTTCGATTTCGAGCTGACACGGTTCGGCTGCCGGATGCTTCTGAAGATGTTTGTTCAGTGTTTCTTCGAAATCGCTCGAGGTGAGCTGGAGAGCGCTCACATTGACACTGACGGTCGTGTCGAGGCCAACTTCATTCCACCGCTCAATCTGTTCAAGGGCATTGTCCAACACCCAGTTGCCAAGTTCGATGGCCACATCAGGGTGCCGTTCGATTGGCGGCAGGAACGCGCCTGGCATCAACAGTCCCTTCTCGGGATGTTGCCAGCGTATCAGCGCTTCGTAGCCAATGACTTCTTTCGTGGCGAGCCGGATTTTTGGTTGATAGTGCAGGCGGAAAGCATCTGTTTTTAGGGCCTTTTTGGCATCCGCTACCTGAGCATAATACTCGGTGAGCCTGCGGTCCTGTTCCGGGTCGAAGAACTTGTATTGGTTTCTGCCGGAGATCTTCGCCTCATACATCGCCTGATCGGCTTGCCGCTCCAGCTGGTCACCGTCAATCTCTTCCGTTTGCGGGTAGAAGGTGACGCCGATGCTGGCGGAAACGGATGCTGTTGCCGCGCCGAGCTTGAACTCCTTGGACGCAGCATCAAGGATCCGGTTCAGCGTGCTGACGCAGCTCTTCTCGTCCGGGAGATCGGTGATGATGGCAACAAATTCATCGCCCCCGATGCGCGCCAGCGTATCCTCCGTCCGCAGCACTTTTGTGAGACGGTGGGCGACCGAGACCAGCAACTCGTCGCCGGCAGCGTGGCCATAAGTGTCGTTGACGGCCTTGAAGCCGTCGAGATCAACGAAGGCGATTGCAAGGGTATGGCCATGCCGGCGCGCGCGCGCCATGGCCTGTTGCATAGTGTCTGCCAGAAGGACCCGGTTCGGCAGGCCGGTCAAGCGGTCATAGCGCGCCAGGTGTTCCAACTGGCGTTCGTGGGCCTTCATTTTCGTGATGTCGACGAACAGGCCGATGTAATTGGTGGTGTTGCCGCTCTCATCTTCGATTGCGCTGATGGTCAGGCGTTCTGCAAAGACGTCGCCGTCTTTCCGTTTGTTCCAGATCTCCCCCTGCCAAACGCCGTCTTTCCGAAGTTTGGACCACATCGTCTGATAGAAGTCGGCGTCATGCTTGCCAGAACTGAGAATGCTCGGGTTGTTGCCCAGGATTTCGTCCCGTTCATAGCCGGTAATGTCAGTAAAAGCCTCGTTGACATCGACAATGGTGCCTTTGATGTCCGTGATGATGATGCCTTCATCTGAGTGCGTGAAGACTTTCGCGGTCAATTTAAGGGCATTTTCGGCCGTTTTCTGATCGGTCATATTTTGGGCGACGGCATAGATCAGCTGCCGGTCGACATCTGACCGCGCAGACCAGCGCAAGTATTTCGACTCGCCGCACGCACAGACATATCTGTTTTCAAACCCGTCAATGCCTTCTCCTGCAAGCAGCGCTGCAAAGGCATCTTCGGTGCTTGTTCGATCCTCCGGATGCACAAACTCGATGAAGGGGCGTTCAGCAAATTCCTTTAGCTCGTAACCCAGAAAGTCTTCCCAGGAATCATTGAGGCGCAGTATTTTGCCATCAAAACCCACAATGAGATTGAGGGACTGTGACTGGTTGAAGAACGTCTCTAGGTCCCGTTGGCTGCGTTTGCGTTCTTCAACTTCCTCCGACAGTTCGCGCGTCCGGTTGCGGACCCGGGTTTCGAGCGTTTCATTGAGATTGATGAGCTGAAGTTTTGAAAGCCGGAGCTGGCTGTTGAAACTGCTCAAGGTGAAATAGCGCCACACAAGGAAAGCAACGGTCAGCGTCGCCAGAATGGCCAGCATTCCGCCGAATACCCGCTTCGTTGTCCAAAAGGGATCCGGCGCCCCGTACCATCGTTTGTAGATTTTTTTGTAGTCAGGCGAATTCACAAAGGATGCGACTGCGGCACTGAACAAGACATGCAGATCAGAGCGGTCGTTTCGAAAGCGCAGCCCGCGTGGTATCTCTTTCAACGCCGTCCCGGTGATGCGGATTTGGTCTTCGACGCCGATGTTCCGCGCAAGGGCTTGAAACACTGTGTCGGGGTAGACAACGGCATCCACAGCGCCGGAGAGCAGGCCCAGGAGAGCTTTCTCACCGGTCGGGTAAATCTCAAGCTCTACGTCTCTGCGGTCGCGCAGAAGAAACAATCCAACATTCCGCTCCACCACGCCAACCTTCTTCTGGTGCAATGCACTGATCAGGGTTGGAACAACATCCCCCTCGCGGATAAAGGCCACGATCCGGAAGGTTTCGACGGGAGGGGTGAACAGGTTGTTGGACTTGCGCTCGGACACAATGCCACTGTTCGGGATGAGATCAGCTTCGCCCGCTTCGAGCAGTCGGATGGCTTCTACGAAGTTTGGAGCAACCTTGTATCGAACTGTCAGATTTAGCTCTTTGGCGAGATGGTTCAAAACGTCGATTGCAAATCCGCTTGGATTGCCATCCTCGTCCAGACTGTATTGCGGCGGCCAATTGGCCGGGACGGCTGCAATAATTTCGTTGCTGGTTGTCCGCGCGCCGAGATGGCCTTTGCCCGGAGGCGCGGCTTCCGTAACGGTTGAAAACACCAGAGCGCCGGCAAAAGCCAAAAGAAGGAACAGCACTCTCATATGTTCGATTGCCCCACCGTTGCACCCATCGCCCGAAGGCTGCCGCCAGAAAGAACTGGCTGGCGTTCTGTCACATGGGTCAGCATGTTTGAAGCAAACAAGTGTTCCATGTTCCGACTTCTGCAAAGGCTATATTTGAACAAGTGAATATTCGGATAAAATACTCACATATATGTAGAAATACGATCGAAACACTTTGTTGAATTGCTTTGTTTGATCCGTATTTTTGTCAGTATTTGGGATTGTCCGCTGCCGGTGCGACCGGTAGGCTTGCTCGCGGATTGTTCATTGCCATTCTGAACACTCCCAAGTTTGGCAGGTGTCACTGCCAATGATAGGTCTGAACGGCACAGCAGCCAGGGAGATGTTTATGGCGTTTTCACTTCAGGTTCTTTATCCGATCCGTCCGGACACAACGTTCGATTATGCGTGTTACGCAGAAAAGCACATGGCGCTTGTGGCCGAGCATATGGGGCCGCATGCCAGCCAGGTTCAGGCGACAAAAGGCATGGCTGGCGGACCGGATGCACCGCCGGAGTTTTATGCGGTCGCGACCATGGTGTTCGAGACCAAAGGCCAACTGGAGGCCGCCCTCGCAGCGGCAGGGCCGGTGACGGCGGACATTCCGAACTACACCAACACCCGGCCGCAATTGCTGATCGGCGAAGTGATCGGCTGATTACCGACTACTTGCCCATTTCCGGAACCGGGGTGATGGCTGTGCCGGTTTCGAACCAGCTCTTGATGTTGTCTGCCACCAGAATCGCCATTGCATTGCGGGTGGCCTGACTGGCCGAGCCCACATGCGGCAGCACGGTGACGATAGAGAACGATACCTTGACTTGTAGGTGGCATTTTTTGAAAGTGAAAAATCGCGCGGAACGTGCGCTGTTAGTTGTGGCGCGGCAGATCAAAAACAGAGTTTTTTTGCGCACTATTTAGATGTTGATTCTAGGGATTAATCTATAGTTGTATCATTGATAATTCAACTTTTGAATGCGCTTCGGATTTGATACGATTCCGTTAAACGTAGATGTTTATCTAATGACGGCTATTTTAAATTGTAAAGTCCGTCCTGAAGACCTTTTTGGAGGGAAGTAATGTCGTGTTTAAAGTATGCTATAGTGTTTCCTTGTAGCTTATTTTTATCTGGCTGTTGGTGGTCAACGCCGACAGTTCCCGTAAATTTAGATTATGTAGAAACGAGCTATGGGTACATAAATGCGGGAGATTTCAGGGCAGGTTCCTTGTTTGTTTGGGCGCGCTCCCCTAATCAAAAAACTGAGCGACTAGATTATTTGGGTAACTTGAATAGTTTTAAAAGACAAGAACCCGTAAATGTAACGATTTCAGATCACGTTGATTACAGTAGAGGCGTTGATGTAAACATAGACGCGAAGTATAACATATCTCAAATAGATATAGATACTGCGGTTTCGCAGCGTGCCCGTTTTAAATTAACGAATTTTGAACGCCACAAAACCCCAACATATGTGACTGTTTTTTCTGATTTCATAAAGTATAAATACGATGATAAAGGTAACAAATTAGGTGAAAGGTCGCAGGGTGAAATAGATATTGTGATGCAAGCCTTGGATTTTCGAGAAATAGCTCGAAATCCCAACATATACTATTTGCTTGTGACTGACGTGACCTACGGCGATAAGATGGAACTTGAAATTGACGAAAACATTGTGACTGGAAACAGTTTTAAGGTGCCTGTTTTTGCTGGTGACTTAAAAGTCGATCTTGTAGGCAAAAGCCTCAGAAAGTTGGAGGGTAAATATGCAGAATTGCTCTTCAGAGTAGATGTTTTGCAACCAGTGTGGATAAACAATAAACAAGGTGGACAAAATCCGGGCTTTAAGGTTGTCACGAGGGATTTTTCACTTGTTCAAATGCCAGAGTTGCTGCGAAAAATAGGTACGGAAATCAATGTGCAAACAGGTATGTAGGGATCGTGACGAAGCTCTTGCAGCATTTTCTTAGCCCATTTCCGGAACCGGTGTGATGGCCGCACCGGTTTCGAACCAGCTCCTGATGTTGTCGGCCACCAGCATCGCCATTGCATTGCGGGTGGCCTGACTGGCCGAGCCCACATGCGGCAACACGGTGACTTTCGGCAGCGCCAGCAAGGCTTCCGGCACGTTCGGCTCGTCTTCAAACACATCAAGCCCGGCGCCGTAAATTGTGCCGTCTTCCAGCGCCTTGATGAGCGCTGCCTCGTCAATCACCGACCCGCGGCCGACATTGATCACGACCCCGTCCGGACCAAGGGCGTTCAGCACTTCGGCATTGACCGCGTGATGGGTCGAAGGGCCACCCGGCGCGACCACCATCAGCGTGTCGCAGGCCTCGGCAAGGCCGGTCAGCGTTGGGTGATATGGATAAGATACACCGTCCTGTTTTGTGCGGCCGTGATAATGGACCTCAAGTCCGAAGGCTTCCGCGCGTTTGGCGATCGCCTTGCCGATCCGGCCAAGCCCGAAGATGCCGAGCGTGCGGCCGCGCAAGGTTGCTGCGGTGGTCGGATACGGCTTTTTCGCCGCCCAATGCCCGTCGCGCACCCATTGTTCGGCCTGGCCGAGTTCGCGGATTGCCATGATCATCAGACCGATGGCCGTATCCGCGACCTCTTCATTCAAGACATCCGGCGTGTGCGTAACCATGACATTGGCCGCAAGGCACGCGGGCACATCGATATGGTCATAGCCAACGCCAAAGCCTGCAACGATTTCAAGGTTCGGCAGCTGATTCAGAAGAGCCTGATTGAACGGCCCAAAGCCAAGCGCAACCCCGCGCACCTTTGGACCGACCTCGGCGAGCAACGCCTCCCAGTCCTCCGCCTCGTGCAGCTTGTGGACCGTAAAGCGCTTTTGAAGCTCTTCTTCTGCAATCGGCAGCAGGCGGTAAGGCATCAGAATGTCGGGCTTGGTCATGATGGAATCCGGGCTAGGGCAGGGGCATTGAGCGGTTCTTGTTAGAAGAATTCTTCTCCGCCGTCGAGCCCGGGTCAGGCCGGACGCGGCCCCTTGGCTTTCGTTTTTTGGCCGGAAAACTTCGTCATCAGGACACTCTTTTGGGCAAATTGCCGCCAAACCATTTTCTGCATTCACCCGGCCGGGTTTAGGCGCTATCAACAGCGCAACAAGGAGAGGCCGCATATGTCAAAGACGGGCATCATGATTTGCGGGCACGGCAGCCGCGCCAAAATTGCCGAAGAAGAATTCGCACTCCTCGCCAAGGGCTTGCGGGACCGCTATCCGGATATGCCGGTGGAATACGGCTTTCTGGAATATTCCGCGCCGAACATTCACATGGGGCTCGATTCCCTGCGCGATCAGGGCGTGACGCATATTCTTGCGGTGCCGGGCATGCTGTTTGCCGCGACCCACGCCAAGAACGACATCCCGTCGGTGCTCACCACCTATCAGGAAAAGAACCCGGGCCTCACCGTCAGCTATGGCCGGGAACTCGGTCTGCACTCGCAGATGATCGCCGCCTTCGAGGCGCGGATCCTGGAAGCCCTGGGCGTGGATCACGTGCACGACGGCGATCTGTACGACACCATGCTGGTGGTTGTCGGACGCGGCACCTCCGACACGCTGGCCAATGCGGAAGCGGCCCGTCTGACCCGGATCGTGACAGAAAACCTCGGCTTCGGTTGGTCGGAAACCGTCTATTCCGGCGTCACCTTCCCATCGGTCGGCCGCGGGCTCGAGATGGCCCTGAAGCTCGGCTACAAGAAAATTGTCGTCGCCCCGTATTTCCTGTTCTCAGGCCGCCTGATCGACCGGATCTACAACTATGTTGACAAGGTCGCGGAAACCGAGCCGGGCGTCACCTTCTATAAGGCGCATTACCTGGCAGATCAGGCCCATGTGATCGACACCTTCGTGGAGCGGATCACCGAAGCTGCCGAAGGCTCCCTCGTAGAGACCACCGACCTGATGGCGTCCTTCAAGGAACGTCTTGCCCGCGGCGAGGTTGAGGTGCATCACCACCACGCTGAATACCGTGATCCAATGGATGACGAGGCAGGTGCCAGCGATCACGATCACGGCCATAGCCATGATCACGGGCATCACCACCACGATCACAGTCACGGCCATGGCCATCACCATCATCACGGGCACTCGCATGATCACGGGCATGGCCACAGCCACGGCGTCTACAAGCATATCGCCCACCCGAACGGCCCGCGCACGATGATCGATCAGGGCGTCTGCTGCTGCTTCATGGGCCAGTTCCCACAAGAGGTGATCGACGAGGAACGCGAGTTGCGCAAGGGCCTTGGCATCGCGCCGACTGTCCCCGAAAAGCTTCCTGCCTGCGCGCCAAAGCGCAAGTCCGCCTAAAAGTGGGAAGCCAGCAGATGCCGACAACCTATATGTCGGCAGCCCTGCAACGTCCCTCAGCAGTCATCCCCGCGTCCTGCGGGGATCCACTCATTTCCAGAGCCGATTATGGTTGGCCGAAAGAGCAGCCGGTCCCACCACCGTCATCCCGGCCTTGAGCCGGGACCCAAGCTGTTTTTTTACCCGCAACCGGTTGTTTCTTCTGTCCCGGATACACGATGTTTCAGTGCCAGCGACGCTCGTTCATAGGCAGGCTGGACCCAGTCGGAATTCCAGAACCAGAGGTAAAATCCGCGGTCGATTTCATGCTGGATGACACAGGTGCCGCCGTTTTCCGGCCTTAGCAGCCAGCGGTGGTCAAATGTAATGACCCCGGGCAGACCGCCCGCCTGGCGGAGTTCGACTTTGGGTGTCACCACTTGGACGGAAGCGTTGATTGTCATCGTGCTATCCGGGGTTTTCACCGTGTTGGTGACCTTTACGCCTTCTTTGTACTCCCCCTGAACTTGAATAAAGGTCGGGTTCCAGTCCGGATAACTTGCCGTATCCATCAACACATCCCAAACTGCCTCGGGTGGTGCGGGGATGAACACTTCCGTCCGAAACGCTTTTTTGCCTGTAAACGACAGGACGAGGAGCACACCGGCGAGAACCAGGAGCACCCCGCCTCCAATTTTAAGAAGAGCAATCATCGGCATTGCTCCTAAAGGTAACGCTCAAACCAGCCCATGATCTTTTCGGGTTCACGGCCTAGATAGTCGTAGGCTGCAAAGCGGTTTTTCTCAATATCCAGCCACATCATGTCTTTTTCACAAGGCAGACCGTCGTAGTACTTGTTCACCATATCGAGATTGGTCCAAGGGTCGTTCTGGTTCTGGACAACCAGGGTTGGAACGTTGACCTTGTGTGTATCATCCAGGAATGAGCGCTCTCCCAGTTCATAACCAATCCGGTCTTTGGTCACCTTGCCGCCCGCCCTGCGCAGGAAAGAAGGCATCCCAAATGCATCCAGAAAGTAGTCATAGAGCAGCGGCTGGACGGCTATCATCGCTTTAATGTTGGGGCGGTCTGCGAGGCCGTGATCAAGTCCGTAAGCGTATGTAGTAGAAGCCGCTCCCATGCAAATGGATAACAGTCCGATATTAGCGTTTTTGTACTCATCGCGTGCCACTATATAGTCGACAGCAGCAATGACATCTTTTGCTTCTTCTGGACCCCAAGTGACCCATGGGATGGGACCGGTGTCGCTTTGGCCATGACCGCGCAAATCATACATCAAGACTGAATACCCATTCTCTGCCAGATATTTAGCCTGTCGTAGAAACGAGATGTTGCTCTTCCAAGGTTTGATGATGCCTTTGCCTTTGGGGCAATAACCGGCACGATTGCATTGAACGCCAAAGTGGCTTTGTACAATTACCTTGTCGGTGCTGCCCTTGATCAACCAGCCGCGCAAAGTGACCTCATCCGAGGTTTTAAACTCGACTTGCTCATAATCGAGCCCATAAAAGGCGGGATTGTCGAACATTGGCGACTGATGGGGTTTGACCATCATGTCGGACACCATGTTGCCGAACATTGCTTGTACCTTTCGTCCTTAAGGATGCGAATTTATTGTTGTGGCAGCAGCATTGCTGCGATTTGTTCGATGAACTTCTGTCTGGATCCGGCGGTCTGGATCATAACTTCTAGCATCTCTGCGTCAGCTCCAGTTGGATTGTGGATCGGCATGCTGGGATCTGTCGCGCAAGCATAGATCTTGTCCGCGACCTCTTGAGGGTCGGAAAGCGCGCCACCTTGCTGGGCCATTTGCTGCCCGATCGCCTCTATGTGAGCGCGCAGCTTCCGGGAGTAATCCGACAATTGCTGGTCGCCAGCATCCAAGTGGTCTTCGGTGCTGGCATTAAAACTGGTTGTTGGATAGGCCCCTGGTTCAATCAAATGAACGCGGATGCCGAATGCCTCACTCTCCAAAGCCATGCCTTCCGACAGGCCGTTGAGAGCAAATTTGCTCGCAGAATAGAATGAATGTCCAGGCAGGCCGACAAGACCGGCCATGGAAGAGACATTAACGATTACGCCTTGTTTTTGGGCTCGCATAATCGGCATGACTGCACGCATCGTGTTGACCGGACCAAAGACGTTTGTTGCAAACATCTGGTTCATGGCCAGGTCGCTGAACTGTTCGAAAAGCGCGTTGCCGCCGTATCCAGCGTTGTTGACCAGGCAATCAATGCGCCCGAAACTCTTAAGCGTGTCCTGAACTACCGACTGGACGTTTTTCCGATCAACTACATCGAGCCGGCCAACAGCAACTCCGGGGAGCGAGGCAAGTTCTGTGTCTTTCTCCGGTGACCGCATGGTCGCCATCACATTCCACCCGTTGGCGCTAAAGGTTTTGGCTGCGAGCTTGCCAAAGCCGCTGGAACAGCCGGTGATCAAGACTGTTTGAGACATGAGAGTTCCTTGTCGAATATCATTTATTGATCCATATTAAATTTACAAACAAACTGATAATGTCAAGTTGTGAGTCTGAAAATAATTTACAAATCGACCAAAAATGTCTAGTTGATGAGCGGAAGGCTTTGAAAAGGCAGACATGTCGGAAACAGAAAAAAAGATAATCGAGGCGGCCATCCGGGTGTTTGTCCGCTATGGCGCCCGCAAAACTACAATGGCCGATATTGCGAGCGAAGCGTCGGTCTCGCGCCAGACGCTTTATGCAGCTTTCGGAGGTAAGGATGACATTATTCGGGCATCTATTCGTTTTATCACGACCGTAAATCTGAATGCGGTGCGTAAACGGCTGCCGGACTGTACATCTTTGGCTGAGCAGCTTGACGTCTACTTTGCCGAAACGATCGTCAAGTCATTTGCTTTGCTGCAATCCTCTTCCGATGCCGCGGATCTGGTTGCAGGTCACAATGAAGCTGGACGAGCGGAAATAGCAGCTTCACACAGGCAGCACACTGATCTCGTCGGCTCTCTGCTCGTTCCGTACACACGGGAAATTGGCCAAACAGGCCAGTCTCCAGCTGATCTCGCTCGCTTCATTGTTGCAGTCGTCATGGGTTTTAAGACCGAAGCCAAATCCATGGACGAACTCGATCAACTCTTAATCTCCCTCAAGATCGCTGTTCTGCTTGTAGCTGGACAGAAAACTCACTGATCAACGGTCTTTGGCAATGAACACGATTGCCATTGCCCCCGCGCTGAAATTCCCCTAAAACACGCCGCAGATTTCAAGAAGAATCCCGACATTCCAACCTGCGGAGACGACGAGCCCCATGGCGCGCCAGTTCATCTATCACATGCATGGCCTGTCCAAGGCCTACAACGACAAGAAAGTCCTCGACAACATCCACCTGTCGTTCTACCCGGATGCCAAGATCGGTATTCTGGGCCCGAACGGGGCTGGTAAGTCGACTCTTTTGAAGATCATGGCTGGGCTCGACACCGAGTATTCCGGTGAGGCCTGGGCCGCGGAAGGCGCCAAGGTCGGTTACCTGCCGCAGGAGCCGAAGCTCGATGAGACCAAGACGGTTCTGGAAAACGTCATGGAAGGCGTTGCCCACAAGCAGGCCAAGCTCGACCGCTACAACGAGCTGATGATGAACTACTCCGACGAGACCGCGGAGGAAGGCGCAGCTCTTCAGGACGAGATCGATGCCCAGGACCTGTGGAACCTGGAAAGCCAGGTGGAGATGGCGATGGAAGCGCTGCGCTGCCCGCCGTCAGACGCCTCCGTTGAAAATCTCTCCGGTGGTGAGCGCCGCCGGGTCGCGCTCTGCAAGCTGCTCTTGTCCGAGCCGGATCTTCTGTTGCTCGACGAGCCGACCAACCACCTGGATGCGGAAACGGTTCACTGGCTGGAGCGGCACTTGCGCGAGTTCAAGGGATCCGTCCTGATCATCACCCACGACCGTTACTTCCTCGACAACGTCACCGGCTGGATCCTGGAGCTCGACCGCGGTCAGGGCATCCCGTACGAGGGCAACTACTCCGTTTATCTGGAGAAGAAAGCCAAGCGCATGCAGCAGGAGGGGCGTGAAAACATGGCTCGCTCCAAGGCGATCGACCGCGAGCGCGAGTGGATGGGCATGTCCCCGAAAGGCCGCCAGACCAAATCCAAAGCCCGTATCAAGGCCTATGAAGATCTGGTCGCGATGCAGGAAGAGCGTCTTCCGACCATCGAGCAGATCCTTATTCCGGTCGGCGAGCGCCTTGGCGCCAACGTCATCGAGCTGGACGGCGTCTCCAAGGGTTTTGAAGACCGCCTTCTGATCGACGATCTGTCCTTCAAGCTGCCGCGTGGCGGCATTGTGGGCGTGATCGGCCCGAACGGTGCCGGCAAGTCGACGCTCTTCAAGATGCTGACCGGTCAGGAAACCCCGGACAACGGTAAGATCACCGTCGGTGAGAGCGTGCATCTTGGGTATGTCGACCAGTCCCGCGACAAGCTGGACCCGAACAAGACGGTTTGGGAAGAGATTTCCGACGGCAACGAGATCATTTATCTCGACGGCAAGGAGATCAACTCGCGCGCTTACTGCTCGTCCTTCAACTTCAAGGGCCCGGCTCAGCAGGCTAAGGTTGGCGATCTGTCCGGTGGTCAGCGCAACCGCGTGCACCTCGCCAAGGTCCTGAAACAGGGCGCCAACGTTCTCCTGCTCGATGAGCCGACCAACGATCTCGACACCGAGACGCTGGCAGCTCTTGAAGACGCGCTGGAAAACTACGCCGGCTGCGCCGTCGTGATCTCGCACGATCGTATGTTCCTCGACCGTCTGGCAACCCACATGCTCGCCTTTGAAGGCGACAGCCATGTGGAGTGGTTCGAAGGCAACTTCGAAGACTACGAGAAGGACAAGGTCCGCCGCCTCGGTGCCCACGCCGCCGACCCGCGCCGCATCAAGTATAAGCCTCTGACACGTTAAGTTCTATCTTTGAGACGTTAGAAAAAAGGCGGTCCTACGGGCCGCCTTTTTTGTTGCTGGATCAAGGGCTTTTTTCTACTCCCATTCACACTCCGGTGGCCCCATGTCTGCGCGCCATTTGTTTACGGGCACTGACCGGAAATTGGTGCGGATTGGCCGTCCGTCCTTGAAGCCCTTGCCGGTCAGAAGATTGACGTCGCACTCTCCGGTCAAGACATCGCCATTCGCGTCAACAGCCAGCGTGTCATAGAAGGAATAGGTGTAGCCGCCGACCACAAATCGGCCGTCGCGGTGAACAATGGTGAGCTTCTGCTGCCACCGGTGGCGGCCAATGGCAATGTTTTCGGATTGGAGCCGGAGCGCTCCATTTTCCGCCGTGGATAATGACGCGTCAGTGCCCCCAATACCAGTCACTGCGATCCCGGGGGCATACGCTTCAAGAGTGAAATCCCAGCCATCCCGGCTGAAGAGATACAGATCTGCATCTTCTTCTCCCGTCACCAGCACAGCCTTGTAGTAGTTGCTGTCTTGATACCCGCTGACCGCAGACAGGACGCTCGCAACGCTCACCGTTGGCTCGTCTGCAGAAGCCCCGATGGTCAGGAGAAACGTCGAAAGGATGATCGCTGATAGCTTGGCCATGGTGTCTCTCCAATTGAGGCTGAACAAGTCTAATCCGCAAAACTCAAAAGCGAAGCGTCGATTTTCGGTGTCCAAAAATCCTTAAAATTGTTAATGTTAGTTCAAATCTCCCCTGGGTTGCGGGGTCGGCATGATTGACAGTTTCGAGGCGTTTTCCGTTCTGCTCCTGATCCTTCCGGGCATTCTGGGCTTTTTCGTCTACAATCAGGTGTCGGATTTCAAGGTGAAGGACACATTGCCGTCGGTGTCCTGGGTGATCTTCTTTTTGCTCGCAACGCAGATCACATCCATCGGGTTGTTCGGCCAAAGCTTCTTTCCCGATCTGGCTTCCGAAACCAAGCCCGGCGCACAGCAGAAGATTACGGCCTATCTTGGCGACATCTCGGCAATGCCCCTGGTCGTTGCAGCTGCTTACGGCATCCTGTTCGGATTCTTGAAAAACTACTCCGTCAGCCACCGCATTCTCAAAACCTTGAAATTCTCAAAGCGGATCAGCAGCCGCCAGCCGTGGAACGAAGTGTTTCACCAGCGGCGTGGCGTTTGGGTTGTGGTGCGCTTCAAGGACGGCACGGCGCTCTCCGGCTGGCCGCATTATTACGCCGATGACCAGGGCGGGGAGACACAGCAACTCTATTTGAAGCAAGCCGTCTGGTTTGTGCCGGTGGGCGAAAGCAAGACCTTCGTCCCCTCAGCCGGCACGCAAGTTCAGCAAGTTCCGGCTGGTGAAGTTCTGTTGCCGGACATGTCGAATGTCGTCGCGATCGAGTTGGAGGAGGACTAAGCCATGGTGGATCGCAAGAAACCGAAGGATGATCAGAAGAGGGTCGTGAACGCGCCATTTCCGGGTGGTGTTTTACCTGGGCTCGGCGGCGGGCATGCGCCGTCGCATGACGATGTGGCGCCCTTGAGTGTCAGTCAGGGAGATGCGCCGAAGGGACCCAGAAAGGTGCCCGGCGGCGGGACGCCCTACACGCCGCCGTCCGGAACATCGACCGAATAAGGCGTAAGAATTCACTCTGCTGAGGACCTGCCAAGACGTGAGTAGGGAGCACGCTATCCTGTGTCTCCTGCTGTGTGGTGCCTTTGGCCGACCTTACGAAATCTTCATCGCAGCGCCGTCTTTTCGGTGCAATTGGCGCAAAGAGTGTTCTCCATCACATGTACGCCAAAGGACATTTGCCACTGTGCTGGCAGGAACCAAAGGTGTTTCGATAGGAGGGTTTCATGAAATTTGCTTTGCCCATATCTGCCATGCTGGCGGGAAGTCTCTTTTGCGGTTTTGCGTTTGCCCAATCCCAGACCGCAGTGCCGGTTCAAGGCGATCCGGCGCCGCCGCCAGCTTATGACTATGTCCAGCAGGCCGGCGCCATGACCTTTGACGGGTCAACGCTAACCCTGAACGATGCGAACACAGGTGTCCTGTTCTTTTCCGAACGCCCCTATCGGCTTGGCGGTCAGGTCAGCAACGCTGATTTTTCCGAATACTGGAACGCGGGCAACACGTTTGCCGACGTGCCACCGAATGCGGTGGTCAGCGTTTTGAGTGAGACCAGCACGGCACCGGCGCTTGTTGAACTGACATCGGCGAAGACCGAAGGCTCGAGCGTTGTCTATGACGTAAAGGTCCTGCGCGGTGATTTGCCGGAAAGTGCGACCGGTGTGGCGCTCTTTATCGACCACGGACCTCGGCCGCATCACCATGGCGCAACCGCAGCGGCCCCTGGCGCTGCGCCGGGCAGCGTTGGTTTTGAGCCCTATGGCCCTTATTGCTATCACGCACCGCAAGATCCGCGCTGCCGGGCCTGGCATCACCCGGTTCACCCGTACCATCCGTATTATCCGCCGTACGGCCCCTACTATCATCCGGGCGCAGCTTATGCAGCGGGTGTTGCAACAGGGGCTGCGATCGCGAATGCCAACAAGCAGCCCACCTACTACTATTACCCGATCCCGACAGGTGCCTTGCCGCCGAACTGCTGGATCAACTCGCAGCACACGCAAATGGTGTGCACGGTTCCGATCCAGTAGTTGAAACAAAACAGTTGGAGCAGATCGCCCCGCGGTAGATGCCGTGGGGCGATCATCTTATGCGCTGCACAAATATATTGTGCACTGCCGTTGCGTGAGGGTCTCCTTCCTGCTAGCGTTCAATTCCTGATTGAGCGTGTCAGGAGGGTGCAATGCGGAAGTCCAGCTGCTGGTCCATATTCTCTGCACTGTCTTTGCCGATCGTTCTCGCCCTCGGGTCGGCGGCGTTTGTAACGCCGTTCATGAGTTCGGCGGTAATTGCAGACCCACTTCCCAAACTGAACCTGGCTGTGCAGGAGACGACAGTTTCAGGGCTGTCCAGCGGCGCATTCATGAGTGTGCAGTTGCAAACGGCCTTTTCCAGCAACATCTCCGGTGCAGGCGTTGTCGCGGGCGGACCTTATGGCTGCGCTGTTGTCCAGTCCTGGTGGAATGCGTTTGTCTATTATCGTGCGTTGAAGGCGGTTGGCGTTTGCATGAACAATGCTCCGTCAGCACCCGACCCGGCCGAAGCTCTGCAGGTGATGCGCGACAATTCCGGGAAAATTGATCCGATTGCCGGAATTGCCGATGACCGCATTTATCTGTTTCACGGCGACGCTGACGAGACGGTACATGGCCCGACGATGGATGCCTTGAGACAGGTCTACGCGGATCTCAATGTGCCGGCAGAAAGCATTCGCTACGTCGATGATATCAATGCAGGGCATGGCTTTCTGACAGCTGCCGATGCCGAAAACACCTGTCCGGCCGACCCTGACGTTGCAAAGGCGGACCTGACCTGCGGTGTGGTTGCCTGTTCCACGACCGCACCCGACTATTTAAACAGCTGCGACGCGCCCCAGGGAGCAACAGAGAAGATCGAGCAGGCGCGGGATATTCTCAATTGGTTATACGGCCCGCTCGCCCCGGCGACGGTGCCTGTCGATGCCAATTTCAAGACATTCGATCAGTCGCTATATACCAACGGCGCGGCCGGAATGGGAAATATCGGATTTGCCTATATTCCAACGGCCTGTTCTGAGGGAGAAAGCTGTCGGCTGCATATCGCGCTGCATGGCTGTGAGCAGACCAGCGGCCAGATCGGTGAGAAATACGCCCGGCTCACCCAGTTCAACCGTTGGGCCGAGAGCAACCGTATTGTTGTGCTGTATCCGCAGGCGGAGGTCATTCCGGGCAAATTTTTCAACGGCTACGGTCTTGCGGGCGGCAACCCAAAGGGATGCTGGGATTGGTGGGGCTACAGCAGTTCTGATTTCTTGACCAAGGACGCGCCCCAAATAGCTGCAATCGCAAAGATGGCGGAGGCACTTGGCGCGCCGATTGCCGAAACCTCACCGCTCAATTGACGAAGCGTCGGTTTGGTCCGCGATTGCTATCAGGCGATATTGAGGAACCGGATGATGTCTTCCGAGCTTTGTGTGATGTCGTCCGAGATCTTCTTGATTTCGTCGGTCAATGCCCGGAATTCTGAGCCATGAGATCCGGCCCTCGTGGCTGAAATCTTTGCGTTCAGCGCGATCATGCGGGATATCTTTGAAGCGCGTTGGATGTCCTCAACCGCGGTGCGCACCCGGTCAATCTCAAGTGTACGTTGTTCATCGCGGGTGGCTGTGGCTGCCTGGAAATCCGCTTCGAGCGCCCCGACGATCTTTTGCAAGACCGCGAGGGTGTCGGTCAGGACAAAAGTGGAAAAGTCTTCAAGCTCCTTCTGCCGCCGTGTTTTGCCAGCTTCCAACGTGGCTATGGTGTGCCGGGTCTCACTGACAAACCGGTTGATGACCGCGTGCCCTTCGATTCCGTCACGGCCATTCAATATCGCGGCAACCTCCGCGCATTCCCAATGGGGCAAACCGAGGTCTTTGTCACCCTCGCACAGGATCTTGAAACCGGTTTCAAAGTCATCGGCGGCGGCCTTCAGCATATCCAGGTGATGATCAGAGGTGGTGAGCCTGTCCGATGGGCCATCCGTTTGCCGTGCGTTCAAAACAACAGACAGGAAACCAACCCGCTGTGACAACATCCGTTGGCGTCCAGCAATGTTGATCAGTCGTGCGAAGGTGTTCTCGTTGAAATCCGCCTGTGCCATGAAGGTTGCTCAGCTTTGTATACGTTGACAAAGCGTACCGTCCGGACTTGTGCAGTGCGAAGAGGAAATCTTGTGCAGGTTGCATAAATGTTGACTATCAGCCAAAGGTATTAGACCGATAGCGTTGTAAATACCACTTATATTACGAGGCTTTGGGATCTGGTTTTCGTATTATCCCAGTTCGCTGAAGAAGCAGGCGGTCGAACGTGATCGGGAAAAGTACGGCGGTGCTATATCGTGCCGTCGGTCCAGTTCATGATGATTTTCCGGATCGTGCCATCGGTAGTCATCTGTTTCAGGACACTGTCCATGTCGGCAATGAAGGTATCGCCGTCCTCCGCGCTCCAGTGCTGGCTGTAGCCGATATGGGCGGTTTCCGTTTGGACTTCCCGGATCGGTTTGATCTTGTCGAAGTTGTTGGACTGGATGGAGATCTCGACAGCCTCTTGCTGTTGCACATAACAATCCGCTCGACCGAGCTGCAGAAGGCGCAGATTGGCATCGGTCGTTTGTTCTTCAATCAACTGTATTTTTCCAGCTGACACCATTTCAAAAAAGGCACTGCCTGGGGTGGCAAATCCTGCATTGTTGCTAAACAGCAGCCCCGCATAATCCTTCGGGTATTCCCAGTGGTCCTGGGCTACGCCTTCCCGGCAATAAACATAAATCGTTTCTGTCGCCATGGGCGTTGAAAAATGGCGGATCCACGGCCTGCGGATTGGCTTGTGATAGGTGCCGACCAGCCCGTTCACCTTGCCGCTTTGCACGAGGAACTTCGCCCGTGTCCAGGGCGCAGACGTCAGCTCGATCGTGTAACCCGGCAGCCGTTTGTCCGCCTCTTTGATAATTTCCGCATAGATCCCGGCGGGCCCGGCCTCTTCGGCCGTCATGAAGGGTGCATAGTCCGCGTCTTGAACGAGCGTGACGAGCCGCACGTCTTCATCTGCATCAGAATATACTGCGCCTGCGCACATCGTTGCGACAGCGATACAAATGGTCAGAAGGCTTTGTCGTACGGTTTTCATAGGTCTTGAATGACCTGTGGTGCGTACGCGGGTGTCATTCTTGAGGTTCTCACTGGCTTTTTGTTGTTTTGACGTTGCAAAATTGCCGAACCGGTCCCGTATGTCGATCAGTGTGATTACGTAGCGATAGTTTTTATTTCAAGAAATTACGAAACATCGAAAGTGTCAATTATCCATAAACGCGAGCGTCTAGATGTGATGACGTTGCGGTGTGGCCGGTGGTTTCAACTTCCAATGAATTTCGCGATGATCCGGTCAATCGTGCCGTCAGCCTTCATAGCCATCAGCGTTTCATCCATGGCCTTGATAAAGGCATCTGCGTTCGGCCCGGTCCACTTGTCGGAATACCCGATATAGGCAGCTTCCAAAGAGGCCGTCCCCGCAATCTGAACATTCTTGATGTTCTTTTCCCGGATCAGGACTTCCGTTGCGATGCGCTCCACGACATAACAATCAATTCGCCCGAGGGCGAGTTTGTCCAGGTTCTGCTCGGTCGTTTGCGCTTCTTCCAGCTTGATTACGCCCTGCTCGACGAGCTCAAAGAACCGGTCTCCGGGCGCCTTGTAGCCGGCGACATTGCCGAACAGGAGGCCTTTGTAATCGTCCGGATAGATCCACCCGGGCTGCGCGATCCCGGAACGGCAAAATATGCTGACTTCTTCGAAAAAGATGGGCACGGACCAATGACGGATCCACGGTCTGTCCGTCGGCTTGTAATAGCTGCCAACAAGGCCTTGCGCATACCCGTTTTCCACCAGAACCGTTGCGCGTGTCCAGGGAACTGCCTGAACCGAGAGGTTGCTCGCGTCCATCCGGCGTTGCGCTTCGAAAAGGATCTCAGCATAGAGCCCCGCCGGCATACCGTTTTCGACGGTCATGTAGGGAGCGTAAGCATTGTCCTGCAAAAAAAGCACCTGATCGGCGGCGACCGCTGGCGGTAAAGCGGCCAACAAGAGGCCCAACCCACCGATGAGAGCGCGGAAGAGATTTCTGCCGGATCGGCGGCACTGCAAAACGAGCAACAACAGCGGTTCCTTTCAGTTCGTCCCAGAAAACCACGGCGGTCTTATTTGTTCGTTACTTTCGCAAGTAGATCAAAAAATTGTCCCTGCGCAAGGCTGACCACCGGCTTCCATCAATCATTTGCATGAACTCATCACAGGCTTTTGCTGGCGGTCAACGTTCCATTCCAGTACGTAGCTGGCAACACATGATCGAAGGACTGACACCATGGCCGACCGAGATACCTGCCTTGCCGATACGCTGGACGTTACCCGCAAGTTCAAGATTGCCGGGCACGTGGAAGGCGTTTTCGGTACCCCGGTGACGGAAGATTTTCAGACCGAACCGGTCGAGCGCCTGGCCCTGACATTTGAGGGGGTGCCGGGGGATCGCCATGCCGGGTTCACCCGCAAGTCCGGGGGGCGCGAGCCATGGTATCCGCGCGGAACCGAAATGTGCAACGAACGGCAGATCTCCATCCTGTCTTTGGAAGAACTGGCAATCATCGCTGAGCGCATGGAAATTCCCGAACTCAGGTCCGAATGGATTGGCGGCAACATCACGCTCTCCGGTATTCCCAATCTCTCGCTGATCCCGCCGCGCACACGTCTTGAATTTGAGGGCGGTGTGGTGATCCGGGTCGATGGTGACAACGCCCCGTGCCGCTTTGCCGGATCGGCAATCGATCGCCAGTTCCCAGACCGCAGCGGTCTTGATCTTCTGTTCCCGCAAAAGGCCCGAAGGCTGCGGGGCTTGGTCGGTTTTGTCGAAAAGCCGGGGACGATTGCAGCGGGGGCGGCGGTAACCGCGCACATTCCGGAGCAGTGGATTTATCCAAAGGCTTGAGTCTCGGTTGGCAATCCGCTTGTCTTCTCATTCCAGCCAATAATCAGGGAAGATAAGCCGTGCTGCCAATTCATCACATGATCGACCAAGGCCCGCGCCCGGTTGCGCCGTTCTCGCATGCCGTGGAAGCCGACGGCTGGGTCTTTGTGACCGGTCAGATGCCAACCGATCCAGATGCCCCGGATGCGCCCTTGCCGGCTGGCATTGAGGCACAGACCGCGCGCGTGATGGACAATCTGAAGATCGTGTTGGCGGGGCTCGGACTGGGATTGGAAAATGTGACCTTCGCCCGGGTCTATCTGAGCGAATTCGAACGCGATTATGCACAGATGAACGAAACGTACCGCTCCTACTTCGAGGAGGGGAAGTTGCCGGGACGGA
This sequence comes from Labrenzia sp. R4_2, assembly GCF_017743865.1. Lineage (GTDB taxonomy): Bacteria > Pseudomonadota > Alphaproteobacteria > Rhizobiales > Stappiaceae > Roseibium. The sequence continues at coordinate 559,172 of NZ_JAGHRJ010000001.1, forward strand.
CCTGCATCGGTGTAACCGCGCTTGCTGTCGGCGCGTTGGTGGAGATCGACCTGGTCGTGCGTCGTCCGTGAGTCTTTTCAGGAGTTGATGTCGCCGGAGGCCGCTTCAGCATCGCGGCAGTCCGGCACCGCCGCATCGAACTTGGTCAGGAAACCCGGGTTGAGTTGAAGAAAGTCATTCGAAAAATAGACCGAAAGCGGTTTGTCCTGCTGAACCTCTGAGCGGATTTCGCTCAAAACTCCACGGGTGTCCAAAATGCTCTCCATAACCAGGTTGTTGGCGAGCACAGCGTCCACACGGCCGGCCAGCAGCATTTCCAGAAGGGCATTCGTGTCTCTGGGCGGAAAATCCGTTGTGCGATACCCGTTCCGGCGGAGCCACGTTTGCATGTTCGCGCCGAGAAAGCTTGACGTCAGCATGGACAAGCGATTGGCTGGATCTTTCGGACTGAGGATTTGATCTTTGAGGAGATACCACGTCCATGTCTGCCGGGCGATGATCGCGCTGGCCGTTGCATAGGCATCGCGCCGAGCATTTTGGGACGCAGCAAAAAAGCCGTCCGCATACGCGTTTTGAACCTCCAGCTGCGCGCGTTTCCAAGGCAGCACATGGATTTCAAACGCGCGATCAATTGCATCGAGTGCGCAGGAAACGACACGAACCGCAGTCCCGTCAAAGCTTCCATCGGGCTGAACTGATCCGTACGGGGGAAGGTCGTGCGTCGTTAAAATGACCGGTCCGGTTTCGGCTGCCGATGGCCGCGGCATGACGCTTGAAGCCACCGCGCTGGTGAGCGAAAGCACCAAGGCCGAAAGGCAAGCCCAGCAGATCCTGGCTCGAGTCCGGTAAGATCGGAACACAAAGTTCCCCAACGTTCGAATCTCCAAAAACCAAAGGATTTTTATCCTGATTGAACGTCAGAGTAAAAGGGGCGCTTGCATGTCAGGTTAACAAGCGGCGGCCTGTTCCGCACACCGCCTGTCAAAATCCGATGTTATTCGCCTTTTGAGCGGGTTTCGAACATCAGGCCCTTCGCAGACCTGTCCGGGAAGCCGTGCCAATAGGTGTGCTCCGGTTTGTCCGTGCCATCGTCATTGCGGGCAAAAACACCGTCTTCTGCGGTCTCGACCAAGTCCAGATAGACAGCCTTGTCCGTGTCGTTCTTCAGATGGAGATCCATAAAGGCTGTCGCAAAGTGCTGCATGATGTTGTTCATCCGCACCGTGTCCCACACAGCATCTGCATAGTGTTCAAACGGCGCCCAGCCGAGTTCGTCGCTGAAGGGATAGGATTCCATCGGCGCGGGCATGGGCGCGGCCGCGTTATGATTGGCGCTGATGAAGGTCAGAAGATGCCGGTCGGTTCCACTGCTTTCCTCCCAGATTTTGCGGATGCCGGTTTCATACTGGGAAACATCGTCCACGCTGCCGGCCACGTAAAGCGCGGGCACGCGCACACCGGAAAGGCCCTCAGCGTCCCAGAAATCCCGGTTTCTCCCCCATGGACCGATGGCGACAATCGCCTTGAGACGCGGATCAATCAGCTTTTCATGCTCCGCGCTGCCAGCCTTGTGCATGCCCAAAAGCCCGTCCGGAGCGCCCCACTCATAACCGATGGATTTATCGGTTACACCGCCGCCGGCAGAGATGATCGCGCCATAGCCGCCCATGGAGTAACCGATGAGACCGGTGCGGTTGGTATCGATCAGACCTGCCAGTGGCGAGTTTTCGTCCTTGGAAAGCCGGTTCATCTCATTCAGCACGAACATCTGATCGAGCGGACGGTTCACCAGCGTGGATCCAAAGGCCGCCTTGTCATGATAAAGGCTGTCGGTGTGGTCGATGGAGACCGCGACATACCCTTTGGTGGCCAGATTTTCCGCCAGATGGCTCATCAGGAACCGGTTGCCCGGATAACCGTGTGAAATCAGTACAAGCGGGTACGGGGCAGAGGTTTTGGCAGGTGTAGCATCCGGTTTTGAGAGCCCGTGAATGTCGGCCTCGCGCTGTCCGTCCCGAAGGATGACCCGCATTGGTTCGGGGGCATCATGCGCTTCAGCCGGATAAAAGACTTCCACCGTCAACGGGCGGTCATAGCGCTCCGGCGTTTCATCTGCCGCAATCCGGACGATGTCATACTGGTCCGGATTGGTGAGCTGTAGCGTCATCCGCCCGACCTCATACGCGCCGTGAGCTGCAAGCTCCGGCGCATCGGGGCGGACGAGATCGATTCTGTTTTCAGACATGGCTTCAGCCGAAACAAGACTTGAGAGAGTGGCGGCAACCAAAAGGGATTTTGGGGACAATCGGGGCACGGCGTTGGGTCTCCGGAGCATCGTAATAACTTACAATCTGCAACTTAAAGCCCAACCTATGAATGGCAAGGGTCATCAGCGTGCTGATAGTTCGCAGGCGATAAAAATTAGGGCAAGGAGAGACATCGAATCTGCCAGAATGCCGCAGCCAACGGGCGTTTTGTCACAGTGCGGGATCCATTCTCCGATCTTACGTGGAACCACGTACATGGTGTCAAAAAAGGGTCTGATCGCGTGTCTGCAAAAACTGCCGAACAAGAGCTGCTTATCATCCGCCTACTGTTGATCATTCCGGTGCTGAACTGGTTTGTGAAGGACGCGATGTATGGTGAGGACGATGCCAAATACTGGTTCGTCGGAAACCTGGCGATGGTTTGGGCCGTCTGTATCTTTCTGTTCGGCTATCCCGCGATCATTCTCCCGGCACTGGCGATGGTTCCAATGGCGTTCCTCTGGATACTCGACGTTTGCCGGTAGGAGCTACGCCTCGTCGTCCGCTTCCGCAGAGACCCGCTTCTGACTTCCCCAAGTCTCAAGCACGTCGTTCATGGCATCCAGTACGAAAAACCGGGCGGAGTCCCGGTCATATCCGTCATCGAGCAAGGCGTCATAGTCCGTGTGCTCATGACGGATGCGGCTGGTGGCCGCTTGCCACACGGCAATGGACGGCGGCAAGTGGCGCAGATGACCGGCAAGGGCGCCCTCAAGAATCGCTTCCGCATCCGCCATCGGCACACGTGGCAGTAATAAGCGCAGTGCCTTGCGCATGTCCTTCTGTCGTTTTGTCCCGGCCACCATGCATGTCCGGTAGCACGTTTGGCCAAATACGAAAACGTGCGGTCCGGTTTGAAAGTTAGATAAGAGATCCTTTTCTTTATCTGAGTGCTGACTATATTCATGCCATCATGTCAGACCGCACCCGCATAAGACTATTGAATGCATTGAAAGCTGCCGGACCCCAAACGGCAGCAGAGCTTGCCGAGGAACTCAACGTCACATCCGTTGCAGTCCGCCAGCATCTAGACGGCTTGCTGGAGGTGGAACTTGTTGAATTTGAGGACCTGAAAGGCTCGGTCGGCCGCCCGAAACGGGTCTGGTCCTTGAGTGCAAAAGGCCACGGCCAGTTCCCCGACAATCACTCAGCCCTAGTTTCGGGGCTTCTGTCCGGGGTGACCGACATATATGGCCCGGATGGTCTGGAAAAGCTCATCGCCCACCGCGAAGACCAGAGCCGCAAACTCTATTCCGAGGTGCTCGGACAAAAGTCAGACTTTGAGGGAAAAGTTGCCGCACTTGCCGATCTGCGGAGCAAGGAAGGTTACATGGCCGAGGTGCAGCGGGATGGCGATGCGTTTCTGTTGATCGAAAACCACTGTTCGATCTGCGCAGCGGCAACAGCCTGCCAGGAATTCTGCCGGTCAGAGCTCAATCTGTTTCAATCGATCCTTGGAGACGGCGTTCACGTCGAGCGCCAAGAACATCTCCTCTCCGGCGGCCGCCGCTGTGTCTACCGGATTGCGGCTGCGTCCTGAGGTTTTGCCGAGGCTAGTTTGCGCTGGAGCGCAGCAGATCGTTGTGTTCGGCGCTGATTATTGGAAGGCCGGCGATCGTGCCAGTCTCGTCAATGCTTTGCTTGATGTCGGCAAAGGGCTTCGGCGGGCAGAAATGATAGCCTTGAGCGAACCGGCACTGCAGCTGTTGAAGCGCTTCGGCCTGTCCCGCATCCTCAACACCCTCGGCAACGCAGGTGATCTGCATGGACCGGCAGAGGTTCAGAATGGATGCTACAACACCGCCTGTCATTGGATCATCAAGACACGCAACGAAGCTGCGATCGATCTTGACGCAATCGATCGGCAGGCGGTGCAGATATCCAAGGCTTGAATATCCGGTGCCGAAGTCGTCAAGAGCCAACCGGCACCCGGCATCCCGCAAGCGCTTCAAGCACGCTTCCGCCGCCTCGTAACTTCCAATGACCGAGGTCTCGGTGATCTCGAACGTGATCCGTGTCGGATCTACTTTGCGCTCCGCGATGATATCCAGCAGTTTGGATACCGTTTCATGGGACGTGATGTCATGCGCTGACAAATTGAAGGACATGCGCAGCGTATCAGGCAGCGCTTCGATCTGCCTGATCGCCATGCAAAAGAGCTGGATGGTCAGCCTTTGGATCTGACCGGTTCGTTCGGCCACCTGAATGAAGACGTCTGGCGGGATGCGGCCAAGTTCCGGGCTGTTCCAGCGCGCAAGGGCCTCAAAGCCGATGATGGTCTGTTTCGAAAGCGCGACGAAGGGCTGGAAGTGGACCTCGAACTCGGCTGCAATATCGGCACATTGCAGAGCACTTTCGATGGCCCGTTCCGACCGGATGCGGGCTTCGTGATCAGCCGAATAGACGGTGACCGAACCGCGGGCCGTTGTTTTGGAATTGTAAAGTGCGTAGTCGGAGCGGTCGAACAGCATATGGGTCGTTGTGCCGGCATCCGGATAAAACGCGATGCCGCAAGAGGCTCCAATTGCAACGGAAATCTCGCCAATCTTGAACGGCTGTTGCAGGCTCTCACACAGCGCCTTTGCAACATCGGCGGCTGTTTCCGGCGGTCCAAGATATAGAAGACCGAATTCATCTCCGCCCAGCCGGCTGATCTCCAGATCCTGTACCCCAAGCGCTTCCATGCGGTCGCCAACGGCCATGAGCAGCTGGTCGCCGACCTGGTGTCCATAAGTGTCGTTGACCGGCTTGAATTGATCCAAGTCGATCACGCCGACGGCAAAGACGGCATCGGTTCCGGCAACGCTCTCGATCTGGCGGTCGAGCCGGTTGAAGAAATACCGGCGGTTGGGCAAGTTGGTCAGGAAGTCGGTCTGGGAGAGCCGCTCGTTCTCCGCATTGAGACGTTCCGTTTCCTGATGTTTGGCTGCCAGTTCGGATCGGGACTTGATCAGGTTTGAAAAGGCCTCGTAACCGTTGAGCAGCACTTTCAGAATAACCAGGCACACCAGAAAGATGTTCATGGCAATCGCCGTATAAACGTCCTGGCCTTTACTCAGATAATAGACCAGATAAGGCGCCGTCACGATGAGCATCACCATGATCGCCGCTTGTGGCAAATGCATCAGACAGAAAATACAGCCGATCACAGTGATCGCGATGAAAAGGGCAACGTGACCCTGCTCAATCGCAGTTCCGTAGCTTTCAAGGCTTAAGGACCATGTGATGTAGACAATCGAGACCATGCTTCCCAAAACAACGGTTTGCCGCAACTTGCGCACCGCCTGTTGCGGACCGAGTTCGATACCCCTGGACCGGACCCAGGAGAGCAGCCTGAATGTTGTTAAAATCAGCATCGGTATGAGAACACCGATTGTCACATAACCGGGGGCAACGTCGCGGTGCGTGTACGCAACGGCAATCGCGTTGACCATGAGCAAAAGATAGAGAAGCGGGATTTGGGAGTTCAGTTCCCGGCACTGGGCCTGCGCAAGTTCGGTGTCCCTGGGATCAATGATCATCCAACGGGCAAAGTCTTGAAGTTTTTTCGTTATCGCCCGCAATGCATCGAAATCCTTGTGCCTGAAAAACAGCTCAAAACGGTCTCTTAGTAAAAACACAGAGGACCACCGTTATTCAGAAATGATTGATATAACGTAACGGTATTGATTCGATTATGCTTGATGAAACTGGAACTTCAACGTCAAAGGTTCTTTCGGGAAGAAAAACTGTAAAAAGTACTTATAAGAACACAGATTTGAGTTTGTCAGGTTCTTAAGATTTTGTTGACCTTGTTGACATGCTGTTTCCCAAACATCGAAAAGGAACCTTCGCTCGCGTCAACGCCTTGCGCTGAAAAAATCTGCGGCATAGTCTTTTTAAATCAAATCGCTTTGCCTCAAGTCGTTGGTGCGGCATTCATTCATCAACCCGCCCAAGGACCCGGCAATGCCTGCGGGGGATGTTGGTGTGAGTGAATCTGGAACGCCTCTGCATTGGGTCCGGCAATTGGGAGCCGCGGCCGCCATCGCTTTCCTCGTTTCTGGGTGTGCGCTTTCGGAAGCCCCAATTCTCTATCCTCAAGGGCCAATCGCTCTTGCGCAGCGCGATCTTTTGTTCACGGCCTTCTGGCTGATGATGATCGTTGCCATCCCGGCCATCCTCCTCACGCTCTTGTTTGTCTACCGCTACCGGTCGCGGCATCACAGCACCGCGGCCTATACGCCGGAGTGGGAGGGGTCCTGGAAAATCGAGGCCGTTGTCTGGCTTGTGCCGGCCGCAATTATCATTGTTCTCGGCACACTGGTCTGGCGCGACACGCACAAGCTGGATCCTTACAAGGAGCTTGCCTCGGACAAGCCCGCCTTTGAAGTTCAGGCAATCGCGCTCGATTGGAAATGGCTCTTTGTCTATCCGGAGTTGGGTGTTGCCAGTATCAATGAGCTGGCCTTTCCGGCCGACCGGCCCCTGTCTATCAAAATCACCTCTGATACCGTGATGAACTCGCTGATGATCCCGGCGCTCGGCGGTCAGATCTATGCAATGGCGGGCATGCGGACGGAAATGAACCTGCTTGCCGATGGTCCGGGCACCTTCAAGGGCCGCAACACGATGTATTCCGGCGACGGTTTCTCAGACCAGCACTTTCTGGCGCATGCCCTGACGGAGGCGGACTTCAGCGCCTGGAAAGACAAGGTGACCGGTTCGCCGGATGCCCTTGATGCCAAGACCTATTTGGAAGTCGCCAAACAGAGCGTTGCCAATCCGGTTGCCTATTATTCAAGTGTTGAGCCGAACCTATTTGGCCTGATCCTGCGCAAATACGCGCCGATTGTCGGCCCGCTGGAAAGCGAAGCTGCGGAACTGATTTGCCGGGGGGCTGCCTGATGCTGGGACGTTTGACGATAGACGCGTTGCCCTTTTACAGCTGGGTGGCCATGGGCGGGGCGGTCGTGACCGTTGGCGGCGGGATTGCAGCCTTTCTGCTGATTACGTACCTGCGCACCTGGAAAGTTCTGTGGACCGACTGGCTGACAAGTGTCGATCACAAGAAGATCGGCATCATGTACGTCGTGCTTGCGCTCATCATGCTGGTGCGCGGCTTTGTCGATGCGCTTATGATGCGCGCCCAGCAGGCGATTTCGCTCAACAACGAAGGCTATCTGCCGCCCGAGCATTTTGAGCAGATCTTCTCCTCGCACGGCACCATCATGATCTTCTTCGTGGCAATGCCGTTTCTGACTGGTCTGATCAACCTGATCGTTCCGCAGCAGATTGGCGCCCGGGATGTGTCCTTTCCCTTCCTGAATTCTGTCAGTCTTTGGCTCACGGCGGCAGGAGCCGCGCTAGTCCTGATCTCTCTTGTGGTGGGCAAGTTCTCACAAGCCGGGTGGACCGGTTATCCGCCGTATTCGGGCATCGAATACAGCCCCGGCGTTGGGGTCGACTACTGGATCTGGGCGCTGACCTTAAGTGGTGCCGGCACCACCATGTCCGGGATCAACTTCATCGTCACAATCGTCAAGAACCGCTGTCCGGGCATGACCTATATGCGCATGCCCATGTTCACCTGGACAGCACTTTGCATCTCGATCCTGATTGTCTTTGCTTTCCCGGCCCTGACCGTGGTTGCCCTGCAGCTCTGGCTGGACAGGACACTGGGTTTTCATTTCTTCACCAATGGCGATGGCGGCAACATGATGATGTTCGCCAACCTGCTTTGGATTTGGGGACACCCGGAGGTCTACATTCTGATCCTGCCGGCCTTTGGCATTTTTTCCGAAGTGGTGGCGACTTTCTCCAGAAAGCGGCTCTTCGGTTACACATCGCTGGTCTATGCGACCGCCTGCATCGCCTTGCTCTCCTTCACGGTCTGGCTGCACCACTTTTTCACGATGGGGGCCTCGGCCAATGTGAATGCCATCTTCGGTATAGCCACGATGATCATTGCCGTGCCCACAGGTGTGAAGATCTTCGACTGGATGTTCACGATGTATCGGGGGCGGATCGAGTTCCATCCGGCCATGGTGTTCACCATCGGTTTCATGGTGACCTTCGTCATCGGCGGAGTGACAGGCGTGTTGCTGGCTTTGCCGCCCGCCGATTACCTGATGCACAATTCCACGTTCCTGGTGGCGCATTTCCATAACATGCTCATTCCCGGCGCTCTGTTCGGCTATTTCGCAGGGCTGAACTACTGGTTCCCGAAGGCCTTCGGCTTCAAGCTGGACGCCAAATGGGGCATCCGGTCTTTCTGGTTCTGGTTTATCGGGTTTTATCTCGCCTTTATGCCGCTTTATGCTCTTGGGTTCATGGGCATGTCCCGGCGGATGGAGCATTACGCGGATCCAACCTGGCAACCCTTCCTGGTGGTTGCCGCGCTGGGCGCCGTCTTCGTGCTTTGCGGCATCATCTGTATCGGCATCCAACTCTATGTTTCCGCGCGCCAATGGGGATCGTCCCGCGACATCACCGGGGATCCGTGGAACGGCCGGACCTTGGAATGGGCAACATCGTCTCCGGCCGCGCCGTACAATTTCGCGGTCGTTCCAACGGTCACCGACATTGATGCATTCCATGAAATGAAGATGCGCGGCACCGCCTATCAGAGGCCGGAGCGTTACGAGCCCATTGTCATGCCAAAAAGCACCGGCCTCGGCGTTGTTTTGGGCGGGCTCTCCTTCGTAATGGGATTTGCTGCTGTCTGGTACATCTGGTGGCTGGCGGTGCTGATGCTGGTCTTGTGTCTGGTGTGCATCGGGATCCGAGCCTGCGACGACACCAGCGAGTATGTGATGTCTGCGGCCGAGGTTGAGGCAATTGAGACCGCCTGGCTCTCCGGGATCACTCAGGCTGACATCCATGACATGCGCGACTTTGAACCGCGCGGGGCTGCGTCCGGAATGGCGCTTTCGGGGAGAGCGGTATGAGTGAAATGCTGGCCACCCGAAACGACGCTGACCTCTTGGAGGAAGAAGAGCATCATTCGCTTCGCGGACGGGAGTTCGGTTTCTGGCTGTTCCTGATGGGCGACGCCGTCATTTTCGCGCTGCTGTTTGCGACCTACGTTGTCTTGTCCGGCAACTCGGCGGCCGGCCCGACCTCGCAACAGGTCTTCGACCTCAGCCACACGGCCATCGAGACCGCGTTGTTGTTGGTCTCCAGCCTGACCTTCGGCATTGCCAGTCTGGCCATGGACAAGGGGCATGGGCGCGCCGTCATTCTCTGGCTTCTGACTACACTTGGACTTGGTCTGGGCTTCCTCGCCATGGAGGTTCTTGAATTCCGCGGCATGATCCTGCAAGGGGCAGGGCCGGATGTCAGCGGGTTCCTCTCGGCATTCTTCACGCTCGTCGGGATGCATGGCGCGCATGTTGCCATGGGGTCAGTCGGCATCCTTGTGATGATCGGTCAGGTCATGACTAAGGGCCTGACGTTGCCGGTCCGCTCGCGGCTCAACCGCTTGGGGCTGTTCTGGCATTTTCTTGATATTGTCTGGATCGGGATCTTCTCGGTCGTCTATTTGCCCGGTGTGATGTAGGAGGCTGACATGGACCACACGGACCACACAGAACATCGCAGCCTTGGCACCTACCTGACCGGCTTTGCACTCGCGATTGTGCTGACTGCGATCCCTTTCGGCCTGGTCTGGACGGGCGCACTCACCGGACCGGCGGTCTACGGTGTGATTGCAGCGGCCGCTGTCATCCAGGTGCTGGTGCACCTGGTGTTTTTCCTGCACGTCAATTTCAAGTCGACCCCGGGTGAGAACCTCTTCTTTCTGGCCTTCGCAGCCGTTCTGATCTGCATCATGGTCGGCGGCAGTCTCTGGATCATGTTCGACTTGCATCACCGGATGATGTGACGGTCTGAATTACGTGTTTGACGCCTGAGTCCGAACGACACTCTGTTGGTTTTTGCAACCGATGTGGTTTTGCCTCAACAGCTGTGGTACCCACACCGCATGGACAAAAGAGACCGGGCCGAACTGTTTCGCGAGCGTTTGAGCGCGGCGCTCAGAGAGCGGGAACTGAACCGCTCAGACCTCGCGCGTGCAGCTGAGCTCGACCGGTCCACGGTTTCCCAGCTTTTGTCCGAAGAGAGCCCACGCCTGCCCAATGGCCAGGCGCTTGCAGCTATCGCATCTGCCCTAAGTGTGTCCGCCGATTGGCTTCTGGGCTTGTCGGCGCACAAGGGCGCGGCTGCGGAAATCCTCGATCAAGCCGTTCAAGTGGCCGAAACCGAACGTCATCCGGTCGATGTGCATTTGCTCGCCTGGTACCGGGACGCGGTGGGCGCCAAGATCCGTCATGTTCCGGCGAACCTGCCGGATGTCTTGAAGACAGAGGCCGTTCTGGCGCACGAATATGCTGGTGAAACCTTTCGGACACCCGGACAGGCCATCACCGGTACACGCGATCAGCAGGCGTTGTTGAACCGCGCAGAATCGGACATGGAAATTTGTGTTTCGAAAGAGGCTCTGGAAGCATTTGCCCGGGGCGAGGGCATGTGGTCGGATTTGCCGGATGCCGTGCGCCGGGAGCAGCTGAAGGTCATGGGCGAAACCCTGGAAAGATATTACCCGTCTCTCAGGCTGCATCTTTTTGGTGCGAGCGACCGGTTTTCAGCCCCGTTTACGGTGTTTGGTCAAAAATGGGCTGCGCTGTATCTGGGTCAGCGCTATCTCACCTTTTCCAACACACGTCACGTGCAGCTGTTTTCCCGGCATTTCGATGATCTGGTCCGCCACGCTCTCGTGCGCTCTCACGAGGCCAGTGACTTTGCAACGAAACTGTCTCTCGGGATTTGAACCGGATTTTAATTACCAAAGGTAAATCCAGATATTGAACCGCCTTTCCCGAAAGAAAGACCCTACGGCATGGCAACCATCGAATATGTCTATTCCGCGCATTCCGCATTTGCGTATCTCGGCTCCTCTGAGATCATGCGGATTTGCGCTGATCACAACGCGGTTTTGGTCCATCGGCCAGTGCTTTTGTCGCCTGTCGTCGTGGCTCAAAGAAGTCCGGCCTTCCGCCAGCGGACACAGGCACATGTCGACTATTTCTTCGGTCGCGAAATCGAACGTTGGGCCGAGTACCGGTCCGTGCCGATCATCCGCAAGCGCCCGACCTTTCATGATGCAGACTACAGCCTGGCCTCCGGCATGATCATCGCGCTGGGCGAAACGGGCCCAGACACCGACCGGATGGCTCACGGACTTTTGGAAGCGCATTGGAATGAGGATTTGGACCTTTCAGACCGTACCGCTCTTGAGGCTGTGGCGGTGAAGCTGGGGTTCGCCGCCAAGGAATTGCTGGAAGAAGCTGCAAGCCCGAGCGTTCAGAACAAGCTGATGGAAAATTCCGAGTGGGCCAAGGAAAAGCAGGTTTTTGGGTCCCCAACCTACATAGTCGATGGTGATCCATTTTACGGTCAGGATCATCTCTCACTGGTGGAGCGTGCTCTTGAAAAACCCTTCGCGCCATCGGATTGGGTTAATCCGCCTGTTGATGGGTAGGACGCCGGTCAGACGAAAACTCTTTCGTAAATTTGCGCCGTGTTAAGTGTTTTGCCGTTACGTGAATTGCTTCAGGTCGTCTGTTGTGCGTTTGTACAGGCGTCCCTCACGTCGGAGACTGTCATGGTATCGGTCCGCCTCGGGCTGGTTTTATTCTTCGCAAGCATCTCCAGTGCATTGGCATCTGATCCAAACTGCACACGCGTAACCGCGTCCGCACACCCCGATTATCCGCCTTATCATTGGCGCGAGGGCGGGCGGATTGTTGGGGCAAGCGTTGACCTCAACAAAATGATCTTTCAGGAACTCGGTGTCTCGTTTGATGCGGTCTTTACTGGGCCCTGGAAACGCGTTTTGAAAACAGCTGAAAACGGCGATATCGACTTCTTGATGTCGCTTAAAAAAACGGATGAGCGATCAACGTTTTTGGACTTTACCGACACCCCCGCGTTCGAGAACCCGTTTACTGTGTTCACGTTGCGCAACCGGAGCTTCCCATTCACGGTATGGGAGGATCTGAAGGGCAGGTATGGCGCGAAAAACGCCGGAGACCGCTATGGAGAGCCTTTCGATTCCTATGTCGCCAATGTTCTGGAGTTGTCCGACAATTTCTCTTTCCAGGATAACGTCAACCAGCTGCTGGTTGGTCGGATCGATTACATTATCCATGGCCGCTACGTCGGTCAGGCGCAATTTGGCGCCATCCAGGGCGGCGAGGACATTGTGCCGCTGGACTGGAACGTGATGAATGGCTTTGTGCACAGTGGTTTTACGCTGAGTTCTCCTTGCCGGAATCTGAAGGACAATGTGAGCGAGCGGTATGGCGAACTGCTGGCCGACGGGACAGCGGACCGGATCATCTCTGAAAACATCGGCCGATGGATTCTCCGAAGCCGGAATTACGAGCTGCGAAAGAAAGTCGTCGATATCGACTAAAACATCCGGCTAGCCATGTGTCGGTCCCACCTTTTCTTTAGTGATGACCGAGGTGATGGTGATACTGCGCCTTGGCAACTTCCAGGGATTTTGCGGGTTCGAAACTGCCGGCATCGGCCATCGTCCAATAGGTGGAATACCCCGCAATATCGTGGGTTGGGTCGAGCAAAGCGCCCGGTTTCAGCCAGGTCAGTGCAGCGCTGGCCGGCAGGATTTCCCGCAAACCAGCTCGAAGATAAAAATGCTCCGGCTTAAAGTCCCTTGGATGAGAGAGCCCGGCTGCAGCTGTGAACTCAACGAGCGACTTGATGGTGTTGCGGTGAAAGTTCGCAACGCGGGTGGCCTTGTCCGGAACATCCAATGCTTGCTGGCGTTTCGGGTCCTGGGTTGCGACCCCTGTTGGGCATTTGTTGGTATGGCAGCTCTGCGATTGGATGCAGCCGACCGCGAACATGAAGCCGCGGGCCGAGTTCACCCAGTCCGCGCCAAGTGCCATGGTTCCGGCGATGTCAAAAGCGCTGATCAGTTTACCACTCGCGCCAATGCGGATGTCATCGCGCAATCCTGCGCCGACAAGGCTGTTGTGAACGAACGCCAACCCTTGGCGCAGCGGCGTGCCGAGCCGGTTGGCGAACTCGACGGGGGCTGCCCCCGTGCCACCTTCAGCACCGTCTACAACGATGAAATCCGGTTTGATCCCGGACTTGAGCATCGCCTTCACGACCGCCATGAATTCCCACCGGTGTCCGATACATAGTTTGAAGCCGACAGGTTTGCCTCCGGAAAGCTCGCGCAGGGTCTTGATGAAGTCCAGTAATTCCATCGGCGTTGAGAACGCAGAATGGCTCGCTGGTGAAATGCATTCCTTGCCGACCGGGATACCGCGCGCTTCCGCAATTTCCTCGGTCACCTTGGCGCCGGGCAGAACGCCGCCGTGGCCGGGTTTTGCCCCCTGACTCATCTTGATTTCGATCATCTTGATCTGTGGGTCGGCCGCCTGTTTCTTGAACTTTTCCGGATCAAAGCCGCCATCGTCGGCGCGGCAACCAAAATAGCCGCTGCCCAGCTCCCAAACCAGATCGCCGCCGCCTTCGCGGTGGTAACGGGAAACGCTGCCCTCGCCGGTGTCATGGTAGAAGCCGCCCGCCTTGGCACCTTTGTTCAACGCCAGGATGGCGTTGCCGGAAAGTGACCCAAAGCTCATGGCGGAGATGTTGAAAATCGACGCGGAGTAAGGTTGTTTGCACTCCGGCCCGCCGATCTCGACGCGCAGTTCTTCGACCTCCCCATGGGATTGCGGACAGACCGAATGGTTCACCCAGCCGTAGTTGATGTCATAAACGTCAAGCTCGGTGCCGAAGGGGAGCACGCCTTCGATGTCCTTTGCCCGGTCATAGACCATGGTGCGGCGCTCGCGGGAGAACGGCCGACCATCCTGATTGCTTTCAAAGAAGTACTGCCGGAGCTCCGGGCGGATAGCTTCGAACATGAAGCGGAAATGGCCGGCGACCGGGTAGTTCCGCAAAATCGCATGCTTCGTCTGGGTGACGTCCAGTATGCCGACAATGGTCAGGACGGCAAAAACCGCAAAAACCCAAAGGATATGAGGGTTGACTGCGAAGCTGAGGATGAAGGTCACAACTGCGGCGGCACTACAAAGCGCAAACACCGTATAGCGGGCTGGAAACAAGAGACATTCTCCCTCTGGCAATCCTGAGGGGCAGTCTAGTCAGTCTCCTTGTGAAAAGGAAAGGGGGCATCTCATCTTTGATGAGCTTGGCCGCACGATTCAGAACATGCATCGCGGGGCGAGGTTTATGCATTTAATGCCATTGAGATATTTGTCGATTGCAGGCCCTTGGCCGTGTCCCGAATAATCACTGAACAGATTTGAGCCCGGAAGCGCTGACACATTCATTGGCGGTCCGGCACTCCGAATACCGGTTAGGGCAACGTCTGCGATGGGGTGACATGAAACGAGTGTTGGGCGCGATAACCGCAGCCATGTTGACCGTCAGTGCGTGGCAAGCCTCGGCGCAAACACTTGTTTTGGGCCTGGAAAACGTAGAGTACTTTCCCTGGCAACTGCCGGATGGGACCGGGGCCGACATTTTCCTCATAGAGACGGCGGCCCGAAACCTGGGTTACGCGGTTGATTTCCGGCCCGTACCTTGGAGGCGGTGCCTCAACGAGGCCGGTTCGAACGCCGTCGACGGGTGTTTTTCGGCCAGCTTCGAGGTGAGCCGTATGGACCTTGGGGTCTATCCGATTGTGGACAACCGTCCGGATACCTCAAAAGCTCTGCACGCAGACAGTTATTCGCTCTACGTTCCAACAGAATCGGATGTCCGCTGGACTGGGTCAGAGTTTGAAAATCTGTCCGGCGATATTGGAGCTATCTACGGCTATTCGATTGTGACAATGCTCCAAAACCAGGGTGTCGGGGTTTTCAAGGCCGACCGGCTCGGTCAACTGTTCCAGCTCCTTCTGCGCGACCGCCTGGATGGTGTCGCGGCGCTAACCGCACATGCCGATCACTTGATCGAACAAACGCCGGAGCTGAACGGACGGGTTCGAAAAGTAGGACCGCCCTTGGAAGAAAAGCATTACTACCTGTTGTTTTCACATGGCTTTGCCAAGAACAACCCGGAGGTCGTTTCAGCCCTTTATGATGAGATCAAACGGGTTCGAAAATCCCCTGAATATCGGGAAAATTATGAGCACATCCGGCGCACGCATGTTGAGCCGCACACCTTGAATTACGACCCTCCCGGTGGCCTTTAAGCAGAGATCAGACGAAGTCAGGCGCTTTTTGCTCGTTCACCAACAGCCGGAACACGGGACATGATTTCCTCTGCCGCGCCCTCTGCGCCGGGCTCGAGCGCCATGATGCCGGCGGCGGCCTTGGCGCCCATTGCATAGGCCGGAGCATCCAGCGCATAGAGCGCCTTCACCAGCAAATCTGTTGTGAGTTTCTTTTGGCTGATCGGCGCCGGACCAGCGCCAGCTGCATGAACGCGTTGCCCCCAGAAAGGCTGATCGGCAAAAACCGGGCAGACAAGGGAGGGCTTGCCCCAGCGCAAGGCTTCATGGGTTGTCCCGGCACCGCCATGGTGGATGATGCTGCTGCATTTTGGAAACAGCCAGCTGTGCGGTGCCTTGTCGATCAAAAACACCTTGTCCTTCAAGACCTCCGGCAGGGTGTGCCCGGTGAGGCCGCCCCAGCCGCGCGCCAAAATGGCCCTCAGTCCGGTCTGGGTGAGTGAGCGCATGATCAGCCGGGTCAGATCTTCCGGGTTCCGGCTCGGCATGGAGCCAAAGCCGATATAGACCGGCGCCGGGCCGTCCTCCAGAAACTGCATCAGCTCGCGGGCGGGCATGTAGGTGTTTGCGGGCCGCATGAACCAGTAGCCGCTCAGCCAGGACGTTTCCGGCCAGTCTTTCGGTCTCGGCACCAGCGCAGATGAAAACCCTTGCAGGCACAGCGCTTTGGAGCCATCCGGCATATGCCCATCGATCATTTCGCCCGGGTATTCGAATTCCGCGGTTGCTTCGGCGCGCAGCGGTTTCAACATGGGAGACAGACCCAGCGCCATGAGCTTGCGGGCAGCCAGAAAACTGAGACGGTTTCCCAGTTTACCGAGAGCGGGCAATCCAAACAGGGAGACCGGAAAATCCCCTGTGGGCGTTACGACCGGTTGAAGCGCGGTCGGCAAAGCCGGGACATTCAGCCGCCGTGCCACCAGCGTCATCACCGTAGCCTTGAGATTGAAGAGGATCAGATCCGGTTTTTCTTCCAGACCGATCCTCCACAAACATCGGACGACCTTCTTCTGATCTTCCATGGTGGTGCGGGCGACCTTGATCTTGCCGCGGAAGGTGAACATCGCCTCGCGCGTCACCGGGTCACCCAAGAGGGCCTCAAAATCGATCGGAACCGCACGTGGCTGCGCGCCGACCTTCCCAATCATCGTGTCAAAGCCGCGCCCCGTCGCCACAACGACATCGGCACCAAGGCGCACCAGTTCACCGGCAAGCGCCACATAGGGCTGAACGTCGCCGCGGGTTCCGAGCGTGGCAATCAGGATTTTCGGCTTCGAAGCGTTCATTGGTGAAATTCCCAATAGGAAGGTGCCTCTTTTGGATGTTTTTTGGCCACTCTGCAATCAGGAAGAGGTGTAAAATCATCAAAATATCTGGAAAGTGTCAGCTACCGTTGGGGCAATATCAAATCAATGACATGTTGAGGAATGAATTTCCGGTTTTGTTAAGGGCAGGGGATTTAGGGATTCTCTGAAGGACAAGCAGAAAAGGCAATGCATGGCCCTGGAACTGAGTTCGATGACAGCGCTGCGCTTCGCCCGGCGCGCAGTGGCTGCCGTTGCGGTCGTGAACGGTCTTGCTTTTGCGGTGTCCGGCCCGGCACTGGCAACGCCGCGTATCGACATTGTCACCGAAGATTATCCGCCCTACGAAATGGCTGTGGAGCAGGACGGTCTGCGCGGTTTCGATTATGAGGTCGCCACCGAAGCCTTCCGCCGCATGGACTATGAAGCCAACATCCTGTTCCTGCCCTGGAAGCGGGCGCTGAATGAGGCGGAGACTGGCCGGGCGGCCGGTATTCTGACTTGCGCCCATCATCCCGACCGGGAGCGGTTCATTCTTTTCTCGGACCCGATCAGTGTCTTCACCAATGTTTTTTTCGTCCGAAAATCGCATGAGGGGCCAGATATTCAGACCGTTGAGGATGTGGTTGGTCAGCCGGTGGCCTCCATGGCGGGATATGAAAGCCTGGCGGTTTTGCAGAACCTGGGGGCCAAACCCATCGAAGCACAAACGACCGCGCTTGGCCTTAAGATGCTGGCGGCCGGCCGGTTCGACTATTTGATGGGCGCTCTGGAGCCGACCGAGTACATCATCCGCCGAGAAGGGATGAGTGGCCAGTTTGAGTTCATCGCGCTGACCACCCGGGATTTCCACTTTTGTTTTTCAAAGAATTATGAGGGCGTTGAGGATCTGATCGGCCCCTTCAATGAAGCCTTGGCAGAAATGCGCACAGATGGCACCTATGACGCCATCCACGACAAGTACCGGTAGGGGTCGGGTCAACGGTTCCGGTCACACCTCATTTGAAGACTTTGAAGGCTTCCATGCAAACGCTGTTCTCCCTGAAAACCTCCGGCCAGGGGCTTTATGAGTTCACCTGGTCCGTCAGCAGCTGGCTTGTCGAGAAGGGCGCAGGCGACGGGCTGCTGACCCTGTTCGTTCGGCATACATCCTGCTCGCTCCTCATTCAGGAGAACGCTGATCCGGAAGTTCAGGTGGATCTGAAAGCCTATTTCAGCCGTCTTGTGCCGCCGGCGAGCGATCCCTCGATGCGCTATCTCACGCATACACTGGAGGGCCCGGACGACATGCCGGCGCATATCAAGGCCGCGGTTTTGCCCGTCAGCCTGTCGATCCCGGTCTCGGGCGGCGAAATGCTGCTTGGTAACTGGCAGGGGATATATCTCTTTGAACACCGCGACCGGCCGCACCAACGCCAAGTGGCGGCGCATTTTCTGAGCGACCGGTAACCGGATGGCTTATGTCCGCAGGGCGGGCAGGCCGACGCCGGTGCTGTCGAAGCCGCCGTCGGAGGCAATCACCTGGCCGGTAACGTAGCTCGCCTCTTCAGAGCACAGAAAGGCGATGACCGCGGCAATTTCGGCCTCTGAGCCGTACCGGTTCAGCGGGATCGCATCGTGATAGGCATCGATGATCTCCTGAGTGTGCACGGCCATGGCGAGCTTGGTGCGGACCGGACCGGGGCAGACGCAATTGGCGCGGATGCCGTATTCGCCAAGTTCGGCCGCCTGCTGCTTTGTCAGGTGAATGACGGCGGCCTTCGACGTGCCATAGGCCACCCGCAAGGTGGAGGCGCGGAGGCCGGAAATCGACCCGATATTGACGATCGCTCCACGCGTTTTTTTCAGGTGCGGGACAGCTGCCTGCGAGACCATGAAGACCCCGTCCAGATTGGTCGCCATCACCGTGCGCCACAGGCTCAAGTCCGCCTCTTCGATCGGCCCGAAATTGGCAACACCCGCATTGTTGACCACCGCATCCAGCCGCCCAAAATGTTCGATGATCTTGGTCATCATCTCATCGACGTCATCGGAGATAGAAACATCATAGATGAAGGCCGACCCCGCGTTGATCCCGGCAGACGCGGTTTTCAGCTCCGCCCCGTCCCGGTCGACCATCGCCACCTTCCAGCCCTTCTCGATCAGGAGCTTCGTGGTCGCCAAACCAATCCCGCGCGCCGCGCCGGTCACAAGGGCAATCTTTTCGGTCATTTTTGGGCTCTGAATTCGGGTGAGAGTGTGTCTCACGGGACGCTAGCAGGCGGGGCCAGCGCGGGCAAACCGGAAGAATAGGAGCAGAAAGCCTTTAACCTAAGGGCGGGTTGACGCAGCCACACATGCCTAAGCAGAAGCCTCGCAGGTTTATAAACAGGCCCAAATCGAAGAAACTCGACAATGCGTAGCGCCAGCGGCACAATTTCCGCTGGTACGGCGATTCGTCATCACACCTCGCGTGCATGCCTTTAAGCGCGGGCCACTGCCCGTGAAAGGAGGTGACGCAAATGAGCACGACCAAAATCGGTCGCAGCGCGATTACGGGGCGCTTCACAACGGTGAAAACCGCTAAGGGCAATCCCCGTACTCATATCGTTGAGACCATCAAGAAAAAGTAAGGCTTAACGGTCTTCTTCCGGGTGGCGAATCTTAGCGGAGGAACCACCCAGTTTCCTTATTGCAGTCGACTTGGTTAATGAACTCTTAAATTTCGGTTCAGGCGTCGTCTTGGGCATCCGCTTTAGGATCTCATCGCCCTTTTCTTGATCTGGCTTTTTTCGGTATCTGACATGGCAAGAAAACCTCTTCTACCCACCTACAGCGGTGCAGCTTATGAAGTCGGCGCCCGAGCAATAAACAAACGCCCGGAATTTCTTGCCGCTATAGGTAAGTGTCTATCGATGTGGCCATATGTAGAGCATCACATGGCTACAATTCTTGGCGTACTTCTTAACGCTGAAAGTCCAGCCACAACAGCTGTTTTTACTACACTTAGAACAGGGCGGGCTCAGCGAGACGCCATATGGGCTGCCGCAGAACACATCCTCGATGACAGGATGAAGGAGTTATTCGAAGCCATTTTATTAGTTGTGAGAACAACAGAAAGAACACGAGCTGATATAGCCCATGGCCATTGGGGTATTCTCAGAGACCATGAGAACGTCGTTACATGGATATCATCCAAAGACCACGCCATTCACAACGCTAGAGCATTGAACGGCGCGTGGCCAAGAGAAGGGCATGCTTTCCTCCTCGATAAAACATTTGTCTACACCTTGGATGATTTCGAGGAAACCTATGAACAGATTGAATTCACTTGGCGCCTATTATTCGACTTTCTAACGCTTCATCGGAGCGAAACGACTAAGAGCGGTCTCTCAGGCCTCGCAGGCGATGAATTATACTCACATTTAATAAACGAACCTCGTGTCCAGGAAGCGAGAACCCGTCTGGATCGTCGTCAAAATAGGAAGCGATAGTCTCTTCGACAGCATCAACCTCTACATCCCAATCAGCCATTTGTTTTTCTTGAATTTTCACCGATTTTGTCAGGATCCTGATACGTCACGTACAAAAATAGGAAAATATTCCTTGACACCGTGACGGTGATGTGGCATGGTTTTGTCATGATCCCAGAGTTGCGGATCGGTTGAGGCTTCCGGCATTTGCGTGGAGGCCTTTTTTGTTGGGCGCATCAGCCGAATGGGTTGAGGAAGCAAAACGAGCGGAGAGGGTCAGAGGATGGCAGATTATCCAAGTCCCGCTGCCGCAAAGCCGGTTTCAGCCGTATGGGCCGCAGTGTCTCACAGGCGCGCCGGGCGTGGATAAGTTTTTGAGAGAGGTCCGGCTGGTTGCCGTCCCGGCCTCCGAGCCGGGACCGGAGCATTGACGGCAGGCCCCGGATCAGGTCCGCGGGGGGGCGATAGGCGTACCTTTGGTCTTGCCACCAACGTCCGCTTCAATCCGATGACTGGGTCCAGTTGCCGTCCCGGCCTTTGAGCCGGGACCTATGCCGGGATCACAGGTTGGGCCGCGAAAGCGACGAGGCCCCGGATCCAGTCCGGGGCGGCACAGTGGTCGCAGCGAGACAGGTGCCCAGACAGCAAACCGATCTGTGTCTCTATCAACCGGCAGCCGCCGGTATTTTTGTGCCTTCGGAAAACCCGATTGGATCAGCGCATGGATACGCAGACCTTGATGATGCCTTTGTTGTCCCAAAGGGCAACGTCCTTGTCGTTGATCCGGAACGCATATGTGCCGGCAGGATCCCTCGTGTTGAGCGCAAGGGCTGCAAACTCTGCGAAAGGGACGATCCGCCCGGCCTGGTCGCGCACCAGCATTTCGCCAAAGGCGTAAGATTGATCGAACTTGTAGCCGTAAAGCGGACCGAGCGCGGCAGCGTCCTTGCCGGAGTAACCGCGCGGGCCGACGGGTTTGTAGAGCCCGTTGATGACCGTCCATGAGCCGGAATAGGCAACCTTGCGGATTTTGCCGTTTGGCAGGTTAAGCGACTGCCAGCCTTTTTTGGAATTGACCGACGCACAATAATCGGCTGCCAGGGCCGGTGGTGCGGCAAGCAGGACGAGCGGCAAAAGAACAAGGACAGCGCGTAGCATCAAGATATGGTTCCGTTAGGGCATGCATTTTCACAATGGCCGAGGCCCGAGGCAATCGCAAGGGTCGGCTCCTGGATGCCGTGACGACGATCAGTTGAGTATGTCAGCAGTTTGGAACCGGCATTCGCCGGTTTTTTTGTGCCTGGAGGAAACCGGAGTGAACGAATGCGGAGGATCGAACGTGACGGCTCGGTTCTCAGGGCAGGGCCTCGCCGACACGCTGAAGCGCGAGAAAGCTCTGAACCGGAAACGGCGGAAGCAGTCGAAGCAGCAGGTGCGCACCGTCTCGGGGGTCTCCGGCGAAGGCGGTCGCACCTCAGAATCCGAAGGGGTTGAAAAGCTACGCTCCTCCGATCCCGGCTCTTCCTTTTGTTCCGTCCGAGAGGGCGAAAGGAACGGGGCGGTGCCGGACGCGGATATGGCGCTGCAGAAAACGCCGGAAAGCCCGCAAGACATGGCCGCGCGGCTCTACCGGGCGTTTGCGGGACAAATGGATCAGCTGGAAGCGCGGCTCGCGGACCTGTTTGAGGAGACTGGCGCGGGGCCGCCAACCGGCGGGATCCAGGAAATCGACAAGACGGTGAAGACCCTGGCAAGCCTTGCCAAGACCTTGACCGCCCTGATGGACCTGAAAACGGATGTGAAACCGGACGGGGAGGGCGACAACCTTGACGACCGGGAGGAGTTGCGCGCGGCACTTGCGCGCCGTCTTGAGCGATTGTGCGAAGCTGGGGCGGATTGAGGCGGTCCTTGCCGCCTTGAGCCCGGGTGATCTGAAATTCCTGACCTACGACTGGCCGGTCTTTGCCCATGCGCACCAGTTGCCGCCGGAACCGGACTGGGCGGTCTGGCTGCTGATGGGCGGGCGCGGGGCCGGAAAGACACGGGCAGGAGCCGAATGGATCCGGGCGCGGGCGCTCGGGCACGGCTGGTGCGAACCGGGCTTTGCCGGGCGGATCGCGCTGGTTGGCGAAACCTATGCAGACGTGCGTGAGGTGATGGTGGAAGGGGTCTCCGGACTTCTGGCCGTGCACCCCGGTGCGGAGCGGCCGCAATGGACGCCAAGCCGCCGCCGACTGGAATGGCCGAACGGCGCGGTGGCGCAGGCCTTTTCCGCCGAAGACCCGGAAGCCTTGAGGGGGCCGCAATTCGACATCGCCTGGTGCGATGAACTTGCCAAATGGACCTATGCCGAGGAGACCTTCGACATGTTGCAGTTCGGGCTGAGGCTGGGCCGCAAACCCCGCCAGTTGATCACAACAACGCCGCGGCCGGTGCCGCTCCTGAAACGCCTGATGAAACAGGCGGGGACCGCCATCACCCATGCCCCGACCAAGGCCAATGCGCTGTTTCTGGCGCCGGGCTTTCTGGAGGCGGTGGTCGGCCGATATGGCGGCACGCGCCTTGGCCGGCAGGAGCTGGACGGCGAGCTGATCGAGGACCGGCCGGATGCGCTCTGGTCACGGGATGGACTGGAGGCCGCAAGGGTCGCAGCAGCACCGGAGGATCTGACGCGCATCGTCATTGCGATCGACCCGCCGGTGACGGCAACGGCCAAGTCGGACGCTTGCGGCATTGTCGCCGCGGGGCTCGGCAGTGACGGCAAAGCCTATGTTCTCGCCGACCGCAGCCGCCGTCCGGCCAAACCCGCCGACTGGGCAGAAGCCGCCATTGGCCTCTGGCACGGGTTGAAGGCCGATTGCCTGATCGCCGAGGTCAATCAGGGCGGCGACATGGTCGCGCAAGTGATTGCGAGCGCGGATCCATCGGTGCCGGTGAAACAAGTGCGGGCATCGCGGGGCAAGTTCTCAAGAGCCGAACCGGTCGCCATGCTCTACGATCAGGGCAAGGTGCACCATGCAGGCACGTTTCCCGAGCTGGAAGACGAGATGGCCGACTTCGGCCCGGGTGGGCTGTCCAGCAAACGCTCTCCCGACCGGCTCGACGCCCTCGTCTGGGCGGTCTCGGACCTGATGCTGGGCCCGAAGGCGGAGCCGAAAGTGCGGGGGCTTTAGACTACCCCACTGCGCCGCCCCGGACCTGATCCGGGGCCTGAGTTGCTTCGGAGATGGTCCCGGATCAAGTCCGGGACAGCGGAGAGGCAGAGGTTATCCGGAAAAACAGACGTGGTTCCAAACGGCTTTTTGAACAGTGGCTTGCACTTCATTCTGCAACCTCACTTGCCGAGCAGCGTCAGGCAATAGCGTTCAAGGTTGGTCAGATGCATGGTCCACCCGGCGGCGTGGGCGTCACGCAAAGAACCGGACGCGTTTTCGGCAAGATTGTGCCAGCCGCTGTGGACGAGGGTGAGACGCGCACCGTTGCGCTCAGCGAGGATCGACAGTGTAAGGAGCGTCGCCCCAGACCAATCGTTATCCGCCCAAGTCCAGGCGAGGGTTTTGGGCGGATCGAATGTGACAATGGTACCGGAAGTGACCGTCTGGCGGCCCTCGTTGGTCCAGACTTCGCAGAACGCACCGCCCGCACGTGGTTCCAAAGAGATGTGAGGTCCGAACCAGGCGGACAGATGCTGAGCCTCGGTCCAGAGTGACCAGAGAACAGCGGGGGCGACCGGAAAACCGCGTTCGATCTGAATCACGTTCTGATTGGTCATCTCACGCTCTGCCTCCTGAGGGAGCAAAGAATAGCAGCTTTGGCGTCGGTGCGAAGCGGCGCGTTTGAATCCGTTTGCCAAGTCCCTGAATCGGTTTCTCAAAGCCTTGACTCAGCGCTTTAACAGGCGCGGAAAGGATCAATATTTCATGCGCTTAAGAAAGGCACTTGAATCACTTTGGGGTGTAGATCCCGCAGCGGCACTTGAGGAAAAAGCCTCCCGCACCGGGCCTCTGCTTGCGATCCAGGGGACTGCGCAGCCGGTCTGGAGCCCGCGCGATTATGCGGCTCTGGCGCGGGAAGGTTTTGCGAAAAACCCCGTGGTGCACCGCGCGGTCCGGCTGCTGTCTGAGACTGCGGCCGCTGTTCCTCTGTTGCTCTTTGAAGGGGATAGTGAGCTGTCGGAGCATCCGTTGCTGGCACTTCTCACCCGGCCCAATGCCCATGAAACCGGCGCTGATTTTCTGGAGGCGCTTTACGGCTATCTGCTGGTCTCCGGTAATGCCTATCTGGAGCAGGTGCCGGTCAATGGCGTGCCGCGGGAGCTTTATGCGCTGCGGCCGGACCGGGTGAAGGTGGTACCCGGACCACATGGCTGGCCGGAGGCCTTCGACTACACCGTCGCGGGGCGCACCGTGCGCTTGCCTGCAGAAGCGGACGACGGAGAAGAGGCAGCTTCTGTTCGGCATCTGAAGCTGTTTCATCCGCTGAATGATCATTATGGGTTTGCACCGGTTGAAGCCGCCCAGATGGCGCTCGACATTCACAATGCGGCAGCAAGCTGGAACAAGGCACTGCTCGACAATGCCGCCCGGCCCTCCGGCGCATTGATCTATGGGGCGGGCGATGCGCTCAATCTGACAAGCGATCAGTTCGACCGGCTCAAGGCCGAGTTGGAAGACGGCTACCAAGGCGCGCGCAACGCCGGACGGCCTTTGCTGCTGGAAGGGGGGCTCGACTGGAAGCCGATGGGACTGACCCCGAAGGACATGGACTTCATCGAGGCGAAGAACCAGGCCGCACGGGAAATCGCGCTGGCCTTTGGGGTGCCGCCGATGCTGCTCGGCATTCCGGGCGACAACACCTACGCCAACTATCAGGAGGCCGGCCGGGCGTTGTGGCGCGGGGCGGTCCTGCCGCTGGTGCGGCGGACGGCGGGCCATCTTGCCAGCTGGCTGGGACCAGCTTTTGGCGACGGCCTGCGCCTTGAGCCGGATCTTGATGCGATCGAGGCCTTGTCGTCGGAGCGGGAGGCCTTGTGGCGGCGCGTCGGTGCGGCTGCGTTCTTGTCGGACGACGAAAAGCGCCAGGCCGTCGGCTACGGCCCACGGAGCGGCATTCCAGGGGAGGCTGAGGATGATTGAAGACTTGACCACTCACGTCATGGCGCGCGGGGATTTGGCCCATCTCGCGCTGTTTTTGTGGGCTGCGACGGCGACCTTGATCGGCCTCGTGCTCGTCCGCGAGCTCGCCCTGTCCAATCAGCGCTTTTCCGACTTTGTCAGCGAGGTCGCCCGGCTGAACCGTTATCTGGCCGAGCTCGGAACGCTTTAAACCCAAGGATTTCGACTGCCGCCGTCCCGGTCTTGAACCGGCACCAAGCCCGAACAGGCCCCGGATCAGGTCCGGGGGCGGCACGTTCTAAAGAATGCGCCTTTCGGGTAGCAGACGCCCTGAAACAAAGAGGGCTGAATCTAATTCTTGATCAAGGAGGGCAGAATGAGCCTTCAAAGCAACTCCCTCAACTGCGGGAGACCGCAGTGCCGTGCCCGCAGCTCGAAAACAACGCTGCTGCAGCGGTTTGGCGCCAAGGCATCCGGTCACCGGACCGAGCATTTGCCGGTTTTCCGGGATTTTTCGGGCCGTTTGTTTCATCTGGCCATTCAGGTGAGGGAAGACGTCAAACCCGCTCGTGGAGGCGGTGCTTGATGGCCGGAGCCGTAAGGGCCCCGGTGCGGATTGCCGGTTATGCCAGCGTCTTCGGCAAGCCGGATGGCACTGGCGACACGGTTCTGCCAGGTGCGTTCCGGAGGAGGCTCCGACAGCGTCCGCCGGCACGCGTTGCGCTGTTGTGGCAGCACGATCCGGCCCGCCCGCTCGGCCGTTGGACGCGGTTGATGGAAACACAACACGGGCTATGGGCCGAAGGGGACCTTGCCCCGGGCGTTGTCGCAGCCTTCGAGGCGGCGAACCTGATCCGGGCAGGGGCTCTTTCCGGGCTTTCCATCGGCTTCAAGGCGCGCACCGCCCGCAGACCGCACCGCGGATCTGGCCGGGTCCTGCAAGACATCGATCTCTGGGAGGTTTCCCTCGTCACTTTCCCGCAAGTCGACGAGGCACGAGTCCGGCTTTTGACACCGCCTCCGAACACATCAACCCCACGCACACCGCACATTGGATCAAGGGAGTATTTGTGATGACAGGACCTTCAGACTGGACGCCCGATGACCTGCCGCTGGAAACAAAGGCGGACATGCCCGGCGGAATGCCGCCAGTTCCGGCTGCTCCAACCGCCGATACCTCAGGCGGAGATGACGTTGCCCGGACCTTTGACGTGTTCTTCCGGACTTTCGAGAGCTACCGGGCGGTCAATGATGCGCGCCTTGCGGAAATTGAAAGCCGGGGCAGTGCGGACGTGATCTCGCTGGAAAAACTCGACCGGCTGGATGCAGCCCTCGACGCCACACAGCGACGTCTGGATGATCTGACCTTGAAAAGCCGCCGCCCTCAGATCGGCAGGCACGGGCCGCGCCAAACGACATCGGCGGCCTTGGAACACAAGGCAGCCTTTGAGGCCTATGTGCGTTCCGGCCGGGAACAGCCCTTGCGTCCGCTGGAAGTCAAAGCCCTGTCGGCCGGATCTGATCCGGATGGCGGCTATCTGGTACCGGAGGAAACGGAAGCCGGGATTATGCGCCGCCTGTCGCAGGTCTCTCCCATCCGGGCGATTTCCGGCAACCGGCAGGTCTCGTCCTCGACCTATAAGAAACCGTTCGCTGTAACCGGCCCGCAGTCCGGGTGGGTTGGCGAAACCGCCGCACGGCCGCAGACGAACAGCCCGCAACTGGCTGAGCTGACATTCCCGGCGATGGAACTCTATGCGATGCCCGCCGCGACATCGACCCTGCTGGATGATGCGGCGGTCGACATGGATCAGTGGATCGCGGAAGAGGTCGAAGCCGCCTTTGCCGAACAGGAGGGAGCGGCCTTTGTCAATGGCGATGGCGTCAACAAGCCGCTCGGCTTCCTCCAGGCACCGCGTGTTGCCGAGAGCAGCTGGACCTGGGGTTCGCTCGGCACGATGCCCACCGGCACAGCCGGAGCGTTCCCGGCATCGGATGCCGGAGATACGCTCATTGACCTCATCTATTCCTTGAAGAGCGGCTACCGGCAAAACGGCCGGTTCGTCATGAACCGCAAGACGCAGAGCGAAATCCGCAAGCTGAAGGACGGCGATGGAACTTATCTGTGGCAGCCGCCTGCCGGTGTGGACGGGGCGGCGACCTTGCTGAATTTCCCGATTACGGAAGCTGAAGACATGCCGGACATTGCCAATGACGCCCCCGCAATTGCTTTCGGCGATTTCCGGCGCGGCTATCTGGTGGTGGACCGTATGGGCGTGCGTCTGTTGCGTGATCCTTATTCTGCAAAGCCCTATGTGCTGTTTTACACCACTAAACGGGTCGGCGGCGGCGTTCAGGATTATGACGCGATCAAGCTTTTGATGTTCTCCGCATAAAACAGGTCACGCAGGGCTCACGTTTTCTTGCCTTGTAAGTCTTACCTAGCAGACCCACATCTTCAAATGAACGATGAGGGTCGTTCCTCCCCAGACTGGCGCCGCACTCCTTTGGACCTGCGGCGCCTTCTTTTTTGGGAAACACCCATGACATCGATCCGTTTGAATGATCCGGCCACTGAACCTGTGGCGGTCGAGGAAATGCGCGCGCATCTCCGGCTGAACGGCAGCGAAGAGGACAGCAGCCTTTCAGGATTTCTCAAGGCCGCCCGCACCCACATCGAACAGGCCACCCGGCGTGCTCTGATTTCCCAGTCCTGGCGACTTTACCTGGACGGCTGGCCGGTTGGCCGCATTGTCCGGCTGCCCGTGTCGCCGGTGCAGTCCGTTGATCAGATCACGGTTTATGATCGCGATGGAAATGCGTCCCAACTCCAGCCTTCTGATTGGCAACTCGACCGCTCCACACAGCCTGAACGGGTAAAGATCAAGCTCGGGGCCGGGCTTCCTGCCTCCGACATGATGGCGGCTGAAATTGATTTCACAGCCGGATATGGCGCGACCGCGTCAGATGTTCCTGAAAACTTCCGGCAGGCCGTGCGCCTTCTGGCCGGGCATTGGTTCGAACACCGGGAGGCCGGAACGGATCTCGCAATTGCCAGCCTGCCGCAAGGGCTCGACCGGCTTTTGTCCACCGTCCGGGTGCCGCTCTTATGAGGGCCGGGGCTTACCGTGTGCCGGTGATCTTGCAGCGGCCTTTGGAGACCCGATCCGCTTCGGGGGACATAACGACCACTTACGAAGCTGCCGGATCTGTCTTTGCCGCGCTTCGCCTGAAAAGTCAGAGCGAGCGCTTCGCGGACAGCCGGACGGCAAGTTCCAAAACCTGGGAGATCCGCTTGCGGCCCTTTTCCGGATTGGCTGGCGGCTGGCGGATCCTTTCTGGTACCCGCGTTTTCCGGGTTTTGTCGGTCTGCGATCCAACGGGCCGGAGACGGGAACTTCTATGTGAGACAGAGGAGGAAAGCCCATGAGCCTTTCCGACGTTCAAACGGCCCTGCGCGCCGGTTTGTTTTCTCTGCTCAAAGCCGATGGCGTTCTGTCCGGTTTGCTGGGGTCGGACCGGATTTTTGAAACACCGCCGCGGGCAGATACCTTTCCCTACCTCGTGCTGGAAAGCGTTGAGACCCGGCCGCTGCTCACGGAGATTGGCGAGGGTATGGTGCATTCACTGGCCCTAAGCGTGTTCTCCCGAAGGCTCAGCCGGGACGAAGCGGCCCAGGCTGCAGGCCGTGCGGCTGAGGTCCTGATGACAGGAGCCGTGTCATTGACCGGAAACAGGCTTGTGAACCTCACCATTACGAACGTGCTCAGCCGCAAGCTGCGCGACGGACGGGGATATCGGGCTTCGAGTTCCTTAAGGGCGGTCACCGAGCCGCTTACCTGAGTTGACCTTCTGACAGGAGAACGCCATGGGCGCACAGCGCGGACGCGATCTGCTCTTGAAACTTGATGCTGAATCGAACGGCACGTTCGTCACCGTGGCGGGCCTTCGGGCACGGCAAGTGGCGCTCAATGCCACCACTGTCGACATCACCACATCCGACAGCGCGGGCCGCTGGCGCGAGCTTCTGGAAGGGGCTGGAACCCGAGCGGCAAGCCTGTCCGGTTCGGGTCTATTTAGGGATGCGCAAAGTGATTCCGCCGTTCGCCAGCTTTTTTTCGATGGTGCGATCCGGCCCTGGCAAGCTGTCGTTCCGGATTTCGGAACGCTGGACGGCCAGTTTCAAATCACCAGCCTGGAATATGCCGGCCGCCACGATGGCGAGGTGACTTTCGAACTGGCGCTGTCCTCCGCAGGGCAGGTGAGCTTTACAGCCGTCTGAGGGATGCAATTCGAGGAGAAATCAGATGCCAAACAGGTTCCGAGGAGAGATTTCCGCCCAGCTCGATGGCCGGACATGGACGTTGGTCCTGACGCTTGGCGCGTTGGCCGAGTTGGAGGCAGCCTACAAGTGCGAGAGCCTTCCAGCCTTGCTTCAGAGGTTTTCACCGGACAGCTTGTCTGCTTCCGACATGATCGTTTTGTTGGGGGCCGGTTTGAGAGGTGCAGGCCACGATGTCACCAATGATCAGGTGGCGATGATGCAGGCCGCTGGCGGTGTCGGCGGTTTTGCCGCGATCACGGCGGATCTCCTGACGGCTGCCTTTGGTGCCTCGTCTACGGAAGACGACGAACCGTTGGCGGAAGCATCTTAATGCTGCCCTGGGCGGATCTCTTGCGGATAATTGCAACGCGCTGGGCTTGGACGCCGGCCGAGTTTTGGGCAGCGACGCCGCGGGAACTTGAGGCTGTTTTGGGCTTCGGATGTCCGGCTGATGGCCTCAAACGATCCGAATTGGACCGGCTGATCAGAACCCATCCGGACATGGCAACATGCGGCCGTGCCGAAGACTAGAAGGAAGGGAAACCTCATGACTGACCGTGATCTGGATCTTGATGTCCCGCTAGCGGATCTCGAGGAGTTCCGGACGAAGATGATGGAGATAGACCGCAGTGCGCAGAACATCTCCCGCAGTCTTGTGGGCGGCCTCAAGTCGGCCCTTGTGGATGGCAAATCGCTCGAAAGCGTCTTCAAGAAGATCGCGTTGTCCGCGTCCTCCCGGGTGCTGAATTCAGCGCTCGCACCTTTGGAAAAGGCCGCAGGCAGCCTCTTCGACACAATTATCCCGTTTGCCAAGGGCGGGGTGGTCGGCGCTCCGGCGCTGTTCAGTATGGGAAATGGTGTGTCTGGTTTGATGGGCGAAGCAGGTCCGGAAGCAATTCTGCCCCTTGCCAGAGGGGCGGATGGGCACCTGGGGGTCAGGTCCGCGGAGGGCGGCCGGTCCCCCATGCCATCAGTGCAGATAAATGTGACTGCGCAGGATGCCGAAAGTTTCCGGCGGTCAGAAGCTCAGGTCTCGGCGATGGTGGCCCGCGCCGTCGGACGGGGACGACGCGGGCTCTAACACCGGCCTGAAAAGGAGGGGCTCAGGAACCGGCGTTTGCCGTAGCCGCAAGCATGGCGGCAATCTGGTCTTTCAGGTGAAGGCGCTTCTTCTTCAGGTCTTCAAGAACTTCATCGGATGCAGGTGTCACATCGGTTTCGATGCGGTGCACTTCGCGGTTGATGGTGTGATACTCTTCGGCCAGGCGGGCGAAATGGGCATCGGTGGTCTTCAATGTGTGGAGCGCGTCTGCCGCGTCCGGGAATTCTTCATGCAGTTCGTGAGGAACGTGACTCATTCTATTTTGCCTCCTTTAGAGGCCCCCAAAGTGCCGCCGCCAGCTTCCCAACACCTTGAGACAGATCAATCAAAGTCCGATTTGCGACGGAGATTTTCATGGACGCCTTTCTGAATGAGAGTTTTCCGGGAAGTATTGCCTTTGGAGCACTCGGCGGGCCGGAGCGCCGGACTGAAGTTGTTCCGCTTGCGACCGGGTATGAAACCCGCAATGCCCGCTGGGCCGACAGCCGCCGCCGTTATGATGCGGCAACCGGTGTGCGATCGCTCGCGGACTTGAGGGCGATCCTGGCCCTGTTTGAGAAGGCCCGCGGCCGGCTATACGGCTTCCGCCTGCGTGATCCGTTTGATCATGCGAGCTCGATGGCGGGCAATCCGCCTCAAGCCGTAAATCAGTCCATCGGGGAAGGAGACGGCAGCACGGTCCGGTTTACCTTGACCAAGACATACGGGAGCGGTGATTTGGCTTATCACCGGGCCATCCGATTGCCGGTTGTAAGCAGCGTGCGGGTAGCCGTGGCCGGAGCAGAACAGACCGCCGGGATAGACTTTGAGGTCGATGCGTCGACGGGAGATATCGTGTTTTCCGAAGCGCCACCCGTAGGTAATTCCGTCACGGCCGGTTTCCTGTTCGACGTTCCTGTCCGGTTCGACACGGACCGCCTGGATCTCAGCCTGACCCATTTCGAGGCCGGCGATATTCCCTCGATCCCCTTGGTCGAGATCCGGATATGAGTGCCCGCTCAGATTTGTTGGATACTAGTATCCGTCTGGAGTAGTTAGTCTTGTTAATAAATATCATGGTGATTTGTTGCAGTATGCAAAAGTGTGGGGCTGCGGAACCGTTGTGATCCCGCAGCATTTACCACGTGCACTTGTATATTTATTTCGTTTTATTTGAGCTCACCCTGATAACAAATTGTGACGGTTGTATTACGCGGTGTGAAAATGTGATCGCGATCGAGAAACACTTGTTGGTTCAAGCGCATTAGTTGCGTTTTCTCCACGAAATGACCAACGATAGTCACGGATCTGACATGAAAACTCTGCCACCGAATCTGGCCGCGCATCTTGCGGGCCGGATTACCACCCTTGCGACCTGCTGGATCGTCACGCGCGCAGATGGTGTCCGGCTCGGGTTTACCGATCACGACCGGGCTTTGAGCGTGGAAGGCGTTGTGTGCCAGCCGCAAAACGGCCTTTCACCATCGGCGATGAGCGATGGGCCGGAATTTGCCACCGGGGGCGGAGATGTCTCCGGAACGCTGGAAAGCACGGCGCTTTTGGAGACGGATCTGGAAGCAGGATTGTGGGACAATGCGGACGTCCGGGTCTTTTGGGTCAATTGGCAGACGCCGTCAGATCATGTCTTGCTGAGGCGCGCCCGCATCGGCGAGGTCGGCCGTGCAGGGGCGGTGTTCCGGGCAGAGCTCCGGGGGCTGGCGCATCTTCTGGAGAGCCGGCAGGGACGGGTGTTTGCCCGCATTTGCGATGCGGATCTGGGCGACAGCCGATGCAAGGTCGATCTGACCAACCCGGCGTATCAGGCAACGGCCACGGTAACAGTCGCACAACGCGAATGGCTCCGCGTCACCGGGCTGGAGACCTATGCAAATGGCTGGTTCAGCCGGGGCCGGGTCAAGGTCCTGACCGGGCCGCTTGCCGGATTTGCATCGGAAGTTGCCAGTCACCGACAGGAAGGTGCGGTGTCGGTTCTGTCGCTGTTTCAGCCTGCACCCGAGGCACTTGCACCCGGAACGGAAATCGAGGTCCGGGCGGGCTGTTCCAAGGATCTGGAAACCTGCCAGACAAAGTTTGCCAATCATTTGAACTATCAGGGATTTCCGCACATGCCGGGGAGCGATTTCGCCTTGTCCTATCCGAGCCGGAACACTGGCCTCAACGATGGCAGTGCCCGTGTCGAGTGACGCTATGGGGACCGGCCGGAAGGCGGTTCTTGACGAAGCGCGGCGCTGGATCGGAACGCCCTACCGCCATCAGGCAAGCTGCCGGGGTGCAGGCAGCGATTGTCTTGGTCTCCTGCGCGGCATCTGGCGCGCGCTTTATGGCGCGGAGCCGCAGGCCTTACCACCCTATTCGGCGGACTGGGCGGAGACCGGCGGGCGCGAAACGCTGCTTGAGGCTGGACGGCGCTGGCTTTTGGAGATCGCGCCGGAGGCCACTGAACCCGGCGATGTGCTTGTGTTCCGCTGGCGGGACGGCATGCCGGCCAAACATGTCGGCATCCTGAGTGCTCCGCTTCAAGACGCCCCCCGTCTCATCCATGCCTATGAGCGGGTGGGAGTGATCGAAAGCCCGCTTGTGCCAAGCTGGCAGCGGCGGATCGCAGCAAGTTTTACCTTTCCGAAGGAGACTGTCTAATGGCGACGCTTGTGCTGGCAGCTGCGGGAAAAGCCGCCGGGGCCGCCTTTGGGCTGGGGGGTATTGGCGGGGTGATCGGCAAGGCGGCGGGTTCGCTTGCCGGAAATCTGATCGATCAGTCCCTGTTTGGCGGTGGGACTTCACGGGACATTGAAGGCAGCCGCCTGGCGGATCTTTCCGTGCAATCGTCCAGCGAGGGCGCTTCCATCCCGAAGGTCTATGGCCGGGTGCGCCTTGCAGGGCAGCTGATTTGGGCGACCAACTTCGAGGAAGTCGTCACCACGGAAGAGCAGGGCGGCAAGGCGGGCGGCAGCCGCAGCGCCGCGACCGTCACCACCTACAGTTATTTCGCCAATTTCGCGGTCGGCCTGTGCGAAGGAAAAATCGCCCGCGTCGGCCGGATCTGGGCGGACGGCAAGGAGCTCGACACACGGCAAATCACCTTCCGGGTCTATTACGGGTCGGATGATCAGATGCCCGATCCGCTGATTGCCGCGCTTCAGGACACGGCGCCCGCCTACCGGGGCACGGCCTATGTGGTCTTCGAACGGCTGGGTCTGGAGCCCTTCGGCAACCGCTTGCCGCAACTGAGCTTCGAGGTCATCCGAGTGGTGGAGCCGCTGGAAAACCAGGTCCGGGCAATCACGATCATTCCAGGCGCCGGGGAGTTCGCCTACGCGCCGGGTGTGGTCTCCGAGGTGTTGGGGCCCGGCGAGCAGCGGCCCATCAACCGGCATATGGTTGCGAGCACCTCTGACTGGAACGAATCCATCGAGGAACTGCTGGCGCTGTGTCCCAATCTCAAGCGCGTAGCGCTGGTTGTCGCCTGGTTCGGAGATGACCTGCGCGCCGGATCATGCACCATCCGGCCGAAGGTGGAAGCCAATGGCACGGTCACTGTGGGTGATGTCTGGCGTGTTGCCGGGCTTGAACGGGACGAGGCCGACGAGGTGTCACGCATCGACGGGCGGCCTGCCTATGGCGGCACACCGTCGGACAGCAGCGTGATCGCAGCCATTCAGGATCTGAAGGCGCACGGTCTTAAGGTGCTGCTTTATCCGTTCATCATGATGGACGTACCACCGGGCAACGATCTGCCGGACCCCTATGGAGACGCCGAGCAGGCCCCTTATCCATGGCGGGGGCGCATCGTTCCGGTGGGCCCGGTTGCGGCGGATGTCGCAAGTTTCGTCGGGACGGCCTCGGCAGCGCATTTTTCCGTCGGCGGCGGCACGGTTACCTACAATGGACCGGATGAATGGTCGTTCCGCCGGCATATCCTCCATTGCGCGGCGCTTGCAAAGGCGGCTGGCGGGGTGGAAAGCGTTCTGGTCGGAACGGAAATGCGCGGCCTCTCCCGCGCGCATGCCGGTGGGGGCAATTATCCGTTTGCCGACCAATTGCGCTTGCTTGCTTCGGACGTCAGGGCGCTTGTCGGCAGCAACGTCAAAATCTCCTATGCGGCGGACTGGTCCGAATATGGAGCGCATCAGGTCTCTGATACCGAACTCCGCTTTCCGCTCGATACCGTCTGGGCGTCGCCGGAGATCGACTATATCGGCATCGACAACTATCTGCCCTTGAGCGATCTGCGCGACGAAGGCGATCCGGACGGTGGCTTCAGTGGCTATGACCTTGCGAACTTGCGTGGCGGGGTCATGGGCGGGGAATATTACGACTGGTACTATGCCAGCAGCGCGGACCGGGCCACTGGCACCCGCACCGCCATTACGGATGGTGTCTACAACAAGCCTTGGGTCTACCGCACCAAGGACATCTGGAGTTTTTGGCAAGAACTGCATTACGAGCGGGTGGGCGGTGTTGAGGACGCAGCCCCGACCAGCTGGGTGCCACAATCCAAGCCTGTCCGGTTTACCGAGCTTGGCTTTCCGGCGATCGACCGGAGCGCCAACCAGCCGAATGTTTTCGTCGACCCGAAGTCATCGGAAAGCGCTTTTCCCTACTTCTCGCGCGGCTTTCGCGATGATGTCAGCCAGCGCCGGGCGCTGGAAGCCTCGCTCAGTTGGTGGTCTAACAGCCATCCGGAATTTGATGCGGGCGACAATCCCGTGTCTCAAGTCTATGGCGGGCCGATGGTCGATCCGGACGGGATCTATCTCTGGACCTGGGACGCGCGCCCTTTTCCAGCCTTTCCGATGTTCTCCAACGTCTGGGCCGATGGGGGCAACTGGCGGCTCGGGCACTGGCTCTCCGGCCGGCTCGGCGGCATTTCCATTCAAGGCCTGTGCAAGGCGGTGCTCGCCGACTACGAGATATCAGATGAAGATGTAAAGGTCTTTGGTCTTGCCGGAAGCCTCGACGGGTACACCTTGAGTGGCCCTGTCAGCGCCCGCGATGTGCTGGAGCCCGTGCTGACCGCGTTCTCCGGTCAGGCCTCTGACCGGGGCACGCACTTAGAGCTTTCGACTGTTCTGCCGGAAACAGTGACCACCCTTCACGCGGATGACCTTGCCGACCCGGGGGCGGAGAACA
The DNA here is from genome assembly GCF_017743865.1 of Labrenzia sp. R4_2. Taxonomy (GTDB): domain Bacteria; phylum Pseudomonadota; class Alphaproteobacteria; order Rhizobiales; family Stappiaceae; genus Roseibium. Next base: position 595,183 of record NZ_JAGHRJ010000001.1, read on the forward strand.
GCCTTCTTTCGCGGACACGAGCACAGGCGAGCGAACTCTCCGCTGAAGTCCGCTTCGGGGCGGATGATCCGGTCAGCGATTTCCGCCGCCGGGTGTCCGCGTCCCGCAGACTGGAAGGCGGCAGCCGCCAGGTGGAAACGCAGATCCTGCCGGTATGCTCCATGCCCGAACCCTTGAGCATAGCGGCCGACCGGCGTCTTCACCGGATCTGGTCGGAACGCGAACGGCTGTCGTTTGCCGTCGGCCCTGACCGGATCGATCTGGAGCCGGGCGACGTCATTGCCTTGAGCGGAACGCCGACCGCCACATTTGATCCGCCGCTCGCCGTGCGCGTGACATCGATTGAAGATACCGGGATCCGGCGGATTGAGGCGGTGCGGATGACGGCGGAGCTGTCGCCGTCTGCAGGCGGTCCGGATGCCCCCGGCGGCGGCTACCAGAATTCCGACTTGAGCCCGCCTTATGTCGTGTTTCTGGACCTGCCAAAACTTAACGCCAGCGATCCGGACGATGCCGTGCGCATTGCGGCCTACGCCAAACCCTGGCCGGGCGGGCTGACTGTGATGCGCAGCGCCTCGGAGGCCGGTTTTGCAGCCATCATGAGCATTCCCGCGCCAGCAAGTATCGGAACCCTGGCCGCGCCATTGGTGCCGGGGCCGATGTGGGTGTTTGACCGCGCAAACGCTCTGGAGGTCGCGCTCCTTGACGGCCAGCTGCAAAGCCGGACTGAAGCCGACGTTTTGGCGGGTGCGAATGCGATGGCCGTGCGCTGCCAGTCCGGAGGTTGGGAAATCCTGCAATTTGTCACCGCCGAACTAACAGCGCCGAAGACCTACCGGCTCAGCACCTTGTTGCGGGGGCAAAGGGGCACGGAAACCGACATGCTGAGCGGTGCGGCTTTGGGGGCCAATGTTGTGTTGCTCACAGAAGACAGGACACCGCTGGTGCCAATCTCCAGCGATCAATCCGGCCTCAGCCTCAACTATCGCATTGTGCCGGAGGGGCGGGCGCTGGACGATCCGGCGGCGGTGGCAGTGAGCCACGCGAGTACCCAGCGGGCGGCCAGGCCCTTGGCCCCGGTTCACCTCAAGGCCAGGCGGACGGGGGAAGGCATCGTCCTTAGCTGGATCCGCCAGACGCGGGACAGCGGGCTGAGCTGGGAACAGGCCGAAGTGCCGCTCGGCGAGGAGTTTGAAGCCTATGATATCGACATCCTGACTGACCAGGGTGCGGTTTTGCACACGCTGACCTCCGGCAGCTCGACTGTCCTTTATCCAGGCGCCGAGGAACTTGCCGACTTCGGCGGAACACTCGGTGAAATCCATTTTGCCGTTGCCCAGCTCTCCCAACGCACGGGGCGCGGTTATGAGCGAAAGGCTGTCCGTCATGTCTGAGACCTTACGTCTTGCCCTCCCGTTGCTGGCGGCCGCACAGGCCCAGAAACATGTCACCCACAACGAGGCGCTCCTGACGCTCGACGCGCTGAGCCAACCGGTGGTGCAGTCCCGCGATTTGACCGCACCGCCGGCCGCCAATGAAGGGGATCTTTTTCTTGTTGCCCCGGGCGCCACGGGTGACTGGGCGGGCCGGGACGGGGAGCTGGCCGAGTGGCGCAGTGGGGCCTGGGCGTATCATGTGCCCTTTGAGGGCCTCACCATTCATGTGCAGGCGGAGGGGCTGGACCTCAGGTTTCTATCCGGTGCGTGGCGGGACATGGATGGCCCGCTGTCCGAAACCCGCATTCTGGCGCGCGGTGGCTTCGGGGCGCAAAGCGAGCACCGGGTGATCGAGGCAGAGCTGTCCGCGCTGTCCGGCACTTTTGCCGAGACAGGGTTGATCATCCCGAGCCGGGCGATTGTCTTTTGCGTTTCCACCCGCACGGTGACCGCAGTCACCGGGGCATCGTCCTACGACTGCGGATTGTCAGGCGAGCCGTCCAAGTTCGGCGGGTCCTTGGGGATAGCTGCGGGCAGCAGCAATCTTGGCGTGATCGGGCCAACTGCGTTTTACGCCGATACCGCTGTCCGGCTTACGGCGAACGGCGGTGCGTTTAGCGGCGGCACCGTGCGTATTGCGGTGCATTGCTTCTTTCCCGTTGCGCCTAAAGCGTGAGCGATCACAGCAAACACATCACCGCGTCTTTGACTTGAACATCCAATCCGGGAGAAACGCATGAAAGTCAGCGATCAGGGGCTCGCCTTTCTGGCGGCACATGAGGGCTATGTTTCGCGGGGCTATCTGGACCCCGCCGGTGTGGTCACCATTGGATACGGATTTACCATGCGCAGCCGGATCTTTGCCGGCTGGTGGCGCAAGCGTCATGGCCGCGGGCTGGCGGTCGGGGACAGGATCTCACGCGATCAGGCCAACAAGCTGCTGCTGACACTTCTGGATGAGGAGTATGCACCGCCCGTGCGCAACGGTCTTCCCGGTTTGCCGCAAACCCAGTTCGATGCCTGTGTCTCGGTGGTCTACAATCTCGGCAGCCGGGCGCTCTCCTGGCGCTGGGCCCAGCAGCTGAAAGCTGGCAAGGTCTCTGAGGCCGCCCGCCTCCTGACGCAAACAGGCCTGACGGCCGGCGGGCAGCGCCTGACAGGGCTGGTCAAACGCCGGACGGCGGAAGCCCGGCTTCTTGAGCACGGCGACTATGGACTTTCTGCTGCCGCAGCACCGCCAGCGCCGGGCAGCGATATCATGGAGCTGCAGCGCTCCTTGAAGATGCTCGGCTTTGATCCGGGGCCGATTGATGGGTTTTTTGGGGCTCAGACAAGGGCAGCGGTCAAAGATTTTCAGAAGGCGTATCCGCCTCTTGCCGTTGATGGCATCCCCGAGCCTGCGACGCGTTCGGCTTTGTCACGATCCATTGCCCTTCGAAACGGCACCGGCCTTGTCGGCATCCTGACACTTCTCACCGGCAGCGGGCTTCTTCTGGAAGATCTGTCTGGCGCACTAGCCGCGCTCATCCTCACTGGTGTTCCCAGCCTCAGCGCTATTCTCCTATGGCTCTGGCAACGCCGCGGTGCGATTTTTCTATGGCTCAAGGAAAACTTGAGCAGTCTTTGAACGCAGTCTGAGCAAATTCAAACAGCAAGTACCGAGTGCGGGTTATGGCCTTTTAAGAGATGAGCAAAATTTCCTGAAACCTCCTGACAGGAAGCTGTCAGGAGGGGACTGATAGGGTGCTTCCTGTTACCGCAATTCAGGAGCATTCCGATGACTTTCAAACCTCAGCATTTCAACGTCTGGATGGAAATTCCCGTTTCTGATCTGGACAAGGCGATTGTCTTCTACAACAACGTCTTTCAGACAGAATTGAACCTTGTCACTGATATGGGGCCAAATCCTTTTGCCATGTTCCCGACCAGCGAAGAAAACGGAGTTGCCGGGCATCTTTATCCGGGCACACCGGCTGAAAAGGGCACAGGTCCGACCATCCACATTGCCTGCCCGGACACTTTGGAAGAAACCATGGAGCGGTTTGCCAAGGCGGGCGGTGAGGTCATTTCCGATCCGATCCCGATTCCGGCCGGCCGGTTTGCCTACGGCATTGATCTGGACGGCAACTCCATCGGCATGTTCGCCGTCAACAGCTAAGGCGGCACCCGCATGAGACGCGCCGACCGCCTGTTTCAGATTGTTCAGTATCTGCGCGGCGGCCGCCTCGTTCGGGCGCGCCAGCTGTCCGAATGGCTGGAAGTCTCTGAGCGGACCATCTACCGCGATATCGCCGACCTTCAGGCCTCGGGCGTGCCCATCGAGGGCGCGGCCGGGGTCGGCTATATTCTGCGCGATGGCTATGATCTGCCGCCTCTCATGTTCACCCGCGATGAAATCGTAGCGCTTTTGGCCGGGGCCCGGATCATCCGGGCCTGGGGCGGGGCAGCGATGGCCCGCGCCGCCGAAGAGGCGATGGTCAAGATCGACGCTGTCATCCCGGAGCGGATGCGCGTGCGCCAGAACGAGATCGAAATCCACGCTTTTGCCCCGGAAATGACCGAGGACGTGCGCGCCTTGATCGACTTTCTGGAGCTTGCCGCCGACAACCGGAAACGCCTGTCGATTTCCTATTCGGATGCCAAGGGGCAGACCTCGGACCGTGTGCTCCGGCCCCTCGGTCTTTGGTTTTGGGGAAAAGTCTGGACTCTGGTGGCCTGGTGCGAATTGCGCAATGATTTCCGAATGTTCCGCCTGGACCGCATGGCGGATGTCAAGGACACCGGCGAAAAGTTTCGGCCGGAACCGGGCACAACCCTCAAGGATTTTTATCGCCTCATGGAGGCGGAAGGCCACGGCAAACCGGATACTTAGAAACAAGGCGTTGCTTACGCATAATCTGCCGGCAGGTTCATCGGGGTAACAATCTGGATGTCACTTTCCAGTTGAGATGGCGCCTCCGCGAGCCCTTGGAAGGCGAGACACTGCCGGAACGCCGCTCGCATGTCGCATTTCAAATCATGATAGAGCACAACTGACAGTCTGTTTTGGGCAAGAAGCTCAAGATTGTCCTCATCCAAATCATGCGCGATAAAAGTGGTTGGCTGGAGCCCCATGTCTTCCAGAGCGGCGAGAATGGCCCGGTTTCCGCCTCCCATGGAATACACGCCATCAATCCTTCTTTGGGTGACCACCTGCTCTGCTACTTCCTTTCCAGTCGCCGGATTGTGTCCGCCACCGCCGCTGGCATCCAGCAGCTGAATTGACGGGCGTAATGCGCGCAGCTGCTTGCTGAACCCTTCGTAGCGGTGTTCTTCTCCCTGGAAACTGTGCTGGCTCAGTGTGGTAAGCACAGTGGCTGCGTCGGCCGGAAGCCAGTTGTGCATGAGATAGGCGGCGGTTTGACCGGCCCGAATGTTGTTTAGACCGGCATAGGCCAGACGACCGGAGCCCGGATTGTCAGTGAAAACGGTGACCACCGGAATACCTCTAGCCCTCAGGGTGTTGATTGCAATACGAACGAGGTCGGTGTCACGGGCTTTCAGGCACACACCCTGGCTTCCCCGGCGGGCGATCCGCTCAAGTTCCAAAGCGCAGTCTTCTGGTGTCATTGTCTCAAACAGCTTGAACCTTGGCCGGATTGCGATGGGTTTGAATTCGCTCAATACCGCTTCGCTGGCCCTTTGGATTTCACGACTGAACCGTTTGGGGGCTTCCACAAGAACATCCAGAAAAACGCGTCTTCCACGGGCCGCAAGTTGTCCTTCCTGACGGTTGAGTTCCTCAATCGCATCCTGCACCCGGCGTCGGGTCTGCGGACTGACATGATCCCGATTGTTGAGGACACGGTCAACGGTCGCCGTGCTCAAACCGGACTGAAGTGCAATCTCCTTCACTGGAAAGCGATGTGTCATTTGATGGATTCTTGATGGATTTCTTGTCCGTTCGCAAGTCCCTGGACTGATAAGCTCCTCAAAAGATCCAGTCAGGGAGGACACCATGGATCAGCAGATAACCACTACCGGTTACTTCGACGCGACAAGCTGTGACTTGGACGCCTTCATGGCCTTAACCGGCCGTCAGCTTGACAAGGCCAACGTTCCACATGCGGATCGTATTCTGGAGAATGTTCCCGTTTATCGGATCAATGACCTGCAGAATTCACTGCAAGGTGAGAGCAGCCGGCGCCGGCTCATGGCCGAGTGGGCGACAGTGCTCAAGGATCTCTCCGGTGTTCTTGTTCTGGAAGGGGCCTTTCCCGACACGGCTCCGATTGACCGGGCAACAGACGTTTATAATCAAATCATTGCGGAGGAAAAAGCGCAGAGTGGTGGAGGTGCCGACCATTTTGCTGCCGCTGGATCGAATGACCGGATCTGGAATTCATTGCAAAAACTGTGTCTGGCAGCTCCGGATGTCTTTGCGGACTATTTTGCAAATTCCGCGATTGATGCCGTATGTGAAGCCTGGCTCGGGCCAAACTATCAGATGACAGCACAGGTCAATCTGGTTCGGCCGGGCGGCGCTGCTCAGCAAGCCCACCGGGATTATCACCTTGGGTTTCAGACTGCGGAGGATTGCGCGCGCTATCCGGCGCATGTCCACGACCTCTCACCGGTCATGACGCTGCAGGGGGCTGTTGCGCATACGGACATGCCGGTGGAAAGCGGGCCGACCAAACTCCTGCCGTTCTCCCAGCTCTACCGCCCGGGATATGCCGCTTACCGCTTAGATGCGTTTAAGAGCTACTTCGAAGGCGCCCATATTCAGCTCCCCCTGTCGAAGGGGGACGCGGTGTTTTTCAACCCGGCGCTGTTTCATGCCGCTGGTGCCAACACAAGTTCAAACATCCAACGCATGGCAAATCTTCTGCAAATTTCCTCCGCGTTTGGCCGGGCCATGGAAAGCGTAGACCGTATGGCAATGTGCCGCGCACTGTATCCGGTGCTGCTGGATAAGGTTCTGTCGGGGATGGTTGACATCCGGGCATTGGAAGCAACGGTTTCGGCCTGTGCGGAGGGGTATTCGTTTCCCACCAATCTCGACCGTGATCCTCCCGTTGGCGGGTTGGCACCAGAAACCCAGAAACAATTGATGTTGCGGGCCTTGGGTGAGAGATGGTCTTTCGCCAAACTTGAGAATGCACTGACTGAACAAGCAGGGCGCCGCCAGGCATAGCTTTGGTGTGAGGACTTGACCTAGTTAGCCGACGCCAGACCGCTGCCGACGATTTCGCGGATGAGTTTGCGTTTCATCGCTTCTGCATAGTCATCATAGGTGCCGGCGACCTCGACAAATGCACCGGGGCCGCGGATCACCTCGGCGTAGTAGTAGTCGACCGGTACGGAATCCGGTCCGGCGATTACCAGGCCGTTGACCGTGATGTCGTTGAAGTCAAAAGCCTTATAGGCGCTGTCGGGGCCGAACCCGTCATTGTTGATGCCGTCCCCGGCAACGTCGATCACCTTCCGGCGGCAATGGGCGGGGGCCTGTTTCATCAAAACGGCCGCATGTCCCAGCGCATAGCCTAGTGCGGTCGGAAACTCTGTGTAGCCGCGGCCGGCTTGCCGGAGAGTGTTGGAAGCGGCAGACGCGCTGCCGCCGTCATTGATTAACCGCCAGCTCAGTTGCTCGACCTGTTGATAGCGGCCGCTCCACTCAAAAGCGGTGACATATATTCCGCCGACCACTTCGATGGCGTTGACCACATCCGGGTCCAAAAACGCATCGGCGAGGCCGTTGATCTGGAGTTGATGCTCCCGGGCGTCGACACTGGCGGAACTGTCCATTGCCAAAACAAGCGCCACGGAACATGCCTGCGCCGCGCCACCAGACGCCATTTGCAGGATGCCGGCGAGGCCGCAAACAATCCCGGCCTTTAGGACGGCTTTCAAACGGTGGCGCGTTTGTCCGAGTGGCAATGCGTTTTTGCGATGAAGTTGGGCCATGGTGGCAGGGTAACTGGTTTTCCTGTCTCAAAGAACAAGCATTGTTTCATGTTGCGTTGCAAAATAAGTTCCGGCTACACTTGAAGAAATCAAAACAGCCGAGGTACGCTCGGGACATGTATGCATCCCATGGTTTCTTGAGATCCGACATCGGCGATGTCGATGTGGTCTATCACGACGGCCTATTTCATCTTTTTCATCTCGTTCTGCCCAATCACGACTTTATTGCACACGCCGTGAGCCCGGACGGGATGACCTGGCGGCGTGTCAAAAATGCGCTGTTCGTCGGGGAACCGGGCGATTGGGACGATGACATGCTGTGGACCATGCATGTGACCCCGGATCCCGAACGGCCCGGCAGCTGGCGGATGTTCTACACTGGTCTTGCGCGGTCGGAATTCGGGCGCGTGCAACGGGTTGGTCTTGCGCGGTCTAAGGATCTTTACCATTGGGAGCGCTCGACCTCGAAAACCTATCCGATCGAGGTGCCGGGGCCACATTACGAAAGCTCGATCGATGAAGGCCGGCAATGGGTCAGCTTCCGCGATCCATTCTATTTTCAGGATCCCGATACAAGAGAGCGCCTGCTTCTCGCCTCTGCCCGGATCAAGGACGGGCCGGTCATCCGGCGGGGCTGTGTGTCGCTCGCCGTTGAGGAAGCGCCCGATCAGTTCGTTTTTGAAGCACCGCTTCACCGGCCCGGTTTGTATGATGATGTGGAGGTGCCGAACCTGTTCAAGCTGGACGGCCGGTATTACCTGATGGGCTCGATCCGCGAGGACATCAAAATCCATTATTGGTATGCCGATCAGCTCCGCGGACCCTATGAAAACTTCTTCGACAATGTCTTGATGCCGTCGGGAAACTATGCGGGGCGCATCTGTAAAAACGGTGGCGATTTGCTGCTGTTCAACTTCTTCTCAAAGACGGAAGTCGTTTACGGCCGGGAGAGCGTCAAAAAGCTGCTGCCCCCGCCGAAGGAACTGGTGACGGATGCCGCGGGCCGGCTGAAAGCGAAGTCTTTTTCAGGCTTCAACGATCTGGTGACGCGCAGCGAGAGTGTAACCGCCTCCTATCAATGCAAAAAGCTCTACGCCAATCCGCATGCTTCGGTGATTGACCGCGAAGACGGCCTGCATCTGTCTTGCAAGAGCGGGTACGAGGCTTTTCTAATGCCCGGCCTTCACCAGGATTTCCGGTTACGCGCCGAATTGACGCTTGAGGGTTTGGGCAAGACCGGTCTTGTCTTGCGTATGAATGATGAGGGGGACGGGTATTACCTGTCGCTCGATCTGGTCAACGGCATCGCCCAGATGCGGGCCTGGGGCGCCAATCCGACGCCGGAATTTGAGCACGCTTTCCGATATGCACCGCTGCAGGAAGCTCATTTTCGGGGCAATGCGCATGGGCCTTGGCAGGTCGAGGTGGTCGCTCACGGGATGTATATCGAGTTTTCGGTCGATGGGTATGTGGTACTGTCGCTGGTTGACGACAGTTTTGCAGAGGGCGGGGTCGGGTTTTACACCGAGAGCGCTGCGGTTTGCCTCAGCCATTTGACGATAGAGACGTTAAGCCGGCCCGTCACGGAAGCTGCGGCAGAGCAGGTTTACACCGCCACATATTTTGCCCCTGAAGAGGAGGCCTGAGTGCGCGCGGAAAACGACAATTCAAAACCGCTTCTTCTGGTTTCCGACATCGATGACACGCTGACCGGGGACCCCGCTGCGCTTCGCAGGCTGTGGCAGGTCTTGGAGCGGCACCGTGGTCGGCTCAAGATCGCGTTGAATTCCAGCCGGCCGGCGCCCAGTGTCGATGAAACGCTCCGGTCCTATTTCCCGGCGACTTTCGCGCCAGATGCAGTGATCACCGGCTTGGGGACAGAAATCCGGTTACAGGGCACGTGGTTATCCTCATGGTCGCAGCAATTCGACGCCTGGCCGGATGTTCAGATCCGCGAGGCGGTGCTCAAGATGGGCCATACGCCGCACGATGCGGTGTTTCAAACGCCGGGCAAGGCAAGTTTCGCGGTGCCCGGCCAGGAGCAGGCCGACCTGGTCATTCAACGCCTCAATGACGCCGGGTTTTCCTTCAAACATATCTTTTCCGGCAAGAGTGACCTCGACATTCTCGCACCAGAGGCGGGCAAGGACGCCGCCATGCGCCATCTGGCAGACCATCTCGGGATCGCCTTGCAAGACACGATTGCAGCCGGAGATTCCGGCAACGATCTGGCCTTGTTTGAAGCCGCAGGCAAAGCCATTGCTGTCGGCAACGCCCGCCCGGAACTGTTGGCTGCAATGCCGAAAGACAAGACTTATCACGCCGCCGCCCATCACGCGGCCGGCGTCCTTGAAGGATTGGCGGCATTCAACGCCATTCCACGTTCAGACGTTGAAAATTAGTTCGAGCCTTACACTTAACAGAAACAAACACGGCACAATCAAAAAGAACTGCCTGGGAAAGACGGAGACTTGAAACACAACAAAGGTTGGTACGACATGAACAAGCAGAACATTGGTTCGCTTTTGATGATTTCCCTGCATGGCTATGTGGCCGGAACGCCGGAACTCGGCAAGCCGGACACAGGCGGGCAAGTGGTTTTCGTCCTCGAGCTGGCCAAAAGGTTCGCGCGGCTTGGCTACCACGTTGATGTGATGACGCGGCAATTTGAAGATCAGCCAGCCGAAGACATCGTCAATGAAAACCTGCGCGTGGTTCGAATTCCCTTCGGCGGCAAAGACTTCATCCGCAAAGAGGACATGCACGACTGGTACGGTGATTTCGTCACCAACGCGCTTGCCATGATCCGGCACCGCGGATTGCAGTATGACGTGATCAATTCGCACTATTGGGATGCCGGTGTTTCCGGTCAGAAGATTGCCGAAGAACTCCAGATCCCGCACATCCACACGCCGCATTCGCTTGGCTGGTGGAAACAGCACGACATGGAAGGCGCAGATGCTGCCGAGATGGCGGGATACCGGTTTGATGAGCGGATCCAGAAGGAGTTTGTGCTCTATCGCAATTGCGACCATGTGATTGCGACGACCGAACAGCAGGTCGATCTGATTGCCGAACACTATCAACTGCCCAAGGATCATATCTCGATGATCCCTCCGGGGATCGATGAGGCCCGCTTCACGCCTGCAACACCGTCACGCGTTGCCGCCGTCCGGCAGAAACACGACATTCGCGAGACCGACATTTACGTTGTCGGGCGTGCTGCGGAGAACAAGGGCTATGATCTGATTATCGAGGCGCTCCCAAGCCTTTTGAAAATGCAGCCGAACGCCCGGCTTGTGCTCGCAGCAGGTGCAAATTCCGACAGCGACAACGCGCTCTTGGGTCAGTGGAAACAGCGGGCGTCGGAGCTGGGCGTTTCGGACAAGATTAGCTGGCGGGGATATGTCGCCGATGAAGACCTTGCCGATTTCTACCGCGCGCCTGGTATTTTTGCGCTGCCGTCCCGCTACGAGCCCTTCGGCATGACCGCTGTGGAAGCCATGGCCTGCGGGACACCGACAGTGGTGACCATTCATGGGGGGCTGTTTGAGCAGCTGGAGTTCGGCCGCCACGCACTTGTTGCTGACCCAAAACGCCCGGAAGAATTTGCAACAATGTTGAACATGCCGATGCAGTATGCGTGGGTGCGGGAGACGTTGTCGGTGGAAGGGGCGCGGTTTGCCCGCCGCGTCTTCGGTTGGACCGGGATCGCCCGGCGTACACTCCAGGTGTTTGACCATTTCAAGGGGCGTTACGACGATCTGCAGACCGACGAACTCACCTTGGCGAACTGACCGCGGAGTGTCTTGAAGGCCGTGCAAGCTGGTCCGTTTGCCAGTGATCTGAAAAACGGTTCAGCTTGCGTTCAGCTTGGTTTGGTTACACCTTGCGCATCAACTGCTGATGTCTTGAGGATTCGACTTGTGAAAGTCTTTTTGACCGCCCTGTTTTTGTTGTTGGCCGTAACTGGCGCCGCAAGCGCAAACTGCCTGTCGCAGGCCGAAGCGCGTGCCGTGGTGGCCAGCGGTCAGGCGCAGCCGCTCGGCGCGGTAGCCGGGCAAGCCGGCGGTGAAATCATCAAGGCGCAGTTATGCCGCCAGGGTGGCGGATATGTGTATGTCTTGTCTGTTTTAAAGAACGGACAGGTGACCAATGTCACAGTCAATGCGAACCGTTGACCGGTATACCCAGCGCTTATCAAACACCCGACACTCCCCCAGCCAGCAAATGAAGACCCATGCGCCTGCTAATTGTTGAAGACGACAAAGACCTGAACCGCCAACTTATGACCGCGTTGGAAGAGGCCGGCTATGTGGTGGACAGCGCATTCGACGGCGAAGAAGGACATTTTCTTGGAGACACCGAACCCTATGATGCGGTTGTCCTCGATCTTGGGCTTCCGACGCTGGACGGCTTGTCAGTCCTGGAAAAATGGCGGCGCGACGGGAAGACAATGCCCGTTCTGATCCTCACCGCCCGTGACCGCTGGTCAGACAAGGTGGCTGGAATTGATGCCGGTGCGGATGATTACGTCGCAAAACCCTTTCATATGGAAGAGGTTCTGGCGCGCGTTCGGGCCTTGGTGCGCCGGGCTGCCGGTCATGCCTCCAACGAGCTTACCTGCGGCAACGTCCGGCTGGACTTGAGAGCTGGCCGGGTCACGGTGGATGGTTCTCCGATCAAGCTCACCTCCCATGAATACCGGCTCTTGTCCTACCTCCTGCACCATCAGGGGAAGGTGATCTCCCGGACGGAGTTGACCGAGCACCTCTACGATCAGGATTTCGACCGTGATTCCAATACGGTCGAGGTCTTCGTTGGCCGTCTGCGCAAGAAGATCGGTGCCGACATGATCGAAACCATCCGCGGCCTCGGGTACCGTCTGGGAGAGGCCCGTGACGACTGAGAACGCGGAAGGTGCCGGTGAGCCGGCTCCCGAGCCCGTAAAGCCGCAGCGATCCCTTGCGGGCCGTCTCGTTTTGGTGGCGGCCGTATGGTCGACGCTGGCACTTGCGATTGCCGGTGTGTTTCTTGTCAGCCTTTATCAACGGGCCAGCGAGCGCTCGTTTGATGCTCAGCTCGAAATCCACATCAAGGCCCTCGTTTCGGAAATGCTGGAGACCAGCGACGAGACCGTTTTGCGCGTAACGCCTCAGGTGCAACAGCCGACCTATCTGGGCGACCCTCGGTTTTCCTTGCCTCTGTCCGGCTGGTACTGGACCGTCCGCCAGGCAGATACAGGCACGGTTCTCTACGCCTCTGAATCTCTTGTTGGAGATCCACTTGCAGTGCCTGCATTGGGGGAGGCGGAGGCTGGAGCCGGTTTTGTTGCCGGACCGACAGGCGATGAAATCCGGGTTATGCAACAGCGTATCGCGGTTGGGGAGACGCCGTATGTCATCGCTGTTGGTGCTGCGACTGCGGGCTTTTGGGCCGATATTCGCGAGTTCGCGCGCCTTGCCGCACTGACGCTTCTCATCGTCGGACTTGGACTGGTTTTGGCCACCTTTCTGCAGGTCCGTGTCGGGCTACGGCCGCTCGTTCGATTGCGGTCTTCCCTAAGCGCCGTGCGCCAAGGGGAGGCAGAGCGGATCGACGAAGCTTTGCCGCGTGAGATCGCGCCGCTAGCTGTGGAGCTGAACTCGCTCATCGGCTCCAACAAGGAAATCGTTGAGCGGGCCCGAACCCATGTCGGCAACCTGGCTCACGGTCTCAAGACACCCCTTTCGGTAATCTCCAATGAAGCCCGCGCATCGGAAGGCCCGCTGGCGGAGAAGGTCATCGAACAGACGGAGGTGATGTCGACCCAGATCCAGCATCATCTGGAACGTGCCCGGATGGCCGCACAACGTCGGGTAATTGGCGTGTCATGCGAAGTGCAGCCGGTCTTGGACAGGCTCGTGCGGGCGATGAATAAAATTTATCGGGAGCGGGATGTTCGCCTTGATGGCCTTGAAGATGCCACGTTGCGGTTTCGCGGAGAGGGGCAGGACCTTGAGGAAATGTCCGGCAACCTCATCGACAATGCCTGTAAATGGGCCAAATCTGCGGTGCAGGTGACCGCAACACCCATCGCGGACGCATCGAGTGCCCGCGGGATGGTCGAAATCCGTGTCGAGGATGATGGCCCGGGCTTATCTGAGGAGCAATGTGCAGAAGCCGTCAAGCGCGGCCGCCGCCTGGACGAGACTGTCCCTGGAACTGGGCTCGGCCTCTCGATTGTGGCAGATTTGGCAGCGCTTTATGGAGGTCGGCTGGAACTTGGGCGGTCTTCTTTGGGGGGATTGAGGGCGCGGTTGATCCTGCCCTTGCTTGGCGACAGCTGATGCCCTTACGGAATGGTTTGCAGATTTTTAAATCGCCTGTGATCAGATGTGATGCAGGTCACAGGCAATGTTTCTATATCGTGGCCAAGTTCGGCCACAAAGTCACGTTACCACTGAGTCGCTATCCGGTGACTTGGTCCACAAAGCCGATTTGGAGACTAGGTGCATGAAATTGCGCAGCGCCCTTTGTTTGCTCACAGCCACTCTTTTGGGAGGATGCTCAATCGCATCCGGCGCAAATGGCGCGGGCGGATGGGGCTCGTCTTTCGGCGATCCGAGAGGCAACGTCTCGGGCACGGAAGCAAGCGCCGCGATCTCCGTATTGGTGAACAATGAATTCGGTGAAGCGCTGGAGCCTTCTGACAGGCGTGCCGCGGAACAGGCACAGGATCGGGCTCTGCGAGCACGCGGTGTTGGTGTGTCGGTTGCCTGGCAAAATGACCGGACCGGCCGCAGCGGTCGTGTTCTCCCCGGGCCTGTCTATTCCGTGAACGAAACGGAATGCCGTGAATTCACCCATGAAATGGTTCTCCAGGGTCGTGTTCTCCAGGCGCGCGGCACGGCGTGTGAAATGGATCGCGGTGACTGGAAGGTTATCGGCTAAAAGCCGGGCAGTCTTTCCGAAACACGCCCCTGAATTCTTTCAACAATCCTGAAATAGCAAGTGTTCGCTGCAATTCGTGTCGCGTAACGGCATCGTGTTTTCTACATACTTGTTTAAGGTTCGGCGTTTACCATGGATAGAGAAACATTGGCTGCCATAGATCTCGTGAATGACACAGCTGGACCAGCTACAGGCTAAAATCAGGACCTATCTTAGCAGCCTCAGTCCAAAGGCGATTGAGGCGCTTGTGCGTAATCTTGAGCGCGCGAAGGCCCAGGCCGATGCCGATCCGCACATTGAGCTGGTGCTCAACTCAGCCCTTGCGATCCTGCGCAAACCATCGACACACCCGCTCGATTCCGAAGGCAATGAACACCGCCGCGGTCAAATCCAGCGCATGTTTTTTACGTCCCTTGACGGGTTCTTGATCGACGAGTTTTTGCCGAACCGTCAGGAAGGCCGCATCCATCGCGGCATGTTGAACAAGGTTTGGAAATGGCTCGGCCGGGACGTTATGCCGACGGACGTTCAGCTTGTGCTTGAGCAGGCGGGCAATGCCGCCGTCAGCGGCGAACGGGTTGATGGCTTGGTGCAGGCTCTGAGAACGCGGTCTGCAGACGCGATCGGTGAAGCTTTGAGGCGCGGTGAAATCGATGAACGCGAACACCGCCGCATGGGGATCGAGCTTGGCGGTGAGCGCGGTATCTCCGAGCTTCGGGACATTCACAAGGTTTTCTCATCCGAGCGTTGGTTGATGCCGTTCCTGGAAGCCATGCCCGACCGGATCAACGAACGGCGCTTAAAGCAGGACCACGATGTCCTGCGCATGGTTGATAAATGTTCGGAGCGTTTTCCGGACCATCTTCCGCTGGTCGCCGCCGCTCTTGTCGACCGTGCTGACAAGCCTTCAGCCTTGTGTGCATTTGCCGGCCGGCTTGCCGGGGATGATGATCCGAAGGTGATCGCAGGGTCGCAGTTTGCGCCGTTTGTTGATGTGGTCATGAGCGAGGCCGAACGCCTGAACATCCTCGCAGTGGATCATCGCAACAACAATCCCGATCCGGTGGCGTTTTCAAACGCCTTGTCGGACTACAACTCGCTGGTCCGAGGGATTGAACGCGATGTCGATTTAACTGTAACGGGCAAGTGGCACAGCCGGTTGGCTGACACAAAGCGCAGCATTTCTGATGTTGTCACGCGGGAACTCCACAATGCGCATACGGCAGTACGTCGCTCCCTTCAGGTTCCAAAACTGGACAATTATGGCAAGTTGATTGTCGACCCAACGGCAATCAACGATGCTGTTCGCGCAGTGCGGGTCGTCAATATGGTGCGCAATGGATCTGAGACATTCGCGGTCAATGATATCAGCAAACGCACCCGCCAGACCGTCGAGCAGACGCTGGAAATTGTGACCAGGTCTTTGATCACCGATCTTGGCAAGGCAAAAAGCCCGCAATTGGAAGCGCATCAGGCCGCCGCCGACGTGGCGATCATGTTGTCGGAGATCTATTTCGGGGCGGAGTATGCCGACCAATTGCGGCGCAGTCGCCATGCGGCCCTTGCAAAGGCCAAGACGCGCGCAGGCGACGAAGCTGCTGCCGCGTCCCCGGAACGCCGGTTGATCAACAAGGCCCTGAAACGGGCTTGATTCTGGAGCTTTGGATGGTGCGTTAAGTGCGGTTCGCAGGTTTTAAACCGCGACCGCCAGTCACACACGCATTTACTTGCATTTCGACACATTCGGTTGTCTATATGCATCCATGATTTTTTGGATCCTGATCTCAGTTTTGACCGCGCTGGCGGCCCTTTCTGTTCTTGTGCCGCTGACGCGGTCGCGGTCTTCTGTTGAGGAAGCTGCGGCACAAGCTGACGCAGCTGTTTACAAGGAACAATTGGCAGCAATTGATCGAGACTTGTCGGACGGCCTGATCGACGCAGAGGCCGCTGAAGCAGCTCGTACAGAAACAGCGCGCCGCTTGCTCTCCGTGCATGACCGGAAGGACGAGCCGCGCCCGGTCACTGTTTCAAAACTCCGGATCCGATCCGTTCAGGTCATTGCGCTTGTTGCGTTGCCAGCTGCAGCCCTTGGAACATATCTCGCTCTCGGATCGCCTGAACTGCAAGACCAGCCGCTTGCAGCCCGCTTGTCGGCCCCGGCTGATGAGCAACCGGTCGAACTGCTGGTTGCCCGGGTGGAACGCCACTTGGCGGAAGATCCTGAAGACGGTCAGGGCTGGGCGGTAATCGCGCCTGTTTACATGCGGATGGGCCAGCCGGATTCTGCAGCACGTGCCTACTCCAACGCGATCCGGATCCTTGGTCCAAGACCAGACTGGCTGACGGACATGGGTGAAGCCATGACCGTGTCCAATGAGGGTGTGATCACCGAGCTGGCGCGTACGGCTTTTCAGCAGGCCGTCGATCTGGAGCCGACAGCAGTGAAACCTCGGTTTTTTCTCGCTCTGGCACTGACCCAGGAAGGGAAAACGGATGAGGCCGTCAACGCTTGGCAGAGCCTTCTGGAAGGAGCTGATCCTCAGGCGGCATGGGTGCCGGTTGCGCGGCGGGAATTGGCCGGTTTGACCGGAGAGACACCAGAACTGCTTCCAGCTCTGCGAGGTCCAAGCCAGGCTGATGTCGAGGCCGCCGGTGAGATGAGTGACGATGATCGCCAGAAGATGATCACCACCATGGTTCAAGGCCTTGCTGCACGGATTGATGCCAATGGCGGAACTGTTGCAGAGTGGGGCCAGTTGATGCGCGCTTACATGGTCCTAGGTAAACGGGACGAAGCGTTCGACACCTATCGGCGCGCTGAAAAAGTTTTCGCGGAAAGACCAGCCGAATTGGCCAGGATCAAAGACGCAGCAGTCACTCTGGGGTTGAGTGGGTCGTAGAGACAGCGGCAAGGTCCTTTAGGGGCAGGATCTTGCGGGCAGGCAACGTTAGACGGAACTAAAATGACTCGGAAACAACGGCGTTTGACACTGATCGGATCCGCGGGGGCCGTTCTGGCTGTCGCACTTGGATTGATCCTGTTCGCGCTGAATGATCAGATTGTTTTCTTTCAAAGCCCAAGCGATATCGCGAGCCAGCAAATTCCTGAAGGACAGAGAATTCGTCTTGGCGGACTGGTTGAAGACGGGTCGGTCGAGCGCTCTGATGACGCAAACGTGAAATTCCGCGTGACCGATACCGCGCATTCTGTGGCGGTGACTTATCAGGGCATTCTTCCGGATCTCTTCCGTGAAGGGCAGGGCGTCGTAACCGAAGGCGTTTTGACGCCGGGCGGGATTTTCGTTGCCGACAGCGTGCTGGCCAAGCACGATGAGAATTATATGCCCAAGGAAGTGGCGGAAGCTCTGAAGGATCAGGGCCATTGGCAGGGCGGAGAGGGCGCTGCCAACTAACGCTGTCAGGCGCGAAGCCTATGACGCAGCCAAAGACATAACCTGAGGGACGGGACGCAGGACAATGTTGGTCGAACTCGGACACTACGCTCTGGTATTGGCGTTTGCTTTGACACTGGTTGTGTCGGTGGTGCCGTTATGGGGCGCTTTGAAAGGCGATGGCCGCCTGATGGCGGTTGCGACACCGGTCTCCGTGACCGTCTTCTTTCTCGTGCTTGTTTCGTTTGCGGTTCTGACCGTGGCTTATGTTGCTTCGGATTTTTCCGTCGTGAACGTTTATGAGAACTCGCACTCGGCGAAACCGCTTATCTTCAAGATCACCGGTGTCTGGGGCAATCATGAAGGCTCCATGCTGCTCTGGGTGCTGATCTTGGTCTTCTTTGGAGCGCTGGTCGGGGTGTTTGGCGGCAACCTTCCGGACGATCTGAGAGCCACCACGTTGGCTGTTCAGGGCTGGATTTCCGCTGGGTTCCTGCTGTTTATGCTGGCAACGTCCAACCCGTTCAACCGGTATGAAAATCCTCCGATCGAAGGCAATGACCTCAACCCGATCCTGCAGGACATCGGATTGGCGATCCACCCGCCGTTGCTCTACGTCGGCTATGTCGGTTTCTCGATCACATTCTCCTTCGCTGTCGCTGCGCTCATTTTGGGGCGCACAGACGCGGCCTGGGCCCGCTGGGTCCGGCCGTGGACACTTCTGGCGTGGAGCTTCCTCACCCTCGGCATCGCCATGGGCTCCTACTGGGCTTACTATGAGCTCGGCTGGGGTGGCTGGTGGTTCTGGGATCCGGTTGAAAACGCATCTTTCATGCCATGGCTTGCCGGAACAGCGCTGCTCCACTCCGCGATCGTTATGGAAAAAAGGGAAGCGTTGAAGGTCTGGACGGTGCTCCTGGCGATCTTCACCTTCTCGCTGTCGCTGCTTGGGGCCTTCCTGGTTCGCTCGGGCGTTTTGACCTCGGTGCACGCATTTGCCACCGATCCGTCGCGCGGCGTCTTTATTCTCGGGCTTCTGTGTCTTTTCATCGGCGGCTCGCTGTCTCTCTTTGCCTGGCGTGCGCCGATGCTGAAACAGGGCGGCTTGTTTGCCCCGATCAGCCGGGAAGGCGGGCTGGTTCTCAACAATCTCTTCCTGACGGCGGCCACTGCTGCGGTTCTGGTCGGAACGCTGTATCCGCTGGTTCTGGACGCAATCACCGGCGAAATGATCTCAGTCGGTGAACCGTTCTTCAATCTGACCTTCGGACCGTTGATGGTGCCGCTCTTGATGGCTGTTCCGTTCGGGCCAATCCTGGCCTGGAAACGGGGGGACCTTCTGGCAGCGTCCCAGCGGCTTTATGCGGCGTTTGGGCTCGCGTTGCTGATGACCCTCTTCACCTTCTGGCTCTGGGGCATGGAGCGGGTGCTTGCTCCTCTCGGTGTTGGACTCGCGGTCTGGGTGATGGCTGGGGCAATTTCCGAAATCGTTACACGGGTCAAGTTTTTCGAAATTGGTCCGAAGCGCGGGTTTGCACGTCTTTACGGTCTTCCGGGCTCGGCCTGGGGAACTGCCACCGCCCATTTCGGCATCGGCGTCACCGTGCTTGGCATTGTGACATCCTCCGCCTTCCAGGAAGAGCAAGTCCGGACAATGCGGCCCGGCGATACGGTGAACGTGTCGGGATATGAGCTGACGTTTGACGGCGCGGTGCCGCGCCGCGGACCGAATTTCGTTGAGGAAGTCGGGCACTTCACAGTTCGTGAAGGCGGTGCCTTTGTTGCCGAGATGGAACCGTCCAAACGCGTTTACACAGCGCGCCAGATGCCGACCACCGAAGCGGCAATCCATACGATTGGCTTTTCGCAGGTCTATGTCTCCTTAGGAGAACGGCGCAATGACGGCGCGGTGGATGTCCGGGCCTATTACAAGCCGCTGATCACGCTCATCTGGATCGGCTGCGTGATCATGGCTCTCGGCGCGGCCTTCTCCATGGCGGACCGCCGCTTGCGGGTCGGGGCTCCGAAACCGGCTGCCAAACGCAAACAACCTGCCAGCGTTCCGGCGGAATAGGAGACTGATCCCGATGAAACGGCTCCTTGCCTGTCTTTCGCTGGTCTTATGTGTCCTGTCTGGGCCTGCGCTTGCCATCTCACCGGATGAAATCCTGGAGGACCAAGCGCTGGAAACGCGGGCCCGGGCTTTGTCGGCCGAGCTGCGCTGCATGGTCTGTCAGAACCAGTCGATCGACGACAGCGACGCGCCGCTCGCCAAGGACCTCCGGGTACTGGTGCGCGAGCGTCTGGTCGCTGGGGACACGGACGCTCAGGTAATCGATTTCCTGGTTGACCGGTATGGCGAGTTTGTTCTTTTGAAGCCACGGTTTGCTTGGCACACGTTCTTTTTGTGGGCCGCCGGGCCCCTTGCTTTGATTGCCGGTATTGCCGCCATCGTGATCACACTGCGCCGCAGACAAACGACAGCCGTTGCTGCTGGGATAAACCAGCCGGTTGAAAAATTGTCGGAGGAAGAAGAAAAGCGCTTGAAAGCGCTTCTGTCTTCAAAAGATCAGAATTGATCCGAACGGCATTCGCTCAGATCATCTTGTGTGAACGCACTGGTCACGGCCTTGACACCAAGGCGTGACTTGTTTGCCTTTAAGCTCTCCTTACCTGTGGAGGGAAACAAGACTGGAGGGCCGGGCGTTGGCACAACAAGCACAAAAACTGGAATTTGAAGGATCGCAGGGCGCACACCTTGCTGCGCGGCTGGATCTGCCGGCCGGGCCCATCCGTGCCTTTGCGCTGTTCGCTCATTGCTTCACCTGTTCCAAGGACATCGCAGCCGCACGGCACATCGCTGGCGCTTTGAGCGCAGAAGGCGTTGCTGTTTTGCGGTTCGATTTCACCGGACTTGGGGGCAGCGGCGGCGATTTTTCCTCAACCGGGTTTTCCTCCAATGTCGAAGACTTGAAGGTCGCAGCGGATTTCCTGCGCAAGAACTACGAAGCTCCCCAATTGCTCATCGGCCACTCGCTCGGCGGCGCGGCCGTTCTGTCTGTCGCCAAAGACATCCCCGAGGTGCGGGCGGTCGTCACGATTGGTGCGCCATCGGAAGCCGGTCATGTCGTGCATAATTTTGCTCATGCGATCGATGATATTAAGGAGCAGGGCGCCCTGGAGGTTGATCTTGCCGGTCGGCCCTTCACGATCCGGCGTGAGTTTCTGGCGGACCTGGAACGCCAAGCGGTGCTCTCACACACTGCAGAACTCGGAAAAGCGCTTCTGGTCATGCATGCGCCGCTGGACGAAACGGTCGGCATCGACAATGCCAGCGAAATCTTTCTCGCCGCCAAACACCCAAAAAGCTTTGTGTCGCTGGACAAGGCCGATCATCTGCTGTCCCGCAGTCAGGATGCGGAATATGCGGCAAAAGTCATTGCCGGATGGTCCAGCGGCTATCTGGATCCGATTGTTGAACCGGCCGCCAGCGCAAAAGGCGACGGCGTGGACGTCGTCGAAACCGGGCAGGGCAAGTTTCAGGCACTCGTCGCCAGTGGACATCACCGGCTGATCGCCGATGAACCGGAAAGCTATGGCGGTTTTGACAGCGGCCCGTCGCCCTATGGTTATCTCTCCGCGGCGCTGGGAGCGTGCACAGTCATGACGCTGCGCATGTATGCCGATCGGAAGGGGCTGGACATCGACCGGATCGGGACGACGGTGCTGCATGACAAGGTCCATGCTGCTGAGTGCGAGGACTGTTCGGAAGAGCAGAAAACTCGCGGTGGCAAAATTGACCGTTTTGAGCGGTTGATCACGCTGGAGGGCGATCTCGATGCAGCAACCCGGACACGGCTGCTCGAGATCGCGGATAAGTGCCCCGTCCACAGGACGCTGGAATCCGGGGCAGCTGTCGTCACCCGCGAAGTCGAAACGTAATCGTTAGACGCTTTTTGAGATCTATGCAGCTTCGGCGCGTTCGGTTGCCTTGAGCTTGATTTTCATCAGGTTCAACAGCCGACGGGCGTCGGTATCATCCAGCATGTGATAGTTTGTCAGCCATTTGCTGCCGGTGCTCTCCGGAAACTTCAGGTGCTTGCAACGCTCTTTGCAGATTGCCTGGAATTCCTTGGCCCCAAGGCCCGTTGCCCGGCAGATGGTCGCAATCCCGGTGCTGTCAAACCGGACCATCAGGTTGTGGACATACTTCATCTGCATGCCGGAGAAGAAGGAAAGCAGGGCGACCACATCGAAGAGATTGTGTTCCACGCTGCACTGGTAGACAGCCTTGTTGAGCGTGGTCTTGCCCATCTTGATGCCCATGACCCAGGCTTTCGGGCTGATTTTGGACGGACGGCGCTGCAGTTCGCTGCCAGCGGCGATTTCACCATCATCCTTGAAGAGGTCTTCCAAAAGCTCTTCGTTGGACTTGCGCAGGTGGCGGATCCGGTCGCCCATCTGTTTGGGCATGTCTTTGACCAGCGCCTCAAACTCCGGCATCTCAATCTCTGCGCCAAGATTGCAGGCAACGGTTTGCTTGACGTCCTTGTCTCCACGCGAAATCAGGATCTTGGTCACGTCTTTGCTGACGTGGTCGCGTTTGGCGAGCGCGAGAAGAAAGTCCTGGCCCTTGGTTTGGGCCAGCTTGACGATATCTGCTTCCGAAAGCGAGGTGGAGCGCTCCAGAACCGCCTGGGCGATCGGGATTTCCTCGTTTGCAAGGGCTGCGGCAAGGGTTGAGGACATGGCAGAGACGTCTGCCAGCTTGTCTGACATCTCCTGCTTGGCTTCATCGCCGAGAGAGGTATAGACGCCTTCCAGCATGGAATTCAGCAACTTGGTCTCTTCGGAGGTGGTGGTAGCATCATCACGCGCTGCGAGCAGCCCGGTCATATGAGCTGCCAACTCGTGCTTTTTCTGCGAGGAGCTTGCCTTTGCAAGTTTAAGAAGCGAATCGTCCATAACAAATCCTACCAACAGCAAATATTGCCGGAAGTTGTAAAAAAAGATCTAAGCAAGGCGTTCCGCAAGGGCAGATGCGCGGGCTGCTTGACCGCGGAGAGCGGATGCGCGATGGGAACGTTATGACCGATCAGCCAATACTCTATTCTTTCCGGCGCTGCCCTTACGCGATGCGGGCAAGGCTCGCAGTGATGTCCAGCGGAATGACCGTGGAATTGCGGGAAATTGTTCTGCGCGACAAGGCACCTGAGTTCCTGGAAACATCGCCTTCTGCAACGGTCCCATGCCTGAAGTCGGGTACGCAGGTGATTGATGAAAGCCTCGACATCATGGTCTGGGCATTGGAACAATCTGACCCAGACAATTGGCTTGAACCGGAAACGGGGAGCCTGGACCAGATGCGGGCCTTGATCGCAACCTGCGACGGGCCGTTCAAAACCCATCTGGACCGCTACAAATACGACACACGGTATGCAGATGCTGACAAGACATCAGAACGGTCCGCAGCGTCCGAGTTCCTGAAAGAGCTGGATCGGCGGCTTGACGGGCGTGCTTGGCTCTTCGGAGCGCAGCCCTGTTTGGCAGACTTTGCGATTCTGCCCTTCGTCAGACAGTTTGCGAATGCGGACCGCGACTGGTTCGATTCTCAAGACTGGGACAACCTGAAAACATGGCTGGTGACTTTCGAGAAATCCGACAGGTTCGCGGCCATCATGCCGAAGTTTTCCAAGTGGGAGAACGGCGATGCGCCAATCCTTTTTCCGTGATTTGTCAGATATTTAAGATGTTTCCCGGCTGAGCTGCTAGCAACCTTACAAAAACGTAATCCATCCGACAGGCGCCTGTAAGGGAGCCTTTCCTATCTTCAGTTTCGACCAGGAAACGCACGTCCCCGCGTGGTCCTGAATGAATTGACCTCCAGTCAAACTGTCGAAAAAGGAAGAATAGATGGAAAATCGTCGGTCAAGCTCCCCTTTGCGGTCTCGCCGCGCCAAACTGCTGGCCGGTGCAGTCGTACTCGGTGCGGCCGGTCTCATGACCGTGCAGACCATTGTGCCGGCGCAACTGGCACAAGCAACGCCAGTCCGGATCGATAACGCCGCACCTGCCGATTTCTCTGATGTCGTCGGAGCCGTGAGCCCGGCTGTTGTCAGTGTGCAGGTCAAACAGGCTGCAGAGCCCCGGATGATGAATTTCAATGGCGGCAACAACTTCCGTGACTTCTTCGAGGATCTGCCGAACGGTCATCCGTTCGAGCGTTTCTTCCGTGACTTCGGCGAACGTGGCGGCGAAGAAGGCCAGCCGCAACGCCGCGCGCCGCGCCAATACGGCATGTCCCAGGGGTCCGGCTTCTTTATCTCCGCGGATGGGTTTGTTGTGACGAACCAGCACGTGATCGACAAGGGCACTGAATTCACAGTGATCGACCACGAAGGTGAAGAGTATGACGCTGTCCTGATCGGCGCTGACAAGCGCACGGATCTAGCACTTCTGCAAATCGAAAGCGGCAAAGACTTCACCTATGTCGACTTTGCGGACGAAGCTCCGGAAGTCGGCGAGTGGACCGTTGCCATCGGCAACCCGTTCGGTCTCGGTGGATCGGTAACCGCAGGCATCGTGTCTGCACGTGGCCGTGACATCGGCGCAGGTCCTTATGACGACTTCATCCAGATCGATGCTCCGGTGAACCGCGGCAACTCCGGTGGTCCGGCGTTCAACATGAACGGTGAGGTCATTGGCGTGAACGCTGCGATCTTCTCGCCGTCCGGCGGCAACGTCGGCATTGCATTCGCCATCCCGGCCTCTACGGCTC
Source organism: Labrenzia sp. R4_2 (assembly GCF_017743865.1). Taxonomy (GTDB): domain Bacteria; phylum Pseudomonadota; class Alphaproteobacteria; order Rhizobiales; family Stappiaceae; genus Roseibium. The sequence continues at coordinate 619,668 of NZ_JAGHRJ010000001.1, forward strand.
AGGATGTCATCATGGAACTGAAGGACGGTGGCACGGTCGTGCGCGGCTGGCTCGGTGTTCAGATCCAAAACGTGACCGATGACATTGCCGAAAGCCTTGGTCTTGATGAAGCGCACGGTGCAATCGTTTCTGAAGCCCAGGAAGGCAGCCCCGCCGCCAAGGCCGGTCTGAGGTCCGGTGACACGATCCTGGAAGTAGAAGGCGCGAAGGTCGATGGCCCGCGTGATCTATCCAAGATCATTGCCGCCTATGACCCGGACACCACAGTGGAAATCACCGTTTGGCGCAACGGCAAGGAGCAGGACATCGATGTGACCCTCGGTCGCCTGCAAGATCAGCAGCAAGCTGCGGCCCAGCCGGAAGCTGTGGAACCTGAAAACACCAGCCTGGACGACATGGGTCTTGTCCTGACGTCCAAGGCAGATGCGGGCCTGGAAGGCAGTGGCGTCCTGATCGCCGACATTGATCCGGACAGTCCGGCCGCTGAGAAGCGCCTCAGCCGCGGTGATGTGATCCTTGAAGTTGCCGGCATGCCGGTCAACTCGCCGGAAGACGTCATCAAGGCGGTGAAGAAGGCGGAAGAAGATGGCCGCAAGGCAGTCTTGTTCCGGGTCGAAAGCAACGACAACACCCGGTTTGTGGCTCTGCCCATGAACCTGGCCTGATCAGGGCCGGTCCTGCACCGGCATCTGAGAGCAAGACCGGTCTGCCCTCTGCCCCCAACCCCGACGGGCCGGTCTTGCGAATTGATGGCTGGCAACAGTGTTCACATCCGCATTGTTGCCAGCCCTTTTCTTTATCCTCTCACTCGCGGTAAAAGAGAGCCATGTTGCAGATTCTTGTGATTGAAGACGACCACGAAGCAGCCAACTACCTTGCCAAGGGATTGAGCGAGCTTGGTCACAGGGCGGACAAGGCGGACGACGGTGAGACCGGTCTGCAAATGGCGCTTGATCGCGACTACGACATCTTGATCGTCGATCGCATGTTGCCAAAACGCGATGGCCTCGCCGTGATCGAAGAACTGCGGAAAAGCGGCAATCACACGCCGGTCCTGATCCTGTCAGCGCTCGGTCAGGTTGATGACCGCGTCACCGGCTTGAAGGCCGGTGGGGATGATTATCTGCCAAAACCGTATGCTTTCACAGAATTGCAGGCGCGCGTCGAAGCGTTGGCACGGCGTCCGAAGTCTGCCAGCCAGGTGGAGACCACCTACACGGTCGGTGACCTGACGCTGGACCGTATGGCCCACTCCTGCCGCCGCGGTGACATGGAAATCCCGCTACAGCCACGCGAGTTCCGTTTGCTGGAATATCTGATGCAGCACGCGGGCCAAGTTGTGACCCGGACAATGCTTCTGGAGAATGTCTGGGAGTATCACTTCGATCCTCAGACCAATGTCATCGACGTCCACATTTCGCGTCTGCGCGGCAAGATCGACAAAGGGTTCGACGTCCCGCTGCTCCACACGATCCGCGGTGCCGGATACACCATCCGTGACACGGCTCACTAGGTTTACCCGGACAACAGCATTCAAGCTGTCACTGCTTTATATCGCAGTGTTCACGCTGTTGTCGGGTTTCCTGCTTGTCTACATTTCCGAAAATACAGACCACCTGATGTCGGAACAGGTGGTTCAGACCATCGACGCCGAGCTCAAGGGCTTGTCGGATATCTATGTTCGCGGCGGTGTGCGCGATCTGGTGGAGACCATTGACCGGCGGTCGCGCCATCCAGACGCCAGCCTCTACCTTCTTGTTGATTTTGCTGGCAACGCCCTGGTTGGCAACATCGCCCGCCTTCCAACCACTGTTCTGGAAGAGGCCGACGGCGGTATCCGCCGGGTTCACTACACTCGCTTAGGCCAGGACAGCCCGGACACGCAACGCCAGGCAATGGTCCGGACCTTTGAGCTGCGCGGCGGATTTCGTCTGCTGGTCGGTCGTGACCTTGGCGAACAACTTCGGTTTTCTCACCTTCTCGGCAATGCACTTCGCCTTTGGCTGATCGTTGTCGTCGCTATGGGGGCGATCACATGGCTTTTTGTCAGCCGGCGCGTGATGAAGCGGATCGACGAGATCACCGACACCAGCCGGACGATCATGACCGGCGATCTGACCGGACGATTGCCGATTGCCGGCAATGACGATGAGTTTGACCGGTTGGCCGTCAGCTTGAACACGATGCTCGACCGGATCGAGCTTCTGATGCGGTCCATGAAGGATGTGACCGACAACATCGCCCATGATCTTAAGACGCCGCTCACCCGCTTGCAGACCCGCGTGGAGACAGCCTTGCGCCAAGCGGAGGGGCAGAACTGCTACAAAGAGGCCCTTGAAGAAACGCTCAGTGAAACTGACCACTTGCTGAGGATCTTCAACGCACTTTTGCGGATTGCCCGGATCGAATCCATGGCGCCTGGAGAGGTCATGGAGCGGACTGATATCAACAACCTTGTCAATGAAGTCTCCGAGCTCTACGAGCCGCTGGTTGAAGATGAAGGGGGCGTGTTGGAGACCCAAGTGTCCGATGGTCTGGAAGCCATCTGCCAAAAAGATCTGGTGTTTCAGGGGCTGGTCAACCTGATCGAGAATGCCCTGAAATACGGACGCCCGAAGGATGGAGAGTTCCGGATCAGGATTTCTGCTGAAGAGCATGAGGGCCGTGTGGTGTTGAGTGTCTCCGACACAGGTCCCGGAATCCCGGAAAAGGATCAGGATCGGGTCAAAGACCGGTTTGTCCGTCTTGATGAAAGCCGCTCGGAGCCCGGAACTGGTTTGGGATTGAGCTTGGTCAAGGCCGTTGCCCGCTTGCATGGTGGAGAGTTGCAGCTCACAAATGGGGACCCGGGCCTTGTCGCCCGGATCGATCTTACCCGGGCCAAACCGGGAAGCAGCGGGAGCAGCAATGGGCACGGCGGAAAATCAGACGGGGCAGATCCAAAACCGGAATGAGCCGGGGCAAGACCAGCCGCTTATGGCGCGGATTTCGATCATTCCGCCCGTTGCAGACCCTGATCACGCGCAGCTTTTCCTGAACGATATCCTTGCCCAGCCCGAGGCCGGCGCAGATGTCAAAGCGCTGCTTGAGGACAAGCCCGATCTCGCGCGGCTGCTGCTTGGCGTCATTGGAAACTCGCCGTATTTGCGAGACCTGATGACGGCCAATGCCGCACGATTGCTGAGCATCCTCACCGATTCACCTGAACGACGGCTCGCAGACTTGCTGGAAACAGCGCAGGAAACGACCGCCGAAGACGAGGCGGGGATCACGCGGGCGCTTCGCCTGTTGAAACAGGATCTGGCCTTGACGCTGGGACTGGCTGACATCGGCGGCGCCATAGATCTTGATCAGGTCACCCATGCACTTGCAGGCTTTGCAGATGCAGCGCTGACCGCATCGATTCGGTTCTGCCTCAATGACTTGACCCGCCGCGGCAAGTTTGAGCCTAAGGATCCGGAGAAACCGGAGATCGACTCAGGCCTGATTGTGCTCGCCATGGGCAAACATGGTGCAAATGAGCTGAACTACTCCTCCGACATTGACCTTATTGTGCTGTACGAGCCGGACAAGGCGCCAATGGCTGGATCCGCCGAGGCCCCGGTAGAGTTTGTGCGGCTGACCCGGCGTCTTGTGAAAATCATGCAGGACCGGACGGCGGATGGGTACGTGTTCCGCACCGATTTGCGTTTACGGCCGGACCCAGGTGCCACACCGCTCGCCATGTCGGTTCCCGCAGCTCTTGTCTATTACGAGTCGCTTGGTCAAAACTGGGAGCGCGCGGCGCTTATCAAGGCGCGGCCCTGTGCTGGCGATATTCCGGCTGGCGAGGCGTTTTTGAAGGAAATCGTGCCATTCATCTGGCGCAAGTATCTCGACTTTGCAGCGATTGCCGACGTGCAATCGATCAAGCGCCAGATCCACATGCACAAGGGCCATGGCGCAATTGCGGTTGCTGGTCACAACGTCAAACTTGGCCGTGGCGGCATTCGCGAGGTCGAGTTCTTTGTTCAGACCCAACAGTTGATCGCCGGGGGGCGCAATCCGGAACTGCGCGGCCGCCGGACTCTCGATATGTTGCAAGGGCTGACCCAGGCCGACTGGATCCGCCCAAAGGCACGGGATGAACTCACCAGCGCCTACCGGTTTTTAAGAACCGTCGAACACCGCATCCAGATGCTCAATGACGAGCAGACCCAGCTTTTGCCCAAAGATATCGAAGGTTTGACCCGGATCGCGTCCTTGATGGGATACGAAACGCTGGATGGCTTCAAGACGGATCTGCTTGGTCATTTCCAGAACGTTCAGCATCACTATGCAGAGCTGTTTGAAGATGAGCCAGGGCTCTCGTCCGAGACAGGCAACCTGGTGTTCACAGGGGATGATCACGACCCGGACACGCTGGAAACCCTGTCGAAGCTTGGTTTCCAGCAACCAGCTGAAGCAGCTGCAATCGTCAAGGCGTGGCATTTCGGACGGTATCCGTGTACCCGCTCGACAAAGGCCCGCGAACGTCTGACAGAGATGCATCCGGCGCTTTTGAACGCGCTGGCAGCCACGGACAACGCAGACGCAGCGCTCCGCGCTTTTGACAGTTTCATGGCCAAACTGCCAGCCGGGGTGCAGCTGTTCTCACTTCTGCGCTCCAATCCGCAACTCCTCACGCTGCTCGCGACAACCATGGGCGCGGCGCCGCGGATGGCGGACACGGTGTCCAAACGGGTGCATGTCTTGGACGCGGTTCTGGATCCGGCATTTTTTGGTGCCATGCCAAGTGTTGACGAGTTCCGCTCCGGATTGGACCGGACACTGTCACAGTCGCAGTTCTATGAAGAGGCTCTTGATCGGGCCCGCATCTTCGCGCAGGAGCAGCAGTTCCTCATCGGTCTGCGATTGATTTCCGACACGCTATCTGCGGACCGGGTCGGTTTTGCGCTCGCTCGTCTTGCTGAGGTCGTGGTCGACCGGATCATGACGCAAGTAATCGCCCATGTTGGCGAGACCCATGGAACCGTGCCTGGCGGGGAGGTGGCTGTTCTTGCCATGGGCAAGCTCGGCGGTCGAGAAATGACTGCGGCTTCTGATCTGGACCTGATCCTGCTTTATGAAGCTCCTGAGGACGTCAAACAGTCTGACGGAAAACGGCCGCTTGCCATCAGCCAGTATTACACGCGCCTGACCCAGCGGCTGGTCACGGCCTTATCCGCGCCAACAGCAGAAGGGTCCCTCTACGAAGTTGATTTCCGCCTGCGCCCGTCCGGCAATGCGGGACCGCTTGCCACCAATCTGGACGGCTTCATTGCCTATCAGGAAAAGGATGCCTGGACCTGGGAACACATGGCTTTGACACGAGGGCGGGTGATCGCGTCGACGTCCGATGCTTTCAGGCAAAAGATCCAGGATAGCATTTGCGGGACATTGGTTCAGCCGAGAGACCTGAAAAGCCTGGCCGATGATGTCCGCTCGATGCGGGCGAAAATTGAAAAGGAAAAAGGAACCAAGGACATCTGGGACTTGAAACAGGTCGCCGGCGGTCTGGTCGATATTGAGTTCATCGCACAGTTCCTGCAGCTCGCAAATGCACATGAGAGCCGAAGTGTTCTGGCTCAAGGAACCGAACAGGCTTTGGAGAACTTGCGGGACAGCGGCTTTCTGGAAAGTGGAGATGCCGGAAACCTTCTGGAGGCCTTGCGGCTCTATCACCGCCTGACCCAGGTCCTGCGGTTGGCTTTGTCTGGAAAATTTGTTCCAGATGATGCCCCACGCGGTGTGCTCGATCTATTGCTTCAGGCTTCGGGCAGTCCGGCTTTTGAGCGCCTTGAGGCTGAGTTGAATGAGATGCAGCAAGGTGTCCGGGCCATCTTTGAACGGCTCGTTGGCCCGGTCGAAATCATCGAGGCCGCGCCAACATCGCAGTAAGTAAATGCCCCTTTGCCGTGATCGCTGGTCATAGGCCGCGCTCAAAGGCAAAGGGGCCGAAATATGTTTATCCGCGGCCAGCGTTCATGCCGCCGTCGTGTTCCTGACCGAAGAAAGTGCCGCCCAACTGTCCGCCGGTGCTCGAGTTATCCGCGACTTTCCTGATGCGCTCGGCTTCTTTTTTGATTTCAGCTTCGCGTTTTTCACGGTCTGTCATCATGTCTCCTTTCAGTTTCATGAACGAAATAAACGCGCGAAGCCGAACTTCGTTCCAAAAAAAATTCAGGATGTGGCCTGTAGATGCCTTTAAGTGGTGGTTTCAACTGGTGCACTTAAGGCTTGTTTGCATGCGCGCGCTCGTGTAGGGACAGCATCGTCCGGCGGCCTCAGTCTCAGCGCGCATTTAAAAAATTGCGCGACCCATTTGTATTTCCCGGAGTATTTCAATTGACTTTCCCGACATCTGACGCGATCCGCAATCCGGAACGCACAGCGAAGCTTTCTTTGCAAAACGGGCGCAGACTGGCCTGGTCCGAGTGGGGGCCGGAAACCGGGCAGCCAGTTCTATTCATCTCAGGGGCCGGAACTGCTGGGTCGCTTGGCTTTGGTGCTGACTGTCTCGATGAACTGAACATTCGCCTGATCGCTCCCGACCGGCCGGGCCTTGGCGGTTCTGACCCGGACCCCGGCAAAACCCTGCAAAGTGTGGCTGATGATTTCGGCGACCTGATAGAACATCTCGGCGCAGGTGCAATCCCTGTTGCCGCCGTCTCGCAGGGCGTACCCTTTTCACTGGTGCTTGCGGCCGGTGGGCCGGTCAGCCGGCTGGCAGTGGTCTCCGGGCAGGACGAACTGTCCCGGCCGGAGTTCTTCTGTCGCCTGCCTGACCAGCTTCAGCAGATGGTGCGGGATGCCAAGCACAATCCCGATGCATTGATTGCCATGCTCGAAGGCTTTGCCGATCCGGATAGCTTTCTGGAGTTCATCATCTCAACGAGCTCCGAGTTGGATCAGGCGGTCTATTCGTCCGAACCGTTTCACTCGGCCTTCAAATCCGCTCTGGAACGCGGGTTTGCGCAAGGGCCGACCGGCTACGCCCTTGATACGGTTGCCGCGATGGGACCATGGGCATTCAATTGGGATGCAATCACCTGTCCGGTGGATCTCTGGTACGGCGGCAAGGATGCAAGCCCGGTGCACTCGCCTGATGGCGGAGCGCTGATGGCATCCCGCCTCAAGCACGCGAACCGGCATTTCTTTGAGGACGAGGGCGGGTCACTGCTCTGGACGCGATCACGGGACATTCTGACTTCATTGGTTGGGAAAGCCTGACAACCATTCACGCTTTCCTGTCAGAGGCGCCATCTGAAAAAGGGGCAAAAAAACATCCCAAGCGTGACGCCTGGGATGTTTTTTGACTGTCGGTATGGCGACACGCGCCTTGAGCACGACGCGGTTTACGCTGCGGCGACATCGTCCAGAAACCGGTCAACAGCCAGCTTCAAGGCCTCGGTCTTGGTGTTCAGATCATCCGATGCGGTCACAACTTCGCCGGCCGAGGCATTGGTCCGGGTCACCGCCTCGGTCAGTTCCGTGACGTTGTCCGTCACCACCTGTGTACCTTCAGAGGTTTGCTGGATGTTCCGGGAGATCTCGGAGGTGGCTGAACCTTGTTGTTCAACTGCGGCCGCAATCGCGCTGGTGTAGCTGTTGACCTCGTCCATGGTCTCGGTGATCGAGCCGATGGCATCGGCGGACTCCTGGGTCGCAATCTGGATCGCGGCAATTTGCGAAGAGATTTCTTCAGTCGCTTTCGACGTCTGTGTCGCCAGTTCTTTGACCTCGGCGGCGACAACGGCAAAACCTTTGCCCGCTTCTCCGGCTCGTGCCGCCTCGATGGTGGCGTTGAGCGCGAGCAGATTGGTCTGCTCAGCGATCGCTTGGATGAGAGTGACCACCTCGCCAATCTTGGATGCAGAGGCCGACAAGCCTTCAACCTTTTGATTTGTGGTCCGGGTGCCTTCGGTTGCCTCGGCAACCACTTGAGTTGTGCGGGAAACCTGCGCAGTGATTTCGCCGATGGATGCGGCCAGTTCCTCTGCTGCTGAAGCAACTGTCTGGACGTTTTGTGCTGCATTGCTGGAGGCTGTCAGTGTTTTGTTGGCGCTCGACGCACTGTCCTGGGCAATCCCTGTGAGGTTTTGTGCCGTCTGGTCGAGCGTTTCAGCCGTTGCTCCGACAGATCCCAGAAGATCCTGTGCCGTTGTGCGGAAGTCGTTGATCAAGGTGTCGATCTGTTGCTGGCGGCTTTGCCGCGCTATTTGGTCTGCTTCCTGATCCGCCCGAAGGCGCGCGCGCTCCTGTGCGTTCGTTTTAAAAACTTCGACGGTCCGGCTCATTTCACCGATTTCATCCAGGCGGTCGGTATCCGGGATCTCCATATCGCGTTCGCCGCCCGCTAGACGCGCCATCACCTGAGTGAGGGAGCCGATCGGCCGTGTAATGGCAAGGCTCAAGCCATAGGCCAGAAGAAAGCCGGCACTGATTGCGACGGCGAGCGCGACGCCGATTTGATACAGCGCGTTTTGGCTCGCAGCGCGTGTCAGTGTGGACTGACCGGCTGCAATTGCCGTGATTTCGGATCCGACGTCATTGGACAAGGACTGCATTTGTGCCAGAAGCGTGTCCCGCTCTGCCTTCGCCGTTACGATTTCATCGAAGGCATCAGCGAAAGCCAGCGTCGCATCGCGAACCGAAGAAATACTGTCATTGGCTTCCGGAATGGTCTCGCCGGCCTCCTTCATGGCTGCGGAGATTGTTTGAAGCTCATCCGCTACCTCGCGGATTTCGTCTGCGGTAACAGAGCCAAGGCCGGTCGCAAACTCAACAGTCCCCGCCCGGGTCGTTGTCGTGGACTGTGCGAGGGCGATCGCTTGCCGGCTGATGCCTGCCAGTGCGGCCAGTCGTGATTGGTTTTCGGTGGCTTTTTCCAGTTCCTCACCGAAGGTTTCGTAGATTGCAATCCGCGCATTCAAACTGCCGTCCTGAAGGACGGTAACGAGGTCAGCGACGGTCTTTTTCTTGCCTGCCCGATTGAAGAGATTGGTTTCCCCAAGCAGGTCTGAAAGTGCGACAGGGAAGGCCCTTGCACTGTCAGCGAGCAGTTTGGTGTCGTCCGGTTTCAGTGTTGCAAGGCTCGCAGTTTCCAAACGTTCTGCGGCTGCAATCATCTTCGAAATGCCGTCATTGATTTCAGCCATCATGCCATCTGTCAGGTCTTTGGCCTTGTACTGACCGCCGTGGCCAAACCGCGGCGCCAGGGATTTGGCCTGTGTTTCCACTTCTGCAGCCGCAATCCCGTAGAGGCGCGCGGCGTCTTGTGTGGCCTTGGCGACTTGAGCTGCAGCAACAGCGGACTGTTGTTCCTTGGTGACTGCTTCGCCGATAAGATGCGTCAAGTTCGAAAGCTTCGAGCTCGTCGACATTACAGTCTCAAGCGCTGTGGACTTTGAAGACATTGCAGAGGTGAGGCGTCCGAACGTCTCCTTCAGTTCCTCCACTTTCTGTCTGGCCGAACCCAACTTGTCTGCTGCCGGCGTCCCGTCCGTAACAACTTTGCGCAAGGGCAAAACCAGCTCACGAAGGTCATCCAGCCTCTGTGTCGCTTCGTCCGCGTTTCGCGAGCTCGGTTCCTTGAGGTAGGCTTCTCGCGCATTGGCTGCTTGGTTTAGGCCGGCCATTGCTGCTGAGGTCCTGTCCGACACCTGTGTTCTTTCTGCCAATCCAAGTATGGCGACAGTAGCAACGCCTCCAACAAGCAAAGTAAGAATCAAAATTGCTACAAATCCACTCCATACCTTGTATGAAAATTTCAAATTACTGAACAACCTGGCAAGAAACATCATCTTACTAACCTAGCGTGAGTTTGTTCATTCGAAAGGGTGAATGCTCCTGATCATTGTTCCAATGGGTGAATCTTATGTAAATAGGTCGTAATTATACAAAATAAAACCAGTAGTTTAGACGTATTATTGGTTTAGGGAAGTGATTACTTGGAATCGTAGCAAGAGGTTGTTTCTGTAATTTAAGGTAAAACTGCTTATCGGGCTAAGTATTTCTTGTGTGGAAAAATTGTGCGCTGCGATATAATGTTGCGCCGAGGAGAGGCAGTTTCACCGTGTGATGCCAATTGGGATCTGGGGCGGCGATAAAAAATTGTCTTGGATCAGGCAGACTGCGCGATCTGAGTGCTGTCGGTGCGGGCCAGCGGCAGCGAAAAGCTGACAATCGTCCCTTTCTTGACTTCAGATTCAATGTCAAGTTTTCCGCCATGCAGTTCAACCAGGGACCGGGCAATTGCAAGGCCTAATCCGGATCCCTGGTGGGTCTTGGTGAACTGGTTTTCCACCTGAACAAACGGCTTGGCCAGCCGCTCGATATCGCGCTCCGAAATGCCAATCCCGGTATCGGCCACTTCAAACCGGACCCTGTCGCCGCGCGGACGGGCCTTCAAGGTGACGGTCCCATTGTCCGGGGTGAATTTGACGGCATTGGCAAGGAGGTTGAGGAGCACCTGTTTCAGTGCGCGTTTGTCGACATCGACGTGGAGATTGTCGGCAACGTCTGCAGAGATCACGATGTTCTTTTCCGAAGCGGCGCCCGTAATGATCCGCGCTGCGTCTTCCGCAGCCTCGCTGGCGTTGACCACCTCGGTTTCGATCGACATCCGTCCGGCTTCGATTTTCGACATGTCGAGGATGTCGTTGATCACATTCAACAGGTAGGTGCCGGAAGAATAGATGTCCTTGCAATAATCGGCATACCGGTCTGTGCCGAGCGGACCGAACATTTCCTGCGTCATGATATCGGAAAACCCGATGATGGCGTTCAGCGGTGTCCGCAGCTCGTGAGAGATATTGGCGAGGAATTCAGACTTTGCCTGGTTGGCCGCTTCTGCGCGTGTCTTTTCTTCCTGATACTTTTCCGCCATTTCGGAGAGCTGGCGCGTCTGAACTTCCAGGATCTTGCGGGATCGCTGCAGGTCTGTGACCGTTGCTTTCAGGCGTTTCTCAGATTCCGTCAGGCGCTCTTCGTGCTTTTTCAGCGCGGTGATGTCGGTGCCCACAGACACGAAGCCGCCGTCTTTGGTCCGGCGTTCCGAGATTTGCAGCCAGCGGCCATCTTCCAGCTGAGCTTCATAAGATCCTTCCGGTCCGCCCTGACGCTTGCTGAGTTGGACCGGCTGCGGAGAAGCTGGCCCATTTTCGGCTGCGGCCAGAACATCTTTGTAAGGGGTTCCGGGCTTGACGGCGCTTGGTGGCAGATTGTGCAGGGACTGATAGTTGGAGTTGCAGATCACCAACTCGTTGCGGGTGTTCCAAAGGACAAACGCCTCGGAGATTGTCTCGATCGCATCGCGCAGGCGTAGGTCTGCCATCTGGCTCTGTTCTGCAAGCAAATGCTGCTCGGTTATGTCCAGGCAGATGCCGATAAGGTGCGGTTCGGCCCGCCCTGGATCGACCTGGATTTCGCCCCGGGCCCGAAGCCAAATCCAGCTGCCGTCAGAGTGGCGCATGCGGAATGTCTCGTCGACCAGCGTTTCACCGCTTTCCAGGAGGTGTTCGGCAAGTCCGAGAAGGTCGATGTCATCCGGGTGCGTCAGGTCGGAGACTTCCGAAAAGCTCAAGATGTCATCCTTGGGCTCCCGGCCGAGGAGTTCATAAAGAGACGAAGACCAGAACATGCGGCCACGCGAGAGATCCCAATCGAAGAGACCGCAGCGGCCGTGGGTGAGGGCAGTGTCTATGCGGGCCCGTGTCGCCGCATAGTTCTCGTCGGCCTGTTCGGCGCGCGAGGCTTGGCTGAAGAATCCGTAGATAATGGCCAGAAGCACCAGTGACACGCCGACATACAAGGTGACATTCGCAGAAAGTGAACCGCGCCAGTCTGCGAACACGACCGTCTCTGGCTGCAAGACCGCAATCATGCCATGCTGACCGTCGAGGTGGCGAACGGTTGCAAGCACGGGTTCCGGACCGTCACGGCCGGTCAGGTTCACCGGAATGGACAAAACACCTGCGCGTTCGCCGAATACTGTCAGGGGTTGCGCCGGACCGAGGAGGTCGGTCAGCGGGCGGCCCTCCAGAGAAGGTTGGAGCGGAGCGGACGCTGCGATGTTGCCGTTCGTGTCTGAGATCAGGAAGATGCGGCCCTTGCTGGTCGCGCCTGTGGGCAGGCTGTCTGCAAGGATGCGCTTCAGTGTCGTCCGGTAGCCCGCCGCCGGAAGGTCTTTACCGGATGCATTGAGCGGAGCTGCAACAACCGAGGCCATGAGACTGAGGGTGGTCTCCGCGTCTGTGCGGGCGGCTTCATGTTGCCCGACCAGTTCGCCAGTCCGATACATGGCAAGGAAAACGAGAAACAGGATGGCGAGAGCGGGGATCAGCCGCCGCATCATGCTGTCAGAGCGTTCTAGGTGATTATGGGCGGAAGACACGAAGTTGCGCCAGAGCGCTCTTTGTACGCCTGCGCTGGTTTTACGTCCTGAATCCTTAGCGTTGCGCCGCCCGGTAGCGGAGCCCGCAAATGCTCTTGACATAGGAAGTGTGCCTCAATTCCGCCGCTCCGAAGCAGAGCTCCGAATCACTTCCATTTGAATCAAATCATCAGTATTTGTCTAGAGTCGCAGAAGAAGAAAATGGTTAACAAGGCGCGCTTTTACCAGAGCTCTTGTTAACGTTTCCAAATATAGCAACTTACTGCAATGTCCTGTCGACAATGTCCCGGCAGTCTCTCGACAGTTCTTCGCTTGAAGAAACCCTCAAGAGGGCAGATTCAGCAAGGGTTGATCTCCGGCCTTCCAAAGCTCTCCAGGAGCGGAAGCTTGTCAGTAATCGCGAGGCGACCTGCGGATTTCTTTTGTCAATCTCTAGAACTGATTCGGCAATAAGCATGAAACCCTTGCCGTCCGCGCGTGAGAACTGTGTCGGGTTCCCGGTGGCAAAGGAGTGCAGCACGGCGCGGACACGGTTCGGATTGCTGGGCTCGTAAAGCGGATCGGCGATCAAGTCCTGCACCACTTGGAGCGTGTCGTCGCGCGGGGCTGTCGCGCGTGCGGCGAACCATTTGTCCATGGCAAGGGCGCTGGTTTTGTGGCGGGTGCGGAACGCTTGAAGGGCGTCCATGGCGCCATCGAAGCCGTGGTGCACGAGTAAGGTCAGTGCCATGATCCGGTCGGTCATGTTGTTGGCGTTTTTAAACCGGTCATTGACCAGGGCAACGGCATCCGGGTTGCTTGAGTGGGCATGATAGTGCAGGGCCCGGTTGGACAAAGCGCGCTGCCCTGCAGACGCTGCATCCGGCGAGAAGGCGCTGTCTTTGGCGTAGTCCTTGGCCAATGGCAACAGAAGGGATTGCAGCTCATCTGCAATTTCGGCAATCAAGCCGGATCGGGCGATATGAATAGCATCCGGATCAACGTTGTTGCCGATCTCCTGGGCAGTGTCTGTTTCGCTCGGCAACGTCAGCGCCTGGGCTTTGAGCGCAGGGTCGAGACGGTCATCCTCCAGCACGGTTTGCAGAACGGCAACAAGATCTGCAGCGCTTGCGAAATCCGTGTTGCGGCGGACAGCTTCTGTACGCGCAAGAAGGGTCTGTGTGGCCAACGTCTGGACGGCTTGCCAGCGATTGTAGGGGTCGCTGTCGTGCTTTGCCAGGAACGCCAAGTCGTCAGCCGGCTGGTCCTGGGTCAGACGGACCGGAGCAGAAAAGCCGCGCAACAGGGAGACCTTCGGGGCGTCTGGCACATTCTGAAAGGTGATCGTTTGCGTCGGTTTCTTAAGCAGAATAACGTCGCCAACGACATCCGCACCGTCCACCGTCGTAATCCCAAGATCCTGGCCATTGGGTCCAAGAAGGCCAAATTTCAGTGGGATCACGGCCGGCTTTGCCGATTTTTGTCCCGGCAATGGCGGGATCTCCTGGGAGAGAGTCAGTGTGAAGCTTTTGTTGTCCGGATTGTGGGCGGTTTTGACGGACACGGTCGGTGTGCCGGCCTGTTCATACCAGAGTGAAAACTGCTCAAGATCCGTGCCGGTGGCGTCTTCGAAACATTTCAAGAATGCTTCTATCGTTGTGGCTTCGCCGTCGTGGCGGTCGAAGTACAGGTCCAATCCGGACCGGAAGCCGTCTTCGCCGAGCAGCGTTTGCAGCATCCGGACGACTTCGGCGCCTTTTTCATAGACCGTCGCGGTGTAGAAGTTGTTGATTTCCTGATAGGATCGCGGCCTCACCGGATGGGCCAGCGGGCCGGCGTCTTCAGGAAACTGGTGCATCTTCAAGAGTTTCACGTCCGCGATCCGTTTTACCGGACGCGAGCGCATGTCGGCTGAAAACTCCTGGTCCCGTAAAACGGTGAGGCCTTCCTTCAGGCAAAGCTGGAACCAGTCCCGACAGGTGATCCGATTTCCGGTCCAGTTGTGAAAGTACTCGTGGGCGATCACGGCTTCGATATTGGCGTAATCCTGATCGGTGGCCGTCTCCGGATCGGCAAGCACGTACTTGTCATTGAAAATGTTAAGGCCCTTGTTCTCCATCGCGCCCATGTTGAAGTCCGACACTGCAACGATGTTGAAGACATCAAGATCATATTCTCGGCCGAAAGCCTCTTCATCCCAGCGCATGGATCGTTTGAGCGAATCCATGGCCCAGTCGCAAAGCGCTTCCTTGCCATGTTCAACGAAGATGTTGAGCTCGATCGGGTTGCCGGACGTGGTGGTAAAGCTGTCCGTGATCTTTGCCAGGTCCCCGGCCACCAGAGCAAAGAGGTAGGCCGGTTTGGGGTGAGGATCGTGCCAGACGGCAAAATGCCTATCGGTGCCCGCAACCAAGCCGGTCTCAATCAGATTTCCATTCGAAAGCAGGACCGGACACGCATCGCGCGGTGCTTCCAGCCGGACTGTGTAGACACTGAGGACATCCGGGCGGTCCAGAAAATAGGTAATACGGCGGAACCCGTCAGCTTCACATTGGGTGCAGTAAGTGCCGGATGACCTGTAGAGCCCCATCAATTGCGTGTTCGCATCCGGATTGAGTTCGGTGGTTATGGTCAGTGTGAACGCGTCGCCGGTTGGCGGTGTCAGTTCAAGCGCAGATGGTGTTACGTCGTACGCGTTGCTTGGCAGAGCTTCCCCGTCAACCGCGATCGACAGCAGGTTGAGGTTATCGCCATCCAGGATGAGAGGCGCGCCCGGTTTCGTATCCGGTTGGCGGGCAATTTTGAGCTCAGAAACGACCTTGGTGGCCGTGGGATCCAGGAGAACATTGAGGTTTGCGGTTTCAATGCGATAGGCCGGCGGCTGGTAGTCTTCCAGCTTGATGGGTGTCGGCGTTTCAGATGGCATTCATGTCTCCGCGTGCGTCTCTGCCGGATCGGTAAGTTCAATATGCTCCCTTGCAACGTTCGCTTACGTTCGTCAATCGTCCGGCCTTGGCTCGAGACTGGATGATGTGTGGTCTCTGTGCTAGTGTTTTAAAATAGTTAAGTAAAATCAATTGTTTCAATGTTGTTCTGATGACGGTTGCGGTTTGCGGAACAATATGGGATTGCCGACGTGACGATCTCCGTGCCATCGTTTCCGCGGGCTGATCCTTTGCTGGGAGGTGTGTGGTGTCAGACGAAAACACAAACGATTCAGGATCTGACTCAAAGATCGATTACAACACCAAGCACGTCTATTTTTATCTGCCCAAAGTGCCGACAGAGGATGGGGAAGTTGCCGACAACATCGACCTTGGGGCGATGTTACGCCTCGGCGGGTACTGCGATCTGGAGCAGCAAGCTCACAAGCTTCCGGCAGACGAGCTACATTACTACCCTCAAAAATATATCGATACGCAAGGGGCCGGCAGCGAAGACATCTTCAAGAAATCCGCCGGTAGCAGCACCGGGTCCAGCCACGGTATTCTAATGGCCTGTGACGGGCATTTTCTTTTGAAAGCTGCCGAAAAGATGTTCGCCGAAACCGGGGATCACCATCTTCAGGTCAATGGAGATTATGAGCACGACACAACCGGCAGCGTGAATGTTCAGTCCGGCGATATCATGACCTTGAAGAGCGGCACCAACAAGACACTGACGCTCAATGCAGGTGACAAGACCGGTGATATGGAGTTGCTCGCCAACAATAAGACGGAAACGGTGCAGGGCGACAACAACAATAATACGTCCGGCAATAAAACCGACTCTACAAAAGGAAACAACACGATCACCACGTGGGGGCTGACAATGACCTACAGTCTCGACGTGGCTTATTCCGCGTTTGCAGCGGGGCAGATCGTTACGTCTTCCTGGGGGCTCCAGCTTTATCTCGCAACCCTCGTCAAGGTTTATCCGGTTTCCGAAGTTGTACTTGCCGGCATGCGGTTTCAGGCAACTGGTCTGAATATGGCAAGTGTCCAGACCCAAGTCGGCTACAAGGCATTGTCGGTCGAAAGCCGTATCGCTAACCTGCGAAGTGATCTGACGAAACTCGATGGTATCGGAATGAAGATCCAGCAAACCGACCTAGAGGAGTCAGACCACATTCTCAAAGTCCGATCGGAAATCGCCCGGGTGAACAGCGGCGAAGTGGAAGCGAGCACGAAGGGTGTTGTGGTCTTCGTATAATTCAGGTTTCCCCATGAGAACATTTGAGACCTGTGCTTAGCTTGGCTTCATTGGTGCTGCCTGAAGCTCACTCCTGTCGTGTAGAAGTTGGGTTCGAACCTAGTTCGTTCTCAATTTTAGGTGGTCAAGCCAGTTGCGTTCTATCCAAGCTGAATGCAGACAAAAGCAGTATTTAATCGACCGATTGCTCGCACAACGATGCCTGTGCCATCGTCTCGGTGGGCTGTATCTAAGCTGGGAGGCATGCGGTGTCTGACGGAAACACAAACGATTCAGAATCTGACTCAAAGATCGATTACAACACCAAGCACGTCTATTTTTATCTGCCCAAAGTGCCGACAGAGGATGGGGAAGTTGCCGACAACATCGACCTTGGGGCGATGTTGCGGCTGGGCGGATATTGCGACTTGGAGCAGCAAGCCCAGAATGTCCCTTCAGATCAACAACATTATTATCCGCAAAAACACATCGAATCTCAGGGCGCGGGTAGTGAAAACATTTTCAAAAAATCAGCGGGGAGCAGCGATCAGTCCAGTCATGGCATTCTGATGGCCTGTGACGGGCATTTCCTTCTGAAGGCCGCAGAAAAGATGTTCGTCGAAACCGGGGATCATCATCTTCAAGTCAATGGAGATTATGAGCACGAAACAACCGGCAGCGTGAACGTTCAGTCCGGCGACATCATGAGCCTCAAGAGTGGCACCAACAAGACACTGACGCTCAACGCAGGTGACAAGACCGGTGATATGGAGTTGCTCGCCAACAACAAGACGGAAACGGTGCAAGGAAACCGCACCACAACAACGTCGGGAGATAATTCCGACACCACATCCGGTAATGACAGCAAGATCACATGGGGGTTCACAAAGAAGATCAATGGCGGTGTCAACTGGACTGCGTTCATCGAGGGGCAGCTGGTCACGGCTACATGGGGTCTTCAGGTTTATGGGGGTACTTTGATAAAGTTCTATCCACTCTCTGAAGTAGTGATCGCTGGTTATCGCTTCCAAGGCACAATCAAACGTACCAATATGGTCGGATGGGACGCAGGTTATTTCGCGTTATCTACCCAAAGTCACGCAGCTAAAGTGCGTACCGCTTTGACGCAGATGCAAAATCTAACCCTTCAGATGAATGACGCAGCTGTTAGGGTAGCTGCACAAGAAGTTCAGGCAGA
This sequence comes from Labrenzia sp. R4_2, assembly GCF_017743865.1. Classification (GTDB taxonomy): domain Bacteria; phylum Pseudomonadota; class Alphaproteobacteria; order Rhizobiales; family Stappiaceae; genus Roseibium. The sequence goes on from NZ_JAGHRJ010000001.1 coordinate 637,430, forward strand.
ACAAGGTGCTGTTGAGGCCTTGCAGGGGGAAGTTCAAGCCAACATTCGTGGCATAGTGACCTTCATATAATCGATTTTTTGCGGGCAGGCCGGAGAATAAGTGAACGCAGTATTTAGTTTATCTTTGTAACGCCTGAACACTACCATTCTACATGTTCACGATCATGTTTGACATGGCGACCATCGCGTTGGTGGTCGACATTTTGAACTCTCCAAGGTCAGTTTTTAGCTCGCGAGCAGCGACTTCGATTTCTGACGTTTTGGTTTGCAGCGGTGTGACATCTGCTTGAACATCTGAGATCCGGGTGCCGAGCGCGGTCATATGTGTCTCAAGTTCCGTAATTTCGGCTTTGGTGGCCGGAACGACGACTTTCATCTCCGCGATGTCGAACTCAATTTTTTTGTAAGACGCCTCGATTGTCGCGATTTCGATGTTGATCAGCAGGTTCATCTCAAGAGCGGCAGACAGGGAGATGGAGCAGATGGCTGCCAAGTTCATCTCCAGGCATCCACCAGTCACCATTTCAACCTTGCCGCCAGCAAAGAATTCATAGCGGTTCGCATGAACGACCTCGTAGGAGTTTTCGGTGATCAACTCATAAGAATGGCCGAGGATTTTTGTCTGCTGTTCCTTGCCCTGAATGTAGATCGTGCCGGTCTCGTTGCCGGCATCAAGGGTAATGGACTGATTTGTCCCGGATTCGATCTTGACCGTGCCTTCAGCACTCATGTCGATCTTCCCGGTCGTTTCGAGCTCGTAGTCCCCCTCAACATCAATGTTCTGGTCGCCGGTCTGCATGTAGTATTTCTCACCGGCTTTCACCAACATGCGGCCATCGCAAGCCAGCAGAATCCCGTGACTGGATTGAGGGGATGGACCAGCCGCTTTCTGATAGACGTCTTCTGATGCTACTCCGCCTTCGTCTTCAATATGCTTTTCCGGGTAGTAATGCTCGGTATCTTCCGCGATATCGTTGGCCTTCTCTTCCAATTCACAATAACCGCCAAGCCTGAGGATAGCCCCCAAATCTATGTTGTCAGGTACGTCCGATTCGTCTTCTGAAATGCGGGGCAAATAGAAATAGACATGCTTGGTATCGTATTGGATCTGGGCTTGCTGCGTTGTGTCGGCGTCTGACATTTTTCGTCCCCTCAATAGCGCTCAGATCCTGGGGCTGCCGTCAAAAGCGATTGTCGTTTTCCAACAATTGCATCGCGCAAAGAACCGACCCGAATATGGCTTTTCTAATTCCGCAGGGCCATCCAAAGTGTACGTAACGTCAGCTTCAAGCTTCCACTGCCGGGATGAACTTGGCAGACAAGAATTAAGGCTGTGTTGCATCCAGGAATCACATCTGGCTTTTTGACCTCGCTGGCCAGCCGGTCTATGCAGTGCAAACACTTTGCACAGTCAGGACTTTTTGCATGAGCCGCTTGGACAGTTTTATCCGCCGCATGACCTCTCAGAAGATCATTCTTGAGTACCTTGTCGACAAGGTGAACGAGGTTGAAGGGCCCATTCTGGAGCTGGGGCTGGGCAACGGCCGGACATACGATCACTTGCGGGAAATCTATCCGAACAAGGAAATTTTCGTTTTCGATCATGCCTTGACGTGCCACCCGAGCTGCGCACCGGATGCAGAGCACATGATCCAGGGCGACATTCGGGACACGCTGGCGTTCTGCGGGCCACGCGTTGGCGGTAAGGCATCTTTTGCGCATATTGATATTGGTTCCGGCGACCCGACCACGGATCTGGCGACCGTTCATTGGCTCGCGCCGATGATTGACGAGCGGATGGCGGTCGGCGGCTATATCCTGACCGGTCTGGAACTGAAGCTGCCAAATTTCGAGTATTTGCCGAACCCAGAGGGGATCAAGGCGGACCGGAACTTCATCTACCGGAAGACTTCCGAAGCTCAATAACAGCGGACATCAAGGACATACCAAATGACTGCGCCGCTTAAAGGCATCAAAGTCGTCGAACTGGCCCGGATTTTGGCGGGGCCGTGGATTGGTCAGACGCTTGCGGATCTCGGCGCCGACGTCATCAAGGTTGAAGCCACGCAGGGCGACGACACGCGTGGCTGGGGCCCGCCGTTCCTGACCACAGAAGACGGTGAGCCGAGTGATGCGGCTTATTTTCATTCCTGCAACCGTGGCAAGCGCTCGATCACGGTCGATTTCCGGACCGAGGAAGGCCAGGAAGTTGTTCGCAAACTCGTCGCGGATGCAGACGTTCTGGTCGAAAATTTCAAGGTCGGCGGGCTGGCCAAATACGGCCTTGATTATGAGAGCCTGTCAAAGGTCAATCCGAAGCTGATCTATTGTTCTGTCACCGGATTTGGTCAGGACGGACCTTATGCTCACCGCGCCGGGTATGACTTTATGATCCAGGGCATGGGCGGCATCATGGATCTCACCGGCGATCCGGATGGATCCCCGCAAAAGATCGGCGTTGCCTTCGCTGACATCTTTACTGGCCTTTACGGTGTGATCGGCGTGTTGGCCGCGCTCCGCCGCCGTGATGAGACCGGGGAGGGAGAATGGGTCGACATGGCGCTTTTGGACGCCCAGGTCGGCGTTCTGGCAAACCAGGCGCTCAACTATTTCGTGACTGGCAAAACCCCAAAGCGGCTGGGCAATGCGCACCCCAACATTGTGCCGTATCAGGTCTTTCCTGCCAGTGATGGCCACCTCATCATCGCGGTGGGCAATGACGGGCAATACAAGCGCCTGTGCAGTGTGCTCGGCCGTCCGGAGCTTGCAGACGATCCAAAGTTTGCAACGAATGCCGCCCGGGTTGCGTCCAGAACGGAACTGGTTGCGATCTTGACAGAAGAGACGGCGGCCCGGGCGCGGGATGATCTCCTCGCGGCTCTGGAAATGGAAGGGGTTCCAGCCGGCCCGATCAATTCGGTGCAAGACGTCTTTGAAGACAAGCAGATTAATCACCGGGAGATGAAAGTCGACCTGCCTGCAACGGATGTGGAGGGTGGGACTGTAACATCAGTCCGGACGCCAATTCGGTTCAAGAACGGATCGCTAGTCCTTGAGCGGGCTGCACCCGCACTTGGTGAACACACCGCCGAGATCCTGGCTGAGCTTGGTTTGACGGACAAAGGCTGATCTCAATGAGCGCGCCGGTGAAGGAGACTGACTTCCTCAAGATCCTGAACGATGAGCTTTTGTCGGACAATTGGGGCACGGTCACCAAGTACACGCTTGATTACCGGCGCCGGGACGGAAACTGGCAGCGGCAGACCCGCGAAGTCTATGACCGGGGCCATGGTGCGGCGTGCTTGTTGCACAATCCGGAAACAGGCTGTGTTCTTCTAACGCGTCAATTCCGCTTGCCCGTTTGGCTCACTGATGGTTCCGCGGCGTTCATCGAAGCACCGGCTGGCTTGCTTGAAGGTGCGCACCCGGAAGAGCGGATGCGTGCGGAGTTGATGGAAGAAACCGGCTTTGAAGTGTCGGAGCTGGAACATCTCTTCGATCTGCAAATGAGCCCCGGGTCCATTACGGAGGTCTTGTCCTATTTCCGAGGCTGCTATCAGGAGCGCCACCGGACAGGTGAGGGGGGCGGTGCTGAAAGCGAAGGAGAGGACATCGAAGTGCTCCATATTCCACTGGAAGAGGCGCTTCAGATGGTGTCCGATGGTCGTATCCGGGATGCCAAAACGGTGATTCTCTTGCAGGATCTGGAATTGCGTGAACTTCGAGCCGCAAAAGACTGAAGCCGCAGGGGAAACAATCGGATGGTATTCTTCGCGGCGGCTGCCTTAATTTGAAGGCAACTGTCAGGCATTACGATTTTAGGCAAACTCAGGACGGAGCCAGATGGCGCTGAATTTTCGCAAACCCCGGCGTGTCCGGCTGCAGCTGACGACGATCGTCGGGCTCGGCTTCGGTGGGTTTGTGGCATTGGCCATCGGATTGGTCCTGGCCCTCTCAGTGACCGCCAATTTCCAGAACACCTTCTCCCTGTTGAACGACAAGACGATCTTGAGCACGCAGTCGCTTGAGACCCAGGTGCGCACGCATTTCCAGTCAGTTGAAAATGCGGTGGTTGGCTTGAAGCCTTTCTTCGAAGACGGCACCTTGTCGATCGAGGATCGCAACCGGATCTACGAAGATTTTTCCATTGCATTGCAGACCAACACGGACCTAACCACGCTGGCGATCACTTATGCAGATGGCCGACGTCTCGGGGTCTACAGGGCAAAAAATGGCAAACTGTGGCGGATCAATTCGGACGCGCCGCCGCCCGGCATGAGAGATGAAGTCGTCCCGGTGCTCTCCGCTGACAGCCCACCGACATGGGGCCCGATCATGCGGCATGAAGTGGGGCTCTTTGCCAACGTCTCCGCGCCGTTGGTGCATGATGGTGAAATGTTTGCCGTGCTAACGGCGGCAACCACGATGGAAAACCTGTCGATCATCGTTGCCAGCCAGGATGAGGGCGTCAACAACACCGTCTTCATCCTCGATGGCAACGGAGATGTCCTGATGCACTCCGATGCGGACTGGATTCAGACCGGCGGCAGCATTTCCGAAAACCTGCCGGGGTCATGGGACACAATTGGTGACCCGGTCTTGGCTGCAATGGGCGATGAAACAAAACTCGAAGAGTTTGAGCGCGCTTCAGAGCTCGGGATCGACGTTTCAATCATTGAAGCGGCCGAGGATGAGTATTTGATGATGCGCCGAATTGTTCCCGGTTTCAGTGATCAACCTCTGACGGTTGGGCAATATTACCTTGGCGCAACGGTTTCGCGGGAGGTAAGGCGATTGGCGGGATCCGGCTTTGTCGGACTGGGCGCTTTGGTCATCTCCGTCCTCATCGCGATCTGGATGGGGCGCCGGGTCTCCAGACCGCTGCGCAACCTTGCACGTCAGTCCGAGCGGGTCGCGACCCTGTCGCTTCAAGACGTTGAGCCACTGCCGCGCAGCCGCGTCGTGGAGATGGATCAGGTCGCCTCTGCCTTCAATGCGATGGTGGAAGGCCTCAAGGCCATGAACACCTATGTGCCGCGGTCTTTGTTCATCAAGCTCATGCGTCTCGGCGGGCAAAAGGCAGCCGAGGCCCGCAAGGCGGAGCTGACGATCCTCTTTACCGACATCGTGGGTTTCACGGCGCTTTCTGAAAATATGAGCGCTGAACAGGCTGCGGCGCTTCTCAATCAGCATTTTGCGATTTTGGTCGATGCGGTGGAGAGCGAGGGTGGCACGGTCGACAAGTTTATGGGTGACGGGATGCTGGCATTCTTCGGCGCGCCGGATGACCAGCCGGATCACGCAGAAGCAGCCGTCCGGACAGCCCGGCGCATTGCAGCCGCCCAAATGCAGGCAAACGAAACGGCCAAAGCCGAAGGTGGTGTGACGCTGAGGATGCGGATCGGGATCCACACGGGACCGGTGCTGGTTGGCAATGTTGGCGCTCTGGACCGGTGGAACTACACGGTGGTCGGCGACACCGTGAACGCGGCGGAACGGCTGCAGCATTTGGGCAGGGAAGTGGCCGGTGAGCCGGAGATAACAATTCTGGCAAGCGCAGAAACCGTATGCCGGTTGCCGAATGAACACAGCCAGACAGAGGTCGGCGAACATTACCTGCGTGGCCGGTCCGGGCGGATGGAAGTCTACTGGCTTGCGCCAAGGGCGACCGACGTGTTGCCCGCAAATGAAGCATCGAAAGCGCCGGTTTCCGCAGCGGAGTAACCGCCTTCAATTCGTAACGTGTGTGTAAGTTGCGCGTATGATAGGCATTATCAGGTTGACGTGATCTAGATCACAGCACCGCTTCCGGATTATTGCGTTGCTAATACAGCGTAAATTTGGTTGTCTTTGTTTCGCAACACAGGCTGGGTAAGCATCAGTGCGATAACCTTGGCCCGGGAGGAATTTGACGGTGAATGTTCTCTCCATCGAGGGATTGACGGTAGAGTTTAATACTGCCGAGGGACGGACCAAGGCGGTCAACGATGTTTCCTTCGTGGTCCCGGAGAACAAGACAGTTGCACTTGTCGGGGAATCGGGTTCTGGGAAGACGGTTATCTCCCAGACAATTATGGGCCTTTTGCCGTCGATCGCTTCGGTGACATCGGGAAAAGTGATCCTGTCCGATCCGACAGGCGCAGAACCGCCGGTCGACATTGCCTCGCTGGACCGCAAGGGGCCGCAGATGCGCCATCTGCGCGGCAACCGTGTTGCGATTATCTTTCAGGAGCCGATGACCTCTCTGTCGCCGTTGCATACGATTGGCGATCAGATCGGCGAGGCCGCAAAACTCCACCGCGACGTGTCCGCACCGGAAGCGCGCGAACTGACCCAGGAAATGTTGCGTCTGGTTCAGTTTCCAGATCCCGCAAGGGCCCTGGACACATACCCGTTCGAGTTGTCCGGTGGTCTGCGTCAGCGTGCCATGATTTCCATGGCGATGATCTGCAATCCGGCACTTCTAATTGCCGATGAGCCCACCACTGCATTGGACGTGACGATCCAGGCGGAAATTCTCAAGCTTATCAAGGATGTGCAGTCCGAACTTCGAATGTCGGTTTTGATGATCACCCACGACTTCGGGGTGGTGGCCAATATGGCCGATGAAATTGCCGTGATTTATCATGGTCGGATTATGGAAAAAGGCACAGCCGAGCAGCTGTTTGGCAACCCTCAGCACGACTACCTGAAGGCGCTCCTGAACGCGGTGCCCGGCTTCCATATGGACAAGTCCGAACGATTGGTCCCCATCAGGCCGATTGAAGTGAAGTCAGAAGACCTGACCCGAAACCGCCCGAAATGCGATGTCCTGCCGGGCGAGACCTTGATGGAAATGCGCGGTGTCACCAAGGAATTCACCCTGCGCAAGGGGTCGTTGTTCAGCGGCAAGCCAAAGACGCTCAAGGCGCTGGATAACATCAACCTCACCATCAAACGCGGCGAATGCCTGGGGCTCGTGGGCGAGTCCGGCTCGGGCAAGACCACTGCCGCGAAGGCGATCCTGCGTGCCCTCCATCTGGAACGCGGCGAGGTTGTTTATAACCGGGGCAAGGGTCTGGAAAACATTGCCGATCTGACCGGCGATGATCTGATGGACTACCGGCGGCGGGTTCAGCTGATATTCCAGGACCCGTTCTCGTCGCTCAACCCGCGCATGACAATCAACGATATTCTGGCAGAGCCCTTTGAAGTCCACGGGATCGGTACAGCGGAAGAGCGCTCTGAACGTGTCCGCAGCTTGATAAGCCTGGTCGGCCTTGATCCGCGGTTTCTGCGGCGCTATCCGCATTCGTTTTCCGGCGGTCAGCGGCAGCGGATTGGCATTGCCCGGGCGCTTGCGCTCAATCCGGAGTTCATCCTGTGCGATGAGCCGACATCGGCTCTGGATGTGTCAGTGCAGGCGCAGATCCTGAACCTCCTTCAGGATCTGAAGCGCGACCTCAATCTGACATACTTGTTTGTCAGCCATAACCTTGCGGTCGTCGACTATATTGCCGACCGGATCGCCGTGATGTGCCGTGGACGGCTGGTGGAGCTTGGAGAAACGCGCGAAGTCGTGTCCAATCCGCTTCACCCATACACAAAAGCCTTGTTGTCTGCGGTGCCGGAACCTGATCTTTCGACGCCGCTTGATTTCTCGGCACTGGATGCCAATCGCGCATCCGAACCGCACCTGTGGCCGGAGCCATTCCGCGTCACCAATGAAGATGTTCCGTCGTTATTTGAGATGGAACCAGAGCATTTTGTCTGTGCACCCGGTCTTAAGAATGCCGGAGCACTTGAGGGGACTGCAGCATGAAACTGAAACGCATTCTTGGTGGAGGTGTCTTCCTTGCCGCTTTTGCGCTGGCCGGGCCAGCGTCCGCGCTGGATCTTGAAGAAACTCCGGGCCTGGATCCGAAGCTTCCGCCTGTGGCCGAACGGGTTCCGTCAGAGCCGCTGATCGTTGACCTTGAAGCAAAGGGCCGCACGGTTGGCGAACATGGTGGCAAGCTGAACACCTTGATCGGACGGGCCAAGGATGTTCGCCTCATCAACGTGTGGGGTTATGCGCGCCTGATGGGGTACACCGAAGACCTCGAGTTGGTGCCGGACATTCTGGAAAGCGTTGATGTTGAGGAAGGACGCATCTTCACGCTGCACACGCGCGAAGGGCACAAATGGTCCGATGGCCATCCATTCGGTGCGGAAGACATCCGGTACTATTTTGAAGATGTTGTCAGCAATCCCGAGCTGACACCATCAGGCCTGCCGCCGTTCCTGCTGGCCGACGGAAAAGGGCCAAAGTTCGAGGTTCTTGACGAGACGACTGTCCGGTTTACCTGGGATGCGCCGAACCCGCTGTTTCTGACAGAGCTTGCCAAGGCGCGCCCGCCGTTTATCTACCGGCCTGCGCATTATCTGAAACAGTTCCATGAAAAATACGGCGATCCGGAGACCATCGCGGCGGAAGCTGAGAAGGTAAAGGCCCGCAGCTGGGCACCGCTGCACAACAAGAAGGACGACATGTACAGCGCGCGCAATGTCGACCTTCCCAGTCTGCAGCCATGGGTCCGCAGGGACGACAGCAGCGACCTTCGGTTCATTCTTGTGCGGAACCCGTTTTATCACCGGGTAGACTCGACCGGACAGCAGCTGCCCTACATCGACGAAATTATCATGACGGTTGCCGATGGAAAGCTGATACCTGCCAAGACACAGGCCGGCGAAACCAACCTGCAGGCGCGAAACCTCAACTTCTCAGACATCACCGTTTTGAAAAAAGGCGAGAAGCTGAATGACTACATCACCGCGCTGTGGTCGAATGCCAAAGGCTCGGAGATGTCGATCCTGCCGAACCTCACGGTCAAGGATCCGGTTTGGCGGAAACTGATGCGCGACACCCGGTTCCGCCGTGCATTGTCGCTTGGCATTGACAGGACGTTGTTGAACCGGGTTTTGTTCTTCGGTCTTGGAACGCCTGGCAATGACACGGTCTTGAGTCAGAGCCCGCTGCATCAGCCGGAGTTCACCACCAAGTGGGCGGAATATGATGTCGATCAAGCCAACGCGCTTCTTGATGAAATCGGTCTGACCGAGCGCAATGATGACGGCATCCGCCTGATGAGCGATGGCCGTCCGCTTGAGATCATCGTGGAGACATCCGGCGAAGACGAAACACAGTTGGATGCGCTGGAGTTGATCGCGGAAAACTGGGCCGAGATTGGCGTCAAACTGTTCGCCAAGCCGAGCCAGCGTGACAACCTGCGGGAACGCGCGATCACCGGCGAACTCGTGATGTCGGTCTGGTGGGGCATGGAGAACGGCATCCCGACCGCGGACATGAGCCCGAATGATCTGGCACCTGTTCAGTCGGAGAGCCTGACCTGGCATGCCTGGGGCGATCACTACGAAACCAAGGGCGTGGGCGGAGAACCCATGGATTGGGCACCGGCGCAACGCCTGATGGAGCTCTATCAGTCCTGGCTGGTGTCGAAAACGAGCGAAGAGCGCGAAAAGATCTGGCAGGAAATGCTGCAGATCCATGCTGAAGAAACCATTCGCATTGGTCTGGTGTCGGGCGTACGCCAGCCGGTCGTGATCAAGGGCGTCAAGAACGTACCGCTCGAAGGCATCTACGGGTGGGATCCGGGCGCACACTACGGCATTCATCGGATGGATGAATTCTACATGGACGAATAAGGTTTGCGACAAGATGCCGGGCCGGTTCGATGGAACCGGCCCGGTCGAGAACAGCGCAAGAACAGAGCGCTGTTCCGATAGTTGGAGGCGGCAAGAGAGCCAGCGGAGTTGTCAAAGCACCGTTGTCAACGAGCCGCCTCAATAACCGGCAGTTTGGCTTTCTGCCGGTATGGCATTTGGGTCTTCAGCGTGGCCCGGCTCCCGGAATTTTTGGGAGCCGTGAAGCGGAAGATCCGAGGCTGAGGGGAAATTAGGTGCTGTATTACATTCTGCGCCGGATCTTGATGATGATCCCGACCTTGTTCGTGATCAGCTTTCTGGTGTTCTTCATCATCGAGTTGCCGACGGGCGATTACATTTCGAACCAGATCGCCGCGCTGAAAACATCCGGCGAGCAATCGTCTATTGCGAAACTGGAGTTCCTCCGCAAAGAGTTTTCCCTCGACCGTCCGTTCTTTGAGCGGTACCTGATCTGGGTGGGTCTTTGGCCAGGCCCGCATGGGCTGGATGGCTTGCTGCAGGGCAACTGGGGCTGGTCGTTTGAGTTCGACAAGCCGGTGGCGGAAGTCGTAGGGCCGACACTGCCGCTGACAATTGTCCTTAATTTCGCGACCATTCTGTTCGTCTACGTGATGTCTTTTCCGATCGGCATTTACTCGGCAACGCGGCAGTATTCCTGGGGTGATTACGGTTTCACCTTCATCGGATATGTAGGCCTTGCCACACCAAACTTTCTGCTCGCCCTGATCCTGCTCTACTTCTTCAATCAGTGGTTTGGCTTGTCTGTTGGCGGATTGATGGCGCCGGAGTACATCGACCAGCCTTGGAGTTTCGACAAGGCGATGTCAGTCCTGGCACACCTTATTGTCCCGACCATCGTGATCGGGACGTCGGGGACGGCCGGTATGATCCGGCGCCTAAGGGCCAATCTGCTCGATGAATTGCATAAGCAATATGTAACAACAGGCCGGGCAAAGGGCCTGAAAGAAGGCCAGCTCCTGGTCAAATATCCGCTGCGGATGGCGATCAATCCGTTTATCGCAGACATCGGCAACCTTATTCCCTCGCTGGTGTCCGGTTCTGTGATCGTGTCGGTCGTGATGAGCTTGCCGACCGTCGGCCCGGTCCTTCTGTCCGCGCTGCAGTCTCAGGATCAGTTCCTAGCCGGATTTGTGCTTCTCTTTGTGGCTGTCTTGACCCTGATCGGCATGTTGATTTCCGACCTGCTGCTGGCCGTACTCGACCCAAGAATTCGTCTCGGTGGGAGGGCCTCGTCATGAGCGACGACCTCAAGAACAAGACACCGGTGCGCGACGTCGAGCATTATGTGGATCCCGAGCCGTTCAATCCGGCTGTGGTCGAAGAGCTCAGTCCGGAACAGGAGCGGTTCTACCAAGCCTCCCAGTGGCAAATCATGTGGTGGAAGTTCAAACGCCACAAACTGGCTGTTTGGTCCGGCGTTGTCCTTTTGATTTTCTACCTCTGCGTCCCTTTTGCCGAGATCATTGCGCCCTATGCACCGGACACGCGGGACAGCTATCATCTCTATGCCCCGCCGCAGCCATTGCATCTGTTCCATGAAGGCGAGTTCGTCGGGCCCTTCGTTTATGGACTGAAATCTGAAATCAATATGGAAACGCTCCAGTGGGAGTATTCTCCTGATCTGGAAAAAGTGCAGCCACTCCGCTTCTTTTGTTCAGGGGACGACTACGAATTTTGGGGTTTGTTCCCGGCAACGTTCCATCTGTTTTGCCCAGCTGACGGCGGCACGGCATTTCTCCTCGGGACCGATCGGTTGGGCCGGGATCAGTTCTCAGGACTGGTGTATGGTGCGAGGCTGTCGCTGACGATCGGCTTGGTCGGCGTCACCATCTCCATTGTGCTTGGCCTGTTCTTTGGCGGTATTGCCGGCTACTTCGGCGGTATCGCGGACACGCTCATCCAGCGGCTGATCGAAATCATGCGGTCGCTTCCCGAGTTGCCGCTCTGGATGGCATTATCTGCGGCGTTGCCCGTGACCTGGAGCCCAGTCTGGGTATATTTCGGCCTCACGATCATCCTTGGACTGCTTGATTGGCCGGGACTTGCACGCGCTGTCAGGTCAAAGCTCTTGTCTCTCCGCGAAGAAGAATACGCCAAGGCGGCGGTGATGATGGGTGCCAAGCCAAAGCGGGTCATCACGCGTCACCTCTTGCCCGGATTCACCAGCCACATCATTGCTTCGGCCAGCTTGTCGATCCCGGCCATGATCCTTGGTGAGACGGCCCTATCGTTCCTCAACCTCGGGCTCCGAAGACCGGCCATCTCCTGGGGCGTTCTACTGAACGAGGCGCAAAACATTTCTGTTGTAACCGTCTATCCCTGGCTGATGGCCCCGGTGATCCCGATCATCATTGTGGTTTTGGCCTTCAATTTCCTCGGTGATGGTTTGCGCGACGCGGCTGATCCCTATAAGTGATCACGAGATAAACTATTATGCGGCGGGCCTAAAGGGTCCGCCCCGTCTATTGGAGCAATCATGTCAAACAATGCGAGCACCGCCGAAGGCTGGGATGAGGAATATGTCGCCGGGCGCTGGGCCTTTTTGCGGTCACTTCCCGAAAGCGGCCGGTACGGCATTATCGGCATGTGGCTCAACCTGACCAACTCGATTGAAGAGGTGCTGGACATCGGTTGCGGCGAAGGGCTGCTCTACGAACGGCTCCAGCCGATGGGCGTCAAGCGGTACGTTGGCATGGATCTGTCTCCGGCGTCGCTCAAGATTGCCAATGTCGATCCGGAAATCGCGTCCTTGCGCGCTGGCGACATGCACACCTTTGAACCGGAAGCAAATGAACGGTTCTCAGCCATTGTCTTCAATGAGGTCCTTCACTTTGCCGAAGATCCGGCGGCCGTTGTTGAGCGCTACCTGCCGTACCTCAAGGACGACGGCGTGATCGCCCTTTCAATGTACTCTCCGAACAAACCGAATTCCGGTGCCAACAAGCTGATTGCGAAGCTTTGGGATGCCACGGATGATGCAAGCAAATGGGACGTGCTCGATGATTATCGGCTGACGTCCGACAAAAAGGGCAGTGTGACCTGGCGTATGCGGTTGGTGAAACCGGTCGCCTGATCCGGATCCCATATTTTCAGAAACGAGAGCCGCTCGTCCTGATACGAGAGGCCTGAGCTTGAAATAGAGCCTTATACCTCTCAGTAGTCATCCTCGGCCTTGTGCCGAGGATCCATATTTTAAATATGCTATGGATGTTCGGAACAAGTCCGAACATGACGCCGGAGGGGAAACCGGACTTTGTCAGCAGTCCTGCTTTTCTGCTATCCGGAGATTCGGATTTGCACCTCGTTGCGCCGGAAGGGCGGTGGGGTCAACGGATCGTTGAAAAACGCAAAGGTAGGCGGCCCCAGGGCCGTGAGCCCTTCTTCTTGCAAGAACGCTTCAAGTCTTGCCTGATGCTCTTTCAGATTTTGCGGAGACCAACGCCCGGAAAACCGGATCGTCGCAACCGTTGCATCCGAGATCGGGACTATGGAAACCCTGGAATCCTCCGGCTGCGGCGCAGTATCAGGTGAAAAATCGGACGGCAGATAGAACGCGACGGTCCAGCTTTCCGCATTCGTTGGGCTTTGGATGACGGGTGCTGTCATCGAGATCTTGTCGGCCGCTCCGTTGTCTCCCGAGATGTAGCGGAACAGGATCCGGAATGCGTCGCCGGCCGCTTCGTCCCGGTCACCCAGGACAGTGACCTCTGCAGCGGCCGCTGATTTGTATTGCCGGATTTCGATTGGACCGTGGGACGCAACCAGTGTGAATTGTGGCTGCTCCAAAAATCTCGACATGTTGGACCAGAGCAGTGTTCCAATACCACCGAGTAGAAGGAGTGTGCCAAGCGTGATTGCAAAATACTTCAGCATGGAATGTTTACGCGCCACGCGGCGGAAAGGACCACTTATTGATGGGTGCCGAACCGGCAATCCGCTCTGAACGAGTAGAAACGATCCTATTCTCAGTCCGGAGGTGACCATCCGGCCTGTTTGAGGTAGCCGGCCACGCGGTCCGGGTGGGCTGGGTCCCGCATGATGCGTGCAATGACCTCGTCGATCGGAATGGGCCAGGTGTCCATCAGGATTTTGGCATGTCTTTGGGCCGCCTCGGTGTGGCCCAGGGCTTGGTGTGCGGCAATCTTGAAGGCCAGCATGCCAGAGCTGACGGGCTCCCCTTGTTCGGCTGCAATCTGAAGTGCCTGAAGGGTCTCTGCGTAGTTGCCAAGAAAAAAGTTGGCGACTGCATAGACATTCCGGTTCGCGGTCCGATGCAGTTTCTCTTGAGCCTCAATGAGGGGGCGCGACAGATCCAGCGCCAGCTGGAAGTCACCATTTGCCAGGGCCACCGTGCCATAAATCTCAAGAATATGAAGATCCGCTGGCGCCATAGCGTTTGCCCGCGCGGACAGCCGGCTTGCTTCTGCATAGTCCCCATTCGCCATGGCGGCCCAAGAGGCGGCAGACTGCGACCAGGGATCGGTCGGATCCAACGCCACGGCCTTCTCCGCATAGGACCGCGCTTGTGATTTGAGCGTTTCCTTCTGATCGCCGGCCGGGCTCAGCAAAGCAAGTGTCCCGGTGGTCTGGGCCGCGCCCGCATAGCCCCCCGCATAGTCCGGGTCGAGGCGGACAGCTTCTTTGAAAAAACCGAGCGACAGCCGCTGCCGTTCAACGTCGAAGATCGGAAAAATGAGCGCGCGCGCCTGCTCCGCCATATTGACGGCTTGCAGCGCAGCCGGAGACTTCTCCAGGATGGCTTGCCTCTCAACCAACCTGTCCGAAGACGCGCTGATCTCGCTCGAATGAGTGTGAAACCCATAGATGAAAAACGTTGCGCCAAAGGCCGTCAGCATAATGAGCGCTGCTCCTGCCACCCAGTATGGCAGTGCGCGGTGGTGCTGCGGTTGATCGGAGAGGAGAGGGCCGGGAGCGGGTGAAGGGGCGTCGGTTTCGACAAGCGCTGCATCGGAGACAGTTTCGAACCGCGGCGTGTATCCGCCACTGTCAATATGGATGCGCACCTTCGCATCCTTGCCTTCATCCTCGTAATACTCGGCAAGCCGTCGGCGGAGCCGGCGCGCGTCGACCCTCACGACATTTTCAGGGTCCCCGTCCGTCTCGGCACGCCGCCCATAAACATCTTGAGCGATGGTTTTCCCCCGGATGCCATCGCCGCGTCCGTGAACGGTTTCAAGGACGACATATTCCAGGAAACTCTTGAGTCGATCCGCGTTCCAAAAGGTGGCGCTCGCCAGGATCTCCGACAAAGCTGACAGAACCTGCGCCGAGTCACCGTGAAATTCACTGGGATCAATTGTGGGGTCAATCTTTGCCATTATAGCGATATGTTTGCATCAAACGGCGTTGAATAACAATAGAAAATGACGTTGCGGCAGTTTCGCGTCACGGTTTATGTCACCGTGTTTCACTTGTCTTATGGGTTGTACCCCGCGATCTTGCTCCACACAGGAGGTTCCGGCGGCTCATGTCATATGCGGAGCAGATCAAATCGTGGTTTCCCGAAGATTGGCCCATTGTTTTGGAAAACTGTGCGGCCAATCCGGAGATCGAGGAGATTTGTTCAGACCTTGCCCGGCTCGCTAAGGACCTTGAAACGGCGGAAGACAACATTGCATTCATGTCGAGCAACCTGAAGCAGGATGTGCTGAAGACTATGGAAGCTCTGGCTCAGGAAATCAGGCAAAAACTAGACCTGAGCTGATAAACAAAAAGTGCGATTGTGGCCCCATCCTGACAAACGCATTCCTCCTGAGATGACTGCCGGGCATCTGCGTCACTGCGGATGCCCGGCTTTTCTCGTTACTTTCCAGGCTCTCTAGTTCGGGATCACGACAATCGTGGATCTGCCACCCTCGTTCCGCAGGGCATGCACATCGGCGAGGTCGGGATCGTTGATCCATGCTTTTGCGGCATCCGCATCCGGAAACGATAGAAGCGCAGCGATATTGGGGGCTTCTCCAGCAGCCTCAAGGACAATCGGCTCTGGATCAACCGTTACCAGGGCACCGCCATGTCTGGCGAGCGCCGCCGGGGCCTTTTCGCGATAGGCGCCAAGGAGCTCCCGGTCGGTGATTGTGATCATGGCAAGTGCGTGCGTGGTCATGAGATAGTCTCCGTTGATTGCGACACGCACAACATAAGAACCATCGGTTATGATAAAAATTCTTCAATTGCAGACGCATGATGTGCAAAAATGCACATCATGGAAAAGTGGGACGACCTGAAATTTGTTCTGGCAATTGCCAAGGCCGGGAACATCACCAAAGCAGCGCGCGGTTTGAAGGTCACGCATTCGACCGTTTCGCGGCGCCTTGCAAGCCTGGAAGCAGAACTTGGAACGCGGTTGTTTGAGCGGATACCTGAAGGGTTCCTGCCAACAGCTGCCGGTCAGGAGGCTTTGAACGTCGCTGGACGTGTGGAGCGCGAAATGCTGGCGCTCGATACCAGCATCACAGCGCAAGACGCGGAACTGGAAGGCCCGCTTCGCATCACCGCACCGCAATTGATGTTCCAGGTTCAGCTTGCTGACATCATGAGGGCCTTTGCCGAGAAACATCCCCGGATCCAGATGGAGATGATTGCGGCCAACGAGATCCTGAGCCTTCACCGGCGCGAGGCGGATGTGGCGGTCCGGGTGACCAACAGGCCGGACGAAGCCTTGTTTGGCCGGCTCGCAACCCGCCAAAAGCGGACCTATTACATCTCAAGGGACTATGCGCGCCAATTCGGAGAGTCGCTTGCGGCCAATCCGTCAAACGTCGAGATTGGATGTCTCGTTTTCAAATGGGCCTCGCAAAGCGTGCCCAAGCGCATTCTCGCCCGATTTCCGAATGCCTTTGTGAGTGTCATGGCTGATGACATGATTGCGGCCCACGCAGCTGCCCGCGCAGGCCTCGGCATGGTCCACATGCCATGCTTTATGGGCGATCCGGATCCGGATCTGATGCGTGTTCCCGGTCTGGAACCCGAGCATTATCTCGATATCTGGTTGTTGACGCACCCGGACCTGAAAAATGTTGCCCGCATCCGGGCATTCATGCGCTTTGCGGCAGATGCGTTCGCCAAAAAGAGACACTTCTATGAAGGTGACTCATGAGCGGATCAGAGAGCCCGCGCCAGAAACCAGGATCGTGTCGAATCATCCGCCGGTAAAAGCGTTTCGATGCGGATGTCATCAAGGGCTGCGTCGGAGCTCATTCCGATGGTTGCAATCATGGAAAACAGGCTGAGCTCTGCCCCGTCAACATCGATCTTGAGCGCCAGAACCGGCTCGGGCGGGCCATCAGGAAGGGCCTCCATCGCCGCTCGGACACCGGGCAAATCCAAGAGGTCCTTCAAAAGGTCCTGGGCCTCCTGATCATGCGGCCGGCGGGCGGCCTCCATCTCGACGATGCGCATCAGCGCCCGGGCGCTATCGGTCCAATTGCGCAGACGGTCCTTGACCGGTCCTGGGCTTAATATGGCCCGCAGGATATTCATCTCGGTGGTGTTTCCAAGAAACGCAAAGAAGGACTGTGCCGAGAGATTGGCCTTTTGCACCGTCCAGATGCGGTCAACACTGAACGCTGGAAATGGCTCATGACCGGTCAGAACATGATCGATGGAGGCCTGGACCGCCGCTCGGGTTTCTGCGCTCCATCTCTGGTCCATCGATGGGGCGGCATATCCGGCAGACACCAGCATCGTGTCTACCTCCGCGACGGGCATGCCAAGCGCCAAACCAAGCTGCGAGATGGCCATTCGGCTGGGTTTTGACCGGCCGGTTTCCAGAAAACTGATGTGGCGCTGGGAAAGCCCGGCTTCCAGAGCAAGGTCAAGTTGGCTGAGCCGCCGCCGCGATCGCCAGGTTTTCAGGAGTTCGGGAAACTTCGAGGCTGTCTGTGTCATGCACTGACTATTCCGGTATGTCAGCGGCTTGTCCATTACCTCCAAGGTAATTGAGATCAGTCACGGCTTCGGCATCCTTTGGGGCGTACACGCTTACAGGAGACTGGAAAAATGACAGCAGAACAATTTGGAAAACGCGTTTTGGCCGCCAATGCCTTTTTTTGTGCGGCATGCGGCTTTGCCCTAATCATTTTGCCGGGCGTCTTGACGGAATTGATGTTCAACACCTCCGGCAGTTGGTTGTTTCCCGGAGCACTTGCCCTTGGGGCCGGCTTGGTGGCGACTGCTGCGGTTCTCCTTTGGGCCGGCCGGGACACGGCTCGATTGGCACAACGGCTCTATCTGTTTGCTGCCCTGGATGCGGCATGGGTGCTTGCAAGTGCCGTCATTCTTTTGGAGTTTGCGGCGGCATTCACGGCACCAGGCTGGTACATCGTTGCCGGCATCGCACTGATCGTTGCCGACTTTGCTGTGGCCGAGTTTCTGGCGGCACGCAAACTCTCAACTCCGGCGCATCGCTACCAACGCGCCGATGCATGACGTTTGGCTAAACAAGTTGACCGGGCCGCAGATCCCTGCGGCCTTGATCAGATCCAGCGGCGGACTTTGGTGAGATAGTCCAGATAGTCTTCGCCGAACTTGTCTGCGAGCCGCGTCTCTTCCGGTTTGATTTGAAATTCGGTCATGTACCAGATGAAAAGCGGGCCGACCACAATCAGGGTCAAAGTGCCCCAATAGATCCCGGCTGCAAGCAGAAACAGAAGCAAACCCAGATACATCGGGTTCCGGCTGATGCGATAAAATCCGCTTGTGACAAGCGCAGAGGCTTCTTCCGGGTGCATCGGGTGCACGGTGGTCTTGGCCTTTATAAACGCAAGGACAGCTTGAGCGCCCAGGAGGCCGCCGACCAAGATAATTATCAGAGCAATCGGTGTGTTGAACGGCGGTGCGACGGAGGCAAACGGCAAGACGATGTGTCCGGCGTAAAGAAGTCCGAGGCAGACAAGGAAAACGACCGGCGGCGGGACTTTCAGTTCCAAGGCATTCACCTCTTAAGCTCAATTGGCTCGCCATGTGGCGTAGTCCGCGCAGCTTGGTCCCAGGCATCCCGCAACCCCTGCAGTTGGCCCGCCGCGGCGATCCCCTTGCGGCTCAGCAACGTTTCAAAGGCGTTCAGCCAGTGATCATAGTAGCCAAGGGACGTGCCGCTGCCGTCACCGTCTTTTGCCAGCTCTGCCCCAAGGGTTTCGGCCCATTCATTCCAGGAAAACATACCGGTTTCATGCGTTTTCACTGTCATTGCAAAGACGCGGGCCTCCCAAGGCTCGGAAAAAACCGGTCCGCCGTCCTGATCGAGCGGCAGTTTCGGCGTCGCAAGCACGGAATCAGGCAAGGTCAAGATAGGGCTCCCACAGATCGATGCGCAGGGTGAGGCCCGGATCGCTGTCCGGTCCCCAGATGTCGGTTCCCTTAAACAGCACCCCGTAGAGCCAGGTTGGCTGTTCGCCGCGCCCATGGGCGTTGGTGTCCGGGAAAACGTGAACGCCATGCACGGCCTCGATGACGCCAACTGTGTCGCGGGCATAGCGGGGCAGGCGGGTATGGCCTTCCGGGTGCATCCGCTTGGTGCGGATCTTGTCGCCCACCTTGAAGCGGGCCGGTTGCTGTTCCGGTCTGTCCGCAGGCCCCCCCTTGGCAAGCGCTGCGGCCACATTATCCGCCGTGAGCACCTGTTTGATAGGCTTTGCCGGCACTGCCATGTGGCCGGTCTTCAACTCGGCTTCGGTGATCAGTTCCTTGTCGAGACAGAGCTTTTCAAGCCCCCGGGTCCAGATCTCATAGTAGCTGGAGGTGAGGTAGATCGGCGGCGGCAGGGTTTCGCGGGCATGGCGTGAGGTGTCAATGTTCCAACTCCCGGTCCCGCCCATGGCAAGTGTGATCGCAAAGGCCCGCTCTTCCCACTTGGCGTGAAAATTCGGCTCGTTGTCCTCCAGCTCGATCGGCCCAAAGCCCATCTGTCCGCCAAGATCCTGTGCACCGTTCATTGGGCCGCCTCCAGTTCAGACGGCTGAAGGGCGAGCCCGGTGCCGATCATACAGTCGCGGGTGACGAGTTCTGCCAGTTGCTCTTCAGACCAGCCGCCGGTTCCAGACGGGCGTTCGGGGATCACGAGATAGCGGATTTCAGCAGTGGAATCCCAGACGCGGATCTCCGTGTCCTTGGGCAGGCTGACGCCAAATTCCAGGAGAACGCCACGCGGATCACGTACGGCACGGGAGCGGTAGGGTGCGGATTTGTACCAGACCGGGGGCAGGCCAAGCACCGTCCACGGGTAACAGGAGCACAAGGTGCAGACGACCATGTTGTGGGTGTTGGCGGTATTTTCGACTACGACCATGTGTTCGCCCTGCCGGCCGGTGAAGCCGAACTCGGCAATTGCAGCGGTCGCATCCGCGCGCAAGCGTTCCAGATACGCCGGATCCGACCAGGCCCGGGCAACCACCTGCGCACCATTCTTGGGGCCGATTTTGGTCTCGTACGTCTCGATCAGCTCATCCAATGCAGGCGGGTCGACATACCCCTTTTCCGTCAGAAGCGTTTCCAGCGCCCGCACCCGGAGCTCAATCTCGGATAGTTCGGAATGGTCGTGATCGTGGTCATGGTCGTGATTGTGCGCCATGATGGCTCCGTAAAAATGTGATGCTTTACCGATGGAAATTCCGGCGTTGGATCTTGAGCTTAAGGCGGTAGACGGAGAGCGCCAAGAGGGCATCAATCAAAATTCGAGGATCTCGATTGGGGGCAACTTCGTCACAGCGTTTTGCGTTTCTCCTTTTCCCCGGCAAAGTGGCCGTCATACTGGAGACGGAACCATTGCAGTCACTGGGGAGACCTCAATGAAACTCGGGCTCGGCGGCGGGTGCCACTGGTGCACCGAGGCCGTCTTTCAGACCCTTGCCGGGATTTCGAATGTCGAGCAGGGCTTTGTCCACTCCGACCCGCCCAACCACGCCTGGTCGGAAGCTGTACTGGTAACCTTTGACCCGGTGGCGTTGCCGATGGAGGTGCTGATCGAGGTTCATCTGCGCACCCATTCGGCGACCTCTCACCATAAGATGCGCGGTAAATACCGCAGCGCGGTCTATACATATGATGCGGGCACCGGCGTCCGCGTTGCCCAAATCCTGCACGACCTTCAGAAGCATTTTGACGACCCGCTAGTTACCAAAGTGCTCACGTTGTCCGCCTTCAAGCCGTCTGATGAACGCTTTCAGAACTATTATTTGAACGGCCCCGAACGCCCGTTCTGCAAGACTTACATCGACCCGAAACTCAGCCTTTTGAGACGCGACTACGCCGCCCTCCTGCGCAAGGACGGCGAGGCGGCGGAGTAGTCGGAACCACACACACTGTTGTCATCCCGGACGAAGCTACGCGACGATCCGGGATGACGGCACAGACAGAGTATGTTTTTTTCTCCAGCTCCATCGCAACAATCGTCTACGGATGAGGATCGGGAAATCCGTGGCGCTCTGACAGTGCTTCCAGAATTGAATCTTTGTCGTCGATGAAACCGCCGTCGTCCAGGATCAGCACGGGCAGGCTCTGGTGGTCTTCCCCGAGAAGCTCAACGAGCTCCGCGCGCGGCCGAGGCCAGGCGATGCGTTTGACGTTCAGGTTCGCACCAAGTTCGGTGAAGGACGCCAGCACCCCTTCCATCAAGGCGCAGTGCCAGCAGTAGAAGGTTGTGTCCGGATAGGCCGGATCTTCAAAGCCCGGTTGCAAGAGGTACAGCGTGTCGGTCATGACGTGGTGCTTTCGGAGGGGGCGGCCGCGGGAGTGCAGCCAAACAGATCTTTCACCTCCGGCCACTCAGCCCCCGGGTGATGCGCGGCAATGGTGAGGAACTCATGTAGGAAGTCCCAGCAGCCCTCGTCATGGACAAGATGGTGGGTCAAGAGGCCGAGGGGTTCCTCCGGGTTGGTGCGGCGGCGGCAAAGTTCCAGATCGAACTTGCGGAAGGCGCTGCCCCAGCCGATGAACCGGACTTCCCGTTTCCACTTGATTATGTCGACGTGGCACTGAACCTGATGGGCTTTCGGGAAATTGTGCCAGGTGAAGGTGGACAGTCCCGGCAGGCCGAGGTTGGGCAGGGCGCGTGAAACCTCCGGAGAAATCCGGTTCCAGGGCGGTACGATCGCGGGAATGAATTTCTCACCAAAGAGCTTCTCCAGCTTGGCCTTGCCTTCGGTCAGTTGTGGACCGAGTTCCTCAAGATCACGACGGAACCCGAGTTCGGCGGCCCGCTCGCCCAAATCCTTGCGTTGGAAGTTCTTGTGTTGCCAGCCGTGTTGCAGAACCGGGGCGTGCCGTTCGTCCTTCAGCCGGTCCGCCAGGGCCGCAGTTGCCTGTTTCGGGATCACCGCAAGGGCGACATCGACATCATGGGTGTTGGCGAGGCGGAGCAGCTTTTCCAGCTGCGGCGTTGGTTCGATCGCATCATCATCGCGCCACCAGAACCGGACCTTGCGGCCACGCTCCGCAAACCAGTCGAGATGAGTGGTCAAAGAGGCCTTGAAGCGCTCAAGATCGCTGGGGGAAGAGGGAGCAGTCACAGGGTATCCAGGTAGACTCACGGCGCATCGGCGGTGAAGAGAAAATAGCTGATGGTCGCAAAGATCGCATTCTGCGCTTTGAGCTCATCGAGTGCGGTTTGCCAAGCTTCATTTTCGTTGGTTGTTATCTTGCCGGCCTCAAGGGCGTTGACGCCAAGGCTTGAGAAGTAGCCGGCCGCCAGGTCCTGCGGGAAGATCAGCGCGCGCGAGGAAACCTCAATGTTGGCGAACCCGAGATCCTTTAGCGCCACCTTCAGGAAGCCGGGCAAGAAGCTGTTTTCAACGGCGGTCTCGATCTCGTGGTCCAGAACACGGCGGGTGAGCGCCCGGTCCGATGTGTTGATCGTGTTGGTGGAAAAGTCCGGTTCGATCAGGGCGATCTTTCTGGAGGGTTTGAGCACCCGGCGCATCTCGGAAAGCGCGGCGCTGACATCGCTCAAATAGATCAGGATCCGTTCGGCGCGGACACAGTCAAAGCTTCCGTCGCCATAGGGCAGGGCGGTTGCATCGCCGGTCTGATAGGCGATTGACTGACCGGCAGCTTCGGCGCGCCGCTGCGCTTCCTTGATGAAGTCGGCGCTCTTGTCGAGGCCGTGCACTTTGCCTTGGGAGCCGGCCGCTTCGGCAAGACGCCGGGTTTCCAGGCCAAAACCGCAGCCGACATCGAGGATGGATTTTCCTGCAGCCACACCGCCGCGGGCACGGGCAAGCTCCTTGAGTTCCTGAAGCTCGGCGATCCCGTCAAAGGCCTCCAAGGCGGAGATATAGGCGTTGACACTGTCGACGTCGTTCAAGGCCTTGAACTTGCTCAATTCCATGACCTTTTCTCCTATGGGTGCGGACCGGTCCGATGGTGACCGGAACACGGCGCGATGGTCAAGCAGCGCGTGCCTTGAGCAAATCCATCAGAATGTCCGCACTTCGGTCGGCACCGCCTAGAAGCACCTTGTGCGAACTGCGCGGCAAGGCCAACGCATCGTCTGCCGCCTCTGCCAGCCGTTCTGGCGTCAGCATGTCCTCGCTAGCGACAACAACGCGGCCATGGTTGGCAAGGGCTTTCGCGCGTTGCTCCTGTTCGGTTTCCGTTGCAAGCGCAAACGGGACGATCACGGAGGGAACCCCGGCTTCCAGAACATCCAGCACAGTGTTGTAGCCGCCCTGACTGATCGAAAGCCGGGCCCGGTTCAAAAGGCCTGGAAAATCGGGCCGGGCCCGTTCCACGATGACACCTTCACCCGCGCGGGCCTTGTACGCCTGGAATTCGTCTTCCGGCACATTGTGGCCGGCGAGCACCCGCCAGGTGCAGTCTTCGGCCCGCCGCGACAGGGGGCGGGCATCAATGGCCGCGCTCAAGAGGCTTTCGGACATGGCCCCGCCGCCACAGGAGACAACAACCTCGTCCTCGCCGTCGCCTTCCGGCGGCTCGGGGCGGTCGCCCTCGCGGACGACATAGCCGGTGTAGGCCAGAAGATCCTCGATCTTGTGGGCGAACGGGAAACTGTCGGCCAGCGTGATGAAATCCGGGTCAGCATGGATCAGCACCTTGTCGAAATAATCGCGCGCCTTGTCGGCCATCCATTCCTCTTTCCAGAGCTGCTGCTTGGGGACCAGAATGTCGCGGATGGAGCTTGCGATGATGGGCGGGTTGGCCCGCGCCTTGGCCGTGTCCATCAGGACCGAGAGCTCGAACTCGAACTGCCGGCGGCCAAAGGGGTACGTCTCGGTCAGGAGAAGGTCGTAGGGTATGGTGGCAAAGGCCTTAAGTGTTTCGGCCGTGCGCATCGCGCGCCACTCATCATCCAGATCCTTGCCGTCCAACGTGATCAGCCGGGAAAACTCCGCATTTGCCGTCTTGGCGCCGGGAAGTTCCAGAACCTCCAGCCCCTCGACATCCAGTGTCGGCGGGATCTGGTTGCCGGAGGCGAGCGTCACGTCCACGCCGCGCTCTGCGAGTTTCTTGCCGATCGCCGTTGCCCGGACCACATGGCCCGTCCCAAGGAGATGTTGCACATAAATGAAAGCAGTCAGCGGCATGATGATCAAAGATCCCCGGATCGGTCGGACTAGTGGTTAGATTTCAACATTTGCATCCCCGAGCGGCACCTCTCGTGCAAATGTTGAAATCTTTAAAACCACTAGCTAAATATCTGTTTCTAGTGGATCTTTTGAATTTGACATTTGAATGCAGCTTATCCGCGAACGGGGTTCAAATGTCAAATTCGATCCACTAGCGTTTGTAGTGGTCTAGTGCGCAATTCAGAAAGGCGTCAAGGCGCCGGGCCCCTGCATCCAGAGAATGCGTGGCAATCATGCGCGCTCTTGCAGCTTCTCCAAACGCCCGGATACGGCCCGGATCGGTCAGCAGCTCACGCAGTCTTTCAGAAAAGGCTGGCGCATCGCCTTCCGGTGCGAGCAAGCCAGTCGAGCCGTTTGCCACGATTTCCGGCACGCCAAGCGCATCGCCGGCAACCACACCAAGGCCGGAGGCCTCGGCTTCCAAAAGCACGAAGCCGAAGCTCTCGCGGATCGCAGGCCAGACAAAGAGGTCGTGCTTGGGATATTCCGCTATGACTTGTTCCGGCGGCAAGGCTCCCAGGCAGGTAATTCTGTCCTTGGGGAACTGGTCCAAAATCGCATCACGGTTTGGCCCATCGCCAATGACGGTCAGATGCCAAGGGTAGTCGGTCAACTGCCTGAGGGCAGCTGCCAGAACTTCGTAGGACGCCGTCTTGTCACCCTCGCGCATCATGCCGACCGCCAGCAGCTTTATAGGAGGCTGCGGTATTGGCCGCGCTGATTGGGGCTCCGCAAATACTGAGAGGTCCAGAAACGGAAGAACGGTGCGCAGGCGCTGCGCTGGATCTGTCTCGGTTTCCTCAAAAAAGGGTAGCAGCCGGTCCCGGTCCCAGTCATGAAGCGCGGCGATCCCGTCTGCGCGCGCCAAGGCTTCATCGGCCCCTTGAAATCCAATGGCCCAGGGGCCTGTGCGCCGTTTGCGCGCCCGGCTCGCCTCAATCACGGCATAGGGAATGCCAAACCGGTCTGCCAGCGCTGGTCCAATCCAGTCCGGGGCTTTGTGATAAAGGTGATAGGTCAGAAAAATGTCTGGCCGGTAGCCATGGGTTTCCCAGGCATCCCCAACGCGCTCTGCTTCTTGCAAGGCAGCCGATTTGACGGACAGAAGTTCGGCATCACCGCCGTTCTTGCGCCAGGCCCGAAAGCGGGTTGCCGTGCGAACCTCATGCCCGCCAAACTCCAGCGCCTTCACGATCAGGCGACCCATGGTGCGATCGCCGGACGGCGTTGGATCGTCCAGTGGCTTCATCGGGGCTGTGAAGGCGATCTTCACCGCAAGACCTCAATTCTCATAAAGCGCTACAGCAGTTTGCGGAACTTCTCCGCCAGATGATCAATCCCGGGCTCGGTCGCAAAATTAGTGCGCACGTTGTTGGCCGACGCCTTGCCAAGCCTGTCCCGTTCACCCGGATTTTTAATCAGGTCTTCCAGTGCCTTGGCAAGGGTCTTGGGATCGGCAGGCGGGACAAGACGCCCTGTCTCGCCATCGGTGATCAGCTCCGGAATGGCCGAAACGCTTGTCGACAGGCAGCAAATGCCCATGGATTGGGCTTCCACCAGCACATTGGGAATGCCGTCCCGGTCACCGGATTTGGTGAGTTTGGACGGCAAAACAAAAAGGTCCGCCTTCTGACAGGAGCTGATGACTTCTTCACGCGGTTGCGCTCCGCGCCAAGTGATCTTTTCGGACAACCCGAGACGGTCCGCGCGCTCCTTCAGTTTCTCTGAAAGTGCCCCGCCACCGATATGCGTGAAATGCCAGTTGAGGTCTTCGGGCAGTTTTGAAAGGGCAGTCAGAAGATCATTGTAGCCCTTTTTTTCCACCGCCCGGCCAACCGAAATCAATTGAACCGGAGCGCCGCTGCCGTCGTTTGTGGACGGTTCCTCGGACGGCATTGGAAAGCAGCAAAAATCCAGGCCGTGATAAACCAGCTCAACCTTGTCCGGATTGCTGCAAAGGCTTTTCAGGTACTTCGCGTTGACGCCGGTACAGGTCACGCCCCACTCAGCATCATCAAGTTTCGTTCGCAGATCCCATTCCGGGCTGGTCCAGATGTCTTTAGCGTGCGCGGAAAAGGACCAGCGGCGGCCGGACAAATGCGCTGCGTAGCGTGAAGCCGAGCAAGGCGTGTGCAGATAATGCGTGTGGATCCAGGTGATGTCCTCGGGCAGTTCATGCGCGAACACGCAGCCCTGCGCCCAGCGGCGTTGCCGGTTGGCGTTGCTTTCGCGGGCGAAATCTGCATCAAACAGGGCTTTTGCCGCTTCATAGGTCGGTTGCGCTTCGGCCCACTTTTTCGCGCGGGCAACACGCGCGGGATCGTCTTTCACATATTCCGGCAGGTACATGACCTCCGCCGAGATCTGGCGGTGCAGGTCATGAATATAAGGATCATAGGGCTGGCGAAGGGCGACGATCAGAAAGTCGATTCCCCGCCGTTCCAGGCCAAGAATTTCCTGGGCAATAAAGGTTTCGGAAAGGCGTGGATAGCCTTTCATCACAACAGCAATTCGGGACATTTTGTTGACTTCGGATCGACGGGATTAAACGGGGCGTGGGCAGCGGTTAGAAGTTTACCAGCTTGGGGGCAAGCGTTTCCTGCCGCTCAGCGAAAATGTCTCCAACACGTTGGCCAATGGCATCGAGACCGCCAAGCAGATTGTCGACACCGGCCGTGCTGGGCGGCGCCATTTGCGGCAACTCCGACAAGGCTTCGGCCATCAGGTCGACATCCGGATACCGCTCAATCGGCAATACTTTCAACAGTTTGCTCTGCTCGGCGCGCTCCGCCCGGATGGCCTGTTCGCGGCGTGGCACCACACGCGGGACCATCAAAGTCGGTTTGTCGAAGGAGAGGATCTCGCAAAACGTGTTGTAGCCGCCCATCCCAACAATGGCCGTCGCATTTGCAAGATACGGCTCAATTTGCGGCGTAAACCGCAGCACTTCAACATCGCGCAGGTGTTCAGCGCGCTCTGTGAAGTCGGCCGCCGCCGCTGCCGGCATGAACGGTCCAAGAACGATCAGCGCTGGAAACAGAGGGCGTTGCCGTGCCTCATAGGCGCGCATCACCCAATCAACCATCTCCACACCATCGCCCCCGCCGCCCGGCGTCACAAGGATGTAAGGCTCTTCTTCGAACGGCGCCGGTGCAGGCTGGTCTTCCGCCGACTTCGGCAAACTACGCCGGAGATAGCCGGTGTAGCGAAGTTTGTTCGTGATGGTTGGGGACACTTCCATGCCGTCGAGGGGGTTACAAATGCCCTCCGGTCCATAGACCCAGATCTCGTCATAGAGATTTTCCAGGGCCGGGTAGACGTTCTTGCGATCCCATTCTTCAGTGAGCGTCTCAGCGTCGTCCATGACGTCACGCAAGCCGAGAACGAGGCGTGTATCCGTTTTCTTCAAGGCCTCCAGAGTGCCGAGGACTTCACCGCGCAGGCCAGTCGGTTCCTTGTCGACAATGAAGATGTCCGGATCAAAAACTTCGGCTGTGTGCTCAATGATCGAGGAGCGGATCGCGAGCGTCTGGTCGATATTGATGTGCAAGGACAGAGGTGTGTATTCGCCATTGCGCAGTTTGATGACACCGGGAATGCGGACGAAATCGACGCGGGAGCGGAACTCGAAGCTGCCAATGATCGGCGAGCCGGACAGGATCAGGACAGACAGGGTGCTGAAGTCACCAACGAGGGATTGGGCAATTGCGCGGCAGCGTCGGAGATGTCCCAGCCCAAACGAGTCGTGGCTGTAAATCAGGATCTTCGGTGTCGTGGAACTCATACTGCCCCTGGAATTGTAATGCGGCCCCGCAGGCTTTATGTCTCATAAGGGCCGCGGTTGTCACGTCCAGATATCAGATCATCGGATGACTATCGACAGGAAGCGGTTCAAAGATTTAAAGATTAAGTGGCAGGGACCGATCAGGGTTGGCGCGTTAATTTATTGTTTTTTGGTGTATCAACACCAACGCGCCTGCCGTAATGTTGTGCCGGACCAAGTCGGATAAGCTGATGGAAAAAAGCCTTTTTAGCTTCATTTGGAAGTACAGCTCACGTCAGCAAATCTACATTCTCATGGTCACGGTGCTGACCTATCCCGTCATTTACATCCTTCTTGAACTGCCGAAACTGATCATCAACGACGCCGTGGAAGGGGACAATTTTCCGCGGACATTTTTCGGCTTCGACTTCGACCAGATCCCGTATCTGATCCTTTTGTGCTGCACATTTCTTTTCCTGGTCGTCGTTTCCAACGGTCTGAAATTCTACCTCAACGTTTACAAGGGACGGCTTGGCGAACGGATGTTGCGCCGTCTGCGCTTTGAACTCTTTCAGCGCGTCTTGCGGTTTCGGCTGCCGCATTTTCGTAAAGTGAGCTCCGGCGAGATCATTCCGATGATCACGTCAGAGGTGGAAGATGTTGGCGGTTTCGTCGGCGAAGCGTTTTCTCTGCCCGCCTATCAGGGCGGCATGCTGGTGGTCCAGCTCGGCTTCATTTTCATGCAGGACCCTTTGCTGGGCCTTGCAGCCGTCGCGTCCTATCCGGTTCAGGGCTATATCATTCCGATTTTGCAGCGAAAGGTCGCCCAGCTTTCCCGCAAGCGCGTGAAAAACATCCGGGTCATTGCCGACAAGGTGGGTGAAGGGATCACGGGCGTTGCGGAAATCCATGCCAACGATGCGTCCGCCTGGCATTCTGCAGACCTCTCCGATCGCCTCTACGAGAACTTCAAGATCCGGTACGAAATTTATAACCGGAAGTATTTCATTAAGTTTCTCAATAACTTCATGAACCAACTGACGCCGTTCTTCTTCTACATGATCGGCGGGTATCTTGTGATCCAAGGCGACCTCAGCATGGGCGCTTTGCTCGCGGTGATCGCGGCCTACAAGGACCTCGCTGGCCCTTGGAAAGAGCTGCTCGCCTACTATCAGATGACGGTTGACGTTGGCATCAAGTATCAGACCGTTGTTGAGAACTTCGATCCCGCCGACATTCACGACACCGATCGGCTGACCAATGATGAAACTGTGGACCTGAAAGGCGACGTGAAGTTCGAAAACGTCACGTTCTCCGGCGGCGCGGCTGGTCAGGAGGTGACGGATATTACCTTGAAGGTACCGGAGGGAACGGCTTGTGCGGTAATGGGGCCGGACGGTTCCGGACGGGCCGAAGTGTTGCAGCTCGCCGCCGGATTGGTTTCGCCTTTGACGGGCAAGGTCTATATCGGAGACCACGACCTGGACAAGCTGACGGATTCCACACTTGGCCGGGAGATCGCCTATGTCGGCGGCGCGGTGCACGTATGGACCGGGACGATCCGCGAGAACCTTTATTACGGCCTCCGTCACCGGCCATTGACGAAAGTCGAGCGCACGGGTGAAGAACTGAAGGTCTATAAACGCAGTCTGAGTGAGGCGGCCGAAACCAAAAACCCATCCTACGACCTTGCCGCGGACTGGCATGATCTCAAAAAGGCCGGTGTCACCGATATCGATGCGCTTGATTTGAAGGCACTTGAGCTTCTGGGAGCAGTCCAGCTGGATGCGGATATCTACCGTCTCGGTCTTCAGTCGCGTTTTGATCCGTCTATGAACGATACGTTCGCCGAACGCATCTTGAATGTCCGCAAGGAACTGGTCGCCCGGATTGCGGCCGACCCGACCCTCGCGGGCCTTGTCGAGCTATGGGATCCATCCACCTTCAACGCCAGCGCCAGCCTTGCTGACAACCTGTTCTTCGCCGTGCCGTCCGATGCGGAAATCACGATGGATCAGGTGCCGGATCTGCCGGTTGTAAAGAGCTTCCTGTCGAGCAATGGATTCGACAAAAAGCTACAGGATATTGGGGTCCAGATTGCAGAAACCATGCTGGAGCTCTTCTCCAACGTTTCGGGCAGCAGTGGCCTGCTTGGGTCCTATTCCTTCATCACGCAGGAAGAATTGCCCGAGTTCGAGCGCATGGTGCGCATTGCCCGGTCTGGACAAACCCGGCCCGGCCTCTCGGAAAACGACAAGTCACGCCTCACGGGCCTCGCGTTCAAACTGGTCCCAGCCCGTCACCGCTTGGGCGTGATGACCGACGAACTCAAGGCCGAAATCATTGCAGCCCGCGCAAAGTTCCTGGAAACCGTCGTCAAGGACAACGATGAGTTCCTGGCCTTCGATCCGGAGGTCTATCTGCCGCCGCTGACGATTGAAGACAATCTTCTCTTCGGCCGTCCGCGTGTCGATCGGCGCGACGCGCGCCGGCGCATCGACGCCGTTATCCGCTCAATCGTGGAAGAGACGGGTCTCCGCCAACCGATCATTTTTGCTGGCTTTGGCTTCCATGTCGGCGTTTCAGGGTCGCGGTTGTCCGCGGGCCAGCGCCGGCGGATTGCGCTTGTCCGCGGCCTTCTGAAAAATGCGCCGACAACCATCCTCGATGATGTCGCGACCGGTATGACGGAGGAAGACAAGGCCTTGCGCGAAAACCTCAGGAGCATATTGTCCGGAAGGACGCTTCTGTTCGGGACTTCCAACGCAGATATCGCCGCTGAATTCGAGCATCGCTACACCCTGGATCAGGGGCGGCTGTCGGAGAGTGAAACATAATAATAAGCCGAACAGGCAGTCATTCGGCTGAACAGGCCGGTACCAAGGGGAATAACACGAAAAGAGCCGCTCAACCGGCTCATGGAGACAAATGTGACGCTGGAAACCGAAGTCGAAGCACTGCGAAAGGTGCCTTTGTTTCACGGCATTGATGACACGAAACTGCGTTTGCTGGCATTCATCAGCGACCGAACCGAGTTTCAAACCGGTGAGCGCCTCTGCACACAAGGTGAGGAGGGTGACAGCGCCTTTATCATCTTGTCCGGAGACGCGGACGTTCTCGTCAACACACCTGCGGGGGAGAAAAAAGTGGCCCAGGTGTCGGAGAACTCGATCGTCGGCGAGATCGCCATTCTCTGCGACGTTCCGAGGACGGCAACCCTGGTTGCCGCCAACAGCATGGACGTCCTGATGGTATCCAAAGACGATTTCTTAAAGCTTTTGAATGAGTTTCCGGATATTTCTCTTGAGGTGATGCGGACCCTGGCGATGCGTCTGGAACGGACGACCCGGGATCTGGCTGAAGCCCGCCAAGGAAACAGCGGCGGGTAGGGAGTAGCAGGTTGGCAGAGAATTTTTCGCTTCGTTGTTGGGGAGTCCGAGGGTCCACACCGACACCCGGCCAGAAAACTCTGCGCTATGGCGGTGAAACTTCCTGCTTTGAATTGCGAGCAG
The DNA here is from genome assembly GCF_017743865.1 of Labrenzia sp. R4_2. Lineage (GTDB taxonomy): Bacteria > Pseudomonadota > Alphaproteobacteria > Rhizobiales > Stappiaceae > Roseibium. The sequence goes on from NZ_JAGHRJ010000001.1 coordinate 669,034, forward strand.
GAGATGCGCTGGTTCTGATTGATTGCGGCTCCGGCGCTCGAAACCTCGGGATGGATCTCTGTTCTGCCGGCTCCAGATCCTTCGATCTCCTGTTTACGCACACGCATTTGGATCACATCTGCGGTTTGCCATTCTTCAAGCCCGCTTATGATCCGAATTTTTCTGTCACCGCCTGGGCCGGTCACTTCCAGGACGACACATGCCTGATGGATATCGTCAGCCGCATCATGTCGCCGCCGATCTTCCCCGTGGCTGCCAAGACCTTGAAAGCCGTGGAGTTCAAGACGTTCCGGGCAGGGGATGTGTTGCCGCGCCGTGATGAACTTGTGATCCGGACAATCCGCTTGAATCATCCTGGTGGAGCCTGCGGCTATCGGTTTGATTTCAAAGGCAAGTCCATTTGCATCATCACGGATCATGAACACGGAGATCCGGACGTTGACGCGGCGTTGCCTGCCTTCGTCGAAGGCGCGGATGTCATGATCTACGATGCGATGTACACCGATGCGGAGTATGAGAAGTTCAAGGGATGGGGCCATTCGACCTGGCAGAAGGCTGTGGAACTGGCAAAAATTGCGAAGGTTAAAACGCCGGTCCTCTTCCATCATGATCCGACCCGCTCCGACGAAGATCTAGATGAAATCGGCCTTGCGGCAAAAGCGGCCCATCCCGGCACACTTGTTGCCAGTGAGGGCATGATCCTGGCGCCCTGAAATCAGGTGTTCTGATTGTTCGTGTCCGAATAAAAAAATGGCGACCGAAAAGGCCGCCAACTTCTCAATATGATTTGCAAGTAAGTGATCCGTACTTTTCAGATTTCGTGCCTGTGGGAGCACGAGTGAAATCCGGGACCACGAAACCTCGGGAAATGCCCCTTCAACAGCTACATGATCAACGAGATCATCTTCAATTTATACAACTGTAGATGTGACGGCATGACCCAAATGGGCTATGCAATAGAAAAAGTGTCATTGATAATATCGCAGCAGTCACTTGGGGAATGAGGGGTTGAGCGGCAGGTGTCTGTCACGGTAGAGCAGTTCGCGGAGTTGTCTAATCTGGTCATCGCCGCCGCGATGGAGCCGGGGCGCTGGCAAGACGTTGCAGATGCCTTGGGCCGGGCAGTGGGGCCGCAAGTCTGCACCCAGATCATCGGCTATGACACCCACACCAATTCGGCTCCCCTGGCCGTGGCCTCTGGCTATGATCCGGATATCTTGAAGCTCTACCAAGAGCACTATCACCTTCAAAACCCTTACGCCGTCCGTTTTGAGGACATGCGCGTTGGTGACGTGGTTCCAGCCGCGATGCTTTGCAATCCGAACGATATGATTCGGACCGCGTTCTATTCAGACCTCCTGCGTCCGATGGAGGATATTTACTGCGGTGGCGGTACTCTTCTCTTCCGCGAAAAGGGACGGGTGTTCGTGTTCGGCGGCAATATGCGCGCAAAGGATCAGGATCGGTATGAGGACACCTGGTTGTCCTTGTGCGCCAATATTGCACCGGTCATGCGCCAGTCCTTGGAGGTCAACCGAATGATTGCCGGATTGTCCTTTGAAAACTGGGCCTTGAGCCAGCACAATCTTGGATCACAGACCGCACTTATGCTCATTGATCCGAATTGCCGGATCCATTATGCGAGCGCCGAAGCTGAGCGCATGCTCCAGGCGGGCGAGGTAATGAAAACCGGTTTGTCTGGCAAATTGCAGTTTGCATGTGAAGAGCTGCATCACGCGATTACCCAACAGACGGGATCGCAAACAGCCCGCTGTGGTTCGGTTGTGCGAAGCTTGGCGTTTGAAACGGATCGGGGGCAACGCTGGACTTGCCGGAGCGTCGGTGTGGACCTCAGCAGACTTGATTGGTCGCCCTTTGGCAAAGTTTTCAATCAGCAAGGCCCGGCTCTTCTGATCGCTCTTAAACCGGAGACCAGCCGCCTGGACGTCAACAAGATGATCCAGAGCGCGCTCGGATTGAGTGAGATGGAAGCAGACACGGCGCTTTATCTGGCCGAAGGGATGACAGCTGCGGAAATTGCGGAAAGCCGCGAAGTGAGCATCCACACCGTCCGGAATCAGATCAAGGCGGCGTTATCCAAATGCGGGTGCCGCCGCCAGGCCGACCTCGTTATTGCGGTTGACCGGCTCCGTACAACGGGCGCCCACACTGCACCCCTGTCGCCGATCAAATAAGCTCACATTCCAGCGGTCACTGCTTGCCATCCTGACTGTCAGCGGCAACATTCAGGCCAGATACAATCGGACCGCTTATGGCAAGACTTAGAGAAACGATTAGATACATCCTGCGCGGCGGGCCGCCCATCGATGGCCTGCCTGATCGGGTGCAAGCAGAAATCCGTGCCCGCGAGGCCGCATCGGAGCGGCTGATCGGCTGGGTTCAGCTGGCTTTGGTTCTGTTTTTTGCATCGCTTTATATGCTTGCACCGAGAGCTGAAGGGTCGGCCGGTTTTAATTTCGTCCCGATTGCGCTCGGCGCCTACTTCCTGTTCACCGTCACCCGCCTGGCGCTTTCCTACCGGTTCGAGCTGCCCGAGTGGTTTTTGTTGATCTCGATTTGCGTCGACATGGCGCTTCTAGTTGGACTGATATTCTCCTTCCATATCCAATACGACCAGCATCCGACCTTTTATCTGAAGACCCCAACCTTGATGTATGTGTTCCTGTTCATTGGCTTGCGGGCGCTGCGGTTCGATCCGAGATTCGTTTTGACGACCGGCTTGGTGGCTGTTGTCGGTTGGATCGGGCTCGTGGCCTATGCGATTTTCTCCGACATGGGCGGGATGCGGGTCACCCGAAACTATGTTGAATACCTCACCGGCAACAGCATTTTGCTTGGGGCCGAGCTCGACAAGACCATGGTCATTCTGGCTGTGACGGTGCTGCTCTCCGCAGCGCTCTATCGCGGAAGGTCTATGTTGTTCGAGGCGACACGGGATCACAGCGCGGCCATGGATCTCAAACGTTTCTTTTCTCCGGAAGTGGCATCCTCCATCACCGAAGCCCATCAGGCGCTAGAAGCGGGCGAGGGAAGCTTGCGTGAAGCGGCGATCCTTTATGCCGATATCCGCTCCTTTACGTCGACATCGGCAGTTCTGCCGCCCGAAACAGTGCTGGCGGTTTTGGCCGAGTACCAGAATCTTGCTGTTGAGGTGATCACCCGGGAAGGCGGGCAGGTCGACAAGTTTTTAGGTGATGGCATTCTTGCGACCTTTGGCGCCGTCTCACCGTCTGAAACCTATGCAGCCGACGCCTTGCGCGCAGCGCAGGCGCTTGTGGCGGCGGTCACTGAGGCCCAAGACCGGTTCAAGGCGGCGGGCTGGCCGTCCGATCTGCGGGTTGGAACGGCCGTGGCCGCAGGTCCGGTGACCGTTGGCGTTATTGGGTCGAAAAACAGGTTGGAATTCACCGTGATCGGCGATGCCGTCAACCGCGCCGCCAAGCTGGAAGATGCCAACAAGGCCCAGCAGAGCAGCGCCTTGACCGACTGCGTGTCGCTGGATCTTGCTCGGGCGCAAGGCTATGCCGGGGATGCCGTCGACATTCGTCCATCCAGCAACGTCGGCGGTGTATCCGGCCCGGTCGATCTTGCTGTGCTGGCAAGGTAACCCGAAGTTCTGCTACCGGCTTGGCGCTGCTTCCCCAGTCTTTGAGCGCAAATCCGCTTGACGGACCGTTGAAACTCAGACACTTTGCCTTCCAAATTGACGTTTTCGTCAATCAAAGTGATTAAATCTATTGAAAATCAATAGATTAAAGAATTGGAGGGCTTTGATGAAGCTGGATCAGTCTATGGCAGCGGTCGTCACCGGCGGCGCATCCGGTCTTGGCGCAGCCACTGCACGCATGTTGGCAGCCGAGGGCGTGAAGGTCACCTTGTTCGACCGCAACGGGGAACAGGGCGCACAGGTTGCGAAGGAAATCGGTGGAGTTTTCGCCGATGTCGACGTGACCGATCAGGCGAGCGTTGAAGCCGGCTTTGATGCTGCCCGCGCCGCACACGGCCAGGAGCGTATTCTGGTCAATTGCGCCGGGATCGCACCGGTTGGCAAGACAACATCGCGCGGCGAACCGCACCCGATGGACATGTTTGAAAAAGTCATCTCGGTCAACCTGATCGGCTCTTTCCGGTGTATCGCACTGGCGTCGACCGGTATTTCCTCGCTGGACCCGGTGACTGCTGATGGTGGCCGCGGTGTTATCGTCTCCACGGCCTCTGTGGCAGCTTTTGATGGTCAGATCGGCCAGGTCGCTTATGCGGCCTCCAAAGCCGGAGTTGCCGGAATGACGTTGCCGGTCGCCCGGGATCTGTCCAAGCTGGGCATCCGGGTCATGACCATCGCGCCGGGCATCTTTGAAACGCCGATGCTGCTCGGGTTGTCTCAGGAGGTTCAGGAATCACTTGGTCAGCAAGTGCCGTTTCCATCCCGTCTGGGCCGGGCGACGGAATATGCGCAGCTGGTCAAATCGATCTGCGAAAACGACATGCTGAACGGTGAGACCATCCGTCTTGATGGTGCCATCCGTATGGCGCCGCGATAAGCGGTCTGCCAAGCAAGATAAGCGAGAGGTCACAGCTCTGAAGGACCGAGCTGTGACGATCTCAAGAGGTGCAGGTTTTTTTTGCCACTGGCTTAGTGTCAGAAGGCAGCCCCAGCATTCAGATCCGGCGCGCCTTTTTGAAGAGTGCGCCGAAGAAGCTGGCGAAGGCCGCGGGAACGTGGCCGCCAAATCTGGCCTGAAAGGTCTGAGAGTTCACCAGGTGGGGAACGAGATCACGGCGGATCTGTCCGTCTTCGAGAAACCCATCGGCCCGCAAGGCCGAGTAGGTTTCCGGTGAAAAAGCCCGCGGCACCGATGGTCCGAGCATGTGCCGGTCAAGTTCACTCCGCATAGCTGACCACCTCGAACTCGATGCCATCATCATCATCGAAGTAAAATCGGCGGCCAGGCTCATAATCGGCGTGGTTCTTGGTTTCGTAGCCCCCCGCCTTGATCAAGGCTTCGGTGGCATCCAGATCGTCGACTACGACCGCGATGTGATTGAGCCCGCCTCGGATGCCGTAGCTTTCGCCCGGCATGGCAGCTGTTTCCTTCGGCGGGTTGTAAGCGGCGATGTAACTGGTCTCATTGCCGATGTGGTAGGTGATGCCGCCTCCGAGGCTATCGCCCTTCCAGCGAACCTCCCAACCGAACCAGTCCTTGAGCCGCCTTGCGGTGGCTTCCGGGTCACTCACGGTGACATTCACGTGTTCCAGAAATGCGCCTGACATGGTGTGTCCTTTCACGTTGACTTGTGATGGACACCAGAGATAATTCCTCAAGTTAAGTTGAGGTCAAGAGGAAAAAGTCAATTTTTTGGAGAGGCTTGTGAAAGGCACAGATACGCTGTCCATCGGGGAGCTGGCGGAGCGGACCGGATTGGCAGTGTCAGCAATCCGGTTCTATGAAACCAAGGGCTTGGTCGCGCCGGTCCGGACCGAGAGCGGGCAACGGCGGTTTATGCGGGCCGATATCCGGCGGTTGTCCTTTGTACTGGTGGCGCAGGAATTCGGGTTTTCGATTTCAGAGATCGCAGCGCAAATGGAGAAGCTGCCGGACAACCGGGCACCGACCAAGGCCGACTGGACCCGGATTAGCCGGGACTTTCGAAAACACCTTGATGCCAGGATCGAGGGGCTTACCGCGTTGCGGGACAAGCTGGACGGCTGTATCGGCTGCGGCTGCCTGTCGATGAAAAAATGCCAGCTCTACAATGCCGGCGACGCTGCCAACCGCCATGGCCGCGGCCCGCGCTATCTCATGGGAGACCGGCCGGACTTGCCGGAGGAGCTCTGAGCTCTTTCATGCCTTCTTGCACATGGTTTCGTTTGTCGTGGCTAGCTGTCCCGGACCTGATCCGGGACCTGCCTTGGGCCAGAGGGTTGGCCCCGGCGCTGAGGCCGGGGCGGTGAGGGGAGCGGTTACCGGTTGTCGAGCTGAGACCTGACACGTTTGAGGCCAAGGTTCGTGATCCGGTAGGGGCCGCTGTTTTTCGAAGAGATCAGACGCCGGTACTTCAGCTTCTGGAAAAGCTGCTGCGAGCAACCGCCCCAGAACCAGCCATCGCGTGTGATCGTCTCATATTTCAGAATACGGCCGTCCTCGTCCTTCTCGGCAAGGATATAGCCGCCTTGAGCCAGCAGGTGCAGCACCCGCTGTTCGGCTTTGGAAATGTCCATTGATGTTGATTTTCAGTCTTTGAGCAAAAGAAACCTGTCACCGCAGCAAACGCATGCGGTGTGGTGCTTTTGTTGTCCCGGCTGGTTGGGAGCCTTCTGGTAAAAGTCGAAGGTCCTGAAACGAGCCGGGTTTACCGGGGCTCGCGAGTTCCGCGCATAAAGCCTCTCAAAGATTGCGCGCTGTCGATATCACGATGACTATGCTGCAACAAGAGACTGAAAGAGAGTGGCGGTCAGATGCCTGCTGTGTGTTGCAATCCTGCAAGCGAGCAGATTGGTCAGCTGCGTTCCGCCGGCCAGTAGCCGGTCTTTTCGTCCCGCTCAACTGCGACAGCCTCAACCTCATCGGAACCGCAGCGGGAACACTTGAGAGCTTTGGTGAGTGAGGAGAGTGTGTCCTCCAGCGCGTAGTTCGTGAGTTTCAGATAGCGAAACCGGGCGCAATGCGCGCACACGATGCCAAGCCGCCGATCGCTGGTTTCCAGCATCTCGATCGTTTCATCTGTTTTGGCTTTGGCGGGGCTTGAGGTCATTCAGTCAGATGTGTCCAATAGCTGCCGGAGGCTTCAAGTGGTCCGGGCGTGAAAGCGTGAGGGGTTACGTAACGGCTTTTCTTCGATTGTAAAGCTTTGCCGGCCATTTGGCCCAAACCACGACCCAACCGGAAAAGCTCGGCTGCGACGCAATTGCGCTCGCTTTTTGATGGCTGCACGGCTAAGACAGCGCCATGATGACGCTTTCTGATACATGGATCGATCTGTTCACGCTTTCCGGGCTTTTGAACCCGTTTGCGCTGTTGATCGGGGTTTACCTTGGCTGGCGCGCCGATCAGCCGGTGAAGCTGTGGATCGCCGGGTTTGCGGCTGCTGCCCTGTCGCTGATGCTTGAGACTGCGGTGGGTTTGCTGCAATTGCCGCAACCGATCTCCCAGGATGCGGGCGCCCTTGCCATGTTCCCGTTCCGGTTCATAGGCGGTGCGGCAGCAGGTGCGGTGGCCTATTGGCTCAACCGCCGGCGCCGGTCGGCTGAATAGGTCCGGAGAGCAGGTCCCGGCTCAGGGCCGGGACAGCGGAAATCGATACTCTCAGCTTTTGGAGTAGCGCGCCCGACACCCACTTGGCGCCGCCCCGGACCTGATCCGGGGCCATTCTACGGCCGGCCTCGACCTACAACAGCACGGTATGCCGCGCTGTATTGGTATACGAATCTCAGTTGGTGGGGCTGACTTCGGGTATGGTGGCCTGTGTCACTGATGTGGCTTGAAGCGTATAGTTTGCCGTTGCCAGGTGTGTTTTGGCCCGCTCGCGCCGCAACACGCCTGTCACCCAGACAGGGTCCGCATTCACATCCAAACCGTCTGGAAATCGCACGGAAATCACCTGGTCCGGCAGGGGCGGCGGTGGATGTGTGCAATCCTGCCGAAGGGGGGGAATGAGCAGAAACTCCTTCACATCCTTGAACTGAAACTCCAGTGGATGTGCATATCCGGCAATGCGAACGGTCTTCCCGTCGAGGCCAGCTGATCCGGGCGCGCATTTTTCGTACTGGCGTGAGAGCAGTCGGGCAGAAGCCGCTTGCTGCGTGCATTTGGGCTGGGTCAGATAGTTTTCCAGCAATGCGCTGCAGGATGATGGCCGGTCTGCCCGCAGTTCACTCCAATTGACAGTTAAAGGCTCTGCTTGGGCAGAGCCACCCCAAAGCCCTAGCAGAAGAGCACCGGTCAGAAGACGGCGATCAGTTCTCACCTTGCCCATGCGTGACCGTAAGCGGGCTAAGATAATGCGGGTCAGTAAGGCCTTGTTTGCGCATGGCGATGCCAGTCAAACACTCGCGGATGACCCTGTTTGCGTTCAGTGCCGAGACATAGGTCGGGTCCATCAAGGGGGCGAGCTCGACAAGTTCGAAGCCGACGACATTCGATTCTGCGCACAGCCGCCGAACGATCGGGAACACCTCGCGCGGCATCAACCCGCCGGGTTCTGGTGTACCGGTGCCGGGAACGAAGGCCGGATCCAGAGTGTCGATGTCGAAAGAGACAAAGATGTGTTCCGGCCCGTCATTTGCCTCTTTGATCACGTCTTCCATGACGGCATCGAACCCACGGCGTTCAATCTCGGCCATTGTGTGATAACGGAACCCGTTGTCGCGCATCCATTCGAAAGCTTTTTCATCCGGATAGTAGCCGCGCAGCGCGACCTGGATGAAGTTCTTGCCTTCAACGAGGCCCTCTTCAATCAATCTGTAGACCGGCATCCCGTGATTGATCAGATGTCCCATGCCGTATTTGCCGGCGTCATAATGGGCATCGAAATGTACGACACCGACATTGCCCTTGCCGTAAACATCGGTAAGCGCGGCAACATCGGGATACATGAGTGAATGGTCGCCGCCGATGATGAAGGGAATGACCCGGCTGCCGTCCTCATGCTGTACTTCGGCCGCCTGGCGAACGAAGGATCGGACTGCATGGATCGTGCGCTCCGTGCTCATCATGTCATTTGGCGCATTGCCATAATCAACGACCGTCATGTCCGTGAGCGGATCGACCATCACATGCATGTGCGGCTGACGTGCGCCATACCCAAGATAGATCGACGAGTTGCGAACAGCATTGGGCCCGCGGGAGGCACCGCGGGCACCGCTGCCCATGTCGGTGAACGCGCCCATGATCGCAACGTCAACTTCCCCAGCCGCAAGATCTTCAGGGGTGAAAGCCAGCGGTTGATGCAGGAACGTCGGGAGTTGCATGTAGCCTTGGCCAAAGAAGCGCTGCGGATCGACAATTCCGGGTTCGCGATCTTCCCTTAGACCTTCATAACTCGGAAGAGGAGTCCGCCAGGCGTTGAAGCTCGGGTCCTGTGTGTCCAGTGGGACGACCGGCTGTTCGCCTTCTCGAATGGGGGCCGCATTTTCCTCGTATTCATGGCCATAGACCTGAGCCAAGGCTGGTCCGCCCAATAGCGGCAGAATGACAAGGCTTGAAAGTAAAGACAGTCCTTTGCCCATGATGCAGCACCTCCCAAATAGCTGATGAAGCGTAACACGCTGATCGAACGCCGCCAGTCGCTAAATAGTCCAAGGTGCCGCCGGATCTATCCGGAAAAAATGTGTGTCGTTGAGCCGCTGGATTGAAAGCGTGCGCTTCGTTCAGACTTTCAGCCAGCTTTCAAAGAGAACGGCGTTGGGGCAATCCTTGAGCGGGGCTTTTGCGCCATCTTCGTGATGCTCCAGCCAATGGCGGCACTTTTCGGTTTCCTGACAGCTCATGCAACGGCGGGCAGCCGTTTCCATGTCCACATCGGCTTGCACACCCTCTGGCAAGCCTTTCATCGCGCCGATGGTGTCCAGCATGCGGCCCATCAATTCGGCGCGTTCGTTCAATCGGTCCATCCAGTTCACAGGGAACTCCTCTGTCCTCTGGGCCTGGCAGCTTATGCCGCTTGGCAAGCCCGTGAAGTTTTTGGCGGGATCCCGTCCTGATCCGATCCATTCTGACGTCGAGGATGGAGACATCTTCCAGTCCCCGCCTTGATCAGGGTCAACTCTCGCCAAGCTTTAAGAAAGCAGCCATACTCGGCGCGTTAGAGTCGGTGTGCTCAGACTGACCCTGGAGACGGTGTCATGGTGGAACCGGTCAGCGCACAGCCGCTGCCAGCAAATACGCAAGGTGGAGCTGCCCCCCAGGCCCTGGAGCCTGGCACCGAACTGCGTGCGAAGGTGGAGGCCAATCTTCCGGGCGGTGTCGTCCGCTTGTCGGCCGACGCCAAATCGATCGATCTGCGCGTGCCGTCACCCTTACCTGTCGGAAGCAATGTCACGCTCTCGGTTTCCGGCACCCGGCAACAGCCCGCTGTTGTTCTGACGCCCGACAGCAGTGCGGCGAAACCTGCAACACCCACGCCGCCGCAAAACACCGGTCAATCGGTCGCGACCCAGCCCACAGCGGCAAATACGCAAACTCCGGCATCCCAACCGGCTGCATCTGCGCCGCCGCCTCAGGCAAATCCTCAGGTGCCGCAACAAACACAGCAACCAACGCAACAGCTGCCGCAACAACCGGCGCAGCAAACTGGCCAGCAGTTGCCGCAACAAGCGCCTCCACCAACCGGGCAGCCGTCCGGACAGCCGCAACCCGTGCAGCCATCTTTACCGCGGCCTGCACCTGTTCTGGCGCAGTTTCTTCAGGCAACCGGCGTGCTGCCGCAACCCGCCCAACCGGGCGGTGCTGTTCAGCCTCAACTTCCCGGCCAGATCCTGACCCAGCCTGCTGTGCCGGGCCAACCCGCTGTTCCAAATCAGGCCCAGGTTCCTGGGCAATTGCCGGCAAGTGCGGTTCTGCCCCAACCGGCGCAACCTGCAATCCCTTCAGGCAGCGGCCAAGCTCCTCTGCCGGCACAAGGGGCAGGGACCGGTGGTCCGGTTGCCGGTGCGCCAATCACAAGCGCTGGGCAGGGCACCGTCGTTCCGCCGCTGCCTTCCGGCGGTCCGGCGCCTGGAACGCCGGGCGCTCCAGTCAGCGCGCAATCCGGCCCACAGACTACGGTCGCCCTGCCTTCCGCGGCCGGTGGACCGATCCCTTCGCAAGGAGCCAGTGCGCCACTGCCAGGAGGGCCGGTGTCCGGAACGCAGGTCTCAGGTCAGCAAGTCTCTGGCCCGCAAGCGTCTGGTCCGCTGCAAGCTGGTGCGACTTCGCCAGCTCAGGTGCCAGCAGGAGGTTCAACTCCTGCTGGAGCTCCGGTGGTTACCCCGGCATTAGCCACCGGCGGGGCTCCACTGCAATCGCCCGGCACTGGCCCGATACCGACCGCACCGGTGACACCGCAGACCGGGCGGCCGTCGCCCGCCGGTTTACCAGCTGGGGTGCCAACCGGTACAGGAGCGCCCGGCGTTCCCCCCGCCTCGGGCCAGCCTGCCGCGGGTCAAGCGATCCCGCAGACTGGGGCTTCTCCAACATCTGTGACATCAGCATCAGGGCAAGCGCCTCCGGCGCAAGGGGCTCCAGGTGCGGCTCCCGGAGCACAAGCGGGCGTTTCCACACAAGCGTCAGCCTTACCCCCGCAAGGAGCGCCGCCGGGTGGGGTGATCTCCCAAACAGTATCAGCTGCAGGGCAGGGGAGCGCCGTTGGAACCGGAGCCGTTCCGTCTCCCGCTGCGGGCGGGCCACAGGGCGCAGTGCAGCCGGGCGGGCAGGCTGGGCCTCAGCCCGCAGTCAATCAGACTGTTGTGACTGCTCAGCCAAGCTCCACGCCCGCAGCTGGGACAGCGGCCCAGAGCGCGAATGTCCAAGCGGGCCCCTCTCCGCCGGTCAGCGCCAGTGCGCAATCACAGGCACAGGCTTATGTTTCCGCAAAACCTGGCATGGCAACGCCCGGTCAAACGGCTATTGCCTCTCAAGGGGGTGGTTCGGCAGCTTCAACGCCGGTCCAGCAGGCCGCGGCGGCCTTGCGCCAGCCTTTGGCAGAACAACAAGCCAGCCTCGGCAATCTTTTTGCTCAAATCGGGTCCTTGATGTCCGCGCAGGCAGCCGGAAAGGCCTCCGTTCCTGACGCTGTGCAAAAGGCCATGCAGCAGATTTTGGGACTGCGCCTGAACTCCGGACAACAGATAACCGGACAGTCCTTGCAGCAAGCCGTGCGCTTGTCCGGTCAAGGCGGGGAGGGACGGTTGCCGTTGCCGACTGGCGCGCAGCAGTCTCCTGTGCCCGATCTTAAGACCGCTCTTTTGGCATTTCGCGGCTTGCTGCAAAGCCTGGGTGCGGAACCTGCCGTCCGGTTTCCTGTGCGCCAGCCAGCTCCCGCCTCCCGCTCATCTGGTCCCCAAGGCCAGGCCCCGCAAACCTCAAGTGGCTATTGGGCCGGGTCCGCGCCGCAAAACCTGCAGTCGCTGCTTCAGGAAACAGATGCTGCGTTGGCGCGCATGCGGCTCACTCAATTGACCAACGCCGGTCTCGCAGGCGATGACGGCCCGCAGGCCGCAGCCGCCAAGCCCATGGACACCGTTCTGGAATTGCCGCTGGCTCTCGGCCAGGACACGGCGGTGATGCAAATGCAGATCGGCCGCGACGGCGGGGGCAACAGCGCAGACGAGGACGACGAACCGGCCTGGCGGCTGCGTTTTGCACTGGATCTGACAGCGACCGGTCCGCTCGAAGCGGCCGTGAGCCTTCGGGGCGGTGGGACTTACATCTCCCTTTGGGTGGACCGCAAGGAGACACTTGATCTCCTGTCCGGTCTTCAGGAGACGATGGAGGCGGCCTTCGCCGATGCCGGGCTGGACCTTCAGGAACTGCGCTTCATCCGCGGCCTTCCGCCAAAAACTGCTGCCAAGTATGGCGCCCTCATCAACCGCCAATCGTGAGAGTGTCCATGACCACGCCCACGAAATCCGAAAAAATCGCCGTTGCGCTGGAATATGAAGATGGCGGTGCGCCGGTTGTCAGCGCCAAGGGAACGGGCTCCGCGGCCCAGCGGATCGAGGACATAGCCCGCGAGGCCGGGGTGCCGATCGAGCAGAACCCGATGATGGCCGAGGCGCTGTCGCAGATCGAAGTCGATCATGAAATCCCGATCGAACTCTATCAGGCTGTCGCCGTTCTGATCGGCTTCATCATGCGCACGGGTCAGGCGCAACATCCCAAGGCGCCGGGCGAGACAGAAACCTGATCACGACGACGCAGCGTCAATGGTCAAGCCGCGGTCAATTTGCTTAGGAGAGAGGCACCGACAGGCCTCGCTCTCCGCTCCTTGTGCGAAAGCGCCAGCTTCGGGCAAGGAAAGCCTTGCAGTAAAACCAATTCCCGACTAGGCATCAGGGCTGCAAAAACCAGCGCTCCGGCTGTCCGGCCGTGACCTTCCAAGCGAGCGCTTTTGACGAACACAGGATTGAACGCCCCATGACGATTGTCGACGTACGCACTCCCGACCCGAAGAAATTCATCAAGGGCGCGACCGGCGACTGGGAAATCGTGATCGGCATGGAAGTCCATGCCCAGGTCACATCCGACGCCAAGCTCTTTTCCGGCGCCTCGACCGAATTCGGACAGGATCCGAACAACAACGTTTCGCTCGTCGATGCGGCGATGCCCGGCATGCTGCCGGTGATCAACGAGGAGTGCGTCCGCCAAGCAATCCGCACGGGCCTTGGCCTGAAAGCGGAGATCAACCTGAAGTCTGTTTTTGACCGCAAGAACTACTTCTATCCGGATCTGCCGCAGGGCTACCAGATCTCCCAGTTCAAGCAGCCGATCGTTGGCGAGGGCAAGATCCTTCTGGATATGCCGGATGAGCAGGTCGAGATCGGCGTTGAGCGTCTGCACCTGGAACAGGATGCCGGCAAGTCCCTGCACGACCAGCACCCGTCCATGTCTTTTGTGGACCTGAACCGGTCCGGCGTTGCCTTGATGGAGATCGTCTCCAAGCCGGACCTGCGCTCGGCCGATGAGGCCAAGGCGTATCTCACCAAGCTGCGCACCATCCTGCGCTACCTCGGCACCTGCGACGGCAACATGGACCAGGGCTCCATGCGCGCCGACGTCAACGTGTCGGTGCGCCGTCCGGGCGGCGAATTCGGCACGCGCTGCGAGATCAAGAACGTCAACTCCATCCGCTTTGTCGGCCAGGCGATCGAATATGAGGCGCGCCGTCAGATGGCGATCCTGGAAGACGGCGGCACCATTGATCAGGAAACCCGCCTGTTCGACAGCGTGAAGGGCGAGACCCGGTCCATGCGGTCCAAGGAAGAAGCGCACGACTACCGCTATTTCCCGGACCCGGACCTTTTGCCGCTGGAATTCACGCAGAGCTTCGTTGATGAGCTGGCCGCTGACTTGCCAGAACTTCCGGACGACAAGAAGGCCCGGTTCGTCAAGGATTTTGGTCTGACCGCCTATGATGCCGATGTTCTGGTTGCCGAAAAGGCGTCAGCAGACTTCTTTGAGGAAGTTGCCAAGGGCCGCGATGCCAAATTGGCCGCTAACTGGCTGATCAACGAGCTGTTCGGCCGCCTGAACAAGGAAGGCAAGGATCTGGAGACCTCTCCAGTCTCAGCTGCTCAACTTGGCGGGATCATCGATCTGATCAAGGCCGGAACGATCTCCGGCAAGATCGCCAAGGACGTCTTTGAGATCGTCTGGACCGAAGGCGGCGACCCGGCTCAGATCGTTGAAGACCGCGGCATGAAGCAGGTGACAGACCTCGGTGCGATTGAGGCCATCGTCGACGAAATCATTGCCGCCAATCCGGACAAGGTCGAGCAGGCCAAGGACAAGCCGAATCTCGTCGGCTGGTTCGTCGGCCAGGTCATGAAAGCCTCCAAAGGCAAGGCCAACCCGCAAGCGGTGAACGATCTTTTGAAACAAAAGATCGGCCTGGAATAAGGTTTTCTTTTTTCGAAAAAGAAGAGAAGGCTCCGGATTTCCGGGGCCTTTTTTGTATCACTTAGTCAACTGACTTGGCATCGTCGATCTGGGTCTCCAGTCCATACTTTTTCGAGGTCGCGTTGAATTTCCGCGTGACCGCAGCGCCAAGATCGATGCCCATTTGATCGGCGAGCAGATCCAGGGCAATGATTGCGTCGGCCATTTCGTTGGCGACATCCTGTAGTTCTGCAGTGGAGCCCTTGATACCGCGGGTCCCTCGCAAGTATTTCTTCAAGGCTTCCGCAACTTCCCCGAATTCACCAGCAACTTCCAGTCCGCGAAAGGCGATGTCGGCCTGATCATTGCCGGGCCATTCTTTTTGGCGGGTGATGTTGGCCTGGCGCAGATCGGAAAATTTCATGGGTTTGGCTCCAAGAGTGCGGGGAAGCAGATAAAAGAGGCGGCAGCGCACACCCCTTCGCAAGGCTTAGGCGACTTGTCAATTTGCCGGACATGGGAATCGGGGTACCTAAGCCGCAGGTCTTTTTTCGAACTGCCAGCGATACCCATGATTAGAATTGAAAAAGCCACGCATAGCCAACTGGCCGATATTGTTGCCATCATCAATGCCGGGGCGACCAGCGTGCGAAGAGGCAAGGAGTTTGGCAGTTTTGAGGAGTATCGACCGGCGTTCGAGGCGATGCTGGCGGCTCCCGAAATGGACATCTACGTCGCGCTGGATGCGGCAGGCGAGGTGATTGGCACATATCAGATCCATTTTCTGAAAGGTCTTGCGTTTCAGGGCCGGCCGCGGGTGGAATTGGAGAGCGTCCATGTGCGCGCGGATCAGCGGGGCTCCGGTGTTGGCAAGCTCATGATGGCCCATGCTGAGCAGCTTGCTGTTGAGGCTGGGGCGTGTCTGGTGCAACTCACGTCAAACAAGGAACGCGAAGGCTCCCATCATTTCTACAAGCGTCTCGGCTATGACCAGAGCCATTTGGGCTACAAGAAGATGCTCGTCTGACCGGCGCTTCAAAAAGGAAATGCCCGCCGCTCTGTCCGAAAATGCGCCACACATTCAAAGCGGACAGAGCAAGCGGGCTGTGGCCAAACCTTCAAGCTTGGCAAAGCGATAAGCGTCTTACTTCACGCGACTCCAGGTCTCGCCTTTACAGATCAGACCGCCCATGACGCAGCCTTCCAGTTTCAGCTTGTTGGCGGACGTCAGTTTGATGAAACCGGTATAGGTCTTGCCGTCTTCCGCGTTATAGACTTTGCCCTTCCACTGACCATTCGTACCGGTCGGCTTCATGGATTGAACGATCTGAACGCCAAGCAGCGGGCGGCTGCGCTTGGAAGCGTCGGGGTTTTGCGTGTCGTTCCGCGGATCGCGCAGCCAGATGAGCTTGCCGCACAGCGCACCACCGCAGGAGCTGATGCGGATTTTTGACGCTCCGTTTGGGCGTTCCCAGTCGCCCTTGGCATCGGCGGCAAAAGACGGTGCAGTCGTAGCTGCGAGCAGTCCGGCAGCCACAAGCGCGGCCGCGGCGTTGAATTTCAACATATGTTCCTCCCAAAGCGGAATAACTTCCGTTTACGGAAAGGGAATGTATCGTGGTATTTTCAGGTTGCATACCCGTAACGTAACGTCATATGCGCGACTTTTTGCAGTGCTGCGTACACGAGCACGCAATATTTTGGTCCAAGAGGCACGGGCGAAATGTCATTGAGCGCTGTGGAAGCGCCCTGCGGATCTTTGAACTGGCTAATTTTAGCAGGATTGAAAACCGGGGGCGGGGACCATGTAATAGGGTATCAATCGTCCTCCGTAATTTGGGCAGCAGCTTGTACATTCGAAATGCCGTCGGTCTTGTCGTCATAGGCCTGACCCTCTTCGGGGCCAGCGCAAAACCCTTGCATGCCGACCCAATACGAGCGGCCACCGACGAATGGCCGCCGTTTCGCATTTTAACCGACGAGGGTTTTACCGGGCTGGACCTTGATCTCATCCACGAGGTCGGGAAACGGATTGGAACAGAGATTGACGTGGTGAGAATGCCGTGGGGGCGGGGGCTGGCGTCCATGCAAACCGGGGCGGTCGATGTCATGACCGGCTTGGCCTACCGCAAGGAGCGGGCCGAATACATCGCTTACACGGACACACCCTATTATGCGTGCGAGACGGCCTTTTATACGCCCGCGTCCCGCCCGGTCAGCATCACCTCTTATGAGGACTTGCGCGAGCACACCGTTGGGTTCGTCCTGCATTCCGCCTATTTCGAACAGTTTGATCAGGACACAACGCTCGACAAGCTGGGTGTTGCGGCCGAAAACATTCTCATAGATATGACCAAGCGCGGACGCCTTGATGTGATGATCGGCACCGACTGCCAGGTTGACTATTACCTCAAGACCCAAGGGCTTGGAGACCGGATCGTCAAAACCGAGTACCGCCCGGGCAATACGGTCAATCTGTTTCTCGGCGTTTCCCGGCAATCTGAGTGGGCCGAGCGGGTGGATGAGCTCAATACGATTGTGAAAGACCTGGTCGATGAGGGCATCGTCGATGCGTTTGCCCGCCGGTACTACGACAATCCGTCCTAAGTCCTCCCACTGATCACCATCACGACCTGATCCAACAGGGGCTTTTCCAGCGTTTGGGGCAATCCCTACCCGCCTTTAAGACAGCTCTCTTCACGGCTTGTGTTTTTCCTGTTCTTGGCTGAAAAAAATGTTCAATCGATCTTTTGGTGAATCCAATATGAATCCATCCTGTCAAATTTTGCGATATTGTTATTGAAAACACACAGTAATTCGTAACGCTATGGTTGTCATTCGGTAAATTTCAGACTTACTTAAATTATTGTTCGGATTTCATTAAATCTGTTTTTTAACTGCCTCTTTAAGCGCTCCTGATGAAGTATCCCTCATGAAACGGCGGGAAAAGCTTCAGATAAGCTTTCGTTTCTAGGGAAGTCTTGTAGACAAAAAGGGGAGAGCGTTATGGCTCGCTATGAAATACATTCCGACGACATGGCCATCATGGGCGAAAAGCCGATGACAGCTGACATTCTGTTCCAGATGGGCCTGGACAGCGCCTGTGGCCGTCACGGCACGACAGACCTCGTTACAGCGCACAAGTGGTTCAACATTGCGGCTTTAAAGGGCAACCAGGAAGCCGTGCGCTATCGCAAGGAAATCTCCGGTGAAATGAGTTCCTCCGAGATCGCAGAAGCGCAACGCTCTGCGCGCGAATGGCTGTCGATGCATTGATTGCGTGCAAGGCTGCCGGCCAAACGGCACCTTCATCCAACGGTCTATCCTGACGCGGCGCAGATTGGATCGCCGCGTCACCACATTTAAGCACTCATTGAACTGCCGACAGTCCATGGTCATCCCAGAGAGTTTCGGGGACCAGCGGACCGAGGACAAATTGAAAGTCCATCACCCGATCGCCCGCCTCATTCAACAGGCGGCGGTAGGCGAGTTCATACCAGTTTCCCTGGCGGCGTAGAGCGCCCGCCGGAGCGTAGAGTTCCAGGCCGTTTTGAACCGTCGTCTTAAGGGCATAGGGCACCAGCCGGTCTGGCGGAAGCTCTTGCGTATACGTTCCCACTTGCTCCATCGCTTCCAGAGCGCAGAACTGAAGCCGTGAATGGCCAACACCATCAACATTCGATCTTATCTAAAAGCGCCTTCAGTTCATGACCCGGTGCCGGTTGAGGATCTGATCGTAAGTGCCATCAGCTTTGATTGCCTCAAGGCCGCTCTTTAAAGACCGGATGAGCTCCGGGTCGCTGTCTTTGTTGATGGCCATGTAAAGACCGCCGCTGATATCGTCCAGGCGGTAGATCCGATCAAACAAAGCCGGATCGATGTCTTCCAAATCGAGGTAGTACTGGAAAGCGGCTTCGTCGAAGGCGATGAGATCCAGCCGGCTGAGCGCCAGTTTCCGGATGTTCAAAATATCTTCACCCACGATATCGAGATTGGTGAAGTTCTGGCTCTTAAGATATTGGTAAATCACGTCTTCGACTGAAACGCCGATGCTGTAGTCCTTTGCATCGGACAATGACTCGACGGTCAGATCCGTCCTGCTGGCCAGTTTGTAAAGCGACGTATTGTAGGGTGCGATGACGCCGATCCACTCAAAAAGATCTTCCCGTTCCGGGATCCGGCCGATCGAAAAGATCACCGTGTTCTTGGTGTTCTGCGCAGTCAGATAGGCCCGAGCCCAAGGCAAAAACAGGAATTCGGCGGTCAGTTCGGCATGTGCAAGAACCGCCTGTACGACCTCACTTGAAAGACCTTGGGCACGGCCTTTGTCCGAATAGTTGTAAGGCGGGAACTCCTCTGTAACGATCGTCATGTCCTGCGCCCGGACCGGGAGCGCAAAGCACATGAGGATCAGGGCCGCGCCCAGAAGGCGTGCCAGTGCGGAGGGATACGCAGAAACCATGGCTCAATACCGCCGCAAATCTTGAACGCCCGCAAGCTGTGAAATCTGTCAGGAACCGCGGTTTTGGTATCGGGTTGGCGCTTTGTGCGCCGGGATAATTCATGCGCATTTGAACCAGCGCCGCAGCCAAAACCCCCCCGATATCTAGAAATATTCAGGCGCCTCCTGGCGAAGTTGACCGCCTGAAATCAGTCTCCGGGATCCGGCGCTTCTATTTTGCCGTTGCAAGACTTTCAGGACTGGCGGTTAAACAGGCAGGAACCGCACCGTGTGTGCCGGGGGAAGACAGAACCGGCGTCTGTTCGTGGAAAAACCGGGCCAAGTCAAAAATCCCCTTGAACTCATGGGTTTTTGTTCGTACACGGGGCCTACCGGAGAGGTGGCCGAGTGGTCGAAGGCGCTCCCCTGCTAAGGTTGTTGGTGAAACAGAAAATCACCCTTTAAAACAAATCCTTATCCTATTTCACTCTTTTTATGTGTCCCGGTTTTGTCCCGCTGTCCGTTTTCCGACGCGTGAACGCATCCCGAACATTTGCTGAACCTTCTTCCGAATGAGCGTACGTATCGAGCAGGATTCTAGGGCTCGACCAGCGACCTGCCTTGGCCACATCAACCGGGTTCAAATTCTGCCTCACAACCGTTTCTGTGCCAAAGCCATGACGGCCTGCGGCATGCGGAGCGATGTACTCAATCCCGGCATTCTTGCAAGCCGTTTGCCACGGGCCATAGACGCTATGGCGGGACTTGTAGCCGAAGACACGGCCACCGCGTGGCTTGAGCTGTGCCAGGGTCACGATCATTTCCGGGATCAGCTCGACATACTGGCCTTGATGTCCTTTGGACGCAGGAAGCCAGAGGCGGCCATTCTTCAGGTCCAGGTCATCGGGCTTGACTTGCACTGACTGGCTGATGCGAGCCCCTGTGGTGAACATGAAAAGCGCCAGCGCGCCCATGTATTGGTTCGCCTCTCCCCTGAACTTGTCCAGCCATTCCCACGAGCCGGGGGTCTTCTCCTTGCGGCTCTGCTTCCCCCGGGCCTCGTCCTGCGCAATACGCTCCTTGGATGTGTAACCCTTCACCCTGATTGCCGGAACGCCCTTCACGTTCTCATGGGCGTTGTTGATCACCGCGCAGATCGGGCTGACCACTTGCCGGCGCCATGTGTCGGTTGCGTTTTTGGGATAGATCTTCTTGCCAAGGCCGCGGACAAGCTTCGGGGTGATGTCCTTGACCTTCATATGCCCGATTTCCGGGATGATCTTCATCAGGTAATTGGCATCCGCAGGCTTGGCGTCATAGATCATGACGGCAGCGGCAAAGGTTAGCTCGTCTGCTTCCGTTGGCGCATCTTCGCCAAGGATCGCACGTTGTTGGGCTTTGCGTTCGATTTCCCGGAGCTTGGTTTCTGCGACTGCTTCTTCAGATGTCTTAAGGCTTCGCTTGATGTGACCGTCGATGCCGTCAGTTCGTCCACGGATCCACCATGTTTGGCCTCGTTGATAGATTTCAAGTGGCATGACGATTCCTCGAAAATTCGGTCGATATGCTCGGGCTTCAAAAACATGGCATTGCCAAGGGAACAGAAGGCATTCAGTTGACGCGCTTTCTCCCTGAGCGTGCGGGGCGATAATTGAACGCCACGTTCAGCGAATTGTGCAACCCATTCTTCAGGGGTTTTTCCATGCTGCAGGATCTTTGGGAGCGCGGTCACTGGCGTTTCTCCTATCGTGTCCCGTTCGGGTTCCTTACGGCAACAAGGGCGTTCGTGAGGTCCATGCTCGATCGTTTGGCTGCAGCATAGGCTCTGTTTCCGTTGCCGCCTTCGGGCTCATTGCTCAGGCTGTCTTTGGCCTTGGTTGCTGACCGGATGAACCTGTTGGCCTCTGTGATCGCTTCGCGAAGCGTTTCGACGCGGGGATCGGGTATGAATGGCTTGTTCATTAGGCGGCCTTTCTTTCTCAAAAAATCCAAGCACCCAGGCCGAACGCCAAAACTGCGATTACAGCCGCGATGATGCCGAGTGCTGTTGGTTGCCGTCCTCATTAGTCTTGCCGACCATGGGGGTCATGATTTCCTTCAGATCATGCCTTTGAATGCCGGGGCGCATGATCTCGGTCGGGTTCTTGCCAAAGCGGATCAAGGCGGCCTGAACAATGCTGAGGTCAAAGTCCAGGGACCAGCCCACCACGTCGGTTGAATAGCGCAAGCTGTTGGTGATCCAGCCTATGGCGACGGCTTCAGGAATGCCCCGTGTGCCCGATATTCCATGCACTCCTGGGGCATTGCGATCGACTTTGACCCGGAGCGCAACCGGCTCTCTTGGAAACGGCCGCAAGCGCGGCTCTCGTTGGATGATGTGATCCCGTACTGGCAGGCGTGGGAGGCAGAAGGCTGGCTCTCGCTCGGCCGGGTCCGCAACTTCGACTGGATGCATGTCCAGGCCGCCCGGCTATAGGAGATCCGGAAAATGACAAAGACTTTCAAACGGGAAGTGGCCGTCATCATGTTCGGCTTTCTCATGCTCCTTTGCATCTTCGACCTCCTGACAGGTGGCGAGACGCCTGCTTATCAGTGGGCGGAGTTGTTGGCCCTGCCGATCTTCGGGTTCGGCGTTGCCGCCTTTGGGTTGGACGCTGCGGCAAAGCAGCTGCCGATCGGCGGCCAGGGGGCTCGGCATATGCAATCAGGCCTGCCACCGGAAGGATATGCCGAATGATCTGGAGCAGTCTTTCGAAGTGGCTCTTTGGAACCCGTTCGGGGGTTCTTCTTGTCGCCGCATTTCTTCTGGTTGGCAGTCTCTACACTTGGCACTGGCTGGATAAGTCCAGCGCGGTGCGAAAAGCTGTTGTTGGCTACGTCGCAAAAGTCGAGCTGGCAGCAAGTCGGGCGGAGCTGAAAGTGCTCAAGGACCGTGCGGCGGCCCTTGAAGCCGCGAATTTTCAATTTCAACGGCAGCTGCAGGAGGCCGAGGCCCTGCAGACCCGTCAGGCACTGGAGCTGGATACCTATGAATCGACCGTGGATGCTGTTGTTGGTCCTGCTCTTATTGAGCGGCTGCGCAACCGTTGAGGACCGTGCGAACTCGGCCGGCGACCGGTTGGGCGAAGCGGCGGCAGAGGCGCAGCCGGATCCTGCTCTGCCGCATGACTGCCGGCGTCAGGAGCGGTCGGGCGTTCAGGAGGGCGAGCCGCTGGATGTGGCCCTGATCAAGACCGACCAGGCCCTCGGCCGCGCCAATGCGCGCGTCCGGCGGTGTGCCGCCTGGCATGACAAGTACCGGACAGATCTGCAAACGGGGAAGTGACATGAGCGACAATCAGGAGCGGCGGCCAAGGTTCAGAGCAGACATCTCTCTCGGCAATATCCTAACGATTGTTGGTATGGTCATTGCCGGTACCGGCGCATGGATTGAGGTCAGGACAACGCAGGCAGAAATCAAGGCTTTGCAAGTCCAGTTTGAGCGCCGGATTGTAGATCTTGAGCGATCTGAATTGGAGCGGCGTGCCGATCGGCTCAATCAGGTTACGTTGGTGACCGAGATCCGGGCTGACATAAAGTATCTGCGCGAAGCGTTTTCCCGCATTGAGAGGGCTCGACAGTAGGTAGTTTTCATCGCAGCCTGCACCCGCGATGTTGACATTCAGCATTTCGAGTATGCAACTTGATAGAGTGTTTTATGTTGTCTGAATACCCAAGGGAATGATAGCGTATTATGGGTATCCAAAAAATCCGCGAGTTCTTTTAGGTAAAAAATATTTTTATTTGGAAAATTTCACAATGGGCGCAAATGATACTTTTTTTGTAAGTTTTTATAGCTCTAGCGGCGGTGGGATATCGCAAAGTATAGATGATTTTCTTTTGGTCGATCTGATTCCAGATAGCTTGGTGTTCAATCCCAGCCGTGGCGCTGGCGAAGGTACAGCAGTATTTAGTATATATCCGCCCAGCTCTGATCCAGATTCAATTTCTTTCTCTTGGAATCAAGTAAACTCCACCCTACCGAAGAACATATACTTGACAGAGCCTAATGGAGTAAGAGGAGCTGTTGATCCTTTGAATCCGGATGGAGGAGCTTACTATCTGGATTTGGCAACCGGAAATATAATTCAAGATGAGCCTAGAATATTTGATTTTGTGAACTCACAAATTAGTCCATCTGTCACTCAGTCTGAAATATCACAATACAATTCTTCGTGGTTGAGTTGGTATAATACGGTAATTAATTCGTCAATTAATGGAATAACTCATAATATTGAGGGCGGAAATAGCTATTACATAGGTATCAATAATAGCTATACTGTGTCGCAGCTTGAAACAATAATACCAGCTATTACCAACAATGCAAAAACAATTGTTTTTGGTACCGAATACGATGACACTTTCACCATCACGGCAACAGATCAGAAAATCGATCTCTACCTTGAAGGTGGAAACGATACGGTAAGACTAACCGCTGACGCCCTAGCAGGAGCTATTTTTGCAGGCGAAGGCGAAAACGATGCCGACACTCTGATCCTCTCAGGCGAAGCTTCAGATTATCAGTTTATCGACATAATCGGGCCAGACCTTGGTCTCGGTTTTGCTGCGGCTCAAATAAACGTCTTCAATACAAAAAATGACACTAGTTTCCTCATAAATGGCTTCGAAAATATAGTTTTCGACAATTCAAGTTTTGACAACGTCGTTAAAATGCAAACCTCATCTGGGTTCGGTGATTTTTTTGCGTTGGGAATGGCCCACTTGGCAAGGGACGCATATGTGGATCGCTACGCAAGCTTTGGCGATGGGGTAGTGCAACAACTGGCAACGTCTGACGGGTGGGAATTGTTAACCGGTTCGGAGCTCGGCCTGTCAGTTGACGGGCCAAACAACGATGCGAACGGCAGATACACCTTTGTCAACGGCGAATTCAGAAGTTCTGAATTTGCTTATGGCGAAGCCGTTGCGCACGTATACAAAGGCGTTCACAACGGCAAGCAAGCAATCGCGGTCGCTTTCCGTGGCACAGCGGATCCGAGCGGTGCCGATTGGATCACAAATCTAAATGCAACTGCTGGCGCTTACGAAGAATACTTCAAAAATTACGCGCCGCTTGTAACCGCTCTTAAACAGTTCATCGGTGCCGGCGGTGTTGAAAACATTTATGTCACAGGCCACAGCCTTGGTGGCGCTATGGCGCAACGATTCATGCAAGAGTTTCCGGGTAACGGGTCTGTGTATGGGGTTACTTTCGGTGCTCCAGGGTTCCCGGGTGCTGCATCAGCATCGGACAACCGACTAATTCAGATCGAGCATGTGGATGATTTTGTCCCCTGGGCTGATGACATCTCAGCATTGGGAATAGATGCCCTTGCACCATTTCTAGCTCTCGGATCAGGATTGGGGTCAGTCGCTTCGGTTATCCAAGCTCTAACAACGCAGTTGGAAACATCCGGCCAAGAGGTTGTCATTAGAAGAGACAACAGTCTGGTAGACGGGAATGTTATCGAAGCTCGGTTATACAATCACGACATTGATATTTATGTAGACTCTGTAGAACAGGTGATACGGGATACCGGAATTCCCCCATCCTGGATGAATAAGGGGCCTCATGGCACCATCTCCGATGAGGCGATCAACTATATTGATCCGGACTTTGTAAACCCACCCGTTGATGTTGCGGGCGGTATTTACCGCTTCTTTAATCAAAGCACAGGAAGTCATTTCTACACAGCAAGTGCTGAGGAGCGGGATTCGCTTTACGCTGGAACAACAAATTTCAGCTACGACGGCGCGTCATTTAAATCTGCGAGCGTTGTTTCAGACAGCAGTCCTGTATTCAGGTTTTACAACAAGGTTTCTGACAGCCATTTTTATACAAACTCGGAAGCTGAGCGCGACCAGATCATTGCCAACTTGCCCGACCTGGTGTTCGAGGGTGCCGCTTACGACGCCTATTCGGAAGCCGGGGAAGGCCGTGAAGAGCTGTATCGGTTCTACAATACTGAAACAGGTTCGCACTTTTACACGGCCTCCGAAGAGGAGCGCGACATTGTTAAAACCCTTCAAGGTTATGACTATGAGGGCGTAGCTTATTGGGTTAACCCCGTTTAGGCGGGGCTGTTATTGTAGAAAGCAGGTTTTGGAAAGTCGATCTTGCCACACCGTTTGGCTTTGAACCTGAAATGGATTAATCGCATAGACCTCATCAAGTGTTTCCAATGAGAGATCCGCCATCAACTCCATGCTAATCCTAGACCGTGACGGGAACATGGATGCGGAATGCACAACGGAAAAGGACCTCCCACGAATGATTCAGGCGAGAGGAGTGGTGACCTTGTCTCCTGGCAGCGCCTTTGATCTAGATGAAGCTGATTGCTTAAGGGCGAGGTTTTGGCTCATTTCCCAAATCAGGGTTGAAGTATGAGGCAGAGTAACAAGCGTCACCGGGATGCAGCCGATCGGCGGTTTGTTCCCGAAGAGTCGAAACAACAAAGTTGCTAGTGTAACTGCTGCAGATCTAGGAAATTCCTTTTCTATGCAGCATCCACGTAGAATGCTACGCCTTCATAATCATAATGTCCGAGCGTGGAGATGATACTGTCGCGCTCGTCCGCCGAGGCCGTATAAAAATGCGAGCCGCTTTGGGTGTTGAAGAACCTGTACAGAGCCGTCCCGCCGGCATCCGCTGTCTCGCTGGCATAATAGGCGATGCCTTCATAACTGAATTGCGGCAGGCTGTTTTGGATGCTCTGCGCTTCTGCGGCACTAGCGGTATAAAAGTGAAACCCGCTGTCAGAGTTGTAAAACCGGTGAACTGCAACACCTCCACCCGCTTCCGTGGCATTTGAGTCGAAGCTGTTGCCCTCATAGGTCATCGTCGGGATATTTGTAATGACCGAATTGCGCTCTTCAATGCTTGTGGTGAAGAAGTGTGAGCCCGTCAGCGTGTTGTAAAACCGGTAAATCTGGAAAGGACTTCCATCCGCATCCGCTGGTTCGACAACCGCTGCAGCAAGCGTCATGGTCTCCGTGCTGAATGTCAGATTTTCAATATTTTGCAGAAAGTCTGTGCCGTCACGGTTTGCTGCAAGGTCCATGACAGTTGTAATGCCGTTTGACGTGAAAACAACGTAATCTGACCGCGCGCCGGAGAACACAGCTGTGTCTGTACCCGTACCGCCGTCGACAGTGTCATTACCATTTCCGCTCACAAAACTGTCATTCCCGGCATAGAGCCGTACAATGCTGTTGCCATGCGCCATCGTGAAATTGTCGTCCGCATCTGTTCCGGACACATTTGCACCTGAAGCCATGCCGGACCGTCCCTCGGACATACCCACTGCCAAGTAATGAGCCAATCCACTCGCATAGGTGCCATTGTCCACCAGGGCTTGGACGTCGGAATTGGAATTCAGGTAAAAGAGCTCATTGAATCCAGCCGCACCCGATGACGCCGGGTTGGCACCTCCCGGTCCCGTCGAAACCGCAGCTGTCAAATTGAGCGGATCATTCCAAATGTCGCCATTAATCGCAAGCATCTGAACAAATTCAACACCGTCCGGCGTTGTGACCGGAACGGCCCTACCGGCAAGATATGCATTATCTTCTGAGAGAATTTCGTTGAAGAAGATGGCCCCAAACCGGCCCACTCCATCGTTCAGCCAGAAAGCCGGCGCATCATACTTCTCGCCGCTGCCCTCAAAATATGGAACGAGGTCCAGGAAGCCGTCATTATTCAGGTCGATTGTCCGCAGAAATTTCATGTGATAGCCAGGGTCGCGCTCAAAGTTTTCACCTAGCCGGAAAGCTGAAGCTGTATCATCACTAAAGTTGCCGCTACCGTCGTTTATAAGCAGCTGCACCTCCCAGCCGGGGTTTATGAATTGCCCATTGTCGCCGGTATGAACATGCAATATGTCTAGATCACCGTCATTATCGACATCCAACGGAACGATTTCATAACTGATCGATTTCTGTCCGATATTCTTCGGGTCCGGCAAATTCTGGGCGGCGTTGTCGTTAAAACGCCCAGTCCCGTCATTGAAAAAGACCTTGGAGTAAAAGGCCTCGCCTCTGACTTCAGAATCAATTTTACCCAAAACCATGTCTTCGAAGCCGTCTCTATCGAGATCAGCAAACTCAACAGTTAAAAATCTTGAATAATGTGCCGGATCGATCACGCTTGAAGGTAGTCTATCATATTCTACTACAAAACTTCCCGCACCATTATTTATCAACATGTACGGAATTACAGTGTTCGTTGTAGTGCCAATATTTGCAACATAAATGTCTAGGTCGCCGTCTCGATCTACATCCACTGAGGCCGCAGAATGACTAAATTCGCCCTCAAAAAAGGGGACTGGTGCAGAGCTCAGCTGTCCGTCGCCATTTGACAGTAAGAGAACATTTGCTTCGCCCGGAAACGGCTCAAAATCCCATCCGTGAGCAGCGACAAAGACGTCATTGTACCCGTCGCCATTAAAATCATCTGAAATAATCCGACGCGGCCAGACCGTCGGATCAAATTCTTCCGGAGCGATGATATTGGTAGCGATGCTAATCTGTGCCGTTGAATTGACGTCAAAGACAATCCCATGTCGCGCTACATCTTCAGAAGAATTATGGCCACTTATAATGATTTCATCATATCCGTCATTGTCCAAGTCGATCGGCAACGGCAGCGATGTTTCAACTGGAATGCCTGGATTAAAAACCTGTTGGTTATTGAATGAGACCTCATACAGCGTGTTGAAACTATATGTGCTGGTCATCTTTGCCTCCCACGATACAAATCGTCATCACTCTTGCTCCAAAACACTTACCATTTTGCGGGAATAGCTAGTGATCTGAATAATAAGTCTAAATAAATATACTAATGACATTAGTATTTAGCGTATAATGGAACTTAGACCCTTTATACGAGAATCTTCAACACTTTTTTTGTTGAACAGGTTCTGTTTTTACCGATGGAAAAATGGCGCACGCAAATCTCATATGGATGACAAACCTGATTTTTTCCATCTGCAGCGCGACGATCATTTTCAATCGAATGATATCTTAGGAGCAGCACACACGTTGGGTTGATCAGAAGGCCTCCAACCCGTAGACCGCAGAGACATTACAAACTTAGAAACAGCAAAATAGGAGCATACTTTGCAGTATCTCAGGATCACGCCAAGTCTACGTAAAAGGCGATGCCTTCATAGGTGTAGTGGCCGAGCGTGCTGATGATGCTGTCGCGCTCGTCTGCCGATGTTGTGTAGAAATGTGTGCCAGCGGCTTCGTTATAGAATCTATACAGCTTTTGCGAACTATCTGAGCCGTTTGCATCTGCATAGTAGGCAATTCCCTCATACTGAAAATGCGGGATCGAGTTCATTACACTTTCGCGTTCTTCATCTGAAATCGTATAAAAATGTGTTCCGTTTGAACTGTTGTAGAACCGATACACGGCATCACCGTTGCTTGTGGTTACATTGGTATCGAAGGCATTGGCCTCAAAAACAAAATTTGGCAATTCAGATAAGACCTGATTACGTTCTAATACGCTGTTGGTGTAAAAATGGGCACCGGTCTCCGTATTGTAAAAGCGGTAAATCTGGCTAAGGCCGGAATTCAGGCCATTTGGTTGATCCGGAAGCGTGTTCAGCACTGTCGTGTCAGCGCCGAGCAATGTTTCAATGACAACTGCATCCGAACCGTAGCTCGAAACAGCATCAATCCGAGAATCGTTGTTGAGATCGCTCAGAAGCCCTGAGATCGGAAGAGTGACGTTCTGCGGAACGAAGTTTGTTTGGATTGCCGCAAAAGTGCCGTCCCCGTAGTTGAGATACAGCAGCGGGTTCGTTGAAGAAAACGATTGTGACGTGTTTACAAAAATATCCTGATGGCCATCGCCATTTACATCAAGAAACAAGGGACTGCCGTTTGAAGCCGTGTTGAGATTGTAGCCGCCTGTCGCAGTAAGTGGTGAAATCTCGTCTGTCTGAGGGCCGAGCCGTGTCGCAGTCTCATCGACAAAACCACCGTTGCCATCACTGATTAATATCTGCAGGTACCGGCCGGTGCCGTCGTATGCCGGATCAGGTTCAACTGGTTCGTTTTGCCCAGCCAGTATTTGCCGAGAATGGGAAATGAGTACATCATCGAAACCGTCTCCGTTGAGGTCTGTGGTATCGATTGCAGACGCAACAACAAAACCATCGTTGAAGGACGGCAGCGGCAGCTTAATCACCGCACTGTTGTTGAAGTCGCCAGTCCCATCATTCAGCAGAACAGTTCCACGTGCATTTTCCAAGGTGTCAGGTGTCGCGTTGACAGAGTTTTCCCGTTCTGGGCCAAAAACCAGGTCAAGGGCACCATCACCGTTAAAGTCACCAAGTGCCGCGGAGTTATTAATGTTCTGAAACTGGGGGATGCGGTCTGAAACCTGTTCAAATTGTCCCGCTCCATTGTTTAATAGGATTGTAGGCCCGCTAATGGTTCCTCCACCTCCGCTATCAAGCAAAATGTCGACATCGCCGTCACCGTCTATGTCTCCGGCGTCCATACCTTTACTATGTAAATTGACAGAGGCGAGCGAGCTGACTTGATATCCAGCGGAGGAGCTTAGGAAAACAAATGCAGGTTGTAGTAAGAAATTATTGAAGTTCGGATCTGTCGAGGGCAGTGAGAAGTCCTTGTAACCGTAATCGGTTAGCGCCAGATCAACTATACCATCGTTGTTGAAATCGGCTTCAACCGTAACAGGTACGAACATACTTGGAAGCGTTTGAGCAACTGCTGATGTCGTATCCAAAGCAAATGAACCGTCGGCTTGCTGCACTAGTAGTGAGAACTGCGGCGCAGCAGTCGCGGTATCACCATACCCATTTGCGACCAAGAGATCCGGGCGGCCGTCCCGCGAGAAATCTAAAGTGGAAATGACAGCTCCGAAGCGGAAACCCGAAACCTCACCGACCAGAGTTGGGGGGGAGAAATAGGCCATAGCGATATTGTCCAAATCTAGATTTTGCAAAGGCTAAACATCAGCAGTCGCTAATTGTTTTAGCAATGGAATATACTACCACAGATAACTTTTCTCTCTGTATACACGTAAGGAGGGGGAAAAGAAATCTTTAATCCGATCTTCAAAACCTCTCGGCATTAATGGAGCGTATATGGATCTCTGTTGTATGCAGAAATCAAAATATAGAAAGATGATATAGTCACCTTGGGGTGATTAAGGTTGCGTTCATCGGTTACAGCCCAACAGGGGAAGTTCGTTGCACAGTCTGACAGACTACTGCTCAGGGTCGTGGGGGCTGCCGCTGCTACCCATAATGACAGATTGAGTATAGATGATCGCAACCCTGAAAATTTTGGCTATTTAGGACCTGAGAAAAGAGCTCAGGGCGTCGATGCGCTAAAGGGCGATGAAGGCATTTATTGCTAGCAGCTTTGTTTGTACGCTTGGATCCTGATTTGGCATGACATGAGTTGCTAGTATCCTGTTCAGTCTCTGCAGCCAGCCACAGAAACTATACCTCGACAGCAGCCTTGGTATTTTCCTGGGCGCGTTTGATCGCAGCCTTTCCATTCACAAACCAATACCAAAGCCGACCGCCGTTCTCCAGGTAGATTTGCGTTTAGATGCCAGGTAGCTCGCCGGTTATCGCTCTGCCGCATTGTTCCGATCGGACCAGGTCTGTTTCCTGACGATGTTCATTATGCCGCGGCCCTAAGGAGAACAAACCCTAGACAGATTTGTCCCGGTTTTGTCCGGGACACTCGGGAAATCCTAATCTGTTCTCTGCATGTTCCTGCACGAAGCTGCAAGGTCGGCTCGGTGGAAAAACTGTCTCAACCTTCAAAAACCGCTTGCTTCCCAAGGCTTCGGGCTCTAAACGGACCTTATAGGAGAGGTGGCCGAGTGGTCGAAGGCGCTCCCCTGCTAAGGGAGTAGGCGGGCAACCGTCTCGAGGGTTCGAATCCCTTCCTCTCCGCCACTTCCGCTTAGTTCATACAAGATTAAGAACCAATGATCCTTTGCCTATAGCCGCAGGCTCTGGCAAAACTGGTCGTTGTATGTCGGCGAGAAAGCTCAGCACACTCTTAGACATCTTTCTCAGAAGCGTTTGGCGCGGCAGTATTGCGGTGTTTGGGAAGACGGTTCCACAGGTAAACACTGGGGAGTGACCCTGTGACACTTTCTGAATTCGCTTCCTGGCGTCGTGCAAGTACTCGGTCGCAGCTGGCTTGCATCCAAGGGTAGGCTGGTCACAGCCTCCGTGGGGGGCAAGTTCTCTGAGACACATCATTCAACAGCGCCATTTGTCCCCGGCTCGGCTGGGTGCGTTTTTCTAACGGTTTTAACTCACCCGTTGGCCAAAGAATTCAGACAGGTCACCGAAACCATTGCAGAAGACGGTTTTGTTGCCACATGGCAAGGCCTGACAATCCCATAAGCGGGAAGACTGCGTAGAGCGTGATTGCCGCGAAAACAGGGTCATCTGAAAACGGCGAATACAGATATGTGCCAACAACGGCAGAGGCCGCGATGTGGGTCCAACGAAGAGTGCGCCGAAAGGTCATAGGTGACATGGACTATCCTCTCTATCTTTACGATGCATATATAGACGTAACACGATCTTTACAAGGTACATATTGTATCGGAAACTGTACTGAGGAGGATTGAGCATGTCCCGAAATACACGCCGGTATCACCACGGCGATCTCAGAGCGACACTGGTCAAGCAGGCAATCACGGCTTTGGATCGTGAACCTGACTCGGAAATTACATTACGGCATCTGGCTAAGGTTGTTGGGGTGTCGCCCATGGCGCCATATGCGCATTTTGAGGACAAGGATGCGCTGATGGATGCGGTCGCCATCGAAGGATTCTGTTGGTTGGAAACCGCGTTGACCAGTGCATTGGAGCCCTTGGGCGAAAGCGATGATACAGAAAGTGTGCTTGCTGCACTGGCCGGAGCATATGTCGCTTTTGGAGTTGCTCGTCCGGGCTTGTATCGGGTCATGTTTGCAAGGCCCGCAAAGCCCCACGGAGATCCTGTCCGCAATGCCGGTGAAAGGGCGTTTCAGCCCTTGCAGAATGTGTTTGCACAAAAAGGTGCAGACGCCCGCCAAAGTGCGGAAATAGCATGGTCCTTTGTCCATGGCCTCACGCTGCTAGCCGTCAAAGGGTTCATTGAGACCGTCGAGCTTCCTGAACGGCAAATCAAAGCGGCTTGCAGAATGTTTGCAAAGATCTGATCCAAACAGCATTAGGCCGACAAGACCACCTTTCTCGGCATATTGAATTGTCGCCACTCAGACACAATGCCTTCCAAGCCAATGGCACAGTCAGCGCACTTTCAGATCGCTCTTTGGCTTTGGGGTGTCGGCGGTTTCGGTCCAGGTGAGGCGGAGATCGATGCGGTTGGAGCCGCTGGAGCGCTCGGCGCGGACCCGCACCGTGATCAACCCGCCCGGTTCCAGAACGATCTCTTCATCGCCATCGCTCAAGGTCAACTCGCCTTTGCCAATACCCTTGGTCACCGCCTCCAAAAGGGCCTTGATGGACTTGCGGCTTTGAAGGGACTCGTGGCGGAAACTGCCGTCGCCGTTTTGCATCGATGCACTCTTTTCTCAAAGATGATGTTCTGGCTTGAAATGTTTGACCCTTGGATAGTCGGAACTCAAGCCCACAACGTCGCCTGAGGGGAAAATAAGCGTCGCGCCCGCGCCGATGCCGGTGAGGCCTTCCAGACGGCGGGAGGTCCGGTCCAGCGTGATGTCGCCTTCCAGGTGCAACAGCCCGTTCTTGGCCAGGATCCGCTGGCCTTTATGGTTGTTGACGTGGCCCTGAACGATCATCTTGATGCCAGCCTGGTGCAGAAGCTCAACGCCTGAGGCCGTCAGTTGTCCGTCAACCGGCCGGTATTTGGTGCGAACCAGATTGGCAACCGGGCCGGAATAAAAGGCAAATGGATCATCTTCGGCTTCCAGCCGGTAGCGCGCGTTGACGGCGGCGGGGCCGTCTTTGGCCAGCAGTGCGCACATGGTGTCATCGATCCCCGCATGCAGAAAAACGATGGATCCGATCTGTTCGACCACATCCATGGCCGAATAAAACCAGCTGTAGGCACCGTCCGGGCTCAAAAAGAGATCTCGGCACCGCAGCGACGCTGCGTAGACCTCGCGCATGGTGAGGCCTTCCGCGTGCGCCTGTTTGGCAAACTGTTTTGCCTTTTTCTTCAGCTTCTTGAGCTCTTTTTCGATCCCCAAGGTCGTCAGATACGGCGCAGCTGCTGCGGGGAACGTTTCCTTCCAGCTTTTGGACGGAAAGATCCGCTCACGGCACTCCGCCTCGTCCGGCAGGTTTGCCAGGTCTTCCGATGTCACGTAACGCGTGTTGATTTCGGCTAAGAGCGGCAGGATCTTGCGGCCCATGCGGACAAAAAGGTGTTCGGTGAGCGGGGCTTTCGGCAAGGTCAGCGCCCGGATCGCAAGCCGCAGCCGAAGATCATGATTTCCCGCAAGCAGACGGACGTCAGCGCCAAGATCAAACAGGCGTTTCAGTGCGTTCAGCATGTCGAGGTTGGACGGGCCCTTGTCGAGGCAATCGCCCCCGACGATGATTTTCGCCATCTGGCCGAAGGGCGTCAGGACAAACCCGTCGTTAAGGCGGCGAACCGCACCGGCTGAAACAAGGGACCGCAAAAAACCGTCGGCATCGGCATGCGGGTCGGAGATGAAGACAACCGGTTTCTCCGGCCAGGTCCATGTGCCGTGCGAGGCAGCAGCGGCCAAACTGGCGCGAACCGCGCCGGCATTGCCGCCTGAATGATCCTCATGGAGGGGCCAGGGTTCCAGGTTGCGGGGAAGCGCTGAGAGTTCACCCACATCATCGAAGACAGGCGGCAGCATTGGGTGCGATCTTGCTGCGCGACCGGTATGGACTGCCATGATTGAAGGCCTAATCGAGCGTCTTATCCGTTAGCTGGCGAATCTTCCACGTCCCGCCAATGTGCGCCCATGTACCATTTTCTATGTGACAGAGATGTAACGGCCGGGCGTGGTGCATGCTGTATTGAGCGATCTGATCACGGCTCACGACACCGAGGAGGTGCGCCGCGTGCCGGAAAGAAGCCCCATGGCCAAAATGCAGCGTCACCGTTCCGGAAGGTTGTTCAGCTGTTGTGCGGGTCAAATGATCCGCAACCCGTTGTCCTGCCATGATCAGGGATTCCGCACCTTGCAGCGGCAGGCAATAGTCGCTGTCCGATTTCCATGCCACAGGAGGCGCGTCAAAGCGGGGGTCTTCAGTAAGGACGTTCTCAATTTCGTCGAGCGTCAGATTTGCTGCGCTGCCGACAGAGCGTTCAGCCAGGGAAGGTGTCTGCTCGATGGTCAAGGTGTACCCGTGTTTGATAAGGACATCACACGCGAGTTGGGCCGTCTGCCAAGCCCGAAGCTGGCAGGAGGAATAAACGATCGGATTGAGTGTCAGGTGTTCGTCTGAAAGCCACCTGGCGAGCTCTTCGCCACAGGTGTTGGCCTGCGCTTTACCGTTTTCCGTCAGGGGAAAGGGCTGCAAGGCACTGGGCACATTCTTGCGCTGGTGATAGTCGCCGTGGCGGATCAAAACCGCGATAGGGCTTGTGGCAACCGAACCGGTCATACAAAGAGATCCTTGCCAGTCGCAGCCAATGCATCGAAATCGATGGCGCCGGTCACTTCGCGAATCCGGACGCTCTTGAGCTGCCGGAGATAAGCGTCCGGCTCCAACGGGTCGTCATCTTGCAGGAAGACACCACTGGCATCCTGAAAGAACGGGCCCGCGCTTTTCATGATCGCGCCGAGGAGGTCGGGCCGCTGCGTGAGGTCTGCATCCAGGAGGCGCGTTGGCTCGGTCGAAGTCCGGCTCCAGTTCAACACCCAGAATTCCGTGAGGGGCGCTGAGAATGATATACGGTCCGGGCCATAGACCTCACTGATGAAGAGGTCATGTTTTTCTTCCAGTTGCCAAAGGTCTTCCGGTGGCATCTGCAGCAGCTCTCTTTTTCGTTCCTCGGACAGCAAAGGTGCCAGGCGCGGATTGTGCAAAATCGTACCTGGGTTGATGCGCGGATTTTTGGGAATGCCGAGACCTTCGGTGTCGTTCGGTGCCGCGCGCACCATGAGCCTGTCATTGGTGACAAAACGGGTCGGCTCGAGATCCATCATGCGCAGGATGGCGGTCGATTTTCCACCGCCGGACAGTCCGGCAATCGCAAGGCCCTTGTACCCATCGGTTACGGCTGCCGCGTGACAGATCTCCCAACCATCCCGCTTGCAGATGTTGAGGATCTGCGTGTTGATGAAGTTGATCACCTGATTGGGATAAGCGAGGCAGGGCCCGAACGCTGTGAGAGCTTGCGGTGACTGCAGGAAGGTTAAGCCCGTGCGGATCTTGTGCACCAACCGGCCATCGTCCAGATCAAAATACGCGTCCTTGCGCCCGGTTTTGCCCGGTTCGCGCGCCCAGTCGATCCACTCCGGCGGGGTGCTGAGACTTTGCCCCTCCAGAACGTCGATGGTGGCTGCAACCGGCCCGGCTGCTGCGAGCGCTTCTTTCAAGTGGTGACGCAGCTCAACAGCCATCGGTATATTGCACCGGACTGCAAGGCGCACCGGCCCGGTCTCAAGATAAAGGGTTTCCGGCAAACCGTTGCGGTTCAGCTGAGCAAGCACATTCGCAACCGATCTCATCGGGTCACCTTCGCTATCACATGATCTGCAAGAGCCGCAGCTGCATCGACACCACAGCCTTCCTTGGCCCCGCGATAACCGCCGAAGGCAGACACTTCGAAGACGATTGAGCCCTCGTCGGTCAGTGCGACATCGACGGTCGTGAAATCAAGGCCGAACGGCGCCTGTGCTTTTCTGGCAAGCTCGATCAGGTCGGCATCCGGTTCAAAGGGCGCATATTTGCCGCCGCTGTGGATCGTCGTGTTCCAGCTATCGGATTGGCTGACCCGGGCGTAGGTGCACAAGTAGTCACCGCCCAGGAACACCATTCCGAGATCCTGTCCGGAAAGGTTCAGCTTTTCCTGGATGTACATCATCGGATTGTCTTCAGCGAACGCGGCGATCTCGGCCCGGGCGTTGGCGCCCGCCTCGATGATGCACATTCCGCGCGCTTTGGTAGAGTACAGCGGTTTGAAGACGGCCGCGCCATAGCGCTCCACCGTAGCTTCTGCAGCATTCAGATCTTCTGTCACGACCGTTGCCGGCATGGGTGCTCCGGCCGCGCGCAGAGAGACCGTGCAAGCAAGCCGGTCGATCAGCCGCAACACGGCCTCGGGGCGGGAGAAGATTTTGACGCCGCGGCTTTCGGCAAAGCGCAAAAGCTCCAGCCGGTCGAGCGCATGCGGACTGTAGATTTCGCTGATCTTCTTGATGATAAGCCCGTCAAGCGCGCAAAGGTCCTGGCCTTGGTACATGACGGCACCGGTTTCCAGATCCAGCGTCACCGCGGCCATGTCGATCACCAGACGGTAGCCGGTCTTGGCCGCGATCACATCGGCAAGGGCTTCTGTGGACCATTTGCCGGGAATGCCAACGACCCCGATCTTGATGTCAGTCAACGAACAACTCCTTGATGGGCAGTTTGAACCGCTCTTCCTTGCCTTCCGGACACTCCAGCGCCTGTTCGAGCAAGAAACGGGCGCGGATGAACATGCGCCGCGCGTGGGATTTGTCGAACACGAACCGCGTGGAGGTGGCAAAGCTGCGCGCAAGGCCGAGGGCGAGGCGGTACTCATAGGTCCGGTCTTTCTGGGACCGGGCGAATTTTGCAGCGACCGATTGCAGGTCGCAGGCGACTTTGGCGAGCCGGCGGCGCACCGGAATGTCCTGGATTTGCAGCCGGTAGTTGGAAATCATGAAGACGGAGACGTCCTGAACGTAATCCATATAGCGGGAGCGGTGCAGGTCGATGAAATGCAGCTTCTTTTCCGCTGGGTCATAGATGACATTGTCGAGATTGAAGTCGCCGTGGATGTGCACGGAGAAGGCCGCTTCGAGTTTGTCTTCACGCTCCGCGGCTTCCCGGACAAGTTCGTCGAAACCTTTCAGACGCAGCCCGCCGAAACGTTGCGGCTCGGCGCGGAATTCCGGATGTACCCGGTAAACTTCCGGCAGGCGCCGGGACAACTGGCGCATGGAGGCCATCACCGCTGGTTCTTCCATGCGGGTGCTGCGCCACACGTCGTTCAGGGTCTTGGCCAGTTTCTTCTGGGCTTCCGCGAGAAGGGCGTCGTTTTCGTTGAGGACCAGCTGCTCAAATGTGTAGCCCGGCAAATGCTCGATCAAAAGGGCGGCTGATTGGCCGCGTTTCTGATAGGACAGGATCTTGGGGGCCAGTCCCGGATAGATCGCGTGCCAGCTTTTCACGCCCGCCCGTTCTTCGCGCACCTTGCGCAGTTCCCCATCCTTGAAGACCGCATTGACGGGTTCCCCGTTTTCGCTGCGCGAACGCACGGAAGAGATCGCACTGCCGGACCGGGTTTCCGCCAAGGGGACCATGTCGACCGGCTCGTCGTCCTTGGTCGATGGCAGGAGGCTTTTCAGCGTGAAATAACGTTCGAACTGGACCGGCTGCCCAAGATTGACCGACAAGATCGCTTCAGAGATCGATTGGAGCGCGTCGCCGATGCGCCGGATTTCGTTGGCAACCAGCAGGCTGTTCGCAAGATCGGCTGTGTGCTTGGACTTGCGCATATCCTCGGTCAGTGTGCGGAACACCCGATCGTACAGGTCCTCCATCTTTTCACGGATCTGCCCGATCCGAACCGCGGATTTGCTGTCAGACCGGGCAAGGGCCGGCTGAATAAGTTTCAGGCTGTCGCGAACCTGCTTGAGAACCTTGGTGTAGGCATCGGCCCGCAGGTAAGCCTTGCGGTCCACAGTCTCAGCGTATGTCAGGCTGCGCCGGGCCAGACGGCTGATCAGGTCAAGGTTCTGCGCAATCAGTTCGACATTTCGCAGCAGGTTCTGCTGTTCGGAAGTGACCTTCTTTTGAGACAGAATTTGCGTGCTGGCTTTGGTCAGCTTTGAAGCGAGATTGTAGGAATACCCTGCGCGCAAAATGACCTTTTGCGCGGCTGCCTGACTTGGGGACTGGAAGTAGTCCTGCATCCCGGCGAGCTGACCGTCGATTTCCACGCTCAGAAAATAAAGGTTCTCGTCGATCGCGCGGGGGAGTTTAGCCATCAAAAACTCCCAGATAGACCGGTGCGGTGGTGGTCAGCGCTGCAGCGTAAGCCGGGCGGAACTCCGCCGCTCTTGAAACCGGAGAGGCCCAGATCGTCCCGATCTGAGAAGGGTCGGGATGGGGACCCATGACCGGCATATAGTCGTCAGGAACGTTACACGCGAAC
This sequence comes from Labrenzia sp. R4_2, assembly GCF_017743865.1. Lineage (GTDB taxonomy): Bacteria > Pseudomonadota > Alphaproteobacteria > Rhizobiales > Stappiaceae > Roseibium. The sequence goes on from NZ_JAGHRJ010000001.1 coordinate 707,475, forward strand.
AGCAGCTCCAACTGATGCCGCTTCCCGTCCGCTTTGGTCTTGAAGACTTCGGCAACATGCAAAAGGGGGCCTACGGTCACGGTCGTGCCGACTTCTTCCGCACATTCCCGGATCAATGCTTCTTCTGCCGTTTCGCCTGGGTCCTGCTTTCCACCTGGCAAGGTCAGACAGGCTGCAGCGCCGAGCTTTTGCTTCACCTGTGCCAAAAGATCTCCGTTTCGAAAGATGACGGCCCGGACAGTTGGGCGGATCGGTTCCAGAACCTTGGTCTGTTTCAGTTTCATGGCGGTGTACAGTGGCTCTGAGAAGGAAACGTGACAGCAATTCAGAACCGTTGATAACACCGAATCGTTGGGCTGGTCTAAATGGTTCAAGATCCTGTGCCAACACACCGTGATAGACTGATGGGCAGCCTGTCGGTGGAGACGCTTTGAGATGACGAAAAACGCTACGGAGTTGTTGCTTCTCTGCGCCGGCGCTGGGGCCAAGGATTGGGACGGCGCAAAAAGGAGACGGCCCCTGCGCACCAAGGGAAAACGCCAGGCCCAGAAGATCGGTGCCTGGATGGGCCAGCACGGCTTGCGGCCTCTAAAAACGCTCACGACAACCGATGAACGTGCCATGGCGACCGCGCAAAAAGCGCTGAAGGCTGGCGGCTGGTCCGCGCAGGGTGTGGTTCAATCACCGGATCTCACGAAAGGCGTCATTCCTGCGATTGCCGATGAAGACCGTGTGTTGCTGGTTGCACCCAAAAAGACGGTCGCAGATCTGCTCAGCTCTCTTGGGGTTCAAGAAAATTTGTCTCTGGGCGTTCTTGTTCGCCTAGAGAAAACTCCCACGGGCACCAAAATCCGGGAGGTCATCGACCCGCAGGATTTGCCGGATCTCTTTCCCTATCCTGGCCCGGATGGTCCTGAGCGCCGGGAGCGGCCAGCCTATTATTACAACCAGTCTGCCGTTATTCCCTTCCGCCACAGGCCGGAGGGCAAGGAAGTCCTGATAACAGGTTCATCGAGTGGACGGCATTGGGTCGTTCCGAAAGGCATCGTTGATCCGGGCCTAAGTCCCGCGGAGTCGGCCAGAGTGGAAGCCCGGGAAGAGGCCGGTGTCGAGGGCAACGTCGGCGCTGGTCCCCTTGGAACCTTCACTTACGAAAAGTGGGGGGCGGTGTGCGAGGTTGAGGTCTATGCGATGGAAGTTACCCGTATCCTGCCAGCAGATGCTTGGGAGGAAAGCCACCGGCAGCGCACATGGGTGCCGGCCGAGACGGCCGCAGCCATGTTGTATCAGAAGGCCTTCGGTCCGCTCATCGCGCAGCTCTGATTTGTCAGCCTGCTTCCTTGGCCGCGTTTTGATAGGCCTCTCGTAACTCCCAATTCGGGTTCTGCCGATGTCGTTACGCCTCACACCTGCGCAATGCTGTCCCGGTCTTGAGCCGGGACCACTGTCTTCAGTCCCCGGCTCAGGGCCGGGGCGGCAGCGGATGAGGGTCTGGGATCTGGACCAGATCAGGTGAGGTCCGAGCAAATCCGCTGTTTGGCGTCGCGGTATTCCTGTTCGATCCGGTCGACAACCTTGCTGGCCTGCACAATGGACTTGAGCGCTCCGATGCCCTGACCCGCGCCCCAGATTTCCTTCCAGGCCTTGGCCTTGGAAGACCCGGAGCTGAAATTCATTGATGAGGGATCGGCAGACGGCAAGTTGGCCGGATCGAGACCGGCACGGGAAATCGATGCCGCAAGGTAGTTGCCGGACACACCGGTAAAGAGCGACGATGTGACAATATCTTCCGCGCCGCTTTCGACCAGCATTTGCTTGTATTCGGCCTGCGCGTTGGCTTCCTCGGTCGCGATAAAGGCGGACCCGATATATCCGAGATCCGCGCCAAGCGTCCGGGCGGCCAGCAGTGCTTCGCCCGTGCTGATGGAGCCGGACAGAAGCAGCGGTCCGTCAAACCACTCGCGGATCTCGCGGATAAGCGCAAACGGGGATTGCTGGCCCGCGTGCCCACCGGCCCCGGCTGCCACCGCGATAAGGCCATCGGCGCCTTTCTGGATCGCTTTCTTGGCGAAGGTGTTGTTGATGATGTCGTGCAATGTGATCCCGCCGCAGGAATGCGCCGCTTCGTTGACCTCAACCCGCGCCCCGAGCGACGTAATCCAGATCGGCACCTTCCAGCGGGCGCAGATTTCCAGATCGCGCTCCAGACGTCCGTTGGAGCGGTGCACAATCTGGTTCACAGCGAAGGGGGCTGCCGGCGTGTCGGGGTTCGCCTGATTGTAGCGGTCGAGTTCCTCGGTGATCTGCTTGAGCCAGATCTCCAGCATGATCGGCTCGCCATCCTTCTCACGGGCATTGAGTGCCGGAAAGCTGCCGACAATCCCGGCTTTGCACTGGGCAATCACGAGGTCCGGACCGGAGACGATGAAGAGTGGGGCGGCCACTGCCGGAAGACGCAAACCTTGCAAGGCTTTCGGAAGGGTTTTGGATTTCAACATGCTTGGGTGTCACCTCGGTAGGACGGTTCTGCGACCGCTGATTTCGCTTTGCGTGAAGGCCATCATCACACCAAGGACGGACTGAAACTGTCCGCGCATGAGGCCTTCCGTATTGGTCATTATTCCACATGTCAGAATATAATTCTGCAATTTTCTTGACAAGGCACAAGAATTCAATTTGCAATAGTCTCTGAGTATAAATCAGCTTTTGCGTGCAATGCAGCAAATTGTCTGGCCTTCAAAACAGGGAAAACCCGGGAGACGGCCGCTCAGGGAGGAAAACATGAACTATCTGAAGTCACTTGTGGCGGCCGCAGTGCTGGCCACTTGCTCAATAAGCGTATCCAGCGCCGACACCTTGAAGATCGGCTATATCGACCCGCTTTCGGGCCATTTCGCCCTGGCCGGAGACACGGGATTGAAACACTTCCGCTATGCCGCGGACCGGATCAACGAGGCCGGCGGTGCGGGCGGAATGACGGTCGAGATCGTACCGTTCGACAACAAGGTCAATCCGAAGGAAAGCCTGGTGCAGCTGCAAAAGGCGATTGACCAGGGCATCCGCTATATTGTTCAGGGCAACGGCTCTTCCGTCGCCTCGGCACTGATCGACGCGATCAACAAGCACAACAAACGCAATCCGGGCGAAGAGGTTCTGTTCCTGAACTATGCTGCCGTCGACCCGGCTTTCACCAACGACCGCTGCAGTTTCTGGCATTTCCGTTTTGATGCGGACGCGGATATGAAAATGGCGGCGATGACTGACTGGCTCGCAAAACAGGATGACATCAAGAAGGTTTACATTCTCGGGCAGGACTATTCCTTCGGTAAGGCGGTCGCCAATGCTGCCGTGACGATGATTGCCGAAAAACGGCCGGACATCGAAATCGTCGGCAACGAACTGCACCCGCTTGGCAAGGTGAAGGACTTCACGCCGTACGTTCAAAAGATGATGACCTCGGACGCCGATGCGGTGATCACCGGCAACTGGGGGCAGGACATGACGCTCCTCATCAAGGCAGCGTCCGCGGCCGGTCACAATGTGCCGTATCTGACCTATTACGGCGGCGGGCTTGGAGCCGTGGCAACCATGGGCGAGGGCGCCATTGGTCTCGTCAAGCAGATCACCGAGTTCCATCAGAACATCGACACCAGCGAAGAGCAGGTTGCCAATATGGACCGCTTTCAGGAGCGCTACGGCACCGATTACTATTATCAGCGGGTGTTCACGCTGATGGAGATGTTCGACAAGGCGGTTGATGAAGTGGGCGAGAACGATCCGGTGAAGGTGGCCTTTGCCCTAGCCGGAATGGAGCATGAAACGCCCTATGGCCCGGTCTCCATGCGCGAGGACAATCACCAGCTGATCCAGCCGCTGTTCATCTCCACTTTCTCCGATGATGTGTCGCGGACGCTGGAGGGCACAGCCTTCGGGTTTACAACCGATCCGGATGGGAACATCAACGGCGATGCGACCCGCACCGCAACCACCTGCCAGATGGAACGGCCGAGCTGATATCAGTCGGCTTCAGCTTTCATCCATTTATTGACGCCGTGCGCTTTCAATTAATGCGCGCGGCCTTCAAGGCAGGACATTCATGGAAACATTCTTTTTCTCTCTGCTGAACGGGGTAATTTACGGGCTTTTGCTGTTCATGCTCTCCAGCGGCCTGACCCTCATTTTCAGCATGATGGGCGTGCTCAATTTCGCACATGCCAGCTTCTACATGCTGGGCGCGTATTTCGCCTATACGATCGGCTCGGTCACCGGTTTCTGGATTGCACTGTTCCTGGCGCCGATCCTGGTGGGGCTGGCAGGGGCCGGTGTTGAGCGCTGGGGCTTGCGCAAGGTCCATACGAATGGGCACCTGGCCGAGCTTTTGTTCACATTCGGTCTGGCCTATCTGATCGACGAACTCGTCAAGATCATCTGGGGCAAAATCCCGGTTCCATATGAAATCCCAGCTGCGCTCGATTTTCCGCTTTTCACGCTGTTTGGCGCACAATATCCGGCCTACCGCATTTTCATGCTGGTTGTGTCGATCGCGATGCTGGCCGGGCTGTGGTTCCTTTTGAAACGCACCCGCGCAGGACTCATCATCCAGGCAGCGCTAACCCATCCGCATATGGTCGGGCACCTCGGCCACAATGTGCCGCGTGTCTTCATGATTGTGTTTGGCTTCGGCTGTGCGCTCGCCGGGCTTGCCGGTGTGATTGGAGGCAACTACCTCGTTACGGAGCCGGCGATGGCTCTATCCATCGGACCGATCGTCTTCGTTGTGGTCGTGGTTGGTGGCATGGGCAGCCTAGAAGGCGCGTTTATCGCCTCGCTTCTGATTGGTCTTCTTCAGACCTTTGCAATTTCCATCGATACGACCTTCGCTGAAATCTTTGCCTTTACGGGGCTGAGCCCACTGAGCGATCTGGGCCGGATCTCGATTGCCTCGCTGGCCCCGATGCTGCCGTTCCTGTTGCTGGTTCTGGTCCTGATGATCCGCCCGCGCGGTTTGATGGGGGAGCGTGAAATTTGACCGACACACTGTCCATATCCCTCGCGCCATCACAGTCGGAGAAATTCCGAACGCGTGTGTTGCCGTTCCTGATCATGGCCGCCGTTCTGGTGGTGATCCCGCTCACGGGGCCGTCGCGCACCACCTATTCGCTCTTGAACGCAATTGGCATCAACATGGTGTTTGCCCTGTCCTACAACATGCTGCTTGGCCGCGCGGGGCTGTTGTCCTTTGGCCATGCGGTCTATTTCGGCCTCGGTGGGTATGCGGCGATGCATGCCATGCAGGCGATTGAAACCGGGACCGGCCTTTGGAGCATTTTCCCGGTCTTTGCCTTGCCGCTGGTCGGATTTGCGGGCGGCGCCCTTGCCGGGGCTGTCATCGGCTGGCCTTCGTGCCGGCGTGCCGGAATTCCATTCGCAATGATCTCGCTTGGCCTTGCCGAATTGGTGGCGGCTGCCGGCTTCATGTTCACCAGCCTCTTTGGCGGCGAGGAGGGCGTCTCCGGTGACCGCATGAACGGGCCGGAACTGTTCGGTCTCAGTCTTGGCCCGATCAACGAGGTCTACTGGTTCATTGCCGCCTGGACGCTGATTGGAACCGTTGCGATGTTTGCCTTCACCCGCACGCCGTTGGGCAAGATGGGTGAGGCGGTGCGCGACAATCCGGAGCGGGTGGAGTTTGTCGGCTATGATCCGCAGCGAGTGCGCTATCTGATTTTCATCTTTGCCGGCGGATTTGCAGGCCTTGCGGGCGGCATGGCTGCGGTAAATTACGAGATCTTCACCCCTGAGACCCTGTCGGTGATCCCGTCCGGATTTGTTTTGCTGATGGCGTATGTCGGGGGCATCCGTTACTTCGCGGGACCGATGCTGGGCGCGGTTCTGCTTACCTACATGCAATCCAACCTCTCCGACTTTACCGAAGCCTGGCTTTTGTATCTCGGGCTCTTGTTCATGATGATCGTCATGTTTGCGCCATCCGGTCTTGCCGGGGTCCTGGTCTCTATCTCGCAAGGGCTGCAGAGCCCGGATCGCAGGGACATCCTTGGGCGCTGGGCGCGCTATGCGGCCGGAGCTCTGCTCGCCTTTACCGGCATTGTGATCACTATCGAGGTTGCGGTCAGGGAATCTAGTGGCTTCGGCGAGGTGTTTGAGCCCTTCGGCTTTGCTCTTGCGCCGGACAATCCCGTGACCTGGCTGCTTGCGCTTGGTCTGGTCGGAGCAGGGGGCTGGGTGATGCGGTCAAGCGGATCAGACAAAGAGGAGGCCTCGTCATGAGCACACCAGCCTTGTCGATCCGGGATCTCACCAAGAATTTCGGCCCCGCCGAGATCATTCGTGGGGTCACTCTGGACATCCCGCCGGGGGAACGGCACGCGATCATCGGACCGAACGGGGCGGGCAAATCGACCTTGTTCAATCTGATCTCCGGACTGCACAGGCCAACGTCCGGCAGCGTCCATCTGGGTAGCCAAAAGATCTCCGGGCGCAAAGCCCATGAGATCAATCGTATGGGTCTGTCGCGATCCTTTCAGGTCTCCAACATCTTCGCCAACATGACGGTCCGCGAGAACGTCCGCTGTGCGGTCCTGTGGTCGCTCGGCACCGGCTACAGCTTCTGGCGCAACATCGGAAACTTGAAGCACGTTCAGGAGCGCACGGCCGAAGTGCTGGAGACCGTCGGCTTGATCGACAAGGCGTCCTTGCCCGCTGCAAGTCTGCCCTACGCCGATCAGCGGACACTGGAGATCGCGATTACCATTGCAGGTGGGGCCGATGTCATTTTGCTGGATGAGCCGACCGCCGGGATGAGCCATTCGGAAACGGAGCGGGCCGTCGCGCTCATCGAGCGGGCGACACGCGGCAAGACCCTCATCATTGTCGAGCACGATATGAGTGTGGTCTTTGGATTGTCCGACCGCATTTCTGTGCTTGTCTACGGCGAGGTCATTGCCTCGGGTCCGCCGGAGGCCATTCGCGGCGATGCGAAAGTGCGCGAAGCCTATCTCGGGGATGAAGCCGAGGATTCGCCGATGGTTGAGGGAGCAGCGTGATGACCGGGATGTTGTCTGTCCGCGGGCTGAACGCCTTTTATGGCAAAAGCCACGTCCTGCGCGGTGTCGAGCTCGAGGTCGGCGAAGGCGAGGTGGTTGCGCTGCTTGGGCGCAACGGTGTTGGCCGCTCGACCACAGTGAAAGCGATCATGGGCGAAGTCGCGCCAAAGGGAGACATCTGGTTCAAGGGCGAGAACATCTCGGGCCTCGCGAACCACGAAATCGCCCTGAAAGGTCTTGGGTATGTGCCGGAGAACCGGGACATCTTTCCGGGCCTGACAGTGCGCCAGAACCTTGTGCTCGGCATCAAGGACATGAAACGGCCGGGGCGCTGGGCGATCGAGGACATGCTGAGGATGTTCCCACACCTTGCCGAGCGGGCTGACACGCCGGCCGGCGTCCTGTCGGGCGGAGAAAAGCAGATGCTGACGATTTGCCGGACACTCATGGGCGATCCACAGCTGATCATGATCGACGAGCCAACGGAAGGCCTTGCGCCGCGGATCGTGGCCCAGGTCGGGGAGCTTTTATCTGAAATTGCCCGGGCGGGGGTCTCCATCCTGCTGGTGGAGCAGAAACTCTCCATCGCGCTGAAGATTGCGTCCCGTGTCTACGTCATGGGGCACGGCGAGATCGTCTATTCGGGAACACCGCAGGAATTCCTGACCCGCGACGACATCCGCCGCGAGTGGCTGGAAGTGTAAGCTTCTCGGGTCTTTCCGCTTCGCCGTCCCGGCCCGGAGCCGGGACCAAGGGCCGCGCGATTTGGCGGGTCCCGGATCAGGTCCGGTACGGCAGAGCGAGTTGGCTGCTGCATTGCCGAGGGCTCATCCAAGAGATAATAGTAATTTCAATATAAAATATTGAATTCCACATATTGAAATTTCTTCGGGATGTGTTTAGGACTTTGTTCACGTACTAATCACTTGGACTGGGAGGCCTTGTGGTGACACAAAGCGTCAATCTGACACTCGAAGACAACATTGCCGTCATTGAAATCGCGAACCCGCCGGTGAATGCGCTCTCGCATGCCGTGCGCTCCGGACTTCAGGACGCGTTTCGCGACATCGCAACGAATGATGCGATCAAGGCCGTTGTGGTGTATGGCGCCGGACGGACGTTTGTCGCGGGAGCCGATATCCGCGAATTCGGCCAGCCGCCGAAAGAGCCGTTTCTGCCAGAACTCATCAACGAAATCGAGGCCTGCACAAAGCCTGTGATTGCCGCCGTTCATGGCACGGTTTTGGGGGGCGGACTGGAGCTCGCCCTTGGTGCGCATTACCGGATTGCAGCGCCGAAGACCAAGCTCGGCCTGCCGGAAGTCTCGCTCGGTCTTCTGCCAGGGGCCGGCGGCACGCAGCGCCTGCCGCGCCTTGTGCCGGTGGCAAAAGCCATCGATATCATCACCTCCGGCAAACCGGTGTCAGCACGCGAAGCGCTTGAGCTCGGTTTGATCGACCAGATCAGCGGCGAAGACGACGTACGCGCTGCCGGTCTCGCCTATGCAAAAGCACTTGTTGAAGAGGGCGCCGGGCCGCGCCCGGTCAGTGGGCTTCCCTGCAATGCGCCGGAAGACGGTTTGTTCGACAAGGCCCGAGCCACGCTTGCCAAGAAGGCGCGCGGCCAGATCGCTCCGCAAAAATGCATCGATGCCATTGAAGGTGCCGTCAATCTGCCATTTGCGGAGGGGTTGGCTCAGGAGCGGGCGTTGTTCCGCGAGCTGATGGACTCAGATCAGCGCGCCGCGTTGATCCATGCCTTCTTCTCCGAGCGCCAGGTCGGAAAACTGCCGGAAATCCAGGACGTCCAGCCGCGCACACTTGAAAATATCGGCATCATTGGTGGTGGCACCATGGGCTCCGGCATTGCGACCTCTGCGCTTCTGGCCGGGTTGACGGTCACGCTGATCGAGCGGGATGCAGACGCCGTTGCCAAGGCGGAGGGAACGGTCTCCAGGAACCTCGCCGGTGCCGTCAAACGTGGCAAGCTCTCGCAGGAAAAGTTTGATTCCATCATGGCCGGACACTTCAAGGCGGGTTCCGACTACGAAGTGCTTGCCGAAGCCGATCTTGTGATCGAAGCTGTCTTTGAGAGCATGGACGTCAAGAAGGATGTCTTTGGCAAGCTCGATAAGATCTGCAAGCCGGGCACCGTGCTTGCATCCAATACGTCTTATCTTGATGTGGACGAGATTGCCGAGATCACCAGCCGCCCGGCAGATGTCATCGGCCTGCACTTCTTCTCTCCCGCGCATGTCATGAGGCTTCTGGAAATCGTTGTCGGCGCTAAGACCGCACCGGATGTGGTTGCGACCGGATTTGCGCTGGCAAAGCGTCTCGGCAAGATCGGCGTGCGCGCAGGTGTCTGCGACGGTTTCATCGGCAACCGGATCCTCGCAACCTACCGCAAAGCCATCGATGGCGCGGTGCTTGCCGGTGCCAGCCCGTTCGATGTTGATCGCGCGCTGGTCGATTTCGGTCTGGCGATGGGGCCGTTTGCGGTCAGTGATCTGGCTGGCCTCGACATTGGATACATGACACGCCAGCGTTTGGCGGCGACCCGGGACCCGCGCGAGGTCTATGCGGAGTTTTCCGACAAGCTCTGCGAAGAAGGGCATCACGGGCGCAAAACCGGTCGCGGGTTTTACGACTACAGCGGCGAACAACCGGTCCCGAACGATGCGATTCTCGGCTACATTTCCGAGGAACGGGCGGCCAAGGGCATTGAAAGGCGGAGCTTAAGTGATCAGGAGATCATTGACCGCTACATGGCTGCAATGGTCAATGAAGCCGCGCTCGTTGTGGAGGAGGGCATTGCACAGCGTCCGCTCGATGTCGACGTCACCTTGCTCAACGGCTACGGTTTCCCACGCTGGCGCGGCGGTCCGATGCAATATGCGGACACGGTCGGCGTCGACAAGATCTTGAACGATATCAAACGGTTTGCCGAAGAAGATGACTTCCTGTGGCAACCGGCCCCCCTGTTGGAAAAATTGGCAGCGGAAGGCAAGACCTTCGCCAGCCTGAACGCGTGAGGCCCCACTAGATGAAACAAGCAGTTATTGTCTCGACCGCCCGGACCGGGCTGGCGAAATCCTATCGGGGCGCGTTCAACGAAACCCACGGTGCGACCATGGCGGGTCATGCGATCCAGCACGCAGTGGAGCGTTCCAAGGTAGACCCGGCCATTATCGAAGACGCCTTCATCGGCTGCGGGTATCCGGAAGGCTGGACCGGCAGCAACATCGCGCGCCAGTCCGTTCTGCGCGCCAGTCTGCCGGTCACCACAGCGGCCGTCACCATCAACCGGTTCTGCTCCTCCGGCCTTCAGGCCGTTGCGATGGCAGCCCATGCAATTTCCGTTGAAGGTGCCCCGGCTGCGATCGCGGGCGGTGTGGAAAGCATCAGCCAGATGCCGCCATCCCGCCCGCCTGCAGCGCGCGAGAAATGGCTTGATGAGCACAAGCCGGAAGTCTATCTCTCGATGATCGAAACCTCCGACATCGTCGCCAAGCGCTACAACATCAGCCGCGATGCCCAGGACGAGTTGTCGCTGGTCAGCCAGCAGCGCACCGCTGCAGCTCAGGCTGCCGGAAAGCTCGACGATGAGATCGTGCCGATCACCGTCACCCAGGCCTTCAAGGACAGGGAAACTGGAGAAGTGACCCGCAAGGAAGTCACGTTCTCCATGGACGATTGCAACCGTCCGAACACAACGCTGGAAGGCTTGGCAAAGTTGGAGCCGGTCCGCGGCGAAGGCAATTTCACCACCGCCGGCAATGCGTCGCAGCTCTCCGATGGCGCCGCGGCACTCGTCCTGATGGACGCTGATCTGGCAGAAAAGCAAGGTCTTGAGCCGCTCGGCGCGCTGAAGGGCTTTGTCACGGCGGGCTGTGAGCCGGATGAAATGGGCATTGGTCCCGTTTATGCCGTGCCGCGGCTTCTGAAGCGCCACGGTTTGTCCGTCGATGACATCGATCTATGGGAACTCAACGAAGCGTTTGCCTCGCAAGCACTGTATTGCCGGGAACAGCTCGGCATCGATCCGGAGAAGTGCAACGTGAACGGCGGTTCCATTTCCATCGGTCACCCGTTTGGGATGACCGGGGCCCGCATGACCGGTCATCTGCTTTTGGAAGGCCGCCGTAGGGGCTCGAAACTCGGCGTTGTCACCATGTGCATTGGCGGTGGGCAGGGTGCTGCCGGACTGTTCGAGATTTTCTAAGGGGGCTTCGATGGATCTGAGTTACACGCCGGAGGAAGAAGCATTCCGCGCCGAAGTGCGGGCTTTTCTGAGCGAAAAACTGCCGCGCCATCTCTCCGAAAAGGTGCGCCTTGGCAAACGGCTGACCAAGTCCGACATGGAAAGCTGGCATGCAGTCCTGAACGCGCAGGGCTGGCTGGCTCCGAACTGGCCGAAGGAATACGGCGGTGCTGAATGGGATGCTGTTCAGCGCATGATCTTCGAAGAAGAAGCCTGTCTGGCGCACGCACCACGCATCGTGCCGTTCGGCCTTTCGATGCTGGCGCCGGTGCTTATGGCGTTCGGATCGGAAGAACAGCGCCAGCACTATCTGCCGCGTATCTTGAGCGGCGAAGACTGGTGGTGTCAGGGCTACTCTGAACCGGGAGCGGGATCAGACCTTGCCGCGCTCAAGACCAAGGCGGTCCGCGACGGGGACCATTATGTCGTCAATGGCCAGAAAACCTGGACGACGCTTGGTCAGCACGCCAACTGGATTTTCTGCCTGGTGCGTACCGACGCGGACGCCAAGAAGCAGGAAGGCATCTCCTTCCTGTTGATCGACATGAACACCCCCGGTGTGACCGTGCGCCCGATCGTGCTGATCGACGGCGAGGCCGAGGTCAACGAGGTCTTCTTTGACGACGTTCGCGTACCGGCCAGCAACCTTGTTGGCGAAGAAAACAAGGGCTGGACCTACGCCAAGTACCTGCTCACCCACGAGCGGACCAACATTGCAGGTGTCGGTTTTTCAAACGCTGCGCTGGCAACGCTGAAACATGTGGCTGCCAACACCCGGTCCGGCGGCAAACCGCTGGATCAGAACCCGTATTTTGCCGCACGCATGGCGCAGGCCGAAATTGACCTTATGGCCATGGCAACGACCAATCTGCGGGTCGTCTCGGCTGCAGCCAAGGGGCAGGCACCCGGACCGGAAAGCTCGATGCTGAAAATCAAGGGCACGGTAATCCGCCAAGAACTGTCCTCGCTCCTGCGCCGGGCGGCTGGCCCCGACGCCATGCCGTTTCTTCCAGATTATCTGGATGGCGGTGACAACGTCCCGGCCGAAGGCCCGGAACACGCTCCGGCGGCAGCGCCCAATTATTTCAACATGCGCAAGCTGTCGATCTTTGGCGGGTCCAACGAGATCCAGCGTACGATTATCACCAAAGCAATACTGCAACTGTGAGGCATTGAGCAGATGGACTTTAATCTGACGGAAGAGCGCGGCTTGTTGCGCGACATGTTGCAGAAGTTCTTGGGCGAAAAATATGGCCATGAAGAGCGGCGCAAGCTGATCGCGTCCGGCAAGGCTTATAATGCCGGTATTTATGCCGAGATGGCTGAACTGGGTGTTCTGGGCGCGCTATTCTCTGAAGAGGATGGCGGCCTCGGCGGTGCCGGGTTCGACATCGCAGTCGTCTTTGAAGAGCTCGGCCGGGCCGGTGTCATCGAGCCGATCCTTGGCAACGCCGTTCTTGCCGGCAGCCTGATCGCAGAGCTCGGCACGGACAGCCAGAAAGAGCTGATTGGCAGCGTCATTGCGGGAGAGTTCCTCCTGGCGTTTGCCCATGCAGAACCGGCCTCACGGTACGACCTCAATCATGTCACCGCATCGGCGAAAACCGATGGCGGCCAGATCATGCTGAACGGCACGAAGGCGCATGTGCTGAACGGCGCGCAGGCCGGCATGCTTGTGGTGTCCGCCCGTGAGGCCGGAGCGGATTGGGACGAGACGGGGATTTCCCTGTTCCTCGTTCCGGCTGATGCGGACGGTATGACCATCGTCGATCATCCGAATGTGGACGGCACGTCGGCCGCGGCCATTCGCCTTGAAAATGTGGTCGTGGACGAAGGCGCAAGGCTGGGTGCATCCGGTGAAGCTTTCGGGGCGATCGAGGCAGCTGTTGCCCGGGCAACCCTCGCGGTCAGTGCGGAAGCTCTCGGTGCAATGGAAGCGGCGAAGGCACTTACCATCGACTATCTGAAAGAGCGCAAGCAATTCGGCATTGCGATTGGAAAGTTCCAGGCGCTGCAGCACCGCATGGCGGATGTCTTGATCGAGGTGGAACAGGCGCGCTCTGCGGTAATCAATCTGGCTGGCCATCTGGACGCGCTGCGCGACCTGCGTGAACGGCATGTGAGTGCGACGAAGAACCTGATTGGCCGCGCGAGTGCCCTCGTTGGTGAGGAAGCGGTCCAGATGCATGGCGGTATCGGAATGACGGATGAATATGCCTTGTCGCATTTCGTCCGCCGCATGGTGATGATCGATCACCTCTTCGGGGATGTAGACCATCATCTTGAGCGCTTCATTTCCCTGAATGCGGCCTGATCCATGAGCGGACTCTTTCGAAAAGAAGTGCATCCCGACCATCTGGTCCTGCGCAACACCAACACCGCCCGGCGCAATGCCTTGTCTCAGGAGTATTACGACGGTCTTCTGGACGGATTGGCAGAAGCGGCGAAGACGCCTGAGATCACGGCTGTGGTGCTCACCGGGGAGGGAGATTACTTCTGCTCCGGCGGCGATCTGAACCTTTTGAAAGAACGCCGCAATATGACGCTCGAGGAGCGCAAGGCCGCGATTGGCAAGCTCCATGACCTGATCCGGGCAATCCGGACTTGTCCCAAGCCCGTCATCTGCGCGGTCGAGGGCGGCGCTGCCGGGGCCGGTCTGAGCATCGCGCTCGCCTGCGACATGGTCGTTAGCGCCAAGGGGGCAACGTTCACGCTCGCCTATGTGAAGGCCGGTTTGGTTCCTGATGGTGGTGTAACTCACGCGCTGATGAATGCCTTGCCGCGCGGCACGGTTTCCAAGATGGCCTTGCTGGGTACGCCGCTCACTGCAGAACGCCTCTACGACTTGGGCGTCTTGACCGAATTGGCGGATCCCGGGGGGGCACTGTCGGCAGCTCAAGCGCTGGTCGCAAAAGTCGCAGCCGGTCCGGAGCACGCCATGGCCGCCATCAAGGGGCTTTTGACCTCTGCTGAGACCGCGACACTCGTCGAGCAGCTTGATGCAGAACGTGATGCCATGGCGGAAGCTTTGGGGCGCGAGGAGGCCCGCCGGGGCATTGCGGCCATTTTGAACAAGACCCGCCCGGTGTTTCGCGACTGAGGGGCGGACAATATACGGCTGACAAACGCTGCCTGAAGAGCGGCGACTGGGAGGAAACGCAATGCACAATCGCATTCATGATTTTCTGGATGATGCGGCCGCAAAACGGGGCGATACCGTTGCCATTCACGACTATGCCGACAGGGCATTTACCTGGAGCGAGCTGAAAGACGCGGCGGGCGAGGCCGAAGACCTTTTGCGCGCATTTGGCCTGAAGGCCGGTGACCGTCTGGTGATGGTCTTTGAAAACTGCGTCTCGGTTCCGGCGTTCTTTTATGCCGCCAGCCGTATGGACGCCATCATAGTGCCGATCAACGCGCGCCTGACCGATGCTGAGCTGGAACGGATTTTTGCGCACAGTGATCCGAGCGTTGTCATGTTCAGCACGGATGTGTCGGAGGCAGCCAATGCCCATGCCGTTCACTTTGGCGCGGAGAAAGTGACCGGCAGCTTTGGCGAAGCCGCGCTCATGCGCCGCGAGGGGGCGGACGCCGAGCCGGTTTTTGCCGACGGCCGGGAGCAGGTGGCCCTGATGCTCTACACCTCCGGGACGACCGGAACGCCGAAGGCCGCCATGCTGACCCACGGCAATTTGAACAGTGCGGCGCTCGCCTCCGTTAAACTTCGCGGCCGCCGGGACAACGACGTGACTTATCTGGCGCTGCCCCTGTCGCACATTTACGGCTTTGTGGCTCTGCTTTCGGCAGCTGTCGCGCAAACAACATTGCGGCTTGAGCCAAGGTTTGATGTCGCACGGCTCTATGAGGCCTTGCAGACCGATGTCACGTTGTTGCCCGGTGTGCCGCAAATGCATGCCCACCTGTTTCACTACGCCCGGGCCCACAACAAAGCGAAATACGATGCCGGGCACCTGAGATTTGTGTCGTCAGGCGGGGCCCCGCTCGATCCAGCCTGGAAACGGGAAGCCGAAGCTTTTTACGGATTGCCGCTTCAAAACGGCTACGGCCTGACCGAAGGGGCTGCTGGCGTCTGTGCAACCCTCAACGAGATCGGCGACCCAGATATCAGTGTGGGCCGGGCGATGGGCGAGTGTGTGTTGCGGCTGGATCTGGAGGCGCTGGGAGCAGAGCCGGACAAGGGGATTGGCGAGATCCTTCTTGGTGGCCCGCAAGTCATGAAGGGGTATTTTCGGGATCCGGAACGGACGGCGGAGGTCATGACGGCCGACGGTTTCTTCAAAACAGGCGATCTTGGCCGGTTCGATGCCGAAGGCCGCCTGCACATTGCTGGCCGGTCCAAGGAGCTGATTATTCGCTCCGGCTTTAACGTTTATCCGGTGGAGGTGGAGGGGATCTTGACCGACCATCCAGAGGTGATTGTTGCCGGTGTCGTCGGCCGTCCCGTGGAAGGCAATGAAGAGGTTCTGGCGTTTGTGAAGGTTGCCAAAGGCAGCCACGTGACCGAAGAGGACCTGAAAGCGTTCCTGCACGACCGGCTCGCGCCTTACAAGAGGCCAAGCAAGATCGTGATCGCCCATGAATTACCGGCCGCGCCCACCGGAAAAATCCTGAAATCCAAACTGATCGAGACCTTCGCGAAGGACCTAGCTGAGCCTGCATAAAACGCAGGCCCCACAAAGGGTTGATCGAAGAAGATTGTCACAGAAACCAGCCTGTTTGCCGGGTTTTACCGGTCCGGCGAACGGCAAGTTTGAGAGAATGCACTTTATTCTTTCAAATGAAAAATAATTCCATATAGTGGAATAATCTAAGGTCGATGGAGGATGAGACCCTATGAAAGTTTTGAAATCTTTGCTCGCAGGAGCGGTTCTTGCCACGGGGCTGAGCGCGTCCGCAGCCGTTGCGGAAACCACGATTTTTTATGGCCACGCAGGCCCGGCACGCGGCACCATTCCAACGGCACTGGAGTGGTTCAACAACCGGATCGGTGAGCTGTCCGGCGGTGACATGAAACTGGACATCCAGTTCGGCGGCGCCCTGTTCAAGGCGAATGCGTCCGCCAATGCCATTGGGTTTGGTGTTGCTGACGCCGGATCGATCATCTCGGCCTATTTCCAGAAAGAAATGGCTGCCTACTCCATCGCTGATCTGCCGATCAGCGGGCCGAATGTCTGGGTTGGCCTGAAGGCCACAGACAAACTGATGCGCAATACGCCGGAAATCACCAAACATCTGGCCGATAAAAACTTGGTCTACATCGGGACCTTTACCGCATCAGACGTCAACGTGGCCTGCACGGGCGGTGAAATCGCCTCGGTGAAGGATATCGCGGACAAGCGGATCCGCGGCGCCGGTGTCTACGGTAAGGTGTTCGGCCAAATGGGTGCCACCATGGTCAATCTCAGTGTCTATGAGGCTTATCAGGCGCTGAACAACGGCCTGATCGACTGCAGTCAGGGCTACACCTACATCATCCCGGCTTTGAAGTGGCACGAAGTGATCGACAGCTTCACGGTCCTGAACTGGGGTCAGATCGGCGGCTTCGGCATGTTCATGAACAAGCAGTCTTTCGATGCGCTGAGTGAAGAGCAGCAATCGATCATGCTGCAGACCGGTGAAGAACTGGCGGACGAGTTCGCCCAGACCGTCATGAGCCGGAATGCCAAGGCGCTTGAGGCCATGAAAGCCGGCGAATTCGAGCGGGATATCAAGGTGCTTGAGCTGAGCGTTGAGGACCGTGCTGCCATGAACGCTGCGACCCAGCCGTTCATTGAGGAGTGGAAGGAAAACGCAAACAGTGTTGGGTTCGACGCTGACAAGCTGATGGCGACCTACACAGAAGCCGTTGCCGATTACACCAAGGAGTTCGAAGAGAAGGGATATCCTTGGGAGCGCAACTGATCGCTCAGACAAACAGCCGGGGCGGCAACCGCCCCGGTTTCTTCAGCGGGGAGGGAACTTGATGCTTGATCGGTTGGAGCGGATTTTTGTCGATGTGGCCGTGACCGCAACCATTCTGCTTGCAGTGCTGATATTTGCAGATGTCGTTGCATTGAACGTCTTCAATGCGTCTGTGCCGGATACGATCATCATCGTCCGCGAACTCATGGTTCTGGCAATCGTCATGCCCTTGGCCGCAGCAACGGCCCGCCGGTCTCACATTGCCGTGGAATTCGTGACCAATTTCCTGCCCGACCGGGTTGTGAACTGGTTTGTCGTCTTTGGCGCAGCCTTCGGTGCGGTCGCGCTGATCCCGCTGATTTGGTCTGCAGCCCACGAATTCATCTATCAGTGGCAGACGGGCAATGCGTTTTACGGTGATCTTGGTCTGCCGCAGTGGCCAGGCCGCTTGGCGTTCGTTCTTGGGCTCGGTCTCTGCTGGATCCGGTTGGTGCTGATGCTGATCGGAGATGCGGTTTCGGCAATCCGCGGACGCGTGATCATTACCGGCACCCACTAAGCCGCCTTCAGTTTTCAGTCTGACACTCAATACTTTCAGGGAATGTGTTTATGGATCCGGCAACCATTGGCTTGATTGCGTTTGCCTTCATGCTCATCCTGCTGGCGATGCGCGTGCCGATCGCTTTTGCTTTGATCGGCGTTGCAACGGCCGCTGCCTTTATGATCTTCGCCCTGCGCACGGGCACCTTCATGCCGGAGCGGGCGTTCCGGGCAACGTCGGCGATGGTGTTTTCCAATTCGTTCGACCTGATCCATTCTTTCGATCTGTCGATGATCCCGCTGTTCGTGGCCTTGGGCAACATTGCCTACAAGGCGGGGATCACGACGGCGGTCTACAATTCTGCGCGCGTCTGGCTGGTGCAATTGCGCGGCGGGGTCGCCATGGCGTCCGTGATCGGTTGTGGCGGCTTTTCCGCAATCAGCGGTTCCTCTGTTGCCTGTGCCTCGACCATGGGCAAGATCTGTACGCCTGAGATGTTGCGGCTCGGCTACGATCCAAAGCTTGCAACGTCAAGCGTCGCAGCGGGCGGCACCCTCGGCTCTTTGATCCCGCCGAGCGTCCTCTTTATCATCTACGCAATCTTTACCGAAACCTCGGTCAGCAAATTGTTTGTCGCCGGTGTTCTGCCCGGAATTCTTACCCTTCTCGGCTTTCTTTTGGTGATTGCCGTCTGGATTGCCATGGATCCGAAGGTGGCTCCGGCGAAGGAGGCACCGGCAAGCCGGGAAGAGAAGATTCAGGCCGCCAAGGAAGCCTGGCCGGCAGCGCTTATCTTTCTGATTATTGTTGTCGGGATCTACGGCGGCTTCTTTACCGCAACCGCCGCTGCAGCAGTTAGCGTGGTGGTCACGACCGCCATCGGCTTCATGCAACGCCGGTTGAGCCTGCCGGATCTGTGGCATGCGGTGCGCGATACAGTCATTCAGACGTCTTCGCTTTTCATCGTTGCTGCCGCAGCCAAGATCTTTGTTTCCGCCATTGCGCTCACGGGCATTGCCCCGGCTCTGGTTCAGGCCGTTTCCGAGGCGCAACTCAGCCCGGCCATGCTGCTCTTCTGCATCTGCCTGGTCTACATCCTTCTCGGCATGTTCCTCGATCCGATCGGCATCATGGTGCTGACCCTGCCGTTGATGATCCCGCTAGTTGAAGCAAACGGCATGGACCTTATTTGGTTTGGCGTTGTCGTGGTTAAACTGCTGGAGATCGGATTGATCACACCACCGGTCGGTTTGAACGTCTTTGTGTTGGCTAACGTGGTTGGCAAGGAAGCTCCGGTTGGAACGATTTTCGCCGGTATCTGGCGCTTCCTGGCTGTAGACCTGGTCGTGCTTGCGCTGATCGTCAGCTTTCCTGCCATTTCACTCTTCCTGTCAGAAGCTGTGAAGTAACGTGGAGTTTCCGGATCTGGGCTATGCAAAGGCCAAGAGGTATTGGATAGATACAAAGTGGGACACCAATAAAGCGACAAAATATGCCCGATCTTAAGGATGACAAACGCTACGCGAATACTCTGGCCCGCGGTCTGAGCGTGCTCAGAGTTTTCCGCCCCACGGACAACGGGCTTGGGAACCTTGAGATATCCGAGCGCACAGGTTTGCCGCGTTCGACAGTGTCGCGCTTGACCTTCACCTTGTGCGCTTTGGGCTACCTCACGCACGGTCGCCATCACGACAAATACCGCCTTGGTCCATCGGCGCTCGCGCTTGGCAACATTGCGGCGGCTGCCTTCGGGTTTATCGAAACGGCAACGCCGATCATGCAGAAGCTCGCCAACGACACAAAAACACTGATCGGCGTTGCCATTCAGGACGACGGCGAGATGCTGATGGTGAAAACCTGGCGGCCGGAAAACTCAGCAACGATCTGGCTGAATGTCGGGTACCGGATGCCGGTCCTGAAATCGTCGACGGGGGCCGCCTATCTGGGGGCTCTGACCGATGAGGAACGGCGTAAACTGGTTGCACTTTTGCCCGGGGATCAGGCGGCAGAGTGCCGGTCCTTGTCCGTCAAATCACAGGACCATCTGCTTGCGAATGGGTACATGTACTTGACTGGCGATGACCGGTTCTCCGCCTCGATCAATGCTCTGGCCACGCCGTACCGCCCGTCAGAATTCAGCGAGCCGGTGACGTTTTTGAGCGGCGCTGCGGCCGATGTCCTCACTGTTGCAAGGATGAAAGAGAGTGTCGGGCCGAAACTCGCCGGTGCGGTCGAGGAGTTGCGCGGGATAACTGGCCAGCATTATTCGCTGCTGCTGCCGGTCTAGCAGTTGCCTCCCGTGCCGAAGCAGGGGAGGAAGGCAGTCATTGGTTGCTGGGATTTATCCGGCTACCGGCGCAAAGAGATCAGCGTAGGTGTCCCGCAAGATGTTCTTTTGCACCTTGCCCATGGTGTTTCGCGGCAGAGTGTCGACAACGATAAGCTTGCGTGGGTGCTTGAAGCGGGCAAGGCCGTCACTCACGGCTGCCTGAATGGCATCAAGATCGGGATTTGCACCGGGCTCCGAAACAATCAGACCGACGACGGTCTCACCAAAATCTGCATGCGGGACTCCGATAACGGCACTTTCCAGAACGCCCGGTTGTTCATCGAGGATCAGCTCGATTTCCTTCGGATAGATGTTGTAGCCGCCGGAGATGATCAGATCTTTGTTCCGGCCAACGATGTGAACGTACCCGTCGGCGTCGACCTTGCCGAGATCTCCGGTGATGAAGAACCCGTCGTCCCGCAGTTCCGCAGCCGTTTTCTCCGGCATTTGCCAATAGCCCTTGAACACGTTTGCTCCCCGGACCTCGATCTGACCGACCTCACCGTCCGGCAAGGTGGCGCCGCTCTCCGGATTGGTGATTTTGAGGTCGACGCCGGGCAGGGGAAACCCGACCGTTCCTGCACGCCGCTCGCCGTCATAAGGGTTCGACGTGTTCATGTTGGTTTCGGTCATGCCATAACGTTCCAGGATCCGGTGCCCGGTGCGCTCTTCAAATCGCACATGGGTTTCAACTAAGAGCGGCGCGCTTCCGGAGATGAAAAGGCGCATGTGGCTGGTCAGGTCCTTGGTGAATCGGTCATCGTCCAGGAGCCGGGTGTAGAACGTTGGAACACCCATCATGGAGGTCGCCTTCGGCAGGTTGGCGATCATGGCGTCCAGATCGAACTTCGGCAGGAAGATCATGGAACCACCGGCTGCGAGCATCACATTGGTCGCAACGAACAGACCGTGGGTGTGGAAGATCGGCAGAGCGTGCAGGAGCACATCCGTGTCGGAGAACTTCCAGTAGTCCGTCAGCGTTTCAGCGTTCGAAAGCAGGTTCGCCTGGGTCAGCATCGCACCTTTCGACCGCCCGGTCGTTCCGGAAGTGTAGAGAAAGGCTGCCAGGTCATCGGCGGACCGGTCGACAACATCGAAGGTGGCCGGCTTGGCTTTCGCAGTCTCGGTCAAAGACCCGGAGCCATCGGCATTGAGCGTTGCAATTTTGGCTCCAAGGCCGGTTGCGATCGGCGTGAGCGCGGCTTCGCTGCGCGCATCGCAGACAACATGCGCAGCACCGCTGTTCTCAATGAAATAGGTCAGCTCATCGACGGTGTAGGCCGTGTTGAGCGGCAGGAAAATCACACCGGCCTGCGCACAGGCCGCATAGAGCGCAAGTGCCTCGGGCGACTTCTCAATCTGGGCTGCGAGCCGGTCGCCCGGCTTCAATCCGAATTCGGTCAAAGCATGAGCAATCTGCGCCGCTTGTCCCAGGAAATCGGCGTGCGTGAGGGTTGCCCCGCTTGCTAGATGCAGAAAAGGCGTCGTCTTGCCGGCGTGTTTGCCGAACAGCTGATCAAAGAGCGGGTTGGCCATCGGTCGGGCTCCTGTTGAGTGTTTTTTCAGCGGCCGCGCTGAGCGACTTGATATCCGAAGAGGCCGCAATTTCATGGGAGGTGGCGAAGCGCTCGTGGTTTTGCGAGACCTTCGACAGATTGTAAAGGTAGTTGACCATCACGCCGGCGGATTGCTGTTGACCCTTTTCAGAAAGGTCGGCGTCTGCATGAACCTGATAGACCTGCGCGCCGTTGCCGAGATGGAAGCGGGCCACTGGATCAAGCGGCAATCCGTTCCTGCGTTTCGCTGCGATCAGATAATGGGCCGCGAGCGCCTTGAGCTGCTTTGGATCGTCGGGAAGCGGACCGAGATCGTTTTTTTCAATCCAGTTCCGGAAACCCGGAATTGGCGACAGCGTCACGAAGGTTTTCAGGCTCGGCAATTCCAGAGAAAGATCTGCAGCAACCTGTTTGATCAGAGAGTTGCCGAAGGAAATCCCCGCCAGCCCCTTTTGGCAGTTCGAGATGGAATAGAAAACCGCCGTATTCGCGTCTTCTGCCTCGATATGCTCCCGTTCTTCGCTCAACAGCGCTTGGATAGATGAGGGAACACCTTTTGTAAGGGCGACTTCCACGAAGATCAGCGGTTCGTCCGGCATGGTGGGGTGGAAGAAGGCGAAGCAGCGCCGGTCAGCGGGCTGCAGGCGCCGTCTTAGATCATCCCAGCTGTCGATGGCGTGCACCGCTTCATATTCAATGATCTTTTCAAGGATATTGGCCGGGCTTTCCCAATTGATCGGTCTGAGCACGAGGAACCCTCTGTTGAACCAGCTTGCGAACAAATGGCCAAAGTCGACATTGAGGGCTTGCAGTGCGTCGTCCTCCCTACTGAAGCGCAGGAGATCGGCGCGCATGGCAACCAAGGACCGGGTGGCGTCCGGCACCTGGTTGAGCCGGCGGATCAGTTCCTGCCGGCGCGGTTCGGCGGCACGGACCAAGGTTTCGTAGCTGGTTTTCGTTTGCCCCTTTTCATAGGTCTCAAGTGCTGCGCGAAGGTCCTGAGGTGAGACGGCCATGTCTTCGGCCAAGTGCCGGAAGAAGGACAGTTTTTCGTCTTCCTCCGCAGTTTCATAGCGGTCGAGGATGATCCGGGCGATCGTGCTGCCCGAAACCTCGCCCGACGCACCCAAAAGCGCGGCGGTGAGTTCCTCCATGGGCCGGTTGTCGGAGCTTCCTGGAAGAAACGTCCGGTACCGGCGGTCAAAGATCGAAGACAGCAGATCGGCCAAAAGGGTCATCGTGTTGGTCCCATCACAGCATCCGGCAACCATGTTGCCAGTCCTGGGAAGATGCATAACAGGATGATCGCGACGACCATACATCCCACAAAGGGTAAGGATCCCTTGAGAATGGTCTTCAGCGAGATATCCGGTGCAATGCCATTGATGACATACAAGTTGAGGCCGACCGGCGGCGATATCAAGCCGATCTCCATGTTGATCGTCAGGACAACCGCAAACCAGATCGGATCAAATCCGGCCGTGGTGATGATCGGCAACAGGATCGGGGCCGCCATCAGGATCACGGCAACCGGCGGCAGGAAGAAACCGGCAATCAGCAAGAAGATGTTGACTGCGCCCATCAGCACCCAGCGGTTCACATCCAAGGTGCCGATCCACTCGGCAATCGCCTGCGTGATGAACAGTGAGGACAGCATGTAAGAAAAGACACCAGCCGCTGCGATGATAAACAGGATCATCACGCTTTCCTTGGTGCTGTCGCGCAGAACAACCCAAAGATCTCCCGGGTTCCAGAGTTTGTAGATCACCATTGCGATGATCAGACACATCAGCGCGCCGACAGCGGCCGTTTCCGACGGTGTCGCGATACCGCCATACATGGCGTAGAGCACGCCGACGATGATCGCGAGGAAGGGCAGGACCCGAGGCAGGATTTCAAAGCGCTGCTTCCAGGTGTAGTTGCCGGCACTCAGGACAGAGGCATCCCCGGAGCGCCAGGTGGAATAGAGCGACCATGCCATGAAGAGGCCGACCAGCAGAAGACCCGGAATGACACCGGCAAGGAACAGGCGCCCAATCGAGGTTTCGGTCGCAATGCCGTACACGATCATCGTGACCGATGGCGGGATCAGGATGCCGAGTGTTCCGCCAGCTGCGATCGAGCCGGCTGCAACGCCGTCCGGATAGCCGCGCTTGCGCATTTCCGGAATGCCCATCTTGCCAATTGCCGCACACGTTGCCGGGCTGGATCCAGACATGGCAGCAAAGAGCGCGCAGGCGCCAAGATTGGAGACGACCAGCCCGCCGGGAACGCGTGTGAGCCACCGTTCCAACGCTTCATAAAGGTCGGCCCCAGCGCGCGTGGACGCGATTGAAGCGCCCATAATAATAAACATCGGGATCGAGAGGAGCGCGAAGTTGTCGAGTTTGCCGAACAGGATTTCCGGCATCAGTTCCAGGGACCGCATGCCGTCGAAGATGATCAGGAACCCGGCTGAGACAATCAGAAGCCCCAGTGCGACCGACACACCAGAAAACAGGACGAAGATGGTGAAGAAGGCGACCAAGGCACCGAGGAGAAGCGGATCCATTATGCGTCCTCCAGGCCGAACGGGCGATCAACCCGTGTGATGACGGCTACCAGATCGGCAATCAGCTGCAAAAGAAGCAGGCCAAATCCGACGGGCAAGGAGAGGTACGGGATCCAAAGCCGGACGCCCCACACCGTGTCCGACCGCCAGCCGCGGTCCCAGGCAAAGTGCCAGTACTCAAAGCCATAAAACAGCATGATCCCAACAATCAGGATTGACAGCGAGAGGGTTATCAGCGCGAGGAAAAAGCGAGCCCGTGGCGGCAGGGACAGCGGCACCAGATCCACATTGACGTGGCCGCGCAACCGCTGGACATAAGGCAAGCCGACAAGCGTCGCGGCAATCACCAGATAGATGACCGCTTCTGTCTGCCAGACCGTCGACCCGTTCAACACGAACCGGACAAAGATCATCTGGCAGGTGATCGCAACGGCGGCGACGATCATCGCCGCCGAGCACCAGCCTGCAACGGTCGATATGGCCGCGACAGCGCGCAAAAAGGGGTTGTTACCGGCACGCGCAACGGCTGCCGAGCTGTGACCCGCCATGGGGAACTCCCGAAAAAGAAAAAGGGTAGCGAGAGGCGGGGCGGTGTGGCACCGCCCCGGTCAAAGACTTATTGGACTGACAGAGCCATATCCAGGAGCTCCTGGCCGCCCGGAGTTTGCTCGATGAAGGCCTTGTAGGAGGTCTCTTGCGCAAGGGCCCGCCAAGCGTCGAACTCCTCCTGGCTCATCTGCGCGATTTCAACGCCATTTTCTGCAAAGATATCGGCAGACGCCGCATCCTGCTTCTTGGCTTCCTCCAGATAGAACGCCTCAGCCTTGGCGGCACCTGCCTGCAGCGCTGCTTTTTGGGCATCGTTCAGGCCGTCATAGGTGGATTTGTTCATCAAGAGCGGCTGATACATAAACCAAAGAGCGAAGTCGCTGGCCGGTGTGTAGCACTTGACTTGCTCATAGATCCGATAGCTGACGAAGGATGAGGACGAGGTGTTCGCAGCTGTTAGAACACCGGTCTGCATTGCGTTGTAGATTTCAGACGACGCCATGGAGGCAATGGAGGCACCGGCACCTGCCAGCATTTGTTCAAATGCCTTACCCGCTGCACGGGTCTGTTGCCCCTTCACATGCTCCGGGGCGGTGATGCATTTGTCTTTGCCGACAAAGCCGCCAGCGAGATAGCCGTGAACCAGAACCATCACGTCGTCACCGGCCATGATCTCTTCGATCTTGCCCATGAACGGGCTTTCGTTGAGACGGGCTGCGTGGTCGTGGTTCTTCACCAAACCTGGCATCAGGGTGAGGTTATAGGCAGGCTGCTGGCCGCCGGCATAGCTCAGCGGGAAAACAGTCATGTCGAGCTGACCGCGGCTGAGCGGCTTATACTGTTCGCGCGGCTTGAACAGGGACTTTGACGGGAAGATCTTGATTTCAAGATCCACGTCGGCAGCGGCGACTTCGTTGGCGACGATTTCCGCCACCTTGTGGCGCACATCGCTGGTGGACCACTGGTGCGACAGGCGCAGTTCCGTGGCATTGGCTGCAAAAGCAGAACCGAGCAGCGCGGCAGCTGCAACGGCAGATGTCAGTTTCATGGTCATTGTTGTTCCTCCCAAAGAGCGTGTGACGTTTGGTCAAGCTCGGGAGGCATCCTTGCACCGAATGTATTCTCCGTCAAATTTTTTGTATACAAGATGGAAATTATTGCGTGCAGGGAACAGGTGTGTTTATGTCAGCGGCATGGATAGGAAACGTGCAGATCTGATCGCCGACGAATTGGAGGGCCTTATTTTAGAGGGCACTTACAAAGATGGCGCGCGTTTGGATGAAGTCCAGCTCGCCGAGCGGTTTGAAGTCTCGCGCACCCCGGTCCGGGAAGCTTTGCAGCGTCTCTCTCAGTCGGGCCTTGTGGAGCAAATCCCCCGGCGTGGCGTCTTTGTGCGACAACCGGGGCCGGTCGAGCTTCTGGAGATGTTCGAAGTGATGGCCGAATTGGAGGCCGTCTGCGCGCGTCTCGCCGCAAGCCGCATTTCGGATCAAGCCTTGTCGGACCTTCATGCTGCCAACGCGCGTTGTGATGAAGCGGTCGCGGCTCAGGACACGGATGGCTATTACCTGGAAAACGAACGCTTCCATGCCATTTTGTACCGGCAGTCCGGCAACGGGTTTCTGGAGCAGGAATGCCTCCGGCTTTACCGGCGCCTTCAACCCTTCCGCCGCATGCAGCTCAGGGCAAGAGGGCGCTTGCCGCAATCCATGGCCGAGCACAAAGCTATTGTGACAGCATTGGAAAAAGGGGATGGTGAAGCCGCGGCTGCGGCCATTCGGGGGCACGTCGCGGTTCAGGGCGAGAAATTCCACCATCTCATGGCAAGCCTGAAGCACGCAGCTGAATAGGTCACTTCAAGTCCGCAAGTGATCTGCGCGGCTTCGACCGAACATGCCTGTTGGACCCCTCAGTCTATCGCGGAAACAGTAAGGCAGGGTGGGTCACACCGATCTTCTGAAATAAAGTACTTCGGGCGCTCGCTACTTTAATGTAGATGAGTGGTCTAAAGACTGAAATGATTTGGCGTGATCTGCTAGCACCGGAAACATGAACAAAAGAGCTGAAGTTCCAATCAGAGAGGCGATGTTCGAAGAGGGCGAACAGGTAGTTTTTGAGATCTTTGTTCAGCCCGGGTTTTCGGACCTGGAACTTTCGGCGGTTACCACAGTACTGCGCACCGCAAACGATATTCTCAACAATGACGTCTATTCCTGGAAAATCATCTCTGACGAACCAGGTCTGGTAACAAGTAGCTCAGACTTGATTGTTCGTGCCGCTCCCGCCATCAGCGGCCAGTATTTGTGCGATTGTCTGGTTGTCATTTGCGGCCGGACCAGCAATCCGGAAGCATGGCTGGCTCGTCTGCGGGCGATGCAACAGTTGCAAAGAAGGGTCATTCTCCTCTCGGACGCGTCCCGTCAATATGTGAGGTCGGTCAATAACCTCGATGCGCCAACGACCGCGCACTGGCGTGACGTGTCTCTGTTGCAGGAAGTCGGCTCCTATCCGAAGCTGACAGACAGTCTGGTGGAAACACATGGCACTGTCCTGACCTGCGCCGGTCACGGTCATACTCTTGAAGCGATGATCGGCGTCCTGGAAGGTCAATTGGATCGGCGGCAGTGTGCTGAGATTGCGAGCTTGCTTGTGCTGGATCGCGTCCGGGGGTTCTCATCGGAACAGCCCAAAGGCAGCAGTTACAGCTCCAGTTATTTTGAAAAGCGCTTGCAGAATGCCCTGCGGCTCATGGAGGCCAACATCGAACAGCCGCTGCGTCTGGCAGATGTTGCCAAGGAAGTCGGCCTGTCAACGCGTCACCTGGAGCGGTTGTTTACAGTCTATTTCAACACGACGCCGTCGAAACTCTATAAGAAAATCCGCTTGAAGAAGGCGCATGCGCTCGTCGTGGACACCCATCTGCAACAGATCGAGATTGCGCTTTCTTGCGGGTTTGGCTCCGCGGGATCCTTTTCGCTCGCCTACAAGGCGGAATACGGAGAAACGCCGACGCAGCGCCGCAAAAAGATGCGATAGCTTCTTTAGTGATCTGGTTAAGCTGCCGCCGTTTGAACCCGGTTTGGTTTTGTTCGGATAAGAAAAAGGCGGCCCGTTTGAGCCGCCCTTTTTGCAGATAGCCTCAGAAGCCGTTTATTCAGCGGCGGCCTTGGCAATCTCCAACTGCGCGTCAATGTCGGAGGCATCGTGCCGTTCAGCGAGCTGACCGCTTTCGTCCCCAAAGACCCGGTTGACCATGCGCCCGCGGATTGCTGCCGGACGGGCGTCAATCTTTTCAGCCCAGGCAACGAGGTTCTTGTATTCATGGACGGAGAGGAATTCCGCTGCGCTGTAAAGACGGCCTAGAACTAGCCCGCCGTACCACGGCCAGATTGCCATATCAGCGATCGAATAATTTTCGCCCGCAATGAAGGGCCGCTCGGCGAGCGCCTTGTCCAGCACGTCCAGCTGCCGCTTGGCCTCCATTGAGAAGCGATCGATCGGATACTGGAATTTCTCCGGCGCATAGGCGTAGAAGTGACCGAAACCGCCGCCGAGATAGGGCGCAGAGCCCATCTGCCAGAACAGCCAGTTGAGGGTTTCGGTCCGCTCAGGGCCTTCTGCCGGCAGGAATTCACCAAATTTCTCGGCGAGGTACATCAGGATCGACGCAGATTCGAAGACGCGGGTTTTGGCAGGCGTGCTGTGATCGACCAAGGCCGGGATCTTGGAATTGGGGTTTGCGCCAACAAAGCCGCTTCCAAACTGATCGCCGTCGCCAATCTTGATCAGCCAAGCGTCATATTCTGCGCCCTTATGCCCGAGGGCGAGCAGTTCCTCCAGCATCAAGGTGACCTTGACGCCGTTCGGAGTGGCAAGCGAATAGAGCTGCAAAGGATGTTTGCCAACCGGCAATACCTTCTCATGCGTGGAACCGGAGACCGGCCGGTTGATGCTGGCGAACTGGCCGCCGCTCGGCTGCTCCCAGGTCCAGACTTTCGGCGGGGTGTAAGTGGTCGTATCGCTCATTTGGTCAATGTCTCCAGAACCGGATATTGGTCGATCTCGTAACGATGATACGGTGTGAAACAACAAGTCATCGCATTATTACGATCAGATAGGCGCCAGCGGAGGTAATGCAACAGCATCCTTTCCAAATCCGCTTATCTTTGGAACGTTGTGCAACGTTCTTTGAACGATCAGGTGTATCGCGGAGCGCTGGCAACATGAATGTCAGATGAACCAACTCTCCGTACTGGCGCCCAAATCATCGGGCAATCTCTTTTTCAGATATGACGAGGAGCCGGAACGAAGGGGAGCCCGATGCACCTGAAATCACTTGCCGCAGCACTTTGCCTTGTTGCCATGCCGGTCGAGGCGAGCAGCCTTTATGTGAAATACGACATCTCGCTGACGGGTTTGAAGATCGGCGAGGGCGCGCTTTCCGTCGATCTTCAGGATCAATCCTACAAGATCCACGGGCAGGGCAAGATGGCAGCCTTCGGCAATTTTGTATCTGATGGCTCCGGCAATGTGCTCGCAACGGGTTCTGTATCGCCACAAGGGCTAAGTCCTGCTTCGTTTTCGATGCAGGCCGAAGAGGATGGCAAACCGAACACTGTTTCACTCTCGATGGCGAATGGCGCTGTCACGGGAACAAAGATCCACCCAGCCCAGGACCGGATGAACGAGCGGATCAAGGTGACCGATGCACACAAGCGCGGCGTCATTGACCCTCTGACTGCGGTTTTGTTGCCAGCTCCGAAGGGCCTGCACCCGGACAGCTGCAAACGTACCGTCCCGATTTACGACGGCCGCGACCGCTACGACCTCGTGCTCGACTACAAGACAAAGTATCAAAAACGCGGAGGCCGGAAGGGCTACTCCGGTGGCGTCCTCACGTGCTCTGCGCGGTATAAGGCGATTGCCGGCCACCGGCCGAACCGGAGGACCATCCAGCAATTGGAAGCCAATACCTCAATGGAGATCCACTTGGCCGAGGTGCCCGGGAAACCGTATCTTCTGCTTTACAGAGCCAGCCTTATGACACCCGTTGGGCCGCTCAATATCCAGAACGTCCGTTTCAAGAAGTTGAATTAAAAAAGGGCCGGAAAATTCCGGCCCTTTGTTTGTAGTTGCACCGTCAGATCAGACCCTGACGACGTAGACCGAACACTTGGAATGCCGGACGACGCGGGCCGCGTTCGGCCCAAGCAGGAACTCACGCAGCTGTGGTTTATGGGCGCCAATCACGATCAGATCCGTGTTGGTGCGTTTGGCCAGCTCCAGGATCTCTTCGTAGATGGAGCCCGTCGCCACAACGTGACGGATCTCCTTGTTGCGCTCTTCGCCCAAGACACTGCCGACAATGTCGGTGAGCTTTTCCTGCGTCTCGTTGACGATCTGATCCTGGAAGTTCTCATCGAAATAAGAGCTCACAAGTGTCACGCCAAAGTTCGGCACCACGGTGATCACGTCGAGCTGCGCATTGTCGAGCCGGGCGAGCTTATCGGCCGTTTGAAGGACCTCACGGTCTTCCGGATGTGTGATGTCAACGGCGCATAGGATGGTCTTGTTCATGCCGGAGCTCCTTCCATTTCCTTGCGCTCGACACGGGCCCGCGGGCGTTGGAGCAGATAGATCAGGCCAAGCAGCAGAAGGCCCGGGATGTAGATCAGCTCCTTCGGCATTTGCTCAAGAGACACTTGGGCTTTTGCGATCTGGACCGGGTCATCGCCGTAGAAATCGAAGTTGCCGAGTGTTTCGAAGAACGGTGTGCCCGGGAAGGGTTCATCCATTTTCATCACGCCGTCTTCATCAAAGACGGTCAGACCAACAGCGGACAGGCGGGCTTCTGCATCCGGCTCGTCACCGACGGTCAGGATGAAGGTCGTTTCCGCCTGTGATCCTGTATCGAAATCAGGGCCGTTCACGGTGATGCGTATCTCATCTCCCGGGTTAGCCTCGCCAACGGCCTCAACGAAACTGGTCGGTTGAACAATTTCGAACGGAGGCTGGATCCGGTTCATGAAGAAGTCCGGACGGAAGAGGATGAAAGCAACAAGTACCAGAGCGATACTCTCATAGATGCGCGAACGGGTGACGAAATAGCCCATGGTTCCGGCCGTGAAGGCCAATATGGCTATTGTCGCCATTATGAAGACCAGAATACCCTGTCCCCAGCCAACGTCGATCAGAAGCAGATCTGTGTTGAAGATGAAGACGAACGGCAGGGCAACAGTTCTGAGCGAATAGAAGAACGCCGTAAAGCCGGTCTTGATCGCATCACCGCCCGACACCGCGGCCGCAGCAAAAGACGCGAGACCCACCGGGGGTGTCACATCCGCCATGATGCCGAAGTAGAAGACGAACAAGTGAACCGCAATGAGCGGCACGATCAGGCCGGATTGGGCGCCGAGTTCAACGACAACACCGGCCATCAGCGAGGACACCACGATGTAGTTCGCCGTGGTCGGAAGTCCCATGCCGAGGACCAGCGAGAGAAGTCCGACAAAGGCCAGCATCAGAACAAGATTGCCGCCAGACACCAGCTCGACGAGGTCGGCCATCACCTGTCCGATACCGGTCAGGGTCACCGTACCAACAATGATGCCGGCGGTGGCTGTTGCCAGACCGATGCCGATCATATTGCGGGCCCCATCGATCATGCCCTTCGCAAGATCAACAACGCCTTCCTTGAACTCCTCGACCATCTTGTTTTCGCCGCGGAAGATCGCCTTGATCGGCCGCTGGGTCAGAAGGATGACGAAGAGCAGTGTGGTTGCCCAAAAGGCGGAGAGGCCCGGAGACTTCTGCTCAATCATCAGGAAGTAGACAAGCACAACGATCGGCAGGAGGTAGTAAAGGCCGGACTTGTAGATGTCGGCGATCTCCGGAAGGACGATGTCCTTGGCATTCGGATCGTCCGGGTGCAGATCGTCAACGCTTGCTGCGAGCTTCAAAAGCACAAGGTACGCAACGAAAACCAAAACCGCGAGGATCCAGCTGGCGCCATCCGGTACAAGAGCCGTGATCCAGCCGATCGGGAACTTGATACCGTAACAAAGCGCAGCAAAGCCTGCGAAGAAGAAGAACATGCCCAGGACAGTTCGTAAGGTGGACACAGTTTTGTGGCCGATGGTCGGCATGTTCCGTTTCACCGCTTCCAGGTGCACGATGTAGACCAATGCGATGTAGGAAATGACCGCCGGCAGGAAGGCGTGGGTG
Source organism: Labrenzia sp. R4_2 (assembly GCF_017743865.1). Lineage (GTDB taxonomy): Bacteria > Pseudomonadota > Alphaproteobacteria > Rhizobiales > Stappiaceae > Roseibium. The sequence goes on from NZ_JAGHRJ010000001.1 coordinate 739,474, forward strand.
ATCACCTCGACATAGGAAATGCCGACATATTCCACCATCAGGAAGGCGGCAGCGCCCATGACAGGTGGCATGATCTGCCCGTTTACGGATGACGCAACTTCAACAGAACCGGCCTGTTCGTTTGTGAAGCCCACCCGCTTCATCAGCGGAATGGTGAAGGTGCCAGTGGTAACAACGTTCGCAATGGACGAACCGGAGATAAGGCCTGTTGCGGCTGACCCCACAACGGCCGCCTTGGCCGGGCCGCCTTTCAGGTGGCCGAGCGCTGCAAAGGCCATCTTGATGAAGTAGTTGCCCGCGCCCGCTTTATCGAGCAAGGCGCCGAATAGAACAAACAGGAAGACGAACTTGGTGGAGACGCCAAGGGCAATCCCGAAGACACCCTCCGACGTGATCCACATATGGCTCATCGCCTTTTGCAGCGATGCGCCTTTCCAGCGCATGACTTCCGGCACCCATTGGGAGGAACCGAAAAAGACATAAAGGAGGAAGACGGTGGCGACGATGGCCATCGCAGGACCCAGGGTCCGGCGTGCAGCTTCAAACAGGATCAGGATGCCTGCGAGCGCAAACCATTTGTCGACGTCGTCGGCAAGGCCGCCATTGTTGACGATTTTCTCATAGAAGAAGAGGCCGTAGAGCGCGAGAAATGCGCCGGACAGGGCCAGGACCCAATCCTGGATCGGGATGTGATGGCGTGGGCTGCTCTTCAGAGCCGGGTAGGCCATGAAGGCCAGGAAGATGGCAAAGGCAAGGTGGACCTGTCGGCTGTTGTTGATCAGGTCGCTGGGTAGAACATAGTTGGCAAGGGGAGACGCAAGAAGAACCTGGAAAGCGGACCATGCCAAAGCGACAGCTGCCAGAAAGAGCCCAATCGGGCCGGCAGGGTTCCGCGAGCCGGAATCGGACGCCGCGACCAGTTCCTGAAGCTCTTCTTCAGACAGGCCACTCGAGCCGGCTTTCTTGTTCGCCTGATACTCTTCAGACATCAAAAGTTCCCCCGTTTGTCCGGCCCCCAATTTGCCGGTCCGATAATTCCCAAGATCCTATGAGCGAAGCTGCTCAGGACAAAGACATGTTTTGAAAACAGCACGCGATCTTCTGTGTGGGATGGCTGTGCTGACAAAAGGCCCGGAAGCTTGCTCCCGGGCCCATGTTTCAGAAGGTCGGATTAGTTGATCCAGCCTTTTTCTTTGTAGTACTTCGCAGCACCTGGATGCAGCGGAGCGGACAGACCGTCCTGAGCCATTTCTTCTGGCTTCAGGTTGGCGAATGCCGGGTGCAGCTTCTTGAAGGCATCGAAGTTTTCGAAGACCGACTTGACCAGGGTGTAAACAGTGTCTTCAGACACGTTGGAAGAGGTCACGAAGGTTGCGCCCACACCGAAGGTGCCGGTGTCAGCATCGTTGCCGCGGTACATGCCGCCTGGGATGGTGGCGGTGCGGTAGTAGCTGTTGTCAGCAACCAGCTTGTCGACAGCGTCGCCGCCAACGGTCACGAGTACGGAGTCACACGCAGTGGTGGCTTCCTGAATGGAACCGGACGGGTGACCAACGGTGTAGACCATTGCATCGATCTGGTTGTCACACAGAGCTGCGGACTGCTCGGCAGCTTTCAGCTCGGTTGCGAGCGCAAAATCGTCCGCAGTCCAGCCTTTGGCTTCCATCAGAACTTCCATGGTGCCGCGCTGACCGGAACCCGGGTTGCCGATGTTGACGCGCTTGCCTTTCAGGTCATCAAAGGTCTTGATGCCGGAATCTGCACGAGCCACAACAGTGAACGGCTCCGGGTGTACGGAGAACACGGCGCGCAGCTCTTCGAACGGACCTTTGTCTTCGAACTTGGATGTGCCGTTGTAGGCATGGAACTGCCAGTCAGACTGGGCAACACCAAACTCCAGCTCGCCTTCACGGATGGTGTTGATGTTGTACACAGAACCACCAGTGGATTCGACCGAGCAGCGGATGCCGTGGTCTTTGCGATCCCGGTTCACCAGGCGGCAGATTGCGCCACCGGTCGGGTAATAAACACCTGTGACACCGCCGGTGCCGATGGTGATGAATTCTTCCGCGGCAGCTGCGCCGGTGAAGGCGATGCTGGTCGCAAGAACAGCACCTGCAAGGTTCAGTTTCATCATCATTTGACTAGGCTTCCCTCTATTTCAGTTTTTGTTCCAGAGCGGTCCAACCACCCTAGACATTTTCAAGTTCATCGAGCAAGCGATTGTGCCTGTCGACATTTTGGATCCGGGCTTCCGCCTCGGAACCGGCTCGCGCGACCAGCATGCCCGTAATGGTCTCAATGAGAACGAGCGTGGCCGCGTAAGATGAGAAAAAGTGTGGACTTTCAGTGCGCTGAATGAAGTGATGGTCTGCGAATTGCAACCCTGGAAACGCATGACTGTCGGTCAGGACGATCACTTTCGCACCATTTTCTGCTGCAAGTTCCGCCGCCCGGACCGAGCGGTGGGCATACGGGTGCTTGGAGACGATTACGATGCAATCGTCCTTGGTCAGGCTTGCAAGTGCACCGCCCAGGGACGCGCCATTGCGCCCCGCTACGATCCACCGATCATTGAACCAGTTGGCGAGATACGCAAAGTAATCGGCAAAGCCGGCTGAAGCGAGCGCCCCGACAACAACGGTTCTGCGCGCCTTTGACAGGCAGTCGACAACCTGCTCCAGCCGAACCGGATCAATGTCGTCGACGAGCGCCTTGATGTTGTCGACACAGGCAGCCGCCTGACGGGGCAACAAGGGCTGATCTGCCTCGTTTCGAAGCTGGCGGGCCTTGTCCTGAAAACTGCTGCCGCGCTGGCTAAGTTCCATCCGCGCCTGTTCGCGCAAGGCTTCGTAGTCGGTAAAACCGATGGCCCGCGCGAGCCGGGTGTAGCTGGCAGGGGAGACACCGCTGGCGGCGGCGATCGCCCGCAGGCTGCGCGTTGCGATTTCAAGCTGGTTGTCTGCAAGGTAATCCGCGGCCGTCCGCAAGGTCTCGCTGAGATCAGCGTAATTTGCTGTGATGGCAGCCCGGATTTGTGGTCGCGCAGATGTCATGCGCGCACTGTTTCATTTGTTTTTTTGATTGTCAATTTCTGAAACAATTGTTTCGTCGTATTCGAAATTTTGCATAGGAGATAAGTCGGGTCACGTTGGGTGACACAGCATGCTTCGGGGCCGGCAAAAGGGTGTTGAACCATAGGAAATGTAAAGGGAAATCGCTGAGTGCAGGTGCGGGCTACTCGACGATGGTTTCGCAGTACGCCTTCACCTTCTCAAGCGGCATGGAAGTGCTCTGGACTTCCATTCTGAGGATTTTGCCGTCAGCCCGCGTCAGGATCGCCAGATTGCATTCGTCTTTCAGCGGCTTCGGGTTCTTCTTTTCCGTATAGGTTCGCTCGTTGATGGACGACCAATAATAAACGAGCTCCTTAGGGTCCCCACCCGGGTAGTTGATCGGATCGGCTCCTTTCGGGATTGCATCATAGGCAATCACGTCGGATGGCGGGCCGTATTTGAGGAAGAAGTCTGCCGACGGTTTGCCGACATAAGTGCTTTTGAATTCGGGATTGGTCGAGGTCTGGCACGCGGCAAGCCCCAGGCACAAGAGTGCCATGAGGGCTTTTCCTGTTGCGGGAATGTGGCGTCCGCTGATCATGTCCGATTTCCCGGCCGCTGCGATGTGCAGCCGTCAGTTGATTTGCAGCTCGAGAGACTTGTGCAGACGCTGAAGGTTACGCAGGGACTTGGACTGCCACGGAATGGCTTTGGAGCCGAGAACACGCACACCGATTTCCGGTTGCTTGCGGATCTCGATAGTGAACTTTGCAAGGAGGTTGATGCCGGAACTGTTGAGGAATTCCAGACCGGTCAGGTCAAGTACGATTTCTTCCGGTTTGGAATCGAGCACATTGTTCATGAGTTCCAGGATTGGCGCATACGCCTCCGTACCAGACAGACGCATCGTGCCTTCATAATGGATCTTCGACCCTTCTGCCCAGACACGGTAGTCGTTGGTGCTGATTTCCATTCTAATCGTTCCCTCGGAATTATGTATGCGCTCAGGAGAATGTCAGCGCAGCTACAGTTTTCAAGTTGACCGAACCATTACTGGCATCCGGTGTGAAGCGCCAGCCGAGTTTTGCATCATAATCGCTCATTAGCGTCAAAAGCCCAAGTCCGGACCCGGAGGAGTCCAGATCGGTCGCGTTGGCTTCAATGCGTTCCAGAAGAAGTTCGCCCGGATCCCGTGCCAGGATTTCTGTCAAAAGCTCCTGAAACTTCTCCGCCGTGGCCGGATCAATCACATTGGAAATCTCGGATTCGAAATGATTTCCGTCCAGTGAGCAGCTGATCTCGATGTTGCCATCGTGGCGGAACTTCACTGCATTCTCCAATATTTCGTTCAGCAGGTAGCCGATGCTGTGACGGGCGTCGACCTGATCGACCCCCTTTGCACAGCATTTTGCAAAATAATCGCCAAGAAAATCGGAGGTGGTTCCGCAGTGTTGCCAGCTCAGCTCCAGCGGTTCTGCGGCGAGGGTGATGTGGAGCGTGGTTGCTGACGGCCCATTCGTCAGCTCGGCGTGTCCGAATGTCACTGTCATAGCCTACCTGTGCTTCATCACCACAAGGGTAATGTCATCAAACATTTTTTGTGTGTCAATGTGTGCTTTAACTTCTGCCAGTATCGCCTCAATAATGGCTTTGGCTGGTTTGCCGGCATTGGCTTTGGCACAGGCGCACATCCTGTCGAAGCCATAAAGAACACCGTCCGGGTTTTCCGCCTCTGTCACACCGTCCGTGTGCAGCAGAAGAACATCATCCGGACCGAAATTCAGGACTTCAGTTTGCACAAATGGTGCAATGTCCGCTTCCAGGCCAACCGGGAAACCAAGTTCGACCGTGTCGATCCGTTCGACATCGCCATTTGCCCGGATAATCAGCACTTCCTCATGCTGCCCGGAGAGCGTGACCTTGCCATCCTCGTAATCAACGAAGGCGAGGGTCATGTGCTTGTCGGAGTTGGTCCGCGCGATGTTCTTGTAAAGTGCACGGTTGAGCACTTCGAGGAAAGCTATTGGGTCGTTGTCGCCCTTTTCCTGCAAGGCCCGGGCAACAGACTGCACCATGAGCATCAGCACGCCACTTTCCAGCCCGTGCCCGGTCACGTCGCCGATGCCGACTTTCACCCGGCCGCCGTCATGAAGAACGTCATAGTAATCGCCGCCGACTTCATCCGCCGGCTCCATGTAGGCAGCGATTTCAATCTGGGCGATGCCTTCCAACTCACTGCGCCTTGGCAGCACCATTTCCTGGATGCGTTTCGCCACATCGAGTTCAGCGCCAAGACGCAGGTTTTCGTTCTGGAGACGCTTGTTGAGCGCAACGATTTCCTTGTTTGCGGTTTCCAGTTTGCCGGTGCGCTCTTCGACCAGTTTTTCAAGGTTTTCCGTATGATAGCTGATTTCCTCAGCCATCCGGTTGAAGGCCGTGCCCACGGCACCGACCTCATCCTTGCTCGGGATTTTTACCCGGACGGAATAGTCCTTGTTTTGAAGGGCGCGGGCAGCGTCAGCAAGGGCGCTTAGGCCGGCGGTAATCCGGCCGGAAATCGCATAAACGGCGATGAACACGATCACCAAGCTGATCAGCAGGGCCGCGATCTGCCATTGAACGATGCTGCGGGTGGCGTCGGAGATCTCCTCTTGCACCTCGCCAAGCGTTTCGTACATTTCCCCTTCAGAAACGAGGAAGCCGAGGGTCAGGCTCTCTGAGACAATTGTGGAGCCGTTCCAGAGGTTCACCGGATCCAGTCGTTTCAAAACAACGATAAAGTTCTCCGGCCCATTGCCTTCATCAATTTCGAGGGTTTTGATCACCGTATTGGCGTCTTCTGGCAACAGAAGGTTCGAGATCGCGGGATACCGGCTTTGGTTCAAGAAGCGGTTGATCCCGGTTACGCCCTGACCCGTTGCATCGACTGAGATGAGGCCGAGTTTTTCTGCGCCAACTTCACTCACGGCAATAACATTGCCGGCGGAGCTGGTCAGGAAGCCAAAGCCCGTGTCAGCAATCTGCACGTTCTCAACCAATTCGCCGAACTGGTCGAGCGTTACATCAACAGCCGCCATCCCGGCGACGTCAGACCGGTCCTGGGTCCACAGCGGTTCGAAGAAGCTGACAATCAGAGCGCCGGTGATCGCGTCGATGTAAGGCTCTGTTGCAACAATGTTTCGGTCGACCGGACGGGAAGAGGGGTCGCTGATCCAGTTCTGCCAGCCCTCATAAACGCCGGGAAAGAAGAAATCCCAAAAGTTCTCTTCGTTGTGGCCTGGATACAGCCGATCAAAGGTTTGCGCCTGAGTGGTATAGGGCGTCGTCCGCATGATCGGTGTGTCTTTGGGGCCGACATAGTACATCTGCAGTTTCTGCGAACCCGATGACATTAGGGCAGGGGCCACCAGGTTGAAGGCGGCGCTGTCAATGACTTCCTCTCTGGCGCTGGGCAGGAGGTTGCCGTCATCATCAAGCAAATAGCCCCAGATGCTGACAACAGACGGACCAGCAAGGTTCTGAGCCCAACCGCCTTGCGGATCAAAGGTAATGTCCTGATCGCCCAGTTCCGGGTCACTTTCCACCGCTTCGCCGATCCGGATTTCCGTCTCCGGATGGTCGATCAAGGCCTGGAGCGAGCTGCCGAGGGTCTCAACTTCAGAGTATGTCTGATCGAGCAGAAGGTTCGTGCGAAGCGCTGTCGTGTCGATATAGGTGTTGAGGTATTCTTGCGTGGCTTCCGTCAGCCCCTGGCTCACAGTCGCGGTTGCATCTCTGGAAAGCCGTTGCACGTTCCAGATGGCAACACCACCCGCCAGCATGATGTCGAACAACACGGCCGCCCCGACCACAAGCAGGAACTTGGCGCGAAAACTGTGCCGGGAAAAACGGCCGATCTCTTCTTCCTGATCGGCCTTGTCCGCGGTCGCGGGAGACTGGGTCTGTGTCATAGAGGCTTCCGTCCAGAGGCAACCCAGATTGGCCAACCAGCGTAGCCTTTGGGGTGCAGGGCAGCAAAAATGTGATCCTGGAAACCTTGCCGGAAACGGGCAATCTGTTCCGGACTGTCACCACGTTCAACGGCCATTTGGCCAGCATAAACGTTTTCCCAGGATTGGATGATGTCTGCGAAGTCTTGTGGATTGCCGTCAAGGTTGGTGACCATGAAGCTTTCCATCTTGATGTCTTCAAATCCGCCGTCGGTCAGATAGCGCCGGCTCTTGGGGCCGAGCTCGATATCCATATCGAAGTGGTCCCAAAGCTTGGCGACCTCGTTATAGGTCCACTGAATGGTTTCAGAGCGCGGTTCGCCAAGGCAGTGCGAGTTTTTCTCGTTGGTGATGTAGACCCGGCCGCCCGGTTTGCAGATCCGGTAGAGCTCTTTCAGGATCTCTTCCGGATGATCAAAAACCTGAAGAGCATGACGGCAAGTCACGAAATCGAACTGGTTGCTTTCCAGAAGCATCTCGGAGGCATCGCCATAAACATACTCAATGCCCTTTACGCCAAATTCGGCGGCAACTTTCCGTGCATAATCAAGGCTTGATTTTGAGTGATCGAGCGCAACGAGACGACCAAGTTCGTATTCCTTTTGCGCCAGAACAGCGAAATCACCAATTCCGCAACAGATGTCCGCCATCTGCATGCCAGGCTTCAAGCCATGACGGCCAAGGATTTCGCGCTCGTGGTGCCAGGTCAGCTTGGTTTGGGTCCGCAGGATCGGAATGAAACCACCTTCTTCCAGGAAGGTTTGGCCAGGATAAAAGTCGCTGTCGTACTCACTGACCGTGATGTTCTGGTTTGCGCTTTCCAAAGCCTGGAATTTGCGTGTTGACCATCCAACACAGCTCGACGTCGTTACCTGAATGTTCAGGTCTGGCCGGTTAACGCAAGTATCGACCAGGTGCCGGGCAATCGCCTGAAAAGCCACGTTGTTCATCCGCACGAGGCGGCGGACGTTCAGATAGAGCCGGCCTTTGACGGTGGACGTTGCAGAATCGAGGGCCTCCATGCAGCCATTGAGCTCATCGGCGGATTGCGGCCGCAAGCTGCCTTGCAGAGAGAATTCTTGATCGTTTTCATTGAAACGCCAATCGAATGCGTGGCCAGTCGCTGGGGAAGTCACGATGCATTATCCTCGAAAACAAGATCGGCCGTCAGGCAAATACGGTTGTTTGATTGGTCACGGGTCAGGTTGAACTCCGCCCCATAATCGACGCTCAGCTCCAAAAGACCGAGAGATCTATCCGGGTTCTCTGCTGAGAAAAGGCGATCCAGATAGATGGCGTCCTTGTCCGGACGCTTGGTCAAGGCGACCGCGTCATCGTAAAAGCGCGCGATATCTTCGCTGCCGGGCATATCGATCTCGATGCGGTCTGCATTCTCGCGGCGTTTGAACCGGCACACGACCTTGCCGTCGTTTCCATGTCTGTGGAACGCTGTTTCCATCAGCTCATTGAGTGCGGATGAATAAAGATTGGCAAACAGCATGGAGTCGAGACGGTTATGGCAAACCATCCGGGAGACGTAGCTAGAAACAAGATCGCAGTTGGCCCAGTTTGAAGAAAAATCGCGAACATCTAGATCGATCTCGATCATCGGCGTTTCGCCCGCTCCGCTGGCGTTCGAATATGACACGTCGCCCAAACTCCATTATTGACGCCGAAATTTGCGCTCAGTTTTAGTTTCCGAACACAGATGACTGCGGCTCCCTATCACCGCGGCAGGAAGTATGACGTCGAAATCGTTAAGCTAGATCCAACCAGAATGGTAAATATTAGCCCCATACCTAGTTCAACTGTTTGAACTTTGAGTGTCAACCAGTATGAATTATCACGGCTTTTGGCAGTTATTCTGATAGGTGACAAGATACGGGGCTGATCTATCCGCAAGCATCTGGGGAATGTTGATTTTTCGCTGCTCTTGGGCAGTGTATTTCCAAAACCAACAAACGCCGTTAAATGACTAGCGGAACGGCTGCGGGGAGCGCGGCGGAAAACTCTGACTGTTGTTAGAAACGGAAAATGGCGGATTCGTTTTCATCTGATTCTCAAACCGGCGGGTACAGCGCATCTATGAAAGATGAATTGGAAACCCTGCGCGCCGAGCTGGCAGAGTTGAAAGCCGAGCAAGCTGATCTGCAGCTGCTTTATGAAGCGACCATCGAACACGGCGAGGCCGTGGAAGATCAGCTTGCCGAGAACAATCAGCTGCTTCTGGAAACCCAGCGCCGGCTTGAGGCCGAGTTGGCCGACGCGGGACGGTATGTGTTGTCGATCCTGCCGGAGCCGAGGTCGGAAGGCCCGAAAGCGGACTGGCTTTTGGTTCCGTCAACGGAACTTGGTGGCGATTCCTTCGGCTATCATGACCTTGATAGCGATCATTTTGCCATCTACCTGATCGATGTCTGCGGACACGGTGTTGGTGCAGCTCTGCTCTCTGTTTCGATTATCAACGTGTTGCGCTCTTGCGCGCTGCCGGAAACAGACTTCCGGATCCCCTCCGATGTGCTTTTCAAGTTGAACAACGCCTTCCCAATGGAACGGCAGAACAACATGTTCTTCACCATCTGGTACGGCGTTTTTCAAAGGTCGACCGGTAAACTGTCTTATGCGTCCGGGGGGCATCCGGCAGCCGTTCTGTTGCCAGTGGCCAAGGACGCGGGGGCGTTTTCGCTCATTGGGACGAGCGAAGGCATGGTGATCGGCGCCATTGAAGATATGACGTTCGACCAGTCCGACGTATCGGTAAGATCAGGAGATCGCTTGTTGGTCTTGAGTGACGGCACCTATGAGGTGGATGACCTTGAAGGCGATGTCTTAAGCCTTGAGGGTCTGGCCAACGAGGCGCTTGCCGCAGACCGCTCCATACCTTCACATATCCTGGAGTGGGTTCAAAAAAAATCTGGTCAATCCGAGTTGCCGGACGACTATTCAATGATCGAGTTTCAGTTCTGATCGGCTCCGTTGGAGCTCAACCGCAAAACCACCCGCGTCGAATTGGTGCCGTCGTTCCGGTAATGCGACACCTCTTCAGACACCTGATGGACCAGAAAGAGACCCAATCCGCCAACTGACATGTCGTCGGCAGATGTCTCGGTCATATCGAGGACAGGGGCCGTCCCGGTGTCGAAAGCAGTCGCGTGATCTTCCAGGGTCAAGATGAGCCTATCACCGTCTTTGGTGAGTTCGGTTTTGATGGTGTCAGCCACTGCCTCTGGATAGCCGTAGGACACTGTGTTGGAGAAAAGCTCTTCTACGATCAAGGACAGATGACGGCGGGTATGGTCATCAAGACCGTGGCGTGCAGCAAGGTCGTCCAGAAAGGTGTAGATCCTGGAGAGTTCGTCTAATTCGTTTGCAACTTCCAAAGTCCCGAGAACCGATGTCATCCACCCGGTCTCCTTCTAGGGCGCTGAGCGCGCATAAAGTCAGCTAGCCTCGGATCTCTGCCAGAGCATCATCGCGCCCCTCAACCACGCTGAGGATCTTGAGGAAGCCGGAGATCTTCAGGACTTCATGGACCGATGGATTGACGCCGAAGAGGATCAGTTTGCGACCTGCCGGGGCGATCTGTTTGGTGATGATCAACAAGGACCGCAGACCAAAACTGGTGACATAATCCACGCCGCTCATGTCGATTAGCAGGCTGGAATCGCTCTCTTGGGCGGCTGACTTGAGATGCGCTTCAAAGTCCTTTGCCGACAGGGTCTCCAGTTTGCCTTTGGGGCAAATGATCCGAATCCCGTCCACCGTTTCGTCGTCGATCGTGAGATGCGCCGCATCCGCCATTTGGACCATACCTTCCACAGGATTGATTAGGGGGCTGAAACTCGCCAGTTCGTGGATTTCCCTTGAAGCATGAAAATCTTATGAAATGAAGAACGCAACAGGTGTTTCCTGTCAATGACGTGGCGGTATATGGTCCGAGCCTGGACCGGTGATCTGGCTGTGACGAAGTTGGATGCCGGAAGACCATGATGCTGCGGGCCGTGACAAGGGAATACTCCAATGGCTGAAGAGATTGTAATTCCTGAGTTGTCCGATCCGCGGGCAGAGGTCGGCAAGGTCGCACTGGCGAATGCGGACGGGCAGGAAGAGTTCCGCGACAGTCCCGAATTTGAGGAGCTTGAAGCCGAATTCCGGAAAATGGAGATCGATGGGCCATCCGCCGTCAATTGGAAGATGCTCAACGAGAAGACCGTCGATGTCTTGAAGGAAAATTCGAAGGATCTCGTTCTGGCGACCCGGCTCGCTTACGGTCTTTTTCTGGAAGAAGATTTCAAGGGTCTCGCGATTGGCGTCAAGATCCTCGAAGACATGTCCAAGGACCATTGGGAAGACATGACACCGCCTGTGCGCCGCGAACGTGGCCGGGCAGGGGCCTTCGACTGGTTTGCAGAAAAACTTGGGTCCCTTGTCGAGGGAAAGACGCCAGATGGTGATCAGGGACTGGCTGCGCTTCAAGCGCATGACTACCTGCTTGAACTTGATACCGCTCTTGAACAGAAATTCACCAAATCACAAGCCGCTCTTGGGCCATTAATCCGCGCGCTTCGCCCGATTGCAAAAAACGTTCGGTCGGTGCTTGAGGAAGAGGCGCGGAAGAAAGCCGAAGCGGAAGCGGCGGCCAAAGCCGCGGAAGAAGCCAAGGAAGCGGGAGGGGAGGCTGTTGCCAACCCGGCGGGTGAAGCGGCGTCAGACAGTGCTGCGGCAACTGCTGCACCTGCAGCGGAGCCTGCTGTCTCGGCTGCTGAACCGGCACCGGCTGCGGCGCCCGCGCCGCAAACAGCCTCGCCAACCCCGAGCGCTGCACCAATTGCGGTGCCGGAGGTCGCTGTTGATGGCGACTCGGATGCAGCATTTACGTCCCTGTTCAATGCCGCCGGAAAGGTGGCGTCCAGCAGCCGGCAACACGCACCGCAAGATCCAAGAGGGTATTTGTGTGCCCGATTTGCCGTCTGGGGCCGGATCACCGTGATGCCACCCGCCAACAGCGGGAAGTCCAGCCTGCCGCCACCTCAGAAAAACCGGATTGCCGAACTGCAAGCGCTCAAGGGTGCCGGAAACCATCTCGGGTTGATCCAATCAGCCGAAGGCGCATTCATGTCGTCGCCCTTCTGGATCGATGCGCATTTCATGATCTGCGAGGCTATGAGCGCGCTCGGCAGCGACTATGATGCCGCGCGTCTTTTGGTTGAGGGGGAATTGGCCGGGTTCTTGAAACGCTTGCCGGATATGCTGTCCCTGTCCTTCAGCGACGGAACTCCGTTTGCGAGCGGTGAAACGAAAGCATGGATCAATGAGAGCGTTGCCGTCGGCGGCGGCGCAGGTGGTGAAGCGGATCCGCTTACTGGAGCCGCATCAACGGCCGCCAGCCTGGCTCAGGCCGGTAAGGTTGTCGAGGGATTGGCGGTTCTGAAAGACTATTGCGCCGGCTGCCGGGCGGAGCGCGACTGGTTTCGTGGACAGTTGAAACTGAGTGAATTGTGCCTGCAGTTCGATGTTCTCCAGCCGTTGGTTGCTCAATTGTCGCGGCTTCGAAAGACGGCAGAAGATGCGAATCTGGCGGCCTGGGAGCCAGACTTGGTCGTCGAATTGGCCCGGCTCTCCTGGCGTAGTCTCAACCACAAAAACATCCGTCAGGTCATTTCTGACAATGATTTGGTGCCTTTGAAGGCCTCTGTCATGGAAACTTTATCGATACTGGACCTTGGCGCGGCTGCCGAGTTGACGGGCAAGCGCTGACCGCGCAAAGTGGTTTTGTCGTGTGCCTTTTGAAAAAAGTCATGTCTTTGAGGGGTCTTTTTTAAGACTCTTCTAGACAGATTTGACATGAAACAGTTCTAGAGTGCCCCCCGACAGGGGAACACCAGTTTTATAACATGATTTCCGTAAGTGACATCGGAAGCTCGACTGACGTTAAGGAGAAGGCATGTCCAAAGAATCCTCCGTCGCTCCCAAGGAGCGGGTAAATATCAAGTACAAGCCCGCGACGGGAGACGCTAAGGAAGAGGTTGAACTTCCGCTGAAGCTCGTCATGCTTGGGGATTACACCATGCGTCCCGACGATACGCCCGTCGAAGACCGGTCCCTGATCAACATCAACAAGGACAACTTCAACGAGGTGATGAAAAGCCACGAGTTGAAGCTGGACATGTCGACAGACAACAAGCTGGTCGAGCAGCAGGAAGGCGAAGAGCAGGAAAAGCTCTCCGTTTCTCTGAAGATCGAAAGCCTGGCCGATTTCTCTCCTGAATCCGTTGTGCGTCAGACACCGGAACTCAACAAACTTCTGGAGCTGCGCGAGGCGCTTGTCGCCTTGAAGGGGCCGCTTGGCAACGTTCCGGCGTTCCGCAAGGCAATCCAGAATGTTCTCGGCGATGAAGCTGCCCGCGAAAAACTTCTGGCTGAACTCACCAAGACGACCGGCAATTCCGGCGACGGCGAATAAGTGCCGTTCAAATCGGCGGCGCAACCGGCGCCTGCTGATTTCATCTTACCCGGACCACAGCAAGATCAGAGACCGTGAACATGGCTGACACCGAAAACCAGCAACAGGGCGCCGGCGCGCAAACCGAGGAACTCGACGCCTCGTTGCTTGACCAGATTTTGCAGGAAACCAAACTCGCTCCGAGCGACGATGGTTATGACGTCGCCAAAAAGGGCGTTGCTGCATTCATTTCCGAACTTCTGAAGCCGACCGACGGTCAAAGCCAGGTTTCTGGCGCTGCCGTCGACATGATGATCACCGAGATCGACAAGAAACTGTCGGATCAGGTCGATCAGATCATCCACAATGAAGACTTCAAGACGCTGGAATCTGCTTGGCGCAGCCTGAAGTTTGTCGTGGATCGGACCGATTTCCGCCAAAACATCAAAATCGAGATGATGAGCGTCTCCAAAGACGAGCTTCTGGAAGATTTCGAGGACAGCCCGGAAGTCGTGAAATCCGGCCTCTACAAACACATCTACACTGCTGAATACGGACAGTTCGGTGGCCAGCCAGTTGGCGCTGTCGTGACAAACTACGATTTCGGCCCGGGCTCACAGGACATCAAGCTGGCTCAGTACTGCGCCAGCGTTGGGTCCATGTCGCATGCCCCGTTTATCGCTGCAGCTTCGCCGGCCATGTTCGGTGTGGATACCTTTGAGGAGATCCCGAACCTCAAGGACATGGAATCCATTTTTGAAGGACCGAAATACGCGAAATGGAACTCTTTCCGCGAGTCGGAAGATTCCCGCTATTTCGCGCTGGCCATGCCGCGCTTCATGCTGCGCACGCCTTACGGCCCTGAGACCACACCGGTCAAGGCATTCAACTACGAAGAAGAGTCCGGCTCCAAGAGCGAGAACTACCTCTGGGGCAATGCAGCGTTTGCTATGGCGACCAAGCTGACCGACAGCTTTGCCAAGTTCCGCTGGTGCCCGAACATCATCGGCCCTCAGTCTGGTGGGGCGGTCGAGGATCTGCCGGTCCACACTTTTGAGGCCATGGGGCAGCTGCAGAGCAAGATCCCGACAGAAGTTCTGGTTTCCGACCGTAAGGAATACGAACTTGCCGAGCAGGGCTTTATCTCCCTGACCATGCGCAAAGGGTCCGACAACGCTGCGTTCTTCTCGGCAAACTCGGTTCAGAAGCCGAAGTTCTTCGGCAACAATCCTGAAGCCAAGGATGCGGAGCTTAACTACAAGCTCGGCACACAGCTGCCTTATATGATGATCATCAACCGCCTGGCGCATTACATCAAAGTGCTGCAGCGGGAGAACATCGGCAGCTGGAAAGACCGCAACGAACTGCAGTCCGAGCTGAACAACTGGATCCGCCAGTACGTATCTGACCAGGACAACCCGTCCGCAGACGTGCGTTCGCGCCGTCCGCTGCGCAAGGCATCGATCACCGTATCGGATGTTGAGGGCGAACCAGGCTGGTACAGCGTGTCAATGGCGGTACAGCCGCACTTCAAGTACATGGGGGCGGACTTCACACTGTCCTTGAAAGGCAAGCTCGACAAGGCTTAAGTCGGTCAGTGTCTTGACGAATGACCTTTTACAGGGCGCCAAACGTTTGGTGCCCTGTGTTGTTTCAAGAGGACTTCTGCTGTGGCGGTTTCCCTTTTTCAGCGTCTTGAAGGCGATGTATTGAAAGACGAGTTCAAGTCGCTGGATCAGCATGAGGCGGCGCTGATGGACAGTATTCTCGCCGACTTGCGCATCCTGTTGAACTCAATGGCAGGCTGCTGTGAAACGCGTCCTGACTATGGGCTGGCGGACTTCAACGCCGTCAACCAGAGCCACAAGGACACGGCTGCAGAGCTGTGCCGGGATATTGAACAGCAAATCATCAAATTCGAACCTCGATTGAACAATCCTGTGGTCCGGACCATTGAGGATCCGAACCGTCCGCTGGAGTTTGTGTTCAACGTTGAGGCAGACTTGAAATATGGTACGCGGCAGGTTCGCGTGCGTTTTGATTCTGTGCTGGACAGCTCGGGCAAGGTGCGCCTCACTGCTTAAGCCGTAAAAGGATACGTGCTGGATGTCGGTCAATTCCTACTACAGGGATGAACTCAGCTATCTCAAGGAACTCGGAGCCGAGTTTGCCAAGGCAAACCCGCGCCTGTCCAAGTACCTTGCCGATGACCCGACAGACCCCGATGTCGAACGGCTCATGGAGGGCTTTGCGTTTCTCGTCGGACGGCTGCGTCAGCGGCTGGATGCTGAAATGCCGGAAGTGGCGCATTCGCTGCTCAAGCTGATTTGGCCGCATTACCTGCGGCCTGTCCCGCCGATGACGACTTTGAAATTCCGGCACGCACCGGATGTTTCTGAATTGGCTATTCGCGTTCCGAAGGGGACGTCGGTCAAGACCGCCTCCATGAACGGCGAAGCGGTGCCGTTCCGCACGACCCTGGACCTCAACGTTCTGCCGCTGGAAATCAGCGATACCAACCTGGACAACCGCAAGGACAGCGCGTCGCTGGAATTGTCCTTTACGAAAACGGCCGGTGCAGGGTTGGCTGCATTGGCGGCTGCACCGCTGACCCTTTATCTCGGTGGGCAAGGCGAGACCAACACGGCGCAACAGCTTTACCTCTATCTGATGAAGCGGTTGCGGTCGGTTCAACTGTTGCCAAAGGGACAAGACCCGATCACAGCAGACGTGGTTTTGGAGCCGGTCGGGTTTGAGCGTGACGAAGCGAGCCTGCCGTACCCGGAAGGCTCATTTGACGGGTTCCGGATCATGCAGGAGTACTTCTCCTGCCCTGAAAAATTCATGTATGTCCGCATCCGCGGCCTTGAGAAATACGCCCGCGTCACCGCGGACAGCTTCAAGCTGGTCTTTCATTTCAATCAGGGCTTTTCCAACCTCAGCCGGGTGATGCCGCACCAGATCCAGTTAAACACCACGCCCGCGGTCAATCTGTTTGAGGCCGAAGGCCAGGCCCTTCTGGTGTCGCATGATCGCAGTGAGTATCCGGTGCGGCCGCTTGGCGGCCGCGAACTGCGCAGCGTCCACGACGTGCTGTCCGTTACCGGTTGGGTGCAAGGCAGCAGCAAGAGAATTGATTATCAGGCGTTTGAGTCCTTCTCGCATGATACGTCCGGGGCGGATCCGGACAAGCTCTACTACCGAGCGACCATCAAACCGTCGGTTCTTGGAAGTGGAATTGACCACTACATCTCGTTTGTGACCCGGTTGAACAAAGCCGGCGAACCGCTGACCGAAACGATCTCTCTTAATCTGCTCTGCTCCAATGGGGAACACGCCAGCAAATTCGGCATTGGGTCGGTCAACCAGCCGACATCGGAGACACCGGCCAAACTTGTGTTCACAAACATCACCCGGATTTTGGGAGAGGTTCCACCGCCGCTTGATGACCGGATCCTGTGGACGCTGATTGCCAACCTGTCTCGCAACTATGCATCGCTGATCGACGTCGAAGCGTTGCGCACGGTGATTGGGGCCTATGATTTCCGAGCAAATGTGGACCGGCAGGCCGCGCTTCAGCGGGACCTCTTGCTTCAAAGCTTCAAGAGTTTCGAACGGCGCAGCGTCGATATCTTCCGCAATGGCCGGCCCGTCCGTGCATATGAACTTGTGCTTCGGCTTGCCGAGAGTGAAATGGGCGGAGAGGCGGAAATGTACCTCTTCGGCTGTGTCTTGGACCGCTTTTTGAAATCCTATGCCAGCATCAATAGTCTGCATCGCCTCTCGATCATCGGGACCGACAGCAACACGCTCTTGAGTTGGGATCCGAAGGAAGGGAGCGCGGCGCAGCTATGACGGAAGTTGTCGAGGCAACGGAAAAACACAAAGCTCTTGCCGGGCACCTTGCGCACAGCCAATTCTTTCAGCTCGTCTACCTCATCGGCCTGATGCATGCGGACGTCAACAAAATGGGTCCGGGCCACGCTCCGAAAGATGAACCGATCCAGTTCCGCGCCACCCGCTCATTGAGTTTCGGAGCCAGTGATGTCTCCGAGATCTCCTATGACGAGGCGCGCGACAAATTTGATATCCGGGTGAATTTCCTCGGCCTTTATGGCCCGGCATCGCCTTTGCCGCCGAACGTCACGGAACGGATTATCGAGAGTGACGAAAACCCGTCTTCTCTTGAAGATCTTTTGGATCTGTTCAATCACCGTCTGACCATCCTCTTGTATCAGATTTGGCGCCGCTCACGGCACTACATCCGGTTTGAAGACCATGGCCTTGATGCGACGTCCAAGTGTTTCCTGGCTTTGTGCGGGTTTCCGATCGAGGACCGGGCGGAAATCGGATCCGTCGCAAGATCCGCGCTGTTGCCGCATGTAGGATTGATGTCGCTGTACTCGAACTCCGCCGAGGCCGTTGCATCGGTCTTGTCGAGCTTCTTCAAGGTGCCGTGCGAAATCATTGAGTATGTGAACCGCCACGTTGTGATGGGTGAAGACAGCCAGATCTCGCTCGGTGTTCGAAACACCCTTCTTGGCGGGGACATGGTGCTGGGCGAAGAGGTTGAAGACGATCTCGGCAAGTTCACCGTCCGGATGGGGCCCGCGCCTTACGAAAAACTCAAACCGTTCATGCCTGGAGGAGAGCGGCACCCAGAAATTGCCGAACTCTTGGCTATGGTCATGCGGGACCCACTCGATTGGGATCTGCAATTCGTCTTCAAGGAGGACACGGTGACAGCCGGACAAGTCGGCGATATCCGGCTGGGCGTTTCTTTGTGGCTCGACGCCGAGGAAGACAGCCAACTGGAGAATCCTGTTCAGTTGACGGGCCTGCCTTTGGGAAGCGGACCGGACTATACCGGTGAGCTGGAACATGCTACGCCGGATGCGAGCGGTCATGTGCCCGGGACAGGGCCTGCCGAAACACAATCCAACGGTCTGATGGTGTCATGAGCAGTGAGTTGATCCTGACCTGTGCGGCTTTGGGCAGTCAGTTCCGGTACGGTCCTTCCGGTGGAACATTTGGGCGCTCAAAGAAGTGTGACTGGGTTCTTCCTGATCCCAATCGGATCTTGTCATCCATACATGCGCGCGTTGTGTTTCAAGGTGGCGCATTCTTGCTGATTGACGAGAGCACCAACGGGACGTTTCTCGCCGGGCAGGAGCAGCCAATTGGCCGCGGCCGGTCTATTCCGCTGGGGCCGGGGACTGTCCTGACAGCTGGTCCTTATGAAATAACGGCAGAACTCGTTGCGGCGCAGCAGCCCATGCAATCCGCACCCGTTGCCGTCGCACAGCCACAGGTCCAACCAGCCGCTGCAGTGGAGCCGCAACCCGATTTTACTCCGGATGCGCAATTCCTGGCACCGGGACAGACGTATGGTGCGCCTCCAAAAGGCAAGCAGTCTCTGGATCCGCTGGATTATCTTGGGGGCGGTGATCCAGCGCCTCAGCCGGTGAGTGCCGCCCCGCAGGCATCCACGCAGCAAATCCCGCAGGACTTCATGCAGGCCGGCGCGCAGGCACCAACTGCAGTACCCCCGGCAGCGCAAGTTCTGCTGCAGGCTACAGCCGCACCCGTCGCCCAACCGGCGCAACCAGTCGCCGCCAGCGTTCCGCCTCAACCGGTCGCATCGCCGCCGGCCGAGCCGGCTCAACAACAGCCAAGTGCTACGCCTGTGCCAGCTGCCACGCCGCCAGCGTCCGGCGGCATTCCGGACGACTTCTGGTCGTCTCTTCCAGGCGGCCCGCTTCCAGGTTCACCCACTGCGCAAGGGGCGGCTCCGGTGCCGTCTCAACCGGCAACTCCGCAAGCGGCGGCGCAATCGACCATCCCGGACGATTTTTCTTTTGGCGCTCAACAAGCGTCTTCAGCTCCATCTCCGGTCTCAACACAGCAGGCCGCACAGCCGGCTTCCTCACCGGCGTCCCTTCCGCCAATGCCGCAGAGTGCTGGATTGAACGCACCCGTTTCTTCAATGATGCCGCCGATGCCCGGGCCAGGTACGGCTGGCGGTCTGTCTCATCTGGACGCGCTCAAAGCCCGAAGGGAACAACGGGTTGCAGCGCTCGATGCCAAGGCCAAAGGTGCGGATAAGGACGAAGCCCGTTTGGCCGGGGCGCCTCAACCGCTGACCGCAGCCACCCAACAGCCACAAATGCCCGCGCAGGCAATGCCGCCGCAACCCATGCCGGTGTCTTCGGCTCCTCAAGAGCCGCAAGTCACTGCATCGGTTCAGGAGGTCCCGGGCATCCCGATGCCCACCGGGCCGCGCAGTGACGAGGATCTGCAGATTCTGTTGAGGGCCATGGGGTTTCCGGAAGCCGAAGTTCCCGAAGCGATCCGGGATCAAATCTTGCAGGATGTCGGCGCCATGGTTCGCGAAATGGCATCCGGCCTTGTATCGATGATGGCCGCGCGCAAGGTCGTGAAGTCGGAGTTTCGGATCGACGAAACCCGGATCGAACCGAAAGAAAACAACCCGTTCAAGTATTTCAAGGTCGGGGAACTGGCCTTGGATGAGATGCTGTTGACGAGAACCGAAGGCTATCTGTCGCCCGCGCAGGCAACCCGTCACGCGTTTCAGGATCTGCAAAGCCATTCGATGGTGATCATGTCGGCCATGCAACGGGCGATGCGATTGATGTTTGAAAAATTATCCCCAGAAGCTTTGGTACAGGCCGGTGACGGCGACGGCGCATTGCGCCTAAGAAGTCTTGGGGGGCGTCGCGACAAGTGGGATACGGCGCGCAGCACATATGATCACATGCGCAAGGACTATGAGGCAGTCGTGCGGCAGATGATCATGGAAGCCTTCACGCAAGTGCAGGAAGAGCAGGCGCGGCGCATGTCCGACGATTATTGGAATAAGAGGAAGAAATGAGCCTGACCCGACGATCAGCGTGTATCGGACTTCTGGCCGCGCCCATTGCCATTTCTGCCGGGTGTTCGCGTGTTGCCAAGCCGACACCAATCAAGATCGAGCTGCAGGCCGATGCCAACGTAAACCCCAACGAAAATGGCGATCCGGCACCGGTTGTGGTCCGGGTTTACGAGTTGAAAGAGCTGACGGCCTTTCAAAATGGCAGCTTTTTTGACTTCGCGGACAACGACAAGAAGCTCTTGGGCGGTGACCTGGTCGGAAGTGCGGAATACGAGCTGACACCGGGGCAGACCGTCGACTACAACCGCAGCATTTCCAGTGAGGCCCGCTACATCGGTGTTGTCGCTGCATTCCGGGATATTGAATCCGCCCAGTGGCAGGACTCGATCGAACTCGAACAAGAAAAGAAAAACGAGTTTGTCATCTATCTGACCACTCTTGCTGTTCGAATACAAAAGCTTCGAAACCGCCGGTTGGGCGTCTTTTAGGACCGATCCCGCAAGGGTTTCCTAACGAATTGAGTTTGCACAGCGGAATCAATTAGAAGATACTCCGCAACGTCGGTATTTTGCCGTTAGGTTCGAATCATGAAACTTGGTGAGAAGCGCAGGGGAGTGCATTGAACGCAAGCGGCAAACCGCTCTGGCTTGAGGGAATGTTTCTCCGGCCCCAGCACCTCCAGCAATATGACCGCTGGATCGAAACCAATCTTGAGCACCGGGTGAAAGACCAGGCGCCCTATAGCTGGGGTGTGCGGAAACTTGAATTTGATCCGGACGCCTTGCGGATCGGCCAGATTCAGATCGCGGACGCGGATATCGTTTTTCCTGACGGATCTGTTTTCAATACCTCGCTCTTGCACAAGGTTGCAGGCGCACGAGAAATCACATCAGAACATCAGGGCAAGAAGATCTATCTGGCTGTGCCGCTGAAGTCAGTCGGTGGACTGGAAGTCGGCGACGAAGCGCAAGGCAAACAGCGCTACACGCGGCATATGTCCGAGGCGCGCAACACGGCGGAAGCTGACCGGCCACCCGCCAATATCGCTGTTGGAACACTTACAGCCCGGTTGATCCTCGAAGGTGAAAGCCTTGATGAGACCGCCAATTTGCCAATCGCCGAGATTGAAGGTGTGGACGCGCAAGGTGCGGTGCAGCTTTCCGGCACCTTCATCCCACCGGTGAATTTCGTTGCTGCAAGCAAGCCGTTGCTGGCGCATCTTGAAGAAGTGCGCAGCCTTCTGCGCAAGCGCGGCGAGATGATGGCCAGCAACGCGGCAGGGCAGGGCAGCAGCACCCGCAACGGCCTCATGGACCTCATGATGCTCGGCGTCGTGAACCGCTACGAGGTTCTGATCGGCCATTTGATCATGTCCGGCCGGCACATGCCCGAGACGGTCTACCGGGATCTGATTTCGCTGATCGGCGAGATTTCCGCCTATGGGACCGACACCCGCAGGCCGCCTGAAATTCCGACCTACGACCATCGCGATCTGCGCATGACCTACCAGGGCTTGGTCGCCGTCCTGCGCAACCTTCTCAGTTTTGTCGTCGAGCAGAACGCGATCAGCATCCCGCTCACGAAACGGGAATACGGGATCTGGCTGGGCGAAACTTCAGACCGGATGGTGTTCCAGGCACGCTCGTTTGTGCTGATTGCCTATGCGAATGTCGATCTGGAAACGCTGCGCAAGCAGATGCCGATCCAGATCAAGATCGGCCCGGTCGAAAAGATTCGCGAGTTGGTCAATCTGCAGCTGCCCGGGATTGCGATCTCGCCGCTCTCCGTGGCCCCCCGCCAAATCCCGTACATCCAGAACGCTGTCTACTTTTCATTGGATACCGACAATGAACTTTGGCCGCAGATGCAAACCACAGCTGCATTCGCGTTACACTTGAGCGGCGACTACCCGGGGTTGGGGCTAGAGCTCTGGGCAATCCACAAAGGCAAGTGACTTAGCAGCTGATGACGAATGACGACCTGGACCAACCGACCGTAGCGCAGCGCTTGTCGCCGCGGGCACGTACGTCCATGGCGCAGGGCTCGGCTGGGGCGGGCGATCCGGGCGATGAACCGACTGTTGCGTTCGTCAGCCAGCCTTCCGTTGCCCAACCCGCACAGCAAGCACAGCCTGACCCGGCTGCTCCGGTCTCGCAAAACGGCTCTTCTGTTGAATCCGCAACTTCCATCGTTCGCCTGTTTGACCGAATCCCGGAACGGGTGCTCGTCCGTGCCGCTACGCCGTTGCTTTTGCTGATAGCGCACTTGCGCAGTGCGATTGACCGCGCCGATGTCGTCTCGCTCCGCCGCGAAGTTGTGGCTGAAATCGACAAGTTTGAGCAAACGGCTCAAAAGGAAGGCATAGAA
This sequence comes from Labrenzia sp. R4_2, assembly GCF_017743865.1. Classification (GTDB taxonomy): domain Bacteria; phylum Pseudomonadota; class Alphaproteobacteria; order Rhizobiales; family Stappiaceae; genus Roseibium. The sequence goes on from NZ_JAGHRJ010000001.1 coordinate 762,220, forward strand.
GCCGGTGACATCATTGCTGCGCGTTATGTTCTGTGTGCGACAGTTGACGAGACGGTCTTGATGACGCCATGGGGCAGCCGCAGTGAGTGGAGTTCCAACAGTTTGCTGAACCAATTTCACAATGAAACCTGGGGCGGTGAAAAGTTCTTTGGCATTTTGGACCGGATTAAGGGCGATGCGCCGCGCAAGATGCCGTTGCTTGTCTTGCTGCATGCCTGCCTGATGCTCGGGTTTGAAGGCCGTTACCGGGTTCTGGAAGGCGGCCGGGATCAGCTGGAAGATCTGCGCAACGAACTGTCACGGCTGATCAAGCGCAACACGCGCATCAAGCCAGACCAGCCGCTGTCGAAAGTGTCCGAAGGCCACAAGGGCGGCCGCAAGGTGAGCGTTCTGCCTCCAATGTGGATCATCGGTATCATTGCCGTGTCGATCCTGTTTATTGCCTGGGCCTACAGCGATTTCATGCTGGAAGGTGAAATCGTCCCCCCGTTGAGCGCCATTGAAGCGCTCGAAGTGAAATAGGGGCGGCGGGTATGATCAGGACATATTTCGCAAGCCTTTTGAGACCGGCAAGCCTGCTGATCCTCCTGCTGCTGATCATCGTATCGGTTGCCATCTATTTCTTCGGCGGCATCGTCACGATTGCAGGCTTCACGCCGTTTGCGCAGACCGAGCCGCGGATCATTGCGATTGTCGCGCTCTTTGTCCTGTTCTTCCTGATTACATTCCTGCGCCATGTTCTGGCACGCCGGGCGAATGCCAAGCTCATCAATTCCATGCTCGCCAATGACGAATTGGTGTCCATGGGAACGGACATGTCGGCCGATGAAGTCGAGCTGATCCGGGAGCGCTTCGAAGCTGCCCTGCAAAAATTGCGCGACAACCCGCTGGACGGCAAACGGCGCCGGAATTTCCTGTTTGAACTGCCCTGGTACATCATCATTGGTCCGCCCGGCACGGGCAAAACCACGATTTTGCGCAATTCGGGGCTGGAGTATCCGCTTGCCGAGCATGGGCAGGAGGCGCTGCAGGGCATTGGCGGCACGCGCAACTGCGACTGGTGGATTTCCAATGAAGCCGTGATGATCGACACGGCCGGACGGTACACGACGCAGGACGTCAACAAGGGCGTTGATGCCGCGGCTTGGAATGGCTTTCTCGAGCTGCTTCTGAAGTTCCGCAGACGGCGACCGGTCAACGGCATTCTGCTGACCATCAGTATTGAGGATGTGGCTGTTGCGGACGAGGACAGCCGGAAACGTCAGGCGGAAATTCTGCGCCAGCGCCTGCGCGAACTACACCGAACATTCGGCATGCGCCTGCCGGTCTATGTCATGTTCACCAAGTGCGACCTGATCGCCGGGTTTGACGAGTATTTCGACGACTTGAAGCAGCGCGAACGGGATCAGGTCTGGGGCGTCACGCTGCCCTATGACCCGCAGCAGATCACCGTCGGACCGGCATTCGAGGCGGGTTTTACAGATCTTGTAGCGCGTCTGGAAAAAGACCTGCCGGGCACGCTGAGTGAAGAGCGGAACAACAGCCGCCGGTGCCGCATTTACGGCTTTCCTTATGAGTTCGGCTCTCTGTCTACGGTGTTGCGGAGCTTTCTGGCGGATGTTTTCCGCTCCAGCCGATACGAAGCGCAGCCTTTGTTGCGGGGCGTCTATTTCACGTCCGGAACGCAGGAAGGAACGCCGTTCGATCGTTTGCTTGGCGCAATGGGCCGCAGTTTCCAGCTCGCTCCATCGCATCAGATGCCGCTCAGCGGGCAGGGCAAATCCTATTTTATCAAGAACCTGCTCTCCAATATTGTCTTTCCCGAGCAGAACCTTGTGGGCGTTAACACCGGTTTGGAGCGGCGTCTGGCAGCGCTCTACGCCGGCGGTCTGGCAGCGTTGTGTGCCTTTGTCATCGGCATGTCGGCCTATTGGCTGGCTGGCCTCAATCATGCGGAGCAAACCGCTGAGAAGGTGGAGGAGCTGTCAAACCGGGTTCGGGTTCTGCGCACGGAGGCAGACCAAAACCGCTCGCTCATCAGCATTCTGCCAACGCTCAATGCCGCCAAGGCCTTGCGGGATGAGGTGATTGATCAAGAGAATTGGCTCACCGTCACGCCATTCTCAATTGAGTCCCAGTCCAAGCTTCTTCCAGCTGCCACGAAGACCTACGATTCGTATCTGACCGAGTACCTTCTGCCGTCGATCGCCTCTCGTCTTGAAGCGCAAATCCAACTGGTTTCGAACACCACCGGCAGCAATTCGGCGCTGCTGCGCGATCAGCTTGAAACCTATCTCATGCTGACCACCGGGCAGAACTACAACGCCGACAAGGTCCGAAGCGCCTTCCGCTCACAAAACGAAGCTGCGTTCGTGCTCAACCCGGAGAACCGGGGCGCAATGCAGGAGCACATGAATAATCTCATCCAGCTCCTGCCGATCCAGACGGCCGTTGATCAGCCGATCGTTCAAGAGGCCCGCGACCGGATCCAGCGCGTTCCGCAAGCAAGCGAAATCTATAACCGCATGGTGACGGATTCCGCGCAGCGTTACCGGGTCGCGCCGATCAATCTGACGCGCTCGCTCGGGGCCGGTGCGCTGTTCATTGACAGTGCGACAGCCGGTGGCCGCAGCCTGATCCCTGGCTTTTACACGAAGAATGGCTTTTACAACTTCTTTCTGGCCCGGCTCCCGGAATACATCCGCTCATCGATCGGGTCCGACTGGGTACTTGGGGATAGCGTTAGTGAAACGACCTACAACCGGCTCGCCCAGGAAATCGTCCGGATGTACACGCAGGACTACGTTCAGGCCTGGCGTGAAGGGATCAGCTATATCCGTGTCGTGGAAATCGGCTCGCTCGGCCGGGCTCAGATTGTCCTGCAGGACTTGTCGAGCCCGGATTCGCCGCTCACGAATGTATTGAATATCCTGCGCGAAAACACCCAGTTGCCGCTCCCAGGTTCCCAGCAGAACCAGGCTGCAACACAGGCAGCGTCCGCAGCGTCCTCCGGTGCTGCAACGAGCCTCGCCGCTTCTGCCAGCGAAGCGGCACAGAAGGCAGCCGTAGAGACGGCATTCGGCGATGCGCCTTGGCCCGGGATTGCGATCGAAAATGCCTTCCGACCGTTGAACAACCTGACCGATCCGACAAGCAGTCAGACACTCGACCGCGTTCAGCAGCTGTTCGGCGATCTTTATGGCAACGTATCCGGCGTTGTGACGGCTCCGGACCCGACAAAAGCCGCTTACGACTTGGTCAAGGGAAGAGCACAAACCCCGACCACCGATTCCTTCACGACCTTGCGGGCGGAAGCGTCGACCAAACCCGAACCAGTGCGGTCGATGGTCTTGTCCATCGTGAACCGTACTTGGGATCTTTTGAACAAATCGGCGTATCTCTATCTGAACGGCCGGTGGAAAGATGAAGTCGTACCAGCCTGTACGTCCATCATCGCCGGCCGGTATCCGTTCGATCCGGATGCGCAAGAAGACGTCAGCCTGGAAGATTTCACGGATCTGCTCGGCCCCTCCGGTGTCATGGATGCGTTTTACAACGACTATCTGAAGCCGTTCATCGTGGTGCGTAGGCGCCAGTTCAGCCCGATCCAGACGCAAGGCGCGGGCCTGGGCTTGGCTCAGGAAACGCTCAACCAGATCTCCACGTCTCAGACAATCAAGGACGCGTTCTTTGCCAAGGGTGGCAGCAGTCCGGAGACCAAGTTCACGATCCGGCCGTCCTTCCTGGACCCGGAAGCCCTGCGCTCAACCTTGAAAATTGACGATGACTCGATCGTTTACCGGCACGGTCCGGTGCGCGGCAAGGACTTCAGCTGGCCGAGCCAGGCTGATGCGAGCACCGCGGAACTGTCGATCACACTTCTCGACAATTCCAAGACCACAATTCTCAAGGAAGGCACCTGGGCGATCTTCCGGCTCTTGAGCGCCTCAGGTCTATCACGGGTTCGGGGCCGCGACCGGTTTGAGTTCTCTGTCGAAAAGGTCGTGAAGAAAGAACAGCGGATCGATAACGGCACGAAGACGGTTGATGTGAGCTACAAGGGCAGCTTCGCCTTGAGTGCCGGCAGTGTTGTGAACCCGTTCAACCTTGGGCTCTATTCATCGTTCCGGTGCCCACCAGCCCTGTAAGGGCATCGGCCGGACACATTGTTGACCCTAAAGAACCAGGGAGGCTGGGGCGCATGCATATCTGCGGCTTTTTTGGCAAACGCCCCGCCGAACGAGATTTTGTCTTCGAGGGTTTGCCGGCGCGGGTAACCGACGCTTGGGCAAACATCGTGAGCAACTGGCTTCATGCATGTACGACCGCTGCGCCGCAGACCTGGCACAATGCCTACTTCAGTGCCCCGGTCTGGCGATTTGCGCTGCCAGCCAATCATCTCGATGAACGCGCCTGGATAGGACTTGTTGCCGGATCTGCAGACACCATGGGCCGGACCTTCCCGTTGGCTGTTTTAATGTCGATGCATGTCGAGCAATTCAGCAACGATATTATTTTCCAGATCGATGAAATCATGGATCGCCTGGAGCTTGACCTGCTGACGTTCCTTGCGGGCGAAAGCAACCGCCGCTATTTCCTCAACAGCGTAACAAATTGCTCAGCGGACATCAGGGCTGCGATAGATGAGCCGCCCTACAAGGTTTCGATGACGCTTCCCGACCTTGAGAGTGATGAAGCGGGCTTGTGCATCCCATGGACAGATCTGGTGGCTTCGAATGAAGTGCCAGCGCACATACTGGTGTGGCCGGAGACGGACAAAAAGAAGAAACGATCATCCGCTCCGGGCTACTGGTGGCATGAAGGGTCGCCAGAACGGGTTAGCGAGGTGTGTGTGTTCTCAGCCATGCCCGAAGCGGACGCCGCCCGGGGAATTTTCATGGGGCATTGGGAGGCTCAGGGCTGGCGTGAGCGGACTTGAAACAGCATGCTGTTGTTTCCGGATCGCAAGGAGATAGCGCCTCAAACGGCAAAACGAAGACATGGTCACAGAAAAGAAAAAGACCGGAACAGGCCTGGAGATCGAAACCGCCACCCGGCAAGGCACCCGCCACAGTCAGAATGAAGACAATCATGTGTCCAAGCCCGAACATGCTCTGTTTGCTGTCTCTGACGGCATGGGAGGGCATCGGGATGGTCACCTAGCAAGCCGCGCCTTTGTCGAAGAGCTGCAAGTGATCGAGTTTGCAGATGGCGAAGGCGTGAACGAACGGCTCCAACGCATCGAAGCGGCCTTTCATCGTGTGAACGACCAGCTCTACGGCAGTTATCTGGAAAACCCGGATGCGGACATCAGCGGATGTACCGGTTTGACCCTGATCATCCATGACGGATATGCCGGGTGCCAGTGGGTCGGAGACAGCCGTCTTTATTTGTTGCGCCAAGGTCATCTCTTTCTTGTATCGGAAGACCATAGTGATGATCTGGGGCGGCTGACCCGCGCGCTCGGCTCGCATGAAGACATCCTGGTCGACAGGCGTGTGATCGAGTTCTTGAAGGGCGACTGTTTTGTCCTGTGCACCGACGGCTTGTTCAAGGGGGCCAGTGAAACAACGATCGCCGATGCGCTTGCAGATGGAAGTGCGGGTGTCGCGGACCGTTTGGTTGCTCATGCGGTCGAAGGTGGTTCATCGGACGACGTAACACTGATCACGGTGCGGCTGAACGACAATGGCTGAAGCAGACACGGATCTTGGCTATAAGCTCGTCGTTGATACGATGGTGGAACCAGCCGAAACCATGACCCCGGTGCCAGGCCTTGTGCTGAAGGACCGCTATTTGCTGATCAAGGAAATCGGCCGGGGTGGACAGTCCCTGGTTTTCAAGGCGCGGGATCTTGTCGCGGCAAAAGCGGGATTGTCAAAAGCTGATGTTGCTTTGAAGATCATCACGGCGGGACCGGAAATAGAACCGGATTTTGTCGCCCTGATGCATAGGGAGGCGCGGCGCCTGCGGGACCTCGTCCATCCCAACATCGTTCGTGTGTACGATATGGACCGCGTTCAGAACCTGCATTTCATGGTGATGGAGTATCTGGAAGGGGACACGCTCTCCAGTTTTCTGCGCAAAGCGGAGGACCGCAAGCTGGAGCTCGCTCAGGTGATCCGGCTGGTGCAGGATTTGGGCTCGGCTCTCGAGTTTGCCCATGCCAATGGCATCATCCATTCCGACCTGAAACCCGGCAATGTCTTTGTGCAAACCGATGGCTCGGTCAAGCTGATCGACTTCAACATCTCCGCACCCATTGCGCCGTCCTTGCGCAAGGATGAAGAGGACACGATCCGGATCCTGATACGTCTCGGCGCAATCACCCCGAGTTATGCCTCGCCCCAGCGGCTGGAGGGCCACGAACCTTGCGCGGCCGATGATGTGTTCTCATTGGCGGTCATGGTCTACCTATGCCTTGCTGGACGCCGGCCGTTCGGTCCTAAAAACGCGCTGGAGGCCATGGAAGCGTCGGTTCAGCCAGAGAGGCCAGAGCACCTCTCTTCAGCGCAGTGGACGGCCTTGATGAAGGGCCTTGCGTTTGACGATGCAGGACGGACCCCGGAAGTCACGAATTTCGTGACGTCCTTCGCCGCGCAACGCCAATCTGCAGCCGATTGGATCCGGTCGCAGCTCAGTTGGTAGGTCAATGCCGGGTCAGATCCCGATCCTGAACCCGAAGTGACGGTCGCCCCGAGCCGAGCCTGTGAGCGTGGCATCAATATCAAGGACGTCCTCGTCCTCTTCAGATCGGGCTGCGCTCACCGAAAACTGGACAGCATTGAAAAGGGCGTCTGATATCTCGTCGAGCCGGGCTTGAAGATTTTTGGCAGACTCTGCTGCCGTCTTCGAACCTGACGGCGCCGTTGAAAAAGCCACCTGAAGCAGGGTGTTGAGCCGGGCCATGGAAAGTGCACGCGCAACACCTGTGTCCGGCTCGTCGGACTTGCTTGCCGAGACCGTGCGAGATCCGGCAAAATAAACCTCTGCCCGGTTGGCCTGACCGCGCAAAACGTTGATCCCGGTTGAGGCAAGTGACAGAGCAGAGTCTTGCGAGACAAAAGTCATGACGCTGTCCGCTACCGGTTTTCCGGTATTGGTATGTTCCGCCGTTTCTAGTTGATCAATCGACAGTTTTTGACCAGCACCAAAGTCAGGCCATCCGTTTGCCGCTTGAGCGTGGAGAATGGACAGAAGGGCAACCCAGCTGGCGGGCAGACCAACATCGGCTGGACCGTCATCATCAGCAATGAGGCGCCCTTTGTTCCAGAATAAGGCAAGACTGTTCGACGCTGCAGATTGCCGGAGGCTTGCAAACTGTTCAAATCCGATTTGATCCAGCATCTGATGCGGCGTCTCCCGGCTGCCGACAGTGTCAGCGCTTTCTCCGGCAAAGTCCGGGGCGAGGGTGCCGAGCAGGCACGTCGCATTTTCCGCTGCTACCGTGGCCAGACGTTTGAAGTTGGAGGCGCCGTCCTTGGCAAGGCCGGATTCATTGGCGGCTAGAACCACGTCGAATGCGGCATGAGCGAGCACACCCTCCGGTTCTTCGAGGCTCGTCAAAACATCCTCGATCGCAGCTGTCGCGCTGACCTGAACGAGGAACAAGCGGATTGAGCTTTCGCGCGGCAATTCAGCCAGCAACATCCGCAGCGCGAGCCAGTTTTCCAGAACCTGATGCAGGCGGCGGTCTTTGAGGAATAGAGCGGCTTGGTCTTCGATCATTGCATCGAAAGAGGTGCCTCCGCCGGCATGTGCAGGTGTGGACGGCGCAGGTTTGCGCGGTTCACCACTGGCGGTCTGGGACAGGAACGCCTGGACGGCGTGCTTTGCAAGGTCCTGCGTGACTTCACTGTCCGCCGATCTTTTCGGTGCTTCGACCATCGAGAACAGAGCATCCAGTCCATCATCTTCGTCTGATTTTGGATCTGAAGCAGGAGATCCCGATGTCTGGGGTTTGGGAGCTGCGTCACGAGATGCGGGCGTTTCCGGAGCTGAATGCGCACTCGATGATTTGGCTGCGTTCAAGAGCACATCGAAACGCTGTCCATGATCGGTCAGTCCGGACACGCCGCCCATTGCCATGGCAGTCTTGATCGTGGTGCGAAACTCAAGCGCCTTGCTAACGGAAGCGGGTTTGAAGTCCCGCGGACGTTTGAAAGACATATCTTCGATCAAGGTGGCCGGGAGCGTCCCGAGGATGTTTTGGGCCTCTACCGTCAGGGATGGCGCGAGTTCGCTGATCAGCTCCGAGATATCCTTTCCGGTGATTTCCTGAAGACCGGCAACGGACGTTGCGAAGTCGCCAAAAATCAGAACACGGTAGGGCGGTGGCGGTTGCCTGTCCTGAGGCAGCGGCGTCCCATCGCCCAAGCCAACGGAAAACGACTTGATGCCGGTGGGGGTCTCATCGTCCTGAGCCATGGACCGGTCCTTTCCGGTTATCTGATATTCACGCGGGTCGGTGTCGCCTCAATCGCCAGAAACGCGAGGGTTTTTTGATCAATCACCACCCGTCCGTCGACACTATAGCCCGCCGCGCGGTCCGCGACATGTCCGGTCACTGCAAACTCGACGATAGGGCGCGAAGACCATTGACCGCTGCCGACCGGCGTCACGACGAGATCGAGCGTTAGCTTCTGCCCGTTGCTCATAATCTCTGTTGTTTGTCCAAGTGATTTGGCTTCCGACTTGCCGTCCAGATAAACTTGTGGCGTGCGGTTGCGCAGGTAATCGTAAATGCAGGCATGCAAGGAATCAGGCTCTTGTGTCGCAGGCCGCCAGGCACTCATGATGTTTCCTCCGTTTGCCCGCCGGTCGACGCCAGCCGGTTGTCTATGCGCGCATGGATGTCATCCGTCAGCTCCGGGATGAGCGTTGCCCAATGGCCAAAGCGTGGTGCCTTCAGAACGTCCATGCTCGGATACCAAAGGCTTCGATTTGTTTCAGCGTACCAATACCACGGGGACATGTACTGCGCGATAACCAGTCCCGGTGTGCCTGCAGCCCCGGCACCATGCAGGATTATTCCGTCTGGCCCCACAACAAAATCGAGTGCGTGCAGCAGAGCTGCAAGATCGTCGAGGCGTTTGATGTGCGCGCCCGCATCAATAATTCCTTGATGCCCAGACAATTGTCTGCGGCTGTGATCCCAAACTGTGCTGACCAACGTGCCAGGCAAGGATCGCAACGCGGGCAGCAATGTATCAAGTGTCAGGCCGGGCTGCGCTTCGTTCCAGGCGATCCCGATCCACGGCTTCGGAAATTCAGAAAGGGCGTCCTGCCAACGTTTTAAAAGCTCCTGTTTGACCGGCAGATACGGACAGGGCCCGGTTACGCCACCCCGCAAATCATTCGGCAATCCGAGGATCTGAGAAATTGGAAGGGTTACCGGAGCAGCAGGTTGCTCAGCATTGCCGTTCGGCGCGTCGTTCGGCAGATAGTTGTTGTATCCGAAAAAGCCGGACAGCTGGGACAAGGTCGAAGGACCGGCTAGCGGAGCAGATTTGTCGCGGCCCGCTTGGTCCAGAAAGCGTGCAAGCACCATGAATTCCAGATTGGACAGACCGGGGTCAATGACCATGACGGCTTCACTGACCAGTTGCTTCAACACGTCAGGATTTGTGTCTCCACTTTGGCCGCCGTTCAAGGTCGCAACGACCGGCTGTTCGAGCGTTGACGGCACTTTTTCAATTTGTCCGGTCGACAGGAAGGCATCGCGCAAGATGCTGAAGAGCCGGCCCCGGACCGCATCCTTCATGCCTGCTGCATTGGCCATCAGTGGCTCCAGCAGCTGTATGGCCTTTTCCGGCTCTCCCGCCAGCCGATAGGCCGTGCCCAGCGTTAGAGTTGCTTCCATCCGGTCCTTGGCGCCTTTTGCGACCGGAGCAAACTCCCGCAAGGCTTCAAATGCTTCTCCGCGTTCCGCCTTGATCTTGATGTAGCTGAGCCAGGCGGGCATCAGATCCGGGAAAAGGGCTTTGGCGCGGCCGGCGATCCGCAAGGCTTCGCTCGATTGACCGATCGCGGCAGCATTGTTGGCAAGCGACAGCATGAATTCCGGGTTTGTCGGTTCTTTCAGATGCGCTGCTTCAAAAAACGATGTGGCTTTTCCGTGGTCGCCGAGCGCCGTCAGGATTTGGCCGACAAAAGCTGACAGGTTGCTGTCGTCCGGTGCATTGCTCAAGGCTTCCTGGGCGATCATCAGAGCCGGAGAGAACAGGCCATAGGCATAGTAAAGCCGCGATATGCCAAGCAGGATATCAGTGTCGCCGGTGTTTCGGCTCCGAACGGTGTTCAGAAGGTCTTCCGCTTCCGACAAGGCGCCGGCCGACGCCAAAAACTCCGCTTTCAAGAGCGCTGCCTGGGCATGATACGGATCAAGGGCAAGTGCACGTTCCACCAGTTTTTGAGCGTCTTCGGGCTTTTGGCTGATGATTGAGATCTTTGCGGCGAGTGTCAGAAAGCCCGGGTCCTGGCCGGTGACTGCGGTCGATTTCGACAACAGCGTTTGAGCCCCTTCCAGATCGCCGTTCGCCAGACGGGTTTCAATCAGACCGGATAAGGCCTCCGGATGGCCCGGCGAGACGTCCAGAATACTTTCATACAGGAGCGCCGCATTATCGTGCCGGCCGGCCGACGCATGGTCTTTGGCCGCTTTCAGCCTATCATCAACTAGGAGCATTCAATTTCCGCAATCTGCTAATCCGAACAGCATCTTAGCCAACGCTGACGCGTTTGGCATCAAGCCGGACATCTTCTTCCGCTGTAATCATGGAGATGTCGCTGTGTTGAGTGGCGACGCTGTCAATGTTCTGAACCAGAATACCGGCCTTGAGCGTTTCAGTCTCTTTGACCGAGCTGCTGCGGCTTTGCGCAGTCGTCGTGATGGTCCGGGCATTGACCATCTTGTCCACCAGCGTTTCCATTGAGCGGGTGAAGTTGGTGATCAATTGCTTTCCGGTCTGGGTCACGCTTTCCGCCAGCACGTTCATACGCCGCGCACTCACGTGAACATCCGGTGCGGATACGGTGAGGCGCCCCTCGGATTTCAGCGCGACTTCTTTTGCACCTGCAACTCCGATTTCAGCAGATACATCGGCGTCGCGGGTCAGGACCGATAGTATAAATGCCTGGTCACCACCGCGGTAAACCAGAGCCGTATCGCCGATCGCGGGAGCCAAAAGACAACCGGCGGCTTGGCTTGCATGGATTTGCTCACCGTCCGACAAGGTCACCATGGCGTCCTGTTCTGTCAGGAGCGCCTTGACGATGCCGGTTTCAAGGCCGTTGCCGGGAGCGGGCGGCGGTGTCGCTGTTTTGGTTGTCGTTTCCGCCTTGCGGGATGTTTGTTTTTTCATAAGCGACTCTTTGGCGATGGGTTTGTCAGATCTGCGCCGTGCTAGCGATCTTTGCTTCCCACAATGATATCATGGACTTGACGTTTACATTCGCACATTCTGCGGCGATCTGTTCGGCAGTGATGCCGCCGGTGCTGGCTTTCACAGGGGTTGCGGTTGCTTCCGTCGCTGTCGTGTCTACCTTGACGGCTTTGGATCTGAACGTCGCCCCAAGCACCTTGAGTTCACCTTCCTTGATTTCGGTTTTCCAGGCAAGGATGTCTGTCTTCACCAGACCGATATCGGTCTTGAGCAAGTAAAAGGTAATCTTTGTGATCGGCTCGACATTGAGGCTAAAGGCTAAATTGAATATGAATTCAGCCGCGATTTTGACCTGAATATTCCCGCCGCAGAACATTTTGAAGTACGTGCCGTAATGCCGTGTATCGGTGTGGGCATGAATCTCTTTGTACGAATTCGCGTGATAGATTTCATACTTGTTTGCTTCGTAGTATTTGCGCGAGACACTTGAGACTTTCTCGTATTGCTCGCCGTCGACCGTCTTTGTGTCTTTCCTGACAGTGGTGTTGAGATCACCAAGTCCATTGGCGCCGGCGATCAAATTGATATCCTGTTCATTGCCGTTGGTGTCAGTACCGGACTGGATCGTGATTGCTCCTTCGTCCGACTGGATGTGCATGGCACCTTTTGGATTCAGGTAGAATTTCTCGCCGCCCCGGATCAGGATCCGGCCATCGCAGGCCATGAGGATACCTTTCCCCCCGCCAGCTGCATTTGTGTAGATCGCATCACCCGATTCATCGGCGATGTGTTGTGCCGGAAAATACGCGGAGTAGGTATCAGCGCCTGCATTGTAGGCGGTTTGTTCGACATCGGCGTATTCACCAAGACGCAGCAGGGTGCCAAGGCCTGAGTCGTCCGCAGACGTATTCGCGGCACCCGGTGTGCTTGGGACGTAAAAGTAGGTGTATGTGGTTTGGTAGTGAGTGCCCGTGTCGTCTTCGACAAGCGCATCACTATCCGTCACATTGCTCAGGGAGGTGTTCAGATCGGACAAAGCCGCGGTCAGGGAATTGATCTGCGTATCATAGGCCGAAGACATTCTATGTCCTCCCAATGTGGGTCTTTGCAGACCCTACGCGGAACCGTCGCTGATCTGCATGATAATGCCGGAAGCCGTCCGGGTTCTGTGCGCGACATTCTGGTTTGTCGCCGTGACAGGGTTGACCTGCTCCCCGTTCGACACCGCGCCCAAAATGACCGGGCGGTCCGGATCGCCGTGCAGGAAGCCGAGCAACACCTCTGTGCCGATCAACAGTGTGGAGTGGGACCCATAGCCGTCTCCACCGCCATAAGGTTCCATTTTCCGAACGACATAGCTTGCTTTGCCCTGCGACAGGCCGCTTTCCTCGTCCAGAATCCGGACGCGGTAACGGCCAGCACTGTCGAGTTCAGCGCGCTTTCCTTCGGTCTCACCGTCGATCACTGCGGAAATGTACCCCGGGATAGATGGCTTTGGTGTGACAATGGACGGCCGGAAGCCATTGTCGAACGGAACACAGACAAAGCGGTTGCGATAGGGTTCAGGCGTCATGTCGGCCGAACTGAAGCCGAGCGGCGTTGTGTTGACGCAGCTGTGGGTGACTTCGGTTACGATGTAAAGACCGTCAAGATCCCGGATCGGATGGTCCTTCAACTGAAAGAAATATCCCGGGCGCAGGAGCGGAACGTTGCTTTCGCCAACGAATTGCTGGCGTTCCGTTTCAACGAGTTCGACCCGCCGCTTGGCGATGAAGTTGCCTTCTGAAACGGTCGCATAGTGCTCACCATAGCGGGTGGTGATGCCCTGGCCGGGGAAGCTGGCGTCTTGAGAGACAAACAGGTCTACCTTCGGGGTTTCCTCGTTGTATTCCCGCAAAGCCACTGTGCCGCTTTGGGTGATGAATTTCTGGTTGAACGACCAGATGCCGAAGTCGCCGGTGCCCATCACCTGTTCTTTGCTGCGATAGGACAGCTCTTCAGTGATCTGTTTGCCGGAGAGCTTTGTGAAATGCTCCTTCCGGTCGCCGAAGACAACCTTCTCCTTGTCACTGGAATGATCGAAGGAAAAGAAGATGCCGAACCGCTCACACATGCGCTTCAGGAAATTCAGGTCGTGCTCCCGGTACTGCATGACGAAATGCAGTTTCGGGTAATCCCCGCTGGACGGCAGCATGTCGTACTGGATCTGGCGCGGAACGCGGCTCGAACTGGTGTTCGAGTTCTTCTTGTTCGCATCGCTCAGCTCGCTGGTCAGGATATCAACGACGGTGACATCCTTGTCCGTGCCATACACCTGGTTCTGGGCACTGTGCCGCAGCATGGAAAGTTCAGGTTCAATGACGAAGCGGTAACAGAACTCGCGGTTCGGTGTCGGGTCGCGTGTCTCTGCGCCTTCAATGACACCCTGCGCCTGCATCTTTTCTTCGCCCATCTCCAGTGTGAGCGTGGCGGCCTTGCCCATCATGTCTGGGAGCTTGATAGGGTCTTTCGAGACGATATCAGTCGTAAACCGATACCCGTCGGTCAGGGCCTCAACACCGTGAAGGGCTTCGACATACACGTCGCTGCTCGATACGCCGGGCAGGGTGATCGACATTTTTCCCTGCATCGCTTCGCTGCTCATTGTCTGATCTCCTCTTCTGCCGTCGCGCCGCCTAAAGGCTCGGGTTCAGCAGACGTATTTGTGACGGTACCAAAGTGGTTCCGACAGAATTCGGTGAAACGCCGTTTTGCAGCGTCGGGTCCAAAAGTGCGCGGGTTGCCGGCATGCACTGAAGGAAGAGTTTGGTGGAGCCCTTCACGTTCCGGCTGTTGGAACACACCATACCCGAGGCCACGCCGGGGCCGGGCCCACTGACCGTAACCGGTGCCAAGTTTGTCATATTGTGCGCGGGCATGCACATGATGAGTGAGCGGAAACAGGTCGGGATTTCCGTCACCCTGAAGCCCATGGAAAAGAGCGGGATCGGGACCGGGCCGACCGGTGTTGTCTGCAGGTAGATATCCGGAACCGAGAAGTCCATTCCGGGGATAGGGCCTTGTGAGTTTACAAACACCATCAGAGTGTCCCTCCTTGGCCCGCACCATCGCCGTCGAGGGCGACCTTGTCGGGCCGGTATAATTCTGCAATCGCACGATCAGTATCGGTCTCGATCCGGCTGCCGGATGTGCCGAGCATCACAGTCTGTTCGGTCTTGGCTGCATGAAATTTCGTAAGGTTAAAATTGCTTGCCGAGAGAGAGGCACCTGACAGGTCGGCATGCGAGAACTCGACCTGACGCAGATCGCATTGCTCAAACAGTGCTGCCCGGCAATCCGCTTCCTGGAAGACTGCGGAAAACAATTGCGAACTGTTGAACCGGGCTCCGGAAAGACCGGCACCGGCAAAGTTCGCCATGGTCAGCTGGCTGCCTGAGAGATCCACGCCGTCCAGTTTGCTTTTCGTGAAACCGGTCGTATTTGCCGTAACGCCGCGCAGGCTTGCGCCTTCAAAATCACATTCGGCAAACACGGACGCGCTGAGGTTGGCACCGTTCAAATTGGTGCCTTTGAATTCGCCCTTGTGGAACGTGCAGTGCTGCCAGGATTGACCGGATAGATCGAGCCCGGAGAGGTTCGCATCAGCAAACACGGCAATGTCGATAAAGGTGCCGGTGATATCCACCGGCCGCAGATCGGCATCGGTCAGCATGAAGTTTGACAGAACCGCGTTTGCGAAGCTGGCGCCCGTCACGTCTGATGCCAAAACGACCGCCCGGTAGAAACTTGCTTTGGAAAAGTCGGCATCCATCAGGTCCGGCTGCGCAAAGGACACCTGATCGAACGTGCTGCCCGAAAAGTTGCAATTGCTGGCGTTCCCGGCAACGATCTGGGCGCGCTCGACATACGTGTCGCGCATTTCCGACGCGTCCATGTCGCAGGACACGATCTGGGTGTTTTTCAAATTACAGCCATTGAAACGCGCGCCTTTGAGCGTGCATGAGACAATCTGGGCATCCGTTAGGGTTGCTCCGGAAAAGTCGCACCCGGTCAAGTCGCACTCGATAAACCTAATCCCGGCAAGGTTCATGTTTGCGAAGGACATTCCCGAGGCGATGCGGAGCATGATCGGTTGTTCATGGGCGTGGAACGCCATGACATCTTCGAACGTGATCGGTTTTCTGTCCGGCATCTTAGGCATGGGTCGGTTGCTCCAGAAGTGTCATGCCAAGGTTGGCGCCGGAGAAATCGCAGCTGGCGAGTTTGGCCTCAAGCAAGTCTGCGGCGAAGAGATTGGCAGCCCGCATCGAGCAGCGCCGAAGATCGACACCGGTGAGCGCAGCGGCAAAAAGATTGGCCCCGAAGAAATCACTGCCCGCAAAATTGGACCGGCCGAACAGCGAGTTGCGGAATGAAGACAACCTGAAATCATTGGCTTCCAGGTTGCATGCGTTGAAGAAGCAAGCGGTCCCGCTCGCCCTCAAAAAACAGCACTCGGGCATTTCGGCCGTGTTGAACGAGCTCTCGGTCGCACGAAGTCCGTCAAAGCGCGAGCCGGTCAGATCGCTTGCGCCCATGATACCAACGGACAACCATTTGCCGTTGATCGCGCGCATCCCCGGTGCCTTCACTTCCATAAAGCCAATGCGTTCCAGGTCGCTGTCGCTTAAGTCCAGGCCCTTCATGGATAGGGTCACGAACATGGTCCGGAGCAATTTGGAGCTTGTCGCTTTAAATCCGTCCGCCGATCCGGTCAGGATCTGACAATCGGTGATCCGGCTTTGCTTGAGCTGCATGTCGTTGATGTTGGATTCAATCAGGCGCACCTTCTCAAGATCTGCTCCGGTGCCTGTCGAGCCGGACAGGTCCGATTGGATGATCAGGAGGTCATGCAGTTTTGCCCGGTCAAGCGCCAGTTCCTGTGCGCTTGCCTTGTTCAGGTTGGCGCGAGTCATGTCGCAGTCTGAAAAGTCGACGCCCGTGAGCGTTGCCCCGGAAAAGACAGCACCTGTCAGGTTCGAGCCGGTGAACCGGGCGTCTGTCAGGTCTGATTGCTCGAAGAATGTTCCGGAAAGATCCATGCCGCTGAAATCAACGCCGCGCAGATCTGCGCCAGCAAGATCGGCGCCTTTGAAATCGTGGCCATCGCGCAGTTTTCCGGTGACAAACGCACCGAGACGGATCGGAACCCCCTCGGGCAAGGCCTCAAGTGGAAACAACGGGGCAGGCGATTGCTGGCGGGCTGTTGCCATGGAGTCTTCCATGGTCTCTTCCGCCTCGTCCATACGGTCCTTGGCCGTTGCCACCGACGCCAGGGCCGTCTCAGACGGTGTTTGGCCTTCAGGCGGCTGCGGTCCGTCTGCTTGCATGCTCTCAACCCGCTCCAAAAGGGTTTCAAGCATTTCACCCGGCTTGTCTTTCGGAATGATGGGGGAGTCGAGTTTGGACAGCCCTTCTTCCAGCTTGGCAGTCAGGTCGTCCATCGGCATGTCATCTGGTTGACTTGCCAAGAGGTCTTCGAACGAAGATTGTTTTGCTGCGGGCGCAGGCGTGGCTTCGGCCAGCTCCCCGATCATCGCACTGAACTGGTCGTCAATGGCGTCTGCTGGCGGTTTCATGGCCTCGTCCAAGCCCTCTAGCTGGGACAAGTCCATTTCGTCAATGGCCTTGCGGGCGTCGGCCAGGATGCTGCCTTCCGGCTGCTTCATCGCCCGGGCAACCGCCTTGGTGTACGCGAGCTCAATGTCCTCTTCCGATGGGGCTTGCGGTTCGCCGAAGATGCCCGCCAACGTTTCATCCAATGCCCCGGCAGCGTCGGGATTGTCGTCCAGTCCCGCAAACGGACCGGAGGGTGAGCGATCTTTCAGGGCCGTCAGTTGGCCTGTGACTTCCTGAAGGCCGGATGCTAAGTCCGGGTCGAGTTCAAGATCTGAAAATCGGGCTATGAAAGCGTCATCGACAATTGGTTTCTTGGCGTGTGGCGGCAGCAGCTTGGGCGGTGTTGCTGCGACAATGGCCCGGCGCTGAAGCTCTGCTTTGGCCATTTCGCGGTCGCGTTTTTCCAAAAGGGCGTCTTCAACCGCTTTGACGTCATCCAGAAGGGCGGCCAGATCCAGGTCGCCGTTTTCAAGTTCTTCCGGGGTGGGCTGGGCAACCAGAGGAATATCATCGATGATGTCTGACTTGGGCGGCGGGACGAGGTCACCTGGCAGGCCCTCATCTTCCAGCATCTTGCGCGCTGCCCAGTTCTGGTTGTCCATGAACTTCTGCCGGTCGGCCGCAGCCTTTTCCAGTTTGGCTTCGCGCTTGGCGCTGAGGATTGCCGGATCGACATCCGGCATCAACTGATAGTCGGCCAGCGCATATTTGTGCGCTTCGTCTTTTGATGTCCGTTTCTGATAGACATCAGCATAGTAGGCAGCATCCCGGCTGACGGCATCCGTCTCTTCCAGGCCGACCATGATGGCCGCAATGTCTTCTGCAAACCGGTCTGTGCCACGCAAAAGGCCACGGAATGTCAGAACGGCCTTTTGAACATTCGGAAAAATCGTGACGGTATCGCAGCGCATCGTTGTCTCGATGAGCTCATTTGTATCGGTCAGCTTGTAGAAGCACCGGGCGGTCAGGCGGGGCAGTTGTCCGCCAACGGATGCCTCACCGCGCGACATGCCGGTGATCGAAAATGTTTCCCCGCCTTCAAAGAAACCATCGAACCGTTGATCCTCTGGCGCCTCGCAGTGATAGAGCGGATTGAAGTCATCCGGTTTCAGCGGGGAGATATGGTCGATCCAATGCTGATCATACGTGCCGAGATGCTTCAGGCGTGCGGCGTCATCCGCAGCGATTGGTCCGAAATGAGCTGGAACGGGTTGGTCATCCGGCGCCTTGATCAGCCGTGCGGGATCTTCAACATTCGGAAGCGGCGCATCGTACCCGGCCTCCAGAATGCTCCTTGCCCCGTGTCCTTTGCCACGCGCATTCGGTGTGTAGTTCGGGCCGCCAAAGGCCTGCGCTTCGCCAATCGGCATTTTGAGGAACGGAACCGGACGGCTCATTTGCACGCCCTGGTCCGTCAGTTGCCAAACGCGATCGCCGAAAACGGCGAGCTCTTTATGAAACCGGTCAAACCGAACAGAGACACGGATGCCTTCAATTGGGGCGTCTGTCGGTGATAGCGCATTGCCTGCAATAATCACTTCGCCCTTGGGCTTCAGTTGGCCCTTGTCGAAGATGGCACCGTTGGGCATTTGCTCTGTCACCATTGGCCAAAGCGCTTGCTCGGTCAAAAGCCGGCCGGGCTCCTCGAAGTCAAACAGAGCATAAGCCGACACTGTGGTCAGCGCTCCGTCCTTCGTGGGGTCCGTTTGGTGCGCTACCGAAACCCGGGATGGTTTAATGATAGCTGGCAAAGGCCTTCTCCGTTGCGTTTGTTACTTCATCGAATGAAGGGCCATTCGATCGATAGGAGCCTGTAATCTATAGGACGCAGACAGTGTCCCGCAAAAGTTACAATATCATCACATTCATACAGGTCCTTTCCAAGCAAGGTGAGGGACCGGCTACCTTGGGTCAATTGTCTAATATCTGCACATCTGGATTGAGGGTGCTCTAACGTTTTTTGGAAAAAGTGAATGATTTCAAAGAGCGTGTCGCGTGCGAATTGGAAGCAGGCCGTAAAACAGCGCGCGGAATGTGACGCAAATCACAAGGAGAATGCGCAGAGAATTGCACACCAGGTCCGGTACTGTGCAGTTTTCTGCACAGTTTAACACTTTCTTAAATCGGAAAATATCGAGCATAAGATATTGATAAATATGAAAAAATTTGACAAACCTCCGATTTGGCACGCTGCTTGCGATGTGTAGGGCGTTGGAGGCGAACATCCTCCTACCGGAATTTCGAAAGCTCACATACGGGAGACGGAAAAATGGCAAACGTAGCATACATGGCGATCAGCGGTTCCACCCAAGGGGACATCACCGCAGATGCAACGACGGCTGATTCCATCGGCAACAACTGGCAGGAAGGCCACGAGAGTGAGTCCCTGGTCTACAAGTTCGAGAGCAACGCAATTGTTCCGCGTGACCCGAACTCCGGTACCGCCATCGGCACCCGCCGCCACCAGCCGACCACCATCATCAAGCCGCTGGACAAGGCGTCTCCGCTGATGTGGCAGGCTCTGGCCACCGGTGAGTCCCTGGAGATCACAATCAACTTCTGGCGCACATCTACTTCTGGCGTTCAGGAGCACTACTACACGATCAAGTACACCGATGCAGTCCTGGTTGAAGGCAAGACCATTTTGCCGGATGTTCTGGATGATGCGAATTCGTCCCGTGGCGATCAGGAGCAGTGGTCCTTCACTTACCGCAAGGCTGAGTGGACCCACGAGAAGGCCGGCACATCCGCCTCTGACGACTGGCGCGCTCCGGTCACCTAATTTCGGTGTCATCATAGAATTGTTGATGGAATGCCGCTTCGGAAACGGGGCGGCATTCTTTTTAACGTTTGTACGATTAATTCAGCTCATTCCGCATTGTGCGGGAAACGTCTCTTTGCGTAAGCTTGAAGCGTTCTTATGACACGCCTGTCATTAAAGGCCGCTAACAGTTGGGAACAATGCACGTCCGTGCATAATTTTGGGGGTTGCTCACCGTGCTCGACCTTGATCTTCGCCGCCTCATCGGCCGTCTGAACGCCTATTCGAAACGCGCGCTGGAAGGTGCTGCGGGCCTGGCGGTGACACGCGGGCACTATGAAGTCTCCATTGAACATGTGCTGCACGTGTTTGTGGAAGACAGCCAGCATGACGTTCAAAGCGCGCTGAGACACTTCGAGATTGATCCTGCGGTCATGCGGAAGGGGCTTCAAAGCGTCCTTGAAAGCATGAAGACCGGCAATCAAGGCCGTCCGGTGTTTTCCCCGCTCCTGGTCGAACTCATTTCCGATGCGTGGCTGGTGAGCTCCGTTGAGCTGGACCTGGATCAGGTCCGCTCCGGCAGCCTTCTGGCCACGATCTTCGCGCAGCCGAACCGCTACGGTGACGACCGCTGGCTGCAATACATGGAAGACATCTCCTTTGCCGGGTTCAAAAAGGACTTCTACGACATCATCGGGAATTCTGAGGAAACCACTGCAGGCCTGACCGCAGCACCTGGTGGTGACGACAAGGCGCCGTCCGTCGCGCCTGGAATGAGCCCAGACAGCGCGCTCGCCCGCTTCTGCACGAACTTTACTCAGGCTGCCCGTGAGGGCAAGATTGATCAGGTGTTCTGCCGGGATCGCGAAATTCAGCAGATGATCGACGTTCTTGGACGCCGCCGGAAAAACAACCCGATCTGTGTCGGTGAACCTGGTGTTGGTAAGACCGCGGTGGTCGAGGGGCTTGCGGTCAAGATCGCCGAGGGCGACGTGCCGGATATGCTCAAGAATGTTGAGCTGATCGGTCTGGATCTCGGCATGCTGCAGGCCGGCGCCGGTGTGAAGGGCGAATTCGAAAACCGCTTGAAGGGCATCATTGACGAGGTCAAATCGTCGCCGAAACCGATCATCCTGTTTATCGATGAAGCGCATATGCTGATTGGTGCAGGAGGCTCTGCCGGTGGTGCGGACGCTGCAAACCTTTTGAAACCGGCTCTGGCGCGGGGTGAATTGCGCACCGTCGCGGCGACCACCTGGAGCGAATACAAAAAGTATTTCGAAAAGGATCCGGCACTTGAGCGTCGGTTCCAGCTGGTGAAGCTGGACGAGCCGAGCCCGGAACAAGCAATCACGATCATGCGCGGCCTGCGCAGTGCTTATGAAAAGAACCACGGCGTCTACATTCGCGACAATGCCGTTGTAGCCGCAGCAAAACTCTCCGCGCGCTACATTTCTGGCCGGCAGCTGCCAGACAAGGCTGTGGATGTGTTGGACACCGCCTGTGCGCGCGTGAAGCTGTCCTTGTCATCCAAGCCGTTCGTGATCGAGCTGAAGGAGAAGCGGCTAGGTGAGTTGAACCGGGCGCTCGGATCCTTGACCCGGGATTCGCAGGCCGATTTTGCGCCCGATGATCCGCAAGTTGAAGAGATCGACGCTGAGATCAAGACAGTCGAAGCGGAAATCGCTGAGCTGACGGCCCGTTGGCAAAAGGAGCTGGATCTGGTCAATCAGATCCTGAAACTCCGCCATGACCTCGGCCTCAGCCTTGAGGGGGACGAGCCGGCCGCAGAGGAAGAGGCGTCCAGCGAAGCGGGCGACGAGACTTCCGATGATGCGGAGGCCGATGCAGGCGACGGCGACGAGGCAGCCGCAGCCGATGGCCCAGTTGACATCGAAGCCATGAAGGCGAAGTACGCGGAAATCGCCAAGGACCTGAAAGAAGCCCAGGACGGTGATCCGCTTGTGTCATTTGAAGTCACCGAAGAAGCCATTGGTCAGGTGATATCCGATTGGACCGGTGTTCCGCTCGGACGCATGGTTGAAAACGAAGCTGATTCCGTTCTGAAGCTCTCCCAGAACCTCCAGGCGCGGGTGATCGGTCAAGACCACGCCATTCAGGCTGTCGATGAAGCCTTGCGGACTGCGAAAGCCGGGGTCCAGAACCCTGACGCGCCGATGGGCGTCTTCCTGTTTGTCGGCCCATCGGGTGTTGGTAAAACCGAGTTGGCAACGGCAATCGCGGACCAGCTGTTCGGCGGCGAGCGCTTCCTGATTTCCATCAACATGTCGGAATTCCAGGAAAAACACACCGTATCGAAACTTGTTGGATCTCCTCCGGGCTATGTCGGCTATGGCGAGGGCGGTGTCCTGACCGAAGCTGTCCGCCAGCGGCCCTATTCTGTCGTGCTTCTGGATGAAGTTGAAAAAGCGGACCTTGAGGTGATGAACCTCTTCTACCAGGTGTTCGACAAGGGTGTCTTGTCGGACGGGGAAGGGCGCCAGATCGACTTCAAGAACACAATTGTTGTCTTGACCAGCAACCTGGCCACAGATGTTCTGACCGAAATGGGCTCGCTGCCAAACAAGCCGGACGTCGATGAGCTGGTGGCAGCCTGCCGCCCGATCCTGAGCGCGCATTTCAAGCCGGCACTACTGGCGCGGATGCAGATCGTGCCGTTCTATCCGCTGATAGGCGAACCGCTTGAAAAGATTGTCCGATTGAAATTGAACAAGGTCGGCAAGCGCTTGCGTGAAAACCAGAAGATGGAACTGGTATATTCCGATGAAGTCGTCAAATCGATTGCCGCGCGCTGCACGGAAGTTGAAACCGGTGCCCGGAACATCGACCACATCGTCAACCGCACGATCTTGCCGGAGCTCTCCACCGAGCTTTTGACAAAAATGGGCGGCGACGGAACAGACTTTACCAAAGCGACCATTGATGTTGGCGAGCCGGGCCACTTTACCTACAGCCTGAGCTGATGATCTTGCAAAGACAGGCCGGCAAAGGCGCCGCCTGCAAACATGAACACAAATGGCTTCCGGGCGGGCATACTGCTGCCCGGGGGATGAGTTCACATCTGTGCAGGCGGAAACCGAATGATACTCGATGACCTGTTGGATTTGACCGAGGCGCTGGCGGGAGCTGAGCAGGTGGAAACTGTTCTGGAGCTCGTGCTGGACTCAGCGCTCAAGATCTCGCGCGCCGAGGGCGGGTCGATCTACACACTCGATACACTGGGGCAGCATTTGCACCGCACGGCGTCTCGCTACCACGGTGTTGTCGCCACTGCGGCAACAGGGGAGCGTGTTTCCATCTACGGTGATGACATGATGCCGAACCTGCAGGCTCCAGCCGCGCTCGTCGTCTCCACCGGCACCGTGATCAACATCGCCGACATCACCTCAGCGGTCGGATATGACTTTTCCCGCATCGAGGAAGATGACCGGCTGTGTGGAACCAAAACACAGTCCTTGGTCATTGTGCCGATGACGGTTCTAAGGGACCGGTCCATCGGCATCTTCCAGCTGATCAACCCACGCAATGCAGAGGGCCAAACCGGGGCTATCGGCGACGAAGTTTTGAAGCAGCTCAAGGCACTGTCCATCCATGCGGGGATCTGCATCTGGAACACCCGTATGCATGAGGAAAACACGCGCCTCAAGAAACAGTTCGATCGCTACATGAAGGAGCTGCCGCGCCAGCTGACGAAAGACAAGGCGCAGCCGGCTCCGGTCAAAAAGCAGAAACCACAAGGGCTCGTTGGAGACAGCCCGCCGATCGAAAAGGCCATCACCCTGATTGGCAAGGCGGCCAACTCCGATGTTCCGATCCTGGTGCGTGGGGAAACAGGGACCGGCAAGGAAATGATGGCAAGTTTCATCCATCAGTCCAGTGACCGGTCGGACCAGGCATTTGTCGTGCAGAACTGCGCGGCACTCCCCGAAGCGCTTCTTGAAAGTGAGCTTTTTGGACACGTCAAAGGGGCGTTTACAGGCGCGCAAACGGATAAAGCAGGCCTCGCACATGAGGCACACAAGGGTACGCTGTTCCTCGACGAAATCGGTGACATGCCACTCGCGTTACAGGCGAAGGTCCTGCGTTTGCTGCAGGAAGGCGAAGTCCGGCGGGTTGGAGCGACAAAAACTGAACATGTCGATGTCAGAATCGTCGGGGCGACAAACGTCAATCTGGAAGAAAAAATCGCGGAAGGCGAATTCCGGAAGGATCTGTTTTACCGCCTGAACGTCTTCCCGATCAGTTTGCCACCTTTGCGGGAACGTCCTTCTGACATTCCGAAACTCATTGATCATTTCCTGAAAAAAGGCGCTGCCAAAGCGGGAACGGCCGTACCGATCGTGTCAGCCGACGCGCTCGACGCTCTGTTGTGCTGGAGCTATCCCGGCAATGTCCGCGAACTAAAGAACATTTTGGACCGGGCCCGCTTGATGGCAGAAGCCGGTTATCCCATTCAGCTGGAGCACCTTCCGCTGGAATTGACGGGGCCCATGAATGGTGGTGCAGCGCCGATGCCGAGCGGGATCCCCGAGGGGGATTTGAAAACCATTGTTGGCCAGTATGAAGCACTGGTCATCGAGGCTAAAATGCGGGAAGCTGGTTGGAATAAAACCAATGCGGCGCGTTTACTGAAAGTAAGCAGGCGCACCATTATTGAAAAGCTGAACCGCTACAACATTACCCGTCCGGCTGGCTTCTGACAGTGGTCGGGCCATCAGGAGACACCGTAGTCTGAAACTCTTTGGGTTTAGCGCGAAAAAACAGGATGCCACTGGTGAAGGTCCCGATTCACTGGTCAAAGCCTTTGTGTCCGGCCGCTTGTCCTACGATGCGCTTCTTCACGGGCTGAAGGAGGTGTTTCATCGCTCTGATTCACATGCGGCCGACGTTCATGCAACCCTCGGACAAGCTGTTGAAAGCGGGCGTCTGCCCAACGACCTTGCCCAGATTATTCGGACACAACTGCCCCCAGGCGGCGGGTCAAACGACTCCGATGGACCGGCAGCGCCCACAGACCCGGCTGCAATCGCGAGCGGAACCGCAAACCCTGCGGCCGAAGACGATCTGGATGAACCGACTATCCCCAATGGCGTGATCGGTCGGGCGTCTTCAACGGCTCAGTCAAAGCCTCCCGGGCAATCGCCGTACCTGCCTCCCTTGCCATATCTGACTGACCCGCCGGCACAGGCGGGCGATGACATGCGCAACAAGGTCGATGATGTTGTCCTCGGGTCGATAGTCGACGGGTTCAAGGATTTCCGGAAAGCCCGGACCAGCGGCGGCGATCAAACTGCTGGCGAAGCGCAATCGGGGAAACTCGACCAGTTTCTGACAGGCTACAAAAGTGCACGGCTGCGCACGAATGCCCGTAAGGCGGCTGCCGGACAGTCAGGAGGGGCGGCCGATCTGAACTCGCTCGCGGACGCCGGAGCAGAGCGGGCGGGCGTGGGGACATTATTGCGCGACCGGTTTGTTCTCGACCGGGAGGTTGGCCGCGGTGCCATGGGCGTCGTTTATGCCGCCGTCGACCGGCGCCGCTTGGAGGCTGGGCACGACGAGCCATATGTGGCGTTGAAACTTCTGACCGATGAGATCCGGTCCGATACGGGCGCCTTGCGCCAGCTGGAGGCGGAGGCCCGCAAGGCGCAGGCGCTCGCGCATCCGAACATTGCCACGATCTATGATTTCGACCGGGACGGCGGTGAGGTCTTTATCGTGATGGAACTGTTGCGCGGGACCACACTCGACCGGAAGCTATCCGCAGCGCTGGGCCATTCGCTGCCCGCAAAGGAAGCCTTGCCAATCTTGCAAGGGATCTGCGACGGTCTCATTTATGCCCACAGCCAGAATGTCGTCCATTCCGACTTGAAGCCGGGGAACATCTTTGTTCTCGATAACAGTGTGGTCAAATTGCTCGACTTCGGTCTCGCAGCCGTTACGACCGCTGACATGGCCGATAATGGGCTCGGCAGTGCTTTGACCGCGTCCTACGCAAGTCCGGAAATGTTTCAAAAGGCACCGCGGGATCCGCGCGATGATGTGTTCGCGCTGGGCTGTATTGCCTATCAGGTCCTCGCTGGACGACATCCATTTTCTTTGAAAGGCTCGGATCAGGCTGCCCGGGAAAACATGGTGCCTGAGCCTCTGGAAGGGCTGGATGCCGACGTATGGCAGGCTCTTGAGAAAGCCTTGGCATTCAAGCGCGAAGACCGGCTAGCGGATGTCAGTACGTTCCGGGCTGCACTCTTCGATTAAACCATACAGTGGATCATTCGATTGAGTCCGCAATCGTCTCGATCGACCGGGTGAATGCATGGTCCGGGTGCAGAGTGCGGATGAGGCCGGTGCTGCCGATCTGAATAAGGTCGGTTGAGAGCGGCAGGACCGCTGCAACAGGCGTCCGGTAATTTGAGAAGATCCGCTGGGACAGATCCTGGAAGTCGAAGGTTTCCAGGGCCTTGTTGACCACCAAAAACAACTGCGGCACTTCCAGCTTGCGGGCAAGCTCCAGTGTCACCGCGGTTCCCTGATAGTCCTGAATATCCGGACGCAAGATCAACAATAGCGTGTCGGAGATCGCTATGGACAGTAGAGTCTCTTCGTTCACGCCCGGATGGGTATCGATCAGAAGATAATCGAGATCCATGGTATCGCAGAATTCCATGAACCCGCGATTGAGGGCTTCGACATCATACATCTCCTTCACGATCCGCGCGATGTCCCCGGTCTTGATCGAGGAGGGAATGAAGAAGACCTTGCCCGGCCCGGTGATCGACGGCTCGCCGTCCGGCCCTTTGACACCGTCTGTAATGTCCAGAACGGTGTCCTTGATGCCGCAATAGCCCCACAGGTAGTTGTTGAGCGTATGCGTCACCGTGTTCAGGTCGACATGAAAGAGCGTGTGAATGCCCGGTGACTGAATATCCGTGTCCACGATCCCGACCTTGTGGCCGCGCAGGGCAAGGCTCGCAGCGATGTTCGCTGTCACGTTCGATTTACCGGTGCCGCCGCGATAGGAGTGGGTGGAAATGATTTTGGTCACAGGAATTCTTTCAGTCTAAAGAAGCCTCAAGGCTGCTTTTTATACTTTGATCTCATCGACTTTGCGCGGGCCTGAAGCGTGCGGAAGTAGTCGGTATCAGCGACTTTCTCCACCTCCATCTTGGCTTCTTCTTCGTCATAGGCGACTTCGAATTTGTCGAGGCGGACTTTCAGTTCCTGGTTCTCCTTCCGGAGCTGAGCTTCGGCGAGTTCCAGTTTACGCCGTGTTTCGGTCAAGTCCTCAATCAGCTGGCCGGAATGGAATTCCCGGGCCTCGACCTGCACCACCATGCTGGAAAACGTTTCGGCAAGCGCGCGGATGCTCTCAGGCACATGTTTATCTGTGATGATGTCAAAGAGGCCATCCACATCATCATAGCGGCCGTTCGCGATTGCTTCGCACGTCTTTGCGAGGCTTGCGATGGCAGGCTGCATGGCGTCCGGTGAGCTCAAAAAACCTCCTGAAGATCGGCGGGTGCTGGACCGTCGCCCTTGAATACACCAACAGACGGGGGACCCAAAGGCAAAACTGTCTTTGTTTTCCCTGACCTTGACCGGTGAAGTTTAACCGGCGAAAGGTGAACGAACGATTGGAGACCCTAATGATTCCGGTAGACGTGCTTGGTGTATTTTTTGTTGCGGCCATTGCCTTGGGTCTGGCGCCGGGGCCCGACAATATTTTCGTTTTGACGCAGTCGGCCCTTTATGGACGGCTTGCCGGCCTTGTCGTGACGTTGGGGCTGTGCACGGGTCTCATCTTTCACAGCGCTGCCGTTGCATTGGGTGTTGCCGCGATCTTTCAGACCTCTGCTCTCGCCTTTTCGCTGCTCAAGTTCGCAGGGGCAGCCTATCTCGTTTATCTGGCAGTGCAGGCATTCAGGGCCGGTAGCAGCAAGATCAACGGGAACAGTGCTCCGGAAATATCTCTGCCAGCACTCTATGTGCGTGGCATCATCATGAACGTGACCAATCCCAAAGTCGCGATTTTCTTTCTCGCGTTTCTGCCGCAGTTTGCGGACCCCGCGCGCGGCTCTGTCCCGCTTCAGATCCTTATGTTCGGGGGGCTCTTTATCATTGCAACGATCCTCGTTTTTGGCGGTGTTGCACTCGGAGCCGGCTCTCTTGGAGGATATCTGAAACGTTCCCCATCGGCGCAGGTTTGGCTCAACCGGTTGGCAGGTGTTGTCTTCGTCGGTCTTGCCGTCCGTTTGGCAATCGCGGAGCGCTGAGGCTGTGCCATTATTGTGCGGCTGGAGCTTGCGTGAGTTTATCAACATCAAGTTGTAGACTGCTCCGGATTTTTACACAGCATTAACCATACTGCGCGCACAACTGTAGGGTGAAATCCGAAGGTGGCCTTCGGCAAATCCAAATGGCGTGTCAGCTCATGAAGACCAGTGTAGTTACAATTCTTTCGGCCATTACGGCGGCCGGTTCTGCCATGGCCGCAGATCCTTTTCCATATGATCCAGGCATGTCAGGCGAGGTCTACACCGCATCAACGCTGCGCGGCTCCATCGGGCTTCGTTATTGGTACAGCCAGGGCTCTTCTGACGTCAAAGGTGCTAATGCCCGGATTGAGAACGAGAATGTTACAGGGCACACGATCGAATTCATGGGGCGTCTTGAAGATACGTCATCAGGATTTTTCACTAAAGGTTACGTCGGGCTTGGTAAAAACACAGATGGGTCTCAATCAACGCTCGGACTTGAGTCGAACGGATGGAATACGACAAATCTAGGGTATCTTACACTCGACGGTGGCTGGGAGTTCCGGCGGTTTTCCAACAACTCAGCCCGGATCAATGCCTTGGTCGGCTATCAGTATTTGAGCGACATTCATTCGGCATCTTACAACACAGTCGATGCTCGCGTTTCCAACAAGTTTCATGCATTTCGCGTCGGCGTCTCAGCTGACGGCCAATTCAATGACCGCTTCGCTTGGGCATTGGAGGCGGCGGCTGTGCCCTGGGCGTACAACCAGGTCGAAGACAATGTTCGCAAAATCGAAAGCGAATACACCTACGGGTTTGAAGCCGATGCCACTTTGAACGTCGCCGTGACCCAAAATTGGGACATAGGAGTTGGCGGCCGGTACTGGTGGCTGCATTCGGATTATGAACTTGACCAGAGCCAGACCTATCAGCGTTATGGCCTGCTGATCGAGAGCAAATACAAGTTCTGAGCGGCAGGGCTCCGAGAGCCCGTCCGCAAATGACAGCAATAAAACGCCGACCCATAAGGAGCGGCGTTAGAAAACTGACAAAGTCCGATTTGCCCTCCGGCGTTATGTTCGGACTTGTTCCGAACATCCATAACACATTGAGAAATATGGATCCTCGGCACAAGGCCGAGGATGACAAATGAGAGGAGTGAGGTTTGTCAACAGGCAGACGCCGACCCATTCGGATCGGCGTTTTCTGTTTGGAAGTTTGAGCCTTACTGGACCCGGGGGAACAGGGCGTCGATCTCGCCGAGTTCTGTGCCACCTGCCAGCTTGTCCAGCTCCGGCGCCCAGGGCGTTGCAGCCTGTGGCGCATTGAGCATGCCAAGCGCTCGGGCGGCTGAACCCGGGATGACCTGGGTCAACGCCTCGAACAGGATGCGCTGGCAATCGAGCGTGACATAGAGAACGGTTGCGCAGCGTTCGCGGGTCTCTTCGTTCTTGAAGAGAGACCACGGAGCCTGTTGGTCGATATACTCGTTCATGGCCACAGCCGCATCGACGATTTGCTGGGTCGCTGCCGGAATATCCTGCAGATTGATCCAGCCGGAGAACGCCTTGCCAGCCTCGACAACGGTGTTGCGCAGCGCCTCATCTTTGGCCGTCAGAGCGCCCGGCATTGGCACCTTGCCGTCGAAATTCTTGTTTGAGAATTTCGCAACTCGGGACAAGAGGTTGCCGATCTTGTTGCCAAGTTCTGAGTTGTAAGCATGGGTGATCAGATCGACCGAGATCTGGCTGTCGCTGTCCGCGCGCATGTGCCGGGCAAGATACCAGCGCAGCGCATCGACGCCGAGCTTGTCCATCACCTCGATCGGATCAACCACGTTGCCGATGGATTTCGACATCTTGACGCCGCCGGCGCCCACCCAGTGACTGTGCACCGAGAGCTTCTTCGGCAACGGCAGATCAGCTGCCATCAGCATCAAGGGCCAGTAGACGCCATGCGGCTTCAGGATGTCCTTGCCGATCATGTGCTCGCATTCCGCCCACCAGGCCTGGTAGCCGTCTTCCGGCCAGCCGATGTTGGTCAGGTAGTTCGCAAGCGCGTCGAACCAGACATACGTAACGAAATCCGGATCGAACGGCAGATCCACGCCGAGCGTGACGCGGGTTTTCGGCCGGGAGATACACAGATCCTCCAGCGGCTCGGCCAGCATCTTCTTCAGCTCGTTCTTGAACGGCTCCGGCTGAACGAAATCCGGGTTCTCGTCGATGTGCTTCAGGAGCTTTTCGCGGAACGGTTCCATTTTCAGGAAGTAGTTGGTTTCGTCCGTCTGCTCGACCTTCATGGTCGGGTGCAGCGGACACTGGCCGTCCTCGGTGAGATCGCTTTCCTTCTTGAACTCCTCGCAGCCCTTGCAGTAGATGCCGGTGTACTGCTTCTTGACGATAAGGCCCTTGTCGAAGATGCGCTGCTCCATCTCCGCGACAGCCGTCTTGTGGCCCTCACGGCTCGTGCGTACGAAATAGTCGAACTCAACGCCGAGCTGCTCAAACACATCGCGGAATTCCTTGCAGCGCATGTCGAGATAGTCGGTCACAGGCATGCCGAGATCCTCGGCCGCTTCCTGGTTCTTCTGGCCGTGTTCGTCGACGCCGGTGGACAGCATCATCTCATACCCCAGCGCCTGACGGTTCCGCTTCAGGATGTCGGCCATGATCGAGGTGAAGGCGTGACCGATGTGCGGGGATCCGTTGACGTAGTAGATCGGAGTAGTGATGTAGCTTTTCATCAACATGCTTTCGAAATTTCGAGGCAGGAGCCGGTGTGCCTTTTCGTTCAAGGACCGGCCAGAAAATCCGCCGTGAAGAGGTGCGAGCTATATTTCACACTCGCGCCCCCAAGAAAAGCCCCGGCGGGGCAAAAGCGGATGGGTGGTTGCCCAGTAATGGGTGGTTGCCTGGGATATAGGGATTTGAGGCGGGCGAAGCTAGGGGGTGAGCACCGAGCGCTAGGCTGTCCCAGCCTTGCGCCGGGACCAACGCCCTTTTTGATGTGCATGACCCCGGCTCAAGGCCGGGGAAGCGGATTTCGTTAGCACTCTGCAAGGTGGCCGGAGGCCGACAGCTCACATTCAGGCCCGTGCTGAAAGATCACCCGATCAACCAGATCCCGCCGAGCACGAACAGGGCCAGGAACACCGTCTGCGTGACCACCATCCAGATCGCCGGGCCGCCGACTTCCAGGAGTTTCGGGATCGAGGTTTTCATGCCGACAGCGGCGATCGCCGCGAGCAGCGCCCAGCGGGAAACCTGGCTTGCCCCATCCTTCACGATCTCCGGGATCAGTCCGAAGGAATTGAAGGTTGCAAGGATCAGGAAAGCGACGACAAAAAGCGGCATCAGAGGCGGCCGGGCAGCACCGGGTTCTGTGCCCTTTCGCAAGATAAGCGCTGCGATCAACACGATGGGGGCCAGCAGGGTGACCCGGATCAGCTTCACCAGCGTCGAGAGATCACCGGTTTCTTCCGAAACGGAGAAGCCAGCGCCGACCACTTGTGCAACATCGTGAATGGTGCCGCCCAGGAAAACACCGGTTGCATCCCGATCGAGCCCGAGTGAGGCGGTCAGGATCGGATAGAAGATCATGGCGAGTGTAGAGAGCACGGTCACCGTGATGACAGTAAACGCAAGGTCCCGTTCTGCATGCTCACGTTTTGGCAAAATCGAACCGATGGCCATCGCAGCCGATGCTCCGCAAATTGCAACCGCACCGCCAGACAGGAACGAAAACAAGCGGTCCTTGCCAAAGAGGTTCCCGATCAACAGCGAAAAGCCGATGGTCGCCAGGACCCCCGCAACAACGAGAGCCAGAAACGGCAGTCCAAGCGCCTGAACCATATCAACACTGATCCGAACACCCAGCAAGGCAACCCCAATCCGCAACAGCGTGCGCGCAGAAAAGGCGATGCCGTCTGCAGTGCGTTTTTCCTCCGAGAGAAAGTTCAGCGGCATTCCAAGAAGGATCGCCATCAGCATCGCGGGCGCACCATAGTGCTCGTTCAAAAACTGCGCCGAGATCGCGACCAGGCCGGCAATCGCTATTCCCGGGAACAATTCGTGAGCCCGGTGTTTGATCTTGTCGATCATTTTTCGTCCTTGTTCTTATTTGTCGATCGGAAGACCGCTTGGAACGGAAGTTGGAATGCCGAAGGGCGGAAAAGTCACGGAATCTGCGCCTGTAAGCGCTTTCATAAAGCCTACTATAGCATCAATTTCACTGTCAGAAAGGTCAATGGTCTCAACGTCGCGAAAAAGACTTTGGCGGGCCATTTCTCGGCTGTCCGACCAAACCACAAAATCAATGGCTTCCAACCAGGGAGCTGAGGGAAGGGCGGCAAGTTTTGGGTCCCATTTCGCCAGCATGCCGTCCGGATCAAGATGATGGCGTATGATCCCCTCCAGTGTTGGATAGGCGCCATTGTGCCCGTAAGGCGCTGTGAGCTCGACATTGCGCAGCATCGGCGTGCGGAACCGGTATGCGTCCTCCAGGACGTCGCTTTCGGCCATACGTCCCGTGTCCCGTACCATCGGGTCAAACCGGCGGGTCCTACCCGGTCCAAAAGGCGGTAGCCCGAGCGCGTGGAACTTCTGGTCACTCAAAAGACTTCCGGAATGACAGCTTGAACAACCGGCTTTTCCGTAAAAAAGATCGAGACCCTGTATTTGTTTCGCCGAGAGCGCCTCTGTGTCTCCGGCCAGATAGCGGTCAAAAGGACTGTCGAAGCTCTGCCATTCGATGGCCTGAAAGGCGGCAAGAGAGTTGGCAATCTCAACGATCGTGACGTCTTCGGCTGACTCAATATGGTCGAAAGCTTCGATAAACATTTGACCATATTCAGGAATTACGCGCACTCGTTTGGCAAGGATCGGCCAAGCCGCATCGATCCGGTCATGAACCGCGCCGGCGATCTCGTTCTCTTTCGGATTACCGGACATCTCGAATTGCGCCACAAGGGGAAACACAGCCTGGGCCGCGAGCAGCGAGTTGAAGCCTTCCGGCAGCCACTCTTCCGCGGGTGAGTTGAAGCCGTTCTCATAGGTGTCGGCGATGGAAATACGGCCGTCATGAAACAGGGTGTGAAGGTCTTTTGCGCCCAAATTCCAAAGGCCTGGCGCATTGCGCGGAATCCGTTTCTTAATCCGGTTGTCACCAGTACCAGCCATTCGGCCCGAACCGAGGCCTTTGCCGCCCTCGCCAATGCCGAGTGACAGGCCGTCGCCTGTTCCAAACTCTGGATGATGGCAGGTTGCGCAGGCAATATTCCTGTTGCCGGACAGGATCTTGTCGTAAAAGAGAAGCTGACCAAGCGCGGCCTGTTTGCGATCAAATTCGAGAAAGTCGGATCGGGTCAGAGGTGCTGGCAATTCAGCCGCGCCAGCTGGCAATATGCAGGCGGACAAAAGCGAAGGAACGAGGAAAACATGACGCCACTTCGATCTGCGGTCGCCGCACTTTGCATCCTTGTCAGCGCGGCAATGACCAGCCCCGCGCATGCGGAGATCGAAGAAGCGCGTGATCTGATGGAATCCGGGAAATTCGAAGAAGCCAAGGATGCGCTTTGGCCAGCGGCCCGGTCCGGCAACGCTGACGCCGAAGAGCTGATCGGTGTCATGTATGCCATGGGCCTTGGCGTTGAGCGGGACGATCAAAGGGCGTTTGAATGGTACCTCAGAAGCGCCATGAAGGGGCATCCCGGCGCCCAGTCCGGTGTCGGCTGGTACTACGAGATCGGCCGGGGCATGCCAGCGCCCGATCTTGTGCGCGCTTACATGTGGTACACACTGTCTGCCATAGGCGGGGATCCGGACGCGGCGATTTCGCTTGAAGAGGTGGTCAAAAGGATGACCGCGGAAGAGATCGAAAAAGCGCATATTCTTGTCGCCGACTACAAGGTCTGGATGTACCCGTTCCGTTGACCGCAGCTGGCGGCTTGTGAGAACGGATGTCCACCTCGTGCTCAACAGTTCTATCCTCCCAGGTCTTTTAGAACGGCCAAAAGACCGTCGACACTGCCGCTGTCCATGTAGCGCTGCACCTCAATCACGATCCTGAGCTGTTTGGCCAGATATGCCAAGCGCCTGTGGTCATTTTCGATATGTTTGGCGGTCACCTCGGCATCAATCGCTTCGGCTTCCTTCAAGAGTTTCTGGATTTCCGCCAAGGTTTTTTCGTTTTGGACGCCTTGCTTGCGCAAATGCGATTTCACGGCGTTGAGCCCCTCCAGGGCAATGGCCCGTGCCTCATCCCGGACAGTGGTGTCGGCGGACGGATCGGCAATTGCATCGAGAACCCGGCCAAGGGCACCGTCGAGTTTCACTAGGAGACCGGGCCGTTCATCTGCAGGGGCAGGAAGAACAGCTGTTTTGACGGTCACTGCCATTGCGTTGCTCTCTTGACTGACACCAGCCTTGCGTGCTGCAACGAATGTCTTGATGATGAATCGGGTTGCTTCCACGGCCTCCGGCGTCCGGATAATGGTTGCCGCCATGGCGGCGCCGTGTTCAGTGAAAACCCATGGCAAATAACGTCGTCCGCCTCTTCCTTTTGAGATACCAAATTGGTACATCAAAATTTCTGCTTCACTTTCAGTGAGTTGAAACGCAAAGCCGCCCTCAAACCGCTCGAGATGTGCCTTGACACGCTGGTTGAATTTCGAGGTCGACAGTCCAAAAAGCCTTGCCAAATCCTCATCCAGAACGACGGCCTGGTCCCGGATTTCAAAGATTTGCGGCGGTTCGAGCTTGGTCAGTTCTGGAGATGGGGTGGCCATATGAATATCCAAAAAATCAACGATCTGAAACAGGTAGCATCAAGCGATGTATTGTATCCATGGTTGATTATCTGGATGAAAAAACAAATGCCAAGAACGAAGTGAGGAGCCAGAACGCGGCCCCTCACTTCTGGTGCCGTCTTAGTTCAGGTCTGCGTCGCGCGCGCCGTTCACGTCTGCCTCGGCAGCTGCCACGGCTTCTTCCAGCGCGCCGAAGATTTCGCCGCCGCGGTCAACGTTTTCCTTGAACCAATCGAAGACCGGGCTTGCAGCTTCTTTGAAGGCTGCCTTTTCGGCCGGAGTTGGAACGTAAAGATCACCACCACCTGCGACAAAGTCCTCATAGGCCTGGATCGACTTGCGCTTCGGAGATGCAAAGGTTGCCTGTTGCAGGGCATAGAAACCATCAACAACCACGCGGCGCATGTCTTCCGGCATGGAGAGGAACTTCTCGTTGTTCATCCACCACAGAGCGCCCATGTAGGCGTGTCCGTCGAGGGTGACGTATTGCAGGCCGGCATCCGGGAATTTCATGCCCATGATGTCGGTGATGCCGTTCTTTGAGCCTTCAACCACACCGGTCTGGAAGGAGGTGAACAGCTCCGGCCACGGGATCGGGGTCGGAGACGCACCGAGCGCTTTGACAAGAACCTGCGGCAGATCAGCAACGACAGTGCGGATCTTCAGGCCTTCCATGTCAGCAGGTGCCGCAATACGCCGCTTTGTATTGGCGAAGTTCCGCCAGCCGCCGGTGTTGCCGATGGTCATCAGGCGGATCATGTTGTCACTGTCTTCCAGCGCCATGTTGCGCATGGTGCGGGTGAACTCACCGGACAGAACATGTTCTGCGATCCGGTCGTCAGACATCATGTATGGCAGGTCGAGAACCTGAACATACGGGAAGATGCCGGATGCGCCGCCGGATGTGGAGATGTAAATATCGATCGCACCGCCTGCAACGCCTTGCAGGCACTCCGCGCCGTTGGAGCACAGCTGCGTACCGATGAAGAGTTCTACTTCAATGGCGCCGTTCGAGGCGGCTTCCACAAAGTTCTTGAACACGACAAGACCATCATAGTCTTCATCGTTTTCGTTGGAGTTTGCAGTGGCGCGCAATGTGTAGTCGGCCGCCGTTGCACTCAACGCGGACCCGGCGAGCATCGCCGCGACCGTCAAGGATTTAAGGGCAGATTTGAGCATTGAAGTCCTCCCTAGGTAAAGCTCAGATCAGTTGGCAAATCCGGTCAGACGCGGGATCGTCATCGAAAGTGCCGGAATGTAAGTGATCAAGAAGATCACTGCGATCTCCACCGCCAGAAACGGCAGAATAGCCTTGGATATCGTCTCCACCCGTTCCTTGGAGACAGATGCCGCAACAAACAGGACCAGCCCCATCGGAGGCGTTGCCAGACCAATGGTCAGGTTCACGCTCATGATGATGGCAAAATGGATCGGATCAACACCCAGTTCGAGAAAGATCGGTCCAAGGATAGGTCCAAGAATGATGATCGCCGGTCCCGCATCCAGAAACATGCCCACAATGAACAGAAGCAGGTTGATCAGGAATAATAGGAGCAGCGGGTTTTCGGTGAGGCTGAGCACGAAGTCAGCCATGATTTGCGGTGCGTAGCTGAGGCTGACCACGGTTTTGAAGGCCATGGCGGCCCCGACCAGTAGCAGCACAACGGCTGATGTGATGCCAGCACGGTTCAAAACACCCGGAATTTCATGCGGCTTCAAGGTTCTGAGAACAAACAGCCCGATGAAGAGGGCATAGGCCACAGCAACGGCTGCCGCTTCAGTGGGTGTGAAGACACCGGCCAGAATGCCGCCAAGGATGATCACCGGGGTCAAAAGCGGAAAGAAGGCCTTGAGAGATGCCTGGCCGCGTTCGCCCCACGTCGACTTCCGCGAGGCTACCGGGAAATCATACTTGTCGGCCATGAACTTGACCATCAGCATCAGGCCGACACCGACCATGACACCGGGAACAATACCTGCGAGGAACAGCGCGGCAACACTCTCGCCCATCACATAGGCGTAGATGATCATGATACCTGACGGCGGAATGATCGGACCGATCACCGAGGAAGCGGCCGTGATTGCGGCTGCAAATTTCCGGGTGTAGCCCTGTTTCTCCATGGCCGGGATGAGCATGGACCCAAGCGCTGAGGTGTCGGCAACCGCCGAGCCGGAGAGGCCGGCAAACAGCATGGACGACAGGATGTTGACGTGCGCCAGGCCGCCGCGCAGGTGCCCCATGAGTGCCTGGGAAAACTCCACCAGCCGCATGGTGATCCCGCCTTTGTTCATCAGCTCGCCTGCGAGCATGAAGAACGGAATCGCCATGAGAGGAAAAGAGTCCATCCCGTTGTAGACGTTGCGGTAGAGAAGGGTGATGTCCCGCTCCTGACCGTTCAGCCACAACAACATGCCGGGCGCTGCGAGCAGGCCGAAGAAGACCGGCAAACCGATCATCAGGAAAACGAGGAAGACGGGAAGAAACCAAATCAGCATCAGTCTGCCCCCGCCATATCGATATCCGGAATGCCCGGAAGGTCATCCTTGCCACCGATCAAGGAGATCAGGCTGCGCAAGATGAGCTCAACATTGACCAGTGCGAGCAAGATGACGCCAACGAACATCGACATCATCATCCAGCTGCGCGGCACCCGGATCCACTCAGTCAACGTCAAATTGCCCGGAACGTAGAGAGAGGCGGTTGCGAATTTTCCGCCAAAACCGGTCACTTCAGCGTAGCCAATCTGAACAGCGACGATCAGTACCACGAACGAGACACACAGCAGGAAAAGGGACAGAACGCTTGCCAGGATTTTGGGCAGCATGATCACCAGCGTGTCGATGGCCACAAATCCGCCGCGCCGGAAGGCGGTCGGTGCCATCAAACCGGTCATCCAGAGCATGCAAAAACGGGCGGCCTCATCAGGCCAGGGGAGGGCATTGTTGAACCCATAGCGGGCCACGACCTGTATCAGGATCGCAACCACCATCAACGCAACGGCGACGACGCCGATCCCTCGTCCGATCCGCAAAAGATGCGAATTGACGAAGGCAAGCGGTTTCAAAACCGCCAGCAATGCCCCCATACGGGCTCCTCCCTGGTACGTCCATTATGGCAGGGGCGATGTTCGTCCCGGCCTTTGCTTATCTGTGCACGCTCTTACTTTGGCGCGATTTGTCCGAGTTTGCCGGAAAAAAATGTCAGCGCATCCCCGGTGCGCATCTCAGCCTGCATCACTTGGCCCAGAACAATCAAATGATCGCCGCCCTCGTAGGCCGCGAACCGCTTGCATTCGAAGCGCGCCAGGCAGTTCTCGATCAGCGGTACGTTGTTCTCGCAAAGCTGGTATGTCAGCTGATCAAAAGCATGTGCGTTCTTGACGAACCCATTGCAGATCTCCGCCTGCTCGTGGCTCAGAACATGGATTGCATAGCGTTCGGCTTGCTCAAAGTAGCGGAACCGGCGCGACCCCTTGTCCGGCATCCAAAGGACGAGCGGCGGGTCCATGGAGACGGAAGAAAAGCTGTTGGCGGTAATTCCGACCGGGCCGTCTTCGGAATGGGTGGTCACAACTGTAACGCCGGTCGCAAATCGGCCGAAGGCATCCCGCAAGAGCCGGGAGTTTTCAGAATGCGGCGCGAACGTCACGGTGTGATCTGCATTTTGCATTGTCATCAGGGAACCTCGTTTCCAAGGGCTGCCTCGTAGAGGCGGTACCAGGTTTCGCGGTCAGGTTTGACTTTGAGCGCGTCCGAGATTTTCCCGATACGCTCCAGATTGTTGGTGCCCATGACCGGCATGAGGTGTGCCGGATGCGCCAAAAGGAACGCAACGGCAACTGCTGAGCGGTCAACACCGTAGGAACTTGCGATCTCGTCCATCACGGAGCCGAGCTTGCCGCCTTCCGAAATCAGAGATCCGCCACCAAGCGGTGACCAGGCCATCAGTTTTGTGCCGAGCCGCTGATGGAATGCGAGATCGCCATTGGTGAACGGAGAAATCTCCTTTAGGGAGATCTCGATCTGGTTGGTCACCAGCGTGTTGGACATGGCGGATTGAAGAAGTTCCCAGTCCCACGGACGGAAGTTCGAAACGCCGATGTTCCGGACCTTACCGGATTTCACCAGATCATCCAGCGCAGCACCGGTTTCATGGTGATCCATGAACGGATCCGGGCGGTGGATCAGAAGAAGGTCGACTGTCTCGATGGCCATTTCGGTGAGAGAAATCTCGACCGATTTCTCAATGTGAGCTCGCGATGTGTCGTAGTACTTCACCTTGGCATCGGCATACCGGCCACACGGAGCGACGATGTCACACTTTGTGACGATTTCCATTTTGTCGCGCAGGGACGGATTGGCTTTCATCGCGCCGCCGAGCACGGCCTCGGCACCGTAATCGCCGTAGATATCCGCCTGATCGAAGGTCGTGATGCCCTGATCAAGACAGGATTGGATTTTCCGCTCCACATGCGCCGGGGATGTGTCCGCATCATCGCCGAGCCGCCACATGCCGTAGATGAGGCGGGAAAATTCAAGCGTGTCGTTAAGTTTGACGCGATCCATTAGCGGCGGACTCCATTGCCGAGCGGTGTTGCAGGGGTTTCGGCCGGAACGCGGCCGTAAGCTTCGGGAAGCGAGCAAGTCTTCAGGTTTGGCATGACGCGGGAACCGAAGTGCTTGGCTTCTTCTTCATGCGGGTAGCCGGAGAAGATGAACGCCCGAATGCCCATTTTCTGATAGGCCTCGATCTTGGACATCACCTGATCGGTGGAGCCGACAAGTGCCGCACCACAACCGGAGCGCGCCCGGCCAACACCGGTCCAGAGGTTCGGCTCGATGTAACCGAACTCGTCCGCGATCTCGCGGTTCTTGGATTGGTGGCTCACGCCCAGGGACTTTGCGTCGAGCGCGCGTTCGCGGATGGCGGTGCCTTTGTCATCGTCCAGCTTGGAAACGATATAGTCGGCGTATTCCTGTGCTTCCTTTTCGGTGTCGCGCACGATCATGTGGACGCGCAGACCGTAGTCGAGAGTGCGATCGTATTTCTCGGCGACCGCATGAACAGCCTTCATGCGGCCTTCCAGCTCTTCAATCTTTTCCGGCCACATCAGGTAGACATCACAGTGCTGGCCGCACAGGTCCAAAGCGTCTGGCGAATAACCGCCAAAATAAAGAAGGGGACCGCCGGTCTGGTAAGGCCTGGCCGGATCCGTGGTCAGGCCTTTGAAATTGTAGATCTGACCCTCGTAGTTGATCTCGTCCTGCGTCCAGGCCTGCTTCAGAATTTCAACCACTTCGCGGGAGCGCTGGTAACGGTAGCCGCTGTCGGCTTCTTCGCCCGGAAAGTTGGAGGAGATGATGTTGACCGTCAGCCGGCCTTCCAGCATGTGGTCGAGCGTCGCGATGGTCCGCGCCAGCATGATCGGCTGCATTTCGCCACAGCGGACGGCCGCCAGCAGGTTGATCTTGTCGGTAATCGGCGCGCAGCCGGCGACGAAGGAAAGCGTGTCCTGTCCGACCTGATAGGAAGACGGGCACAGAATGTTCCGGAAGCCTTGGGCCTCGGCCGTTTTGACGATCGAGGAACAGTGCTCCCATGAGGACCGCAAGTGGCCTTCCGGAACGCCGAGGAACTGATAGTCGTCCGAGCACAGCGCCGCAAACCAGGACACTTCAGCTGCATCTAGGTCCGGCGAAGTTACGGGAACAACGGTCATCTAAGGCTCTCCTCCCCAATATTTTTTTGGGCATTTCGTTTGTTTTCGAAGGCCTTCATTTGGACCTTCACTTTTTCCTTGCTTATCACCCGCCTTGATGTAAATCAATAGTGTATCAATTTTCGAAAGACAGATCGCCGCACCGCAATGCCAACCGCCTCGCAGACCTCAAATGCCCTGCCTCTTTATGTCCAGATAAGTGAGCTTCTCATTCGGGATATCGCGGCTGGCCGCCTTCTTGACGGAGAGCGTTTGCCGCCGGAACGGGACATGGCGGAAGAGCTTGGGATCTCCATCGGCACATTGCGAAAAGCGCTGGCTGATCTTACGGAAAAAGGCCTATTGGAGCGGATCCAAGGCTCGGGAAACTACATACGTCAGGGCGGAACGAACGAAAGCGTCTACGCCATGTTCCGTCTGGAGCTTCTGTCCGGTGGTGGACTGCCCAAAGCCGATATTCTTGAGGTTGACCGCGTTTTCAAGCCGGAAGATCTGCCGGTGTTCGGCACGAGCCGTGAGGGTACGCGTATCCGCCGTCTGCGCTACCTCAACGAAACAATCATCGCGGTTGAGGAAATCTGGCTGGATGGGGACTGCGGTTTTGTCCGCAGAGACCAGCTTTCAGATTCACTTTACCGTTTCTATCAAAAGCAGCTTGGCTTTTGGATCGTTCGCGCTGAAGACAGGGTGACGATCAAGGCCGTGCCGGACTGGGCGCCAGAGGTTTTTAACAAGGCACCCGGCACTCTCACAGGATACATCGAACGGTTCAGCTGGGCGGACAAGCCCGAGCCGGTCGAGTTTTCGCGCACCTGGTTCGATACCGACAGGGCGCATTACGTTCAAAGACTGAAATAGGCGGGCGCCAAACGATCCGCCGACTTAAGGAGAGCCAAATGCCTGCAAAGGTAAGATACGGTGTCATCGGCTGTGGCATGATGGGTCAGGAGCACTTGCGCAACATCGCGCTGCTGCCGGACACCGAAGTGGTGGTTGTTTTCGAGCCGGATGTCGGTATGGCGGAGCAAGCCGCCCGGTTTGCGCCGCATGCCAGGTTCGTTGATTCCGTCGACGCTGTCTTAAACGTCGAAGAGCTGGATTGCATCCTGATCGCCAGTCCCAACCACTGCCATGTGCCGCAGATGGAGGAAATCCGTCAGAAAAGGCCGCTGCCGCTGCTTGTTGAAAAGCCGCTGTTCACCGACCCGAAGGATATTGCAGCGCTCGAGGCCTTCAAGGCATCGTATCCGGCCCCGGTCTGGGTCGCGATGGAATACCGGTACATGCCGCCGATCGCAGCCCTGATCGAACAGGCAGAAACGGCGACGGGCGGAATCAAGATGCTGACCATCCGCGAGCATCGCTTTCCGTTTTTGGACAAGGTCGGATCCTGGAACCGGTTCAACCGTTATTCCGGCGGGACGTTTGTCGAAAAATGCTGTCACTTTTTCGATCTGATGCGGCTGATCATCAAGAGTGAGCCGGTCCGTGTCATGGCCTCAGCGGGGCAGGACGCCAACCACAAAGAAGAGCTCTATGACGGCGAAACGCCGGATATCCTCGACAACGGGTATGTGATCGTTGATTTCGAAAACGGCGCCCGCGCAATGCTGGAACTGTGCATGTTCGCAGAAGGCTCCCGTTACCAGGAGGAGGTGTCCGCGGTCGGGCCGGCTGGCAAAATCGAGGCCTTGGTTCCGGGGCCGGGCCGGTTTTGGCCAAGAGATTTGGGCGAGCCGCCGGTTCCCCAACTGATCGTGTCGCCCCGCAATCCAAAAGGCCCGCGCCAAATCGATATTCTTGTTGATCCGACCATCCTGGACGCCGGAGACCACAACGGCTCGACCTTCTATCAGCACCAGCACTTTGTCGCTGTCGTTCGCGGCGAAAAGACCGACGTGGAAGTCTCTTTGGAAGATGGACGCAAAGCGGTCGAGATGGGGCTTGCCGCCCAGCAGTCCGCGCGCACCGGTCAGGCCGTTGCTGTCATCGGCAGGGCTGTATCTTCCATGGCCTGCTGAAGTCGGTTGGAAAGACTTCATCCCGCCTGAAATTGTGTTTGTTCGGTCCCGGCCTTGAGCCGGGACCATTTGATTTTAGGCCCCGGCTCAAGGCCGGGGCGGCTACTACCAGTACATCTGAAAAAGGCGCGCCGGTACTTTTTAAATGAAGAATTTCAAAGTTCACGGCTGACCCTGCTGTGAAAATGCCATAACGTTCAGGCTAAGGTATTGAGAACCCGCCGGAAGAAGCTGGGCCGTCCGATATTTTGGGAGGTTTTGCTGTGCGTAAAGTTATTTCCGTCGCCCTGTCATCTGCCCTTGTGCTGCAAACTGTTCTTTTGAATGGTGCTCTGGCAGCACCGGCTGTCACCACCGCCAATGTGAATTTCCGTCAGGGGCCCGGGACCGGGTTTGGCTCGCTCGGCACCCTACCGAACGGCACTCCCGTCGAACTTCAGGATTGCGACGATACCGGCGCTTGGTGCTCGGTGACCTACAACGGTCAGAACGGGTTCGTCAGTGGCAATTACCTGCAACTCACTGAAGCCGAGGATACGACCGGCTGGCCGCGCACCTACGATACAGATGCCGGCGCGACACTTGTCCTCTATCAGCCTCAGGTCACCGAATGGACGGACTTCAAGACGCTGGATGCCCTGATTGCCGCGGAATACATCAAGGACAAGGATGCGGCCCCCGTGTTTGGCGTGATCGGTGTCAGCGGCAAAACCGCTCCGGATCCGCAAGCCGGCTT
This sequence comes from Labrenzia sp. R4_2, assembly GCF_017743865.1. GTDB lineage: Bacteria > Pseudomonadota > Alphaproteobacteria > Rhizobiales > Stappiaceae > Roseibium. Next base: position 805,584 of record NZ_JAGHRJ010000001.1, read on the forward strand.
GATTGATGTCTCGGACATTCAGGTAACCCGTCTCGATTTTTCCGCGCTCGACCGGACGGCGCTGTCCGATCTGTCCCTTCAAGTGGGCAAGATCCTGCCGACGGGCGTCGTGACGGTGAAGGAAGACCGCATTACCGCAAACCTGGCGGAATATAAGCGAATGGAGGATGTGGATGGCCTGAACGCCGAGGCGCCGCCGCTCTTCATCTCCTATGAGCCGGCAATCTTGGTGCAAACAGAAGGCGAACCTATCCTTGCCCCGGTCAAGGGCGATCAGGGTCTGAGCTTCGTGGTCAACACCAACTGGGACATCCTGAAGCCGGATGAAGGCTCGGACTATTATCTCCGGGATGAAAAATCCTGGCTCAAAGCATCCGAGTTGACTGGCACCTGGGAAGCGGTGATGGACCTGCCGGACCCGATCACCAATTTGCCGGACGACGACAACTGGAAAGAAACCCGTGAAGCGATCCCGCCGCAAGCCTTTCCGGATAACAAAGCACCCAAGGTCATATATTCCGACAAACCGGCTGAAATGATCGTCTTCGAGGGGGAACCGAAACTGGAACCGGTACCAGGGGGCGATCTGGAATGGGCCTCTAACACCGACCACGATGTCTTTTTCCTCAAAACCACATCGACCTGGTACATCCTCTTGTCGGGGCGCTGGTTCAAGTCGGCGTCTCTCGACGGTCCTTGGGCGTTCACCACGCCTGACATGCCGTCGGACTTCCTGAACATCCCCGAAGATGCACCTTACTATTCGGTCCGGTCGTCCATTCCCGGCACCTCTGAAGCCTCACAGGCCCGGCTGAAGGCCAGCATTCCAACGACGGCGCGCGTTGAGCTGGGGTCCGTCAGCGCGGATGTCGCCTATGCAGGCGATCCGGAGTTCACGCAGATCGAGGGCACATCGATGTCCTATGCGGTGAACACCAACGATCAGGTCATTCAAGTCGGCGCAAAATACTACGTGCTCCAGGATGGCGTCTGGTTCGTCGGTGACAGCCCGCAAGGACCGTTTGTCGTGGCGCAAGCCGTGCCGGAAGAGATCTACACCATTCCGCCATCCTCGCCGGTCTACAACGTGACCTATGTGCGGGTCTATGAGACCGAACCCAATGCCGTCTGGTACGGCTACACCATGGGCTATGTGACCGGGTTTCTGGCATGGGGCGTCTTTGTCTACGGCACGGGCTGGTATTACCGCCCGTGGTACCGTCCGGGCATCCGGCCGATCTACTTCCCGCGGCCGGTGACCTACGGGATCGGTGCCTACTACAATCCGCTTCGCGGCACTTATGGCCGGTATGGCTATGCCTATGGCCCGCGCCGGGGCATTGCAGGCGGGGGCATCTACAATCCGCGCACGGGTGGATATATCCGCGGTGGAGCGATCAGCGGCCCGCGCGGCAGTGCGGGTTTCATCTCCGCGTACAATCCCCGCACGGGCAATCGCGTCGTTGCAGGCGGTGCACGCGGCATCTACGGCTCCTGGGGTGGGGCCGTCGTCTCCGGCCCGCAGTGGTCGCGCACCCGTGAGGTCAGGGCATCGGCAGCAAACCGGTGGCAGCAACAGGGCGGCCCGGGCCGTGCGGCAACGCTGAACCGGCGGGGCGGGGACGTCTTTGCGGGCCGCGACGGCAGTGTTTATCGCCGCGACGGACAGAACTGGCAGAAGTTTGAAGGCGGGCGCTGGAACGGGGTCGATGCGCCCTCGCGCGACGCTCTTCAAAACCGGGCACGGGATCTCGGAGCAGGGGCCGCGATTGGAGCTGGTGCCGGAGCCGCGCTTGCCAATCGGCCGGCCGGGGATCGGATCCAGAACAGGCCAAACGCCGGACAGCGTCCGAATGCGGGCCAAAGACCCAATGCCGGGCAGAGACCGAACGCGGGCCAACGTCCGAACAATGGCCAGAGGCCCAATGCCGGCCAAAGGCCGAGCAATCAAAGACCAAATGTCCAGCGGCCAGCCAACCGGCCGGAGACGCGCCCGGCTCAACGTCCTGCCCAACGCCCCGCGACCCGGCCAGCACAGCGGCCGCAAGCACCGGCACATCTCAATCGAGACCGTGCGGCGCGTGAGGCCGGCAATCGTCAGGTCAACCGTCAACGCAACGTGCAGCGGTCCCGGCCACAACAAGCTCGCCCGCAACGGGGCGGCGGTGGCCGCGCCGCCCGCGGCGGCGGCGGCCGCCGGCGGTAAAAGGTCATGCAGTCTTGTTGCGGAAGACGAAGTGCCGATCACTGGTGCCGTCCCGGACGTGATCCGGGACCTTATCGGTCTTGTGAGCGGCGGTCCCGGCTCGGAGGCCGGGACGGCGGAGCAGGGAAACACGCCCCTGCACCGTAATTCTCACTTCTTGGAGAGTGCTGGGGGGCAGATATGAGCCTATATGCCCGCCAACAGGCACCTAGTCACCTCTCCCGCGGGGGCGGCGGCGGCGGGGGCGGCGGCGTGTGCGCCGGGTGAGGGGAGTGCAGAGCAGAATTGAAGACCAAACCCCTGGGAACCGGCGCAGACCGAGTTGCCCGGTCCATTTGGCGATCACTAATGAGTTGGAAACTGTTTACAATTTCAACTTAAAGAATGGATTTTCGAAGTTGCACTCTGTGTGAGGGCCGGCAGATGTTCCCATCCTATGAGACAAGCGTCTTGAATATACCCCTTCCTAAACATGGCAACCGATCCAAACGTCCTACGTTCGGCAAGCGCGGGAGGGGCTGATGGCTTATTTTTTGGAGATCGTTCGTCAATCCTGGTCCACGCCGCATTTCGACTGGGATGAGATTGGAGACGAGTACAGAAAATTCGGGAGCATTGCTTTTGGTCTCAGCGACGGGTTTTGGATAGACCCGAGGGCAGTTCCGAAATCAGGACATCAGACGACCACAAAAAAAATCCCGGACGTCTTTCCGATGCCGGGCTGCAATGCTGTCAATCAGCGGTTCAAGGATCTGGTCGAAGAGTTCGAGCCCGGAGTGCACCAGTTCTTTCCAATTGAGCTCCGAAACAAGGCCGGAGACCGGCTCGCCGACAATTACTATGTGTTCAACTGCATGGTCTCGGTTGATACGGTCCTCGTTAATCAAAGCGGTGTGCAGTGGGAAGTAGATGACCCCTCAGGTCAGCCGCTCGCGCGGATAAAACCCTTCAAGCACGAGATGGTCTTAAGCCGCCCGGCGATCGGCGGCCGTCATCTCTGGCAAGGTCTCTATCTGCAGCCAATCAGTTCAGGCGGCGTCTTCTGTTCCGATGCGTTTCAAAAAGAACTGAAGAAACGCAAGATCCGGTTTCTCGATCAAAAACACTGCGCCGAAGTAGATGTAGTCTGGAAGCCGGAAGACAATATCCAGCCGATCCTCGATTGGGAGGCCGAACACGGCCTTCACGAAGGTCACCGGTCCTGGAAACGGGCACAAATCCTCAAAGAGCGCGGACGATTGGAACTTTAGAGCTGCACCGGCAAGCTCAACAGCTCAGACTGTCACCCCGGCCAAGCGGAGCGCCGAGCCGGGGCCTACTCGCGGTGCCGCTTGCGAATGACGGCGTTGGGTACGGCACGTGCTCTGGAAACGAGTGGGCCCCGGATCTTCGCTTCGCTGCGTCCGGGGTGACGGTTGAGGACCTTCAGCTACTTAAGCCGCCAAACCGCCTTTCTCTCAAGTGCTATCGATAGAATCCTGTCAAATCGGCAGGTCGCGGGCGTCGGCGATGGCTTCCATGGTCATGTAGGAGGTGACTGTGTCGAGATCGACCTTGTCGATCAGCCGCTGATAGACCTGATCGAAGGCGTTCATGTCTTCGGCAACGACTTTCAGCATGTAGTCGTAATCTCCGGCGAGCCGATAGAAATCGATCACGTTCGGGATCCGTGTGACCTCACTGCGGAAAGTTTCCAGCCACTCTTTGGAGTGGTGGCGGGTGCGGATCATGACGAAGACCGTGAGGTTCAGGCCGAGCTGCGCCGGATCTAGGCGAATCGTGTGCCCTTCGATCAATCCGCTCTCATAAAGGGTTTTCAGCCGCCGCCAGCAGGCGTTTTGCGACAATCCCACTTCCTCGGCGAGCTCCCGCTGCGACAAGCGGGCATCCCGTTGCAGGGCTCTCAGAAGCGCACGGTCAATTTGATCGAATTTTTTCACCATCAACGATCAAATGACACAAAATTAGATCTTAAGCAATCATATTAGGTACGGAATTCTCAATATGCTTGGTCGTATGATCCGTTCAAAGACATTTGGAGCAGAACATGACCCAATCTCAACACCTCGCTTCTTCCGGAACTGCGCTCGAAACCTTTAAGAGCGCTTTGAAAGGCCCGGATTTGATCGAACGGCTGCGCGCTGGATTGATCGGAGACGGCATGGTGATTGAGGGACCGTTCGGTCCGAAAAAGATGATCTATGCCGATTATGTCGCCTCCGGCCGGGCCCTTCGGCAGGTCGAGGACTTCGTCATGGAGGAGGTCCTTCCGGTCTATGCCAACAGCCACACCGAAGCCTCCTACTGCGGCATGACCATGACCCGGATGCGTGAGGCTGCGCGGTCCGAGATTGCCCGCATCTGCCGGGCTTTCGACAGCTACGCCACGGTCTTTTGCGGGTCGGGTGCGACGGCAGGGCTCAACCGGCTTGTCCATCTGCTGGGTGTCTCCGGGGCCGCGGAACGGGGCGAAAACCCGCTGGTCATCTTGGGTCCTTACGAGCACCATTCCGATATTCTGCCGTGGCGGGAAAGTGGCGCCGAGGTCATCGAGATCAACGAGGCCGCCGACGGTGGCCCGGACCTGGTCGAAATGGACGCGGTTCTCACCGAAAAGGCAGCTGGTCGTCTGACTGTTGGGGCGTTTTCGCTGATGTCCAATGTCACCGGTATTGTGACCGATGATGTTGCCGTCACGCGGATCCTGAAACGTCATGGTGCCTTGAGTGTCTGGGACTGTGCCGGATCGGGGCCTTATCTGCCGATCGACATGAAGCCGGGCACGGACGCAGAAAAAGACGCGGTTGTTGTCTCCCCGCACAAGTTTATCGGCGGTCCGGCCGCATCCGGTGTCATGATCGTGCGCAAGCAGGCGGTCTGCATTAAGACACCGGTGTTTCCGGGCGGCGGAACCGTTCGCTTCGTCTCCCCGTGGGGGCATGACTACTCCGAAAACATTGCCGCCCGCGAAGAAGCCGGAACGCCGAATGTCATCGGTGATATTCGCGCAGCGCTGGCGTTCTTGGTGAAGGAAGCCATCGGTCAGGCCGAAATGGATGCCCGCAACGAAGCCTGGCGCGCCCGGGCCCTGGCGGCCTGGCAGGAAAACCCGGCCATCGAGATCCTCGGCAATCTGGAGGCCAGCCACACCATGCCGATCTTCTCGTTCCGGGTGAAGGATCTGGAGCGCGGCGGGTATATCCACCAGCAACTCGTCACACGGATGTTGTCGGATGTTTACGGGGTTCAGGCGCGCGGCGGCTGCGCTTGTGCTGGGCCGTACGCCCACCGGCTGCTCGGCATCGACCGGGCGGAATCCGAAGCCCTGCGCGATGGCATTCTTTCCGGTGAAGAACTGAAGAAACCCGGCTGGACCCGGCTCAATTTTTCCGTTCTTCTGGATGAGGTGAAAGCCGATCAAATCATCCAGGCCGTCGATCAGCTGGCGCGTAAGCCGTACCCGGTCGCCGACAGCTATGCTTGCGATGAAACGACCGCAAGGTTCAAGGCCGCACAAAAAGCTGCATAAGGATTACGAGCGATCATGTGCCGATGGGCTGCCTGGAGCGGGGCTCCGAAATACCTGGAAGAGGTCATCTGCGATCCGGAGCATTCGCTGATCGATCAGAGCCGCAATGCAACGTCTTGCAAAACATCGGTGAATGCCGACGGGTTTGGTGTTGCCTGGTATGGCGAGAAGGAAACGGCTTGTCTTTACAAGGATGTGCGCCCTGCCTGGTCGGACCCGAACCTGTTGCAGATCGCAAAGCACATCCGGTCGGGGCATTTCCTGGCCCATGTCCGCGCATCGACCGGCACGGCGACGACGCGGGACAATTGTCATCCGTTTACCTTCGACCGCTGGACGTTCATGCACAACGGTCAGATCGGGGGGTATGACAAGGTCCGCCGGCGGCTCGACAACATGATTCCGGACGATCTCTACCGTGACCGTATGGGCGGCACTGACAGCGAGAGCCTCTTTTTGATTGCGCTCGCCTATGGGCTCAAACATCACCCGCGCGCGGCCATGGCCCGCGCGGTACACGAGGCCGAAGCGTTGTCTAAATATTCGGGCTCCACGCCGCACATGCGTTTTGCGTCTGCCTGGTCGGACGGAGAGACGCTCTTCGCGGCGCGGTACGCATCAGACAGCTATCCGCCGACCCTCTATTACCGCGAGTTCAACGACGGCGTGATGGTGGTCTCCGAACCGCTGGACGAGGCCCGAAACTGCTGGATGGAAGTGCCACATGGGCACATGATCACGGTCTCCGGCGGCAAGGTCGAGCAATGTGCCTTCTTGAGCGACGAAGAGCTGCTCACGGCGTAGGCATCGTTTCCTCGATCCAGTCCCAGGCGACGTCGAGTTCGGCAGTTGAAAAGTGTTTTTCCTTGATGCCGGCGAGGTTTGCAAAGGTGGCGTCAATGTCCACCAGCGCCGAGATAAACTTGCTGTCCGTTACGACAGCAACCCGCGCGATCTTGTCCATATGGGTCATAAGCCACTTGATGTCGGACGCCACCGCTTGCAGCGAGACACCGACATGGTCGCCGAGAACCACCAGAAAACTGGCCTTGCCATAGGTTGAGACCAGCTCATCTGCCTTGGAAATCAGCTCTTTTTCTTCCTCTATCGTCAGCGTGCCAGAGACTTTTACGCCGAGAACGGCGCCGTCGCTGCGTGGCAAAACCTCGTACATTCCAGACCTCCCGATTGGTTTGCAAGCACCTGCACGTTTATTTGACGATCGCTGGCCCCGCGTTCAAGGCGGTCCGGGTTTGTGCTTATGAGACGGATCAAATGCCATCTGTATGGACTTGGTTAACGCTGTCTAACAATCTCACGACAACTCGAGTGAAGCTGCTAATCCGCCTTTAAAATGCGCCCGTTAAACTGTCAGTCATGAAAAAGCGCGGCTGCCGAAAGGTGGTCGCGTTTGTTGTGATCCGGTTAAAACAAGAAGAGACGTGGAGACGTTCAATGGCGCTGGCTGACTGGAATGGATTTTACGATCCCGATACAGCGAACCTGGACAACACAGCGGCAAGCGCTGCGAGCAATGCGGCCACGCGCATGGATTCAAGCCGCAGCTGTTACTTTTATGTGCCGTCAACGAGCTCAGACGAGGATGAACACCGCCTCGGAGCTGTCCTGCGTCTTGGCGAATATGCCGACATCGAAGAACAGGCGTTTCAAGCCGATGATCTCGACGAGTGGTATCCGCAACAGCACATAACTGACGAAGGCAGCAATGCGGATGCCTACAAGAATGCATCCGGTGGTGGTGACGGGATCCTGCTGGCCTGTGACGGACGGATCCTGGTGAAAGCTGAGGAGAAGATGTATGTGGAAACCGCTGATTTCAGCCAGCAAGTCAATGGTGACTACACGGTCAACGTCGAAGGCGCTGCGTCGGTAACGAGCTCAGGAAAACTGGAAATGACCTCGTCCGCAGATGTCGTTTCCATCTCCAGCGGGGCGGGCAAGGACATCACTTTGTCTGCTGGCGACGGCACTGGCGTCATCCAGACCAACGCCATGGAGGAAACCAAGACAATTGCCGGTGATACCTACGAATACAATTCCGGCAATACCAAGAGTTTCACCGAAGGCAACAGCATCGATATGACCTTCGGTGGGTCGCTCGCGATTTTCGGCGGCGGTGACCTGAGCATCGGGATGGGAGCCACAACCGAAATCAACGCCACCATCGCGGTGGGGGTTGCCGCGGTCACAGTCGATGTGGTCGGCGTCGCGGCCGAAGTGACAGGCAGTGAAGTTGATCTGAAAGAAATGGCGGTCAAGCTGAAAACCCTTGTGGTCAGCAACGAGACCATGGCTGCAAAGATCAAGCAGATGGTAGCAGAAATCGCGCAGCTGAAGGCGGAAAGCACCACTGTCAGCGCCGCTCAGACGACGGTGGCGGCCAAGTCCGAAACCGTTAAAGCCAAGTCAGGCGGAGTGACCGCTGATACGACCGGGCTGGTCGTCAATATTTGACCGCAATCGATGCATATCTGCCATGACTGGACAATAGATAAGGATCTGATATCTACGCCGCCTAAGCTTTTTGAGCGCTTTGACGGTCTCTTATGAGCTCTTTCGTTCGCGCGTCGATCCCTTCGCGGATCTGGCGGGTGAGGGGAAAGACGTCAGTCCTGTCTCGTCCATAACTCAAATTGAAGGCATGGAAATCGGCATCGGCATCCGGCATGAGCTGGTGCTGCAACATGGTTTCCAGCTTGTCGAACGCTTTGGCAAGTTGCGCTTCCGGTGTCACGGCATCGGCGTATTCGTCCCAAAGCGCCATGAAATCATTGGCCACGTCATCAGGCAGGTCGGCACACAGCGCTTGAAAGTCCCGTCTTTCGCGCTCCTGTCGGTTGTCACCGTCCGATTGGTGCGGGGCCGGAACATCACCAGAGATTGCTTCGCCAAGATCATGAAGAACACACAACTTGAGCAGCTTTTTGATATCGACACCAATGACGTCTTTCTCAAAGAGCAGAACCATCAAACACAGCCGCCAGCTGTGCTCCGCAGTACTCTCCGCTCGTCCGCTCCGGCTGGTGCCGGAGCGCAAAGTGTCCTTGAGCTGTTCGGCTGCCTGAAAAAAGGCAAGAAGACCGGTCAGCCGGCCATGGTCAATAACGGGGGCGTGGTCGCCGTCGGTTTCGCTGTTCATGGGCGGAAGTTTACCCCGGCCAACAACGCTTGACGACACGCTGAATAATTTATGCAAGCCGGGCAGTTTCGTCCCGCACAAGCCGGGCAAAGCGCCCGTCGGACAGGGCGAGCCGTGTGATCCGGATCTCGCTTTCCGGGATCGTCATCTCCGGGAAATCAGCATGCTCTGTTGAAAAGACGATATCCGGTGCGTGAGGCTCGTACCAACCCTTTGCGCCAAGGCTTTGTTCGGCGGCCTGGATCCCTTCCGACGCATAAGGCCAAAGCGGACGGTCCATCAGCTCGTTCACGCCGGCATGCCAGTCCCGCGCACGGGCAGGGGAGACGGCAAGCAGCCGGTGGCTGAGATCGCACACCAGATGAACCGGCGCGCTGTTGCTGCTGACAAGCTCCGCCAAGGCCCGGTCCGCTGCACTGTCCGGCCGGGCAAGCAGAAGCCGCTCAATCCTGGCGCGGTCAAGTCCGTCGGGCTCTGAAGTACCGCTTTCCCAGCGCGAGACTTTGGATTGGGACACCCCGAGCTCATCGGCCAATGCCTGTTGTTTGACGCGATTGAGCACCCGCCAGCGGCGAAGGGACGGGCCGAGGTTTCTTGAAAGCGCACTGCCATGATTAATCATAGCGCTACAATACCAAATGTCAGACTTTTCGGCAGCCTCTGAAATTGCGTCAGGAACCCCCAAAGACCCTGTTTGAGATGGATACTGCGTTGCCAGCCGGATCCTTGGTATTGGCAAATTGATATCCGCTGCCCTGATGGACCGGGCCGAATTCGAGCCCTTCTTTGGCAAAGACAGATTTCTCAGAAACAACATCTTCGACCTGAAAAACCAGCTTAATGAGGGTTTGTCCGGCTTTGCGGCCCTTCGCTAAGGGATGAAGGAGGAGTTGGCATCCTCCGTCAAGGCTTTGCAGTTCAATCAAACCGCCATCCGTAGGGGTGGCTAAATAGCCAAAGTACCAACAATAAAATTCGGCAACGGCTTCCACATCGCGAACGTAGAGTGTCAGGCGATTGAGAAGATGTGGCATATGAAGCTCCAGAGTATGGCTTGGCTAGAGTTTGGCCAAGGTTCCCCGGAGATCAAGCGTTTCTGTGAGATCACTGTAGCAGAAAACAGAAAGGGTGTCGGCTTTCACCAACACCCCCCTGTTCAGGTCAAGGTTATCGGACCCGGAAACCTGCCGAAGCGGGATCGATAGTCCGTCTTGATCTCAACTCGACATCAGATCTCCGAAGACATCTGGTGCCTGCCGACTCCTCATCCCCGAAGAGACTGAAAGCCTGCACCGGTATTGCAGATAACCCGCTGCTCACCGGAGAGCCGGGGCGCTGGCTGCGGAGCGCTCCGCATCTAGCGCAAACTGGGTGCCTCACAGCCGGTCCGCGAGAGCCGCAAGCGGCCCCTTGGGACTGTGCCCAGACAGCGGTGACAAAAACCGTATGCTTTGGTTGGCGGTCCGAAACAGGTCTCTGCCGTGCTGTTGAAATGAGTTCACCACAGGATTTTGCCGCTGTCGAATCGCCCCTGTTAACCATTGTGACTTGTGGGGAAAGTCATCTCTTTCGTCTGAAAGTCGCAGAAATGCGGGCCTTGTAGTGAGTTGAGTTCCCTAACGGAAATCAAATGCAAGTTAAGAAATGATTTTCCGGCAAAATAATAGGTCAGCGATACTTCTCTATGAATCCATCGATCGGCAAGTTGCGAAAATCGGGCAAGCGCTCCTTCAGCTGATCGTGGCTCCAGTCCCACCAGGCGATTTCCATCAGAGCTTCTTCCTGGGTTTCGGTAAACCGGCGTTTGATTGGTTTCGCCGGAACACCGCCAACAATCGTATAGGGCGGAACGTCTTTCGACACGACCGCGCCTGCCGCAACGATTGCGCCGGTCCCGATTGTAACCCCGGCCAGAACCGTCACATTATGACCGATCCAGACATCGTGCCCGATTGTGACCCAATCGTCCTTGCGCCATTGAAAGAATTCCTGGTCATCATCACCCAGCCCATAGGCGGCCGCCCGATAGGTGAAGTGATGTTGTGACGCGCGCCAGGTGGCGTGATTGCCGGGATTGAGACGTACCCGCCGGGCAATCGAACAGAACTTGCCGATGGTTGACCAGACCACGTCCCCTTCCTGAACAATGTAGGAATAATCGTCCATCTGGCTTTCGCGCAATTCGGTCAGCGCGCCGACTTCCGTCCACTTTCCGAGCTCACAGTTTTGAACGACCGCGTCTGGGTGAATATTGGGGGCTTCGGTCAGGCCGGGTTTTTGGTGCGGTGCGGACATTGCTTGTTCCATTGGTTTGTGACAGGCGCAGATGGATAGCTTTGGTCACACCATGAAGCGTGACGCTTTGATGACGTATCCATGAACTTTTTCTCTTTTCCTCAGTTTCAGCCGGTTCGAAGCACCCTGACTAATATTTCAGCGCGGAAACACGCTTCTCGGGCTTTGTTCTGCTCCTGCAACCATGATTTGCCGAGCCTTGCAGAAACCTCTGAGGAAGCAGGAAAATAAAGCCTTTTCCGGCCGCTGTGTGTGTCCCGGCAGGCTTTTGTCATTGAAATGTCATCGTTTCTTCAAGGGACTGATAAATAGCTGTCATCGCGTTGTTACGCTCGAATGGCTCTTGTCGCGCAGCAAATACGAACAAACACGGACAGGGCTGCCGCGTGATTCAATTTCAGGACGTCACCAAGACCTTTGGGTCCCGGACTGCGGTGAACAAGGTATCTTTCAACATCGACAAACCGCAAATGGTCGGCATTATCGGCCGCTCCGGTGCAGGCAAATCGACCTTGCTGCGCATGATCAACCGGCTGACGCCGGCGACCTCCGGTCAGATCCTCTTCAATGACCGTGATATTCTGAGCCTCAAGGGCGGCATGATGCGCCGCTGGCAGCGCGACTGCGCCATGGTGTTCCAGCAGTTCAATCTTGTGCCCCGCTTGGATGTGGTGACCAACGTGATGCTCGGCCGTCTGAATGGGCACGGCACGCTCAAGAGCCTCTTTAATATCTTCGACCAAGACGACGTGAAAACCGCACTTGCCGCGCTGGACCGGCTTGGCATTGCTCAGGAAGCACCCAAACGGGCCGAAGAGCTTTCCGGCGGTCAGCAGCAGCGCGTGGCGATTGCACGAGCGCTGATGCAGGATCCCCACATGATCCTGGCCGACGAGCCGATCGCCTCTCTTGATCCGATGAATGCAAAGATCGTCATGGACGCGCTGCGGGAAATCCACGAACGCGACAACAAGATCGTCATCTGCAATCTGCATACGCTCGACACCGCACGCACCTACTGCGACCGCGTGATCGGCATGCGCGACGGCTTCATCGTTTTTGATGGTGCGCCAGACGCCCTGACCACAGATGTGGCGCGCGAGATTTATGGCGCCGATGAGAGCTTCAACGAAGCGGCAACATCAACCGCCATCGATGCCGGTAAATCCGGCTCTCAAGAATCCGCCGGAGTGATGACCCCGGCGGCAGCAGCGGGCTGACCGTCTGCTCCCAAATCGTCGTCATCAAATGTGAACCCTCGGGGGAGTGTCCCAAATGAAACTGGTTTCCAAAGTTGCTGCGCTGGCTGCAGTCAGCATGATCGCTCTGAACGCAACCGCTGCCGTTGCTGAAGAAATCTCCGAATTCCGCATCGGCATCCTCGGCGGCGAAAACGCTTCCGACCGTCTGCGTGCTTACACCTGCCTTGAAGAAAAGACCGCTGACCTGCTCGGCGTTCCGGTCAAGCTTTTCGCACCGGCTGACTATAACGGCGTGATCGAAGGCCTTCTCGGCGGTAACCTCGACATGGCTTGGCTCGGCGCGTCCGGCTACGCCAAAGTCTACCTGACCGATCCGGAAGCTGTTGACCCGGTTCTGGTCAAGGTCAACGTTGACGGCGGCTACGGCTACTACTCCATCGGTTTTGCCCGCAACGACAGCGAAATCAACTCGCTCGCCGACATGAAGGGCAAGGTTTTCGGCTTTGGTGACCCGAACTCCACATCCGGTTACCTGATCCCGTCCATCGCCATCCCGCAGGAAGGCTACTCCATGGAGCCGGGCGACTACTTCGGCGACGTTAAGTTCACCGGCGGTCACGAGCAGACTATCGTTGCTGTTTCCAACGGCGACATCGACGCTGGCGTAACCTGGGCCGACGGTCTTGGTGAGTGGGAAGACGGCTACAACTCCGGCGCTCTGCGTAAGGCGTCCGATGCCGGCCTGGTCGACATGACCGAACTGCGTGAAATCTGGCGTTCGCCGGTGATCCCGGAAGGTCCGATCGTTCTTTCCAAGAAGCTTCCGGAAGACGTCAAAATCAAAATGACCGCTCTGATGGCATCCCTGAACTCTCTGGACCCTGAGTGCGCATACGGCGTTGCTGCCGGTGAGACCAAAGGCTTCATGCCGATCACTCACGAAGCTTACGTCAACATCGTTGAAGCTCGTAAGGCAAAGAGCAAGAACTAAGCGTTCTTGAATAGCGCGCGGGCCGGTTTCCGGCCCGCGTTTTTTATGCGTGACGTTTAAAGGACATTGAAGATGGCCGTCGCTGCAATGGAAGAGGAAATCCTCTCCTTACGCAAACGCCGTCAGCTATATTCGCTGATCGGACTTTTGTTGGTTGTTGCCGTTATGGTTTCGGGATACTCGAAATCCAACGACATGAACTCCGGCGGTTTTCTGCAGGGCCTGAGCAAGTTTTTCGATTATCCAGGCGAGATCGTTTTCGAAGCCTGGGAAGCCGGGCCAGCGTTTTTCGGTCTGATCATCCAATATCTCCCAGCCATGCTGGAAACCTTGAACATCGCGGCCGTTGCGACGCTTCTGGGGGCTGCCATGGCCGTCGTCCTCGCCATGGCCTCCACGCGCAACGTTGACAGCTGGGGCCCCTTGATCCCGGTCGTCCGCCGTATGATGGATATTATGCGCGCCTTTCCGGAACTGATCATCGCGTTGTTCCTGATCTTTGTTCTCGGCTCCAGCCCGGTTCCAGCCATGATCGCCGTGGCGTTTCACACCGCCGGTGCGCTGGGTAAACTGTTTTCCGAAGTCAACGAGAACATCGACCGCAAGCCGATCGAAGGCTTGTCTGCCTGCGGGGCCAACTGGCTGCAGCGCATCCGGTACGCAGTGATGCCGCAAGTGGCGCCGAACTACCTGAGCTACTTCCTGCTGCGTCTTGAGATCAACGTGCGGGCTTCTGCGATTCTTGGCTTCGTCGGGGCCGGCGGGATCGGCCAGGAGCTGCGGCGCACCATCGGATGGGGGCAAGGCGCAGGCGATGAAACCGCCGCGATCTTCGTGCTCCTCTTCGTCACAATCATGATTATCGACCAGGCTTCGTCTTATCTGCGCGGCAAACTGGTTGGCGCCGGCAGAGCGCACTAAGAGGGATCAGCGAACATGTCCACCGATACCCTCGAACAGGTTGTCACGCCGCAAGATGTCTGGTCGAAAGTGCGCCGCCGTGCATGGCTGACGATCCTCGTCCCGCTCGGAATTCTTGCCTATCTCACCTACACATGGTTCGCCTTTGGCGTGCCGGATCTTCTTGCGAAGGCCCAGCCGGAGCGGGCCGTTATTCTGGCAACAGATTCAGTTGCCTATAAAGTTCATGTCACCAAGTTGCTTCGCCGCGACATTCTCGAGGTCGCAATCGAAGGTGAGCGCCGCGCAACCTACGATGAAGCGGATCTGCCGGACTGGGTCGAAGTCGACGGCAAGGATGCGTTTGTCGACCTTGGCGAAGGGTATCTTGTCGAGATCATCGGCAACCGGATGTCGTTCACAGTTCCGGGCTACGGAACCATTATTGGTCAGGCAACCAGCGATGGTGTCGATATCGAACTACCGGAAGGCGATGTTCCGGAGTGGCTTCTGACCAATCCGAAGAAACTTGACGCCCGTCCGACCCTTGACCGCCGGGTCCAGGTCACGCGCACAAAGATCGAGGTGCACAACTACTTCGGTGGTTGGGAAAACTTCTGGTTCCCGTTCGATTCGGAGTTTTACGGCAAGTCGTTTAGCCAGCTCTATGCGCTTGCTTTGAGCGCGGATCGCCTGAATCCCGAGTACTCAAACGTCTGGTACATGGTTCAGGACTTCTTGGGGAACCCGGACTGGCAGCACGGGGAGATTTTCGTAGCGCTGTTTGAAACGATCATGATGGCGGTGCTTGGCACAATCACTGCTGCCTTGTTCGGTCTCCCGCTGGCGTTTCTTGCAGCCCGGAACTTCACGCCCTCAATGTTCCTGCGGTTCGGGGTCCGACGTCTCTTCGACTTCCTGCGCGGCATCGACATGCTGATCTGGTCGCTGATCTTCATCCGTGCCTTCGGTCTTGGACCGTTGACCGGTGCGCTGGCGATCGCCTTCACGGATACGGGAACGCTCGGTAAGCTCTTCTCCGAAGCGCTGGAAAACATTGACAACAAACAGGTCGAAGGCGTGCGGGCAACCGGCGCAAATCAGATCCAGCGGTACCGGTTCGGCGTTATTCCGCAGATCCTGCCGGTTTTTGTTTCCCAGGTGCTCTACTTCCTGGAATCGAATACCCGTTCGGCGACGGTTATCGGCGCGCTTGGGGCCGGCGGTATTGGCTTGATGCTGGTGGAAACCATGAAAACCTCCCGCGACTGGGAGAACACCAGCTACATCATCATTCTGACCATTGTTGTCGTGATCTTGATGGATCAGACCTCCAGCTGGCTGCGCCGTAAGCTGATCGAAGGCAAATAATGGTTCTCCGCAGTCCCGGCCTTGAGCCGGGACCTACAGGGCAGAAAACAAGATCCCGGCTCCAAGCCGGGATTTTGGTTTATCGGCCTCGAAAGGGCGCTTGTCAGTCTGATTTCCTTTGATAACGGCCAAGTTCATCTTCCTGCCGCATTTCGGTCGCGGTCCCGTGGCAGCGTTTCCGCACGGTGATTCAAAAGCTGGCGGGACTGGGTATGCGGCGAAGATCTTCAGGTGTTTTCTCTTCGGTCATGATGTTGGCGGTTTTGGGAGCAGCCACCCTTGCAACGCCTGCCTTGGCCATTGAAAGCTGCGTTGCATCGCTGAAACAGCAAGCGATTTCGGCAGGCGTCCGGCCGGAAGTTGCCCAGAAGATGCTATCGGGCGCGAAATACGACGAGAAAGTCATCCGCTTTTCAACGGCTCAGCCGGAATTCAAGACCGAGATCTGGGACTATATGGCGTTTCTCGTTGATCCGCAGCGGATTCAGGACGGAAAGGCCAACCTGAAAAAGCATGCGCGGACACTGGACGCAGTTGAAAAACGCTACGGCGTCGACAAACACATCGTTTTGGCGGTCTGGGGAATTGAGAGCGATTACGGTAATTTCCGCGGTGATTTTTATACGCCGCACGCCCTGGCCAATCTGGTGTGTGCCGGCAAACGCCGACAGAAGTATTTTCGCGGCGAGCTGATGAAAACGCTCCAGATTGCTTCGCGCGGCGATGTCCGGATGGACGACTTCCAAGGTTCATGGGCGGGCGCCTTCGGACAAACCCAGTTCATGCCGACAACGTTTGCCAGTCTTGCGGTCGATTTTGACGGAGACGGGCGCAAGGACCTTGTGAACTCTGTTCCAGATGCGTTGGCATCCACGGCGAACTTCCTGAAAAATGCCGGATGGCGCAACAGCCGTTTGTGGGGTTTTGAGGTGAAGGTGCCTAAGGGCTATTCCGGCCCGTCCGGCCGCAAGAACTATGCCTCCATGAGCACCTGGACCAAGCGCGGTCTTAGAAATCTCGACGGCAGCACCTTCAAAAGCAAGGCAGACACGGCGTTGATCCGGCCGGCGGGCGCGAATGGCCCAGCTTTCCTCGTGACGCGCAATTTCAAGGCGCTCAGATCTTACAACGCGTCAACGTCTTATGGTCTCGCAATCGCGGTGCTGTCTGAGCTTGTTTCTGGCGGCGATCCGATCATGACGCCGTGGCCGACGGACAATCCTGGTCTTTCCAGAGCGCAGCGTTTGGAGCTGCAAAAGCTTTTGAACAGGAACGGCTTCAATGTTGGTGAGCCCGACGGCAAGGTTGGCCCGATGACGCGGAAGGGCATTCGGGCTGCGGAAGCGAAATACGGCATGCCCGTCACAGGACGCCCCTCCTGGAACGTCTATTACGCGCTGGGCGGGCGGTAGAAAGAAAAGTCTTGGAAGCTTTATGACCCGGTTTTTGCGGGAAACGGTTCCATGAACGCCTGATTTCGGCCAGAGCGTTTGGCGGCATACATCGCCTCGTCCGCTGCCTGAAGGAGGCTGCGTTCCAGATTTGGCCGGATCCTGGTAACGGAAATCCCGATACTCGCACCGACCGCCCCTTGATCACCGGGCAAATCTATCGGCTGGTTGATCCGGTCAAGGATATCCTGCGCGAGCTTTGTCAGCTCGCCCTGATCCGTTCTTACCGTTGAGGCCACCAGAAACTCGTCGCCGCCCATGCGCACCAGGAGTTCCTGGTCAAGCAAGAGCGTTCTCAAGCGCTCACTGATGACCTTGATGACTTCATCGCCTGTTGCGTGACCAAACCGGTCATTGATGGATTTGAAGCCGTCAAGGTCGATAAGAAGGGCCGCAATTTCATTAGCGCTGTTATCGGACTGTTCCGCCCGGCCGAAATACTGGGTCATCATGCGCCTGTTTCCGATGCCGGTCAGCGCATCGTGCAGGGCGTTGTGTTCAATACGCCGGTTCAACATCTGCAGCGTCTCATTGGCCTGGACCAATTCTGTGTTCAGCCGGACGCTTTGATCGCGAAGCTCGCGTTCGTACTCCGCGCTGCGGCGGGCGAGCTGGTACTCCAATTGGCTGCGCAGTTCATAGCTTTGCCGGTGCGCTTCAACCTTGAACTGGGTCGCCTGCATCTCGGCATAGACTTTGAGATGTGCGAGCGCCTGCTGGTATGCGCCCATAGCTTCGTGGGTTTGGGAGAGGTGCAGGTGAAAGTTCCGGATCCAGAGGTGATAATCGAACGCGGTTGCTTCTGTTAGGCCCTGTTCGAAGACCTTTAGCGCGTCCGCCGGTCGTTTCTCTTTCAAGTAGCTTGAACCGATTGCAAAATGCAGCTGGCAAGTGACCCGCGGATCGTCGCTGAAAACAGCCGCTGTCAAACCTTTTTCAGCTTCCGCACGGGCCTCTTCATAGTCTCCGCTTGCAACAAGCGCGCCGGCATAAACTTCCTCGGCATAGGGCAGCATGATCGCGTTCCGCCGCGACCGGTTCTGTTCGACACTTTGCCGGCCTGCATCGAGCGCAGCATCAATGTTTCCGGCAAGGCAATTGACGCGGCAAAGATTGTGCAACACGCGACCGGGCTCGAAATAAAGACCGGCGTCCTCCGCGATCTGCAAGGCGTCTCGAAGATGCGTCAGGGCCTCGTCATAGTTTTCCGAGTATTGACGCAAGGTTGCCAGGATGGTCAGCACCTCAATACCGGCTCCGCTCTCCGCATGCGGGCCAAGCGTTTCAAAACCGTCTTTCAGGAATTCGTCTGCGAGCTTGTGATCACCGAGGCTGTAGGCGCAAACGGCCTTCACCACGAGAAGTTCTGCCCATCCTTCCGGATCGGACTGTTTTGACATGGACTGGAAGGCTGCATCCGCCAGCTCACCGGCGGTTTTGAAGTTGCCGCGCCAACGTTCCAGCCAGGATAGATTGAAGGCCAGCGGCCGTCCATCCAAGGCCGGCACTGTCCGAGCATCCATGGCTTTTTCCAAAAGTGCCCTGCAAAGTGCCGGGTTCCTCCAGCGCAGCGCCCATGTCCTGGCTTGCAAGCTTTTCAGGTTGAATCTCCGAATAGTTTCACAACCTATGGATATAATTATCACTGGCACAAATGATGTATGGGTTAACGAAGCACGGTTTTCTACGTGTTGCAATGCGAAAGAGTGCGGCGCAATATGGCGGCGAAGCATGGAGGTGTTGATGTCCGGACGAATTCTTACAGTTGCACAACAAAAAGGCGGGTCCGGTAAGACAACCCTTGCAGCACATCTTGCTGTTGCACTGGCAGCCAAATCTGGGGAGCCGGTCGCCATTCTCGATGTGGATCCGCAAGGCTCGTTGGGCACCTGGTATGAGGCCCGCGAAGAAACGCTTGGGGAGGATGAGACCGGTCTGGAATTCCGGACCGCCTCCGGATGGGGTGCGCGCAGGGAAGCCCGCTCTTTGGCGCGCTCGCACGGTTATGTCATCATCGATACGCCGCCGAAAACGGATACGGATGCCAAGCCCGCAATTGATGCTGCCGACTTCGTGATCGTTCCGATCCAGCCAACGCCTGTTGACCTCTGGGCAACATCGCAGACCATCGATCTGGCAGCTCGTGAAGATACGCCCGCGCTCCTGGTCATGAACCGGGTGCCGCCGCGGGCCTCGTTGACCGGCGAAATGGCCGATGCCATTGCCGCATCCGGCTATGACACCTTGGGGGCACGCCTTGGTAATCGGACCGTTTTTGCGTCTGCCATGGGCCGGGGCGCATCCGTGACTGAAAACGCACCGTCCAGCAAAGCTGCTCAGGAGGTCAATCTATTGATCGAAGAGCTGGTCTCCCGCGTCGGCTGAACCTGCCTCCGTGTTTGCGTTTCAGAAAAATTGCCTTGTCCTCGTCATCTTCCGGTGCCTTCATATCTTGAGTTATTCGGCCCGGGAGGACAGGCCATGTGGCGTTCTTTGTATTATTCTTATCAAAATCAATCAGATAGATCTGTTTTCAGATTCTCATTGTTAGTCGTTGGGGCACTCTTGACCGGCGGAATGGCACTCGGTGGGTTCACTGAAACAGCCGACGCCCAAGACAGACGGATCGTCACCATTGAGGACGCGGATTTCTTCGGCGGTGATTATCAGACGGTCAAGGATGTGGACCTTGATGGCTGCAAGTCGGCGTGTCTCAGCGACAACCAGTGCCAAGCCTTCACCTACAACACCAGTGCGGGGTGGTGTTTTCTAAAGTCCTCCGCCGGGCAGATGCAGAGTTTTGCCGGTGCGGTTGCCGGCCGCGTGGTGGAGGTCCAGAGATCGACCTTTGCGACCACTGGTGAAAGAAAGGCTGAGCTTGATTTTCTAAGCCGTGAGACCTTGGAAGCTGCGGAAACCTATTTGCAGCGGATCGAAGAGACGGTCCGGCCAAACAGCACCGATGCAGATGAAATCCGCCGCAATGGTTCAAACGCGCTTGCCAACAACAACAACGCTTTGGCCGAGGCTGACTTCCTCCAGCTGATCGCCTTGGACCCAACGCGGTTCGATCCATGGGTTCAACTGTCGACAGCGCTCTTTCTGCAAGACCCAAACGACTGGCAGGAGCGGGAAACGAAACGCAAGAACCTTGTCTCGGCCGCGGTCAATGCCTATTTGCGCGCTGGAACGCCTGAGGAACAGGCCTTTGCGCTAGAATATCTGGGTCGCGGTCTTTCCCTTCGACAAAACTACAAAGCAGCCATCAAGTCTCTTCGCGCCTCGCTTGCACTCGAAGAACGGGGCTCCGTCCGCCGGCGCTACGACAAACTGATGGCGGAGCATGGTTTCCGGATCGTCGATCATCAGGTCGATTCGGACAGTGCAACGCCGCGGATCTGTCTGGTGTTTTCGCAGAAGCTGCCGGTCGGGGAAGATCTCAGCCCGTACGTCTCGGTCCAGGGCGACGGTACCATGTCGATTGAAACCGATGGATCCCAGGTTTGCGCCGAAGGCGTGCGCCACGGCGCGCGCTACCAGTTGACCGCGAGGAGCGGCCTGCCGGCAGCTGACGGAGAAGTGCTCGAAAAGTCCTCAGATCTCTCGATCTACGTCCGGGACCGCAGTCCGTCGGTCAACTTCCTTGGCCGCTCCTATGTGCTTCCCGCAGGTGGGGATCCCACGATCCCGATCGTTTCGGTCAACACCAACGAAGTTGAAGCAACTATCTACCGGATCGGCGACCGGTCTGTCGCCGATGTCCTGAGAGACAATCGTTTTCTGCGCCAGCTTGGCAGCTATCAGGCGGACAAGATCGAGGAAGATCTGGGAGAAAAGGTCTGGAGCGGTGTCGTCGAGACCGGCAATGAGCTCAATCAGGACATCACGACGGCCATCCCGTTATCTGAAACCGGGCTTGAGATGAAGCCCGGGATTTACGCCATGACCGCAAGGTCAAAGCTGGACGTGAAGAACCAGTGGGGCCCGCTCGCAACACAGTGGTTCCTCGTTTCTGATCTTGGGCTTACCGCCATGTCCGGCACGGATGGAATTGCAGCGAATGTCCGGTCCCTGTCCAGCGCTGAGGCGCTCACAGGCGTCAGTGTTCGGCTGATGGCTGTCAACAACGAGATCCTCGGAACAAGTGAAACTGATGCGGACGGGATTGCCAGGTTCGCCGCAGGTCTCACCCTTGGACGTGGGGGCAGTGCGCCCGGCATTCTGGTCGCAGAAACGGCAGAGGGCGATTACGGCTTCCTGGATTTGCGCAAACCCGCCTTTGATCTGTCAGACCGCGGCGTCGACGGACGCCCGGCACCCGGTCCCTTGGACGTCTTCGCCTGGTCTGACCGTGGCATCTACAAGGCTGGTGAGACCGTTCATGCGCAGGCTTTGCTCAGAACAGCGAAGGCCGAAGCCCAGACCGGTTTGCCGTTGACATTCATTGTCCGGCGCCCGGACGGGGTCGAACATGCGCGGTACACGCTGCAGGATGGCGGTCTTGGCGGATATGTGCAGGACATTGATTTGAGCCCGACCGCCCAGCAGGGCATCTGGTCTTGGCAAGTCCTGCTGGATCCGGACGGCGAGGCGCTTGCGGACAAGACATTCCTTGTCGAGGACTATCAGCCGGAAAGGGTCGATTTCACCCTGGAAACGGCCTCCGAAACCTTCAGCCGATCTGCGCCGATCGACGTCTCATTGTCGGCGAAGTTCCTGTATGGTTCGCCCGCAAGTGGGCAATCGCTGGAAGGTGATGTGATCGCGCGCCCGGTGCGCACGATGGAGGCATACCCAGGATACCGTTTTGGCATTGAAGACTCGGACGCCTATTCTGAGCGTACGCGTTTGCCGTCCGGGCTTCGAACCGATGATCAAGGCGCGTTGACCTTCGCTGCCGATTTGCCGGAGCTGCCGGAAACAACGGGTCTTTATGACGCCGAGATTGTCGCCCGTCTTGTGGAAACCGGAGGACGTTATGTTGAGCGGACGCTGGATCTGCCAGTCAGCCTCGACGGGCCGCGCATTGGAATCCGGCCTGCCTTCGACGGCGGTGTCGATGAGGGTGGTCCTGCCGACTTTACAGTGATCGCGATTGGCGAAACCGGCGAGCGGATCGCGGCAAACGGCTTGAGCTGGACGCTGTCCAAGGTCGACCGGCGCTACCAATGGTACAGGCTGGATGGCCGCTGGTCTTACGAGCCGATCACCTCGACCCGCCGGATCTCGACAGGAACCCTGGATGTGTCAGAAGCCCAGCCGGCCAGTCTGTCGCTTCCTGTTGAATGGGGCGAGTACCGTCTGGACATTGAAGGCAGCGGCACGCTGCAGACAGCAACACGGGTGGCCTTTCAGGCGGGCTGGTACACCGCCAATGCGACATCCGACACACCGGACTATCTCGATGTCGGGCTCGACAAGAAAAATTACCGGCCAGGTGAAATTGCAAAACTTCGCTTGAAACCGCAAATGGCGGGTACAGCCGTGATCAACGTGGTGTCCGGCGGCCTTCTCTCCACCCAAACAATAGACGTCTCCGGAGAAGAGACGGAGGTCGACATTCCGGTGGACGCGGCCTGGGGGGCAGGGGCCTACATCACGGCCAGCCTCTACCGGCCGATGGATGTTGATCAAACCCAGATGCCGTCGCGCGCAATGGGGCTCTCCTGGCTGCAGGTTGATCCTGGGGATCGGGATCTTGAAGTTGCGATGGATCTGCCGTCGATGATCCGGCCACAAACCCGGCTGGATGTTCCGGTCCAACTTGCCAATCTGGCCGCAGGTGAAGAGGCTTACATCACGGTTGCCGCGGTGGACGTCGGAATACTCAACTTGACGGCCTATGAAACGCCGGCCCCTGAAAAGTGGTATTTCGGTCAGCGCCGCCTCGGAAGCGATATCCGCGATCTTTACGGCCAGCTCATTGACCGAATGTCTGGCGCACGGGGCAAAGTTCGCTCCGGCGGAGACGGTATGGGCATGCGTTTGGATGCGCCGCCGCCGGATGATGAACCTGTGGCGTTGTTCTCAGGCCTTGTGAAAGTTGATGACAATGGCGAGGCGGTGGTCTCGTTTGATGTGCCTGACTTTAACGGTGCCTTGCGCGTGATCACCGTGGCCTGGAGCAAATCCGGTGTCGGTCATGGAGAACAAGAGATCGAGGTGAGGGCGCCGGTCGTTATGACGGCGAGCACACCGGCCTTTCTCGCCCCGGGCGATACATCCCGGCTGGTTCTGGAAATCGACCCGGTCGATGCCCCGTCAGGTGCTTACGATCTGGAGCTGACTGCAAGCAACGGGTTGAGCCTCGGAGACGGTCCGAGCGAGCACAGAGTTCTCGATCTGGAGACGGGCAAGAAAGCACAAGTCATTCTGCCGATGGCGGCCGGCGACGCACTGGGAAGCGCCGAAATCGTTGCCTCCCTGACCGGGCCCGACGCCCAAATCGTCGTCAAGCGGATCAATCTCGATATCAAGGACACCCAGCCTGAAGTTCTGCGCAGTTACGCGTTCGAATTGGCGCCGGGGAACAAGCTTGAGGTAGACGCCGCCAGCTTTGACGATCTGCGCGGAGACAGTGTGAAGGTCACGCTGACAGCGGGCGGGGCAGCACGCATAGATGTGGCTGGCCTTCTGGCAGCACTGGATCGGTATCCGTATGGCTGTACCGAGCAGACCACCAGCCGGGCGTTGCCGCTGCTATACTTGAGCGACGTTGCCGAAGCAGCCGGCCTTGGCGGAGACGATGAAATTCGTGAACGGGTGGTCAAGGCGATTGCCGCCGTTCTTGCCAACCAGTCCTCTGGCGGTTCTTTCGGGCTCTGGAACAGCTATGGCAGCGGTGGGACGTGGCTCGATGCTTATGTTGCCGACTTCCTGACCCGGGCGCGGGAAAAGGGCTACTTGGTTCCAGATCTCGCCTTCACGTCCGCGCTCGACAATCTGGAAAACAGGCTTGCCTACGCGTCTGACTTTGAAAGTGGTGGTGAGGACATTGCCTATGCGCTTTATGTCCTGGCGCGCAATGGCCGGGCCTCCATGGGGGATCTCAGATACTATCTGGATGCCAAACTGCAGAACTTTGCGACACCGCTCGCCAAGGCGCAGCTTGCGGCCGGTCTTGCGCTCTACGGCGAAGATGAGCGGGCCGCAACCGGATTTAGTGCCGCTCTTGATGCATTGGATCGGACAGCATCCAGCACCTACCGGGAAGACTTCGGATCAAAGCTTCGCGATGCGGCTGGTGTCACTGATTATGTGGTGACGGCTTCTGTCAGTGAGCAGTTGAACACCCGCGCGGTTTCAGAACTGACATCGCTGGACAGCAGCGCCCGGAGCCGGTCAACACAGGATATGGCGTGGTTGCTGCTCGCAGCGAATGCGCTGAACGAGTCGGCGGAAGAGGCCCGCCTGTCGGTGGATGGTGTGGAAACACCGGGCCGGCTTGCCTGGACACTTGGCTTTGACGAGTTGAAGTCAGGCCAGGTGGATGTCCGCAATGCCGGCGAAAAGCCGACTGAAGTTTTGATGTCGATTGCCGGTCAGCCGCTCAGCCCGGAACCGGCTGGCGGCAAGGATTATGCCGTCGAGCGGACACTCTATGACCTCGATGGCAATGTCATTGACCCATCCGCGGTACCTGTGAACACCCGGATCGCCGTTGTCCTCACCGTACGGCCGCTCTCTGATCAGCCGGGCAGGTTGATGGTCGTCGACCGTTTGCCCGCAGGTCTTTCAATCGACAATCCGCGCCTTGTACGGTCCGGTGATCTTGGCGGTCTGTCATTCCTTTCCACGATCGATCAACCGGACTACAGCGCGTTTTATTCCGACCGGTTCGAAGTCTCGGTCGATGAGAGCAATTGGGGCAACCGGGAGCTGACCTTTGCGTATCTGGCGCGCGCGGCGACACCGGGGACGTTCACGCATCCACCGGCCTCGGTTGAAGACATGTACCGGCCGGACCGGCGGGCCATCACGGAAACCGCCCGTTTCGTGGTGCTTGGACCGACCAGGTAGAAAAGCTGTGCGGTGCGTGAACGGATGAAACGACGATCACTGAAGCGATGGGGACTTATTGTTGGTGCCAGCGGTTTGCTGGCACTCGCCGCCGCCGCCTGGACCGTTGTTACGGACTATCGGCAACTGCCGCCTTTGCCGAAGGCCTCCGACCTGTCTGTGTCCACCGTTGTTCTTGATCGTGAAGATCGCTTGCTGCGGGCTTTCACAAGCACTGATTCCAAATGGCGCTTGCCCGTCGATCTCAACGAAATTGATCCGCTCTATTTCGAACTGCTGCTCGCCTATGAGGACAATAGGTTCCGCCAGCATGGCGGTGTTGACGTTTTGGCGCTGGGCCGCGCCGCTTTGCAGGCAATTGCCAGCGGGCAGCTTGTCTCCGGTGGCTCGACCCTGACAATGCAGGTTGCCCGGCTTCTGGATGAGACGCCGACCAAGTCGCTGAAACGGAAGTATCAGCAGATCCTGAAAGCTGTTCAGCTGGAGCAGGTGGCCACCAAGGACGAGATCCTGCATCTTTACGCCTTGCGCGCACCCTTTGGCGGCAATCTGGAAGGGGTCCGGGCGGCAAGCCTCACCTGGTTCGGCAAGGAGCCGCGGCGTTTGACCCCGGCCGAAGCGGCCCTTCTTGTGGCCTTGCCGCAAAGCCCGGAGAACCGGCGCCCTGACAGACATCCCAAAAATGCACTGAAGGCCCGCAACCGTGTGCTGGCGCGTGCAGTCCGGGAAGGTGTGCTGGGTGAAGAGGAAGCTAGATCCGCAGCCAGCGAACCACTTCGGGCCGAACGGCATCCAATGCCGCTGCTCGCAGCCCATGAGACCCGGGAGGCACGGGCGGCCTATCCTTCCGAGCCGGTTCTGCGTCTGACATTGGACAGGGATCTGCAACAGGCCCTGGAAGGTCTCGCTCTCCGGCGAGTGGCGGTCATGCCTGCACCGCTGTCGATCGCCATGGTGGTTGCGGATCATAAGTCCGGCGAGATCCTGGCAAGCGTTGGTGCGCCTGACCTTCTGGATGAAAGCCGGGAAGGACATGTGGACATGACCCGGGCAACCCGGTCACCCGGATCTGCCTTGAAACCCTTTATATATGGGCTCGCCTTTGAAGAGGGGATTGGTCAACCGGACAGCCTGATTGTCGACAGGCCAACCAACATCGCTGGTTATCGTCCTACCAATTTTGATCGGGGCTATCAGGGAACGGTCACTTTGGATGAGGCCCTGCAACTTTCCTTGAACACACCGGCGGTCCAGCTTTTGGAATCAGTTGGTCCGACCAGACTTCTTGCCCGGTTGAGACGGGCGGGCGTTCAGCCGCAGCTAGAACCAGGCAGTTCGCCGGGGCTTGCCATTGGTCTTGGGGGAATCGGATTGTCGCTCCGTGACCTGACGCAGACCTATGCCGCCCTCGCACGGCGCGGAGATCCGGTTGAGCTGCGATCCTGTCGATACCCATGCAAGTCCGGTTCGGGGGCTGCGCGGCAGGCCATGCCGGTTCTGAACGAGAAGTCGGCGTATCAAGTCACTGACAGTCTGTCCGGCTTGCCGCAGCCTCTCAATCCAGCAAAAGGGGCCATCGCTTACAAAACCGGCACGTCTTATGGCTATCGCGATGCCTGGGCTGTTGGATATGACGGCCGTTATGTTGTGGGCATCTGGACAGGCCGGGCCGATGGGTCGCCAGTCCCGGGACAAACCGGTGCGTCGTCAGCGGTGCCAATCCTCCATGAAGCCTATCAGTCATTGGCCGCGGCGCGGGAACCTTTACCCAAGCCGCCGGAAGACATCGCTAACGCCGCGATGCGGCCACTTCCCGAACCGCTCCGTTATGCCCGTGTCAAATCCCGTCCAAAGATTACCAGGACCACCAGCCGTTTGGGAATCACCTTCCCGCCGGATGGTGCAAGACTGCAGATTGGCAGGGCCTCCTCTGAAGGCGCACATCCAATGGTCGTCAAGTTTGATGGCGGTCAACGGCCGTTCCGGCTCTTCGTAAACGGAACACCAACGGGGAAGGCTACATTTGAACGCCGTTTCTTATGGAACGCGCCCGGCTCCGGTTTTGCCGACCTCATGATTCTCGACGGGAAGGGGCAGACGTCCAAGGTGTCGATCGTCCTTGAGGCAACCCAAAGCCCGAAAAAACCTTAGCTACCGGAGCCGCAGTCAGCGGCTTTCCTCTGGAATTACGATCGACGGGCGCTCTGCGACCGGAGTTGAGGCGGGAAGCGATTCCTTGGCGCGATTCCGGTCTTTTGGGGCGCCGAACCTATGCTGCTCTGTGGAGCAGTACCAGCTCAGAAACCCCTTTTAACCCCCTCAAACGTCTCTAAATCCTACCAAATCCTAAACGTCGGGGCTGATTTTGTGACATTCACGCAACACCGGTTTCTGAAAACCCTGCCCGGCGGCTCCAAACCGGATTTCTGAGTTGAACGGCAGATCGGGATGCGTATGGTCACAACTGCGAGCGGCTTCGGGCCGCACTGATTTGCATACCGCGGACGTCCAACCTCCGGCAGGAAGCAAATACAGAAATTATTCGCGGGGATAATGGCATCACTTTGATGCTGGCAAATTTGACTGATTTTGGAGGTCAGACATGAAACTCTTTAAGGGCATGATGCTCGGCGCTGCAGCCGTTGCTACCGCCACCACTGCTCAGGCAGCTGATCTTCCGGTTGCTCCGGAGCCGGTTGACTACGTACGTATCTGTGACGCTTACGGCGCTCGCTTCTTCTACATCCCGGGCACCGAAACCTGCCTGCGTGTAGGTGGTCGTGTTCGTGCCGACTACGGCATCTCTGACTTCGGCAACGACGGCCCGAACTCTTGGGACTCCAAGGCTGACGACAGCCTGCGTTTCCGTGCTCGTGGTTACATCCGCCTCGACGCTCGTACACAGACCGAATTCGGCCTGCTGCGCACCTACACCGACGTTTGGTTCACTTCCAACAACTCCAACTTCGGTTCCGCTGGCGGCAACACTGAGCTGTGGGACGCATTCGTTCAGCTCGGCGGCTTCACCTTCGGTCGTACCGGTTCTTTCTTCGACTACTGGACTGGTGAATCCTGGGGTTCCCGCATCGGTCAGGGCCTTGACTCCCGTGCAAACCTCGCAGCTTACACCGCTACCTTCGGTAACGGCCTGTCTGCAAGCGTCTCTCTCGAGTCCAACACCGGTGAGCGCTCCCCGAGCACTTACATTGGCGGTTACTCCCGCGGTGGCTTCCGCTACCCGGCTCTCGTAGCCAACGTGAACGTAGTTCAGGGTTGGGGCGGCGCTCAGTTGATGGGTGTTGTTAAAGCTAACCGTGCTTCCACAGCTCCGGTTGACTCTGAGACCGGTTGGGCGATCGGTGCATCTGCACGCTTCAACCTGCCGATGCTCGGCTCTAACACTGGCCTCGGCCTGCGCGCTGTCTACGCTGACGGTGCAATCGGCTACATCCACGAAGCATACGGTTCCTACGACGCGACCCTCAATGCTGCTGGCACTGGCCTGTCCAACTCCACCGGTTGGGGCGTTGCAGCTGGTATCACTCACTACTGGACCCCGACCATCTACACCGCGGTTCAAGGTCAGTACTGGGATATCGACGCTCTGAACAACGTCAACGACCTGTCCGCTTGGTCCGCACACGCGACCCTCGGCTGGACACCGGTCTCCGGTCTCGTAATCGGTACTGAATTCGAGTACAAAGACGAAGACTTCGGCGGCGGCGCAACCGACAACCAGGACATGACTGTTACCTTCCGCGTACAGCGCACGTTCTAATCAATCCTTATCTTAAGGTTTGATGGAAAACCCGGCGGAAACGCCGGGTTTTCTTTTTGCCCAGAATGATCTGATCTGCGGCAAAGAAAAAAGCCGGAACCCAAACGGGTCCCGGCTTTTTCTCTTTTTGTTTGGCGCAACGGCCAGACAAATACGAGGATTGTCAGACCTTGCTCAAAAATTCTCCGATACGCTCATGCGTCTCGCTGTCCCACAAAACAGGCGCATGACCCTGGCCTTCAACCGTGTGAAGCACAGCGTTCAAGTGGCTATCCACCATCCTTTGTGCAGTGTCTTCTCCCAAAAGGTCCGATTTTTCACCGCGAATGACCATGACGGGCCTGTCTTTCAAGAATTCATAAAGTGGCCAAAGATCGGGAACCGGAGCGCCGTCATCAAGACTTGCAAATTGATGCCCAAGCGCCGGATCGTAGTCGAGCACAACCTTTCCATCCTTCTCAGAGGCAACCTGGCCCGCCATTTTCAGCCAGTCATCTGCTGAAAACACCGGAAACTGCATTCCGAGCATGTGCCGAAGTGAGCCGGCGACCTCATCAAGGGACGCGTAGGACATGTTTCGGCCAAGTGTTGCCGCAATACGATGGATGGCCCGCATCTCGATATGCGGCCCGATGTCATTGAAAATCACGGCGGCCAGCTGGTCGGGTGGGTACCGGTGGGCCATTGCGAGCGCATGCAGTCCGCCCCGGGATGTGCCCAAAACCGCAAAACGATCGAGTTTGAATGCCTCGATCGCGGCATCGATGTCCTTTTCCTCAACGGGAAGCGCATAGTTCTGCCACTCCGGGTCCCAATCACTTTCGCCGCGTCCGCGATAATCGAGGGCGATGACACGGTGGCCTTGGCCTTGAAGAAAAGCTGCGATCTCGTTGAAATCCCGCGTGTTTCTCGAAAGGCCGGGAAGGCACAGGACAGTGACTTTTTCGTCTTTTGCCGCGGACTGTGGCACGGTCCATTCTTTTGCCGCCAGCGTCAGTCCGTCCGGGCTTTGATAGGTCAAGCTGACCGGAGCGCTGGATGGGACAGCGTGCGGCGGTTCCTCTGGTGCAAGCGTCAAGGTGGTTCTCCCTAGGATATGTTGTGTTTTTTTGAAAGATAACTGGAGCGCGCGGCGGCTGCCATAGGAAGATTGCTTAAACGACACACCCACCAGGTGCGTGAAATCCGAACCAATGGTGCAACAGCCGCAAGAAAAGCGAAATTGAGCCTTCTAAACAGCAGTTGCAGGATTGCCGGAAGCGGGCCGGGTGAGTATGTTGCGCCTCCGTTAGAACTCTTTGGGCATTCGTCCCAAGCTTAGCCACGTACTGCCGATCCAAAAGGAAACCGAGATGTTTAAAGGCTCCATCCCAGCGCTTATCACGCCCTTCAAGGACGGTGCGCTTGATGAGAAACGGTTTCAGGAGTTCGTGGATTGGCAGATTAAGGAAGGCTCCACTGGCCTCGTTCCGGTCGGAACCACCGGTGAAAGCCCGACGCTCGGCCATGACGAGCACAAGCGTGTCATCGAGCTCTGCATAGAAACCGCCAACGGCCGGGTTCCGGTCATCGCCGGCGCAGGGTCCAATAACACGATCGAAGCCATTGATTTCGCGCAGCACGCTGAAAAGGCGGGCGCGGATGCGCTGCTCGTGGTGACACCCTACTATAACAAACCGAACCAGGCAGGCCTGAAAGCGCACTACAAGGCCATCAATGACGCGGTCGGGATCCCCATCATCATTTACAACATTCCGGGACGGTCGATCATCGATATGACACCGGAAACCATGGCCGAGCTCTTCGAGACCTGCGATAACATCAAAGGTGTCAAGGACGCGACTGCCGACATGGCAAAGGTTTCGCGGCAGCGCCAGCTTTGCGGGCCGGATTTCATCCAGCTCTCCGGTGAAGACATTTCTGCGTTGGCTTTCAATGCACATGGCGGGGTGGGCTGCATTTCGGTAACAGCGAATGTCGCACCGCGGCTGTGTTCGGAATTTCAGGCTGCAACGCTTGCGGGTGACTACACGAAAGCGCTTGAGTATCAGGACCGCCTCGCACCGCTTCACCGGGCCTTGTTCCTTGAACCGAACCCAACAGGGGCCAAATATGCCTTGTCGCTTTTGGGCAAGATCGACGAAGAGCTGCGGTTGCCGCTCGTTCCGATTTCCGAAGGCACGCAGGCAGAGATCCGCAGCGCGTTGTCGCATGCAGGTCTGATCAACTAATACAAAGATGGGCATGCCGCGGCACGCCCCGGGAATACGCTTATGGCTCCGAAAAAAGGGGGGCATCCGGGCCGGACCATCATCTCCGACAACCGGAAGGCCCGGTTCAATTACGAGATCGAAGACACGCTGGAAGCCGGCATCGAGCTGAAGGGGACGGAAGTCAAATCCCTTCGCACGGGCAAAGCGAATATCGGCGAGTCTTACGCTGCCGAGCACAAGGGCGAGATCTGGATCTACAACGTCTATATCCCGGAGTATCTGCAGGGGAACCGGTTCAACCATGAACCACGCCGTCCACGGAAGCTGCTTCTGCACAAGCGCGAAATCGGCAAGCTGGCTGGGGCCGTTCAAAAAGACGGCAAGACGATTGTTCCGCTCAAGCTCTATTTTAATGAACAGGGGCGGGCGAAACTGGAACTGGCCCTGGCGCGCGGCAAGAAGCTTCATGACAAGCGTGAGACGGAGAAAAAACGCGACTGGCAGCGTGAGAAGTCTCGTTTGATGAAGAATTTTTCCTAAAGCCGGCCGTTCATAAATCGAGTGGGCTTTCGGCAACGGCGTGTGGAACAGCCTGTCTATAACCTGTTGCTAGCGTCTGGATAAGCTGTGGGTAGACCACTGTTGATCACCTGTGCGCAGCTTGTAGAGATGTGGAGAACTCTGCTCTAGCGAATTGCAACTTTGCTGGCATCTAGTTCTCTAACACAGTGTTTCCAGAACCTTGCGGGTTTCGTCTGGAATTGGAAGCGGGCGCCGGGTTTGTCTGTCAACATGGATATGAACAAAGCGACCGTGCGCTGCAGTCTGAAGATCTTCCCCGGAAAACAGACCGACCCGGAAAACCACAGAGCTCTTCCCGATTTGTTCTATTCTGAGACCCGCGGAAACAATGCTCGGGAACAACAGCTCCGCGAAATAGTTGCAACCCGTCTCAGCAACAAGAAACACGGTTTCTCCGCGCATCGGATCCAGCAGGCCATTTTCGATATACCAGCTGTTCACGGCTGTATCGAAGTAACTCAGATACTGGACATTGTTGACATGACCATACATGTCCACATCCATCCACCGGGTGGGGATTTCCAGGAAACTTTGGAAATCTGACCGCTGCATTGGTTTCGCGCGTTCAGGCGCTGCAGATTTGTTTGCCGTCATAGGGCCGCCGCGTAGATGTTGAAGGCGTCCGTCTCGGTGACTTCACGCGGATTGTTTACGAGAAGCCGGGTCTGTTTCATGGCATCACTCGCCATTTTCGGCAGATCCTTTTCAGAGATACCTACTTCACTCAAGCGGGTCTGCAGGCCGAGATTTTCCGTAAGCGCGGCGAGACGCTTTGCAAAGGCGTCCGCACGCTCGTTGGCGCTGGGAAGATCAATCAGATCCGGAAACAGTGCAGGGGCAAGGTCTGCGTAGGTCGGTGCAGCAACCGCATTGTTGAATGCAAGCACATGTGGCAGGACCAGCGCGTTCGAAAGCCCATGCGGCACATGGAATGTCCCGCCAATCGGGTAGGCGAGGGCATGCACGGCCGCGACCGGGGAATTGGCAAACGCCATTCCGGCGAGTTTCGAGCCGAGCAACATGCCGCCACGGGCGCTCACATTGGTGGGATCAAACACGGCGGTTTCAATATTGGCGCCGAGCAGCTTCAGTGCTTCGACCGCAAGCGTGCGCGACAATGGATTGTTGTTGGCGGACTTTGAAGCATAGGCTTCGATCGCATGCACCATGGCATCCACACCGGTGGCAGCAGTCACATGGGCCGGCAGCCCAAGGGTCAAAAGTGGATCGAGAACGGCCAAATTCGGCAAAAGGTGCGGGGAAACAACGCCGCGTTTTTCATCTGCCCCAACCGTGATGATCGAGATCGGCGTGACTTCAGATCCGGTGCCTGCGGTGGTCGGGATCAAAATGAGGGGAAGGCGCGGCCCTTTGGCGTTGCCGATGCCCCAGGCATCATTCAGATCTTCGCCGCTGCCGAGCAACAGGGCGACCAATTTGGCGACATCCAGAGAGGATCCGCCGCCGAACCCAATGATTGAAGTCGCGCCGTGGTCCTTGGCCGCCGCGACAGCCTCTTCGACCAGTTTTTGCGGCGGATCGGCAACGACTTCGGAAAAGCGGCCAATCTGATATCCTGCGGCGGTCAGGCTTCCTTCACACGCTTCTTGCAATCCGAGGGAAACGATTCCTGGATCGGTGACCAGAAAGGGCCGGTCACCCAGAAAATCCGCTGCATGCCGTTCAAGCGCAGCTGCGGCACCATTTTCAAAAACAATCCGTTCGCTTGTATGAAAAGTAAACGCCGCGACCATATTGCCTCCCGATTTTTTGCAAGTGTGCAAAACAAAACCGGCCGCGTCGAGGGGCAATTGGTCGGGATCATGAAACGCCCGTGTAAAATCGTTTATCCGTGCATCTTCGCGCCTTTGGAAATCTTGTCTGCGGTCTTTTTGTCCGCGTGAAAAGCAATGCCGACGACCTTTGCGATATCTGGAGTATGCTCTGCAAAGACCGCGCGGTTGGCGCTGTCGTGGCCGGTTGAGAACATTTCTTCGATGTAAAGGCTCGATTTGACTTGCCGCTCAAGCGTGCGCCGGTGGATCTTCTTCAACGTTTCTGCATTGGCAGCCAGAACGATCACAGGTTGGACGCTCATCGGATGATAGACATTGCCGTCAGCGTCTTTATAGGGCATTCCGATGATGTCCGGCTTGGCGGCGGCGACGCCGGTAGACAAGAATGCGGTGACGTTCAGCTTCTGCCACATGGCCAAGTCTTCGCGGACGACGATGACGAATTTGGTATCGAACATGAATGAAAATTCCAGAATGGGATTTGAGGAAAGGCGAGAGACGGCCAGCCTAGGCGGTGCGGCCGGAAACGGTCTTGAACGTTTGTGCAAAATCGGTCGGGACGGCATTCGCGTCGCGCCGACAGAAGCCGGGATTGAGCGGATCGAAGCCAACTTTCAGGGCAACGGCTTCTCGCCTCATCGTCATGATACCTATGCCATTGGCCTGACATTGCACGGCGTGCAGCGGTTCAAATATCGCGGTGCGGAGCGGGCGTCCTGCCCCGGTCAGGTGATCGTCATCCACCCGGATGAAGTTCATGATGGCGGGGCCGGAACAGAGACCGGCTTGCGCTACAGGATGATGTATATCCCGCCGGAAATGATTGCGGAGGCTCTTGGCGGGAAGGCACTGCCCCACGTTTCAACTCCCGTTCTGACGGATCCTTTGTTTCAGAGGAGCCTGATCGAAGCCTTGCAGGATCTCGACGGTGAAATGGGGGACTTGAGGGTTTCTGGTCTTCTGGCAGACCTGGCCAGCTGTTTGAGCCGCTTCTCAGATGATTCCCGTCCCGTCCGGCGGACGCTCGACTGGCCGGTTCTGAAAGCCTGCGCCGCGTATTTGAAAGAACATGCGGCCGATCCGATTGACTCAGGTAATCTGGAAGCAGTCTCAGGTCTGGAGCGGTTTGCGCTGTCCCGACAGTTCCGGGCGGCTTTTGGAACAAGCCCGCATCGGTATCAGGTCATGCGCCGTTTGGAGCGGGTCAAGAGCGGCCTTGCGAGTGGCGAATGCCTTGCGGCAGCGGCCACGGCCGGTGGCTTTGCAGACCAAAGCCATATGTCCCGTCATTTCAAACGTGCGTTTGGCATGTCACCTGGAAAATGGCGGCAGTTGAATGCCGCCAGCTTGGCTTAAAGCGTCTTCGGCCCAAACTTGTTCGAGCGCGGGAACCCGGTCGGGGGCAAGCGGCCTGCCTGGCCGCGGTCACCGAGCCATTCGGAAAGCTCCTCCAACGAGCGGGTGAAGCTGCGCCCGGAACTGTCGGTCCAGGTCAGACCATCTTCGCCTTTGAACACGCGGATGTCAGAGACATTGCCATCCCGGTAGCGCTGCAGGCGGACACCGCGGCCGCGCCCCATCTGAGCGATTTGCGCGAGCGGGAACACAAGAAGCTTCCGGTTCTCGCCAATGATCGCAACATGATCGCCGGTTGCATCGACACACAAAGCAGCTTCAGCCGGTGCTGTGAGGTTCAAGACCTGTTTGCCCTTCCGGGTGTTGGCAACGACATCATCTTCGCTGACGACAAAACCACGAGCTTCGTTGTTGCTGAGAAGTAGGTTCCGTCCGGGTTTGTGAACGAAGGCGCTGACGACATCCTGTGCCTCGTCCATTTCCACCATCAAACGGATCGGCTCGCCGTGGCCGCGTCCCCCCGGCAGGCGGTCCGCACCGAGCGTGAAGAACTTGCCGCCGGTGGAGAAGACGAGGATCTTGTCGGTCGTCTCCGCATGGAAGGAGAGCTTAAGCTTGTCGCCTTGCTTGAAGGAGAGGCTCGAAAGGTCCGCCTGGTGGCCCTTGAGTGCTCGGATCCAGCCCTTTTCAGAGATGATGACCGTGATCGGTTCTTTTTCGATCATCGCCTGCTGGATGTCGACCAGATCCGCTTCCGGAGCTTCCGCCTTGTCCGTGCGGCGCTTTCCGATGGCTGTTTCCGGGCCATACACCTTGGCGATTTCGCCGATTTCCTTGGAGATCTTGGTCCACTGGCGCGCATCGGATCCAAGAAGTTTGGTGAGCTGATCCTTTTCATCCGTCAGCTTGTCGTGTTCCTTGCGGATCTCAAGCTCTTCCAGCTTGCGCAAGGAGCGCAAGCGCATGTTGAGGATCGCTTCGGCCTGAACGTCGGTGAGCTCGAAGGTGCGGATCAGCGATGCTTTGGCGTCGTCTTCCTCGCGGATGATGCGAATGACTTCGTCAAGGTTGAGATAGGCGATCAGATAGCCGGCCAACACTTCAAGCCGGTGATTGATCTGGCCAAGCCGGTGTTCGGAGCGGCGAACAAGGACGACCTTGCGGTGGTCCAGCCACTCCCGCAGCACCTGCTTGAGGCCCATCACCATCGGGACTTTGCCCATGGAAAGAACGTTCATGTTCAGCGAGAACCGGTTTTCCAGGTCCGTCAGCTTGAACAGGGATTCCATCAGGATGTTGGCATCGACGTTCTTGGAGCGCGGCACCAGAACGATCCGGATGTCTTCCGCGGATTCGTCGCGCACATCGTCCAAAAGCGGGAGCTTTCGGGCGGTCAGAAGCTCGGCGATTTTTTCTATCAACCGGGACTTTTGAACCTGATAGGGGATCTCGGTGACAACAATCGCCCATTGTCCCCGGCCAAGCTCTTCCACTTCCCAGCGGGCCCGCACCCGGAAGCTGCCACGCCCTGTTGCGTAGGCCTCGCGGATAGAACCCTGATCGGAGACCAGCAGGCCACCGGTCGGGAAGTCCGGGCCTTTGATGTGCTCTAGAAGCTCATCGACTTCAGCATCCGGGTTCTTGATCAGAAGCTGACAAGCGTTGCAGAGTTCAAAGGCATTGTGCGGCGGGATCGAAGTCGCCATGCCGACAGCGATACCCGAGGAACCGTTGCCGAGAAGGTTCGGGAACCCGCCTGGAAGGACGATCGGTTCTTTGTCTTCGCCGTCATAGGTTTCGCGCCAATCGACTGCATCCTCGTCCAAACCGTCGAGAAGACGTTTGGCGGTGTCGGTCATGCGGGCTTCGGTATATCGCATGGCCGCGGCGTTATCGCCGTCCACATTGCCGAAGTTGCCCTGACCATCGATCAGCGGATAGCGTTGTGCAAAGTCCTGGGCCAGGCGGACCAGCGCATCATAGACTGCCTGGTCCCCGTGGGGGTGATACTTACCGATGACATCGCCGACGACGCGGGCGCATTTTTTGAAACCCTGGCCTGGATCCAGCTTCAAAAGCCGCATCGCGTAGAGCAGGCGCCGGTGCACCGGCTTCAGGCCATCACGAACGTCAGGCAGAGCCCGGTGCATAATGGTCGACAATGCGTAGGCCAGGTAGCGCTCTTCCAGCGCGTTCTTCAGGTTGATGCCTTCAATGCCGCTTGGCGGCGGTGTCACTTCTTGTCCCATAGTTGTTTGCCTACCGGCTTCCGCGAAGCAGTTCAATCAACCGGCGCGCACATAGGGATCAAAACCGCAGATTTTCAACGGTTTTCCGCATCATGCACAGGCAGCAGCAGGTGCGGTTTGAGTTCAAATTCGAGCGCTCACCGTAACCGTGTCAGTTTGAGGTGGTGTTTCTGTTTTAAATGCGACCATTAGTTGTTCTTTTACCGTAAAAATAACAATGAAAAAGGCATTATGGTGTTTTTAACACCTCGGATCGAGGCTGTCTGAGAAGTTGCCCGAAATGTAACGAGCAGGATTGTCGACGATCATCGGTATGAACAGAGTTTCCAGCCCTTTTTCTGGTTTGAAGTCCGCACTGTCCACTTGGTTGCTGGATGACAGCCAGGACATTGAAGTTGCAAAAGCGCAGTATGAATCGACACGGCGCCAAGCCCCTTTCCTTTACATTATCAGGTTCATCTGCGCCTGGACCATTGCGTTCACGCAAATCAATTACGCGCCGCTTTGGCTGGTCCTGATCTATCCAATTTGCACAACCGTCTGGTCCTACTGCCGTATTCGCCGTCTTTGGTCCGCACCAAAATCACCTCCGCGAACTTTGGAAGCCTTGATCGTCTGGCGAAAGAGAACACAGATCATCGCAGCCCTGGCCCCCTCTATTTTTACCGTCTGGGCTCTGGTGCTGTTTCCCTATGGAACTGCGTTTTCGCAGGTTCAGATTTTCCTGGCGATCCTTGTCGGCAACCTGAGTGCCTTGTTCAGCCTGACGCATCTGCGCTCAATCGCGGTCACCAACGCGGTTTCCAGCACAGGCATCTACACATTGTTCTTCAGCTGGTACGGGGACCCGGCCTATCAACTGATGGCACTCTTTGGGGTGGCGGTTACATTCTTCGTCGCGCTCATTGAAATGAATACCTATCGGGACTTCATTTCGCTCATCAAGACCGGCACGCGCTTTAAAGAGCAAAGCCATAATCTTGAGCAGAAACATCGGGAGACCAAAAAACTCAACGCGTTGAATTACCAGCTCGCCACCACTGATCATCTGACCGGTGTCGCAAACAAACGGTTTTTCCGGCAAGAACTGGACCGGCAGCTTCGCGCCGCGAATGCATCGGGAGAGCGTTTCGGTCTGTGCATCTTCGACATCGGCGGCCTTAAATCGATCACTGAGATTTACGGACTGGATGCCGGAGACCAGGTGTTAAAGGAAGTTGCCCGCCGCCTAGCCGGCATGGAAGGTGAAGGGGTGTTTGTTGGCCGTGTCGGCGGCGACGAATTTGGACTCTTCGGGACCTGCGATCCTGAAAAGTATCAAAGGGTGGAAGCGGCGTTTGAGCGCCTGATCGAGCAACCGGTTGAAACGAAACAGGGCCGCTTCCGGCCCAACTATTCCGCCGGGATAGCCCACTCCAATGGGGCTGTGACATGTGCGACGGAATTGTTTGAACGGGCTGATTTTGCCCTTTCCACCGCTCGTGAAAACCGCAAGGAAACCTCTGTTTCCTATGATGCGTGCCTTGATGCCCGCCGGTCCCGGGACACCGAGATCCTGTCAGCGTTGCTCGATGAAGAGACCAGAGACGGTCTCCATCTGGCGTTTCAGCCGATCATCGACATTCGAAGCAATTCAATCCTTGGCGTTGAGTGCCTCGCGCGTTGGCATCATCCTCAACTTGGCCACGTCGCACCGGTCGACTTCATCCCCCTCGCCGAACGGTCCGGTGTGATCAATCAGATCAGTCTCGATCTGTTCGAAAAGGCTTTGTCTCAGGCCAAGACATGGCCGGAAAGCCTTCGACTGTCGTTCAACCTGTCGGCGTCCAACTTGTCTTCAAGACGTTTCATCGTTGAGTTTTTGAGGATCCTAAAGCAATCCGGGATCGCCCCTCAGCGACTGAGCTGTGAAGTGACCGAAACGTCCGTCATGTGGGACTTCAAGGAAACACGCCGCGCGCTGGACACCTTGAAGGAAGCCGGCGTCCGGATTTCTCTGGATGATTTCGGAACCGGATACTCGAGCCTTTCCCACGTGCATCGCTTGCCGCTCGACTGTATCAAGATCGACCGCAGCTTTGTGTCTGACCTTTGTCCGGGAAGTACCGGCTATGGCATCGTGAAATCACTCCTGGCACTCAGCCGGGACATGGCAATCTCGTGTGTGGTCGAGGGCGTTGAAACGGAAGAAGAACTGTCTGTTCTGAAAGACCTCGGGGCATCATTCGTCCAGGGCTATCTCTTCTCAAAACCGCTCAATGCTCCGGAGTTGGCACAGCTTCTGGCAACGGGATTATCGGATCGCGTAGCCACTTCAATCGACGGGCTTCCAAGAGCCAGCTGATCAGGGTTCAGCGTCAAAAGTTCCACGGGAAATCTGATCTGTAGCGTTTTTCCAGCGCATTCGTCAGAAGTGCGCGTGTGCCGCTGTCAGTGATGTTGCGTTCTCCAAGCTGCCGGTCGAGAAAGAATCCGGTTAGCTGAAACCCTTGGGTGACGTCTTGCCAGGTCAACTCGGTCCCGGCTTGGCGCTGCCCCTCCAGCAAAAACGAGGGCAGGGGGAGCAACTTGTCATGATAGGGCCGCCCGGCCTCCCTGCTTACGGCGCGGGAAGAGCGCGGCGAGACGTAGGCAAGGTCGTCGGTCGTTCCGGTCGCGGCACAGGAGGTCAGATCGAGACCAGCCCCCAGTTCCTGAAGCAATTCCAGCTCAAAGCGGATCATGAGAGCGGCCGCCGCATCGCTCGCATCAAGGTGATCCAGCACAACATTCAGCGCGCCATAGATGCGCGGATAGGGATGGCGTTCCGGGAGAAGCCGGATGAGCGCGGCAAGGTGTTGGACGGCAGCCAATCCAATTCCGCTGTTCATCAGGTCAGCAGCACGGGCCGTGTGTGGTTCTATCTGGAATTGCCCGAGGTGATCGGAGAGCCGGGCTTTCCAGGTGAGAGACA
Source organism: Labrenzia sp. R4_2 (assembly GCF_017743865.1). Taxonomy (GTDB): domain Bacteria; phylum Pseudomonadota; class Alphaproteobacteria; order Rhizobiales; family Stappiaceae; genus Roseibium. The sequence goes on from NZ_JAGHRJ010000001.1 coordinate 845,635, forward strand.
ATTCATTGCCGGGCTGCAATGCAGGGCGGTGGCGCTTTGATCTGCCACCACGAACAAGGCCGAGGTGGCGGCCGCGATCTGCGGTCATCACTTCCAGTATGACGTCGTTTTCGCCGTGCTTGCGGGTGGTCAGCACCACACCGTGTCCGCTCCATTCCAACGCGACTGTCCCTTGCTCAGGCCGACGCTAGACCGTGCCGGATTCGCTTGCATAAGGCCAACTACTTTGGAAACTCCAGCCCCATTTCCCGGTAGCGCTCGGGATCATCGGCCCAGTTTTCACGCACCTTAACAAACAGGAACAAATGCACTGGTGCTTCGATGATGTCCGAGATCTCGCTGCGCGAGGCCTGGGAGATCTGCTTGATCGTTTGGCCCTTCTTGCCGAGCACAATGCTCTTCTGGCTGTCGCGCTCTACGTAGATGGTTTGTTCGATCCTGGCTGATCCGTCTTTCTTAGTTTCCCAGCGCTCGGTCTCGACCGTAGAGATGTAAGGCAGCTCCTGGTGCAAGCGCTCAAAAAGCTTTTCGCGCGTGATTTCCGCCGCGAGAATGCGCAAGGGCAGGTCGGACGGCTGGTCTTCCGGATACAGCCAAGGGCCATCCGGGACCTTTGAGGAAAAGTAATCCAGGATCTGCTGCGTGCCGTCGCTGGTCAGTGCGGAGATCATGAAAGTTTCTTCAAACTCAATGTGTTCATTGGCCGCTTGCGCAATCTTCAACAGCTTCTCCCGATTGGCAACATCGGTCTTGTTCAGGATCAGCACCTTTGGTGCGCTCTGACCTTTGAGGCGCTTGAGGATGGATTCCACCTCCTCATCAATGCCTTTCCGGGCGTCGATCAAAAGGGCGATGACATCGGCATCGCGCGCACCGCCCCAGGCCGTGTCGACCATGGCCCGGTCGAGCCGCCGTTTAGGCTTGAAGATCCCAGGGGTGTCGATGAATACAATCTGGGCAGTGCCGTTCATCGCCACACCGCGCACGATGGAGCGGGTGGTTTGCACCTTGTGCGTGACAATCGAGACCTTTGTTCCGACCAGCTGGTTGATCAGCGTCGACTTTCCGGCATTCGGCGCGCCGATCAGGGCGACAAAGCCTGCCTTCGTGTCTGACGGCATTGCCCCCAGCGGGTCGGGCAGGGGAATATCGAAGCGGCCTTTCGGCGCGACAAACTCTGTGCCTTCGTCGTCGGTTTCAAAGTCTTCAGGTTCGTTTGAGGTATCGTCGCTCAACGTCGTTCAGTCCTTCCACACGCCTTCGCGGCGCAGCACCGCCTCGGCGGCGTGTTGTTCGGCAATCCGTTTCGACCCGCCTGTTCCCTCACCGTTTTTCAGGCCCTGCACAATGACGGACACTGTAAAGCTTGGTGCGTGGTCCGGGCCTTCCCGGCTGGCAACTTCGTAGCGCGGCGTTGGCAGGCTCTTGGATTGGGCCCACTCCTGCAATGTTGTCTTTGCGTCTCTCAAAGGGCCGGTCCAGGATAGCATACGCGGCGCCCAAAGGCGCCGGACGAATGCATCTGCAGCGTCAAAGCCGCCATCGAGATAGATTGCGGCAATGATCGCTTCGCAGATATCAGCAAGAAGAGCGGTTTTCTTTCTCCCGCCGGTCTGAGCCTCGGCTTGACCGATCCGCATGGCATCACCGACGCCGAGTTCGCTGGCGATCTCCGCGCAGGTTTCGCGTTTGACCATGTGATTGAACCGGCGGGCCAGTTCGCCTTCATCTGCCTTTGGGAAATGGTGATGAAGCATGGAGGCGACCACCAACCCGAGCACACGGTCACCAAGAAACTCAAGCCGTTGGTAACTGCCCGCCACCGTATCGGCCGGATCAAGGGCGCTTGCATGGGTCAGCGCGACCCGGAGGAGCTCCAGATCCTTGAATTCGTAAGCCAGCGCGGCCTTCAGCGCTGCGATGGGGTTTTGTTTTTTGTCTTTTGTCATATCGTTGGTCCGGTGCTGGTCACCGGACACTGCCACTCAAGAAGAGCCTCAAAGGCCCCGGCCGATGCGGTCCCAACGGACTGTCCATGGCCATGTCCAGATTTGCCAGGCCGGCGTGCCGTCACCGATGGAGAAGAACAGGATCTCTGCCCGGCCGATAAAGTTTTCATAAGGAACATAGCCAACCCGGCTGAGGACACGGCTATCAACCGAATTGTCCCTGTTGTCACCCATCATGAAATAATGCCCTTCCGGCACCGTGTATTCACGAGTGTTGTCCAGTTGGCCGCGGTCCGTGATGTCCAGTGTGTCGTAGCTCACGCCGTTGGGAAGAGTTTCGCGGTAGCGCGGAACCCGGCGCACAGCGCCGGAGGAGGACTCTTCGATGTAATCGTCGATCCTGACCCGCGGGACAGCTTCACCGTTGATATGAACGACGCCATTGATCATCTGAACGGTGTCGCCCGGCAAGCCAATGACCCGCTTGATATAATCAATAGAAGTGTCCGTCGGCAGTTTGAAAACCGCGATATCGCCGCGCTCCGGTGCCGCATCCCAGACGCGGCCGGAAATCGGCGCCAGACCAAACGGGAAGGAATATCGCGAATAGCCGTAGCTGAACTTGGAAACGAACAGGTAATCGCCGATCAGCAACGTGTCTTTCATAGACCCGGAAGGGATATTGAAGGGCTGAAAGAGAAAAGTCCGGACGACAAGGGCGATCAGAAGGGCCTGGATTATGACTTTTACGGTCTCGTAAACGCCGCCTTCCTTATCTTTTCCGTTTTCGGTCACGCTCATGCTGTCCCTAAAGTTGTTCTCTAAAGTCCGCCGGAGCCGGTGCCCGGATATCGGCCACTCTTAGCCGGTTGCGGCCAGTGAAGCAATCAATAGCCAAAGGTTCGCTGTTATGCTCACGAGGAAGTTGTTGATGGGGGCTCCGGCCAGTCTTCCGGCCACGCAGAAATGACAACAAAGGCCTGCGCCAAAGGAAAATCGTCGGTGATGGTCAGGTCGATGGTCGCCTTGAAACCTTCCGGGACCATGGCGTTCAAGCGGTCCGAGGCTCCCCCGGTCAGGCTGATGGTCGGTTTTCCCGAAGGCAGATTCACAACGCCCATTTCCCGCCAAGCAACACCCATGCGAATTCCGCTGCCCAGTGCCTTGGAGCAGGCCTCTTTGGCTGCAAACCGCTTGGCGTAGGACGCAGCCCTTTGTGCGCGACGATCGGACTTGGCCCGTTCCACTTCAGTAAAGACCCGATTGGTGAAACGCTCGCCAAACCGGTCCAGGGTCTTTTCGATCCTGCGAATGTCGATGAGGTCACTGCCAATGCCCAAAATCATGTTTGGTCAATTCCGTTCGTTCCGTTCAGGCCGCTTATGTAAGGTGGGATCCCGTCAGCTGCCAGGGTCGTCATCAAAGGAGCGGTTCGGCGGCGGGAACAGACGCTTGGCCCGGGCATCAAGTGTGACCTTCCGGCGCCGCTGATACACCTCAACGCTTTTATAGACGATAAAATACGAAACCGTGCCAAGCACCAGACCCATGGGCACCGCACCGATGAACATGGGTTTGACCATCGGCAACAGCGAATCGAGCGATTTTGCAAAGAGCGAGCTTTGAAACTGCGCATGGACCGCGTGTGGGTCAGCATCCGGGGCCTGACCATAAAGCACCCACTGACCGATCTTGTAGGTAAACGCCCAAATGAACGGAAAGGTGAGTGGGTTGCCGATCGATGTGCCCAGCGCCGACGCAATCATATTGCCCCGAAGAACCCATGCCAGCGCAAAAGCTGTCAGAAAGTGAAAGCCAATCAGAGGCGTACACGACGCAAACGCCCCGGCTGCAAAGCCGATGGCAATCGCATGAGGTGTTGCCGTCAACCGCAGGACACGCTTGCCGAAATACCGCGTAGACCGGGCCCAGCTGTGCCGAGGCCACACGGCTACCCGAAGGCGCTCGACATGTGTTGGTCTATTACGGCGGCGGAACAGCATGTGGCGGCGTCAAATCCTCTCAATCACACTTTTGCTCAGGCTAGGCCTCTGCTGCCCGGTTTGACGGCCGGCAGCGCGGCGAGTTCCGGCGGCAGGTTGTCCGGTTCGTAGGCCGGAACCTTGTAATCCGCCAGAGCGATCACCGGAACCCCTGCATCTGCCTCACCGCCGGACCGGTCGATCAGGCAGGCAACAGCAAGAACTTCAGCACCAAGTGCTTTCAGAGACGTTACCGTTTCGCGGCTGGAGAGCCCGGTTGTGACAATATCTTCAACAATGATGACCCTTGCGCCTTCCGGCATCTCAAACCGGCGCAAACGGAACTCACCGTCTTCCCGCTCGACCCACATTGCCGGCACCTCAAGATGCCGTGCAGTTTCATAACCCGGAATAAGTCCGCCAAGGGCTGGGGAAACAACAAAATCCAGAGGCCCGAGGTCCGCTGCCTTGATCTTCTCAGCAAGCGCCTTGCATAAGACTTCCGTCTTGTCCGGGTACATGAAAACCCGCGCCTTTTGCAGGAAAATCGGGCTGCGAAGGCCGGAAGTCAGGATAAAATGTCCTTCGAGGATGGCACCGGCATCGCGGAAAACGGACAGCACGTCGTCACGTGTCATAAAGCGGGTCCTTTTGACTTGATCAGTCCGGTCAGCCGTTCACCCGGCTTACACTGGAAACATTCGGTTTGGAACGGAGTTGATTGATGATGCGGTTCAAGTGTTTCAAATCCCACACTTCCAAATCAATCAACATTTGATGAAAATCCGGTGCGCGTTGAAGCATTTTGACGTTATCGATGTTGCCACTGTTCTCGCCAATGACCTGCGCGATCGTTGCCAGTGATCCGGGCTCGTTGGCAGCGGAGATATCAAGCCGCGCCGGAAACCGCTCTGGATTGTTGACGTCAATATCCCAGCGCACATCAACCCAGCGCTCAGTCTCGTCGTCATATTCTTTTAGGGCAGGCGATTGTATCGGATAGATGGTCAGCCCGCCGGATGAGGTCAAGATCCCGACAATGCGATCACCGGGCACAGCGCCGCCATCTGGAGCAAAGCTGACCGGGATATCGCCGGACAAGCCCCGAATTGGCAGAGCATTGTTATCTGACCAATCATCGCCGTCTTCAACAATTGCACCGGCAAGCCCTGTTGGAGGAATGCGAAACTTGAGACCATGGCCTTGTTTGAGGTCAAACCAGCCTTCGCCGGACGGAGGTCCTGAAATGGCGACACGTTCATCCTGATAATCGGGATGGGCGGTTTTCAATACGGTCTGGGCGCTGAGATCGCCCCGGCCTACGGCGGCCAAGAGATCTGCAACGCTGTTTTGGTGATGCGTGTCCAAGACCGCCTCGAGAAGGTCTTCCGAGTAGCTTTTGTCGGCACGTGCAAAGGCGCGTTTGAGAATGTGCTCGCCCAGCGCGCCGTATTGCTTGCGCACCGACTCCCGGGTTGCCCGCCGGATCGCGGCACGCGCTTTTCCGGTCACGGCAATCGCTTCCCAGGCCGGTGGCGGTGTTTGCGCCTGCGACCGGATAACTTCAACCTCATCGCCATTGTGGAGCGCGGTGACCAACGGCATAATCTTGCCGTTGATCTTGCAGCCGACGCACGTGTTGCCGATATCCGTGTGCACCGCATAAGCGAAATCGATCGGCGTCGCGCCGCGCGGCAGGGCAATCAGACGCCCTTTCGGTGTGAAGCAGAACACCTGATCGTGGAAGAGTTCCAGTTTCGTGTTTTCAAGAAACTCTTCTGGTGTGTCCCCTTGGGCCAAAAGCTCGGTGGTCCGGCGGAGCCATTCAAACGCGCGGCAATCCTCGGTGTGATTGGCAATGTTCCGCCCACCGAATTCACCGTCCTTGTAGAGCGCGTGTGCGGCAATCCCGTATTCGGCGACCCGGTCCATGTTCACTGTGCGGATTTGAAGCTCGACCCGTTGGCGGGAGGGGCCCACAATCGTCGTATGCAACGACTTGTAGTCGTTTTGCTTCGGTGTGGAGATGTAGTCTTTGAACCGGCCCGGAACCGTTGGCCAGGTCGTGTGAATCACACCAAGCACCCGGTAACAGGCTTCTAGGGTGCCAACGGTCACCCGGAATCCGTAGATATCCGAAAGCTGTTCAAATCCGATCGCCTTGCGCTGCATCTTGCGGAAGATGGAGTAGGGGCGTTTTTCGCGGCCTTTGACCAGCGCGGCCATGCCTCTTTCCGACAAGCGCTCGGTCAGGGTCGTCTCAATGTCGAGAATCAGATCCTTGTTGCGCTCTCTGAGGTCTTCCAGACGTTCGTTGATCGTCTCGTAAGCTTCCGGATTGAGCGTATGGAAGGAGATGTCCTCCAGCTCTTCCCGCATGTCATGCATGCCCATGCGACCGGCGAGGGGCGCATAGATCTCCATGGTTTCTTCCGCGATCCGGCCGCGCTTGTGCTCCGGCATGTGATGGAGCGTCCGCATGTTGTGCAACCGGTCGGCGAGCTTCACCAACAGGACACGGACATCATCTGCGATTGCGAGCAAAAGTTTTCTGAAATTTTCCGCCTGCTTTGCTTTTCGGGATACCAGATCCAGGCGGCTGATCTTGGTCAGGCCATCGACGAGTTTGCCGATCTCTTCGCCGAACAGAGAATCGATCTCGGTGCGGGTCGCGTCCGTATCTTCGATGGTGTCGTGAAGCAGCGCAACGGCAATCGTCGCATCATCCAGCCGCAAATCCGTAAGGATCGCAGCAACTTCCAGAGGATGAGAAAAATAGGGGTCACCGGAGGCCCGCATTTGCGAGCCGTGTTTTTGCATGGCGTAAACGTAAGCCTTGTTGAGCAAGGCTTCGTCGGCATCAGGGTTGTAGCGGGTGACACGCTCAACCAATTCATATTGACGCATCATGGTCGAGACTGACCCATGCAACCGCCAACATACAAGGCGGAACTGATTAGCTGCGGCCAGAGCGCCAGGTCAGTCCAGCAACGCTCCAGCCATGAGAATGTTATCAAATATCGTCGGTCCGCTCAGGCGGCACAAGGCCTTCCAGGCCGCGCAGAAGATCTTCTTCTGTCATGCGGTCGAACTCGACGGCACTGTCGTCAACTGTGTTGACCTGAGTGACCTGCTGTTGACCTGGAACGGCCACAACCGGAACAGATTCGGCTTCCGGCTCATCCACTTCAACGAATTTTTGAAGCGAGTGAATCAGATCTTCTTTCATGTCTTCGGGGCTGACGGTCTGTTCGGCGATTTCACGCAGAGCGACAACAGGATTCTTGTCGTTGTCGCGATCGATCGTCAACGGAGAACCACTGGAAATCATGCGAGCGCGATGCGCAGCAAGCAGCACCAGCTCAAACCGGTTTTCGACCTTGTCGATACAATCCTCGACGGTCACGCGCGCCATTCGACGTCTCCATAGCTTTAGGAACAAGAACTTCAAGCGTATAGTGATGCCCTTGGCAAAAAGCAACCCCTTGTCGAAAATCCGGGGAGACGGCGGAAATTATACAAAAATCCGGTTATTTTTTCACAGCCTGCGCGCCATAGCCGTTGCGGCTTGGAGAGGAGATAGTGTACGCCAGTCCTTAGCGCCCTATAACTAAAAAGGCGTTCTAGAAGAACTAAAAATAATCTGATCACGCGAATGGCGAGAAAGCGGCCAGTGATCGGAAGTTATATGCGGTCATTTTGTTTTTGTTCCGTGAGGTTCCTTTGGTGGGAAGGAAACTCGGGTCAGCGGTCTCAAACAGGATGCGCATACCACTTAGAAGGGTTTCAATATAAATGTTTGATGCACGAGAAAAGGTTGCCTTGTTCATCGACGGTGCAAACTTGTATTCGACTGCCAAGGCCATCGGCTTTGACATTGATTACAAGCGTCTGCTGAAGGAATTTCAAGGCCAGGCCTATCTGTTGCGTGCCTACTATTACACGGCGCTGATTGAGGATCAGGAATATTCCTCCATCCGTCCGTTGATCGATTGGCTCGACTACAATGGCTATAAGGTCATCACGAAGCCTGTGAAGGAGTTCGTTGACAGTGCGGGACGCCGCAAAGTCAAAGGCAATATGGATATCGAGCTTGCTGTTGATGCCATGGAACTTGTGGAATCCGTGGATCACATCGTGCTCTTCTCCGGTGACGGCGATTTCCGCTCACTGGTCGAAGCGCTACAGCGTAAGGGCCGCAAGGTTAGTGTTGTATCAACCTTGAAAACACAGCCGCCGATGATTGCCGATGATCTGCGCCGCCAGGCCGATCACTTTATCGATCTGGCAAGTCTTGCCAACAAAATCGGCCGGGATCCGTCCGAGCGTCCTCAGCGTCCTCCAATGCCGGAGGTCGATGACGAGGATGACGACGACGATTACTAAGAGCGGTTAGATGCCGGTCCATGATGTTCAGGCTACGCCCGTCGATCCGCCTCTGGATTGCCGGGCGTGCCCTCGTTTGGTTGAATTTCGGGAAGGTCTTCAGGCCGAGCATCCCGAATGGTTCAATGCGCCGGTGCCGTCCTTCACGTCACCAGACCCGAGATTGCTTGTCATTGGACTGGCGCCGGGCATGCGCGGTGCCAATGCGACCGGGCGCCCGTTCACCGGCGACTATGCCGGTGATCTCCTCTACAAGACCATGTTGGATTTCGGTTTCGCTGAGGGGACGTACAAAGCGCGGCCGGACGATGGATTGGTGCTGACTGACGCGCTGATTACAAACGCCGTGCGCTGTTTGCCGCCGCAGAATAAACCAACCGGACCCGAAATAAAGACCTGCCGGCCTTACTTGTTGTCGACACTTGCTGCCAACCCGTCTATCCGGGCGGTCTTGGCGCTTGGCCGGATTGCGCACGAGACGTTTTTGACGGCCTTGGAGTTGAAACGGTCCCAATTCCCGTTTTCCCACAATGGCCGTCATGAACTTTCGGGAACCGATCTTGTCTTGTTCGACAGTTACCACTGCTCCCGGTACAACACGAATACAGGGCGTTTGACCGAAGACATGTTCCGCGATGTCTTCACGTCGATCCGTCAGCACATTCCGTAGGAAGCGTCAGTCTTTTGTTTGTTCGCCGGGCCCACTCGGCGCGTCGACTGTCGTCCAGCCGTCCGGCCCCAGATGTTCTTGTGGCCGGAATCGCGCCTTGTATGCCATCTTGACCGAGCCATCGACCCAATAACCGAGATAGATGAAGGGCAGGCGGAGTTTTCGCGCGCGCTCGATGTGATCGAGAATCATATAGGTGCCGAGCGCGGTCTCGGTGAAAGCGGGATCGTAGAAGGAATACACCATCGACAGGCCATCGCTGAGCTGGTCGCTCAAAGCAACGCCAAGCAGCGGCCCGGTCCCGGCCCCTGTTATGAATGTATCCGGTCCGCGTTTGCGATACTCGATCACCATCGTCTCGACATGCGTATCCTCCACCATCATGGCGTAGTCGAGGATACTCATCTCGGTCATGCCGCCGTCTTCGTGGCGCGCCTGCAGGTAATCGCGAAAAAGATCATATTGTTCGGCCGATGGACTCGGCGGAAGGCGGGCTCCGATCACATCCGCCCCGGATTTCCAAACCCTCTTGAGCGATTTGGTCCACTTGAAGTCGTCGACGCGAACACGCACGGAGACGCAAGCCTGGCAGTTCTCGCAGGCCGGGCGATAGGCGATGTTCTGACTGCGGCGGAATCCACCTTGTGTGAGCACTTCGTTAAGCGCGGGGGCGCCGTGGCCGACGAGATGCGTGAACACCTTGCGCTCCTGCAAACCCTCAAGATAGGGGCAGGGCGCGGGGGCAGTCAGATAAAACTGCGGATGGTCGGTCGGGTGGCGTGTCACCAGATATTCCTACGGCGTAAAAGTCGTCCCTCACAGCCCATAGTACCATGGTGCGATCAGGGAGAAGGTCAACCATAAAACAAGCGCCAGCGGGACGCCAGCACGCAGGAAATCAGCAAAACGGTAATGTCCGGGCCCCATCACAATCAGGTTGGTTTGATATCCAACGGGCGTGGCAAACGACGTGTTCGCGGCAATGATCAGGCAGACAATAAAGGCTTCTGGCGGCTGGCCGATCTGATCAGCGAGATTGATGGCAATGGGTGTGAAGAGGACCGCGGCCGCGTTGTTCGACAGGAAGTTCGTCAGGATCATCACCATAAAGAACAAGGCGGACAGGACGACGCCAGGCGGGCTGCCGTGAAGGATGTCGGCAAGTGACATGGCAATAGCCGAGGCGCCCCCGGTGGATTCCAGGGCGACCGCTCCGGCAAGAGAGGCGCCGACCAACATGAATATCCGGCTATCGATGGCCCGCATGGCCTGACGGATGTTGAGGCATCCGGAGGCGATCATGGCAAAGGTCCCGGCAACGGCCGTGGACACAATCGGTACCAGGCCTGAGGCTGCGAGCGCGACAACGCAGGCAAAAATCGCCAATGCTCTCGGCGCATAGCGTTTGCGTGGAACTTCTGCCGTCGACCAATCAAGCAGCAGGACATCGCGGTTTCCGCGCAGCCGTGCGATATCTTCTTCAGAACCTGCGACTAGCAGTACGTCACCAGCTTCCAGGCGGATATCATTCATGGCCATGCGCGGCATGCGGCTGCGGCGCTGAATGCCCATCACAAGACAGCCGGTTTCTGTATAGAAGCCGGATTGCGGCAGGGTGCGGCCCATAAGGCGCGAAGCGGGGGCCACGACAGCTTCCGCAAGGCTGAGGGAACCATCCTGGTTTGGCGTGGCCTCTCGGCCGGTTACATTGGTCTCGCCCCCATCCGTTTCCATCAACGGCTGGCGCCGTGCCAGAGCGTTTGCAAGGGCAGTGCGGGTTGCAGCAACAATCACGGTATCGCCTGGAGACAGGATAACATTCTCAAAGGGCGGAAGAAGCGGTTGCTGGCCACGCTGTACCAGGCGGACGGTCATGTCCTTGAGGCTTGGAAACATGCCAGAGACGGCTTCGGTGCCGACCAGCGGATGCTCATAGGTGATTTCGATCTGGGCGATGAACTGCTTGCCGGACGTTGCCTGAAACTCTTCAGCCATGGTTTTGCGATTGCGCATCAGGTGCGGCATGACGAACAAAACGTAGAGGATTCCGGCACCGGCCACCATGATTCCGATTGGGGTGAAGCTGAAGAAGGTCAGCTTCAGATCCGAGGACTGCGCCGCGTAATTGGCCACCAAGAGGTTGGTCGAAGACCCAATCAGTGTGGTCATGCCGCCGAGAATTGCGATGAAGGAGAGGGGCATCAACACCCGTGAGGCCGATTGCCCGGCTGTGGCTGCCACGGCGGTCAGGATCGGCAGAAACATCACAACCACTGGCGTGTTGTTCAAAAACGCGCTGAGGACGGCGACGGCCAGCAGGATTGGGGCGGTCGCCCATTTTGACCGTCCACGGGTCCAGCGGACGATCGCTTTGGCAGGTCCTTCCAGGGCATCTGTCTGGAACAGGCCCTGACCGATGACGAGCAGGCAGATGACAGTGATGAGGGCCGGATTGGCAAAGCCTTCCAGAAAATCTCCCGTTGCAACGCGTGATCCGTCGCTGTGAAAGACCGGTATCAGCGAAAATATTACAATGAAGCTGGTGACGGATCCGAGCGCGACCGTTTCGATCGGGTAACGCTCAAGCGCATACAAGACGACGGTGGCGGTCAGGACCACAAAGGTCAACGCCATCGCGATATCAACTGAGAGCATTCACCCGCCTAGATCCTAACTGCCCATTTCTTCTGGCAGTTTAGACCAGCCGCTTTGGGCTTTGGAAGGGCTCACCTTTCGAATTCACACCCTGAACGCTGCTCATATTTCATGCAGAGCGTTGAAATAAGATCATTTTTTCTCTGAGCAAGAAATCACGCAGTGGCGGAATGCTCGCTGGTATAGGCCCGGTGGTAGGCCGAATTGATCACCACAGTCCCCAGGATCAGGTCATGCAACAGGCGCTTGCGGTCCGAGAATAGGGATACCAGCAGCACGAACGGCGTGAGCAGGGAGATGGAAAACCAGAACAGCAACAGGTGCACGGCGGCCAGCAGCGGGTAGGGTTTTGCGCCATACCAAAGCCGCATCTCAAGACCCATCGCGCGCATACCAATTGTGGAGGCGCTTGGTCCGCCCAGTGTGAACGCGACATAAATCAGCGCGACGGACACCGGCAGGATTGCGTAAAGCAGAAAGCCAAGACCCAGGGTGAAGACGCCGAGAATAAACACCAGAATGCCCGCGCCAAGTGTCAGCAAGGTGATCACGAACGCATCGATAATGAAAGCGAAAATCCGGCGGCTGCGCACGCCCTCAAACAGCTCCGGTTGCAGGAGCGGATCAAATGCGTCTTGCCTGGAGGATCGGGACGATGTGTCGGCGGACATGAAATAAGCTCTCCAATTCGTGATGGGCTGGATATGGGGACGGAGAGCGCAATTCGCAATTATCACTCATCCCCACAATCAATGAGTTCGTTGTCAAAAAAGTTTTCGGCTGCGTCCACTGCAGCCTTCCAACTTTCAACGTGCGTTTTTGAAAGACTAATGTTCGACGCCCATCCGTTGGGCCGGTAACTTTGGACACGGCATTTCTTGACCTCAGGATTAGTCGAGCAGCTGACGGTTACAGCCGAATAAGGACCATGCACTGCAGTTGAGTGAAACATCCGAATAGACGTCGGTACTAAACATCTCTTGTCGCCTGCTTCGACTCGCTCTGTTAGACCGAATCTGTATGGCACAGCCTCACAAAATCGTCGGGTTCGTCCGCCAAAGTTGATGAGATCCTGGCGCGCTGAGGGCTGGAATTTACTGTAATGTACCGTTAATCCGAGCTCTCTATCCCCCTCAGAGTGACGGGGCTGAGCGTCTGAAAAACTAACCCAAAACCTTGGATTGGTTCGGGCAGCAAAATAATTGCCTTTCGGAAACTCCACATCACCGCGCTTGTGCTTCAAACAAACGTCACCGTATCTGTAATATGCGTATCCTTTCCAGTAATCATAAATATGATAACCAGCATAGGTCGAAAAAAACAGCAGCGCTAAGAAGCCAAAAACAAATCTAGATTGACTCTTTTTCATTTTTTAAGATCATCCCGGATTTGATCTAGGGGCGCTTAGCTAGTGTTGAGACTGTTCTCCTAAAGTGACCCCGGCTCGAAGGCCGGGGCGGAAATTGGCTGTTAGCAGATCTCAGTCCCGACCCGCCAGCAACTTGGCGACGGTGGGCGCGAAGTAGGTGAGAATGCCGTCGGCGCCGGCGCGTTTGAAGGCGAGAAGGCTCTCCATCATGGCACGGTCGCCGTCAAGCCAGCCGTTGCCGCTTGCTGCCTTGATCATCGCGAATTCGCCCGACACTTGATAGGCGTAGGTCGGCACCTGGAACTCGTCTTTCAGCCTGCGAACAATGTCCAGATACGGCATGCCGGGTTTGACCATGATCATGTCGGCGCCTTCGGCAATGTCGAGCTCTGCCTCGCGCAAGGCTTCGTCCGTGTTCGCCGGATCCATCTGATAGGTGCGTTTGTCACCCTTCAAGGTGCCGGACGAGCCAACCGCGTCGCGGAACGGGCCGTAGAATGCGGAGGCATATTTGGCGGAATACGCCATGATCTGCGTGCCGCGATACTCCTGCGTGTCGAGCGCCTGCCGGATGGCACCGATCCGACCGTCCATCATGTCGGACGGGGCAATGACATCGGACCCGGCCTCGGCCTGATTGAGCGCCTGGCGGCAGAGTTGATCAACCGTCTCGTCATTCAAGATGCTATCGCCGTGCATCAGCCCGTCATGGCCGTGGCTTGTGTAGGGATCCAGTGCAACATCCGTCATCAGCCCAAGGTTCAGACCTTCGCGCTTGATCGCCCGGCATGCCTGACAGGTAAGGTTTTCCGGGTTGAGTGCTTCTGAACCGATATCGTCGCGCAGGTCCGGGTCGGTATATGGAAAGATCGCGATCGCCGGAATGCCGAGTTCTGCTGCAAGATTGGCATCGCGCACAGCCTCGTCGACCGAAAGGCGTTCCACGCCCGGCATGGATGGAACCGGCTGGCGGATGTTTTCGCCATCCACGACGAAGATCGGCCAGATCAGATCATCCACGGTCAAGGTGTTTTCCCGGATGAGCCGGCGGGACCAATCGGTTTGCCGGTTGCGGCGCATGCGGGTGCCGGCAAGCAGCGAGTCCATATGATCGGATGTGATGGGCGGAAGAGAGCGGTGGGACGGCATAAAACGGGCCTGCACTTAGGTGAGAAAATTCAGATCGGATGTCCGCCGGACATTTGTGCCACATTATCACGCAGATTTCTGACGTCCAACATTCTGTAAAGCAGCTGAAATTAAATACAAAAAAGAGATTGTTTGACGTTTGCGTCAAATGTGGTTTTATGCGCGTCAGAAATCAAACACATCCTGTATGGCTAGAATCGGCCGTGCAGGTTCCCGGGAGGATATCGTGGACTTTCAACTGAACGAAGACCGGCGGGCAATTCGTGATATGGCGGCAAGCTTTGCGCGGGAAGAACTCGCCCCGCATGCCGCGCAGTGGGATGAAGACAGCCATTTCCCAATTCCTGTCATGCGCAAAGCGGCCGAACTCGGACTTGCCGGAATTTACGTCCGGGACGATGTCGGGGGCTCCGCTCTGACCCGTTTGGACGCAGCGCTTATCTTTGAAGAACTGTCGAAGGGGTGCACGTCGACCGCTGCGTATTTGTCGATCCACAACATGGTCGCCTGGATCATCGATACGTTCGGCAATGAAGACCTGCGCCAGAAGTTTCTGCCGAAACTCTGCACCATGGAACTCCTGACCAGCTACTGCCTGACCGAGCCAGGATCAGGCTCGGACGCAGCCGCCTTGCGGACCACAGCCAAGGATGATGGCGATCACTATATCCTCAACGGTTCCAAGGCTTTCATTTCCGGCGGTGGTGTCAGCGATCTTTATGCGGTGATGGTCCGGACCGGTGATGAAGGGCCGGGCGGGATTTCTTGCCTGCTCGTGGAAAAAGGCACACCGGGCCTCAGCTTTGGTGCGAACGAAGTGAAAATGGGCTGGAAGAGCCAGCCGACCGCGCAGGTGAACTTCCAGGATTGCCGTGTTCCAAAGTCCAACCTCATCGGTGTCGAGGGCCAAGGCTTTAAGATCGCAATGGCCGCGCTTGATGGCGGGCGCTTGAACATCGGTGCCTGCTCGATCGGCCCGGCACAGGAATGCCTCGACCAGGCGATTGCTTACATGCGGGAGCGCAAGCAGTTCGGCAAACCGCTGACGGCTTTCCAGGCGCTTCAGTTCCGCCTTGCCGATATGGCGACCGAGTTGGAGGCCGCACGCCTGCTCCTTTATAAGGCGGCAACCGAGGTGGATGCAAAAACGCCGGATGCACCGAAGTTTGCGGCCATGGCCAAGCGCTTGGCAACGGACACCGGTTTCAAGGTGGTGAACGACGCGCTGCAACTGCATGGCGGCTATGGATACCTGCGGGACTATCCGATCGAGCGGTTCTTGCGCGACGTTCGCGTGCACCAGATCCTGGAAGGCACCAATGAGGTCATGCGCTTGATCATCTCACGGCATCTCCTGAAAGACTGACCGTCTTCTCACGGCGAAAACACGACCACTTTTCCAGTTTCCTGAGGACATGCAGTGAGCGACATCCTGTTTGAAAAGCGCGGCAAGGCCGGATTTGTCACCCTCAACCGGCCGAAGGCGCTGAATGCGCTAACCCATCCGATGTGCTCTGCGCTGGCGGCTCAGCTGACCGCGTGGGCGGAGGATCCGGACGTTGCCCATGTGGTGATCACCGGGGCCGGTGAAAAAGCATTCTGCGCCGGCGGTGACATCCGCAGCATCTATGATGCGAAGATGGCCGGCGAGATGGAGGGGCTCGGAGAGTTCTTCAAGGAAGAGTACCTCCTCAACGCGCAAATCAAGGCGTATCCCAAGCCCTATATCGCGCTCATCAATGGCATTGTTATGGGCGGTGGCGTTGGCGTATCTGCTCATGGCAGCCACCGCGTCGGAACAGAAAAGACGATGTTCGCCATGCCGGAAACCGGGATCGGTTTTTTCCCGGATGTAGGCGGCACGTATTTTCTTCCGCGCATGCCCAAGAAAACCGGTGTCTACTGCGCCTTGTCCGCTGGCCGTTTGAAGCAGGGCGATGCGCTGGCAACGGGCGTGCTGACCCATGCCATCAAGGAAACGGACTTGCCGGCAATAGAAGCTGCGCTTGAGGAAAGCAGCGATGTGGATGCAGTGCTCAGCCGATATGCTGTTGTAGCTGAACCCGGTCCCTTGATGGCCGCTGCTGATACGATTGAGCGCTGCTTTTCAGAAGACAGTGTGAATGCAATTTTGGCGAAACTGGATGAGAGCGGCGACGAGTTCGCATTGAAGGCTGCTCAGGCAATCCGGCAAAAATCCCCGACCAGCGTGCTGATTGCCTTTGAGCAAATGCAGCGCGGCGGGGAGTTGAGTTTCAACGAATGCATGAAACTCGAATACCGTATTGTCTCCGAAATCCTCAAAGGCTCAGAGTTCTACGAAGGCGTGCGCGCGGTGCTTGTCGACAAGGATCAAGACCCGAAATGGTCTCCCTCAAGTCTTGATCAAGTGGACAAGGAAGACCTGGCAGCGTATTTCCGGGAACCGGCAGGCGGAGACTTGCCGCTCTAACGCACAAACGGACCGGCCATGATCACGAGCTTTCAGGACCTCTTCTATTCGCGCCCGCCCTGGAGCACCGTGCTGATCTGGTATCTGCGCGCGATGGCACTGCTTCTGATGGGCGGAGGCGTCATCTATTGGGCCCGGATCATTGGCATCGTTGAATGGCGCGGCATGTGGTTCTGGGAAATGCCGATTGCCATTCAAGGTGCCGTTGTTTTCTTCGCGGTGCTGGACCTTGTGGCGGCGATCGGCCTTTGGCTGACCGTATCCTGGGGAACGGTCATGTGGATCTTCCGGTGCTTTTGCCAGATCGTCATGCACACGGCCTTTTCTGATCTTTATGGCCGCCGTCCCTATGAGATCGCCTTCTACCTTTTGACCATATTGATCTTTGCGGGGCTCACCTATCTGATGCGCCGCGAGAACCGAACGGCCGCGGCTTGATGCAGAGGGTTGTGCTGGTGCCAGCTGACTCAACTTTTGAAGGGCTTGGTCCGGAGCATCAACAAGCCGGCCTATAAAACTGAAAATACGAAAAGAATCGTCACGGGAGAAAACAATGGCAACCACGGTTGGCTTTATCGGTCTTGGGAACATGGGCGGCCCAATGGCCATCAATCTTGCAAAGGCAGGGCACCGGGTCCTGGGCTTTGACATGTCGAAGGCAGCCATCGACGCTCTTGTAGCTGAAGGCGGCGAGGCAGCATCCGACGTCGCTCAACTGGCCTCTGAGGCCGATGTCGTTGTGTCCATGCTCCCGGCGGGCAAGCATGTCCGTCAAGTCTACATGGGCGAAGGTGGCATTCTGGACAACGCGAAGGCCGGAACCCTTCTGATTGATTCCTCCACGATTGATGTCGACAGCGCGCGGGCGGTAAGCGCTGCAGCGGCGGATAAGTCCATGCCAATGGTCGATGCGCCGGTTTCCGGTGGTGTTGCTGGAGCAGCTGGTGGAACGCTGACATTCATGGTCGGCGGAGAAGACAGCGCCTTTGAAGCAGCCAAGCCCTATCTCGATATCATGGGCAAGACGATCGTCCATGCAGGCGGGGCAGGAACCGGGCAGGCGGCCAAGATTTGCAACAACATGATCCTGGGCATTTCCATGATTGGCGTCTCGGAGGCTTTTGTGCTTGCAGAGCGCCTTGGCCTTGATGCGCAGAAGCTGTTCGACATTTGCTCAACCGCATCCGGTCAGTGCTGGTCGCTGACATCCTATTGTCCGGTGCCCGGACCGTTGCCCACATCTCCTGCCAACCGGGACTACCAGCCAGGCTTTGCCGCGGGCATGATGTTGAAAGATTTAAAATTGGCTCAGGAGGCCGCGCATTCCTCGGGCGCAGCGACACCGATGGGTGCAGAAGCCGCGTCGCTCTATTCGCTCTTCTGCAACCAGGGCGGGGAATCCCTGGATTTCTCTGCTATTGTCAAATTTCTCAGGGGCTCATAGTAAATCAAAGATTAAATCGGCCTCTAAAACACCTTGTGGAAGTTAATATTTGATTCAGTGTGTCTCTTAAGCGGATTTTAGAATCGCTTCTGTAGATTGTGCATCAAGGCGGGAAAATATCCGTCGAATGACAGGTACAAAAAGAGGCGCAATCACATGATCACCGCAAGTAGGGCAGTCGATGCTGTGTCACAGGGTGAAGAGGAAGAAGTGGCCATCAAGCCGCTCTACCTCGAGGCTCTTACACTTGTAGAACGTTTGCACCGGCGTTTGCTGGACGTCATCAAGGACGAGTTCGACCGCATGGGCCGGTCGGATGTCAACAGCGTTCAGGCGTTGTTGCTGTTCAACATTGGCGATGCCGAGCTGACCGCTGGTGAACTGCGGACCCGTGGATACTATCTCGGTTCCAACGTGTCCTATAATCTGAAGAAACTGGTCGAGACCGGTTACATTCACCACCAGCGCTCGCGCATGGACCGCCGGTCTGTCCGGGTAAGCCTGACCGACAAGGGCCAGGAAGTGGCAAAGATCGTCAATGATCTTTATGAGCGCCATATTCTGTCCGTTGAGCAGGTTGGTGAAATCGGCCCGCAAGACTTTGTTACACTGAACAAGTCGCTGCGCCGTCTCGAGCGGTTCTGGACCGACCAAATTCTATATCGCCTCTGATCAATTCACGGCGTATCCAGATGACAAAGCACCGCCCAAGTGGCGGTGCTTTTGTTTTTGGGCACTTAATCGGCTGACAAATTCGTGATCGGCTTGCGGTCGGCCGAATCCGACATCATGTGGACACAAAGGAATGGCCTCTAGGCCGTTATATCGTGGCGGGTGAGCAGTCTTTGAATTTGTTAACCTTGCTGCAGTACCCATAATGGTCGTGAGCCGGTAATCTGCCGGCGAGGTCAACGACCGTTGAACCGGATTGACGATGAATGCGCCGGACGGCGCCTTGTACACAGCACTGTGGGGTCGGCAATGACACTTTTTTCCGCTTCGGCTGGGACAAAGTCTTCTTTCAAGTTGAACGCCAAATTTTGGAAAAACGGGCTGATGCTCCTTGGTTTGGCCGCGCCAGTAGTGGTCACGGGATCTGCGTCTGCGCAGCAGTCTTTCCGGACTGCGGGGCAGGACCTTGAATGGGCCGACAGCTTCGATATCGCAACGGACAACATCACCGAGGTGAAGTCATACGCCCCGACCTTGTCTCCGACGACGGTCGACTACATCGGTGCTGCCATCACACGCTATCAGTCGATCGTGCAAATGGGTGGATGGGGCACGGTGGCCACGGGCGGCAAAGCGCTGCGCATCGGCATGAAGGACCCGCGCGTTGTGCAGTTGCGCCAGCGTCTCATTATT
This sequence comes from Labrenzia sp. R4_2, assembly GCF_017743865.1. Lineage (GTDB taxonomy): Bacteria > Pseudomonadota > Alphaproteobacteria > Rhizobiales > Stappiaceae > Roseibium. Next base: position 865,056 of record NZ_JAGHRJ010000001.1, read on the forward strand.
TCTGGTGATTTGGAGCAGCAGTCCGGGCTCTCCGACACCTTCGATTCTTATGTTGATGCGGCCCTGCGTCGTTTCCAGCTTCGTCACGGCTTGATTCCGGACGGGGTGATGGGCGAAAGCACTGTTGAGGCGCTCAACATCCCGGCCTACGTGCGCTTGCGCCAGCTCGAAACCAACCTGGTCCGGGTCCGGTCTATGTCCGGCAATCTCGGTGACCGGTATGTGATGGTGAACATTCCGGCGGCTGAGATCGAAGCGGTAGAAGATGGCCGTGTCCGTTCGCGACATACCGCCGTCGTCGGCAAGATCGACCGTCAAACGCCGATCCTGAACAGCAAGATTTACGAGCTGAACTTCAACCCTTATTGGACCGTGCCTGTTTCCATCATCCGCAAGGACCTGATCCCGAAGATGAAGGAAGACCCGGAATATCTGTCTCGCAACAAGATCCGGATCTTCAACTGGCGCGACAACCAGGAAGTGGCGTGGCAGCAGATTGACTGGAATACGGACGAAGCGACACAGTACCGCTTCACTCAGGATCCAGGACAAGAAAACTCACTTGGGTCCGTGCGGATCAACTTCCACAACAAACACCAGGTCTATCTTCACGATACGCCGTCCAAGACCTTGTTTGGTGAAGACTACCGGTTCCACTCATCCGGTTGCGTGCGCGTTCAAAACGTCCGGGAATTGGTGACCTGGCTGCTGCAATCCACGACACCGGATTGGGACCGCACCAAGGTCGATTCAGTCATTCGCACCGGTGAACGGGAAGACGTCAAGCTGAAGCGCTCGATCCCGCTTTACATGACTTACGTGACAGCCTGGGCGAACTCAGACGGCGTGGTTCATTTCCGCGAAGACATCTACAATCGGGATGACCTCAGCGGCACAGGCGAGCAAGCCCGCCTCTAGGTACATACGCAAGTCATGAATGGTTCTGGAACGCCGGTCTTGATGAGGCCGGCGTTTCGTGTCTATTGAGGCAGAAGAAGGACCTTTTGAACCAGCAAAGGATTCAGGCCGGATGAATCGCGGTCCGAGGGCAGGCGAAATCTATATCGAGTTCAGGCCGATGGGAAAGCAGGTGCAGGTCACGGCGATAGATGCTGCGACTGGCGTCGAAGTGTCGATGTTCGGCCCGTCTTCTGCTTTGCAAAGTGACTTGCAAAAGCTTGCCGTCCGCAAGCTAAAACGCCGGGTCAAGCAGGTGCGTGCAGCTGAACTTGCTAACAAGGACCGGGACCCGACACTGTATTGAAACGTGCAGTGGCGATACTTTTTGTGATTTGAAAACGAGATATCTGGACGGGCATTGGCCGCGATAGTGCATGCCGTTAGTCGACGGCTTCAGCGGTTTCCAGAAGACGGGCCTTAGCTGTTATTACCTTGTTCCGGCCCGCGCCTTTGGCTTCATAGAGCGCGTCATCTGCATCTTTGAACAACAGATCAATGGCGTCAGCGCCGGTCGCCTTGCATGCTGGATTGGGCCCTACCATGGTGGCTACCCCAAAACTCGCGGTCAAAGAGAAGCTCGTGCCACCTTCTTTGATAACTATCTCAGAGAGTGTTTTGCGAAGACGGTCTGCCAAACCTGAGGCATTTTCAGAATTTGTCCGCGGCATCAGAAGACTGAACTCTTCGCCGCCCCACCGGCACACGACGTCGCTTTGCCGGAGACTGTTTTCAAGAGTACGCGCGACAACCCGCAGCGCTTCGTCACCGGCAGCATGCCCATATGTATCGTTGATGGACTTGAAATGGTCGATGTCCAAAAGCGCAACACTCAGCGGTGCTTCTGTCCGGCTGCGCGCTTTGAGTTCGTGATTGCAGAGTTCCAGAAAATGGCCGCGATTGAAAACCTGCGTGAGGCCGTCCGTAATGGCCTGCATGCGGAATTGCTCGGCGAGTTCCGCGCGGGCTTTGACTTCGCCTTCCAAGCGTTCCTTGACCGCGATCAGCTCCTCCTGCATCCGGTCGCAAAGGCGCACCATCCGCTTCTGGTCCTTGACTGCCCGTTTATAAGCCGTCGTGAGCGTTTTTATGAGGTCAGTCGTTTCCTCCAGGCCGTCAAGGATCGTGCTGGCATGTTCCAGCACGCGGTCTTCGCTGTCGAAGAGCGTAAAATCTGACTCGGCTTTTCTGGAGGTCTCGGTCATGCGTCCTCTGTTTCCGGCTTCAAGTTGAATGTGGCATGTTCGAAGTCTTCCGCAAAGTCCTCGCCCATCTCCTCCATCATGTCGTCTTCCGGATCAAAGTACCAGTTGATGGTGATGGTCTTGCCGTCTTCAGCAGCCTCTTCCAGCATCTGAAAGAGGTTCATGATGGCTTTGGCGCTTGAAGAATTGAAATAGATGAACCGCATGTCGACCGTCAGCGCTTGTCCTTCAGAGGCAGCCACGTGTTCGGCAACGGCCTGAAACACCGGACCGAAGAAAGCGCTTGCATCTTCCGGGTAGCTTTCACCGGACATGGACAGCGTGCCGTTTGCAGCATCCAAATGGACTTCCGGGGAGCGGGAGGTTGCTTCGATCTTAAGAGACGTATCTGTCATTTTGTTCTCGTTCTCTCTTTAGATGAATGCTTTGAGCACGAAGAATTTGCGATTGCCTTCGATTTCATGGAAATCGAATTCCAGCGGCTGGGTGGCCCGCCGTGCGATCTCCAGAAGGCCGATAGACCCACCTTCGCTTTGCTCTTCCGGTTCTTCGCGCAACTTCGTTCGATAATGCTTGCGCAGAGTCACTTCGTCCATGCTGGCAATTTCTTCAAGACGGGTTCGCAATTGGTCGGCCTCGGAGCCGGGCACCGGGTTGCCGCAAATCACGAAGAACCGCTCATGTTCATGACCGAAGGCAACGACGCCGCCGGAAAGACGGTCGGCCTTGGTTTCTGAGAGGAATTCCTGCTCATCAGAATACCGGATGATGTTTTGGACCTGCTCCACAAAGACAGAAAAGACCCGTTTGGCCACTTTGCTTTCGGCGTTCTTCAACTCCATTTGCTGCTTTACGGAATTGCCGAGCGACTCAAGAAGGTGCTCCGAAAGGTAACCCGAGTATGCAAACAGCATTTTCCGGTCGCTGAGTTCCTGTTTGAATGAATACATGTCGTTTGCGAGCACTTCGGCCTCCTACTCAGCTGCCTGCTTGTGCGCTGGATTGTTTGAACGTGGCGTCACCGCCAGAACCGTGTAGTCGTCCCGCGCGGGCTCTGAGCCGCGATAGTCTTCCAGGACAGATTTCAGCTTTGAAAGCTGCGTTTCGAGATCTGCGTAGGCATTGGCCTCCAGAACTTCGAACAGGCGTTTCCGGCCAAAGGCGCGTTTGCGTTCGCCGCCAATGTGATCGGTTGCTCCGTCCGTCGCCAGATAGAAGGTTTCGTCTTCTTCGACGTCCAGGTGATGCACCTTGAAGCTTTCCGGGCGGCGGAGGCTGCGATAACCGAGACGGTGCCGGTCTGCCGGGATCCGCTTGATGCCGTCAGAGGATTGGACGTAGAGCGGTATGCCTGCCCCGACGAAGGTGAGGGTGTTTTCGGCGGGGTCATAGATTGCCAAGGCAGCTTCAAAGCCATCATCGGACGTTTGGTTATCGTTCCCCGCATCCGAAGGCCGATCTTGACCGAGCCGTTGACGAACACCCCGATCGAGATCCAGCATCAATCGCTCAGGATCCGCGAGTTCTCCAAGGTCCAGGAGTTTTTTCAATTCTGAAGAGACAACCATGGTCAAAAGCGCGCCGGGAACACCGTGCCCGGTGCAGTCGGCAACGAAAAACACCGTTTTGCCATCGACTTCCGAAGACCAAACGAAGTCGCCGCTGACGACCTGCAGAGGCTCCCACAGCATCGCAGCATCCTTGACCGATGTGCGCATGTCCGTGACATCGGCAAGCACACCTTGTTGGATCTTGCGGGCGTAGTGGATGCTTTCCAGGAGCTGCTCATTGGCCTCTTTCAGCTCTATCCCGCGCTTTTCCGAGATGCCCAACGTCTTTTGAAGTTGCGCCATTGTTTCACGTATTTTGCGGGCCATCGGTTGGAAGATGAAAACAATTTCCAAAAGGATCAGAAGCAGTGTCAGAGCCCACATTGCCGTGATGAAGCGATCCAACGCATGAAGAGACTCTTCGCCCTCATCCTGAAACACACGCACAAGTGTGTTCAGTTTCACCGGCAGTTCCAGATTGGCCATCCGCACGATTGCGTCGATGTCCTCTTGCCGGGGCGGTTCTGATTGTGCAACAGAAACTGCTCGGTTGATGAAGTCCCGCAGCAAGGGATCAAGCGGATAATTGCCGCCAAAAAACGCGCCCTGGAGAGCCGGCGAGAGATCGCCCTGCGGAACATCCTCAGCAGCGCCAACATGGCAGCTGATGCCCTCGCCAAGTGCCATCTTGATCCGGTCGATATCCGTTGAAAGAAGTGCCGTATGGGCGCGCATCATCTGGTCGGCGCAGCCTATGAGCGTAAAATTTGGGCTCGCCCCGTTGACGCGCTCAAACCGACTCATGTCCTGAGCGACCATCGCGATACGTTGGCTGAGCATGCGCTGCCGACCTGCCAAGTTTACTTCGGCACCGATGCGATGCTGGTCAGCAAGAAACCTTGTATCCGCAACCCAGATAGCAGTCACGGCGAAAGCAATGAGACCCAACCCGAGGCTATAGGCCATGGTGGGCAGGTTCTGCTTGTCTTTCAGCCAGTCAAGTATCTTCATGTCCCCGGGCCCAATACAAGTTACTAAGTTGATCCCCTAGCTCGTATTAGTTTTCATATTCGTTTGGAAACAATTAAAGGACGTGGACCGGGCCTGGATAAATTTGGAGAAAATTCATTCTACTAGTTAAATACATCAAGGGAGTCGATAAACTAAGAGTTTCCCTTAGGAGAAGGGCAGGCTGCGTTGGAAACCGAACCATGCCGGTTTCAAGAAGCCCTGCGTCGCTGTTGCTCTTGGTTCCACCCCAAGGCTGTGTTACTCCCACGCCACACAGCGGTGAGAGGACCAAGGATCTGTAAAGAATCCGGCCTGCGAAACTGCGCTACGACACAGACACAACACAATAAGGATGGTGCTATGTCTTTGATGGAATCCTCCGATCAATCCGTTCAGTCGGATTTTTTCACCCGCGGTCTTGCTGAGGCAGATCCGGAACTCTTCGGCACCATCGAAAAGGAACTCGGCCGCCAGCAACATGAGATCGAGCTGATCGCGTCTGAGAACATCGTGTCACGTGCCGTTCTTGAAGCGCAGGGCTCTGTGCTCACCAACAAATACGCCGAAGGTTACCCGGGCCGGCGCTATTATGGCGGTTGTGAATTCGTCGACATGGCGGAAAACCTGGCCATCGATCGCGCAAAGAAGCTCTTTGGCTGTGGCTTTGCCAACGTTCAGCCGAACTCCGGCAGCCAGGCGAACCAAGCGGTCTTCCTTGCGCTGATCAAGCCGGGCGACACCATCCTCGGCATGAGCCTGGATGCAGGTGGCCACCTGACCCACGGCGCCAAGCCGAACCTTTCCGGCAAGTGGTTCAACGCTGTACAGTACGGCCTGAACGTTGAAACCGGACTGATCGACTATGACGCAATGGCTGCTTTGGCACGCGAAACCAAGCCGGCCTTGATCATTGCTGGCGGCTCTGCGTACTCGCGTCAGATCGATTTTGCCAAGTTCCGCGAAGTTGCGGATGAGGTCGGCGCGTATCTGATGGTCGACATGGCGCACTTTTCTGGTCTGGTCGCCGCTGGCGAGCATCCGAGCCCGTTCCCATATGCCGACGTTGCCACCACCACAACCCACAAGACCCTGCGCGGTCCACGTGGCGGCATGGTGCTGACCGACAAGGAAGAAATTTCCAAGAAGATCAATTCCGCGGTATTCCCGGGTCTACAAGGCGGTCCGCTGATGCACGTAATCGCCGCGAAGGCGGTGGCGTTTGGCGAAGCCCTGACGGACGATTTCAAAAGCTACATCCGTGCAGTTCGTGAGAACGCTCAGGTTCTGGCTGAAACTCTGCGTGAAGGCGGTATGGATATCGTCTCCGATGGCACCGACACGCACCTGATGCTGGTGGACCTGCGTCCTAAAATGCTGACAGGCCGCGATGCAGAGAAGTCTCTCGGTCTGGCAAACATCACCTGTAACAAGAACGGTGTTCCGAACGACCCGCAAAAGCCCATGATCACCTCCGGTGTCCGCCTTGGCACGCCTGCGGCGACAACGCGCGGCTTCGGCGTTGCGGAATTCCGCGAAGTTGGCCTATTGATCACGGAAGTGTTGGACGGTTTGAAGGCCGCAAACAGTGAAGATGGCAACGCGGCAGTTGAAGCAGCAGTCAAAGCCAAGGTAGAAGCACTGACAGCACGGTTCCCGATTTACGGGTAAAGACCGGCTCGTTCAGGAGCTTTGACATATGAAATGTCCGTTTTGCGGCGGTGAGGAGACCCAGGTAAAGGATTCCCGCCCCACCGAGGACAACACAGCCATCCGCCGCCGCAGGATCTGCAACACCTGCGGCGGCCGATACACCACATTTGAACGTGTACAGCTGCGTGAGTTGATGGTGCTGAAGCGGTCTGGCCGCCGGGTGCCGTTCGATCGCGAAAAGCTGATGCGGTCCGTTCAGATCGCAGTGCGCAAGCGCCCGGTCGACCCAGAGCGGATCGAGCGCATGGTGAGCGGCATCGTACGCCAGCTGGAAAGCTCCGGCGAAAGCGAGATCACTGCCGAGACGATCGGCAACCACGTCATGGAAGGGCTCAAGGGAGTTGATGACGTGGCCTATGTCCGGTTCGCATCCGTTTACAAGAATTTCCGTGAGGCCAAGGATTTCGAAGCTCTCCTCGATGAGCTGAGCGATCCAGTGACACCAGTCTCCGACAAAGACTGATTTCCGGCGCGCTTATGTCTTCAATTACAGAAACCGACAACCGGTTCATGGCGGCCGCTGAACGGCTGGCCCGGCGGGGGCTTGGCCGCGTTTGGCCAAATCCGTCTGTCGCCGCGATGATCGTCCAGGAAAACTCCGACGGCGTCCCTGTGCTTGTGGGGCGCGGCGTCACCTCCCGGCCCGGAATGGCGCACGCGGAAGTCAACGCCCTCAACCAGGCCGGTGAATTGGCCAAAGGCGCAACGTGTTACGTTACCCTGGAGCCCTGTTCGCATTACGGACGCACGCCCCCGTGTTCGCTGGCGCTCATCGAAGCCGGTGTGTCGCGGGTCGTTGTTGGAATGCTGGACCCGAACCCGCGTGTCTCCGGGCGCGGTGTCGGCATGCTACAGGATGCTGGCATTGAGGTTGTCACAGGCGTGCGGGAGCGAGCCCTCAAAGATCTGTACCGAGGTTTCACCTACCGGCAGCGCCGGCATCGGCCGTCCGTTTTCCTAAAGCTCGCAGTGTCAAAAGACGGCTTCATTGGGCGGGAAGGGGAAGGTCAGATCAAGATATCCGGGCCGATCTCCATGCGCATGGTCCATGGGTTTCGGGCAGCATCAGACGCCATCCTGGTTGGCATCGGCACCGCGCTGGCCGATGATCCCCAACTGACCTGCCGGTTGCCGGGGCTTTATTCCCGCTCGCCGGTTCGGGTGGTGGTCGACCGGCAAGCCCGGCTTCCGCTCAACTCCAAGCTTGTCCGGACCTGCGTGGACGTCCCCGTTTGGCTGATATGCGGAAACGGTGCGGATACCGATCAGGTCAACGCGCTGGCTGCAGCCGGTGTCAATATCATCCGCGTACCGGCCACACCTTCCGGTATCGACCCGGATGTGATTTTGAGCGCTCTTGCGACGCGCGGCGTGACCCGGGTGATGGTTGAGGGCGGCGCACGGCTTGCCTCCTCTTTCCTGGACGCTGGACTGGTGGACGATCTTTGTGTTGTCACCGGAGACATCGAGATTGGCGAGGGCGGCATACCTGCCTTGCATGACCTTGATCTTGCAAATGTCCTGACCGACCCCCAATTTGCCTCAATCGGAGCCGGGTACCTTGGGGCCGACCGATATACTTACCTCAGAAAGAGTGGAGCCTGACATGTTCACCGGTATTGTGACCGACCTCGGCGAGATTCAGTCCGCGTTGGACATTCCGGCAGGCAAGCGGACCCGCATCAAGACCGTGTACGACACGGACAGCTTCGATATCGGGGCGTCCATTTCCTGTGACGGTGTGTGTCACACGGTAACGGCCAAGGAGAACAGTTCCGGCGGAAACTGGTTCGAAGTTGAGTCCGCCGCCGAAACCCTGGCGTTGACGAATGTCTCCAATTGGAAAGAGGGGCAAAAGCTCAACCTTGAGCGCTCGCTGACCATGGGGGCAGAGCTCGGCGGTCACCTCGTTCTCGGCCACGTTGACGGTGTTGCCGAAATCACCAAGCGCGAAGATCATCCCGACAGTGTCTATTTCCAGTTTCGCGCGCCGGAGGATGTCGCCAAGTTCATCGCCAAAAAAGGATCCGTGGCACTCAACGGTACATCGCTGACCGTCAATGAGGTCGACGGGCTTTTGTTTTCCGTCTTCCTGATCCCGCACACGCTGGAAGTGACCAACTGGTCAGACAGCAAGGCCGGGGACCTCGTTAATCTGGAAGTGGATATGATGGCGCGCTACGCGGCACGTCTTGCGGAATTCACCAAGACCGGGTAGGGGACGGTCCCAACACTTTCAAGCAGATCTGAAGCCTGGACCCGAGCACATCGGATCGGCGGAACCAGATGGCAGCTATGCCGTCCGGTCTTAACGGTCTTGCAGGAATGACACTGGACAAACCGGGGCAGACGTGGTTCCTGTCGCGGCCTTACAAAGGATCAAGCTATGAGCGCTGCACCGAAACTCTTGATCATTGAAGCCCGCTTCTATGACGACCTCGCCGATTCCCTCGCCGAAGGCGCTATCGCTACGCTAGAAGCGGCGGGTGCGGCTTATGAGCGTGTGGCCGTCCCTGGTGTTCTGGAGATCCCGGCAGCGTTGTCGATGGCCATGACTGCCATGGAGAACGAGGGTGCGCTCTATGATGGTTTTGTTCTTCTGGGTGTCGTGATCCGCGGAGAGACCACGCATTACGACATCGTGGCAAATGAATCCAACCGCGTGATCATGGACTTGATCGTCGATGCGGATCTTGCTGTCGGAAATGGTATTCTGACAGTCGAAAACAACGAACAAGCGTGGGCCCGCGCAAAAGTTGGCGACAAGAACAAGGGCGGAGCAGCGGCTCAGGCAGCTCTTGACATGATCGCCCTGCGCGAGCGCTTCGGAGTATAAGAAAAATGACCGGAAAGGCCGACCCGGACAAACCGGCACGACAAAAAAACGAAAACGCAACCCGCCCCGCCAACAAGCGTGGCGTTGCCCGTCTGGCAGCCGTTCAGGCTCTCTATCAAATGGATATCGGCGGCGCACCGCTGACCAGTGTTGTCAGTGAATACACAGCGTTTCGTTTGGGCAAGGAAATCGACGGCGAACAGTATCGCGACGCCGACGAGCAATGGTTCAAGCACATCCTGGCCGGCGTTGTTGCGGACCAAAAGTTCCTGGATCCCTACATCCATACTGCCTTGAAGGAAGACTGGCCGCTCAAGCGGATCGACAGCCTGCTTCGGGCCATTTTGCGCGCCGGTGGCTATGAGCTTTTGCGGCGGCGGGATGTGCCCGCTAAAGTGATCATCTCCGAATATATCGATGTTGCAAAAGCATTCTTCGAGGATGATGAACCGGGACTGGTCAACGGCGTATTGGACCGTTTGGCCCACGAGCTGCGCAGCCCGGAATTCGACGTCAAGGACGCGGACGGACAGGCCTGAATATGGCCGCCGACCGGCCCGGAGAGTTTGAGCTGATCAAGCGGTTTTTTGCGCCCTTGGCAAAAGACCCCGGCAGTCTTGGCTTGACGGACGATGCTGCGGTTCTCAAGCCCCGGCCGGGTTTCGATCTCGTTCTGACAAAAGACGTTCTGGCGGCTGATGTTCACTTCTTTGCCGAAGATGCCCCGGAGGCCATTGCAGCCAAGTCTTTGCGAGTCAATCTTTCCGATCTGGCAGCAAAGGGAGCCACGCCGCGCGGTTATCTTCTCGGCATCGCGCTGCCCAAAGGCTGGACGGCGGATTGGCTTCAGCGTTTCTGCAAAGGCCTGGAAGCCGATCAGGCCGCCTACGACATTCAACTTCTTGGCGGTGATACCATACGGTCGTCCAATGGTTTGCAGGTATCTATTACCGCAATAGGTGAAGTCCCAAGCGGACAAGCCATCCGCCGATGCGGCGCCAAAGCCGGTGATATCTTGTTTGCAACGGGCACGATCGGCGATGCTGCAGCAGGCCTTAAAGCGCGGCTCGACAGCGGTTTTGCCTCTGCAGCCGGGCTTCACGCCGACCATGAAGCGCACATCCTCGATCGCTATCTGCTGCCGAGGCCGCGCACCCGTTTGGCGCCCTTGATTGTCAAATACGCCAACGCGTCCATGGACATTTCTGACGGTCTCTTGTCGGACGCAGGTCATATGGCTTCGGCGAGCTCTTCGGCGATCCAGATCAATCTGGAAACTGTGCCTTTGTCACCTGCGCTGACCCATCTGAAGAGCGCGGCTCCGGACGTCTTTTTCGCGTGTCTCAATGGCGGCGACGACTACGAGATTCTGGTTTCGGTTCCTGAAGCCGTCTCGCAGGACTTTTCGGCGGAAGCTTCACAGCTCGGGTGCCCCATGACTGCCGTCGGCAAGGTCGTGGAGGGCGAGGGGAAAGTTGATCTGCTCGACAACGGTGTTCCCGTAGTTGCCGATCTTCAGAACGGTTTCAGGCACTTCTAAGTGGGCCTGCTTCAACTTGATCGAAACAGCAGCCGCGGCGCTTTGCGAACGACTGCAAGCGTGATAGGCAAGGTGTCTTTCCCACGCCAAAGGCGATCACGCCCTGCGGCCTTGTCCCGTTTGAGATCCTGATTGATGACTGCTGTTGCGCAAGACACCTTTGTCGACGACCGTTTGGCCAAAAGAAATGCTGTTCTTCTTGCTCTGGCCCAGGCGCTTGGAGGGGCATCCGCCTCCATTGTAATCACGACGGGATCGTTGGTCGGGTACATGATGCTCGACGAAGACAAGGCGCTGGCGACTGTACCTGTATCCGCCATGGTTCTCGGAACCGCATTCGGTACGATTCCCGCCGGGATCATCATGCGGCGCTTCGGCCGCCGGGCAGGGTTCATGGGTTCCGCCATGGTCGGTGTTGCTTCCGGTCTGCTTGCCGCGTATGCGGTGCTGCTGAACCACTTTCTGCTCTTCTCCTTTGCTTGCGGTTTGGGTGGTTTCGCAGGAGCCTTCGTCCAGCAATACAGATTTGCCGCCGCCGATACGGCGAGTGATGCTTTCAAACCCAAGGCGATCTCATGGGTCTTGGCCGGTGGGGTGCTTGCCGGTGTTGTCGGACCACAAACCGTCATTGCCACCAAGGACATGTTTGCGCCGATCCTCTTTGCCGGAACCTATGTTGCACAGGCTGGCCTCGCCTTGATCGCAATGTTTTTGCTGGCCTTTATCAAGATCCCGAAGCCGCCGCGTCAAAGTCACAAGCAGGCCGGTGGACGGCCTCTTGCGCAAATCATGAAACAGCCACGCTTCATCGTGGCGGCTGCGTGTGGCATTTGCTCCTACGCTTTGATGAGCCTTGTGATGACCGCAACACCGCTTGCCATGATCGGCTGCGGACTGAGCGAAACGGACGCTGCGCTTGGAATCCAATGGCATGTTCTGGCCATGTTCGGTCCAAGCTTCTTCACCGGCAGCCTGATTGCGAGGTTTGGCAAGGAGCGCATCGTCTCGATTGGTCTGGCGCTTTTGGCCGGCTGTGCCGTCGTCGCCCTCATGGGGCTGGAGCTTGCCCATTTCTGGACGGCTTTGATCCTTCTTGGCCTTGGCTGGAATTTCGGCTTTATCGGTGCAACGGCCATGCTGACCGATACGTATCGTCCGGAAGAGCGCAACCTCGTTCAGGCCGTTAATGATTTCCTCGTCTTTGGATTCGTTGCGGCAGCGTCATTCTCGTCCGGCGCGCTCCTCAACGCGTTCGGCTGGGCGACGGTCAACATCCTTGTGTTCCCGTTTGTTGTGCTTTGCATCGGTCTGTTGATCTGGCTCGCATTGGCAGAAAGAAAAGCCGTTACAACCGCTTAAAGTCTCTGCGCAAATTCACTTCGCCGTTGCAGCATAATTGCTGCGCTGCGCAAGTTAATGACGCAACGGCATATAGAAATAATACAATCGAAGTGCTTGACGCCCCGCGCTGCTTTGCTGCTATCGTGCAGTTGCTTCACGCTGGGGAATTCAGGTGTGAGGCGATTTGGCGGGTAAAACTACAACAACACCGCCCGCCACAGCCTTGGGAGGAAGCATGATCGAGCTTGTCGTCATCATTATTTGTGGCCTCTTGTCCATCGCGTACGGCGCATGGGCAATTCAGTCCGTTATGGCAGCGGACGCGGGGAACGCCCGCATGCAGGAGATTGCTGGAGCGATCCAGGAGGGGGCCAGCGCATATCTCAACCGTCAATACACAACGATTGCCATTGTCGGTGCTGTTGTTTTTGTTCTTGCATGGATCCTGCTTTCCGGACCTGCTGCAATCGGTTTCCTCATCGGGGCCGTGTTATCCGGGGCCGCCGGATACATCGGTATGATGGTGTCTGTCCGGGCCAATGTGCGCACCGCCCAGGCCGCAAGCCAAAGCCTGGGTGCGGGACTGGAAGTTGCTTTCAAGGCCGGTGCTGTCACCGGCCTTTTGGTTGCCGGCCTCGCGCTTCTGGGCGTCGCCGTCTACTACATGATCCTCACCGGCCCGATGGGCTACGCGGCGAGTGACCGTGTGGTGATCGATGCGCTGGTGGCGCTCGGTTTCGGCGCATCTCTGATTTCCATCTTCGCGCGTCTTGGCGGCGGCATCTTCACCAAGGGTGCAGATGTCGGCGGTGACCTTGTCGGCAAGGTGGAAGCGGGTATTCCGGAAGACGATCCGCGCAACCCGGCAACCATCGCCGACAACGTCGGTGACAACGTGGGCGACTGTGCCGGTATGGCGGCCGACTTGTTCGAAACCTATGCTGTGACCGTGGTTGCAACGATGGTTCTGGCGTCGATCTTCTTCACCGGTGCCCAGGCAACCGAGTTGATGTTGTTGCCGCTTCTGATCGGAGCCAGCTGCGTGGTCACGTCCATCATGGGAACGTTCTTCGTCAAACTCGGCGAAAACAACTCCATCATGGGCGCGCTCTACAAAGGCTTTATCGCCACAGCCGTCTTGTCTGCGGTTGCCTTGGCCATCATTGTCTTTGGCTGGTTGGGTGCAGGCACAGAATACACCACATCAGGCGGCACAACGTTCACCGGATTTGATCTTTTTGTTTGCGGTGTTATCGGCCTGATTGTGACCGGCCTCATCATCTGGGTTACGGAGTACTACACCGGTACAGACTACCGGCCGGTGAAGTCCATCGCGCAGGCCTCTGTAACCGGACACGGAACAAACGTGATCCAGGGTCTTGCGGTCTCCCTCGAGGCAACAGCGCTTCCGGCAATCATCATCATCGTTGGCATTCTGTCGACGTATGCCTTTGCCGGGCTCTTCGGCATCGCTATCGCGGTGACGACGATGCTTGCGCTTGCCGGGATGGTCGTCGCGCTTGATGCATTCGGCCCGGTGACCGACAATGCCGGCGGTATTGCTGAAATGGCGGATCTACCGGCAGAAGTCCGGACCACAACAGATGCGCTCGATGCGGTCGGTAACACCACGAAAGCGGTGACCAAGGGCTATGCAATTGGGTCCGCCGGTCTTGGCGCCCTGGTGCTGTTTGCTGCTTACACGGAGGATCTGAAGTTCTTCAGTGCTAATGCGCAGGAAGGGTCGATCTTCTATGGCATTTCCGTGGACACCCTGTTCTCCTTGTCCAACCCGTATGTCGTTGCCGGTCTGTTGTTTGGCGGATTGCTGCCGTATCTGTTCGGCGGCATTTCGATGACGGCAGTGGGCCGGGCCGCAGGGGCTGTGGTTGAGGAAGTCCGCCGCCAGTTCAAGGAAAAGCCGGGCATCATGCAGGGCACCGAACGGCCGGATTATGGCCGGGCGGTTGACATGCTGACCAAGGCGGCGATCAAGGAAATGATCATTCCTTCGCTTCTTCCGGTTCTCTCGCCAATTGTCGTGTTCTTTGTTGTACGCGCGGTTGCAACACCGGCGGATGCCTTTGCCGCACTTGGCGCGATGCTGCTTGGTGTGATCGTCACCGGTCTCTTCGTGGCGATTTCCATGACCGCCGGCGGCGGAGCATGGGACAACGCCAAGAAGTCCTTTGAGGACGGGTTCACCGACAAAGACGGCGTGACCCATCAAAAGGGCGGCGAAGCGCACAAGGCGTCTGTCACCGGTGATACCGTGGGGGATCCCTACAAGGATACTGCCGGTCCTGCGGTGAACCCGATGATCAAGATCACCAACATCGTGGCGCTCTTGCTGCTCGCGGTTCTTGCGCACTGATCGGCGTCGAAGCCAACGAAACAGAAAAGCCCCGGTCGAATGACCGGGGCTTTTTTCTTTATCCAAAAAGCGTGCGGCTTATAGACCCAGGCCCGGGTTTGCCGCGCCCTTGAGGATCTGGCTGAGGAAGCCGTAGTCTGCGCCGCCGGTGCGGGTTGTCCGGGTCACAATGTCTACGATCTTGCCGTCTTCAAGGGTGTAGTTGCCCATGTCCTTCACAAAGCCATCTTCATCGAAGTAGACGGCAACGACCCGTTGTTCGACGATGTCGGGCGCTAGGAAGGCTGTCGTCGCAGTTTTTTGCGAGATGTAGTAGTACGCATCGCCGTCAAGACTTGACCTGGTCGACGGCGAACCCAAAACAAGTTCTACCTGTTCGCGGCTCGAGCCGACTTGAACCTGGCTCATCATGTTGGACGTGATGACATGGCCGTGCGTGTAGGTAGATGTGAAACAGCCACCAAGGGGCAGAGTTGCCATCAAGGGAAGTAACAGGGCGCAAGCCTTGAAGTTCATCTATGAAGTCCCGTAATGCCAGATCAGACCGGCTGTATGTCAATTTCGTTGCTTGGCAAAGTCACTATCGTGGGATAGGGCACAAGGCAACACCTGAATTCTAAGGAGACCGCCATGATCCTCGGCCTGTTCCGCCGCAGATCTCGTGACGCCGAACACAAAACCTACTGTGAAATCGTGGCTCAAGCACGGCAGCCCGTTTTTTACACGGATTTTCTTGTCCCCGACACAATCGATGGGCGTTTCGACCTCATCGTATTGCACGCTGTCCTTTATTTTAAGCGCATGCAGGGTGAAGGCAAGAAGGTCGCCGAGTTCACGCAGGATGTCTTTGATCTCTTCTTTCAGGACATGGATGCCTCCTTGCGCGAAATGGGCGTAAGCGATACACGCGTTCCCAAGAAAGTCCGGAAGATGGGCGAAGCGTTTTTTGGCCGCGCGGACGCTTATATGGCAGCCGTTGAAGCCGGAAACGCTGACGACCTCGCGCAGGCCCTTGGCCGTAACATCTACACGGACAAAGAAGAGCCGATTGCTCAGGAACGTCTTGCCCGTTATGTCATCGCTGCCGCTGCGGAGCTGGCGGGGCAAGATACGCAGGACCTTTTGAACGGTAACATCAGCTGGCCGGACCCTGCACCGTTCCTGTCGGAAAAATGAACAATAAAGACGAGCCTCAAAAGATATGGCCAATGAAACCTTTCCTTACAGCCATAAGGTGAACGCGGCGCGGGTCGTGGACAAGGATGAGAAAACAACCGTGACGGCAAACGAGGGGGAACGGGCTGCGATTGCAGAAGCCTATGACCTCGATGGCGTGAAAAGCCTTGTCGCAGATCTTGTTCTAAAGCCGTACCGGAAAGCCGGACTGCGGGTTGCTGGACACATCACGGCTGAACTGGAACAGACCTGCGTTGTATCTTTGGAGCCGTTCGTCCAGGAACTGAAACTAGACATCGACCGGACGTTTGAGCCGCATTCCAGCCGGTCGCGGAAAATCCGCGATCTCAATGAGGACGGTGAAATCGAGATCGATCTTGAATCGCTGGATCCGCCCGATGTCATAACGGACGGCGTGCTGGACCTTGGCAACGTCATATGTGAAGAGCTTGCGCTTGCGCTTGATCCGTTTCCGCGTAGACCCGGTGTCGAGTTTGAGGGTGGCGGCGAGGAAGACGCTGATCCTTCAGAGTCAATTGAGGAAACCGGCAAACCCTCTCCATTTGCTGCACTCAGTGCATTGAAAGAACCGCCCCAGAAGTAAAGCCGAACGGGATGTGCCTGCAATTACCGACGCGTAAGTGGGCGCTTTTTCGTGCAAGCTGCCATGCATTGGCAGGAAAACGGTTGTCACCTCAGCCAAAACCTTTATGTTCGCGCCCGGTTCAAGACCCCTAAGGGACCGGTTTAACATCTGTGACAGCGAGGCTAACTCCGCCTTGCCGGTAAACGTTTAAAGACTTTCTAAATGGCGAAAACGATTCCGATTTCACTTGATGTCATGGGAGGCGACCACGGAGCCGAGGTCGTAATCCCGGGCGCTGAAATTGCGCTTGTCCGGCATCCAGATATCCGGTTCCTGCTGTATGGCAATGAAAACGTCGTCCGTCCGCTTCTCGACAAGTACCCGCGCGTGCGCGATGCCTCCGTTTTTCATCATTGCGAAGTCTCCATCGCGATGGACACCAAGCCCAGTCAGGCGCTGCGTCAGGGGCGGTGGAAGTCCAGCATGTGGAAGTCCATCGAGGCTGTGAAAACCGGCGATGCCGCCGTATCCGTTTCCGCTGGCAACACCGGCGCGTTGATGGCCATGTCCAAGTTCTGCTTGCGGACAATGGCCAACATCGAGCGTCCGGCAATCGCAGCCATTTGGCCAACCTTGCGGGGCGAATCCGTTGTGCTCGACGTTGGCGCGACAATCGGTGCAGATGCTCAGCAGTTGATTGATTTTGCCATCTTAGGTGGCGCCATGGCGCGAGCGCTGTTCGGTATTCAAAAACCCACTGTTGGCCTCCTGAACATCGGTGTCGAAGAGGTCAAGGGACTGGAAGAGGTGCGCACGGCGGGACGCCTGCTGCGCGAAACGCCGCTACGCTCCTTGCAATACTCCGGCTTCGTCGAAGGCAATGATCTGGGCGCCGGCACGGTGGACGTTGTTGTCACCGAAGGTTTTGCCGGGAATATCGCGCTGAAGACGGCAGAAGGAACAGCCAAACAAATCGGCAGTTACCTACGCTCTTCCATGAACCGCACTTTCATGTCGAAACTCGGCTACCTATTTGCCAAGGGCGCTTTTGACCTGCTGCGCGAGAAAATGGACCCGCGCAAGGTCAACGGCGGGGTGTTTCTCGGCCTCAACGGCATTGTCATCAAAAGCCACGGCGGAACGGATGCGGAAGGGTTCGCATCGGCCATCGATCTGGCTTACGACATGGTGAAAAACGAACTGACGCATAAGATCGCGCAAGATCTTGTGCATTACCATCGCGGGCGCTTCGCTGAAGCGGCGCCGACATCGGAAGGTGATTTGTGAGCGTTATCCGTTCAATCGTTACTGGTACCGGAAGTTATTTGCCGGAAAAAATCCTGACCAACAGCGATCTGGCTAAGATGGTCGACACTTCGGACGATTGGATCGTTCAGCGCACCGGCATTCAGCAGCGCCATGTTGCTGCTGAAGGGCAGGTGACTTCGGATCTCGCAGTCGAAGCCGCTCTGCGTGCCCTGGAAAGCGCCGGCCGGAAAGCCCACGACATCGATACGATCATCCTGGCGACTGCGACGCCGGACAACACATTTCCGGCGACCTCCGTTTCCGTACAGGCTCGGCTCGGCATCAACCATGGCTTTGCATTCGACGTCCATGCGGTTTGCTCAGGCTTCGTCTATGCGCTCACGACGGCGGACGCTTATATCCGCGCGGGGATGTCCAAACGCTGCCTCGTGATTGGCGCTGAGACCTTTTCCCGAATTCTGGATTGGAATGACCGGACCACGTGCGTCTTGTTCGGTGACGGCGCTGGGGCTGTGGTTGTCGAAGCGTCAGATGGCGAAGGGAATACGGCCGACAGGGGTGTTCTCACGTCGCATTTGCGCTCAGATGGCCGTCACAAGGACAAGCTTTTTGTTGATGGCGGGCCGTCTTCGACCCAGACGGTTGGCTATCTGCGTATGGAAGGCAAGGAAGTCTTTAAACATGCTGTTGGCATGATCACGGATGTGATTGAAGATGCATACTCCGCCACTGGCCTGACGTCCGAGGATCTGACCTGGTTTATTCCACACCAGGCCAACAAACGCATCATCGACGCCAGTGCGAAGAAGCTGAAGATCGCGCCGGAGAAGGTCGTGACCACCGTTCAGATGCACGGAAACACGTCCGCAGCCTCCATTCCGCTGGCACTGGATCTGGCCGTTCGGGACGGACGTGTCAAAAAAGACGATCTCATCATGCTTGAGGCGATGGGCGGTGGATTTACATGGGGCTCTGTGCTTTTGCGCTGGTAGTTATTTCTAACAGGGCAAGAAACAAATCGTATTCCTAGGCAGAGTTCCTGTTGACCGGCTCCGCTCAAGGCAATACCGTGAGAGCCTGCTGCAGAGTTTCTGTGTAAAATCAGCCAGATCAATGGCGTCCTGAGGAGGGGTTATGGGCAACCGAACTATTACCCGAGCGGATCTGTGTGAAGCCGTTTATCAGAAGGTGGGTCTTTCGCGGACCGAATCTTCGGAATTGGTGGAGCGCGTTCTTTCCGAAATTTCCGACTGTCTCGTGACAGGAGAATCGGTAAAATTGTCTAGCTTCGGGTCGTTCGTCGTCCGTTCCAAAGGGGAGCGCATCGGACGCAACCCAAAGACCGGCGAGGAAGTTCCGATCTCCCCACGCCGCGTGATGGTCTTCAAGCCATCGAATGTCTTGAAACAACGGATCAACGACGCCCTGACCGGCAGCTAACGGGTTGCATGAGCTCACAGGACAAAAGCCCAGACGCTTTTCGCACCATCAGCGAAGTCGCTGAGGATTTGGATTTGCCGCAGCATGTGCTGCGTTTCTGGGAAACCCGCTTTTCGCAAATCAAACCGCTGAAACGGGGTGGCGGCCGCCGTTATTACCGGCCAGACGACGTTGAGCTCCTCAAAGGAATCCGCCACCTTCTGTACGGCGAGGGTTACACCATCAAGGGTGTGCAGCGGATTCTGAAAGAGCAGGGTCCGAAGTTCGTCATGCAAATCTGGCGCGAGGATGCCGATCCACTCATCGTCAGCCAGCAGAGCGTGTCTTCAGCACCAACTCCTCTGACAGAAGAAACAACAGCCGGCGAAACGGCCAGTGGGGCAATGCCCTCAGGATCGGTGCCGCATGATGTCATCGACGATGAAGCCGACAAACCTGTTGACGGGCAGGGTGGCAGCGGGTTTGGCATTTTGAGCCGCCTGCGGGGTGAAAAGCCGGAGAGCGCGGCAGCTGGTCCTGCGAAAGCGATTTCGAAAGAAGATATCCGCCGCCTGCAGTCCACCTTGTTTGAGTTGCTGGAGTGCAAACGCACTCTGGACCGGGCGCGCTAACAGTCCCGCTATTTCCGCTTTAAAAACCGCCCAAGAAATCCGCCACCCTTTGAGGGTTGATCGCTGGCGTTTGCCTGTTGCGCCGCAATCGCGATCTGACGGAGCTCATCCATCGACGAGCGTTTTCTCGGCCCAGCTTCTGTTGCCCCACCAGACGTCTCATCGCCGACCACGCGTGGACCTTGGGGCTTTGTACCTGGCTGGGAAGCTTCCGGCGAAGATGCGGCTGGCGGCCGGCGAATTGGCTTTACGCGATTTGCCGACGTGGCAGCCGAAGTCTCGCCAGTTTTCTGGCGGTTAAGTTGCTGCAGAATGGCCGCGTCGATCGGATCGTCGGGATCAAGAACAACCTCTTCTGCCCCGTCAATGCGTTCGCCTGTCAGGGCACCTTCGGTATCGTATTCTTTGTAGATCGTGGGGACTGGGTCTCGCTCGACACCAAGGGCCGGATTGTGGACCACTTTCAGCTCAATACGCGGCGCGCCGCCGTCTTGTGGAGGGTGGTGAAACACCTGAATTTTTTCGTTTTCGTCTGAACCGAAAACGTCTCCGCTTGGAAACACCTTCCCGCGTTTGAGTGTGAAACCTATGAACGAATAAAGCCGTTCAACAAGGTAACCAGCTGGCAGTTTGGAAGGCGTGAATTCCACCGAATAACCAATGATAGACGGGGCTCCCGAGCCAATCACACCAATGAGCTGTTCGCCGGTGAGCGGAGACTTTTCGCCGTAAAGGTGAGGGTGAACATACAGAAGAAGCGGTGTGTCTTCATCTGCCACCAGTTTGAAGGTGTCCGGTGTCATAAGGAACAAGCTAGGCATCCAGAAGATGGCAGTTGGAGAAGACGCGTTTGCGACGCTGGCCGTGACAGACTTCACAATCGCCATCGCCATTTGGCTCTCGCTGCTGTCCGTGAAGGTCGCAACGCTTTCACCGATCTCTTGCAAAGCACCTTCAGGAAAAGCACCGACTGGGATAAGCCCTTTGTAGACGGAGATTTGTGTGTAGGCTGTCGTCGCCTCAATGATGTCAGCAGCTTTCGGAAAACTTGACTTCACGGAGAAGCTGTTGAGCGCTGTTTCAAGCTGAGCGCTCGCTTCAAACGGCACTGTTTGCGTTACCAGAATATGGTAGTTGCCGCAGAGAACCCGGATATCCTTCTCTGTTGATGTTTTGAGAAGTTTGCACTCTTCGGCAGGCAGCCCGGCGGCGACGGCAGCGCGCACGATCATTTCCAAGACGGCGTTACCGGACAGCGGCTCGTAACGCTCCATCAGCACCTGAGCGTCAATGCTCGGGGTTGGAAAGATCTTCATCTGAAAACACCTTTGGACTGAAAACGCCAAAGGACTTTAGCGATGCACACGTAAAGAAGGACTTATCAATCTACGCGCGCATCGCATCTTGGTGGCTAGAAGCTCACTAATTACAAGGTTATTTCAGCCCCACGCAGGAGGCATAAAAGGTGGTTGTAGCGGGCCAGTCGGAGAAAAGACCGACAACACCGGCGTCCTGAGCAAGGGCATCGACCACTTCATAAACCTTGCCATCACCGTCAATCGCATCCTTGACCGTCTGAAAGTACCAGCCGCCGCCCGTATTGAGCGGACCGGAGCGCTCCAGTGTCCAGGTGATCAGGGTAAGCCCTGCTTCATTGGCGGCGCGCGCATAGGCAGAGGCAACAATTTCCCCTTCATTCAATGTCAACAAAACCCAAAGCGGGGGAGCGATGTAGTTGACACCCATTGCCTTCAGTTCGGCCATGGACGGCGAAAAGGTGCTCGGGTCGGACGGGTTCAGGTCCCGGCGGCCATCCAGATAAACAGCCTGCTTGCCGAATTCCGGCTCGTTCTCGATCCAGTACAGAACATCGTCGAGATTGAAGGACTGCGGGAAGACATCTGAGGCCGGAATACCGGCTGCCTTGTATTCGTCGATCAGTTTTTGCGCGTAGTCTTCCTGGCTAAACCCGTCAAAGGGCATATCCACCGATGGCGACTTGAGTTCGGGCGTGAATTTGACACCCAGATCCTTGAACAAGGCGATCGATTCCGCGTGGGTCATCAAAGTGCCAGTGGTGGCATAAAGGTCAGTGCGCCATCCCGCCGTTCCATCCATGTAGGCTTCGACGGTCTTGGCGTTTCTGTCGGCTGCGTCCATTTTGCCGTTCAGCGTCTTGAATTCGGCAAGCGTCAGGTCTGACGCCCGGCATTCCGCAGAGGCCTTTGAGTTGCCATCTGCAGGGCTGAACCCCTTCGTGCATTTACCAGCCAGATCTGTCGCCAAGATGTCGGTGGTCGTGTGGAGATCGTTCTGTGCGTGCCGGCAGACCAGTTCCTTGTCCTTGGTAAAGGTGACATCGCACTCCAGGATCCCTGCGCCCATCAAAGCAGCAGCCTTGTAGCTCTCTGCTGTATGTTCTGGGAACTGCAAAGGTGCGCCCCGATGGCCAATCGAGAAGTCGGTCTTTCTCAGCGGCTGACCGATGCAGGCCTCAAGTTTTTCCTTCAGCGGACCTTCGGCCATCTGGTCGATCAGATAATAGGGACGCGGTCCAAGCTCGATCGTGTCGGCAATGACGGGAGTAGACAACACAGCGAGTGCGGCAATCGAAGCTGCTTTGGTAAAGCGCATGAGGATGGAATTCTCCGTTGCAATAGGCGGCCTGGGTAACCTGCTTGAATGGCAATCAGATTACAGTTTTTGTCAGGACGGCGACCAGCGAATTTTCAGCGCTTCCGGTCCTCGGACCGACAAGCCGTGTTTGTAGCGGACATCTTCTGCTGCCAGTTCGATCTTGGAAAACCGGCGCAGCAGGGTTGAGAAGATGATATCCATGTCCAGCCGGGCGAGGTGATTGCCGAGGCAAAAGTGAGCGCCGCGCCCAAAGGCAATATGCCAATTCGGGGACCGGCCCACATCAAATGTATCTGCGTTTGGAAACTGCTTTGGATCGCGGTTTGCGGAGCCATAGAGAACGCCGAACTTTGTGCCGCGTTCAAACCTCTGGCCGCAAACGTCCATCTCCTGTGTCACATAGCGATGGAAAAAGGGCAGGGGCGACTCATAGCGGAACATTTCCTGGACCGCCGTCTTCATCAGGCTTTGATCGTCCCGCAGCCGCTGCATCTGGTCCGGGAACTTCAAAAGTGCGTGCATGCCACTGCCTAGAACGTCGATGGTCGATCCGTGCCCGGCCATCAGTATGAGCATGGCGGTTGAAATGAACTCGTCCTCGTTCATATGGCCGGCCTTTTGTGCCTCGATCATCACCGAAATCAAATCGTTTTTTGGTGCAGCTTCGCGTTGGCGCTTTAGATCCGAAAGGTAGTGATAGAATTCTGTTGTGTTGCGCTCGGCGAGGTCCTTGCGCTTATCAGACCGGTCGATGTCGAAGTATTGAACGATGTTCTCCGACCAGATGCGCAGTTGCGGGCAGTCCGCGTCGGGAACTCCTAGAATGCGACCTATGATGTGACCTGGAACATGGGCGGCGAGATCCTCGATGAAGTCGATCTCTTGGCTGTCCGCCAGACCGTCAACGAGGCTGTCGACATAGGCCTGGATCTCGTCGCGCAGCTTGTTGACCATCACCGGAGTGAACAGCTTGAACACCTGCTTGCGCAGCCGGTCATGGACGTCGCCGTCGCTGTCGAGCAGGGAAAATTGCACGAAGCGGGAATGATGCGGCATGTCATGCCAGTTTCCATCACGCTTCTGTTTTGCAATCTCTTCTGCACTCGCGATGTGCTCCATGGACCGGACCATGTGTTCACTCATCACGATTTCCGAGACATCGTCAAAACGCGCGGCCAGCCAGACATCAAAATCCTCAAAATAAGTCAAACCTTCCTTCGCGCGCAGCGCCGCGTAAAACGGATGAGGGTCCTGCGCGAACGCATCAGAAAGGGGATTAAATTCAAGATCGGATGTGTGGCTCATTCTGGGCTCTGGGTACTTGGGGGGCGGGGTCGGCGCTTTTTACGATTCGCAAGGGCCGCACGGTATTTTTTGAGAAATACAAGCGAAAAGGGTTTCAGGCCACCCGCAGAACGGGTTTTCCGCAGGTCGAGGTTCTGTGTGAGGACATCGGCTGGGGATTGTGAGGAAAGGACAGTTTTGACAATGAGGCAAGGTGCGATCCCCCTCCTAAGATCGGCTCACACCTGCTAAGGGCGCTGTCTCAAAAATTTGGCGGCGGAAGAACAGGGGGCTGAGATGCAATTGCCGGAACGGTTTCATGAAGAATATCAGGGCTTTTTGCTGGAAACCGGCTTTGATGACCCGGATCCGCAAAGCCTCTTGATGGAGCTCGCATCGCTCAGCATGGAAGTTTATCTAAAGGAAATAGCGTGGCTGTCAGATTTTCTCGGGCGCCTGGAAAAAGGCCGCGAGGTGGCTTGAGAGTGACGGGTGTCTGGCTGATAGCGGGCCTTTTTAAAAAAAAACCGACGCAACACTCGCTGTTGTTATCGGGACAAAGGAATTTGGACTTCATTCCTCCGGAAGGGCGGCAGTGTAAAAGGCGCATTGAAATAGGCGAAAACGGGCGCGTCAGCTGCCTTTAAGCCGTTTTTGGAGAGATATTCCTCTAGCGTCTGCAAATGCCGGTTGAAGTTTCGATCGGTCCACATGCCGGAAAACCGGATGGCGGCGACCTTCTTTCTTTTTACATTTATAATCCTGATCCGCTCATCATCCGGCCGTGGCGCAGTGCGCACCGTGTATTCTGATGGCAGGTAAAAAGCGACACGCCACTCTCCATTCCCAGCCTGCTGCTGCGTGACCGGGGCGGTCATTGCAATTTCCTCCGGCTCCGCTTGCTGGCGGACGGGGGCTGTCATCTCGATTTTGTTGCTGCCTTGATTATCGCCAGAAATGTAGCGGAACAGGATCCTGAAAGCCTTGCGGGTCGCAGCGCTTCGATCGCCCGCAACGGTCACCTCTGCGGCGGCCATATCCTTGTACTGCCGGATCTCGATTGGGCCATCGGACGAGAGGACCTTGTAACTCGGCTGTTCGAGTGCTGCGGCGGCAGAAGACAAAATGGCCAAAAGCGCGACAACTGCTGGGCCTGTAATTCCCAGCCATCCCGGTTTCCGGCGGAGAAACGATAGAGGTGTATGCGTCATGGACTGAATATGGGGCAATGCCGAAGGACGGCCATAGCGCGCGTGTCATCTATGCTTGAATGCCAAGCAGTTGCGCCTCGGATCCAACCATGAAACCAGTTTCCCGTTCAGATATTCAAGCAGTCGGTATGCCGACTATGCGACATCAACATAGCCAACAATCCCCTCATAATTGTACTGGGACAGCGTGGCGATCACATTGTCTTTTTCGGCTTCATTCGCCGTATAGAAATGAGTGCCGGTGTCCGTATTGAAGAAACGATACAGCGCAATGTCGTCTGAATCCGCTGTGCTGTGAAGGTGATAGGCGACACCCTCGTAATTGAACTGAGAGAGCGTGGAGATTACGGAATCCCGTTCTGCAGCGCTTGCCGTGAAAAAGTGCGTCCCGGTTTCCGTATTGTAAAAACGGTAGAACTCGACCGCATTCGCATCGGTGCTGTTCACGCTTTTATAGGCAACGCTTTCATAGCTGTATTGCGCCAGGTTGGTGCTGATTGAAACGGCTTCAGTGTGATTTGCTGAGTAAAAATGTGTCCCGGTGGAGCTGTTGAAGAAGCGGTAAACCCCCAAATCAACTTCGGGGATCGTAACCGTCGGAGTTGTCGGGGTTGTCGTTGCCGCCCCATAGATCGCCTGCACGGCGTTGATATCATCCTGCGTCAGGGACGTGCCATAATTCTCGTTGACGACCACAGCAGCCATGATCGCGTTCGGATCCTCACTGTGCCCAATGCCCAAAGCGTGTCCGATTTCATGGATTGCCGTACTCAGGAAAGCCGTCGTGGTCCAGTTTTCTGCCGTATCAAAAATGACTTGGACGGAATCGGTTGTGTAGGTTGCTCCACCGTCACTGCTGGAAAAGAGAGAGTCAGCAAACCCCAGTGTGTTGCTCACTCCGTCGATTGCATCCATCGCAAATCTGATTTGGACAGAACTTGCATCCGTCACTTCCCGGAAGCTGATATCGGCCACTTGCGCCCAAGCATCAAATGCATCGCGCACCGCTTGTTGAAAATTCGGGTCCGTGATCGCGGCGTCGGAGGCGTAGGGGGTTCCGCCGACAGTTCCACTCAACGTTGTTGTTGCAAAGCTCCAGGTAACTTCCCCTCCGGATGTGCCCGGGGTGCCGCTCGTGCCCCATTTCGGAAGCGGGTTGTACAGCACAAAATCACTGACAATGTTGAAGTCGCCTTGCGTCCGTTCGGCGGTCCAACTCAAGCTGCCGGTCTTCTTCCCATCCGAGTTATAGCTCAGTGAGAAGTCAGCCACCGGGCTGCCGCAGATAATGCACATGGAATCTCCCCGCTTAATTGCTCGTTCTTACCGGTCCCGTTGATTTGGTTGGAAAGGCTATCGTATTCTCTCTCAACCAAATTCCCGCTTGTGGTCTGATTGTAAACACATCAGGCCGTCAAACTGTTTCATCGAAGCGATGTAGCTGCCTTAAGGTAAGGCTCATGAAAGCATGCTTGGACAGGCGCCGCAATTCCGCAAAGTTACAAAGTGCAACGAGCTTTTCGGCAGCTTGGAGGTAAAGAATTGGCAAGGAGCAATGGGGCTTTTTGCTCGGAGAACAGCTGCCTTTATACAGCAGCGTCATTTACCCTGGCATCAGCACTGATTGCAGATCGCAAAGTTCCCAGCGCGACGAACATCAAAAACCCGGCGGGTCCGAACAGAAAGGTCACCGGCAAGCAGGGCAGAACCAACCAAAAGCTCATATTTTTGGCACGGGCACTCCGACACATCCATGCACCAACAAAAAGGTCAAATGCCAGAAAGTGGATCCAGCCCGCCATAATCGCGTTTGGATTTGAAAACAGTTGAACAACCGCGGAAAAACTCCCGTAGCCACCTTCAGAGACAGGGAAAAAGCCCACGATTGCGACGTAACTAACGGCAAGAAGGGCTGGGATTGCGTAGCCTGAAATACGGTCTGACCATTTCGGGATGAGGGGCGAAATCAACAACAATACCCAGCCGAGCATCGCCAGAGAGTTCACACCGGAAAACACGGTTTCATAATCCATTAGAACACTCCCTAGGCTCCATCTTATGAGGCAGTAGTTATTGCAATATGCTTGCAGGCGCAATCATGTTGCAATAAAAAAGCCGAATGGAAGATATTTACACAACCAACGCACTGAGGCTTATGCAATCGGCAGATGAGTTTCGGGCGAAGCTCTCAGGTGAGTTTTCCGCTGTTCACGGTCTTTCCGTGAATGAGTATTTTTTTCTCATGCATCTTCAAAGAGCACCGCTCAATCGGTTGTCCCGGGTGGAGCTGGCCAAGCGCATGTATGTCAGTGCCTCCACGGTCACGCGGATGGCCGCACCGATGGAAAAGCTTGGGCTTGTGACCCGTGAGGCCGATATCCGGGATGCGCGATTGGCCTATGTCGTTCTGTCCAAAGCGGGAACTATCAGATTGGGTGAGGCGAAAGTGACCTTTGCGAAGCACGCGCGTGCAGCGTTCGGAGACCGATGGTCCAGTGCTGAATTGGACAGCCTGTCCAAACTGCTCAATCGGCTTGTCGCTGGTACGCTTCCAAATCTGACATGAACAGATGCATCGGTCTTGTTTAGCTAAACAAGACCGAATTCAAGCTAGGTATTCGGAAAATAGTCTTGAAAAAATTGGTCGGGCAGGCCGGATTTGAACCGACGACCCCTTCACCCCCAGTGAAGTGCGCTACCAGGCTGCGCTACTGCCCGAACTCGCACTAACTATCGTGTTCGCAATCCCTGCGCAAGATGCTTGTTGGCAGGCGTCCCATGGTTTTGCCCAGCTTGTCGCACGCACCAGCAGAAGCGTCAGGATTGGAGGGGTGAGCGTTCAATTGCTCTTGATGTCAATCAGGAGTGGGCGTCTGGAGAGCGCTGCGCCGCCAGTTGCGCCGTTCCAGCTTGTCTGCTGCGATTAATCCCCAGGCAAGGCCATAGAGCATGAACAAATGCCGCCAGTGATCGGTGTCGATGACGACGGACAGCAACAGGTGGGCAACAAAGACTGCAAACACCGCCTGAACGAACGGGGTCCACGGACGGGATTTGAAGATCAGCGGAAGGAACGCACAGACCGTCCATATGGCCATGACGATATAGGCAATGCCCCCCATCCAGCCGTAGGTGGTGAAGGCCTTAAGATAAACATTGTGCTCATCCTCACCGAAGGTTTTGCCGAACTCTAGCGCGCCGAGACCCAGAGGATGCTCCATCACAAGTTGGAAGCCGATCGCGTAGCGGGCAAAACGGCCAAGGCGTCCGCCGTCATAGTCCTGCACCAGACGGGCCCGCTGGGAGAACATGTCGGAGACCGCCTCAAACGACAAGGCGACTGTCATGAGAAGCGCACAGAAGAAGATGCCGGCCATGCCGATCAGGATCAGCCGGCCCCGGCGGGCAAGGTTCTGTTCGGTCACCAATTGGATCGTGTAAAGCAGCAGCAGTGACGCCAAGAGCACCCCCCAGGCGCCGCGTGAGAAACTCAAGAAAATGCCTAAGAGCAGGATGCTCAGCGGCAGCAGCACATAGAGATTGCGCAAGGTGGGGCCGCGCAAAAATGTCTGAATGAGCAGGAGGGTTGGCAGTACCAGAAACGGACCAAACACGTTCGGATCCTGAAAGGTTCCGCGCGCGCGGTCGAAGCGGGTAAAATACTCAGCTCCTGGAAACAGGTTGAAATAGCCGGCTATCCCAAAAAGGGCGGCAATTACCGCACCGATAATGTAGCCGCGCTCAATGATTCGGCTGCGTTCGGGTTTGTCGCTCAGGATCGCGGCGTAAAAGATCGCCGTGATCGCAAGAAATCCGGAAACGGCGGCATACATGAGCGCATCGCCAAAATCCTCTGCGAACGGCACGGACGCAAGGCCGCCGGCTGTAAACACCATCATCAGGACGATCAGCGGTGCAAACTCGCGGCGCAACTTCAGCCCGCACGCGAGCCAGATGACGGTCAAGGCCACCATGTAGAGTTCGTAAGGGGCCGGTTCTTCGATCACGAAAGCTGACAGGAAGGCCGCCAACCACAATGCGCCATTGCCCAGCGATCTGACCGACAGGCCGAACGGGGGCGGGGCCGTCAGCGCCCGCCCATCATGGGCGGCCCAAACGGTCAATAGGCGTTCTCCGTGTTCAACAGCTTCAACGGCGTCAGGAACAAGATCTTCAGATCAAACAGGATCGACCAGTTCTCGATGTAGTAGACATCGCATTCCACGCGCTTCTGGATCTTTTCAGGTGTATCGACCTCTCCGCGCCAGCCATTGATCTGTGCCCAGCCAGTCACTCCGGGCTTGACCTTGTGGCGCGCGAAATAACCGTCAACGACGTCGTCCCAGGTCTCGTTGTTGGTGTGGGCATTGACCGCATGGGGGCGGGGGCCGACGAGCGACAGGCTTCCGGCAAGCACGTTGAACAGCTGAGGCAGCTCATCGATCGACGTCTTGCGGATGATCCGCCCAACCTTTGTCACCCGGGGGTCGCCCTTGGTCACCACCTTCTTTGCGTCCGGGTCTGCCATATCCGTGTACATGGATCGGAACTTCAGTACCTCAATGATCTCGTTGTTGAAGCCATACCGCTTCTGCCGGAAGATAACCGGGCCCTTGCTGTCCAGCTTGATGGCAATAATGGTTCCAATCATCACCGGTGCAAGACAAACTATTGCGATCAGCGAGAACACAACATCGAATATCCGCTTGGCAACCATATCCCAATCGGCGATCGGCTTTTCAGCGACATCGACGAAGGGGACCGTCCCGATGAAGGATGTGCCCCGATCACGAAACCGCACCTTGTCGGTATGTGCCGACAGACGGATGTCGACCGGCAGAACCCAAAGTGTCTTCAAAAGCTCCAGCACTCGTTTTTCAGCGCGCAGAGGAATGCAAACAATCAGCATGTCGATGCGGGCAAGGCGCGCAAACTCCACAAGAGCGCTGATGTTGCCGAGTTTCGGGTAGCCGGCCACGACTGGCGGCGACCGATCGTTGGAACGGTCGTCAAAGATGCCGCAAATCCGAATATCGTTATCCGATTGGGCTTCCAGATCGTGGATCAATTCCTGGGCAGCCGTACCGCCACCAACAATGATGGCGCGCCGTTCCAAGCTTCCAGATTTCGTCCAGCCCCGCACCAATCGCGAGAGCACGAGCCGTGAGATACATAGGCTGACGAGGCCCATACTGTACCAGGCACCAATCCAGGCGTCAGAGACACTGGACCCAATACCAGTCGCACTTCGTAAAACGGCGAACATTGCAAAGACCAGTGTCCAGCCTGCCGACACTCGGCCGATTTGGGCCAGGCGCTGACGCATGACCGGAACCTGGTAGACATCGGACGCTTGAAAGAAGGCGAGCGTGAAAAGAACTGCCAAGCCAGCGGCGAGCGCATGGATGCCGGTTGGGCTGCCAGCGCCGGGCCCGGTGAGGAGTGCGATCCCAGCTGAGGCAAGAATGATCAGAATATCAAATAGACGAACCGAGCCACCGAGCACCGGAACCGAAATTCCGCGTGTTCCGAGATTTTTGGCAATATCCAGCGCATCAAGCGACAGATTGGTGTTCGCAAAATCTTCGAACGAGATCTTGGTCGCTTCTCTTGAGGCCAGAGGAGATTGGCGCAGCCGGTTTTCAAGGTGCCCCCTGACGCCCGGTTGAGCGGCTGGCGCTGGTGCGCTGGCTGCCGTTCCCTGTTCGGCTCTATCGTATGCGGGTTCGCTCATTATCGCTGGCTCGATCTCGCATAGACAGATGATAGGGAAGTGGCTTGATTGGGCGCGAGCTCGGGTTGTTGAGCCGGGACGTCGCTTGATGCGATCCCGAGTGCCTCCATGTAGACCGAATTGATGCGATCGGTCATCAAATCCGTGGAAAAGGTCTCTGCAAGACAGGGCCGCATTTCAACGGCTTCTGCCTGTTTTTTCTCAGGGTTTGCCAAGGCGTCTTCCATGGCAAGGGTCAATTGTGTGATGTGACCCGGCTCGATAAGGCGGTTGGCGAACTTGCCGAATATTTCCGGGATTCCGCCTGCGCGCGTTGCGATCAGTGGACGTTGGGCCGCGACCGTCTCAAGAATGATGTAAGGCATGGCTTCGGCCCGCGACGGGATAACGACTGTCTTAGCAAGTTTGAAGGCCTCGCGCGCCTTCATCGGCCCTGTGAAGGTTACGGCCCCGGTCAAGCCGAGCTTCTCGACCATTTCGCGGTAACGTCCTTCGTCCGGGCCATCTCCAACCAGGATAGCAAACGGTGCTCGCCCAAGCTTCAGGCGCAGATTGTAGAGTGCTTCGATAAAGAGGTCCGGCCCCTTGAGATCACGCAACATGCCGATGAAGACAAAGTCGGCTGCGTCCTCATTGGCGTTGACCGGCTCAAAGTCCTGGTTGGACAGTCCGTTATAGACGATGCGGTTTGTAGCGCGTGCGGAAGCGATCTTCGTCTCATAAGCAGCGCTCTCATAATCGGAGACAAAAATGAGGCCGTCGGTTATCCGCCCCAGAAGGCGTTCGAGCGTGTGATAGACACGGCCCTCAAGCCTGTGCGGATGATAGTGCAGGCTGCCCCCGTGTGGAGAGTAGATGCGCGCTGGTCTCTGGCCCCGCAGCCCGAGATACGTGCCGATCAGCCGGGCGTAGGCACCCCCTTTGGCACCATGACCATGCAGCACTGCGGGCTTTAGATCTCTAATATGGCGGTAAAGGGCGAGGGTCGCCGAAAGGTCTTGAACCGTCAATTGGCGGCGCATCGGGAACCGTGCCAGTCCTAAAGACAATGATGAACGCAGTTCTTCAATCTGGGCGTCTTCAAAGGCGCCGCCAGTAGTGCTGTCGCAAATAAGGCCGACTTTGTGTCCTAAAGCTTCTTGGCAGCGTGCCAGATCGCGGACGTGACGGAAAATCCCGCCGACTGGCGCTCGGACGCAGTGCACGATCCGCATTGGAGGGGTTGTCATTGTGCAATTTCCCTGTTTTTGCTTTCAGGCTTCTAAGTGAGCCCGTTCAGCAGTCAGGATGCACAATAGCAAAGGGAGATGAGTCGGCGGTTAACTCGCAGCCTGTCAGAAATACCGTTCCCGCACGTAAATTGTGTCTCCGGGTCGGACAGGATCCGAAATCGGAACGCGTCCGTTTAGAATTTCACCATTAATTTGACGGGTGATATCAACGTCTTCCTGGCGAGCCCGGGAGCTGAATCCACCCGCGGTCGCGATTGCGTTTTGTACTGTCATGCCGGCCACGTAGCTATATTGGCCCGCATTTTGCACCTCGCCCATCACGAAAACCGGACGGTAGGTGTCTACCTCAACGGAAACGTCTGGGTCGCGAATGTAACCTTGCCGCAGCTTGGCAGCAATTTCGGCGGCCAAACCCTGTTGTGTCTTGCCGCGAGCGGCAACGCTCCCAACAAGTGGAAAAGAAATATATCCAGCTTGATCAATGACATAAGTATTGGAAAGGTCGTCTTGACCAAACACAATTATGCGCAGCCGGTCGCTGGAATCCAGGCGGTACGGCTGGGTCAAGGTTTCATGAAATGCGGTCGGCGGTTGCCGGTACCCACTGCACGCAGCAAGTCCCAGGCACAACGCCGGTACCAGAAGCGCTCTCATTCGCATCAACGACTCTCCTACAATTCTGCAAGAGGATCGCAAGGTATGGTTAATTGAGGGTGAAGACGGATCAAGGCGAACAGATAGCCTGTCAATAATGCGTATGCATAAATTAACGCCTGTTCCCGCCAGCAGCGTGGAAGCTTAACCGAACGCTTACCATAATCAGACATAATTCGGCGCGTATCTGGAGAAAAGTAACATGAATTCTGTGCGGCAGACCTACACAGACGACGATATGGCGTTGGATCTCGGCGGGCTTTTGAAGGCTTTGGCGCGGTCATTGCTGTGGCTGGTCCCTTTGACCCTTTTGATGACGTTGGTTGTTTTCATCGCCCTGCAATTCGTTGCACCCAAATATATGGGCGAGGCTCGGGTTCTGATCGAAAGCACGGAAATCAACATTCCAGGTGGGACACGAGGTGTTGAAGGCGAGCGTGCTTTGCTCGATACCGAGGGTGTTGCCAGTCAGATCCAGCTCCTGATGGCAACAGACCTTGCCCGCAAGGTCGTCCGGAAGATGGATCTCGCCGCCGTGCCGGAGTTCGGTGCCCGCGGAGGGATGTCTTTTCTTGATAAGGTCCTGACAATCTTTGGATTTGATCGTAAGCCTTCAGGCGACTCTGCTGAAGAACGCGTGCTCAAGCACTACTACGAAAACCTGGAGGTCTACCGCCTCGACGAATCGCGTGTTATTGCCGTCGACTATGCGTCTGAAAATCCACTTTTGGCCTCCGAAGTCGCAAACGCGATTGTCGACGAGTTTCTGGAGCTGCAGTCCAGCGCCAAACGGCAGACGACAGAAATCACATCCGCTGCGTTGGAGCCGCAAATCGTGGAATTGCGGAAAAAGGTGCAATCGGCCCGCCAGGCCGTTGCAGACTTCAGGGCGCGGGCCGACCTGTTGATCGGTGCGGACAACATTCCGCTTAATCAACAGCAATTGGCGGATACGAGCAGTGACTATTCCGCGGCGCAAGCTGCGAAAGCTGAAGCTCAGGCCAAGGCCGAACTGATCCGCGAACTATTGAATTCCGGTGGATCCTTGGAGACTGCAACGGATGTCCTGAATTCTCAGCTCATTCAGCGTTTGCGGGAGCGCCAAGTTGAAATCCAGTCCAACATCGCCGAACTGTCGATCACGCTTCTGCCCAACCATCCGCAAATCAAGGCCCTGCAATCTCAGCTGAGTGACTACGACCGTCAGATTCGTTCAGAAGCGCGTAAAGTGCTTGAGGGGCTGGAAAACGATGCGCGGGTTGCTAGTCAGCAGGCCTTGGCGCTCGAGCGGCGTCTGGACGAGTTAAAGGTCGCAGCCGCGAAGTCCAATGCGGATCAGGCCCGCCTCAGCGAACTGGAACGGGAAGCCGATGCAAAGGCGGCCCAGCTTGACCAGTTGTTGCTTAGTTTTCAGGAAGCCGATACGCGTTTACGCGCGCAGCTCCTGCCAGCTGATGCCCGAATTGTTTCCCGGGCCAATGTCCCGGTTGAGCCCTTCTCTCCGAAAGTGGTCTCTAGCACCATCATTGCAGCCCTGGTCACGTTCATCTTGGGAACGGCCTTTGTAATCATGCGCGAATTGCTCACGGGACGGGCTCTTTACTCACCTGCGCAGCCCCAAGGAACTGCCAACCCGGGAACCGGATCAGCTCCCGTGCCACCGGCGCGCGATGCCGGTGGGGCTTTCACATGGGGCCCGTCTTATGCAGGCGGATACCAAGGCTACAGTTTCGGCAGTGAAATCGGGGCGGGCGCTGAGCCGAAAAAACCACGGGTGGAACCGGATCTCGACGATGACAGCACTGTTGCTCCTATACCTGCACAAAGGGAGGTCGGCAGTCCGCCAAACCGACGGTCGAAGCGCAGAGGCAACTATGACCAGGACGTCGCGCCAGACTGGCTCGGCGCAATGCGCTCGACCCCGAAAGATCCTGTTGAGGAGCCTGAGGAGGACGATGTCGCCATACCGGCGGCGGCGCCTCTTCCATCTAGCGAGCCGCAGGCGGCTTCTGACGTCGACCCGACCGGCCGGATCGTTGTTCTGAGCGTTGATGAGCCGGATCTTTCACACAGGCTCGCTTTTGACCTCGCCCACCGGGCAGCAGGAAAGGGCGATACAGCGCTGTTTCTGGAAGTCTTTCCGGAACAGTTCAATTCGCGAGGGGCGGAGGGCTTCTCAGACATTGTTTCTGGCGCGGCGCCGTTTGCGAAGGTCGTCTACCGGGATGCCGGGTCGAAGGCGCACATTATTGAAGCCGGCCGTGTCGAGATCACCGATGAAATGGTTGAGTCCGACCGCTTCAAGCTCGCGCTCGACGCAATCAAGAAGACCTACCACACCATCGTTGTGGATCTTGGGGCGATCGATGGAACGCTCGCCAGCGCCCGCATGCTGAGTTTTGCGGACCGTGTGCTGATCGCCGCGAGTGGACCAGATCACAATCACGAACTCGAAAGTGCGGCAAACCTTCTGGCACATAACACTGGCGCGGATGTGGAGATCGTCATTGCAGGTGGCCCCGGTTCCGGACCACGGCGCAATGGAGATGGTCACGCTGCGTGAATGCGCGCCAATTTGTTGGGCAGAGGCTAAGGAAGCTTAGTTTCCAGATGCGCGCATCTGCCGGAGTTTTTTGACCATCGTCCACAGCCGGTCGGAGTTGCGGATGCGCGATTTCAAGCGTGTTTTTGCCATTTGGACTACGGAATATATCTTGCCCTTGGCTGTTCTGGCGTACCGGCTGTCGCACATGGGTTCTGGGCGGGTCCAGCTCGTCTTGTAGTGCTCCTCGCCGATGCCAAGGTCAAGCGTTGTTGTTTCCGGGTCGGCGCAAATCTTCTCAACGATCTCTCGTATCAAAACCAGTCCCGGGCTGTTTTTCAAAAACTCATCATGCGCAACACTGTTCGAATAGGCGTGGAGTGTGTCGTCATCTCGCGCGCACAAATATGTTGCCCTGATCTGCCCTGAGACCGACAGGGTCCATATTTTGAGGGGCGCACTCGTGATGTTCGGCGTCACGGGTAGGGCGGTGCTTTGAGTTGCCTTATGTAAAAACGCCTTCGCCTCAGGGCCGGAAAAAGCATTCGGGATGCCGGTGATCTGAGCGCGCGCCTCGCGCTGCTCAAGAAATGCCTCAAGCCCGGCTTCTATTTCCGCCGGTTGCTGGCAGACCCGGATCTCATAATTGCCGGCTTCCTGGAGGTGTCGCTGTTTCCGGGTAAGGTTCTTGCGCGCAGACTTGCTATGCAGGGCTTTGAAAACGTCCTCGAATGTGTCGGTGACGGACCCGCGGTAAAGCGGGTTGGGGCTTAATTGCGCATTGTCCAGGACCAGAGGGTGCGGCCGGCCATTCCAGTGGCAAGGAACGTTTTGCAAGTCGATGCAATCGGCACTGCTCTCCTGGCAAACCCGATCAAGAACACTGCGGAGCGTCTCCGGCCCAACTGCTTCATAGAAAGCCTTGTCCCAAAGCCCCGTATTCTGATTGCCGAAGCGCGCGCCCAAAAAAGCGAGAACCTTGATACCGTTGTGTGTGAAAAGAGAAAGCGGTAGCAGCAAAACCGGACGTCCCGCCGATCGCAGCAGTGCAATCAATGGGCGGCTTCGCTCTGCCGTTCCCATTGTTTCTTGGAAAGCCTTGCACCAGAGAAAACCGTGATAGGGATTTCCGATCCCTGCGCTCTCAAGCTGGGTCCACTCCGACGCAAGTTCTTTAAGGTCTTCTGTCAGTTGCAGATCGTCCTTCCCGGATCCCGATCCGGGGTGGGTGCCAGAGATATCTATTGCGGCGGCTGACATGGGAGATCACTCAATGAAACGGGATTGGTTAAACGGTGGTTAGCTATGTTTGGTGGTGCGCTCATTCGACCAAACTCTAGCGAGAAATATCAATAATTCTTAAAGAAAAGGTGCGCTAATGGACCGGTTCCAAACACACGGGCCGAGCGGCTGATGAGCATTCGCCAAACAGCAATTACCAACGCATTCCGGGTTCTGCAGACGACGGGACTGAGCCAACTCTTCGCACCTTTCACACAAGGCTGCGGCGCTGTGTTCATGTTGCACCGTGTTCGGCCGGCGCGCGCTGGTGGTTTTCAGCCCAACCGGCACCTTGAGATTTCCCCCGAGTTCCTGCGTGCAACGGTGGAGCGGATCAGGGCCAACGGCTACAAGATCATCGCTTTGGATGAAGCGGTTGACCTATTGAAATCCGGATATGGCCGGGAACGGTATGCGGTTCTGACTTTTGATGACGGCTATCGGGACAATCTGGAATATGCGCTTCCGGTCCTGAAAGAACTTGGTGCACCGTTCACCGTGTTTGTCGCAAGCGGTCTGGTGGACAGGTCGAGTGAGCTGTGGTGGTTGGCGCTGGAGCTTATCATTGCCGCGAATGATCAGATTGTTTTCTCGTCTGACGCAGACGAGCCGACAGTATGTGAAAGCGTTGACGAAAAGTGTTCTTGTTTCAATCGCCTGGTCGATCATTTGAAAAACGATGTGAGCGAACGAGATCAAAGGGCAATCATCCGTGCCTTGTCTAACCAGTACGGAATTGACCTCGCTGAGCTCGCGGACCAGGAGATGATGACCTGGGATGAGGTGCGGGAACTGGCATCAGATCCACTCGTCACGATTGGCGCTCACACGCACGATCATTTTGCCTTGGCGCGTCTCACCGAAGAAGCTGCACGGCAGGATATAGAAAAGGGTCTTGAACGGCTCGAAACGGAATTGGGGCAGCGGCCCAAACACTTCGCGTACCCCTATGGGAAACACAACGCGGTTGACGGGGGCGCTGCCGAGGTTGTCGGCAAATTCGGCTTTGCCTCGGCTGTCACAACATTTCCAGGTGTTTTGCAATCGGCAAGTGCGCGGGACCTGATGCTTTTGCCACGTGTGTCGCTCAACGGTGTTTATCAGGACCCGGCCTTTGTCGATCAGTATCTAACCGGCGCGCCGTTTGCGCTTTACCGGGCTGCCAAATGGCTGACGTCCGGTTTTGGACTGCGCGCTCGAACTTAAACTGCGGGCCCGCACTTAAAACGTAATCGCAGTCAGCTCTTTTTGCCGCGTTCCATCCACCAGATGATGGCGCCTGCAGGGATGACCCAAGCAAGACCAGCAATGGCAAAGTAAGTGAACTGGATAAGCGTCGACGATTCCTGCAATCGGGGCGAGTCGCCGACCACCATTGCGGTCAGAGCGTAGACAATCACGAACAAGACGAGCGCGACCATACCGATAAACTTGCGGAGCGAGGGAACCATTCTTGACCCGTTCTGTAACCCAAAGAGCGATGATTTGCCGCGACCCGGCCACAAAGGCTTGCCGCTTTTCCCCAGCACCTATATCTCCCGATAACAAAGGTCAAACCGGTAGACGAATTTTGGAGACAACAGGGCAATGACAATGTCCGCGGACAGCCTGGGAACGGCCGGCCAAACAAAAGACATCAAAGACCAGGAATTCATTCGCTCAAGCCGGGCGATGATCCGCTGGTGGCTCTACGGCGTCTGCTTTCTCATTCTGGTGATGGTGGTCGTGGGTGGGGCGACCCGTTTGACCGAATCCGGGCTTTCGATCACGGAATGGAAACCAATCCACGGCGTGATCCCTCCACTGACCGAGGCGGAGTGGCAGGAAGAACTGGAAAAATACCGCCAGATTCCGGAATACCAGCTGATCAACAAGGGCATGAGCCTTGATGAGTTCAAATTCATCTTCTGGTGGGAATGGGGACACCGTCTGCTCGGACGGGTGATTGGCGTAGCCTTTTTTGTCCCCATGGTCGTGTTCTGGGCGTCTGGGCGGATTGAACCGTGGCTGAAACCACGGTTGGTGGTTGGTCTGGGCCTAGGCGGTCTGCAAGGGTTCGTCGGCTGGTGGATGGTGGCATCGGGATTGGTGGAGAGAACAGATGTCAGCCAGTACCGCTTGGCAACTCACCTGACCCTGGCCTTCATTATCTTTGCGTATCTCTTCTGGATTGCCCGACGACTGGCGCCATATGGTGAGCCGCCCGCTGATACACGCTCCGCTTTGCTGCCGGTTGGCTGGGTGTTTACAGGCTTGTTGTTCCTGCAGCTGTTCTTTGGCGGTCTTGTCGCGGGTCTGAACGCCGGTTTCACCTACAATACATGGCCGCTGATGGACGGTCAGATGATCCCGTCGGGTCTGTTGATGCAGTCACCTGTCTGGCTGAATTTCTTTGAAAACGTCCTGACCGTTCAGTTTCAACACCGGATGGTTGCCTATCTTCTGGGTGCTGCAGCGATTTTTCTGGTGTGGCGGACCTGCGTTGTAACGGATGCCAAACGGATCCGTTTGCCAGCGTTTCACCTGGCGGCCTTTGTCTTCCTGCAGATGGTTTTCGGGATCGTCACGCTGCTGGGTTTTGGAAACTACACCGGGGAATTGTCCATGCATCAACTCGGTGTGGCGCTTGTCCACCAGGGCTTTGCTGTCTTCGTGATCGCGGCAACGATAGATTACTTGGCAGCCTTGAAAGGCGAGTACTTGATCCGGAACTGACGGATGCACAGAGTTGGAAATGAAAACAGCCCGCCGAATCGGCGGGCTGTTTTTTGTCCGTTAGCTAGTTGTTAGCCAGCGAGGGCCTGCTCCAGATCGGCAATGATGTCGTCGACATCTTCGAGACCAACCGAGATCCGGACAACATCCGGACCGGCACCTGCAGATGTCTTTTGGTCATCTGACAGCTGGCGGTGGGTGGTGGAGGCCGGGTGAATGATGAGGCTCCGCGTATCGCCGATATTGGCAAGGTGTGAGAACAACTCGACCTTGGACACGAGGTTCACCCCGGCGTCGTACCCGCCTTCAACACCAAACGTGAAGACAGCTCCGGCGCCTTTCGGCATGTACTTTTGCTGAAGCGCATGGTGCGGATCCTCCGGAAGGGCCGCATAGGACACCCACTTGACCTTGTCATGCCCAGACAAATGCAACGCGACTTTCTTGGCGTTATCTGAATGGCGCTGCATGCGGAGCGGCAGGGTTTCGATCCCAGTCAGGATCATGAAAGCGTTGAACGGCGAAATCGCCGGGCCCAGATCGCGCAGACCAAGAACGCGGCAAGCGATCGCGAAAGCGAAATTGCCGAAGGTCTCGTGCAGAACCATGTTCTGATATTCCGGACGCGGCGATGACAGAAGCGGATAGTTGCCTGATGCGGACCAGTCGAACGATCCACCGTCAACGATAATGCCGCCCATGGAGTTGCCGTGGCCGCCCATGAACTTGGTCAGGGAATGCAGGACAATGTCGGCGCCATGTTCGATCGGCCGGCACAGGTAAGGAGACGCCATGGTGTTGTCGACAACCAGCGGAACGCCCTTTGCCTTGGCTATGGCGGCAATAGCTTCTATGTCGACGATGATCCCGCCTGGATTGGCAAGGCTTTCGATGAAAATTGCACGGGTCTTGTCATCAATTGCCGCTTCGAAGGACGCCATGTCCGATGGATCAGCCCATTTCACGCCCCAGCCGAAGCTTTTGAAAGAGTGGTTCAGCTGGTTGATGGAGCCGCCATAGAGCTTGTTGGCCGCCACAATATTGTCGCCCGGCCGCATGAGCGTATGGAAACAAAGAAGCTGTGCCGAGTGACCGGAAGCGGTTGCGAGCGCGGCTGTACCGCCTTCAAGTGCTGCAACGCGTTCTTCAAGAACGGCAGTGGTCGGGTTTGTGATGCGGGTGTAAATATTTCCAAAGGCCTGAAGGCCGAACAGGGACGCAGCATGGTCGACATCGTCAAAGACAAATGAAGACGTCTGATAGATCGGTGTGACCCGAGCACCTGTTGACGGATCTGGTGTCGCGCCTGCGTGGATGGCCAGCGTGGAAAAGCCTGGAATATTTTCGCTCATAAAGAACCTCCCTTGTATATGTGGCGCGCAGTTTGGTCAAAGCCGTGCGGGAGGTCAAAGGATTGATTTCTGAAACCGCGAAAAAACGGAAAAAACGTTCTTTTTCTGAAAGATAATTGGGTTGGATACTGCTGCAACGCTTAGGGCGTTTTGACAAACCGCCGCGGCGAGCGTTCATCGCGCTCCAAATTCATGTCGGTTTTTATGACAAGATAGATGCCAAACATGAGAACACTGGCCGCAAGAGGCATCACCAAAGCGAGGAGGCCCGTATCTATAACTTCGTAAAGCATGGACTCGTCCGATCCCAACATGGAACTTCTGTGATGCAATAAAGATAGACCCGTCATGTGCATGAATTGGTAACACCCGTTCCGAAATAAAAAATAAAATTTCCGGAAAATTGATGAAAATTCTAAATAATGACATGTATTCTGAGATTCAGATGCATTGACTATTTGAAGTCGAAGAATGACGAGCAAGGTGGCCAGCCCAACTCAGCCAATACTCATTACACTACCTGTCTTGCGACATCGCGTGTTTTGCCCGCTCTGGCAAGTGCGCTTAGGGAGCTTGCAGTTTCTTCACCGATATCAATCTGAAATAGCTCTGAAGATGAGCACCATGACGATGGCGACAACCACAACCAGGTGATAGATAGTGAACTGCGTGAACGGATCGACCATGAATGCCTCCTGCGGGAAAAGGTCAACAAGTCGTTAAAGTGTCTGTTCACGATATAAAGATTGGGCAAAGAATTTCGCTAACAGTTTAGTCAACTGTTAATCATTGCTGATCTCTTAACGATACCTTTGATTGGATCTCGAGTGAAGTGCAATCAGAGGGTGTTTTATTGGTTACCTGTTTCTATACGGCTTGTCAGAAAATCGTTTTGTTTTTGAAGCAAATAGACAATTGCACATCCACTGTTGCTGCAAAAACATAAATGGCCCGCGACATTTTTACTGCCGTTCCAGATAGTTGTTTCTGAGGCCAAAAAATGAAATTTGGGCTTTCTTTGGTGATAAATTGTGCCCCATCAGTGCTGAGAGCTTAGGTCTTTTTTGTCGGCGACAAGCCCCTGTGCTGGAAACCGGCTTTCAGGGCAGGGCGCTTTGAGGAGAGTGTCCGGGAATTGACACCGGCCCAGCCAATCTCTCCAGACAGCCGCCCATATTCGATCTTGGGGCAGCGGTCCATGACCACCCTGATACCCGCAGCTTCCGCTCGCTGCGCAGCCTCTTCGTGGCGCACGGTCAACTGCATCCAGATAACCTCCGGCAATTTGCCGCTTGCGATCACGTCCTCGACGATCTGGCCCGCCGCCTCGGAATTCCGGAAGATATCGATCATGTCCGGCGTGTCCGGCAAGTCTTCCAAAGACGCGTAAGCCTTCTGTCCAAGGATTTCTTTACCCGCTTGTCCGGGATTGATCGGCCAGACATCATAGCCTTTGGAAAGCATGTACTTCAGCACGAAATATGACGGCCGAACGGTGTTCGCGCTCGCCCCAATCATCGCGATGGTCTTCACCTCATCCAGAATGCCCTTGATGTAGGTGTCGGAATAGCTGTCGTGGTCCATCGGTATCAGCTGTCTGTCCATTCCGGTTTGCGCTTTTGCAGGAAAGCATTGATGCCTTCTTCGGCATCGCGGGCCATCATGTTCCCAACCATCGTCTCTGCCGCGAAATCGTAGGCTTCAGACAATGGCATTTCGAGTTGACGATAGAAGGCTTCCTTGCCGATCTTCACGGTATGGGCAGACTTGGAGGCAATGCTCTCCGCGTATTTCTGAACGACCTGCTCCAGGTAGTCGCGCGGGACGATCCGGTTGATCAGGCCAAAGTCCTTGGCGGTCGATGCGTCGATGCTTTCGCCGGTCAAAAGCATTTCCATCGCCTGTTTTGGAGCAACGTTCCGGCTCAGTGCGACCATCGGCGTTGAACAAAAGAGGCCGATATTGACGCCAGGCGTACAGAACGTGGCGGTATCTGTTGCAATTGCCAGATCGCAGGACGCGACCAGCTGACACCCGGCAGCGGTTGCAACACCTGTTACGACAGCAATGACCGGCTTTGGCAGCCGCACGATCTGCTGCATGAGGTCCGAACACTGGCGCATGATCCGCTCGTAGGTCGCCTTGCCACCGTCAGCTTCGGCCCGCGCACTCGTCAGTTCCTTCAGATCGTGGCCTGCGCAAAAGACCTTGCCCTCTGCGCCGAGGAGAACCACCCGTACATCCGGGTTCTCCGCCGTTTTAGTCAGTTCGGCGGACAAAGCGCTCATCATTTCGCTCGAGAGCGCGTTCATCCGTTCCGGGCGCTGCATGACGATCCGGTACACACCTTCATGCAGAAGCGTTGCCAGCATTGGTTTTTCGGCCATGTCGTTTGCAGCAGCGTCGGTCATGGAAAACTCCCTGAAGTCTCTATTTCAAAGCCTTATAGCTGAACTCCTGTTCGTCGGCGAGTACCCGAAACGTTGCAGTCAATATTCGTTCCTGACGATCATTTGACACAAAGCGGAGGATTTCCTCTGGTCGGCGGGTCGGACTGCATTATTCTCAGTTCTATGAAGAGCCTCGTCTCAACCCTGATCACCGCGATCGCCTTGTTAGTGGGGCAATTTGGTTCAGCTTCCGTC
Organism: Labrenzia sp. R4_2; assembly: GCF_017743865.1. GTDB lineage: Bacteria > Pseudomonadota > Alphaproteobacteria > Rhizobiales > Stappiaceae > Roseibium. The sequence goes on from NZ_JAGHRJ010000001.1 coordinate 907,949, forward strand.
AAAGCGGCTCAACCCGTCGACGTCGCTCTTGTTCTGGCCGTTGATGTCTCACGGTCCATGTCGGCGGAAGAATTGGCCATACAACGGGACGGATATGCCGCTGCGATTTCGCATCCATCAGTCATTCGAGCTGTAGAGCAGGGGCTTCATGGCCGGATTGCACTGACCATGTTTGAATGGGCCAACGATGCGCATATTCGCGAGATCGTACCCTGGACCCTTATTGAAACGCCGCAAGACGCAGAGGGTGTATCAACCATCATCGGCGAAGATCAGACCATTGGTCAGCGCAGAACCTCGATATCCGGTGCGATCCGGTATGCGTCGAAGTTGCTGCTAGATGTCCCTTTTCAGGCGGATCGGCTGGTTATCGACATATCCGGCGATGGGCCCAACAATGAGGGCATCGCTGTGACCCGTGCCCGGGACCTGGCTGTGGAGGCCGGTTTTGTAATCAACGGGTTGCCATTGATGACGACTGGCGGATTTGGCGGCCAGTTCAACATTCCGGATCTCGATGAATACTACCGCCGCTGCGTGATTGGCGGGCCGGGCAGTTTTGTAATTCCGGTAAACGATTGGGCCCAGTTTCCAGAAGCTGTTCGCCGGAAACTGGTCCTGGAAATCGGTGGGCGGGTTCCAGAAGAACCAGCACGCGTCTACCGGGCGCAGATCACGTTCGGCCAGCCCTATGACTGTATGGTCGGCGAGAAGATGTGGCGCAACTTGCGCGAAAGATTTTTTCTCGACCCCTGAGTGTGTGACCTTCAGATCCGTGGCCGACTTGCCCTGATCGCACGCTTTTCGCTGTATGCCTGTGCAGCATAAGCTCCAGACATCGCGATCAGAGCCGCAGCCAGTCCGATGGTGACATCAACGGCACCGGAAAAGGGCAGCCTGAATGCGTAGATGAAAATCTCGATGTAGCTGACCGTGAAGCTAATCACGAGACCTATCGCAAGCAAGATAGAAATGCGGTCGCTTCCCCATCCTTTCTGATCGCGGGTCTCGCTCTGGAAGTGACCGGAAACGCGAAAATATGCCCAAATGATAAACCCGAAGACCGCGGCAGAAAGGGCCATGACCGCAGCAGGTTGTATGATTTCCATTTTGTCTGGATCCCAGTTTAGGAATGCTATCCGGGCGGGGCCGTCCGGGAATGAGAGCGACATGGGAAACAATTGAGGCAACTGCAAGAGGACGCTCAAAATTTCCGGTTATGGTGTCATCCGGTGTTTGCATCCAATGCAAGGAAGTCGTGGTCAACCTGCAGCCGGCTCAGATCGCTGCTGGACCCGCTATTGGCGCAGCCATAGGATCGCATCCATGGCACGCATTCTGGAAACCGAGCTTTATGAGCCGGTCAAGGCATTCTTGGAAAAACAGGGGTATGAGGTGAAGGCCGAAGTAGGATCGGCCGACATTGTGGCTTGCCGGGGAAACGACGATCCGGTGATCGTGGAACTGAAGACCGGCTTTACCCTCAGCCTGTTTCACCAGGCCATTGACCGACAAGGGGTGACCGACTCGGTTTATATCGCCGTTGCGCGCGGGAGCGGGCGCCGGTTTCAAGCCGCGCTAAAGAACAATCTCAAGCTCGCGCGCAGGCTGGGGCTTGGACTTATTACGGTCAGGCTCGCAGATCAGCTGGTCGAAGTTCATGCTGATCCAGCGCCCTTCACACCGCGCAAGATGAAACCGCGGAAAGACCGGCTTCTGCGTGAATTTGCCCGCCGTGTCGGAGACCCGAATACCGGCGGCTCGACGCGCGTCACGCTCGTCACAGCCTACCGGCAAGATGCCATGAGATGTGCTCAGTATTTAAGTGAAAACGGTCCAAGCCGGGGCGCGGAGGTTGCGAAAGCGACCGGCGTTGACCGAGCCACACGGATTATGGCGGATGATCACTACGGTTGGTTCGAACGGGTGGAGCGTGGGATTTATGGTTTGACCCCGAAGGGCACAGAGGCGAAGGAAAACAAGATAATAGAAGCATCTGAAAGCAAAAAAAATTGAGGGGCGATTCTACATAGAGATTTCAAAACAGGGCGTTTGACGAAAAGCCTACGGCATCTCCGGGAACCGGATGGCCAATCAGGAAACCTTGACCGAACGCCACGCCAAGGTCTTGAAGCGCCGCAAGCTGTTCCTGTGTTTCGATGCCTTCGGCAACAATTTGCTTGCCAAGCTTGGCTGCGAGCTTTGCGATCGTTTCGACGATTGCCATATCCACATCGGATATCAGCATTGAGCGAACGAAAGACACATCGAGTTTTACCAGATCAAATTCGGTTTCTTTCAAGTGCAATAAAGAGGCATGTCCGGTTCCAAAATCATCCAGCGCGACGGTAATGCCGTTTTCTCGAAGGTGCCGAAGTATACTGGAGACGTTTTCACGCTTCCTGGTAAGAAGAACATCTTCGGTGACTTCTACTTGGATGTGGCTTGGCTTTAACCCCGCTTTGGCAATGGCCTCCATCAATCGATCGACAAATTGAGCATCACGCTGATAGGCCTGAAATTCGGGTGGAGAAATGTTGAACGCGATATGGCCAAAATCATGTCCTGCTTTGAGCCATGATGAGGCTTGATCGATGGCGCGCAAACGAACCATCTCTCCGATCCGGCGCGCGAGCACGCTGTCCTCGAACACCTCAGAGTAGCTGCTTGGCGGAACCAGCGTACCGTCCTCGTTGCTCAGTCGCAGCAATGCCTCAAATCCTGCCAGCTTTTGCGACTGCAAGTCAGCTTTCGGCTGAAAACACAACACAAAGCGTTCGTCGGTTAGGGCACGCCGCGCGGAGTTTAGGGTGTTCGTCCGGTTCAGGGCTGCTGTGAGAAGCGCCTCCGAATAACAACGCACGGCATTTCCGCCCGCCGCCTTTGCGTCATAGACAGCAAGGTCGGCTTGCTGAAGGAGGTCGTTTACATCCGAACCGTTGGCGTGTGTTTTCTCTGCAAGACCCAAAGATGCCGAGCATTCAAACAAAAAACCTTCCCAGGCAATTGGCTTTGAAATTTCTTCAAGCAAGCGTTTGAAGTACTGAACCGTCTCCCCCCAGCTCAACTGAGCAGAAAAAATGACCGCAAATTCGTCTCCGCCAAGCCGGATTACGATCCCTGTATCGCCGATGTATTCGACGAGCCTCTCGGCCAAGACGATGAGGGCACTGTCACCGGCAGGGTGGCCGTGGCAATCGTTGATCTCTTTGAAGTCATCAAGGTCAATAATCGCGACCCCGCAGGACCGGCAATTGGATGAACTTTTGTGCAAGAGATCGTCCGCAATCCGCATGAAGTAGTGGCGATTGTAAAGACCGGTTAGCTGATCGCGTTCCGCATAGTACTGGGCAGTGTCCAGGAGCTTCCGATATTCGGTAATGTCACTGATCGTTCCGCCCATCTTGGTCGCGCGATTTTCATTGTTCCAAACGGCATGTCCGCGCGCGCGGACCCAAATCTGTTCGCCATTTTTGTGCAACAGCCGCAAGGATAGATCGAAGGGAACGCGATCCTTGAGATGTTCTTTGAACACTTGTTCGACATTTGCCCGGTCTTCAGGATGAATGATTTTAATAAACAGACCAGGCGCATTCGGAAGGGTTTCTTCGGTGTAGCCCAGCCGCACTTTCCACTGTTCTGACATGTAGTTGTGTTCGTCGTTGAGGTCCCATTCCCAGACGCCCTGGCTGGCCCCCGAAATGGCAAAAGCGTATCGCTCTTCACTGAGCCTCAAGGCCTTGGTGCGTTGTTCCAGTATCTCTTCCTGGCGCTGGTGCAAGTCGCGGAGTGCAACTTCGGCTGACTTCAGCGACGTGATATCCTGGATGAACCCGTAGGAGCGCAGATGTGTGCCGTCGGCATCGACAACTGCAACGCCGCGTTCCCGAACGAAGATCTCTCCTCCGCCCGTTTTGATGATACGGTATTCAAGCTCAACGATGTTTTTGGTTTCGCTTAAGCGGCTTGTCTGGGTCCTGTACTGTTCACGGTCATCCGGGTGGACCCATTCCAGATCTGCGTCCATTGAGGTCGCGCGGCGCACGAATTCCTCAACTGTGACCCCATGCATGCGGGCAAGCTGTTCTGAACAGTAAATGCAGTTGTCGGTGATTTCGTCCCATTCCCAGTAGCCGATGCCGGCCAGCGCCTCGACTTCTTCAAACAGCTCTCCCGGTCGCCGTAGTGTTTGAACCGGGTAGACTTTGCCGACCTTGTTGTCCATCGAAGCTTGCGCTCACTGCAATTGTCAAAATCGAAAACATCGAGCTGAGAATAGAGGCTTTTTGCTTCTAAATGCTTTGCTTTTTGTCAATTTCATCAAATGTGAAAATTAGCTGATACTTATAACGATTGTCTTGGTGACGTGTTGAGGTAGATCATTCGTAATTGTTCCAATTTCTTTCAGCGACTGATGGGGGACGAGCCGACAGCGTGTTGTTTTCGACCCCCGCGCGATTTGCCTCTTGTTGGCGGTCATGACAACAACCAGATGCAGATCTTGGTATTCTCGGGGTCATGGAGCTCCAGGTGTTTGAAATAGCGGTGCCGCTGATCGGCGGTTTATTTCTTTTGATCATAGGTGGAGAGTTCTTGGTGCGCGGGGCTGTGAATGCCGCGACGCATCTGGGGGTGTCGCCGCTCGTGATCGGCTTGACCCTGGTCGGGTTCGGCACCTCGACGCCAGAACTTGTTACCTCTGTGCATGCCGCACTTGTGGGTGCGCCTGGCATTGCCTACGGCAATGTTGTCGGATCGAACATCGCCAACATCCTGCTGATCGGCGGTGTCGCGGCGCTGTTGTTTCCGATCGCCTTGTCGTCCACGGCGCTGAAACGCGACGCGACAGTGATGCTGGCCGTCACCTTGGTCTTTGCGTGCGTTGTCACCGTCATGGATGCGAGTCGGCTGGTCGGCGGAGTCTTCCTTGCAGTTCTATGCACCTACATTTACATGGCCATCCGGCAGGAGCGGGCAGCCGTTCAGGAAAACCGCGGCGCAGTGCATGGAAAAAGTACGGCGTTGATTGAGACGGATCCGGTTTTGGACATTCCAGCCCAGCCGAAAGGCGGTCTGGTGGCCGCGCTGCTGCTCGCGCTGGGCGGTTTGGCGCTGGTGGTGTTCGGCGGCAAGTTCCTGGTGGAGGGCGCTGTCAGCCTGGCGCGCGGTTTTGGAATTTCGGAAACAGTTATTGGCCTGACGATCGTCGCGATCGGCACCTCTATGCCGGAACTGGTGACATCAGTGGTTGCCGGCCTGAAACGTCAGACAGACGTTGCGTTCGGCAACATCATCGGGTCGAACATCTACAATATTCTGGGGATCGGTGGCGCAACGGCTCTGATCGCGCCGAGCGAAGTTCCATCCCAGATCATCAGCTTCGACAATCCGGTCATGATTGGCGTTTCGGTGATCTTCGTGATTTTCGCAGCAACCGGCCTACGGATCGGCCGGCGCGAGGGCGCAGTGCTGCTTGGCGGATATCTTGTCTACCTTTATGCCCTTTGGCCGTCCTGAAGAAAGGGTGTGCCGCTATACCTGTTCGCCGTCTGAAGGGGACGTTCCCACATCGGCTTCTTCCAGCGGCAGAGCTTCATCCTCGCCAGCAGCAAGTGTCGCGGTTTCTGGTGTGACCATACGGGCAGGGGCGCTGACCTGAAACGCGCCCTTGTCTTCTTCGGCAACCGCCGCCCGCCGGGTCATGCGCCACAGCGTAAAGGCAATCATGACGACGTGAGCGCCGATGGTCGTGATGAACAGGCCTTGCGGGCCGATGCTCGTCATCATGACACCGGCAATCAGCGGTCCGATAATGGAGCCGATCCCGAACATCATCAAAAGCCCGCCTGACACCTGAATGGACGTTCCCGGAGGGGCATGGTCGTTGGCATGGGCAACGATCACAGGGTACATCGCAAAAATCGCTGCGCCGAACACGGCAACCAGCAAAAGGTTCGTAAGCTGGCTATCGGGGAGCAGCACAACGAAGGCGATATCCGCAGCAAGTGCGACAGCGGCCACAACGGCCAAAACGATGCGGCGGTCCATGCGGTCGCTCAAGTATCCGATCGGGATCTGGGCGACGGCGCCCGCAAGGACCGGGATGCTGGCAAAAAGCGCAATCGACGTCAGTTCAAGACCCACCCGCCCGGCATAGACGGCAGCCAGGGTCCCGAAGGCGGCGTTGGAGATCCCGACGAGAAACACGGCCGCAACGGCCACCGGCGAATTGTTCCAAAGGACGCGTATATTGAGCTGCACCGATGTCAGCGGAGCCGGCGAGGCGGACGTCGACAACGCCGTTGGCACAAGAGCCAGGCAATAGACAATGGCGCCAATCGCAAAGAACAGGAAGCTCATCGTGTCGCCAAGCGAGATAACCATCTGCCCGGCTGTTAAAGCCCCAAGATTGACCATCGTGTATATACCGAAAATGGTGCCGCGTGTGTTGGCCTCGGACTTGTCGTTGAGCCAGGATTCCACGATCATCGCAGCGCCAGCAAAGCAGAACCCGGAAACGGCCCGGATGGGGATCCACGCCCAGGCCTCGACGAGGAGCGCCTGCAACAGCATCGAGACGGCGGCAAAGGCGCACATCACACCATATGTTCGGATATGACCGACGGCCCCCACCAGCCGGGGAACGAAGATGCAACCCAGCACATAGCCGATCGCCCAACCGGTTCCCAAAAGACCAAGCGAACTTGCGGAAAATCCCTCCGCAGCTCCGCGAACCGGCAGGATGAGGCCGTGAATGCCGCCGGCAAAGAGCAAAAGTGCGGAGCCGAACAAGAGCGCCGTAATGGGAACGATTTGTCTGATCATGCCCGCCACAGTACTGATTCTGAAGACAAAAGGGTAGCGGCGCGCCTTAGCCCTCCCGGATGAGGGCGGCCTTTCACACCGATCATTGTCAGCTGTGTGCTTTCCGCCCGAGGTATACGGATTGCGTCACTTCGCGCCCGTCCTGAAGAGGGTTTTCGAACACCACCGGCTCCGCCCATGCCGTATCAAACGCTTCCGCAAGTTTGGCAGTGATGGCAGCATCCGGAGCTTCGTCCGACCACAGGCCAACGACGCCACCGGGTTTCAGGAATCGTTGCACAGCAGTGAAACCTTCCTGGGTGTAGAAGCCCTTGGACCCTGAATGCAGTAACCGCTCGGGCGTGTGGTCAATGTCGATCAAGATGGCATCGTATTGGCGTTTCGGACGACTGGCATCGAAACCATCATCTGACACTGCGAGGCCAAAGAAGTCTCCTTGAACCAATTGACAGCGCGGATCATCCACCAGTTCGGTTTGCATCGGGACTAGGCCCTCCTGGTGCCAGCGGATGACCGGTTCCAGGAGATCGACGACGGTGAGGCTTGCGACCGTGTCATAGGCCAAAACCGACTGTGCGGTGTAGCCAAGGCCGAGCCCGCCGACCAATACTTCCAACCCATCGCCTGACAGAGCATCCACACCAAGATCCGCCAGTGCCACCTCGGAGGCGGTGAACAGGCTCGACATCAGGTGCTCTTCTCCAAGAAGAATTTCGAAGACGTCGGTTTTCAGCGCCAGAAGATGCCGGCGGCGGAGAGACACGGCCCCAATCGGTGTCGGGGCATAATCCAGTTCTTCAAACATCTTTCTCATGCCGCACCATGACGGGTGGTTGGTGATTTGGGAAGGGCGCGAATGCTCTTCCCCCAAACTAGACGCAATGAAGAGCCGGGTTTCTATGGCGCTATGATTTAGGTGAGCTTGTTATAAGTTCGAACTTGTTGGACTCTTGTTTCGAGTTGATCGAAGTTCAACCTGTTCCTCACGTCTATTGAGTTGATTAACCGCATGCCACGTTCATCTGCCCGCAAAGACCTTACCTTAAAAGCTCTGGAACTCTTTCAGATCTGCGCCCGCAAGTCGTCGGTTCAGGCGACTGCTGATGAAACAGGCTTGTCCATCAGTACTGTTTCGCACCACCTGCGCAGCCTTGAAGAACATCTTGGCGTAGAGCTGTTCGATCATGCCCGCCGACCTATGATGCTGACGCCCAAGGGGCAGATGTTCTTGAAGGAAATCGACGTCGCCCTCGGGTCCATCCGCAAGGCGACAGCGGAAGCTAGTGCCGGGAATGTCACGGAAACCAGTTATCTCAGGTTCGGCAGTATTGCCGACATGGATAGCGATATTACGCCTGACCTTGCGGTTTACCTTTCCAGAAAAATGCACCAGTGCAATTTCGTTTTCCGGTCCGGATCCAGCCGCGAACTTCTTGACATGCTGCGTGACCGCCAGTTGGACATCGGCATAGCGACCATGCCGCCAGAGAGGGTGAATAACCTGCAGGATACCCCTTTGCTCCGGGATCCATTTGTGGTGGTGCTGCCAGAAGGGCGGACTGAGGAGACAGCAGATGTCATGGCCGGCAAATCGGATCTGCCTTTTCTGCAGTTTACCAGTGACCTGCTCATAGCTCGGCAGATCGAAGCACAATTGCGCCGGTTGGGAGTGGAGATGCCCGACCGTTTCGAATGCGGCAACAACCAGACCCTCATGGCAATGGTGGCGGCAGGTGCTGGGTGGACCATCACAACACCTTTGCTGTTCTCCAGGGCACGCCGGTTTCATTCAAAGCTTCGCATGCACCAGTTTCCCGGAAAAAGCTTTGCGCGGACGCTGTCTCTTATCACCACACCAGATTGCGCTGGATCTGTGCGTGGTCTCATCGATCAGAAACTCCGCAAGCTGCTGACACGCCATGCGCTGACCCCCATGCATCAAAGCAACGCTTGGCTTGAGGACCGATTTTGTCTGGTCACGGGTGCTGATTGACCGGAATGCCTCGGTCAGTATTTCGTATCTACGAGTTTTTCGAAGTTCAATTTTGATATTTTAAAAAGTGCAGTCCGCCACATTGCCACTTTGTTCAAACTGCGGCACCCCGGAGAGAGGGGATGTCGGAGGTGTTCCATGAAAACGCGTACGCAAGTGGTTGTGATCGGTGGAGGTATCGCCGGGTGTTCGACGATCTATCATCTTACTCAGGAGGGGTGGACAGATGTCGTATTGGTCGAACGCAATGAACTCACGTCCGGGACGACGTGGCATTCTGCAGCCCAAGTAACCAACTTCGGCATGAATCAAACCATGGTCGGTTTGAAGAGCCATTCTATCCGGCTCTACAAGGAGCTGGCAGAAGATCCAGATTACCCGATCAACTATCACCATGCAGACGGTGGCATTCGACTTGCCAACACCGAACCCCAGATGCAGGGCTACCGGCACTTTGCGTCAATGGCCCGCGGCATGGATGTTGAATTCGAAGTAATTGATGCGCAGGAGTGCGCACGCCGCCATCCCTTGATTTCAACAGACAATCTGCTTGGCGGTCTTTGGGATCCGCTCGATGGCGACATCGATCCGGCACAGCTTTGTCAGGCGCTGGCCCGCCGTGCCCGCAAGGCCGGCGCGGCCATCTATCGCAACACGCCAGTCACGGGCCTGACACAGCGCAAGGATGACACCTGGACGGTTCATACCAAGCATGGAGACATCGACTGCGACATTGTCGTCAACGCAGGTGGATACAGGGTGAATGAAATCGGGGCAATGATGGGCGTTCATCATCCCGTCGCCTCGATGGAGCACCAATACTTTCTGACCGAGGAAATACAGGCGATCAAAGAGGCAGGGCACCGGATGCCGTTGCTCCGCTGTCCGATCAGCGATTACTACTGTCGTCAGGAAAAGAACGGTCTGTTGGTCGGCTTTTACGAGCAGGATTGCAAGACGTGGGGTATGGACGGGATCGATCCGCATTTTGTCAACGCGCTCTGTCCGGATGATCTGGATCGGGTAACCGATGTCCTTGAGGGTGCTTTTGCCCGCATGCCTGCATTGATGGAAACCGGAATTCACACCGTCATCAACGGTCCGATCACCTATACGATTGATGGAGCGCCGTTGGTCGGACCGATCCCGGGTAAACGCAATGCTTTTTGTATCATCGGGCTCAGGGCCGGTTTGGGTGAGGGAGGGGGACACGGTTGGCTGCTGGCGCAGCAAATCGTTCACGGCGAGGCGTGCTACGACACATGGTGCCTCGATCCGCGCCGTTTTACCGGCCACGCCAATGTCGAGCTCACCGCTCTGAAAGCCATAGAAGACTACCAGAACGAGTTCCGATTTCACTTCCCTAATGAACATCGCTCAGCGGGGCGGTCCGCCAAGACAACGCCGCTGACACCCGTGATGGCGGCCGAAGGGGCAGAATTTACGGTGGTGAACGGCTGGGAACGCGTGGACTACATCAAGCCGTCACCAGAGTTTCATCCAACCCTCGGATTTCATTTTGATGAGGCATTCGATGTGGTCGCCAGCGAGGTGCAACACATCCAGGCACATGTGGGCCTCTGCGAGGTCAATGGCTTTAACCGGATTGAGATTACCGGTTCCGACCGGCACGCATTTCTCGATCGTCTGTTCTGTGGCACCGTCGCGAAAAGGGAAGGTCGAGTCGGTCTCGGGTATCTGCTCAATCGGCATGGCATGGTCAAGGCCGAGGCAACAATCGCCAACATTCCGGCTTCGGATCGTGGGCCTGCCCGTGTCTGGTATGGGTCGGCAGCAGCTTCCGAATATCATGATATGGATTGGCTAAAGTCCCATCTGCGTCCGGATGAAGATGTTGAGATCAGGAGCCTAACCAACGACCAAACCATTCTGGTTCTGGCAGGACCAAAGGCGCGGGCGGTTCTGCAATCGGCCAGCCGGGGCGCCTGGTCGAAGGAAGGGTTCCCTTGGTTGTCGGTGCGCGAAACCTTCATCGGGTATGCCCCGGCAACCGTTATGGGGGTCAGTTTTTCCGGCGAGCTTGCTTATGAGATCCATGTCCCGAATGCTTCACTCTATGCTGCCTATCTGGCTTTAAGGGACGCTGGAAAGGCGCATGATCTGAGACTGTTCGGCGCAAGAGCGGTGGAATCCATGCGCATGGAAAAGGGGTTCTTACACTGGAAGGCGGATCTGATCACCGAATTCGATCCTTTTGAAACCGGGTTGGATCGCTTTGTGAAGCTGGATAAGCCCGATTTTGTCGGCAAGGACGCCTTGATACAGCGCCTAAAGGACGGGCCGAGGAAGAAACTTGTGACCCTGAAAATTGACGCGACCCAAGCACCCGCATATGGCGGGGCCTCGCTGATGCAGGGGGACACCGTTGTGGGGACAGTCACTTCCGGCGACTGGGGTCATCGCAGCGGCCTGAATCTCGCCTATGCGTTTGTCGACACTGCGCTTTCGGGCGAAGGAACGGTGCTTGATCTTGACCTTCTTGGAGCCAGGGTCAGCGTTGAGATCATCGCTCCGTCCCCCTACGATCCCGGTCATACAAGGATGCGCGGCTAGGGGCACGGGCCATTTCACTGAGACAAAACAGACTAGCCGCGCCGTCTCCGCCGTCTCCGTCCCTCGCCAACGCCTTCTGCTGCGACCGGCTCCTTGCGTTCGGGCAGTTCCACGGCAGCGCGCAGGTTCGGGAAAGGATCGACCTTGTTCGGCAGGGCCATGGCGTTGACGAAATGCTCCTGGAACTTAGGTTCCAGCGCCGTTTCGATCTTCTCGATGTTGTGGACCGTTTCTTCGATCTCGCGGCGGTAGCCACGATTGAGGAGGGCCATGCGGGCACCGGTTCCGGCGGCATTGCCGACGCCGGAAACACCGTCGAGCCCGCAATCGGGGATAAGCCCCAGGATCATGGCGTATTTCGGATCGATGTAGCTGCCGAACGCACCGGCGAAGCGGATGCGGTCGATGTGATCGCTGCCGAGCTTGTCCTGCAACAATTTGATGCCGGCATAGAGCGCGCCTTTGGCAAGCTGAATGGCGCGGATGTCGGTCTGTAGGATCGAGATCTCAATGCCGTCTTCGGCAATGACATATGAGAATGTGCGGCCCTCAGACCGAACCCGGTGCGTTTTCGCTGCCATGGAGCCGTCAATCACGCCGTCTTCGGTGATCAGGCCGGCGAGATACATCTCCGCGACGGCCTCGATGATGCCGGATCCGCATATGCCGGTGACGCCAACGCTGTCGATCTTTTCCGAAAAGCCCTCTTCATCCGACCATTCGTCGACGCCGATCACCTTGAACCGGGGCTCCAGCGTGTCCTTGTCGATCCGGATGCGCTCGATGGCCCCGGGCGCTGCGCGCTGGCCGGAGGAAATTTCCGCACCCTCAAAAGCCGGACCGGTCGGGGAGGAGGCGGCCAGCAGGCGATGCTTGTTGCCAAGCACGATTTCCGCGTTGGTGCCGACATCCACAAGCAGTGTCGTTTCTTCGAGCGAATAGGGGCTTTCGGAGAGCGTGGCCGCGGCGGCATCTGCCCCGACATGTCCGGCAATACACGGCAGCATGTAGACCCGGGCGCCCGGATTGAGATCAAGGTCAAGATCACGGGCGGTCAGTACCATGGCATCGGAAGCGGCCAAGGCAAAGGGCGCTCCGCCAAGTTCCACTGGATCAATCCCGAGGAAGAGGTGGTGCATGACCGGGTTGCCAACAAAGGCGGCGTCCAGCACATCGGCGCGCTCTGCGCCGACATCGCCGACCAGCTTGCCGACAAGGGCATTGATCGCCTCGCGTACCGCCTTGACGAGATCCGGCAGTTTCGTCGGATTCATTTGGACATAGGAAACCCGCGACATCAGGTCTTCGCCAAAGCGGATCTGCGGGTTCGAGGTGCCGGCGGAAGAGACTGTACGCCCGTTCTGAAGATTGCACAGGTGCGCGGCAATGGTGGTCGAGCCAATATCAACAGCCAAGCCATAGACAGCCTGTTTTTCACCCGGCCACAGCGCCACCAGTGTTGGGCCGCTCGAAATGTCAGTGTGGATGGCGCCAGTGACCGTCCAATGTCCCTTGCGCAGGATTGTCTGGACCTTTGGCAGCAGGATCGGATCGGTCGCGAGCGTCTCAACGCCGGCCTCTTTGGCAAGCGCCTCGCGCAGGCGGTCAATGTCACCGCGCGGGGTTTCCATATCCGGTTCGTCGATGGACACGGTCACCAGCGAAATTGCGCTGTCCGGTTCAATCGTCTTCGCCTCGGCCCGCTTGCGCACGACCTGCCGGTTGGTCTGGGCGTCGGTTGGAATGTCGACGACCAGGTCGCCGAGGATTTTCGCCTGACAGGAGAGGCGCCGATCGTCCGGCAGATTACGTAAGGTGGCGTAGCGTGTTTCCGCTTCTGTTGCACCCTCAAGGTGGTCCGCGGCGCTCGTCAGGTTTTCCTTGGCGAAGGTACCTTCGGACACGGAGATCTGGCAGCGCCCGCAAATGCCGCGCCCGCCGCAGACCGATTCCACGTAGACACCAAGAGAACGCGCGGCATCAAGAAGCGGTGTTCCGACTTCAAATGTGCCACGCCGGCCACTTGGCTGGAAAACGACCTTGGCGAGTTTCGCGGTGCTCTCTGACATGTCCAATTTGTGTCCAAGCGGTTTTCGGTTCAGTTTTTCAATGATCTAGCGCGGTCATGGCAAGACCCGGGATCGGCAAGCCGCCCGGGTCTTGAATTGTGCGGCTGAGCCGGTCTGGCAATCAGCCGGCCCGCCGAGCCGCGCGGCCGCCACGGCGGCGTCCGCCGGAAGCTGCAGCCTCTGTTGGTGCAGCCGTCGCCGCACCGGCCGCCGCCGGCTTGTGGTCGCGGTAGGTCATGATCCATTCCTGACAGTTCGGATCGGTGCCATTCAGGACGTTGGCAGCGCGGACCGCTTCCATTTCCTGCGGGCGGCACGGGTTCATGATCGCGGACGTCATGCCAGCGCCGATGACCATCGGAATAAAGCCGGCGTTGATGCCGTGGCGGTGCGGCAGTCCGAAGGAAATGTTGGAAAGGCCACAGGTGGTGTTGACCTTCAGCTCTTCACGGAGGCGGCGCAGCAGCGCAAATACCTGCTGCCCCGCCGTGCCCATGGCACCGATCGGCATGACGAGCGGGTCGACAACGATATCGTGCGCGGGAATGCCGAAGTCCGCCGCACGCTCAACGATTTTCTTGGCAACCTCGAAGCGCACGTCCGGGTCTTCGGAGATACCGGTTTCATCATTGGAGATCGCAACAACCGGGACGTCATATTTCTTGATGAGCGGCAGGATCGCTTCCAGCTTTTCCTCTTCACCGGTCACGGAGTTGACCAGCGGGCGGCCTTTGGTGACTTCCAGGCCTGCCTTGATCGCCTCGGTGACAGAGGAATCGATCGAGATCGGAAGATCGCTCAACTCCTGAACGATTTCGAGGGTTTTGACCAGAAGCGGCGGTTCGGTCTCGTTCGGGTTCACCGCGGTAACGCCGGCATTGACGTCGAGCATGGTGGCGCCAGCTGCGGCCTGGGCCAAAACGTCAGCTTTCACGGTCTCGAAATTACCTTCAACCATTTCAGCAGCCAGCTTCTTGCGGCCGGTCGGGTTGATGCGCTCTCCAATCACGCAAAACGGCTGGTCAAAGCCGATCACGACTTCCTTGGTGGCGGAGGCGACAATTGTTCTGGTCATTTATGCGCTCTCGTTGGCGGTCAGAGATGTTGACGAAGTTTGAAAGGACCAGCTCCCGCGGCTGGTGAGCCACTCAGCTGTTTTGGCGACACCGCCGAATGGGTAAACGTGGATTTGGGCGAGCTGGCTGTCCGGCTGGCTGGTGACGCGGGCTTCCAGCGGCTCGACCATCGTGTTCGGGTCGTAGCCTGCAAGCATGGAGACAACCGCGCCGCCGCGTTTTTTAAGAAAGTTCAGCGAGTTTTCGACACCTGCGAAGGCCGCGAACTTCAAGAGCGTGGTCATCTTGGCCGGACCTGCAACGCCGATATGAACCGGGAACTGGTTGCCCCAGCTGCGGATCTCGTCGAGCCAGACACTGACCTGATGCGGATCGAAGCCGAACTGTGTGACAATCCGGAACTCCGCATCGCTGTCTGCGGCAAGCTCATGCTTACGCATCAAGAACGATTTGATGACGTCCGGCTTGATGTCCGGTGCGCCTTCCGGGTGACCGGCTACGGCAATCTTTTGAATGCCCAGCTTGTCGAAAAGGCCCGTTTCGAGAAGGGCGACGGATGAGGTAAGAGGGCCAGCCTTGTCGGCTTCACCGGCAATTGCGAGCACTTCCTTGACACCGGCTTCCTGGGTCAGGCGGGTGATGCGGCGCTCGAAGTCGGTAACACTCGCATAGCGACGCGCGGCCATATGCGGCACGGCGGTCAGGCCCTTGTCGGTCAGGGTCTTGGCTGCGGCGACGATCGTGTCTTCCGGAGCATTGCCAAGATCGGTGACATAGACTTGGCTGCCAGCCGGGATCGCTGCCAGAAGCTCTGTCTTTTCGACCACCTGTTTGGGCGACATTTCGGTCGAGGCGGGCAGGCGGCCATTTGCCAAAAGGCTGCTATCAGTCATTTTCCAGGCCTCCATTCGCCATCAGGTCCATCAGGCGGTGTTTCGGGTAATCGGCAACAAGCGCTTCAAGCGCGGTGTCAGCTTCCTGTTCGAGGTCGTCGGAAACATCGACAGGCTCTGCCCGGCGCCATTCGGCCATATAGGCATCACTGTCTTTGGCGCCGACACGCATCGCGCAGGCATCGATCGTTTCCATGAAGACAGCCGGCAGCTCCCGGCGGGCGGACTTGCGGCCCTTTTTCACCAGGATCTGTGCCGGGATGTCCCGCCAGTAAACGATAGTCTTTTGCGCCATTTCACGTCGTCCTCTTTCGAGCATGATTGCCGGAAAGCTCTCAATCCAAGTCGCTTGATAGCGGCATTGCACGGTAAAAAACCGACCCGTGCAGTGCCGCATGTCAGCGCGAAGGCATCGCAGGTTCTTTCGTCAGGAAAGGTGCCAGCAAGCCATAGCCGGTGCGTTCAATTTCAAGTGGAAGCTGAAGACGTTCCGCTGCCCGTCTTGCGGCCTCTTCAAGGGCCGGATCATCTGTCTGCGCCAGGTAGAGAACCCGGGTGTAGTGGGCAAAGTACATGTCGCGCAGATGAGGGTGCCAATCGAGGCCGAGCGGTTCGATCACCATTGTCTGAAAGTGCCGGGTGAGGAAGTCGGTCAGATAAAAGCTGCCAAGCTGGTCTTCCTCGAATTGGTCGAATGCCTCCAGTCCGGAAAAGAACGCATAACAATGCGCGCCTTCGATCCGGCGGGTTCCGGTTTCTTCCAGAACCTTGTCGAGAAGACCGCCAGTGCCGCAATCGCCATAAGCAACCAGAATGTCGGAATAGATATCGCGGTTCTGAAGAATAACCCGCCGGACTTCGTCCGGGATCTTGTCCGGTGTGTTGTGCAACTGTGCCGGCAGGCAGGTCAGATCAATGTGATCGAGCTGATTGAGGTCGCGGATCGCAATGACTTCACGCGCAAGGGCACCGCAGGCTACAACAAGGACGCGGCCGATCTTGTCGTTCGCGTCCTCGGTTGGTTCGAGCGGGAACAGAGGCTCGCCCGCCTGCATGCCGGGAGCCTCCTCAAACATGGTCCGTCAGCCCCGGTTGGCGAGCTGGTTATGCCGCCGGGCAATCAGGTCTTTTGCCATTTCAACAGCTACAGCTGCATCGCGGCAGTAACCGTCCGCACCAACGGCTTGCCCGAACTCCTCGTTGAGCGGCGCACCGCCTACAAGAACGATGTAGTCGTCCCGCAGGCCCTTTTCCTTCATCTCGTCGATGACGACCTTCATGTAAGGCATGGTGGTGGTCAAAAGGGCGGACATGCCGAGGATGTCCGGCTGATGCTCTTCAAGAGCCGCCAGATAGTTTTCGACCGGGTTGTTGATGCCGATGTCGATCACTTCAAAACCTGCGCCTTCCATCATCATGGAGACAAGGTTTTTGCCGATGTCGTGAATGTCGCCTTTGACGGTGCCGATAACCATCTTGCCGACTTTTGGAGCTCCCGTTTCCGCAAGCAGCGGACGCAGGATGCTCATGCCCGATTTCATTGCGTTCGCGGACAAGAGCACTTCCGGCACGAACAAGATGCCATCGCGGAAGTCGACGCCGACGATCCGCATGCCTTCAACAAGGGCCTTGGTCAGGATGTCGTAAGGTGCCCAGCCGCGTTCCAGGAGGATGTTCACCGCATCCTGGATTTCTTCCTGCAGACCATCATAAAGATCATCATGCATCTGCTCGACGAGTTCATCGTCAGACAGGGCCGACAGGTCGATGTCGTCTTCGTCAGACATTGGGCAGCTCCAAAAAGGCTATCGTGGCCGGTAAACGTTGAAAAACCTTATGCCTTAAGGGGAATTGCCCGATATCATCAATGCGACACGGCTAGTCGCTTTCGCGACAGAGGGCTTCTGATGGTTCGAATTGGTGCACTGCCATGACTTGAAAAGAAAAAGGCGGATCACTCGGATCCGCCTCAAGTTTTCTGTTCTGGTCCGGACAGATCAGAACAGACCTTCGATCAAGCCTTCGTCGTTCAGCTTGATATGATTTGCAGACGGCACGCGGGGCAGACCCGGCATGGTCATGATTTCCCCGCAGATCGCAACGATGAAGCCGGCGCCGGCAGATAGGCGGACTTCGCGGATCGGCACTCCATGGCCGGTCGGCGCACCACGAAGATTCGGGTCGGTGGAGAAGGAATACTGGGTCTTGGCCATGCAAACCGGCAGGTTGCCGAAGCCGTCGGCTTCCCAGCGGCGAAGTTGATCCCGGATGGATTTGTCGGCCAGGACCTCGTCGGCGCGGTAGATGCGCTTTGCAATCGTCTCGATCTTTTCAAAGAGCGGCATGTCGTCTTCGTAGAGCGGAGCGAACTGAGCTGCACCGCTTTCTGCAAGCGCTGCGACTTTTTCGGCAAGTTCCGCTGTACCTTCTGAGCCCTTGGCCCAATGGGACGCCAGAACGGCATCGACACCAAGATCCGCACAGAAGTTTTTGATCTCCTGGACCTCAGCGTCCGTGTCTGCGGTGAAGTGGTTGATCGCCACGACAGCCGGGACACCGAACTGCTTGATGTTTTCAATGTGGCGGCCGAGGTTGGCGCAGCCCTTCTGGACCGCTTCGATGTTTTCCGCACCAAGGTCTTCCTTGGCAACGCCGCCGTTCATCTTCAGCGCACGCACGGTCGCGACGATCACCACCGCGTCCGGCGAAAGACCAGCCTTGCGGCATTTGATGTCAAAGAATTTCTCAGCGCCAAGGTCCGCGCCGAAACCCGCTTCGGTCACGACATAGTCGGCAAGTTTCAGAGCCGTTTGGGTCGCCATGACAGAGTTACAGCCGTGGGCGATGTTGGCAAACGGGCCGCCGTGAATGAAGGCTGGATTGTTTTCCAGGGTCTGCACGAGGTTTGGCTGGATGGCCTCTTTGAGGAGAACGGTCATGGCGCCGTCGGCTTCCAATTCGCGCGCGGTGATCGCGGTGCGGTCGCGGCGGTAGGCAACGATGATGTCGCCCAGGCGTTTTTGCAGATCTTCCAGATCTGTCGCCAGGCAGAGGATCGCCATGATTTCGGAGGCAACAGTGATGTCGAAGCCGCCTTCACGCGGGAAGCCGTTGGCAACACCGCCGAGTGAACAGACGATTTCGCGGAGCGCCCGGTCGTTCATGTCCAGCACCCGGCGCCAAACCACCCGGCGCTGGTCGATGCCGAGCTCATTGCCCCAGTAGATGTGGTTTTCGATAAGCGCGGCAAGAAGGTTGTGCGCTGACGTGATCGCATGGAAATCGCCGGTGAAGTGGAGGTTGATGTCCTCCATCGGGACCACTTGCGCATAGCCGCCGCCTGCTGCACCACCCTTCATGCCGAAACACGGGCCGAGCGACGGCTCGCGCAGACAGATCATGGCGTTCTTTCCGATCCGGTTGAGGCCATCTCCGAGGCCGACGGTCGTCGTGGTTTTGCCTTCGCCGGCCGGTGTCGGGTTGATTGCGGTGACCAGGATCAGCTTGCCGTTTTCCTTGCCGTTCAGCCCTTCGATGAAGTCTGCGGAGATTTTCGCCTTGGTGCGGCCATAAGGCAGCAGCGATTCTTCCGGAATGTTCAACCGGTCGCCGATCTCCTGGATCGGTTTCATTTTGGCTGCGCGTGCAATCTCGATATCACTGGCCATGCTGTTTCCTCGACATGTTTTGTTTCCCGGAAAAAGCCGGGCGTTGTCTTTGCCGCACGCTAGAAGAGAGGGCGGTGCAACAGATGTTCTGAATGCGACCTACTAAGTTTGGGATGCGACGATGGCGTTTCCGCTTCGATAATTGCGGAATGGCACTGGTTCAGAATTGCATTTTCTAGCCAAGCGGATTTTAATTCCGCCATGACAGATTCAGATATTCTCTCCCGTTTGCCGGAGCGGTTGAAAAAGGCCCGCCGGGCGCAAGGCTTATCGCTTGAGGCGGTTGAAAAGCTCTCCGGTGTGTCGCGCTCGATGGTCAGCCAGATTGAGCGGGGCGAATCCAATCCCACGGTTGCGACGCTTCTCAATCTGACCCGGGCGCTCAATGTCGACTTTGCCGGCCTGCTTGGAGAAGAGGCTGTCGAGGATCGGGTGGAAATTGTGAAGGTGAGCCAGACCCCGGCGCTCGATCGCGCGGGAGACGGATGCAAGATCCGGATCTTGTCCGCGCCTCAGGACACGGGCCGGTTTGAAGTCTATGAGCTCATATTTGCTGATGGCGGCAAGCTGGAGAGCAAACCCCATGAGCGGGGAACCCGGGAGCAGCTGATCGCCGAAGAGGGAACGTTGAAGGTGATGTCCGGCGTTGCAACGGGGATGATTGAAAAGGGCGATACCGCGCGTTACGCGGCCGATGTGGCGCACACGATCGAAGCGGTCAACGGGCCAGCCCGGGCTATTTTGATGGTGGTCCGTTTCTAGTCGTCGTCATCTAGTGAGATGGGCTTCAGCTGCTCAGTCGGTATTAAGTCGCTGTCCAGATTTGAGAATGTGTGGCCCCTGATCAGGGGATGGATCAGGGCGCCACGAGGTCCCAGGAGGCGTCAGGTTGTTCCCGGGACAAAAAACGAAAAGCCGGCATCCGTTGGGTTACCGTTTGCGTCTTGAATGTTCACCTGGCAGGTGTTTTCCGCAAAGATATTCAGGCCAACTGTGAGGCCATCGCCCCACACTGTGGCCTGAGCCCCAGTGACAGCTGAAAAATTGCTATCATAGTTCACCATGTAAGAGCCGGTGCCGGTGTGGTCGCAACTTGCCACATGTTGGGACGAAGTTAGGTTTCCATCGCTGCCGACAAGAGCTGATGCAAATGAAGCTGTCATGTTTGCCTCCCGGTTGTATTCAATGGGTATGCGGCTCAGGGAGCCGAGTGTGCAGCTGCAGATTATCAACCAAAAGTAGATTCGTAAGTCTGATATAACCCGCAGGGTTGTGTTATTGTTGGATGACTTATCGCATCCGTGAAACTGCCGTCCTCTCCGTGATAATGGAAATTCCACTTCCACAGGACATAAAAATCCGCTATTATGGATGAAATTCCAGATTATCGGAGGTTGCCGTGTCGCAGGCGTTCTTGGAAAACATTTCCACTACCTTGAAGGAAATCGAGGCAGAAGGGCTCTACAAGCGCGAGCGGTTGATCACATCACCGCAAGGCGGCCATATCGCCGTTGGTGGGCGCGATGTCATCAATCTGTGTGCCAACAACTATCTGGGGCTGGCCGATCATCCGGCCCTGATCGAAGCCGCCAGAAATGCCATGGATCCAAAGGGGTTCGGCATGGCCTCGGTGCGGTTCATTTGCGGCACACAGGACATTCACCGCGAGCTGGAGCAGCGCCTGGCAAGGTATTTGGCCAAAGACGATGCTATCTTGTTTGCCGCTTGTTTTGATGCAAACGGTGGCCTGTTCGAGCCGCTTCTTGGTCCGGAAGACGCGATTATATCGGATGCGCTCAATCACGCCTCGATCATTGACGGCATCCGGCTTTGCAAGGCCAAGCGCTACCGCTATCAGAATTCCGATATGACGGATCTGGAGGCAAAACTCCGGGAAGCCCGCGAGGCTGGTGCCCGTCACATCATGATCGCGACCGATGGCGTCTTTTCCATGGATGGATATCTCGCCAAGCTGCCTGAGATCACTGCGCTCGCCAAGCAATATGAAGCGATCGTGATGGTCGATGATTGCCACGCCACCGGCTTCATGGGACCGAAAGGCGAGGGCACGCCGGCGCATTTCGGCGCGGATGTCGACATTTTGACTGGAACGCTCGGCAAGGCGCTGGGCGGTGGCATCGGCGGTTATATCGCTGGACCGCAGCCGGTCATTGACCTGTTGCGTCAGCGGGCAAGGCCTTATCTTTTCTCAAACAGTTTGCCGCCGTCCATTGTCATGAGCGGTCTTGAAGCGATCCGTCTGGTGGAAGAAGGGGATGAGCTTCGGAGAAACCTTTTTGACAACGCGCGCTATTGGCGGGCCGGGCTGGAAGCTCTGGGCTTTACGCTGTTGCCCGGTGAGCACCCGATCATTCCGGTGATGCTGGGAGAGGCCAAATTGGCACAGGCCATGGCGGCGAGCCTTTTTGACGAAGGGGTCTATGTCTCAGGCTTCTTCTTCCCGGTTGTCCCGCGCGGCCAGGCGCGTATCCGCACCCAGATGACTGCGGCGCTGACACGTGCAGATCTCGACCGGGCGCTCGATGCTTTTGCGAAAGCCGGCAAGACCACAGGAGTGTTGTCATGAGCAATCAGATGAAGGCTTTGGAAAAATCCGAGCCGCGGGAAGGGCTCTGGATGACCCGCGCGCCGGTTCCGGAAATCGGTCCCGACGACGTTCTCATCAAGATCAACAAGACCGGGATCTGCGGCACCGACATCCACATTTGGAACTGGGACGATTGGGCGTCCAATACGGTGCCGGTTCCAATGATCACTGGACACGAATTTGCAGGTGAGATCGTCGAAGTCGGCCGCAATGTCGACGATCTTGAAGTCGGGCAGCGCTGTTCCGGGGAGGGGCACCTGATCGGCAAACAATCCCGCCAATCCCGGTCGGGCAAGTTTCATCTCGATCCCGAGACACGCGGCATCGGTGTCAACGAACAAGGTGCCTTTGCTGAATACTTGCGGTTACCGGCGTTCAACGTGGTGCCGCTACCCGATGAGATTGACGACGAGATCGGCGCCATTCTCGATCCGCTCGGCAATGCAGTCCACACGGCCTTGAGTTTTGATCTGGTTGGCGAAGACGTGCTGATCACCGGCGCAGGACCGATTGGCATTATGGCAGCTGCCGTCGCGCGCCATGTCGGCGCCCGCAATGTGGTGATTACGGACGTTAACCAGGCCCGCCTTGATCTTGCAACGCGCGTTGTAGACGTCGTGCCCGTCAATGTCGCGCGCGAAGATCTCAAGGGCATCGAGAAGAAGCTCGGCATGAAGGAAGGTTTCGACGTCGGGCTGGAAATGTCCGGCAATCAAATCGCGCTCGATCAAATGGTTGAAAACCTCGTCATGGGCGGGCGGATCGCCCTGCTTGGTATTCCGCCAGGCAAATCACCGGTCGACTGGTCGCAGATTGTGTTCAAGGCGATAACGATCAAGGGCGTCTACGGCCGAGAGATCTTCGAAACCTGGTACAAGATGATTGCGATGCTGCAGAACGGCCTCGATGTGCGCAATGTCATCACGCACCGGTTTGGTGTCGATGACTTTGAAAAAGGCTTTGCGGCGATGAAATCCGGCGAGGCGGGCAAGGTGGTTCTAAGCTGGCAATGAATGGAAGCTAAACGGCGTTGGCCTGCTGATGTACACAGACCGAGGCCCATGATTGGAAGTCGGCATGCCGCGGCCGTTAGACTTGGATACGTGTTTTTGAAGAACAAAGACCGGATTGCCCAAGTGTGGGCTTAGGCAATCCGGTGAGGCCAGGTCTGCCCGGTGGGCAACGGGCAGCTTGGCAATCGAAACTGCACGTGAGTGTCAGGAAAAACCGGGGCGTTGCGGCAGACCGAGTTTCTTCAAGGTCATGACCACCGGACAAAAGCCGGTGAAAGAGGCCTGCATCAAATGCACACCGAGAATGCCGGTCACCCAAAGCCAATTGATGTTCACGTAAACAGCCAGCAGCACAGTCGCCAGGACGAGCGCACCAACCACCAGAAGAATTCCCCGTTCGACTGTCATGATCTTCTCCATTAATTGGATAATTCGAACTTTCGAAATAATGAGATTAAAAACATCCTGGCACCAGCCAAAATTGTGCGGCAAAGCGACATGCGGCTTTGGTCGTAGGAAGCTCAACTGAGCGCTTTAAGAAACTCGCAGCCAGTCTGGCTCAAAGCTGACAGATCCGCAGTCCGCGAACCTGGCGATCCGATCGATTTCGCTTTCCAGTTTTCCAACCCGGCCCTTACCCATCCGGGTCTTTACCTCCGGCCAAAACGCTCTGACATGCAGTCGGTCATCGGCGCGGTAGGCCTTCATATCAATCCGGCCAATCAAACTGTCTCCTTCCAGGACGGGGAAGACGTAATAGCCGTATTGCCGCTTCGGCTCGGGAACGAAGACTTCGATCCGGTAATGAAAGCCGAACAAGCGTTCTGCGCGCTTGCGGTCCCGCAAGGCGGGATCAAAAGGCGAGAGAATACGCACCCGTGGGGGCAGAGGTGGCAGTTTGTCCAGGGTTGCCAGCGTTTCCGGCTTTAGGAAGCTTCTTCGAAGGGAGCCGTCGGCGCCTTCGATCAAAGTTTCAATAATGTCACCGGTTGCTAGCTTGGCCTCGCACCACGTTTTTGCTTCTGCAGGCGTGATCAGATCCCAGAACGCCGCGATCTCTCCGGATGTTGCAAAGCCCAGCCGGTCCAGGGCCGACTGAGCAGCCCAATCGATTGTCTCGTCTACGTCGAAACGCTGTGCCAAATGCGCTTGCGGAATGACACGTTCGGTCAGGTCGTAGATTTTCTGAAATCCGCGCCGGTTGCAGACAGACAGCTCACCCGTCCGCCACAGAAACTCAAGCGCTGTTTTCGACGGATGCCAGTTCCACCAGCCACCTTTGCTGCGGGCCTCATCTTCTCCCACCGTCGAAGAAGAAACAGGTCCATGGTCCGAAACCTGTTTCAGAACCTCGTTGAATTTCTCTTCAAAACCGTTTTGCCGCCAGTTGCGCCAGCGCAAGATCAGCTTTGCCCGGTCACGCTCAAATCGCAGGCGCCAATGAGGAAAAGAGGCTGTAGGTATCACCGAGGCATCATGGGTCCAGTGTTCGAAAAGCTGACGGTCTTTCTCAAGCAGCCGTTTGAGATGCGTTTCCTTGTAGCCGGGAAGCCGCGAGGAAAGGATCATGTGATGGGCGCGGGAAACAGTATTGATGCTGTCGACTTGGACAAAGCCAAGAGCGGAAATTGTTTCGCTTACACGATCGGTGTTCGTGCGGCCCGAAAGAACCGCAAGACCATGGCGATCCAGAAAAAGCTGGCGTGCGGTTGTATTGTCAATAATCGGGGTGGATGCACTCATCATGACATTATCTAACACTCCAAACATCGGTAACAAAACCCGATTTCAGCTCAGCGGCCTTAGAGGGGCTTACCAGGCCTTGGCAATTTTACTTGACCTATCGTAAGCTATGTGAGCACTGTTCGTGTTATAAGTGTGGCTGGGGAGTGTGCAATTAAAATGGGGCAAAGTATAAAGCCACGCAAGCGCGGGGGGCTTTTCGCTTTTCTTGTTGCGTATAGTGTTGTTCTGTTCGCTGGCGGCCCTGCATATGCAAGCTGCGACATTCTGAAGGTGAATGGCGCCAATGAATGGCGGCCCTTTTCCTGGAGGACACCCGACCTTGGTGAAATGAAAGGCATATTCCCGGCAATAACGCATTCCGTTTCCGAGCAGGCACCTGTCAGGAGCGAATATGGGCCGGACCTGCCATGGAACCGGCTGTTTGCGCTTTTGGAGCACGGAAGTATTGATGTTCTCGCAGGAGCCTATCTGTCGGAAGAACGTCTCAACAAGTTTGAACTTAGCAACCCTGTTCACGAAGATGAGGTGACTGTCTTTATCCGGACGGGCATGAAGACGATACCACGCGATCTGAATGGCCTCGTCGGATTGCGCGGACGCGCGCCTTACGGGGTCCATCTTGGCGAAGACAACAACAAATTCGCTGCTGATAACCTTGTTATTGACAGCCAGTCGCTTGACGACATCGCCGCCGATCTGGAGATGCTGAAAGATGGCAGGTTCGATTACATCATGATGTCCCGCAGCTATGGAAAGAAAGCAGTGTCTACGTTTGGGTTCGACGGGCAGATCCAGGATGTCCCGTGGACAGCGGCGCGCCGGTCGGTGCATTTTATGTTTTCACGCAAATCACCCTGTGTTGATCTGCTCCCGAAGTTCAATGCGGTCATTGAAGAGCAGCTGCAGGCCGGTATCCTGGACGAGTATCAAGCCGGGTTTGAAACTGCAGGCGGGTATAAAAGCGCTGCGCCTCCGGCGGAAACCGCAGCAGAATGATCATCCAAAAGAGGGCTGGTCGCTACTAGATGAACAGCCCTGAACTTTATCTGATCGCAGCGGCCGTTTTTGTTCTGGCGGGGATTGTCAAGGGAACCGTTGGCATGGGGCTGCCGGCAATCAGCCTCGGTTTGATGACTGTGTTCGTCGGGGTTGAGGCGGCCATCGTCCTGATACTTTGGCCCACTTTCCTGACCAACCTCTGGCAAGCGGTCTACGGGGGGCACCTGAAGGCACTGACCAAACGGCTATGGCCGTTTCTTGCTGCTGCCTCTGCAACGCTTATGCTTGGAACTTTCATTCTGACAAAGGCTCCACAGGGTGTGCCGGATTTGATCCTGGGTGCCTTGATGATTGCCTATGCAGTGCCGATGCTTGCAGGTCTTCGCTTGCACATCCCGTTGGAATGGGAACGGTCCGTTGGTGTGGTCCTTGGGGCGTTGAACGGGATTTTTTCCGGGTTGACGGGGGCTTATACAGTCCCGGGAGTGATGTACCTTCAGGCTTTGGGCCTTGATCGCGACGAATTGGTACAGGCCATGGGGCTGTTGTTCTTGTCTGCAACGGTCATGCTGGCGCTCGCGCTGGGCGGCTTCGGCCTTCTCAAATTTGAGGGAGCGGTCCAGTCTCTGCTCCTGACTGTTCCAGCCCTTACCGGTGTTTTTATAGGTCAGCGCTTGCGGGGGCGATTGTCCGACGCCGGGTTCCGCCGCGCGTTCCTTGGCGCAATTCTATGCCTCGGGCTCTATTTGGTGCCTCTGGGCCTCTGGCGCATAACGGGTTGATCTCCCTGTCTCTACGTTAATGCAACCGGCTTGTTTTCAGAAGTTGTGTTTTGTGTTTTTTAGGAATGCATGCGCAGACTGTCTGAGTGTCATCGGAAAAAAATGGCGTTCTGGTTTTTAGAAAGCCGATAGGATCGAGGAACGGTATCTATGGTTCGATACCCCGGGTACATGTGTCCTAAATGTAATACTTCTCTTAAATGGCGACGTGGTTTTACTCGCCTGCTAGGAGTGCTGCTGGCGGCGTTGCTGATGTCTGCTGGCGGAGCAGGTATGGCCCAAGCCGCGGAACGCTGCGACAGAATCCGTGTGAATGGCACCGTGGATTGGTATCCGGTCATCATGCGACCTAGCGACACGGGCTTGGCGTCTGGAGTGCTGCCGGCAACAATGATCGAACTCGGGCGTCGCGTCGGGATCGATGTCGTCTTCCAACCTATAACGCCTTTCAAGCGGCAAATTGTTCAACTGGAAAACGGCAGTCTCGATGCTGTTCTCGGTGCATACTGGACAAAAGAGCGCGCAGAAAAATTCCAGTACTCTTCCAGTGTGTTAGATGACGAAGTTGCCATTTTTGTTTTGAAGGGCAAGGAGTTTCCCTTGGCAAAGTGGGCAGACTTGGAGGGCCGGTTGGGCATCAGGCCGTTTGGCGGATCTTATGGTGAAGACTTTGACCAATATGCGCGTGAACATCTCGCGATGCAGGAAATTGCTCCCGTTCCAACGGATTTTAGACGCGACATGCTTGCGATGCTGCTGAACGAAAACGCGGATTATGCCGTCCTCGGCCGATTTCACGGGTTGAAAATCATTGAGGAGGGTGAGGGGGCGGATCAGCTGATCGACCTGAAATGGCCGGTTGTCTCCAATGGAGTGCATATTCTGTTCTCCGGGACATCGCCCTGTGCGCACCTTTTCGACCGCTTCGAAGAACAGCTCAAGGAGCTTCGGGCCGAAGGATGGATAGACACAGTCTTGGCAGATTACCGAAGGCCTGGACAATAAAGACTATCCCACTGGTTATAAATAGAAACGCCGCCCCAGTCGGAGCGGCGTTTGCAAGTTGGAATGGCCGTACTTACTTCGCGACAAGACGCATGGGGGTCGCCGTGCCAACATTCGATGTTGGTTTGGTGTTGGCCCATTGATAGGACTGACGCTCTTCTGTCGGGGTGCACAAGAAGCGCTCCCGGTAGCATTTCGTAAAGTGCGATGTGGATGCAAAGCCACAGGCAAGTGCGACGTCCAGAACCGGACGGCTCGTGCGCCGCAACAGATCGCGCGCGGTCTCAAGACGCAAACGCAAATAATACTGACCTGGCGTGCAGTTGAAGTGCCGGCGGAACAACCGTTCCAGCTGACGCGGAGACAGGTTCACCGTCATGGCAAGCTGCTGGCAGCTGAGCGGGTCTTCAATGTGCAGATCCATAATTCGGATAGCATCGAGGATCTTGGCGTTGGAAATCCCGGTCCGGGCTTCAATGTCGTGGCGCTGGGCGGATTCGCCAGACCGCATGTTCTGATAGAGTGCAACTTCGGCCACTTCGTGCGCGAGGTAGGCGCCATGCTGAATAGCGATCAGCCGCAACATCATGTCCAAAGAGGCCATTCCGCCAGCGCAGGTAATGCAGTTGCGGTCAATCGAGAAGATATCTGATGTCACTTCAACGTCCGGGAATTCTTCGCGCAAGGAGCGGAGGTTTTCCCAGTGGATGGTGCAGCGCCGGCCATCGAGAAGATTGTAACGGGCCAGCAAATATGCGCCGGTACAGATGGCACCGAATGTCCGGCCAAGGGCATTGAGACGGCGCAGTTTATTGCCGAGTTCCGGATCAAGAGGCAAGCGCTCGACATCGACGCCAGTACACAAAAGTGTAATGTCCGCATCGCCAAGGTCGCGAATAGATTTTTTTACGGAAATTTCGCATCCGTTGCTCGCCACCACGGGATTACCGTCAAGGGAATAAGTTTCCCAAACGTAATAGTCCCTGCCAAGCATCCGATTTGCTATGCGAAGTGGCTCGATGACACTCGCGAATGCATTCATGGAGAAACGCTCCATGATCACGAATGCTATTTTTTGACAGCTGTCGTCGTGCGCGCGTCCGGACATTTACTTTGCCTCATTGGAAGGTATTATTGAAGCTTATCTTTTGATTGCAGTAAGTTGTTGGTTTTTGACTTGGCTGTCAAATAAAATCCGACGTGAAGACGAATGTTCGTGATTTTGTCGTAAACCATCCACGGGTAATGCTTGAGGTTTGATCGCATTGATCAATTTCTGGCCGTCACCTGCCCAGAAGCTGAGCGGCAATACAAGATTGGTCTTGTCGTATGTCTGTAATAGACATGTTGCGCTGCGGTATTGCTTTGACGGTCAGACCGGGAAGGCCGCTGTTCCCAAGCCCGCCGGGCATTGCCGACGCCAGCGGATAAACCGCATTACACCGCTTTTTTGGATGTTTTTTTTGCCGAAAGCGCATTTCGTGGTCCCATGTTGCTTCAAGTCAAGGTGCACTTGGTGGTACACGGGCTTTAATTGCATGTGCCAAGACCCACGGATCGATCAAATATGAACGTACTTGCCAAACCCGCAGATCTCGCAGACGCCGCCCCAGCCGGTGTCTTCGTGGAAGAGGTCAAGACTGTCCAGCACTATACCGACCGGCTGTTCCGCTTCCGGATGACCCGGCCGTCCAGCTTCCGGTTCCGCTCCGGCGAGTTTGTCATGATCGGTCTGATGATCGATGGCAAACCGCTTTACCGCGCGTACTCGATCGCAAGCCCGGCATGGGATGAAGAGCTTGAGTTCTTTTCCATTAAGGTGCCGGACGGGCCGCTGACATCTCATCTTCAGAAGATCCAGCCGGGTGATGCGGTTCTGATGAAAAAGAAACCAACGGGCACATTGGTCAACGATGCGCTCGTTCCGGGCAAGCGGGTCTACATGTTCTCAACGGGTACCGGGATTGCGCCGTTCGCCAGCCTGATCCGGGATCCAGACACCTATGAGAAGTTCGATCAGGTGATCCTGACCCACACCTGCCGGGAAGTGGCTGAACTGAAATATGGTGAGGACCTTGTTCAGGAAACACTCAATGATCCGCTGATCGGTGAGTTCGCGAAAGACAAGCTGATTCACTACACCTCGGTCACCCGCGAAGACTTCCCGCGCAAGGGCCGGATCACCGACCTGATCCAGTCAGGCAAACTGTTTGAAGACCTCGGCGTTCCGCCACTTGATCCGGCGATCGACCGCGGCATGATCTGCGGCTCGATGGACATGTTGCGCGATACCAAGGCGTTATTGGAAGAAGCGGGTCTCACCGAAGGCGCTAACAACAAGCCGGCAGAATTCGTTGTCGAACGCGCTTTCGTCGGCTGATTCCAAAATATATGCATGAGAATGATAGGGGTCCGCCAAAAAAGCGGGCCCCTCTTGGTTTTAAGAAGGTTTTAAAGGTTTTCCAAAGAAACCTCTGGAGTCAATTTTACTACGGGTGCCAATGGGTGGACATGCTCTTTGGTGAGTGTCAACAATCGGTTGTGTAATAAAAAATTGTCGCCGAACGCCCACAATGCGACTGGTGCACAAATTGGAGTCAAACCATGGATACCCGCAATAAGATCTACGTGATTGCCGAAATTGGCATCAATCACAACGGAGATTTGAATAAGGCTTTAGAATTGGTTCGCCAAGCCAAACAAGCGGGGTGCGACGCAGTCAAATTTCAAAAGCGTACAATTGACGTCGTCTACACAGAGGAGGAGTTGGCCAAACCCCGCGAAAATGTTTTTGGCGCAACAAATGGCGATCTAAAGCGTGGGCTGGAGTTTGGCAGTGTTGAGTACGACGCGATCGATGCAGAAGCCCGGAAAGTTGGCATAGATTGGTTCGCATCGCCATGGGACGAACAATCCGTCGATTTCTTGCTGGGTTACGAGACACCGTACATCAAAATAGCGTCAGCCATGGTGACGGATCGGGAATTCCTCGTTCACTGCGCCAAGACCGAACGACCGCTTCTCGTGTCCACTGGAATGTGCGATTTGCCGGTAGTTCAGAAGGCTGTCCAGGTTATTGAAGATGCTGGTGGCACCGTTGCTTGTCTCTACCACTGCACGTCCACCTATCCGACACAAGATAGTGACATCAATTTACGAGGTATAGAGACACTGGCTTCGGCCTTCCCGCATATCCCGATCGGCTTTTCAGGTCATGAGCAGGGCACTTTGCCAAGTGTTTGCGCCGCAGCAATGGGCGCTGTTTCAATTGAGCGCCATGTTACATTGGATAGAGCGGATTGGGGATCGGATCAGAAAGCGTCACTTGAGATGCCGGAAGTCGCAGACCTTGTTGAGCAACTTAGACGGTTTGAAGTTGTTCGCGGCGACGGTGTGCTTCGCGTTTATGATGACGAAAAGCCCATCGCAGAAAAGCTTCGACGCAATGTAACGCTATAATTCATCAGGTGTAGATTAGGGGAAACCTCATCGCCTAATCTTACATCTTGAAAACCAATTTTCATTAACTTCGCAAGATCTACAAATGTCTATCATCAACCAGTGTCTCGAGCTTGTTCGCGGAGAAGCTTACTACGTTACTTATCCGGCGCGTCCGCTGCCGCAAGACTATTGGGAAGCGAAACAAGATCCGGATGGGTTGGTTCGAGATCCAACCGGCGAGCGTGAGATGCGTAAGGAAGATGTGCGCTACATTGCCGATTATATAAACGCGCGTGCGCCTGGAACTGTTCTCGACATTGGATTTGGTCTCGGGGAATTGCTGGAACAGATCGACGATAAGAACACCTGCCACGGTTTGGATCCTTCAGAGCTCGCAGTTGAGGTTGCGCAAAATTGGTGCTCTGCGAAGCTTCGGCGGGGCGTGTTGGAGAGGGGCCATTATCCCGGTGAGATGTTTGATGTCGTCGTTGCAAATCATGTAATCGAACATGTTGACGAACCGCTGCCGTTTGTCTCCGAGATATTTAACATCTTGAAGGCTGGCGGAGATTTCATCTGCGGGACACCCAATTTTGGCAGTGCTGCAGCTCGCGTCTACGGCGAGCGGTTCAGGTTGCTGCACGACCCAACCCATGTCAGCCTATTCACCGATGATTCCCTGATACGTTTGTTGCGCGATACGGGGTTTATAATTGAGAAAGTCGAGTATCCGTTTTTCGGCACCCGGTTTGCTTCTGTCGATGCATTTGAATCGATGGTCCGGGGGGACGCGAAAGTCTCACCTGCATTTTGGGGATCTTTTGTAACGGTTGTGGCACGCAAACCGGATCACAAATGAAACCACGAACATCAGAGAGCTGCCAATGAAAATCGTTGCGGCGATTCCGGCCAGAGGGGGGTCTGTTGGACTTCCAGGCAAAAATATCCGGCCCTTGAACGGGGTGCCACTAGTGGGACGAACCGTTCGCGCGGCCCGGGGGTCGCGATTCGTGTCTGATGTGTTTGTCTCCAGTGACTCGCAAGACATATTATCAATTGCAAGCAAGTATGGTGCGATACCAGTGAAGCGTCCTGACGAGCTCTCAGGTCCGAAAGCAAGTTCTGAATCCGCGCTTTTGCATTTGTTGACCTCCCAGCTTTCGCTTGTCACCGAGCCGCCGGACATTCTTGTGTTCTTGCAATGTACGGCGCCTTTCACACAGGCTCACCATGTTGATCAG
Source organism: Labrenzia sp. R4_2 (assembly GCF_017743865.1). Lineage (GTDB taxonomy): Bacteria > Pseudomonadota > Alphaproteobacteria > Rhizobiales > Stappiaceae > Roseibium. Next base: position 939,882 of record NZ_JAGHRJ010000001.1, read on the forward strand.
GTGATCGAGGCCTTGCTGACCAAGGATGCCAACAGTGCGATCTCTGTGGTTGACGATCACGGGTTTTATTGGGAAATCGGCGAAAACGGTGAGGGGCTTGGTATTAACCACGACCCCAAAAAGCCACGTATCCGCAGACAAGACATCTCGGCACGCTACCGCGAAAATGGAGCAGTTTATGCAATGCGTGTGCCCGAGTTTCTGACGGAAGAGAATCGCTATTGCGGAAAGACAATTCTCGTTCCTGTAGACTCGACCTGGATAGAAATCGATACCTCGCAAGACTGGGATATGGCGGAAGCCTTTATTCGCACGGAGCCGTTTACCGGAGAAATCTCAAGACCATTTTCAGGATCAGTAAAAGGGCTCGTAACAGGATTTGCAGGTGTGCATACGAACAATTCGGTCTTCCTCAATCAGGACGGAACGGAGTCCATTATTTGCAACCGATATGACGAGATCGGTCTGGATCGGCTGATTGGCCATGGAGTTAGCCTGTTGATGGTTGACCGAGAGGAAGACAAACTGGCGTCCCAGCGCGCGCGTAAGTTGGCAATGGAGTATAAATATCACGCCTTTGATAAAATGCAGATCGTGTCGACCTGGCTGCAAAAACGACAGCTTAATTGGTCGGAAATTGCTTATATCGGTGCCGATGTCGCCGATATCAAATGTATGGAAGCCTGTGCCTTTAGTGCAGCGCCGCGGAACGCTTCTTCCCAAGTAAAAGCCGTTGCTGATGTTGTCCTCGATGCATCAGGAGGCGACGGGGTTTTAAATGAATTGAGTGAGTTATTGATTTCGCACAGTATCGTGCCAGCATGAATTTAAAGGCATTGCTACCTGACCGATACTGTGGTTGCACACTGGTCCATGGGTTCGTAATTCTACTGAAGGATAGTGAAGGATTTCTTTGGAGGGGTAAGGGATTTCGATGACAGATGTATTCCAAATGCTGTCTGATATAGGGGCGGTGGCTAAAGAACATCAGGAATTGTTTGCGCATCGAACGAGGGACCGTGAGGACCTCAACGTCTATCGAGACCGTTTGTCCGGTGTGATTTACATTGATGGGTTCTACGCTGGAGACGAGGTCTACGAAGACGGTGACTATAGAAAAGCCAGTCTTTCACGCGCGGGATCACGTGACTATGAAATCATGTGTGATGTGGAACGTAGAGCTGCTGCCTATAGAGCGTTTGTTGCAGGGCGATCAGTATTGGAATTTGGCTGCGGCGACGGGGCATTTCTACAGAGGGTACGTGGAGAGGTAACCACTTGTATTGGTGTTGAACTACAGCGGGATTATGTATCAGCACTCAACGAAGATGGCATTGAATGCTGCTCTTCTTTAGATAGTTTAGAGGGTTCAACGTACGATACTGTCGTCAGCTTCCATGTGCTGGAGCACCTGCCAGATCCAATGTCTGTTCTTTTTGAATTGAAACGCGTTCTGAAACCGGGCGGTATTCTTGTTGTCGAGGTACCTCATGCCAGGGATCTGCTAATCAGCGAACTCAAAAACAAGGCGTTTACTGACTTTACTCTTTGGAGCCAGCACTTGGTGTTGCACACACGAGAAAGCCTCCGACGTCTTCTGACTGCTGCAGGTTTTGAGAACATCATTGTGGAGGGGGTACAGCGCTATTCGCTCTCAAATCACTTGACGTGGCTGTCTAAGGGGGCTCCCGGAGGGCACAAATCTGCCCTTTCTGCAATTGATACGCCAGATCTAAAAAAATCATATGAAGCGGCGCTAAACCGGATCGATGCCACCGACACTCTCGTAGCCATTGCTCGTGCACCAGCCCAATGACTGGGGTCCCTTCGTTTTAAAGACCGAGCCGAGCGTTTCTCTGGTCAGGCGACCAGTCAGACAATTGTTTATCCAGTTCTTTGATAATCTCGGGTACAAACTCTGCGCATGCTCGATCAGTGTACGAATACATGTAGATCATTGAAGGATACCAAGGTGGATTGTCCTGGCCCAAGAGCAGGGCAGGCTCTTGCGGACCAAAACGGATCGTAGGGACATTGTAAATTCCACAGATATCCGCAACGCTCGTATTGGCCGAAACCACAAAGTCGCAGCAGTTTGTGAGAGCAGCTGCACCCAGCAAGTCGTCAAATAGGTCAACGTCTTCGAAAAAGTTGAATTTTTCCGGAAAACGTTTTTGAAAGTATTGGATCTCCTTGGCGACGGTTGCGTATTGCAAATTCACAAAGATGGCATCCCTAGATTCAAGAATTGGTGAAAACTCAGGCGCTGACAGATAGAAGCGGGCGCGACTGGCCGCCAGGTTTCGCGACCGCCAGGAGAAACCGACAACCGGCTTTTCTTCATACCCCTTCAAGCGTTTCAGATAAGAAATCGCTCGGTCTTTCTCGAAAGAATAGACCGGACATCGTGCGTCTTTGAAAGATTGAAACGTTGGCCGTAAGACACCAGCTAAATCGGCCATACTCATGTGGTAGTCGTAATCGAAAGCTGTTTGCTCTTTGTCTGCATTCATTTTGGCAAGGCGGGCGGTTGCCTCGGGAAAGGAATAACTAAAGAACTTGGCACCTTTCTCTGAGGTCTCAATAATGACCTTTTCGGCTTTGGCGATAAGTTCAGGTAGAACCGTTCCGGATTTCAAGGCGTCGCCGAGTCCCTGATCGCCCCATATCATTATCGTTTTGTTCGAGAGGTCTTCGCCGTTCCACAATGGAACTTCAAATTTGCGTTTCATCACCGTACCTGACGGATCATCAAAACGTGCCCTGTGAAGCGGCCACCCTCTCTTTAGGTCGCCATTTGCAAGATATGCCAGCGACAAGTTCCAATCGATAGTAGGCGCGTGATCAGGTGCATTTTTTCTAGCTTTTTTAAGGGCTTTGAGTGATTCCTCGTTTTGCCTGCTCATTAGCAGGCTGACGCCTAGCGTGACACCTTTGTGATGGTCATAAGGATCAAGCTCGTAAGCTTGCTTCGAATAGTCGACCGCCATACTTGCCTCGTTCATAGAAAACAAAAGGCGGGCGGCTTCGTGTTTGATATCTGCGTTAGTGGGAAAGCGCTCCAAGGCCTCAGTTAACTCATATTGGCTGGGCTCATACTGCTGCAATTTTAGCCTGCATCGGGCGCGTAAAATGTAGTTCTTAGGGTTGTCCGGCTCCAATATCACGGCCTTGATGAAGAAGTTTATTGCATGGTGTGCACGATCGGCAGCGAGAAGTAGGTTGCCGAAGTTACGGTAAGCGTCTTCGTTATCCGGATCCTCAACGAGCAGGCTTTGAAAGATATACTCAGCCTCTTCGAATTGCTTTTTGTCTGTAAGTGCAATGCCAGCTATATTTCGTGCTTCGCGTTCTTTGGGGTTAATCGTCAAAGCCTTGTTGCAAACTGCAAGCAGACTATCAGCATCCGCCCCCAGATCCATCATCGTGCGCGCAAGATTTGCGTAAAAAGGAGCCTGGTTCGGGTCGATCTCAATCGCCTTTTGGATGTATTCAAGTGCGCGTTTCGGATAGCCGAGTTGGCGGTATGTCACCCCGAGAAGGTGGACAGCATCTGCGTTGTTTGGAGCTTTTTTTACCGCTTGTTTGTAGATGCGCTGGGCTTTTTCGAATTCGCCGGTCTGTTGCAGAGCGATGCCCTTCAGCAGTCTGTCTCGAATGGTATTGGGCGCTGTTTGCGTTGCCATCGTTTTCAGCCTCATCGGGAATCAATCATCCCAGATTAACAGGCTGTGAAAAATGTGACAGTTGTGCTGATGAAACTGGGCAATTCCCTTGGGGATTGCCTTAGTTTCGAGAGCGGCGAAGAGCGAGCGCAGATGAAGCAGGCAAGAGTAGGCTACGAAGACAGGCGTATAAAGCCTCGGCGCGGTGGGCGAAACTGGGATTGAACCAGTATCCTTTCCGTCGTGACCGGAATGCTCTCCCGCTGGGCTAGTCACCCGCAACATAGAATGTAAACAGGTCTCCATCTAGCGATTTTGGGAAAGACAAGAGCCACTTAGCCTTCTCCCGGCTTTAGTCATCGTTTCAGGTTCGAAGGTCGGCGACTGCATCCGCAAGTTCGTCAAAATGGGAAATGATGCGATCCGGACCAAGTTCACTAACCGGTACAGGCGTATATCCAAAATCAACGGCGACAACGGGAATGCCCGCGGCGCGGGCAGCTTTGATGTCGGTTACACTGTCGCCGATCATGATTGAGCCGTCCGGGGTGCCGCCAGCGCGCTTTATGGCACCCAGGACTGGTTCTGCATAGGGCTTGGAAACGGCGAAGGTATCGCCTCCGACCACCGCATCGAAGTGATCTGTCATATTGAGCGCGGCAAGCAAGGGCAGCGTAAGGCGCTCGCTCTTGTTGGTGCAAACCGCCAGCTTCCAGCCATCGGCACGGAAACGGTCTAGGGCTGGAACAACACCATCGAACGGCCGTGTGTGAACAGCGATGTTGGCAGCGTAGTACTCCAGGAAGTCTTCATAAAGCGGTGTGATCGTCTCGTCCGACCAGGCAATTTCAAGATAGTCCAAGCCGCGCTGTAAAAGCACCTTGGCTCCCATGCCAACCATGTTGGCGACCTTGTCCTGAGGAACAGTCCCATGACCAGCGTTGTCCAGAACCGCATTCAAGCTCGCAACAAGATCTTCCATGGAAGACACGAGTGTGCCGTCCAGATCGAACACAAGTACAGACATGAAACCCTCAGCTATAAGAAAACAGGGTTCTGCCTAGCGGTCTTTGTGGCTTCCCGCAAGATCCCGCAAGCGATTGGACGCCTGGCTTTGAGGCGAAAATCAAAGTGTAAAAAGGCCGCTGCTTGTCACAGCTTATAGGCCGTGCGGAACCCGCCCCAATGGCGGCCTTGCACCAGGATCGGCGCATCAATTTCCTGCATCCAGATGATGTTTCCGCCTCCCATGTCCCTTGGATAGGACTGGACAAGGTAAGGCCGCATGTTGCGGGCAGCGCTCAAGCCAGCCCGGTCATCAAAGATCCGTTTGTTCCGGCTGTTGGCAGTGTTCCAGGCGGGATCATCCGGTTTTTGCGGTTTTGAGAAGATGAGGTTGTGAACCGGTAGGTACCCGTTGCGGTCGACTGCTGCGCAAAAAGCCATACCAGAGCTGTTTTTCAGGATCTCCTCCTGAATGTCCGGCAGCGCGCGTTCCAAGGAGCTGAGAGCTCTTGTCGAGACTTGGAGAGGGTCGGTGCCGTCTATCGGCTTGTAGTCTGTGTCAAAGAGAGCGTCCAGGGACAACGCGCCACTTTCAATCATGTGTTCCATTGCCAAGGCGACCCGCGCCGCACCAGATTGCGCTGTTTCAATCTGCTTGGCGAAGCCTTGCTTCAAAGACGCTATCCGTTGTTCGAGCGCGCTCCTGAAATCCCCCGCCGAAGACGTGAAGGCGCAATGACATCCGCCATCTGAAACGTTTACGACCTTTGCTTCCGTCGCGCCGATCCCACTCAAGTCAAGACGCAGCACAGCGCCTGTGTACGGGAGAGTGTCAGCGTCGGTAATGAACAAAACGCCGCCCATGGAAATGTCTCGCGTTTCGATCCGCATTGTGACATTTCCACTGGTCGCCGTTCCTGACAATTTCAGCGGCAATCGATCATCAACCCTACGGTCACCAACATCCGTCTGCCGGATCATCATGGCAAAGCGGGCCTGGAGCGCCTTGGTGCTGGCGCTCATATTGTCACCGGCATCGCGAACCAGCGTACCACTTTGCTCAGCCTCGGCGGCAGAGGCGTTAATCCGGTCGACGTGGCGCACGACGTCTTGAACGAAGCTTTTGGTATCTTCGGCTTGCCGGCTCACTGTTTCGGTGGTTTCGACCTGCGCCTGCACCGCTTGTTCGACTGCCGCGAAACTTGGACGAATTTGGCCGATCACGTCAATGATCCGACCAACGGATCCAATACTCATTTCAGCGGATTGGTTCAGCTTGTTGATATTGGCAACGATCTGTTCTGTGGCAGATTGGGTTTCCACGGAGAGCGACTTCACCTCGCCGGCAACCACGGCAAATCCCTTGCCGGCGTCCCCGGCACGTGCCGCCTCAATGGTCGCATTCAGAGCCAGAAGGTTGGTCTGCTTTGCGATGTCGGAGATGAGACCGACAACATTTGCGATATCTTCGATTGCGTTTTTAAGCTCTAGAACACCTTGATTGGCTTGGTCGGCAATATCGCGGGCCTCAACCGCCAAATCATTTGAAACGCTAACCTGGGAGCCGATTTGTGCGCTGGCGGCGGAGAGTTCCTGAATGGAATGCGTCAGCTCGCCAACATTATCGTTGGCTTTGGCTGCTTGATCGGTCAGGACTTGGCTTTCAGATATGATGGATCCCAAGGTGCTGGCCTGCTCCACCAAGCGGTCCTGCACTTTGGTTGCCGCAGCATCAATGCTTTTCGCCGCAACTTGAAGGTCATCTTCCAGACTGTCGAGGGCACGGCTCAAACCGCTGGATGCGTTCTCAGTTTTAGCGTCGCCATCTGAGACTGGATTCTCGTGTGCTTGAGTGTCGTCAGGCACCAAGTCGACTTCGCCAACAGAAGTCTTCCGCCGCATCTTAACACTGAACATTTGTCGCGCCCTTATAGAGTGTTCTGCGATTCAATCAGGCAATATTTCCAGAAGGGTCTGAACCTTACGTTAACCATGCCCAATATGTTGGCAGGCGCCGTTCTTGGTTGAAAACTGGAAACGATCTGGACCCGTGCTTGCCTGACATGTTAAGGACCGCGCGGCCATCTGAACTGATCGGAGGGCAAGCGCTGGAAGTGCGGCGCTAACCAGCGACGCAGAGGCCGGAAAGGGCGAGGCATGAGCGACAACCTGAAACAGCAGGCAGCTGAACGCGCGGCGGAAGATGTCACCTCCGGCATGCGCCTTGGTATCGGCACAGGGTCGACTGCAGAGTTCTTCGTTCACGCCCTTGCAAAACGTGTCGCAGACGGACTGGATGTGATCGGCGTTCCGACCTCTGAGCGCACAGCAGAGCTTGCTGCCAGTTTGGGAATAAAACTCACCACCTTGGAAGAGTTGCCCGAGCTGGATCTTACCGTTGACGGTGCAGATGAGCTGGATGCCAACCTGGCCCTGATTAAGGGCGGCGGCGGAGCCTTGCTGCGGGAAAAGATTGTCGCAGCTGCTTCCGGCAAAATGATCGTCATCGCAGATGGCACAAAGAATGTTGATACGCTCGGGCAATTTCCGTTGCCGATTGAAGTTGTGCCGTTTGGTCAAGAAGCCACGCGGCGGGCCATCCTGTCGCTGTTTAAGGAAATGGGCTTGCCTCAAGACCTACAGCTGAGAATGGCCGGGGGGCATCCTTTTGTCACAGATGGCGGGCATCACATCTTTGACGCCCATCTTCTGAAGATCGAAGAACCTGAAACGCTTGCACAAGCTCTGGTAAAGATCCCGGGCGTTGTTGAGCATGGTCTTTTCCTCAATCTTGCCTCCAAGGCTTACGTGGCCGGTGAAGATGGGGTAAAGACGATTACGCCTGCGTCGATTTAGCGAATTTTGGTTGCCGGATCGCCTCCGGAAAACCGCCAAGGAGTCAAGGAAATGAAGTCAGTGAAGTTTGCCGGTGTTGGTCTCGCCATGTTGGCGTGGGGCGCGATCTCCGGCGGTGCGGTTGCTCAGGACAGCTTTTCAGAAAGTCATTTGGAAGCTGCAAAAGCTGTTGCCTTGGAAACCAAAGTCCTGGAACCGTTCGACGCCATCTTGTTCGTAATGGCGGAACAGACCCTGTCCGCTTTCACGCAGAATGAACCGACGCGTGCGGAAGAAATCGCAGAGGTCGTGGAACAGGTCGCGTTGGAGCTCGCTCCGCGCCGTGCCGTATTAAATGAGCAGATCTTCCGCATTTGGGCGACCGCCTTTACCGAAGAAGAGCTGGTCCAGCTGGCTGAATTCTATCGTACCCCGCTCGGTATGAAATTGCGCGACAGTGTCGCCGACATTACAGCTGCATCTGTGGAAGCCAGCCGCGAATGGCAGGATCGGTTGAGCGTCGATATCGTTGCGATGGTGCAGGAAGAATTGGACAAGCGCAGCGCTGCGGCCACAAACCAATAAGTGATCAAGGCGTGAGCAATGAGTTTGCGCATGCTTTTTCAGATCTTGAGACGGGGCAATCGTCCGCACTGTCTGCAAATCGGGCCGCGAAAGCGGCCCTTTGTGCAATAAGGTATGCGTTTCAGGACACCGAGCTGACCAAGGCCAAGCCTTGTGAATGGGGACTGAGAGCTTATCTGGGCTTCATGGCCGCGTCCGCTGGCCGTTCAAATACCAAATCCCGAGGGGCATTGAATGAGCGATTTTGACTATGATCTGTTTGTGATCGGTGGCGGTTCCGGTGGCGTTCGTGCGGCCCGGATTGCGGCTACACATGGCGCTCGGGTCGGTATTGCAGAAGAATACCGTTACGGCGGAACCTGTGTGATCCGCGGCTGTGTACCCAAAAAACTGTTCGTCTACGCATCCAAGTTTTCCGAAGAGTTTGAAGATGCTGAGGGCTTTGGCTGGAGTGTCGGCGAACGCAGCTTTGCCTGGGACAAACTGATCGCGGCAAAGGATCAGGAGATCACGCGCCTGGAAGGGATCTACCGCCGGAACCTTGACAACACCGGCGTCGAAATTCACGACAGCCGCGCCGTTATCGAAGACGCCCACACGGTTCGTTTGTTGTCCACGGGTCAGACGATCACCGCGAAGTATATCCTTGTAGCGGTCGGAGCCTCGCCAAATGTCGATAACAGCTTGCCGGGCGGTGAGCACGTCATCACGTCAAATGAAGCATTTCACTTGGGCGAATTACCGAACCGTGTGGTGGTTGCCGGCGGCGGCTACATCGCCGTGGAGTTTGCCGGCATTTTCAATGGCCTCGGTGTCGACACGACACTGATTTATCGGGGTCCTGAAATCCTGCGTGGATTTGATATGGACCTGCGCCGGACTGTACGCGAGGAAATGGAAAAGAAGGGGATCAAGGTTGTCTTGAATGATACCTTCTCGTCCATCGAAAAGCAGTCGGACGGATCCCTGATCGGGCGCACCAATGGCGGCGAAAACCTGGCTGCGGACCAGATCATGTTTGCGATTGGCCGGAGCCCGCATACGCGGGAGCTCGGACTTGAAAAAGCAGGCGTTGAGACCGATGCCATCGGTGCGATCAAGGTCAATGAGGAGTCTCGCACAAATGTTGAGTCCATCTATGCCGTTGGCGATGTGACCAACAGGGCAAACCTGACCCCGGTCGCAATCCGGGAAGGCCATGCGTTCGCGGACACCGTATTCGGCAACAAACCCTGGACGGTGGATCACAGCCTCATAGCGACAGCAGTGTTTTCTCAGCCGGAAATGGGCACAGTCGGTCTGACACAGGAAGAAGCGCTGGAGCGCACACCGAACCTGGACATTTACAAGTCCAGCTTCCGGCCAATGAAGCATACGCTGTCTGGCCGGGATGAGAAGATGCTCATGAAGATGATCGTCGATGCGGACAGCCAAAAAGTGCTTGGGGTTCACATTGTTGGCCCAGACGCTGGTGAGCTTGCGCAAATCCTTGGAATAACGCTTGAGATGGGCGCAACCAAAGCTGACTTTGACAGGACGATCGCGGTGCACCCGACCGCAGCGGAAGAACTCGTGACAATGCGCGAGCCAACAGAACGCTTGCGCGGCTGATCACGAAGCCGCTGATGCCAACACAAAAAAGCCGCTGCAAGCGTTTGCGGCGGCTTTTATTGAACGGAACAAGATCAGGCGCTGAGCGAAGACAATCCGGTTTTCGCTGGAGCGGCATCTTCCTGGATGAAGGTGTCCTTCAACAGATCCTCGTAGAACGCGTGCACACCACGCCCGCGATCTTTTGCCCGGTACAGTGCAGCATCAGAACGGGCAACCAAGTCTTCCGGTTCCGTACCATCCGCTGGGGCAACGGCTACGCCGATACTCAGTCCGACATGCGCCGTATTGCCGCCTTCGATTTGAATGGGCAAGAGCGCCTTGTTGATCAACGCGCGGCAAAGTGTGTCCAACTCCTTGCGGCTTGTGCCTCCGCGGTAAATCACCATGAATTCGTCACCGCCGATCCGGCAGACCAAACCTGGCTTGCCGACAGTTTCGTTGAGACGTTTGGCCATGATCTTGATCACGGTGTCACCAGCAGCATGCCCGTAGGTGTCGTTGACTGCTTTGAATTTGTCGAGGTCGCAATGCAAGACAGCAAACCGTTTCTGCGGCAGTTCGGCAGCTGAGGTTTCGAGCACCCGGTTAAACTGTAGCCGGTTGGCAAGGCCTGACAGATTGTCGTGCAGAGCCAGGTAGCGGTTCTGCTCCTCGCTCTTTTGAAGTGACCGGGTCAATTGGCCGATCCGCCAGGCAATCCCGAACGCAAGCGCTCCCAAAGTCAGGCTGAGCATAGCAATGACCGGAATGACCGTCGGCCAGATCGAGTCGATAACGGTCTGGCTTTCCCATCGGAAAGAGCCGACATCAACGCCTTCCTCGCTTGTGACCAGATGCGAAGGGCCGTCTTCAGGCTCAAATGCCCTGGGCTCAAAACGGAGCCGGGCGAAGTTCAACTGCGAGTTCAGGCGTTCCAGAAGTGCGTCGTCAATGTATTTCACCGAGATCATCAAGGTCGGCCCACCGTCAGGTAGGGTCGCGGTGTACTCATCGGGCATGATGGGCATCGCGGAGAAAAGTGCCGGTTTGCCATCAAGCCGAATAACGCCCATCAACGCATATTGATCTGTATCCAGGCCTTGAAGTGACCGGTGGCCAAACCCGCCGGGCACGCGGACGCGATTGGCCGCGAAGAGAGCCTGCGTCTTGCGGATGACCGGGGCCAATGCGGGCGTCTCACTCGACGGGCGTTTGGTTATGTGGGTGTAGTCCTGAAATGACTCGGCCAAAACCTGATTGTTTCCCGAGATCAGGATGACCTTGTTGTGCCGGTACCTGGACCAGAGCGCGTGGAAGTGCTGGCGGGCATAGACCGGATCGAACGTCCGGACCAGTTTCCGGACGGTCTCATCGGATACGGTCACGGTGCGTTGTTCACGGACAATGTCCCGGAGCCGTTCCTCCAGGGCATTGCGGAACAGGCGCTCTTCGTTGGCAATAGCTTGCTGGGTGGATGCATGAGAGGCGACAAAACCAACGAACACCAGTGAGGCCGATGTAACCGCGATCAAAAGAGCTGCCAGAAGAAAGGCAAGTCTTGAGATATGGATACGGGACTCACTGTCCGATTTGTCTGAGTATCTCCGTCGAAATTCCGCCAACGTTTGTTCTTCCCACCTTCGCCGGCCTTTTAAATGGCCACTAAACAACCGGCGGAGCACCTTTGTTTCGTTCGCCTTCCGTCAAGACAGTGCCCCTCCAAAGTTCCCTAGCGTTTAGCTGGCGGGACCCCGGCTGTCTCTGAGGCGTTCAGGCACTAATCCTAGCTTGGAAAGTGTTAATTAGTAGTGGTGATGACCCGAGAGAGTCGGGCGCAAATATTAAAAAAAGCGATTGTTCCAGAGTGACTTCTGATACGGTAGAGCAACTTTAAGTAAATTCTGAAATTAAACTCAACCCGCACTCTTCGCGCGGCGATCCGTTTCGCCTCGGCGATCGAATACAGTGTCAGGTTCCGCATGTGCAAAGGCAAAAGCGTTTCTGCCTGCATCTTTGGCACGGTAGAGCGCTGTATCAGCTGCCCGGATTAGATGTTTTTCAGACATCCCTGAGTCTGGAGCCAGCGCAATGCCAAGACTGATGCCGATACTCACACTTTGTTCTGGACTGATTTCAATCGGCTCTGCGACGGAAGCCAGAATCTCATTGGCAATTGTCTCAAGCTCCGCCTGATCCCGATACATCATCAGTAAGATGACAAATTCGTCGCCGCCAATGCGCCCGACCACACCCTTGTCGCTGATAATGTCCTGCAATCGCGAGGCCGTCACGCGCAACACGATATCTCCGGCCTCATGACCGTGTGTGTCGTTAACAGGTTTGAATTTGTCGAGGTCACACGCAATGACAGCAAACCCTTTTTCGGGAAGGCCATCGATTGCGTAGGCAAGGCGGTCAGAAAAGTGGTGCCGGTTCGGCAGACCGGTCAGGCTGTCGTGATGCGCAAAGTAATGATTGCGGCGTTCGCTTTGTTCCAGCGTTGAAGACAAGCGGCCAATCCTGCGGGCGACAATCACAGAAATTGCCGCAATCAAAACCGCCAGGATCACGATCAGTGGAAGGGCGCGCATCCAGACCCTCAAACCGGGTTTGGAATGGTCCCATTGAAAATAGCCGACAAGGCTGCCGTCCGGACCATAGGCCCGCAGTTGCGTCGGGTGTTCGCGGGCAGGCGCACCTTCGGTGAAGGTCAGATCACGAAACCCATAGTGATCCGACATCGACTGAAACCAGGCCTCCCCAAGGGAGTAGACGCTGACAAGCAACCGGGGATTGGCGTCTGAGAGTGCGGTCAGCGGTGTTTCCATCTCAACCGGAACCGCGCTCAGCAAAGCGGGGGTGCCATCGATCACGGCCAGAGCCGCGATGGAGGCGTCAAACATGGCACGTGGCGGCGGGAAGGGGCCCTGAGGGCGGTCGCGCCGCGGGAAGCTTGGAGACCGGAAGGCAGCGGTGAAGAGCTCAGACAGTTTTTCGGTGTCTTCCGATGGGGTGGATGATCCGATCTGATTGTGACCAACCGTTTCTGAAAGAGCCATGAGGTCACCGTTCTCTTCCAAGAGATAGGTGCGCTCCAGATCACTGACAGCTTTGAAGCGGTTCAATATGGAGGTGGTGACGGCAGACCTGTCCATTGGGCCTGTCAGCATCGCTTGAACATCTTGGTGCTGGATGGCGGTCATCTGGTGGCGGGCAATTTCCCAATACTGATCTTCCACAGTGTCGAGGAAACGCATTTGCGCTGTTTCAAGTGCATGCCGGTCGGCGGCCCGCCACGCGAACTGTGCGATCAGGGTGAGTGCGCCGCTGGACAAGACTATCAGTAAGGCTGCGAGCCCATAGACCCACATGGTGATTTGACGGCCGGATACGGTGCCGCTGCCGGAACCGGGGATAGGCCCGCGGTCAGGTTGCGCCTGTCGTGTCGTCATGCGTCCGGCACTCTCCTCCTGTCCGCAAAGAACGCTGGTCTTTCTCACTATCCAAGCGGATTAAACGATCAGCGTATATCCTACGGGAGATTCCTTACGGAAGAGTGCTTGGAACCCGATGTTTTCAACACTTTACGACACTGTTTGTTTAAGAATTGGGCCGCTTCTAATCTGCCAGGAGCTTCACCATAAGTTCCAGCTCGCTCTCCGTATTGAAAGCGTGCAGCGAGGCGCGAACCACCGCGTCCAGACCGCGCATCGGCAAGTCAATCCGGGCTGAGCTTGCCTGACTGACCGAGACATTGATATGGTGATCGGCAAGCCGCGCCTTCGTTGCCGCCGGCGTCTCTCCATCAACAGCGAAGGTCACGATGCCGCCTTTCCGCGCGCCTTTGTCATGAAGGGTGATACCAGGAACAGCGGAAAGTTCGGAGCGGAGCTGCGCGCCCAAGGCACAAATTCGGGCGCCGATCCGGTCCATCCCGAAGCCGATAGCGTAGCTGGTGGCAACGCCCAGGCCGACCTGCCCGGCGACATAACGTTCCCAGTTCTCATAGCGCTGTGCATGCGGTGCCAAACGGTAAGAGGACTCGTCCAGCCATTCGGTCGCCTGGAGATCTACAAAGGGCGGTTCCACCTGATCGAGAACTTCGTCACTGACATAAAGAAAACCTGTTCCGCGCGGTCCCCGCAGATACTTGCGGCCAGTGCCCGAGAGCATCTGGCACCCGATTTCCTTGATGTTGAGCGGGATCTGTCCGGCAGATTGGCAGGCATCGAGGAGGTAAAGAAGTTTGTGCCGGGCAGCAATCTGGCCGACATCTTCTGCCGGATTGATCAGCCCGGAAAAGGTCGGAATGTGGGTCAGGGCGATCAGGCGTGTTTTTGGCGTGACGGCTGCCTCCAAAGCCTTGAGATCGATCTGTCCGGTCTCGTCATCTTCGATGAGATCGATTTCAATGCCCTTCCGCTTCTTCATCTGCAGAAGTGCCACGTAATTGGAGACGTATTCAGCGCGTCCTGTGATGACACGGTCACCTTTACGGAAGTCGATCCCGTAAAACGCCATATCCCATGCGCGGGTTGCATTTTCGATGAAGGCGATCTCGTTCGGAGTGGATCCGATCAGCGCCGCAATCGATGTATAAAATGCGTTCGTTTCCGACTGCGCCGCCGCGGCTGCCTCATATCCACCGAGCGTGGCTTCCAGATCAAGATGGTGTTTGACAGCATCCAAAACCGGTGTTGCAGCAAGACCTGTTCCGGCATTGTTAAAGTGAATGCATCTGTTTACACCGGGGGTCTCGTCCCGCATCAGGTCTATTTCGTTCTGGCTGAGGGAAGGGACGATCATGGGGAGCCTTTCCGGTCACGGGACGCAATCGATTGGATGTAAAACAAAAATGATCACAATCACATATTTTGGATATGGGTCCCTCGTCAACGCCGCAACGGTACCTGATGGGGCCGAGATCATTCCCGGGCGATTGAAAGGCTGGGTCCGGGAGTGGCGTGTGTGCGGCGTCTGGGAAAACGGTCAGGGCCGATGTGCCTTGAGTGTACGTCAGGAGCCGGGGTCGGAAATCCGGGGCGTGATGACCCGGGAGCAGCAAAGCCGGTTGCAGGCCCTGGAGCAGCGTGAGAGCCGGTATGAAAAGATTGGGCAGATCGGCACGTCCTTCCGGTGTGAGGCGGAGAGCAAACCGGGACCGGAAGAGCTGTTTCTCTTCAAGGCAACGCCGGAAAACGAACGCTGGGGATGCGACCGGCACCCGATCCTGCAAAGTTATCTCGACTGCGTTTTAGCCGGGTTTCATCAGATCTGGGGCGAGGAGGGCGTTAGCCACTTCTTCGACACAACCGACGGCTGGCATGTTCCTGTCCTTCAGGACCGGGCAGCGCCGCTTTACCCCAGAGCGGTCAAGATCGACACGAAGCTTTTGCAACTGTTTGACGACCAGATTGAACGCCAGAAGCTGACCCTGATATCTGCTTAACCTTCTGTTTTAATGAAAAAATATTTCGGGGGATCTCCCGATCCCAAGGTGCCGCCATATCGGGCGGAGGCCTGCGCGTACGCAAATTTAAATTTCCCTTTACGTAAACTGAAGCTCCTGATAATTGATTGCATATATCAAAAATGCAATCTAGGGAGGAGTGCATGGGTTTCTTTGAGTACAAGGGGCAAGAGGCTCTGGATCTCGTGTCGGAAGCGCGGGATCTAATGATCTACAGCTTTCACGGCATTGAGGACATCCTGCAGCCAGGCAACAGTGAAGAGGCTGCAAGGCAAGAAATCGAAGCCAAAGGGTGGACGGTGCTCACCCCTGATGATCTCGGCATCCTGGCGGCAGACATTGACCGGAACGGCACATTTCAAGGCGAAACGACCCAGTTCAAGGATGCCCAGGCCGATGTGCTGGCTAGATTTGATGAGACCGGTGCCATCACCCAGATCGGTTTGGCTTTTCGAGGAACGACTGGCACGATCGACAACATCATCAGCGATACGGTTGGCGACGTTATCGATTACCTGGAATTCCTGAGCGCAGATCCGAACTATGCTTTCGGGGCGTTTCCGGAGTTGATGGGGGCCATAAAGACGCTTCTGAAATCCAACGGTCTCACCGCAGCAGACTTGATCGTAACGGGTCATTCGCTTGGCGGTGGTGCTGTCACCAACATGGCCGAGCGCAGCGATGATTTTTTCGACGGGTTTTACAAAGCCGCCGACTATATCGGTTTCGCAGCTCATTATACGCCGGAAGACGGCGCCTCCGTATTGGACAGCGGCGCGGAAGTGCTCAGCGTGGATATTGAAAATGATCCGGTTCCCTCGGTCATTTCCGAAGGCCAGATCAACCTCTTTGGCAACGATACCGACTACGCGTATGAGACGAGCAATCTGGTGCTTTTCAACGATTTCTATGCAACACCCGCCTATTGGGATGGCGGCAACATAACCAACCTGATCGCCTGGACTGCTCATTTGCCGTCCAACTACAAACAGGTTGTTGAGGCAATCGCCGGATCAGAATTCTACACCGAGATGTCGCGTGACAGCGTTGTCATCGTCTCGGACCTGTCCGATCTCACCCGCGGCGTTGTCTGGGTTGAAGACATAAACCCCTTGTTTGATCCAACTGGCCATCAGGGCGACGATGCCTTCATCCTTGGCTCCAGCAAAGACGATTTGCTTGCGGGCAAATCCGGCAAGGATGCGCTTGAGGGATTTGCGGGGGACGATCACCTGAAAGGCGAGGGCGGCGCAGACCGGTTGCTCGGCGGGGCTGGAAACGACACACTGGAAGGTGGCGCTGGAGACGATGTCATAGGTGGCGGAGCCGGTGCAGACATCCTTTATGGCGGGGCTGGCGCCGATATCTTTGTCTTTTCAACCGGTGAAGGTGCAGATGAGATCAAGGATTTTGAGATCGGGATCGACAAGATCGATGTGAGCGGTGCCGGCGTGACGCAATTCTCCGATCTTTCCATAACGGCCAATGGTTGGTGGACCGATGTCAGAATTGAGTTTGGTAGCGAGACATTGCGCCTTGATACAGGCTGGCGTCCTTCCTTACCGGATCTGACGGCCGGCGATTTCCTTTTCGCCTGAGATGAGCAGCACTCAAGATCGGTTTGATCCATTGATTGGGGTGGGCGTTCCTGCCTGCCTCACCCGCCGAACACTTGCTGCAGGCCATGGCCGGCAAGAAAGGCGATGGCCGCGGCCACCATGCCGATAGCCGTTGTTTCCAGCCCGCAGCCAACCCAGTGCCGCTGCGACCAGCGGGCTCTCAAAGACCCGATCGCGAAGAAAGCGCATGCGGTGAGACCGGACGCAAGCGCGGCGCTTGCCTCAATGTCAGCGAGAAAGGGCAGGAGCGGCAGTGCACCGAATAGGACGAAGGCGGCGAAGGTATAGAGCGCTGCTTTCAAGGGCGCGCGACCTCCATCCGAAACGCCATACTCGGCCAACATCATGGTTTCAATCCAGGTGGTCCGGTTGGACGTTACCAGGCGCACGATGTCGTCCAGATCATCGCCCTCGTACCCCTTGGCCTTGAAGATCTGTCTGATTTCCTCGCGTTCTCCATCCGGTTCAACCTGGATGTGTTTTTCCTCGATCGCACGAAGCCTTTGAAAGTCTTCATTCTCGGACTTGGAGCCGCTATAATTGGCAGCGGCCATTGAAAAGCCGTCGGCTAAGAGATTGGCAACACCAAGGATCAAGATGATCCGTGTTGATAAGTTGGCTCCGACAGAACCGGCAACAATGGCAAAGGTGGTCACAGCGCCGTCGATGCCGCCATAGACCCAGTCGCGCAAATAGCTCGTATCCGGCCCCCGCGCCAATCTGTCGGCGATATCATGAGGCTGGTGGCTGTGTTCGAGTGGTCGGTTCGGCATGGCTGGTTTCCCTGGCTAGCGTCGGCCAAGTTTAGGGTGATCTGATCGTCAAAACCTTGATACGCCGCAATCGCCCGTGGGCTTTGGGCAACACTATTTGGCCAGCGTTCCGTAAGGGGCATTTTTGCGGCGAAGCGTGGGTGGCAATCAGGCTGAACGCCGTGTATAAGGCCGCACGTTTGCTCTGTTTGAGTGGGCGGAAACGAACAAAAATATCGCGGGACGTGTGTCTGGAGTTCGAATTGAACAGACCGTCCCGATGAGGAGTTGGTAATATGGCGGACAAGTGGAGCCCGGACAGCTGGAGATCAAAACCGATCCTGCAGGTCCCGGAATATCCTGATCAGGCAGCTTTGACAGATGTTGAGCAGCGCCTGTCGACCTATCCGCCGCTGGTGTTTGCCGGTGAAGCGCGGGCTCTGAAGAGCCAGCTTGCGGATGTTGCCAACGGCAAGGGGTTTCTGCTGCAAGGCGGTGACTGCGCCGAAAGCTTTGCCGAACACCATCCGGACCACATTCGTGACTTCTTCCGTGTGTTTCTGCAGATGGCGGTTGTGCTGACCTATGCAGCGAGCCAGCCGGTGGTGAAGGTTGGCCGGATCGCCGGTCAGTTCGCCAAGCCGCGCTCTTCCAATATCGAGAAGAAGGGTGATGTTGAGTTGCCGAGCTACCGCGGTGACATCATTAACGACATCAACTTCACCTCGGACAGCCGTATTCCGGATCCGACCCGTATGTCGATGGCGTACCGTCAGTCGGCGGCAACGCTGAACTTGCTGCGTGCCTTCTCGCAAGGTGGGTTTGCCAATCTGGACCAGGTGCATCAGTGGATGCTCGGTTTCATCACCGACAGCCCGCAGGGCCACCGTTACAAGGAATTGGCAGACCGCATCAGCGAGTCGCTCGCTTTCATGCGAGCATGCGGCATTAATGGCGACAGCGTTCCACAACTGCGCGGCACAGATTTCTTCACCAGCCACGAAGCACTTTTGCTGGGTTATGAAGAAGCTCTGACCCGCGTCGACTCGACGTCCGGTGACTGGTACGCAACGTCCGGCCACATGCTGTGGATCGGCGACCGGACCCGCCAACCAGACCATGCGCATGTCGAGTTTTTCCGCGGCATCAAAAACCCGATTGGCCTGAAGTGTGGTCCGTCCCTGACGCCGGATGGCCTTCTGGAGCTGATTGACGCTTTGAACCCGGACAATGAGCCAGGCCGTCTCACCTTGATCGCCCGTTTCGGCTCCGACAAGGTGTTCGATCATCTGCCGCAGCTCGTGCGTGCTGTTGAGCGGGAAGGCAAGTCGGTGGTTTGGTCATGTGACCCGATGCATGGCAACACAATTTCTGCCGGTGGCTACAAAACCCGGCCGTTCGACCGGATCTTGAAGGAGGTGGAAGCCTTCTTCGCCGTTCACCGTGCGGAAGGAACCCATGCGGGTGGCGTACACGTTGAGATGACCGGCCGGAACGTCACCGAATGCACCGGCGGTGCCCGGGCCCTGACCGAAGAGCAACTCGGTGATCGCTACCACACCCATTGCGATCCGCGTCTCAATGCGGACCAGGCTCTTGAGCTGGCTTTCCTGATCGCTGAAAACCTCAAGAAAGAGAAAGACGGCAAGCAGAAAGAACCCCTGGCTGCGAGCGCTTAAGACCGCACTTTTCCGGTGTTTGATAGTTTTGAGGGGCAGCTTCGGCTGCCCCTCATTTTTTTATATCGATTTTTGTCAATTCTCCCGCTGCGGTAACAGGCGGTTAAGGCTCCAGATGCATATGTGCGACGTGGGATATTTGCACCGCAGAGGGGGCGGTGCTCGTCAACCGGACGCTCTGGGTAGGGGATTTTGAAGCGTGCGCGGACCGTGGGATCTTTCTAAGATTTCGTGCCTGGTGGTGGAGGACAATCCACACATGCGCACGATCTTGCGCTCCGTTGTCGGAGGGTTTGGTGTTCGCACGATCTGTGAGGCCACCGAAGGGGCTGAAGCCCTTGAATTGGTCGTCGACCGCAAACCCGATATTGTCTTGTGCGATTGGAACATGAGCCCGTTTGGCGGCGCCGATTTCCTCAGAATCCTGCGCAAGGACACGGACCCGATCATCAAGACAACGCCAGTCCTTGTGATCACAGCCCACGCGCGCCGTCCGATCATCCTGGAAGCGCTTAATATCGGTATTCATGGCCTTGTCGCCAAACCTGTGGCGCCCGCAGTTCTTTACAGGCATATCGGCGAAATTCTACAGCGTCAGGAACTGCAGGGACGTAGCACGGGAATTTCCATGCCGGGGATGCCCGGCCACACAGGCGGCAGTGTGCTGGACTTGTCCTCAATGGCGCCGGATCAGCCTGCTGATGCCGAAGACCAATCTCTCGCACTTCTTTGAGCTGGCGCACCTCCCAGGTGGTTGCGGCCAATCCGGTGCTCGTTTCAGCATTTGCATGATTGCAACCCATTGTTCTTGACGGTACATCTCGGATCTCTTCTTTTTCCGGCACGAGATTCATGACCATCAACTCCTTCCGCCTTGCCGTTGCTCAGCTCAATCCGACCGTCGGTGACGTCGCCGGGAACGCGGAGCTTGTCCGTCAGGCGCGTGCCGACGCAAAAGCGCAGCAGTCGGATCTGGTTTTGACGTCAGAGCTGATGCTGGCCGGCTATCCGCCGGAAGATCTTGTTCTGAAACCGGCCTTTGTCCGTGAATGCATGGAAACAGCGCGCGCGCTTGCCGAAGAGACCGGCGATGGAGGACCTGCGGTTATCCTCGGAACGCCGTGGTATTCCGATGCAGGCGATCTCCACAACGCCGTCCTTCTCATCGATCAGGGCGAAGTGAAGGCGGTTCGCTACAAGAGTGATCTGCCAAACTACGGAGTTTTTGACGAAAAGCGCGTGTTCAAGGCAGGGCCGCTTCCTGGGCCCGTTGACTTCCGTGGTGTGCGCATCGGGTTGCCGATCTGCGAAGACATTTGGAACGACGAGGTCTGCGAGTGCCTTGAGGAAACCGGCGCGGAAATCCTTCTGGTTCCGAACGGATCCCCTTATTGGGAGAACCGGGCCGAAGAGCGCCTGCAAGTGGTCGTGGCCCGTGTGGTTCAGACAGATCTGCCGCTCGTCTATTGCAATCAGTTGGGCGGCCAGGACGAGCTGGTCTTTGACGGTGGATCCTTTGCCCTTCAGGCGGATCGGAGCCTTGCGTTCCAGATGCCGCAGTTTAAGACAGCGCTCGGCATCAGCGACTGGAAAAGGGCCGGCGAAACTTGGGTTTGTACCAGCGGTCCGGTGGCAAAGCTTCCCGATCTTGATGAAGCCAACTGGCGGGCCTGTGTGCTCGGGCTTGGTGATTATGTCACCAAGAACGGCTTCCCAGGTGTCGTGCTTGGCCTTTCGGGCGGCATCGACTCTGCCATTTGCGCGGCGATGGCTGTTGATGCGCTGGGGGCAGATAAGGTGCACAGCATCATGCTTCCCTTTCGTTACACCTCGGAAGAAAGCATCAAGGATGCCGCGGACTGCGCCAAGGCGCTGGGCCTAAGGTACGACACGGTACCGATTGCCGAGCCGGTCGAAGGATTTACCAAGGCACTAGACGGGCTGTTCGCTGGCACGGAAGCGGGTGTGACGGAAGAGAACCTTCAGTCCCGAACACGCGGCGTCATCCTGATGGCCGTCTCCAACAAGTTCGGCCATATGGTTATGACCACGGGCAACAAGTCCGAAATGTCGGTTGGCTACGCAACGCTCTATGGCGACATGAACGGCGGCTACAATCCGATCAAGGATCTCTACAAGACCCAAGTCTATCATCTGGCAGCCTGGCGTAACGTCAACAAACCGGCGGGCCTGCTCGGACCGGAGGGTGAGGTGATACCGTCCAACATCATCACCAAGGTCCCGACGGCCGAACTACGTGAAAACCAGACGGACCAGGATTCCTTGCCGCCGTATGACGTGCTCGACGACATTCTGGAATGCCTGGTCGAAAAAGAGATGTCGGTCGGTGAAATCGAAAAACGTGGCCATTCCCGTGACCTGATTCATCGCATTGAGCATTTGCTCTACATCGCTGAATACAAACGCAGACAAGCCCCTCCCGGTGTCAAGATCACGGAGCGCAATTTCGGCCGCGACCGCCGCTACCCGATCACCAACCGCTTCCGCGACCGGTCTTAGAGCTTTTCAATCCGGCGGAGACGCATGACCTATCTGACGTTTCTGCAAACCAATGCCCGCTGGCTCGCCGGCGGGTTTCTGCTGGCAGCATTTTCCGGGTTCGGACAGACCTTTTACATTGCACTCTCATCGGGACACCTGCGCGAAGAATTCAATCTTAGTCACGGTGATTTCGGTCTTCTCTACATGGCTGCGACGCTAACCAGCGCGTTATCGTTGCCCTGGATCGGACGCAGCGTCGACGTGTTTCCCCTTCGCATTGTCGGGCTCGCAACATGCGTCACACTTGGCCTTTTCTGTCTGTCGATGGCTCTGGTGAATTCGGTCTTCATGTTGTTTGTGGTGCTGTTCGGACTACGGCTGTCCGGGCAGGGCATGATGACCCACGTCTCCATGACCGCCATGGGCCGCTGGTATTCAGCGCAGCGCGGCCGAGCGGTGTCTGTCGCGCAGATGGGATTTCCCGTTGCCGAGAGCTTGTTTCCGGCCAGTTTTGTGTTGATTTCGGCGGTCGTGGGATGGAGGACCAGCTGGGCGCTTTCCGCCGGCATCATGGTGCTTGGGGCGCTGCCTATGCTCGCCCTGTTGTTTGCCAAAGATCGCATCCCGCAATCAGACGAACAGGGCTCGGGGGCAATCGAAGGGCGTCAATGGACGCGCGGCGAGGCGCTGCGAGACCCGATTTTCTGGCTTTTGACAGCCGGTGTGCTGGCGCCGCCGTTCATCGGAACCGCCATCTTGTTCAATCAGGTGTATCTGACTGAGTTGCGAGGCTGGCCGCTTGAGCTCTTCGCCTCCGCCTTTCCGGTCATGGCCGGCACTGCAATTGCCACGGCGCTGGTGCTTGGGCCGCTGATCGACAGGTATTCCGCGCGGGCACTGCTTCCGGCCGTGCTGCTGCCGCTCTTCTCCGGGTGTCTTGTGCTTGCATTGCTCCCGGCCGCACCAACAGCCTTTTTGTTCATGGGGCTTCTCGGCATCAGCAGCGGATTTACCGCCGCAATGTCCGGTGCCCTCTGGCCGGAGCTTTATGGCAGCCGTCATATCGGCGCGATCCGCTCTGTCGCATTTGCTTTGATGGTGTTCTCGTCGGCCGCTGGCCCGGGCTTGGTCGGCGTTCTTATCGATGCCGGTGTCGACTTTGATCGTCAGCTTCTGGTGATGAGCGGGTACTGCGCGCTCATGACAGGTGGACTTGCAATAGCGTCGCGCAAGCTTCGTGACCGACAAAACGGTCCGTTGGCTTGAAAAGCTGAAATCTGGCCCGGCCAAACGGGGTAAAATCACCATTTGCACTTGCAGAGCTCAAGGGAGGCGGGTACCTGAGGCGCATGACTGTTACTGTACGCTTCGCGCCGTCTCCGACCGGCCACATTCACATCGGCAATAGCCGTCCGGCCCTCTATAACTGGCTTTATGCCAAGAAGATGGGCGGGCGCTTCATCCTGCGTTTCGACGACACCGATCTTGAACGCTCCAAGAAGGAGTATGCGGAAGCGATCGAAACCGATCTCCGCTGGCTCGGCATTTCACCCGACGTGATTGAGCGGCAATCTGACCGGGTGGCTGCCTATGAGGCGGCTGCGGAAAAGTTGAAAACCGCAGGCCTTTTGTACCCGTGCTACGAAACACCAGACGAGCTGGAGCGTCGTCGCTCCCGCCAGCGCGCGCTTGGCCGCCCTCCGGTCTATGACCGCGCCGGCCTGAAGCAGACAGAGGAAGAGCGGGCTGCGTTTGAAGCGGAAGGCCGCAAGCCGCATTGGCGGTTTGTTCTGCCGAACCATGATGGCGATCCGTTCCAGACCAAACGCACCGAAGTGTCGTGGAACGATCTTTGCCGTGGTGACCAAACGGTAGACTTGGCCTCCATGTCCGATCCGGTCCTGATCCGCGCGGACGGCACGTTTCTCTACACGTTGCCATCGATTGTCGACGATATCGATATGGGGGTGTCCCATATCATCCGCGGTGAGGATCATGTGTCGAACACCGGTGTCCAGATCGCGATCTTCGAGGCACTGGGCGCAAAAGCGCCTGTCTTCGGTCACCATAATCTGCTGACCACGCGGGATGGCGAAGGGCTTTCAAAGCGCAAGGGGGCCTTGTCGATCGGGTCGCTGCGGGAATCCGGTGTTGAGGCGATGGCGGTCTGTTCGCTTGCTGTCCTGACCGGCACCAGCCAAGCCGTTGAAGCTGTTCCAAGCATGGACGCCCTAGTGGAGAAATTCGATCTGACCAGCGTGTCCCGGTCCTCCGCCAAATTCGATCCGGAAGATCTCAAAGGCCTGAATGCGCGCCTTGTGCATGAAATGCCGTATGCAGATGCCAAGGATCGGCTCGATGAGATGGGTGTCGGCGGCGGCGAGGCCTTCTGGACCGCCATTCGCGGCAACTGTGAAACCGTCAATGATGCCAAAGGCTATTGGCAGATTGTCGGCGGTCCGGTTGAAAGCCGAATTGAAGACGAAGACCGGGATTTCATCGCCAAGGCAAAAGAGCTTCTTCCTGATGGTGAAATGACCCTAGAGACCTGGGGGGCATGGACATCTGCGCTGAAGGCGGAAACCGGCCGCAAGGGGCGGGGGCTGTTCATGCCGCTTCGCCGTGTGCTCACGGGTCTCGATCACGGTCCTGACATGAAGGAAATGCTGCCGCTTATTGGGCGTAAAAGTATTCTGGACCGACTACCCTGACAGGGACATCACGATCCGGGGCCGGACGGAACCCCGGGTCGTCCGACTTGAAGACCGGCGGGATCGAAGCTGTTTCAAGGTTCTCATCCCCCAGAGATCTGCGATTTCCAAGCAACGGCAGCTCACCAGGTTTGCCATTCGAACCGTCGCCTTCAGTGGCAGCCGGTTTGAGCTGTTCAGCGGCTTTCGCGATCGACGCTGTCACATCAAAACCTTTTTCCAGGTTCGCGCGGGTGTCAGGGTCTTCATAGGCCGGCAGTTGCTCTTTTGTCAGCGGCGTCCGGGACAGCGTTGAGTTGGAATCAAGATTCACCGGCCTCGAAGTGCGGATGTTTTCAGCTGTGTAGCTTGGCGGCAGCCCACTGCTGATGTCTGAAAACGCAATTCGCCGTCCGGATGCGCCGGGGTTACTGACTTCTGTCCAGCCAGAGCGGCTCTTCGCCTTCCCCGTCAGCCGGCAGCTGCATCCCTCGACAAACTCGCTTTTGTAACGATCAGCAAACGGTTGTTCGGAATAAAGATCACCTGCGAGCGACATCATGTCGGACCGGTCGCCGCCCGGGTTCTTGTAGACGTAGAGCTCGGTTTCAGAGGCTGGGCAAATCTCGTTGCAGCGGGCAGCATCATTGGCAAACTGTCGTTTTCCGGTCGCAAAACTGACCGGGAAAAAATACCCATCGCACGTGCGCACACACAGGGTCCGAAACGTTCCGCCAGATGGGATCCTGCGCTTGCCGCTGGAATTGGTGCGTTTCTTGGTGCTTTGAGCAGACCCTTGTTGCTTGGTTTGAGCCGGCGTTTGCTGCGGGTTGAAAAGACGGGCCAGCAGCGAACGCGGCGCATCTCCAGAGTTCGGATTGGCGGCCGCATTGCGCGTATTTGCCGGGGCGCCGCAGCTTTGGCGCTTGAGGGCCGCCTGTACCTGCCGGATGCGTTTTTGATTGCTGGCGTTTCCACCACCTGCCTTTGCCAATTGACGATCGATGGCTCTTAAATTGGAACGCATGCGCTGAACTTTGCCAGACAGTGCCTGGCACTGCGGACTGGCGTTGCTGTTGCAACCAAGATAGCTGAAGTCCCGCTCTGCCGCGCTGAGGGCCTTTTGCTGCTGGCTTTTAGCGGTTTGCCATTTTTGAGCACCCGCGGACGGACGGTTGCCGCGAGACTGAAGTTGCCGCAGTTCCGATGTCAAGCTGGCACAGCTTGCAGCCTCTGCCGGGACAGCAATAAGCAGTTGCACCGGCGCAAACGCCAGCGCGCATGACATTGCCAAAAACGCGGCATGACTGCGAAGCTTCATCACTTTTCCCCACCGGCGCATATCATCCCCGCGCCTTGCTGCTCAAACAGCCAGACCAGTATCCTCTCGAAGCCAACCCATATCAAGGAAAGCTCTCATGTTCGGTTAATGGCGGGCAGGGCGGCAGGCTTATTTTTCCGCAGCGGCATGAAGACGTTGAAAGATCTCGTCCAGAGCGATGCGCTGCTCTTCGCTCAAGGCCGCTTCCAAGTGACGGGAATAGCCCAACGCTTTTGGCACGAGGTCCTCATACATGGCACGGCCATTATCGGTGAGTTGCAAGAGTTGTTCGCGCTGGTCATCCGGGTTCGCGCCGCGGCTGAGATGTCCTTTTTTCTCCAGAGCGGCGACGGCGCGGCTCACCTTCGTTTTGTGCATGGACGTCGCTTTGCCGATGTCGCGCGCTGTCATTGCTACATGTTCGCCGAGTGTTGCCACCACGCGCCATTCCGGGATCCCGATCCCGAAATCATCCGCGTAGATCTTGGACAGCGACCGGCTGACGGTCTCTGCCAGATGGTTCAGCCGGTAGGGAAGAAACTCATTGAGTTTCAGCACTGCTGTTTCTTGGGGCGCATTGCTGGTTTTGGGCATGAGAACTCAGGTCTTGTTGGGACATGCTTCACGCAAGATACGGATCGCATGCTGGAGAGGCGCAGCACCCCGTCAAGCCGATTGGTTTTCGGTGATCAGGGCCTCAATGGTAACCAAGCAGAAGTATAGCTGGTCAAAACAGAGGGGAAAGCACTCGGCGGTCATTTTGCAAATCTACGGAGCGTTTGCTTCTCGTTGTCCGGTTCAATGCCATAGAAATGCCTGTATGAGGCGCAATTACTGGACCTATCTGTTGATAAGAAAGAAACGTTTAACGAAATAATGCACCAAAATTTGCGAATCGATGCCGTAACAAGTGACGCTGGTGTGGCAAGAACATATTCACACCCTGAGACCGGTGAATTGCTCATCGGGTTGGCTGGCAGGAAAGCGAGGCTGTCATGACTACGGCAGACACATCATCTGAACGTGAACTCGGACAAGACGCGAAGATCCATGACCTTGGATCCGGGTGCTATGCCATTTCTGCCGAAGGATGTCCGAACACCGGTGTGATCGTTGGCGAGCGCGGTCTTCTGGTTATCGACGCCCAGCCGACGGAAGAACTCGGCCAGATTTTCCTCAAGAAGATCCGCGAGATCTCTGACAAACCGATCAAGGTCCTGCTGCTGACGCATTTCCATGGCGACAGCACGGCTGGTGCCGCAGCCTTTGAGGCTGGCGAGGTGATCGCGTCTGATCTGACCAAACGCATGATGGAAACCCGCGGTCTTGATGATCGTGAAGTTCTGAAAGCCCGGTATCCGGACTTTTATCCTGCTGGTCATGCGCTCCCGGCGCTGGCGATGCCGACCATGACAATCGCATCATCCATGTCGATCGATCTTGGCGGCCGCGAAGTGCGTTTGATGCATCTTGGACGGGGACACACCATGGGTGATCTCGTCGTTTGGGTCTCAGACAATTCCGTGCTCTATGCTGGCGGTCTGGTTCAATCAAACACTGCTCCTTATTGCGGCGACGCGCACCTTGCCGATTGGCCGCGGGCACTGGACCGGATCATGGCGTTCCGGCCTTCTGCGTTGGTCCCAGGCCATGGCCGTCCGGCAATCGGGTCTGCAGCCGTCGCAACCGCGATTGAAACAACCCGCGATTATGTCGTGACTTTGCGCGATGCGGCTGCAGCTTGTGCCGAGAGCAAGTTGGGCCTGCACGACACCTTCCAATCCCTCAACGATGCGCTTCAGCCGAGATTTGGCAGCGCGCTGCTCTTTGATGCGCACCTGCCGTTCAACGTCGCAAGGGCGTATGATGAAGCGCAGGGGCTGGACCAGCCGCAGATCTGGACACGGGAACGTTGCGACGATCTGGAAGATGCGCTGACCCGCACATCGCCGGTTTCTCAGAAAACGGAAGTCGCCTCAGCAGTAGATGAGCCAGTGGCCGTCGATGAGATAGTTGCAGACGACTCTAGCGCGGATGTTGAACAAGACACGGGCGAGACCGCAGAAGCACCTTCAGAAGCTTCAAATGAACTCGTAACTGACAGTGACTTTGCAGCGTCTCTGCTCGCTGTCGGTGAAGAGGCGGCTCCGGACGATGAACTCCTTTTGGAAGAAGAGATTGACCAGGACGAGAAGGTTCTGGAAAAAGCCGGCGCCTAAACAGCAGGCAATACTCGATAAATACCGCTCGGGTCCTATCATGGCCCGGGCGGTTTTGCTTTCTAAGGCCTCCGCTGCTTGATACCTTGCAGTCGGTTCCCACATTGAAGTCAACTTTTTCGACACTTGGAGTTTTATCATGCGGTTCCGCACTGCAGCCATCCTCTTTCTCACCCTTTGTATGCAGGCCGCTGCCCCGGCACTTGCCAACGATGAACCGGATCTGATCTTCAAAAAATCGACCGTCTGGAAGTTTTTGACCCCGGACCACAAGCTGGCGACCTATGCCATCGATGACCCGCTGATTGACGGAGTGTCCTGCCACTTCACCGTTCCGGAAAAGGGCGGGGTTTCCGGTTGGCTGGGTGTTGCAGAAGAAGTCTCTGATGTATCGCTCGCATGCCGTCAGGTCGGCCCGGTGCAGATCAAGGAAAACTTCGAGCAAGGCGAAGAAATGTTCCGCCAGGGCCGTTCGTTCATGTTCAAGAAGATGCGGATCGTGCGCGGCTGCGATGTGACGCGGAATACGCTCGTTTATATGGTCTATTCCGACAAGCTGATCGAAGGTAGCCCGAAGAATTCAACATCGACCGTGCCGTTGATGCCTTGGGGAACCCAGGAACCACCGCGCTGTGGAGACTACTTGGAGAGCTAAGTCGGGAGGCCGCAGCTTGCGCCTTATTGGCGTGAGCCCTGCTTGTCACCTTCAAGCGTTTCGAGATGGTGGGCGACCGGCAGTTCGGCGTCCGCACAAAAATGCTTGTAAAGCATGGCCATCACATCTTTGACCGGTTCGCTGGCCAGCCGGTAATAGATGGTGGTGCCTTCGCGTCGTGTTGAAACAAGCCCTTGCGCGCGTAAAAGAGCAAGCTGCTGAGAGACAGTCGGCATGCGCATACCGGTCTTCTCGGCCAGTTCACCAACGCTGCGCTCTTCGTCCATCACATGGCACATCAGTAGCAAACGGGGCGCGGAAGCCATCAGCTTCATGAATTCTGCGGCAGTTTCCGCTTTTTCTTCCAGCGCTTTGTAGTCCATCTAGAGACCTTGCCAAACTTCGTTGTGGGACGCAATCAAAGAACATCCGTGTTCTTTGGCGCTTTTATATGCGGCTGGCAACGGTGACAACCAGGTTTCCGTTTCCACAACCGGTTCCGGTCATCAGGCAAACGCTTTTCTGTTGAACTTCGTTGCCGAATGCCTTTGTTCCGTCCGTAATCGCCAAGAGCGCGATGAACGGACCGCCGAGGACAATAGCCAGGAAGATGATCACAAAAAGGCGGTTCAACATTTTCTTTCTCCAGAAGGCAACGCTGTGTTGTTGATCCGGAGAATAATTTTTGCGCCTTGAACCCATGCTGAGTGGCGTATTCAGCTACCGTTCAGGTTTATGAACTTCATTCAAGATATTGATAAATTAGAGAAAATATCTATAGATTCTCTGTCATGGCGGTCCGTAGCGCGTCCAGAAGCTTCTCGTCCCGGCCATAAATGTCTTTTCTGAAGTGAGTCGAACCGTCCTTGTTCATCCATGCAGTCAGATAGGTGAGGTGTACTTCGATCGGCACGCTGGGTTTGACGACGGTCCGCTTTTCTGAATCCCGAATTTTCTCCCAATGCCCTTCATCCGCATTCTTATGGGCCAACAGGACATCAGCGAGTGCAAAGGGATCTGATACCCGGATGCAACCATGGCTGAAGGCCCGTTCGGCCCGGGAAAACAGGGATTTTGATGGAGTGTCGTGGATGTAGATGTTGAACTCGTTCGGGAACATGAACTTGATCCGGCCGAGCGCATTGCTGTTTCCCGGATCCTGCCGCAGCCGGAAGGGGAAATTGCCGCGCGCATAGCTGTTCCAGGCTACCTGCGTTGGGGCGATTTCTGTCCCGTCCCGGAACACCCGGATGTTTTTGCTCGTAAGAGCGGAGGGATTTTGCTTCAGCTTCGGCAGATACTCGGACGTGGCAATGGAATAGGGGACGTTCCAAAAGGGATTGATCTCCACGTAGTCGAGCGTATCGGAAAACACCGGTGTGGCGTGGTAAGGCTTGCCAACTACCACCGGCGCGGTGTGGATGGTCTTGCCCTCCTTGACCACTTTGAGCTCCTGGTCGGCCAGGTTGACGAACACATAAAAGCTGCCGAGATCGTCCCGCATCCAGCGCCGGCGCTCCATGTTGAGCTCCATCTGGACCAGTTTTTCTTCCAAGGGAATGTTCAAGCGGGCGAGGGTTTCCTTGCCGATGACGCCATCGTTGGCTAGGCCGTGGTGATCCTGGAAGGTTGTGACGGCTTCGATGAGAACACCGTCGTAAACATCGCCGCTGTGTTCGGCTGCTCCGGGAATGTCTTCTTCAATCAGCCGCTGCCGGAGCGCAGCAACACGCGGATCGCTCATGCCGGGCTTGAGCACATCTCCGTCCGGAACACTGGTGAAGGGGCCTGTCGCTGCTTTTTCGCGATACTGGGCAAGACGCCGTTTCAAGCGCGCGTAATTATCTGACCTTGGTGCAAGACCCTCCAGGAACGCGCTAAAGTCAATCGCCTCCACAGCCTGTTCAAGCAGCATGGTTGGGTCTGGACGGTCCGGAAAGAGGTTCAGGGCCTTGTTGACCTTGTTAGGCTGAACACGGCCGGAGGAGAGGTGCGTGGCATAGCGCAGATACTGCTTGGTGAGTTCCAGCTCAAACTGAGCCCAGTCGTCTGCTGTCTGGGCAGAGGAAGCCATATCCACTAGACCCAGCGGGCCATAATTTTCCGGATTGAGCGCGTGCTCGTTGGCTGCCGCCATCGCCGCAACGGCCAAATGCGCGTTTTCGCTCATGCCTTCCGCGGAAAACCAGATCGGAGCAAACGCCCTCTGCCCGTAAAACAGGACAGCTTTTTCCGAGACATCCGGTGACATCGCCGCTTGCAGCGCTTTGGCGATTGGCGTTTCCGGTTCCAGGAAGACGGGCGCCGGGACTTCCACGTTTTCCGCGGTACGTTGCGGCTTTGAGGTTGGTGCCGGAGCCGATTGGGCAAATCCGGCCATGGGCTGTATCGCGATCACCGCTGTTGTCAGCGTGATCAGTGCCGCGTGTCGAATGTACCGGCTCGCATGATCTGTCCTGTGCATCGGAAAGCCCCTCCTTGATTCCCGCAGCGTCAGATTAAAGGTTCCCGGCCGGTGCGCCAACGCCAGAACCTGAAGGAAGGACTGTTTGCATGAAAAAGTGATCTTGACCGCTCTGATGAAACCGGTCCATAACCCTTGCCATGATGACGGCCACACGGAACATCATTATCACCATCATTATTTGCAGCTAGCGACACCGCTGGCTGTGGCCGTTCCCTCTTGGCAAATTTCCTTGTAGACGGACCGCCCGGCCAGCCGGCCAGGAGACCGTTTAATATGAGCGCCGCTGACCCAGCGAAATCCGGCACCTTCAAGGGCTTGAAGCTCACCAACACATTGACCCGCCAGAAGGAAGACTTCTGCGCGATCGATGATAGCAACGTGCGTCTCTATGTCTGCGGACCGACCGTTTACGACTTTGCCCATATCGGCAATGCGCGTCCGGCGATTGTGTTTGACGTTTTGTACCGGTTGCTGCGCCATCTCTACGGCGCTGAACACGTTACCTATGCCCGCAACATCACGGACGTTGACGATAAGATCAACGCCCGTGCGCTGCGCGATTATCCGGATATGCCGCTCAATGAGGCGATCTCAAAGGTCACCAAAAAGACGGCGGATCAATACCAAATGGATGTGGCATCCCTTGGCTGCCTGGAGCCGACGGTCCAGCCGCGGGCAACCGAGCACATCGATGGCATGGTCAAGATGATCGAACTGCTCATCGAAAAAGGGCATGCCTATGTGGCTGAGACCGCGGATGGCGGCGAGGTGCTGTTCGACACGGTTTCAATGCCGGATTACGGCGGTCTGTCCAAGCGCAAGCTGGATGAGCAGATCGCGGGTGCCCGCATTGCGGTGGATAGCCACAAGAAGAACCCGGGAGACTTTGTGCTCTGGAAACTGTCCTCACCCGAAGAGCCCGGCTGGGACAGCCCCTGGGGGCGCGGGCGTCCGGGCTGGCACATCGAGTGCTCCGTCATGAGCGAGCACCATCTCGGCAAGGTCTTTGATATTCATGGCGGAGGGCTGGATCTCATCTTTCCGCATCATGAAAACGAGATCGCCCAATCGTGCTGCGCCAACGGCACAAAGACCATGTCGAATTATTGGGTTCACAACGGTTTCGTGCAGGTTGAAGGCCGGAAGATGTCCAAGTCCGAGGGCAACTTCTTCACAATCCACGAGCTTCTGGAGACGGAGAATTTCGGCGGCCGCAAATGGCCGGGCGAAGTGCTGCGCCTTGCCATGCTGATGACCCACTATAAGGAGCCAATCGACTTTTCCGTCCGCAAGCTGGAAGAGGCGGAGAACCTTTTGGACAAATGGCCGGATCTTGTCGAGACTGATGCGGCTCCGGCAGCAGACGTGCTTGATGCCATGAACGATGATCTGAATACGGCTGCCGCCATTCAGGCCTTGCATGGGCTTGCAGGCGAGGCGAACAAGGACCCGGTTAAACTGGCCGAGTTTTCAGCTTCTGCAGCTCTGTTGGGTCTCAAGCCTGTTGCAGCGGATATGTCCGGCATCGACGAAGCCGCAATCAAGGCTGCCATCACTGCCCGGCTGGAGGCGCTCAACGGAAAGAACTGGGCCGAAGCCGACCAGATCCGCGATGAACTGGCATCTCAAGGCATAGCGCTAAAGGATTCAAAAGACTCTGAAACCGGCGCCCGCGTGACGACCTGGGAACTCAAGCGGTGAGTTTGATGGAGCTGCATGGCGCGGGTACCCCCCTCTGTCCCTTTCAGGGACATCTCCCCCTCAAGGGGGGAGAGGGGAGCTTGCGGCATGGCTCGACTTATTTTGGATCCCGCACTTGCCGCCAAGTTTCTGTAGTTGGTTATCCTCAGAGCAAAGCGCCGGCAATGGGCCAAGCGGAGCTACACCCGCCCGTCTCCCCCCTTGAGGGGGAGATGTCTGCACGAGCAGACAGAGGGGGGTATACAGCCTCTCTGATAAATGATGGCATGCCGCTTCCATTTGGGAGCTACATTATGCCTCACCGGGATATTCCGAACCAAAACAGACGAAACGCCAAAGCTCTCCGCTCAAACATGACCGAAGCCGAAAAGAGACTTTGGCGGGTTATTCGCGCGCATCGGTTAGAGGGCATTTCCTTTCGGTGGCAGATGCCGATTGCCGGCTACATAGTTGATTTTGCGGCACCCCAACACCGGTTAATCGTCGAGTTAGACGGTTCGCAGCACGGGGATCAGCAGCATGTCGAGCAGGACAAACAGCGGGATGAAGCGCTGGCGAGTGCGGGATGGACGGTTCTGCGGTTTTGGAATGCGGATGTGCTTCAAGACCTCGACGCGGTGTGCTGCAAGATTTTGACGGTGTGCGGGAGGGAAGTTTCATGAACCTTGAAAAAACAGACATCAAGTCCGGCGGCTGCCAGTGCGGGGCGGTGCGGTACTGTGCTGAAGGGTTCAAACGGCCGTCGATCTGCCATTGCCGCATGTGCCAAAAGGCGGTCGGCGGCCCGTTTGCAGCGCTTGTCGTCGTTGAAAACCTCAGTTGGACGCGGGGAGAGCCAGCTTACTTTCAAAGCTCCAACCTCGTTCGGCGCAGGTTTTGCCGGGATTGCGGCACACCGCTGACCTATGAGTTTGAAGGCTCTCATATCGACATAACGATCGCGAGCCTCGATCAGCCGGATCTTGTGGCTCCGGAAATCCAGTTGGGACTGGAAAACCGCTTGTCCTGGTGCGAGGGACTTGCGGATCTACCCACCCGAACGGAAGAAGCAGAGGCTGCAGCGCAGGACGTGTTTTCCAACATCCGCAATCACCAGCATCCGGATCGGGATACGGAAGCCTGGCCGGAGACCACCCGATGAGCGAGTCCTACACCGGGGGCTGCCAATGCGGCGCGGTCCGTTTTCGCATTGAGGGAACACTTGGCGAAGCGAGCATTTGCCATTGCCGGATGTGCCAGAAAGCATTCGGCAATTTCTTCGCGCCACTTGTCGATGCGCGCCACGAAGATCTGACCTGGACCCGTGGGCAGCCAACTTATTACGCCTCCTCGGATGTGGTCGACCGCGGGTTTTGTAGCCGGTGCGGGACACCGCTTGTTTTTGCCTATCGCGATTATCCATTGATTGGGCTGGCGATCGGCGCATTCGATGAGCCGACCCGGGTCCTCGTTACGAAACAACACTGGAAGCGGGACAAGATCTCGGGCGTTGACACATTGCATGCGTTGCCGGGCGGGCCCGAAGATGACCCGGAATTTGCAGATGTGATCGCCGAAATTGACGCCAGCAACCACCAACATCCAGATCACGATACGAAAGAGTGGCCCATAGCGCCGCAGATGTCCGACGGAACAGACAGATGACCAAAGATCGCCTCTACCTTTTCGACACGACCCTGCGCGACGGCGCGCAAACTAGCGGTGTTGATTTTTCCGTAAACGAGAAGATCGTTATTGCAGAACTGCTGGAGCGGCTCGGGGTCGACTATGTGGAAGGCGGTTATCCTGGAGCAAATCCGGCCGATACCGAGTTCTTCTCTCAAAAGCGGACACAAAGCGCGACGTTCACTGCCTTTGGAATGACAAAGCGGGCAGGGCGGTCGGCGTCGAACGATCCCGGCCTTCAGCAGATCCTGGCCAGTCAATCTGACGCCTGCTGTTTCGTGGCAAAGGCCTGGGACTATCACGTCGATGTCGCCCTTGGCTGCACCAATGAGGAAAACCTCGAAGCGATTGAGGACACCGTCAAGGCTGCGGTCACGGCCGGCAAGGAAGCCATGATCGACTGTGAGCACTTCTTCGACGGCTACAAGGCCAATCCGGATTACGCGCTCGCATGCGCCCGCACTGCCTATCAGGCCGGAGCCCGCTGGGTTGTTCTGTGCGACACAAACGGCGGCACATTGCCCGACGAAATCCACTCTATCGTGACGAAGGTTCAAGAGATCGTGCCCGGCAGTCATCTTGGCATTCACACGCACGATGACACAGGTCATGCGGTGGCCAATTCCCTGGCCGCGGTTGATGCCGGTGTGCGCCAGGTCCAGGGGACCTTGAACGGTCTGGGGGAGCGCTGTGGCAACGCCAACCTGATCACGCTGATCCCGACCCTGAAACTGAAATCACAATATGCCGACCGGCTGGAAATCGGTGTCAGCGAAGACCAGCTTCAAGACATAACCGCGATCTCCCATGCCTTTGATGAGATCCTCAACCGCTCACCCAACCGGCATGCACCCTATGTGGGGGAAACGGCTTTTGCCACTAAGGCCGGCATTCATGCCTCGGCGATCCTGAAAGATCCGCAGACCTATGAGCATGTGGCCCCGGAGACCGTGGGCAACCAGCGCCGTGTGCTGGTTTCCGATCAGGCCGGGAAAAGCAACCTGCTGGGCGAGCTGGCACGTGTCGGCA
The DNA here is from genome assembly GCF_017743865.1 of Labrenzia sp. R4_2. Taxonomy (GTDB): domain Bacteria; phylum Pseudomonadota; class Alphaproteobacteria; order Rhizobiales; family Stappiaceae; genus Roseibium. Next base: position 975,334 of record NZ_JAGHRJ010000001.1, read on the forward strand.
TCACGGTCGACAAGGCCGACCCTCGTCTGGACCGGCTGCTGGCCAAGGTCAAGGAACGGGAAGCGCTGGGCTATGCCTATGAGGCAGCGGATGCATCTTTTGAACTGCTTGCGCTGCGCGAACTCGGAGAGGTGCCTGACTTTTTCCAGGTAGATTCCTTTAAAGTCATGGTCGAGCGTCGGTTTAATGCCATCGGTGATCTAATCACGGTCTCCGAAGCGGTGGTCAAGGTAAACGTCGATGGTGAAACGCGCATGTCCGTTGCGGAAGGCAACGGACCCGTCAACGCGCTCGACATGGCCCTGCGCAAGGACCTTGGAAAGTATCAGGCCGCGATTGAAGGGCTGGAGCTGATCGACTATAAGGTGCGCATCTTGAACGGTGGTACCGATGCGGTGACCCGGGTTCTGATCGAAAGCCATGATGCCAGGACCCAGCGGCGCTGGTTCACCATCGGTGTCTCCTCCAATATCGTCGATGCGTCCTTTCAAGCGCTGGTCGACTCCATCACATTCGCGCTTGTCAAGGCTCAGGAGAGCTAAGGTTCGGCGCCAGAAAGGCACGCGCTATGTCTGAGCCCGTGACACGCACCGAGGCGGAAAACGAACTCCGCCGTGGCCTCCTCTTTGGCCTGGCGGCTTACGGAATGTGGGGGTTTTTTCCGGCCTACTACAAGCTGACCGATACGGTTTCGGCGGACCTTGTCGTAGCGCACCGGATTGCCTGGTCTGTGTTGTTTGTCGGCGGCTTTTTGTATCTCCGGGGCCGCTGGCAGGAAGTTCTTGATGTCTTTGCCGACCCTGCGATCCTGAAAAAGTTGGCGATGTCCGCGTCGTTCATTTCGGTCAATTGGCTGGTGTTCGTTTGGGCGATTGCGAACGAGCAGGTGCTGGACGTATCGCTCGGCTATTTCATCAATCCGCTCGTCAGCATTCTGGTAGGGCTGATCGTTCTGCGCGAACGCATGACGAAATGGCAGTACATTGCCGTTGCCATGGCCGGATTTGCCGTTGTCCTGCAGGCGGTACTGGCGGGTGGGCTGCCCTGGGTGTCTCTGGTGCTCGCGTTCTCGTTTGCAGGCTATGGCTACGTGCGGAAGGTGACCCCCGTCAAGGCAACGCCCGGCCTGTTCGTTGAGACGGTGCTGCTGTTTCCGATTGCCATCGGATACCTGCTTCTCAGCCTTTCATGGGGGGTGGACGCGCTGATCCTGGATGATATTCCAGTTCTCATTGCGCTTGCAGGCACAGGCATTGTTACGGCGTTGCCGCTGATCTGCTTCAGCTCGGCCGCACGCCGGCTACCACTTTTTATGCTCGGTTTGATGCAATACATCGCGCCGTCCATACACTTCTTGATGGCAGTTTATGTCTGGGGAGAGCCGCTCGATCAGGCCAAGTTGCTTGGATTTGTCATGATCTGGTTTGCGCTCGTGGTCTTCACATTCGACAGCTGGCGGAATGCACGAAACGCCAGAAAAGCGCAGCAGGCAACGGTCTAATCTGCTGGTCTGTCATCCGTCGGAGGCGACGGCGAGCATTTCAAACCCACTCCGCTTGGAGGCGTAAAGATGTTTGTCGGCGATGCTGAGCGCGTCGGAGATCTCTCCGCCCTCGAGCTTCGCAATGCCGACACTTGTTTGGCACAGAAGGTCGGTTCCCGAATGCCGGATCGGGTGTGTGCTGAGGCTCTTCATGAACCCGGCCAGTTTCAGGGTCAGGCTGTCGCGTGTTTCCGATCGGAAGATCATGCAGAACTCGTCGCCGCCCAGCCGGATGATCATGTCCTCAGGTCCGGCGAGGGCTCGAAGCTGGCGCGCAAAACCTAGAAGGACACTGTCGCCGACATCATGTCCGTATTCGTCGTTGATCTGTTTGAATGAATCGAGATCAAACACCGCAATCCAGGACGCCTTATTACCCGAATGTGCCCAGGACTCGATTTGCTTCACGGCCTTTGTGAAAAGGAAGTGCCTATTGTGAACCCCGGTTAGCGCATCCTGCATGGCTAGGGTGTTGAGCTCCGCGATGCGGTCCATCATGTCCAGGTTCAACGAAATCCGAAGAAGAATTTCCTCCGGCGCATAGGACTTGTCGATGAAATCGGCAGCGCCGTACTTCAAGAAGCGGATGCGGTTATCTGAGTTCGATAGCGACGACATGCCAATCACGCTCAGACGTTCGCGGCTGTATTTCCGCCGCACCGTCTTCAGAAATGCAAAACCGTCTTCGTCCGGCATGTAATAATCGGCAAGAACAAGCCGGATGTGCGGGTGATCCCGCAACATCTGCAGGGCTTCAGCCGGCGTGCTGGCCTGGTAAGTCTGATAAAGATGGTGCGATGTGATCTGGGCGATCCGCTCCCGGTCGACAGAGGAATCATCCAGAATCAAGATGCCGATCTTGGGATTGTAGGACAGCCGTTTCAGCAGTTCAGCCACATAATCGAGGCTTGCGGGTGTATCCTTCAGGACGTAGTCGATCACCCCTTTTGCAAGGGCCTTTTCACGGACATCGTTGTCGAACTTGCTTGTGAAGATGATCGTCGGGATGTTTCTATTGCGGCAAAGGTCAACGATTTCGCCGTTTGGCGCGTCCGGCAGTGTCAGATCCACCAATGCAAGATCGGGTTCGCAGATCGGCATGTCCAGGCAGCTTTCCGCTTCACTGAAGTTTCGGGCGACCATGATCTGGTGACGTCCGATATCCTGAAGCCGGTCAACGATCGCCTTTTCAAAGAACGATGCGTCTTCCACCAGAAGCATAGTGCGCATGTAAGCTGATCCGCCCGTGTGATTTGCTTGTCAAATTTACAAGGGAAGAAGCTTCCAAGACCTTAACCCGAGGGTCAAAACATATCGAAAAGACCAGAGAGAATCGTCGTCCAGTCGCCGAACACTTAACGTTTGGAGAGTTTCGTTATTTTTTTGCCGGCTAAAGATCTGCGGCCGCCGCGCCACCTTCGAACGGCGCATCCGAACCATCGCCGATACTTTTTTCCAGCATGGGGATGATCTGGTCCACTTGTTTGGCAATTAGGTAAGGGACTTCAGTGTCTGGCCGGATGTATCCTTGTGCGCGCATGTGATCGAGCAGTTCAAGAAGGGGGGACCAAAAGCCGTTGATATTCGCAAGAACAACCGGCTTGCGGTGCTGACCCAGCTGAGCCCAGGTCATCATCTCCACGGCTTCTTCCAGCGTGCCAATCCCACCGGGCAGTGCAATGAAGGCATCCGATTTCTCAAACATCAGATGTTTGCGTTCGTGCATGTTCTGGGTGATCACCAGATCTTCAACGGTGTCCAGCATCACCTCGCGTTTTTCAAGAAACTGCGGAATAATTCCCGTCACTTGCCCACCGCATTCCATGGCAGCGCGCGCGACGGTCCCCATCAGGCCAACCGAGCCCCCGCCATACACGAGCCGCAATCCGGCTTCGGCAATCAACTGGCCAAGCCGAGCGGCTGCCGCCTCATGTGCAGGGTCCGATCCGAAGCTCGAGCCGCAATAAACACAAACGCTTTTGAGATGCTTAGGAGAATTTGTCGTCATAACGACATGATGTGGCATTGAGCCCTGTGTAAGGTCAAGCATTCTGTTCGAAAGGCCGGTTGGTGATCCGCGGTTTTCTTGCCGCGGCACAAAAAGGCCGTTATGCATGGATGAAGAATATCCAATGGGGCAAGCAGACAAATACTGCCGTCTGCCAAGGGGAAGATACGAAAGCAGCGGCCGGTCAGCCGCATTGCTTTCGATGGGAAGAGCAATGAGCAAGCAGACCCTGATCCGGACTTTGATAATCGCCGTGCCTGTTGGCGTGGCGGCATTGATCACCGGTTACTTTTATCGTGACAGTGGCGAGATGCCGGTGGAGCAGGAGCGCGCAGATAGCCAGGTTGCTGGGACTACAAACGAGTCCTCCAAAGGCGATCAACAGGCAAGTGCTGCTCCGGACCAGCAGGCCGTCACGTCTGAACCCGCAGTTCAGCAAGAAGAAAACCCGGCCGCCACACCTGACGAACCCGAGGCGTCTGAAACTGCGGCAGTGTCAGACAAGCCGAGTTTCGACGTGGTGGGTGTGGAACCAACAGGCGAGACGGTTGTCGCTGGTCGGTCGGAAGCCGGAGCCATCGTGGCGCTGACAGCCAACGGTGAGGTGGTTGGCAAAACCATTGCGAACCCGGCCGGCGAATGGACGATCATTTTGGATGAGCCATTGAAGCCTGGCGACTATGACGTTGCTCTGGAAGTTCATGATCAGGGCGGAGAGCAGCTGTCCACGTCTGATGAACGGGTTGCCATCTCCATTCCGGACGGTGGAAAACAACAGCCGCTCGTGGTCCTGAATTCGCCTGATGGACCGTCCAATATCTTGCAAAAGCCGGAAGCGCCGGTCGCAGTCGCTGAAGCGCCAAAGGCTGAGGAAACTGTTGTGGCCGCGGCACCGGCCGCTGAAGCAGCAAGAGACACACCGAGCTCCTCGAGTTCTGAGAACCTCACAGCAGAGGCTGGCGACTCTGAGGGAGCTGCTCCGGCAGCCGCTGAAACGACTGTGTCGGCAGCTACATCGAGCACTGACGCTGACACAGCTTCGAACGGAACTGCGACCGCAGACACACAACAACAAACTTCTGACATCGGTTCCCAAGCGTCTGAGCAGACGGCACAGGTGGCCGCAACCAGTGCAGCTTCAGAAACGGAAGCAACCACGGCGCCCGCAGAGACGACAGCAGCCTCTGCCTCCGATGCTCCGGATAGTTCCGGTGATGCGGCTCCAACTGACACAAACCAGCAAGTTGCCGCGGCCTCTCAGGGCGAGACGAGTGCATCTGCCGAAACCGGCACTGAGGGCGGTAACCCGCCTGTTACGGTTGAAGCAGTGGAGTCGGAAGAGAACAAGGTCTACGTCGCCGGCACCGCAGAACCTGGATCGTCTGTCCGTGTCTATGTCGGTGATGACTACCAGGGCGAGGCCACAGCAAATTCCAGCGGCCGGTGGCTCCTTGAAGGCGACAAGTCGGTTGCGGAAGGCAATGTGGAAGTCCGGGCTGACATGATTGCCGAAGACGGAAAATCAGTGGATGCGCGCGCAGCCGTGACCTTCGAAAAACAACAGGATGAACAGATCGTCCTGACGAAGGTCGTTGCTAGCGGAACCTCCGGCTCGGCAGACGGTGACGGCGCGGACGTCAAGAAGGCGCTGCCTGTTGTGATCATTCGCAAGGGGGACAATCTCTGGCGGATCTCCAGGCGCCTTTATGGGGACGGTATACGTTACACCACAATCTACCAAGCCAACAAAGGCCAGATCCGCGATCCGGATCTGATCTATCCGGGACAGGTGTTCCTGACACCGGAAGGAGACCTGAACTGGCCCGCACCTACCTCGGATACCGGGCGGAACGGCTGACAATTAAAGGTTTTTAAAGCGATTATTGGGGCGGGTGCCGTTTTGGTGTCCGCCCGAATTCGTGTTGGATCTTGTCTTTTTGGGTATTGATCGCATATTTACGATTATTGGCGCCGCCCGAAAGGAGTTCCCCGCATGAGCGATCAGGTTTGCCCGCACACCGCAAGCGGCGAAAACGCGTCCGGTTTGTCGGGATGTGAAAGCCTGGCTGCACAGTTCCGGGCGCTTGGGCACCCTGCGCGACTTGCGATCCTGCGGCGTTTGGCCGGTGAGAAAGAAGCTTGCTGCGGCGAAATCGTCAGTGCCTTACCGCTCGCTCAATCGACTGTGTCTCAGCACCTTCAGGTCCTGAAAGATGCGGGGTTTCTGACTTGCGACACCCGTGGGCGCAATTGCCATTATGTTTTGAACTGGGATCAGATTTCAAAAACGCAGGAAGCGTCGGACGCATTCTGGAAGCTTTTGAACTCCGAGCACGACCACGGCGTTCTTGGCGCGGTGAACGAATTGGCGGCAAACGAATAAGTCACCGGAACGGCCCGCAAAGGGCATCGGGAGAGAATACTTGACGCAATCACATGGGACGTCGGCCGGTTCGGCCCCGTCAAACCCTGCTCATGCACAAAAAAACGCGCCCGCACAAAAGGCTGTTAGTGCGGATGAAGGTGACACGCTTTCAACGCTCAAAAACCTTTGGCCGTATATCTGGCCGGCTTCACGGCCTGATCTGAAAAAGCGGGTTTTGCTGGCAGTTGCTGCGCTTGTGGTGGCGAAGTTCATTACCGTTCTATCGCCCTATTTCTTCGCCTGGGCCACAGATGTCCTCGCTGGCGAAGATGTTGGCCTGCCAGCTTTCCTTTTGGCTCCGGTCATGCTGGTTTTGGCCTACAACGCGGCTCGTGTGATGGCCGTTGCGTTCAACCAGTTGCGCGATGCCTTGTTTGCCCGCGTCGGCCAGCACGCCGTCCGGCAGCTGGCCAAACTGACCTTTCGCCATTTGCATCAACTTTCCTTGCGGTTTCATCTGGCCCGGCGAACCGGTGGCCTGAGCCGGGTTATTGAACGTGGGGTCAAGGGGATTGAGTCGATCGTCCGCTTCACAATCCTCAACGGGATTCCGACCGTTCTGGAATTCGCGCTTATGGCTGGTGTGATCTGGTTCCAGTTCGGCTTTGCCTATGTCGTGATCGTTGCCGTGATGATTGTGGCTTACGTCTGGTTCACGATTAAGGCGTCCAACTGGCGGATTGCCATCCGCCGGGAAATGAACGACAGCGACACGGACGCCAATTCGAAGGCCATTGATAGTCTGCTTAATTTCGAAACCGTCAAATACTTTGGCAATGAGAAGATGGAAGCCGAACGCTTCGATGTCTCGATGGCCAAGTATGAAAAGGCGGCGACAAAAACCTGGACGTCGCTTGCCTGGCTCAACTTCGGTCAGGCAGTGATCCTGGGGCTCGGAATGGCGGCCTGTATGGGGCTTTCCGCTCGCGCGGTCATGGCCGGGGAACAGAATATCGGCGATTTTGTTCTGATCAACGCACTGCTGATGCAAATCTCCATGCCGCTCAATTTCATCGGCTTTCTCTACCGTGAAATCCGTCAGGGTCTGGCCGATATTGAATCGATGTTCGATCTTCTGCTTGTGCCGGCCGAGATCAAGGACAAAGAGGGGGCGGCTCCGCTGAAGGCCGTCGCAGGTACGATCCGTTTCAAAGATGTCGAATTCCACTACGATGCCGATCGGCCGATCCTCAAGGGCGTGGATTTTGATGTTCCGGCCGGCAAGACGATCGCCATTGTCGGCCCGTCCGGGGCAGGAAAATCGACGATCTCAAGACTGTTGTTCCGGTTCTATGATGTGACCGGCGGCGCCGTTGAGATCGATGGACAGGATGTTCGCGATGTCACCCAGGAAAGTGTGCGCCATGCGATTGGTATGGTCCCGCAGGACACTGTCCTCTTCAACGACACCATCGCGTACAACATCCGCTACGGACGGCCTGATGCGTCCGATGATGAGGTGAGGGACGCGGCGCGTATGGCGCAGATCCACGACTTTATCGAAAACCTGCCGCAAGGCTACCAGTCTGAAGTTGGTGAGCGCGGGCTCAAGCTGTCCGGTGGCGAAAAGCAGAGGGTCGCAATCGCCCGGACGATCCTCAAGGCACCGCCGATCTTGATTCTCGACGAAGCAACCTCGGCTCTGGACACCCATACGGAACGCGAGATCCAGTCGGCGTTGGATCAGGTGTCAAAGAACCGCACGACGCTGGTGATTGCTCACCGTTTGTCGACGGTCGTGAATGCGGACCAGATCATTGTGCTCGAAGCTGGTGAAATTGCAGAACGGGGAACACATTCGGAGCTGCTGGCCAACGATGGACTGTATGCATCGATGTGGGCGCGCCAGCGTGAAGCCGATGAGGCGGAAGAGCGTTTGCGGGCAGCGCGCGAAAACGACGATCTCGGGATTATTACCCGAGGGCAACCGGCAGATTATGTGCCTGCAAAATAGCCTTGTGATTGTGCCGCGTTTGCACTCTTCAAGTGAAAAGACTCCCGCGCTTAAGCCGCGCGGGAGGTTGGAAAGTCCTTGTCATTGGCGCTTGTGAGCCGGTTCGGCATCTTGGCGGCTGTCTCGACAGTCCGGCCGAACAAAAGGCCGGACAGGGCATGTCTCAAGCGGCGCAGCTCGTAGTGACGTTCAGCGCGGGCGCGGTTTTCAAATTCGTCTCCGGTGTGGAACATGGTGGTCTCCTTCGTTTCGGTGGAGACGTTGTCCCATATTGCGTTCATTTGAAGAATGTGGCTTATATCGGAAGGATATTTCGAAAGTTTAGTATAATGCGTCTGGACGATTTGGAGTTCTTTATCAGGGTCGCTGAGCTTGGCAGCCTGTCAGGTGCCGGACGGGAGATTGGATTGTCGCCGTCGGCAGCAAGTGCGCGTCTGACCAATCTTGAAAAGACGTTTGGAGCACAACTTTTTGCAAGAACAACCCGGAAGACAACACTGACTGAAGCCGGCCGCGTCCTTCTTGATCACGCGCGGTCTGCTGTTCATGAGTTGCAGCAGGCACGGCAAGCGCTCGAGGCGACGCAGGATTCGCCTCAAGGCGCGTTGCGCATTTCGTGCAACACCTTCTTCGGCCGGAAACACATTCTTCCGCATCTTGTCGAATTCCGGAGCCTTTACCCGGATGTCCAGATTGAAATGGATATCTCTGACCGCATGGTCGATGTGGTTCAGGAAGGCTATGACATGGCCATCCGGGGCGCGCCGCTTGCCGACAGCTCACTTCTGGCCCGTAGGCTGGGCGGAAATCCAAGAGCGTTGTGCGCATCGCCCGATTACCTTGCCCGGAAAGGCCGGCCCAAAACCCCTGAAGACCTGAACAACCACGATTGCATCAGCATGGCGTCCGTCCCGGTTTGGTATTTCGATGGTCCGGACGGGGAGGTTGGTTTTGAATTGAAGAACCCGGTGATCAAGGGTGACAGCGGTGACCTGACGTATGATGCTGCCATCCATGGCCTTGGACTGAGCCTGAAATCGTTGGCGCATGTTTGGGAGGATCTGCGGGACGGGCGTCTCGTGGCTGTGATGGAAGATTATCCAGTCGCCCGTGTCGGGGCAATTTGGGCGGTTTATCCGCCAACACGCTTTGTGCCGCCCAAGGTCAGTGTCTTCGTCGATTTTCTGATCTCCAAATACGGCAAACCAGCCTACTGGGAGAGTGATTACCGGGGTGCCGGGGCATCCGGTATCGGCACTGCTCCGGCAAAAAGCGCTTTAACTGCCCCGAAAACGGTTCTCATTGAGAAAAAAAGCTTTTAGAAGCGGGGGCAGTGGCCCTGCGCATTAGGTGCGCTCGGCGACCAATGAGCAATTAGCGGTAAGGTCTTCGCCGCTCGTAAATGATCCTGCCCGTTTGTGGATGCTGAAAGCAGAACTATGTCGATTGTCGATTCCGTAACGAAATCCCTGGTCCCGGTTCATCGTGAAGGCTGGCCATTTGTGGCCATAGCGCTGGTTGCGACCCTGGTTGTCGGCTGGTTCGTGGATCCCTTGTTTTGGATCGGTCTCTTCTTCACAGGCTGGGTCTGCTATTTCTTCCGCGATCCGCAACGGGTGACCCCGGTGGGCGACGGGTTGGTGATTTCCCCGGCAGATGGTGTCGTAAGCCATGTGGGTCCGGTTCGCCCGCCAGAAGAACTTGAGCTGGGTGCGGAACCTTTGGTCCGGGTCTCGATCTTCATGAATGTCTTCAACTGCCACGTGAACCGGGCCCCGGTTGGCGGCAAGATTGTTCGGGTCGCATACCGGGCGGGCAAGTTCCTCAATGCGGAGCTCGACAAGGCCAGTGACGACAACGAGCGCAACGGTCTGGTGATTGATCACAACGGCACGAACATTGGTGTTGTTCAGATTGCAGGCCTGGTCGCGCGCCGGATCGTCTGTTTTGTGAAGGAAGGCGAAAACCTTTCCGCTGGCGAACGCTTCGGTTTGATCCGCTTCGGTTCCCGGCTTGATGTCTATTTTCCTGCAGGAACAGTGCCGAAGGTCGCGCTTGGTCAAACCATGATTGCGGGTGAAACAGTCCTGGCAGACCTCAACCAGCCGCAGGCTCCGGCACCCACACTAACCCGGGTGAGTTAAGGCGCGACCGTGATCGAGGATACTGGCCCCACATCCATCAAGACCAAGCGGCAGCCGCGTTTTCGCAGGGTGCCACTGCGCCTGATCGTGCCGAACATGGTGACGCTCCTGGCATTGTGTTCCGGATTGACGGCAGTCCGTATGGCGTTTGAGGGGCGTTGGGAGTTTGCCGTTGGTGCAGTTTTGATTGCCGCAGTTCTGGATGGGTTGGATGGCCGGGTTGCCCGCCTGATGAAGGGCACGTCGAAATTCGGCGCTGAACTGGACTCACTGGCGGATTTTGTCAATTTTGGCGTCGTGCCGGCGTTGATGCTCTACATCTGGATCCTGAATGAGGCTGGATCTCTCGGCTGGATTTCCGCTCTGATTTTTGCCATTTGCGCCGCTCTGCGTCTGGCAAGGTTCAATGTGGCCTTGGACGACCCGGATAAACCAACCTGGGCTTCTAGGTTCTTTACCGGCGTGCCAGCTCCCGCCGGTGCATTGACCGTGCTTTTGCCGCTTTATTTCGACTTTCTTGGCCTGTTTCCGCACTGGTTTGCAGACAGTGCCGTGGTCGCGGCATACACCATTGCAATTGCTTTCCTTCTGATCAGCCGGCTGCCGACATTCTCCGGCAAGAATTTCGGTACGCGGGTGCGCCGGGACTATGTTCTGCCGTTGTTTGTCTTTGCTGTTCTGATTGTTGCGCTGACGGCCAGTTATCCATTCCGGATGCTGGCGGGCGGGTCAGTGCTCTATCTCTTGAGCATTCCCTTTTCCTGGCAGCAACATCGCAAACTCGTTTTGGCCGACACGGGCCAGAGCATCGATGAAGATGGCGATGAAAGCGACACCGACCTCGACAACATTGCAGACCGTGACAAGGACCACGGCAGCTAACCGCGGTAAGGTACAGGCGATATGATCTTTCGGGAAAGCACCACAGAAGATCTGCAAAGCCTGGAGCGGATCTATCCGGCTGCATTTCCGGATGAGGATCTCTTGCCAGTGGTCCGGTCTTTGTTGACTGGATCCGTCGATGTTCTTTCAATCGTTGCGGAAGACAATGGCAAAGTCGTTGGCCATGTCGCGTTTACGATTTGCAGTGTTGGCGATGTGTCTGTCGGCCTCTTGGCTCCGCTCTGCGTGGACCCGGCTCAGCACAAACAAGGGATCGGCACCGCGCTGGTTCGCGAGGGGTTCAAGCGTCTTCAGGAGCGCGCGATCGACAAGGTACTGGTGCTTGGGGATCCGTCATATTATGGCCGTTTCGGCTTCGCGACAGAGCACGCCGTCCGCCCGCCTTATCCGATGCCTGATGACTGGGCGGATGCCTGGCAGTCCGTGTCGCTGGGGGCAGGAGCGGATCAGATGGAAGGCCCTCTGATCGTACCTGACGTCTGGCAGGATCCGTCCCTCTGGGGCTAGAACTCTCCGTCCGCTAAAACTGTAATCCATTAGAAAGGGGCTCGGAAATCGGGTTTCTCGGTGGAGAATTGTGCGTCAATTAGGCCCTCTCACGTCAATGAGGGACTTAAAAATGTTGCAGGACAAAACAATTCTTATCACGGGTGCCAGCAGTGGAATCGGCGCATCGGCTGTGAAGCTGTTTGCCGAAGCGGGAGCCAAACTGGTGATCACGGCAAGGCGAGCCGATCGTCTCGAAGAGGTCAGGAAAAGTGTGGGCGCTGACGCGGATCGGGTGTTGATTGTGCCCGGCGACGTAAACGATCCGCACTGCGCGAAAGGCCTTGTTGAGGCTGCAAAGGATTATTTCGGCGGACTTGACGGTGCATTCAACAACGCAGGAATCCTGGGCGATCTTGGTCCCGTTGAGGACATGCGTCAGGAAGCGTGGAACACCGTTTTGAATACGAACCTGACAAGCTGTTTTCTTGCTGCCAAGTACCAGGTGCCTGCTCTTCGGGAAAACGGCGGAGGAGCAATCGTATTCACATCCACTTTTGTCGGACACACGGTAGGCATGCCGGGGATGGCAGCGTATGCCGCGTCAAAGGCAGGATTGATTGGCTTGACCCAGTGCCTCGCAGCGGAATGCGGCCCCGCCAATATTCGGGTCAATGCACTGCTTCCTGGAGGGACGAAAACGGATATGGCTGGGGATGATCCCGAGTACCTTGAGATCGTCAAAGGTATGCATGCGCTGAAACGTATGGCCGAGCCGGAGGAAATCGCCAGAGCGGCGATGTTCCTCTTGTCGGATGCGGGCTCGTTTGTCACCGGGTCTGCAATGTTGTGTGACGGCGGCAATTCCATTTCCAAAACATGATCCTGGCACCGGCCCGCACTAAGCGGGCCGCTTCCGGATGAATTTCTGTTCCATGACTTCCCGACCCCACTGATCGCCGAGGTATTCTTCCGCTAGATCAAAGCCGCTTTTTTCATAAAGTGCTCTCGCGGCGTCCAACCCCTTCAGGGTCCAGAGATGAATTTCGTCGAAGCCGAGCCGGTCGCAATGCGCCAACGCTTTGTTGAGGAGCACTTTGCCGAGCCCCTTGCCGCGCAAGCGTTCAGACAGGATGAACCAGCGCAGGTGGGCAATGTTGTTGCCCAGATCTTCGCCGTCGATCGTGATGGACCCGATCACGGCTCCATTTTCCAGAACGCTCCAGCTGTTGTTCATTGGACGCTCGACCCGCGGCATGAATTCCGCCATGGCTTGAGAAACAACACTTTCAAAAGCCGGTCCCATGCCGACAATCGGGCCATGTGTCCTGGCATGCAGGGCCGAGATGTCACCGATCATGCCGGTCTGGTAGCCTTCGACGACCGGATATTGTGTTCCGTCAGGCATAGCATTGGAGGCGTCGCTGCCAAGGGCCTGGGCATAAGAGGTGAGGGCGTTGGCGATTGTTGCCGTGTCGACGCCCGTGATGTTGGCAAGCGCGGTGCGGGCCTGGTTGTCTCCGAACCGGTTGATCGCAATCCAAGTGTCTTTGCCCTTTGGGGTGAGATTGAGTTGGAACGCCCGTCCGTCGGCCTTTGATTGTGTTTGTACGATTTCGCCCCGAGTTTCTAGCGACTTCAGAAGACGGCTGATCGTGGACTTTTCCAGCTTGAGCCGCGCCCCCAACTCCTTTGCAGTCAGGCCGGGAGTGAGGCCAATTTCTATGATTGCGTGAACCCCCGAGCCGGACAGATCTGTTCCGGCGATCGTCTTTTCCAGAAAGCCAAACTCGCGCACCAACTTTCTGGACGCTGCGCGAATATCTTCGATGAGGTGAGGGGCTTGAGGTGCCATGGCTCTAACATCCAAAATAGTTGTATTAAACAACTATGTAGACGGTGAGCGGTCAGACGGCAAGCTGAAAAAGAAAAGGCCGCCGGAAACCGGCGGCCTTTCCGCGAGCGGCGTCTACTGGAGGTCTACTCAGCCGCGTGCGGGAGTTCTTCCTGGTTCGGAACCTTCGGCGGCGCAGGTTTTGGCATCGACACCACTTTGGCAGCCGGGCGTTCCTTCTCTTGTTCCGGATCCGTCCACTCCACATCCTGATCAGCGTCAGTGGTGGGTGCAGCAGCCGGAACAGGCTTGCGCCGGAACCGCTGTGCGATGGACCGCGCTGAACCGACCCAGACACTTGGCAACGCAATCATGACCGGGATCATGATCAGTGTCAGGATTGTGGAGAAGGCGAGACCAGAAATCACCGCTGTCGACAACTGGACCCACCAAACGGCGGTGATGCCGCCATAGGCCGTAACCTGGTTGGCGAAGTCGAAGTTGATCTGTGTCGCCATCGGGATCAGACCGGCAATCGTGGTGATGGTTGTCAACAGAATCGGCCGGATCCGCTGCGCAGAGGTTTTCAGGATCGCTTCCAGCGGATCAAGCCCATCATCGATAAACCGGTTATAGGTATCGATCAGAACAATCGCGTTGTTTACGACAATCCCGGCAAGCGCCACGACCCCGGTCCCTGTCATGATGATCGAGAATTTCTGGCCTGTCACCATCATCCCGAGCAGCACACCGAAGACCGACAGGACCACCGTCGAGAGGGTCAAGAAGGTCTGATAGAACGAGTTGTATTGCGTCAGCAGGATGAGGAACATCAGGAAGAGCGATCCAACCATCGCCTTCATCAGGAATTCACCCGATTCCTTCTGATCCTCATCAGCGCCGCGGAACTGTAAATACACGTTGTCCGGCCAGGTTTGCGCGTCCAGCCACTTCTCCAACTCGCCAACCTGTTCATCCGGTGTGGACCCGGAAGCAGGGTTGACGGTTGCCTTGACCATCATGGAGTAGAGGCCGTCACGGCGGACGATTTCCGAAACCTTCTGGGCCGGAGAGCGATCGACGAAGTTTGCCAGCGGCACAAGTCCGAGCGAGGTTTGAAGACGCAGTTGGTCAAACCGGTCGATCGTGCGTTCGTCTTCCGGCAAGCGGACACGAATATCGACCTCGTCTTCGCTGTCATTCGGGCGGTACTTGCCGATCAAAACGCCGTTGGTCACCAGCTGAACCATGTTGCCGACCGAAGCGATATGAGCCTGGTAACGGCCAGCCTGTTCGCGGTCGATGGCGATTTGCCATTCGATGCCCGGCAGCGGACGGTCGTCTTCCTGGTCAATCAGCGCTTCGACGCCATTCAGATGATTGCGGACACGGGCAACGTTCTCAACAAGCGTATCGTAATCCGTCGACTTCAGCTCAAGCTGGATGTCCTTACCGGTCGGCGGGCCACCCTCGATCTTCCGGGTCTCCACCTTGATGCCCGGAATGGAGGACGTGCGTTCGCGGATCTCTGCAAAGATCTCCTTGGCTTCACGCCGGCAGCAGAAGTTTGCAAGTTCGAGCTGTAGCTCGCCCATGACATCGGCAGGCTTGTCCTGGACACCGCCAACCGACGGGCCACCCGAAGAGCCGCCCGGTGTGAAGGCAGTGGTGACGATGTGGGCCACACCTGCGACCTCCATCACTTCCGCTTCCACCTTGGCAACCTGCTCAAGCGCTTCCGCAGCCGACATGTTGCCACGGCCAGAGATCAGAACAACCGCCTGGTCTGGCTCTTCATCAACGAAGAATTCCACGCCGGTCGGATTGGAGGCGAAGGACATCATGATGTAACCGCACACGGCTATCATTGCCACGATCGTTACGATGTTGCCGATCGGGTTCCCGGCCAGCAGCTTCAGGAAGCGGACATAAAAGCCAGTGAAGCCTTTGACCTTTTTCACATCGAAGTGGGCCTTGCCGGAAAGGAGCTCCGCTTCCGCCCGGTCTTTTGCGGCACGAACAGCAGCCCGTTCCTGGGACCAACGCACGAATGGGCGCAAGATCCGATAAGAGACGTAGCCAAGTCCAACGAACGTGACCAACCCGGCCAAAATGCTGACCGGCGGAACCATGCCCTCAGGAAGGGCACCTGCCAGAAGACCCGGCACCAGCGGACCGCTTCCGATCGCAAATGCACCGCCTGCCGCGATTGTTGCAGCCAGCAAGGCAGCTGCGTGACGGCCGAGCCAATGCGAGACATCTGCCAGCACGCCACCGGTCACCGGCAGGAACACCATCGCAGTGACCAATGAGGCCGCCAGAACGATGATCACCATGATCGGCAAGTAGCTCATGAATTCACCGGCTACACCCGGCCACAGAAGCATGGGCAGGAAGGCCACCAGTGTTGTCGCGGTGGACGAGACAATCGGCCAGAACATGAGCTTTGCAGCACGGATATAGGCCTCACGGTCCTCCATGCCCTCATGCACCTTCCGGTCGGCATACTCCGTCATCACGATGGCACCATCGACGAGCAGGCCGACGGTCAGAACGAGGCCGAACATGACCATCGTATTGACCGTGTAGCCAATGCCGCCAAGGATCAGGAAGCCCACCATGAAGGATGTCGGGATTGCGAGACCCACGAGCAGGGCAGACCTCATGCCGAGCGCCGCAAGAACCAGGATCATGACCAGGAAGATCGCAGTCAGGATCGAGGACTGCAGAGAGCCAAGAACCTCATAGATGTTGTCGGATTGATCAAGCAGGATGTCGACCTGGATCGTCTCGGGCCAGTCTTTCGAGGCTTCCTCAACAACAGCACGCACTGCCGCGTTGTTCTCGATGATGTTCGTGCCAATCCGCTTGGTGACTTCCAGCGCGATAGCCGGTTTGCCGTTTACGCGGGTGTAAGAATCCGCATCCTTGAAGGTTCTGCGGATCTCGGCAACGTCTGCCAGCGTGACGACGCCTTCACCGCTTTGTTTCAGCGGCAGGCTGTAAACGTCGGCCGCGTTTTCAATGAGGCCAGGAACCTTGACGTTGAAGCGCCCTTTGCCGCCGTCGATGAAGCCAGCTGGAACCAGCTGGTTGTTGGCGGTCAGTGTGTTCAAAAGCTCTTGCTGGGTGATCGCATAAGATTCCAGCTTCTGGGTGTCGATCAGGACTTCCAGAAGTTCTTCCCGGTGGCCGGAAAGATCGGCAGAGCGGACGGTGTCGACCGCTTCAATCTGGTCCTTCAGACGCCGGGCATGCTGATAGAGCGTGCGTTCAGGCACATTGCCGGAGAGCGCCACGAACATGGTCGGGGCGAGGGCAAAGTTCATTTCTGTGATCGTTGGCTCTTCAGCGTCCGCGGGCAGCTCCCCCTTTGCCTGGTCGACCTTGTCGCGAACGTCTGCAAGAGCCTCGTCCTTGTCGAACGAAATGTCGAACTCCAAGACGATACCGGCATGGCTTTCAGAGGCAATCGCCGTGATTTCCTTCAGGCCATCCAACCCGCGCAGTTCGGTTTCCATCGGCCGCACGAGCAGGCGCTCGGCGTCTTCCGGAGAAATGCCCTGCTGGGTGATCGAGATGTAGAAGATCGGGAGATCGATGTCGGGGCTGTCTTCCTTGGGGATCGACACATAGGTCATGACCCCTGCGGCCAGCAGCGCAAGCATCAACACGAAGACCGTCTTTGGACGGCGCAGAACGCCTTCAAGCATGTTGATCATTGGCTGATCTCCGCGGTTTCAAACACCGGATCAACAAGAACGCCATCAGAGACATATTCCTGTCCGACCACGATTGCATTGACGGTTTCCGGAAGGCCGCCGACCCACATGCCGTCCTGCTCTCCGCCGAGAACAGTGACTGGATAGAACACGGTGACATTGTCTTCGCCAACGCCGCGAATGCCGACCTGGCCGGTATCGTTCAGCGTCAGGATTGCCGGCGAGATCTTGTGCGCCTTCTCAACCGGCAATGGCAGGCGGCTAACGGCCGTGACGCCATCACGGGCAACACCGTCTTCATTCGGGATTTCAACTTCGATCCGGAAGGTACGGGTGTCCGGATTGGCAGAAGGCGAAATGTAACGGACATGACCTTCCAAAGTCTCGCCCGTCACAAGGACGACCTCAGCCGGCATGTTCAGGGAGATCTGGGCGATGTTCAGTTCGCTCACATCACCGATAGCAATCATCGGATCGGAATTCACGACGGTTGCGCAGATGCTGCCCTTGTCGAGTTGGGCACCAATCTCTGCCATCGGGCTTTCGATCACACCATCAATCGGAGAACGGATTACGGTCTGGCGCAAGGCTCGTTCGGCTTCTTCCAACCGAGCCTTAGCCGCATCATGTTGTGCCTGAACCGTCATAACCCGTGTCTCGGCAGTGAAACCCTTGCTACTCAGCTGCGTAGCTGCCTCTTTCAGCATCTCCGCCTCTGCAACTGCAGCCTTGGCTTCAAGGACCCGCGATTCCCGCGCGCCGCGGTCAAGAACACACAGGATGTCTCCAGCAGCGACACGCGCACCCTCCCGGGCGGGACGGTCGACCACGTCATCTGTAATGTGTGAGCGAACGGCAACCTTTGCCTCGGCTTCCGTCCGGCCACGCACTTCCAGAACGGCTTGGCGTTCTTGCGCGGTGAGAGCCACAACCTGGACCTTGAACAGCTTGTCGGTTGCTTGCGCAACACGCTGAGCAGGAGAGGGCGCAGCATTTTCACCGTCGCCCACGCCACCGATCACCACGGTGCCGCTATACATCCACGCGCCAATACCGGCTGCAAGGCCGGCTGCAAGGATGTAGGAAAACTTGATACGCATTTCGGAGGTCTCCAAATCGGGCTTACTCGGCAGCGGCCTGGGAGGGGGCAGCTGCGTCTTCGGCGATCTTAATAAGGGCTTCCCCGTGGTCTTCGAGGTAGCGCAGTGTGAAATTCATGCAGGCAATCCCGTAATCGCGGGTCCAATCGGAGCCTGCATGTGTGCATCCGTTCTCATCATCAATTCCGCTTAACAAGCGGAGCTCTTCGTGAACCTGCGCCTTACGGCGTTCAAGGGCGCGGCGCAGGACATCCGGCGGAAGTTTGGCAGCATTCAAGGCAATCAAGAGGAATGGGGACTTGAAGGTGTCCGGCGCTTGCGGTTCGCACAAGGACCGAATGAACTCGTCCCGCCCTGCCTGCGTTATGGAATAGACCTTGCGGGATGGTTTTCCAGCTTGCGGCTCTTCACGGACAGTCACCATGCCTTCCGCTTCCAG
The DNA here is from genome assembly GCF_017743865.1 of Labrenzia sp. R4_2. GTDB lineage: Bacteria > Pseudomonadota > Alphaproteobacteria > Rhizobiales > Stappiaceae > Roseibium. The sequence goes on from NZ_JAGHRJ010000001.1 coordinate 993,892, forward strand.
GCGCGCGAGGGCAGGGTAGATGGAGCCAAAGCTGGCGTCGTCGAAATAGCTGAACCGGCCTTCTGTCGATTCTTTGCGTATTTCGTATCCGGTGGCGTCCCCACCGGACAGGATGGCTAGGCACAAACCGCGCACGCTCATGATTGGCTCCTTCAGCATCTGTCGATGCCGCCAACAGCAAATCCGCGAGTCGCTTTGCTCGCGGCATTCGCAAAACTGTCATATACCGGATCGATATATCGAACTAATATATATCAAACCGGCATTCCGCAAGGTGTACGCCTCGAAAAAGAAAGCGGATCCTTAATGGAACTTGTACGACACAGAATTACTGCGCGGATTTGACAGGTTGCGCTCGTCGGGTCGGGCCCTAAGCTTTTACAAAGGCGTCGAGAGACAAAGGGCTTCTGAAATGACCGTGAAAGTAGATGCAATCGCAAAACGGTTTTTGCCAAAAGATCCGTTTTTCCGGCTCTTGGTCGTAAACAGTTTGGCAGGTGTCGGGATTTCCGGGCTGGTCGTTGGCGGCATTTTTTATTCGAACATCGGCAACCTGACAGTTCTGATTAGAGGCGATGACAGCCCTCTGGTGCCGATACTTATGCTCGTCGCTGGACTGGTCATTACACTGGTGTCGGTTGTTGTCGGCTCCGCGATCATGCTCCTTGGGGCTGATCAAACAAAAGGCGGACCGGGTTCGAAATTGCCGGCGATGTTTGAGCCGAGACTTGAGCCGATCCCGGTAAAGGCACAGACGGCGCGAGCGCACCGCCGTGAGGTTCGATAGGCTTGAAAAATAGAGCTCCGTCTCCGATTGACCCACCTACGGATGGGTCACATTGACTGCTATTCCGATCTGCCAAAAAAAGCGCCGACTGTCTGCGGGTCAACCTGATATTGCGGGCTTGGCTGAACAAACAGCGTCATGACACATGCTGCCAATATGAGCAGCAAACCCAGTGACGAAAGCCTCATTTCGCCGCTCCTGTCAAACATGTGTATCTCCTTGAAGTTCTGCCGCGTTGTAAGGGTGCACTCCGTAAAACTACGGTAATTCTTCCTGTAAAACTTTATCGATCGGCAAATTGAGGTGAGAGCTCGCCTCTAAATTGCGTCTTTGATTGTGTTCGGGATCGCCCAGCCGTTAACCATCACAGGGAAAATACCGGCGCGCAAACAGGTGGCCATCTTGCGTTTCGTTGCACCCACAATTACCAACAATCACGTGTTAATGAGTTGTTAACCTACCGTGGGGGTTGTGGTGGGATATTTCCTGAGAAATTTTCATATCTTTGTTTTTACGTTCGTTTTTATTGCTGGTGCGGTTTGGGTCGGTCTTAATCCTGATCAGACTGTGACCATGATAAAGCCAATGGTTGAGGATGCTGAAGAGCTCGCTCAGATGGCTGAAACGGTCTATGTGGCGGTTGCCAGTATAAACTTTGAGGCGTCTGTGAATGAGGCGATCGTTGTCTACACAGCAGCTCTGCGCATGCCGAGCATGGTTCTGGAGCGTGTGGACCACAACCTGAAGGACGTAGCGGAACGTATAGCAGGGTTCAGCAGCCATTCAGTCGCGCCGCCGTCCGCAGACAAGCTTACGCTTCGCGAAGTCAGTGCCAAGCTGAAAGACCTCTAACACCCATTGGTTGGAGGATCGCCGCTCCTTCAGGAATGACGAACGATATCGTCTTCCTGAAGATAGGTTCCGGATTGCACCTCGATCATTCGGACCGGAATGCGGCCGGGATTGTGCAGAGTATGCTGCGCTCCGAGCGGGACATATGCCGACTGGTTTTCCGTCAGGAGGCTCACCTGACCATTGATGGTGATCTCCAGCGTCCCGGAGACGACGACCCAATGCTCGGCGCGGTGCAAATGGCTCTGGAGGCTGAGGCGCTTTCCAGGTTTGATCATCATGGACTGAACGGCAAACCGGTCGCCCGCATTGATCCGCTCGGTGTAGCCCCATGGCCGGTAGGTGCGCGGATGCCGCTCGGTTTCGCTGCGCCCCTCCGATTCAAGCTGCTCGACCACTTTCTTAACATCCTGCGCCTTGTCCTTGTGGGCAACCAGCACACTGTCTGTGGTCGCAATCACCATGACATCTTCCAGGCCGATGACGGACACCAGTCTTTGGTCGGCATAGGCAAGGCATTCCTTGCAGTCGAGGAAACGGGCATCGCCGATCGCCGAGTTTCCGCTGCTGTCCTTATCAAGCACACCCCAGATCGCTGACCAGGAACCGAGATCATCCCAATCGGGAGCCATCGGCGCACAAACAACGTTGTCTGCCTTCTCCATGATCGCATAGTCGATTGAAATGTTTTCAAGCGCTGCAAAGCCGTCTTCATCGAGGCGGGTGAAGTCCAGATCACCATGGCGTGTGGCCATCAGCGCGGTAATCGCCTCCGACAAAGCTGGTTGGTAAGTCTTGAAGGCCTCAATCATTGTCTTCGCCGAATAGAGAAAAATCCCGGCATTCCAGACATGAGCGCCGTCGGCCAAGAAGGCTTTTGCCCGCTCAAGGTCCGGCTTTTCAACAAAAGCTGCCACGCCGCGAACCGGGTCGCTGCCCGGCTCCAGTTTGATATATCCGTATCCTGTGTTGGGCTCTGTCGGCGTGATGCCGAATGTGACGATTTTGCCCGACAGAGCAGCGTCCCGCGCGTGGTGAACTGCCGTCATGAACACATCTTCCTTGCCGATCAGGTGGTCTGACGGAAGAAGCAGGATCAGGGCATTCGGATCCTCTTCATACGCCAGCAACGCGGCCATGAGGGCAGGCGGGGCGGTGTTCCGGCCCACCGGCTCCAGCAGGATTGTTGTGGCTGCAGTGTCGATCTCGGCAAGCTGTTCGCCCATCAGGAAGCGATGGCTGTCGCCGCCGATTACGATCGGGTCGGAAAATCCTTCGCCCGCGACTCGCTTGCAGGTCTTTTGGAACAGGCTCTCGCCGCCGAATATTGGCAAAAACTGCTTCGGGCGGTCTTTGCGGGACAGCGGCCAAAGGCGGGATCCAATACCACCAGACAAAATGCAGGGATAAATCATCGAGCCGATTCCTGATGTGAAATTCAATGCTTGTTTGTAAGCGGATAGTTTGCAGGGAAGTGTTAACAGCGCAGCAGCAGCTTGCAACCGGAGACATGAAACAGTACTTACGTAATAATATAACACTCTGGGGCAAAGAATCCCCAATAGGCGATTTGAATGAGCGAAGCAGCCGACAATCTGGTGCAGTTGACCCGGGCCGGGATCCAAAAGAGCGGAAGCTGGCTTGTGCGCGGTGTCGATTTGACCGTTTCACCTGGTGAAATCGTCACCCTCATAGGTCCGAACGGTTCCGGAAAGTCGACGACGGCGAAAATGGCGTTGGGGATCCATAAGCCAACAGAAGGCTCTGCTGTTCGGCGCAATGGTCTCTCTGTTGGGTATGTTCCGCAGAACCTGTCGATAGACTGGACGCTGCCGTTGAACGTCAAAAGGTTCATGCGGCTCACTAATCCTTTGTCCGATGCTGAATGCATGGCCGCGCTTGAGCGCACCGGTGCGGCCCGATTGGTCGGCGAGGAAATGCGCACGCTGTCTGGCGGCGAGCTTCAAAGAGTGATGTTGGCGCGCGCTATCGCGCGGTCGCCGGACCTCCTTGTTCTGGATGAACCGGTACAAGGCGTCGATTATGCCGGCGAGATTGCGATTTACGGCCTGATTTCAGAGATCCGGAATACGGTCGGATGCGGCATCTTGATGATTTCACACGACCTGCACGTGGTCATGGCGGCGGCGGATCAAGTGGTGTGCCTGAATGGTCATGTGTGCTGCCGCGGCACACCATCTGATGTCAGCAGGGACGAGAATTATCAGCAATTGTTTGGCACCCGGGCGGGTGGTGCGTTGGCGGTCTATGAGCACCATCATGATCATGTTCATCTGCCTGACGGCCGGGTTCGCCATTCTGACGGCACGGTCTGCGACCATTGCCCTGGAGAGCATGACCACATGCATGAGGCTCACGGGATATCCGGGGGGCAACCTTCGGACGAAACAGCCCCTCATAAACGGGTCGCGGGCGGTGTAGCCGATGCTTGATGATTTCTTCACGCGGGCGTTAATCGCAGGCATTGGTGTGGCTTTGGTCGCAGGACCATTGGGATGTTTCGTGGTCTGGCGCCGCATGGCTTATTTTGGGGATACGTTAGCACATGCAGCGCTGTTGGGTGTCGCTTTGGCGTTTTTGCTGGATGTGAATACGACGCTTGCCGTGGCTGCTGCTTCCGTTGTTTTGTCCATGTTGCTGCTGGCTCTTCGCCAAAGAGGGAATCTGCCATCAGATGCTTTGCTTGGGCTCCTATCACATTCAGCGTTGGCCATTGGTTTGGTCTGCATGGCGTTTATGACGTGGGTGAATTTCGACCTCCAAGGAATCTTGTTCGGCGATATTCTCTCTGTCACTCGTCTCGATATCGCTATCATTTATGGTGGGGGAGCCATCGTTTTGGCGGGCCTGATTTGGATATGGCGAAGCCTGTTTGCGGCGACTGTCAGTTCCGATCTTGCAGGCGCGGAAGGGTTGCGTCCGGATTTTGCAGAGCTTGTGTTCATGCTGCTAACTGCCATAGTCATCGCAATCGCATTGAAAGTAGTCGGAGCGCTCCTTATTACAGCGCTGTTGATAATACCGGCGGCCGCCGTTCGGCGCCTTTCAGCGTCACCAGAGCAGATGGCGGTCTTCGCAAGTCTGGCTGGGATCGTTGCGGTTGTTGCCGGACTTTACAGTTCTCTTTACTACGATACGCCATCAGGGCCGTCGATTGTGGTCGCTGCCATGCTTCTTTTTGCGCTCAGCCTTTTTCCGGTTCGAAGGTTGATCAAAAAACTGACCGCTGAAAACCGGGGAGGGATTTAGGACATGGCGCATGCCCACCCGGATCTGACAAAAAACCAGGCGCTGGTGTTCGGTAAACTTTCCGACGCCAGCGGCCCGCTGACAGCCTATGCCCTTCTCGACGACTTGCGTGAGAAGGGGTTTCGCGCGCCGCTTCAGGTCTACCGGGCGTTGGATAAGCTGGTCGACTACGGTCTGGTGCATCGCCTTGAAAGCCTGAACGCCTTTGTTGCCTGCCGCCATAAAGGCTGTGCAGATCACAAGACCGCAGCTTTTGCGATCTGCGAGACGTGCGGCAACGTTCAGGAGTTTTCTCCGGATCGCGCTATGGAAGACTTGCTCAAGTGGACGAAAGAGCAGGAGTTTAAACTGTCGCGCACGACCATCGAACTGCGCGGGCTCTGCAAGGTCTGTTCAGCGTCTCAACAAGTTTAACCTGCCAGAACCGGCGCAATCAGCGAGACAACCACGGCAACAGTGACCGGAATGCGCAGTTTCGGATACCAGCGCGGTGCAGAATGCGACTGCGTTCGCCAGAGATCATATCCGAGCCATGCCAGGAAACAGGCGGTAAGCGCCAGCGCGGTCCACATCCCGCTCAAGAACAATGCGAGCCAGCCAAAGATGGATGGCAAGACGCCAATTACCAGCCGCACTGGCGACACCGGGCGCGACTGCACAAACGTCATGGCAAATTCCCACCCCCAATAAATCCCGCCGAGAAAAGACAGGATCACGGCGGCGTAGGCGTGCTGGGCCGGCAAGATCCAAGCCTGAGCCTCTGCCGGAAGAAACACGGCTCCAAATGACAGGGCTCCGAAGGGAAGAAACCCTGCGGCTGTGAGCAAGAAAACAGTCAGAGGCACATCATCATGTGAAACGATTGGGCGGGTGGTTGCTTCGGCGCTGTTTGCCATGAAGTCTTCTCCGGAAAAGCGTACCTCTGGCTTACGTGGTGAAGGGACTCCCAGATCAGGGGTTTCTCGGTTTCAAGCCGTTTGAGCATTGGTTGCTTTAGCTAGGCAATAACAACCGCAGCCACGATATTCTGGACTGCGTTTCGGATACAGACGACGGAACCCTCGTTGTTTTTGCCCGTCTTGTTGGGGTTCGCGTCTTCGGTGTCTAATTGATTTGCGAAAACGATATAGAAAGCACCGGAGCCCCCCGCCATGTCAGACGAGCTGGGTATCGGAATCCTGGGATGTGGCAAGACCTCACGGATCTATTTTAACCTCATCCCGAAATTCAAAGGCCTGCAATTGCGTGCGTGCGCGGATCTAAATCGTGAAGTTGCGCTGGTTCGGGCGGATGAGTTCGATATTCGCGCTGAAACAGTTCATGACCTCTTCCAGGCAGAAGACATTTCCGTGATCGTCAATCTGTCGGCGCCCGATGCACATGCCATGATGAGCAGGGAAATATTGAACAACGGCAAGCATGTCTATTCGGAAAAGCCGTTTGCGCGCACCTCCGCAGAAGGGGCGGCTGTTCGCCAACACGCAGAAAAGCTAGGGCTTTTTGTCGGATGCGCGCCTGACACGTTTTTGGGCGGGGCGCCGCAAACGGCCCGAAAGGCTATTCCGGAGGGGCTGATTGGAGAGATCACCGGCGCAACGCTTCATGCCATGAACCACGGCATGGAGGCCTGGCATCCAAATCCCGACCTTTTCTACAAATCCGGCATTGGGCCAATGGCTGATTTTGGCCCTTATTTTATTTCCAGTGTCCTCAATTTGCTCGGGCCGATCGAGCAAGTGTCGGCGATGTCTTGCACGCCCAGCAAAACCAGAACAATTGGTCAGGGTCCGCGCAAGGGCGAAGTCTTCGACGTGGAAACACCGACAACAATCCACGCTGCATTGTCTGTGAAGGACGGTCCGTTGATTGCGTTTTCCGCAAGTTGGGACGTCCAGGCGCATGCGCATTCCGCCATGGAAGTTTATGGATCCGAAGGAACGCTCTTTTTGCCGGATCCGGTGTTTTTTGGCGGTGACGTTATTCGGGTATTAAAGGACGGAACACGGGAAGTCCTGAATCAGGACAACCACCCGTTTGGCCTGCCTAATTTCAAGATCCAAGGCCGCGAGCGGGCCAACTACCGGTCCGCTGGTTTGGCGGACATGGCCAATGCGGTGCGCCTCGGACAGGACTTTCGCTGTTCCATGGAGCGTGCACTCCACACTGTTGATGTTATCGAGGCTATCCAGACCGCAGCATCAACCGGCCAGCACGTAGAGATCAGCGAAATGCCCACACGGCCAGAGCCGCTCAGCCCGGACCAAGCCAAAGCGCTGCTGCGCTGACAAAATTCGCAATGAAACAATGGCAATTCCGGTTGCAGGCCTATGATGCCGCTCTTATTGTCCGGCTTTGAAGAGGCGCTGATGCGCCAAGTGGTGGCCAATGCCTTGAGGGAGAGCGGGCATGCTTTTGCTGATTGCCGGATTGATTCTGTTTTTGGGAATACACAGCCTGCCTATGTTCGCTGACAAGAGGTCGGCATTGGAAGAAAAGTTCGGTGTTCTTGGCTACAAGGGCCTGTTTGCTGTGGTCTCCGCCATAGGCTTTGTCATGATCATTTATGGGTATGGTGCTGCCCGCGCCGCAGGCCCCGCGATCATTTATGACCCGCCATTCTGGTTGCGTCACGTCACCATGCTGTTCATGGTTCCGGTCTTCATCTTCCTTGTGGCTGCCTATGTTCCGTGCCGGATCAAAAAGGCCCTGAAACACCCGATGCTGGTTGCTGTGAAATTGTGGGCGTTTTCTCACCTTCTCACCAATGGCGATCTGGCATCTGTTCTGTTGTTCGGCAGCTTCCTGGTCTGGGCGGTGGCAGACCGAATCTCACTGAAGCGGCGCGGCCTTGGCGGCGGTGCGGTGATGGCAAAAGAGCCGGGCAAGTTCTCCGACATCATCGTGATTCTTATCGGTCTTGGTCTCTATGTCCTGTTTGCCTTCAAGCTGCATGTGCTTTTGATCGGGGTGCCGGTTGCATAAGGCACGCGGAAGCGTGTAAATCGCACCCGGGTCTGGACAAAAATAACGAAAAACGGGCAGTTGCCCCACTTGCGCCACGAAGGGCGGTTTAAAGCCCGGTCGGGGAATTGCCCGAGCCGGATCAAATGGATAATGTGCGCCCCTTGATGGGGAGCCAATCCGGATTTCCGGACCGGCGCAGCAGAGCAAATTCAGGAACTAGCCACGTATGTCTGATATTTTTCGTGAGGTCGATGAGGACATCCGCCATGAGAAGTACCGCCGTCTCTGGGACCGTTTCGGGTCTTGGGTGATCGCGGTCGCTGTCTTGATCGTGGTTGGCACCGGTGGTTACCGGGGCTGGCTCTACTGGCAAGACACACAGTCTCAGTCAGCGGGTGACACATTCCTTGAGGCCATCAGCTTGTCGGAGGCTGGTCAGTATTCGGAAGCCGCACAGCTATATACCGAACTCGGATCGTCCATCGGCGGGTATCCGGCGCTCGCACAGATGCGCCAGGCAACCGACAAGGCAAATTCCGGTGACGCAGCCGCCGCCCTCGCAGAGTTCGATGCTCTGTCACGGGATTCGAACCTCGCACCGGCTCTGCAGAACGTGGCAGCTCTCCGCGCGGCCTACATTGCAGTCGACAGCGAACCGTATGATGCGATTGCAGACCGGATTGAGAGCCTAACCGGCGACACAGATGCCTTCCGTGCAGCTGCTCGTGAATTGCTTGCATTGAGCGCCTGGAAAAATGGCGATGCAGAGACGGCGCTTACCTGGATCACAGCATTGGAAGATGACGCCGAAACGCCTCAAGACATTCGTCAGCGCGTGACACTCCTGGGCGGACTAATCCGGGGACAGACCGGGACACCGGCTGAAGAGGGCACGGCACAGTGATCTGTTTTCTTAAAAACGTATCTGTGCGGCCATTGGTTGGCACGCTGGCACTGTCGGTCTTTCTGGCCGGATGCGGATCAGTTAGTGAGTTCGGCAGCTCGCTCAATCCGTTCAGCAAGGAAGAGATCTTGCCGGGCGAACGGCAGGCTGTTTTCGATGGCGTAGATCCGGCTGCCCAAGCTCTTGGCAAGGCGGCGAGCATTGGCGCTGCGACTGGCGGTCAGACCTGGACGAGCGCTGGCGGCGGTCCCGCCAACGATCCGGGCAATGTGGCTGTATCCGTTTCGGGCAGCCGTGCCTGGCAGGCCAATGTGGGCAGTTCCGGACGCGGCCTGACGTCGTCAGCCTTGCGGGTATCCTCCCGTCCGGTAAGCGACGGCAGCCGCATTTATGTCTATAAGCCGAATGGTGAAGTCGTCGCGCTGTCCACCGCGGGGGGGCGCCAGTGGACGCAAAATCTGCGCCCTGAAGGCGAACGCGACGTTGGTCCGGGCGGCGGTGTCGTTGTTGACGGCGGCGTTGTTTATGCCGCGACCGGTTACCGCCAAGTGGCGGCCCTTGAAGCGGGTTCCGGCCGGGTCATCTGGACCGCGGAAATGGACACTCCGGCCCGTGGTGCCCCGGCAGCCGGTGGCGGTCACGTCTTTGTCGTGAGCCAGTCCAACGAAGTCTATGCGTTTTCCAAGGAAGACGGCTCTGTAGCCTGGACATTTGCCGGGATCGAAGAGACAGCCGGTGTTCTGTCTGCCGCAAACCCTGCCATCTCTGGCAACCGGGTGATTGTGCCGTTCTCGTCTGGTGAAATCATGGCCATCAACATCAAGTCCGGTGAGCCGGATTGGATTGATGGTGTCTCCCGCGGCTTCCGGACACTGGCCCTGTCTGGTCTCGCAGATGTTTCTGCAAGCCCGGTTGTTTCCGGCAACACTGTTGTCGCGACCGGCGTTGCCGGGCGCACGGTGGCTGTTGATGTGCGCACCGGACAGCGTCAATGGGATCAAAACCTTGGCAGCGTTCATACGCCTGTCGTCTCCGGAAACGCCGTGTTCATGGTGGATCTTGACGATCGCATGGTTGCGCTTGACCGCTCGAGCGGTGAAACCATGTGGGCGACACAGTTGCCGAAGCCGGAAAAGAAAAAGCGCCGCCGCAATTGGGCGGGTCCGATCCTGGCCAATGGCGCTCTTGTCGCCTTTTCCAGTGATGGCCAGATCGCCATGGTCGATGCCGCCTCAGGCAACATCATGACAACGCAGCGCACCAACACCGATGTCTTCGTGACACCGATTGCCGCCGGTGGCCGTGTGGTTGTCCTGACCGGCCGGGATGGCGTTGCCGCGTTTAACTGATCATTGGGCGCTGAGGCTCTAGTTAAGTCTCAACGTTTCAAAACTGGTCAAGCTATAGTATCTGAGCACCTTATCTTTGCCTGCCGGGCAAGGATGAGGTGCTTTGAGTTTGTTCAAGGGCGGGATCCTTTGGTTGATCCGCCTCTCAGGAGTGAATGCCGTGGGCGCTACCGTCGCCATCGTTGGACGGCCGAATGTCGGCAAGTCCACATTGTTCAACCGTCTTGTCGGAAAGCGCTTGGCGCTCGTCGATGACACGCCGGGTGTGACCCGTGACCGCCGTCCGGGCGAAGCCCGCCTTGGCGACCTGCGCTTTACGATCATAGACACTGCGGGTCTTGAAGACGCCGACAAGGCGTCCCTGGAAGGCCGTATGCGCCGTCAGACCGAAGAAGCGATTGAAACCGCTGATGCCGTGCTGTTTGTCATTGATGCGCGCGCCGGGGTTACACCGCTCGATGCGCACTTTGCAGATGTTGCGCGCAAGACCACCCGTCCCGTAATCCTACTCGCCAACAAGGCTGAGGGCCGGGCCGGCGAGAGTGGGCTCTACGAATCCTTCTCGCTCGGCCTTGGTGAGCCGATCGCGATCTCTGCCGAGCATGGCGAAGGCCTGGCTGATCTCTACGATGCTCTGAAACCCCATGTTGACCGTGTAAGCGAGGAAGAGGACGCAAAGCGCGAGGAAGCCGTCACCAACGTCGATGTCGACGAGGACGGTGAGATTGTCGACGATGAAGATCCGGTTGGCACGAAAGAGCGGCCTCTGCGCGTTGCCATCGTTGGACGCCCGAATGCCGGCAAGTCCACGTTGATTAACCGGATGCTGGGGGAGGATCGCATGTTGACCGGTCCGGAGGCCGGTATCACGCGCGATTCCATCTCCGTCGACTGGACCTGGCACGACCGGCACATAAAGCTGTTCGATACGGCCGGGATCCGCAAGAAGGCCCGTGTGCAGGAGAAGCTGGAAAAGCTCTCTGTCGCCGACGCCCTGCGGGCCATCAAGTTTGCCGAGGTTGTTGTTGTCACCCTGGATGCGACGATGTCGTTTGAAAAGCAGGATCTGCAGATCATCGATCTTGTGGCCCGCGAAGGCCGGGCCTTGGTCATTGCCGTCAACAAATGGGATTTGATCGAAGACCGGGAAGAGGCCTGGAAAAAGATCCGGGACGCCAACGAACGGTATTTCAATCAGATCCGCGGCGTCCGCATTGTGACCTTGTCCGGTATTCAGGGGCAGGGCATTGACCGGTTGGTTGAAGGTGTTTTTGCCGCCTATGATGCCTGGAATGCACGGGTGTCGACAGCTGGGCTGAACCGGTGGCTGGAGCGGGCAACCACGTCGCATCCACCGCCCGCCGTTGCAGGCCGACGCGTTCGCATCCGCTACATGACGCAACCGAAAACCCGGCCGCCTCACTTCGTGGCGTTCAGTTCCCGTCCGGAGCAGCTGCCGGAAAGCTACACCCGGTATCTAATCAACTCCCTGCGTGAGAAATTCGATATCCAGGGCACGCCGATCCGGTTGTCTTACCGCAAGGGCGACAATCCCTATGCGCCGAAGAAAAAGCGCAAAATCCAATAGCAGCTGCTGTGCAGCCTTGTCTCAGGTCCCGGTGGTCTACCGGGACCCCTTTTGTTCAGATAAATTGATTTTCAAGGAGATCTTCCATGTCATCCGATCGGCTTGCCTTTACCGAAGCACTTGCACAAAAGGCCGGACTTGTCGCGCTGGATTATTTCAGAAAGCTCGACACCCTGACGATCACGCAAAAGGGTCATCAGGACCTCGTGAGCGAAGCGGACCAGAACGTTGAGACACTCATTCGCGACGCGCTGTCTGATGCCTATCCGGACGACGGGATCCTCGGCGAAGAACATGGCATGGAAGAAGGCGAGAGCGGGTTCACCTGGGTGATTGATCCGATCGACGGCACGGCGAACTTCGTCACCGGCATACCGCAATGGTGCGTCATCATCGCATGTGTTCAGCAAGGCCAGACCCTTCTCGGAGTGATCCACGATCCGGTCGCCGGGGAGACATTCTCAGCGCTGGCAGGCGGCGGTGCCTTTTTGAACGGCAAGCCGATCAAGGTATCGGACAGCGAAAGCGTGTCCGTCGGCTCCGTGGGCGTCGGCTTCAATGGTCGTACATCCGTGACCGATGCAGTCAACGCGGTTGGTGCGCTGGTGTCCAAGGGCGGGGTTTTCTTCCGCAATGCCTCTGGCGGCCTGATGCTCGCGTATACCGGAGCTGGACGCCTGATCGGCTATATCGAGTCGCACATGAACGCCTGGGATTGCCTCGCCGGCATGCTGCTTATCCAGGAGGCCGGCGGAAAGGTTCTGGAGCAGGACGTCGCCCATGCTCTCTATCATGGCACCCGTGTGGTGACCGGTGCACCGGGTGTTTTTGCGGAGTTGACCGACATTGCCGAAAGCTCCTTCGCCCCGCTGCAAGCGGCGGAGTAATAGGCCTGCCCAATCCGATCCTCTAGCTCGGGTGTCGATCAAACAGGCCTGCGGCTCATTTCGAGCCGGGTCGGGCTTTGGCTAATTTGGGTTCTGGTTCTGAAATCGACAAGGTTGCGGCGGTCAATGAGGCCACAGCGCTTGTGGAGACACGGGGATTACATCCCGTCTGGAGTTCCGAACCCGGTTTGAGTGTCAGCGAGCATACTTCAAGAGATGCTGACATAATTTCACGTGCGAAATTGGTGAGTCGAAATTTTCGGTTCTGGAAGTGAATTCAGCTACAGCGTTTTCTCATGCGTATTTGTATTTTGTTTTCGAATATATCTGATTATTAAAACATATGTTTTCAGCTTTGAATTGTTCGTTCGAGTGAGTTCGAGCAAAATCAATAATATTTGACGATTTCTTAAGTGATGAAATCAAAGATGATTTCGATAATTTGAAAATTCAGTCTTATTAAGATCTGATTTTCAATTAATTTGAGCCATATTTGCTCAATTATTTCGTCAAATTCGGATCGTTACCTTAAGCCCGTTGAAGCAACTTCGGAAACTTAATCTCAAATGGCGAGCGCCATGCCTTGGCGCCATTGGGGCTGGTTTTGTTGAAATACTGCGGGGAGGGCAGAGCCATGCAGTCGACAGGCAATACGCTTTCGCGTTCAGCGATCTATTCGATAGAGGGTTTGACGAGTTTTTCTGGTGAGAAGGGTGATTATCTTCAGGCGGCTCATACGTCTGCGTTGTCCCTTTCCAATGGCACGGTGGCTTTGACCTTCAATGCCGATGATGTTGAGGCGAGCCGGACGTTGTTTTCCAAGGACGGTAAGGGGTACGACGCCGGCGGCCACCTGACGGTGTACCTGCGCAAGGGCACTCTTATTGTCCGCCAGCAATCGGGCACGGAAAGCGAGTATCTGAAGGTCAAGGACGTGACCATTGCCACGGGTCAGACCTATCATCTGGCTGTGTCCTTTGGAGCAGATGGCCTCAATGTCTATCTGAATGGTCAATTGGCTGCGTCGGAACCCGATTTCCAGCAAGGGCTGGAGTTAAACACCCGGGCATTTGTCGTTGGTGCTTCAGGAGCCTGGCGGTCTGACGACAATCAGCGGGCGTCCTCTCAGTTCGACGGCACGATCTCCGATGTGATGGTGTTTGACAGCCAGTTGGGTCAGATGGATGTCGCAGCGCTGGCCGGTGTGGTGGATGCCTCGTTTGAAAGCGCTGCCCTGAAAGCGATGGTGCAGCAAGACCTGCTCCCCGCTTTCCAGCAGTTGCATCACGGCTCTGATGAGGCCAAGGCACTGGCGATGGCCTATGGCATCTCTCATGACGGTGCCCTGACCACCGGTGCGGCGGTGCAGACCGGGACAGATGGAGCAGACAATCTGACCGGGTCTGCTGAGGCTGATGCGATTGATGGCGGGCTTGGCAATGACACGATTGATGGCGCGGCCGGCAATGATGTGCTGCAGGGTGGCTATGGCAATGACGACCTGAACGGCGGCGAGGGCAATGACGTTCTCGACGGCGGTCATGGGGAAGATGTCCTCCACGGCGGTGCGGGCGATGATCTTCTGATCTCGCAGTCAGATGGCCGAGAGGGGGCGATTGCCTATATTGAGGGCCGCGACGAGGGAGATCCGGAAAATGAACTGATCAACGGCAAGGTTTACCCGAACCAGCCAATCCCCGCCGATGACATCCTGACGGGCGGGCTTGGGGCCGACACGTTCTACTTCCAGACCCTGATCAACGCCAAGCAGCGTTACATCGAAAAGCATACCCAGAATGACGGGACGATCCGCTGGCACGGTGTGGCCGGTGAAAACGACAAGCTGCATGACCATTGGGTCGATATCATCGGCCATGACGTGATCATGGACTTCAACCGGGGGGAGGGCGACCGGATCCTGATTGAGGGGCATACCACGAAGATCCGGTCGATCAGCTATGGCGATGCCAATTCCGACGGCGTGATGGATCATTCGGTGATCCGGTTGTATTCCGATCAGGGCAGGGGCGGCGGCGCGCACAATCAAGATGATCTGGGCATGATCACGGTCTTTGGGGATCTGGTCAAGCTGACCGACATCTCGACCACATCGAAACCGGCTTACGGCATCGTAACGTCCATTGCTGATCTCAGTGAAGCGATCCAGCCCATCCAAATCGCCGAAGACAGAGAACCATACACACCACCAACAAACCTGCCGGCAGGTATTTCCGTGACGCCTCCGCCAGGAGCAAATGTTGTCGTGGCGGTGCCGGGGGGGATGAACTTCGACAATGTCCGCAATGATCAATTCGTCATTGAGCACCAAGAAAAAATGTCAGTTTCGGAAGGAACAATCGCCTTTACCTTCAAGGCAGACGCCATAACCTCTCACGACGCCCTTTTTTCCAAAGACGCCAAGGGTAATGGCGATGGTGGCCATGTGACGGCCTTTGTGACTGAAAGCGGAACGCTAAAGGTCCGGTTTCAAACCGCAGAGGATGAAACCTGGCTGTATGCCAAAAACTCCATTGTCGCGGGCCAAGAATATGATTTTGCGGCAACTTTTGGCGACGATGGGGTATATTTGTACCTGAATGGCGCAGTTGTTGCCTCAGATGCAGAGTTCCGAACAAGCCTTGCTGGAAACAAAGAGTATTTGATACTGGGCGGCAATGGGTGGGGGAGTGAAGCCGGTGAGATTGGCTGGATTGGCAACCGGTTTGACGGAACCATCAGCGATTTCACACTGCTTGATCAACAACTCGGCGAAATGCAGATCAAACCTCTGTTTTCTGACAGCGGTCTTGTTTGATCTGCGGTCTCACAGGCGCCTATGTTAGTATGAAATCCACTCGCGGCTGACGCGGTCGTAGAGTTTGCCGGTCTCATGGACATCGGTCTTTACGAGCTCGACCAGCTCGGGCGCGATGTCGCGTGGGTGCGGCAGGTTTTCCGGCGGCTCGCCCGGCATCGCCTTGGCCCGAAGTCCGGTCCGGACGGGGCCGGGGTCGGCGAGGTTGATCTTCATGTTGGTTTTGAGGCTTTCATTCGCCCAGGTACGGGCCATGGCCTCAACACCGGCTTTTGAGATAGATTGCAGCCCCCAGAAAGCCGGGCAGGTGCTGGCCTGCACGGAAGTCAGGAACAGAGCGCGGCCGGCGTCCGACTGGCGTAGCAGAGGATCCAGAGACCGGATCAACCGCCAATTGGCGGTTACGTTGACCGACATGACCTTTTCGAAGTCTTTCGGGCTGATATGGCCGAGCGGGGACAGGATACCCAGCATCCCGGCATTGCCGATAAAGACATCGAGTTTCTTCCAGCGCTCATAGATCGCGGCGCCAAGACGATCCAGGGCATCATGGTCCGTGAGGTCGACAGGAACAAGTGTTGCCTGGCCGCCTGCAGACTGGATTTCGTCATCGAGGTCCTCGAGACCACCAACGGTGCGGGCGATCGCAATCACATGCGCGCCGCGCGCTGCCAGTTGTTTGGCGAGTTGATGTCCAATACCGCGCGACGCACCGGTCACCAGGGCGACCCGGCCTTCAAAATCCTGTGTCATGTTACTCGCTAATTCCTTAGCCGACTTCCACCAGACGCGGCGCACTGACAAAATCTTGATCTTCGGACAGATCGGTCAGCGGTGTCGGGTAGTCGCCAGTAAAACAATGGTCTGTAAATTGCGGGTTTTCGTTGTCCCGGCCGTCATAACCTGCGGCCCGGTAAATTCCGTCCACGGAGAGGAAGGCAAGGCTGTCGGCGCCGATGTAGTTGCACATTTCTTCAAGCCCATACTTCGCTGCCAGCAGCTTTTCACGAACGGGCGTGTCGATGCCGTAGTAGTCGGAATGCTTGATCGGTGGGCTTGCCAAGCGGAAATGCACTTCCTTGGCACCGGCATCCCGGATCATCTGAACGATCTTCACGGACGTGGTGCCGCGCACCAGGCTGTCATCCACAAGCACAACGCGCTTGCCTTCGATCTGTGATCGGTTGGCGGAATGCTTCATCTTCACGCCAAGCGCCCGGATTTGCTGGGTCGGTTCAATGAAGGTCCGGCCCACATAGTGGTTGCGGATGATGCCGAGTTCAAACGGAACGCCGCTTTCCTGACTGTAGCCGATTGCGGCTGGAACACCACTGTCCGGCACCGGTACGATCACATCGGCGTCCACGTGGGATTCACGCGCGAGTTCCCGGCCCATGTCCCGGCGCACATCATAGACGCTGCGGCCGCCAACGATGGAGTCAGGACGGGAGAAGTAGACATACTCGAAGATGTCCGGTCGGGCAGGGCGCTTGCCAAACGGGAAGAAGGACTGGATGCCGGTGGATGTGCAGACGATGACTTCGCCGTTTTCCACGTCCCGGATGAATTTCGCACCGATGATGTCGAGCGCGCAGGTTTCAGACGCGAGGATCGGAGCACCATTCAGGTCGCCCAGAACCAGCGGACGGATGCCGAGCGGATCCCGCGCGCCAATGAGTTTTTTCGACGTTAGAGCAACAAGGGCATAAGCCCCTTCCATCTGGGTGATCGCTTCAACAAACCGATCGACGATTTTCTGTTCGCGGGACCGGGCGACCAACTGCAGGACAACCTCTGAGTCCGACGTGGACTGGCAGATAGCGCCGTCGCGGATAAGTTGTTGGCGCAAGGTCAGCGCATTTGTGAAATTGCCATTGTGGCAGATCGCGATGCCGCCGCCTTCCAGCTCGGCAAAAAGCGGCTGCACGTTGCGCAGGATGGTTTCGCCAGTCGTGGAGTAGCGCACATGGCCGATGGCGGCACGGCCGGTGAGGCGGCCGATCGTCTCTGCGTCGGAGAAGTGATCCCCGACAAGACCCAAATGGCGTTCCGCCCGGAACTGCTCATTGTCGAAGGTCACGATACCGGCCGCTTCCTGGCCGCGATGCTGCAGGGCATGCAGGCCGAGCGCGGTTAGCGCACTGGCATCTTCATGGCCCAGAATGCCGAACACACCGCACTCTTCGCGCAATGTGTCGTCATTGATGTCGAACGGCTCATGGAAATCGGTTCCGCCAGTCATGGCGACCACTCCTTACATTCTGGCCGGTCTGCAGGCCGGTCCGGATATTGTGTCGTTTGTCTAAACGGGCGCCGGTTTTCGGCGTCAGTTGCTGTCCGTGTCCGTGGTCAGCTGTTCCAGGCCCTGACGCTCAGAGTCGCTGTATGTGGGTTCTTCGGCAGGCGCGCTAGAGCGTTGTCCGCCTGTTAGCTCATTTTCCCGGATCTTGTCCAGAATCGCTTTTTCCGGGTCTTCTGGCAAGACCGCGACCAATCGTTCGCCCACCGACAACAGGATCGGCAGTGATTTGGCGTTTTGCACCCAGCGCGGCTGTTGTTCCGGCTGGACGAACCAGTTGAAGAACATCATGGCGACAACGACCAGCAAAAGGCCGCGGACGGCGCCGAAAACAAAGCCCAGCGTGCGATCAAGCGCACCGATGCGGCTGTCGAGGATGAAATCGGAAATGCGCATGGTGATGTAGCTGACAACGATCAGCGTCACCAGAAAGACGGCAGCCGCGGAAACACCCATCGCGACCAGATCTTGCGAGATGTACTGCTGGGTGTAGGGCATGACGCGCTCATAGAGCATGAACGCGGCAACGGCCGCAGCGACCCATGAAACGATCGACAGGACTTCGCGGACAAACCCGCGGATCATCGCCAGAACCGCCGAGATGAGCATGATGACCAGAAGCAGTCCGTCCAGCAGCGTAATCGGCATGTTTCCGATAAGTCCTCTGTCTGGCGCCGAAGCGCGAAAATTACACTCTCTAGCGGGTCTGATGATGCGTCAGGTTGCCCCTTGAGCACCAGTCTCCGCTGTCAGTTTAGCGATGAAGTCCCCAAGTTCCGGCAATCCCGTTGCCTTGAAGGGAGACGCGGCACCGTCCTTGAGGTTCCCCTCTGGACAATAAGCCTGATCAAAGCCAAGTTTTTCGGCCTCTTTCAGTCTTGATTGAGCCTGCGCCACGGGCCGGATGGCCCCCGACAAACTGACCTCGCCGAAATAGACGCAATTGGCCGGAAGGGCAAGCCCGCTGAGCGAAGAGACAAGGGCTGCAGCAACGGCAAGATCGGCACCGGGCTCGTTGATTTTGAGCCCGCCGGCGACATTCAGATAGACATCATGCTGCGAAAACCGGACGCCGCAGCGCGCTTCTAGAACCGCAAGGATCATGGAGAGGCGCGCGGTGTCCCAGCCGATCACAGCGCGGCGGGGCGTTCCAAGTGAGGATTGTGCCACCAGCGCCTGGATTTCGATGAGGAGCGGCCGCGAGCCCTCAAGACCGGCAAAGACCGCAGCGCCGGGCGCCGTGGTGTTGCGGTCTCCCAGGAAAAGCGCTGACGGGTTGGGCACTTCCTGAAGACCCTTGCCGGTCATTTCAAAAACACCGATCTCGTCGGTTGCACCAAAACGGTTTTTGACCGAGCGCAGGATCCGGTATTGATGAGCACCATCGCCCTCAAAATAGAGAACAGCGTCCACCATGTGCTCGACGACGCGGGGACCGGCGATCTGCCCGTCTTTGGTGACGTGGCCGACGAGCACCAAAGTGGTGCCATTCTTCTTGGCATAGCGGACCATGGCCTGAGCTGACGCCCGCACCTGCGTAACAGTGCCAGGCGGTGAGTCCGCCTGATCTGTCCAGAGCGTCTGGACGGAATCCAGGATCAACATCGCCGGGGC
Source organism: Labrenzia sp. R4_2 (assembly GCF_017743865.1). Taxonomy (GTDB): domain Bacteria; phylum Pseudomonadota; class Alphaproteobacteria; order Rhizobiales; family Stappiaceae; genus Roseibium. Next base: position 1,013,221 of record NZ_JAGHRJ010000001.1, read on the forward strand.
CGTGTCAGCTTCCAGGGTCGCCAGGATGTCTTCAACGCTGGTTTCTGCAGCAAGGGCGACCGGAGCTTCTGCCAGTCCCAGTCGCTCAGCGCGTAGGCGCACCTGGCCGATCGCTTCCTCGCCGGAGATGTAAACAGTCTTGTGACCGAGGCTGGCGAGTTGAGCTGCCGCCTGGATCAAAAGGGTCGACTTTCCGATCCCGGGATCACCGCCGACAAGCAGGGCGGAGCCGCGGACAAAGCCGCCGCCAGTGACCCGGTCAAGCTCGGCAACCTTGGTCTGAATGCGCGGCGCTTCCTTGGTGTCCCCGGTCAGGCCGACAAGTGGGACAACACGGCCCTTGGACTTTGAGGCCCGGCTCGGACCTCCGCCAATACCGCCGCCGGTCTGCTCTTCAACAATGGTGTTCCATTCACCGCAGGATTCGCAGCGGCCGACCCACTTCGCGGTGACCGCGCCGCAGGATTGGCAAACGAAAGAAGTGGACCGGCGGGCCATCTAATAAAACTCCAATCAACCCAACGGGCCGTAGATGCGCTCAAAGCGCCGTCCGAGGCTTGTCAGGTATTCGTAGTCGATGGTCTCCGCATAGGCCGCGATGTCAGCCGCCGCAACATTCGGCCCCAGCATTTCCACAAGCCCGCCGCGCTGAACAAGGTGTTCTGGAATGTCGGTGACGTCGAGCGTGATCATGTCCATGGAGATCCGTCCAAGAACTGGGGCCTTGTGGCCGCCAATCATTCCAAAACCGCCAGGACGGTCATCTGAAGAGCTGGCACGCCGCAACAAGCCGTCCGCGTATCCGGCTGCGACGACCGCATTGCGCAACGGCCGTTTCGCGGTTTGCGTCGCGCCATAGCCGATCGCATCGCCTTTCGGAACGTTTCGCACAATCATGATGCGGGCTTCTACTTTAGCGACAGGTCGCATTGGATTGTCACCGTGGTCGAAGGCCCGGCCGCCGTAGAGAGAAATGCCGGGACGGACGAGTTCGAAGTGATAGTCCGGTCCCATCAGGACGCCAGCGGAATTGGCAAGGGACCGCGGAACACCCTTGAACGGCGAGGTGAGCGCGTTAAACCGGTCAAGCTGCTCCTTGTTCATCGGATGGTCCGGATCCGAGCCGCAAGCCAGATGCGACATGAGGAGGCTCGGTTTAAAGGGGCCCATAAGTTCTGGATCAGCGAGCGCTGTTCCAAATTCGTCGCCAGACAAGCCAAGCCGATGAATTCCGGTGTCGACATGGACCGCTGCTGGAAAACTCTTTCCGGAAGTCCTGCACAGTGCGGCCCACTCTTTCAATTCGTCCAGGGACCCGAGGACCGGCCGAACATCGTGTTGAAGAAGCAGATCCGCCGTGTCCGGAAACAAGCCGTCGAGCGCATAGATGGTGGCACTTGGAAGCGTCTGGCGCAGCGCAATGGCTTCTGTTGGTACCGCCACAAAGAACGTCCGGCAACCTTTCTCAAAGAGCCTAGTTGCCGTCTCTGCTTGTCCTGTTCCATAGGCATTTGCCTTGATGGTTGCCGCGCATTCGCTGCCCGGCGCCAATCTGGACCTCAGGAGAGACCAGTTCGCGGCAATGGCGTCCAGATCAACGGTCAAACGGCCGCCATAAAGGGCGGAGGAGTAGGCATTCATGGGCGTTTCGGACACGAGGCTGACAGGTCTCCGGACAGAATCGGATTTCGCAGTGCATCAACCCGCCGACATTAGAAGGTTCGCCGCTGCCTGCAAAGCGTTTGGTTTGGGCAGAGTGTGCCCGTCCGATAGCCAAAACGGTCAAGCCGGCCTTGCTTGGTCAAAGATCCAACCCGGCCTGGAAGTGCAATCCTACTCGTAGCGCTCGGGCAGGTGGTCGTCTTCAGCCAAGTCGGAGAAGCGGGTGTACTGACCTTCGAAGTGAAGGTTCGCGGTTCCGGTTGGTCCGTGACGTTGCTTGGCGACAATGACTTCCGCCTTGCCTTTCAGCCGCTCCATATTGTCCCGCCAGATCTCATATTCCGGCGATCCTTCATCCGGTTCCGTTTTGGAAAGATAATACTCTTCACGGAACACGAACATGATCACGTCGGCGTCCTGCTCGATGGACCCGGATTCACGCAAGTCGGACATCATCGGACGCTTGTCATCGCGCGATTCCACCTGACGCGAGAGCTGGGAAAGCGCGATGATCGGAACATTGAGCTCCTTTGCGAGCGCTTTCAGCCCGGTCGTGATCTCCGTGATTTCCTGAACGCGGTTGCCCTGGTTCTTGGCCGAGCCGGAAAGGAGCTGGATATAGTCAACGATGAGCAGATCAAGACCGCGCTGACGTTTCAAGCGGCGGGCCTTGGCCACCAGCGAAGCGATGGAAATACCACCGGTCTGATCGACATGAAGCGGAACGGACTGCATGGTTTGCGCACAGGCAGCCAATTTTTCAAACTCGGCCTCTGAAATGTCACCACGGCGGATTTTCGAAGACGAGATCTCAGCCTGTTCGGAAATGATACGGGTTGCGAGCTGTTCGGCCGACATTTCGAGCGAGAAGAAACCGACCACACCACCGTTGACGGTCTTGATGGTTCCGTCCTGCTGTTCTTCAGCCTGATAGCTTTGCGCGATGTTGTAGGCAATGTTGGTCGCAAGCGAGGTTTTGCCCATCGCGGGACGCCCGGCGAGAACGATCAAGTCGGAATGCTGCAAACCGCCCATCAGCTTGTCGAGTTCACGCAAGCCGGTGGAAATCCCGGACAGGGCGCCTTCACGATTGTAGGCCGCGTGGGCCATTTCAATGGTTTCGGTCAGCGCGTCGCCAAAAGAGACAAACCCGCCTTCGCTGCGCCCCGTTTCGGCCAGTTCAAACAGGCGGCGTTCAGCGTCGTCAATCTGTTGCTCCGGCGGGACGTCGATCGGCGCGTCAAAAGCGATGTTGACCATGTCTTCGCCGATCCGGATCAGATTCCGGCGGATGGCAAGATCATATATGGTGCGGCCGTAGTCTTCCGCGTTGATGATGGACGCGGCATCGCCGGCAAGACGCAGCAGGAACTGGGTCGCGGACAGGTCGGCGATCTTTGCGTCGGCCGGATAAAACGTCTTGAGGGTGATCGGGGAGGCGGTCTTGCCTGCGCGGATCAGGTGGCCGATCTTTTCATAGACATCCTGATGCGGCGGCACGAAGAAGTGGTGCGGTTCCAGAAAGTCGGACACGCGGTAGAACGTCTCGTTGTTGACGAGGATCGCGCCAAGAAGCTGCCGCTCGGCTTCCGCGTTATGCGGTGCCAGACGCTGGACGTCTTCTTCTGTCTCGACCTTCTGCAAAGTACCCTTCATGCCTGCCCCCGATGACCGTGTTGTCATCGGAAATAGCCTCAGACCGGTGTGGGCTCAAGCTGCAAAAAAGCTTGACGCAGATTCCCACCGGCGTCCACAGATCAACGGGGAAAGGTTGAAAACATACTTGACTCAAACAGCCTTTGAGGACTCGGGAGTTGGCTATTAGTCGTTGATATTCAATATGTTTTTAAATAGTTAACGATTAGTTAATGGAAAAACCAGCACTTTCAATGCGTTGGCTGGATATGTGAAGCTGGCACGCGAGGCGGCTTTCAAAAAGCAAGCTGGCAAAAGAAAACGGCGCCCGAAGGGGCGCCGTTTCCGAGAAATTTTTCAAAGGCTGGATCGAAGCAATCAAGCTTCTTCTTCAGCAACTGCTTCTTCAGTTGCTTCAGCTTCTTCGCCTTCGCCCTCTTCTTCGTCTTCTTCAAATTCGAAGACGTCCTGTTCCGGCGCGGTCAGATCTTCACCGGCTGCCTGACGAACGGCTTCGTCTTCAGAGCGTGCGACGTTGACGGAAATGCCAACTTCGACTTCCGGGTGCAGCTGAACGAGAACAGCGTGCATGCCGATGGTTTTGATCGGGCTGCGCAGTTCGACCTGGCCACGGGTGACCGAGAAGCCTGCAGTCGTCAGACCTTCAGCAATGTCACGTGTGGATACTGAACCGTAGAGCTGGCCAGTTTCACCAGCGGAGCGGATCATGACGAGAGCTTCACCGTCCATTTTGGCGGCAACAGCTTCAGCTTCGGACTTGCGCTCAAGGTTCCGGGCTTCAAGCTGGGCGCGCTCATTCTCGAAACGCTCCAGGTTGGCCTTGTTGGCGCGCAGAGCCTTGCCTTGCGGCAGAAGGAAGTTGCGTGCGTAGCCGTCGCGCACCTTAACGGTGTCGCCCATCTGGCCGAGCTTGGCGATACGCTCAAGAAGGATAACTTGCATGGATTTTCTCCTACTGTCCCGTCATCGTCTTTCATGTGTGATGACGGTTAGAGACCGTTTGCCCGCGGTCCCAATTCGGGTTCTGCCGGGCGGACCCGGCAGAAGGCATCTCCTGACGTTGAGGAGGTGCTTAGCTGATGACGAACGGCAGCAGGCCGAGCAGGCGGGCGCGCTTGATTGCACGGGCCAGTTCACGCTGCTTCTTCGCGGAGACCGCGGTGATGCGGCTCGGAACGATCTTGCCGCGCTCAGAAATGTAGCGCTGCAGCAGACGGATGTCCTTGTAGTCGATCTTCGGCGCGTTGGCACCGGAGAACGGGCAGGTCTTCCGGCGGCGGAAGAACGGACGGCGGCTTGGGGTTTGTGAAATGTCTACCATAATCTCTTACTCCCCTTCAGCCCGGCGCGGAGCGCGATCGCCACCACGATCACCGCCGCGGTCACCACCACGGCCGCCACGATCACCACCACGGTCGCCAAAACGGCCACCACGGCCGCCGCGATCGTCGCGGTCACGCTTCTGCATCATTGCAGACGGCTCTTCGTCCAGCTCGTCGACCTTGAAGGTCATGAAGCGCAGAACGTCTTCGCTGAGGCCCATCTGACGCTCCATCTCGGCAACCGCTGCATGCGGTGCTGTGATGTTCATCAGGGTGTAGTGTGCCTTGCGGTTTTTCTTGATGCGGTATGCGATGGTGCGCAGACCCCAGTTTTCCACCTTGCCGACAGTGCCACCAGCGCCTTCGATGAGGCCTTTGTACTGTTCGACGAGGGCTTCGACCTGTTGGGCCGAAACGTCCTGGCGGGCCAGGAACACGTGCTCGTAATGAGGCATGGAAACTTGCCTTTCCTTCGGTTGACAACTCAGGTTTGGCGCAAAGCCTCCTCGTAAGCCCGGAAAGGCTACGAGAAATCTTACGGGAGTGGGAACACGGGAAGTCGGATACTCTTTAAGGTATCCTGGCAAACGCCCTTCCGTTCAGCCCCCGGCCAAACCCGGATGAAGCGCGGTGTATACTCCGATTTGGGAGAAATGCAAGGGCATGACCCGGAAATCCGCCGCTTCAAGGCGTTGCAGCGTCAGAAACCAAAGTCTTGCCGCCCAGACCTATCGCGCCCGCCGGCCTCGGCAGATATCTCTACGTCTTGCCCAACCTCGATCCGGCCCGGTTTCAAAACCGAGGCATAGAGGCCGAAATTGACGTCGTAGCCTTGGGAAATTGCTTTCAGGATCAACGGTTCTGAGGACAGTCCGTCCTGTTTGGCTGTGACCATGACACAGCGTTCGGTCGGGTGGGTGATTTTGAGCCGGACATCACCAATGGTGAGAATGCGACCCAAGATATTCTCTGCGCTCATGTGGTCTGGAGTGTTCAGCAAAAGGTTTGCGCGGAACCTGCGCGGGTCGAAATCCAGATGCGCAAACCGCGCTTGGAGCCGATTTAGATCAGAGGACAGGATTATGTGGACAGCGCCGTCGTCAAAATGCGCCGCGTCTTGGTCTTCAACGAGCGTCACCGGCTGTTCAAGATAGTTTGAGAGGCGGTTCGGCAAATCTTTGGAGCTGATGGGTTCCAAGGTCTCCCCGGGCAGTCCTATATGAACTTCATTGTTCTGTGTTTCTGCCCGGAGAAACATCAAGTTGTCGATGCGTTGGAAGTGGCTGGTGGATTTGCCGCTGCCAAGTTTGCCGCTCGCGTCCGCCACGGCATACGCCCTGTCGCCTGACAAGCCGCGGTCTTCTATGAGCGCTTTATTTAAGGGTTCTCCCAAAAGGGATTTGACGGGATATCGCCAGATGGACTGGATATTCATGCCTGCAGCCGCCACGTGCGCTTTTGTCTTTGAAGAACGTCCAATTCCCTCAAAACTTCCCTCATCGCTCTTGACACTTTACCCCCGTCCGTTTCATAGCCTGCCGCCAAGGCATGTGGGCTCTTTCTAAAAATGCCCGCTCAAAAACGCTCTTCCTTGTAGCAACAGCTCGCGGCAAAAACAAAAAACACCGCCCGCTGAGGCCAATTCGGAGACTTATCCAGATGACCACCGCATTCACATTCCCGGGCCAGGGCAGCCAGGCTGTTGGCATGGGCAAGCTTCTCGCCGACACGTTTCCAGAAGCCAAGGCTGTCTTCGACGAGGTGGACAATGCGTTGGACCAATCACTTTCCGACATCATGTGGAACGGTCCGGAAAGCGATCTGACGCTGACCGCCAACGCTCAGCCGGCTCTGATGGCTGTCAGTCTCGCCACCATGCGGGTTCTGGAAGCCAAGGGCCTGGATTTGAAAGCGTCCGTTTCTTTCGTCGCGGGTCATTCGCTGGGTGAATACTCCGCTCTTGCGGCAGCTGGCAGCCTGGATGTGGCAACAGCTGCGAAACTCCTCCGCGTGCGCGGCAACGCCATGCAAAGTGCAGTTCCTGTCGGGCAGGGCGCGATGGCAGCGCTTCTTGGTTTGGATTTCGAGGCTGCTGCCGAAGTTGCCAAGGATGCAGCGCAGGGCGAAGTTTGTCAGGCAGCCAACGACAATGCGCCCGGCCAGGTGGTTGTGTCCGGTCATGTGGCCGCCGTTGAGCGCGCCGTTGAGATCGCCAAGGCACGCGGTGCCCGCCGGGCAGTCCTTCTTCCCGTAAGCGCCCCGTTCCATTGTTCGCTGATGGGGCCGGCGGCCGAGGCCATGGCTGAAGCTCTGAACAATGCTGATATCAAGGCGCCGGCCGTGCCGCTCGTTGCCAATGTTCTCGCAGCGCCGATCACCGACCCGGTTGATATCCGCGATCGTTTGGTCGAGCAGGTCACCGGTACTGTGCGCTGGCGGGAGAGCATTTCCTGGCTCGCAGGAGAGGGCGTCGACACATTTGTTGAGGTTGGAACCGGCAAGGTCCTGACCGGCATGGTCAAGCGGATTGCCAAGGAAGCCGGCGGCATGACCGTCAATTCGCCGGACGACATTGACGCGGTCATCGAAAAGCTGTCCAGCTAAGATCCAAAAACAACAACTAAGAACCCGGCCCGGCCAGGGCCTGTGCCATACGGCGCGAAACGCAAGGAAGGACGTGATATGTTCAGCTTGGAAGGCAAGAATGCGCTGATCACCGGTGCGACAGGTGGGATCGGGGAATCGATTGCCCGGGCGCTTCATGCACAAGGAGCAACCGTCTCCCTGTCAGGAACCCGCGCTGAAAAGCTTGAAGCTTTGGCGGCCGATCTCGGTGAGCGCGCTTTCGTGACACCAGCAAATCTGTCGGATCGTGAAGCTGTTGTGGGTTTGCTGCCAGCAGCTGAAGAGAAGATGGGCTCGGTGGATATCCTGGTAAACAATGCCGGGATCACCCGCGACAACATCTTCATGCGCATGAAAGACGAAGAGTGGGACCAGGTGCTGGAAGTTAACCTGACGTCCGGCTTCATTCTGTGCCGCGCCGCGATCAAGGGCATGATGAAGCGCCGTGCTGGCCGGATCATCGGCATCACCTCCGTTGTGGGCGTGACCGGAAACCCGGGTCAGGTCAACTATGCCGCGGCCAAATCCGGCATGATCGGAATGTACAAGTCTTTGGCGCGTGAAGTGGCTAGCCGCAACATCACTGTGAACTGTATTGCACCGGGTTTCATTGAAACCGCGATGACCGATGCGCTCAATGACAAGCAGAAAGATTCGATTTTGACCAGCGTGCCGGCAGGCCGTTTGGGCACAGCTGCCGAGATTGCATCGGCCGCAACCTATCTTGCCAGCGACGAGGCCGCGTATGTCACAGGGCAAACGCTGCACGTCAATGGCGGTATGGCAATGATTTAAAAGGATGATTTGCCGAGCAGGCAAAAATAATCCCGGCCGCAAAGAAGCGGCTCTGACCGGCTGGTAATGGTCAACAAAGTGTGTTACCTACCCGCCGATTGTTACAAATTGCACATCTTGGCCCGGTCTCAGGCCGGGGTGTGCAAAGACACACTTGAGTTCAGTGAGTTCGGTCCGCCGCGTTTCCAGTCAACCGGTCCGGCGCCGTGCCGCGAGTGATGAACAGACGAAAACCAAGGAAGTAAAAGATGAGCGATATCGCGGATCGAGTGAAGAAAATCGTTGTCGAGCACCTCGGCGTAGACGCAGAGAAGGTTGTTGAAGGCGCAAGCTTCATCGACGATCTGGGCGCAGACAGCCTCGACACCGTTGAGCTGGTCATGGCTTTTGAAGAAGAATTCGGCGTTGAAATTCCGGACACTGCAGCTGAAACCATCCTGACCGTTGGCGACGCTGTGAAATTCCTGGAAGCCAACAAGTAAGGGGTTTCCCCTTAGCTTGAACCTTATTTGAAGATCGGGCCGGCGGGGTAATGTATCCCGCCAGGCCCTTCTAACGTAAGTGCGGGTGTATGAGGCGAGTAGTCGTAACAGGGTTGGGCATGGTAACGCCGCTGGGCGGCACGGCCGATGTCACTTGGAAGAATATCCTGGCAGGAAAAAGCGGGGCCAATCAGGTCACGAACTTCAAAGTGGACGATCTGGCTTGCCAGATTGCTTGCCAAATCCCGCGCGATCCGGCTGTAGAAGGTGCGTTTAATCCGGACGACTGGATGGACGTGAAGGAACAGCGCAAGGTCGATGACTTCATCGTCTACGCGATGGCAGCTGCCGATCAAGCGATTGCCGATTCCGGGTTCAAAGCCGAAACTTACGAACAACAGGTCCGCTCCGGTGTTTTGATCGGGTCCGGTATCGGCGGTTTGCAGGGCATCGAAAAGGGCGCCCACATGCTTGTCGAGAAGGGGCCGCGCAGGATCAGCCCGTTCTTTATTCCGGGCCGCCTGATCAACCTGGCCGGTGGCTACGTTTCCATTCGCCATGGGCTCAAAGGCCCGAACCATGCTGTTGTGACAGCCTGCTCAACCGGCGCGCATGCAATCGGCGATGCCTCTCGTCTCATCGCATTTGGTGATGCCGACGTTATGGTCGCTGGCGGCACGGAATCTCCGGTTGGACGTCTGGCGCTTGCTGGCTTTGCCGCCTGCCGCGCACTTTCCACCGGGTTCAACGATGCGCCTGAGAAAGGTTCCCGGCCCTATGACAAGGACCGCGACGGGTTCGTTATGGGCGAAGGCGCTGGCATCGTTATTCTCGAAGAATACGAGCACGCGGTGAAACGCGGTGCGAAAATCTACGCCGAAGTCATCGGCTATGGCATGTCCGGCGATGCCTATCACATCACGGCGCCGTCCGAAGACGGCGATGGCGCCTACCGCTGCATGGAAGCCGCGCTTAATCGCGCAGGCATCACAGCAGCCGATGTGGATTACGTCAACGCACACGGCACTTCTACGCCGCTTGGGGACGAGATCGAACTGGGGGCTGTAACCCGCCTTGCCGGTGAACACGCGTCCAACCTGACGATGTCCTCCACCAAGTCCTCCATCGGTCACCTGTTGGGGGCTGCTGGTGCGGTAGAGGCGATTTTCTCTGTCTTGGCAATTCGTGACGGAATGGCTCCGCCGACGATCAACCTTGACAATCCATCGGTTGAAACCGAAATCGACCTTGTGGCGCACAAAGCGAAACAAATGAACATTGATGTTGCCTTGTCGAACTCTTTCGGCTTCGGTGGAACCAATGCGTCGCTTGTTTTCCGTAAAGTTGCCGCATAACGCATTCACAGTTCATCGGGCCGAAAGCCGATTCGTTCGTTCGGCCCGTTTGTTTTACACGTGACTGCAGTTTGACAGGCCCGTGAGATCTTGTCAGGAGGTGCGATAGGCCATGGGCATTAAGCCGAAAAGTCCGCGCGAAGCATTGCAACCCGAGCCGGCACCTGCGCCTCCGCAACGCTCCCGTCATGTGCGCAATCCAATCGTTATCCTGATCAATATGGTCATTTCTCTGGCGGTCTTCGGGCTGGCAGCTGTTGGCGGCGCGCTTTATTTCGGCAAGCACATGTTCGAGCAGGCTGGGCCGCTCACAGAAGACGCGACAATCATTATTCCGTCAGGTTCCGGTCTGACCGGGATCACCGACCGCCTCGCAGCAAAAGGTGTGATCGACGACACCATGCTTGATGAGTGGATCTTCCAGCTTGGCACGCGGTTCTACAAGAGTGCGACCAAGCTGAAAGCCGGTGAATACGCATTCGCGCCTGGCGTCTCCATGAAAGACGTTATGACGGATCTGGTCGAAGGCAAAGCCGTGACGCACTCCGTCACGATCCCGGAAGGTTGGACCACCGCTCAAATCATCGAGCGGGTTCGCGAACATCCGATCCTCGTTGGAGAGATCACGGACGTGCCCGCCGAAGGCGCGCTTTTGCCTGAAACATATACCTTTGCGCGGGGAGCAACCCGGCAGTCAGTTCTAAACCAGATGCAGGCTGCACAGGACAAACTCCTGGCAGAGATCTGGGAGCGACGGGTAGAAGATCTGCCGGTGGATACACCGGAAGAACTGGTGATCCTGGCGTCCATCGTTGAAAAGGAAACGGCGCTCGCCGACGAGCGGCCGCGGGTCGCCGGGGTCTTTGTCAATCGCTTGAACCAGAACATGCGCCTGCAGTCAGATCCGACCATCCTGTACGGCCTTTATGGCGGGGAAGCGTGGCTCAAGGATCGGTCTGCGATCAAGCAGTCAGAAATCGACGCTGAAAACAATTACAATACATACCAAATTGACGGCTTGCCGCCGGGGCCGATCGGCAATCCGGGCCGGGCTGCAATGGAAGCCGTTGCCAATCCCTCCCGGACAAAGGATTTGTTCTTTGTCGCTGACGGGACGGGCGGACACATTTTTGCAGAAACATATGATCAGCACCGCGCCAACGTACGCAAATGGCGTGAGATAGAGCGGCAACGCCGTCAGGCGGAACAAAACTGACCGCACGCTGACACCTTTTGGGGCACCGCAGATTTAGCGGTCAAAACCGGCAGAGATCCGGAGGGGCATATGGCACTTGCCAGCATGACAGGGTTCGCGCGCGCGCCCGGTGAATCCGGCGTCGTTCGCTGGACATGGGAACTGAGGTCCGTAAACGGAAAATCTCTCGACCTCCGAATCCGCATCCCGACAGGTTTGGAAGCCCTTGAGCCAAAGATCCGGGAGCGGTGCAGCAAGGTACTGCGCCGGGGCAACATCTCCATCGGCTTGTCGATGCAGCGGGATCAGGCGGAAAATCAGCTTCAGGTGAACGAAGCCGCCCTGGAGTCTGTCTTGTCCGCGATTAAACTGCTTGAAACCAGAATTCCAAATGTCGCTCCTCCCACCCTCGATGGGATTTTGGCGCAAAAGGGTGTTTTCGAACTCAAGGAGCAGGAAGACGACGAGGCGGCGCAGCAGGCCTTGCACAGCGCTCTTTTGACCTCACTTGACGCGGCACTGATTGATCTTGTCGACATGCGCCATTCCGAAGGAGCGGCGATCGGCAGGGTCGTTCACCAGCAGATCGACACGATTGCGAGCTTGACACAGGCCGCAGAAGACCTGCCGGCACGCCAGCCGGAGGCCATTAAGGCTCGGCTTAAGAAAATGGTCGAGGAGCTCCTAGATGCATCGGAGACAAAACTCGATCCGCAGCGTTTGCATCAAGAAGCGGTCTTTCTGGCGACGAAAGCCGATATTCGTGAAGAGCTCGACCGCCTGCATGCCCACGTGAACGCGGTGAGGGAGCTGCTCGACACCGGCGGCGCTATTGGCCGCCGTCTTGATTTTCTTGCACAAGAATTTAACCGGGAAGCCAATACACTGTGTTCAAAGTCCAATGATGTGGACCTAACGGCAATCGGGCTGGACTTGAAGTCCGTCATAGATCAAATGCGCGAGCAGATACAAAACCTGGAGTGAAACGGTCATGACGGACACGGCAGTTGGAACGCGTGTGAGTGCGGATGAAGCCGAGCAGCAGCGCCGCGGGCTGATGCTTGTATTGTCCTCGCCCTCTGGTGCCGGGAAGTCGACCATTGCCCGGCTTTTGCTGGAAAAGGAAAACAACCTCGAGCTTTCCATTTCTGTGACGACCCGGCCACGCCGGTCGAGCGAAGTGGACGGGGTGCATTACCACTTCCTCGATCCAAACCGTTTTGAACAAATGCGGGCCCATGACGAGTTGCTGGAATGGGCGGAAGTCCACGGCAATTATTATGCGACGCCGCGCGGGCCCGTTGAAAACGCCATTGAAAACGGCCGGGACATTCTGTTCGATATCGATATCCAGGGCACGTTTCAGCTTTATGAAAAGATGCGTGACGACGTCGTCTCGATCTTCATTCTGCCGCCCTCCATCGCCGAAATGAAATCCCGTCTCTATCGCCGCGCGGAAGACGCAGATGATGTCATTGCAAAGCGGATGAAAACCGCCGTTGGCGAAATGCGGCATTGGTCGAAGTACGACTATGTCGTCGTGAACGACGATCTGGAGCGGGCCTACGAAAATGTCCGGGCCATCTTGAAAGCAGAACGCCTCAAGCAGGCACGGTCGCCAAAAATCGGTTCCTTGATTCAAGGCATGGTTGACGACCTAGAAGTCGAATTGGACTCCAAAGGCTAACCGACTGCAGCTCCAGCGCGCTCAGAAGCGCAAGGTACCTTAGAGTGCGCCTACCGCATGAAACGTATTCGCCAGTTTGACAAAACCGGCAATGTCAATTTCTTCGGCGCGGGCGGTTGGTTTAATCCCAGCCTCTTCAATCAAACGTTCTGCATCTGCAGACAGAGACTTCAGACTTGCGCGCAGCATCTTGCGGCGCTGCCCAAATGCAGCCGCAGTCAATTTCTCCAGGCTGGACAGATTGCAGGGTAGGGGGGCCGGATTGGGGGTGAGATGCACAACCGCGGATGTGACTTTCGGCGGTGGCGTAAAGGCTTTCGGGCTGATGTCGAACAAGATACCGCCCTTGCAGCGCCAACCGGCAAGGACCCCGAGCCGGCCATAGGCTTTTGACCCAGGCGCTGCAGCAATACGTTCCCCGACTTCCTTTTGAAACATCAAGGTCAGTGATGACCAGAAGGGCGGCCAGTCGGGCGTGGTGATCCAGTTGATCAGCAGCTGAGTGCCCACATTATAGGGAAGGTTGGCCGCAATCCGCACCTTGTCTCCACCAGTCACAGCAACCGGATCTATTTCAAGAGCATCACCCTCGATGATTTCAAGGCGTCCTGGGTAATGATCCGCGATCTCGGCCAGTGCCGGAAGGCATCGGCTGTCTTTTTCGATCGCGACAACTTTTTTGGCACCCGCAGCCAGCAGCGCCCGGGTCAAGCCGCCCGGGCCTGGGCCAATTTCCAGGACCGTATGATCTTCCAGGCTCCCAGCCGATCGGGCGATCCGGGACGTCAGGTTTAGATCCAATAAAAAGTTCTGTCCGAGTGACTTTTTTGCATTCAGTCCATGGGTCGCGATGACGTCGCGAAGCGGTGGAAGAGCGTCGATTTGGGCCATGCCGCGGTTGGTGTCCTAAAGCGTTTCAGGATGCGCCAGCGCATGCGCCATGCGAATAGCTGCACAAAAGCTCTCGATCCGCGCCATCCCGGTGCCAGCCAGCGTATAGGCTGTGCCGTGGTCAGGAGACGTGCGGATGAAAGGAAGGCCCAACGTGACATTGACACTGTCATCGAAGCCGATGGTTTTGGCAGGTACGAGAACCTGGTCGTGATACATGCCGAGGGCGCAGTCATATTTCAGACGGGCTTCCGGGTGAAACATCGTGTCTGCCGGGTGCGGGCCTGAGGCCGCAATTCCCATTGCCTTCAATCGTTCAACAGCCGGTACGATGACATTCTGATCTTCCGTGCCCAAGGCACCATTCTCGCCCGCATGCGGATTGAGGCCGCACAAAGCGAGGCGCGGATTTTTAAAGCCGAACCGGCTTGTCATATCATTTGAAACGATTTCTGCTGTCTCGACGATTAAGTCTTCTGTCAAACGCTGAGGGACATCGGAAAGCGGAATATGAATGGTGACGGGTACGACCATCAGATCCGGCCCGGCAATCATCATGACAGGTTTGGACGGCTGACCGGGCCAAAACTCTTCGGCCAATGCACCCAGAAACTCTGTATGGCCGGGATGTTTGAAACCAGCCCTATAAAGAGCAGCCTTGTTGATTGGATTGGTAACGACACCAATCGCAACACCGTCAAAAACGTCTTGGACACACGCTTCAATCGAGTTGATGACGGAAGTGGCAGCCGCCGGATCCTCTTCCCCTGGCATATCGGTTAGGCTGGGTCCCGTTTGAACCACGGGCAGCGCATGAGAAAACCGATCCGAAGCCTGGTCTGGTGAGCAGCTTTCGAAGTGGACCGGAAATTCGAGTTTTTCCGCCCGCTGGCTTAAGAGTTCGACGTCGCCACGCACGTAGAAGGCTGGAAGGCCCAGCTTTTTCCGATTGAACCAAGCCTGCAGTGTCAAGTCCGGGCCGATTCCCGCTGGTTCGCCGAGCGTGATGGCGACAGGTTTTCCTGAACTTCGCATCTTGGAGAGCGGCATATTGATCAACGATATATGATCGTTGACCGGCGCTTGGCATCCATCAACAAACGACGGGCTTGGCTCTCGCCTTCCTTGGCCCGCAGTTCGTTTTCCAGCTTGGTGCGCATGGCAATGTCGGACTGGATCTCACGTTTCCCGCAAATGGCAATCATTTCAAAGCCGACTGGGGTCGGGTTTGGGTTGGTTAGCTTGCCGGGCCCCAACTTTTTCACCTGATCAATGATGTTCGGCGGAATTTCGGTTTCAAGCCGCCGTCCGATTGGCTGGACAACAACTTCCTTATATTGACCAAGGACGGAGCCCATGTCCTCGCAGCTGGAGACAGCTTTGCGGATCTGAGCGATTTCCCGGCGGCGCTGGGATTTGAAACCGTTGGAGGAGTTTTTCGGAACAACGACGATCACGCGCTGAAGGTCATATTCAATGGACGTGGCCCGGTCTTCTTCATCGGTTTTGCGAAGGGCCGCGATAATATCGGACTCGTCCACGTCGACACCGCCGCTGAACCGGGCCCGGACCAGCTTGCCCCAAATGAGCTGCGCTCGCAGGCGTTTTTTCAGTGTTTCGGCTCGCACTCCGCCCTGTCCGAGAGCCTGTGTCAGTCTGGCAGGGGTAAGTTTCACGTTCCGGGCGATGTTTGCATAGGCGTTGTCGACTTCACTGTCGCTGACGCTCATGCCCATGCGGGTCGCTTCACCGACCTTGACTTGGTCGTCGATCAGTTCCTGCACGGCTTCACGCCGGGCAACAGAGGCACTTTTCCGCTGAGTGAGCGTAATGAGCCGGGCGCGCTGGGTGATGTCATAGTCGGTTATCGGCACATCGTTGACGATCACCTTGATTGCCGCATTGGCAGACGGTGCGATTGGCGCTGCCAAGAGTAGAGCCACGAGTGCGGACAAGATGACGAAGCGATTGCGCATGGAACTTCCGTGAGTTTTGGCCATGTTTGACGACACTGGATAACAAAGTGCACGTCAGAATAAAAGAGAAACCCGATGTTCCTCACCATCTGCCATATTTGGGGCATTCTGGTGGCGTGCTAGCCAAATGACAGCCATTCTGTTGGTAAAATCACTAGTTGTTGATGGCGTTGCTCTGAAATTGCGTATTGCCAAGTGTCCGCAAGCCGACCCGGAAGAACAGGATTTTGTTGGTGGTATCTCCATCATTACGGCTGCGGTCTTCCGAATAGGATAGCGAAAGCGAGAAGCCCTCATCGTCATAGCCGACGCCAATTCCGTCTTGAACGATGTTGCTGTTTTGAAGATCGTAGCGCATGGAGCCGAACACACGCCAATTCTCTTGCAGCCGCAGGCTGGCTGAGCCGAGCAACTCTTCGCGCGTGTCGTTAATACCGACATTCGGTTGGGCATCGAGGAACGCGTAGGCGATGGATGAAACCACCGGTCCGTAAATAGCGCTGGCTTGCGCCTGTAGGCGGTTTATTGAGAAATCGTCTTTGTCAAAACGTGCCTGTGTACCGAGCTTTACGCCATATTTGGTGTCAAGATAGAGGCTGCCGACATAGTCGGACAGAT
Organism: Labrenzia sp. R4_2; assembly: GCF_017743865.1. GTDB lineage: Bacteria > Pseudomonadota > Alphaproteobacteria > Rhizobiales > Stappiaceae > Roseibium. Next base: position 1,029,485 of record NZ_JAGHRJ010000001.1, read on the forward strand.
CGGACTCAAGTCCGGAATCTTGTGTCGCGCCAAGAATATCCGGGACCTTGTAGGAGTTCTCGCCAGCGAGATGATAGGACCGGCCGAAAAGGCCGGTTAGATAGTGGCCGCTGTTCAGTTGGAGTTTGTAGTTCAAGCCCACATTGAGGCGCGTGCCGCCCTCCGCGCGGTCGAAACCGGAAAACTTGTCCGTGTCAAACAGAGTGGTCGTGTCAAAGACGATGCTCTGTGCGTCTTCGTTCGGCAATTCCCCAATGCGCTGTTCGTTCGGTCGGGCAATAATCTGCGCCATGGGCTCGAAGATCTGGTTGCCGCCGTTGAAGCTTGCAATGATTGGATAGCTGTACTCGAGACCGATTGCCGGCATGGCTCGGCCAACAAAACTCTCGCCTGCAAGCGCTGTAACATCCGCATCCGGGGAGGCCAGGAAGAACAGATCGCCCTTCATGTAGGCGAACGGCGTAAATGTCTGCCCGAGCGGATCAACGAAGGTCCGGCGCCATGTGCCATCGACCGAAAGGCGCGAAAACGTGCCGTCCACACCGCGGAAGCGGGCAGAGGTGCCACCATCAATGGAGAATGCATCAGTCTCTTCGCGCGTCAAAGAGGTGAAGTTCGCAGCGAGCGATAGTTCACCATCCAGCACAGGGTCTGCAAAAACGAAATCGTAGTCGACGACTGGCAGCACAAGTGGCTGTTTGCTTTGCAAGTTGCTGCCAACCGGTGAGAAACCATCCGCATTGAAGTTGCTGGATGTATAATCAGCCTGTGCAATCTGAAAGGCATAAGTGTTGAAACTGAGAGCGTTGCGCTCAGTCAGGCCCTCGAAGTAGATCCTCGAGGTTTCGTTCCCGCCCCAGCTTGTGAAAGAATAGTCTTCAAAGAAGGCCCGGTCACTCTTGTAGGTGACATCCCAGCCGAGGTTCCAGGCACCGATTACATTGAATGTGCCCGTCGTGCGGAAAGCACCGCGCATGTCGCTGTCGGCGCGCTGGGTTTTGAACTGGTCAGGATCAAGCTGATAGATGCCGCCAGCTGACAGCGAAAAGTCGCCCCGCCGGAACTTCTGACGGAAATCAACGTCGACGAACAGCCCTTGCCTCGTCAGCGGAGTAAAAGTTGTTGTCAGATCGCGGTGCGGGCTCAAGGCCCAATAGTATGGAATATTCGCCCCGAACCCGAGCTTGTCCGCAATCACCCAGTTCGGGATTAGAAAGCCGGAATGACGCTTGACGGTCGGATCAGGCATCGACAGGAACGGTGCATAAAGGACCGGCTGTCCGTAGAATTCGAGCGACGGCTGCTCGAACCGGATCACCTTTTCCTGTTTGTCATGGACAATCGTTTTGGAACGGATGCGCCAGAGCGGTGCTTTGCCAGCCGGACGCGTCGGATTCGTGTAGACGGTATAGACACCATTTTCCACGACTGTAACGTTGCCGTCTTCACGGGTTGCCTGCTCGGCAATCAGCCGCGTTCTGTTCGGCATGTCGATCTGAAGCGAGCGGGCGAAGGCCTGCGCAAAATCTTCCGACATCTGCAACTCTTCGGTCCGAAGAATGTTGCCTTCGGTATCGAGGAAGATGACGTTGCCTGTAGCCGTTAGCTGCTGCGTGCCACGGTTAAAAACGATCTGAGCTGCCTGAACCGTGTTGCCGTCGTAGTAGACCTGCACATCGCCGCGCGCGGTGATGATGTCGCGGTCGAAATCGTAGGTGAGGTTGTTGGCCTCAAGGAGAAGATCTTCGTCAGCGGCAGGGGCTTCGCTGTTGAAAAAATCAAGGTTCTGTGCGGATGCAGAATGCGGGGCCGTCAATATTCCAGCTGACACGGCAAGAGCGCTGACGGCTGCCAAAAGGCATGCACGTCCGGCCCAAGTCTCTGTGTTCAGAAAAAACGGAAACGTCATGCGCCTTACCCGTCTTCCTGATGCAAGAGAATTGTCAAACCCATAAGTACCCCAAATATTCCTGGCGCCCACGCAGCAACCAACGGAGGCACGATTCCCGCCCCTCCGAAGTCCTTGGCCAGTTCCGTAAGAACGTAAAGCACGAACCCGGACAGGATTCCACCCAGAATCATCCGTCCCAATCCACCAAATCGCGAAACTTTAAGGGAAACTGCCGCTGCAATGAGAATCATTGCAATCAACAACAATGGCCGTGCGAGCAGCGATTGATATTGTAGATTGTAACGATAGGCCGGCAAACCCGCGTTTCTCGCCAGTTCGATAAACCGGGGCAGATTCCAGAATGAAATTGATTCGGGCGAGCCGATGCTCTCGCGAACCTCTGTCGCTGTCAGAAACGTACTGATTTGATAGACGCTGTAAGACTGTGGATCGTTTTCAGTCGTGTACACGATGGCATTGTCGAGATACCAGGTCTCGTTTCCAAGCCGCGCCTGTTCTGCTTCGATCCGCTCACGGAATGTGCCGTCTTCGTCAAAGGTGAAAACCGTGACCCTCAAAAGACGTGTCCCGTTGTCCAAAAGCTGAGAAGCGCGCAGCACAGACTCCCCATCAAGGCCGTCCTGACGGACCCAGACCTCGCCCGAGCTCTGCAACAAGAAGGTTTGATCGGCCCCGAACAATCCGGCAGCGGCTTCCTCTGATTTTTGCTGAAGGTAGACCGCAGCGGGATTGTAGACCGTGATTGAGAACACCCCGAGGAAAAGACCAACCAAAACGGCGGGCGTTGAAAACTGCCAAACCGAAATGCCAGCCGCCCGGGTTACGACCAGTTCCAAGGCGCGGCTGAGTGTAACGAAGGCTGCGATTGCACCAAACAGAACCGTAAATGGGATGACCTGCTCCAGAAGGAGAGGGACCCGCAGGAGCGATATGTAGGCGACCCGCATCACGGTGAAGCCCTCTCTGTCGCTGCCGCGCCGGACAAGTTCCAGTACATCGAACAGGAAGAGCAGCACCGCGGCGAACAGGAAAAGGCCAAGGATCGCTTTGATAAAGCGGCCTGAGAAGTAGACAGAAAGGGTCCGTCCCAGGATCATGAAGCGCTCCCGGCACGGTTCTTGGTCAATTTTGCAGTGATTGCTTCAACCCAGTCTCCGATCATGAGCTGGAACCGTTGGAGGGCTTGAGACTGTTTGCCCTGGTGTCCGCGGAGGATCGATACAAGCGCAATGCCACCGCCCAGAACCGGAACCACATATCGCATCGCATAAAGCACATCGGTATCATTGGAGATTGCCGTGATCCCGAAGCCGGTGGTGCGCAAAAGAACGCAGCAGGTGATCGCGCCCACAATTGCCATGCCGCGCCCCTGCCGGGTCGTCCGTGCAACGCCTAGGAATGCAAAAACTATCAGAGCGAAGGACAAGCAATAGAGCGGCAAACTGAACCGCTCATGAATTTCTGCCCGAAGCCTCTCTGGGTGTGTGACCGCGAAGTAATCGTTTCCGGGCGGGCCAAGGAGGTTTGCAGTGCTTCTCTCGCTCGGCTTGAAGACCGGTTCACTTGCTTCGGGGATCAGGTTGGACAAATCGAAGGCATAGGACTGAAATCGGACGATCGACATATCACCGACCTGTTTCGGCCGCCGCTGGATCGTGCCGTTCTGCATGACCAGCAATGTCCGGCCGGCTGCCTCGATGATATTTCCGGTATCAGCCTGATAGGTAAAGGCTGTGTCAGGGTCCCGCGTGTCATGCATCAAAAGACCATCGAGCGTGCCTTTGCCAGACCGATTTCGGATGTGGAAGGTTAAGCCTTCCTCCACATTTATGAAACGCCCCGGTTTGACGATGTTGGCAACGAGATCTGCGCGCACACGCGTGATTTCCGTTCGAAGCTGGGCAAGGCCGGCGGGCGCGACATAAAGAGAGAAGGCAGACACCAGAAGCATGATGACTGTGGCAAACACAAGCACGGGCTTGAGCACCAGAAACCTGGATCCACCGCTTGCATCAATCACGATCAGCTCGCTGTCGCCGGAGAGCGCGTTCAGAACCAGTATGAGCGCTATCATGAGCGCAAAGGGCGCGACAGTGACGATCAAAAACGGTAGCGCCAGCATGGTGATGCCGATGAACTGGACGATTGTCTGCCCCTTGGACGTCACCAGGTCCAGCTGCCGGAGGGCCTGCGTTGCCCAAACAACCCCCGTCATGGCGGCGAGCGTGAGCGTGAACGCATAGGCGGTGCGCCGAATGATATAGCGTTCCAGCGTGTTCATGGCAGCTGCCGGATACTCCGTACAAATCTCATAAAATTTGACTTTATGTTCAATAACACGGGATGTGGTGAATGGCCCATGAAAGAAGATGGTTAATATACATTAATTTGCAACTGATCTTGCCGAAAACGCTTTAAAACGCCATCATTTAGCAATCTAGGGATATCTCCCGGCCAGGGCACAACGCTGTCCTGTTTCACATCCTGATGACTTTGACCGACCTGCAAGGACAAACGATGACCAAGCTGAACAAGATCTCCTTTTCAAAAATCGACGCTCCGTCAAAGGGGATTGTGGTCGCTTTGGCAGGCGAGGCATTGGCAACTGGAGCTGCCACTGCAGGACTGGTCGGCGATTTGACGGGTGGTCTGGCGAATGTCGCGGAGATCGGAGGTTTCTCCGGAAAGAAAAAGACCAGCCTCGACCTTGTCGCGCCCGGTGGTCTTTCACTCGATCGGCTGATCGTCTTTGGAACAGGTGCGATGGACGGGCTCACCCGCGATGACTGGCGCGCGTTCGGCGGTGCAGTGTTTGCCGCCCTTAAGTCTGCCAAGGCAGAGGCGGCGACAGTTGTTCTTGAAGCCCCGGAAGGCGAGGAGCTGGATGCGGAGCTTGCAGCTGAATTTGCAATGGGTGCCAAACTGCGCGCTTACGACTTCGACAAGTACAAGTCCAAAAAGGACGACGACAAGGCCACGAAAACGCTCAAATTGACCCTGCAAGTTGCGGATCCCAAAGCCGCGCGAAAAGCCTGGACCACGGCGGAAGGCATTGCCGATGGGGTGATCCTGGCCCGTGATCTTGTCAACGAGCCGGCAAACGTTCTCGGGCCAGTCGAATTCGCCGCCAAGGCTTCGGAATTGGAAGCACTCGGAGTTGAGGTCGAAATCCTCGGCGAAAAGGAGATGAAGAAGCTCAAGATGGCAGCGCTCTTGGGCGTGTCTCAAGGCTCGGTTCGGCCGCCACGCCTTGCCGTCATGCGCTGGAACGGCGGCAAAAAAGGCGCAGCTCCCGTCGCCTTGGTGGGCAAGGGCGTGGTTTTCGATACCGGCGGGATCTCCATCAAACCGGCTGGCGGTATGGAAGATATGAAGGGCGACATGGGTGGTGCCGCGGCCGTAATTGGGGCCATGCACGCAATTGCGGCCCGCAAGGCCAAGGCAAATGTGGTGGGTGTCATCGGTCTTGTCGAAAACATGCCGGACGGCAACGCACAACGGCCCGGCGACATCGTGACCGCCATGTCCGGAACGACCATCGAGATCCTGAATACGGACGCCGAGGGGCGCCTCGTTCTGGCGGATGCCATGTGGTACACGCAGGAAAAATACAAGCCGGCAGTCATGATCGACTTGGCAACACTGACCGGTGCGGTCCTGGTTGCACTCGGCAATTTGAACGCTGGTCTTTTCTCAAACAATGATGAGCTTGCCGACAAGCTGTTGGATGCGGCCAAGGCCAGTGGTGAGCCGCTTTGGCGCCTGCCGTTGTCGAAGGATTACGACAAGCTCATCGACACACCGAATGCTGACGTGAAAAACACCGGAGGGCGGTGGGCCGGATCTATCACCGCCGCGCAGTTCCTGCAGCGCTTTTCCAACGATGTGCCATGGGCGCATCTGGACATTGCCGGCACAGCATTTGGAGCGCCTAAGGATGACACGTGCCAGAGCTGGGCGTCTGGCTACGGTGTTCGCCTGCTCAACCAGCTGGTGGCGGACCACTACGAGAGCTGATTGAAAAGAGCTGAAAACAAAGAAAAACCCGCCGTATTGGCGGGTTTTTCATGGACTGAGAAGTCCGGAAAATCAGCAGGTCTTATAGGCCTGACATGCGGTCGCAGGTTCGACCAGGAAACCCATGCCGACAGTGGCTCCAGCTACACAGGCCACCAATCCGCAAAACACAACTACTCGTGCAAGCATACACAATCCCCATCTCGGCCGGGTCGGGAAACCGTACCCCGGCCATAACGCCAGATCTTGAAAGATCGTCCCCGGCGGTAAGCCTAACGAACGGTTATTTTCGGAAGGTTAATGCAACGACTCGGCTAAGGTGTCCACGGTCGGTTTTTTGTGGATGCAATTTGCCGTCCCTCCTGTGGCCGAGCTGCATCACTTATGACCGCCAGCGCATGATAGTGCTGTGCATGGTAACTGATTGTGGGTCTTCAAAGAGGTGTTGTTGAAACCTTATGAGCGTTGAAGTTGTCTTTTATCATCTCTTGCACAAACCGCTGGAGTTGGCCCTACCGGAACTTCTTCAAAAGTGTCTGGAACGTGACTGGAAAGTGGTTGTGCAGACTGGATCCCAGGAGCGGTGCAATGCGCTTGATGCACATTTATGGACCTATCAGGACGACAGCTTCCTGCCGCATGGCACCAAGGCCGATGGCTATGCAGAACATCAGCCGATCTATTTGACCTTCGAGCAGGACAATCCGAACGAGGCGGATGTCCGCTTTCTCGTCGATCGGGCCGCGCCACCGGTGCTCGAGCCTTACAAACGCGCAATCTACATGTTTGACGGCAATGATCAGGGGGCGGTCGAAGAGGCGCGCATGCGCTGGAAGGAAGCCAAATCTTCCGGTTTCCAGATCGCCTATTGGCAGCAAACGGAAGCGGGCGGCTGGGAGCGCAAGGCATGAGCGACAAGACGGTTCACTCCGACAGTGCATTCATGGCGCGCCGGGATGCGGCGCGGGACCGGATTGACGAACTGACCGGCGCCAAGGGGGGCGCGGCCGATGACCGGCTGGCCTGGTTCCATACCGTTTACCGCGAAGCTGGCGGCGATCCGGCCGCTGTTCCGTGGGCGGATTTGGCGCCCAAGGAGGCGATCGTCGAATGGCTGGCTGAAAATCCGGGCGAGGGCAGTCGCGCCATCGATATCGGCTGCGGCCTTGGCGACAATGCGGAAGCTCTTGCAGCGGCGGGCTACAAAACCGAAGCCTTCGATCTGTCGGAAGACGCTATTGTGTGGGCGCAGAAACGGTTTCCGGACAGTTCTGTTTCCTACCGCGCCGCAGACCTCTTTCAGTTGCCGGACGAGTGGCACGGCGCGTTTGATCTGGTTCATGAGTGCTACACCATTCAGGCGCTTGATGGCGATTTGCGCACCAGGGCGGTTGAGGTCATGGCCGGTCTGGTCGCCCCGGGGGGACGGCTGCTTCTGATCAACCGCTGCCAGGATGAAGACGGAGAGGCTCAGGGGCCGCCATGGCCGATGAAACCATCCGAATGGCGGCGTTTTGAAACCTTAGGTCTGACAATGGTCCGGGAAGAGTTTTATGAAATTGAACGTCCGGGCCGGATCATTCCGCATGTCCGTGCAGTGTTCGAACGAAAAATCTAGGGAGGCGGTATGCCGAAAAACTTGAAAATCTCATCCGCCGAGCTTGTCGCCCAGGCGCGGGCGCAAATCGAGGAAATCGACGCGAAGGACGCCATTGCGCTTGTCGAGGATCCGCGCGTGCAATTCGTCGATCTCCGGGACATCCGTGAGCGCAAGCACTCCGGCTATATCCCGGGCAGTTTTCACTGTCCGCGCGGCATGACCGAATTCTGGGTGGATCCGGAAAGTCCCTATTTCAAAGAGACTTTTGGTGAGGACAAGAAGTTCGTCTTCCACTGCGCCGCCGGCTGGCGCTCGGCGCTGACAGTTGCGACCCTGAAATCCATGGGGTTTGAAGCCGCCCACATCACCGATGGCTTTGCCGACTGGGTCAAACAGGGCGGTCCGGTCGAAAAGGACGATTGAGCTGAAGCGAACTTGTCACCTTCGACTCCAGCATCGTGCTTCTGCAGCGTTTGATTAGGCACAGTGCGATAACACAGCACACCGGTCATCCCCGATTCATTCGGGGATCCAATCCACTGCTCCGCGCATTCCGATTTATTGTTCGGATAAAGAATTGCCACTCGGTTTGTACGCGTTCCCGCGGACACGGGTGCCAATGGATCCCCGCACAAGGCGGGGATGACAGCAGAGAATAGGGGAAGGCTCTTTCAAAAGCCTTTGCCCGTCAGGCGGCGATTTTCGCCAGCAGTTCCGGCACCTTGCCGATGTGGTCGATCTGGTAAAAACGCTCGGAGGCCTCCGGAACATCGGCCTCTTCCAGCGCCCGGGTCTGGCCGAAGGGCACATGTGTTCCAAAAGAGCCCGCGGCGAGCGCAGGCAGCACATCGGATTTCAGCGAGTTGCCGATCATCATGGCCTCTTGCGCTCCCGTGCCGTGGCGCTGGAACAGTGTCTCGTAAGTTTCCGGTGTCTTTTCCGAGACGATCTCCAGAGCGTCAAAATAGCGGTCTAGCCCCGACCCGGTGGCCTTGCGCTCCTGATCGAACAGATCGCCCTTGGTGATCATGATCAACCTGTAGCGGCCTTTGACTGCCTTCAGCGTCTCCAAAACATAAGGCAGGGGCGTTGCCGGTTCGCTCAAGATCTCCCGTCCGGCGTCCAGGATCTGCGCCACCACGCTGGCCGGCACTCTGCGGTCGGTGACCTCAATCGCGGTCTCGATCATCGACAGGGTAAAGCTCTTGATGCCGTAGCCATAGTGCAGGATGTTGCGCTTTTCCGCCGCCAGCAGCCGGTCCTTCAGTCCTTGCGGATCGGTGTAATCGGCGAGCAACTCGGCAAACCGGTCCTCCGTCAGCCGGAAAAGGTGCTCGTTGTGCCAAAGCGTGTCATCGGCATCAAACCCCAGCGTGGTGATTTTTTCGCGCACGGTTGTCTCGTCTCATCCCAAAAGCTGCCTGGCAGCAGCCGTTCCCATTGCGCGAGAACCATAAGGCAGCGCCGTCAAAATCACGTGTGCCGGGTGAGGAGGATTAGAGGCTTTGTGGCAAGGATTTGTTAAGAGTTTCGGGACCGAACAGCGATATTGGATAAGCCTGCACCATGTCACACCGGACATGGGCCGAGGGTTCATGACGTTTCGTTTCCAAACGCGCCGTCCTTAGCGTGTGTCACGGCGATTGGCCGGTGCTTTTCGCAGGTTGGTCCACAAAGCCTTAATCATGCACGTCATACTCTAATGGGGCTATCTAATATACCTCGGGTATTTGTGTCGCTGTTTCTGCAGTTTCGCTTCCTGTCTCTTTCCTAGAAAAGGCCTGCCCATGTCGATTGAAGATGAGCCCGGCACTGACAGTCTTTACGACAAGCCGCACGTCTATTTCCTCGTACCATACAATGCCGACGTTGACGCGGAACAAGATGAACTTGGAGCAATGCTCCGCCTTGGGGAATATAGCGACGTTGAAGAAACTGCCCGATTGGACGGTTTTATTGATGAGTACTATCCGGATCAGCACATTCAAGATTCAGCAGCTGATGGCAAGACATCGACCGAAGTAGCCGCAGGAGAAAAAGACTATGCAAAGGGCATTCTGTTAGCCTGTGATGGGCGCATTCTATTGAAAACCCGCGAAAGAATGTACTCGGACACTGCGGATTTTCATCAAAGAACCCGTGGGACGTACAAACTGATCATTGACGATACATACACGGTTACCGTGTCCGGAGACGTATCAATCACGTCAACGACTGGTGATATCAACGTAAAGGCATCTGCTGGCGAGATTGTGTTTGAAAGCGGTACCGACAAAGACATCATCTTACGCGCAGGCACGAGCACAAACGGCGATGCAACAGGAATGATTTATGAATACTCAAAAGGTCATTACAAGAGCATTCTGGGGGAGGAGTACAAGGTCAGTGAAACAGAGAATACGTTCACAAAAGGTACATCCAACAATTTTTATTTCGGTGCAAAAAGCACGATCAATGGTGACGCCGACTTTACTCTGACAGTCGGCGCATCTGCCCTTGTGAAGCCTTTACTTAACTTAACGATTACGGGGATCGATATTTCGTTCGCGGCGTCTAAAACAGATCTCAAAAATGTCTATCTTGCAGTACGGGGCGTGCAAACAGAAAGCCAAGCACTAAAAGCGTCGATCAGAAGCTTGAAGTCAGAAGTGAACGCCCTTCACACCGACACTTCGGAACTGCGCAACGAAACGGCGATGCTGACAACGAGTGCAGAGGGAGTTGTTTCGAAAATCAACAGCATGGACGCCGAGATCACCGAATTGAAGGCGGTGATTTGACGGACGGGTGGGCCGGGTGGGTGCAGCGCTTTTCTTCGGCTTCTGACAACACTCCTTATGCCCGGACACCGATCCGGGGATCCTTGTCGTTTCTCATCCGCCCGGTAAGCCATGCTGAGGGGCAGAATTCACTGTATGGATGCCCGAAGCAAGTTCAGAGATGACGAGGAAAGAGGCACCGGACCATTATTCACCCCTCGAACCAAAGCAGCGGTAAACTTACCCCGCCTCTTCAAACTCGGCTGACAGTTCCAGCCAGTTTTCTTCCGTTTTGACCAGCTTCTTTTCGCAAAAGGCGCGTTCCTTGGCGAATTTGGCGGCGCGGTCCGGGTCGGTCTGGAAGAACTCCGGATCGGCAAGCATGTCGTCGATCTTGGCGATCTTTTCCTGCAAGCGGGCCATTTCCTTTTCCGCAGCATCGATCTTTTGTTTCAGCGGTTTCAACTGGCTGCGTTTTTGGGCCGCTTCCCGGCGCTTTTCCTGGGCGCTGGCCGCGTCGGCCTCGGCCGCCACCGCTTTGTCGCGGGCTTTTTGTGCCGCTTCCGGGCCTTGCAGGATCAGCCGCTTGTAATCCTCCATGTCGCCGTCATAGGGCTCGACCTTGCCGCCCGCCACCAGCCACAACCGGTCGGCGCAGGCTTCGACCAGATGGCGGTCGTGGCTGATAAGAACAACCGCGCCCTGATACTCGTTCAAGGCCATGACGAGGGCTTCGCGGCTGTCGATGTCGAGGTGGTTGGTCGGCTCATCGAGAATGAGAAGATGCGGACCGTCGAAGGTCGCAAGGCCAAGCAGAAGCCGGGCCTTTTCACCCCCCGAGAGGTCCTTTGCCGGTGTTTCCTGGCGGTCGGTCGGCAGGCCAAAACGGGCAACGCGGGCGCGGACCTTGGCTTCCGGAGCGTCCGGCATCAGGGCGCGCACATGGGCCACAGCGCTTTCTTCCGGGCGCAATTCATCGAGCTGATGCTGGGCGAAAAACGCAATCTTCAGCTTGGTTGCCTTGGTGATCTCCCCGTCCATGGCGACGAGCCGGTTGGAAATCAGCTTGGCGAAGGTCGACTTGCCGTTGCCGTTGGCACCCAGCAGAGCGATCCGGTCATCAGTGTCGATGTTCAGCGTCAACCGGGACAGGATCTTGGTGTCTCCGTATCCGGTCGAGACACCTTCCAGCTTGATGATCGGCGGGGCGAGACGGCCGTCCGGATCCGGGAAATGGATCGGCTTGGAGCTTTCTTCCGTCAGCGCAGCGATCGGCTCCATCCTTTCCAGCATTTTCAGCCGAGCCTGTGCCTGGCGGGCTTTGGAGGCCTTGTAACGAAAGCGGTCAACAAACGCCTGCATGTGCTTGCGCTGGGCATCCTGCTTTTCCTTGGCCTTTTCTGCCAGTATCATCGCTTCGCGCCGTTGCCGGTCAAAGCTGTCATAGCCGCCGGAGTAATAGGTCATCTTGCCCCGGTCGAGATGAACGATGCTGTCAACGGCCTTGTTCAAAAGATCCCGGTCGTGGGAGATCAGAAGCACCTGATGCGGATAGCGCGCGACATAGTTTTCCAGCCAGAGCGTGCCTTCCAGATCCAGATAGTTGGTCGGCTCGTCAAGCAGCAACAGATCCGGCTCGGAGAACAGGACCGCCGCGAGCGCCACCCGCATGCGCCAGCCGCCGGAAAAGGCCGAACAGGGCCGCTGCTGGGCGGCGGCGTCAAAGCCGAGACCGGACAAAATTGCTCCAGCCCGCGCTTCTGCCGTATGCGCTCCAATGTCGGCAAGCCGGGTATGGATTTCTGCGATCCGGTCCGGATCGGTCTCAGTCTCTGCTTCGGCTAACAGTTTGGTGCGTTCCGTGTCGGCGGCGAGCACCACTTCCATCAAGGTGTGTTCCGTGCCCGGGGCTTCCTGGGCCACCTGGCCGATGCGGGCGCGCTTCGGGATCTGGACCGAGCCGGTTTCCGACGAAAGGTCTCCGGTGATGATCTTGAAGAGCGTCGATTTGCCAGCCCCGTTCCGGCCGACAAGGCCAGTCTTGGCCTTGGCGGGCAGGGTCACGCTGGCTTTGTCGATCAGGAGGCGGTCCCCGATCCGGTAGGTAAGATCCGATATTTGCAACATGGGCCGGATCAATGGCCGAGCAGCGCAGCGGATGCAAGCGGAAAGCGGACGATGCGGGTCTGCCGACTGCAACCTGTGGCAAAGCTGCAAGAGCACACAATGGGCGAGGGTGGTTCAGTCCGCCAAAAATGCCGTGATCTCTTCCAGGATCCTTTGGTGCTGAACCTTGCGCGCCGGGCCGCCCTGAATGCAGAGAATTTCTTCGCCGGGCTCTTCTTGGGCAAGGATTTGACGGCCCCCGGGTTTGCAAACGCCAATGAAATCGAAATGGCCGGCATCTTCCAGCTCTATGTGTTGAACCAATTCTTGGGGGAGTGCGTTCGCAAGGGCACGGGATTCCAGGTCTTGGTCGAGCAGATCAGCACGACCGGATCCGAGGACAAGCACTGGGATATCAATTTCCGCTAGGCTCTTTTTCGAAAGAAGAGGTGTTCCGCCAAGATCCAGACTGATGATTTTGCCAATCCGCGGATCTTTGAGGGATTGGGTCATGGCGGTTCTGTCTGAGGGTGTCTCGGCAACGGACCAACCTCGGAAAATGTCACAGACGACCGGAAGGCGAGTGTCGCCAAAACACCCCGCATCATAGAGATCGCCATCAAACCGGGCGCCGCCTGCAAGCAGAACCGTAAAACCGCCGAGCGAGTGACCGGCCGCAGAGATCCGGCTCTGGTCGATGTGATCCTGCCATGTGCTGCGTTCGGTCAGGTATGTGATCAGGCGGGTAAGATCCTTTGGCCGTTCCCAGAGCTGTTGGGCTTGCACAGGATCACGGAGGAAAGAACTTGTCCCGGGGTGATTGACCATCGCAACGACATAGCCGCGCCTCGCAAGTTCCGAGCCGAGCCAGGCCTGATTGAACGTGTTGCCGAACATGCCGTGCGAAACCACTAGAAGCGGGTATGTGCCATCTGCAATTTCGGCACCGGGATCTGCCGGTGCCATCTCCCACACTTGGCTTCTGTCCGATTTTGGAGCGTGTTCCGGCGTTGGTGTCGGGTACCAGATATGCCCGGACAGGGGACGGTCTTCACGCCCGTCTTGGACGGTGATTTCCTGTACGCCCGGCCCGAAAGCAAAGGCGGCCGGTTTACGTGATGTGTCTGCCGTCACAGACAGCGGATTTGTCATTAGCGTTGCGGAGATCGCAGCAACCGAAGCAACGCGAAGAACGGCCGAAACAGATAAGAACGAGTGCATGACAACTCCAGACGAGAGGATTGGACTGTCACTCAGGTGGCCCGGCGACCAACAGGTTGGCAATTGCCTGATGGCCTGTGCTCTGTCCTCAAACGTGATAAAGAACAGGTGAATCATCGTTTTTTTCGTTCGGCCGGACCGGCATGATCAGCATTCCTGTATCGTTTCTCCTTGCTGCAGTTTTTTTAGGATTGTTGTCATCGGTGCCGTTTTGGCGCGGTGTGCCAGCTGTTGCGCGGATCTGTTTTGCTGCTCTGCTGGTGCTTTTGTGTCTGGAAGCTGTGCTGGTCGGCGTGCGCTTTGCTTTCGGCGTATTTGATTTTCTACCGGTGCAACGCATCCTGCCGATCTGGATAGCCCCGCTCGCCTATCTAAGCTTCCTGGCGTTGAGCAAACCCTCGGCAGGCCTGAAGGCTCCGGGAGCGATCCTGTTCGGTCTGGCAATTACAGCCTCCGGCCTTGTGCTTTTGTCCTTACCGGTGCCTGGTCTGATGGATGCCGTCATTGGGCTCAGCGTCTTGTCTTGTTCGTTCTTATTGGCGCGGCATTGGCTAAGTGGACCAGATCAGCTCAGCCAGATCCCCATGCGGTTGACAGGGCGCTGGCACCAAATTGAAGCCGCTGCTCTCGCCACGATGATTGCAACCCTGATTGTCGATACTGCGATTGCGTTTCTTTTTGCGCGGTCTGAGGAACATGCCGCGGCATGGCTCGTTTCGTTGGCAACGCTATCTCTCATTGCCACTCTGACAGGTTTTCTGATCTGGCTGAACTTGGGTTCCACCGTTGGTCGGCGCACACCCCTTCATCCCGCCTCAAAAGAAGCGGCTGATGCGATCATGGAAAAGGCACGCGCCATTTTGGTGGAGCAGGGGCTGTTTCGCGACACCGGGCTAACAGCAACCCGGCTTGCACGGCGGGTCGGAGTGCCAGACCGGGATTTGTCCCGGGCCATCAACACAGGCAAGGGGCAAAGCGTTAGTCAGTTTGTCAATCAATTGCGCGTGGAAGAGGCTGCACGTTTGTTGACCTCGACCGATGATCCGGCAACTGAGATCATGGAAAACGCAGGATTTTTGACACGCTCCAATTTTTACCGGGAGTTTCAAAAGCACTATGGAATGCCGTCGGGTAATTACCGGAAGAAAATGCGAGATGCCGGCTAATTGTCGTACTTCAGATCGGTGAGATAGAGTTCGGCCAGCCCGCCTAAAAACTCATGGCACAAGATGACTTCCTTTGTGCCTGGGTCCCAAAAGGCATTTTCGACCCCGCAGCTCGCTGCACGAAAGGTGACACGTTCCGGCAGATCATAAAATGTGTCGAGTTCAGCGGCGACCTGTTCCAGAATTTCCGCTTCCCTTAAGAACAGGGCCACGCTTTCCAGACCTTTGGGGGCCGGGTCGTGCACAATTGTGATCCGGCCGGCCGGTGTATCGCCATCGCGGAGATAGGGATCGGTAACGGCCTCCCAGGAGGCCGCCGTTTGCTCATAATCGAATGCGCAGGACTCGATGCGCTCCTCCGGGAGATCAAGATCACGGGCAAGATCCAGGAATGCGTCTTCATCCGCGCCGACCATCAGGCACAGGATCCGGTAGCCGCGTTGTTCATCGAGATCATGTTCGCCGTAAAAGACAAGATCATCACTGCCGAGTGAGGCGACCAGGAACCAGCCGATCATCGCATTGATCAGCAAAAGATCCGTCTCGTCATCGTCAGCAGCCAGCATGGACAAGGTCGCGAGATTGTCGACGGCGTCTTCTTCCTGGCCAAGGACCGGTATGGTGAGTTCGGAAACCAGCATATGCCCGGCTTCGTGATAGGCCGCAAAGAGCGCATTGCCACCGACAAACACCAAGAGGTCTTCCAGATCTTCTGAAGGCAGTTCTGCCAGCCGGGCGTCCTGGGTGGCGAAGCTGTTGGCGTGGACCCCAGTGGTTGGCGCGACAGCTGCAATCCCGCTAAGCAAAACCAATCCCGCTGTTGCGCGGCGCGCCCAAAGCCAAGGACGGAAACGGAGCAGAAATTGGCGCATTCAGCGAACCTTGTTTGGGCAGACACGATTGAGTTTTCACCAGATTAGGCGGCAATCCAACTGATGGCCAGCGGGCAAAAGGCGCAGGCAATCGGTCATCGACATGAAAATGTCATGCCATGTCCCCCTTGCGGGCGGGGCAAGGCCCCGTTATTAAGGCCGCGAAATTTCAAAAGATGCAGGATACGGCGGTGTTGCCGGTCCTTTCCTCAAAATCGAGAAAGACGAGACTATGGCGATTGAACGCACGTTTTCCATGATCAAGCCGGACGCAACCAAGCGCAACCTGACCGGTGCCATCATCAAGAAGTTCGAAGACGCAGGGCTGCGCGTTGTTGCCTCCAAGCGCGTTTGGATGTCCATCCGCGAAGCAGAAGCGTTCTACGCTGTTCACAAAGAGCGTCCGTTCTTCGGCGAACTGACCGAATTCATGTCTTCCGGCCCGACCGTTGTTCAGGTTCTGGAAGGTGAAAACGCTATCGCGAAGAACCGTGAAGTCATGGGCGCAACCAACCCGGCAGATGCCGACGAAGGCACCATCCGCAAGGAATTCGCCCTGTCCATCGGCGAAAACTCCGTTCACGGCTCCGATGCTCCGGAAACAGCTGCAGAAGAAATCGCCTTCTGGTTCTCCGGCACCGAGCTGGTCGGCTAATTTCTCTTTAGCTGATTGAATTTGAAAGGGCTGGCCGCGAATAGTGGCTGGCCCTTTTTGTGTTTGGGAAACCTCTTGCCACTCCTTCCGCGCCGCCCCGGACGAGATCTGACGCCATGCTTGAACGCTGGTCACAGGTCCCGGCGCAAGGCCGGGACGGCGGAGGCGTGAAAAACGCACCGATACATTCCGTTACACTTCCATACCGGTTTGGGACAGCATCTGCTTGACGATGCAGCCATATTGAGTGTGTCTTGGGGTTTAGACACGGGAGACAATGAAATGCGCAAGTCTGCATTTCTCATGTGTGCAATGGCTGCCTCACCAGCCGCAGCGCATGACAGTTCGGCGCCTTTGACAGGTGAAGAAGCGCTTGAACATCACCACTTCGGAGAAGATGTTTTGGAGCTTCTGGTTCCTGAAGCCAAAGCCTCAGCCGACATCACCGTCGACGGCAACACACGGCGGATCCGCGCCGATGGTTATCCGATCAAGAAACCAGGCACCTTTCCGAACCGGAACAATCCGCATTCGATTTCCAAGAAAAACTACAATCTGAAAGTCCCGCTCACTCCCCGCAAGACCGGCCGTGCGTCAAACGCCCAAGGGGCTGTGTTCGGCATTGCGATCAACGGCGTTGTCATGGATCCTGGCACGGCGGAATACTGGCAAAATGATCGCCGTTCGGGCTGGAACTATGAAGCGCTGGGCGGGGCCTGCAAGTTGGGGCTCGACAAGTACAATGCCCATGTGCAGCCGGATGGGACGTATCACTACCACGGCATTCCGACCGGCGTTCTGGCCGCTGAAGGCGGCAATTCCGTTCCCGCGCTGATCGGATGGGCAGCGGATGGATTTCCGATCTATGGACCGTATGGCTATTCGAACCCCGCGCAGAAATCGGCGGTGAAGAAGCTGAACAGCAGCTACCGGATCAAGAGCGGAACCCGTCCAAGCGGGCCCAGCGGGCGTTATAATGGCAAATTCACCCAGGATTGGGCCTATGTCGCAGGGGCGGGGGATCTGGACCAGTGCAACGGCCGGTTCGCCGTTACCCCGGAATATCCGAACGGCACCTATCACTACGTCCTGACAGACAGTTTTCCTTACATTCCGCGCTGCTGGATGGGATCTGCGGACAGCAGTTTCAAGCGCTTGAAACGCCGCGCGGATGGGGGAGTTGATGATGCCGAAAGCCAGTTTGCAGAGCTTGCAGCTGACCCCGAAAGCAGTGTGCCGACAATCGATTTCACGGCAATGGCGGACAACAGCGGAGCGGCTCTGACACTAATCCAGGCACAGGGCGGCCACCGGCCCCGGTTCCTTCAGGGCGGTCACCGCCCGCCACCCCCGGGGGTTGGGCCGCGCCATGGTCAGCGCCGGCAAGGTGGCCGCGGCCCTTGCAGTGGCAGCTGAATAAGGAGACAAGGGTGCGTGGGCATGCGCACCCTTGTCATTTTTGGACAGTGTGCGCTGCCCACGGATTGAAACTGGGGGCTTTTATGAAACCAATATTTTTGCCGGCACTCTTTGCGGGCGTGTTGGGCGCAACGCATGTTCTGGCAGCTGACAATACCGGGGCCAGTTTTCTTGAACGATGGGATGTAAACAACGACGGCGCTGTCTCCCTCGAAGAAGCCGAAAAGCGCAGGCAAGCTCTGTTTGCAAAGCTTGACACCAACAAGGATGGATTTCTGGACAGCGACGAGTTCACTGTGGGCGCCGAAACGGGGGCAGATTCGGGGTCCGAAGATACGTCCCTGTTGATGGGGCTCGACCTGAACGATGTGGACGGCGACGGCAAAGTGTCAGCCGGTGAATTTATGTCGAATTCGGGCACCTGGGTCGACCTGATGGACGAGAACAAGGATGGTGCGATCAGTGCCGAGGAATTTCAGACCAAATGGCACGACCGCGATGCACGCATCAAGTTGCGCTAACACATGGGGGACTGTTCTCTCGCAAATGTCACCCGAACAAAGCTGTGCTTGACGGTTGTGCGCGCGAAAAGGGATAAGGATCGCTCGTGTTCAAAGACCGGAATGATCCATGACGCAGCAGCCGCCAAAATCTGCCTTTTCCGCCTGTCCACATGATTGCCCCTCCACCTGCGCGCTGGATGTTCATTTCTATCCCAATGGCGATGTGAAGCGGCTGAATGGCGCCAAGGACAATGCCTATACCGCAGGTGTTATCTGCGCAAAGGTCGCCCGCTACGCCGAGCGGCTTTATCACCCGGAACGCTTGCTGAAGCCCTTGCAGCGGGTCGGCAAGAAAGGGGAAGGGCGGTTTGAGGAAATCTCCTGGGACACCGCACTCGAGCTGATTGCCCAAAAATTCCTGGAAGCAGAAGCCGAATTCGGCGCCGAGAGCGTCTGGCCGTATCACTACGCCGGGACCATGGGGCTGGTGCAGCGCGACAGCATTCACCGCCTGCGCCACGCCAAGGGCTACTCCCGCCAGTTCGACAGCTTCTGCACCAACATGGCCTGGACTGGATATGTCGCAGGCACCGGCAAACTGGCCGGGCCTGACCCGCGCGAAATGGCCGTCTCAGACCAAATCGTGATCTGGGGCACCAACGCGGTTGCAACGCAGGTCAACGTCATGACCCACGCGATTGCGGCTCGAAAGGCGCGCGGGGCCAAGATCATTGTCATCGACGTCTACAAGACCGAGACAATGAAACAGGCGGATGTTGGCCTGATCTTGAAACCGGGGACCGATGCCGCACTTGCCTGTGCAATCATGCATGTACTCTTCCGGGAAGGCTTTGCCGATTGGGATTATCTGAGCAAATACACGGACTTCCCGAAGGAACTGGAATCACACCTTCAAACGCGGACACCGGAATGGGCCGCCGCCATTACCGGTCTTGAAGTGGCTCAAATTGAAGAGGTCGCCCGGATGATCGGCGAGGTCAAGAAGACCTTCTTCCGTCTCGGCTACGGGTTCACCCGCGCGCGTAACGGCGCGGTGGCCATGCATGCGGCCGCCTCCATCGCAGCGGTCACCGGTGCCTGGCAAGTTGAGGGCGGCGGTGCGTTTCACAACAACGGCGCGATCTACCAACTGAACAAGGAGATGATCGAGGCGAACAGTCTGATCGATCCATCTGTCCGGACGCTGGATCAAAGCCTCATCGGGCGTATTCTGACGGGCGATCAGGACGCGTTGTTGGGCGGGCCTCCGGTCAAGGCCATGCTGATCCAGAACACCAACCCGATGTCGGTCGCCCCGGAACAGGAGCTTGTGCGCAAGGGGTTTGCGCGTGAGGATCTCTTCACCGTCGTCCACGAGCAGTTCATGACGGAAACCGCTGAAATGGCGGATATCGTCCTACCGGCAACGCAATTCCTCGAGCACGACGATATCTATAAAGGCGGCGGCCATCAGTATCTTTTGCTTGGTCCAAAGGTGGTCGAGCCGCCTGAAGGACCAAAGGAAAACCTGTTTGTTTTGAATGAGATCGCAGTTCGCGTTGATTCAAAATCTCATGCTGGTTTTGAGAAGAGCGCGCGCGACCATATCGCCTGGATGCTGGAAAGCTCCGGCTATGGCACCTTGGAAAATCTGGAAGCAAACAAGTGGATCGATCTGCAACCCGATTTTGCCGAGGCGCATTACCTGAACGGCTTCGGTCATGCGGATCAGAAATTTCATTTTAAACCGGACTGGGGCCGCTCCGCTGCCCCCAACAAGCCAGCTGGCGATCCCTTCGGTCCGTGGCAGCAAATGCCCGAATTTCCAGATCAGTGGGATGCAATTGAAGCCGCAAACGAAGAATGCCCGCTACGGCTGGTGACGGCTCCGGCACGCTCGTTCCTGAATTCCAGCTTCAACGAGACCGACGGCTCGCGCAAAAAGGAGGGTCGGCCGGAAGTCTGGCTGCGGCCTCAGGATGCCGAAACGTTCGGAATAGCCGATGGCGCCATGGTGAAGATGGGCAATGCGCGCGGCGCGGTCACGCTGCACGCGCGGTGTGTTGAGACGGTCGCACCGGGCACGGTGATTTCGGAAGGCATCTGGCCGAACGAGGCATTTGAAGATGGCCGCGGCATCAACACGCTTACCGGTGCCGACCCAGTCGCCCCTTACGGCGGCGCAGCCTATCACGACACAGCGGTGTGGGTGCGGGCGGTCTAGGGAAAGTCTCCAAAGGCTTTCGTCAAACAATCAGTGTTACGGCGGCCCACCTCGATCACCTGATAACACCTTTTTTGAGGTCAATGGAGACCGGATGGGTTTCTGCGCGCACATGTGGGCCGATGAGCGGGTCGTTGAACTTCAAAAGTGATCAAGGATGACCTTGATTTTCAAACTGTTAGAGTTTTTGTCTAGAAAGGCCCAGGGAGGCGCGGCTCACCGATTTCATACTGAACGTTTTTTATCTGATTGGAGTGGCAATATATGAAACCAAGCCAACTGATTTGCAGGACATTTTTACTGCTTTTTATTGCACTTCCTTCAATTCCAGCCATGGCATCATCGTCTGATGTCGCGGGGCAGACAGTTCCATGGTGGTCAAGCCCTGGTGAGACGGACACAACAGCGTTTTCTGCGCTCGTGCTCCTGTTTCTTTTGTTGTTTGCTGTCTTCCATATGTACGCGCGGTTCGATCGGTTCGCGGAGAAGCACAATGAAGGAACACCCCTTCAGACCACAATTCCGACCCTCCTGATGATTGCGTTTGCGTACGAGATTTTCCCGCCTTTGAGCCATTTCAGTATTCTCTTGCCGCTTTCCTTGATTGCGACGGCTCTCGCACGGGATCTGATGCTCTGGTTTGAGCCGATGAAAGAACACACGCTGAAGGGGGAGCTTGAGGGAATCATGCTCGAAGAGCTGCAGCATGAGCATCTTGGTGAGCACGACCGGGATGGCAAACGGGTCCGAACCGCACCCAAACAAGCCTCCGGCCAAATGGTGACAGCAGAGCCCGATAATCTTGAACCAGAACGGCCAGATACACCGCCCCCAACACCAGTAACGCCTTCAGGTAAATCCAAAGGAGGAACTGGCAATGATTGAGTTGACCGTTACCTCAATCCCGTTCGTCCTGCGGATCCTTTATCTGCGCTGGCGCGGCATTCCGATCACACTCTACAATGTTCACATTGCGCTCTTTGCCTGGCTGGCATTGGCATTCGCAGTGTTCTTCACCGTCTTTTATTATTATCCGAAGTCCTACACGGGGTTTGTACCGTTCCGCACCGTGCCCGTTGTCAGTGAGAACGGTGGCACCGTGACCCAGATTGCCGTCGATAATGGAACCAGGGTGGAGCCGGGACAGGTTCTCTTCACCGTAAGTGATGAAACGGAACAGGCTGCGGTTCGGACCGCCGAACTGAAATTGGCTGAAATCGACAAGGCTTTTGCTCTTGCGCAAGCGCAGGTCCGGTCCGCGCAGGCCTCTCTCGATCGCGAAGAGGCGGTGTTGCAGCAGGCCATCGAGGTCTTTGAAGATCAGGAGGAGCTGCGGGTCCGCCAGTCTGCGGCTTATACGGCGACCCGTTATGAAGCGGCCGTTGCCGACAGGGATGCGGCTCAGGCCAAGGTTTCCCAAGCGCAGGCGATGCTCGACGAGGCCAACCTTCAGCTTGAAGAGGTTATCCCGGCTCAGCGAGCCAGTGCCGAGGCGGCGTTAAAGCAGGCGCAAGTGGAACTCGAGAAAACCGTTGTCCGCTCTCAGGTGGATGGAATGATCGATCAATTGACCCTGCATGTGGGAGCCAGAGCGTCCCAGATCGCGACCAACCCGGCCATGATCATCATACCGGACCGGGATCCGGAGCATCCAAGGCGTGTCCTTGCGGGCTTCTCTCAGGTTGCTCGATCGGTCCTTTATGTCGGCATGCCGGCAGAGGTTGCATGTGACACGAACTTCAATGTTGCGATGGTCGATTCCGTTCTGCCTGCGCGAATTGCAGGGATTCAGCCGGAGATCGCTGCGGGTCAGATAACCGCGACCGGCCGTTTGCTGGAACCTTCCCAGTTTTCGGTCAGAGGTGAAGTTACCGTGCTCCTTGAAATGGTTCACCCGGAACACGAGCAGCTTCTGGTCAACGGCAGTGGATGTATTGTGCAGACCTATGATCGCAATTTTGGTCATGGTCTTGGCGGCCACGTGTTGAGCGGACTCGGGATCATCAAGGCTTGGGGACTGCGGATCAAAGTTTGGATCGCTTTGGTCACCGGTGTCGGACTGGCCGGCGGCGGACACTAGGGATTGGGCACCCTTAAATCCCGTCCGGCCCCCTCCCTCGGGATTGAGGGGTGGGGCGGGGCCGGATGGGCGGTGCAGCCGGTTCAATGCCTGTGGGAAGGTATCGAGCCGGCATTCCCGATCATGATGTATTCGAAGGAAACGCAGTCTCATCGGCAGCATGGCCGCCTTTTAAAGAGGGTGGCACAGCGCCGCTGCATACCTGTTTAGCTCGCGGCTTTGCTCGTCGAGTTGGTGTCCGGTTCGACGTCGTCGGCCGTTACCAGGCGGCCTTCCTGGGCCTTGTAGAAATACTGGCTTGCGATCAGCCAGCCTTTCAGTGGGCGCAGCATCGGAATGCAGGTCAAAAGGATCAGCGGCAAAGTTGTGACGAGGTGGACCCAGTAGGGCGCGGTAAACGCGATTTCCAACCAGATGCCGAAAGCCACTGCGGGGATGCAACCAAAGCAGATCACGAAAAAGGCCGGGCCATCGGCCGGATCGGCAAAGCTGTAGTCTAGACCGCACACCTTGCAGCCCTTGGCCATGGTGAGAAAGCCGTTAAAAATTTTGCCTTCACCGCAGCGGGGGCAGCGGCCACGAATGCCGGTTTGAAGCGGGGGCAGTTTGGGCCAGTGATGCTGTGTGCTCATGTTTGAAGCCTTTCCGGTCAGGTCTTCTCCTGTCCGCTATATGCAGTCAATTTTAAAATTGACGTCATTTTGTCTGCAGTCAATATCTCAAAAATGAACCTGTTTCGCAAGCAGGGCCGGTGCGGCATTTTGGTTCTGCCGGGAACTCGGCCAGTCAGAAATAGGCGGACGCCTGTTCCGGAGAGCTGTCCAGGAGGCTGGCGATCGTCTCCAGTGCCGTGTTCAGATTGGTGCGCGGAACAGGGCCGCCCAGACACAGGCGTACAGCCTCCGGCGACGAGCCGTTAACTGTAAACGCATCACTTTCCGTCACGCCGATCTCGAGACCGCGCAGCTGGCTTGCAAAACTTGAGCGGGTCCAGCCGTTGGTAAGTGAGAGCCACAGATGAAAACCGTTTGGGTCTGTACGATGCGCTAGGTCCTGAAAATAGTGCGCGGCAAGCTTTTGCCGCTCCGCGCATTCTCTGGTGACGGCCGCGCAGATTTCTTCCGCTGTTCCATCCAGGATCCACTGCGTTGCAAGCGCAACGGTGAGCGGGGCAGGCATCACCTGGCTTGTGCGCAGCGCGCGGGAGACTTGCCAACCGGCCTTCTTTGTCGGCGCTTGCACGTAGGCAAGACGAAGCCCCGCGCCGAGGGTCTTCGACAAGGAGCCGATGTACCATGTGTTCCGGGGGGCAAGTGCCGCCAGCGGTGGTGCAGCGGAGGGCAGCAAGGGGCTGTAAGGATCATCTTCCAGGATCGGCACACCATACCGGGCCGCGATACTTGCGATTGCGTGGCGCCGTTCCTCCGGCATTGTGTATGTAGTCGGATTTTGGATCGTTGGATTGAGGTAAAGCGCTTTCAGGTCGCCTGTTTTGCAGATCTTTTCCAATGCATCCGGCACAATTCCGTCGTCATCCATGTCCAGCCCGGTCAGATGCAGACCCATTTGGGCCGCAAGAGATCTTATACCTGGATAGGTGATAGTCTCGCACGCGATATGATCGCTCGGCTCTGTCAGTGTCGTCAGGATCGCGGCAAGTGCTGCCTGGGCTCCGGCTGCAATCAGAATGCAGTCAGTGTCTGGCGCCAGGCCAGCCTGGTGCAGCCAGAGACTGGCCGCCTTCACATCTTGCTCTGAGCTCTCAAAGGTCTGATAGCGCATGAGGGCAGGAAGATCGGCGGAGAGAGCGGTCAGGCTTTGTTGCATCTTCGCCTGAAGCTCGGGGGCACTCGGCTCAGGTGGCAGGTTCATGGAAAAATCAGGAGCAGCCAACCGCGTTGGATTTTGCGGCAGCACGCCGATCGGGAGCGTATTCTTGTCACCTGAGACAAATGTGCCGCTGCCGACGAGCGAGGAGATGACGCCTCTGCGGCGCGCTTCATTATAACCTCGCGCAATCGTGGTGAAGTCGAGCCCGAGTTGAACGGCAAGTCGACGTTGTGCAGGCAGCCGGTCTCCGGTTTTCAAGACGCCCGATGCAATGTCCTCCTCAATGCTGTCTGCAAGCGCGAGGTAGCGGGGCGCTGCGCTGCGGCTGAGGTCAGGGCACCAGTCGGTCATTGTCGATCGCTTTCCAAATTGACTGCATATTGACTGTATATCGCAGTCGATCAATTTTGTCATCCCGCGGCAGTTCAGTGAAACTGGGAGAGATGTTTTTCGAACGCGGTGTGTCTTTCGGCATTTCGTCAGGCCTCTATACTGGAGGGCCAGAGCGATAACGCCGGGAGAAGACGTATTGGGTTTCAAATCGACTGCCACTGCTATCCTGGTGCTTGGCGCGTTCTCAACGGCATATGCAGCCGGACCCGATGGGCCGCCAATCGGTGAAGCGATCAAGGATGTTCCGCTATTCGATGCGCATGTCCATTACAAGGAACCGGCATGGCAAAGGTTTCCGGTCGAAACCATCATCGAACTGATGGACGAAAACGGGGTTGCCATGGCTTTAGTGTCGTCCACGCCGGATGACGGTACGATTATGCTCTGGGAATATGCCCCCAATCGCATCGTCCCGGAGCTTCGGCCCTACCACGGCGCGTCCGGGTCCTCAAACTGGACCAAGACGGAGGGGATGGACGCCTATCTGGAGGCGCGTCTTGAGACTTATCCGCACGAGGGTATTGGTGAATTTCACATCCACCGTCTGGACACATCTGATGAACCGCTCTTCCGCAAGATCATCAAGATGGCGAAGGACCGGGATATCTACTTGCACGTCCACTCCGGCGCGGAGCCGATCCGCTGGCTCTATGCACTGGACCGGGAAGTGAAGATCATCTGGGCGCATGCCGGCCTCTCCACGCCGGCATCAGAGGTCTACGCGCTGATGGAGGAATTTCCGGATCTTCTCGCCGACACCTCTTTGAGGGAATGGGAAATTGCCGGACCGGGCGACAAGCTCAGCCCCGAGTGGGTGGAGATCATTCTCGATTTCCAGGACCGGCTGATGATCGGCAGTGACACCTGGGTGAACAGCCAGTGGGAGAACTATTCGGCGATCATGGACATGAACCGCCTGTGGCTCTCCCAGTTCCCGCGCGAGATCGCCGAAAAACTCGCCTACAAGAACGCCGAACGGGTCTTCGGACGCGAGATTTCCATGGAGCAAATCGGGACGCGGTGAGGGGGCAGTCGTGCTGCGCCTAAAGCGCGTCTGTCAGGTATTGCGATTGATCGAGCAAACCCGGAACGGCATGGATCCTCGGGTCAAGCCCGAGGATGACGCCTGAGGTGATGGAAGGGGTGGTCTTGCCAAAAGTGGCCGGAATGGGTTTTAGGCGTTTTGTGTAGAGAAGCCGTATTATTTCGTAATTGCTGGGCTTGATCCGGCAATCCATGCCGTTGCTTCCAGCCAATAAACCGGACAATAGAAAGACGAAAACGGATCCAGATCAGTGGCGTTAGCGTGATGCGGCTGCCCGGGACGGAATACTCAGAAAGTCTTACTGTTGTTTTTCGGCTTTTGCGATCTTGATCAAGCGGCGGGCGAGGTTGAGATGCGCACTGAGTATGTCGCTCTCTTCCTCAGGTTTGTCACGCCAAGTTCCGTCTTTCCAGAACTTCATCAGGACTTTTGTTATTTCGAGGAGATCGTAACCGTTATTCCGGAAATGGCTCTCTTTTATGGTGACGGGCATTGTCTCCCAGGCAGCGCGCGCTTCGTTTTCCAGCCGAGCATCTTCAACATCCCCCAATGATTGTCCATCGTCTGACCAAAAATAAGCAAGCTGCATCGCCGGAGCAATTTTGTTGGTCCAGATGTAATGCTCACCTATGTTTTCAACGTATCCATGTTCAGCAAGCAGTCTTAACATCGGCCTACACCGAGCAGGCGGAACGAATGGGTCGCGACTGACGGAGAGCTGATCATTGCCGCCAAAACCGTCTATAGCCACATATGCTGACAACGTATTCGTCATGAACCGCGACGGATCACCTTCGAGGTCTTCAAGGATTTTTTTCCGAATAACATCCGGAGCATCCACCCTAAAATACGGTGGCCTGATGTACTTGTTTGGAGCGGACATTTGGAGGTCGCGGAATGCTTCGTAACTCAATTCATTGTACGGGCTTTTGATACCGTAGCCCGCAACTCCGCAGTTCAAATTCCAGAGGGCATCGCAACCAACGGTAAAACTTCCGCTGTAACTGTGTTCAAAGTAGTCAGGCAAGGCGTATTGCGACAGATCGCCATGCGCCAAGACGTTTTTCAATGATTGTGCAATCTCGACAGCAAGTTCAGCTAGAAGTTGTTTTGAATTGGAAGGCATAGCGTTCGATCCATTCTCGCTGAACAAAACAGGCGGCCTTTACGCCGAAAAATATATAGAAATTTACGGCCAGATCAGCGGTGGGGCGGTTTTCTCGGCATCGCCGGTGGCGACTTTGGTGCCGCCCTTGATCTTGGCTTTTCCGGACGCCACCAGTTGCAGGGCTTTCGGATAGATCTTGTGTTCCACGTCCAATACCCGAGCCGCGAGGCTGTCAGGCGTATCCTGATCGAGAACCGGCACAGCGCCTTGTGTGATGATCGGTCCGTCATCCATTTCAGCAGAGACAAAATGCACTGTGGCGCCGTGCAGTTTGACGCCTTCTTCAAGCGCCCGCTCGTGGGTAGCCAGGCCCTTGAAAGACGGCAGCAAGGCCGGGTGAATGTTGATCATCCGGCCCGCCCAGGCGTTGACAAGGTAAGGTGAGAGGATCCGCATGAAGCCGGCCAGGGCGACAAGCTCGATCCTGGCGGCTTTGAGGACGTCATCGACGGAGCGCTCAAAGGCTTGCCTGTCGCCGCCGAATTCCGTGTGATCGACAACCGCAGTGGCAATCCCGAATTCCTGGGCCCGTTCAAGGCCCTTGGCGTCGGGCCGGTTGGAAATGACCAGCGAGATCTCTGCCGGAAAAGCCGGATCCATGGCCGCGGAAATCAAGGCGCCCATGTTTGAGCCGCGGCCGGATATCAAAATGGCGGTCTTTTTGCGGCTCATGATGGCAGGCCCCCGGTTTCGGATTATGGCTTTCGGATCAATGTTGGCGGATTAAAGCTTGAGTGCACCGTCAAACAGGACAGGGCTGCTGCCAGCTGTTTCAATCCGGCCGATTTCGACAACGGTTTCACCGGCTGTTTCCAGCGCGGCCGAGACCGCTGCGGCTTCATCGCTTGCAACCACGACAACCATGCCGATGCCGCAGTTGAAGGTGCGCAGCATTTCAGCTTCCGCAACTCCGCCCTTTTCGGCGAGCCAGGAGAAAACCGGCGGAACGGATATCTTGGCAAGGTCAATGCGCGCAGAAGACCCTTTTGGCAGAACACGCGGCAGGTTCTCCGGCAGGCCACCACCGGTGATGTGAGCGAGCGCCTTGATACCGCTGGTTTCCTTCAAGGCTGCAAGCAGCGGTTTGACGTAGATCTTCGTCGGGACCATCAGCGCTTCGCCAAGGGTCTGGCCCTCTGCGAATGGCGCCGCGGCTGACCATTCAAACCCGGTGAGCTCAACGATCTTGCGCACCATCGAATAACCGTTGGAATGAACCCCCGAGGATGTGAGACCAAGCAGCACATCGCCGTCAGCAACATCCTTGCGCGGCAGGATTTCGCCGCGCTCCACAGCGCCGACGGAAAAACCTGCAAGGTCATAGTCGCCCGCGGCATACATCCCCGGCATTTCCGCCGTTTCACCGCCAATCAGGGCAGCGCCCGACAATTTGCAGCCATCGGCGATGCCGGCGACCACATCGGTGGCCGTGTCGACATCCAGCGCGCCGGTTGCAAAATAGTCGAGAAAAAACAGAGGCTCAGCGCCCTGAACAATCAGATCATTGACGCACATGGCAACAAGATCGATCCCGACGGTGCGGTGTTGGCCCGTTTCAATCGCGATTTTCAGCTTGGTGCCAACGCCGTCATTGGCCGCCACGAGAACCGGGTCTGTAAATCCGGCGCCCTTAAGATCGAAGAGACCGCCAAAACCGCCAATATCACTGTCTGCACCGGGGCGGGAAGTTGCCTTGACCAGCGGCTTGATCCGATCGACCAGAGCATTGCCAGCGTCGATGTCGACCCCGGCATCGGCATAGGTCAAACCGTTGGAACCGGAAGAAGACGATTGGCTCATGAGGCGCTCCAAAGCTGGCTGCGGTTGGCTTTGCCTGCTGCGCTTACAGCCTGGGGCTTCAGAAAACAAGAGCCGGGCGGGTGAAGTCACCGGCAAATGGCGGGCTCTTGACCTCTCTACCCCTGGCATCCTAACTGCACACAACGAGAGAGTGCCGGGCACAGGATTGCTTACCGTGCAATCGGCGGGCCGTATTCGGAACAAGGAAACCGACACATGACATTGCGCCGTCAGATCCAGTTCTGGCTGATTTCCCTGTTTGCTTTCTGCGCGTTTCTCTATGTGTTTTCAGGCGTCTTGCTGCCGTTTGTGGCAGGCGCTGCCGTTGCGTACTTGCTCGATCCCGTGTGTGACCGGCTGGAAAAGCTCGGCATGGGGCGTCTTTGGGCAACCTTCACCATTCTGCTGGCGTTCGTCTTCTTGCTCATTCTGTTTTTTATCTTGCTGCTGCCGGTTCTTGGAAACCAGCTGGCATCGTTTCTTGAGCGCTTTCCGGAGCTGGTGCGCCAGCTTCAGGGGCTGGTGAACGAGCAAATGGGTCAGCGTCTTGCAGAGGCTGCCGGGATCAATCTTGCAGATCTTCAAGCCAGCATGGCCGAAATGGTGGGGCAGGGCGCGGCATTTGTCGGCAAACTGGCGCAGTCTGTCTGGAGCGGCGGGCAAGCGCTTCTGTCGATCTTGTCTCTGTTCGTTATCACGCCCGTCGTAGCGTTCTACCTGCTGCTCGACTGGGATCACATGATCGCAAAGATCGACGGCTGGCTGCCACGCGATCATCTCGAGGAAATACGAGGTCTTGCCCGCGAGATGGATGGCGCTGTTGCCGGTTTTGTTCGCGGCCAATTGTCGGTCTGTCTTTTGCTTGGCGCGTTTTATGCCATCGCGCTCGCCGTTGCCGGGCTGAATTTTGGTCTTTTGATCGGAATGGGCGCAGGCCTTGTCAGCTTCATCCCGTTTGTCGGTGCGGGACTGGGTTTCATTGTCTCCATGGGGGTCGGGGTCGTGCAATTCTGGCCGGAATGGCCCATGATCCTTGTCATCGGTGCAATTTTTGCGGTCGGGCAGTTTCTTGAAGGGAATATCCTCCAGCCGAAACTCGTTGGAAACAGCACTGGCCTTCATCCGGTGACGCTCATGTTCGCGCTGTTTGCCTTTGGATATCTCTTTGGATTCGTGGGGATGTTGATTGCAGTTCCGGCAGCGGCCATGATTGGCGTGCTTGCACGTTTTGCGCTGAAGCAGTACCTAGCGAGCCCGGTTTACACCGGGAGCCGCCGATTGAGTAAAATCGGGCCTGAGGACACCGCCCCCCAAGAGGGAGCCAACGAGTAGACGAGTTAAGATGGCGGAAACACCGCGCCAGTTGCCCCTGGATTTGCCGCATGATGCTGCCCTTGGCCGCGAAGACTACCTTGTGGGCAAATCCAATCGGGCGGCGTTTGAGCTCTTGGAGCGCTGGCCGGAGTGGCCGTCGCCCGTCATCATCCTCGCAGGTCCAGTCGGTTCGGGGAAAACGCACCTGGTCGAGGCCTTCCGTGATGAAACCGGCGCTGAAGTTATCCAGGCGCGGGATTTGACCGAGGTTGGCGTCTCCGCGCTTGTCTCAGCACCTGCCTGTGTCGTTGAAGATGCGCATCGCGGCGTCAACAACACGGCCCTGTTTCATTTGCTGAACGCGGCGCGTCAGGCGGGCAAGACGGTTTTGATCACCAGCCGCACATGGCCGGCGTCATGGAAAATATCCTTGCCGGATCTGATGTCACGGTTGCGCGCGGCAACACCGGTCGAAGTGCTTGAACCAGATGACGATCTGCTGCGGCGGGTTCTGGTCAAGCTGTTTGCGGACCGGCAGATCGCAGTTGATATCGGTGTTGTGGATTATCTGGTCGTGCGCATGGAACGGTCGCTGGAGGTTGCTCTGAGGGCCGTGGACGCCATCGACCGGGAAGCCCTTGCCGGCCGGGTGAAGATCACCAAGCCGCTCGCGGGCCGCGTTCTTGAAACTGTCACAGGCTCCGATAAAAGGCCACACAGCCTAGGCCATTGAGCTTTCAGATGTTATGACCAGAAGCGACCCGGCAACATGCTGAGTTGAGCTAATGCTTCGGACCGGAGGAACCCTTATGACCGAGACTGTTGACGCACCTGACACTGCATCCTCAGTGCAAAAGGTGCCCAACCACCCGGACATCAAGGCGGCGCGGGATACGGCTGAGCATCTACCGACATCGACAGCCCGGTTCATGAACCGAGAATTGTCCTGGTTGCAGTTTAACCTCCGGGTTTTGGAAGAAGCCATGAACCGCAACCATCCGCTTTTGGAGCGGGTCCGGTTCCTGTCGATTTCAGCCAACAACCTGGATGAGTTTTTCATGGTGCGCGTCGCCGGTCTGCGGGGCCAGCAACGGGCCGAAGTGACTCATCTTTCCGATGACGGGCTGACGCCGACAGAGCAGCTGGAGAAGATCAGCGAAGCGGTTCATCAGTTGCAGGCAACCCAACAGCAGATCTGGGGTGAATTGCGCGGTGAGATCGCTGAAAGAGGCATCGAGATCCTTCATGGCGACCTCTTGGATGCCAACGAAAAAGAATGGCTGGAAGACCATTTTCTGTCCTACATTTTCCCGGTATTGACACCGCTTGCCATTGATCCTGCTCACCCGTTCCCCTTTATTCCGAACCTCGGGTTTTCAATCGTCTTTGAGCTGGCGCCGACCGGCGGCGGGCGCAGCATGATCGCGCTGCTGCGTATTCCAAGTCAGGTCGCCCGCTTTGTTCAAATGCCCAAGACAAGTGACGGGGCCGAGCGGTTCATTGCGATCGAGAAGGTCGTTTCGCTGTTCATCGACGGTTTGTTCCCGGGTTACGAAATCCGCGGCAAAGGCGCGTTCCGGGTCATCCGTGACAGTGACCTGGAAATCGAGGAAGAGGCAGAAGATCTGGTGCGCTTGTTTGAAAGCGCCCTGAAACGCCGCCGGCGCGGATCGGTGATCCGTCTGGAAATTCAGGAAACGACACCGCCCGCCTTACAGGAGTTCGTGGCAGATGCCCTGGATGTGGACGGGGAGGAGATCTTCCTCGCCAAAGGGCTGCTGGCGCTGAACAACTTGTCCCAGATTGTGGATCTGGAGCGGCCGGATCTGAAATTTGAGCCCTACACGGCCCGTTTTCCGGAACGCATCCGGGAGCACGGCGGTGATTGCCTTGCAGCAATTCATCAGAAGGACATCATTGTCCATCATCCGTATGAGTCCTTCGACGTCGTCGTCCAGTATTTACGCCAGGCCGCAAGAGATCCGGATGTGGTGGCGATCAAGCAGACGCTCTACCGGACATCCAACAATTCGCCGATCGTCAAGGCGCTGGCGGAGGCGGCCGAGGCCGGAAAATCGGTCACCGCTCTGGTCGAGCTGAAAGCACGGTTTGACGAAGAAGCCAACATCAAATGGGCCCGCGATCTGGAACGTGCCGGCGTTCAGGTTGTCTTCGGCTTTATTGAGTTGAAGACCCATTCGAAGCTCTCCATGGTAATCCGGCGGGAGCATGGGCAGCTGAAGACGTACTGCCATATCGGGACCGGCAACTATCATCCGATCACGGCGCGGATATACGAGGATCTTTCTTTCTTTACCGATGATCCGGGCGTAGCCGAGGATGCCGCGCGGGTCTTCAACTACATCACCGGTTATGCAGAGCCGGCAGAGCTCAATCACCTGGCTGTTTCCCCGGTCAATCTGCGCAGCCGCATGATCGAGTTGACCGAAGCGGAAATCGAACATGCCCGTGCGGGCCGTCCGGCACAGATCTGGATGAAGATGAACAGCCTTGTCGATCCGGAAATCATCGACACGCTCTACAAGGCGAGCCAGGCGGGTGTTCAGGTCGATCTGGTCATCCGTGGCATTTGCTGCCTCCGGCCGGGGATTGCCGGATTGTCCGACAACATTCGGGTTAAATCCATCGTTGGCCGGTTTCTGGAACACTCAAGGATTTTCTGTTTCGGCAACGGTCATGGCCTGCCATCCCCTGAAGCGCATGTCTATATTGGCTCCGCCGACCTCATGCCACGCAACATCGACCGCCGTGTGGAAGTGTTGGTGCCGCTGACAACACCGACCGTGCATGAGCAGGTCCTTGATCAGATCATGGTGGCCAACTTGAAGGACAATCAGCAAAGCTGGCGCATCCTTTCAAACGGCAGCCACGAGCGGATTGAACCCGGTGCCAATGAAGAGCCGTTCAACGCCCATCGTTATTTCATGACGAATCCGTCCTTGTCCGGCCGCGGAAAGTCATTGAAAAGCGACCGCCCGAAGCCTTTCGTTAAGCGAACAAAGAGACGATGATGCCAACCGCATCCCGGACCCGTCAGATGGGCGGCGGAAACTGCAATTCTGGAATTGACCCTGTGATCCGATGACGTTAAGTGCAGGCACATTCAAGATCGGTGGTCAGAAAAGCTGCCCGCCGACAGGCCGCAAGGGCAAGGATTGACCTTTGATGTCTTCCCAACATCAGCCGGCGCGCGGCCGGCTTAACGGCACCGGCCCAATCGCTGTGGTCGACATCGGATCCAACTCCGTTCGTCTGGTGATCTATGAGCGCAAGGCGCGGACGCCGACGATGCTTTTCAATGAAAAGATGCTCGCGGGACTCGGGCGCGGCGTTGCGGCGACGGGGCAGTTGGCGGACGGATCTGTAAAGGCGGCACTCGGCGAGCTGGTCCGCTTTCGCGCGCTCATTCGCCACACAGGCTGTCAGGACATCTATATTGTTGCAACGGCTGCAACGCGCGATGCAGAGAATGGGCCGGACTTTGTCCGCGAGGTCGAGGCGATCCTCGGTGCACCTGTGCGGATATTGGACGGCAACGAAGAGGCGTATTTTTCGGCCCTTGGCGTAACGGCAGGGTTCTGGCAGCCGCGCGGTCTCGTTGGGGATATGGGCGGTGGCAGTCTGGAGCTCGTCGAAGTCGATGACGAAGGCCCAGGCCTTGGCATGACATTCCCACTCGGTGGTCTGCGCCTTGCGGAAATGGCCGAGGGCAGCATCGAAAGGGCCTCGGAGATTGCAGAGGAAACACTGAAGGACTTCCATTGGCCGGATTTGCCGCCGGGCGAGCGGACATTTTATGCGGTCGGTGGAACGTGGCGGTCTTTGGGCCGTCTTCATCTGATGCAGAAAAACTATCCGCTGCACGTGATGCACAACTATCAAATCAACGCCGATGAGGCGATTGAGTTTTGCCGAAAGATTGCCGTTCCGGATCTGGAAGGCGTGGAACTTGCCGAAGTTGTTTCCAAGCAGCGCCGTCCGCTCGTTCCGATCGGGGCCGTTGTTCTGGAGCGTGTGCTCACCGCCATGAAGGCGGAACGTCTGGTGTTTTCTGCAACCGGTGTTCGCGAAGGACTTCTGCATTCCAAATTGTCACCGGAAATGCAGGCGCAGGATCCGGTTATTGAGGCCGCTCGAGAGCTCTGTGTGTTGCGGGCGCGATCACCACAATTCGCCGAGGAGCTGATTGCCTGGTCCGACGCCTTGTTCCAAATGCTTTCGATCGAAGAGACCGCCAACGAAACCCGGCTGCGGCATGCGGCCTGTCTCCTATCTGATATTGGCTGGCGGGCCCATCCGGACTATCGCGGGGAGCAGAGCCTCAACATCATTTCCAACGCATCGTTCGTAGGGCTCGATCACGCAAGCCGGGCCTATTTGTCTGCTGCCGTCTTCTACCGCCATGAGGGGCTCAGGGAAGGTGCACTGTCGACCGTTATCCGGGAGCTGTTCACCGACCGGCTTCGTATCCGCGCCAAAGTTCTTGGGGCGACTTTGCGCGTTGCGTCACTCTTGAGTGCTTCCATGGGTGGCATGCTGCCGAAAGTCCGCATCAGCAAGGAGGGCGAGGAGCTTGTCCTCGACCTCGGCACGGAGCTGGCCGATCTTGATGGGGAGCGCCTGCGCAAGCGTGTCGGTCAGCTGTCCAAGGTCATTGATGCACCGGTGAGTGTGCGCGTCAGCGCATAGTTGTTCACTTCGGCTTTTGAATAGTCTGCTGCTCTCAAAAGAAATAGGTGCCTGAAACGGCACCCGAGCGTGATGACAAACCTCATACCTCTCAATAGTCACCCTCGGCCTTGTGTCGAGGGTCCATATTTTTCAATATGTTATGGATGTTCGGAACAAGTCCGAACATGACGCCGGAGGATTTAACGGACTTGTCAGCAGTCTGAGGTGCCTGAAACGGCACCTTTTTGTCAGATCTCTATATTGAGTTTGTAATCACTCTGCTGCTTGTGTGGCCTGCTGGGTTGTTTGCTCCAGAACAGTGATCTGCCGGTTCTGGAATGCCAAGGCCACTTCGCCGCGTTTGAGCTTGAGCGCCGTTTCGCCGAACAGCTCCCGCCGCCAGCCTTTCATCGCCGCGACATCCGCGTTGTCATCAGCCGCGATCTTCTCCAGATCGTCGACAGTGGCAATAACCTTTGCCGCAACGCCATGGGCTTCACTGACGAGCTTCAAAAGAACCTTCAGCAAATCGACCGCCGCGGCAGATCCATCTGGCGCTTGTCGGCCTTTCGGCAATTTCGGGAGCTCGGATTTCGGGATCTCGAGTGCCCGGCGGACCGCTTTCAGGATTTCGTCTGCGTTGCGGGATCGCTCAAAGCCACGCGGTATGGTTCGCAAACGGCCAAGCGCTTCCGCCGTCACCGGCTGTTGCGCGGCCAGTTCATAGATGGCGTCGTCCTTGACCACGCGACTGCGCGGCACATCCCGGTTTTGGGCCTCGGTTTCGCGCCAAGCGGCGACTTCCATCATGACAGCCAGCTCAACCGGCTTGCGCACGCGAAGCTTCAAGCGTTTCCAGGCTTGGTCCGGATCCGTGCGATAGGTCGCAACCGACGTCAGGACTGTCATTTCGTCCTGCACCCAGTGGGTCCGGTTCTGTTCGGCTAGATTTGCTTTCAGGAACTGATAGGCATCGCGCAGATGGGTGACGTCGGCGAGGGCGTAATCAAGCTGCTTGGCGGTCAGCGGCCGGCGGGCCCAATCGGTAAACCGGGATGACTTGTCGATCCGTGCACCCGTGACCTTGTAGACAAGTTGGTCGTAGGAGATGGAATCCCCAAATCCGCAGACCATGGCCGCAACTTGCGTGTCGAACAGCGGGGCCGGGATCAGGCCGCCCAAATGGTAGATGATTTCGATATCCTGCCGGGCGGCGTGAAACACCTTTGTCACACTGTCGTCGCGCATCAGGTCGAAAAAGGGATCTAGATCAAGGCCTTCAGCCAGAGCGTCAACGATAAAGGCCATGTCGGTTCCGGCCATCTGGATAACGCAGAGCTTCGGCCAAAATGTCGTTTCTCGGAGAAATTCCGTGTCGACGGTGACATAGTCGTTGGTGGCAAGACGCTGACAGGCAGCGGCGAGGTCTTCAGTTTTTGTAATCACTTCCATGGTGATCGAAAGCTATACCCGAGTTCTGCCAGTTTGTCGCCACGAAATGGTGCCGATTGGCGATGTAGATCTTGAAAAGGCGCAATATGTGCGCCTAGTGTGGGCGCGAGCAGATAAGACGTTTGAATGGGGAGCGGGAATGCGCAAGATCTTGGTGGTCAATTCCAAAGGCGGATGCGGCAAGACAACAATCGCAACCAATCTGGCGGTCGCTTTGGCGGTGCGCGGTGAGGACGTGGCGTTGGCCGATGCGGACCGGCAAAAGTCGAGCCTTTCCTGGGTCAAGCGCAGGCCGAGCAAGTTTGCCGCAATCGACGGGCTGAATTGGACCAAGGAAAGCAGCATCGGTGAAAAGACCAAGGGGCTGGACGCGATTGTTATTGACGGCCCAGGTGGTCTGCGCTCCGAACTCGCAAAGACATTGATCGCCGAAGCTTCCGACATTCTGGTTCCCGTTCTGGCCTCCGCGTTTGACTGGAATGCGACCTTGAAATTTCTCGACGGTATTTCGGAAATCAAACGCGTGCGGAAGGGCAAGGCGGATATTCACGTGGTGGCCAACCGCATCAATCGCAGATCTGCGCAAGTCGCTGAACTGGAACAGACTTTGGCCCAGAAGGGATATCCGGTTCTCTGCCGCATTTCCGACCGGGTTGCCTATGCAAAGCATGCGGCAGCCGGAACCGGGGTTTTTGATTTTTCGGATGCGCAGTCCCACGAGGTTCGTGGCCAATGGCATCCCTTGTTGCAGGCAGTCGATACCTGAGGGCAGACAGAAGAACTACGCAAACGATAGCCGATGAACGCAGCTTAACTCATCGGTCCGGCCAATTCGGATGGAGGCCGTCGATAACGAAATCATGCCCGTGCCGGGTGCCATGGGCATTGACCAGATGCGGGTGATCGTGCGGCAGGTCCGGGTGATCGTGGATGAGGTATCTCGGATCGTCTTTCGGCCAGAGCCAGGATGCTGCAAGGGCAGCGGGTGCTGCAACCAGCGCAAGGACGGTCAAGGTTTGCGGTATGGAGGCGGTACTGCCGAGCCAACCCGCCAGCGGATAGGTGATCAGCCAGCCCGCATGGGACAGCGCGAATTGTGCGGCGAAGACAAGCGGCCGGTCTTCAGCGTGCGCGGAATTTCGCAACAGGCGGCCAGAAGGGACCAGCACGGCCGACATGCTGGCACCCATGACCGCCCAGGAGAAAAGCAGCGCGGGCCAGATCGCCTGTTCAGGCAGGTTTGAATAAAGCGCTGCAAATACAAGAAGCAGTATTGGCAGCATCGCGCCACCAGAGAGCATCACGGACCGCTCCGGAAACCGTTTCAAGAGCTTGGGGACTAGAAATGCGGCAGCCATGGAACCGCCGCCATAGGCCGCCATGGAAAGAGCGAGATCGGTATCACTGAGGCCGAGTTCGGATTTGACTAGAACAACGCCGTTGACAATCACCATGGCGCCGGAGGCCGCGACCGTGAGATTGAGCGCCATCAGCGCGCGCAGGCGCGGGGTCTTGAGATAGATTTCCACCCCATTTTTGATCCGTTCTAACGGGGAAACGCTTTGTACCGCCTTCATTGCTGGCAGCACGGTGCTGAACACAAGAGCAGCCGATACCAAAAAGCCTGCAGAGGTCCAGGTGAAGAGCCAATGAAAACCGATCGCACTGACGAGAAGCGCGGCGGCCATCGGGCTTAGAAGGTTTTCAAGATCATAGGCGAGGCGGGAGAGTGACAGGGCGTTTGTGTAGTCGTCTTCGTCGGTCAGGATGTCTGGAATGGTCGCCTGAAACGTCGGTGTGAAGGCGGCGGATGCTGACTGGAGAAGGGCGATCAAAACATAGATCTGCCAGACCGCGTCAACGAAGGGCAGAGCCAGAGCGACCGATGCTCTGACCAGATCCAGAAAGATCAGAAATCCGCGCCTTGGAAACCGGGCTACAAATCCGGCAGCCACCGGGCTCAAGGTCACATAGACCGTCATCTTGATGGCGAGCGCAGTGCCGAGCACAATGCCAGCATCCGCGCCCGCAAGGTCGAAGGCGAGCAGAGCCAGCGCGACGGTCATGAGACCCGTTCCGAAAAGCGCTACCACCTGAGCAAAGAACAGGTGCCTGTATGTTCGGTTTAAGAGAACGGAAAACAATTGCGGAAGCTCCGGGGCCAAAATCTAGACCCGTTCTAGCAACCGCGTTTCATCTGAAAAAGAGGGGCAGCATTCTGCAGAGCTGTTTTATCCCGCTCCAAAGGGATACGGCGCGCCAATTCAGCATCGTCGTGTATAGAAAGAAAAAGGGCGGTCACATGGACCGCCCATTGATGCTGTCTTCTCATGCGTCAGCCTGCGTTTTCGACGATGATCGCAATGCCCTGACCGCCGCCGATACACATGGTGGCAGCACCGAGAGAGCCACCGGTCCGCTTCAGCTCGTAAATGAGCTTTGTCATGATGATTGCACCCGTTGCTCCAATTGGATGGCCGAGTGCAATTGCGCCGCCATTCGGGTTGACCTTTTCGCCCGGCAATCCGAGCAGATCGTTGACAGCGCAGGCCTGGGCGGCGAAAGCCTCGTTGGATTCCACCACATCCAGATCGGCCGCTGTGATGCCAGCGCGTTTCATCGCGATCTGCATGGCCGGGACCGGACCAATGCCCATGACAGCCGGATCAACACCGGCAACGCCATAAGCGCGGATTTTTACCAGCGGCGTGGCACCCAGTTCAGAGGCTTTTTCAGACGTCATGAGGGTAATCGCGGCTGCCCCGTCATTGAGCCCGGACGCATTACCGGCGGTCACCAGTCCATCCTTTTTGAACACCGGGCGCAGCTTGGCCATGTCTTCGATCTTGGCCTCGTGGCGGACATGTTCGTCCGTATCAAAAACAGTCTCCTTACCGCGGCGGCCAACGGTCAGCGGGATAACCTGCTCCTTGAAATGGCCGTTCTTGATGGCCTCACTGGCACGGCGGTGGCTTTCCAGCGCGAATGCGTCCTGACGGTCGCGCGAAATGCCGTTTTGCTCCGCAACGTTTTCCGCAGTGACGCCCATATGCCCAATGCCGAACGGATCGTGCAGAGCACCAGTCATCATGTCATGTGCGGTGGTGTCACCCATCTTCTGGCCCCAACGGGCGGCAGGCATTAGATATCCGGATCGGCTCATGCTTTCCGCGCCGCCCGCGAGGGTAACATCGCCATCGCCCATGGAGATGGCCTGGACCGAAGAGACAATTGCCTGAAGACCGGACCCGCATAGACGGTTCATGGTGAGCGCGGGCGCATGGTCCGGCACACCCGCCTGACGGGAGGCCACACGCGAGATGTACATATCCCGCGGCTCTGTGTGAATCACATTGCCGAAGAAGGCCTGCTCGACCTGGTCGGCCTGAATGCCGGCGCGCTCAATTGCAGCCTTTGCAGCCGCCGTGCCGAGGTCAATCGGTGCCATGTCTTTCAGGGACCCGCCGAAGCTGCCGACAGCTGTCCGGGCAGCGCTGGTGATGACAATGTCTTTCATTTGAGTATCTCCAAATCTGACGTTGCATCTTTTTGGCAGCCCGATCTTGCTACCGCAAGCGTCAACGTCGTCAGCTACGCCTTTCAGGGTAAGTCTGAGGCCGGTTTCCGCATTCGCAACCAAATCATCTTAAGCTTGGCCAGCAGGAATTCCGTATTGCGTTTACGGGATCTGCAAAAACGTGTTGACCGGAGTGCCGGTCAAATTACGCTGCGGGAGAGAGTTCTGCGGCTGGTCAAAGAGACCCGAAGCATTCGGGTGAGGGGCGACAGAGATGCTTGGCGTGGTGTTCACCGAATTCATGGAGATGGTCGAAGACGAGTTCTCCTTTGATGTGGCCGACGAGATCATGGAAATTTCCGGGGTCGGTGTCGAAACCGGGTTCACAGCGGTCCAGGAATACTCCCACACAGACATGGTCAAACTGGTCGCAGCCTTGCACAAGGTTACGGGAATGGAAATCGATGCTCTGATCACCGCATTCGGTCAGCATCTTTTTCAGCGCTTCACCGTGACCCATTCTCAGTTTTTCAGCGGGGCAACATGCAGTCTCGACTTTCTGGAAAACATTGAAGGCTACATTCATGTCGAGGTGAAAAAGCTCTATCCGAATGCGGAGCTTCCCACCTTCCGCTGTATCCGGCATGCACCTGACAAGTTGGAAATGAATTATAAATCGAAGCGGCCTTTTGGAGACCTCGCTCATGGGCTCATACGTGGATGTGGCGCGCATTTTAAGGACGATCTGGAGATCGAACGCACAGATCAAAACGGCCCGCACGAAGTACAGTTCATGATCAGCCGGGAGAGGCCGGTGTGAGCGATCATCCCGACGCGATAAAATGGAAACGGCGCTTTGAACGCGAACGCATGGCGCGCAAGGAAGCTGAGCGGCTCCTGGAAGACAAGAGCAGTGAGCTTTATGAGATCAATCAGAAACTGATCTCCACGCTCGGCGATTTGGAAGCGCAGGTTGAAGAACGCACTGCAGCGCTCAAAACAGCAATGTCGGATGCTGTGAAGGCAAATGAAGCCAAGTCCCAGTTCCTCGCAAACATCAGCCACGAGATCCGGACACCGATGAACGGCGTCATTGGCATGGCAACCTTGCTGCTCGACACTTCTTTGTCAGACAATCAACGGCATTACGCGACCACGATCCGGGAATCCAGCGATGCACTGCTGACGATCATCAACGACATTCTGGATCTCTCGAAACTCGAAGCCGGACGGCTGGAACTCTCTGACGAGGCGTTTCAGTTGGCGGACGTGATTGATGGCGTCCTGGAGATCCTGGCTCCGGCGGCAATTTCCAGATCGTTGGATCTTGTCAGTTTTTTGCCCATGGAGCTTCAAACCTGTGTGGTTGGCGATGCTGGCCGCCTGCGCCAAATCCTGCTCAATCTCGCTGGGAACGCCCTGAAGTTTACAGACAAGGGCACCGTTGCCGTTCGGGTCTCAAAAGCCAAGTCTTCCGGTAAGGTTCGGTTTGAGATCGAAGATACTGGGATCGGCATTCCGCAGGACCAGCTTCCAACACTTTTCGATAAGTTTGTTCAGGTCGATCCAAGTTCCTCCCGCCAGCATGGCGGCACAGGCCTTGGCCTCGCGATTACCCGCCAATTGATCAGTCTGATGGGCGGGCGGATTGGCGTCCAAAGCGAAGAGCGCGAAGGCAGTCTCTTCTGGTTTGAACTGCCACTGCTCAAAGACGACCAACAGCTCGGACAGACTGCAAAAACGATGTCTCAGGACCAGGCACCGAAAACCGTGCTGTGTCTGGTTGGAGAGCCTCTTGCAAGAACAACACTCGTTGCGCTGGTTGATGATCTGGGTCACACAGTTGTCAGCGCATCAACATCTGCCGATGCATTGCAGAAACTCTCTGCAAATCGGACAGACACCATTCTGATCAGCGCAGTCTCTGAGGCTGAAGCGTATGAGTTCTTAAGACAGGCACGTATGGTGTCAGGTTACAGCACTGCAGAGGTCATTCTGGCGTCAAATCTTGTGTTCGACGCGGCGAATTTGGAGCCAGCGATTGCGCAAAACACGATTGTACTCCCAAAGCCTTTGACCCGCGGCGCAATCCAGAACACGCTTCTTGGAAACCCTTTGCCGACATCTCACCGGGTGCAAGATACGAAACCCGAATTTACGCATCAAGTCTCAGAAGCTGAGCCCGGGTCTCTTCCGCGCTTGCTTGTTGTTGAAGACATCGTGACGAACCAGCTGGTTATCACTGGGTTTCTTCAAAAACTCGGATATGAAGCAGATATCGCGGACAATGGGCAGGAAGCCATTGATCGTGTACAGTCAGCCGACTACGGCATGATCTTCATGGATATGCAGATGCCGGTTATGGATGGCCTAGAGGCAACGCGCCGAATTCGGCAGCTGCCAGGTCCTGCCGGCATTGTGCCCATTTTCGCGATGACCGCAAATGCCATGCAGCAGGATATGGACCTTTGCCTCCAAAGCGGCATGAATGGTTTTCTCACAAAGCCGATCAGTCTGGACAAGCTGAAAACTGTCCTTCAAACAGAACTCGCGTCGTGACAGATCGCTATAGCGGCGACATTTCGCAATTAGTCATCGTAGAGAGAGCTATTCCGCACTTCGAAGTAGCCTGCCAATTACCTAGTAAATACGAGGATTTCAACATGCTGAGCGGTGTTTGCATCGGGACAAACGACATGGCGAAAGCAGCCGGATTTTACGACGCGGTTTTTGCAACGATCGGAATGAAGCCAGCATTCAAAGGCTAACATGAAAGAGGCTATGCGGAAGCAGACGGACGAGTAACCGTGTTCATCGTAACGCCTTACGACAACAAGCCCGCAACGTTTGGAAACGGCACCCAGTTCATCTTCCACGCCCCAGACAAGGACGGAGTGCACGCGTTTCATTCCGCAGCACTTAACAACGGTGGAACGGATGAAGGGGTGCCCGGGCCACGCGATTATCATCCGGATTACTATGGCGCTTATGTCCGGGATCCAGACGGTAATAAGCTCCACATCTCAATCAGCCTGACCGACACATAGGCAGCCGTAGTCCTAGGATGCCGTGATGGATCAGCCTCTTGGCAAGGGTGGTTTGCTCGGTGGTACGATCTCGACGGTAGATCCGCTTGCCGGTGGTGTGGCGATGAGCTCAACCGCTAGCACTGGCTTTGCGCTGGGCACGGGAACAAACTCAGGCTGGGGCACGAACCATGTCTGGAAGCTGTAGGTCGGGGCGGAAACAGGATCCTTGAGATAGCTCTGCGCTCCGGGGAGGCCCATCGGATAGCGCCGGTTTTGTCCGGCCTCATAGGCAGCGGTTTCATTGCTGCAAAGCCGCATGCGCATATCCTCGGGCCGTGTCTCCACAGCGTTGTAAAGGTCGGCGAGGGTTTGACCATTTGCGGAAAGGTTTCCGGCAAAGGCGTCGTCGAACAATTTGGCGGTGCGTTCTGATCGTTCCCGGCCTGTTGTCGCGCCCAGAACAACCACCAGCAAGCGTTTGCCATCCCGCTCTGCAATCGCCACGATGTTGCGGCCTGCCGAACACACAAAACCGGTCTTGAGACCAAGCGTTCCGGGGTAACGCGTGATCAGCTCGTTGTACGAGATCAGTTCCCTGTCATCGATGGTCACAGCAGCAGTACGGAACATCTCGT
Source organism: Labrenzia sp. R4_2 (assembly GCF_017743865.1). GTDB lineage: Bacteria > Pseudomonadota > Alphaproteobacteria > Rhizobiales > Stappiaceae > Roseibium. The sequence continues at coordinate 1,072,894 of NZ_JAGHRJ010000001.1, forward strand.
GGTATTGCGGATGTTCTTGAAAAAGGTGGCGGCCGAGAACCGCAAGATCGCGCGCGGATACGGTTTGTTTGCGATCGAAAAGGCCATTCGGGTTGGTGAAAAGGGTTGCGGTCATCCCGAGACGGTTCGCTTGTGCGTTCATCAGGTCGACAAACGCGGCTTCGGTCCCTGCGACGGTCTCCGCGAGCGCAACGGCCACCTCATTTGCTGAACCCACCAATACCGCATAGAGCGCATCTTTCAGCGTCATCGCATTGCCGACCTTCAATCCGGCATATGCAGCGGACTGGTCCATGGCGTTATGGGATAGGATAACCGGCGTTGAGAGATCAACGTCCCCGCGCTCAAGGGCTTGGAACGTAACGAGCGCGGTCATCAGCTTCGCTGTCGATGCCGGATACCAGGGATCTCCAGCCGCTTCGGCATGCAAGACAGCGCCAGTGTCGAGATCCACGACAAGGGAAGGCGTCGTGAGTGTCTGATGTTCCTGCGCAACACCTGCACCGATGCCGCCAATTGCTCCTGACAGAAGGCCAACTAAGAGGGTCGTGATGGCGGCAAAGCGAAGCATTGAGGGCCTTCTCATCATTGCGTATCGCGGTTCAAGTGACCGGTGTAATAGGTATTGTGCGCGCAATCGTCCGTTACAAAAACAATACGACCTGTTTAAGTCGTTTAAAGGTGTTCGCTAAAATTTGCCTCACCCCAATCGTTTGAGGAAATTGGATCTTTCAAACTGGAATAATCCGGATTGGTCGCAAGTGTTGTCTGAACTTAAAAAAGAAAATGGGTTGCGACCAGAGGATGTTGATCAGAAGCCAAATGGCATTGTGACTGTAGCCGCTGTCTCTCTGCGGTTTTCGCCCTGGGAAAGCCAGGGCCATAAAAGTCGGTGATTGGCAAGACCCGGCCAGGGTTGGATACTTCGACGTATTCGGCGACCCTCGCTGCCACGACACGACCTCGGGGACCGAGTTGCAAGTCGGAGAAAACCAGCAGACCGGGGATGCTTGCAAGACTGCTGAATGCGTTTGGTCTTCGGCAAACATGCTGAATCGGCGGAGCAACAAGGTCCGTTCGAAACAATGAGATGAGCCTTTGCGATTGACCACTGCTGTATATCCACACCGCAGGGTCATTTGACGTGATTGTGCTTGGAACAAACTGAGCGGATAGAATATCTAATTGATTTAAAGAGTTAGCCCATCACAGCAAGCCGCAGTCAGCGGCGGTCATCCCGAATTGTGAGAGGATGGCTAGATTTATGGGTGACCTGACGCCCGGAATGCAATAGGAGGCTTCCGCGACGGGAGGTCAGGATTAGCTCTGCAGATACTGCAGGTCACTGGGTAGAGAGCGGTAATGCATACGCTATACAGAATTGCCAAGCGTCTAATTGCCATTGTCTTTTTGGCGATGGGCTTGAATCTGGCGGGCCCTGTGTCGGCAGCTTATGCCGAAACGGATCTTCATTTGATCTACCTGCCGCACCGGCTGACGGAAACCAGCGACAAACAGTATGACCGCCTGTTGGACGAGATTTTCTCCGGCACCGAGCTAACTGTTGCCCGCGAAGCGTCCCCTATGAAACGCGCGTTGACACTGTTCTTGTCCGACCGTGACAGCTGCCTTTTTCCGATCAGCGTCAAGGCACTTCACGCGGTCGCCGAGCCGGACGCAATTGTGTCTTCAGAACTGATCGACATCGTTTCCCTGCGGCTTTACACGCCGACCGGAGATACGGAGAAAGCCTTCACATCTGTCGATGACTTTGACCCAAGACGGGTCGGCTACATCGCGGGGTCCGGGACTGTGCAGGGTCTCGGCCCGAAGCATAAACTCTTCGTTCCTATTCCGTCTGAAGAACAGCTTATCCGGATGCTGGAACTCGGACGTCTTGATGCGTTTTTGGGTCACCATCCGGACATAGCCTTGGCGCTGGAAGACCTGAACCGACCGGGTTTGTTGCGGGTTAGTCCCATCACGGTGAGCAATGTGCGTTTTCCAATCTCTTTCGTCTGTCACGACACGGCGGACGGGAGGCACTTCATCGAAGAGGTGAACGCGCAGATTCGGCAGCTCCACCAGGATGGAGAGATTCGCCGGGTACTTGGTCCACACGCCAATCTGCCGACTGATGCTGAAGATGCCATTGGCGCCCAAGTCTCTCAGTGAGAATGACGTTTTAACGGTTCGTTCTGACGGAGAACGGTCATCACGGGGTGTTTGATGAGGGTTAGGCTTGATACCGGTGCGTTGCAAAGACAGAATACATCATGACCTGCAAGAAACTTAGACTTGGCATTGTCGGACTTTTGTTCCTTGCGTCGGTTATTCTGTCGCCGGCCTTTGCAGGCGCGCAACAGCCAGATACCGTTAAGCTCTATCTGAACTATCTTCCGCACAGGCTGACCGAAACCAGCGGCAAGCAATATGACCTTTTGCTGGACGTGGCGCTGTCTGGCCAACTTGCGAAGGTGCCGAGGGGAGCTGCCCCGCTCAACCGTGCAAGGGCCCTGTTCCTCGGTGATACCGGCAGCTGTCTATTTCCGACGAACATTATTGGGCTGGATGCCGGTAATCAAACGGCAACTCTGATCGCCTCTCAGCCTGTCGATATCGTATCGCTCCGTGTCTACACCACGACCAACGGGGCGTCTTTCACATCTCTATCTGATTTCGACCCGTATCGCGTGGGTTATATCGAAGGGTCTGGCAGCATTCACGGCCTTGCAAACGCGGAGAAGTTCTATCCGATCCCGTCGGAAGAGCAGCTTATTGAAATGCTCAGCCTCGGGCGCCTGGATGCATTCCTGGGGCACCATCCGGATACGGCACTCGCTTTAGAGGAATTGGGCAAGCCGGATGCCCTGCGTGTCAGTCCGATCACGCTTCACAACATTCGCCTGCCCATATCCTTCGTCTGCCACGACAATGAGCCGGGACGGGCGTTTGTCGCAGCCATCAACACCCGGATCACCGACCTTCAAAAGAGCGGTCAAATTCGCAACATCCTCGGGCCTCACGCCGAGCTGGCGTCCGAGGCGGTGGACCATGAGGAGAAACCGGAAGACATGATCCGATAGACCGGTTGGGGTCTGTCGCTTTTTTTCCCGCCTTTCGTATTGGTCATCGCTTCCCGTTCCCTTGACATTCCGCGCTGGGCATGGCTTGTGCAGCGCGCACGGCCTGCGTTCTGCGGGCCGTAATGGTTTTCTGTGTCTCGACATTGCGATTGGCTGTTTGAGGCGCACTGCACATCTGAACAAGAATTGAGGAACGAGAATGCATCCCTACCGTAGCCATACTTGCGGTGATCTGCGTCTGTCCGACGAAGGCCAGACCATCCGTCTTTCCGGCTGGGTCCACCGGGTCCGAGATCATGGTGGGGTGCTGTTTATCGATCTGCGCGATCACTACGGCATGACGCAATGCGTGGTCGATCCTGATTCTGCGGCTTTCGGTCTGGCTGAAACCGTGCGCTCCGAATGGTGTATCCGCATCGATGCGACCGTGAAGAAGCGGACCGAAGAGACCATCAATCCGGACCTTCCAACCGGCGAGATCGAAGTCTTCATCCGCGATATGGAAGTCCTTGGCTCCGCCAAGGAATTGCCGCTGCCGGTCTTCGGTGAGCAGGAGTACCCGGAAGAGGTGCGCCTGAAATATCGCTTCCTGGATCTGCGCCGCGAAAAGCTGCACAACAACATGATCCTGCGCTCCAATGTCGTGCGCGATATCCGCGACCGCATGTGGGCGATTGGTTTCAACGAGTTCCAGACGCCGATCATTACGGCGTCTTCTCCGGAAGGTGCGCGCGACTTCCTCGTGCCCTCCCGGCTGCATCCGGGCAAGTTTTACGCGCTGCCGCAAGCACCGCAGCAGTTCAAGCAGCTGCTGATGGTCTCAGGGTTTGACAAGTACTTCCAGATCGCGCCGTGTTTCCGCGATGAAGATCCGCGCGCCGACCGCTCGCCGACCGACTTCTACCAGCTGGACATGGAAATGTCCTTCGTGACCCAGCAGGAAGTTTTCGACACGATCGAGCCGGTGATTGCAGGCGTCTTTGAGAAGTTCGGCAACGACCGTCCGGTCAACCGCGACTGGCCGCAGATCTCCTATAAGGACAGTGCACTGTGGTACGGCACCGACAAGCCGGACCTGCGTAACCCGATCAAGATGCAGATCGTGTCCGAGCATTTCGCCGGATCCGGCTTTGCGATCTTTGCAAACCTTCTGGAGCAGCCCGGCACGGAAATCCGCGCCATTCCGGCTCCGAAGGGCGGTAGCCGCAAGTTCTGCGACCGTATGAACAAGTTCGCGCAAGGCGAAGGCTTGCCGGGCATGGGTTACATCTTCTGGCGCAAGGCGGAAGACGGGTCCATGGAAGCGGCCGGTCCGCTTGCGAAGAACATCGGTCCGGAGCGCACCGAAGCGATCCGCCAGCAGCTCGGTCTTGAGGTCGGCGATGCGGCTTTCTTCCTTGGCGGCAAGCCGAAGCAGTTCCAGGCCGTTGCCGCAAAAGCTCGTGTCACCATCGGTGAAGAGCTTGGCCACACTGACAAGGAGCGGTTCGAATTTGCCTGGATCGTCGACTTCCCGATCTACGAAAAGGACGAGGAAACCGGCGAGATCGATTTTGAACACAACCCGTTCTCCATGCCGCAGGGTGGGATGGAAGCGCTGGAAGGTGATCCGCTGGAGGTTCTCGGCTACCAGTACGATCTGTCCTGTAACGGTCACGAGCTGGTGTCCGGTGCGATCCGGAACCACAAACCGGAAATCATGTACAAGGCTTTCGAGATCGCCGGGTATCCGAATGACGAAGTCAACAAGCGCTTTGGTGGCATGGTCAACGCGTTCCAGTACGGAGCACCTCCGCACGGTGGTTGTGCAGCCGGTATCGACCGCATCGTGATGCTGCTGGCGGATGAAGCCAACATCCGTGAGGTCATGCTGTTCCCGATGAACCAGAAAGCTGAAGACCTGATGATGGGCGCGCCGAATGAGCCGGATACCGCCCAGCTGCGCGAACTTCATTTGCGGCTTAACCTCCCGGAAGAGTGATCTTACCGGGAAAGGGTGCAAAAGCCTGATAGAAGGCTCCAGTCCGCTGGAGCGCAAAGGCCGGCTCTGCTGGCCTTTGTCGTATCAGACGGTTAGAAAGCTCCGGTCGGTGATTAGCCGCTGATCGACTCGCAACAACGCAGTTCGCGAAACGGCTGTGTCGCCCATTGCTGCATGAAGTCACAGATTTCAATGCAACAGGCGATGCTTCTGGTTTTAAGAATGCCGCGAAACGCGATAGATAGTGCGGGCAGGGTGGCGCAGGGAAGGACACAGGGTCCGGTTGCGCCGAAGAAAGGCATGAGTGCGTGCTCAATTTTCGGAAAGTGAACGCTGAGACGGATCCGAATGAAACCATTCCCTTGATCCGACGTCTCTTCGGGGAAAACCTGAGGACCTATCTGCCTCAGTACGCGCTCGCATTCGTGTTCATGGGGTTCGTGGCGGCGACCACAGCGGCCAGTGCCTGGATCATGCGCGACGTGGTCAACGAGGTGTTCGTTAACCGCGACCAGCAGATGGTCTATGTCATTGCCGGCGTAGTGATGCTGATATTCGCGGTCAAGGGCGTATCCACCTATGGCCAGCTGGTGGTGCTAGCACGGGTCGGCAACGCGATCATTGCCAGCCTTCAAAAGCGCCTGTTTGACCATATTTTGCAGCTCGACCAGGCTTATTACGACCGTAAATCGCTCGCCGAGATCAATGTGATCGTCACACAGGGGGTAAACTCCGCCCGCATGACGATGGACATGGTTGTTGTCTCTCTCGGCCGTGATCTCCTGACCTTGATCGGTCTTGTCATCGTGATGGTCGTTCAGAACCCGCTGCTGAGTTTCTTTGCCTTCGTCATCATGCCGCCAGCGGTCATCGGCGTTGCGATCCTGATCCGGCGGGTCAAGAAGCATATGAACCGCCAGGTGGTCTCAACCGCCAAGATTACGGCAGCCCTGCAAGAAACCGTGCTTGGTGTGCGGGTGGTCAAGGCCTTCGGAATGGAAGACGCCATGCGGGACCGTATGGGCGACTCGGTAGAAGATGTCCAACGGCAGGCCAACAAAATCGCAACCTTGAGCGCCCGGACATCGCCCATGATGGACACGCTCGGCGGGTTCGCCATTGCGATGGTGATCTTCTATGGCGGGTATTCCGTTGTGGAGCTTGGTCAGGATCCGGGCGCATTGTTCTCCTTCATCACGGCTCTTTTGCTTGCTTACGACCCGGCACGCCGTTTGGCGCGGCTCAACGTCAATCTTGGCCGTGAAATGGTTGGCTTGAGATTGATGTACGAGTTGATCGATGAGAAAGCCGATCTCAAGGACCGCGACGGAGCCAAATCCCTTGCTGTTTCAAGCGGCGAAATCGTGTTCGACGACGTCCGGTTTTCCTATGGAGACGGTGCAGCACTCAGCGGTGCTTCCTTCAAGGCCGAGCCGGGCAAAATGACCGCGTTGGTCGGTGCCTCAGGTGCCGGCAAGTCGACCGTGTTCTCGCTAATCGAGCGGTTCTATGATCCCCAATCCGGCGAAATCCGAATCGATGGTCAACCGGTTCAGGAGGTTCAGGTCGCGACCTTGCGCCGGTCCATCGCCTACGTCGGGCAGGATGCTTATCTCTTCAACATGAGCCTTCGCGACAACATCGGCGTTGGTGTGCCTGGTGCAACCGAAGCGGACATCATCGAAGCGGCGAAAGCAGCGAATGCGCATGACTTCATCACCGCTCTACCGGACGGATACAACACCAGTGCCGGGGAGGGCGGCAACAATCTCTCCGGTGGTCAGCGCCAACGGATCGCCATTGCCCGTGCGATGCTCAGGGACGCGCCGATCCTTTTGCTGGACGAAGCAACATCGGCATTGGATGCAGAATCTGAAGCCAAGATCCAGTCCGCGCTGGAAACCTTGATGACCGGCCGGACGACACTCGTTATTGCACACCGGCTTTCAACGGTTCGCCATGCTCACCAGATCCATGTCATGGATCGGGGCAAGGTCGTGGAGAGCGGAACGCACGACAAGCTCTACGATCACGACGGCATTTACCGGCGGCTCTGTGATCTGCAGTTTCAGGACAAGACGGAAGCTGCGGAGTAATTCTCCTGCGGCGCCGGGATTGCGGGTCGACAAAGCCCACATGCGACCCACTGACCAGATTTCTCGGTGGGGCGAAATCTAAAAAATTTGCAATCTTTGCGTTCATGAAAGAGCCGCAATTGGTTCAGATGTTTGCCGAGCGAAACCAGGGACATCGCTGGTTGATCAGCGAGCGGCCTTGGCGTCATCGAAAACCTTGACCGATTTTGCAAAGGACTTTTCAAATGTCAGCACGTCCCCTCATTTCGACCATTGCAGCCGCAGCGCTGTCGGTGTTTGCTTTTTCTGGTGCCGCCTCGGCGATGTCCGAGCCAACCTTTGAGGAAGCCTTCGCAGCCGCCGAAACAGTGTCCTACAAAGCGCAGGTCGTCACGACCAACCCGGCCCGCAACGAGATCATCGTCAAGGCGAAGGACCGCAATGAATTCGCTGTGCCAGTTCAGGCCGGATTTGACATCGCATCGGTGCGGGAAAACCAGTTCCTGAACGTGACGTATCTTGCCGGTGTCGTCATCGGCATCGAAAAAAGCAAAAACACCAAGCCTGAGATCGATGCCTCAAAAACGGTCGTTCTTGCCGATGAAGACCGGTTGCCCGCGGGCCTGACAGCCCGTCAGATGACCGTCACGGTCAAGATCCTGACCGCGGACACGGAAACCGGAAAGGTCCGTTTCACAGGCCCTGATGGCGAGGAACGCACCTACACAGTTCAAAACCTGGAAATCTTGAGTGATCTTAAGATCAAGGGTGGCGAGCTGTTTGATGTTACCTTCTTCGACGCCATCGGCTTCGAAATCACCAATACCTGATCAATTCCAATCAGAACAGAAAAACGCGGCGGTAGGTTCCGCCGCGTTTTTGTTTTCGGAGTATGGATTACTGATTGGCAGTAATCGACACACCCAACAACTGCGGGACCATTTGCGGGGCCATCATCGCCGCACCCATGATCTGGGCAAACGGGACCGGGTTTTCCGGAGACGCGGTGATTTCAAGGGAACCCGGGTTCGTCAGGTATTGTGTCACGGCTTCTGCGACCTGGCCTTCGAGATCCTTGTTCTGAAGCATGCCCAACATCAGCGGCAGGCTGCCGGTCAGGCCAGCAACATACTGCTGGGTGTCGACGCCGGCTTTTTGGGCTTCCTGATCCAGCACCCGGCCGGTCAGAGACGCATCATCCAAACGGATGCGCACATTGGACACGGAGATGTTCTGAAGAAGGGCCATGGACTCTTCCGGATTGTCGGATGCCTTGTTCAGCTCCTCAACAACTTCACGCGTTACACCGCCGAGTGAGAGCGACAGGGTCAGCGCGGCAGCGTCCTGGCCATCGATCTTAAGGTCCGGGATATTGATCGTAGCCGCATCCGGATCCCACTTGCCGGAGCCCGAAATGTTCATACTGAGGGTTTCGTAGCCAAGGTCTTGCAGGGATTTGGCTTCTTCGGCCTGGATCTCTTTCACATCCACGACGATGTTTGAGATTTCGAAGCTACCGCTCGTTGGCTGATCGCCATCCATTTCGTCGATGGACGAGGTGATCGTATCGATTGTGGCGATCTTGCCGTCTTCGTCATTGATCTGGATGGTCGAAGCTTCAAAGGTCTTGTAGCTCGGATCAACGGTCGGGGCGCCGTTTTGAACTTCTTCAGCTGCCGGCAAGACAAGGTCCGTTGCGGTCATGTTTGCCATGGTGAGCCCGCCGTCGTCGGCCGCAAGTTCCAGGTTTTGAAGCTGAAGGCCGCTCAGTTTCAAACGGCCATTGTCCAGAACAGAACCACCGGAGAGGGTCGTGGTGCCGATGGTGACAGTGCCATCGTCATCTTCGCTTTTGAGAACGAGGTCTGCGATGGTGACGTCACCGCCCGTTTCGTTGACGCTGCCATAGCTTTCCACGTCGCCGCTGTCTGAATCGAGGAGTTTCAAGAACGCATCGGCAACCGGTACGCCGCTCGGGTCGAATGCGAGGGCCGGTGCAGCCTGAGCCAAAAACAGACCAACTGCGGTTGAAAGGCCGAGGCCGATCCGGGACTTCTTGGAAATCATGATGTGTACTCCAAACGTGAAGTGTCAGGGCTGACGCGAGCCTGCGTCATAGCTTAATACCAACGGCGACAGATAGGGACCCATTTATTGCAGCTGGTGCGAATTGAAAAAGAGACCGGTTTCTTGACCTGCCTCGAAGGTTTTGTCACCCGATTGGTGCAGCGACAATGTGACGGCGATCACGCTCTTGGCGGATTTCCGCACTTGGGCCGGTAAATGTGCGCCGAAAGGTTGTGGAAAATGAAAACAGCGGTAGGCGCAGCCTCAGCTTATGCAGTCGCAGTTTGGGTTCATCATAAGCTGCCAAATAGCCTGCTGGCTTAGTGAAATCGTCCTGTCAGGGTTAAGAAATGCTTCTGCATTCAGGGCTTGTTTACCCATTTTGCGGCATGGTTTGCGGGAGATGGTACTCAACGGGCTTGCGCATTGTCCTTTCGTTATTTCGGTTTTGCTAAGACGGTTCTGATCGCACTGGTGCTTGCGACAACGCCGCTGTTTGCGATCAATATTATCCTCAATCAATATGCCGAGAGCCGCGCCGTCAGCGAGATGGAAGCGATGGGGCAGGTGTCCATTCGCCGTGCGGAAGAGGCCATCACCACCACTGTTTCTTTCCTGCAAAGACTGGATCGCGACGACGTTGAAACCTGTGATGCAGCCGACCGGATCATCTACGAGCAGCAGATCATCGACCACGGCATGATCGACGCCATTGGGCTGGTGGATGCTGCCGGACAGCGCATGTGCATCATCCCGGACCGGGAACTGTCTGCAGAAGTGGTCCTTCCACCCCTGCGTCCAGACGGCCCGCTGGTGGGAATTGGAATGCTGGAGCGCAGTTACCTTGGCGCCAGAGCCGCCGTGGTTAGTTGGGATCTGAAAAACGAGACACGGTTGTTTGCCGAGATTACCCCGGCGGTGATCGCAATGGATCCTGGCCCTGAGTATCTGAGATCTTACAGGCGGACAGAATTGCGCCTCGGTGACAATCTTCTCTGGTATCAGGTTGGTGGCTACAATTCGGAAGGCAACGATCCAAGTGAAATGCTGTCGGTTGAAGTTGCATCTGAGCTTTATCCGCTGATTGCCATCGTCAATGCGCCTGCTTCGGCGGCTTTGCAGGTTGTTCAGCAGTTGAAAGTCATTGCCGCAGCGGCCTGCGCAGCCATTGCTGTTCTGTTTGTGGCTATCGGTATCTGGTACTCTTGGCGGCCGGAGAGCGAGGCCAACGACGAGTTCGTGGCCGCGATCCGAAACGGCGAGTTCATTCCGTATTACCAGCCGGTCATGGATATCGAGACCAAGCGTGTTCGTGGCTGCGAGGTTCTCATGCGCTGGCGGCGCCCGAACGGCATGATTGTCTCACCTGGCCAATTCATGGCCTATGCCGAAGCCAATGGGCATATCTTTGACATGACCCGCCACATGATGCGGGTGGCAAGCGACGAAGTAGGAGCGCTTTACGGCGAGCATCCGGACTTCAAGCTGTCGATCAATCTCTTTGCCGGGCATTTCCTCGACCGTGAAATCGTGTCCGATATCAAGAACACGTTTGAGAACTCCGAGATCTCCTATCAGCAAATTGTTGTTGAGGTCACCGAACGTTATCCGCTTGAGGATATGGAACTGGCGCGCAAGATCATGGCCGAATTGCAGGCTCTTGGAGTCCGTATTGCGCTTGATGACGTGGGCACGGGCCATGGCGGCATGGCCTATCTGCAGAAGCTCGGCGTGGATATCATCAAGATCGACAAGATGTTCATCGACAGCATCAGTTCCGACGACAACTCCACGACCATTGTGGATTCCATGGTCGAGCTTGCCGACAATCTCGGGATGGGCATCATCGCTGAAGGCGTTGAGGAAGAAGAGCAGATTGACCGCCTGATGGAACTCGGCGTGACAGCAGCACAAGGCTATTACTTCGCAGCACCCATGCCGGCCAAGGAGTTTATCGAGTTCGCCGAGCGTGTTGAAGATGAAGCCCGTGAACGCGCACGGATCGCCGCGGAAGCGGCCGCTGCGGAACAGGCCGCAGCCGAAGCGTCCATGGAAGACGAAGCCGCCTGATCCGGGGCTTGGACCACTCACAGTCGACTTCGAGCGGTTTTTTCACCATGCATTCCTGGGATTCGCGGGTCGCTGAGTGATCTGCCAATCCTTTGGTATTCAGTTCTTTTTTCGCGGTTCCTCAGCCTTCTGAACAAACGCCTTAAGGAATAATCGCCTCACGGCTGCTATGAACTCCTTGTCTGTACCGGCTGGACGGTTTATATGCGTTGGAACTGTACTGACCAGACGGTTCAGAATCCAAGATGTCGAAGACCACCAAAAACACAAAATGTCAGATCTTGACCGCCGCGCTTGAGGTCGTCCGCCGCGCAGGCACGCCAGCGTTGACGCTTGATGCTGTCGCAGAAGAAGCAGGGCTCTCCAAGGGCGGACTGCTTTACAACTTCCCCAGCAAGGATGCGCTCATTCGGGGTATGGTGGAGTTTTTGGCCGGGAAATTTGAAGCCGAAATTGCCGCCGCGCGTGAAAATGCGACCGATGCAGATTCTCCGACGTTGGCCGCCATGGTGGATGTCACAGAAGGCTGGTTAAGTGAGCAGCGCGATGTCGCGCGGGCGATTTTGCCGGCGACCGCCGACAAACCAGACCTTCGGCAGCCATTCATCGACGTCAAGCTCCGGCTGCGGGCCGCGATACTGGAAGAAACATCGCAACTTGGGGCGGCGTGGGTCATTTGGACCAGCCTCGAAGGATTGCATTTTTCCGAAGCGCACTGCGTTTCGACACTGACGGACGACGACCGGGCAGCAGTTTTCGAAGAACTGCGTGGTCGGCTCAAGGACCTCAACCAATAGGACGGAACTCTATGTTGGCATTGTTGAAGACGCCCGCCGCAAGGGTGGCAGCGATCGTTTTGTCGGCGGGTTTATTGGCCGCATGCCAGGACGATGCAATAGATCCGATCGCCGAGGCGGAGGCAAAACTTCACGCCGCCCCAAGGCCGGCCAAGATCTTTACCGTGTCCGATCAGCTCGGTCTTTTGGAGCGCCGGTTTGCCGGTCGGGTGGCTGCGGTGCAAACCGTCGATCTATCCTTCCAGGTCGCTGGCCGGATCGTTGAGTTGCCAGTTCTGGAAAGTCAGCAGGTGAAGAAAGGTGATCTGATCGCACGGCTCGATACCGCCGACTATGATCGCGCACTTCGTGAGGCGACAATCAATGTCGAACAAGCCAAACGCGAGTTGGACCGCCTTGCGACCCTGCGCGACCGGAATGTGATTGCGGTCTCCGCCTTCGACGCTCAACAGGACAAGCATGACCTGGCTGTCGAAGCGCTAAAGGAAGCCAAGCTGGATCTTCAGTATTCCGAGCTTCGTGCGCCGTTTGACGGCATTGTTTCCCTGCGCCTTATCGACAACTTCACCACGGTGAGCGTTGGAACACCTGTTGTGCGGATGCATGATGTGTCGGAAATCCAAGTCGATATCAATGTGGCCGAGGCCCTCTTCGGGCGGGTGAGGGACACGGAAGTCGTCTCGATCGAAGCCAAGTTTCCAGCCTACGGCGACAAGTATTTCCCATTGATCTATCGCGAGCACTCTTCCCAGGTTGACGACGTCACCCAGACCTACCGTGTCACGCTTGCAATGCCTCGTAAGGGAGCAGACCAGCTGTACCCGGGAATGACTGCGTCGGTCCGGGTCAAGTTTCTCCCGGAGGGGCTGTCCCTTGGGGAGATGTTCCTCATTCCGACCGGATCGATCGCCGTTGACGGCGATGGTCAGTCATATGTCTGGATCTATGATGAGGGAAGCGATGCCGTCTCCAAACGCAAGGTCGAAGTCGGCACGGTCATGGGCGACTACATCCCGGTGAGTTCGGGCCTTGGGGCTGGTGAAGACATTGTTGCTGCCGGAGCCGCATTCTTGAGTGATGGCCAGGTCGTGCGACCGCTGCGCTGATCTGACAGATAATACCGAACAAGGATCTGATCCCTTGGATATTGCACGTTATTCGATCCAGAAACCGGTCAACACCTGGATGATCGTCATCCTGTCTTTGCTCGGTGGTTTGTGGGCACTCAGCACCGTTGGCCGTCTGGAAGATCCGGCCTTCACCATCAAGGAAGCCCAGGTCATCACCAGCTACCCGGGTGCGACAGCTGCGGAAGTGGAGAACGAGGTCACCGAGATCCTCGAGACCGCGATCCAGCAACTGCCGCAACTGAAGGAAATCACGTCTGTTTCCGAACCGGGCCTGTCGCGTATCCGTGTCGAAATCAAAGATACCTATGACGGCACCGAATTGCCGCAGGTGTGGGACGAGCTTCGCCGAAAGGTCGGTGATGAACAGCGCGCTCTGCCCGCCGGCGCTGGAACACCGTTGGTCTATGACGATTTCGGCGATGTGTTCGGTCTTTTCTATGCCTTCACTGCAGATGGGTATACCAACCGCGATATCCGCACGACGGTTAAGCGGATCCGGCGGGAGCTGCTCACGGTTCCGGGCGTTGGCAAGGTTGATGTCTCCGGCGAGCCGGAGGATGTCATCTACCTGAATGTCGACCACGATAAGATGGTCGGCCTCGGTATTTCCATGACCGATATCACCAGCGTGCTCGATGCGGAAAACCGGATCCAGACCAACGGTTCCGGCATATCAGGAGACAAGCGCATCCGGTTGATGACGGCGTCCGCTTTTGACGACTTTACGGGCATTCAGGATCTGGTGATCGGCCGGCCGGGCACCACTGCGATGATCCGCCTGTCGGACATTGCGACGCTGGAACTTGGTGAACCCGAAAGGCCCTCACGGCTGATCCGGCACAACGGACAAGAAGCGGTCACCATAGGTGTCTCGCAGATCGACGGTACGAACATCGTTGAGGTTGGTGGCCGTGTCATAGAAAAACTCGCGGAGGTCGAAGCCCAACTGCCGGTCGGGATGCAGATTCACCCGATCTACGAGCAGAACATCGTTGTCGATGAATCTGTGAACGGCTTCATCATCAACCTTGCGGCCTCGGTGGTCATCGTGATCACGGTCCTGGCGCTGTTCATGGGTTGGCGCGCGGCCCTCGTAGTCGGAACCGTGCTCTTGTTGACGGTGATGGCCACGGTTCTGTTCATGCGGCTGTTTGCCATCGAGATGGAGCGGATTTCGCTTGGCGCCCTGATTATCGCGATGGGCATGCTTGTGGACAACGCCATCGTTGTCGCAGAAGGCATGATGATCAACATGCAACGCGGCATGCGGGCCATTGACGCCGCCAGCAAGGTTGTCAAACAAACCATGTGGCCACTGCTCGGTGCGACCGTAATCGGCATCATGGCGTTTTCGGGCATCGGCCTGTCCCCAGATGCAACGGGTGAATTCCTGTTCTCGCTCTTTGCGGTTATCGGGATATCGCTGCTGCTTTCCTGGATATTTGCGATCACCGTGACGCCTTTGTTCGGAAAATACTTTTTCCGAACAGCAGAAGGCGTTGGCGATGATCATGACCCCTACAAGGGCATCCTATATACGATCTACCGGAAGTTCCTGATTGGAACGCTGCATGCCCGTCTGCTGACAATCGCGGTGCTGATTGGTGTGACAGTTGCCTGTGTGATGGCTTTCGGCAACGTGAAACAGGCGTTCTTTCCGGACAGCAACACACCGCTCTTTTATGTCCATTACTGGAAACCTCAAGGTACTGATATCCGGTCGACCGAGGCAGATCTGAAGGACATGGAGGCCGTCGTCCTTGCAGATGAACGCGTCAAGACGGTCACCAGTTTTGCCGGCGGCGGGGCTACCCGTTTCATGCTGACCTACGCACCGGAAGATGCCAATCCGGCCTACGGTCACATGATCATCCGGACCCACAGCCGGGATGACATTGATGCTTTGGCATTGGATCTGCGGGAGCAATTCGGTGAACGGTTCCCGTCAGCCCAGATCATCACAAAACGCCTGGTTTTTGGTCCTGGCGGTGGAGCGAAGATCGAGGCACGGTTCTCCGGACCGGATGAGGACATCCTGAAGCGTCTCGGGGAGGAAGCCCGGGCCGTCTTTCAGCTGCCGGAAAATCGCCTGGCGGACGTTAATACCGATTGGCGCCAGCGCGAACTGGTGGTCCGGCCGATCTTCGACGAGGATCGCGCCCGCATCTCCGGCATTACACGCGAAGAACTGTCACTCGCTTTGCAGTTTGCCACTGAGGGTGTTCAGGTGGGAGCGTACCGCGACATTGACGAGAGCATTCCGATCGTCGCGCGAAAGGCCGGAACCGACGGAATTTCTGTGAACGAAAGCGTGTCGGATTCCGTTGTCTGGAGCACAAGTCAGCGCCGTTACGTGCCGGTTGACCAGGTCGTGCAAGAGTTCGTCATGGAACCGCAGGACACGTTGATCCAGCGCCGCGACCGTGTGCGGACCATCACAGTGGCTGCGGAAACCACGGGCGGCGAAACAGCAGCTGCAGCGCTTGCGCGTGTCCGGCCTCAGATTGAAGCCATTGCACTGCCGCAAGGCTACGCGCTGGAGTGGGGCGGCGAATACGAGAGCACCAACGATGCGCAAGCCTCTCTCGGTGCGCAGCTTCCACTCGGTTTTCTGGTCATGTTGATCATCTCGATCCTGCTGTTTGGCTCGATCCGGCAACCACTGATCATCTGGTTGATGGTGCCGATGTCGATCAACGGGGTCGCGATTGCCCTTCTTGCGACAGACACGGCGTTTGGGTTCATGTCGCTCCTCGGCTTCTTGTCGCTCTCAGGCATGCTGATCAAGAATGCGATCGTTCTGCTCGAAGAAATCGATCTGATGATCCGGGAGGGCAAAGAAAAGTACCAAGCCATCGTTGAGGCGAGTGTATCGCGTATGCGGCCCGTGATGCTGGCGGCGATCACGACCATCCTTGGCATGGCACCGTTGTTGTCGGATGCTTTCTTCCGCGGCATGGCGGTCACCATCATGGGCGGTCTGGCCTTCGCGACAATTCTGACATTGATTGCAGCGCCGGTCCTCTATGCGTTGTTCTTCCGTGTCCGGCCAAAGAAAACAACGAAAACACCGACCCCCAAAGAAGAAACCGTCCCAACCGCTGCGGCACCCGTGCCGGGCGAATAAAAAACGCCACCTGCCGGGCGGCGGCAGGCGGCGTGACCAGAGCTGATCGCGCTCCGGCGGGCAACATCCAGGCCCTGGGGAGGGAGAGGGCCAAGATGTGCCGGGGTCTAGCTTAGATGTGCCAGTTCGCCGCGCAGGCGGGTCTTGCACTCTTTCACGTTGCCGAGCACACGGGTGCAGACTTCCTGTTTGTTTTCTTTCTCAACCAGGAAAGACTCCATGCGGGCTTCAAGATCCCGCAGGCGGGCGCGGCGGGCGCGGTGGGAGTTTGAACCGGACGGCAAAGCGCCAATTCCGTAGTAAGGCCAGAAAAGGGTCATATCGGGGGCTCCTCTGTTTCGGCAGGTCAGTTGGCGGATCAGGCGGTTTGGGCTGGATTAAGCTTGCGCTCGACGCGCTGAATTTCGTCACGCAAACGCAGCTTAAATTTCTTGAGAGATCGGATATGTTCCACGTCTGGGTAAGGATGCAGTTCTTCCCGCTGGATCAAGTTGTCCAGAGTGCCGTGCTGGCTGCGAAGTGATTTCAGACGTGCGTACATCTCCAAGGCTCCTCTCAATTTTAAACCATCGTTACACTTCCGATATGGGGAGTGGATTGAAATAGCGGAAATACATTGTTTCGATAAAATCGATAGAATATGTCTATGGGAGAAGCTAAGAGGAAAAGCGGCCATGGGGTATCGACCGTCGGCGCGGCAACTGGAGTATTTTATTGCTCTGGCGGAGGAAGGGCATTTCGGCAAAGCCGCCAAGAAGTGCCATGTTTCTCAGCCGACATTATCCAACCAGTTCAAGCTGTTGGAAGATAGTGTTCATACGACACTTGTGGAGCGCGGGACGACCGGTGTGCGGTTGACCGCGGCAGGAGAACGGCTTTTGCCGCTGGCGCGCCACGCGTTGGAGGTGTTGGACGATTTTGTGACGGCAGCTGAAGCCGGGCGCGAAAATCTCGGCGGCTTGATCCGGCTGGGGGTGCCGTCCACATTCGGGCCATATTTCATGCCGTTTCTCCTGCCGATTCTGAAGTCGAAATACCCGGAACTTGAGCTTTATATCCGGGAAGACCGGCCGATGGTTTTGGAGCAGCAAATCCTTGATGGCACGCTTGATTGCATCATATCCCCCGACTTGGCGGGATCAGAGCGGCTTCAGGTTTTGAAGTTGTGCCAAGAAGACTTGTCGCTTGCCGTGCCGCGGTCTCATCCGCTCTCAGGCCTTGATGTCATACCGGTTGAACTGCTTAAGGGCGAAAGGCTTCTCACGCTGAGCCAAGGGTTCCGCCTACACGACGATGTTCAGTCCCTGGCGCGGGCGAGCGGCGCTGATTTCCGTCAGGACTATGAAGGGACGAGCCTTGATGCCCTGCGCCAAATGGTGTCGATCGGCATGGGCTTGTGTCTGTTTCCGGCGGCCTATATTGCGTCCGAGTTCGGAAAAGAACCGGATATCGTCTTGAAACAGGTCGCGGAAATGAAAACTCGACGGACGATTTGCATTGCCTGGCGGCGCGACAGTGCCCGGCACAATCATTTTCAAACACTTTATGATCTTTCTCTCGAAGCTGTTGAGAACATGAATGTTCCCGGAGTGGAACCAACTTCGGGATGAATGCTGCTACACTGTCCAATGCCGTTGCCCAAGCGGGTGCTTCTTGCCAGCTTTCAAAAACGTGTTGGAGCAAGCCATGCCAAAGATATCTGAAGCAAGCGACTACCAAACCGTCATAACAACCTTTGAGATGACACCGGGAACGTGCCTGGATCTTTTGGAGGAGCTGAAAGACGCGTATCGCGAGTTCATTCAGCACCAGCCCGGATTTATCGGTGCCGGTCTGCACGTCAACGATGCGCAAACGCGGATCGCCAATTACTCCCAGTGGCGGCGGCGGGAAGATTTCCTGGCCATGTTGCGGTCCGATGAGATGCGCGAGCGCAACCGCCGGATCCATGCCCTGTGCAAGAGCTTCGAGCCGGTCATGTATGACGTGGCGGAGAGTTTCGCCTAACACTCATGCTGCTGGGGGCTAAAGAGCAAGCCGCCGTGACTTTGATAACAAGTGGTCCGGACAGTTCCAGTGTCGCGAAAAGATCCGACAGGCGTTCAGGATTGCATCCAACGGTGGTTTTGCCGTAAGGTCATGCACCATGAGGATGTTTTTCGTTCAGCTGTTCATTATACTGTTTGCGGCAACCGCTGTTGCGGATGAAAAGCCCACAAAGATACGACTTACCAATGGCGAATGGGCTCCTTATCAGTCCAAAGACCTGCCGGGATACGGTGTTTCGTCTCAACTTGTGACGAAGGCGTTCGAAGCGGTCGGCATAGAAGTCGAGTATGGTTTCTTTCCCTGGAATAGGGCGATGCTGCTCGTGGAGCAGGGCGCTTGGGACGGAACCTTCATGTGGGTGCTGACGCCGGAGCGGGAGCGCCTCTATCTTGCGAGTGACCCGCTGTTTGTCTTGCGGGAGGTGATCTTCTACTCCAAGGACAATCCTGTTGAAGCAACGGAATTGGAGGACTTGAACGGCAAGGTCATGGGGGCGCTGGATTCCAGCGCGTTTGGCCAACAGTTCGCTCCCTTGATCGATGATGGATCGATCATCGTCGCGAGAGTTCCGAACAATCAGCAGCTGTTTCAGATGCTCGCCATGGGGCGGGTCGATTTCGTCCCGGAGCTGGAAACCAGCGGGTACGAGGCTGCCCTGGAACATCTGACGGAAGACCAGCAGAAACGGATCGGTCACCTGGAGAGGCTGACCTACCCATGGTCCTACCACTTGTTGATTTCGCGGCAAACGGAGCATGGCCCGTATTTCGTAGATGCCTTCAACCGCGGCATGGAGATCATCCGAGCCAACGGCGAATTTGACCGCATCATCGGCCCGTACATCCGACCCAGATCATTGAATTAAATGGAAGTTCGGTCGTCGGTGCAGATCACAGCAAAAGGAAAACGGCCCCTGCATCACTCTGCAAGGGCCGCTTTTCTTATTCGGTTCAGATGACGCGTTCGCTTACTGATATTTCGCCAGGATCTTGGCTTGGGTGCCGTCATCGATCATGGACTTCAATGCGTCCTGCATCTTTTTGACATTGTCGGCATTCGTGCCCGGATTACATGCCATCGACAGGACGGTCTCGGACAAGACAACCGCTTCTTCGACCGCAACACCGTCTTTCTTGAGGCTGTTGAAGAACGCTTCGGATACGGCGACCATGTCGATCCGGCCCGCTGCCAGCTTCTTGAGGGTTGTTTCCATATCCTTGGCGGCATCGATTTTCGGGAAACCTTTGTCTTTCAATAGAGCTTCCGTGTAGTCTTGGGACTGCGTGCCGACAGAGTACGCCATGGCTTCGTCGATTGTTGTGGCGTTGACGTCAGATCCGGCTTTTTTGATCAGCAGCGTCCGGTCAACATTCAACGGCTCCACCCAGACGAACAATGGATCACGCGCCTCTGTGTGCGATGCTGTAAACACACAGTAATCCGCTTGTTTTTCAGCCAGGCCGATCGCGCGGGACCATTGCGCCATTTCGACGTCATAGGTCAGACCTGCGCGGTTCATGATTTCAAAAACCTGCTCAGCACCAAAGCCGACGATCTTGTCGCCTTCCATGTAGTTGAACGGTTTGTATTCCTCGGTGGTGAGGTTGATGTCTGCAGCGTGAGCAGGGGTGAGCACCGCAGCAGCGGCAAGGGCGATGAGGCCAGCGGCAAATTTCATGTCGGTTCCTTTCTGGAGCGATAGGACTGCTTATCGTTGTTTTGCAGCCGTCATTAGAAAGGGGAGGGACTTACTCTTGGTTATGAGTGAGGTGATTTTTGAGTGAAAGTAAGAATAAGGTTATCAAAGTATTTGAGAGAAGCAGTTCTATAAAAATTATCCATGTAAAATTTTTCAGTTAGCTGCAAATCAGAGCGCGAAGTGTATTGTTCTTCGGTCTATAGTTGTTGATTTTTTAATGAAGGCGGTAAGTAAATTAGGTCATCGGATAAGTTATCCGAACCTGTAAACCGCTCAGCGTTGAGCAGAACGGCTTCCAGTCCAGCTTCAAAATTAACGACGCTGCCGATGAGGCTCAGGTCCCACAGAATGTTTGGTAAGGTCCAAAATCCTGTGGTGCCGGCTTTGCGTAAGCCTCCAATCCTTCACGTTCCTTATAAGGATCTTTCAAGACATCGAGCAGGTCTTCAACCAGACTATAATCTCCGGTCTCTGCGGCGGCCAATCCCTCTTCGACCTTGTGATTGCGTGGAATGTAGACCGGGTTCACACGGTTCATCTCGCAGCTGATTTCTTCGGCTGGACGCCCTTCTGCGGAGCGCCGTTGATCCCAGCGATTTACCCAGGCAGATATATCGGCCTTGTCTTCGAAGAGATCAAAAAGGGGAGCGGTGTTTGCGGAGACAGCATCGGCCAAGCGCCGGAAAACCAGTGTGTAGTCAGCTTTGGATGCCGCCATCGCGCTGAGGAGGTCCTCAAACAAAGTGACGTCGTCATCTTGCAGATCAGTCAGGCCAAGCTTTTTGGACATGCCGTTGAGCCAGGCGGTTCGATAGAGATCCGGAAATTTGTTCAGTTCCTGAGTTGCAAGCTCTACGGCTCTGTCGAGGTCCGCTGGATCGAACAAGGGGAGCAGGGCTTCTGCCAAGCGTGCCAGGTTCCACTGCATGATGGTGGGCTGACGGCCGAAGGCATAACGCCCACCGTGGTCAATCGAGCTGAAAACAGCGGCCGGGTCATAACCGTCCAAAAACGCGCAGGGACCATAGTCGATCGTTTCACCGGAGATCGTGGTGTTGTCTGTGTTCATCACACCATGGACGAAGCCGATCAGCATCCATTCGGAAACCAGCCGGGCCTGGCGGTCCACAACACGGGCAAGGAACTGAAGATATCGATCGTCAGCGTCTGGGAGGTCCGGGTCATGCCGCGCGATGGCGTAGTCCGCCAGTTGCCGCACCTTGTCTGTATCGCTTCGGGCCGCAAAGAATTGGAAGGTGCCGACCCGCAAATGGCTGGATGCTACACGGGTAAGGACGGCGCCAGGTTTCAGGCCTTCACGTTGGATCATTTCGCCGGTTGTCACGGCCGCAAGCGCACGTGTTGTTGGCACACCGAGCGCGTGCATGGCCTCGCCGAGGATGTATTCCCTCAGGACCGGGCCAATCACCGCTTTGCCGTCGCCACCGCGTGAGAACGGTGTCCGGCCGGAGCCCTTGAGTTGAATGTCGCGGCGATGGCCCGCCTGATCTATGACTTCGCCGATCAAGAGCGCCCGGCCATCGCCGAGTTGAGGCGAAAACCCGCCAAACTGATGGCCGGCATAGACCTGGGCGAGGGGAGAAGCCCCTTCAGGACTTGCCGAGCCAGCAAAGACAGCCGCCATTTCAGGATCAGCAAGCGCCGCGCTATCAAGACCGAGTTCACCGGCGAGCGAGGAGTTTAGGAGGACCAGCTTCGGGTCCGGTACGGCCGCGCCCTGCCACTCGACGTAGAATCCGGGAAGTTCGCGGGCATACGTATTGTCGAACTGGAATGCAGGTGGCTGTGTTGTCATGGCGGCGAGATCCGGTCGGTCACTGTCTACTGTCGCTATATAGTTTTTATCCCGCTTGCTTTCGACCCTTCAGCGCCAATTACCGAGGTTCCATTTTTTGAAGGAGATTCGCTGTCTGCTTCATATGGACATGCGGACAGGGTTGTTCCTCCTCCCGAAGCGAACCTATCGGCGAAGAAACAGGAAATTGAAAACCATTTACTGAGCAAAAAGACGCATTAGTTGCCGTCTGCATTGACCCAGCACGCTCAGTCTGTCACCACGCACGTAAGGGAATACTCCCGAAAAGAAGAAAACGGGATATCCCAGTGCATCCGAGCCAGATTCAGGACCTTGTCGAACACTGCGAGCAGTATCGCACTCCGAACAATGCAACTGCTCTTTTCCAGGTTATTACGACCGTGCCATTGTTCGTTGCTCTGGTTGCCGCCATGTATGCCGCGGTTGATATCAGCTATTGGATCACGCTGGCCCTATCTGTCCCGACCGCCGGGTTGATTGTCCGCTTGTTCATCATTCAGCATGACTGCGGCCACGGATCGTTCTTCTCGTCCAAAACGGCCAACAATACGACCGGGCGGCTGATGAGCATCCTGACGCTAACACCTTATGCGTATTGGCAGCGGGCGCATGCGCTTCACCATGCGACATCATCCAACCTTGACCGGCGCGGCTTTGGTGACATTGACACGCTGACGGTTGAGGAATTCCGGTCTCTGCCGCTTCACAAACGCATCTGGTACCGGATCTATCGGAATCCGCTTTTCATGACATTCGTCGGCGGTGTTCTGCACTTTCTGATTATCCAGAGGCTCCCGTTCACCGTTCAGCGTCCGTCCTGGAAGATGACCGCCAGCGTGCTCCTGTTGGATCTTGCCATTGTTGCCGTCTACGGCACGCTCGCGTTCTTTATGGGATGGGTACACTTCGTGCTCGTTTTTGCACCGATCGTGGTGCTGTCAGCCGCAGCCGGTGTCTGGCTCTTTTACATCCAGCACCAGTTTGAAGAGACACATTGGTCGCGTGATGGTGTTTGGGACCGGAAAACCGCGGCAATCCTCGGCTCATCTTATTATGAGCTGCCAGCGATCCTCAATTGGTTCACAGGCAACATCGGGTTGCATCACATCCACCATCTTTGCAGTCACATTCCAAATTACCGTTTGCAGGAATGCATGGCGGGGAAGCCGGAGCTGGCCTCCATCAATAAGCTCACCATTTGGGAAAGCCTGAAAAGCGCGCATCTGGCGCTATGGGATGAAGACGCCAAACGGCTTGTACCGTTCTCGGCGACTTAAACTCTGCCGAGCAGAACCTCGACGCATATGCGTCGTTGAGTGGAAGAGATCCGGGCGCACTGTTACCGATCAGTGTATGAAGTACGGGAGGACATTTGAAGGAAATCTCCCGTGACTGACACTTTCTGCCGCTTGTCTCAAGATGCCGCCGCTCCAGAAACCGATGCCCCAGCGCCGGACCGGTTGATATCAGGATCACCTGAGTTCACCACCTGGAACGTCGAAGAGCGCGATGGTCTTTATTGCGGCATTTGGCGCTCCACGCCGGGAAAATGGCGGATCCAGTATGACGAATGGGAATACTGTCGCATCCTCGATGGCCACTCTGTCCTGACAGACTCGGACGGGCAGGAGCATCACGTGAAAGCTGGAGACGGTTTTATCCTGCGGCCAGGGTTTTCCGGCGCCTGGGAAGTTCTGGAAACCACCACCAAGGAATACGTCATTCGTCTTTAAGTCGAATGGGGTCGATCGACTGCGTGCGGTCGGCCGACAAAACTCTGCAGCGGTTGTCTAGAAACGGAAGGCGACGCCGGCCATCGGCCCGTGCGTGACGGTGTCATAGGAAAATGCCTCTGTGCCGGAATTTCCGTTGTCATAGTCCACGCCGGTCGCCTTGTAATGCAGATGCATCGCCCAACGCTCGTTGAAGTGATAGCCGACGCCGGCCTGCGCGCCCCATGTTCGTTTGGAACACTCGGTTTATCGTTATTGACCCACTCATTTGAGCTGACCCTCTTTTGAAGCTTCTACATCTTTCACGATGCGAAACCCGATGTGGTTTGTGCCAAGGCTGCGTTCTGCATTCTGGCGGGCGGCGGGTCGGTATCTCAGGCAATAGGATGGAGCGCAAAGCCAGGATCCGCCTTTGACGACATTCATTGCTCCAACACTTGGATGAGAGAAACTGGCTGCCAGGATCTCTGGTGGCCCGTCCGGGTCGGTTGCGGCAATTTCCGGGTGTCCAGGCACCCACCAGTCGGAGACATGCTCCCAGACGTTTCCGGCCATGTCGTAAAGGCCGTAGGCATTTGGCGGAAAGGAGCCGACGGGAGCTGTTCCGTGATGGCCGTCTTCCTTGGTGTCGACACTTGGAAAGAGGCCTTGCCATGTGTTGGCCTTCCAGCCTTGCCCCGGATCATAGCCGTCGCCCCAGGTGTACTCCGCGCCCTCGATACCGCCGCGAGCGGCAAATTCCCATTCCGCCTCGGTGGGCAAGCGACCGCCGGCCCAATTGGCATAGGCGCGGGCGTCTTCCGGTGAGATCTGAACCACCGGGTGGTCGTCCATATTCTCAATTGAGCTGTCGGGGCCTTCCGGGTGTTGCCAGTCTGCGCCTGGGACATAGCGCCACCAAACGCGGAAGTCTGTCAGGTCCACCTTGCCGGGCGGCTGGGCAAAAACCATCGATCCAGCGCGCAGCAGGTCTTTTGGAAGGCTGGGGTTTTCTGCGGGGTCCAGGTCCCGCTCGGCGGTGGTGACATAGCCGGTCGCCTCGACAAAGGCCCGGAATTCGGCATTCGTGACTTCGGTTTTCTTGATTTGGAAGGGACTGACCGTGACTTGCCGCTCAATTGCCTCCTCACGGTAGTGCTCATTCGAGCCCATCGTGAACGTCCCGCCGTCCAGTAAAATAAAATCACCGTTTGCCTGAGAAGCCGAGCTGATTGCCAGAGTAAGAGCGATCAGTCCGAGAAAACTAGAAATTTCCAGCCTCAAATTATTCCCTTTTTTCAGTTGCCTAGATCCCATGGAAACACTTTTTCCCAATCCTCATCGATTTTGGCCGATGATCGATCGCCGCTTGTAAGTCCTTGCGTCTCGGATAATTGGCAGTGATGTTGTCATCGAGCGGTCCGCGTTTGGTCAAAAGTTACTGAGACTGGACGACCTCATCCAAGATCCTACCACGAGTGCCACTGGGTGCCTTGATCCTCAAGTAGGCGGCAACCGTCGGCGCGAGGTCGACTGTTTCTACCCGCGCCGGGATGCGGCTTGCTTTCATCCCCGGCCGGGAAAAGATGATCGGGACATGCGTATCATAGGTCCATGGGGATCCATGGTGCGAGGCAACGTGAAGCCCGTCAAAGTCACCCACAAACCAGTGCGGTTCAAATACGACGTAAACGTCGCCGGACCGTGAGGCATGAAAATTCGCCAGCACTGCATCACTGACACTCGTCTTGGCAATCGCAGCACTTGCGAGATCCTCGCTGGATATGGCGTAGGCAATGGCCGGCATCTTTTGCAGTTCTCTGGCGAGAGCCCTGGCAACGTCCGCTTTTTCTAGTCCTTTGTCCGAAATCAGCTGTTCGTTGAGATAGACGTAGGGCTGGGAAAAAGAAGAAATGAGCTCCTGAGCGACCCCAAACTCAGCAATGAGAGCTTTCGCGGCAGGTTCCTTGTCTATCTCATCGAAAGTGAAATAGCCCGCCGGAATACCGAGATATTCAAGGTAACCCGGGACTTCCGCGCCGCCGTGGTCTGCGGACAGAACGACCAATGTGTGTTCCAATCCGATCTTTTGATCCACATGGTCCAGCAGTTGGCCGATGGTGTTATCAAGACGGCGCAGATTGTCCTCGGCTTCCAAGCTGGATGGGCCGAAAATGTGGCCAACATAATCAGTCGATGAAAAGCTGACCGAGAGATAATCGGTCACATCGTCTGCACCGATATCCTCCTTGTCGATCAGTGTTTTGGCAAAAGATGCTGTCAACTCATCGCCCGCCGGGCTGAGCGTCAAAAACGTCGTATAGTACTTGCTGTCCCAAGCGCCGAATGGATGCGGAAAAGTGCGGCCAAATCCCGGGAAGTCGGTTTCCCACTCCGCATCATCGAACGCAGCAAACCGATAGGTTTCTTCAGGGTCAGTCAGCTCCCAATCTGTATAGGCGTAGGCCAGGACATGCCCGGCGCCGTTCCAGGCGTTAACCCAGTCTGGATAGGTGTCCATGTAGTAGCTCGACGTGACAAACCGGCCGTCGCTCTTTGAGAACCAGTAGGCTGTTCCGGCGTGGCCGGCCATCGAGATGGCACCGCGATCCTTGACGGACACCCCGAATATCTTCGAAACCCCAGCATTCGCGATCGCGATTTCATCAGATAAGGTAGATGACAAGATCGATGAAGGAGAGCGTCCATCAGATGTCGCAGCCCGCTGTGTCGGATCGATTTCGGTAGCCTGATCGACACCGGACTTCGCCAGCAGCGGATAATCAGGATCCTGAACGTTGTAAAACGGCTTCCCGGTAGCCCGGTCGAACCAGAGGTTGGCAACCATTCCGTGAACGGCGGGATCGGTGCCTGTTGCCAGTGTGGTGTGACCGACAATTGTCTCTGTGTTGGCGTGCCTGTGATGGGCGTTTGTATAATAGATGCCGTTTTGAAGAAGGCGTTTGAACCCAGTGTCGCCAAAGTGCGCAAAGTTCCGGTCGATTAAGTCACCACGCAGCTGATCTACGGTAATCTGCAGGACCAGCTTGGGCTGCTCCTGGGCTTCGGCTTGAGCCGATGTGGCAGCACTCAGCGCCAAGATCCCAACAACCAACCAACGCATTTGCATGTTCAAAGCGCGGACCTGATTTTCTTAAAGGCTTTGGACAACTCATCGCCAAGCAAGGAGGTGGCTTCGCTGATGTTCTGCGCGGATTCGCCGAGTTTTGCCTCAGCTTCGAAACTGTCCCACTTCTTTTCCAGCTCGTCCCATTCCTCCTGCAGCTCCTTGCTGCCCAAATGGATTTTCAGTTTCACCTCATCACGTGTTTGCTTGAGTTCATCCACGATGTCTTTGATATCGGGCATTTCTTGGCTCCGGAGACTGGGAATGGGGCATCCTATGACGCCCCATTTTGTCTATCTAGTTGTTATTGAGCGCCACTTGGCGTCGAGAGTTTATCCATGACCTGGTCCAGCGAGAAGCTGGCCGCTTTCTGGCGTGGCGGGAATTCCTGGAAAGTGGCCAGGAAATTCGCAACGTACTGCTGCGCAGGTACAAGCAGATACACCCGGTCGATCAACCAGTCGTAGTACGTGTTGGACGTTCTGTAAGAGCGCTCATACGGATCGCGGCGCAGGTTGAAGATCAGCGGGACACGCAGCGGGGTGAACGGTTCGATCCAGGCCCGCAGCGTCGTGTAGGCCTTCTGCTCCATGAAGATCATTTTCCAGTCGGCATACCGCAGGGCGGTCAGATCCCCATCGTCAGAGAAATAGAAGATCTCCTGACGCGGTCCCTTGGCTTCTTCGCCAAGCAGGTGCGGGAGGAAGTTGTAACCGTCCAGATGGACCTTGTACTCGCGACCGATCGCTTGCACACCGCCGTCCTTGAGTTGTTCCTTGATGTCAGGAACACCGGCTGCGGCCAGATAGGTCGGCAACCAGTCCATGTGGTGCATGATCGCGTTGGACACGGAACCCGCTTCGATCTTGCCCGGCCAGCGGACCATGGACGGAACACGCCAACCGCCTTCCCAGTTGGTGTTCTTTTCGCCGAAGAACGGCGTCGCTGCGGCATCCGGCCAGGTGTTGTAATGCGGGCCGTTGTCGGTGGAATAGTGAACGATGGTGTTGTCGGCAATGCCAAGTTCGTCGATCAGGTCCAGAAGCTGACCGACATGCATGTCATGTTCGATCATGCCAGCGGTGTATTCATCGACTGTCCGGCCAGCAATGTCGCTCGCCTGATCCATCATTTCCGGCTTCACATGGGTGCGGAAATGCATCCGTGTCCCGTTCCACCAGACATAAAAAGGCTGACCTTGCTCATGCGCCCGTTTGATGAAGTCCACAGCTGCGGCAAGTGTTTCCTCATCCACCGTTTCCATACGCTTCTTGGTGAGTGGGCCGGTGTCTTCGATTGTCCCGTCCGCCGATGACTTGATGACACCGCGGGGACCGAAGGTTTCACGGAAGGTGCGCCCGTCCGGCATGATGACATCGCCCGGATAATCGGCGTTTTCAGGCTCTTCCTCAGCGTTCAGGTGATAAAGGTTGCCGAAGAACTCATCGAAGCCGTGATTGGTTGGCAGATGTTCGTCCTTGTCACCCAGGTGGTTTTTGCCAAACTGCCCGGTCACGTAGCCTTCGGCCTTCAAAAGACCAGCGATGGTCGGATCTTCTTCCTGCATGCCGAGATCCGCGCCGGGCAGGCCGACCTTCGACAAACCGGTGCGGAACACGCTTTGACCCATGATGTAGGACGAGCGGCCGGCCGTGCACGATTGCTCGCCGTAATAGTCGGTGAATATCATGCCTTCATTGGCGACGCGGTCGATATTCGGGGTGCGGTAGCCCATCAAGCCCATTGTGTAGGCGGAGATGTTGGACTGACCCACATCATCGCCCCAAATGACGAGGATGTTGGGTTTGGTTTCCTGAGCCGATATCGGGGCAATCCCTGCCACGGCTAGGGAGGCGATTGAAAGTGCAATCACTTTTAACCGTCTGGAGATAAATGAATAACGCATGAAGCCTCGCAATCTGTGAGGTGATGGGTACGTGCGGTTGTATCGCAGAAGAAATTTTCTGCATACTTGATCAGTCTATGCGCAATATCTGTTCACGGGAAAGTTAAAAATAACGCAGCGTTATTTGTTTTTGGCTTTGCGCAGGTTTTGGTGGCGCATCATCTGAAGGGGCGGCGGCAGCGTTGAAAAATCGCATGTGACCGGCTGCCGCATGGCGTGTCGCCGCACTTCGGCGGTTTCACATTGAGTAAGTGAAATCCCTCATCCATATGATGGCTCAGTGTTCAACCACAACCAGGCCTTCGGGCCGGGAAAGAGCCATGGAAGAACTTCTTCTCAGCCGAATTCAGTTCGCGGCCAACATTTCGTTCCACATCCTGTTCCCAACGATCACCATCGCGCTGGGGTGGGTGCTCCTGTTCTTCAAACTGAGGTTCAATGCGACCGGCGATGACCGCTGGATGGCGGCATACATGTTCTGGGTGAAGATTTTCGCCCTGTCCTTTGGCCTCGGCGTTGTAAGCGGCATCACGATGAGCTTCCAGTTCGGCACCAATTGGCCGGGCTTTATGGAAACAGTCGGCAATGTCGCTGGTCCGCTGCTCGCATACGAAGTTCTGACAGCCTTCTTCCTTGAGGCAGCTTTCCTTGGGATCATGCTGTTCGGTGCGTCGCGTGTTCCGAACTGGCTGCACACGCTTGCGACCTTCCTTGTTGCATTCGGAACCACTGTCAGCGCGTTCTGGATCCTTGTCCTGAATTCCTGGATGCACACACCGGCCGGTTTTGAGCTGCGCGACGGGATTGTTCATGCCACTGACTGGTGGGCCATCATCTTCAACCCGTCCATGCCCTACCGTTTGGTGCATATGCTGCTCGCCAGCGGTTTGACCGTTGCCTTCCTCATTCTTGGCATCTCGGCCTTCCGCCGTCTGATCGGCGATCAGTCCAAAGGCGTTCGCGTCACCTTCAAAACCGGCGCGTGGATGGCTGCCATCCTCATTCCAGTGCAGATCTATGCTGGCGATCTGCACGGCCTCAACACCTTGGAGCATCAGCCGCAAAAGGTTGCGGCCATGGAAGGCAATTGGGAAACCTCGTCCCATGTGCCGCTGTTGCTCTTCGCCTTGCCGGATGAGGAGAAGCGACAGAACGATTTTGAGATCGGCATTCCGAGCGGCGCGTCGCTCATCCTGAAACACGATCCGGCTGGTGTGGTCCCAGGCCTGAACGATTTTTATGCCGAAGATGGGACCGCGCTTCATCCGCCGGTCGCGCCGGTCTTCTGGTCTTTCCGCGTGATGGTCGGTACAGGCGTGCTGATGCTCGTCATGAGCTGGGCGACTGCCATAATGATGCGCCGGAACCGCGGTGTGGACGGCTTGAACCCGTGGCTGCTGCGCGGCCTCGTGGCCATGACCTTCTCCGGTTGGCTGGCTACACTTGCCGGCTGGTACACAACGGAAATCGGCCGTCAGCCTTGGCTGGTCCAAGGCGTCCTGACAACCGAGGCAGCTGTTGCCGATGTCCCGGCGCCCATGGTTGCGACAACGCTTGCAGCTTACCTGATCGTTTATGCGGTTCTGCTGGTGGCCTATATCACGGTCATCTTCCGGCTGGCCCGCAAGGCGAGCAACCCCGAAGACACCAGGCCGCATTCCGGTGCTGCCCAAGTGGTCCTGGTCCCGGCGGAGTAAGACAACATGACCTATTTTGGTGATCCAACCGTCTGGCTTCCGCTGGCCTTCGCCGCTCTCATGGGCATCTCGATCCTCGTCTACGTTGTGCTCGACGGATTTGACCTTGGGGTGGGCATCCTTCTACCCCTCGGGGATGAGGAAGAAAAAGACCGCATGATCGCGGCGATCGGCCCCTTTTGGGATGCCAACGAGACATGGCTGGTGCTCGCGGTGGGGTTGTTGCTCGTGGCATTTCCCGTGGCTCATGGCGTAATCCTGACCGCGCTTTATCTCCCCGTTGCTGTCATGCTGATCGGGCTCATTCTGCGCGGCGTTGCGTTCGAATTCCGGGCAAAGACCACCGGCAAACAGAAGCACCGCTGGAACCAGGCGTTCTTCGGTGGCTCTGTATCAGCCTCGCTCGCGCAGGGGTATATGCTCGGTCTCTACATCATGGGCCTGGAACACACACCAGCCACCATCGCTTTTGGGGTCTTGACCGCGCTCTGTCTGACGGCCGGTTACGGCTTTATCGGTGCGACCTGGCTGATCATCAAATCCGAAGGCACCTTACAGATGAAGGCGATCCGATGGGCCCGGACGCGGCTTTGGGGTGTGGTCTTGGGTTTCGGTGCGATCTCGCTGGCAAGCCCGTTGGTCAGCGACCGGATCTTCGAAAAATGGTTTTCCTTTCCCTCGATGATCCTGCTGGCGCCCCTGCCATTGATGTCGGCTCTTTTGGTCTTCATCCTGTACAGAGCGCTGCAGCACCTGCCGGCCAAAGACGACAAGTGGGCGTGGGTGCCGTTCACGGCAACGGCCAGCCTGTTCCTTCTGGCATTCGCAGGATTGGCTTATTCCTTCTACCCCTACGTGGTACCGGAGCAGCTCACCCTTTATGAAAGCGCAAGTGCGCCGGAAAGCCTGTTTATCATCCTGTTTGGGGCCTTGTTCGTCCTGCCGGTGATCATCGGCTACACTATCCTCGCCTACACTGTCTTCCGCGGCAAGGCGACCGAGCTGCGCTACGACTAGATCTTGGTTAGAGGGGACTAGGCCGGTGCTGCCTTCTCTCCCTCTGCCGAGTTTTCGGAACCGGTTGTTTCAAGGGCATGGATGGCAAGGCTTTGCCCGGCTTCCTGCATGGTCAGATATGTTTGGTCCGCCCCGGCTTCGGTGATTTGAGCCACGTGATCGGCATGCAGGGCATGGCTGACGATCGTTCCGGAGAAGCCACTGGCTCGTAACATCCGTGCTGCGATAAGTTTGGCCTCAAGATCATCCATTGCCAGAACTGCCGCGGTGATTTTGCTGAGGTCGACGCTATTCCAGAAATTGCTGTCTTCTGCGTCCGCAAAGATGACATTGCGATCAGCTTCCGCATGGCCCTGGACCTTATAAATGTCTGCATCCAAACCAATGGGGCGGTGCTCTTTTTCAATCAGAGCATTGTAGGCGGCGGTCCCGGTGCGCCCCATCCCGAATACCAGGATATCCGCGTCTCCAAGGTCTTTGGGTTGTTCGTCCGGGTGACGCGTCGACAGTTCAAACCGTTGCAATTGAGGTTCGAACCGTTCGAAAATCTGGTGCGCAAAGCGATTGAGGGGCGCGGCTATCAGGAAAGACACCGACACGGCAATCGCAAGAGGGACGAGATAGTCCTGAGCGGCCGGGATCCCGGCCGCGACGATCAAGCCGAATTCACTATAAGCTGTCAGCGACAAGGCCGTGACGAAGGAGGTTCTTGCCCGGAGTTTGAAAGCGATCAGGACGGCAAAAAACAGGATGCCTTTCAAGGGCAACATTGCTGCCAGAACCAACGCAAAGACGATCGCATTCCAGTCCGGGAGCCCGGACATTCCGATCGATAGAAAAAAGCCGATCAGGAAGACTTCTTTGAGCGCCCAAAGTGAGCTGGACAATTCACCTGCCCGGGGGTGACCGGAGAGCAGAAGCCCCATAACGAGCGCACCGATCTCGCCTTTCAATCCGATGATCTCGAAACCGACACCGCCGATGACCAGGCTGAGCATCATGCCGGTCAACAACAAGACTTCGTCGTGCCCGGCAAGATCCAGCAACTTGAACAGGACCGGCCTCAGCAGAGGCGTTGCGAAAATCAAAAGAGCCAAGGGACCAGGCAGTTTTCCGGCAAAGATTGCCAAAACCACCAGTGCGATAATGTCTTGCACGATCAGGATGCCGATGGCGGTCCGCCCATGAAATGTGCCGAGCTCGCGCTTGGCCTCAAGGATCTTTGCCGAGAGCACGGTGGAGGAAAAGGCGAGGGCGATGCCAACAAGCAGCGCACCCATCCATTCGGATGTGAAGAGCAGCCAGATGATCGGTGTGAACACGCCAATAGACACGATAAAATGGATCAGCGCGCCGCCAACCACTTGCGGTTCGGTTATCTGCCTGAGTTTCAGCTTCAAACCGATGGTGAACAACAGCATCAAAACGCCGAGTTCGGCGACGTAATCAAGAATTGGGCCCGTTTCGCCCGGCATTCCAAAGCGCGGTCCGATCAGGTTGATGAAAAAGCCTGCAGCCAGAAAGCCAACAAGCGGCGGCAGGCCTACCTGCCGGACAGCAAGCCCGAACACGAACGCTGTTCCGATCGCAAAGACTTCAAAGTGCATGCCGGTCTCACCTGTTGGTTCGTGCCCTAACGGTAGTCGTCAATTCTTGGGCGATTCCCTGCGCACATCAATCGTCTTGGGTCGATTCAATCACTGGGTCCGGAGGCGCGACTTCGAACCGATAACTTGGTCTTTCAAATAGAAAGACATCAGGTCCCTGGATTTGCCTTCACTGAGGAGAAGGCAATGGGCATAAAGACGCGTCACACCGTAAGTGATACCAAACCCGTCAGTTCACTTCGCGTGTGGGTGCCTCACCCTTTGCCTGTTCTTGAAGCCCAAGAACCTCTTCGAGTGCTGTTTGAAAACGGTCAACGACGCCATCGGCCGTCTCCAGATTGAAGGCGAAGTTCAGGCTTACAGTGTCTGCCAGAAACACCGGTTCGAACTCGGCGGGATCTATTCCTGCCTTGGCTGAGAGCCTTGCAAAGTTTTTCCACTGGATTGGGATGAAGTCGATCCGGTCGGCGGCCAGCATTTTAACATTGAAAATGCCTTGGCTGTTGAACGTCGTATTTTCTTCCGGAATACCGTGCCGCTTTGCAAAAACCGCACTGGCCCCATCAATTACGACGCCGACCTTGTATTGATGGAGGTCTTCTGACTTTTCGATTTCGAAGTTCCGCTCCTTTTTGCCGATGAAATAGGAGTCGAACTTGAGGATCGGGCCTGCCCATTTGAAAAGGCGTTCCCGTTCGGGCGTGCGGCCCGTGGAGAACAGAACCGTATTTGCATCAATCTGTGCTTGGTGAAAAGCTCGTGCCCAGGGAAGGAATACAATGTCCTCTCGAGTTTGGGTCGACCCGACTTTTTGAAGGATCTTGTCCAAGAGATCGGCTGTTTGACCTTTGACCACGCCATCTTCGACATAGTGGTAGGGCTTCCAGTCTTCGGAAAGAAGCTTGAGCTCTGGAAATGTGGTCTCGGCTTGAACAGGTTCCCCAAAGGACGCTGCCGCTGTGAGAAGCAAACCGGCGGCAACAACCGCTCGCCATCGACGGGACAAGCCCCTCGCAATCCGCTTCACTGCTTTTGGATCTGACATCTACTGCTTCATCCAACCATGCTATGGAAGCATTATCAGGTAACACCTGTAGAAGTTAAAAGTCTGAGATTTAAAAAGTAAATAATATCGGCGTCACAAAGTCGTTTAAGTTGAAGAAATCATCGGGGAAGATATTTGAAAAGCTGCGTGTATTTTAAAAATACATTACTCTGGGTGTAAAAAGCATCAATTTTAGGCAAAATGATTTGCCAATATCGCAAGCAAATGATGGCAGGTTTCGTCCGGGAGACGTCACGGGTCTGTCACTTCCAAGACTTCGCCGGTGTCCAGGCGTTTGACGAAATCAACCCGGTCTCCATTCCAGTGATAGCTGAAGTGCGAGGATTGGACAGGGATCGAAACCACGTCCGGCCAGAACGCCCCCAAACATTCACCGCCTGCACAACGGACACTTTTCCAGACAAGGCCATCGCTGCCTGAGGCTCGGATTTCGGCGCCCGCCTTCTGGGAGAGACCATAATCGGAGGCATGAAGGACACCCGGCACATCATTGACGTCTGTCAGGTCCGCGTCGACGGACCCGACCAAAAGCCGGAACTGGGATGCCCATCCGGCGTCCTCGCGTGTTGAGGCCATGAACCTTGCATGGTGATAAATTGTCTCCGCGAGAGCCACGTTCTCTGAATTGCCCGCGTAGTAGATCCCGTACCTGCCATCTGAAAACCGACCGGGCCTCAGCGGAGAGCAATGGACAAACGGTGCCATGACATAGCTGGCGCCGGGACCAGAAACGCGTCGATGAACTGGGACTTTGCCAAGGTCGCCGATTTCGCCGCGCACGCGCGGATTGGTTTTTGCCTCGACCGAAGCCAGAGCTTCCCAGTCCTTTGGGTCGGCGATGTCTTCAAACAAATCAATGGGAGGGTAGAGGGAGCGGATAATGCGAAAGGTCCGCGCCCACCTTACGCGCCGGATGTGCGGCATGGCTTACCAAACCCCACGTTCGGCATTCAGCCAGCGGCGCAGGCTTTCAAGGTCGGACATTTCACCGCGCAGCATGACATCAAGGGCAGATTGTCCCTCAAAAGCGTCATTTTCCTTCTTCACCCATGCGTATCCGCGCTTTGGCTCGTTGAAGAGATGGCGGATGCCTTTGTGTATTCCCATCAGATGCGCCATGCGCATCTTGCGGTCCCGGTCCACGCGGCCGATGTCGCCCCGTTTCCACCGGTCCCATGTGCTTTGCGACATGTCGCCCAGCAGCGTGCGGGATTGCGCATCGCTCAAGCCCCAGGCCTTGAAGAGGTTGACAGTCGCGCGCGCCAACGCGCCGGCTTCATCGTCCGTGATGACCGGGTTCTGTGCGTGGGCTGGCGTCGATGTTATCGGTTGCAAGCTCAACTCAAACTCCATCATTTGACGGTATTTTATATTATATATGTCAAATGACAATTCTGTTGCTTGATTTCAAGAGCGCCGGTGTAACTACTCTTTTTATTCACATGGGAGATCGATCCCCATCGCGCGCCCAGCATTTGAATCTCAAAAAACGAAAACCCGCCCGATCGTCAGCGATGGGCGGGTTTTTTGTTCTGGGCGCCGGGAGCCGCGCTGAGACCGGCGGTGGCCGGTCTGGGCGAACTCCCTGGTGAGGTCTTAGCTGCAGCCGGAGGTGGAGCCGCAGGTGTCGCATTTCAGGCAGGTGCCGTTGCGCACCATGGTGAAGTTGCCGCATTCCGCGCAGCTTTCGCCTTCATAGCCTTTCATGCGGGCCTGGGCGATCTGCTGGGCGGCTGTCTTGATCTGCTGGGCAGGGAGACTTTAAATCAATTGAATGCCGAATATACTCACCAAAAGTTCAAAAGAGCGGTTTACAAAATGAAAAAGGATTATTTTAAGCTAAAAATTATATGTCCGTAAGCCAATCAAGCTGACCAGAAATATTTCCGGTGGGCCCAGAATGCCTATCCAAAATTTTCAGAATTTCTGGTTTTGAATTTACTAGTCGGAATGTTCTGTACGCAGCTTTGTTTGCTGTTTTTGAAAACTCATCTACTATTTCCACTGCAGAATCGAGAAAGTTTAATCCGGCTTCATAATCAGACAGGCTAACTTTCTGACGTTTCATTAATTCGGAAACGACAAACAACACGTGAAAATGACCTTCTACCAACCATGTTTCTTCGAAAGAGTTTTTGGCGAGTGATTTCTGCAATGCAAGGGCTTTCTCGCGCCTATTGGAGATTTCTCTATAGATTTTCAACATAGCCATGACTAGTTTCGCATCTACTCGAAACGGGTCAAAGACTTGGGTATAGAATTCTCCGAATATATCTTGAGAATTTGTCTTTGCCTTAGTTGGTTCGCCGCAAGTATATGCAAGTAGCATCTGGCCGACTCTCAGTGCATCCACTGGTGCGAGACCGCTGGGCGTTTTGTTAGTACCTCTCTTTCTTATGTAATAAATTCCGTAAGACCGTAATTCTTCAGCCAGTTGAATCTGGAAGTCGTCATTGGCGCGCAAATCTCTTAGACCTATCCTACTCTGAAGATTGCTTGCGCGCGCAATCTTTTTTATCGATTCGGGATCGGTAGTTTGAATTATTCTGGCTCTAATACTCCCAGTGGATAGGTCTGCAATCGTGCCTTCTGCAACCGAATGGATCACTGAGACCGTTTGGCACCCGTTCACAACCTGAGGGTTAACCATTCTGATCGGATGACACCCGTTTGTCATCGATAGGATCTGATCGCATACAATGGTTACACCGGAATTTAGAAACCAAAACTCTCCGACATCACCTGCGAGAAGGCTCTCCTTGATCTCACGATTCACCTCGTTCTCGATGCCTAGGAAGTACCTAACATTTTCCCAAATTAATCGATCATCGAAGTTGCCGTTTTTTGTGGAACAGAATTTTACTAGTTCCATCAATGAAATTGTGCACTCAACCCCGCTGAGTGTCAGGGTTTTATGAGGTGCTCTGATGCCCTCGGAAATTGGGGTTAGTGATTTGGTAAAGCGCGGCTTAGCTTGACGTACTAAACCGTGGCAGAGATCGAATAGTCCGCTTTCGTAGAGCTTGACCTCATACCGGGCAAGCGCGTCTACTAAACGTTTTTTCGGTTCGGAGCTAAGATTCAATTGATTGGAAAAAAGATAAACAGAAATATCGTATCGATCGATCGAAAAAATTTCCCAAATCTGACGGATTTTTAAAGCCAGTGCACCATTGACTGTATCAAGCATTTCATCCCGATGATGCATCAGGTCATCGATGAAAGATGTAATGCAGTTAACTACGTCAGCGGGGAAATTTTTTTGAGAGTTTTTGTAATTTGATACGGTTTTGCAAGAGCCAATATTTATTCGTTTATTGCTGTGATCTATGTAAATTAGATCAATGCCTCTATCATTTCCGCCATCAACTATGAATTCATCTGTTTCATCTGCAGAAAGATGAAAAAAGGTCTCAAGAACTAGACGCGAAAATGCGTGAGACCGCCGTTTATTTTCAGGCAATCTTTCATCCGCGGCGCTCTCGCAGCCGCGGATTTTTTCTTCAAGAAGCCCGAAATCAGAAATTGTGGGCTTATCTTCCTGGGACTTCGCGAGGATCAAAAATTCCTCCTGTGTTAACTACATCCGGAAGTACTGCCGCAGGTGTCGCATTTCAGGCAGGTGCCGTTGCGCACCATGGTGAAGTTGCCGCATTCCGCGCAGCTTTCGCCTTCATAGCCTTTCATGCGGGCCTGGGCGATCTGCTGGGCCGCTGTCTTGACCTGCGGGGCAGGGGAGACTTCCACGGCAACCGCCGCTTCTGCGCCGCGGGCAAAGGCCGTTGCGACGGCAGATGTCTGTGCTGCCGGAGTACCGGCGAGCTCAGCCGTGATCGCCTGAGTGACTTCACCTGCCGGCTCATCAGAAACCAGGCGGAACCGCTCGGTCTGACCGCGGACGAGGCCATGGGACACCATGCCGTTGTCCTTCTTGTCCTTCATGGTGCCAGCCGAAACCTTGTCACCGCTGAAGACTTCCGGCGGAACGTGGGCCAGTTCATGGCGGCCAAGATAGGACACGGCCAGCTCGCGGAAGATATAGTCGAGGATCGACGTTGCGTTCTTGATCGCATCGTTGCCCTGAACCATGCCTGCCGGCTCGAACTTGGTGAAGGTGAAGGCGTCGACATACTCTTCGAGCGGTACGCCGTACTGCAGGCCGAGCGAGACGGAGATGGCGAAGTTGTTGATGAACGCGCGAAGGGCGGAGCCTTCCTTGTTCATGTCGATGAAGATCTCACCGAGACGGCCGTCTTCATATTCGCCGGTCCGCAGGAACACGGTGTGCCCGCCGATCTTCGCCTTCTGGGTGTAGCCCTTGCGGCGGGTCGGCAGTTTTTCCTGCTCGCGCACCACGCGTTCTACGATGCGCTCGACGATGCGTTCGGCAACGACCTCTGCCTTGGCAGCTGCCGGCAGAGCTGCGATTTCCTCCGCCGCATCCTCGGCTTCATCGTCGTCGTCGCTGAGCAGCTGGGAGTTGAGCGGCTGGCTGAGCTTGGAACCATCGCGGTAAAGCGCGTTGGCTTTCAGCGCCAGCTTCCAGGAGAGCATGTACGCTTCCTTACAGTCCTCAACGGTCGCATCGTTCGGCATGTTGATCGTCTTGGAGATCGCGCCGGAGATGAACGGCTGGGCTGCAGCCATCATGCGGATGTGGCTTTCAACGCTCAAGAAACGCTTGCCGATGCGTCCGCACGGGTTGGCGCAGTCGAACACCGGGTAGTGTTCTTCCTTCAGGAACGGTGCGCCTTCCAGGGTCATCGCGCCGCATACATGGGTGTTGGCAGCTTCGATGTCAGCCTTGGAGAAGCCAAGGAACGACAGAAGTTCGAACTCCGGATCTTCCAGCTGCTCGTCGGTCACGCCGAGCGCTTTCATCTGATCGTCGCCAAGCGTCCAGCGATTGAAGACGAACTTGATGTCGAAAGCGGACTTCATGCCGTCTTTCAGCTTGGCAAGGCTTTCGTCGGTAAAGCCCTTGGTCTTCAGCGAAGCCGGGTTGATGCCAGGTGCCTGGTCGATAGAGCCATGGCCGACAGCGTAAGCTTCGATCTCGCCGATTTCGCTTTCCGAGTAGCCGAGCTTGCGCAGGGCTTCTGGAACTGCGCGGTTGATGATCTTGAAGTATCCGCCGCCCGCGAGCTTCTTGAACTTCACCAGAGCGAAGTCCGGCTCAATGCCAGTCGTGTCACAGTCCATGACCAGACCGATGGTGCCGGTCGGGGCGATCACGGTGGACTGGGCGTTGCGGAAGCCGTTCTTCTCGCCGAGCTCCAGAGCACGGTCCCAGGCTTTCTTGGCGCGGTCGATCAAGATCGGTTCCGGGCAAGACGCATGGTCGAGCGGCACCGGGTTGGTGTTCAGACCCTCATAACCTTCAGCTTCGCCGTGGGCAGCAAGGCGGTGGTTGCGAATGACGCGCAGCATGTGCTTGGCGTTTTTCTTGTAGCCCGGGAAAGAGCCAAGCTCTCCGGCCATTTCGGCAGAAGTGGCATAGGACACACCGGTCATGACCGCGGTGAGGGCACCACAAATGGCGCGGCCTTCGTCGGAGTCGTATGGAATGCCGGAGGTCATCAGAAGGCCGCCGATGTTGGCATAGCCAAGACCCAGGGTGCGGAACTTGTAGGACAGCTCGGCAATTTCCTTGGACGGGAACTGCGCCATCAGGACCGAGATTTCCAGAACAATGGTCCACAGACGGACGCCATGCTCGTAGTTGTCGATCGCAAACGAACCGTCTTCATTGCGGAACTGCATCAGGTTCAAGGACGCCAAGTTACAGGCGGTGTCGTCCAGGAACATGTATTCCGAGCAGGGGTTCGACGCGCGGATTTCGCCATCGGCAAGGCAGGTGTGCCAGTCGTTGATGGTGGTGTGGTATTGAAGGCCAGGATCAGCAGACGCCCAGGCTGCGTACCCGATCTGCTCCCAAAGTTCTTTTGCCTTCACCGTTTTCAGGACGGTGTCGGTCTTGCGCGCGGTCAGGTCCCACTCTTTGTCTTCAACAACAGCGTTCAGGAAGCCGTCGGTGACGCGGACGGAGTTGTTGGAGTTCTGACCGGCAACAGTCAGGTACGCTTCGGAATCCCAGTCCGTGTTGTAGGTCGGGAATTCGATCTTGGTGAAGCCCTGCTTGGCGAACTGGATGACGCGCTGGATGTAGTTCTCCGGCACCATCATCTTCTTGGCCGCGCGGATTTCGCGCTTCAGCGCCGGGTTTTTCGCTGGATCAAAGCAATCACCGTTGTCCGCTTCGCAGTTGACACAAGCGCGCATGATGGCGGTCAGGTGCTTCTGGCAGATCTTGGAGCCGGTTACGAGGGCCGCGACCTTCTGCTCTTCCTTGACCTTCCAGTTGATGTATTCCTCGATGTCCGGATGGTCTGCGTCGACCACGACCATCTTCGCCGCGCGGCGGGTGGTGCCGCCGGACTTGATCGCGCCCGCGGCCCGGTCACCGATCTTCAGGAAGCTCATCAGACCGGACGACTTGCCGCCGCCGGAAAGTTTTTCGCCCTCAGCGCGGACGTGAGAGAAGTTGGAGCCGGTACCTGAGCCGTACTTGAAGAGGCGCGCTTCACGTACCCACAGGTCCATGATGCCGCCGTCATTGACGAGGTCATCGCCAACGGACTGGATAAAGCACGCATGCGGCTGCGGGTGCTCGTAAGCGGTCTTGGATTTGGTCAGCTTGCCGGTCTGGAAATCGACGTAATAGTGGCCCTGGCTCGGACCATCGATGCCATACGCCCAGTGAAGGCCGGTGTTGAACCATTGCGGGGAGTTCGGAGCGACTTTTTGAGTCGCGAGCATGTAACGCAGCTCGTCATAGAAGGCCTGGGCGTCGGATTCGGTGTCGAAGTAGCCACCTTTCCAGCCCCAGTAGGTCCAGGTGCCGGCCAGCCGGTCAAAAACCTGACGGCCATCCATTTCAGAACCGTAGCGCTCGTCCTCGGGAAGTTTCGCTAGAGCTTTCTCGTCTGCTTCCTGCCGCCACAGCCAGGAAGGAACCGTATTCTCTTCCACCGGCTTCAGCTTGGCCGGAACGCCTGCCTTGCGGAAATATTTTTGAGCGAGGATGTCAGATGCGACCTGAGAGAATTGTGCCGGAACCTGAATGTCCTTCAGCTGGAAAACAATCGATCCATCCGGGTTCCGGATTTCACTGGTTGCTGTCCGGAAGTCTATGCTGGCGTAAGGTGATTGGCCTTCCTTGGTGTAGCGCCGCTCGATCCGCATTTTCTCAAGTCCCCTTTAAAATCCCCGACGGTTCGCCCCGAACCGATTGATCATTTCCATATGCACCCGGCGTGGTGTCGTAACTGGCCTCTGCCGCCGGGTCTCGAGTCTGTATGTCACAGACTGGATGTCTGTATCTAGCGCCTCTTCGTTAATGATCCACTACATATAGTATTCATCAACAGGTTTGTCACGACATGTAGCCAGAAGCAGGACGCACGAAACCGCGCTCAGGATCGAGCTTTCGAATCCTGTACGGGTACGCATAAGACTGGTGTTTCTGGATGATCGGAGCGCCCGGGAGAGCCTCCGATTACGCACATCGCAATGATTAGGAAACTAAAGTAAATGAATCCTTAAGGTCAACCCGCTGACGACAACAGGTAGTGCTCATGTTGTGGGCAAGCGCAAAATCTTGTGTTTCTATGTGGATAGCGGGGACCTTGGCACTCCGGTACTCCGGTGGCCCCGGGAAACTGCCGAAACAGGCAAAGAGCCGTAATTATGGGCCGTGCAAAGTCTGTGGATGAAGATAGCTCAAATTTTATGAAACTTTTAAGAAAATGGCATCAGTGCACTTCAACGCGGTTTAAGCCCGGTCTGGTTTAGTGATCCTGCACAAGGGATCGAGGACCGCCTTTATGAAACATCATGCTGCCTTTGGCTTGGCGATGGATGACATTGACGTTGTTGTTGTTGAAGACAGCAAGCCGATGCAAACCATCCTGCGCTCGACCCTTTTGAGCTTCAAGGTTGCGCGGGTACGCACATTTGATTCGGTCGATGATGCTCTGGAAGCAAGCCTTGCCGAACCGCCCAATCTGATCATTACAGATTGGCGCATGGCCCCGACCACCGGATATCAGCTGTTACGCCTCATCCGGCACAAGCACATGGAACCGCTGTGTTTCGTACCGATTCTCTTTATCACCGCCCACGGCACACGGCCGCTTGTTGACAAGGCTCTGAGGGCAGGGGCGCATCATGTGCTGGTCAAACCATTGTCGCCGTCGACGCTTTACAAGCGAATCGAGTGGGTGCTTCATGACGACCGGCCGATGGTTCTTGAGAACTCCGGTTTCTACAACATCTATGGCATCCAGAAGCTGATGGACCAGCAGGCGGAGAAGATGAAGTCGCTTGCCGCCGCCCGGGTCAACCACAGGACAGCTGTCCAAAAACGCGCCGAGGTAGACGACGTGGTTCAGGAAGCCTTCGACAAGAAGAAGCAGCAGCCCGAGGAACCAAAAATCATTGGACGCGGCTTTGCGCAGCGCGCAAAGAAACAGTCAGCCGCGTCGCGTCATATCAGGAATGGCAGATCGGCGTAGAGTTTGCCGATGCAGACCGCCAAACCTTTCCAGCCGGAAGAGTTGCAAAGACGGGCAGGGTTGATGACCCCTGTTGCGATTCGTCGAATTTCCGGGGCTTGCGGCAATGCAGCACTGGACAGCAGCGGCACTTGACGCCATAGTCCGGCAAAATTCCGAAGGCGCTTATAAGCCTTTGTTGATGCGACTTGAGATCAAGGGACCTTTCAAGGGCCATGAAAAAACTCCTGCTTGAAATCTTCACCTGGTGGAACGGCCATACAATGGGTACGCGGTTCTTCACATGGCGGAAGGGTGAGTTCGTCGGCGAAGACGAGTTCGGCAACAAGTACTACAAGGAACGCGACGGCAAGAAACGCTGGGTTATTTATAATGGCCTCGCGGAAGCTTCCAGCATTCCTCCAGGCTGGCATGGCTGGATGCATCACCGTGTCGACACGGCGCCGGTCGATGAAAACTACCACGCGAAAAGCTGGCAAAAGCCGCACGAGGCCAATCATACCGGAACACCGGAAGCCTATCGCCCTCACGGCTCGATCCTGACGCCGGAAAAACGCCCCGAAGTTACCGGCGATTATCAGGCGTGGACGCCGGGCCAGTAAGCCAAGTACCTATTTGTTTTTTAAGGGCTCGCTGACGCGGGCCCTTTTTCGTTTGGCCGTTTGGGAGCGCGCCGCCAATCGGTTGAAGCTGGTTAGTGTTGGACCCGGTTTAACGAACTGGCTCACAAATCGCCGTGTCATGCGTCTTTCGGACATCTCTTCTGATTTCGAGGGCAATCCGCATGATCATCACCTACTCCCGTTTGACAGATCCGCAAGCAAACCAGCAGGTCGAACAGGTCAATGCAGACTTTGTCGGCATACGAGAAAAACTACAGGCAGGTCTTCAGGACACGGCGGCTTTGTCGGACAACCAAGCCCATGCCCAAAACCTGACAGCACTACGCGGCCGGCCTTGCCCACGGACAATGGTGGCCCCTGAACTGGCGGCGCAGCTGCAAACAATCAGTTTTGGTTTCAAGAAAAACAAGGATCCGGCGGACGTCTATCCGCTTCGGGCGATGGAGGCGACCGGGGCGCAGAACAGCAAGTTCCAGATTGGTCTGGAAACGGAAAGTGGAGATGTTGTACTCGGCGCGCCCGCTCTCAACCTCATGCAGTTTCTGGAGATCACGGAACTGCGGACCTACTATTGCACAACACGGAAATCGGAAGGCAAAGCGCAGGACCGCTATGGGACACGGCTCGTCGCGTTTCTGGTCATCGGCCGGGACCAGCAAAACGAAGCCAAGTACGTTTATCTCGCGGCGGCATCCGGCACATTCTCATCAACGGCCCTCGCGGTTCCAGCGGTCGGGCAAGATCCTACGCAAATGATTACCGCCGTGGAGAGGGCTGTCTCAACGTTCAACGCCCCCAGAAAAAACGACTACTACATGTACTGGTCGATCAACGATACCGGTTTGCAATT
Organism: Labrenzia sp. R4_2; assembly: GCF_017743865.1. GTDB lineage: Bacteria > Pseudomonadota > Alphaproteobacteria > Rhizobiales > Stappiaceae > Roseibium. The sequence continues at coordinate 1,116,993 of NZ_JAGHRJ010000001.1, forward strand.
GTCGGCGGCGGACGGCAAAGGCAATCACGTCATCAATATCCGGTATTCCAGTTTTGTTGGCAAAACCCGGAGTTACTTGGATAACTTCAGCCTGATTTCTGTGGTCGATATCAAAAACATGATTTCCGGAATGTTCGAAAATCTGGAAGGCCTCAGTTTTCAAATCCCGTTCAAGAAAAACCCGTCCGGCCTGTCAATGACCTGCACCTTCGGTCATGGAGAATCCCGGAAAAACGGCACCATCGATATTTTTCAGAAAACCAAGTCCAAGCAATACAGCATCCCGCAAGTGGGAATTGGAGACTTGTTCACGATTGGCTCTCCGTTTTCCTACACGAAGCAAACAATGGAGAGCCACCAGACCGAATTGGCCGTAACGACCGAACAAACCGACAGTGTGCAGCTGACAGTTCCGGCGGAGTGTTATGTGGCAAACAGCTTTCCGGCGACGCCGCTGGTCGATGCAGTGACGATTGTCCAGTTCTCTTACTTTACCGGAGAGTACGGCATGCAACTCACCTCCACGAAAACAAACAACGACAATGTCAGTACACTGAAAGTTCTGCGAAAAAGCGGCTACATCGAAGTGGAGCTGGTCGCCAATCCAGGAAATCCTGTGATCACTGTTGCTGGCCTGGGGAACAGGGGAGACAATGATGTCTACCCCGGTGGTGCGGATCTGGGGCAGTTTCAGGATGTGCAGTTGCCTTTCAGGGTAGCAAAACGGAACGGTGACTTGTTCGTCTTGAGGCAAGTTGCAGGTGGCAGCAGTTGCTCATACAAATTTTCCTATAGTGAGGAAAATGAGCAGCTCACATCCAGTCAAGAAGCAACAAACGAGATGAACTGCGAATGTGTTTATGTCAGTGGTAACGGCTTTGCGACCGCATCCAACTACACCATCAGCATTCCCATCAGCACGCCAGCTTTTCTCTCCAGCATGGATGGCGGGCAGGCTGAAATAAACAAGGCCCTCACTGAAACGATTATCGGATTTGTCTAGAAGGAGGCGTCCGACTGGCCGTCCAGGATGCTGAGGATGTCAGCGCCAGTTACTTTTGTGGAGAGCGCGTAGAAGTCGGTTTCCTGCTGCAGGGCGGAACTCAAAAGGACGTTGTATTCATCCTTCGGAACTTCGAGTGTGCCGAACTTGGCAAGGTGGCCGGTGACGAATTGTGTATCGAGAAGCGTGTATCCGCCCTTTTTGAGCCGGGCCACCAAGTGTATCAGGCAGACCTTTGATGCATCTGTCTTGAAGGAGAACATGCTTTCTCCGAAGAAAGCACCGTTGAGGCTCACACCGTAGAGCCCGCCTACAAGATCCCCGTTCTGCCAGGCCTCGACTGTGTGGCAATGGCCCATCTCAAACAGCTCGCCGTAGAGCCGCCGGATCTCCCGGTTAATCCAGGTCTTTTGCCGGCCTGGCATGGGAGCGGAGCATCCGTCAATGACGCCCTGAAAATCAGTGCTGATGCGGATTTCAAAGAGGTCGTTGCGGATTGTGCGTTTTAATCGGCGCGGAACATGGACAGTTTCGAGCGGCAGGATGCCGCGCTGTTCGGGCTCCAGCCAGAACAGGCCCGGATCGTCGGCAGATTCGGCCATCGGAAACAGCCCGCAAGCATAGGCTTTCAGCAGCACCTGGGGCGTGATCTCGAAGATGACATCGTTCTGGTATCCTGCCATGGATCCTCTTGGTTCCTCGCGCTGGGACTGGCTTGCAGAATCCCGGTCCAGACAGCGTTATGGGAAAACCGCCTCTATAACAAATTGGGGCATGGCCCCCGAACTTTCAAATGTAGTGTTTTCGAGTTCAAGGGTTTTGGAAACACCGAAAATCGAGTCTTCAACCGGCAATTCTGTTTTTGGGTCCACGCACACGGTGTTCTGCATATCGGTAAGTGGACAAAGGTGAGCACCGAACGGCGGAACTGGTGCTGACCCCTGCAAAGAATAAGGGGCGTTGCCGCCCCTTATAACTTTACTTCTTGTTGGCCAGGTACTGCTCCAGCCAGTGAATGTCATACTGGCCGTTTGCGATATCCTGGTTTTCAACCAGGTTCCGGAACAGCGGGATGGTGGACTTGATCTCATCCACGACGAATTCATCCAGGCACCGGCGCAGGCGCATCATGCATTCCACACGGTTGCGGCCATGCACGATCAGCTTGCCGATCAGGCTGTCATAATAGGGCGGGATCTTGTACCCCTGATAAACACCTGAATCGACACGCACACCCAAACCGCCCGGTGGGTGGTAGTAGGTGATCGTGCCCGGAGACGGCGCGAAAGTTTGCGGATCTTCCGCATTGATCCGGCACTCGATTGCATGACCGTCGAACGTGATGTCGTCCTGGGTCATGTCCAGCGAGCCGCCCGCGGCAATCCGGATCTGTTCGTTCACCAGATCGATGCCGGTGATCATCTCGGTCACCGGGTGTTCCACCTGAAGACGGGTGTTCATTTCGATGAAGTAGAACTCACCGTTTTCATACAGGAACTCGACCGTGCCGACACCGCGATACTTCAGCTTGCGCATCGCATTGGCAACAATCTCACCAATTTCCGCGCGCTGTTCAGGATTGAGGGACGGGGACGGGGCTTCTTCCAAAACCTTCTGATGGCGGCGCTGCAAGGAGCAGTCGCGCTCACCCAGATGGACAGCGTTGCCCTGACCGTCGCCCAAGACCTGAATCTCGATGTGCCGCGGCTTGCCGAGGTACTTTTCCATGTATAGGGCGTCGTCGCCGAAGGCAGCCTTTGCCTCCGAGCGGGCCGTTGACAGAGCGGTATCGAGTTCGGCTTCGGTCTGCGCCACCTTCATGCCGCGTCCGCCGCCACCGGCTGCGGCTTTCACGAGAACCGGATATCCGATTTCGCGAGCAATCGCATGCGCATCGTCTTGCGGCGTAACCGCGCCATCTGAGCCGGGGACCACTGGAATACCGAGATCTTTGGCCGTTTGCTTGGCCTGGATCTTGTCCCCCATGATCTTGATGTGATCAGAGGTCGGGCCAATGAAGACAATGTTGTGCGCTTCCAAGATTTCAGCGAACCGGGCGTTTTCGGACAGGAAACCGTAACCCGGGTGAACTGCGTCTGCGCCTGTGATTTCACACGCGGCCAGAAGCTGCGGAATGTTGAGGTAACTGTCCCGCGCTGCCGGTGGTCCAATGCACACGCTTTCGTCCGCGAGGCGGACATGCATGGCATCGGCATCTGCCGTGGAATGGACCGCGACCGTGGAAATGCCGAGCTCTTTACAAGCGCGCAGGATGCGCAGGGCAATTTCACCGCGGTTAGCAATGAGGATTTTGGAGAACATGGCCGGACCGGCTCCTTATTCGACGATAATGAGCGGTTCGCCGAATTCCACCGGCTGGGCGTCTTCCACAAGGATCTGCTTGACAGTGCCCGCCTTGGTGGACGGAATGTGGTTCATGGTTTTCATGGCTTCGATGATCAGGATCGTCTGACCTTCAGCCACCTTGTCGCCAACTTGAACGAACGGCGCTGCGCCCGGTTCTGCTGCCATGTAGGCCGTGCCGACCATCGGGGAAGCCACGGTGCCCTGTGCCGGTGCGGCGTCAGCAGGCGCGGCTGCCGGAGCCACCGTCGCGACGGGTGCTGCAGCCGGAGCAGGGGCAGCAGGTGCTGCAACGCTGACCGGTGCGCTGATGGAAATTTGGCGCGCGACGCGGATCCGCGTGTCGCCTTTTTCCAGTTCGATTTCGGACAGATTGGTTTCATCAAGCAGCACCGCAAGATCGCGGATCAGGGCCGTATCGAAACTCTTGTTATCTTTGTTCATGTCTTCTGGCTCTCGTACTCGGGCCGCAATTAGCGCAACGCTGACGGAAATCTCCCGGCGGAACCGGTCAATAAAGTTATTGCCAAACCAATCTCGGATTTAGACTGGACCGGCTTACTATTACCTGATCAACAACACGCTTTTTGCTCCGCCGGATTGTATAGCGGATCTAGATACTTTGTCTGATTTCCTTACGAAACCGACACAGCTCCTTATAGGCATTCAAATCAGGCAGGAAAACCCCTGAAAACGGATCTCTCATAAAGAAATCCGCTTTCGGATGCCGTTCATTAACAGGTTGTTTCGCCGCAATTCTTCAGGTCGGAAAGCTTGGAGTTCAGCTGATCGTAGCCGACAGCTCCCATCACCACTTCATCGCCGATTACATAAGACGGTGTTCCCGTCAGTCCAAGACGGTTGGCCAGCGAGTAAACCTCTTCGATCGTCTGACCGGCTTCGTCGGTTGCCATCGCCGCTTGGAGATCTTCTGTCGAAATCCCGGCGCCCGTTGCCGCTTCCATGGCACTTGCAAGATTGGCCTGACCGCGACGGGTCATAAGCGCCTCATGGAATGCATGATACTTTTCCGGTGCAACGGAGTTGACCGCGATCGCGACCTGGGCTGCTTCGACAGACGGCTGGCCGAGCACCGGGAACTCTTTCAGAACCACTCGCAGATCAGGGTTCTCGTCCATCAAGCGGACCATGTCGCCGTAGGCGCGTTTGCAGTAGCCGCAATTGTAATCAAAAAATTCGACCAAAGTGACTGAGCCCTGCGGGTTCCCAAGCACGACCTGGCGGGTCGAGTTATAAAGAATATCCGCGCTGCTGGTGAGCACTTCACGGCGCGCAGCTTCTTCAGCTTCCTGTTCCCGGCGTTCCAGCTCTGTCAGAGCCTCGGTGATGATTTCCGGGTTTTTCAGAATGTACTCGCGCACGATCTTTTCAATTTCGCCCCGGTCAATGTCTTGCGCGATCGCAGGCGTGCTGAAAACCGAGACGGTCAATCCGAGTGCAGCTGCAAATCGGGCCACCGGCAAACGCAGCAAATTTGAGTAAGGGGTCATGTCATGCTCCTGAGGCTGATGGCATGGGCGCATCGGCCGTGAGGTCAAAATAATCAGCGCCGTTGTCCTGGCACGCTGGGTGGTTTGTAGGCGACAATATCATCTGCTTGCAGCCATGCAGCTGACCCGCGGTTCAAACTTTTTTGAGCGCGGGCGGCGTACCGTTTGGCAGCCTCGAATTCCCCTCGCACCATCAGGCCCTTGGCTGTCGCAAGATCGGCTTCGGCCCGTTCCCCTTGGCGCCCGTGCGCGATCGCAAGCTGTGCATAGGCGGTGCCTGAGTTGGAATCGCGCTGAATCGCGCGCTTCAACACGCTTTCCGCTTCAGCAAGATTGGCCGGATTGTTGGATGCAACCAGGGCATAGCCAAGCCAGACCATGAATTGCGGCTCGTTCGGCCGAATCGAGAGCGCTCTTCGGAATGGGGCGATCGCGCTTTTCGGATCACCGCCTTCAAGGAGGGCTTGGCCCTTCAGCTCATGAAAATAGGGGTTTGTCGGATGTTGCCGGATCAGCTTGTCGATCTCGCCCACAGCGCCCTTGCCACGGCTCTGCATCGCTGCAATGGCCCGTGCATACTGTGCTGGAAGGCTTTTGTCCTTGCGCGGATAGGTGCGCAAGGTTGCTGACGGATGGCTGGTGAAGGCAAACAGTTTTGCCTTCGCCATATCGTGCCGATGTTGCAGGACGTAATCCTCAGGCTTGTCAAAGTGCTTTGACTCCTGAGCTTCCCGCAAAAGCCCATTGAAGCGGTCTTGGGCCATCGGGTGGCTGATCGCATAAGGGTCTGCAAACTGCTTTGAAAACATTTGCTGCTCGGCCATGCGCTGGAAGTTGCGCAACAGACCGCGGGCGCTTTGACCGGTCTGATCCAGATAGCGCAGTGCCGCACGGTCGGCTGCCGCTTCTTCGCTGCGCCGGTAGGCAAGGAATGAGCGTTGGCCGAGAGAGCCGGCGCCGACAATGGCCGCCGCACCCCCGCTGGTGGCTGAACCGGAGCCGCTGGCAGCACCAGCTGCTGCAGCACCAGCCCCCAAGATCATGGCGATAACCGACATGATCTGGGCATTTGAAGCCGCAGCCCGCATGCGAACGAGGTGGCGGCCCGCAATGTGGCCGGTCTCATGCGCCAGAACGCCGATGACTTCGCCCGGTGTTTCGGATTCCAAGATCACGCCGATGTTGATGAACATCCGGCGGGAATCAGGAACGAAGGCGTTGAATGTCTTGTCATTGACGAGGATGATGGTTGGTTCCGAACTGCCGATACCGGCCACGCGGAAGATCGGTTTCGCATAATCCCGCAAGAGACCTTCCACTTCCGCATCGCGAACCAGCGGCAGTTTTCTTTGGGCGTGCGCGGGAGAAAGCAGCATCGGCAAGACCAAAGCGGCAGTGCAGGTCAAGGTCACCGCTTTTCGCGCGGTTGCAGCAGGCGTTTTGATCAGGCAAGCGAGACCGCGAACAGGCGCGGCAAGGACTTCTGTGAGGCCTTTTGGGCGATCGGATGACAAGGGCATTCCAGAGCGTTGAAACATGTTTGTGGCGAAGGTATGGGCCGGAACCCTTGGGGTCAAGAAATGCCGGATGCAATAAAGAAAAATTCAGCGTCTATTGTTTCTGCGGCGGTGCTGCCTTTTTCAGGGACTTGCGCAAAGGTTCATCCGCGTTTAGGGGCAGGGGGTAATTGCTCTGGAAAGCGCTTGCAGTTCAAAAGGATCAGACATGGCATCGGACCGTTTTCAGCCGTCAAAACGCAGTGATGTTGCACCGTTCATTGCCATGGATGTGTTGTCGGAAGCGGCCAGTCTGGAAGCCGCCGGCCGGTCCATCATCCACATGGAGGTAGGGCAACCATCTGCTCCGGCACCAAAAACGGCCCTTGCGGCTGCGGATGCTGCACTGAAACACGGCAAGCTGGGATACACGGAGGCTCTCGGGATCAAACCGTTGCGGGAGGCTTTGTCCTCTCATTACCGGAAGGCTTATGGGGTGGATGTGCCGTCTGGCCGAATTATGGCAACGACCGGATCTTCCGCCGGGTTCAATCTCGCCTTCCTTGCCGCGTTTGATCCCGGCGACCGCATCGTCCTGACCGCGCCGGGGTACCCGGCCTATCGGAACATCATCAAAGCCTTGGGCCTAATACCGGTCGAAGTTGAGGTGGGGGCGGAGACCCGTTGGAGCCTGACACCAGACCATTTGGATGATGCACAGAAGGATGGTCCAGTGCGGGGTGTTCTGGTTGCAAGTCCGGCAAATCCGACCGGCACCATGATGACTGCGGAAGCCTTGTCCGATCTGATCGCATATTGTGATCAAGCCGGGATCTGGTTCATCTCCGACGAGATCTATCATGGGCTGGATTATGCCGGAGAGCAGAAAACAGCTCTCGAAACATCGCAAAACGCCATTATCATCAACAGCTTCTCGAAATACTATTGCATGACCGGCTGGCGGATTGGCTGGATGGTGCTGCCCGAACAACTTGTCAGGCCAACTGAACGCATTGCGCAGAGCCTTTACATATCACCACCGGAATTGTCTCAGATCGCAGCCGCGTCGGCGCTGGATGCTGTTCAGGAACTGGAGGCTGTCAAAGCTGGCTATGCGGCAAACCGGGAATTGCTGGTGAAGAGATTGCCGGAGATCGGATTTGACAAACTGCTGCCGGTCGACGGCGCATTCTACATCTACGCTGACATCAGCCGGTTCAGCGATGACAGCCTCGATTTTGCAAAACGGATGCTTCATGAGGCCGGGGTCGCAGCGACGCCGGGTGTTGATTTTGATCCGGTCCATGGCAAGGAGTTCATGCGTTTCTCTTTCGCCGGCGCTCATGACGACATGAAAACCGCTTTGCAGCGTTTGAAGGATTGGATCTGATAAGCGCCAGCAAAGCCCGGTTTCAAACAAAAAAGGCGGCCATGACGGCCGCCTTTGGTTCTTTTGGTTGATGCTGAGCGATCGTTAAAAGAACGATCGTCCGCGTTGCCACCAACCGCCGCGTTTCGGCTTGTCGGCTTTTTCTTCGCCAGATGTTTCACTCGTCACGACGGGTTCGGCTGGAGCAGAAGGCTTAATCGGCTCTTCCGGTTCGTCTGCAACCGCTTCAGCTTCGACCGGCTGCTCGGAGACTGGAGTATCGATGACGATGTCTTCCGCTCTATCCGCTTGAGCGACCGGTTCCTCAATGCTCTCCGCAGTTTCAGTTTCAGTTTCAGTTTCAGTTTCCGCTGCCTGTGAAGGTTCTACAGCCTCAGACGGCTCCGATGCGCTCGTATCGACGCCATTAACCGGCTGATCCGGGGTGCCGGGGTCGGCAGCCGCGACAGTTTCCGATCCCGGTGCGTCGGATGCAGCAGTTACTTCAGTCGGTTGAGCGTCCGAGCTGTCGTCAGAGACAGGTGCATCAGAAGAGTCGCCGTCAGAGCCGTTGGCATCGTCCGCCCGATTTTCCATCTCGTCGTCACGGCGCCCACGGCGGCCACCCCGGCGGCCCCGGCGCCGTTTGCGGCGCGGTTCATCGTCGTTGTCGCCGTCCGAGCCGCGCGCTTCGGCCTGTTCACCATCAGCATTTTCGCTGTCGGCATTTGCCTCTGAGGTCTCATCGCTTTGAGCGTCGGAACCACCCCGGCGGCGCTTGCGGCGACGGCGGCGGCGGCGGTCGCCATTGTCATCGTCCTGCTGAGCTTGTTCTTCAACAACCGGCTGCTCGGTATCTTCGTCGATGATATCGATCATGTCCGGCTGGACAGTCGCTGTCGGCATAGGCTGACGATCGCGATCAATCAGGGCGCCGCGTTCCAGAACATACAGCTGCCCATTGACCATGTGGTCTGCCTGGACTTCGATCCCGACCAGGAAACGCACCTCAAGGTCGAACAGGTTCGAGCGTTTCTGATTGAGGATGTAAAGAGCGACTTCCGCCGACGTCCGGATGATCAGATCGTGCGTTGCGCCCTTCAGAAGGTTGTCTTCGATGGACCGCAGTACGTGGAGTGCTACAGATTCCACAGACCGGATCATGCCCGTGCCCTGACAGTGCGGACATGGAGTTGTGGAGCTCTCCAGAACACCGGTGCGCAGCCGCTGACGCGACATTTCCAGAAGACCGAAATGGGAAATCCGTCCGACCTGGATCCGTGCGCGGTCGTTTTTCAGGCAGTCCTTCAGTTTCCGCTCAACCGCCCGGTTGTTTTTCGATTCCTCCATATCGATGAAGTCGATGACAACAAGTCCGGCAAGGTCGCGCAGGCGCAACTGCCTGGTCACTTCCTCGGCGGCTTCCAAGTTGGTCTGAAGGGCGGTGTCCTCAATGTTGTGTTCGCGGGTCGACTTGCCCGAGTTCACGTCGATGGAAACCAGAGCCTCGGTCTGGTTGATAACAATGTATCCGCCTGACTTCAGGGTCACGTGCGGCGAGAACATGGCATCAAGCTGCGGTTCCACGCCATAACGGATGAACAGCGGGGAGGGGTCGCGATACGGCTGGACGTTCTTGGCATGGCTCGGCATGAGCATGCGCATGAAGTCTTTTGCCTCCCGGTAGCCTTCGTCGCCTGCGACCGAAACCTCGTCTATGTCCTTGTTGTAGAGGTCCCTGATCGATCGTTTGATCAAGCTGCCTTCCTCATAAACGAGACTGGGCGCGCTCGATTTTAAGGTCAGCTCGCGCACATTCTCCCAGAGCCGCATGAGGTATTCAAAGTCGCGCTTGATCTCTGCCTTGGTGCGGCTTGCACCTGCAGTGCGCAGGATAACGCCCATGCCTTCCGGCACATCCAGCTCGGTCGCGATTTTCTTGAGCCGCTTGCGGTCTGTTGGCTGTGTGATCTTCCTGGAGATACCACCACCACGGGCGGTGTTCGGCATCAAAACGGAATACCGGCCCGCCAAAGACAAATAGGTGGTCAGAGCCGCGCCCTTGTTGCCGCGCTCTTCTTTTACCACTTGCACCAGGATGATCTGGCGGCGCTTGATGACTTCCTGGATCTTGTATTGCTTGCGCATCGGAGCGCGGCGCTCCGGCACTTCTTCCAGAGCGTCTTCTGCGCCAACGGATTCGACTTCATCGTCGCCGTTGTCACCGGCATCGTCGCTTGATGCAGCTTCAACGTCAGACTTGCGGCGCCGCCGGCGGCGCGCACGGGCCGGTTTGGCGTCATCTTCGTTTTCATCAGACGCGGTCTCTGCGTCCGCGTCTGCGTCGGGAGACTGAGCATCGACGGTGTTCTCATCAGCTGTTTCGCCATCGGAGACGGCATCAGCATCGGCTTCGTCGTTGCTATCGGCAGCTACCGATTCCGTAGCTTCTAGATCACTGTCTGTATGTGCTTCTGGATCAGACCCGTCTTCGTCTGCGGCCTCGACCTTTTCACTGGCAACAGTATCGCCATCCGATTCGTTGCGGGCTGCCCGTGACCGGCGCCGGCGTTTCGGCTTTTCTTCCTGTTCGGTTTCGTCGGGTTGGCGCTCGGCAGCTTCGGCCGCGAGCAATGCCTCCCGGTCGGCAACCGGGATTTGATAGTAATCCGGGTGAATTTCGCTGAATGCCAGAAAACCGTGCCGGTTTCCGCCGTATTCTACAAAAGCTGCCTGAAGGGAGGGTTCGACCCGTGTGACCTTCGCCAGATAAATGTTACCACGCAGCTGTTTGCGATTCGCTGCTTCAAAATCGAATTCTTCAACCCGATTGCCGCGGACGACGACGACCCGGGTCTCTTCCGGGTGGCCCGCGTCGATCAGCATCTTGTTTGCCATTATTGAATTTCTCCACGGCGGCGCTCATGTGCGCGCATCTGAAGCGCGCATCGCCCGAAAGGAGGATGGCCGCCGTACTTGTTTTGCTGTTGTGAGCAAGGGCGTCTGCGCCCGGCGCGTTTGGCTGATCAAAACAAGCGGCCGCACCTAAGGCGGGGGCTTGTTCGATGTTGATCAGCATTTGCATCACGCGGGTCCTTCGGGGCAACGCAAGCCCTTGAGTTAAGTCTATCAATCTGTGTTCCGGCTCAGCTGGCCTCGTGGCCATGGATCTGGTCCCGGTCGGGTCAGGCTGGTCTGGTTATCCCCTTCGACCCCGAAAGACTGCACGTTCAAACGTTTGCAGCGCCAAGGGGCGATGGATCGTCAGCAACCGCCGATATGCTGTCCATTTGAGGTTTCGGATCGCCCGTGATACGGCAGAACGGCCTCTGTTCTATCGTTTTATGGGCCCGCAAACCGATGGCATTGTGGATATGTCCATCCTTTTGCCACATCGGACAGTATCGGTTTCAAACCTGAATCCGTAAGGTACTTTTACGATCCGCGAACAAGGTTTGCAAGCAAACTGAACAGCCTAAGGCATTTTCCCTATCGAATAGGGGGCGAATGGCATAAAACCTCGAAGGTTCAAGGCGATCTGATTTGGTGAGAATGGCTGATAACATAAAAGTGCTGAAATCACCGGCGTCAAGCGGCTTTGCCGGTGTGCTGGCGATTGTTCCGGCGATCCAATGGGTTATTGCGCTCGCGGTCATTTCACTTGCGCTCCTTGTATCAGCATATGGGGCGCCGACACTGGCGGCTGACAAGCCTGTCATCTCAGCCGCGCGCGTCGCCGGTGACGAAGACCGGACACGAATCGTTTTTGAACTCAACACGCAGGTCACCCCTGTGATTTCCGCACTTGGAACGCCCTACCGGCTCATTCTGGATCTGCCGGAAGTGACCTTTGCGTTTGATAAGAGAGCGCAAAATGCGGAGCAAGGGCTCGTTCGTGACTGGCGGTTTGGCCTGTTCGCCGTTGGAAAGTCCCGCGTGGTTGTGGACTTGGCTGCACCGGTCCGGGTGGACAAGACACTGTTTTTGCCCTCGATCGACGATCAGCCATCGCGCCTGGTGATCGATCTCGTCCGGGCCAGCGATGAAGAATTTGCGGAGTTTGTCTATGAAACCCGGTCAAAGCGCACAGCCAGCCGGGAGGCCGCTGCACCCAAAACCGATCTCCTGACCGCGCAACGCGCGAACAGCAAACCAGTGATCGTGCTGGATCCGGGGCATGGCGGCATTGACTACGGAGCGATTGGTGTCGGCGGAACTTTGGAAAAGGCGATCGTTCTGGAGTTTTCCAAATTGCTTCGGGACAAGCTTTCAGAAGGCGGTCTCTATCAGATCCATTTGACCCGGGATGATGACACATTCATCCCACTGGGAGAGCGTGTCCAGATCGGTCATGATTTGGCGGCTGATCTCTTTATTTCGATCCATGCTGATTCGGTGGTGCGCGGTAAAAAACTTGCGCGCGGAGCGACTGTTTACACCTTGTCAGACCGGGCATCGGATGACCTTGCCGAGGAGTTGGCCGCCAGCGAAAACATGTCGGACATCATCGCGGGTGTTGAACTCGAAGAAGAGCCGACTGAAGTGACCGACATTCTGCTTGATTTGGCCCGCCGCGAGACCCGGTCTTTCTCTGTCTATTTTGCCAAGACCCTGATTGGCGAATTGCAGAGCGCTGTCCGGTTGATCCGAAACCCGCACAGATCAGCCGGTTTCCGGGTTTTGAAAGCGCATGATGTGCCCTCGGTTCTGGTCGAGCTCGGCTACCTTTCGAACGCGCATGACGAGAAACTCTTGATATCTGAAGAATGGCGGGAGCGGATGGCGGACGCCATGACAGAGGCCATCCACAGTTTCTTCAGGCCTCGCCTGGCCGGACGGGACGGGGCGGTATCGCAATAACCGGTGCAACCGGCGAAAAAACATTCGGAAACCTTTAGCTAGTATTTGCCTCAGCATCGCCATAAATGTGCACGACTTAGGCAAACACTGCTATTGTCGCAATTGGCACGGATATGTGCCTGCCCTTAAAAGCGTGGTAAGAGACGTAAGGGCATGCTGGACGGGGAAAGACGAGCCCGCATATGAAATTCTTGGTGAAGTTCTTTGGTTATCTATTTGGGATCGGCGCGGCCTTTGCCTTGCTGATGGCCGCTGGGGTGTGGATGTATCTGCAACACCTCAATGATGGATTGCCGGACTATAGTGCTCTGAAGAACTATGAGCCGCCGGTCATGACCCGTGTTCATGCCGCAGACGGCAGCCTCATGGCGGAATATGCGACCCAGCGCCGGATGTTTCTGCCGATCCAGGCGATGCCCGACCGCTTGAAACAGTCGTTCATCTCTGCCGAGGACAAGAACTTTTACACTCACCTGGGTGTTGACCCGGAGGGCATTGCCCGTGCGGCTGTGCGCTTTATCCAGAATTACGGATCAGGCCGCCGTCCGGAAGGCGCGTCGACGATCACGCAGCAGGTCGCAAAGAACTTCCTTCTGACCAATGAGTTGCGCGTTGAACGGAAAATCAAGGAAGCCATCCTCGCGCTGCGCATTGAGCAAGCCTACACCAAGGACGAGATCCTCGAGCTTTATCTCAACGAGATCTACTTCGGGTTCGGCGCCTACGGCGTTGCTGCGGCCTCGCTGATCTATTTTGACAAGTCTGTTCATGAGCTGGCTTTGGAAGAGGCGGCCTATCTGGCAGCGCTTCCAAAAGGACCAAGCAACTATCACCCGTACCGGAAAACCGACGCTGCTATTGCGCGCCGCAACTATGTGATCGACCGCATGGTTGAAGACGGTCATGTGAGCTTTGAAGACGGCGAAGAAGCCAAGGCTAAGCCGATCACGGTGAAGCTCCGTGGTCACGGTTCCAAGCTTTTTGCCGCAGAATACTTCACCGAAGAAGTCCGCCGGGAAGTGGCTGACATCTTTGGCACCAAGCGCCTTTATGAGGGCGGCCTTTCCGTGCGGTCCACGCTCGACCCGGAAATGCAACAGATCGCGCGCAAGACCCTGATGGACGGCCTGATCAAGTTCGATCACCAGCGCGGCAGCTGGAACGGGCCGATTGACCGCATCTCCACAGGCACCGATTGGGGCGTGGAACTTGCTAAGATCGAGGCGCTGAGCGATCTGCCGGAATGGTCACTGGCTGTTGTTCTGGAAAGCGGGACCAGCGAAGCGCGCGTTGGTATTCAGCCGAAGCGGCTTCAAAGCGGGCAGCTCGAGGAAGACCGCAAGGCGGGCCCGCTGTTTCTGGAAACCATGAAGTGGGCACGGGTTGGTGGCCGGGCACCATCCGCCGTCTCTGACGTTCTGGCGCCGGGTGATGTGGTCTATGTTCAGGAAAGCGCCGTTGCACCGGGCACCTATGAACTTCGCCAGATCCCGAAAGTGTCCGGCGCCCTTGTCGCGATGGACCCCTACACCGGCCGTGTTCTGGCGCTGGTCGGCGGCTTCAGCTTTGCCCAGAGTGAATTTAACCGGGCAACACAGGCCTGGCGTCAGCCGGGCTCGTCCTTCAAGCCGTTCTTGTATGCTGCAGCCCTCGACAATGGGTACACGCCGTCATCTGTGGTAATGGACGCGCCGCTTGAGATTTCACAAGGCCCAGGCCTTGGGACCTGGCGGCCGCAAAACTACGGCGGCAAGTTCTACGGTCCCTCAACCTTGCGCACCGGGATTGAGCGTTCCCGGAACGTGATGACCGTGCGCCTTGCGCAGGACATGGGCATGCCGCTGGTGGCCGAATACGCCAAGCGGTTCGGCATCTACGATAACATGCTGCCGGTTCTGTCCATGTCGCTCGGTGCCGGGGAAACCACGGTCCTTCGGATGACAGCGGCTTACGCGACCATAGCCAATGGTGGCCGGAAGCTGCGTCCGACCCTGATCGACCGGATCCAGGACCGCTACGGCCGAACAATCTACAAGCACGACAGCCGGATCTGTGACGGCTGTACCCAAAATGCGTGGGATGGTCAGAGCGAACCGACTTTGATCGACAATCGTGAGCAAGTGCTCGACCCGATGACCGCTTATCAGATCACCTCCATGATGGAAGGTGTGGTCCAGCGCGGAACCGCGACATCCGTTCGTGCCGTCAATCGTCCTGTTGCCGGCAAGACCGGCACAACGAATGATGAAAAGGATGCCTGGTTCGTTGGCTACACCCCGGATCTCGCAGTGGGTGTTTTCGTCGGTTTCGACAATCCCAAGCCGATGGGCCGCGGCGCGACCGGTGGACAGGTGGCTGCACCGATCTTTACCGAATTCGTCAAGCAAGCACTCGCCGAAAAGCCGCCGGTGGAGTTCCGGGTCCCGCGCGGGCTGCAGTTGATCCCGATCAACAAGAACACCGGATTGCGGACAGCTGGTGGAACGCCGGGCGCGATCCTGGAAGCTTTCAAGCCGGGTATGGCCCCGCCGGACAGCTATTCCGTTATCGGGTTCCAGGATACAATGGGTGTTCCAACCTATGTCTCTCCTGAAGCTGGACAGGCTGTTCTGCAAGGCACCGGCGGACTTTACTGACGATTGCCACAAACGCCGTTTGTGGTGGTTTACAGGAAAGTTGCGGAAAGCTAATCTCCCGCTCCAAATTCAGCCCGGATCCTGAATCAAGGCTCCGGGCTTTTCACCAATTAAGAGAGGTATCCGATGCGCGCCGAGATGGAAGCCATCGTTGATGAAATCAAGCAGGCCATAAGCCTGCTGAGGAGGCATCTTTGACTGGGATCAAGCCCTGGTAAGACTGGAGGAGCTGAATGCTCTTTCTGAAGATCCCGAACTCTGGAATGACCCGGCCAAAGCCCAGAAACTGATGCGCGAGCGTCAGCAGCTTGACGACGGCATCAATGGCGTGAAGGGGCTGGAACAGGATCTGGCGGACAACATCGAGCTGATCGAGCTCGGTGAAATGGAAGACGACAAGTCTGTTGTCGAGGACGCCGAAGAGGCACTACGCGGGCTCAAGGACAAGGTCAATCAGCTTCAGCTAAATTCGCTTCTGTCCGGTGAGGCGGACGGCAACGACACCTATCTGGAAATCAACTCCGGGGCAGGGGGCACGGAGAGCCAGGACTGGGCCTCCATGCTGCTGCGCATGTACCGCCGTTGGGCGGAAAAGCGCGGCTACAAGGTTGAACTTCTGGAATACCACGACGGTGAAGAGGCCGGTATCAAATCGGCGACGCTGCTCATCAAGGGCGAGAATGCCTATGGCTGGCTGAAGACTGAATCTGGCGTCCACCGCCTTGTCCGGATTTCGCCATATGACAGCAATGCCCGCCGTCACACCAGCTTCTCCAGCGCCTGGGTTTACCCCGTGATCGATGACAGCATCGAGATTGATGTCAACGAGAGCGATTGCCGGATCGATACCTACCGTGCATCCGGCGCTGGCGGCCAGCACGTCAACACGACTGATTCCGCTGTGCGCATCACGCACCAGCCGACCGGTATTGTCGTGCAGTGTCAGTCCGAGCGCTCCCAGCACAAGAACCGGGCAACTGCCTGGGGCATGCTGAAGGCGCGTTTGTACGAAGCTGAGCTGAAAAAGCGCGAAGAAGCGGCCAATGCAGAAGCAGCGTCCAAGACCGACATTGGCTGGGGCCACCAGATCCGTTCTTATGTTCTGCAGCCCTATCAGCTGGTCAAGGATCTGCGGACCGGTGTGCAAAGCACATCGCCGGACGATGTGCTGGACGGCGACCTTGATACCTTCATGGAAGCAGCGCTTGCGCAGCGGGTCTTCGGCGGCGACGAAGTCGTTGTTGAGGATATTGAGTAAGCTGATCTCTCCTGGAGACCAGATTGAAAGCGGCGCCTCGGTGCCGCTTTTTTTACAGCGACAGTTTCGCCAGTCTCTCGCCAGCGCGCAGGAAGGTTGCCGGATTGGTCGGCCGGTCGTTCTGGCGCACCTCATAGTGAAGGTGCGGACCGGTCGAGCGCCCCGTTGAGCCGATGTTGCCGATCACATCTCCGGCCACAACGTGACTGCCATCAGACGTCCGGATCTTGCTCAGGTGTGCATAGCGGGTGATGAAGCCGTTGGCGTGGCGGATTTCAACCATTTTACCGTAGCCGCCTTTCCATCCTGCGAAAATGACGGTGCCGGGTGCCGCAGAATAAACGCGCGCGCCATAGGGGGCTTTGAAATCAAGACCGGAATGCATTGCGAGCCGGTTCAAAAAAGGATCCATACGCGGACCGTAGCCGCTTGAGAGCGTCCCGTTCCGCACCGGGCGTTTGACGGGCAGACGGAGCGCTGCAAACTTTACCCGCTTCAGAGTATCGAGCGCGGTATTTGCACGATGCAGCCGATCGGCAAAACTCGTCTGACTGAGCGGCTCAAACGGCCCACCAAATCTGGAGGATCTACGAACAGCCTTGTTGAGGTTGGGGACGAGCGGCTTGGTAATGCCGAGAATGTCTTCGATCCGGCTTTCTGTCGCGACAGTTATAGCGTCAACGGCAGCGGTGCTTTCCGTGCCCATTTCGGAAATGTCGGCTTTGAGGGCATCTAGGGCTGCGCGTTTTTCAGTCTTTTTTTTTAAGGCATCGCCGGTAGGTGCGTCAGTGCCCTGAAGAACGGACAGCGGATCAAAGGGCTTGCGCGACGCATCCCTGAGGCCCAGCGCCTTGACCGGTTCGGAGATCACCTCGTTTTCGCCGCCCATGGCCGTGCGATCGCCTTTGGGGGCGGCTGCAATCCGGCCTTCATCTATCGCTGGCTTTTGGGCGGGAACCGGCTTGCCGGTGTTGAGGTAGATCCCGACGCTCTCCGCACGGGCCATCAGGTCGGCGACGATCGTATGGCGTTGATTGAGATCTTGCTGGCGGCGCAGCACATCCATGACCTGTATTTCAACGCTTTCCCGGTCAACCAACTGCCGACTGTTCAGCCGCTCAATCTCGGCGCGGAGGCGCGCAATGCGGTCCTGATACTGGAGTGCGACCTCGGTGCGCTCGGCATTGACTTCCGCGACCATGCCGGATCGCATGACCTGATAGCTGATGGCACCGGTTACGATCAGGGTCGCCGCGATGCAGGTCAAGGCGCCGGCAATCAGATGAACCGGGCGGAGGATGTAAGTGGTCGTTCTCAAATCGCCTGTCAAAGACTCCCGGTGCGGTGCCTCTGTGTGGGGCACTTGGTAGGTCCGCGTCATTTCTGGGCGCTTTTGGGTCATCACTCGATCACTGCTGCATTCTGCATTTCACTTGTGATGATTAGAATTCCTTAAGGTTAACAATTCGTCTTCAAATGCAGGTTTTCAGCCGGTTAATCTGGCAAGAGGCTTGTAAAAACCGGGGGTTAAGCCTGCCTCGGATCGCGCGCGATCGTTGAAGGGCGGTTTCAAAGCGCCACGAAAATGCTTGCGTACATAGCTGTGAAAAGCTGGTTCAGGGCGAATCCCCTGCCGGTCACACAAGAATCGGAACCATTTGGCGCCGAACGCAACGTGGTTCTTTTCATCGCGGTAAATCACATCCAGGCATTTGGCTGTGTCTTCATCTCCCAAGCTTCGGGCCTTCTCGATCATTGGCGGCGTGATATCGAGGCCGCGGGCCTCCAGAACGAGGGGAATGATTGCAAGCCGCGCGGCGAGATCGTGACCGGTGTCTTGGGCTGCCTGCCAAAGACCATCATGGGCGGGCATGTCTCCGTAGGATGCGCCGAGTTGGCCGAGGCGGTCCTGCAACATTGAAAAGTGTTTGGCTTCCTCAAGCCCCACCCGGACCCAGTCATCATAATATGAACGTGGCAGGCGCACATGCGCAAACCGGCCAATCAGATCCCAGGTCAGGTCAACCGCATTGAGTTCTATGTGGGCTAGGGAGTGGATCAGGGCCAGCCGGCCGGCGGTCCCAGACAGCTTGCGTTTCGGCATGTCGCGCGGGGCGAGCAGTTCCGGCTCGTCCGGACGTCCGGGCCGGTCCGGCATATGGCCGTCTTTCGACGGTGAGCCGAGTGCCATGTCGCGCTTGAACCAGGCCTTGGAAACAGCATAGGCGAGCCGGACCTTTTCGGCTGTATCGGCCGCTTCGACAATGGCGCGGGCGCCGGCAACAAGGTTCGCCGGCACCGGCTGAGTCTGTGTGTTTGTCATCTGAGCGTCTGACTTGGTTATCAGCGCACCGGGGGATGCAAGTCTAGAGGGTCTTCACAGCCTCAAGAACGGCTTCAGCATGTCCGGGCACTTTCACTTTGCGCCAGATCTGAGCGATTTTTCCGTCTGGGTCTACCAGAAATGTGGCTCTTTCAACGCCCATGTACTTTTTGCCGTACATGGCCTTTTCGACCCACACGCCATACGCCTCGGCAGTTGCGTTGTCGGTGTCGGCACCGAGGCGGACCGCAAGATTGTGTTTGGCAATGAAATTGTCGTGTTTGCGGGCACTGTCCGGTGAAATCCCGACTATCGTTGCGCCCAGTTCCTTGAAGGCGTCGATGCTGTCGGTAAAGGCAATCGCTTCTTTGGTGCAGCCCGGTGTGTTGTCCTTCGGGTAGAAGTAAACAACGACCGGTTTGCCCTTCAGGTCGCTCAAGGTGATACGGCTGTCGCCGTCTGCCTCAAGGTCAAAATCAGGTGCAGCATCGCCTATGGCCAGATCGCTCATGTCGCCATCCTTCTGTCAAGTTTTGTGCGTTAATGCCGAATTCGGCAGCTGGGTGGGAAGCGGCTATCGCTTTTGGTGCTTGTTTCACATTATCATATGCATTCATACGACTCGTTCAATGCAACGGATGTGCGGGCTTCTTGGAATAGTACGCAGTTGAAGAGATATCCCGCGGGTTGCCCGAGGGACAACGGACGGAATGTAATTGTCGCAACCGGACGGAATGAAAGAGGAACTGCCCAAACCGGCCCCATGGAAACGCCGCAGACTTCTGCGTTTGGCCAGTGGTCTGGTGTTTGTCGGCCTTTTCGTGTTCGTGGGCGCGATCTTCGCCTCAGGCCCGGTCACCGTTCCTTTTCTTGGAAACCTTCTGGCATCGCAGGGAACGCGCGGGCCCGTCACCCTTTCGGTTGAAAGCGCCAGTGTAGACTTTACAGCCGATGACGGGATCCGGATCGTCATTGAAGATGTGCGTGTAGATATCAGCGGCGGCGCACCGGTCACACTAAAGCTTCCACGGCTCGAAGCGCCGTTGACTCGATCAGCTTTGTGGTCGGGAGACATCCGGTTCGCATCCCTTCATCTAAAAGAGCCGCAAGTCACGATCGCCCTGAAAGGCGGACCGGCAGTCATTCCCGAGATCAGTCAATTGTCCGAAGCCGTCAATCGGATCGGCAACGTGATCGATGATCAGTTTGTCCGCCGCGGTCTCACGTCGGTCACGGTCTCCGACGGGGCTTTTGACATAACGGGACCAGCGCCGCGATCCTTCACGAACATCAATGCAGATGTGTTCCGGTCTCCTGACGGTGAAATCTCTGCGAGCGCCCGCGTTGGCGGGCGGGTGACCTCTTGGCGATTGGATTTCCTGAGAGCGCCGTCCAAGACCGGGCCAGGCACACGCATGGCGGCCGTCGTCAACGGGATTACACTTGCCGAACTTCTGGGGCCCGACGCGTCAACAGCCTATGGCAAAGGCTTGAGACTGCCGGCGTCAGCGAAACTCGACAGCGTTTTGGATGAAAATGGGGAACTGATCTCTGCGAACGCCGTTGCGCGGGTCCAGAACGGCTGGTTTCAGATGGGCCGGACGCTGGTGGCTTTCGATGATGTCGCGTTGTCGGCAGTTTACCGCGGGCCAGACAAGCCGATCGATATCCAGACGTCCCATTTTATCCGGGGCAATACGCGGATCTTCTTTTCTGGACAAATTGATCAACCTACCAGCGATGCGCCGGTGTGGGACTTCCGCCTTGAAACCGAGCACCCTCAGGTCGGGCCGCTGGATGTGCGTGAACCGCCGCAAATGCTGGATGGTGCCACTGTCCAGGGCAGGTTCAACTTGGCTGAGAAGCAAATTGATATAAGCCGCTTTTCGGTGCGCTCGGGCAAGGCAAGCGCAACGGGTGTTGTGAACATCCAAATTGGCTCAGATGGGCCTTACCTGGCGATTGCTGTTGATGGCGAACAGATCCCGATCTCCCTTGCGAAAAAGGTTTGGCCGATCACATTGGTGCCGCCGGCACGCAAATGGATCATCGAGAGGATCAAGGCAGGTCTGATCGAAACAGTGTCCTTCACAGCCGCCATACGTCCACCTGCGTTCAATCACCTCGACCCGGACGCAGGCTGGTCTGGCGACGATATGGCAATGACAATGAGCTTCGTTGACGGTGCTGTTGCGCCTGTCGGCGATGTTGCCGTGGTGGATGGCCTGTCCGGAACCATGACCATCGAAAACGAGATCCTGACCGTCAAGGCCAGCGGCGGCACAGCCGATCTGCCCGGGGAAGATGATGTCGTCGTTCCGGAAACGGTTTTTGAGATCCACAACCTGCCTCTGCGTGTTGGAAAGATCGCAAAGGTCGAGACGCGCCTGGAAGGCGGGAACGCGGAAATCGGTGCATTGTTGAATGCAAAACCGTTTGAGGTTCTCGACCGTGCAAACTTGAAAACCGGTGGTGTGACAGGGAGCGGCGTTGTCGATATTACCGCGAGTTTCCCGATGGAACGCGTGATCGACATGGACGATGTCACCTGGAAAGCGGTTGGCCGATCGGAAGACTTTTCTGACGAGAACCCGATCATGGGTCACCAGATCCAAAATGCTGATCTCTCGATCGAGGCAGATCGCAGCCAAATCGTTATCTCCGGCAACGGTGAGTTCGACGGTCTGAACGCGGATATCAATCTGGTGGTCCCGCTAACTGGAGCAGGCGATCCGCGGCGTCAGGATGTCGTGGCGTCCGTGACAGCCGATCAGCTGAAGGCCCGTGGAATTGATCTGACAGCTTTCCTGGACGGCCCGATGACGGTCAGTGCGGGCAAGGCCGAGGGCGGTCAGAACATCAGCATCGATCTTCAAGAGACCGAAGTCCGGCTTCAGGCGCTTGGTTGGCGAAAAGCAAAGGGCGTACCCGCGTCCGCCTCCTTCAAGCTGATCGAAACCGACGACAAAAAAGTTGTTCAGGACTTCGAGCTGGTTTCGGAAGGTGCGGATATCTTTGGTCAAATCCACCTGTCGGCGACTGGCGAGCTAACTGAAGCATCCTTTCCGCGGTTCCAGCTGCGGCCAGGCGATGATGCCCAAATCGACATCACACGGGCTGACAGCGGCCGGTACGACATAATCTTTTCCGGCAAGAATTTCGACGGCCGGGGGCTGATCCAGAGCCTTAGAAGCCCCGGAGGGAGCCAAGGCGCCGGTGATTTCGCCGACGGGGCCCGGATCGCCGTGGATCTTGACCGGATGACCGGGTTCAACAAACGCTGGATAGGGAACGTCAGAGGCCGGGTGGATACCGGAGCCCGCGGCTTGATGGCCGCCGATATCAGCGGGCTTGTTGGTGGCAGCTCGGACTTCCGCTTTACCTTGACGAGCAATGGCGGTGCGCAACAAGCTGACGGGCGCTTTGACGATACGGGCGCCATGCTGGCGTTTCTGGATCTTTACAAACGCATGCGTGGCGGGCGCGGAACCTTGAGTGTTGCCATGGCCGACGCCGACAGTTGGGTGGGCGATTTCAAGGTGCGTTCGCTGGTCATTACGGAAGATCCGGCCATTCAGCGCATCAGCACGACCAACTTGAATACGCGCGATGAGGCAAGCCGCGTGATCGTGCGCCAGCCTCAGGTCAACACTGCGGAAGGCGCGCGCGGCACCGCTTCATTTGAAACGCTCGACATCAATTTCACCCGGGAAGGGGATCAGATGACGATCAGCCGCGGCGCGTTGCAGGGCAACGCGCTTGGCGGCACGGTGGCCGGCACGGTGGATCTCAAACAGCAGACGCTCAATCTGACCGGAACATTCGTGCCGATCTATGCGCTGAACAATTTCTTTTCCAAGATCCCGCTCTTGGGGTTTGCGCTTGGCGGAAGTACGGGCGAAGGGTTGATCGGTGTGACCTATCGCTTGTCCGGGTCCTTGTCCGACCCGGTTCTGTCGGTCAATCCGATTTCAGCCATCGCTCCTGGGATCTTCCGCCGGATGTTTGAGTTTCAGCCGGAATAGCAACCTGACAACAAAAAAGCCGGGCAGGGAGCGCCCGGCTTTTCATGTCGGTCAATTGACCGATCAGACCGGCTTCAGGAGAACGTGTTTCTTCTTGCCAAGCGACAGCTTGATGATGCCGTCTTCGGTCACATCCGCCAGGGTGAGCTGACGGTTGGCATCCTGCTCGCCCTTGTCATTGATCTTGACGGCGCCGCCCTTGATGTTGCGGCGGACGTCGCCGTTGGATGCACACAGCCCGGCCGTGACAAAAGCGTTCAAAACACCCAGCCCGGCCTCAAGGTCTGTACTTGCCACTTCGACAGTCGGTAAGCCTTCCGCGGACTGACCTTCCTCGAATGCCTTGCGGGCAGTTTCGGCGGCCGCTTCCGCTTTTTCCCGCCCGTGGATCATCGCGGTGGCTTCGGTGGCCAGCACCTTCTTGGCCTCGTTGATGCCAGCCCCATCAAGGGCTGCCAAACGGCTGATCTCGTCAAGCGGCAGGATTGTGAAGAGCTTCAAGAATTTCTCGACATCCGCATCTTCGGTGTTGCGCCAGTACTGCCAGTAGTCATAGGCCGACAGCTGTTCTTCGTTGAGCCAGACTGCGCCGGCCGCCGTCTTGCCCATCTTGGCGCCGGAAGAGGTGGTGAGAAGCGGGGCGGTGAGCGCGAAGGCTTCCTTGGATTCTTTCCGGCGGATGAGATCTACACCGGATAGGATGTTGGACCACTGGTCCGAGCCGCCCATTTGCAGGCGGCAGCCGGTCTGTTGGTAGATCTCCAGGAAGTCATAGCCCTGCAGGAGCATATAGTTGAATTCCAGGAAGGACAGGTGCTGCTCCCGCTCCAGGCGCAGCTTGACAGAATCGCGCTGGATCATCTGGTTAACCGAGAAATGCCGGCCGATGTCACGCAGGAACTCCATGTAGTTCAACTTGAGCAGCCAATCGGCGTTGTCCATCATCAGGGCATCCGTCGGGCCGTCGCCAAACGTCAGCAGTTTTTCAAACACCTTCCGGATGCCGGCCTTGTTTTCTTCGATGGTTTCATCGGACAGAACCTTGCGGCTTTCATCCTTGCCGGTCGGATCGCCGACCCGTGTTGTCCCTGAGCCCATGAGCGCGATCGGCCGGTGGCCGGTCTGCTGGAACCAGTAGAGCATCATGATGGTCACAAGGGACCCGGCATGCAGGCTCGGCGCCGTGCAGTCGAAGCCGATATAGGCGGTCACGGTTTCCTTGGCACAGAGCTCGTCGAGACCTTGAGGATCCGAGATCTGGTGAACAAACCCGCGCTCGGAAAGAACTTTCAAAAACTCTGACTTGAACTCGCTCATGTGTCTGCCCGTTAGATGCAACTGTCGTGTGGCCATTCGCCTGTTGGGCATGGCTCTATACCGGCAAAGCAGTGATGTAAATTGCACAGGGTCTAAAAGTTCGGTCTTCAAAGGTTTGGCGAGCTTCGTTTCCTGCGCAATTTCCATGACGAAGGATCCCAGATCGGGGCTGGAGACGGCGCGGTGAGCAATCCTGCGCAAAAAACAGCAAGCGTGACCCCAATCACAGCTGGAAGGGCGGTCTCATCCTAGGGTGGGGGTGTTGGCGCTGAGGAGCGCATGTTCATCCTGAGGAGGAGTTGAAATGTTTAGGAAATTCGCAATTACAGCAGTTGCAACTGCTGCCCTCGCCACGGCCGCAGTCTCATTTTCGCCGACTGAAGCCCATGCCGGAAACCGGGCGGGCGCTGTTGCTGCCGGGGCCATCATTGGACTTGCTGCGGGCGCAATCATCGCCAGTCAGGTACAGCCCAGATATGTCGCACCCGTCCGCTGCCACAACCAGGCCGTCCGCAGGTGGAGCCCTTATGAACACCGCTATGTAGTCGTTGGGTATCGCCGTGTCTGTTACTGATCAAGCAGATACAAGAACTTAAAACGAAGGCCTCCAATCGGGGGCCTTTCGTTTTTTGGATAAGCTTTTGTTTCCAAACACTGCTCCCCAGGCCGTGTGGACGAATTGGAGATGCATTTCGTCCACACGGCCTAGTGCGCAGGTCTTGAGCGCGGCAGATTTCATCAGAATGACACCAATCCTTCACTCACGCAGTCGGCGCTTTTGTTACGACCCTCCCAGTCAAGGAGGCGTTGATGTCTGCGATTACGGTAAAACGATTGTCCAAAACGTTCCGGGGTGGCATCCGCGCCTTGGATGGCGTCGATCTGACGGTCGCCGATGGTGAGTTCGTTGCGCTGATCGGCGCGTCCGGCTCGGGAAAATCCACCTTGATCCGCCATATTTCCGGTCTGGTGGCTGGAGACAGAAATAGTGGCTGTTGTCAGATCTCGATCAATGGGCACCCAGTTCAAGACAGCGGCGCCATCTCCAAAAACATCTCGGCGACGCGAACCGGCATCGGTGTCGTGTTTCAGCAGTTTAATCTGGTGCCCCGGCTGAGTGTCTTGACCAATGTCCTTGCAGGACTGCTTGGAAAAGTGCCGGTTTGGCGCGGCCTCTTTGGTTTTTTCTCATCAGAAGAAAAGCAGCTTGCAATGCGCGCCCTGCAGCGCGTTGGCATTGAGACAAAGGCGCGCCAGCGAGCGTCTACATTGTCGGGCGGCCAGCAGCAACGTGCGGCCATTGCCCGGACGATTGTTCAGGGGGCGAAAATCATCCTGGCCGACGAGCCGATTGCGTCCTTGGACCCGGCCTCTGCGAAGCGCGTGATGGGGATCCTGTCCAGGATCAACGAGGAAGACGGCACGACCGTGGTCGTTTCCCTGCACCAGGTCGAATATGCCCGCCGATACTGCAAACGCACGATTGCCATGCGGGCCGGACAGATCGTCTACGACGGTCCGAGCCATGCACTGACGACCCAGTTTTTGCGCGAAATCTACGGTGAGGCCAGCGAAGAACTTGTGCTGCCGGATGCCGAAGACTTCGGGACCGCGCCAATCCCGGCGACGGCCTGAATCTCTCCAGGGGAGACATCGTAATGAAATTGATTACTCGCATTGCTGCGTCTGCAGCGATTATGGTTGGTTTGAGCGGCCCGGCGCTTGCCGAGCGTGAAAACCCGGAAGAACTCTACTTCGGCATTCTGTCCACTGAATCCAGCTCTGCGCAGCGTGAAAAGTGGGGCCCGTTCCTGGAAGCCATGGAAGCCTCTCTTGGCATGCCGGTGAAGCCGTTCTTTGCTGCTGACTATGCCGGTGTGATCGAAGGCATGCGCTTCGACAAGGTCGACGTTGTCTGGTACGGCAACAAGTCTGCAATGGTTGCCGTCGACCGCGCTGGTGCCGAAATTTTCGCTCAAACGACCGAAGCGACCGGAGACCGTGGTTATTGGTCGGTGATGGTGACTCACAAGGACTCCGGTCTCACTTATGAAGATGTAATGGCGTGCAACAAGGATCTGAATTTCGGCATCGGCGATCCAAATTCCACATCCGGTTTCCTTGTCCCGTCCACCTTCGTTTTCGCCAAGGAAGGTGTGAACCCGAAGGACTGCTTCAAGACCCTGCGCAACGCCAACCACGAGACCAACCTGATTTCGGTTGCAACCAAACAGGTTGATGCAGCTGTTGCGTCCTCCACCGGCATGTATTCCCGGTTGAAAAATGCCAAGCCGGAACTCTTTGCCGAACTGAAGGAAATCTGGCGCTCTCCGCTGATCGCGTCTGATCCGATGGCCTGGCGTCCGGAGCTCGATGAAAGCATCAAGTCGAAGATCATGTACTTCTTCATGACCTATGGCCGTCAGGGCACCGACGAGGAAGTGGCCAAGGCGCGTGAGAACCTGGCCATGATCGACATGGGGCCGTTCATTCCGTCCTCCAACGCCCAGCTGTGGCCGTTCTACGAGATGGATCAGATCCGTCAGCGCATGTCCATCGAAGGTGACGACACCTATTCCGACGACGAGCGGACCGCGAAAATCTTGGAAATCAACACCAAGATCGAAGAAATCCGCGCAGCAGCTGCCGCCCGCCCGCGCAAGTAATCAGCGCAACGCATCGGCATGAGGGGAGGCATCAGGGCATTCCCTCATGCTCTTGTTTGATCTCCGCACAGGACACTCTCCATGACCAGTAATGTAAACGTGCTCAACACGGGCGAGCCCGTTCTTGAAGTCCCGGGTCGAACCACTCAGGAGAAGGTCTTTGACGTCCTGATCTGGGGCGGTTTGATCGTCATGCTGGTCTGGAGTTTCCATCCGGCGGACATGCACCGCATGGGCCAGGTATTCACCGGCGGTGGCAACATGGCCATGCTGCTGGAAGACTTTCTCAAGCCGAACTTCCGGTATTGGCACAGCTATTTCGACTTGATGCTCGAAACCGTTCAAATGGCGGTCTGGGGATCCTTTCTGTCGGTGATCCTTGCGATCCCGTTCGGATTACTGTCCTCGTCCAATATTGCGCCTTACTGGATCGTGTTCCCTGTGCGCAGGCTCATGGATGCCTTCCGTGCGATCAATGAGCTGGTATTTGCCCTGATTTTTGTGGCGGCTGTTGGTCTTGGACCACTGGCAGGTGTTTTGGCGCTGACGATCCACACGACGGGCACGCTCGCAAAACTCTTTTCAGAAGCCGTGGAGGCGATCGATCCGCGTCCGGTTGAGGGCATCAAGGCAACAGGCGCTCCGGCTATTCAAGAGATCGTCTACGGTGTCGTGCCGCAGGTTCTGCCGCTCTGGATCTCCTATTCTCTTTACCGGTTTGAAGCCAATGTGCGCTCGGCGACCGTGCTTGGCATTGTTGGCGCGGGCGGTATTGGCATGTCGCTCTCAGAAGCCCTGCGCGGCTTTGACTACTCGGCTGGCGCTGCGATCCTATTGATCATCCTCGTAACGGTTTCCTTGCTTGATATCTTCGGGTCGCTGTTGCGCAAGGTCGTGATCGACGGCACCGACCACGGCCGGTTTGCTGCCTACTTCCTGTTCTTGACCCTACTCGTGATTGGCCTGGAGACGTTGCTGGCGCGCTGATAAAGAGCTCCAAGCATAAGCCGTCGTTGCGAATCTGCCGGTCTGGTGCCACTTTCGTGGCCTCAAGTGACAAATATCCGACCAGCGGGTTCTAACAGGCTTCTCCATGACACCCGGACATCTCCATATCCTGTGCGGCAAGATCGCCTCTGGAAAGTCAACGCTTGCCGGAGACCTCTCCAGCCAACCGGCAACGGTTTTGATAAGCGAAGACAGTTGGCTGGCCGAATTGTTCGGGTCTGAAATGTCGACAATCAAAGACTATGTGCGTGTCTCGGCAAGGCTACGAGCCGTCATGGAGCCCCATGTTATTGGGCTTCTGAAAACCGGCGTGTCCGTGGTTCTCGACTTTCCGGCCAACACGCCGGAGACGCGCGTCTGGATGAGGCGTGTTGCGGAAAATAGCGGCAGCGATCACACGCTCCATTATCTCAATGTTTCCAACGAGATCTGCAAGGAACGGCTGCGGGCGCGCAATGCCAGTGGTAGCCATCCGTTTTCTGTGAGTGATGAGCAATTTGAAGCAGTTACCAAATACTTCGTCCCGCCAACTCCGGATGAAGGCTTTGACGTATTGGAACGCTAAGTCTCCGGATGCTGGCCGACATGTTTTCTACCCGCTGAAGGGAGCAAAGCCGTTATGAGTCCTGAAAACGTTTCACCAGCTCGTGCCAACGGTCTGATCTGCGGGACCATGCAACCGGGGCCCCGAAACCTGATCACGGATATCGCGGGCATCACGGTTGGGCACAAGACTATCATTGATGGAGACCTTCGGACGGGGTTCACGGCTATCGTCCCGCATCCGGGCAATCTGTTTTTGGAAAAGTTGGCCGCATCCAGTGACGTCATAAACGGCTTTGGCAAAAGCGCGGGCCTGATCCAGGTGGAGGAACTCGGAACCCTGGAGACCCCGATCCTGCTCACCAACACTTTCGGGGTGGCAGAAGGCATTCACGCCTTGATCCGGAGGGAGCTGAAACAAAACCCTCAGATTGATCGCGCGAAAGGGACCGTCAATCCGGTCGTCATGGAGTGCAATGACGGTTACTTAAGCGATATCAATGCGATTGCGCTGACCGAAGAGGACGCAAACGCCGCACTTTCGGTTGCGGCTACAGATTTTGAGCAAGGCAGTTTCGGGGCAGGGACCGGTATCAGCTGTTTTGGATTCAAAGGTGGGATTGGATCCGCATCCCGCCAATTTGAATTGGATGGCAAGACCTTCACACTGGGGGCCTTGGTGCAGGCAAACTTTGGCAGAGCCGGGGATTTGGTTTTGCCGGATGGGCGCAGGGCATCTCCTGAGGGCATGCGAGCTCCGGAAGAGCGCGGATCTGTCATAGTTGTTCTGGCAACTGATGTGCCACTGGAAAGCCGGCAGCTGAAACGGATTGCACGGCGTGCAGGTGCCGGTCTTGCAAGGCTCGGCTCATTCTATGGTAATGGCAGTGGCGACATCGGTTTTGCGTTCTCAACGGCGCATAAGATACCGCACAATCCAGAAGGCGATCTGATCGCCCGCGATTATATGAATGAGGGTAAGATCGATCTTCTGTTTCAGGCCGCCGCGGAAACCTTCCAGGAGGCGGTGCTCAATGCAATGATTGCGTCTCCCGCCATGTACGGGAAGGAGACAAGCTTCCGGCCGTCCTTGAAGGACTGGCTGCATCAAAATTGAGATGATTATCCAGATCGTTTGATATCTCACTCAAGCAAATTGTAAGACTTGGCTGGATTAATAGCATCGGAAAGAACAGGACTTGATCATTCTGATGTTGACCAGTGGATTGAAATCTTTGCGGAATGCGATCAGCTCGTTCGGCTTGATCTGCGGTCTGTTAGCCGTGGTGGAGCAGGCGCAAGCGACCGAAATTCATCTTGTGACGGAAAACTATCCGCCCTTCAATTTCATGCAGGACGGAGAGATCGTGGGGCTCGGCGCGGATCAGGTGCGGGAAATCATGATCCGGGAGAACATTGAATTCACAATGGAGATGCTCCCATGGTCCCGGGCCTTTTGGTTGGCTGAAAACAGGAAAAACCATTGTGTCTTCACCACCGCCTATACACCGGCAAGAGCCGAGACCTTTGCCTGGATATCACCGCTCGGCGGCGCTGAGCTGTTCTTGATCAAGAAGGCCGGATCGCAGATCCCGTCAGACTTGGCCGATATTGTTGGCGAATTTTCCGTCGGCACTCAGCGGAGCGACTACGCCGAATATGTCTTGAAAACCCAGGGCTTCGGCTCCATCGACTATTTTGATGATGTTGAAACGGTAATCCGCCAGCTTGTTCAAGAGAGGCTGCACCTTGCCGCGATCTCCAGCATGACGTTTCACACGCTTGTGCAGCAAGGTGTTGAGATCGAACTGGTTCATGGATTTGGCGACATCATCGGAAATGCGCTCGCGTGTAACCCTGAAACCGATGAAGCGTTGCTCCAGCGCATGCAGAACGGCCTGGACAGCATCATCACAGACGGTTTTCAAGCCGACATTTTGAAGAAGTACACCGGAGCTGCTTCGCTCAGCGCTCTTAAAGACGAGAACTAGAGCAAATCGCGTTTAATAGAATTCAGAATGTTTCAGGTTTCGCGTTCGAGGCACCACCGAGAGGCAGTAAAACCTGAATCCGTGTAAACGCGATTTGCTATAACACGTGGCCTGCGCAGTAAACTGATGACGAGGGGCCGGGCCTGAGTCTTTCATGATTTCAAAAGCTGAACAAAGAAAAACCCCGGTCGAGTGACCGGGGTTTTCCGTGTTTGACGCCGAAGCTGTCTTAGACAGAGTAATACAGGTCGAACTCGACCGGATGCGGGGTCATTTCGTAGCGCTCGACTTCTTCCATTTTCAGTTCGATGTAAGCATCGATCTGATCGTCGTCGAAGACGCCGCCCGCTTTGAGGAACTCGCGGTCTGCATCAACAGCTTCCAGAGCTTCACGAAGGGAACCACAAACCGTCGGGATCTCGGCCAGTTCTTCAGCCGGCAGATCGTAGAGGTTTTTGTCCATCGCATCGCCCGGGTGCAGCTTGTTCTTGATGCCGTCAAGGCCAGCCATCAGCAGGGCAGAGAAGCAGAGGTACGGGTTAGCAGTCGGATCCGGGAAGCGGACCTCAACGCGTTTCGCCTTCGGAGAAGACGTGAACGGGATGCGGCAAGACGCAGACCGGTTACGCGAGGAGTAGGCGAGAAGAACCGGCGCTTCGTAACCCGGGACCAGACGCTTATAGGAGTTGGTGGACGGGTTGGTGAAAGCGTTCAGGGCTTTCGCGTGCTTCAGGATACCGCCGATGAAGTACAGGCAGGTCTCGGAGAGGTCTGCGTACTGGTTGCCGGCGAAAGTCGGCTCACCGTTGTTCCAGATGGACAGATGGCAGTGCATGCCGGTGCCGTTGTCGCCGAAAACCGGCTTCGGCATGAAGGTTGCGGATTTGCCATATGCGTGTGCAACCTGGTGAACAACATACTTGTAGACCTGCATGTTGTCGGCGCAGGAAGTCAGGTTGTCGAACTTCATGCCGAGTTCGTGCTGGGCAGCCGCCACTTCGTGGTGGTGCTTTTCAGTCGGAACGCCCATTTCGCCCATGACGGACAGCATTTCGGAGCGGATGTCCTGCGCGCTGTCAACCGGTGGGACCGGGAAGTAGCCGCCTTTTGTGCGCGGGCGGTGGCCCATGTTGCCGGTCTCATACTCGGAGCCCATGTTGGACGGCAGTTCGGAGCTGTCCAGGATGAAGCCGGTGTTGTACGGGTCAGCGTTGAAGCGGACGTCGTCGAACATGAAGAATTCGGCTTCCGGGCCAACGTAGATGGTGTCGCCGAAGCCGCCGGACTTGACGTAGGCTTCTGCCTTCTTCGCGGTCATGCGCGGATCACGGTTGTAGGCTTCGCCGGTGATCGGGTCGACGATGTCGCAGAAGATCGCCATGGTGGACTGGGCGAAGAAGGGGTCGATGTGAGCCGATTCCGGATCCAGGATGAGCATCATGTCGGATTCGTTGATGGCCTTCCAGCCGGCGATGGAGGAGCCGTCAAAGGCTACGCCTTCAGCGAACATGTCTTCATCAACCAGTGCAACGTCCATGGTGACGTGCTGCATCTTGCCGCGCGGGTCAGTGAAGCGCAGATCGACGAACTTGATGTCTTTTTCCTGAATTTGCTTCAGGATATCAGCAGCGGTGGTCATTATGTCCATCCCTTTGATTTTTCGTGTGAACGTTTGGGTTTTGGTCCCGGTCCGGCAGAGTGTTTAAGGTGTTTGTCTCGGCGCGGATAGTCCGGAATTGGGTGTGCGGCGAAATGCCGGAACAGGTGAGGGTTAAATGGCGTCGGTGCCGGACTCGCCGGTCCGGATGCGGACTGCCTCTTCGATGTTTGAGACAAAAATCTTGCCATCGCCGATACGACCGGTCTGGGCAGCATTGCGGATTGCCTCGACAGCCTTATCCACCATGTCCGATCCAAGCACGATTTCGACTTTGACCTTCGGCAGGAAGTCGACAACGTATTCAGCGCCACGGTAAAGTTCGGTGTGACCTTTCTGACGGCCGAATCCCTTGGCCTCGGTCACTGTGATGCCCTGCAGGCCGACTTCTTGAAGAGCTTCTTTGACCTCATCGAGTTTGAAAGGTTTGATGATCGCTTCGATCTTTTTCATCACCGTATGTCTCTCTCCACATGTAATGGCAGGGTCTGCCCGAACGCTCTTCTTTCGGACCATCGCCAGACTAAAACGCACTGGTTCGGGTCAGCTGAGAGCTGTTGCCATGCAAAAGCACGAAGCGTGCCAATTGTCTTTCTGATTGTCAGATTTTCCATCCCGGCAGGATTCCGCCGCTATTTTTAGCAAGTTATCGCGAAAGTCGTCGTGTCAGAGTAAGATTGTTCGATCAATATGCATAAAAAATAGACAAAGTGATTGCAAAATATGCAGATGAGTGAGGCCCGGTGCCTGGTCTTGCCGGAGGTCGCCTCAATGCCGGGCGTCTGACTGCTCTAGTTGCGGGGTGAATTGCCGTTAGAGACGCGTATGATAACGCCGAACAATCTCCATTTTGTAGGGCACACAAAGGATGGTCATGACGGCAGCGCTACTCACTCCAGACGAAATGGGTCAGGCAGACCGTTTGACGATCGAGAGTGGCCTTCCGGGCTTAGATCTGATGGAGCGCGCTGGATCAGCCGTAGCTGGTATGGCCGCAAACCACGCACCGGCGGGAGGGCGCATTCATATCCTTTGCGGGCCAGGCAACAATGGGGGCGACGGATTTGTCGCCGCACGGCTCTTGGCAGAAAAGGGGTATGATGTCCGGGTCGATCTCCTCAAATCCCCGTCCGGCTTGAAGGGGGACGCTGCTGCGGCTTTTGCGGCTATGACCCTGCCATTCGAGATCCTCACATCCGGCGATCAGCTGATCGGGCATATGGCAGACCGGTTCACTGGGGCCGATGTCATCATCGATGCGTTGTTCGGAGCAGGATTGGATCGTCCACTGTCCGGTCCAGCGGCCGAGCTGGTTGAAGCTGTAAATGGATCAAGCGCTGCAATCATAGCGGTGGACCTGCCATCCGGCGTCAACGGTGCGACCGGAGAGATGATCGGGAGTGCGATCAAGGCGCATGCGACCGTTACATTCTTTTTGAAAAAGCCCGGGCATCTGCTGTTCCCCGGCCGCGGATTATGCGGTTCGGTCACGGTTGCTCAGATCGGGATTGAAACAGACGTGCTCGACAAGATCGGGCCCGCGGCATTTGAAAATACGCCGGACCTCTGGCTTGCGAGTTGGCCGCGCCCGGCGGTGGATGGCCACAAGTATTCAAAAGGCCACGCGGTCGTTTTTAGCGGGCCAATGGCCAGAACCGGTGCAGCACGGCTTTCAGCCATGGCTGCGCTTCGGACCGGGGCGGGGCTCGTCACTCTGGCATCGCCGCCGGACGCCATGATGGTCAACGCATCGCACTTGACGGCAGTCATGCTGAAAAAGATCTCCGGTCCTGAAGCGATCCCGGAGCTTCTATCGGATCCGCGTCTGAATGCCGTTTTGATCGGACCAGGATACGGGATCGGAGAGGAGACACAGGCAGCTGTCGAGGCCGTTATCGCGACAGGGCGGTCCTTGGTGCTGGACGCAGATGCCTTGACCAGTTTCTCAAAAAAACCGCAGAAGCTGTTTGATTTGATCAAAGAAAACGCATCGTCAGCTATCATGACGCCGCATGACGGCGAGTTTCAGCGTCTTTCTCCGGATCTAAGCGGCCTCGACAAGCTTGCACGGGCGCGGGAGGCCGCACGCCGTTCCGGTGCAATACTCATTTTAAAAGGCCCCGACACAGTCATTGCAGCACCGGACGGCCGGGCCGCGATCAACTGCAATGCGCCGCCGTTTCTGGCAACCGCCGGGTCCGGCGATGTGCTGGCAGGCATCGCGGCTGGCCTGCTGGCGCAAGGTGTTCCGGCATTTGAGGCAGCCTGTCAGGCGGTCTGGTTGCATGGAGAGGCTGGCCGGACCGCTGGCCCTGGCCTTATTGCTGAAGATTTGCCGGCAGCGCTGAGGGAGCCGATTGCCGGAATGCTTGAGTGGTTGGAACGTCGCAATCCTGGGTAACAGTTGCTATTGTATGTTCTGGTTTTATGAGAGTTCGTGATTGGGAGGCGCGGTTTGTCGATCATGTTTGATACGCTTGGATACTCGAAATACCTTCAAAGCGTTGGCATATCCCAGCCTGAAGCGGACAAATTTGCCTTTATGGCGCGGGATTATGTGTCTGAAGGTCCTTTGACGAAACAGGAGTTAGACGAGCTCTTGCCGTTGGAAGACGAGCTTTTGACGAAAGAGGCGCTTGCGGAACTCTTTGACGCCCATGTAAACAGGTTGACTGTCAAGATTGGGATTGTCTTTCTGCTCGGACTTGTCGGTTTTGCTGTGGCGATGGTGTATCTTTAGGTTCGCATTTGTGGATTTGATCATGCTTGCCTCCAGAGCTTGTGGACAAGTTATGCGTCTGGAGTAGCTACGGCGCTCTTTTTCCTTTGACGGACAAAATCGGGGTGGTATAGAAGCCCCGCTTCAAACGCGGGGTGTCCAAGCTCCTGCTACGCGGATGTGGTGAAATTGGCAGACACGCCAGATTTAGGTTCTGGTGCCGCAAGGCGTGGGGGTTCAAGTCCCTCCATCCGCACCAATACTTAAACAGCAAGCAATTGAGTTATTTATGATACTGGCCTCTGGCCGGCTGTTTTATTTGTGAAATCACGGATTTTACCCCGCAATTTGCCCAAGTTTTACCCCTGATGCGTGTGAGGCGAATACGTGTGGTAGCAACTACCTGATCATAAAACACCTCCAAGCGGTGGAACTGGTTGTTGCCAGGTCTCAAGATGGCTGCAGTTATTTGAGGATCTACCATCCTGTTATTTGCCTCTTAGTGCCGAGTTTGACCGTTTGATATGGCTCCGGTTTGCTTGAACAGATCTAGCTTGTCAGCATCCTCGGCCGATGAAAGCCCGCAATAGTCTGTGATGGCCTCCAGGACTTCCGTGCAGACAGTTCGCAGCTCTTCCATGACTTCAGGCCCGGCATTTGATTGTGCTGCGAGCCGCGACCGGGCCGATCGCGTGTGAAAGTCAATCACTTCAAGTGTTCCACGGGTCGCGCGTGCGTGGGAGTAGGCCGCATCAAAATCGTAGAAATATGCCGCGGGGTCTGAAGATCGTTGCGGGACCACTCTCAGATGGCCGAACAGCTGACCCGGGCCGAGTGTCTCGGCGATGTCCCTCGCGCTCGAGAGCTCATACCGGAACCGCAAGGGAAATGCCGTCGAGATCAGGGCGTTTTCAACATCTGCCTTAAAAAGCCGTTCACAGTCCTCCGGAGATAGCCCGAGATGGTGGAGGGTGACGGATGCCGCCATTTCGGCACCATCAATGAGCGCGCGATGGTCCTTGTCCGAAGCCGGTTCGATCCGGCGCCCCAGTCGCGGCACAAAAGCGACCTTTAGCGCGTCGAGATCCGGATCAAAAACATAAGTACCGCCTGCGAAATTCTGGTCGACATGGATCTCGCCAATCCCGTCAAAAACTTTGAGCGCTTCCGCTGCTGCCTCAGCATTCAGACACCGGCAGATGACGCCGCGAGACGGCTCAAACGCAATAAACGGACCGCGGTCGAAAAGGCTCAACATATGTGTTTGGCTCCTTTCAAGGGCGGCCGATGAAGCGCATGCGGCTCGCGAGCGGCAGGCTTGGATAGTCTCCTTGTATTTATCGTGTCGAGTACCGCATTTGGGTGCAGGTGAACCCGACCTGACACTTAGGGTTATCTTTGGTCGGAGCAACAACAGGTGTCAGGGAAACCGCTCTGTCGGCGCAATAATTGACCCCGGCCTTGACCTGGGTCCAGCTGTTCGGCCCTGTAGCAAAATTGACGGTGCCTTGTTTCTGAACCAGTGCTTTTGCTTGGCTGCAGGTCATCGACCGGACATCAGGCCGTTGTGTTTGCGCGTCGGCGCGTGGGCCTTCAAAGATGATAAAACCCGGCGCCATAAAACCCAAGGCGATGATCCACGGTCCTGTCTTCAAGATTTGTATCCTTTTTGTTTGGCTCAATACTGTTTTGATTCTGGCGCAGGTCTCACAGAAGCCTGACACTGCCGGAACGCTTCTAACCACGAGTGTAGTTAGGGCGCTCTATTTAAAGGATCCAGAAACCTGCCATATCCCGTTGGGACGGCCGGAAACGTTAGCCTGACATAGCTCTACAGGTATCGAAGAAAACACCTTTCAATGACCGGCCTGAGACGTTGTTGTGGCGCTTGATGGAGGTTTACACCGCGCCCCTGTCGTCAGATGGGCCGTGCCATATACCCGCGCGCCGACACAGTTCCCGACATCGAATAGGAGCTCCCATCCCGCTCCTCGTCAGTGGGACTGCCGATGGCAAACCTGTATGTCTTCCTCGATGTGTCTGCGGTAATGGTTGCTCCGACCTCCAGGTTGGTATGATGCTCACCGAGGTCTTGTCCCATCAAGCCGTGTTGGTATCGATCGGCAAGCGTTTCGGGCAGGTCAACCAGCCAGAAATTCGTATCCGATTGGAACGACAGCAGGATTGTGTAGGGATCAATCCCGTGCTCCTTGATCATGACTTCAAGCAAAATGGTGGGATCGGCGGTTGAAAGACCCAAGGCCGCGCGAACATGGGCTGGTGCTAGTGTGTATCGGTAGGCGGGAGGCGCCCGTCGCGGTAGACGGAAAAACAGCGGCGGTTTTTCAAGCAAGCTCGGACACAATGCGCCAACCCTTTCAACGAAGAGCTGACCAATACCGAATTCATCGCCGTGAAAGGCCATCATTTGCTCGGTGGTTTTGTAGGCAACGTGCTCATGCCCCGCAAAATCGGCCGATGTTTCATCTCCGATCCAAACATCGTTCTGGTAATCGACATCCAGTAGCGCAAACACGCATCCCGTAATCCCGATGCTGAAATTCCAGGCGTGCTCGATGTACCTGCCAGCATCCCCGGGGTCAGACACCAGTATCTTCAGGCCGATCACCCCAAATGGAGCCTGGCGCGAGATCATTTTCTCAACCGCGCCATCCTTGATTTCAAGGGATGTAGACGTGTTTCGAAGGTCGATCAGATGGGACTGGAACTCCGTCGCAATTGCATCAATCAGGCGCTCAATCCGGCCCTTGCTTGGTGACACGTTCTTCTCCAGTCCTTGCTTCCGACCTTTGCTCCGCGTTGCCAATATAGGCCATGCCGGTCCGGCTCGGAACTCCCCTACAGCTTAAGAATGGCGGTATTGAAAAAGAGGCCCATAAATCACGGTGTTGTTGGAGACACTTGTTGAGCGCGCACTCCAGGGCTTTGCGTACATGTTTTCGGTTACTGCTGTGAAACGTCCACGTCAATTGGGGCAGTCGAGTATGGCAAAGGGTCGGGTTTTACTCTCGAGAAAGGTCCAGCCAGTAGTCTTGGAAAAACCCGCCGATCGACGAGAGACAGATGCCATCTACCAGTGCTGCCGCCCTCGAGCTTCTCAATCTTCACAAGTGCTTCAAAGAACCTGCCGTTGATGATCTCTCGCTAACGGTGCGGCGTGGTGAATTCTATGCCCTGCTGGGCCCGAATGGCGCTGGCAAGACAACAACGCTGCGGATGGTTGCGGGGTTGCTCCAGGCTGATGCCGGTGCGGTCAAGATCTGCGGGATCGACACATTTGCGGATCCGATTGCCGCCAAAAGAGTGCTGGCCTGGGTTCCAGACGATCCGATGGTTTATGACAAGCTGACACCGCTTGAATACCTGGAATTTGTTGCAGGACTCTGGAACATGTCGCCGGATTTTGCGCGGTTCAAGGCGGACAACCTGCTCGACTCTTTTGGGCTCGGGGCCCATGCAAATGAACGCTGTGGCGGGTTCTCCAAAGGAATGCGTCAAAAGGTGGCGCTTGCCGGAGCTTTGATCCATGAGCCGCATTTGATCATCCTTGATGAACCTCTCACGGGACTGGATGCAGGTTCTGCACGGCAAGTCAAAAGGGTGCTGTCCGGACTTGTTGCGCAAGGTGTGTCGATTGTCATGACGACACACATTTTAGAAGTCGCGGAACGCATGGCGGACCGGATCGGAATAATCGCACGCGGACGTCTCGTTGCCGAAGGAACGCTGGAAGAGTTGCGGGAACGCGCGAGCGCAAATGGCAACACTTTGGAGGACATTTTCCTCGAAATAGTTGGTAGTGAAGCCGGCAGCGAACCACCTGCGCAGGAGGCAACAGGCTTCCACGGGAAGGTTGCATGAGACAATTCATGGCAAAATCCGCATTGATGCGGTTTTCGCATCATGAATTAAGGCTGGCCTGGCGCGACTGGTCATGGATGTTTTCTGGCAGGCGCAGCAAAAGCCTTTGGCGCGCCCTAATCGGAATCAGCATCTTTTACGCGGTTATGCATCTGATCGCGTATGCTGTTCTGGGCTCCCATTTGACAGCTGCATCTGTGCTGGATCAAACCACGCTTGCGGTGCTTTCAGTGACGGTATTGCTAAGCTTCACCATGATGCTGTCCCAGGCGATGGAGTCGGTGACACGAGCATTCTATGCCCGTGACGATCTCGATTTGATCTTGTCTTCACCCGCGCCCTCCCATGATTTGTTTCTTGTGCGTATCACGATCATGGCTCTGACAAGCTGGGCGATGTCGGCGCTGGTCGTTTCGCCATTTATCAACGTTGCAATGGCGCTCGATGGGATTCGCTGGCTTTCAGGATATGTGGTTCTTCTGGCGGTATCTCTGACCGCAACCGGAGGCGGGATCCTCATCACGCTTGCACTCTTCCGCATGGTTGGGCCGCAGCGGACGCGGCTCTATGCTCAAATTCTTGCGGCGATAGTGGGAGCTGCCTTCTTAATTGGAATGCAGGTGGTTGCGATCCTCTCCTTCGGGTCAATGTCCCGGTTCGCCCTATTTGATCCGGTCTTTCTCGCAAACCATGCGCCAGTCGCGGGGTCCATGTTGTGGTTTCCTGCCCATGCTGTGGCCGGGCAAACCAATGCTGTGGTGTTTCTCCTCGTTGCCTCTGTTGTGTTCTTTTCGGCGGCGGCTTTATTTGGTGCCAGGCAGTTCCGCCACATTGTCGTGTTGGCACTTGGTGTCACAGAAAAGACCGCGCGAAGAGGCACATCAAAGCAGGTTTTTCGGGGCCATTCGCCCCTCGGCTCACTCATTCGAAAAGAACTAAAGCTCATTGTCCGCGATCCCTGGCTTATATCCCAGACGTTGATGCAGGTTCTCTATCTCATTCCGCCTGCAGTGATGCTTTGGGTCAGTTTTGGCCAAGCTGCCGAGACCTCCGTCATCATCGCTCCCGTTGTCGTCATGGCCGTGGGGCAGCTTGCCGGTGGTCTTGCCTGGTTGACGATCTCCGGTGAGGATGCGCCCGATCTGATTGCAACGGCACCCATTTCGGCATTTACAAGGCTTTGGGCGAAAGTTGCGTCCGTGCTTATGGTTGTCACGGCAATAATACTACCGGTCAGCTTGGCTGTCGCGTTCATGTCTCTCTGGGGGGCAGCCGTTACCGCTGCTGGAGCGTTTATTGCTGCAGGCAGCGCAATCCTCGTTCAACTGTGGTTCCGCGCCCAAGCCAAACGCACGACCTTTCGGCGTCGGCAGGTTGCCTCAAAAGCTTCCACGTTCGCGGAGGCGGGAGCGTCTATTTCCTGTGCAGCCGGCACTGCCCTCATCGCGGCAGGGAGCCCGCTGGCGCTTCTCCCGATTATTCTACTCGCTAGCATGCTCGGGATCTCCTGGAGTATCCGTCCAAAACAGATCGCAGAGGTTTGATGTCCGTGACGCGCGGCCTGGCCAAAAGACAACTATGTATACTGAGTAGCTGTCGCCGCTTTTGAATACGCAAGTATACCGTGACCTACTCAAAAACAGCTGTCAGACGCCCAGGCCCGATGCGCAGGCGCGAAACTCACGGACTTCGGGGGCTGCGCCATCTAGCGGTATCTGAACGGCCTGATCGCCCAGTAATGCCGTGGCGGTGAAGTTGAATTCCAATCCATCCAACACATTGCCAAAGCCCCGATCGGTGACTGTGAGCGTTCCTCCACCGGGCGTGATGACGTGCCGGTCGGTGGCGATGATGTTTGAAAGTGGTCCATCAAAGCGCATGGAAAAAACCGGGCCGGGTATCCAGGGGCGGTTTGGTGTGATGGCGATGAAGTACTCAGGTACTGCTGGGTCGAAGACAACCCGAACGGACGCAGTCTCATCCTTGTGAAGCAATTCGCAAACACGGCTGGCGCGGAACTCCCAAGCTAATGCCGTGGGGGTGAACTGCAAGAGAAGTAAGACAGACAGAGCCCGCAACATGCATTTCCCCTTGATGTTTTAAACAGCTCTGGCTGTCGAAGATCTGAAGGGCATCTTGCTATGGAGACTGCTGGGACCGCAAATGCTTTCCTGTCGCACTTTTTGGGCACGTTGGTGACACCATCAATTTTCGGCTGACGGTCCGGGACCGAAAAGAGTGGCCGTTTAACTTCATCAAGACAAACGGCCGCTAGTACTATTTCTCTTGGTAAGGCGCTAACGGACCATGGTTAGGCGATCCCAGTCTGCGTAATCGGGAGACCCTTCTCGGCGAACGGTGCCCTCATATCCATATTCGATCATGTGGATCATGGTCGAAGTTTCCTCTGCGAGGACGACCGCATAACTTTCCGGCAAGTCCGATCCTGCGAGGTTGCCCTTATTGGCAA
Source organism: Labrenzia sp. R4_2 (assembly GCF_017743865.1). Lineage (GTDB taxonomy): Bacteria > Pseudomonadota > Alphaproteobacteria > Rhizobiales > Stappiaceae > Roseibium. The sequence goes on from NZ_JAGHRJ010000001.1 coordinate 1,158,091, forward strand.
AATCCGGCCATCCGGCATGGTTGGTACCGCGCGGTGCACTAAAGGGAACTCCGTGCAGAGAACCGGCCAGAGGCAGATGGCAATGTCCATGGAAAATATGCCGGATCTTGGCCGCATGCCGGGAAACGACTTTGCCAAACCCGTCTGCGTCCTGGAGCATGATCTTGTCCATGGGCGCAATGCCGATCGGGACAGGGTTGTGGTGCATGAACAGGAAAACCGGGGCCGTGGCGTTGGAAAGCTCCCGATCGAGCCAGTCTTGCCGTTTGGAGCAATAAAAACCGGCATGAGTATCCGGTCCCCAGGTGTCCAACAGAATTGCCGTGCCTTCACTCAACGGAACAACCGCTTGAACAAAGCCGTTCTCGTCAGCGTCTTCCGGAAAAACAGACAAAAAAACGTCCCGCTCGTCGTGATTGCCAATGCATAAATGAATGGGAAGCGGGCATTCGGCGATTTCTGCTTTCAGGCGCAGGTAATCGTCTTTGTCGCCCCAATCAGAGAGGTCGCCGGTGATGAAAATGGCTTCAGCATCGGGATGATGGGTTATGGCATGCTGAAGAGCTTTGTGGAAATTCTCATTCGGATCCCGTCCGGCAATCGTGTCCCCCGGTTTGGTCAAATGAATGTCCGTCAGTTGGAGAAGTTTCATGTCTTCCTCCTTTGATTGTTTTTTTGATGAAAAACGCCGCCCGGTAGGCCGGGCGGCGCAAGAAGAAAGGTTGATCAGTTGGACGGCAGAAGATCTGAAACTTCTTCGTCCAGCTGTTCCTGCAGCTCGGCCATGTCGTCGAATTCGCCGGTCACAATGCCTTCGATCCCATCGTAGATGACCTGAGTGATCGCCAAGCCATTGTCACCCGGGTAAGCCTGCCAGTCGCGCAGCAGTGGCAGCTGGCGGACAGCGGTCTCTTTGTTCGGGTTCTGTTGGTAGAAATCCGCCAGGATGACTTCGTTGGCAGCCTTGTTCGGCGGCATGTAGCCTGTTGTACGGGCAACGTCGGCAGCACCTTCACCGGAGGTGATGAACTTGAGCCATTCCCAGGCAGCGTTCAGGACCTTCGGATCTTCAGAAGAAGATACAAGCATGGCCGCGTTGCCGCCGGCTGGCAGACCTTTCGGGCCAGATGCTTCGATGCCAGGATATTCGTTGGTCTTCAGCTCAAAATCGCCTTTGGCACGCTCAACAGCACCGAGCGCAGATGTCGACCAGAACATCATGCCGATTTCACCGGCGGAAAAGGACGCAAGAGCCGCTTTCCACTCAATGTTCTGCATGTCGCAGCCGCGGAAGATACCTTTCATGGTTTCCAGCGACTTCAGACCTTCGTCGGAAGAAATCTGGAACGCATTGCCTTCCATTGTGGCTTTGTCCTGCGACCACATAAGAGCCTGCAGGAACCAGTTGCCGGTGATGTTCCAGCCCCAGAACATCGGGTTTTTGACGCCTGCCTCATGGAGTTTGCCGCAAACCTCAACAACTTCATCCCAGGACTTCGGCAGGTCGGTTGCAGACGTAATCCCGGCTTTCGCCATGACGTCCATGTTGTAGTAACCGACGGGCAGGGAGACAGAAAACGGCAGGCCGTAGATGTCATCGTTAAACGTGCCGAGCTTCAGCATGGCGTCGTGGTAGCCGTCTTTTTCGAACGTCTCTTCCTTCAGGATGAAAGGCTCGAGCGACTTGGCAATGCCCTTTTCGACCAGGATTGCCTGACGGTTCAGACCCTGCATGGTGACGTCCGGGAGCGTGCCGGCAACAGCTTCACGCAAGATGGTGTTGGTGCCGTCTTCGTAAGATTCGTATGTTGCCCGGATCTTCACTTCGATGTTCGGAAACTGTTCGTTGAACTTCGGCAGGATTTTCTCGTAGGTCACATCAAAAAGATGGGAATACGGGTAAGCGAATTCGATCGTTACTTTGTCGTCTGCATGCGCAGCGGAGGCTGCCAGCAGTAGTGCTATTGCGGTGAGGGTCTTTTTCATGGAACTCTCCGTCTGTTGCCGTGGGAGTGGCTGGTCGCCAAACTCGTCCGCTCCCGGTTGATCCCCTCGCGGGATTTCGGTGATGGGGCTGCCCTTGGGCGGCCCCGCATGTTTTTTGAGCTCTTTGGTCTATTTCATCCCGCTGAGCGTGATGCCTTCGATGAAACGGCGCTGAGCAATCAGGAAGGCCACGATCAGTGGCGCCACGATGATCGTGGCGGTCGCCATCATCGGGCCGAAGTTGTCGCCGTCCGCGTCGCCCTTGAATTCCCGCAAGCCAAGCGGTGGGGTGAACAAAGATCTGTCGCCGGTGATCACGATCCGTGGCCAAAAGTAATCGTTCCAATGCGCAACGACCGAGAAGATCGCAAAGGCCAAGAGGGCAGGGATCGCGGTCGGCAACATGACGTTCCAGATGATCGAGAACTCGTTCATGCCGTCCATCCTGGCCGCGTCGATGAGATCATCGGGGACGGTCATGAAGAACTGGCGCATCAGGAAAATGCCGAACACCGAAATGGTCCAGGGAATGATCAGCGCGGCATAGGTGTTGGTAAGCCCCACCTTGGCCAGCATGATGTAGAGCGGCAGCGCGATGGCGTGGACCGGGATGAGCAGGCAGAACAGAACCAGTCCGAAGACAGCTTCGCGCCCCCAGAACCTGAGTTTTGCCAGCGCATAGGCGCAAGGCAGTGCGACAAGAACCTGAATGAAGAAGATGGACGCCGTAACGATCACGCCGTTGAGGAGGTACCGGATGAGCGGCGCTTTCTCAAAAGCCGTGGTGTAGTTATAGATGACCGGTGTCACCATACAGTCGGCCACATCCTTGCCGAGCTTGATGCAGTAGTCGTCGCGGAATGCTTCCTGCGCGCCGAAGAACCCACCGATGTTCTGCATGATTTCAGCCGGGCTTTTGAAGCTGTAACTGACCATCACATAGAACGGCAGCAGCACGATCAGGCTGCCGAAGATCAAGACCACATGCTTCAGGGTTTCTGCCGCTGAAAACCGGAAGGCCGGCAGGCCAACCGCGGTGGAAGAGGAAAGAGTTGTGTCGCTCATGTGTAATGAACCCTTCTCTCCACCAGCCAGCGCTGGACGAGCGTGAGAAACATGACAAAAGCCAGGAAGACGACGGTTATGGCCGCGCCAATTCCCATGAGGTTTTGCTGGATCGCTTTTTCGTAGATGGCAAACATCATGACGTAGACCGACTTCGACGGTCCGCCGCCTTGCGGGTAAAAAGCTTCGACCGTGTCAAAGACCTGGAATGAGCGGATGAACGAAATGGTGACGACAAAGACCGTGGTCGGGCCAAGCATTGGCCAGGTGACAAGCCGGAACCGGTCCCAGGCCGACTTTGCGCCATCCATTTCGGCCGCTTGGTAAAGCTCTCGCGGCACAGAGGTCAGACCCGCGAGGTAGAGCACCATATTGAAGCCAAAGCCTTGCCAGACCCCGATGAAGGCGACTGTCCAGATGGCATAGTCGCGGTCGGTTAGCCAGAGCGGGAAGCCGCGTTCACACCCGTGTGCGTACCAACCCCAGACTTCCAGAAAAGTGCCGCAACCGCGCTCCAATGTGGAATTGACGATCCCGATGGTCGGGTGAAAGGCGAACTCCCAAACGATGGCCATCGCAATCAGCGCAGCCATCACGGGCAGGAAGTAGATGGTTTTGTACAGATCACCGAACCGCTTTGTCGAATTGATAAGGAGCGCGGCGCCGAGGCCCAGTCCAACGGAAAGCGGAACAACCACAAAGACATAGCGGAAGGTCGCGCCAAACATCTTTTCATAGGTAGAACGGGTGAAGATCTTTTCGTAGTTCTCAAGACCGACGAATTCGGCGCCGGAATTGCCCAGGCTGTAATTCGTGAAGCTCATGATGGATGCGATGCCAATCGGCAGAAGCAAAATGACAAACATCAGGAATAGGGCAGGCCCGACAAACCAATAGTGCGCCTTGGAGCGGGGCATTACGCCACCTCCGCAACGGCGGTACCGGGGTTTTTATCAAGGCCGATCCGTTTGCCGTCTGCTTCAAAGATCATGGCGGCACCGTGTTGCCGTTTGAAGGCAATGTCCTGACCAATGGACACGGCAACACCGTCTACGGGCGCCGCGCGGACGACGAGACGATGCGCGCCATCTTTCATGCTTATATGCAGGTAGATATCGGCGCCGAGGTTTTCCTTGTGAACCACCCGGCCTTTCAAAGCCTCCGGATCCGTGTCCTCACAAAGCGTCAAATGTTCCGGGCGCAGTCCGATCGCAATTTTGTCTGAAGAGGTGGTTGCGACCCGCGTCAAGACAACATCGCCGCAACGGGCGTGGCCATTGCTGTCCAGGTGGCCGGGCAAGAGGTTGATCTTCGGCGCTCCAACAAACTCCGCAACCCGGATATCCTGCGGATTGTTGTAAATCTCATCCGGCGTGCCGAGCTGCAGGATGTTGCCATCCATCATCACAGCCATCCGATCTGACATCGTCAGAGCTTCGGCCTGGTCATGCGTGACATAAACGAAGGTCGTTGCAAGGGATCGATGAAGTTCGGCCAGTTCTGAGCGCATATGAATGCGGAGCGCCGCGTCCAGATTTGACAGAGGTTCGTCCATCAGGAAGCCGGCCGGTTTGCGCACCATCGCACGGCCCAGAGCTGCACGTTGCCTTTGACCGCCTGAGAGTTGGCCGGGTTTGCGATCGAGAAGATGATCGATCTGCAAAATTTTCGCCGTCTCGGCCACCTGCGCCCAAAGCGCCTTGTACTTGGACTTTGCGAGCAGCGGGCCGGCGAAAGGAAGCCGTTCGGCAAACGACAAGTCCCGGAGCCGCAAGGGCGTCATCATGTTCTGGCCGACGGTCAAATGCGGATAGAGCGCATAAGACTGGAAGACCATCGCTAGGTTCCTTTCAGCCGGGCGGACTTGGTTGACTTTCCGGCCGTCGATCAGAACGTCACCAGAGCTTGGTGCTTCCAGTCCGGCCAAAATCCGCAGCAAGGTCGACTTTCCGCATCCAGAAGGTCCGACAAGCGTCAGGAACTCTCCCGGTGCGATATCGAGATTGATCCCTTCAAGAACCGACGTGTCGCCGAAACTCTTTTCGATCGCTTTTAAGGAAATGGCCGCCATATGATCGCCCCTTTTGTTGCGATCACCGTAGAGAGCGTGATTGAACCATCTGTGACGTAATATTAGCGTCGCTAATGGCCGCTAGTGTTTTTCATGCAGACAACATGGAACTGTCATGAACGCTTCGCCCAGTCCCTACCAAATCAAGGCTTTTACTTATGTAGCGCGGGAACGCAGTTTCTCCCGCGCTGCGCAGACACTCAATGTGACGCAGTCGTCTGTAACCCAGCATGTGGCCAAACTGGAAAACCTGATGGGGACCCAGTTATTTATTCGGCGCCGCGACGGTCTGGAGCTGACGCGTGCGGGCATAGAGCTGTTTTCAATCACCGACCGATTGGCGACGCTGGACCAACTGGTCACGGAAAAAGTGAACGACTACAGCGCTCTAACGGACGGCAGTATTCGACTGATTGCCAACGCACCCCGGCCTGCGATGCCCATCATTGCTCGGTATGGAGAGCTCTATCCCAAGGTTCAGATCGATTTCACGCTCTATGACTGGACCACGGCCATGACGCTCTTGAACGAACGTCAGGTGGATATGGCGATCGTGACAGAGCCTCAGGAAAACCCGGCGCTCGTGACACATGAGCTCCGGCGGTCCAAATATATGGTACATATGCGGGCTGATCACCGGCTGGCGAAAAAGCCGGTCCTTTCGCTTGTTGACCTTCAAACGGAAACACTTGTCTTGCCCGAGGACGGGTCGCTGACACAGCGAATTGCCAATCGAAAGATCAAAAAGCACGGTCTTACGTTTCAGCGCATCTTAAAAACCACGACTTTTCCCATGGTCAAGGAAGCTTTGCTGCATGGTCTTGGCGTCGGTCTCCTTCTGGAAAACAGCCTCTATCCATCAGACAATCTGGTCGCCATTCCAGTGCATGAAATGCCGGAAGAATACCGGGATTGTGTCGTTATCCCCCGAGACAAAAAAGACCTGCGGCTTATTCAAAGCTTTTTAGGTGTCTGTATAGACGGGACGGTTGCCGAGCCTCAGAAATCAGCCTGAGATCAATATGGGCGAAACGACAGAACGCATGCGCTGAACAAAGTCCAAAGCGAGAACTGATGACCGCGTAACCCGTTTTTAGCCGAACGCTTTATGGCTACCGCTATTTCGCGAAAACCATCTATCTGCTTCTACCTTGCTGAATAACCCTCTGCTAGGGCTGTTCAGCGTCCAGCACGCTCGCCGGATGCGTCCGCTTCGTTGTAAAGGCTCGCATAGATCGCAAGTGCCATCGTCGGATTGCAGACGGTTTTCGGAAATTGACGTGGTGACGGCTTTTGCTCCGTTTCCAGTTCATTCGCAGTCATTGCCAAGCAAAGCGTTGGGTTTAATGCTTCGGCTGTGCTGTCTTCTGCGGCCATGAGATCATCTCCTGTGTTCATTGGGTTGCGTTAAAGATGATTACGCAAGATGGATGCCAGAATTAGAGACGTCTCAGGTGTGTATTCGAAGCTCGGCAAGGCCAAACTGACTATGAATTGAGCAGTGTGGCGCAATCATAGGCGAGGTCGGGCTAAAAACGACCGAAAGTTCTGACTGTCTACAGGCGCCAATGTAAATTCAAACCGGGGTCATCCTTTGGCACGGTGGGGCGGTTTGCGGAGACCTGTCTGCCGAAAGGTTTCAAGGCAAATGAGTGCAGAGGTCCCATCGGGTGTTGGAACCTGTGGTGACCGGTCGACACCAGACAAAGGCTTTGGCGCAGGCTTTTGGGCAGAGGAAAGCATAATAGTTTGTTTTTGCCGGAACTGATCGTACATCCACGCGTCAAGAACGATATGCGGCCGTCCGGCTTGATCAATGATCGAGCCGCACCAATGGCTGATGAGGTTCTCAAGATCTTCGATTGATGTGCCAAATCGCGTGGAATGGGTCGGATAGCTGCTGATATCGATGAGCCAGGCAAGCGGATGCTGCCCATGAACGATCAAGTCTTCAAACCGGCTTTCTGACAGAATAAAAAGGCGGCTGCCGGACAAATCAACGGCGACGTCGCGGAACTGGGCCATGTCCAGATATCGTTGAACGCGGCCTAAGAAACTGGCTGCTTCTACAATCGGTCCGACGAACGCCGGCGGTTGATCTACAAAAACGTCACGTGACACCATCGGTCTCCCTGATCTACGCGGCAATTTTACATTGGAAAGTGCCAAGAAAGACGCACAGTTAGGGTAGAAAATTCAACAATTGCGGTAACTGATTGTTCAGAGAGATTCCCAGGTGGTAAGCGTTCTGACGGACGAACCCTCGGCAGTTAAACCGGATCCAAATGCAGAGCACAAAGATCCAAACCGTGTTTTCCATTGACCGCCTTTGGAACCGCATATGTGCGAAAGTCGAATGGTTCCAGCAAGCCTGATCCAAGAATATACCGTTACGTAAAACGGGGGAGTGTCGGCTACTCCAAAGGATCCTCATGCAGAAATCAGAGCGCGTCAGGCAGGCTGTTATATTATTTGTGATTGGTCTTGCGTGCCTGAGCGCAGTCCTGGTGCTCAGCGCTCGATTTGTTTTTGCTTCTTAGGCTGATTTCCAGTCACTGACCCACACGTATTAAAGTTTAAGTTTTGTGTTTCATCAGCAAGTTCAGCTGTCTGACCCAGCTTAAGACGCTGCGGCGGATCTGTTTCCGGGGTTGATCGCGTCGCCATTGAGATAGGTTTTCAGGTCCTTCAAGGGCATCGGTTTCGAAAAATGATAACCCTGAACCGTGTCGCAGCCGAGAGCCGCGAGGCGGTGAGCGTGCTGTGCCGTTTCCACGCCTTCAGCAATCACCTGCAGACCAAGGCTTTGGCCCATTGTAATCGTTGCCGCGACCAAGCCTTCTGCAGCCGGATCTTCGCCGAGCGGGAGAATGATGCTCCGGTCGATTTTCAATGCGTGCGGGCGAACCTGCATGACGCTCTTGATCGACGCATGCCCAGACCCGAAGTCGTCAATGTCCAGCTCGAACCCAAGTTCACGGAGCGTGTCCAGGGCGAATGGAATGGTGTCGTCACCATCTTCCAAAGAGACGGACTCCAGGATCTCGAAGGCAACCGGCGCCTGCCACCGCTTGAACAGGTGTTGTGCGAACTCCGGAAAGTCGGGATCGATCAAGGTTGAGGATGTCACGTTGAAGGCAAGACGGGGCAGGGCACCTGTCTTGGCGAATAGGGGGCCGAGGTCTTCGGCCGCGCGTGTCATGATTGCAAGGTCAAGGTCGCCGTCGAGGCCCAGTTGATGGGCAATCGGGAAAAACAAGGCTGGTGGGAGAAGGCCAAACTCCGGGTGCTGCCAACGGGCCAGCACTTCAATTCCGGTGACTGCGTGGGTGCGGGCATCGTGCTGGGTTTGATAGAACGGCACAAGTTCCCGGCCTGCAAAGGCCTCGACCAGGTCATCAGCCAGCCGCCGGTCGCGTGAAATGCGTTGTTCAAGCGGTCCGGTAAACACTCTCAAGCTTGCCCGGCCAGCGGCTTTAGCTTCATACAGTGCGGCATCGGCATTGCGAAGGATTTCAGATGGATCATCGCGTGAAATTTCAGCAACCGCGAGCCCGAGGCTTGCGCTGAATACGCATTGTTTGTTGCGATAGAGAATGGGCTCCAGGGTGCGTTCCAAAAGACGTTGGCCAATGTCTTCTGCGCGTTCCAATTCTGTGCCTGGAGCACACAGGACAACAAATTCGTCGCCGCCGACCCGGGCCACCAGATCGTCTTCCCGGGTGGCGGTCAAAAGCTTGCGGGCAACTGTCTTCAGAACGTGGTCGCCGGCATCATGCCCCAAGACATCATTGACTTGCTTGAAGCGGTCGAGATCGATCCGGATCACGGCCCGTTCACCGCGTCCACCGGCAGCCTTCAATGCATGGTCGAGCTTGCGCCGGTTGGAAAGACCCGTCAGCGCGTCTTCAAGGGACCGGCGCCGGTAATGGGCCTTCGCCGTCTCAAGGTTTTCGGTCAGGTTTTGCAGTTTGCGGTTGGACTGCACGAAGTCACTGACATCGGACCGGATGACGACCTTGTCGCCATGCGCGCTTTCCGTCAGTTTCACCTGGATGTACCGCTCGCCTTGAACAACAAGGCTGACCTGCGAGCCGTCCTGTTCCAACTTGTTCCGGAAATCGAGAATGAATTTGTTCCGGTCTTCCTCTGAGATGTCGGGATAGTGTCCATGTTCCATGGCGTCTTGCAGAATTTCCGCGCCGGTCATACCGAGTTTAACCCGTTCAGGGACTGGATGAGCGAGCTGGCGATACATTTCGTTGCAGGTGATGAGGCGGCGCTTTGAATCAAAGACCGCAAAGCCGTCCGGGATTGCTTCCACGGCTGTGGCAAAGCGTTCATTAACCTCATTCACGTGCCGTGCGGAGGCTGTGAGCGTGGACCACACCTCGCGCATCGTCCGGGTCAAGAACATCATGATCATGAGCAAAGCGAAGCTGACGAGTAACGTGCCCCCGATGACCAGGTTGACGATCCGATCCTCAATCGTCTGAACCTGAGCATGAAAACTGGCGCTGTCAGCCATCATTTTTTCAAGCGCCGCCTTGATTTCAAGACCTTGGGCAAAGCGACTGCTATGTTCTGAGTGGCGTGCAAGAGGAGCCGCGCGCATGAGTTCCAGCTGCGCGATGAGATCGCCGGTCCTGGCCACCTCAGCCCTGCACATGGCGAACGCGGCGCCTGCACCAAGCCGTTTGACCACCTCATATTCAGGGACAGTCAGATTCTGCATACACCAAAGCGCTTCTGCTCGCGCACTTGAGAGTGAATCAATAAGTTGGCCGATGTCCGAATCCCGAAGAATCGGCGATTGGACAACCAGGTCGTGGGCTTGTTTGATGTGCAGAAAATGCTGGAAGTTGCGCGCGCGATATTCGCCAGCCAGATAGAGATAATTGTAGCCCAGAAATGAGACGACCATGGACATCATCAATAGTCCGATAGCGATCGCTGGCGCAGCCCGTTTGGTCTCGCTTGGAGCGCCCTCAGAGGCTGGTCCCCTCAGGAAATCTCCGGTCTGGTCATCGGTACTCAAACTGTCTCGCATTCGTAGTCTGGCGCGCCCCCGGTTGCGTTGTTGGACGTTTTCTCGCCCTTCCGCAAAGTCAGAGATATCGCGTAAAGATATAAAAAAGCGTTTCCTTCCAGTGATGTGCGGGAAAATGTCAAATTACTCCTCACCGAAACCGCAAGTATTTTTTGGTCAAAATCACTGACGACTGGTCCAGCACTGAGTATGATCTGGTTCAAGCCGTTCGGTTGCCGGAACGGAGTCTCAGGTAAGCAATGCAATCACCGGTAGTTAACAAGAACTCTTAGTGGGGCACCATGTCTGACATCCCAGTGGTACTTTTGCATGGCACGAATGCTGGACCCTGGACGATGGCGCCCTTCAAAAAGTTCTTTGAAGAAGCTGGCTTTGCATGTCATGCGCCGACATACCGGTTCCATGACCTTGCGGACGGCGAAGAACGCCGGAAAGCACTGATTGGAACCAGTATTCAAGACTACGTCTCGGATACCGTTGAATTCATCCGAACTCTCGACAGGCCGCCCATCGTCATCGGGCACTCCCTTGGCGGACTGATCGCGCAAATTCTGTCCGGGCGCGGTCTGATCGAGGCAGGTGTTCTGATAAACAGCAGCATCATGGCAGGCACAACACCGACCACGGACATGGAACGTGCCCTCGGCAGGATGTTTATGTCGGCCGGTGCCTTTTGGCAGGAGGCTCCAGGTCAGGACTTTGAATTGCTTGCGGCCTATGGTTTGAACACCATGCCGGAAACTCAGCAGCACGAAATCTGTGACCGTTTAAGCACTGAATCGGGAGAGGTTTTGTTTGAACTGTTTTTCTGGATGTATGATCAAAAACAGGCAACGCAGGTGGTGTTTGATGGGCGAAATGCACCAATGCTCTTCCTGACAGGGGGAGAAGACAAGGTGGTCCCGCCATCAACGGCCCGTCAGATGGCGGCGCGGTATGGCGATTTGGCCACTGTTCAAGAGTATCCTGGTAAATGCCACTACATGCAGCTCGAAGACGGATGGCAGGAGCTCGCGTCAAACAGTCTGGTGTGGATCCGGGAAACAGTTTCCCGCAAGAATATCTAGATCCGGACCCGGTTCGCTTTTTGGTGCGAACCTTGCGCTTTAGACCCAATTTCCCGGCTCCACCCTTGACACTTTCACCCCCAACCTTTATCGCGCTCCCATCGTGCGTCTTGGGTTCCGCCCAAGGCGAGCGCTGCTATTTGCAATGCTCCTGCAAAAAGGGGAGTGGGCGGCGCGGCACACGGAAATTTTGATAATCAACACCTCCGGGGCGGATTGCCGCTCAGGACCGAGGACGAAGCAAAACCCATGCAGGTAACCGAAACCCTCGCTGAGGGCCTCAAGCGCGAGCTGAAGATTGACATTCCGGCCGGCGATCTGGCTGTGAAGCTCGATGACTATCTGAACGACATGAAGTCCAAGGCCAACATCAAGGGCTTCCGTCCGGGCAAGGTGCCGGTCGCGCACCTGAAGAAGATGTATGGCCGTCAAGCCATGGCCGAAATCCTGTCGAACACCATCCAGGAAACCACGCAAAAGGCTGTTGAAGAGCGTTCCGAGCGCCCGGCGCTGACACCGGAAATCGATCTTCCGGAAGAAGACGCTGAGAAGATCCTGGCCGGCGATGCCGATCTGTCTTTCAAGATGACCTACGACGTGCTGCCGGACTTTGAAATCGTCGATTTCGGCGGTTTTGAAATCGAGCGTCCGGTTGTCGAGATCGCGGAAGAAGAAGTCGACACTCAGGTCTCTGACATCGCCAAGAATAATACCCCGTTCGAAGCCAAGGATGGCGCTGCTGAAGACGGCGACCGCGTCACCATGTCTTACCTCGGCAAAATCGACGGCGAGCCGTTTGAAGGCGGTGCGGACGAAAACGGCCAGCTGGTTCTGGGCTCCGGTCAGTTCATCCCGGGTTTTGAAGAGCAGCTGATTGGCACGAAGGCTGGCGACGAGAAAGTCGTTGAAGTGACCTTCCCGGAAGAGTACCCGGCAGCACATCTGGCTGGCAAAGCCGCGACTTTCGACGTCGTTGTCAAAGAGGTCGGCGCACCGGGTGAAGCCGCGATCGATGATGAGTTTGCAAAAGGCCTTGGCCTTGAGTCGCTCGAGAAGCTGAAAGAAATCGTTCGTGGCCAGATCGAAGGCCAGTTCGGTCAGATGACCCGTCAGCGCGTCAAGCGTCAGCTTCTCGACAAGCTGGACGAGCATTACTCCTTCGAACTGCCGGAAAAACTGCTGGAATCTGAGTTCCAGATCGTTTGGCAGCAAGTCGAAGAAGACATGAAGCGCAACGAAAAGACCTTCGAAGACGAAGAGACAACGGAAGAAGAGGCGAAAGCGGAATACCGTAAGATCGCCGAGCGCCGTGTTCGTTTGGGTCTGGTGCTGTCCGAAATCGGCGAAAAGAACAACATTCAGGTCACCGATGAGGAAATGCAGCGGGCGCTCTACGACCGGGTCCGCCAGTTCCCGGGCCAAGAGCAGCAGGTGTTTGAATTCTACAAGAACAACCAGCAGGCCCTGGCGTCTCTGCGCGCTCCGATCTACGAGGAAAAAGTCGTCGACTTCATGCTCGAGCTTGCCAAGGTGACCGACAAGACAGTGACCAAGGAAGAGCTGGAGAAGCTTGTTGCCGAGGACGAAGACGCCGCCTGACGGTGAGTTTTTCCCGGATAATCAACAGATGCGGCGGCAACTTTAACTTTGCTTTCATGCCGCATCTGCGATGACTTTGCGTTGAGGGCGGCATCCCTATATATGGGGGTGTCGCTTTTTTCGAGTCAGGCCTTGGAACGATGCGCTTGCAAGGCCTGTTTCCAGCCCAAATCCTGGGTAACATCTCAAGCATATGGATGAGGTATGAAGGATCCTGTCGATATCTACATGAACACTCTCGTGCCGATGGTTGTCGAGCAGACAAACCGGGGCGAGCGGGCCTTCGATATCTACTCGCGCTTGCTGAAGGAGCGCATCATCTTCCTGACCGGTCCGGTCGAAGATCACATGGCAACCTTGGTCAGTGCGCAGCTGCTTTATCTGGAAGCTGACAATCCCTCCAAGGAAATCGCAATTTACATCAATTCGCCCGGCGGGTTGGTCACATCCGGCCTGGCGATTTACGACACGATGCAGTTCATTCGCCCGGCCGTGTCGACCCTCTGCATTGGTCAGGCAGCTTCCATGGGCTCACTGCTTCTGGCTGCTGGCGAGAAAGACATGCGCTTCATTCTGCCTAATGCGCGGGTGATGGTTCACCAGCCATCCGGTGGTTTCCGTGGTCAGGCGGCCGACATCATGCTGCACGCCCAGGAAATCCTGGCGATGAAACGTCGTCTCAATGAAATTTACGTGAAGCACACCGGACGGAGCCTGGATCAGGTGGAAGAAGCGCTGGAGCGCGATAACTTCATGACCGCTGAAAAGGCCAAGGAATTCGGGATCGTCGACAATGTCATCACGGATCGGTCCAGCCTTGGCGGTGAAGCCGAGTCGAAAGGCTAAGGATTTCTGCGGAGAGCCACGGGTTGAAAATCCGTGGCTTTACCGTGAAAATCCCAAGGTATTCCAAGGTTTCCACCTTCGCCTTAAACCTATATTGATTTTTACCGGCGAAGCATGGTGACATCCTATAGGAAAGTGCGGCACCTTAGGCGCCTAAAACTTTCAAACCGGGAGCCTCAATTTGGCCTCACCCGGAGAGATAAGGGGTTAAGCACCCCAAAAACGCGAGGTTGACTACATGACCAAGGCCAGCGGCAGCGATTCAAAGAATACGCTCTACTGCTCCTTCTGCGGCAAAAGCCAGCACGAAGTCCGCAAGCTGATCGCCGGCCCGACTGTTTTCATTTGCGATGAATGTGTCGAGCTGTGCATGGATATCATCCGCGAGGAGAATAAATCCTCGCTGGTTAAGTCCCGGGACGGGATCCCGACTCCTCAGGAAATTCGCGATGTTCTCGATGATTATGTCATCGGGCAGGGCAGTGCGAAAAAGGTCCTGTCGGTCGCCGTTCACAACCACTACAAGCGTCTGAACCACGCCTCTAAGAACAACGATGTTGAGCTTGCAAAGTCCAACATCCTGCTGGTCGGACCGACCGGTTGCGGCAAGACACTGCTTGCGCAGACGCTTGCCCGGATTCTGGATGTGCCGTTCACAATGGCAGACGCAACGACCCTGACCGAAGCCGGTTACGTCGGTGAAGACGTCGAGAACATCATCCTCAAGCTGCTGCAGTCCGCGGACTACAACGTAGAACGCGCGCAGCGCGGCATCGTTTATATCGATGAGATCGACAAGATCAGTCGGAAGGCGGACAACCCGTCGATTACCCGCGATGTCTCCGGGGAGGGCGTACAGCAGGCTCTGTTGAAGATTATGGAAGGCACTGTGGCTTCCGTGCCGCCGCAGGGCGGCCGCAAGCATCCGCAGCAGGAGTTCCTGCAGGTGGACACCACCAATATGCTCTTCATCTGTGGTGGCGCATTTGCCGGGTTGGACAAGATTATTTCCGATCGCGGTACCCAGACTTCCATCGGTTTCCAGGCACAAGTTCATGCGCCGGAGGACCGCCGGATTGGCGAGCTGTTCTCCGAGCTGGAGCCGGAAGATTTGTTGAAGTTCGGCCTTATTCCGGAATTCGTTGGCCGTCTGCCGGTCATCGCAACTCTGGAAGATCTCGACGAAGATGCCCTGATCACCATCCTGACCGAGCCGAAAAACGCGCTCGTCAAGCAGTATCAGCGTCTCTTTGAGATGGAGCAGGTTGAACTGTCGTTCCATGAAGATGCACTGCGGGCGATTGCCAACAAGGCGATTGAGCGGAAAACCGGTGCACGTGGCCTTCGGTCCATCCTTGAGTCGATCCTTCTCGACACGATGTATGAACTGCCGGGCCTGAAGGGCGTCAAGGAAGTCGTCATTTCTCCGGAAGTGGTCAAGGGCGAAGCGCGTCCCCTCTACATCTACGAGGACCGCGAAGAGACGTCAGCGACAAGTGCGTAAGCTAGCGGCAAGCGCATAACGTTATCGTCAGACAAATGCCGCTCTGGAGTGAGCGGCATTTTGCTTTTTGCACACCTGATTTTATTCGAGGTGCGTTATCCACCGTGCTGGTGAGTCGTCAACAGACAAGTCCCTTTGTTAATGTTTGATCGCCTTGACACCGGCCTGACAGGTAGCCACCTAATAGGACGTAAGGACGGCTTGTGCGGATCGTCAACGCGCCCATCCGGGGTGTTGCGATCCGGCCCTCGGCAGACGATCGCCGAAAGCCGTTTTCCAGTGTCTCTGGCTGCCTTTATTTGTGAGTGGGGCCGGAACACGCCGAGAAAGGAAAAAGAATGAGCGACGCAGAAATCCGCGCCACTGATCCGGACAGTACGTCTGTGTATCCTGTATTGCCCCTGCGCGATATTGTCGTCTTCCCGCACATGATCGTTCCGCTGTTCGTGGGTCGTGAAAAGTCGATCAAGGCGCTTGAAGAGGTGATGACCACCGACAAGCATATTCTTCTGGCAACCCAGATGAACGCTGCCGACGACGATCCGAATCCGGACCAGATCTACAACGTTGGTACGCTGGCAACCGTGTTGCAGCTGCTGAAACTGCCGGATAACACTGTGAAGGTGCTTGTCGAGGGCGGTGCACGCGCGCAAATCGGCAACTATTCCGACCGGACCGACTATTTCGAAGCAACCGCAACCGTTTTGCCGGAAAAAGACGGTGAGAACATTGAGGTCGAGGCACTGGCCCGCTCAGTGGTTGCCGAGTTTGAAAACTATGTGAAGCTCAACAAGAAAGTGTCGCCGGAAGTGCTCGGTGCGGTCAATCAGATCGACGATTACTCCAAACTGGCTGACACGATCGCTTCTCACCTGGCGATCAAAATCCCTGAAAAGCAGGAAATTCTTGGCGTCGTCTCCGTCGCTGAGCGTCTTGAGCGTGTCCTTGGCATGATGGAAAGCGAGATTTCCGTCCTGCAGGTGGAAAAACGCATTCGCTCCCGCGTCAAGCGTCAGATGGAGAAGACCCAGCGCGAGTACTACCTGAATGAGCAAATGAAGGCCATTCAGAAGGAACTTGGTGACAGCGAGGACGGCAAGGACGAAGTTGCCGAACTCGAAGAGAAGATCAAAAAGACCAAGCTGACCAAGGAGGCGCGCGAACGCGCTGCTGCCGAGATCAAGAAGCTGAAACAGATGAGCCCGATGTCCGCGGAAGCGACCGTCGTGCGCAATTATCTGGACTGGCTGATCGGCATTCCGTGGTCGAAGAAGTCCAAGGTCAAGCACGACCTGAGCTTTGCCGAGAAGGTTCTCGATACCGATCACTATGGCCTTGAAAAGGTCAAGGAGCGGATCGTGGAGTATCTTGCTGTCCAGAGCCGGGCGAACAAGTTGCGAGGTCCCATCCTCTGCCTCGTCGGTCCTCCAGGTGTTGGTAAGACCTCGCTCGGAAAGTCGATTGCCAAGGCAACCGGCCGCGAATTCGTCCGTATGTCGCTCGGCGGTGTGCGCGATGAAGCGGAAATCCGCGGCCACCGGCGGACCTATATCGGCTCCATGCCTGGCAAGGTTATTCAGTCGATGAAAAAGGCGAAGAAATCCAACCCGCTCTTCCTGCTCGACGAGATCGACAAAATGGGCATGGATTTCCGGGGTGACCCGTCATCCGCGCTGCTTGAGGTGCTGGATCCGGAACAGAACTCGTCCTTCATGGACCACTATCTGGAGGTCGAATACGACCTGTCAGACGTGATGTTCGTGACCACGGCGAACACGCTGAACATTCCAGGTCCGCTGATGGACCGTATGGAGATCATCCGGATCGCTGGTTACACGGAAGAAGAGAAGGTGGAAATCTGCCGCCGTCACCTCATTCCGAAAGCCGAGAAGGATCACGGTCTGAAAGACGGTGAGTTCTCCATCGAAGACGATGCACTGCAGTTTGTAGTGCGCCGCTACACCCGTGAAGCCGGTGTGCGGAACCTTGAGCGTGAAATGGCGACCCTGGCCCGGAAAGCGGTCAAGGACATCCTGATGAGCGACAAGGAAAGCATCACGGTGACTCAGGAGATCGTCGAGGAATACCTTGGTGTTCCGCGGTACCGTTATGGGGAAGCCGAGCTGGAGGACCAGGTTGGTGTGGTTACCGGTCTCGCTTGGACGGAAGTCGGCGGCGAGCTCCTGACCATTGAAGGCCTCATGATGCCTGGTAAGGGCAAAATGACCGTCACTGGCAACCTGAAGGATGTGATGAAGGAGTCCATTTCGGCTGCGGCGTCTTACGTTCGCTCCCGCTCGATCGACTTCGGCATCGAACCACCGCTCTTTGAGAAGAAGGACATTCACGTCCACGTTCCCGAAGGCGCAACCCCGAAGGACGGGCCATCTGCGGGTATTGCCATGGCCACGGCCGTGATCTCGACCATGACCGGTATTCCGGTGCGCCGGGATGTCGCCATGACGGGCGAAATCACCCTGCGTGGCCGCGTCTTGCCGATCGGTGGCCTGAAGGAGAAACTTCTTGCGGCTCTGCGCGGCGGCATCAAGCTCGTGATGATCCCGGAAGACAACGCCAAGGACCTGGCGGACATTCCGGACAGCGTGAAAAACTCGCTCGAGATCATTCCAGTTTCCGGCATGGATGAGGTGTTGAAACATGCTCTGACACGCCAGCCGGAGGCCATCGAATGGGATGAAAGCGCTGCGGAAAATGCAACCAAGGCGAGTGCTTCTGATGATGACACGACAGGTGTCGTCGCCCACTAATCTGCCCTTGACATTTGCGAAACAGTCAAGCCCCGGGAAAACCGGGGCTTTTCTTTTGAATAATTGGTCAAAACGGCTGTTTTCTGCGAAAAAACCACTTGCGTTTCAGCTCAAATCTCGCGAGTTTCGCGCAACGGCGCTGACAGGAATCGTCGGCATACGTCCGTTTCTTAGAAAGGTATCTGCTATGAATAAGAACGATCTGATCGCAGCTGTCGCAGAAAAGACCGGCCTGACAAAGGCACAGGCAGGCGAAGCAGTTGACGCAAGCTTTGAAGCTGTCACTGAGACGCTGAAAGGCGGCGGCGAAGTCCGTATCATCGGTTTTGGTAACTTCACCGTTTCCGAACGGGCTGCGACCGAAGGCCGGAACCCGCGGACTGGCGAAACGATCCAGATCCCGGCTTCTAAGACGCCGAAATTCAAGGCTGGTAAAGGCCTGAAGGACGCTGTGAACTCCTAATTGCGAGTTTGCATCGGTCCATGGACTGAAAAAACCCCGTTCTCGAATTATCGAGGACGGGGTTTTTTGTATGCGCACTTAGCGGCCATAGATGAGGCTAAGTTACTCTTAGCAACTGACTTTGGCTGCAAAAGGCGAGAGAACGGGTGCCGTATGAAACGGTCATCCACAGGCAGAAACGCCGATGGCATTTTTTTAGAAAATAGGTCTTGCCAAGGAGAGAGGGAGCCCATAAAACGCATCTCACCTCGTTGAGGGCGATTAGCTCAGTTGGTAGAGCGCTTCGTTTACACCGAAGATGTCGGGAGTTCGAGTCTCTCATCGCCCACCATTCCCCCGTTCTATATTCCAGCTAAGAATAAACAGGCATCACAAGATGTGCTGAACGACAGTTAGCCGCCGTTAAAACGCGTTGTGGTAGCCTATGTGGCCTCTTTGCGTTCTCGGTAGTTCAGCCGAAGTTAGGCCTTATCCCACCTTGCCATCGGTCTTCGGATCTTCAACCAAATCGACTTCCTGTTCGATCTGCAAAAGCGCGCGGGCGAATTGGGCAAACAACGCCACAAACACCCCGACGCCGACAAACAGATAAAGCACCGTAAACAGCCTGCCGGCAACGCTCTGCGGGGCAAGATCGCTCACGCCGACGGTCGCCAGCGTCATGGCGCTGAAATAGAGCGCATCCACACAGCTCCAGCCTTCCACTGTCTTGTAAAAAACGGTGCCGGAGAAAAGGATCAGCCCCGCGAGGAGAAACCCGGAGCGGAAATGCGGCCGGTTCCACGATCGCAGAATGGCTTTCAGCAAACGCACCAGTGTGAGAACGGTCGACAGCATTCCAATGTCCTTTCCTGAGCCGGGGCGGTGTGCAATCAATATGCATCAATGTTTCGATGGATTGTTTTTCGCTGTGAGTGCTGTAGGGCTTGAACTTACCCACAGCACCTTAAAGTATTGAATCACTGATAAAAAAATCACATCGTCTTCGAGATTTCAGGTGGCGAGTTCCAATCTGGTAAATTGAGTTGTCCACAACCTGAACGCTTTTGGTGCGTTGGCAAAATGGCTCAAACAGAAGGCTTTTAAAAAAACGACATAATTGTCCGGCCAGAGCGCTTGACTTCAAGTCTCAGCCGCCGTACATCAGCGCCACTTCGCGACGACATCACGTCGCCGCGCGAAGCGGGTGTAGCTCAGTTGGTTAGAGTGCCGGCCTGTCACGCCGGAGGTCGCGGGTTCGAGCCCCGTCACTCGCGCCACTTTCCCAAATAGGGTTTGTGGCGCATATATACCGTGAATGTGCGGGTGTAGCTCAGTTGGTTAGAGTGCCGGCCTGTCACGCCGGAGGTCGCGGGTTCGAGCCCCGTCACTCGCGCCACTCACGGTTCCCGATTTTTTCCGAGAATTTAGCAATTCAAGTTCAACCGGCCGACGTCGGTGCGCGTTGCGGCGTCCAGGTGCGTTTGAATGTCGTGCCTGATGAGCCGGGTTTCCGCGAGATCGATGCCAAAGGCAGGCGATTCTAATGATTGGTTGGATTGGTCACGGCGTGCGGCCAATTTGCCGCGCCGGTTGTGCAGAGAAAATCCTGCCTTTCAAACCCGCCGAAATATGCGCTTTGTAGCGTTCTGTTATGGATTTGGTTTAAATGTGGCAATAGCTTGACCGGGTTAGGGTCTTGCGTTGCAGCAATACGTGGGCTAGGTGTGCGCTCGCATGTTGGATTAGTGAAAAAACCGACGGGCCACGCATGACCTGATGGTACTATCCGGTGCAGGACAGGGCGGGGCTGCGGTACGGATCGCCTCCCGGTCCGCCCGCAAATGCAAGGACGCGAAAACATGGAAGAACTTCTGCGGGAATATGTCCCGATCGTCGTGTTTATCGGCATTGCGCTGGTCATTGGCCTTGCGTTGCTGATCTCGCCCTTCCTGCTTGCCTACAAGAACCCGGATCCGGAAAAGCTGTCTGCCTATGAGTGCGGCTTCAACGCTTTTGACGACGCCCGGATGAAATTCGACATCCGCTTTTATCTGGTTGCGATCCTCTTCATCATCTTTGACCTGGAAGTGGCCTTTCTGTTTCCGTGGGCGGTCTCCTTCGGTGAGCTTGGCTGGTACGGCTACGGCTCGATGATGGTGTTCCTGGGCGTCCTGACGGTCGGATTTATCTACGAATGGAAAAAAGGAGCGCTGGAATGGGATTGACCACTGCCAAGCCGCTCATCGCGGAGCGGCCGAAAGGCATTATCGACCCGAATACCGGAAAGCCGGTTGGCGCGGATGACCCGTTTTTCCTGGAAGTCAATGACGAGCTTGCCGACAAGGGCTTTCTCGTCACTTCCACCGACAACCTTATTCAGTGGGCCCGCACAGGCTCCTTGATGTGGATGACGTTTGGTCTGGCCTGTTGCGCCGTTGAGATGATGCAAATGTCCATGCCGCGTTATGACGCCGAGCGCTTTGGCTTTGCCCCGCGCGCATCCCCGCGCCAGTCGGATGTGATGATTGTTGCTGGGACGCTGACCAACAAGATGGCGCCTGCGCTGCGCAAGGTCTACGACCAGATGCCGGAACCGCGGTATGTCATCTCCATGGGATCCTGCGCCAATGGTGGTGGCTACTACCACTATTCTTATTCAGTAGTACGCGGATGTGACCGCGTCGTCCCGGTCGATATTTACGTTCCGGGATGTCCTCCGACAGCCGAGGCGCTGCTTTATGGTGTCTTGATGCTGCAGAAAAAGATCCGCCGCACAGGCACGATCGAACGTTGATTGCATTCGCCGCTTTGAATGGCGGCGGATTTGAGGGAAGAGGGCCAAAGCGGCCCAAATGAGAGCTCCGAAGGAGTGAGGTCGAACATGGACGAAACGTTGAAGGAACTCGCCGAGCATATCGAGCTCGGTTTGTCAGAGTCCCTCGTGTCCTGGAAGGTCGAATACGGCGAGCTCACACTGGTCGTGAATGCGTCCGACATTCTTGATGTGGTGCGGTATCTTCGCGACAACGCCTCCTGCAAGTTCGTCAACCTGACGGACATTTGCGGCGTTGACTATCCGGCGCGCGAGAAACGTTTCGACGTTGTGTACCACTTCCTGTCCCCCTTCCAGAACCAGCGTATTCGCGTGAAGCTAGAAACAGATGATGTGACGCCGGTCGCGTCTCTGACGTCTCTGTTTCCGGGCGCTGAGTGGTTTGAACGGGAAGCCTACGACATGTACGGCATCTTGTTTTCCGGCCATCCGGACCTGCGCCGGATCCTGACGGATTACGGCTTCGACGGTCATCCGCTGCGCAAGGATTTCCCTGTTACCGGGTTTGTCGAAGTCCGCTATGACGACGAAAAGAAACGCGTTGTTTATGAGCCGGTTCGCCTGAACCAGGAAATGCGCACCTTTGATTTCCTCTCGCCATGGGAAGGCACGGATTACGTGCTGCCGGGCGATGAAAAAGCAACAACGAATTAAGGCGGATCCCGATGGCTGAGGCTCAGGTTCGTAACTTCAACATCAACTTTGGTCCGCAGCACCCGGCGGCGCACGGCGTGTTGCGTCTGGTGTTGGAGTTGGACGGCGAGGTGGTCACACGCGTCGATCCGCATATCGGCCTTTTGCACCGCGGCACCGAAAAGCTGATCGAGCAGAAGACCTACCTTCAGGCTGTTCCGTACTTTGATCGCCTGGACTACGTTGCGCCGATGAACCAGGAGCACGCGTTTGCTCTGGCGGTCGAGCGCATGCTCGGCATCGAAGTGCCGAAGCGCGGGCAGTTGGTGCGTGTGCTTTATTCGGAAATCGGCCGCATCCTGTCGCACCTTTTGAATGTCACCACACAAGCGATGGACGTTGGTGCTTTGACGCCGCCGCTGTGGGGCTTTGAGCCGCGTGAAGAGCTGATGGTCTTCTATGAGCGTGCCTGCGGCGCACGGATGCACGCTGCCTATGTGCGCCCGGGTGGTGTTCACCAGGACCTGCCACGGGATCTTCTGGATGATATATGGGATTTCTGTGACCCGTTCCTGCAGACGCTGGACGATATCGAAGGTCTTTTGACAGACAACCGCATCTTCAAGCAGCGGAATGTTGACATCGGTGTTGTCGATCTGGACGACGCCTGGGCTTGGGGTTTCTCCGGCGTCATGGTTCGGGGCTCCGGTGCGCCTTGGGATCTGCGCAAGTCGCAGCCGTATGAGTGCTATTCCGAACTCGACTTCGACATTCCGATCGGCAAGAACGGCGACTGTTACGACCGGTATCTGATCCGCATGGATGAGATGCGCCAGTCGATCCGGATCATGAAACAGTGCCTGGAGAAGCTGACGGTGGAAACCGGTCCAGTATCGTCTGCTGACGGTAAGATCGTTCCGCCCAAGCGTGGTGAAATGAAACGCTCGATGGAATCGTTGATCCACCACTTCAAGCTCTACACGGAAGGCTATCACGTACCGCCGGGTGAAGTTTATGCGGCCGTTGAAGCGCCGAAAGGCGAATTCGGTGTGTATCTCGTGGCTGACGGCACCAACAAGCCGTACCGCTGCAAGATCAAGGCACCGGGCTACGCCCACCTTTCGGCGATGGATTTCGTCTGCCGTGGCCACCAGCTCGCCGACGTTTCAGCGGTGCTTGGATCCATGGACATCGTTTTCGGCGAGGTTGACCGCTAATGCAGGGCATCCTCCACACAATTTCGACCCAGGCAGCCGCTGAAGCGGCGCCGGGCAGCTGATAACAACGGGAATTACCTCATGGCAGTTCGCAGGCTTGCGGCGGAACAACCTGATAGCTTTGAGTTCACCGAGGAAAACCTCGGCTGGGCGAAGAAGTTGATCGACCGCTATCCCGCCGGCCGTCAGGCGTCAGCGGTCATCCCGCTTCTGTGGCGTGCACAGGAACAGAACGATGGCTGGGTCAGCGAACCGGCGATCCGCTATATTGCTGATCTATTGGAAATGCCGAACATCCGCGTTTTGGAAGTTGCGACCTTCTACACCATGTTCCAGCTTCAGCCAGTTGGAAAGAAAGCCCACATTCAGGTGTGCGGCACGACACCTTGCCAGCTGCGCGGTTCGGAAGATCTGATCAAGATCTGTAAATCCCGCATCGCGAAGCATATGCACGAGATCTCCGAGGACGGCATGTTCTCTTGGGAAGAGGTGGAGTGCCTGGGTGCTTGCGTGAACGCGCCAATGGTACAGATTTTCAAGGATACTTATGAAGATCTGACCGAAAAGAGCTTCAACAAGCTTCTAGACGATATCGAAGCCGGGAACGAAGTGACGCCAGGCCCTCAGAATGGCCGGCGTTTCTCCATGGCTGAGGGCGGGCAAACCAACCTGACCGAGATTGAAGACAACACCACGGGCACCCTGCCTGTCCCGCATGTGGTCGATGGGTCAGAAAAGGCGTCTCATCATTTTGCAGGCGCTGCCATCAACACCGGCGGAAATGACTACGACGGCGTGCCGACACCGGCCGAAGACGCTGTTGCCAAGGTAAAGGCAGCTTTCGCGGCAAAAGCCGAAGCGCCAGCCGACGCTCCTGCTGAGAAAAAAGCTGAGGCGCCGAAAAAGGCTGCACCGAAAAAGACGGCTGCCAAAACAGCTGACAAGGTTGAAAAAGCGGCTGAAAAGGCCAGCGAGCCGGCACCTGTATCCAAGGCCAAGCCGGAAGCGAAGGTGGAAGCTGCTGAAACGGCTTCTGAAAAGGCACCGGAAACCTTGAAGCAAGCCCGTGACGGCAAACCCGATGACCTGAAAAAGCTTAAGGGTGTTGGGCCGAAGCTGGAAGCGACGTTGCACGAACTCGGCTTCTTCCACTTTGATCAGGTCGCGAGCTGGGGACCGGAAGAGGTGGCCTGGGTCGATAGCCGGCTGAAGTTCAAGGGGCGCATCGAGCGTGACGGCTGGATTGAGCAGGCCAAATTGCTTGCTTCCGGCGGAGAGACCGAATTTTCCAAGCGTGTGGAAGCAGGCGAAGTCGCTTCCTCCAAGAGCGAAGACTAAGGGGAAGAGATGCTTCAGGATAAGGATCGTATCTTCACCAACATATACGGCCTTCACGACTGGGGTCTGGAAGGCGCGAAGAAACGCGGCCAGTGGGACAACACCAAGGGGTTGCTCGACAAGGGCCGCGACTGGATCATCCAGGAAATGAAGGACAGCGGTCTCAGAGGCCGTGGCGGGGCGGGGTTCCCGACTGGCCTGAAATGGTCCTTCATGCCCAAAGAATCCGATGGCCGTCCGGCGTATCTCGTCGTCAATGCCGACGAATCCGAACCGGGCACCTGTAAAGACCGTGAAATCCTGCGCCACGATCCGCACACGCTGGTCGAGGGCTGCCTTGTTGCCGGTTTCGCCATGGGTGCGATCGCGGCCTACATTTACGTGCGCGGTGAGTTCATCCGTGAGCGCGAGCGCCTGCAGGCTGCGATCGATCAGGCGTATGACGCCGGTTTGATCGGAAAGAACAACAAGAACGGCTACGATTTCGACATCTACGTTCACCATGGCGCAGGTGCTTACATCTGCGGTGAGGAAACAGCCTTGCTGGAGAGCCTGGAAGGCAAAAAGGGCCAGCCGCGCCTGAAGCCGCCGTTCCCGGCAAACGTTGGTCTGTACGGTTGCCCGACGACTGTGAACAACGTGGAATCGATCGCAGTTGCGCCGACTATTCTGCGCCGCGGTGGCGGCTGGTTTGCAAGCCTTGGCCGTCCGAACAATACCGGCACGAAGCTCTTCTGCGTCTCTGGTCACGTCAACCAGCCGGCGACCTTTGAAGAAGAGCTCGGCGTTCCGTTCTCCGAGATGATCGACAAGCATTGCGGTGGCATTCGCGGTGGTTGGGATAATCTTCTGGCGGTTATTCCCGGCGGATCTTCGGTTCCGTGCTGTACGGCTGAGGAGATCAAAGACGCGCCGATGGATTTCGACACACTGCGCGGCATGGGCTCTGGCCTTGGCACTGCGGCGGTGATCGTCATGGACAAGTCGACCGATATCATCAAGGCGATTGCCCGCCTCAGCTACTTCTATAAGCACGAGAGCTGCGGCCAGTGCACGCCGTGCCGGGAAGGCACCGGCTGGATGTGGCGTGTGATGCAGCGCATGGTGAAGGGCGAGAGCTCCTATGAAGAGATCGACATGCTCTTCAAGGTCACCAAGCAGGTCGAAGGCCATACAATTTGTGCTCTTGGAGATGCGGCTGCTTGGCCGATCCAGGGCTTGATCAAGAATTTCCGGCCGGTCATCGAGCAACGCATCGATGACTATGTCGCCAAGTCGAGAACGTCTTCGACCATGGTGGCGGCTGAGTAAGCGGAACGGAATTTGGAGAGCAGCGGATGACGAAGCTCATCATCGACGGCAATGAGGTAGACGTCCCGGCGGACTACACCCTGCTTCAGGCTTGTGAAGAGGCAGGTGCCGAGGTTCCGCGGTTTTGTTACCACGACCGCCTGTCGATTGCCGGCAACTGCCGCATGTGCCTGGTGGAAGTGAAGGGCGGACCGCCCAAACCGACAGCGTCTTGCGCGATGGGCGTGAAGGACCTGCGTCCGGGACCGAACGGCGAGCCGCCGGTAGTTGAAACCAAATCCGAAATGGTCAAGAAGGCCCGCGAAGGGGTGATGGAGTTCCTGCTCATCAACCACCCGCTGGATTGCCCGATCTGCGATCAGGGCGGGGAGTGCGATCTTCAAGATCAGGCGATGGCCTATGGTGTCGACACCACGCGGTTCGACGAAAACAAGCGCGCGGTTGAGAACAAGGAAATCGGCCCGCTCATCAAGACGATCATGACCCGCTGCATTCACTGCACGCGCTGTGTCCGTTTCACCACGGAAGTTGCCGGCGTATCGGACATGGGCCTGATCGGCCGCGGGGAAGATGCCGAAATTACAACCTATCTGGAAGCGGCGCTGTCCTCAGAAATGCAGGGCAACGTGGCCGACCTCTGCCCTGTTGGTGCGCTCACGCACAAGCCTTACGAGTTCCACGCCCGTCCTTGGGAGCTGACCAAGACCGAAAGCATCGACGTCATGGATGCGCTTGGCTCGGCCATTCGCGTTGACACACGCGGCAAGGAAGTCATGCGCGTGATGCCGCGGCTCAATGAAGAGATCAACGAGGAGTGGATCTCCGACAAGTCCCGTTACATCTGGGATGGGTTGAAGACACAGCGTCTTGATCGCCCTTATGCGAAGATCGATGGCAAACTACAGCCGGTTTCCTGGTCTCAAGCGTTCCAGATCATTGCGGACAAGGTCAAAGCGACATCCGCTGAAAAGGTTGGCGCGCTCGCCGGACAGCTCGCCGGTGTGGAAGACATGTTTGCGCTTAAGAGCCTGATGGAAAAGATCGGCTCCGCAAACATCGACAGCCGGTTCCCGGGCTCACCGTTGCATCCGTCGAATGGCCGCGCGAGCTATCTCTTCAACTCCACAATTCAGGGAATTGAAGAAGCAGATGCCATCTTGCTGATTGGCACCAACCCACGCGTTGAGGCACCGGTTCTGAACGCCCGGATCCGCAAGCGTTGGGCACAGGGCGATCTGACCGTTGGTGTGATCGGCGAAAATGCTGATCTGACCTACCCGGTGACTTACCTCGGGGCTGGTCCGGATAGCATCAAGGAGTTCGTCAAACACGCACCGGCCAAGGCCAAAAAGCCGATGTTCATCATCGGGCAGGGCGCTTTGAACCGGGCCGATGGCGCAGCTGTCCTGGCGAACATTGCGGCCGCCGCAAAATCCCTGGGTGTCATCAAGGACGGTTGGAACGGCTTCAATATCCTCCACACCGAAGCTTCCCAGGTCGGGGCGCTCGACATCGGGTTTGTCCCGGGCGACGGGGGTAAGGACACGGGCGGCATGCTGGAAAGCGGCGCGCTGGATGTACTCTTCCTGCTCGATGTTGACGAAATTGAAGTTCCGGAAGGCCCGTTTGTTGTTTATCAGGGCACACATGGCGACCGCGGCGCACACCGTGCTGACGTGATCTTGCCGGGCGCAGCTTACACCGAGAAATCCGCCATCTACGTGAACACGGAAGGCCGGGTTCAAATGGCGGATCGCGCGGGCTTCCCTCCAGGTGATGCGCGCGAGGACTGGGCAATCCTTCGGGCTTTGTCAGCCGTTCTCGGACAGGCCTTGGAATTTGATTCACTGCCGCAGCTGCGCTCAAAGCTCTTTGAAGCCGTTCCGCATATGGCGGCGATCGATTCCATCGAAGCCGGCGATGCTGCGGATGTTGAGAAGTTGGCCAATGGCAAAGCCAAAATGGACAGCGCCGGGTTTGCAAACGTGATCCGGGACTTTTATTTGACCAACCCGATCGCACGCGCCTCCAAGGTGATGGCCGAGTGTTCGGCGCTCGCGAAAACGCGTGCCGCAGAAGCTGCGGAATAAGGGGTAGGGGACCGAAATGGCTGAGTTCATGACCACCTACGGCTGGCCGTTCCTCTGGATGGTATTCCAGAGCGTTCTGTTGCTTGTCGTGCTTTTGGTGATCGTCGCCTACGTGCTTTATGCGGACCGCAAGATCTGGGCGGCTGTTCAGATCCGCCGTGGCCCGAACGTGGTTGGCCCATGGGGGCTCTTGCAGAGTTTCGCGGACCTTTTGAAGTTCGTGCTGAAGGAGCCGGTGATCCCCTCGGGGTCCAACAAGGTTCTGTTCCTGCTGGCGCCGCTGGTGTCCGTGCTGCTTGCCTTGGTGGCGTGGTCAGTCATTCCGGTGGACTATGGCTGGGTGATTGCGAACATCAACGTTGGTGTGCTGTTCGTCTTCGCTGTATCCTCCTTGGAAGTCTATGGCGTGATCATCGGCGGTTGGGCGTCCAACTCCAAGTATCCGTTCCTGTCAGCCCTCCGGTCCGCAGCTCAGATGGTGTCTTACGAAGTCTCCATCGGTTTCGTCATCGTCACGGTTCTGTTGTGCGCAGGCACTTTGAACCTGACCGGTATCGTTCTGGCGCAGGAAACTGGTCTCGCGGACATGCTGGGCGTGCCGTGGCTGAATATTCTGAACTGGTACTGGCTGCCGCTGTTCCCGATGTTCGTCGTGTTCTTCGTATCGGCATTGGCTGAAACGAACCGGCCGCCGTTTGATTTGGCGGAAGCAGAATCAGAACTGGTCGCCGGGTTCATGGTGGAATATGGCTCCACACCGTACATGATGTTCATGCTCGGCGAATACGTCGCGATCTGCCTGATGTGCGCTCTGATGACCATCTTCTTCATGGGTGGTTGGCTGCCGCCGTTTGACTTCGCACCGTTCACCTGGGTGCCGGGCGTCATCTGGTTCATCCTGAAGTGTCTGCTTTGCTTCTTCATGTTCGCCATGGTCAAGGCGATGGTCCCGCGCTACCGCTATGACCAGTTGATGCGCCTTGGCTGGAAAGTATTCCTGCCGCTGTCGCTCGCCATGGTGTTTGTGGTCGCAACTGTTCTGATGATCACAGGCTGGGCGCCGGGCGCGGCGTAAGGGGACGGTTTATGGAAGTGTCGCTCCCCGGAGTGATCGGAGCAGCAGTTGGACTTTATGTCGGCTGGCTCGATTGGAAGATCCTGAAGGGCATCCTTCAGGCGGCGGAGACGAAAAACAGACAAGCTGGCGGCGACGGTGGTGTCGTTGCCAGATACCGGGCACCAATCGGTGCACTGATTTTTGGTATTCCGGTGATCGGCTTTCCGATTGTCGGCTATTGGGCCGCCAGCCTGCTGGCTGGCTGAGGTAAAGAGAGGCTAACGCGATGGTTGGACAAACCGTCAAATCGCTGTTTCTGCAAGAGTTCGTATCGGCATTTTTCTTGGCGATGCGCTACTTCTTCAAACCGAAGCCAACGGTCAATTATCCGTTCGAGAAGGGCCCCGTAAGCCCGCGGTTCCGCGGTGAGCACGCGTTGCGCCGCTATCCGAACGGGGAAGAGCGCTGCATTGCCTGCAAGCTGTGCGAAGCGATCTGTCCGGCTCAGGCGATCACCATTGAAGCAGGCCCGCGCCGCAACGATGGCACCCGGCGCACGACCCGTTACGACATCGACATGGTGAAATGCATCTATTGCGGTTTCTGCCAGGAAGCGTGCCCTGTGGATGCAATCGTTGAGGGGCCGAACTTCGAATTCGCCACCGAAACCCGTGAAGAGCTTTACTACGACAAGGAAAAGCTGCTCGCGAATGGGGATCGTTGGGAGCGTGAAATCGCTCGAAACATTGAAATGGATGCTCCTTACCGTTAGGAGCTAACCGCACACTCCAAGTTCAGCCTGGCAATCCGGCCGGGCCCCGCATTTTCTGGCCGAATGGCCACACGACAGGCAGGTCTTTGAAATGATCCTGAAAGCCCTCTTTTTCTACCTGTTTGCAGGCGTCACAGTCGCGTCCGCATTCATGGTGATCGCGGCCCGGAACCCGGTGACCTCGGTCTTGTTTCTGATCCTGGCCTTCGTGAATTCCGCGGGACTGTTCATTCTGCTTGGTGCTGAGTATCTGGCGCTGTTGCTGGTGGTTGTCTATGTCGGCGCGGTCGCCGTTTTATTCCTGTTCGTCGTCATGATGCTAGATGTGGACTTCGTGGAACTGCGCCAGGGCTTCTTGCAGTATCTGCCAGTAGGTGGCCTTGTTGGGCTGATTCTTCTTGTCGAGTTGCTGATGGGTCTCGGCGCTTGGGTCATTCTGCCGGAGTTGACTGCGAACACCGTGGAGCCAACACCGCCGCTGACTGAGATGAGCAACATCGAGGCGCTCGGTTCGGTGCTCTACACCAAGTACATCTATTTCTTCCAGGTTGCCGGTTTGATCCTGCTGGTGGCCATGATTGGCGCGATCGTTCTGACACTGCGCCACAAGCCGAATGTCAAACGTCAGGACATTCCGACCCAGGTCGGCCGCACACGCGAAGCCGCTGTCGAGGTCCGGAAGGTCGAAACGGGCAAGGGTATCTGACGCGAAACGTGCGCGTCGTTCGATAAGTCCTGCAACCGGCACGCTCCTCCGTGCGGTTCAGGGTTGGGGTAAATGAGGGGAGCACGGCGAGGCGCCCATGGAAATCGGTCTGTCGCACTATCTGTCGGTCGCGGCGATCCTGTTCGTGATCGGGATCTTCGGGATCTTTCTGAACAGGAAAAATGTGATTGTCATCTTGATGTCGGTCGAGCTGTTGCTGCTCGCCGTGAACATCAACTTCGTCGCCTTTTCGTCGTTCCTCGGCGATCTGATCGGGCAGGTCTTCACCATGCTCATTTTGACCGTCGCGGCCGCAGAAGCTGCGATCGGACTTGCAATCCTGGTGGTCTTCCACCGGAACCGCGGCTCCATTGCCGTGGAAGATGTCAACGTGATGAAAGGGTAGGGGCTGATGTACTACGCTACGATCCTGTTCCTGCCATTGATCGGATTTTTGATTGCCGGTCTTTTCGGTCGGTCAATCGGTGCCAAGGCATCCGAGTACATTACAAGTGGCCTGTTGATCCTGGCAGCGCTTATGTCTTGGGGGGCATTCATCGGGTTCTGGCTCGGAGGTTCCGAGGCCCAGGTTGTTCACCTGTTCCGCTGGATGAGCGCCGGCGATCTCAATGTTGCCTGGTCAATTCGCGTCGATACGCTGACAGCGGTCATGCTGGTCGTTGTCAACACGGTGTCCGCGCTGGTGCATGTCTATTCCATTGGCTACATGCACCACGATCCGCACCGCCCGCGCTTCTTTGCGTACCTGTCGCTCTTTACGTTCGCCATGCTGACGCTGGTGACCGCTGACAACCTGCTGCAGATGTTCTTCGGCTGGGAAGGCGTGGGTCTTGCGTCCTACCTGTTGATTGGCTTTTGGTACAAGAAACCGTCCGCCAATGCGGCGGCGATGAAGGCGTTTGTCGTCAACCGTGTCGGTGACTTCGGGTTTGCGCTTGGCATCTTTGGCGTTTTCTACCTGTTCGGCAGCATCGACTTCACAACGATCTTCAACGACGCCCCGTCCTTCATTGAAGAGCAGGGCGAAGTCATGAACTTCATGGGCTATCACCTTGATGCCCAGGCAGCGATGACCGTTATCTGTCTGCTCCTATTCATGGGGGCAATGGGCAAGTCAGCGCAGTTCCTTCTGCACACATGGCTGCCGGATGCGATGGAAGGCCCGACCCCGGTGTCTGCGCTCATCCACGCTGCGACCATGGTCACTGCGGGCGTCTTCATGGTGGCGCGCTTGTCGCCGCTATTCGAGCTGTCCGATTTCGCCCTAGCCGTGATTGTGTTCTTCGGTGCGACCACTGCGTTCTTTGCGGCAACGGTGGGGCTTGTTCAAAACGACATCAAGCGTGTGATCGCCTACTCCACCTGTTCGCAGCTGGGATACATGTTCGTGGCGCTCGGGATTGGAGCTTACTCCATCGCGGTGTTCCACCTGTTCACGCACGCGTTCTTCAAGGCGCTGTTGTTCCTGTGTGCGGGTTCTGTGATCCATGCCGTGTCCGACGAACAGGACATGCGTAAAATGGGCGGTCTTCGCAAACACATTCCGATCACCTATTGGACCATGATGCTTGGCACGCTGGCGCTGACCGGTGTCGGTATTCCGCTAACTCATATCGGGTTTGCCGGTTTCGTCTCAAAGGACGGCATCATCGAGGCTGCGTTTGCAGCTGGCGGCGGAGATCATCCGAACCCGATGGCGCTGTACGGCTTCTGGCTAACAGTGATCGCGGCTGGCCTGACGTCCTTCTACTCTTGGCGTCTGACCTTCATGACCTTCCACGGAAAACCGCGCGCTTCCGTAGATGTGATGAAACACGTTCATGAATCGCCGCTGGTAATGACGGTGCCGCTGTTCGTCCTGTCTGTTGGTGCGGTTCTGGCCGGTATGGTCTTCTACGGCCCGTTCTTCTATGACGAGGCGGCTTATGAAGCCTTCTGGGCGGGGTCCTTGCCGGCATTTGCCGACAGCCATGTCCTGCATGACATGCACTACGTTCCGACTTGGGTGCGTCTGTCGCCATTCGTCATGATGGCAGCCGGTCTGCTGGTGGCCTACCAGTTCTACATCCGCTCTCCGGAAATGCCGAAGCAGTTGGCCGAACGCCATTCTGCGCTGTACCAGTTCCTTTTGAACAAGTGGTATTTCGACGAGCTCTACAATTTCATCTTTGTCCGTCCCGCAATGTGGCTTGGCCGTGTTCTTTGGAAGAAGGGCGATGGCACCGTGATTGACGGCTATGGGCCGAACGGGATCGCTGCGCGGGTGCAGGGTGTCACGACCTGGGTCGTGAAGCTGCAAACCGGATATCTCTACCACTATGCATTTGCGATGCTGATCGGTGTGGCGGCCTTGATCACCTGGTCGATGTTCACCGGTGCGGGCACCGGCGGGGGTGCACACTAATGATTGACTGGCCAATTCTGTCACTCACGACATTCCTGCCTTTGCTGGGTGTTGTGTTCGTCCTGCTGGTGCCAGGCAATGACGACCACGCAAAGCGTCAGATGCGTATGGTGGCGCTTGTCACCACATCGATGACGTTTGTCCTCTCCCTGATGATCTGGGCCTATTTCGACTACTCGAACCCCGGGTTCCAGTTTGTCGAAGAGCGGGACTGGCTTGGCTCGAACATCACTTACAAGATGGGTGTCGACGGCATTTCAGTGCTCTTCGTCATCCTGACGACGTTCCTGATGCCGTTCTGTATCCTGGCGTCCTGGGAGAGCGTTCAAAAGCGCGTGCGCGAATACATGGTCGCGTTCCTGATCCTGGAAACGCTCATGATCGGCGTGTTCTGCGCACTCGACATCGTCGTCTTCTACGTCTTCTTCGAAGCTGGCCTTATCCCGATGTTCCTGATCATTGGGGTATGGGGCGGTGCACGGCGGGTCTACGCATCTTACAAGTTCTTCCTCTACACGCTGCTCGGATCGGTTTTAATGCTGGTTGCGATCATGGCGATGTACTGGACGGCCGGCACGACGGACATCCAGGAACTTCTGGCCTATCCGTTCCCGGCGGAAATGCAGACCTGGCTTTGGATCGCGTTCTTTGCAAGCTTTGCAGTGAAAATGCCAATGTGGCCGGTGCATACCTGGTTGCCGGACGCCCACGTTGAGGCGCCGACAGCCGGGTCCGTGATCCTCGCGGGTGTTCTTCTGAAACTCGGCGGGTACGGGTTCCTAAGATTCTCTCTGCCGATGTTCCCGCTTGCGTCCGATATGTTCGCACCGCTTGTGTTCACGCTGTCGGTCGTTGCGATCATCTACACCTCATTGGTGGCGCTGGCACAGGAAGACATAAAGAAGCTCATTGCCTATTCGTCTGTTGCCCATATGGGTTACGTGACCATGGGGATCTTCACCATGACGCCGCAGGGCGTTCAGGGTGGCATCTTCCAGATGCTCTCTCACGGCATCGTGTCGGGCGCGCTCTTCCTATGCGTCGGGGTCATTTATGACCGGATGCACACACGGGAGATCTCGGCCTACGGTGGCCTGGTCAACCGGATGCCGAAATATGCGGTCGCCTTCCTCATCTTCACGATGGCCAATGTCGGTTTGCCTGGCACTTCCGGCTTCGTCGGTGAGATTCTTGTTCTGATGGGAGCGTTCCAGGTCAACACATGGGTTGCCGTGTTCGCGACAACGGGCGTGATCCTGTCGGCGTGTTATGCGCTGTATCTCTACCGCCGGGTCGTGTTCGGCTCGCTGGATAAGGAAAGCCTCAAGTCGATCCTCGATCTGGATCTTCGCGAGAAGGTCATCCTGGTCCCGATGATCATCCTGACGATCTTCTTCGGTTTCTATCCGATGGCGATCCTGGATGTGACCCAGGGATCCGTCGATAACCTGATCAATCAATATACCGCGGCCCTTGAAGCTGCTGGGGTCACCCAGCATGCGGCCACGGCGCACTAAGAGTTTCGAGGGCGAGACAGAGCTATGTCAGACGTGACCCAACTGCCAGATCTCATGCCGGCCTTGCCGGAAATCATTCTGGCGATCGGAGCGATGGTGCTGTTGATGGTCGGTGCCTTCGGCGGCCGGAACATCAGCTACGCGGTCTTTGGTGGAGCGATGGGGCTTCTCGGCGGTACGTTCCTCGTGCTGCTGCTGGTCCCAAGCTTCGGTGAAACCTTCGGTGGGTCGTTCATCCTCGATGATTACGCCTACTTCTTGAAACTGGTGGTCCTTGTCGGATCGTTCTTTGCGATCGCCATGTCCTGGGCCTATGCGAAGAGCCAGTCGTTTGACCATTTCGAGTATCCGATCCTGATCGTCCTTGCGACTCTCGGCATGATGCTGATGCTGTCGGCAAACGATATGATTGCGCTCTATATGGGTCTCGAACTCCAGAGTCTGTCGCTCTACGTTGTGGCTGCAATCAACCGCGACAGTGTTCGGTCAACAGAAGCTGGTTTGAAGTACTTCGTTCTCGGCGCGCTGTCCTCCGGCATGCTGCTTTACGGCATGTCGCTGGTTTATGGCTTCTCCGGTCAGATTTCCTTCGCCGCAATTGCCGAGTTGATTTCGCAAGAAGGCGCGTCCATCGGTCTGATCATTGGTTTGACCTTCATTCTTGCAGGCCTTGCCTTCAAGATCTCCGCCGTTCCGTTCCACATGTGGACACCGGACGTTTATGAAGGTGCGCCAACGCCTGTCACCGCATTCTTCGCAGCAGCTCCGAAGGTTGCTGCCATGGGGATGCTGGTGCGGATTGTCATTGATGCGTTTCATCCGGTCACCAGCGATTGGCAGCAGATCATCGTCTTCGTATCGATTGCCTCAATGGCGCTCGGTGCGTTCGCCGCAATTGGCCAGACCAACCTGAAGCGCCTGATGGCGTATTCGTCCATCGGCCACATGGGTTACGCGCTGGTCGGTCTTGCGGCCGGTACGCAGACCGGTGTTGAAGGTGTAATCTTCTATATGGTCGCCTATCTCGGCATGACGCTTGGTGTGTTTGCCTGCATCTTGTCCATGCGGCGTAAGGACGGCATGGTTGAAGAGATCTCCGATCTTTCCGGCCTTTCTCAAACCAATCTGCCGATGGCGGTGATCCTTGGTTTGCTGATGTTCTCGCTTGCAGGCATTCCGCCGCTGATCGGTTTCTTCGGAAAGTGGTTCGTGTTTGCAGCCGCTGTCGAGGCAGGCCTCTATCCGCTAGCCGTTATCGGCGTGCTGGCATCCGTGGTGGGCTGTTACTACTACCTGCGCATCGTCAAGGTGATGTTCTTTGACGAACCGGCGGAGGCCTTCCAGCCGATGCCGACCGAACTGAAGGTCGTCCTCGGCCTGTCCGGTGTGTTTGTGGTCTTTTTCTGGGTCATGCCTGGCCCGGTGGTAACGGCTGCAACCGCTGCGGCGCAGTCGTTGTTTTGATAAGCGGTTTGGCGATTGAACAGTCCCGCATCCCATCTTGAGACGAAAGGTCCGGCGCCCGGAGCGCCGGATTTTCTCTATGAGGCCTATGAGACGGTCGGCTCGACCAACGCTCTGTGTCTGGAGCGGGCCGTTTCGGGGCATCCTGGAAACCTCTGGATCCGGGCTGGCGTTCAGACTGCTGGCCGGGGCCGGCGGGGGCGGGCCTGGACTTCTCCGCAGGGAAATCTCTTTGCAAGTGTCCTTCTGATCGACCCGTCTCCCTTGGCCCGGATCGGCGAATTGCCGCTTTTATCGGCTGTTGCGCTTGCCGAAGCCGTTGACAAGGCTACCGGTACGCTCCAATTGGTGTCGTTGAAGTGGCCGAACGACCTGCTGGTCGACGGAGCAAAACTCTCGGGCATCCTGCTGGAAGCCGAGACACTAAAGGACGGAAGGCTGGCTGCGGTCATGGGGTTTGGGGTCAATTGTGTGTCCCATCCCGATCCGGCGTTGTACCGGGCAACCGATCTGCGCAGCCTAGGCTATCAAGTATCGGCCGACAGCTTGTTCGCAGCGCTGGCGGAAACACTGGCAAAGTATATTGCAATCTGGCACCAACCGGACGGTTTTGATCGCATCCGGCGCCAATGGCTGAAGCGGGCGGCGCATTTGGGACAAAAGATCACTGTCCGGGCCGCTCAAGAAGAAATAACCGGCACTTTTGACGATCTGGATGCGTCCGGCCATTTGGTCCTAAGACTGGATAACGGCCAAAAACGCACTGTCTACGCCGGTGACGTATTTTTATCCGGCGAATGACGGCCGGACAGTTCCCTCGAAAAATGTGAGGGGTAGGAGAATTTGATGGCTTCGGCCAAGGATAAAGAAAACGACATTGTGTTCCTGCCGCTTGGTGGTGTTGGCGAAATCGGCATGAACCTCGGCCTTTACGGCTTCGGGCCGGAAGGAAACCGGAAATGGCTGATCGTCGATTGCGGGGTTAGCTTTGCAGGCCCGGAACTTCCTGGCATCGATCTGGTGATGCCGGACATCAAGTTTCTGGAAGACGAGGTCAACAACATTGCCGGCATGGTTATCACCCATGCCCATGAAGACCACTATGGCGCGATCCTCCACCTGTGGCCCTTCCTGAAGGTGCCGGTCTACGCAACGGCCTTTACCGCCGGTCTACTGGCGGCCAAGACGGAGAGTGAGCCGGGCGCTGAAGAGGTTCCCGTGACGGTGGTCCGCCAGGGTGAGCGCCACACGATTGGTCCGTTCGATGTGGAATTCGTCGCCATGGCCCACTCGATCCCGGAGCCCTGTGCGCTTGCGATCCGCACTCCGGCGGGTTTGGTGCTGCACACCGGTGACTGGAAAATCGACACATCCCCTGGCATTGGCCAACCAATCGACCTCAACCGGCTGGCAGAGCTTGGCCGCGAAGGGGTGATGGCGCTGGTCTGTGACAGCACCAATGCGGTTCGTGACGGTGTCAGCCCAAGTGAAGCCGATGTCGCTGCTGAACTGACCAAGGTGATTGGCCGTGCCAAGCACCGCGTTGCCGTGACAACCTTTGCATCCAACGTTGCCCGTATCCGAGCAATCGCGCGTGCCGCTGCTGCGAATGAGCGGGATGTGGTTGTGGTTGGCCGATCGATGCACCGGGCCATCGAGGTGGCCAACGAGCTGGAATACATGGATGACCTCCCGGCCTTCCATGACGAAGAAGCCTACGGGTATCTGCCGCGTGACAAGGTGGTGTTGTTGTGCACCGGATCACAAGGTGAAAACCGGGCCGCACTTGCACGGATTGCCGCCGGCGACCACCGGAACATTGCGCTTGCACAAGGCGACATGGTGATCTTTTCGTCCCGGACCATTCCGGGAAATGAAAAAGAAGTCGGGGCTGTCCTCAACAACCTGGCGGACAAGGACGTTGAAATCGTCACCGACAAGGATGCCCTGGTCCATGTTTCGGGACACCCGCGCCGCGGCGAACTGGAGCAGCTCTACAAACTGGTACAGCCAAAAGTCGTGCTTCCCGTCCACGGGGAACCATTGCATCTTGCAGCTCATGCTGTGTTTGCGAAGGAGCAAGGCGTTCCGGAAGTCATTCGCGGCAAGAATGGGGACATCATCCGCCTTGTGGCCGGCCGGGCTGCAATCGTCGATGAGGCGCCGTTTGGCATTCTGGTGAAGGATGGCCGGATCCTTGATGATCCGGAAGTCACCGGGGTCAAGGAACGGCGGAAGCTGTCTTTTGCGGGCGCTGCGATCATCACACTGGTGGTCAACCGGTCCGGAGAGCTGCTCGACGATCCAACTGCCGTGCTGCTCGGACTGCCGGACACGGACGATGATGGCGAGCCGATGGAAGACATCGTTCAAAAGGCTGTCATTGGCGCTGTGACGAGTATTCCGAAAGCCCGGCGCAAGGACAAGGATCTGATCGCGGAAGCGGCACGCCGTGCGGCCCGTTCGGAAATCCTTGATGTCTGGGGCAAAAAGACGCTCTGCAAGGTGGTGGTGACCCGTCTATAAGTTATACCGCAAATCGTGCTCAAAGCACGGTTTGCCTGTTTGTGGAGGAATTGAAATGATCGGTCGGCTTAACCACGTGGCCATTGCAGTGTCGGATATCGAGGCGGCGGCCGCAGTTTACCGGGATACACTTGGTGCGGATGTCTCTGCCAAGGAAGCGCAGCCGGACCACGGTGTTTCGACCGTGTTCATCAACCTGCCGAACACCAAGATCGAGTTGCTCGAACCGCTTGGGGAAGATTCGCCGATCGCCAAATTTCTGGAAAAGAACCCGTCCGGCGGCATTCACCACGTCTGTTATGAAGTCGATGACATCATCGTGGCGCGGGACAAACTGGTGGCAGACGGCGCACGTGTTCTTGGCAGCGGCGAACCGAAAATCGGTGCCCATGGTAAACCGGTGCTGTTCCTGCACCCGAAGGATTTTCTCGGCACCTTGACGGAATTGGAAGAGGCTTAATCACATGTCTTTGGCGTTCAGCCTGGCAATCTTTTTCATGATGTGGTGGATCATTCTGTTTGCGATGCTTCCGTTTGGCATGCGCCGGACACAGGAGGAAGCAGGCGAGGTGATCCCGGGCTCTGAGGCCAGTGCCCCTGAACGCCCCCGAATGCTGCGCGTGCTGCTGATGACGACAGTAGTCACCTGCGTGCTCTTTGCCGGGTACATGTGGCTGCGCTCCAGTGGCTTCGGCTTGGATGATATTCCTTTCTTTATGCCTCCGAGCGAGAGTTACTCTACGCCCGGCGGGTAAAGCCCAGTCTGAATGTAATGAAAAAGGGGAGCCGCCGTTGCTGCTCCCCTTTGTTTTTCCAGCAATGTTTCAGTCGTTAAAGCACGCACTCAATCCCGACCAGACGGGCGCCGGTGCCGTGGTTTTTCAGATCCACGTTGCCGCTTTGAATGGCAAGTTCCTTGCGTTTTGCTTCCAGTCGCGTTGCCTCGGCTTTCAGGCCCTGTAGACCAACCATGATCTCATCCCATTCGGCTGAACAGTCCGTTGCGCCGAACTTGGCCGTGAGCTTTTTCATCACGATGCCCTTCAGGTCTATCTGTGTGCCTTTCCAGTTCAATGACACCCAATCGGACATGAAGTTGAACTTGTCGAACTGCATCCGGACACCGTAGACGGATTCCATGACGCCGCCGTAATAGGTTGTCATGGCAAAGCCAAAGATGCTGTTGAAGTCCCAGCCGTATTTTTCGCTGGTGTAGGAGTCCTTGTACTTCACCGTATGCCATTTGTGGTAGGTGTGGTCGGACTTGCCCTGGATGTTCTTCGACTCAGCCTGCGACTTGATTTCAAGACGCCCGGTGCCGTCACCTGCATTGATCTTGATCTGCTGGTTCCGACCGCTTGTTACAGTAATGCCGCCGTTGTCCGTGGAGACATTGATGCTGTCTTCGACCGCTGCCGTGTAGTCGCCATCCACATCGAGCGTGTAGTCGCCGTTGACCTGCTGATGATAGTCGGCAGTCTCGAGGTACATTTTTTCAGCAGCTTTGATCAGCACCCGGCCATCGCAGGCAAGAAGAATGCCTTGAGAACCGCCAGCAGCATTTGAGTAGACAGACGTATCGTCGCCTTCATCGGAAATGTGTTGAGCCGGGAAGAGCTCATCATGATGGTCATTCTCAAACGCGGTGCGCTCCACTTCGGAGTATTCGCCCAGGCGGAAGAATGCACCGATATCGTCTTTCGTATCGTCGGTAGAATCTGACGGAACGAGGTAAAATACGTTCCGGTTGAGATGAACTGGCAGGCAAGGCTCTGACGGCAAAGGTGGCACTTGCTGAGGGCGAGAGAGCCTTTGTGTCGGATCCAGCGGGTGCCCCGGAAGCGCCCAATCGTGCAGAGCCATTTTGTTCTCCAGTTTTGTTCTTCGTTATTAGTGTCCCGGCACGCGGGTCGTACTTAGCGCCGTCACACTTCCTGCGTAGCCCGGCACGTGACTGCTACACTGTGTTCTGTGTCACAAAAACGTAACGTTAGAAATGACTATGTTGCAAGAAGGGTTAAGGAGAGGAATATGCCGAAAGTTTATTTCTTCATGTTTCCTGGCAAGGTCCTAATCTGAAAGCCGGATTTCTGTTGTCCGAAATAAAATGGACATTGGGGCCCATGTCCAATCTGCGGTGCTTTTTGGCCGAAATGGCGGCGTTCGATTCGTCATAATTCGCTAGGAGATAGGCGCGGCCAGTTATGCTCATCCTGCATGGCAGCAATGCAGGCAGCAACAATCGCAGTGGACCGCCGCTGTGTGCGAGGGATAAGGACGCGTCGAACGTCAAAGCTACTCGAAATTCAGAGTGTTCGAACTCTCGCAGACAAAGAAAAAAGGCAGAGCCTGAAGCTCTGCCTTGATAAAGTTCCGCGTCTAAATTGACTCCGTTCCCTCGCGTGCCGGTTTTCCGGTTTGACGGGGCGGCTGCTGCCCTAAGGCGCGCCTGGTGTCCTTCCTCCCAAGACTCAGACCGCGATGTCCGTAAGCTCCTGACATTTCTGCCTAGGGCTTTCTTGTTATGGGAACGGAACGTAACTGATTGTTTTCGCCTTGTCACCTATTTGTCTTGGAGAGCCTACTTTTTTTGCTTGCCTATTTCCGATGCGTCAAAAAAACACACATGGAACCCGGAAAACGGCGCTGCAAACTGAGCTGGCTAAGTCCTGCAATCCAGCTGGCGACCCGCTGTCTATCTGCAAATCCTGCAAAACTCGGCCATAAAATGCGATTGCTCTTGTGTTTAAGGTCAGCTTGCGCTTTGACTGCGCACAAATCCGGCAATGCCACAGTTTTGAGAGTGCATAAATGCGTCTGTCCCGATACTTCCTGCCCATCCTGAAAGAAACTCCGAAGGAAGCGGAAATTGTTTCCCACCGGCTCATGCTGCGGGCCGGCATGATCCGCCAGCAGTCCGCCGGGATTTATTCCTGGTTACCGCTGGGATTGAAGGTGCTTCGCAAGATTGAGCGGATTGTGGAAGAAGAGCAGGCACGGGCAGGGGCAGTGCAGCTACTGATGCCGACCATCCAGCCTGCCGACCTGTGGCGCGAAAGCGGGCGCTACGATGCCTATGGCAAGGAAATGCTGCGCATCACGGATCGCCATGAGCGGGAGATGCTCTTTGGTCCAACCAACGAGGAGATGATCACCGACATCTTCCGCAGCTATGTGCGCTCCTATAAGGATCTGCCGCTAAACCTTTACCACATTCAGTGGAAGTTCCGGGATGAAGTCCGGCCGCGGTTTGGCATCATGCGCGGGCGCGAGTTCCTGATGAAGGATGCTTATTCCTTCGATCTTGATCAGGAATCGGCGCGTCATGCTTATAACCGTATGTTCGTTGCTTATCTGCGCACTTTTGACCGGATGGGCCTGAAGGCGATCCCGATGAAGGCCGACACGGGCCCGATTGGCGGTGACCTCAGCCATGAATTCATCATCCTTGCGGAAACCGGCGAGAGCGAAGTGTTCCTGGACAAGTCGCTTCTTGAAATGCCGATCCCGGCCAAGGACACAGATTTCTGGTCGGACCTGTCACCGATCGTTGAAAGCTGGACGACCCCCTACGCTGCGACCGACGAGATGCATGATGAAGCAGCTTTCGGCGCATTGGCAGAAGACACACGCGTATCTGCGCGCGGTATCGAGGTCGGACACATCTTCTATTTCGGCACAAAATATTCCGATGCGATGGGCGCCAAGGTCGCCACTGCTGAAGGAACGGAAGTGCCGGTCCACATGGGCTCCTATGGTGTCGGCGTATCCCGTCTTCTTGGTGCCTTGATTGAAGCCAATCATGATGAGGATGGAATCATCTGGCCGAAATCGGTGGCCCCGTTCCATGTCGGCATCATCAACATGCGCCCGGGCGATGATTTGACCGACCCTGTGTGTGAGGATCTTTACGCCAAGCTGGAAGCTGCCGGCATTGAGGTACTTTATGACGATACGGACAGCCGGGCTGGGGCGAAATTTGCCACCATGGATCTGATCGGTCTGCCGTTCCAGGTTGTGGCCGGTCCGCGCGGGTTGAAAGATGGTGTGCTGGAGGTCAAGGACCGGGCAACTGGGGAAAAGGAAATGCTGACCCCAGAGGCGACCTTGAACAAGCTCACCGCGGCATTGACGGACTGATCCAGTCCGGTGATCCTCTGGGGCGGGGAATCGGCTGCGGGAAACTGCGGCCACCGGGGCATTGCTGAATTGGATGGAAGATGACAGCAGTAGACACTGCCCGCGAGGGCGCGGACCGGGAGACGGCAGAGCCGACACGCCCCTTTGCGCCCTTTGAATGGATGATCGCCGGCCGGTATCTGCGTTCGCGCCGCCGGGAAACCTTCATTTCAGTGATCGCCGGTTTTTCCTTCGCAGGCATCATGCTGGGCGTTGCAACGCTTATCATCGTCATGGCGGTGATGAACGGGT
Source organism: Labrenzia sp. R4_2 (assembly GCF_017743865.1). Lineage (GTDB taxonomy): Bacteria > Pseudomonadota > Alphaproteobacteria > Rhizobiales > Stappiaceae > Roseibium. The sequence goes on from NZ_JAGHRJ010000001.1 coordinate 1,200,812, forward strand.
TCCGCTCTGAGCTCTTAGGCAAGATCCTCGGGATCAATGGCCACATGCTGATCCAGCCGATTGACCAGCCGCTCACCGATTATGATCCGGTGGCCAAACGCCTTGAGGGTGTCCCGGAGGTCATCAGCGCCATTCCTTTCGTTGAAGGTCAGGCGCTCGTCTCCGGTCCAGCCGGAAACCTCGGAGCACTGGTGCGCGGTCTTAAGGAAAGTGACTTGCGCCGGATCCCGTTGGTTGCCAACAACTTGCGCGCCGGGACGCTGGATGGTTTTGATGCCGGTCAAGGTGTTGCCATCGGTTCGCGCATGGCGCAACAGCTCGGCATCACGCTTGGTGACAACATCACCATCATTTCACCGCGTGGCAGCGTCACCCCGATGGGCGTGACCCCGCGGGTCAAGGCCTATCCGGTGACCGCGATCTTCGAGATCGGCATGAGCGAATATGACGCGACTTTCCTGTTCATGCCGCTGCCCGAATCCCAAGCCTATTTCAACATGGACGGCATCACGACCGGGATTGAACTTTATGTGGTAGATCCGGACAATGTCGGAACCATGCTGGCTGCCGTTGAAGAAGCTGCCGGCCGTCCGGCGTTCGTAACCGACTGGCGGCAGCGGAATGTGACGTTCTTTTCCGCACTTGAGGTTGAGCGGAACGTGATGTTCATCATCCTGACGCTCATCGTTTTGGTTGCTGCGCTCAATATCATTTCAGGCTTGATCATGCTGGTGAAGGACAAGGGGCACGACATTGCGATCTTGCGGACCATGGGCGCAACGCGCGGGTCCATTATGCGGATCTTTTTGATCACCGGCGCCAGCATTGGCTGTGTCGGCACGCTGGCGGGTTTTTTCCTTGGGCTCATCGTGTGCCTCAACATTGAGAGCATCCGGCAATTCGTTTCCTGGCTGACGTCGACGCAGTTGTTTGATCCAACGCTTTATTTCCTGTCGAAACTGCCGGCGGAAATCGACAGCGGCGAGACCGTAACGGTTCTGTTGATGGCGCTTGCTCTGTCTCTTCTGGCGACGCTTTATCCGGCATGGCGGGCGGCCCGGCTCGATCCGGTCGAAGCCCTGCGGTACGAATAGGAGAGGGCAGATGAACCAGGCTGTAGATCCGCGCCGGGCTCCCGGTCTCCAACCGGCTGCCATCGAACTGTCCGGAATTTCGCGTGCATATGATGAAGGCGACCACAAGCTTCATGTGCTAAATGGTGCGAACCTGCGCATCGAAGCCGGTGAAATGGTGGCGCTCGTTGCTCCGTCCGGAACCGGTAAATCGACGCTTTTGCATATTGCGGGGCTCTTGGAGCAACCCGATGGCGGCGATGTCTATCTCGGCGGCGTCAATTGCACGGATTTGTCGGATGATGAGCGGACCGCGATCCGGCGCAACGACATCGGCTTCGTCTACCAGTTTCACCATCTTCTGCCCGAGTTCACCGCGCAGGAGAACATCATGATGCCGCAGATGATCCGGGGGCTTCCGAAAAAAGTGGCGGCCGACCGCGCCGATGAGCTGCTCGCCTATATGCGCCTGGCCGATCGGGGCAGCCACCGTCCCTCTGAACTTTCCGGCGGTGAACAGCAGCGGGTGGCAGTTGCCCGCGCGGTTGCCAATGCGCCGCGCATTCTTCTTCTCGATGAACCGACCGGCAACCTTGATCCCAACACGGCGAACTATGTCTTCGATGCGCTGTCAGCGCTCGTCCGGGCCTCCGGGGTTGCCACGCTCTTTGCGACCCACAATCTTGAACTTGCCGGACGGATGGACCGCGCCATCACTCTGGCAGACGGTCTCGTCAAATCCCGCTGATATGGCGAACCTAGGCGTTCCGGTTTTTGACGAAAACACTTTTGGTAAGACTGGAACAAAGCAAAAACACAAAGGTTTCTGCGGGTTTTATACAAATCAAATCAAGGAGAACAAAAAAGGCTTGCAAAGAGAACATAAATGGAACATGCTCTGATTATCGAACAAGATGTTGGAGGGTGGTATGTTTTATTTCGCTCGTGACTGTGCAGCTTTTGCATCCCTTGTTTCCTTCTGTGCGACGCTCGCTGTGTGGGGCGATGTCATTCTCTCCGCTGGCTGAGCAGCAGCGTATCCAACCTGCAGTCCGGCACGTGGCAGCCGGGCAGCATGCCCTCAAATCGATACCGGATTTGAGGTTTGGTCGGACTAGCGAAGGCAATTGGCAAGACACATGGCACAACATGGTCTGGCAGAGATGCTTTTAGCCCTTTAAAGAACAGCGGTGACAACCGCGCTGGCGGCTGGACGAAACGCAATCAACGCGTTTCACTTTGAAGCGAAGATTCGCGCAAGCCATTGAGTATGCCGCCATGACGAATGTAGACAGCGATATAAGCTCCGTGTCTGGGGCACGCGTTCCAATGGGGAGCGGTCCGGGCTTCGTGCACTTGCGCGTTCATTCCGCGCTCTCGCTCCTGGAAGGGGCGTTGCCCATCAAGAAGCTCTTGGATCTCGCCAAGGCAGACGAACAGCCGGCGCTTGCGATCGCCGACACCAACAATCTTTTTGGTGCGCAGGAGTTCTCGAGCAAAGCCTGGGGCGCCGGCATCCAGCCGATCACGGCGTGCCAATTGTCAGTGTTTTTTGATGATGGTCTGGATAGCGGACGGCGCGGCGAGCCGGCACTTGCTGACCTCGTTCTGATTGCTATGACCGAAATCGGTTACGGCAACTTGATGGAACTGACATCAAGGGCGTTTCTCGACACGGAAACGGGCCTGAGGCCGCATGTCTCGATCAGCTATCTTCTTCAAAAAGCGCAGGATGTGATTGTCCTGACCGGTGGAAGTCTGGGCGCCATTGGCGCGCCGCTGTTGGCCGGCCGGAAAGATTTGGCGAAGAGCCGGCTGAAAACGCTGGCCGATGGATTTGCCGGACGGTGTTATGTCGAGCTTCAGCGCCACGGCATGGAGAGCGAGCGCAAGACCGAAGAGGCATTCCTTGATCTTGCCTATGAGATGGGCTTGCCGCTCGTTGCGACCAATGAGGCTTTCTTTCCAGCGCGCGATGATTACGAGGCGCACGATGCGCTGATCTGTATCTCGGAAGGCCGGGTTCTGATCGAAAGCGATCGGCGGCGGTTAACGCCGGAGCACTATTTCAAGACGCGCGCAGAAATGTGCGCTCTTTTTGCTGATTTGCCCGAAGCACTGGCTTCTACGATTGAGATCGCGCAGCGCTGTTCGTTCCGGCCGATGAAGCGGGCACCGATCCTGCCCCGGTTTGCTGGTGCCGATGCGGACCCGGAAGAAGCCGAGCGCGCCGAATCTGAAGAACTGAAACGCCAGGCCCGCGAAGGGCTTCAGGCCCGCCTCGATGCCCATGGCCTGGCGCCGGGCCTTGAGGAAAAAGACTACTGGGAACGCCTCGATTATGAGACCGGCATCATCGAACGGATGAAGTTTCCGGGTTACTTCCTGATCGTTGCCGACTTCATCAAATGGGCCAAGAACCACGACATCCCGGTTGGACCGGGCCGTGGCTCTGGCGCGGGCTCCCTGGTGGCATGGTCCTTGACCATCACCGATCTTGACCCGATGCGGTTCTCGCTTCTCTTTGAACGTTTCTTGAACCCGGAACGTGTCTCAATGCCGGATTTCGACATCGACTTCTGCCAGTCCCGGCGTGAAGAAGTCATACGCTATGTTCAGGAGAAGTATGGCCGTCAGCAGGTGGCCCAGATCATCACCTTCGGGTCCTTGCAGGCGCGTGCGGTGCTGCGCGACGTCGGCCGTGTGTTGCAGATGCCGTATGGCCAGGTCGACAGGCTGTGTAAGCTCGTGCCCGCCAACCCGGCCAATCCGGTCACCCTAGGCCAGGCGATTGAGGACGAGCCGCGCCTGCGTGAAGCAGCCCGTGAAGAAGAAATCGTCGAGCGGCTTCTCGGAATGGCCCAAAAGCTTGAAGGGCTTTACCGGCATGCGTCCACCCACGCGGCCGGTGTGGTGATTGGCGACCGGCCGCTTGAGCAGCTCGTCCCGCTCTACCGCGACCCGCGTTCCGACATGCCGGTTGCCCAGTTCAACATGAAGATGGTTGAGGATGCCGGCCTTGTAAAATTCGACTTTCTCGGCCTGAAAACACTGACGGTCATCGACACGGCGGTGAAGCTGATCGAGCGGCGGGGCATCAACGTGGATGTCGCCAGCCTGCCGATTGACGACAAGAAGTCCTATGATCTTTTGACCCGCGGTGAGACGTTCGGTGTGTTCCAGCTGGAAAGCCAGGGCATGCGCCGTGCTGTTGCCGGTATGAAGCCGGACCGGTTTGAGGACATTATTGCGCTCGTGGCGCTGTACCGTCCGGGCCCGATGGAGAACATCCCGGTCTACAATGCCGTGAAGCACGGCGAGCAGGAACCGGATTGTCTGCATCCGCTGCTCGAGCCGATCCTGATGGAGACGAATGGCATCATCGTCTACCAGGAGCAGGTGATGCAGATCGCGCAGGTACTGTCAGGTTATTCGCTCGGGGAAGCGGACCTTCTGCGCCGGGCGATGGGTAAGAAGATTGCTGCGGAGATGGAGGTGCAGCGCGCCCGCTTTGTCGACGGCGCCGTTGAGCGGGGCATCAACAAGACCCAGGCTGGAACAATCTTCGACCTTGTGGCGAAATTCGCGAACTACGGATTTAACAAATCGCACGCAGCCGCCTACGCGCTGGTCTCCTATCACACCGCTTGGCTGAAGGCGAACCACCCGGTCGAATTCATGGCAGCGTCCATGACACTCGATATGGGGAATACCGAAAAGCTCGGGGATTTCCGTCAGGAAGCCCGGCGGATGGGTATTGAGGTGGTGCCGCCGTCTATCAACCGCTCGCAGGTCTATTTTGACGTATCGGACGGCAAGATCCTATACGCAATGGGGGCCGTGAAGGGTGTTGGCGAACAGGCGGTGGAACATATTGTAGAAGTTCGAGGCCAGACGCCGTTCAAGAGCCTTGGCGATTTTGCCCGGCGGATCTCACCGAAGGCTTTGAACAAGCGCACGCTCGAAAATCTGGTCGCTGCCGGTGCGTTCGATGAGCTGGAGCCGAACCGGGCTCGTGTTTTCGAAGGTCTTGACCGCATCATGGGGCTCGCGCAGCGCACGGAAGAAAACAAGACCCTCGGTCAGGATGAACTGTTTGGCGGATCTGACAGCGAAGAACCCCTGCAGCTTGATGAGGTTCATGGCTGGACGTCTGAGGAGAAGCTTCAGCGCGAGCATTCGGCGATCGGCTTTTATCTCTCCGCGCACCCAATCGATGAATATGCCTCCGTTCTGGAAAAAATGCGCGCTCAGCCGTGGGCGCAGTTTGCCGAAGCGGTGAAAAAAGGGGCATCGGCTGGCCGTCTCGCTGGAACGGTGATTTCCATGCAGGAACGCAAGACAAAGTCCGGAACCCGGATGGGCATAGCGCGCTTGTCGGATGCCACTGGCCAATATGAAGCGCTTTTGTTCCGCGAAAAGCTGGAGCAATTCCGCGATGTCCTTCAAACCGGGCGTTCGGTGGTCGTGCTCGTTGGCGCCGATATGCGCGACGATGAGCCGTCACTTCGGATCGAACAGGTTGACCCGATCGACAAGGTTGCCGCGCGCCTTCAAAAAAGCATGCGGGTGTTTGTGCGCGACGAGCGGCCGATTGCAAGTCTAGCCAAGCAGCTGACAGTGCGCGGGGAGGGGGATGTTACGGTGATTGTGCTTCTGGAAAACGGCGCCCGCGAGGTCGAAGTGAAACTCCCTGGCCGATTCCGCTTGTCTCCGGAAATCGCCGGAGCGTTGAAAGCGGTGCCCGGGGTCACCGACGTGCAGATGGCATAACCTTTTGTCTGGCTTGATCAGCTCGCTGGCCAGATGATTTCCATGCGGATGCCGCCCGGTTCTGAAAACATTGCGTGCATCCGCGGACCGGCGCCCATGGGTTCCGGAGTGAATTCCATCTGAACGCCGGGCCAATTGCCGACTTTTGGCGCCAATGCGTCGAGCGCATCCCGGCTTGGAACTTCCAGGGCGAGGTGATGCAGGCCGATGTTGGTTTTGCGGTCAAAGTCTGTGATCGCTTGGGTTTTGTCCGCTTGCCACAGGGTCAAACGGCAGGAGCCATCGGAAACCGTTGAGCGCGGATAGCTGTCATCGCGGGCCAAAAGTTCCCAGCCGAGGCAGTCTGTGAAAAAGGCCGTCGTCTGATCCAGATCGCGGACGGTGAGGCCGAGGTGATTGATGCCGATTGTGGCCAAAAAGGTCTCCTTGGAAAGAGAGGCAGTCCGGCGCAATTGGCGCCTTATAAGCAATAATGAGATAGATGCAGGTTGGCTGCGCCGTGGAGGGCGCCGATAGTGCCGCAGGATAACGGCTGATAGAAGTACTTTCTGCGCATAAAACCGTCTCCCGGCTCTTGAAATAAAATTTCTCTCCCACTATAAGGCGCCCATTCCACACGCAAGGGGCGGAAACCGAGCTTATCGGGGTCCATCCGGTGGCCGACAGGAGATCTTCCTCCGGCCCACACCCTCTTGCGGAGGTAAAACCGGAAAACTCAGGAGTTATAGGCATGGCATTGCCTGATTTCACGATGCGTCAGCTGCTGGAAGCTGGCGTTCACTTTGGTCACCAGAAACACCGTTGGAACCCGCGCATGGGTCAGTACATCTTTGGTGTACGCAACGATGTTCACATCATGGACCTGTCCCAGACCGTACCGCTTCTTCACCAGGCACTGAAGGCTGTCTCTGACACCGTCGCCGGTGGTGGCCGCGTTCTGCTCGTCGGCACCAAGCGTCAGGCTCAAGAAGCCGTTGCAACGTCTGCCCGCAATTCTGCGCAGTACTTCGTCAACGCCCGCTGGCTCGGCGGCATGCTGACCAACTGGAAAACCATTTCCCAGTCCATTCAGCGCCTGCGTAAGCTCGAAGAGACCCTGAACTCTGACGCTGCAAACGCTCTGACCAAGAAAGAGCGTCTGTTCATGGACCGCGAGCGCGAAAAGCTTGAGCGGAACCTTGGCGGTATCAAGGACATGGGCGGTATCCCGGACCTCATCTTCGTCATCGACACCAACCGCGAAGCAATCGCGATCCAGGAAGCCCGTCGTCTGGGTATCCCTGTTGCAGCGATCCTGGATTCCAATTCCAGCCCGGAAGGCATCACTTACCCGGTTCCCGGCAACGATGACGCTGGCCGCGCGATTTCTCTGTACTGCGACCTCATCGCACGCGCTGCCATCGATGGCATCTCCCGTGCACAAGGCGCATCTGGCATGGATGTCGGCGCTTCTGAAGAAGCTCCGGTCGAAGAAGCGCTTGTCGAAGCGGCTGCAGAGGAAGCTCCGGCTGAAGCTGAAGCAGCGGCTGCCCAAGCTTAAATTGATCTGATTTCTACCGCGCGGCGATCCGCGCGGTAGAAACATGTTGAATTCGCAAGGCGGGGTGCAAATTGTTGCAGACCCGTCATAAAGGCGCGGAAAGCCATCGGCTAAACCGTGTCTCATCTGAAACCCCCCATCTACGAGGCAATCGATGAGCATTACCGCCGCGATGGTAAAAGAGCTCCGTGAGAAATCCGGCGCTGGCATGATGGACTGCAAGACCGCCCTGACTGAAAACGGCGGTGACATGGAAGCAGCTGTTGATTGGCTGCGCACCAAAGGCCTGGCAAAAGCTGCCAAGAAGGCTGGCCGCGTGGCTGCTGAAGGCCTGGTTGGCGTTGCTGCTGAAGGCACCAAGGCTGCTGTTATCGAGCTGAACTCCGAAACCGACTTCGTTGCTCGCAACGAAGGGTTCCAGGAACTGGTCGGCAAGGTCGCAACCGTTGCCGTTGGCACCGACGGTTCTGTCGACGCAGTGACTGCAGCTAATCTGGACGGCAAGTCCGTTGCTGATTCCATCACCGATGCGATCGCCACAATCGGCGAGAACATGACCCTCCGCCGGACCGCGATCCTGTCCGTTGGAGATGGTGTTGTGTCCACCTATGTCCACGGCGCTGTCGCCGATGGCCTCGGCAAGATCGGCGTTCTGGTCGCGCTGGAATCCTCCGGTGACAAGGACAAGCTGAACGCGCTTGGCCGTCAGATCGCGATGCACGTTGCTGCAACCAGCCCGCTGGCTTTGAACACTGAAGAGCTGGACCCGGAAGTGGTCGAGCGCGAAAAGTCCGTGTTCTCCGAACAGGCTCGTGAATCTGGCAAGCCGGAAAACATCATTGAGAAAATGGTGGAAGGCCGTCTGCGCAAGTTCTACGAGGAAGTTACCCTTGTGAAACAGGCATTCGTGATCAATCCTGATCATACGGTAGAACAGGCCGTTGAGGCGCTTGCCAAAGACCTCGGCACCGAGGTCAAGCTGTCCGGTTTCGTCCGCTTCGCACTCGGTGAAGGGATCGAGAAGGAAGAGCAGGATTTCGCCGCGGAAGTGGCGGCAGCCTCCGGGCAGTAAGGTCCCAAGAAAAGCGCCGGTTAGTCCGGCGCTTTTTTTTTGAAGGCTTAATTTTACCCAAGGTACACAGATGACATCTCCTTTGCGTTGGAAACGGATCCTCCTCAAGCTCTCCGGCGAGGCCCTCATGGGATCGCAGGCTTTCGGAATTGACCCGGCGATTGTGCAAAGGATTGCAAAAGAAATTGCGGACGCTGTGGCGCTTGGTGCGCAGGTCGGCGTGGTTGTTGGTGGCGGCAATATCTTCCGCGGCGTGGCAGTGGCCGCCAAGGGCGGCAACCGGGTGACCGGTGACCACATGGGCATGCTCGCAACCATCATGAACAGCTTGACCCTTGCCGATGCCTTGCGCCGTCTCAAGGTCAACGCCCGTGTCTTGTCCGCCGTCGCGGTCCCATCCATCTGCGAGACCTTCTCTCAACGTGTGGCGGATCGTTACATGGAAGATGGCGATGTGATCATTTTTGCTGGCGGCACCGGAAACCCGTTTTTCACCACTGACAGCGGGGCGGCCTTGCGTGCTGCCGAAATGAAATGCGATGCCTTTTTGAAGGGCACGCAAGTGGACGGCGTTTATTCAGAGGACCCCAAGGTCAACCCGGATGCCGAGCGGTATGAAACTCTCGGCTATGACGAGGTCATCAGCCGGAACCTGAAGGTCATGGACACAACCGCGATTGCCTTGGCCCGGGACAATTCCATCCCGGTCATTGTCTTCTCGATCCATTCGCCGGGCGCGCTGGTTAGCGTGTTGCAGGAAACAGGAACCTACACAGTCGTGGGTGACGAGTAGTTTTTCGGCGCCTAACAGGCTGCAGCACTTGTGTTTCGGTGCGGTTGTGCCATGTTGGCGCGCCGGATCTGATTTGGCTTAAGCAACAAGAACAGTGAGGACAAAATGTCTGTAGAAGGTGTCGACCTGGATGACTTGAAGCGGCGCATGCAAGGCGCGCTTTCTTCTCTGAAAACTGATTTCTCAGGTCTGCGGACAGGCCGCGCATCTGCAAGCATGCTCGATCCGATTTCTGTCGACGCTTATGGCCAGTCCATGCCGCTGAGCCAAGTTGGAACCGTTTCCGTACCAGAGCCGCGCATGGTTGCGATTCAGGTCTGGGACAAGTCCATGGTTGCCGCTGTCGAAAAAGCCATTCGCGAATCAAACCTCGGCTTGAACCCGGTTGTGGACGGTCAGTTGCTGCGTCTGCCGATCCCCGAGCTCAACCAGGAGCGCCGTCAGGAGCTGATCAAGGTTGCGCACAAGTATGCCGAACAGGCCAAGGTTGCGATCCGTCACGTACGCCGCGACGGAATGGATGACGCCAAGAAGGCGGAAAAAGACGGCGAGATCTCTCAGGACGACAGCCGTGTTGCATCTGACGAAGTGCAAAAACTCACCGATGGAATGATCGGCGAAGTGGATGCAATGCTTGCGAAGAAAGAGGCGGAAATTTCGCAGGTTTAAAGGGCGGCTTTTGGCCAGCGGTTGAGGACTAGGATGAGCAGCAACCTGGAACGACAGGCAAATGCAGAGCCGGTTTCGGCTGCGCCTTCGCATGTGCCAAACCATGTTGCGTTCATCATGGACGGAAATGGCCGGTGGGCGTCTTCCCGCGGCCTGCCGCGTACCGAAGGCCACCGTCAGGGACTGGAGGCGCTCCGCAAAATCATCCGTCATGCCGCTCTACGGGGCGTCGGGATAGTAACGATCTACAGCTTCTCGACGGAGAACTGGAGCCGGCCGGAGCCTGAAGTCAGATTTCTGATGGGGCTGCTGCGCCGGTTCGTGCAGCGTGACTTAAGTGAGTTGCACCGGGAAAACATCCGCATCCGCATTATCGGCGAGCGTGATAATCTCGACGCTGGGATCCTCAAGCTTTTGCTAGATGCCGAGGAGCTGACCCGCAACAACACGGGCATGGAGCTGGTTGTTGCCTTCAACTACGGCGCGCGGCAGGAGCTGACAGCTGCGGTGAAAAAGTTGTGTGAGAAGGTTGCGCGCGGCGAAATCGAACCAAGCGCCATAACGGAAGCCCATATTTCCGCCGAGCTCGACACAGCGGGACTACCTGATCCTGATCTGATCGTGCGCACAAGTGGCGAACTCCGCCTCTCAAATTTCCTCTTATGGCAGGCGGCTTACACAGAGTTCTATTTCTCGGATCTCATGTGGCCCGATTTCGATGAAGCTGCGCTGGATCAGGCGCTGGAGTGCTTCGGCAACCGGGATCGGCGGTACGGTGGTGTCACCGCGCAGGCACTTTAAGGCCGTTAAAAGGTAATGCCTGATCAAGACCTTCCAGCCAAGACGAAAAGCAATCTGCAGCTGCGGGTTCTGTCTGCAGCGGTTTTGGGGCCACTGGTTCTTGGACTGATTTATCTGGGCGGATGGGCCTATGCGGTCCTTGTGTTGGCGGCTGCTATTCTTTTCCTGTCAGAGTGGTTTACGATCACCGGGACCAAGCAGACATCGGTTCCCGCGATCGCCGGGCAGGTAGCCCTCGTCGGAGCATGTGGTCTGAAGCTTTTCGGTTTTCACGTTGAGGGACTGTTGGTCGTGGCTGCTGGCGCGGCTGCGACGCTGGTTTTGTCCGGTTTTTCCAGGGAAGGGCGCTGGGGGGCGGAAGGTATCGTCTACAGCGGCCTAGCCCTGACAGCGCTCTTGTCCTTGCGGGCAGGCACTGGCGGTCTGGTCTTCACTTTCTTTTTGTTCTTTGTGGTTTGGGCGACAGATATCTTTGCTTATTTCACCGGCCGGGCAATTGGCGGCCCCAAACTCTGGGCAAAGGTGTCGCCGAAGAAAACCTGGTCTGGTGCAATCGGCGGCCTTACCATCGCAATCGTTTTCGGTGTCGGCGTCGCGGCAATCAGCGGAGCCAGTCAACTTGTGACCTGGGCCGTGCTTGCGGCTATCCTGTCAATTGTCTCACAAGCCGGTGATTTGTTGGAATCTGCGATCAAACGCCGATTTGGTGTTAAAGATTCCAGCCAGCTAATACCCGGACATGGCGGTATCATGGATCGGATTGATGGCTTGGTCGCCGCTGCTATCTTTGCGGTGCTGATCGGCCTGGTCGCCGGTGGCACGTTTGCAGATCCTTTAAACAGCTTGGCTCTATTCTGAGTGGGAGAGTGCCGTTGACGGCGGAACAAGAGCAAGACTATCCGGCAAAATTGGTTCGCGTTACAGTTCTTGGCGCGACCGGATCAATCGGCCAGAGCGTCGCGGATTTGATTGCACGTAATCCCGAACGCTTTGAAGTTGTTGCCTTGGTTGCCAATTCAAGCGCTGACGCCTTGGCGGAGATGGCGCTCCGTTTGAAGGCCAAATCCGCTATTTTGTCCGATCCGAGCAATTATGAGGATCTGAAAAACCGGCTTTCTGGAAGCGGGATCGAGAGCGCGTCCGGTGATCAAGCTGTGCTTGAGGCGGTCGACCGGGATACAGATCTTGTCATCGGCGCAATTGTGGGCGCGGCCGGTCTTTTGCCAACCATGGCAGCTATTAAGCCCGGGCGGCGAATTGCGCTCGCCAACAAGGAGTGCCTGGTGTGCGCAGGGGACCTGTTCATGGGCAAGATTGCGGCAGAGGCCGCCGAAATCCTGCCGGTCGACAGTGAGCACAACGCAATATTCCAGGTCTTCGAGGCCTCTCACCCGGACAGCATAGAAAAGGTCATTCTGACTGCGTCTGGCGGCCCGTTCCGAACGATGGCGTTTGAAGATATGGTGCGGGTGACACCACAGCAAGCGCTCAAACACCCGAATTGGGATATGGGCGCGCGGATCTCCATCGACAGCGCTACGATGATGAACAAGGGTCTTGAAGTTATTGAGGCTCATCACCTTTTTCCAGTGAGTGCTGATCAGTTGGATGTTCTTGTTCATTCGCAATCTGCGGTTCACGGGCTTGTCCAATACCGCGACGGATCGCTTCTTGCGCAGCTCGGCAGTCCCGATATGCGCACACCGATTGCGCATTGCATGGCCTATCCGCGCCGGATGCAAGCACCGGTCGAGCGCCTGGATTTGGCGAAACTCGGATCGCTCACGTTTGAGGTACCGGACATGAAGCGGTTCCCGGCACTGCGGATCGCGCTGGAGGCGCTCCGGTCGGGCGGTACAGCGCCAGCGGTTCTAAATGCCGCCGACGAAACAGCTGTTGCGGCCTTTCTGAAGGGCGCGATCGGGTTTATGGACATCCCGGCAGCCGTCGAAGAGGCGCTATCGGCGTTTTCTGCCAAAGGAAAGCTTGCACCAGCTGCGACGGTAGAAGACGTTTTGGCGCTGGATCAGGAAGCCCGTGTTTGGACTGGGCATTGGATTTCAAGCCGCGCCGCCTAATTTATCCGGTGCGAAACGAATGCTGGATCATTAACGTGCCGTAATTCCATTGCTATTAAGGTAGCGCTTAAGGACTGTGCGGGAACAATCGGAAATCTCATGGAAATATTTGGCTCTGCCTACGACCTTCTGATCGGCTATATGGTGCCGTTCCTGTTTGTTCTGACGATCGTCGTCTTCTTTCATGAGCTCGGCCACTTTGCCGTTGCGCGGTGGTGCAATGTGAAGGTGGATGCTTTTTCCGTTGGTTTTGGACGGGAATTGTTTGGCTGGTACGACAAACACGGCACGCGCTGGAAAGTGTCGCTTATTCCCCTTGGCGGCTATGTGAAATTTGCCGGTGACGAGAATGCCGCGAGTGTTCCGGACCGGGAATACATTGCCAGCATGAGCGAGGAAGAGCGCAGAACAGCCTTCATCGCAAAACCCGTGTGGCAGCGTGCAGCGATCGTGGCTGCCGGTCCGATCGCCAATTTTATCTTGGCGGTCATCATTTTTGCCGGGATCTTCATGGCCTACGGAAAGCCGCAGCTCTTGCCGGTCGTCTCCTCGGTTATCGAGGGTTCAGCTGCCGAAACAGCCGGTATTCAGACAGGTGACCGGATCCTGTCGATCAATGACAAGCCATTGTCTTATTTTGAAGATTTGAAATGGACAGTGCGCCATAATCCGGACCAGCCGCTGGTCCTCGGGATCGAGCGGGATGGGGCCGAGCTCACAGCGACAGTGGTGCCCGTTTACGTCACCGACGTCAATCAGTTCGGTGTTGAGTACCGGGAGCCGCGCATTGGTGTGGCAATCGCAAGTGACGAAAATACCCGTATCTTGAAGCAGCTCGGTGTTGGCGGCGCGCTTTGGGAAGGTGTGCTGCGTACCTACAAGATCATCTACGATACCGTGAATTTCATCGGCGAGATCTTTGCCGGCGAGCAATCGGCAAAACAATTGGGTGGGCCGATACAAATTGCGCAGGTGTCCGGAACGGTCGCTCAGTTCGGCTTGATTGAGCTCATCAGTCTCGCTGGTTTTCTGTCTGTGTCGATCGGTTTTATCAACCTGCTCCCAATCCCGATTCTCGACGGTGGCCATCTGGTGTTCTACGCGGCTGAAGCTATCCGTGGAAAACCACTCAACGAGAAGGTGCAGGAAGTCGGATTTCGCATCGGTTTGGGCCTCGTACTAATGCTTATGGTGTTCGCGACTTGGAACGATATCTGGCGATTAATGAGCCTTTAAGCGGGGAGCCGTGACATTGACGCAACGTCCTCTGACTAAATCGATTTCGGCGTCCAACTGCTGTTGCGTTATCGGTAAAAACCTATAAAACATGGATCGATTTTTGGGATTCTCCGGGGGTGATCGGATGAATTCCGAGACGGGGTTTTAAAAAACAAAGGCATAGCGCACTGATGCAGCGATTGCAGAAACACTTGAGAGCCGCAATTTTGGCGACCGCGGTTCTCTCAGCCGGATCGTTTGTTCCGGGCAACTTTGGTCCGTTCGCGGGGGCAACGCAGGCGGAAGCCGCTGTTGCGCGCAACATCGAAGTTCGCGGCACGAGCCGGATCGAGGAGGATACGGTCATCAGCTACATGACCATCGTTCCCGGCCGCTCCTATGGCGCGGCTGATGTCGATGAGTCTTTGAAGGCGCTGTATGCAACCGGTTTGTTTGCCACGGTAGAAATCACCCCACGTGGCAGCACCGTCATCGTGACCGTGACCGAGAACCCGATGATCACCCGCGTCTCCTTTGAGGGGAACCGGAAGATCAAGGACGATGCGCTTGCTACGGCTGTTCGTTCCCAGTCGCGGTCCATGCTCTCTCGCGCTAAAGTCCAGTCCGACGTCCAGAGCATTTTGGAAGCTTACCGCCGCAGCGGCCGTTATGGCGCTGCCGTTGAGCCGAAGATCATTGAGCGCGGGCAGAACCGTGTCGATCTGGTCTTTGAAATCAATGAAGGTGCGAAGACCGGTGTGGAACGCATCAGCTTCATCGGCAACAACTCGTTCAGCGACGGCCGTCTTCGGGATGTGATCCGGACCCGCGAGAGTGGGTTGCTGAGCTGGTTGCGCAGCACCGACACATACGACCCTGATCGTCTGGCTGCGGACGAAGAGCTGCTGCGCCAATACTACAACAACAAGGGCTATGCGGATTTCCGTATCGTCTCCGTAAGTGCTGATCTCGACCGCGAGAACAACATCTTCTACGTGACCTTCACGGTGGATGAGGGCGATCGCTACGATGTCGGCAACGTTGAGGTGGTTTCCACGATCGCCGAAGTTGATCCGGAAGATCTGCGCCGGCTGGTGCGGACCCGCAGCGGCCGGACATTCAACGCCCTGCGCGTCGAGCAGTCCGTTGAAGACATTACGCTCCGTGTTTCTGAAGAAGGTTATGCGTTTGCCCGTGTTCGTCCGCGTGGTTCACGGAACTACGAAAACAACACGATCGACCTGATCTACTACATCGAAGAAGGCCCGCGGGCGTATGTTGAGCGCATCAACATCATCGGCAACGACCGGACCCGTGAGTATGTCATCCGCCGCGAGTTTGACGTTGCTGAAGGCGATGCGTTCAACCGCGCCCTGATCGACAAGGCTGAGCGCCGTTTGCGCAACTTGAACTTTTTCGAGCGTGTATCCATCACGACCCAGCAGGGCAGTGCACCGGATCGCGTGATTGTGAACGTGCAGGTTGAAGAAAAGCCGACCGGTGAAATCTCCTTCGGTATCGGTTACTCCACGACCGATGGTGTGGTCGGTGACATCTCCCTGACCGAGCGCAACTTCCTGGGCCGTGGCCAGTACGTTAAAATCGGTGTTGGTGGTGGTTCCGATACCCAGACCTACGAGTTCCGGTTCATCGAGCCGTTCTTCATGGGCCGCCGGGTCGCGCTGGACCTCGATGTCTACCGTCAGGTGAATGATGCCAACAGCTACCGGTCTTTTGACGAAGAGCGGACAGGCGGTGGCTTCGGCTTTACCCTGCCGCTGCGCGAAGATGAGACAACACTCCGTCTGTTCTATGCAATCTACGAAGAGAAGAACACCGACGGCAAATATGGCTCGACCGGGATCAATAACTGTAGCACTGCCAACCTCTCGCTGGCTGTCTGTGACTCCCTTGGAACATACCTGACCTCGCTGGTTGGTTATGAGCTGCGCTACAACACGCTTGACCGCAACCTGAACCCGACGGACGGCATCTATGCCTCCTTCAGACAGGAATTTGCCGGTGTTGGTGGTGACAGCCAGTACATCAAGAGTGAAATCCAGGCACGTGCCTACAAGGAAATCCTCGCTGACTACGGCCTCGTCGGCAGCGTTCAGTTCCGTGGTGGTAACATCATCGGCCTCAATGAGCGTCTTCGGGTGTCCGAGCAGTTCATGCTTGGTGGTAACCTGATCCGCGGCTTTGAAAACCGGGGTATCGGCCCTCGCGATGCGACTTCCGACGACGCGATCGGCGGCCGTTGGTACTTTGCGGCGACAACTGAAGCACAGTTCCCGATCCCGGGCATTCCGAAAGAACTGGGTCTTGGTGGTGCACTGTTTGCCGATGCCGGCTCTCTGTGGGATGCCGACAACGAATTGGTTGATATCGTTGAAGCTGGCGGCGGCCGGATCCTTTCCAATGGATTTGACCTGCGTGCTTCAGTCGGTTTCGGTATCCGGTGGCAGTCGCCATTCGGTCCGCTCAAGGCAGACTTTGCTTACCCGCTCCTGAAAGAAGACTCTGACCGCACCCAGGTGTTCCGCCTGAGTGGTGGCACCACCTTCTAAGAAGCGGTTTCTACCCAAAAACCGACGGCCGCCGCATCAAACGGCGGCCGTTTTTGTTACGGTCAAACCGGACCGCAGGTGTTCAAAAGAGGATATGCCGATGTCCGAGCCGAAATTCTTTCACTTTCCAGAAGGTATACGCCTCGGCGATATTGCCGGTTGGGCAGAGGCCGAACTGGTGAACGGTGCACCGGAAACCGAAATCACCGGAGTTGCCCCGCTTGAAGACGCCGGTGCGGGCATGCTGGTGTTTTTCGACAATACGGCCTACCTCGACGCGCTAACCACCACTGCGGCAGCCGGCTGCCTGGTTAGTACACGCCACAAGGAAAAGGTTCCCGCAGGCGTTGCTGCGCTTGTGTGCAAGGACGCCTACCGGTCTTGGGCCAAAGTGCTGGCTCATCTCTTTCCCGAGGCAATGGTTCCGCGTGATCATGGTGTCGAAGGCGTATCCGAGCGCGCATCGGTCGATGAGACTGCAAGTCTTGAAGACGGTGTGTGCGTAGAAACTGGGGCGGTTATCGGGGCAGGCGCAGAAATTGGTGCAGGGACTGTCATTCGCAGCAATGCGGTGATCGGGGCAGGTGTGCGTATCGGCCGTGACTGTGTCATTGGCGCCAATTGTTCCGTCCAGCATTCAATCTTGGGCAATCGCGTTTATCTTCACCCCGGTGTGTGCTGCGGGCAAGATGGCTTCGGCTACGCCATGGGTCCGGGCGGGCACTTGAAAGTGCCGCAAGTCGGGCGGGTTGTGATACAGGATGACGTGGAGATTGGCGCCAACACCACCATTGACCGCGGGGCTAACCGCGACACAGTGATTGGTGAAGGCACGAAGATCGATAACCAGGTCCAGATTGGCCACAATGTCGTCATTGGCCGTCATTGCGTCATAGTCTCCCAGGTCGGTATCTCCGGCAGCGCAACGCTTGAAGATTATGTGGCGATTGGCGGACAGAGCGGTGTGGGCGGCCACGTGACCATCGGCATGGGCGCTCAGGTTGCGGCGGTCAGCGTTGTCAGCGAAAGCCTGGAGGCCGGCGGACGTTATGGCGGAACGCCCGCAAAACCTGTGAAACAATGGTTCCGCGAAGTTGCTGCGGTCAGAAAACTTGCAGAACGCGGCGGCAAATCGTAAACGGACAGCAGTTCACACATCCAATTACTTGAAGAGTTTTGGCGGACCTCCGCCAAGGGGCGAAGAATGGACGAAACAGAAAAAACAACGCTCGCAACAGCGGACATCATGAAAGTCATGAAGCTGTTGCCGCACCGGTATCCGTTTTTGCTGATTGACCGGATCATCGAGATGGACGGCGACAACAGCTGCATCGGCATCAAGAATGTCACCATCAACGAGCCGCAGTTTCAGGGCCACTTCCCGGAACGGCCAATTTTCCCGGGCGTTCTGTTGATCGAAGCCATGGCGCAAACGGCAGGCGCTTTGTGTGTTCATGCGCGCGGTGCCGATGCCCCGCCGCAACTGGTCTATTTCATGACCATCGATAGGGCCAAGTTCCGCAAACCTGTGGAGCCGGGCGATCAGGTCCATTTTCACGTCAAGAAAATCAAGCAACGTGCCAACATCTGGAAGTTCGATGCGGTTGCCATGGTTGACGGCGCAAAAGTCGCCGAAGCCGAGGTCAGCGCGATGCTGGTAGACGCGTGAGGAATTATGGCTGATATCCATCCAACAGCGATCATTGAAGACGGTGCAAATATCGGCGCCGGCGTGCGTATTGGCCCTTATTGTGTCATTGGGTCTCAGGTGACACTTGGCGACAACGTCGAACTGAAATCTCATGTCGCGCTTGCCGGTGACACGACCATTGGCGCTGGCACCGCCATCTTCCCGTTCGCATCGGTTGGTCATCAGGCACAGGATCTGAAGTTCCGTGGCGAGGCCGCCACTCTGACGATCGGCGAAGGCTGCATCATCCGTGAAGGCGTGACGATCAATCCGGGCACCGAGGGCGGCGGACTGAGCACGACCATCGGCAACAATTGTGCGTTTCTTGCAAATTCCCATGTCGGACATGACAGTCACCTTGGTGACCGGGTCATCTTGTCCAACAACGTGATGATCGCAGGTCACGTAACCGTCGGCAGCAACGTGATTTTCGGTGGCGGGTCCGCTGTTATTCAATTCACACGGATTGGCGACAATGCCTTTGTCGGCGGCATGGCCGGCCTTGAGAACGACCTCATTCCGTTTGGCATGGTGACCGGTAACCGGGCGAACCTTGGCGGACTTAACCTGATCGGATTGAAACGCGCGAATTTCCCGCGTGAGCAAATTCACGCCTTGCGGGCGGCCTATAAGGCGCTGTTCGAGAGCAACGAAGGCACTTTGCGCACGCGCGCCGAGGCAATTGCTGGAACCACTCAAGATCAGCCGCTGGTAAAGAAAGTGACCGACTTCATCCTTGAAGAGGAAGACCGGCGCTTCTGCACACCTGCTTAAGCGGACATTGGACATGACATTGGCCGAAACCGCCTCCCATGCTCCGGTCGCATTAATTGCCGGCAATGGCCGAATACCGTTGCAAGTCGCCAATGCCCTGGCGGCTGCAGGCCGGGAGTGCAAGGTTGTCGCGATCCGTGGGGAGGCCGATGCAGCAACACGGTCGCTCGCCTCTGCCGAGCTCGGCTGGGGAGAAATTGGCCGGCTCTATGCCTTTTTGAACAAGAGTGGCTGCCGGGATGTGATGTTGATTGGTGGTGTCTCGAAACGCCCGGATTTTGCGTCCATTCTGGGGGATCTGGGCACGCTGCGCCGGTTGCCGACCATTATTCGCGCGCTTGCCGGTGGTGATGACAGTCTGCTGACCAAGGTTATCGGTCTTTTCGAGGTAGAGGGATTTCGCGTGGTGGGGATCAAGGATGTTGCACCCGGGCTTCTCGCAGCCAGCGGCGTTTTGGGAAAGACCCAGCCGCGCGACACCGATTGGCACGACATTCAGCTTGCTTTGACCGCGACCCAGAAACTGGGTGAACTCGATATTGGACAGGCGGCTGTGGCCATTGGTGGCCGGGTTGTTGCTTTGGAAGGCGCGGAAGGCACCGACGCCATGCTCGAACGCTGCGCAGATTTGCGCGGCAGCGGCCGGATCCGTGCAAAGAACAAGACCGGTGTTCTGGTAAAGACCGCCAAACCCAATCAGGATTTGCGGGTGGATCTGCCCACCATCGGACCACGGACGATTGAGCGGGCCGAAGCGGCGGGGCTGGCAGGCATTGCGATTGAAGCAGGCGGCGCCTTGATTTCTGATCGGGAGGAAACACTTGCGCAGGCAGATCGTGCAGGTCTGTTCGTCATCGGCATTGACCAGTCTGCCTTGTCTCAAGGTCCCGCCGAATGACGACGCCAGCGGCCAACGTTATGCCCACCATTTGTATTGTGGCCGGTGAGGAATCTGGCGATCAACTCGGCTCGGAACTGATCAAGGCGCTGAACGAAAAACTCGGTCCCGGCGTGCGGTATTGCGGTGTCGGCGGAGAACGCATGACGTCTCTTGGGCTCACCAGCTTCTTCGACATGTCCGATGTCTCGGTCATGGGACTGTCTGCGGTGCTCGCGCGCTTGCCGTTGATCGTGAAGCGCGTCTATCAGACCGTCGACGCTGCCATCGTTGCAAAGCCCGATGTTCTGATCATCATCGACAGTCCGGACTTCACCCACAACGTTGCAAAACGCGTGCGCAAACGGGCGCCGCACATTCCTGTTGTCGGTTACGTATCGCCGTCGGTCTGGGCGTGGCGGCCGGGACGGGCAAAAAAAATGAGCGTCTATGTCGACGAGTTGCTTGCGCTGTTGCCGTTCGAACCGGCAGTGCATAAGAAGCTCGGCGGACCGCGCACGCATTATGTCGGTCATCCGCTTAGTGAAAACGTTGAACTCTTGCGCCCGTCTGAAGGGGAACGCGCGCCGTTGGAGGCTGACGAGAAAGTCCTGTTGGTCTTGCCGGGCAGCCGGGGAAGCGAAATCACACGGCTTCTCGACGTCTTTGGCGAGACAATTGCGCGGGTGAAGGCGGATATGCCGGAGGTGAGGGTGGTCCTGCCTGCGGTTGCCCATCTTGAAGACCGGATCCGGCAGGGCGTTGCCAACTGGCCAGTCCAGCCGGACATCGTGACCGGCCTTGACGCAAAACGGGCGGCCTTCCGGAGTGCGCATGCAGCTCTGGCAGCATCCGGTACTGTGTCACTGGAGCTGGCGCTTGCCGGTGTGCCGATGGTCGTGGCCTACAAGGTGGATTGGTTCTTCCGCAGGCTCAATGACCTCAACAAGGTCTTCAAATTTGCCAGCGTCGACTCTTTTGTACTCCCAAACATCATCCTGGGGACAAAGGCGATTCCCGAATTTCTTGATGATCAGGTTCAGCCGGATGTGCTTGCAACCCTTCTGACGAGCTATCTCACGGACAGTCCTGAACGCGCGGCACAGGTCGCTGACCTTAGCCGCCTAGATGACGTCATGCGGTTGTCGGATGGCTACAGCCAAAGCGCGGCCGCAGCAGACGTCGTTATCGGGTGTTTGAAAGCCTTTTAGGCGCTGACACGTCTGAAATCACTACAGTCGTAATCATTTGTGAAAAGCCTGCTTTGTGAAATCGAGCAGGAGGCGGAGGTTGCTGGACATGGCAGCCCCCGGTGGAAAGACGCCATAGATGGCGATTTCCGGCAGTTGTATGCCCGGAAGAACCTCCTCCAAAAGGCCTGCCCGAATTTTGGGGTCCGCATCATAGCGCGGGATGCGTCCGATGCCGTGGCCTGCCTCCACAAAGGCTGTGCGCGCAACGGCGTTGTTGGTGGTGATGCTTCCCTCCGGTTCGAAGATTTTCGAGGCGCCTCCGGGGACGAGGATCTCCACCTTCTGCTTGTTCATGTGCAGCACCCATTGATGATCACTCAGATCATCGATGGTTTTGGGCCGGGATCGGGCTAGAAAATAGCTGGGGGCCGCACACAGGCAGGTTGTTATTGTTGCGAGGCGTGTGGCCTTCAGGTCTGAATCGGGCAGGGGGGCGCCACGGATTGCAAGATCAAAGCCCTCTTCCAGAATGTCGACGACCGTGTCTGAGAAACTGACATTGAGCTTGATCTTCGGATAGAGCTTGTGAAAGGCGCCGAGAACCGGAACCATGTGGTTAAGGCCAACGCTCACAGGGCAAGAAATGCGTAAAGCGCCCTCCGGCTCCTGCTTGTAGCGCTCTATTGCCCGCTGAGCTGCCGCGGTCTCATCCATGATGACCCGGCAATGGCCGAGCAGCTTCGCCCCTGCTTCGGTGATCTTCAGACTGCGCGGTGCCCGGTGAAAAAGACTGAGCCCGTAGGCGTCTTCCAGTTTGTTCACGTGATAGCTGACAACGGCGCGGGTGAGGCCGAGATGCCGACCGGCTGCGCTGAACGACCCGCTGTCTGCCACCTGCGCAAAAACCATTAGGCTCTTGAGGTGTTCGATTGACGCCTCCATGCGCACCATGCTCCCAAATTTGTATCAATAATTATGACATTAGGGTCAATTAATTTACCATTGGTATTACTGGGTGAGCGAATTAAATCAAGGTCAAGCCGGACAGATTGTCCATCCATTTTTGACAACGGAGATTTTTAATGCCGCAGGTATCTGACAAAAAGGTTCTGATTGTTCTGACCAGCCATGAGGATCTTGGCGACACCGGTCAAAAAACCGGCTTCTGGGTCGAAGAATTTGCCGCCCCTTACTACGCCTTTAAGGATGCGGGTGCGGATATCACGCTTGCTTCGCCGAAGGGCGGCCAGCCGCCAATCGATCCAAAGAGTTCCGATCCGTCTGCGGCAACCGACGCAACCCGCCGGTTTGATGCTGACCCGGAAACCCAGAAGGCTTTGGCAAACACCCTGAAACTGGATGACGTAAACGCTGCGGACTATGACGCGATCTTCTACCCGGGCGGCCATGGCCCTTTGTGGGATCTCACCAATGACACGACGTCCATTGGCCTGATCGAGACCTTCTTCAACGCGGGCAAACCGGTTGGCGCGGTCTGTCACGCGCCGGCAGTGTTTCTTAATGCCAAGACACCAGACGGAGCACCGCTTGTGAAGGGCCGAAAGGTTGCCGGTTTCACAAATGCCGAAGAAGACGCCGTTGGCCTGACCAATGTGGTTCCATTCCTTCTCGAAGATGAGTTGAAGGCAAAGGGCGGGGCATATGAAAGTGTGGCCAGCTGGTCTTCATTTGCGGTCGAAGACGGCAATTTGATCACCGGCCAGAACCCGGCAAGTTCTGAGGCTGTTGCAGAAAAAGTGCTCGCTCAGCTCGGATAAGCACGCACAAGACCGAAATGAAAAAGGGCGCCGCTTGGCGCCCTTTTGTTTTGCTTCAGGGAAACGGCGTTAGCCAACGAGGCCGCCATCTTCCCGGGTCACTGCGATGATCGCGGACCGCGGAACAGACGTGCCGCCAGCCGGCCAGTGGCTGTTGCCACGCTCGCCCGGGTGCTGGATGCCGACAAACATTGTCCGGCGATCCGGGCTCCAGGTCAGACCGGTGATTTCACACTCGTTCGGACCAACCATGAAGCGGCGGATTTCACCGGTAACCGGGTCGCCGGCAAGCATCTGGTTGTTGCCTTGACCGGCGAAGTCGCCTTCGTTCTTGTAGTTGCCATCCGTCTGGATCCAGACCAGTCCGTTGGAGTCGAAGGCCAATCCGTCCGGCGAGTTGAACATGTTTTCTTCGTTGATGTTCGCGGAGCCGGCATAGGCATCTGAATGGACGGATGGGTTGCCCGCAAGAACATAAAGATCCCAGGTGAAACCCGGAGCTGTATGGTCGCCGCCATCCGGGCGCCAGCGCACGATCTGCCCGTAGTTGTTCTTCTCGCGCGGGTTCGGACCGTTGACGGATGTGTCATCGCCACCGGCATTCGGCTTGACACCACGGTTCTTGTTATTGGTCAGGCAGCAGTAGATTTCCGGAGCCTTCGGATTGGCGGAGATCCATTCCGGACGATCCATGGTGGTCGCGCCGACTTTGGAGCCTGCCTGGCGGGTATGGATATGGATTTCAGCCTGATCCATGCCGGTTGTTTCCGGGGTCAAGGCGACCCATGCGCCGGTGCCATTGTCGCTGAACTTCGCAACATAAAGAATGCCGTCGTTCAGGAGTTCGTCAGTCGAAGCACCCGGTGCGTAAACACCGTTGGAAACGTAGCGGTAGACAAACTCGCCGCGTTCATCATCGCCCATGTAAACGACAATGCGGCCATCATTGTTGACCACGGCTTCGGCGTTTTCGTGTTTGAAACGGCCAAGTGCAGTGCGTTTTTTAGGTGTAGAGGTCGGGTCGGTCGGATCGATCTCGACAACATAACCGGCGCGGTTCGGCTCGTTCGGATGCTTGGAGACATCGTAACGATCTTCAATTACGGCCCAGTTGTAACCCCAGTCCGTTGCAGACACGCCATACCGAGCAAGTTCCGGAGTTACTTCGTGGTCCGGATTTTCCGGAGCGGAAAAATAGCCGTTGAAGTTTTCTTCACAGGTCAGATACGTGCCCCATGGGGTGACGCCGTTGCCGCAGTTGTTCCAGGTCCCAAGAGACTTGGTGCCGGTCGGATCGGCTTCGGTCTTCATCAAGTCATGGCCAGCGGCCGGTCCGGTCAGCTCCATCTCGCTTTGCGGCGTGATGCGGCGATTGTACGGGCTGTCCTTGACGATTTTCCAGGCACCACCGTCATTGGCGATTTCAACAACGGAAATGCCGTGGGCCATCATACCCTTGGCAATGTCGTCTTCGGCCATGATGCGCTTGTCTTCGGCGCTCAGCGCGATGATGTCGCGGTTGGTGTATTCATTGTTGACGACGAGTAGCGTTTTGCCGTCATGGGAGAACACGTCCATGCCGTCCGTATTGTCGCCGAACGCGCGGGCCTGGCTGTCCGCCGTGCCGCGGGTCGCATCATCAAATTCCGGCACACCGGACCAGAGCGGATCACCCCACTGCACGAGAACCTCAGACTTGTAGCCTTCCGGGACAACAACTGCATCGGCTGTCGAAGTCGGGATCTGGGTAAAGGCAAAGCGGCCATCCGAGGCTTTTGCACCGGTCGGTACCAGGCTCGTGCCAAGGGCGGTAAAGCTGCCAAATGCCAAAACGCCGCCCAGAAAGCCGCGTCGGCTGATGGCCGATTCAACGATCCGGTCAAAATCATTTTCTTCGGGACGGGGATTTACGACCTCGTCAAATTCATCGAACGACAAATCTTTGGTGTCGATGTTGGCCATTGAAGGCTCCTCCAGGCTAGCGACCGTTCTCGGTCTTGGCTAAGAATTTTTGGTTGGCACCCGCCAGGGTCGCATTGACTATAGCTGCAACTATTTAGCTGTCAAAGCGATGATCCGAACGACCGTTTCATCGCTTTGATTGAAACGCCCGTACCCATCAGATCTATGCAAATTTAGATTTCAAATGGATGACGATTCCCGCCGTCATTCATTCCAAAAGATATGAAATTTGTATGGGTTTGTTCCGGTATCGCGGCCCCGTTTGAGCGGATCTTGATCAAGCCGAACAGTGGGAGGCATGGGTTGGAAAACACGTTGGGAGGCTTTGGCGCGCTGCCAACGCCTCCCAGAGTGTTACAGGGTCCTTTGCAGCTCTCAGCTTGGCGAAAAAGGAACAGATGAGTGGTGCAGCACGATCTTCAGATCGCCATCTTCCATCCGCTCAACACCAAAGGTGTATTCAACTTTCACTTCTGTTCCATCAGTGGTCATGAAGTAGTAGTTGCCCATGGTCATGGCAGTTGCGCCGTTGATCACCATGCCCTCCGGTTCCCAGCGGACATTGGTATAAGGCGCGATCGCAAAGCCATTGTCCTCGGAGATATCGCCGCCCACAAAATAGGAGAGGGCCGCGTCAAAGTCTCCCCGGAACTGATCTTCACTGGCGAGCGTCGGCTTGAAAAGGACAGGGCGGTCGCCGTAAGCATAAAACTGCTCGATATGGTTTGTTGCCGCCGCTTTATAGTCTCCACCGTCCGAATGCACCTTGCCGATGTTGACGATGCCTTCGCCCCAGGCGGTTTTCAGGGCAGTGACCTCCTTCTCCGTCAGTTCAGCAGAAGGCTTTGTCGCCGCGGTGGCGGACACGGCGGTCGCTGCGAGCGCGGCAGCAATGGCAAAAGCGGCAGGTCTCAACATACTTCTCTCCTCCAGGAAATGGCAGGTTCATCCAAAGACAACTTTGAGATGGGAAGTCGGCAATAACGTTACCAATTAAAAGAGTTTAATGTTTGAGCCGGGCTGCATGCCATCTACTGGCCTACCAATTGGTCTTTTCTCTTGGAACGTGAGCCGTACTGATGTCGTTTGAGCATTTTTGGAAATAGTTGAGGGTGTTTGACGAGGATCAATGGCTCTTGAGCTGCCTACAGATACGGTGAGCACACATCGGAGCTGAAAATGCTGAGCAAACCTTTTCTGACAACGCATGAAATCGCTGAACTCCTGAAGGTGCGAGAACCAACAGTACGGACCTGGATCCATCAACAGGAACTGCGGGCCGTGAAGCTCGGCCGGGAGTTTCGCGTGGCGGTCAAAGACCTGGAGGCCTTTGTGAACGAACACGCGACCAGAGCTCCCAGTTGGAAATAAGCCAGTCGGCCAATGCTTTTAGTTACTGCTGCACAGTCTGTTTAATCGGCGAACGCCGAAAATTGCCCGCTGAGTAATTGGCGCAAACAGTCATACCACGAACAAAACGCGCGAACCGAAGGCACACGCATTTGAGAGCTTGTGCACCGAAGGCACGCAAAAACTTCCACTCAAAATCACGAGGACAAGCAATGCCCAAAATGAAAGCTGCAGTGGTCACGGGATTTGGCAAGCCACTGGAAATCAGAGAGGTCGAAAAACCAGGCGCTCGAGAAGGCCACATCGTGGTCAAGATCGAAGCCAGCGGTGTGTGCCATACCGATCTCCATGCCGCCAAAGGCGATTGGCCCGTCAAGCCTGAACCGCCTTTCATCCCGGGCCATGAAGGTGTCGGCTACGTTGCCGAGGTCGGACGCGGTGTGACGTCTGTGAAAGAGGGTGACCGTGTTGGGGTGCCCTGGCTTCATCATGCTTGCGGCCACTGCAACTCATGCATAACCGGATGGGAAACCCTTTGCCGGACCGATCCGCAATACACCGGATACACCGTCAATGGCGGGTTCGCCGAATATGTCGAGGCTGATCCGGTCTATGTCGGGCATATTCCGGACGGGGTCGATTTCGCGCCGGCCGCGCCGATCCTGTGTGCGGGCGTCACGGTCTATAAAGGCCTGAAGGAATGTGAGCTCCGCCCGGGAAAAAGTGTCGTGATATCCGGTGTCGGTGGATTGGGGCACCTCGCGGTGCAGTACGCCAAGGCAATGGGTCTGCATGTTATTGCCGTGGACGTTGCTGATGACAAGCTGAGGCTTGCCTCAGATTTGGGCGCCGAAGTCACGATCAATGCCAAGACGCAAGACCCGGTGGCTGAGCTGACCCGATTGGGCGGCGCAGACGGCGTTTTGGTAACGGCCGTCTCGAATTCAGCTTTTTCTCAAGCGGTCGGCATGCTGGCTCCCGGCGGGACCATGAGCCTTGTCGGTCTGCCGCCCGGTGATTTCCCGCTTAACATCTTTGACGTTGTTCTCAACCGGAAAACCATCCGGGGCTCGATCGTCGGAACACGGGCGGATCTCGCTGAAAGCCTGGCATTTGCCGCAGAGGGAAAAGTTGCTTCGCATTACGCCACAGAGTCACTCGACAACATCAACGACATCTTTGGCAGGATGGAGCAGGGCAAAATCGACGGCCGCATTGTGATGACGTTGTAACCGGCGGCAACCAGAGAGGATTTCAATCATGGCAGCGGCGATTGAGGGCTATATCTTTTACGAGATCGCAGCTCTGCTCGTTCTTGCAGCAGGTGTCGGTTTTGTTGGTCTGTTGTTGCGGCAGCCCCTGATCGTCAGCTTTATCGCCGTTGGCATCCTTGCCGGTCCTTCGGTCCTTGGAATTGCGCAGTCAGACGCCCAGATCGATCTGCTGGCGGAACTAGGAATTGCGGTCCTCTTGTTTCTCGTCGGACTGAAACTGGACTACAATCTTGTCCGAACTCTCGGCCCGGTTGCACTGGTGACCGGACTGGGGCAGGTCCTTTTCACGACCGTCTTCGGCTTCCTGATCGCGCTTGCGCTTGGCATGACACCAACCACCGCGATATATGTCGCCATCGCGCTGACCTTTTCGTCAACGATCATCATTGTGAAGCTCTTGTCGGACAAGCGTGAGATCGACGCGCTGCACGGCCGGATCGCGCTTGGTTTCCTGATCGTTCAGGATGTCGTTGTCGTCGTAGCCATGATCACGCTTTCCGCGATTGGTGTCGGCAGTGCGAGCGGCAGCGACAGCGCCTTTGCCGATGTTTTCCGGGTCTTCGGCTATGGATTGGCGACGCTTTTGTTTGTCGCGTTCTTCATCCGCTTTGTAGCCAATCCGCTCGTTGAAAAACTGTCCACGGCGCCGGAACTGCTGGTGTCTTTTGCCATTGGCTGGGCGGCATTGCTCGCAGCCGTCGGTCACTACCTCGGATTTGGCAAGGAGCTGGGCGGTCTATTAGCCGGTGTGTCACTGGCATCAACCCCATTTCGCGAGGCGATTTCTGCACGTCTTGCCAGCCTTCGTGACTTCTTGTTGCTGTTCTTCTTCATCGCGCTCGGCGCTTCTCTGGATTTGTCGGTCCTGGGCGCGAGTGTGGGGCCTGCCATTGTACTCTCCTTGTTCGTTCTGATTGGCAATCCCCTGATCGTTCTGGCGATCATGGGGGCCATGGGATACCGCAAGCGGACCGGGTTTCTTGCCGGCTTGACCGTGGCCCAAATCAGCGAGTTTTCCCTGATCTTCATGGCAATGGGGTTGACGATTGGCCATGTGGATGAACGCGCGCTTGGGCTGGTGACGCTTGTCGGGTTGGTCACAATCGCAGCATCGACCTACATGATCACCTTCTCGCATCAGCTCTATGCCGCGCTCGAACCGTTCCTTGGGGTCTTCGAACGGCGCAACACGGCCGCCGAACCCGAAGGAAGCAGCGTGTCTGCAAAGTCCTATGACGTCATCCTGTTTGGTCTGGGGCGGTACGGGCTCGGGATTGCCAGCGCTTTGAAAGAGGATGGCAAACGGATCCTGGGGGTGGATTTCAGTCCAGGTGCTGTCAGGAATGCCCGGGCGCTTGGCTATGACGTGTTGTTTGGGGATGCCACGGATCCGGAGTTTCTTGCACATCTTCCACTTGGTAATGCGGAATGGCTCGTTATGGCTGTTCCGGAACACGACACCGGTGTGACACATGATGACCCGCGATTTGCTTTGCTGAAAGCTGCCCGTGATCTTGGGTTTGAAGGCCGGGTTGCGGTTGCCGCTCACCGCGAGGTCACTGCGGAGGCTCTCTCAAGGATCAACGCTGATATCGTCATGATGCCTTACCGTGACGCAGCTTATGCGGCCGCAAACATGATAGCCGGGCGTGTGGCTCCCTCTTTGCCTGGTCTGCAAGATCCGGAAGGTCAAAAGGAGCTGCCGGCATGATTGGGGAGCTCGGGCGTCCAAAAAAAGTACTCGCCGTAATCGATGACACAGATACGCAGATCGCACTCAAGAGCGCAGCCGGGTTGGCAAAGGCGTATGAGGCCGCGTTAGAGGTGATCGCTTGCGTGGAGCCACCGCAGGACATCGCAATTATCGCCCGGTTGGCCGGACGCGATAAAAACGCGATCATTGAAGAGATGGTGACCCGTGCCCAAAAGTCTGCGAAAGAGAACCTCAAAAGGGTTCTGCCGGATCAAGCGATCGAACCTAAAGTTGTTGTCGGAAAAGCGTATCTGAACATCATCAGGCATGTTGCTGAAACGGGCTGCGATTTTGTGGTGAAAGCAGCAGAGCCGTTGACCGGCGTCAGTGGTTTCCTGCATGCAAGCAACGACCAGCATCTTTTGCGAAAATGTCCCTGTCCGGTCTGGCTGCAGTCCGGAACCGCTGAGCCGTCGCCGCGCCGTATCATTGCGGCGGTGGATTTGGACAACTGGGATGCGGCGGAACCGGACACTCTGGACATGCTGAACCAGCGCGTTGTCGAAGCTGCGGTGCGTGTTGCACATGCGCCCGGGTCAGAAATCATCATACTTCATGCCTGGGACGCGGTAGGCGAGGGCATGGTCTGGGCATTTTCCGACACCGGGGATGCGCGCAAGGCAGCCAATGACTATGTGCGGGAGACGTTGAAAATCCGCGAAGAAGCCATGCACCGGTTGCTCAAAACAATGCGTGAGCGATTGGCGAGTTCGAACGTGGTATTACAGCCACTCCTTGCCCGCGGCGCAGTGGAACGCGTGATAGAAATTCAGAGCAACATTCAAAACGCGGATCTCGTGGTTATGGGAACTGTCGCGCGGACGGGGCTCAGCGGCGTTTTCATTGGCAACACGGCTGAGAACATCGTCAATAGCCTTAAATGCCCGGTGCTTGCCGTCAAACCTGAAGGGTTTGTCAGCCCATTGCTGGCGCCCTGACATTGAAAGAGTGTTGCTGCTGGGTCTCGAGCTGGCCGGTAGAAGGCCTAGCGAATGCCTGTCGGCGGCGTGGCGATCCCGTGATGCAAGTTGAACGGCAGCGGAGCACGCTGATACCGTTCGCAGTCATCGCAAGGGCTTCTGAACGGGGTATGGACCGGAAGGCGGCGGCGGGCCCGATCACTCCGGAGGCGCGGTACTTCTTCAAATCGCGATTTGGAATTACTCAAGGGCTCCGGTTTTTCGGCGAGCCTGGCCGCAAAGCGTTTGTGCAGCTCCTGGGCGACGCGAGGGATTAGATCATTGACCAGCACGTCTTCGTGCGGCGATTGCAGTCTTTTCGGCTTGTGACGTTGGTCATGCATTGATGCTCCTCCATCCCTGAAAATTACAACATGCGGGTCATGCACGCACAAGCTGTGGCGACTGCGTAAGTGCTTTTAGGTAGATGAGGCCGGAGATGCGAGAACCTGACTTTATCTAGTAGGTGCCATTTCCCTTCAGAAACAAAAAAGCCCCGGATCTGCGATCCGGGGCTTTGGTCTGGTCAGTTCGTCAACCAATCAGCGGCGCTGATCGATCGGCACGTAGTCGCGCTTGGTAGCACCTGTGTAGAGCTGACGCGGGCGGCCGATGCGCTGAGACGGATCTTCCACCATTTCCTTCCACTGGGCGATCCAGCCGACGGTCCGCGCAAGCGCGAACAGCACGGTGAACATGGTTGTCGGGAATCCGAGCGCGCGCAGCGTGATGCCGGAGTAGAAGTCAATGTTTGGATAGAGCTTCTTCTCGACGAAATAAGGATCGTTGAGGGCGATCTTTTCCAGTTCCATCGCAATGTCGAGGAGCGGATCGTCCTTGATGCCGAGTTCGCCGAGCACCTCGTGGCAGGTCTTCTGCATTATCTTGGCGCGCGGATCATAGTTCTTGTAGACCCGGTGACCGAAGCCCATGAGACGGAACGGATCGTTCTTGTCTTTTG
Source organism: Labrenzia sp. R4_2 (assembly GCF_017743865.1). Classification (GTDB taxonomy): domain Bacteria; phylum Pseudomonadota; class Alphaproteobacteria; order Rhizobiales; family Stappiaceae; genus Roseibium. Next base: position 1,231,970 of record NZ_JAGHRJ010000001.1, read on the forward strand.
CGCGGGCAACAAACTCCGGAATGCGGTCAACAGAACCGATTTCGGACAGCATGTTCAGCGCTGCTTCGTTGGCACCGCCGTGTGCCGGACCCCAGAGACAGGCAATGCCAGCTGCAATACATGCGAACGGGTTCGCACCGGAAGAACCGGCAAGACGCACGGTCGATGTGGAGGCGTTTTGCTCGTGGTCAGCGTGCAGGATGAAGATACGGTCCATGGCGCGCGCCAGAACCGGGTTCACCTTGTATTCTTCACACGGAACAGCAAAGCACATGTGCAGGAAGTTCGCTGCGTAACCGAGGTCGTTGCGCGGATAAACGAACGGCTGACCGACGTGGTACTTGTAGGCCATTGCAGCCATGGTCGGCAGTTTTGCAATCATGCGCAGCGACGCGACCATCCGCTGATGCGGATCGGAGATGTCGGTGCTGTCATGATAGAACGCTGACAGGGCGCCAACGGTGCCGCAGAGGATCGCCATCGGGTGGGCGTCGCGGCGGAAACCGGAATAGAACCGGTTCATCTGTTCGTGGATCATCGTGTGATAGGTCACACGGGTGACGAAATCGTCTTTCTGCGCCTTGGTCGGCAGTTCGCCGTAAAGCAGCAGATAGCAGGATTCCAGGAAGTCACCATGGTCGGCGAGCTGTTCGATCGGATACCCGCGATACAGCAGCGTGCCTTCGTCACCATCGATGTAGGTGATTTTGGATTCGCACGATGCGGTTGAGGTAAAGCCCGGGTCGTAGGTAAACATGCCCGTGTCCTTGTAAAGGGACGAGATGTTCACAACCGACGGTCCGATGGATCCGTCAAGGACGTCGAAATCGTGGTCGTTGCCACCGACGTTGAGCTTGGCGTTGTTGTCGGCCATTCAGAAAACCCCCTATTTGTTACCCTTGCACTGCCGAGCCACGGGCCTTGGATACAAGACCCAAATGAGGCGGCCAGACTGTGCTGGAGGAATGGTCGCGTCTTGCCTAGCCCATTTGCCGCACTGCCGCAAGCAGCAGCGTATAACGCTTTGGTCAAAGGCCGACATGTTGATGTTTGACAATAAACCGGCGCGCTGCAGCAAAACGCGCCGGTCCTTTGCTCGCCCTTACGTCAGGCAGCCTGATCGGCAATCCGGGCGAGGGATTCGTCGCGGCCGAGCGCAATTAGCACGTCATAAATGCCAGGGGAGGTGCCCCGGCCGGTGAGCGCTGCACGCAGCGGCTGGGCGACTTTACCGAGTTTCAGATCCTTGTCTTCCGCATAGGCTTTGACAGCCGCCTCCAGCGGTTCCGCTTCCCAGTCGGCAACACCAGAAAGGACGCCGTTCAGATCGCCCAGAATCGCCCGGGCGTCGTCTGTGAGGATCTTGATCGCCTTCTCGTCATTTTCGAGCGGGCGCTGGCGCCACAGGTAGGAGGCACTGTCGGTCAGTTCGACAAGGGTCTTTGCGCGTTCCTTCAGGCCGGGAAGGGCGGTCAGAGCCGTTTCGGCATTGGCCGCGTCCGACATCCATTCCAAGACAGCTGCCCCATCGTCCACATGGGCAAGATAGACCTTCCAATGCTCCAGCAGTTCAGCGTCGTCTGTTGCGCGCATGTAATGGCCATTGAGATTTTCCAGCTTCTTGAAATCGAAGCGCGCTGCCGACTGACCGACGGCATCCATGCCGAACCATTTGATCATGTCCTCAAGCGACATGATCTCTTCATCACCATGGCTCCAACCAAGGCGCGCGAGGTAATTGCGCATGGCTTGCGGCAGATAACCGAGGGCCCGGTAGGCCTCGGCTCCGGTCGCGCCGTGGCGTTTGGAAAGTTTGGCACCGTCCGGTCCGTGGATCAGCGGGATATGCGCCATTTTCGGCACGTCCCAGCCGTTGGCATTGAAAATCAGCGTCTGACGGGCGGCGTTGGTCAGATGGTCGACACCGCGGATGATATGCGTGATGCCCATGTCGTGATCGTCGACAACCACGGCCAGCATGTAAGTCGGCGTGCCGTCAGAGCGCAGGAGGACAAAGTCGTCAAGATCCTTGTTCGGGATCACCACGCGGCCCTGAACCATGTCGTCCACGAACGTGTCACCGTCTTGCGGGGCCTTCAGCCGGATCACCGGATCAAGGCCTTCGGGCGCTTCGGACGCATCCTTGTCGCGCCAGGTGCCGTCATAACGCGGCGGCCGGCCTTCTGCGCGCGCCTTTTCGCGCATGGCATCGACCTCTTCCGGGGTCGAATAACAGCGATACGCGGTGCCGTTTTCCAGCATCTGGTCGACCACTTCCTTGTGGCGTGCCACGCGGGAGAACTGGGAGATCGGATCCCCGTCCCAATCAAGGCCAAGCCACGAAAGGCCATCCATCAGCGCATCGACCGCTTCCTGTGTGGAGCGGGCCCGGTCTGTGTCTTCGATGCGCAGCAGCATCTTGCCGCCGTGATGCTTGGCGAAGAGCCAGTTGAAGAGGGCGGTGCGGGCGCCGCCAATATGGAGAAATCCGGTCGGGGATGGGGCGAAACGCGTGACGATATCTTGTGCCATGGTGCTTTTTGAAAGTCTCTGTCAGAATGAGGCGCGGGTCTGCGCCTGACGGATAGTGGCGCGGTCTTAGCATAGGCAAGCCTGTGGCAAAATAGGCTTTGCTGCGATCGTCAAACCCGGCAGAAGGAGCGCGGGTGGCACGGGAGGCGAAACCAGACGCCGATGATGACAACCGGGCTGTCCCCGGCGCTCCTGTCAGTGACCCTTCAGTTATATCGTCAAACACGGATAGCAGGCACCGGCCCACCGAGGCGTCGCCCTGGGTCGCGTTTCTGAGAGCCCGGAGAGAACACAAAGACCGCCCAACTGATCAGCGCACCGGTTGGACGGGAACGGCGGACGATTGGGAGCGGTTTTGGCAAAAGCAGGGTCTTTTGTGGACCGGCTTTTCCTTCAGCGCCGGGATTTTCCTCTACAGCTTGTTGCCTGAGGAGCCGAGTTGGCTCGTTCTTGGTGTGCTATTCGTTTTATCAGCTGGTTTCGCTGGCTCCCACGCTATCCGAACGGGGCTGCCGCGAATTTTGACCATTTTGCTCGCCCTTTTGGCAGGGCTCAGCATTGCAACACTCCGAACAGCTGCAGTGGACGCACCCCGGCTGGCGGAGCCGATGACTGTTCTGTTGCGCGGTGACGTCTTGAAGGTGCAGGAAACCCCGTCAGGCAAGCGGCTTGTGCTCCGCGTCAGAGAAGTTGATGCCGGAGAGAATACTGAGGGGCGGTTTGCAAACCGGGTCCGGCTGCGCATTCCGGCAGATGCGCGCATTGCACCCGGTGACTGGATCAAAGTCCGGGCCCGGTTGTTTCCGCCCATGGGTCCTGTGGTGCCCGGCGGATATGACTTTTCCTTCCGCGCCTATTTTGACGGTATAGGCGCAAGCGGCTTCAGTTACGGCGCGCCAGAGATCGTGCAAGGACCTGCGGCGTCTCAGTTCCTTCTGCTCGTTCGCAAGGTGAATGAACTCCGCCAGCACTTGGCAGCGCGGATTTCAGCACTTTTGCCGGAAGGCCCGGAAACAGCCCTTGCGGTTGCACTCTTGGTGGGCGATCGCAGCAGTATTGATGAGAAGACCGAAGAGAGCCTTCGGGCTGCCGGCCTGGCACATATTCTGGCAATTTCTGGTCTGCATATGGCGCTCTTTGCAGGCGGTGCTTATGCTGTGTGTCTTGGCGCCCTCGCACTAATCCCGGGCCTTGCGCTGCGCTGGCCGATCCACAAGGTTTCAGCCATACTCGCCCTTGTCGCGGCAGTTTTTTATCTTCTCCTGTCCGGGGCATCGGTCGCCACGCAAAGATCCTTCATTATGATCGCGCTGGTCTTTTTGGGGATCATGACCGGACGCCGGGGTTTGACGCTGCGATCGGTCGCAATCGCCGGCTTGTTCTTGCTTCTGCTCGCGCCGGAGCGCCTGTTTTATCCAGGTTTTCAGATGTCGTTTGCGGCCGTGATCGCACTGGTCGCCGTTTATGATCTTTGGCGGTCGCATCAAAAGAGAAGAAGGTTGCTTGTCTCATCAGCAAAAGGGCTCTCTTGGTTATTGTCCGGCGCACTAAAATGGGCCACCGGTTTGTTCGTGACGGCCCTCGTCGCCGGGATCGCAACCGGCATTGTCGGTGCATACCACTTTTCCCGGATCGCGCCCTTCGGACTGGTCAGCAACATGCTGGGCATGCCGGTTTTTTCTATCATCGTGATGCCAATGGGCGTGGTGGCACTGGTCCTGATGCCGTTCGGTTTGGCGGCAATCCCGCTCAAGATCATGAGCGCCGGTTTGGCGGCGCTGATCCAGATAGCGGAGTTCACAGAACAGATTGCGCCTGACTTTGGCCGAATGGGAAGTCTGACCGGCCTGTCTGCCGCTGCTTTATTGGCCGGTTTCTTTGGCTTGCTGCTTGCCCCAGGCCGTTTCCGGATGATCGGTTTGGGTCTCGCACCTATCGGAGTTGCCCTCGCGATAATATCGCGCCCGCCAGATATTTATATTCCGGCAACAGGGTCTCAATTGGCTGCCCGGGATATCGAGGGGACCTTAGCGTTATCCAGCGCCAGAAGTTCATTTGCTGCTGAGACTTGGTTTGAAGCGGAGAGAGTGTCAATTGAAGCGATTAAATCGCGCAAGATGAAAGACGATCAGCGCGCTTGTGACCCTTCAGGCTGTGTTGTTCAGGCGTTCGCAGCAAGGGCAGGAGTTGGTGAGGAGTGGATTCCGGTCACCATCGCCCTACCGAAGACACGGAATGCCCTTTTTTATGACTGTCAAAAGGCCGATATTATCGTGACCGATATGATCGTGTCGGAAGCCTGCCGCGCAGCCGTTTTCGACAAGGACATCAGAGAGGCGCGCGGCGCCATCTCCATTTGGCTGGGCCAAGTGTGTCGAACAGGCACCCCAACAAAAGACCAGATGATCGAAAACGGGGAGAGAATAGAAGCTGCGGTTCAAGGAAAGAATGTGGCGCCAGCCCCGATAATGCAGCCGCAAACCACTCGCGCACCGGCCACAGCTGCCAGCGCAGCTGTTTGCCAAACTAAAATACAATCAATCAAATACGCCAAGCCAACGCCTCCGCGGCCGTGGCACAAGCAAGGCTCGGTCACACGCTCAAGCTTGCGCGCATCTGCTGACTAGAGCTGATGGTAGTACCTACAAACCCGCAGTAGCAGGCAATCTTGAAAATGCCTGCCGGTCTCGAAGCTTCAGTACCGGCGGAACAGGGAAACAAGTTTCCCTTGCACACGGACACGGCCCGGTCCGAAAATACGCGTCTCGTAGGCGGGGTTGGCGGCCTCAAGCGCGATCGACGCGCCTTTTTTACGCAGCCGTTTGAGTGTCGCTTCTTCATCGTCCACAAGGGCCACGACGATGTCGCCACTATCCGCGCTTTCCGTTCGGCGGATCAAGACGGTGTCGCCGTCCAAAATGCCGGCCTCAATCATGGAGTCCCCGCGCACTTCCAAAGCGTAATGCTCGCCTTTGCCCAGAAGCTCTGGCGGGACGCTGATGGAGTGGCTGTGGGTCTGGATTGCTTCGATCGGAACACCGGCCGCAATCCGGCCCATGACCGGGATTTCCGTCGATGCTGCAACAGGTTCTGGCGCGGGCGCAGGGCTTGGCGCCGGTTTGCCGAGTGATCCTTCAATCACCTCTGGTGAGAAACTGCCTCTTGGACGCGGCGCACCCAGACCCGGCGCGATCGAATCCGGCAAGCGGACCACTTCCATGGCGCGGGCTCTGTTGGGAAGCCGGCGTATGAAGCCGCGTTCTTCCAGGGCGGTGATCAGTCTGTGAATACCGGATTTGGAGCGGAGATCCAGAGCATCTTTCATTTCGTCGAAAGACGGCGGAACGCCCGTTTCCTTCAGTCTTTCGTGAATGAACATGAGCAGTTCGTACTGCTTGCGCGTCAGCATACTGCGGTTCCTCGCCCTGAGTTTGGTTTTGCCTGAGAATCGCTCAGTACAAATCGAGAACATCCTACCTGTTCTCATTGTGTTCTGCAAGGGTAAACGTTCTCTTACTGTTCTGCCGATGGTTCTGAGATCGAAACCCGAAGCTGCTTTAAGGCGCTGAGAAAAAGCTTGTTTTATTCGTAGCACGGTTGAACAACCGATATTCGCAGAAAGAACATGACCGGGACCTGCACAAATGTTGTGATCCGGCCTTTCTGTTCCGCTAACAGGCTCTAGCTATCTTCTGAGTTGTTGCGGAGGAAGCAGACCATGCGGATGATTGTGATCGTTGCTGTTTTGTTGCAGGTCTTGGTTGTTTCTGCGGCATCATCAGAGGAACTTGATCTGGAACTTGTGCTTTTGGCAGATGCCACAGGCTCAATTGATGATGCGGAAATCAGGTTCCAGCGTCAGGGCTATGCCGAAGCGATCACCGATCCACAGGTCCTGAACGCCATCGCGGACAACGCTTATGGCAAGATCGCCGTGACCTACGTCGAATGGGCGGACATGTTTTCCCAGGACGTCGTGGTCGACTGGATGGTGATCGACGGACCGCAGTCGGCGCAGCTCTTTGCAGAGCGTTTGATGGCACCGCCCCGTCAGGCGTTTGGCCGCAATGCGATTGGCGCAGCGCTCCTGAAGGGCAAAGAGCTGATCGACACCAATGAATACAAGGGATTGCGGCGGGTGATCGATTTGTCGGCAGACAGCGCAAACAACTGGAACGGGCCGAGTATCACTGAGGCAAGAGACACTGTTGTGAATTCCGGCATCGTCATCAATGGTCTTGCGGTCTTGTGCCGACACTGTTCGGGCCGTCCGGTGTCTTACAATCTGGAGGACCGGTTCTTTTCCGAGATCATAGGTGGTCCGGGATCCTTTGTGGTGACCGCGGACAGTGCAGATACGTTCGCGGCGGCCGTACGCAAGAAGCTTATTCTGGAGATCGCGGACAAGCGGTCCGCGCCGGATGCCCGTGTGAGGTTTGCAGCGATTGAAGGCAACGGGGCGGCGAACTGATCAGGGCAGATCCCGTCCGAGAGTACCTATCCTCAGATATTGAACTCAAACCGGCAGGCATCCGCCCCGCAAGCTCCGCATTCTGTCTCTGTGACACGGACATGCGGGCCGATCAGCTCCTGAAACAACCTCTCGAAAACAGCCACATGCCAATGGCAAATTGGATGATCAGCGTGTTCCCCTGCGATCAGCGGATTGTCTATCAGGATGAAGATCAGGGGCGCGCGTCTTGCGACTTCGAACTGGCCGGAGCCTGCAAAGGTCCAGGCGTTTTTTGAAATGGCGTTTGCCAAGAGATGTTTTGAGAGGCTTGCGGGAAGGACTTTCAAAAGCGTTTGCGCCAGACCGGGAATCCGGTGTTTCAAGACATAGTCGGCCGTGCCAACACCGGCGGCCCTGGATATCTCCGCTGCAAGATCGGGCAGGGTGGCCCGCACGGTCTTGTGAAACCGTGCCACGGGGCCTTCCGGGATCAGGCCGCTCATGTCCGGAAGGCTCGCAATGCGGGCGTCGTGCAAGAGCGTTTCGAAAAGGTCCTGACCGCCCTGTTCTTCCAAAGGGGAGCGGAATTGGGTCAAGGCATTCGGGCCGATCATGCCATCGGCCTGAAGGCTCTGCCGATCCATGTCAGGCGTTCTCCACCATTTGTTCCGTGCTGCCGCCGCAAGCAAGCGCTGCCGCGGCTGACGCTTTTTTGCGGTCTGCCGCCCGCTCCTTGCCCTGTAGACGCAACGCTTCACGCCGTTCGGCTGCCCGTGCCGCACGATCAGCCGCCGATTCCCAGTCCGCGACCTGGGCTTCTGCCAAGGTGCGGTTCTCATCGAAGTCGAAATGCACCTTGTCTTTGGATTGCGGGCCCCAGTACCCGGCCTTGCCAAGATCGTAGAACGTGCGCGCAAAGCCGGCCTTCAAGAAGGCTTTCAGGCAGCCCAGCAGATAGCGCCGGCGAAAGCCGGTGCCGCGCCACGGGTAATGGAACAGCGCCTTTTGCATGTAGAAGCGCCGATAGTTCTTCATGACGCCGTTCAAAAGTTCGCCGCGTGTCATGGCCTCTGGCTTCATGATCGGTGTGACGAAGTTGTATTTTGAAAAATCGAACACCTCGACCTGATCGCGGATTTCCTGGAAGAGCGGTGTGAACGGCCAGGGCGTATACATCGCCCAGTTGGCAAGGTCGGGCTGCCAATCCCACGCCATCTTGTAGGTTTCTTCCAGAGTCTCTTCCGTTTCATTGTCGAGCCCGACGATGAACTGAGCCTCAACAAAAATGTCGGCCTCCCGCAGAAGCCGGATGGCTTCCTTGTTATCGTTGACCTTGGTTTCCTTGTTGAACTGGTCGAGTTTGAGCTGCGCCGCCGCTTCCGTTCCAAGGCTCACATGCACCAGACCGGCCTCGCGGTAGAGCGGCAAGAGGTCCTTGTCGCGCATGATGTCGGTCACACGGGTGTTGATGCCCCACTTAATCTTGTCCGGTAGCCCGCGTGCGATCAGCTCGTTGCAGAATTCAACGAACTTCTTGCGGTTGATGGTGGGCTCTTCATCGGCAAGAATGAAAAAGCCGACATTGTGCTCGGTGACCAGCTTTTCGATTTCATCGACAACCTTCTTGGGGTCACGCACCCGGTAATCGCGCCAGAACTTCCACTGCGAGCAAAAGGAGCAAGTGAACGGGCATCCCCGGGCAAAGTTCGGGATGGCGACGCGGGTGCCGAGCGGAACATAGGTGTATTTGTTCCATTCCAGAATGTTCCAGTCCGGCTCGATCGCGTCGAGATCCTTCACGGTCGCAGCCGCATGGGTCGCAACGATCTGGTTGTCTTCCTTGAAAGCAATGCCCTTGATCGTTCTGCGGTCTTCCGGCCACCGTTCCTCGTCGATTGCCCGCATCAGCTCAATGACGATTTCTTCGCCTTCGCCGCGCACAATGACGTCCACCCAGGGCGCCTCGCTCAAGACCTGCTTGTACATGAAGGTGGCGTGGACACCGCCGAGGACCCGAACCGCATGCGGATGTTCGTCTCTTGCTATCTCAAGAATGCGTTCGGCTGCGTAAATTGAGGGCGTGATCGAGGTAACGCCAATGACATCCGGTGAGATCCGGCGGATCTCTGAAGCAATTTCCGCGTCAGACAGGTCGTTGGTCATGGCATCAACGAAATGGATGTCGTCAAAGCCTGCCTTTTTGAGACTTCCCGAGAGGTAGGCGACCCAGGCCGGAGGCCAGCTCCCGGCGATTTCCGCGCCACCAGAGTGGTAGTTTGGATGAACGAACAGGATGCGCATGGATCACCTCTCATATGTGTCAATTAAAGTTGACACATGCATCGTCTCAGAAAAATGACGCAGATCAATCGGGCGAATTGCGTATTTTTGGCAGGTTGAGCGGCGGTGTCGTTTGCAGCTCAATTATCTTCCCTTGCGGTATTTCACGATTGCCACACAGCACTGTCATCTGCTTATGATTTGAGGCTGCAGGGCTTTCCAGACCTAATCCTGCAAGCAAACCATCTATTGCACGCCCATTTTCAAGGCGCGCCTTCAGCACATGCTGATCATGGAGACAGGAGATTTAAGAACGACAGTCCGCAATCAATTGCCGACTGTTTTGAAGCAATCAGAAAATGCCAAGGCCCAGTAGAACAAACGCTGTGCCACTAGCTGGGGAAGACAAAATGAAAGCACACGCCGTCGCCAAGTGGAGCGAGTTGCCAGATCGGGATCCGCAATATGCTCTCGTGGAAGATGTCGATCTGGTGGTTGTTCGCTTTGATGAAACGGTGTCGGTGATGTACGGGCGATGTCTTCACCGCGGGGCGCTGATGTCCGACGGCTATGTGGATGGAGATAACCTTATTTGCGGCGTTCACTACTGGGACTACCGCATTGATACAGGCGTTTCTGAGTATAACAACTCGGAAGTCCTGAAGAAATTCAGCAGCTGGGTCGAAGACGACGAAGTGCGGGTGGATGCGGAGGAGATCGCGGCCTGGGCCAAAAACAACCCGCAACCGTTCCAGCGCGATGACTATCTCGGTCTTTATGCGGATACGTCCCACGGGACTGAGGAAGAGCCTTATACCAAACTCATTCAGGGGTATGCCAAACACGGTCTTTCCAAGACCGGTCACCACGGCGTAGTGGATGCCATGGGGGTGCCGCGTGTTGAGCTGCCAGATTGGGACGAAATTCAGATCCTGACTGCGCAGCTCCAGCGTTTTCCGTTGCTTGATGATGATCCGGTGGGGACCGACGTTGTCATCGGGCCGAATGCGCAAAAGCCGCTTCACCTGAAGATCCCGCTTTTTGTCTCAGATATGAGTTTCGGTGCCTTGTCTGAACCGGCAAAGATTGCGCTTGCGAGGGGGGCGGAGCTTGCTGGAACCGGTATCTGTTCCGGAGAAGGCGGGATGTTGCCGGAAGAGCAGGAAGCCTGCTCGCGTTATTTCTATGAGCTGGCCTCAGGACGCTTCGGGTTCGACTGGGAGAAGCTGAACAAGGTTCAGGCGTTTCATTTCAAGGGTGGTCAGGGCGCCAAGACTGGAACCGGCGGCCATTTGCCGGGATCCAAAGTGCAAGGCAAGATTGCCGAAGTGCGAGGCCTGAACGAGGGCGAGTCGGCGATTTCCCCGCCGCGCTTTCCCGACTGGACGCAGTGTGAGCAGGTCCGGGATTTTGCCGAAGAGGTGCGTAGCCGTACTGGCGGCATTCCGATTGGCTACAAGCTCTCCGCTCAGCACATCGAAAAAGACATCGATGCGGCGCTGGAGGTTGGGGTTGATTATATCATTCTGGATGGCCGCGGCGGGGGCACTGGAGCTGCGCCGATCATTTTCCGGGACAACATTTCCGTACCGACAATCCCCGCGCTCGCCCGAGCCCGCCGGCATCTCGACACGTCTGGGCGGAGCGACGTTTCGCTGGTGATCACCGGAGGCCTACGGAAGCCGGCGGATTTCGTGAAGGCGATGGCCCTGGGCGCCGATGCGATTGCCGTATCCAACGCCGCCATGCAGGCGATCGGCTGCATCGCCATGCGCGCTTGCCACACCAACAATTGCCCGGTCGGGATCGCGACCCAGAAACCGCATCTCGTGAACCGTCTGGTGATCGAGAAATCCGCCCGCCAGCTCGCCAACTTCTTCGAAGCGTCGGTTGAGCTGATGCAGGTGATGGCGCGCGCCTGTGGCTATTCGCATTTGAACCAGTTCAACCAGCACGATCTCACAACCTGGAAGCGGGAAATGGCAGACCTGTCCGGTGTGGCCTATGGTGGTGTGGCCTGATCCGGGCCGATAAGTTTTGAGGGAGGAATTCATGGACGCTCAAAATCTCGACTGGATCAAGGTCGGCCATGTGAATGATTTGCCGGAAGGGCGCGTCAAAACGGTTACGGCGCGCACGACATCCATTTGCCTGTCGCACTTCGATGGTCGGTGGGCAGCGATGGACAATCATTGTCCGCATCAGCGTGGGCCCCTTGGAGAAGGCTCAATAGAGAAGGGAGTGGATGGCAAGTGCTGGATCCGATGTCCCTGGCACGGATGGGACTTCGACCCGCTGACCGGAAAACCGCCCGGAGGCCACGAAGACAGCGGACAGGAGCTTTATCCCCTCAAGGTCGAAAACGGGGAGATTTTCGTTGGGCTGGAACCAGAGCCTGAGCATGAACGCACCGTGACCGATGTCATGGCAGAGACCATGGTCAATTGGGGGGTGAAACGTATCTTCGGGATGGTCGGTCACTCGAACCTCGGGCTTGCCGATGCCATCCGGCTTCAGGTCAACAAGGGCAAGCTCGGCTATGTCGGGATCCGGCACGAGGGCGCTGCAGCCTTTGCCGCCTCTGCGTATGGCAAGCTGACGGGCAAACCCGCCGGCTGTCTGACAATCGCCGGACCAGGCGCGACGAACCTTGTGACGGGTTTGTGGGACGCCAAGGTGGATCGTGCGCCTGTGCTCGCATTAACAGGACAGGTCCAGACGCAGGTCTTTGGGCCGGGTGCCTTTCAGGACATAGATCTGAAATCGGCCTTTGAGGCCGTGGCCCGGTTCTCCCAACCGGTGCTCACATCCTCCAATCATGCGGAACTGATGACGCTTGCGTTGAAGACTGCGATCGTCGAGCAAGACGTGTCGCACCTTATCTTCCCCGATGATGTTCAAACTTTGCCGAGCGATCAGAAGGCATCCGGTCCACAAGGAAGGGTTGGAGGCTCTACCGTTGTTCCGGCGCGCGAGGATCTTCAACGGGCTGCGCAGATGATCGGGGACGCCAGACGGCCGGTCATCATCATGGGCTACGGCGCGATAAACGCACGGGACAAAGTCATCGCACTGGCCGAACACCTCGGTGCGCCGATCATGACCACCTTCAAGGGCAAGGGGCTTATACCGGACAATCATCCGAACGCCGCCGGAGTGCTGGGCCGTTCCGGAACCCCGATCGCCAGTTGGCTCATGAATGAGGCCGACTTGATCCTGGCGCTGGGCTCGTCCTTTGCCAATCACACGGGTATCGCGCCCTACAAGCCGATCATTCAAGTCGATTACGAACGCATGCAGCTTGGCAAATTCCATCCGGTGACGCTGCCGGTCTGGGGTGAAATCGGGGCTTTCTGTGATGCGGTCCATCCAATGGTCGAAAAGTCCGCCCATGCCGCGCACCAGCTTACCGAGCTGTTCGAGCGTTGGCATATGTGGCGGGAGGAGAAGGAAACCCGCTTAAGCGAAGACCAGGGACATGGAATACACGCCGCTGCGGTCTTCAAGGCGCTGACGGAGCTGTGTCCGGAAGATGCGATCATTCCGGTAGATGTGGGCAACAACACCTATTCCTTCGGCCGTTATTTCGAGCCGAGGGGGCAACGCATCCTGATGTCCGGATATCTCGGTTCGATCGGGTTCAGTCTGCCGGCAGCGCTGGGCGCTTGGTGCGCCACACAGGATTTCGAAGAGTATAGCGGTCGCAAGGTCATCTCGATCTCCGGGGACGGCGGGTTCGGGCAATACGCGATGGAGTTCACCACGGCCGTCAAATACGGCATGAACATCACGCACATCCTTCTCAACAACTCTGAACTCGGTAAGATCTCCAAGGAACAGCGGTCGGGCGAGTGGCCGGTCTGGGAGACGAGCCTCACCAACCCGTCTTTTGCGGCCTTCGCAAGGCTTTGCGGCGGACATGGGCATCGGGTCACGGAAGCCGCAGAGCTCCATGCCGCTATCGCCGAGGCGATCGCTCATGACGGGCCGTCCTTGGTGGAAATCGTGACCGACGCCGATCTTGTGTAGGGGGAGAACATTGGAGACAGCTTCATTTCTGATCGAACTGGGCCGTTGCTACCTTTATGCGGGTGGGATTGTTGCGGCTTTGTTCCTGGTGATTGGCATTGACCGGATAGAGCCGTCGGCCAACGGCTCCTATGCCTTTCGTCCGCTGTTGATCCCCGGCATTTGTCTCATCTGGCCGCTGGTTCTTTATCGGTGGGCCGTTCTGGAAAGGACCAAGGGGGACAAACCATGAAACGGGCCCACCGGACCGCGCACGCCCGGATCTGGACAGTGCTTGGGATCGCCTTGCCCCTGGCTTTCTTCACCATTCTGGCTTTGCGGCAAACCCCGCCCGCGGACCGGCCGGCGATCCTGATTGAAGCGCCCGCAAATGCGGCGGCAACCGGGGAGGGGAACCAATGAGCGTTCAGTACACTCCGGTTCTTTGGAACCGGAACAAGCTGGTCTATGACGGCGTGCTGCTGATCGCGGTCGCGCTCTATCTCTATGTCTTTATCCGCTATGCTCCGGCCTTTGAGGATGTGACCAAACCTATTGACGGGGCAACGTTGCGCATGCGCGCCTTCGGCAGCTGTGCGTTCTTGATGCTCACCGTTATCCTGTGCATCGGACCGCTCGCCAGGCTCGACCGGCGCTTCCTGCCGCTTCTGTACAATCGGCGGCACTTCGGGGTCATGACGGCCGGGATTGCCGCTGTCCATGCCAATTATGTGCTCGGTTGGTATTACAATTTCTCGCCGACGGACAAATACGTTGCGCTGCTGTCGTCCAATACCAGTTACGGCCAGGTCCTCGGCTTTCCCTTCGAGGCGCTGGGCATTGGCGCGCTGCTGATCTTGTTCGTGCTTGCCGCCACCAGCCATGATTTCTGGCTGAGTTTTCTCGGAGCCCCCCTCTGGAAAGCACTGCACATGTCGATTTATATCGCGTACGCCTTTGTCGCGCTGCATGTGGCGCTGGGCGCGATTCAAGGCCCCGGGGATCCGATCCTGACAAGTCTGGTCACGGCGAGTGTTGTGCTGGTTTGCGGCCTCCACTTTGCATCCGGGCGGATGGAAGCAGCGCGCGAGCGCGGCGAAGCCACGGCAAAGGCTTCGCTAGAGCAGGAGGGCTGGGTCATTGCCGGCGAGGTAGACGAGATCGATGAGGATTGCGCCAAGGTGGTGACGCTGGACGACGACGAGCGTGTCGCGATCTTCAAGTATGACGGCAAGCTGTCCGCGATCACAAATGCCTGTGCCCACCAGAACGGGCCACTCGGGGAGGGAAAGGTCATTTGGGGCTGCATTACCTGCCCGTGGCATGGATATCAGTACAACCTCGCCGATGGGCGGGCTCCGGAACCGTTTACCGAAAAGATATCGACTTACCGGCTAAAATTGATTGGATCGACGGTGCTCCTGGATCCGAAAGCCTTGCCGCCCGGAACGCATGTTGAGCCGGTCAAACTGGGAGAGGGCGCATGAGCTGGAAACAAACCAAGGACGCGCCGTTTTTTGTAGGCTATCTGAACGCCGTTCCAAAACCGCTCGCCGTGTTCGCTCTGGTCTTTTCGCTTTGTTTTGCGGGCGGTATGGGACTGGCCGCTCTTGCACTTTCCTCAACGCAGAACGACCCGGGCAATGGCGGATTTCAGTGGGGGAACCGCTTTGAACAAGCCGGATTACTTGAACTAAGGCCCTATCCGGTGTTCCGGGTGCCCGGCGACGAGGAGAGCGGGCCGCGGACCTATATGCTGTCCGGTCAGGGAAAACGCGGCGTCTTCGGTCCGGCAGAGGCGAATGCAGGGACACCGGTCACCTTGCGCGGCGTTCCGGTCAACCGCGGCGATCTCACCATGATCCAGGTTGGCAAGGTCGAGGCAACGGAAGGCGGCGTGGGCAACTTCAATCCAAGCGACGCTGTGCCGCTGGGGCGCTGGAAACTGGCCGGAGAGATCTGCGACGGCAAATGCTATGCAGGTGCCATGCGGCCGGGGCAGGGGCTTGCCCACAAGGCCTGTGCCGATCTCTGCATCACTGGAGGCATCCCGCCGGTCTTTGTCTCCTCCGGTCCCGTTGAGGGTCGCAATTTTTTCCTGATGGCGGACAAGGACGGCACTCTCTTGGGCGATGAGATCCGGGATCTGCTTGCGCTTTTCATCGAAGTGGAGGGCGAGGTGGAGCGCCTGGACGATCTGTTGGTCTTCAAGGCGGATCTCTCAACGGCGAGGGTCCTGAAATGAGCGACAATCCCAAACGCCCTTCTGTGCAAACGATCGCGATTGCTCTGGTTTTGACCGGCGCTGTGACAGCTGCCGCTTATTATGCCTGGATCTACGCCAATATCGGCGCGCGCACCTATGCCAGGGGAACCCTTCTCACCGACATGCGGTTCTTCGTAGGGCTTCTGGCTGTCTTCGTTGTGCTGACGTTTGCGGATCGGATCATCGGTTTCATTGCGGCCCGGATCGGGAAGCGAAAGTCGTAACTGGAATGATGTTTTTTGCTGTTTAGGATACTGCGTTACTTGGAGAGGCGGATGCGGGCAGGGCTAAAAACGTTGGTCTTTGTTCTGTGGCTATCGCACTGGCTTGTGCCGTCATCGCAAGCGCAGGACACATTGACGTTTTCCATGGCCCAGAATGCTGCACCGGTTGCGCTGGCCGTCCGCATCGTTGAAAGCGCGTATGATCAACTGGGCATTTCAATTACCAAACTGCCCATGGCTCGGTCCCGAAATATTCTTACTGCATCTTCCAACGAGGTAGACGGCATCATTGCCGGGCCAAATCTGTTTGATCAGGAGTTTCCGTTTCTGACACGGATCGACGTGCCGATCTTGCAAATCGACATCAGGATATTTTCCTGCAATCCCGACTTGTTAGATGCCAATTCCGTCAAGCAAAAACGTTGGGGCCGGATTAACGGCGCTCGGCTACTATCGAATTACACTGAGGGGTATGACGATGTGTGGTTGGGAGACACCTTTCAAGAGCTTTTCGGCATGCTCAAACTGGATCGATTGGACGCCGTGGTAGGTCCTCAGATTGCCTTGGACATCTATTCCAAACGCGAGGATCGTGGATGCATCGAAGCTGTTGGCGGTTCTTTGGGGCAGGTCGATTTTTTCCATTACCTGCATTCAAAAAACGGCCATTTGGTACCAAACGTCACGCGTGTTTTGCGGGACATGCTGGATACCGGGAAAATCAAGGAAATCACTGATGCTTTCTTCGGCCCAAATGCAAAGAAACGCCCTATGCCAGGTGAACTAGAAGAAACGCCGGATAACCCACCTAGCTCCGATAGTGCGACGCAAGGTTTTAATTGAGATCGCTGCCAATACTATGTGAAAGCAGAATAGTTTACCTAATACGACCATTTCTTCTTCGAGCCAGCGCCGGTGACTGGTTCCTGAATTAATTGGGGTGTCCGCCCCCTCCGGTTTTATGATGGGGCCACGGGAGGAGGCGGACGGGAGTGGATGGTCCTACCAGCCGATCCCCGCATAGCGGGAGCATGCCGGCGGTTCAGCGTGCAGGCGGACCAAATCCACCACTGCCGCGTCTTCCTTTTTGGATCTCATCACACTCCGAATGGCCGGACCGTTTTGCGAAACGATGATTGCATCAGCGTCCGCGATGGCCTCTTCCGGGGTCTGTTTCAGGAAGTCGGGCAAGGCATCGACAACAGCTTTGAGATGCGGCGAAGCGTGCTGCATATATTCAAACTGTTGTGCGATATGCGGACCCGGCACAATGGCCGGGTCGTAAGCGGTGACCTCCACGCCTTCAGCGCGCAGGGCCGCAATCACTTCCAGAACCGGGCTTTCGCGCAAGTCGTCCGTGCCCGGCTTGAACGCAACGCCCAGGATGGCGGCTTTCTTGGCTCCGGTCTTGCGAACCATCTCGATTGCCTCTTCGACTTGCTGGTCGTTGGTCGGGATCAGCGAGTCGACGAGCGGAACGTTGACGTTCAGCTGTTCTGCAAGATGCGAAACGGCGCGGACTTCCTTCGGCAGGCAAGAGCCGCCAAAGGCAAAGCCCGGCTTCAAGTAGTAAGGCGACAAGTTCAGCTTCGTGTCCTGGACGAAGATGTCCATGACCTTGTGACTGTCGATCCCCATCGGCTTGCAAAGGCGGCCAACTTCGTTGGCAAAGCTTACCTTTGTGGCATGCCAGACATTGTCGACATATTTTACCAGCTCGGCGACATCGACAGAGGTGACAATCGGGTTGTCGTCAACGGGTGCATAGATCTTTTTCAAGATGTTCGCGGTGCGCTCATCCGTGACGCCGATGACTGTTTTTGGTGGTGCATGGAAATCGGCAACAGCCGTACCTTCCCGCAAGAACTCCGGATTGAAACATACGCCGAAGTCTTGGCCGGCCCGCTTGCCGGACACTTCCTCGATGATCGGGGTCATGATCTCGAGTGTCGTTCCCGGAGGAACGGAGCAGCGCAGAACGACGACGTGGAATTCGTCCTTGGCCGCGATTGCAGTGCCGATAGACCGGGCAACCGCTTTAATGGCGCGCGTGTCGCAGCCGCCGTCTTCGCTGGTCGGGGTGCCAACGGAGACGAACGTTACGTCTGAGTCCATAACCGCCTGCGCAACATCGGTGGTGGCGGTCAGCAGCTCGTCATTGACACCCGCAGTCAGCAACTCGCCGAGCTGGTCTTCAACGATCGGGCTCTGCCCCCAGGAGATGGAATCGACTTTCTTGGCATCAATGTCGGCGCCGATGACCTTGTGGCCAAGCGAGCTCAGGCAGGCGAGGGAGACGGCTCCAACATATCCCAGGCCGATGACGCTGATGGTGTCTTTGTTTTCAATGAGGCGCCAGTCAAAAGCGTCGAGAGTTTGAACGGCTTCGAATTTTCCTACATGCATTTTCATTTCACTGCTCCCAGTGTGATGGTCCTGGGACAACAGGTACAAGCGCCGTGCCAAATCGAACTGGCATAGAAAAGAGAAGGAAAAACAGTAATTTACAAAAATATCACAGAATCTGCAGGTCTGTTGATCTTTCGATTTTGAAAACAAAAATTCAAATTCGGACAAACAAAATTCGGGTTTTCGGAAATACGCAAGTGTGCGGTCAGTCCGGCGAATTTCTCAAACCAAGAGCCGATGAAACACGGCCTATATAATAAAGCCTGATAGCCGGATTTTTGGACACACCAAATTTCGTAATAAACAACAGTTCGGATTTCGCGAATTCAAAAAGAACGCTTCCGGAAATCAGAAATGATAAATGGTACATACGTTATCCGGTAGTTTAATAATTAAGCTAGGTGTTTGTATTTATTTAGGAAATCACCCAACCGGACACGGCCGTTCCATTTGGCAAGCCTGTTGCAAAGCTGTCTGCAACTTAATTCTCGCAAAGGAGAGGCTGTCATGTTTCCACAAGCGGTATTCGCCCCAGTCGGACAAGTCACGGGCCCCATTGGCTGGACTGACCCGGTTCCGGTAAATGACGTCTATCTGTTCGATCTTGATGCTCTCGTGCCAAGCCCGAAAGGTCAGATGGATCTGGATTTCGCGCGGTACTTGAGCGCATTTGCGCGCAAGCGTGCATGCTACATTCTGTCTAACACCAGCATCACGGACATGATGACCCGTGTTCCGGCATCGGTCCGCGCGGCATGTGCCGGTCTGTTCGCGGCCGGAGGCACGGAACTCTGGGTCGGAGATGATCTCGTTGTGCAGCATGAGCATGAGTTCTCCGATGATCTTTATGAGTTCGTGGTCAAGGTCGTTCAGAAAAGCACATACCCGGAAAAACAAGCGCCGATGCTGGAAAGTGGCTCTGCGTCTTTGCGTCTCTGCATCGCGGGTTATCAATCAACGCTTCGCCAGATAAAAGACTATGCCGCATGGGAGGAAGAGCATTCTGAGCTCGCGACCATTACCCATGAATTCAAAGCCCGGTTTCCGGATCACGATGTTTACCGCGACACCGACACAAGCCTGATGATCGTCCCTCGGACGTTTTCATCCGCTCTCGTGGTCAGCCATCTGCTCAAGCGACATAAGAATGCACGCCTGATCGGCTATGTGACACCGCAAGCCGCCGGATCCTACGCCAATCCGCTCTGCGATGCTTTTGGCACTGCAGACGTTCTCTCGACAATCAAAGGGCCGGGCGACGTCAGTCAGCTGCTGAGCTATGAGTTCCGCCGTCTCACGCAACAAGAAGCCGCCGTGAATGAGCGGGCTGGCGAACTGGTCGAGGCGTGAGATGGGATTGCCAATCGCCCCCCTGGACCAAACGACCTGGACGCTTCTGGGCAGTGAAAAGGTGTTTGAAGCCGGAGATCGTCTGAAAGTCCTTCGACAAACCGTCGAGTTGCCTGACCACACCCGTGTGGAAGACTATTATCAGATAGACCTGCCGACCTATGCGACAGTCTATGCTGTAACGGAGAAAGACGAAGTTCTGCTTCTGGAGCAATACAAGCATGGTGTCGGACATGTGTGTCTGACCCTTCCTGGCGGGCAAATTGATCCGGGAGAGAACCCTGAGTTTGCTGCCCGCCGGGAGCTTCTGGAAGAAACGGGCTATGGCGGTGGCCGGTGGACCGCAGGACCGGCCCTGGTGCTTCACGGAAACCAACGGGTCGCGCTCGGACATATCTTTGTCGCCCGCCATGTTATCCAGCTCAGTGATCCATGTCCTGGCGATCTGGAGGAAATGCAACTCAAGCTGCGGTCCCGAAAACGGGTTCAACAAGATCTTTTGAACGGGGCTCTGCCAATTACATCCCACGCAGCCGCGGTCGGGATTGCCGAGACCATGATCAGGGCGAGTGGTGCCTAACAGAAATAGCAAGTGGGTTTTCGCAAAGGCTGTCAGGAATTGACAGCCATATCGTCCTCGTCCGGTTCGGAGCCGGCAACGCTGGTGTCGTCCCCGTCTTGGGCGGCCCAGATTTCCTTCTTGCGGTAAAGGGTTGAGGGACTGACTTGGAGAATACGTGCGGTTTTCGGCAGGCTTCCTCCGCAAGCGTCAATCGTTGCTTCGATGATGCTGCGTTCAAGCGTTTCGAAGGGTTGACCGAGAGACAATGTAATCTGCGGCCAAACATCGCCCGTGTCGCTGACGACCGTTGCAGCCGGGCTTGCCGCCTGAGGCACACTAAGGGGAACGGCTTGTGCGGGTTTGGGCGCTGAGGGTTGACGTCCCTGAAGCGTTGCCAGCATGTCCACCTCGACAATCGGGCCTTCATTCAAAACAACCAGATTGCGGATCGTGTTTTGCATTTCCCTGACGTTGCCGGGCCAGGGATGGCGCATCAAAAGCTCTTCGGCTTCCACTGAAAAGCCTTCAAACGTCTTGCCTTCTTCGCTGCCGAATTTGGTTAGAAAATGCCGGGCAAGTTCCAAAATGTCGGCGCCGCGAGCGCGTAAGGGTGGAAGTCCGATAGGCAGGACGTGAAGACGGTAATAGAGGTCTTCGCGGAAGCGGCCAGCTTCGACTTCTTCTTGCGGATCCCGGTTCGTCGCGCAAACGATGCGCACATCGACTTTGGTCAGCTTGTCGCTGCCGACTTTCTGGACTGTGCCGCTTTGCAGAAAACGCAGCAATTTGGCCTGCAGGCTCAGTTCCAATTCACAAATTTCGTCGAGGAAAAGGGTGCCGCCGTCCGCGCGGGCAGCCGCTCCATCCCGATCCCCCGTCGCCCCGGTAAAGGCGCCTTTCACGTGGCCAAAAATCTCAGATTCGATCAGATCTTTCGGAATGGCCGCGCAATTGAGCGGCACAAAAGGCTTTTTTACGCGGGGGCTGGATTTGTGGATGGCTTCTGCGCAGACCTCCTTGCCGGTGCCGCTTTCTCCTGTGATGAAGACAGACGCATTCGATCGGGCGACGCTTTCGATCATTTTGTAGACAGCGGTCATGGGCAGGGACGAGCCGACAAAGCCGTGATTGGCCTTCCCGCCGGACGGTTTTCTAACCTCTGCAACGACTTCCGTGAGGGTTTCACGCTCCAGCGCATTACGGGTCGTTGTGATCAGGCGCTCTTCGGCAACCGGTTTGACGATGAAATCGTAGGCGCCGGCCTGCATGGCGTCGACCGCCGTCTTGATGGATCCGGAGCTGGTTACAACCACGACCGTCACCGGCAACTGCTCCTCCCGAACGGTCGCCAGGACTTCAAGGCCATTCATGTCGGGCAGTTGCAGATCGAGAAGTACGACGCTGATGCCGCCCTTGCGGATCTTGGAAAGGGCCGCTTGACCGGTTTCCACATGGGTCGTTTCTATCCCGGCACGGGAAAGATGGTGCTCATAAACGGTTGCAAGAGACAGCGTGTCTTCGACAATCAGAACTTTCAAATCAATTCCCTCAAAGTCTTGCGGAGCTATCATGGATCAGAGGTCAGGTTGATCCCCATCTCGCCCGCCAAAGCTTTCACATCTGCTAACGTATCGTCACTTATTGATTGGAGTTCGTCCACCCGTGTAAGGGCTGCGGCTGCTTTTTCTTCGCGGACCAGAGTGTTGATTTCCGCCGCAATCGTGGTCAATCGCGTTGCTCCAAAGGTGCCCGCAACACTTTTCAGGGCGTGTGTGGCGCGTTCCAACTGGGTAAAATCATGCGTTTGTGCCGCAAGGCGTGCCGCTTCGCTTTTCTCACGAGTGTCGGTTTTGAATTGATTCAGGAGCTTTTCCTGTAATTCCGGTGGCATATCCGCCAGGAGGGTGCGGGCTTCGCCGAGTTCCAGAGGCGCATCCTGCGGCGTGGCATGGTCCAGCTTGGGAGCATGATGTCGGACATTGCGGGCAATGCACGCCAAAAGATCCTGCTTCTCTACAGGCTTTGACAGGAAATCGGACATGCCGGCTGCGAGGAACCGTTCTCTATCGCCGCGCAAGGCATAAGCGGTTAGGGCAATGATGGGCGTTTTTGCGTTCCGCCGCCCGTTTTGAATGTGTTGAGCAGCTTCGAGGCCATCCATTTCAGGCATCGAAATATCCATCAAGATGCAATCATAATCGCGGTTCTGGGCCGCGATGACCGCTTCCTTGCCGTTGTTGGCAATATCAATGTCACAGCCGGCACGTTCCAGCGCGTGCGAGACCACAATCTGATTGGTCGCGTTGTCTTCTGCGACTAAGACGGTCAAGCCGTCTGGAATATGTTCCTCCAGCATGGCGACTTCAGGTTCGGGCAATTCGATAGCATCGTCGGCGCGCTCAAGAGGAACGCAGAAATGGAAGGTGCTGCCCGCGCCCGGCAGACTTTCCACGTGGATCTCCCCGTCCATCAAATCGGAGAGCCGTTTGCTGATGGCCAGCCCAAGACCGGTGCCCCCCTGCTTTTTGGTATAGCTTGTGTCGATGGTGACGAAATCTCCGAACAGTGTCTGGTGCTTGTCCTTTGCGATACCAATGCCCGTATCCTTGACGGTGAAACGGAACACAGGCTGAACCGGATCGTCCTTGTCGAGGGAAACGCTGATATCGATTGACCCGATCTCGGTAAACTTGACCGCATTGGACACCAGGTTCAGCAACACTTGCCGCAACCGGCCTGAATCACCGCTTACCACCTGTGGAACGTTGGCAGGATAGTTCAGGTCAATTGTCAGTCCCTTTTCTTGGGCAATCGGCATGAACAAGTCGGCAATGCTCTTAACGACGGTCTTGAGCCGGAAGGGCGCTTTTTCGAGCTCGGTCCGTCCTGCTTCAAGTTTGGAGAAGTCCAAAATATCGTTGATGAGTTCCAGCAAGGAGCGACCCGATTCACGGGCCGTTTTCACATATGCTTTTTGGCCGGGGTCAAGATCGGTATCCCGTAGCAAGCTCAAGATACCCAACACCCCGTTCATTGGGGTGCGGATTTCGTGGCTCATCATGGCGAGGAATTGTGCCTTGGCCTCGTTCGCTGCTTCTGCCTTTTCCTTGGCAATCCGAAGGGCCTCTTCAGCGGCTTTGCGTTCCGTGATGTCTCGGACATAGCCGAGGAACAGTGGTCCCTTCTCACCGCGCGTGTGGCGGATTGCGAGTTCCACGATGATCTCATGTCCTTCCTTGTGAAGGCCCTCGATCTCGATCCGCTTACCGAGAACCGGTCCTTCTCCGGTTTTCAGGAATTTCTCCAGACCGGCATCGTGCATTGCGCGGTATTTGTCTGGAATGATGTAGTCGGACATTTTTTGCCCAACGAGTTCAGTGGCAGTCCAGCCAAACACCTCTTCGGCGGCTGGACTGAAGTCGAGAACGGTTCCGCTGCCATCCATGACGATGATGCCATCGAAGGAGGCGGAGACCACATTGCGCAACAGGCCTTGGCTGCTGACCAGTTCCTGTTCGCGTTTCTTCAGTTCCGTGATGTCGACACGGAAACCGACCATGCCGCCTTCGCTTGTCCGGGATTCAATAACGCGCAACCACCGACCGTCGTCCAGATGCTGTTCCATCGGAGCGCCCGGGTTCCTGTGGTTCTCCATCCGCAATTCAATCCAGTCTTCGAGAACTTGTCCCGAGACTTGATATTGGCCGCGTTGCGCGCCTTCCCGGATGATTTCTTCGAACGTTCGGCCAGGCCGGATCAGATCGGCGCTGCTGCTGTAGAACTCCTTGTACTTGCTGTTGCACAGAACCAGCCGGTCTTCGGCGTCATAGAGAACAAAGCCGTCGGGTAGCGACTCAATGGCATCCACGAGGCGGGTTTCAGCTTGCTGCAGTTTCGCGGCCGCGGCTTTTTGCTCGGTGAGGTCGCGCAATATTGCGGTGTAGGTGTCCTGGCCCTCGACGATGGTTTTGGAAAGAGACAGTTCGACAGGATAGAGACTTCCGTCAAAACGGCGGCCTGTGACTTCAAAGCGGTTCTTGTCTGTTGCAAGAGGCGCAGACTTTCCCGAGCAACACGCGAAGGGCAGGACATGTGCATCTTCTTCTGGAAGAATGTCGCATATCCGTTTGCCGGACAGATCTTCAAAAGAACCAACACCGAACATTTGCAGCGCCGCCGGATTGGCGCTCAAGAGATCGCCGGACGGAGACAACGTCACAACACCATCCAGCATCGTTTCCAAGACGGCATTAACTTGCGCTTCGCCGGTTTCAGCACGGATGATGGCCGCTTCAAGGGCGGCGTTTTTTTCCCGCTCAGCATCGGCAAGATCATGCACACGTGTTAGAGCTTTCTGGCGCTGTGACGAAAGCACAAAAGTCAATGCAGCTGCCGCCAGAAAGGCGATGCCCAGCATCACGATCAGGCTGTTGATCGATGTCAGGCTGCCGCCGTAAAGCGCGCTCGCCGGGAGCACGACTTCCTGAATGCCACGAATGTCACCAACTTCCCAATCGGTCTTGGGGGAGTCTGGATGTGTGTTGTGGCAAGCGACACAGCTTCCCTCCATACGAACGGCGGTGGCGCTGCGGAAAACGTTACCATCTTCGCGCTGTTCAAGCCGTTGAAACGGCTGTTCCGGGTTCGCCACCAGGGCTGCCAGAGCTTCACGCTCGAAATCATCGATTTTCCGGTCATGGCGCCATGGCCAGGGATAATTGGATAACATCCGGATCCGGCTCTTCGCACCAAGGAGCGCCAGTTCATTTTCCAGAGCCAACGTCATGGAGACGGGAGCAGGAATTGTCAGTTCGTTCCCATGATAGTCATGACTGACGGTGACATCTTCGGAAGAGTAGAGTTTGTCGACCACTTCGCGCGAATAAAAAGAGCGGGTCGCGGTCAGCAGTTCATTCTGCGCTTGGGCGGCTGCGGAAAGATCGGCGGTCCGCGCCTTTTGGCCAAAGTCGACCGCGATGACGTATGCCGAAATTGCAGATGCACATATGAACACAAGAACCAGCCAGAAAGTGGCGTCGTGAGCGACCTCTGAGACCCATTTTCTCATAGACTTGTCCCTGGCTGGTGCGTTTTTTGAGTTCAAAACACGTAGGCGATCTTCTGAAGACAGTTTGGCCATAGGATGTAAAATTTCACTTTATGGAAAAAACGGAGGATTCAGGTCTTGGTTGCAGCCGGGCTCTAATCCGGCTGCAATTTGAAGAAAGGATTATCCGCCATGAAGGCCTGCCAGCTTTTATAAGTGTAAGTGCGGTGCGGCTCGCAGCTGTCTGTGCAACTGTGAACTGAAAGCGTGAGCTGGAAGTTCGCGTCAGGATCAAAGAGGTTTGCATAGGCAAAGACTGTGTCGGCCGACTGAACGCCGGGGACTGGACCCGCAAACCGTTTCTTGAACGCTTCGGACGGTACAGATGACCAGCCGCCTGCCGGGAACCAGCGGGGCCCGATCGGTCCAGCGCCATCCAGATCACGCGGGGTTTCAGAACCGAATGTGAGCAGGAAGTCTTCCCGGTTTTTGAGCGCGGCCACATGGTCGGCAGTCATGAGATCCGGGAATTCGGCTGCACTCAGCAGCGATATCCCGGCATGACCTGTATCTTCGTAACGCTCGCCGGCGCGTTTTGACGGTGAACCGTCACGGTCTTCAAAAGCCGCCTTTGGCCAATAGCGGAAAAGGGCGCCATTTTCGTCCGCACTCCATTCGTCATAAAAACCTTCCATAATGGATGTGCTTCGGGTGGTGAGGGCAGGGTCTGGAAGGTCCTTCAGCAATCCGGCCATTGTCACCTGCCAGTTCCAGGGAGCAATGCTGCCCTTGAACCTGAAGTCGATGTCTCCGTTGATCCGGTAGAGCCCGGCGCCCACGTCGAAATCCGCTTCGTAGGTTTTGGCGAGACAGGTTTGCGTATCGGCAATCCTGTTTTCCAGAACCTCCGTGCATCCGTCGCCAAGGATTTCGCAGGCCTTTGCAAGACTGTTGGCAATCATCGCCTGATTGATCATCAGGGTCATCCGATCGTCGGTGTTCGTCGCGTAGATCGTTGAACTCCAGCCACAAGAAGGGTTTTGATCTGTGGTACGTCCGTTGACGCCGTCCTGAGCTGCAAGGGTGAGGCGGATCGACTTGCGGGCAAGCGCTGCAAAGACAGGATCTCCGGTTTTTTCGTAAAGGGCGGCGAGGGCCCGAAGCCGATAGCTTTGGTTCCAGCTCTGCAGTCCTTCCGCGTCGGATGAACAAGCGCGTACCTCACCAGTCTGAGCGGCAAGCAGGCCGGTGGCCGCATAGTAGAAATTCATGCCGGCAGGCGAACCGGAGACTGTCAGAACGGCTTCCCCGTCAGGACGGTCTGCGCGTGGAAGCGTCATGAAGTCCGCTGTCTCGCTTGTCATGACGGGCGCTTCAATGGACCCTGTTGTAAGGTCTATCCTGTAGATCCCGGCGGTATCCGTATCTTCACAGTCCATGCGGGCCCAGAGCACATCACCTCGAACCACGACGCGTTCGGGCGCGCAGCCAGCGAAATCCAGGAGAACCTCCGGCTCCGCTGATATGCGGCCATTGGTGTCACGTTTGTGACGGATGAGCTGCGCCGGTTCGCCTTGCCGGGTGACCAGCAAAAGCGCCTGGTCCTCGGTAAAGCGTAACAGTTTCGCGAGTGTGCCGCGCTTGAATGTGAGCCTAACCACGCCGTCCTGAAGCAGTTCGGTCTGCTTGTCGCCGGTTTTCCAGGTTCGCATGTGGACCAATGATCCATCGCGGGCGAGGCGAATGGTGCCAAGGCGCGCGCCATCCTGATCAGGGCCACCGAGCTCCCGGATCATGCCATCCACCGAGACGGTCGGTTTGTCATCGCCTGGGGTCTTCGCGACCACCAAAAGGTTGGACCCGGCCTTCGATACGGTTTCAAGGCACTGGCCGGTCACGCCCTTGCGGGTCACATCTCCGCTTTTCAGATCCACTTCGAGGCCTTGAGCAGGGAGAACAACAAGGGAGTTTTGAGCCGCATCCTCCGGTGCGGCCCAAGTTGTTGGTGTTCCGGCACAAACGGCCGTTGAGAAGGCAAGTGTCAGAAAAAGCGAGCGCATCAGCTGTCTCCGCTTAGAAGTTGAAGTAGATGAACTCGGTCATTTCTGCGAGCCGGTAGGTCTGGATCAGCGCCAGTCCGAACAGAACCGAGACACCAAGGGCCCAGCCTGTGGTTGGCTGCCAGCGCACCGGCAGGAAACCTTCAGAACGGCGCTGTGCAACCAGATTCTTCAAGCCAAGCACCGGGTTGTACTTCTCGGTGAACTCGATGGCGTTCGGCAGAAGGAAGACGATAGCGGCAAGAGCAACCATCATGGCCCAGACCTGCATGGTGCCGGTCAGTGCGCCTTCCCAAAGTTTCGGCTCATAGACGGTGGAGAAGCCGGTCATGCCGTGGATGATGTTGCTTGCGCCGGTGAAGCTTTCTGCGCGGAAGAACACCCAGGCAACAACAACGGCAAGGAGTGTGATGCCGCGGCTAAGAAGGTTGCCGACCGGACGGGGCAGGACGTTTGGCACATAGCCTTTCTTGGACAGGGCATCCCAGCCGTGGTTGATCGCAAGATACGCACCGTGCAGACCACCCCAGAAGACGAAGGTCCAGCTTGCTCCGTGCCACAGACCGCCAAGAAGCATGGTGATCATGAGGTTGGAATAGCGGCGGATCGGGCCACTGCGGTTGCCGCCCAGCGGGATGTAGAGATAATCCCGCAGGAAATGCGACAGTGTGATGTGCCAGCGGCGCCAGAAGTCGGAAATGCTGGTTGCCTTGTAGGGCGAGTTGAAGTTGACGGGCAGGCGGATGCCGAAGAGGCGGGCGAGCCCAAGCGCCATGTCGCAGTAGCCGGAGAAATCGAAGTAGAGCTGGAAGGTATAGGCAAGTGCGCCGATCCAGGCAGCTTCAAGCGGAACGCCGTTGGTCGTCTCGGCAAGGGAGAAGACCTGGTTGGCATAGGGTGCGATGCCGTCCGCCAGAACGATCTTTTTGAAGAGACCGATCGCAAACAGAGTGCCGCCAATTGCCAGGTTAAGTGCCAGTTTGTTGCGGAACACCGGCAGCTTGAACTGCGGAATGGTTTCCTTCTGCATGACGATCGGACCAGCGATCAACTGCGGGAAGAACACCACGAACAGCATGTAGCGGCCGAAGTCGCACTTGATGATATCGCCTTTGTAGGTATCGATCAGGAACGAGATCTGTTGGAACGTGAAGAACGAGATCGCCAGAGGCAGGACCAGGTTCAACATCGGGATGTCCGTACCGGCCACCAGGTTCGCATTGCCGATAAAGAAGTCGGCATATTTGAACACGGCAATCAGCGCGAGATTGAAGACGATACCCGTGATCAGGATGAACTTGTCGCGGACCTGCCGGAGCACCCGGTGAAAACCGTAGTTGATCACGACCGAGCCCAAGAGAAGGGGCAGATAAACCGGGGTCCACCAGGCGTAGAACACCAGCGATGCAATTGTCAGCCACCAGATGATGCCGTTTTCCCAGCCCCAATGACGGAGCACGAGGTAACCGATGAGGACCGGCGGCAGGAACAGGTAGATGAATTCCAGGGAACTGAAAACCATGACTCAGCCCTCCTTGTTGCTGATGGTTTGCGGAGTGGTCCGCAGAAGAATGGTGAGATTTGCTTCGTCTGTTTTCTGAAGCTCTTCGAGCAAAGTGGCGCTGCCCTGGTGGCCACGATCCGCGCCTTTCCGGGCAAGTTCGAACGCCTTGGTCCGGTCCTGCTCCACGAGCTTGCCTTTCGCATAAAGACGGCCCAGCTCTTCCATGGCACCCGGGTGGCCAGCAGCTACACCGCGCTCCAGGAGCTCGACAGCTGCATCAGCATCGAGGCCGTGTTTTTCCTTCAAATGCAGGCGGGCAAGGCCGGTGAGAGCCCCGCCGTGTTCCGCTTTTGCAGCAAGGCGAAGCCATTTAAGAGCTTCCTGAACGGTGTCCTTGTCGTCAGAGGTTGCCAGCATCATCAGCGCCAGATCGTGCATGGCACCGGCATCGCCGAGATCGGCAGAGCGCAGGAACCAATCACGGGCAAGTGCCCGGTCGGCTGTCATGAATTCACCGTCCCGGTAGAGCCGGCCCAGCGTCTTGGAAGAGCTTGCGGATCCGTCGCGGGCCTTCTTTTCCAAGCCGGCGATGGCGCGCTCAGCCCAAAACAGAGCCTGTTCCGGGTTGGGGGTGGAGCCGTACCGGCCGTTCAAAAGGATCCGGGCGTAGTTGATGGTTGAAGACGGATATCCGGCAATCGCTGCTCTCTCGTAATGATGAAAGGCGAGGGTCAGATCCCGCTCTGTGCCGATGCCGCGCTCATAGTGCTTTGCAAGTTGAACGTGCGCTTTCGGGTAATCCCAGCCAAGGGCTTTTTGGAACCACTGCAAGGCGATTTCCGCACACCGTTCGCCGGATGAGCGCTGGAACAGGCGGCCGAGCTCATAAGCTGTTTCGCCGCGATAGGCGAAGGAGTAGCGCACGGCTTCCATGAAGATCAGGCGTGCCTGGTCAAGGTCTGCGTCAACGCCCCAGCCGTTCTTGTATGCCCGGCCTAGGTGATAAAGGGCGACCGGATGACCATCGCTGGCAAGCTGGGTTAGGAGATCGGCGGCAGCTTCCCAGCGGCCAACCTTTTGCAGGCCACGGGCCTGTTTGATCATCTCCTCGATCGTCGGATCGATCCGCTCGGCCTTTGCTGCCGGGCGAACTGCATCGCCGGAGAGCGCGACAGCACCCGCTCCACCGATAATCGCGGCGACAAAGGCTGCTTTTAGAACGTTTCGGTTTGATGGCTTGCGGGTCATTTCAGCAACTCCATTTCAAAGACCGGTTGTTCTCTTTCGGTCGACGTTTGCCGGTACATGGGCTCAGCATGATCAAACAGCCAATCAATGTGGTTCGGTTCCACTGCAGTGGTTTCAGGCATCGGGGTGAAGCTAGAGGCGGCGATGGCGCCAATCACGAAACCGGTTACGCAGATCAGGGCTTCTTCAAGGGTCTTGTTCGACTTAGCCATTGATTTGCCTCCAGATTCTGCAGGATGTGCCTTCGATCAGTTGAAGGGTGCCTTCGTTGTGGGTTTGGGTGATGTCGTCCGCGCGCACCGGGCAGGCGAGATCAGCCCGGCGATCCATCGCCGTCTTGACCCGTGCCTTATCGCCATCGATGACTTGCAAGAGTTCGCCGACGATTTTGCGGGCCGGGTTGGACCCGAAGTGATAAGCGTCGGTGAAATTCTTCAGATCCCGTGTGAAATCCGTGTCGAAATCCATGTCCACGATGGGCGCAAGTTTTGAGAGCCGATCACGGAATTTGTGGTTTGCGGCAGCAAGTCCGAAGTCATTGATGCGCTGCTGCATCTCGGAGATCGTCGGTGGAATGAAGAAGATGAGCTCGACTTCGTTTTCGTCGCACCAGGCGGCGATCTCTTCGACCATCGCCCACAGGTCTTCTGATTGCTTGAACCGCCGCCAGTCAGCTGCACCATTGGTGCCAACCTGCTTGGCGAAAAGGGACGGGAGATCCCGGTCAATTGCAATGTCCGGCCAGTAGCGCGCCCAGTGGCCCAGACCGAGTCCCCGGCCGTGATAAACAGCCGGCAGGATCAATGTGCCGTTTGGTGTCTGCAAGATGCACTCGTCGCATAAGGCAGGGTCTAACAGCGCGTCGACGGAGAGCGTTTCAAGACCGCTGAGTTCAGCAGCCTTCGCTTCAGAAATGGGGGACAGTGCCAGCTTCTCGACCGCTTCGAAGACCTGCGGGTAGCGGTCCTGCAAAAGCGCCCAACCGATCTTGGCAACAAACCAGTTCGTGTAATAGCCGAACGGATCATTTGCGAGCGAGATCGCTTCCGGTACGCGGTTCATGCCGCCCTTGAACCGGGCATCCATGGACCGAAGCGGAAGGCTGACGATCAATGTTTCCAGTTCCGCGTTTTCCTTCAGATATTGGAAGGTGTCGTAGATCTCGAAAACGGTCGCGCCGCCATAGGCGAAATTGTAGACGTCGTCGCGTCCGAGCTCCTGCCAGTACTTGTCCTGGAGCGCACGCGCGCGGCTGTCACCCAGAACAATCGTCGGCGCCTTGATGCGCGGATACTCGATCATCTTGTAGAGCGGATAATGCGCCTTGACGCTGATTTCCGTTTTGTCGAGACCGAGATCGACGATCTGGTTGTGGTTGTAAGCGTCAACCACACCGTTGAACGCAACCGGGGCCAGAGCGAGGCACGCGGTCACGGTCAATGCAGCAGTGTAGAGTTTCGGTTTCAGCTTCATAGCTGTGGCCCTCGTTTGATCCATTTGGCTGGATCCTTTCAAGAGCTGGGCCAATTCATTTTATGATTATAAAAATAAACAAAAACAGATACTTATGGAGATTTTGCATTTTTGGAAACAGGTAGGGCTTAGCAATTGTGCAAGACCGGTTTTGCAAATTGAAAAGGTCTCTGAGTGCGTTAGAGTCCTGGGTGTCGAATACCCTGTGAGTGTCACCCCGGACGGAGCGGAGCGAAGTTCCGGGGTCCACTCGCAGTGCTGCATGCCAAAGCCGGAATTTCCTATCAGTCGATCGGCATCCGCTAGTTATTGCACGCTAGGCTCTGCAAATGAGTGGGCCCGGGGTCTCACCTCGTTCGCCCGGGGTGACCGCAGTGCCGGGAACAGGTTCTCCACCTGTATTTCTGCCTCGGAGAGTGGAACATTTCCTGTCCCCCCGAATACAGTTGCATTCTCCGGGAACAGCCGGCCAGTCAAGCTGCCAGTCCGAGAACGTTGGCGATCATGAGGCCACTCGGCGGTTCAATCAGGCCGGCCATCAGGCACACACCGACGAACAGCATCGTCACATAAAGAAGTGTGAGATAACTCGCCATGAGGTTCTGAAGAGTGGCGAGCAGCCCGTCGCCTTCACCCGCACGTTGGTCGCCGCGGTTGGACCAGCGCTGTTTCGACAGACGGAAGATGCAGTAGACCTTCACCGACGCATTGATCAGCTGGTTGAAATAGAGAATGAACGGATAGCTGAGGTCGACTTTCCGGGCGTACTGGTAGAGAAACAGCGACAGCAGCATCCGGGTTATGCAGATGAAGACCACATATCCAAAGATGTAGTAGGGGTCATAGAGAAACGTGGTACAGACCGCGAGCACCGGGCTCACCAGCATGGTCCACATGGAAACGCGCTGGTCCAAAAGGCACCACCAGATAAAGAACGGCATACGGCCAGGCCCCAATGCCAGCGCACGAGAACCATTGCGCAGCATGTTGCCAGACCAGCGGCGGAAGTTCTGAACCATCCGGTCCATGCCCGAACCTTCAATGACTTCAACCGTGTAGCCCATGGCATCGGGCACATAGAGCATGCGGCAGCCGGATTGGAGCATGTAGTACCAGGTGCTCTTGTCATCTCCCGACAGGAAGCGGAACTTGCCCCACAACCAGTGTTCCAGATGGTCTGCCTCTAGAAGACGGATAAACTTGAGTTTTGTCAGGTGGTTCGCCCGGAAAACGGACATCCGTCCCGTCAGGGTCAGAACCCGGCCGGAGAGCGAGTGGGATTGCATGGCCAGCCGGCGCTGCGCAAAGCGCATGGTCAGCCAGTTGGCAATCCAGCGCGGGCCGATGCAAAGCACTTCTTCATCCGTCGTGCAGGCCTGCAGATCCGGGTAGAGTTTGAAAAGCGGCAGGCATGCACCAACAGCGTTTTTGGCCAGGATGAAGTCGCCATCCATGAAGATGATCAGGTCGTCGTCTGCCACATCACCCCGGCTCATCGCACGCAAAACGAGACCAATCGCCAAACGCTTGCCTGGCTGGTTCTGCCGGACGACATGAAGGGTCACATCGAGGTCGGACCATTCCCGGGCCAGAAGATTGGAAATGAGGTCTTCGTCATACCGGTCGCCGGAGCCGAGCCAGATCGTGCCCGGAACACCGGCGTCCCGGATTTCGCGGCAGATCGACCGGATCACCTTTTCCGTGATGTCCCGGTGTTCCTTATAGGTCGTCATCATGAAGTGGAGGTGGCGGGGCCGCCAGCCGTCATCCCATACCTTCTTCCCGGCGTCCCGCATGGAAGGGTAGACAAACTTGCCATAAATCCACGCCCGAACAGCGTGAGTGAACCACCAGCCATAGCGCCATATGCCTAGGATTCCGATGACAAAGGTGATCTGTTTCGTCGCCGGGCTGAAGAAGACGTTTTCAAAAGTGGTCAACCCGACAAAGCAAAGGCCGAAGTAAAGGCTGATCTGGAACAGCGCAAACGGTGTCCATTTGGCCAACCCCTTCGGTTGATGCGTGATTTCATCGACGTTGAAATCCTGTTGCAGGGACCGGCTCATGTCGCGTCTCCGATGTAGCCTGAGATCAGCTGCAAGACCTTGTTTGCGCGGTGCCGCTCAAAGTAGACGGTGACGGGTGTTCCAGATTGGGGAAGGGCGCCCTCTTTTGCGACCAGATCAACCTTTGCAGAGCGCGCATCTGGTGCCCTGAAACGGTGCATTTGTGTGGTCTCATCGATGAAACCGTCTGTGCGGCTAATCATGTCCACTGTGGCTTCTATCCAGCGGTCTTCTGCCGGCACATAAATGCGAGCCGGGCTGCCCTTGCGGACCTGAGTGATTTCTTCCTGGGTCAGGAAGGCTGTGATGACCCGGTGATCTCTTTCTTCCAGAACCACAAGTGGGGCACCGGCTTTAAGCGTTTGACCATCGGCTGCAATCACATCCACAACAGCGGCATTGGAGCCAACCGTCACCGGCATCATTTCCGGTTGAGCGCGCAGCTCTTCCAAAAGCTTGGTGCGGAAGTCGACTTCCTGTTGCCAGCGGGCCACTTCGGCAATGCGTTCGGCCTTGAGGCCGCTGAACTTGTCGCCGTTCAGGATGCCGATGTTCCCGCCTTCAGCGCCCAGTTTCTCCAACTCGGCAACGTGAATGATGTGCTTTTCAAGCGCGCTTTGGGCGGCAGCAAACTCCAGTTGCGAGGTGGCGAGCACATCCCGTTTCAAGTAGCCTTGAGCGAACAGATCCTTGTAGCGGTTCAACCGGTCCTGGGCCGTTTCAACGGCAAGTTCAAGAGTGACAGTTTCTGCGCGTGCCTGACGAAGATCATTGGCAGCGACAAGGCTGTAGCCTGTTTCCCGGTCGGCTTCGACTTGCAGGTAAAGCTCGTGCTCGGAAAGCTCCACTTGCGCCTGCATCAGGGCGGTTTCGGCCTTTCGGATTTCCGAAATCAGAGCATCGTTCTCGATAAAGGCGATCGGAACTCCAGAAGCTGCAATATCACCGGTGCGCAGGTTCAGACCTGTCAGCCGCCCTGTTGCCGGTGCCGTGACCTCATAACGTTCTGCACTGACGACTGCGGTCGAGATTTCCAGGCGGAAGAGCGTTGCGAAAATGTAGATCCCGACATACCCGAAGACGGCAATGCCAAGGACGAAATAGAAGAGCGTCATGACGATCTGCTTGATTGGCCAGCGGCGGACGGGGATTTCCTGTGCCGGATTTGGGTCCGGTTTGGTCGGCACCGGCGTGACCGGTGTATCGATGCGAACAATTGTGTCAGTGACGTCTGTCATCTTGCCGCGGACGAGATCCTCGACAAAGTGTTGCATCAAAGCGGTTTCCCGCTCGCCAAGGTCCACGAAGCGGAAAGCGACTTCTTTGGTGTCTTCACTCGAACGGACGACTTCGGCACTTGCCTTCAAGGTGATGTTGAAGCCCTGGAACGGCAGGGTGCACAAGAGAGTGTGGTCAGACCCGACCTCAGGAAGCGGCGCCGAAAGGCCGGAGATCCGGCAACCGCCGAGCCCCCAATCCGCAGCATCAAAAGTCTGATCACCAAGGGTGACGCGCATCGGCGCTGTTACCCTGTAGTGCAGCCTTTGGCTGGGCCTTTCATGAATGATGTCCACTTTTGCAACCTTTGATCTCAACGACACCCATCTGTTCGCAAGGACGATGCCAAACTGTGGGGGGGACGATCAGAGGCGATGTTTATTTTGGAGATATGAATTATCGAATTGAAAAATATACGGAAAAAATGAAGTTCGCATCGGGCAGAAAGCCGGGATTTGCAAAATGGGAACCTTGGAAACTTGATCGCGGTCCTCTGGCGCTTCCGAATTTGCAAAAAAGGGTACCGGACCAAAAACAATAAGGGCCGCGTTTTTCTCAAAACGCGACCCGGTCTTTTGAGTTGCTTAGAGGATGAAGCAGTCGTTGTCGTGCAAGGCCGAAACTGTCTGATTACCGACACCGACCAGCGTGCAGACCTCCTGATAGGCATCGTTGCCGTTAAGGTCGATTAGTAGCGTTAGGTCTTTGCCAATGACGTCAACAGCGAGACGCGATAATGCGACTGCATAATCGTAGCCAATTTCACCGACGAGTTTCGCTTGACCGTTGGAGTTGTCCGCACTGATCTGTACCGGTGCAGTGTCTGTGGCGTTCTGACCATCGGAGTTGTCCGCACTGATCTGTACCGGTGCAGTGTCTGTGGCGTTCTGACCATCGGAGTTGTCTGCGCTGATCTGTAGCGGTGCAATGTCTGTGGCGTTCTGACCGTCGGAGTTGTCCGCACTGATCTGTACCGGTGCAGTGTCTGCGGCGTTCTGACC
>NZ_JAGHRJ010000020.1 GCF_017743865.1 Labrenzia sp. R4_2
TGCTTGTAGACGCCGGGCTAAAATGTCTCACATTCGCAATTCAAAAATGTCACGCTCCCCGTGTTCTTTGGGATGTTGGGAGTTCGGACATGGGATGGGTTTTGATGAGTGAGCGTGACTTGCACCGCATTGGTGTGCTGGCCCAGGTTGATGATGGTGACATCGAGATCACCACCGCAGCCAACCTCATGAACGTGTCGAGACGACATGTTTATCGTTTGCTGGATCGGTTCCGGTCAGAAGGTGCCGGCGGGATCCGGCATCGGGCGCGCGGTCGCCGTCCGAACAATGCCATCCATCCTGCCAAACGCGAATACGCAATGACCTTGGTGCGTGAGCGCTATGAGGACTTTGGACCGACGCTGGCGTCCGAGATGCTTTTGGAACACCACGGCTTCAAGGTCGGCCGAGAGACGCTGCGCCAGTGGATGATCGAGGACGGTTTGTGGCTGTCGCGCAAGCAACGCCGGCGGTTTCATCAGCCGCGATTGCGCCGGGAATGTATTGGTGAACTGGTGCAGATCGACGGCAGCGATCATCGCTGGTTCGAGGATCGCGGCGATCCCTGTACGCTTTTGGTATTTATCGACGATGCGACCAGCACCTTGATGGAACTACGTTTCGTGCGTTCGGAAAGCGCCTTTAGCTATTTTGAAGCGCTGGAATCCTATTTGACCACTCATGGCCGTCCGGTTGCCTTTTATTCCGACAAGCATTCGGTGTTCCGGGTCAACAAGTCGGATGCCAAAGGTGGCCAGGGTATGACTCAGTTCGGCCGGGCTTTGGCGGAGTTGAACATTGAGATCCTTTGCGCCAATTCCAGCCAGGCCAAGGGTCGCGTCGAGCGGGCTAACCGCACCCTACAGGATCGTCTTGTGAAGGCGTTACGGCTCGCCAATATCGACACGATCGAAGATGCCAATGCGTTTCTGCCCAAGTTCATGGAGCGCTATAACGCGCGGTTTTCCAAGGCTCCGCTCCGGTCTGACAACCTGCATCGGGCGCTTAATGTCGAACCGGACCGGCTTCAGGAGATCTTGTGCTGGAAAGAGAAGCGTTATGTGACAGCACAGCTTGCTGTGTCCTATGAGCGCAAGCGGATCATTCTGGATGAGAACGAGGTGACCCGCGCCCTGCCCGGCAAATATGTCGAGACACGGCAGTTTGCCGACGGTCGCCTTGAGGTGCTCTGGAAGGGTGTTTCGCTCCCGTTTCGGGTGTTCGACAAGGATCAGCGCGTGTCGCATGCGGCGGTCACTGAGAACAAACGTCTCGGGCATGTTTTGTCTTGGGTGAAGGAGCAGCAGGAGGCCAATTTACCGCCGCCGAAGGTTAAGTCAGCCAGCGAGAAAGGCGGCTATAAGAAGCGTGAGCGCAAGCCTCGCGGCCGGCCGAGTGTGTTTGACGATCCGGCTTATAGAGCAAAGCGGAGGAAGGAGCGCTCCAAGATCGAAGCTGCTGAATGAGCTCCTTGGTGTGGGGCTGTTGCCCGTGTCAGCTTAGCCGCCGCAGGCCAACTTCAGGGTCACTTTCAAGGTGGAGTGCGGCGTACCAGAGTGGGGTCTTGTAATAGATGCCGTCCTCCAAGAGGTCGCGCCCTTCCCTGTCTTCGCGCAAGATGCCGAGCCAGCACAGGGGTTTGAGAATATCGTATTTCAGCTCAAGCCGGCTCTCGCAATATGTAAGGGCCCGGTAATCCGTGTCTTCGAAGCCGTAAAGGATGCGCATCAAGTCTTGCACGGTGCAGCCGGCTTCTGCTTCCAGGTTCAGAACGTTGAGAAACACGTGCCAGAATTGGGCCAGGTAATCTTGCCGTCGGGCTGGGGGTGCGTGCTGGAAACGGTAGAGATAGACGGGAGCTGCAAGATCAAAGAGGTCCTGGGGATCCTTGAGCATGGTCTTGCCCAGTTTCGTGATCCTGAGTTTGTCCTTGTAGCGCCGGACCAGTTTGAAGTGCCTGAGGGAGGCATGTATGGGCTCCAGCGGCGGCATTTTATGTTCATCCAGGACTTTGTTTACGCGGAGCAGTTCCTTTGCTGTGTAGCCCGGCCAGTTGAAGGCATTTGCGGCGAAGGTCACGAATTTGCGGTTCATCGCACCGTTTTGGGTCAGGCCGATACCGCCGTGTTCAACCGCATAGTTTAGCGACAGGACTAAGCCCCGGATCAGGGGAGAGTGTTCGCAAGGGTCTATGGGTTTGTGGAGAGCGATTGTGGGATCCATGAGCGGAAGGCTACGCGCAAGTTGGTGGGTGATCAATGTGCCCTCGCCCGCAAGGCTTCCCTGCCCTTCGATATGTGGGGTCTGCGGGCGGTCAGCCTTGCTCCTGCTATGCCCGTTTCACCGCCTTGTTGTGACCATTCTGCTGGGCGCAAATCGTGACCAATCTCGACAGTGACAACA
>NZ_JAGHRJ010000021.1 GCF_017743865.1 Labrenzia sp. R4_2
ATGGAAGCGCACGAGCTTGGTTATTTCACCGAAGAAAACTCCGCCGAAGTTGTCACCGGCCGGAACAAGAACGCCTCGGATCAACGGCTCAAGGAAGTCATGGAGGTCCTGACCCGCAAACTCCATGAAGCGGTGAAGGAAATAGAACCAACCCAGGAAGAGTGGTTCCAGGCGATTCAGTTCCTGACCAAGACGGGCCACAAATGTGACGACTGGCGCCAGGAATTCATCCTGCTGTCTGATGTGCTTGGTGTCTCCATGCTGGTCGATGCGGTCAATTCCCGCCGGCCAAGTGGCGCTTCGGAAAACACGGTCCTTGGCCCGTTCCACCTCGGCGACGCGCCGGAATACGAGATGGGTCACAACATCTGCCTCGATGAAAAAGGCGAGGACATGCTCGTCTGGGGCAAGGTCACAGATGTTGAGGGCAATCCGCTTGAAGACGTCAAGATCGATGTCTGGCAAGCCAACGACGAAGGGTTTTACGACGTACAGCAAAAAGGCATTCAGCCGGAGTTCAATCTGCGCGGCGTTTTCCGCACGGGGCCGGACGGAAAATACTGGTTCAAGGCCGTCAAGCCGAAACATTATTCGATCCCCGCAGACGGACCGGTCGGAGATCTCCTGAATCGTCTCGGACGTCACCCGTTCCGGCCGGCG
This sequence comes from Labrenzia sp. R4_2, assembly GCF_017743865.1. Taxonomy (GTDB): domain Bacteria; phylum Pseudomonadota; class Alphaproteobacteria; order Rhizobiales; family Stappiaceae; genus Roseibium. The sequence continues at coordinate 661 of NZ_JAGHRJ010000021.1, forward strand.
CATTTGCATTACATCGTCTCCAAGGACGGCTACGACGAGCTGACGACGCATATCTTCGATCCAGATGATCCGTACATCGATTCCGACAGCGTGTTCGGCGTCAAGAAAAGCCTCATCGCGGATTTCAAGGAAACCAACGATCCGGACAAGGTCGCAGCCGCCGGTTTCGATGGCCCTACGTATTGGGATGTCGAATTCGATTTCGTACTGGCTCCGAAGAAAGCAAAGTCATGAGCAAACCCTGCATCATTTGTGTTGCAATAACCGGCTCCCTACCGCGCAAGGAGCACAACCCAGCGGTTCCAGTGACCGTGTCCGAACAGATTGAGAGCACACAGGAAGCCTTTGAGGCGGGCGCAACGATCTGTCACGCTCATGTGCGCAACGACGACCAGACCCCAAGCTCGGATCCGGAGAAGTTTGCGCGTCTCAAGGAGGGACTGGAAAAGCATTGCCCCGGTATGATCATCCAGTTCTCGACCGGCGGACGATCGGGAGCGGGCAAGACGCGTGGCGGCATGCTGCCACTGAAACCCGACATGGCGTCGCTCTCCGTCGGCTCGAACAATTTCCCAACGAGGGTTTATGAGAACCCGCCCGATCTGGTGGACTGGCTCGCCAGCGAGATGCGGACCTACGGTGTCAAACCGGAAATCGAGGCCTTCGATCTAAGCCATATCGTGCAAGCTGCGGTTATGAACCGGGACGGCCGCATTCCGGGCAACATCTACATCCAGTTCGTTATGGGCGTAAAAAACGCCATGCCGGCCGACAAGGATGTCTTCGATTTCTATGTCAAGACCGTCGAGCGCCTGATGCCGGAGGCCGAGTGGTGCGCTGCAGGTATTGGTGCAAGTCAGCTGACCCTTAATGAGTGGTCGATTGCCGCCGGAGGGCATGCTCGGACAGGACTTGAGGACAACATCCGACTCGACAAGGACAACCTCGCCCCATCGAATGCAGCGCTTGTGAAACGCACGGCCGAGATCTGTGCCGCCAATCAGCGGCCCGTCGCAACGCCCGTTCAGGCCCGGGACATTCTCGGCCTTCCGCAACACGCTTGAACCTTTAGACTGGAGACCCTTGATGTCTGATGCAGAACTCGCCGCCGATGCCGC
>NZ_JAGHRJ010000022.1 GCF_017743865.1 Labrenzia sp. R4_2
CCGCCGCCAAGAGACACGATACAATCAGCACCGGCCGATTTGACCGCCTCCATAGCTTCATCGGTCACGTCGACAGGGGTGTGCATAGTGGCTTTCGCAAAGACACCGGCGCTCAAACTGCCCAGTTGATCGGACAAGCGTGCAGCATCACGTTCCTGGTGCGGCGTGGACAAAACAATGGCATTCGAGCAGCCGAGTTTCTCGAGCCAGGCGCCTGTTTCGGCTCGTTTTCCTGCGCCAAAGACGATGTGGGCTGCGCTGCCCCGATAGGTGAAGGCCCGGGTCATGAACGCTGCTCCTGCGGCATTGGATTGAGATAGAACTCAACGTCGAGACGCAATGCGGCCTTGCCTGTAGTATCGGGTTTAAAGCAACCGATCAGGCCAGGTTTGACGCTGAAGAGGGGATCGGTTCCAAGATTGGGGTCGTCCCCGTCGAAGATTTGCGTGGTCAGCGTTTCGTAGCCGTCCGCGGATACCTGAAAATAGATGTGCGCGGGCCGGCTCAGCGGCGCTCCCAGTTTTTCAAGAAGATCGCCGAGCGGACCGTCCTTTGGCACATCGTAGCCGGACGGCCGAATCGTGGAATAAGACACCTTGCCATCGTCGCCGGACAGGAAATGACCGCGCAGATTGTGTTCAGGTTGCAGATCCGGCTGCTGGTTTTCATAAAACCCTTGAGCATTGGCCTGCCAGGTTTCCAGGCGTGCGCCCGGGATCGGGGCTCCGTCGAGATCTAGAATGCTGACCGTTACGGCGACGGCACTTCCAATTCCGTCCAGGCTGATGTTGTCGCCGTGTTCCATCAAGGGGACATCACCTCGATAGAAAGGGCCCCGCATTGTGTTTGGCGTGGCGTGCTCCGTGCGGTCCGAGTTGAGCGCATCCACAAGGGTGGACGTTCCAAGCAAATCCGACACAAGAACCCATTCCTGGCGGCGTTCATCGCACAAATGTCCCACTTCGGTCAGGAACTCTATGGCCGCGCGCCAGTCACTCAAGGATGGGCGTGTTTCGCGAATTACGGCATGGACATGTTCGGCGACTTTGCACAGCACAGCTGCGAGCCTTTGATCCGCGGCGCCGTTGATCCGCTCTGCAAACAGACGGTCCGATGCATCTGCCTTGAAGAAGGCAATGTCAGACATGCCAGCCATGGTTCCTCCCGTCGGTCGTTTGGTGACCTTGAGAGAAGCTTATCGGGCGATCCGGAATGGTTGATGATTTGTGAGCGCCTCTTTATAACAAATTGCTATGAAGTTAGATGAGCGGCATCTCATTCAGTTGGCTGCGGTGGTTCAAACCGGCAGCGTCACCGAGGGAGCAGAGCTCATCGGGATGACCCAGCCTGCGGTTTCCAGAACCCTTTCAACGCTGGAAAAACGCCTTGGCGAACCGCTCTTCTTCAAAGGCCAGCGTCCTCTACAGCCAACACCTTT
>NZ_JAGHRJ010000023.1 GCF_017743865.1 Labrenzia sp. R4_2
TGATCTGCCCCACCTGAGTGGTCCATTTTGATTGTTAGTGCACGACTGGGCTTTGGTCCATCTGGACGATGGTCTCCGGTGCCGGTGGTCGGTAGCTCAATGCGCTGTGCGGGCGCTTGGTATTGTAATGTTTCCTCCATTGTTCAATCAGGATTTGCGCTTCCTTCAGGCTGTAGAAGATTTCTCCGTCCAGCAGTTCGTCACGGAGCCGGGCGTTGAAGCTCTCGCAATATCCGTTTTCCCATGGCGAACCTGGTTCGATATAAGCGGTCTTGGCACCCACAGCGTTGATCCAGTTCCTGACGGCTTGAGCAACGAACTCCGGCCCGTTTTCTGATCTGATGTTGGCTGGAACACCTCGAAGGATGAAGAGATCCGTCAGCACATCAATCACGTCGGTGGAGTTCAGCCTTCGCTTCACCCGGATTGCCAGGCACTCTCGGGAATACTCGTCCAGGATGTTCAGAGTCCGGAATGCCTTTCCTTCATTGGTTCGGCAATGCACGAAGTCATAACTCCAGACATGATTGGGATACTCTGGTCGCAACCGGACACATGATCCGTCGTTCAGCCAGAGCCGCCCTCTCTTCGGTTGTTTCATAGGAACTTTCAGCCCCTCTCGTCGCCAAAGTCGCTCAACACGCTTGTCATTCACATGCCAACCGGCCTCTCTGAGCAAAGCAGCAATCCGACGGTAGCCGTAACGGCCATACTGGCGGGTCAGCTCAATCATATCCGCCACAAGACGTTCTTCGTCAGCGCGCCCTGCTGGACGTTTCCTCTGCGTGGATCGGTGCTGACCCAAAACACGACAGGTTCGACGCTCTGACACGCCGAGATGTTGGCGGATATGATCGATGCAGGCGCGACGACGGGCGGGGCTCAGAAGTTTCCCTTTGCGGCCTCTGACAAGATCAGCTTGTCTAGGGTCAGGTCAGAGACCGCCTTGCGCAGCCGCTCGTTCTCTTTCTGAAGGCGTTTGAGTTCTTTCAGTTGGTCGGTTCCCATCCCACCATACTGCTTGCGCCAACGGTAAAACGTCTGTTCGGTGATGCGAACCTGTCGAATGGCATCGATCCTCGGAATCCCTTGGCCGACAAGGACTTCAACCTGCCGCAACTTCGAGACAATTTCTTCTGGCTTGTGACGTTTCGTAGCCATTTTGATCCTCCGTTTTCCTAAACATAACGGCGGACCACTTCAAAGGGGGAGGATCA
>NZ_JAGHRJ010000024.1 GCF_017743865.1 Labrenzia sp. R4_2
GGATTGTTTCTGATCAGTACTGTATTGATGAGGGCGGTCATCTGGCTGACCAAGCGCCAGATGACCAGTGGCAGGCGACCGTTCGGGGATGGGGCTTTGCGCCCGTCGTCATCAAGGCTCCCTGCCGCTTCCTTGTCCCGCTTGAAGAGTTGATTGGGCCGCTGATGTCACGCCCGCAAACAATCCAAAGCAAGATCAGGGTACCACTGTCATGACCTTTGTTGAAAGAGCCCCTGCCGCCGTCGTCGGAATTGATGTGTCCAAGGAGACGCTCGCCGTCTTTGAGGCAGCCCGCCAGCAGCTGGGGACTGTCAAAAACACGTCTGCCGCCGTGCGCAAGCTGATTGCAGGTCTTCCCCCCGGGACATTGGTGATCTTTGAACCCACCGGCGGTTATGAGGCGCTGCTGGCCGCGCAATTGGCTGCACACGGCATTGCCTGCCACCGGGCGGACACCTTGAAAGTCAAAGCCTTTCTCAGATCCTTCGGCCGTCTGGCCAAAACCGATGCCCTCGATGCCAAGGCCCTGGCCGAGTATGGAACGGAACGCTGGAAGCAGCTGGCGTTGTATCAACCGGCGGACAAGAGACAGGCCAAACTGGCCGCTCTGGTTGCCCGCCGCCAGGATCTGATGGCGCTCAAAACCGCGGAAACCAACCGCTCCAAGGCACCCGGCAATCCGATCATCGCCAAGTCATGCAAGACCGTGATTGCCTGTCTTGGCCGCCAGATTGAGACGATCGACAAGGAGGTCGACGCGCTGATTGCCGCCAGTCAAAGCCTGGCCCGGCGCGCCAAGATCTACAGCAGCCTGCCCGGCGTCGGCCCCAGGACGGCCATTGCCTTGCTGGCAACGCTGCCAGAACTCGGTACCCTGACCCGCCGCCAGGCTGCTTCGCTGGCAGGCCTTGCCCCCCACCCAAGGGACAGCGGCACCTTCAAGGGCTACCGGAAAATGCGCGGCGGACGCCCGCAAGTGCGCACAAACCTCTTCATGGCCGCTCTGGTCGGCGCAAGAGTTCCAGGTCCATTACACACGTTCTATCAACGCCTT
>NZ_JAGHRJ010000025.1 GCF_017743865.1 Labrenzia sp. R4_2
GTTTGCCGGACCGTTGACGCGGTTCAAGATCGACAATGGAGTGCCCCAGCGAATGGCCTCTTGCCATACAGCACTTGTTGACGGCTATGTAATCGAGGGTCATGTCCCGGCGACCGATATTCGGCGTCTCCTATCAGAGCGTCCAGACGCGATTGGTCTCGCCGTGCCCGAGATGCCGCTCGGCTCACCGGGCATGGATCAGAGCGACATGCGAGAAGCCTATGATGTCTTCCTGATTCGGCGGGACGGTTCGACGGAAGTGTTCGCGAGTTATGCGAGTAATTGAGCGCACCTAAAGGATGGCAATGATGAGACCAATTCTGACGATCGGGTTGGCAGGCGTTGCAACTGCGTTCTTAGTTGATCAGTTATCGAAGTCGATAATCGTCGCAAACAAAGCCAGTTTGACACCCAGTGTCTCCGTCTTTCCTGGTTTCAATCTTACATACTTGCAGAACAGCGGCGTGTCATTTGGACTACTGGGTGAAGCGCCTTGGTTTGTTCTTGTCGGATTGGCGCTTGCCGTTTGCGTCTGGCTGTCGGTGCTTTTAATCCGTGCCGAAAGCAGGTTTGAGGCCCTAGCTTATGGAATGATCATTGGTGGTGCTCTCGGAAATGTCACGGATCGGCTGCGATATCGCGCAGTGACTGACTTCCTTGACTTCTACTTTCGCGCAGCTCATTGGCCGTCCTTCAATATCGCCGATGTTTTCGTGGTCGGTGGCGTGGGATTGTTGCTTCTTTCTCCGTGGTTGGCCGCTCGACATGCTGCTTCCAGCTGAGACAGAGTAGCGTTCTTTCAATAGAATTTACGCGACCCGCATACATAAAATCAGCAGGCATGAGGTCCCGAATAATATACGC
>NZ_JAGHRJ010000026.1 GCF_017743865.1 Labrenzia sp. R4_2
AACTGGGCAGTTTGAGCGCCGGTGTCTTTGCGAAAGCCACTATGCACACCCCTGTCGACGTGACCGATGAAGCTATGGAGGCGGTCAAATCGGCCGGTGCTGATTGTATCGTGTCTCTTGGCGGCGGGTCTACAACCGGCCTTGGCAAGGCGATCGCCTACAGGACCGACTTGCCGCAAGTGGTGATCCCGACAACCTATGCCGGATCGGAGGTTACACCGATCCTGGGCCAGACCGAAGGCGGGCGGAAAACGACCGTCCGCGGGGACAGCATCCTTCCGGAAGTGGTGATCTATGACCCTGAGCTGACGATGGGCCTGCCGCTTGGCATGAGCCTGACAAGTGGCCTGAACGCCATGGCCCACGCGGCTGAAGCTCTTTATGCGCAAGACCGCAATCCGGTCTCCAGCCTGATGGCAGCCGAGGGGCTGGCCGCCTTTAAGCGGTCCTTGCCTGCACTCGTTGCCGACAGTTCGGATGCCGATGCCCGAGCGGATGCGCTTTATGGCGCCTGGTTGTGCGGCACCGTGCTCGGCACCGTCGGTATGGCGCTGCATCACAAGATTTGCCACACCCTCGGCGGCAGCTTTGACACGCCGCATGCCGAGACCCATGCGATCATGCTGCCGCACACCGTTGGTTTTAATGCCAGCGCGATGCCCGCCGAACTTCAGCCGATCGCCGATCTCTTCGGCGCAACACCGGGCGCAGGTCTCTTTGACTTCTCAAAGGAAATCGGAGCCCCACAGGCGCTCAAGGACCTCGGCTTAACCGAGGCCGATCTGGACCGGGCATCTGATA
>NZ_JAGHRJ010000002.1 GCF_017743865.1 Labrenzia sp. R4_2
GGCTTCCCTGCCCTTCGATATGTGGGGTCTGCGGGCGGTCAGCCTTGCTCCTGCTATGCCCGTTTCACCGCCTTGTTGTGACCATTCTGCTGGGCGCAAATCGTGACCAATCTCGACAGTGACAACAATGCTACTATGGGGGGCACATTCTATCCTGAAATGCAACAAAATCAGTATGATGCGTGCTTTTGGGAGAAAGAGACATGGGCCTGCGATTTGGTCATTTAAGTTTTGAAGAGCGTAAAACGATATCTCGGATGCGGGACCAGCAGTTCAGCCAGTCTGATATTGCGCGTCACCTGGGTCGTGACCGTTCCACGATCTCCCGTGAGATCAGACGTAACTACTGGCATGATAATGAGTTCCGTGATGCAGACGGATATTGGCCTATGACGGCGAACGACATCGCACGGGACCGGCGCCGCCGTAGTGGCAAGCTGTATCGATTTGAAGCGTTGCGACGCGATGTCATTCAACGACTTAGGAATGGATGGACACCTGAACAGATTGCGGGCCGCCTGAAGATAGAGCCACACGCGAAAGCGACGGTCTGTCACGAGACCATCTACCAATATGTTTACTCCCCTGAAGGCCGCGAAGAACAACTTGCTCGTTTTCTGCCGGAGCGCCGTAAGAAGCGCCGCCCCCGTTATGCTCGGAAACCGCAAAATCCGATATTTCCAGAAGAACGACGGATCAGACACAGGCCCAAAAAAGTTCAAGAACGCAAGGAGTTCGGTCACTGGGAGTGCGACTTGATGATCTTTGAGCGCACGCAGGGCCAAGCCAATGTGGCCACGTTGATTGAACGGAAGAGCCGATTTGTCGTTTTGTTCAAAAACAACGACCGTCAGTCAAAACCAATTATGGATCGGCTTATCAAGGAACTGAGCCCGTTGCCCTACTATGCGCGGCAAAGCCTGACGTTTGATCGCGGTTTTGAGTTTGTCTCTTGGCGGCAGTTGAAACTAGGACTGGGAATAGATGCCTGGTTTTGCGACCCCTCCGCGCCTTATCAAAAGGGTAGTGTTGAGAACATGAACAAACGCGTTCGACGTTACCTGCCAAGGGACACAACCATTTTGAGTGTTTTTGAACCCGCAATCCGCCTTCTCATAGACCGCCTTAACGACACGCCACGAAAGTGCCTGGGTTACCGAACGCCCCGAGAAGTATTTCGTGAGGAGATATTCAACGGCCCGCTGCATTAATGCCGAGCTACTAATGAGCATTCATGCGGCTCAGCAGGTTCCATCATCTCGCAAACCATCCGACCCCACTCAGCCTTAGCAACCCTGACCAGCACACCTGAGTGGGGTCTAACCTCCCTGCTCCGAACACATCCGGGCGGTGTTGCATTTAGACTTGAAACTCCATGACTGATCTGATGTGCCGATGGATGCAGATCCCTCCACATACGCTCTTGCCAATTATGCTGAATGGTCCGCACACCGTCTTCTTGCGTAACCACATCATGTCTTTCAATCACACCACGACATTGGATGGAATGGTCATGATGATAAGATCGCTTTTGGTTGCCCTGCTGCTGTTGGGTTCGCTGCCTCAAACGGCCGTTGCAAACACGCTGACCGCGCGCGAAATCCAGAACGAGATGTTGAACAAGACGATTATCACGCACCGTTTCGGCATGCGGGTCACGATGCGCTATCTGCCCGGTGGTGTCGTATCCGCCAAGGCGCTGCTCGGATCGGTCGATGGCACGTGGCGCGCGCGCGGAAACCAGATCTGCTCGACATTTCCAAGAGGCCCGGCAAAAGGCACCAGCTGTGTCAGCTTCAAGCGGCTTGGTGACAATCGGTATATCAGTTCCGAAGGTGTCCGTTTCCGGGTAGTCGACTAGACTGGATGTATCAAACAGCCGATCCGTTTTGGCGATGCGCGGCGTCTGCTGCAGCCGTATTTTCTAAAAACTGGTCTGTACAGACCGCCCAGCTTTGGCTGAGGGCCGTAACTCGGCAAACATCCCTTGGAATGTCGAGCGCGGCCAAAGCCGCTTCCCGCAAATCATCGGACAGGATCCCTGCTCCGCTGTCGCCGATGACATCAACTGGCCCCATTACGGGATACGCGGCAACTGGAACTCCGCATGCAAGGGCTTCCAAAAGCACAAGGCCGAAGGTGTCAGTCCGGGATGGGAACACGAACGCGTCTGCGCTGGCATAATGCCGCGCCAAGTCTTCTCCGGTCTTGGATCCGGTGAAATGGACATCTAGATACTCCCGCTTAAGGGTTTCCAGCTGCGGTCCGTCCCCAACGACGACCTTGGAACCGGGCAAATCCAGATCCAGAAATGCGGAAATGTTTTTCTCGACCGAAACCCGGCCGACATTCATGAAAATTGGCCTTTGGAGATCGGCCGGCAACACGCTGCCCTCATAGGGTTTGAAGATGTCTGTATCGACACCGCGGGACCACCGCATCAGGTTTTGAAACTTGCGGTCCCGAAGGCTGGTTTCCAACTCGTCCGTCGCGACCATGCACCCGGATGCGGAATTGTGAAACCGCCGGAACCAGGCATAGAACGGTGCTTTCGGCAAAGGCACGCGGGCTGCAACATATTCCGGAAACCGGGTGTGATAACTTGTTGTAAAAGAGCGCTTTTCCTTACGGGCGACCTTTGCTGCAAGCAAGCCCAACGGGCCTTCAGTCGCAATATGAATGTGGTCGCAATCAAAGTGCTTGATGTGCTGACGAACCCTGCCCCTTGTGGTCAGCGCAAGCCTGATTTCTGGGTAGGTTGGACACGGGATTGTCGTGAAGCCGTTCGGGGTCAGGTACTCGACGCGAATGCCGCGTTTTTCCAACTCTCGAGCCGTATATTCCAAGGTGCGGACGACGCCATTGACCTGCGGATGCCAGGCATCCGACACAAAAAGCAGTGATTTCATGCAGCGACGATCCGCTCTCTTTCAAGTTTCCCGGCCGGTTTCAAGGCCCTTTTGCCGTTTGAATTTCCAGCGTCAGGATGCGCGCCGCTGTCCCGCCAACGAACGATCTCCAGAACACCGTCATGGGTTTCAACGATGGCCGTGCAGCTTTCCACCCAGTCACCGGTATTCAGATAACGCGTGCCATTCATTTCCTGATCGGTCGCATGGTGAATATGACCGCAGATAACGCCGTCCAAACCACGATCTTTAATATCCTTGGTCACTTCACCCTCAAACGCGCTGATGACGTTGACGAACTGTTTGACATGTTGCTTGGCAAAAGCCCCGAGCGACCAATAGTTCAAGCCCAATTTCCGGCGGATATTGTTTACCCACGTATTCGTCCATAGGGCGAATGCATAAAACTGGTCCCCAAGGAAGGCAAGCCACTTGGCCTTCTGCACAATGAGATCGTACTGATCCCCATGGAGCACAAGATACTTGCGGCCAGCCGCGGTCTCGAACTCTGCGGTTTCCGTAAACTCGACGCAGCCAAACCGTAGCGGCTGGGTGTCTTTTAAAAACTCATCGTGATTTCCGGGCAAATAGATGATTTTGATGCCTGCCCTGCCCCGCGCCAGCAGCTCATCGATCACGGCTTGGTGGCTTTCCGGCCAGTATCTTTTGCGCTTCAACCGCCAGCCATCAATGATGTCGCCGACCAGGTAGATCGTATCGGCGTGGTGCAGCGCTAAAAAATCCAGCAGAACATCCGCCTGGCACCCGCGGGTCCCGAGGTGAATGTCAGACAAGAACAAGGTTCTTAAGTGCCTTATCCGGTTTTCGGTGTCTGCGGTATGCTTGCGAATGAGCCTGTCTCCCGGAAAGCGCGACGGCAAAGTATTTTCCGGAATACGAACCTGCGCAAGCCTTGGATGCATTGCAGCAACGTTTTACCGCATAGATTTGCAGCAACACTGCAGGCAGCGCGTCGGGGATTTTGTCACAGTCACAAGGAAATCCTGCTCAGGCGACCGCATCGAGTGCGAGTGTGCTGTAGGCCCAATTGATCTCCCGGGAGGTTTTGGGATCATACATGCGCATCTTGAAATCGGCTGCCGGACGGACACCGCCAATTGCCGGTAATGTTCCGCAGAGCATGGCGGTTCCGTGCTGGAAGTTTGCACCGTCCATGAGGTCCTTAAGCGGACGAATCGCGGCCAGTGTTCCGTCCTGATAGAGGGTCCACACCCCATCCTCCCGGATCCAGGATTGAAGAACAATCTCCTCCAGATGGTCTTGCACGCTGTCGAATGGCCAGAGTTCACCGGCGACCGGTTTGGCAGCGATCTGTTTTGAATGCGCCACAGAGTAGGTTTCAAGGGCCCGGTCCGTATGATCGGAGGCGAGGCCCAACCAGGTGCTGCCGTTCATCTCAATAAGAAACGGCTCAGCCTCACCGGACGTGTCCTTGCCGACAACCTGAATTTGGGACGCCCGGGTGAGAAGCTCCGGCGCGCATTGATAATAGAGCGGCACGGTTGATGGCGCCGGAACACCGATCGCTTCAAGCTCAGCAATATGGTGATCAACGGCCGCTTTGTTCCGGCCGGTCCATCCAGCAACAATGAGCCGCTGGGGCGTGCTTTCCAGCACGCCTTCGCTTGTCGTGAACTTCATGAATTTCCTCAAAGTGTAGACGGAAGGAACAAGGCGATTTGCGGCATCAGGATTAACAGCCCGACCATGGCAAGCATCGCCAAGGCATAGGGAATGCAGCCGAGCATCACATCCGAGAACCTGCCGGTTTTTCGGGCGGCCTGCACCACATAAAGGTTGAGCCCGACAGGTGGCGTGATGAGCGCCATCTCCACCAGAATGATCATCAGGATACCGAACCAGATCTTGTCGTAGCCAAGCTGGACAATGATCGGCACAACAATCGGAATAGTCGCGACCATCAGGGACAGGGTTTCAATGAAGAAGCCCAGAATGATGTACATCAGAATGATCACCAGAAGCGTCTCGAGTGGCCCGAGCCCCAAACCACCCAAAAGGTTTTGCAAGGACCGGCTGACACCGGCCGCTGTCAGGGCGAAGTTCAGGACATAGGCACCAATAACGACGAGCATGATCATCGCCGACGTCTTGACGGCCCCGCGCAACGCTTCGGACAGCATTTCCCAATTGAGCGCCTTTTGCTGGGCGGCAATGAGGAGTGCCAGTGCCACCCCAACGGTCGCGGCTTCCGTTGGTGTCGCCCAACCGGCATAGATCGAGCCGATGATTGCAGCAAACAAACCGAGGATCGGGAGAAGATCGCCAAGCCCCGAGAGCTTTTCAGCCAAGGAACTGGGGCGTTTTGGACCGCCCAGGGACGGTTTGAAGATGCACAGGAGCACTGTGATCAGCATAAAGAGGCCGGCCAGCGCGAGGCCCGGAATAAGCCCGGCCAGAAACAGCTGCGGAATGGAGCTTTCCGTCAGAAAGCCATAGACGATCAGGTTGATGGACGGGGGGATCATGATCCCAAGCGTGCCGCCAGCCGCGATGGCACCCGAAAAGAGCTTCTGATTGTATCCAAGCTCCTTGGCTTGCGGCATCGCAACGGTTGCAACCGTTGCCGCGGTAGCCACAGAAGATCCGGAGGTCGCTGAAAACATGGTCGACGTGGCAATGTTCGCGTGGATGAGGCCACCCGGCATCCAGGCAACCCATTTTTCCAGTGCGGAATAGGTCCGGCGCGCAACGCCGCTGCGAACCAGGATTTCACCAAGGAGTACGAAGAGTGGAATGGCGATCAGGGTTGCGCTGTTTGAAGACGACCAAACCACCTGCCCCAAGCCACGCATCAGCGGAAACGGGCTGAAAAACGTATCAATGCCGAAAGCCAGCAGGAAAAGGACGATGCCGACCGGGATGGACAGCGCAAGCAGGCCGAGGAGCCCGAAAGACGTAAACGCAATCATGCTTCCCCCCGCGCACCGGCGATTTGATCGACGGACTTATAATCTGACGTTGCGAACCGCACTGCGACGGAGACCAGCAGGATGGCGGCGGACATCGCAAACCAGACCCAGCCTAGCCACCAAAGCGTTTGCGGGATCCAAAGCGGCGTTTCCAGTGGCGTGTTTGCCCGCGCGCCGGTGGACAGCGTCTTTTCCAAAACGCCCCACCCGCGCCAGGCAACCACAATCGCCGTGCCGGCCAGACATGCCATGGAGATGACGTCGAAAACCGCACGTCCGAACGGGACAAGGCGCTGACGCAGCAGGTCGATGCGCACATGCGCCTGCTCCGTCAACGCGTAACTAATGCCCCAGGCAGTCGTGACAGCCATAACGTATCCGGAGATCTCGTCCACGCCTCCAAGGCCCGCCCCCAGCTTCCGGGTGATGATTTCGACGAACGTGAAGGCCACACAGACCAGCAGCACAATGCCGACGCCCATCGCAACGCGGTCGTTTAATCGCCGCAAGAGGTGAACCAAGGAGGTCATGGAAAGATCCTTACTTCGCTTCCAGGGAAACGCCGGTGACTTTGCCGACGCTGTCGCTCCAGCGCTGTGCCCAGTCTCCGCCGGCCCGCTCAGCCCAGTCCGGCAGCACTTCAGAAATCAGAACCGCTTTCGCCTTGGCTTGATCTTCGTCTGTGGCTTCAACCAGCACAAGGCCGCGCGCATCGCCATACGGACACTCGCCGTTGCCGGTAAGGCAGGCGATGTCATTATTCAGTGCATTTTGAGCAACTTCCCACGCCGGGGCTTCGAGGTTCTCTTTCACGCCTTTCTCAAGCGCTGCTTTTTGTGCATCGCTCAGGGTGTTCCATTTGTCGAGATTGATCGCGGTCACAACCGGATCCCATCCCCCCAGCGGGATCGGCAGAAGATGTGTGGAGACTTCCCACCAACCCGCATTGTAACCTGATCCGGCACCGGTAATGGCACAATCCACCACGCCACGCTGCAGGGCACCCGGCACCTCACCAAATCCGATGTTGACGCCCTCTGCGCCAAGAGCTTCCAGGAACTTTGCGGTCATCCGGCCGGACGCGCGCACTTTCTTGCCCTGAAGATCGTCGAGGGAGTTGATTTCGGCGTTGCAGAAAACAACTTGAGGCGGGTACGGCGCAATACCGAGGACCTTGGCATTGAAGACATCCTTGTAGATGTCATCGACCATCGGCCGGGCCGCATCGACCGCCTTTTTTGCAGTGTCTGCGTCGGTTGCAATCATCGGAACATCAAGCGCTTCGAGCGCAACGCTGTCGGAAACCGCATAATCGGCAACGGTCATGCCGACATCAAACACCCCTTGCGACATCATGCGATAGACATCGCCGCCGGAAATGCCCATCTGGTCATGCGTGGTCAATGAAGCGGACAGCTCGCCACCGGAAACTTCCCCCAACTTGTCGTTCCAGAAAGGGGCTTCAAACTGCTTGTGAAGCGGCAGGCCGCTCCAGCTGCCGACAACAGCAAGTTCTTCGGCATGCGCCGTTGTGCCCATTGAGAGCGCGATTGCGGAGACGGCGGATAAGATCGTGAGTTTTTTCATATCTCTAGTTCCTCTGGTGCGGTTGGTTTTTAGTTGTCGTTGTAAGGGTAAAGCGGGGCTGTCTGTTCACTGACATCAGCAATCAGCATGGCTCCGGGAGCGTGAGTGATCGAAAGGGGCGGTTTTGCTGTCATGATGGCAACTTGCGGCGTTACTCCACAGGCCCAAAACACCGGCACTTCCCCATTCTCAATGGGAACCGGGTTCCCCCAATCCGGGGCATCGATGGTCAAAATGCCGATCTCGGCAGGATCGCCGACATGCACCGGCGCGCCATGTGCCAATGGATACTTGCGGCAGATTTCATAAACTTCGTCGATCCGCTCTTTCGCAATGGGTCGCATGGAAACCACCATCCCGCCGCCAAACGGGCCGCTTTGATGAGTCTCGATCGATGTCCGATACATTGGGACCGTCCGGTCAAGATCGATATGGCGCATTGGTATACCTGCAAGCCTCAGAGCGTTCTCGAAGGTGAACGAACATCCGATTGCAAAGGACACCAGGTCGTCCTGCCAGCAGGCGTTCAGATCGGACACTTGCTGGTCAAGTTTGCCATGCCGGTAGATGTTGTAGCGGGCGGCATCTGTGCGGATATCAACTTCTGCACCGAGCTCAACAATCACAGGTTCGCCGGGGTTTGAGACACCGGCAAGCGGGCAAGCCTTTGGGTTGAGCCGGCAGAACTCATGAAATGCATCTGCATATTCACCCGGGAGGATCGCAAGATTGCACTGGAGTTTTCCGTGCGCCAGCCCCGCCGTGTGCCCCGAGTACCGGCCTGAACGGATCGCGGCGCGGACCTGCCCCAAATCCGCACCGGCCAATTCAGAAAACTTTGTGAGATCTTGCTGCATCGGTTGCCCAATTCCTTATTGGCAAAAGGCTGCAGCGGATACATTATCAAGTCAAATCGTGTTTTTTTGCAGAAAGTGATCCAATTTCCTGATCACATAAGCATTTGGATCACAATGTCATGACACTTGAACAGCTTAGAGCTTTTTTGGCGGTTGCGCGCATGGGCGGTGTTCGCAAGGCCGCCGAACAGATGAACATCTCACAGCCGGCCATTTCTGCCCGTATTTCCAGCCTGGAGGACTATCTCGGCACGCGCCTCTTCAGCCGCGAAACAACTGGGGTCTCGTTGACCGCAAAGGGCGTGGTTCTGCGGGATTATGCGGAGCAGATCATGGCAATCACGGAGCGCATCAAAGGCGATGTCATGTCCGATGACAGCATCAGCTCCCTGCTCCGCTTGGGCGTTGCAGAGACCATTGCCCAGACCTGGCTGCCGGATTTTCTTGCAGCGCTTCACACCACGTTTCAGCGGCTGAACATCGAGGTCACGGTCGATACATCGTTCAACCTTCGGGAGATGCTGCTCGATCGGGCGCTGGATTTAACCATCCTGATGGGACCAATATCCGAGTACAGTACCGACAACCTGCCGCTTCCGCCCTTTGATCTCGGCTGGTACAGGCCATTGGATCTTGAAGAGCCGGACCTCTCCCAAGTGCCGGTCATTACCTACAACCGCAGCTCCCGCCCCTACAGGGAACTCGTTCAAAAGCTGCGCGATCTTTATGGCATTTCGACGCAAGTTTTCCCGACAAACTCCCTGTCGACCGGGTTTGAAATGGTTGCGTCCGGGATCGGCGTCGGCATCCTGCCCAGTGTACTAGGGCGCCGCTTGGTAGCCGAAGGCCGGATTGCGTCATTTGATCCCGGCTGGCAACCAAGCCCACTGGTGTTCACGGCAACCTATGTCGGGGAGCCGCGCAACGAGTTGATTGCTAGGGCGGCGAAAATTGCGCAAGAGATCAGCATCAGCCATGCAAAACAATTCAACGATGCCTGACGTTACCTTAGGGTCTGGCCCAAATGGCACCTCAGACGTTCATTCGTCTCATTCTTGACGCCCAAGCTAGTGTATCACCTGTTCCGCAGACAGCATCTCTTTGAGAAACGGCTCGACAACGCCCTTAAGGGTTTTCGCCGGCAGCCGATGCCCGCACTCGAGAACCTTCAAGACCACCTTCCCGCCCGAGTTTTCAAGCGCCACCGAGAATGCTTCGGCTTGTGCAACAGGCGCCCGGTCATCATGGCGGCCATGCAACAGCAGCGTTTCAGTGGTGATTTTGTCAGCATGAAACAAGGCGGACCGTTCGCGAAACGCTTGCGCCGACTGCCCAGCCTCCGTCTCAATTGCTATCCGCAGCCCATCCGCGCAATCCATATGAAACGCGTTGAGATCATACACGCCGCTTGAGAGGACCACCGCTCGCAATCCGTCATACCGGGCGGCAACCATACCGGCTGCGACAGCGCCCCGGCTGTGGCCGTAAAGAACAATGCGCCCCGGGTCGATAGATGGTTGATTTTTCAACGCGTTTAATGCGGCAATGATCGCATCTTGGGTGTTGGGACCACTAAAATCACATGGACCAGCAGAAGCCCCGAATCCGGGTTGAGACACAGCTGCTGCGGTGACGTTCATGGTAACGGCAAACCTGCTTAGGGTTCCCCGGTCCACGAGTTCGCGAGCGCCGGTCAATTGACCTTCCTGGTTGCCATGCACGAACAAGATCGCACCAGCCGGCTCACCGCTTCCGATGGGATGCGCCTGAAACAGTTCCATCGCGGCGCCGTCGCCGCGGTCGATGATATGATGATTTATGGTCGTCATGATGATCCCCAATCACCGCTTGGATCAGGATAAAAGCCTGAAACACCATGTCAACAAACACGCCCGGGCGGGATCACCATAACGCTCGCTCTTCTAGATCGTTTCGCCGATCCAGCTCCTGATTGCCGCGGTCAACCGGTCAGGGGCATCATGTTGAACAAAATGGTCGACGCCGGACCAGGCCCGAAGGGTCAAACTACCCTCCACGTACTCCCACAAACTGTTATGGCCCGCGGTTAGGACATAAGGGTCTTCTGTCCCATGGACTACAAGAACCGGCACTTTGATTGGGGGCGGGATATCGGAGCGTTCGGTGTAAGGTTCGGCAGGAAAACACACCCGGTAATAGTTGAGCATACCTGTGCGATTGGACTTTTCCATCGCAGCCATATGGCGGGTGCGGAACGCTGGATCACGGATCCAGGTGGAGAGCCGGTCGAAATCCAGTTTGGATTCAGATCCCGACTGCTGGAACACCCGCGCATATCCGCTTGCCTGTTGTTGATCCGGATTGTTGGCAAGTTCGCGTGCAATGGCCCAGGGATGCGGTAGGTTGACAATCCCGAGGCGCTGCACCCGGTCTGGAAACAGCATCGCCGTTTGCCAGGCGACAAAACCGCCCCAGTCATGACCGATGACGACAGCGTCGCTCTCACCGCAGGCGTCTATGACGGCACAGACATCTGAGGCCAGGGTTTCCGGTGTGTAGGCAGATGGATCTTCCGGATGATCGGAGAGATTGAACCCCCGAAGGTCCATGGCAACGGTGCGGTGGGTCTTTGACAAAGCCTCCATTTGTTGCCACCAGGTGAGCCAGTGGTCCGGGAACCCATGGATAAACACGACCAAGGGCCCTTCGCCTGCGCTGACAAAATGGATTTTGGTGCCGTTATTTTCGGCAAAATGATGGCTGACCCGAGCCTCAAAGGCGGCCAACTTGGCTTCGTTGTTAACTGGAGACATTTTATCCTCTTGCTGTTTGAAAATTGTTTTTGGTGAGGTGTCCGAGCCATACGGCCAACAGGCAACCGGTCAACGCAATCGCGGTTCCTATGGCTGGCGCAGATGCAATGCCTGAAAGATCCAGTGCGGCAGCGCCGAGCGCAATTCCAAGACCCTGACCAAAGTAAACCATGGATGCATTCAGCGCGAAAACAAAGGTCGCCGACGACCCGGCCAAGGCGGCAAGCCGGGCTTGAACAGTCGCGCCGATGGCAAATTGGGCTACAGGTCCAAGGACCACACTCACAAAGATGGTTCCTAGTGCGATACTGCCGGCCTGTTGAAGTCCAAGCGATGGAACGACAACCGCAAGTGACACAGCCAGGACCAAGAACAGGACTGCAAGCAACGATCGGTTTTGCCCCATCGCGTATCTTGCCCCGAGCCTGATCCCGGCAAGACTGCTCAGCCCGGCAATGACTTGAAGCACAGCAATCCCAGGTCCTGAATACCCGGTCAGCGAGCGGATAATCGGTCCCAGCAGCCCCACCAGTGTAAACAAGGCCGTGGAGGCAATCAGCATGATCCCGAGGTGAGCCACGATGGACGCACCAACAGGCTCATGGCCCCCGGCGGTAGGCTGCTGCATCGGAATTTTGGAGGGCACACTTATCAAAACCAGCGCGAAGGCGATGGCAGAGACAATACCCGTTGCAGCGAAACAGGCCTGCCATCCGATGGTATTCCCGAGTATGGATCCAACCGGAATGCCGATGATCATGGCAAGAGGAATCCCGGCGTAGACCTTGGCAACAGCCGCCGGTCTGCCGCTGTCGGTAGCGCCAGCTGAAGCAATCGCGGTTGCCAGCGGAAAAGCCAGTGCACCAACCCCTCCAACCAAGACCCTTGAGACCATCAGCGCGCCATACCCCGGCACTACAGCCGAAAGACCGTTGAGGACCGTCATCAACATCAAGACCGTCAGCAGGAGGGGCTTGCGGGGAAGAGATGATGTCAGTTTGGCAAGGACCGGACCGCAAATCGCGCAGGCAATTGCAAAACCGGACTGAAGCGCGGCAGCTTCGCCGACGGTGACACCAAGACTTGCAGCCATTGGCACCAAGGCGCCGGAGAACGCAAAAGCACCCATCGTGAACGCAAACGGGCACAACAAGAGAGCAAGGCTCATCATAAGAAGTTATTCCTGTTTTCTTCCCAAAGCTCGCCGTACCACCCGGCCGCAACAGGCGGGTGTTTCTGCCGGCAAGTTTTGGAATAGGGATTTGAAAAACGAAGCGCTGCGTTTACGGCAGTTGAGTTGCGATCGCAGTTGCTTCACCGCCCCCAATACACAGGGATGCGATGCCCTTTTTGAGCCCGCGCGCCTTCAGGGCATGAATCAGTGTGACCACGATACGGGCTCCGGTCGCTCCAATGGGGTGCCCGAGAGCACAAGCGCCGCCGTTCACATTGAGTTTGCCGCGCGGGATCCCCAATTCCTTGGCAGCGGCCATCGCGACGACGGCGAAGGCTTCATTGATTTCAAACAAATCCACGTCTTCAACCGTCCAGCCGATCTGTTTGATCAGTTTCTGAATGGCAGGAATTGGTGCTGTCGTGAACCATTCCGGCGCTTGGGCGTGAGTCGCATGACCAACAATGTGGGCCAGGATGGGCATTTCATGCTCTTGTGCCGTTTCGCTGCTGGTGAGCACCAAAGCTGCCGCGCCATCTGCATTGGCGGACGAACTCGCTGCCGTGATAGTTCCATTCCCCCCAAAGGCTGCCCGCAAATCCGGTATCTTGGCGGAGTTGATCTGCGGGGGGCGCTCATCCTTTTTAATAAGGATGGTTCCCTTTCGCGTCTGGACCGGGACAGGCGCGATTTCCGATGCAAAGCTTCCATTGGCAACGGCAGATTGCGCCCGTTCCAGCGTTTCCATGGCATAGCCATCCTGGTCAGACCGGCTAAACTGGAACTTTTCCGCAGTTGCCTCGCCAAAGGCTCCCATCGGCCTGCCGGTCTCATAAGCATCTTCAAGACCGTCCCGCATCATGTGATCGATGACTTCCGCAGACCCAGCCTTTCGCCCCCCGCGCATCTCAGGAAGCAGAAACGGGGCCCGCGACATTGATTCCATGCCGCCGGCGACCACGACATCGGCAGATCCGGCCTTGAGAAGGTCATGGCCAAGCATGACCGATTTCATGCCGGACCCGCAGACCTTGTTGATGGTTGTCGCGCAGCAAGAACCAGGCAGACCGGCCGCACGCGCCGCCTGACGTGCGGGTGCTTGCCCGAGGCCTGCGGGCAAGACGCATCCCATAAGGGCCTCGTCAACCAGATCACCAGAAACCCCAGCATCCTTGAGAGCCGCCGATATCGCGGTTGCTCCGAGTTGCGGGGAAGGCACAGACGCCAATGCCCCCATGAAGCCCCCCAACGGTGTTCTCCGTGCTGCGCTGATGACGATTGGGCTGTCTTGAGTAAGCGGCATGATCTGAACCTCTATCTGAATTTCACGCATAGATTATGATCGTATTCTTTATTGTCAACAAAAAGATTATGACTATAATCAAAGTCAGTTGATGGAGATTTTCTGATGAGAGTGAGCCGCGAAGATGCGCGCGAAAACAGGGCACGGGTTGTTGAGACAGCCAGCCAAATGTTTCGCCAACACGGGTTCGACGGTATTGGCATTGCCGGCTTGATGAAGGCATCAGGCCTTACAAATGGCGCGTTTTACAAACAATTCGCCAGCAAGGACGCCTTGATGGCCGAAGCCACCGCGCATGCCTTGGCTGAAAACCTGGACCACTGGCGTCGAAGCATTGCCGAAGATACGTCAGGCTCTTCGAAAGATGCTATTGCGCGCTGGTATTTGTCCGACACCCACGTAGACGCTCGCGGGACCGGCTGCGCCTATGCAGCCCTTGCCGGAGATGCGCCGAGGCAGACCAAGGAAGTCCGTCTAGCTTTTGACGAAGCCTTACGCGAAACGGCCGCACTTGTTTCGGGGAAAGACGAAACCACGCCCCTCTCCGACCAAGAAGATGCCTTGAGGTTCATCTCCCAAATGGTTGGCGCCCTCGTATTGGTACGGGCAACCGAAGATCCGGATCTCAAGGCAGCACTACTGAAGGCCGCCGGAAAAACAGAATAGTTACTTAAATTTAGTCCTCGAAACCGGAAGACCGGCCCCGCAGCTTCTTGACCTGACCACGTTGTTTCTTGGCATCGAGCCGTCTGCGTTTGGAGCCAAGTGTTGGTTTGGTCGCTTTTCGGGGCTTGGGCTTTTCGGTCGCCCGTTTCAATAGATCAATCAACCGAGCCAGCGCATCTTCGCGGTTGCGCTCCCGGGTCCTGTGCCGGTCCGCCTGGAGAATGATTTCGCCATATTGCGTCAATCGGCTTCCGGCAATCTTCGCGGCCCGGGTTTTGACGTCGTGCGGCAGCGTCTGGTTGGCCCACAAATTGAACCTCAATTGAACGGCCGTCGACACCTTGTTGACGTTCTGACCGCCCGGGCCGGACGCCCGAATGAAGTCCTCGTTCAAATCATCCCTTGTGATGTAGAGACGCCCGGTGACCGGAATTCGAGACGACGGTGCTGTCTTGTCTTCATCCCCGCTCATGCGGTCTCGGGCGTTTCTTCAGGCAAACGCAGACCGATGCTTGCCAGGATCTGTTGTGTCACGGCACGCTCGGTTTCCCGCTTGAAATCCTCGTCGCTCAGATCGTGGCCGGTCAGGGCCCGGATCTGCACAGCAAAATCCGCGTAATGCTGCGTGGTCGCCCAGATGGAGAAGATCAGATGCAACGGCTCGGTCCTGCTGATCTTGCCCTCCGTAATCCAGCTTTCGATCACCGCCACCTTTTCGGCAACCAGACGCCGGAGATCTGTTTCCAGGATCGGCAGGATTTGCGGAGCCCCTTGCATCACTTCATTGGCAAACAGGCGCGAGGCTTCGGGGAAATTGGCGGAAATCTCGATTTTCTGGCGAATATAGGCCGCAAGTTCCGTGGCAGGGTCGCCATCCCGATCAAGAGTTTTGAGAGGCGCCAGCCAAACATCAAGAATATGCGCAAGCGCTGCCGTGTAGATCGCCTCTTTCGATGAAAAATAATACAGGAGATTTGATTTCGACATACCGGCTTCGGCGGCGATCCGCTCCACCGTTGCGCCTGAAAACCCGTACCGGGAAAATTCCTTCAAGGCGGCGTCCAGAATCAGTGTCCTGTTTTTCTCCTGGATCCGGCTCATTCCACCGACCCTTGAACTCGCAGGCACTTGCCCACCGACATCAGCCATTTAGCTACCCCGCACTTGCCCCTTAGAGCGTATTCCCCACAGACAACCGATTTCCTTCAGAAACCAACATCTGCGCCGGCCTTGGCCATGAAAATGCACCAAAGACGGACATGATCACAAATTAGTCACACCGGCTGATTTTGCATCTTGACCATTTGGTCAAAAGCGCCATAGGCTAAATTGACCAGATGGTCAGAAGGCTAGACGATCCGGATCGGCGCCGCAATGGGGCAGACGGAACCGGACCAGCCTCAGTCATCACGCAAGAAAGGCCGGAAAACGGTCTGGCCCAAATGGCCGACAGAGGATTTCGCACCCGGTAAAAGAGGCCAAAGCCCGCGCCAGGTGCACAAGGAACAGCCAGGGGGAGAGGACCCGGCATGTCAGTGAAATTCCTGCTTTGCGCGGGCAGCTGACCTATGTCTTACTCTCCTCCATAGAAAACAACCAACAGGCGGTTCGCGATACGCGTTAAGAACCGCAAGGAGGACGCATGTCGTCATCGGCATCAGCAGCATCGAGCCAGGCTGCAACCAACAATCTTGAAGCGTTCTGGATGCCTTACACGGCGAACCGCCAGTTCAAGCAGAACCCGCGGATGTTCGTCGGCGCGAAGGACATGCACTACACCACCTCCGATGGCCGGCAGGTTTTGGATGGGACAGCGGGTCTATGGTGCTGCAACGCCGGTCACGGCCGCCCGAAGATCGTGGAAGCGGTCCAGAATCAAGTCGCCGAGATGGACTATGCCCCGGCCTTCCAGATGGGTCATCCGAAGGCATTTGAGCTGGCGGCCCGCCTCACCGCCATGATGCCCTCCCCGCTGGATCATGTGTTTTTCACGAACTCCGGGTCTGAGAGCGTCGACACGGCCTTGAAAATCGCACTCGGGTATCAGCGCTCGATCGGTCAGGGCACACGGACGCGGTTTATCGGCCGCGAGCGCGGCTATCACGGCACCGGTTTCGGCGGGATTTCCGTTGGCGGCATTGTCGCGAACCGCAAGCAGTTCGGCAATATGCTGAACGGTGTCGACCATCTGCCGCACACTCACGACCTCAGCCGGAATGCCTTTTCCCGCGGGGAGCCGAAAAACGGTGCAGAATATGCCGAAGAGCTGATCCGTCTAGTCCAGTTGCATGATGCCTCCACGATCGCTGCCGTGATCGTGGAGCCCGTTGCCGGATCGACAGGCGTTCTGATCCCGCCGGTCGGATATCTGAAGCGTCTGCGTGAAATTTGCGACCAGAACGGCATCCTCCTGATCTTTGACGAAGTGATCACCGGTTTCGGCCGCCTCGGAACGCCGTTTGCCGTCGACTATTTCGACGTCATTCCGGACATGGTGACGACGGCCAAGGGTATAACCAGCGGCGTGATCCCGATGGGTGCAGTGTTCTGCGCCAAGAAGATCTATGACGCGTTCATGGACGGGCCCGATCATCTGATCGAACTCTTCCACGGCTACACCTATTCCGGTCACCCGATTGCCTGTGCAGCCGCTCTGGCGACCTTGGATACCTATGAAGAAGAAGGCCTTCTGACCCGAGCGGCAAGCCTGGCCCAATACTGGGAAGACGGCCTGCACTCCCTCAAAGATTGTCCGCACGTCATCGACATCCGCAATCTCGGCCTGATTGGGGCGATCGAGCTGACCCCGATTGACGGTGCGCCGACCAAACGGGCGTTCTCCGCTTTCTTGAAAGCCTATGACGACGGCATTTTGATCCGCACCACCGGTGACATCATTGCGTTGTCCCCGCCGCTGATCATCTCCGAAGCCCAAATCGACGAGTTGTTCGGCAAATTGCGGGCCGTCTTGAACGCGATCGACTAACGGAAAGCCAGTCATGACGAGACCAGCTGCCACCAGCGAAATCCTGATCGATGATGATCGTGTCCGCGTGTCACGATTTGACTTCGAACCTGGCGCGGAGACCGGCTGGCATCGTCATGACTTCGACTACGTCATTACGGCAGTCACTGACTGCCAGATGGTGCTGGAGGAGCCGGGTGGCACGAGCAGAACCGTAACGGTCGCAGCTGGCACGGCTTACCGGCGCTCTGAAGGCGTGGAACACAATGTAATCAACGGCGGAGACAATCCGATGTCCTTCGTCGAAGTGGAATTGAAATAGGAGACAGGGCACCATGGCAGCTCCGGGCGAAAACCTCAGGATCAACGCAGACCGGCTGTGGGACAGCCTGATGGACATGGCCAAGATCGGTCCGGGCGTTGCTGGCGGCAACAACCGTCAAACCCTAACGGATGCAGACGCGGAAGGCCGGAAACTGTTCCAGAAATGGTGTGAAGATGCTGGCATGACCATGGGTGTCGACACTATGGGCAACATGTTCATGACCCGGCCGGGCACAGACCCGGACGCCCTGCCCGTCTATGTAGGGTCCCACCTCGACACCCAGCCGACCGGCGGCAAGTATGACGGCGTTCTGGGTGTGCTTGGCGGCCTGGAGGTCGTGCGCACGATGAACGATCTCGGCATCAAGACCAAACACCCGATCGTTGTGACCAACTGGACCAACGAGGAAGGCACGCGCTTTGCCCCGGCCATGCTGGCGTCCGGCGTGTTTGCCGGGATCCACACCCTCGATGAAGCCTATGCCAAGGAAGATCATGAAGGTCTGAAATTTGGGGACGAGCTGAAACGCATCGGCTGGGTGGGCGATGAAGAAGTTGGCGCCCGCAAAGACAAGATGCACGCCATGTTCGAGCTGCACATCGAACAAGGCCCGATCCTGGAAGCAGAAGGCAAGGACATCGGTGTTGTCACACACGGCCAGGGCCTCTCCTGGACACAGGTGACCATCACCGGCAAGGACAGCCATACCGGATCCACGCCTATGCCGATGCGCAAGAACGCCGGACTTGGTATGGCCCGGATCCTGGATCTGGTCGACGAGATTGCCTGGTCCCACAAACCGCACGCTGTTGGCGCAGCTGGCCACATCGACGTCTATCCGAATTCCCGCAACGTGATCCCGGGCAAGGTGGTTTTCACCATCGACTTCCGTTCGCCGGACATCAACGTTATTGCGGCGATGGAAGAGGATATGAAGAAAGGCGCAAAGAAGATTTGTGACATGATGGGCCTTGACGTCGAGTTTGAAAAAGTCGGTGGCTTTGATCCGGTCACCTTCGACGAAGACTGCGTCACCGCTGTCCGCAATGCGGCTGAGCGCCTCGGCTACACCCATCAAAACATCATCTCCGGCGCGGGTCACGATGCTTGCTGGATCAATAAGGTGGCGCCGACAGCGATGATCATGTGTCCCTGCGTCGACGGATTGTCCCACAACGAAGCCGAGGAGATCTCCAAGGACTGGGCGAAAGCCGGAACGGATGTTCTCTTCCATGCGGTCGTCGAAACAGCGGAAATCGTGGAGTAGCTTCCAATCTGGCAGAGACAGCAATGAAACACGCAGCCCTAAAAATCATGCAAATCGGAAAGGCGCTGAGAGCAGCAGCTATCGCGATGGTGTGTGGTTTTGGGATCTGCGGGAGTTATTCGGCAACGGCATTTGCGACGGCGACGTTCCATGTCGGGGATCGGTGGGATTGGCAGCTCAAAGGACCTGCCGATCTCGATCGGGATGTCGAAATGCTGACGCTCGATCCGCGGCTCGTCACCGCGGACCAACTGCAGCGGCTCCGCGCGCAAGGGGTCGACACGGTCTGTCATGTCAACGCCGGAACAATTGCAGAGACAGACCCTGGGTTTTCTGACCTTGCACCCACTGTCATTGGCAGCGCGCGCAAGACCAGGCCGAACGAGCGTTATCTGGATATACGCCGCATTCAAATAGTTGTGCCGGTGATCACACAGCAGATCGTTGTCTGCAAAAACCAAGGGTTCACCGCCATAGAACCGGATGGTCTCGACGCCTATGCACAAGACAGCAGCTTTCCGCTAACCGCCGCGGATACGGTCCACTATGCCACAACGCTGGCCCATGTGGCGCATGGTTTGGGGCTCAGGATCGCGCAAAAGAACGTCCCGGAGCTCACCGAAGCCTTGCTGCCGCATTTTGATTTCGCGATCACCGAAAGCTGCTTTGAAACCGGCACATGCGAGCAGATCGCAGCTTATCCAAAGGCAAACAAACCGGCCTTCAACGCCGAATACACGGACGCCGACATTGATTTTGCCAAAGCCTGCGCGGAAGGCGCGCGGCTGAACATCAACATGATCCGCAAAGACCGGCCGGTGACCGCACCGGTAATCTTCTGCCAGGCAGAGTTTTGATCAAACAGACGAGACAGGCGGTCTGGACGTAAATCCAAGGCAGCCGAGCTAAAAAGGGGAACGACAATGGCAAGCAAAGTGATCAAGGGCGGCACCGTCGTCACCGCTGACCTTTCCTACGAAGCGGACGTGAAAATCGAAGGCGGAAAAATCGTCGAAATCGGTCCAAATCTGTCCGGCGATGAAACGCTGGATGCGACCGGCTGTTATGTGATGCCGGGCGGTATCGATCCGCATACGCACCTCGAAATGCCATTCATGGGCACATTCTCTTCTGACAACTTTGACAGCGGTACCCGTGCGGCACTTTCTGGCGGCACGACAATGGTGGTGGATTTCGCCCTGCCCTCGCCCGGTCAAGGTCTCCTGGAAGCGATCCAGATGTGGGACAACAAGTCGACGATGGCCCACTGCGACTATTCCTTCCACATGGCCATCACTTGGTGGGGCGAGCAGGTCTTCAACGAAATGGAGACTGTCGTCCGTGAGAAAGGCATCAACACCTTCAAACACTTCATGGCCTACAAAGGCGCCTTGATGGTGAACGACGACGAGATGTTCGCATCTTTCCAACGCTGTGCGGAACTTGGCGCCCTGCCGCTGGTGCACGCCGAAAACGGAGATGTGGTCGCAACACTGCAGCAAAAACTTCTGTCAGAAGGCAACAACGGTCCGGAAGCGCATGCCTATTCCCGCCCGCCGGAAGTCGAGGGCGAGGCCACAAACCGTGCCATCATGATCGCCGATATGGCCGGCGTCCCGGTCTACATCGTGCACACATCCTCGGAGCAGGCTCATGAAGCGATCCGCCGCGCCCGCCAAAACGGTATTCGGGCCTATGGCGAGCCGCTCATCCAGCACCTGACGCTTGATGACAGCGAATACAAGCACCCCGATTGGGACCACGCCGCCCGCCGGGTGATGTCGCCGCCGTTCCGCGATCAGAAACACCAGGACAGCCTGTGGGCGGGTCTGGCCTCAGGATCTCTCCAAGTTGTGGCAACCGACCACTGCGCCTTTACGACCGACCAGAAGCGCACCGGCATCGGCGATTTCACCCAGATCCCGAACGGCACCGGCGGCCTTGAAGACCGCATGCCGATGCTCTGGACCTACGGTGTCGGCACGGGCCGTTTGACACCGAACGAGTTCGTCGCCGTCACTTCAACCAATATTGCAAAGATCCTGAACATCTATCCGAAAAAAGGAGCGATTTTGGTTGGCGCAGATGCAGATATTGTGGTTTGGGACCCGGAAAAAGAGAAAACAATTTCCGCCGCCAGCCAGCAGTCTGCCATCGACTACAACGTCTTTGAAGGCAAGCATGTCAAAGGCCTGCCGCGCTACACGTTGACCCGTGGACGCGTCGCGGTCGAAGACGGGACGGTCAACCCGCAGCAGGGCCATGGTGAATTCGTCAAGCGCGAGCCGTTCCAGGCTGTCAACAAGGCGCTGTCCACCTGGAAGGAACTGACCGCACCACGCAAGGTCGAACGCACCGGCATTCCGGCCAGCGGCGTCTGATTTGAAACAAGCTCAGACCGCGATCCATATATCGCGGCCTGAGCTCTTGCCGGGCATTGCCCCGCGACCGTCGCCTGTAGGAAAAAGAAGAAAATGCTGACTGCCGCTGAAATTGAAGATGGACTGGAAGACGCCATGAGCTCACAGGCGAACCGGGTGATCGATATCGACAATTTGTCGCTCACCTTTGAAACCAACGATGGCCCGGTCCATGCGCTGTCCGACATTGACCTGAAAATCGAGGAGGGTGACTTCGTCTCCTTCATCGGTCCATCCGGCTGCGGCAAGACAACCCTGCTGCGCGTGATTGCCGATCTGGAGCGGCCAACAGCTGGATCCATCACCGTGAACGGCGTTTCGCCAGAAGAGGCACGGCTTAACCGCGCCTATGGATATGTCTTTCAGGCTGCTGCCCTTTATCCCTGGCGAACAATTGCCAAAAACGTTGCCCTGCCTTTGGAGATCATGGGCCTTTCCCGCGAAGAACAGCAGCAACGTATCCAGAAAAACATGGAGCTGGTGAACCTCGCCGGATTTGAAAAGAAATACCCATGGCAGCTCTCCGGCGGAATGCAGCAGCGGGCATCCATTGCCCGTGCCTTGGCTGTGGAACCCGATCTTCTACTGATGGATGAACCCTTTGGCGCGCTCGATGAAATTGTGCGCGATCACCTCAACGAACAGCTGCTGCAACTTTGGGCAAAAACCAACAAGACCGTCGTTTTTGTCACCCACTCCATTCCGGAAGCCGTGTTCCTGTCGACCAAGATCGTCGTCCTGTGCCCCCGCCCCGGCCGGATTTACGACGTGATCGAGAGCGACTTGCCGCGCGACCGTAATCTCGACATTCGCGAGACACCGGAGTTTTTGAAGATCGCCCACCGTGTCCGCGAAGGCCTGAAGGCCGGTCACTCCTATGAAGACTGAGGGAGCAGCTTATGTCTGACACAGCCCTCACCGCCCCGCGCAGCACAAATCCGTTTGCTGGTCTGATGTCCGGAACACTTGGACCGGTTCTGGTGGTCGTCCTCGCGATCTTTGCAATCTGGTACATCGCAGCTGTTGCCTTGAACACGCCGTTCCAGCAGGACATGTATGAGCGGGCCAACCAGACTGATGTGCCAATGAGCCAGTTGGTCAGAGATACGCTGGCACAGGAGCGCCCCGTTCTGCCGGCACCGCATCAGGTCATTGTGGAAATCTGGAACACAACAGTCGAGAAGAAGATCACGTCCAAGCGGTCCCTCATCTACCATTCCGGCATCACGCTGTCGTCGACCCTTCTCGGATTTCTGATCGGGACATTGCTCGGGATCCTGCTTGCTGTCGGGATCGTGCACAGCCGCGTTCTCGACAAGTCTCTGATGCCCTGGGTGATTTCCTCGCAAACCATTCCGATCCTCGCCATCGCGCCAATGATCATCGTGGTTTTGAATGCGGTCGGCATCTCCGGATTGCTGCCGAAGGCGATGATTTCGACCTATCTGTCCTTCTTTCCGGTAACCGTAGGAATGGTGAAAGGCCTGCGCTCTCCGGAAGTCATTCATATGGATCTGATGCACACTTATTCCGCAACGCGTCTTCAAGCGTTTTGGAAACTGCGCTTGCCTTACGCGGTTCCCTACCTCTTCACATCCATGAAAATCGGCATGGCAGCCTCGCTGGTGGGCGCGATCGTTGGGGAGTTGCCAACCGGAGCCGTTGCCGGGCTTGGTGCGCGCCTTCTCGCTGGCTCCTACTACGGTCAAACCATCCAGATCTGGTCCGCTCTTTTGATGGCCGCTTTCCTGGCCGGAAGCTTGGTAGCCCTGATCGGCGCCCTTGAAAAACTCACCTTGAAACGCATGGGGATGGCGAGATGAGTGCGCAAACTGTCTCAAAACGCCGGTTCGACATGCCGGCCCTACTCGCCTGGTCTGTCGTCGCCATGGTTCTTGTCGGGCTTTTCAGCACCGCCTTCAAACCGGACATCGGCGTTCTGGAGGCACCTCAGCTTGCCTTGTGCCTCGTCCTTTTGGCGATCCTTGGCGTTCGGTATGAGCTTGGCTTTATGCGCAACTGGATTGGCGACTTAGCCCTGGGCATTGTCGCAGCCCTTGCAGCTTCGCTTTTGATCAGCGCGGCGGGCCGCCACGAAGGGGAAGCCGCACTCGGGTTCTGGGCGTTGACAGCTGCAACCTGGGCGGCCTTCTGGTTGTTCGTGGAACGTTTGGCGATCTGGAAAAGCCGGTCACTGCTCACCACCCGAATTGTGAACCTGGCCATCCCAGCGATCTTTGGCATTACGCTCTTGATCCTATGGGAGTTGATCGTCACCGGCGCTGGTGTTCCCAAGGTCTTGTTGCCTGCACCGTCCGAGATCTGGCTACGGTTGACGACGTCTGTCCCCACACTTTGGGCCGACTTCCAGCAGACCTTCTTAAAGGCAGTGCTCGTCGGCTACGCGCTTGGATGCGGAGCAGGTTTCCTGATCGCGATCCTGGTCGACCGGGTACCCTTCCTGCGCCGCGGACTTTTGCCAATCGGCAATCTGGTTTCCGCGCTGCCGATCATCGGTGTCGCGCCGATTATGGTCATGTGGTTCGGTTTCGACTGGCCGTCCAAGGCGGCCGTCGTGATTATCATGACCTTCTTCCCGATGCTGGTGAATACGGTCTCTGGTCTCGCTGCATCCGACTCCATGCAACGGGATCTGATGCGGACCTATGCCTCCAACTATTGGCAGACTTTGTTCAAGCTGCGTTTGCCCATGGCCATGCCGTTCATTTTCAATGCGCTCAAGATCAACTCCACGCTCGCCCTGATCGGCGCCATCGTGGCGGAGTTCTTCGGCACACCGATTGTTGGCATGGGCTTTCGGATTTCCACGGAAGTCGGGCGTATGAATGTTGATATGGTCTGGGCGGAAATTGCTGTCGCAGCGTTGGCCGGCTCTTTGTTTTATGGCCTGGTTGCGCTTCTGGAGCGCGCGGTAACCTTCTGGCATCCCTCAATCCGCGGGTAACGCGTCCGGAGGGCGAGCTCAGGACTGGTCTGATCGGAAACGCGCACTATGGTTTGGAGGACTTCAACTTGAAGCCCTTCATCCGTCCCGCATTTCCAAGAGCCGTTCGCCAATGCCAGAAGGCCATACGATCCATCGTGCCGCCCGTGACCACCGGAAAATCCTCAAAAACCGCTATTTAGCCATTTCTTCCCCGCAAGGGCGGTTCGAAGATGGTGCCGCCTGGCTCAACGGACGCCTTTGCGAAGATGTCGAGGCCCACGGCAAACATCTGATCTACCGTTTTGAAGGAGAAACCTTTCTCCACGTCCATCTCGGACTGTTCGGTCGTATCCGAAAAAGGAAACTGCCTGAACCCGAACCGCGGGGCGCGGTCCGTATCCGGATGATTGGCGACACACATCTCATCGATATCAACGGACCAACGGCGTGTGAAATCCTAGATCCGGATGATCTGGCCAAGCTGACATCGCGGATTGGCCCCGACATCCTTCGCGCAGATGCAGATCCAGAGAAAGTATTCGCCCGGATCTCCAAGAGCCGGTCACCGATCGGCAAGCTCCTGATGAACCAATCCGTTCTGGCCGGTATCGGCAACATCTACCGCAGTGAAATTTTGTGGCGCCAAGGCATTCATCCAGACCGGCCTGGAAAAGACCTCTCAAAAGATGACTTTGAGCGCCTCTGGGCCGATGCCGTGCATTTGCTCGAGATCGGCGTCAAACGCAACGCGATCATCACTGTCGATGAGGCTGCCCCCGGTCGGGGCCGGTATCGGGAGCGGGTCAATATCTTCGGGAAACGGAGTTGCCCCACCTGTGCGGGCGATATCACGCAGGTCGAAATCGACACACGCAAGGCATACTTCTGCGCAGCCTGTCAGGCGGATTGAAACTCACCTTGGAACCTGCCAAGAGTGGCATCTTCGTGCGCAACAATTATCTGCCAAGGCCTCCAATGAAACCCAGCCGAGACATCTCCCGCCTCATCGAAATCATGGCTGCCCTGCGCACGCCCGGAACCGGGTGCCCCTGGGATCTGGAACAGAATTTCGCGACGATTGCGCCCTACACTCTGGAAGAAGCGTATGAGGTCGCTGACGCGATCGCAAAAGACGACATGCTGGAGCTGCGCGAAGAGCTGGGCGATCTTCTTTTGCAGGTGGTCTACCACGCGCGGATGGCGGAGGAAGAGGATCAGTTTTCATTTCCTGATGTGGTTGAGAGCATCACCAAAAAGATGATCCGCCGGCATCCGCATGTCTTTGGCGACGAAACCGGTGAAAAACCCGAACTCGTCAAGGGAATCTGGGAACGCATCAAATCGGAAGAACGGGCCGAAAAGCGTGCTGAACGGGAAGCTCTGGGGCTTGCCGAGCCGAATAAGGGATTTCTCGACGACGTGCCAACGGCCTTCCCTGCCCTTCAAGAAGCGGACAAACTCCAACGCCGGGCATCCAAGGTCGGTTTCGACTGGAACGATGCCCGGCTGGTTCTGGACAAGATCCGGGAAGAGACCCATGAGCTGGACGAGGAACTCGCCAAACCTGACCCTGACAAGGACCGGATCACAGACGAGTTGGGGGACACGCTTTTTGCCCTGGCAAACCTCGCCCGGCACCTCGATATCGACCCGGAAGAAGCCCTGCGCCGGACCAACCGGAAATTTCGCCGCAGGTTTGCAGCAATCGAGGGCGTTGCAGGTGCAAATGGAACCACACTGGAAGCGATGAGCCTCGAAGAAATGGAAACGGCGTGGCAAGCTGCAAAGAAACAGGATCCAGATTCAACCTGATCCTGTTCTGGGGCTCGCAAAAACTGACCATACGTGTTTTGCCAAGGTTTACTTAGGGTCAGAATCTCTCACACTTCTGCAAAACACGATCGAAAGCACCAGACTTTCATGGCCCTCATCAAAGCTTTTGCGCTGTTTGCAATGGCGACCCTCACAGCTGCGTTTTCAGCGCATGCTGAGACGTGGCGCATTTCAGCATTAGATTGGCCGCCCTATTCGAGCCCGCAGGAAAAGAATGGCGGCAGCGCCGTTGCCGCTCTCCGCGCGTCTTTGGCCAAGATCGGTGTGACCCTCGAAATCGATTACATGTCGTTCCCCCGTGCCAAGGCACTTGCAAAAAGCGGCCAGTACATCGGCTATTTTCCGGCCTGGCCAGAAGAAATCATCGAAGGTTTCAAAGGCTCCCGGCCCATCATGATGTCTCAGGTTGGAGTTGTTCATCGTCAGGACAGCAGTGTGTCTTGGCGCAACACGCACGATCTCTTTGAAAATTACCCGGTCGGGTATGTGCGGAGCTTTGTCTACCCGATTGAAATTCAAGAAGAGGTCGAACACCACGCCACCACGGCGACGGGTGTGGACACCGAACAAGATCTCGTCCGTATGCTTGCAGCCGGCCGGATAGAGGTTGCCGTGACCGATCCATCAGTCATGCTCCGGATCAGCGAAAAAATGGGTATCACTGGGCTGGTTGCCAACAAATACATATTGTTTCGCAAACCGTTGGTGCTGGCCTTTTCCGGTGAGAGGGATAACGTCTCCCGAAGAGTTCGCCTCAATACTGTTTTGCCGCAATTCAGCCGGAACCAGCTTACCTGTTGCGCCTATCATCCACCGGCCAAACAGAACTAGACATTGAGTGTCTGCCCAAATGAATTGGCGCTAGTCCTCCACGAACCAGCGCCAATTCCTAGCCTTTGATCATCAACTTGCCACGGGCGACGGTATTGCTCCTGGTTCAGGCGCCAGTTGAGGTCTCCGCTGTGGCCAGGCGGGTTGCATTCCGGCTGGTGCCCCGATGGTTTTCGGACCGATCGGATGAGCGTCCTCCGAGGGGGCGCGCTGCTGGATGGTGCGTTTGGGTCCGAGGCCGAAGACCTGCCGCCATGTCCGTATGGGATTGCGGAAATCAAAGACCTCCGTGTGGATCGGCAGTTGGCCACCGGCCGCGCGATAGGACCGGCACGCAATTGTCAGCAGTGGATCCGGACCACACGCAAAGAGCTCGGATGATTGCCAACCAGGCGGCAAATGGGCATCGAAGGTCTCCATGTTGAAGCGGCCGCCTTCCGCATCGCCGAGAAAATGTACCACCAGTTGAGGCAACCGTTTGGCCATTGCCGCCAGATAATTGAGATCAACCGCATGGTTCATGGACCTGTAGATATAAAACAAGTCAATGCGCGGCCCGTGGTCAGGTGACATTGCGCCAAGCGCTGCCAGAAACGGGGTAATCCCAGCTCCGCCCGCGACCCAAATTTGCCTGTAGATCCGTTTCGGATCGGTTTTTGGGGCAAAGTCGCCAGCGATCCTGTTCAACAGCACCTCGTCGCCAACCTTGAGCTGAGTTTGCAGCTTCTTTGTATAATCTCCACGGTCGAAGATGACGAAACGCATGCCGTTCTGACTTGGCGCCGATGCAATTGTGAACGGGTGCGGTTCCCGAAGGCCTCGTTTGGTGCAGGAAAGGCTCGCGTGCTGGCCCGGACGCCATGCGACCGGTCCCTTGCCATCTCGTGGTTCAAGCCGGATATCGATGCTGTCATGGTTGTGCTTCAACGCGCTTACCTGCATTCGGCGGGGCCGGTGCAAATGGTGCGCGATGACACGCGCCATCGCAGCAATGCCAACCACAGACAAGACCGCCAGCACCCACCAATGCACACTGAAATCTTCGACAGGGATGGCCGATAGGAAGACGTGAGCGACCGTGACGAGATAAATCGGGCCCATTGCGTAATGGGTCCAGCGCCAGACATGATAGGGAATTGCCGGGATGAGCCCGTACAACACCAGGATCATGAGATAAATCCCCGCAAACGTCCCGGCGCGGGTGCCAAACTCTTCCCAGCCGGGCACGATGCTTTCCCCGCGCGGTTCAGCCAGAATCCAGTGAGCAAGGGTCATGATCCATGCCCAATGGGCAAAGATCCTGTGCACTTGGTATGATCGCCCGGGACCACCTAGAAGTCCGTCAACGATCCTTATTCGAGCGGCCAGCACCATACACACTGTCATGGCCACAAATGCACCAACGCCAAAGGTAGCTGGTATCAGGTTTTCAGCTGGAACACCGCTGAGAAGTGCGCTGTAAACGACAGCAATAAAAAGAAGAAATCCGACATGCGGATAGATAAGTCGCATCAGTTGCTCCCACCATGAATAGCATTGTTATGCCTGTCTAAGCTTCAGGTGGTTTCCCCGAATTCCCGTGCCGCATGTCTGAGTGCGTTGAACCGCTCTCAAATATGCCCCCAACTCGAAAAAACAGAGTGCCAGCGATCCGTTTTGGACCAGTTTTATTGTTATAAGACTGATAGTTAGCGAAATGGCCGGAATTTCGGCGGCACTGAGACCGGAAACAGGAAATACGGCGGCAGGAATGCAATCACCGGCCATCAAACCAGGACGTGTACCGTCCCGGTCAATTAAAAAATGAACCAGTCAATTCGAAAGGTTGGCGCTGTTCCGGTATCAGAAGCCCGAAGAGGGCGTGTATCGGTCCGTTATTCAGATGGATCAAACGCAAACTTGCCGAAGAGATCCCGGAACGGTCCACGTTGCTTGTCCGAGACCCGGACTTCCGCGGTCACGTATTCCTCGCCGTCGGAACGCTCGAGGACCTCAGCCATCTGGTAAAGCTTTGCAATCAAAGCGCCTTCTGCGACTGGTATACGGACCGACAGGATATCGTCATGCCGCGCCATGAAACTGTCAACGCGGGCACTCAGATGATCAATGCCCTCACCGGTCACAGCAGACAGGGCGACGGGCCCTTCACCTTGTTCTTCTAAGAGGAGTTTCGCCCGGTAGTCCTTGTCGAGGAGATCGATCTTGTTCCAGACCTCAATGATCGGTGCGCCAGTCAGCGCATCGACACCAAGTTCTTCCAAGGTCTTTTGGACGTCTTCGGCTTGCGCGTCCGTGTCAGGGTGCGAAATATCACGCACATGGAGGATCAAATCCGCTTCCAGCACCTCTTCGAGGGTCGCGCGGAAAGCAGCGACCAGATGCGTCGGCAGGTCCGAAATGAAGCCAACCGTATCTGACAGGATAATCTCCCGCCCGTGCGGCAGCGTGATCTTGCGCAGCGTTGGATCCAGCGTTGCAAAGAGAAGATCCTTGGCAAACACTTCGGACTCAGTCAGACGATTGAAAAGCGTGGACTTTCCGGCATTCGTATAGCCGACCAGGGCGACAACCGGTTGCGGGATCTTCTTCCGTTTCTTTCGGTGCAGTTCCCGGGTTCGGCGCACGCTTTCAAGCTGCTTCTGCAGCGCGATGATCCGTTCCTGGATCTGACGGCGGTCGGCCTCGATTTGGGTTTCCCCTGGGCCGCCCATGAACCCGGCGCCGCCCCTTTGCCGTTCAAGGTGCGTCCAGGACCGGACCAACCGACTTTTCTGCCAGGTCAGATGCGCCAGATCGACTTGAAGTTTGCCTTCTTTGGTCCGTGCCCGATCACCGAAGATCTCCAGAATCAAACCCGTCCTGTCGATCACCTTGGTCTTCAGGCGGCGTTCCAGGTTTCTCTGCTGAACCGGAGACAACGGGTGGTCAATAACGACCAGATCCAAATCCTCACTGGCAACAATGCCGGCGAGTTCCGCAACCTTACCTTCGCCGAACAGCGTCGCCGGCTTGGGATTGTTTATCCGCACCACGCCTGAATGGACAATATCCAGGTTGATGGCCGCACTGAGGCCAATCGCTTCGTCAAGCCGGGCTTCCGGGCTCCGGTTGGATCTGAGGTCTGCCTGGGAGTTTTCTGAGCGCAGCTGGATGACCGGTTCTAGGATCATCGCACGAAAGCGCTGGGGCAGACGATCTACCCCAGTGTCTTTTTGTCTAAGAGATTTCTGACCCGGTTCTTCTGAACCATTGGATTTCGAAAAGTCGTCTTCGCGAGACTTCGGTTTCAATCAGCTTGCCTTTTCCGCGTTTTCCTCAGCCTGATCGAACAATTGAACAGGTCCGTTTGGCATAATTGTGGAAATGGCATGTTTGTAAACCAGCTGCGAATGACCGTCGCGGCGCAGCAGAACGCAGAAATTGTCGAACCACGTCACAACTCCCTGCAGCTTGACCCCGTTGATCAAGAAAATTGTGAGCGGTGTTTTTTGTTTGCGAACGTGATTGAGGAATGTGTCTTGTAGGTTTTGTGCGCGCTCAGCCATGTGTTCTTTTATCCTATTTGGTCCGAATGCGGCCAGGCACCCGGTTTTCTCCTGGCTGACTGTTCCAAGCACAAATCCTCTCAGATTATGGTGTACCCAGCCTGCCCGCTTTTTTATTGCCCATCTATCAGTGGGTCATCTGCCCTGACCCTCAAGTATCCCCAGCCCAGCATCATAGCGGGCTACGATTCACACCACCTTCAAATCAGTAGCAGTATGGAACAGTTCGCGCAATCGGGTTGCAACCGATCCGGGATGCCCATTCCCGATTACCTTGTCATCAATTCGTACAACAGGCATTGCGATATTTGTCGCAGCGGTAACAAACGCTTCCTTGGCATCATAGGCCTCTTCGAGGCTGAAAGGCCGCTCTTCGAAAGACAACCCTTCGCGCTCAACGAGGTCCAATATCGCTGTGCGGGTGATCCCACGCAAGATACCGCTCTCCGCCGGCCGCGTGATCAACTTGCCATCCTTTGTGACAATCCAGGCATTGGTTGAGCCGCCTTCGGTCACATTGCCGTCCGCGTCCACATACCAGGCCTCTTTGCCACCCTTTTCCTTCGCACTCTGCTTGGCGAGAACATTCGGCAGCAGGGCAACGGTTTTGATA
The DNA here is from genome assembly GCF_017743865.1 of Labrenzia sp. R4_2. Lineage (GTDB taxonomy): Bacteria > Pseudomonadota > Alphaproteobacteria > Rhizobiales > Stappiaceae > Roseibium. Next base: position 30,986 of record NZ_JAGHRJ010000002.1, read on the forward strand.
TCCACCCGCGGCCAACGGTTTTCAGGGTAACTGAATACCGCAATCCCGGCCTCGGCTTGCGCGTTCACCGCAGCCGGGTTGGAAGAGCGTGCCGTCACAACAATTGAAGGCGCGACATTTGCCGGCGGGAAGAAATGGTCACGTTTTGAAACGCCGCGTGTTACCTGGATGTAAACAAGCCCGTTGCGCACCTTGTTCCGGCGCACCACCTGGCGCAGTACAAATTCGACTGCCGGCCGGCTCATAGGCCAATCAATGGACAACTCGCTCAAGGACCGGCCGAGACGGTCCAGATGGCGCGGCATGTCAACGATCTGGTTGTTCCAAACCTCGCAAACCTCATAGACGCCATCCGCAAACTGGTAACCGCGATCTTCAATATGGACTACAGCTTCCGAATGCTGGACATATTGACCATTTACATAGGCAATACGGCTCATGAATTCTCCTGATCCCGGCAGGTTCTTTTTGAACCAATTGGTATTGCTACTGTTTTGACCGTTTGGTCAGACAAATGCAAGATCAGAAAAACGTCATACTGACTTAAAAGAAATCAAGACTGACGCGGAACATCTGCTCGACCTGCCGGACCCTGCTGGCAACTGCAAAGATTACGATCCTGTCTTTCGCCTGGATCTGCAGATCTCCATTCGGTGTCAGAACCTCGCCATCCCGGAACACCGCTCCGATCCGAATGCCGGACGGCAAGTCGATCATGCGCAACGGCCGCCCGACCAGTGGCGAGGTGTCGAGCGCTTCTGCCTCAACAATTTCGGCAGCACCATTTTGCAGTGTGTGGACACCCCGGATCCGGCCGCGGCGCACATGCTGGAGGATCTTCGAAATCGTTACGGCGCGTGGATTAATGAAGGCATCAATGCCAAGTGCATTGGTGAACGCTGGATAACTCGGGTTGTTCAAGAGCGACAAGGACCGCTTACAGCCGAGTTTTTTGGCCATAACGGACGACAGAATATTGACCTCATCTTCATTCGTGAGAGCAACCATCGTGTCCGCATCACCGGCATCAGCTTCTTTCAAAATTGTCAGATCCAACGCACTGCCATGCAAAATGACCGATCGCTTGAGATCGTCCGCAACTGAAATGGCACGTTCACGGGATGCTTCGATCAGCTTGATCTTTGTACCGGCCTGACGTTGTTCCAAGGCCTTTGCAACATAAAGGCCGATATTGCCGCCGCCTGCGATCACAACCTTGCCGGCTTCCGGTTCTTCATGCCCGAAAATGCTGAGTGTGCGGCGCACCTGATCCCGTTTAGCAACGACATAAGCAAGATCGCCTGTGTAGATGGAATCGCTGCTTTTCGGCACGAACAGTTTGTTATTCCGGTACAGCCCAACAACAACAGCCCCGAGATCCGGGAACAGTTCTGTCAGCTGATGAAGCGGCGTATCGACGACCGGGCAGTCGTCTTCACACATGATCCCGACCACAACGACATTGTCGTCGGCAAAACGGACGGTTTCAACAGCCCCTGGAAGAGCCAAACGCCGAAGCACCATTTCACCGACTTCGATTTCAGGTGAAATGATCACGTCAATCGGCATGTTCTCGCGGGAAAACAGGTTCCGCCAACGGCCCTGAAGATAGGATTGCGCGCGGATACGCGCGACCTTTGTCGGCACATTGAAGAGTGAATGGGCCACCTGACACGCGACCATGTTCACCTCGTCATACAAGGTGACGGCAACGATCATATCGGCCTCTTCCGCTCCGGCCTGGGCCAGAACATCCGGATGAGCTCCGTGTCCGACAAAACCACGAACATCCAGCTGATCGCCGATCGCATCGATCAATTTGGGCGAGGAATCTATGACGGAAACATCGTTCTGTTCCGCAGCAAGCCGTTCGGCGATCCCGTAGCCGACCTGTCCAGCGCCGCAAATCACGATTTTCATGGAAACCCCTTCCCGGCTCTTCCTATTTGGCTCTCACAGGCACGCTGGCGCGTCAGGTCATTCCCAAGGTCTTCAGCTTGCGGTGCAGCGCTGACCGTTCCATACCGACAAATTCCGCCGTGCGCGAGATGTTGCCGTCAAATCTCTTGATTTGCGCCTGAAGATACTCGCGTTCAAAGATTTCCCGCGCCTCGCGCAGAGGAACTGACATCAAGTGTTCTCCAGTGCCGGAAGACGGCAGGCTCGGAAGGGTTTCGCCGATTTCGGCCGGCAGAAGGTCTGCGGTAATGGTGCTATCCGGTTCGCCCCTGCTCAGGATCAGCAGACGCTCGACATTGTTCCGCAGCTGGCGGACGTTTCCGGGCCAATCGTGTGTTTGAAGGACTGCCATGGCATCGTCGCCAATCGGCCGCAGCGGAATACCGGATGCAGCTGAAATCTGCTCCATGAAATGACGGACAAGTACCGGAATGTCTTCCCGGCGCTCGGCAAGCCCCGGCACGCGGAGAGGCACCACACTCAGGCGGTGATAGAGATCTTGTCGAAACAGGCCAGTTGCAATGTGTTCTTCCAGATTTTTTGAGGTCGATGACAGGATCCGGATGTCGACCTGGACCTTACCGGTCCCGCCAACACGCGAAAAACTCTGCTCCACCAACACCCTAAGGATCTTGCCCTGTGTTTCCGCCGGCATGTCGGCAACTTCGTCGAGGTACAGCGTCCCGCCGTGTGCCTCTTCCAAAGCACCAATTTTGCGCAGGTTCCCGCTCTCATCCTCGATCCCGAAAAGCTCCTCTTCCATTCGGGACGGTGTGATGGTGGCCGCGTTCAAGACAACAAACGGACTTTTCGCACGCGGTGAAAGATCATGGATCATCCGCGCTGCACGTTCCTTGCCGGACCCCGATGGCCCGGAAATCAGAATGCGGCTGTTCGTTCCTGCAATCTTTTCGATTGTTTGACGGAGGCCGTTGGCAGCTGAAGAACCGCCAACAATGTCGCTGGTCTCCCCGCTTCTTTGGCGCAAGTCGCGCACTTCGCGGCGAAGACTGGACGCTTCCAAGGCCCTTTCGACAATATGGACCAACCGATCAGCCTTGAAGGGTTTTTCGATGTAGTCATAGGCCCCACGCTTGATAGCGGAGACTGCCGTTTCGATGTTGCCGTGGCCGGAAATGATCACAACGGGCATATCCGGATCGGTTTCCTTGAACTGATCCAGCAGTGCCAAGCCGTCCAGCCGGCTTCCCATCAACCAGATATCCAAGATGACTAGCGAAGGCTTTCGCTCTTTCACAGCGGCAATCGCGCTGTCTGAGTCATGCGCCGTGCGGGTTCCATATCCGTCATCGTCCAAAATGCCGGCGATCATCTCACGGATATCGGTTTCGTCGTCTACAACCAGAATGTCATGCGCCATGGGCAGTCACTGCTTCTTCTTCGGTTTGGTCTGTTTCAAGGGCTTCAGACGGCTTCATGGAGAGCGTCAACCGGACAAGCGTTCCGGTGTCGCCTGGATTGGCCTTCGGCGCATCCAGCAATTCAATGCCCCCTCCATGGTCTTCCAGAATCTTGCGCACGATGGCAAGTCCCAGTCCTGTCCCCTTCTCACGTGTCGTCATGTACGGCTCCAAGAGCCGCGATCGATTTTCTTCCGGCAGGCCGATGCCGTTGTCGACCACATCGACAATTACCCGCTGCGGATCGTCTTCCGGATCACATTTGACGTGAACGGAGACCGATCCCTTGGGCAAATCGTCACCCGTCCGGGCCGCAACGGCTTCCGTGGCGTTCTTGATAACATTTGTGAAGGCCTGTCCGACCAGCCGCTCGTCATACGTCGCCAAAACCGGGCTCTCAGGCAAGTCGGCGGTTACGGATATGTCCGGGTTCGCCACGGACTGCATGAAGGCAGCATTTCGAACAGATTCCCGCAAATCGCTCGTGGTTTTTTTCGGTTTGCGCATGCGCGCAAAGGACGAGAATTCATCGACCATCTGCCCGATGTCGCCGACCTGGCGCACGATCGTATCGATGCACTGGTCGAAGACTTCGCGGTCCTCTTCGATCCGTTTGCCATAACGCCGCCGGATCCGCTCGGCAGACAACTGGATTGGTGTCAAAGGGTTCTTGATCTCATGCGCAATCCGTCGGGCAACATCCGCCCAGGCCGAGTTGCGTTGCGCGGACACAAGGTCGGTAATGTCGTCCAGCGTCACAACAAACCCGTGTTCCCGGCGGGTGGATTGCTCGCTCGTCGTGCGCACATTGATTGTCCGCAGCCGTCCCCCGCGCGTAATTTCAATCTGGGTTACTGGCATCTTGTCGCCTTGCAAGGCCAGAACATCGGAAAGGTAGTCCGTCAACTCCGGCAAGACGTCCGGTAACGGCTTGTTAAGGATACGAATTTCTTCAACTTGCAGGAGCTCTTCGGCGGACCGGTTGACCAGGATGATCGATCCCTCATCGTCCACCCCGATAACGCCGGTCGAAACCCCAGAGAGGACAGCTTCGTTGAAGCGCCGCCTCCGATCTATCTGCTCGTTTGCCGCAAGAAGCGCATCCCGTTGACCGACCAGCTGACCGGTCATCTTGTTGAAACTTTGCCCGAGATTGGCAAGGTCCCCACCCGCTTTTTCTGTTGGGACGGTGACAGACAAGTTCCCGCTCGCCACTTCATCTGCAGCTGAAATGAGGCTACGGATCGGTGAGACCAGCTGATTTGCGAACCCGAAGCCGATCCATATCGCGGAAAGCAGCAGAACCAGAGCAACACCAAGATAGACCAGCGCAAAAGCGACCTGTACGCCGAACCGGCTGTTTTCCATTTGCTGGTATTGAAGTGCGCCGCTTTCGGCAAGGCCCATGTACTCCACGACACGCGGATCAAGACGGCGTACCGCATAAAGAACAAAGCCATCGTAGGCGGATAGGTTCATCACGCCGCCGACAAGGTTCGAAATCCCCGGCGCGATTAGAATTGGGTCACCGGATTGTGCCTTGAAGATGCTATCTGCCGGCGGCAGTGGGATATCGGCGTTGGGATCCAGAACAACCCTAGTCACCACGTCGCCTTCGCGGTTGATGATGTAGGCCGCCAGAATGCCGCGCAAGGAGACCTGTGTGCGGAAAAACTGATCAAACCGGGTCGGCTCGAAGTCGTAGACCGGCTTTGCCCGGTCCAGATCGGTCCGCATTGCAATGAGATCGCCCCGCAGAACCCTTGCGTGTTCCTGCAAATAGGCCTGCGCCACCGTCAAGGCGTTGTCGATGATGGTGCGTGTTCGGTCCTCAAACCAACGGTCGAGCCCACGATCAAGCGTCACAGCTGCCAGAATGGCCATCAGGATCGCTGGAACGGCTGCAACGACACTGAACAAAGCCACTACCCGCACGTGAAGACGGGCGGCCGCCCGGCCACGGCGGCGGGCCTGAAGCAGTTTGATGATTTCATAGCCGATGAGCGCCAACAGGATCACGGCCCAAAGGCCGTTGATCGCCATGGCCGTGACGATGACGTCGCGTGTCGGGTCGAGAGACGTCAGACCCATCAGGATGAAAAATGTGACCCCGATGGAAATGAGCGCCAGGATCATGACTGCAAGACCGGCGCGCCGCCAGAACTTACTGGCGCTGCCGGATTGCGCTACGGGATGTTGCGCGGATTCCAGTATCATTCGGCCCCTGGTATTTGCCTGCAAGAACTCGGCGCAGAATAACACGATCTGCGAATGCGGCAGACTTACCACACAATGTTGCGAAATTGCGACAAGGCAAAATCGTCCACTGACAAATTCAAGTGAAAAGTGGCGCTGAATTTTGTTCCAGCGTCACCGTGTGGAGCGCATAACCTGTATATCCAAATCCCGGATTTTCTTGCGCAAAGTGTTGCGGTTCACGCCCAAAAGCTCTGCCGCCTTGATCTGGTTTCCTCGCGTTGCCGCAAGCGCCGCGCTGATCAGAGGATACTCCACCTCCCGTAAAATGCGATGGTAGAGCCCAGGGGGCGGCAGCGCGTCGCCGAACGTTTCGAAATATCCGGACAAGTACTTTTCAACGGACCCGCCAAGATCAACGGTTTCGGACGTTTCATCTTCGAGCGGATTCGTGGACGGTTGGCTCAGCTCATGATCAAGCATTGCCTCGCCGATAACATCCTGCGGATAGAGCGCCGCCAACCTGCGAACGAGGTTTTCCAGTTCCCGCACGTTGCCCGGCCAACGGTACCGGCGCATCAGGTTCATCGCGCTCTGATCGACCTGCTTGGCCGGAAGACCTTCCTTTTCCGCCATGGAAAAGAAGTGCCGCACAAGGTCCGGAATGTCCTCAACCCGTTCGCGCAGCGGTGGGAGCCGGATCGGTACAACGTTCAGCCGGAAATACAGATCTTCGCGGAATAGTCCCTGATTGATGAGATGCCGTAAATCCTTGTTGGTGGCCGCAACGATACGGACATCGGTTTTGATCGGGGTTCGACCACCGACAGTGGTGTATTCGCCTTGCTGCAGGACGCGGAGAAGTCGGGTCTGCGCCTCCATGGGCATATCACCGATCTCATCCAGGAAAAGCGTTCCGCCATCTGCCTGCTCGAACCGGCCAGAGCTCCTGTTCTGTGCGCCCGTGAATGCGCCTTTCTCATGCCCGAACAACTCGGCCTCGATCAGATCCCGCGGGATGGCCGCCATGTTTATCGCGACAAAGGGGCCGTTGCGCCGCTTGCCATAGTCATGCAGCGCGCGCGCCACCAGCTCCTTGCCCGTTCCAGATTCGCCATTGATCATGACTGTCAAATCAGTCTGCATCAGACGAGCCAGAACGCGGTAAATCTCCTGCATTGCCGGCGAACGGCCAACAAGCGGCATTCCCTCGCCGCTTTCCTCTATATCGGCCACAGGACGTTTCTTCGGCTCCTCCAGCGCACGCTGGACGATCCCGGTCAGTTCTTTCAGGTCAAACGGTTTGGGCAGATACTCATAGGCGCCCTTTTCCGATGCCTTGATTGCGGTCATGAACGTGTTTTGCGCACTCATAACCAAAACGGGCAGTTCCGGGCGCATCTTCTTGATGCGCGGCAAGACATCAAAGATGTTCTCATCCGGCATCACCACATCGGTGATCACCAGATCTCCGTCGCCGGCTGAAACCCAGCGCCAGAGCGTGGACGCATTCGACGTCAAACGCACCGTATATCCAGCCCGCGACAGGGCCTGGTTAAGCACGGTGCGGATGGCGGCATCATCATCGGCAACCAAAATCGTGCCAGTCGGCATGGTCAGTCAGCCCTTATACTGCTCCGGCCCCAGGCCCGGAATCGGTGGTTGAATACGCTGGCATCAAAATCCGGAAGACTGTTTTTCCGCGCTGGCTGTCACACTCGATGACACCTCCATGATCGCCGATGATCTTGGCTACGAGCGCGAGACCCAGTCCGGAACCGTTTGTTTTTGTTGTGATAAATGGCTCAAACAGATGCGGCAGCAAATCTTCAGGAACGCCCGGGCCGTTGTCCTGGACGCAAAACTCGAGCGGCAGGCTGACCTTGTCTTCTGTGCCGGGCACAGACAGGCGGACACCAGGCCGGAATGCAGTCGAAATCCGGATTTCGCCATCCGGATCGTCTCCAATCGCCTCACTGGCATTCTTGATCAGATTCAAGAAAACCTGGATCAACTGATCCTTGTTGGCATAGACCGGCGGCAACGAGGGGTCATAATTCTCAATGATCCTGTTGTCCCGTGCAAAGCCGCTGTCGGACAATCGCTTCACATGATCCAGGACGACGTGGATGTTGACGGGGTCGCGCTCGATCGGCCGCTCATCGGAAAACACTTCCATCCGGTCGACCAGTTTCACGATCCGGTCGGTTTCATCCGTGATCAACCGGGTCAAAGCCCGGTCTTCATCGGGAGCTGATTGTTCGAGCAACTGGGCGGCACCGCGAATCCCGGACAACGGGTTCTTGATCTCATGCGCAAGCATGGCGGCCAAACCTGTGACCGTGCGCGCTGCGCCGCGCGATGTCAGTTGGCGGTCGATTTTTTCCGCCATCGTGCGCTCTTGAAACATCAGCACCACCGCACCGGGCCGGTTCGCGACCGGCGCTGCATTGATGTCGACAATCTTCGGCGCGCCGATGCGGGGCGACCCAATATCGACCTTGTACTCGTTGACAGCGGCACCGCGCTCACGAACCTGGTCAATCAGTGTCAGAAGCGGACTTCCGAACGGGATGAACTCATTGATTGGATGCCGGCGCAGCACGGAGATGCTGGACCGCATGAAAAACTCCGCCGCCATATTGGCTGATTCAATCACCCCATCCGGAGCAACAAGCAAGACCGGATGCGGGAGTGCATCGAGGATGGTTGGACCGTCGCTGGCCAGGGCTTCGGTGCGTCCCTTTGGAGTATCTCGATCCGTCACGCTGCCGTCCGTGTATTGCAGGAAGAAAACCAATCGGACGCAATCCGGACGACCTCATCCGGCTGGTTCGATGTCATCATAGTTTTTTTGAGGCCAGCCGGCATATCCAGTGCGCCCTGTTCAATGGACGTATCGAGGTACCATCCGAGGTGTTTTCGTGCGATCCGCACGCCTGGCAAGACGCCGTAAAGGCCCAGAATTGCCTCGTAATGCTCGATCACCAAATCTCCAAGCGCATTGCCTTGGGGTGATGACAGGACCTCGCCCGTTTCGAGGTAGTGTCCAACGAGGCCCGGCAACCATGGCCGGCCATATGCACCCCGCCCAATCATGACCGCATCGGCACCAGACGACGCCAACATCGCGTCAGCGCTTTCAATACCCGTGCAATCCCCATTGGCGATCAGCGGTACCGATATTTCAGATTTGACGGCCGAAATCGCGTCCCAATCTGCCGTGCCTTTATAAAACTGACAGCGTGTCCGGCCATGCACCGTGATCAGTTGCACACCAGCAGCTTCCGCCCGGCGCGCAAGCTCAGGTGCATTGATCGTGGTGTCGTCCCAACCAAGACGCATCTTGAGCGTCACCGGGACATCAACGGCTTCAACTGTTGCTTCAATCAAGGTCAAGGCATGATCGAGATCGCGCATCAAGGCCGAACCGGAGTATCCGGAGGTCACCTTTTTCGCGGGACATCCCATGTTTATATCGATGATATCGGCGCCCAGACCCGCGATAACTTTGGCTGCTTCGCCCATCCAACGCGCTTCCCGGCCGGCCAGTTGAACGACATGCAAACCCCCATCCTGCGCTTCGGCGCGCATCTGGGTTTCCGCATCACCTTTGACGAAGGATTCGCTGGCAACCATTTCGCTGACCACCATGCCTGCGCCGAACCGGGCCGCCAGACGGCGGAACGGCAGATCGCTCACGCCAGACATCGGCGCCAGGACCGCGCGATTTTTCAGGGAGTGGGGGCCGATCTTGATAGACTTCATGCCAGGTCGCGACGCGCTTTCACAAATGCTCATTGTCTGTGCATTTCTCATTCTGCCTATATACTAGACATTTCACAGATGGCAACAAGGGATAAATTGCGGTCAGGCCATTGATTTGGTTAAAGACGATCTCGTGACGAGGCAACTGCCCTTTGGAGATCTAACACCATGCCGAAAACCGCCGCTCTTGTTGTCGCCGCCGGACGCGGCAGCCGAATGGCGCAAGACGGCAGCACCACTCCGAAGCAGTACCGACAAATCGCCGACGCTCCGATCCTCTCCCATACATTGAAAGCACTCGGGAATCATCCCGCAATCTCAACGATTCTTTCGGTGATCCACGCAGACGACGGCGACGCGTATGCCAACGCTGTGGAGTCTCTGCCGCAAGAAGTATCCTCAAAGCTCTTGTCGGCGGTGGTTGGCGGAAAAACACGGCAGAAGTCGGTCTTGAACGGTTTAAAGGCTTTGGAAAAAGCCGACCCGGATTTTGTCCTTATACATGATGCAGCTCGCCCCTTCCTAAGCGCCGACGTATTGGACGGCATCATCGAAGCGTTAGAAGAAGGTCAAGACGGCGTTCTTCCCGCTGTTCCCGTCGTTGACACCTTAAAACGCCAGCCACAAGGCGCTGACAGGTTGGAAACCGTCGACCGCAGCAATCTTCATGCGGCACAAACGCCGCAGGGTTTCCCCTTCGCCAAGATCCTATCTGCTCATCGGGCCGCGGCATCTGCTGGTCTCGATGACTTTACCGATGATACCAGTCTTGCAGAATGGGCTGGCCTTGTGATTGCACTGAGCAATGGCGATCCGGCGAACTTCAAGATAACAACCCCGGCCGACCTCAGCCGGGCACAAACTCTAGCAAAGACGCGGACCATGACTGCCTCAACCCATCAAAAACCGTCTCTGGCAAGCCTTCAAGATGTCCGGACCGGCGTCGGATATGATGTTCATGCATTCGAGGCCGGAACAGAGGTCGTTCTTGGCGGCGTTGGCATACCTCATACCCAATCCTTGAAAGGCCACTCGGATGCAGACGTAGTTCTGCATGCAATTACAGATGCGACACTTGGGGCGATTGGCGACGGTGATATCGGTCAGCATTTTCCGCCCAGCGACCCAAAGTGGAAAGGCGCTGCGTCGGACCAATTTCAGATCGACGCGGTCCGACGGGTTAAAGATCTTGGCGGCCGGATCGCCCATATAGACGTCACCATCGTCTGCGAGGCTCCAAAGATCGGACCGCACCGCGAAACAATCCGGGCATCCATTGCAACTATTTGCGACATTTCGAGCTCTCGGGTTTCGGTAAAGGCGACAACATCGGAAAAACTCGGGTTTACCGGCCGGAAAGAAGGGATTGCGGCGCTCGCCAGCGTCACGGTCCGCTTGCCACTGAACGAAGATGAGTAAGATCCAGATGTCCGGCAAACACCCTGCAAACCTCTCTGAACTTTGCACACTCGCAACCTCCGTTTTGGACGCCATGAAGGTCCGGAACATGATGGTGGCGACAGCAGAATCGTGCACCGGCGGGCTTATTGCCGGGAGCTTGACCGATATTGCGGGCTCATCAGCCGTTGTGGATCGCGGGTTTGTGACCTATTCCAACGAAGCCAAAACGGACATGCTCGGTGTACCGGCACAACTGATTGCGAAGGTCGGCGCTGTTAGCAAAGACGTCGCCGTAGCCATGGCCGAAGGTGCGCTCGCCAAGTCCAAAGCCGACATCGCAGTGTCCGTCACAGGAATTGCCGGACCGGGTGGAGGCGGCGACGAAAAACCAGTCGGCACCGTTCATATTGCTGTTGCGGTGAAGAATAAACCGACGAGGCATTTGCATTGCTGGTTTGCCGACAATGGCAGGACCTCGATCCGACTAGAAACGGTCCAGACCGCCCTCACCGCTCTGCTAGACGCTCTGGACTAGCTGCTCAGTCGAAATTTTTTTGACTTCGCAAAGAGTAGCTGTTCAATCGCTGTCGAAAGCACATGACCGAGCGTCCTGCTGGCGTGATTAGGGCCAAATGTGCAATGCAAATAAAACACCTATAAAACCGTCCGCCGCTTGGTAACCGGTGGTTTACACTGGCCAAGAAAGGCGTTTTACGACCAGGCCCGGCAAATGTAGGTTGCAGTTGTTGCAAACAAAACATCCGTGCCATGACGATCAGAAACGCCCTTCTCGCGGCGATCACATTGTTGGTTCCAGTCAGTGCTCAGGCAGGTGGAATTCCCCAGCCTGGCGACTTCTATTTTATATCGCGGGATCAACAAGGCACGTTCGTTGGAAGCCACAAACTCTACCTCGAGTATTCCAGTGGTTTGAAACAAGTCAGCTACTGCAATCGCGACTACTATGTGCGCAGCCACTCCGTTGCGTGGACTCAGTTTGAGACCGAACTCGGCCGGACAGTTCAAATCGAATACAATTTCGGCCGTGGATGGCGCCCGATCTGTCAGCGACCGCAGGATCAGGTTGCCCTTGCTGATCTTGGCATCGACATGCAGCCGAGAGAATTCCTGCAGCAATCACAAAGTGACGACAAACCTGTCAGCCGCTTGAGCGCGATCAGCGGCATCTTTAACAAGAGCAAGGCTAACAGCCGATACAAAAGCTACCATACGCGCTGATTTACATTCTGACCGCAGCGCATGCCGCAGAGTTTATTTCATTAAAACTTTAGACAATTTCGAACCCCTTCAGAAATTTGTTCTTGAAGGATTTCGGTTATTCAAGACGTTGAGCATCTTTGCTTTCGCGAAATGAGTTCGCGAATAAGGACCGGATATGATGATCCAGAAGACAGTAATGGCCGCCGCGCTGGCACTCGCGTGCACCGCACCGACCCAGACCTATGCTGACCAACTTGAACCGGGTGATACCTACATCATCTCCCGGGACGGTCATCGCATCTTCCGCGGGTCCCATCAAATCTACAACCGCATGGCCGAAGGTCTGGTTGAGGTGACCTATTGCCAAAGATCCTATTGGGTGAGGTACGCAACTGTTGCCTGGACCCAGCTTGAAGTTGACCGCGGATATGAGCTGCGCGTCGAGTACAATCGCGGCAAAGGCTGGCGGCCGATTTGTGCAAATCCCGAGGAACAAGTCACCCTTGCTGATCTTGGGATCAATGAAGATCCACGGCTGATCATTCAGGAAGACGGTCCGCTGGTGAACCCGATCAGCCGCTTCGCTGCAATTAGCAAATCATTCGGCTCTGGCGACAAGGCAAAAGGCTCTTACCACGCCACTGAATAGGCTCGAAATCCATTGGTAAGGCTCGCGCAAGACAATTGCCGTAAAAAAGGATCGTGACTTAAAGACGAGAACCGAAAGCTGTACAGGACATTTGCCGATGACACGCGCTCAATGCATAGCAATCCTGACGTTTTTGCCAGCGATCACTCTGGCCGGTTCCAGTTTTGCGCAAAGCGACTACTATATTCGGTCCCAATATCCGGATGGCACATTCACCGGCTCTCACGAGATTCTGACACGGCCCAAAGAAGGCTACTACCAGGCGCAATATTGCGATCGCATGTTCTGGGTCAGCACGACCACCGTCGTATGGACCGAGGAAGAAGTTGCCGCCGGTCGAACACTGATCCTGGAAGAAAATTTCGGTGAAGAACGCAACGTGTTATGCAGCGACAACACGGCCTTCGCCAGCCTTTACGACCTTGGCCTGGAGAAGCGGGAAATCGAAGCCCTTCGGGAGCCGGAAGGATCCTTCCAGACGCGGGCAAGCCGCATTCATACGATCCGCGACGCATTCAAGCAGTTCAAATAAATCAGCAATAGCGGCCGGACTTACGCCTAGCCGCCATAGACCTGATCTGCGCGGGTCTCGAAGGCGTTTGAAAATTTCCGGAACGCCTTATCGAACATGGCCCCCATCAACGATCCCAGCGCTCGGCTGCGGAACTCGTAATTGATATAAAACCCGACCGTACTCCGGCCATCGTCGACATCCTTGAACGTCCACTTGTTTTCTAGATGCTTGAACGGGCCGTCCAGATACTCAACCAAGATGGTCTTGCTATCGGGCTGAAGTTCCACCCGGCTGGTGAATGTTTCCTTGAACATCTTATAGGCAACGGTCATGTCGGCGACCAGCACGGTGCGCCCGTCCGGCAGTTCCTTCCGGCCACGCACTTGCAGGGCCTGGCAAAGCGGAACGAACTTCGGATATTGCTCAACATCTGCCACGAGGCGGAACATGTCGTCCGCCTTGTGATTGACCTTATGCGAAGATGAAAAACTGGGCATGGGTCAGTGTGGTCCTATCGCCTTGCCAAATCCTTTAAGCGGGCCATTAGTGGCCGAGTTTTGCCTTGCGGGCCGCGCGCAGATCCGCGAAATCTTCGCCCGCGTGGTGTGATGACCGTGTCAATGGGCTTGCAGAAACCTTCAGGAACCCCTTGGCATAAGCGATCCGCTCATAGCCCTTGAATTCTTCCGGCGTCACGAAGGACATCACCGGATGGTGCTTCTTCGATGGCTGCAGGTACTGACCGATCGTCAGGAAATCGATATCTGCCGCACGCAAGTCGTCCATCAACTGGAGCACTTCGTTCCGCTCTTCGCCAAGCCCAACCATAATGCCGGATTTGGTGAACATTTCCGGAGCCAGTTCCTTCACCTTTTGGAGAAGCCGGATGGAATGGAAGTACCGGGCTCCTGGGCGGACTTTTAAGTACTTGGACGGTACTGTCTCAAGATTATGGTTGAACACATCCGGGCGCGCTTCAACAACGATTTCCATCGCGCCATCCTTGCGCAGGAAATCCGGAGTAAGAACCTCGACTGTTGTCGATGGAGATGTCTTTCGGATGGCCTGAATGACATCTGCAAAATGCCGTGCGCCGCCATCGTCCAAATCATCCCGGTCGACAGAGGTGACCACAACGTGTTCAAGACCCATAGTCGCCACGGCGTCCGCAACACCCTGGGGCTCTTTCGGGTCGACCGGTCCTGGCATGCCTGTGCGCACGTTACAGAACGCACAAGCGCGGGTGCAAGTGTCACCCAAAATCATGAAAGACGCGTGCTTCTTCGACCAGCACTCACCAATATTGGGGCAGCCCGCCTCTTCACACACAGTCACAAGGTTGTTCTGCCGGACTGTGTTGTGCGTCTCTTTATAAACCGGCGATGTCGGCGCTTTTACCCGAATCCATTTCGGCTTCCGCTGGACGGGGTTGTCGGGCCGGTGAGCCTTTTCCGGGTGGCGCGGGCGCGCTTCGGATGGATCTTGGGGGCGATTGAGCGTGTCGACGATCGTAACCATGGGCCTTAAGTGTCGTTCTTTCCGTTAAAGATCAAGCCACAAAACTGTCATGCCTGCTAGCAAGTTGACGCAGGGCTGGTCAACGTATTGAGACGGTCCTTCGCACGATCTGTCAGCGGATGGGACCGGCGGCTTTCATTGTTCATCTGGACGATGACGGTGACAGCCTGTGCAACAGCCTTGCTGTCTTGAAAGATCTTCTGATGCAGTTTGAAGGAAGATCTTCCGACATCCTGCACCACAGTTCCAATCTGCACTTCGCCAGGCCAGTTGACTTCAGCCATAAAATCCAGCTCCAACCGGGCAATGACAAAAGAGGCACCGGTATCCGCAAGAGCCTCGCCATAGATGACTTCCGTCCGGCCGGTTTCCAGAAAGGTTGCAAAGACCGCATTGTTCACATGGCCTTGTCGGTCCGTATCCGCGTAGCGCAGCTTGTCTGAAGCGGTCATCGTAAAATCAGATATGCGGGCAAACGCTTCGGTCTTCATTCTTCTGTCTCAGTTGCTATCACGTAGATCGATGCCGGGACTTGTCCTTCAGGCGTCTCGACATCGATTGGAACGCGTTGATACCCGGCTCCCTCAAACGCGTCCAGCCGGTCCCAATGGTTGATAAGGTCAATTGAGACCAAAACAGACACTTCTATGCTGTCGCCGTTCGGATCGATAACAAGCCCTGGATACCCAAGCTCTGCGCCCCACCCGGCCTCTATCAAACGTCCCCGGATCACCCCTGCGGTCCAGGTTCCTCAATTTTTTCAACATGATGGTGGTTCGCCCGGCCTGGCGCGAGCGTTCCATATGTGGCGAGGCGATGGTCTGCCGCGAGCCGCACCATGGTTTACTTGAACACCTTCTTCCAGACGAACAGAAACAGGATCGCGCCGATCACGGCGATGATCAACCGATCGAGCACGCCACCAGTAACATTCAGATTGAGGATGGACGCTAGTTCACCGCCGATCAACGCGCCGACCAGACCAACAACAAGACTGCCCAGAAAACCGCCCCGGCTGTTCAGCACCCTATGGGCGACAGCGCCCGCAATCAGGCCAATGATGATTGTGATAATCAGCCCCATTGCGGGCACTCCTTAAAGAAAGTTAGGCGATCAAGCGCGCCAGCAGCACAATAACAACCGCGCCGATGGCTGCGACCACGATCTCGTTCACATACGCATTGCCAAGATCAATGTTGATACCGACGGCCTTGAACAAAAAGCCACCAACAAACGCTCCAATCAAACCGGTAATCAGATACCGGATCAATCCTCCGCCGCCAACGACGACACTGGCCAGCCAACCGGCGATAATCCCGATCGCGACCCAAATCAAAATTGCTTTTACATCCATACCAACGGCTCCTTATGTGCCTGAACCCAGACAGCGCCACGTTAAACATTTCGCTGCCTGGGTCCAGATATGAATGAGAAGTATCGATCAGGCGTTCAGGACGCGCCCATAAGCATCGAGCACACTTTCCTTCATCATTTCCGACAAGGTCGGATGCGGGAAGATGGTGTGCATCAGGTCTTCTTCGGTCGTTTCCAGGTTCATCGCAACAACGAAACCCTGGATGAGTTCGGTCACTTCCGCGCCAACCATATGCGCGCCAAGCAGCTCACCAGACTTCTTGTCAAAGATCACCTTAATCATGCCGGTGTCTTCACCAAGAGCGATGGCCTTGCCGTTGGCATTGAACTGGTACCGGCCAACCCGGATGTCGCGGCCCTGCTCCTTGGCTTTGGCTTCGGTCAAGCCGACGGAGGCAACCTGCGGACTGCAGTAAGTACAGCCCGGGATCTTGCCCTTGTCCATCGGATGGACGTTCGGCAGGCCCGCAATCTTTTCGATGCAGACGACGCCCTCATGTTCTGCCTTGTGCGCAAGCATCGGTGGACCGGCGACATCGCCAATAGCGTAAAGACCGGGAACATTGGTCTTGCCGTAGCCGTCGATAACGATACATCCGCGATCGGTTTTGACACCAAGCTTTTCAAGTCCGAGGTTCTCAATGTTGCCCTGAACACCGACTGCGGAAATCAGGCGGTCTGCCGTGATTTGCTGAACCTTGCCGTCCTTCGTTTCCACATGCGCCGTGATGCTGTCGGCCGCTTTGTCGACCTTGGACACCTTCGCTTCGGTGATGATCTTCATGCCGCGCTTTTCAAGCATCTTGCGGGCAAACTTGGAGATCTCATCGTCCTCAACCGGCATGACATTCGGCATCAGTTCAACAACGGTCACATCCACACCCATGGAAAGGTAGAAGGACGCGAATTCGATTCCGATGGCGCCAGATCCCATAACGACCATGGACTTCGGCATCTTTTCTGGCTTCATCGCCTCGAAATACGTCCAGATCAGCTTGCCATCCGGCTTAATACCCGGCAAAGCGCGCGGACGGGCCCCGGTCGCAACGATGATGTTCTTGGCGGTGTAAGTCCCCTCACCCTTCGTGCCTTTCGGCGCCGGATGCTGCGGCTCGACCGCCGGCTTGGACGGCTTGCCGACAACGATCTCACCCGGTTTGGTGAGTTTCGCCTCGCCCCAGATGACGTCGATCTTGTTCTTCTTCATCAAGAAACCGACTCCGCCATTCAGCCGCGCGGAGACGCCGCGGGACCGAGCGACCACGTCTTTGACGTCCGCCGTCATCTTGCCTTCCAGCTTCAGGCCGAAGCTCTTGGCATGGTTGGCATGGTCCATCATTTCCGCAGAGCGCAGCAGCGCCTTGGTCGGAATACAGCCCCAGTTGAGGCAGATGCCGCCGAGGTGTTCGCGCTCGACGATCGCAGTTTTCAGCCCGAGCTGCGCGGCCCGGATCGCGGTCACATAACCACCCGGCCCGGAGCCGATGATGATCACGTCATAATTGGTATCAGCCATGGTGTTTTCCCCGGCGAAAAGTAGAAACCTTGAAAAAAGCGCGGCAGAGACGCCGCGCTTTTGAGAGCCTGTCTTAGACGAGCATGCTCATCGGGTTTTCAATGTAGCCCTTGAAGGCTGCCAGCAACTCGGCACCGAGCGCCCCGTCCACACAGCGGTGGTCGGTGGAGAGCGTCACGGTCATCACGGTTGCGATAGCCAATGCGCCGTCCTTGACGATCGGGCGCTGTTCGCCCGCACCGACAGCCAGGATGGTGGCATGCGGCGGATTGACAACAGCCGAGAAGTTTTTGACGCCCATCATGCCCATATTGGACACGGCCGTCGTGCCGCCCTGGTACTCCTGAGGCTGCAGCTTCTTGGACTTTGCCCGGGCGCCCATGTCCTTCATCTCGTTGGAGATGACCGACAACGGCTTTTCTTCCGCCCGGCGGACGATCGGCGTGATCAAACCGCCCGGGATAGACACGGCCACGCCCACATCAGCGTGCTTGTGCTTGACCATGTTGTCGTCGGTCCAGGACACATTCGCGTCCGGCACGTCCCGTAGCGCCAGGGCCAGGGCCTTGATTGTCATGTCGTTGACTGACAGCTTGTAGGCCGGTTTGCCGTCCTTGTCGGTTGCAGCTGCCCCATTCAGCTGGGACCGCAGCGCCAGAAGCGCATCCAACTGACAGTCCACCGACACATAGAAATGCGGAATGGTCTGCTTGGATTCGGTCAGGCGCTTGGCAATGGTCTTGCGCATGCCGTCGTGCGGAACGAGTTCGTAGGAGCCTTCTTCGAAGAGCTTCAGAACCTGATCCGAGGATGGGCCTGCCGCTGGCGCAGCGGCCGCCTTCGGAGCTTCGGCGGCTGCTGGTGCAGCTGCGGCCTTGCCGGTTCCAGCCGCAACAGCTGCTTCAATGTCTTTCTTGACGATCCGGCCATGCGGGCCGGAACCCGACAGAGCCTTCAGATCAAGTCCATTGATCTGCGCCAGACGGCGCGCGAGTGGCGAGGCAAAAATGCGTCCGCCGTCAGCGGCCTTTGGAGCTGGGATCGGATCCGTTGCCGCCTCAGCGCCAACCGGGATGACCTCCTTCGCCCCGGCATCTGCAGCAGGGGCCGGAGATGGCGATGGCGCTGCCGGGGCTGCGCCACCCGATGTGTCGATCGCACTTGCATCTTCGCCATCTTCCAGAAGAACGGCGATCAGGTCATTGACCTTTACCCCTTCCGTTCCGGCTTCAACGACGATCTTGCCGACCGTTCCTTCGTCCACGGCTTCCACTTCCATGGTTGCCTTGTCGGTTTCGATTTCAGCGATGACGTCGCCGGCTGAAACCGTGTCGCCTTCCTTGACCAGCCACTTGGCCAGGTTGCCCTCTTCCATCGTGGGAGAGAGAGCCGGCATGGTGATGTTAATTGGCATGTCCGATTCCCCCGCCTTAGGCCGTGTAGGTTACGGCTTTGACCGCGTCGATGACTTCGGCAACGCTCGGAAGCGCCAGCTTTTCCAGATTTGCGGCATACGGCATCGGAACATCCTTGCCGGTGACGCGCAAGATCGGCGCATCGAGATAATCGAACGCTTTTTCCTGAACCTGGAACGCAATCTCGGAAGACACAGAGCACATCGGGAAGGCTTCCTCGACAGTCACTACCCGTCCGGTCTTGCGAACCGAGGCAAGAACCGTGTCGACGTCGAGCGGCCGGATGGTGCGGAGGTTGATCACCTCTGCGGAAATGCCCATCCCAGCCAACTCGTCAGCCGCCTGCATGGCGTAGGTCATGCCAATGCCCCAGGACACCAGTGTTACGTCCGTGCCACCGCGCTCGATCTTCGCCTTGCCGATCGGCAAAACGAAATCATCCATATCCGGGATTTCGAACGAGTGACCGTAGAGGATCTCGTTTTCCAGGAAAATCACCGGGTTCGGATCGCGGATCGCTGCCTTGAGCAAGCCTTTGGCGTCCGCTGCCGAATACGGTTGGATCACCTTCAAGCCCGGCACATGCGCATACCATGCGGCGTAGTCCTGCGAGTGCTGCGCACCAACGCGGGCGGCTGCCCCGTTCGGCCCGCGGAACACCATTGGCGCCCCCATCTGACCGCCGGACATGTAGAGCGTCTTGGCGGCAGAGTTGATAATCTGGTCAATCGCCTGCATGGCGAAGTTGAAGGTCATGAACTCTACGATCGGCTTGAGGCCTGCCATCGCCGCGCCGACACCCAAACCAGCAAAGCCGTGTTCGGTGATCGGGGTATCGATGACGCGTTTTGCGCCGAATTCGTCGAGGAGGCCTTGGGTGATCTTGTAGGCGCCCTGGTACTCGGCAACTTCCTCGCCCATGACGAAAACATCGCCGTCGCGGCGCATTTCTTCCGCCATCGCATCGCGCAACGCTTCGCGCACCGTTGAGGATTTCATAGCGGTTCCAGCCGGGACTTCCGGGTCTTCGACAGGCTCGGCGGCAACGGGTGCGGCAGGAACAGGTGCGGCAGGCGCCGGAGCAGCAGCTGCAGGTTCAGCGGCCGGCGCTGCAGCTGCCGGTGCAGACGCAGCCGCATCGGCGGCGCTGGCATCTTCACCCTCGCCAAGCAGGATCGCGATCTTTTCGTTCACCTTGACGTTGTCAGTTCCCTCGGCAACCAGGATCTTGCCAAGTGTGCCTTCATCCACGGCTTCCACTTCCATGGTTGCCTTGTCCGTCTCGATTTCGGCGATCACATCGCCTGCGGAAACTGTATCGCCCTCGGCCTTCAGCCACTTGGCGAGTTTTCCCTCTTCCATTGTCGGCGAAAGCGCCGGCATCAAAATGTCAATCGGCATAATGTCCCCCGGCCTTAAAGCAAAATGTCGGTGTAGAGTTCAGACGCGTCCGGCTCCGGATCGGTCTGTGCAAATTCGGCAGCCTCTGCAACGCGGGCACGGATGTCCTTGTCGATTGCTTTGAGATCGTCCTCAGTTGCCCACTTGTTGTCGAGCAGACGCTTGCGGACCTGTTCGATCGGATCGTGCTCTGTGCGCATCTTTTGAACTTCATCCTTGGACCGGTATTTCGCCGGATCAGACATGGAGTGTCCGCGGTAGCGGTATGTCACCATCTCAAGGATGTACGGGCCTTTGCCGTCACGACACCATTCCAGAGCTTTCTTGGAGGCGGCCATCACGGCGCGCACATCCATGCCGTCGACTTTCTCGCCCGGAATGTTGAACGATGCGCCGCGTTGCGACAGATCCGTCATGGAGGATGAGCGCTCAACGCTAGTGCCCATGCCGTATTTGTTGTTCTCGATCACGTAGATGACCGGCAGCTTCCAGAGCTCGGCCATGTTGAAGCTCTCGTAAACCTGCCCCTGGTTCGAGGCGCCATCACCGAAGAAGGTCATGCAGACATTGCCGTTTTCACGGTATTTGTTGGCAAAGCCGAGACCGGTTCCGAGCGACACCTGCGCACCGACGATCCCGTGGCCACCATAGAAGTGCTTTTCCTTGGAGAACATGTGCATGGAGCCGCCCTTACCTTTTGACAAGCCGCCACGGCGTCCGGTGAGCTCGGCCATAACGCCTTTCGGGTCGAGATCCATCGCCAGCATGTGACCATGATCCCGGTAGGCCGTGATCATCTGATCGCCATCGATCTTGGCCATCTGCATGCCAACGACAACCGCTTCCTGGCCGATGTACAAGTGACAGAAACCACCGATGAGGCCCATGCCGTAAAGCTGACCGGCCTTTTCTTCAAAGCGGCGGATCAAAAGCATTTCGCGGTAGGCGTGAAGTTCCTCTTCCTTGGTGAACTCGGCGATCGCAGGTTCGGCCTTTTTGGCGGAACTGCGGGTCCGGCTGGTGCCGGCGCTGGTCTTCTTCGCTGCTGCCATTTCCCTCAACTCGGTGTGACGTTTCCCCTAAGACAGGTTACAGAAACGTATCCCGGATGAAAGGGCAATCCAACATGGCAATCTCGCAGTGCGATGAGGTGCTATATCTATGATTTATTGAAATTATTTTTTGCATAACCAAATATTGGTTAAGTCGCAAAATTCAACTGAAAATTGGTTTATTGCGCCACAGCTTGCGGTTTCAGTACGACCAGCTCATCTGGATGCACCAGATTAAGGTAGAGCCGGGCTCGCTCATCCAGCATATCCGGATCGAGGCTTTCCGGGCGCAGCAAACTGACCCGGGCTGCAAGTTCCTGGCGCTCGGCGACAAGAAGCTGCAATTCGCCCTCAAGTTCGGCAACCTGGCGCTCGATCATGGCACGGCCGACCACACCCAATTCACCATTCATTGCATGAAAGCCGAAATAGCCTAGCGCCGCAATAGCAAGCGCAGGGGTGATCAGACGGCGCAGAAATGATTGTTTTCGCTGACGTGTGGCTGCTCGGGGCACTCTTGGGACCTTGAACGCTAAAACTGGTGGCCTCTTCGTTCGGCTACTATGGCGATTCAGACTTAATAGAGTCTTGATGCAGTTCTTAAACTTGCAACCATCCCCGGTTCCTGAAGAATGGAACTATGAGAGACGATCACGAAGAACGCGCGGCTATGGTGGAACGTCAGATCCGAGCCCGGGGTGTTTCCAATGCCGCAGTCCTAGCGGCTATGTCAAAGGTCCCGCGCCATCTGTTTGTGCCGACTGAATGCCGTCACCACGCCTATGAGGACTGTCCCTTGCCAATTGGATGCGGCCAAACGATTTCGCAGCCCTATGTCGTCGCTCTGATGTGTGAGGCCTTGAGAATCGAACCTGGATCTCGCGTTCTCGATGTAGGAACTGGCTCCGGATACGCGGCCGCCGTCATGGCCGAGATGGGCGCGAAGGTCATTGGTATCGAACGCAAGTCTGAGCTTGTGGAGTTCGCAAAGACCAATCTTGTCCGCGCAGGGTATCCGACAGTCGACGTCCATTGCGATGACGGCACGCTTGGTTATACGCAAGAAGCGCCTTACGACGCCGTCATGGTCGCAGCCGGCAGCCCAGCCCTGCCCGGCACACTCAAGAACCAGCTCGCGATCGGAGGCCGGCTGGTGATCCCAATCGGTCTGTCCCGCCACCATCAACACCTGTTGCGGATCACGCGTCAGTCTGAGACGGATTTCTCATCCGAGACTCTGGGCGATGTCACTTTCGTGCCGCTGATCGGCGAAGAAGGCTGGAACGAAACCTCGTAGAGCATCGTCGATAAATCGCCTGCAGTCAGTGAGCCAGTGGCCGATCCAACGCGTTGTCAATGCTCTGTTTCACGAGCATCTTGTGCGCCGGCAGGATAGCCGCGAGATAGGCATAGCCGAAGAGATTGTGCCGTTTGCAGCACGTTGAAACGAAAACCTTTGGGTCTGGTTTCACCTGCCTGAAGACCGAAAGTCGGAAATCCTGATGCCAGTCATCTTCGCCAAGCAATATTTCATTCTCACGTACTTCATAGACTTTGAAGAACGCGATCCGGTCTCCCGGCCCAACGTCACTGAGCGGTTTCGGCGGTGCTTCGCCCGCCAAATCGTCGGTGGACTTGAGATTTACCGTTTTCGCAAGCCGATCACGAAGCTTCAACAAACCCTGCGCCCAAGGCATATCGATCGTGGTCATGTGCCTGGCAAGAACCCGGATATCGCACTCGATAAGGTCCGGTCGTCCGGTCAAATCCCCGCTGTAGACATCCATGAAGTCTTTTGAGGCGTGATAGGCGTTAAGGTGACTGTCCAAAGGAAGGTTGGCGGCGGCACTCATCTGACGCACTCCGCTAAATGTTGTCGAGGCCGCGACCATATCAGCTCTTCAGAAGAACGCTGCGGACATAGTGCCGCAATACCCGTTTTCTCAAGCCGCTGCCAGGCGCGCCAGTTTGGTCAGGATCGTGGCTGTGCCCTTCAAACGTTTATCAGTGTTTTCCCAGTCGCGGGTCAGAACCACTTTCTGGTCCGGCCGGATCTTGGCGAGAACACCCTGCTCGGCAATGTAGGACACAAGGCCTGCCGGATTTGAGAATTCGCTGTTGCGGAACGCCACAACGATGCCTTTCGGACCTGCGTCCACCTTCTCGACATTGGCCTTGCGGCACAGTCCCTTGATGTAGACGATCTTGAGGAGATGCTGGACCTCTTCCGGCATCGGGCCGAAGCGGTCGATCAGTTCGGCGCCAAAGGCGTCAATTTCCTGTGCTTCGGTAACATCTCCAAGACGCCGGTAAAGCTGCAGGCGCAGCTGCAAATCGCCGACATAGTCTTCCGGGATCAGGACCGGCGTTCCGATGTTGATTTGCGGCGACCACTGCTCATCGCCGAAATCCGCGCCGCCATCCTTCAGCTTGGCAACCGCCTCTTCCAGCATCTGCTGGTAGAGCTCGAAGCCGACCTCCTTGATGTGCCCGGACTGTTCATCGCCCAAAAGATTGCCCGCGCCGCGAATGTCCAGATCGTGGCTGGCCAGCTGGAACCCGGCACCAAGCGTTTCCAGGGATTGCAGCACTTTCAGGCGCCGTTCGGCGGTGGGGGTGAGCGTCTTGTTAGCCGGAACGGTAAAGAGCGCATAGGCGCGCGTCTTGGATCTGCCGACGCGTCCGCGCAGCTGATAAAGCTGGGCAAGCCCGAACATGTCGGCACGGTGAACGATCAGCGTGTTCGCGGTCGGAATATCAAGACCGGACTCCACGATCGTCGTCGACAGCAGAACATTGTACTTGCCCTCATAGAAGGCGTTCATGACGTCTTCCAGCTCGCCCGGTGGCATTTGCCCATGCGCAACGGCAACTTTCAGTTCCGGGACAGCTTCTTCCAGGAAGTCCTTTCGTTCGGCAAGGTCGGACAGGCGCGGACAGACGTAAAAGCTCTGGCCGCCCCGGTAATGTTCCCGCAGCAAGGCCTCGCGGACCACAAGCGGATCAAAAGGAGACACGAAAGTCCGGACAGCCAGCCTGTCGACCGGCGGTGTTGCGATCAGCGACAATTCCCGCACACCGGTCAATGCCAGCTGCAGGGTTCGCGGGATCGGCGTAGCGGACAGGGTCAGAACGTGGATGTCCGACTTGAGTTCCTTTAGCCGTTCCTTGTGTTTCACCCCGAAATGCTGCTCCTCATCGATGATCAGAAGTCCGAGATCCCGGAACTGGATGGATTTTCCAAGCAGCGCATGGGTCCCGACGACGATATCGACGGATCCGTCGGCAATGCCCTTCTTGGTCTGGGTCAACTGGCGGGTAGGCACCAGCCGGGAGGCATGGGCCACATTGATCGGCAGTCCATGAAAGCGCTCGGAGAATGTCTTGAAGTGCTGACGGGCCAGCAGTGTGGTTGGCACCACGACGGCAACCTGCCGGCCGGACATGGCGGCAAGGAACGCGGCGCGCAGCGCCACTTCCGTCTTGCCGAACCCGACATCACCGCACACCAGCCGGTCCATCGGCCGTCCCGAGGCCAGATCCTCGAAGACGGAATCAATGGCGTTCAGCTGATCGTCCGTTTCCTCGTAAGGGAATTTCGTGGCGAACTCGTCGTAGACCCCTTCCGGTGTTTCCACCACAGGTGCGGTTTTGAGGGCCCGCTCCGCCGCCGTCTTGATAAGACCGTCGGCAATCTCAAGGATCCGTTTCTTGAGCTTGGCCTTGCGCGCCTGCCAGGCACCACCGCCAAGCTTGTCGAGCTGCGCTTCCTGATCTTCCGATCCGTAGCGGGACAGAAGCTCAATGTTTTCAACCGGCAGATAGAGCTTGTCGCCGCCTGCATATTGCAGCTCAAGACAGTCATGCGGCGCACCGATGGCCTCGACGGTCTTCAGGCCGATGAACCGTCCAATGCCGTGCTCCACATGAACCACCAGATCGCCTTCCGACAATCCGGTCGCCTCGGTGATGACATTCGCGCCCTTGGACTTGCGGCGAGATTTGCGCACAAGCCGGTCACCCAGAATGTCCTGCTCGCCGATAAACGCGATATCGGAGAGTTCGAACCCGTGCTCGATGCCCAGGACACACAGTGCAGACGTCTTGGCCGGGAGCTTTTCCGTTTCTTCCAGCGTCTCGACATTCTGGACCGCGCCGAGACCGTGATCACCGAGGATCTGACCGAGCCGGTCCCGGGACCCGTCCGACCAGCAAGCGATGACGGTGCGCTTGCCGCTTTTTTGAAGCTCGTGGACATGGGTCGTGAGCGCATCAAAAATATTGACGTCTCCGGCCGTCCGTTCGGCGGCAAAACTCCGTCCCTGGCGGCCGCCCAGTTCGATGACGGTCTTGCCGCTGCCCGGCGGCGGTGTGAAGGGATCGAGTGTGGCCGTCGCCCGGTCCGCAAGGGCTGCAGTCCATTCGTCCTGGGTGAAATACAGCTTTTCCGGTGGCACAGGCATATATGGAACGGTGCCGGCGCCTGCCCCCATCTCCCGGGCTTCCTCGCGGGCCTTGTAGTGTTCGCCGATCTGATCCAGCCGCTCACGCACTGCATCCGAACTGCTGGCATCCAGCACGACCGGAGTATCGCCAATGAAATCAAACAGCGTTTCAAGCTTATCATGGAACAACGGCAACCAATGTTCCATGCCCGCATAACGGCGCCCGTCGCTGATTGACTGGTAAAGCACATCGTCGCGGCTGGCGGCGCCAAAGCTTGCCAGATAAGAGCGGCGGAACCGGGAGATGCTTTCCTCAGAAAGCACCACCTCGCTCATGGGAACGAGATCGAGGCGTTTCAGCTGTTTGGAGGTCCGCTGGGTTTCCGGATTGAAAGAGCGGATTGATTCGAGTGTGTCGCCAAAGAAATCAAGCCGGACCGGCTCTTCTTCGCCGGGCGCAAACAGATCGACAATTCCGCCGCGCACCGCGTATTCACCGGTTTCGCGCACGGTTGGCGTGCGGGAGAATCCGTTCATCTCCAGCCATTTGGAAATCGCGGCCATGTAGACCTGATTGCCCGGTGCCATCGACAAGGTCTGCTCGGCCATGAACGCCCGTTCCGGGATCCGCTGAACGGCAGCATTCAGAGTTGTAACCAGGAGAACCTTGCGCCCCGCCTCGATGCCGCGCGCGAGCTGACCAAGCGCCAGAAGACGCCGTGCACTGATCGCCGGATTGGGCGAGACACGGTCATAGGGCAGACAGTCCCAGGCCGGCAGCTGTATGATCTCGGCTGCTGGATCAAAGTACCCGAGCGCCTCGCTGATCATCGCCATGCGCGTTGCGTCCCGGGCGACAAATACCAGCGCCAGCCCCTGGGCGGGTGTTTCTGCTAGCAAGCGCGCAAGCGCATAGCTTTCCGCACCATCGGGCACGCCAGCCAATGTCACATTGGCCTGGTCCTTCAACAGGCTGTCGAACACGAAAACCGTCCTTTTATTCTTATTTTACAAAGCCGGCCGGTCCAGCGGCTTCATGATAGGCAATGATCCGGCGGTAGAGCGGGCCGTCCCATTCTGCCGGCAACGGCTTGCGGCCCGTCATCCAGGCGTAAAGATCCTGATCGTGCGCGGTCAGAAGATGCTCCAGCTCACGTAGTTCGTCTTCATCGAGGTCATCAATCTTGGCGTTGGCAAACCCGCCGAGCAGCAGATCCATTTCCTTCATGCCCCGGTGCCAGCAACGAAACAGGATCTTCTTGCGCCGCGCATCCCGGCTGCCGGTTTCATTGTCATTGGTCGCACTCGGATGATCGGACATGGAGAACCTTCGGATCTGGAACCAGAAGAAAAGACAGACGCATGGCCTATCACCTTACCGGATCGAATGAAAACTGGCGACTATATAGCGCCCAACTTGCGGGATGTCAGCGGCCAAGTTCACAGAATGTTCCAATTGTTGCACTGAGGCCAATCTTCATGGCAGAACAGATCCCGCCCGCTTCGCCGCCGTCTGACAAAGGTATACCACCTTCCATGCGTCCCCCGGTCCTTGATCCGCTGTTTGCTCCCGTCTCCACGCTGCCCGGGATCGGTCCGAAAATCGCCAAACTGGTCGCAGGATTGGTCGGTGGTCAGCCGGACCGGGAGGCGACCGTTGCAGATCTGTTGTTTCACATCCCGCACAGCCTGATCGACCGGCGTCATAAACCGGGAATCGCTTATTCGGAAAACGGCGACATCGTCACGCTAGATGTCACCATCGGGCGGCATTCTGCTCCGCCGCGGCACTCCAAGGCGCCCTACCGCATTTCCGCCTATGACGAGACAGGCCAGATCACCTTCGTCTTCTTCCATTCCCGTCAGGACTGGCTTCAAAAAACCTTTCCGGAAGGCGAACGGCGGATCGTCTCAGGCAAGGTCGAATGGTTCAATGACCGGCCTCAGATGGTGCATCCGGACTATTCGGTGTCTCCGGAAGAAGCCGATCAGATGCCGCCGATCGAGCCGATCTATCCGCTAACCGCGGGCCTTGCCTCCAAGACGCTGCAAAAAGCCATGAAGGCGGCGTGCGAAAAAATCCCGCATTTGCCGGAGTGGCTCAATGAGCCGTATCTCCACCAAACCGGCTGGCCGGATTTCGCCGAAGCGCTCAAGACCCTGCATGCCCCGAAAGAACGGCAGGATGTCGAGCCGCAATCCCCTTACATGCAGCGGGTCGCCTATGACGAACTGCTCGCCAGTCAGCTCGCGCTTGCGCTGGTGCGGGCCAACATGCGCACACTCGGGGGGATTGAACGCAAACCGGACGGCAGATTGCAGGCGGCCGTCATCAACGCCCTACCCTTTGAGCTGACCGACAGCCAGAAAGACGCGATCAAGGACATCAATGCGGATCTCGCCCAACCCACCCGCATGCTCCGTCTTCTGCAGGGCGATGTTGGAGCCGGTAAAACCGTAGTTGCGCTGGCAACCTTGGCCCAAGTGATACAGACCGGCGCCCAGGGCGGCCTGATGGCCCCGACCGAAATCCTGGCTCGTCAGCATTTTGCGTCCATGGCCCCGATCTGCGAGAAGGCCGGGATCCGACTGGCGCTCATGACCGGCAAGGACACGCAAAGGGAACGCCGCCTGCTCCAGGAAAAGCTGGATGCGGGCGAGATCGACCTGGTTGTCGGCACACACGCCTTGTTCCAAGGCTCGGTGACGTTCAAGGACCTCGGCATGGTGGTCGTGGACGAACAGCACCGGTTCGGCGTGCACCAGCGTCTGGCGCTGTCCTCAAAAGGGCGCGGCGTCGATGTGCTGGTTATGACAGCCACCCCAATCCCGCGCACACTCGTTCTGACGTGCTTCGGCGACATGGATGTCTCCAAACTACTCGGCAAGCCGGCCGGGCGAAAGCCGATCAAGACTGTATCCGTATCGCTGGACCGGCTCGATGAGATCATCGGACGCGTGGGCGCGGCGACCCGGGAGGGCCAAAAGGTCTATTGGGTGTGTCCACTCGTTGAAGAGTCTGAAAAAATCGATCTGGCGGCCGTGGAAGACCGGCACCGGGTCTTGGAACATGCGCTTGGCCAACGGGTCTCGCTGGTGCATGGGCGGATGAGCGCGGACGAAAAAGACGCGGCGATGGACGATTTCAAATCCGGCCGCACCCGGGTTCTGGTCGCAACCACCGTGATCGAGGTCGGCGTCGATGTTCCTGATGCCACGATCATTGTCATCGAACATGCCGAGCGTTTTGGTCTCGCACAGCTACACCAGCTGCGCGGCCGGGTCGGGCGCGGCGACAAGCCGTCCTCTTGTGTGCTGCTTTACAAGGGGCCGCTCGGGGAAACTGCCGGTGCGCGGCTCAACATCATGCGCGAGACCAACGATGGCTTTCTGATCGCGGAAGAAGATCTGCGTCTGCGCGGCGGCGGCGAAATTCTCGGCACCCGTCAGTCCGGGACACCGGGATTTCGGATTGCCCGGGCCGATGAACATGCCGACCTGATGGAAGTTGCCCGCGACGATGCACGGCTCATTCTTGAAACGGATCCGGAACTGAAATCAAAACGCGGCGAGGCGCTGCGCTGCCTGCTCTATCTCTTCGGCCGCGATGCCGCAATCCAATTGTTGCGGGCGGGTTAACCGGAGACCAGTCTTCCTATCTCACGCGCATTCATCTGGTCCAACTGGTCCAGGATTGACCAGATGTCAGCGCCTTCTTGACCGAGGCAAGCCTGCGCCTTGGACCGTAGTTTGCCTTCCAGCGTTTCAATTGCCAGCGGCGCTGCAAGATCGAAGGACACTTGGCGAGTCTCCCCGTTTTTAAACGTAAGAATGCCCTCGGCTTGCAAGTCAGTCAGGGTATCGTCGCCAATCACCGTCACTTTCTTAGCAAATGCTGCCAGGGCCGGATCCAGCGCCAATGCATCTGTGTAAGTGTCCGGTGCGCCGGTCACATCGCCCCTAAGGGTCATGCCGGCGAGCCAGGCATAGCTGAACTTGACCTCAAGCCCTGTGCGCGGCTGTTTGATGTCACAAACCTTCAGCCATCGCGGATTGGTTCTCAATACAAATTCAGCAACATCATCCATGGTTACGCCAGCGTCCTTTGCCAACAACAGCCCTTCGATCATTGCATGCAGGCCGTGACAACAGGCGTGCAGTTTGTATTTGTTGTCTTCAAGCAGAAAGCGATTTCCAGATCCTTGATCCCAAAGCGCCTTGCTTGGGAGGGTTTCGGGATTATGCGTTTCTGCAAATCCTTGCGGTCCCATCAATCCGTCGTCGCAAGATGTCATATCGAGGCGCGCCAGCTGGGCGCATTCAATACCGTTGGAGGCAGCGATCCCGGCATTGTAGGGCTTGCCCCTCGTGCCGAATTGCGACTTCAGCCCGGATGCCCGTGTTGCACAAAGCCCAATCGCCGCCCGCATTTGCTCTTGCGTTAGTCCGTATAAACGGCCAGCTGCGACCGCAGCTCCAAATGCGCCAGCAGTCGCTGTTTGATGGAAACCGAGATTGTAGTGCGCGGCTCCAAGAACTGTGCCAATGCGGATCGCAGCCTCCGCACCAATGACAAACGCTGCCAGCAAATCCGATACAGTGGCATCAACGTCCTCAGCGGCGGCAAGCGCAGCAGGATAGATGCCGACCGACAGGTGGCCAACATGGGAAAAATGGGTGTCGTCATAATCTAGCGCGTGGCTGACAGCACCATTGATGAGAGCGGCCATTCGCGGCGGCATCTTCGCACCGCCGAATGTAGAGGACGCTTCAACACCCGCTTCGCCAGCGCCAAACGCGCGTAGTGTTTTCGCCACCGGTTCTTCCACCCCGGCCCTGCCGCAAACCAACCAATCCAGCAGGGAGAACTTCGCCAACTGGACTGCCGATGCTGGAAAATCGGCAGAAGGCTGCGCTGAGAAGGCAATCAGGTCATCGATAAAGGGCATTCGAAACTGTCCGGGAGGAACATAAAGCAGGCCCTCACCCTAGCCGAATGGCATACCTCTTGGAAAGCTTTCGGAGTATTGGCCGGTGTCTGTTCCAAACCCACCGTAGAAGCTGGCTTCCTAGACTTTCTCGACCTTTTTCAGGCGCTCTGCCTGTTTCGGATCGACCACCAGATCTTCCACATATTCGGGATAATCCGGGCTCACAAGCCCGGCCGAAATGACCAGCTTGGCCGCATCTTCAACGCTCATGTTAAGCTCAATGACGTCTTCTTTGGGAACAAACAGCAAGAAACCGGACGTGGGGTTCGGCGTTGTGGGCAGGAAAACAGACACGGTATCAGCCATGTTCTTCAGCTGCGAAGAGACTTCGCCTTTGGTGTCTGTGGAGATGAACACGATCGCCCACAGGCCCTTCCGTGGATATTCAATCAA
The DNA here is from genome assembly GCF_017743865.1 of Labrenzia sp. R4_2. Taxonomy (GTDB): domain Bacteria; phylum Pseudomonadota; class Alphaproteobacteria; order Rhizobiales; family Stappiaceae; genus Roseibium. The sequence continues at coordinate 62,220 of NZ_JAGHRJ010000002.1, forward strand.
GGCAGCCTTGTTAAAACTCGTCCCACGCTGATCAAGTACCGTCTGAAAGATTTGCTTTAAGCCACTGTAAATATTGCGAACAAGCGGCATTCTGTCGACGAGACGCTCGCCGAAAGAGATCAAACTGCGGCCCAGGAAGTTGGCCGCCAGGAACCCCACGATCGTCAGGACGATCACAGCGACGATCAGACCGAAACCAGGTATCGAGAACGGCAGATAGGTCTCCGGATTGTAGACCCGCGGGACAAAGGGTTTGACCCAGCTGTCGACCCACTTGATGAATGTCCAAGTCAGCCACAACGTGATGCCGATCGGCCCGGTGATCACAAGACCTGTCAGAAAATAGTTCCGGACACGCGTTGCGGCATTGGGGCGGTGGGCTACCAAATGCTCATCATCTGCATTATGTTTGTGCTTGCTCATGAGCGGAACCTGAACATCGTTTGTGAGTTTCCATTTTGCATCCAGCCACCAGCTAGATAAGTATCTTTATCGCAGCGCGGTATCCTGCGCTTGAATTAATTTTCGGCTTTGACCGCAGTTTCTGCCGGAATCGGAGGCACGATTGCACCGCACCACGTTCATCATACTCGGACTGGCTTGCGTCGCGGTGGGCATCGTTGGGGCGTTCTTGCCGATTCTGCCCAGCACGATTTTCTTCATTCTTGCAGCCGCTTGTTTTGCAAGATCTTCCCCGAGGCTGGAAAAAAAGATCCTCGATCATCCCGTCTTCGGACCGCCGGTCATATCCTGGCGCGAACACGGCGCCATCCCTTTGAATGCCAAGCTCTATGCCATTGCTGGAATGTGCTTCGGGTATGCTCTGTTTTATTGGGGCACTGCACCGCAACTCTGGCTCGCAGCTATAGTCGCGGTGGGTATGATCGGATGCGCGATCTATGTTGTGTCCCGTCCGTCTGGCCCAGCTCCCAAAGACCAGGGTGCGGACTCGATGTAACGCTCATCGCGAACCATCGGCGGCCATCAGTCGTCCGGAATCAGACGTTTTCCGAAGGCTGCCGACGTTTCAAGCGCATAATCCATGTCCCCATAGAACCTGTGCACGGCGTCATTGTCTTTACGAACGAACAAATTGATCTTAGGGCAGCCAAGGCCGGTCAGATAGTCTTCGCACTGCTGCATGAGTTTGCGTCCATATCCGCCGCCTTGGTGTGCGGGATCGACACTCAAATAATAAACCGCGCCACGATGGCCATCGTAACCGGTCATCACCGAGCCAATGACTGTCTGGTCCTTGATCAACACAAACAAACGGCTGGCGTCCACACTGAGACACCGGTCAATGTCATTCTCCGGATCATTCCAAGCGCGCACCAGACCGCATTTTTTCCAAAGCGCGATCACATCCTGGCGGTGCTGTTCTTTAAACAGGACGATGTCGGACTTATTCGCATCCGGCATGGTCATTCGACCGTGACCGACTTGGCAAGGTTGCGCGGCTGATCGACATCAGTGCCCATGAAAACGGCCGTATGATACGCAATCATCTGAACCGGCAGGGCGTAGATGATCGGTGCAACGATATCCGACATTTCCGGTAGAATAACTGTGTCCTGCGCAGCGTTTCCGCTTTCTGCGGCACCCTTTTCATCGGTGATGAGAATAATGCGGCCTCCACGGGCGGCCACTTCCTGCATATTCGAGACGGTCTTCTCAAAAATCCGATCATAGGGCGCGATAACGAAAACGGGAATGTTCTCGTCGATCAACGCGATGGGACCGTGCTTCAGTTCACCAGCCGCATAACCCTCCGCGTGGATGTAGGAGAGTTCTTTTAGCTTCAGAGCGCCTTCGAGTGCGAGCGGGAAGCTGGTCGACCGGCCGAGATACAGCGCGTTCGTCGCCTGGGACAGCGGCTGCGACAGTTTTTCGATCGCCTGTTCGCTGGCAAGCGCCTTTAGCGCAAGGCTTGGAACTTCGGTGAGCTCCGCCACGAGTTTTTTCTCGTCTTCTACAGTCAACACACCGCGTTCCCGACCGGCCTGTAGGGCAAGTGCGGCCAGGACAGCCAGCTGGCAAGTGAATGCCTTCGTTGAGGCAACGCCAATTTCGGGACCCGCGATCGTCTGAAACACCACATCCGCTTCGCGGGCGATCGTGCTTTCCGGCACATTGACGACAGCGCCGATGGCAGCCCCCTGCTCCTTGCAATACCGGAGCGAGGCGAGCGTATCGGCTGTCTCTCCGGATTGGGAAATGAACAGCGCACTGTCCTTGTCGCTCATTGGCGTTTCGCGGTAGCGGAATTCGCTCGCAATATCGATGTCGACCGGAAGCCTTGCGTATTTTTCAAACCAGTATTTGGAGACAAGACCGGCGAGATATGCTGTACCGCAGGCGGAAATGACCAGACGGGACAAGTCCTTGAACTTCATCTTGTCAGCGCCCGCCACCTTGGCTGACTGCACGCCGTAATCCAGATACCGTGACAAGGTGTGACCGAGCACTTCCGGCTGTTCATGAATTTCCTTGGCCATGAAGTGCTTGTAATTGCCCTTGTCCATCAGCGCAGCGGTGACAGATGAGCGCGCCTCCGGCCGTGACACGGGTTGATTGGCGGCATCAAAAATCTCGCAGGACGTCCGGGTCAGGACAGCCCAGTCGCCCTCATCCAGATATGTGATCCGGTCGGTAAACGGTGACAGGGCAATTGCGTCAGATCCGAGGAACATTTCACCGTCACCATGACCAACAGCCAGCGGTGATCCCTTGCGGGCACCAATCAGAAGATCGTCTTCACCAGCGAACAGAATGGCGAGTGCGAACGCTCCATTGAGACGGGGAAGGACTGCGGCAACCGCGTCCTTCGGCGAAAACCCCCTTGCGATCTCAAAATTCAAAAGATGCGCAACAACTTCCGTGTCGGTCTCCGTGTCAAGGACCGCACCGGCCGCGGTGATCTCATCGCGCAGGTCTAGATAATTTTCGATGATGCCGTTATGGACAACCGCAACACTGCCTGCCTGATGCGGATGGGCGTTGCCGACCGTCGGTGCCCCATGCGTCGCCCAACGCGTATGACCAATGCCACTGGAGCCCTCCAGCGGTGTCTTTTCAAGCGCGGCTTCGAGGTTACGCAGCTTTCCTTCCGCACGTCGGCGCTGAAGTTCACCGCCGACGAGCGTCGCAACGCCGGCAGAATCATAACCGCGGTATTCAAGCCTCTTGAGCGAATCCACAAGCCTCGGCGCCGCTGCAACCCCGCCCAAAATGCCAACAATCCCGCACATGCAGTTATGTTCCCCACATTACCCAAACCAAATCGTCCGCCCCGATTTAGACGAGGCGGCGTGGCAAATTGAAATCAAAGCTTATTTCAGAAAGTGACAAGCCGGGTCCGCCGGGCACCATGTCAGGATTTCTGATCTTTCGCCTTTTTCAGCTTTTCCCGGAGAACCTTGGCCATCCCGTCCTTGGACTGCTGGCGGGTCCGTCCGAAGGCCATTGCGTCAGCGCCAACGTCCTTTGTAATGACGCTCCCCGCGGCAACAAATGCACCATCGCCCAGCGTGACTGGCGCAACAAGGGTAGAGTTCGAACCAACAAACGAGCCGGCCCCAATCTCGGTCCGATGCTTCAAAAAGCCATCGTAATTGCAGGTGATCGTCCCTGCCCCGATGTTGGTTGCCGCGCCGATGCTTGCATCACCGACATAGCTGAGATGATTGGCTTTGGCCCCGTCTCCAAATCTTGCGTTCTTGGCTTCGACGAAGTTGCCCACCCGCACATCTTTTCCAAGGACCGTGCCGGGTCGCAAACGCGCGTAAGGTCCAACAACTGCGTTGTTCCCGACTTCGGCGCCTTCCAAATGACTGAACGCCCGGATCTGTGCACCGGATCGGACTGTCACACCGGGTCCGAAAACAACGTTCTGTTCAACGATGACATCAGGATCGATGATCGTGTCGTGGGAAAAAAAGACTGTTTCTGGCGCAAGAAGCGTAACACCGCTTTCCAGAACTTCGGCGCGCTTTCGTGATTGAAAATCAGCCTCACAGGCGGCAAGCTGGGACCGTGTATTGATGCCTTGGGTTTCCGCTTCCGTCCCTGCAACAGCGACGACCTTCAAACCTTTGGCATTGGCGACTTCAACCGCATCGGTCAGGTAGAATTCACCCTTCGCGTTGTCATTACCAATCGCGCGCATTAATTCGAGTGCATGACGGCCACCAAAGCCCATGATACCGGAGTTACAGAAGGTAATTTTCTGCTCTTCCTCGCTGGCTTCCTTTTCTTCCCGGATGGCCAAAAGCCGCCCGTCTTTCATGAGCATCCGGCCGTACCCAAACGGATTCTCAGCCTCAAATCCGACCACAACCAAGTCTGCACCGTCAGACAGCGATTGGCGGACGTTGCTAATTGTTTCCGACGTGACGAGCGGAGCATCTCCAAGAAGCACCAAAACATCGTCGGCGGCATCCTCCAAAGCGGCAGAAGCTGCAAGTGCTGCATGGGCAGTGCCTAGGCGATCCGTTTGCACAAAACACCGCGCTTCGGGTGCCAGTTTGCCAACGAGTTTTTCAAGCTCCGGCATGTCGGGACCTGTCACAACAGACAGTCGGCTCGAGCCGGTTTGGCTGAGGACCTTCAGAACATGGCCGACAATCGGCAAGCCGCCCACCGGATGCATGACCTTTGGCAAGTCCGATTTCATGCGGGTCCCAAGCCCGGCAGCCAGCACCACGGAATGGCAGCTTCGCAATGTCATAAACGCCTCAATTCACTTAACTTGGGCGGCGCGCCCAGTCACTTTGGCCCCTATATGCCCCGATCCACAGAACATTGAAAGATCTGAACGGCCTACAGTGCATATTACCGTTTCATTAACCATATTCAGCGCCAAATGAACTACCTTTCGAAGGATTCGAAGCGAGAATCGGGGAACAGGACAGTTGCAGGCGGCCAGGGCCAAAAAACCGGTGCGGGAAAACATCCGCGACACCTTCACGCCATCGCGTGTCGGTATGCTGTCTTGGGCTTTCGCCGCAATTGTGATGGGCTCCATTGGCATGGCGTCCTACAAATTCGGATCATCCACCTCCGGCTTTGCGCCGGCAGGAACACGGGTCGCTGGCTTGCCTCTGCCGCCAGCAGGAGACGTCGGATCCACGGCATCCATCCGATCCTACACGAGCCCGAACGCTGTCGAAGTGCTTCATATGCCTGCACAAACAGCTTCTTCAGAACCCTCCGCGTTGGATCAGAGCCAGATTGCTGTACTGCAGGATCAGATTGCCCGCTTACGCCGCCGACTGAGCACGATGAGTGAGCAGAATGACGGCTATTCCCGCCGCATTGCTGCACTTGAATCGGAACTTTCGCGACCAGTAGCCGCGATCCCGGCTCAAGAAACCCAGACCTCTTCCACAACGGCATCCTTCATGAAGGACCCTGCTGTTCCTGATCTTGCGGATGCGTCCGACATCAAACGTCCGATGGCTCCTCTGCCAAAACCGCAAGCAACGAAGAATATCCAAACCGCTGCGCTTGAAGCGCCGTCATCTACAGATCAGCAAAGTGAACGGCGCCCGCCCTCCCGGCGGATAACCATTCATTCCGGGCAAGCAACACCGGCCTATGAACCGCCGATTACCTCCCAAGCTCCGGTAAAAATCGTTCAACTTCCTTCGGCAGAGACAACTCCGATAACGACGGGATCCATTCCGCAGGCAGACACTCTGTTGCCTCAAGAGGACTTCGACAGCACTCCGGCTGGAACAAGTTTGCGGCCCAAAATCATTGTTCCATCCAATGGCGTCGGAACTCTGCGCGGCGGGGGATCAAGCACGCTCAAGCGGAGTGACTTCGGTGCAATTGTCGGCCATTATGCGTCGCTTGCCGAAGCCGCAAATGCCTGGTCGAACTTCCGGGAACAAAATGAAGAACGCATGCAGGATCTCCGGCCGCTCATAAAGGAACGCGCTGCTGAAGGCGGCGTCTCACTCCTGATTGGGCCGTTTGGAAACGCTGCAGATGCAGCAGCTGCTTGTTATTACCTTCTTGACGTGACCAACGTCTGCCAGCCTGCGCTCTATAACGGAGCCCCGATGGTCTCTGCGGCCGACTTCCCGCAACAGACCTTCTAAAGCTGCCACCGTCCAATCGCGCCTCGGCAGTTAGCCGATGTATTGGAATGCCGGGAATGTTTCCAAAAGCCAGTAAGAAAAAACGGCCATCTGCCCGGTCAGGAACATAATCCCTGTCAGAACGAGGACACCACCCATGGCCTTTTCAACGGTGCCCATGTGCTTGCGGAAGCGCTTCATGAACCGCAGGAAGGGCTTGGCAAACAACGCCGCGATCAGAAACGGAATCCCGAGGCCCATGGCATAGGCGGTCAGAAGAACCGTTCCCTGCAGCACCGTATCCTTGGCGCCGGCAACAAACAGGATTGCAGCCAAGATAGGCCCAACGCAGGGTGTCCAGCCAAATCCGAACGCAAGTCCAATGACATAAGCGCCCATCGGGCCTGCGGGTTTCTGGTCCACATGCACGCGGGCCTCCTTGTAAAGAAGACCGATCTTGAACACGCCAAGGAAGTGCAAACCCATCACGATGATGGCTGCCCCGGCGATATATCCAAGATAATCCAGATACATACGTATGAATTGACCCAGGAAGCTTGCGGTGGCGCCGAGGAGAACGAAGACCGTCGAGAAGCCCAGCACAAAAACCAAGGCGCTGAAGAAAACACGACGCGAGGCGGCCTCGTCAGTGTCGTCTTCACCCGTTAACTGATCCAGTGAGACCCCGGCGAGATATCCGAGATAAGGCGGCACAAGCGGCAGAACGCATGGAGACACGAAAGATAGGACCCCGGCAAGGAGGGCGCCGATGATGGTGACGTCTTGGATCATTCCAGAAAATATTCCCTGTGGGCCGAAGCGGTCTTATTTCAATGTGTGTCTTTTATCCGGGCCAAGCTGCCGACACAAACACGCCCTGGTCACCATTTGGCGAGCGGTTATGTTAAACGCTTGTTCTTTGGGTACAGACGTTTCAGGGCAAATAGCCTTGATCCTGATAAAATTGCACTGCGCCAAGGTGTAGCGGTGCTTCCGTTGCAGTTTCAACAAACTGGGTGCCGGCCATATCTCCAAGTGCCGGATGAACCGTGTTGAATGCCTCTAGGTCGGCCAAAAGAGAACTCAGAACGGTAGAAACCACGTGAGCAGGCATTTGTTCAACCGTGACAAGCAACGCGCGCGTCCCGATCGTTGTGACCGCGCTGCTCTCACCGTAGGCCCCTGAAGGGATCTCCGCAGTTCGGTAATACGGTGCGTCTTTCACCATCGCGGCTGAGATGTTCGACCCGATTTCAATAAAGCGGACGGGGCACACCTCTTGAGTTTCCTCTATGACCCCGGCTGGATGGCCAATCACAACAAAATACGCGTCGATTTCGCCCGAACACAGCGCCTCCCCCAACCCCGAAAGATCTTCTTGTGAAATTGCTGCGCGATCTTCCTCCGTCCAGGGAAGGTATTGCGATAACTGACCCCAGGTCGCGGCAGAACCTGAGCCCGCCGGACCGATGTTGATGCGCCGTCCTTTCAGGTCAGAGAGGTCCATGAAACCAGAATCTGCTCGCACGACGATGGCTGCCATTTCGGTATGCAGTCCGGCAACAACCCTCAGATCCGCCATGGGCCCGATTTCTGCAAATACGGATGTTCCCAAATAAGCATGGTGTTGCCAGTCGGCCTGAACGATCGCGAATTCAACGTCGCGATCCCGAAGTTGTTTGAGGCTCCCAACCGATCCGCGGCCAGCTTCAGCAGCACACCGCACGCCGTGCTCAGACCGGCTTTCGTTGACGGCCCGGCAGATCGCAGTGCCCGCCGGATGGTAGACACCGGTCACTCCGCCTGTGGCCAATGTAAGAAACACTTGGTCCTTTGCAGCGGCCGGTGCGGTCAAAGCAATACAGCAAATACTTGCAGCGGCGATGAGATAGCGGTTGCTCGGGATTTGCGCGATCAAGGTCATGACCTTCTTGCCTAATGCACACGCACGCGCCAGTGTCTGATACCGTAGCACACTTCACCTCTTCCAAATGCTGATGCTGTGACTGCACCCATACCAAAGAGATGAAGCCGCGGCCAGATAAGGCAACAGCCGTTCGACACCGGGGTTATATTTCCCGGCCATGTTTGTCGTGTGAGCCGCGTCCCGGCTGCAAATGGAACCGTAAAACGCGATGTCATACCTGTTTGCTTGGGGAGGAATTGAGCCAACTAAAACCAGGGCCGCGGCGTGGGCCGCCTCAGTTGATGCGCCCGCCGTCGATCACCGCAAAAATCTGGCCCTTCAGAGAATCTTCTGACTCGCCATTGCGAAGCCCCTCACGCCACTGATCAATAATCAAACGTAAGCTGAGCGTTTCCCGGTCATTTGGTAGATCTTTTACAAAGGCGGCAAAAAAACTGTCCAGACGCTCCCGATCGAGCACCCCTTGATCAATCAATGCATGGATCAACGTCATTGTCGCCGCAATATGGCCTTTAACGAAATCAAACTCGATCGAGCTCATCTGCGTCTCATTATTATTTGTGTACATGTAGCCTCTCAATGTTGACACCAAGCTACAGCACTAGAGAACACGCCGCTAGATGACAGTTTTCGCAGTAGAAAAGAAAATATTTTCATAAATATGAATCAAATGAAGTCGTGATTATGTAATCATTGGAACACGGAACAGCGTATGTTCACCATCAGTACCGATATACTTTACAAGCCTATCTGATACCTTTTCCTAATCAGTTTTGACGTGGAATGATCATTCTACCCACACCCCTCCCCGCATTTTTTACAGTCCTGTAGAAAAAATCAAAATTGCCTCTTGCATTGTGTCCAGTGACGGCATAAACACAGCGCCACCGACGAGATGCGGCGCAAACGCGGCGCCAAAAAACGTCGGTTTTGGTGAGAGCCGATAGCTCAGCTGGTAGAGCAACTGACTTTTAATCAGTAGGTCCAGGGTTCGAACCCCTGTCGGCTCACCAAAATTCTTCTAAGACAAATATCAGAACCCGCTATAAGTGCAATCAGAGGCATCGCAACCTTCTGCGCTGACGCATTGAGACGGGTCATATACGGGCGCCAGTCTTCTCAAAGGCCCGAAACTACACTTTCCTCCGCTGCATCCTGATATAGACCGTATCGCGTTCCAGAATCGCTATCAGCCGGTTTCACCAAAAAGACGATTCTAGCCTTCAAAAGATAACACGCAGGTATCAGTTTTTAATCCCGGCCGATGTAGATCGGATACAATCGGGGCGCACCAATGTCCGAACAAAAAAGGCTCCGAAACGCTCCGGAGCCTTTTTTTATAACTGTGATGCGCAGTTTACGCCGGCTGAGCGCCTGTCTCACCGCCCTCAGACGGCGCCTGCGGCGGCTTGGACCCAAACCAACCTTTGACCGTCTCACGCATGCTCTGGAGGCTTGCATAAAGAACCGGAATTAGCATCACACCGATTGTGGTTGCGAAGAACATCCCGCCAAAAACGGCAAAGCCGATGGCTTTCTGACTGGCCGCGCCTGCGCTTGATGCGGTCATCAATGGAACGACCCCGAGAAGGAACGACAAAGCCGTCATCATAACGGCGCGGAACCGCAAATGCGCCGCCTCAATGGCCGCGTCCTTGATCGACATACCGCTCTCGCGTTGTTCGATCGCGAACTCGACGATCAGGATCGCATTCTTCGCCCCAAGACCGATCAACATGATCATACCGATCTGGGTATAGAGGTTCACATCCCCACCGGTCACGGCCACGGCCACCAACGCACCAAGAAGCGCGAATGTCACCGACATCAGGATCGCCACGGGCATCGTCCAACTCTCATACTGAGCCACCAGGAAGAGATAGGTGAAAATGACCGAGAGCAAGAGAATGAACATCACGATCGAGCCAGAGCCTTGCTGCTGCAGCGCCGTGCCCGTCCATTCATAAGCATACCCCGGAGGCATCGCTTCCACCGCTGCTTGCTCAACGGCATTGATCACGACACCCGTCGAAGCGCCAGGCGCCGGATCGGCCATAAGGGCCGCGGAGCGAAACATGTTGTAGCGGGTCAGGATCTGCGGCCCGAGCACATTTTCCGTTGTCACCAAACTGCGCAAAGGCACCATGGTTCCGTCGGCTGAACGGACATAGAGATTGCCAATGTCATCCACACGGTCACGGAACTGTCCTTCGGCCTGGATCATGACCTTGTAGACGCGGCCGAATATGTTGAAGTCGTTGATATAGAACGAGCCAAGATAGGCCTGAAGCGTTGTAAACACATCCGACACGTTCACCTGAAGTGTTTTGGCCTTTTCACGATCAAGATCGACAAAGACCTGCGGAACGTTTGCACGGAAGGTTGAGTAAGCCCGTGCAATCGCCGGGTTCTGGTTGGCCGAATAGACCATCGAGCCGACGGCAGATGCCAAATCCTGCGGACTGCCGCCCGCGGTCTGTTGCAGCATCGCCTGAACACCGCCGGTGGTTCCAAGTCCCGGAATCGGCGGCGGGTTGAAGGCGATGATGTTTGCGCCGGGAATTGTTGAGAATTCCGCCCAGAATTTGCCCAAAATCGAATTGATATCGAGACCTGGTTCCTGGCGCTCATCCCACCCGGTCATCGTCGCAATAACAAGCGCGGAATTCGAGGAGGTGGCCCCGTTGAGGATTGAGTATCCGTTCACAAGGACGATGTTCTCAACGCCAGGCGTCTTGGTCGCCAAATCCACGACTTGTTGCGTGACACCCTCTGTCCGTCCAAGTGCTGCACCATCCGGCAGCTGAACATCGACCATCAGGTAGCCCTGGTCTTCGAGCGGCAAGAAGCCCTGCGGCAAGGTACTGCCGAGCGTCATGATCATGGCCACCGCACCTGCGACCACCACGAGCGACAGGACAGCAACACGCACCAAACGGCGCACAATCGCTGTGTACCCATCCCGGATCGACATGATCCCGCGGTCAAAGATGCCCATGATTCCCTTGGGCGGACCGGACCGAGCCTTCAGGATCAGGCCACAAAGCGCCGGTGACAGCGTCAAAGCGTTGATCGAGGAAATAATCACCGAAACGGAAATGGTGACCGCGAACTGCGAATAGAGCTGTCCGGTAATCCCTGGCATGAAAATGGTTGGCACGAAAACCGCAAGCAATACCAAAGTTGTTGCGACAACAGGGCCGGTGATCTGCAACATAGCTTTGGCGGTGGCTTCCTTAGGCCCAAGCCCCTCATCGGCAATGATGCGTTCAACGTTCTCAACGACGACGATCGCGTCATCCACCACGATCCCGATCGCCAGTACGAGTGCGAACAAGGAGATCGTGTTCAGCGACATTCCGAGCGCCAGAAGAACACCAAATGTTCCGATGAGAGAGACCGGGATGGCCACGGTCGGGATGATCGTCGCCCGCCAATTCCCCAAGAAGATAAACACCACCGACACAACCAGCAGGAAGGTCAGGAACAGGGTAGAAATCACGTCGTTCAAAGACTGCTGCACGAAATCCGTGGTGTCGAACGGCACGCCATATTCAACATCCTCCGGGAAGTTTTCCGAGAGCGACTCAAGACGTGCTTTCACAGCATCTGCAACGGCGAGCGCATTCGCGCCCGGTGCCTGGTAGATCGCTAGGACAGTTGACGGCTGACCGTTGAATTGGCCACTCGCATTATAGAACTGCGCGCCGCGTTCAACGCGGGCCACATCCCCGATGGTCACAACCGCGCCATCGGAACCAGTCCGCAGTACGATTTGTTCGAATTGCTCGGCTTCCGCCAAGCGGCCTTCCGCCTTGATCGTGTACTGGAATTGCTGTCCGGCCGGGACAGGTGGCGCCCCGATCTGGCCCGCTGCCACCTGAATGTTTTGATCACGAACCGCGTTGATGAAATCTGTCGGTGTCATGCCAAGGCTGGCAAGGCGGTCAGGATCCAACCAGATGCGCATAGCATAGGCAAAATCCGTCATCACATCCGCGCGGCCGACACCCTGCACGCGCGCAAGCGAATCCTTCATGTAAATCGAAGCGTAGTTCGACAGAAACAGCTCGTCATAGGTGCCATTCGGCGAATAAAGCGTGACAACCAGCAGCATGTTCGTGCTGGCTTTTTGCACGGTCACACCGTTTTGCGTCACTTCCGACGGCAACTGGCTGGTCGCCTGGCTGACCCTATTCTGCACGTTGACCGTTGCGATATCCGGGTCCGTTCCGACGGCAAAGGTGACATTAAGTGAATAATTGCCACTGTCGTTGCTGGTTGACTGCATGTAGATCATGTCGTCAACGCCGTTCACCTGCGCCTCAATCGGCGCGGCAACCGTTTCTTCCAAAACCTCGGCGTTCGCGCCGGTATAGGTGGCAGCAACATTCACCACCGGAGGGGTAATATTCGGAAACTGCTCAACCGGCAGGGACACATATCCCAACAAGCCGGCGAGCGTAATCACAATGGAAATGACCAGCGCGAATTTCGGCCGGTAGATAAAAAAGCGTGAAAACATTTAGCTGCTCTCCGCCGGCTGTGAGGCAAGAACCGGATCGACCTCAACGCCCGGGCGGACTTTCTGCAGCCCTTCGACAATCACTTCGGCGCCCTCATCGAGGCCCTTTTTAACAACAAAGTTCGTGTCGACCTGCTGACCCAGATCCAGATAGACCTGCTTCACGGTCTTGTCGTCGGCGACCTGAAGCGCGAAGTCGCCCTGCTGATCGCGCTGGATCGCAGATTGCGGCACAACAAGGGCTGTTTCTGTTTCCGGAGCCTCAAGAATGACGGTGACATAGGTCCCAGCCAGCAGTCGGATGTCCTCATTGGCAAACTGGCCACGGAAAGCGATCGTCCCGGTGGTTGGGTCGACAGCGTTGTCTATGTAAACGATCTTGCCAACTTCCTCATATTGCTGACCGTTCGGCAGGATCAGCTTGATATCAGGCGACTTGCTCGCATCAATGTCAGATGGGTTGATACCGTGGTTCTGTACAGCATTGAGATATTCCGACTCGCTCACAGAGAAATTCACGTAGACAGGTGCAAGTCGAATGAGCTTGGCAAGCGGCTGGGTGTTGGGTCCAACCACTTCGCCCACACTGTAGGTCGTCTTGCCCATCTGGCCAGGGAATGGCGCAGAGACATCCGTATAGCTGAGGTTCAGCTCGGCTTGTTTCTGAGCGGATTCAGCGGCCTCAACCAAGGCTTCGGCTTGCTCTTTCTGAGCCAGTGTCGCTTCGTAAGCAGCTTCCGAAACATGGCCTTTTTCAAAAAGATCCTTGTCGCGCTTTTCGTCAGCGGCCTTCAGCGCTGCATCCGCCTTGGCGCTGGCGACATCTGCCTTGGCCTTCAACAACGATGCTTCGTACTGGGCCTTTTCAATCGTGAAAAGCTGATCGCCCTTTTTGACGACAGACCCATCCGGAACGGCCTTGTTTTCCAGGAACCCACTGACACGGGCAACCAGGTCAACCTGATCGACAGCGGCGACCTGGCCCACAAAGCGCGCACTCTGTCGAATATCGGTTTTTTCGATCTTCGCAACAGTCACTGCCGGAGGCGGTGGTGCTTCAGCCTGTTGATTTGCGCTGTTATCAGAACATCCTGCAAGGACAGCAGCAGCTAACAACGGTGCAGCGGCGAAACGGGTTTTGAGGCTAAAACGCTCAAAAAACATAAGGGTAGGCTCCCACGTGATGGCCGATCCGGCCAGACCAGTGATTTGCCCTTCACTATAAAAGGAGTTCCCGTTTCAACAAGCGATTATTCAACTTTCACAGTGCGCAAGGTCCGGAAGCCGCTGGGGTATTTTCAACGAACCACCCGAGCGAAGACCTGCGTAACTGCAGAATTGTTTCACCAAAGAGCCCGAATGAATGAACCGGCAAAGGAATTCCGCAACTTACGCAAACGCATGCCAAAGCGCCTATACTGGGAACACCTCTCGCATGATGTTCGACTCAGCGGCCACCACCGCGCCCGACTCGCCGAGGCGGCGGCTCAATATATTTGCCGCCGACATATGTGCCAGGCTCGCCAGGCGTTGCGCCAGTTCCGCCGCCCGTTGTCGGGGAACATCCAACCAATACGGCGCCGATCAGAAGCGTCGGGGCAAGAACGCGGAGTGACCTTTTGGACTGATTAGCATTCATGAGACAACGTCCATCCAAATCATCCGGCAAGATGCACAAATCGCATCACTCAACTTCAGCTTGAGCCGGTGGATTTAATCTGAAGTCAATTAAGCATGTTTTCAAGGGGCACAGCGGACGATCAACGCAGATCAGCGCCCACCGCCCATCCCGCTACCAACAAATCGAGGCGGCGGCGCATTGTATTTTCCGTTCGTGAAAGTCCCCACTTCTCCTGTCGAGCGTTGACCACTGTTTGTGGTTGGAGAACATCCGGCCAAGACAGCACCGGTTAAAAGAATCGGAACGAGAAATCGGGATGCATATTTAAATTTTTCAGGTCTCATCAGACACTATCCGTTCAATTCATCTGACCTATGCAACTGTCACTCCCGAACCAAGCCGCCCGAGAGTAGATCGCTATGAGGTAACCGTTACAAGTTTCGGCACAGGAAATAGACCGATAAGTGCGTGTTACCGCCCACCACCGGATTGTCCGCGTCCGACTTGCCTTGGCGGCGGCTCAATATAGGTTCCATTGGAAAAGCCACTGGGGCTCCCGCCAGTATTGGCGGTCGGCGAGCAGCCAGCCAACACAATCGCCGAAAGTGCAGCAATGGCAATCTTTGGCGCCAAAGCCTCAAACCGCATCTTGATCATGACAAACACACGCTCCGAGTTCCAAATCGCGATACGAAACCAATCGCGCTCTCAATCGGATATATTGCGACTTAGAGTTTCAACAAGGGCTGTCGCGAAGACGTGACTGGCGCTGGTGAGAGTCATCTCTGCATGGCAGAGGCGGCCTAAGAAGTGAAAATCAGTCAGTCGGGCTTAAGATAAGCGTCAGGCCAAACAAATCATTTGCAGGCACAACTTGGCGCGTTTTCAAACCTTTGCAGCTGACTTCGAGCGCTGCGATTTGCGGAAGGTCGCCTGACACAGCATCGGCGGCCTTAACCCCGATCAAGGACCTGTAGGCGCGCGGATTAAGAACCGCGACCTGACCACGTGCTGTTTCAAGTTCAAGGCCAAGGCTGGTTGCGCGCATCTCCCGCTGGCCAGTGAAACCACCCAGGAACTCGTGATGATCAGACGGATCTTTTGCCAACATGTAAACCGCTTTGACGGTCTGAGCGCCATTGGCATGGTTTTGCAGCGCTGGCTGCCAAAAGTTTTCCGGAAAACGGTTGTGGCAGGTGAAGTAACCGATTTCAGGGCTCTCAGGATCTCCAACGATTGTCAGATCGAACCCCACTTGCGCCGTCGTTCCATCCGGCCGGTTCGCCACTCGTTCAAACGAGAACGGGTCATACAGCTGCAATCCGGCCCGTTCGAAATCAGACCGGTCTATCTTGGGGTCCGCACTGTCAAGGACCAGCATGCTGGCCCCTTCCCGCTTTTTCAGGAATTCCCGATTAAAGCCACCGAATGAGAACGTTGATCCATCGGTTTCCGTGATCAGGCTGTCGTCGGCGATGGAGAGAATTTCCAGGAAAAACCCGTCCAGCTGAATGAGCCGGTTGGCCGTTCCCCAGGAATGGCGGTTTTCCGGTGATGTCGTAAACCCGAGCTGCTCGAAAGCCGCAGCGGCGGCCTCAAGGTTTTGAACAGGCATTACGACATGATCCAGGCCGCGCACCATTACTTCAACTCCATTTCCTGAAATGCGACCTTAAACCAGACGGCTTTGACGCAGGGCTGCACCGACGAAGGATGCAAAGAGCGGATGTGGTTCGAACGGGCGTGATTTCAGTTCCGGATGGTACTGAACGCCGATGAACCAAGGATGGTCCTCAATCTCCACCGTTTCCGGGAGAACGCCGTCCGGTGATGTCCCGGCAAAGATCAGACCGCAGTTTTCAAGGCGATCCCGATAATCGATGTTCACTTCATAGCGGTGACGGTGACGCTCGGAAATCGACGTGGAGCCATAGACCTCGGCAATTTTCGAGCCCGGCTTCAAGGCCGCAGGATAGGCACCAAGACGCATCGTACCGCCGAGATCGCCATCCTCAACGCGCATTTCCTTGGCGTTGCCTTTGGTCCATTCCGTCATCAGACCAACAACAGGTTCGGTGGTTGGGCCAAACTCGGTGGAGCTTGCCTCCTTGATACCGGCAAGGTTCCGGGCCGCTTCAACAACCGCCATCTGCATGCCGAAGCAAATCCCGAAATACGGAATATCTCGGGTCCGCGCATAATGTGCCGCTGCTATTTTGCCTTCCGCGCCACGCTCGCCGAAACCGCCGGGCACCAGAATACCGTGGACACCTTCCAGGTATGGGCTCGGATCTTCCTTCTCGAAGGTCTCCGATTCGATCCATTCCAGATTGACCTTGACCCGGTTGGCAATGCCGCCATGGACCAGCGCCTCGATCATGGATTTATAGGCGTCCTTCAGAACAGTGTATTTGCCGACTATGGCGATTTTGACCTCGCCCTCAGGATTGGCAACGGCCTCGGAAATACCCTTCCAGCGGTCGAGTACAGGTGCTGGAGCTCCCTTGATACCAAACGCTGCCAGGACTTCATCATCAAGGCCTTCCTTGTGATAGGCAATCGGCACATCATAAATGGACTTGACGTCATAAGCCGGAATGACCGCAGTCTCACGGACATTACAGAACAGGGACAGCTTGCGGCGTTCGTTTTCCGGAATCGGACGGTCACAACGGACCATGAGAATGTCCGGCTGAATACCGATTGAGCGCAATTCTTTTACAGAGTGCTGTGTCGGCTTGGTCTTCATCTCGCCAGCTGCCGGAATGTACGGCATCAGGGTCAGGTGAACATAGACAGCATCGCCCCGCGGCAGGTCATTGCCGAGCTGACGGATTGCTTCAAAGAACGGCAAGCCTTCGATGTCGCCAACCGTGCCGCCGATTTCCACGAGCACGAAGTCGTAGTCTTCGTTGCCACTGAGGACGAAATTCTTGATCGCATCGGTGACATGCGGAATCACCTGCACCGTACCGCCCAGATAGTCACCACGCCGTTCCTTGGCGATGATGTCCTGATAGATGCGTCCGGTTGTGATGTTATCCTGCTGGTTGGCAGGACGTCCGGTGAACCGCTCATAGTGGCCGAGATCAAGGTCCGTCTCGGCCCCGTCGTCGGTGACATAGCATTCGCCATGCTGATACGGGCTCATCGTGCCCGGATCCACGTTCAAATACGGATCGAGCTTACGAAGCCGAACCTTGTAGCCCCGGGACTGGAGCAGAGAGCCCAGTGCAGCCGAAGCAAGACCTTTTCCTAGCGAGGAGACCACGCCGCCGGTGATGAAAATGTATCGCGCCATGGAGCAATACCATATCCTTTCGAAAGGTCATTTGACCATTCGGGAGTTACGTTCTTAACACATAAAAATGCCCTGCGATTTGGGCCGCAGGGCATATGTTAGGCGAATAGGCCGGGTTCCGGCGCCGCTCTATTACTGAGCGGCTGGAACCTGTGGCCCAGAAGGTTGGCTCTGTTGTCTGAGCGAATCGAGAATTCCGCCGCCACCGGCACCAGTGTCGGTATCAGCCCCCGGCGCAGCAGGCGCACCGCTAGTTGCAGCTGGTGCGGCATCTAGGATGGATGCTGGGCTGTCTTCGTTAGAGGCGATCAGGCTGAGCGTCAGAGACGTTGCGAAGAACGCAACAGCAAGAATGGCCGTCGCCCGTGTTAACACGTTGGCTGTTCCGCGGCTGGACATCAATCCGCCGCCTCCACCGCCGCCGCCGCCCATGCCAAGCGCACCGCCTTCAGAACGCTGCAGGAGGACAACAAGCACCAGGGCCAGAACGACCATAAGGTGGATCACGATGACTACGGTTTCCATCGGCTTCCGTTCAGTTCAAAAATACAAGATTGGCGGCCTTCTACACCACAAGCAGGCCGCTTACCACCCATGAATTGATGCTTCTTGTTCAAAGCGTCAAGGTTCGGTGACTTATTGATAGGCAGCAAGGATACCGAGGAAATCATCGGCCTTAAGGCTGGCGCCACCTACAAGCGCCCCATCAACATTGTCCACAGCCATCAGCTCTGCCGCATTTCCCGGTTTCACCGACCCACCATAAAGCAGACGCATGGCGCTTCCCTCGGCGCCAAACCGCTTGGCAAGATCGACCCGCATGGCTTCATGCATTTCTGCAACATCACCCGCTGTCGGGGTCAATCCGGTTCCGATTGCCCATACAGGCTCGTAAGCAATCACCGTGTTTTGCGCAGTTGCGCCATCCGGCACAGAGCCCGCCAACTGCCGCTCAACAACTGCAACTGCGTCGCCGGCTTTCCGTTCCGCCTCGGTTTCGCCAACGCAGATGATGGCAACAAGACCAGCTGACCAAGCCGCTTGAGCCTTTGCATGGACATCTGCATCCGTCTCGCCATGATCAGTGCGGCGCTCAGAGTGTCCGACGATGACCGCTTTTGCACCCGCATCTGCGATCATTCCGGCAGATAGGTCCCCGGTATGCGCACCTGATGCCGCCGCATGGCAGTCTTGTGCACCAATCGCCATAACGTTGCCGGTCACTTTCTCGGAAAACGATGCGATCAAGGTCGTCGGAGGACAAATCATCACATCCACGCGATCAGCCAAATCTTCCGAAATTCCAGCCAGCATCTTGTGAAGCTCTGCCTGGCCGGCCTTCAGACCGTTCATTTTCCAGTTTCCGGCCACCATCGGCTTGATCGGCGTGCTCATTCATATCTCCTGCAGATCCGCATTTTGCGCCTATAGACCAGATGCAAAGCCGCCATGCAATGGGTCAGCGAAATGTCATGAAGATGTTTGTTCTTGCCGCCTTGCTCGTTTATGAAGGCCTCATTATGATCCGCCCGCTCCGCTAACGAGCCGGACCACGGCGCCCGACAGGCGCCCGCATGAGACGAAAGAAACGGGAGACGTCATGCTTGACTCATTGCGCAAGGGCGCAGGTACCTGGATTGCAAAACTGTTCATCGCCCTGCTGATCTTCAGCTTCGCGATCTGGGGTGTGACAGATTTCCTCCAGGGCTACGGCCAAAACACGGTCGCCAAGGTCGGCGAAAAGGAAGTCTCCCTTTTGGAATTTGACCGTATGTACCGCCAGGACCTGAACCGGCTTGGGCAACAATTCGGACGTCCATTGACGCCGCAGGAAGGTGCGTCGCTGGGTATTCCGCAGCAAGCGCTGGCCCGCCTCATTGGCCAGGCGGCAATGAGCAATGCCGCGCAGGAGCTGAAAGTTGGAATCTCCGACGATCGCCTGGGCGCTATTATCCAGTCGGATCCGGCGTTCCAGGGTGCTTCCGGGCGGTATGACCGCAGCCGCCTTCAACAGGTGCTGAACGCCAATGACTACCGGGAAGATGAATATGTGATCCTGCGCCGTCAGGAAGCAGAGCGTAGTCAGGTGATCGAAGGCCTCATCGGTGGCATGAGCGCGCCGCAAGCCTACCTTGCAGCTTTCGACGCCTTCCAGAATGAGACACGCTCCGTGGAGTATATTGCCATTGCGGCAGAGCAAATTGGCGACATAGAAGACCCGGCAGAAGATGCCCTTGTCACCTACTATGATGGCAAGAAGGCTGATTTCCGGGCTCCCGAATACCGCGAAATCAAGTATGTCGAACTTGTCCCATCGGCCCTTGCGCGTCCTGAAGACATCACGGATGCGGATGCCCGGTCGGAATATGATCGCCGGATTTCCGACTTCGCTGAACCAGAGCGCCGCAGTGTGCGCCAGTTGTCGTTCAACTCCGATGAAGATGCACAAGCTGCATCTGAGGCCTTGGCAGGCGGCAAAACCTTCGCGGACCTGATGGCAGACCGGAACCTCACCAACAATGATGTCACGCTCGGCGTCATGTCCCGTGCGGACTTCCTCGACGATGCGATCGGGGACGCAGCCTTCGGGCTTTCCGCGGGCGAAACCAGCGATGTCGTTGATGGGCGTTTCTCCAACGTCATCGTCAATGTTGAAGAAATCATTCCGGCAAACACGACCCCCTTCGCAGATGTGCGGGACGAGATTGTTGAGGAGCTCGCTCTAGAGCAAGCGGAACGTGAAATTCTCGATCTCCTTGATGAAATCGAAGACGCCCGCGCGGGCGGCGCCCTACTTGACGAGATCGGTGAGCGCTTCTCCTTGGCAGTCAAAAGCACCGGCTCTTTCGACCGCGAGGGCAAGACCACAATTGAGACCGATGCCATTCTGCCGGATGCGGAAGGCTTGATCGCGGGTGCGTTCGACAGCGACATCGGCATTGAAAACGACGTGCTTCAAATCGGCAATCGCGGATACCTCTGGTACGACGTGACCAGCGTCACTCCGGAACGGGATCGTGACCTCGACGAAGTTCGGGATCAGGTTATTGCTGCGTGGAAATCGGATCAGCTAAACGAACGCCTCAGCCAAAAGGCTACCGATCTGTTCGCGAAAGCCGAGAGCGGCACCAGCTTGGGCGACCTTGCCGCTGCTGAAGGCGTAACAGTTCAAACCGCAGAAGGTGTCACGCGCAGTGTTCCGACCGGCGATCTTGGCCGCGATGCGCTCACCGCGATCTTCGAAGGGCCGGCTGGCTCTGTTGCAACAGCCGAAACGGCCGACGGCAACGGCCGGGTCGTTCTGAAAGTCACCGGTTCTGAGATCCCAGAGTTTAACCCTGAGACGTCCGAAGTCACAGCGCTGGAAGGACAGCTCTCCCAACAGGTTCAAAATTCCTTGCTGGATCTGTTTGTTGCAGAACAGGAAACCCGGGCAGGTGTTGACATCAACAGCGCTGCTGTTGCCCAGGTCATGGGCTTGAACCCGGATGGTACGGCTCACAGCGGCAGCGGAATGTAATATGCAGAGCTTCAAGGACTACATTGCCAAGGTCGCGGACGGGCATTCCCTGACCTTTGAAGAGGCCCGGAGCGCGTTCGACATTATCCTGAGCGGTTCGGCGACGCCGTCACAGCTCGGAGGCTTCCTGATGGCCTTGCGGGTGCGCGGTGAGACCGTTGCCGAAGTCACCGGTGCCGTTGCCACAATGCGCGAGAAGATGCTGCCCGTCGATGCACCGGCAGATGCGATCGATATTGTTGGCACTGGTGGTGACAATTCCGGCAGCTACAACATCTCGACCTGCACGGCGCTGGTTGTTGCCGGTTGCGGGGTTCCGGTCGCGAAACATGGCAACCGCTCGCTGTCATCCAAGTCGGGCGCGTCAGAAGCACTGGTCGAGCTCGGTGTGGATATTGATGTCACGCCTGAGGTTATTTCGGACTGTATTTCCAAGGCAGGCATCGGCTTCATGTTTGCCCCGCTTCATCACGCCGCCATGAAAAATGTTGGCCCGACGCGGATGGAACTGGGTACGCGGACGATTTTCAATCTTTTAGGACCCCTGTCCTGCCCGGCCGGCGTGAAACGCCAGATGACCGGCGTCTTCGACCGCAAATGGGTCGAGCCAGTCGCCCAGGCCTTGAAGGAACTTGGAACAGAAAAAGCCTGGATCGTTCATGGGTCCGACGGCATGGATGAGATCACAACCACCGGTCCGACATTCGTCTGCGAATTGTCCGGCGGCGAGATCCGCTCGTTCGAAGTCACGCCTGCAGACGCCGGTTTGCCAGAGGCCAAACTTGCGGATCTGAAAGGCGGTACACCAGCGCAAAACGCAAAGGCTTTGCGCGAAGTCCTCGCTGGTGCAAAAAACGCATACCGCGATGTCGTGATCTTCAACGCAGCGGCATCCTTGATCGTTGCGGACAAGGTCACCGACCTGAAGGAAGGCGTTGCAATGGCCGCCCAGTCTATTGATTCAGGATCTGCTGCAAGCACATTGAACGAACTCGTCGCAGTCTCGAACGGATAAGACATGGCCGACATACTTCAAAAAATCGAAGCCTATAAGCGCGATGAGATCGCAGCTGCGGAGGCAGCGGTCTCTCTCGACGATCTGAAGGCACGTATTCAGGATGTGAGTGCACCGCGTGGTTTTCAAAAATCCATTGAAGCCAAACATGCTGCTGGCGACTACGCTCTGATTGCCGAGATCAAAAAGGCGAGCCCTTCCAAGGGGCTTATTCGCGAGGATTTCGATCCGCCGCTGCTTGCAAAAGCTTATGAAGCCGGCGGCGCTGCATGCCTGTCTGTTCTGACCGACACGCCTTCATTCCAGGGCAAGCCAGAGTTTTTGACCGCGGCTCGTGATGCCGTCAGCCTCCCTGCCCTGCGCAAGGATTTTCTCTACGACACCTATCAGGTCTACGAAGCGAGAGCCTGGGGCGGGGACTGTATCCTAATCATTCTCGCTGCGATCGATGACGACACGGCGAAGGCGCTCGAAGACACGGCGTTTGATCTCGGCATGGACGTCCTTCTGGAAGTTCACAACGCGGAAGAACTGGAACGCGCGCTCAAGCTGTCGTCTCCTTTGATGGGCATCAACAATCGAAACCTGAAGACATTCGAGACCAAACTGGAAACCAGCGAAGAACTGGCGCCGATGATCCCTGATGACCGGATCATCGTCGGCGAATCTGGACTGTTCACGCCAGTCGATCTTGCGCGGATGAACAAGGTAGGCATTTCCACCTTCCTCATCGGGGAAAGCCTGATGCGCCAGCAAGACGTCGCCTCAGCCACGAAGTCTCTTCTTGCCAAAGAAACACTGTCAAAGGCAGGCTGACACGTGGCTGAACCAACCCTCACACATTTGGATGCGGCTGGTGCGGCCAACATGGTCGATGTCTCCGAAAAGGAAACAACACACCGGATCGCCGTTGCGCGCGGACACATCACCATGCGCGCTGAAACCCTGGAACTCATCCGTTCCGGGAACGCCAAAAAAGGCGATGTGATTGGAACTGCCCGGATTGCGGGCATCTTGGCTGCCAAAAAAACCCACGAGCTTATCCCGCTCTGTCACCCGCTGATGCTGTCCAAGGTAAACGTCGACATTGAGCCGGACGACAGTCTCCCCGGCCTTGTTGTTACGGCGACCACAAAAGTCAGCGGCCAAACCGGTGTTGAAATGGAAGCGCTGACAGCGTGTTCGCTGACTTGCCTTACCATCTATGACATGGCCAAGGCCGTCGATCGCGGCATGGTCATCGGAGATATTCGGCTTGTTGAGAAGGCTGGCGGAAAATCCGGGCACTGGACATTGGAAAAGGACGGCAGTGAGGGCGGCACCTGATGAGCCTGATGCCGGTTTCGGAGGCCCTTGATAAGCTCTTGAAAGGCGTTGCTCCTCTGGAGGCGGAGACTGTACCGCTGGAGGCAGCCAATGGCCGGTTTCTCGCAAGGCCCCTCGCCTCAACGCGAACACAGCCGCCATTTGCGGCATCCGCGATGGATGGCTATGCGATTCGGCACTCCGATTTGACATCCGAGTTAACAGAACTAGACGTCATCGGCGAAGCTCCGGCAGGTCATGGATATTCCGGACAGGTTGGTCCGGGACAAGCGGTTCGGATCTTCACTGGCGCCCCGGTTCCCGAAGGTGCCGACACCATCTTGATCCAGGAAAACGCCGAACGTTGCGATGATCGGATCAAGGTTCTGGAAAACCCCGCAAAACGCGCGTTCGTTCGCGCGGCCGGGCTGGATTTCTCAGAAGGCGACATCCTCCTAAATCCACCGTTGAAACTCGACTATCGACATTTGGCTCTTGCCGCTGCGATGAACCATGCGGTCTTACCCGTCGTGAAGCGACCCAAGGTTGCCATCCTCGCAACAGGCGACGAACTTGTCCGGCCAGGCGGCAGACCCGGCCCTGACCAAATCATTGCGTCCAATCATGCCGGCATTGCGGCGATGGTTGAGGACTGCGGCGGGGAACCGCTCGACCTTGGCATTTCACCCGATGAACCAAAGGAACTTGCGGCTTGCGTTAAGCGGGCCATTACCGAAGAGGCCGACATTCTTGTAACCCTTGGCGGCGCGTCCGTCGGCGATCACGATCTTGTACAGGATGTTCTTGGCAATGAGGGGATGGACCTGTCGTTCTGGCGGATCGCTATGCGCCCCGGAAAGCCTCTGATGGCGGGCCGCCTCGGGAAAACAAAGGTTCTCGGGCTTCCTGGAAACCCGGTATCCAGTCTCGTGTGCGGTCTTTTGTTCCTAAAGCCGCTCATCGCAAAAATGCTAGGCGCTCCGAATGGTTCGGCAACTCCAAAAGAAGCAATCTTGGCCGAGGCGATCGGGGAAAACGACCGGCGGCAGGACTATGTGCGTGCAATGCTCAGTGAAGACGCTGATGGCCGGCTGATTGCAGCTCCGTTCCCAAAACAAGACAGCTCAATGCTGGCCCTCCTGGCAAAATCGGGCGGATTGATCGTACGCCCGCCGTTTGCACCGGCTGAGCCCGCAGGTGCTGCTGTTCCTGTATTGGTTCTTTGACGGATCAGTATAAACGAGCGGAAGCAGCATCGGTTCCGCTAATAGTATCAACCAAAAGCGAAGCCAGGCTCCACGGCCTTGTTGATAAAGTCCGTCAGGTCCGCCGCGCTGAGGGGCTTGGAGTAGAGATAGCCCTGCAGGTAGCTGCAGTTGAGATCCTGCATGATTTTCCGTTGCGCAACGGTCTCAACACCCTCAGCGGTCACGCTCAGGTCAAGCGCCTTTGCAACAGCCAGAAGCGACTTCACAACAGCAAGCGCATCGGGATCTTGATCCATGTGCATGATAAAGCTGCGGTCGATCTTAATGCCATCGACCGGAAGCTTCCGAAGGTAGCTTAGGGACGAGTACCCAGTTCCAAAGTCATCAATAACAACAGTTGCCCCGCGTTTGCGAAGCCACGTCAAAAGATCAAGGGTGACCTGGTCGTTGCTGAGGAACAAGCCTTCCGTGACCTCAAACACCAGCCGGTTCAAAGACAGCTCGGCGTTGGTCGCAGCGTCCTCGATATCCTTATAGATCCGGCTGGCATGCACCTGGCGGGGTGACAGGTTTACATTCAACCGAACCTGATCAGAAATACCCTGAAAGTTGCTGAACTCAGAGAAAGACGTCCGGAACATCCAGGCACCGATCTCGGTAATCAACCCACTGGTTTCCGCCGCTTCAATCATGCTTGCGGTGTTCAGGAAGGCACCACCTGGTGTGCGGAACCGCATCAAGGCCTCAAAGGAAGCGATGCTCTCATCCTTGGCAGACATGATCGGCTGATAGTGAGCGGAAAACTCCGTCTGCTCCTGACCACCTGTAAGCAAAGAAGCAAGACGAAGCCGTTCAAATGCCGCTTCCTGCATCAAAGGATTGAACACAGCGTAGCTGCTGTTGGCATTCTGCCGCACGTCGTTGAGCGCAATAGAAGCCTGACGAGCAATGTCTTCAGCTGCATTGGACGGATCAGACGACATAGCGAAACCAAGACGTGGACGCAGTGTCAGTTGTGTGTCGTCCAAACGGATGGGTTCCTGAAACGCCTCTTCCACGCGGGCAACGACGTCCTGTACATCGTCATCGCTGTTGCCCTTCAAAAGGATCAAAAACTCATCCCGTTCCTTGCGTGCAATCGACAAGGCGTCCGGGAAGGTCCGCGACAAACGGTGGCCGGTTTTTCTCAAGACACCAGAGGCCTTTTCGTCACCGATTCCGTCAACAATGACCCGGAACCGCTGGATATCTGCGTGCACGACCAGCAATTTGGAAGCTGTGAGCGTATTCCTGTAGAAAGCTTCCAAAAAACCGGAAAAGGTCGACAGACCCGTCATCCGATCCACATAAGCGAGATTTCGGATGTGCTCCAACAACCCGGTTTTCTCATAACCAAGGGCAGCATTCGACACGAAGAGCTGTACCACTTCGGAACCGACAAGTTCTTCAAGTTCCTCGTAGGTGGTTCCGAGATAAAGAGCGCCGGACATACCGTTGCGGGTGACCAAAGGCAGTGCAACGCCGTCTGCGTTCGCGCACATTTCTTGTGTCTCGATACATTGAGCAACTGCCTGGCGAATATCGCTGCTGCTGATCACATCGAGCGGCAAATCAACCTTGTCTTCATGGATGCCTCGGGCGGACAGTACCCGAACTCCAACCTTATCCGAACCTGCGTACTCAGGCAGGGTCTCGTAACCGCACAAGAGACAATCGATTGGTTTACCGATCAAAGCGGTAAACTGCTCAAGCACGGCAGATGCAAACTCACTGAGCGCGTTCTGCTGGACGATTTCCGCAAAGTGCGCGTTCAATTCCTTCAGCTTCTTGCGGTTGGTTTCAATTGACATCACCAGCTTGTAACCGCGCAATGCTGTTACGATCGCGGTGATCAGCTTGGTGCGCGACAACTCCGCTTTTTCTGCATATCCGTCGATGTCGAATTTCATGATGACATCGGTCTGAGGGGCATAGCCGGGCTGACCGGTCCTCAGAATCAGCCTGGTGAAGCGATTCCCAAGATCCTTGCGAATCCAGCTGACCAGACCGAGACCGGCGGTGTCGCTTTCCATCACAACGTCGACGAGCGCCACCGGGATGTCATCGTTTTCTTGAAGGATCTGCTTGGCTTCATGCGCAGACAAAGCGTGCAACAACTGGAACGGACGGTTCTCGAACCGGCATCCCGAGACTGCGATACGTGTGACCTCATGCACGTCCGGATCGTCGTCGACGATCAGAACCTTCCAGGGCTTTTCAAGCTCCTCGCCGGTCTTAGGCTCAGAAGGCGCCAGAAAATCCATCACCATGTCAATGCACCTTCGTCGTTGTTGTTATGTGTGCCTTTTTCTTCTGCGGTTCCGTCACCGGGATCTCAACAGTAAACTCAGTACCATGTCCAACCTTTGATGACACGGAGATTGTGCCATTCAATGCTTCGGTTGCAAGCTGATAACAAATGGCCATACCGAGCCCGGATCCCCCTTTACCGAATTTCGTCGTAAAAAACGGTTCAAAGACTTTCTTCAAATTCTTGTCGGGTATCCCAACCCCATCGTCGCGGCACTTGAACACGATCGTGCGGCCAGCAGCGCCAGCTCCCTTGCTTCGATTTTCAATGCTTGACGACAGCCGGATGGTCCCGTGCTCTCTACCCTCATATGCGTGCTTTACCGCATTCTCGACAAAGTTAGAGACGAGTTGGCTGACAGCCCCTGGATAGCTGTCTATGACCTGATCACCATCAAGATCGAGCTCGAGCTTAAAAGGAGTCTTCTGAAGTGTTGGCTGCAAGGTCGCGATTGTCTCACGGATAATGTGATCAAAATTGAAGGCCCGCTTCTTTTCACTTTGCCGGTCAACGGCAACTTGCCGGAAGTTCCCGACCAGCTCGCGGGCACGCGCCAAG
Source organism: Labrenzia sp. R4_2 (assembly GCF_017743865.1). Taxonomy (GTDB): domain Bacteria; phylum Pseudomonadota; class Alphaproteobacteria; order Rhizobiales; family Stappiaceae; genus Roseibium. Next base: position 89,636 of record NZ_JAGHRJ010000002.1, read on the forward strand.
GTCTTCTCGATGATGCTTGCGGTTTCAGATATCCGCGCGACCTCATTTTCCAGCGCTTCTTTGCTCAAAGTTTGGCGCTCGAGTTCGTCATCCAGAAGTGTCGCCGAATCCTTGATGGTTGTGGCTGCCATCAAGGCATTGCCCAACGGAGTGTTGAGTTCATGTGACACACCGGCAACGAGAGACCCGAGCGCTGCCAGATTGTCAGCCTGAATAAGCTCTTCTTGAACCAATTTCAGCTGCTCCGTGCGGTGTGTGACCAGCTCTTCAAGATTGGTTTGGTACTCTTGGATTTTCTGCAGATCCAAGTGGCGCCGCTGCACCATCGACTGAAGGCTGGATGCAAGAATGCCGATCTCATCCGCCCGACCCGGCATCAAGGCCTCGGTGGGCGGGTCCTCGATCAAACGCGGCGTTGAGAGATATGCAACGATCTCGGACAGAGGCAGCCCGATCAGCCTGTGAAAAATACTCCGGATCACAAACGCCAACACGAGCAAATAGGCGATAATCGCCGTCACGATGAGCCCGACAGTGGAAATAATCTCGTACGAAATGGAGTTTCGGTCGATCATAATAAAGACCTGACCGATCATATCCTTGTGCAGGATCGTGCTTGGTGAATTCAGCGTATAACTGAGGGCCGACTGACGACGATCATCTGCGGGCGGATCTCCAAAATTACCTGTATCCGGGGTCTCGACCCAAACCTTTTCGACGACTTCGAGGCTCTCAAGACCACGGATCAACTGCAATGTTGCGTCCGCATTGACTGTCCAAATTGCGCGCTCAAAAGGTCGCTTTGTCGCCTGGAAGAAAGCTTCTGTTACCCGAATGGCGCGAGCGTGTGATGCGTCCCATGTAATCTTTGTCAGAATACCGATGAAAATGATGCCGAGGACTGCAAACAATCCAAGTGTATAAACAATAAAGGTTCGCGACAGGCTGTTCCGGCCCATCTCTGATGCCGCAAACGGCAAAGACGTACTGGCACTCGAACTCAAATCACTGCCCCCTTGACCGGAGCTTCAAAAGCCGAATTACCAACCAACACCAAGGCACCGATCAGCCCTTGATCACTGCGCGGACTGTCACCTTTAGGAAATCGACACCCACTCGACAAACAATTGCTCCAGATCATTCTAACTCCAACAACGTCAGACCGACCATCGGAAAAAGATTTAACAAGTCTCAAAGCCCAACTCGTTTGAAGAGATTGGTCTAGTTTTCTAAATTTTTCTTAAAAGACAATTGTAACTAACGCCTATATCCGCAAATAAGACGAGTTTTTTCACGCGCTTTTTGCGTGGCGATCAGCATTCCTGTTAAAACAGCTATTCAGGAGCGCCGATAGACGCGTTGTCCGCCTAAGCTAAAAGCCTAACTTTGCTCATTAAAACAAGTTTGCAGAAACGCAAATGATTAAGCTGTATTCAAAAGAAACAAGGTGTATCGGCAAAAGCTCGAAAATGGTGGGCTACCGCCCAAAAAAGCGGATTCAATACAGTTGTTTTAGCAGGTATTATTGCGAATGCCGGAGTCATGAATGACTCCGGCTGCATACAAAGGTCCTGAAGGCCCGGGGGATAGGCCAGGACATTCTGACTAAGTCAGCACTCTATCCAACATTCTCGACCGCAAGAACCAATTCCCGCTTGTTAACCGCTGCCCGAACCGGCTGACGAGCAGATTTCGGCAAAGGTGTTTCGCTGACAAGACGTTTCGGAGACGCGGTGTCTTTCAACATGTAACCGATATAACGGGTGGATTCGATGGCATCAAAACCAAGCTGGCGTTTCAGTTTTTTGCGCAGCTTGGAGATATGGCTCTCGACCACACACTCATCCACGCCTTCGTTCATGACACCATAAACCGCATTAAAGATCTGCGTTTTGGTGACCCTGCGGCCTTTGTTTTTGACAAGATACTCAAGGATGCGGCGCTCACGGCGCGGTAATTCCATGACCTGCCCGCCAACAGTCGGGTCACGACCATCAAAAAATACCTCAATTGCACCAGCCTCCGAGGACGTGTCACGTGCCATGGCGCGACGGCGGAACACACCGAACCGGGCAATGATTTCGCGAACATGAACCGGTTTTTTCAACACCTCGTCGAATCCGGCTGAGAAAAGATCAAGGGTCCCTTGCAAGCTTGCCGTGTCTTCAAGGGCAACGATTTGCGCTTCCGGGCAACGACTTCTGATCTGCGTTACAAAACCCGCCCTCTCAGGGCATTCGCCGATCAAGATTGCATCAACAGAAGCCAGATCTTGTGAGCACCCTGTTTCCAGCCAATCAGGCAATTCACTTGGCAACAATTCGAGAGAAGCGTACCCCTCTCTCTCAAAGGCAGCGGCATAGCCGCTGGTGACGATCTCTCTGTCGTCAACGATGATAAACATGATTTAGCCCCCAAAATTTTTCGATGTAGTATGGGTAAAATTACCACATCGCGACGTCAACAATTCTTCCATCGCGAGAGTTGTATTTGGAGGTTTTTGGTAACGTCATAACTTATTGGCAGATGCAAAACTAAATAAAACGGCAGAGATATTGAGATAAAAATAATACGAAATTTTACTAAAATACGTTTCTACAAATTATTGCAGATGAATTAATCGAAGATATATATAAAAAGCGCCGCTAAATAAAGCGACGCCTCGTAACTTTTACATGATTTCATAGAAAATGGTTTACGCGTCCGCAGCCAAGGCTTGAGCCAACTCGGCAAAAGGATCTCCAGGCACCGGTTGCTGGGCACCCTGCCGCATCGCTTCGTAGATCTTGGGGACGAGGCGGCACGCTTTCTCCAAATGCTCATCACCAGTGATTTGAAACCCACCCATCATCCGAAGATCTTTCGTATCTTCATAATGAGAAATCAGCCCTTTGATCCGGTGGATCAACTCTTGCTGATCTTCTGTCCACGCGCGGGACGCAAGGCGCGATGTTGACTTCAGAATCTCCACCGGCGGATATCTTCCTGCTTCCGCTGTTTTGCGATCCAGAACAATATGACCGTCAAGCAAGCCCCGAATGGCGTCGGACACAGGATCATTGTGGTCGTCCCCGTCTACAAGGACTGAAAAAATGCCAGTTATTGACCCCTCACCAGTCGCGCCTGGTCCAGCGCGTTCAATCAGCCGGGCAAGATCTGCAAAAACACTTGGCGGAAACCCACGGGCGACGGGAGGCTCACCAGCGGCAAGAGCGACATCGCGGGCTGCATGAGCAAAACGTGTCGCAGAATCCAAAATCAGCAGCACTTTATGCCCTTGAGCCCTGAAATATTCGGCAACACTCATTGCCGTCTTCGGAGCAAGGCGACGCTGCATTGCGCTCTCATCACCAGTGGAAGCAACAACGACGGAATTGGCAATCGTTTCACCAAGAATGTCGTCAATAAACTCCCGGACTTCACGGCCGCGCTCACCGACAAGACCGACCACGACAGTGTCGAACTCTCCAAACCCGGCGAGCATCCCGAGCAACGTCGATTTTCCGACACCCGATCCTGCGAAGACACCGATCCTCTGCCCGACACATAACGGCGTAAAGAGATCGATGACACGAACACCTGTTCGCACGCCTTCCGTGATCTTTTCGCGGTTCATTGCTGGAGGTGGCGCCCGATCAAGAAGAAAAGCCTCAACCCCGTGCCGCAATTGCCCCTGCCCGTCGATTGGCTCTCCGAGAGCATTGATGATGCGCCCGCGCCAACTGAGGTCCGGATGAATTGCCAAACCTCCCATCAGCGAGGCAACGCTGCCAATTCCAATGTCCGATACCCGTTCAAGAGGTTTGACAACAACATCCTTTTGTTCAAGCCGGATAATCTCGCCCTGACGAACACCGGACCGGCCTTCAAATTGAATCAGATCGCCCAAACAAACCACGCGTGACAATCCAGACACCCGGATCGCTTCTGCAGAGACCTGCGTAACCTGCCCGCTCAGTTTGACACGGCCAATTTCTGTATCAAGAGCAGCCAAGGAGGCTGTAATTTGATCCAGGCTGTTAAGATGCTGAGAGCTTGGCATGACGCTCCTGTAGGGCTTTCAAGACATCCAGGGAAAGGTGGTTGGATTCGTGCTCTGCGAGCCTGCCCAAATCGTCGCTACTTGGTACAACCGTCTTGGTATCGGACTGATCGGCTCCCGTTTCGTCACCTGTTGATATCCTGCCAGGCTCAGGTACGCGTTCAGTGGAATCGTTATTACCCGGCTTTGGCGCAGGAACTGCGTCCGCTGACAACTCACCGAATTGCAGCAGATTAAACGGCGTTCCAGGTGTTCGCTCACCGGCACTTGCAACTGTTTCTCCGAGGATTGGGTACGACGCGGACATCATCGGTGCGCCTTCGCTATCAAACCCATCCCCATTCGATGTTTCGGGTGCGGTGATTGTCTTCGGTGTCTCAACCGACGCAACTTCAGGATCCAAGGTGTCCTGTGCAGTGCTGCTTGTTCCAGGTGTTGTCATCGCATCATAGGCCATCATGAGACCGATGCCGACCGGGCCACCCAATGCGGCTCCATAGAGTGCGCGGCCGGCGTGACGCGCGTCCACGGAAATCTGATCGTTCGTCACAGCACGGTAAACGTCAGAAACACCTGGGATGTGCTGCAGCGGATTGATCACATCAACAAAATCAGAAAACCCGAATCCCGCCTTTGCCGGTGCTTTGGCGTCCGTTGCTTTTTGTGATGCCTCGACAGTCTTCAGTAATACATGCCGTGGGGATGGATCTTCAGAAGGAGAGCTTATGCCAACCACCGCACTCATGATGTTTTGCCCAATTCGCGAATGGCCGTCTTTTGGCTTTCACTGCCCAAGTCGATCATTTTGGTGGCGCTTTCGAACGCGCGGGAGATCATGATCATCTTGGTCATCTCGCGGACGGGATTAATATTCGCCCCTTCCACATAGCCCTGCCGGATCCCATGCTGGTCGAACACCTGCACCGGAATGACTGCCCGGTCCGGCACAACTGCAGAATTTTCCCTTCGGGTCAGTTTGGCATCATTCGGGATCAGAAAGAGACCAATCTGGCCAACGATGTCTTCATCGCCTTGAATGACGTCCCCGTTTTGCGTGATGAGCGGCGTTCCGCCATCCGGATTGAGCTGGATTGGTTGCCCTCCGGCACCAACAATCACCTGCCCGGTCACAGTCCTCAAGGTTCCGTCATCAGCGATGCTGAGGCGGCCATCTCGTGTATAGAAAAGTCCGCCATTTGCATCACGAATGGCGAACCAGGCCTCCCCTTCGATTGCGAGATCAAGAGGATTGTCGGTTTTATTCAGGCTGCCGTTCTGACGCGAGATGTAGTTCTCGCCACCACTTGAAAAGCTGACTTTATCGGGGCCCGCTTTGGACACCATCTCAGCGAAATTGATCTCATCAGCGCGGTAGCCCACAGTGTTCATATTCGCAACGTTCCGGGAGACTGTTTCCAGCCGGTTGGAAAGAGCGACTTGGGCGGACAACGCGACATAAAGAGCTGACTGCATGGCTCAGCTGCCTCCAAGTTTAAAATTCTGGATGCTGGACAAAAGCCCTTCCCCGAAAGGCACAACTCCAGGACCGGCACCAAAAACTGCGAGTGTCGGCGATGAAACCGCCTGGGGACCATTCTTGACGTCATAGAGTGCCGAAAAACGATCGAGGAATTCGGCCAAATGTTCTGGATCGCTGCTCAGTTTCTCGTAGTCCAGATGCTTGTCGAAATAGGCCGCCTGCTTGTCGATGTCCGTCATTGCAAAAGAATCTGGCAGCCCCAAAGCGGTGTAAACTGTTTCTGCGAGCGCACGGTCGGCAAGGATGTTGTAGGCATTTTGGATCGTGGATGCTTGCCTCTCGAAATAGAGAGCCAGACGGACACCGTTGTTCTGTTCGCCTTGTCGGATTTCAAGTGTTTGCCGGTGAAACTTGTCGACGATACCTTGTTGGGTTCGTCTGAAAGCGGTCGTCGCCTCACCGTGACTTGCGAAGTTAAATGTTTCAGCGAACTTCTGATATCTCTGATCCGTCAGCTGATTGGCAAATGAATCGCTTTTCGAAATGCCCTCTTCCAGAACCTTCCGCATGAACGCTTTTGCGTAGATCATGTCTTCCAGTCCCATGGCCGTCATAGCGTAGCGGTAGATCCTGTCATTCGATAGGAACTCATCAATCGATTTTATGTCGCTGATGTTCTCGCGATAGTACTCGGTCTGGCGTTCCACCATTGGATCTGATGCGACGGTTTGGATGGAGCGGTCCATATTGTTCCGAACCAGCTGTACCTGCGTAATCGTATTGATCATGTCCGCGCCCTTTAAGCGGTAAGTGTCTTGAAAACACTTTCGCGCCCAGAGCTTACGCCAAGCTGACTGGATGGCACGGGTGCAAACGGCCGTTCGGTCAGCTTCGGACAAGTCTCGTCCCCTAGCTTTTCACCAGCACAGTAAAACCTCACCCGATAGGAGCTGTTTGGTGACTATTATTATCGGCCTGATAATCGGCGCGGCATCCCTGATTGGCGGTTTCGCCGCCATGGGCGGAAAGGTCCTCGTTCTTTGGCAACCTTGGGAACTGGTGATCATTCTCGGCGTTGCAATTGGCGCTTTCATCGTTGCAAATCCCATGAAAGTCATACTCGGGACGACCGTGGCCGTTTCCGACGCATTGCGGAATGCCGTCCCGTCCAAACGTGATTACCTGGATGTGCTGGCACTTCTTTATGGCCTGATGCGCGAGTTGCGCGCGAAGGGCCGCAATGCCGTCGAACCGCATATCGAAGACCCAAGCACATCCCCGATTTTCCAGAAGTATCCGTCGGTCCTACGCGACGCCAACATGACGACGTTCATCTGTGACTATTTCCGCCTGATCATCGTCGGAAACGCACGTGCTCATGAAATCGAAGCTCTGGTCGATGAAGAAATCCAGACCATCCACCGGGATCAGATGAAGCCGTATCATGCAATGAGCAGCGTGGCCGATGCTCTGCCGGCGATCGGGATCATTGCTGCGGTCCTTGGTGTGATCAAGGCAATGGGCGCAATCGACCAGTCGCCGCAGCTACTCGGCAGCCTGATCGGGGCCGCCCTTGTGGGAACGTTCATCGGGATCTTGTTCTCCTACTCCTTGTTTGGCCCCTTGGCAGCAAAGATCAAATCGGTCCGGGAAACGCGGCTGCGCAACTACATCGTGGTCAAGCAAACCCTGCTGGCCTTCATGAATGGCGCTGACCCGCAAATCGCGCTGGAGCATGGCCGCAAGACCATCTCCGGATATGACCGGCCAACCATCGACGAAGTCGAGAATGAAACCATGAGAGCCGGCGGCGCAGAAACCAGCACGGCCGATCTCCAGGGAGCCGCATAAACCATGCTCGATGCAGCAACAGACACGCAATCTGCCTCCAACTCAGAACGGGCGATGATCACGGACCGCCTGCTGGACGCTGCGGGGATCTCCGTAGACCGCCTGCCGATGCTGCCAGTGGTTTTCGACCGCATGGCGCGGGTGATGGCAGATGTGATGCGCCAGAAATCACCCTCGCCATCCTACATCTCGGTCAGCTATGTGGAGAACAACCGGATCGGCGATGTTTTGGATGAGTTTGAATCCAATGCGCTTGTCGCCGTTCTCTACTCTCCGGAATGGGATGCTCGCGTGCTGGTCGGCTTCGACCGGGATTTCATCTTCACCCTCGTCGATGTGCTGTTCGGCGCCGACGGAACCGAGCCTCCAATTGATGAGGAGCGGCCCTTTTCAAACATCGAAACGCGCATTGCCCGGACGATTTTTGAAGTTGCTGCGAAGTCTCTTGCAGAGTCTTTCGCGCCAATCGCAGAAACAACTTTGAAAATCGAGCGGATCGAAAGCCGCATGGACTTTGCGGTTGTCGGCCGGCGTAACAACCCTGCGGTCGTTGGACGCCTGCTCCAGCAGGCCATCGGCCGCGGTGGTGAAGTCTTCGTCGTACTGCCGCACGCAACCCTCAATCCGCTGCGTCAGGCCCTGTCCCAGGTCTTGTCCGGCGAAATGTCCGGCCGCGACAAACAATGGACGCAGCACTTCCACAACGAAATCCAGCGGACGGAAGTCAAGCTGGAAGCGATCCTGGAAGAACGCGAGATGCACCTTGGCGAGTTGTCAAACCTGAAGGTCGGCCAAGTGATTGAGCTTCAGGCAACTGCACGCTCGCCCGTGACGCTCGCCTGCAATGACCAACCGATATTCACCTGCCAGCTTGGACAGCTGGACGGATCCTACACCCTGCAGATTGAAGAACTCATCCACGAGGAAGAAAAGGATCTTTTCGATGATCTCCGCAATCGTTGACGGCGTGCTGCTTCTGGCATTGGTCGTAACCACAATCCGAATGGTGCAAATGCACAAGGATCTGCGCCGCTTGGGGTCCTATCACGAAGATTACCAGCGCATTTTCGACCAGACTGCGCTCGCGCTGGACGGGATTGAGGTCTCTATCCAGGAGATCAACGTCAAAGGCGCTCAGATCCTCAATGCGCTGGGCAATCGCATGGATGATGCCCGGGAGTTGATTGCTGAGATCGATGCGCTCACCCGCGAGGCAAAACGTCAGCAGTCGGTTCTGAAGGCAGAACTCAAGGAACTCTCGAGCTCTCATGCACTCATGCAGAAGGCAAACCGCTTTACGCCTGTTCGTGAAGACCTTGATCTGTTCAATGATGAAACTGCAGCGCAGCCGACTCCTGTTTCAGCTGTGGCAAGCTCCCCACAAGATGGACCGGTTATTCACCGTGGAACCAGCGGTCCCAAGGCTCCAACCCGTGTGCACAAAATCGATAACACGCTCGGAAGCCCCTTCCGCTCAGTCTCTATGAACCAAAAGGATACGTTCTAATGTCTGACACGATCGTTGAAAATGTTGATGTAGAAACCGGTGCAACCATCAAAACGGCCGATGCGGCGAACTTCGCCAGGGTTGAAGCACCAGACAAGAAAAACGCCGGCGAGACCATGGGTGATGATCGCAACCTCGACACGATCCTCGGCATTCCGGTTAATATTCAGGTCGTTCTGGGCTCTGCAACCATGCTGGTCTCCAATCTTCTCAAGCTGGGCCGCGGCGCTGTCATTCCTCTCAACCATCGTGTTGGCGAGCCGATCGACATTGTCGTGAATGGCCGTGTCATCGCCCGCGGTGAAGTGGTTGTTGTGGAAGACGACAACTCCCGTTTCGGTGTCTCGCTAACAGAGATCATCAGCTCACAAACAAGCCCGCTGGAAATCTAAACCACCCAGCCGGACGCCAGATTTCCCGAACCCTTTGATTGCCCATGCTCCTTTTGAGGAACACGCGAGAATGACAAGCCAAGCCAAAGCTGCCCCGGCTCCTGCCGCCGTCCCCAAGCCACCGGCGCCACCGATCCGGCGTTTGAATGGGGTGCAGCGTGTCGCCGCCCTGCTTCTATCGCTTGGACGGACCAGCTCCCAAAAACTGCTGCGCCATTTTGATCAGGAAGAGATCAGGATGATTACAGTCAGCGCGGCCCAGTTGGGAACAGTCGCTTCTGCGGAATTGGACAAGCTTGCCGAAGAGTTCATCGATCAGTTTTCCAACGGCACCACCTTGTTCGGCTCTGCCAACGAAGTGGAAAAGATGCTGGAAGGCGTTCTGCCGGACGAACAGCTGGCGGACATCATGTCGGATGTCCATGGCAATTCAAACCGCTCGATCTGGGACCGGCTAACGACTGTATCGGAAACCGTATTTGCCAACTACCTGTTGAAAGAGCACCCGCAAACGGCGGCCTTGATCCTGACGAAAATCAAGCCGAGCGCAGCCGCAAAGGTTCTCGGCCACATCCGGGCCGACATGCGTAATCAGCTGGTGCGGCGGATGTTGTCGATCAAGGCGGTGGTCCCGGAAATCATGCGCGACGTGGAAAAGACGATGCATGAGGACTTCATGCTCAACCTGTCCGGAACACTGGAAGCAGATTCCCATGCGCGCATGGCTGACATCTTGAACAAGATGGAGCGGGATCACATGGAAGATGCGCTGGAAAACCTCAACGAGATCAGGCCGAAAACGGCTGAACTCCTGAAGGGTCTCCTGTTCACCTTCGACGACATCAGCAATCTCAATGCACGTACCCGGATGGCGATCTTCGATCAGATCCCAGCAGACCGGATTGTCCTGGCATTGAAGGGAACTTCAGCAGAATTCCGCGAAGTGGTCCTCTCGTCCATGACATCCCGCGCCCGCAGAATTGCCGAACACGAGCTCGCAGCTGGCGAGCCGGCAGCGCAGCGCGACGTTCTGGAAGCCCGCAGCTCGATCACCAACCTTGCACTGGAAATGGCGGGACGCGGCGAAATCGAGCTTAATCCGAAACAGGATGAAGGGGCTTACTTTGCATAAGGACCACTTGTTCCGGCCCAACGGCGGTCTGCGTTTCTAAGGAGACTGCAGGGCGATGTCGGAAGAAGCGGATAAGGACTCAAAAACAGAGGAACCGACCGAGAAAAAGATCCAGGACGCAATTGAGAAGGGCAATACGCCGGTCTCCAAGGAAGCTCCTGTTCTTGCAATGTTGATCGGTGCCTTGTTGATCGGCGGTTTCGCAATAACATCTGGGGTGCGCCAGCTTGTTTCAGACATGGCGCACCTCCTGGACGTATCGGGAGGATTGGACCTTGGTAACAGCGCAGACGCACTCATGCTGTCCCACAGCCTGTCCATCAAGGTTGGGCTGTTCCTTGCGCCGATCATCGCAATTTTGTCGGCGTCCGGGCTTGCATCCGCATTCCTTCAGAACAAACCCAGCATCGTTCCAAACCGGATCAAACCAGAACTCAGCAAGCTATCGCTCAAAAAGGGCTGGTCGCGGATTTTTGGTGCCCAGGGCTTTGTCGAATTCCTCAAGGCGGTTTTCAAATTCAGCACGGTCAGCGCAATCGTATATGCTCAGTTCCGCACTCATGAAGCGGATCTGATCAACGCCATGTTCACCGATCCAAGTGCCCTCCCCGAAATGATACTGCAGATATCTCTGCGGCTGATTTCCGGTGTCTGCATTGTCACAATCCTTCTCGTGACCGTCGATATCCTCTGGTCGCGTTCTCACTGGCGCAAGAACCTGCGGATGACCAAGCAGGAAGTCAAAGACGAGCACAAACAGATGGAGGGCGACCCCATCGTGAAGGCGCGGCAGAGATCGCTTGCACGCGACCGCGCCCGCAACCGCATGATGTCAGCGGTTCCCCAGGCAACTCTGGTGGTCGCGAACCCGACTCACTTCGCGGTCGCTTTGCGGTATGACGGTGAGAAAAACCCGGCGCCGGTCGTTGTGGCGAAGGGACAGGACCTGATTGCTTTGAAAATCAGGGAAATTGCCGAGACCAACGACATCCCGGTGATCGAGGACCGGCAGCTGGCGCGCTCACTTTACGCGGCGACAGAAGTGGAGCGGATGATACCGCCTGAATTCTATCGCGCTGTTGCTGAAATTATCTGTTTCGTTTATTCACGCAAATCCAAGACCGCTGTATAAAACAATGAATAATGGAGGGTTTGGATGAGTAAGCTGCGTGAGGCTGCCGCAATGGAACCTGAAGCGGATGATAAAACCCGCAAGCGCCAGGCGGCAATTGCCGAGGCCTTGACCGGTTTCATTGAAGACTTGAAGCTCGTCGACGTTCTGGATTTTGCCGCCTACATCCGGCTCGAACAGCACGCCAACATCGCCGACCTTGTGAAGACCTCTGCCGAACTGTTCTTCAAAGAAGACACGCTGCGGTACTCCATGGGCGGACAGGCTGAACTCGATTGGGATAGCCTGCCACGAATTAAGCTGGACCTGGAGTTCCTAAACAAAGGTGTCTGGATCTATTTCACAGTTATCCTGGCCTCGCCCGACAATTCGGTAACAGTGTCTTACGTGGAAATTCCAGACTCTGGCGGCGATCCGGACAAGGAAGCCGAATTGATGCTCGAAGCATTGAAAGATGCCCGGCTCAAATAGGTTTGCGTGTCTTGGTGAGTGGTCCTTGTGTATGCTGAAGCAAGGGCGCAAATCCTCAAAAACGAGAAATGGTCGCTCTATTCAGAGCAACCAATTCATTTTCCAGACAGCTTTGGGAAAGACTGCGAAGTTGCCCTAATCTGCGGGCAGCCCCAGCTTAGCGCCGTGGCAGGTATTTTAGCGGATCGACCGGCTTGTTGCCTTGGCGCAATTCAAAATGCACCTGCGGCTGATTGACCGAGCCGGTGGCACCGGCGAGCGCGACAGGATCTCCCCGGCGCACCGTATCGCCGCGTTTAACATTCAAAACGCTGTTGTGAGCATAGGCGGAAACCCAACCTTCGTCGTGGCGGACAAGCACAAGATTGCCATACCCTTTCAGCTCATTCCCGGCATAGATAACCGTCCCGTCCCCGGCCGCTTTGACCGGTGTTCCCTCAGGAACCGCCAAATTCACGCCTTCATTGCGGCCACCACCCGGTTTTGCGCCGAAATCGGAAATGATACGGCCACGAACTGGCCAACGGAACTTGGCAACAGGTTCATCGGCTTGGGGCTGAATGCTCGCAACCTCGATTGGTTTTTCAGGTGCAGCCTCCGTCTTGACCGGTGCATCTGCCGCAGAATCTGGAGCTGCAATTGGGGTCGTTTCAACCTGAATTGAGTCGTCAGAACGGTTTGTTGAGACAATCCGGTCCGGTTGACGCTTGGGAGATGGAACACTTGAGCCACTACCTGCCACGGTCTGCGGGACAGATGCGGTCACGATCGGCGCGCTCACCCCTTGAGGTTTGCTCTTCGGCAATGCACTCACCGGGACAACCGGGGCAGCGACAATGGCAGGTGTTGATTGGGTCACCTGCGCGAAAGTCGGTTGCGCATACGGCTTTCGGTCCGGGCGCGGGGCCGCTCGCGACACGTTTGGTATGGAGCCGGTAACGACATTTTCGCTCCGCGAAACAGTTGGCAGTTGCACGGCTCTCGTCTCACCGTCGGTGGTGCTCGTAGAGCCGTTCCGGTCTGAATAAACATAGGTCGGGATGATCAGAGATTGGCCCGCCTGCACACTGGATCGGCTCTGAAGACCGTTGACGGATGCGACAGCCTGAATGGGCACGCCATAGCGGCGGGAGATCGACGCGAGCGTATCGCCCTGCCGCGCTTTGATCTGGGTTCCGCCAGCTGCAGTCCAGCCTTTCCAGTCCTTGCCAGCAGCAAGTGTCTCCGGCGCAGGACCCGATGGGACCGGAGCCGATGTGATGGACGGTGCAATGGGAGCACTGACGACAGCTGGAGATGTAACAGGTGCGGGCTGACGCGGGATCGAACCGGTCGAGATAGGAGCAGACGTGTTTTGCGGCAAGCCAGCCGTCGTTCCACCGGTGCCGTTGATAATGTCCTGATAGGACGGTTGCACGGGGGCAGATCCGGTCAGGATTTCTTTTTGATTGGCGGTGCTGGCGGTGTAAATGTCGTTGGGTCCGAACCGCTCGGTGGCCGAGGAACACCCTGCAAGAGCTGCTGCCCCAAGAGTAACCGTTGCGACTTTACCCAGTAAATCCTGGCGGAGGAAACGCATCCGCTTTTTCATCGACTCAACCCAAACTGCTTTACATGGCTGCTGTGGTTAAGATTAGAAAGCAGTAAGGTTTATAAAGACTAAAGAAGAGGCCTCGAATTCCAGTCAATCTGAAAAACCTGCACGCCGCTAAAGGCCTGCAACACCCGCAATTCTGCCGATTTTCAATTCAACTCAGGGCAATTGCATAAGGTAAACGCACATCGGACCTTCAGGCCAGCATCCTTCGGGCAACCGGCTGGATCGTCCGACTCAGTTCCCTCGCATTCGCCAATTGTCGAGATCACTGCGCCCTGCAGTGGGATAACGGAATCGGTGTCAGATGAAACGTCCCATCGTCGGGCGCCCTTTGAAGAACGCGATCCCCGGCGTCGCACTGATTGAAATCGAGATCGGTCCCACCTGTCAGTACGAGTTTGTCATCGGACCGGCCCTCCAGGAAGAAACGGCCGCCGTCACACTCAATTTGGCAAAGTAGCCGGTTGCCATCCGGCTCGCAGATCGCGTCCGTTTGCCACCCCTCGTTCTGCCCTTTCATCCAGACATCCAGCTTCACGACCAGCCTTGGCGTATCCGGATAGGGTTGGAACGGGCTGTCCATCCCCAAAGGCTCTTGCTTCGACGGAAAGTGGCTGATTGCTATATCGACAGTGTTTTGCGCAGGATGATCTTTTTGGTGCTGCAGACTGTAAGTTCGCCCATAGCAATTCGGAAAACTCATGAAATAGTCTTCGAGCGGCAATTCATCCGCCAACGGCGACCCCATTCCACAAACCAAGGCAGAAACAAGGACCAAGTGTCTTTTCAATAGCGACAGCATCTTGTGCTCCTCCTATTTCGCCTCAGCAGGAATGGGCTGGCTCCAGACCCGTATCAAGAAACCGAAAATCCAATCGTTGACCGCTGTTTCCTTCCACCACAACATTGAGCCCGGTGCTGTCATTGACCCACCGTCCAGAAATTGATCCGGCGACCGCGTCGCAACTCGATCCGAGATAAACGATTTCCTTTGCCGCCAGAATATTTCCAGTAAAGCCGTCTCCGCCCGTGAACTCGAAACGGTACTTATCGATCAGGGACGTCAGGACATAACCGTTGGGATTGGATTGAATTGAATACAACAGACCGTCACCACCAATGGCGATGAATTCAACACCTGCTGAATATGAGGGCAATTGTTTTTCGACCCAGTCTTCTGCAAGAGAAGGACTTACAAGGCCCAGAAAACATGTAATCAAAATAGAAAAACGCTGACACACCATACCATCCCCCAGATACGGTTTCATTCGTATCATGACGCTACGGCAGCAACAACATGCGCCATAACGGGGTTCTACAGATGTTGAGCAACACCCGGCATAAGGGAAACCCATCGGACTTCCGCAACTGTCTTGCTTGCGCCGATGCTCTCGGCTTTGGTGATCCGCACGAGCGATTGGGCTTTTCCCGGCGGGCCCAATGGAGCGATCAAAATGCCATCCGGTCTAAGCTGCGCGATCAAAGTATCGGGTATCTCGGAGACTGCCCCGTTCAGAACAATCCGGTCAAAGGGGGCTTTCTTCTCAAGACCCGAGAGCCCATCCCTGTGTTCCAGCGATACGTTTGTCTGTTTCAAGGCCGCCAGGCGTTGATCCGCCAGCTTGAGAAGGGTCTGATATCGGTCAAGACTGTAAACATGCCGGACAAGCTGTGAGAGGATCGCAGTCTGGTACGCGGACCCCGTACCGACCTCCAAAACCGTTTGATCTGACTGCAAGTCGAGAAGCTGGAGCGCAAACGCAACTTCGCTTGGCGCGGTCATGGTCTGCCCGCACTCCATTGGAAGTGCGGTGTCTTCGTAAGCCAGATTGTGATAGCGGGCCGCAAGAAAAAGCCGTCGTGGCAGACGTTCAATGGCAGACAGAATGTTCACGGAGGCTATGCCGCGCTGACGCAAGCCAAGCACCAGGGCCGCACGCGCCTCCGCTTCATCCGGCAAGTTCGATTGCGTTGCCCGGTCGTCATCACCGGGAACGAATGCGGCCATTCACGCGTTCTCCATTACCCGCCCCCGGGAGACCCGTTTGCCGCCAGACATCCCTGGCAGCCTACAGATGGGTAAACCGTGAGAGATTCTCACCGCCACCCTGTCCTCATACTGACCGACCCGAGCGCAAAGACACAATGGCCGTTCGGGTGTGGCGCCCTGTTTTCCCGGTTAAAGAACGTCTTGGGGACTCATCACAAAAGGAGAAGTCGCAGCAAAGAGGGAAATCAGCCAAGACTGTCCGCCAACCGACCGACGAGATCATGCGCAGTCAGATCGATCCGAAGCGGGGTAACGGAAACATACCCATCGGCAACGGCGTGAAGGTCAGAATTATCCAAAACTGATTTTCCGCGGTCCTGGAATTTCAGCCAGTAGTAAGGATTGCCGCGACCATCCGTCCGCTCATCAATGGACAGGCCGCTTTGTTCATGATGCCCCTGCACCGTGACCTTCACGCCCTTAACCGCATCGGCGGGCCCAACCGGGAAATTGACATTCAAGAGGGAGTACGGCGGCAGGTCGAAGGTCATCAGTTTCGTGAAGAGCTCCGGCGCATGCGCCTCCGCAACTCCATAATCCGGCTCTGACTTCGGGTTCCAGCTGTAGGCCTGGGAAACCGCGATAGAGCGAATGCCCAGGATTGCAGCTTCTATCGCGCCTGCAACTGTCCCTGAATAGGTGACGTCTTCTGCAAGGTTTTGCCCGCGGTTGATACCCGACAGCACCAGGTCCGGCAGACCCGGAAGCACCTTTCGGCAGCCCATGATCACGCAATCGGTCGGAGTGCCTTTCACAGCGAAATGCCGGTCGTCGATCTGGCGCAGGCGAAGCGGATCTCCAAGGGTCAGTGAATGCGCCACGCCACTTTGATCCGTCTCCGGCGCGATCACCCACACATCGTCGGAGAGCGTCTTTGCGATCCGTTCGAGGGCGTAGAGCCCGGAAGAGTGAATGCCGTCGTCATTGGTGATCAAAATGCGCATGAAAAATCCGTTCTTGGCCAAAAGGTAGGGGTTAAGGGCCTGGTGCCCTTAACCGATCTTTTCCAAACCGCCCATATAGGGCCGCAGGACGTCCGGCACAGTAATGGTCCCGTCCGCGTTCTGATAATTTTCAAGAACCGCGATCAGCGCACGCCCGACAGCGATTCCGGATCCATTCAGCGTGTGGACATGCACTGGCTGCTTGGAATCGGCTGGACGGAAGCGCGCATTCATGCGCCGGGCTTGGAAATCACCACAGACGGAACAAGACGAAATTTCACGGAACGTGTCCTGCCCCGGCAACCAGACTTCGATGTCATAGGTCTTGCGGGCTCCAAAGCCCATATCACCAGTACACAACGTCATGACCCGGTAATGAAGGCCGAGTTTCTGCAGAATCATTTCGGCGCAACCAAGCATCCGCTCCAATTCATTGAGCGACTCCTCCGGTGTCGTGACCGACACCAGCTCGCATTTCTGGAACTGATGCTGACGCAACATGCCCCGGGTATCCCGGCCCGCAGAACCAGCTTCAGACCGGAAACAATAGGTCAAAGCGGTGACACGCAGCGGCAGTTGATCCTCGGACATGATCTCTCCGGCCACCAGATTGGTCAGCGGGACTTCAGCGGTCGGGATCAGGTAGTGGTCAGTTGTGGTCTTGAAGAGATCTTCTTCAAATTTCGGCAACTGGCCGGTGCCATAGAGCGGATCGCTGTGAACCAGCAACGGTGGCGAGACTTCCGTGTAGCCGTTTTCCTGCGTGTGCATATCGATCATGAACTGACCGAGGGCTCGCTCCAGCCGCGCTATCTGGCCTTTCAGAATGACAAAACGCGAGCCAGACAGCTTGGCAGCGGCGGAGAAGTCCATCCCACCGAGCTCTTCACCCAGTTCGTAATGCTCCTTCGGTGCTTCATTGAAGGTGAACGCCGGTTTGTCGCCATGGGTCCGGTAAAGCACATTGTCCGCTTCATCCGCGCCTTCCGGGACATCATCGTGCGGAAGGTTCGGAATGACGGCCATCGCCTCTTCCAAAGCTCCGATCAGCTTGCGTTCTTCTTCCTCACCAGATTGAATGAAGGCCTTGATCTGAGCGACTTCGTCGATCAGCTCTTGAGCTCGCGCATCATCTCCGGAGCCTTTGGCCTTGCCGATTTCTTTGGAGGCCGCGTTGCGCCGTTCCTGGGCTTCTTGCAGCTTGGTGATGTGGGAGCGACGGGAATCGTCCAAGGCAATCAAATTGGCAGCAGAAGGCTCATAGCCCCGCTTTGCCAAAGCCTTGTCAAAGGCATCTGCGTTTTCCCGGATCCATTTGATATCAAACATCTTCGCTTCCCGAACGGCGGTCTTTGTCTAAGGACTGGCCGCCGCGGTAGGAAGACTAAGCTTTAGATTTATGCCGCAGCATCCTCAGCTTCACGCTCGGCCTCACGTTCCGCGCGCTTTTTCTCCACCATCCGGACGGACAGAATGGAGACTTCGTAGAGAAGCAACGTTGGCAGTGCAAGACCGATCTGCGAGATGGGGTCCGGTGGTGTCAAAATAGCCGCAGCTGCAAAGGCACCAACGATCGCGTATTTGCGTTTCTGCTTGAGACCTTCAGCCGTCACCATGCCTGCGCGGCCCAAAAGCGTCAGGATCACCGGCAACTGGAATACGAGACCGAAAGCGAAAATCAGGATCATGATCAGACCGAGATATTCGCTCACCTTTGCGAGGTGCTCGATCGCCACTTGGCCCGACCCGCCGGTTTGTTCCATCGACAAGAAAAAGCCCATCGCCATCGGCATGACGAGGAAATAAACCAGACACGCACCAATCAGGAACAAAATAGGTGTGGCAACCAAGAACGGCAGGAAAGCGCCACGCTCATGCTTGTAAAGCCCCGGTGCCACAAACATGTAGACCTGGCTGGCAATCACCGGGAACGCCAGAAACAAGGCGCCGAAAAGCGCAAGTTTCAGCTGCGTGAAAAACCACTCCTGCGGGGCCGTGAAGATCATCTTCACGTGCTCCGGGTCCGGCGCTGCACGCAGGTACGGGACAGTCAGGATGTTGTAGATGTCGGTGGCGAAATAGAAGCAGATTACGAACATCGCCAAGATGGCCGCGATGGACCACATCAACCGCTGGCGCAGTTCGATCAAATGCTCGATCAAGGGCGCCTTTGAGGCGTCGATATCTTCCTGGCTCATGCCTTGGCTTCTTCCGTCACCGGCGCTTCCTCCGGCGCAGCGGGTTTCGCCGCCGAGGCTGCCGGCGTTTCAGCCGGTTTGCTCTCAGGCTTCGGGTCTTTGTCCGCTTTTGCCGCTGGTTTTGCCGGAGGGGTCTTCTTGGCCGCATCCTCTTCGATCGACTTCTTCAAGTCGCCAAGTGGATTGAAGTTTGCGGCTTCCTCGACCTGTTTCTTCATGTCGGCGATATCGGCCTGCTGCTCTGCTTCACGCAGGGCTTCATTGAACGTCGACTGAAACTCACGCGACATCCGGCGCATCTTGCCCATTGTCTGGCCAAGGGTGCGCAACATACGCGGCAAGTCTTTCGGCCCTACGACGATGATCGCGATACAGGCGATCACCAAGAGCTCCGTCCAACCAATATCGAACATAGGTACTTTCGCCCCTTAAGGAGACGCGACGCAGATAAAGATCAGCTCGCTTTGGTCTGATCTTCCGCCTTGGTGGACTTCACGGTCTCACCGCTCTCATGATCGATGGTCTTGGGAGCATCGGCGGTATCGTCTTCAGCCATTCCCTTTTTGAAGCTTTTGATTCCCTTGGCGACATCGCCCATCAACTCGGAAATCTTGCCACGTCCGAACAGCAAAACCACCACGACTGCGATGATCAAAATCTGCCAGATACTAATACCCATACGCCAAACTCCTGATAACCGGCTTCCTCGCCCTTGGAGCCCTTGTACAAAACTGGCTCCTTGCCTGCAACAATACATGCCGGATTGTTTCTGTACTCCTAGACAGAAGGATAAGCCGGAGAATTATTCTTACCTGATTTGGGGTCACGACCGCGGAAAGACAAGGACATCCTTGGGATCAGTGGTCACGCCAACGTCCATGCCCTGTTCCCATTCGCACCCGGCCCGCACGCGCGCCTGCAAAGGTTGGTCGAGACCTTCAACGATAATTGTCAGCAAATCGACTTCTCCGACGAATCGCTTGGACTGGATTCGCCCCCTCACGCCGCACAAACCGGCCTTGCCGAGAAGAATACCCTGCGGACGAATGCAGACATCAGCAGATCCCTGGTTCATCCCGCTCGAGGCAACAATACCGAGCGGCGTCTCAACACCGGAAGATGTCACCTTGCCTTCGATTTGATTGAGTTCGGAAAAGAACCGGGCGGCGAACAAGTCGGCCGGGTTATTGTAGAGCTCGGCAGCGGTCCCGTGCTGAACGAGCTCCCCGCGCCGCATCAATGCGATCTGGTCCCCCATGCGCATGGCCTCTTCCGGGTCGTGGGTCACGATGATGCAGGTGGCGCGTGTCTCGCGGATCACCGCCAGCGTTTCATCACGCACACTGTCGCGCAGGCGTTTGTCGAGACCTGAAAACGGTTCATCCATCAAAAGGATGCCCGGTCGCGGCACCAGGGCCCTGGCAAGCGCAACGCGCTGCTGTTCGCCCCCGGAAAGGGCATGCGGATAGTCTTCGGCATAGTCTGCCAGGCCAACCCGGCGCAAGGCCGTCAATGCGGCCGCACTTGCGGCTTCTTTGCCCAGCTTCTTGATACCGAACACCACGTTGTCCAGGATCGTCATATGCGGAAAAAGAGCATAGTCCTGAAACATCAGACCGATACCGCGCCGTTCGGGCGGGACAAATGTCTGCGGTCCGGCGATCTCCTTTCCGTTGATCAGGACCCGGCCCGCGCTTTGCCGTTCAATCCCGGCCGCAATGCGCATCAACGTCGTCTTGCCACAGCCGGAATGGCCGAGCAGGCATAGGATCTCCCCCGGCGCAATCGAGAGGCTCAGGTTCCGGACGGACGGCACGCCCTCATAGTCATGAGAAATATTCTCGAAGACCAGGCCTGCGGCTATCGTGGCGCTGGCTGACCCGCGTGCACCCCACGTTTTCGGACCGCCATTCCAATTGGATTCGTTGGATTTGAACATCAGCTACCGGCAGTCTCATCCGTTTCTTCATCGAACAATGTGCCGTCCTCTAAAGGATCTTCGTCTTCGGTCAAGGCAGCATCGTCACTTGGTGTTGGCACCAGGAACGACGCAGGGATCGCGCTATCAAGCAACCCTGCCCCTTTCAACTCTTCTAGACCTGGCAGATCCTTGACGTTTTCCAGACCGAAATGGATCAGAAACTGCTCGGTTGTTCCGTAAGTGACCGGACGTCCCGGGGTTCGCCTGCGGCCACGCATCCGGATCCAGGTTGTTTCCAAAAGGACATCCAGCGTTCCTTTTGATGTCGATACGCCCCGGATTTCTTCAATTTCGGCCCGTGTTACCGGTTGGTGATACGCGATGATGGCCAGGGTCTCAAGCGCTGCGCGCGACAGTTTGCGTTGTTCTTCAACGTTCCGGTGCATCAAATAGCTGAGATCCTCGGCTGTCCGGAAACACCACTTGCCCGCAAGCCGAACCACATTGACACCGCGCGGCGCATACATTTCCTGCAGCGCTTCCAGCAGCCCAAGGACATCGGTTCCCTCCGGCAAACGGAGTGTCAGCTCTTCAAGCGACAATGGTTCGGACGAGGCAAAAAGAAGTGCTTCGACCATCCGGAGGCCGCTAAGATCATCAGAGGCTTTTTGGGGTGCCGCGCCCAAATCCGCACCGCCCTCCAAATGAAGCTGTTCCAGCTCAGACATCTTGGTCCGGTTCCTGTTCTAAGGCGCGAATGTAGACCGGTGAAAACGGCTCTCCCTGGCGAATTTCGACCTGTCCCTCTCTAACCATTTCAAGGCTGGCGGAAAAGCTGCTTGCCACGACCGTCGCCCAATCCTTGTTGTCATAAAGGTAGTCACGAAGATACGCATTCAAAGGAGTCCATTCACTGACCCGGCCGACAAGCTTGGTCAGCAGCTCCCGCGCCTCCTGGAGTGACCAGACTGTTCTGCGTAAAACCCGGACAGATGTAACTGATTGGCGCTGGCGCTGCGTGGCATAGGCCGACAAAAGGTCGTAGACAGAGGCATCCCAGATGCTTTTGTGGACGACGGACATGGTCTCAGGTTCACCTCGGAAAAACACATCGCGCCCTGCCCGGCTGCGGGCCAACAGTTTTTCAGAAACCTCCCGCATGGCCTCAAGACGGCGCAAACGAAAGGCAAGCGCTGCGGCCAATTCCTCACCTGTGGGCTCATCCTCGTCCTTTTGTTCGGGAAGCAAAAGACGGGATTTCAAATAGGCCAGCCAGGCGGCCATCACCAGATAGTCCGCGGCGAGTTCAAGACGCATCCGCCGGGCTTCGGTCACAAACTCCAGATACTGCTCAACCAAGGCCAGGATCGAGATCTTGGCGAGATCCACCTTTTGCGTGCGCGCAAGACCAAGAAGCAGATCAAGCGGCCCCTCAAAACCGTCGACATCCACAACCAGCTGCGGATCGGACGTCGCCCGTTCCTCGCTCGTATGCACCGCGCTCAGAAGGTCAAATGACTTGTCTGGCGCGGATGCGGGTTGTGTGTCCTGCTCCGCCATTTTGTGTCCCGTTACACTCCCGCCCAGCCTGTCAGGGACTGAAACTCTGCCCAAGCCTTGTCTGCATCAAAACCAGATTCTACCGCTTTGTATCCAGCCAAAGCCGGGTTGCAGCGCTCTAGCGAACGTCCCGCAAGGACCGGCGCGGCATCCGCAACGGCCCGCATTTCCATCATATCGCCATTGCAGTGAAGCACGACATCGCATCCGGCATCCCAGATTTTTCTAGACCGGCTCGACACATCACCGCCAAGCGCTTTCATCGAGATATCATCACTCATCAGACAGCCATCGAAGCCGATTTCATCGCGGATAATCCCATTTATGACCGCACTGCTCTGCGTCCCCGGATTTGCGGGGTCTATGCTCTCATAAAGCAAGTGCGCGGTCATACCCAAAGAGATGTCTGCAAGCGCCTTGAATGGCAGGAAATCCACAGCTTCCAATGCGTTTTTGTCATCGGTAACACGTGGCAGTTCAAGATGACTGTCCACCTTGGCGCGGCCATGCCCCGGAATATGCTTGATGACAGGTAGAACACCCCCGGCGATCGCGCCGTTGATCATCTCACGACCGAGGATGGCAACAGTCTCCGGATCATCTGAAAGCGCGCGATCTCCGATCGCATCGACGGTGTCCGGAAACCGGACATCAAGGCACGGCAAACAGTCGACGGTAATTCCGACCTCGGACAGATCGGCGGCAATCAGTTGCGCACCCAGAAACGCCGCTCGTTTTCCAGCGGTTTCATCCGTCTTGTAGAGATCTCCGAAAAGCTTGGGTGCTGGATATTTGCGCCAATGCGGAGGCCGTAGTCTTTGCACCCGGCCGCCTTCCTGATCGACGAGCACCGGCGCATCTGCCCGGCCGACAGCATCACGAAAAGAGCGGGTCAACTCCCGAACCTGATCCGGACTGTCGACATTCCGGGCAAACAGGATCAGTCCCCAGGGATTATGCTCATTGAAAAACGCTTGTTCAGCAGCGGAGAGACTTGTGCCGGCGCAGCCGGAAATAAAGGCTTTGATCATGATCATCGCTTACCGGCACCACCCCTGCCCGTCAAGAAAGGTCCGGTTCCCCGGTAAGCGCACTTGCGCTCAGGATGCGAACTTGCGATCTAAATCTACGAATCCTTTTCAAATGGAGTTGCTTTCCATGCGCGCGCGCCATGACATTCCGGCAGGCACTTTGCACCGGATTTCCGTCACATCCGAAATCTTGACCCAAAACCGGCTTGGCGACCCGGCAACGCGCGAAGTGGTCGTTTACGTCCCAAATGGACATGACGGCACAGGGCTGCCGCTTCTGGTGGATATCGTTGGCTATACGTCCGGCGGCCCGGCGCATGCGAACTGGAAGAATTTTGGCGAAAACGTTCCGGAGCGTTTGGACCGGCTGATCCATGATGGCGCACTGCCGCCGGTTGTCGTCGCTTTCCCGGACTGTTTCACCCGCCTTGGCGGCAACCAGTATATCGACAGCACCGCGATGGGGCCTTGGGCAACGTGGCTTACCACGGACATGCTCCAAGCTGTCGAAGGCCAATTCGGCTGCGGCGGAAACGGCAAACGGGGATTGTTCGGCAAGTCATCCGGCGGTTATGGTGCCATCGTTCACACCATGAAACACGCTGACGTCTGGTCCGCAGCTGCTTGTCACTCCGGAGATATGGCGTTTGAACTCTGTTACTTGCCGGAAATGCCAAGTGCGCTGCGGGCAATCCAGAAACATGGGTCAATTGAGGCCTTTGTGCGCTGGTTTGAAGCCGGACCGAAGTATCCCGGCGGCGCGTTGCACGATCTGATGACCTTCGCAATGGCAGCGACCTACGATCCAGATCCGTCGCCGGACACCTTC
Organism: Labrenzia sp. R4_2; assembly: GCF_017743865.1. GTDB lineage: Bacteria > Pseudomonadota > Alphaproteobacteria > Rhizobiales > Stappiaceae > Roseibium. The sequence continues at coordinate 113,773 of NZ_JAGHRJ010000002.1, forward strand.
TGCGGGATTCGCTTACCGGTTGACCTTGAGACCTGCGAAATCATCGAAGACCGCTGGAATGCCTGGTTGTCCTGGGATCCTGTGCAAATGGTCGAGGCACATACCGATGCCTTGAAATCCATGAAGGGGCTCTGGATCGATTGCGGGTACATCGACCAATACAATCTGGTCTATGGCGCACGCCGTTTGAAACGGAAACTTGAGGCCGCCGGTGTTGATCACGTCTACGAGGAGTTCAACGACACCCACTCGTCGATTGACTACCGGATGGACGAAAGCCTGCCGTTCCTTGCAAATGCTCTTTTGAAGTAGGCACCTACCGGCCCCGGCGCAGGGTCAAGACTGCGCCCCCGGCCAGGATGAGCAACGCACCGATTAGCGCTTCTGGTCCTGGAACTTCGCCCCAAACGGCATAACCAAACAGCGCCGAGAGAACCACGGTGGCGTAAAAAGCAGGGGCAAGTGTTGCAGCGCCAGCACGTCGGTAGGCCGAAATGTTGAAAGACTGGCCGACAATTGCGAGGGGACCAAGCCAGGCGAACGCAAGCAGATCGCTCATCGCAATGCCGTCTCTGGCGATCAGCCAAATCACCGGCACGGCCAAAAACGACGCTGCAAACACGTTTACATAGGCCAGGATCGTTACTGTATCTTCGCGCTGGGCGATGTAGCGCATGATCAAGCTTTCCGCAGCCATGAAGAGCGCACTTGCAATCGCCGCAATGGCCCCAACGAGCGCCATTTCCGAATTCTGGGCCACACTGTCGGCCGATTGAACGACGAGATAGGCGCCGAGCATACTCATCGCTCCGGCGATCCAATGCTTGCCGGTCACCAGCTCTTTCAGGATCAACCCGGCCAAGGCAATCGCAAAGATGCCTTTCGTCAATCCAATTGCGGTCGCATCCGCAAGCGGCATCACGGACGCTGCATAGACCGCACAGGCCAAGCCTCCTACACCGCACACCGCTCGCATCAAGTGGAGTTTCCATAAGGGACTTAACTGCTTGTGGAGCGGAATTTTTTTCACGCTGGCTACACACAAGATGGTTGCGGCCCCGCCGGCAAACCGAAGCCAGACGAGTGCAACGATTGGCAACACACCGCCTGCCAGTTTCCCGGCCGCAAAAATCGGCGTGAAAGCTGACATCCCCAGGAGCGCCAGAAACAGTGCCGCGGGGATGTTTTCGTGCTGGCCGATGGCGGCAGATCGTGTCACGGCGAAGGCTCCAGATCTTGAATGTGATGATTGGGAACTAGCACTCAAAGGTTTGTCGAAACAGATGCCAGTTCCTCATGCACCCCATACGAATACGCATACCATTGCCCTTACTCAAGCGAATACGTATACTACGTTCATGAATTGGGATGATCTGAAACTCGTGGACGCTGCGGCTCGCGCGCGGTCTTTATCCGGCGCAGCCAAGGCATTGGATATCAGTCAACCGCAGCTCAGCAGGCGCTTGAAAGCATTCGAGGACCGCGTCGGAGCGCGGCTGTTTGACAGAACACCCTCTGGTCTCAAACCCACAGAAGCGGGGCAAAGGCTCATTCCACTTGCCGCAGATATGCGTCAACGTGCGGATGCAGCGGCGCGCATCATGCCAGATCTGGCCGGTGCCTCGCTCAGGGTCGTTCGCGTTGCTGTCGATGAGGTGCGCGCCCGTGTCCTGACAGACATGTATCCTCTTCTGAATGAACGGCTAAAAGACATTGAGCTTGAGCTGATCTCCAGCCACAGCCATGTCGATCATCAAAGCCGCAGCATCGAATTGCAGATCAGAAACTGCCTACCCGAGACCGATACGCTGATTGCCCGGAAAATCGGCGATCTCGCTTACGGCGTTTATGCGAGCAAATCCTACGCGGCGGCCCACCCATCTGTTTTTGAAGAAGCCCGGTACTCAGCGTGCAGTTGGCTTGGATTTACGCCGGACGACCTCTGGTATCCGGCCCATAATCGCTGGCTCGCAGAACGCCTGCCCGCGCCACCCAGGCTGCGCACCAATACCATGACCACTATGATGAACATGATCGCGAGCGGATCTGGCCTTGGATTGATTCCGGTCTTCATGGGTGACCGGCATCCTGACCTCGTACGGGTCATGGAACCTTTGCCGGAACTCACAAATCCTGAGCATATCATCGTTCACCGCGATGTCCGGCGTGAACCTGCCGTCCGTCTGGCGATCGACGCTATTTCGGATGTTTACCGGCACATGACCCCGCACCTTCTCGGTTTGCAGAGCCAAGTCAAGATGACAGCAGCCGAATAAAAAATGGCCGGAAAACCCGGCCATCTTAGTTGTTGTATTGGTGCGCCCTGGTCTATTGCCTGCGGACAAAACAGTCGCCGCCGGCGCCTTGCAGCTGTTCACACAACCGGATGGCTTCGTCACGCGATCCCGTCGGGATCCGGGCCCGGTAAAAAACCCCCCGATCGCCGAGGTCCGCCGCCACAATCACGGCGTTCACATTCCCGATAATCGACGGGTAGCGACGTTGTAGCGACGAATAGGCATCGCTCGCAGCCGAAGCTGAGCGCTGAGACGTCACCTGAACGATATACGTTCCGGCCGGTATGGAACCGGTGCCAGCAGCCGCTGCGGCCGGTGCCGTAGCGGACACCGGAGCCGATGCCGGTTGAGACAAGTTCAGCGGACCATTGTTCTGCGTTGCCGGTGCAGGATTTGTTGCAGCTGCGGGTGCTTGCGCAACTTGTACAGGGGCAGCGGGTTTCTTCCGCGGCAGGACGGTCGGAACAGGTCCGGCAGGCTCTTCAACCGGCGCAGCAGGTTCTGCTGCAGCAACGATTGCAGGCGTTGTCGGTGCCGGTGTAGCGGGCTGAGGCGTTCCGGCAGCCGGTTCAGCCGGTGTCGGAGCCGCTGCCGGTTCCGGCGAAGGTGTTGACGTAATCTGCTGAGTTGCAACAACACGGGGCTCAGCGGGCGCAGGGGTTGCCGGTTGCGCAGTGCCAGTCGCTGCTGGGGCCGCATCCTCGCCTGACACTATGGTTCCGTCCGGACGAACAACAACAGTCCGGACCCGCTTGGTTGCTCCAGGAACGAGTTCCGCACCGGATTGAACACCGGCAGGTGCTGGCGGTAAGGAGGCAGGTTCAGGTGTTTCCGGACGCGCAAGCTGTGTCGGCGCATTTTCGTTGCGGCCATCAACGCGATCGTAAATCAGCTTGGCGGACTGATTATTGCCAGCAGACGGATCCTGCTCTTCCGGGAAAATTTTGAGTGGCTCTTGCAGGCCGCTAATCACAGGCGGCGGGCCATCCGGGACTGCAATCGTGTCGGTATCCAGAAAGAAGAACCCAACAGCGCCAAGCGCTGCTACGCCCAAGACACCAGCGGCAACAAAGATGCCACGACGCGAACGTTCTTCTGCGTGTGGAACCGCAGCTTGCTCTGCGCGCGAGTGCGGCGGCAAGACCCCACTGCCCTTCAAGGTTGGGTCACTCTCCTGCATCGCCCGTGCGACGGCATCGAGATCATAACCCTCCGGCGGCGGCGGTGTGTCATCATCGCCAAGGTCGCGAACAGCGTCTGCAGCTGCCGGCCAGACCATATCGTCGATGTCATCAGCTGACTGCCGACCCGGAGCCTCGGCAGCATAACCTGCCGCAGTGGCCTTCGTTTCTGCCGAAGCTTGTGCCGCGGCAGGCTCAGATGAATGCTCTGCCGCGCTTTGTTGACGAGCCCGCTCGTCCCGCTCCGGAAAATCAAGATCTGCCAGAAGCGTATCGATCCCGGCGATTGATTTCTGACTGTCCTCGGAGGCCTGAGGCGCACTTTCAGAAGCCGCGCCACCTTGTGGCGTGGTTAGCGCAGCAAACAGATCATCTTCGTTGATTGCCGGTCGTTGCGATGCCAGAGCGGACGGCGAAGAGACTTCAGGCTGAATGTCCTGCGCCGGACGTTCAAAAGCCTGCGTAGATGGTGGAGTTTCCGAACCGAATGCCGGACGCGGGCCGCCGGCGCGGCTTACGGTATTATCCGGAGTTACTGTGTCGGAATAGTTATCGGAGCGCACCGGAGCAGGTGCTTGACTGTAGCTTGCTGTGTGCGCTTGGTACCCACCTGAATAGTAGCTCGAGTCCGCAGTCGGTTGCCGGGTTTGCGGTGTTGTCTGCGGTTCCGGCGAAATTGGTGCGGGCGCAGTGCGTTGATCGAATGCCTGGTCTTCAGGCGGATCGATGGTCTGACGCAGGGCGCCCTTCAGCTCATCTTCAAGTTCAGCGGTCAGGTTCTGTTCAAGATCATTCGCAACCGAGGCTGCCAAGCCTGTTCCAAAATCACGTCCAAAATCGACAGCAGGTCCGCGCGGTTGAGGCGGAGACGATGGTTGGAAGGCTGGTTGCGCTGGCTCTGAGACTGACGGTGTAGGCGCAGATGGTGCCGGTCGGTTCATCGCGCTTGCAGCTGTGGCTTCAATCGTGTCCAGCTGCGGCACCTGTGGCCAGCCAGGCACATCACCTCTTGGCTCGGCCTGGGCTTGATAGCCTGGAGCAGAGCTATCTGGAGACTGCACTACACCCGGAGTGACAATAGAACCGGGGTCGGGGGCCTGCTGCGGAGTGTTGAAGCGCGGCGACTCGCTGGAAAGTGGGGCGTCGGAGCGCGGAATTTCTGGTGATTGCCCGGCGCCGAATACGGGTTCCTGGCGCGGTGGATTGAGATCCGCAGCGGGTTTCGGCTCACTCGCGAAATCATCCAAGTCTGCGAAATAATCAGTGCTTCCAACCCGGCCGCTGCTCACCGGCGCCCCCAATTGCTTGTTATTATGGACAATGCGCGCCAATTCAATCAGCGGATCTTCACCAGACGGCCGGTTTCTCCCGGACGGTGCCGGGGTCTCTGCCGTATCTGGCCGCTTTTTGTCGTATTCATCTGACATGAGCGCTCTAAAGAACCGGTTTCGTTACGCTACGTTTTATCAATATACCCTGATCACTTCTCACAAGGCATATCAGCGCATTTCCTCAGGAGCTTGTACACCGAGAATCGCCAAGCCTGACGAAAGTACCAAGGATACTGCACGAACCAAAGCAACACGCGCTACGGTTAATTTCGTGTTACTAGAATCAATAAAACGTAAATGAGGCAATTCCTTGCCTCTATTCCAGTGACCGTGCAGTGAACTTGCAAGTTCATGCAGGTAAAACGCGATTCTATGCGGCTCATGAGTGTCGGCAGCTGCCTCGACAACTTTTGGCCACTCGGCCATTTTGCCGATCAATTCAAGCTCTCCGCTGTCATCAAGCAGGGAATAGTCGGCACTCGAGAGTACAGAATCACTCAAGTCTTGGCCGGACAGCTCTTCTGCGGCCTGCCGCAAGACAGAGCAGCAGCGCGCATGGCCATACTGAACGTAAAACACCGGATTGTCCTTGGACTGCTCCGTTACCTTTTTGAAGTCAAAGTCGAGTGGTGCATCGTTCTTCCGGAACAACATCATGAAACGGACTGGATCCGATCCAACTTCATCGACCACTTCGCGCAAGGTAATGAAATCACCGGACCGCTTTGACATTTTTACCGGCGCGCCGTCGCGCATGAGCTTCACAAGCTGGCAGAAACGGACGATGACTTCGGTATCGCCGCCGGAAACAGCCTTGCCGACCGCCTGCAAACGTTTGGCGTAGCCGCCGTGGTCCGCACCAAGAACGTAGATCGCTTCCTTGAAACCGCGCTGGAACTTGTCCTCGAAATACGCAACGTCGGCAGCAAAATATGTGTAGGACCCATCTGACTTTTTCAGCGCCCGATCGGTATCGTCCCCAAAATCGCTTGCTCGGAATAGTGTCTGTTCGCGGTCTTCCCAGTCGTCCGGGACCTGGCCCTTGGGCGGCGGGAGCGTGCCTTCATACACAAGTCCTTTGGTCCGCAGTCCATCGAGCATGTGATCAATCTTTGACCCGTTGCTACCACTACGTTCATGCAAGGATCGTTCGGAGAAAAAGACCTCGTGCTCAACACCGAGCGCGGCGAGATCCGAGCGGATCAAATCCAGCATCGCAGCAATCGCGCGTTCCTTGACCTTCGGGAGCCAGTCGGCTTCGTCCTGATCGCGCAAATCACTGCCGAATTCGTCCTTCAGCGCCGCGCCAACCGGGATGAGGTAATCTCCGGGATAAAGGCCTGCCGGGATCTCGCCGATATCTTCGCCGAGTGCCTCGCGGTAGCGAAGAAAAGCACTGCGGGCGAGCGTGTCGATCTGAGAGCCAGCATCGTTGATGTAGTATTCTTTGACCACTTCATTGCCGGCAAATGCCAGCAAATTGGCAAGCGCATCGCCAACCACGGCACCGCGAATATGCCCGACATGCATTGGGCCGGTCGGGTTCGCGGAAACATATTCGACATTCACCTTGGAAGGATCAGCAGACTTCGTGCCGCCATAACCAAGGCCTTCTTCAAGAATGCTCCCAAGTATCTTCTGCCAGACACTCTGGTCGACCCGCAGATTGATAAATCCAGGACCAGCGACCGTGGTTTCGGTAATTTCCGGGTCTTTTGAGAGCTCGGCAACCAAACGCTCCGCCAGATCACGCGGCTTCATGCCGAGCGGCTTTGCAAGAACCATTGCCGCGTTGGTCGCAAAGTCCCCATGAGCCGGATCCCGAGGTGCCTCGACGACAACGCGGGACAGATCTGGCGCATTGCCATCCGGCCCCTTCAATTCAAGCGCTTCGAGGCATTTTTTCACGCGTTGCGTGAACACGGCAAAGATGTTCATTCAGGCACCGGTCAGGGTTGAAACTTCAAACACAACGGCCCCGCACGCGCCAGCGAGAAGCCCTCTAGCGCGGCGGGGATCCGATTTTGACCCTGCGCCTACCCCAAATCCGGTGTGTCGTCAAACAGTCTGCGGTGTTCTTCGATCGCATAACGATCAGTCATGCCAGCGATATAATCACATACGCGCCGGGCCCTGCAGGTCTCGTCAATGCTCTCCAAGCCCTTGTCCCAAGGGGCCGGCATCAGGTCCGGCTCGGCAAGAAGACGCGCAAATAGATCCCTGACGACTCGGGCAACAAGACGGCGGACCGACAAAACATCCTCATGGCGGTAGACCCGCGCGAACAGGAACCGTTTCACTTCCTTTTCGGCCGCTGTCATCGCTGGCGAAAACCCGACCAGGCATTTTCCGGCAGAACGCACATCCTCAACGCTTTGCGGATCTAACTCGCTGATATTGCGCACGCCCTCCTGAATAACGTCTTCCACCATCCGGGTAATGCTGCGGCGGACGATCTCGTGGATCCGCCGCGTTTCTTCAAGGCCTGGATACTTGTGGTCCACTTCCGCGAGAATATCTGCCAGAAACGGAACTTCCCGCATGTCGTCGATCGCGAACAGGCCAGCCCGAAGTCCATCGTCAAGATCATGCGCGTCGTAAGCGATGTCATCTGCGATCGCCGCAGCTTGTGCCTCAGCACTCGGCCATGTTCCAAGCATCAGATCCTGCTGTTTCTGATACTCCCGGATCGCGAAGGGCAACTCACCGTCCTTGAACTTGCCAAGCGGTGCACCGGCATCATCGACGAGTGGACCGTTGTGCTTCACCAGGCCTTCCAGGGTTTCCCAGGCGAGATTCAGCCCGTCAAACTCAGCATATCGGTGTTCGAGATGGGTCACGACCCGCAAGGACTGGGCGTTGTGATCAAAACCTCCATAAGGCGCCATGCATTCATGCATGACATCCTCGCCCTCATGGCCGAAAGGTGTGTGTCCAAGATCGTGTGCAAGCGCAAGGCACTCTGCCAGATCCTCATCCAGCCTAAGTGCACGGGCAAGCGAGCGGGCGATCTGGGAGACCTCAATCGTGTGCGTCAAACGCGTGCGGAAATGATCTCCCTCGTGATACACAAAGACCTGTGTCTTGTGCTTGAGACGCCGAAAGGCCGAGGAATGGATGATCCGGTCACGATCGCGCTGGAAAGGTGTCCGGGTCGGGCTTTCAGGCTCCGGAAAGTGGCGCCCCCGGCTCTTGAACGGGTTTTGAGCATAGACTGCAAGGGATTGCGCCCCGTACCCAATGTCTGCCTGGATTTTCTTCCAATTGTCGTTCACTGCCCGTCCCCTTGAATAACGCACCGGTACTGGCCCAGTTATTGACGCTTGTGCTTCGAGATCTTAACTATCGGGTTAAGTCAATTTTGTCGCGCTAACATTGGCGCAGACACAGCGAGTCAGTAGAAGATGACCGAAACGCTTGAAAATCGAGTAACAGTCAGTGATCGCGCTGCCAAGCGCATTGCCAAGATTTTGTCGGGAGAGGCTGCCGGCAGCATGCTGCGCGTTAGCGTGGAGGGCGGCGGATGCTCGGGACTGCAATACAAATACGATGTGGTCGGCGCACAAGAAGATGATGATCTGGTGATCGAGAAACTCGGCGCGACGGTGCTGATCGATTCCATCTCCTTGCAATACATGGGCGGATCGGAGATCGACTTCGTGGACGATCTGATCGGTCAGGCCTTCCAGATCAACAATCCGCATGCTGTTGCTGGTTGCGGCTGCGGCACGAGCTTCACGATCTAATAGCCTGCCTGAACCAGGCTGCTCGCTCAGAGATCGAACCGGTCGGATACTAATGGCTGGGCATATGTTCAGAACGTGGGCGACAAACGGTCTCCTTCGCATATGATGCGGCGCAGAGAGCGGCGGAGACTTGTGATGAAAATTGCCACCTGGAACATCAACGGCGTCAAGGCACGGCTGGATACAGTGCAGGAATGGCTGAAAGAAGCCTCGCCCGATGTTGCTTGTTTGCAGGAGATCAAGTCGGTCGACGAAAACTTTCCGCGCCAGCCGTTTGAAGATCTCGGCTACAACGTCGAAACTCATGGGCAAAAAGGCTTCAACGGAGTCGCCATCCTCTCAAAAACGCCTCTGGAAGACGTTGAACGGCGGCTTCCAGGAAACGACGACGACGAACAGGCACGCTATATCGAAGCAACGGTGACCAACGGAGACGGCGTTGTGCGCTTTGGTTGCCTCTATCTGCCCAACGGCAACCCGCTTGGGACCGAAAAATTTCCCTACAAGCTTGGCTGGATGGACCGGTTGTTGGTCCATGCGGAAAAACAGCTTGCGGAAGAAGTGCCCTTCATTCTCCTGGGCGACTACAATGTCATCCCGGATCCGGTCGATGCGAAAAATCCGGAAAACTGGACGGAGGATGCTCTGTTCCAGCCGGAAAGCCGGCAGAAATTCCGCGCCCTTACGCATCTTGGCATGACCGAAGCCATCCGGGCCTGCACCGAAGCTCCGGAAACGTTCACCTTTTGGGACTATCAGGCCGGAGCCTGGCAGAAAAACAACGGCATCCGCATTGATCACATTTTGATGTCACCGCAAGCCAACGACAAAATGCTCGGCTGCGGGATCGACAAACATGTTCGCGGCTGGGAAAAGCCGTCCGACCATGTTCCCGTGTGGGTTAAGCTCGCCGCCTGAATGCCGATGCCCCCGGCGCCTTTATATCCACTGCATTGAAGAAACTGGCTGGTCTATGCCGTTTGCGATCCTTCGCCGGCATGCTATATTTCCATTAATGGGATAAAGGACCAAGGCCACTGGCCCGCACCGGCGAAAAGCGGGTTTTTCTCCTGGCGCCGCGTCAAGCTGCGCTCCCCAAACCTATTTGCCGCGTTGACTGTGGCGCTCTTGTCGAGCGGTTCTCAATACGTTTCGAATGAAGCTCAAGCGCAAGAGACGGCAAAACCGAATGTGCCTTGCACGTGCCGCTATCAGGGTGAGGACTACAGCATCGGCGACTCCATCTGCTTGTCCAGCGGCTCCAGCCCCAAAATGGCGACATGTTCGATGGTTCTGAATAATACGTCCTGGAAGATGAGCAACGCCCCCTGCCCGCAAGCCCTGGAGATTCCGGAGGTATCGCCCATTCAACAGGCGTCACCGGACGATTTGGCGGATACACCGATCCTTTGATTGACCGCGATTGGGCACCGCCTGCAGAAAGCGTGCGTTATTGTCTTACAACGTCGTTGCTGTGTGTCGGGAGGGCTTCACGCGGTCAAAGCCGCGTTGCGCAAATTACTGCGTTGGAACCTGCTGAGCCGTCAGCATATCCGGACGGTTGTTTTCAATCCACGTGTCAGCCAGGGACCGTGCTTCTGCACGAACCGGTTCCGGGGCGACGGCAAAATACTGCTCATGCAGGTTGTTGATCCAGGTTGTGTCCTGGCCGGTTGCTTGTTTACGGGCAACAGTCAACCACATCAAACCCCGAGCCTTTTTCTTGTCTGAAGATCCAAGAGAGTAAAGTGTTTCACCGAGTTTGGCCTGAGCACCGACATGGCCTTTGAGCGCAGCAAGATTATACCAGCGCACCGCCATCCGGCTGTTGGTCTCCCGGTACATTTCCCCAAGATGAAACTGGGCGGCTGCATCCCCGTAATAAGACGCCGCGTGGGTAAAGATCCTGCGGGCTTGTCCTTCATCTTTGATGACGGCGCCATCAATGCCGCTTAGATAATAAGAGCCAAGTGCTACGAAGGCGCTGGAGACAAAAGGTGCATCCGGGGAATCCGGGCTGTCATTGCCGTGATCCCGGACAATCTGGCTATAATATTGAAACGCCTTGTAGTCATCTTCCTGCACACCGTCGCCCTTGGCGTACATGTCACCGAGCTTCCAGGCAGCCATGGTCTGCCCGTTTTCTGCGGCATATTTCAAAGACGAGATCGCTGCTGTTTTATCACCAGAGTAATACTGACGGGCACCAGTGCGCAGAGCTTCATTTGGCGACATGGTCGACGGATTGATCGGTCCGGGCGCGGCCGGCTGGCCGTCAAACGCCTTTGACGGCACTGTTGCCATCATCAAGGCGAGCGCGCCGACAACGGCCCCGCTGACGCTTAAGTGCTGACGATGTGTCTTCTTGCTGTACATCCCGTTCACACTATTCTCCCGCGAACGATATTCATCGTCACGGGCACATATCCCATTCATCTGTTACACCAAGCTGATGCTTGAATGTTTGACACCTCACCATGCGTCTTGAAACGATTGCGTGATGTCCCAAATGTGAGCGATCAATCTGGCCTTAGTTGGGCTGCGCGCCCTGCCCCAGCAAAACCGCCGTAACGCATTGAACCATCGCGCAACCTAGCATCTGTTTTTGTGCCGAGCGCTACGTGTTGATCCACTCGTGTACCGCAATCATGGCCGAACATGGGCATCAATCGGTTCCATGAAGGCACCGCAATACTTTGCCGCCAAGTGTTGCTGAATAGGCACAATTTGCCGCCCCTCCTCAGACCCAATCGAAACACACGCAGGTTGACGATCGGTTTCCATATCTTCAAAAGGCCTCGGGTGATGCCAATTAGCGTCAACGCTGGGGAAAACGGGGGCTTTTGGCCAATTTCCTTGGCTGTTCTATGTTTGTACTTCAAACTGAACCGTGATTCGGTGTAGGACCAGCGTGATCAGATGCGCGGTCAGCACATTAATAGAAAAACCAGGCACCCATCGGGCGATACGCAATGAGCGGAAAAGACGATCTTTTTGCAGGCAATGCAGCTGTTTCCAATCCAGTTGGGTCGGAACCGGCACCAGCACCCAAGCCTTCACCGACGCCTGTTGCGGATCTCTCTGAGGCACGAAAGAAGTCACAAGCTGCCGCTGAAAACAGCGATTATTCAGCTGCTGATATTGAAGTCCTGGAAGGACTGGAGCCTGTTCGCAGACGCCCTGGTATGTACATCGGCGGCACGGACGAAAAGGCCCTCCACCACCTTTTTGCTGAAGTCATCGACAACTCCATGGACGAAGCCGTTGCGGGACACGCAACCTGGATTGATGTCTCCCTTGGTGCGGATGGCTACCTGAACATCACGGACAACGGCCGCGGCATCCCGGTCGATCCGCATCCGAAGTTCAAGGACAAGTCGGCTCTGGAAGTCATCATGACGACCCTGCATGCCGGCGGTAAATTCGACAGCAAAGTCTATGAAACGTCCGGTGGTTTGCACGGCGTTGGCGTGTCCGTCGTTAATGCCCTGTCGGACGAACTGGTTGTTGAAGTGGCCCGAAGCCGCAAGCTCTATCGTCAGATCTTTCGTCGCGGTCACCCGCAAGGACCGCTGGAGCATATTGGCGATACTCAAAACCGCCGCGGAACGATGGTCCGATTCAAGCCGGACGAGACGATTTTCGGAAAGGGTGCGAAATTCCAGCCGGCGCGCTTGCTCAAAATGGCGCGCTCGAAAGCCTATCTCTTTGGCGGCGTCGAAATTCGCTGGCACTGCGCCCCGGAGTTGATTTCAGAGAAGGACGAAACCCCGGCGGAGGCTGTATTCCACTTCCCCGGCGGCCTGCGGGACTTTCTGGAAGAACGACTCGGCAAAGAACGGCGGGTAGTCGAGGAAGTCTTTTCGGGCCGGACCGACAAGACCGGCAAACATGGATCGGTCGAATGGGCCGTCAGCTGGTTTGCAGGCGACGGGTTCATCAATTCCTACTGTAACACCGTCCCAACCCCGGAGGGCGGCACGCACGAGGCCGGTTTCCGCTATGCGCTCCTACGAGGCCTGAAAGCCTACGGTGAACTGGTCAACAACAAGAAGGCCTCGATCATTACCGGTGATGACGTCATGACATCTGCCGGCGGGATGCTCTCGGTCTTCATCCGGGAACCCGAATTTGTTGGCCAGACCAAAGATAAACTGGCCACCAACGAAGCGACACGCGTTGCCGAGACGGCGGTTCGCGATGCCTTTGACCACTGGCTGACCGCCTCACCAAATCAAGCCAACAAGCTTCTGGAATGGGTAATCGACCGTGCCGAGGAACGCCTACGGCGCCGCCAGGAAAAAGACGTGGCCCGCAAGACGGCCGTACGCAAGCTTCGTCTCCCCGGAAAGCTCGCGGATTGCTCGACCAGCCAGTCGGAGGGAACGGAACTCTTCATCGTTGAGGGCGACTCGGCGGGCGGATCTGCAAAACAAGCTCGAAACCGCGCCAACCAAGCCGTCTTGCCGCTGCGCGGAAAGATCCTCAACGTCGCCAATGCAGGCCGTGACAAGCTGGTCGCCAATCAGCAGCTCGCCGACCTCATTCAAGCGCTCGGCTGCGGAACCCGCTCCAGCTATGCTGAGAAGGATTTGCGCTACGAAAAAATCGTCATCATGACCGATGCGGACGTGGACGGCGCGCACATCGCCTCTCTGTTGATCACGTTCTTCTATCGGGAAATGCCGGAACTGATCCGCGGCGGTCATCTCTATCTTGCGGTGCCACCACTCTATCGCTTGAGCCAAGGCGGAAAGACCCTCTACGCCCGCGATGACATGCATAAGGATGAACTCTTGGCGAGCGCCTTCAAGGGCAAATCGAAGGTTGAAATCGGCCGCTTCAAGGGTCTTGGAGAAATGCTGCCCGCTCAACTGAAGGAAACCACCATGGATCCATCCAAGCGGTCCCTTCTAAAAGTCAGCGTGGACGAGTTTGCCATTGCAGATACCAATGACACAGTCGAACGGCTCATGGGCAACAAACCCGAAGCCCGTTTCCGGTTCATCCAGGACAATGCTGAATTTGCCGACGACCTTGATATCTAGGGCGCAGACGGACAGAGCCCAATTGATTCAAAGTGTTATATGAAGATAGGCACTCAAGTCGCATTTAACTTAAATGCCAACGAAATCATGCGATGTAGAAGTTTTATGCGTATGATCACTCATACACCTAGTTTTATTGCGCATGATTTCGGACCAACCATTAACTGAGTTGGCAAAACGACAAGAGAAATACTGAACATTTCTGATATTTAACCTCACCAATGCATTGACTCACCAGCGAACAAATGTAGGGTGTGGCCAAATCGGCGAAGGGCAGTTCAGGACGAACTGCTGCCATTAAATCACAACATTCGGGCAAAGCGCTCCATGTCATTTAATACTCTCGGTCTGAGCGAGAAGGTCCTCGCTGCAGTTGATGCGGCAGGTTATAAAGATCCAACAGCCATCCAGGCAGGTGCCATACCTCAAGTCCTGGAACGGCGCGATGTCCTCGGCATTGCACAGACCGGGACCGGCAAGACCGCCAGCTTCACCTTGCCGATGCTGACCCTTCTTGAAAAAGGACGTGCCCGCGCCCGCATGCCGCGCACGCTGATCTTGGAGCCAACCCGGGAACTGGCCGCTCAGGTCCAGGAAAACTTCGAGAAATACGGTACGAACCACAAGCTGAACGTTGCCCTTTTGATCGGCGGCGTTTCCTTTGCCGAGCAGGACAAGAAACTCGATCGCGGCACCGACGTGCTGATCGCAACGCCTGGCCGCCTGCTGGATCATTTCGAGCGCGGCAAGCTGCTGCTCCAGGGCGTAGAAATCCTGGTGATCGATGAAGCTGACCGGATGCTCGACATGGGCTTCATTCCAGACATTGAGCGGATCTGCAAGCTGATCCCGTTCACGCGGCAGACCTTGTTCTTCTCAGCAACGATGCCACCCGAAATTCAGCGGCTGACCGAAACATTTTTGCAGAACCCTGCAAGGATCGAAGTGGCTCCGACCTCTTCAACGTCCGAAAACGTAACGCAGCAGCTAAAGGCTGCCGGCGGCAAGGATTACGACAAACGCGCCGCCTTGCGCGAACTTCTGGAGGGTGCTGAAGACCTCCAGAACGCGATTGTCTTCTGTAACCGCAAGCGCGATATCTCGACGCTGTTCCGGTCGCTCGAGCGCCACGAGTACAACGTTGGTGCTCTTCATGGTGACATGGACCAGCGTACCCGCATGATGATGCTGGAAAACTTCCGGAAAGGCGCGATCAAACTTCTCGTTGCCAGTGATGTGGCAGCTCGCGGGCTGGACATCCCGGAAGTCAGCCACGTCTTCAACTACGATGTTCCGATCAATGCGGAAGACTACGTTCACCGGATCGGCCGCACGGGACGTGCTGGCCGCAGCGGTACAGCGTATACGCTTGTAACGGAAAGCGATCAGAAGTATTTGCGCGCGATTGAAGAGCTGACAAACCAGTCGATCGAATGGATCGGCGAATCGATCGACTTCGAAGCTGCCGCAGCGGAACGCAAAGCCAAGCGCCGCTCGCCTAAATCGGCGAAGGCAGATTCAAGCAACGACAACGACGCAAGCCAGAGCAAACCAGCGCCGAAAAAGCGTGGCCAGTCACGTCGTAAAAGTGAAGAGCCGGCCGCTGAAACGCAGGTTGAAGAAACACGCTCAAGCAACAGGGTTCAAAAGATTTCTCAAAGATCAGGCAGCAAGCCGCAAAAGCAAGACAACAACGCACCAGCTTTTAGCGAAGGCGTTCATATTCCAGCATTCCTGCTTCGCGAGCCCCGGGCCAAAAAAGCGTCGTAATCCCCAACTAGCGGGGACTCGACCAAATTATTTAACTCGTCCTTAAACGTTACGTCAGATTTTGGATGTCAAGAATTCGGGCCGTGTGGGGTGGCCACCGAAGAAGACTTGACTGAGAGAAAACTGATGTCGGATAAGGACGATCATATCAGGACCATCGGATACGGTGAGTCCGCGATCGGGTACATAAGGAAAAACACCTTACCCGCTTATCCGCGCTCTTATGAACTCTGGTACACTTATTCCGCCGGATACAACCAAGGCCTCAACCGCGCAATCAACGAAGCTGTAAAAGAGAACGGCAGAATCAGCACCGATGAGATGCTGTCCCTCTATGGTCGTTTCTTGTCCCCGACCCGCCTGGGTGACCGCCTCGATGATGTCGGCTCAAAAGTTTCCCGCGAAGTTGAAGAGATTGTCGAAACACTGAAGCTAAGCGCTGATGCGACATCCGACTACGGTGCCGCTCTCGAGCAGGCCGGCCTTAAGATCTCCGGGATCACCGATCCGGATAAACTGAAGCTTTATGTAACGCATCTGGTCAAATCCACCCAAAATGCGGTTGCATCCAACAGGAAGCTTGAAAGCCAGCTGTTGGAATCAAAAAAGCACATTGAGAACTTGCAGTCCTCGCTTGAAGCGATCCGCTATGAATCTCTGATTGATGAGCTGACAACCCTTAACAATCGCAAGCACTTCGACAATTCGCTCGAGAAGGTAATCCGGAACTCAATAGAGAGTGGCCGTGGCTTTGCGTTGTTGATGACGGACATCGATCATTTCAAGAAGTTCAACGACACGTATGGCCACCAGACGGGTGATCAGGTATTGCGCCTCGTCGCCTTGTCCGTGAAACAAAACATTTCAAGCCAAGACATTGCGTGCAGATATGGCGGCGAGGAGTTCGCGATCATCCTGCCCCATGCCGGGATGGACGAAGCTGTTGAAGTGGCAGAAAAAATCCGGGCAGCTGTGATGGCCAAGGAACTTGTGAAACGCTCGACGGGTGAAAACCTTGGGCGCATCACGATTTCCGCCGGTATTGCAGCCTACAAACCGGACGATAACGAGCACACCATTGTCTCGCGTGCTGATGAAGCAATGTATGCGGCCAAAAACGCTGGCCGTAACCTTGTGAAAACCGAAAACGATCTCGAAATGAAAGAAAATCAGGAAAACGTCGCCTAACAACCGACGACGACCTCCTGAAACTATTTCCCGGACCTAGTCCGCAGCGTCCAATCCCATTTGCCAGAAATCCGCTTCCAATCGGCTTGCCTTTTCGAACAAGGCCAAAAGCCGCGGATACCGTGCTTCGGTCAGATAGACGTCCCCTGTCTCGTCGATCCAGTTGGCAAAACCTTTGGCCAGATCCTGATAGTCATCACTGCCATATTCCTGGATCCAGCGGCTGTAAGGATTGTCGTCGGTGGCCGCTCCCGCATTCATCAGCGCTGACCCAATTTCGGCGTAGCCAATCACACAAGGGGCGAGTGCTGCTTGCAGATCCAGTAGATCACCGGACATGCCGGCATCCAGAACAAAGCGCGTGTAAGCCATTGTGGGTGTATCTTCTGGGGCACTTTCAATATCTTCGCGTGTCATGCCCCAGGAGCCACAAAGCTCCAGATGTAGGTCCAGCTCGACATCCAGTATGGCCTTAACGCCCTCAAGTGACTGACGCATGTCCCCAACAGTCGGGCTTTTATATATGCCGAGCGCATAGGCCCGCGCAAACTGGATCAGAAACAGATAGTCCTGGACCAGATAATGCTTGAAAGCGCTGAGCGGGAGATCTCCTTTGCCGAGCTGGCGAACGAACTCGTGGTCAACATAAGACGCCCATTGCGGGGCCGCATCGGCCTTCAGCCGCTCAAACAACTTCACGCTATCACCTGAAATATTGGAGTGTGGTCAATCAGTTCCGCGCATGTGCGCTGAGGTCCGCTGCCTGAAGAGACACGGATTCGCCGCAACCGCAGGCAGACACTTCGTTCGGGTTCTTGAAGACGAAGCCGGACCGGAACTTGGTCACTTCAAAGTCCATTTCCGTTCCGAGCAGGAAAAGCACGGCGGACGGATCGACAAAGATCTTTGCACCCTTGTCTTCGATCACATCATCGCCGGGGCTCGCCTCTTCGACGAGATCCATGGCGTATTCCATACCGGCGCAGCCGCCTTTTTTGATTCCGACGCGCAGACCCAATGCCGGCTTGTCCGCGTTATCGACAAGTTCGCAGACCCGTTCTGCGGCAGCATCGGTCAATGTCATAACCTGGAATTTTGAGGCAGAAGCCATCACGTCCTCTCAAGCAGTCTCAGGAGTTTAACCTGATATAGGAACTCAGCTTAAGGATACAAAGGGAAGAACTCAATACCAGTTGAGCGCGACCTTGGCCTCATCGGACATGCGGTCCGGCGTCCAGGGCGGATCAAAGACCATGTCGACAGTCACCGGGCCAACGCCGGCAACAGAGGCAACAGCGTTCTCAACCCAACCCGGCATTTCACCGGCAACGGGACACCCCGGCGCCGTGAGGGTCATGTCGATGTTGATCGAGCGGTCATCTTCGATATCGACCTTGTAGATCAGGCCGAGTTCATAGATGTCACACGGAATTTCCGGATCGTAGACGGTTTTCAGAGCACCGATGATGTCCGTCGTCAGTCGGTCAAGTTCGGCCGGAGAGATCGCGCTTTGAGCGCTGACCTCAGCCTGGAGCTCCTCACCAGCTGCATTCGTATCGATCGTGGTCGCGTTATCCATGTCCGTCGGTCCTTACCCGAAGAAGCTCTGCGCCTTTACGAGCGCTTCATACAGCGCGTCGACTTCATCGCGCGTATTGTACATTCCAAAACTTGCCCGGCATGTAGAGGTTACACCATATTTTGCCAAGAGGGGCTGAGCGCAATGTGTGCCTGCACGAACCGCTACGCCAGACCGGTCAATGATCGTCGAGACATCATGAGCGTGGGCTCCCTCGATCTCAAATGAGATGATGGCCCCCTTCCCCGGTGCATCGCCGAATATCCGGAGCGAGTTGATCTGGCGCAGTTTTTCATGCGCGTAGATTTTCAGATCTTCCTCATGGCGCGCAATGTTCTCGCGGCCGATCGAATCCATGTAGTCCAGCGCAGCACCAAGACCTATCGCCTGAACAATTGGCGGGGTGCCGGCTTCAAATCGGTGTGGCGGCGCGTTGTAGGTCACATCATCCTCGGTCACATCGAGGATCATCTCTCCGCCGCCCTGGAACGGACGCAACGCTTCCAAACGTTCCGGCTTGCCGTAGAGCACGCCAATGCCGGATGGACCATACACCTTGTGACCTGTGAAAACGTAATAGTCGCAGCCAATGTCCTGAACATCGACCGGCATATGCACGGCAGCCTGACTTCCGTCCACGAGGACCTGAATGCCGCGCTCATGCGCGATTTCACAGATCTCCTTGACCGGAACAACGGTTCCAAGAACGTTGGACATATGCGTGATCGCGACAAGCTTGGTCCGGTCGGTCAACGCGTCCGTGAACGCGTCCAGATCAAACGAGCCATCCTCACGGACATAGACCCACTTCAACTTGGCCCCGTGCCGCTCCCGGTGGAAGTGCCACGGCACGATGTTGGAGTGGTGCTCCATAATCGACAAAACGATTTCATCGCCCTCTGCGAAGAACTTCCCGCCGAGACCATAGGCAACGAGATTGATCGCTTCGGTAGTCGACTTGGTGAAAACAATATTGTCGACGGACCCAGCGTTCAGGAAACGGCGAACCTTTTCCCGCGCCGCTTCGAAGTTGTCAGTGGCCGTATTGGACAGGTAATGCAGGCCCCGGTGGACGTTGGCGTATTCATGGCTATACGCTTTGGTCACCGCGTCGATCACCGCCTGAGGTTTTTGCGCCGAGGCGCCATTGTCGAGATAAACCAGCGGCTTTCCGTAGACCTCGCGCGCAAGGATCGGGAAATTCTTGCGGATCGCCTCAACATCGTATGCCGTCGATATCGTGGTCTCTTGTGCGGTTGCGACCGTCATGCGGCGCTGCTCCTTATTCCAAAAATCCTTTTCCGCAGAAATGCTTCATCACCCGGCGGAAAACAAGAGTGTGCGCGGATTTGCCCAACCCGCGCAACCACATCATCAGTGACCGGCCAACCAGTCGCGGACCCTCTGCTCCAGGCCTTCGGTCACGTCATCTTCGCCATACTCTTCAATGGCTTCGGAAAGGAAGGCAAGAACGAGAAGTGTCTTTGCCTCGTCTTCCGGGATGCCGCGGGCACGGAGATAGAACAGAAGATCTTCATCGATCTGACCGCTGGTCGCACCATGGGCACACAGAACGTCGTCCGCGAAGATTTCCAGCTCCGGCTTGTTCGCCATTTCCGCTGTTTCAGACAACAGTAGCGCCTGTGTCATCATCTCGCCGTCGGTCTTCTGGGCGTGCGGCGCAACGTTGATCCGGCCCTGATAAACACCCCGGGCTTCGCCATCGAGCACGGTCTTGAAGAATTCCCGGCTGTTACAATGCGGCACGGCGTGATCGACGATCAGTGTCTGATCGGCAAGATCGGACCCACCAGCCATCGAAACACCGTAGATCTTGGCCTCGGAGTTTTCGCCGGTGAAGTTGATGAATTGCTGGTTCCGAACAAATTGCGGCCCCGCGATAAAGCCGAGCGATTTGAACTCGGCGTCGGCTCCAAGCGTTGCGATCGTCGTCAGAAGACGCGCTGCATCGGTCTTGCCGACAATCAGCCGCGTTGCTGCAACGGTTGCATTGTCTGCAACGTCGTAGTCAAACACGGTGTTGATCTCACCGGCACCGGTGTCGCCTGAAAAGCTTTCCAGAACACGCAGCTTGGCGCCCTTGCCGACCGTGATCTTGTTGCGGACCACCTGTGCCCCGGTTGCGGTTGCCAGCTGAACCAATTCCAGCGGCTTTGAGACTTCTGCGCCGTCTTTCACGGCGACAACCACACCGCCCTGAACAAAGGCCGTGTTCAACGCAACCAAACCGTCATTCGGTCCGGTCTTGGGCGACTTCAGAAGTTGTGCGCCTTCGTCACTGGATAGTGCATCCGTGAGATTTGAGACTGTGACACCTTCTGCAGCGAGCGCATCAATGTCCGACAGCTCTGCAACAAAACTACCGTTGGCGACAACAATCTTGAAACGAGCCAGATCGCCGAAGGTCTCGGAGGCCTCCAGAACGCCTTTGACAGCGGAACTGTCGGCAGCGGTTGCCAGCGGTGCCGCAGACTTCATAAAGGCACGCAGATCGGAGTATTTGTACTCCTCAACGCGGCGGTGCGGCAGGCCCTTGTCCTTGATCTGGCCAAGCGCGTTATCGCGCAAGGCTGAGACTGCAACGGAGCCTGCGAGTGCGCTCTTGGCCGCGTCGTACCGGTCGATCAGGTCACTTTCGGCCTGGGTGTTCCTGATGGGTGCATTTGCGTTCATGTCGCGGCTCCTATCAAGCGGCTGCGTTGATGATGTCAGCGTAACCGTTTTTCTCCAGTTCAAGCGCCAGGTCCTTGTCGCCTGTCTTCACGATTTTGCCTTTGGACAACACGTGGACAACATCGGGGACAATGTGATCAAGAAGGCGCTGATAGTGTGTGATCACAACCATGGCCCGGTCCGGACCGCGCAGCTTGTTGACACCTTCGGAGACGATGCGCAGAGCGTCGATGTCGAGGCCGGAATCAGTCTCGTCCAGCACGCAAAGCTTCGGCTCCAGAAGAGACATCTGAAGGATTTCAGCGCGTTTCTTCTCGCCGCCGGAAAAACCAACGTTCAGCGGACGCTTCAGCATGTCCATGGAGACGTTCAGGTGAGCCGCAGCTTCCTTGACGCGCTTCATGAAGTCCGGAATGGACAGGGTGTCTTCACCCCGCGCCTTGCGCTGTGCATTCATCGCTGTCTTCAGGAATTCCATGGTCGCAACACCCGGAATTTCGATCGGGTACTGAAACGCCAGGAACATGCCGGCTGCCGCCCGCTCGTCCGGCTCCATGTCGAGCATGTTTTCACCGTTGAAGAGGATCTCGCCTTCGGTGACTTCATAGTCGTCCTTGCCCGCCAGGATGTAGGACAGAGTGGACTTGCCGGAGCCGTTCGGGCCCATGATGGCGTGGACTTCGCCAGCGTTGACGGTGAGGTCAATGCCGCGCAGGATTTCTGTTTCGTCTTCCGCGATGCGGGCATGCAGGTTTTTGATCTCAAGCATTGAGATGGTCCTTGTCATTCAAAGGGCAGTCGTCGCCCAAACCAAATTTTCAGGCGGGCTTAGCCCACAGATCCTTCAAGGCTGATCGAGATCAGCTTTTGAGCTTCAACAGCAAATTCCATCGGCAGCTGCTGGATGACGTCCTTGACGAAGCCGTTGACGATCAGCGCCACCGCTTCTTCTTCGTTCATCCCGCGTTGCAGGCAGTAGAACATTTGGTCGTCCGAAATCTTCGAAGTGGTCGCCTCGTGCTCGAACTGTGCCGTTGCGTTCTTGCTTTCAATGTAAGGCACCGTATGCGCGCCGCACTCCTGACCGATCAGCAAACTGTCACACTGGGTGAAGTTCCGGGCGTTGGATGCCTTGCGGTGGGCTGAGATCAGACCGCGGTAGGTGTTTTCCGACTTACCAGCGGAAATGCCCTTGGAGATCACCCGGCTCGACGTGTTCTTGCCGAGGTGGATCATCTTGGTGCCGCTGTCGATCTGCTGGTGACCGTTGGACACCGCGATCGAGTAGAATTCACCACGGGAGTTGTCGCCGCGCAAAATGCAGGACGGGTACTTCCAGGTGATCGCGGAGCCGGTTTCGACCTGGGTCCAGGAGATCTTGGAGTTCTTGCCGCGGCAATCGCCCCGCTTGGTGACGAAGTTGTAGATGCCGCCCTTGCCGTCCTTGTCGCCCGGGAACCAGTTCTGAACGGTGGAGTACTTGATCTCCGCGTCGTCCAGCGCAACCAGTTCCACGACCGCCGCGTGCAGCTGGTTTTCATCCCGCTGTGGCGCCGTACAGCCTTCCAGATAAGAAACGTAGGAGCCCTTGTCGGCGATGATCAGCGTCCGCTCAAACTGACCTGTGTTCTGCTCGTTGATACGGAAGTAGGTCGACAGCTCCATCGGGCAGCGAACGCCCTCCGGGATGTAGACGAAGGATCCGTCGGAGAAAACGGCCGAGTTCAGCGTCGCATAATAGTTATCGGTCACCGGGACCACGGACCCGATGTACTTTTTCACAAGGTCCGGATACTCGCGCATCGCCTCGGAAATGGAGCAGAAAATGACACCGGCCTTCTTCAACTCTTCCTTGAACGTCGTGACAACGGAAACAGAATCGAAGACAGCGTCGACAGCGACCCGGTTTTCAGGCGCCACCCCTGCCAGGATTTCCTGCTCGCGCAGCGGGATGCCAAGCTTTTCATAGGTTTCCAGGAGTTCCGGATCGACCTCGTCCAGGCTCTTCGGGCCTTCGACGGACTTCGGCGCTGCCCAGTAGTAGAGCTCGTCAAAGTCGATCTTCGGGTAGGAGACGCGCGCCCAATCCGGCTCTTCCATCTGCTGGAAGCGGCGCAAGGCATCAAGGCGCCACTCGGTCATCCACTCGGGTTCGTCTTTTTTCGCCGACAGGAACCGGATGGTTTCCTCGGACAAACCCTTGGCACCCTTTTCCGACTCGATATCGGTTACAAAGCCGTATTTATACTGGTCAACATCGATGGCTTTCACCTGGTCGATGGTTTCCTGTACAGCTGGCATCGCTTGCCTCCATTATGCGGACGGACGTGTCCGCGTCTTTTGCATGTCCATGTGCCGCGAACTGCGGCCCAAGGTGTGATGGCGGTTTCCCGCCAGATTCCGTGCCTCACGCAGCCTTATGGCGTGCTTCCGGGTTCAGCCGGTCGACGATCTTCGGCCAAACCTCCAAAAACCGGTCGATTTCCCGTGGGCCCGTGTCCCAGCCCATGCTGATCCTTAGAGCGCCGCGCGCCGTATCTTCATCCACACCCATCGCGGTCAGAACATGCGACACGGAAACCTTTCCGGACGAACAAGCAGACCCCGATGAAACGGATACGCGTTCCAGGTCAAAAGCGATCAGTGCGGTTTCAGCTGCTATGCCGGGAACGGCGAAACAAACAGTGTTGACCAAGCGGTCTGTGCCCTCACCGAAGATGACCGTCTCCGGGCACACTGCCCGCAAGCCATCTTCGAGTTTTTCCCTCAAGGCCACAAAATGGGATGCATCGGCCGCATCCTCAAGAGCCGCCTGCGCCGCAACGCCAAATCCGGCAATCGCGGAGACGTTTTCGGTACCGCCCCGGCGCCAGTTTTCCTGCCCGCCACCGACCATCAGCGGCGCCGGAACACGTGCCGTGGACCGAACCACAACAGCGCCCATGCCTTGAGGTCCACCAAACTTGTGCGCGGACAGCGTGATGACGTCTGCGCCCCAGGCTTCAATGTCAATCCGCATCCGGCCGGCTGCCTGAACCGCGTCGACATGGAAGAAGTGGCCGTATTTCGCAGCCAGCGCGCCAATGTCTGAGAGCGGCTCAACGACACCAGTCTCATTGTTTGCCGCCATGACCGAAATCAGGCTGGGCACGGCATCCTTGATCAGGTCTTCCAACGCTCCGAGATCGACCACGCCATTCGAATCAACTGGTACAACCACCTGATCCATCACCGGGAACCGCCCGCCGGTCACAACGGATGGGTGTTCGACCGCGCTGCGGAACAACTTGTCGAGATAAACGGGCGTACCCTGATCCTGCCAGGCCGGCGTCAGAGCCGTCATGTTGGCTTCCGTACCTCCGGAAACGAACGTGACCGCACGGGTCTTGGCACCGCACAGGCGGGCCACCGCTTCGCGGGCTTCCTCGATCCTGCCCCGCGCCTTCCGGCCATGGGTGTGAACGGAAGAGGCATTTCCTGCGTCCTGAAGCACGGTGATCATCGCATCACGGACGTCAGGGCGCATGGGCGCACCTGCGTTGTGATCGAGATAAACCGGGTCGGAGCGGCGGGGCATGACACCTCTTCGGTGAAACTGGATACGTTTGGCTTCCAAAATCCGTACAATTTTCAAGCATCTGTTCGAAAAACTTGAAATTTTCCGCCGTGATGACGATAACAGCGACAACCGGTCGAACCGAGTGTTGCCATTTCAGCGGCGGCACGAACTTTCGAATAATTCTAAACAAGGTTCTAGAAACTTGGAGCTTGAGAGTCAAGTTTAGACTTACGGGAAACCACGTATAGAACCGAATTCACCGGCGGCCGTTCGGCCGCCGTCAAAACACAAGGATAAATCGCTTCATGCCTGAGGTGATCTTCAACGGTCCCGCCGGCCGGCTGGAAGGCCGGTTCCATCCCGCAAAAAAGCGCAACGCTCCCATCGCTCTGGTCCTGCACCTGCACCCCCAGTTCGGCGGCACGATGAACAATCAGATTGTTTATCAGATGTATTACATGTTCGCCCGGCGCGGCTTCGCGGTTCTGCGCTTCAATTTCCGCGGCGTTGGCCGTTCGCAAGGCACCTTCGATCACGGACAAGGCGAGCTGTCTGATGCAGCTGCCGCGCTCGACTGGGTCCAGACCGTTCATCCAGATGCCCGTGCTTGCTGGATTGCCGGATTCTCATTTGGTGCCTGGATCGGCATGCAGCTCCTGATGCGCCGCCCGGAAGTGGAAGGTTTCATTTCCGTGGCCCCGCCAGCGAACCTGCACGACTTCTCGTTCCTGGCCCCCTGCCCGTCTTCCGGCCTGATAATTCACGGCGAGCAGGACAAGGTTGTTCCGCAAAAGGACGTTCAGACGCTGGTCGACAAGCTGAAGACCCAGAAAGGCATCGTCATCGATCACCAGACGATCCCGGGCGCGAACCATTTCTTTGAAAACGACATGGACACGCTGATCGACAATTGCGGCGATTACGTCGATGGCCGCCTTGGCCTGACACCCGCCGATTATGTCGACGTCGACTGATTTCTAAGACACTCAGAAAATGAAAAACCCGCCAACCGGCGGGTTTTTTGTTGGTCCAATACCAACCAAGTTCGATATTTACCCCTGAAACGGTTTGGCGCGGGGGATACCGGGTCCGGTATCGACGCCATCGTCAGGTCCTGCCAGCGGGTCTTCCCCTTCTGCAACAACACCCTTGATCGGCGGGCCGTCATAATCCTCCGGCGGTGGCACCTTGGACGCCAGGCGGCAGTCGGTCAGCCAGATGTCATAGACCGGGTGCTCGACCGCATGAAGGCCCGGGCTTGCCGCATACATCCAGCCTGAAAAGATCCGGCGGACCTCATTGTTCAAGGTGATTTCGTCAACCTGCACAAAGCCGGTTGTCAGCGGCGACTCGGTTTGCGGACGGGTGTGGCAGACCCGCGGGGTCACCTGAAGAGCGCCAAACTGAACCGTTTCGCCGATATAGACGTCGAAGTTGATGATCCGGCCCGTGATCTTGTCGAGACCAGAAAAGACGGCCACCGGGTTTTCAATTTTTTCCGATTCCGCCTGCGCGAGCGCAGCCTGCGGCTGAAACGCAAGCAACCCGAGCCCGAATGCCATTGCAGCAGGCTTCAAAACAGTTCGACCATCAAAAAACACGTGGGGCATCAGCTCCGACCAGATTCGCAATTACAATCCTATCCCTGCCTGGGGACCGGGCGCTACCATTGAAATGCGGCCCGGACGCGGCAACAAGCGCATCCGGGCCGTCTATCCAACAGACTGTACGGCCTCTATTGGCCGATTTCGGCAAGCCGGCTCAGAGCAACGTTGATCTTGTCCAGCTTTTCCTTGGACTCAGCAACCTTCTCACGCTCACCGGCAACCACTTCATCAGGGGCCTTCTCAACAAACTTCGGATTGGAAAGCTTCTTCTCGATCTTCGAGATGTCAGCCTCCAGTTTGCCGGCATCCTTGGAAAGACGGGCTTTTTCAGCGGCAAGATCGATCACGCCGGCAAGCGGCAGGCAAATTGTCGCTTCACCAATGATGATCTGCGCAGATCCAGCCGGAGCCGTATCGGCCGTCGAGATGTCTTCGGCACGCGCCAAACGCTGGATCGCAGGTTCATGGGTTGCAATCCGGCTCTTGGTCACGTCATTGGCCCCGACAACAACCAGCTGAACCTTCGCGCCAGCCGGGATGTTCATTTCCGCACGGACCGAGCGGATTTCAGAGATCAAATCAACCAGCCAGTTAATTTCCCCGGCAGCCGTCTCATCGCTGACCAGCGGCTTCGGCCACGCGCTCAGCATCAACAGTTTGTCCGCTTTCTGGCCCTCGTCGCCTAGACGCTCCCAAAGCTCTTCGGTCAGGAACGGCATGAACGGATGCAACACTTTCAGGATCTCGTCGATGGCCCAGGCCGCCGTTGCGCGTGTTTCGGCCTTGGCTGCCACATCATCCCCGTTGAAGATCGGCTTGGCAAGCTCCAGGTACCAGTCGCAGAATGTGTTCCAGGTGAACCGGTAGATGCCTCCGGAGGCATCGTTGAAGCGGTAATCTTCAAGCGCCTTGGTGACTTCGGCAATGCACTTGCCCATTTCGGTCGCAATCCAGCGATTGAGCGTATGGCTCGCGCTCGACGGATCAAACCCTTCTACCCGGCCACAGCCATTCATCTCTGCAAAACGGGCAGCGTTCCAGAGTTTGGTAGCAAAGCGCTGGCCGCCTTCCGCTGCCTGATCAGACATGCGCAGTGTCCGGCGCCCCTGTACTTCCTGGCTCGCCAAGGCATAGCGGGTCGCATCCGCACCATAAGACGCGATGAGATCCAGTGGGTCGAGAACATTGCCCAAGGACTTGGACATCTTCTTCCCGTTCTTATCGACCACAATCGAGTTGATGTAGACAGTGTGGAACGGCACTTCCTTCATGAAGTGGATGCCCTGCATCATCATCCGGGCGACCCAGAAGAAGATGATGTCGAAGCCGGTGATCAGAACGTCCGTCTTGTAGTAGCGCTCAAGTTCCGGTGTCTGATGCGGCCAACCGAGCGTGGAGAACGGCCACAACGCGGACGAGAACCACGTGTCGAGCACGTCTTCGTCGCGCTTCAAGGTCTTGCCGCCTGACATTTCGACGGCTTCCTCCTCGCTCATCGCGCAGTATTCGTTGCCCTCTTCGTCGTACCAAACCGGGATCTGGTGGCCCCACCAGAGTTGGCGCGAAATACACCAAGGCTGAATGTCGTTCAGCCAGTTGTAGTAGGTCTTGTCCCAATTGCCGGGAACGAATTTTGTATCCCCGTCCTGAACTGCCCTCAGCGCCGGTTCCGCCAGTGTCTTGGCGTCGACGAACCACTGGTCGGTCAGCATCGGCTCGATCACGACCTTTGAGCGGTCGCCGAACGGCTGCATGATCTTCTTGGACTCGACCATTGGAAGCTCTGCCGGACCTTCCTCGTCGTCGCCAAGTTTTTGGACCTTGGCCTTGCCCTTGTCGTCCCACTCCGGCGCTTTGCCCTTCATCCAGGCAACGTCCGGATGATCGGCCGGAACCATAACAGCGAGGCCTTCCGCTGTAATCTGGTCAATGACGCGCTTGCGGGCGGCAAACCGGTCAAGACCGCGCAGCTCATCGGGAACGATGTTGATCTCGTCAATCTCGTTGATTGTCATCTCCGCGCCGTCGATGATCGCCTGGGCTTTTTTCGCTTCCTCAGAATACGGCGCGCCATCAGCCCGCATGGCCCCTTGGGTGTCCATCAGACGGTACATCGGGATTTTGCCGCGCAAGGCGACCTGATAATCGTTGAAGTCGTGCGCACCGGTGATCTTCACCGCACCGGAGCCGAAATCGGGATCCGGATATTCATCGGTGATAATCGGGATGAGGCGGCGGTGTTCCTTCGGCCCGACAGGAATTTCGCAGAGCTTGCCAATGATCGGCTTGTAGCGCTCGTCCCCCGGGTGAACGGCAACGGCGCCGTCGCCCAACATTGTTTCAGGGCGGGTCGTCGCAATCGAGATGTAGTCGCGCGTCTCGCGCAGCGTGACGTTGCCGTCTTCATCCTTCTCGACATACTCATAGGTTTCACCGCCGGCCAGCGGGTACTTGAAGTGCCACATATGGCCATCGGTTTCGATGTTCTCGACTTCCAGATCGGAAATCGCCGTCTCGAACTTCGGATCCCAGTTGACGAGCCGCTTGGACTTGTAGATCAAGCCTTCCTTGTAGAGATCAACGAAGACCTTCAGGACTGCGTCCGACAGGTTCGGTGACATGGTGAACTCAGTCCGACTCCAGTCACAGGACGCGCCAAGACGCTTCAGCTGACCGAGGATCGTGCCTTCCGACTTGCGTTTTTGCTCCCAAACACGCTCAACAAAGGCCTCCCGGCCCATGTCCCGGCGGCTTGGCTTGTTGTCCGCCGCAAGCTCACGTTCAACAACCATTTGCGTTGCAATGCCAGCATGGTCGGTGCCCGGCTGCCACAGGACGTCATAGCCCTGCATGCGCTTCCAGCGGACCAAGATATCCTGCAGCGTGTTGTTCAGCGCATGGCCCATGTGCAGGGAGCCTGTCACGTTCGGCGGCGGAATTACGATGGTAAAGGCATCGGCACCGTCCTTGGCACCGGCTCCGGCCTTGAAGGCCTCCGCCTTTTCCCAGGTTTCGTAAATCCGCGGCTCAACGCTGGCCGCATCGTAGGTCTTATCCAGCATCAGGGTCACTCAATGGGGAAGTTGTCCAGAAAATCGTGAGTTCCCGTGTAAATCGGAAGCCGCCCCGCAAGTCAACCGCCTAAGAGGTATGGTCCGGCGCTTCTATCCCGTCCAAGGCCATAAACGATTGTGTTGCTCTAACCAATCGACGCTCAGTGCAAGGATCTGATAGCCCCTTACCCAAGGTTGCTTGTTCGGTTTCTCAGCTGGAATTAGGTTTTGAGTAGAAATTTCGTCGTCTAATCCGGTGTACGACACCTGCGCCAGCTGCGCACCGGGAAGGAGCTTCGAATGACGATACCCAGATGCGGTATCATCGGTTTGATGGCCACACTGTTTTTTGCAGGGCCGGCAGCAGCCGACCAGACGATTGAAATACGCCTGCCGCAGCTTGCCTCAATCCCGGAATACACGGTCCCGCTTCTGGAGCTTGCCCTCTCCAAACAGGACCGCCCGTTCAAGATCGTATTGCCTGAAAATTCCAAAGACCTCACCGCTGTAGAAGTGATGGAAAAACTCACTGACCCGGCGAGTTCGGAGTTCAATCTCTATGCGGCGGGCACTTCAAAGCACTACGAAGAGATTGCTCTGCCGATCCGCGTCCCACTGGTGCGCGGTCTGATTGGTGCCCGGATCAACGCGATTCCAAAAGGCAGCCAGGACAAGTATTTATCGGTCAACACGGTCGGCGACCTCCAGAACATGACGTTCCTTCAAGGCATCGACTGGGGAGACATAGCGATCCTTGAAGGCGCCGGGTTGACGGTAAAGACTGCTCGGAAAAGCCATCTTTATCCGATGATCGCTTCGGCGGACGCCGATGCATTTCCACGAGCTTCAGTGGAAATCCTGAGCGAGCGAGCGGAATACAGCCAGCTGGACTATGACATCGAGCAGGAAGTTGTTCTGATCTACGACCGGTTTCCGTTCTATTTTTTCACCGGCAAGCACAACGCAGATCTCGCGGAGATCATCGAAACGGGCCTGGTGACCGCATATGAGGACGGCAGTTTCATCCAGTACTTCCGGACACACCCGATGATCCGGGAGATTTTCGCGGAACTCCATCTCGACAGTCGTCGGCTAATCCGCTTCGACAACCCCAATCTGACCCCGGAAACGGCTGCACTTCCCGATTATTACTGGCATAAGTTCTCTGGCGAACCCGAGTAACCTGCCAACCTCGGCAAAACCACACAACAAGCCGGTAAAACGCCTGATCTCATGACCATCTGCCTCCGCGCACACCATCTTCTATGTATGCTGACCTTCGCCGGAAAGGGCTACACCCCTGCTTTCGTGGAAGCCTACAAAGCTATTATCAATCGCCTCAACGATGGTGAGGCCATCAAACTGGTCGATGGTCCGGACGACATTTGCGTCCCGATGCTCAATGACCCCACCTGCCATTGTCACAATGAAAGCGTGCGCGAGCGGGACCGATTGGCCGCACGCAACATCGGGCTGCTGCTCTTCGGCAAGCCGTTATCGGTTGGCCCTCTCCGCTTCAGCGGCAACGATATTGCGAAACTGCGTTCAGCTTTTCAGGACGGAAACATTCGGCAAGCGTGTACGGGGTGCGAGTGGTACGAGCTTTGTACAGGCATTGCCCAAACGGACTTCAGGGGCTGCCGTCTCCGGTCGCCCCTGTAATATCCCATATATCCGATGTACATGCAGGATCAGTCGCGGCGGCGAATTACACGCTGGACCTCCTTCTTGACCATCTGCTCAACCATGGGCGGCAGGTTCTGATCGAGCCAAGCCTTGATCATCGGACGCAGCATGTCACGAACCATCTCTTCGATGGTCTGAGCTTTCGTGCTGATCAACATGTCAGAAAAATTGTCAAGCGCCGCGTGAACCGCCTGCCCTGTCGCAGCGGATGTCAGATAGTCTTCAGGCGCCACATCCGGCAGATCATCCGGAATAGGCTTGGACTGGATCACCGGTTCTTCCGGCTCGAACAAGGCTTCCGGCTCGGCCTCCGGCTCCGGCGGTGTCATGAGGTCTTCGGCAGGCTCTGGATCCGGAGCGAAGGAAACGTCACCGTCAACATTGTCGAGATCTTCTGCGAGCCCGTCGACCATATCCAGATCATCGGTGGATTCGACCGCAAGTTCTTCCGTCAGTTCGAGGACGTCGTCGTCGCCCGCATCGCTCTCATCTTCCGCAGCGTCGGCCATCATGGCCGCAGCCATGTCATCCGCGCCTTCGTCTTCAGCGACATCGTCATCACCGTCCATATCGAACAGCTTGTCGAGGTCGTCTTGCGACATCTCGGAGGCATCACCCATATCATCCTCCGCCTTTGCTTCTACTGGGGTTTCATCTGCTTGTTCATTGCCGGAGTCCGCGCTCTGGGAGTCTTCATCAGATATAATCCGGCGTATCGATGCGAGGATCTCCTCCATCGACGGCTCTTCAGCCTTGCTCGCCTGTGACATGACGTCCCCCGTACTTGTTGGCTACTCTACGCTCCAACCAGAAGTCCCCCGGATGATTCGTTAAGGAAATTATGCGGATCAACTGGAAACGCGCAAAGCAACCGCACGGCCTGAGATAGGCTTTTCCCCTTTTAAGTCCACTTTTTGTAAACTTTTGGGTAAATGCAAACCGAATCGGTCCGCGCAAACGCCAAAAACGAAGAAACCGGCCAAAGCCGGTTTCATGGATGCATGTGCATTTGCCACAGACCTAAAGGCCGGTTTCAGCGGCCATCCGGTGTCCGCAGGCCAATCCACTTGCCACGCACGGACTTGTAGTGCTGTTCTGGATTGTAGATGGAGACATTCAGCCCGAGTGTTTCAGCATCCAGATGACCAACGGCAGCGACAAGCTGATAACCACCAACGATCCGGTTCCGCTGTGCAGTCACAAGATTGGACTGTTGAATGACCAGTTCGCGCTGCGCATCCAAGACGTCCAGGGTTGTCCGCTGACCAACGCGCTGCTCTTCGATCACCCCTTCAAGAGCCAGCTGCTGCGCTTCGACCGCCGCACGCGCCGCTACGATTGACGCTTCGGCCGCCTGGAAGATCCCCCAAGCGGTGATCACATTTGCGCGGACCTGATCGCGGGCAACGTCCAGCTGAAGACGGGTCTGACCCAGCTCTTCCTTGGCTTGACGCACACGCGAATAAACGCCGCCACCCTGATAGATCGGAATGCTGACATTACCGAAGATCTGCGCATTGTTGTTGAGATCAACCGTGTTCGACGGGTTCCAGCTCCGGCCAACGCTTGCATCAACGGTGACAGTCGGAAGCAGCTCACCCTCAATGGCCTTCACATTGAAGATCGCAGCATCAACAAGATGTAGTGCCTGCTGGATCAAAGGCTGCTTTTCTTCACTGGTCTGAAGTGCGACATCCAGGGACTTGGGAACCTGACGTGTGATGGATGTGTCCGCCGACAGGCTCTTCGGATCAACACCGATCACCTGACGGTAGATCGCCCGACTGGTGTTCAAATTGGCAAGCGCCGTGTTCAACGATGCCTGAGCTTCCGCAGCACGCGCTTCTGCCTGGGAGACGTCGGTCCGGGTTCCCTCACCCACATCAAACCGATCGCGCGCTGCACGCACCTGCTCCTGAAGGAACGCAAGATCGCTGCGCTGAAGGGAAACGAGCGCTGTGTCGCGAATCACATCAACGTAGGCGGTCGCGGCGCTGAGAAGCGTGTCCTGCTCGCTTGACATCAGGCTTTCGCGCTGGGCACGGACAACAGCCTCAGCCTGGCGCGTGGAGTTTACTGTTCGGAAGCCGCGGAAGACCGCCTGGCTCAAAGTCAATGAGATAGCCGCATTGTTGCGGTAAGCCTGCCGGCCATTCACTGAGGAGCGAACACCGCCGGCCGCCAGCGCCGCAGAAGCCGTTGGCCGCCAACCGGCCAGAGCTTGCGGCACGTTTTCGTTGACACCGCGCAACTGGGCCCGGGCCGCGTTCAGGGTCGGGTTGTTCGCATAAGCGAGAGACAGCGCATCACGGATCGTGTCGGCACCGGCCGAGGACGCAATGAAGCCGGACAAGACGACAGCGGCAACCCCGCTCATCAGTCCTTTCGATAGTGCCATTGCTTTCACCCTTGAACGACCAGACACTCCACACTCCTTCCGGCTCACCCACGTACACTCAAAACCTGAGTAAACTCACCGGTGTCCATCTTCAACCGGCACGAGCCCAGATTTAATGAAAATCTTCCAGTGCGGCTTATGGGCAACAGGCTCCAACGGAGCACGCTGCGTAACACAACACGTGACACTGGCCGATCAGCCCCGGTCTTCAGATCAGACCGGAAATAACTCTTATAACAGACCTTTAAAAGGTGAATTCTGCGGCTTGAGCAAAACCGGGAAGCAAGGCTGCCGATGCATTAAACGCAAAACGTCCGCTCACCGCTTCGCCTGATTTCTGATAAAGCTTGGCAACACCTGCCCCGCCCTGGCCTTCGATGACGACAAGGCGGCCGTCGGACTTCAACTGTTTCAGCAAAGCCTCGGGCAGAACTTCAACCGCACCATCAATCAGAATAACGTCGTATGGGCCTTCCGCAGCGTAGCCATCCACCAGCGGACCTTCAACAACGACCGCGTTTTCAGTTCCGAGATCCACAAGGAGATCGCCAGCATCGCGGGCCAGTTCCGCGTTTTCTTCCAGAGCAACGACAGATGCCGCCAGTTTT
Organism: Labrenzia sp. R4_2; assembly: GCF_017743865.1. Classification (GTDB taxonomy): domain Bacteria; phylum Pseudomonadota; class Alphaproteobacteria; order Rhizobiales; family Stappiaceae; genus Roseibium. The sequence continues at coordinate 147,518 of NZ_JAGHRJ010000002.1, forward strand.
GCCGCGACCGCCGTGCTGTAGCCGCTGCCGGCTCCAATCACGAGCACAATGTCGTCCGCACTGATTTGCGCCAGCTGGATCAGCTTTCCGAAGATATGCGGCTTCATCAAGTACCGGCCGGACCCGGAGGCACCAATGGGCAGGTCTTCATCGATGTAGGCCACTGCTCGCTTGGATGCAGGAACGAACCGTTCGCGCGGAACCACCTCCATTGCATCCAGGATCTGGTGATCCGTCACATCGTTGGTACGCAACTGGTTGTCCACCATCTTGCGGCGGGACTGGTTAAAGTCCGTCATATCGGCCCTCGCTTGAATTGCCGGCGTCCCGGCACCTCTTCGGCTGGTTCCATACCGAGGCAAACCCGCCCTGACAAGCACCAGATGCGGCTCTATCACCAAACCCTTTGAAATCCGGGAGATTTTTTACCGCTGACAATCAGTCATACAGACCTTTCCACGGGTGTCACAGTGGAAATGTCATCAGCCAATCAATCAGGACTTGACCTGCCGCGCCAAGTGTTTGATAAGGCGCGGCACACCACCGAGGGGCCCTGTGGCGGAGTGGTGACGCAGCGGATTGCAAATCCGTGTACACCGGTTCGATTCCGGTCGGGGCCTCCATTTTCCTTCGACAATTTCAAATTCTCAGGCCGGTCTAGGTCACCGAGCGCAGATCCGCGCTGCATCTGTCCTGGTGTTTTGAGTGTCCGCCATCCGGTCAACCTGACTGCGCCGGGGCCACACGAGGGCTCTCACCGCAATATCAATGGTACACTCCGCAATAATTCATGCTTGACCCTGCAAAGCTTGCTCCCGCAAGTTGTTTACATGAAAGAACCCAGCTTCAGCATCGGGGTTGAGGAAGAATATCTTCTGGTCGACCGCGCGAGCCGCAAAATCGCGAGCTCCCCGCCATCCGAGTTGTTTTCAGCCTGCGAAACCGCACTGGAAGGACGGGTCAGTCCCGAATTTCTTCAATGCCAGATCGAAGTTGGCACTCCGGTTTGCATGACGCTTGGCGAGGTGAAGGCAGAACTGGCTTATTTCCGCAAAACCATAGCCGATGAGGCCGCCCGGCATGGCCTGGCGCCTATTGCCGCCTCGACCCACCCCTTTGCGGAATGGACCGAGCAGCCACACACCGACAAGGAACGCTACAACGATCTGGCCAGGGTCATGCAGGTTGTCGCCAAGCGCCTCCTGATCTGCGGCATGCATGTTCATATCGGCATTGAAGATGCAGAGCTGCGCGTCGATCTTTTCAATCAACTGACCTACTTCCTGCCTCATCTTCTGGCGCTCAGCACATCTTCGCCTTTCTGGCGGGGCCGGAACACGGGGCTGAAATCCTACCGGCTTTCGGTTTTCAACGAGCTGCCCCGTACCGGATTGCCGCCGCGATTTGAGAGCCACGAAGACTACCGCCACACCATCGACATGCTGGTTCAAGCTGGCGTCATCGAGGATGCGACCAAGATCTGGTGGGACCTTCGACCTTCCGATCGGTTTCCGACCCTTGAAATGCGGGTGACGGATGTCTGCCCGTGCGTTGAAGATGCCGTTGCCATTGCAGCGCTTTTCCGGTGCCTGTGCCGGATGCTCTACCGCCTGCGGCGCGCCAATCAGGGATGGCGGCACTATTCCAGGTTCCTGCTCGCCGAAAACCGCTGGCAGGCGCAGAGGCATGGCTCGGCTGCCAACCTGATCGACTTCGGCCAGAAGAAATCCATCGCATTCAAGGATCTGGTCGGCGAAATCAGCGAGCTGGTGGCCCCAGATGCTGCATTTTTTGGCTGTGAAGCGGAGATCGCCCACATCCGGACGATTGCAGAGCGCGGTACATCAGCGGATCGACAGCTGGCACTTGCAGGAGACATAACGGAAGACAGCCTGATCGACCGATCGAAACTGGAGGCCGTTGTGGATCAGCTGGTTCATGAAACGCAGCATGGCCTTGCAGAAATACCTGTGTCAGCAAAAGCCGTATGACGCTGATCTGATCTTCCAGGGCCAGAAGCCTTAGCTTGTGTCGTCCTTGGATGGCGGTGTTCCGTGGGCTTTCAGATGAAAAAAGTCGCGCGATCCGGTCAGAACCAGGGCAAATTCATCGATTTCAGACACGACCGCATCCGCGGAGCGCGCAAGTCCTGACTTCGGTTTCATGCTTCGATGCGCCTCAATCAGCGCCGCACGGGCACTTCCCAATGATTGCAGTAACTTATCCCGGTCAAAATCCAATGGAGACCGGGTTCGCCTTGGGTGAGACATGGTCAATTCTATCCTGCGCACAGTCAAATGTTCTTATTTTGTTCTATTTTCAGCCATGCGCCGCCACGTGTCAATATAAAGCAAAGCTATTTCACGTCATGCCAATACCGGTCCGGGATCGCTCTGTGCCGGTCGGATAAATAAGGATTGGGGATCTCCAGAACGGTCAAATCGTTTTGCCGGATATGGTCCAATGCCCGCTGTATGCGTGGATGGCGCTCGAAAAGCTGCATGAACGCACCGGTCTCGTAAGCCCGCTCCAGTCCGCGTTCGATCAGATCTGCAAGAGCACGGTTGTCTTTTTGTACGTAGAAGAAAAACCCGAAGCGGTATTTCACCAGCAGATTGTTATCGACGGTGAGGTTTGGATAGATCGCATCGAAATTCGCTCTTTCCGCATGAGCTTCATGGACACCGAGATTAAAAACGTTCGTGCGGCCAACAGACAGCATCCGCCAGATGTTTTTCCACTCTGCCGGCAGAACCTTAAACCCAGCTGCCCTGAAAATATCCGTGTCCGGCCAGCCAAAGCCTGAGCCAATTACGGCATAGTCGCGAAACTCGTCGAGGGTCTCAATCTGCGCCAGGCGATCCAGCTGATCTTTGCGGGTCACAAATATGCGGTGCCCGAGCAGGCCACGGCTCAAGGGGATGTCGATCTGCTCAAAACGCTGTTCGCGTTCCGGCGATCCGCCGCTGTAAAACACATCGAAGTTGGAGCGGCCCTGCTCGAACTCGATCAACACGCGCTTCTGCGTCGTATCGCCAAGCGAAACCACCTCAAGGACGGCATCCTCTCCGGAATGCGCCAAGGCCAGTTTTAGCAAGGAAACTTCATACCGGTCTTCGCCATCATCATAATGTTCGATCCCAAGCCGCACGACCTGCTGTGCCTGAACACCCGCACTTGCAGTTATCCAGATCATCAGGACCAAGACCAGCACAGCACGTGATCCGAACATTGCGTCTCCCTTGACTGGAACCCAACGGGCAAAAAACACACGAGAATTGGTAACTTGATCTGCAGGCCTTGGCGACTTGGCCAATTCGACAATGTCTTTTTCCCACGCATAAGACCCCAGCTTTGTCTTATGTGCCGTTTCTACCGCAGCCGAGGTCGCGATCCGCCTGTACTTTTATCATTGATATCCGCTAGATAGCAGCCTTGGACAACAATGCGGCTTGCGCACTAAACAGGACTGACCGGGTCATGAAGCACGGCGGAGATTTGAGCGAAGCAATCGAGCGCTTTGGCGGGACACCTGACCAGTGGCTCGACTTGTCGACCGGAATCAATCCGCATGCCTATCCAGTCCCGGACCAATTTTCAGACAAAGCCTGGACGTCCCTGCCCGCACAATCAGCCCAGGATCAGCTTATTGGCGCCGCACGCCAGGCCTATGCTGTCCCGGATCATCTTGGACTTGCCGCAGGGCCCGGTACGCAGTTGCTCTTGTCAGTGTTGCCGCAGCTTCTGCCCCAAGGCCCAGTTGCGCTCGCAGCCCCGACTTACACCAGCCATGCGGACGTCTGGACACGGGACGACCGCAAACCAGTCGAGCTGTCCAGCATATACGCCCTACCGGCCGATGCGAAAATCGTTCTGCTCGTCAATCCGAACAATCCCGACGGTCAACTTGTTGATGTCAAAAGCCTTCTGGAGATCGCCAGAACTTTGACGGAGCGCGGCGGGTACCTCGTGGTGGACGAAGCCTTTGCAGATGTCATGCCCGGTTCAAGTCTTCTACCGCACATTGGTGATGAAAACATCCTGATCTTGCGTTCCTTCGGCAAGTTCTTTGGTCTGGCCGGACTGCGCCTCGGTTTCCTGGCGGGACCAACGCCGATGACCGCAAAGGTCTCAGCCCTTCTGGAAAGCTGGTGCCTCAGCGGCCCGGCTCTCGAACTCGGCGCCACGGCGCTGAAAGACCAAGCCTGGCAGAAATCGATGAGCCGCCAACTGGCCGACGAAATGGCCGATCTCACACTGGCGCTGCAACAGAACATGTTGAGCGTTTTTGGAGGAACCCCGCTTTACGCGCTTGCCGGGACAAGATCTGCCGCCAAGCTGCATGACGCGCTCGCCAAACAGCGGATCTGGACCCGGATCTTCGACTATGCACCAACCTGGATCCGCTTCGGCCTGCCGGGTGGCGCTGAAAATCTGGCCCGCCTGACCGACGCGCTTGCAGCGGCTCAAAAAGACCTCTAACCAGCACTCATGCTGCTTTATGAAAACGCGCTTTGGCTGCTTCTCGCCGCCCTGATTCTCGACGGGATAATAGGCGATCCGGACTGCCTCTGGCGCCGTCTGCCGCATCCGGTGGTTTGGATTGGCAAGGTTATTTCGGCGCTTGATCAAATGCTGAACCGCAAAGACTGGCGCCCTCAGGTCCGCCGCTTCACCGGGATCGTGACCTTGCTGATCCTATTGATCAGCAGTCTGGCGCTGGGCGTCCTCTTTCAGAAATTGGCGGCCGCAATCCCGTTTGGTGAACTCCTGATCGTGATCATCGCAGCGGTGTTGATCGCTCAAAAAAGCCTTTATGACCACGTTGCGGCGGTGAGAGACGGCTTGCAAAACAGCGGGCTTTCTGGCGGCCGGCAGGCTGTTGCCATGATCGTCGGCCGGGACCCGAACACCTTGGATGAAGCCGGTGTTTCCCGCGCTGCGATCGAATCCTGCGCCGAGAATTTCTCCGACGGCATTGTCGCACCGGTTTTCTGGTTTGCGGTTCTGGGGTTGCCGGGCCTGATCGCCTACAAAGCTGTGAATACGGCAGACAGCATGATCGGCCACAAGAACGAGACGTATTCTGATTTCGGCTGGGCATCGGCACGGTTCGATGACTTGATCAATCTTCCAGCCTCCCGTTTGTCGGGTCTGTTCCTGGCGCTTGCCGCACCACTTGCCGGTGGATCCATCCGAAAAAGTTTCTCCGCAATGGTTCAGGATGCGAAACAGCACCGCTCCCCCAATGCCGGCTGGCCGGAAGCGGCAATGGCCGGGGCGCTTGGTTTGGCGTTGGCCGGCCCAAGGACCTATCCTGGATACACGGTCGATGATCCCTACATGAATGCAGACGGGCGCCGGGACGCAACGGCTGATGACATCTCACGCGGCCTCAAGGTTCTTGTCGGTGCGTATGGTGTCGAAGCCGCGCTTGTTCTGTTTCTGGCTGTCCTTTTCCTGATTTGAGAGACAAACCCATGCTCCCCTTTTCTGCTGCCGCTGATCGTAACAAGGACATCATCCTGGGGACCTTACGGCCCATTCTGGTGGACCGGACAAAGGTTCTGGAGATCGGCAGCGGAAACGGCCAGCATGCGGTACACGTCACGAACGCCTTGCCGCACATCACTTGGCAATGCAGTGATTTGCCGGACAACGTTCCGGGCATCACTGAACGGCTGAAACAGGACGGTAACGACCGGACACCGGCCCCGCTCGCGCTCGACGTCGCTGCGCCGCCATGGCCCTTGCCAGCCCCGAATGGTCCGGAGGCCTTTGACGCAATCTTCACCGCCAACACATTGCACATCATGTCATTTGAGCATGTGGAGCAGTTTTTCACCCGCGCCGGCGAAGTGCTGAGCACAAAGAACGGCGCTCTGTGCGTCTACGGACCGCTCAAGTACGGCGGCGAATTTACTACCGACAGCAATGCCGCCTTTGATGTCCAACTGAAAAGCTGGAACCCGGTAAGCGGTATCCGCGATTTCGAAGCGCTCGACGCACTTGCCCAAAAAGCAGGTCTGAAATTCACCGCCGATCATGCCATGCCGGCGAACAATCAGATGGTGCTCTGGGAACGGGGCTGAGGACGATATCTAGTACCAGACTGCCCGATTTGCTCGCAGCGCTTCATATCGTTCGGAAAGAAGCGCGGTCACTCAAAACCGCCTTAATCTCAGGATGAAGCTAGACATTTGGCGTGCGCCAACGATCAGGAACACACCAAATCCCAGCGTGAACAATCCGTTGCCAAATTCCGGGATAGCCAGAACAGCCGAAGGCGGTTGAGAGGCCATATAAGACTTGAACAAGACGGCGTTGAACAAGGATTGCAGACCGCGAACTGTGAAGTAGAGACCAATAACAACCATCCCGATCTGCAGCATATTTTCAGATGGGATGCGATCCGGTTCTGCTTGCGGATCAGGTGTTTTCAAACCGCGTAAAACAAGTTGCGGAAAGAAGAACAGCAGACCGGCTATGAGCAGACCACCGCCGACAGCGCCAAAGGACACAATTTGAAGGGCTGGATCGGAATTTGCGGCGAAGTAAGCAAAACTCAACAAAGTGCTCAAATTGCTAACCAGCAGAAATATGGCGAATAGCCGGACCAAAACAGCCCCAATGTATTCCATAAGAACTCCCTAAAAAAGTCGCCCGGCCTATCGGTTAATTGCGATCTCCAAAATCGCTTCGGTGTCCAGTACACCCTCCAAATGCTTCGCCAGATCATCAAGCACGACATCAATCTGGTGTTCGTAGGCGAGGTCGGACAAGGCCCCGAAGCCTTTCAGATAGGCTTTCCGAAAACCATCATCGGTGAAAAGCCCATGCAAATAGGTCCCGGCAATCCGGCCATCTGATGATTGGCCCCCGTCCAGTTTCGGTGTTCCGCCCGCATCACGGATGTGAAGGTATGGCCGCGCGCAATCAGGCCCGGACGTGCGGCCAATATGGATCTCGTATCCTTTGACACTGGCACCTGATGCCAGATGCTTGCCCTCAGCCTCGACAAGCGATTTATCCGGCGTCAGCATCGTTTCGACATCTAGCAGCCCAAGTCCTTCGACAGTTCCCGCCGTTCCCTCGATGCCATCCGGGTCAGAGATGGTTTTACCCAGCATCTGATAACCGCCGCAAATCCCGAGAACATGGCCGCCCCGGCGCACGTGAGCTGCCAGGTCAATGTCCCAGCCTTGCGCCCGGAAGAACGCCAAATCGCCAATGGTTGATTTGGATCCGGGCAGAAGGACGAGATCTGCATCTCCCGGCAAGGGCGTTCCAGGTCCGATCAGCTCAAGCGAAACATCCGGCTCCATCCGCAGGGGGTCGAGATCATCGAAATTCGCAATCCGGGAAATCACCGGAACAACAATTTTGATCCCGCCGTTGCCCGCACCGCTTGCAAGATCGAGCGCGTCTTCTGCCGGCAGTTTGTTGGCATCCGCAAACCACGGCACCACGCCAATCCCCTGCCAGCCGGTGCGCTGGGCGATTTCGCGCATCCCGTCGTCAAAGAGGCTCGGATCGCCGCGAAACCGGTTGATGAAGAACGCCTTGATGCGGTCCTGCTCGGACGGCTCCAGCACTGCGTGGGTGCCGACCACCGAGGCAATCACGCCGCCCCGGTCAATGTCAGCGCATAGGACAACAGGCAGGTCAGCTGCTTCCGCAAAGCCCATATTGGCGATGTCGCCTGCCCGAAGGTTGATTTCGGCAGGGCTGCCCGCGCCCTCCACGATGACCAAATCGGCGTCAGATTGAAGTTTTGAGAAGCTTTCCAGAACCTTCGGTAAAAGCTCTGCTTTCTGCTTGCCATATTCGCGGGCGCGCATCGTGCCGAAGCGCTTGCCCTGAACGATGATCTGCGCGCCGGTATCCGTTTCCGGCTTTAGAAGAACCGGGTTCATATGCACGGTCAAAGGCACACGGCAGCCCATCGCCTGCAGGGCCTGTGCCCGGCCGATCTCGCCGCCGTCAGAGGTCACCGCGGCATTGTTGGACATGTTTTGCGGCTTGAACGGGCGGACAGTCATGCCGCGGTTGGCAAAGAGGCGGCACAGCCCGGCAACTATCAAGCTCTTGCCGACATTGGAACCGGTCCCCTGGATCATGAGAGCCGGTGTACGGCGGCCAGTGCTGTGTGTCATCGGCGCACAGGCTCATCAACCGGCGGCGCGCCATATGGCCGGAATTCTTTTGGCACCGGGAGATTGGCGAGTTTCAGTTCCAGAAGGAGCCGGATGGTTGGCCGGACACCAAAAAGGATCGAGCCGATCAGAAACAACCAGGTTCCGGCATAAAGCAGGCTCTCGTAGAAGAAGAAAATGCTGCCGATCACGAACATGAGCGCTGCGAGAAACTCCACGATCGTCCGGTAAAGTTCGTACTTGCGCACGATCTCTGCATGGTCCGGGGACGCGCTGCGAACGTTATGATCAAACAGCTTGCTCATTTCAAAGGCCCTTTTTGAAACACCGGAAGGTCATGTCCAACTGTGTTTTGGTCTCTCCGGTTTCAGCATATCCAAGGGATTTATAAAAGCGCTCTGCCGTGAGCGTGCTGGAGAGATGAGCCTCATCCAGACCGCGGTCGCGAAACGTGTCTTCAAGCGCCCGCATCAAGGTCTTGCTCACCCCGGTCAAGCGCGCATCCGGGAGCACGTACATCAAGGGGATGTGTCCCGAGGGTGTCCCCATCGCAAAGCCGAGAATGCGTTTGTCCTGATCCTGGACGACAAACGCTGCCCCCGGACCATCGATCCAGCTTTCTACATTCGGCGCGGTTTTGTTTTTCAGCCAGGCTTTATAGCGATCGGGATTGTCGCCATGGTCAAGCCCGCAGAGCTCAATAATGGACGCGCGCAGCAGCAGCGCGATCTCGTGAGAATCCGCGCTGCTGGCGCGTGCAACTGTGTAAGGCATCGTTCGGTCTTAGAACTCAATGCCTTCTTGCGGCTTCACGCCGGACCGGAACGGATGCTTGACCTGCGTCATATCCGTCACAAGGTCGGCCACCTCCAGCAACTCGTCCTTGGCGTTCCGTCCGGTGATAACCACATGAACGTCTTCCGGCTTTTCATTCTTCAGGAAGTCAACGACCTCGTTGATGTCGAGATAGTCGTAGCGCAGCACGATGTTGAGTTCATCACACAGGATCAGCCGGAAGTCTCCAGAGCGGATCATGTCCTTGGCAGCGTCCCAGGCCTGTTGAGCCGCGTCGATGTCCCGCTGGCGGTCCTGGGTTTCCCAGGTGAACCCTTCCCCCATCCGTTTGATGGTCACCAAGTCATCGAACCGTTCCAGCGCCATGCGTTCGCCGGTCTCGATCCGGCCTTTCACGAACTGGACAACGCCCACCTTGTGACCATGACCGAGCGAGCGAAACACCATGCCGAACCCGGCCGTCGACTTGCCCTTGCCCTTGCCGGTGTGAACGATCACAAGGCCTTTTTCGATGGTCTTGGTCGCCATGATCTTGTCGCGCGCGGCTTTTTTCTTGCGCATTTTTTCCGCATGGCGCGCGTTGAGTTCGTCTTCCGTAAGCTCGGGTTTATCCGTATCGGCGGTCATGGTGTGTCTCCCGATTATTGTGTTTTGTTCAAATCATTCAGTGCAGCATGGGTCGAATTGCGCCGTGGTGTCCAGAGGCCCCGGTCCAGCGCTTCCTGAAACCGTGCCAGCATTTCCTGGTAGCCTGCCGGATTCGCGTCTTGAAGAAAATCGCGCACGACTTCATCGTCCAAATAGGCCTCATAGAGCTGATCAAAATGATGATCGCCAACTGCCCTGGTCGTTGCGGCAAACGCAAAGAGATAGTCGAGCGTTGCCACCATCTCGAACGCCCCCTTGTAGCCGTGACGCATCACGCCCTTGATCCATTTCGGGTTGGCGGCCCGGCCGCGCACGACACGGCCGATCTCCTCAGACAAGGACCGCACCACCGGGCGCTCGGGGCGCGAGTGGTCGTTGTGATAGATCTTTGGCGCGTCGCCTTTGAGATGCTCCACCGTTGCCGCAAGACCGCCTTCGAACTGATAATAATCATCGCTGTCGAGAAGGTCGTGCTCGCGGTTGTCCTGATTGTGCAGAACCGCATCAACGGAGGCTAGCCGGCCCTCAAGCTCGCCGCGGGCCTGATCACCAGACGCACCGCCGCCATAGGCATAACCACCCCAGGTCAGGAAAGCTTCGGCAAAGTCGCCGCGCTCATCCCAGACCCCTTCGTCGATCAACGCCTGTAGGCCGGCCCCATAGGCTCCGGGCTTTGAACCAAACACCCGGAACCCGGCCCGGCGCTGGGCCTCATCTGGCGACAGGCCAGCAGCGGCCAACTTGGCAGCCTCCTGTTTCATGCGCGCGGCAACGGGATTGGCATCCTCAGGCTCTTCCAGTTGACCGACGGCCCGCACAGCACTGTCAAAAAGATCCATCTGATGCGGGAAAGCATCGCGGAAAAAACCGGACACGCGCAAGGTCACGTCGATCCGCGGCCGTCCGAGCTCCGACAATTTCAGGAGTTCAAAGCCTGTGACACGCCCAGAGGCAGTCTCCCAAACCGGTTTGGCACCAATCAGCGCCAGCGCCTGCGCAATATCATCGCCGCCCGTGCGCATATTGGCTGTGCCCCAACAGGTCAATACCAGCGATGCCGGCCACTCGCCTTCTTCCTGAAAATATCGCTCGGCCACCAGCGAGGCCGATTGCTGGCCGAGACGCCAGGCTGTTTCTGTTGGAACGGCCCGCACATCGACAGAATAGAAGTTCTTACCCGTTGGCAAAACATCCGGCCGGCCACGAGACGGCGCACCGGAAGGCCCCGGTTTAACGAACCCGCCATTCAGCGCAGTCAAAACTGCGTCCAGTTCGGACTTTCCGGAATCAGTCACTGAAGAACGGATCCGTTCTTCAATTTCGGCGAGCACCGGCTGTACCGCCGACCACTCTAAAGGCGCGACTACATCGCCCGCGATAATTTGCTGTGCGAGCAGTTCAAGCCGCTCAACCGTATCGCCATTTGAGCGCCATTGCGCATCAGAGACACTTGCCAGAACGTCCGGCTTTGGTCCGGTCCAAGGTGCTGCAAAATCACAATTGAGCGGGTCAAATGCGGAAAAGCCCAAGTCCTCTGAAAGCGCTCGCTGAAGACTGTTTTGCCGTGCCTCACCGCCACGCGGGACCCGCACCAGCGCAGACAGCAAATCAGTCAGAAGATCGCCTTCCGGGCTCTCGCCCAAAATATGCAGGCCGTCGCGGATCTGAAGTTCTTTCAGATCACACAAATGCGCATCAAGCCGGGCAAGACGGGTGTCTTCATCCATCTCGTCGGTGATGCCGATGTCCTTGTCGAGACCGTGCCGGCTGGCCGCATCCAGAATGTCCTGGGTCAGCGCCTTGAGCCGCCGAGGATCAACACCGCTTGCGAGGTAGTATTCATCAAGCAGGGTCTCCAGCTCCTCGGCAACGCCGTGGCTTTCCGCCCGGGTGAGCGGCGGCGTCAAGTGATCAACGATTACAGCGGATGTGCGGCGCTTGGCCTGCGCCCCCTCACCCGGATCATTGACAATAAACGGGTAGATGTTGGGCATTGGGCCAAGCACGGCTTCCGGGAAACAGCCTTCAGACAGCGCCAGCGCCTTGCCGGGCAGCCATTCCAGATTTCCGTGCTTGCCGAGATGGATCACCGCATCAGCGCCAAACTCCCGGCGAAGCCAGATATAGAACGCAAAATAGTGGTGTGGCGGCACCAGATCCGGATCGTGGTACGTCTCTTTGGGATCAATATTGTAGCCACGCGCAGGCTGAACGCCCACGACCTGATTGCCGAACCGGTGCAGCGCTAACCGGAACGCACCGTCGAACACATGCGGATCGTCTTGCGGCTTGCCCCATCGATCCTCAACGGCTGTGCGGACCGCCTCCGGCAGTTTGGCAAATTCGGCGTTATAAGCGGTAAGTGACAGCCGCTCATAGCCCGCCTTCTCCTGCCTTTCCGCAAGAGCGTTGGTCACGCCGGTCGTCAAAACGTTCATGAGGTCCGCAGAGGTTTCCGGAGCGTTGCCGACATCATATCCGGCCTTCTTCATGACTTTGAGCACAGACACGCAAGAGGCTGGCGTATCAAGGCCGACCCCATTGGCAAGACGGCCATCCTTGTTCGGATAGTTTGCCAGGATCAACGCGGTCTTCTTGTCTTTTATTGCAACCCGGCCAAGCCGGGCCCAGTTGGCGGCTAGGTCGGCCACGAACCGCATCCGATCCGGCACTGGGGTGAAATTCACGGGCGTTGATTGCGTCGCGGCGTCAAAAACACCCTCTTCCTTGAAAGACACGGCCCGAGTCAACAACCGGCCGTCGATTTCCGGCAACACCACGTGCATTGCAAGATCGCGGATCGACAGGCCTTGATCGCTCTCTTCCCAGCCCTCTTTGGATGAAGACGAGAACACCACCTGAAGGACAGGCTTGCCCCATTTGTCGAGCGGCGTCGGCTGGTGGTCGATCCCGGCTTTTGAAACAGCAAAAGCAGTCCCGTTCAAAACCACATCCGGTTTTGCCTCTTCAAACAACGCATCCAGAACAGCGATGGATTCCGCTTCCTTGAGGCTGGAGACAAAGACCGGCAGCGCATTGACACCGCCCTCTGCGAGTGCGGATACCAAAGCATCAAGAGGGGCGGTCTGGGACCCTTGCACAAGCGCCCGGTAAAAGGTGATCGCAGCGACAGGAGCTGTCGGGTCTACCCAGGTTGATCTCAAGATTTCCAGACCTGGCGCGGTATGACCTGGCAGATAAATACCAGCCCTTGGCAGCGGAACCGCATGCGCAGGCTCTTCGGTAAGCCCGATCAGATGACCGGCAAACCGCAACGCGTTGGCGTAATTCTCAGGTCCGCCCTCAACGAAGTAGCGCCACATGTGACGCACATCCTCCGTGCCGCGCGTCGAATGGCTTGTGAGAGCGTCATCCCATTTGTCGTCCCCGGGTATGACGACAAGATCGATGCCGCTGGCGCGCGCCTCTTCAACAAATCTCTCCAACCCATAGCGCCAGTATTCGACTCCACCGAGGACACGCAAGATCACGATCCGGGATCCGCGAACCGTCTGCTCTGCATAAAGATCAACCGAATACGGATGCGACAGTGCCATCAGGTTCGCAAGACGCAGGCTTGGCGCATCCGCGCCCAAGCCAGATTGTGCAGATGCCAGACTTCCAAGCTCGGTATCGGCCGCCGACAAAAACAGGATATCGGCAGGCTGCTGGCCGAGGTCGACAGCATCACCCCCGTCATCGATCCGGCGCGTCTGGCTTGCGAGAATGTGCATCTGGATGGTTTCTCGTTCTTATGTCATCCCGTGGCAGGACCATGTGACCCGCCGCTGCTTTTTAGTGAGAAAAGGCTTTCAATGAATTGCCGGACAATGCCCGGCAACTCCGGCATGAAAGGCGCCTGAAATCACTCAGCTGCTTCTGCAAGACCCGATAGCGCGCCGCGAACGGCGCCCAAATCGAAGCTCTTGAGCCCGATCACAACCAGTTTTCCGGCACTCTCCGCACCAGATGCGAACCAGGTCTCGACCCTCGGGCCCACCGCCTGAACCATGGCCGGCGCGGCCTTGCCATCCACCTGAACGGCCCCTTTGATCCGAAGAACACCTTTCAATGCCATGGCCTGAAGCACCTGCCCCTCGGCTTCCTTCAGTGACGCAAAGACCGGAGCCTCAATCACGTGGCTTTCAAAGTCATCGTGGTGATGATGATCATGATGGTGGTCCTGATCGTGATGATGATCATCGTGGTCATGGTGGTGGTCATCATCATGGTGGTGATGATGATGCTCATGGCGAGAGGCCATGTCATCCTCAGCCGCTGAGCCGCGGCCGAGCAGAACCTCGATCGGCAAAGTGCCTTTCTCAGATGCAACGATATGCACCGCCGGGCGGACCTCAGCTGCGATCTTTTCCTGAACGCCCCCAAGAATATCGGCCGCGACCAAATCGGCCTTGTTCAGCACCACAAGATCCGCGCAGCGCAGCTGATCCTGGAATAGCTCCTCAACCGGGCTTTCATGATCCAATGCCTCATCCGCTGCGCGCTGGGCTTCCAGCGCGGCTTCATCCAGTGCTATCCGTCCTTCAGCAAGCGCGGCTGCATCCAGGACCGTGACAACACCGTCCACAGTGACTTTTGGCTTCACCGATGGCCATGAAAAGGCCCGGACCAGCGGCTGTGGCAATGCAAGACCGGATGTTTCGATGACGATATGCTCCGGCGGATTGTCCCGTGCGAGCAACATTTCCATGGTGGGCAGAAAGTCATCGGCGACCGTGCAGCAAATGCAGCCGTTGGTCAGCTCCACCACTTCTTCTGCCGAACAGCTCGGGTCCGCGCATCCATTCACCAGCGAGCCGTCAAATCCCATATCGCCGAATTCGTTGACGATTAGCGCGATGCGCTTGCCGCCGGCATTTTGCAACAGGTTGCGGATCAGGGTCGTTTTTCCCGCGCCAAGAAAACCGGTCACGATGGTTGCCGGGATTTTCTGACCCGGCTTAAGCGTTGAAGAAGTCACAATCCGATCTCCGGTTGATGCGAGGGTTTGAGAAGAAGCGGCTGTCCAGCAGCGACAAACACGACCTGATGGCACACCGATGCGATATCCTGGTTCAAACGGCCTTGCGCGTCCCGGAACGACCGCGACAAGCGGTTCTCCGGCACGATCCCCATGCCGACTTCGTTGGAGACAAACACACACGGCCCGGCTAGACCCCTGGTGGCTTCAATCAAGCGCGCCGTTTCCGCAGCGATGTCCTTGTCGGAAAACATCAGGTTGGACAGCCAAAGGGTCAGGCAATCAACGAGGAGTACCCGGTGCGCGGCATTTTCGCGGCTCAGCACCCCGGCGAGATCCAGCTGCTCTTCGATGGTAATCCAGGAAGACCCGCGTTGGTCCTTGTGAAGGGCAATACGGTCCGCCATCTCGTCATCGAAAGCGGCGCCCGTTGCGACATACACCTTTTCCAGGCTGCTTCGAGCTGCAAGCCTTTCTGCAAAGGTGCTTTTTCCGGACCGGGCCCCGCCGAAAACGAGGGTAGACCGGCCATGGTCAGACTGCGTCACATGTGTCTCCCAGCCGTCCGCCCGACAGCCTTGCGGTTAAACTCTATCGACGGCCGGTCTCCTGGCTCGCGGTTCCTTATGACCAGCACCCCTTCCCGGTCACCTTGAGAACGATGCTCAAAGATCTCCAGTGGGTCATGTGCCAGCACTCGCCGCTCACAGTTGCGGGGGCAGCTCCGGATCAATCCTCAATGGGGACTTACCGAATTCCCGTTTCATCTGGGCTGGATCACTCCAGCGCCAGAACCGTCTGTTTCCTTCCTAGCTGGAACCGCCAGCCCGCACAAGCCGGAGTGTTTAAGGCGGCAAGTCTTCTTATCCATATGTTTGACCGCAAATTGCCATGGCCGGTTGAAAAACGCAGCGTTTTGCGTTCCGTCTCTGCGGCAATGCGGAAATACGACCGGCGAAGCGCACCTGTTAAAAATGGATAGATACAACTAGGCATCTGAAAAATTTATAGTTTTCCACATACCTGACGAAAAAATAACGATGGAATGAAAAAAACGCATTTCAGGGCTTGGCAAATGGATAAGGGCTGCGTTATACGCATCTCCATCGACGGGGGCGGTGACGCACTGCCCCGGAACGGTGATCCCTGATAGCTCAGTTGGTAGAGCAAGCGACTGTTAATCGCTGGGTCGTAGGTTCGAGTCCTACTCAGGGAGCCACTCTTTCTAACCGCAACCCCATACACAACTTGCCAAACACGGCTCTTTTCCGCCAATAATTTCGCTCGAAGTTTTTGTAGCGCGCAGGATCATTTGGCCAAATGCGCAAGAACGGATGGCACCGGATCCGACGCGCGTTCAAGCAGTTTCGGAAACCTATTTCGTCGTTGCTTTTGTGTTTCGAAAGATAACAGTGGAAGCCGATCGCTGAAACAACACCAAAATAAAACGAGCACCCGAAATCCAGAGAAACCCGGGTGCGCTAATTTACAAAAAACTAGAACCTACGGCTTATCGCCGGAATATACTATCTCGATGGAAAGCCAGGTACGGCAACTGCTCGGCTCTGATAGGACCAATCTTGGTTTCCGGGTCTATACCCCACATTTCCAGAGTGCGTACGCTGAGGTCTGGCGAGATCATAATGTGGCCCGCGTCCGTGAAGCTCAGATAACCACGATCAAACAGGTGGTCTACATGAGGGCTTAGGAGGAACCCGTTGTTTCCGTCTAGTTTTTCAAAATTAGTCGATGCACGCCACGGCTTAATATGACTAGCCCTCAAATGCTTATTATCATCAAGACCTGTCACGCGGCATTTAGTTTCGAAAGACAATAGGTTTTTACGATAGATACCTTGGCCGCGGCGAGACTTTATAAGTTGTTCTTTTTCCGTTTCGTCTAGGTCTGTACGGTTTTTGATACCATCAACAAGATCATCTTCGGTTTGTTGGAGTGCATTAGCGTGGTTAGCTGCGGCTTCATAAGATGGAGATTCGTATTGATCAGGTTCCATTTTTAGCAGTCCAAGTAAGACATCCGCCATAGGCTCTGGAATTGCTGCCAGGTAGGCCCCTTGATTGCCTTTGCCATCAGTTTTGATAGGAGAATATTTTTTCGGCAGTACTGGACCAATAACATCCATATGGCTCTTTGGATCTAATGGTATGTCAAGCTTGTCAAACTCAACGCTAACCCGCCACCCTTCATCGTTCCAGGCATTACCGACCGTCCCAAATTCATTAGGCTTGGGAGAAAGGGATGCTGGTGCGACGCAAATGCCTATTGCTTGAATCATCCCAAACGCGAACGAAAAAACGACATCCCCCGGCCGAACTCTAACCATGTTGTCGTAGAATTCGTTCCGAACACCATTAGCCTTCGCCAATGGTGACCAAATGTAATTTCCTTCAAATTCTTGATTGAAAGTCTGCTTGTGGTTCACCCACCAAAATGAAGGGCGCTTTTTAGTTAGGGTTGTTGTTGTGTTCATTTATCATCAGCCAATTATTCAAATAAGGATGCGCTTTACGACCTATGGTTCAACACTCTGCTAGCCGACCACGTAGAGCGCTATTGGCATGCCGCGCTCTTTTTTGCAACTTCTGATAAGCCTGATAAAGCAACAGATACAAGTCAGGCTATGTGTTCGTAGATGGTCCAACTGTGTCTAACCTACAAAAGGAAATTGAAACCATCGCTCCCCAAAACACTGGTTTTACGTTATTTGCCTTCACTCTCTTAACCCGCGCGGTGCATGGGCTGTGGCGGTTGTCACCAGTGGCTGCCGGGCGGGTTTTGGTTTTGCGATTGAGGCCCGCCGTCCGGATTTCTTATTTGGGGTCCGGACCGCCCGTGTTCCTATCGGGTCATGAGCCCGGCACCACGGGCAGAAAGTAGTGCGCCGCCAACCGCACCTTGCCACCGGTAAAGCTCCCGGTGTCCCCGTTGGCCGTGATCAGGAGCGGTGTGTCTGAATAGAATGCCTGCGGGCCGATCACACCGGCGTTTGTGGATCCCTCCGCAATGCCGAGGTACCCGCCAAACTTTTCCGATTCGCCTGCAATGCCTACATGGTAGTTGAGGACGCCGGTGACCGCCTCGGTCGTGCGGGCCGAGACGCCGAAAACGATGGACCGGTCCGGCAAAACCATCGTTGTCGCGGTGCTGGCGCCCGAAAGCGTCACCTCTTCCTCGACCGTGCAGATCCGGCTCTCAGCTCCGGACGGGCTTTGCGAGACCGTCGCGACCTCCGACAAGAGCGCGCCATAGTCTTTCCAACCCGCGGAGGTGTAGACCGCCAGCGTGCCCTCATCGGCGACAAAGGCGAGCAGCCCAATCACCGGCGCGTGGAAGGTCCAGAACCCGTCGGCATAGGACGCAATCGCCCCGTCCTGACCCGCCCACGCCCCGGTCGAGCCACTAGCCACTAAATAACTGTCGCCATCTGTTGCGACCGGCGGCGGACACAAGTCCCGGTCCAAAAGCACGAGATGCGCCAAGGCATCGAGGCGGGCGAGCGCCTCGTTGTGGGTAACTTCCTTCTGGGCCTGACTGGCGGCAATCAACGGCAGTTGCAGCCGTGGTGTAGTGCTCATAGGCTTGTCTCCGTTGCAATGCCCCGGCCGACAAGGCCCGAGATCTGGAAAAGGCGCAGGCTGATCGTTGATTGTGGGGCACCAAAATCCGTAACTTGGTCAGCGGCCGAATAAACCCAAGCCGGACTGGTGAGCCCGCTGATGGTGCGGACCACGCTGCCGTCCTTCAAAATGTCGATTTCGTAAAGCTCACGCTCCTCACCAAGCGGCACATCCGTGCCATCAGCCCAGGTCGCGTTGACCCGGGCCTGGCGGATCCAGGTGAGGTTAAGATCTCCGGCGAGGGTCCGGCTGCCGCGGACATGCACCGGCGCAAAAGGTTTCAGGGCCACCGCTTCAAGCCGCGTTAAACGGGTCTTGAAGATAGGGTCGGAAGACGGCAGCGCTGCCGGGCCATAGGTCCAGGTTCTTGGAATGCCGCGATCAGAAAGCGGCACGTCCGCCTGTGTCAGCGCTCCGTCCAGAAGCACCACCCGGTTTCCTGCTGGTACCGGATCGCGCATGGCATGAGCGGTCCCGCGGCGCCCGCGCAACAAACCAGACAGCTGCCAGGTGTTTGGACCGATCAGGGTTGCTGTGGCGAACTGCAGGATCTCCCAGGCATCGTCGCCGTTCCAGACGGCGAGCACATTGACCGCCCTTTCCAGCAGCTCGTCTTCAGACACGGAAGACAAAGACCCATAGGCCAACTTGACCGTCAGCCGGTTCGCCGGGTCAAAGCGATACGGCGTTCCTGAATAAAGGTCTGTTGTTGTCCGGCCCATGGTTGCCTGCGCCGGCACTTGACCGACAATCCGGCTGCCCTGCAGCACGGTGATGCCCGCCCAGGGCTCGGCGAACCCGGCGAGCCAGGGCTGGTGTTGCGTCTGGCCCTCGCTGATCACCGGTAGGTCCAGAACCTCCAGAACCGCTTCGCCATAGGTCAGGATCGGTGACGGCGGTGCGGGCGGCGGCGGATCGGTCCGGGTGGATCGGTAAGCCGCCGTCTCGACCGAG
The DNA here is from genome assembly GCF_017743865.1 of Labrenzia sp. R4_2. Taxonomy (GTDB): domain Bacteria; phylum Pseudomonadota; class Alphaproteobacteria; order Rhizobiales; family Stappiaceae; genus Roseibium. The sequence goes on from NZ_JAGHRJ010000002.1 coordinate 166,690, forward strand.
ACCGCCTCGCACTGCCGTGCTCCGCCATCAATGATCCGGGTCAGCCGCATGTCGCGGGCTCTGCCCGCAATGCCGATCGAGATAACATCGGCCGGATCAAACCGGATCAGGGAGGGCGGCAGGGCAAAGGCGGTCTGTTCCCGTTCCGCCCACTGCCCATAAAGCCAGTCCTCGATCATGCCACCGGCAACACCCGGATCAATGACGGCGGGCACCGACAGCCGCGTCACCCGGTCGGACGTGGTGGTCAGGCGTCCGGCGGCAGAACTCGTTTGGCGGTAGTCGCTCTCCGCATCCCAATAGACCAGAAGTGCGCGCAGCGGCAGGTCGGTCTCCTGCGCCCGGGTTATCGACCAGTCGGGTTTTTCGCGGTCGAGCGCTGCCAGGTCTTTCGCGTCAACCGCACCTTCAGGTGCCAGGCCCCGGGGGATGAACTTGATCAGCCCTCCGCTTTCCACTGCATCGAAGCGGTAAAGCTCGGCCAGCACCTCGATCTGATCCCGGGGAGAGGCCAGATCCGGCCGCAGCCAGCCAGTGACAGTGGCTTCCAAAAGCGAGACATCCACGGCCGTAAACCCGACCTGCGCGCAGATGTGCTTGATCAGATCGGCGAGCTCCACCACACCGAACTTTCCCTGCACCCAGTGGCCATAAGGCCAGTTGTTTCCGTCCGACCAGACATTCAGATAATAGGGAAACGAGGGATAGGGCCGCGCGTCCCAGGTCCAGAGATGGCTGCGCGCCAGATCCAGCATCGGCCCGCCATAAATAGTGGAGACCGGGTTGTTGCCGCTGGCCGGATCCCAATAATCCAAGAGCGCCTGAATGCCCCGCCTTTGAATGAGATCATCCCGCTCCTGCGCCGAATAATAGGGCCAGGCGCTTTCCGAAGACTTTGGATCGACAAACACATTCGGCTGGTTGGTGGCTTTATCCACCGAGGGAAAGCCGTATTCGGTAAAGAGGATCGGTTTCGACTGCGGCACCCAGCCGGTCGGGGCGCCGCTCTCCACACCACCCGGCCGGTTGTAATGTTGGTTCAGCCACCAATTTTTAAAATCCTTGGTGCGGTAGACCCAGGGTTTTCCCGCCCCGTCCGTGATCGGCGTGCGGATCTGGGCATCGCGGTCGGCGGGGCTGGCGTAATACCAGTCATAATCTTCGCCGCCTTCGACGTTGCTGGCGAGATAGGATTTTGAATAGATCGACTTGTGGCCGTCCAGAAAATCGAGATGGGCCCGACCGTCGCGCCAGTCCGACAATTTCATGTAATTGTCGATGGCAACGGCATCGATCGACGGCGAACACCACAGCGGATCCAGGTGGAAGAAGAAGTCTCCAGATCCGTCCGCGGGATCATGACCGCGATATTCCGTCCAGTCCGCCGCATAGGTGATGTCGACAGCGCCGCCCAAGACGGTTTTGCAATCACCGGCAAGGCTGACCAGCTGGCTCACCGCCGGATAGGCCGACGGTGCACTCCGGATCTGCGTCAGGCCGACCATTTCCGAGCCGAGCACGAATGTGCTGACGGCCCCCGGATCGATTGCATTCACCTCGGCGCAGAGCCTGGCGTAATGCAGCACCATGCGCCGCAAGGACCATTCGGCGGGACCGGAATAACTGCAGGCCACCGCATCCGTCGCCGCATCGACCGACAGGCTGATATGCCCCGTCGCTGCCGTCCCGAACAAGGCATCGACCTGGGCGCCGGCTGCTGCGGTCTTGTCGACCGATCCGGGCTGCCCGGCCGCCGGAGTGCAGGTAATGCGTCCGCGCCAGGGATAGGCCGCCTGTTCCGCCGCCCCATAAGGATCGGGCAAGCCGTTGCCGGGCGGCACGTCCATCAGGATGAACGGATAGAAGATGACGTCATAGCCGCGGGCCTTCAGATCCCGGATGGCTTGCACCACGGTCTGGTCCGAGGGCGTGCCGCCATAGACCGGCCGGGCCGGATCTTGCGGATCCCGGGAGATCTCCAGGGCCGTCTCGCGGATGTCCGAATGCACCGCCCAGGTCAGCGGCGTGGTGTCCTTGCCCGTGCCGAACTCGACCCCCGGCCTTATCTCGCAGTGCCCGCAGCGCAAATCCGTGCCGAACCAGGCAACCACCAGCAGCACAGACTTCACATTCGGGCAGGTGAAGGACAGATTATCGAGCGCCACAGCCCAATCGGTGCCGCCCACCTGGTTGTTGGTGTTTTCGGGCAGGCTTGCGCCTTCCCGGTCCGGATTGACTTTCCGCACCGGTTCATCGGCATAGACCCATTCGCCGGCGCCCGGAATGACCACCATGCCCTGAACGTCTTCTTCCACTCCGCCAAGGCGGCGGAAGACTTCAAATTCGAATTGCGGAATGCGGTTGCCGAAGTCTTCCAGCGGAAGGTCTTCAAACACGATATAGGCCGTGCCGCGATAGGCGGGCGCCGTGCCTTCCTTGGTTTCAATCAGCGGATCTGGCTGTTGGTCGTCCGTTCCCCGGTAGACCCGGTGCGGCAGGGTCGACCGGTCCAGCAGTTTGCCATCGGCCCAGACCCGGCCAATGCCAACAATCGGGCCTTCGCAAATCGCGATCGCGAAGTTGCCGTAATAAAGGTAAGTGGTCGTTGTGACCTTCTGGCCACCGCCGCCGCCCTTGCCGCCGACCTTCTGGGTAGAGGTCGCAACCTCCATGCGCAAACGGGTTGCCCAGATCACCTGTCCGGCCAACCGCAGACGGCCGAAGGCATCCGGTAGCGGTGCACCCTCGGTTGAGGTTTGCAGGCGCAGATCGCCAATACGCGGGCCATTGACCGAGGTGTTTCTGGCGGGCGTCAGCGCCGAGACCAAGAGATTGTCGGCATAGGCCCCGGCCACCGTGGCCGCGCCCGAGATCAGTGCCGAGGTCAAGCCTCCCGCGCCGATCGCACCGGAAAAGGCTGTCGCCACCGCTCCGAGCACCAAGGTCGCCATCACACCACTCCCGGAAAGGAGAACGCAAAACGGATTTTTCTGCGCCAGCCGTCGAACAAGGCCACTTCAGCGACGGGAAGGTTTTCATGGGCATGAAGGATCTTTGGTGCGGGGTCCTTAATCGCGGTGGTCAGCAGCGCGCAGTGTTTGGCTGGCAGATGTTCCTTGAAGGCGAACAGCAGAACATCACCGGCTCGGGCCTCCTCCACAGCGACTGGCACCAGATGCCGGGCGGCCGCGTCCCACAAGGTCTCGGCCCGGTGACGCTCGGCCCAGTCGGGCGTGTAAGGCGGCGGTTGTTCCGGTTCCGCCCCATAGAGATCGCGCCAAACACCGCGCAGGAGGCCCAGGCAATCGCAGCCGGCACCCTTGCAGCTGGTCTGATGCACATAGGGCGTGCCGATCCATGCGCGCGCGGCCGCCAGGATCTCGGCGCGGGTGATAAGCGCGCTCATCTGAACAGGCTCCCGCCGTCATTCAAATCATCTTTGTCCGCATAACCGATGATCACCTGATTGCCCGGAATATGCGGGAAGCCGCCGAAGTTAGCCTCATTGCCGAACCTAGACCGGCAGGTCTCAAACCGCTTGTCGCATCCGGCCTGAACCGAAAAGGTATCGCCCGGCTCGATGCTGTCCGCCATCGGCAGGGAGAGTTCGAAGGTCACCGTTCCAAGCGTATATGAATGCCGTTTGATCTCCATGGGGCGGCCTGCGTTGCCGCCGCTTGTCCAGGTCAACAGACCATGACGGAACAGCCCGTCCGCTTTGTCATCGAGGCCCGAGGCAGTGAAGCTGAGCAGATCATGGCCTTCCACGACCACACCGGAATAAGTCCAGCACGCCAGCGCGACTCGGCAACGGCCAACGCCCAGCTCCCAGGAGCAGGTCCGGTCGAACTGGCGGCCGTAAGGTTGACCGAGCCGGTGCGCCAGCCCGCGCAACTCCGCCAGAAAGGCGGTCGGTCCGCGGGTGATCTCGCCGATGTTGCCCTTGCGCACAAGCAGCCGGTGCACCGGATTGCTCCAGTCGGCCAGCCAGATCTCGATCTCCGCATCGTCCCAGAGCCCGTGGGCGATGTCGTCCTCGGTGATCGTGGCCGATGACAACGCGCCTTCGACATCGAGATTGTCGACGCTGAGCCCGAGGCTGGTTTCCATGGACGTGGCGGTGAAGCCCGTCGCCGCTTCATACGTGAGACCCCCAACAGTGAGCGGCCGGTCGTGATCGGTAAAACCGAACACCGCCCCGTCCCGGCGCACCACCCGCCACAGACGGCATTGGGTGGTTGCCCGGCTGTCCAGTTTCGCTTGCATTTCTGACGGAACAGATTTCATACCCGCACCTCCACGATCGGAATGGCCCGGATTTCTCCGAGGCGGATGTTGGCCAGATTGGTCTGAATGATGTCCGTGTCGAACCGGCAGGGCACATCGAACTCAAAGCCCGCTGTGATCATGCCGGAGACCGGAGCCACATCAAACGTGATGATCCCGGTCGTTGAGTCTACGGACCAGCCTGACGCCTGCGGTGTCCCATCGACGGCCACAACCACCGTGCCCGCGACCGGCTTGGTGATCCTGCGGGACCAGCTGCGTCCACCGGAGGAATACGCCTTGCTGAGCCGGAAGGAGGTTGTCGTTCCATCCGCCACGCCGATTTCCTGATCCAGCAGCGTGACAGGTGTAGAAGGCCGGGACGATTTGAAATCCGACCAGTCCTTGAACCGGAAGCCTCTGAGACGGCCGCACCTCGCTTCAAAGAAGGCAATGACATCGGCGAGATGATCCGGGTGGCGAATGCCGGAGCCGACGTCATATTTGCGGCGGCTGTCGGCCCAGGGTGTGTTGCGTTCTTCAAAACCGGACGTCAGTTCGACGATTTCCGTGCGCCGTTCCGGCCCGCCCTGCGCGCCTCTTGCTACCACGTCCGGAAACCGGATGTCGTCAAAATCAGCCATCGGAGCTATCCGTTCCGGCCTCCGCGCACAGTCATCCGAGCAAACTCCCCGGCGAGCTGCGACCGGGACGCCCGGAAGCTTTGAATGTCCGGCGTGGTGATGTTCACGATGAAGGTGTCCCCGGTTTCCCTGCCGGTACCGGCTACGCTGTCTGCCTCTCTTGCTTGGACTGTTCTCGGCGCGGGGAAAGCCGATGCCGTGACAAGGCCGCCGGACTGATAGCCGCGCAAGGCAGAGTGCCGCAGAGCCTCCAATGCTGGAACACCGATCCTGGCGGTGGACTTTGCGTCAAAGACATATTCGTTCCGGTGCACCACCCCGGCGACCTCAGTATCGCTTCCCCTACCCGTCGAACCGCCGCTGTGAAAGGATCCGAACAGCCCGCCGAGAAAGCCACCTGCCGCGCTGAGCGTCGGCCGCGTGGATCCAAACAGTGCATTGGTGAGCGGATTGATCGCGGCAAGCTGCAGCCCGAGTTGCGAGACCTCCGAGATCAGCGAGCGCAGCGCGCCGGTCAGATCCCCGTCCGCCAGCCGCGTCACGAGCGAGCGGATCGCCGTTTCCCCGCTCCGCTGCACCGCGCTCCAGGAAGTTTCCAGCTCCTCGAGCGCCAATGTTTCCTCGGCGATTGCCCGGGCGTTTTCGCGGAGACTCGCCGCCCCCTTCTCCGAGACTTCCGTTCCCAATTCCCGGATCTGGATTTCGGCCTCCAGCGCGGCCAGCGATTTGCGCCGCGCCGCCACTGATTGGCCGACCAGAGAGATTTCCAGCCGCAGCCGTTCCAGCGTCTGATCCTGTGTGGTAAGATAGTCCCCTAGTTGGTCGGACTTCCGGTGCGAGGATCCGGTTTTCGGTTTGGGGAGTAGCGACTGCAGCCGGTCCCGCGCGGTGCTCTCCTCAAAAATCCCGAAAGCCTGACCGATTCGAGAATTCGCGGTTTCATCGATCCGGCCGAGACTGTCAGCGGCAGAACCTACCCCATAGAGCGCCGCTTCGACTTCGCCGAGCCGGTCGACCAGCGCAAGCAACCCGGTATCGGCCGACCGAGCCTCGGTGATCAAGGCGCGGATCGCCCGCTCTGACGTGGTGTCCGGCGCGGTTTGAGCCAGCTCCAGAAGCCGGCCGATCAGCTGGTCGGCTTCCGTCTCAGCCAGCGCGAAAGTGTCTGCGGTGGTGCGCAGCTCTTGTTGAAACGCCCGGAACAGGGCCGCATCTTCGGTCAAGGGCTCGGCCAAGGCGCTCAAGGCATTGGCCTCAATCCGGAGACTGCGCTGCACATCTTGTTCGATATCGGCAATCAGCGACAGGAGGGTCTCCCGCTGGGTTTCGAGCGCATCCGTGTCGAGCGCGAGGATTGCCGCGCTTGGCCTTGCCTGCAGCCGGTCCAGCGCCGCTTCGACTTGCGCATACCGCTCCGCCAAACCACCGATCAGCTGATCCTGGTGTTCCAGTGCCTGCGTCGCGCTGGTGTCGCTGGCGATCGCCCGGTAGAGCGCGGTAGCCGCCGCGGCGCCGCCAGCCAAGCCCACCAGCGCCAGATTGAGCGGGTTTAAGAAGCCGATCAAACCCTGTTTTAAAAGGGCCAGCGAGCCGCCGATCGTGTTGACGCCCTTGGAGCCCAGCAGGAACTGCACCTGGCTGCCCTGCTGCAGGATCGCCGTAAACAATGACTGGCCGCTTGCCACCTGAATGGCGCCATCTGAAATCTGCTGCGCCAGGATATTGACTTCATTGGCCGCCAGTTTGTTGGCGTTGGCGGCCTGCTGGCCGGCGACCTGGAATGCCGTGCCTTGTTCTCGCGCGGCGCCAAGGGAAGCCTTGGCCGCAGCCGAGAGCTTGGTGATATCGGTGGACGTTGCCTTGGCGCTCGTGCCAATCCCGGCAAGCGCCTGACGGGCCTCGCGGGCGCCGCTTTCGACACCAGAGGCATCCAGCCGGGCCAGCATCTGCAGGTTCAAGGTCATGCCCGCATCGTCGCGCGCGGGCGAGGGTCAACCCATCCGGGCGTGTGCGTGGGTTAAAGTGGCGGCTGTTGATTCAGGTGAAGAGCGGCCCTTCGCCGCGATACTCATCAAGGTCTGCTGCGCGGATGAAGCTGCCATCTGGAACGCCGACTTGAACGACGGCTTTGAGTTCACGCTCGAAACTCTGCCAGATGTTCCCGAAACAGCCTGAGCGGCATCATTGTCCGGTACTCGCGCGGGAAGTAGATGTAGATACCCGGCGTCTCACCAATGTGTTTTTCCAGAACCGGGACAAGATCACCCCGTTCAATCTCGCCGGCACAGTAGTCCCGAAAGGTATAGATCAGACCTTGGTCCTGGAGCGCGAGATCGAGCACCGATGGCAGCGTGTTGACGATCAGAGGGCCATTAACTTGAACCGTGTAGTCGTCACCGTTTTCGACAAAGGTCCATGGCGCGATTTGTCGTGACGTCCGGAATCGGTATCGGATGCAATCATGCTCCAGCAGATCGCTGGGCGCTCTTGGTGAGCCTCGGCTTTTCAGATACCTCGGGCTTGCCAGGACAGCAAGTTTCAGCGCCGGCGTTAAACGAACCGCCACCATGTCCTGTGCAATGCGATCCCCAAGCCGGAACCCTGCGTGGAGTTCTTCACCTAAGATATCGGAGAACGCCTCAGTGAACGACATTTCCAAATCAATCTCGGGATAAGCTACGCGGAACGACCGGATCGCAGGCCCGACGTAGAGCTTGTAGACGAACTCCGGCATCGCCAAACGCAAACTTCCCCGCGCCGCATGACCGGTCGAACGCGCGCTGTCCACAGCATCGGCAAGCTGTTCGAAGGCAGGGCCTGCCCCTCGGAGCAGGGCACGTCCTGCCTCAGTCAAGCTGAGTGATCGCGTGGTACGGATGATGAGGGCCGTACCAAGTTGCTCCTCAAGGGTCTTTAATTGATGGCTGACCGTGGAGGGTTGCAAGCTCAAACGGTTTGCTGCGCCTTTGAATGAGCCCTCACGGGCAATGGCATCGAAGATTTCCAGAGTGGCAAGCGGTAGGCGCATTGTTCGATTTCATACATCATAGTTTTGCTTGGTATCTGTATTATCACCTTTCACCTGAGGAGTTAATTGTTCTCTCGAGGAAACCCGAAGGATGGAGAGAACGATGAATACGATCAATCTACAGAACACACCGACGAAAGCTGGCGTTACGTCAGAAGCTGTCAGCTTTGATAGCAAAGGCGTCACACTGAAGGGCACACTCTACAAGCCAGAAGGTGCAGCAGGTGCGCTACCTGCAGCGATTGTCACAGGTGCCTGGACCACAGTGAAAGAGCAAATGCCCGGTACCTACGCCCGTGAACTGGCCGCACGCGGGATTGCAGCCTTGGCTTTCGACTTCACAGGTTGGGGTGAAAGTGGTGGCGACCGCCGGTATGTTGAAGACCCAGAGGTCAAAACTGCCGACATCAAGGCAGCGGTAGACTACCTGTCAGGCCGCGATGATATCTCCTCTTTGTCAGGTCTTGGTGTCTGCGCCTCATCCGGCTACATGGCCGCTGCTGTGGCTGATGATGATCGGCTGAGCAAAGTCGCTCTTGTTGCACCCTGGCTGCACGACCCGGCAATGGCCGAAGGCATCTATGGCGGCGCTGAAAGCGCCAAAGGGTTGATCGCAGCGAGTGAAGCTGACGACGGTGCCGTCCTCGTTGGGGCGTCTGCAACCGATGAGAACTCCGTCATGTATCAGGCCCCATATTATACTGAAGAAGATCGCGGCCTGATCCCAGCCTATGACAACAAATTCGCGGTCGCATCGTGGAAGCCATGGCTGACCTATGATGCGCAGGCCTCTGCTGATCGCCTGACCAAACCGATGCTTATGGTGGGCTCTCCCTCCATCGCGCTCCCTGCCGGCGCTGAAGCTTATGAGGCGCGCATGACTGCACCATTGGAGAAGGTCTGGCTTGGCGATGACGTGACCCAGTTTGATTTCTACGACCGTGTGGACGCTGTGAAAGCATCTGCGGATGCGGTTGCTGATTTCTTCGCAGGGTAAGGGGAAGCCCGATGTCAGTAGAAATCACTAACAGTGTTTCGCGGTTCTTCGCATCGGTGGACCGATGCGATTGGCCAGCGGTTCAAGCTCTGATGACGGAACAGTTCCATGTGGACTATTCGTCCTATGGCGGCGGCCCCGCATCAGAGGTTACGCCAGAAGGCCTGACCGGAGCATGGGCGGGGCTCCTGCCATACTTCGACAGCGTGCACCATCAAATCGGCAATCTCATTATCGAACAAGATAGCGACAGTGCCAAGGTGCAGTGCCATGGCATGGCCAGTCACTTCATCGCCGATCATCCCGGTGGCGACCTGCAATTTGTGGTCGGCACCTATGATCTTGAACTGAAGCGTGACGGGGGCGACTGGAAGCTGTCCTCCATGCGCTTCAACTTCAAATACGCATCAGGAAACCAAACCCTTGCAGCCGAAGCACAACGACGTGCTGCGGAAGCCAACTCGGAGACACCCAATGCTTAAATCAACAGCTATTGCTCTCGCTGTCGTCACATTTGCAGCGCCCGCAATCGCCGAAATGTCCGACGAACAGCAGGTTCTCAATGCCATCAACAATGTTGGCTACTTCGCGGACCAAGGCGATTGGGATCGGGTTGCCGCGCAATTCCACCCCGAAGGCGCAGTGCTGGACTATACGTCCTATGCCAATGCGTCGGCGGGCACGTCCGAGGATCTGCCGACACTGTTGCCTGCAGAGATCGTGGCCGCCTGGCAGACGGTCTTGCCCGGCTATGATCGCACACACCACCTGATAGGCACGGAAAGTGTCATCGTTGATGGAGACACTGCGAGCACAACGGCCAATATCTATGCAACCCACATCCTCGAAAACGAAGGTGAGGATACGTGGATATTCATTGGCGACTACCAGCATGAGTTGGAGAAGACCGATGACGGTTGGAAGATCACATTCATGCGCGCCAACCTCCGGGCGCAGTTGGGGAATGAGAACCTGCCAGCACTCGCGTCCGAGCGCGTCGCCTTAGGCAACAACTAAAACCACCGATCAGGAGCAGGTCTCATGTTGAAACGAACCACTCTTATGCTTGCCATTTCCACAAAGGGCTTCTTCCGGTCATTCGTTGCCAGCAGCACCAATTGCCGCTTAGGACCGATCTCAGCTATCTCCCCTCACCCATTCAACACCTCCAGCGCCGCCGCTTCCATCTCCTTGAGTTCCCACAAGAGCCGCTGCCAGGCCCACCGGTTCCGCCCCCGGAATGCTGCTGAAGCAGCGGCATAATCGAGCCCGCACCAGATCAAGCCCGCTGGCCCTGCCACCACCCGCCACTGGGTTTCGAGCACCAGGAACGCGGTGACCGCGCGCCAGTTGGCCCGCATCACCTCGAAACTGTCGGGATCTGGGATTTGAGTCTCCGGCACAGTGAGGCCAAGGGCGGCGAAGTCGGCGGCGCTGTCCGCGTCCAGCCGGGCCGCCTGGTCCGGATCCGCAAGGCCGCGCCGGGCGAAGGCCCAGGCCCGGGCGGCCTCACTCAGTTTTTTGCCGCTGCCTGGCCGTTGAGCGCGGTCAAATACGCACGGTAGACGCCGACGCGGAAATGGGCAAAGGGCAGGCATTGCTCCAGCGCTTCCGGGCCGAAGGGGATCTCAGTTCCCCGGGTCCCGGTCACCCCGCGCCAGTCGCGCAGGATTTCGGAGAGCAGCGCGGCCTCGCCTTCAGCCTCCAGCTCCGCCAGCCGGTCCTTGCCCACCATCAGGAACCTGGCCTCGAACGTCTGGCTGGTCACCGTGCCCGGCTGGTCCGGGTCCGGCAGGGTCACACGCACCGGCCACCAGAATTCGAAGGGCTCGCACAGGCGGAACTGCATGGGATTCTCCTTGATCTCAGCCGATGGTGATCACGATCTCGTCGTCGCCCGTGTCGCCCAGGAACATCAGCGGCACCGTGTAATTCACGATCCGGTCGGTTTCGCCCTGGGCCGGCCGGCCGATCTGCACCTTGGGCGCGGTCAGCTCCACCGTGTGGCCCGCCGCCGAGCCATGAATGAGGCTCAACGCCCCGGTGGACTTGGCAAGGGCCGCCGCGAACCAGTCGGTGTCCGCCAAGGCTTTCGCTTCCAGAACCGCCGTTCCGGTCACCTGCCGGTCGGTCAGCTGGATCCGTTCATCGCCGATCAGAAAGCGCGGCACGATCTCCACGCCGAGATCGACAGATAGGCTTTCAGCAATCCGGCTGGCGCCGAACAGCGACAGGCTGGTCGCGGCCTTGGACACCGGCACGGGCGCCTGAAACCCGGAGAGCGTGGCCGCAGGTAAGGCGGCATCTGTGACCGTGCCCAAAAGCCCCCAAAAGGAAAACCGGAAGCGCGGGATTTGTTTGGGCGCGAACTCCAGCTGAAAGGTTCCCCGGCACCCCAGCGCCACATGGCGCACGCCGTCCTGGTTGAAATAAAGCGACAGGCTTTCCTCGCCTTCCGAGACCGGCTGATAGGCGACCGACACGCCGGAGGTCACCGTTTCCGACAGCCCGCAGGCCCTCAGCAAGGCGCCATAGGCGGGCACGTCCCCGGCCGCGCCCGCCCCTGCGCATTCCACCGCAAACTCCAGCCGCAGGTGATTGGTGGTGAGCTCGATGCCCTGATGGCCAAGGGTCGGCAGCAGCAAATCGCGGGAGACGTCTTCCCCGGCAAGCGGGGTCAGGGTGACATCGGTGGCCAGGATCGCATCGGCCGCGCCGGCCGGGCCGCTGTCCGTGCCGTAAGTGCTCTCGATCTTCGCCAGGATCGCCAGTTTCCGGGCCTTGCGCATTTATTTGTCCTTTGATTTTGGTCTTGGCGACTCGGGCGGCTTTTGAGATGCTCCCTGCTTCACCACGTCCCCTGTGTCCGGGTCTCGGATGTATCTTCCGCCTTGCCGGGGCGTGATCGCACTCATAACTGTTCCTCCAGAGTGCGGGCGCAGGAAAACCGCTCTTCGGCCCAGACCGCCCCGCCGCGCACTTTCAAGAGTTCCCCGGAGACGTGTTCCATCGGCTCTGCCGCATCGGCTGGCCGGAAGCCGATCAGCTTGCTCCGCACAAACGCCTTCAGCGCCTCGATGTCATCGGCCGCTGTGCCACCCCGTGGATCGCCGAGGTTTTCCAGAACCAGAACAACGGCAATGTCGGTTTCGAGCCGCTGCAAGATGGGGCCGGTCATGCGTTCGTTGGCGCTGCTGACCTCTTCGGCCACCATGACAAAGGCGGCCGGGGTCCGGGTGCGGCGCTGTTGCAGGGCCGCAAGGCCCGCCGCTCCGCCGACCACCCGGAACGGCGTTCCGGCATCATCCAGCCGGTCGATGATCTCAGAAACCAGGCTCATGCTGCGCCTTCCCCGCCCGCATCTTCAAAATACGCCTCAACCAGTCTCAGGATCTCGGCCCGGTCGGCCTCGGAAAACCCGAGATAGGGCCGCGCCGGAATGACAATGGTCCGCGTGCCGTAGGTCACTCGCTTTTCAAACGCCCGCTTGTGCGCCTTGCGGGCAAAGCGCAGCTGCCCACCCACCTTGCGGAACCGGACTTTTCTGGATTGCGGATAATGCGTGATCGTGCCGCCGGTCTGATGGATCGCGGCATAGACGACATTGGTGCCGACCGCCGCCGCCTCTTCCGTCGCCTCGGAGGTGATCGATTGGTAAAGCCTCGTGCTGTCTCGCAAGAGCTTCGGGGTCAGTGGGGCATTCCCCTTGCTTTTCCGCTGCGCCCTCTGCTTGGCCGTGCGCGGCGCATGCCGCGGCCAGGCTTTCCCGTCCGGCCCGGTCTCGGTTTCGAACCGGCGCTGGACGGGAAACAGCATGGCCGCACCGATCTCCGCCATCAGGGCCCTGGTGTTGCCGCCCGCCTGCGCCACACGATCGAGCGCGGCGTTGATGTCTGCGTCTTCAATTGTGATCGCCTGCCGCACTCCGGTCATCACAAACCAGCCAAACTGTCTTTGGAAAACACACGGTCTGGGCCGCTGACCTGTACGCTTCCGCTGCCCGGCTGATCCGGAGCCAGGCCCTCCGCCTCCAGCTGGACCAGCCCCTTGGCGACATCCTTCAGCCATGCCATGGCCTCGGCCTTGGCCTTCGTCACCGGATCGTCGTTTTCCAGGGTCCGGCCATACAGCGTTGCCCGGGCGATGTCGCACACGATCCGGGTGAGGATCTCCGGCACCGGATCGAGCGGCAGCCGGTAGCGCTTTGCGAGATAAGAGTCCGCGAGGTTTTCCGCGTCGGAAAGATGCGCGGCGACGACGCCGGCATCGATCGTGCTGGCGGGCCGGTTGCTCCGGTCCGTCAGCTGCACCAGTTCGTCGTCTCCGAACCGGTCGATCATGTCCTGAAGGGATGCATACGCCATGGACCCTCTCAGCGTCAGAGCGCTTCGACCACCAGGTTCGGCTCGGCCTTCAACACCGCGATCTGACCGTCGGAAAAACGGCCGTCCCCATACTCGACCGGCTCGGCCGGGTGATGCACCCCGCAGCGGCGGAAGCCGTCCTTGGGCTTGGCCGTAATCCGCAGCACCGGTGTGGGCCTCTCGGGCGCATCGTCCTGTTTGGCCGCGTCCGGCTGTGTGGCCAGTTTTGTCTTCGCTTGAGTCATCGGTCCAATCTCCTCAGGCCAACCAGGGCACCATCATCATCTCGGCGGTACCGGCCCAGGGGTTGGTCTCCCCGCCATTGACCAGCTGGCTTTGCAGCAAGCGCCGGCCGGCTTCTTCCAGCGAGGGCGGCACCACCAAAAGATTGGGCACGATGGCGAGCGGCTTGCCGAAATCGGCCTTGAACTCCGCCATCGCCGCCCGGGCGGCCGCATAATTGGCGGCATTCAAAGTCTGTTTCGAGCCCCAGGCCATCTGCCAGAAGCCGAAGCCGGCATTCGCCCGGCCATCCAGGCCATAGAGGAACTGCTTCTTCATGAAGACGTTCTGGTCGTCTTCCCGGTCCATTCGGACGAGATTGCCGAAGGCCTTGCGCTCCTGGTAGATCAGCGGTTTCAGCGCCTGGCGCACATCGAGCAGGAACCACGGCGTGCCCGATCCGCCATCGGTGTTGGCGACCGAGACCGCCTCGCCATCGGCATCGAGCACCGGATGGTCGGTGTCAAAGAAATACTGGCCGTCATAACAGGGCGTCGAGAACCCGGACTTCAGAAGCGGCCAGATCAGCTCGTCGGGAAAGGTGCCTGCCGCCATGCCCAGCTGGGTGAAGAGCGGCGTATAGATCCCGAGATTGTCATCGGAAAAATCGTCCCGGTCGACCTCGACGGTCAGTTCGAACGGCCGGTTCCGGATCGAATAGCCATGCTTGGCGAGCGAGTTGATCACCCGGTCGCCGATCCATTCCCGGAAGCGCGGAAACTTGCCGAGCCAGCCATATTCGTTCTCTCGCGTGGTGGAGGGCACGGTCGTCGCGATCCGGCCATACATCGAGGTCGCTTCGCGCAAGCCCGACTGGAACGAGGCGTTAAAGCCCACATAGGCAGAGCGCAGGGTTTGGGTGTTGATGTCCATCTCAAAGGGACTCCGTTGTCAGTGCGGGTGCCCCGCCATTCATTCGGTTGTCGGCAGGTCCCGGCTCAAGGCCGGGACGGCGCGCAAAACATGTGGTGCCGCCCCGGACCTGATCCGGGGCCGCGCTTGGCTTCACCGGAAGTCGACCCAGACGCCTTGCGCGTCGACGTCGAACACGGTGCCTGCCACCGACCGCGTGCCGGTGCCGTCGGTCAGCGCCACGGTCTGATCGTCCACGCCATAACAAGGCTGGCCAATATGGGCGGTGGTGATCTCGTCGCCGCCGGCGGAATTGGAAAACCGGTAGATCCCGGCCCCAACCGTCACCGCGATCTCGCCATCGGCGCCGGCCACATTGTCCGCCCGGGTTTCGCAGCGCCCGAGCGCGATCAACCCGGTGGCCGCCGTCATCGGCACCGCGAACCCGTCAGCGCCGAGCGCCACCAGCGCGCCCGCATAAAACGTCGCCCCGGCTTTCACGGGATGCTGGCGCCGGTCACCGGAGCGTTCCGGCGTGCGCCGGTCTGTCGTGAGGGCCGTCATGGCTGCACCTCCTCTTCAGCGCCCCGCGCCGCGACAAAGGCGTCCTTGGAAAGCCCCATCTGGCGCATCACCTGCCGGTCGGCCTCGGAGAGGTCCGGGTCCCCGGCGTCTTTCGGTTTGGACCCGAGCTGGGTGGCGGTCAGCACCGGCGCGGTCGCGGTAAAGGCGGTGAATTTGTCAGGGTCCGCCGTAGCGAGTTGCAGACCCCAGTCCTTGAGCGCCGGGGCCAGCTTGCCACCGGAAATGGCAGCCGTGACCAGCGCCTCTGCCTTGTCTGCGGCCAGCGAGGCCTGCAGGGCGGCAAGGTCGTTTTGAAGCGCGGTCACCTGGTCGATGGGAACGTATTGGGTCGGGTCCGGCGCGCCTTGCTCAAACGCCGCTTGAACAGCGGCGATCACAGCTGGACCGTTACTGCCCTCAGGCAGACCCGCGGTCGCACAGATCGCGGTTTGGGTCTCCTGAAGGCGACGCACTGCGGTCAGCGCGTCTGCCTCCGCCGCACCCTCTGCCAAACCGAGGGCGGCCAGTAGTTGATCCATGTTGGTCTCCTTGGAAAAAAGCTGGACCCGCGCCGCAACGGCGGAAAGATCCATGGCGGGCAGATTGACCAGCGCCACATTGACGAGCCGCTGAACGGCGCCCGATTTGTTGGTCAAAAACACCGGCGAGAGATATCGGTATTCGCGGGCTGCCAACGCGACCTGCGCCGCCTCGGTCCAGGCCACCTGGCCGTAAATCCCGTCGTCCCGGGCCTCGAACCCGGAAATCCAGCCCGCCGCCTTGGCCGTGCCGCCGACGCCGTCGACGGCCGAAAACACCGCCTGATGGTCATAGTCGACCATCATCTGGGTGGCCCCGAGATGGGCTTTGGTGCGGGTGATGATCTCTTGAAGTGAGGCTGCGTCCCCGGCCGTGAACGGCCCCCGCCCGTCGCGGGTGGAAAAGGTTCCGGCGGGCAGCAACTTGATCCAGGGATCCGCGCCCGCGTCAGGCGCGGCAACCGGATCGGTGGCGATGATTAAGGATGGGTCGGTTCGCTTGGACATAAGCGAACCTTGGAGGATCAACGGAGGTCAAAACATCCGGGCGGGGGCATGGGGGAGAGTATAGAAGCGATTGGTAAACGAAGATTGGATCATGCCGGATTGCTGCAGACTGTGCAAATTGGCTGCATCGTTCTTGAGTTGAAGTAGGGAACGAAGCCGATTTCAATTGTGGCCGGGAATCTGGCACTCTTATCGAATTATCTACGGGGCACATTTCAGAACCGCAGCTTTTGGTGCTCTTTTATTTTTCACGAATCAATTAGCTCTGTGGTTGAATATTCAAAGCCGTTCGCGGTTTAGTAGACCTTAGAAACCTCGATGCTATCGTGATGACATGAAATTTAAATCCCGAACGCTCTCTCAGCTAGCTGACATGATTTGTGGAAACTTCGATCAAGAGGAGAGTGTTTTCTTATACCGAAGCAGCTCATACCTCACCCGTTTCTTCGAGGACGCGGACACAGAATACAGACACGACGGTTCCACGCGATCCCTTTGGGTCAAGTCCGTGATTGAAGACATCCTCAAGAATGAGCCGCGTCAAGATGCGAGCACACCTCCTGATGCGTTCCTTCGTGTGATCGCTACACTAATGGATCAAGGCGACGCCAACAACGAAGCCCACTATCGCCCTAAAGCACTTGAGATGCTCAACGCCACTCTGGCGAGAGAGGGCTTCGAGGCTTTCTACGGAGACGACAGGAAGTGTTACCTGCGTCGCACCGACGGAAACCGAAGTGTTCTACAACAGGTTTTACCACACCGGCCATTTTCGCAAGCCGAGCAGGAGAAGCGGGATCAGTTGGAGGCATTCCTGAAGCAATGCAGTGAAGACCAGTTGATCGAAGAGGTTCTTTTACCGCTTCTTCGCCAACTTGGCTTTCAACGGATCAGTGTAACCGGCCACAGGGACAAGGCATTGGAATATGGCAAAGACTTGTGGATGCGGTTCGTATTGCCGACGCAGCACATGCTCTACTTTGGGATACAGGCGAAAAAGGGAAAACTGGATGCCTCTGGACGATCTACAGAAAACATCGCGGAGATACTCAATCAGACAACCATGATGCTCGGCCACGAGCTTTTCGATCCGGAAGTCAACCGACGGGTGCTCGTTGATCACGCATACATAGTCGCGGGCGGCGAGATAACGAAAGCGGCTAGAAACTGGCTCGGTCAAAGGCTTGATGCAACCAAACGCAGCCAGATCATGTTCATGGATCGGAGCGACATTCTAAACTTATTCGTAGCTTCAAATGTCGCACTCCCAAAGGGCGCATCGCCCGATGATGATGAACAACCAAGTGATTTTTCTTTTTGACAGACACCTAAAACCCTTGTGGTAGACCATGATTTATAGCTATTTAAAATTTGCTTACGGGCAGACTTACTGCTGCGTATCGCGGCAAATGACAACAACGGTAGGCAGTCTGCTGTCCATCGGTCTTTCTTTGCGATTTCATATGGTTATCCTATTGAAATCCTGCAACTTCGCTCAAGGAGTGCCCGTAAGCGCTACAACGCCAAAGGCAGTATTTTGAGCAGATTGCAGAGCCTGCAACAGGCTGAAAACCTAGATGACCTTGCCAAGCTACTCGGGTTTTCACCAACCGGTTTGAGCTATGTTCTGTACCGCATACCGGAAGACAAAAAATACCGTGTGTTCGATGTCCCCAAAAAGGGCGGCGGCGTTCGCATAATCAAAGCACCAAATGATAGACTTGGCCTTCTGCAGTTGCGGTTGGCGGAACTGCTCTCCGACTGCGGAGAGGAAATCCGAAAGAAGAAGCAAAATCATTGGCACTCATCTCATGGATTCCGGAAAGGTCGAAACATCATATCCAATGCGGATGCACATCGGCGTCGGCGTTTTGTGTTCAATCTTGATCTCGAAGACTTCTTCGGCACGATCAACTTCGGCCGAGTACGAGGCCTCTTCATCGCTGACAAGGCAATGGCATTAAGGCCAAACATTGCCACCCTCATCGCCAAGATCGCTTGCCATGACAACGCCTTGCCGCAAGGCAGTCCCTGCTCGCCCGTTATCTCAAACTTCGTTGGAAACATACTCGACAGCCGTATGCTGGCCCTAGCGCGAGACGGCCGCTGCACATACACGCGCTATGCCGACGATTTAACCTTTTCGACAAACGAGAAGATCTTCCCCAAAGAGATAGCCGTGAATTTATTCGGTGCCGATTGGGGAATTGGAGAGCGTTTGCGTAAAGAAGTCGAGGGTGCAGGTTTTCAGATTAATCACGGCAAGACACGCATGTTCCTGCGACAATCTCGTCAGACAGTTACAGGTCTTGTGGTAAATGCAAAAACCAACATCAACCAAGACTATTACCGGACCGTGAGAGCTATGTGCCATTCGGTATTCAAATCCGGCACATACCATCGGGAAACGCCTGCCGGAGCAAAGACAACAACAAATCTTGCCCCGCTTGAAGGGATGCTATCTCATATTTATTTCGTGAAGGCGCGACGGGACCGAACATACAAAAATAACAGTGCTGCGCGCGATGCGGGGGAGTTCCGGCCACCGGAAGCACCAGTCAGATTATATGACAAGTTTTTGTTCTACCGGCGTTTCGTAGCCTTGCCGGCTCCGTTGATCGTTCCTGAAGGAAAGACCGACAACGTCTATGTGCACAGCGCAATCCGGAATCTCGTTTCTTCATTCCCTCGCCTTGGGACAATGTCTGGCACTAAGTTTGAATGCTTGGTGGACTTCCTGAAGCCGACACCAATAACCAAGGATGTAATGAATATTGGGCACGGCGCATCTGGACAAAATGCCCTGATTTCAAAGTATGCGAAGCAGGTTAAAAGGTACCCGCACAAACCGCTCGATCATCCGGTGATTATTTTGTGTGACAATGACGACGGGCCAAGAGCCGTTTTTTCAAGTGCTGGAAGACTGGCGGGAAAAACGATTACAAAACAGACTACTGATCCCTTCTACTATCTGGGTGACAATCTGTACCTGGTCAAAGTTCCTGAGGGGACGCCGGCTACGGATCGTGATATGGAAGACCTGTTTGATCCAGTCCTGCTTGCCCAAAAAGTGGGAGGCAAACCCTTCGATAAGAAGAAGGAACATGGGGACGGCACAGCATATGGCAAAGAGATCTTTGCAAACCAAATTGTGCGCCCAAACTGGCAGACGGTGAACTTTGAAAATTTTAGGGAGCTTCTTGAACGTATCGATCAGTGTATTACGGACTATTCTTCTAGGAAGCCGGCTGGCTCACCGTAATGGTATGAAGTTACGTTAGAGTTTGGCCTGCAGGAACACTTGAAAAAGCATTTCCTCCAATACTATTGGACTGCTCTTGCAACGAATGGCCACAAAGCGGGATATGACAGCTGCAGCTAGACCCAGTTGTCAACTTCCACATACGGTCGGATAACTTCAGCAAGCAGTTCGTAGCCATCCCCCATCTCCACCATTAAACACCCCTTAAACAGCCCCACAGCGCCGCGCGGTTCTTTTCCGCCCCATCCTGCGGTTTCGGGTGCTTCGCGCCCCAGCGGCGCTTTATACGCCTTCCCCAAAATCCGGCCCGCCCCGCGCTTCCAGCCGCTGCACTGTCTCCCGGTGGCCGGCCTTGCCCGGATTGTAATCCCACCCCGGATCGATGCCCTCCGGCACGTGCCGCACCTCCCCGGTCCGTTTGTTCGTCCAGGGCTGAAGCGTAATCGCAGGCGGCTCGAACCGCAGCGCCTCGCCTTGCCCCTTCAACCGGTCGACATCAACCGCCGACAGGCTTTGCAGCGTGCAGCGGCAGTTCCAGCCGTTGGGCGGGGCGTGGGTGTTCCAGAACGGATGATCCACGGGCAGCACCAGATTGTGCAGTTTGAGATGCTCCGGCCGGGTCAGCCCGTCCTGGACGGCGACATAGCGCATATAAGGCCGCAGGGCCTTGGTGCGCTCGAACGCCGCCCAATGCCCGGCGGCATAGGACACCCGCATGTTGACCTCAAAGATGGTCCGCAGCCGCCGCAATGACCCCAGCCGCACCTTGACCGGCTCACCGGTCAGCGGATCTTCTTCGATCGCCTCGCCCCACCAGCCCTTTTGAACGAGCACCGGTTTCAGGCGGCGGGAAAAGCTGTCCAACGTTTCCCCGTTTTCGAGGGCGTTCAAGACGGCATTGAAGATGTCCTCCAGGATGGCATGTCCGGCGGATTTGGCCACCGTGAACATCGCCGCATGATCATCGGCATAGACCTCTTGCCAGGCAAAGCTTGGATGGAGGTTGCCGCCGCGCGCCTCAAGCGCCCGGATCGCATCCCGGGGCGGCAGCGGGGTGAGATCCACACTCACCTGAGGTCCTCATCCGCTTCCCCGGCAAGCCGCGCGGCAAACACCGCCTGCGCCAGCGTGGCGGTGAAGGCCTCAAGCCCCATCACCTCCGCCCGGCGGGTCAGGATGTCCCGCGCCTCCGCCAGCGTTTCCGCCGCGCCGATTTCATCGTCCAGCCCGTCGACAATCGGCCCGACGAGCCTCTCCCAGCCCTCATCCAGCAGCGCGTCCACCGCCCGGTCCACCGCATCGGCGGATGCGGCCACGGGCCCCGCCCGGAAGGCTTGCGCCCGCAAGGGTTCGGCTTTGGCTTGCGGCGCTGATGCGCTTGGCGGCTCGGGATTCTCTTTGACCGGCGCCCCCAAAACTTCCTCGTCCGGGTCCGGATCCGGCAGGCCCAGATGATCGCGGATGGTCGACATGCCAACCTTCAGCCCGAGCGGCACCAGCTTGGCGACATTCTCCACCAGCTCCGAAACGTCGACCTCGTCCGGCCGCCCGATCCTGATGACCGGATAGGCTTTCTGAGGTCCCAGGTTCAGATCGATCAGCGGGCGCACCAGATCCCGGTTGAGGCTCGCCGCGAGCTGGCGAGCGTCCGCTTCCTCGATGTCGGCGCGCACCTCATCGTGCACCTTGCCGACCGCATGCCCGCCGGCAATCGCATCGGTCGTACCGGTCTGGCCGAGCACCAGCTTGGAAATCTGCCGGTCGAGCCAGTCGGAGCGCCGTTCATAGAGATCCAGCGAGCCGGTGAGTTTCGCCTCGATGAAGTCGATCGCCATGGTTTCGGGAACGATCGCCGCATAATCCGACGCGATCCCCGCCACCGCCTGCATCAGTTTCTGTTTGTCGTCTTCGGTCGCGCCCGGTCCGAACTTGCCGAGTCTTAAAGGTTGCCCATAGCTTTCAGAAAAGATCGCCCAGTCTTTCAAGGTGAAGGCCTTGAACAGGAACGACCAGGCCGCGCCGCGCGCCAGCCCGCCGCGGATCGGCAGGCCGGATTTGGCTTTCGCCGTGTGCACGATCCAGCCGAAGGGTTTGAGCGGCTCGTCGCTCTGCACGCCACGCAGGAGCAGGCGCTCCGGATCGTCCCGGTCAAAGCGGAACCAGCGCGGGTCGCGCCATTTGAAGGCCTTCGGCCGCCATTGGCCCTCAGACGTATCCCACAAGATTTCGGTGGCGGAAAACCCTTTGCCGACCGCATCCAGAATGTCGATCAGCTCGTCGCGGAACCGGTCGCGCTCGGTCACCTCGCGGATGAGATCAGCGGCAGCCGCGTCCGCAGCTGCATCGCTCGCCGCTTCCACGGTAATCTCCAGCCCGGCGACCTGGCGTTTGCGGGTGCCCAGCACCCCGGCATAATGTTCGTTGCGCTCTTCCATGTCTTCGGCAAGCGCCAGATAGGGTTCCGGGTCGCCGTCGATCGAGTCCCGCAGGATGCACGCCAGGCGTTGCGGCGTCAGTCCGCTCGCCGGATGGAAGGTGTCGTTGCGGCGCACGGCGCGCAGCTCCGCGCCCGCCTGCTCGGTCTTGAGCGACCTTGCCGAGATGGCGCGCCCGTACATGTCGACGAGACCTTTTTGAGTGGGTGCCATCACCACAGCCCTTTCCGCCGCGATCCGGCCAGTCTGAACGCCCCGTCCAAGGTTTCCTCCGGCCCGCGCTCCTCGAACCGCGACGGGTTCTGGGCCACCGGTTCATAACCGAATTCCCGCCATTGCATCCGGCTGGCAAAATGGGCGAGCGCCAGGGCGATGGCATAATCGCCATGGCGTTTCCTGCCCTTTTCGCCCTCGCGGATGGGCGGCACGCGCGGAATGCCGCGGATCAGTTTGACGGCGCGCAGGTCGCTCAAGTGATCCGCGTCCTTGCCGAGATAAAGCGTTTCGTCTTCAAAGGCGGCTTTCAACGGCGGCATTTCCAGCCGGTACCAGGTTTCGGAAAAGTGGATCGCCATCACCAGCCCGGCTCCGTCCGGATCTTCCCGCAATCCAAACCGCCGGCCCATGTCTTCGGCCACCGTCCAGCCCATGCCGGTGGCATCAAAGGTCGCCCCGACAAGCCGGGTTTGAACGGCGGTTAAAACGGCTTTGACGATGTCCTTTTGTTCCTCGCCCGGCACGCCGCGCAACTCGAACGACAGCACCTCGCGGCGGGTGAGCGTTCGATCCATCGCGAGCAGACACCCGACAGTGAGATCCGACACCCGGCCGAAATCAAAGCCGAAGGCATAAAGCGGGGATTGGTCGAGATCTGCCAGCACCGCGTCCAGCTCCTCGCGGAAGGGCGCCACCAGAACCCTTTGGGCGAGACGGTCCCGGTGCAAAAAGTCCCGGGGCAGATCGAGCCGCAGGACCGGAGCCTCCGCCATCATGCGCGCTTCGATGAGCGGCGCGGCCAGCCAGGTGCCCGAGCCCATGGCCGGAATGCAGAAGAGTTCCTCGTCCGCGCCTTCGCCGTAAAAATCGATGATGTCTTGCCGGAAGGCGGCTTCGCC
The DNA here is from genome assembly GCF_017743865.1 of Labrenzia sp. R4_2. Classification (GTDB taxonomy): domain Bacteria; phylum Pseudomonadota; class Alphaproteobacteria; order Rhizobiales; family Stappiaceae; genus Roseibium. The sequence goes on from NZ_JAGHRJ010000002.1 coordinate 189,545, forward strand.
TTCCGCCGACCAGTCCGTGCCCTGGACCAGGCAGATCCGTTCAAAAAGCCCGTCTTTGAGCGCATCATCGAGATCGACCCGCAGGTGAGCGTATTTTGAGCGGCCCGCCAATATGTCCTGAACGGCGATATTGAAGTCGTTCTCACTGCCGTCATGGGTGGAACAGACCACCACCTGCCCGCCCCACATCAAAAAGGCGAGCGCGGCCTTCAAAAGCTCGGCCAGCTGATCGACAAAGGCCGCCTCGTCGATGATCACGACGCCCTGTTTGCCGCGCAGCGACCGCGGCGCGGACGACAGCGCCAGGATTTCAAAACCGGAGGCAAAGCGGATCCGGAAGGCCTGGATGTGCCTTGTCTCGGTGGGGTCGGCCGGATCGGTGTCCTCGAACAGGAACTCGTCCTCGGAGAGTGCGGCGACCGCATAGGCCCTTGCCCACATGGCGCAGGCATCGATGAACTCGCGGGTCATTTCCTGGGAATAGGAGATATACATGGCGTCCATACCGCCCGCCGTTTTCTCGCGGGCCGCGCGCAGGACCGCGTAAGACGCCAGCCCCCAGGTCATGCCGATCCGCCGGGACTTTTCAATGAAGAGCACCCGAATGGCCGTTGCCTCCAGCAGACCGACGGCTTTCGATTGATAGGGCAAGAGCACATTCGGCAAGCCGACTTGACCTGCGATGGTTTCTATGGTGTCGGCAGTGGTTCGGCGCAGCGCCGCCCAGTCAGCTTCTGTGAGCGGGGAACTCATGCCGAGCCCTCACACTTATTCGTAACGCCGAGGATCTGCGCCTTGATGGCATCGGCGGTGTCCGACGTCAGGCCTTTCACCTTGGCAACCCGGTCGACGGCCTTTTCCGCCCGCTTGGCAAAATCCTGTTCGACCTTCTGGCGCCGCTGGGTCGACACGCCCTGCGCCTGCGCGGCCGCGCGCAAGGCCCCGGCAAGATTGAGTGCGCCTTTCGGATCAAGCCCGCTTTCGCCGGCATCGGTCAGGACTTCAAAGACCAGTGTCTTGATCGCCTCGGCCGCGATCAACGTCAGATCGTCGGACGCCTCGGCATCGAATTTCTCCGCGATGCTGGCCGCGATCGCGCGCGTGTCCTCCAACCGCCGGGTCAAAGTCGCAAGCTTGATTGCATACCGGTTGAAGGCGGAGAAAGAGGGAATGGCGAAGTCCAGCTCGCCATGGGACTGGCGCTGGATCTCCTGAAGCTGCAGGAAAAAGTCCTCGTAGATCTCCTTTTGGGTCCGGTCCCGGCTGCGCAATTCACCCGCGGCCCAGGCGATCACAGGATCGCAGGCGGACGGCAGCTGCTCGATGGCCGACAAACGTCCTCTCCCCCTCACCGTGCCCTTCTTCACTCTTGCCATGGTCAGACCCCGGGCGAGGGTTTGAGGACACCATCCAGCAGCGCGCGCCGTTCGACGTGATCAAGCCCGGGGCCAAGCAGCTCGGCGACCTGAACCGACCCGGCGGCCGACACGCGCACCGCGCCAAGCTCTGTCAGCTTGTTCAGCTGCGTACGGACATAGTCCCGGGACTTGGTATGGCCGAAACTTTCCAGGATCTTCTGGATCAGGGTCTCGTTCAGCCGGTGATCGGTTTCCTGCGCCAGCGCCTTCAGGATGATCAGGCGGCAATCGCTGGCCGCGTGGTCGGCATAGCTCATTTGCTCGACTCCTTCATCAGATAGTCTTCGACCCGGTGCACGGTGCGGGACACACCAGAGAGACTTTCATCGAGCCGCCCGACCGTGCCGCGCAGTTCGGCGAGCGCCAGTTTCAGCTCCAGGACATCGTCCTTGGCGGGCAGATGCGCCAGCTCGCTTTCCGCCGACTGGATCCGCCGGTCGTGTTCGATCAGTTTCTGATCAACGGCCTTGAGGTGTTCCGAATTCACCTTCACGCGTGAGGTCAGCCAGGAATGCACAATGGCCCCGAGCGACAGCAGCACGGCGATGAGGCTCGCCCAGTCTTTCAAGGTGTCAGGGAGCATGGCGAGGTCTTCATTGCGCGCGGGTGCATCATCCGCCTCAGCCGATTTTCTGGCGGGCGGTCACCCGGCCGTAAATGGCGAGCAGCGCACCGGCAATCACCACCAGACTGTCCCATATCCCCAGCAGCTGATTGGCAAGGCTTGTGAGTTCGGCCTGATCGGCAGCAGACATTTCAAGACCAAACAGCCCGGCCAGCGCCCCAAGCACAGCCACAGCCGCGCCCCAGAAAGTCTTGGAGCAGAATAGTGATTTGGTTTCAGTCATGTGGTGATCCTTTTGAAAGCTCTGCATCAAGAGCGTTTGAGGGCAAGGCGCAGCGCGCGGGCGGTCACCGGGCCGACTATCCCGTCAGCGGTGAGGCCTGCCCGTGTCTGGAACGCTTGCACCACAGCCCGGGTTTTCGGCCCGAAAGCTCCGTCTGCTACCGCGTCAAATCCGAGACGGGAAAGCTGTTCCTGCAGGCTCCGCACGGCTTCGCCGCGATCGCCGATCACCAGCCGTTTTCCCGCGAGCACCTCTGCCCGGTCGGTTACGGCAGGCGGCGCAGACATCAGGGCCGGATTGGCGGATTTCGGATAAGCATCCCAGGGCAGCTGGAAATGCGGTCCGTCGAAAAACGAGGTCCAGTCTCCGCCCCATTCCAAAGGGATATTGAGGTCTTGCGCCGCCGCCTTCATCGCGTCGGCAATCCGGTAATAGAGCGGCACCTCCCAGGAGACCCGGCTACCGATCATCGCCATCAGGTCGACCGCATGGCCGCTGAGATGCCGGGAATTGAGGGTTTTAGACGCTCCGCGTTTCACGAGCTGGCGCTGGCGGGCCAGACTGCGCAGGCCTTCACTCACCTGAAACGGTTGCGACGTCGCCCGAGCGGCTGTCTCGACCACCCGCACAAGGTCCGGATGGACACCGATAAGGCGTTTGCGGCTGCGCGCGGTCAGGTTCATGGCAGGATCCCCGATGCATGAAAGTCATGGGAAATCGTGCCAAACGGGGCAGAAAAACATCACCCACGGCGGTGCGCGGAGGATCAGGTTTCAAACAGGGAAAGCTGGGTACGGTCGCGAGCCCGGGCCGCCCACCGCCGGACGGTGGTTTGATCCACATGCAGGCGGCGGGCGATCGCCGCTTTGGAGCACCCGTCCCGCTCCAGCACGGCGGCAAGCCAGGGCTTGGGGATCGGCACACGCACAATTCCCGGACCAAGGCGTTCGGCCAGCATGGCCGCTTTGTCCGGACCGGTCAATTCCACGACCATGGAACGCTCCGGCCGGCGCGGCAGATAGAGTTCGGAGCCGCCAAAGGCCAAAAAGAACTCGACGGCGAGCGCCTCGCCCAGCACCTCGACATAAGGCGTGATATGAGCCGGTGGCCGGGTCATCTCTTTACGCTCCGCCGCAACTGCCCAAGCGTGTTTTGCAGCGCGATCCAGTCGGAACTGGTCAGGGCTGTCGGATCGTCCTTCCCGAAGCCCTGAGAAAGATACCCGGTCAGGGTGCTGGCAGGCGCGGCGCCCCGGGCAACCAGGTCCGACCATAGATGCAGAACCACTTGAAACCTCGGGTCGTTGTAGACCTCTGGCAGTCCCGCTTCGATGCGGAACAGGCCGGGGTTTCCGGTCTTGCGGCGGATCCAATCTTTCAGTGCCTCGATCGCCTTGTCGGCATCCTGCGGGTTTCTGAGAAACCGGCTGTGATCAAGGCCAGTCTGGCGTTTCAGGAATACTCGCAGCGCCCGGTCAGACCGATTGTCGATGACACCGAGATTATATCCGGCGATCCACAACGCTTGCAGTTTCTTGGCATAAGGACCGTTTGTTTGGGCTGCCCGTTTTGCGGCTGGTTGAAGCCTGTTTAAAGCCCTGATGAAGGTCTGCCGTTCGGAGGCGTTCAGATCCTTGGCCGACCGTTTGCCGGTCTCCCGCTCCATCAGGTCTCGGTAACTGGCCTCATCGAGCGCAGCCTGACGTTTCAAGACATGGATCCTGGCAAACGCGCTCATGGCAAACGGTCCTTGGGACGTCCGGCGGCATGCTGGCAGAGATCCTCAGCCACAGCCTCCATGACATCATAGAGCGCGACCTTGGAGACAAAGCCGTCCGGATGACTGAGTTCAAAATCGAGCGGTCCGGTCTGGCGCAGTTTCAGGATCTTGCCGTGCAACATCAGGGTCTCAACGACCTCTGTGCCTTCAGCCAACGGGAAATCCTTGCGGGTCCCATGTTCGGCAATCACTTCCGGCAAAAGAGAAATCTTGAGCGTCATCGCCAACTCCAATTCAAAAGCTAAAAATCAATCGTCGCGATAGGGAAGCCGGGTGTATTGCCTTTGTCCAACCGGACCGGCATCACCGAGCGGTTTTTGTTTGGTCTGGGCTTCCATCTCCCGGCGCAGGAGTTCTGTCGTTGTGTCCCGTAAGGCCCGGGTCAGATCTGGCATCAGATGCAACCGGTACCGGTGCCGCCGGATAACGCGGGCGCGTGATTGGGAGCGGCACCGGTTTGACCGGCGTCCGGCGCAGTGGTTTGCTCGTGTCCGGTTCCGGGATCCGCCGGGTCTTCAGAACCCGCGAAACGATCGGATCGGGGATCAAGGCCTTCGCCCGGGTGAGCGCCGTCGCGACATCGAGTTCGCTCCGTCCAAGGTCTTCGGCGATCTCCGTCAGGGTGACCTCCATCAGATCCAGACCGATCACCAGCGCAAGCTCCCGTTTGGTGAAATACCCCTTGGCGATCATGCCGCGCCTCCCTCGTCCGGGATCGGCCGCTTCATCTTCGGAAACGGCACGATCCGGTCATCGGACAGGTCGATCACGAGGCTTGCGCGGGCGCTGTCCGGAACCCGGGCCCGTTCCAGCTGCTGGATCTGGTCGCGGTAACATTGCAGGCGTCCGGCAATCCGCATCAGATAGCCCTGCATCGGATCATCTTTGGGCAACCCGTTCGCCTTGACGAAGACGGCCCGGCACAGATTGGTGATGTCGTCACTCAGCATGGCGGGCCTCCGGATGGGCGGGCTTTAAACGGGAGTTCGGGCAACCGGACCGGCAGGCCCGGAAAACGCGGGTGCGCACGGCATTGGTGACGGCACGCGGTTTGGACTGCCAAGCAAGGCACGCATCCCGGCCGATTGTGCCAAGCACCGGACAGACAACCGTCTCGCCCATCAGCGCACCGCGCACGGTCGCCGCAAGTTTTTCAAGATCGCCTGGATATTTGTTGGCGAGTGTCTGGCTGAGCGTTGCCGGGGAATAGCCAAGGCGTTTTGCGGCCGCATTCAAACTGCTGCGGCTGGCAAGCCCTGCCAGTTCCCGAATCCACTCCGGCATGTCCGGGCCCCAGGCGGCTTGCGCCTTGTCCAGCATGGTCGGTTCGTAAATCAGTTCCGGGGTCGACTTAGCGTTCATGCCGCCACCTCTTCGGCCAGAACCGGCCCCATGATCTGTTTCAGATTGGCGTCATAGACCAGTTTGGAGCGCAGGATTTTCGGGGGCTTCGGCCCCGTGTTCATGGCAGGTTTCAGCCGCCAAATGCCCGGCGTTGCCGCTTTGCCCTTGCGGAGCACCTGCAGATAGCCAGCCGTCTCGAGGCGCTTGATATAAGCAAGCGTTGTGGTCCGCTGGAGCGCAACATCGGCCGTGCTCGCGGCAATGCAGAGTTCTCTGGCATCAAAGGACGACAGCGAGCGGATCGCATTCCAGAGCTGGATCTGCCCCTGCCCTTGCCGGCCCGCAGATCCGTCCCGGTTCAGGATCGGGGTCGCGGCCGGTGATTTGACAAGGCGATAGACATACTGCCGGCGTGTCGACTTGTTCGTCGCGCGCGATCCCTCGATGTGTCCATGGAGCGTGTCGGTAACAACGAGATGCCCCGCCTTGCACAAACGGCTGATAAAGTCGCTGATGCTCTTTCCGTCAAGGTCATTGCACCTGAGATCAATCTCCTCGAAAGTGAACAGCCGCCCGGCCTTGCCCAGATCCCGGATCACGCTCCAATAGTGATCATGACCCCGGTAAACCGGTTTGCCGGTGGTGACCCGAAGTTCCAGCTGGATCGACATCACGCGGCCCTCTCTTTGACCCGGCCCCGCGGATCGCCGGTATAAAACCAGTCCTCGGAAAACCGCTCAGAAGTCAGGTGATCGGCCCGTTCGTTGCGCGCCGTTTCCTTGAGCTTGTTGAGGTTGACCACGATGCGCCGGGCGCGGCCGCCGGACTTTTCCAGAACCTGCGCCATCAGATCATCGTCCAAGGTGAGTTCTGGACAGAACAGATGGCCAAGCGCTCTGGCATCATCGAGATCGCATTTCTCCGCCGGCACCCATTCCAGCACCCGGTTGTGCACCCGCTCCACCTTTTGCAGCTTTTGCGGCAGCAGTTCTTCGCCGATCAGCAACATCGGGACTTGAGAGTGTTCCTGGATCTCGCGGATGAGTTCCAGCATGTTCTTGTCGGCGAGCTTGTCGGCTTCGTCGATGATCAGCGGCCGGTCGAAATCATCGCCAAGCGCCAGGATCGCCTGTTCGGTAAGGTCCGCGATTGATCCGCGCCGTGGCTCGTGCCCCGCCTCTTTCAGGATGTTTTCCAGAAACTTCTTGCGCGTCCAGCTGTCGCCGACTTCCACACGCAGTGCGCCGGTGACGTTTTGCGCGTAGATCGCCGAATAGGTCTTGCCGTAGCCGGAATACCCGTGGAACACGCCGATCCCAGGCAAATGCGGCCCTCGGGCGCGCAAAAGTTCCACCAGGGTCAGGAACCTTGCGACGTTTTTCAGGGCGGCCAAACCGCCGGATCGGGTTTCGGGGGTGAAGCTCTGCGTCATCCGGGTCTCCTCGGTCCTCTGATGGATGGGGCGGCATGCTCGCTCAGGAGCTTGCGGGCGCGGTATTCGGCCCCGGCCTGGTAGCCGGTGAGCCACAGCGCTTCCCGGTCGCTGAGCGTTGTGCCCTCGGCAATACGCGCTTCGAGCTGCAAGGCCCGCTGGAACCGGCCTTCGGGCGTGTCGGTCGCATTGAGAGCATGAAGGTTGGCCGGGGTTGCGGGCTGCTGCGCCTGCGTCAGCCGGTCGAGCGTGGCCGCTTCCCGGTCGGACAGCGGTTTTGCAGTTGGTTTCTGTTTGGCGGCCTTTGCGGCCAGAGACTGCGGTGTCTCGTGAGGCTTCGAGGGCTTCGGAAACGCCAGAATATCGGCATTCTGCTGATAGGCAGCGCGCTGCGCTTCCGCGACCGTGCGCGGGATGATGCGGCGTTTGGCTTTGCGGATATCGGCCAGAGCCTCGGTCTCGAGCGCCTTTTGCCGGGCGCGGACTTCCGCGATCGTGGCCGCCGGATCCAGCCCGGCAAGGTCCGGACAAAGCGCTTCGCCCAGATAGGTCTCGCCGTCCGGCTCGAACAGCCAGAGACGGCCGAGATCGTCCGGGTTGTGACGGCACAAAACGGAACGGCCCGGCATGACATCGCCGGTGAGATACTGCGCGCCATCGACCCGGATCCCGAGTTTGGTCACACGGCGCAGCCCGTCCGAGCCCGCGACTGGCGCCAGCAAGACATCGAGCACGCCCGGATCCTTGATCGCGAGCAGATCTCCTGTCCAGGCGGCCGCAGTCTCAAAGGGAGTCTTGCCCTTGAGCCCGGCGTGCGGCGTGTGGGCGTATTGCTCGATTGCCCAGCGGTCGGCTTCCGCTTGAAGCTCTGCCGCACTCATTTCGACGTTGAACAGTTTGGCATCGTCCGTCCCGAGCCGCTGCGCAAACGCCTTGCGCGCCTCAATCACCTTCCGGTCGGCCACCGAGTGACCAATGAACCCGGGCAAAGTGGCCGCACAGTCCCGCTGAAACGTTCCGATCAACCGTTCCACCGTGCCCTTTTGTTCCGGCGAATAGGGCGCAGAGAGATCATGTTCGATCCCGAGTGCGTCGAGCAGCCGTTTGGTCGCCTTGGCAACAAAATCGGAGCCATTGTCGGTTTTCAGGATTTCCGGAACGCCCCAGGCAAGCAGACACTTGCGCAGGAGCAGACCCACGGCGGCCGCGCGCGGCGTGTCGGTGATCAGAAGTTGGCAGCGGCGCGAGTACAAATCGATCGCCGCATAGAGAGTCTTACGGCCCTCCAGTGTCATGACATCGGATGGCGAGGCATCGATCTCCCAGACCTGGTTGAGCCGGTCCATCCGGTTGGCACCACTGGCCGCAAAGCGGATGGTCGACTTGTGGGCGTCCGGATCTGTGATTTTGAGCAGTTCGTTCTTGTGCGTTTCTTTCCAGCGTTTGAGAGCATCCTGAAAGGTTCGAAGGGGCGGCATCGCCACCCGTCGCTGGCCCTTTTTGCCGTCGATCAGTACGGTCAGCCCGAATTCCTGGAGCGCGGCGGTCCGGATATGTTTGGCGGCGAGGAACGGATTGCTGGCATGAAGCGCCAGGCACCAGGCGCGCAAACGCCCCTGCTCGGCCCGATCGAGGATCCCCTTGCCCTTGCGGGCCAGCGCCGGGTCAGAGCCGAGCCGGTTGAGATCGCGTTTCATATGGGAGCGCCAGCGGCTCAAGGTCCGCCGTGAAAGACGTGTGATTTCCCCGTGAACCCACTCAGGCACGGCGACCTGCCCTGCCCCATAAGCCTGCGCAAAAAGATGCTCACTGACCGCCAAGCCCATGCCGGATTGCCGGTGGAAGCGTTCGGCAACCTTCAGGACAATCAGCCGTGCATCGCGGGCGGTCCGTTCGCGGGTGGTCAGCCCTTCGTTGGTCTCGCACAGAAAATCATCGGGCTCGACGGAGATGAAGCGAGCCGCATAGGCAAGTTTTTGCGGCAGCGGCAAAAGGTCGATGTGATATTCAAAGCCCCCGCCCCCAAGCGAGCCGGTACGCCGGCGGCAGAGCGGCGTCTCCGCCCAGCCTTCCCGCTCTATCAGCTTGTGCACACCGCGTTTGGTTCCCGGAAAGCCGTCGAGGTTTAAATCGGCGAGATCCTGGGCGGTGTGCCAGAGCTTCATGACGAGCTCCGGATTTTCGCTTGAAGGTAGCGCGCCCGGCCCTCGATCTCCCGCTTGTGATCTTCGATCAAGGCAAGTTCGATGACATTCTCATAGCGTTTCGGGATGACAGCGAGATCGAATTCATCGGCGAGAAAGCCGAGCAGCTCGGTTTTGCCGGTCGCATGGATCAGCGCGATGAAGCGTTCGACGGAAATGTTGTGATCCGTCTTGCTTTCGGCGGCATAGGCGTCGAGCATGGCAACCGACACCGGGGATCCGAGACGCTCCGACATCTGTCCGGCAATGGTCGCCCGGTCTTTGCCGCTCTCGCGCAAGGCTTTGGCGACCGCGCGGCTGATACGGGACGACAGCCGTTTGCCTGGAATGGATCCGGGAGCAAAGCCGACCGAGACCCTTGGCGGGGTCCAGCCGGTGAACATGTCGATCGTATAGGGGTCACGGGGTCTACGCATCGAACCAACCCTCCCGCCTGGCGAGATCCAGGATCTCGGCCTTGTGCTGCCGGAATACGGCCGCCCGGCCGCTCATGTTCAGTTTTGAAAGACTGTTTGAGACCCGTTTGAACTGCTGTTCGGCATTGGTGAGCGGCGGCCGGCCAGCTAGCAACACCAGCGCGTCCGCGACAGACGCCGCCTTGGGCACCGGCGCCAGGATCTGGTCCAGCACTTTTGACTGGGTTTCCGCGGCGAGTTCCGACAGCGCTTGGAGTTCGCTCTGTTTTTCCGCCACTGACGTGCCTTTGAGGCGCATCCGGCTGTCATCGGACAGTCCGTTCCAGATGGTGATCGCGAGGCGCACCGCCCGGTCAGACAAGCCGGTGGTTTCGGCGGCGTGGTGGCAAAAGGCAAAGATTGCCACTTGCCTCTTTTCACCGCCCGTGTGCTGATTGCCGCGTTTCCCGCCATGGCGGGTTTCCGGATAGAGCCGTTCATGCACGTCCTTCAGCTCGGCAAGGCCGCCGGAGCGCTCCAGGGCATTCAGATCCTTGCGCGCAAGGTTTTCCAGAAGTTCGCGGCGGCGGAGGACATCGATGGAAGGCAAACATGCTTCCGGCACGATCTGCGCGGTGATCTCAGGCCATTTCAGCAATTTTGCCGCTTCCAGACGGTGCAGGCCGGAGATGAGGACAAATCCCTTGCCCTCAGGCACAAGATCGATCGGTGTCTGCTGTCCGCTGTCCCGGAACATCTCGGCCAGAACAACCGCCCAATCCGGATCGAATGTCCGAAGCCGGTTGTCCGGCACCCGGATCGCCCTCAAAGGAACATCCGCGAAGGTCGGCAGGACAGCCGTCCGGGTTTTGGCGGGGTGCAGACGGGGCGCGGCCATCACGCGGCCTCCTGCGCCTGCGCGCGCCGGTTGTTTTGTCTGGCCTTTTGGAAGGCCTGTGGTGTAGCGTTCAGACGGAGACTCGGGTGGTAGGTGCGCAGCATCGAGCCCCACCGGTCGTCCGGCCACAGATCCTGCGGATCGGCTCCCAAAAAGTGCGCGACAATGATCTTGCCGCGCCGGCTCTGGGGATCGGCCCGCAGCGCGTCGGACACGGTGGAGAGCTGTTCGCCATAGGCCCAGGACAGGAACTGGAGCGTGAAGCCGGCGCCAAAACGCTGCCGTCCCAAACGCATTACATCGGCCCGGATTGCATGCCGGTCCCGCTGTAAAGGTCTTGTGTTCTGGATCTTGTCCCCTGCCATGCCAGCCTCCTTCGCGGCCGCCCATCGGGAGTGCAGTCCCTCAAGGCGGCCATCGGATCAGGAATGAATGCGCCGGTCTTTCCGGCGTTTTCGAGTTCGGGAAACTCGCAACCAAGGGGAGTATATACTGAATTAGTGTATTTAAAAGAGTATTTATACACTTTTTCGGATTTACTTATTCAATGGGTCGTCCACCAAAAGCAAAAACAGAACTGGCACAACGACTTGTCGAAATCCGTGGAGACCGGACAAGAGATGAATTTGCGCTTCAATACGGTGTCAGCCCCCGGGCCTACGCCAATTATGAACGCGGAGACAATGAGCCGGGCTTTGCCTTTCTTCAGGAAATCGTAGCTGCAGAACACATTCGGCCAGCGTGGTTGTTCTCCGGCGAAGGCTCACCAAGGGGCGAGGTTCCCGACAATCTGATCCTTACAGATTCAACCCAAACGACAGTGATCGATCCCGACCTCTTGAAACAAATCGCCCGGATCGTCAGCCGTGTCCATGCCGAAGCCGAGATCCGCCTGCCCGCGGACGCCCAGGCCACGGAACTCGCCAACGCCTACAATCTACTGATGGCCAAGGCCGAAGATCCGGTTGACCCTCTGGAGCTGAAAAGCCTCCTGCCCTGGCTGGAGACCCATCTGACTAAAACCTTGAAACAAGCTCTGAAGGAGCCCGGCGCCGGGAAACGCGAGGCTTGAGCGTGGTCCGGATTGCGGAAAGGAAACCCAAGACAGTCATATCAAGTTTATACTCGCATTAGTTGCGCTGTCAATTTTGGCTAATCATATATACGTAGCACTGCGCATATCGGGTTCTAATTGGAGAGTGGCTGCAGCGTAGAAGAATGACGGTTCAGCGAGGTATCCTGTAAAACATTGAGCCATTACATCCAAAAACTTGGGGTCTAAGGACCGCAGTCAGCAAATCCCGACCCGCATTTTTGGGGTTCAGGACAAGTCAACAACCGTCAGCACCTGCTTTTCAATTTTTCGCCACACCTGTGACATCAGTCACAAGGGGTGATTGATAAATGTGGTGACATGAAAGAAGGTTCTCCAAGGACACTCCTTATTAATAACATTGATTAGTTGGGCGGGATTTTGATCATGTTTCGTACGTTTTGTTCATCTTGCATCTTTCTGTTTTGCACCGCGGTTTCCTTTGCGCAACAAGCGTCCCAAATCCCAAACAACCGGGTCATGATGATCCTGGACGGATCGAACAGCATGTGGGGACAGATTGACGGCACGGCCAAGATTTCCATTGCCAAGGAAGTCATGACCGACCTCATCAGCGACTGGGATGACGACATCCCGCTCGGTCTGATGATCTACGGGCACCGGCGCACGAAGGACTGTCAGGACATTGAACTGGTGTCTCTACCCGCGAAAGCCGGGCGGAAAAACTTGATCGATAAGGTTCAATCCATCACACCGCGCGGCAAGACACCGATCAGCCTGTCTTTGAGCACCGCCAGGGCTCAGCTTCTCCTTCAACGGCTTCAGAACCCCTCGTTTTCCAGAGATGCCAAGACTGCCCTGGTTCTGGTGAGTGACGGGCTGGAGACATGCAACGCGGATCCCTGCGCCACGGCGTATCAAATGGAGGCCTCAGATCCTGGAACGGATGTCCATGTCATCGGTTTCGATGTCACGGACGAGGAATCCCGGGCGCTGCAGTGCATTTCCGACAATACGGGCGGAAAGTTCTTCCGCGCGAACAACGCCGATGAACTGCAGGCGGCTTTGAAGGAAACGGTAAAAATTGCCAGCGGCGGATCTCCTGCGCCAGCTCCTGATGTCGCCGATGCACAACCCGCAGAACCGCAAGCATCACAATTTCTCTATGCCAAATTGTGCGAGACCTGCGAGCGTTTGCCGCCTCTCGATGTCAGCTGGAACACCTACAAGGACGGCCAGCCCTTCTATGATGGACTTGGCGTCATCTTTCCCGATGATCCGGTGTTTGAGGCCGGCGAGTATGAAGTCGCAGTGCGTTACAAGAGCTCTCATGTCACAGCCAAGGGCGAAATCGAATTCGGCGCAGACGGCAAGCAGATTGGCGAGATCAATCTCAATGGCGGCTCAGCGGTCATGTTCGCCTATGCAACTGATGACAAGACAATTGCCGCCGATCCGATCTTCTACCAGTTCTATCCGATCAAGGATGGCAAGGCTGCATCGGAAGCCTTGACGCAAAATGCATCCACTAATTCCGCCACCTGGCTGCCTGCGGGGCGCTACAAAGTCGTTGCCACCCATGATCAGGTCAAGGAGAGCGCCGAGATCGAAATCATCGCCGGACAGGAAACGAAGTACGACTTCGACATGCGCGTCGGCTATTTTGAGCCAGCTGCGGTGTTGACTCCGGGGAGCAAACCGCTTGGTGGTTTCATGGATTTCTTCGTGTATGCGACGGAAGACGGCGCCAGAAACACGAGCGCATTGGACAGTATCGTCTCTTTCATCAACGCCAACGGCGACCGTAAACCCCTCAAGCCAGGAAGCTACTTTGTCAGAGCATCTGTGTCCTACAATCGTGGCACAGTAGGTTTCGACCGGATCTTTCCGTTTGAGATCAAGGCAAATGACGTCACGGCGCCAGTGTTTGACATGAATGGAGGGTTGCTCTCGCATGTCGTAAAAAGCGAAAGCGGGAAAAGCATCACGAATATCGACTATGTCGGCGCGGATGATGGCAAGCGCGTGGAATACTTCAATGCGGGTGGGTCCAATACGGCGGCACTTCCGGTGGGCCGATACTATCTGCGCGTCTTGAGCGGCGGCGAAACCTACGAGTCCGACCGGTTTGAAGTCCTTCCCGGTCAAACCACGAACGTCAATGTCACCATTCCTTGAGGTCTCCCCGTGAAGACGCTGTTTCGAAGCTTTTTGCTCGCCTTAGCCGGATCCACCTTCGCGCTCCCGGCAATCAGCGCCGCCATAGCACAGGACCTCGACGTCCCGGTTATGGAACGCGCCAGCGACGATCTCGACACCTGCGCGCTCGGCAAGGTTGCCGGTCTGAAGGCGGATGGTGACGGTTACCTTGCCGTTCGCTCCGGCCCCGGCTCGAACCACCGGAAGCTCGATGAGATCCACAACGAGGATCTTGTCTGGCTGTTCGATCAGCGCGGCAAATGGATCGGCATCGTTTATGGTGTCGGCTACGACATGAGCTGCGGTGCCATCGAAAAGGACCGTCCGGTGCCCCACCCCGGAAAAAAAGGCTGGGTTCATGAAAACTGGATCGAATTTCTGGCCGGCTGACCCCGGCATGCCAAAGTCCCAGGAGTGCCTGATGACACATCCGATAATCTGCCAATCCTTTCGCGAGCGCGTTTCCCGGCGCAGCACCTGTGGCCTGACGGCGCTGTTCCTGTCCGGCGCGCTGTCTTTGCCGTCCCTTGCCCCCGGCCCCGCCCTTGCAGATGGTAAGGCCGCACTCGAAATACAGGCTGCGACGCGCGACTACAAACAAGCCCGGCAAAGTTACGAGGAGACATCTTCCGAGCAATCCCGGACGCAAATCGCGCGTAACCGGGAACGGACAAAATACCTCAACGACTGGGCAACCATCTGGGAGAAAAAACGCCTCGGCGACACAGCTTTGCGGGACCTGCGCCAGGCGTTCGCGGAAGACAACCGGGCCTTGAAGGATGAGATCACCGACTTGAAGTCCGCCCGCGAGTTCGCGGACATGGAAGTGAAGAGCCGGAACGACCGTCTGCTTGGCTTGCTCCACGCTCTGAGAGATGCTCAGTCAGGATCCGATAAAGCGCTTATCAATACGCTGGTGGCCGAGACAGACCTTAAGCGCAACGAACTGCGCGCGGCGGAAACTGCGTTGGACCAGGCAACAAAAGCACTTACCGATGCTGAGCAAAAACAAGCCAACCGCCAAGCTGCGTTTGACACCGAAACAGCCCGGATTAAGGAAGAAACGCCGACCCTTGCTGACGTCCGCAAACTCGAACAAGCCTATGGCGACAGGCTGGACGATATTGGCCACTTGCCTCTGCCGGAAAAGCTGGAGGACCTGGCGACGACTCACGAGAATGCGGCCGAGGCTCTTCTGGCAACCCTGTTGAAAAACCAACCGGCTTACGTCAAACGGATCGATGTCAGCTTCGACGGCAAGCCGTGGTACATGGCCGACATCGTCGAAGACCCCAACGGCACGCCCGATCCGCAATCTGCAGAACTGCAAAAGGCCACTCGGGATGCGCTCGAAAACGCCCGTATGGACCTCGAAGATCTGGACCACCTCCTGAAAGTTGCCAGCCGGGAGATGGACCGGGTTCAACTTGAGTGGAAGGACGCATCCGAGCGCGCCGGCCATGCGCAGGTCTCCATCATTCTGCGGGACCGGGACATGGCCGCATTTACGCTCGTTGCTGAGAGTACAGCCGTTGTCATCACATCGGTCGCCACGGGCGGGCTTGCCACTCCGGCAGCCATTGGGTTCATTGAATCACTGTCGGCTGCCGGATCGAGAGCCTGGAAACTGGAACCGGACGAAGTCTACAACGCGCTCTACAAATGGGCCGTTCAGGGCATGGATGAGGGCGGGTTAAGAAAGCTTCTGTCTGAGACCGGCGACACCCATCGGGGGAAAAAATGGTCGGAAGTCGTCCTCGGCGGCCCGACCGGGACCGAGAACCTCCTGGGGCTGAATACCTATCAAAGCATTGCCGTCGGTGACTATCTGGAATTCACGTTCGCCAACTGGAACAAGGACGTCAAATCGTTCCTGCCCAAGGGCGCCGAAGCGACCACTGCTGGTATTGCACTCACCACGACAGCTGCAAAGATGATGGCGCAAAAACTCACCGACATCATGAAAGACAAGGAACAGCAGCGGGCGTTCCAAAACACGCTGAAAGCCGCACTTGAACAGAAGACCTACATGCGCCTTGCCGCAGCCCGCCGGGCGCTGAAAATTGAACGTGACACGGTCGCAGCGCAGATTTCGGCCCTTGAAAAACTCAGAGATCACGGACTGTTGCCGCGCAAACTGGAGGTGAGAAGCAGCAAGGCTATCTCCCACGATGAGGCCGCAAAAATCGGCCGCTGGGAAGTGCGCGTGACGTTTTCCGAGTATCTGGACCACGCACCGGAACTCGCCAGCTTTAAACAAGGGGTCACCTTCGACCGGGCCCAGCGAAGCGACAGCAATCCGGCGGAATGGATCTTCGAAGTCAATGGCTTCGATATTCCAGAAAGCCAGTCAGACATCCAGCTTGTTGTTTCTATCAATCCGGGCGAGCCACCCTACTCCTACCTGGATGCCGAACCGCAAACCCCAACCTTTCCGGCAAGCCTCACATGGCATGAAGTCAAGAACTATGAACAGGGTTCGGACGTGAACCACAGACTGATGCTGAAACCAGACGGCATCACCTTGGGCGTCTATTCGCTACTTGATCCGGCTGTTGCCGATTGCGCTTATCGCGATATCGTCGTCGGCAGCAAATTTCGCGGCGAAGGTCCGGCCTTGCCTACAATCAGCGAAAAGACCCCCACTTATGACGTTAGCCGCCAACAGGAAATACAGCCGTTTGGCAAAAGCGACCCCATTATAATGTGTGTTGATCAGGGTACATTCACACCCAGAAGGGACGCCGCCGGCCGTTACATTATTGCCGCCACGCACCCCCGGTCTATACATCAGTATTCAAACGGATACGCTCCGCCGCACTTTGAAGAACTTGACCGTATGAGAGGAGTAGCGATCGGTAAGGCGAATGCCGCCAGCGCGGCCAATGAAGAGGCCATGTTCGGTGAAGAAGCCCTGGAACGCCAGCGCCTTCAAATGGAAAAGGGTATGTTCATCCCGCCCGCGCCACAGTAGGCAAGCTTTTGATTGGGGCGAACGATCAAGGGGGGCAACGAATAAGACGTTTGTCATGGTCGAAGACGACGATGATGACCGCCGCATTTATCACAATCTTATGGTTCCGCACGGCGATGTGATTTTTAACGTCTACACTTGCCCGCTCCTGTGAACGTCTCTGCACGTGATTTTTGAAAGGCAGCCAGACCTCGTTATCTTGGACCTGAATTTACCCGATTGTCGAGGGGCGGAGGCACTCAAGTCTATTGCGAACAAGTTTCCCGGACAAGAAGTTCTGGTTGTAACCGGTAACCTGGACAAACACCTGTCACAAACCCTCTTGGAGATCGGTACTGTCGATGTTTTGGACAAGAGCACGATCACGAAAGGAGAGTCCCAGAACGCCATCATGGCGGCTCTTCGTGTAGAGGCCGGTACTTACTAGGGCAAGTGAATTTAATGCGCAGGAAGGGCGTGATGGCCGCAGCGGGAAATTCGCTTCAGGTTAGATATTTCAGTTTTGCAGTTACCGGCGAGTGATCAGCTCGCGTAGCGGTCTTTGCGGCCTATTTCGCATAATGTGCATTGTGGAATGCAGTTTACCTATTAACACCTGAGAGAAGCGTCGCAATTACCCATAAACGGTCCGAGGTTGATCAAACCAGCCAGGTATCGAAGACCTCATCGATGATCCGGTCGAAGGCTGCGGCCGACCGCGGTTTGGAGACCACCGCATTGGCCCCGAGAGCTGTCGCCCGTTCGTGGGTGTCAGGATCCGACGCCGTTGTAATCACGACGATAGGAAGGTGCCGCAATTCGGGCGTCTCTCTGACTTTCGACAACACACCGAGCCCATCAAGCCGGGGCATGTTCAGGTCAAGCAGCATAAGGTCTGGTGCAGCATCGGTGCCGACGAGTGATTTGGCTATTTCGATGCCGGCAATACCATCATGAGCCACCCTTCGCGAAATCTCAAAAGGGTAGTCTCCCGCCCTAGAGTCAATCGCACTGCACATGAGGAACACATCATCCTCATCGTCATCAACAATCAGAACATTCATATGCTGCATGGAACCAACCCACGTTGCTCAGGTTCATAGTTGTATTGAGTCTCTGAATTTAACGTTACGTCAATTTGAAAGACAGTACCGTCGACAGCAAAGTTTTTTTTTTTGGAGCCGTCGATGCAACCGGAATTAAAACCATCGGAGCACTACCTCGAAGCCGAGTTTTTTACGCGCATTCAGTCCGATCCCGAAATCATCAACTTCCTTGAAGAAGGCTCGCTCGACGGCCTCTGGTATTGGGATCTGGAGCATCCCGAACACGAATGGCTGAGCCCACGCTTCAAAACGCTCTTTGGTTACGAGCAGACAGAGATCCCGCACACCAGCGCTTGGTGGCAGGAAAATATTTTTCCCGAGGACTTGCAGAAGGCGTTACATGCGTTTCAGGCGCATGAACACAACCCATCCGTGCCCTACGATGTCGACGTTCGGTATCGTCACAAGAACGGCCATCTTGTCTGGGTACGGTGCCGGGGCAAAATCATCCGCGACAAGGCCGGCAAACCAATCCGAATGATTGGAGCGCACACCGATATTACGGCGTTGAAGTCGCGGGAAACACAGCTTGATTATCTGAACTCCGTCCAGAAGACCCTTCTGGACACGGTACAGCACGGCCTGATGATGTTCGAGGCCATTCGCGACGGCGAAGGCAAGATTATCGATCTGGAGATGATCGAGGCCAATGCAGCGGCCTGCAAACTTGTGGGTCGTTCAAAAGAGTCTTTGGTTGGCCGCTACCTCAGCGAAACCTTTCCCGGCAACTTTGAAGACGGATTGTTTGAGGCATATCGCAGTGCCTTGAACAGCTGCGAACCGGTCAAGCTCACCCGTCACTATCAACATGACGGTCTCGACAACTGGTACGACATTGTCGCGACCCCGAATTCCAGCGACCTCATCGTCATCAGCTTCAATGACATAACCGATTTCAAATTGATTGAACGCGAGCTGGAGCGAGAAAAGCAGAAATTAGAAGAATTGTATTTCCGGACACCGGCGATCATGCAATCCATCAATGGAAAAGGTGAGCTGGTACAAGTGAATGACGCATGGTGCAAGGCCTTCGGGTATTCCCGGGAGGAAGCCTTAACAATGCGCAACGTCGATGTGATGACAGATGAAAGCAGAGCCTACGCCGACGATGTCACCCTTCCCGCTTTTTGGAGAGATGGCCGATGCGACCGACTCCCGTTCACCTACCAGCGCCGCGACGGATCGACATTCGAGGGAGAACTATCTGCCGTAGCTCTCCGACAAGTTGGTCAGACTTCAGAAGACCAAACAAGTTTTGCCGTCATCGAAGAAGTGACAGAACGCAATCAATCCCGCCGTGATTTGGAACAAACAGTCGACACATTAAGGGAGGTGAAGTCACGCCTTGAGAAGTTCTCCCATGCCGCCTCCCACGATTTGAAGGAGCCGCTTCGAAAGATCGAAACCTTCCTGCCGATGCTGTTGAAGGCAAGAGAAGAAAACGACGCGCAAACGGCGGCCTATGCCAATCAGGTCATAGATCGTGCCCTCGGCCGCGCAAATGCGTTGATCACCGCCCTTCTCAATTTCTCAAAGTCTCAGGACCGCGCTCTGGAGACCACATCTGTCGACCTGTCGGACGCCGTGGATCAAGCTTGGCAATCTGTTTCATATGGCGGGACAACGGAGGCACCAGTCTTCAGGAATGAGGCGGAAGCGATCAAGCTGACCTGCGATCCCATTTTGTTCGACATCCTCTTGGTCAATGTTCTGTCGAACGCGACAAAATACCGGGCAAAAGACAGACAAGGTCACATTAAAGCCTGGACCGGGACGGACGAGACAGGCCGCACCTGTCTGCACATAGAAGACAATGGAATTGGGTTGGACAAGGAAGATCTACAAAAAATCTTCGACCCCTTCATCCGGCTTCACACACAAAAGGAATTCCCCGGATCGGGCATCGGCCTTGCAACGTGTGCAACGATCTGCAAGCGCCACGGCTGGTCGATAAGCGCGGACGGCAAGCCAGGCAAGGGGTCCTGTTTTTCAATCGCCTTCAATCTGGAGCCTCAAGCGCCAGCGCGTCCTGAAAAAGAAAGGGGTTTCTTATGATCAAGACAATCGTGATGGTCGAAGATGACGAGGATGATTGCCGGATCTTTCACAATCTTCTGGTGCCGCATGGGGACATGATTTTTAACGTCTACACGTGCCCGATGTTACGATCGTGTTTCGGCATAATTTTTGAAAAGCGGCCGGATCTGGTCATCCTGGACCTCAATTTGCCCGATAGCCGGGGAGCCGATACGCTTCACAGGCTGAAGAATAAGTTCCCCAGGCAAAAAGTACTGGTTGTGACTGGTAATCTTGACAGTAACCTTGCCGAAACGCTTTTACAGATCGGCGCAGTTGACGCCTTGGAAAAGAGCACGGTCACTCAAGGTGAGTTCAGAACCGCAATAGCGCAAGCCCTGGAAGAAAAGCCATCACACTGGCAAGCGGACAGCCGCACCGGTGTCGCATAAAATGGGGTATGGAATGGGGAACGTCAGTTCCCACCACAGCACGGGCGTTACCCCTGAACGAAACAAGCCCAGCCCAAAAAGAACATCAAAAAATCGATCCTGGGAACTGAGGGCCTGAATGCCCTACCCGGTTCCCGACTTGAAGCCGCATGCAGGCGGTTTTAAAGGTGCTATTTCGTCTGGCCCGACCCAGGCCCGCGTTTAGCGCCATTTGAACCCGCGCAAGGAATGCTTCAACGCAGCGTTAAATACCCTCCAAAGCCGGACAAAACCGTCAAGTACTACCTATTCCCGGATAATCCCGCATCAGCCCTTAAGGCCAATCGTTCCTGCGCGTTACAGTTTTTACTTCCGGTTGAAGTCCCATATTTTGGGGTAAAAACGAGGTAAGCGCCCTGCGCATATCTGATCGGCGCAGTCATGACCGAGTACAAACGATATGTCGTAACACGGGGTGACTGGTATCACTTCCACCGTGCTGTGCCCGCCGCTTATAAATCCGTGGACCGCCGCCGCTGGGTGCGCCAGGCCCTCAAAACGCGAGATTATGCCGGAGCCGTCGTTCGAGCCGGTGAAGTCAACCGCCGCTTTACTGCCTATTGGGCAAGTCTTGTCAAAAGCGGAAGCGCACACAGCAATGACCGCTACCGCGCGGCCATCGATCTAGCGTCGGTGTTTGGCATTGATTACCGGCCCTTTTGCTAGGTGATCCAATTGCCACCACGGGAATTTGTGCAACGCGCAAGTTTGTTGGCCGATCAGGACCTGGAGAACCCCGCGCATTTCAAAGCAATCTTTGGCACCAAAGACAAACCGCGTATCAAAATGAGCGCGCTCTTGGCGGAATATGAGAAGATCGCCAAAGACGAAACAACAGGGAAAAACGCCGATCAATTGCGGGTATGGCGTAACCCCAGGAAACGCGCTGTTGCATACTGGATCAAAGTTGTCAGTGATTGTTACGTTGATGACATCACGCAATATCAAACCCTGGATTTCCGGGATTGGTGGTTAGAGCGGATCGAAGTTGACGGTCTGAAACCACGATCAGCCAACAAAGATCTTTCGCACCTCAACAAGATGTATCGCGTCGTGTGCAAGTTCCACCGGATCGATCATAACAAGCCCTTCCAGGGCACCAATTTTTCCGAAGGGATTGAAGGTGAAAAAATACCCCTTTTCGCAGGACTGGATCGAAACCGGGATCTTGCCGGGCATCGCCTCTATGAACGATGAAGCGCGGGCGCTTCTTATGATCGTTGCCAGTACTGGCGCACGGCCGTCGGAACCGGCCCGCGCACCGAATCAGA
This sequence comes from Labrenzia sp. R4_2, assembly GCF_017743865.1. GTDB lineage: Bacteria > Pseudomonadota > Alphaproteobacteria > Rhizobiales > Stappiaceae > Roseibium. The sequence continues at coordinate 210,953 of NZ_JAGHRJ010000002.1, forward strand.
AATTCCTCCTGGACGTGGACATTCCGCATTTGATTATCGAGCCCACGATAAGGTGAAGATCAAAACCAAATACTCAAAACGGATTGTGCCGCTGTGTGGGTCCGCCCTGGACGGCGCGCGGCTTTTGGTTGGCTCAAAAAGCGCCGTTACATGAAAAACATCATCCCTCTCGGCGGCGGTCAACAAGTACCTCTCCGATCACAATTTGCGCGAAACCCCGAACCACAGGTTCTACAGTTTGCGGCACACATTCCAGGACGGCTTGACGGCCCTGGACGTTCCCGACCGGATGCAAACCGAGCTTATGGGCCACAAATTCGACCGACCCATTTATGGCACAGACCCGACCTTGGAACACAAGAAGACCGTGGTCGAAAAACTGCCGTTTTTTGTATAGCGGTAAACTGCGGCTCGCTATCAACTGCGACCGGCCGACGGCCAATCCTGACCGGGCAGAACGGCCGTTGGTGTTCAAGACCGCCAGCCGGGTCCAGGGCTACCGGGCACGGATCCGGGTGCCGTCCTATCTGATGTGTGCGACAAACGACGGCCCGGTGGACCTAACCGCGCTTCCAGGCTGATCTCGAGGCCATGAACGCCCTCGCGCACTCGCGTGCGATCGGTAACACGCTATCAAAGCCCGCCGTGCGCTGCTGGCTAGAGGCCCATGTCCCCTCTGTCTCCAACCCGCACACTGATCCAGATCTTTGGCTGGACCGGTCCCGCGAGCCCCACGAGCGCGCCGCAGCGCACTCGGCCAGACATGAGCTCTTTGCCCTTTTCCTGGAAACCAGCCGCCTTCTTACCGAGAACGGACCCCGCCATGGGCACGCCCCGGACTAGATCACCAGCCCCACCGTCAGCATTAGCATCGCCATCGCCATCGGCACCGGCATCAGCAGCGTCTGGCCGGCCCATCGACACCGCACGACTGAAGTCCACCTAGAAGGTGACCGCCCTCTTGGTCCAGAAATTCGGCGGCGACTACCTGCCGTTTTTCATGCGCCTGGAAAACGAGCTCGCAAAACACGAAGCCAAGTAAGCCGTCCGCGCGCGGGTGCAAAAGGTTCTGGAGGACGGGCGATCACCAAGCGTTGCCTTAAACGCGGACGCAGTTCAAATCCGAACCCCTTCAGGACGTTGGTGGATGCATTGGGCGGGAGACGGATGTTCGCTGCGGTATAAGCGAACGTCCGGGTAGTCACCAATTATTGCCTCATCGGTCTCGGTTTTGAGAGTTCGCTTCTCTCCAGTGCTTTCCCGCAACTGGCAGTCATCTAATTGGGACGCAGATAATTCAACCAGGCATCCATTCGGATCATCACCTTGCGGATCAAGTGTGTTGCGCCCGCCGTTTGTGTATAGATCGCTGCGGTCCCCCCAATCCCGCCGGGCATCTCTGCAAAGCCACCGCCACTGTCATCAATTTGAAGCACCACGCCCATTGTTTCGTTCGGTCCGTGATGGGGAGCAAGGGATGGCAGGATCCCGTTTGGCGGCAACTGGCCCGCTGCGGTGATCCTCACAAGTGACTCCACCTGCGCGGTGAACACCTTGCCCGGAAGGTAGGCAAATGTGACTTCAGCCGGTTGGTTCGGTTCAATGAACCGGACACGCGTTTGCGGGATGGAGGCAACAACCCGGCCAGTCGCTACTGGTGCGAATGCCATCCAGGACCGGAGCGGCAGGTTGCTGACCCTTTGACCCGGACGCAAGGTCAACGCGAGGACATACCCATCTGCTGGCGCTCTGACCACAGTTTCGCGCAAATCGAATTCCGCCCGGCGCAGATCTGCTTCCAGGCGTGCAACTGTTGTATTCACACCATCGATTTCAGAGGCAAAGGCGAGACGCGCCTGCTCCGCTGTCGCTTCGGCACGGGTCAGCGAGGCTTCGGATGCAAGAAAGGTCAGCCGAAGCTGTTCCACATCGCTTTCCGAAAATGGCGTACTCTGGCGGCCCAGAGCTGTCGCATTCTCGTTGGCCGTGCGCAGTCTATCGAACTCGTCCTTGGCCCGATCCCGATTTGCCGCAGCCTCTAACACCGACGCTTCGGCAGCCCTGAAATTTGCCTCAAGTTGCGGAACCGCTTGTTCCGCTTCTGCAAGCGCAGCCCGGCTGCGGGAAACCGCCGCTTCGAACGGTTCTGGATCGATCTTGAAAAGGACCGTTCCTTTTTTCACCAGCAGCAGCGGCTGAACCGGCACCTCGGTCACTTCCCCGGAGACGTTGGGCACAATTTCGATGACCGACGTATAGGAGCGGATGGGGCCGCTGGGCGCCCCCCATTGCATGGGAATGAACAGCACCACCAGCAGCAAAACCAGCCACAGGACAGGCGAGATCTTCCAGAAAGTGGTGAGCCGGATGACACCAGCCTTGATGAGACCGAACAGAACAGCACAGTAACAAAGGGTCAGGAAAACAATCACGCGTCACCCTCCACACCGCTGTTCCGTACTGGTTCCTCACCGTCTGTGTAAGCCCAGATGAAAGCAATAGGCATCAAAAGGCCAAGAGTAAGCGCGCCCCAATAGCCGCACATCGCCACGGCCTCCGCACGCCGGTGCCCCCGCCGTTTTGCGATTTTTCCGGGCCAGACAGCAAGAAACAGCCACCCGCCGATGAGCGTTGCCAGCAACACCAGCAGCACGATCAGCGCGAAAATCATGAGAGGGTCCAAAACTGCCTCCAGTTAGTTAGTTCACACCATCACGCGCGATCCGAAAGCCGATGTGATTGGAGCCAAGGCTCCTCTCCGCCGGTTGACGCGCTGAGGGTCGGTAACGAAAGCAGTACGACGGTGCACAGAGCCAGGAACCGCCCTTGACCACATGCCGGGCGCCAACAGCTGAATTGGCAAACTGCTCTGCGAGCGTCTTGGACGGGCCGCCCGGGTTGGTTTGATCCTTGGTCGGATGGCCAGGGATCCACCAGTCGGACACGTATTCCCAGACATTTCCGGCCATGTCGTATAATCCATACCCGTTGGGAGCATAGGAACCGACGGGCGCACTGCCATGATGACCGTCTTCTGCGGTGTCAACACTTGGAAAGACGCCCTGCCAGGTGTTTGCCTTCCAGCCTTCTGATGGATCGTAATCCTCGCCCCACGAGAACTGGGCACCATCCAGCCCGCCGCGTGCTGCGAACTCCCACTCGGCTTCTGTCGGAAGGCGGCCGCCTACCCAGTCCGCATAAGCCTTTGCATCCTCGATCGACACCTGAACGACGGGATGGTTTTCAAGGCCTTCTATCGAGCTTTCGGGGCCACGGGGATGCCGCCATTGAGCACCTGGAACATAGCGCCACCACAAATTGATGTCATTCAGCGCAACAGCTTCTTTTGGCTGGGCGAACACCATAGACCCTGCTTTCAGAAGGTCCGGGGGAAGGTCCGGGTAGTCCGCCGGATCCAGGTCCTTCTCGGCCGTCGTTACATAACCGGTCGCTTCCACGAACGCTGCGAACTCGGCGTTTGTCACTTCCGTCTTTTGAATGGAATACGGCCGCAAGGTGACCTGGCGGACCGGCGCCTCTTCCCGGTAGTGCTTGCCCGACCCCATGGCGAAGGTTCCCCCTTCAAGGCCCGCAAATCCATGACTTTCGGCAAGCGCAACCGTTACTCCAGTAGGAACATGAGGCGCAAAAATCAGAGCAGCCATAAGGCCAAGACAAACCAAAGGAATGGTATGCGTTTCAATCCGGAACATAAGATCCCTTCTTAATCCAGGAGCAACGACCGCAAGTGGTCCAGGTCATCGTCCGATTGATTGAGACCTTTTCCAATGTAGGCTTTGAGGCTGCCATAACTTTTTTCGGCCTCCTTGCGCGACGCATCAATGTAGGACGGCTCCAGGACATAAAATGCCTCGATTGCGGCATCGTTCTTGGCTCTTTCACTTGTCGGCATCTCGATGTCCATAGCAAGCGATTTCAAATGTTCGATGCGCGGGATGACTTCGACCGCTCGGGTTTCGTTGGACCGCAGGTAGTCTTCTTGGACCGTTTCCCAGGGAACACCGAGCGCGGTCAGGATCAAAGCAGCCGCGGTGCCCGTCCGATGGACCCCATGAGAGCAGTGAAAGACCACCGGGTAATTCGCTTCGTCAGCGAGGATGTCAAAAAGGGCAGCATATTGGTCATCGGCCAGCCCATTCACGAGCTCTTCGTGTATCTGCGGATTGAACTCGGGCGGAAACCGCCTGAAGTCTCCGGTCTTTCGCGCCTCAATCAGCATGTTTGCCGCATCAGGATTACCGCCGATATCTCCGGTGATAGGCAGACTGATCTCCCGAACGCCAGCGGGCAACCGGTCGGGTCCACGATATTCGATCTCACCTTCCGTCAGGAAGTTGACGACGGTTTTCACGCCAAGGTCCTTGAGGGTCTCAAGATCGGCATCGGTTGTGCGTGGCAGCTCACCTGACCGAAAAACCAGACCGGTACGAAGGGTCTGTCCATCGGACGTTTGGTATCCTCCAAGGTCTCGGAAGTTTGGCTGACCTTCAAGGCCGTGCTTGAGAGCAGGTTCAGCTGATGCAACGCTGCAAGCAACAAACAATACGACCGGAAGAGCCGACCATGCGCGCTTTAAAGTCATCATTTGCAGTCTCCTCTTTCAGGCCACGGATACGCTGGTCTTGTTTCAGCCTTCACCGCTCGGTTGCTTCCGTAAACTCAAGGCTTTCAGGCAGGAAAGTCTCCTCAACTGTCAGGAGTCGGTCCGCAAGGCCCTGTTCGTACGAATAGCGGAAAAGGGTTTCAAGCGTTGTCCGGTTCGGTTCGATCCCGTAGGGGTAAAAATTGCGCCCCATTAACTGGCGGGTGTTGTCGAGTTCCTGACTGTACCAGGGCAACATGTCCGTTGCCCAAGTTAGACGATCCTTGGTCCTGTACGCTTTAAACTTGGCCTCTGAATAGGCATCGAAAACGGCTTTGGCGAGCCACGGGTGCTCGGCTGCCGTGTCCCGCCGGATCGCCAGGACATGCATGATCGGAAACACGCCTGTTTTTTCGAAATACGCTTGCTCAACAGACCTGAAATCCGGGAACAAACGGGCGATGCGGGTATCCCCCTCAACGAAGGCCGCCGGTGTTGCCGCATGAAAAAGGGCATCAACCTCGCCGGATAACAGGAGCTCGGACTCATCGAGCCCGGGTTTTCCCTGTGTGACGGTGATACCGGCGGGGATCTGGCTTTCTTGTGCTGATACGGCACCCGCAACGGCTGCCGAGCTGTCAGCGTTCGAAATCATCCATTCCACATCCTGCGGACGGAGGCCGTATTCCTCTTCGAAGATGCCGCGGATCCAGGTCAAGGATGTGGAGGAATAACCGGCTGTTCCGATCCGTTTGCCCACCAGGTCTTGTGGCTTCTCGATCCCGGCACCGGCACGCACGAAAACGCTTTTGTGCCGGAACTGACGCAGCAGGAAAATCGGAAGAAGGGCGTAATCGCGAAATCCTTCATTGGCATGTGCCAGCATGAACGGGTGGAGACCAAGCTCGGTGATTTCATTGCCGCCAGTTCCGGAGAAGGCGGCCGTGTTCATGTCGCCGATGGCCCCTTGAACAAACTCAGCGTCAGTCCCTTCGATTGCAACGCTGCCATCAAAAAGGGCCTGGGTGCGATCCAGGAGATAACTCGACACCGTGATTGGGAGCTCGCCAGATTGAGCGGATGCCAAGGTTGGCGCATAAAGACCTGCGGCCAGGGTCTGCAAAAACAATCGTCGGTCCATCAGGCGTCCCCATGGAATGTCCCCGCTGCACAGGCAGCGGGGACATGATCTTATTGGCCGATGCTTGGATCACCTGCCGGATCAAACGGCAGCTCGTCCAGATGCTCGACATACTCCAGCGGATCGAAGGGCAAGTCCTTTAGCACCAGCTGAGGGTTTTGCTCACGCTTCAGTGCCTCGGAAGCATTGGCAATGCCAGTCCAAGGAATGCCGTGCTTTTCCGGACGGTCCGGGTACTTTTCCTTCCAGAGGTTGTGGCGCAAGACCATCCGGTTAAAGGGACGCTTCAGATGGATCAGGTTCGTCAGCATCGGCTGCACTTCCCGCGGGTCCGATGGCAGGAAATAGAACGCTGCCGGAATGCCGCTGGCCTCACCCACCGGGTCGGGTGAGATCATGTGCCGCTTGTAATCACCCTTCACTACGGCACCGAGCGTCGGCCCCGCATAGGTGAAGGTGTAGTCGCGGCGCCCATGCGTGTCACCGTTGAGCAAAAGTGCTGTCTGATCAATACCATCGATCACGCGATCGGTCGGGATATTTTCAAGCGCACCACCGAGGCTGGCAAAGGTGGTGAACAGATCGGTGATATGGATCATATCCCCGGGCATCGAGCCGGCTTCGATCACGCCCGGCCACACGGCAAAAGCCGGTACGCGCACGCCGCCCTCAAGGAAATCGCCTTTGCCGCCCCGGAAGATGGTTTCCGCAAACCCGGTTCCCGGGGGCGGGTTGTGGGACATCGGACCATTGTCAGCCATGGCAACAATCAGCGTGTTCTCCGCAACGCCGAGCTCAGCAAGTTTGTCCCGGATCGCCTTGATCATCGGGTCGATCGTGCACTGAAGTCCGTTTTGCAACAAAGCGCGCGCGCGGGTGCATTTCTCGCGGATCGGCATGAAGTTTGCCATGATCGGCCAGTTCGCAACGTAAAAGGGTTTGCCTTCCGCAACGTTGCGCTCCATGAACGCAAACATCCGATCGAGCCCTTCAGCGTCGATGGCCTCATAAGTCTCGGTCGTATTGTCACGCCATTGCAATGTTTCACCGCCCTTGGTCCCTTCGGCGACCATCACCCAGTCCTTGGTGACAAAGGTGTCGTCCAGCTTGTAGGGATTTGCAGGCAGCATGTCCTCAAACAGGCCGATCGAGGCATTGCCCTGTTCCGCTTCGCGCGTGTTGAGAGACAGGATCTGGTTGTACCCGGTGAACAGAGCTTCGTCGAAACCCTGGTTGTGCGGGTAGCTCTCTTCAATGTCACCAAGGTGCCACTTGCCGTAAAAGGCAGTCGCATAGCCCGCATCGCCCAACACTTCAGCAAGGGTAACTTCCTCCGCATCGAGGCCGTGGCTCTCTTGCAGCATGCCGATGTTGTACATTCCGGATCGAACCGCCATCCGGCCCGTCGCGGCTGCTGCCCGGCTCGGCGTACAGCCAACTTCAGTGTACATGCGCGTGAACATCATGCCGTCTTCGGCAAGCGCATTGATGTTTGGCGTTTCAAGACCACGGACCGCCTGAATACCCGGCATGCCAAGGTCACCATACGCCGTATCATCCCACATGATGTGGATCAGATTGGGCGGGGTTCCGTGCGTCTCGCGCAGTTCCGCAATCTTCGCCTGAAGCCCTTCGTCCTCTTCCGCCCAACGGTCGCCGTTCTGGGACTTCAGCACATAAAACTCGGCATCATGGATGATTTCCGTCCCATCCTGGGCCGCAGCGCTCTGCGGCAGGATCAAGGCGGATCCTGCAAGAAGCGCTGCAAGTGCACCGCCGTTTCGGCAGCTTCGTAACCAATGCATAGAATATCCCTCCCAAAAGATTACTCAGTAGGATTGGACCAGTCTTTGTTCGTTCTTGCCCGGCTCGGTTTTAACCAGCCTCGCCCACCCCCTAGAACCGCGCCACAACGCCGAGCAGCGGTCCGTGCGTAACGGTGTCGTAGGCAAAGCTGTCGATGCCGGACTTGCCGTTGCTGTAATCAACGCCCAATGCCTTGTACTGAAGGTGCGTCGACCAGATCTGGTTGAAGTGGTACCCGATGCCGGCCTGTACGTTCCAGGTGAAGTCGGACGCGGCTCCAAAACCTCCGATATCCCCGCGGCCACTGACGGACCATTTTTCATTTAGCATGTGAAATCCACGAACCCCGATCACCGGATCGATCCAGTCGGCGCCACGGGAAATGTCGAAATTGCCGGCAACGGTACCCGTGCGATTGAAATCGAGATTAATGTCCCAGTACCGCGCGCCCGCAATGAGGTCGACATACGATTGCGGTGTTGAGTAGGCCCGGTAGAACAGCATGCCCTCAACGATAAGCTGATCACCGCCAACGCGGATGCGCCCGCCCGGCAAGAGCGCGTCGGTCGAGTTCGCAAGGTTCATGTAAGCCACATCCACCATCGCGCCGAACCGCTGCTGATAGACCGCTTCTGCCCGGCCCATGAAACCAAAACGAAGGTTCGACAGGATGTCTGAGGTGCCCACATCGATATCGGTAGACGGTAAGCGGCCAATCTGGGATGTCCCGACGATATTCGCCCCGACGAAATAGGGTGCCAGCACAAATTCCCACGTCTTGTTGACGCGCTCATTCACCGGAACGGGTTCTGGAACTGGAGCTTGCGGAAGATCCGCTGCAAGAACGGTGACAGGGAGAACGCACGAGACCAGCGTTCCAATGCACAGTTTTGCAGTTTTTGATTTCAGGTTGTGGAATGTCATGTGTCTCTCGTTGAAGTCCTTGGTGTGACTTTCAGCTTATGTGCCGCAACGTCAATTGGCCAGTTCGCCGGACAACTCTGCAACCACACCGCTGCAGGCCGGTTCCAGATCTGCCTGCACTTCGGCAAGGCAACTCAACAGGCGCCCCTGACCGAAGCGCGTGTCCGCGCAGTGTTTTTGCAAGTCTGCGTCGCATATCGCGAGCGTGGAGCCGATGGTAAAGAACAGGCCATCTATGACATCGGCAATGTCTTCAAATGCAACGCCACATTCCGTGCTGATCTTGGTCTCATGTGCATAAAGACACGACAAGACGCGTCCATTGCCTGGTTCTACGGCTGAACAGAACTCGACAATTTCAGGTTCGCAGGCCTCCAGCACCCCTTGTGCATGGGTTGGAGAAATGAGACCCAAACCGAGTACGAGGCCGATAGCGGACGAGCGCTTCACTGCATTCAACATATCTCATCTCCGCTTACGGATTGACCACAACATAGACTGTGGTGCCGCCTTCCTGAACGGCCTGGTAATAAACGCCGCCGCAGTTGTAATAGGCGCGGTATGGGGTGCAGCCCGCGACAGACGTGCGGCGGGCGACCCGCCGGGTCGTGCGGCGGGAGGTTCGCCTGGCTGTCCCATGCACCGTGCCGGGGCCGCGCTGCGCCAAGGCTTTCTTCGCGCCAATCGCGATACCAGCCACCAAACCGCTTTCGACCGTGTCCTCTTCAAGCCGGATGTCGGCCAGCCAGAATGCGCAAGCCGTCAAAAGTGTCGCCAATACAAGTTTCATGCGCATGTTTTTCTCCTGGATCCTTCTTCATCCCGGACGTCGGGTCTTGGGACTGCTGTTCCTCACTTTTGAACAGACGCCTGTTTCACGAGAAAAGCCTCAACGGCCGCTTGGGTTTCAGGGCGGATGTTTTCGATCCCTTCATAGGGAACTCCGCGAGCCGGTCCGGTGTCCGGATACTTCTCCTTGCGCGCCAAATGCCGTCCGAGGATCCGGACGAACTCTTGCCCGCCCCATGCCCCGACCTCTGTCGACACCGGATATTTCTCGTGGGTATCCCGGTAGATGTCATAGAAGTTGGCAAGGATAGCGCTTTCACCGGGCCCTGGAAGGTTCAGGCGCAAATGGTCCTTTACAAGCGCTTTCGGTGTTGCAACCGAGTAAATGATCACGTGATCGCGGCGGGTTTTGGATTCATCGGCAAAAAGCAGGGCGGCCGACTGGTCGACCCCATCAACAAGCCTGTCGCGCGGTATAAAGCCTTCCGCGCCTGCGAACCGCGACAAGGTCGTATAGAGATCAGATACATGGATGATGTTATTCACCATGGAATCTGCCTCAATCATGCCCGGCCAGCGGATAAAGGCATCGACCCGGACACCGCCCTCGGTCGTGTCGCCCTTGCCCCCACGGTAGATCATGGGTGTGAAACCGGATTGCGGCGAGTACTTCGTGAAATGGCCATTGTCGCCCATCAGGACCACGATCGTGTTGTCTGCCACGCCGACCGCTTCCATTTCGGCAAACAGGTCTCCTAGATAGCTGTCCAGGAGCTGGAGCTTGTCGGCGTAGAGACCGCCATTCACGCTTTCCGGCCCGTCCCGTCCGGCACGGGTATTGTCGAGCGGAATCATGGGCCAGTATTGCAGAAAGAACGGCGCGTCTCCCTCAGAGAGCCGCTTCAGCTCGGATATTGTTTTCAGCTGAAACGCCTCGTTCATGGCATCATATTTTTCGGCATCCCACCGCTCGCCCGGCGCCATACGGATCTCTCGGATCGGACCACCGGCTTCACCGGCGATCACGGTCATCATTGCCGCCGGATCAGGACGGAACCAATTGTCGACAATATAGTCATCTTCAAAGTCCTTGATGCCGACGGACACCTGTTCGCGAATGGCATCGTCGTTGAAGATGGTCAGCTGTCCCTGTTGGTGCACCGCGTGCTGGGCGTAATCAAATCCCTGGTTCATGGCCCAGCTTTCGGCAATATCGCCCATATGCCACTTGCCGACGTGACTCGTTGCATAGCCCGCTTCCTTGAGAACCTCGGCGAGCGTCACTTCGTTTCCAGGCAGGCCAAACCCTGCGATGTCGACCGTGGTATCTCCCATTCCCATACGGACCGGCAGTCGGCCGGTCATTTGTGCAACCCTCGTTGGCGTACAGGATGGTTCGGTATACATGCGGACCATGCGCATGCCTTCGTCCGAGAACCGGTTGATATTTGGCGTTTCTATTCCACGAACCGCATTCAGCTCGGGAATTCCCATGTCGCCAAACCCAAGATCATCGACCAGTATGGACACGATGTTGGGAGATTTGCCGCCATTGCCGGCACGGAACTGTTCGAGCAACCGGTCAACCGCCGCATCATCTTCTGCCCATTGGGCGCCGTTTTGAGCCTGAAGAATGTAATACTCGGCATCGTGAATGATTTCGGTGTCTTGCGCCGACGCGGCTCCCATCGACATCAATCCGATTAGAACCGTTGCAAGTGATCGTCTTGTCATTCCTTCATCCCCTCCAGCCATTTTCGAACGGACTTGGATGTCCCTCTGGCCTTTTTGAGTCTTATGCGGCAGCCTCCGCAGAGTGTCCGGTGCGGTTGATATCGGTATGCGGGTAATATTCGGCCCATACGTGCCAGAACATGCCGGGTTTCAGCATTGGCGCCCGTTTGAGCGGCCCTTTGTTCGTGTTGCCGAAGAAGTCGATTTCGTCGATCGGGCTGCCGGTGTCGTTCATCCAGACACCCAGACTCTCGAATTTCGGATCCCAGACGATTACGAGATCTTGCCCACCAACGGTCGCGTTGACGAGATTGCCGTTTTCGACCACGAAATCGTCTGTCCAGCAGGCTGCATCACCGTTGATGTCAACACCCCAGACATACGTCTTATTGTGGAGCCGGGTGTCGCGCCGGGTCATGTTGTCCATCACCGGCTTGGCAATCCGATGCTGTTTTGCGATTTCTGATGAAAAGACGGTCTCCAGAACCATGTCGAAGAGCGCTAGCAGCGGATTCGACGGAGGTTTGTTGATGAAAACCGTCCCGCTCGGATACGCCTTTTGAAATCCTCGGAATGTCATGCGGAATGTCGGCCAGGATTTCATGCGCAGGCCCGGACGCGCCGGGCAGACAGGGCCATCGGCTGATGGATCGACATCCCTTTCCCGGAACCCATAGATCTGCTGGATTGGTTCACCCGTCGTATTATCGCGCAGGATCAGATTGTTGCCATGCTGGGCAAGAACCTTGAGGTCCAATGGCTGGCCTTCAACTTCCGGCGTGTAGCCAATGCCGAGATTGGCCATCGCACAATAGGTCATGACGACGTTTTCGCCGGCGAGGCCGTCATCATTGCCCGCAAGATGCGGCCGCATGATCTGCGCATCAGGATGCGCACGGGCCACTCCCTCGTTTTCAATGACGATGACTGGACTGGACGGGCTAACCCACTCCTGGGCGTCTGCGATCGAATAGTATTTGGCGCTGTTTTTCTGGTTCCGCAGGCCAATGTGCACCCAAACGGCAGGAAAACCGTACAAAACAGCGCAAAGGACGCTGGCGATCAGCCACAGCCAAAATGGCCCACCACCCAAAGCAAAATGGGCAATGGTCATGACCGCTGCCCCGCTCAGACCTGCGGCGACAAAACGGCCCTCGTTCCGGATGAAACGGACCATGTTGGCCCGCTTAACCTTGAGGACCATCTGACTGACATCCCCGAGGTCTCGAAAATAGACGGTTCCAATCCCAACGCTTGTCAGAAGACCAAGATAAAAAGCAATATTTCCAATGACTGCCATCTGCATCGCGCTCCCACTGCCCAGACGTCAATTTTGACAGGACCATAATAGCCTAAGATTTTGTTCCCTCGGGCAGAGTTGTAAAAAGAGTAGTTTATGATGCAGTCTGGAGTGATCGAAATTGCGAAACGGAAAGCCGCTCTTTTGAACAGACCCGTGTATCAACCGGCGTTTCAGGCGACATTGGTCGCGGACTTCTGCCACGTGGATCAACTTTGCCACGAGGTTCAGTATTGGGATATTCAGTTCCAGCCTTTGACCGCTTTGTCAGACGACGACCGTGTTGCGCACATCCTTCAAGGGACGTTCGCGTCCTTCGAGCTGAGTTATGCGCGCTTCCATCAAAATCTGGATCAGCGCGGCGCCCCTCCCCCGGGGAAACTCACTTTCACGATCCCGGGCCCGACCATGTCGAGGTTGTGGTGGTGTGGCAAAGAGACGGCCTCCGACTCCGTTCTGGTTTACTACCCCGGCGTTGAGTGGCGGTCGATCTCAGGCAGTGACTTTGAAGTATATCTCCTCTCGATAAACCTGGCCGATTTTGCGCGTTATGCCGCTCGGTTCGGCGCACCGGATTTAAATCCCTACCGTTTACAGACCATATTCAAGGTACCTGATGCCCTGTTGAGTCGGGCGCAGAACGTGCTGTGCTCCCTCAACTCCCCAGCGCCGCAGTTCGATACCCTGACGCTCGATGCTCTGGTAGAAGACTTGATTGGGTGCTGGCTGGCCCAGGCGGGCCTTCATCCCCGTGCGGCTGGACTGCATACATCACAGCGGGTGCTGACCCGGATCCTGGAAATGGTCGATGCAGGTGAGATCGAAGACGTGCGTCTTCCCGAGTTGTGCGCCGAAGCCGGCCTGTCTCGCCGCGCACTGGAAATCGCTTTCAAGGACAGATTTGGGGTCGGGCCGGCTGCGTTTATGAAATCCTGGAGGCTCGCCCAGACGCGCCGTCAACTTTTGGCGGCGGATCCGGGCAAAATCACCGTTGCAGACGTTATGGCCGAACAGGGATTTCTTCACGTCGGGCAATTTGCCACCGACTATAAGCGCTGGTTTCAAGAGCTGCCGTCTCAAACCCTCCTGCGGTCTTCCACGACATCTTCTTGAAAAAAGCCGTGCAAGTCTGCATCCGACCCGTCAGTCTTGTATTTCATAATTTGGGCAGGCGATCACGGCTGGTATGGCGAAGGAAACTTCAACAAAGGTCCCACGGAACCGCTTTCGAGTGCACCGATATGCCTCTAAAGCGTTAGCAGGCCTGGGGCTTCTTGTGTTGCTCGCCGGCATGTCCGGCTGCGCCGCCCGGTACTCTGTGGATGCATTTTTGACGAACGAATCGGCACAATCGGCAGGCACGCCGCACACCATCCTTGTGGCGAGTGCCCGGGCAGAAGCCGAGACATTCGGCACTCTCTTTGAAGGAGACCGCAGCGATCGGATCTCCTACGCATCCGTGACCCTTTCGGTGCCGCCGGGTCACAAGTCTGGCGAAATCGAGTGGCCCAGAACATTTCCGGGCGATCCAGAACGCCACTTCACTGTTCGCAAGACCGCCCGGCTTTCCGGCAACGCCGCATTCAGGCAAGCGATTGAGCAGGAACTCAGCCGGCGCGCGCCCGATCAACGCAATGTCTTTGTTTTCATTCACGGCTACAACACAAGCTTTGCCGAAGCCACCTACAGGCTGGCACAGCTTGCGCATGATACCGGCTACAAAGGTGTACCGGTTTTGGTGACCTGGGGCTCCAGCGGGAACACGCTTGAATACCTCTTTGACATGAACAGCACAATGATTGCGCGGGATGGTTTGGTGGAAACGCTGGCAATGCTCAACGAGACGTCGGCGCGCGAGATCGTCCTTATGTCACACTCGATGGGCAGCCTTTTGCTCATGGAAGGCATCCGGCAGGCGCATCTTGAGAACATCATCAGCGACACAACTAAATTCTCTCAAGTCATCATTGCCGCGCCGGACATAGATGTGGATCTTTTCAAGGCGCAGATGCGGCGGATTGGCAAACCGGACCGCCCGTTCATCATCCTCGTCGCGCGGGATGATGTTGCGTTGCGTTTATCCCGCAAGATAGCCGGTGGCGTCAGCCGGGTCGGCGCTTATGAAAACGACGAGGAGTTGTCGGAACTGGGTGCAATCGTAGTGGACGTGACGGAATTGTCGGCAAATGACCCTGCCCGTCACGGACGCTATGCCGATGCGGGAGATTTCGCACCACTGGTCCGCGACATGCTGGAGGAACGCGGCATTGAAACGGTTGGACTGCAATTCGACCTGGCAAATGGCCGATCGCGGCCGCTCGAACCGTTGATCGACCGCGGCCTCGGGATCGTGATCACGTCACCGGACCGGTAGAAAACCTCGCCGAAGAGGCTGCCCGGTGAGCAGCTTCTTAATTGGTGTCTCGGACGCCCCTGAACACGAATTCCTTCCAGGCCGCTAGCGCATAATGGGCGATGCACTCTCAATTGCCTTCGCGAATGACCCAAAAAAGCATCGCTCGCTTGCCAACATATCAGAACTGCCCACGGCCGCACCACCGCCGCCCAGCTGCCCCCCTGAAGGTGACGGTCCTCCCCGTCCAGAAACTCGATAACGATACCCTGCTGTTTATCCCGCGCATCAAAAACCGAACGCTCCCAACCCTAAGCCAGTGGACCCGCAAGCGCGCTGGTACGGCAAGTGCTGGAAGACGGTGACCACACTGGCCGCGCTTGAAACGTGGACGACGGTCGAAACCAAGCCTTGCAGTCAGGGATAGTTGTAAAAGCAACAGACGGAATGGGCGGGAAGCTGCCGTTCGCTGTTTCACGAGTGGTCGGAAGTGCACAGGCCGCGAAACGACAGACTTACAGCAAGCGAACAGATAAGCGGACACTGGTACGCAACATGCGATTTCCTCCTTTGGCATAGAGAAGATGTTGACCGGAACAGTGACAAAGATGGGTCCACAGTAGGACAACGTCAAAGGATCTGAAGAGCCAAAAAACTCTTAGAAGGCTGCAATCCGGTCGATGAACCAGACCGCGGAAATACTCCCGATCAAGTAAGCGGCGCCAACAGAGCCGATATGTCCCGGCGTGCGGATCGCCTTGACCAAGGCCGGCGCAAACAGTTTCAAGAATGCTGCGGTCACCAGGACAACCGCGATAAACAGGATTTGCCCCGCTTCTACACCGAGGTTGAAGGACAAGAGCGCCAATGGGACATCGCCTTCCGGCAGTCCGATTTCCGCAAGCGCGCCGGCAAAGCCAAAGCCGTGCAGCAATCCAAAGGTAAACGACACGAGCCAGGGAAACCTTTCAGTGAGACGGTTCTCGCTGCTGTTCCGCTGCAAAAGCTCTGATGCCAGAAACATGATTGAAAGGGCGATGACCGCCTCCACCGGAGGCCCGGGCAACGCGACAACGCCAAACGTGGATATCGCCATTGTCATGCTGTGCGCGACCGTGAAGGCGGTCACCGCCCCGAGCAGTTTCCACTTACCCTCGATGAGGAGAAGAAGCGCAAAGACGAACAGAAGGTGGTCGATCCCCTCCAGTATGTGATCCACGCCAAGGTTGAAATAGCTGACCAGTATGTTAAGGGCACCTGGATCGGCAGGAATGAAAAAAGCTGGTGCGCCGGCCGTCAGGCGTTGCGCCGCGCTTTTGCCCGATGAAATCTCATAGCGGACAAGCACATCTGTCTGGGTCGCTTCAAGGCCCGGTATCGCCACTTTGCCGCCGGCAAGCCCCCCCGGGCACAGCGTTACCCACTGCGCGATCCATGCTGCGCCATCGAACACTGCGTCCGGCGCCGTGTTATGTTCGCAGATGTCTGGAAGCGTAACGCTGATCTCCATTGGGCGTCCGCCCACATCCGGTTTCCGCCACAGCGCACGCCAGCTGTCACCGCCTTGGTGTTGGAGTTCAAGATAACCAGGTTGAAGAGCATGCCCTTGCGCCGGCCCGCTTTCCAGCGCTCCAACCAGCAACAGAAAGAGACAGCACAGCACGCCCCTCATTGCGATGCAGCTCCCGCCATCATGTCATCTGGATATGCAATTGAGTATTGCGCAAGCAGGCGTTGATAGTGCGCTTCGACGAAGGCATCCGCTTGCTCTTCTTTCCAGTCCTGTATCAGGCGTTCGCGGACCGCTTCGTAGGCGGGCGTTGCAGCTGGTTCGTGTTCGAAAACCTTGACCAGATGAGTTCCATACGCCGATTGAACCGGCCCGCTCCAAGAGCCATGATCCCGCATTTCGATCCGGTCAAAAAAGCCGTCCCCAAACATCCGGTCCACGGCAGCCCGCTGTGTGAGTGGTAATTGCATCGGAAGCATGATGGCCTTGCCCTCAGACTGAGGATCAGCGCCATTGTTCAGCGCGTCCCGCGCCTCCTGAATCGCGTCATTGCCCGCTGTTTCGCCAAGATAGACCTGTTGGAAACCCAAGGATGGTTCGGTCCTGTAGCGCTCGGCGTTGGCGTCCAGATAGCTCCTGAGTTCCTGGTCTGTCGGCACGAGACCTGCGGCCGCCGACCTGGTCAAAAAGTCGATCTTCTGCCGCAGCCTCCGGCGGATAACCGTGTCATCGCGATCAAGAGACAGTGCCAGTGCCTCCCGCACGAGAACCTCTTCCCTGATGTGCGCATTAATCAGCTGCTTCAACTCGGTCTCGGTCGGCGCGCGCTGCCAGACTGTCTGGAAGCCCAAAGACAAGCGGTCCAGATCGGTGCGTTCAACCACGATTTTTGCAGCCGGCACGTCCGGACGTTTGTCCGATACGAGCGAATAAAGCCCGAATACGCACCCTCCGATCAGGATAAAATGAACGAGGGGCTGCTTGGCAAAACTTTTCAAAATCATGACTGCGCGGACATTCGGTTGGGCTGAAGTTTATCTGGAACCGGCTTTCGACTGGGCAACATAGATGGCGACTTGCAATCGAGCGGCCGGTGTCATGTGCGAGGCGTCGTCCATCATGGCTTCCAGGTGCGGACCGATGCTCCAATTGCGTTGGAGTGAGAACTGGCGTGCAACCGTGGCCGCGCCTGCAGGACGGTTCCGGACAAATCCAACCAGTGTTTCTTCAATCGTCCGCTGAAGGTGATCGGATCCCAAATTGCTGTGGATGGCCATGGCCTCCACAACCGCCGCCACCTTGGCTATCGGTTGGTCTTGGCCGGAAAGAAAGAGCCTGCTGAGGTGTTTGATCCCGTGTTCACCGTCAACTTCAATGAGGGCCGTTGCAGCAGCGCCCAGACTGACCGGCGTTGAAGACTGGTGCAGCCGATCGACCTGTTGACGCAGAAAAGGGCCAGCTTCCGGAGCGTTGCTCAACCCCAAGAGCAACAAGTTTATTGGCACATATTGCGCGTCTCTCCAGGACCCAAGAGCTTCCAGCAGTGTTTCTGCGGGAACCGAGACACCGAGAGTTCTGAGCGTCTCATAAGGAACACGGTCAATCTCCTGCAGCGCCAGATAGTGAAGCCTTGGATCTTTGTGGTTCAAATACTTGGAAAGGGCCTCAAATCGATCCGGGTGATGTGTCTGGTCCCGCCACATCGGAGCCTGACGCATCACCATGTTGAGGAGATCCTGCCAATTCTGATCGACATAAGACAAATACCGCCAAGTCCCCTGCCCATCGAGTGAGAGCAAGACACCATGATCTGGGTTGGTCGAGAGCCGTCGCTGTGTGGCCGTATCAACCAGAAACGGGATCGGCTCAGAGTGCGCTGTTCCCTGGAGCACGTTTGCGATTTTGAAACGGAGCGCGTTGGTCTGGCTCTGCCGTGCAAGAACCAGCGTTTCGCTCTCCAGTATTTTGTCCACCAGGGTTCTGACAGGCTTGTAGGTATGGAAGGAACATGCGGCCGCCGGGTCAAAAAATGCCGTAGCAACGAAAACCAAGATAGTAATCAAATCAACCCGGCCTAAAGACCTTAATAGTCGGGGTCTCCCAAAAATCATCATTTGACACATTGCCTTTGCAGTCCAAAGCACGGCAAGACCAAACAACCTATGCACCGAACCACACTTGTTTGAGACTGATCAAGCATGGCGAATGGCGAGATAGGATGCAAGTAGTGCTCGAAGGTATAACGGGTTCCACCTAGCGACGAGCGGCGACAGCCGTTATTTGAGGTGGATGCAGTTGGCATGCCTATACTGAAGGGGGCTCAGGCCATGGACCCTCTTGAACGCACGGGCAAAGTGGCCTGGTGTCGAATAATCGAGCGACATGGCGATCTCCGAGACTGTGACAGGAGATCCTGCCAACAGGTCACGCGCCCGGCGCATTTTGGCCAAACCAACCAAACAACGAAAGGTGACGCCCTCTCGATTGAGGTTTCGTTGCAGCGTTCTCCGGCTGATCGCCAATGTTGATGCTACGCTGTCGAGTGTAAGCTCATCGCGTTCCTTCATTTGGTGGATCAATTCCATAACGCATTCTACCAAAGTTGACGGAGGACCGCCGTTACATGCCCTCTCAACGTCCGCCCGTGTTGTCCATACAGAAGGCACCCTCCGATTGTTACATGCGAGATCAGCGTTGTGCAGCTCCAAAGATAGACAGGCCTCTCCCAGTCTTACGTCAATGTTTAAACGCGTTTCGATCAAGCGTCGGGAACTCGCGTCGGAAATGTCTAGACCGATTGATACGGGCTGCCAGTTCGACCCGAGGAAATAGCGCGGGATGCTGAGAAGCGGACCCAGTGCGGCTAGTGCAACCTGGCGATAGCCGGGGCTTATTCTTTCCCCAAACCTATATTCAAAAAATGTGGTCTCCCCAGAATTGCGGAGTCGCAGTCGATCTTTGTTGGCATGAAGATGAATGATGCTTTCTGCCCTTTTCAGAGCGGAGCCCAAGTTCGGAGCCTCAAGGATATAATCGCCCCATGCTCCATATTCCCTAACGCAGAGGTGATCGACAAACTCCAAACCAAACATATCATTCCCGGCACTTTGAGCAGCTTCGTCGAGCAATCGGTTCAGGGAGATCTGGGGAACGTAAGCCCCAACAAAAGCATTTGGATTTTCCGGCAGGCCCGCTTTCGCCAAGCACCGCTCCAATGCGTGCACTCCGAGCTTTGAAGCAATCACATCTGGGATGCTGCCAAATGATTCAGAGATGGTCATCGGAGGGAGATTTGTCATCTTTTGCCAGTTAATTACGTTTTACATCGGATGGCGCAAAATGGTGCAATGTTTGCCAGTTCTGGTGCTAACCTCCACGATACTTACGGGTGTGGTCAACAGTGCGTGGAGAATTCAATGAAGGGTGTTGTTCGGCTCTTGGCGTTGGTCGCTGCTTTAGCGGCGTGCAATGGTGCGATTGCACAGGATAGACCCAACCTACTTCTCATATTTCTTGATAACTTCGGCTGGGGCGAACCGGGCTTCAACGGCGGTGGTATTGTCCGTGGCGCAGCCACGCCCGAGTTGGACCAGCTCGCAGCGGATGGATTGCGCCTCACAAACTTTAATGTCGAAGTTCAGTGTACTCCGTCCCGCTCAGCAATCATGACCGGTCGCTATGCCATTCGCAGCGGAAACGGAACAGTACCATTGGGCGAAGGTGTATACGGCCTGGTTCAATGGGAAGTCACGATGGCGGAAATGCTGTCGAACGTTGGATATGCGACCGGTATGTTCGGGAAGTGGCATCTTGGCCGGACGGAAGGACGGTTCCCTACCGACCAAGGCTTTGATGAGTGGTATGGGGTTCCGAACTCAACCGACGAAGCCGTCTACTCGTCGCTGGCTGAGTTCGCCGACAGCGGTGTTGCCGAAACCTTCGTGCTGCAAAGCACAAAGGACAGCACACCCGAGCAGGTTCGTCCCTACACCCTGGATTACAGACCGGTCATTGACCGGGATCTGACAGACAAAGCTAAAGACTTCATGGCGCGGCAGGTCGCCGAAAAAAAAACCTTTTTCGTGTATTTGCCCTATACCGCAACGCACTTTCCCACGATGCCGCATCCGGACTTTGTCGGAAGGTCTGGCAAAGGGCCTTGGGGTGATCTTTTGATGCAGGTCGATAGTTATGTTGGTGAGTTACTGGATACAGTCGATGAGCTTGGTGTTTCAGAGAACACAATTGTCATCTTCACCGCTGACAACGGCCCAGAAGCACTAAGCTCAGGAGAAACATCCCTTACCGTTGAAACCGCTATTCACGGGTCCGCAGGCCCATGGCGGTCAACATTGTTTACTGGCTACGAAGGGGCTCTCAGGGTTCCTTTTGCTATGCGATGGCCCAGTCGGATAGAGCCTGGGAGCGTAAGCGATGAAATCGTACATGCGATGGATCTGTTTCCCACCTTCGCCCGGTTGGCCGGCGGCGAAGTTCCTTCCGACAGGGTGATTGACGGGATAGATATGGCGGAGTTCTTCACTGGTGAACGGGCGAACTCAGGGCGCGAGGGTTTCATCGTCTATATGGGGAACGACGTTTTTGGCGTGAAATGGCGGGACTGGAAGCTGCACTTCAACGAACAGACAGGCTGGAACGGTGTCCTTCGCGAATACACCATGCCGCGCGTCTACAATTTGATGAACGACCCGCAAGAACGTGACAACGTTTTGTTCCCTCACACATGGGTGCCGAAGGCGGCCTTACCACAATTGGAAGATCATATCGCGTCATTGAAGCAGTCTCCTCCAATACCGACGGGTGCTCCTGATCCGTATGAACCGCCAAAAAGCCAATAAGATCTAGACCAATACCCAGTCTGTGATACGATTTTTGTTCAGGAGAAAGCTTCCGGGAGGAGACCGTTATGAAGGCCACACTGTATGCGACCGTTTCCTTGGTTTTCCTTGCTGGGGCCGCTTGGGCAACAGACGGGGTGCCGAGCAAAGAGGCCGCGGAAGGAACCTTCAAGGCGCCGCCATTTTCGCCTTACGCCAACCGCACCATCCCGGAACGGCCTCTTTGGGGCGACACGCATCTCCATACTGGTCTTTCGCTGGATGCAGGCGCATTTGGCAACACTTTGCTACCCGATACGGCCTGGCGGTTTGCCAAGGGCGAACAGGTGATCTCATCGACAGGTCAGCCGGTTCGGCTGGCGCGTCCGCTCGACTGGATGGTTCTGACCGACCACACGGATCTGATGGGTTTTGCACCGGATCTGCAGGCCGGCAAACCCGGAGTGCTTGCCGATCCCAAAGGTCGCGAATGGTATGAAGGCTATTCGCAAGGCGGAGCGGCGGCTGGAAAGGCCGCCTTCGACTTGATTACCAACTTCTCGCAAATGACACTCCCGGAACTTTTGCTGGAATCCTACAGTCCGGGTGCGGATGCCTTTGCCTTCACCTGGGAACACATTGTCGATGCGGCGGAGCGGCATAACGATCCGGGCACCTTCACGGCCTTCATCGGCTTTGAATGGACATCTGTTCCCAAGGGTTTCAACCTGCACCGCAACGTGATGCTGCGCGATGGACCGGTGCGGGCCAAACAGGTCGTGCCACCGGTCACACAACCTCCTTATGGCGATACGAATCCGGAAAGTCTTTACGAATGGCTGGAGATGTATCAGGAAAAAACCGGCGGACGGGCCGTTGCCTTTGCCCACAATGGCAACCTGTCAAATGGCTGGATGTTCCCGACAGAAGATACCTACCATGGTGGAACAGTTGATCAGGATTATGTCGAGCGGCGCGCGAAGTGGGAGCCCCACTACGAAGTCACGCAGATCAAGGGAGATGGCGAAGCCCATCCGGCGCTGAGCCCGGAGGACACATTCGCTGATTACGAAAACTGGGATGTCGGCAACCTCGATCTGACCCAACTAAAAACTGAAGACATGCTGTCCGGTGAATATGCCCGCGAGGCGCTGAAACGCGGTTTGATGCTGGAAGAGAAATTCGGCGTAAACCCCTACAAGTTCGGCATGGGCGGTGCCACGGACAGTCACACGGCCCTGGCAACGGCCGAAGAAGAGAATTTCTTCAGCAAATCGGTCAGCGTGGAACCGTCGCCGACCCGGATCCAACACCCCTTCGTCAAGAGCGATCTGGGGGAGATTCCGGGGCATCTTATGGTGGCATCGGGATACACGGCAGTCTGGGCGACCGAAAACACCCGGGCGGCGATTTTCGACGCATTCAAACGCCGCGAAACCTATGCTACGACCGGGCCGCGGATCGGTCTGCGGTTTTTTGGGGGCTGGGAGTACACCAATGACGACTTGCGCACGCGCATGCCGGCCGAGGCAGGATACGCCAAGGGGGTTCCGATGGGCGGCGATTTGCGCCCTCGAACCGGGGATGGCGCGCCGAGTTTCATGATCTATGCGTTGCGCGATCCGGTCGGTGCCAATCTTGACCGGCTTCAGGTGGTCAAGGGATGGCTGGACAGTGACGGATCACTTCAGGAAAAAGTCTACGACGTAGCTTGGTCGGGCGAGCGGGATGCCGATGCAGACGGGAATGTTCCTGCCGTTGGGACGACAGTGGATCTGGAGACCGCGAGCTGGACAAACACAATCGGGGCTTCGGAACTCGCGACGGTCTGGACCGACCCGGATTTCAATCCTGCGGAGCGCGCGTTCTATTACGTCCGTGTTCTGGAAATTCCGACCCCGCGGTGGGTGGTCTATGACAAGGTCCGCTTCGGCATTGACTTGCCACAGGATGCGAGGCTGACGCACCAGGAACGGGCCTACTCGTCTCCGATCTGGTACACACCGCGCGGCTAGTGCGGCATTTTCCGGAGGTTAGCGTACTTCATCTGAAGCGACCTCTGGAACAGTTACATCGGTCAAAACCACAAAGCTGAAAACAACGCCGCCACTCGGTGACCTACCCGCGCCTGCGCAGCAAGGGTATTGTTCAGCTAAAACCGGGCCGAAACATCTCGGGCGGATTTCGGGCCGCATGGAGAGAGGGCTAAGCCCCAAGCCGCGGATCGCCACCACCGACCCTAGAAACCTGATCCGGTAAATTGGCGACAAGGTTTTGGTTCCAACAGGCCAGCGTGGCCTCGTCCAATCCGCGTTCCATCATCAGTCAGTTAGAGCCCATGAGCAACGGGGGCTCTAACTTGAGAGTTGATTCAAGAGAGCCGGCTGACGGCATCCGATAGAACGCGAAGACCGATGATCAGGTCTTCCGCATTGGTGTCTTCGGTAAAATCGTGGCTGATCCCTCCGATCGACGGGACAAACACCATGGCCGCTGGCATCAAGCTGGCCATGTTCGAAGCATCGTGCAGAGCGCCGGACGGCATCTCGCGCCATTTGCCCGAGGCCTGCGCCTCAGCTCCGGCACAAAGGGCCGCTCGTAAGGTCGGATCCATAGGTACCGGCTGCAGTGCCTTGTTGGGAACGATCTCGGCCGTCATCCCGTAGTCACCGGCAACGCCGCCAACAAGATCGCGGATGAGCGTTTCCATCCGGGCAAGCCGATCGTCATCAACATCGCGCCATTGCACGTCGAACATGACTTCGCCTGGCACGATGGAGGGCGCGTTGGGCCGCAAGTGTACCCGTCCAATCGTCCAGACTGTGCGAGGCGTTACAATGTTTCGAAGACGGTCGTTGAGAGCGGTGTTGAACGCCGACAGTGCTTGGAACGCATCCTTTCGCTGGTGCATGAGGGTTGTTCCGGCGTGGTTTTGCTGACCGGTCAAAGTCGCTTGCAGCTGCCGGGATCCGACGATGTCCGTGACAACACCAATTGCCTCCCCTGCCTCGTCCAGCGTGCTGCCCTGTTCGATATGCAATTCGATGAACCCAGAGAAGTGCGTGTGCGGTACGACTCCGCCTCTAAGACCCGCCATCGCAGACCGTGCCTCGCGGAAGGAAGTTCCGTTTACGTCCGTGAAGGTGTCAGCTTCGGCCAGCTGTGTCTTGCCTGAATAAATGCTGGATCCTGTCAGAGCCCCAAAGCGCCCCTCCTCGTCCTGAAAATTCACAACGGAAACGGAAGGACCGCCTGCTTCTTTTGCCGCCCGCGCGACCTCCAAAGCGGCAATGACACCCAAGGCCCCATCCAGCCAACCGCCTTCAGGTTGGGTATCGCTGTGAGACCCCAAAAGAATGGATGGTTCTTCAGCCAGACCAAAAACGTTGCCCGCCGGGTCCACATGCGGCGCAAGACCGGCCGCCGCCAACTGGTCGAACAGCCACGTCCGGGCCGCAACGTCTGGATCCGAAAAGGCCGGACGCACCACGCCCTTGCCCACACCACTCGCGCCGAAGGATCGCAAGGTGTGAAGATCTTGCAAAAACCTATCTGGCTGAACCTCCATGCTGACCTTTCCAAACCTACATCACCTTGAAATTAAGGCACATCCCGCAATTCTTACGTCCCGCACGTGAAACTGCAACCGATCTGAGCATTTATAAACTCAACTTATCCAAAAGCAGGCAGGTCAGGACTCGGTAGACCAAATGAGAGAGCAGAGTATTCCGAGCACAACCATCTGATCTCGTTTGTGTTGGTATGCCCAGAATGCCGTTTAAGTGCTTTGCCAATTCAGGCCATCGAACTGTGGGCCGCATTTGCGCCGGAACGTATAATGTTCATGTCCTGTTTGTCGTTTCCAAACGAAACCAATACTGGCCAAGTGGCATAGATCGCGCATTCCAGATTCCGATCGAAAAACTGTTTCCGCAGTCCCCCCCTCTTTTGAACATGACCCTGACCATGAACCTGACACTTCCGCGAACACCACGTGCGTCCGTGTCCTGGGATGGCGAACGACCTCGTGGGACAGATAACGACCTGAAAGGACCCACGCGTTTTCTGGCCACATCTCATGTGCTCGCTCTGCCCGATGCTGCCTGCATGATCTCGATTTTGAGATTAATCCAACCTTCCCGCCTCCCCGCCACTAGATGCACCGAAACGAAAAATGCGCCGCCCGGTTGCCCGGTGGCGCACTTTCTGAGAATAACTAAACCCTAGCGTTTAGTGCCGAACTAGGTCCTGTTGACAAAGTGGGTTCCCAAATCAGCTGAGCTGTGATTCAAGACTGTCTTTTAGGAGCTAGTCTTGGCACGTGGCGATCTGACAGACGCAGAATGGGAATTGATCGAAGCGCTTCTTCCTTCGGAGCGAGGCCGAAAGTCCCGCCCGGCTCAGGATAACCGCCGTTATCTGAACGGGATGCTGCATGTCCTGCGGGTTGGCTGCCCTTGGCGGGATATGCATGAACGCTATGGAAAATGGAACTCGGTCTATGTCCGGTTTCGCCGGTGGGCGGAACAAGGCGTTTGGGATGGGTTGCTCGAAACGCTGGTGGATCTCGGGCTTACCGATGACTGGCAACACATGATCGACAGCACCACAGTCCGCGGCCATAGTCAGGCAGCAGGCGCTAAAGGGGGACTCATAAGGAGGCTTTTGGTCGATCACGCGGCGGCTTTACGACGAAAACCCACGCCAGAGCAGACGGTCAAGGACGCCCTCTCGGCTTTGTCCTGACAGGCGGCGAAGTATCAGACTACAGCGCCGGTCCCGCCCTCTTGGATATGCCTTTACGCAAGCCCCGGCTGTTCCTGGCGGACAGGGGATACGATGGCGATGCAGTGCACCAAAGCCTGCTGCTGGTTGGCATCAGCCCGGTCATTCCGCCAAAGTCCAACCGCAAGGAGCGAATTCCCTGCGACCTTCGGGCTTACAAGGACAGGAACCGGATCGAGCGAATGTTCAACAAGGTCAAACAGTTCCGAAGGATTGCCACTCGGTACAATAAAACCAAAAGATCCTTTGCCGCGTTCCTTAATCTCGCAGCTGCACGCATCTGGTTACGAGACTTTGTCAACAGAACCTAGATCAACCCTATGATCCCGCGAATGCTGTACATTAGTCATCTGACGCCATTCTTTCTTGTTTTCAAACGACCTGCCTCAATCTTTATGCAATTGAAATATTGTGCCTTTTTCTCGATTAAAGGGAATTCAAACCAATCAAAAATCGTTTCTGGTCACGCTTACCATCCTCAACGCACAGAGGCTTGCCAATTGTTGTACTCCTCGAGCAAAGCCGCATAAGTCTTTGTAATTATGAAGAAACGACCAAATCACATTCAAATCAGCCATATTGGCGTCAAAAACACCTACATGCAGAACCATCCTGCAACTGATCAAGAACAGCTCTTACCGAGCGCCCCATTTCGATCACAAGGAGTGTAGCCATGGCTTGAGCGATTGGGCTCGTTTTCATCAGACAATGTTGTTTTATATATACTGTTCTTATACATACCCACTGTGGTTGGCATGGCATGCCAAACTGTATTGGCATGGGGTGATGCCCCAACATCGGCCACGGTACGACCGCCGGTTTGCAATTCGATCGCCCAAACTCTCAAACAGCGCAACTTGAGAAGTTCAGATTTTATCGCCCCGTCGCGATCTAACAGAAATATTTTGGGGTAAGTTTGGGGTAAAATTCAGAGTTTATAGAGTGTCGATCACTTATTTTCTTATATTTTTCAGTTGTTTATGAAATTCCTATCGAGAGGTTGTCATTCTACTCAGGGAGCCACTCTCTTTTCTAAAAACATGCAATTGATCAGATCGACGCACAATCGGCCCTGAGGCCTGTTCACGCTTGAAGCTTGAGCGTTCGAAAACGCAAAAATCAAGGACTGACGGAAACCGCCAGCCCCGCCCTGTCATGGGCTGCCGTCGATCAGTCCAGGTTCACTTTGTACTCAGCCTTCAATTCCGCGACCTTGTCAGCGTTTTCGGACATCCAAGAATTAAAGTCCGCAATCAACTCCGGCTTTGTTGTCGTGCTGGCATAATAGTAGTCGCGGGTATGCTTGAGATCCGGATCGAACGAGAGCGCATTCGGCTGCCCCATTTCCCCCAGTTGGTGCTAAATGACCGCTACGTTGGCATAAGCAGCATCGATACGGCTGTTTATGGCTTGTTTGATCAGACCATCCAGGGATTTCACTTCCGACAACTCAACGGCCCCTGAGGAGGTCAGATCGATCCAGGACCACGGCGTAAAGCCGCGCACGGTACCCAGTTTCTTGACCGACCCCATCCCTTTGCCGACATTGCCCGGCGTCACAGAGACCCCATCGATGTATTCGACCACCTTGTCTGAGTAGACCACCGGCTTGCCATCCTTCAAATCCGCGGACCAATAGGCATTGTCCGGATATTTGATATCGACCGTTCCTTCGACCAGGTTTTCCATCAAGCGCTTGATCGGATACGCCTCATATTTCAGCGTGTGTCCGTTATCCGACGCCCATGCATCCAGCAGCGCCCGTCCAAAACCACCATACTCCCCGCCCTCCATGGTGTAATGCGGGTAGTAGGTTAGATCTTCAACGCCAACAATTACGGTATCTGCCAGTGCTGCAGATGAAAGTGAAACACCTCCAACAAAAACAGCATGAATCGGCAGTAATTTTACGAATGACTTAAGATCTGCGTATCTCATGTTCCCTTACCTTTCTTGGCAATCTATCTGGAACTTGGTCTCACAACGTAATTGAGAACCCAATGAATTACGCATTTATTAATTCATATTTGGAAACAACTTTAAATTCCTTCTCGTAATTTTTGATAATCACTCCAGAAAAACAAAAAATTGGATAGTACGACACACCTTAACCTTCCGCAGAGGCAAGAGTGACCAATGCTCATATTCATTTAACTCAGAAAGAAGCCTGCTGGTTTTTTTGCTCAAAAATGGGCCATTTTTCGTTGCCGATCCGCAACAGACCCGACCGACCGCAGATTTTATCCGCAATACTTACAATGAAGATAACATCACGTCAGCGTGATTTTTCTTGCACTGAGGCGATTAAGACACACTTATTAACGGAAAGTAGCCAGAAACAAGCAGTTTTGTGATGTTTATTACACCCATTCACCAGATTGTGGTGCGATAATGGCGAAATAGTGGCTGCGCATAAAGGGGCGCTTTCACGCTAAAAGACGAAAAACAAAAGGAATTTGGTCAAGAAGTCCAAAACGGACCAGGATCACAAGGCCCCAAAGCGCGGTAAATTGAGTTGTATTAGCCTTGGGAGGCGATCATGCAACGGAATACCAAAGCAGGAGCGTTTGCGCTTGGCCTCATCCTCGCGTTTGCGGGAAGCGCGGCAGCCAGTCCTTTGCCGCAAGAAACGATTACTCTGCCAGAAGACAGCCTTGAGGTAACAGTCGCCTCTGCGAGCCTGGATCAAAAAGATCCGCTTGAGAGCGAACTGACCATATGGGTCGGAGAAGTGCACTTGAACGGCCGCGACGTCGTTTGGGTTGAACTGATCGATTCCTATGGTGAAGTGATTTACGATTCCGAAGTCAGCACCAACGAAACCCATCTGTTGCCGGATGGACGCGCGGTCGTGGTCAATGCGCTGGATCCGCAGACTATGGTCGCGGAGAAGGATGAGTCCCGTCTCGTAACCGAAGGCGCACTTGTCGTGACCCGGCGGGTCATCAACGATGGTGGCAACGCTGCGGCGGTTGAATTGATCGAAACATCGGACGAACCCGTTCGTAAGGGCACGATGCTCGAAATCGCCGACTTCGGCCAGACGGTTTGGGAACGCGTTGTTGCATTCTTCAACGCAGCCACAAGTCAGGTAAAGGTCGCATGGACCTGGCTGGTCGACACGCTTCAAGCCTGATCGCCATAGTCCCCGCGAACAGGTTGATGCGGTCCGCTCGTGAGAGCGGGCCGCGCCCCCTTGGCCACGCAAGAGTGACCCGAACCTTCACCCTTTGAAAGTCTGCGCCGCGAACCGCGGCGGGTTGTCTCTTCATTTTCAACACACCTTTGCCTCGAATTGAATTTTCATAGGAAATTCATTGCCCTGCGTGATCCGCACTTTAAACTCCCCCGTAGACGGTCTTGAATAGCAACTGACCAACCGACTGGGCTTCCCCACGCTGGGATTTAGGCGGCCCTGCCAAGCCAAAGGATTTAACATGCGGATTGCCGTCATCGGCTCGGGTATTTCCGGAAACAGTGCTGCATGGGCACTTAATAGCCACCACGATGTTGTTCTTTACGAGAAAAGAGACCGTCCAGGTGGCCACAGCGCAACGGCCGATATCGACTACGACGGCACCCCGATGAGCGTCGACACAGGCTTCATTGTCTATAATGAACTCAACTACCCGAACTTCACAGCCCTACTCGACCACTTGGGTGTTGCAACCGAGATCAGCGACATGAGTTTTTCGCTGTCAGCGGACCGGGGCAAACTGGAGTGGTGTGGCGACGGGCTCAACGCCGTGTTCGCGCAGCGCAAGAACATCGTCTCCCCGCGGTTTTTGAAAATGCTTCGGGACATCTTCCGCTTTAACAAACAAGCCGTCGCGGACTTGAACTCAGGTCGGCTTGCGGGCCAAACGCTTGGTGGCTATCTGGAGGCGGAGCGCTATTCCAGCGGCTTCATCAACGATTATCTGCTTGCCATGGGTGCTGCCATCTGGTCGACCCCGATTAACGAGATGCGCGCCTACCCGGCCGAAAGCTTCGTGGCGTTCTTCGACAATCACCGTCTCCTGTCCTTCGACCGTCAGCTGTGGCGGACGGTCTCCGGTGGCAGCCGCAACTACGTGAAGAAACTCACTGAGCCGTTTGCGAACAAGATGCGTCTTGGCAGCCCGGTTGCGGAGATCCTCAGAACCGATGGAAAAGTCGTTGTTCGCGACGAGACTGGTCATACCGATACATTCGATCACGTCATCATGGCCAGCCATACGGATCAAAGCCTTGCCATGCTCGGCGATCCAAGCGCGGAAGAGCGGGAGATATTGAGCGCAATCCGGTATCGTCCGAACGAGGTGTATCTGCACCGGGACGAAAGCCTGATGCCCAAGAAGAAAAAGGTTTGGGCATCCTGGAACTACATGTCGGATCGAGAAGCGGGTGAAACACGCGATGTGACGGTTTCCTATTGGATGAACCGGCTGCAGAACCTTGACCGCTCCAAGCCGGTCTTTGTCACGCTCAATCCGTTTCAGGCACCGAGCGAAGACAAGACCTTCGCCAAATACATCTACGACCACCCGCAATTTGATGCCAAAGCCCTGGCGGCCAAGCAGCAGCTCAGCAAGATCCAGGGTGTGAACAACACCTGGTATTGCGGCGCATGGAACGGTCATGGCTTCCACGAGGACGGATTGGCATCCGGTCTTAGCGTGGCCAAGGCACTAGGTGCTATCCTGCCGTGGGAGCGTGAGCGTCAAGAGCCGGTGATGCTGGAAGCCGCTGAATGATACCCGCATCTGCCACAAACAGGATGTCGGACAATGGCCCCGCGCCGGATGCCGCGGCAGCGCTTTACAATGGCGCTGTCATGCACCAGCGCATGAAACCGAAACAACATCGGTTCTCTTATGACGTTTTCAATCTTCTGATCGATATTGATCGGTTGAAAGAAGCTTCAAGATTGAGTTGGATGTTGTCAGTCAACCGGTTCAACCTTCTCTCGTTTCATGAAAAAGATCATGGCCCGCGAGACGGAAGCTCGTTGAGACAACACATCGACAGCTTGCTGGAGAAAGAGGGTTTGGAGCGGGCTCACCGGGTTGTGCTGCTCGCATATCCCCGGCTTTTGGGGTACGGGTTCAATCCGCTCAGCGTCTATTATGCTTATAATAAGAACGATCGGCTGACCGCACTCGTCTATGAGGTCCGCAACACCTTCGGCGGTCTTCACACGTATGTCGGGCCGGTGCGTGACGGGCAGATCAGCGATGCCGGTGTTCGCCAGGATCAGCGTAAAGAGTTTTACGTGTCGCCGTTTATCAGCATGCAGCAGCATTATCACTTTCGCATGCTGCCGCCGGGCAATGCGGTGCGGGTCAGGATCCTGGAGACGGACGACACAGGTCCATTGTTGTCAGCAACCTTTTCCGGCACGCAGGAGCCCTTGACCACATGGTCTTTGATGCGCGCTTTTGCACGGGTTCCGCTTTTGAGCTTCAAGGTGATGGCCGCCATTCATTGGCAAGCCTTTAAAATCTGGCGCAAGCGTGTACCATTTCATCCGCGGCCCGCGAATGATGGTAGGGACGACAGCGCGGGCCGGAGCACAGCTTCGGAACTTTGGCAAGAAACAACAAACAACATTTCAAGGGGTTCGGCATGAATGGGCCTATTGTGTTGTCCGAGGACAATCTCCGCACGCAACTCAAAGGGACGCCGCGGCTTGCGCGCATGGCGGCAAACCTGGCAATCAAGATCCGCTATGGAACGCTCGACATCACTTTCCCGGACGGGCGCATGTTCCGGATCAATGGAACGGAACCTGGGCCAGACGGCGTTCTGAAAATCCATAACTGGAAATTTTTCACCATGGCTGTGAAAGGCGGTGATGTTGGTGTCGGTGAAGCCTTCATGGCCGGCTATTGGTCATCTCCGGATGTCACGACTTTCTTGGAGATTTTCGCGCTCAATCAGGCGTCCACTTTGGAGGCCTTGCGTGGCCGACCACTAACCCGTCTGTTATTGTCGCTCCGTCATTGGCTCAACGCAAACACAAAGAGTGGGTCCAAGCGCAACATCTCGGCACACTACGATCTAGGAAATGCGTTCTATCAGGAGTGGCTCGACCCGTCGATGACCTACTCCTCTGCAATCTTCAGCAATGAAACCAACAGCCTGGAACAAGCGCAAGCTGAGAAATACGCGTCACTGGTCCGGCAAACCGGGATCGAACCTGGACACTCTGTTCTGGAAATCGGCTGCGGTTGGGGCGGCTTTGCAGAGCACGTCGCCAAAACAGTCGGGGCGAACGTCCGAGGCCTGACCATCTCTCGCGAGCAGTATGATTACGCCAGAGAACGGATCTTCAAGGCCGGCCTCAACGAAAAAGTCGAAATCGTCTTCCAAGACTACCGCGACGAAAAAGGTGTTTATGATCGGATTGCCTCGATCGAAATGTTCGAGGCGGTCGGCGAAAAATACTGGCCGACCTACTTTGAAAAGGTATCGGACTGTCTGAAACCGGGCGGCAAGGCGGGCCTCCAGATCATCACGATCCAGGACCAGATGTTCGAGGACTACCGGTCGGGCACCGACTTTATTCAACGCTACATTTTCCCGGGCGGCATGCTTCCGCCTCCCGAAAAACTGGCAGAAATCGGCAAATCCCTTGGCCTTGATCTGAAAGATCAAAAAATCTTCGGGCAGGATTACGCGCGCACGCTTTTGGAATGGCGGCAACGTTTCCGCACCGCCTGGCCGCAAATTCGTCCGATGGGTTTTGACGAACGGTTCAAACGGCTGTGGGAGTTCTATCTGCACTACTGCGAGGCCGGTTTCCGCGCAGGCAACATCGACGTCAGGCAGCTGGTTTATGAAAAGGCGGCCTGACTCGGTCTGTTGAGAGACTACTTAAAATCCAAACAAGCGGTGCAACTCCATGCTGCACCGCTTGTTTGCATTCATAGGCATCTTCGCTGATTGCCGACCTTACCGGAATTCAGGTCATTACTGTCGAGGATCACCGTAAAGAATGGCCGTGTGGGCAAAGGGGCTTACCGATCGATGTCCGGCGGCTTACGCCTTGCCCTTCTGATCCCATCCGGTCGTTTTGCGGACCAGTTTGTAATAGAGGTTGAACGGTAAAAACTGGATGGCTTTCAACTGGCGAACAAACGCCTTTGGAAACGAGATCTCAAAGTGCTTCCGGTCCTGAAGTCCGTCGATGATCCCCCTGACAGCCTCTTGAGGTGAAATCAGGTGCGGCATCGGGAACGGATTTGATTTGGTGGCGGGCGTGTCGACAAATCCCGGGCTGATGACTTGCAGACGAATTCCGGCCCGCTCGAGATCAAACCGCAGGCTTTCCGCGAAATTAAACAGCGCAGCTTTGCTGGCCCCATAGGCAGCAGAGGTTGGAAGACCGCGATAACCAGCAACCGATGACACGATAGCGATCTGCCCCTGCCCTGCCGCCTTCATCACATTGATAGCTGGCAGAACGACGTTCACGGTGCCCATCAGGTTCACGTCGAACGTTTTCCGGTAAGCTTCCGCGTCGCCGTCGAGGCCATCTTGAGGCAGATAGATCCCAGCGTTTGCAACGACCAAAGCAAGCCCGTGTTCGGTTGCGATGGACGCGCAATGCGCCGCCATCAATGCGGTATTGCTCACATCGCCGGCATATACAACAATGGAACCAGAAAAGTCGGATGCGGCGTCTTCAAGCTCTGCCAATGCATCTTCTGAGCGCGCTGTGATGGCCACTGTCCAGCCGGTTCGCGCCATCTCCAACGCCAGTTCCCGGCCAATGCCAGAACTTGCGCCTGTAATCCAAACAGCCCCGTCGGACGGGGCTGCTACGTAACTCACTATGGACAATGATGTCTCCTTAAGTCTCTGCTATTTATACGCAAAGACAGGAGTAATGGTTTGCTTATCCGCGCATGAAAGGTGCGAACCAACGGCCGACCGGCCCGGTCAGCTCCAAACGCCCAGCGGTCACTGCAAAGCAAATGCAATCATCGCCGTCATCTGCAATCGGGCGATGATCCACATCGTCATCGGCGAAAGCAACATCGCCAGTCACATAGTGACCATCGGTGTCCTTGAAACCGCCCTGGAGAACCAGGGTGAGTTCAGTCCCGTGGTGAGTATGTGACGGCATTGCGCGCCCTGCGCGGACCCAGATGAGGCTGGCATCGCAGCCATCAATTTCGCCGAGTTTGCATTCTTTCACACCAGGAAGAAGTGTTTTCCAGGCAACGCTCTCCATGGATGGGCCGATAATCGAGCGGAGCGATTCAGGAACCCGGCCATCACTTTCGCACGAGCGCTTGGACGCTAGATCCCGGATTGGCTCTTCACTCTCAAAAATTGCGGCCAAGGCAGAGTCGCGGTCTGCAAATTCAACGGGATCGCTGTCAGCCAACCCCGTGCTGGCAAGCGTCTCAAGAGAATGGACATAGCCCCGGTTCTGGCCGCTCAATTCCAAGTGAGCACCAATCAGAGCTTGAGCCGGATACGTAAGTGTTCCGGCTGCGTATCCAGCCAACAACTCATCCATTCCGGTCACGTGCTTTTCCATCTCGTATCTCATGCTTACCTTTTGCTTCCAGAGTACAATTCGCCTACGGCTTGATTCAGCATCTGGATCATTTGCAAAACTAAATAAGCCGAATTTTCCTTGGGATCTAGGGGATCTGAAGAACAACTCAGCCAGTACTTTTAATGAAAACGCTTACAGCGCCAAAAATATCGATTTTTATGTGTAGCAATCCGCAGTTAAAGACTTACATTGCTTGCTTGATAAGACCTATCGGTGCCATTAGCGTCGGCGCTGAACGCGTGATGAAATCTATGGAACAGCGCTCCGCTGTCCACTCTGTCGGGATCAATTGAATGTCTGTGTCCGCATCTGTCGTCGATGCCATCGGCAATACGCCGCTTATCCGCCTTAAGGGCCTGTCCGAAGAAACTGGTTGTGAAATTTTCGGCAAGGCCGAGTTCATGAACCCGGGACAATCCGTCAAGGACCGCCCGGCCCGTCAGATGATCCTGGAAGCCGAAGCGCGCGGCGATCTGAAGCCCGGCGGTGTCATCGTTGAAGGGACAGCAGGGAACACCGGCATTGGCCTTGCGCTGGTTGCAAGTGCACGCGGATATCGGACCGTTATCGTTATCCCGGAAACTCAGACCCAGGAAAAGAAGGATATGCTGCGCATGTGCGGCGCAGAGCTCCTCGAAGTTCCGGCAAAACCCTTCAAAGATCCGAACAATTACCAGCACGTGGCGCGCCGCCTTGCTGAAGAAATGGCCAAGACCGAACCGAATGGGGTTCTCTTTGCCGACCAATGGAACAATCTGGACAATCGCAAAGCCCACTATCTGACAACGGGTCCGGAAATCCTTGCTCAGACAGATGGAAAGATTGACGGATTTATTTGTGCCGTCGGCTCCGGCGGAACGCTTGCCGGCGTCTCCACGTATCTGCGCGAGCAAAAGCCGGGCATTACGATCGGATGCGCCGACCCGCTGGGCGCAGGCATGTATCACCTCTTTAAAGATGGTGAAGCAAAGGCCACCGACGGCGGTTCGATTGCAGAAGGCATTGGACTTGGCCGCTCAACGGTGATTGTCGGCGATATCAAGGTCGATCATCCATATTCAATCCCTGATGAAGAAGCGCTGCCGCTTGTCTTTGATCTTGCCGAAAACGAAGGACTGCTGCTCGGCGGCTCGTCTGCGATCAACCTTGCGGGCGCACGGCGCTTGGCAAAGGAAATGGGTCCGGGCCACACGATCGTGACCATCCTCTGTGACCACGGCACCCGCAGCCAGTCAAAACTCTATAATCCTGAGTTTCTGCGGGCCAAGAACTTGCCGGTGCCCGGTTGGCTTGAGCGGACAGTCGACCTGAAACCGCCCTTCGCATAATTTCCAAGGAGGAGGAGACCGAGCCAGTCCAGTCATGTCGACCCATGATCCTGCACTTCAAACCGGCATCGCCGAAACAAAGCGCGTAATCCAGGATGCTGCCACGGACATAACCGTCGTTGATATGGTGGCAAACAACCTGGGACTGGTCGCAGGTGCGCTCGCGGTTGTTTACATCACTGCAGTCATTTGTGCGGTTCGCGAGATTATGTACTCGCGCACCTCACAAGGTTCGGTTGCCTGGCTCCTGTCTCTGTTTTTCATCCCCTATGTCACGGTCCCGCTGTACTTTGTGTTCGGCTGGCGGTCCTTTTCCGACTACGCGAAAATTCAAATTACACTTGGCCGCAGCGAACGGGCGCGCCGGGCCGATGAACTTGGTCTCACAGACCACGACGAAACGCGGGATTGGCCCGTGCTTTCCCGAGTTGCCGGTGTGCCGTTTCTTGCAGGCAACACATCCGAACTTCTGATCGACGGCGACGCAACCTTCACAGCGATCAAGGAGGGGATCGCCCGGGCAGAAAGCGTCATTTTCTTTCAGTTCTTTGCAATACACGATGATGCCCTTGGCAGGGAAATGGCCGATGCGCTGATCGCGCGGGCCAAGGACGGGGTGGAGATTTACTTCCTCTATGATGATGTCGGGAGCCACTCGCTCTCCAACAAATACATCGAACGCCTGACGGATGCGGGTATCAAGGTTTGCGGCTTCAATGAAAACCACAAGTTCCTGCGGGTTTTGGGGCCAATGCGGCTTAATTATCGAAACCACAGAAAACTGGTGGTGATCGATTACCGCGAAGCATTTGTCGGCGGCCACAACGTTGCGGATCAATATGTCGGGCGAAGCAAACGGTTTGGCCGATGGCGCGACACCCATGTGAGGATCGAAGGACCGGCAGCGGTCGCCTGCGCCTTGTCATTTGTGGAAGACTGGCTCTGGGCGAGCGGCAATCACATCGATCTGCCGCAGGTGAGCGAAATTCCCATGCCGGGCGATGAGTCCGTGCTGGTGATGCCAACGGGGCCAGCCGACAAACTGGAAGAATGCGCGATTGCTTTTGTTGAAGCCGCGGCGCAAGCAAAACACAGACTTTGGATCACAACACCATATCTGGTACCGTCTTTGGATGTGCAAACGGCACTTGCCGCAGCCGCTATGCGCGGGGTCGATGTCCGCATTCTCCTACCGGAAAAACGCGACCACTGGACAGTCTGGCTCGCCAGCCATGCCTATGAGGATACCCTCGTCCAGCGAGGCGTAAAGATCTACCGGTACACGGATGGCTTCCTCCATCAGAAGGTGACTTTGCTTGACGATGATCTTGTGTCCATCGGCACGGTGAATTTCGACAACAGGTCCTTCCAGATCAACTTTGAACTCACGCTCTGGTTCACCCATGAACGGCTGATTTCGAAGGTGGAGAAGATGCTGGAAGAGGATTTCGCGCATTCCCGCCTCACCTGGCCGGATGCGTTCCAGTCGCGCAGTTACATTTTCCAGGTCTTCGCCCAAGGCGCCCGGCTGATGTCTCCGATCCTTTAAAGGCAAGCGCACAGCACCAAAACCACATGACCCTGTTTATGCCGCATTGCAGCACTAACCTCTGATTCCAGGGAGGACACTTTCATCGCCGGAAAACCGGCAGACACAGAGGGTCCTTACATGAACGACAACTTAGCTGTTTCTCATCCCGGCATCAGACGACTTTGGCAGTCTGACCTCGACAGGCTCACCGAACATTTTCAAAGACTTGACAGCGACACCCGGAGGCTGAGGTTTGCCGGAAAGGTCTGTGACGGGTTTGTTGATCAATATGCCGAATCCCTTCTTTCAGCTGGCGCAATAGGGTATGGCGCTTTTCCTGATCACGAGTTGCGTGGAATGGCGGAACTGCGCGAACTGCAAAACAGTTGGCCGCGCGCAGCCGAACTTGCGCTTGTCGTCGAGCGGGACTGGCAAGAAAAGGGCATCGGTAAGGCCCTGTTCAATCGGATGATCGGCGCGGCGCAAACCAGACAGATCAAGACCATCCATATGCTGTGCCTTCTAGAAAACACACGCATGAGGAACCTTGCGAAACTGCATGATGCGAACCTTGCGATCGACAGCGGGATCATGGAGGCCACTTTGTCCGTCGCCCGCCCCTCACCAATCGCGTTTCTGGAAAAGCTTTATGGCGACCCTTGCAATATTCTGAGAGCGACAATTCGCGTGGGCGTCTAGGCCGCGTAGACCGCTCTCACCAAATATGCTTTGACACCAACAGAGTGATAAGGTGTTGTGCGGTCATCTAACGCCTACGCTTTGGTGTCCAATGCCCGACTTTCTGCCCTCTTTCTCGGTTCTCGCAGCTTTTACGGCCGCGGCTCTTGTCCTGACAATCACACCAGGGCCGGACATGACCCTGTTCATGAGCAAAACGCTCACCCAGGGACGTAAAGCCGGGATCGCGGCGGTCCTTGGGGCTACGACCGGGTTGATCATCCACACGATCCTCGCCGCTATCGGCATTTCTGCGCTTCTTGCAGCCTCTGCGACAGCATTCACAGTGCTGAAGTTTGTCGGCGCGGCGTATCTGATTTGGCTTGCTATACAGGCTCTCAGAAAAGGCGCTTCCCTCACCCTTGAGGCCGCAGAAAGCAAAACCCAGCCGTTCCGCCGGGTCTGGTTGCAGGGGCTTGGGGTGAACATTCTCAATCCGAAGATCGTCCTGTTTTTCGTGACCTTCCTTCCGCAATTCGTGTCGGCAAGCGACCCGCATGCAACTGCAAAACTTCTGTTTTTCGGTAGCTATTTCGTTCTGCTCGGGATGCCGATTTGTGTCCTGATGGTTTTAGGCGCTGGCGCGTTCTCACGCTTCCTCAAGTCGTCGCCAGCGTTCATGCGCGCGTTCGACTGGCTGTTCGCCGGGATCATGGGAACCTTCGCACTGAAGCTGCTGGTCGCAAAGGCAAACGCCTGAACGGTTTCGCGCGACTTTTCACCCCAAAACCGGATTGACCCATTTCTCCGGCTGTGCACTCTTGGGCAAAATCAGTTTTCTTCCAAGGAGTTGCTTAGATGACCACGCCCCTCTTCCGCGATGATGCCTATTTGCGCAGCTGCGAAGCGGATGTTGTGGCGGTGAACGAGCGTGGCGGCATCGTCCTGGACCGAACTGTGTTCTATGCAACTGGTGGCGGGCAGCCCGGAGATACCGGGTATCTGGAGCTTGATGACGGTGCCCGCATCGACATTGCAACGACCGTTTATGACGCGGACAAGAAAACGATCGTCCACGTGCCGGCAGTAGAACAGGCACTGCCGGAACCGGGCACAAAACTGACGGCCCATATTGATTGGGCGCGCCGCTACCGGTTAATGCGAATGCATACGGCGCTTCATCTATTGTCGGTCGCGCTGCCCTTTCCGGTGACCGGTGGTCAAATTGGCGACGGCGAAGGCCGGCTCGATTTCGATATGGGCGACACGGCGCTCGACAAGGAAAAAGTCGCTGAGACACTGAATGAACTTGCAGGCGGCGATCATGATGTTGCGTTCGAGTGGATCACCGATGAGGAACTGGACGCCAACCCTGGGCTTGTGAAAACGATGTCCGTTCAACCACCGCGCGGTGCCGGCCGGGTACGGCTGGTCCGGATCGGCGGAGACATCGATCTCCAGCCTTGCGGGGGCACCCACGTTTCCAAAACATCTGAAATCGGCCCTCTGGAACTCGGCAAAAGCGAGAAAAAAGGCAAACAGAACAGACGGGTTCGGATTCGCCTCGCCGATTAAGAATGTTTGGGAGGATGTGCCATGAAACTATCCGGCAGTTGCCATTGCGGCGCCATTCATTTCGATGTGGAGAGCAAGACGCCCTACCCTTACATGCGCTGTTATTGCTCGGTCTGCCGGAAAACAACCGGCGCCGGCGGTTATGCGATCAATCTGATGGGCGAAGCTGAGAGCCTTCAGATCCACGACCCGCATAAGGTGAGAAAGATCTATCAGGCGGAGTTCGAGACAGGTTTGAGCCCCGCTGAGCGCTCGTTCTGCGGACGGTGCGGCAGCCATCTCTGGCTTTGGGATCCGCGCTGGCCCGAGCTTGTTCATCCGCTGGCAGCTGCCATCGATACGCCGCTGCCGAAACCACCTGAGACCGTTCATATTCTCCTGGAGAGCAAACCAGACTGGGTCGACGTTGCCGAGGGACCCGATCAGGCCCATTTCCAGGAATATCCGGAGCTTTCCATCGAAGACTGGCACAAGCGCCATGGCCTTTACGAAAACAAGGACACCTCATGACCTATCATCCGCTTGTCTCCACAGACTGGCTGGCCGATCATCTGGATGCACCGGATGTGGTCGTCGTCAATGCCTGGATGCCGCCGGTAACGACGCCGGACGCCAAACCGGTCTATCCGGACAGCCATATCCCGGGCGCTGTGTTTTTTGACGTCAATGAAATTTGCGACAAGAACAGCGACCTGCCGCATATGCTGCCGGCCCCGCACGTCTTTTCCTCCGCCATGCGCAAGCTCGGGATCGGAGATGGGCAGACCATCGTCGTCTATGATGATTTTGGCTTCTATTCCGCCGCCCGTGTTTGGTGGACATTTCGGACGTTCGGAGTTGAGAACGTCTATGTTCTGGACGGCGGCATGCCGAAATGGCAGGGCGAAAACCGGCCAGTCAACGATGATCCTGTTCGGCGGCCGGAACGCCACTTCTCGGCACGGCTCGACCACAGCGCTGTTGCCAATCTGTCTGCCATCAAAGCCTTGAGCGCATCCGGAAACGGGCAAGTTCTCGATGCCCGCTCTGCTGCCAGATTTGCCGGAGACGCCCCAGAACCGCGTCAGGGTTTGCGCAGCGGGCATATGCCGAATGCGCTGAACCTGCCATTCACGGACCTGATTTCTGAAGACGGCACGTTTAAACAACGCGACGGACTGGAGCAGGCCTTCAAAAACGCCGGCGTTGACCTGTCCCGACCGGTCACAACGACCTGCGGGTCCGGCGTCACCGCAGCGATCCTGACACTCGCACTCACCGTTCTTGGAACCCGGGACGTAAGCCTTTATGACGGGTCCTGGTCTGAATGGGGCGCACGCGACGACACGGACGTTGTGACTGGCGCGAACTAGGATATAGGCTGAATACGCTGGGGCCAAATCGCGCCCCAGCATGACCGGAACGATCTTAGGTCCGGGGCGCTGCGAGCAGCTTGTCTTTGGGAATTTTTGCGGTGTGGTGCTTTCCGCCAACCCGGATCAGAAAGTCGCCGCGTGTTCCCTGAAGATGGTGTCCGGGCCAGATCTCCAAACCGTTCATGAGATCGCCCTTCGGATGACGTTTCTGGACCTCACGGCGTGTCAATCCGGCGATGCGCGCCCGGCCCATACCGAAGACGTCACACATAGCACCTCTTGACAGCAGATGCGCCTCTGCACCGTGAAGCCGGCGCGAGACATAGCCATTCAAGTGCAGCCCGATCGCTTCTCCAATCTTCCGTGCTTTTGCCGGATCGTGGCCTTGGGAGACGAGAAGATCCTTGCTGCGCTTTGCGCCGTGTACGGTGAAACAGCAGGCGCCCGGATGAACCGGGCGGTCCTTGGCCAATCCAAGGTCGTGGAGCATGGCCGCCGAAAACAGAATCTCCCGGTCAACGTCCAGCTTCTTGTAACCGGCCAGGCACATCGCCCAATAATAGGTGCGCCAGCTGTGTTCCAGAACATCTGTTCCAAGTTTTTCTGAAGCAAGCGCCTCACTGTCGGATACCAGCCGGGTTTGGAGCGGCAACAAGCCTGCAAGATCGGCCCCATAGACATTCATCAGACCCAATTTGTCTGACGCCTGATCCAATGCCTGCAGCAGGCTCATCCGAACCATGTTTCCAATGACGGTGACCTTCTCGGCCCGCGTTAACCGACCCTCGCTGAACGCCCCTTTTCTCTCACCCCAGGCCAGAGATCCCATAATTGGCGCCTTGTGTTTTGTTTGACAGATGGTGGTCATATCAGCTCCTGTATTTTTCTGTACCGTATCGCATAATAATAGACAGGTCGAGTTTTTTATGCGAAGCGTTACAGAATGACGAAGGAACGAAAACGCGGCCGTCCCCGGTCTTTCGATGAGACGGCAATTCTCGACAAGATCATGCAGGTCTTTTGGGAGCACGGTTATTCAGCCACGAGCCTCGACCAGATAGCTGAGGCAACCAACCTCAACCGACCGAGCCTATATGCTGCCTTTGGCAGTAAAAAAGACATGTATCTGAAAGTGATAAACCGCTTTGCCGACATGATGCAGGCACACCTGTCAGCAGCGGGTGATTTCGACGGTCCCTTGAACGCGCGGTTCAAAGCGATTCTATCAGCTGCAATCGATCTCTACACCGGCAAGACACCAGTGTCCGCCTCGAGGTTTGGCTGCCTTGCAATCTCCACCCTCCCGGCCGAGACGACCCAGGATCCAGAGTTTGTTGTTGCCTTGAACAAGGTGATGGGCCGAATGGATCGCGGTTTCGCGCGCCTCATAGAAACCGGGAGCAAAAACCGCTTTAACGCCGACGAAGCCGCTCAGATTGGCCAGCAGTTTGCGGTGATGCTCCACGGCATCTCAGTTCGTGCACGCGCGGGCGAAAACACAAAGTCCCTGAAAGCCCTGGCTGGAAACATGGTCGACCGGCTCTTGCCTGAGGATTCCGGCTGATGCACTCAACGGTCGCTCTGCGCGCTATCGCCAGCCCTGACCAATCACAGTTGTTTCCTGAACTCATGTTCCAGTTCGTAAGGTCTCAAAGAAGTTTTTGATCTCATCGGAAATCACATAGACACTTGTGTTCATCCGGTCTGCCGCGGTTTTGAAATTCACGGCAGCTTTATCCGTTGCCACAACCGCATGCCCAACACCTTCGATGTTCTCCTCGAGGGTCTGCGCACCGTTCGCAACGGTTTGGACACTGTGTGAAATCTCTTGGGTCGCAGCGCCCTGCTCTTCAACGGCTGCCGCAATGGACGATGTCATTTCGTCAAGCTGCTTAACCACTTCAGCAATGGACTGAATGGATCCAACCGCCCCATCCGTCGACTCCTGAATTTCAGAGACCTGCTGACTGATTTCTTCTGTCGCCTTGGCCGTCTGTTGTGCAAGTTCCTTAACCTCGGCAGCGACAACCGCAAAGCCTTTGCCCGCATCCCCGGCCCGCGCAGCTTCAATGGTCGCATTGAGCGCCAAAAGATTGGTCTGTTCGGCAATTGCCTGGATCAACCCGACCACATCTCCGATCTTTTGCGCAGCACCTGCAAGGCTGGCCACCTGGTCGCTCGACCTTTCGGTACCGGCCGACGCCTCGCTGGCAATTCTGGACGCGCCAACGATCTGCTTCGAGATCTCCTGGATGGAGCTGGACAACTCTTCCGTTGCCGCTGCCACCGTTTGCACACTGTCGCTGGAATTTTTCGATACGGTTTCCGCGCTGGAGATTTGGTCCTGTGCATCCCGGGAGACGCTTTCAAGCTGAGCAGCTTCGCTGGTAACAATCCTGGCGCCCTCATCGGCATCTTTCAGAGGCTTTTCTATTTTCTCTCGAAACTGCTCGATCGCTCTGTTCAACTTGTTTGCCTGCTCAGCTCGCTCCAACAACAATTGTTCTTCATAAGTTGAAATGGCCAGATCCATGTCGAACATGACCGCGGCAGTAACGTGTTCCAGAACATCACCAAGGTCGGTAAAGGACGTCCGGTATTTCTTGACCAGATGTTTGTGCAGGCGTGTCAGGACAAACTTGTAACCGGCAATATACCAGCGGGGTTCGAGACCAATCCTGCAATGAATGTGCCCAATCCGGTTGATGCTTTCCTGATAGTCCTTGTCAAAGCCGCTCAAGAAGAGTTTCTCCCAGTGGCTCTTTTGCGCACCCACCAGGCGCGGCTGCTGATCGCCGACCATGTTGGCCATATGAGGCTCAGCCTTTATGTGCGCATAAAAACCGGCAAGCAGTTCATCCAGAGCCGGCTGAATAACCGGCCATGTTTTCCTCAGGGCCGAGATGGTTTTGGAATCAATTTCTGCAAATTTCAGACGATGATCAAAATCGGTTTCAGACATGGCAGCCCTCGCAACATACTGCCGTTAGGTCATATTGAAATGCTAAACATATTATAAATTGCAAACTACCTAGAAATAACTACCAATAGTTTCAGCAATTTTCGTTACTTTTCGCATATGCAGATCTACCAAGACAGGCTGAATAATGCCTATTTTGTAGTCACTTAAATAAGTTTAGATGGACGATTCGCGGTCGTTTTGGGACCTATTTTTGGGTTCTTCAGAAACGTTGGCTTGGCATTTTACGACAAAAGATAAAAAAATCCCGGACCAGAGGTCCGGGATTTCCAAGAGTGTGATTGGTTCGCCGGGATCCGTCAGTGATGAAGGATCTGGCTGAGGAACAATTTCGTCCGCTCGTGCTGCGGATTGGTGAAGAATTCCTCCGGCTCGTTTTGCTCAACGATCTGGCCGGCATCCATGAAGATCACCCGGTTGGCAACCTTACGGGCAAAGCCCATTTCGTGGGTCACGCAAAGCATGGTCATGCCTTCTTCAGCCAGACCAACCATCACGTCGAGCACTTCCTTGATCATCTCCGGATCAAGCGCCGAGGTCGGCTCATCAAACAGCATGATTTTCGGGTTCATGCAGAGTGAGCGGGCAATTGCCACACGCTGCTGCTGACCACCAGAGAGCTGCCCCGGGTATTTCAGTGCTTGCTCGGGGATCTTGACCCGCTCAAGATAGTGCATCGCAATATCTTCAGCTTCCTTCTTCGGCATCTTGCGAACCCAGATCGGTGCCAATGTGCAGTTTTCAAGAATGGTCAGATGCGGAAACAGGTTGAAGTGCTGAAAGCACATGCCGACTTCACGGCGGATCTCGTCGATCTTCTTCAGATCATCGGTCAGTTCCGTACCTTCCACGATGATCTGGCCGGCCTGGTGCTCTTCCAGACGGTTGATGCAACGGATCATCGTTGATTTACCAGACCCGGACGGGCCGCAGATGACGATCCGTTCGCCGGACATCACACGCAGGTTGATATCGCGCAGCACGTGGAAGTCCCCGTACCACTTGTTCATGTTCTTGATTTCGATGGCGACGTCCGTGTCGGAGACCTTCATCTTGGTGCGATCGGCAGCCAAGTCATCGTCGCGTACAGCGTTTTCGGTCATTGATTT
Source organism: Labrenzia sp. R4_2 (assembly GCF_017743865.1). GTDB lineage: Bacteria > Pseudomonadota > Alphaproteobacteria > Rhizobiales > Stappiaceae > Roseibium. Next base: position 255,846 of record NZ_JAGHRJ010000002.1, read on the forward strand.
ACTCCAAGAGTGTCTTTGGACCGGGGCGCAGCGATTTCATCCCGCGCGCCCCGGAAGAGCGTTATCGTTTGTGTCCGGTGTGCAGCTTCTTCTCCATATAGATGGAATATCGCGACATGCCGAAGCAGAACACGAAGAAGATAATCGCTGCAAAGAGGTAACCGGTATGGCCCTGGCTGGGGGTCGACCACGTCGGATCCGTAAAGGACGACTGAATCTGGCCAAGAAGGTCGAACATGCCGACGATCAGAACCAGTGTGGTGTCCTTGAACAGGCCGATGAAGGTGTTGACGATCCCCGGGATCACAAGCTTCAGAGCCTGCGGCAGGATGATGAGATACATCATCGGCCAGAACCTAAGACCAAGCGCCATTGCGCCTTCATACTGCCCCTTCGGGATCGCCTGAAGACCGCCGCGGACCACTTCTGCCATGTAGGCTGCCGAGAACAGCGTCACCCCGATCAGAACCCGCAAGAGCTTGTCGAACGTCACCCCTTCCGGCAGGAAGAGTGGCAGCATCACCGAGGACATGAACAACACGGTAATCAGCGGCACACCGCGCCAGAACTCGATGAAGATGATCGAGACCAGCTTGATGATCGGCATCTTGGAACGGCGTCCAAGCGCGAGCGCCACACCCAAGGGCAAAGACGCCACGATACCTGTCACCGCAATGACCAGGGTCACCAGCAGACCACCCCATACCGCAGTCTCGACGATCGGCAGAATGACGTTGTCGCCGATGACCAGACCTGTCAGCAGGAAGTAGGCAATGATCGGAAACACCACCAGGAAGAGGATCGCATTGATCTTCTTGAACGGTGCGCTCGGGATCGCCAGTGGCACTAGGAGCAGAGCAAACAGCGCATAAACGATGTCCACCCGGTAACGCTCTTCAACCGGATACCGGCCATAGATGAATTGCGGGAAGTATGCTTCGACATACGCCCAGCAAGCACCGCTATGGCCGCCATCTTGGGGCAGACACGCTTCCCGATTGTCGCCGGTCCAGACCGCGTCGATAAACGCGAATTGGATAAACGGTGCGAGCATCGAGTAAGCGAGCAGTATCCCGATCACAGTCAGAATGGTGTTGCCGATGGACGAGAACAGGTTCTGCCTCATCCAGCCGATGACACCGGTGGTGGAGATCGGCGCCGGCAGGAGCGGCGCCTCTTCCGTTCGAACTTGAAACACTTCAGTTTTTGACATGTCGCTCTCCTTACCGTTCCACGAGCGCCATGCGCTGGTTGTACCAGTTCATGAAGGCTGAGGTGATCAGACTGAGCGACAGATAAACCGCCATCCAGATCGCAATGATCTCAATCGCCTGACCGGTCTGATTGAGAACAGTACCGCCCACGGAAACGAGGTCCGGGAAGGCAATTGCCACAGCAAGGGACGAGTTTTTCGTCAGGTTCAGGTATTGGCTGGTCAGCGGCGGAATGATGACCCGCATCGCCTGCGGAATGACCACAAGACGAAGGGTCGGACCGTTGCGCAGGCCAAGAGCGTGCGATGCTTCAGTCTGGCCGTGGCTGACAGCCTGAATGCCTGCCCGGACGATTTCCGCGATGAATGCAGCCGTATAGATCGCGAGAGCAGTTGTCAGAGCAAGGAACTCGGGGATCAGGTTGAAACCGACACCCAGCTCAAAGCCGCGGCGCAGGATCGGACCTGTTTCGACGAAGTTCGGATGCTCAAGATACATCGGCATGCCAGTCACGAAATAGGTGATGACCGGCAACCCAATGATCAATCCGAGCGCTGTCCAGAAGACCGGGAATTGCTGTCCTGTTTCGTCCTGGCGTTTGCGTGCCCATCTGGAGACCACAACCGACGCGACAATACCGATGATTAAGGCAATGCCGATAAACCCGGAGCCGTCTTCCCAAATGGGCTTGGGCATCCGTAACCCGGCAATGTTTAGGTGAAAGGTGTCGAACAAGGACCACTTTTCCCGCTTGCCCGGCACCGCGCGCAGAACGGCGAAGTACCAGAAGAAGATCTGGAGAAGAAGTGGAACATTTCGGACCAGCTCGACGTACCAATACGCGATCTGGTTGATGACCCAGTTGTTGGACAGCCGCGCAATGCCAACGACAAATCCGATGATGGTCGCAAAAAAGATCCCGACGACTGCGACCATAAGTGTGTTGAGAAAGCCAACGAAAATCGCCTGGCCATAAGTAGACGTTTCGGCATACGGAACCAAGGATTGGATGATGCCAAAACCGGCCGTATTTTCAACGAAACCCCAACCGGAGGCAATGTTCTGCCGCTCCAGGTTGGCTACCGTGTTCGTCACTATGAAGTATCCGAAAAAGACCAAAGCTGCGATCAGGAGTGCCTGATAAAACAGCCCGCGTACCTTCGGATCATTCACCAGCGAAGCACGCGCCGGCGCCCCCGCCGAGTCCTGCTCCATGACTGACATAGAACCTCGCCCAAGTTATCACGCCCGGCATATGTGGCAGATCAAGTGTCCGCAAGCCGTGGACGTGGCGTCGTCTGCTTTCCATCTCAACGCTTGTTCAGCGTCCCCTATCGGCAGAAAGCAGGTTTGTTCCCCGCGCACTGTCCGGATGTTTTCCGGTTATTTTGGCGCAGAATTTATTGAGGGTTCCGGCAGTCATGCCGCCGGAACCCCAAAAACCTCTTTAAATCAGAGGATTAGCGTACCGGCGGAGCGTACAGGAAACCACCGTTCGACCACAGAGCGTTCACGCCGCGGGAGATGCCGAGCGGAGTGTCCGGACCGACGTTGGCATTGAAGCTCTCTTCGTAGTTACCAACGTTTTTGATGATGTTGTAAGCCCAGTCGTTGGACAGGCCGATGGCCTCACCGAATGCACCTTCAGCGCCAAGCAGACGCTTGACGGACGGGTTGTCAGAACCCTTCATTTCGTCAACGTTTGCAGAGGTCACGCCCATTTCTTCGGCGTTGATCATTGCGTTGAGGGTCCACTTAGCGATGTTGAACCACTCATCGTCACCCTGACGAACAACCGGACCGAGCGGCTCTTTGGAAATGATTTCCGGCAGAACCATGTGGTCGCCCGGGTTGGTCAGCTTCAGGCGCTGAGCGTACAGGCCGGATGCGTCCGTGGTGTAAACGTCACAACGGCCAGCGTCGTATGCAGCGACAACTTCGTCAGCTTTTTCGAAAGCGACGATTTCGTACGGCATGTTGTTCGCACGGAAGTAGTCAGCAACGTTCAGCTCGGTGGTTGTACCGGTGTTGGTGCAGACAGATGCGCCGGACAGTTCCAGAGCAGAGGTCACGCCCAGATCCTTGCGGACCATGAAGCCCTGACCGTCGTAGTAGTTGACGCCTGCGAAGTTCAGACCAAGCTGAGTGTCGCGGGACATGGTCCAGGTGGTGTTCCGGGACAGAACGTCGACTTCGCCGGACTGCAGAGCGGTGAAGCGCTCTTTGGCAGAAAGCGGAGTGAATTTAACGGCAGAAGCGTCGCCGAATACTGCAGCAGCCATTGCGCGGCAGAGATCAACGTCGAGACCGGTCCAGTTCCCCTGTGCATCCGGGTTTGAGAAGCCCGGCAGACCCTGGCTCACACCACACTGGATGAAGCCTTTGCCCTTGACGTCTTCCAGCGTCGTCGCACCAGCAGCTGTCGCAGCGACACCCATAGCGGCGCCGAGTACGAGCGGAAGGATTTTGTTAGACATGGATATGCAGCCTTTATTTGTTACCCATAACTTTTATTTAGCTGGCCGGTATGAGTTGATGTCCTCTTCGCCCGACATTGCGGGCAAATTCCAGCGCAAAGCGCTGGTTCCTCCGGAAATCATCCCCCCGATCCAACAGCCCCCATACGATGGCATTTGCGTGTTCGGGTCAAGTACTTGCTGACGATATCTCGTTAAAATTCTCAGGCTGAAGTAGGATTACGGTTACCATGGCTGCACAAAACGCGAACATGTCTAGTTTCGCCTCATTGGCTGCCCATTACGTAATCACTCGTTTTTGTTGGCTGAAGCTGCGTCCTTTACGGAAAGACCTGAAACGCCGCAAAGTGAGGTCCGATGCAGTCGAGTAATTGCATCGGACCAAGACCTTTTTACCGAACCGGCGGGGCGTAAAGAATACCGCCGTCGATCCAGGACGCGTTCAAACCGCGCTCAATCCCAAGCGGGGTATCAACTCCAACGTTGCGGGCGAAGATTTCTCCATAATTACCAACCGCGCTTATGATGCGAACGGCCCAGTCCTGATCAAGCCCGAGCGCACCGCCGAAGTTGCCTTCCACCCCGAGCAGCCGTTTTACAGCTGGATTATCGGACGACGCCATCTCTGCGACATTTGCCTGGGTCACACCGAGTTCTTCTGCGTTAATCAGAACGTTCAAGGTCCATTTCGCAATATTGAACCACTGGTCGTCGCCCTGCCGGACAACCGGGCCCAGCGGCTCTTTTGAAATGACCTCCGGCAAAATCATGTGCTCGGACGGATTGGTCAGCTTCAGACGATTGGCGTGCAGGCCCGATTTGTCGGTCGTGTAGACGTCACACCGTCCGGCATCATAGGCCTGTGTCACCTCATCGTTCTTTTCAAAAGCAACGACCTCGTACTCCATGTTGTTGACCCGGAAGAAGTCGGCAACGTTGAGTTCCGTCGTGGTACCAGTCGCCGTGCAAACCGAAGCACCCGCTAGTTCCATGGCCGATGTAATCCCAAGCTCCTTGCGGACCATCATCGCTTGGCCGTCGTAGTACATGACACCGGCGAAGTTGGCGCCAAGGTTCGTGTCGCGCGACATAGTCCATGTTGTCGTGCGAGACAGAACATCGATTTCGCCGGATTGCAGAGCCGTGAACCGTTCAGGTGATGACAATGGCCGGAACTTGACTGCGGTCGAATCGCCGAGAACCGCTGCGGCAATCGCTCGGCAGTAGTCGACATCCAGACCACTCCAGTTGCCATCGCTGTCCGGGTTGGAAAACCCGGGATTGCCCTGGCTCACACCACAGGTGAAGTAACCGTTCTCCTTGGCCTGCTCGAGTGTTGACGCAGAAGCGGGAAACGTCGCGCCGGAAAAGGCGGCCGCAACCATAAGGCTTTTAAAAGTGTTTTTCATTTTTCAGTCCTCCTGAGGCGCGAAATAGGGCTCGCAAATCCCTGCCTTTCAAAGGACCATTGCAACAAATCACGAATACCAATGAAAAAATGTCTTGGGAAAAACAGCGATTTGACGCAGTTTCGCGATCAGAAAGCCCGTCGGCACATCACTTGATCAGCCCATTGGCATTGGGCCGGTGCTGAAGGCCGACATAGAAAAACAACACAGCCAAAGCGGACTGAAGGATAGATGACGAATACGCCGGACAACAAAAGAAGCATTGAAACTGTTCTTGCGCACAGCGGCCGGGATCCGTCCGGGTTCCATGGGTTTGTCAATCCGCCAGTCGTTCATGCCTCCACAGTGCTCTATCCCGACACGAAGACCATGGTGACGGGCGCGCAGACGTACTCCTATGCACGCCGCGGCAATCCAACCACTGATTCCCTTGAAGACGCCTTGAAGGAAATTGAAGGCGCGGCCGGCGTGAAACTGGCCAACTCCGGCCTGAACGCCATAGCATTGGCGATATTATCCTGCGTGAAGGCAGGCGATCATATGCTGATCGCTGATACGGCTTACGGCCCGACCCGTCACTTTGCAGATACCGTCCTGCCAGGCCTCAACGTTGATGTTGAGTATTACGATCCGGCTGTCGGTGCGGACATCAAATCGCTCTTCAAACCGAACACCACTGCAGTCTTTACTGAGGCCCCAGGCTCCCTCACCTTCGAAATGCAGGACGTTCCAGCAATTGCGGCAGCCGCGCACGAAATCGATGCGACCGTGCTCATGGACAACACTTGGGCCAGTCCGCTCTATTGCCAGCCAATTGCATTCGGCGTTGATCTCTCCATCCAGGCGGGCACGAAATACATTGTCGGCCATTCAGATGTCATGCTCGGCACGATCGCTGCCAGCGAAAAGGCCTGGCACAAACTGGACACGCTCCATGGCGCAATGGGCAGCCATGTCGGTCCTGACGATGTCTATTTAGGATTGCGCGGGCTTCGGACCCTGTCGGTCCGTCTTGAGCGGCACCAGAAAAATACAGCTGTCGTCCTGGATTGGCTGAAGGCGCAGCCCGCCATCGGCGCGATCAGATATCCCGCGCTTGAGAGCGATCCCGGCCATGAGCTCTGGAAGCGAGACTTTTCTGGCGCATCCGGCCTGTGCGGCTTCGACTTTGCGGCTGGGACAACACAAGAGCAGGCCTATTCGTTTCTCGACGCCCTGACCCTGTTTGGCCTCGGATATTCCTGGGGCGGATTTGAAAGTCTTGCAATACCGGTTCGATTGAAAGGCATGCGTTCGGCGACAAATGTTGATCCGGATCTTCACTCGGTTCGCCTTCACATAGGCCTTGAAGATCCAGAGGATCTGATCCGGGACCTTGGCCAGGCCTTCGAAAAGGCTTTCGCATAATTGATGGATTCCATGAACAAGTTTCATGGATGGAACCTGTTGCGGTCAGTCTTGCTTGTCACAAAATTGTGGGAACCGAAAACACTCAAAGGCTCCCACCATGGACATTCAGCGCATTTCCGCATTTTCAGATGGCGACACCGGCGGCAATCCGGCCGGTGTGCTCATCAGTGACGCGCACCCGTCGGTCGAAGACATGCGCGCCATCGCAGCGGATGTCGGCTTTTCCGAAACAGCCTTTGCTGCGCCTCAAGACGACGGAGCCTGGCGCGTCCGCTATTTCTCGCCGCAATCAGAAGTGCCGTTTTGTGGTCACGCGACCATCGCACTCGGATCCGCTCTAACCCGCGAATTCGGTCCAGGGCGCTACAATCTGAAGCTCAACGAAGCTGAAATCTCCGTGGAAGGCGCGATCTCAGGCGAACTCGTGGAAGCCGCCCTGCAATCGCCTCCAACACGAAGCCAACCAGCACCGGATGATGTTGTGAGCGAGGTTATGGATCTGTTCGGTTACACGAAAGATCAGATCGATATCCGCATCCCGCCTGCGCTGGTCCATGGCGGCGCAGATCATTTTGCGCTGACGCTTAACTCCCGCGAGGCCGTCTCGGACATGACTTATGATCAGGAAGCGGGACGTAAACTGATGGAAAAGCATGGTTGGGTTACGATTCTAATCGCCTTCAGCGAAACGCCACAACTCTTCCATACACGTAATGCCTTTGCCTCGGGCGGGGTCTATGAAGATCCGGCGACTGGGGCTGCCAGCGCAGCCTATGCCGGTTATTTGCGGGACATTGGTTGGCCGCATCAGGGCCGCATCGAAATCAATCAGGGATTTGACATGGGGCATCCCAGCCGGATCGTTGCGGAAATCGGGCCTGAAAAGGGAAGTTCAATCCGTGTTTCCGGTTCGGCCCGGGTCATGAACGAAAGCGATTTCACAGACTGATCACAACCTAATCACTCAAAATATCACACGAACTACGGCGCGGTCAGATTGCAGGATCGCGCCGCTTTTCCTTAAAAATCAGCCAAAGGTTCCGGAAATAAATCACCAGTCCGAGCCCCTGCCCCAGAATGATGATGGGCTCCTTCTTGATCACACCGTATGTGAACAGCATGATCCCGCCGGCAATCGAAAAGAACCAAAAAGCGATCGGCACGATGGATCGTCCGACACGTTCGGATGCCATCCATTGAACAACAAAGCGCATCATAAACATTGATTGCGCAGCCAGACCGAAGATCAGCCAAAAATCGAACTGTGCAATGAAGACTGCGTGAAACCAGTCTATGAGGGCAGCCATGTCGGATTCCAGTTACCTTGATACGCCAGCGGCGCGTTTCTGCTCGGAAATTGTGGCGTCAAATTAGGTCAAAGGCCGGACAACCGGAATTTTTTTGCGGCGGCGGCGCAACCACCACACACCAAACAAATCCAACACTCCGACCAACGCCCGGTCGAAGATACCGTATTTCGAGGTCCCGTGGCGCCGTTGCCGGTCCTGAACGTCAATATGCACCACATTGTAGCCCTCACGGATCACCAATGCCGGGAGAAACCGGTGCCAGCTGTCAAAATACGGAAGCTGAAGAAAGACCTCACGGCGCAGCGCTTTGAGACCGCAGCCGCTGTCGCGGGTGTTGTCCTTTAAGATGGCGCCCCGCAGTTTATTCGCGAACTTGGAGGCATACCGTTTTGCAAGACTTGCTTTCCGGCCCAGTCTTTGACCCGCAGCAAGCGCAGCAGACGGCCCTGCGGCTTCAAGCGCATCGAGCAACTGCGGGATATAAGCCGGATTGTTTTCCCCGTCTCCATCAATGGTGGCGACGACGTCACCACGCGCATGCTGAAGTCCGGTGCGCACTGCACAGCTCTGACCGCAAGACTTTTCGTGCCGAACCGGACGCAGCCAGTCATGCGTTGCCGCGTAGTCCTGCAGGACAATGTCGGTCCCGTCAGATGATCCGTCGTCGATCACAATGACTTCAAACGTCCGCCCGCTAAGTGCCGTTTCAATCTCGTCCAGAAGAATTGGCAGATTCTCCGCCTCATCTTTGGCAGGAACAACCACGGTGACGGCAATCCCGCCCTTGGTCACGGCCAAAGCCTCCAAGTAACTCTGTGTCATGACACCCACTCAGTCCGCCTCGCTGGCTGCAGCCCGGCCCGGTATGATGCGCTGCGCTCCGCGTTGTCCGCGCAATACCTGCCAAACGGCACGCGCACTTGCCTTGGCCGAAATGGCCGTCATGTTCGGAACGATATTGCCGTTTTCCGCAATATGAAAACCAATCCGGCGCCGGGCCATGGCACGCACGGTGAAGAAGGTAAAGGTCATCCCGAGCAGTGTGCCGGCAATGACGTCACTTGGGTAATGCGCACCCGCCATCACCCGGGAGAATGCGAGCCAGAACGCACTGACAACGATCAGCCACCGGTAAGCCGGGAAGATGAAATAAAGCGCAGTCGCAAGGGCGGCGACTGTTGTGGAATGGCCGGACGGAAAGCTCGTGAACTTGCCGTGAAAAGCAAGGAAATCAAAATGAACGGGGCCGAACTCTTCGTACAATTTCGGACGCGCGCGCCCAAGGCTCCACTTGATGATCAGCACCACAATCCCGGACGCTGCGACCGTATAGAAGACGAAGGCCGCATAGGTGAAAACGGCGCCGATCGCCATCCTGATCCGGAAGGCGTATCGGCCGGCGTCAAGCGCGAGAAGAAAGAGACAAGGAACACCGGTTGAAATCAGGATCCAGTCTGCCTTACCCAGATCAGTGAACGAGCGGAAGGCCGTCCGGTATTCGTTCGGTAGCGAGTTCAGCCAAGGGTACGTCGGCGCATCAAAGGCAACGACTGCGACACCCACCGTCAAAAGAAGAACAGCAAGGATATCTTGTGGCCGTTGGCCCGGTGGCAATGTCCGCAACTGAGCGGTACCGCGCTCCTTGCGATTGGAATAAAGGATCATGGCGCGCCGGGCATTGCCGCGCATCCGTTCCAGCACCCATTTTATCCGACTATTGCTGCTCATTGCCGCCTTGTGTGTCTGTTCCGTCTGCGGCCGACTGATAGAGCGCAATATCGACATCATCGCCGCCGTTGATATTCAGGCCGTCTACCCTTTTTCGCACCACGGGGACAAGACCCTTCTCCTTCGCTTCGGCCAAAAACGCCTCTTCATGGCGGCTCTCGATCGCTGCGATCCGGCAAACACCGCTCTCCCCCGGCTTAGCTTGGGCGAGGAAGTCGGCGGCTTCAGCCTCCGGAACGATCTTGGTGCTGGTCCCTTCCAAGAAGATAAAGCTCGGCTCGTGGAAGCCGGTCGTGACCACTTGCCGGGTATCCCGATTTGCGCACCCCGGGATCTCGTCCATCGCAGCCACAAGCCTCGGACTAACCCAGATCGTGGTCAGTGCCGGTCCTGAAAAACCCCATACACCGATGGCAACGCAAATTGCGGTCAGCGTTGTGGCTGGCAGAGCATACAGCGCCGGTCCACGAAGCAAACGGGTTGCGGCAAAGACCGCAAATACAGCGCCAATCCCGGTGACGATCGCCCCTGGAGGTGACGGCCAGATACCAAGCGCAAACGGACCTCCAAAGGCGGCGGCCGCAATTCCTATGGCGGGCACCGCCAACAAGATCGCCGCCACCCAGCGTAGCCACTTCGCGGATTGGGAACCGGCGCCTTCGATCAGGGCCGCCGCCACAGGCAAAATCAGAGCGGGCATCAAGGGCATGGTGTAATGCGGCAGCTTCGTCGCAACGAGTTCAAATACCACCCAGCTTGGGAAAAACCAGCAAGCTGCAAAGATCACCAAAGGGCTTTTCCGCTCTCGCCACATCATCGGCAATGCAAGCAGGAAGAACGCCGGAAGCGGCCAAAAGACACCAAACATGGCACCGAGATGGGTCAGCGGCGGGGCCCCATGCCCCTCCTGCCCTTCAGACACCTTGCCGAGCAGATCCTTGCCGATCGCTTCTGTAAAGAATGTGCCGTCCGTTGCGATCCAGATTGCGACGAACCAAGGCAGAACAAGCAAGAAAAACCAGATGAACCCGGCCAGCGGGACGGCCCCCTTGAACCAGCTCAAATTGCGGCTGGTGATGATCAGGCCAACAACCGTGAACCCGACGACCATCGGGCCAACTGGTCCCTTGACCAAGACACTTGCCGCAAGCGCGGTCCAGAACACAAAAGCAAGGCCCCAGGCCCTATCGGAGCTGTTCCTCAGCCAGAGCCGTGCCAAGGCGCCCTGAGCGATAACAATCGTCGCAAAAAGCGTGGCATCGGTTTTCGCAAGACGCGCTTCAACACCAAGGATGATGGCGAGCACAACAAAGGAACCAGCAACGAGCGCTCCTGAGGGGCCCATGAACGCTCTTGCCAACCAGAATACTGCCAGAACGCTCAAGGTCGCGCCGATAATGGACGGCAAACGATAGACCCAAAGCGCCGCCGATGCATCATGGCCTGTCAGTTTGACGGCAGCCGCCTGCAGCCAATAAATGCCAACCGGCTTCTTGTGACGCGCCTGATCCTGGAACCGGATGTCGACATAGTCGCCAGTTTCGAGCATTTGCTTGGTCGCTTGCGTGAAACGCGGCTCATCGCGGTCCAGCGGCGGCACAGTCCACTGGCCTGGAACGAACAAAACAAGCGCTAAGGCAAGCAGCAAGAGCGGTGCGGTTACATCATGGCCGAAGATGCGCAGCCATAACGGCTTTTTCATTTGATTTCCGGACTTTTCCGGATCCTGCTCCGGTTGCGCGCTGTTTGCCGCTGCCGATTGCGTTTCTGCCATTACGACCCGATTCCGCGAGGATCAAACGGGCTTGATCCCAGCCTTTCAAAAAGAATGTGTGTGCATCTCCTACATGAGCTTTTTGAAAAGGGAAACACTGCTTGCACCCAAACTCTGTGAAGCTATCGTCATGGGGACGATTCCTCGCAACATTCCTTTGGCAATCATATGGCACTCATTGCACATATTACCGATTTGCATCTTCGTCCGCGCGGACTTGCCTGCTATCGCGTCTCCGATACCAACATGCTGGCGGAACGGGCGATCCCGGCCTTGAACGGCCTGACACCACGCCCGGACGCAGTCGTTCTGACCGGAGACCTCACGGACAAAAGCGATCCGCGGGAATACGCTCTTGCGCGGCAAATCCTGTCGCGGCTCGCCATGCCAGTGTTCATGATCCCCGGCAATCATGACGGCAGCGCCGATATGCGGCGCGAGATGTCGGGGTTTCCGGGTATGGATAGCGATGTAGAGGGCAAGCTCTGCTACACCGCCGAAATTGGCGATCTCCGGCTTATCGCGCTTGATACCAACATTCCCGGCAAACCGAATGGCGAACTCGGCACACCGCAGCTGAATTGGTTGTCAGATCGTCTCTCGGAGGACAATCGTCCGACGCTTATCGCCCTCCACCACCCGCCTGCCCTCAGCGGCATTCAGCACATGGATGCGATTGGCTTGAATGACGCCGGTGCGCTCGCAGAGGTGATCGGCCCGCACCAACACATTCAGCGGCTGCTTTGCGGTCATCTGCACCGCCCGATCATCGCGGAGTTCGCAGGCAAGATCATGACGCTCGCCCCCAGTACGGGCCACCAGGTCGTCTTGGATTTGACCGAAGATGGGCCGCCGATGTTCAACTTCGAACCGCCCGCATATTTCCTTCATCACCATACGCCGCAAGCAGGCACAGTGACCCATATGGCCTATGTCGAGGCATATCCCGGACCGCATCACTTCTTTGCCGATGAGGGTGTTTCCTGGCCCGGAGATGACGCGTGACAATGATTTTCGGCAGCCAGAGAAACAGAGCTCTTCAGCGCCCGCGCCCCCTGCCCTTGATCTTGCTCCTTGCTTTCTTGGCAGGCTGCGGTGCGCTGCCTGGCGGTCAAGGCGAATTGGAGGACCGGCCGGTCTTTACAGATGTCGATGTCAGCACCTCTTCTCTTATGGCGATGGTGAATGCCTATCGCGCTCAGAATGTTCTTCCGGCTTTACGTCACGATCCTGCGCTCGATGGTGTCTCACAAGACATGGCGCGGCACATTGCCAAACGCGACAGCATGGACACCTGGCAGCACAGCGCCTTCGGTCTTTCCCAGCGGCTCGACAAGGCGCGTTACCCAAATTACGCAGCTGCAGAGAACCTTGGTGCCGGTTATGCGGATCTGCCTGCAGCTTTCCGCGGCTGGCAAGGTTCCGAAGGCCACAACAAGAACTTGCTCAATCCGTATGTGACGCGTGTTGGCATTGCCCGCACCAATCGCAGCAATGGAAAATGGCGGAATTTCTGGGTCATGACGCTGGCGCGGCCGCAAGCCGACGGCCGGCCGGTCCCCGTCAATTAACAGACTGCAACAGGATCAAAGTGCTCCTGAGCATGGCTAGAATGGGAACGGGCGCTCTGCGAAGACCTCTTCCCGTTCAGGTTCCGTGCGCAGTCCGCGCTCGACCACGCCTCTAAAGAGCCTGTCTTTGCCAAACCGCGGCTGCCAGGTGCACAATTCGGGTGAGAACAGTTTGATGCAGGGCACACCAAGATCCGGACGTGTCGCATCAAACTCCCAAACTGTAATGCCCTTCTGCCGCAAGGCCTCCAACAATCCGTCATAAGTAAAGGCTTCGGCTTCAGAAAAAGAAGCCGCTACCGAGGCTTCTCCAACTGGCCAATCATCCAGGATCGATCTCTCGCGGGCATACCGAAGCTGAGATGGAATTTTGCTGCTTTGCTCATGGGGACGATCTGGGTATGCAGTCTCCATCGCAGACAACGAGATTTCTCCCTGCAGCATTTCGGTGATTGCTCCGAAGATCGCTGATCCGAGATCCCATTCGGCACAAGCACCAAACGCTGCCGCTTGACCATCACCGCGGTGAGAAATGGCGACAGCCACATGGACCGGTAGATCAGTTTCGACCCTGCAAATCGTTGTCTTTCGGAGCCGTTCAGACAGGTACCTCATCAAGTCGTCAGAAATTTTTTCACGCAAAACCGGGCTGGGTACCACTGTTATCCCCAAGCGGTTGTACCAGGCCTGAGCCACTGCATCGCGCTCTGCAAGCTCTAACAGAGCCCGCTCCCGCGCCCCTACTAAGTCAGACCAGACCGCACACCCAACTGTTGACGAAATGCCTACCTTGAGGCCCTGCTCGAGAACAACTTCTCCGAAAAGCCCCGCGAATGCAGGTAGCCGCGCCTCAGTCCCGTTTAACAAATTACTCACGCGAACAAGACGATTACTCAACTTACTCCAATCGATTACAGAACCACGGGACTCCCGCCCCAACTCCGTTCGCTTGCGAAGCAAATCACTCGTCTGGGCCTCACTAAATCCCAGTATGGATGCAAGATCGGCTTGATACTCACCCTTCGTAACACCCACAACACGCGGATCATCTTGCCCAAGAGAACAAAGGGTTAATCTTTCAGAAACCTCCCCAATACAACTAATAGATGCACCTATTTTCGTATTTGCTTGCCCACCGGCAGCAAAGGACCCAGTCGCCTTTGCCGTATGCTGCTCATCAGAGTTTTGAGGCGTAACAACAGCGGTACAAAAATGGATTGGACAGCTTGGAAGAGAGACAGGCACCAGGCGAACCCGGCCGGCTCGCAAGACCGGCTCAAACAGCCGGAGAGCCTGCTCGGCATCCGGATTGACCGGTCTCACATCTCGCTCCGTCCCCGCGATCAGACCGGCACTCACAAGCCCACTCAGAACCTCTGGCATAAAACGCTGCATCGCTCCCCCACACAAAAACGTTCTGCGACTAAAGCATTCCTGAGAACATGATCAAGTATATTTTTTGATCAACAGACTCATTAGAAATTGCGAAGCGGTAGCATTTACGCTTTTCTATTGTTTTACAAAAATATTGATGCATTGTTTTTGTGTAGGATCAAGTAGTCAGAATATATTGTTACTTATAGTACCGATACAACGTGATTACTTTCCAGTTTCGGGGCTATTATTACTTTTGCCACCGACAAAATTGAAAAACATACAACCGAATAAACTGGAGGCTTAGCATGCACACTCTTTCAACTACCAATCGCGAACTGGCCATTGGTTCGAAACTTGGTGAAATCATCCAGAACTCAACAGAACGCGCCAAGTTTGCCGAACACCCGGAAGCCACACTGTCGGAGCTCGGCCTCGCAACAGATGTTAAAATCTATGCCGACACCGCGGACAAGGTGCATCTGGTCATCCCGGCAAAGATTGATGAAGCCCGCGTTGCAGCAGGTGATGAAACTTATTTCGAAGAGCTTGGCCGCCTGGCGTTGGCGAGCTGTCATTATGAAGAAATGCCGGACTGATCGACGACCGATCTTTCTTGCACCTGCGACCGGAGGCCACCAACTCCGGTCGCAATCTTCAACCGCACCCACAAGGTTTTCCCCGATGGCCAGGTTTCCTCATTACCGTAGCAACGTTGTTGCACTCGGTCAGCTGCTCGCTCACGCTCGGACGGATAAGGAAAAGCGTCGAAAGCTTATCCAGAATCCAAAGGATGAACTACGGAAAATTGGTTTGCCGGAGCATGCAGTGCAATTGATGGATTTCGAGGTTGTTGACGCCACACAGGCCAAGACGACAGTGCTCCCCTACCGCCTGAATCAGAAGAAGATCGATAAGGCAGATCCTGGTTACCTTGTCCCACTTGCCCGTCAGTTTTCCTGATCAACTAGATCGCAGCCCTGTCGCCAAAGAAGTATCTCTTGACTAGCTGAACACCGCGGTCATATGAGGCGCGTGTTTTGGGGTCTTGGAAGAAGTTGATACGTCGCCCCCACTCATCGGGGTCGCCCGTACCTAACCCAGCCTGATCGATTACCTTGGCCAAGCTTTCGCTATGCCGGCTCAAAAGATCCAGGGCTTCGGCGTCTTTCCCTGCACATACAAGTGCAGCGACCCGCGTTGTCAGCCCAACAATGCTCTTGTAGGACGCGCGCTCAATTATTTTAGCGGCCGTTTCGAAATCTTCGGATGCGAAAAAAACCAGAGAGTAATACTCGTAGAAGACCCGCGGCACGGTTGTGAACAGGTTCATCGCCTTTTCCGCTTTGCTCCGAGCAAGCTCAACTTCACCAGCAAATGCCAAGCCTTCAGCAGCTGAAATCAGATTGATTGGATCGACGCTGTTCAAACGAATGGCTTGCATGAACGACCGGCGCGCCTCATCGGCCAAGCCGGACTGGATAAGCGCCCACCCATGAGTTCTCAGGTTAATCGGCTGCCACGGGTCCAGTTTCACGGCATGTTCGCACAGTGACATAATCTCTTCCCACGACAGGACACTGTCGCGATCCTCAACCCGGTAGTGCAATAGCTGTTTAATATTCACCAAGGCCTTTCCGGAGTACGACATTGAGAACGTGCTATGGCGTTTGGAAATCTCCTCCAGGATTTGCAATGCCTTCCGGTCAGATTTCGGATCAAACTCCACCATCAAGGCTTCCGCCTGGCACCACCGCGCAAACGCAGAACTGTTTTTCGGATTCCGAAGCTTGTTTGTCACGTGACTGTAGATGCGACCTATTGTGTGACTGGCCGCATTCTCAATACCATCCCACTCTTGCAAGTCGACGACTTCGCTGAACACAATCCGTCCTTCGGCACGGTCCTCAAACTGGATCAATACTCTGCCGGAACGATCATTATGTTGAAAACGAAGTAGAAAATTTCCTCCATCGTCGCCCTGAACCAGCACGGGCGGAGGTCCTTCAGCATCGCCGAAGTAATCTGATTGAAAGAGGTCAAAGGACCTATATGCGGAAAGACCGCTGACAATCTCCTCGCGCAAGTAAATTCCATCGTTGGGCGCAGTGCGGGCCAACTCGGACGAAACAATCGAAACCTTGGGGAAATGAATAACATTGTCCGACCCGTGATCCACGACCGTGACATCGCTTCCATCCGGATCTTGCCAGAATTCTGGGTACTGCGGCCGGCTCAGCACCAATTGCGCATTTGACGGGCCTGAGCGCGCAGTTACTGACAACAAATCCCGGGTTTCCTGTTCCGGCACACCGTCCAACTCTTTCAGCTCGCGCTCACAGGCCCGCAATTGCTGTTCCGCCCGCTCCCGTTGGCCGCGGTGCAGATAGATCTGGATCAGCGCGCGGTGAGCCGGCTCAAAGGCGGGATCCATATGCAGAAGGAAGTGGGCGGCAGCTTCCCCCCCGGGGGTGGCAGCAGCGACAACTGCGCCAGAAAGGTGTTTCAGTGTGGCATCAATCACCTCGTCCCGGATGCGCTGACGTTCAATCAACAGCCAATCCGTAAAGACAGGATCGATATCCTCAAAACCAGTCAGATAATCGCCACGCCATAAAGCAATCGCGGTGTTGAAATCCGGTGAATCAGAGGTGTTCAGCAGGTCCAGGAGGTATGCCAGATCAGTAGGCAAGCTTCCCGCAAAAATTTGAATATGCCCGCCTTGAGTTTTGACCACATCGAGCCCGGCAATTTCTTCTGCCGTTTTCAACTGTTTTAAGGCTTGGCGAAGCGATTGCATGCCCCTGTGTCCGGTCGCACTGCTCCAAAGAAGATCGGCGACGGCCTCGCGGGATGCGCTCAAGTCACTGATACGGCTGACATAACCAAGGATAGCAAGTGCCTTGCGGGTTTTGGTCGCGATAGGATCGCCGTCTGCCCCCTTCAGCATCGGTCGCCCGAGACCCGCAAAGTGTGGAACTGGGATCGTCACCGTAAGACTTCCTTCACTCACGTCATTTTTGACAGCGGCCACACAACCCAGAATGCAACGCTGCGTGAAATACACGAAGACTTTATCACGCTCGTTTCACGCTTCAAGAACAACATGGCGATCTTGAAAGGCTTCCAGAGTGCAGGAATCCTCCAAAAGACAGCAACACTGGTGGGTGGTATTATGTCTCAGTCCAACGTTAAAACAGATCCAAAACTTGATCAGGAACCTCCCGTAGAGGCCATCAAGCGTATGATCCGTTATACGCAAAAGGAAGCTGACAAAGACGGTCGGACCTTTTGCTCATATTTCCTAGATATGGCGCTTCAATCCCTTGAAGACGGCAGCGAAGACCTCGACACTATTCTGAAGTCCAAGGTAACCCCCTTGATGGTCAATCAGACCAGCACGGGCACCTGAAACACTGGCCCCATAGCTATCTTGGCGGCAGCGCTTCTGGTCCTCACTGGATCGCGGCTTGTCCAGCTTCAGCGCAACGCTCCAAAGACTGACCGGGACACGGGATCCCGGTCTTTTTTCGTTTAAAAGCTAAAAGCGGTCAAAAAGGGCTCAGTACAGTTGAAGGCTGGATCGATCTGCGTTCGAAGATCATAAGTGTGCGATTTTTCGCAACTGAAGACGACCGCTTCCTGGCACTACTAAAACTGAGATTGTTAACCGTGAGAGCCGGTCCAAAAGCTTCATATCTTTGAAAAATTCACTATCAGAAATAATGGCGACCCCGGCAGGATTCGAACCTGCGACCATTCGCTTAGAAGGCGAGTGCTCTATCCAGCTGAGCTACGGGGCCGTGAGCTCGAGATTGATGAGCCCTTTGTGCGGCAAAGCCGCCAATCCTGTCGATATCAAAACGATCATTTCAACAATCATTTTTGTTTGGGACAAGGACATTACTACCGGCTTAGTGCGTCCAGGGCGCGACGCGGTCGAACTTGAAATTATCAGCGTAGGCAGCACCGCGTACCACACGTGCCTGCGATTTCTCTACACGATATGGGATAGCCTGGCGCTTTGCATAAGCGACGGCGTCTTCCTGGCTTTCGAACACCATGCGCACTTGCTGCTTCATATCCGAAGACGATGTGTAACCCATCAAGGGTTCAACGGACTTGGCCACCTCCGGTTCAAAATCCAGAACCCATTTTTGCGTTTTGGCCTTACCGGACTGCGTCGCCGTTTTTGCCGGCTGGTAAATGCGCGCGACCATAGGTCTTATCCTGTGCTCAGTTTGACTTGTGGCAGAACTCTCATCAGCTTGTTCCCTCCTTTGATCCGGAAGTCAATATCTGCAGTCTAACTGTGCTGATTTCACGCGCTAATTTACAGCGCACCTCTAGCGGACTCAGGTTACGGCCACGACCGGATTGCCGGGGAAAAAAAATCCCAAACAGAAACGACGCTTCGTATGCAATGCTGAGTTAACGATGTGAAAGAAATTGGATAATCAGTTGCGTTGCATTATGGCACAAAAACACAACCTATGCTATCTACCTGCCTAGAATGAGAAAGTTACGAGTGCATTCTGCCGTTAAGTTCTGCCACCCGAATTGTTTGGCAAATAAGAACACCGGCAAAAAATGGTGTCCGGGACCCGAAAGGCTTATCCGCTCACCCAATAACAGGAAGGCCAGTCATGCAACATCACTTTCAGAACCTTTTTGGTTTTAAGAGCGATGATCAGATTTCTTTTGATCTGCCTGAAACAACTCGCCTGGACCCAGTTGGATTGCGCGCTGATATTGACGCTGCAAACCTCAGCGAGATGTGGACCATGATTTTAACACTCGACTACGCCGTTGAAGACGTTGCCGACCTCCCGCCTGAGAAACAGGAAGAATTCTTGAACGTCATGTCCTTGTTGCTCACAGCGTTCAATCGGTAAGGCGAAACGAAAAGGGTACCGTAATACTGTGCTGACACGTCCGGCATCTCAATTCACAGAGCTTGGGACCAAGGTTATAGAACAAGGCCTTGCAGACCCAAAACTGTCTGAATTCTATGAAGCAATTCAATCCGCGTCGCACCAGGCCACACCCAGCTCTCTCAAACCTTACATCAATTATCTGAGCCTGTGTTCCGACAAGGTTTCAGACATGGAACCGCCTCCGATTTTCTATGTTGGACGCGAATCCAGCCAACGGTTGCTGTTTGGCGATCAGTGGGCCACCCCGCAAGCCTCGAGCGGTCCGGCATCTGGATTGCGCACACCTGATCCGGAATTGGAAAAAGCTTCAGCTGACGCCTATAAAGCGGCGCTCAATCTTCAGCCCTATTACGGTTACGCACGCACCCTGATCTCACTTAACGGCGAGACATACGAAATCGCGTTCGAACGGCTGATCGTCGGTATCAATCCTGCGCCAACGGCAAGTTATCAGATTTGCGCCTACTTCGGCGTTATTCAGGATCTGCAGCGCCGCCTTTAGCCGCAATCGTCCGTGCGAGGCCAATAAGGTCGCTGCGGGTGGAATACACCAGCCAATCATCCGGACGGATGTGGCCGGGCGGCATCTCCCAATGAGTGCCACGGGGCACGAACCGCCGATACCCGACCCGGATGCCAAACCCTTTTTCAGCGGCAGTCGCCGCCATCAATCCATAGAGATAGTCAGGCGACCATTTCAAAAGGGCCACAAGAAAGCCAAGTTGGGTCAAGGGCTCAGCAAGCCCTTTGCCGCGGACATCACGGCGCAGCCACAAATTGCCGTGATAAACAATCTTACCCCGGAGTAAATACGCATCGTGGGCATGTTCGTTGCCGAAACGCGCTTGCGGATTCGGATCGACAAATATCCGCCGCTGCTGTTGCTGCCAATGTTCTGCAAGGCTCCGGTCCTGGAGATCCTCAACTTTCGCTGCCTGAACGGAAACGACATTTCCTCGATTGTCATACGCGCCGATCCAAAAGGCGGTTGAACCGTGGAGATCGAAAAACCGGGGCGAAAAGTCCTCCATCAGATACTTGTCTTCAGTCTTCCGGATGGTCTTCTCGAAAAGGCCAAAATCGCTGCTTTCCCTAACAGTCAGCCCGCCGCCTGAAATTAGCGCCTTTACAACGGCGATCGCCGCGGCCACCTCCAAGGTAGTTTGGTGTTTTTGATCGTTGATCATCTCGCCCTGCCTGCCTCGGGCAAAGCGGTCCCGCCGCTTCTCTCCCGGTCCCCAGACAAAGTTGAGGCACCTCTGAGGGATGCACAAGGAAAACAACACAACTTCCCCGATTTCCTCAGAAACACAGCTTTGATCAAACCAAAATCCAGACAAACAACGCGTTTGCTGGTTAGCCGGCACAATAGTTTTTATGGAGAGAGAAAGTGGTCGGGGCAGCAAGATTCGAACTTGCGACCCTCTGGTCCCAAACCAGATGCGCTACCAGGCTGCGCTATACCCCGACGGCTGGTTTGGGCGGTGTATCCGCGTTTGCATCGTTCGTCAAGTAGCGAAAGTCACGCTCTGAGTTCATGCTTGTGGACAGTCAATTTCAGAGCTGTGATGCACTTCCAAAGACACGGGTTTCGTCAGGCGTCGTTCAGTCCCATCGAGCCGGCAACAACTTCGTCTCCCGGTTTGATGCCAAGCTTGGCCGCAGTTCCCGCATTGAGCTCAAGAACGAATTTTGCCGGCGCGCCGGACGGGATGACTTTTTCCGAATACGGCGTGGTGTCCGCTGCAATGCTGACGATCTCCCCTTGAGAGGAAATGAAAATAATATCGAGCGGCAGCGGTGTGTTTTTCATCCAGAAATGGCGCTCGAATTCGCCGTCGAATATGAACAGCATACCATGTTCGGCTGCCATTTCTTCGCGGAACATCAGCCCCTTCGCCCGTTGCGTATCCGTTGAAGCCACTTCCACCGTGAACCGATGTTCGTTCGCGCCGGAAATGACGGTCAGCGGCTCGGTTGGAAGTGTTTGACTGTTCCCGGCAAACGACCCGTTGCTGACGGCGCTCAAAAGGATGGCAAAGCCTACACACAATGCCAGGGCAACGGATCGGGGCAATTGGTACGCGTTCATGAGAACTCCGGTTGCGACAGGTCCTATTCAGATACACCATTAAAAAAGGCCGGAACATGTCCGGCCGTAAACTGTGATGTAATTCGGTTCAATGAGACGCTGGAATGTGGGTTCCGCTTCCGACCGGTCGGATCTCGGCAGCCATACGTCCCTTCGGACCGGTACCGAAGCGCACAAGCACCTCTTGGCCAGGCCGAAGTTCGGTAATGCCATACCGGCGAAGCGTCTCCATATGGATGAAGATGTCTTCGGTCCCCTCACCTTGTGTCAGGAAGCCGAAGCCCTTCACACGGTTGAACCACTTGACGGTCGCGGTCTCGAAGCCGGTCTCCGGGACCACCTGTACGTGGGTCCGCGAAGGCGGCAATTGAGACGGGTGAACGGCCGTACTCTCATCCATGGAAAGGATACGAAACGCCTGAAGACCGCGCGGCCGGTCCAAAACCTCGCATACGACACGTGCGCCTTCGTAAGCGGTCTGGAAGCCGTCCCGCCTGAGGCATGTCACGTGAAGCAGAATGTCTGTCTCGCCACTGTCCGGCACGATAAAGCCGTAGCCCTTACCGACGTCGAACCATTTAATCGTTCCGGCAACCTCGAATACATCAACGGCAACATCTTCCGTCAGGTCTTCGAGTGCGCGGGGATCCCGTGCGGCTTTAACCCCCATAATCAAATGTCCCGTCTCTGGTGCACATCTACCAGCTATGGGCCCGATAACCACGCACCCGACAGCTGATTCCTAACAAAAGGATAACACCGCACATTTCGCCGGAAAGAAAAATTAACAGACTAACCACAGACGATTTCAGCGATTTACGCCGATTTCATAGGAAAATTTGCGAAAGTCGCCGCGAGTGGCGTCCGCAAGATAGCTTTCGCAATCGAATCGATCGGCGTTTCTTCTCGGTTGAGAATCACCAGATCTGCACCGCTGCGGGCTGCGATAACGGGCAATTGCGCAGCCGGGTGCACCACCAGGGAAGACCCGAGAACGAGAAACACATCACAGGACTGGCATGCGTCCACCGCCCGTTCCATTTCCTTTTCCGGCATGGCCTGACCGAAACTGATGACCGCTGCTTTCAAAAGCCCACCACATGCCGTGCAGCGCGGAGTGGTCCCAGACTCGACTGCGGTTTTTTGATCATCCAGGGCGGCCTCACGGCCACATTCCAAACAAGTGGCAAAGGTGGAGTTGCCGTGCAGCTCGATCAGTTTGCCCGCTGAAGCTCCCGATCGCTGATGCAATCCGTCGACATTCTGCGTGATCAAGGTGGACAACTGTCCATTTGCATCAAGACTGCTCAGTGCAAGATGCGCTGCATTCGGTTCTGCGTCCGAGAAAAACGACTGCATTTCGAACCGACGGTCCCAGTCTTCAAGACGGCTCTCTTCAAAAGCCAGAAAATCCTGATATTGAACAGGAGCACGTTGAGACCAAATACCACCCGGTGACCGGAAATCCGGGATGCCGGAATCAGTTGAGATACCCGCGCCCGTCAAAGCCACGATCGATCCCGTGGGCATTTCGGCGAAAGACGACACAAATTCCTGCGCTTCGGCCAGTTCGGTGATGATCTTCATGAGCCGGTCCGTTGCTCCATCAAATTTAAAACGCTGCTAAAGAGGGTAAGACATGCGTTATTTGCACACCATGGTTCGTGTTTCCAATTTGGAAGAATCGCTCGATTTTTACTGCAACAAAATGGGCATGACCGAAACCCGCCGCTATGAAAGCGAACAGGGCCGGTTCACTCTCGTGTTCCTGGCAAGCTCTGATGACGTTGACAGCGCGAAGGAAAACGCCCGTCCGGTTCTGGAACTTACCTATAACTGGGACCCGGAAGAATACACCGGCGGGCGCAACTTCGGTCACCTCGCGTATGAAGTCGACAACATCTATGAGTTCTGTGAAGCCTTGCAGAGCAAAGGTGTGACCATCAATCGCCCGCCACGCGATGGCCGCATGGCGTTTGTTCGCTCCCCGGACAACATCTCTTTCGAGCTCCTGCAAACAGGTCAGGCGCTTGAAATCAAGGAACCCTGGGCGTCTATGGGCAACACCGGCGAGTGGTGATCCGGCTAAAGGTATCCCCGCCGAGCTCAGACAAATGATTTCCGGCTGATCGCCGGTTTTCAACAAGCACAGGCCCGAGTTTCCGGGCCTGTGAAATTTTCTCCAAAAGGCACTTGCGGGCCAATCATTTCCCGCCTATAAGCCTCCCCACGACGCAACCGCGTCGACCGCGCGCCCATCGTCTAGCGGTCTAGGACGCCGCCCTTTCACGGCGGAAACACGGGTTCGAGTCCCGTTGGGCGTGCCATTTTCTTCTCATTACAAATTCAAACAAGCTGCTTAGTTACGCTAAGGAAAGCGTGGCTTTTATGCGAGAATTCGGCTATTGTTTGACCGAACTGAGGCAGGCGAAATCGGCAGTGATGCTGAGTTTTTTGTGTTTTTTAGCCGTAACTCTGTCATTTCCGGCCTCTTGTGACACACATTACAGTCTGACAACGCCTTGGCAGGTATACATGTTCTCACTTGAACGAATATCTGAACAAGATCGGATCAACCGACCGGCGACACCAAATCGATGAGAGGACATGGAGATGTTCAAACACTTGATCGCCGTGCTTGCAATTGTACTCGCTGGCACCGCACCTGCACTTGCAAAACGCGTTGCTCTGGTTATCGGCAACGGCGCTTATGAACACACAATCGCACTGCCAAACCCGGCCAACGACGCTGAAGTCATGGCCGGTAAATTGCGCGGACTAGGTTTCGACGTTGTGTCCGGTATGGACCAATCCTACACGGACATGCGCCGGACGGTAATGGAATTCGCAAAAAAGGCCTATGGGGCCGACATTGCGCTTCTGTTCTATGCAGGCCACGGCATGCAGATCGCTGGCCAAAACCTTTTGATCCCGGTTGACGCGAAAATTGAAGACGAGACCTCGATTGATTTTGAGACAATCTCGGTCGACTTCATCATGCGCCAGATGTCGAAAGACGTGAAAGTGCAGATGGTCTTTCTTGACGCGTGCCGTGATAACCCCTTGGCCCGGACCTTGGCCCGCCGGATGGGGCCGAGTCGCTCCGGCGCCGTTGGGACAGGCCTCGCGGAGATCAAGGTTCAGGAAACCGGCGGTGAAGGCTCTGTGATTGCATTCTCAACCAGCCCGGGCGATGTTGCCCTCGATGGTGAAGGCAGCAACTCGCCGTTTACATCCGCTTTGATCCGCCACATCGACACCCCGAACGCATCCATTCAAACTGTCATGACACGGGTTACTGGCGATGTTTATGACGCAACTGAAAAGCGTCAGCGCCCTTGGGTGAACGCCTCCCTGATCGGCGAAGTTTTCTTGAACAAACAGAGTGATGCCGGATCTCAACAAGTTGCGAGCCTTGGTGACACCGCCAAAACAGCGCCGCAGGCTGTTCAACCGGCTGCTTCGTCGGCAGCAACCCAATCCACCATCGCGTGGGAGCGGGAAAAACTGGTCTGGAACACCGTGAAGGAAAGCGACACGGTTGCCGACTATGAGGCCTACTTGTCCGCGTATCCGGCAGGCACCTTCAAAAACTTCGCACGCAACGCCATCAAACGCTTGCAAGAAGGCACACAAGTTGCGGCGCGAAATTCCTCAGCCAACGATGCGACAACAGCCACCGGCGTAGCGAGTTCGGCAACAGCGCTGCCGGACCCGCAAAAGGCAGTTCCTGGGACAGCTGAAACAGAAGCATCAATCGGCTGGAACCGCACGGCACGCCGTGAAGTCCAGACACGGCTGAACCTTTCCGGCAACAATGTCGGTCGTCCAGATGGTGCGTTTGGCCCGAAAACCCGCGCTGGCATCACTGCCTGGCAGACCCAGAACGGTTTGGTCCCAAGTGGCTATTTCACAGCTGCGCAATACGTGCTGCTGACGTCTCAGACCGAGACCCAGTACGCGGCCTATGTTGCAGAAGTGAACCGCAAACGGGCAGCAGCTGCTGCAGCCAAGAAGACACGCAGCAGCACAACCCGGACCAACACGGCGACCACTCACAATCATCAGAACACACGTCAGCGCCAACAGAACAACAATAACGGTGGCAACACCGCAGGCGCAGCGTTCATGGGTGGCGTTGTTGGTGGCATTATCGGCGGAGCCATCGGCAGCAGGTACTGACTAATCGTGTTCGACCTGCCCCATTTGTCGGGACAACGAAAGAGTCATAAAAGGCCGGTTAATAACCGGCCTTTCTTCGCATCAAATAATCCGCCCAAAAGATCAAATAAGCTTTGAAATTGAACACAGAATGCGCAGGGTCTTTGCCCCCTTTAAGTAATGCGTATGCTCTAGCTGCCTCCGGAGAGTTCGACTACACAGCACCTGCCTCCCTCTAAATCGCAAGCAACCTGACAGCCGTTCGGTTTCAAGAAATTTGGAATGGATTACCTAAGTATCAAAGGTTAGTTTGGAAACTTGACCAAGTTGACCGGTTGTTCTGACGCTTTGCCACCCGGCACCGAGGGTATTTCGCCCTCCATGAACACGGCAGGGTCATCGACAGTGAAAACTTGAGTGTCGTAGCTGAGGCCGCGCAATCTGCCGCTCCAGATGTTCTTGACCGGATATCCGTCTTGCAGATTGCTGGCGACCGGGTCGCTGAACGCCAGCCGAACCTTCCTGTCCTTCGCAACGCTCTCGATCCGGCTGGCCGTGTTGACGGTGGTGCCCATAACGGTAAAGGAGCGCCGGTGTTCTCCGCCAATGTCTCCAACAAGCACAGGACCGGCATTCAAGGCAATGCGGAGATCAAGGCTGCCCTGGCCTGTCTCTTTTCGGATCTCATCCAGCAGCGCAATGATCTCACGAGAGGCGTCGACAGCCGCTTGTTCGGGGTTTTCGACCGTATTCGGTGCATTCCAGACAGCCATGATGGCATCGCCGATGTATTTGTCGATGTAACCGCCATGCTTGGTAATGACCTGCCCGATCATATCAAAACAGGTGTTGACGACCCGGACCACCTCATGATCGGGCAGTTTTTCCGACATTTTTGTAAAGCCGACGATGTCGAGAAACGCCACGACCACGTGGCGCGTTTCCCCCCCAAGGGCTGGAAGTTCCTCGGAATCCGCCATGTGCTTGATCACATCCTCGGACAGATAGTGACCGAACAGGTTGACCAGGGATCGTTGCCGCCGTTGCAAAACACCGACCTTACCAATCGCTGCCACAATCATGGACGCTATCACAGCCACAGGAGCAACACCCGGCGCAACCAGATAGCCCGATTGCAAACCAATGAGGCTGATGCCGAACGCAACCGAGATGCCACCAACGGCGACAACTGGCACAATCGAAAGGGGCAAAAGCAGGCCCGCCGCAGTTCCGGCGACCGCAAAGACAAAGGCCAGCAGTGCCAGCGTGCCAGCTGGCGGATCCAGGGCAATGCGGCCTGACAAAGCCGCCCCGACCATATCGGCCAAAACGAAAACCCCGGCAGTCGCATGCCGGACCCCAGGACGGCCACTCTCACCCGTTTCAGCAATCTCAGTGGCTAGTTGCGGCAAGAACCGATCAGAATATAAATGCTCGTCCTCATTTGGCATGGTGCTGCCAAACAGGATGACCCGCCCTTCAGAAAACGCCTTGACTTCTTCCCGGCCCGCTTCTGTTTCGATCAGCGCCAGTAAATCAATCAAGGACAGGTATGGTATTGATGACGCAAGCCGATGTTCCGGGATCATCGTGTAACTTGTCGAGATGGAGGCATCCGCGCTCGCCAACAAGGCGTCAATCAACAAGGGAGAGTCGATGAGCGGAAACTCTGGCGTATGCCGGCGGACCACGCCATCGGTATCAGGTGAAACTTCGGCAAAACGAACGCCGGACGTGCCGGCGGCGGCGGAAATTGCACGATGGGGAACGCCCGTACTGGTTCGCGACACAAAGACTTTGCCACGATTTTGATAAAGAAACCTGAGGAACGGCCGGTCAAAGCCGCGCAAGCGCTCCTCGCCGGTGTTGGGATCAGCAAAAGAATCGGCGCTAAAGGCAAAAACGAAATCATAGCCGACGCCTGCCGCACCAGCATCCAGAACCGCCTGCCCTGCCATTGCCAATACAGGGCTCATGAAAACACGAGGAACGGTCGCCAGCCGGTCGGAATTCAAAGACACCTGATCAAGCCCGACAACGGACACTGGTGCGCGCTGGTTCTTTTCTTTCTGAGATAACAGAGACTTGGCCTGAAAAAGCCGATCGACAAACCAGCCTTCCCAAATGGCGTTTTGGGCGCCAAGACCAAGGACCGTTCCGGCAGCAAGTGCCAGAAACGCAATTACAGCAGTCAGCCGTTTGCGGCCAAGTAAATGGACTGAAAACGGACGCCCCGCCGTCATTTTACAACTACGACAGCCGTCTTCCGTCCAACAGTCGCCGGATCGATCGTGAACTCCCGCATGACAACTTCACCGTCGGCCGTGCTGCTCTGCAAGAAGAGCTGCACGTCGATTTTGTCGGTCTCCTCTTCGCGGACCGGCATATCAGTCAAGACATTCTCACCGAGTTCGAACCGCTTCGGTTCACCGCCTTCAAAGGATACGAACACACTGTCATATTCAGTTTTCAGTTGGTCGTCGAAACGGAGCATCAGAGAGGCTGCTGTTTTGTTGGCCGCCTTGATGCTGCGAAGTGTGACGGTCAGGCCCTTGTCGGCAGTGTCCGGGTCCGTTCCGCTGTCTGCCTGCAGGCAATTGCCGGCCCGCAGTTCTTTCTCTTCTCCCCCATCGACTTCATATCCCGTGGACGTGAAGACCACGCGGCCGGCGGTTATCCGCACCTCGCGGCACGCGCTGTAGTCGAGGAGGTCAATGTGTCCGGAATTGCCAAGTTCGACAACATCTCCGGCTGAGAGTTCGCTGAATGCTGGAAAAGCGACAGCCTTTGACTTGTCCAAAACGAGGGCCAAGGGCTCGGCAAAACCAGCGCCGGCACTTGCCACAATACCGGCCGCGGCCAAACCAGCAGCCATGGATTTCGGATAGAGTGAGAAGAAGCCAAACGCGGTCTTCATGACGGTCTCCTGAAAAATCACGCACAATACGGCGCAGGATCGCAGCCGTTTGTTTGAATGGATTATAGCACCGGACGGCGCCAGACATGTGGTCTTGGTCACAAAAACACCGAACCGGCTGCAACATCAGGAAATTACTTGGTAAAATTGCGACGGGATTTCTGTCTTTTCGCGGCAGCTATCCGCTCAATGTCAATTTTGAGCCGTGATCGACTCATTTTATGGTCTTGTCAGTCCAACAAATCGCGCACGCTTCGGAGGCACCATGGCGGTCCAATTGAAGATAAGAAACTTGAACGCCGAGGATATCCAGACCGCAATCGACTGGGCCGCAAACGAAGGTTGGAACCCGGGTCATGAAGATGGCTTGGCATTTTTGGAGGCGGATCGCTCCGGTTTTTTCGCTGGCGAAATCGATGGGGAACTTGTCACAGTCATCTCAGGTGTTCGTTACGGTGATGGTTTCGGCTTCATCGGCCTGTTCATCACGCACCCGGATCACCGCTCCAAGGGACATGGACAATTGGTCTGGGATCACGCAATGACCTATCTTGATGGCCGAACCATTGGTCTGGATGCGGTGAAAGAACAGACGCCGCGCTACGCAAAGCATGGGTTCAAACCGGTCTACCGGAACGTGCGCTACGCGGGCATTTCCATGTGCGACACCCCCATGGATTCCCGGCTCACACCACTTGGCCAAGGCCTGTTTCCGTCCGTTCGTGACTACGACCGGAAGTTTTTCCCGGATGAGAGAACAGACTTCTTAAAACTTTGGACCGCCCCCACGGCCCAAACCCGACGAGGTTTTTCCTTTGTCGAAAACGGCGAAGTTCAAGGGTATGGAGTGCTGCGTCAATGTCTGGAAGGGTTCAAGATCGGGCCTCTGTTCGCAGACACTCCAGAGATTGCAGACACCTTGTTCCGCGCCCTCGCCGGGCAAGTGAAAGGCCAGACCATCATTCTGGACATCCCGGAACCGAATGTGGCTGCCCTCTTGCTCGCCGAGAAATACGAGCTGTCACCGGAATTCGAAACGTTCCGAATGTACAAGGGCCCGGCTCCCGAGTTGCCGCTCGATCAGAAGTTTGGCATCACCACCTTTGAACTTGGATAAATCTATTTGCGCGCCGTCTCATAGGCGAGCATGGCGCCCGCAAGGTCTTCCAATGCCGCTCCCACCGATTTGAAGAAAGTTACCGCATCATCAGACTGTCGTCCTGGATGCGTACCTCGGCACAAGTCGTAAAGGTCGGCCTTGATGTCCTCCGGTGTAATCACACCGGCCTTTAGGGGCTGGACCACGTCACCGCCTTCGACAAGGCAGCCATCTCTTGTATCAACAAAAAGGTCCGCGCGTTGGACCAGGTCGTCGTCGCTTTCCCGCATGGACGGCTTGAACGCGCCCACCAAATCGACATGAGCGCCCGGTTTAACGAGGGTGCCCTTGATCAGCGGTTCGTTGGAAAGTGTTGCCGCGCTAATGATATCCGCCTTGCCGAGAACATCCTCCAGATGACCGGCAACAGTCACAGAGACCGGAAAGGTCGCGCCAACATGGCGGGCAAGTTCAGCGGCTTTTTCCTTCGAACGCCCCCAGATTGTGACCTGCTTGATCGGCCGCACCGCCATATGCGCGGCTACGAGATTTGGGGCGAGACGGCCCGTGCCGACAATCAGCAAATGACTTGCGTCTTCCCGAGCAAGATATTTGGCTGCGAGCGCAGATGCCGCCGCCGTCCGCCGGGCAGTCAATTCGCCCCCGTCAATCAGAGCTAGCATTTCGCCGGTCTTGGCGGAAGACAGAAGATACTGCGCTGCCACTGCCGGCAATCCCCGCGCAGAGTTCCCCGGCATGACGTTGACCACCTTTACCCCGGCGTATTCACCTGGCACCCACGCCGGCATCAAGAGCATGGTCGCGTCCGGTTCTCCCGACATTTCCATGTCGTGGTGGTGACGGGTCGGCATCACACATCCAGAACGGAAAATCTCTTCCAGAGCGTCGATCAGACCAGGAAATGGCAGTGCGTGACGGGTTTGGTCTTCAGAAAGGAGCAGCATAGGCAACCGGAATCAGGGGGTTTGGAAACAAAAACTGCGCTCAGGAAATCATATTTGCGGCGGCAGTCCAACCACCACTTGACTGAAGTCAGCAGCCAGTTGGTCCGCGTTTCACGAAAGATCGAAGATCAGCATGATATAGGCTGCGAACAAGGCAAGATGGACAGCGCCTTGTAGGTAGTTCGTCGTGCGGCTGCCGAAGGTTAAAAGGCTCACAAACAGGGTCAGCACCAACATGATGATCTCGGTCGTTTCCAAGCCAAGTTCAACCCGCAAGCCGGTCCACCATCCGACAATCAAGACAGCGGGCACAGTCAAACCAATAGTTGCCACCGCCGAGCCGAGACAGATATTGACGGCCCGTTGAAGCATGTTGTCCCGCGCGGCCTGTACCGCACTCATTCCCTCCGGCATCAAAACAAGTGCAGCGACAATGAAGCCACTGAAAGCGATCGGCGCGCCGACGGCGGCAATTCCGAAGTCAACGTAAAGCGCCAAGCTCTTTGACAGGAGTATGATCGGCAAAAGCGCGCCGAAAAGCCCAATCACATGAAACGGAACGGTCCGGACAACCACACCATGATGTTCATCGTGACCGGCGCCATCCGGTTGGCGGAAGATGTCGCTGTGGGTCACGGTCTGAATGGCCAGAAAAACACCATAGAGAATTACTGACATCGCGATCTCAAAGCCGACTTGAAGCGGCGACAGTTCACCACCTGGAGCGGAATGCGTGATGCGCGGCAACACAAGTGCAAATATTGCGAGCGGCACAAGCACTGACAAAAACGCGTTCGCGCCTTGAAGATTATACGTCTGGTTGCGGTGCTTTAGGCCGCCCAGCAACAGACAAAGCCCAACCAAACCGTTCAGAACGATCATCACGACTGAGAACATTGTATCCCGCGCCATAGTCGGCACTGCATCGCCGGACAGCATAATCGCAACGATCAGCGCCACCTCGATGCCGATCACAGCCAGTGTCAGGATCAAGGTCCCGTATGGTTCGCCGAACAGTGTCGCCAAGCCTTCGGCATGGCGCACAACGGAGAAGGCGCACCACATGACAACGACAAAGATCAGCGCGAGCAGGATCAGGCTGCCAAACGTGCCAACTGCGGCTGGTTTCAGACCATCGCCAAGCAGCTTGAAGGCGGCAAAGGCAAGGAACCCGACGAGGCTCGGAAGTTCTGATCGTAGTATGGACATCCCGCCGCCCCAGCCCGCAGAATCAATGAAACACGGTCTCCACTATAAGCGGCGCTGCTGGTCGGACAACCGAACAAAAAAGGCCGGCGCAAACGCCGGCCCTTGATCATCCAGTATTCTGGCAGCTTTAGATCGCCAGATACTCCTGACGGAGTTCTGCGTTGTCGAGCACCTCTTGCGCGGTGCCGTCAAAAACAACCTCACCCATGTCGAGGATCACCGCCCTATCCGCCAAATGGAGCGCTGCGATGGCGTTCTGCTCAACAATGATGGTGGTCATGCCGAGGTCCTTTACGCCTTCCAGAATGCGTTCGATTTCCTGGACGATAACCGGCGCCAAGCCTTCATAAGGCTCATCCAGCAACAGGAGCTTGATGTCCCGTGCCAGGATACGGGCAACCGCGAGCATTTGCTGCTCACCACCGGACATGGTGGTTCCTTCCTGGTTGCGCCGCTCTGCAAGCCGCGGAAAATGCTCATAGATCCGCTCGATCGACCAGCCCTTGGGCTCTGCAATCTGGGACAGCTCCAGATTCTCCTGAACCGTGAGGCCAGGAATGATGCAGCGGTCCTCTGGCACCAGGCCGACCCCGTTTTGAGCGGCCTGAAAGCTCTTCATTTCATGCAGCGGCTTGTGGTCGAGCCAAATTTCCCCGTGGGTGAGCGCGGGGTCGTCCATGCGGGCGATCGTCCTCAAGGTCGAGGTCTTACCTGCACCGTTCCGGCCAAGAAGAGCAAGGATCTCGCCTTCGCGAACGTCGAAGCTGACGCCCTGCACGATGTAACTCTCGCCGTAGTAGCCGTGAAGGTCCCAGGCAGAAAAGAAGGCCGGAGCACCACCGCGGGCTTTCTTTGGCGGAACAGCCGGCGCCGTCTTGCCGGCGAATTGGTCTTCAAGAATGGTCACAGGTGCGCTCCTCCGAGATAGGCTTCCTGAACTTTCGGATCTCCCTTGATGTCTTCTGGCTTGCCTTCGGCGATGATCGCCCCTTGCGCCAGAACGGAAACCTTTTCGGCCAGCGAGAACACAACGTGCATGTCGTGCTCGATGACCACCTTGGTAATGCCGCGGTCACCGATGCGTTTCAAAAGATCGATGGTGTTGTTGGTATCTGCCCGGGACATGCCAGCTGTCGGCTCGTCCAGAAGCAGAAGTTTCGGATCCTGTGACAAACACATCGCAAGCTCCAGCCGGCGTTTGTCACCACGGGATAAGGAGCTCGCTGTGATGTCGCCCTTTTCGGCGAGACCGACATCTTCCAGCATATGCATGGCCTTGTCGCGAATCTCGGCATCCTGATCCACCCGCGCAAACGCATGGAGTGCAAACTCCCCGTCCCGCTTGGCAAGTGCCGGGATCATGATGTTTTCCATCAGGGTCAGATCGCCGAAAATTTCCGGTGTTTGGAACACGCGCGACACACCCACCTGGTTGATCTCGTGCGGTTTCATGCCGGTCAGAGAAATGTCCCCGAACATCACGGTTCCGGTATCTGGAGCCAGACGCCCGATCATGCAGTTGAGGAAGGTCGACTTACCGGCTCCGTTCGGACCGATGATCGCATGGACGGTGCCTTCTTCCACACTGAAGTTAACGTTGTTGAGAGCCCGAAGTCCGCCAAACGACTTGTTTACGCCCTCGACTTTGAGGATTTCCATATCAAATCACCTTATTCAGCTGGCGCGGCGGATGGTTTGGCACCAGGGCCTTTCGCGGGGGACGACTTGCGCTTGAATAGGCGCCCGATCCTCTCAAGACCTTCCATGATGCCACCAGGCAGGAAGATAACGATCAGCATGAACATGATGCCGAGCGTCAGGTGCCAGCCCTTGCCGATGAACGGGTGGATGACGAACACCAGGAAGTCAGCGATGCCTGCCGGGAGACCGGAGAACCATTCGTAGAGGATGTTGTCGTTGATCTTGGAAAAGATGTTTTCCAGATACTTGATGAAACCAGCTCCAAGGACCGGACCGATCAAGGTGCCTGCACCGCCGAGGATGGTCATCAGGACGACCTCACCAGACGCTGTCCACTGCATGCGTTCCGCACCTGCAAGCGGATCCATCGCCACCATAAGACCACCAGCCAAACCGGCATACATCCCAGAGATGACGAAGGCAGCGAGTGTATAAGGCTTAGAGTTCAGACCCGTGAAATTCATACGTTGCTGGTTGGACTTCACCGCGCGCAGCATCATACCGAAGGGCGAGCGGAAAATCCGGATCGCGATATAGAAAGCGATCATCATCACGACAGCGCAGAGGTAGTAACCTGCATTGAACGTGAACAACCACCCGCCAACGGCCAGTTCAAAGCTGTCGCGCATGTCGATCCCAAAGAAGTGGGCAAGCGGAATGGTCCCATCTACCTGGCTCACGCCGAGGATACGAGGATCGTCAAGCGCAAGCTGCAGCCCGGTTTCACCGGCCGTGATTGGGGTGAGGACCGAATAAGCCAGAGAGAACGACATCTGAGCGAACGCGAGGGTCAGGATCGAGAAGTAGATGCCTGAACGCCGCAGCGAAATGTATCCGACGATGACGGAGAACAGACCGGCAAAGATCACCGAGATAATGATGGCCGGCAGAACGTTCATAGTCAGCAGCTTCATCATCCAGACGCCAGCATAGGAACCGACACCCAGGAAGGCGGCGTGACCGAAGCTGAGGTATCCCGTCAGGCCGAAGAGGATGTTGAAGCCAATGGCGAAGATCCCGAAAATCAGGAAGCGTTGCATCAGGTCCGGATAGCCTGCGTTGAATTGCGCGAGCTCTGAATTTTCCGGAAAGGGGTTCAGAAGGAACGGCGCAAATACAACCAGCAGCAAGACGAGGATGAAGAGCGACGTGTCTTTTTTGTTAAGTCCAAGCATGATTTAGCTCTCCATTACGCCCTTGCGGCCCAACAGTCCCCGCGGACGGGTGAGAAGGATCACAATCGCAACGAGATAGATGATGATCTGGTTGATGCCCGGCAGCAGGGCGACGACCTGCGCCATGGACGCAAAGCTTTCGAGAATCCCGAGCAGGAAGCCAGCAGCGACGGCCCCGGGCAACGAGCCCATACCGCCGACAACCACCACGACGAAGCTGAGGACAAGGAAGTCCATCCCCATGTGGTAGTTGGGCGAATTGATGGGGGCATACATCACGCCTGCAAGGCCTGCCACAATCGCAGCAAGGGCGAACATGATGGTGAAGCGCCGGTCGATATCAATCCCGAGCAATCCGACAGTTTGGCGGTCTGCCATACCCGCTCGAACAACCATGCCGAAAGTTGTGAACTGGAGGAAGGCGAAGACCCCGCCGATAATGACCGTGGCAAACAGGAAGTAAACAATCCGCCAGTACGGATAGATGATGACATTCGGGTCCATGCCGATCATCGCACCGAAATCAAAGCTGCCAGCGAAGACCTCCGGAGCCGGTGTCGGGATCGGGTTTGCACCATAGAAATACTTGATGATTTCCTGAAGAACGATCGCAAGGCCGAAGGTCACCAGGATCTGGTCCGCATGCGGGCGCTTGTAGAAGTACTTGATCAGGCCGCGTTCCATGAACAGGCCAACCAATGCCATGATCGGAATTGAGAACAGGATCGCGAGGGGCACCGACCAATCAATGATCGCGCCTCCCATCTCGGGGCCAAACCAGGCTTCCACATAAGGTGTTTCAACCTTCAGCGGGTTCCCGAGGAAGTCGGTCCGGGTATCGTCGATGGTGGTGAACGACACGGACAGCAGACGGTTCAGTGTGACCGCGCAAAAGGCCCCGATCATGAACAACGCGCCGTGGGCGAAGTTGACAACGCCCAATGTGCCGAAAATGAGGGTCAGCCCAAGGGCGATCAGCGCATATGCGGACCCCTTGTCCAGACCGTTCAAGATTTGAAGAAGTATCGCGTCCATCGCTCTCAGCTCGGATCAACAGCGCGTGGCGGTAGCCCCCAACCGCGCTAGATTACAAGGAAAACACCGACAGGGCAGAGACCCGCCCCGTCGGATTTTTTTGAGATAGGATTAAGCGCCTGAGTTACAGGTACCCAGTGCACCACCGGCAAACTGCGGGTGATCCGGTGCATAGGTCACCTGCTCCACAGGTGTCACTTCGACGATTTCCAGAAGGTCGAAGTCGGATGTCGGGTTTTCTTTACCCTTCACGACCAGAACGTCCTTGAAGCACTGGTGATCTTCAGCGCGGTACAAGGTCTTGCCGTTGCCGAGACCGTCGAACTCAAAGCCTTCGAGGGCTTCAACAACACCGCATGGGTTGAACGTGCCGGCACGCTCACACGCATCCGCATAAAGCAGTGCCTGAACGTAGCAGGTGTGCGCAGCCTGGCTTGGCGGGAAGCCGTATTTCTGACCGAAGGACTTCACGAAAGCCTTGGAGCCTTCGTCCTGCAGCGACCAGTGCCAGTTGGTGGAGCCGAAGATGCCTTTAACGTTCGCACCAGCACCCTTCGCCATCAGTCGGGAGTAGAGCGGAACGATGATCTCGAAGTTCTTGCCGTTCACGACTTTGTCGCGCAGGCCGAACTGAACGGCGTTGGTGAGTGAGTTCACCATGTTGCCGCCGTAGTGGTTCAGAACGAGAACGTCAGCATCGGACTGCAGAACCGGTGTGATGTAAGCCGAGAAGTCCGTCGCGGCGAGCGGGGTTTTGACGGTCTCAACGGTTTCCCAACCCAAAGCCTCGGTGGACTCTTTGACAGCCTGCTCTGTGGTGTAACCCCAGTTGTAGTCCGCGGTCAGGTGGTAGGCTTTACGATCAGCGCCGTATGCATTCTTCAACACCGGAGCAAGAGCTGCACCGGACATGTAGGAATTGAAGAAGTGACGGAAGCCGT
Source organism: Labrenzia sp. R4_2 (assembly GCF_017743865.1). Classification (GTDB taxonomy): domain Bacteria; phylum Pseudomonadota; class Alphaproteobacteria; order Rhizobiales; family Stappiaceae; genus Roseibium. The sequence continues at coordinate 292,345 of NZ_JAGHRJ010000002.1, forward strand.
TGGCGCGCTTGTCCTTGCCGGTGGTGTCGTTGGAGTGGGTCAGACCCGCCATGAAGATCACGCCAGCTTCCTGGCAGAGCGCCTGCACAGCCACGGCCACGCCGGAGGACGAGCCGCCGGTGATCATGACTGCGCCGTCTTTTTCGATCATCGACTTTGCAGATGCACGGGCAGCATCAGACTTGGTCTGGGTGTCACCGGTTACGTACTCGACCTTCTTGCCGAGAATACCGTTGCCCTTCAGCGCCTTCGACGAGAAGGTGCCCATCATTCCGCCGTCGCCTTCACCGTTCAGGTGTTCAACAGCAAGTTCGTAAGCACGGAGTTCGTCAGCCCCCTCTTCGGCATAAGGTCCGGTCTGCGGGACGTTGAAGCCGAGGGTAACTGTCGAGCCGGTCGGCTCATTCAAGTAGCCCTGCGACCACGCACGGCTGGTGAACACCGTCGGCATGGCGAGAGCCGTACCGCCGAGCGCGCCGGCGCGCAGAATCGAGCGGCGATTAAGGGGTTTGCGAATTAAGCTCATTCTTTCCTCCCAGAAAGGCATGGCGGGCTCACCTTGAGCGCGCCTGCAGTAGCTGTACAGCGGCAAGCAGCTCAGACCTGTTCCCCGTCCGGTTGCCCGGCTCCACCACGTCAAAACTGCAAGCTGGCAAGACTTTAGAAACGATGCGCTTCAGTCAGCAATACGACTATTGGCGCGCCCTACTTTCTGGCGCCTAATACTTTTGAAGTAACGCTGGCTAAATACTTCTCATGACACCTCACTCATGTCGCAGCGCAAACAAACGTCATGCTCGGATCATGGCCATTCTCAAAATTTTCTTGCTGCGCCGCAAAATGACCTATACGTAATGCGGCAAAACACCTATCCATCCAGATCATTAGACAAAAGTCATATATGATCGGTCCGCCCGCCCAGGCCCTCACATGTTGGACCAGGCCAAAACCTGCACATAAACAATGCACCTGCCGAAATTTTTCTCATGAAACCAACGACGAGAGATTTTTTATGACCGTTCTCAAAACCATCGATGAGCTTGAAAAACACTACGGGCCAGTCGGCGAAGCATCCGTCATAAAAGCGACTGATCACCTGACCAGCGCCTACCGTCAAATCGTCGAGAAATCCTGTTTTTGCACGCTCTCAACGGTGGGACCGGAAGGACTTGATTGTTCCCCGCGCGGTGACGCGGGCCCGGTCGTTCGAATCAAGGACCCTCGCACTTTGCTCATGCCGGATCGGCGCGGAAACAACCGCATTGATTCTCTGCGTAATATCATCCGTGATCCGCGCGTCTCGCTGATGTTCATGATCCCGGGCTGGAACAATGTTTTGCGCATCAATGGACATGCGGTGATCTCAGTTGATCCGGCTCAGCTCGCGTCTTTTGTCATGGAGGGCAAAGAGCCCCGGTCCGTCATCGAGATCACGATCGAGGAAGCTTACTTCCAGTGCGCCCGCGCCATCATGCGCGCAGACCTCTGGAACCCGGAGGGCTATATAGCCAAAGACGACATCCCGACCCCGGGACAAATCATGCAGGAAATAAAGGACAGTTTCGACGGATCGACCTATGATGCGGACTGGTTGCAACGGGCAAACGGGTCCATGTGGTGACAAGAACAGGCCGATCTCGGAGACGTTTTTTGCAAGGCGCCTCTACGGCGACAGCAGTGTTGGCGGCAAGTAGCTCTGGAGCAAGTTTCATGATGTCAGCGCAAGCATCAACGACCGGCTTGCCCGACGGCCACTTCGTGCCAGCAGAAGACGACCCGCACGAGCGCACGTTCATGCAATGGCCAGTGAACCGCAGCGTTCATCCAGACCGCTGGTTTCTGCAAGACCTGCAGCAAACCATCGCTGAGATTGCAAACACCATTGCCGAGTTTGAACCTGTGGTCATGCTGGTCGGTGCTGATTACCATGCAAACGCCCGCAAGCTTCTCTCCCAGTCCGTCGAATTATGGGACATCCCGACCGACGATCTCTGGTGCCGGGATGCAGGACCACTGTTTGCAATCAACGATCAGGGCGGCCTTGTTGTCTCGGGAATGAAATTCAACGGCTGGGGCGGAAAACAAGTCCATGACAACGACGGTCAAATTGTGCCGCGTGTTGCAGAGCGTATGAGTCTGACTGTTTATCCGAGCGGCTTGACCGGTGAACCGGGCGGCGTAGAATGGGATGGCCACGGCACCCTGCTTGCCCATGAAAGCTGCTGGGTCAATCCAAACCGCAATACGCTCTCACGCGCCGAGATCGAAGACCGGCTGCTCAGGGCCTATGGCGCAGACAAGATGATTTGGGCACCGGGTGTTGCTAGTCATGACATCACAGATGATCATATCGACGCCCTCGCACGCTTCGTTCGCCCGGGTGAAGTTCTCATTCAAGTTCCGTACCCGGACGACGATGACATCTTTTCTGTCTCTGCCAGGAGGACGCTCGCGATCCTGAAGTCGGCGACGGATGCGGAAGGACGTCACCTGAAAATTACCAAAGTGCCCTCACCCGACCGCATCAGAGTGACGTCTGATGATTTTCTTGCGTCCTACGCCAACTATTACGTTCTGAATGGCGCCGTTGTATGTGCCGAATTTGGCGATAAGGACACCGATGGCGAAATGCAGAGGACTTTGCGGCGGCTTTATCCGGACCGGGAAGTTGTCGCCCTCAATGTCGACGCGCTCGGCGAGACCGGCGGCGGCATCCACTGTGCGACACAACAACAGCCAAGAGTTTAACCTCGACATAGTGGAATAACGGAGGCGCCTCTTTAAAGGACGGTCAGCTTGCGCCATATCTGAGTGCAGTCGATTTCGAACCCTTTTGAGGATTTTCATGACCGCCAATCCGTTGCTGACCGACTGGACTACGCCTTTCGAGCTCCCACCTTTCTCCGAGATCGAGCCGAGCCACTTCGAAGAGGCTTTCGAAGTTTCCATGGCAGAGGCCCGCGCCGAGATCGATGCAATCGCGGATCAGGCAGGACCGGCAACCTTCGAGAACACGGTTGTTGCGCTTGAAACATCGGGAAAGGCTCTGTCCAAAGTTGCACGAACCTTTTTCAATTTGAGCGGCGCCCACACCAACGAAGCCCTCCAGAAGATCGAACGCGATCTTGCTCCAAAACTTGCCAAGCACAGCTCAGACACGCTGCTTAACGCAAAGCTCTACAACCGGATTGCCAGTCTTTGGGACGAAAAAGACTCCCTTGGGCTGAACCCGGAAGATGCCAAGGTTCTGGAACGTTACTACAAGATGTTCCAGCGCGCAGGAGCCGGGCTGGAAGCAGACGACAAGGCCCGTATGGCAGGACTTTCGCAGAAGCTTGCAACTCTTGGCACCTCCTTTTCGCAAAACGTTCTGAAAGACGAGTCCGAGTACCAGCTGGTTCTTGAAACCGAGGAAGACCGCGCCGGACTGCCAGACTTCCTGATTGCAGCCGCTGCAGAAGCGGCCAAGGACCGGGGCCTGGACGGCAAGCATGTCATCACCCTCTCCCGCTCGTCGATTGAACCGTTCCTGCAGTTCTCCACCAACCGTCGGCTGCGCGAAGAAGCCTTCAAGGCGTGGTCTGCCCGCGGTGAGAACGGGGGCGACACGGACAACCGCGCAATCATTAAGGATACCCTGGAGCTGCGCGCTGAAAGAGCCAGGCTTTTGGGTTTTGACAGCTTCGCCGCCTTCAAGCTGGACGACACGATGGCCAAGACACCGGAAAACGTCCGCGATCTCTTGACCAAGGTCTGGACGCCGGCTGTTGCCCGCGCGAACGAGGAAGCAGAAAAACTCGGCGAGATGGCTCAGAGCCTGGGCGAAAACCATGAGATCGAAGCATGGGACTGGCGGTTCTATTCAGAGAAGGTCCGCAAGGCGGAGCACGATCTAGATGAAGCCGAGCTGAAGCCCTATCTGCAGCTCGACAAGATAATCGAGGCGGCATTTGACACGGCAACTCGCCTCTTCGGTGTCACGTTCCGGGAACTCAAGGACATGCCTGTCTACCATCCGGATGTTCGGGCCTTTGAGGTCTTGAACCCTGACGGGAGCCATAAAGGCTTGTTCCTCGGTGACTATTTCGCTCGCCCCTCGAAACGTTCGGGCGCCTGGATGAGTGCGTTTCGCTCTCAGCACAAGCTGAACGGCGGCGAAACACCAATCATCGTCAATGTCATGAACTTCTCCAAGGGCGCATCGGGTGAAGCCACGCTTCTGACATTTGATGATGCGCGCACGCTCTTCCATGAGTTCGGACACGGGCTGCACGGGCTTCTGTCGGATGTCACTTACCCGATGATCTCCGGAACATCTGTCGCACGCGATTTTGTCGAGCTGCCATCGCAGCTCTACGAACACTGGCTGTCCGAACCTGAAGTTCTTTCCAGGTTTGCCGTTCACTACAAAACAGGCGAACCGATGCCAAAAGCGTTGCTCGACAAACTGCTTGCCGCTTCGAACTTCAATCAAGGTTTTGCGACCGTGGAATATACGGCCTGCGCCCTTCTCGATCTGGAACTCCATTTGCTGGACGATCCGTCAAGCTTTGATCCGGTCGCGTTCGAAAAGGCCGAACTTGATAAGATCGGCATGCCGAAAGCAATCACCATGCGCCACCGTATTCCGCACTTTCAGCATGTCTTTTCCGGCGACGGCTATTCATCCGGATATTACAGCTACATGTGGTCGGAAGTGATGGACGCAGATGCTTTCGGCGCTTTCAAGGAAGCCGGTGACATCTTCGACAAGGACACAGCAGACAAGCTCCTGACCAACATCTATTCCGCTGGCGGACGTCCAGATCCGGAAGACGCTTATGTCGCGTTCCGTGGCCGCGCCCCGAAAATCGACGCCCTTCTGGAAGGCCGCGGCCTCGCCGCAGCCTGACTTGATTGAGATGCAGTCCCGGCCCCCGAGCCGGGACCATTGTTTTTAGATCCTGGCGCAAGGCCGGGACGGCAAGCAAGACCTTTCGACCTCATGCAATCGATTGTCCAACCAACGAGCTTCTGATTATGCAGACCTCGCCCACTATGTCCGACGCCACCTCGAAACTTCTCCGTCTCGGTTTGGTCATTGGCGGTTTGAGCGGGGCTTCGGGCGTCGCGTTTTTGGCTCTCTCGGCGCATGCGGATACGACCGGTCTGATGAAGACCGCAGCCCACATGCTGCTCTTCCACGCACCCGTCTTTCTAGGGATGGGACTAGTTGCGCAGATCCGGCGTGTTCCGTTTTTGCCGGTTGCCTTTGCGCTTATGGTCGTTGGCATCACCCTGTTCAGCGGCGACTTAATCGCACGCGCCACAATCGGCATACGCCTTTTTCCGATGGCGGCCCCGACTGGCGGACTGCTGACAATCGCAAGCTGGATCGCACTGGCTCTCAGTGCGATCCGGATAAAGCCGAGATAACTGGACCTATTTCAAGCGCGCGGCATGCCAGGCAACATGGTCGCGGGCAAAGGTCGATACGAAGTAATAGGAATGATCGTAGCCCGGTTGCAGACGGAAGCTGTGGGCTGTCTTTGTCTCAGCAAGTGCCGCGGCCAGCGCCTCGGGCTTGAGCAGATCGTAGAACTGGTCATCTGCGCCCTGGTCAATGAGGATGTCCTCAACCCAGCCCCTTTCCTTCAAGAGACACACAGCGTCATGCGCCGTCCACAAGGTCTCATCGCTACCTAGATACGCACCGAGTTGCTTGCGTCCCCAGTCGGATTGGCTTGGGTTTGCGATCGGTGAGAAGGCCGACAAGGAGCGGTACTGGCTCGGGTATTTCATCGCCAGTGTCAGCGCACCGTGCCCTCCCATAGAGTGCCCTGTGATCCCATGGTGGATCGACACCGGGAATTGCGCCTGCACAAGGTCGCGCAGTTCAGTTGCGATGTATGTTTCCATCTGGAAATGCGGTGCCCAAGGATCTTGGGTTGCGTTGACATAAAATCCGGCGCCCTGGCCAAGATCATAGGCCTCGTCGTTGGCAACACCCTCACCGCGCGGGCTGGTGTCCGGAAAAACGACCGCGAGGCCAAACTCCGCGGCATGCGCCTGAAGACCTGCCTTGGTCATCGCGTTTTCGTGGGTGCAGGTCAGCCCGGACAAATACCACAGGCACGGCACTGGACCGTCTTTGGCTTGCGGCGGGATATAGACCGCGAAGGTCATTTCCAGACCGATCACAGCGCTTTCGTGGCTGTAGACGCCCTGAACGCCGCCAAAACACTTGTTTTCAGAAAGGGTTTTCATGGAAACTCCATTAAGACTTTAGCATCCGCACCGTCAAAGCTTCCGGTACATGACAAGCGCATCGACATACCCCTCGCGCGGATGATGAAATGCCTCTGGCAACCGACCGACGATATCAAAACCATATCGCTGCCAGATCTCCACGGCACGCGTGTTTGTCGACACGACAAAGTTGAACTGCATCGCCCGAAAGCCGTCCGCCTTCGCAGTCTCGAGCGAGTGTTCCAGCATCAGTCTGGCAACGCCCAGGCCCTGCGCGGCAGCAGCGGTGACGAACCCGCAATTGCAAACATGGGAGCCACCGCCCTTCTGGTTTCGAACGATGTAGTAGGTGCCCAGAAGCTCACCGCCCCTTTCTACCACAAAGACTTTTTTACCACCCGTCCAATAGGCAAGCGCATCGGCACGGTCGATATCGGGATCGACCGTGTAGGTTTCACCGGCTGCGAAGACAGGGTTCAGCATATCCCATATGCCATCCCCATCTTCCGCGAGGGCGGATCTGACTATGAGATCCGTCACGGGCTTAATAGAGCACCACTGAGCGGATTGACTCGCCGGCATGCATCAGATCAAAGCCCTTGTTGATGTCCTCGAGCGGCATGGTGTGCGTGATCATCGGGTCGATTTCGATCTTGCCGTCCATGTACCAGTCAACGATCTGCGGGACATCGGTCCGCCCGCGTGCGCCGCCGAAGGCTGTTCCACGCCAAGACCGCCCGGTCACCAGCTGGAACGGACGGGTGGCGATTTCAGCACCGGCAGGTGCCACACCAATGATGATCGACTCGCCCCAGCCCTTGTGCGCTGATTCCAGTGCGGTCCGCATGACATTGACGTTTCCGGTCGCATCGAATGTGTAGTCCGCACCGCCCTTTGTGAGGTTCACTAGATACGGAACCAGGTCTTCCTCCACCTCGGACGGATTGACGAAGTCGGTCATGCCGAAGCGCTCAGCCATTTCCTTCTTGGCCGGGTTCAAGTCAACACCAACGATCTGGTCCGCACCTGCAAGCCGCAGTCCCTGAATGACATTGAGACCAATGCCGCCAAGCCCAAAAACAATCGCGCGCGACCCAATCTCGACCTTGGCCGTGTTGATCACGGCGCCGATGCCAGTCGTGACGCCGCAGCCGATGTAGCAAACCTTGTCGAACGGGGCGTCCGGATTGATCTTCGCAAGAGCGATCTCCGGAACAACGGTGTAGTTCGCGAAGGTGGATGTGCCCATGTAATGCAGGATCGGGTCGCCATCGAGCGTGGAGAACCGGGACGAACCGTCCGGCATAAGGCCCTGGCCTTGTGTGGATCGGATCGCCTGGCAAAGGTTGGTTTTCGGATTCAGACAGTATTCGCACGTCCGGCACTCCGGCGTGTAGAGCGGGATCACATGATCGCCCGGTTTCAGGGTCGTGACGCCCTTCCCGACTTCAACAACAACGCCTGCGCCTTCGTGGCCGAGAATCGCCGGAAAGAGACCTTCCGGATCCGCACCGGACAACGTGAACTCATCCGTATGGCAAATGCCAGTTGCCTTGACTTCCACCAGAACCTCAAAAGCCCGCGGGCCTTCCAGGTTGACTGTGGTTACTTCGAGGGGCTTGCCGGCGCCCACTGCCACGGCTGCACGAACTTGCATTTGACGATCTCCCTAAATGCTATTGACCCGCACAGTTACTCCGAGCGAGATCATTTGCAAGAACCGGGACGACATCCAATGTCGGATTTACGCATTCAAGAGCGCCGGTTTGTTCCTTGCCGCGTCCAAAAACAGCCCAAGGCCTCACATTTCTTGCGTGTTTTCAGCATGTCTAATCCCGCGGAAAACCTGCGCCGGTGATTATGTCGCTTTCAGACCAACAAGCGACCGAAACCTGATATGCAGATGGGCATGCAATCGCGAATATGCGCACCAACGGACACAGCTTGCCGATTGGCAATTGCCGGTGCCCATAGGACATGAACACAAGGACCGGACCGCGACCGTCTTTCCAACTTGAAAGGCTGTGATGGTCCAAAACGTGCGGAGCCGCTCTTTATGAAGCGTTATTCCTTCCTGGAACTGGCAAAAAATGCCTTTTCCGCGCACCAGAACTGGGGCCGCCAATGGCGTGCGCCGGAGCCGAAGGCCGAATATGACGTGGTCATCATCGGCGCCGGTGGCCACGGTCTTGCTACCGCCTATTACCTTGCCAAGGAACATGGCGTGCGCAACGTCGCCGTCCTTGAAAAAGGCTGGCTTGGCGGCGGCAACACGGGCCGAAACACGACCATCGTGCGTTCCAACTATCTCTGGGAAGAAAGCGCGGCGCTTTACAATCACGCCATTGATTTGTGGGACGGCCTGTCACAGGAACTGAACTACAACGTCATGTACTCCGCGCGCGGCGTCATGATGCTGGCCCACACAGTCCACGACGTTCAGGTCGCACAGCGCCATATCCACGCCAACCGGCTGGCCGGTGTTCAAAACGAATGGCTGACGCCGGAACAGGCCAAGGAATACTGTCCGCCGCTCAATATCTCCAAGGACATCCGCTATCCGGTGATGGGCGCCGCCCTTCAGCGCGTTGGCGGTACCGCACGTCACGATGCGGTCGCCTGGGGCTATGCGCGTGGCGCGGACGACATGGGCGTCGACATCATTCAGAATTGCCTCGTCACCGGCATCAAGCGCGGCGCCGATGGTGCTGTTGAAGGTGTTGAAACCGCCAAGGGTTTCATCAAGGCCAAGAAGGTCGCCGTCGTGGCTGCCGGCAACACCACAACCGTCATGGATATGGCCGGTGTGCGGATGCCGCTGGAATCCTTCCCACTACAGGCACTCGTCTCCGAACCGGTCAAGCCCGCTTTCCCGTGTGTGGTGATGTCGAACACGATCCATGCCTATATCTCCCAGTCCGACAAGGGCGAGCTGGTGATTGGTGCAGGAACAGATCAGTTCATCTCCTACAGCCAGACGGGCGGCATCCACATTTCCAACCATACCATTGACGCGATCTGCGAACTGTTCCCGCACTTCCGGCGCATGCGCATGTTGCGCAATTGGGGTGGCATCGTGGACGTAACCCCCGATCGCTCACCAATCCTGTCCAAAACGCCGGTCCAGGGTCTTTACGTGAACTGCGGCTGGGGCACAGGCGGCTTCAAGGCAACACCGGGCTCCGGACACGTCTTTGCGCATACGATTGCCAAGGACGAACCGCACCCGATCAATGCACCTTTCACGATCGACCGGTTCAAGACCGGCCGTCTGATCGACGAAGCGGCCGCCGCCGCCGTGGCACACTAAGGGGAGAATACAGACATGTTGTTGGTTTACTGCCCTTACTGCCAGGTCGAGCGTCCGGAAACCGAGTTTTCCTGCCGCGGCCAGGCGCACATCGCCCGCCCGTCCGACCCTGCAGAAGTCACCGACGAAGGTTGGGTTGAGTATCTCTACATGCGCGACAATACCAAGGGTGTTTACGCGGAACGCTGGCGCCACATCCATGGTTGTGGCCGGTTCTTCAACGCCGTTCGTCACACCGTGAGCGACGACTTCCTAAAGTTTTACAAGGCTGGCGAACCGATGCCGGATCTTGACGAGTTGGCCAAGGAGGCCGGCAAATGAGCCAGCCATTCCGTACTGAAAAAGGCGGCCGCATTGACCGCGGCGAACAGCTGACCTTCACCTTCGACGGGGAAGAGATGCAGGGCCACAAGGGCGATACCCTTGCCTCGGCACTGCTGGCAAACGGTGTTCACCTGGTCGGGCGGTCCTTCAAGTACCACCGCCCGCGCGGCATTGTGACAGCAGGCTCCGAAGAGCCGAACGCACTGGTCGGCGTCTATCGCAAGGGCGACCAAACACCGAACCTGCGGGCAACCCAGGTGGAAGTCTACCAAGGCCTTGAGGCGATCTCACAGAACCGTTTCCCATCGCTCGGCTTTGACGTCGGCGCAGTTAACGACCTCTTGTCGCCCTTATTTCCAGCGGGTTTCTACTACAAGACTTTTATGTGGCCAAAAGCCTTCTGGGACCGCGTTTATGAGCCGGTCATCCGTGCTGCAGCTGGTCTTGGCAAACCGCCAAAGAACCCGGATCACGACACCTACGGCAACATCTACGCGCACTGCGATGTACTGGTGGCCGGGTCCGGACCAGCCGGTCTTGCCGCAGCGGTGGCCGCAGCAGAAACCGGCGCAAAGGTCATACTGTGTGACGAGCAGGCCGAATTTGGAGGTTCGCTTCTGTCGGACGAAAACGCAACCATCGACGGCAAAACCCCGATCGAGTGGGTCCAGGAAACTATTGCCAAGTTGGCTTCCATGGACAACGTCACGCTTTTGTCCCGGACGACTGCTTTTGGCTACTTCGCGCACAACTACATCGCTCTTGCCGAGCGTGTCACCGAGCACCTCAGCGACCCGGATCCGAAGCTGCCGCGCGAACGCCTCTGGCAGGTTCGCGCCAAGGAGGTGGTGATCGCCTCCGGCGCCATCGAACGCCCGATTGTCTTCCCGGAAAACGACCGCCCGGGCATTCTCCTCGCTGATGCGGGCCGGACATATCTCAACCGCTATGGCGTTAAAGTCGGCAACAAGGTGCTTGTCGCAACCGCCTGCGACACTGCCTGGCAGGCGGCTTTCGATCTCGCCGATCACGGCGTGGACGTCGTGGCGATTGCCGACTTGCGTGAAACCCCGCCAGAAAACCTTGTGGCCATTGCACAGGCCCGCGGCATTCGGGTTGAGGCTGGTTGCGTTGTGACCGGCACCCTTGGGCGCAAACGGGTCAAGGCTGCCCTGCTCGGCCGTTTGATGACCTCCGGCCAGGTCGCATCCGCCGGTCAGGTCGCGTGCGACGCAATCCTGATGTCGGGCGGCTGGACGCCAACCGTGAGCCTTTACTCACAGTCCCGCGGCAAAGTTGTCTGGGACGAGGCCGTTGGTGCTTATGTGCCCGGAAAATCTGTTCAAAACGAGCGCTCGGCTGGAGCCGCTAAAGGTCTCTACGGCCTTCAGGCAACACTTGAGGACGGCTATGCTGCTGGTGAAGCAGCGGCAAATGCCGCGATCGGTAAGGAAGCCAAGGTCACCTATGCGGCGGCCTCCGGCGGGGAAGCCGGCCAAGGCGCTGTTCTTGGTGCCCTGCCCCATGACCGCAATGCCTCACGCGTGAAAGCGTTTGTCGACTACCAGAACGACGTCACGGCCAAGGACATCAAACTCGCCGCGCGCGAAGGCATGCAGTCGATTGAGCATATCAAACGCTACACGACGACCGGCATGGCGACGGACCAGGGGCGTCTGTCCAACATGAATGCGCTCTCCATCGCCTCCGGCGCTCTGGAAAAGCCGATCGTGGATGTCGGTCTCACGACCTTCCGCCTGCCCTATACGCCAACAACCTTTGGTCTCTTCGCAGGCGTTGCCCGCGGCGATCATTTCGATCCGGTCCGCAAGACCCCGTCCCACGACTGGGTTGTCGCCAATGGTGGCGTCTACGAGGACGTCGGACAGTGGAAACGGACCTGGTACTTCCCGAAATCCGGTGAAGACATGCATGCAGCGGTCGCCCGAGAATGTGCCACAGTGCGCAAGAGTGTTGGCCTGTTCGATGCTTCAACGCTCGGCAAGATCGAGGTGGTCGGACCGGATGCAGCCGAATTCCTGGAGCGGATGTACACCAATCCTTGGAAAAAGCTGGCTCCTGGCCGCTGCCGCTATGGCCTCTTGCTGAACGATGCCGGCTTCATCGTCGACGACGGTGTCATCGGGCGTCTGGCAGACGACCGCTTCCACGTGACCACGACCACTGGCGGTGCGCCGAGCGTCTTTGCAACGATGGAAGACTACCTGCAGACCGAATGGCCGGACCTTGATGTCTGGATCACCTCCACCACTGAGCAATACGCCGTGGCCGCAGTTCAGGGACCTAAGGCCCGTGAGGTGATAGCCCCGTTCATCGAAGGTATCGACCTGTCCGCAGAGGCTTTCCCGCACATGAGCGTCAAGGAAGGCACTTTCTGCGGTGTTCCTTGCCGCCTGTTCCGCATTTCCTTCACCGGTGAACTCGGGTTCGAGATCAACGTCCCACGCCGCCATGGCAAGATGATGTGGGAAACGCTCGCCGGTGAAATCGAAAAGCACAACGGCACAGCCTATGGCACGGAGACCATGCACGTCTTGCGCGCCGAAAAGGGTTACATCATCGTCGGTCAGGACACCGACGGGACTGTCACCCCTCAGGACGCTGGTATGACCTGGGCCATTGGTAAGAAGAAGCATGACTTCGTCGGCAAACGCGGCCTGGAACGCCCGGATCTTGTCGCTGAGAACCGCAAGCAATTTGTCGGCCTCCTGACCAAGGATCCGAAGGTCAAGCTGGAAGAAGGTGCACAGATCACTGTTGCGCAGAACCCGGCCACCGGAACGCCTGCGGAGGGTCATGTGACTTCATCATACTACAGTCCCGCCATGGGCCGGACGATCGCTTTGGCGATTGTGAAAAACGGCCATGCCCTTCATGGCAAGTCGCTTTATGTACCCATGCCGGATGGCGGCATAGAGGTGGAAGTGACCAGCCCGATATTCTTTGACAAGGAAGGAGCGCGGCTCAATGTCTGATCTTCTTGCCAGTGACGTCATCACGCCGGATGCCGGCGAAACACCGCTCCTCAGCCTTCCGGGTGTCTCAGTTCTGAAGGCAGCGCCGATGACACGGCTGTCGCTCCGGTTGCGCGAAGCTGCCATCCCGGCGGCGGGTGAAGCTTTCGGCGCGAAATTGCCGGTGACCCCGCTCGGTGCGGAAACCTCGGAAAAACGGGCAGCGCTCTGGATGGGGCCGGACGAATGGACGCTGTTGGCGCCTGAAGATCAGCTTCAGGCGGTGTTTGATGGGATCGAGGCCAAACTGGACGGTCAGCCGCACTCCCTCACCGACATTTCGCACCGCTCGGAAGCTTTGATCGTTTCAGGTCCAAAGGCCAGCTGGTTGCTGAACACGGGGATATTCATCGATTTCTCACTGGAAAAGTTCCCGGTGGGTACAGTCACCCGGACAATCTTCCACAAGTCTCCAGTCATGATCTGGCGCACGGGTGAAGACACATTCGTGGTCGAGGCGTGGGTCTCTTTCATGGACTATGTTGCCGGCATCCTTGTCGAAAGCGCCGAGGAGTTGGCCGTGGCCTGACCACAGCCTGCGCGTACAACAACCGCATCTTAAGGTTCTTCGGCGACCCTTGCGCGAACTCGAGCGTAAGGGTCGTTTCTTTTGCCAACTGAAAACACAAGTAAGATTCGTCTGGCCGAGCTCTTCGGAGCGCTCAGTCACGCCCTCGACATTACCGAGGGCCAACCACGTGGGCATTGTGTCCGGTGCTGCTGGATCGGCATCCACATCGGGCGGCAAATCGGTCTGCCGGAAGCAGAACTCAGCGACCTTTATTATACGCTGCTCTTGAAAGATCTGGGGTGTTCCAGCAATGCGGCACGCATTTGCGAGCTCTATTTGACGGATGACCTGACCTTCAAGCACGATTTCAAGACCATTGGGACCAGCCTGCCTGCTGCACTTCGGTTTGTACTGTCGCATACCGGCCTGAAACACGGCTTTGCCGAACGGGTCCGTGCGATCGTCAACATTTTGCAGAACGGCGGCGATATTGCGACGGAGATGATCGAGACCCGTTGCCAGCGCGGCGCGGACATTGCCCGCCAGATGCATTTTTCACAGCCGGTCGTAGACGGGATTTACAGCCTCGATGAGCACTGGAACGGTCAAGGGCGTCCGCATGGGCTTAAACAGGCTGACATACCGCTGTTCTCACAGATCGCGTTGTTGGCGCAGGTCATCGACGTGTTCCAGATCAACGCGGGTAAAGACAGCGCGCTTACAGAAATAAAAGAGCGCAGCGGATCCTGGTTTGATCCGGCCTTGGTCGCAGCCGCTGAAACAGCCGCTTCAGAGACAGGGTTTTGGGACACACTCCAATCGGACGATCTGGAGGCGACGGTGTACGGACTGGAACCGGCCCAAAACGTCCGCTTCACCGATGATGACCAGTTGGACGATATCGCTCTCGGGTTCGCACAGGTCATTGACTCAAAGAGCCCCTACACGGCGGGGCACAGCGAGCGGGTCACGCTTTACACCGACATGATTGCGGAAGAACTGGGGTACAGCGCCCGGGACCGGCAACTCTTGAGACGCGCGGCATTGCTGCACGATATCGGCAAGCTCGGTGTCAGCAACTCCATTCTCGACAAGCCCGGCAAACTTGATGATCTGGAATGGGAAGCGATCCGCCTTCATCCCGTCTTTACCGACGAAATTCTCCTGCGCATGGACGCATTCAGGGACCTTGCGCCAATTGGGCGCGGTCACCATGAAAAACTCGATGGCCGTGGATATCCTGACGGGTTGACCTCAGGTCGGATTTCCATGGAGACACGGATTGTCACGATGGCAGATATCTTCGATGCCCTGACGGCAGAGCGGCCTTACCGCGCTGCCATGCCGCTCGCAAAAGCCCTCGGTATTTTGGAAAGCGATGTCGGATCTGCGTTGGACTCAACATGTTTTGAAGCTTTGAAGCGCGCCACACAGCGCATGGACGGATACAAGGCGGCATAATTCCGCTACAACGGCGCTTGATGTCCTCAGATATAACGAAATTGCAAGGGTCACCAAACTCCGCCCAATGCTGAAGATCGGCTCCTACAACATACAAAAATCGATTGGTGTCGATGCGCGGCGGCGGCCAGACCGGACCTTAAAAGTCATTGGTGAGCTGCAATGCGATGTGATCGCCCTACAGGAAGCCGACAAACGCTTCGGACCTCGTGAAAGCACTCTCGACCGCGATCATATTCTTGCGCAGACCAACTTCCGCCCGGTGCCCTTTGCGGTTGGCGAACACAGCCTCGGCTGGCATGGGAATGCTATTTTGGTCCGGCAAGGCATTGAGATTCTGGATCACCGGCGGATTGAATTGCCAACCTTGGAACCGCGGGGCGCCGTGGCCGTGGATTTGGCAGTGGAGGATCAGAAGATCCGGGTCGCCGCCATGCACCTCAGCCTGATTGGTCATTTCCGCAAGAAACAGATTTCCTCGCTCATGCACCAGCTTCACGAAGACCTGGATTACCTGCCGACCATTTTGATTGGCGATCTGAACGAATGGCGTGATGATGCGAAAAGCATCCGTCTCCTGGAAAAACGCTACGAAGTCACAACGCCCGGCCGGAGCTTTCCAAGTCCCCTGCCCGTCGGCAGTCTGGATCGGATCATCACCAGTCCGGAATTCACCGTTCAAAAGGCTGGGGTTCACAAATCAAAGACAGCGCGGATCGCGTCAGATCATCTTCCCGTTTGGGCAGAACTCGCCCTTGAGCCAACAGGCCACTTGGCCTGACTCTCACATGTGGGACGACAGCGGGCTATTGTGTGACCAAAAGATAATCGAACACATGAAAGAGCCCCGCCGATAGGAGCGCACACGCCGGGACCGTGACAATCCAGGCACCGATGATGGTGACCAAGTTGGTCCGGCGTACCAAAAGCCTGCGGCGGCGCTCCTCCCGGTTGCGGATCGGCTGATGGCGCTTGCCATTCACCTTCTGCGGCACAAACCGGTTTCTGTACCACTCGCGGAACAGGCCAACGCCGAAAATGGCACCCACCGCGATATGGGTGGACGAGACAGGCAACCCAAGCCCGGATGCTGTCAGCACCGTTCCAGATGTTGCCAGCGTGACGCAGAACGCCCGGATCGGGTTCAGCTTGGTAATCCGTTTGCCGACAACTGTTACAAGACGGCGGCCAAACAGTAGAAGGCCGGCTGAAATGCCAAAGGCTCCGACAGCGCTCACCCAGAGAGGTGCAACCGGGTTGAGCTGGCCGAGAATCCAATAGTGCAAATCATTGATTTCATCGGACTGGCTGTTGACGATCGCCGCCAGCGGACCGATCGCGTTCGCAACGTCGTTCGCGCCATGAGCAAACGACAGCAGCGCTGCTGAACAAATCAATGGGATAGCAAAAAGAGAGCGCAAAGACTGTGTTCGATTGTCGAGGAACAAAGCCTGACTGGCAACAACCCGCCGATAGACGGCCCAGACGATAGCCCCCACAATAATTGGCGCAAGCGTTGCCGGGATAAACGGCAGAACGATCAGCCGATGAAGACCTTTATGGGTCATATAGGCGGTGAAGGTCGCGGCCAACCCGCCCAAAAGAATCGGCAGCCAGAAGCGCGCTGCGGAAAGCTTGTCGTCTGTATAGATGACCTTGGCATTTATGAAGGCAAGCAGCAGCGCTGCAACAAGTCCGCCCAAGAACGGCGATGCGACCCAGGTGGCTGCTATGACCCCAAACGTTGACCAGTTGATCGCAGCAAAGCTGCTGGCTGCAACGCCTGCCCCCACCACGCCACCGATAATCGTATGTGTCGTGGAGACTGGCGCACCAATGAGCGTTGCAATGTTGATCCAGATCGCCGCCCCCGCCATGGCGGTCAGCATCGCTTTCATGAAGCGGAAGTTCTCAGGAATGTCATCTGGCGCGATGATCTCGGTCGAAATCGTGGTGACCACGTCACCCCCGGCCAACAACGCGCCTGCGCTCTCGCAAATCGCAGCGATGATCAGCGCCGTTGTTATGCTGACCACCCGCGCGCCGACTGCCGGCCCGACATTGTTGGCAACATCGTTGGCGCCGATGGTGATGGCGAGATAGCCGCCGACCGTCGCACCGGTGACCAGGATCAGGACGTTTGAGACATCGGATGCTGCAAATTGAAGAGACGCGAGGATTGCGCAGACCGCCAAAAAACAGATTGCAAGACCGGGCGCAATCAAGCGCCGGCCCATCGCTTCTGCAGCATCGCCAAGAAACCCGACCCGGTCGAGATCCTTATCGAGTGCCTTTGGTGTCAGGTTGTCCCCCAACGCACAGTACCCGTCTTTCAGATCCGCTCACCGGCTGCCTGTCGCACGAAAACCTTCAGGTCTGCACCACGCCGGAGTAAACTGAATATGCCAACCGCCTTGCAACAGCCATGCGACGCAGACGTGTCACAGACCGCTCAAACGTTCTGACAGATCGATTAGAAAAGCTGGTTGCGATGCCGCTTCAAGAAACGCCGCAAGGCTGGTTCATCAGCCTTTTCGATGGCCTCAGAGACAGGCATCCAAATCCGCTTGCGTTGCCCCAGCTCAGGAAAATTATCGACTTGGCTTTCAAACTCAACCTTGAATACGAGCACCTTGGTGCGCAGTTTCAAGCCGCTTGCGAGCCCCTTGTAGGACCGGAAACTACCCACTGGCCGATGATCTGCCTTGCCGATCACGCCAGCCTCTTCATAAGCTTCAAGCAGAGCTGTCTCGAAGGCCGGCTTGTCCGCCTCGGGCCATCCCTTCGGTAATATCAGCCGGCCGGTATCCCTTGTCGACACGAGGAGGATTTCAGGCTCTTGTTCGCCCTTCCGGAAGCACAACGCCGCGATCTGCAGGCGGGCCGGTTTGACAAACAAACCAGCAAAACCGCGCAGCCACGAGGCGTCGAACGCCGATATCGTCGGGGCAAAAGCCATAACAATCCCAGAGTGGTGAAGGTGCACGGCTTATATAGGTACGATTCTTGGCCGTCCAGTAGAAAAACGCACATTGTGCACATATGCGCATTATTACTACGCAATCAGTGTCACATTTTTAAAAGAGTTACGTTTTCAGCCGTCCAAGCACCCGGCCAAACCTCTGCTCCACCATCCCGCAATGCTCGAATCACGCCGACCGGAACAGACGTGGTAAGAAACAATTCTTCACCGCCGACGCCGCCTGTCGGCTTGAGTTCAGCACCAACACCTTCAAATCCAAGCTCTTCTTCACACGGCACATAGAGCGATGCGCCCGAAACATTGGTCTCGTTCTGCGTTGTGCCTTCCGCGCGCCCGACAACGCCGCAGGCTGCAACGGCGCACATCAGTTCGACCGCCCGCGCTTTTGCACATCCGAACACACGGTGATAGCCGGACAGTTTCTCCGTCATTGACGGGACAAGGATGAGGTCGACTTTTTCTTTGGCAAGAAGGCAGCTCAGCGCCGGCATTTCAATGTCCAGGCAGATCAGGATGGCCATCTTCAGACCATCCAGCTCAAACACCTTCAGCTCCGTTCCAGGCACCAGATGCCAGATATCTTCCTCCTGCTCAAAAGGCGTGAGGCTTAATTTATCTTGGCGGATTTCGCGGCCATCAGCGGTCAGCAGAACCGCTGTATTTGTGATCCCGCAGGGTGTTTTCACCGGCCATGTCCCGGCCAACAATGAAACGCCTGTCTTTTGCGGCAAGTCGGATAGCAGCGGAAACAGGTCTTCACTAACATCTGCCAGAAAGCCCATTTCCTGGTCCGGCCGCAAACCTTCCGGTTTAAAGGCAAGGCATGTCTCGGCGAGGTATTCCGGCAGGACGAGAAGCTGCGCGCCGTCCGACGCTGCCCTCTCGAGCCCCTCCGCAATCATGTCAGCGAGCGCGGCCACAGATTTGGGCGCTCTGCCAAGATTGAAGGACCAAAGTGAAATCGGATATTCGGTCATGCTGCCCGCCCCAATTGAGTACCAAGCAGCCGACATAGCTGGACCTTGCGTATCAGTTCAAGGCCGTTGATGGACGGTTTGGTTCAGCTCGCAAACAAGGCGACAAAAAACGTCAAAAGAACCAGAAAACCGGTATTTATGAACCACGGCTTGGGTTCGGCTGGGAGTGCCCGCAACTTTGCGGATTTTCTAACTTCCCGAACACCTTCAAGAGCCCGGTCTGTGCGCCGGTCGATCTCGCGGAAAAACGGTGCCAACTCATTCTGAGTACGCATACTCAACCCTCACGATTCCTTCGTGGGATGAACGCTACGGCAAGGGTGTTAGAGGGAGGTTAATTGCAGCGGATAACAAACTGCTTGTACAGATCTTGAGCCCGTGATGGATTGGATATGGTTCTTGACGGAGTATGCCATGGTCGATCTGCCGACACTCATCACTTACAGTCTAATCGTGCTTGGGTTTGTTTTCATTCCAGGTCCGGCTACCCTTCTGACAATCGCACGGGCCACAACGTCGGGACCTAAAGTCGGCATCGCGACAGGCGCCGGGATCGCAGCTGGCGACATCGTTCACACATTGCTCGCTGTTTTCGGGCTCTCAGCGATCATCGCGGCCTCAGCTCTTTTGTTTTCGGTGATCAAATACGTCGGTGCCGCCTATCTGATTTACCTTGGCATCAAAGCCATCACTTCGAAGGTTGCTCCGTCATTCGGAAATGGCATTGCCGACTTAAGCACTGGGACAGCCTTTCGCCAGGCTTTCATTTCGGAGATTCTTAACCCAAAAACCGCCCTCTTCTTTTTGGCTTTTTTGCCGCAGTTCGTGCAGCCCGAAAACGGTTACGTGCTGCTTCAACTGACAATTCTCGGATTTATTTTTGTCGCCCTTGGGCTATTCAGTACGATCATCTTTGCCTTGGGCGCCGGTACACTTGGCGGATTGGTCCGGCGCAATCCCGTCATCTTGAAATGGCAAGGAAAAGCCGTCGGGACGATTTTTTGCATTCTCGGTATTCGACTGGCGTTGCAGGAACGTTAAAGCCTTGTCTTTTGCGGGTCCGCGACATCCAAAATACGCAGCTGCACTTTCGGTGTCCCCTGCCAGGTGTCAATGGACAGTGTCCCCGCAACGTGTAGGTTGCGGCCACGGCCTTCTAGAAGCATCTTCCCGTGAGGCTTGTCCTCTGCCTTGAAACAGATCCCTTTGAGCGCAGTGCCGTCGCCGGCCGCAAGTGTCGCCCGAACATGGCCCTTGCCCACGACATCGGCAAAGGAGACCCGGTGCGCGGGAAACGCAAACACCGGCTCGGAATGACCCGCGCCATAGGGACCGGCCTTTTCAAGCATGTTCATCAGATCGAGGCTTGCACCCGTTGCAGTCAGTGCCGCGTCGATCTTCAGTTCACGGTGTGCCGTTGCAGCTTCCACATCATCTTTCAGAATTTCGTTGAAGAAGGCTTCCAGATCAGCTGCTTTTTCCTGGCGCACCGTCAGCCCTGCGGCCATGGCATGTCCGCCGCCTTTTTCAAGAAGTCCGTCGTCGACAGCCTTACGGACAGCCTTGCCAAGATCGACGCCGTTGATCGACCGTCCGGATCCAGTCCCCTTGCCCGTTTCATCATAGGCAATTGCAAAGGCTGGCCGGCGATGCGCTTCCTTGAGCCGCGACGCGATCAGGCCGACGATCCCCGGGTGCCAATCGTTGGATCCTGTCAATAGAACGGCCGGGTCCCGCTGTTCGATGGCCATTGCGGCCTCGGCTCCCGCCTGTTCGAGCATCACGGCTTCCATCGCCTGACGCTCGGTGTTCAGTTGATCCAGACGTTCGGCAATAGCGCGGGCCTCATGTGGGTCCGCTGTGGTCAGAAGACGTGCACCCAAAGCCGCATCGCCGATCCGGCCACCCGCATTGATCCGCGGACCGATCAGGAACCCCAGATGATAAGGGGCCGGTTTTCCGCTCACCCGCGCGGCATCAGACAGCGCTGTCAGACCATAGTTCTGGCGCTGATGCATGACTGCCAACCCACGCGTAACATAAGCGCGGTTCAAGCCTTGGAGCGGCACCACATCGCACACTGTGCCGAGTGCCACCAAGTCCAGCAGCGCCATCAGATCCGGCGCCTGACGGCCGTTGAACACGCCCCGCTGACGCAGCTCGCGGTTCAGTCCGACAATAAAGAGGAAGGTAACGCCAACGGCCGCCAAATGCCCCTGCCCCGACAGATCATCCTGCCGGTTCGGATTGACCAGCGCCCGGACCTCGGGAAGCGTTTCACCAACCTGGTGGTGGTCAATCACCACGACGTCGAGGTTAAGCTTACTGGCCGTCTCAAAGGCTTCAAAAGACGTGCTGCCGCAGTCGAGCGTAATCAGCAGTTCCGCACCGCCCGCCTGAAGGTTCTCGATTGCAGGTCCGTTTGGGCCGTACCCCTCAATGATCCTGTCGGGAATATGGATGACCGGATAAAGCCCCATCCATTGAAGATACTTTGCCAGTACCGCGGACGAGGTGGCGCCATCGACGTCGTAGTCGCCGAAAATCGCGATCTTCTTCCCTGCCTGAACCGCATCGGCTACGCGAGCCACAGCTGCGTCCATGTCGACGAGACTGCTCGGGTCCGGCATCAGAGTCTTGAGAGATGGTTCGAGAAACGCCGAAGCGTCTTCAGCGGCAACACCGCGCGCCGCCATGACACGGGCCAAAACATCGGGCAGCCCGTGCTGTTGGGAGATCGCCATCGCGGCACGCGCTTCAGCGGAGCTTAGGCGCTCCCGCCATGCATTGTCATTGGCGGAGCGGGCAACCCCGAGTACGAGGCGCCCTTTATCGTCTTCGCCAAATCCTGTCAGCATGCGTTCAGACTTAGTCCAGGTGGAATTTTTCCAGCTGTGTGTGCTGGGCCTTGATGTAGCGGACAGTCCCCGTAGAGGACCGCATGACCACAGTGTGCGTGGTGATGTGATTGCGGCCGAAGCGCACGCCCTGCAGGAAGTTGCCGTCCGTCACACCGGTTGCGGCGAACAGAACGTCCGGACCGGCCATTTCTTCCAGCGTGTATTTCTTCTTGATGTCGTCGATGCCCATGCGGTGGGCACGCTCAACCTGCTCGTCACGGGTGATCACCAGACGAGACTGCATTTGACCGCCGATACAGCGCAGGGCCGCAGCCGCCAGAACGCCTTCCGGTGCGCCGCCAATACCTGCGTAAAGATCGATGCCGGTTTCTTCCGGATCTGTCGTGTGGATCACACCAGCCACATCGCCATCGCCAATTAGGCGGATCGCAGCACCTGTGGCCCGGATCTCTTCAATCAGACGTGCATGGCGCGGACGGTCGAGGACACAAGCCGTCACTTCTTCGATCTTGACGCCTTTTTCCTTGGCAACTGCGGCCAGATTGTCTGCAATCGGCGCATCCAGATCAATCAGGCCCTCAGAATAGCCTGGACCGATCGCAATCTTGTCCATGTAACTGTCCGGCGCATTCAAAAGGTCACCTTCTGGAGCCAGCGCGATGACAGCGAGAGAGTTCGGCAGGTTCTTTGCGCAGATGGTCGTGCCTTCCAGCGGGTCCAAAGCGATGTCCACTTTCGGGCCCTGCTTGGTGCCGACATTCTCGCCGATGTAAAGCATCGGAGCTTCGTCACGCTCGCCTTCGCCGATCACCACCGTGCCGTCGATCGGTAGGCGGTTCAATTCACGGCGCATCGCATCAACAGCTGCCTGGTCGGCGGCCATTTCATCGCCGTGACCGCGCAACCGGGCGGCTGAGACAGCTGCTCTTTCGGCAACACGCGCCAGTTCCAATGTCAGGATACGGTCAAGACCGCTGGCTGGCTGGTGTTCTGTGTTGGACATCAACATCTCCGCTTTTACCCCGTTCCGCACGTCCGCGGGACGTTCGACTTACTTCAGTTTTTCGATCCGGATCATCTGCGGCTGTTCTGCGACCACGCCTTTCGACATAACCACATCCAGCGCTTCTTTGATGGCGATCTCGGTTGTTTCATAGGTGATCAGGATGACAGGTTGTGGTGCGTCCGCACTGTCGCGCTCTCGGTCTTCTGCCGCTGCCCGTTTTTGAACGATGGACTCAAGCGAAATACCGGCATCCCCCATACAGCTGGCAATCTCGCCGAACGCGCCCGGGCGATCGTAGACCGACAAGCGAATGTAATAGCCACCCTCGTGAAGGCGCATCCGGGCCCGCTCATACGGAACCAGATCTGTTGCCGGCATACCAAGAACGGGTGTTTCGTCGCCCCGGGCAATGTCTGTGATGTCGGCAACCACAGACGACGCTGTGGCGTTCCCGCCAGCACCCGGTCCAACCAGCACGATCTCCCCGACGTAATCGCCGTCAACTGCTACCGCATTCAGAACGCCGTCGATCCGTGCAATCGCGGACGATTTCGGCACCATTGTCGGGTGAACGCGTTGTTCGATGCCCGTGTCGGTGCGCTGTGCAACACCGAGCAGCTTGATCCGGAAGCCGAGCTCGTCGGCTGCCTGGATATCGGCCGTTGTAATGGAAGTAATGCCTTCCATGAAAATGCTGTCGGCATCAATCTCGGTGCCAAAGGCAAGGCTTGTCAGGATCGCCAGCTTGTGTGCCGTATCGTTACCTTCAATGTCGAAGGTCGGATCGGCTTCCGCATAACCAAGCCGCTGCGCGTCAGCCAGGCAGTCTTCGAAGCTGATGCCTTCGGCTTCCATCCGCGTCAGGATGTAATTGCACGTGCCGTTCAAGATGCCGTAGACGCGGCTGACTTCATTGCCAGCAAGAGACTCGCGCATGGTTTTGACAATCGGAATGCCGCCAGCGACCGCTGCCTCATAGTTGAGGCAGGCGTTGTTCTCTTCTGCGACGCGGGCCAGATCCACACCGTGTTTGGCAATCAAAGCCTTGTTGGCCGTCACGACATGCACACCGCGGCTAAGCGCTGCGCGAACACTTTGCTCGGCCGGACCGTCTTCCCCGCCGACCAACTCAACAAAAATATCCAGCTCTGCTTCATTCGCCATGGCCACCGGATCATCGAACCAGGTGAAGCCGCTTGTATCAATTCCCCGGTCCCGCGTCCGGTTCCGGGCACTGACAGCTGTAACCGTCAAGGACCGACCGGTCCTGCGTTCGATCTGGCCAGCGTGCTTTTCCAGGAGTTGCACCACGGACGCACCGACCGTTCCAAGGCCGGCCACGCCGATTTTCAATGCGTCTGCCATTCGGGAATTAATCCAATTCTATTCAGCGAGAAGTCTCAAGCGGGATGACGTTGTGCAGCTTTTGCTCCGCAGTTTCAAGGAACCGGCGGACATTTCTTGCCGCCTGGCGCAACCGCTGCTCGTTTTCTACGAGGCCAATGCGGACGAACCCGTCACCATATTCGCCAAACCCAATGCCGGGCGCGACTGCGACGTCAGCGCGTTCCAACAACAATTTGGAGTACTCCAGACTGCCGAGAGACCGGAACTTTTCCGGGATCGGTGCCCAGCAGAACATGCTGGCTTCCGGTGCCGGTATATCCCAACCGGCACGGCCGAAGCTCTCAACGACAACATCCCGGCGCTTCTTGTAGATCTCACGGGTTTCACGGATGCAATCATCCGGACCGTTCAGCGCCGCTGTCGCAGCAACCTGGATCGGTGTGAAAGCACCGTAGTCAAGATAGGACTTCACCCGTCCAAGGGCGCCAATCAGGCGCTCATTGCCAACCGCAAAGCCCATCCGCCAACCCGGCATGGAGAACGTCTTGGACAGGGATGTAAATTCAACGGTGACGTCCATTGCCCCTGGCACCTGCAAGACAGACGGCGGCGGGGTATCTCCGAAGTAGATCTCTGAATAGGCAAGATCCGAGAGAATGAAGATGTTGTGCTTACGCGCAAAAGCCACGACGTCCTTATAGAAATCGAGGTCCGCGCAATACGCTGTCGGGTTGGCCGGATAACACAGAATGATCGCGATCGGTTTCGGCACAGAGTGAATGACTGCGCGTTCCAACGCTTCAAAGAAACCGCTGTTTGGCTCAGCCGGAATGTTCCGGATTGAGGCTCCCGCCATCAGGAACCCGAACGTGTGGATCGGATAACTTGGATTGGGGCTAAGAATCACATCGCCCGGCGCGGAGATGGCCTGCGCCATATTGGCAAAGCCTTCCTTGGAGCCAAGTGTTGCAATCACTTGTGTGTCCGGGTCGAGCTTCACGCCAAACCGGCGGCCATAATAGGATGCCTGAGCCTTGCGCAGACCCTGAATTCCCTTGGAAGCGGAATACCGGTGGCTGCGCGGGTCCTGAACAACCTCGGTCAGCTTGTCGACGATGTGCTTCGGTGTCGCCAGATCCGGGTTACCCATACCGAGGTCAATGATATCCGCGCCCGCCGCTCGAGCCTTTGCTTTCAAGCGATTGACCTGTTCAAAAACATACGGCGGAAGCCGTTTGATTTTGTGGAATTCCTCCATGGGCGCGGATCCTTGCGGCTTGAAAATGGGTATGTCGCACCTGCGCGGTAAGCAGGTTGCGCGACCTTTTAACAGGCCTTTTCAAGTTTCGCACCCATCTTTGAGCGCCTAGCCACCTAAATGTGGGAACAGGTAAGTTTGGCCGGGGCCTGCCAAGAACGCCCGCGAGAATGGGTAAAGCGCGCCAATTGGAAGGCTCGGTAACGGGCAGCTATGCCGGATGGGGGTTATAAAAAGCGAATTGTGCGTCTTCAGTGCCAGAAAAAACCCTGGCCTTTTCAGCCGAGCCGACAACCGTTTTGCCCCGGCCGCACGCTTTGGCTTCGTACATAGCTCTGTCTGCAATTTCCAAGGCCTCATCCAGTCCGAGATCAAGCGGTACAGAACTGACGCCAGCGCTTAGTCCAACCTGAACCGCACCCTCTGTCTCCTCAGAACAGGCAGCTGCGAAATGAGCCCGTATCCTTTCGGCAAGAATCCGAGCTTGGTTTGGCTCCATCCTGGTAGACAGAATGACAAACTCATCACCGCCCAGGCGGCCTGCAACCGTATCCGCCGGTCTTGTTTCCTCGCAAACGCGGCCGAATACTTCAAGGACCAGGTCACCGGTTGCATGGCCGTGCTTGTCGTTGACCCTCTTGAACTCATCAATGTCAAACCGGATCACCGTGAGACAGTTGTTTGCGCCGGAGACTGACGTGAACGTTGCCGCCCTTTCAAACACCGCCCGGCGGTTGGGCAATCCCGTTAGACAATCGCGATAGGCGGCCGATTTGAATTGCAAAAGTGATCGCTCGATCGGCATTGCGAGCGCGGTAAACATGGAAAGCACCATGGCAACCAGGATAAGCAGCAGTGCAATCAAAATGACATGACCGCTGATCGCTTCGAACAGCCCGTTTTCAGCGCCAAATCCAAGTGCGGTCAGCAAACTGAAATGCGCGCTCGTTTCCAGAGCTGCGCTGAAAGCGTACACCTTCGGCGTGACAAGGTTTTCTGTATTCCAGCGCAAACAGATTATGGCCGACCATGCGATGTAGAGGATCATAACCGGTTGTACGTAAGCCACCCGGCTGGACAATGTTGTCGCAAAGTCCGGAACCGAGCAGAGTAATAGCCAGACCCCGGCAAGCCCTGCAGCAATCCAAAGGCGCAAAGGCTGGTAAAAGAAGGCCGCGACACCGCTGCGTCTCAGGCCAGTTGCGAAAAGGATAAGGAAATTCGCTGCAATGATGGTCAGGTCGTCCGGCAATACACCACGGAAGCTTATGAGCAGTGTGCCGATCGCCCCAAGCAGGAACGCAATTGACCAGAGCCCGAAGGACAAATGCCCTGCCCGGTCACGATGTTTCCAGAAGAAAAAAAGAAAGCACAAGACTGCACTGGCTGTCAGCTCAGCGACAACTAGGGAAAACAGTATAGTCTTCACATCAAGCACGAGCGCCCCCAAAACGCCGGGACCACATTTCTGCCCAACAAGGTATGTGCTCACCCGCAGGTGGCATACCAAAGTTTCAAAGTTATCCAAAGTTGTTTTACGTAACGGTACCCGCTATTTTTATCGGGAGGTGACGTAAGGTGTATCTGCTGAGGCTATGATAAAACTGACACTCAGCGCCATTGTGATGAATAGACCGGAGCGTTAGAGGCAGTCCGCCGCACTCAGTGCTAAGGCCGTGTCGATCCGTTCACTGCTCGTCTGCAAGAGTTTTCAGATATTCTTCTGTCTCTGCCCGCTCCAACGGATTGATCAGGCCTTTGGACTGCGCGGACGCGTTTGGCGGACCGTAACCCGTTGGCGGCTGCACGGTGCCTGATCGTGTTTTTTGGTCCGGGTTCACCGCTTTGACGAGTGGCGTGCCGGGACCAACGGCGCAGGATTGGAGAATGGATGCACCCAAGAACACCAAACAGAGATCGCGCCGCACGCGCATGATTGCCGTCTCCCTCATCTACAACTGTGATCATACTTCCATCGAAGTGTCACACAAGTCCTCTAGCACAGCGGCAATACGCGTTATGGAAACCAATCGACGGCGCCGGAACGTTGTGCCATAAATGAAACTGACGTTCCGAATACAAGCGCAAATAGAAACACATAACGCTGAGGAACCGCCCAACAGACTGCCGCCACCAGACGGCAGTTTAAGAAGACCGGAAGTCGGAGGAATCCCTGCTTATGGCTGATGACCGCCAGCATCCCATGTTGCAATACATCATCAACAATCCAGAAGCTTTCGCGCAAAATCTTGCGAAGACATTGGAAAATGCAGGCAAGGCGCTCGCTGCTTATATCGAGCCGCGCGAGCAAGGCAAGATTACGCACGAATCGACGGACGAACTCACCGGCGTGGTCAAGACACTCGCTCAAGTTGGCGAATACTGGGCGTCTGATCCGCAGCGGGCTCTCGAAGCGCAGGGCCGCTTGTGGAGCGGCTACATCGATCTCTGGAATTCTTCACTGAAACGGATGATGGGCGAACAGTCGGAGCCGGCCGTGAAAGCCCCGGTAACGGACAAGCGCTTTGCAGATCCCGATTGGGAGAACAATCAGTACTTCGATTTCGTCAAACAGATTTATCTGATCACCAGCCAATGGGCCGAAGAGATGGTCCACGAAGCCCAGGGACTGGATGAGCACACCCGCCATAAGGCCGAATTCTACGTCACTCAGATTTCCAACGCACTCTCGCCGTCGAATTTCCTCCTGACCAATCCTGAACTCCTGCGTCTGACGATGGAGAGCAACGGCGAAAACTTGGTCAAGGGCATGGAGCATCTGGCCGAGGACCTGAAGACCGGCAAGGGCGAACTGAAGATTCGTCAGACAGATCCGTCAAAGTTCAAACTCGGCGAAAACCTTGGAACCACCAAGGGCAAGGTCATCGCGCAAAACGACGTGTGCCAGGTCATCCAGTATGACCCGAATACGGACACAGTCTTGAAGCGCCCCTTGATGATTGTGCCGCCGTGGATCAACAAGTTCTACATCCTCGACCTCAACCCGGAGAAGTCCTTCATCAAGTGGGCCGTGGATCAAGGACACACGGTGTTCGTGATCTCCTGGGTCAATCCGGACGAACGGCAAGCTCAAAAGAGTTTTGAGCACTACATGAAAGAGGGCATACTTAACACGTTGGACGTCATCAAGCGCGCCACTCGTCAGGAAGAGGTCAATGCAATCGGCTATTGCGTTGGCGGTACTCTCCTCGCCGTAACGCTGGCCTACATGGCGCAGACCGGCGACGACCGGATCAAGACGGCAACCTTCTTCACGACGCAGGTCGATTTCACCTATGCAGGTGATCTCAAGGTGTTTGTGGACGAAGAGCAAATCTCCATTCTGGAGAAGCGCATGGCGGAAAGCGGCTATCTGGACGGGTCCAAGATGTCGTCGGCCTTTAACATGCTCCGGTCCAATGACCTCATATGGTCCTATGTGGTGAACAACTACTTGAAGGGGAAGGAGCCATTCCCGTTCGACCTCTTGTACTGGAACTCAGATTCTACCCGCATGCCGGCAGCGAACCACTCCTTCTATCTTCGCAATTGTTACCTCGACAACAAGCTCTCAAAGGGCGAGATGGAAATCGGCGGCGAAACACTTGACCTGTCCAGGGTCAAGATCCCGATCTTCAACCTCGCAACCCGCGAAGATCACATCGCGCCGCCAAAGTCGGTGTTCTTGGGGTCTGGCTGTTTTGGTGGTCCGGTGGAATATGTGTTGTCGGGTTCCGGCCATATTGCTGGCGTTGTCAATCCTCCGGTCAAGAACAAGTATCAGTATTGGACCGGCGGCGAAGCCAGAGGCACTCTGGAGAACTGGCTGAAAAACGCGGAAGAGCATCCGGGATCCTGGTGGCCCTATTGGGACGAGTGGATCCGCAAAAACGATCCGGCTGAAACCAAACCGCGCAAACCAGGCGCCAACCGGGTCAAGATACTCGAAGACGCCCCAGGAAGTTATGTGATGAACCGGGTCTGAGTTTTAAAAAGAAGGCACGGATCTGAGCGATCTTTTCGTGTCTTCTTGTGTTTCCCCAGAAGCTTTCTCGCAATCAGCGAGCTGCAACAGGCAGACAACGTTTAGAGCGCCACGTCCAACGGTGTTCTGGTCATCCCGAGAAGTTTTGAGAACTTGTCGGCCGCCATAGGCCGGCCGAAATGGTAGCCTTGTGTGGTCTCACACCTGCAGCTCAGCAGGAACGCCTGCTGTTTGGCTGTTTCCACCCCTTCTGCAACAACGTTTAGCCCCAGTTCCCGCCCGAGGCTGATAATCGCTCGCACGATCGCGCGATCGCTTTCCTTGTATTCGAGATCCCGGATGAAGCTTTGGTCGATCTTCAGCCGGTTCAAAGGAAAATTCTTCAGTGCGACAAGGCTGGAGTAACCGGTGCCGAAATCGTCAATCGCCAAATGAATGCCGATCCGCCGGAAATCTTCCATCAAGGCGACAGCCTGTTCCACATTCTGGATGACAAGGCTTTCAGTAAACTCAAGTTCCAGATACCGCGCATCCAAACCGCTTGTGTCGAGCGCGGAAAACACATCTGACAAAAGAGCCTTGTCACGGAACTGGTTCGCAGAGACATTTACCGCGATTGTTATGTGCGGAAGACCAGCGTCCTGCCAGGTTTTGTTTTGACGGCATGCTTCGTTCAGGACCCAGCGGCCAAGGGAAATAATCGCGCCGGTTTGTTCCGCAATCTCAATAAACTCGCCGGGCATTAGTCTCCCGCGTTCCGGGTGTGTCCACCGCACCAACGCCTCGGCACCAACGATCCGGCCACTCATCAGATCGATCTGTGGCTGGTACTCCAAAAACAGTTCATTGTTGTTGATACCCCGACGCAGCTCTTCAACCAGCTTCAGCCGGTTTACGCCCGCCGGCGCTGTTTCCCGATCGAAAATGAAAAAATTGTCCCGGCCCAGGTTCTTGGCTTCAAACATCGCCTGGTCGGCGTTCTTCAAAACTTCATCGGCCGTGTCGCCATCTAACGGGAAGACGGCTGCCCCGATCGAACAAGTCACGTGAAGCGTCAGCGTGTCCAGCTCGATTGTTTTCAAAATTTCAGCGCGCATGCGCGCTAGATAGTCCTTTAGTTCCGACTTCTGCGCGGTAGGGCCATCTACGAAGAGGACAAATTCGTCCCCGCCGAACCTTATCGTCTCAAAGGTGGTGTTGTGGGATCCGAGGATGCGATCCGCGACAGTGGACAACACATCGTCACCCACAGCATGCCCATAGCTGTCGTTGATGAACTTGAAATTGTCCATATCCACGAACACAACAGCGACCGGTTCGCCGGTCTGTCGGCTTGCTTCGATTTTAGCTTCCAGCTTCCGTTTGAACTTCCGGCGGTTCGGCAATCCTGTCAGCGGGTCATGATCTGCAAGATACCGGATCCTTTTTTCCGCCCGGTCGCGTTCAACGGCAATGGAAGCCAAATGCGCAGCTTCACGAACAATTTTTTTTTCCCGCTCTGACGGAGCCCGAACATCGGTCCAATAGAATGCAAAGGTCCCCAACACCTTGCCATCCCCGGAGAAAAACGGAATGGACCAGCACGATTTCAGGTCATATTCGCGCACAAGATCGACATACTCTGCCCAGAGCTCGCTGTCGAAAATATCCTCGACGAACACTGCTTCCTTTCGAAAAACAGCCGTTCCGCAAGACCCTACTCTTGGACCAATCTCGATGCCATCAACCAACTCCAGATAGCTCTGGGGCAAATTCGGACCGGACGCAGACAGGATATGATTGCCGCTGCCGTCCACCAGCATGACGGAACCCATGCCGCTTTCCAGTTGTTCTTCGATCATCAGAACGAGAGAATCTAAAACATCCTGCAGCGGCAAACCGCTCACCAGCTTCTTCAGGATCTCGTTTTGACCCCGTTGCAATTTCTCAGCGTTTTGGCGCTCCGTCACATCTCTGGAGATACCGACGATCCCGACAACATCACCGGTCTCGTTGCGGATTGGATATTTGGATGATGAAAACCACTTTTCGGTGCCGTCGGGCAAAAGGATACGGTCCATAACGTCGACCAAATCCCGGCCTTCACGCATCATGGATTGCTCGTCCTCATAGAACACCTGCCCGACCTCGGGTGGATGCAACTCCAAATCGGACTTGCCAATCAACTCAGCACTGGTTGACCGGCCCATATCTTCAGCAACCTTGTCATTTGCCATGACAAATCGCGACCACCGGTCTTTTACATAGATATAATCGGAAACGAGGTTCACCAGCTGCTGAAGCCAGTCCAGATCGCCAAACATGTCCAGAGAGCTGTCAAAGCACGCTGTTGTGTTCAACTCTTCTAGTCTGGTCGCAAGGGATTTCATGGCTTGCCAATCGGCAAAACCTGTTGGACCTTCGTTTCTTCCCTGAGACACCTGTTGATCCGTCATGGATCCGCCTTCAACCGCATCTGCTTATCACTTTTTCTTGCAGACCATCCTAGTAACACATTCCAGACTGCCAAAGCGTTTACATGCATTAATCCCGCACAAGCTCTGTGTGTTTGGTTTGATTTTCCGTTAATCCAACCCCAGAAACGCCGCATGAGAGCAAAACCGAACCAAAGCCTTGTCTGATTATTGTCAACTTTGCCAAGCCGCTTGCTTTTCCCGGTTTGCAAAACCCGTTTAGCGCGCGGTATAGGTTCTTACGAAGGGAAACAAATCCAGATCATGCACACACCGCCTCTGCTTCATTCTGATGATGGAAGACCTGCACACTGGGCCGGGCCAACCGGGTCCGCGCGCTACACGGCACGGTCTGGTTCACCTGCCCCGGTAAAAGCGTCTGTCATGGCAGCGCGCATGATCGTCCCTGCATGTGCTGCGGCTGCAAGCTGGACGGCGCTTTGGATCGGCCCGTTCTATGCCGGCATTCTGGCACTCTGGACCTGTTGGGTTGTGGTGGCCCTGTCTCGGTACATTCCGATCAATGGCTTGCGCTTGTGCCGGGAGGCGGCCTACGGCGAACGTATCTGGCTCGATCAATTGCGAGAAACCAAAGGTCAGCAAGGACCAATGTTGGGTCTTTATCTGACTGCTTGGACAGCGCTTGCTATCACCGTCTTGGGTGGTTTGATGTTATCGCCGCTTGTGACTGCCACAGGTGTGATTGTCGCCATGATCACCCAGTACGTTTTGTGGAATCAACTGTCTGCTTATTACAACAAGAACAAGACAACCCATCCGCTCTACCGCTTCTGGGACGCACAAAAAGCCAATGACAACAACAAGTCATTCAAAGGCTTATCCGACGGACACATGACGTCCGATCTCGGCCGTCAACGTCAAAGACCGTCTGTCCGCTGACGCTGCCTTTCCTCAAGCAATCCGATATACATCAGCGCAACGCTCGCGCCGGCAATTGATGTGATGTCGGCATGGTCATAGGCTGGCGCGACTTCGACAACATCCCCGCCAACGAAGTTCAAATCCCCCAGCCGGCGCAAGATCATCAACGCCTCGCGGCTTGTGAGACCACCCGCAACAGGCGTTCCGGTCCCCGGTGCGAACGCGGGATCAAGGCAATCAATGTCGAACGTCATATAGGCCTTGGCATCACCGACCCGGTCCTTGACCAGTTCGACCACGCCGTTGACCCCAAGCAGCTCCACTTCTTCGCCGTAAAGAATTTCGAGGCCGCAAGTCTCCGGCGCGTGCGTGCGGATGCCAATCTGAATCGATTTTTCCGGGTCAATCAAACCTTCTCGAACCGCCCGACCGACAAAGGTGCCATGATCGATCCGGTCTCCCTTGTCATCCCAGGTGTCCTGGTGGGCGTCGAACTGAACGAGGGCCAAAGGTCCGTGCTTTTCGACATGCGCCTTCAACAAGGGATAGGTGACGAAATGATCACCACCGATGGAAAAGAGATGCGTGCCGCTCTGCAGGATTTCTCGCGCCTGTGCTTCAATGTGGCCTGGGATATCCCGGTTGTGGCCATAGTCAAAAACGCAATCCCCATAATCGACACACGCCAGTGTTTCGAACGGATCAAACTCGAAAGGGTATTGCGGATCCCCATCAAAAATAGCCGATGCTCGGCGCACGCCCTGTGGTCCGAAACGAGCACCAGGCCGGTTTGAAACGGAAGCATCAAACGGAATGCCCCAGACGGCCAGATCGACCCCGGTCAAATCGCGGCTGTACCGCCGGCGCATGAACGACAAGACGCCACCATAAGTCGGCTCGTGCGACCCTCCTTTCAGAGAATCGCCAAGGAACGCGTTGTCGGTCTGACGGGGCAAATCAACAGCCATGGGGCACCTTTATCAAAAGAACTGCAGGCACTTAACCGCAGTCTATCGACAACCTCAAGCATTCATTCAGATCCGACCGTTGAAGCGAATTGCAACTTACCGTCAAAGTGAGAATGCCATTTCGCCGGCCTTCTCATGGAGGTCTTTCTTGAAATTCTGAATGTATCTCGCGTTGCCGCCCTCCCGGATCGCGTCTAAAAGGCCTTGCCTCGCACAACGGGCTCCGGCAGCATAATTTCAGGGACATAGAGATTTGGCAGATACAACGGCAAAACTTCTGCGCGGCAGATTGCTGACCTTCACCTCCGCGCCCGGCGGCCCTGAGGACACCTCCGCCTATACCTATGAAGACGATGGCGCGCTCCTGATCTCCAATGGAGTAATCAAGGCACGCGGGTCGTATGCCGACGTCAAAGCCGCAGCTTTAGAGCCATTTGAGGAAATCGATCACCGGCCGCATTTGCTGATGCCCGGTTTCATCGACACGCATTTGCATTTTCCGCAAGTGCAGGTGATCGCCTCTTGGGCGGATCAACTTCTCGACTGGTTGAACGACTACACCTTCCCGGCCGAGCAGAAATTCGCCGACAAAACCCACGGTGACCGGATCGCACAAGGGTTCTACGACTGTTTGCTTTCAAACGGCACGACGACGGCGGTCGCCTACTGTTCCAGTCATCCCAATTCCGTTGAGGCGTATTTCGAGGAAGCAGCCCGCCGGGGCATGCTGATGCTCGGCGGCAAGACGATGATGGACCGGAATGCGCCGGAAGCCCTCTGCGACACTGCCGAAAGCGCCTACACAGACAGCAAGGCACTTTTGGAGAAGTGGCACGGCAAAGGCCGCGCGCATTACGTGATCACGCCGCGGTTTGCCATCACTTCGACACCTCAGCAGCTGGAAGCTGCCGGCACGCTCCTGAAGGAGTATCCCGGCTGTCACCTTCAGACACACATCAATGAGAACCACAACGAGATTGCCTTCACGAAGGAGCTCTACCCGGACGCAAAAGACTATTTGGGTGTCTACGAAGACTTCGGACTTCTGGGGCCCAAAACACTGCTGGGTCATTGCATCCACATGAATGACCGGGAATTGGGCGTGATGCAGGAAACCGGTTCTGTCGCCGTGTTCTGTCCGACCTCCAATCTGTTCCTGGGCAGCGGTCTGTTCGACAAAAAACGGACAGAAGAAGCCGGCATCAAAACCTCGATCGCGACCGACATTGGCGGCGGCACCAGCTATTCCATGATGCGCACGCTGGATGAAGGCTACAAGGTCCTGCAATTGCAGCGCCAGCGCCTGTATCCGCTTGAAACCTTCTACTGGGCAACGCTTGGCAATGCGAAGGCGCTGTCACTCTCTAAAAAGATCGGCTCGCTAGATGTTGGCACCGACGCGGACATTGTCGTTCTGAACGCCAAAGCCACGCGCCCGATGGCCTTACGGATGGAAACGGCTGAAACGCTGTCCGAAGAGCTGTTTGTATTACAAACCCTGGGTGACGACCGGTCCGTTGTCGAAACCTATGTCGCAGGGGTTCCGCAGAAACCTGCAGACCTCGACGCAGCCGGCCTCTAACGCAAAATTACGTATTGCCCGCAAGGCCCTGACTTAGTCTACTAAGAAGAGAGTCTCGGCACTGAAGGGGATGTTGTGGACACAATCACGAGCAATCCTAGCCATGATCCGCTGCCGTTTTTTATCACGGCACCGGGCCAGACAGACACGCTGTTCATCGCGGTCAGTGTCTTCATGGTCCTGGTGCTGGTTGGGTTCGGCGCGCTGTATTTCACAGTTCAGGCCTGGCCGGACCGGATGGCGTCCGGCATGGGCAAAACCCAGATCCAGATTGTCGGGCTGCTCGGCCTGTTGTCACTGATCACCTTCAACAACGCCTTTTGGGTTGCAGCCCTGTTGCTCGCCGCCATTCCAATTTCGCAGATTGTTTTACCTGTTAAGGTCAAATCGCTCCGTTATGGCCGGACCGGCAAGCGAAGGATCCGGTAATGCTTGAGCTGCTTTTCAGCGCCCTGATTACGATCCTTCCGGATTACCTTTATCGCCGCTACAAGCAGGGCAAACGGCTTGGTCATGAAATCAACCTGTTCACAGTGTGGTATGAGTTGCGATGGGGCATCACGTCCTGTGCGGTGCTTGCGATCAGTCTGCTGACGGTGATTTTCTATTTTCACCCCACAACGACGAATGTCACCTCGCTCTTCAGGACAGTTTCGATTCTCAGCGACCGACCCGGTCGGGTCGAAGAGGTCTATGTTGCCGACAACCAGTTTGTCCGCGCCGGGGACCCCATCTTCCGGCTCGATACGCAGCGGCAACAAGCGGCAGCTGAAACAGCGCGGCGCCGGATAGCCGAGGTCGAAGCCGCAATTCTGGTCGGACAAGCGGAACTCGCGGCGGCCGAAGGCAACATCATTGCTTCTGAAAGTCAGCTGCGTCAGGCGCAGGATGATCTCACGCGGCGCCTTGAGCTGTCTCAGCGCAACCAGAATGTGGTCACCGAGCAGGAATTGGAGCGCCTGCGGCTGTCGGTTGAAGGTCTAACCGGGTCGCTGGAAGCAATCAAAGCGCAGCGTGATGCAATCCAGACCCGGCTCCGGGTTCTTCTTCCGGCGCAAAAGTCGAGTGCCGAAGCGGCACTTACGCAGGCGGAAACAGAGATCGAAAAGTCGACCGTCTTTGCCGGGACAAACGGCACTGTCCGCCAGTTCAAGCTCCAACCGGGTGACCTCGTCAATCCAATCCTGCGTCCGGCCGGAATTCTGGTCCCCGAAGGATCGGGCCGCGGCCGCTTTCAGGCCGGCTTTGGCCAAATTTCAGCTCAGATCCTCCACATCGGCACGATCGTTGAAATTACTTGCGCCTCAAAACCGCTTGCCGTCATCCCGATGGCTGTCACCGAAATCCAGGATGCGATCTCAGGCGGTCAACTCCGGCCCACAGATCAGCTGATCGACATTCAGGATCGCGCGCGTCCCGGCACGATCCTGACTGTTCTGGAACCTGTTTTCGAAGGTCATGCGGATTACATCCCACCCGGCAGCCGGTGCATAGGCGTTGCGTATTCCAATCATGACAAGGCCATCAAGTCTGGTGAGATTTCCGGATTCTCTGCCTTCCTGTTCCGGATCGTGGACGGGATGGGAATTGCGAATGCGCTCGTCATCCGCATCCAGTCCCTGCTGTTACCGGTCAAAGTACTGGTTTTTCCAAACTAGGCTCTGAGGGTACATCCATTCTTGTTGATCTGAAAAATCTAACTGCCAGTGCCAACAACGCGAAGATAACAAATGCTGCGCTGCTCACGGCGTATACCGCTACAAAGCCATAGCTCTGGAGTGCCGGAGTAAACACAAATGGCGACACGATCTGCCCCAAGAACATGGATGTTGTGATCATGCCGGAGACCGTTCCACGCCGAGCGGCCGGTGCAATGTCGAGCGCGGCAAGAAACAAGGCCGGCTGGACAAACGCATAGCCAACGCCAATCAGTGCGCAGCCCGGAATGAAGAACTCCCACGCTGGATACATCGCAAGCGTTGCAAACCCACATCCCATGATGAGAAAACCTGCCGAAAACGTGATTGGGAGACCGAGACGGCCGCGGATCGCTGCAAACTTCAACGCAGTGAAAGCGCCCGACAGGGTCAAGGCGCCAAGCCCGAGCGCCGTGCCGGTCGCCCCGTCAAATCCTGATGCTTCAAGGTAAAACGGCAATTGGCTTGGCATTAGAAAAAAGATCATCACGGTCACCATTGAAAGACCGGCAAGCCCGAAAGCGTAAACCAGCCACGATCCGGCTTGCGCAGCTGATACTTCGGTTGCCGCAGTGGTTAGGG
Organism: Labrenzia sp. R4_2; assembly: GCF_017743865.1. Classification (GTDB taxonomy): domain Bacteria; phylum Pseudomonadota; class Alphaproteobacteria; order Rhizobiales; family Stappiaceae; genus Roseibium. The sequence goes on from NZ_JAGHRJ010000002.1 coordinate 329,795, forward strand.
ATGAGGGCACGTCGTGTGCGGTTTTCCGGTTCCGATACTCCTGTTTCATAACCGGCCAGAGCAACGGCAGCAGCAGAAGAGGCAACGCATAAATCACAAAGGGCAAACGCGGAGACACGCCGGCCAACAGACCGGCTCCGCCAATAAACAAAAACCCACCGAAATTAATCGCAACAACCTGCCCTCCCATAAAGGCACTGCGGCGGTTGCCCTGAAACAAATCCCCGGCAAGGGCGACCTGCGCGGTCATCGTAAAAGCAAGGGCGACCCCAAGCAGAAGACGGCTTATGAGGATGGCGGTCAGATCGTTCAGATAGGCACCGGCACTGCCCGACAGTGCGAACACCAAAACACCGGCCATCAGCAGCCAGCTTCGCCCGAAGCGGTCAATCGCAAGACCGGCAAGCGGTGCAACAAGAACCACGGTCAAGGACGGCGCCGAGACCAAAAAGCGGACCAGATAAGCTGCGCCCGGCTCGCCTGAAAAACTGGCTTCCAGCGCCGGCAAGGCAGGACTGATCGTGGCATTTGCCATGATTTTTAACGAGGCTGTCAGAAGCAGCGCCAACGCAGTTACATCGCGCCATAGCGATGTTTCCGGCCGGCCATTTGGATAAGTCATGTAAAATCCTCTTGCATGACGACTGAGTTGGCTGCAGCCTACAAGTTCAAGTCGACTTAAGGTCAAGATATGAAATTACTGGATATTTCGGAAGTTGCGCGCCAATCCGGGGTCGCCGCATCAGCACTGCGCCACTATGAGGAAAAGGGTCTGATCCATTCCGCCGGCAGGCGCGGCCTGAAACGGCTGTTCGGACCGGAAGTGCTCGATCAGCTGGCCGTCATCCGGCTTGGCAAAGCCGCCGGTTTTTCGCTGGAGGAGATCAAGGGCATGTTCGGACCGGACGGCCGCCCGTCCCTCTCCCGCTCTGTCCTGCGGACAAAGGCGGACGATCTCGACGATCAGATCACCCGGCTGACCTCCTTGCGGGATATGATCCGGCACGTTGCGGACTGCCCTGCACCGCGTCACATTGAATGCCCGAAGTTTCAAAAACTCATCCGGATCAGTGCCCGAAGGAACGCTTTGAAACCCAATAAGTTCTGAACTCTTCAGGTAGTGGCTTAGCGGCGGTTGAAAAAGAGAATGACCTGGCGGGCCTGACGCTGGAAGATACCTGGCCCTGCGGGTCTGCCGTCCCCGGTCTCGACCGACCGGATCACCGAGCGCACCAGGAAGATGGCCGCAACGCCAAAAATCACACCGCCTGCGGCCTGACCGATCAACACACCCGGCGCCCCCCAGATCGATCCGCAAATCATCACGAGCGGTATGGTGCCAAGCGTATGACGCCCCCAGTTCATCCAGGTCGAATAGAACGGACGCCCCAGATTGTTGAAGAATGCGTTGGAGACGAAGAGAGCTCCGTTGAAGAAGAATGCCAGGGCCAAAGGACCGCAGAAAAGATAGATCAGCGTCAGGGCCACACCCTGCACCTGAAACAAGGCAGCGATCGGCTCTCTTAAAAGGAATAGCACCAGGGCGGCGAACGCAACCACCAGGGCCGTGAACAAAAGCGCATCCCGCAAGACGGTGCGAACCCTTGTGTAGGCCCCTGCTCCATAATTCTGCCCGACGATCGGCCCCACGGCACCGGAAAGCGCAAAAATCGTGGCGAAGGCAAGCGGGCTCATCCGGGCGACGACAGCCATTCCGGCAACCGCATCTTCACCGAACTCCGCCATTGAGCGGGTGACAAACGCCTGACCGACAGGGGTCGCCAATTGGGTGAGAATTGCAGGGACGGCGATCGCCGCGATCGGCGGCAAAGCTTTCATAAAAGCGGATTTGCCCGGAAGGCTCAGACCGCCGTAATACTGAAAGATCGGCCAGATGGCGAAGACAGCCAGCGCGATGCGGGACGCTGCACTTGCAAGGGCGGCACCGGTCAACTCAAGACCAAAGCCAAAGATCAGGATAGGATCCAGAACCGCGTTCACCAACCCGGCGATGATCGTGCAGGACATCGCGCGCCGGGCATCCCCGTGGGCCCTCAAGATGGCGCCCCCTGCCATGCCCAACAGCAAAAACGGCAAGGTCGGAACGATGATCGACAGGTAATCAACGGCAAGTCCGTGGGTCGCACCGGTCGCACCAATCAGGCTGACCAGAAAATCCAGCCCGAACCAGACCAGGGTCGCAAACACAATGCAAAAGAGGACGCCCCAGCCGAGTGCTGCTGATGCCCTGCTGCGCGCATGTTCCTTGTCTCCCTCGCCGAGCGCCCGGGCCACCAACGCACCGGCTGCAATCGCAACACCGATGTTGAAGGATGTGGTGAAGAACAGGATTGCGCCCGCATAACCGACCGCCGCCGCCAGCTCATCCTTGCCGAGCATCGAGATGAAAATCATATCGACGAAATCAACGGCGAAAATGGCCATGAGACCGACGGACGAAGTCAGCGACATCACGGTCACATGATGGAACAGATTGCCGGTCAGGAATTTGGCGTGGGACATGAGCACAGACAGTTTGCCGGGACTCAGACACTGGCCCCTGCGCGCGTCATGCCACGGGAAGGTCCTGTGTGCAAATCATGACTGAAGCACGAAATGCACATCGTTGAACTCAGCCCGGTATGCCGAGACCTCGCCCGCAAGAGTGACCGGATCGTTGGTCTTCAGGGCACGTGCGATCAGACCCGCCAATTTTGGTGCGTCTTTGGCGGTCACGCCTCTGCGCACCAGTTCCGGGGTTCCAATTCGCAAACCGTTCATGTCTCCCTCAACCGGTGCAATCGGAAGACCGATCCCACAGGCAAGGAAACCTGCTTGGCGCAGTTTTTTCGAAGCTGCTTGGCCGCCGCCGAAACTTGCTGCCTCTACCGCGAACTGATGCGACTGGGTAAAGCCTTTATGAGCGCCAAAGACTGGCACACCATTTTCCTGCAGCTCCTTTGCCAGGCGGTGTGACAGAGCGATCATCTCGGCTGCATAAGCTTCGCCATAGGCCTTCCAGTCCAACATGGTTATCGCGAGCCCTGCCGACTTGGCTGCATCAAAATTCGCCGTCATGCCGGGAAACGCAATCGCATCCAGCTGTTCTGCCAGATCCGCTTCATTGGTGACCAGCAATCCACCTGCCGGTCCGCCGAGGCTCTTGTAGGTGCTCATCGTCATCATATGAGCCCCTTCTTTGAGCGGGTTTGGCCAGGCCCTGCCTGCAATGATCCCGCACTGGTGCGCCGCATCGAAGAGAACCATTGCCCCGCACCCGTCTGCAATCTCGCGTATTTCCCGGACCGGATGCGGGAACAGATTGAGGCTGCCGCCGATGGTGATCAGTTTCGGTCTGACGCGGCCTGCCAGTTCCTTCAGCCCATCAAGATCGACCGTGTAACCATCCGCGCTCACCGGCGCTTCGTGAATATCAAGACCATAGAGGCCGGCACATCCAGCCGTGTGGTGGGTCACGTGACCGCCGATGGATGCCGGCGGCGCAATAATCGTATCGCCGGGACGGCAGGTCGCCATGAAGGCATAAAGGTTGGCCAGCGCGCCGGAGCCAACCCGGATTTCGGCGAACTTCGCCTGAAACACTTCCGCGCAGAGTTCGGCGCAAATAACCTCGATTTCCTCGATCGCTTCCAAGCCCATTTCGTATTTGTCGCCCGGATACCCGAGCGACGGCCGCGACCCGAGCCCGGAAGCGAGCGCAGCCTCCGCCTTTGGGTTCATGACGTTGGTCGCCGGATTGAGATTGAAGCAGTCGCGGTCATGGATCTGGAGATTCTGTGCGATCAACGCGTCGATGCGCGCCTGCGTCTCCTCCAGATTGGCTGATGCGGTTCGGGCCGCCAGCTCCTGAACGTAAGTCTCGCAGGCGTCCGGCACCCAGTTTCTTCTTTCCAATGCAGTCATTTCGCTCTCCCGCGCTGTTGATTGGAACGAAAGCAAATGCGGGTGGAACCTGCAAACGAGATTTGCTACATATTTGCCCTAGAATTTCTATGCCTCATTGGATCTGTTATGGCAGTTGCGCCGCCACGACCGAAGATGCCGCCGCTCAACGCTTTGAAAGCCTTCGAAGCAGCGGCGCGCCTCAACAGTTTTTCAGCTGCCGCCGACGAGCTATGCGTTACCCCGGCTGCGGTCGCACAGCAGATCAAAAGCCTTGAAACCTGGACAGGCAAAAAGCTGTTCAAACGCAACGCCAAAGGTGTTCAATTGACACCTTTGGGCGCGACCGTCTTGCCCGGCTTCATAGCGGCCTTCGACACGATGGCGTCTTCGGTGCAAACCCTTAGGGCAACCGCCAACCCGCTGGACATCCGGATTGCGGCCACACCGAGCATCTCGCAACTATGGATCTCGCCGCGCCTGCCGCGTCTGAGGGCTACAATACCAAACCTCTCCCTCTCCCTGACGGCTATGGAAGAGCCGCCAAATCTTGCGCGAGAACCCTTTGATCTTGCGATCTTTTTCAGCAGCACATCAGGTGACTGCAGCAATGAAATCTTGATTGGATCGGACACGATATATCCAGTGTGCTCGCCTGAGACTGCGCAAAAACTCCGCACCCTGGATGATCTGGCGAGTACGACGTTTCTATATGATACCGCCTGGAAATCGGACTGGGAGACTTGGCTCTCGCACATATCGGAGGGCAAACGGTTTCTAATGTCAGGTCCGGAGTTTTCTCTTTATGCGCTGGCACTGCAGGAGTGCAAGAATGGCGCGGGCGTTTTGATCGGACACGACTTACTGGTGCGGCAGGAACTAAAGACTGGAAATCTGGTTGCTCCATTTCCAGAAACAGTCGCCCTGCCGAAGAAACTCACCATCAAAACGCTGCATCAACTGGACCCAAATTCTCCGCTCGGGACGGTGGTGGAGTTGTTGAAGAAGTCAGATCCTTGAACGGTTTTGCTTTGCGCTTTTTGCCGATCGTAGCGACGACTGTTCGTCTCGATCAGATGATCTCGTCTTCATCGAACATCGGATCGTCCTCGAGCTGGTTGCTGAGGTTTTCCAAAGTGCCCTCCGCCCGAGGAACGGACATCACACGCCCAAGATGAAAAACGGCATCGCCCTCGTTGACGACCGGCATGACAGCGCGGCCAACAATCACACCGTCAAACGGCGCAATGATATCTTGTTCCCGCTCGCCGAACGGATCAGACACGGCTCCCAAAACGGTACCCTCACGCACCAATTCTCCATCGGCTTTAAAGATCCGCAACAGTCCACCCATCGGCGCCCGCAGCCACTTGCTGGACCGGCACACCCAAGGGCCCGATTTTGGTTTGGAGATCCCCTTGGCGGTCAGCATTTTGAAATGCCGCATTATGCGCAACACCCCGGCGACACCGGCGCGAACAGACAACTCATCAAAGCGCAGTCCCTCGCCCGCTTCGAACAGAAGGACGTCCTTGCCGGCATCTGCAGCGGCTTGGCGCAGCGATCCGTCGCGGATGGGCGAGCGCATGATGATCGGCGACCCAAATATTTTGGCGAGCCCCATGGTTCGTTCATTGTCCGGAGAGACCCGTACCTGCGGATAGTTGATCCGGTGGATCGCAGCAGAGTGCAGGTCAATGCCGAGATCCGATCTCAGCACGATCTCGTTCATGAACTGGTGCGCCAAACGGGACGCCAAAGGCCCGCTTGCAGAACCTGGAAACATGCGGTTCAGGTCGCGCCTGTCCGGCAGGTATCTGGAGTGGTTGATAAAACCGAAGGCGTTGACGATCGGGATCGCCAGCAAAGTGCCGCGCATCGCGGCAAGGCCAGGTGCTTTCAACAAACGCCGGATAATCTCAACACCGATGACCTCATCGCCGTGAACACCACCGCTGACAAAGATCGTTGGTCCGCTGCGTTTGCCGTGGACCACGTGCACGGACATCGTAACCGGTGTGTGATCTGAGAGCACGCTAACCGGCACATCGACTGTTTGCCGTGTTCCTGCCGGAACCTTGTATTGGCCGATCTCGAAGGCCGCGCGCGGTGCCATCAACCGCTACCCTTCGTTTTGGTCGCGCCAGATTTGGCGTGTTTTTCCATGTACTCGATGATCTTGCCGGCGATATCAAGCCCGGTTGCCTTTTCAACGCCTTCCAGGCCCGGAGACGAATTGACCTCCATGATCACCGGCCCGTGGTTGGACCGCAGCATATCGACGCCGCACACGTTCAGCCCAAGGCTTTTGGCCGCGCGAACGGCCGTTGCCCGCTCTTCGCTTGACAGTTTAACCACCTGCGCAGATCCGCCGCGGTGCAAGTTAGAGCGGAAATCGCCTTCCGCCCCTGTCCGCTTCATGGCAGCGACCACCTTGCCGCCAATCACAATCGCCCGGATATCGGTGCCACCGGCTTCCTTGATGAATTCCTGCAGCATGATGTTCACGCCGGCACCGCGAAACGCCTCGACAACGGATTTCGCCGACCGGTCGGAATCCGCTAGAACCACACCAATCCCCTGCGTGCCTTCTAAAAGCTTGATAACGATCGGAGCCCCGCCTGCAAGCCTCAAAACTTCTTCTGTCTGTTTCGGATCATGGGCAAAGGTCGTCACTGGAAGGCCGATGCCATCACGGGCCATCAACTGCATGGAGCGCAGCTTGTCACGCGAGCGTCCGATCGCGACGCTTTCATTCAGCGGGTAGACGCCCATCATTTCAAACTGCCGCAGGACCGCCATGCCGTAAAAGGTCACGGAAGCTCCAATCCGCGGAATTACGGCATCAAATCCGGTCAGTTTCTCACCGTTGTAGTACACTTCCGGCCGCCGCGACGCGATGTTCATGTAACACCGCAAGGTGTCGATGATTTCCAGCTCATGTCCGCGCGTTTCCGCGGCCTCTTTCAGACGTTGGTGTGAATAGAGTTTGGCGTTCCGGGCCAGCATTGCAATTTTCATATTACGTCCTTTCAGCTGAATTCGTCATTTCTCGCTGATCAAATAAGCGCGGCGGGTATGGACGGCGATGGCGTGATTTTTCAAAGCAGAGCGCCCGACAATCATCGGGAACGTCATGTTTGTTCGATCGGATAAAGAAACATCAATGGTCCAGGTTCGCGTTCCGAACCGCGCCCTGGTGCGGATGATGATCCGCTCTTCGGGGATACCGCTTGTGTTCTTGATCCACCGGTCAGAATGAATTTTTGCGGTGGCGTAGTGGTCGCCCTGTCCATCCGCGTCCAACGTCAGAAAACGGACCCAGGGTTCCCCATCCTGTTCAAAGTGTTCGATTTCACTGACATGCAGTGCAGACGTCCGCGCGCCCGTATCAATCTTCGCTTTTACGCCGAAAAGATCCAAATCAGGCAGGCTGATACGCTCCATCCAGCCAATGATTGTGAGCGGGCGTTCCTTGCACTTCGGCGTGTCCGGTTCTGGTTTGTCCGTCATTTCATCTATGACCACCCTACTGTTGCAAAGCGCTGCCGGGAGTACAACCCATCTGGGCCGATCAATCCGTGCCGGACGCACACAGAGAGCCGCTCGCCACCGCAAGTCTGATGCGGCGGTTCACTGCTGTTTGAGTAAAATGATAGTCTTGCCCCAAGGCGCCTACTGCCCAACATCATGTCCATTATTTGCGATCAACAGCAAGCGAATTCTTTGTTCATTCGCAATAATTTGCAGCGGATAGGCGAAGCTGAGTTTCATGATCAGAAACACGGAACATCCAAATTCGTCGGTCTGATATTTAGCTGAACAGATTCCCTCTTTTCGAAGCGCGCAGCCCGCAGCGCTTGCTCCAAATTCCAAGTGCGATTGCCGTCGAAATCACCGTTCCGTTTACGTAAAAAAGAACCTTGCCAGCCGTGAAATTAGTTCGTATATAAACTAAATTAGTCCATATGCGAACCAAATAGATGTCCAAGAAACTTCGCGTTTTCTATCTTCTGCAAGTCGCCTATTCGGCTGTGTTCCGCGCGGCAGATCACCGGGCCCGGCAAAACACGGGGCTTACGATCACACAGATCGCCGTCCTCTTTCTGCTCAATGAAAAGGACGGGCAACCGGTTTCCGAAATCGCAAACCGTCTTTCCATGGGGAAGTCCAGTCTCACCGGGCTGATCGATCGGATGTGTGAGAAACACCTGGTCAGGCGCAGCCCCTGCCCGGTCGACGGACGTGTGACAAGGGTCTACCTGGAACAAACCGGCCGAACGGCCGCTCAAGACGCAAGCCTCCACACGCGGCACTACAACGCCGCCCTGCTCGCCCCGTTCACGGAAGACGAGCAGGACGTCATCGACCGCTTTCTCCACCATCTTGCCACCAACGCAGACACCATCATCAACGGACCAAGTGCCGGCCAATCCAACGGGCAGGACAAGGACCAAAACACATCCGCGTTTTGAAGGAGCTGAACCATGAGCACCGTTCAATCCCAATCCCTGACCTTTCAAGCAGAAGACAACTGGCAGTTGACTGGGGATCTCTACGTGGGCCCGTCACCGAAAGTCGCCATATTGGTCTCTTCAGGAACCGGATTTCCGCGGCGGTTCTATAGGCATATGGCAGCTTACATGGCAGGCCAAGGCGCGGTTGTCCTGACCTATGATTACCGGGGGATCGGCGGGTCCAAGACAGCCTCGATTGCCCGCTCCGCGATTGATCTGCCGGACTGGGGCCGTCTTGATATGCCAGCCGCGATTGATGTTTTGGAGGCGCAAGTCCCGGACCGGCCAATCACGCATCTGGCGCATAGCGTGGGTGGGCACTTTCTTGGCCTGATGCCGAACCACGATAAGATCGCGCGCAATGCTTTTCTTGCGGTCAGCACCGGATACATCGGTCATCACGCGGCCCATTACCGTCCAATGGAAGCCTATTTCTGGTGGGGTCTCGGCAGTTATTCCTTGATGCGCCATGGTCAGTTGAAACCGATCGGCGGGTGGCGCGGAGAAGCCCTGCCGCCGGAGGTCTTCAAGACCTGGCGCAGGTGGAGCCACAGCCCGACCTACTTTCAAAAGGACTTTGAGACCGCGCTGGCGCCGCAGCACTATGATCAGGTCCGCTCGCCGATCCGCAGTTGGCTGTTTACAGACGACCCGATTGCGACGCCCAAGGCCCATGAAGTCCTTCTGGACGCTTATCCGAATGCGCCCAAGTCGCTGACCTTCACCTCCCCGAAAGACCTCAACGTCAAACGGATCGGACATGAAGGCGCCTTCAAACCAGAGTGCGCGCCCCTTTGGGCCGACGTGTTCGAATGGCTGGCAAACAGCTCAGAACATTAGAGCACCAGTCTTTAGGCAGGTCACCGGCAATCGCCCGGCAATCATTGGTGCTTAATTGTCGGGACCGGTTTTATCGCGTGGCGTATTGCCGGATCATGTGGCCGCCGTCGACATCCAGAACATGACCGGTCGTGAAGGTGTTTGCCATCAAGAACAATGCAGCTTCCGCAGCTTCATCGACTGTCCCGACCCGGCGCAGCGGGAGGGACTCGCTCGTTGCTGCATACATTTCCTCTCTTGCTGTCTCCGGCACAGCCGCATAGGCATCAGAGCGGATCATGCCAGGAGACACGCAATTGACCCGCAACCGGGGACCGAGTTCCAGCGCCAGTCCATAGGTGAGGCTCTCCACGGCTCCGTTGACCGCGCCCAGACCGGAGCAGTTCATTCCGGGCCTCCGGGACAAGACACCACTGAAGAATGTAATCGACCCGCCGTCGCGAAGATGTGGCAGCGCAGCCTTCGCCGTCATGTAGGGCCCGAATAATTTTGCATCGAACATGGACCTGAGTGGGTCCTCTTCCAAATCGGAGAACGCTCCGTGGGCCGCACTCGACGCGGAAATCACCAGATGATCAATCGGACCAAGCCTATCCGCCCATGCCGCTCTGGATGTCGCATCCGTCATATCCAACGGCAGCACGGTCATACCCGTTCGGCTCTCCGCAACGTTTTCGAGTTTCGCAGCATCCCGGCTGGAAATGGTAACGTCAGCGCCCTGCTTCAGCGCGCTTTCGGCAACAGAGCGACCGATCCCCGAGCCGCCGCCGACAACCGCTACTCTTTTTCCTTCAAAACTGGACATGTTGAGCTTTCCTTTTGAGGGTTTACCGAATGGCTTTCACTTCGGGCTGAATGAAATTGAAGACCGTGTGCGGATCCCGGCCCGCGAAAAGGAATTTGATCACAATGGCAGCCGCTGCTTCCAGCTGATAGGCATGCGCGTTGCTGCCAAGCCGCAGCGGTTCGGAGCCAACATCGGCAATCAACCCGGCAACAGTCTCTTCAATCTCCTCTTCGGACGTATAGAGCGTGACCAGCTGACGGCCGTCATAGATCATGTTCGGGTCTTCCCAAACGGCGACTTGCGCCATGTTGAAGGCCTTGGCGACATTAGCTCCCGGCAATGCGTCCGCGATCGCCTGGGTGAAAGACCGGCCATCCTCACGGGTCGTCAAGAAGGTCTCGATGCTGACCGGGTTGTTGATATCAATAACCGTCTTGCCCTCAAAAGCGGCCGGTCCACCGGCGTTTTCTATGGCGGAAAACACATCTTCCCAACGTGTTGCCAAAACAATCACGTCTCCAAAATGGACCGCTTCCTGAGCGGTTCCAGCGCGAACACCAAGGGAGCTAGCTGCGGCTTCAGTCTTGTTCAGATCCCGGCCGGACAGCATCACCTCGTGTTTGGAAGCCCACTTGCCCGCCAAGGCTTTTGCCATTCCGCCGGCACCAATAAAACCGATGTTCATTTCCATCTCCTGTTGTCTGATGGCTTGAACATGGTGCGGAGGCTGGCATAAATAAAATCGTGAAATTGGATATTAGGTATAATCTGAGTGGATATAAAACAGACCGAGCTTGGGCTTCTCCTCGCCCTGAATGCCCTGCTGGACCATGAGAATGTCTCACTGGCCGCGAAACAGATCGGTATCACGCAGCCTGCCATGTCGGCGCAGCTCAAGCGGCTCCGCGACCTCTTCAACGATCCACTTCTCGTGCCGTCCGGCCGGCGCCTTGTTGCGACCACGCGCGCCCGCGCTTTGCAAAATGACCTGCGCGCCCATCTTCAGGGCCTGAACGCCTTGGTGCGCGATCACACGGTTTTCGACCCGGCATCGAGCGAAACAACGTTTCGACTGATCGGGACCGACTATGTCCATGCCGTTTTGGCCGCGCCCGTTCAAAAGATGCTGGCGGCGGAAGCCCCGGGTGCGCGGGCGGCATTTTTGGCCTTCGATCCGAAAACACTTTGGTCATCGCTCGAAGCCGAAACGGCAGACCTTGCGCTTGCAACGGGCATGTCTTTGCCGGAGGCAAAAAGACAATCAGCGCTCACAGAAGATTTTCAGGTGATCATGTCCAAGACCCATCCTCTTGCGAGACAGCCAATGACACTTGAGGAATTTTGCGCTTTCCCGCATATCCTGGTGTCACCGGAGGGCGGTGGGTTCATTGGAGCCACAGACCGTGTTCTCAAAGAGACCGGTCACAAGCGCCGCGTTGCGATCTCGTTGCCGAGTTTTCTGCTGGCTCCGGCACTTGTGTCCAGCTCCGATGCGCTTTGCATGATGCCGACCCGTCTCGCCAAACTCCACGAGGCCAATGTGGCTTGCAGTCCATCGCCCTTCCCGTCCCCCGTCTTTGATGTCGATCTGATGTGGCATCCGCGCCGCCAAAACGACCCCGCCCACAAATGGTTCCGCGGACAGGTCCGTCGTTTGGCGCAAGGTCTTTGAACAAGCCTTTGTAAGACTGTGATGGACGGAGATAAGTTCTCGCTCGGCAGACCTCTCTGACCTGGAGTGTCCAGACCGTATACAAAGGCTACTTTGTCGGCCCGCTGCCGACCCGCGCTCTGACACGGGGTCCATCGGCCATACCAAGACATACAACGATTTCATCAGCTCGTGGTGCATCGGCAAGGCTAACAGTCATTGTGTCAATGTGGTCGAACGACCAAGCCTCGTCCTTGTGGCCAAGCGGCAGATCGACTGCAACACCCATTGCGCCCACTTTGACATTTGATGGCATCAGGGCCTGACCGCCACCGATTTGGCTCCGCACCGGTTTGCCAAACCTTGGGTGCAACAATGCCGCTCCATGTTCGGCGATGCCGTCAAGTCCGACAATTGCTGCCTTGCCATAGGACACTGCCGGACCGCCAAGGTTTTTCACAACTTCAGCTGCAAGCTTTTCGCCTAGCATCGCTCCGCTCTCAAAAAGCGCGGAAAGATCATCCTGCTCCAGACCGGCAAAAGGGTTTTGGATCACGGCCAGCGCCGCACATCGGACCAGTGGCGTAGACACAACTCCAGTTTCATCTGTTTCAGTCAACTCACGGATTAAAACGGTTTTCCGGATGTGCATTTCGTTTCTCCTTTGACCAGTCGGTCCGCACCCTGTCTCTGAACCAAGCGGAATGCGAGCGCAGCAGGAACAACTGCAGCAAACAAACACATTCCAAAGATCAGCGCCGCACCCGGGGTCCCAACAGTATCGAAAATTGCGCCAGAAACCGGCGGGGCCGCGGTCATGATGGCGTAGTAGATGGTGAAAAAGATCCCCATCCCAAAAGCCCTGCGTTCCGGGGCAACAGCCTGGCCGGAAAGTGCCATGATGATCCCGGCCGGCGCCATACCGATCAGGCCGAAGAGCAAACTCGCGAGAAGTCCGGCAGAGGGAACGCTCAAGAGCACAAGTGCCGCGACGGCGCCCGTCATACAGATGATCAGAACAACGTCCCTGCGACCGAACCGATCCACGATTTGACCGCATATGGCCCCTGATACGATCATCAACCAGCTCCCAACGCTGATTACGCCCGCGGCTGCGATACTCGACAAGCCATGCACCTCAAGCATCTTTGGCCCAAAGCTGAGATAGACAACATAGCCTGCGTTAAAGACGGCCCATGCGACGCCCGCACAAACGATGAGTGCCCATTCCGTTCGCGACAACTGGAATGCCCCTTTTGATGCAGGGCCGCTGTGTGTTTCAGGTGGGCGGTAAAACATCAGGACAGCGACAGCCGCGAGCGCGCAATAGATGGCAGCGGACAAAAATGGCACCCGCCATCCATGAAGTTCAATGAGCCAGGCATAACCCGCTTGCCCCATTGCGATACCAAATGGCCAGCTCATGACGAGGATACTCATCGCGGTTGCGATTTCGCGTCCATCGAACCAATCGGCGACCATCTTGGTAAAGTACAAATTTGCGAACAGGAAACCCGCCCCTGCCATAAGTCGGCCAAGGGCAACCAGAGTGGGATCATTCGCCAACCCGCACATGACGCCGCCAAGGGCAAGTGCGGCAAGACCGCCACCCGCCAGAAGTCTATCCGAAGCGTAACGGCCAGAGAAACCTGCCGGAAGGGCGAGAAACAGGCCAGGCGCCATAAACAGACCGATCAGCAAGCCAATTTCAGCATAGGCAAGTCCGAAACTCATTGCGAAAGCGTCGCCACTCGACGCCATGGTCTGAAATTGCAGACCGAGTCCGACCCGGGCAAAGAAGAGGAGTGAAAGCATCCGCCAGCGCATCGCTCACCTCCAATCGGACGCAACAGTGAACTGCTGCACTTGTTTGACCGTCATGACGCTTCTCCTTGCCGCACCATGACGAAAGGTTATCAAGCGGCACAATTTCCAAGTATCATGCCAATGCAGTATTTTATGCGAAGAGATGCAGTATTAGTCTGACGCGAATGCCGGGGCACTGGCTGTGTTAATCGGGAAATGGCACGAGAAACATGAAAAACTCTATGAAGCCGGCGTCCGATATTCTCAGCCCACGTGAGATTGAAATCGCGAGCAGCTATGCGGACGGTGACACTTATCAAAAGATCGCCGACCGGCTTTGTCTCGCACCGTCTACAGTCCGCACGCACCTTGCAACCGTCTATCGCAAGCTTGAAGTTTCCTCAAAACTCGCACTGCTTGCCCGGCTGAATGGGGATCAACCCAGCAACGAAGACCAGACGGACCATGCGGCCGTCATATCGGAATTGGCCCTCAGCCTGGAGGAAGCCTTGCGCCGAGAGCGCACGATGGCTGAGGTTTTAAAAATCATCAGCCGATCACACGGGGATATCGACGCCGTAATGGCCGCGATCCTCGGCTTTGCCCTGGAATTGTGCGAAGCTGAATTCGGGGTTCTCTTCGAACACCACGGCAACAATCGATTTTCCGCCAGTTTCTATCGTGGCATACCGTCGGCGTTTCGCGATTGGTTTGACGAACAAGGCGCATTTGCTCCCGGCGCACAAACTGGATTGGGGCGGATGGAACACACCCACGAAGTCATAAACATCTTCGACGTACGAGCCGAGAAAGTTTACCACACAGATGACCCGCTCCGGCATGCAACAGCCAAGCTGGGCGGTGCCCGATCCTTTGTCGCCATCCCGATGCTGTCCGGCGACCGGTTGGTCGGAGCCTTCACAATTTACCGGCAACAGGTGCGCCCGTTCAGCCGCGAGGCTACAGAACTTGCCCATACCTTTGCCGATCAAAGCGTGATCGCTCTGGAAAATGCCAGAATGTTCAGCGGCTTGCGCTTAGGCAATTGATCTGAGACCTTGGCTTGATACCTACAAAAAACCCGCCGGAGTGATCCGGCGGGCTTTGAAGTCTTCGAACCAGTTGGTCCAGCGATTAACGCTTGGAGAACTGGAAGGACCGGCGAGCTTTCGCGCGGCCGAATTTCTTACGTTCAACAACGCGGCTGTCGCGTGTGATGAAGCCGTTCTTCTTCAGGATCGGACGCAGTTCCGGCTCGTAGTGGGTCAGAGCCTTGGAAAGGCCATGGCGCACAGCACCCGCCTGACCGGACAGACCACCACCGGTAACGGTGGCAACGATGTCGAACTGACCGTCACGCTCGGTGATCATCAGCGGCTGTTTCAGGATCATCTGAAGGACCGGACGAGCGAAATACTCGGTGAAGTCCTTCTTGTTGACGATGATCTTGCCTGTGCCCGGCTTGACCCAAACGCGGGCGATCGCGTCTTTACGCTTGCCAGTTGCGTATGCACGGCCCTGTGCGTCCAGCTTCTGGACATGGACCGGAGCTTCAGGGGCTGCGGTGTCGACCGCGCCGCCCAGTTCTTCCAGGGATTGCAGCTCAGCCATTGTTAAGCCCTCTTGCCGTCATTTTTTGCGTTGAGGCTCTTCACGTCGACCAGTTCCGGCGACTGAGCTTCATGCGGATGGTTCGGACCAGCGTAGACCTTCAGGTTGGACAGCTGCTTGTTGGACAGCGGACCGCCCGGCATCATGCGCTGAACAGCTTTTTCCAGAACGCGTTCCGGGAAACGGCCTTCGAGAATGCCGCGTGCTGTCCGCTCTTTGATGCCGCCCGGGTGGCCGGTGTGCCAGTAGTACTTCTTGTTGTCGTACTTGCGGCCGGTCAGAACCACTTTGTCGGCGTTGATGACGATGACATTGTCACCGGTGTCGACGTGCGGCGTGTAGGTCGGCAGGTGCTTGCCGCGCAGATGGTTGGCGATGTAGGCAGCCAAACGGCCAACAACCATGCCTTCTGCGTCGATCAAGATCCACTTTTTCTCGACCTCGGCCGGCTTGGCAGAGAAGGTCTTCATGAGTTCGATCCATGAGTTCAGGTTAAAGAAAAGGCCCGCGCGGCTTTCAACAAGCGCAGCGAACGGACCTTCAATTCGTTCGGATCGAGCTTATACGCCTGTCCAAATTGGGCGTCAAGAACCTTTATTCGCACAATACTCAAAATAACATAATAAAATCATATATTTAAAAAAACGGTATTATATTACCGCATCTTTTTTGCGTCTTTTGATGGCTTATCGTCATCCTGCTGCGTTGGTGAGACCAAAGCGCTGGAATTGGCAGCATTCAATTTTCCGCTATTTTACGCGCCCTTAAGCGGTCGATGGCTACGATCTCCCCCGGATATGACTGGGAAACCCTGATGAACGTCACGCGTTTGTACGAACAACATCGCTACACGCTTCTTGCCGCAGCCACGGGAACGCTGGCCCTGATCGGCATCGTGTGGATTGCACTGGACACCCTTATAGACTGGCAGGTCCAGGAAGCCATCAAACGCAACGCTGAGGAACGGGCACTCGCTTGGTCCCACAATTTCCTGGAAACCACGCCGTCTGCAATTGAACTGATCCAGACAGGCAAAGGCAATATGGACGATATCAACCGCCTGGAAGACTCCTTTGCCTTGGTGAACATCATCCGCTTTCAGCTCTTTGACGCAGAAGGCCGGCAGACCTTCCTGTCTAATGGGAGCCTGGACCGGGACAGCAACTACGGCGACGCACCCAACGAGAACGCTGTTCGCGCCTTCGAAACGGGACAACCTGTCATCGAGGTTCATCACGATGACAATGACGAGCGGACGGATGGCGATCCCCGGGTTCCCGAGACCTATATCGAGGCGTATGTACCCGCGATCACCTCTTCCGGCGAAAAGGTTGGCACGATCGAGCTTTATGTGGATGCCAGTGCCTTTGAAGAAGCTTTGGAAGAAACCTTTCAGGAAGTCAGCATATACCTCGTCGCCGGAACCGTGCTCGTTCTTCTGTTCCCTATCGGCGCATTCGTGCGCCGGACCCAACAACTTATGCAAAACGACAAGCGTATGCTTGAGTTGACGCGGTATGACCAACTGACCGGTGTTTTCAACCGCAATTCGACCACACAGCATTTAAAGGCACTGTTCATCGATCCCGATAGAGCGGCCGGAACCGGCATTCTTTTTGTTGACGTGGACTATTTCAAACAGGTCAACGACAAGTACGGCCACGCCTGTGGTGATATCCTTTTGAAGCATATCGCGGATGTGCTGAAATCCAGTATCCGCCTCAAAGACGATGTCGTTGGCCGCTATGGCGGGGATGAATTCGTGATCCTGTGCCGGAACATTACGAAAGAGGACTTCCGGGGGCTCTGGCAGCGCGTCATGGAAGGCGCCAAGACGCCCTGCACCCACGAAGGCAACAGCTACACACCCAGCTTGAGCGTTGGTGCTTATCTCTCCCGCGATGGAGATACGGAAGACCTCGCCCTGCACCGCGCGGACTTGGCGGTCTACGCGGCCAAACGCGGCGGGCGCAACCAGGTCGTTGAATACTCAGAAGATCTGGAAGGGCTTTTCAAGGACGAAGCTGCTCAGAAAAGTGCCTGACACTTTCTGGAGTATTTTGCCGACTACCGCGGCGGGATCGAATAGGTGGCCGTTGCATGGGCAACCATGTCGTCCTGCCCCTCCCCGGCAATCGCGCAGTCGACCACCGCCAATCGTTTTCCGAGCTTCAAAAGACGGCAAGTTGCCAGCAGATCGCCCTGCTCCGGCTTTCTTAAGAAGTTGATGTTGAGATTGGTGGTGACAGCCAAGGCCTGCGGCCCGATATGCGCCAGAATGACGACATAGGCCGCAAAGTCTGCCATCGCCATCATGGTCGGACCGGACACCGTGCCACCGGGACGCAAATGCCGTTCATTGGCTGACAGGCGCAGCACGGCTTCGCCGGGCCCCACACTCTCGATTGCATAGACGCGGCCATCGGCATGGATTTGAGGAAAAACCTCATCCAGCATCCCCATGATTTCATCAGCGTTCATGATCGGCTGCATAGGCTCCCCCAATCCATTCAACTTGCAATCATTCTATCTCTTTGACTTACGTAAACGTCAAAGCAGTTCTAATGCAAGTATGTTCGCGGGACAGATCGTCTTATTCAGCAGGTTCGGTATTTCTGGAAACCCGTTTTTCCACTTCATATACGCCGCGATCCCAAAGCCACACGGCAAGCGCCTGGAGGCCAATTCCGGTGCGCATCTCAAATTCCTCAAAGTGGAACCTGGACGCCTTGAGCCCCTTGAGAACCAGACCGGATTTGAGTGCCTTTCGCATAGGCACAGGCCCGCAAAAGAAGACGTGCGCATTCGCAACATCGCCGCCAAGGTCGGACACGATGCGGTCCGCAGTCAGCCGGATACCCTCTGCGGAGTTGACGATGATCAGCTCCAGCGTATCAACCTCTTCAGCCAGCCGCTCCAGTTCGACCGCATAAGGAATGTCGTCCCGCTCCCGGACACAATAATAGAGCTTTACCGGACCGGTCTCGCGGCCCTTTAGACTTTCCGCAAAGGCCAGAAACGGGGTAATACCAACCCCTGCCCCAATCCACACCTGAGGATCCCGACCACGGGGCATCGAAAAATGCCCAAATGGACCCGACACGGTTGCGCCCATGCCCGGCTGGACCATTCGTTGCAGCCGGTCGGTGTAATCGCCAAGATCCTTGATGGAAAACCGCAGGACCTTGTCGTCTGTCGGCGCGCCGCTGAGCGTAAAGGGGTGCTCCTCCCCAAGTCCGCCACCATCGATCGACAGAAACGCAAATTGCCCCGGCTTATGCCGCATCCCGCGCCCCTTGGGCACCAAGACCAGCTCCGTCAACCCGCCGACCCGACGGACAAGATCCACTTCATATCTGTGACCGCGCGGTGCCATCGGGCGAACAATAGACATCCATACATAGGAAAATATTCCCAAAATACAGAATGCCGAAACATAGAGCCCAAGCGGATCGAGGTTGGAAAAGGGCTTTGCTATGAAGAAGAAATGAAATGCTCCGAGAAAGAAGAACACCCCGATGATGCGGTGGCTCCATTTCCAAAGGTGATATGGAATGAAGGTGATGACAGAGGCCAGGATCAGGATCATCAAGCCATAAAGGCTGATCTCACCGATATCTTCGGCAATTCCGGAGAGCGCCCCGCCGCGCAACCCGCTCATCTCCGCGTCAATGATGTCATGCAGCCCCATGGCGACAAGCGCTATGACACCCAGCCACTTGTGCAGCACGTATATCCGGTCAAGAGGACCAAAAACGATCTCCAAACCCGGGGCCCTCGTTGCGACAAACTGATTGATGCCCATCAGGATGAGAGCGGCGGAGCCAAGATATTGGCTGAACAAGGCAACCGGATCCCGCTCGGAGGCAATCGGCACAAACCAATAAACCGGTATTAGGACCGCAAGTACAATGAGGACAAGGCCGAGGGGGCGCATTGGAGATTTCCGTCTTCTTGGCTTTTGGCTCAGCAAAACGCGTGGGCAGATGCACTCTGCCTTAGAAGAGCTCCATGACGGTGGCAAGACCGGGCGGGGGCCAACAAAAGATTATCGGACTGATTTTCTGGTATTTATATAAAACGTTTATCGAAACCCGGCAGACACTTGGTGACCCAACGCTTGGTCAAACCTCATCTGGAGGCATGCACATGACACGATACGGCCTTATCGCAGCTTTGACCGGCGGCATGCTTGCAAGTGCCGCGCATGCCGAAGACTGGACATATCTGGATGACCGGTCGACGCCCCAAAAACTGGTCGAAAGCTATTATTATGCGATCAGCAACCAGCTTTATGTTCAAGCTTACAGCTATTTTCAAAAGGATATGGCGCCCAAGGATTTCAAGTCCTGGTCGGAAGGTTATGCGGATACCAAAAGTGTTGAAGTGACGTTCGGCCCGACTGAGCCTGATCCGGGTGCCGGTCAGATCTATTGGGGTCTCCCAGTCGCGCTTAAAACCACCAAGACCGACGGTTCGACTGTCATTTACTCAGGCTGTTACACGATCCACATGGCAAATCTTGGAATGCAGACAGAACCACCCTTTCAGCCAATGGGGATCGTCGAAGCATCGCTCAAGGAAACGGACGTCCCTTTTGAAAAGGCCGCCCCTCAAAAGTGCTGAGCTTTGACTTCAAAGGGTGTGGGAGACAAGGCAAATACCTTCATCTGGTCATTTCCGCTTATCATTTTGAAATAGATGTATTATTCGGAATATTAAGCGACCAGCTCAAGCTTTCGTAAATAGTGATGTGATTCAAAGGCGCGGCGAACTGCCTCGTAAACCAAATTTAATTCAAAATCTATCGAAACTGCTTGTCCAACTCATGACGAGGACTGCGGATCGATAGCATGGTGACAAGATATTTGTTCCGGAAGTTTGTTCTTTCTGCAGCGTTCTTGCTGGCTCTAATCCTGTCCGCCGTCGCGACGCCTTTGCAACTCGTAACGCTTCAATATCCGCCTTACGAGTATCAGGATGGCTACAAGGTAGACGGCATCGTCGTCCGCTTGCTTCACCACGCTTTTGAGAAGCTGGGACGGGACATAGAAATCACGGTCCTTCCATGGAAGCGCGCTCAACTCATGGCCAAAAAAGGCCAGGTCGACGGCATTTTCACCGTATATGAGACCCCTGAGCGGCTGAAGTATCTCGACTATTCCAAAAAGGTGCTGATCCCGCAGACGGTCTCCCTATGGGCGCTTCGAGAAACTGAAGTTGCCTACGATGGAACCATGGAAAGCCTAGCAGATGTTTCCATTGGTCTTGTTCTTGGTGTCAGCTACGGCGAAAAGGCCGACCGGGCGCTCAAGAGTGGCGCTTTGAAACACTTGGAGTATGCGCCGGACAGCGCGCAGAACATCAAGAAACTTCTGGCCGGTCGCACATCCGTGGTCATCATGAACCGCTACGGTGCCCTGCACCATTTGCACCTTCAAGACGGCTTTGAACGGGTCAAAGAACTGACGCCCGAAATCTCTTCGGTTCCCTCCTATGTGGCCTTCTCGAAACTCAGAAATCATACCGCTCTTAGAGATCAATTCGACCAGGTTTTGGAGACCATGATCGCCTCTGGCGACTATGCGCGGATCATCGACGACTACTTCGCGGAGAAATCGGCAAAAACGGAGTTCTAAAGTATCCGCCACTATGGCGGTTCGCGACACCCGATGCCCGCAGTCTGGGCGTCATAGCCACGGATGGAGGCACGCATGAAGCGACTCGCACACATTACTCTGATTGCAATGGGACTGGCGTTCGGCGCAACAGCGGTCAAAGCAGAAACCGTCAGACTTGTGACCCTTGAATACCCGCCCTACCAGTATGAGGCCGGATCGGATGCCGACGGCATCGTCGTGCGCATCCTGCGCGAGGCATTTGCCAAAATGAACGCGGACATCAGCATTGAGGTTTTGCCTTGGAAACGATCTTTGAAGATGGTCGAGACCGGCGATGCCGATGCCATATTCACCGCCTACAAGACCGCCGAACGGGAAACCTTCCTCGACTATTCCAAAACCGTTCTGATGCCGCAAGTCGTCTCCGTTTGGGTCAACAAGGACAAGAGCGTTGCATTTGATGGCAGCATGGACAGTTTAAGTGATGTCTCGATCGGCCTCGTAGACGGGTTGAGCTACGGCGGCACGGTTGATGACGCCATCAAATCAGGTGTTTTGACGTCTCTCGACTACGCCCCGGAAAGCTCCAACAACATCAAAAAGCTCATGGGTGGGCGGATCGATGCCGTCATCATGAACAAATACGGCGCCATGCATCACCTGAAAAACCTAGGCGGTCTGGAGAAAGTCGAAGAGCTCGAGCCTGAACTGTCTTCTGTTCCGTCCTACATTGCATTTTCGAAAGCCAACAATCTGGCCGGTATGCGGGATGAACTTGACACCATCCTGCAAGGCATGATCGACAGCGGCGAGTATCAAAGCATCATCGACGCTTATTTCGCCAAATAACCGAATGCTCCTACCTTGCGCGGCCCCGCCCGTTTGGTGGGGCCCTTTCTTTATGCCGGTTCAAAGAGCTCGATAACGTTTCCGGATGGATCCCGGCACAGGATTTGTTTTCCGCCGGGCCCGGTGACGATGTCATTGAGGAAAGGGATTTCTTTCTGCCTGAGCTCTGTCACAAGCCTTTCCAGATCAACCACAATAAGGACGCAGCGGTTCCACCCTCCAGATTTCGGGACAGTTCCATCTGCCATCGGCTTTGACGCAGACGCCATTGGACCCGCCAGCCAGAGCTCAAGATCATCGCGTTGGAGAATCGCCATCGCCGGACCAAATTGCTGTTTAAGGTCAAATCCGAGATGATCCCGATAGAAGGAGACGGCCTCATCGACATTCTCAACAAGATACCGGAAATGCGCCATTGAAGTACTCCCTGCGGAATACAACCAGTAATTAAAGCCTTGCACCTCATAACACGACTGTCATTTATACGGATCTTTTCCGCTGATAAGGCTTCTCGCGCTCAAGAACAGTTCATCCCGTTAAGCGCGTATAATTTGACCTTACACGCTTAGCCTACATATCCTTACAATCTTTCCGTGAAACTCAGGTGTCAATGCACCCTTTCAAGTTGGAATTTTGTGAGGAACAGGAGATGCACAAAAGCAGCAGTGGCCCGCGCGCGGACCAAGTGCGCTGCGACGCACTCTTCACGTACATCTTCATGCTGGTATCGTCTGCGTTGGCCACACTGGGCCCGCCGGATGCCGCGTTTTCCAGAAATCTCATCCCGAAGTTTCCGGCCGCATACTACACCGAACAAGGCAACAAATACTTCGACACACTGGACAGCTATGCGTCCCGCGCCTCAAAGCCCAACTATTCCACCCATGTGATCCGGTGGGAGTGGCCTCCCTGGCTGTACCTGACCGGTCACAAGGACCACTGGATGACGATGGACCGGTTGCTTGTGCTCTATCCGACGCGCGTCCTAAACCGGGACTGCCGCAGTTTCAAGGTCCAACCTTTCAGCCGGTGCCGGGTCACTTTCCACTATGAGTGGATCGATTCCTATGTCGATATTTATCAGGAGTTCACCTTCAACGATTACGGGCAAATCACCTTCATTGAAGCATGGACCGATGAAGCCGGTTTTCTCCCGATGAATGCAACAATTGACCGTTGGGCCGAGGGGAAAGCGGTGAACAGGCTATCGACCCGCGTACCAGGCCTTGGCCGCGCTGATGGGCGGTATCAAGCCATACCGCCAAAGCACCTTGCCCGTGTCGACCGCGATCTGCGAAACCTGCAGATCCGTCTCCGGGTCCCGGTGATCGCATGGCTGGTCGAAAGTGTGCGGTTCACGTTCAACGCCTAAGTGATTTTGGTCCGCGGATGCGGGTCTTCCAATTAACCCCGCCGGCGCCCCCGGCGGCGGCCGGATCCGGCCCCCTCAGCTTCAGCAGCGCGCGCAGCATCGGCTTCCTTGTTGGGCGGAGACACCAGCGGGCCAATCTCTGAAATCACCTGATCGAGAGTCGGACGCACACCCTTCTTGTACTCGTCAAGCGCAAGACGCATTGCCTTCAGATGGGAGGGAGACGTGCCACAACATCCACCGACAATTCGCGCTCCAGCGTCCAGAGCCATGCGGGCATAGTCCGCCATCAGTTCTGGTGTACCTGTATAGACTACCTCATCTCCCTTGATTTGGGGAATGCCGCAATTGGCCTTAGCAACGACAACCGCGTCCGGATAGGCCTCGGTGATCTCCATGATGGCCGCCAGCAAATCAGAGGCACCGACGCCGCAATTCGACCCGATGGCAACGGGTGTGCAGGCAAACTGGTCCTGCAGATCCCCTAGCCCCCTTGGCGACAGCCCCATCATGGTTTTGCCCGCCGTGTCGAAACTAGCGGTGATGACCAGCGGCACATCGAAACCTTGAGCCGCCTCGGCGGCAGCCTTCATTTCCTCAATCGCGGACATGGTCTCGACCCAGAGCACATCGACACCGCCCTCAACAAGCCCTTCGATCTGTTCCCGAAAGGCCTCAACGCCCTCTTCGTAGGACAAGGCACCAAGTGGCTGGAAAAGTTCACCTGTCGGACCGATGGAACCACCGATGAGAACGTCCCGGCCAGACTGTGCGTTGACTTCCTTCGCAAGGTCGACAGCAGCGATATTGAGTTCCTTCACGCGGTCCTGCGCGCTGTGAAGCTTCAACCGGTGCCGGTTGCAGCCGAAGGTGTTCGTCAGAATGATGTCGGACCCTGCATCGACGAACGACTTATAGAGCGTCTTGATCTTTTGCGGTTCGTCCGTGTTCCAGAGTTCCGGCGCGTCGCCGGACACCAGCCCCATATCGAACAAGTTGGTGCCCGTTGCCCCGTCCGCCAGCAATGCACCTTTTTGAGCGAGGAAATCTTCAAACTTCGACATGTCTTTTTGGTCTTTCCGAGTCGTACCGAGCCCGAAGGCAAATCTGAGGCCTGCAATAGCAGACCCCGCGCGGATGTCCACGCGGGGTTTTGTTTTTCCGGTTCGTCGGCTGTTCCAGCCCTGCGCCGGGAGCTAACCAGTTGTCTGATGGCCCCGGTTCAAGCCCGGGACTGCGGTCAATATACGCCGCGCCTTAGCTCCGCGGCTTGGAGTTCTCTGGATCGTAGAGCGGTGCATAGCCGACACCGGCAACTTCCACCGGGTAGCTCTCGGAGAAGTACTCCACCTGGAGCTTGCGGCCGACTTCGCAGTATTCCTGCGGCAGATAGGCCAGCGCAATGTTTTTGCCGATGGTCGGGCCGTATGCGACCGAGGTGGTGTAGGAAATACGGCCCAGCTCATCGACCAGCGTCTTGCCGGTGTCCGGATCCTGAACCGGCATCGCACCGACCGGGAACCGCTCAACGCCGCTGGCATCGGTGTTCTCCTGCATGACCAGCGTGCAGAGCATCGCAGGCTGCTTGTCGCGCGCCCGGTATTCAAGGTGCTTTTCCTTACCGCGGAAATCGGCTTCCTTGACCTTCGGACGAGCCAGATCCGCCTCATAAAGGTTGTACTGGGTCAGAAGGTCGGCGTTCTGGAGGCGGAGCGATTTTTCCAGCCGCCGGGAGTTGGCGTATGTTTCAACACCAACGGCCATGATGCCTTCCGCGCGCAGCGCGTCCCAGACAGCCAGACCGTCTTCGTACTTCATGTGAAGTTCCCAGCCCTGCTCACCGACATAAGACAGACGAAGCGCGGACACTTTCTTGCCGGCGATTTCCAGATTGCGGATCGCGGCAAACGGGAAGTTTTCCGGATTAAGAGCCGCTGGATCGGACACGACTTTCTTTAGGTTTTCACGGGCGTTCGGCCCCCAGATACCGATGGTCGTGTACTCTTCACTGACATCGGTCACCGTGACATCGAAACCTTTGTCTTCCGCAATGCGCTTTACATAGTGATAGTCGCGCGGCCCAGCATCGGCGCCATCAACGATCCGGCAGCGGTCTTCCATGCGGAAAATGGTAAGGTCAGCGCGGACATTGCCTTCATCATCGAGGAAGTGCGTGTAGATGCCTTTGCCGATGTTATTGTCGCCGCCAATCTTGGCTGCACACAACCATTCCATCAACGCAACATGGTCCGGGCCTTCCACATCGAACATGTAAAAGTGCGACAGGTTGATGATGCCGCAGTCCTCAGAGAGCGCCAGCTGCTCGGCATTGGAAACGCGCCAGAAGTGACGGTTGTCCCACTCGTTTTCGCGGACCGGAACCTTGTTGCCGTATTTCTCCAAAAGGTGCTCGTTGGCCGCATAGCCATGCGCCCGCTCCCAGCCGCCGAGCTCCATGAAGTAACCGCCAAGCTCCACCTCACGTTCATAGAACGGCGAACGCTTGATGTTGCGCGATCCGGCATAAGGCTCGCGCGGGTGGATTGCCGGGAAGTAGATCTTCTGCGCCGCCTCGTAGCACCGGTCCTCGATGAACTTTTCTGTCATCTGGTGCGGATAGAACCGGGAATAATCGATGCCCGCATGATCGATCTCAGTGCGGCCATCGGTCATCCAGTCGGCGATCAGCTTGCCGTAGCCCGGACCGTCCTTGACCCAGATGGCAACGCAGTACCATAGACCGCGCACTTTCTGGCTTTCGCCGCAGGATGGACCGCCAGCGGCCGACACCTGCAACAGGCCGTTGAACGACCAGGTTTCATTGTAGCCGAGTTCGCTGAGGATCGGCGTCAGTTCCATCGCCTTTTCAAGCGGCTCGATGACCTGCTCCAGCTCCAAGTCGCGCTGCGATGGTGACAGGCGTGCCTCTTCCTTGGACTGAAGATCACGCGGGTGGCACATGCGCGGATTGGTGGTCTCGTAGTAGCCCCACTCGATCTGGCCGCCTTCGGTGGTTTTCGGATCGCCCGTATCGCGCATATAGGCGGAGTTGCCCTGGTCGCGAAGCAGCGGATAACCAATGTCCTTGCCAGTGCCCTCAAACTCGTTGAACGGACCGAAGAAAGTCAACGGGTGGTCCACCGGCATGACCGGCAGATCCTCACCCACCATGTTTGCGATCAGGCGGCCCCAGAGACCGGCACAGACAACAACATGATCGGCCATGATCGTGCCGCGGTGGGTTTTCACACCGGTGATCTTGCCGTCCTCGACGATCAGGGACTGCGCCGGTGTGTTGGCGAAGGATTTCAGCTTTCCGCTTTCAACGCCCATGTCGACCAACCGGCCCGACAGTGCCTGGGACCGTGGCACAACAAGACCGGCGTCCGGGTCGTAGAGGCCGCCCTGAACCTGATCTTCCTCGATCAGCGGGAACATTTCCTTGATTTCAGCCGGAGTGACGAGGCGGACATTGGTGCCGAATGCCTTGCCGGAGGTCACCTTGCGCTTGATTTCCTCCATCCAGGCGTCGTCGCCGGTCCGGGCAATTTCCAGACCGCCGACGCGTTCGTAAGCACCCATCTTGTCGAAGAAGTCGACGGAATAGAGCGAGGTCCATGTGGACAAGAAGTCGTGGCTGGTGGTGTAGCAGAAGTCTGAAGCGTGGGCGGTGGAGCCGACGTCGGTTGGAATGCCAGACTTGTCGATGCCGACAATGTCCGTCCAGCCGCGCTCGATCAGGTGATGCGCAACCGAAGCGCCGACGATGCCGCCGAGACCAACGATGACGACCTGTGCCTTGTCAGGAAAAGCTGACATGTTTCATTCCTCTTCAAAAGGCAGGAAGCGCTGTGCATAAACGCGCTCCCCTCCGCTTGTCCCATCCACGAAGGATATTCTTCTGCACTCCGGAGCCATTGCCCCGCCGATTTGGCCGCCAGTATTGCGACACTCGGGAGGGCAAAGTAGCTCAATTGCGTCATGGGAGCATGTTGCGACGACACGCAGCAGAATTTCAGCCCGGCAAACCGCGGCCGTCCGACGCAGGGGCCGGAACCGCCGCAATGACGGAATTAGGGCATGATAGGACGCATCCGCACCAAGATCGCTGGCCAAGCCCTCTAAGACTTGACATAACGACACAAATTTTTCTGTTCAGGGAGCCCCTCAATGTCAGACGCCGCCGTCAGCACCGGCCGCCGTGGCCGATCCGCCCGCCGCGAAAGACGTACCGCCACGTCCGGAGGCGTCGGCGCTCCTTATATCAGCCGGGGCATTCCGAATTACGAAGTGCTGAGCGACGAGAGCGCAGCCACCATTGAGGCCAACGCGGATCGCATCCTTGCTGAAATCGGACTGGAGTTCCGCGAAGATCCCGACGTTCTGAACATCTGGAAGATTGCCGGCGCTGAAGTTGACGGCGAGCGCGTTCGCTTTCCGAAGGGCATGCTGCGCGAGATCCTGAAAACGGCTCCGTCGCAGTTCACCCAGCATGCCCGTAATCCGGCGCGTAATGTGGAAATCGGCGGCAACAACCTTGTATTTGCCCCGGTCTACGGGCCTCCTTTCGTTACCGACCTTGACCAGGGCCGCCGCTACGGCACGATCGACGACTTCCGCAATTTCGTGAAGCTCGCCTATATGTCCCCGTGGATGCACCATTCCGGCGGCACGGTGTGTGAGCCGGTCGACCTGCCGGTCAACAAACGTCACTTTGATATGGTCTATTCCCATATCAAGTATTCCGACAAGCCGTTCATGGGATCCGTCACAGCGCCGGAACGTGCAGAAGATTCGGTCCGCATGGCGCAGATCACGTTCGGCGAAGACTTCGTCGACCAGAACTGCGTAATGATCCAGCTGATCAATGCCAACTCCCCACTGGTGTTCGACGCAACCATGCTGGGCGCACTCAAGGTCTACGCCCGGAACAATCAGGCTTGCATCGTCTCGCCGTTTATTCTGGCCGGTGCGATGAGCCCAGTAACCGTTGCGGGTACTCTCGCACAGGTCCTGGCCGAGGCTCTGGCAGGTTGCGCGCTTACCCAGCTGATCCGCCCAGGTGCTCCGGTCGTCTTCGGCGCGTTCGTCAGCTCCATTTCCATGCAGTCCGGTGCGCCGACCTTCGGCAGCCCGGAAGGCTCGCTCCTTTTGAACGGCGCAGCAAAGCTTGCCCGCCGCGCAGGTCTTCCGTTCCGCTCCGGCGGCTCGTTCACCGCATCCAAACTGCCGGATGCCCAGTCCGCTCAAGAATCAGCCCAAACGATTACCGCGACCGTTCAGGGCGGCGTGAACTTCTGCCTGCACGCAGCCGGATGGCTGGAAGGCGGGCTCTGCTCGTCTTATGAGAAGTTCGTCATGGATGCTGACCAGCTCGGCATGATGCATGTGCTTGCCAAGGGCATCGACGTCAGCGACGAGAGCCTGGCAATGGACGCTCTGGAAGAAGTCGGCCCGGGCGGTCACTTCCTTGGCGCCGCGCACACACAGCGCAATTTCGAGAGCGCGTTCTACCGGTCCAGCGTCGCGGACAACAACTCCTATGAGCAATGGCTCGCGGATGGTGAACTGGACGCGGCAAAACGGGCAAACAAGATCTGGAAAGAGCAACTCGCGGCCTATACAGGCCCTGCTCTCGATCCGGCCATCGACGAAGCACTGCTGGACTTCATGGCAGAGCGTAAAGCGTCCTTCCCGGACAGCAACGTCTAAGTCGCCCGGAGTGATACGATGAAAGGCAGCTGTCTTTGTGGTCGTGTCACCTATGAAGTAACGGGGCCATTGCGCCCCGTTATTGCTTGTCACTGCGTCCAGTGCCGCAAGACATCCGGTCATTTTGTCGCCGCCACACAGGCGGCGAAGAAAGACCTCCGCATTCAGGGCGAAGACAATCTGACCTGGTTTCAGTCATCCGATAGCGCTCGCCGAGGTTTTTGCGCAGCCTGCGGTAGCCAGCTCTTCTGGGAGCCGGACGGCCAGGACGTTGTGTCAATTATGGCCGGTACACTGGACGGCCCCACCGGCCTTCAGATCAGCCATCACATTCACACCGATACCAAAGGTGATTACTACCTGTTACCGGACCGTGCTTCTGAGTAAGCGCCTTCAGCGCCGTCTTACCGGCAATAGAAACGCGAAAACGCATTGATCAGATTACCGGTTTGCTTGTTTGCCACGTTGGTCTAACCTGCCGCCCACTCCTGCCAGCAGGTTCTGCAAAATGCACCCGGTAACGTGATAGGTGACCATGTCCTCTGAAACCGCGCACGTCCAAAAACTCGCCGACGATCTGACCCGCTGGCTGACGGAAGACGCATTGCCCGCCTGGCACGCAGGCGGCGTAATTTCAGACACGGGCGAGTGTTACGACTCCATCGACCTTGCAACCCAGCAAGGTGTGCCGGGAGACCGCAGGGCGCGTGTTATTCCACGGCAAATCTACTCTTTCCTTGAAGGGGCCCGGCTTGGCTGGAAAGGCCCATCGGAGACCATTGCCACCCGGCTCTGGGCCTGGTTTTCGGACACCTACCGGATGCCGGATGGCACCTTTGCAGCCACCGCCGCCATGGACAACACCCTGACAGATGCGCGCTTCGATCTCTATAATCAGGCGTTCGTGCTTTTTGCCTTGGCCCACATGGCCGACAAGATCCCGGCATGCGCGAGCAGCGCCGAAGCAGATGCAAAGTCACTCGTTGAAGTATTGGTCAAGAGCTACAAGCACCCGGTGATCGGGTTCCGGGAGGACAATCCGGACCGCATCCCTCTGCGTGCCAATCCCCACATGCACCTGTTTGAAGCTGCAATGGCTTGGGAAAGCGCCTCCAACGACCCGATGTGGTCGGGTATGGCTGATGAGTTGGCCGAGCTGGCTCTTACCAAACTGATCGACCCGGTGAACGGTGGATTGCGCGAGTTTTTCGATCTTCACTGGGGCCCTTTGCCCGGAGACGAAGGACGGATTTTGGAGCCCGGCCACCATTTTGAATGGGCCTGGCTGCTGGTCCGGTGGGGCACAAGCCGGGCCGATGCGGATGCACTTGTCGCAGCACGGCGGCTCTACGACATCGGCTGGACCTACGGCATTGACGAAAGCCGCGGCGCAACCTTCATGTCGATCAATGACGACTTCAGCGCGCGCGACCCAGTCGCGCGGCTCTGGGGTCAAACCGAATGGATCAAGGCAGCCATTGCATTGGCCGGGATATCGGTCGGCGCGGAACGTGAGGCCTATACGGCCGACATTTCGCTCTCCGTTGCAGCGCTCACAGCTTATTTTGAGGACGTGCCCGCTGGCCTTTACCGGGACAAATGGCATGTTGACGGCTCGTTTGAAGACGAGGCCGCACCTGCCAGTTCGCTCTATCACATCGTCTGCGCCATTTCAGAATTGAACGCATTCGCCAAATCGCTGTAACTGCAACTTGAACATGAATGGCGAATGCAGAGCACGATAAGACGTTTTCCGCATTTTACAGAAGCGACGGGCGCTCTATAGCTGAGCACTGGATAGGAATAGAAAACCGATCTCAGGTTCAAAGGGAGGCGGAATGCCACAAGCTCAAATCATTGACGGAAAAGCTATTGCAGAATCCGTGCGTGGTGAGATTACCGAACGCGCAGCAAAGCTTTTGAGCGAAACCGGCAAACGCCCTGGCCTTGCGGTTATTCTTGTCGGAGAAGATCCGGCAAGCCAGGTCTATGTCCGCAACAAGGACCGCGCTGCCGAAGCGTGTGGTTTTTATTCCGTGAAGCACACCATGCCTGCCGACTCCAGCGAAGGCGCAGTGCTAGGCATGGTCGATCAGCTGAACAACGATCCGGACATTCACGGCATCCTCGTGCAGCTTCCCCTGCCCGGCCATATCGATGAAAGCAAGGTTCTGCGCTTGATCAAGCCGGAAAAGGATGTCGACGGCTTTCACCCGATCAATGTTGGTCTTTTGACCGCCGGCGAACGCGACAGTGCGCTTGTCCCCTGCACTCCTGCGGGCAGCTTGGTGCTATTGAAGCGCACGCTCGGCGACACCTTGTCCGGCAAGAACGCCGTTGTGGTTGGCCGATCGAACATCGTCGGAAAGCCGATGGCTTCGCTGCTATTGCAGGAAAGCTGCACCGTCACCATCGCTCACAGCCGCACCAAGGACCTGCCCGACGTTATCCGCGCAGCCGACATTGTCGTTGCAGCCGTCGGACGTCCGGAGATGATCAAGGGCGACTGGATCAAACCGGGGGCCACAGTGATTGATGTTGGCATCAACCGGATCCCGGCACCGGAAAAGGGTGAAGGCAAAAGCCGCCTTGTCGGCGATGTCGCCTTTGACGAAGCCGCAGAACACGCCGGCGCCATCACGCCGGTGCCTGGCGGCGTCGGACCGATGACGATTGCCATGCTGATGGTCAACACGCTAACCGCCGCCCGGCGGCTCATGGGCCTACCGGAAGACGAGCCGCTTTTTTAGCTGTTCCGCTAGGTCAAACCGCCGCCTTGCATTCGGCCTGCCTCCATGGTCTATCAATGTTGACAGCCTCTTAACCATGGCCAACTAAGCTGCGCCATGTAGGGGCTGCAATTGCAGATAAGTTGATGGCATGACAAAGGACGCTAAGTGCTTGGTCATGCCGACCTTAAACCTGAACAGGCGGCAGTGAGTGAAGGGTCTACCGTCTCAAGCGTCCGGACATGTCCGGCGCCTGCGCTCAAGCGCAAGAGATGCACGCGTTAACATAAAGAACGCGGCACCCTTTTTGCTGTCCACGTCTTCACTATTGGCCCTCAGCGTGTCAGTACCGCTCCTGTTGGCGCCACAGCCCGCACACTCATTTGAAATTTTCGGCTGGAAGTTCTTTGAAAACGGCAAGGAAGAAGAGGCCGCCGTCCCGGATCCCATCGCCTATGAGGCAGAGGTTGCTGTATCTGAGCGCAGTGATGCTGATCTGACCAAGGAAATGACCGCCACGTCGCTTCTGGTTCAGCAAGTGAAGAAACCGCCCTCGGGTGAAGCCGGGTTGATCGCCCGGTCCTTGTCGGACCGGGAACGTTTGATCGCCCGCCTTTATGCCGATGGGCGCTACGGCGGCACAGTCAGCATTTCCCTTAATGGACTGCCGCTTGAAAGCGCGCTTGAACGTGCCGGCTTGCCGGACGGGCGGCCTGTTCAGGTTAAGATCCTGGTCGACCCGGGCCCGGCTTTCACATTCGGCACTGTCACAGTACAAAGCCCCGGCGGCGAACTCTCGACCGACCCTGCTTTCTGGGGTCTTGCTCCCGGAGAGCCCGCAGGCTCCGGCAAAATTCTGAGTGCCGAGCGCCGAATAGTCACGATGTTGCGTGGACGCGGCTATCCGGAGGCAAAAATCGCAGAGCGCCGGATTACGGCAGACCACAGCTCCGATCGATTGGACGTCGCTTTGATCGCAGATGCCGGTCCGCAGGCAAAGTTCGGCAAGGTATCGGTCTCAGGCACCGAAGTCACAAAGCCGGAGTTTGTCGTCCAACAGGCAATGATCCCGGAAGGTGGCATCTATTCGCCCGAAGACATCTCACGCGCTCGGAAACGCTTGAACGACCTCGGCATCTTTTCCTCCATCCGGTTTGTCGAAGGCGACATTGCAAGACCGGATGGCACCTTGCCGATCACCATCCAGGTTACCGAGCGCAAACGCCATGTCATCGGCGCAGGCGCGTCCTGGTCCAGTACCGAAGGCTTCAGCGCGGAAGCCTATTGGCGCCGACGCAATTTGTTTGGTGGGGGGGAAACCCTGTCGGTCGAAGGCTCGATTGGCCGGATCGGGTCCGAGAGCATTGCCAACCAGGAATACTCCGCCCGCATTGCATTTGAAAAACCCGGTGTTTTCGGCCCTCTCACCAGCTTCACGACAAGCCTTGAAGCAAAGCAAGAAAACCCGGATGCCTACATCAGCCGGACGCTGACTTATGACGCATTCCTGAGCCGGGAGTTCAGCGAGCAGATCAAGGGCCGGGCCGGCTTTGAAATCCAGTATGCCGACGAAGAAGACGCATTTGGCGACAACCAATATCTTCTTGTCGGGCTTCCGGCGGATCTGACCTTCGACAACCGGGACGATAAGCTCAATCCGTCAAAGGGTGTCTTTGCGGCGCTCTTTGGCGAGCCGGCCTATGATGCCAAGAACGGCAACGGAATGGGTTTCCTCCAAGGAACCGTTTCAAGCTACTACGCTCTTGATGAAGCAAAACGCTTTATTCTTGCCGGAAAGCTGTCCGCCGGATCAATCATCGCACCGTCTGTGTCGGCCGTGCCAGCAAACCGCCGTCTCATTGCAGGCGGCGGCGGGTCAATCCGCGGCTACGCTTACCGGAACGTTGGCCCGCGGCTAAATGGTGAAGTTGTCGGTGGGCGCTCGCTCATCGAAATGTCCGGCGAAGTCCGCGTCAGGATCACCGAGACCATCGGCGTCGTCGGTTTTGTCGATGCGGGCAATGCCTATGAAGATACCATTCCTGATTTTTCTGATGGCCTGAAGATAGGCGTGGGCGCTGGACTGCGTTACTTTACGCCCATAGGTCCCCTGCGAGTCGATGCGGCCGTCCCGCTCGACCCGGAAAAGGACGACCCGAGTTTTGCCCTTTATGTTGGACTAAGCCAGGCCTTCTAACGCCGATGCGTTTTGTAAATCTAGCCCTGAGGATCATTGGACTGCTGGTCGCACTGGCGGTCGCAATCCCAGTTGTCGCAATCGCAATCCTGCAATTTCCTGCAGGACGGACACTCGTTTCCAACATGGTGAGCGATCTTGCATCCTCCCCCTCCCAAATAATCTCTGTCGAAGACCTTTATCTTGGGTTTGACCTCGACCTTTCGGCCAAACGTATTGCGCTCGGCGATGACTTGGGCACCTGGCTCGAAGCGGATAATTTAAGCGTTTCATGGTCTCCGCTTCAGCTCATCTCCGGCATACTGCAAGTCAATGACATCTCCGCCTCCCGGTTCGACCTGAACCGGCTTCCCGCGGCTTCGAAAAAGACACAGCCCGCCAAAAGCACCGATGAAACAGGATCATCTTTCGCGCTCCCTCTTGATGTTGCACTCGGATCGCTCAGCATTTCGGAGATAAATCTCGGCGAGCCCCTTCTCGGGACACCAATTGCATTGGCATTGACCGGCTCAGGCGGTGCCGCGATGGATCCGGCAATCTTTTCGGCCAACCTGGACGTCCGGCGGATCGACGGTGTAGACGCGCACCTCTCCGCAAAAGCAGAGTTCGCCCCCTCGGAAGAAACCTTGGCCTTTGACATAAAGGTGTCCGAACCGCGCGGTGGTTTGGCAGCCCGGTTGCTTGATGTTCCAGACCTTCCGGCCCTCGGCCTTGAGCTGACCGGCAGCGGCCCGCTCAATGAATGGGCCGCGGATCTCAGCATCGCTCTTGATGGACGCCAGACGGTCTCCGGCACGGCCAAGCTTGCCGAAACTGCGGCGGCCCGCCACTTGACCTTTGACCTTGACGGCGACCTCGCCCCACTGGCGCCGCCCGAAGCGCATGCCTTTTTGCTGGGAACCACCAACGCCACTGGCAAGGCAGATTTCACATTGGATTTCGCGCCGCAATCCGGCGCAATCAACCTGAAAACACAAACCGTTTCCCTGTCAGCCCAAGGTGCGCTTGAAAACAATCGTTTGTCGGCCGATGCAGACTTGGCGGTCAGCGCGGGCGGAGATTCTCTGATTGCACTCGATCTCGGTGACCGACGGATTGCCTTCGGACCACTGACGGTCAAACTCTCCGCAAATGGCGACATGTCGTCGGTCGCCTGGTCAACAGACATTGGACTGGCCTCGTTCGAAACCACCGAAATTCGCAGCGGTCAAATCCAACTGGCGGCAAAGGGAAGCGGCGCAAATCTCACCCCGGACGTGCTGACGACCCCCTTTGATCTCTCCCTGACGGCCGATGGCTTGCAGGGCCTGATGACTGAAATCCAGTTTGTCACGGGTGCTTTGGCACTCAACTCCAATGGATCGGTCAATGGCGCATCGCAAACACTCAATTTGAGCGCCCTCGCCCTCACCTCCAATTTCGCGAGCCTTAATCTGTCCGAGACTGAGCTGGGCGCGGAAAAGGCCGCAGGAACTGGCCGCCTGACCCTGTCCGATCTAAGCCGCTTTTCACAACTTGCAGGACAGGATCTTGGCGGGGCTGTGACGGCAAGCGTGGATTTCGACCTGGACCCCTCAGCGTTGGAAGGAACAGCAAATCTTCAGGCCGTCGCGCAAGATCTCAGGACAGGCACGGCGCAAGCCGATGCGCTGCTCACTGGTCGAACGGACATGAAAGGCACCGTCAAACTTGCTGGTGCTGACGATGTCTCGGTTGAAGGTCTGACGCTGACAAACACCAATTTGACACTGGCCGGATCTGCGGACTATGTGTCCGGTACCCTTGCCTCCGACATCACCGTGTCCCTCCCCGATCTCGCTTTGGCGGATCCGCAGTTGGGCGGCGCGCTGGACCTCAGTGCTGAAACATCCGGCCAGCTGGACCGGCTGGACATCACCGCGGATGTGAAATCCAAACAGATCCTCCTGGCCGGCACTCCCCTCGACAATCTAGAACTGGACATCGAGGCGACCGCCGATCCGTCGGCACCGTCCGCCAGCGTCAATGGGTCCGCAGACCTGAACGGGCAGACCGTCTCGGTTGATGTCGATCTCAAAAGCGCTGATGGCGCGGCGGATCTCAATCCGTTGGCCGTGAGAGTGGCGGAAAACACAATTTCCGGCGATCTTGCTGTCGCCGACTTGGAAAACCCTGTCGAGACGCTCAGTGGTTCCTTGAAGATCGACGCGCCGAACCTTGCAGCGATATCCCCCTTGGCCCTGACAGAGCTTGGCG
Organism: Labrenzia sp. R4_2; assembly: GCF_017743865.1. GTDB lineage: Bacteria > Pseudomonadota > Alphaproteobacteria > Rhizobiales > Stappiaceae > Roseibium. Next base: position 365,625 of record NZ_JAGHRJ010000002.1, read on the forward strand.
GCCGCCTTGAAGGAACGCTTACCGCCGATCCTGATGCTGGAAAACTTCTGCTGGATCTCTCCGGTTCTGAAATCGACGTTCCTTCAGTCAACATCGGCAGTCTTCAGCTGAAAGCCGATATCGCGCGTCCCTATGATCCCAAAACGGTGTCGGCCGATCTTGTCGTGAACGATCTGATCACGGCAGCAACCCCAGTGCGCAGTGTGGCCCTGACTGCAAAACCGCAAAGCGGCGGCACGGCTCTGACGGCCGATGTAAAGCTTGAGGATGGTGCACAAGACGGCCTTACCCTTGCCGCTGTCCTGTCCCAGCCCACTGCCACGAGCTATGCGCTCGCACTCAATCAGCTCGTGTTGAATTATCAGGGCATCGCCAGCCAGTTAAAGCAGCCTGCCACGATCACCTATGGCGATGGGACAGCCGACATCACCCCGCTGGAACTTGAGCTCGGTCAAGGGTCTTTGTCAATCTCGGGATCTGCCGGCGAGGCTCTGGGCCTGCAAGCCGATCTGAACGCAGTGCCCCTTTCACTGGCGAACGCTTTTGTGTCGGCGCTCGGCATCGGCGGCACTTTGACCGGAACGGTAAATGCAAAAGGCAGCACATCAGCCCCGGAAGTTGACTGGGCTCTGTCCGGCACCGGCCTCACAGCATCTCCCTTGCGGGACAATGGGCTCTCGGTTCTGGCGCTAGACTCAAACGGTACTCTGAAAAACAATCAGATATCTCAAACCACCAAGGTGTCCGATGCCAACGGACTGTCTGTCAGCGCCAGCGGCACCGTCGGGCTAACTGCGCCTCAGCCACTCGCCATCACTGTAGATGGGACCATTCCGACAGCGGCCTTGAGACGGCCACTGCTGGAGGCGGGTATCCGCGCGGAAGGCGGAATAAACTTGAACGGATCCATCGGCGGCAGTGCGCAATCTCCAGCCTATAACCTCACAGCGGCGCCATCCGGCCTCAAGGTAACCAGTCTTTCAACTGGTCTGACTGTGCAAAACATTCGCGGTTCGGCGAATGTTACCCAGGATCAAGCCTCGCTCAATGGCATTGCCGGTGATCTTGCAACCGGTGGATCTTTGTCGGCATCCGGTACCGTCGGAATGAAAGACGGGTCGCCAGCTAATCTCAACCTTTCCCTCGACAAGGCTCGCTACATTGATCCAGGTCTGGTCAACGCAGAAGTCGATGCCAGCATTTCTGTCACCGGTCCCCTCGCCTCGGCCTCCGGATCGCCGCTGATCGGCGGCACAGTGACCATCAACAAGGCAGATGTCTCCATTCCAGAGTCGCTTCCCGGGGCGATCCCCCCTGTCGATGTCCGCCACCTAAATGCGTCTGCCGCGGTCCGGCGCCAGGCTGAAGAGCTCGGCGGCGGCGACAGCGGGCGGCAAACCGAACAACGCAGCAACCCTCCACGCCTTGATGTTCTGGTATCGGCACCTGGCCGTATATTCATTCGCGGACGCGGCCTTGATGCAGAACTACAGGGCAACTTGAAGATTGTCGGAACAACCGCCGATCCCCAAGCCATCGGCGCGTTCACCTTGCGCCGCGGCGTGCTGGACATCCTGACCCGTCGTTTAACGTTCTCCACGGGCCGCGCCACATTTGAAGGCAGCCTCACACCATTTCTGGAGTTTGTTGCGACCACGACCGTCAGTGACACCACCATTACGATCACGGTCACAGGTGAAGCGGATGATCCGCAAATCGCTTTCACATCCTCCCCGGAACTGCCACAGGATGAAGTCCTGGCACTACTCTTGTTCGGCAAATCTGTCGGCAACCTGTCTGCCACTCAGGTCGCCCAGCTTGGAGCGGCCGTTGCAACCCTGACCGGCGGCAGTGACAGCGGACCGCTTGCCCAGATACGAAAGTCTCTCGGCCTTGACGCAATCGACATCGACACATCCGGCGAAGATGGACCATCGGTGTCGGTTGGCCGCTATATCAACGACAACATCTACTTGGGTGTCGAGCAAGGTGCGTCCAGCGGCTCCAGCCGTGTGAAAGTCGACATTGACCTCGACCGCGGCCTGAAGGTTCGCGGCGAAGTCGGAGCGGATGGGTCGTCGAAAGCCGGCATATTCTTTGAGCGGGAGTATTGATGGTCGTATTTATTGCGAGCAGAAACTGCCAGACATGGCTAAACGATCACCGGCATTTTTAGCGAACCCGGCGCGGATTTCCGCCACCCAAATTTCTTTTTCCGACAAATCGCCGGCTGACTGTTGCGGTGCACCGCCACAACATGCGAGGGTCCGGCCCATGACCAATCTAAAGAAAATTGAAGTTCCGCAGGAAGACGATCAGACCGTTTATCCGGCTATCGGCACACCTGCGGACACCGGAGCCAACTACATGTCGAACAGCAGCAGCGACTACACCCTGGGAGAGCGGATCTGTAAGGCACGGGATATTGCCGGACTGTCCACCGCCCAGCTCGCGCGCCGCCTCGGCATCAAAACCTCTACATTGCAAAGCTGGGAAAGCGACCGTTCCGAGCCGCGGTCCAACAAGCTCATCCTGCTTGCAGGCCTTTTGAACGTCAGCCCGACTTGGCTTTTGGTCGGGCGCGGGTCTCCGCCTGTTGCAGAAGACACCACCGCAGATCTCGACAGCATGCGGGTCGCCCTTGATCGCATCCAGAAGCAGGCCCAGTCCCTTGCCGATGAGATCGCGACCCTGCAAAGCCGGCTTGGCGGCAGCTGATCCAGCGCAATCACCGATCCGTTCAACGCTTCTTCGTTCACCGCCCAAACACGTCCACGCCGTGTTTGGGCGGTGACCTGTTACAACAGTGTTTTGCCTTGCCAGACCCTTGGTGATCTGCCTATCACTTGAACAACTCAGACCGGCACTCGCCCGGTTCCTGCCCCTTTGTCACGGAGTTCTCTATGTCTCTCAATCCGGCGCTCTTGAAACAGCAAGTCTACATCGACGGGTCCTGGGTGGATGCCGACAGCGGCCAAACAATGGAAGTGACCAACCCGGCGACCGGAGATGTGATCGGCACCATTCCGGTCTGCGGCCGGGAAGAGACAAAACGCGCCATCGATGCGGCCCACAAGGCCATGCCGGCCTGGAAGGCCTTGACCGCAGAAGCCCGCGCTACACTCATGCACAAGCTCTGCGATGAGATCATGGCGGTGATCGACGACTTGGCCGTATTGCTCACCACTGAAATGGGCAAACCGCTCGCCGAGGCCAAAGGCGAAATCGCTCTTGGTGTGAAGTACATCCGGTTCTTTGCCGAAGAAGGCAAACGGGTCTATGGCGACACAATTCCGTCTCCGTGGCCGGACCGTCGCATCCTGGTGACCAAGGAGCCTGTCGGCGTTGTCGGCGCGATCACGCCATGGAACTTCCCGAACTCCATGATTGCCCGCAAGCTCGGTGCGGCCCTCGCAGCGGGCTGCACCATGGTGATGAAACCGGCTGAATTTACACCCTACTCCGCTCTGATTTACGGCATTCTTGCGGAAAAAGCCGGTATTCCGGCCGGTGTGGTCAACATCGTCACTGGCGACGCTCCGGCGATTGGCGAAGAAATGTGTGAAAACCCGCTCTTGAGGAAGATCACCTTCACCGGCTCGACCCGCGTTGGCAAACTGCTGGCCGGGAACGCGGGCAAGAAGATGAAGAAGATCTCCATGGAACTTGGCGGCAATGCGCCTTTCATCGTGTTCGACGATGCGGATCTGGACAAGGCCGTTGAGGGAGCAATCGCCTCGAAATTCCGCAATTCCGGCCAAACATGTGTCTGCGCCAACCGGATCTACGTGCAAGCCGGTGTTTACGATGCCTTTGCGGCCAAGCTGAAGGACGCGATTGCCGCACAACTCAAACCCGGCAACGGTCTGGAGGATGGCAGCACACAAGGCCCGTTGATCAATGAAGCAGCTCTTGAAAAGGTGGCCGACCATGTGGCCGACGCTCTTGCAAAAGGCGGTGAGCTGATCTCCGGCGGCAAGCGCAGCGACGGTCCGGGAACTTTCTACGAGCCGACACTGATTGTCGGAGCAACCGCGGACATGAAAGTCGCGAACGAAGAGACGTTCGGCCCCTTGGCAGCGCTCTTCAAATTCGAAACCGAAGAAGATGCAATTGACCGGGCAAACGACACCGAATACGGCCTGGCCTGCTACTTCTACACCCAGGATCTCGGCCGGACCTTCCGCGTCATGGAAGCCCTGCAATACGGCCTTGTCGGGATTAATGAAGGCGTTATCACAACAGAAGTTGCCCCCTTCGGCGGTGTCAAGGACAGCGGCATCGGCAACGAAGGCTCCAAATACGGCCTCGATGACTATCTGAACATCAAATACAGCTGTCTCGGCGGCCTCGGCCTCTAAAAACGGTTAGGCGGACCTGCGAAGAAGTTGCGCAAGGTCCGCAGCGCTCATAGGGCGCCCGAAAAGATAGCCTTGTCCGACACGGCACCCGAGACCGAGGAGCGTTTCCGTCTGTTCCTCGGTTTCAATGCCCTCCATGACGGTTTCCATCCCAAAGGCCTTGGCCATATGCAGGACAGCTTCAATGAGGGCGACGTCCTTCTTGTTGGTTGTCACCTTCGATATGAACATCCGGTCCAGTTTGATCTTGGAAAATGGATAGTTCTGAAGATAGGCCAGCGACGAATATCCCGTGCCAAAATCATCCAGAGAGAAACAGCACCCCAGCTCGGCAAGTTCCTGCATGCTGGAGCGGACATCAATGGTCTCGTCAATAAACAGCGATTCTGTGATTTCCAGATCGAACCGGTCGGCCGGAAATTTCGTGGCCTTGAGCGCATCTTCAACGGTAGCGACGATATCGCCCCGCGAAAACTGGAGGGCGGACACATTGACCGAAAGATTGATGTTGCTGTTCCATTGACCGACCTCTTCCATTGACCGGTGCAAGGTCCAGGCTCCTAATTCGACGATAAACCCGTTTTCCTCCGATATCGGGATGAACTCCACGGGTGAGATTTCACCCAATTCTCCGTGCCGCCAACGCAGCAGAGCTTCCACGCCAATGATTTCCCGGCTCCGCAGATCAATCAGTGGCTGGTAAACCATCCGGAGTTCGTTCCGTGAAATCGACTTGAAGAGCTCGGTTTCCAGGCTTCGGCGCCGCTGCAACGTATCATTCATTTCCGGGCGGAAAGCCACGCAGGCCAGCTGAGCACTTCTTCGCGACAAGGCCAGCGCGTTGCCGGATTTTTTGAGCAGCTCGTCTATTTCGGACGCGTAGTGGTCGACGATGTATCCGAAATCCAGCCGGACAGAGATCCGGGATCCCTCGATCATATAGTCTTTGCCAACGACTTGTTGCACTGTCTCGAGGAACCGTTCAGCGCAGACCTCCCCTTCTTCCGAAATGTAGGCTGCGGCAAATACATCGGCCGTAAGCGCCGCCCAGGTGACTTCCGTGTCAAAATGCTGGGTCACGCGGTCCGCAACCGCTTTTCGCAACAAATCCCCGTAGGAAAAACCCAGTGAGGCGATGATCTGGTCAAGGTTGGAAATCGAGAATTGAACAAGACAAAGGACCTGCCCATCAAATCCGGCTCTTTCGACGGTTGCTGGCATCTCGTCTTCGAAGCCATTGCGGTTGAACAACCCCGTGACAGGATCGAACCTTGCAAGATAAGCCAGCCTTTTGTTGGCTTCGTATTCCTCGGTAATATCCCGGCAGGTCAGACACGCCAGCGCCTCATTTTCCCGCGCGTGTTTCCCTTTTTTGCTGGTTACCGTTTTTTCAGAGCGCGTTACCACATACTCAATAACGCGCAGCTGACCATCTTCCCCAGTCATCTTGAGGAGTTTGGGTTCAGGTTTGCCCTCTGTTGTGTCGGATAACACCGCAACGGCATCATCCACCAGTTCAGCTGGCAGTGCGTCACGGCCACTTGCATTCGGAACGGCGTTCAGACCAAAGAGCTGACGCGCGACTTCACTCGATGCTGTAATCTTCTCCGATCGATCAATCACCACGATGGCATCAAAACTGTCGTCAAAGACCTGTCCCAGCATACGGACCGTATTGCGCTGGCTGATCTGGTAGAGCTGAGAGATCAGTTTCCTGAGGCCAAGTTCCTGGAAAATGATGACAATCGCAGAGGCGACAAGCAGCGCTTGCGCGGACGCCGTTGAGATCAGCACTGGACGTTCTTGAAGGGCAAAATACCCGGCAAGCTCCAATAGCAACATAAAGCCGACCAGCACGGCCAGTTTCGTGCTGAGGCCTGTCCTTTTCGTTGTTGCGAGCAGCACAAACAGAAGAAGAACCGATAATACAGCAGGCATTGCGCCACGGACAATCAACGCCCGGTCCTGCATGAGCGTTTCAGCCCCAAGGGCCTGTATCATGGCGCCAGGAAGGATGCCGTAGACGGGTGTTGGAAACAGGTCCCGCAGCTCCTGAGCGCTTGCTCCGATGATGACCTTTTTTCCAAAGAGGGTCGTATTGGCGACGTCTCCTTCAAGCACATCAATCATGGATACCCGGGGCATCTGATCAATGGCGATGCTGTAATCCAGCCAAAAGGCCCCTGAGGTTGCGCCGGTATGGCCGCCGAGATAGGCTGCGGCGGACAGCTCCTCGACGCCGTTTAGTTCAAACCCGTAGATGTTTCGCCAGATCCGGCTGTCGGCCTCCACCGGCACCATCACAACGACGGGCCAGGCGACCTCCAAAAATTCCGCTATTGGCTGGTTGAGAATTTCTTCAGACTCGTCCTCTGCACCGGTTGCCGCCTGGCGGAACGCTGCGAGACTGACGTTTCCTGCACGCTCAATGGACGCCGCAAAAATTGCATCATCTTCTGGAGTTGAGACCGAACTGAAATCGATATCAAAAACGATTTCAGTGACGCCGGCTTCGGACAAATTGTCGATCAGATCCGCGTAGGTTCGCCGCGGAATTGGCCATATGCCAAGTTGCTCGAGCGACCGCGCATCAATATCGACAAAGAGCAAATCTCCTGTGACCGGACGCTCGGACGCGGTGAACCGGTGTTCCCATAGCAACCGGTCAAGCCCGTCCGTAACGCGGACAGCTTGCAGCGCCAAAAGTCCTGCCCCCATCAGGCCTGCAAACACGATCGCTGCAAGAAATCTCTTTAAGTCAGCCGAAATTGCTCCTAATCGCACTTTGCCCGCCCAATCCCACCTCTAAATGTTCGATACACTCCGGCTTGCATCCTATCAGGACGCTTTGGCATCAGGTTTCGGCTCCCCAACCGATAGCTTGAGTACGCAAACACCAATGGCGTTACAAACGACCGCCTGTATCAGCTCCACCGTTGCCGTTCCCGTTGCCATTCCCGTTGTTACCGGAATTGCCGTTTCCATTTCCATTGTTGCCGGAATTACCGTTCCCGTTTCCGTTGTTGCCGGAATTACCGTTCCCGTTTCCGTTGTTGCCGGAATTGCCGTTGCCATTTCCGTTGTTGCCGGAATTGCCGTTGCCATTTCCGTTGTTGCCGGAATTGCCGTTCCCGTTTCCGTTGTTGCCGGAATTGCCGTTCCCGTTTCCGTTGTTACCGGAATTGCCGTTGCCATTCCCGTTGTTGCCGGAATTGCCGTTGCCATTCCCGTTGTTGCCGGAATTGCCGTTGCCATTCCCGTTGTTGCCGGAATTGCCGTTGCCATTCCCGTTGTTGCCGGAATTGCCGTTGCCATTTCCGTTGTTACCGGAATTGCCATTGCCATTTCCGTTGTTACCGGAATTGCCGTTACCATTCCCGTTGTTGCCGGAATTGCCGTTGCCATTTCCGTTGTTGCCGGAATTGCCGTTGCCATTTCCGTTGTTGCCGGAATTGCCGTTGCCATTCCCGTTGCCACTTCCATTGTTGCCAGCGGATTCGCCGCTCCCGGAAGAACTGCCCGCGCTCCCATTACCGGCGCCACCCGTGTTGCCACCAGCATTCTGCCCTTGGCTGTTTGTTGAGCCTCCCGAAACGCCTTGATTGGAGGTGTTTGTAGACGGGCTCGGAACATTTCCGATTGACGGAGTGGCAAAAGCCGGAGCCCTTGCAGCGCCCGGTGACACAGAGGGCGCATTCACACCGGACACCGACAAGCCCGACCGGCTGCCGGGCGCGCTTGAGGCACTTTGACCTGGTCCCAGCGAAGCGGTTTGGCCGGTCGCCAAATCGGAGACCTCGACAAGGCCACGTTCAACAGAGACCCGCGCTTCGCGGCTGTTTACCGAAACACCAAACCGCGTTCCTTTGACAACAGCGGCGAGAAAAGGGGTTTCGACTGTAAAATGCGGACGCCCGCGCTTTTGAACATCGACAGTCAAGCGGCCAGAGCGCTGAAGCAACGTCGTCTTTCGGTTATTACTTCGATACTTCGAAAGGGCAAACTTGGCGTTCGGACCGACAGAGATGGTTTCTGCACCACGCGCGATCAGCGCTCGTGCGCCAGAACGCGTTGCCATCGTGTAACCAGGCTGAAACACCATACCGCGCCGAACGCGGAACGCTTTCACTTCGGGCGCCACGAAGTAAACGACCCCGGACACCCGTTTAACCACCCACTCAGCGCGCGCTTCACCGGCCGTTGCCACAACGGCGAACGCGCAAATTAACAAAGCAAATAAGCTGACTCGGAACAGTCGTCTGGAGAGCTTTGCGAATGCACGCTCATAAAACATTGCAGACACGTCTGTCGACCGAATGAAAACCACGCCAAACACCGCTTTTGAATGATTGTTTCGACGCTTTATAACATTGACAATTTTAACGTTAGGTGAAGCTCAACAAACACAGCGAGGAACATAAGACGAACCACAACAACACCCCAGTTCTACCAGAACGGTAAATGCTAATACATTTCAACTCTAGACAAATAGCAGTCAACTAAATTGCAGATTGCCAATCCTGGAAAAATGCAACTGAGGTGTATTCTTACAAAGCACCAAACCAGCAGTACTTATTGGGACTCAGCACCTCGAACGGCCGCGCCAGCGGTTAGAGCAACGATTGCCATTAGCACGGAAAGACCGGCAAATGTGATTGGCAAGCCGATGCCATCTGCAACGAAACCGATCACCGCTGGTCCCAATAGAATTCCGCCATACCCGGCTGTTGCAACCGCTGCAATCGCCGCGCCTTGCGGCATGACCTTTTGCCGTCCCGTCAGACTGAACAGCACCGGGACAATGTTGCAGACCCCGGCACCGATCGCAGCAAATCCGATCAGCGACAAAGCCAGGTTGCTCGCCGTTGCAACGAGCAGAATACCGGCAATGGTGATCACCCCGCCCCAGAACAGGATGTTTCGAGGCCCGAGCCGGGCAACCACCCGATCCCCCACCAAACGACCGATCGTCATCGTCACTGAAAAGCACATGAAGCCAATGCCGCCCTGGGCAATGTCAACCAGACCCTGATCGGTGATCAGCGCAGCGCTCCAGTCCAGAACCGCCCCTTCGGTCAAAAAAGTAATGGCGATGAGGAGTGCCAGAAGCAGAACAACACCTTTCGGGAATGCACCGCCTTCGGAAGAACCTCCGGTGCGATTGGGAAGCAGCCGCGGGGCTGCCACAATCAGCAGCAACAGACTCGCAAGCGCAATCAGCCCGGCAGCAGCGAAAGGCGACAGGCCGAGCGTCAGGAAGAGTGTGACCCCGCCTGCCCCGGCAAACCCGCCAATGCTGAACTGGGCATGGAACCCCGACATCAACGGTTTATCGGATCCACTCTCAACATCCACTGCATGCGAGTTCATGCCGACTTCCATGACGCCGAGGAAGCTCCCGAACAGGAAGACGGCGATGGCCATGAGAGGGATCGTCTCTGCATACCCAAGAGCCGGAAATCCGGCAATCAAACCGATCCCGGACCCGACAATCACACGCCGGCTTCCAAATGCGGCGCACAACGGTCCGGCAAGCGGCATGAAAAGAACTGAGCCGATACCGAGGCACAAAAGCAAAAGACCGAGCCCGGCATCATCAACGCCAAGCCTTTGCTGTGCGAACGGGATCAGCGGTGACCATGCTCCCATCGTCAGTCCGCCAATGAAAAACACCAGCCGTGTTGCAAGCCGCGTTTCGAACCGATTGAGGCTCAAGGCAGCATCATGACCCGTCACCGGTCGCAGTCCTTTTATGTTTTGCAGGGCCCGGCTTGCGATCCAAAATCCTAGGTCGCCGGGGTCAGAATTTCGTTTTCAACAGAGCGGAAAACGTCGACATGGTCAATGTTCATCTGCTGGATGCCGCATGTGACCGCCAGTTCGAACACGTCGCGATCATCACCGTCATAAAAGAGCTGCGTGGTGAGCCCAGCATCCCTTGCTGAAGCGGCAAGATCAGCATCCAAATTGTGCGCCTGAAACTCCAGGATTGCCGCACCTTGCGCGACCGCCCGTTCCACCGAGCCGACATGATCATAAAGGACCATAAGCCGGAGATCAGGCACACGGGCCCGTGCCTCGGCGCGAATGGACTGGTCGAAGGAGAACGTCCAGGCTGTTTCCAGAAGACCGTTGGCCTGGAGCATGTCTCTGACCTTCGCCGGATCTCCTTCCTTGATCTCAGCATAGACCGCAATCCGGTCCTGACACGCCTTCAGAAACGCATCAAACCGCGGCACGCGTTCACCGGAAAACTCTTTTGAAAACCAGGAACCGGCATCCAAAAGGTCGATCTCGGATGCCAGCTTGTCGGCGAACCGGCCGGATCCGTTGGTGGTCCGGTCTAAAGTGTCATCGTGAAAGACGTAGAGGACACCGTCGCGGGATGGACGGACATCGAGCTCAACCACTTCCGCGCCGGCCTCGATCGCCTTTTCCAAAGACGCCAGTGTGTTTTCCGGGGCTTTGAGGCTGAGGCCACGATGGCAAACGATAGCTGCACGGTTCACGGATAAGCTCCAGACGGTTCGGGGTCAAAGCACCAGCGATGTTGAAGGGAAACGAATCTCGATTGACCGAGACACGAAAGAGATGCCTGAAGACTTTGATGCCTTCGTGACACGTATCACGTTCATCAAACTCCGGATTGTTTCAAGGCCAAAAGCAGCTGCGCCAGTCAATATCAACTGCTGCCGAGTGTTTCTTCAGATTTCGCACCAATTTGAGCACTCAATGACCGAACGCCGAGCCGAGTTTCCCGAACCATCCGGCGGAATTATGACAAATTGTTCACCCTCAATAAACAGTCAGTCAAATTGCAGCTTTTGAAATACCGCTTATGTCATGGATCAGCGTTCCCCATGGAACGTCTTCAACAGTCATATTGATGAGGTTCCAAAATGATCCGTCTTGCTACATCTGCCTTCGCCCTGTCCGTTCTCGCTGGCGCTGCTGTCGCTGAACCGGTTGCGTTCGACTTCGACAAATCCCACTCCAACCTGTCCTTCACGTATGATCACCTTGGTTACTCCACCACCGATGGCCGTTTTGGCGACTGGGATGGCACCCTGTTGATCGACAAGGAAACCCCGGCAAACTCTTCGATCGAGTTCAAAATCCAGATTGGCAGCCTCGACACATTTTGGGCGGATCGCGACAAGCACCTCTTGAGCGCCGATTTCTTTGACGCCGAGAAGTTCCCTGAAGCGACCTTCAAGAGCACAAGCGTCGAGCAAACCGGTGAAAAACAGCTTGAAGTCACCGGCGACCTCACAATCAAGGGCATCACAAAGCCGGCGACCCTGACCGTCGACGTCACAGCAATGGGCGAACACCCGATGGCGAAGAAGGAATCGGTCGGCTTTGCCGTCAATACCGTGATCAAACGCTCCGACTTCGGCATGGACATGTTCGTGCCCTATGTTGGGGATGAGGTCACCATCACGTTCCACTCGGAAACACTGACGACAGCAGCAACCAACTAATCTGCGAAAACGCGGGAAGCCTCGCCAAGGCTTCCCGTTTGCCGAAGGAAACCGCCATGTATCGCAATACGCCAACCGGATATGGCCGGATAGCTATCTTCTTTCACTGGACTATGGCTCTGCTCATTATCGGTATGCTTGCCTTCGGACTTTATCTCAAGCAACTGCCGCAGACCGATCCGAACCTTTTTCAGCTCTACCAGCTGCACAAGTCCGTTGGCTTTGTTGTTCTGGCACTCGCGGCCTTCAGACTGATTTGGCGTCTGGCAAATCCTTCGCCAAAACTGCCGGCCGACATGCCAGCTCTTGAAAAACTTGCAGCTCATCTCGGCCACATCGGGCTCTACGTGCTGATCTTCGCAATGCCGATCACAGGCTGGTTCATGGTGTCCGCATCCCCCTGGGGGATCCCGACGGTGGTGTTTAACGTTCTGCCGATCCCGCATCTGCCCTATCCGGAGGCTCTTGGAACAAGAGAACAGGCCGAAGCCTTTTTCATGATCCTCCATGAATACGGTGCGTATCTGTTGATCGCCTTGGTGGTTGTCCATATCGCCGCCGCACTGAAACACCACTTCATTGCCAAGGACGACACCTTGAAGCGGATGACATCAACCAAGCCGGCACAAAACGCGCTTGAATCACATTCTGAGAAAGCCAAAGCATGACACTGAAATCACTTGCACTCCTCAGCTGCACCTTGTCTTTCCTGACCGTGCAGCCCGCACTTGCTGCGACATGGACCGTAGATCCGGCGCAGAGCACACTTGGGTTTGAAGTCCAGCAGGGCAGCAGCGCTTTGACAGGACGGTTCACCTCCTGGGACGCATCCATCGAGTTTGACCCGGACGCGCCGGAGAACGCCGATATCTCGGCAACGATCCGCCCGGCCAGCGCCTCCACCGGCAACGCCCAGTTTGATGGGACCCTGCCGAATGGCGACTGGTTTGACACCGCCGCTTTCCCGGACGCGACCTTCACCGCCGACAAAGTGGAACGGGTGGAAGGCGACAGTTACCGGGCAAACGGAACGCTCACGATCAAGGGCGTGTCCATGCCGCTCGTCCTGGACTTTACACTGGCCATCAACGGTGACACGGCCACAGCAAATGGAATGGCAACATTAAACCGTCTTGAATACGGCCTTGGATCCGGTGTCGGAACAGATACCGTCGGCGATGCAGTCACCGTCACGCTCAACCTGACGGCGACCCGCTAGCTCTTTTCGGATCTCGCGCGGTCTTCAGCCGCGTGAGGCCGCCAGACCGATGCCGCTGGCAACGAACAAACCGCCAATCGCTTTGTGCATCCGTCCCATAAACCGTCGCGACAGGTGAAGAACGCTCAAACGGCTTCCCACGAAGCCGTAAATCATAGCAACCGAGAACGACACCAGCGCGATCAGAACAACCATCCCGGTCAGCTGAGTGACAGCTGTTCCCGATGGGTCAAGAAACTGGGGAAACAAAGCCGTGAAAAACACAACTGCCTTGGGGTTTGCAGCGGCGACCAGAAATCCGCTCCGATAAAGGCGCCCGGTGGTATCCGCTTCTGACCGTTTGTCGCCGCCTATATCGAGCCCGTTGGAAGCGCTGCGCCACATCGAAAAGCCAAGATAAACAAGATATGCCGCACCAGCATATTTGATGACCATGAACAAGACAGCCGATTTGGCAAGCACGATGCCGAGACCGGCACAGGCCAAGATGGCCTGCACCACGGAAGCGCTCATATTTCCAAGTGCGGTCGCAAGCACCTGTTTCCATCCATAACGCGCACCGTGGGTAAATGCGATTAATGTGCTCGGGCCCGGCACCATTGAGGCGGTGAACACTGTCAGCGCGAACAGGGCCCAAAACGACAAGTCCATTAGTCCCCCAAAGATAATAGCTAAATGAAAACGATCAGATCGGACGAATTTCCTGAGCGCACTGTTTCACAAGCACTCAACAAGCTCAACGGCTATGCGCCGAATTTCGAAAACCGGATCGATTGCGTCTTATGTCGGCTTGGACTCTTGCAACATTTTGCTTAAGAACACGCCACAGACCTTTTGCCAGGGGCTGATCCGTCAGCGCCTAGCCAGATCAGGAAGGCTTTTTGCATGAACGCGCCCGTCACCCCGCCAGACTATCAGCACAGCGCCCTCTTCCCGCAAGGCGAAGACACAACCCCCTATCGCAAGCTGACCTCTGACCACGTCAAAACAACCGAATTCAACGGCGAAGAAGTTTTGGTCGTCGAGCCGGAAGGCCTGCGCCTTCTGGCCGAGGAAGCCTTCAAGGACATCAACCACTTTTTGCGCCCGGGGCACCTCGAACAGCTGCAGAAGATCCTCGATGATCCGGAAGCCACCGAAAACGACAAGTTCGTCGCATTTGATCTCCTGAAAAACGCCAACATCGCGTCCCATGGCGTCTTGCCGATGTGCCAGGACACAGGCACAGCGATCATCATGGGCAAGAAGGGCCGGCGCGTGTGGACCTCCGGCGGCGACGAGGCATCGCTCGGGGAAGGTGCGCGCGATGCGTATTACAAGAAGAACCTGCGCTATTCGCAGCTCGCGCCGATTTCCATGTTCGAGGAGAAAAACACCAAGAACAACATGCCAGCGCAAATCGAACTCTATTCAGAGGGCGAGGACGCCTACAAGTTCCTGTTCATGGCCAAGGGCGGTGGATCGGCGAACAAGACCTTCCTGTTCCAGGGAACGCCGTCGCTCCTGACCCACGACCGCATGATCGACTTCCTGAAAGAGAAGATCCTGACGCTCGGGACAGCCGCCTGCCCGCCTTATCACCTGGCGATCGTTATCGGCGGCACGTCGGCGGAGATGAACCTGAAGACGGCGAAATACGCTTCCGCCCGTTATCTCGACAATCTGCCGACCGAAGGCTCGGAAGCAGGCCATGCATTCCGTGATCTGGCGATGGAAGAAGAGATCCACAAGCTGACCCAGGCAACCGGCGTTGGCGCACAGTTTGGCGGCAAATACTTCTGCCACGATGTCCGCGTGATCCGCCTGCCGCGCCATGGCGCCTCCCTGCCGATCGGTCTGGCCGTCTCCTGCTCCGCCGACCGTCAGGCCGTCGGCAAGATCACCAAGGACGGGATTTTCCTGGAACAGCTTGAAATGCACCCGGAAAAGTATCTGCCGGAAATCACCGATGAACACTTGGGTGGTGACGTCGTCGAGATCGACCTGACGAAACCGATGTCCGAGATCCTCGGGGAACTCACAAAACATCCGATCAAGACCCGTCTCTCCCTGACCGGAACCCTGATCGTTGCCCGTGACGCGGCCCACGCCAAACTGCGCGAACGGCTGGAGGCCGGTGAGCCCCTGCCCAACTACATCAAGAACCACCCGGTTTATTACGCAGGTCCTGCCAAGACCCCGGACGGTATGCCATCCGGTTCCTTCGGGCCGACAACGGCGGGCCGCATGGACGCCTATGTCGATCAGTTCCAGGCTGCCGGCGGCTCGATGGTCATGTTGGCAAAGGGCAACCGCTCGGCTCAAGTCCGCCGCGCTTGCCAGGCCCATGGCGGGTTTTATCTCGGCTCCATAGGAGGCCCGGCTGCCCGGCTTGCCCAGGACTGCATCAAGAAAGTCGAGGTCGTCGAATTCGAGGAACTTGGCATGGAAGCGGTCTGGAAGATCGAAGTCGAAGACTTCCCCGCCTTCATCGTCGTCGACGACAAGGGCAATGACTTCTTCAAGGAACTGAATTTGGGGTGACGCAGTTGGCGGGGTGATGAACCTGCCGCTCCGCTGTCCCGGTGCAACCCGGGACCCAATCGTTTTGGTCTGGTCCCGACTCTAAGGCCGGGACGGCCACGTATTGAACGGCTTTCCAGGAGTTATTGCGCCAAAAGACCAAGTCTCCGTTACCGGGCCATTTCCCTAAGCATTTACGGCAATCTGAAAGCCTATTTTAAGTTGTATTCTCTATCTTCTCAGCAATTCTGACATGCGGAGGATCGGGAATGCGGCAGCAGAAATCCTTTGGAAAGCGCGACCACAGTTTTGTCCCGCAAGAGCGGGGACGGTCCCTGCCCCGCCGTCCAATCCACGATGCGGTCGATAGCTATGAAGATCCTGTCCTTGTGCGCTTTGCAACGGACACGCCCTGGCCGGCCTATGCTGCTGCGGGAATTACGCTGGCGGTCATAGCGACCACACTTTTCGCTGTTGGCGAGGTTAGCACCATAACACTGTTGATGTTGGTTCCGATGATGACCTTCGTCGGTTTCATCCTGTTTCTGCAGTTCAAGGGACTGCAACGTGGCATGCAGGGTGAAAAGGAAAAGAGGAAGCGCGCGATCCAGGCGAAGTATCCACTGGTGCCGATTGCCGGAATGATCGCCGGACTTGTCTATTTTATGATCACCAGGGAACAGAGCCTTTTGGACATTGCGGGCTATGACTGGTCCGGGATGTTTGGCCTCAGAACCGACATCGGAAAGGACGAGCCGCTGACGGCACAGTTGTTGGAGACAATGGCCAAGTTCGGCGGTGCCGGGGTCGCCGTGGCCGTCCTTTGGTACAAGGTCACCAAGAAAGAGCCGGCAGACTGATCGGCCTCCAAGACCGGGAAAACGCGCCTTCTGAGTGTTAGGTACAGGTCACTAGCCAAGTATTTACCAAGGAAGCTTGCACAATGTGACACGCCTACTTCGGCCCGGTTAAGCGTAAATTTCACAGGATTGAGAACCGCTATACATCAACGCATCCTACGTCAGCTTGCGATTGATGAGGTGCGCCGTGCGACGACCGATTTACGCATTGTGGTTCCGCCCCCGCCCTGATGCGGAGCCATCTGAAAAAACGAACGGAAATGAGCTCGCGGCCCGCATGGAGCGGTTCTCCGCCGCCACTTTCCCTTTCTTTCTGATGCTCTCCTTAAGCGCCGTCCTGGCAACTTTGGGCCTGGTTGCCAACAGCACCGCAACAGTGATTGGAGCCATGATCATTGCGCCCCTGATGGCGCCCATTCTGAGCCTCGCATTTGGCATAGCAACCTACGACTGGGCGCTGATCAGACGTTCGGCTGTCACCGTTCTGGCTGGAACAGTGTGTGTGGTGACGATCGGGTATATCGGGGTGATGGCTATTGGCGCCCGGATCGTAGGACCGGAGATTCTGGCAAGAACCAGCCCGTCAATGATTGATCTCGCCGTTGCCCTCGCTGCAGGCTGCGCTGGCGCCTATGCGCAAACCCGGCCCAGCATCGCCGACTCCATTGCTGGGGTCGCGATCGCGGTTGCCCTTGTCCCTCCCCTTGCTGTTGCCGGAATTGGCCTGGCCTTGGGCAGCAAGGCAAGCTCTGAGATCGGTCTGCGTCTCGACGAGTTCGGTTTGCAGGATGCGGGCATCGATGTCGCAGCTGGAGGGGCTCTGCTGTTCTTAACGAATCTTGCTGGCATCATTGTTGTCGCTGCGCTGGTGTTTCTTTTGCAGAACTATGGCCAGTGGAAGAAGGGTCTCGCCTTACTGATCGTTGCTTCGCTTGGCGGCTACGTCCTTGTGCCTCCGCTCAACACGGCCTTGCACGAGATCTATGTCAAAAACCGCCTCTTGCGGCTGGTGAACAAAAACCTCGAACGGGAACCCACCTTTGGTTCCAAAGGCACCGAGGTGCGGATCCAAACGGTCAATGTGGGCTATCGCAACGACCATTTGTTCATCCGGGTCGACCTTCTGGCCGACCGCCAAAAACTGGCGCAAGCCCAAGAGAATCTGGAGCGTTTCAGTGCCCAGCTGGCAAAGGATATTGGCGAAGACGTCCTTATAGAGGTCGACATCGGCGCCATAGATGTCATGCGCTTACGTGCGCTCGGCCGAGGGAGTTGATGTTTCCGCGCCAAAACCACGCGCACAACCCGACTGTCCCGCCCTGCACACCAAGACTATCAATCCTGATCATCAGTGTCGGATTTCAACGCCTCACCTGGAGTTTCGGGGTCCGTCCGCTTTAACGGTTTCAAGGCCACGCACATTTGACGAATGTGAGATGTTCTTCTTCCGCCGTACTGTGCCATGATGTCCTCCCAAGGATCTTCCGTTCAACTGAAACAAGACTATCCAAGGCGTGCGCCTCGTGACGTGATGGTCGTCACATCCGGGCCGAATAAGTCCCACCGGATCATTACAGTTTTGACAGGAGACAGGTCGTTTTCTCTGCCAACCGGTCTTGCATCGCGGACCGGCCCCAGCCACAACTCGTCCATCGCCAAACCTTGCTGGACGCACCGATGACCCAACCCGTTGATGCTGCAGACCGCCGCGCGATCCGCCCGGTGATTTGTTATCCGAACGATACCCTGCCGTCCCCTGACCTGCCGCTCTATGCAAAGGCGCGCGAAGGGGCTGAAAAGATCGGTGAGGTCACGGTGCCGCCCCGGGAAGCCGCGAGCATTGAAGTCCCGGCTGGATGTTTCTTGAAGATCACCTCGATTGAAGGCCCACAAGTAGGTGACCTCAATCTCTTCAATAGCGCAGATCTCAGTGAACGGTTTTATTCTGGCAAGACGCGTGCGCTTCACGGTACGCACGTGACCACCGGCGATCGTCTCTGGTCGAACTTCCCGACCCTGCGGCCGCTGGCAACGGTCACCACCGATACCCTCGACTGGTATGGCATCGATGAATTCGGCGGCTCGGTGCACGACGTCATCGGCACCCGCTGCGACCCGTATACTGGCCGTGCGCTTGGCGGTCCTGATTATCACCATTGCTGCCATTCCAATTTGACCCGTGCGCTTGCACAGACCAAAGGCATGAGCCTGGAAGACGCGGAACAACATGTGCATGATGTCCTGAATGTCTTCATGTGCACCGGTTTTACCCGCGACACCGGTCAGTACTTCATGAAGGCCAGCCCTGTGCGGCCGGGCGACTATCTGGAACTCTTCGCCGAAATCGGATTGCTCGCCGTCATGAGCGCCTGTCCTGGCGGAGATTGCGGATCTGAGCATTCCAGCGATACAGCGCCCTGTCATCCAATGCTCATGGAGGTCTTCATGCCGCAGGATGGCCGTCTGGATGGATGGCAATCGCCAGATATCAATCCGTATGATCGCAGCCACGGGCTCTGACGCGTGGGAATTGATTGGAAATTTTAGAAAAGCGGCGGCAAAGTGTGTTCCGGATCACCAAAAAGGGTGACTGCAAAGACTAACTTATGCGTGTGCCGTCGGTTTTGACTGTACTGACGGGCATGAATTGTTGCCAATGAGGCACAAATATCGGCCGATATAGGCCGATCACAGATACGTGAGATGAAAGACGCGCTTCGATTACGCCAATAGTGTTAACGGTACGGCAAGGACGTCTTTTTATCTTGAAGACATGGATTCGCCTCTCCGTCAGGAGGCTGGGTGCTTACGGGGAAATGTTATGAGAAAACTTTTTTATTTGGTTTTGGCAATCGCGATCAGCGCGATCATGTTTGAAACCCCGGCCAGTGCGCAAGGAACGTACTTCGATCCGGTGAGCAAACGCTGGCTCACCATGAAATATCATCCAGGCGGGCCGTCCCCGATCAAGCGCAAACGCGTGCGTTATGACGGTCCTTACAGCCCGGGCACGATTGTCATCGACACGTCCGAGCGCCGCCTTTACCACATCCTGGACAATGGCCGCGCCATGAAATACGGCGTGGGCGTTGGCAAAGAAGGCTTCCAGTGGGCCGGGACACACCGCGTAACCCGCAAGGCTGAATGGCCGAGCTGGACACCGCCGGCACAAATGCGGGCGCGCGAGCGTGCCAAGGGCCGGATCCTTCCGGCGCACATGAAAGGCGGCCCGAACAACCCGATGGGCGCACGCGCGCTTTACATCGGCAACACCTTGTACCGCATCCACGGCACCACGGAACCGTGGACGATCGGCTCAGCGGTCTCTTCCGGATGCATCCGGATGGCAAATGAAGACGTCATTCATCTTTACAAGAGCGTGGATGTCGGCGCGAAAATCGTCGTAAAGCGCTGATCCGTCAGCCGCATGTCATCAAGATAAGGCCGGGGCATCCCGGCCTTTTTTATTTGCCGATAGCGTGTCCGATCAGCACCGTCGCAGCCGCATATGCATCGCGGGCCGGTGTTTGGGAGTATCCCATGCGCGCTGCAACGATTGCGCCCTCGATCAAAAGCATCAACTGTCGGCCCAACTGATCCGGCAGATCTGCACCGGCAGCCTTGGCCAACCCAATCAAGTCGTTCAGCAGGAGCCGTTTATGTTCGCGGGCCTGCGCCGGGATCGCCGCTTCACCGTCAGAAAACTCCGAGGCTGCCTTTATGAACAAGCAGCCATGAAAGTCCGGCTGGTCGAACCACTCCTGCAACAGATCAAAAACCGCCAAGAGTTGCTGATCTGGCACTCCTGAGAACCGGTCAAGTTTCCGGTGCATCCAGTTGCGGAACGTCTCATCCCGCAGCCGCAAGGTCGCCAGGATCAGTTCATCCTTGTTGCGGAAGTGCTTGAACATCGTTGTCTTGCTGATACCGGTCTCAGCCACAAGCGCGTCCATGCCGGTCGCCTGAAATCCATCCCGATCGAAAATCTTTTGGGCTTTATGGACCAGTTCATCGCGTTTACTCGGGCGCATGCTCACTCCTATATGTACTGATCTGTATATATATTAAGTTTGATCCTCTGTTCAATCCAATTTTTGGATATCGATATTATTGTATTTTTTCAGATACTTATTACAAATTAGATGAATAAAAAACAAGAAGACTAAAAAAACATGCCCGTCCTCTCTTGATTTAATGAACAGTTCAGTACATATACAGCTCATCAAAGTGAACAGAGCGGTACATTTACTGATCGGAGGCCTGTCATGGCACGCGCATTATCAACCATTGCCTTCACCCCAGCAGTTCGGGCGCGGCAAACGGAAGAAGGTTCCCGGGAGGCTTACGCCCCGCTCGATCTTCCGGAGGCAGACAGCGGCGATCGGCTGGGCCCAGCAGAAGCTGCCTTCATCTCCGAACGCGATGGCTTCTATCAGGCAACCGTCTCAGAGACCGGCTGGCCCTACGTTCAGTTTCGCGGCGGCCCCCGCGGGTTCTTGAAGGTTCTGGATGAAAAGACGCTGGCCTATGCCGATTTTCGCGGCAACCGGCAGTACATCAGCTCCGGAAACCTCAAAGAAAATGACCGTGTATCCCTGATCCTGATGGATTACCCAAATCGTCGCCGTCTGAAAGTCTGGGCGCGGGCCCGGCAGATTGATGCCAAGGACGATCCGAACTTTATCGCGACCTTGCGCGAAGACGGTTATCGCGGCCTGCCAGAACGCGCCGTCGTCCTGACGATCGAAGCCCTCGACTGGAACTGTCCGCAACACATTCCAAAGCGCTACACGCTGGAAGAGCTCGCCCCCGACATTCTGGCACTCCAAAACCGCATTTCAGAGCTCGAAGCGGAAAACGCGGAAATCAAAGACTTCCTGAAACCCACACCCTAAACCTGACGCCGGCAGTTTCCGGCGACCCACTACAAAAGGAGACTTCCCATGTCGCTGATTACCAGAACCCTTTCGGCTGCCTTGTTGGCAGCGGCCTTGATCACACCGATTGCGTCATCCAACGCCTCAGAACGCGCCTCCGCGTTTGAGACCAAGTTTGGATACGAAACGATTGACGGGTTGCGAATTGCTTATCGGGAAGCCGGAGACCCGGCCAATCCGACTGTGCTGCTGCTGCACGGCTTTCCGACCTCGTCGCACATGTTCCGCAATCTGATTCCGGACCTTGCCACGGACTATCACGTGATCGCACCTGACTTTCAGGGGTTCGGCGCATCCGACATGCCGTCCGCCGAGACCTACGATTACACGTTTGACAGCCTGGCCGGTACGGTCGAAGAACTTTTGGAGCGCAAGAACATTGAGAATTATGCGCTCTACCTGATGGACTATGGCGCGCCGGTTGGGTACCGCCTGTTCGCCGATGCGCCGGAGAAGGTCTCGGGTTTTATCATTCAAAACGGCAACGCCTATGAAGAGGGACTGCCGGAGTTCTGGGATCCAATACGGGCCTATTGGGCAGATCCTTCAGAGGAAAATGCAGCGCCTCTGCGCGCGTTTCTCGGGATTGAAGGCACCAAATGGCAATTCACCCACGGAACCCGTAACCCGGATGCCATCAGCCCGGACAATTACTGGCACGTTCAATACCTTTTGGATCGTCCGGGAAATGCCGAGGTTCAATTGGAGCTGTTCTACGATTACCGGACCAACCTGACGCTCTATCCGGAATGGCAGGCTTTGTTCCGCGAGCATCAGCCGCCTGCCCTCGTGGTCTGGGGCCAGAATGATCAGATCTTCCCGGCGGAAGGCGCTCATCCCTACCGGCAGGACCTGACCAACGTCGAGTTTCATCTTCTCGACACCGGGCACTTTGCCCTTGAAGAAGACGGCGCGTTCATAGCTGAAGAAATTCGGGATTTCCTGGAACGCGAAATCACCCAGTAATCAAACAGAGGTAGCGCGGTGAAAACCGCGCTGCCCATCACTTCACCGGCTGAGGCCCTTCTCACCGAGTTCCTGCAAATACCCGCCCCAGTGCTTTGACCGGTCCGTTGCCAGTTCCAAAAGATAGGTCCAGCTGAAAATACCGGAATTGTGCAGGTCGTCGAAGTGGATGCGGACGGCGTAGTTGCCCACCGGATCAATCTTCATGATCCCGACGTTTTTCTTGCCAGGGACGGTTTTCTTTTGCGACGGTGCATGACCCTTTACCTCCGCCGACGGTGAACACACCCGCAGATATTCCGCACTCAACTCGTGTTGCTCCCCGTCGTTGAAAGCAACAGTCAGCGTTTTGCGATCCTTGGAAACCCTGAGTTCGGTTGGCCAGGGAGCAGAAGAGTCGGTCATTTTGTCTGTGTCCGGTTAGGCTGAATTTGGTGGCGCGACGATACCGGGCAAAAACAACGGGTCAAGCTGCATCTTGTCCCGCTGATTTCACATCCTCATAACCGTCGAGCGCAGCCTGGCGGGCCTTGCCGTGATCCACAATCGGATACGGGTATGTCTCTCCGAGCCTGACACCTGCCTCCCGCAGGACACTGGCCGCGGCCTCGAAGGGCGAAAACAGGTGTTTTGTCGGCAGCTTTGCCAATTCCGGCACCCAGCGGCGCACGTATTTGCCGTCCGGATCGAATTTCGGTCCCTGAGAAATCGGATTGAAGATCCGGAAATATGGTGCCGCATCCGCCCCGGACCCGGCCACCCACTGCCAGCTTGCCGAGTTGTTGGCAAGATCCGCATCGACCAGCGTATCGCGGAACCAGGTCTCTCCGTGCTTCCAGTGGAGACGGAGATGCTTGACCAGAAAACTGCCAGCCAGCATCCGCACACGATTGTGCATGTAGCCGGTGTGCCAGAGCTCGCGCATCCCGGCATCGACCATCGGATACCCGGTCAATCCCTTTTGCCATTTTGTGAGATCCTCCTCGCTCTCCCGCCAAGGGTATGCGTCGAAGGCAGGCCGCCAGTTTTTCTCCGGCAATTGCGGGAAATGATAGAGGAGATGATAGGAAAACTCGCGCCAGGCGATTTCCGATAGGAACTTGTGTCCGTCGCTGGCAAGGCTGGATTTGCGATCCGTTGCATGCTGGGTTGCCGACCACACCTGCCTCGGCGAGATATCGCCAAAATGAAGGTGCGGCGACAAGCGTGAGACGTTGGGCAAGTCCGGCCGGTTGCGCTTGTCGCCATAGCCGGACAATCCGTGATCCAAAAATTCGATCAGACGGTCTTTGGCACCGGCTTCCCCAGGCTGCCAGATGTCTTCCCAGCCTTCGGCCCAGTTCGGCTTGGTCGGCAGCAACTCCAGATCGGACAAGCTATCGCTTTTGTCGTAGGCGGCGAAGTCAATCTCCTCTGGGGCCGGCAAGGGATCCGGCACGCTGATTTGTTGAGTCGCTTTCCAGAACGGCGAATAGACTTTGTAGGGGCCACCGGTCTTCGTTTCGACATCCCAGGGCTCAAACAGCAGGGAGGCCTTAAAACTCTTGGCATCGATCAGGTCCGTTTTCAGGGCCTCTTTCAGCGCACTGTCGCGTTCGATGGCATGCGGCTCATAACAGCGGTTCCAGTAAACAGCATCTGCGCCGGTCTCCTGAACGAGTTCCTGGATCAGATGCCGCGCGCTGCCGCGCAGAAAGACGAGGCCCGGGAGGTCTTTTTTCAGCGCTGCCAGGCTGTGATGCAGCCACCACCGGCTGGCGCCGCCCAAGGGGTAGTCATCGCCAGATTGATCCAGTGTTTCGAGTATATAGACCGGCAACACGGGGCCGCGCCGAGTTGCTTCATCAAGGGCCGGATTGTCCGAAACACGCAAGTCCTGCCGGAACCAAACGATTGTAGTCATAACGCCTCTTAAGTGTGTCTCTTTCCTACGCGGCCACCCCTCTTCAGATCAATTTTTCTCTGACTTTAAAAGCACATGCTTCCAAAAACTGAACGCTAGGCACTACATCTTGATTTAGTGCGAAATCGTATTATATAGTGCGATATCGCATCATATAGGAGCCTTCCATGTCAATTTCCCGCCGCAAAACGCTCGCCCTCCTCGGAGGTGGTCTGATAGTTGCCGCCACCGCATCGGCCGGCACATTCCTCGCAACCCGGACTCCAGAAAGGGCGCTTAAACCGTGGAGCAGCGCCGGCGGATACGAAGATCCGCGGCTGTTTGCGCTGTCTTACGCCCTGCTTGCTCCAAACCCGCATAACCGGCAGCCCTGGCTGATCGAGTTGACTGACAAGGACACATTCCGGCTGCACAGAGATCCGGCGCGAGATCTCCCTCACACTGACCCTTATCACCGGCAGATCTTCATTGGTCTCGGTTGCTTCCTGGAGCAAATGGCCATTGCCGCTAGCCTCAAAGGCTTTTCGACTGAGATTTCGCTCTTTCCAGAGGGAACTGATGGTCCAATCGGGGATGTTTTATTGGTAGAGGGAGAGGACGCAGATCCATTGGGCGCGCATATCATGGACCGACGGTCTTGCAAGGAGCCATTTCAGGACACGCAGATTCCAGAGGCCATGGCGGCGCAACTCCAGACCTATGGCTCTGTCTGGACCGATCCGGCGGATGTTGAAAGTATCAAGGACCTGACCTGGAAGGCATGGTTGACGGAAATGAACACCCACCGGACCTTGAAGGAAAGCGTCGATTTGATGCGCTTCGGCAAAGCGGAAATCAATGCGAATCCGGACGGCATTGATCTCGGCGGTCCGTTCCTGGAAAGCCTGATGGTGGCAGGCCTTCTGACCAAGGACAGCCAGCTGGACCCGGAGTCCACCGGGTTTCAGGAAGGCGTGAAAATGTACCAGGCAATGCTCCATGCAACGCCCGCCTATATCAGCCTGACAACGCCGGCAAACACGCGGCAGGATCAGATAGAGGCTGGCCGCCGCTGGCTGAGGCTCAACTTGGAAACGACACGTCTCGGATTGGCGCTTCACCCGGTGAGCCAGGCGCTGCAGGAATTTGACGAAATGACCCCTCACTATGCCGAAGCGCACAGCCTGCTTGCCAAACCGGGAGAAACTGTTCAGATGCTTGGACGATTGGGATTCGGGCCGCAAACCGCCCGCACGCCGCGCTGGCCCCTCGAAACACGGATGATGAATGGATAACGCGTCCCGGCATACGCTGTTCAGTTTTTTCAATGAAATCGGCATTATCGCCCAATTGAGCCGGGCTGCGATGGAAGCCCGGCTGCCGAAGGGCCTGACCCTGCCCCACTTTAGCGTGATCAATCACCTGATACGGGTCAAAGACGGTCAAACGCCGCTTGCGCTTGCCAAAGCTTTTCAGGTTCCCAAGACGACAATGACCCACACGTTGAGCGGTTTACTGGACCACGGCTTGGTTGACATGCGCCCCAACCCAAAAGACGGACGCAGCAAAACAGTCTGGCTCACCGAAGCCGGACGGCAATTCCGTGAGACGGCAATCCGCTCGATTGATCCGGACATGTCGGCGATAAAATCGGCGATACCGGAGGAAAAAATCGCTGAGATTCTGCCGATTCTGGCGGAAATCCGCAGTTTCATGGACGCTTATCGCGACGAGAATTGATTGCACCGGCGACCTGCAAAGCTCGCGCGTGATTGACAGAACTACACTAACCAGTTTACCCATAATTCGGAACTGTACCATTTGGCTCCGGTTTTGTTTGAAAACATGCCGGTTTGTTCCATATGATGCATGAGCGGGCGAAGACCCGCCGTCAAAGACAATTCTGAGGGAGAGCGGAACGTGACAGACGGCAATATCGTGGTTTCGAAACCGGCGGCACCAGAGACATCCGCAAGGCCCAAACCGATGATCGATCCTTTTGGCCGCGCCGTTTCCTATCTGCGGGTCTCCGTCACAGACCGCTGTGATTTCCGCTGCGTTTACTGCATGGCAGAAGACATGACGTTCCTGCCGAAGCGCGAAGTTCTCAGCCTTGAAGAGCTGGACCGCCTGTGCACAGCTTTCATCGAAAAAGGTGTCCGCAAGCTGCGCCTGACAGGTGGTGAACCGCTGGTGCGCAAGAATATCATGAGCCTGATCCGCAGCCTCGGACGGCATCTGGACAGCGGCGCTCTGGACGAGCTGACGCTCACCACCAACGGATCCCAGCTCGCCCGCTTTGCCTATGAGCTTTACGATTGCGGTGTCCGCCGGATCAACGTTTCCATCGACACGCTTGATCCGCAGAAATTCAAGGCAGTCACCCGCTGGGGCGATCTTGCCAAAGTCATGGACGGCATTCGCGTTGCCAAGGAAGCCGGGCTTGCCATCAAGATCAATATGGTCGCGCTCAAACAAGTGAATGAGCATGAAATTGAGAGCATGATGACCTGGTGCCATGAGCATGGGTACGATCTCACAATGATCGAGACCATGCCGCTCGGCGAGATCAATGAAGATCGCACCGATCAGTATCTCCCGCTCTCCACCGTGCGCCAACGCCTGAGCGAACGCTTCACCCTGACGGACATCCCCTATAAGACCGGTGGTCCGGCGCGCTATGTCACGGTTGAGGAAACCGGCGGCCGCCTCGGCTTCATCACGCCAATGACCCACAATTTCTGCGAAAGCTGCAACCGGGTCCGCGTGACCTGCACGGGCCAGCTTTACATGTGCCTGGGTCAGGATGACATGGCGGATCTGCGTGCGCCTCTCAGGGCCTCGGAAGGCAACGAACTGCTGAGTGACGCCATTGACGAGGCCATTGGGCGCAAGCCAAAGGGGCACGACTTTGTCATTGACCGGGAGCGCAATCAGCCGGCGGTGTCCCGGCATATGAGCGTTACGGGCGGCTAATCTCAGGTCTCATTCGTTTCGGAAAACCAGAAACGCGAAGAAGTACGAAAGGTGTTGCGCGGCAGTTTAACCGCGCAGCAACAGCAAACGCGCTGCTGAGTGATTGCTCAGCGGTCTTCATTTGGTGTGTCTTGCCGCTTGCCAAGGAAGACGGCGAGCACACACGCCAGTCCGAAAACGCCTCCGACAACCATGACCAGGATCATCGGCATCTCACCGCCACCGGCAACGTCGGCCGAGAACATATAGGCGACAGCACTTGAGACCAGCGCACCGGCGCCTACCTGAAGAAAGCTCAGCATCCCGGACGCCGTGCCGGCAAGATCTGGGCGGATGCTCACAGCTCCGGAGATGGCGCTTGGAATGCCCAGCCCATTACCCAGGCCGATGAAAAACATCGGCAGGAAGAACAACGCCCCGGTGAGGCTGTCCGTCAACGTCCCAAGGACAAGAAGCGAAACCCCAAAGACACCCGTGATCACACCGAGTGCGATCATCCGGGCAATCCCTACTCGAGCTGCAATTCGGCCTGTGATGAAGTTCCCGATGATATAGCCGATTGAGACCACCATCAGATAAAGGCCGATTTCCGCAGGAGCCATGTTGAACACACCGGCCGCCACAAACGGGGCGCCGCCGAGATAGGCAAAATACAGCCAGGCCATAAAGGTCGATGCTCCGCAATACACCCAGAACATCTTCACCTTGAACAAGTCCGCGTAGCCCTGCCCGATCTGCTTCAGACTGACCGCCTTTTTGTGCTGATTGGTCTCGGGAAGGAACAGCCAGGCACAAATGGTTACGCCGATCCCAAAAATCAGCATCAACACAAAACCACCCCGCCAACCGTAATGCGCGTCGAGAAAACCTCCAATCGCGGGCCCGATGGTCGGCGCGACGGCCATGCCCATAGCAACATAACCGATCATGCTGGCTGCTTTGTCGCGTCCGTACACGTCCCGAACGATGGCACGGGCCAGAACGAGACCGGCCCCGCCGCCGATCGCTTGAACAATCCGGGCAGCTATCAGGGCCTCAACTGTCGGTGCCATCAAACACAACACGCTGCCGATAACGAACAGCACCATTCCGGCAACAACAACAGGGCGCCTGCCGAACTGATCGGAGATCGGCCCCAAAAAAATCTGCGCTCCAGCAATTGCGATGAAATAGAAAGCCAATGTGAGCTGGATCTCAGCAGCAGTAGCCGAGAACGCACTCATCATGCCGTCGACCGACGGCAGATAGATGTTCATCGCAAAGGGAGACAATGTCGAAATGCCCATGAGCATGACAACAAACGCGATCCGTTTGGGTTCCCGGGTTGTATGCGCAGTCAGATCTGAGGCCATTTCAAAGTGTTCTTTTCGCTGAACGCAGACCTTAGGAAGGCGCTCTAAAAAAATCAATCTTATTAATTGAAGACGACATCAACTATCGCGATAGTTGCATATCATCTTGTATCCGCTGCGCCAGCTTTGCGCTCCCGGAAAAAGCTGTAGGTACCGGAAGCGATGACGATAACAATGCCTACCAATGTGATTCCATCCGGGACATCGCCCCACACAATGTAGCCCAGAAAAATCGCCCAGACGACAATGGTGTACCGGAAGGGCGCAACCACGGCGATGTCCCCAAGCCGCATCGCCAGAATTATGAAGACATATCCAGCCAGGACAAAAACAGCCGCCCCGCCGAGATACCCGTATTCCACCAAAGACAGATCCGTCCAGCCGGATTGCACGGTTAAGAAGGTACCAAGCAGCGTCACGGCAATAAAACTTACCAAGGCGACACCGAGGGTCGGGACATCCTTGGGCAACTGACGGGTTGCAAGATCCCGCAGCGCCATGCAGCCAACACCTGCCAGCGCAAGAAGGGAGAACGCATTGAAGCCCTCCAAGCCAGGCCGGATGATCAACAAAACACCGATCAGTCCGACAAGGATCGCGCTCCATCGGCGCCACCCAACCGCGTCTTTTAGAAAAACCGCTGCTGCAGCTGTCACCACGAGCGGCAACACCTGAAGAATCGCGGTCGCATTGGCGATCGGCAACTGGAAGAGCGCCGTCAAATAGAGGATGGTGGCCGCTGTCTCTGCGAGTGCCCGAACCAGAACCGCGGGATGCGCCAATACGCGCGCATTGTGAAACAGTCCGGTGACGGCACCGGCAACGCCCAGCGCGGCGATGCAAATCAAACCACGCACCAAAATGATCTGTCCGAGTGGCACCGCATCAGAAGCCATCTTGACCAGCGTATCGTTCAAGATGAAGCCAGCCATGGCGATCAGCATCGCTGCAATCGCCCGGCTGTTGCTCGGATGGTCCATAAAAATGCCTTTAAAAGAAATTCGGGCAGGAACACCGCCCCTGCCCGATCCAAACTAAACTATTGCGCGGACTATTCAAAAACAATCGCGGGTGCTGCGCGATCTGCACCGTCCGTCCCGCCTTCGATGCCAGCCATCACTTTGCCCGCGATCTCTTTGTAGATTTGCGCAGACTGGCCTTCCGGATCAGACACAACGATTGGCGTTCCTGCATCGGACGTTTCACGGATCTTCATCGCCAACGGCACCTCTCCTAGGAAAGGCACACCAAGACGCTCAGCGTCGGCGCGTGCGCCCCCGTGGCCGAAGATGTCATGACGGCTGCCGCAATCCGGGCAGAGGAAGTAGCTCATGTTTTCAACGATGCCGAGAACCGGCACGTCGACCTTCTTGAACATGGCAAGCCCTTTGCGGGCATCAATCAAGGCAAGATCCTGCGGGGTAGAGACAATGACAGCCCCGGCCAGCGGCACCTGTTGGGCCATTGTGAGCTGCGCATCGCCGGTTCCAGGAGGCATGTCGACCACGAGAACATCGAGTTCACCCCAGGCAACTTCGCGCAGCATCTGTGTGAGCGCGGAGATCACCATCGGACCACGCCAGATCATCGGGGTTTCTTCTTCCACCATGAAGCCCATGGACATCACCTTGACGCCATAGCCTTCCAACGGCTTGAGCATGCGACCGGACAGGGCTTCCGGACGTCCGGAGACGTTGAAAAGCCGCGGCACGGACGGTCCATAGATATCGGCATCGAGAACACCGACCCTCAAACCATTTGCAGCCATGCCCAGCGCGAGGTTCGCAGTTGTGGTCGATTTGCCAACACCGCCCTTTCCGGACGCAACTGCAACAATGTGCTTAATCCCCGGAACACCCGGTTTGGCGGGGGCCTGTTCTTCCTGTGGGGGTCTTGGCGCTCGCGGCGCAGGCGCTGGCTGCGGCGGACGTGGGGGAGCACTTCCAGGCGCGCGCTCCGCAGTGAGAGCAACCATGGCGTTTTCAACACCCTCAACTTCCTTCACGACTTTCTCGGCCGCCTGACGCAAGGGCTCCAGTTCCTGAGCCCGCGCAGCCGGGACAGTAATGGAAAACGCAACACGGCCATCGGACACGAAGACGTCTGAAACCAGTCCAAGCGAGACGATGTCGCCCTCCAGGTCAGGCCCTTTGATCTGGCGCAGCCGGTCCATTACGGCGTTTTTTATGGTTTCACTCATCTATGCGTCCTGTCGGTCTCAGGTGATCGCAGCGCTCCTCCGCTGATGTGCCATATCGGCCCTAAATCACCTTATTCTATGATTTTCACCTTTTAAGGTGATTTCATTCTGTTTCTTAGGGTTGATGATTGCGCGTTACAAGGTGTGTTGAGCGCTCAACATTGTCCCCCTTGCGTAGAGAGGACAATGTTGTCCTTGACCCTCCCCCAGGCAGTCCGGATAGTTTCAGCCCATTCGCATGAACAACCACCTTTCGAGAAAACTTATGACCACCTGTCTGATTACCGCCATCAATCGCGGAATTGGCCGCGAACTTGTCGCCGCCGCTCTTGCCAAGGGCTGGACTGTTTATGGGTCTGTTAGGTCAGCGGAGGCTGCCCGCGAAATCACGGAAGCCTTTGACGGCAAAGTGGTGCCTCTTGTTTTCGACGTCACCGATCACAAGGCCGTGGAAGCAACTGCCGAGGCGCTCGACGCCTCAATCGACGTCTTGATCAACAACGCAGGCATAATCGGACCCGACCGGCAAAGTCCTCTCGATATGGACTATGACGGCTTTCACGAAACGCTGGCAATCAACACCCTTGGTCCCCTTGCCGTCAGCCAATCCTTTCTGCCTCACATCTTGAAAGGCAAACCCGGGACAATCATCACGGTCTCCAGCCAGATGTCCTGGATGGGCTATCGCAAGTCCGACCGCATCGCCTATCGGGCATCCAAAGCGGCGGTGAACAAGGTGATGCAAGGTTTGGCAACAGAGCTCGAAGACGAAGGTGTTCCGGTCGCCTTGATCGATCCGGGCTGGGTCCGCACTGACATGGGGGGACCGGAAGCTGATAACTGCCCCGCCGATGTCGCTACTGGCATTCTAACGCTGAGCGAGAACCTCACATTGAAGGACACCGGCAAGTTCTTCAAATGGAGCGGCGAAGAACGGCCCTTCTAAAAGACGAACAACCCACCAACCAAATAGCGGATCATTCGATGTCCTGGCCCCTACCCCTTACCTTGACCGGTACACATGTCTCACTCGTTCCTCTCAGCCTTGAGCACGCGGACGATCTTTCAGAAGCCTCGGCCGAAGGGGATTTATGGAAGGCCTGGTATACGAGTATTCCGAAGCCTGAAGACGTTCGGGCAGAAATCGAGCGGCGCCTGGGACTGCAGGAGGCCGGCTCGATGTTGCCCTTTGCGGTTCTCACACCGGATGGCAAGGCAGTCGGCATGACGACATACATGAACATCGACCCTGTTCACAAACGGGTCGAGATCGGCTCCACCTGGTATCGTAAGTCTGTTCAACGAACCGGCCTCAACACAGAATGCAAGCTGATGCTGCTCACGCACGCCTTTGAAGAGCTGGACTGTATAGCGGTGGAGTTCCGGACCCACTTCCTGAACCGGCAGAGCCGGACAGCCATCGAGCGGCTTGGTGCACGCCTTGATGGCGTCTTGCGGTCCCACCAAAGATCCGCAGATGGTGCGTTGAGGGATACGGCGGTCTATTCGATTCTTCCACACGAATGGCCAGCGGTTAAAAACGGCCTAATGTTCAAGCTGTCGCGAGACATCTGAGCCGCTTGCACACAAGAAGATCAGCCAATGTATTTGTGCACAGGTTTCTTGATGCTGATCTTTTAAGCCAACAGCACCGGAATCAGCAGACCAAAAAGAGGACCTGTCGAAAACCGGTCCTCTTCTTACAATTTGATTCAAATTTTAAGCAAATGTGAGGAATTGAAGCGCAGGCTGGTCTTATCGGGGATTGGATGGGACATGAGCAAATGGAACTCTACCGGGCCTGCTACCGCAGCAAGATCAAATGGGACAACATGCGCTTGCCCCTGCCGGATGAAATCGACAAGACCCTGCTGCGCATTCGGCGCATCAACCGCCGCGCAGGTGTGACCGGGGCTCTGCTTCTTGTCGATCAGCACATCATTCAAGTCCTGGAAGGATACACCGGACCGGTGCTCGACACCGTGTACTGTGTCATGAACGATCCTCGCCTCCACGACATTGAGGGCATCATTCACGAGCCGGCCGATTACCGATTGTTTCCGAACTCGCTGATGTTCTTCCGAGATCTGACGGACGGCATTGCTGCATCCCGGCATGCAGAACTCCGCCCACTCCTTGATCATCCAGGTGAAGTCACCCGCGATGAGGCTTATCTGGCGCTCAGCCACTTCGCCAAGGAGCTGCGCGAAGGCCGGATGACCAACGACATGTTGATGATCTGAGCCCCGACCCGAACTCCAAAGAGAACGGTTTGCGGCTGAACTGATCTGGCCATCTCAGCTTCTTGCGGACTAGGGTGTGATTCCCTTTCCTTGGAATCACATTTTCATGTCCGCCGCACATCCGTCCTTCCAGTCCTTTTCTGCCGGACTGCTCGCCGCAATCGTCGGCTTTGCCAGTTCCTTCGCGATCGTCATCCAGGGGCTGAATGCCACCGGAGCTTCGCCCGCTGAGGCAACCAGTGGCTTGATGGCTCTGTCCATCTCCATGGGCCTTTGCGCTGTCGTCGCATCGCTCTGGACAAAAATCCCGGTCAGCATTGCCTGGTCGACGCCCGGTGCAGCCTTGCTTGCATCCGCCGGCGCTGTCGACGGCGGTTTCGCTGCTGCGGTTGGTGCGTTTCTCGTTTGCGCAGTCCTGATCATTCTCGCAGGCCTGATCCGTCCTTTTGGGCGCGCCGTTGCGGCGATCCCAAGTCCGCTTGCAAATGCCATGCTGGCGGGCGTCCTTTTCGGGCTATGCCTTGCTCCGGTGCGGGCAGTTGGCGAAATGCCGGTCTATGCACTGGCGGTAATCCTGACCTGGGCAGTTGCTGTCCGTTTCGCCAGGCTCTACGCCGTCCCGCTGGCCATGGTCGTTACCTTCGGCATTGCATTTTTGACCGGCGGTTCGCTCGATCCTGGAGAAACGCCTCTCATCAGCCAACCGCTTGTTATCCTGCCCGTGTTCACTTTCGAGGCTTTGGTGAGCATTGCGCTGCCGCTTTTCATCGTAACGATGGCGTCTCAAAACATTCCGGGCATCGCGGTCTTGAGAGCCTTTGGCTACCAGCCGAACAGCAGCTCTTTATTTACGCTCTCCGGTGTCTTCAGCTTGGTATCGGCCCCGTTCGGCGGGCACGCCGTAAACCTTGCCGCTATCACCGCTGCCATGTGCGCCGGAGAAGATGCGCACAAGGATCCAGCCGCCCGCTATTGGGCGGCCGTGTTCGCAGGTGTGATCTATATACTGTTCGGTCTCTTCGCCGGTTTGGTCATGGCGTTCGTGGCCGCAACACCTGGCATCTTGATTGAAGCCGTGGCAGGGCTTGCCTTGCTTGGCGCGCTTGCGTTTTCCATCGGTGAAGCGACCAAAGAGGCCGA
This sequence comes from Labrenzia sp. R4_2, assembly GCF_017743865.1. Lineage (GTDB taxonomy): Bacteria > Pseudomonadota > Alphaproteobacteria > Rhizobiales > Stappiaceae > Roseibium. The sequence continues at coordinate 399,747 of NZ_JAGHRJ010000002.1, forward strand.
AACGCGGGACAGCGCGATCATCACCTTTGCAATCACGGCCTCAGGTGTCAGCTTCTTCGGGGTATCCGGCGCCTTTTGGGGACTTCTTGCAGGGGGAGCGTTCATGGCACTTATGCGCTTTCGAAAACAGACTTAAGTGCTTGCCCTTCCCCCTTTGGCTCCCATAGTCTTCCAGACGAAACAACTTTGGAGTTCTGTGCCTGTGACGGCGCCCTACATACTGCAACCCGACCCTTTCAATCCCGCCCTTTCGACCACCGTGACCGGGGTCGACCATACCGGTGCTGAAGTCAACACAAGGGTGGTCACCGAAAAACCTCTCACCCTGTTTCTGAATTCCCAGGAAGTGGTCACGATGATGACCATCGGCGATCACCCGGATCTGCTTGCCGTCGGCTATCTCAAAAACCAGAACATGCTGGCACCCGACGATGTCATCACCGGGATTGAATACGATGATGATCTCGAAGTGGTTATCGTTCGCACAGAGCGCGAGACCAACTTCGAAGACAAGATGAAGAAGAAGGTCCGGACTTCCGGCTGTGCACAAGGCACCGTTTTCGGTGATGTCATGGAGGGCTTTGAAACCATCGACCTTGCAAAGGACGCCCGGCTGAAAACATCCTGGCTCTATGCGCTTACCAAGGCGATCAACACAACACCGTCGCTTTATCTGGAAGCTGGTGCGATCCACGGCTGCGTGTTGTGCCGTCATGACCAGCCGCTGGTCTACATGGAGGATGTCGGTCGCCACAACGCTGTCGACAAGATCGCTGGCTGGATGGAGCTGAACAAGATCCCAGCAGACGACAAGATCTTCTACACAACAGGACGCCTGACATCCGAAATGGTGATCAAGACCGTGATGATGGGGATTCCGATTCTCGTGTCGCGCTCCGGCTTTACCGCTTGGGGCGTGGAACTTGCCCAGCAAGCCGGTTTGACCTTGATTGGCCGGGCGCGGGGCAAGAGATTCGTCGTACTATCCGGCTCTGAACGGATTGACTTTGATATGGATCCCGCGCTTGCGGACGACGAACCCCGTAGTTCCGGCCGGAAAGGGAGTGAAAAAGCGGAATGACCCCGGCAAATGCTCGGCTCTCCAAAGACCGTGTCCTCGGCTGTGTGCTCGCGGGCGGGCAATCGCGCCGGATGGGCGGCGGCGACAAGACGCTGATTGATCTCAATGGCAAATCGATGCTGGAGATCATTCTGGATCGGCTCAACCCGCAGGTCTCCCAGATCGTTCTGAATGCAAATGGCGATCCAGAGCGGTTTGCCCAGTTCCGGCTTCCGGTAGAGCCTGACCCGATCGGCGGCTTTGCCGGTCCTCTTGCTGGTGTTCTCGCAGGACTTGATCACGCACGGCGCAATCTTCCTCACGTCAGTCATGTCGTGTCAGTCGCCGGTGATACACCGTTCTATCCATTCAACCTTGTTGATCGTTTCCTGGAAGCGGCTCCTGGCGACAAACCGGTGATCGCGCTCGCCAGTTCGTCTGACAAACTCCACCCGGTCTTTGGTCTTTGGCCGGTCGCGCTCTATAACGATCTGCACGACTGGCTGTCGACGGGACAAAGCGGCAAGGTACTGGCCTTTGTCGACCGGCATGACAGCATCGAAGTCGGTTTCGAGTTGGATCAGGCGACCGGCCTCGATCCGTTTTTCAATGCAAACCGGCCGGATGATCTTGAAACGGCCCGCAACGCGGCGAGCCTTTTGTCCTCATGATATCAACGCCTGTCTTTGGAATTACTGGCTGGAAGAACTCCGGCAAGACGCAACTGGTGACCCGGCTGGTGGCGGAGTTCACATCCCGTGGTCTTAAGGTGTCTTCAGTCAAACACGCACACCACAACTTCGATATCGATCGGCCAGGCGCGGACAGTTACCGGCACCGGGAAGCTGGCGCCGTTGAAGTCGCTCTTGTATCCGGCCGCCGTTGGGCCTTGATGCACGAGCTGCGCGAGGAAGAAGAGCCACCGCTTTCAGCAATCCTCCCGCGATTGGCGCCCTGCGACTTGATCCTGATCGAAGGGTATAAGCGGGAAAACCATCCGAAGATTGAAGCCAGACGCATGGAATCGGCCAGCAAAGGCCCTTTGTCACCGGACGATCCAAACATTTTGGCTGTTGCCGCTGATCATGCAATTCCTGACGAAACGCTGCCTGTTTATGATCTCGACGACATCTCAGGTCTTGCTGACTTCATAACCAGCCACCTCAGCCTGCCGAGTGTCCAGTCATGACAGCAAAGCCGCTTTTGAACGACTGCTTTCTGCACGACAAGGACCGGCTGAAACACGCTGAAGCCATGGCTATTCTGAAAGACCGGCTTGCGCCGGTGGCCCTATCGGAGACCATTCCCCTGGGCGAAGCGCTCGGCCGGATCCTGGCAGAAGACATCACCGCGCCGCGCAACATTCCGCTCGCTGACAATTCCGCTGTCGACGGGTATGCATTCCGCTTTGCGGACCATGATGAAGCCGGTGGTTTTTTCCGGTTGCGCCAGCGTGTTGCCGCCGGACATGCCAGCAACGAAATGCTTGCGCCTTGGGGCGCCGCCCGGGTCTTCACCGGTGCCGTCATGCCGCCGGGCGCAGACACGGTCGCAATGCAAGAAGACTGTGAAACCCACAGCCAGGACGGCGAAGATTTCGTCATCGTGCCCCAAGGCCTGAAGAAAGGTGCCAATTGCCGGAAGGCCGGGGAAGATGTTGCCGAGGGCACGAAGATATTGACCTCCGGCCACCGGCTGAAGCCTCAAGACCTTGCGGCAATTGCATCGACCGGACTTGCCGAAATCACGGTCTATCGAAAGCTTAAAGTCGCGCTCGTTTCAACCGGCGATGAATTGCGCCGACCCGGCGATCTGATCACCGTCGGGGACGTCTACGATTCCAATCACTACTTGCTGAAAAGCCTCGCCGCAGGATTGCCGGTTGAGATCGAAGATCTGGGAATTTTGAAAGACGATGCCGGTCTTGTCGAAAACACTCTGGCGGAAGCCTCAAAGACCTTTGACATCATCCTGACGACCGGCGGGGCAAGCCGCGGTGAAGAAGATCACATGCAGACCGCGCTGGAAAAGCTTGGCCAGCGGCACATGTGGCAACTCGCCATCAAGCCGGGACGTCCAATGATGTTCGGCCAGATCGGAAACTGCGTATTTCTTGGATTGCCCGGCAACCCGGTCGCGGCGATGGTCTGTTTTCTGCTCTATGGCCGCCCGGTCATCAGTGTTCTGGGTGGTGGCGGTTTTGTGGAACCACAACGGTTCCAGGCCCCGGCGGACTTCGAGGTTCCAAAGAAGAAACCAGATCGCCGGGAGTTCTACAGAGGTATCCTTGGGATCGACGAAAACGGCAAGACAATCGCCCGCAAATTCGACCGTGACGGCTCTGGCCTGATCACGGGTCTGCGCGAAGCGGACGGGCTGATCGAGATCCCGGAAGACGCAACCTCTGTAAAACGCGGTGAGCTGGTCACCTTTCTGCCGTTCTCCGGTATGGGTGTTTTGTAGGAGCGCTGTGCGAGCGCTCCCACCTCTTTCAGAAGTCCTTTAGAAAGTGTACGGCCAGTCCGCTGCAACGAAGCGGTAGCCATCGCCCTGTTTGGCGAGATAGCCAAAACCCGGGAACGGGATGTGCATTCCGGCAAACATCACCCTGTCGGCCGAAATCTCATCAAAGAACTTCTTCCGGGTCTCGATTGCCTGCGCCGGATCGATATCAAAGGCAATCGCCCAATCCGGATGCTCGAATTGATACGTCGTTGCGTGAATAACGTCCGCCGCAATGATCAGCTGTTCGCCGTTGCTTTCGATGACAAAACCGACATGTCCAGGCGTGTGGCCCGGCAAAGCCTTCGCAGTAATACCCGGGAAGAGTTCCTTTCCCGGATTGAACAGTGTCTGGGTGGACTTGTAGGCATCTGCACTTGCGCGAGCCCCAAGGAAGAACGGTTTGAACTGTTCAGGCGCTGCGTTCATTGCTGCATCATCGTACCAGAAGGTGTTATCCAGCTCAGGCAGCAGCAATTCAGCATTCGGGAACGCTTTTTCACCTGTCGGTGTCAGCACGCCGAAAAGGTGGTCCGGGTGCATGTGGGTGATCAGAACCGCATCGATCTGTTCCGGTGTGACACCAGCTGCGGACAAAGCACTGCTTAGATGTCCCAGTGTCGGCCCCATCTTGTCGGATGTGCCCGCATCGATCAGCACCAATTTGTCGCCGATGTTAACGAGATAAGCGTTGACTGGGCCAGTGAGGGCCTGACTTTCAATAAAAGCCGCCTCACGCAGCTTCGCCGCAGTTTCTTCCTCATAACCGACAATCAATTCTGGACCGAGTTGGAGGTAACCGTCGAGGAGCGCTGTCACTTCGAAATCACCGACCTTGCGCCGCAATGCACCCGCCATAGGAGACCCAGCCAAAGGCGCTGCTGCATGTGCTGCTGCCGGCACCAGGCTTAGAGCACTTGCCGCACCGAGTGCGGCGCCACCTGTCATGGCGCCACCCAAGAAGCCGCGCCGGTTCATGGAAATTGTTTCAACGGTCATACCTGTTCTCCAATGCCGTTCTGCCAATCCGCCCCCCTAAAGAGGCCGTTCCCTTTAATTGATTTATTCTTCTGGATTTTAAAGCCGGAGATTATTTATAAGAACCAGAAGCTCATCTTATGAATTATCATCTTGGGCGGCTCCAGGAGACTAAAATGGACAAATTGAGCGCACTCAGCAGTTTTGTGAACGCGGTGAGACTGGGCAGCTTTTCCGCGGCCGCAACGCACCTGGGCGTGTCACAGCCAGCGGTCAGCCAACAAGTCCGAAGCCTGGAGGACACGCTCGGAACACGGCTGATCAACCGCACAACCCGGCGCTTGTCTTTGACCGAGGCTGGGGAACGCTATTTCGCTTATGCCAGTGACATTCTGGAAAAGCTTTCCGAGGCGGACCGGTCGGTACAAAGCAATGAAGCCCAGATGAGTGGCCGCCTCACCGTCAGCCTGCCGTATGCCTTCACCGAACCGGAGCTGGCAGGCTTCCTGACCAAGTTCAAGGCGGCCTATCCGAACATCTTGTTCGACGTTCAACTGTCGGACGCCATGGTGGATCTGCAAAAGGAGCGGATTGATGTCGCCATTCGCATGGGGCATTTGCGTGACGACCGGTTGATCGTCAAGAAGCTCGGCGACATGAAACGATGCCTTGTGGCCTCACCAGACTATCTGAACCGGAGGGGGCGCCCCGAGACACCGGAGGATCTCAAAACGCACGACTTCCTGCTTTATCCGCATATCGCTGAAGCTGGTTCCATCGACCTCGTCGGCCCCACCGGAAAGGCCGCCAAGGTTGCTGTGTCGCCAACAATGGTGATCAACAATTCTGCGGCCCTCCGCCGTGCAGCAATCGCAGGCTTGGGCATCTCCACCGCGGTGACCTGGCTGTCAGCGCCGCACTTTGGAACGGGAGAACTGGAACTGATCCTTGCGGATTGGTCCTATGGTGTTCATCCCATCCACGCGGTTTATCCGTCTTACCGCTTCATTCCGATGAAAGTCCGCCAGTTTGTCTCGGACCTTCAAGCTCATCTGGATGAGCAGCGGGCGTTCGCAGAACCGACGACCCATTTGGCTGCAGCGGAATAAGCCCGTCAAACCTCATCCACGGCGACGACCCACGTCTCCTTGAGTGCCTCAGCTTCCCATTCCTGCCAGGCGTCAAGCCCGCGCAAGGTTTGGCTGTATTTGGCGGCAACAGACGCATCGCTGAGGCCGTAGGTGTCAAACCGGCTCACGACGGGCGCATACATGGCATCTGCAATCGTGAAATCGCCGAACAAAAACGGTCCGCCGGAGACCTCTAGACACTCTTCCCAAATCACAAGGATCCGGCCGACATCCGCCTGGACGGCCTCGCTGACGGACCGCTTTTCAGCCGGGCGGCGCATGTTCATCGGACATTCGGCTCTCAGAGCCGGAAAACCTGAATGCATTTCCGCCGAAACCGCCCGTGCGTGCGCACGCGATTTAAGATCCGTCGGCCAAAGCCCTGTCTCAGGTTCACAATCGGCAACATATTCAAGGATCGCCAGGCTGTCCCAAACCGTGAGATCACCGTGCTTCAGCACAGGCACTTTCATACTTGGCGAGAAATCACGAAACTTCGGATTGCCGTTTTCAAAGTCGAAAGGAACAAGCGTTTCCTTGAACGCAATACCCTTGTGCCGCATCGCGATCCAGGGTCGGAACGACCAGGTCGAATAGTTCTTGTTCCCGATGAAGAGTTCGAATTCGGCCATCTGCTCCGCCCGCTTTCAAATCCGTTTCCAGATTGTGTCATGAGATGCGACCGGCAAACTGTGCCGGGCGATATTGTCCTACCGGCACCCGGCGGCCGCATCAAATTGAATAAGTTCATCAATCCCATAAGGAAGTCTCATGGGTGGACAACGGCATACTGTTTGCAATGGAACATGTGTTTCAAATTAATAAGGGCTTTCATCCAATGACCGTCTCCGCCGCAGCCAAGACTTCGACCGTTGCCCAAACAAACAAACCTCTTTCTTCATCCAAATCCCCTTTCAACATGTCTGAGATCAGGGCAGAGCTCGCCCGCCAATACGAAGAGTGGAAAGCGCTGCCCGAAGATCAGAAATTGCGCCACCTCAAACTTGAAAAGCATGGACTGAGCGAACAGGATCTGGACAATCTTCCAGAAGCAGAGCGGGCCCAGTTCGAGCAAAAAATCGCTGAGGCAAGCCGACAGCCCGTGTTTGCGCCATCTTCTGACGAAAGCACCAGCAGATCAGCCCTTTTCAAGCCCGTCGTTTCTCTGGCCTCGGTGCTCGCCATTTCCGACGCCACCCCTGCGGATGCGAGCGAACCCGCCGGAGCACGGCAAGATACCGCTCTCTTGGCGAAAAGCATCGACACCGGCCGCGAAAGATAATTGTCTCGATATTGGGCAAAACCAAACAACAATGTTCGCCAACCGGCGAGCATTTCCCTACGGCATGCCTAATTGGATCAAAAAAAGGCAAATTTCCGCTGTGTTTTTTTCATGGGCATGCTTGAAATTTGGATCGAAGTGTATGGAATAGGGCCTTCGGGCAAAAAGGCGGGACGAACCCGCCTGAAACCCAAACAAAATACTAGGGGAATCAATATGCGTTTTGTGCGTATGGCCGCAGCTGCGGTTGCAGTCCTGGCCACGGTTGGTGGCGCAACTGCAAAAGACTGGTCCAAGGTCCGCATCGGAACCGAGGGCGCCTACCCTCCGTTCAACTCCCTGACCGCTGACGGTCAGCTTGTTGGCTTCGACATCGATATCGCCAACGCTCTTTGCGAAGAAATGAAGGTCGAGTGCGAATTCGTCACTCAGGACTGGGACGGCATGATCCCAGCACTTCAAGCTGGCAAATACGACGCCATCATCGCGTCCATGTCGATCACCGAAGAGCGCAAGCAGAAGGTCGACTTCACCAACAAGTACTACAACACCCCGCCGGCAATCGGTGTTCCGAAAGACACCAAGCTGACCGGCGTCACCAAGGAAGACCTGAGCGGCATTCTTCTTGGTGCACAGTCCTCCACGACCCACTCCAACTATGCGGAAGCTCACTTCCCGGATGCCGAACTGAAGCTGTATCCGACTGCTGACGAATACAAGCTGGATCTCGAAAACGGCCGTATCGACGCTGTGATCGAAGACGTTGTGGTTCTGTCCGACTGGCTCGCAACCGACAACGGTGCATGCTGTAAAGTTCTGAGCACGTTGAAGTCCGATCCGGTCATCAACGGTGAAGGTGCCGGCATCGCGATCCGCAAGGGCGAAGATGAACTGAAAGACAAATTCAACGCAGCGATCGAAGCCATCATTGCGAACGGAAAGTACAAAGAAATCAACGATAAGTACTTCTCCTTCGACGTATACGGCGGTTAATCTGATCATGGTGTGAAAACCTTTGAAGCGTGGCGCGGACCTCCGGGCCACGCTTTATCGTGAGGTGGTCCTCACGCTGCCAGCCGGAGGGGCGGCTGGACTAACAACGACAAAACAGAAAGAAGCGCCGGCTCATGAATGAAGCTTTGACGCTGTTATCTTTTGGGGAACAAGGCTGGGGTGACACGATTGCCTCAGGTGTGCTGATCACCGTATCGCTGGCGCTCGCGACCTTACCGATCGGTCTTATCCTTGGTTTTCTGATTGCACTGGCCAAAAACTCGTCCGAACCCAGCCTCAAGCTGGCGGCCAACATCTACACAACAATCTTCCGTGGCCTTCCTGAGCTCCTGACCCTGTTCCTGGTCTATTTCGGCGTTCAAATCGCCATCCAGGAATTCATCAAGCTGCTCGGCTACGACATCTACTTCGAGGTCAACTCCTTCGTCGCAGGGATGGTGGCGCTGTCTTTGGTGTTTTCCTCCTATGCCTCCGAAGCCTTCCTGTCCGCATTCAACGGCATTCCGCAAGGCCAGTATGAAGGCGGCTACGCGCTTGGCCTGTCGCGCTACAAGACCATGCGTTTGATCATACTGCCGCAGTTGATCCGCCTTGCCTTGCCCGCGCTCGGAAACCTCTGGCTGATCCTGTTGAAGGAAACCTCGCTTGTGTCCGTCATCGGCTTGGCAGACCTGGTTCGGGAAGCCGGGATTGCTGCACGTGTGACCAAAGAGCCGTTCCTGTTCTTCGGGCTGGTGTTGGTGATCTATCTCCTTCTGACCATGATTTCATCTGTGGGGCTGCTCCGCATTGAACGCTGGTCCAAACGGGGAGACGCCGCAAGATGATCGCAGCCAATCCCTCAACCGGCATGACACGCCCGCCACCACCGCAGAAAAAATGGACCAACCTCCGGATCGCCGGCCATGTCCTGATGGCACTTTGGATCCTGTCCGGTCTTTATCTGCTGTATTTTCTTGGCTCGAACGTCGCGAGCCCGTTTTTCCAGAAGTACTGGCCTGAATATGTCGATGGCTTCATCGTCACGATCCAGATCGTCAGCGTCTCACTGGTGCTGGGGGCGCTGCTGTCGGTACCGATTGCAGCCGGGCGCGCGTCAAAACTGAAAATCTTCTCCTGGCCGGCCTATGCCTATGTGAACTTCTTCCGCGGCACGCCGCTGCTCGCCCAGGCGTTCATGGTCTATTACGGCTTTGGATCCTTCAGCGAAGAGCTGAAAGCCGCTGGCCTTTGGTGGTTCTTCCGCGACGCCTGGTACTGTGTGATCTTCACGTTCTCGCTGAACACGGCGGCCTATCAGGCCGAGATCCTGCGCGGCGCGATCCAGAACGTGCCGAAAGGCCAATGGGAGGGCGGAGAAGCTCTCGGGCTCTCCAGAAATGTGATTTTCTTCAAGATCATTCTGCCTCAAGCCTTGATGGTCGCCCTGCGGCCCTATGGCAACGAGATCATCCTGATGATCAAGGGATCGGCGATTGCCTCAATCGTGACAATCTACGATCTCATGGGCGAAACCCGCCGTGCCTATTCGCGCTCCTACGATTTCCAGGCTTACATCTGGGCGGCGGTTGCCTATCTGTTGATCGTGGAAACGCTGCGCCGGATCTGGGACAAGATCGAAGCCCGGTTGACCCGGCACTTGAAGCGGTGAGCCCCCTCACCGCTTCCCCAATTCTTCAATATTGATAAACCCGCTCATCTGTTCTCGACACTGGGCGTGGTGATGGAGCCATTCATGTCCTCACACAAACCACCGCTTCACGCTGACACGCTCCTCGCTCATGGCGGCGGAGGCTTCGATGCCGCGACCGGAGCTGTTGTGCCTCCCATTCCGGTGGCGACAACATTTGTGCGGGACGAAAACTACGCCTTGGTGAGCGACGGTCACCTTTATAGCCGGGACGACAATGACCTCTTCCGCAAGACGGAGAATCTGCTCGCAACGCTGGAAAACGGCGCGGAAAGCCGGCTGTTCTCTTCAGGCATGGCCGCAGTTGCAGCTGTTGCACGGATTGTGAAACCTGGCGGTAATTTGATGGTCCAGTCCGGGATTTATTGGGGAACAACTCTGTTCCTGCGCGAACACTGCGCCCGCAACAACATCGCCCTGGTTGAGTGCGACGCGAGCGATCTCGCCACCTTCCGTGATGAACTGGCCATTACCAAGCCCGACCTTGTCTGGCTTGAGGTTCCGAGCAATCCCTATCTCAAGGTCGCCGACATCGAGAAAGCCGCAGAACTCTGTAAAGCTGCGGACGCTCTCCTTGCGGTCGACGCCACAGCCGCAACCCCGTTGATCCTGAAGCCGCTCACGCTTGGCGCGGATTTGGTCATGCATTCGGCAACAAAAGCCCTGAACGGACACTCTGATCTCCTTGGCGGTGTCGTCACCGCACGCGATGCCAAGTCCGAAGCCTGGGACTTCATCAAAACGGAACGCAAGATGGCCGGCGCCGTGATGGGCTCATTCGAAGCTTGGCTTCTGCTGCGGGGTCTCAGAACCCTGAGCCTTCGCGTTGAGCGCATGAATGCCAACGCACAGGCTTTGGCAGACCATCTTGAGACACACTCGAAGATCGAGAAGGTTCTTTATCCCGGACTTCCCGGCCACAAGGACCACACCGTCGCCAAGTCACAGATGTCGGGCGGATATGGATCTTTGATGTCCGTTCAGACCAAGGGCGGCAAAGAGGACGCGCTCAAAGTCACCGGAGCGCTGACGCTGTTCCAGCGGGCAACATCGCTGGGCGGTACGGAAAGCCTCATCGAGCATCGCCGCTCCATTGAAGGCGAAACTTCCGGTATCCCGGGGAACCTCCTGCGGCTCTCGCTTGGCATCGAACATATCGATGATCTGATCGCCGACTTCGATGCGGCACTGAAAGCAATCTAATCCATGATCCTAGGAAAACCAGACTGTCAATCGCAATAAGCCGTTGATCCGACACAAATCGAGAGGAGGACGCGCATGATCACATTCGCTCTTGCTGTTTTCTTCTTGATCATCACTCCTGGGCCCGGCGTCTTGTCGGTCGCAGGCGTAGGATCTGCGTTCGGTTTTGGTCCCGGCGCCCGCTACATTGCCGGGCTGTTTGTCGGTACAAACCTTGTTGCAATCGCCGTTGTGTCCGGCATGGCGACCATAATCCTGGCAAATGAAAACATTCGCGCAGGCCTGTTGATCGCCTCGGTGCTTTACCTCCTTTACCTTGCCTATCGGATTGCCTTTGCGGGAACGCGTATTGCCTTCAAGGAAGCGCCAAGCGCGCCTGGCTTTTGGGCGGGCGTCACACTCCAGTTGGTCAACCCGAAGGCCTATGCCGTGAACACAACCTTGCTGACAGGATTTGCTTTTTTGCCGTCGAGTTTGATCGCCGAAACTTTACTCAAGTTCCTGATTATGAACCTGATCTGGATCCCGATTCATTTTGGTTGGTTATATGTTGGAATGACGATCCACCGCCTCAATCTTGCCCCGCATGTGCAACGGCGGGTGAACATCGCCATGGCAACTTCAATGCTGATTGTGGTCGGTCTCGCGTTGCTTGCACCCAAATAACCCGCCGCAAAATATAGAGACTGCTCTGCTCATTCCTGCATCATCGAGCGGAGCCAACTGATGAAGCTCTTCAGGGCGGGCCGCTTTACGCCAGGCCGTGTGACCAAATAATACCCTGTCCCCGGATAGAGGCCCTCCTCAAACAGTACCCTTAGATTTCCTGCATCAATGTCAGGCTGGATAAAAGCCTTCGCAGTGGCGGAGATGCCTTCCCCCCGGCGAAGACCTTCCAGAACCATGTAGCCAGGCAGGTGCGTAACGCTCAGCTTGTTTTTCGGAACAACCCCTTGCCGCTCCAACCAGACGCCAAGCTCATTGGTCCCGTATTCCTGGAGCCAGGGAAACTCCAGGATATCTTCCGGGTTTTCCATTTTCCGCTCACCAATCAGGCAATCCGCCCCGACCACAACGAAATTGGTCGCCAAGAACAATTCGGCTTCCAATCCAGGCCAATTGCCCTTTCCGAAGCGAATGGCAAGATCCGTACCACCAGGCGCCAGTTCGGTCACCTCTGCGCTCGGATTGAGCATGAGCTCGACGCCTGGATGTTTATGCCGGAAATCGTTGATCCTTGGCATCAACCAACTCACTGCAAATGAGGGTGTCATCGTGATGTTCAGCGGGCGGGCTTCTCCGCTTGCGCCAATGGCCTCAACGGTTTCACCGATCGTTTCAAACCCTTTTCGAAGGCCCTCATAGAGCTGCCGCCCTTCGTCCGTGAGCTCGATTCCACGCCCTGCCCGGACGACGAGCGGAAGACCAAGGTGTTTCTCCAAAGCCCGCACCTGTTGGCTGACCGCTGCATGTGTGACGTTCAACTCACGTCCGGCAGCGGACAGGCTTTTGCTTTCCGCGACAGTCGCAAATGCACGAAGGCTGTTGAGCGGGGGCATGTTGCGCCAATCCATATATTAGATTTCCTTACATATTGAAAATCTTCCTGACTCGCTAAAGAAGACAAGAAATAAGACATTATCCTCAGTCAACCGGATAGAAGGATGTTAGATCATGTTTAACGTTTATGCCCGTTCTTTCTTTGAGGCAACACGCTTCACACAAAACACACGCCCTGATCCTGCTACCCAACAGCATCAAGATCAGCAAACGGCCGCAAGAACACGGCACGCACGCTTATGGCGTCGCGGCCCGTATTGGATCTGAGCGGGGGACTGACAAGTCCATCAAGATGCCCTAGAACTTTGCCGAACATCTGAACACCGAGGCCCGGCGGCAAGCCGGGCCTTCGTCTGCATGGGGAGCAAAATCATGGCAAAGGTGGCATTCATCGGTCTTGGGGTCATGGGATACCCGATGGCCGGGTTTTTGAAGACCAAAGGCGGCCATGACGTCACGGTCTACAACCGCACAACTGCGAAGGCAGAAAAATGGGCGGCCGAGTATGGCGGCGCCTTTGCAAAGACCCCGCAGGAAGCCGCTGAGGGGTGTGATTTTGTCTTCTGCTGCGTCGGCAATGACGATGATTTGCGGTCTGTCACCACCGGCCCGGATGGCGCGTTTCACAGCCTGAAAGACGGCGCGATTTTCATCGACAACACAACGGCTTCCGCAGAGGTCGCACGCGAACTTTATGAAGCGGCCAAAGCAAAGGGCTGCGGTTTTATTGATGCGCCCGTTTCAGGCGGCCAGGCCGGCGCTGAAAATGGCGTTTTGACCGTCATGTGCGGCGGAGATGAAGATGTCTTCGACAAAGCCAAACCGGTCATCGATTGCTTTTCCAAGTTTGTCGGCTTGATGGGTCCGAGCGGCGCCGGTCAGCTCACCAAGATGTGCAATCAGATCTGCATCGCCGGACTGGTTCAAGGACTGTCTGAAGCCATTCATTTCGCCGAGAAATCAAACCTAGATGTGGAGACCGTCATCTCCGCCATTCGCGGTGGTGCAGCACAGTCCTGGCAGATGGAAAACCGCTGGGAAACCATGCGCGACGGCAAATTCGATTACGGTTTTGCGGTCGACTGGATGCGCAAGGACCTGGGTATCTGCCTGAAAACCGCAAGCGACACCGGCGCCCGCTTGCCGGTGACCGCACTGGTCGACCAGTTCTATGCAGAAGTCCAGGCCATGGGCGGAAACCGTTGGGACACCTCCAGCTTGGTTGCCCGCTTGCGGAACGCCGACAAAAGCTAAGCCCGCATGTCCCAAAGCCCAAAATCATCAGGTGAAGACTGGTCTTTCGACCGTGTTCTGGACACCTTGACGGCCCTGGGCTCAGAAGAAAACCGCGCCGGTATGGCGCGGTTCGGCATTGAAACGTCCAAGGCCTTCGGCGTTCCAATGGCAGAGCTGCGTCCCTTGGCGCGGCGTATTGGCAAACACGAAAACCTGGCTGATGAGCTTTGGGCCAGCGGGTATCATGAAGCGCGTCTGCTCGCTATTTTGACCATTCCGCAAGCAGCCTTGACAGATGAACGCGCCCTGCGGTGGTTGTCCGAAATCAGGTCCTGGGACCACTGCGATCAGTTGACCAATGTCCTGGCGCGGCGGGAGGGATCAGACGCTTTGATCGCGCCCCTCGCCGCCGAGAAAGAAGAGTTCCTTCGGCGCGCAGCGTTTGCCCTAATGGCCTGGCGCGCCGTTCACGCGAAAAAATCGCCAGACACCGAGTTTCTCAGCTACCTGCCACTGATCAGAACAGCCGCCAGCGATCCCCGAAATTTCGTCTGGAAGGCGGTTCATTGGGCCCTGCGCCAGATCGGAAAGCGATCTGCCAGTCTTCACGGCCCTGCCCTTCAGCTCGCTGAAGAGCTTTTTGAAGATCAGAACAAAAACATTAGGCGGGTCGGACGCGAAGCGTTCCGGGAACTGAACTCCGACAAGGTGCGCCAGCGCCTTTCAATCAGCAAGGACTGAGTGATCCGCATTGCCCTCTGCTCCGTTACTCAGATACAGCTTCCTGCGCAATGGCGTCCAGCAGCGTATTGATGTCACCAATCGCGGCTTTCGACGTGTCTGATCCGGTTTCGGACAAACGGCGGAACCCGACCGTAACGGTGCCTTCCGCATCCGGCGTGTCGTAGACGAACAAGGTGTATGGGCAATAGGCGATGTTGGCCGGGTCGGCTTCCATCACTTTTCGCGGCAGGTCCGCAGAGCAGAACAACATCGCCTGGGCGTTGGCATAGATCTGCTTTGTTCCCCCAACATCGGCGGATGTGCGCGCCAGCATGTCACCAATATGAGAGGTATAGTCGATGACAAGGCCTCGGTTGATGATCGCGTTCTCAAGACCGAACCGGACATCTTCGAAGTCTGCCTCGACCGAATAAGCCGTTACACCGTTTGGAGCATCTGCCTTATCAGCCGCGTTGGCAGTTGCAGTGCCGACAAGCCCAAACGCTCCAATCGCGATGGCGACAGCTGTGGTTAAACCCGTTTTCATACCATCCTCCCAAGAAAGCTTTGTTTTTTTTAGAGGATACGGCACGATCACAGCCACCGCCATTGATACATCTCAATTTTTGAATGTTTTATTCTGTCCGGCTTAGACGTCGACCTCGACGGTGCCAATCGGATTGGAGCAACAAGCCAGGATGAAACCATCCTCGATGTCCTCATCGCTGATACCGCCGGAGTGCACCATATGCACGTCGCCGGACACTTTCTTGACCTTGCAGGTCCCACAAACACCGAATGTACAGCCGGACGGAATATTCAACCCGGCCTCCTTGGCAACAGCCAGAACCGTATCCGTCTCAGAACACCAGGCCGACACGTTGGAACCGGTAAAGACGATATGCGCCTTGGTGTCTTCCTGCGGGACCACGTCGTCGAACTCGGTGAGTTCTTCCTTGGTTTCCGCCGGAGCCTGGAAGCTTTCCTGATGATACCGGTCCATGTCGTAACCGAGCGCGTTCAGGATCTCACGCACACCTTCCATGAACCCTTCGGGGCCGCAGCAATAGACGTCGCGTTCCAGATAGTCGTTGCACATCAAACCAAGCATCAGCTGGTTGAAGTAACCGCGATAGCCGGTCCAAACCTCGTAAGGATCGCTTTGATTGACTACGAAATGCAACTGCAGACCGTTCGTCCGGCAGGCCATATATTCCAGGCGCTTGCGGAAAATCAGCTCTGCCGGTCGGTTGGCGCACTGAATGAAGCATATATCCGGCTCTTCACCGCGCTCGAACAACGTGCCCGCCATCGACATCATCGGCGTCACGCCAGATCCGGCAGAGATAAATAGGAACTTTCCGTCCGGGTTCGCAGGAAGATGGAAAAGGCCTGCTGGTCCATAGGCCTTGATCTGCATGCCGGGGGCCAGATGATCGAGCATCCAGCGAGTCCCGATGCTACCTTCCTGGGCCTTCACCGTCACCGACAGATAGGCCTGCGTCACTGGTGAAGAGGAAATCGTGTAGGTGCGCTGCACGTTCCCGCCAGGGACCGGCAGGTCAAGCGTGATGAACTGGCCTGCCTTGTAAACAAACCGGTTGCCGGACGGCGGACGGAACGTGAAGGTCTTCACGTTTGGCGCCTCCGGCAAAACGTTCACGCATTCCAGCATCTCGGCATCGGTCCAGACAGGTGTGTCCTTGTCCGGCATCGGGATCATCGCCATGACTTACTCCGCTGCCACACGAAACCGGCGCACAAGGCCCTTCTCAAGGGTGCGAGCATACCAGTCGACAAACTGGATCACGCCGCTTTCCTGAACAGGCGAATATGGTCCGGGTTCATAGGCCGGAGAGTTGATACCGATCTGGTTCTCTTCGACAATTTGCCGGTCTTCGTCGTTGGTGTGCACCCAAACCTCGGTCAGCCGCTTCAAATCATAGTCGACGCCTTCCTGGGCATCCTTGTGCACCAGCCACGTCGTCGTGACCCGTGTTTCCATCGGCCCGACTGGAAGCACACTAAAGGTTAGGACACTGTCGGAGAGGAAGTGGTTCCAAGTGTTTGGATAATGGAAAAACAGGCAGGTTCCGGCGTTGTCGAACGGGACAGATCCAACCCGGCGGGAGACCGCAGCCTTGCCATCCATGGTGTAGCTGACGGCATCCCCAAGGAATGGAATGCGGACGAACCGCCACTGTTCGCCGTCGTTGATCACGTATTTGGCAGGCAAGCCGGCTTTTTCGCAGCGATCGACATGCGCCAAGCCCACATTGGAACTGCTGGAATCGTCTCCGCCAACAAGGTTCGGATCGTCCGAAAAGGTCCGGCAGAGTGACGGGTGCGAACCGGAGCAGTGATAGCATTCGCGGTTGTTCTCAAGGACCAGCTTCCAGTTGGCCTTCTCTGTGATCGTCGACTGATGTGCCACCTTCAGACTGGAGAGGTCATGCGGACCAAGGTATCGGGAAGCTTGAGCCTTCAGGTCCGAGATGTCGGGAGCAACGTCTGCAAGGCAGATGAACACCATGCCCGACACATCGGCGCAATGAACCGGCTTCAATCCGTGATTTTCAGGCTTGAAGTCTTCTCCCATCTCCCGCGCCCACAAGAGCTTGCCGTCAAGCTCATATGTCCACTGGTGATAAGGGCATACGAGCTTCGGAGAACTTCCCTTGGACGCAGAGCAAATGCGGCTGCCGCGGTGCCGGCAGGAGTTATGGAAGCTGCGGACCTGACCATCCGCGCCGCGCACGATGATGATCGAATAGGCGCCGATTTCGAGCGTCACGTAATTCCCGGTTTTCGGCAATTCCGCAGATGGGATCGCAAATACCCACTCTTTGTGCCAGATGTGTTTCATGTCCGCCTGGAACACATCCTCATCGGCATAGAAGGCCTGCGGCAGGGAATAACCGGGGGTCCGGGACATGAGAAGCGAAAGAATATCAGCGTCGCTGTGCATTCTGCATCATCCTGTAAAAGCCGTTTGTCGTGGCCATTGATCTGGCGGATAATTGACGCGCATTTGTGATTTTACATAGCACAAAAACGGCATGATTTTATCCAAGTAAGACGTGCTGCAAATTCAGTCAGCTGTGCCGCTTTTCTAGATATCTTTCACTATCCTCAAAGCGTCATAGATTGCCGCATGTGTGTTACGGGCAGCAACTGCATCGCCGATCCTGTAGAGCGCAAAGGCCCCATCGGGATTCGCGCCTTGCGGCTGAGACCGGCCGAAGATCAAAGCGTCCTGATCGACAGCGCCCAGATTGGTCGATTTCGGTTTCAGCTCAAAATAGAGTTCATCCATCGGAACGGTGCCGTGATTGACAACAATCTGATCAAACTCACGCTCCTCGGTGTGCGCCGAGTAGTCCGTCCCAATTACAGCTGCCAATTGGTTGCCGGATCGGCGCACGCTTTTCAGGCGGTAGGTCACCGTAAAGCGCACATCCTTGTCCTGAAGCGCACGCATGTAAGGCACCAGGTTCATCGCCATGACATCGGGCGCAAAGGACCGGTCCGGGGTCATGATCTCAACATGTGCCCCTGATGCCGCAATCATTTCTGCCGCCTGCAGGGCTGGATGATCTCCGGCATCGTCATAGACCAGCACCCGTTTGCCGGGCTTGACGTCGCCCGCGATGATGTCCCAGGCAGACACTACCAAATCATTGCCCTCTTCAAGCACGTCCGTGTGCGGCAAACCTCCGGTCGCGATGATGACAGCATCCGGGTTTTCAGATTCGATATCAGAGCATTCCGCGAATCTGTTGAAGTGAAATGTCACCCCACGATTGGAACACTGCTGAAGACGCCAATCGATGATTGAAATCATCTCCCGGCGCCTTTCGGACTGCGCCGTCAACCGGATTTGACCACCAGCATCGGGCGCTGCTTCAAAGACCGTAACGTCATGACCACGTTCACTGGCAACACGCGCCGCTTCCAATCCAGCAGGCCCAGCTCCCACAACAACGACCTTCTTTTTCTCGTCTGCCGGCGGGATCTCATGCGGCATGGTCAGTTCCCGTCCTGTCGCCGCATTGTGGATACACAGCGCATCACCGGCCTGGTAGATCCGATCCAGACAATAGGTTGCCCCAACGCAAGGACGGATATCGTCCTCGCGCTTTTCCGCGATCTTCTTCACAACCTGAGGGTCCGCCATATGGGCGCGGGTCATGCCCACCATATCGAGCAGACCTTCCGCGATGGCGTGCCGAGCTGTGGCCACATCCGGGATTTTCGCGGCGTGAAATGTCGGCAGTCCGATTTCCTTTTTGATCCGCCCGGCAAAATCAAGATGTGGCGCGTTGCGCATGCCTTGAACCGGAATAACGTCTGTCAGACCCGGGTCGGTATCGATATGCCCGCGGATCACATTCAGGAAGTCGATCTTGTCCGACGCCTTCAAACGCCGGGCGATCTCCAGGCCCTCGGTTTCTGTAATCCCGCCTTCGAGATCTTCGTCAGCCGTGAACCGGATACCCACAATGAACTCATCGCCGACCCGCTCACGTACCGCATCGATCACTTCCATCGAAAACCGCATCCGGTTCTCCAGAGAACCGCCATAGGGACCGTCGAGTGTGTTGGTAACCGGAGACCAGAACTGATCCATCAGATGTCCATAGGCCTGCAGCTCAATGCCATCCATGCCGCCTTCTTTCATGCGCTCGGCAGCATCGGCATAATCTTGAACAATCCGGGCAATGTCCCAGTCCTCAACCTGTTTCGGAAAGGCCCGGTGGGCCGCTTCCCGCTCATGGCTTGACGAGACGGCCGGCAACCAGTCCCCCTTGTTCCAGTGGGTCCGCCGGCCAAGATGGGTCAGCTGGATCATCACCGCGCAGCCATGGTCATGACAAGCATCGGTCAGCCGCTTTACCCAGGGCACCACCTCGTCCTTATAGGCCAGGATATTGTTGAAGACCGGTGGGGAGTTGCGCGAGACGGCAGCTGATCCGGCCGTCATAGTCAGGGCAACGCCGGCCTTGGCCCGGGTCTCGTGATAGGCACGGTAACGGTCCTTCGGCATCCCGTCTTCAGGATAAGCGGGTTCATGAGAGGTGATCATGATCCGGTTTTTCAATGTCAGATGTTTCAGCTGATACGGCTGCAGCAACGGATCTTTCGACATGCCTCTCCCTCTTGTGCGCATGCCCGCGATGGTCGCGGAATACTCTCAGTTAAGGCCGCATAGGCTTCTTTGAAAAGTCGGAAAAACGACATTTATGTCGGATTTGAAAACATAGGTGTCAATTTTGCTTGTTTCTGCAGATTTGCGCTGATAACGGATCTAAATGAACACAGATCTGATCAGTAAAACATCGGGATGGCGTGGGTCGCGCGACATATGGGTTCAGGCGGCTTATGAGGCGCTTTTGGATGGCGGTATTGATGCGGTCAAAGTCATGCCCTTGAGCGACCGGCTCGGCCTGTCGCGCACCAGTTTTTACGGCCACTTTTCCAATCGGCAGGATCTCCTGGACGCGTTGATCACGCTTTGGCAAACCAAAAACACCGGCAACCTCGTCCAGCGGACAGAGGCTTACGCTGAGACCATTACGGAAGCGATGCTGAACATTTTCGATCTGTGGCTTATGCCGGAGCTGTTCGATTCCCGCCTGGAGTTTGCCGTCCGCAACTGGGCGCACACCGACCCGCAGTTGGCAAAACTTCTGAACGAGGCCGATCAGGTGCGCGTCGAAGCTTTGGAAGCTCTGTTTTTGCGGTTTGGCGATGCGCCACAATACGCAAATGTGCGCGCGAACACCATTTATCAGACCCAGATCGGCTATATCTCGATGAAAGAAGATGGACCGTCCGAACCGCTGGAACCGCGCCTGGCACGCATGCCCCATTACGCAGAGATTTTCACCGGCCAACCGGTCTCAGACGCCGAAATTGCCCGCTTCCGCGCCCGGCATCCTATTTAGGATCAAGTTCTTCCTGTTTGAGAAATGTGCCCCGGTGCAGTGGCGCTATGTCTGTTTCGCAGTTCGCAAACTTGTTGCTCGATAGCTCCCTTATGTAGAGGAAGCAGACACTGATCATTAGGAGTGGCACGAACGATGAGAATAATATGATAGCTTCAGTGCCCCTCATACGAAGAAGTCCCTGAACATATGGAGTCAACAGCAACATTCCGGCCAAAATCTGCAACATAGCAGACCAACGAGGCTGAACACGGAGAGCAATAATCATAGCCGCAGACAACAACAACCAATCATAAAAAAGAAAGGACGGTGCAGCGACGCACGATAAGAAAACAACAACCGGTAATGCCTGTTTTTCAGGAAAACTCCGAACTGAATACCAAACCAAAACCGAACAGAAGAAAATGACGAGCAACTGAACCAGCAACTTAGTGCCCACTGATGCTTCAAATATACCGATTGAATGGCTAATACCAATCATTGGTGGAACTATACCTTCGAAATGATCAGCATGCGGACCATCAACCAGCGAAGCAAAAAATGCAGTCCAAACACTAACTCCGTAAAAAACTATACTGAGCACGAACAAAATCAGCGTAAATAAAGTCGCATAAACAATGGTTCTCCAATCCCTTATAGAAACAAGAAATATGGGAACAAGCACACCAAATTGCGGCTTAATGGTTACGATTGTCAGTGCAATACCGCTTAGGATTGGTCTCCGGTGATGATGGATCAAAGCGTAGATCAGCAAAAAAAAGATAACTGGCGAAATCTGAAGGACGCTAAAGCTGAAGTAGGACCCGCAAGAAAATAGCGCAAAAACATATGGAGCCCCCCCTAATTTCAAGCGCAGAATATACACCAAGCCAAAAATTGCCGACAAATTGAGAACGATAATGATCCCTCGTGCAACGGAATAAGGAAGATAGGCAAGCGGCTCAAAAAAAAGGAATGCATGTGGAGGATTTAAGAACAGCAACCCTTTGTTTTCATCAGAGAACGGTTTAGCAAAGACAACTGCATCATACGCTTGAGCCGCCACACCATTCAAGGCCAACTGCCCACCGCGATAAAATGCAGCAAAGTCTTCCGCCCTTATCTCACCGATGCCTTTATCAAAGTCCAACAGGCCATGATCGACTCCGAATAGAAAAATTAGAGTTAAGATGCTCGCAACGAAGAAAAATGTAACAAATATCGGACCACCGAAATGATTATGCAGTGGTTCCATACCACGTTTTTTATGACCTTTTAAGCACAAATCAATAAAGCCCCCTCGCAGAACGCTCAAAATCCCCCCCTAACACATGCGGTATTGTAGCGAATTGAACTCGCAAAGTCTTATGCCGCCACTGTTAAAAATCCTGAAATCTATAAGCGCGTTTAACATTTAAAAAAACCATAGGAAAAGAAGCCTGCGTTGGGCGTGATTGCCCTACGCGTCCTTGTCAGCTTTCGGCTTTTCTGTGGCGACATAGGCCAGCGGCAAGGCGGTGGTATTCTTGATTTGCTCCATCGCGAAGGTGGTAGACACATCAGAGATATCAATCTTGGCGATCAAGCGTTTGTAAAACGAGTCGTAAGCTTCGATGTCCGGCACCGCGACGCGCAGGAGATAATCCACCTGCCCCGCCATGCGGTAAAACTCGACCACCTCGGGAAATTCCTGAATGACGTCTGCAAATTTCTTCAGCCAATCTTCCGAGTGCTGGCTCGTGGTGATTGCGACGAAAGCCGTCACCTTTGCATTGACCTTGGCCGGATCGAGCAACGCCACCCGGCCCGTGATCACACCGTCTTCTTCCATCTTCTGGATGCGCCGCCAGCACGGAGTGGTCGATAGCCCAACCCGTCGGCCGATTTCGGCAACGGGCACGGTACAGTCTTCTTGAAGGATGGAGAGAATACGGCGGTCTATGCGGTCGATCATGGTCTTGCCTGAGAAAACGCAGCGTCACCAAGCTTTGGGACGCCCCAAAATGACAGGATTCTTTTTGCCTGCCGGGTCCAGATCCCGCAATACCGTTCTACATGGGGTGAAGGCAAGAGAAATTGAGATTTATCTTCCAATTTGGGAGCTGAATTTGCTTGAAACAGCACCTCCTCAGTGCAATTTCCGCGGTCGAATAGAAATTTATTCGAATTTCGGAAGGAAACTGGCATGACACGTTTGCACCTTGGCACAAAAGCGATTGTGGCCGCCGCATGTGCTATCTTGTTTCAGGTCACAAGCCTGACCAGTGCCGCACAGGCTCTGGACGCATCTCCCTTGGTCAGCGTCGAGTGGCTTGAGACCAATCAAGACGACGAAAACCTTCTGGTCCTCGACATTCGCTCCCCGCTCGCCAAGTCCGGTAAAGACGATTACCTGAATGGTCATATTCCAGGAGCTGTCTGGAGTGAATATCCAGGTTTCTGGCGCACCTCGCGCGGCGATGTGACTGGCGTTCTGCCGTCGATTGAAAAGCTGGAGGCTTCGCTATCTGAACTCGGTGTTCATGAAGACCGGACTGTCGTTCTGGTTCCAGCGGGCACATCTCACCTCGATTTTGGGGCTTCGACCCGGATCTACTGGACCTTCAAGTATCTTGGCCACGACAAAGTCGCCATTTTGGATGGCGGCCACAACGCGTGGGTGAAAGCCAGCAAGCCCCTTGAAACAGGAGAAGTCGTGCCAGTGGGTGACATGTTCATTGCCGAGCCACGTCCTGAGCTGCTTGTCTCGACCGACGATGTAGCGTCACTGATTGGTGGGGATGCCATTCTGCTCGACGGTCGACCGCTGGCACAGTTTGAAGGCGCCGAGAAGCACAAGGATGCAACCCGCTTCGGTCATCTGCCGGGCGCAACCCACTTCGACCAGGCAAAGTTCTACGACACTGAAAGCAACCAGTTGAAGCCGCAGGCAGCTTTGGCATCGCTGGCAGAGAATGCGGTTTCCGGCTCGGACACACCGGTCGTCTCTTACTGCAACACAGGTCACTGGGCAGCGACGAACTGGTTCGTATTGAGCGAGCTTCTCGGCCACGAGAATGTCGCTGTTTATGACGACAGTATGGTTGGTTGGAGCCAGCAAAAAGACCTGCCGATCTCAAGCCCGAAAACGGCAACGAACTAAGCTTTTCCCCTGGGGCTGGCATGGCATCCATAAATGTGCCGCCCCTCACCTTACGCCCGGCCCAACAGCCGGGCGATTTCTTTTTGAAGGACCGGCAAAAGCTCCGCTTCGAACCACGAGTTCTTTTTGAGCCATGCATTGTTGCGCCAGGACGGATGGGGCAAAGGCAGCACAAGCGGACGGTCAGACCGCCCACGTTCTTGAAAGTAGGTCTCCCATGCAGCAACGGTCTCCGTCAAAGAGCCCTTGCGCGCCTTACCCAGATGGTAGGCCTGTGCATATTGCCCGATAACTAGGATCAATTCGATTTGCGGCATCGCTGCAAACACACGATCGTGCCAGACTTTTCGGCATTCCGGGCGCGGTGGCAAATCCCCTCCCTTGGCATCCAGGCCCGGGAAACAGAACCCCATGGGCACGATTGCCAGCAGGTCCGGGTCATAAAAAACATCTTCCCCAATCCCCATCCAGGATCGCAGACGATCTCCGGACGGGTCTGTAAAGGGGCGCCCGCTCTTGTGCACACGGGTCCCAGGTGCTTGGCCGCTTATGCAAATCCGCGCCGTCGAAGATGTTTGGAGAACCGGTCGAGGCTCATGTGGCAAGGGCGCCTTTTCCGGGTTCTCGATACAAATCCGGCACGCGCGCACTGCGTTAGAGAGAGCTTCAATTTCTTCGATTTTCGTCAATTCAATCAATGCCTTAATTTTAGCGATCCGGTTAACCCTTTGCTTACCACAATTCTAGGGACGATCTTAAGGAATGGTGAGTCAAAACAAGGAAACAAGCATAATCGAAATAACCAATTGAACACCTTGGGCAGGCCGAATGGACACCGCCGCGTCAGTAAAAGACGACGACAGTCAGGCAATTGATCGGGATCGCGCGCGCCGCCGGCGCGAGATGGCCCGTTCGGCCGGAAATGTCCGCAGCCGCCTCGGCACATCTGACCGGCAGCACTCAACCTTTGAGCTGGAACGCCAGCATCTCTTCGCCGACACACGGATCAACGCGGCTTTTGCGGTTCCCCTTCTGGTGCTTATCGTCACCGCGATCTCTGTAATCTGGCTGAACCCGTTTTTTCTCGGCGCCTGGCTCATTATTACGCTTTGCACGCATCTCTTGATGGTCGTCACGTGCCACTCTTATGAGCGCGCACCGTCAGACCAAAAGGCCAGGATATATTGGCGCCGCCGCTTCACCCTCGGCGACCTGCTCTATGGATGCTCATGGGCGGTGTTCTTTCTCCTGCCGCGTTCCGACAATGCGGGCGACGGGTTTGTGATCTTTCACTTTGCGACGCTCCTGATTGTCGTTGCAATGAACACCATGCAATCGGCAACGCTGCCGCGGTGCCTGTTGGCGAGCACCTTACCGATGACGCTCATCGTTACGGCGAGCTTCTTGCAGCAGATCGACCCGATCCATTACACGCTGGCAGCAATGGCGATTGGCGCACAAGGCTTCTTCTTTATTCTTGGCAATCAGCTTTTGAAGAACGCCAATACGATGCTGGAGTACCGCGCCGAAAAGGATCATCTGATTGCCGAATTGGAAACGGCCAACGCCATGTCGGACGAGGCACGCCGCCGCGCTGAAGCTGCAAACGTTGCCAAGTCACGCTTCCTGGCGACGATGAGCCACGAACTCCGGACACCGCTCAATGCCATCCTCGGGTTTTCCGAAATCATGAAGGATGAGGTGCTCGGTCCGATGAAGAACGACACCTACAAGAGCTATTCCGCCGATATTCACGGCTCAGGCCAACACTTATTGAATCTCATCAATGAAATCCTCGATCTGTCGCGGATTGAAGCGGGCCGGCATGAGCTTCAGGAAGAATCGCTCTATCTGGAAGAGGTCGTGGAAGAGTGCGGGTCGATGATGACCGTACGCGCCAACGCCAAGAACATCATGCTGCATCACACCCATGAACCGGATATGCCGCGGGTGTGGGCCGACGAGCGCGCATTGCGTCAGGTCGTCCTCAATCTCATTTCAAACGCGGTAAAGTTTACGCCGGTGGGCGGTGAAGTGCATATCAAGGTCGGCCGGACCAGCGACGATGGGCAATATGTTTCCATCACCGACACCGGCCCCGGCATTCCGGAAGATGAAATTCCGACAGTGCTGGAAGCCTTTGGCCAGGGGTCTCATGCCATCAAGAGCGCGGAACCCGGCACAGGGCTCGGACTGTCAATCGTCCAGGCGCTCGTTGGAATGCATGACGGCAAATTCGTGATCAAATCCCAGCTGGGTGTCGGCACCGAGGCAATCATGTCCCTGCCCCGCGCCCGGGTGATGAACTATTCACCGGACGTCGTTTGGGCAGACACAGAAAGCACCGACTTCGACCTTGAGAACGCGCGCAGCGCATGAGGCCGTGAGACGCGTTTCGTCACTCCGACTTTTCTGAGACCCCGGCATCAGCGAAGGTTGCCATTCCAGAATGCACCTCGGCCGCAGTCTTGATGATCCCGGCCGCCAACGCTGCTCCGCTCCCTTCACCTAGACGCATGCCGAAATCGAACAGCGCATCTTTGCCCATATGGGACAGCGCCTTGGCATGGGCCTGTTCGGCAGAGACATGCGCAAACAGGCAATGATCCAGTCCTTCCGGATCCATCGCGTAAACCACCGCAGCAGCAGCCGTTGCAACGAAACCATCAACCACCACGGGAACGCGCTGAAGGCGCGCGGCGATGATCAGTCCGGCCATGGCTGCGATTTCGCGTCCGCCAACCTTGCGAAGCACTTCCAGTGGGTCTTTTTCGCCGTTCAGCCGGTTCACGGCCTTGTCAACGGCGTCACGTTTGCGCGCCAAACCTTCGTCGTCCACGCCGGTGCCACGGCCAATCCAGTCGGCAGCCGATCCCCCAAACAGGCCATTCAAGACAGCAGCTGCAACGGTCGTGTTACCAATGCCCATTTCTCCAAGACAGATCAGATCGATACCGCCCGCCAGCGCTTCCATACCGTAAGCCATGGTGGCCGCGCAGTTTGCTTCGTCCAACGCATCTTCCTGGGTGATGCTCGGTGTTGGCATATCAACGGCAAGATCAAACACCTTCAGGCCAATGTCGTTGACCCGGCAGATCTGATTGATGGCCGCCCCGCCAGCTGCGAAGTTTTCGACCATTTGCCGGTTCACCGCACTTGGGAACGCCGACACGCCTTCGTCCGCTACGCCATGCGCTGTTGCAAAAATCCCGACCATCGGCCGGGTGATTTTCGGCGGGGCCTTGCCGGACCAGGCAGCAAGCCATTCTGCGATCTCTTCTAGACGGCCCAAAGACCCGGCAGGCTTGGTGAGTTCTGCATCCCGAGCCTTCACCTTTTGAAGCGCCTCTTCGTCCGGGCCAGGCATGGATTTGACCAGGTTGCGAATATCGTCGAAGGGCAGCGCAGTTTCGGACAGGGACATGGTGCTCACAGTTCCAATTGATGGGCGGAAAGTTAGGCCGCCTCTTGGTCTCTTCAAGAGGCCGTTCTATAACCGCCCCTTGATAAAACTCAAGCTCCGGACCGAACAGGATGCCGTCTGAAAACGACCAAAACACTGAAACTGCATCCGAAACAAAGCCTGAGTTTTCTTGGGACCAATCAACCACGACGGTATCATCTCTAGCGGTCCTGTTCGCTGATATGGCAGCCTGCGTCCGATTCTTTTCGCGCATGCCTCTTCAGAAGCTCAACGCCGCCGATGATCCGGCAGCGCTTCCGGATTTTAGCCGGATCTCGAGAGCTGCTCCGCTCGCAGGTGCGTTTGTCTCCCTTCCGGCGGCAGGCCTGCTGCTGGTGCTTGGAGCAACCAGCCTCCCCGCACTTGTCGTTGCTCTGATGGCCGCAGCTGCGCTTACGATCGTGACCGGGGCCTTACATGAAGACGGCTTGAGCGATGTGGCCGACGGTTTTTTCGGAGGAGCCACGGTCTCCAAGCGACTGGACATCATGAAAGACAGCCGGATCGGGGCCTTTGGCGCGATTGCACTGGTTTTTGCCATTGTTCTGAGGGTTGCTTTGATCGCAGCTTTTCTGGACCGGTTCGGAGCAGCGGACACGGCCTTACTGATTGTGACCGTTGAAGCCTTCAGCCGGTTCCTGATGGTATGGCAATGGCACCGACTTCCATTGGCCCGGCCCGATGGACTTGGGGCCCGGTTTGGCAAACCGTCTGACGCCGCCCTGCGCCAATGTGTTCTGATTATGCTGGTGCTTTTGCTCCCGGCCATTCTTGCTTTGCCGTTGCAGACCATCGCAGTTGGCATTGTGGTCGCCGTGTCTGCGGCTATGAGTGTGGCACAGGTGGCACTGTCCAAGATCAATGGAACAACCGGAGATGTCCTAGGGGCAATTCAGCAGATCAGCGGACTTGGATTCCTGACCGGAGTGCTTATGGTGGCGGTGTAACCAGGCGGTGATCCGGACCGAGCAAGAGGCGTGGCCGTTGATGTTGAGTATTTTAGTTCCCGCGCCGGCGAGACTTGCCCTATCAGTATTGCTGGTCGCGCTTCTGGTCAGCGCCTGTGGCAGCCGTCCAACGACAGGCGCACTTGCAATCAATACAGAGCCTGCCGCTGGCGCTCAGGATCATGACATCCTCATCGTAACCACGCGCGAAAAAGACCCAACTCCAAATACTTTTTTCAACGGTGAACGCTCTCCGACCATCAATTATGCGGAAGCGACGATCTCTGTCCCGCCAACCCACAAGGCCGGTGCGGTCGAATGGCCGCGCGAACTTCCAGGAAACCCCAAAACGGACTTCGTGGCCCGCAAGGCCGGGTATATCGAGGATGAACAAGCATTCTTGAGGCAGTTGAACCAGCAGCTCTCTGAGTTCCCCAAAGGCAAACGGGACGTGATGCTGTTTATACACGGTTACAATACCTTGTTTGCTGAA
Organism: Labrenzia sp. R4_2; assembly: GCF_017743865.1. Classification (GTDB taxonomy): domain Bacteria; phylum Pseudomonadota; class Alphaproteobacteria; order Rhizobiales; family Stappiaceae; genus Roseibium. The sequence goes on from NZ_JAGHRJ010000002.1 coordinate 428,097, forward strand.
GGCCTCTACCGATTTACGCAATTCGTGCATGATTCCCAGGCCCCGGTTGTCCCGGTTCTGTTTACCTGGGCTTCGCGCGGGCAACTCCAGGGCTACGTCTACGATCTGAACAGCGCCGCGCTCGCGCGCGACAGCTTGGAGCAAACCTTCCGTCTGCTCGCAAAAAGCAAAGCGGACAGCATTTCGATCCTTGCGCACTCAATGGGCAATTACTTGCTGCTGGAGACCGCACGCCAAATGCCTCTTGCGGAACGCCGCCAATTCGATAGAAAGGTTGGCAGCGTTGTTCTGGCGGCTCCGGACATTGATATTGATCTCTTTAAATCCAGCCTTCGAAAACTCGGGAAGCCGCCAAAACCTTACATCATCGTCGTGTCCAGAGACGATAAGGCCCTTCGCCTGTCCCGGGCCATAGCGGGCGGGGTTGAGCGGGTCGGCGCCTACTCAGATGACGAAGAACTGGCCGAACTCGGGGCGATCGTCTTTGACGTGACCGAACTCGACGCTGGTGAAACCTCCAGCCACAGCAAGTTCGCGGCCTTAGCCGAGTACTCTCCTGGCTTGCGGGATGCCTTGCTGAAAAGTGGCTTGACCGATCAAAACAGCGTCACCGGCCCGAAAACCCTGGGCGATGATCTCGGCAGTTTTGTCGGCAACACCACACAGGCCGCTGTCACGCTTCCAATCAAAATCGTAGCAGCGCCATTTACACTGGCGACTGGTGGATTTTAAGAGTTGAGAATTGTGAAATTCTTGAAAGAAGCATTGGCAGCACCAGCTTCAAACGCCATATGGAAACCATGAAGTCACCTTGCATCAAAATCTGCCAGATCGACCAGGTCAGCCGCCTGTGCACCGGATGTTTCCGGACGCTTGACGAAATAGCGTCCTGGAGCAGCTATGACGACATCCGGCGGCAAGCGATCATGGACAGCTTGGACACCCGGCGCATGCGTTTTTCTGCCGGAGAAGCGGCGCTCACGTGAGCGGGCGCGGACAGTACCGGGGTTTTGCACTTGTCATCCTGATCACGGTGATGGCGGCGGCAGTCTTCTATTTCTTCTTTGGCGATCCGACAGACCCGGAAAATCTCAATTTCGACGACACCGGACCGCGGGTCGTCGCCCTGTCGACTCTCGCCTTTGTCTTCCTGGCAAGCTTCATTTTTGGACAGCCGAAAGTGCGCGATATCATTCAAGGCACGCTCTTCTGGGGTGGTTTGTGTGCCTTGCTGGTGGTCGGCTACACCTACCGGACTGATCTGGTGCAGGCCGGTTACCGGGTCCTTGGCTCTTTGGCGCCAGGTATGGCGGTCACCCAGGCCGACGGCTCGATCCTGATCGTGCGGGACGCCGGTGGGCATTTCGTGGTCGACGGCCGTGCCAATGGCCGGAAAACAAGCTTTCTGCTCGACACAGGCGCGAGCGCCGTTGTCCTTACCTATCAAGATGCAGCCAGGGCCGGAATTCCGGAACGCGATCTGTCGTTCACCGTGCCGGTGGCAACGGCCAACGGGCGGACACTTGTTGCCCCCATCCGGATCGACAATCTGACGATCGGCGATCACACCTTGCGCAATGTCCGGGCGTTTGTTGCGCGGGACGGCTCACTTGGTCAAAGCCTGCTCGGCATGACCGCGCTCGACCGTCTAAGAAGCTGGCGCATCGAGGGCGACCGGCTGATCATGAATCCATAGAAAATAGCCAAAGGCTACTCGGCGGCATCCACTTCAAAATTCGTCGGACTAACGGCGTCGAGTGCCTTTTCAACCACCTCTAGTCCAGCGCCGGGCTTGATGGCTTCCACGGTCAGAATGCGGCGCCAGGAACGCGCACCCGGCCTGCCATGGAACAGTCCGAGCATATGACGGGTCATGTGCGCCAGTTTCACGCCTTTGGAGAGCTGATCTTCCAGATAGGTCATATGCCCGCGCACCGCATCCCATGGCGAGATGGTCTCGGTCTCTGCGCCATAAAGGCGGGCGTCGACTTCGCCCAAGATTTCCGGTGAATGATACGCGGCCCGGCCATACATAAGACCATCCAGCGTTTTGAGATAAGGCTCGCCCTGGTCAAGCGTATCGAGACCGCCGTTGAGGCCAATGAACTTGTCCGGAAGGCGCTGTTTCAAGCGCACCACCCGGTCGTAATCAAGCGGCGGAACATCCCGGTTTTCCTTCGGGCTCAAGCCTTGAAGCCAGGCCTTGCGGGCGTGCACCCAAAGCGCGTCGGATCCGGCGGCGAAGGTCAGATCGGCAACGGCATCAAGCGCCGGCTCCGGGTCCTGATCATCAACGCCAATCCGGCATTTGACGGTTACCGGAATTGTGACCACAGCTTTCATCGCTGAAACACAGTCCGCAACAAGCTGCGGCTCTTCCATCAAGCACGCGCCGAACCGCCCGGACTGAACCCGGTCGGACGGACACCCGACATTGATGTTGACCTCGTCATAGCCGAAGTCTTCCACGATCTTTGCCGCTTCTGCCATTGCTTGCGGATCAGACCCGCCAAGCTGGCACGCAACCGGATGCTCCAGATCGGAAAACCCCAAAATATGCTCCCGGTCACCATGAATCACCGCGCCGGTCGTGACCATCTCGGTGTACAGCAGCGCATGCGCCGACAAATGCCGGTGGAATGCGCGGCAATGGCGGTCAGTCCACTCCATCATTGGTGCGACTGCGAAGCGCGGCTGATGGGCGGTGTAAAGGCGATCACGGGTTGTCATGACGCCTCCATATCACTTGGCCGCCTTGAACGCAAAACAGCGAATTCTGCGGATGTTTTGTGCGGATTGGGATCAAGCCCGGCACTCGTTCCGCCGGTTCGCTCACCCTTGGGCGGTGGGATGACCGCCCCCCTTCAGCTGACACAATGCCAGGCGATGATAGGTATGTATTTTTTCAATAACTTACAGACTTTTGACCCATCAGAACATATCAGGCCACCTGCTACATTCGGCTTGCCGTTGACAAGCTTCAGTGATTTATTGGCGCTCTTTTTTCGGAGTATTTCATGAGTTCGGCAGCCTATATACCACGGTCAAATGCCCAGGCCGGAATTATCCTGATATGTGCCGGGGTCATTTGTCTTTGCATCAGCGACGCGATTGCCAAGGCCTTGTCCGCCAACTACCCCGTCTTGCAGATCCTCTTCCTGAGGAACCTGATCGCTCTGCCGATTGTTGTGGCCTTGATATGGAAGCTTGCGGGGCCTTCCGCACTCAAGTCGCACAAACCGATCGCTCATCTGGTCCGCGGCGGTGTCTGGGTGCTGGCGGCCATGACGTTTTTTACCAGCTTCCGCTATCTGGGTCTGGCCGAAGCGACGACCCTCGTGTTCATCGCGCCCATTTTCATCACTGCGATCTCGGCCTTGTTTTTGAAAGAGCAAGTCGGCTGGCGCCGTTGGTCCGCCGTGATGGTCGGGTTTATCGGTGTCTTGGTCGTCGTCCGGCCAGGTGCAAGCGCTTTTCAGCCTGCCCTGCTTCTGCCGCTTGCAACGGCTTTTCTCTATGCCGTCTTGATGCTGAGCGCACGGTTGGTTGATGAGCGCGAAAGCGTCTGGACATTGATGCTCTATCTGGTTGGCTCCGGCGGGTTGATCAGTGCGTTGACCATGCCGTTCCTATGGGTGCCGCCGCGGGCAGAAGATGCGCTTCTGTTTCTCGGCATTGCAGCTTTCGGAACGGCCGGTGTGACCATGCTCACCCAGGCCTTTCGCGTTGCTCCCGCGTCCACGATCGCGCCATTTGAGTACACGTCGCTATTGTGGGCGACCTTGCTTGGCTGGATGTTTTGGCGGGAGATCCCGGATACCTGGACCTATATCGGCGCGGCGATCATCATCGCCAGCGGGATCTTCATCGTGCTGCGGGAAAGCAGGTCGCAGCCTTAGGTCTGTCTGTGCCACATTTTCAAAAAAGGCCGGGATCTCTCCCGGCCTCTAAGCTTTATACGCGCTGCGTGAAGGTAGTTTCCTTGACCAAGGTGGCATAGTCCTTGGCGAGATCGAGGAACGTATTGTAGCTCTTTTGAACTTCCGCAAAACGCGGGTTCGCTTCAGCGTTTTCGGCCATGACTTCTGCAACAGCCGTCTTGAGCGCAGCAATCACATCATCCGGGAAGGCACCAAACGTGACGCCGTCTTCCTGGAGGCTCTTCAAGGACAGCGCATTGTAATAATCGAATTGCGCGGTCGTCTCGACGGAAGCCGCAGCGGCGGCATTCTCAATCACTGCCTGAAGATGTGCCGGAAGACTGTCAAAGGCCTCATTGTTGACGACAATCTCAAGCGCTGCGGACGGCTCGTGGAAGGCCGGGACATAGCAGTATTTGGCAACTTTCTGCAGGCCGAACGCCTGGTCGAGCAGCGGACCTACCCACTCTGCTGCGTCAATCGCGCCGGACTGGAAGGACGGGAAGATTTCCGGAGGCGGCAGGAGAACCGCATTGACGCCAATCTTGCGCATCGCTTCACCGCCAAGACCTGCAATCCGCATGTTCAAACCGGCAAGGTCTTCAAGGCTGTTGACCGGGTTCTTGAACCAGCCAGCGGCCTGGACACCGGAACTGCCGGAGTAGAAAGGCTTGAGGCCACGCTCGGCGTAGATCTCGTCCCAAAGCTGCTGGCCGCCGCCGTACTGAAGCCAGGCTGTCGTTTCAACCGCTGTCATGCCAAACGGCACGGCAGAAAAGAAGTGAAGGGCCGAGTTCTTGGAAGCCGCATAATACGGCGTGGAATGGCCGATCTCGGCCGTGCCCTGCTCCACAGCGTCTTCGACGCCAAACGGCGGTACCAGTTCGCCGCCGGAGAAGACTTTCAGTGTCAACTGACCGTCTGACATAGCATTGACGCGTGCGGCGAACGTCGTGGCATTTGTTCCGACACCCGGCGCCTTGGCCGGAAAGGACGTTGGCATTTTCCACTCGATCTTGCCCTGAGCGATCGCTGGTGCTGCAAGCATTGTGGCCGGTGCCGCAACGGCCCCAGCCTTTAGGAAATCACGTCTTTTCATGGAAAGTCTCCCTCAGATGATTTCTATTTAAACAAGACGTCCGGCAGCCAGGTGGCCAGAGCCGGAACAGCGGCCACAAGGGCCAGAGCAAACAACTGCAAGCCGACGAACGGAAGGACCGAAACATAAATGTCCCGTGTCCGGATCGTATCGGGAGCAACCGATCTGAAATAGAACAAGGCAAAGCCGAAGGGCGGCGTCAAGAACGATGTTTGCAAGTTGAGCGCGATCAGAACAGCGAACCAGACCGGACTGATGTCTGTCTGCAGGATGATTGGCCCGACGATCGGCACAACGATGAAAATGATCTCGACGAATTCCAGTATGAAACCGAGCAGGAAAATCACGAGCATCGTGAGGAGCAGCATGCCATAGGCGCCGCCCGGCAGAGATTGCAGCAACTCGGAGACATGTTCGTCGCCATTAAAGCCGCGGAATACCAGGGAGAGGATACTTGCGGCAATCACAATGCCGAAGATCATTCCGGTGATGATGACTGTCTCGCTGAGGGCGGAGCCCAAGACATCGCGGCGGGGCAAAGCCATCACGACCGCGGCAAGCAGCGCGCCGAGCACAACAACCGCCCCGACTGCGGTCAGTGTCGGCAGCGTCCAGGCGATCTTGCCGCCGGCAAACTCCAGACCGAACAGTCCGCTTTGCCGAAGGATCAGGAGTAAAACTGCGAGAGCTGCACAGGCACATGCCGTCCAAAATGCGCGAGCCCCCTGCCCGGCCGCAGCAATCACCAGTGCACCGGCAACGCCAACGCCGGCCGCCTCCGTCGGTGTTGCAACCCCGATCAGAATGCTGCCCAGCACAGCAATGATGAGACCGAGTGTCGGCGCGATGTTCTTCAAAAGCTCCGAAAGCGAGGATTTCGGTGAATCTGCTGTCTCTTCGGTCTCCGACGCCTTGCCGCGCAGATTGAAAAACACGTAGCCGGAGTAAAGCGCCACCAGCAGAAGACCCGGCAACAGCGCACCGGCGAACAGATCACCAACGGTGACCGGGTCAGGCGCGAAATTGCCGGCTTCCTGTTGCGCCTCGAAATAAGCGTTGGAAATCTGATCGCCCAGCAAAATCAAAACGATTGATGGAGGGATGATCTGACCAAGCGTACCGCTGGCGCAAATCAGGCCGCTGCTCATATGCTTGTTGATCCCTGCCTTCAACAACGCGGGCAGCGTGATCGTTCCAAGCATGACAATCGTCGCACCAATGATGCCCGTTGAGGCCGCGATCAGCGCACTGACCAGAACAACCGCCAGAGCGAGCGCGGACTGATTGCCGCCAAGCGCGGCCGTCAGGCTTTTCAGCATTTTTTCCGCTTGCTGGGATTTCTCCAGCAACAGCCCCATCAACACGAACAATGGAACCGCAAGCAGGAGCGGATTGGTCATCACACCGAAGACACGCTGCGGCACGGCCTGGAAATAACCGAGATCAAATTGTCCGGCAGATGCGGCGATTAAAGCAACGAGCGTCGGTGCGCCCGCGATTGCCAATAGGACCGGAACGCCGGAAAGGATCCCGGCAAAGACGGCCAGAGCCAGAACAACAAGCCAGAGAAGATCGGGACTCATGAAACGCTCCGGCGAAAAGCGCCAACAAGTCTTGTGAGCACAATCAAAAGGATCAATGCGGGGAGGATAACGAGGCAGGTCTTAACGACAAAGAGGCCCGGGAGACCGCCGGTTTCCTGGGAGCCTTCCAGAATGAGCCAGGAGCTTTTGACAAGCGGATACGCCGCCCACAGCATCAGCCCAAAGACTGGAAGTGCAAACAACAGATCCCCTGCTCGGTCAATGCTTTGGTTGACGCGTTCCGACCAGGTCTGTCGGAAAACGTCCACTCGTACGTGACGGTCCCGGTCAAAGGTTACAGCGACGGACAGTGCAACCAGCGCCGCAAACGAATAACTGACAGCATCCTGAAGTTCTACAAAGCCGACACCGAGCAAATACCGCATCAGCACCATGGCAAGCTGGCCGGCAAAAACGATGACGGCGAGCCCCATGCACAGCCAGCGCACCGCTTGTAACAAGTTTTGCATGAAAATTCCGAACTGCAACACGTGATTCCGACCATGTTGTAACGGCTCAGCCTGCGATCCCGCAATAGCCCGTCCCGGTTATCGGCGGTACCAGCGTTTCCGCTTTTTGGTGATCGGTGAAACACACCGAACAATTGCCGGCAATACAGGCGCGCACGAAAAACGAAACATACAGATGTTGTAAACGAACGTTCGTTCGTTTAAATAAGCGCAGAGCACCAGACCATCCCAACTTCCTGCGTGCTGCAACAGTTATGGAAACGTATCGAACTTTGCGGGCTTACGCCCTTTCCTCCTGTCTTAACCGGAGCATCTGCTCCAAAACTCAGGCCTCATTCAACATGCGCTTCTTAAGATCAATTATCGTCACCTCAAGTGTTTTCGCCGGTTTGGTCCTTGGCAGCCTGTCGGGCGCCCATGCGGCTTCCCCCCTTACCTATCAAATTGAACTCGATGGAAAACCGGTCGGCCAAATCGTTCATGAATACGTTCAGCAGCCAGATGGCGGTCACGGATTGAAACTGTCCACTCAGATCGAAACAAAATCATTCTTCAGCAAGGTACGCATCAAAAGCGTTCTGGAAGAAACAATCTCCGCCGACGGCTATCTTGATGCAGCCTCCAACAGGCTGGTTGAGAACAAGAAAACCTATTGGACAAAGATTCAGCGGTCCGGCAGCAGCTATTTGGCATTTACAGCCGAGATGAAGACTCCGGAACAGCTTGAAACCGAAGAGCTTGCAGGCTTGGCAAAGGAGGTCATTGCGACGGTTGTCCCTTACGCCGGAGATGCGATGGCTGTTGCCGGCATTCTCCTGTCAGATAAGCGGGACGCTCCGCAGCACAAACGCCTGACAACCGACCATTTCGATACGTCACTGATCGGCCTGCCGCTCTATTGGCAGTCGAACGGTTATGATCTGCCAAGCTCTCTGACGATCATCGACACGGAGGAGATGTCCGTCTTTAAGGCAAAGGTCAAAGATCATGGCGATACGCAAATCTCGGTCGGAGGGAAAAACCTGACTGTTCGGCATATCCAACTTGATATCGCTAATGCAAATCCGATGGAGGTCTGGATCGTGCGGCCGAAAACAGGTCCGGCCCATTTCTTCCAGATTTCAGGAGTGAGCGATGGTGCCAAATTCAAGGTGTCCCTGACCGGCGCGCACTAGCAAATCAGACCTCCAGTTGAGACCACGTCGAACGCGTGGTCTCAGTCTCAGCAATCTGTGAATTTGCCGCATCGCATTGAACCGTCGCGCCTTGCCGCAGCGCAGCAAGTGCGCTAGGTCGGGGCTGTCCTTTCGCTTTCAGACTGGATAATGGGCCAGCTCGTCTCCTCCCGGGCGCTGCACCTCCTACCGGTTTGAAAGCAAATTCAAAATCCATTTCCTGGAGTCTATAAATGCTCGGCAAAAAAGTTCCTTTTGTCACCTTCCGCACCCGTGTCCGCGACGAATCCATCGAAGGCCCGAACCCGTTTCGTTGGGATGACAAGACAAGCGATGACTACTTCAAAGGCAAGAAGGTCGTGCTGTTCTCCCTACCGGGCGCCTTCACCCCGACCTGCTCCACCTATCAGCTGCCGGACTTTGAAAAACTTTTCGATGACTTCAAGGCCGAAGGTGTCGACGAAATCTACTGCATCTCCGTGAACGATGCCTTTGTCATGAACGCCTGGGCAAAGGCTCAGGGCGTCGACAAGGTCAAAGTCATTCCGGACGGCTCTGGTGAATTCACCCGCAAAATGGGCATGCTGGTCGCCAAGGACAATCTTGGATTTGGCATGCGGTCCTGGCGCTACGGCGCAGTCGTCACCGACGGCATTGTTGAGCAGTGGTTCGAAGAAGAAGGCTTCTCTGACAACTGCGAAACCGACCCATACGGTGTTTCATCTCCGCAGAACATTCTGGAGAACCTCAAGGCATCCAAAGCAAAAGCTGCTTAAACTGCAGCCTTTTGGATCAAGCCCCGGCGCGGACTGCTCCGGGGCTTTTTTGTTTCCGGCAAAGCTTCAAAGAACATCGGCGCAGCCAGCAACAGTGTCCCCAGGCACAATCGCAACGCTGCCGGCGGCCAATCCATCCACGATTGCATTCACCTGGTCTTCGACATCGGAAACCAGCGCCCTGTTGTGCTCGTCAACTGCCCAGCCGACGCCTTTGTCACGGGTTGTCATTACTGCCAGACCCGGCTTCCAGGTGCCGTCGACCACAGCTTTCCAAGTTGCGTAGGCCGCTTCATCAACCCGTTTCAAGGCACTGGTCAAAACCGTGCCTGGCAAAAAGCCATTCTGGTTGGCATCCACCATGATCACATGTCCGGAGTGTTCCTTAGCGGCGCGCGCAACGCCCTCCGCCGCCATCCCGGCTGGCGCGAAGATCACGTCGGCCCCATCTGCAAACATCTTGTTTGCGGCCGCCTTACCTCCCTGAATGTCACGGAAGGCATACATGTCCTGGCCCACGAACGAGGACAATACACTGACGTCGGAATTGGCATGTTTTGCCCCAGCCTCAAACCCGCACATGAATCGGCGCACCGGCGGGATATCCATGCCCCCAATGGTGCCAACCGTTCCTGTTTGTGTCTTCAATCCAGCAACATAGCCCGCAAGAAACCCACTCTCATCATCCGCGAAAAGAATTGACCGCACATTGGGAAGGTCACTGATGACGCCGTCAATGCTTGTAAACTCGGTGTCCGGAAATTCCGCAGCAAGTGCTCGCACCATTTCCGAGGCTTCAAAGCCAAGCGTAAGAATATGTGTGACGCCAGATTTTGCGAACCGGCGCATGACATTCAATGTCTCGTCCGGATCCGTGCTGATCCATTCCCGGATTTCAAGTCCAAACTCAGCCGCGGCCCGCTCAGACCCAATTGCTGCGAGTTCGTTGAAGGAACCATCCATCTTAGCATTCGTAAAAATAACAGCACCAACAGTCTCGGCGCGCGCGGGTACAATCCCGTAAAAAACGAGAAAAATAGAAACGGCAATCAGTTTCAATAACGTAAGCTTCTGCATTCTCGCCTTTCTTCCGGCGATGATTGCTTGTGTTTCTCCTAAATGAAAAGGCAATCAACGCGACCAACCCGAAGCCTGCCAATACCGGACTTGTCGGGCAACTGAAAAATACAATTGAAATTTGAATTATTACCTAAGGTCAGCATATAGACCACTCAGGAGACGAGGAAGGCACGCTCGATCGCACCTTGAAAAGACAAAACGGCCGCGGGATCGCAGCCGTTTTGACCCCGTGTTTTGTTTTCGTGGCGGAGTGGCGGTAAGAGACACGGCTTTTGCTTTTAGTCCGGATTGAGACCCCGGCGCCGTTCGTCTTCAGAGCGCAACTCAAGCCACATTGCATTCAAGATCGCCAGACAGCAGGCGAGCGGCATTCCCAAGATCCAGGCAAAGTACCACATGAGATTTCGTCTCCGTCTCTGCGTGCCTCAGTAGGCCGTGTGGTTGTCGCGTTCGATGGTTTCTTCGTCAATCTTGCCCCACAGCACCTTGTAGACCCAGGCCGTGTAAACCAGGATGATTGGCAGGAAGATGACGACCGCCACGAGCATGTTGAAGAGCGTGCGATGTGTCGAAGAGGCGTCCCAAACAGTCAAGCTCGCTTCCGGCTGCACCGAGGACGGCAAAATGAAGGGGAACATCGAAACACCGACGGTGGCGATGATCCCGAATACAGCCATCTTCGAGAACGCGAAAATCGGCATCTCGAAGCGTGTCTGCAGCAAAACAAGTGTGCCGAGCATCCCCAGGAACCCCATGATCGGGGCAAGCCAAAGCACCGGATAAACCGCATAGTTCTGCATCCAGGCTCCGCCCTCAACAACCGCCTGTTTGGCGAGCGGGTTGGCTTGCATGTTCGGATCAACCTCCGATGTGATCCGGAAACCCTCTACATAACCGGTTGCAACCAGATATCCGCCAATGCCGAACAGAAGGATCCCGCCGAGAGCTGCAAAGGTGCCAGCCTTTCTGGCCCGTGCAGCAATCTCCCCGGTCGCCCGCATCACAAGCCAGACCGCCCCATGCATCACGAGCATGGTGACCGACAAAAGTCCGCACAGAAGCGTAAATGGCGAGAACAGACCGAAGAACGAGCCGTCATAGGTCATGCGAAGTTCATTATCGAGCCGGAACGGCACCCCAAGAAGAACGTTGCCGACCGCAACACCAAACACCAGCGCAGGCACAAAAGACCCTGTGAAGAGTGCCCAGTCCCAGGCGCTGCGCCAATTAGGGTCAGGCCGTTTGGAACGATACTTAAAGGCCACTGGCCTCAGGATCATCGCCGCCAGGACCACGAACATGGCCAGGTAAAAACCGGAAAAGCTGATCGCGTAAAGCGGCGGCCAGGCGGCAAAAATCGCGCCGCCCCCCAAGATGAACCAGACCTGATTGCCCTCCCAGGTGGCACCGATCGTATTGATCACGACGCGCCGCTCAATATCGGTTTCAGCGATGAACGGCAGCAGCGTTCCAACGCCCATGTCGAAACCGTCGGTCACGGCAAATCCGATCAGCAGGATGCCGAGCAGCAACCACCAGATCACTTTCAGGGTCGAGTAATCGATGAGTTCGTAAAGGACCATGATCGTTTACTCCGCCGGAACTGCTGAAGCTGATGAGGGCGCCGAGATGGACGGTGGTGGTGTGGGAGCAATCCGTTCGCCATCCTCTGGTCCAATCTTGATGTATTTGATCATCAGCGCGATCTCGATGACCAGCAGCGTGCTGTAAAGTGCCACAAAACCGGCGAGCGTCAGCAGAACTTCGGGAACGGAGAGACTGGAAACGGCAGCAGACGTTGGCAGCATACTCTCGATGATCCAGGGTTGACGGCCGTACTCTGCAACAAACCAGCCCATTTCGCATGCAATCCAGGGCAGCGGTATGGACCAGACCGCGACATGAAGGATCCAGCGCCGTTTTTCCATGAGCGTTTCCAGCCGGCCGGCAGAGGAATAGTAGAAGAACACGGCTGTCAGCAGGATGAAGAAGAAACCGCACGCCACCATGATCCGGAAGGCATAGAACATCGGCCAAACATTCGGCACCGTCGACCAGGCTGCCGCATCAACCTGCTCGGTCGTAGCTGCCATCGGGTTGTCGGTGTAGGGCAACAGGAGATAAGCATAGCCGAGAGACTGTGCGTTCTGGCGGAATGTTTCCCGCAACTCTTTGCTGGCCTCAGCCGGGTTCGCCCGGATTTTCTGCAACGCATCCCAGGCGACCGCGCCTTGCCGGATGCGATCTTTCGATCGCTCCACGAGCTCGTTGATGCCCGGGATCTCGGTATCGAGAGACCGTGTTGCAATGAGACCCATCACATACGGGACTTCAATCGCAAAGAAGTTCTCCCGCATTTCCATGTCGGGCCAGGCGACAACGTTGAACGCGGCCGGGGCCGGTTCCGTGTGCCACATGGCCTCGATCGTTGCCAGCTTCATCTTCTGGTTCAAGTTGGCTTCGTAGCCGCTCTCATCGCCCAGAACGACGACGGACAGTGCCGAGGCGAAGCCGAATGCCGAGGCGATTGCCATGGACCGTTTCGCGATCTGCAGATGCCGACCCTGCAGCATGTACCACGCGGAAATCCCGATCATGAACATCGCCGCGGTGACGTAACCGGCCGATACGGTGTGAACGAACTTGGCCTGGGCAACCGGGTTGAACAGGACTTCATAGAAGCTTGTGACTTCCATCCGCATCGTGTCGGGATTGAACTCGGCACCAACTGGATGCTGCATCCAGCCGTTCGCGATCAGGATCCAGAGCGCTGAAAAATTGGTGCCGAAAGCAACGGCCCAGGTCGCAGCGAGGTGCTGGCGCTTCGACAGTCTGTCCCAGCCGAAGAAGAACAAGCCGACAAAGGTCGCTTCGAGAAAAAATGCCATCAAGCCTTCGATTGCCAATGGCGCCCCAAACACATCCCCGACATACTGGCTGAAATAGGCCCAGTTCATGCCGAACTGGAACTCCATGGTCAGCCCCGTGGCGACCCCGAGCACGAAATTGATGCCGAACAGGGTTCCCCAGAACTTCACCATCCGTTTCCAGATTTCGCGGCCGGTCATGACATAGACCGTTTCCATGGTGGCAAGCAGGATCGAGAGCCCGATGGTCAGTGGCACGAACAAGAAGTGGTACATCGCAGTCATGGCAAACTGCAGCCGCGACAGATCGACGACGTTGAGTTCCATCGGGTTCCCCTTTTAAGCCCGTGCGGCCTCAGCCTTTTACGAGATGGTGACCCAGGTGCATCTCAAGGTCAATGGACCCAAACTATAATGCAGGTCACCTAACTACATCAAAATGAATACGAAATTACAAATTCGAATTAATCTGAAGTCACTTTATTCCGCTGCAAGATCGGCTTTTCTCTGATTGAGGAACAAAACGCTGCCGGCCGATTCCAATTCGATCCGCTTGTGCGCGATCATGAGAACAGCAGCGCGACCCCGGAACGAGAAGAACCGCTCAAGGACATCTGTTGTCGTCGCCGTGTCCAATCCTTCCGTCATCTCATCCAGGATAAACAGGTCCGGACTGGTCAAAAACGCACGTGCGAGAGCAATCCGCCGCTGTTCACCACCAGACAGACCAAGCCCCCCCTCCCCGATGATCGTATCTAGTCCATCCGGGCTTTCAGAGATCCGCTGCGCGATGGCCGCTTGCGCCAACGCGATCCAGAGTTCGGTATCGCTTGCAGACGGGTTCGCAATCCTTAGATTCGCAGCGACCGTATCATTGAAAAGATGCGGTCGCTGGCTCAGAACCGTGACGCGTGAACGAAGCTCTGCTTCGGGCACATTAGCCAGATCCTGACCATTCAGAAGGATCCGACCCTTGCCTGGAACCAGCATTCTGGAGGCAAGTGCGGCAACGGTGCTCTTGCCGCATCCACTGCGCCCCGCAATTGCCAGCGTTTGTTTCTCTGAAAGTTCAAAGGACAGATTTTCCAGAACAGTGCGCTCTGCACCGGGATAGCCGAATGACACCGACTCGAACTTTAGAATTGAACCAGTGACTGGCTCTTCCTGGTTGTTGTCGTTTCTTTGGTCGACACCAGCTCTTTCGTCCGATTGAGACGGCGCGAGCAAAGTGTTTGTCCGGTCTGCGGCCAAAGCGATACGGGGCAGTTTTGCAAGCCCCGGCAGGATAGACCCGATGATCTCGGGAACGGCTATGGCTGCAAGGACAAGAGCAATGCCGAGACCGGGAGATATATCGTTCGCCATGACCGAGAGCGAAACGGCGACCAGCACCAGGGCCACAAACACCTGTCCGAGCGCGGCCGAAAACCCGGTCAAGCGTACCGCCCGGCGATCTTCAAGATCTTCCGCTGCGCCTTGGCTTTCATCCGCCTGCCGAATGGTTTCCGCAACGTTCTCCAGCCCACCAAACACCGCAAGATCCCGGCGCCCGGCGACCATGTCGGTTGCTCTCAAACGCATGGCTTCGTTGGCAGCGTCCGCCCGGCGGGCAAGCTTCTTGTCGGCACTGCGCACCGCATAGACTGCGAGCCCGAACCAGCCGCCGAGGCAAACCGCGCCAGCGGCAAATACGATTGCCGGCATGGACAACCAGATCGCAAGAGCCGCAAGCGAGACCGTCGAAATTACCGCAGAAGGAACAACCAGCCGGAGATAAACACTGTCCAGAGCGGCGATATCGATGGTCAGACGGTTCAACAGTAAGCCGGATCGCTGTCCGGACAGCGACTTCGACGCCATTGCCGCAAAGAGCTTTGTGCGCAGATCCGCAAGATACCGGAATGTCGCGTCATGGGTCAGCATCCGTTCGCCATACCGGCCAGCGGTTCGCAAGATCGCCAAGGCGCGGATCAGGGCGCTCGGGGCAAAGATGTTCAAAAACACACCGGACGCCCCGGCAATACCGGCAGCCGTGATGAACCAGCCCGCCACACCCAACAGCAACAGGCCGGAGATTGCCGGAACCAGTGCAGCTGCAATACCGAGACAAAAGGATAGTCGATTGTGCCGAAAGTGGCGGGAGACAAAGCTCAGAACAGCGCTCATCCGGCTGTCTCCAAAATCTTCGCTCCTGCCAAGCGGGCAAGATCAATCTTTTGTCCAGGAAGAGCCAGAATGGCCGGATTGTGGGTTGCAATGACCGCCGTCCGGCCGGCGCACAGCTTTTGCAGCCCGGAGATCACATCGGCAGCGGTTTCATCATCAAGCCCTGCCGTCGGTTCATCTGCCAGAAGGAGCTTGGCCGATCTGCGCACGGCAGCCCTTGCGAGCGCAATCCGCCGGATCTCGCCAACAGAGAGGCCAAAACCATCCTCGCCCAGCTGTGTGCCAAGTCCGCGCGGCAACCCGCGGACCAGTCCCTCCGCACCGGCAAGCCGTAGCGCGGCCCAGAGTTCATCGTCACTTACGGTTTCGCCATGACCCGCGCCCCGCATCAAGTTGGCTTTGATCGAGCCATGAAACAAACGCGGCGACTGACCGAGCCACATGGCGCTCTGGCGCAATTGCTTGGCCATTGCTGATGTCAGCGCCTGCCCGCCAACCGTCACGGCACCGTCTGCTGGTGTGTGGAAACCCAGGATACAGTCGATCAGCGTTGTCTTGCCGCTGCCGCTCGGACCGAACAGCAGAAGCGTCTGGCCAGACGGGATATCCAGTGTGAGACCATCATAGACGGACCGCTCGCCGAACCGGATCGACACGTCCTCAAACCGGATAGTTGGTTTGCCGCCTCCGACAGAAAACCTGACCGCTTCGCTCTTTTCAGCACTGCTTGGCTTGGGTGCCGGAAAGCTGTCTTCAAGACTGGCAAGGCTCTCCAGAGCTGCCAAACCTGCTGCCCGGTCATGGTAGGCGGCCGCAAACCCGCGCAAGGGCGCAAAAAACTCCGGTGCCAACAACAGGACAAACAGCCCTCCGCCGTAGGTCAAAGGCGATCCCCAAGTTCCGATGGAGATGTCTCCAAGGAGTGAAAAGCCGATATAGACAGCCGCAAAGGCGATCCCGAGCGCCGAGAACAGCTCCAACACGGTTGAAGACAGAAACGCAATCTTCAGGACATTCATTGTGCCGGACCTGAACCGCTCTCCAGCGTCATTGACACTTTGCAACGTGCGATCCAGTGCACCGAAGAGAGTGAGCGTTTCCAGCCCTCGGATCCGGTCCAGCAATGTCCCACTTAGTCGTGTCAGTTCGTTCTGCTGGTGTGCACTGGCTTTTTTGGCCCGCATGCCAATCAGGGCCATGAAAACCGGGATCAACGGGCCGCAGATCAGCAGAATCAGAGAGGCAATCCAGCTGACCGGCAACACTGCCACAACAATGACCAGCGGAACGACCTTCACCCGCATCATTTGCGGCACATAGTTTTGGTAATACGGCCCAAGCAGATCCACTTGTTCGGTCAGATGGGCAGCAAAGGCGCCTGAAGATGGGAATGCCGCTGCTGGCGAAACTTCAACGGCTGCTTTAAGCAACCGGGTTCGCGCCGCACTTTGCACCCTGCGAGCAGAACGGCGTGCCGCATTCATACCCCTCGTTTGCAAAACCATGCGAACAAGCGCCAGTCCTATAACGCCAAAACCGGCGGCAAGAACCGGAACAGAGCTCTCAAGGGAGACATCTACGCTTACTGGATCCAAAAAGGGCTGAAGCAAGAGAGCAGCGGCAAACGCGATCAGTCCGGCCTGGGCAATCCAAATGAGATCGGCGAATGCCAACAACAATCCGGCACGCCGAAGAGCCTTCGCGCAGGTGTCATCCGGCACGCCGATCGGCCCATCAGCCGCATCGGCAGTCGTCACGCTCGCGCCCGGTATTCTTGCCCGTTTGGTATTCCCTTTAGTCATGGACTGCTTATCGCCGCGCTCCCCCCGCGATGTCACTGAGGCTGTTTGCCCCTTTGTCTTATTTCAACGACTCTTACACGCGGTTTTTCGAAATTTCCATCTAGCCCAAGGTTTGAGCGCGGATTTTGCCCCAATCACCAGCGGTTTCTCCTGACAGGAAGCTGGCAGGAGGCCTGTGCAACAAAGTCGGCGGACATTGTTTCCTCAACAGCAAAACCGAAAAGGATCATCCGTCATGACAACTCCGTGCCTCGAACTGGTGGTTTTCAAAGTCAAGGACCGCGCCAAGGCGCGCATTGCCCGGCGGGCAGCGCAGGACATAGTTCGCAACTATGAAGGCTTTTTGTCCTGGTCCGCCTATGAGGCGTGCGACGACGAAGGCCTCTTCGCTGATGTTGTCATGTGGCGCGACCTCGCGACGGCCAAAGCTGCCGGACAGAAGGTCATGTCTGATCCGGGCTTCAAAGCCATCATGGCAGAAATCGATGGTCTCGTTTCAATGGCACATTACGCCGCCGACCGGGTGGTCGAGGCCGACATGACGGCCGCCGCCTGAAGCCACAAAAGAGAACGGGCGGACCAGATGGTCCGCCCGCGCCTCAAACTGTCGGTTTAAACAAGACTTACTTCATGGTCGGAATGGAGAATTCCGCGCCTTGCCGAATACCGGACGGCCAACGGGAGGTGACCGTTTTTGTCCGCGTGTAGAACTTGAACGCATCCGGACCGTGCTGGTTCAGATCGCCGAAGCCGGATTTCTTCCAGCCGCCGAACGTGTGGTAGGCGAGCGGCACAGGGATCGGCACGTTGATGCCGACCATGCCGATGTTGATCCGGTTGGCAAAGTCGCGGGCCGTGTCCCCGTCGCGGGTGAAGATTGCGGTGCCATTGCCGTACTCGTGATCCATGGCAAGGCCAATGGCTTCCTCGTAGGTCTTGGCACGCACAGTGGACAGCACCGGACCGAAGATCTCAGTCTTGTAGATGTCCATGTCCTTGGTGACGTGATCGAACAGGTGCGGCCCGACGAAGAAACCGTCCTCATAGCCCTGCATCGAGAAGTCACGGTTGTCGACAACGAGCTTTGCGCCTTGATCCACGCCGGAGTTGATGAGCCGCAGGATGTTTTCCTGTGCGGCCTTGGTTACGACCGGACCGAAATCGATGTCGTCACCGGCTGTCCATGGGCCGACTTTCAGCGCTTCGACGCGTGGGACCAGTTTTTCGATCAGACGGTCAGCGGTTTCATCACCTACCGGAACAGCAACGGAGATCGCCATGCAGCGCTCACCTGCGGCGCCATAACCGGCACCAACAAGCGCGTCCGCGGCCTGATCCATGTCCGCATCCGGCATAATGATCATGTGGTTTTTGGCACCACCGAAGCACTGCGCCCGTTTTCCGTTTTCAGCAGCCCGGTGATAAATGTAATGGGCGATCGGCGTGGAGCCGACAAAGCCGACAGCTTGAATGGTCGGGTTGTCGAGGATCGCATCGACCGATTCCTTGTCGCCGTTGACGACGTTCAACACGCCATCCGGCAAACCGGCTTCTTTCAACAGCTCTGCCAGCATCATCGGAACGGACGGATCGCGCTCGGACGGTTTCATGATCATCGCGTTACCGGCAACGAGTGCCGGGCCCATCTTCCAGAGCGGGATCATGGCCGGAAAGTTGAACGGGGTAATCCCGGCAACAACGCCCAGCGGCTGGCGCATGGAGTACATGTCGATGCCCGGGCCGGCACTGTCGGTAAACTCGCCTTTCAGGAGATGCGGCGCGCCGATGCAGAACTCGATCACTTCCAGACCGCGCTGCACGTCGCCTTTCGCGTCGACAAAGGTCTTGCCGTGCTCGGAGGACAACTTTTCGGCCAGCTTGTCCATGTCGCGGTTCAGAAGATCGACAAACTTCATCATTACGCGGGCGCGCTTTTGCGGGTTCTGCGCAGCCCAGGCCGGCTGGGCTGCGGCAGCGTTTGCAACGGCAGCTTTCATTTCGGCGGTGGTTGCGAGCGCGACCTGTGCCTGAACTTCCCCGGTTGCCGGATTGTAGACGTCTGCATAGCGGCCCGAGGTGCCCTCAACCTGTTTGCCGCCGATAAAATGACCGATCTTTTCCATGTTCGTTTCTCCCAAAACGTCAGAAGCAGCGGCAGCTGATAACTGCCACCCAAATTATGCTGCAGCTGTTTTCGCTTTTATTTTTGCATTCTACAAGAACCGAAAATCCGCATCCGTTGTGCATTTATTATAGTTAGAACGCATAAGCTCCACTATAACTTGATAACAAACAGGCATCACAAACCCGGCACAAAAGCCACCCCACTGCAACCGGGGCCAAGCAGAGCGCGGAGATGGGACTACCCGGGCCGAAAACTAAACCAGCCATCCGCAAGCGAAAGGACCCCGGATCTTCGCTGCGCAGGGTCCGGGACGACAATAAAGACATACTCTATGAACTGGGACGATATTCGCATCTTTTTGGGCGTGGCCCGCACGGGGCAGATCCTGGCGGCGGCCAAACGGCTCGGGCTGAACCATGCCACCGTCGCCCGGCGGTTGACCGCCCTGGAAGACAGTCTTGGCACCCGGCTCTTTGATCGCTCGACCTCAGGCTGCGTCTTGACCGATGCCGGCAGCCGGTTTTTCGACCGCGCCGAGAGTATGGAAGCCGCAGCTCTTCAAGCCGAAGCCGATCTTGGCGATGACACGCCGGAGATATCGGGCACCGTGCGCATTGGTGCACCAGACGGGTTCGGGGTGGCGTACCTTGCCCCGCGCCTCGGCCTGCTCACGCGCCAGCATCCGGGCCTCACGGTTCAGCTTGTTCCGGTCTCCCGCTCCTTCTCCCTGTCCCGCCGGGAGGCGGACATTGCCGTCACCATCGAGAGGCCGGAAACGGGCCGCCTGATCGCCGGAAAACTGGTCGATTACGCCCTCGGGCTCTACGCCTCAAGGTCCTATCTGGCGGAACGGGGTATCCCGGCAAGTCCCGGAGATTTGAGCGCGCACAATCTGATCGGGTACGTGGAGGACCTGCTCTATTCCGCTTCGCTCAATTATGGGACGGAGTTCTTTAAGGGCTGGACCGCGCGCTTCGAAATAGCGTCGGCACTCGGCCAGACTGAAGCTGTCAAGGCGGGCGCGGGCATCGGCATCCTGCACGACTTTATCGCCCGCGCAGATCCATCGCTTGTGCCTGTTCTACCGGATATGAAATTGAAACGCGCCTACTGGATGGTGACTCACGAAAGTTCCCGCCCCTTGCGCCACGTCGCGGCCGTGCAGGATTTCCTGCGCGAGCAAGTCGCGCGCGACAAGGCGATGTTTGAGTAACTGGGGACCTTAGCGCCACTTTTGCGTTGCAGAGATCCATTCGCGTGTCCGCGCTTCCGGATCGCTGTTTCGGGTAATGTCAGTGATCACCGCAGCGCTGTCCGCGCCATGCTCAAAGACACCCGAAAGCCGTTCTACGGTCAATCCACCGATGGTGACCAAGGGCAGATCGCCGATGTCCGCTTTCCAGCGGGTGATCTTTTCCAGCCCTTGCGGCGCCCATTTCAGCTCCTTGGTAAGTGTTGGATAGACCGGGCCGAGCGCCACATACTCCGGCTGCACCGCCAATGCCGTGGAGAGCTCCGCGCCATCATGGGTGGAGACGCCCAGTTTCAAGCCAGCCTTACGGATCGCGTCCACGTCAGCATCCGCCAGATCCTCCTGACCCAAATGAACAAAATCACAGCCTTCGGAAATGGCGAGCTGCCAATAGTCGTTTACGACCAATTGGCAGCCGTGATCGGCACAGACGGTTTTTGCTTCCCGGATCTGGCGGGCAATGTCCGCGTCCGGCTGGTCCTTGATGCGCAGCTGCACAAGTTTCACGCCGAGCGGCACCAGCCGGGCAATCCAATCAGAGCTGTCAACGATGAGATAAAAGGGATCGAGTTTCATACTGGCTCACGGAGATAGCGGCGTAAGGCCGATTACCGGTCCGTTATACTGCGTGCAGATCACTGCTCAAGACCGAAACGGACTGTTCAATGGACACTTTCGGCGCACATCCCCTATCTATGGTGAGAAGAAACTTATTTGTGACATTGGGAGAGGCCCATGAGCTGGTTGAATTGCCCGGATCCAACTCCGGGAGACGCTGCAAGCTGCGATCCGATCGAGACGATTATCGTACCGCGCACATCAGATCTCGGCGGCTTCTCGGTCCGCCGGGCGCTGCCATCCGCAAAGCGCCGGATGATCGGCCCGTTCATCTTTTTCGACCAGATGGGCCCGGCAGAGCTTCTGGTTGGCGGCGGCATTGACGTGCGCCCGCACCCGCACATTGGCCTTGCGACCGTGACCTATCTGTTTGAAGGTGAAATGTACCACCGGGACAGTCTCGGCACGGAAATCGCAATTGCCCCCGGCGCACTCAACTGGATGAGCGCCGGAAAAGGCATTGTGCATTCAGAGCGCGAACGGCCGGAGCGCCTGAACGAAAAACGTCCGCTGTTCGGTCTGCAAAGCTGGGTGGCACTGCCGAAAAATCTGGAAGAGACCGACCCGACCTTCCAGCACCACGGAACCGATGAGCAGCCGGAATTTGCGGATCAGGGCGCGTCAGTCAAACTGATTGCCGGATCGCTCTACGGCCATACGGCGCCGGTCAAAACAGCTTCGGACATGTTCTATGCCGACATTCATCTGGAGCCGGGCGCAAAAGTTCCACTTGATGCAGGTTGGGAAGAGCGCGGCATCTACACGATCTCCGGGCAGATCACGATTGCCGGACAGACTTTCGATCCGGCCCAGCTGATGGTCATCAAACCGGGCGATCATCTCGTTATCGAAAACACGTCCCCGGCGCCGGCGCGGTTTGTTGTGATGGGCGGCGAGCCGATGGACGGCGAACGCTACATCTGGTGGAATTTTGTTTCCTCGTCCAAGGAACGGATCGAGCAGGCCAAAGAGGACTGGCGTCAGGGCCGGTTCGACATCGTGCCGGGTGACGAAGAGGAGTTCATTCCCCTGCCCGACCGGCCCGGGCCGTAGCATAAACAAAAGACGCGTAACACGGCCGTTTTCCATTGCCGCCCCGGACTTGATCCGGGGCCAACTGTTTATGGGCACTGGTCCCGGCTCAAGGCCGGGACAGCTTATAAGTCAAAGCACCATTGGTGAGCGAAAACAGCACCCCGATCATTCGGCCAAGCCGCGTTCAGACCGGTTTTCTTTTGCGAAACCAGTGCGGAAACCATACGCCACCGCCAAGTCCCTTGAAGCCCACGCTCCGGCCTTTATACAGAACGGATTGGTTTCAAGGAGTTGTCATGACCGCCCAAACTCAGCCTGTCTTTCCCAAAGACACCGAGGCGCTCCGCGCGGAGATCATCGAGACGGCACGGGCATTGCCGAAACTGGGGCTGACAAAAGGCACGTCCGGGAACGTCAGTGCGCGCACTGAGGACGGGTTTTTGATCACTCCGTCCGGGACACCTTATGACGAATTGACTGAAGAAAAGATCGTCGCCGTTGATATGCAGGGGTGTTACCGAGGTGACATTCTGCCCTCTTCGGAATGGCGCATGCATCTGGACTTCTATTTGGCTAAGTCAGGCTGCGGAGCGGTCGTCCATTGTCACAGCCCGCGTGCAACAGCCTTGGCCTGTCATCGGAAGGGCATTCCGGCCTTCCACTACATGGTGGCCCTTGCCGGAGGCGACCGGATAGACTGTTCCCGATACGAGAGTTTTGGGACCCGCGCCCTCTCCGAAGCCATGATTGACGCCCTTGGGGATCGAAACGCATGTCTTCTCGCCAATCACGGACAGATTGCCGGCGGGGCAACGCTCAAGAAGGCCTTGTCGGTTGCTGAAGGCGTCGAAGATCTTGCGGATCAATATCTTTCCGCGCTGACAATTGGGCAACCGGTGGTCCTGGATGCGGCGGAGATGGCCGACATTCTCACGAAATTCAAAACTTACGGCAAACAGGCGGGCGACCTCAAAGACGGTCAGTCCGCTGCATTTGAATTGCCGAAACGGGTGGGTTGAACATGCGTCTTGGAATTGATTGGGGTGGAACAAAGATCGAGATCATCGCGCTGGACGATGCGGGCGCAGAACTGTTCCGCCAGCGCAGCGCAACGCCGAAAGATGATTACGAAGGCTGCATCCGCGTGGTGAAGGATCTGGTCCACGCGGCTGAAAGTGAAACCGGCCAGACCGGCTCGCTTGGGTTGGGCATTCCCGGATCGCTTTCTCCAAAAACCGGTGTTGTGAAGAACGCCAATTCCACCTGGATGAACGGCAAGCCGCTCGACAAGGATCTCGAGGCCGCCCTCGACCGCCCGGTCCGCATCCAGAACGATGCCAATTGCCTGGCCGTTTCCGAGGCGACGGACGGCGCTGGCGCAGGCGCTCATATTGTGCACGCCATTATCATCGGCACGGGATCAGGATCCGGTATCGCAATTGACGCCAAGGCCCACCTTGGCGCCAACGGCATTGGCGGGGAATGGGGCGGCATCGCCCTGCCCTGGATGACGGCGGAAGAGTTTCCGGGCCCCGACAGCTGGATCGGCCACAAAGGTGTCATCGACCTGTGGTGCTCCGGCACCGGGTTCCAGTGGGATTACAAAGAACGCACCGGACAAGCGCTGAAAGGTCATGAAATCATCGACTTGAAGCGATCCGGAGATGCGGTGGCCACCAAGGTCTACCAGGATTATGTGAGCCGCTTGGCCCGGGCATTGGCCATGTCGGCCAACCTGCTGGATCCGGATGTCTTTGTGCTCGGCGGTGGCATGTCGAACATTGCAGAACTCTATGACGACTTGCCGGACGCCATGTTGCCTTACGTCTTTTCAGACACCTACGACACGCCCATCCGCAAAGCCAAGCATGGCGACAGTTCCGGCGTGCGCGGCGCTGCCTGGCTGTGGAATGATTGATTTACTTGGGTGGAGTTCCGTTCTGACCGTCCCGGTCAAGCTAAGCGCGAACCGGCACCTTAGCCTCCTTGACTGAAACGGACCGGTCCCGGCGCGAGGCCGGGACAGCGTTTTCAGATTTAAGCGGAAGACTGGTTATCCCCGCCCCTTTCCGAGCGTGACGAACACGATACCGAGGGCGACGGCTGCGATGGCCCCGAGTTTGGCAAGGTTGGGCACTTCGCTGAAGACGAGATACCCGAGACCAAGGCCCGCGATGGCCGCCACGGAGCCGATCTGGCTGAGATAGACCGGACCGGCCACCTGCTGAAGGCGGAAATAGAGCCCGTATTGCACCGAGAACGCCAGGATCTGTGCCAACAAAAGGCCAAGCGCTGCGGACGTCCACTCGGCTGGACCAACCGGTATTCCCATGACCGCGTTGAAAATTGCCAGCGCAATGAACGCCACGACCATCATGCCAAGTGCCAGTTCGATGGGTGTCGCACCGTCCGGCCATTTCAAAGACCGGTAGATGTTTCCAACGGCGAGAAAAACCGGAATTGCGAGTGTGACCACGGCCCAAAAGGATGCTTCAGGAGAGACCCCGGCCCCACCGCCCGCCAACAGGACACCTCCGGCAAGACCGGCCAGTACCCCGATGCTGCGCAAAAACTGATACCGCTCCAGACCGATCAGCACAGCGAAGGCATAAGTCAGAACCAGAGGAAACGCATAGCTTAGCGAAACAAAACTCGCGCCGACTTCAGGGGCCGCGACCACCGCAATCATATTGGGCGCAATGAACAATATGCCGGTGATGAAAAGGTATTTCAGGAGACGAAGTTTCGCCGCACGGGAGGTCCGATGCCGGGCACCGCTTTCGACACCGGCGAGCAACGTCCCGCTCCAGAGCAGCGCGGCACCGCCAATAATGGCCCATTGCAACAGTCCGAGAGGATGCCATCCCACCATGGGGCCGGTTTTGGCAAACACAACGGAGACGGCCAGAAAGCTGCCAACGGTCAGAAGAAGTATATGCGGGTTGTCGTATAACCGGGTCAGGAGGCTCGGTTGTTGCCGGGGCACTTCCCCGGCCTCTGATGGCAAGGTTTTGAACGTATCCGACATTTGAAAATCCTTCTCAGAAACAGTCTCTCAGCCGCTGCAATACGGCCGGTAACGGTCAACATAAGAACTTTTATCTTTATATCAAGATACTTTTTATCAAGCTTCTTGATATTGATTGACAACCAGCGAGTCCTGGCGCATTTTCGGAATAGAAATCAATCATCTAGAAAAGCCTCTGCGCTGCGCAAAAGTGTTGGTGAAACAGGCTTGCGCGATAAAACCAGGAAGCAAGATGTCCAAATCGCCGTCTTCACGCTCAAAAAACCCGGACCACATGTTCGGGGATCCTGAAGAGCTTTTGATGGACCGGGCTGAACGCGCCCGCCAGCAATGGCAAAAGGAAGTGCCGGAGATCGCAGACAAGCTGACACCGATGGTGGTGCTCGGCCGGATCAATGAAGCCTCACAGATGATGACCGCCGATTATCTGACACCAGCCTATGCCAAGATCGGCCTCAAACTCGGGGAGTTCGACGTTCTGGCAACGCTTGTCCGCTCCGGGCCGCCTTACAAGCTCACCCCGACCGAACTCTACCGGACCACCATGATGAGCTCAGGCGGCATGACGGCCCGGCTCGACAAGCTGGAAAAAGCAGGTCTCGTTGAACGCTGTCCCCACCCGGAAGACCGAAGGGCTCTGACCGTCTGTGTGACGGACAAGGGGCTGAGTCTCGTCAAAGGCATGATGCCGGACTATGTGGAAGCGCAGGCCGCCGCGGTCGACGGTTTGAGCAAAGACGAACAACAGCAACTCGGCAAGCTCCTGCAAAAACTCATCCGCACGGCCAACGAGAAGAAGACCGGCTGATCCGCCCGCCAGATAACCGCAACCTGCCAGAAGAATGCATATTGGTGCGGCAATAGGCGCGGCCCCAATCAACGCACCTTGATTTGCATTTCAGAAGGAGATGATCGACGGTCAGCGCGAAAGATATTTTCGGAAAAATGGACCCCGACATGATCAAGTGGATCGCCCCCATCCTTGCCGCAACACTGTTTGTTCTCCCGGCAGTCGCGCAAGAAGAACTGCAAATCAAGGACATCGAAAAAGGCACCGGAGAAGAAGCCAATGTCGGCGAGACCGTCGTCGTGCATTACACCGGCTGGCTGATGGACGGGACAAAGTTCGATTCAAGCCTCGACCGGGGCACCCCGTTTTCCTTCACACTCGGCGAACGCCGGGTGATCCCGGGCTGGGAACAAGGCGTTGAAGGCATGCAGGTCGGCGGCAAGCGCGAACTGATCATCCCGCCGCATCTCGCCTATGGCGCTTCAGGCGCTGGTGGGGTCATTCCGCCGAATGCCACGCTGAAATTCGAAATCGAGCTACTGGATGTCAAAGGCAAGAAATTCTCCGAGCTCAACAATGACCAGCTGAAGGAACGCCTGGCCGCGGGAGCGACCGTAATCGACATCCGCCGTCCAGATGAATGGAAACAGACCGGGGTCATCCCCGGCACACATCTGGTGACCTTTTTCGATGCCTCCGGAAACCCGAACCCCAACTTTGGCAAGGAACTGCAGTCACTGATCTCAGGCCCCGGCGATGAGGTCATCTTCCTGTGCCGGACGGGTGCGCGCAGCAAAGCCTTGTCCGAGTATCTTGCCGGACAGGCCGGTTTCACCCAGGTCGCCAACGTGACCAATGGCATCACGAGCTGGATCTCAGGCGGCGGGGATGTCACAGAAGCTGTGCAGCCAGAGAATTGCTGGCTCTGCTGAAGGCACACCGGCCCAGTCCTCAAAGCCCCTCGGCCAGTTTCAGGCTCAACCGGTTATGGGTCTCAATGACCGGGAACATGTCCATCGTCGTGATCCGGCCATCCTCAACAATCACCTTGCCGTTGATTACCGTTGTTTTCGCTGTTTGAGGCGCACAAAAAACCACGGCCGCGACCGGGTCATGAAGCGCTCCAGCAAACCCAATTGCATTCAAGTCAAGTGTGAAGAAGTCGGCACACTTTCCTGTTTCCAATGATCCAATGTCATTTCGGCCTAATACGGAAGCGCCGCCCAGTGTGGCAAGCTCCAGGGCTTCCCGGGCCGTCATCCACTCCCCGGCCCGAAGCGGGTGCGCCGGTGGCAGCAGGGCGTATTTGCTCGGGCCTTCCGGCGGCTGGAGTCCGAGCTGCAACCGGGCGAGCAGCATTGCCTGGCGGGCTTCCATCAGCATGTTGGAACTGTCGTTGCTTGCAGACCCATCAACGCCAAGACCAATTTTCACGCCCGCCGCCATATATTTCTTCACTGGCGCAATTCCCGACGCAAGCCGCATGTTAGAACACGGGCAATGCGCGGCGCCGCAGCCGGTCTTGGCAAAGAGACGGATTTCATCGTCATCCACGTGGATCGCATGGGCAAACCAGACATCCGGACCGGTCCAGTCAAGACCTTCCATCCACTCAACCGGGCGCTTGCCGAACCGCTCCAGAGTGTAGCGTTCTTCATCCAGCGTTTCGCAGAGATGCGTGTGCAGCATGACCTTCTTGTCACGGGCAAGCGCGGCGCTCTCCCGCAAGAGATCCTCCGACACAGAAAACGGGGAGCAAGGTGCGACCACCACCCGCGTCATCGCCCCGTCCGCCGCATCATGGTAGCGGTCGATGACTCGGACCGTGTCGTTCAGGATGAATTCTTCATCTTCGACGCACTCGTCGGGCGGCAAACCGCCTTTGCTCTCACCGAGCGACATGGATCCACGGCTTGCGTGGAACCGGACGCCAAGCTCCCGGGCCGCTTCGATCTGGTAATCGACCTTGTTGCCACTCTGGAAGAGATAGGTGTGATCAAAAACAGTGGTGCAGCCGGACAGCGCCAGTTCGGCGAGGCCGATCAGCGTGCTCGCGCGCGAAGCCTCCGGATCGGTGCGCGCCCAAACCCGGTAGTGCGCCTGTAGCCAGGGAAACAGGTTGTTGTTCTGCGCTGCCGGGAGATTGCGCGTTAGCGTCTGGTTGAGATGGTGATGAGTGTTGACGAAACCGGGAAGGACAATCTGGCCAGAGGCGTCAATGACGTTGTCCGCATGCTTGGGCAGGTCATCGGACGGCCCGACTTGCTGGATGACGCCGTCCACCGCATAGACCCCGCCACCGGCGATTTCCCGCCGCTCGCCATCCATCGTGACCAATATATCGGCGTTCTTGAGGAGCAGCGTCTCGGGCATGAGCAGTCTTTCAGGCAGAATCGAATGTGCATAACCCTAACTGTTGGATCAGCCTAAGACCACGGCTGGTGGTCTGGAACTCTTTCAAGCCAAACCTTGGAATATCAGTTTTTCAGGGGACCCATTCTATTCCAGGCGTCCAGAGCGGCAATCTTGTAGGCTTCCGCCAATGTCGGGTAGTTGAACGTGTTTTCGACAAAGTATTCCAGGGTGCCCTTCAGGTTCAAAACAGCCTGGCCGATGTGGACCAGCTCCGTCGCCCCCTCACCCACGATGTGACACCCCAGCAAGCGTCTGGTTTTTAGAGAGAAGATCATCTTCAGCATGCCGGTATCGAGGCCCATGATCTGACCCCTTGAGGTCTCCCGGAACCGGGCGATCCCACATTCGTAAGGAATGCCGCGTTCCTTTATTTCTTCCTCGGTCATACCGACGGTCGATATCTCCGGAACAGCATAAATCCCGTATGGAAAATACTCTGGAGGATCGTAGGCCTTCTCACCCAGCGCCTGACACGCAGCAATTCGCCCCTGCTCCATGGAGGTGGACGCAAGACTCGGGAATCCGATGACATCGCCAGCAGCATAAATGTGCGGCACGCTTGTCTGAAAGGTAACTGGGTCCACCTTCAAGCGACCGCGATGATCGACCTCAAGTCCGCACGCCTCGAGATTGAGCGACGGTGTCGCGCCCATCCGGCCGGCTGCAAAGAGGATCACGTTGGACCGCACACTCCGGCCGCCTTCAAGAAAGATCTCGCAGTCTCCCGGACCGTGTTTCTCGATGCTTTTCACTTTCGAGCCAAACCGCATCGCGATACCGCGATCCCGAAGCTGGTGCGTGAAATCGCTGACAAGCTCGTGATCAAGAAAATCAAGCATGGTGTCTCGAGGCTCGACCAGCGTCACAGCCACATCGAGCGCGGAAAAGATCGAAGCGTACTCCACTCCGATGACACCGGCCCCGATCACAGCGATCGAGCGCGGCAACTGGTTCAACTCGAGTATTTCATCACTGTCGAGGATGAATTCTCCGTCAAATGGCACATAGTCAGGCCGGAACGGCTTGGTTCCAACTGCAAGAATGAACTTGTCAGCGGAGAACAGCTTCACGTCGCCTTCTTCGCTCTTGACCTCAATTTTCTCGGGCGACACGAAGCGCGCTTCGCCGTACACCGTCGATACCTTGTTTCGGGCAAATTGCAGCTCGAGAACTTCGACTTCGTGATCAAGCGTCATATGAAGGCGTGCTCTGAGATCACCCGCCGAGATGTCCTGCTTCACGCGGTAAGACCGGCCATAGAAGCCGCGTTCCCGCCAGCCGGTGAGGTTCAGCACGGTCTCGCGCAAGGTCTTGGAGGGGATTGTACCGGTGTGGACCGAGACACCACCAACCCGGCGGCCCCTTTCGACAACAAGAACCTCGTATCCGAATTTCGCAGCCTGAATAGCCGCCCGGCGCCCCGCGGGTCCGCTCCCGATAACGATCAGATCAAAATGATCCATGTGCCCCTCACATACCTCTTGCGAATGCGAATCCGTCCAAAAACCGCACTACATTCTATGTCGCACCGCACAAACATGATCCTTCGCCCAAGGTCAACCCGTTGCCCGGCGGTAACTCCGCTCAAGTCCGGTTGCTGGATTTATCACGCGAGCTCAAATAAACTGTTGCCACGCGTTAGAAACTGACTCGAGGACGCACGTGCTACGCCTGCGGCGGGCTCAATTGGCCTGCCATTTCATCGTTATGTTGTTGATGTTGAATGCTTCTGCATTCGCACAGACACTCACATTTGCCGCAGACGAATGGTGCCCGGTCAACTGTGAACCCGGCAGTGAGCGCCCAGGCTATATGGTGGAAATTGCCAGTCGAATTCTGGAACCGCTTGGCTACGAGGTGCGCTATCAACAGATAACCTGGGCAAGAGCCCTTCTGTTTGCCCGGCAAGGCCGGTTTGACGGCGTCTTTGCCGGCACGCCCGAAGAGGCCACAGGTTTTGTGTTCCCCAGCGAAGCGCAAGGCCGGTACACGATTGGCATGTTCGTCGCTAAAGATGATCCATGGCGCTATGACGGGCCGAGTTCTTTGAAAGACAAGCGAGCCGGGTTGATCATCGACTATGGATACGGCGAGGAAATCGAGGCAGCCGTCAATCGCTATTCTGAAGTTGTCCGGACCGGCGGAAACAACGCGCTAGAACAAAACATAAGAACCCTGGCTGCTGGACGTCTCGATTATATGCTGGAGGACATCAACACGTTTTCATACAAGGCGGAGGAGATGGGGCTGACCGACCGTTTCCGGCTTGAGAAAACCTTCACGCAAGACGATTTGTTCATTGCCCTTTCGCCCGCTCATGCCAATTCGCACGAGATTGCAAAAGCTCTGTCGGACGGCATGCACCGCCTTCGCGATTCCGGCGAACTTTCGCAGATCCTGCAGCGGTACGGCCTGCGGGACTGGATCGTCCCGACCTCGCAAGGCCATTCTTCAAAAGTGCCGAATTGAACGCGGCCAATCCTCCCAACCATCTCGTCTTGCGCTAGCCCAGCATAGCTGATCGGGGAGCGCGGTCTGCTGGCGTTTCCTCAAGCAATCCTTGGAATGGCACTTTTTCATTGCCATTGCCGGCGCCATCCTCTAACGGTGTTGGCATGATGACAACCTTGAAAGCAGCTTGGTGGTGGCGCGGCGCAATATAGGCGGCCAGCGATCTCTCATGCTCTGACAAGATCGACAAGTTTCAACCAAGGCCGCCGCGGGAACCCGCTGGCGGCCTTGGTGCTTTGTTGGGCCGTCCGGGTTCCGGTCAAAGGCCAAAAAAGACGGGGACATACCATGCCGCAACTGGCAGACCAGAGTTTCGTAACAGAGAGCGGGATCACCATCCTGCGCAGCTCCCGCCCCTCCGATTACGAAACAGGGACATCGGAATGGATCGACCGGCTGGATGCAGAGCGTGGGGCCGTTCTTGCCTCGTCCTATGAATATCCCGGCCGGTACACCCGTTGGGACATGGCGCTGGTCAATCCGCCGCTCGTCATGGAGGCAGCAGACCGGACCGTCGAAATCCGTGCATTGAACGACCGCGGCAAGATATTGATGCCAGCGATCTCCAAGGCCCTTAAAACCCATGAAGATGTCGAGCACTTCGCAGAGACCGACGAGCGCATCGACCTGACGGTCAAGAAACCAGATCGCGATTTCCAGGAAGAAGAGCGCTCCCGTCAGCCGTCAACTTTCTCGATCGTGCGGGCTCTGAAAGACCTGTTTGCCTGCAATGACGATCAGCTCGGCCTCTATGGCGCTTTTGGCTATGATGTCGCGTTTCAGTTCGAACCGATCGATTTGAAACGCGACCGGCCAGACGACCAGCGGGATGTTGTTCTGTTCCTGCCCGACGAAATTCTCATTGTCGACCACCATGGCAAACGTGCCTATGTTCTGGAATACGATTTTGTCGTTAATGGCCGCAGCACAAAAGGCCTTGAGCGCACGGGCGAAAAACGTCAGTACACCCCTGCAAACCAGGATCCCGGCCGCGGCGACCATGAACCGGGCGAATACGCACGCCTTGTCGAAGAGGCGAAGGACTATTTCCGCCGCGGAGATCTCTTCGAGACCGTGCCGGGACAGGTGTTTTATGAGGCTTGCCCGAACCCGCCCTCAGCGGTGTCCCGGCGTCTCGCACAGATCAACCCCTCGCCCTACTCCTTCTTTTTCAACCTTGGCAATGATGAGTATCTCGTCGGCGCATCGCCGGAGATGTATGTCCGGGTCACTGGTGGCCGCCGGGTTGAAACGTGCCCGATTTCAGGCACAATCCGGCGCGGCAAGAACGCGATTGAGGATGAAGCCCAGATCCGCAAGCTTTTGAATTCGGCCAAGGATGAAGCGGAGCTGACGATGTGCTCCGACGTCGACCGCAATGACAAGAGCCGAGTCTGCGTCCCCGGATCCGTCAAGGTGATCGGGCGCCGTCAGATCGAGATGTATTCGCGCCTCATCCACACGGTGGACCATATCGAAGGCACCTTGCGCGAAGACATGGATGCTCTGGACGCATTCCTCTCGCATACCTGGGCGGTAACCGTCACCGGTGCGCCAAAACGCTGGGCCATGCAGTTCATTGAGGATCACGAGAAGTCGCCGCGTGCCTGGTATGGCGGAGCGATTGGCGCAGTGCTTTTCAATGGCGATATGAACACTGGCCTCACACTGCGCACGGTGCGGATCAAGGATGGTGTTGCCCAGATCCGGGCGGGCGCAACGCTGCTCTACGACAGCATTCCCGAGGACGAGGAAGCGGAAACCGAACTCAAAGCGGAAGCAATGCGCGCAGCTGTGCGGGAAGCTGGTCTTGCGACCAAGGCAACGGCCGCTGGCGACGTTAAAAAACCCGGCAAGGGCTTGAAAATCCTCTTGGTCGACCACGAAGACAGTTTCGTGCACACGCTGGCAAACTACTTCCGCCAGACAGGCGCCGAGGTTGTCACGTATCGGACCCCGGTCGCCGATCATGTCTTTCATGATGTGAACCCGGATCTTGTGGTCCTTTCCCCTGGCCCCGGCAATCCGAAAGACTTTGATTGTGCAGCCACAATTGGGCGTGCTCGCGCACGCAATCTGCCAATCTTCGGCGTCTGTCTCGGCCTCCAGGCGCTGTCGGAGTATTTCGGCGCTGAACTCGGCCAGCTGGACGTGCCAATGCACGGCAAGCCATCACCGATCTCGTTGCTGGGGAATTCGCTCGTCTTCGATGGCCTGAACGCCCCCGTGATCGTCGGCCGCTATCACTCGCTTTTCGCCAAACGGGACACACTGCCCAGCGACATCCGGGTAACGGCGGAAACAGAAGATGGTGTTGTCATGGCAATCGAGCATCAGAAAGAAGCGATCGCCGCCGTTCAGTTCCATCCAGAATCCATCATGTCGCTGGATCAGGACGCCGGACATAAGATCATAGAAAATGTCGTGACCCGGCTGGTTCAAAGCAGACAACTCGCCGAGAGCGCCTGAGTTTTTTGCTCAACTGTCCTAGCGTCACGGATTTACCGCTTAAAAGCTGCAGGATACCATCCTGCAGCTTTTTGTTTTACGGGAGGATCCATGGCCCAGTATTCCGATCACCTCTCCCTCTGGCTCAGCGGCCTTGAGGGGGCAGACAAATACAAGGTCCTCAACCAAATTCTTGCGGACGAGTGTGTCTTCTACAGCCCTGTCATGCACACGCCGCAAAAGGGAAAACAGCTGACCTTCCTCTATCTTGCGAGTGCGTTCACGGTGCTTTTGAAGGAGGGGAAGTTCAAATACAGCCGGATCCTGGAGCAAGGCCACGACGCTGTGCTGGAGTTTGAGACAGAGATCGACGGAATTCACATCAACGGCGTCGATATGATGACGTTCAACGAGGCAGGCCAAATCACTGAGTTCAAGGTCATGCTCCGTCCTCTCAAGGCCCTGGAGAAAGTTCGGGCTTTGATGATGGCAGAACTCGAAGCTGCGAAATCAGCCTAAAACCTGGCGGGAGCCTCAGCTGCGCGTCACGTCCGCAACCGATTTCTAAGCAGAGCTTACCTAGGTTAGCCCACCTTTGTCGCGGTTGCCAGGAAGTGACGCATATCCTCGCGAAGCGAACGCAGCTGGACTTCCTGAGCGTTTAGGGTTTCGGCTTCCACAAGCACGCGGTCGCTGATCTGCTTGCTTTCCGCCGTAGCCGCCCGAACGTTTGCAATGCTGCTGCTGACTTCAGCAACACCAGAGGCGACTTCGTCAATGTTCTGAGCGATCTCGCCCGTGGCCGCGGCCTGCTCCTCGACCGACGACGCAATGGCCGTTGAAACCTTGTTGACCTGATCGATTGCAAGGCTGATCTCTTCACTGGCCGCAACGGCGTTCTTTGTTGCCCCTTGCAGACCGGAAATCTGGCCGTTGATCGTTTGCGTTGCTTCCGCTGTCTGACCTGCGAGCGCCTTGACTTCTTGAGCAACGATCGCAAACCCACGCCCATGCTCGCCGGCCCGTGCCGCCTCAATCGTCGCGTTCAACGCCAGAAGATTTGTCTGTGCAGCAATATCTGTAATCAACTGAACAACTTCGCCAATGTCCGAAGACATCTTCGCAAGGCTGCCAATTTCACGATTCATGGTCTCGGATTTGGAAACAGCCCCTTCTGCCGTTTCCGACGCGGAGTAAACTTGGCGATTGATTTCTCTTACCGAGCTGGCAAGTTCTTCCGTTGCCGACGACACGCTTTGCATGTTCGCCGAAGTCTGCTCTGCCGCTGAAGCGACAACGGTGGATTGTTCGTTGACAGTCGCGCTGGCCGCAGCAACCCCCGTTGAAACAGTGTTCAGCTCCTGAACGGAATGCGTAACAGTCTCGACCACGTCCTTGAGCCGGGTCTCAAACTGTTCGGCAAGATCGCAAAAGGCGTCGTGCTTTTCCTTAATCGCAACGGTCGCCTTGTTGATGCTGTTGGCGGCACTTGCAAACCCGCCAACCATTCCGGTTTCGGAAATCATTCGGAAATGCTGATTGCGCCCAACATAATCGAGGCAGGCTTTCGATTCACGCAAGTAGGCGTCGGTGCGGTCGATCAGGAGATTGATGGCATGCATAAGTTCTGCCGCCTCTCCGGTTTCGGTAATTCCGGTGATACGGGCTTCGAAATCGCCCGCTGCTACTGCCTTGCACACGTTAGTCGCCTTGCGCAGTGACGCCTTGCTCAATCCACCGATCATCTGCCTATTCCCAAACCTATTCCTAGCCGGTCGCCTGCCTGAAGGCTGCTCCGGTGATTAAGCCGCCTTACCCAGTGTCGCGACAAATTCGTCGTAAGCGATCCCATGCTGCTCAAGCAGCCCCAGCACCATCTGCTCACTGGCCAGCATGCCATCCTTACGGCTTGCATGACGCTTTTCTTCTTCAAGAAGCATCTTATAGAGCGGAATGATGTGCTCGTTCACGATTGCCATGTCAGGAACGCGCCGGTTGGAATGATAGCTGATGATTTTACCAGACGCGTCAAAACTCGGGGTCACATGGGCGTAAACCCAGTAGTGATCGCCATTCTTGCAACGGTTTACAACGTAGGCAAAGATCTCCTGACCGGCTTCGAGTGTGGACCACAACAGCTTGAATACACATCGAGGCATCTCAGGATGGCGGATCAGGCTATGTGGCTGCCCCAGAACTTCTTTTTCCGTGTAACCGGCAACGTCAAGAAAAACCCGATTGGCATAGGTTATGCGGCCCTTGAGGTCCGTTTTGCTGACGATGACATCGTCTCTGTGAAACGTTCGCTCGCGTCTCGTTAGGAAGGCATTTTTTGGCACCGGAAAACCCCAGCTGCTACGTGCTGACCTTGTCAGCAGTCCGAAAAAAACTGGCGCTGAGTATCTCCCGACTAAAATTAATTTTGAATAAATGAGGCGGTCACAATTGCCACTATTCAGCAACAAGCAGTGTAAAAATTGTCGATACTCTGGATCATTCAGATGACTAGACTAAATTCAAAAAACCCTAACGCCAATTCCCTTGAAATCCAGCATACGGAACCTTCCCTTGCGAGATAACTCGCGTAAAACGTTCAGTATTTTCCAGGTAAATAAAATGCATAATTTTTTCAATGCAGGTTTTGCGCAAACCGGTTTCGCGATAATGTGCACATAGACTCTGGTCGCTGCGTACCTATTGCGCACAGCTGACGCATGAACACAGTGGCTGATACGCCGGGGAACAGCGGTGACGGTATTCAAGAGGACTGGCGCTCAATTAGGCCTGCTGCTGATACTGATCTGCGGAGTTGGTCTTGCTGTATTGGAGCGACCACTTTCAAAGCCTGCATTTGCACAAGCAACCCAAGCCGCCGACATGGTTCTGGGTATCGGGATTTGCCCGCCATGGCGCACACAATCGGTAGAGGTTTGCCGGAACAGTGTTCAAACCGTTCTGAAGGCTTTTTCAGAACGGCTCGGTCTCTCCGAAGCGCGGCTTCACTTGATGTTAAATGAGGGTGCCTCCGCAGACAGCCTCAAGAAAACCGTCACGGCGCTCGCCAACACACTAGGGCCAGACGACCGGCTCATCATTTACGCCAACATACCGTCAATCTCCAACGCGGCCGTTGAGGCCGGCTTGCCGAACCGTCAAATACTGCAACTTTGGGCGGACGAAAAACCGGAAAGCACGGAGCTTGCGATTGAAACGGGGACATGGATCTCGGCCCCCGCATTTGCAGCCATGCTCCATACCGTCCCGGCTGGCCAGGTGATCTTGATCCTGGATACCAGCAACTCGGACACGATCGATCCGGACCTTTTGGAAACGCACGCAACAAACCTGGATGCCCGTCCCGAGGCGCTGGTGACTTCTGCCGGAGCCGGACAAATGGCAAATTATTCCGCTGACCGGACGATCGCCCTTTTCGCCAAACATCTGGCAGCGTCCCTGTCAGCCACTGAGGGAACACTTGCCGACGTGATCAGGGCCGCCTCAGCCGGCACCCGGCAAGCCGCGATCCCGATATGCGTTGCCTTGAGAGAAAAGCAGTCGGACAGTCAAACCAACGAAAAAGACTGCACGCAAGTTCCTGAGATCCATGATCCGGCTGGCATATTGAGCACAATCGTAGTGCCTCCTTTGCCAGAAAAAGAAGCGAACTGACGTTTCAAGCCATCAATACAGACAGGCAACCCTTCTGAACAATCAATGCTTTGACGGTTTGGATTGGATCAACTGGCCAATTCTGCAGGCGGGATATCGTCACTGCCGAGTTCAGCGGCAAACCTGATCCGATCCAACGCCGCTAACACAGCCTTTGGCGCGACCCGGACCAATTTGTCGACTGGAACAGGTTTGCCAATCAAATACCCTTGCACCTCGTGGCACCCTTGAGCTGCCAACAGACAGAGGTTTTCAGTGTCCTCTAAACCTTCGGCAACGATCCGCATATCAAGCGCCTTGCCCAGCCTTACGACAGCTTCGATAATCGCCAATGCGTTGTAGTTCTGCTGCGCTTCCAACACAAAAGACCGGTCGATCTTGATACAGTCGAAGGGGAAGCGGCTGAGATAACTGAGTGAGGAATACCCGACCCCAAAATCATCCAGGGCGATCTTTACGCCGATGTCCTTCAGTTTCGTCAGAATGGACAGAGCCCGTGCATCATCCTCGATCAGAGTGTTTTCGGTGATCTCAAGTTCAATCCGGTTCGCAGGAATTCCAGACGCCTTAATGGCACGCGCCACGTCCTCAATAAAATCCTTGTCCCGAAACTGAACTGGACTGACATTCAAACTGATGTTGCCGGTAGGGATCTCCTGTGCTGCAACTGCAAGCGCCCGCTCAAGCACGAACTTACCGATCCCGATTATCTGGCCTGAGTTTTCGGCAACCGGAATAAACTCCACTGGGCTGACAAGCCCATGGACCGGATGATTCCAGCGGATCAACGCTTCATAGGAAACGATATTCCCCGTGGCGAGGTTCAGGCGCGGCTGAAAATAGAGCTCGAATTGGTCATCAGCGAGAGCCGCATTCAGATCTTTTTCCATTTCGCGGCGCTGCCGCACCTCAGCACCCATGCCCTTTCGGAACAGGCAATATGTCTGCCGTCCAGCGCTTTTGGCATTGTAGAGGGCAATATCGGCGTTCGAAACGATCTGCTCCTCGCTTTGACCTGCCGCGATCATCGCAACCCCAATGCTGGCCCCTGGCTTCACAATTAGCCCGTGTCCGCAATTGACCGGCTCAGATAGAATGGCAACCAGACGGTGCGCCATATCTTCCGCCTGATTGGCGAATGAAATCGACGTCTGGATAATGGCGAATTCATCCCCGCCCAGACGCGCCACAGTGTCACTGCCCCGGCAAGCGTTCAAAAGACGCTCAGCCGTGACACGAATGACCGCATCTCCGGCAGGATGACCATGCAGGTCATTGATGTCTTTAAACTTGTCCAGATCAACAAGCAGCAGCGCGGCGCCCTGCCCGTTCTTTTCACATCGGCGCAGTGTCTGCTGAAGTTCGGCATTGAAGACGGCCCTGTTCGGAAGATCAGTCAGGGGATCATGCTGCGCGAGATGAAGGATCTGCGCTTCCGCCTTTTTCCGCTCACGCAAATCAACAAGGGCTGACACACGGGTTGGAACACCCCGGTAAGCGATCACGCGGGTCCGAATTTCAACCGGCACCCGTTCGCCAGCGCGGTTGACGAACACGACCTCGCGCGGTTCCTTCTCCGCCTTGATCAGATGGTCTTCCAGGGTTCCGGCAACATCGGTCTCCACAAACTCATAAAGACCGCGCATTTCAAGCTCGGAAATCGAATAACCGACGAGCTCTTCAAAGGTTTTGTTGCCGTCCAGGATACGCCCATCGACAGAAATCACGATCGCATCGAAGGTGGCATTTGCGAGCGCAGACAGACGCTCTGCTTCTTCCTGGGTCCGTTTTGCATCAGCGACACGAGACTGGGCCTGCTCCTGACTTTGGACCGTATCCATAAGCGCGTTGAACAACCGGGTTAGGCGCTCAGAATCTTCGCCTTTGGACACGTGAAGGCGCATAGAAAGATCGGCCTTTCCAGCAATCAGGCTATCGAGCGCATCCTCAACATGTCCGATCCCGAGGCGTGTCCCATGCTCAGCCTCATTTAGACCGATGTCTTCAGCCTGCTGTGACAAACGCAGTGGGCTGTATTTGTTCAACACCGCAAGGAACAGGATGCTCACACCAAAACACCAGAAGAAGTTGGTCAATATCCCTTGAAGTTGAACCAAGAGCTGAGGCACACGCGCACCGAGTGGCAATGTCTCTGCAGGTGCCAAAACGGCCAGGCCAAGCGTTCCAATGACACCGGCAAATCCGTGAACACTGATCGCGCCGACAGGATCATCCAGCCTGAAATAGCGTTCGAGAACAAGCGCTCCAAACAGCGCTGTGGCACCTCCGGCAGCTCCAACCAAAAGCGCACCGCCGGGCGTCAGAATATGACACCCTGCAGTCACTGCAACGAGCCCGCCGAGAAGCCCAGAAATAGAGTTTTCCGGTAAAACCACGCCATCCCGATACTTGCCAGCCAGATACCCAGCGGCAGTCCCGGCTGCGGCCGCCAAGACGGTGTTGGCGAAGATCTTGGGCACATCCCAACTGGCGGCCAATGTTGAACCGCCATTGAATCCGAGCCAGCCGACGAAGAGAGCGACAGCGCCAGTTGTCGCCAGAACAGAGCTGTGACCCTGAATACGATAAGCTCGGCCCTCGGCGTCAAACCGCCCGATCCGGGGACCGAGGATGATACATGCGGCCAATGCAATCCAGGCGCCTGTCCCGTGAACGACTGTTGACCCTGCAAAATCTACAAACCCGCGATCGGCAAGGAAGGCTTCGGCGTCCGGGAACAAAACGCCGCCCCACGCCCAACGGGCAAAGACCGGGTAGATGACGGCTGCGGTTAAGACCGTGCACCAGACATAAGCCTGAAGCCGCATGCGTTCGGCAACTGCGCCGGAAATGATTGTCGCCGCCGTCCCGCAAAACATGACCTGGAAGGCGAACACGGTCAGCGCCCAGGGCGTAACGTCCGACAGCAAAAACAACCGATCATCGTAGCCGGCAAACCATGTGCCGCCTGCCCCAAACGCCACTGCAAATCCGAACACGGCAAAAATGATCACGCAAACAGCAAGATCCAGAAGATTTTTCTGCGCAACGTTGATGGAGTTCTTTGACCGGACCATGCCCGCTTCAAGCAGCATGAAACCGAGCTGCATCAGAAGAACCAGCCCCGCAGCAACCAGCACCCAGACCATATCGAGGCGCTGTTGCAAACTCTCCGAAGCTGCCTGCGCAGGCAGCATCATACCCTGAAGAAAAAAAACTCCACACCAAACAAGAGTTTCGAACTGTACCCGAAGCTTACGCATTCCAACCGCCCAAGAAACCAGAATTGGCGGCATGATCCTGCGCAATTTGTTAATTATGCCTTGCAAATATTGCCAATGCCGACAAGTTCAGCACCCTGCTCAACTTTCATGCAATTATATGGCTGTTGAAGTTCTTATTCTAAGCAATTCACCACCTTCGCGGTTGCAGAGGAGTGTCGAACCAGGCCAAGTCAGCGGTTGATTTTAATTGAACATATGTTCAATATAAGAGTCATGCACGAGCATACGGGAGGAGCGCATGGCAACGCAGACAGCGAACAACCGCCGGATTGACAGCCTGTTGGCGGAGTATGGCGAAAGCCACCAGAACGCGACCAACAAGTTCATTCACTGGATTTGTGTTCCCGTGATCGTCTGGACTGTCACCGCCCTGCTTTGGAGCCTGCCGGTTCCGTCATGGTTCATTGCAGTGCCGTTTCTCAACTGGTCGACGTTGGTGATCGCGCTGGCGACGCTCTACTACCTGACCCTCTCCGTTCCACTTGCCTTTGGCATGGCTATCATCGGGGCAATTTGCTCCGCCATCAACGCCAGCTACGGCCTACCGCTGCCGCTCTGGCAAACAGCGCTGGCGGTGTTCGTAGTCGCATGGATCGGTCAGTTCATCGGGCACAAGATCGAGGGCAAGAAACCATCCTTTTTCAAGGACATCCAATTCCTGCTGATCGGACCGGCATGGCTCCTGCATTTTTTGTATCGCAAGGCCGGGATCAAATACTGACGCGAGCGCGTTTCAGGCTAGCACGAGCGCTCGGAAGGCTGCGTAACAGACAGCATCTCTGACGCTTCGGCTGCACGTATAGCAGGCCGCCCTCTCAAACGCTCACCGAGCCAGGCGAAGTCTTCACTGTCGGCACGGCGCAGAGACAAGTCCCGCTCCGGCATCATCGGAACAATGCCACCATCCGTTTGTGCACCAACGGCAAATCGGAACGCATAACCAGGTGTCAGACCCATCCGCAGGTCCGAGATGACCACCTTGCCGTCCACGAGTTCCGCGCGATTGAATCCGCGACTGAACCAATCGAGCTTTTGATAGGCGTCCGAGTTTTGAACGCAGGCAACGAGTTCAGGATGGCGCGAATGAGTGTAAATCTCCGGCTCCTGATCCCCGTCAAAGAGCGACAGGTAAAGGTTTTGATAGCGGTCTTCATCGAGACCGATCACTTTCCAAAGCGCAATATTAAACGGCGCTGCGATTGCGAAGATCTTTTCGGGAACCTCTCCCTGGCTGGCGAAAATCTGCTCCGCTCTTTGCTCGACATAGGCTTGAATTCCGACCGACAACAGCATGTACGCGCTGGTCGCAACCAAAACGCCGCCGACCCACCGCCCGAATCTCTGGGTCCAGTCGCTTTTGAAAAACGCCCAAACCACGACAAACAGGAGCGGCAGCGAGTAGACCGGATCGATGATGAACACCGATCCGACACCTACGGGATCTGGATAAATCGGCCAGAAAATGCGGGTGCCATAGACCGTCATCGCGTCGATCATCGCGTGGGTCGCGAAACACAGATAAACCGTCAGGTAGGTCAGCCAGCGATGGTCTCTCAAGCCCCTAAAGAGGCGAACGAGCAGCTCCCCGAAAACCGGTGCCGCAAGCGCATGAACAAACACGGAGTGCGTCCATCCACGGTGATAGACAAAGCTGTCGACTGGGTCGGCGAACGGGATCAGGACATCCAGGTCCGGCACGGTCCCCAATAGGCCGCCAACAAGCGCTGCTTTCCTTGGACCGATTTTCTTGCCAAGACACGCCGTTGAAACAGCTGCGCCCAGTACGAATTGGGTGATTGAATCCATGAAGGGGTCCGGATGGCCTGAGCGGTCGTTGGTGGTTTTACGATAAGTGGGTCAATAGTTTGCCCATGCAAGTAGTACGTAGCGCATTGCACAAAAGATCACGTTAGGCGCACACTGTGGTCTGGCAAATGATTGTATCGTTGCTAAGGACGGGCACCCGGCGCGCCGCCCTTCTTGCTCTCGTTAAGGCAGGGCAACCGAGAACATCAATGAGACCGTAGTTCATTTGATCAATGGATCTGCCCTTCGTTTCAGCGGAATAAAAACCAGCAATTCGACGGAAAACAGCTGCGTACCGTTAGGTATTTGCCAACCCTTTACATGTAAAAAATGACATGAGCGTTTTAGTTGCGTTATTACATTACATCCATTTAAAATTTAGAACGCGATCCAAGAGCCGGAAAGCAGCATGACACTGGATACGCCGACACTACTGATCGCATTGGCAGCTGCGGAATTTGCAAGTGCGCTGATTTTGCTGGCGTTTCTTGTGAGTTTGAAGAAAGCCAACCGGGCAACACGCTTGGCATTTGCAATCTATGCACCTGCCATGTTCTTGGTTGCGTGTGGAACTGTTCTCGTTGCCTTCCGGTCTGAGGTCTCAGCATTCTGGAGCATCACGTTTGCTAACGCTCTGGTCTTGCTCGGCTTTGCTTTGCGCCCGGAAGCCATTGCGGTTTTTTATGGACGTCCGGTACGGGGCTGGATGCTACTTGCAGCCCTCAGTGGCTGGTTGGTCATTTGCTTAGTTCCAAACTTTTTTGGCTCGTTTTCAATCCGGCTGATTTTCGTCCAATCGATGCTTCTAGCAGCCGCAATGTACTCCGTATGGCGTGTTTTCAGGTTAAACGCGGAACACCTGTCATCGGTAAGGTTGTTCACGATCGGCAGTTTTCTCGAAGCATCCGCCTACCTGATGACGATTGGAAGCCAACTCATCTACCAACACGAATCCCTTAAGGTCTTTGCAAATCCCATACAACCACTGGCCTATTTGGTGCTGTTGATGGTGGCGATTGTCATTGTGTCGGCCTCCTTTGTCGCGATGGCCATTGAACGCATCCAGGTCCGGTTTGAAAAGCAGGCCTTGACCGACAGTCTGACAGGTCTTGCAAACAGGCGTGCGTTCATAAAGGCGGCTGAACGCTGGTTCTCATCAACGACCCAAACTCAGGCCTTTACTCTCATCCTGATCGATATTGATCATTTCAAGTCGATCAACGACCAGTTTGGACATACTGCCGGTGATCGCGTGCTCGCCTCCTTTGGGACTGCCATGAAATCGATCTTTCCGCGCGCAATTCCGCCAGGGCGGATCGGCGGTGAGGAATTCGCTGTGCTTTTGCCACAAACTGAAAAAGCAGATGCCGTCCATCTTCTTGGCAGACTGCGCGAAGTCATTTCGCAATGCGCGATTTGTCCAAAGTCGGACGTTTCGGGAATTACAGTCAGTGCCGGTCTCATCACTGCGACGACAAGCCAAGATTTCGAAGAGGCCTTTGATCACGCCGATCAGCTGCTCTACAAAGCCAAAAAAACCGGCCGCAATCGGCATGTCGCTCTGGACAAGACTGCTCCTTCTGACGAGCTGACGATAGTGAATTCGCCGAACCAGCCGCGCGGCCTCGTCGCGACCTCATAACGCAAAACCTGTAATCCCTTAGAAACAACAGACACGTCGTTTAAGGCCGCGGAAACTCCCAAAACAACAGTCCTTCGTTAATATTGGCGAGGACATGTGGTGCCCCGTAGTGTATAGATTCGACACCTTCCGTTTTCGTAACATTCATTGATTCAGACTTTCCCGCCATGAACCT
This sequence comes from Labrenzia sp. R4_2, assembly GCF_017743865.1. GTDB lineage: Bacteria > Pseudomonadota > Alphaproteobacteria > Rhizobiales > Stappiaceae > Roseibium. Next base: position 471,833 of record NZ_JAGHRJ010000002.1, read on the forward strand.
GGACGTCAAAACTCTCTTTACGGTTGTTACTCTGGCCTATCTGATCGGCGCGGTCGTCATGACTGTTTTATCGATCGCAATGCGGTCCGCTCCGAAATCCGTTCGGGCCGGTTGGGGGCTTTGGGGAATTTGCCTCTTTTTGTCCGCGGCGGCGGCAATAATGATCAGTCAACGCGGTGCCATTCCAGATGCGCTCAGTATTATTTTGGCAAACGCCCTCCTGACCATCGGGTTCGGTCTGAGGCCAAGTGCCATTGCACTCTTGAACGGCAGAAAGATGCAATACCTGTGGCTGCCGGTCGCAGGAACACTTGGATGGCTGGGCCTTTATGCTTTTGAGTTCTTCCGCGAGGACATTCTTTTGCGGGTCATTTACATCAACGGCTTTTGCCTGCTCGGGGTCTTGCTCTGTGTCCGGGAAAGCATCCGGTTGAACCATCACAGGGTCAGCAGTTGGTTTCTTACGATTGCGTTTTCAATGGATGCTGCCGTCAGGATCAGCCTGATCGGCGCGCATTTGCAAAAACATTACCCGACCCTGCTTGAGTCCTACGAAACTCTGCCTCTGCAGCTCTGTTTCCTGGCTCTGATCACGGCAATCGTCTTGAAGTTGGTCGGGATCACAATGTCAATCTTCGAGATGCAGCGGCATCAGTATCGGGAAGAAGCGGAAAAAGATCCGCAAACGGGTTTGCTCAATCAGCGTGGTTTCATGCGCGCCACATCGCAACATCAGGAACAATTGGCCCCGACATCCGCCCCATATGCGCTGGTCCTGATGGACATTGACGAGCTCAGGCAGATCGAAGAGCGTTATGGTGCAACCATGCGCGACGCCTTGCAAAAACTCTTCGCGAAAATCTCCGGTTCCACATTGCCCTCAACTGCGGTTGCGGGTCACTTGCCAACCGGCCAGATCGTTGTGTTCATGCCCTTATCCGATGGTGTTGAGGCGAACTCCTACGCGCGCAGGATTTCGAAAATGCTCGTCACGGAAAGCCAGTCGGCATCAGGTAACAGGTTCTCCGCACGGTTGAGCGCCGGGATTTTTGCGGGCACCGCCGACACCGATATTCAGCGTGCGATTGAAATCGCCGGCATTTGCCTGCGCCAAGCGCGGCAAGACGATCACAGCAACATCATGACGCATCACGCGGCAACCGGAGCCCCAGTTGCGGCGACAAGCGACGAGACACCCTTCGCCCGCCGCCAGAAGCAAGAAGTCTTGGATCCGGCGCAGTAAACCTCCGACCGTTCGTCACTGCGGCAGAACGTTAGTCGTCCTCGATCTTGATCACCGTGCCGCTGGTTCGATCGACATCGATCTCATAGTCAGCGCCATCAAAGGTCACTTCGACTTCGATCTTGCTGCGTGAAACATCAATCTCGCGAATAGTGTAACCCTTGTCCTCAAGCTGGGCGGCAATCTCGGACACTTTGGTCCCAAGCATATCGCCCACGGCAACAGCTGCGAGTGCAGATCCTGCAGCCAACATTACCGCGGTTCCGAGAGCGGCCCCGGCCACCCAACTCTTCATGTTTGTCATATCCAATATCCCTAATTCTTGTTTCATCGAAACCTAGAGATGGGGGCTCAATTGCGGCTCCGGGGTGGCGTTTGGATTAAGCTTTGGTCATCTGCCGCACGGGTTGGATCTCGCGTAGAACAAGAGAAGCCGGTGCAGCTGTCTGCACCGGCTTCTTTCGGGCCGCCCTGGATTTTGTGGATGCCGGGCAGCCTGATCTTAATGCTTACTCAGCAGCAATTGCGCTCTCTGCAAGGCTTGGGTAATCCACGTAGCCCTTTTCGCCGCCGCCGTAGAGTGTATCCGGATCCAGTGGGTTGAGCGGGGCGTTCTTTTCAAGACGCTCCACGAGGTCAGGGTTGGAGATGAATGGACGGCCAATGGCAACAAGGTCCAGGTTACCGCTGTCGACAGCCGCAATTGCCATGTCACGGTCATAACCATTGTTGCCCATCTTGGCGCCGTCAAACAAAGCATAAAGCGCCGCCAAATCACCGCCCTCCGGGACATCCCGCGGTCCACCGGTCTGGCCTTCCACCAGGTGCAGATAGGCAAGGCGGTAGTCATTCAACAGTTTGATCACATGACTGAAGACCGCCTGTGGGTCACTTTCTGTAATGTTGTTGGCGTTGGAGAACGGGCTCAAACGGATCCCCACACGGTCCGCACTCCAGGCCCCGGTCACCGCATCGACAACTTCCTTGAGGAAGCGCGTGCGGTTTTCGATGGAGCCTCCGTAATCGTCTGTGCGCTGATTTGCGCCATCTTTGAGGAACTGGTCAATCAAGTATCCGTTTGCCGCATGGATTTCCACGCCATCGAACCCGGCCGCCTTCGCGTTCAAGGTTGCTTTCCTGTAGTCTTCAACGATACCGGCGATTTCATCTGTTTCCAGCGCCCGCGGTGTTGTCGTTTCGATAAAGCTGGTGCCGTCAAACGACTTCGACGCAGCAGAAATTGCGGACGGCGCCACCGGATCAGCGCCACCCGGCTGCAGAACCGGATGGGAAATTCGGCCCACATGCCAAAGCTGGATGACGATCTTTCCGCCTTTGGCATGAACCGCGTCTGTGACTTTCTTCCAGCCTTCGATTTGGGCATCGGAATAGATGCCCGGGGTCCAGGCATAGCCCTTGCCCTGCGGTGAAATCTGCGAAGCCTCAGTGATGATCAAACCGGCTCCTGCGCGCTGCGCGTAATACTTGGCATGAAGCTCATATGGCGCATCATCCTCCGCACGTGCCCGGTTGCGAGTCAGCGGCGCCATCACGATCCGGTTTTTCAGATCAATCGCACCCGCCTTGGCCGGGGAAAACAGTTTGGTGTCGGACATCACGTTTCCTTTTCAACGATATCGACGGTTGGAACTGACATTTACGGAATGATCAGTCCATATTTAGTCCCAAAACCCCTTCGATGGGATTTGAGACAAATAGGTTAGTCTGGGCTCAGGACAGATTTGGCCTGAGCAAGTATCTTAGCGATCCGTTCAGCCGGGACCCCGGCTTTCCTTAATGCGAGTGTCCCAATGGCCAGCGACGCATAGGCACTGGCCTGGTCACGCGCTGTGTCCGGATTGTCCGGATCAATCGCTTTTGCAATGATTTCCTCGATGGACTCCAAGTGACGGCGGCCGATGGTTGCCACATTCTGATCATGCGGCGCGAGTTCCGTAACGCAATTGATCAACATGCATCCGCGTGACCCGCCCTGCGGATCTGCCAGCGCTTCAACCATTGCCCCGACGGGATCACTCTCCGCCGTGTCGGCAACATCCTGAAGATTATCTAGGGCCTTTTGAGAATATTGGAGCAAAGCGCGCTGAAACAGCGCCTGCTTGCTGCCGAACGTCCCGTAGAAACTGGACCTGCTGAGACCCATGGCCTTTGTCAGATCATCAAGTGACGCAGCTTCAAACCCTTTTTGCCAAAAAACGTTGAGCGCAGTCTCAAGGGCTTTCGTTTCGTCGAATTCCCGCGGCCGCCCCGGCCCCGGCGCACGCCAGCCAGACTTTGGCCCAGCTGCTTTTTGAATGTCTGCTATGTCACTCATGAACCGGATATGGACTGCTCATTCCGGAATTACAAGACGCATTAAAAATATTTCGGACTGCACAGTCCGGAAAGAGTATCCGAACTTGGTACAGGGCCCTACCCTGACCCCGCCCTACATCCGGCACGAGCCAGAATAGGCGTCACCGACATCATCGAAAATCCGGGCGGTGGCCTCCATCTCGTAGAGCGTGCTTGTCCGGCGCACCCCTTCGACCAAATAGAAGTCCTGGATCGGGAACTGGTTGTCATTGAAACGGAAATCACCACGCACACTCTCAAAGGGCGCTGCATTCATGGCAGAAATCAGCGTTTCCGTATCCTTGATTCCACCTGTGAGTTCCAGCGAGAAATGAAGAAATTTGGCGGCATCATAGCCTTGGGCCGCATAAACGGATGGCTGGTAGCCATAGGTCCGCTGAAACTCGCGCATGAAACGCTTGTTAGCCGGATTGTCGAGGTTGGGCGCCCAGGTCGACGCAGACATCAAACCTTCAGCAGTCTCGGCCAAGTACGGCAATGAAACGCCATTGATGGTCTTGGCGGACAGGAACGGAATGGCCCCCTTCAGCCCGGAAGTGTGAAACTGGCGCACCAGCTCAACGCCCATTCCGGACGGCATGAAGGCGTAAATGGCATCTGGGCTGATTTCATCGATCTGAGCAAATTCGCCGGAAAAATCGGTTTGTCCAAGGCGTGGAAAAAGTTCGCGCGCAATCTGGCCCTTGAAATGCCGCTGGAAGGCGGCAAGCGCATCGCGGGCGGCCTCATAGTCCGGCGCGATCGTGACCACCCTCTGATAGCCCTTCAAGCTTGCAAAGCGGCCCATTGTTTCATGCACCTGATCATCTTGCGACGCAGTTGAATAGAAATACCTACTGCAGGTCCGTCCGGCGATTGGCGCCGGTCCGGAACTGGTTCCGATGAACAGAGTTCGGCTGCGCACAACTGGATCATGTACCGCCAGCATCACTCTGGAAAAATTGACGCCAACCAGCACATCAATGCCGTTGACTTCGATGAGCTCTGTAACCTTTTCAACGGCGTAATCAGGATCCAGCTTGTCGTCAGTGATAAGGACGTTTGTTTCCAGGCCGCCGAGCGCGCCGTTCGATTGATTGACAGCGAGCATGAAGCCATCGCGCATATGCTCCCCGTAAATCGCCGCCGGCCCCGACAAGGTCGCCATGAAGCCAACCGTCAATTTGGGTGTTTCCTGCGCATATCCGGGAACAGCGGCCAGGAAGGCGCTGCAGAGCACTGCTCCGGCCAGGCGTTTGAACCGCGCGCGCACATTTTTCATCGTGTTTTGCCCATTCCTGACATGACCTCAGCGCCTGAGAAGATGGACAGATTGCCCGATCAAGCACCACTCACCCGGCGACCAGTGTGCCAGCCACAGGTTATGTATTTGCAAACGCCTCGAACCTTTTGGGGTTGCAACCCATCGCGAGAATTGCCGGAAATTTCCGCAGAGCCGCCGCAATCCAGCCCGCATGACGGCGCATTGGCCGGGCTTATTGGGCACGTCTCCAACATGGCGATCGCTCCGCGCGTGCCAAACCGCAAACTCATGGAGGGCTCTATGGTAAAAGTAACTGCCCAAACCAACTCTTGCGAACCTCAGTCTGAGGGCACACCGGACAATGCAACACAAGAAACGCAAGACACTATAACCACGACAACAACTGCAAACGCTGCCACCGAAAACAATCAAAACGACCCCAGCGCCCTGGCGGCTCGCATTCTGCAATTGAGTGCAGATTTTGAAGCAAAGATGCCTCAGCGGCCCCAAAAGCCGGCACTGAAGGGATCAGATGAGACCCCCTTGGATATACCGGAGGTTCTGACCGCAGATCCAATGGATGACTGGACACCGCGTCCAAGACGGCGACGTGTGAGCCGCGCCTTGCCCGTTCAGTATGGACCGTCATTCAAGGCCTTAGCAGTGAGTACGGTTCTGCTCGCTCTTGCTGGGACAGGTGCCATTGCGCTTGGCTTGCCGGATTTGATGGTGGGTAGTGATCCGGATGTCGTCCAGGTCGAAACTCAAACAATAACAGCGGTTCCCAAGGGTGATCTCATAAATTCGGTTTCGAATACTCCGTCTAGCGGCGCGTCACCGGAAACCTCGAAGACTTTCACAAAAGCGCAGGACCGTATCCATCAGGCTTTTGCGGAAACAGAGACAAATGCCAACACGTCAACAAGCGAATTGGCAAACCGGGCGATGGCGTCTCTCGATCAGGCAACCACAGCACATGCTTTCGAGCCACATGCGCTGCAAGAATCCACCCGGCAAGTGTCGGCGAGTAGCAGTTTGGAAACATCTCGACCGTTCCCCGTCACAACCGAACCGCGCCAGGCGGCTGGAACGCCGCTCGCGCCGTCTGTTTCGAGCGACGAGACAAAAGGAACGATCACGGCTTCTGTCAATCTGCGCGCAACTGGAACTAAAAACGGCAAAATCATAGGGGTTGTGCCGGAAGGTTCAGAAGTCAGCTTCAACGACTGCGGAAAGTGGTGGTGTGAAGTCGTTCACGACGGCAAGACGGGCTTTGTCGGCCAAAAATTTGTCGACAGGTAACATGTCCAATGGGCAACGCTGCAGGTAGAAGCTTGTTAAGGCGTTGCCCGTAAACTCAATTCCCGGATCCAAAAGCGGGAGGTCCCGGCATGCGAACCACTTTCAGTCGCACTCTTTCCCACAGCGCACTTGTGGTGCCACTTCTGCTGTCTACTGTCTCTCCTTCCAAGGCAGATGGCACAGACTGCGTGGTGTACGCTACGGATTATGCCAACGCACACGTTGGAAGCGGTGACATGGTCGGTGATGCTGTTTCGGGTGGCATGACAGGTGCCGTTGTCGGTGGGCAATGGAACCCGTTGACCGGGGGCGCCGCCCGCGGCGCACGCACTGGCGCAGCCCTTGGTGTGTTGAACAATCTCGGCTCTGTTCCTCAAGGCTGGCAAGCGCTTTACGATATGGCTTACCAAATCTGCACACAGCAGAATTCTGGTGCTAGCGCAGCTCCTTATGGTGCAGGTGTCATGCCCAACTGCCGATCAAGCGCCAGCGTCGACGGTCCATCAGAACGGTCTCCCGACGGTGGTTTGATGGTCGGCTCGGGCGGCCGGAACTGCCGCTAACCAGTGCAGACCGTTACGTCTTTCGTGGATGAAACAGGGCCTCTTTCTGGAAACGGTTGACCTTGCCTGCAAAGCACACTCAACTGATCGCAATTTTGTGCCAAAAAAGCACCCTCAATTGATCGTTGACGACAGGACCGGTTCATGACCCGCCGCCCATTTCCATTGAAGACATTTGCAGTTTCCGCGCTGACAAGCCTCGCGCTGATGACTGCCCCGGCTGCGGCCCAACAATGTGGCGGTGATTTTCAAGCATTCCTTGCCGGCGTGAAACAGGAAGCCGTTGCCAAAGGCCTGTCCGCAAGCGCCGCAGACCAGACACTCTCTGGTGCGCAGATTGACCGGAAGGTCTTGTCGCGCGACCGGGCGCAGGGCGTCTTCAAGATGACGTTCCTGGATTTTTCCAAGCGGGTGATCTCCAGCTACCGGATGAAAAACGGTGCTGCCAACATGCAAAAATACGCCAGTGTATTTGACCGTGTTGAGCGCGAATATGGTGTTCCAGCGCCCGTCATCACCGCTTTTTGGGCACTTGAAACCGACTTTGGCGCTGTTCAAGGCGACTTCAATACGGTCAACGCGCTCGCCACGCTCGCACACGATTGCCGCCGGCCTGAACTTTTCAGGCCCCAGTTGATTGCTGCGATCGAGATGGTTCAGCACGGAGATCTGGACCCACGGAACACCACGGGAGCCTGGGCCGGCGAAATCGGCATGGTTCAAATGCTGCCCGAAGACATCATCAAGTTCGGCAAGGACGCTGATGGAGATGGCCATGTCCGCCTGAAAGCCAGCGCCCCGGACGCCATCCTGACGGCCGGAGCCTTCATCAATCATCTGGGCTGGCGTCCTGGCGAACCCTGGTTGCAGGAAGTCACCGTTCCTCAAAACCTGAACTGGGCCGAAACAGGCCTTGGCAAAACGAAGTCTGGCAACGACTGGGCCGCGCTCGGCGTTCAGCCGCGCTGGGGCCAGATTTCCGCCAATTTGCCTGCGTCCCTCCTGTTGCCACAGGGCCGCAAGGGTCCGGCCTTTCTGGCGTATCCGAACTACAACATTTACTTGGAGTGGAACCAGTCGTTCATCTACACGACGTCGGCGGCCTACTTCGCGACACGGCTTGCCGGTGCCCCGCGCTACGATGCCGGTAATCCGGACCAGGGCCTGAACGATGCTCAAATGAAGCAGCTGCAGACCAAGCTGAGCGCATTGGGATATGACGTCGGCAAGATCGACGGGATTTTGGGCGCCGGAACGCGCGGTGCAGTCCAGCAGGTCCAGCAACAGCTCGGCATGCCTGCCGATGCCTGGCCAACCCCGGCCCTTTTGAACAGACTCTGATGCCCGCTCCAACCGCTGCCACCTATCTGTTCCTCGCTGCGGCCATAACCGCCGAGGTCATCGCAACATCGGCCTTGGCCAGAACCGAGAATTTCACGCGGTTCTGGCCAAGCATCATCACGGTTGTCGGCTACGGCATTTCGTTCTGGTGTCTGTCCTACCCAATCCGCGTCCTGCCCACCGGCATTGTCTATGCGGTCTGGTCTGGCGCCGGGATCGTGCTGATCACCATGGTCGCCTGGCTGGTCTTCGGCCAGAAATTGGACCTGCCTGCTGTTCTCGGCCTCGGCCTGATCCTTGCCGGCGTGATCGTGATCAACGTTTTCTCAAAATCTGTCGGGCACTGAGCTACCAACCAGAGATTGACATGAGCCGGCGCCCAACCCACTCTGGTTTTGTTCTATGCCGGAGGGGGAAACCGCCATGGACCAGGATGGTGTAAATAAGGATCTGATCGTCCGCGGCCTGGTGACGGTCGCCGCGTTGGCGATGGTCGCCGTGAGCATCGTTTATCCAGACAAGATCACCACCGAAGCACTCGTCTTTTGCGGTATTGCCGTTTTGCCTTGGGCAGGATCCTTTGTGAAGTCTTTCAAGGTCGGCAAGGACGGTCTGGAGGCCGAACTGCAGGAGATCCAGCGGGAGCTGCACCAGACCAGCGATACCGTCTCCGCCATCATCGAAACGACCGCGGAAACCGAGGAACCTCCAGCCGTTGCACCAGAGCATTCGACGCTGTTGGAAACCAGCACACCAGACCTCATAGATGAGAATTGGCGGAAAATCCTCAAGGCATTGGCGAGCGACAAGTACAATTTCCGAACAGCGACCGGAATTGCGAAATCGAGTGGGCTGAGTTTGAGCCACGTTCGCCAGATCTTGCCCGAGTTGCGGGATGAAAACCTTGTCCGGGAATTGAGCCGGACATCCCAAAGCCGTCAGCTTGGAAAAACACAGCCGCTGTGGGGTATCACAGCGGCTGGGCGTCATTTGATCTGATTGTTTGCTTCAAGGCTCGCATCAGCCGGCAGTTTCAGTTTCCAGTCACCTACTGGATCTTCGGCGCATCACTGCCACCCGGAGCTTCTTCGAGCACCGTTGCCTTGCCATCATCGCCTAGTAGAAACACAGCAAGAATTCTCGCAGGACCATCCCCTGTGTTAACGCCGCGATGCGTGACATTCATTGCTTCAAGAAGCCCCTCACCTTCGCGGTAGATTTTCTTGCCGATCCCCTCGTAGGTCACGGTGATTTCGCCTTCGAGGATATAGGCATAAAGAGGCGCATGATGCTGGTGCCAGTCTGTTTCCTCGCCAGGTGCCATGGTGACAACCAATGAATGGATCGCCGGATTGTTTTGCGGAAACTTGATTTCCTCTCCCGCTACGGTCAGGTTCCCGGAAAACACCTCACGCACAGCATTGTAAGGCGTCTTGGCAGCCTCTTCTTTTTCAATGGCTGCTTGAGACCCGGGTTTTGCAGCCGGTTGTGACGGGGCCGGTTTGCCGTCCGGTGTAACTGACTTGTCAGCCGCAAAGCTGATGGGCATTCCGACGGTCACTGCCAGTCCAAGGCTTGCTATCCGTAACGCCAGCCGCATGTTTCCTCCGATCAAATAAACTTCTGTCTTTGTCCGATAGTGTTTCGGAAATCAGCCCGTAGGCGGAGCTCCGAAACATCTGGAAGAACCGCGCAAACGCGAAACTTATCAGATCTCTATGAAGTCTCCGGGTGCCATAGCGGCCACCTTGCCGCTGTGTTCCCCCATCGCTGTCAAGAATGCGTCCGTGTTCTGATCCAGAATCGGGAACGTGCCATAATGGCAGGGCACAATTGTGTCGAATTCAAAGAAGCGCTGACAGGCCATTGCGGCCGTCTTTCCGCCCATCGTAAACCGGTCTCCAACGGGAACGAGACCGACCTTTGGCTGGTAGATTTCATTGATCAATGCCATGTCGGAAAAAATGTCGGTATCACCCATGTGATAGAGGACTTTCTGGCCGGGCACTTCAACGATGATGCCGTGCGGGTTGCCAAGATAAATGGCTTCGCCGTCGGTCTGTTTGGAGGAGGAATGATCCGCGCGGACCATGCCGACCCGGAAAGGCCCTGCATCAACCATGCCGCCAGAGTTCATCGGATTGATGTTTTCGATCCCCTGGCGTGTTGCCCACATGCAGATTTCGAAATTGGCCGTCAGCTGCGCACCAGTTTCCTTCAGTATATCGATTGAATCCCCAATATGGTCGTCATGGCCATGTGTCAGGATGATGTGTGTTGCACCTTCCGCTGCTTCCTTGGGAGTCATGGCGTCAGGAAACATCGGGTTTCCGGTCAAAAATGGATCAAACAAGATGGTGGCAGCGCCGGTTTCAAGTTTGAATGCGGAGTGTCCATACCAAGTGAGTTTCATGTCCCTGTAACATCCTGCTCGATAACATTAATAACGTTTGCAGACATTGCCCTGCAAAATTACAGTGTTGAGTTTCCGTATGTTAACATAAAGCCGCTTTTGCTACGGTGTTGCAAGACAGACAGCTCACGACCTGGAATTTTGAACGGGAAGATCGCGGAAGACGATAACCAAATTAGACAAGGCAAGAAGCCGGGCGCTGATCAGGGCGCTTTGTGCAGTCCAAAGGACATCAGATGAAGATCAGAAGTTATGTGATTTTCTGTTTTTTGCTTGCTGCTCTTTTGCCGACGATCATCTTCAGCGTTTGGTCCTATCGGGAAACCGTTGCTCGTGAACTTGCGGATGTTCAGGACCGGCACCTGCTCCTTGCGAGGAAAGCGGCCGCGACGATGGATCATTACCAGCAAAACCTGGTAGCAGCCGTGGAAGCGATCGGAACTTCAGCGAAGTCGAGTGAAACATCCGGCGCCTACAGCCGTCTCTTCGAACAATTGTTCATTGCATGTGTCGGAATAACCGACAAGCGGACCGGGCACACCGAGTATTTCTTCAAAACGGGGGTCTCGGGAGAAGGCCATATTGAAGACGCTACCTTAGAAACACTTCTCGGCAATTCAAATCCGGATCAGCCGGTGTTCTCAAATGTCTTGCCTGACAAAGAGGGGCGCAACCGGATCTATCTGGTGATTGAACAGCCCAATCAGACGCTCATTGGGGTGATCAAGCCAGACTATATTGTTGCACTCGGCGAAAGCATTGTCTTCGGTGAGAAAGGGCACGCGGCCATCGTCGACAGCTCGGGAACTGTGATCGCCCATCCAAGAGACGAATGGATTGAGTCCAGGAAAAACATCTCCGCAGTGCCGGTCGTCGCGCAAATGATGGACGGCAACAGCGGAGTTGGCGAGTTCTATTCTCCAGCAGTTGAGAAGCAGATGATTGCGGGCTTTGCAACGGTGCCCGGTCCGGGCTGGGGGATCATGGTTCCCCAACCGGTCTCAGAAATTCATGCCAAGGCAAGCCAGGTTTTGTATTCACTCCTTCCGGTGCTCGGGATGGCACTCATATTTCTCCTGTTTATCGGACTATTCCTGGCGAGGTCCCTGTCTCGTCCCATCGAAGAACTTGCCCATGCAATGCATCTTGGTGCGTTGAACCAGAAACTGTCTTCACTGAAAATGCCGAAAAGCCTCATGCGCTTCCGCGAGACCGAAGAAGTCTGCGACAGCTACAACACGATGGTGTCCCGCATATCGATGGCGAGCGCACAAATCGAAAAACTGGCCTTCAGTGATCATGTAACCGGACTGCCGAACCGGGATCATCTGCATCTTCAGGCAACATCCATCCTGGAAGAAGCTATAAGCCCGAAGCGTGGTGGAATCATTCTGCTGATCGATCTGGATGATTTCAAAGAGATCAACGATCTTTATGGCCATCTTGCCGGTGATCAACACCTGAAGGCGTGCGCCGAGACCCTCTCCAAGGTGGCTAAGGATACAAAGGTGAGCGCCCCCGAGGGTAAACCCTTCGCCCCGCCGATTGTGGCGCGCATTGGCGGCGACGAATTCATCGTCATGATCCAGGGGTTGATTGATGACGAGGAAATCGAAGCGTTTCTGGCCCAAGTCCGCAATGCGTTGGCAGAGCCGATTGCCGAGCTCAATATTACCCCAGGTGCAAGCATCGGCTGCGCGAAATTCCCGAACGACGGCGTTGAGTTGATTGAGCTGATCAAGCGGGCCGACATTGCCATGTACCACGCGAAAAGGTCGGGCAAGAACAAAACCCAGGTCTATGCACCGCATATCGGGACGAAGTCTGTCTCCGAGATCCGGCGTGACCTGACCGCAGCGATCGAGGAAGAAAAGCTCTATCTGGAGTACCAGCCAAAGATCTGCACGCGGCGCCGCAAGGTGATCAGCGTCGAGGCCCTCGCCCGGTGGGAACACCCGGAGTTCGGGCTCTTTATGCCGAAGTTCTGGATCCCCAGCCTCATGGGCTCCAACGCCATGCCGCGCCTTGGCGAATGGGTTATGAAGACCGCCATGAAGGACCTCAACAGGATCCAGTCTGAAGGGCATGATCTTTGGATGTCCGTGAACATCGGCACCGACCACTTTGTCTCAAAGGGTTTCATAAGCAACGTCGAAGCGATCCGGAATGAACTGAACTTTGATCCCGGCCTGCTAGAGATCGAAGTCACGGAAGACACTCTTTTCAGTTCGGAAGAAAAAGCCGTCGATGCATTCAACCAGCTGCACGATCTTGGCTACAGGGTCTCTATCGACGATTTTGGCCGCGGCTATTCGAACATTGCCCGGCTCGCGAACCTACCGGTGGATTTCTTGAAGATCGATCAGTCCATCATTGCTGGTGCAAGTGATGATCCACGCATTGGCACGATCATGGCCTACACGCTTAAAATGGCGAAAGAGCTCGATTGCAAAACAGTGGCAGAGGGCATTGAGACCGAACAACAGGCGGAATTCGCGAGCAGATTGGGCGCGGACTGCCTGCAAGGCTATTTCTTCACGCCGAGCCTTCAAGTCGGCGAATTGTTAAATTGGCTGGATGCTCAGCCCGGACCAAACGGTCATCCCTATTTGCGCGAAACAGATGATGCAGTCGCTCAGGCCTGACTGGTTGTCTGATCCTTTTTCCGAAAACTCTCTTTAAGCAGGAAACTGAATTTCAACTGCGGCGTGCCAGTGTGTGATTGGACCTATCGATCGCAACTTGGCCAATCAATGCGGCCTCGCTGCATAAGAGACTGAATTCTTAAACTATTTGACATGGCAAAGCTTTCTTCAGAAGAAATTTTCCAGATCCTGCTGGGCACCGAACACGCGGGTAACTCCGCAACGGTTTACCGGGTTTCCTTTGCTGTCCCGAATTCGCTTCTGGGTCAAAGTCAGGGTGGCAACAACAGCGGCTTTTCGTTTGGGATTGTGCAGCTTGATGCCGGATCCAACAGTTTTGCGCAGTCTGCTTTGACATCGATCCTGCAGACAGCACGCGACACCGGCAACCTGACAAGCTCTCAATTCACGCATTTGAGCCAATATGTTGGTGCCAGCCGGCCGGACCTAAATCCGAACCTTGCGTCCACATATGCTGTAGACCGGGTCTTTTTGAACGACACCATTTTTGGCCAGCAATACGCTCAGGACATCGTCGATCAATACAGCCAGCTTTACATCGAGAGTTCGCTGCTCCCGACCCTGACAACCTTTCTCGACACAATGGAAGACCGCTGGAGCACAGGCACTGCGTTTAACAGCAGCCATCCGGATTACGCATCGGCTCTCGCGATGATCACTTCAGTCGCAAACCGGTTCGGGTCGATACGCGAAACAACAGCGCATTTTCTGGATACCGAGCCAAGCAGTCTGGCAGTCGTCAAAGCAAGGTTTGATCAGCTCGCAGCGACAACCGTCGTCGAACCAGAGGATTGGGATCTTGTACTGATTGGTGCCGATCTATGGCAAAGCACCTTTGGAACAACGAACGGAGATGACATCCTTCAAGGAACGGCTGGACATGACAGCTTGTTCGGCGGGAATGGCAATGATCAACTCACCGGCGGCCTTGGAGATGATGTCCTTGATGGCGGTAACGGTACGGATACCGTCGTGTTTTCGGGAACCCGGGAACAATATGCCATATTCACTGGCAGCGACGGACGGATCATGGTGGCCGATACCGTTGCCAACCGGGATGGCCGGGACATCGCGGCAAACTTTGAGACGATCCAGTTCTCCGGCGCCACACTCGACATTTCAACCGCCTTGATCGAGCCGTCTGACACGGACAACAGCGCATTTCAGATCTATCGTTTCTACAACTCCGACACGGGCGCCCATTTCTTCACATCGAGCATTGAAGAGCGCAACGCGGTGATCGAGACGCTGCCGAGTTTCGTCTACGAGGGCAACAGTTACGACAGCAACGTCGCTGCAAGTGATGGAACGGCCGTCTATCGTTTTTATAACTCAGACACCGGTGTTCATTTTTACACCGCGTCCGAGGCAGAGCGCGATACGGTGCTGGACCAATTGCCGAGCTATTCGCTGGAAGGGATCAGCTACTTCGCATCGCCGGATGACAGCAACGGCGGACAGGCGCTCTACAGGTTCTACAACACATCCAACGGAACTCATTTCTACACCGTCTCTGAAGCCGAACGGGATTCGATCATACAAACGCTGGGTCACTACTCCTATGAAGGTGTCGCATACTTTGTTGAATTTGCCTGAGAAACTTTGCTGAGGTGAAGGTCTTGTCCGCGCTTAAGATCGACGGTTTGAGACTTCAGTGCCATTGACCAAGCCTGTAAACTTCTTCCATCTTCAACAACAGACTGGATTGGCGGCGTCCTTGCTGATAAAGGCCAGCCATGGCTAACGACTCCACCCTTTCGCTGGAAGACTTCATTGCCGCGGTTCCAGACCGCACACGACTGCTCGGTCTCGACCTCGGCACGAAAACAATCGGCCTTGCGCTCTCAGATCTCGGCCGCGGTATTGCGAGCCCGATGGAAACAATCCGGCGCAAGAAATTCACACTGGACGCCGAGCAGCTCTTGAAGATCTGCAGCGAACAGGGTGTCGGGGGTCTCGTGCTCGGTCTTCCGCTCAACATGGACGGAACCGAAGGCCCGCGTGTCCAGGCCACCCGGGCCTTTACACGGAACTTGGCGCCCAAGACCGATCTGCCCATGACTTTCTGGGACGAACGCCTCTCAACGGCCGCCGTGACCCGGACACTTCTCGAAGCGGACTCTAGCCGGGCAAAGCGCGCTGAAGTCGTCGACAAGATGGCCGCCGCCTACATCCTTCAAGGCTTCCTCGACCGGCTCGGTTTTATGGGCCTCGACACCTGATCTTTTTCCCTCCTCAGCGCTGGACGCCAGATCTGCTGGTGACCGGCGCGATCTGATGAAAACCCTTTTCCCATGCAAATGATATTCTTCGCCCTCGCCCCGGTCATCCTCGTGATTGCCTCTGGATACCTGCTCGCGCGCGCCAATCTGATCAGCGGCGAACAATGGGTGGGCGTCGAACGTCTTGCCTATTTCGTTTTGTTCCCAGCCGTTCTGTTTCGCACGATAGCTCTCGCCGACTTTTCAAGCGTCCCAACCTTCGACATGGGTGCTGCTCTCTTGTCTGCGATCGTTACGCTTGCTGTTGCGCTGCTTGCCGCGCGGACATTGATCGAGAAGATCTGGGGCATCCCGGCTGTCCGCTTCACATCAATCTTTCAGGGCTCTTTGCGCTGGAACGCCATGATCGCTCTTGCGCTAGCCGCCAATATCGGCGGTCAAACGGCACTCGCCATGTTGGCGGTGGCGATGGTGTTCATGATCCCGATCCTGAACGGCGCCAGCATCGTTGTCCTGTCGTGGTATGCCAGCGGAACCACACCGAATTTTTCAAAGATCCTCAAAGACCTTTTCACCAATCCCTTCATCCTGTCGATCTTTGCCGGTGTCCTGATGAACCTCAGCGGCTTGACAATGCCGACTGTCGTTGATGACACGCTGGAGATCTTCGCGCAGGCCGCCCTGCCGATCGGCATCATCTGTGTGGGTGCAGGATTGGACCTGAGCTCCCTGCGCCGTCCAGGCCCTGCACTCACCATGGGCACCTTCCTTCGGCCGGTCTTCATGCCGCTGCTCGCCTTCCTGTTTGCGAACCTTTACTGCGTGACTGGTCAGGCGCTGACGGTCATCATCATCGCCTCAGCGGTTCCTTGCGCCAGCAACTCTTACCTCCTCGCCCGCCAGCTTGGCGGGGATGCAAAGTTGATGGCCGAGATCATCACGCTGCAGACTCTCGCTGCGACCGTGACCATCCCGCTTGCGCTGCTGCTTTTCACTTAAGCCGCTAGCGGATAGAGCTTTTCCACGATCCCTGCGGCATCAACATCAGCCGGCAGAATGCCGTAGGTCGAGCGCCAACCGCCAGAAAGCCGCGTTTTTGCAAAGGCATCTGCAACATCACCCAACTGCAACTCTTTCAAAGCTGCAGCGGCGGCTGTAAGGGCAAGGCGTTCCGTTAGAACTCGGGCATGAGCCGGATCTGCGAGCGCCTGCGCGGCAAGGTTGGGCAAGCCACTGCATGCCGCATCAAGAGCCGCATCCCCACTTTTCGAGAGTTCACCCAGCACAAGGTCTGGCGCTTCGGGATGGCGGCCAAGCGCTCGTAGGACATCCAGCGCCATGACATTGCCGGAGCCCTCCCAGATCGGATTGACCGGCGCATCTCTGTATATGCGAGCCATATCAAAATCCTCGACATAGCCATTGCCGCCGAGACACTCCATCGCCTCGTAAGTCAAGGCAGGCCCCGTCTTGCAGATCCAATACTTGATCGCAGGGGTCAGCAAACGGGCGTAAGCAGCCTCAACCGGATCTGTCTCTGCCTTCGCTGCCGCTCGCGCAAGGCGCAAGGACAGCGCCGTGGCAGCGGCCACATCCAGAGCCATGTCGGCGAGGACTGCGGTCATCAACGGCTGGTCGATCAAATAGGCACCGAAGGTTTTGCGGTGTCGGCAATGGTGGACGGCGCGGCTAAGCGCTGCCCGCATCTGCCCGGCTGAGCCCAGCGCACAATCGATCCGGGTCGGTGTCACCATGTCGATGATGGTTGCAATGCCACGCCCCTCGTCGCCGAGCAGATATCCCTCGGCACGGTGGAATTCGACTTCGGAGGAGGCGTTCGATTTGTTGCCGAGCTTGTCCTTCAGGCGCTGGAAGCGCAGGCCGTTGACCCGGCCGTCGGACAAAATCCGCGGGATCAGAAAACAGCTCGGTCCATTTGCTGTCTTTGCCAGCACAAGGAATGCATCACACATGGGAGCTGAGAAGAACCACTTGTGCCCGGTGATTGCGTAGCTTCCTTGATTGCCCACCTCGGCCGTCGAGGAAATGGCCCGGAGATCCGTACCGCCCTGCTTTTCCGTCATGCCCATCCCGATGGTGATGCCGGTCTTTTCCTGCATCGGAAGGAAACGGGGATCATAAGTCCGGGTTTGCATCTTCGGCAGAAGGTCTTCGCAAACTTCCGGATACTGCGCCATCACGGCTGCTGCCGCGTTTGTCATGGTGATCGGGCATGTATGCCCGGTTTCTGCCTGTGACGTTAAGAAGAACTTGGCAGCGCGCGCAACTTGGGTCGATACGCCGCCATCCAGCAAAGCGCTATGCATCCCAGCCGAAAAGCTGTGCGCCATAAGTTCATGATAGGCCGGATGGAATTCGACCTGATCCGACCGGCGGCCATGGCGGTCATGGGTTTTAAGGGCCGGAAGATGGATGTTCGCCTGCCGCCCGAGCTCCAGAAACGTCTCAACTCCCACCTCGGCGCCATGAGCAAGGACGTCCTTCAACTCCCCGGCTGAAACATGCTCGGAGACTGCGGCCAAAAGAAGCGGATCACCCGCCGCCAGATTGGACCCGCCATATGGTGGAGCCTGGTTGAAAACGTCATGCGTTGCAAAGGCTTCCACCCCGGCGTCGCTTGAGGTCTGGACAGCTTCGCTCAGATGGTTTGCCATAACGTTTCCTCCTCCCGATGAGCACTTTACTGCCCTTGTCAGTTTACGTAAGCGTAACAAGATAGTGGAAATCAATGCAACCACCGACCGTTGTGCAGTGCGCACGCGCGCCGATAGACGCTTGGTCAGATTGAAGAATGCACCGCTTTCGAATTTGACCAATTGATCAAAGTCTTAGTCAGCATGTGGACAGTGGGTAGAGACCTGATTCCGGCCTTGTGTGCAGCCGTGTTCCACCTTAAGAAGATGATCTCGATGAGCGAGCAAGAATCCTATCGAGACAACCCTTTCCCCCATCGTCATTTGCTGGGCATTGAGGGTCTTCACCCCCACGAAATACTGGGCCTTCTGGACCGTGCCGAAGAGGCCGTGGAGATTTCCCGGCAAGTGCACAAGCGCAAGCATGTGCTGCAGGGCCGGACACAGATCAACCTCTTCTTCGAAGCCTCAACGCGCACACAAAGCTCGTTCGAGCTGGCCGGAAAACGTCTTGGCGCAGACGTCATGAACATGGCGGTCTCCCAGTCGTCGGTGAAAAAGGGCGAGACCCTGATCGACACGGCCGCGACCCTCAATGCCATGCACCCGGACTTGCTGGTAGTCCGCCATCATGCAGCCGGCGCGGTTCATCTGCTGGCCCGGAAGGTTGGCTGCGCGGTGGTCAATGCAGGCGACGGCCCGCATGAGCACCCGACACAAGCCCTTCTCGACGCGCTGACCATCCGCCGCCACAAGGGCAAGATCGCCCGGTTGACGGTGGCGATTTGCGGCGACATTGCGCATTCGCGCGTTGCCCGTTCCAACATCATCCTGTTGAACGCGCTCGGTGCCCGGGTCCGGGTGATCGCCCCGTCCACGCTCCTGCCCTCCGGGATCGCCCAAATGGGCGCAGAGGTCTATCAGGACATGCGCGAAGGGCTGAAAGGCGCGGACATCGTCATGATGTTGCGGCTGCAGCGCGAGCGCATGAATGGGGCCTTCATCCCGTCCGTCCGGGAGTACTACCGCTATTATGGTCTTGATGCGGAGAAGCTGTCGCACGCCAAGGACGATGCGCTCGTCATGCATCCCGGCCCCATGAACCGCGGTGTCGAGATCGACCCTGCAATCGCCGACGGGCCGCAAAGCCTCATCCGCGAACAGGTCGAAATGGGCGTTGCCGTACGTATGGCCGTGCTTGAAGCGCTCGCCGACAACCTACCAACAGCTTGAACCCCAGAGGACAAACATCGTGGCACTCGACACACCCAAACCTCTGGTTCTCTCAAACGCCAGAGTGATTGATCCGGCGAGGGATCTGGACGCCCCCGGATCGATCATCATCGCCGACGGGACCATTCTTGCCGCCGGGCCGGAAGCCGCCAATCAGGGCGCGCCTTACGGCGCCGAACTCATCGACTGTAAGGGCGCCATCGCCTGCCCCGGCCTCATCGACATGTGCGTGTCGGTCGGAGAACCGGGGGCAGAACACCGCGAAACGCTCGCAAGCGCCTCGGAAGCCGCTGCGGCCGGCGGCATCACCACCATCTGCACCATGCCGGACACCGATCCGGTGATTGACGATCCGGCGCTGGTCGACTTCATCCATCGCCGCGCCCGCGACACGGCGAGCGTCAACGTTCTACCGCTTGCCGCCCTCACCAAGGGTCTTGAGGGCGTCGAAATGACCGAGATCGGCCTCTTGAAGGAAGCTGGTGCAGTCGCCTTCAGCAACGGACACAAATCCGTGCAGAACCCGCAAATCTTACGCCGGATCATGACCTATGCCCGCGATTTCGATGCGCTTGTGATCCACCACACCGAAGACCCAGCCCTTGCCGGCGGCGTCATGAACGCCGGGCTCAATGCCAGCTGGAAGGGCCTCTCCGGCGTGCCGCGGGAAGCGGAAATCATCATGCTGGAGCGCGATCTGCGCCTCGTTGGGATGTCCAAAGGCAAATACCATGCGAACCTGATCTCGACGTCTGACAGCGCCGACATCATCCGCACCGGAAAAGGCCGTGGGCTGAACATCACGGCAGGGATTTCGATCAATCACTTGACGCATAATGAAAACGACATCGGTGCCTACCGCACCTTCTTCAAGATGTCGCCGCCCTTGCGCGATGAAGACGACCGGCAGGCGATGATCGCCGCGATTGCAGACGGCACAATTGACATCATCTGCTCCAATCACGACCCGCAGGACGTGGAAACCAAACGCCACCCCTGGGCGGAAGCTGAAGACGGCGCGATCGGCCTTGAAACCCTGCTTGCGGCGAGCCTGCGCCTGTACCACGCAGAACAAGTGGATCTGAAAACATTGCTTGCAGCGATGTCATGCAATCCGGCAAACCGGCTTGGACTGGAAACCGGACGTCTTTCAAAAGGCGCGCCGGCCGATGTCATTGTCTTTGACCTCGACCGCCCCTGGGTTCTGGAAAAAAGCGCCATCCGCTCGCGCTCCAAGAACTCCCCGTTCGAAGACGCCCGTTTCTCAGGCCGCGTGATGCGCACCGTGGTCGGCGGCAAAACCGTCTTCGCGCATGGGTAAGTAACCGTCTGGCCGATGTCAGGCCGGGTTCTCTTCAAGCCACACCATGACATCGGCAGCGTTCCGGTCGGGCGGAAACACCGGATAGAACGCCTTGATCACAACGCCGTCCCGGGCGATCAACGTCAGGCGCTTTAAAAGCGTCTGACCATCGGCTTCGAAGGACGGCAAATCAAGGGCATTCGTGAGGGTGAGATCCGCGTCCGACAACAGCGGAAACGGCAAATGAAGCCGCTCGACGGCCTCCACCTGATAGGCGGTCGATTGGGTGGACAGACCGAAGATATGAGTGGCCCCAAGGGCCGAAAGCTCTTTGAAATGATCCCGGAATGCACAGGACTGCGGTGTGCAGCCTCGAGCACCGGGGATCATGTCCCAGCCGTCCGGCAACGGCACGCCCGGCTGCCCTGTCTTGGGGTAGATGTAAATCACGCTGGTTCCGGTTAGATTTGCCAGCTGCACCTTGCTACCGTCCGTAGCCGCCAAGTCCAGGGGAGGCAGCGTCATACCCTCAACACGCGCAGCCGTACCGTCATCCTCTGGCGCCGGTAACTTCGACCAATCCACATCTGTCAGGCTCACAGGATTTCTCCAGATTTCATTCGTGCTTTACATGAATTCCAAATCTGGAATTGCCCTGCAAGATGGCAAGGTTATAAGTTGTGCGCAAATGCCGCGACGACTGTTATCGATAGCGGCAATGTTTTCTGGATGGGAAGAAACACCGAAAAATGCCTGATCCGATCAGCTGGGAATTTGCCTGGCCCTATTATCTGGCCGCCCTCGCCTTTGGCTATTTGCTTGGCACCATTCCGTTTGGCCTGATCCTGACGAAACTTGGCGGACATGGGGATATCCGCAAGATCGGTTCGGGCAATATCGGCACCACGAATGTGCTGCGCACAGGCAGCAAGAAACTGGCCGCCGCGACCCTTCTGGGCGACGGCCTGAAAGGCACCGTTGCGGTTCTGATTGCAGCCCGGTTTGGGCCGGATACAGCCTTGATTGCCGGTTTCGGCGCGTTTTTGGGTCACCTCTTCCCTGTCTGGCTGAAATTCAAGGGCGGCAAGGGCGTTGCCACCTATCTCGGCATCCTCTTGGGCCTTTATTGGCCGATGTTCCTGATCGCCGCCCTCACCTGGGTCGGTATGGCGTTTGTTTTCCGCTATTCCTCTTTATCGGCCCTGACCGCCTCGGCTGTCACGCCGATTATTCTGTATTTCGGCTTCAGCCAGTTTCAGCTGGGCGAGATGTTTCTTGTTCTCACGCTCTTGCTCTGGGCTAAACATCACGAGAATATCGGCCGGCTCCTCAAGGGACAGGAGAGCAAGATCGGCAAAAAATCGAAACCGGCAGAGGTCTCGGCCTCCGAGCGCCCCCCGGGAGACGGGTGAGCCGGCCGGCGCACGATAAAACCCTTCGCCTCTCAGAGGCCCAGCGTCTTGCCTGGCTCCGGTTAATACGCTCAGAAAATGTTGGTCCCACCACGTTCCGTGACCTTCTGAACCACACCGGGTCTGCTGAAAAAGCTCTGGAACGTCTTCCCGAGCTCTCCAGGCGGGGCGGCAAGAAAAGCTATCGGCTTTGCACACAAGACGACGCCGAAGCCGAAGTTGAGGCCCACGTCCGGTCCGGTGCCCGCCTTGTGGCCCTTGGCGAGCCGGAGTATCCGCCGCACCTGCGCCACATCGACGGTCCGCCACCTCTGTTGTCCGTGAAGGGGGGATCCGTTACTGCCCGGCCCAAGACGCTGGCGATCGTCGGGGCGCGCAATGCTTCGCTATCTGGCCGGAAACTAGCTGGTATGTTTGCCCGTGATCTTGGCAGCGCGGATTTCGTCATCGCCTCCGGTCTTGCCCGCGGCATTGATGCTGCTGCGCACGAAGCAGCGCTTTCAACGGGGACCGTGGCTGTCTTTGCCGGAGGGATCGATGTGCTCTACCCGAGTGATCATGACCGGCTTTTGGCGGCAATTCTTCAAACTGGCGGCGCTGTGATCAGCGAAATGCCGTTTGGCTGGAAACCGCGCGGGCGCGATTTTCCCCGGCGCAACCGGCTGATTTCCGGCGTCTCGCTCGGTGTCATCGTGATCGAAGCGGCCAAGAAATCTGGGTCACTTCACACGGCGCGGTTTGCGCTGGAGCAGAACCGGGACATTTTTGCAGTTCCCGGCTCTCCGCTTGATCCGCGCTCGGACGGCGCCAACAGCCTTATCCGCCAGGGCGCGGCACTGGTGACAAACGTCAAAGACGTTCTGGAGGATCTCGGCGGCCGGATCGAACCTGTCCTGCCGTTCGATCAGGACTTGCATGAACCGGACAAGGACCTCTTTTCGGCAGTCCAGGAACCGGATGAAAGCTTGCGCACCCGCATCATTTCTGCCCTTGGCCCCACACCGGTCGATCTGGACGAACTGATCCGGTTTGCGGACGTGCCGCCGCGGATGGTGCACATCATTTTACTGGAACTTGAACTTGCCGGACGGCTGGAACGGCACCGCGGCAATAAAATATCGCTGCTTTTATAAGGATATTTTCCCCATATATGTCAGTGGATAACCTCTCTGCAAAACGGACAGCTTGACCCCGGTCGCGCAAAGGTCCATTTGACACGCGGCGCATGATCCGTGATCGTCTGCGCCACAAAACCAGCTTCTCTCCCGGGCAAACTCCTCCGTCCCGGCACAAAAAATTTGGGTAAGAATGAACGTCGTCATTGTGGAATCGCCGGCGAAAGCCAAGACGATCAACAAGTATTTGGGCTCGGATTATACCGTTCTGGCCTCTTATGGTCATGTGCGGGATCTGCCCCCCAAAGACGGTTCGGTCAAACCCGACGAAGACTTCGCCATGAGCTGGCAGATCGACAGCAAGTCGCAGAAGCGGCTGAGCGAAATCGCCAGTGCGGTCAAGGATGCCGACCGCCTCATTCTCGCAACAGACCCCGACCGCGAAGGGGAAGCGATTTCGTGGCACGTGCTGGAAGTTCTTCAGAAAAAGCGTGTTCTAAAGGACAAACAGATCGAGCGTGTGGTGTTCAACGCGATCACCAAGAAGGCAATCCTTGAGGCGATGGACAATCCGCGCCAGCTGGACACACCGCTTGTCGACGCTTACCTCGCCCGTCGTGCGCTCGACTATCTGGTCGGCTTTACCTTGTCTCCTGTTCTGTGGCGCAAGCTGCCGGGCGCCCGTTCTGCCGGCCGTGTGCAGTCTGTGGCGCTGCGCCTCATCTGCGACCGGGAAATGGAGATCGAAACATTCAACCCGCAGGAATACTGGTCGATCTTCGCCGGCATGAAAACGCCGGCCGGCGACGTGTTCCAGGCGGGCCTCACCGGCTTTGACGGCAAGAAGATTGGCCGCCTCGACATCAAGACGGGCGACGAAGCCGGCGCCATCAAGACGATGCTGGAAAGCGCCAGCTTCAAGGTCGACAGCGTTGCCTCCAAACCGGCCAAGCGAAATCCGGCAGCGCCCTTTACCACCTCGACCCTGCAACAGGAAGCGTCCCGCAAGCTTGGCTTCTCCGCTTCGCGCACCATGCAGGTGGCTCAAAAGCTCTACGAAGGCATTTCCATCGGCGGCGAGACGTCGGGCCTCATCACCTACATGCGTACCGACGGCGTCTCGATTGCAGGTGAAGCGATTGCCGCGGCCCGCTCAGTCATCGGACAGGATTTTGGGGACAAATACGTTCCGGAAAAGCCACGCGCCTACTCCTCCAAGGCCAAGAACGCGCAAGAAGCCCACGAGGCGATCCGCCCGACCGACCTGGCCCGCCGCCCGAAAGAGGTCGCGGCGTTCCTCGACCAGGATCAGGCCAAGCTCTATGAGCTGATCTGGAAGCGGACCATGGCCTCCCAAATGGAATCGGCCGTTCTTGAGCGCACCACGATTGAAATTCTCGCAGACGGCTCCGGCAAACGGGCAAATCTGCGCGCAACCGGCTCGGTTGTCCGCTTCGACGGTTTCCTGGCGCTTTATCAGGAAAGCCGAGACGATGATGATGACGAAGGCTCCAAGCGCTTGCCGGCTGTTGATCAGGGCGCGGCGCTGACCGCGACTTCCGTTGACGGTACCGCAGAGCCGATTGAATCCTCTCAGCACTTCACCACCCCGCCGCCGCGCTACACCGAGGCGAGCCTGGTGAAAAAGATGGAAGAGCTCGGCATTGGCCGCCCGTCCACCTATGCCTCAACGCTGCAAACCCTGCGCGACCGGGAGTATGTTGAACTAGAGAAAAAGCAGCTGGTGCCGCAGGACAAGGGCCGGATTGTCACCGCCTTCCTGGAAAGCTTCTTCCAGCGCTACATCGAGTTTGATTTCACCGCGAGCCTGGAAGAACAGCTCGACAAGATTTCCGCAGGCGAATTGTCTTGGCTGGATGTCTTGAAAGACTTCTGGACGGCCTTCTCCGGCTCCGTTGACGAGATCAAGGATCTACGCGTTGCGGAAGTCATCGATGCACTGAATGAACTGCTCGGGCCCCACATCTTCCCGGAAAAGGAAGACGGCTCCGATGCCCGCAAGTGCCCTGCCTGTGACACCGGAAGGCTGTCGCTGAAAGTCAGCCGTTGGGGCGCTTTCATAGGCTGTGAAAACTATCCGGAATGCGGCTACACCCGCCAGCTCGGCAAGCCGAATGGCGAAGACGGCGAAGCCGATGACGGCCCGAAGGTGTTCGGTGAAGATCCGGAAACCGGCTTGGAAGTCTCGCTGCGCACCGGCCGCTTTGGTCCATACGTTCAGCTCGGTAATGAAGCCAAGCCGAAACGCTCGTCATTGCCCAAAGGCTGGTCGGCCGCAGACATGGACCTTGAAAAGGCCTTGCAGCTGCTGTCGCTGCCACGGGAAGTCGGCGAGCATCCGGAAGACGGCAAGATGATCACGGCCGGACTTGGACGCTATGGCCCGTTCGTGTTGCATGACGGCACCTATGCGAACCTCTCCTCGCCGGACGAGGTGTTTTCCGTCGGCATCAACCGAGCAGTCGATGCCCTGGCAGAAAAACGCGCCAAGGGTGGCGGACGCCGGGGTGCTGCGGCAACGCCGCTGAAAGAGCTTGGCGAGCATCCAACCGAAGGCGGACCGGTCAACGTCTATGACGGCCGCTATGGGCCTTACGTCAAGCACGGCAAGGTCAATGCGACGCTGCCGAAGGACACCGCTCCGGAAGCGGTGACCATTGAACAGGCTGTGGAACTGATCGCGGCCAAGGCGGCCAAGGGCGGCACCAAGAAAAAGGCGGCCGCCAAGAAAACCACGGCGAAAAAGACAACAACCAAAAAGGCAGCGGCCAAGGACGGTGAGGAAAAGACCACCGCCAAGAAGCCTGCTGCTAAGAAAACGGCAGCCAAGAAGACAACGGCAAAATCCGCGGCCAAGGCCAAGGTGGACGCATCGTCTGAAGAGGTGCCCTGGGACGATCCCTCTTGAGCGCCAAACGCATTAACACGCGCAAACACACAAAACGCAAACACGCCAAAGTGCCAGGTGACATGCCCTCCCGCGAGGACATTCTGGCTTTTGTCGCCGAAAATCCGGGCCGTGCGGGAAAGCGCGAAATCGCCCGCCATTTCGGCATCATCGGCGGTGCGCGGATCCACTTGAAAAAGATCCTCAAGGATCTGGCCGAAGACGGTCTCATTGAAAAGCGCAACAAGCGCATGATCCGGCCGGGCGACCTGCCACCTGTGTTCGTGGCAAACACGGTTGCCCGCACATCCGATGGCGACTTGCTTGGTACACCGGTGGACTGGGACGATGAGGCCGGCAATTCACCGCACATTCTGATCCTTGCCGGAAAAACCAAGAACACACAGCCGGGCCTCGGCGATCGGGCGTTGATCCGTCTCACGGAAGGCGAGAGCGGTTCGGAAGCCGAGTTCACCGCGCGGGTTATCCGCGTTCTTGAAAAGCGCCAAGGCGCGATCCTGGGCATCCTCAGAAAGCGGGACGGCAACCGCCCGCCCTACCTGGAGCCCATCGACCGCAAGCAACGCGAGCTGGATGTCGATCCGGCGGAGATGAAGGAAGCCGAAGACGGCGATCTCGTCAGCGTGCAAATCTCACGCTCCGGAAAATATGGTCATCCGCGCGCTGCGATCGTGGAACGCTTCGGCTCGATGAACTCCGAAAAAGCGGTCTCCGAAATCGCGCTGCACTCCCATGGCATTCCGCATGTTTTCCCAAATGCGGTCGAAGCCCAGGCAGAAAGCGCCAAGCCGGTTGAAAAGCTTGGACAACGCGAGGATTGGCGGCAGATCCCGCTGATCACCATAGACCCGCCCGATGCCAAGGACCACGACGACGCAGTTTACGCCGAGCCGGACGAGGATCCGCGCAATGAGGGCGGCTATGTTGCCTATGTAGCAATTGCCGACGTCGCCCATTACGTGACACCCGGCTCTCCCATGGACCGGGAAGCGAACTTGCGCGGCAATTCGGTGTATTTCCCGGACAGGGTCATCCCGATGCTGCCGGAACGCATTTCCAATCAGCTGTGCTCCTTGCGGGAAAAGGAAGACAAGCCGGCGATGGGCGTGCGCATGGTCTTCGACAAAACCGGCCGCAAGATCAGCCACACCTTCCACCGCGTGCTGATGCGTTCGGCGGCAAAGCTCTCCTACATCCAGGCGCAAAAGGCGATTGACGGTGTTACCGACGAGAAGACGGAAACGCTGCTGGACGGCGTTCTAAAGCCGCTCTGGGCCGCCTATGCCGTTCTTCAAAAAGGCCGGGAAGCACGCGAGCCGCTGGAACTGGATTTGCCGGAACGCAAGATCAAGCTGAAGAAAGACGGCACCGTTGACCATGTCTTCGTGCCCGAGCGTCTCGATGCGCACAAGCTGATCGAAGAGTTCATGATCCAGGCAAACGTTGCGGCTGCCGAAACGCTGGAAAAGAAAAAGACGCCCCTGCTCTACCGGGTGCATGATGCCTCAACGCCTGAAAAGCTGGAGAACCTGAAAGAATTCCTGTCGACCATCGACATGAAGCTGCCCTCCTCCGGCGGTCTACGGCCATCCGTGTTCAATGGCATTTTGAAAAAGGTCAAGGACACACCGCAGGCACATCTGGTGAATGAAATCGTCCTGCGGAGCCAGGCGCAGGCGGAATACACCCCGCAAAACATCGGCCACTTCGGTCTCAACTTGCGCCGCTATGCCCATTTCACCTCACCGATCCGCCGCTATGCCGACCTCATCGTCCACCGCGGTCTGATTTCGGCACTTGGACTTGGGAAAGATGGCTTGCCGGAAGGTATTGAGAGCAAACTGGAGGCAATCGGCGGCGAGATTTCCGGAGCCGAGCGCCGTGCCATGCTCGCCGAACGCGATACAATCGACCGATTGATTGCCCTTTGGATGAGCGATCAGGTTGGCGCAACATTCCAAGGCCGGATCGCCGGTGTGGTTAAATCCGGCATGTTTATCCGCTTGGAGGACACCGGCGCAGACGGGTTCGTGCCCGCCTCCACCATCGGCCTCGATTATTACCGCTACGACGAAGCGTCGCACGCCCTGATAGGTGACAAAACCGGCGAAACCTACCAACTTGGGGACCAGGTCGAAGTTCGGCTTGTGGATGCAGCTCCATTCGCCGGCTCTTTGACGTTTGAAGTTGTGAGCCACGGACGGATTGCCGGAAAGGCGATCCGCAAGCCGGTGCCCAAGGCACGGCGCGGTCCTCCGAAAAGAGGCGCACGTGGCGGCGCGAAGGGCGGCCCCAAGGGCCCGAAGGGCAAGGCCGCTCCGCGGAAAAAGACCCGAAGGTAGGTAAAGTGACGGTCCGGTATGAATTGAACGGCGTTGAGGAGACCATCGACGAAGCGCCGGAAAAACCCAAACGTCCTCTCATGCAGGCAATGATGCGCGGCGCCATGGGCCGCTGCATGTCCTGTGGCAAAGGCCGGCTTTTCGATGGATTTCTGGCAACTCAGAATGCTTGCAGCAACTGCGGCGAAGAGTTCCACCATCAGCGCGCGGACGATGCCCCACCCTATTTCACGATCACGATCGTTGGCCATATCATCATCCCGGGCCTTTTGATCGTAGAAATGATGTGGCGGCCAGAACTCTGGATCCACATGGCCATCTGGATCCCGCTGACCATCATTTTATCCTTAGCCCTAATGCGACCTATCAAGGGTGCTTTGGTGGGGCTACAGTGGGCGTTCTACATGCATGGATTTGATCCGGATGCAGAAGATGACCTGCCCGCTGCATCCCCCCACCTTGAAAGCCCGAGATGAGCGATTCCTTTAAAGAAAAATTGGACAAAGACGAGCAAGCCGGAAACCACCCCTATATTCGCCCAAAAGATGCCGCGACGCTTCTGATCCTTGATCGCTCAGGTTCTGGCGACGTTAAATTGCTGATGGGCCGCCGGCATATGCGGCACACCTTCATGCCGGGAAAGTTCGTGTTTCCAGGTGGTCGGGTCGATCCGAGTGATTCCCGCATCTCAAACGTTCTGCCTTATCATCCGCAGGTTGAGGCCCGCCTATCCGAGGGTCTGAAGAATTCGAAAACGGCTGCGCGCGTGCGCGCCTTTGCGCTTGCTGCCATTCGGGAGACCTACGAGGAAGCCGGCATTTTCATCGGCCGCAAGGCTGAGGCGGAACAACTGCGTTTGGGGACCGGATTTGAGGCCTTCGCAGAACGCCATGTCCAGCCGGACCTTGGCGGCATGCGCATGATCGCTCGCGCGATCACACCACCGCAGCGCCCGCGCCGCTTTGACACGCGGTTCCTGGCCATCTGGGCCGATGCGATTGCCGACAAGTTGCCGGGCGGCCACGGCCCGTCTGGTGAATTGGAAGACTGCGCCTGGTTGACTTTTGACGAGGCGCGCCAGAAGGAGCTGCCGCTCATCACCACAAAGATCCTTGAGGATCTCGAGACCCGGCTGCGGCAGGATCCGGACCTCTCCCCGGAGACCCCGGTTCCTTATTACTTCTTCAAAAAAGGCCGCTTTGAAAAAGAGATGCTTTAGCGCGCGGCCCACGAAACATTCCCATACGGCGCGGGCACCGAAAGAAACCAAACTTTTCTCCGGCAAAACTCTCCGGGACCTCAGGCAACACTTGACTTTCCCGCCGTGATGAGTAGTTTGCGCGCTGATTTCAGACATTGGGGCAGATTCACCGCCAGCCCATCTGGCCATAAGAACCCTTTGCCCGATAACCGAGAACAGGATCCAAGGCCATGGCCAAGGCGACAACAATCAAAATCAAGCTTCTGTCCACGGCGGACACCGGCTTCTTCTATGTCACCAAGAAGAACTCCCGCACAATGACCGAGAAAATGGTCAAGCGGAAGTACGACCCGGTTGCCAAGAAGCACGTTGAGTTCAAGGAAGCCAAGATCAAGTGATCTTTGGTCATTCCGAAAACTAAAAAAACCCGCCGTTTCCGGCGGGTTTTTTGTTTTCAGATGTGAAGAGTGTTTTAGGCTGCTTCGACGTTGGTCAGGAACTGCTCGATTTCGGCCTTCAGCTGATCCGTGCGTTTGGCCAGATCCCCTGCGGATTGCAGAACGTCATTTGCAGAGCCCAGTGTGTGCTGAACCGCGCCGGACAGGTTCGTCATGTTCGAAGAGACGAACTCGGTTCCATGTGCTGCCTTCTGAGCGTTCTGGGTGATCTCGCTCGTCGCCGCACCTTGCTCATGAACCGAGCCTGCGATGTTCCCGGTGTAGGAATTCACCTCTTCCATGATCGACGTGATTTCCGCAATCGACTTGGCTGAATCCTGGGTCGCATCCTGGATGGCGGTGATCTGAGCGCTGATCTCTTCTGTGGCTTTGGAAGTCTGCGTGGCGAGCTCTTTAACTTCTGCCGCCACAACCGCAAACCCCTTGCCGGCTTCGCCCGCACGGGCCGCCTCAATGGTCGCATTCAATGCAAGAAGGTTTGTTTGCTCAGCAATCGCCTGGATGAGGGTGACCACTTCGCCGATCTTCGTTGCAGACTCGGCGAGCCCCTCAACCTTCACGTTGGTTGACCGTGTGCCCTCAGTTGCCCGTTCCACAATCTGCGTGGTTTCAGACACCTGCCGAGAAATCTCTGTGATCGACGCGGAGAGCTCTTCTGCAGCGCTTGCAACCGTTTGGACGCTCAAGGTCGTGTCCTGACAGGACGTCTGGGTTTCGTCAGCCCTTGTCGCACTCGTCTGGGAAACCTCAGACAATGTGGTTGCCGTTGCATCCAACTGACCGACCGTATCGCCAACTTGATCAAGAACCCCGGACACACTGCTTCTGAACTGGGCAATCATGGCCTTCATGCGATCCTGGCGGCCAGCAGCCTCAGCTTCCGACTGTTTGCGCTGACTGCTCAACACGGCGCGTTCTTCCGCCTTATTGCGCAGTGTCGACAGAGCATTTGCAAGGATCCCGATCTGATCAGTGCGGTCTGCGAACGGAATATCGATCGTCAGGTTGTCTTCCGCGATTTGCTCGGTCACAGAGGCAAGTTCCGTGACAGGCCGCAATTGGCGCTGAATCAGGAACACCAGGAGACCAAGCGCTATCAGGACCACCGGCAGTGCGAGCATGGTAAAGCGCGACATGATCTCGCTGACATTGGCCTGAACGGCCGCTTTCTCGACACCTGCATAAAGAATACCGATGATGTCGCCGCCCGGCGTGAAGATCGGCTCATAGACAGTGTAGTAGTCTTTGCCCAGGATGGTCGCCTGCCCATGGAATGTTTCACCTTTGGTAACGACCGGGTAAACTGCACCCTTCTTGCCAAGGGGAGTTCCAACAGCACGATTGCCGTCGCCCTTGATGATGTTCGTTGACTTGCGCCAGAAATCCTGGCTATCAGCTTCCCAAGCGAACACAGTTGCCGTTTCGCCGGTCATGCGCCCGATCGTGTCGATCATGTCGTGATTGGCGAACTCGGGAATTTCCGCCAGCTCAATACGCTGGACGTCGCCGTCGCCTCTCCAGGACACTTTTGTTCCCTCGATATCCCGCGCCATGATGGTTGCAGCGACACGAAGGTTAGCGGCCTGTTTGGTAACAGCGGTTTGCTCCGCCTGATTTGCCGCCACCTGATAGACAATACCGCCGACAACAAGCATGGAAAGTGTGAGCAATGCGGCGCTCGCCAATGCAAGGGACGCAGTGACGCTCAGTGAAGAAAGACGTTTGATCATATTCCACCCCTAGAAAAACTGGGTGGGATCATAGCTTCCGCAAGGTTAAAGATAGTATAATCACATACATCGTAAAAGTTGCGGAGTAGCGTTCGCACATTAGTAAAATATTCTGAGAAGCCGACTCAGCTGACGCGTACATTTCTTAAGCCCTCGCTCATGGTCAGGCTAATATTTGAAAGATGTTTCAGCGAGTTAGTGGTCGGCGGGAACACGGTATTCGAGGAGGCCACTCTTCGACCGGTTCCCTGCCGACCTACCCCACGGACCCAGGAGATGCGGCGGACCTGAGCAATCCCGAGGGGAAACTGATCTCGTTTGCTGCGAAAAATTCTGCATGACAAACGGTTGTCAGGCCGAAACCTAACAAAACCTACACTAACTCAACATTGTTCAAATGCAATATTTTCCGTGGAAAGCACACAGAAAGATGAGGATTTTAATTAATGCGTAACCTTAACGTGATCGTCGGCAAACTATTACAGACGAAAGACCTAGTCGTTTTTTCGAATGAGTATGTCACAGAGAGCCAACAGACGGAGTGGCAATCCACGGGATGGAGCGATTCTTTGCCGGCTTAAGGCTCACCAAGGAACGACTTGACCGTTTCCAGGAATTTGGAAACCGATATTGGCTTGGATATGTAGGCTTCACAGCCACCTTGGCGGATACGCTCTTCATCCCCCTTCATGGCAAAGGCAGTGACAGCAACAACCGGAATCGAGGAAATACTCTCGTCTTCCTTGATCCACTTGGTAACTTCAAGGCCGGAGACTTCTGGCAGCTGAATATCCATGAGGATAAGATCAGGCCGGTTTTCGCGCGCCAGTTTTAATGCTTCAATGCCGGTTCTTGTTTGAAGCGTATCAAAACCGTGTGCCTCGAGCAGGTCATGAAACAACTTCATGTTCAACTCGTTATCTTCCACGATCAACACGGTTTTCGCCATATATTTCAGGCCCTTCGCCGGCGGAAGCCGGTCCTACTCTTTTTTGACGCGAAGTCGTCTTATCCCTTGTGGAACCCTTCCCCGGGTCGCATTACAACTCTTCTAACCCGGAATCGTTTCAGAAAGGCAAAAAAACACAATGAAAAATGTGCAAGGAAAATCATTGAGTGTTGAAGAAGCTCAGGGAATTGCGACGCAAGCCCTTGTGCAGCTCAGCCAAGACCCTGAACAGGTCGGCCGGTTTTTAGCCTTTTCCGGCATTGGCCCGGACCAAATCCGGGACGCTGCAAGCGAGCCTGGGTTCCTGGCTGGCGTCCTTGAATTCTACATGATGGACGAAGCACTTCTTCTGGCCTTTTGCGAAAATGCCGGCCTCCGCCCGACGATGATGGCTGCCGCCCGCTACGCCTTGGCCGGAGGTCCCGAGTACGATGCCTGAGCCAACCCCCGTGCTTCCGGAAGTCCTTGCACAAATTCAAAGCCTGCCAGCTTCAGACCGACCTTTGATCATCTGCGATGTCGATGAAGTCATCCTTCATATGATCCTGCATCTGGAGGAGTACCTGAATAACAAGGGCATGCATTTCCTCAACCACTCCTATCGGCTGACCGGTAACATCGCGCATACTCAGGATGGGACACCGGTGCCGGCGGATCAGGTCAAGAGGCATCTGATCGCCTTCTTCGATGAGGTCAGCCATCAGCAGGCCATGGTTCCGGACGCAAACACCGCTCTTGCCGAGCTCACAGACCAGTGGGACATCGTCCTGTTGACCAATCTACCCGGCTCCCACAACAAGCCGGTGCGGGAAACACTGCTGAGAGGTATGGGGATCCCCTATCCCGTGCTGACAAATTCCGGGCCAAAAGGCGGTGCTGTTGCAGCCCTTGCCGGCGGACGCGCCCATCCCGTTGTATTCATTGATGACAGTCCGACCAATCACCGGTCTGTTCAGGCATCCCTGCCCGCCTCTGTCCAGATCCAGTTCATTGCCGATCAACGCTTCCTGAGCTCGGTTGAACCCGAGCCTCATATCGACCTACTCTCCGGTGACTGGCGCGAGACAAGCCGGTTCATCAGGTCTATTCTTTAGGGCTGGTTTTGAAGTCCGGTACGAGCCTATGACAGAAGAGCCCAAAGCCCTATGCCGGGATTGCGGGGCGCGCGCCCCGCAGCAATTAAGCCGTTGCCCGTCTTGCGGCAGCCCACGGCTTTTAGCGCACCCGGAGCTCGACACGCTGTCGATTGCCCACATCGACTGCGACGCGTTTTACGCCTCGGTTGAAAAACGCGACAATCCGGAACTCCAGGACAAGCCCGTGATCATCGGCGGGGGTCAGCGAGGTGTGGTATCGACCTGTTGTTACATCGCCCGCATTTCCGGCGTTCGCTCGGCCATGCCGATGTTCAAGGCTATGGAAGCGTGTCCTGAGGCCGTGGTGATCAAACCCAACATGGAAAAATACTCCAAGGTCGGCAAAGAAATCCGCAGCCGCATGCAGGCCTTGACGCCACTGGTCGAACCCTTGTCGATTGACGAGGCCTTTCTTGACCTCACCGGCACAGAGCGCCTCCACCACGCAAGCGCCGCCGAAACCCTTGCCAAGTTTATCCGGGACATTGAAGCTGATATCGGCATTTCGGCAAGTGTCGGCCTTGCGCCGAACAAGTTCCTCGCAAAACTCGCCTCGGATTTGGAGAAGCCACGGGGATTTTCCGTGATTGGTGCAGCAGAAGCGGAACAGCGTCTAGCCCCCATGCCTGTCGGCAAGATTTGGGGCGTTGGGAAAGTCTTCCAAAAGAAACTCGACCGCGACGGCATCCGAACGATTGGCCAGCTACAAACGATGGATGCCAACACATTGGCGCGCAGGTATGGCTCTATCGGGTTGCGCTTAGCGCGCCTCTCCCACGGCGACGACAGCCGTGATGTGACCCCTTCGCGCGGTGCGAAAAGCGTTTCCACCGAAACCACCTTCCGCACAGACATATCCGACTTCAATGTCCTGAAACCGATCTTAAGAGACTTGTCTGAAAAGGTGTCGTTCCGCCTGAAAAAGTCCGAGATTGCCGGACGCGGCATCACCCTCAAGCTGAAGACCTCCGAGTTCAAAACAATCACCCGTGCACGTCATTTGACCGACCCGACACAGCTCGCGGACAAGATATTTGATGCAGGGGTTGCCCTCTTGGAGGCGGAAACCGATGGGCGCCGCTTCCGTCTGATCGGCATTGGGGTCAACGACCTCTCGGATGCCTCTCAAGCGGATCCTGAGGATCTGCTCGATGCAACATCAGGACGAAAGAAAAAGGCCGAACTTGCCATCGACAAACTGCGCGGCAAATTCGGAAATTCTGCTGTCGAGCTTGGTTTGACACATGCCGCCAAACAGGCGCGCAAAGCCGCCGAAGACAAGTAGTCGATTACTCGCAGTCAGACTTGTCTGTCAGATCCCGAAGTTCCAGCGCCGTCATCGTTCCCGCAATTTTGAAATCACCGTAATCCAGAATAAGTTTGTCACTCACACCGTTTTCAAACAGCCTGAAAGACAACTGATAGACGGGTGTCTGTTCGCCGGAATTTTCCTGCGTGGAGGGATCGAAATAAGCGACGGTCACCGGCCAGGACGCAACAGTATCCAAGGCGTCCTGCCGTTCGCCATCAATTTCCGGCACAATGCCGACGGCCTTGGCCCCGATGACGGCAGTGGTTCCAAAGACCTTGTCGCCAGTTTCAGCTCCATCGTAGATATCACTCGCGGTGAAGTGCCCGCCGTCCTGCGCGGTCTTCACTATGTTCATCAGGTGCTCTGTTGGAAACTGAACATCTTGGCCGATCTGCAACGACTTTTCGTCCGGTTCTTTCAGTTCGACCGCCTTCAAACCCGTTTCTGTCCGCGCCAGTCCCCGGCTCGATTCGACCAGTTTCTGATCGACATAGGTCTTGGACAAAAACTGATAGCTCTCAGCATCCGGGCCCTCGAACGAAGTGGTCTGAAGATCTGTTACCTGGGAGCCACCACTCAGATCACGGAACTCGGTGACAAACCGGAAATTGACGCTGTACCCTTCACAAGCATTGCCTGAAAACTCATAGACCATGCGTCCGGTGAGACCAGCAATCCCGGACTGCTGCTCGGTATCGGCAAGCTTCATGTCATAGACAGCTCTGTGCGGGGCAAGCTGTATGCCCGCCACTTTGGCAGCTGCTTCACTGGCACCAGACGTGACAACCACAATGGCAACCACAGCGCACTTCAATAGAAAAGCAGTCTCAAAAACCTGGCCTGAAACGGTTCGCCGCATCACATTTCCTCGTCACCGCCGTTGGAGCGGAAATTTCTTGTTTCTACTCTTTTATTCGGGTTCATGCCGGACTGCTAGCAAGGAATGCCCAGCCCCACCGATAATGTAGGTCACAAATACGGGCACAAAAGCGCCAATTGGACTTTGTTGAGTAACGAGGTGCCGAGCAAATACCGCCCCCGTCTGCCGGAAATGAGCTTGTCAGTTTCTGCAATTTGCGCCAAGACACGGGCAACTCACCAATTTTGATCGGGAACACTCATGACCAGCCAAACTGAAACCCGCTTGTCCGAACTCGGCATCACGCTTCCAGATGCTGCCGCGCCGGCTGCCAACTACGTGCCCTTTGTGAAAACAGGCAATCAGCTGTTCATCTCCGGCCAATTGCCGATGGAAAGCGGTGCAATCGCCGTGACCGGCAAGCTTGGCGGAGGCCTTGAAGTTGAAGACGGCCAAAAAGCTGCAAAACTCTGCGCCATCAATCTGCTTGCACAGGCCAAAGCTGCAACAGGTGACCTGGACAAGGTGGTCCGCCTGGTCAAGATCGTGGGTTTTGTGAACTCAACGGGCGATTTCACCGACCAGCCAAAGGTGATCAATGGCGCGTCCGATTTTCTGGTTGAGGCCATGGGTGACAGTGGCCGCCATGCGCGCTCAGCCGTCAGCGCCGCCTCTCTTCCTTTCGGTGCCGCAGTTGAAATCGAAGCCATTTTCGAGATCGCGGACTAATTCCGCTCTGGCGGGGCTCCAAAAACGCTCCGCCAATTCTGGACCAGATTAACATGTCACCAGAACTTGCCGCCATTTTCGCCCGGCCGATAGCGCACCGGGGGTATCACGATGCCAGCAACGGCATCATCGAAAACACTCCGACCGCAATCCAGCAGGCCGTGGACAAAAACTTCGGGATTGAGGTTGACGTTCAGCAGACCAGTGATGGTGAAGCGCTCGTCTTTCACGATGATGACCTGGACCGTCTCGCAGATGGCAGTGGGCCGGTTTCCGGGCGGTCTTCAGCCGATCTGGTCAAACTGCAAATGCGTACCGGCACAGATCACCTATGGCTGCTTCAGGACCTTTTTGATCTGGTGGATGGCCGTGTGCCGCTGGTTGTCGAAATCAAATCCTTGCTCCGGCGCGATGCGCAAGGCGACTTTGTCCGCCGCGTTGTTGATCAAGTGAATGCGTATAAGGGCCCAGCCTGTATCAAAACCTTTGATCCGGACATGCTGGCTGTTGCAAAGGCGCACAACAACTCCGTTCTCCGCGGGATCGTGGCAGATGCGGCCCGCCCCGGCCCGGACTACACACGCCACAGCCGGATGGACCGTTTCATATTGCGCCATCTGCTCCATTTTCCGCGCACAAGCCCGCACTTCATCTCCTATGGCGTCAACGATCTACCGAGCCCCGGCCCCAGCATGATGAAAATGGTTTTCAGAACCCCAATCATGACGTGGACAGTTCGGACACCGGGACAGTTGGAAGTCGCAAAACGGTTTGCTGATCAAATCGTCTTTGAGGGCTTCGATCCGGATCAATAGCGGACCAGCATTCCAGGAACGGAATTTCCTCTTGCGGCGCAGCAAAGCGGCTCTACATTCTTGTAAATAATCCTTTTATGGCGGGCCAACACACTGACATGACGTCTTCTATTTCACCGGACAATGAACAGCCGCAAAAACCAGGCGCCGGTGACACGGAGACGACGCTCTCCATTAGACTTCTGTCATCCTTGGCAGATGTGCCGGCTGACAAATGGGATGCGGTTGCCAACCCAGGCTGGATCCTTGGCGAAGGCGGAAAGCTGGCGCGCGCACAGGACGCTGTTGCGTCTCAAGATCTCACTTCCGCGCTAGCCCCTGAAGCTGATTCAGATTCTGAAGAAACAGACTTCAACCCTTTCTTATCCCACGCTTTTCTGGAAGCCTTGGAGGCATCCGGCTGCGCGACACGCCAGACTGGATGGATGCCCCGGCACATGGTGCTGGAGGATGGTAACGGCGCGGTTCTTGGAGCCGTTCCCGCTTATCTGAAAAGCCACTCCCAGGGCGAATATGTCTTCGATCATGGTTGGGCCGACGCATTCTACAGGGCGGGCGGCGACTATTATCCAAAACTCCAGATATCGGTCCCATTTACTCCGGCGACAGGCCGGCGGTTTCTAACAAGCCCCAACATCAACCGGGAGGCCGGGCTCCAGGCACTCGCGGCTGGCCTTGTGCAGGTCTGCCAACGCACCGGCGCCTCCTCGGTTCACGCGACTTTTTTGACTAAACCGGAATGGGACTCGCTTGGCGATCTCGGTTATCTGAGGCGCACAGATCAGCAGTTCCACTGGGACAACAACGGCTACGAAACCTTCGACCAGTTTCTCGGCGACCTCGCCTCGCGCAAACGCAAGGCGATCAAAAAGGAGCGCCGCGAAGCAATCAGCGCTGACGGGCTCGAAATCGAATGGGTCACCGGCAGCGATCTGACAGAAGCGCATTGGGATGCCTTTTACGGATTTTACATGGATACGGGCGCCCGCAAGTGGGGCCGCCCTTATCTCAATCGTGCCTTCTTCTCGCTGATCAGTGAACAGATGGCGGACCGCATTCTTCTGGTCTTGGCAAAACGCAACGGCCGGTATGTCGCCGGAGCCCTCAACTTCATCGGATCAGAAACCTTGTTCGGCCGCCATTGGGGCTGCACCGAACACCATCCGTTCCTGCATTTTGAGCTGTGTTACTATCAGGCAATCGACTTTGCCATTTCCAAAGGCCTGAAACGCGTCGAGGCTGGCGCTCAGGGAGCGCACAAATTGGCGCGCGGTTACCTGCCGCAAACGACCTATTCTGCCCACTGGATTGCCCATGAGGGCCTTCACGACGCAGTCGCAGACTTTCTGGAGCAGGAGCGGCGCGCCGTTCAACGCGAAAACGAAGCGTTGGCTGAACATGCCCCTTTCCGGAAAGGCAGCTAAAACTTCCATTTGCCACGCGCCTGAGATCCAACAACAATTTGCGTCTTTCACAAGATCGGCATTCGGCTGCACAGGGCTTGCCGGATCGCGTCCAATCCATTACCTAGGGACCATCATCAAGAGTTGGGACAGATGCCCCACGCCAACCTGCCGATCCGGGCAAGGTGGTTCTTCGAACAGAAGATGCGGCCGTGAACTTCAAGTTCAAAGGCAACGAATCGGATCGAAGAAAGGCATCTGTCTCTGGTTACAGGACGCGCAAATGCCGATAAAAATTCCAAACGATCTGCCCGGCCGCCCCATTCTGGAATCCGAAGGCGTGATGATCATCCAGGAAGCGGATGCCATGCGTCAGGACATCCGCCCCCTGCGCATTGGCCTTCTCAACCTGATGCCGAACAAGATCAAGACAGAGACCCAATTCGCACGCCTTCTCGGCTCCACCCCGCTTCAGATCGATCTGACGCTGGTGCGCATGACCAACCACGTGCCACGGAACACGCCAACGGAGCATCTGGAAGCGTTCTATCGTCCCTGGGAAGAAGTCCGGAACGAGAAGTTCGACGGGTTCATCATCACCGGAGCCCCGGTGGAGAAGCTGCCATTTGAAGATGTCGGATACTGGCAGGAAATGCGCGATGTGCTGGATTGGACCCAGACACATGTTCATCGCACGCTGACCATCTGCTGGGCGGCTCAGGCGGCCACTTATCACTTTCATGGCATGCCGAAATATGCGCGGGACGACAAGGCAACGGGCGTCTACCGGCAACGGACGCTCGCACCGGCCTCGCCGTATCTCCGAGGGTTTTCCGATGATTTCTGTCTGCCCGTCTCACGCTGGACGGAAACCCGGAAGGCCGACATTCCGGACGGTAGCAATCTGACGGTGCTGGCGGAAGATGACGAGACCGGTATGTGCCTCCTCGACGATCCAGAGCATCGCTGCCTGCATATGTTCAATCACATCGAGTATGACACGACGTCTCTGGCGGATGAATTCGAACGGGACAGCCAGGTTTCTGACACGCCGATCCGGCCGCAGAACTACTTTCCGGATGATGATGCCACCCGGCAGCCGGTGAATCGCTGGCGGGCCCACGCGCATCTCCTGTTCGGCAACTGGATCAATGAGATGTATCAGTCCACACCGTTTAATTTGAAAAATATAGGCGAATAATCGGACACTGCCGGGCGGTCACAACCCTTGTTGTCGAACCGCCTGGCAGAGTACTATGTCCGCCGACATTCAAAGACTTTTTCCCTTTTAGAGGTACGCATGCCGATCGAAACGCCCGCCTACGACGACCAGAACATCTTTGCCAAAATCATGCGCGGAGAGCTGCCGAGTCACAAGGTCTATGAAGACGACAAGACGGTCGTGATCATGGACATCATGCCGCGCGGTGACGGACATGTGCTGGTCATTCCGAAGGCTCCATCCCGCAACATTCTGGACATCGCGCAAGAGGACCTGAACGCGGTGATGGCCACGGTCCAAAAGATGGCGCATGCCGTTATCAAGGCTTTTGGGGCAGATGGCACCACCATTCAGCAGTTCTCTGAACCAGCCGGCGGCCAGGTGGTGTTTCACACCCATGTCCACATCATCCCGCGCTTTGACGGTGTTAAGATGAAGCCGCACACCGGCGAAATGGCTGACAACGATCTCCTTGCCGAACAAGCCGACAAGATCCGCGCTGCGTTGGGCTAAGCCTAAAACCCTGCGACACTGATCCGGAGGCAGGGCATTGTGCCTCCGGAATTGACGACGAGGCCTTGGCTCAACTCGCGGCGGCGATCCCTGCCGGGTTCGCAGCGGCCTCCTGCGCTGCATCGAGCAGGGCCTCATCTTCCAAGACACTCTGGAAACTCGCCCGCGCGGTAATTCTCTCGGCATACTCGGTAAAGACCGGCCAGTCCGGCACCAGACCGAACATCAAGGTCCAGCGCAGAGCAGATCCCCAGAAGATGTCTGCTGCGGAAATCTGATCTCCGAGGATATAGGGTGCTTTTTCAAGCTGCGCCGCCAGAGCCTTCATCACGGCGTGATAGCTGCAATACGGCGCGATCTGCTGCGGTATATCCGTGTTGAACGCCTTGTTGACCACGGCGGGCTCAAAAGATGCAGCATAAAACGCCATCCACCGCAGATAAGCGCCACGCCGCGGATCGCTCAAACCTGGTGTCAGTTCTGCCTCGGGATAAAGATCAGCGGCATACAAGGCGATGGCGACAGATTCGGTAATAACCGACTGACCGTCTTGAAGCGCCGGCACCTTACCTAGAGGATTGATCTTCAGATACTCTGGCGACTGCAGGTCACCAGCTTTCGCATTGTGTACTTTCAGCTCGTAATTGGCACCGAGTTCATCCAGCAGTACGCGGATCGTGCTGGCGCGGCTGCGCGGTGCATAATGAAGCACGAGTTTGTGATCGGTCATGGCGGGGCTCCTTTGATCCGGTGTGGCCATTTGGCCAATGCGCGCCATGTATCAGCCCCCTGCTGACACCCTTCTGTCAGGAGTGTCAGGAGCCCAAGATCCACCATCCAGTCAGTAGAAAAACAACCGCAGACAGCACACCGACGATCACGCGCTGCCCAAAAGCCAAGAAACAGACAAACCCGAAGGCCGCGGCCGCCAACCTCAACCAGATCGGCGTGTCGCCCAGCACACCTTGGGGAAACAGAACAAGCTTGGAGATCACACCGGCAACCAGTGCCGTTGCAACGCACCGGACCCAGATGAAAAGTTCGCTGTCTTCGCGCAGTTTGCCGCCGGCAAAAACGCCCAACCACCGCCACACATCGGTTGCAAGCCACCCTGCGACGAGGATCATCACATAGGGCCACCACCAGGTTTCTGTCATCAGGTCACTCATGACAGCCCCCGGCGCCAAAATCGGGTGACGAGATAGGCAAGCGTTCCGCCAAGCAGGCCCGTCCAAAGGAGATCAAGACCGGGAAAATAAAGGAAGAACAAAGGGCCAAGCACAAGGCCGGAAATCATTGCCGCCTTGTCGGCATTCATCCGCGCAGCGCCCCACAAGGAACACAGGAAGTAGACCGGTGTCACAAGGACAAGAGCCCCGGCGGCCATGGGCGGCATCCGCTCCACAAGCATGTAGGCAATCCCGGTGGACACAAAGACAAAGCTGGTCACCCCGCCGCCAAACCCGATGAAGAACGGCAACCGCCCTTCCCTCGGCAGGTCGGGCAAGTTCTTCATCGCGTAGACCCAAGCCGTCACCGCAACGAAATGCGATGCGATCAGCAAGTGCCAGGTTTTGGTCTTTCCGGGCACCTTCAGGAACGGCATCAAGGCCATCGTCATGGGCATCAGGCGGACAGACGCGAGGGCCACAGCGACAGCGGCGGGGATCAATCCCATGCCCGACGCCATGGCTCCGGTTAAAACCACCACGGATGGCAAGGCCCACACCGCCCCTGTCATGAGAAGTGTTTCGGCCAGGCTCAATCCTGTTTCGCGGGCCATCCCGGCAAACCCGACAAAAGCAGACGTCAGGATGAAGGCCGGAATGGAAATCGCTGCGCGCGCGCCGCGCAGCATCCAGCCCCGACCGGAAACGGGTGGCTTCGAGGATAGCTGCGGTTGCCCCGTGTCCTTTGAGGCAGTCATAAAGGCGTTTCCAAATTGCTGAAGTTAGTAAGGATTCCTTACCTTTATCCAGCAAACCTGTCCAGCCCACTGTCCGGTGGCTTCGGCCACCCGATCAAAATCCGCTTTAGACCGACCGTGTCAGCCCGCCATCAATTCGTATGTTCTGACCCGTGACATAGGCCGCTAGATCACTCGCGAGATAGGAAATCAATCCGGAGACCTCCTCCGATCGGCCATAACGGCCCATCGGGATGCGCGACCGGCGGTCTTCCTTTTCCGGCAAGCTGTCAATGAAGCCGGGCAATACGTTGTTCATGCGCACACTCTCAGAGGCGTACTTGTCCGAAAACAGCTTGGTGAAGGCAGCAAGACCGGCCCGGAACACGCCGGAGGTCGGAAACATCGGATCCGGCTCGAATACGGCAAAGGTGGAAATATTGATGACAGTGCCGCCGCCCTGGCGTGCCATGATCGGTGCCACCAGACGGCTTGGACGGATCACATTCATCAGGTAGTAATCCATGCCGAGATGCCAGTCTTCATCAGAGATCTCCATGATATCGCCCTTTGGGCCATGTCCGGCAGAGTTCACGAGAACATCAATGCGCCCGAAGGCAGTCATTGCCTTGTCGACAAATGCTTTCAGGTCATCGGTGCTCAGGTTTGAACCGGTGTGACCAATGCCGCCCAGTTCCTTTGCCAGTGCCTCCCCCTTCCCGGAGGACGACAGGATCGCGACTTTGAAACCGTCTACCGCCAGCCTTCTGGCTGCGTCCGCGCCCATGCCGGATCCGCCAGCTGTGATCAGGGCAACTTTTTGTTCGCTCATGACTTGTCTCCTTTAGGTGCAGTTTTAGCAACGGACTATGCACTTGACCAATCATGCTTTCTGCACTTAATCAGTAGAAAAACTACTGCTTTGGTAAAACGGCGATGCGTCCTCCCAGCCTCAACAAACTCAGAGCATTTGATGCTGCGGCCCGGCACCTCAATTTCCGGCTGGCTGCAGAGGAGCTCAACCTCACACAAGGGGCAGTTGCCCAACAGGTTCGCGCTCTGGAGGATGAACTCGGCGTTCAGCTGTTCGACCGGCTTCCCCGCGGTCTCGCGCTGACCGCACCGGCGGAAAGGTTTCACGCGCAAGTTCGGCGTGGGCTCGATGAAATCGATCGGGCAATCATCGATATATCCCAGAAGGTCCCACGCATCACACTCAGCCTGCCCCCGTCCTTTGCCGCGCTGTGGCTTGTTCCCCGTCTGCCTGGTTTTCTGGACAAAAATCCGGGATTGGATCTGGCAACACTGGCCACCGAGCGGCTGGCAACCTTCAAAGGCGACGGCGTCGACCTGGCCATTCGGATCGGCGCCCCACCTTTTACAGGTCTCAAAAATCATTTTCTTGCACCAATTCGACTGGCAGCCGTTGCGTCGCCGACGCTGACCAAGGATCGAAAGACAATAGAAAATATTCAGGATATGCCGCACCTGCGCATTCTTCTGGACAGCCACACCTCCTGGAACGAGGTGCTAGGGACAGAGCTGCTGCCGGAAGACGTCACTTACCTGAGCTTCAGCCATTCCAGCCTGGCCATCAACGCGGCGTTGGAGGGGCAAGGCATCGCCCTTGTCCCGGAGCTTCTGGTGCAACGGCAACTCTCAAACGGTGCATTGACGTGTTTGTGGCGCCAGCCCGATCAGGGCATCGGCACACGCGGCTACCATCTTGTTTACCCGGAAAACCCGGTCCGATTTGGCGAAGCACGGCAAAAGGTGATTGATTGGATCTGCCGGGAGTTTGGCAAAGGCCGGCCGGCATAAGACTTGGCCCGTTTTGCTTCGTTCTAACGTCCGTTCGGCCCATCCAAAGCAGTGCGCCTTGCGTAAGCAAAGCAAAAAACAGCGCTGGACATTGCCTTATGACGATCTTTTCGCCGACCCGCGAAGCAGCTCTCCAACACCTTGATGATTTTACACCGCAGATGGGCCGAGCCTATGCAGCTCAGCGGAACTATGATCGCGGCCCAGGCAAGCACACATCCGTTTCCGGCTTGTCGCCGTTCATCCGCCGGAGGTTGATCAGCGAGCAGGAAGTTGTGACCGCAGCC
The DNA here is from genome assembly GCF_017743865.1 of Labrenzia sp. R4_2. Taxonomy (GTDB): domain Bacteria; phylum Pseudomonadota; class Alphaproteobacteria; order Rhizobiales; family Stappiaceae; genus Roseibium. The sequence goes on from NZ_JAGHRJ010000002.1 coordinate 516,531, forward strand.
CTGCAGAACCACGGTCTTGATGGCGCTGAAAAGTTTATTCAGGAGGTGTTCTGGCGCGGCTATTTCAAAGGCTGGCTCGAACGCCGCCCTGCGATCTGGGAATCTTATCGGCAAGGTCTGGCTACCGACCTGGAGGATCTGGAGACAAACAGCGGCCTGCGTCAGGCAGTGACCCGTGCGGAGGCCGGGCAAACCGGGATCGACTGCTTTGATGCCTGGGTGGACGAGCTCGTCCACACTGGATACCTCCACAACCACGCACGCATGTGGTTTGCGTCCATCTGGATCTTCACGTTGAAGCTTCCATGGCGGATCGGCGCAGATTTTTTCTATCGCCACTTGCTGGACGGAGACCCTGCCTCGAACACGTTGAGCTGGCGTTGGGTTGCCGGACTGCATACGCGCGGCAAGACCTACGAAGCCCAAGCCTGGAACATCGCGAAGTTCACAGGTGGTCGGTTTGCGCCGGTAAGTTCAGACTTCGAAACCGGGGTGACATCACTGGATTGGAGCGAGCCGAACGGGCTGCCGTCTGCGCAACCGACACGAGATTTTGTTACGCCGGAACCGGGCAGGCCAACGGTTCTCCTCCTCACCGAGGACGATTGTCTGCCGGAGACACTGATCCCAGACGGCATCGAACTCGTTGCAACCGCGACGCTGACATCAAGTGACCTGAGATCACCACGACCTGTTCCAGGCCACATTCGCTCGTTCGAAGCAGGAGCTTTAGAAGATGCTGCACAACGGATTGGACAGGCGGCGACAAGGTTGAACACCGCTTCGCCGGTCCCAATCATTGAGTGGGCGGCAGAAGCCGGAGCCAAGCAGATCGTCATGCCCTATGTCCCGGCCGGACCGCTCAAGGACTGGCTGGACGCATCCCGGCCGAAGCTCGAAAACCATGGCCTCACCCTGACCGAAATCCGGCGTCCCTGGGATGATGCAATATGGCGCTATGCAACGGCCGGTTTCTTCAAGGTAAAGAAGGAGATTCCAAACATCCTCAATCGACTGGAGATCGCATGACAGAACCGGTTCGCATCGGCATCATTGGGGCCGGCATGACAGGGCTCTCTTGCGCCCGAACACTGAAAGATGCCGGGCACACGCCTCTGATTCTGGACAAAGGCCGCGGAATTGGCGGGCGTCTTGCGACCCGGCGGGTCGACAATGGCCTTCAGTTTGACCATGGCGCGCAATACATCACAGCGAAGACTGAGGAGTTTCAGAGACTGATCGAAAGCCTCGTGTCCGTTGATGCTGCCGGTGGATGGGACATGGGCGAGCGGACTGGCTTTGTCGGCGTCCCCTCAATGAACGCGCTTGCAAAAGCCTTGGCCAGTGAACTCGATATCCGCCGTCAAGTACAGGTGAATTCGGTCACCGAGACCGATGGTCGTTGGTCTTTGGCCATCGGTGAAGACACCCTTGTCTTCGACCGATTGATCATCACCGCCCCGGCCCCGCAAACCATGGCTCTACTCGGCACCGACCACCCGATCTCAAAACAGATCGCCCATGTCAATCTTTTGCCCTGCTGGACCTTGATGGCTGCCTTTGACGATGAGGATGACGCTCTACCCGCTTCCCACCGCGACCCGGATGCCCCGCTGGCCTGGATCGCGAATGAGAAAACCAAGCCAGGGCGCCCCGGCCGTAATGCATTTGTGGCCCAGGCAAGTTCCGACTGGAGCGAAGACCATCTGGAACTCGATAAAGCCGTCGTAGCTGACCTGATGCTGACCGAGCTTTGCAAGACCCTAGACCTTGACCGGGGCAAAGTGATTCATATCGACGCGCACCGATGGCGCTATGCCAAGGTCGGTACTCCGCTCGGACAACCGTATCTTTCAAACGCATCCAAAACGCTTTTTCTGGGCGGTGATTGGTGCCTCGACGCCCGTGTGGAAGCCGCGTTTCAAAGCGGCACTGCAATCGCGGAAACCCTTCTAAACGGGCTGTGACGCAGCATTTTCAACGAATACACCGGTCAAACCGACCTCATTCCCGAAACGAGAGAGGCAGCAAGCATGGATTTGCCGATCGAGAACGTCCAATCCTATCCACGCCCACCGATTGTCGAACCGGTGCCGCAGCGGATTCTTATAGTTCTGGGGTCCGTGGAGATCGTTGATACCACGCGGGCCCTGCGGGTACTCGAAACCCATCATCCGCCGACCTACTACATTCCCCCGGAGGATGTGAAAGCTCATTTGCGCCGTCTCCCACAATCCACCCTATGTGAGTGGAAAGGCGCCGCCACCTATTTCGATGTGTCAGCCGGCACCCGAACGGCACGGGCCGCCGCATGGTGCTATTCGCGGCCAACGCCCGAATTTCAGGCGCTCAAGGACCACCTCGCGTTCTACCCCGGGAAAATGGATCTTTGTCAGGTGGGTTCAGAGCGCGTCGATCCGCAAGCGGGAAAATTCTACGGCGGCTGGCTGACCTCGAACCTTCAAGGAATGCCGAAAGGTGCCCCTGGGACTGAACACTGGTAACCAGATCAGACCCACTTCCCACTAACGAAAACGGGCACCCAGCGGGCGCCCGTTTACATTTGATTTCAATATCTTCAGTCCGCAAGCGGAACTTTTGGAACAAGGCTCTTCTTCGACGAACCGCCTTTATCCGTTGGCTTTGACGCCTTGGTGGTCGTCGCTTTGGCTGCCGGTTTGCGTTTGCGCTTTGGCTTTGCCTTGGTAGCCGCTTTCGGTTTGGCTTTTGGCGGTGTGGCGCGCTCTTCGACGCTCTCCAAGAGCAGACCATTGCCGTCCTCGGAGACCGAGACTTTGACCATGCCACCCTTTTTGAGCTTGCCGAACAGCACTTCATCAGCCAGCGGCCGCTTGATGTGCTCCTGGATGATCCGGCCGAGCGGCCGGGCTCCCATCTGACTGTCGTATCCCTTGTCGGCGAGCCATTTGACGGCGTCGTCGCCAAGTTCGAAGGTGACGTTCCGGTCTGCAAGCTGGACTTCCAGCTGCATGACGAACTTCTCGACGACCTTGTAAACAACTTCGACCGGCAGATTGCCGAACGGAATGATCGCATCCAGACGGTTGCGGAACTCCGGCGTGAACAGCTTGTTGATGGCTTCCTGATCGTCTCCTTCCCGCTTGATGCGGTTGAAGCCCACCGGCATTTTGGCCATATCGGCCGCACCTGCGTTGGTGGTCATGATGAGGATGACATTGCGGAAGTCGACCTGCTTGCCGTTATGATCGGTCAGCTTGCCGTGATCCATCACCTGCAGGAGGATGTTGAAGAGGTCCGGATGGGCCTTTTCGATTTCATCCAAGAGCAAAACACAGTGCGGATGCTGGTCGACACCGTCGGTGAGCAAACCACCCTGGTCAAATCCGACATAGCCCGGAGGCGCGCCAATCAGGCGGGACACTGTATGCCGCTCCATGTACTCCGACATATCGAAGCGGATCAGCTCCACACCCAGCGACGATGCCAGCTGACGCGCGACCTCGGTCTTACCGACGCCGGTCGGACCTGAGAACAGGTAAGACCCGATCGGCTTGTCCGGTTCGCGCAATCCGGCACGGGCCAGCTTGATCGCGGATGCCAGTGTTTCAATGGCATTGTCCTGACCGTAAACGACACGCTTCAGATCCTTGCCAAGGTTTTCCAGAACCTCAGCATCGTCCTTGGAGACAGACTTCGGCGGGATCCGCGCCATCGTTGCGATGGTGTTCTCGATTTCCTTAACGCCGATGGTTTTGCGGCGGCGGTTTTCCGGAACCAGCATCTGGCTCGCACCGGTCTCATCCAGTACGTCGATGGCCTTGTCCGGCAGTTTCCGGTCGGCAATGTATTTCGCCGACAGCTCGACCGCTGTCTTTATGGCGTCGTTCGTGTAACGCACCTTGTGGAAGTCTTCGAAATACGGTTTCAGCCCCTTCAGAATGTCGATGGCGTCAGGAATGGTCGGCTCGTTGACATCGATCTTCTGGAATCGGCGCACCAGTGCCCGATCCTTTTCAAAGAACTGACGATATTCCTTGTAAGTCGTCGACCCGATGCAGCGGATCGCACCGGATGCCAGCGCCGGCTTCAGGAGGTTGGAGGCATCCATTGCCCCGCCTGATGTAGCACCCGCACCGATGACTGTGTGGATCTCATCGATGAACATCACCGCACCCGGATAGTCCTCGATTTCCTTGACCACCTGCTTCAGGCGTTCTTCGAAATCACCGCGGTAGCGCGTACCCGCAAGCAGCGCGCCCATGTCGAGTGAGAAAATCGTGGCATCCTGAAGAACTTCGGGAACATCGGCATTGACGATGCGGTGGGCCAAACCTTCCGCAATTGCCGTCTTGCCCACACCTGGGTCACCCACGAACAACGGATTGTTCTTGGACCGGCGGCACAGGATCTGAATGGTTCGCTGGATTTCGTCGTCCCGCCCGATCAACGGATCGATCTTGCCCTTCTCCGCCTTCTCATTGAGGTTGACGCAGTAAGCTTCCAGAGCGTCGGTTTTCTGTGTTGGCTTTTTCTCAGCATCATTGCCGGAAAGCACGTCCTCTTCTTCCGCGCCCTCAACCGGCCGGGTCTCCGACATGCCAGGACGCTTCGCGATCCCGTGGGAAATGTAGTTGACCGCGTCGTAACGGGTCATGTCCTGGTCTTGCAGGAAGTAGGCTGCGTGGCTTTCACGCTCGGCAAAAATCGCCACAAGCACGTTTGCCCCGGTCACCTCTTCGCGCCCTGACGACTGCACATGAATAACAGCGCGCTGAATCACACGCTGGAAGCCGGCAGTCGGCTTGGCGTCCTCGTCACTGTCGGTGACAAGATTGTCGAGTTCGGTTTCGATATATTCGATCAGGTTTTGGCGGATCGTATCGAGATCCACGTTGCACGCCCGCATGACTGCGGCCGCGTCCTGATCGTCCAGCAAAGCCAAAAGAAGATGCTCTAGCGTGGCATATTCCTGCTGGCGCTCATTGGCGAGCGCCAAGGCTTGGTGGAGGGCTTTTTCAAGACTGCGCGAGAAAGAAGGCACGTGTGTAAGTCCTCACTTTTTTTCCATGACGCATTGCAGGGGATGCTGGTGCCGGCGCGCGAAATCCATCACCTGGGTCACCTTGGTCTCGGCAACTTCATAGGTGTAGATCCCACATTCCCCAACGCCGTGATGATGCACGTGCAGCATAATGCGCGTGGCTTCCTCACGGTTCTTTTGAAAGAAGCTCTCCACCACATGGATGACGAATTCCATCGGCGTATAGTCATCATTCAAAAGCAGCACGCGATACAGGTTTGGCCGCTTGGTGACTGTTTTCGTCCGGGTGACAACAACCGTTCCGGCGTCGCCACCGTCCTTGTCATAATCAGGTCCCGCAGTCATTTCCGTTACACTCGTCTGTGTCACTCCAGCCCTAACCGTCTCATTTCCAATAAGCCCGCTTAGCATTCATAGCTGGTCCGGGCCTTATCTTACGCAGGTTACATTCCGCCGGATATCCGGCCTTTGGATATGTAATCCTGCCGCGCCCGAGGCACTTTCGCAATGGTCGATTTCATCAACATCTGGGCATTTGCCATCCCGGATGCATCAGCATGTTGTCAATTACGGATGTAGGTCTCTAAAATCCGATTAAAAGACCGTGCTTTGAGCGAAAATCGACCGGCGCTCTCACCACGACCGGGAAAAAAGAATAATTGGGTAAATCGCAAAAACACAAAAACCCGGCCGTCACCGACCGGGTTTTCAAAAACTCAATCCGGGCTGGGGCCCGGCGTTGGCAATTTACTTGCCGAATTTGCCGATGATGCCTTCGTACGGCTTGTAGGCGTCCTTGGACAGATCCGTGACCATTTCACCAATCTTTGTCATTTCGCCAACAAAGCTTTCGTAAGAAGTCTTCACATAGTCAGCCTGAGCTTCAAATGCGGTATCCAGGGACTTGGAGGCGACCAGTTTCTCAACAGCAGCAGTGCCTTCTTCGAAGGATTTCTTCTGATAATCAGCAACCTCAGCAGCAATTGCCTGAAATCCTTTGCTCATGGAGCCGAATGATTCCATGGCCATGTCCATGCTGTCTTTGCTCATTTTCTGGATTTCATCGAAGTTGTTCATCATGTCGTTTGCCCTTCTCCGGCGAGCCGGTTGCCAGTGCCATCTACTGTGACCCGTCTGGACTGTCCGGCGCGCTTATCGCTTTACCTAACGCAAGCTTCATAATGCGCTGCACAATTTCTGTCAAGGTGATTTTGCAATGCAAAAACAACTTAAACGCGAACAACTTAAGTAAATCCCGAAAAGCAAATCCCCAACCCGCCAAAGGTTGCAAGCTTGAGCGCCCCCTATTGACGGCCAATGCCCACCCCGTCTCCAGACATGCGCAACCGGCACTCGATAGCAAATACACCGCATCGCAGCAAAACGGCTCAACTGAGGCCGCAGCCCGAGTTTAAGAAACCTGAAAAATCGAAAAATTCTTCAATTCCAAAGTATAAAATAGGAAAACCGCCTACACACTCCCTAAATATTCCAACCAAGAAAATACTGATTGATATTCGACAGATATAATCAAAAATAACGGACCCAAAAGATCAGTGTATACAATAAATGGATGTCCACACCCGCCACAAATGGCATTTACACTTGATTAACCATAACAAAAAACAAATTTTTTAAGTGTTTTTCTGGTATCTCCTTTACACATTCGTAACCGTGATTCCATCAAATAGCACCTGAACTTCGCGGACGGCTCGAATGAACGGCCTGGGGCTGGCCGATCATCCCCGTCCACAAACAGAAACGCGTGACCCGAATTGGGAAAAGTAACAGTGTTAGGTATGCGTTCTTCACGCTCTGCGCGAATGATTGGCCGTCTCGGCAAGATGCTTGTCGTCGGCACTCTTGTGCTCTGCGCCCCAACCGTGGCTTCGGCCAATCCGAAATATGCTGGCATTGTCGTGGATGCCAAGACCGGCAAGACCCTTTATGCGGCCAATGCGGACGCCTACCGGTTCCCGGCCTCGCTGACGAAGATTATGACCACGTACATCATCTTCGAAGAGCTTGAGGCGGGTCGGCTTTCCATGTCCAGCCGTTTGAAAGTCTCAAAAAACGCTGCTGCTGAAGTGCCATCGAAACTCGGCTTAAAACCGGGCAGCACCATTTCGGTGAAAGATGCGATTGGTTCGCTGGTCACCAAATCAGCCAATGATGTGGCAACCACCGTTGCGGAAAACATCGCCGGTTCCGAATCCGCATTTGCCAGACGGATGACCCGGACAGCCCGCCAGCTCGGCATGTCCAAGACAACCTTCCGCAACGCGCATGGTTTGCCGAACTCCAAACAGCGGACCACTGCGCGCGACATGGCGACCTTGGGCCGTGCGATCCAGGAGCGGTTTCCGGAGTACTACAAACTCTTCAACACGCGGGTCTACAAGTACAAAGGCCGCCCTTTGCGCAATCACAACCGGCTTCTTGGAACCGTCCGCGGTGTCGACGGGATCAAGACCGGTTACATCCGGGCGTCCGGGTTTAACTTAGTGACATCTGTCAAACGCGATAACCGGCACATTGTTGCAGTTGTCATGGGTGGCCGCACCGGCGCACGCCGGAATGCTCATATGACTGACCTGATCGGACGGTATCTGCACAAGGCGAGCAGAGGTCCGCGGACAGCGCCGCTGATCGCTTCGGCTGGTCCCGTATTCGCTTTTGATGCGGCATCCTTAAAGGAACCGCCGCTACCGGCAAATAAGCCGGGCGGTGGACTTGCACCGCCTGCGACTGGCGCGCCGGTCGTGCTTGCAAGTGCCTATGCACCGGTAAAACTTCCGGAAGACGCGCTGGCGGCCAATCAGGTCCCTGCCCCGGCTCCCGCACCGGTTCCAGGCTTTGGCAATGAAGTTCCGATCCCGCCGAAGGCCGTGAAGTCCCGCTTCAACGACACATTCGCGGTTGCGACATCTCTGCCCCCGATCCCGAGAACCAGCCCGGACGCGTCGATCACGACACAGTCGATTTCAAAGACGGCTCTACTTCAGGCGGCGCGCCAGCAGGCGGGTATCGATCTGCCGGTCCGTAATGACGAGCAGGCTCCAAGCGCTCCGATCCCGGTACGCACTGTCGCAACTGAAGCCATTGAAGTCATCCCGGCGGCCGATGTCGGTGCAACGCAGACGGCGTCATTGTCGCAAAAGATCGATGCATCTTCAGAAGAATTGGCGCAGGGCGATGCTGACGAAAATGACCGCGTTGACGTCGACACTGCCGAACCTGCTATCGCGGTCTCTGGCTGGCAGGTGCAAATTGCTGCCGCCGAAACTGAAGCCCAGGCTATGGCCCTTCTTCAGAGAGCTGAAGCACGGACCGGCAATGCCTTGAACAACCGCACACCTTTCACAGAGCCAGTCGAGGCCAATGGCACGACCCTCTACCGCGCCCGTTTTGCCGGGTTCGACAACAAATCTGCAGCCCGTCGGGCTTGCCGTACCTTGAAAAAGGCGAAATTCGCCTGCTTCGCCATCTATGAGTAATTGAGTAACGGATGTCGTTAATGTCTTCTGAGAAGCGTGTCTTTCGCCTCGTTGATTTTCGCCGCGAGGAAACCGGAGCCTCCTTGGTCGGGATGGACCCGCATCATAAGCCTGCGGTGCGCGGCTCGGATTTCCGCGTCCCCGGCATCGGGCGAAAGCCCCAGGATCTGGTAGGCCTCCTCATCTGTCATGGGGCCCGAGCTCGACGCGCTTCTCTCCCGATCTGTGGCATCCGCCTCGAAGTCTTCACGCCAACCGGCAAGCCTGCGGTCGAGATAAGCTTCGACTAGCTTCAGGCTTTGATCGTCCTGATGAGCTTCCTGCCAGAAGGTCTGCAGCTCATCATCTGTCAGGTCATCCAGCCGACGGCCCTGAAAACTGCCGGCGAGGACCGTTCCCGATAAAGCACCCGTGTCATGGTCCAATTCCATTTCGACCATGGCAGACCGGACCTGGGACTGCTGCCCGGCAGTCTTTTGAGGATTGTAGCCCGACAAGTTTCGCAGTCCGGCCAATCCAAGCAGCGACACCCCAAACCCAAAAGCCGGGATTGCCAGAGCAAACCGTCCGGTAACGGCGAAAACGCCCGCAAGTATCATCAACAGGATGCCGCCATAGGTGCGGATAGACTGCGCGAGCCTGGCCGGGTTGGCCTGAACGAACTGCCGCATCATGGCAATGAAAACGACAAGCAGCACAAGGCCGAGAAGCAAATAGATCATGATGACGGCTTGAGTTGCTCCAACAACAATCGGGCGCCCTGCCCGCCTTTTTTTTCAAATGCAGTCAGCGCCTTGTGACCACCGCTGGCGAATACAGCAACCGCCTTCAAGAGCTCGGAAAGTTGACGCGCAGCACCGGCATCAAACGGACAATAAGCTCCATTGGTCAAGCGGGCGATTTCGCGGAACGCGCTCTCAGCAACCGGATCCCGGCCTTCTTGAAAAAGGAACATCGGCACACCCAGAAGGCCGAGCTGCCCCGCCTTGTCACATAAGGTATCGACGTTTTCTTCCATGCAGTCGCCGACATAAACGACCGCCGCAATTTTCTCTTTCTCCGCAGCATTGATCGCAGCCGAAAGGACTTTGCGGATTTGTGTATGTCCACCCTGGCAGGTAATCCGGCTCATCACTCCAGCGAGCTCTTGGCCTGTTTCAAACCAACGCGAGGCTCTGCACTCGCCAAAGCCGCGGAAGTAAACCAGTTTGATCTTCAGGCTGCCAATCGAAGCCGCTTCCTCAAACATCTCGCCCTGCAACTGACAAGCCGTGTCCCAGGTAGGTTGCCGGCTCATTGTTGCATCGAGCGCGAAGATCAGCCGGCCGGATGTACCCGGTGCTGGGCGCGGCGCTGACTTCACCTTGTCGAGAAAAGCGGACACATCAGCCTCAGTCGAACGGACAGTCTGATCCTGCCGCTTCGCCGGTGTGTTCATGCTGTCCCGCGTCTTTGCCAAGAATGAGTGTCCCTTATCCTGCCGCTCACAACCCGAACTTGGTTCTTGAGACTGTCCGCGTCAACGCTTTTGCCGCAATTGCCGCAGGCGGTTTGCCATCAAATGAGACAGAGTTCGGTGAGATCCCGCCGCATGCTGTCCGGCATGTGCTGAACATCTCCACCGGCACGAATATCCTTTGGTGCATCTTCGGCCTTTAGATAGCGCCACCCCTGGAACGGCCGTTTTGGCTGATATTGTGTGAGGATCAACCGCGGCTCCAGCACCAGGTCGCAGCGTTTCACTCCTGCATCGTCGGTAAATGGCCGAATATCCAGGAGATGTTGACGTGCCTGGATTTTTCCCTTGATGACCCAATAGAGCGACCCGCCATCCAGCAGCTCGTCACGCCGGGTCGGCACCATACGCGTGGTATGGGTGGTGTGCGCGCCAAGCCCGGCCGCCCGCGCCTGCTCGACGCGAAAGTCGATCCAAGCCTGAAGGCTCTCGACGCTATCGGCCCCCACACAGAGTTTCACAAGATGCAAGGTCATGAAACTGACCTATCAGTTAACAAAGCAAGGTCAAGAGAGCGACCGTCTGCAGCGGTGGATAGTGATTATAACAAGGGCTCCCGCTCTTGCGCTTGCAGCGCGAAACCGGTCATCTCGTACGATGGATGTATTCGTTACAGGTGGCACGGGCGGGATCGGCTCGGCAGTGATCAAACAGCTCGTCGAGGACGGCTGCCAGATCATCGGTCTTTCCCGTTCCGATCAGTCTTCAGAAAAACTGCGCCGCCTCGGCGCCTCAGCTTATCCCGGCGACCTGCGGGATCCGTCCACCTGGGTCGAGCGGGCAACCGCATGCGATGCTGTCGTTCACCTTGGAGCGACCTTCTCACCCGACATGGGCAAGGTCGACCGGATCGCCATGCTGGAGATGAAAAAAGCGGCTCGGCATCGCAAACAACCGCTGAAGGTTGTTTATACCGGTGGGATTTGGCTGTATCCGCCCTGCAAGGCGGGAGACATGCTCAGTGAGAAGACCCCATTTTCACCGCTGCCCGCCTTTCGGTTCATGACAGAGACCATCAAAACGCTCTCTACAGGGACAGACCTCGCGCTTTCCGTGGTCCATCCTGCCCTCGTGTGCGGACCAGATTTTGGTCCGGTTGCAGAGATGACAGCTGCCTTGAAAGAGAGTGGGAGGTTTGAAACCCGGGCCTCGGAACACACGTTTTGGCCACTGGTCGAAGTTTCGGACCTTGCAAGGCTTTATGCACTTGTGTTGCGTCAGACCCGGTTCCGAATGTCCGTTATAGGCAGTGGTATCTCCGGCGTCTCCGTCGACCATCTTGCAAGCCATATCTCAGCCCGTCACGGCAAGCCCCTGGACATCGTCACGCTGCAGGCACCGGACGGTGTTGATCCCGATCAAGACTGGGCGGCTGGGTACGCGCTTACCCAATCAGCCGACAACACACATGCGAAACGTCTTCTTTCCTGGTCTCCGGAACACTGCGCGGTCGAGGATCTGGTGATCTCGCTTTCCAGATAATCGACACCTCTTTGACCGAGCGAAGACTTTATCAACATCCCTACGGTAGCGTTCAAAGATCAATACCGAACGGATGATCGACAGTGCGGCTTTTCCTCTCGCTGGTTCTATTTTGGATACTTTCTGGTCCTGCACTGGCAGAGACCATCCAGCCGCTTGGAAAATTTCATGTCATCAACACGGCAGGCTTTATCGAGCGGGACGGGAAACGGGCACCGCTTGCGTCTGATCTTGAGACAGGCGAACTGACGCTTCAAAGAAATCTGTCGGGTAATCTGGTTTTGACCATCAGGGAAACAGACATCGAGCTCTTCGAAATCGAGGACGGGCTCGCTGGTCTGACCTGGAACTCAAGAAGCTCATCTGTGTTGGAAGCCTCAGACATTCTGGATTTAAGCCCTCACACCTTGCCAGAGCATGTGCAAGCCTGGGGCGCCGATGTCACTTGGCCGGGACAAGGCGAAGTGCAGCTGGTGCTTCTGCCGCTGGGCGAAAATGCGTACAGCAGTTTCCTGATCAGCCATCCGGGAAACAGCACGGTGGTGCGTCAGATGGAGCTGCGCAAAGTCTCAGGACCGCCAAACCGCCCAGACCCAAAAGCGACTGTTCCAACGCCTGTATTGAATTGAACACCACCAGAGCTTGACTGTTTCACCGGCCAGTTGGAAGGCCAAAAAGCAAAAAAGCCGCAGCGATCGCTACGGCTTTTGTGTTTCGTGCGCCCTCAGGCTTATTTGGCGATGGCGACGGCTTGTTGGGCGTTGTCAACGTCGTTGAACAAGAGAACCATGGCGAGTGCGATGCCAACGGCACCAACTGTCCAAAGTGTCACGCTCCAGCAAGATTTCTGCACGTTTTCGTCCATAAAATCCCTATGTCGTTTCTAAGCATTGCAAGCCGCTTCCGGCTGCAAATGTGGCGCTAGTGAGGCGAGGTGGTAAACGATCCCTTACCTGTTCGCAAGTGCAAAAATCCGGCATCAGATTTGCAATTTTCACATTGCCGTTTTTTTGTTTTAGTTTGAACAACTTACGACCTTGAGAGCACTTGCACATATGTTGGTCAGCTTGCCGTAAACGTAAGATCTCAGCCTCATTTACGTCCGATTCCAGGGCAAACACGGCAGCTGATTTGGGGCCCTTTTCCCGCCTATCCGCACGTCCGTTGCAGTTGCCTCTGGATTTTGCCCTTCACCGCTTATGCTGGGCTGACGTTCCCGATAAGATACGCAGGTTCCAAGTCAATCGCTCTCAAGACCATACGGACTTCTATGCACGCCCTATCCCAACTCGATTATGCCGCCGCCGGTCTGTTCCTGGTGGCTTGGCTCGGTTTCAACCTGCTGATTGATCTGGGTCCGCTGCGCAAGAAAACCCTGTCATATGCGATGGAAACCCAGCGCCGGAACTGGATGCTGACCATGGCAACCCGCGAAGTCCGGATTATGGACACCGCGATCCTGTCCGGCTTGCAGCAAGGCACAGCCTTCTTTGCATCAACCGCCTTGCTGGCGATCGGGGGCAGCTTTGCCCTTCTGGATGCGACCGATCGTATTCTTCAGGTCGCTGGCGACCTCTCTATCCCGGTTTCCGACAGCCGGGCTCTCTGGGAGATCAAGGTGCTGGGGTTGATGCTGATATTCGCTTACAGCTTCTTCAAGTTTGGTTGGGCGTATCGGCTCTTCAACTACGCCAGCATCGTCATGGGGGCTGTTCCGGAGCGCAGCCAGGGCGATCCGGACGCCATTCGGGAAATTGCCGGAAAAGCGGGCGAGCTCAATGTTCTGGCCGGCCGCCACTTCAATAGAGGTCAGCGCGCGCTCTTCTTCGCCATTGGCTTTCTGGGATGGTTTGCTGGCCCGATCGCCTTCGCGATCCTCACCGTCGCCGTGTTTTTGGTGCTCCTGCGCCGTCAGTTTTCCTCCAAAGCCCGCGCAACAGTCATGTCCGGGCAGTTGTCGAACTTTTCGCCCGACGTCAAATTAGGAGAGTATACGGACACCGGATCATCAAATCCCTTCACGTGATAACTGCCAAACAGTCCTGAACGGCAGCCCATCAGGCCTGCAACATTGTCGGACACCAGCACTTCGCGGCCGAGGTCCTTGGCCAGTTCTGCAATGCGAGCGGCGAGATTGACGGCTGGTCCGACAACCGTAAAATCCAGACGCGTTTCGCTGCCGACATTGCCGTAGAAAACATCGCCGGCATGCAAGGCGATCCCGACGCTCATGTCCGGTGTCACCATGCAGGTTTTCTGCTGATTGATCTCTCCGATCTTCTTCAGCGTGTCCCGTGCAGCCAACAAGGCATTATACGCAGCTGACTTGGCTTCCTCTTCCGTCTCATACGGGAAGATGGCCATCACCTCGTCGCCGATAAACTTCAGCACCTCACCGCCGTGAGCCTCAACGGCTTCGGTCATCGCACCGAAGTATTTGTTGAGGAACAGAACAAGTTTGTCGGCAGGCAGACTGTTGGACAGACGAGTAAACCCGCGGATGTCGGCAAAGCTGATCACGGCTTTGATCCACTCGCCCTCACCGCGCCGCGTGGTTCCATCCAGAACCTTCAGGCCAGCGCGCGGACCGACATACGTATCTAGCACCGTTTCCGCAGTGCGACGCAGCGTTTTGAGTTCGCACACCAAGGCCAACGGCCGCATGATCGAATCGAAAACACTCAGGTTCGCGCCAGAAAAGCCTTTGGGGGCCTTCGTCGCAAAGGTCGCAACCTTCACAGAGCCATCGGAGAATGGCATCGGCAGAGCGATGTAATCGGTGTAACCTTCTTCACGGAGTTCCTGGCAAACCGGAAAATCATCGTCGGTGCCGGCACAGTTGGCGATATCGACCCGGACCGGCTGTTTTGTTTCATGAACACGCTTGATCGGGCTGCTCTCATAATTGGCATCAGCGTCTTCGCCCGGCACATAGCGCCGCAGTTCGCGCGTGCCTTCGCTGTCCCAGATCGAACCTTCCGCGCGGACGTTCGGATGAACGATCCAGATACCAGTTGTCGCACGATCGACCGGCACGCCACCCGCCCGCAGCCGCTGCGCAAGTTCACTAACGATTTCAAGAGTGCCGTCTAGCTGGGGTGCATCGCTGTAGAGCCATTGCACCACATCTGCCGCGACAAGCGGCGCTTCGAGGACCATCTGCCCGCCCCTACTTTTCAAATGAGATAAATAGCATATGGGTCTCTTAACCGGAGAATAAAAGTGGTGTTTTGCGGAAACTTTAAACTGGTTAAGAATTCACCGGGCCCGGAAACAAGGCACTGCTGCGGCCGGTGAGCCAATAAACCGCCAAACCAATCCACTCCCGAACACCAATGTCGACGCGCCGCAATCCCTTGGACGCACCATCAAAGCCAAGTCCCCAATCCGCACCGCCACGGGTTCGGTAGTCAACAGGATAGGCCGTCACGCCGGTCCATCCGGCAGCTTCAAAAACCCCCATGGATCGGGGCATATGGTACGCTGAGGTCACCAAAAGCCAAGTCTGTCCCGGCTTTGGATCGACCAGCTTTTTCGTCAAAACAGCGTTCTCCCAGGTGTTCCGGGATTCGTCTTCCAAAACGATGCGTTCTGACGCGATACCGAAGTCGTCAAACAGGCGCGATGCTCCTTCGGATTCCGTCGCCTGCCCCGTGATGATTGTTCCCTGGCCGCCGGTATGAATGATCAAGGCTTCAGGGAGCAGCTTGGCAAGTCGGGCAGCAATGGTCAGCCGTTCCCCGGATACGGTCAAAGCTGTCTCACCGCGTGCACCCGTGACCACCGTATCGACCGCACCGCCCAGAATGATGACGCCGTCATAAGAAACGAGCTCAGCCGGCCTTGAAAACCTGTCCTCCAACGGCTGGATCAACAAGTTTGCTACTGGAGAAAACCCGCAAATGACGAGGCCAATTGCACCAACCCAAATGAACCGCCGTCCCCACTTTTGAAGCCGCTTCCCCGTCGACATCACCAAACCGAACACGACCAGCGCGATCAGAAAATTGGATGGCTGAATAAAAAACGCGGCAATCTTGGAAAGATAAAAGAACATCTACTTCTATCACTCCGGATCCCAGACCGGCCCCCAGTCGGCGTTGATCAGACGGCCATCAGGACTGCCCAAGGCGAAGATTTGCGCCATCTCGTCGCTGTCGAGCTCGAAATCAAAAATATCAATGTTGGCTTTCAGCCGATCCGGATTGCTGCTCTTCGGGATGGCGATGACATTCGGCTGCGGCACATGCCATCGCAATGCGATCTGAACCGGCGACTTGCTGTATTTCTCAGCCAAGTCGCGGAACAAGCCTTCCTGATCAACCCGCCCTTTGACGATCGGACAATACGCGGTCAGCGCCATTCCAAGATCCTGTGTCGTCTGTAAGAGCGTTCGTTGGCTTAAGAAGGGATGATACTCAACCTGGTTGGTCACCAGCTGGCCACCGGCAAGATCCTGCGCCTGCCGCAACAGCGCGGACGGGAAATTGGACACACCAATCGATCTTGCAAGTCCCCGGTCTTTCGCCTCGACAAGCGCTCCGATGGTTTCCGCAAGCGGTATATCCGGGTTTGGCCAGTGGACGAGCAGGAGGTCCACATAATCGGTTTGAAGCTTGCGAAGACTTGTTTCCGCCGATTTTCTGAATGCATCGGCAGCGAGCTGATCCCACCAGACTTTGGTGGTTAGAAAGAGGTCCGAGCGGTTCATACCAGAGGCGCGGATCCCGTCCCCGACCTCAGATTCGTTTTCATAATAGGCCGCCGTATCCACATGGCTGTAACCGTTCTGTAAAGCAAATGACACAGTCTGGGAGCATTGTGACCCACGCAAATCCCAGGTGCCCAACCCAATCGCCGGTATTGATACGTCACGAACAGATCTGAAAATCATTGTAAATTCTTTCATGGATGAAACAGCTGTGATGACAGTCACAGCCACCGCCAAGGAACAGGGGCAAACTTCCCAGAACGTTCGCAAAGATGGCCGGAGACAATGATATGACATTGTATATGAAAATTGGTGGCAGAAAGGCAGTCTTGGCTGCCATTCCCCCGCTCAAAGACCGACTGGAGTCCGATCCCTGTTTCGATCTTGCACCGCTGCGCGGTGAGTTTGATGCGTCGGGAGACTTTTGCGAGTTCCTGGTATTTCTTTTCGGCGGTTCCCCGTTCTATGACGGTAAGCCTGTGACCGACCTTCTCTCACCGCTTTGCGATTGCGACGATGTTTATGGCCGTTTCGTAGACCACCTCGTGGCGGTATTGCTTCACGATGACCTAAACGAAGAAGGCGAAGCGGAACTGCGTTCGCTCATGGAGCGTCTGCGGCCACATGTTCTTGCACCAAGGCCCACGGCTCCTGTTCTGGTCTATTCCGTGGACAACGATCAACTGCGTGCCTGACGCCACAAACAAAAACGCCGGCGACTTCCATCACCGGCGCTCTTTGTTGAAAGACTGAAGGGATCAACCGAGTTCGTTAACGCTGGTCACGACTTTCCCGACGAGACCATAGTCAATGCCCTCTTCCGGGCTCATCCAGTAGTCACGGTCAGTGTCTTTTTCGATACGCTCGATCGGCTGCCCGGTGGCATCCGCAAAGATCTTGTTCAGACGGTCGCGCATCTTGATGATTTCCTTGGCCTGGATCTCGATGTCCGTTGCCATGCCGCCGGCGCCACCGGACGGTTGGTGCAACAAGAAGCGCGTGTTCGGCGTGCAGAAGCGCAGCTCCTTCGGCACAGAAACGTAGATCAAGGCACCGGCACTTGCGACCCAGCCCATGCCGAGAATACGAACTTCCGGAGAAATGAACTTGATGGTGTCGTGGATCATGTCACCTGATTCAACATGGCCGCCCGGAGACGACACAATGACAGTGATCGGGTCATTGGAAACCTGTGCCAGCGCCAGAAGGCGGGCGCACACATCACGGGCCATGTCCTGGGTCACCGGACCTGTAATCAGGACGGTGCGCGCTTCGAACAGATGCTTGTCGACCTGGATCGACGGTTGGGCTTTGGACTTGTCCTCGTCGTCATCGTCGAGGCGTGCAGGCACCGTGGTCGAATAGTTTTTCATGCGCAGGATTTAGCTCCCTTGGCTGTTGTGCCGGTCATGCCCGGCGGTTCTTTCCGGTCTGGTCAGCGCGCCGAGCCGAACCGGTTTGTCCCATGTGTAAGCGAAGAGCTGCGCTCTCGCAAATCTTGTCAGCGTTCTTAAGCCGAAAAGAGTTATCAGACCGGCAACATATGCTCACAAAGACGCTTTTCAATCCGGCCGGTGTGGATGAATGGGGAGTTTGTCGCCCCGACGCCCCGCGATCAGATGCCAGGCCAGCATCATCCCAAATGGCAAAGACGGCCAGACAAACCACAGAGTCGACAGCCCCGACGTCAGCAAATTGAGGACGAAGAAGAACCCAATCATGAAAACACAGGACTGGACCCGCCTCGGTTGAGACCGGATCCACCGGCGCGCCTGTTCAAATCCGTTCGCCACCGCCTGCGTGTCTTTTTCCCAATTGCCACGACTGTTGGGTTCAGCAGTGTCCTGCAAATCGTCCTCATTAGATCCAGCGGTCTCAGGAGAATTCCGGCCGCCCAAGCGCACAGAGAAAGTCTGCACTGGCTCGGAGACGTTCTTGACCTGCTTTGGACCGAGAGGTTCGAAGCCGAGCGCCAGTTTTGTACGGACCTGGTCGTAAACGGATTGCGACAGCATGATGCCGCCCTTTGGGGCCAATTCCTGCAGCCGCGCCGCCACGTTGACACCGTCTCCGTAAATGTCATCGCCCTCAATCATGACATCACCAAGATTCAACCCGATCCGGAACTCCATCCGGGTCGTGTCCGGCAACTCAGCGTTTTTGTGAGACAGCTCATTTTGTATTTCGACAGCACATTGCACAGCT
The DNA here is from genome assembly GCF_017743865.1 of Labrenzia sp. R4_2. Lineage (GTDB taxonomy): Bacteria > Pseudomonadota > Alphaproteobacteria > Rhizobiales > Stappiaceae > Roseibium. Next base: position 534,965 of record NZ_JAGHRJ010000002.1, read on the forward strand.
TCAATCACAGAAGAAAACTCAACGATGACCGCATCGCCCCATGTGTTGACGATGCGTCCGTTGTGGCGTGCTGTGAGAGAAGACATGATACTGCGGTAGGTTTTCAGACGATTCAGCGTGCCGTCTTCATCCTGCTCCATGAGCCTGGAATAGTGTGCAACATCTGCACACATGATCGCGGCCAAACGGCGCTTCGCCCGTTCCATCAATCTACCCCTGATTGCCCGACACCCGATAACAAACTTGTGACCGGCACCTTAGTTAGGAATGGGAATCTTCGGCTGAAATTGCAAGGAAAAACCTTTGTCAATTGTTGCAATGCCAACCGTCAGATGAGTTCCGGTCGCGGTATCCTATTGCGTTTCAGCCAGCGTTCTCAAAGCGTTCAGCGCATCTTCCGCCCGTTCTTCAGGAACAAAAACATGGTCGTGAAAAAACGCCGCAACCACGTTTGCCGGGATGCCCTGCTCCGCCAATGCTTTGGCAACAGCTGCCGTCAATCCAACTGCTTCAAGCGACGAATGCACAGTCAGTGTGATCCTGCGAAACCATTCTGCCTCTGCCAGTCCGAGCTCACGTGCCCGTTCCAACGGGAGAATGGCCGTCATGCCTTCCGTTTCAGAAAAAAGACCGATCGGTTCGTATTCGGCGAGTTCAACCAGGCTCTTGGTCGCGAACGTGCAAAACACATAGGGCTCAGGATCCAGCATCGGCCGCATATGGGAGATCAAGTTTTGAAGGTCGGTCTCACCGGTCATGATTGTTCTTTTCTATCAGTTAACTGTATTTCTAGAATCGCGGCCATCTTCCCCGCCCCGCATCCCGGCCTGCTATATGCCAGTAAACCAAACCGGCGAGCGCACCGGAGCTCATAAACGACACAAGATCAAACAGGGTATACACCTGATCGTCTATCACTCTGGTGACCCCAAAACCTATTACAGCACCGGACAACGTGTAAAAGATCCAATGTTGAATGTGAAACATTTCCGCTGTTATGAGAATGAAGGTGACGGGCAAAATACTCAGAGCATAAGCAAAGAAAACCAAAACAATTGTCACAATGAATACGGCAAATATCGAACCAGTTGGCCGGTCAGTTGACTCTGAGAAATAGCCAGATAGCAATAATAGGAAAATCAACAAAACTATTGCTGCTGTGACGCATCCATAAAAATACCCTTTCATTATCCGCCAGAGGGCAAAATCTTCATGTGCGGTCAACTGTTTCCCCTGACACAGACTTCGAAAGCCCGAGACTAAACACCCGCCAGAAACACAACAAGAAGCCCACTGCCGATGGCCAAGAGTTTCTGCAGCGGCTTTGTAAACCCGATCACGCCAAAGGAAATCAGGGCGAGACCGAGCCCGATCTTGGCCGCAGCCAACAGCGCGAAAATTGGCGCTTCCGACAGGACAATCACCGACGGGTTGGCGATCATCGCCAAGGGAATGACGTAGAGCCCAATGCCCAGCGCCATCGCCGTGAAGGCCACTTTCAGCCAGTTTTCGCCGATCATCCCGGCTGCAATGAAAACCGCCCCACAGACTGGGGGCGTGATGGTAGAAATCAGCGCAAACCAGAACACAAACAAATGCGCCTGAAGCGGCTCAAGGCCCTGCTCGATGAGCGCTGGTCCCGCAACAGACACACAGATGACGTAAGCCGCCGTCGTTGGAACTTCCATGCCCAGAACCAGACAGGCAATGGCTGTCAGCAAAAGGGCCGGCCACAAGTAACCGCCGGACCCGGAAAGGATCAACGAGGTGATTTTTACACCGAGCCCCGTAATCGCGAGAACACCGATGATGATCGAGGCGCAGATGATGATCGAGGCGATGACGGAGACTTGGCGCGCTGCATTTAAAAAGGCGCTTTCCAACCGTCCAAGGATCTCCTTGCCCGAAGCCACACCTTTCGCAGTAAAAAACAGAAGTAGAAAGCCTGCCAGAATGGCGAGGCAGGCCGCATATTGCGGTGTGTATTTCGCGCCGAACATTCCGTAAAGCAGCACCGCAAACGGCACCATGAAGAAAGCCGAGGTGATGAGCACCTGGCGGACCGGTGGCTGATCCTCCTTCGCAACGGCTTTCAGATCATGATGACGGGCATAGGCGTTGATCCCGATCCAGACCGCGAAAAAGTAGAGGATCGCCGGCAACAGCGCGGCCATCATGATCTGCGTGTACGGCACCCGGGTCAGTTCGACCATGACAAAAGCGCCTGCCCCCATCAGCGGCGGCATGATCTGACCACCAGAAGACGCAACAGCCTCAACAGCGCCAGCCAAACGTTTGGGATATCCCAGCCGGGTCATCGCCGGCAGTGTGATTGCGCCGGTCGAAGCGACATTCGCCGACGCAGAACCGGAGATGGACCCAAAAAGGGCCGAAGACAGCACGGACACCTTCGCCGCACCGCCCTTGAGACGGCCCGCGGCGGCCGCTGCCAGATTCATGAAGCCTTGGCCCGCTTCCCCGGCATTCAAGACCGCGCCGAAGATCACAAAGATCGCAACCACATTGACCGACACCCCGGTCAGGCTGCCCCAGATACCGCCTTCGGCGATGGTGAGGGTTCCAAGAAAGCTGGCCAGCGGTGTTCCGGAATGCCCGAATTCACCGGGAATATGCTGGCCGAACAATCCGTAAGCCAGCGCGAGCGCTGCCACAATCGGCAGTGGCCAGCCGATGGCACGGCGAGCACCTTCCAAAACCACGATCAAAAGCACCGCAGCCACCCAATACTGAAAGGAGCTTTCCAGAAAGCCATACTGATCCGATAACACATTCTGATTGACCGCCACCCAAAGGCACGCAGCCACACCAAGGGCACACAATAAAGCGCCGCTTGCGCGCTTAAGCAATCCACCGTCAACGAACAGGAAGATCCACGGCAAGGCCAAGGCCAGGTGCAGCGGTCGGCTGACCAGGTTTGGAACCAGACCGGAAAAGATCAGCCCGAGGTGAAACACCACGAGGATCACGGCAAGGCAAAGCATCAGGGTTCGCCAGACAGGCGACGTCGGGGTGTCAGTGCTGATCATGGAAACTGTTCAAAAAAGAGAGATCCGGCGCCAAATGAGCGCCGGACCGGGAGACAATTGCGTTACTTTTGAGCATCCGTGAGATCGATGCCTGCTTCCTGGTAATAGCGCACGGCACCTGGATGGATTTTGCCGGTGATGTTTTCCATCAGACCCTGATCCACACCGTTCCACCAAGCTGCGCCCTCACCCATCTTCGCCTTCTGCTCCCAAAAGGTCTTGGTCAGGGCGTAGGCCGTGTCGTCATCCATCGCAGTCGTGGTGAAGGCGACCACCGGCAAGGATGTCGTGGTGATGTCCTCGCTCTGTCCGGCATAGGTGCCAGCTGGAATGACCAGCTTGGCCCGCTTGGATTGCGCGATCTGATCATCAGACAATGAAATGACATTCACTCCAGTCGATGCAGCCGCTTCAATGACGTTCGGTGCCGGCCAGGACCCGGCGGTTACAAATCCGTCGATTTGGCCATTCTTGAGCGCTGCAACCGCGTTGGACAGCTCAACCTCGGCAAGATCTACCTTGCCTTCCAGGCCGAACAGTTTGAGATACTTCTCTCCTTCACGCGCCCCAAAAGAGCCTTTGCCGAGCAAAATGGTTTTGCCTTCCATTCCGGCGAAATCGGTCACACCACTCTTTTCAGACATGACGAAGTGCATGGTCAGCGAAGGGATCGGAAAGAGGGCGCGGATCTCGTCAAATTTCGGATCGCCCTTGCCCTCGAACATGGCTTTGCCGCCCTGGGCAAGCCTCACGAGCACCGGCGGCGTCGTGAAGACATAGTCTCCGCCGCGCGCGCGGGCTTCCATCACGTTTTGAACAGAACCCTGGCTTTCTTCAACGGTGACGATGATGTCGCCATTGCTGCCTTCCTTGACCGCTTCTGCGATCTGAACGCCCATTTGGTAGTAGGACGAGGTGGACTTCGCCGACTTGTAAGTGATGCGCGTTTCCGCTTGTGCTTGAACGGCACCAAACGACAAGGACAGGCCAATGGCTAGTTTCAAAAGGCCGGATTTCATGCGTTCGCTCCCTATGGTTTTGATCAACGTTATTGGGAGCTTGGCAGCGGTGCAATGCTATTACGGAAAGAAATAATACTCATACCGTTCAAACCTGCCGGAATGACCGTAAAACTACCGTATGTGTTGGGACCCTACACCGGTATTACCCCAAATTTCCACCGCCGATCAGGCGATGGTTGGCTCCCAAATTCCCTTAACAGGCTCGGCTTCTGAGTCTCCCGGCCATGGCGGCATGGAGATACAAATAAACTTCAGCGGCTGATCGCCGTCGCAGCGGTATTGAAACGCTGTGCCAACCGGAATGTCGATCGACACTCCAGCTTCCAGAACCACCGTTTCTTCACGCCCTTCCCGTGCACGCCAGATCTGACCGCGCCCCTCCAGCACATGCCAGAACTCGCTCACGGTCTTCAAACGGCATCCTTTGTTCACCTGCCCGGGCGGTACTGTGCTGTGGATCATGTTCCCCGTCTCGCCGTCCATAATGTACCGGATTTGAGCACCGGCGGGCGATTTGGCATCCGGCTTTTCCGGCAATTTGGTTGTTTTCATCCCTGCTCCGTTCCTTTCAGGTTCAAGGCCATATTGCACAAGAGTTCGAACATGATCGACACGCCCAGAAAGGCCGTCCCGCCGCTTTGATCGAACGGCGGCGACACCTCAACAAGATCAGCGCCGACAATATTGACCCCGTCCAGCATTCGGGCGACTTGCAGCGCTTCAAAAGAGTTCGGACCGCCGACTTCCGGTGTGCCGGTCCCCGGTGCAAACGCCGGATCGACAAAATCGATGTCGTAGGAGACATAGGTCGCGCCTTGACCAGCGATCTCCTTTGCCTCCGCCAGGACATCCTGCACCCCGCGGGCGAAATACTCCTCGATGGCAATCACCCGAATGCCGACACTTTCGGCAAAGTCCCGGTCTTCAAAATCATAGGCCGTGCCCCGGATTCCGATCTGCACGACCCGTTTGGGGTCCAGCAGCCCCTCCTCGACCGCGCGCCGGAAGGGCGTTCCGTGGGTGTATTGCATGCCGCCGAAATAGCTCTTGAATAGATCCGTATGGCTGTCGAAATGGATCATCCCAACCGGGCCGTGCTTGTTTGCAATCGCTCGGAGTATCGGCAGGGAACACAGGTGATCACCACCCGCTGTCAGCGGTACAACACCCGCCTCCAGAACGTCATCATAGAACGCAGTCATGCGGTGAAGGCTGTCGTCAACGCTTGCCGGGTTGGGGCCGACATCACCAAGATCCGCGCAATTGACCAGTTCAAACGGCCGGACGCCGGTGTCCCCGTTTTGGGCCCGGATCATTGTCGAGGCATCCCGGAGCTGCCGCGGACCGTGGCGCGGCCCCGGCCTGTTGGTCGTGCCGCCATCCCACGGCGCTCCGATCAGACCGATCTGCACGTCCGCCAGCCGGGGACTGTCGAGTTCGACATGCGGCAGCCGCATGAAGGTCGGCACACCGGCAAAGCGCGGCAGGTCGAACCCGGAAACGGGCTGAAAGAACGGATCTGACATGAACAACTCCCAAGGCGAGACGGCTGGAGCAAAAGGTGTCTGATTGAACATAACCAGACTTGAACCCGTCAAGGGACTTCTTATCTCTCGGTCACGTGGACGTCCGCGTATTCCCTAAAAAATCAATCCGGGACGACCCGAGCATGGAGACAAACATGGCTTGGGTCTTTTTGTTACTGGCCGGCCTTTTGGAAATCATATGGGCGTATGCGATGAAACAGTCGCACGGCTTCAGTCGCCTCTTGCCAACCCTCGTCATGGCGGTGGCCATGGCCGGGTCTTTCGGCTTGCTGGCCGTTTCGATGCGCAGCTTGCCGCTCGGAACGGCTTACATGATCTGGACCGGGATTGGTGCCATCGGCGCTTTTGCTGTCGGTGTCTGGATCCTTGGCGAAGCAATCTCCCCACAACGCCTGATCGCGGCACTGCTGATCGTCGCTGGCATGGTGACCATGAAACTGTCTTGATCACACCGGCTGCGCCAACAAGACCGGATCGGCGTGGGCTACCACTCGATCCGTTCGCCCATGTGATCAAAATAGCCGCCGGTCTCAGCAGGTGTCAGGCCATTGATCACCGACAGCAGGCGTTCGGCGGCCTTTTCGGGCGCCTGCACCTCCAGACCCGATTTGGCAAACCCTTCGGTCAGAGGTGTTCGCACGGTTCCAGGATGCAGCGCCACACAGACCGCGTGCGGTTTGCGTCGCGCGAGCTCAATGGACGCGGTCCGCACAAGCTGATTAAGGGCGGCTTTCGATGCCCGGTAACCGTACCAGCCCCCCAGATTGTTGTCTGAAATGGATCCAACCCGCGCCGACAGTGTTGCAAAGACGCTTTTGCCTTCTTTGGGCAGGAGCGGAAGGAAATGCTTCATCAAGAGCGCCGGACCGATGGCGTTGATGGCATAAGATTCTGCAAGTGCTTGGGGGTCCAACTCCCGAAGGCTCTTTTCCGGCTTGCGATCGCCGAGCGTCAAAGCTCCTGTTGCATCAAAAACGAGCCGCAGATCATCCCCCTGCCCGGCAACCCACTTGGCAGCGGCTTGAATGCTGATCTCGTCGAGCAAATCCAAACCTGGATGTGTTCTGCGGGAAAGGCCAACCACGCGGTCATAAGGACCGGTTTCATCCAGCACCCGCAACAAAGCGGACCCGATACCGCCCGTTGCCCCAATCACAATTGCCAAAGTACCCATAGATCGTCCTGTTGCGTTTATGTCGTTACGCAGCAACGGCCAATCGGGATTTGTGGCAATTCCGGCAATCTCACGCGGCAAGATGATCGTGCGGAGTTGAGAGCACCGATTAACTTCAACTTAAAATATTTTTCCTAGTCAGAACCACAACCATTGCACACAAAGTGAAATTGTCATGGAAAGATTCCTTCGTCTGATTATCAGTCTCTCGTTGGGCGGTTTGGTCACGCTAATCGGCTTTGCAATAACCGGCTATTCGGTACTTCAGATTTATGGAGCATATCGTGACTACAGCGACTTCGCGGAAAAAAGAGCCGTACTCGAGCTGGCTAGTGCACTGAGTGGTAGTACCGGGTATCTCGAAATAGCTGAAAAAGTCTTTTTCCTCATTGGGTTTCTGCCGCTCATATTAATCATACCGGGCGTTTTCCTATTCGGGTTTGGCGTCAGGCTCATGATCCGAAGAATACGAATGGGCCTACCAGAAGCGGCGCAAAGACCTAAAAGTGAAGCAGAGCTTTGGGGAAGCACCGCGATTTATGGTTTTGGCGTTCTTATAACCGCACCAGCTCTGTTTTTTGGTCTGCTCGATGCACCAGAGACGTTCTCGTGGGCGTTACACTCAAAGGAAACTGACGGGAAGGCCGTCAAAGTCTGGCATAGTGAAACCACCGGGAATAATGAACACGAACTCTCGAGAGTGCGAATTGAATACACCACCCTCGAAGGCAAAACAGAATTTGGGGAATTTGAAGCCAGAGAAGCATTTGCCCAAAATTTGACCCGTCACCCGGACATAAAAATCGCATACGTGCCTGGGAGACCCAAACAAGTTTATCCAGCGAATAGAGTCCCCAGCATATACAGTGTCTTATGGGCCTTCATTTGGAGATTGGGAATGCTCTACTTGGCGATTTGCGGCCTTCTGGCAAACTTCATGCCTGAAAAGAGCCAAAGAGATCGCCGGTTTGACACTGCGGGCATTTCTCCCTCTGCATCCGATACTCAACCTCGACCAACCAATCAATTTCCCAGACAAAAGAGAAGCGGTTTTGGCCGTCGGGGGATGTCTTAAGTAGTCTGGAATTTGTCTACGAAAACACCTGATATTTTGAATATGGAATGCCCCAGCAAGATTTTACTGGGGCATTAAGAACCTTGGCGTTCTGCTTCACGCTATCGCAAGTAAATATCCCAATACGACCTGCCTAGCGCGACTAGGTGCAGGTGATGTTTACATTAAGTTGGGCGTCACCATTTTCCTGCATGGAAAAAGTGATCTTGCCATTGGCATCTTCGAACACGCCCGATCCACCGAGCACATCGCGTGTCTGGTCATTGGCGATCGTGCGGGTTTCCGGTGAATGAACCGGTTTATCGACCGTGTAAGCACCCGAGCGGGCATAGAGATTGCCGTTTTCAAAGCTCAGGACAACATCGGACGCCAGCCGGACCTGACCTGCATCATCTTCACCGAGGACCCGGGTTTCCCATTCAACTGAGCCGACCGCGTTGCCGTTGTTGTCGACCAGATCACTGTGACCGATCCGAAGATCACCGGGCATCGGTGCATCGGATCCCTGCTTGACCACTTTGACAACGCGGTGTTCATTCATCGGCGCTGTAACCAAAAATGGTTGGCATTGTTCAAGTGCGTGCGCACTGCCAATTCCCAAAGCTGCGGTGGCGAGAGTTGCTGAAATAAGTGTTTTTTTCAGGGGCATGTCATTCCTCCATGAGTTTGTGCCGTCCGACGCACTGGAGATGCGACCACCCGCTCATATATTCAATAATTATTTCAAATGTTTAATCATTAAATTTACTACAGGAAATCATGGTCTTATTGTAAGACAATCAAACAAAATCAAATCTATATTTTATGTAATTTTCCGCGCAAGGTAATCCGAGAACCAACCAGCATACCGAACCTGCAGTTCCGCACGGCGCCAGTCTTGTCCGGTGATCAGTCCGCGGCAGCGATCCTTGCCGCAAGCGCATTCCATTTCCCAGTCATCGTTATCGCCCGTTGCATAGTCAAAACTGAGTTCTTCACCTTCCTTGATATCCCGCATCGCATGAAACGCAATCTGGCCCCGAATTCCGAGATTCGGTGCACACGAATGATTGAGATGCATCATCGAGCTTTCCCGCTCGTCAGCAGAAATCGGGCCAATAAACAGGTCGTCACCGATTTGGATCTCTGCCGGTCCCAAACTCTTTGCAAGTTCGTCGCGCCTTGAACGATCAAACACATGACCGCCTTTGACGACAACCAGCTCACCGTTGGTGATTGGCGCAATGGCAAAAAGACCGCGCCCTTCAATTCCGCTGCGTCGCTTTTCCACCTTTGGCGAAAACCAGGTCATCGTCATGATAACAGAATTCCTTCAAATATCGTTTGGCGAAACTGACCGATATCATCTGGTCATGAGCGCTCCCTGACACACCGCCTTGCCCGGTGTTCCAGAAACAACCGGTCTGCTTTCGCCTGTGCCAATGCGATTGCCTTTGCATAGGCGGAGCGCGCCTTGCCGACATGTCCCGCGCGATAAAGCAGTTCCGCCTTGGCGGCATAAAGAGGCTGATAGTCCGAGAGATCCGGCTCCAACGCCGCAATCAGTTCCAGTGCCTCATGAAGCGCTCCGATCTCCGCCAATGCAACAGCGCGGTTCAGGCGGACCACATCCGTCGGCTCGAAAACCAGCAACTCGTCATAGAGCAACAGGATTTGCGCCCAGTCTGGCGATGCGCCTTCACAATGGCACGCGGCAATCGCCGCTTTGATTTGGTAAGGCCCAAGTTTTCGGCGCGCCAAGGCAGTTTCGACCAGCGAGATGCCGTCTTGCAGTTCCGCCGACTTCCAGAGCGCCCGGTCCTGATCGAGAAACGCAACGCGTGCTCCTTCGCCATCAAACCGTGCATCACGTCGCGCATAATTGAGTGTCAAAAGCGCAAGGCAGCCTTCAATCTCCGGGTCATCAGGCCGAAGTTTGTTCAATATGTTGCAGAGGAAGATAGCTTCGTGTGCGAGACCGCGTTGATCGTCCTCAGGTGCAGATAAGCCCGTTGTGAAGATCAGATAGACGACACCCAAAACGGCATCGAGCCGTTCTGCCCATTGTTCGGAACCCGGCACCTCATACGAGATATCTGCGCCACCAAGTTTCGCTTTCGCACGGGACAACCGCTGCCCCATGGTAGTCTCCCGGTCCAGGAAAGCGCGCGCGATTTCTCCAGTCGTCAGCCCGCCCAAAGTGCGAAGCGTCAGCGCCATCTGGGATTTGGTTTCAAGTACCGGATGACAGCAGGTGAAGATCAGACGCAATCGCTCATCCGGGATATCATCGTTTTCCTCAAGCCCGGACACCTCAGCCATCATCATGGAAAGGTCCGTCTCGGCGCGATCGACTGTTTGTTTGCGCCTGATGCGATCAATTGCCTTTCGATAGGCAACCTTCAGGAGCCAGGCCTCAGGAGATTTGGGCAGACAATTCCGCCCCCAGTGAGAGACTGCGGACACCATGGCATCCTGGAGGACATCTTCGGCGAGTTGAAAATCCCGGAATTTGCCAATCAGGATAGACAATAACCGCCCCCGCTCGTCCCGGGCGAGGCCGCCCAGGACTTTGGTAACTGCGATGGCATTTGAAGCGGAGGCGGTCATGGAACGTTCCAGACGATTTAAGACACCGCCGTCAGTCAGCGTCAGGATAGTCCATCACGGGCCGTACTTCGACCGTCCCGTATTCCGCGCTCGGGATCTGAGCGGCATAACCAAGGGCCGTATCAAGATCCGGAACATCGATGAGATAGAACCCGCCCAGATGCTCCTTGGTCTCCGCAAACGGTCCATCCATGGTTTCCACTTTTCCGCCCCGCACACGCAGCGCTGTGCCGGTCTCGGCCTCTTTCAGCCCCTCGCCTGCCAGCATGACACCGTCCGCGGTCAGTTTTTCACTCAAGGCGAAATATCCGGCCATCATTTTTTCAAATTCTGGAGTGCCGTAAACCGGCTCGCGGGCGGGGTCTGCATAGATCAACATCATGTATTTCATACTGAAATCCTCGCTTCCTCAGTGTCAAAAACTGTCAAAATCCAAAATCGGGCCGCGAGCAGACTTGTTCTTTTCCGACCAAATCGCAAGACGCTTGCTCCCAAGGCATCCTTCAACCAATTGGAGGAAGTGAGCAGGGTTACCCCCATTCCGATCCAAGAGCGGGCCCACTCAAACCCAATTCAGGTTTCAACACCCTTCAGACGTTCGGCATCAGCCCTTTTCGACATGCCCGAAAATTAATTTGAAAAAATCGTCCGACCGCAGCAACGAGAAGCGCTTTAGAAACCAAAAAGCCCCGGCAAACAATGCCGGGGCGAGCTTGATGACAAACCTCATTCCTCTCGGTAGTCATCCTCGGCCTTGTGCCGAGGATCCATATTTTTCAAAATATTATGGATGTTCGGAACAAGTCCGAACATGACGCCGAAGGGAAAATCAGGCTTCGTCAGAAGTCCGGAGTCTTTTCCAATCTCGGGTGAGAAAAATCACGCTGTCTTGGAGAAAATCTCACGCCCGATCAGCATGCGGCGGATTTCAGATGTGCCTGCGCCAATCTCGTAGAGCTTGGCATCGCGCAAAAGCCGGCCCGTCGGGTACTCGTTGATGTAGCCGTTGCCGCCGAGAAGCTGGATGGCATCCAGCGCCATCTTGGTTGCGTTTTCTGCCGCATATAGGATCGCGCCGGCAGCGTCTTCGCGGGTGGTTTCACCGCGGTCACAGGCCTTTGCGACTGCGTAGACATAGGCCTTGGAGGCGTTCATGGAGACATACATGTCCGCAACCTTGCCCTGAACCAGCTGGAAGGTGCCGATCGGCTTGCCGAACTGCTCGCGCTCGTGAACGTACGGGATGACCACGTCCATGGCGGCCTGCATGATGCCGACGGCGCCGGCGGCCAGAACCGCGCGCTCATAATCGAGGCCGGACATCAGGACATTGACGCCCTTGCCAACTTCACCAAGCACGTTTTCTTCCGGCACTTCACAATCCTGGAAGACCAGTTCCCCGGTTTCAGATCCGCGCATACCCAGCTTGTCGAGCTTCTGGGCAACGGAAAAGCCCTTGAAGTCCTTTTCGACCAGGAAGGCCGTCATGCCTTTGGGGCCCGCATCCATATCGGTCTTGGCATAGATGATCATCGTGTCCGCGGACGGACCGTTGGTGATCCACATCTTGGAGCCGTTGAGGATGTATTTGTCGCCCGTTTTATCGGCGCGCAGTTTCATCGACACAACGTCTGATCCCGCCCCCGGCTCGGACATCGCCAGCGCGCCAAGATGCTCACCGGACACCAGTTTGCCGAGATAGCGTTTTTTCTGATCGTCATTGCCCCAGCGGCGCAATTGGTTGACGCACAGGTTAGAATGCGCCCCATAACTCAGACCGATCGAGGCCGACGCCCGGCTGACCTCTTCCATGGCAATGCAGTGTTCAAGATAGCCGAGGCCGGAACCGCCCCACTCTTCTTCAACCGTGATGCCGTGCAAGCCCAGTTCACCCATTTCCGGCCACAGCTCGCGCGGGAACCAGTCGTCCCGGTCAATCTTTTCAGCCAAAGGCGCGATGCGGTCCTGAGAATAGGACCGCACGGTGTCACGCAGCATGTCGGCGGTCTCGCCGAGGTCGAAGTTGAAGCTTGGAAAATCGTTGCGGATCATACGCTGTCCTCCCATTTGCGCTTTTCGTAGCGCACGAAATTGCTCAGGATACCGACCCGGTCATAGAGCTGCCGGGCAACGGTGTTGTGATCGTGTGTGTGCCAGTAGACATTGCTGCAGCCGCTTTGCTCAGCCGCTGCGTAGACGGCCTCAATCAGCTTGCGGCCAACACCGCCGCCGCGCTGAGAGCTATCAACATAAAGATCTTCGAGATAGCAGGTCGGGGTGAGCGACCAGGTCGAGGCGTGCTCAAGAAAATGCACGAAACCAACCAGTTTGCCGTTTTGTTCCGCAACCAGCCCGTCATGATAGCCATCTGACAGCAACCGCTCGAACAGCCCATCGGTGACTTCGTCAGCCAGGCTCTGCTCGTAAAACGCCAGATAGGCCTGCCACAGCGGCAGCCATGCGGCTTTGTCCGCCCGCTCGATCGGTCTGATCGTAACTGGTGTCATGTTCAATCCTTCATGCCCGCAAGGCTCATAAGGGTGAAAAGTCCGGTTGCCACATGGACTTGGGTGTCGTCCGACAGCCCATAAACATCAGCACGGGCAATCGTTAGCGTCCGCCCCGGTTTCAGAACCCGGCCGCGGGCAACAAGCGTTGGCTGGGCCGCCGGATTGAGAAGATTGATCTTGTATTCGGTGGTCAGGACGCCGGTGCCATCTGCAAAGAGCGTCAAGGCCGCATAGCCGGCCGCACTGTCAGCGATCGAGGATGTGGCACCTGCATGAAAGAACCCGTGCTGTTGCGTCAGTTCCGGGCGCATCGACAGTTCCAGATCGACCGCCCCAGGTGCCAAATGGACCATGCGGGCACCAAGGTGATCCATGAAGGCTTGCGCCTCAAAACTCTTGCGCACCCGCTGTTCCCAGTTGGTTGATCGCGGTTTCAAATCCATCTTCAACGCTCCTCACTGGTCACGGGGGAAAGCTCTTCCATGCGCGCGAGCGCCCCGGCCTCCACCTCTTCCAGCTCAAGCAACGTCAATTCAATGTCGCGCTGTTTTTCCAAAAGCTCTTCGCGCCGTGCAGCGATTTTCTCCATCAGGAGACGCAGCTGCCCGGCTTCTCCCGGTGCACTGCCGTACATTCCAATGAGCTCTTTGACTTCGGCCAGCGAAAAGCCCAACCGTTTGCCGCGCAATATCAACTTTATGCGGGTCCGGTCCCCGGGCGTGTAGAGCCTTTGACGGCCACGGCGCTGCGGCGTCACCAATCCCTGCGCCTCATAAAACCGAAGCGTTCTGGTGGTGATGTCGAACTCTTGCGTGAGCTGTGTAATGGTAAAATAGCGCTGCATACCCGATCCTTCGCGGGCACATTTCCGCCTTTTTACGTTAAAGTCAATAGATCTTATTTTCGATATTTATTTCAATATTTTAACTTTGAATATCAACAACTAACAAATCGTTCTGGAGAACATTCAAATCAACGCTGCCGGATATTCCGTCGACAGTCCCGCGCTGGTGATACTGCCAAAGCACCCAATCTGAGGCATAGGACGGCGCATGCCAGATGGAGCGCACCCAAAGCCTGCGGTTCAGCCCATTGCCGCTCAAATACATCCGGTAGAACTCTTCCGGCGCATAGAAAATGACCCGCTTGCCCGCGATCGGTTCCACCGCCGCAACAAAGGCGCTTATTTCCCGCAGCACTTCGTCAGTTGTTGGCCGCCGGGCACAGTTTCCTTCAAACTCCAGATCAACAACGGGTGCGAGCATGTCCGGCTCGTCCGGCAGGACGGCCAAAAAGTTGCGTGCCTGCGAGGCACCGTCCTTGCACAAGCTGAAGAAGTGATAGGCCCCCGTCGGCAGGCCTGCGGCCCTCGCCGCTTGCCAGTTTGCAGCAAATGCCCGGTCGCGGAAATCACCACCTTCGCTGGCCTTGATGTACGCGAAGGCAACGTCGTCGCTTGCAACCTTTGCCCAGTCGATGTCGCCTTGATGATGCGAAACATCAATGCCGCGCACAGGAAAATCGTCCCGGTCCGGTTCCCAGTTCATGAAAAAGAATGCCGCCCCTGCAATCGAAATCACACCACCGACGGCAATGTAGAACAAGGTCCGCAAAACCGCTTGCAAGAATTTCATACCATCCCTCGCCGTCCCCATGCAGCGGCCACCATGGCGTAAAAGTCTTTATAATTTAGGCCAGAAAATTCGGCCAAAGCGGCGCCGATGCGAGTTCAAGAATATTGCCGTCCGGATCCTTGAAATAAAGGCTTGTGCCACCCGCCGGCCAGACAACCTCGCTGATAATGTCGACGCCTTTCGACGAGAGGTAATCCCTCCAGGGATCGAGCTGATCATTCGAAATCCGGAAGGCAAAATGCCCATGCCCGCTTGTGTCATGGCCGGGAACAATTCCGCCAGGCGTTTGCACATCCTCTCCAGTGTGTCCACGGTAGAAAACAAGAAGAGTTTGCGCCGGCCCCGCATCGTAGGCGAACAGCCGATCGCCAGCGACCATGCGCTTCAAGCCCAAAACCCCTTCATAAAAGCCATGCGCAGCGTCCATGTCATCGACATAGACCGCAGTCTCAAGAATTCCGTCCAATTTTGGTCTGTCGCTCACGTTCACCTTTCCAATGAGACAGCTGCCGCTCAGGTTGTCACTCCAAGCCCAACAGTAAACAGGCTGCATTCAGAAAGACAGGCCGTCAGCTTTCATCACCGGATTAAACTCCGTGATGCGATATTCAGCGACGCCCTCTTGCTTGAATGGGACTTGGTCAATCAGTTTTTCAAGTTCTGCTCGGGTGTCCGAGCGGGCAAGAATAACACCACCCGTCCGTGGTTCCTTCGGTCCAGATGCTAAAAACACGCCTCGATCATAGCCGGACTTCAAGAAAGCCTGATGAGGTTCGAGCAACGCATCAATTTTGGAAAGATCGCCGATATAAGTCAGATCTACCACGAACAAGTTTCCGGCCATCATAGAGAATACCTTCAAGGAGAGGCCAGCTCACCGACTTGGGTGAGCCGGCAGATAAGTCAGACGACGGATAACTTCACGTCGATGTTTCCGCGGGTCGCATTGGAATACGGACAGACTTCATGCGCCTTGGCGACCAGCGCTGCGGTCTCAGCCTTGTCCATGCCCGGAACCGAGACTTCCAGAGCGACCTCCAAACCAAATCCACCCTCGGATCTCGGGCCAATGCCGACTGTCGCGGTGATGGATGTGTCTGCTGGGACCGCGATTTTTTCCTGGCTGCCAACAAATTTCATGGCCCCAATGAAACAGGCTGCGTAACCGGACGCAAACAGCTCTTCCGGGTTGTTGCCTTCACCTCCGGCACCACCGAGTTCTTTCGGCGTTGTCAGCTTGGTCTTGAACGATCCGGTAAGGGTTTCAACCGCTCCATCGCGCCCGCCGGTTGCCTTTGCTTTCGTTTCATAAAGCACTTCAACGCTCATCTCATCATTCCCTTACAACGTTAAAACTGGATTTGCCCGATGGCATTATTTTATATCGTGCACGATATAATTTACCCACATAAGCTGCGCTGGCAAAAACGTCAATAGGTTGCGATCAAGTCGCGCGCGATTTATAAGGCGGATTATGAGCACGACGACCAATCAAATGTCTCTTCTGGACGCAATCGGCTTCAATGCGCCCGAAGACGAAAAACCCAAAAAAGACAAGAAGTCAGCTGCGCCGGAAAAGTTTTCCAAGCCGAAGAAACGGAAGGCCAAAAAGACCGCTGAAACGGCAGCCTTAGCTTCGGATGTGAAAGCAGTTGAAGGCACTGATCCAGAAGATGAAACCGGTGGCGTTCCAGCGAACACATCGGACGCAGCCGTAGAATATCCAATTGAAAACGGCGAGAAAACCGACGGTATCGGTATGCTGGAGATCCGTCCTGATGGCCCGCTGCCGCTGGACAAGTATCTGTGCTTTTCGCTCTATTCGGCAAACCATGCGATGCACGGTGTCTATAAAACGCTGCTGAAAGACGTCGGTCTGACGTATCCGCAGTTTCTTGCCATGACTGTCTTGTGGGACAAGAACAACGTCCCGGTCGGGGCGATCACGCAAAAACTTCAGCTGGACACCAACACGCTCACACCGCTGTTGAAACGCCTGGAAGCCATGGGTCTCCTCACCCGCACTCGTTCCACCAAGGACGAACGGCAGGTGATCCTGAAGCTCACCCGAAAGGGCCGAAACCTTCAAAAGAAGACCGAACATTTTGCAGAGTGCATTTTCTCGTCAACAGGCCTGAGCCTTGAGGAGATCGTTGATCTTCAAACCAAGATCATGAAGCTGCGGGATAACCTCAGAAACACTGACCTCAACTGACGAAAGGTCTTCGGATCCTTAAAACGGCAAGCCAAACCAGAGTGCGGCAATGCCGAGGAAGGCGAAGAAGCCTACGACGTCCGTCACGGTTGTCACGAACACACTGGATGCGATTGCCGGATCAATACTGAGCCGGTCGAGTGCGATCGGGATCAACAGGCCGGACAAACCGGCAAACAGCATATTGATCACGATGGCGCTGCCGATCACAACGCCAAGCCCGACGCTTGAAAACCACAACCAGGCGGTCACACCGATCAGGACGGCCAATGCCAGTCCGTTCAAAAAGCTGACGAGGACCTCGCGATTGAGAACCCGCATGAGGTTCCGGGCGCTGAGTTCCTGGGTCGCGATACCCCGGACGGCAACGGTCATCGTCTGTGTTCCTGCATTGCCCCCCATCGACGCCACAATCGGCATCAGAACGGCAAGTGCAACCATCGCTTCGATTGTGTCCTCGAACAGCGCGATCACCACAGACGCCAGGACCGCGGTGCCAAGATTGACAACCAGCCAGGTCAAACGGGACCTCGCAATTGTCATGACATTATCCGAAATTTCCTCATCGCCCACCCCGGCGAGGGCACGCAGATCTTCTTCGGCTTCTTCCTGGATGACGTCAACGATGTCATCGACTGTCAAAACGCCGACGAGCCGGTCGTTTTCGTCAACCACCGCAGAAGATACAAGATTGTAGCGTTCGAACCGGCGTGCGACCTCTTCCTGATCTTCCGTCGCCTGGACGGCGTCCAGCCGCTCGGCCATGATCGAGGTGACTTTTTCGCGCCGCTTGGTTCTCAAGATCTTGTCGAGATGGACAGACCCCAACAGTTTGAAAGAGGGGTCGACAACATAGATCTCATAAAAGTCATCCGGGAGATCCCGCGCTTCGCGCATGTAATCGATGGTCTGGCCAACGGTCCAGAACGGCGCTACCGCGATGAACTCACTTTGCATGCGGCGGCCGGCGCTGTCTTCCGGATAATCCAGCGCCTTTTTGAGCTGGGCCCTGTCCGCATAGGGCAGTTCCTCAAGGATTGCGGCCTGGTCGTCTTCGTCCAGATCTTCAAGGATGTAGACCGCGTCATCAGAATCAAGTTCGCCAAGCCCTTCCGCGATGACTTCGTTCGGCAGGTCTTCCAGAAGCTGCAGACGGACCGCCTCGTCCGTCTCCGTCAAGGCGGTGTAGTCAAAATCCTCGCCGAGAAGCCGGATAAAGGCGGCCCGGTCATCCGGATTTAAGGCCTCAAGTAGGTCGCCCGTGTCTGCTTCGTGCAAATCAGCTGCAATTGCTGACAGACCGGATTTGTCTTCCGCCGCGATTGCGGTTTCTACGGCCGCTATGAAGTCCGGATTAAGCCGTTCGTCCTCGTCGCGAACCGGGATCTGCAGCTCGGGTGAAGGGGGCATGTCAAGCTCGGCAGCATTGCTCATTTCGCCCTCCCTTTTGTTCCGTGCGTTCTTGCCGGAAGCAGCTGCATCTTATTAGCAGGTGCCTCCAGAAGTAACGGCAGATTTACAAAAGCGCCACCGGAAAAGCGATGAAGGTCCACAGGCTTAACGAAAACCCGTCCAGTTAAGAGCACTTCTTCAAAGTTGCCGTTTCCCGCACCGCTGAGAGATAGTCTCTCGCCTTCGCCGGCAAAATTCTTTCCTCATCGGAAATACAAGGCTTGGCTCGCTTGAAGGCGTTTTGTGCCCGCCGGCTCTTCAAGCACACACGACCTTCTGCCAACACTTCCTGCTCCACATACCAAAGCTGCTGGCAGGTCAAGGAACCAAGCGAAGACTCGTTTGGCGTAAACTCTTGCGAATGGAGACCCGGCGGCCACAAAAGAAGCGCGACCAGCGCAATACGGGCCCACATCCGGGAAATGGGTACTGAAAAAAATCGTTCGCAGGTGTGCTTTGCCATCTCCTAGGTATCCGTCACCATCGCTCGATTCGCAAAACCATTTCAGCCGATGAGTAGCCGAAAGTTACCTAAATGCTCCAGGAGCTTTCCGGGTGGTCATCCTGCTCAGCGTCCAACGCAGCCTGGTACGCATTCACCAATTCATCAGGCTTGCTGATCAGAAAACCCTGGATATCCGAACACCCGGCCTCAATTAGAAAATTTCTCTGCGCCCGGGTTTCGACGCCCTCAGCCACAACACCCATACCAAGGCTCTTTGCCAGAATAATAGTTGTCCGGACAATTGTGGCCGCGCTTTCACTCGTATCCAGGTTCTCGATGAAGGACTTGTCGATTTTCACCTTGTTGATCGGCAGCCGCAAAAGGTGTTTGAGGGATCCATAGCCGGTGCCGAAATCATCGAGCGAGATCAGCACACCAAACTCATGCAATCGAACCAAATTCCGATGGATTTCTTCGAAACGCTGGTCCAAGAGCACCGTTTCCGTGATTTCAAACTCAAGCCGTCCCCGCAGAACCTTTAGATTGTCCAACTGGCGCGCAACGCGATCCGGGAATTCCGGGTCGCACAGCTGAGACGTCGATAGATTGATCGCTAAACGGCCAGGATCAAATCCCTCATCGATCAGCTTTGCAAAGTCACGGCATGCCGCCTTGATCACGGCGCATCCCAAGGGAACACCGAGGCCTGCATCCTCAGCGATGGCCACGAACTCGGCAGGCGATACAGGCGTTCCGTTTTGCGCCCAGCGCGCCAAAGCTTCAAAACCAACCAAACGGCCCGTTGCCGCCTCAACCTGAGGCTGGTAGGCAACAGTAATCTGGTCGTTCGCGATCGCTGCCTTCAACCCTTGCGCAAGGTCTTGGCGCCGCTCAAGGCTACGCCGGTAAAGCTCGTCGTAACATCTCCATCCATTCCGACCGGATGCTTTGGCCTGGTAGAGCGCAAGGTCTGCACTCTTGAAGATTTCAGTAGATGTGTCTCCATCTGCCGGCACGCGTGCCAAACCCATTGAAACCGTTGAAGGGATTGTTCGCGACCCTAGCTGGACCGGCTGGCAGAGCGCGGCATGGAGGCCGGGCATATCGGAGAGCCCACCATCAAGGCCACCGAGGCCCGGAACGATAAATGCAAACTCATCGCCACCAAGACGCGCGACCGTGCCGCCACCGGCCTGGTCGACAAACCGTTCCAGACGGGCAACGGTTTCCTGCAGCAGAAGATCACCAGCATCATGCCCCAGTGTATCATTGACGGATTTGAACTGATCCAGGTCCACGATCCCGAACAGCGCGCTCTCTGATGCCGCCTTTGCTCTTTCCGCTATTTTGGAAAGCTCCCTGATCATGACATTCCGGTTGGCTGCGCCCGTCAGCGAATCCGTATCGGCAATCCGGCGGATCTCTTCTTCCGCCCTTTTCAGAGATGTTACATCTGTGCGTACTCCAACGCTGACACCCCTGTCTGAAACCCGTTCACGGATTTGGACCCATCGACCATCGGTGAGTTTTTCCACCAAGATGGACTTGGGATTTCGATAAGATTCCAATCGCCGCTTTAACCAGCGCTCCTGTTTTTCTTGAGTATCTCCAGCATCTGCATAAAGCCCTATGTCGAGGCCATGCATCAACATCTCGCGGAACGTAACCCCGTCCTCAATGGCAGGCGCCGTATCGGCATAGTTGGAACGGTAAGCTTGATTGCACATGATCAAACGGTCGTTGCTATCAAATGCAACAACAGCGTCTGGAATTGTTTCAATCACATCACTCAGGAGGGTCCTCGCCTCTTCAAGCTCGCGCTTATGGTTTTCCTCAGCTGTGATGTCCACAAAACTGGCCACCACTTCTTGGTCTCCCGTCGGCGTAGATCTCGTCGGCCTCGCATTCACCCTCAGCCATTGTACCCCACCATCGGGACGTTTGATCCCAACAATCTGGTTTATGACCGGTTCGCCGGTGCGCAGCGCAACGGTCGACGGCATTTCTTCTCCGCCCATTGGACGGCCATCAGGAAATATTGTGCCCCAAGTCGGGTCCATGATTTCCTGACCACGCATTTGCGCTTCGCTCATATGAAGAAGACGGCAAGCCTCCGGATTGGCGGCAATAATTTCGCCGTTTTGACCATGAAGGACCACACCCGCCGTGACGTTGTCGACAATCGCTTGCAATCGCTGACGGCTCTCAACAAGAGCGGTCACATCGGCCTCTATCGCCATATACCCCGTCAAAACACCAGCATCATTTCGAAGCGGGCGAATTTCCATATCCAGCCAATACTTTTGACCAGATTTTGATTGATTGAGTATGGTTTCACGAACCGGTTCACCGGCACGGATCGCGGCTGTCAGGCGTGCGGACGTTTCAGGATCGGTTTCGTCACTGCGCAGGAAGTGGCCAGGTTTACGGCCTGCGACTTCTTCCAAGGAGTATCCAGTCAGTTCTTCGAAAGCCGGGTTTACCCATTCGATGGCACCATCTGCATCTCCAACGATGACCGGTGTTCTCGTCGCGTTGATAATCTGATCAGCAAACTTCAGACGCCGGGTCAGAGCTTCCCGGCGGGTCACATCGCGCGCAACGCCCCAATGACCGAGAAAATTGCCCTTGGAATCGTAACGCGGTTCACCGTGGACCTCGAAATGAGACGCAGATCCATCACGCCCTCGGAGCTCACAGATAAAGCCCTCAATGGCTTGCCGGTTGGTCAAGACATCACGCAATTTGGCCGGGTTGCCGTCGAGGTCCGCTTTGTCTTCTATGATTTCCCAGAGCTTGCTGCCGGTCCAGTCTGGGAATTGCTTGACCATCAAGCCATCATCGCCCTGGATGCGCGTCAGTCGATGTTCTGCATCTGCTTCCCACAACCAATCGGACGATAAGGCCAAAAGAGTTTCCAGACGCGCTTGTGCCGCAGCTTTTTGCCGTTCTGCCGCCACAAGCGCAGTCTTGTCTGTCGCAACACCAATCCCGCCGACGATGCGGCCGCCAATGATAAGTGGCACCAAGGTCGTTTCAGACATTATGCGGCCATGGCGGGTCTCTGTTTCGGTCATGCAATGGACCGTTTCCCCCGCCAATACGTTTTTATGCATCGTGGCCCAAAGCTCGACCTGCTCCTTGGGCATGCGTGTTTCGTCGGCCCGTTTGCCGATCAGGTTTCCGAAGGCTTCTCGATCAAGTTTGTTTTGGAAGACATACCGACCAGCTCTGTCGAAAACCCAAGCAGGTTGCGGCAGATTTTCATATGCGGCACGCAGGAGATCGTATTCCGGAGCTTCAAAGCGGGACTTCTCGTCAAACTGAGCAGGTTGCTTCATTGGCACTCACATCAGATCACACGCGCAAATTCCTCTAAGGCAAAACAACGCCTCAACAGTCATATTCATGAGCAAAGACTAAAGAAAACACGAACACAAGCTTGTAATTTCAGCACAATATACAAAGAAATTTTCTTGAGCTCTAACGGGTGACTTGTTCAACTGCAAATAATGACAATGGTCTTCAAACCCTACCAGATCAAATCGTCGGCTTTGGTCGGTGCTTTTCAGCGCTAAAACCAAAAGCGGGTTTGCCGAAGCGACGTCTACAGCAATTCAGAATTTGGACGTGCCCGACCTCTAAGGCTGAATGCCAAGAGCTGCGAACCAGCCAACCATCCGGTCCTGGTTCACACCAAGATCAGAGCCACCATAAACAAGGTGCGAGTAGATGTGGACGAAATCGCCCTCCACCCAGACCTGGGTGACATCCGGAAACCCCCAGACCTTCGAGCGATGGACGAATACGAGCGGTAAATTATCCAGTGAACCTGACACGCGTTGTGTACGGGCGGTCTGAGCAATCTGCTGTTCCAGTGCAAACAGGTTGACTGCCGCAAGCGGGCGGACAGCATAAAAACCGCCAGCAAGCTCCGTATCACCAGCGGCGGACCGCGTTGTCACCGCAGGAACATCTGCCTTGGTCACGGGCACAAAGCGGAAAAACAGGGCCGCCCCCAATCCGCATAACACCACAACAAGCGCGACCAAGCCTAAGAACCATGAACTGCTGAAACTGAGTAGCAAACCGTTCATGATGTCCTCCGAGGCAAAGAGCAGCCACGTGAATTTTGCCTGAAGCAGGTGCCGGACAGCCGGTGATGTTTTTCGCCAAAGCGGTTCAAAGCAGAGCTTGCTCCTGCTTCGTTGCAGCGCACATCAATCAATCCGATAGGCAAGCAACACATCCTTCGGTACGAAATTAAGAGCACTTTTATGTGTTGCACGCGCTTTGATTTTTGGCGCCGCCCCCGCTTCATGCGCCTCCTTCCAGCGAAGGGCGCATAGGCACCAACCATCTCCCGGTTTAAGTCCAGGAAAACCGTAGGCTGGAATGGGCGTTTGTAAATCGTTCCCGCGTGCCTTGGTGAAGGATAAAAATTCCTCCGTCACCACAGCGCAGATAACATGGCTCCCTCGGTCTTGATCATGCGTTGCACAAAACCCATCCCGAAGATATCCGGTCATCGGGTCGGTACAACAGCTCTCGAGAAGATCGCCAAGAATGTTCTTTGCCATGCAAAGCTTCCGTCAGAAATGGAGGTAAGTTGCCTTTGCGGTCAGTCGCCAGCCAGATAGAGCAAGACATCCAGGCGACAAGACGGACAGCATTAGCGAGGCCATGAGAATTTAGCTTGCGCTTTTGTTGAATATGGCGCGTCGATGAGATCATCTAAGGTCATGCCGCAAGATAAAATCCGGAGGAAAGCGCCATGGTCACCTCTCTAACTGACGATCAACTGAGATCTCTTTTGGAAACTGAAGAACAGGACATGAGCGTCGTATTTTCCGATCCGAATGTCCCGGACAATCCGATGATCTTTGTTAGTGAAGAATTCGAACGCCAGACCGGGTACACATCGGCGGAAGCCGTTGGGCGCAACTGCCGTTTCCTTCAAGGTCCGGAAACCAACCCTTTCGCGATCGAAGCAATCCGCCAGGGTTTGAAAGCCCAAACGCGCTTTACAATCGATATTCTGAATTATCGAAAAGACGGCACGCCTTTCATGAACCGGTTGCGCATCAGGCCAATCTTCGATGGCGATGGTCGGCTGACTTTTTTCGCTGGTGCGCAAAACCCAGTTTAAACAGCGCGCGTCCGATATCGAACGCTGTGCTCGAATTTGTTGATTGGCAAAGGCCGCCCCAACCGAACAGTCAGAGCGGCCAATTTTATTGGCGTAGAATGTCGAGTTAAATTGGCATCCCACCTCCATGCTTTTTTTGCGACTAGAGCTCCACGACGACCTTGCCGATCGCCTGCCCGCTTGTCAGCCGGTCATAGGCCGCCCCAACTTCCGGAAGGTGAAAACGCGCTGCATCCAAAAGCGGTTTCAGCTCCCCAGCATCAACGATTTCGGCAAGTTTGGTGAGGATGACGCCGTGCTCTGAGCGTTTGAAATCATGCAGCATGGGGATCAGCATAAAGACCACATGAAGGGACAAGCCCTTAAAGTGGGCGACGCTCAAGTCCAGCTCGACCAGCGCCACTGTAGACGCGACATTTCCGTTCAGTGCTGCTGCCTCGAATGAGTTTGCCATATTGGCGCCGCCGACGGAGTCAAAGACAACATCAAAACCCTGGCCATCCGTGTATTTCGCCACATAGTCGGCGACCGCCTCGCACGTATAGTTGATGGCTGTCGCACCGTATCCTTTGATCGCAGACAATTGCGCGTCTTTGGAGCCGGTCGCATAGACCTCCGCACCAAAATACTTCGCAAGCTGGACTGCAACATGTCCAACTCCACCAGCGCCACCATGAACCAGAACCTTTTGGCCTGCTTTGACGCCAGCGCGGGTGAGACCCTCAAACGCGGTGATACCAACAAGCGGAAGCGCTGCTGCCTCGCGCATGGTCAAAGACTGGGGCTTCTTGGCAATGAGCCGCGCATCAACTGCCATCAGTTCCGCCAATGCGCCCGGCAGATCGGCCAGCCCACCAGCGCAGCCATAAACCTCATCGCCCGGAGCAAAGCCGTCAACGCCCTCGCCCACGGCCTCAACCGTGCCGGCAAAGTCCATTCCCAAGAGGGCTGGCAACTCTGGAGACAGCGGAAGGTCGGTCCCCATCTGTTTGATCATCGTATCAACAGTGTTGACGCTGGTCGCACCAATACGCACGAGCAATTGTCCGGGTTTCACCTCAGGATCCGGCAATTGGACAGCTTCAAATTCTGCAGCCTCACCATATGCCTTTAAGACCATCGCTTTCATACATCATCTCCTTGAACAGCGTGTTGCCGCGAAGATGAGATTTTTTATTTTCCGTATAAATTGGACAATTCAGCATTCTGTTTTCGGATTTTGCGCATAAAAGCTGGACTGATCGATCCCAGTACAAATTGCTGGCCTGTTTATCGACCCCGCAGTTCTTGAGTGGGTTTGTCAGAGATGCCGCATCCTGGCGAACAGACGGGACTGGCATTCGTTCGCCGATGCACCATTTGGCACTACAACACCTTTCATGGAGACCTTGATGGTACGCGCAAATCACGATCGGGCGACACTTCAGCAGCCCGCTTATGAGCTTTTGCAGGAACACAGGCAGTTCGAGATCCGGCATTACCCTTCGGCAGATGCGGTCCGGATCATCGAAAACAACGGCCGGAGTGCGGCAACCCGAAGCGGCTTCAACGCCCTTTACAGCTACATCACAGGAAACAACGAAGACCGGCATCACTACGACATGACCGCGCCGGTTTTGCAGCGGGCATATGGTTCAAACAACGCACCTCCGCGATCAGGCACGACAAGCGATCTGGTGGATGGTGACTGGGAGATGTTTTTCTTTTTGCCTGACGGTGTCAACGCGGCTTCCGCAGCAGAGCCGATCAATACACGCATTGAAGCGACGACGCTTGGCGAACGAAAGGTAGCGGTTCGCAGTTTCTCCGGCCGCTGGTCGGATCAGAATTTCGCGGATGAGGCGATGCATTTGCTTGCCAGTCTGAAAGAGCACGGTTTTACAACAACCGGCCCGGTCTCATTCGCATTTTATGATGCACCGTCTGTGCTCCCGGCCAAGAGATATAACGAGGTTCAAATTGAGGTCGAGTAACGCTGAACAAGACATGCTGCCACTGAAAACCAAGTCTTCGACCCGACGCAAAAAGCTGACGGATCCCTCCCAGCTGTCTGAGGAGCATGCAAGTGAGGTGATCGAGATGGCCCTTTCCGATCACGTTAGTTTTGCCGAGATTGAGTTGGAATACGGGCTCTATGAACCGCAGGTCAAAGCGCTGATGCGGGATCGCTTGAAACCCTCCAGCTACCGGGCCTGGCGCAAGCGGGTCCGCAAGTTCTCCGACCGGCGCGCGCACTACAAATGACGATGCGTACGAGCAACTGCTGACAACTCACAAACCATGCGCGCCGTACTTCAGCAGGACCGGCACAACCAGCTCTTCCTCGTCTATCAGGTGGCGATCAAGTTTTTCGGACAGTCGCTCGACTGTATCATGGAAAGCAGAGACAGCGTTTGTTTCTTCATTCTGCTGAGACAAGACGGCGTTGGCCTGATCAACAAACCCTTGCAGATAGGCGTCCAGCAAATGGTGATCGGAGTCCAGCAACTCAAACCCCTGAGAAAGCCGATTGTCTTTAGACACAAGTAACGGAAAATAGTGGTGATCTTCGATCGTGTGGTGCCCATGCAATTCAGAAACCAGCAGGGATCCGTATTGGGCAAGGTTTGATGCAAAGACCTCTGGCGCAATCGCTTTATCAAGCCGATGCTCGCACAGGGAATTCAGGCGCGCGAGAAGATCGCGAAACATCATGTGCCGTTCGAGCCAGAACTGAATCAGACCGTTGTAGCCAGAATCTTGCGTCCATCCGGTGCGTGGATAGTCTTCCAAAAGCACGCGCAAGGCGTCCGGAAGCGCGGTTCGATAGTTCAATGAGAGCTTTTCGTCCATAAGACTTCGCAGGAAAAGGCACCCAACACTGCCGTTTGAGCTTTCTGTCTGGGGCTGTGGTTCAAGAATGAATTGACGCAGTTGGGATATAGCGCTGTGGCGCCGTATTCAAAGGGCTCCACGTGTTTCGGCATACCTCACGCGCAGTCACACTAGCGCAAATGCACACGAGATTGTCATGGAGCCCACCTGTTCTATCTGACGTTTGGTCAGCGGCGGAGGCCGCAGAGCACGTTAACGACTCGATATAAGGTGGGATTTGATATGCGTTTCACGATACCGCTTCTGGCTGCGATAATGCTGACCGGTCCAGCCCTAGCCGAAGATGTTGCCTATGATGTCTCCGGAGAAGCCTTCACCGGATACTTTGCCAAGGCTGAAGACCCGAAAGGCCTTGTTCTGATCGTTCATGACTGGGACGGCATGACCGATTACGAACGCAAACGGGCGGATATGCTCGCAGACATGGGGTACAACGCCTTCGCCCTTGATATGTTCGGCAATGACACACCAACCGAAACAGTTGACCATCGCCGGGCTGCAACCGGCGCTCTCTATCAGGACCGCGATCGCATGAGGTCCCTGATCCAAGCAGGTGTTGATCAGGCGAAACAACTGGCAGGTGACACCCAAATGGTGGTTATGGGGTACTGCTTTGGTGGTGCGGTCGCCCTTGAAATGGCACGCAGCGACATGTCCGGCATGGCGACCGGTTATGCCAGCTTCCACGGCGGACTGTCCACACCCGAGGGTCAATCCTGGACCGGCAATGAACCACCGCTGTTGGTTTTGCACGGTGGCGCCGACACATCAATCACGCTGGATGATGTTGCAACGCTCGCCAAAGAGCTGGAAACCGCCGGCACGCCATACGCCATAGAAGTATACTCTGGCGCGCCCCATGCCTTCACAGTCTTCGGCTCGAACCGTTACCAGGAACGGGCTGATACCGCGAGCTGGGATGCCTTCTCGACCTTCTTGAGTGAACAACTCTGAGGGCGTCGTTTTACTCCTGCGCGGCCACCAAACCGCGCAGTCCCGGACGACGGCTCGATGTGAGTAAGCATTCCAAAAGCGGTGCTGTACGCGGCTTCGGCGGGAAGCCCATCGCAAATATTTGCCCGTCCACCTCTCAGGGCAAACCAGAGACGACAAAGAAAGTGCTTATGCGAAGTTTGACGTGCCTGTTTCTTATGCTCGCTTTCGCTGGCAACGCGAAGGCCGAAGAGATGGTCAATATCGGCAGCTTTGAAATAGACAGGACCGAGGTCACAATCGGCGCCTTCCGCGAGTTCATTGATGCCACAAACACAACGACGTCGGCGGAAATCGCGGGCGGCGGGGAAGTGTATGAATCCGGCTGGGTTCAAAAACCTGGCTGGACATGGCGAACGCCCTTCGGCCTTCCTGCGTTGGACACGGAGCCCGCCGTGCACGTGACCTTCGAGGAGGCATCAGCTTATTGCGGCTGGCGCGGAAAACGGCTTCCGACTGATGCGGAGTGGGGCGAAGCAGCCTACACGGAGCGCCGGATCTCACCGCCCGCGCCCTTCGAACCGGGTGTGACATACCCCTACCCGACCGGGAAGAGCCCGGAAGGCGCCAACTGTCTTGAGGGTTGCGGCGCCTCACCAGCTCTTGACGTCAGTGCTGTATTGCGCCGTGGCACCGGCCATGCTCCAGCCGGAACAACACGGCCCGGTGTCAACGGTCTCTACGATATGGGCGCAAACGTCTGGGAGTGGACCGAAAATGGCGCGGGCGGTCAAAAAACCACGCGCGGCGGCTCTTGGTGGTATGGGCCGCGGCAAATGCATCGGGATCACATCGCAAAAAAATCGGCTGGCACAGCGGTGGTCTATATCGGCTTTCGCTGTGCCCGGTCTTTGTAGGCGGAGTGCGCTGCCAGTGTCTTGGTCAAAAGAAAACCAAAATTGCCTCCAATCAAGAACCTCCATGACGAAAGGAACATCATGCGTCGGCTCTTGATCTGGAGTGCCTGTTTTATCCTGTTCAATTTGGCGCTGGGGCTGACCGCCTATCTGTCCGGCGTCCGGTCACCGGACACCCACTGGAGCACCGCCAACCGGGAGCCCATTGGCATTGCGCCAGATCCGCGGACGGAACAGCAGGCAATCGTTCAGGTTTATGCGGCGCGGGCGTTCAGCTGGCGCGGCTATTTTGGTGTCCACAGCTGGATATCCGTGAAACCGGCGAATGCCGATCATTTTACCACTTATGAAGTTACGGGGTGGCGGGTCCGCTATGGCGGCAACGCCGTCCGGGCCTCCCGGCGTGCACCGGACAGCCGCTGGTTCGGCTCCGAACCAGAGCTTCTGGCAGAACTGCGCGGCGAACCGGCAAACGAGGCGATCGTGCGCCTGCAAACTGCTATTGACGCCTACGAATTCAACAGCATCTACACAGTCTGGCCCGGCCCCAACTCGAATACATTTGTCGCCCATCTTGGCAGAGTACTCCCTGAATTGCGGCTGGACCTGCCCCCAACCGCTGTTGGCAAGGACTACCTGGCCTCCGGTTTGTGGGCCTCAGCACCGAGTGGCACCGGCTACCAACTGTCCTTGATGGGGCTCTTTGGGGTTTTGGTTGCCTGGGAGGAAGGATTGGAGCTCAATATCTTGGGCCTCACCTACGGCATTGATCTCAATGACTTTTCTCTAAAACTGCCAATGATCGGACGCATCGGTTTTTCATCCGGAGATACGCCTGCGGCCTGAAGAACGCTGGGCGAAGGGCAGAGCAACTGCCCTGATCAGCGATGCTCCAACCAGTCTTTGATCGGCACGCCTCTCCTTACAAAAACCGTTCCTGCGGTGTTTGGCCACGCTTGCCGGTAGGCCTTCCTGGCCGATTTTCATCCGCAGGCACGAGCGGTCTAAAACGCTCAACGAACAAGGTTTGGAGGTCTGATGGCGAACATATTGGTGATCGGCGCCAGCCGGGGCATTGGCAAAGCAGTCTGTCTAGCAGCTGCGGAGAAAGGTCACGCCGTGCGCGCAATGTCTCGCAGTGGAACAACTCCGATGGGCAAAACCGGCGCGATTGAAGCATTCCAAGGCAATGCGCTGGATCGCGGCGACATCGATCGAGCACTCGGCGGTATCGACACAGTGGTTCTGGCCTTGGGCGTTCCGGCGTCCCTGGACATGATCACCGGCCCGGTGACCTTGTTTTCAAAAGCCACCCAGGTGCTGCTTCCGGCGATGGAGAATGTCAACATCAACCGTCTCATAGCCGTGACGGGATTTGGGGCCGGTGATAGCCGCTCAGCCGTCAATCCGCTGCAACGCCTCCCGTTCAAGGCGCTTCTCGGACGCGCATATGCGGATAAAACCACCCAGGAAGCGATGATCTCGGAAAGCGGGCTTGATTACTTGATCGTTCGGCCGGGCGTTCTGACAAATCAACCCAAATCCGGGCGGTACAAGGTTCTGGAAGACCCGAAAAAATGGCGCAATGGCATCATTGCGCGCGCGGACGTGGCCGATTTCATCGCGAGCCGGCTGTCATGCGAACCGCTTGGCTGCAAAAAACCGGTCTTGATCCGCTGGCCTTTATGATCTCTTGACCCAGCTCTCAGCTCATCAGGCGATGGGTAGCCGGTCGGATCTAAGGACATAAGAAAACCTGTCCAGCTCTGAAAAAACCGAAAAACGCAGTAAAAATTCCAACATCTGAAAATCCATATCAAAAATGAGTGCGTAACAAACTCAGATCCCGATCTTGGATCTTGTCTCAACGCAAGGCCTGCTGCGTTCCCCCTGCAGCATATTGCGTTCTCCTCCTGCTGACCCGCCAACGCCAGTTGGTGGGTCTTTTTTTAAGCTCAAGGTTCGAGCACATCAGCAATGCGGTACCGAAGGGGGCGCGAACTTCAGACTTCCTAGGCCTGCAGTCGACGCGAAAATGGGGCGAATACCAAAAACAAAAAAGCCGACCCAAGGGCCGGCTTCTTTATGAACTCAATCACTTGGTAGTGTGATTGATGGTGCGGTCGAGAAGACTCGAACTTCCACGGGGGTTAGCCCACAGCGACCTCAACGCTGCGCGTCTACCAATTCCGCCACGACCGCTTAGTCAGTTTTCCCGGCGCTGATCGCGTCGAGGCGCTCCATGTAGCAAAAGGTTCTGAGAGGCGCAAGAGCCGAACTTGCAATAATTCACAGGCGCCTAACTTTTTTAAAAGCGCCCGATTAAAGCGGTCCTTCTGTGCGCATCGGGCGGGTTTCCGGCGGCCGCATCAGGACTTCCGTGATCGAAATGCCGATGCGTTCACCGAGCAGCACCACCTGCCCTTTTGCCACGAGCGTGTTGTTGGCGTAGATCTTGACGTCGTCATCTTCATCCACATCAAGATCGATCACCGCTCCGCGGCCCATGCGCAGCAGTTGGTGCACCGGCATATGGTTTTCGCCGAGCACGACTGAGATATCGACATTGATTTCATCAAAGGTGGCCATAACACGCCTTAGTCCTTAAATAGGGCGAACATCCGCCAGCGCTGATCCTACCACGGGATCGGCAGCCTGCTCAAAAAACAAAGAAGTGTCATCCACATGTCACCTGACCTCCGCGACGCCCTGAACTTCAGTTTTCTGCCGGAAACCGGCTCGGCACCCGTCGAATGGCGCATCTCTGACGACCTGGTCGACTATGAAGCGGCTTCGAGGGAAATGGACGAACGGGTCCAGCGAATCATAGTGGGCGAGGCAAATGAGCAGGTCTGGCTTTTGGAGCATCCGCCGATTTATACCGCCGGTCCCAGAGCCGACGACCAGGACCTGATCGCACCGGACCGCTTTCCGGTCTACCGCACGGGCCGCGGTGGCCAGCACACCTATCACGGCCCGGGCCAGCGTGTCGCCTACGTCATGCTTGACCTCAAACGCCGCAAACAGGACGTGCGCGGGTTTGTGTCGGCGCTAGAAGCCTGGCTCATCAACACGCTCTGGCACTATCACATTCGCGGCGAACGCCGGGAAGACCGTGTCGGCGTCTGGGTCCGCCGGCCGGAACGCGGCACAAACGTTGAAGACAAGATTGCTGCGATCGGAATTCGCATGCGCAAATGGGTGACATTTCACGGCATCAGCTTCAACGTGGAACCAGAGCTGGACCATTTCTCCGGGATTGTGCCCTGCGGCGTTAGCAAACACGGGGTCACGAGCCTGGTGGATCTGGGCATCCCGGTGACAATGGCGGAGAACGACAGCGTGCTCAGGGCCGAGTTTGAGAAAATTTTTGGGCCAACGACCTCTGCTTAAGTGCCCAGTGATTTTGCTGAAGACTGCTCAAACACCAAATGAAGTGAAACTGAAAACAAAATCACCACAAATACATTGTCATTAATTACAATAATACTTTGAGTTATCTCAGATGGATGACGCTATTACGCGTCACACACATCGAAATTTAGTCTTTATTTATCGAAAACAGGCAGTGTCCGACCAATTCAACACATCTGGGACATCGGTTGTGACACAAGCGTCCACAAAACATGCTGCCAAGAGCATCATCACCAAGATCCTGCTGGCTGCTGCCGCAGTGATCATCGCCATCTTCGCAGGCTTCGGCCTTTTCAACGACACCTTGCAACGCTCCGCGAAGTCAGAGGAAATCCGGGACTACATGACCGGGGTCGGTTTTGCGGAAGCCAACTCGGTCCGCAACTGGTTCCAGGCCCGTTTGATGCTGATTACCTCCACAGCGGAAGGCGTTGCCCGGCAGGAGAGCCTCGGCGCTGAGTTCTTTGATTTGCCGACACTGACGTCCAACTTCGATGGCACTTATTTCGGCGCACAGGAAGACGGCACATTCACGATCTGGCCGGAAACCAACTTGCCGGAGGGCTATGACCCGCGCGTCCGCCCTTGGTACAAGGACGCTGTTGCGGAAAACGGCCCGACGATCACCGCGCCCTATCAGGACGCATCCAGCGATCGCCTAATCGTGACGGCGGCAACGCCTGTGAAATCGGGTGGCACCTTGTCTGGAGTCGTCGGCGGTGACTTCGATATTACAGAGATCGCCAAAATGCTCTCAGAGTCCGATCTTGGCGGAAACGGCTACGTGTTTGTGACCGACTCGCTCGGAACGATCCTTATACATCCTGAGAATGAGCTGGTATCCAAACCACTCTCAGACTTGTTTCCGAACGACCCTGTTTCTGTCTCCAGCGATACACAGTATGCGTCGACGCAGTTCGGCGATCGCATCATCCAGTTTGTTCCAATCGAAGGCCTGCCGGTTGATTGGCAGATTGGCCTGTCCCTTGACCGGGATGCGGCCTATGCCAGCTTGGCGAGCCTTCGCAATTCGGCATTCATTGCCACAGCAATCGCAACGGTCCTGATGCTGGTGATCCTTGGCTCACTCTTCCAGACGTTGCTCGCGCGGCCTTTGGCATCGGTCACACGGGCCATGAGCGAGATTGCTGGCGGCGATCTTGATTGCCCGGTTCCAGGCGTAGAACGCAAGGACGAAATCGGGTCGATCGCCAATGCGGTGGAGGTCTTCAAGACAAATGGCAAGGCCCAGCGGCAACTGGAAGCGGAACAGGCATCCGAGCAGCTGGCCAAGCAAAACCGCGCAGAAACGGTCGATCGCCTCCTGAACGACTTCAACCACGAAATCCGCGGTGTATTGGAAACCGTTGCCCATGCAACGGGCGAGCTGGAAGGCACGGCCCGTGAACTGGCGGAAACCTCAGAGAAGAGCTCCAACGATGCAGCCTCAGCCGCCAAGACAACGGGCGACACCGCCGCGAACGTCCGCTCGGTTGCAGCTGCTTCCGAAGAGTTAACCTCGTCGATTGCAGAAATTGCCCGCCGGGTTGAAGACCAGGCAAGCATTGCCGGCAAGGCCTCGACAGCTGCGGCCAATACGGATGAGACGGTTCAGAGCCTTGTCGCAACCACGGACCGGATCAGCCAGATTGTCAGCCTGATCAACGACATTGCGGCACAGACCAACCTCCTGGCCTTGAACGCGACCATCGAGGCCGCCCGCGCCGGGGAAGCCGGCAAGGGCTTCGCCGTCGTTGCGTCCGAAGTGAAATCGCTTGCGAACCAGACCGCCCAGGCGACCGAGGAAATCGCCA
Source organism: Labrenzia sp. R4_2 (assembly GCF_017743865.1). Taxonomy (GTDB): domain Bacteria; phylum Pseudomonadota; class Alphaproteobacteria; order Rhizobiales; family Stappiaceae; genus Roseibium. The sequence goes on from NZ_JAGHRJ010000002.1 coordinate 568,776, forward strand.
CACAGATCCAGGCCATGCAGTCTGTGTCCGATCAGACAGCAACGGCAATCAAAGACATTGCCAGCGTCATCGGTGAAATGACCGAGATCTCCCAAGACATCTCGGTCTCCGTCGAGCAGCAAAGCATGGCAACAACGGAGATCTCGCGGAACGTCAACGAAGTGTCATCCGGCACGGATGCGATTTCAGAGACCATGTCGCAGGTCTCCAGCGGCGCGCAATCGACCGGACGCAATGCGACCGACGTCTTGTCCACTGCCGAAGCCTTGATGGCGCAATCGAAGACCCTGAGCTCGAAAGTCGACCAGTTCTTCGACGGCATCCGCGCGGCCTAATCGGCTCGTGCACAAACAACTTCCGCACGGCTCACCACAGCCGTGCGGAGATTGGAGAGATCCGCTGCGTCATCTCTTATCCCGTCTTGCTTGACCGCCCCGCCTGACTTGATCTGATTGCCACCGGCAATATATCTATAAGTTGCAAGGACCAATGCTGACCCGGTGTCACGCTGGACCATTCCGACGAAGGCATTGGATAATGGGATTTTTCAAGCAACTGTTGGTGCTGTGTGTGCTGGCTGGGCTCGCCGGCGGCGGTTACTGGTACTACGAAACCCACATGACGATCGCGGCCGAGGGCTCTGGTGAACGCAGCCAACGTGGTGCCCGAACGGTCAAGGTTGAGGCGGTTCCTGCCAAGGAAACAGAACTCCCTGTCTTTGCCGAAGCAGTCGGTACGACACGCGCCTTGCGGGCTGTCGATATCGTGCCCCTGGCAGAGGGACGCATTGTCGAGATCGACATCAAGTCCGGCCAAGAAGTTACGGCGGGCACCGTTCTTGCGCGGCTGGATGATGAGATTGAACGGGCAACACTTGCAGAAGCCAAGGCACGCGTGAATGAACGCCGCCTCGCCATGGAACGCGCGGAAGCCCTGCGCCAGACCAACACCATCAGTCAGGCAAACCTGGAACAATTGCGCTCCGAACTTGCCATCGCCAATGCCGAACTCGACCGGGCACAGCGCCGCTTGGCGGACCGGACAATCCGAGCCCCGTTCACTGGTGTTTTGGGCATCAGTTCGATTGATCTTGGAGCCCGGGTGGAAACCTCCACCGTACTCACTCATCTGGATGATCTGGCCGAGGTGGAAATCGAATTCCGCTTGCCGGAAACGGTCTACGGGCAGATTGTGCAAGGCCAGCCGGTCACCGCCACCAGCGCAGCATTTCCTGGCCGCTCGTTCACCGGAAACGTTGCTGCGATTGACAGCCGTGTCGATCAAGCATCCCGGTCCTTCCGTGTCCGGGCCCGCCTGCCCAACCCGGATCGGGTCTTGCCGGTCGGGATGTTCATGCGGCTCGAGATCGAATTGAGTATCCGGCAGGCGATTGTTGTTCCGGAAGAGGCGCTCCAGGTCGAAGGCGGGACCATCTTCCTGTTTGTCGCAGATGGAGACACAGCCGACCGGCGTAATGTGACCACTGGTCTGCGCCGCAACGGGTTCGTCCAAATCTCGGAGGGTGTGGAAACCGGCGAAAGCGTTATTTACCGCGGGATCCAATCGCTGCGCGATGGCAGCAAGATCGAGGTGATCGAAGGCCAGCCGGAAGCCCAGGATGATGCCTCCGGAACACCGGAAACGGCTGCGAAGGCGCAACCGCGTCAACGGAGCTGACGGTCCATGTTGTCCGATCTTGCCATCCGCCGCCCGGTTTTGGCCGCCGTTGCCAGTCTTCTGATCATCGTGTTCGGGATTGGTGTCCTGACCTCCATCCCGGTCCGCGAACTTCCGGACATCGATACGGCGGTCGTCACCGTCACGACAACTTATCGCGGTGCGGCTCCGGAAGTCATCGACACGGACCTTACGGAGATCATCGAGGGATCTGTTGCTGGTGTGGCCGGGGTCAAGACAATCAGCTCAAGCAGCCGACGGGGCCGCAGCCGGGTTGTCGTGGAGTTTGAAGTCGGCTACGACATTGATGCGGCGGCAAACGATGTGCGCGATGCTGTTTCCCGTGTCCGGGCAGATCTTCCGGCCGATGCGGACGAACCACAAGTGGTCAAGAACGACGCGGATTCTGACCCTGTCATGCGCCTCGCCGTCACATCCGACAGATTGAGTGCGGCTGAGATCACCGACTATGTCGATCGATATGTGATCGACAGGTTGGCGACCGTCCCGGGCGTCGCATCGATTGACACCTATGGCGGCAGGCCAAAAGCCGTGCGGGTCTGGCTGGATCGCCGCGCCATGGCCGCCCGAAATCTAACGGTTGTCGACATTGAACGCGCTCTTCAGCGCGCCAACCTCGAACTGCCGGCCGGCGAACTAGAGTCGGATTCACGGCAATTGTCTGTGCGCCTCAACAGCCGGCTGCCGACCGTTGACGCATTTTCAAATGTCGTGATTGAGCGGGTCGGCGGTTATCCGATCCGCTTGCGAGATATAGCAACGGTTGTTGCCGGCGTCGCGCAGGATGACACGATTGTTCGGAACAATGGCAAGACTGCCGTCGGATTGGCGGTCATCCGGCAAAGCCAATCAAACACGCTTGCCATTTCAGAAGCCGTCCGTGAAGAAATCGATGCGCTTCAGCCGAACCTGCCAGCTGACATGCAGATCGAAGTCGGCTCGGACGATGCCATATTCGTTGGGGCCTCAATCCGGGAAGTCGTGATTGCGCTGGGTGTGTCCCTCGGGCTTGTTGTCCTTGTCATCCTGTTGTTCCTGCGATCCCTGCGCGCAACCTTGATACCGGCAATCACGATCCCGATCGCACTGATCGGAACATTTGCGGCGATCTCCGCACTCGGGTTCTCGGTCAATGTCCTGACCCTTCTCGCCCTCCTTCTGGCCATCGGGCTGGTGGTTGATGACGCGATTGTCGTTCTGGAGAATATCCAGCGGCGTATCGATCTCGGCGAGAGCCCATTGATGGCAAGCTTCCTGGGCACCCGTCAGGTTACATTTGCGGTCCTTGCAACATCCATGACACTGATCGCCGTGTTCGTACCCCTCTCCTTCCTGCAAGGTCAGGTCGGGCGGCTCTTTGTCGAGTTCGGGTTCGTGATGGCGAGTGCGGTGGTTATCTCGACCTTTGTTGCGCTGACCGCATGCCCAGCGCTGGCATCCCGTATTTTGACCAGATCCAAAACACCTCAAGCCGGATCCAATGAAGGTACGCCTGCCGAGACCCTGGTGCTTCGGTGGTTTCGGAAAGTGGTCACGCTTGCGGTCCGCATGCCGCTTGTCATCCTGGCGCTTGCAGGCAGCATCGCCGCACTCGGCTTTGTCGTCTATGAACAGCTGCCGCGCGAACTGACCCCGAGCGAGGATCGCGGAATTGTTTTTGTGCCCCTGTCGGCCCCGCAAGGCAGCACGGTGGGATTCACCGATCAGGCCTCCCGCCAGGTTGAAGGCATTGCAGAACCACTCGTTGCTTCCGGCGATATCGAAACAGTCTTTACCTATACGGGCACCTGGGGCCGTCAGAACCGGGCCTTTGTCGTCCTTCGCCTCGCAGACTGGGAAGACCGGGAAAAATCCCACCGCGATGTCGTTCGGGCCATGATCCCGAGCATGGGCCAGGTTACGGCTGCGCGGGGCTTTCCCATCACACCGGCTGGCCTTGGCTTGCGCGGCAGCCGCACGCCGCTGCGCATCGTTGTAAGCGGTCCTGACTTTGAAAGCGTGAAGGTCTGGGCCGCGCAGCTCCTGGAGCGCGGTCAGGAAAACCCGAACCTGCGCAATCTGGAAATGGACTACGAGGAAAACCAGCCACAGCTCGACATTTCCGTCGACCGTGAACGCGCTGATGACCTTGGGATTTCCGTAGAGACGATTGCAACGACACTGCAAACGCTGCTGGCCTCTCGCGAAGTGACCACCTATCTGGAACGCGGCCGAGAGTATCCGGTCCTCGTTCAAGCTGCGGCCAATGACCGGGCCTCTCCAACGGATATCGAGTTCATCTTCCTGCGTGCAGATGACGGCGACACACTCGTTCCGCTTAGCGCCCTTGTGTCGCTTGATGTCAACGCTGCGGCTGCAGAACTGCGCCGCTACGACCGGTTGCCGTCCATCACGATCGAGGGCTCCATTGCCGAAGGGTATTCGCTTGGCGATGCCATCGAATACATGGAGGGGGCTGCAGCCGAGATCCTGCCCGCAGAGGCCAGGATCAGCCTTGCCGGTCAGTCGCAACAGTTCCGCGAAACATCAAGCGGTGCTGGGTTCACCTTTGCGCTGGCGCTCCTGATTGTGTTTCTGGTCCTCGCCGCCCAGTTCGAGAGCTTTGTCCACCCGTTCGTGATCATGCTGACCGTGCCGCTTGGCGTCGCGGGCGCCGTCTTTTCGTTGGCGGCGGCCGGCTTGTCGCTCAACATCTATAGCCAGATCGGCATCATATTGCTTGTGGGACTGATGGCGAAAAACGGCATTCTGATCGTCGAATTCGCAAATCAGCTCAGGGATGAAGGCAAGGACGTTACGGAAGCGGTCATCGATTCAACGGTCCTGCGTCTCCGGCCGATCGTCATGACAGTCGTCTCCACCGTATTGGGGGCAATGCCGCTGGTGCTGGCGACCGGTGCAGGTGCCGAGAGCCGCATTGCAATTGGAACCGTGATTGTCGGCGGGTTGCTCCTGTCCGGTATCCTGACGCTGTTCCTGACGCCTGTGCTCTACAGCTTGCTCGCGCGCTTCACCGAACCACGTTCCGCGATCGAGCGGCGGCTGAACACGGAACTCGGCAAACGCGGCGCCGCGGCAGGAGCCGAAACCCCGCCTGCGGAGTAGTCCAAACGGATTTCAGATTTAACCCGCTGTTGCTTCAGTTTGGGCGGGCGCAGGCAATGACCGGACGAATCTCTCCAGTTTCGCCTTGCCGCCGGGAGACCAGCCGAGCCTCACCAATTTTGCGACATCCATCACGCCCACGGGTCCCGGCGCGCGGATCGGCAAGTGCCACTCAAGGTCGAATGTTTCCTTGTAGATCCTCAAAAGGTCCTGAAGATCGAGCAGCATGTCTGACGCATTGAACACATCAAAGACGGCCTCGCTGTCGCCGCGCTTTTCCAAAAGCAGCGCAACGGCATCTGCCAGATCTTCGCCATGAACTTCCGTGCCAACCCGGGGAATCACGGCATCGCCTTTGGCGAAATCGTCCAGCACTTTTGACCATTTGTGGGTTTCCAGGCCCGGAGGGCATCCATAAACGCCGGTGGCCCTGATGACAGTGCCTTTGAAGCTGGCATCGCTCAGCACCTCAAGGGCAAGCTCACCGGCATATTTGACCTTGCCGTAAAAGCTGTCCGGGTCGACAGGCGCCTCTTCCGTCAAAACGCCCCATTCTCCGGCACCGGCATAAACCGCGCGGCTGGAGAGGAACACACACTGAGCGACACCAGCAGACTTTGCCGCCTGGAACAACACCTGCGTTCCTTCGACGTTCCGGTCAATGAACCCATGGGGGTCATCCCCCTCCCCGTCCCGGTACTTGCCCGGCACATGGGACAGGGCACAGTGGATCAGCGCATCGGCTGCGGGGAGTTCAAATGCCCGATCATCGAGATCCCATTTGACATATCTGTCTGCCGGATTGTCGGACGGTGTGCGACCGAGGCACGTGAGCTGGTGGCCATCCTGGCGCAAACGGCTGGCAATAAACCGGCCGAGTTGCCCCGTCGCTCCGGTGATAAGAATATGCATTGATCGACTTTTCTAGTTCTGTGCGGGCGGTGACGGCAGATTGGCGAGTGTTTCACCGATATCCCGTCCCTCATAGAAGGCCTGCCACAGATCAATCAGGGGGCGCAAGAGATCTGACCGCGCGTGGTCCGTTTGCCACGGCTTTTCATACTGATAGTGCAAAATGTGGATCTGATCCCAATCCCAGAGGTCCGGCAGATTGAACCAGACATATTGCAGCATGTTGCAGAACACCGGCAGACCGTGCCAGTCGGGAAAATAGCTTTCCAGGAAGGTCTGGTCAGTGCGTCGCCAGAACGCCTCAGGGGCATCCAGCTGCTTGAGCATATCCGCATAGGTCGACGCATTCGGACGGGCGGTGAAAACGCCGCTGTTCATCCGGTGAAAGTCCCCCAGCGCCTCATAGACATTCGGGGCGGCACAAAACTCCGGATACGCAAACAGCTTGTCGCAGTTTTTCAGGACGAGTGCATCAGCGTCAATGAAGACCACGCTGTCGTAATCCTCCAACTGCCACAGGCGCAGTTTGACGAAGTTGTCGAGCGGGGTGTGAAACACCGGCTTGCCGCCCTTTGTGAACGGCGCCGCCTTGTGCAGCCGTCCCCGCTCATGCCGCTCATTAAACGCGTCTGAAGTTGGCAGGCGGTCACAGCGGCCAAGCCTCGGGGAGAACTCGCGGAGCGCTTCCAAATCGCCCGGGTCGACACCCGGCGTATAGAGCACCACGAGGTCTGCCTGCGTTCCACTGAGCCGCAAGGAGCGCAGGAGCGCGGTTGCACCGAGCACATAATCAGCATTGGTCACCAGCGTCACATAGGCGTGTCGACTATATGCCGCGTTCTCAAAGACCGAATGATCGCTTGCCATTGGGACTTCAAGAAACAGATTTCAGACGCGGGTGCTCCGGATCGCGCTCGATGTCCACCGCAATCTCCTTCGTCCAGGCAGAGACAGCCGGGACACGGCTGCGGTCGATCCGGTAGGCGTAGGCCTTCGCCACATCGACGACTTCGCTCAGCAGGCCGTCTTCCAGCTTGATCGGATTGAGGCCCAGTTCCAGAAATTGGTCATTTTTGACCACCAGATCGTTCTCCGGCGCTTCCTTGCGCGGGTTTGGAAGATAGGCGATTTTTGCTCCGGTCAGTCTGGAAATCAGCTCTGCAAGGTCACGCACCCGATGGGTTTCGGTCATCTGGTTGAACACCATCACCCGGTCGCCGCGGTCCGGCGGATTGTCCAGGGCAAGCTCGATGCAGCGGACTGAATCCTGAATGTGAATGAAGGCCCGGGTCTGACCACCGGTGCCATGAACCGTTAGCGGATAGTCGATCGCGGCCTGGATCAGGAACCGGTTGAGGACGGTGCCATAGTCGCCGTCATAGTCGAAGCGGTTGATCAACTGCTTGTGCTTCAGCGTTTGCTCGGTATGCGTTCCCCAGACAATGCCCTGATGAAGGTCCGTGATCCTCAAGCCATCGTTCTTGGCGTAGAACTGGAACAGCAGCTGATCGAGACACTTGGTCATGTGATAGATCGAACCAGGATTGGCCGGATACAGGATCTCCTGGCTGGCGGTTGCACCAGACAAGGTCTCCACATCAACGCTCAGGTATCCTTCAGGGATCGCCGCACCGACATTGGAGTAGCCGTAAACGCCCATGGTACCGAGGTGAATGAGATGGGCGTCCAGATCGAGCTCCACCATGGCATTGAGCAGGTGGTGCGTCGCATTGACGTTGTTGTTGACCGTGTAGTTCTTGTGCTGGTCCGATTTCATCGAATAAGGCGCAGCGCGCTGTTCGGCAAAATGAATGATCGCATCGGGGCGCTCTTCGGCGAGCCAAGCCTTGAACACCTCATAGTTCTCGGCAATGTCGATCAGATGGAACCGGATCGTGTTACCGGTTTCCTGTTTCCAGATGCGGGTCCGCTCCTGAATGGAATCCATCGGCGTCAGTGATTGAACACCGAGTTCGGCATCAATCCAGCGGCGGCTCAGGTTGTCGATGATGTGGACTTCGTGGCCCTTGTCGGACAAATGCAGAGACGTCGGCCAGCCAACAAACCCATCGCCACCAAGAATTGCAATCTTCACCTGACCACTCCTGCATTCGTTCCGATGGACCTGTTCCACCGTCATGATTGTTTCATATGTGAGATCAGATGATTGCGATAATTCAATGACAGTTCAATGTATTATTTTGAAATTGATACACACGTAAAGAGGTTGGACACTTCTTCCACATGCTAAACCGTTTCGCGGACCGTGAAACGTCCGGTAGCAGGCTCAACCGGTTCGAGATCAGAGACAGACGTGACCCGGGCAAGCGCAGGACCGCGCCAAAGGGCGTCCATCATGTCAACCACAGTATCGGAGGGACCGGATATAACGGCCTCAACGGCGCCGGTCTTGAGGTTCCGCGCCCAACCGGAAAGGTCCCGCGCTACCGCCTCCTCGGCGCACCAGGCCCGGTATCCGACACCTTGCACCCTGCCCTCAATCAGGAGATGGACGGTCAAAGGATCCTGGGTCATCGGCACTTCCTTTGTTCCAAAAGCGTTACCTTGGCTCTAAGCTTAGAGTATTGCGGATCGTTTCAAACCTGCAATGGGGCTTTATGCAGCAAAAACAGCGCAGCACTCGAGAGGTATTCTGCGTCAAGAATAACATTCGCCTTTATCCGGGACGGTCAACGACCTACATCCTGCCGAGCCCGCATTGATTGACAGAGGATCCCATCGGCGTGACCAAACAGAAAACACTCAACATCCGCGTGCCCAAAGATCCCTCTGAAGCGATCACGGCCATTGTTGCTTATGCGGGGATTGCGAAGAGGCTGCATGTGGAACTCAGCACCCATGCAGAAGCGGTCGGACTGGATCTTGATCAAATCAAAACCGACCTCATCAATGAAGCGAAGAAGGCGGTTCCGCATAGCGATTTCTCGGACCATGAGATCAGAAACTACAACATCATGTTCGAAGCCATCGATACGATCTTCAAGCCGATCGACTGATATCGGCTGTCTCTGAGAGGATCACGCTGTTTTCGCCACGGCATTTCCCCGTCTCTGTTCATCGAGCATCACCATGAGCGATGCCCCGACAATCACCAGAGCACCCGGCCAAAACGCACCCGTTGGAGCAAAGCCGAAGGCAATGAAGCCAACGGCAATGTTGAGCGGCAGCTTCAGATGGTCGAACGGCTGAACAAAGGTTACGTCCGCCTTTTGATACGCCAGCGTCAAAAGATAGTTCGCAAGAACGGTTAAGAGGCCGGCCCCAACGAGCAGGACAAGCGCCGCGCCACTGACGACAAGGCCTCCATCGGCGAAGGCAAGCGCCGCATTCACGGGCGTCAAAAGGAGCAACAGATAAAGCGTGATGGAATCGGCTGCCTCCCGCTGTGTCAGTTTCTTTGTCACAAGCGACGTTCCGGCCCAAAACGCAGCGGCTGCGACGGGGAGCAAAGCGCCCCAGTTAAATGCCTGCGACCAGGGCTCGAGGATCACCATCCCACCTGAAAAGCCGGCAATGGTCGCGAGCCATCGCACCCAGCCAACTTGTTCCCCGAGAAAGATCCGGGCGCCAAGAATGACGAAAAACGGCGACGTCATCACAAGGGCGATCGCCTGCCAGATTTCCACGCGCGCCAGGCCGGCAACCCACAGCTGAATGCCAATGACGGCCAGGAAAGCCCGCAGGAGATGCAACCCGAGTTGTTGTGTTTTCAAGGCGGTTCGCCCGCGCCGGAGCACCCAGGGAAGCGCAAAGCAAAGTCCAAGCGCATATTGCCAGAAAGCTGCCGACGTTGACGGCACGCCGAGCCGCATCGTCGATGCCTGCAGGGCGCCATTTACAAGGGCAAATGAGGCGCCTGCCCCGACCATGGCAAGCGCTGCCAGCACCGGCTGCGCCTGAAGTGAGGAGGATTTGGTGTCCATTGTCTTGAAGTCCGTTCCAGTTTTCACCCAGAACAGTCTCAAAAAGACCAAAAAGCTGCACCGCTTGAGAAAAGCGGCCCAGCCAAGCTCTCTATCATCCGGACTATAACCGTCGGCTCCGGCATCTCACCGGATCTGCTGACCCTTGGCAAACATGGACTACCAAGGCGCTCGCGGGCTCCAGGTTTCCCTGATACCGCCGGTGGGGACTTTCACCCCGCCCCGAGAACTGTTCTTGAAATCCGTGTTTACCCGGCTCAACCGATCGGCGCAACGGCTGCGGGCCGGAAAATTCAGTATGACTGAAAAGCTGTCGGATGGCCGGCAGCTGACTTTTCAAGAACACAACCGGTCGATGATCAGGAGAACTCCATTATCACGGCATCAACCGCGAGGCTGTCGCCCGGCTCTGCTTTGATGGCAGTCACGACACAGTCCCGCTCGGCACGAAGGACGTTCTCCATCTTCATGGCTTCAACGATGGCCAGCTGTTCGCCCGCTTTGACTTCCTGACCTTCACTGACGGCGATAGACACGACCAGACCCGGCATCGGGCACAGCAGCATCTTGGATGTGTCCGGCGGAAGTTTTTCCGGCATCAACTCATCGAGTTCGGCAACACGCGGCGTCATGATCTTTGCTGTTACGGAATAGCCCTGCCAATCGAGGCGGTAGCCACCACGAACCGGACGGACCTGAACAGTGATGTCCTTGTCCCCGACGCGGCCGCTCCAGAGTGCAGCGCCCGGCGCCCAATCCGATTCCACATTGACGACAGGCCCGTCACCAATCGCGACATCAAGCTCAATTGGCGTTCCCGGATAACCGGCCGCAAGACGAATGGGAACATAAGTCTTGTCGAGCTTAACCACCCAGTCCTCACGGATGGCACCGGAGTGCGGCCGCAAACGGCCAGGAAGATGGTCGAGACGTTCGCGCTCAATCGCCGCCATGGACAGCGACACGGCCGCCAAAACGCCCCGCGCTTCGTCATCCGGCTCAGCCGGGAAAAAGCCGTCCGGGTATTCATCTGCAATGAAACTGGTCGCCAGTTCGCCGGACCGCCAACGCGGATGGTTCATCAACGCTGTTAGGAACGGCACGTTGTGCTGAATGCCGTCAACGTAGTACCCGTCCAGCGCCTTGCTCATGGCGTCAATCGCTTCTTCGCGGGTCGGGGCATGGGTGATCAGCTTGGAAATCATCGGGTCGTAGAACATGGAGATCTCCGACCCCTCGACCACACCGGTGTCATTCCGGATGGTCAGCCCATCGCTTTCCAGTTCCTCCGGCGGGACGTAGCGCACGAGTCGGCCAATTGAGGGCAGGAAGTTCCGGTAAGGATCCTCGGCATAGATCCGGCTTTCCACGGACCAGCCGTTCAGCTTCACGTCGTCCTGTGCGATTTCAAGCTTCTGGCCATAGGCAACGCGGATCATCTGCTCGACCAGATCGACCCCGGTGATCAACTCAGTAACCGGGTGCTCCACCTGAAGTCGGGTGTTCATTTCAAGGAAGAAGAAGCTCTTGTCCTGGCCAGCCACAAACTCAACGGTGCCCGCGCTGTCGTAGTCAACGGCTTTCGCCAAGGCGACCGCTTGTTCGCCCATGAGCCGGCGTGTGTCTTCATCCAGCAGCGGCGACGGCGCTTCTTCAATCACCTTCTGGTTACGGCGCTGGATCGAACACTCTCGCTCGCCCAGATAAATCGCGTTGCCGTGTTTGTCGCCAAGAACCTGAATTTCAATATGGCGCGGGTTCTCGATGAACTTTTCAACGAAGACGCGGTCATCGCCAAAGGAAGATGCAGCTTCTGATTTGGACCGGGTGTAGCCGTCACGTACTTCTTCGGCGTTCCAGGCGATCCGCATCCCCTTCCCGCCACCGCCGGCCGAAGCCTTGATCATCACCGGGTAGCCGATGTCCTCTGCGATCTCGACGGCTTGATCAGGTGATTCAATGACACCGAGATATCCTGGAACCGTGCTGACTTTCGCCTCGTTGGCAAACTTCTTGGATTCGATCTTGTCGCCCATCGCTTCAATCGCGCGCGGGTTCGGACCGATCCAAACGATACCTTCCTTTGCGAGCGCCTCCGGAAAGCTTGCCCGCTCAGACAAGAAGCCATAGCCGGGATGCACAGCTTCAGCACCAGTCTCCTTACAGGCTGCGATGATCTTGTCAGCAATCAAGTAGGATTCAGCAGCTGCCGCCGGACCGATGTGAACGGCCTCGTCGGCCATCTCAACGTGCAGAGCATTCCGATCGGCATCTGAATAGACCGCAACGGTTTTGATTCCCATCTTCCGCGCCGTCTTGATAACGCGGCACGCAATCTCACCCCGGTTGGCGATCAGTATTTTCGAGAACATGCAATTCCACCCAGCTGGATCTGTTTTCTGAGTTGTAGGCCGGTCCCCCCCTCCAGTGCAACTTATCCAAAGGGTGGTCAGACGATGTGAGAACCATCTTTTTATGGCTGTTCAGGCAAAACAATCGATAGGTTTGGATCACGGTCTATTGCGGCAAGGCACTGATTTTCCTTTTTCTTAACAAATATATTGCAAATTCTACCATGTATTTGGAGGAAGACGACGTGGTGAAAAAACTAATAACATCACTGCTCATCGGATTTGCCCTGACGAGTTCTGTTCAGGCGAAAACGATCGAAAAGTGGCATGCTGGAGAAGTCGATGGCTTCACCCGCTATTGGACCACAAACAACATCGGCGCGAGTTTTGTCGTTTGGTGCCATCCCCAGCGTCCAGTCAACGGCACTTTGTTGCATGTCGTCATTGACGGCAAAACACCCACTCCAAACACACGCATGAAGCTGATCATCGACAACGAGATCATGGAAATTCCGGTCAACGAACAAGGATATATCGACACAGGATGCGCAACCTGTGCCGACACGTTCGAATATGTCTGGCACCGGCTTCGCGCCGCAACGGCCATTGCGGTGAAGTTCAAGGACGACAGCTACGCCGGCTTTTCGCTCAAAGGTGCGAAAGAAGTTTTACCGGCAAATGTCTGCCCCACTGACTGGCAAAAAAAGCAAGCGTCATGAGCAGCATCTCAGACAAGAGCGGTAAGTGTCATTTCAAGGCGTTTCTACTCAGCGGAATTAGCTAAAATTTAAGACAACCCTCGGTATTTTCAGCAGTGCATACATTGGGGCTCCGGATGTTCACTCGCCTGTTTCTAATTGCAATGTTTATCGGTCTTTCCGTCACGCCGGGCGTTTCGGAAACCGTGGGCAGTTGGCACAGTGAAAAGGTGAATGGCTATCAGCATTATTGGACCAAGAACAAGCTCGGTTCGCGGTTTTCAATTTGGTGCCCTGATAGCAAGAAGGCCGTGCTTCCACTAATCAGTATTGATATTAAGGGGCGTCTTCCGGTCCCGAGAACCTTGATCCGGGTCGAGCTTGACCACCGCTTGATCAAATTTACTGCCGACAGAGACGGGTACATCCGCCCGGACTGCCCTGCCTGCGCCGACAACATGCGGTATTTCTGGCAGCTTCTTCGTAACTCAGCACGTTTTGCCGTCCTGTTCGACGAGGATCGGCGGTATGCGGGCTTTTCAACCCGCGGCGTTGGCGAAGTGATCCCGCCAACGGTCTGTGAACCGGACCCGGGCCTTCAGGCCAACCACCAATAGGTCTTCATCCCGTAAAGCAAGACAATCCGTGTTGCCGGTCACATGTCCGGCGGCTTGATCGCGCTATACTACTTCCTACCAGGCCTGCAAAGTGCGGTGCCTGAAACACGCTGGAGGTTCGTATGAAGCCGCATGCCCTACTAATCCCCGCCGCTGTTCTTTCGCTTCTGTCAGCCGCGAACGTTGCAGAAGCTCGGCCGGATCTACGCCAGATGACCTGTGCCCAGGCACAAAATATGGTGCTTAGAAACGGAGCGGTGGTCTTTACGACAGGCCAGTACACTTATTCCAGGTTCGTCGCGAACCTCAGATATTGTGAACGTGATAAAGCCCTAGCACCGCAGTATGGCGCAACGCGTGACAATCCGCAGTGTTATGTTGCTTTTGAATGTAAAGACCCGGATCTGCTTTTCATCGATTGAGACACCGCGGCCGCGGCCAACTTTTGAAGAGACGACGGCAATGAAGAGAGCCTAAAAAACAAAAACCCGCCAAGTTTTTTCTCGGCGGGTTTGAGGCTAAACATCTTTCGCAATCAGAGCGGAATGTTGTCGTGTTTTTTCCAGGGCGTTTCGACTTTTTTGGCGCGCAGCAAAGCCAAGGCTTTCGCGACACGTCGGCGGGTCGAATGCGGACGGATCACATCATCGATGTATCCACGCTCGGCTGCGACGAACGGGTTTGCAAACCGGTTCTCGTAGTCTTGCGTGCGCTTCTGGATCTTTTCCGGATCCCCCAGTTCAGAGCGGTAGAGGATCTCAACAGCGCCTTTCGCGCCCATCACGGCGATTTCCGCCGTCGGCCAGGCATAGTTGATGTCGCCGCGAATGTGCTTGGAGCTCATGACGTCATACGCTCCGCCGTACGCTTTACGGGTGATGACCGTGACTTTTGGCACCGTCGCCTCGGTGTAGGCAAACAGAAGCTTCGCGCCGTGCTTGATCAGACCGCCGTACTCTTGAGACGTGCCCGGCAAGAACCCCGGCACATCGACGAAGGTGACTATCGGGATGTTGAAACAATCGCAGAACCGCACAAAGCGGGCTGCCTTCCGGCTGGCATCTGAATCCAGAACACCGGCCAGAACCATCGGCTGGTTGGCAATAACACCGACGGTGCGCCCTTCCATGCGGCCGAAACCGGTGATGATGTTGCCCGCAAAGTTCTCCTGGATCTCGTAGAAGTCCCCCTCATCGAGGGTCTTCAACACAAGCTCCTTCATATCGTAAGGCTTGTTGGGATTGTCCGGGATAAAGGAATCGAGGCTCATGTCGATCCGGTCCGGGTCGTCGTAGTTTGTGACCTCGGGCAGCTCTGCCTGATTGTTCATCGGCAGGAAGTCGATAAGACGCCGCATCTCCAAAAGCGCCTCAACATCGTTGTCGAATGCACCGTCGGCGATTGAGGATTTGGTCGTGTGAACAGACGCACCGCCGAGTTCTTCAGCGGTGACCGTTTCGTTGGTCACGGTTTTCACGACATCCGGTCCGGTGACAAACATGTAGGACGTGTCGCGAACCATAAAGATGAAGTCGGTCATTGCCGGCGAATAAACGTCACCGCCCGCACATGGGCCCATGATCAGGGAAATCTGCGGAATGACACCCGATGCCTGAACATTGCGGGTGAACACCTCGCCATAACCGCCCAGCGCGGCAACCCCTTCCTGGATCCGCGCACCGCCCGCATCGAAAAGACCAATGATCGGTGCCCGGTTCTGCAGAGCCATGTCCTGCAGTTTGACCATCTTTTCAGCATGGGCTTCTGACAGGGACCCGCCGAAAACAGTGAAGTCCTTGGAGAACACGTAGATGGTTCGGCCGTTGACCGTGCCCCAGCCGGTGACAACGCCGTCGCCAGGAATGTGCTGCTCGTCCATGCCGAAATCGGTGCAGCGGTGCTGCTTGAACATGTCGAACTCTTCAAAAGAGCCTTCGTCCAAAAGGATTTCGATCCGCTCCCGAGCGGTCAGCTTGCCTTTGGAGTGCTGGGAATCGATGCGCCGCTGGCCGCCACCCATCTTGGCCGTTTCCCGCCGCTGCTCCAACTCCACCAGAACGTCTCTCATCTGGGTCTCCCAATGTCTTTGTCTTGCTTGGTCCTAGCATGCCCTCCGAACCCGGCAAAGTCAGCACAAGGGAGAATGGCAGGTGTGATCCCGCAATCTGAATTCGGCGCGATTTGGCGAAATGTCCGGCTTTCTTCGCCCGCAGCCCCATCAATTTTGCCTAGAAATTAGGCAGAATACGCCGTTAAAATGACCTTGGGTTGTCAGATCTGGCCTGCCATCCTAGTCTTAATCAACAAAGCAAGCGGGGAGGCAATGTCAGACACCTCTGGGTTTTTCAATGAGATGCTCGAACAGGACGGCAGTCCACGAGCCCCATATTCAAGAATTGCCAATTGGCTTCAAGACAAGCCGAACAGTTTTCTAACCAAGAAGAGCCGCGACGCGGAAACCATCTTCCGCCGCCTCGGGATAACCTTCGCGGTTTATGGTGCCGAAGAAGCCACAGAGCGGCTTATTCCCTTTGATCCCATCCCCAGGATCATCTCAGCTTCAGAATGGCGCCGCTTGTCAGCCGGTATCGACCAGCGTGTTCGCGCCCTTAACGCTTTCCTGCACGACATTTATCACCGCCAGGAAATTATCCGTGCCGGGCGCATTCCAGCGAACCTTATCCTGCAGAACGAGGCATTCTTGCCGGAAATGGCCGGGTTCACCCCGGCGCGAAAGGTCTATTCCCACATCATCGGGACAGATCTGGTCCGGGTTTCTGAGAACGAGTTTTATGTGTTGGAAGACAACACGCGGACCCCATCCGGTGTCTCCTACATGATGGAGAACCGGGAAACGATGATGCGTCTTTTCCCGGAATTGTTCCAAACCCACAATGTGGCTCCCGTGGAGCGTTATCCGGAAAACTTGCGCCAGACGCTCGAAAGCGTCGCGCCGGATCCGGCGAAGTCAGAACAGACCATCGTCGTCCTGACACCTGGTATCTACAACTCCGCCTATTTTGAGCATGCCTTCCTCGCCGACAGTATGGGCGTGGAGCTGGTTGAAGGCCGCGATCTGTTTGTCGATGCCGGCAAGGTCTTCATGCGCACAACTCGAGCGCCAAAGCAGGTCGACGTGATTTACCGCCGGATCGACGATGCGTTCCTCGATCCCCTCACCTTCAATCCGGACAGTATGTTGGGCGTGCCCGGACTGTTTGATGCCTATCGGGCAGGCAACGTAACGATCTGTAATGCGCCCGGCACCGGAATTGCCGATGACAAGGCGATCTACGCGTATGTGCCGGACATCATTGAGTTCTACACCGGTCAAAAACCGATCCTCAACAATGTGCCCACGTGGAACTGTTCGCGGGAAGATGATCTTGCCTATGTGCTTGACAATCTCGCCGACATCGTTGTGAAGGAGGTTCACGGATCTGGTGGTTACGGCATGTTGATCGGTCCAACAGCCTCAAAACGGGAGATCGCAGAGTTCAGGAAAATCCTGCAGAACAACCCCTCCAACTACATCGCTCAGCCGACGCTCGCCTTGTCGGCCTGTCCAACCCATGTTGCCTCCGGCATCGCGCCCCGCCACGTGGATTTGCGCCCCTTCGTCCTTATCGGCGATCAGGTGCGCATCACACCTGGCGGCTTGACCCGCGTTGCACTGAAGAAAGGCTCCCTGGTGGTCAATTCCAGCCAGGGCGGCGGCACAAAAGACACTTGGGTACTGGAGGACTGAGACGACATGCTAGGTAGAACCGCCGCCTCCTTGTTCTGGATGTCGCGCTATCAAGAGCGCGCCCAAAACATCACCCGACTGATGGAAGTCGCTTATCGTGGGGCTATCATGGCGTACGATGGGCAAGCCGAAGGCCACCATTGGCAATTCGCTCTGGCCGGTTCAGGCGCTGAGACTGGCTACCACGAAAAACATGACGAGCTGCACTCGCGGCACGTCACGAACTACATGGTCTTTTCAAAAGACAACCCGATCAGCATCCGCAATTGCCTGGAGTTGTCGCGCAACAACGCCCGTGCGGTGCGCACAGGCATCACCGCCGAGCTTTGGGAAGCCATCAATACGACCTGGATTGAGTTTTGCGACACCAGCCCGCAATCAGTCACCCAGGAAAAACTTCCGGACTTTCTGGCTTGGCTCAGTCAGCGGTCACACCTGTTCCGGGGTGCTCTCCTGAACACCGTATTGCGGGATGACGGCTATTATTTCAGCCAGATGGGTACTTTTGTTGAACGGGCCGACAACACGGCACGGATCCTCGACAATCAATACTGGGTGCTCTTGCCGGACAACGACATCATCGAAGACGGCAGTTCCGAACGGTATCAATGGTCAGCAATCCTTCGCGCTTTGTCCGGCCGCCGGAGCTACCGATTTGCTTACCCAAATGCTCAGTTAAAGGCTTTCAACATTGCCGAATTTCTAATCCTCCGGCGCGAAATGCCGAGGTCGCTCGCCTATTGCTACGACTGGCTCGCCGACACGGCCGAAGACCTCGGTCAGTTCTATGGCTCAAGGGAACCGAGCCTGGATCTGGCAGCCGACATCTTCAAGGATCTGAAGGAAAAACAGATGCGGGACATCTACCAGGAAGGCCTGCATGATTTCCTGATCGACTTTATCGGCAAGAACAACCAGTTCGCCCACCAACTATGTGAAGACTACAACTTCGCCTGACCTGTTAACCGAACAATTTCGGAACCGAGATGCGATTATTCGTCCGACATACAACTCGCTACAAATACGATCAGCCGCTTGCCAACGCCATGCAGCAGCTTCGGCTCACGCCAGTCGACAATCCTGCGCAACGGATCATTGACTGGAATATCGAAGCGCCCGGCATTGAACGTGCAACAACCTATTCCGATGCGTTTGACAACATCGTGCATATGGTCTCCCGCGCGGGACCTGTTGAAGACGTCGAAATCACTGCCACCGGCACTGTGGAAACGACGGAAACCAATGGCGTGATCGGCAAAGAAAAGGGTGCGAGCGCACCGGCACGTATCTACACCCGTGTCACACCCCTCACCCATTCGAACCAGGCGATCCGGAAACTGGCAGCCCTTGCAGAAGTCCCGGATCCGATCGCCGGGTTTCACGAGCTCATGCACGCCATCCGCGACAAGGTCGACTACAAGGTAGGCGTGACAGAGACCCACGCCAGTGCGACGACCGCACTTGCGGCCGGTGAAGGTGTTTGCCAGGACCATGCCCATATTTTCATCGCCGCAGCCCGCTCAATCGGGACACCGGCACGGTATGTGTCCGGGTATTTGCTGCTGGAAGACGAACAGGCCTCTGAGGCGCATCATGCGTGGGCCGAAGTCCGGATCGAGGGGCTTGGATGGGTTGGTTTCGATGTATCCAACGCTATTTGCCCGACAGAGCGTTATATCCGCTTGACCACGGGCCTCGACTCGCGTTCCGCTGCTCCTATCCGGGGGATCCGTTTTGGCGGGCAGGAAGAGAACCTGCATGTCGAGGTGGATGTGGCGCAAGCTGCGCTTCAGCAGCAACAATAATCGGGTCTTTTTGAATCCGCTTGCCAACGCCGGGAACTGGGACTAAACGGCGTCGGCCAAAATTCGCGGGATCGGGAAGAGCCGTATGACCTATTGCGTTGGAATTAAACTGGACCGTGGCCTTGTGTTGGCTGCCGATACGCGCACCAACGCCGGCATCGACAACATTGCGTCTTTCAAGAAGCTGCATGTCTGGGAAAACACCGGCGAGCGGGTCATCACCTTGCTGTCGTCCGGCAACCTGGCCGTCACACAAGCGGTCGTGTCCCTGTTGAGCGAGCACGCCGACAACTCAAGCGATGAACGCACCACCGTGATGACCGCAAAGACCATGTTCCAGGTCGCGCGTCTTGTCGGCAGCGCCATTCGTGAGGTCAAGGCGATCGATGGTGAGGCCTTGGCCGCGAACGCCGACAACTTCTATGTCAGCTTCATTCTCGGCGGCCAAATCAAGGGTGAAGAACCGCGCCTGTTCCAGGTCTATGCAGCAGGCAACTTCATCGAAGTCGCGGATGACACACCGTTTCTGCAGATCGGCGAGCACAAATACGGCAAACCGATCCTCGATCGTGT
Organism: Labrenzia sp. R4_2; assembly: GCF_017743865.1. Lineage (GTDB taxonomy): Bacteria > Pseudomonadota > Alphaproteobacteria > Rhizobiales > Stappiaceae > Roseibium. Next base: position 588,227 of record NZ_JAGHRJ010000002.1, read on the forward strand.
CACACGAAAAAACATGCGTCTTGGCGAGGCTGCCAAGATGATCCTCCTGTCCTTTGATTCCACTTTGCGCTCGAACTTGTCCGTCGGCATGCCGATCGACATGCTGCTCTACAACACAGACAGCTTCAACACCGACCGGCAAATCCGCATCGAGCAGGACAACCCGTATTTCCAGAAGCTGTCCAACGGTTGGTCAGAGAAACTTCGCGAAGGTTTTGCCGATCTGGAAGAGTTCGACGTCTAACTGATTCCCGGCACTGCCCGCCTTTGTTAGGGTTCCGTCACATTGAACTTCTAAAAGCATGCGGAGACAACCGGAGTCCTGCCTGAATGAGCAAAGCCGACACAATGGCGTCCGCACCTCCAGACTTTGTCTGGACCCGCGAACCGGCCCAGGAACATCTTGACGAGAACGATGCTACGCTGAGCGCCGTGCGTGACATGATCAAGGCCGGCAAACGGCAAGATCTCCTTGACCTATTGAAGCTGTGGGATCCGACCGACGTCATGCAGATGCTGACACGGCTCCGCCTGAAACACGCCCGGAAGCTGTTCAAGTGGCTCCCGGCCAATCCCTCGATCAAGGTTGTTGCGGAGCTTAGTCCGGAGTTCCGGTCCATTTTGATGGAGGAGTCCACCCTCGATCAGTTCCGGGACATCCTGGCTGGCCTCGACCCGGAAGACGCAATCGAGATCCTCAACGAGTTTCCCGAAGATGCCGCCGATGAGTTGATAACGCGCCTGCCCGATGTGGAAGATATTGCGACGCGCGCCTCTTATGCCGATGACACAGCCGGGCGGGTTATGGCCCGCAAGTTTGTCGCGCTGCCGGAGGCCTGCACCGCCGGAGAAGCCGTCGAACAGATGCGCGCGGAGGCGGACCGGATACGCAAGGTTTTCACCGTTTATGTCACCGATAAAGACGGCCGACTGACCGGGACGGTCGAAGTCGGCAAACTCTTGCTGGCACCTGCAGACGCGCCGTTGTCCAGCATCATGAATCGCGATGTCATTTCGGTTTCGGCCGATATGGACCAGGAAGAGGTTCTGCGGCTCGCCCGCAAGCGGGACATGCGAACCGTCCCGGTTGTCGGTGCGGACGGCCATTTGGTGGGGCGGATCACGCCAAAGCAGCTGACCCGGATCGCATCCGATGAAGCAAATGAAGACATGCTCTTGATGAGCGGTGTGTCTGCCGAATCCCGTTCCGATGACACAGTGTTCCGGATCGTCCGGGGTCGCTTGCCCTGGCTGCTTGCCGGATTAATCGGCGCAAGTGTTGCGGCAACTGTTGTTGGTTCCTACGAAGACCAGCTGGCCGAAGCTGCGATCCTGGCAGCTTTCATCCCCGTGACCATGTCGATGGCGGGCAATGCCGGCCTTCAGGCCTCTGCGGTTGCCGTTCAGGGGATCGCCACCGGCGCCCTCTGGTCCGGTGATATTGTGTTCCGGCTGCTCAAGGAATTCCTAGCAGCCCTTTTGAATGGCACTGTGGCGGGCCTTATCCTGGGAACGCTGGTCATGCTCGCCTCTTTCATCGTGCCGCTTGAAGCGCCGCTTGATCTGGCTTTGGCGACATCACTCTCCTTGTTGTGCGTCACCACAATCGCAGCCATGGTCGGCGCCACCATTCCCATTATTCTCGACAAGATCGGCATCGATCCGGCAATGGCCATCGGTGTCTTCATCACCTCGTCCAATGACGTCTTGGGCGTTCTGATCTTCTTCCTGATGGCAACAACGTTTTATCTAGGCTGATGTCCCTATCGGCCAAGTATCTCATCCTTAGGCCGCCCCTGCGAAGGCAGGGGCCTAGTAAACTCAGACCTATACCATCAAGGCTATCGAGCCTTATGCGTTTGCCAGAACAAGAGCGGCCGCATCGAACTCTGAGCGCTTGTATGCGCGGATCTGTTTGGCTTCCGCATCCTCGCCCCAACGCTGGATGTTGAAGTCTTCTTCAACATGGGCGGCAGTCCAGACATTGTCCGCGTCCAGGAAACCCTCGCGCAGCGCGAGCGCAAGGAGCGCCGACCCGGTCAACGTGGTGACAGTATGAAGCCCGGCAAGCCGCAAAGGGCTGTCTTCGCCGATCCTGGTGCGGAACGCGGTCAGCAGCGCAGGGTCCTGCGGCGTGTGCATGATGCCTTCGATGAGCACGAATCGTCTGCCAAGTTGATCGCCGGCCCATTCAACCACCGGGTCCCACACACGGCGCTGGGTGTCGCAGAGACTCTCCGGATCGTCGGCCCGATAGCAAAGCGCATCATTTCCGGCAAACCCGGTGATGTCATCCGCGACTTCGCCAAATCGCTTGGCGACTGCATCTTGGGCCGAGTTGGCAATCCGGGTCAGCGGCATTCGGGCCGGATTGATTTCCTTCTCCTGAGCCTCCCACTCCGCGGCAACAGCAGCGCCCAAGACTTCGGTCGGCAGCAAAAGTGTCGACTTGGCCGGTGTCTTCACCGGGCGCCCATCCAGATGAATGGCAAAACCATCTTCTGTTTCAACGTGTTCGGCGCTCTTGTAGAATCTCTTTGGCAGCTCACGGCGGGACAGTTCCCGGGCCCGTTGCTCCGGATCCTTCGCCGCATCTTCATGCAATGCTTCAAGGTAATCACGCATCACACTGCTTCCTCTGTAATTTTTAAGATTTCATTGATTGCCACACCGAGCTGATCGAAAGTGTCGACGACCCGCTCCGCGCCCTCACTTACTAACTGGCTGTGATCATGGTAGCCCCAGGTCACACCGATCGCATGGACCCCGGCAGACCGCGCCATGGCCATATCAAACCCGGTATCGCCGACCATAACCGTCTTTATGGCTTCTGCACCTGTTTCCCGCAAAGCCCGTTCGATCATGTCCGGATACGGCTTTGAAGGAGATGTGTCCGCGGTCTGGATGGTGATGAAGCGTCCATGCAGATCATGAACATCAAGCATATACCGAACCCCGCGCATCGCCTTGCCCGTTGCGATGCCAAGCAATACATCAGGCCGTGTATGAAGGCGTTCGATCGCCTCGCGGGCTCCCGGATACAACGGATCAAGATCCAGCCCGGACGTCCGCCGCGCGATTTTTTCCGTGCGGTAAGCGTCCGCCATTTGCGCGACCAGATGCGTGTGGTTCGGACCGACAAGATCCTGAAACGCCTCTTCCAACGACCGCCCCACTATTGACAGGATGGTCTTTCGATCGGGTGCCTGGAGCCCGACAGCGGAAAACGCTGTTTCGAAGCCATGCACGATGGTGTTCTGGCTATCGAGAAGCGTTCCATCGACGTCAAATATGATCAGGTACATCAGGATCCGTGTCCGTTGGGCTCACCAATTGGCCGCATGTGCCGGGTTTTCCAGCCAGGGTCAAGCAGTCTGGGTCATATTTTGGCCCGCATTTGCAGTCAAATGGCGCGCTGCCGGATAGAGCATTTTTTCCCGCCCCCTGCAGAAGTTGCCGGGTTCCTCCACAGAACCGCCCCTCCCGGGCGAGCAATTTTGGATATCGCGGAAAACAAACGGGCACTTCGCAGACACCTCAGTCAAGGTGGCCTGAGTTTCGAGTGCGCCACGCCCCGGCCGAAACGGCAAAAAATCGCCGTATGGTTAAAAGTTTATATAAACGCCTCAGGCAAGCTTGACGGGCGAGTATCAGTAAACATCGCCGTGTGATTCGGTCCGCGGCCTCAGGGAAATACGTGCTTTATGCCAAAGACACACCAGTCCACGCCCAAGGCGCACACTCCGGTATCCAAGCAAAGCAGCTTCGGCGGCCATCTTTTGACAATCGGTGCGGTTACAGTCCTCGCCGGTGCTCTCGCCATCAAGGCGGCACTGCCTGCCCTGCAGGGCACAGCTGAGCATAAGGCAGTTGCGCTCGCTCCAATCAAGGCTACGGTACAGGTTGCCAAGGCCGAAGATGCAAACCACACGGTTCGTATCGCAACGTCGATAAAGGTGTCGGACTTCCCTGCAAACGATCGCGCTTCTTTAGACGCCGTGGACAAAGCAAGGATTACCCCGGCTACGGCACAGCTTCTGCCAACGCAGGACCAAAAGAACGTCGCCAAGGTGGCCCTCGCACAACGGCTGGCGTCCCTAAACCTCCGCTATGCGCTTCTGGCAAGCAGGCCTGCCAAAAACGAGGATGTTTATGGTCCATCCGCTCCAGCTGGCAGCAACACTCTGACGGCTGAAGTAACCGCGCCAGCAGGACTGGCTGCCGACACAGCTGAACCGGAAACGGTCGTTGCGGGCCTTACAGAACCGGCCGATATCACGGCAGATCCGTCAACGGTCGATGCCTTGCCGATGATCGACGCAGAAACTGCTCCTGTGCAAGTGGCAAGCCTGTCGCCATCAAATGTGCTGCCTGTCCCCGGTATACGCCCGAAACCGTTGGTTCGAACCAAACCCGGTGCAATTTCAAAGCCCTCCTCTGAACCAAACACGCGCCAGACCACGCAGGCGCCTGTCTTGGCATACGCCAAGCCGCAAGAACCGGGCGCAGAAGAATCACCGTTCAGCGGCCTCGGAAAACTGTTTAACGGCAAAGGCGCGGGTTTGCCGGGCCGCAGCAGTAAAATCGCGGTCTATGATATCAGCGCAGCCGTCGTTCACATGCCGGATGGCAGCAAGCTAAAGGCAAATTCCGGCATCGGACACCGGATGAACAAACCCAAATACGCTTATGTGAAGAATCTCGGCCCAACGCCGCCGAACGTTTACAAGCTGCGGATGCGCGAGCGGCGTTTCCATGGGGTCGAAGCGATCCGGATGCTGCCCTACGACGTTGCTGCCATGCGCGGCCGCGACGGTATGTTGGCTCACTCTCCGCTTCTTCGGCGGAGCAAGGGCTCACATGGCTGTGTAGCGTTCACCCACTACGACAAGTTCCTGAGAGCCTTTAAACAGGGCAAGGTCAAAACGATGATCGTCGTGCCTGACATGAGCAAGCTGCCCAAATACATGGCGCTCTACAACGAACGGAAATACGCATCCAGATAGTGCGCTTGTGGTCTGTCAGATGATTGGGTATGGGTTTTAGGCATCTCCCAACGAAGCCTGCCCGGAGCCATCCTTGACCAAAATCATCGCGCTATTCTTGATCCTGGTGGCTGCAATCCAGGTGATCAAGCCGCTCGGCTGGCCTGGCCTTAAGAAGCGGTCCGATGCCTGGAAACTGGCAGCCGGCGTGGTCGCCGTCACCATCGGATCCGTTATTCTGACCGCACTGTTTCAGGGACTTTAAGTCCGCCCTGGAAGGAGATCCAATACCGTTTCATGAAGCCGCGTTGAGCCTGAGGCAACAATTGCACCTCGTGACGACAGCGATAACGGAGCGCCACTCCAATCCGTGATGCATCCCCCCGCTTCTTCAACGATTGGGACCAGCGCACAAATATCGAACGGATCAAGGTCCGGACCGTTCAGGCACACGTCCACCATACCCCGCGCCAAGGCACCGTAGGCGAGGCATCCGCCATCAAACCCCGTCATGGCGCCTGTGCTGTTCAAAGCTTCAAAGCCACTCCGGCTCTCACCGCAAAACGAATTCGGATTGGCCAGAGACAGGACCGCGTGATCCAAGTCCGCGTCTTTGCGGCTGGTGATGCACCGGCCGTTCAAGGTCGCTCCACCGCCGTTGATCCCACAATACCGGATATGTCCCATCGGTTGATCGATGACGCCTATGACAGGTTTCCCGTGGTGGCAGAGCGCAATCAGGACACCGAAGTTGAGCAGCCGGGTACCGAACTGCCGTGTCCCGTCAATCGGGTCCAGGACCCAGACAAACTCCTTGTCGAGATCTTCTGCACCAAACTCTTCGCCGAGGATGCCATGGTCCGGGTGACGGTGTGCGATCAGATCACGGAGCCGATGCTCAACAGCTGTATCTGCTTCAGTCAAGGCAGAACGGTCGGCCTTGTAAGAAACCGCGCCCTCACTGAACCAAGCTGTCCGCACGATTTCACCTGCGGCGTCAGCAAGATCATTCGCGGTCCGGGCAAACTCGGCCAGGTGATCAACCATGTCCAAACTCTGGCATGAAAGAAACGGCCCTAGCGCTTGATGACGTTCTCATCCGGATCATCTATTTCCGGATCATAGTCGGTCGCATCAAAGCCCAAGAGGTTCCAGGTCTGCTGCATGTGCGGCGGGAGCGGTGCAGACACATCGATTTTTCCGTGGCCGGAGGGGTGCGGAATGACGATCCGCCGCGCCAAGAGATGCAAACGGTTCTGGATACCGCCCGGCAGTTCCCAGTTCTCAATATTGAAGTATTTATCATCCCCGATGATCGGGTGACCGATATGAGCTGCATGCGCGCGCAGCTGGTGTGTCCGGCCGGTAATCGGCTTCATCGTGACCCATGAGAGCTTCTGGCCGGATTTTTCGAAGACAGAGTAGAGCGAGACTGCGTGTTGCGCATCATCTGCGCCGCCTTGGCGGACCACCTGCATACGCTCTTCTTCTTCATCGCGAGCGAGGAAGGTTGAAATCCGTCCCTGATGAGGCTTCGGAACACCGGCGAGGATTGTCCAATACACCTTGCGCGTATTGCGATTGCGGAACGCCTTGGTCAGTTCCTGCGCCGCCTGACGGGTCCGCGCAACAAGAATGATCCCGGAGGTTTCCCGGTCAAGCCGGTGGACCAAGCGCGGCTTGTTGCCCTTCTGATCGGTGAACGCATCCAACATGCCATCCAAGTGGCGCTTCAAACCCGAACCACCCTGAACCGCAAGACCAGCCGGCTTGTTGAGGACCATGACCTGGTTGTCCTCATAGAGCAGCATGTCCTCGATTGCCTTTTTGTCGTCGGCAATCAGCTTGGTCGATTTCGGCCGGGCGTTTTTCTTGTCGTCCGCCGGCAATTCAACACCGAGCGGTGGAATGCGAATAATCTGCCCTTTGGCGATCCGCGTGTTGCTTTCCGCGCGCTTGCCATCCACCCGCACCTGTCCGGTCCGCAGCAGTTTTTGCAAGCGGCCAAAACCCAATCCGGGATAATGGGCCTTGAACCAACGGTCGAGGCGCATGCCCGCCTCATCAGCGGTCACTTTTTTCTGTTCAATCGCGGACATTTTTGGACTCGTTCAGCTGCAGCTTGAATGTGCTGCGCTCGATCTGGGCCTTCGCAGCGCTGCAAAGGCAAAACAAACATTCCGCCGCGTATAGGCGGATTTGGGCCGAAAGGAAAGGAAAACGTGCAGACAGGCAGCCCGATGGCCTCAAGATCCGCCAATGCGCATGACCGCAAGACCGGCGAACACCGCCAGAATGGAGAGCACGACAGAGCCAACCACATAGATCAAGGCCAACATTGTGTCGCCCCGCTCCCACAGGACCGACGTATCGAGGGAAAAAGCGGAAAAGGTCGTAAAGCCGCCGAGAAGACCCGTTGCAAGGAAATATCGCAGTGGTTGCAGGTGTGCGGCCTCATGCTTGACCAACCAGCCAACAAAGAGCCCCATGGCCAGCGAACCGATCACATTCACCGCTAATGTGCCAACCGGAAATCCGGGGCCAAACAACCGGAGGGTTGCCATCGACACGAGGTGCCTTCCGCCAGCGCCAATACCGCCACCGATCATGACCAGTAGGAGATGATACAAACCAATCCGCCCTATTCCGTTATCTGCTTTCAGTCTTTGCCGGACCGGCCCCGTAAATCAACCATGACGTCTGGTTTCTTGCACACCAAAGGGCCGTTGCAGCTCACAGGCGGCGGGAGTTGCGTCACACATTCTCCGCGACATGGGCAAAGTCAGGGTAGATAGACCGGACCAATGCATCCACGCGGTCGAGTTCTTCGGGAATGTTCGCCAATTTTTCCCGTTCTTCGTCCAATATGGCCAGAAAGACCCGCGCGCGCGCCTGGTTCACCTGGTGTTGAGGCAACGTGGTTTCGCCGACAGCTGAGAGAATGACGCTGACCAGCCGGTCGGCGGCGTTGAGCCTGCCCCATAGATAATCATGCTCGCGCCAGGACCTGTTGAAGAATGCGCCAAACATGTTGAGCTGTTTTCCCTTGAGCTCAAACCCGTCGGTGTAGAGGCTTTCGGCATCCTTCGGACTGATCCGGTCGACAAGGATCTCCGTGACTTCCGAAAAGTCATTCCGTTGCAGAACCGGGAATGTGATCAGGTCATAAAAGCCGAAGCCGATATAGGCTTGGAGAAGTGCCCGATGCCGGTCCTTGTCCAGCGCCCCTCCTGCTGCCTCGGCAAAGAGTTCGTCCTGCAACCGATCCAGATCAGCCAGCCCCATCATACCGCTCAGCTGGTCTATCATTTGTTCTAGCGATTGAGCACACGACGCTGAAGCGGGATCTCGCGTACAGAGCTCGTGGGCCGATTGCACAAATTGCCCTCCGTAGAACCGCTCCTGCCAACGCCACGACAAATGATCAACCTGCTCGTATAGAAGGCCCTTCAACCGGTCCAGGGCGGCGGTATCTGGCGGCGGCAGTTTGGAAGAACGATCGTAATTGTAGAACTCGTTCAGCTTGCGAATAACAAACCGCAGGCGGCGGATCCGATAGTCGACGTCCAGCCCTTTCAGAAGTGAAATCACCGCTGGGTCGCTTCTGCCAAGCTCATCCGGACGATCAGATGGCAAGCTCAGAAAGTGATTGTAGAATTGGTTGAGCAGCCGCTCTTCTTGGCGAGTCCCGTTCTGGCTTTTATCGAAGGCTGTTACCAAGGTGGCAAGCCGTTCTGCCAGTGCATGCAGTTTCAAGGACTGATAGTTCAGAAAGGCAAATCCGGCCTGTTCAAAAGCCTTGACCGTCGCCTGTTTCCGGCAACGCGACACGACATCGGGCGTGATGGCCCGCCAGCTTGGCAAAATCCCGGACACAGCCTGTTCCACGATCGGGTTGGCGGTATCGATCAATTTCGCCAGCCACCGGCTGCGGCGGTTGTTTTGCTCCAGTTCCTTCAGATCATCCCCGATCGGCTCATTGCGAGGGATGTGGGCGAGCGATGCCAAAATTACCCGGAAAAAGCCGGGCAGTTCAGTGACACCCCTCTCCTCGGCCGCGTATTCAAGCGGGGTTGGATCGACATACAATAACCGCCGCGACACCTCTCTTGCCGCCGGGCGATCCTTGATGACGTCGATCACTGGCGCGAAAGGCTTGTTCATCACCACACTGCCGTCCACAAAACAGTGACGCGAGGTCGTGTCATCATCGAGATGGAGTGCCCGGGACAAGAACCGGTCGCGATTGGCCCAGCGTTCCTTGCGGCGGGTGAGAACACGATCCATCTCAGCAATCGTTGCCGGAGGAAAGGCCCCGGGAAATGATGAGGTGGCACGAGCCGCGAACACCAATTCCGGAATGCTTTTTTCGTCAAATTGGCTGTCAATGAAATGGCTCGAACGATGCGAGGCATGGAAATTCAGAATGCGCCGGTGATCCCACTCCTCCACATAATCCGGATCATCCAGCAAAATGCGCCGTTTGATACCGTTGTAATCGGTGATCGTCACAAAAAGATCGAGGGTTTGCCCCCTCGGAATCAAGGTTCGTTCCGCTGGCCGTTTGATCTCCATCTTCTGGCTTGCATCGAGCATCCAGCCGATGAACCGTTCCCCAGAAAACGGCGGGGAAAACCATCGTGACTGCATAAACTGGCGCAGCTTGTCACGTGTTTCAGGATCTTCAACCCGCCGGGAAAGCCGCGCAGATACCAACCGGTCCAGCATCGGTGACACCGACATCTTGAAGTATCGGGACAGGCCGTTCTGGGGCCGGGCAAGGCGGGTCACATCCGCTTTTTTCAGCCACATCTCACTGTGACTGTCCAGCGGTAGGTCGTGGGCGATTGCGCGCCCGAGCATGATCCCGTTGACCCCACCCGCAGAGGCCCCGGCAATCGCGTCTACGACAACGCGAATGTCCGCCTTAGGCGACAAGAGATTGAGTAGGTCTTCATAGGCAGCCTGGGACGGCGCCATGTGTTGCGCCCTGTCCGGCTTGTCGCCATTTTTGGTTTTCCGGTCTGCGCGATAAGACGACGCCCGCACCAAATTCAGAATTTCACGGCTCACACCATGCATGTAGATGGCAAGGGACACCCCGCCGTACAAAACAAGCGCAAGTCTGAGCTCGACTTCCTTCATGGGATTGATTCGGTCCTTCTATCCAAATGCTACCGTAGATCGGCGCCCGTATCATTCATGTTGGCATTCGCCCCGCCCCTCGTAAGAATCTATCAGGCGTTTCTTATTCAAACCTGTTCACAGATGGTTTTTCGGAGCTGGCGTACCGCTTTCCCCTTAGAAACTCGTGCAAATTGATCGGCAGCGTTTTAGATTGCTGACAGGCAAGGCCATTAGCGCCAACAGCCATTCAACCGCGGCGAACCGCCGGTGTGGATCAAGCGTTTATGCAAGAAACGAAAAGCATCAAATCGGAGGGCCGCGCCAAAGCGCCCAAGAAGACGCGGTCGAAATCCGGTTCGGAATTGCAAAAGCTCCGCAAGGACAATGCTGCCCTCCGGGCAGAGCTGGACGATCTGACCCTGCTTTATGAAGCAACGATTGAGCACAGTGAGGCGATCGAGGACCAACTTGCTGGCCAGACCGCCAAGCTCGAAGTGCTCTCCGGCAAACTTTCGAAATACCTCTCTCCGCAGGTCTACAAGTCGATTTTCGAAGGGCGGCAGGAAGTCAAAATCGCCTCGACCCGCAAGAAGCTGACTGTTTTCTTCTCCGATATCGCCGAGTTCACCGAGACCGCCGACCGGCTGGAATCTGAAGAACTTACAGCTCTTCTCAATCACTATCTGACAGAGATGTCGAACATCGCGCTCAAACACGGCGCGACCATCGACAAATATGTCGGCGATGCAATCCTGATCTTCTTCGGGGACCCGGAGACAAAAGGCGTGCGCGAAGATGCCCTCGCCTGTGTTCGGATGGCGATTGAGATGCAAATCCGCATGAGCGAATTGCAGGCGGATTGGCGCAAGGCTGGCATTTCCAAACCGCTGAAATGTCGGATGGGCATCCACACGGACTATTGCACCGTTGGCAACTTCGGCAGTGAGGACCGTCTCGACTACACGATCATCGGCCGGGGTGTGAACATTGCTTCCCGCCTCGAGAGCTTGGCGGCACCCGGGGCGATCACGATTTCCTTTGAAACCTACTCACAGGTCAAAGACCATATCGTTTGCCGGGAAACCGGCGATGCCACCGTCAAGGGGATCGCCTATCCGATCACAACCTTTGAAGTGCTGCGCGAAGAAATGCAGGAAGATTTTCAGCCGGCGGACAAGCTCATGGACATGTCAAAACAGCTTGAGGATCTTGCTTTCGAACTGCCGTCGGAAATTGGCAGCAAAGAGCGTGAAAGCCTTGTGTCTTCGTTGAAAAATGCCTTGGCGCGCCTCAATGAGGCGGATGACAAATAGATCCGCTGGATGAGCGGGCGTTAAATCGGGATCGATTTCACGCCCAAAGCAGATCGCTCATAATGTGGTCGAGCATCTTTGGGCGTTTTCATCAAAACGACCGATTCTCTAGATGCGGTCCTTGCGCAGCTTGTCCCAGTACTCCAGGCGCTTCCGCAGATCCCGTTCAAAACCCCGTTGCGGCGGATCGTAGTAAGTCTTGCGGCCCATATCTTCCGGGAAATAATCCTGACCGGAAAAGCCATCCGGCGCGTCGTGGTCGTATTGATAGCCGTCGCCATAACCTTCCTGCTTCATCAGCTTAGTCGGCGCATTCAAGATATGCTTGGGTGGCAGCAGAGACCCGCTGGTCTTGGCATCCCGCATCGCAGCCTTATAGGCGGTGTATGCTCCGTTGGATTTTGGCGCGGTCGCCAGATAGATCACGCACTGAGCAAGCGCGAGCTCACCTTCCGGCGACCCAAGCATCTGGTAGGCATCCCGGGCGGCATTGGCCTGAACCAGCGCATTGGGATCCGCAAGGCCGATATCTTCAACCGCCATCCGGATCAGGCGCCGGGCGAGATACATCGGATCTTCCCCGCCATCCAGCATCCGGCAAAACCAATAAAGCGACGCGTCCGGATCGGATCCACGCACCGACTTATGCAGGGCTGATATGAGATTGTAATGGCCATCTGCGCTCTTGTCGTAAATCGGGGCCCGGCGCTGCACGATTTCCTGGAGGCGTTCGGCGTCAAACACCTCATCTTCGGCAGATGCCCGCCAAACATCTTCTGCCAGTGTGAGTGCGGAGCGTCCATCACCATCCGCCATGCGGATGAGGACCCCACGCGCTTCGTCATCGAGCGGCAATTTGCGCTCTTCCACCTCCTCAGCACGTCCCAGAAGCTGTTCGATCGCTTCCTTGTTGAGCGACTGAAACGTCATCACGTGCGAGCGGGATAGAAGAGCCGCATTGAGCTCAAAAGACGGGTTTTCCGTGGTCGCTCCAACAAGCGTGATCGTTCCGTCTTCCATCACGGGCAGGAAACTGTCCTGCTGGGCTCTGTTGAAGCGGTGGATCTCATCGACGAACAAGAGAGTTGCCCGCCCGCCCATGCGCCGGGCACGGGCGGCTTCGAACACTTTCTTGAGATCGGCAACACCTGAAAAAATGGCCGAGATCTGCTCGAATGCGAGATCGGTCTCGTTGGCAAGCAGGCGCGCAATCGTGGTCTTTCCGGTGCCCGGAGGTCCCCAGAAGATCAGGGAACCGAGCGTCCGGGTTTTCAGCATCCGGGACAGCGTGCCCTCAGGCCCGAGCAAGTGGTCCTGCCCGACAACGTCTTCCAACCGTGCTGGGCGCATGCGATCTGCCAGCGGACGCGGCGCTGACGCAGCCAAACCAGAAGCTTCGAACAGATCACTCACGTACTTTGCCTGACTATCTCAGAACGATTTGGGACACTTTGCCGTCCCGTTCGATATCAAGACGCCAGATACGCGGAGGTGTCTTCGTGATCGTCTCCAGCATGCGTGTGCTGTCGATCAACTGGTTGTTGATCGCGCGGACGATATCGCCCGGGCGCAGGCCAACACGATCTGCCTGACCACCTCTGCGCACCTCTGCAATGATCACGCCTTCCGGCAGCCCGTCGAGCCCAAGCTCCTGAGCAACCGCGGGTGATAGGTTCATCACAGTCGCCCCTTCAAATGGTGAAAACTCCAGCAGTTCGCGAGTGTCTCGAGGAACGGTCTCCGGGGCCGGTTGCAAACTGATGGATACGGTCTCCTCCTGCCCGGACCGCAGGACGGTAAACTCGGCACTTTCTCCGATCATCTTGGTGGCAAAGCGATAGCCGAATGCATTCGGGTCAATCACTTCCTTGCCGTCGATCGCGACAACCAGATCACTTACGCGCAGATCTGCTTCATGGGCTGGAGAGCCGTCAAAGACAGCCGTCACCAATACGCCTTTTGGCCGGTCGAGAGACAAGGCTTCTGCAATTTCCGCACTGACAAGCTGAACAGTTGCCCCAAGCCAGGGCCGCTGAACCTTGCCACCCTGGTCTGCGGCGCGGGCAACATAGCGCGCCATATGTGCAGGGATTGCAAAACCGATGCCGTTCGACCCGCCAGAGCGCGAGAAAATCGCGGTATTGATCCCGACCAGCTTGCCCGTCATGTCAATCAGTGCGCCGCCGGAATTGCCCGGGTTGATCGCTGCATCAGTCTGAATGAAAAACTGGTAGTCCGTCACACCGACCTGCGTTCGCGCAAGCGCGGAGACGATCCCTTGCGTCACGGTCTGGCCAACCCCGAACGGATTGCCGATCGCCAGAACGATGTCCCCGACTTCCAGCAAGTCCGCATCCGCGAACTCGACATGCTCAAAAGGGCCACCTTCACGGATTTTCAACACCGCCAAATCCGTCTGCTCGTCCATCAGAACGATGTCCGCATCAAATTCACGCCGGTCATTCAGCGCAACCCGGACTTCATCAGCGCCTTTGATCACGTGATGGTTGGTGATCACCGTTCCATCCGCTGTAATAATCACGCCGGAGCCGAGGGAAGATTCAACCCGTTCACGCGGCTGACCAAACCCGCCATTCGGTTGGCCGAAAAACCGCCGAAAAAACGGATCATCAAAGAACGGTGACAGCTGCTGGCGCTGAACCACCTTGCGGCTCGCATAAACGTTCACAACGGCGGGAGCGACTTTCTTCACCAGGGGCGCAAAAGACAGCTTGATTTGCGCCGCACTGTCCGGAACCAGACGCAGGTCTGATGGCGTTGGCTGTTGCGCCTGTGCCGCAGCTGATCCAATCCAGAACAATGCCAACAGACCTACGGTGATGGCTTTCGTGCCGGACCTAGCCCGCGTTCCCAACAGACCCATGAACACTTCCCTTTTCCCGATTCTCAAATCTTCAAGATGCTTACACGGCAGATAGGGAAAAATGGAGGCAAATACAAAAAGAAAAGCCGCGGACCCTGCCCGCGGCTTTTCAACTTGTCATGAGTTCTGAGATCAGGCGGAGCGCACTTGATGCAGGAACTTGCGCACCTCTTCATCAAGATGCTCTGCCTGGCTGGCCATGGCAACGGCTTCTTCGGAGAAGGATGTCGCGGCCCCGTTGGTCTGTTCGGACAAGGACGACACGTTCTGGACATCCTGAGAGACCTGAGATGTACCGCCGGCAGCACGCTGGGTATTTTCGGCAATGCCTTGGGTCGCGTAGCTCTGCTCAGTGACAGCTGCAGCAACTTCGCTGACGGATTGGGTGATCTCGTCAATGGTTTTCTGAATGTCACCGATCGCACCGACCGCGTCATCCGTCGCACCGCGGATCGCATCAATCTGCTGCTGGATCTCTCCGGTTGCCTTACCGGTTTGAGCTGCAAGGTCCTTAACCTCGGATGCAACAACCGCAAAGCCCTTACCGGCTTCCCCTGCCCGCGCTGCTTCGATCGTGGCGTTGAGGGCAAGAAGGTTGGTCTGGTCTGCAATGTCGCTGATGAGCGTGACAACTTCACCGATCCGGTTGGCCGCTTCGGCAAGCGACTTCACGGTGTGGTTGGTTGTCTGTGCCCGGCGGGTCGCATCTGCTGCAACGCTGGAAGACCGCTCGATCAGGGTCGAGATTTCCTGAATGGAGCTGGACAGCTGATCGGACGCTGCTGCAATGGATTCCACTTCAGACAGGGTCTCTTTCGACATCTCGGCTGCTTTGGACGATGTCTCGCCAGCGCTTTCTGTCATCTGGCGCATGTTGTTGGCAGATTCGCGCAAGGACGCTGCGGACTGGGCAACCTTGTCGACCACCGTACCGACGGTCGATTCAAAGTCGCCAGCAAGGCTTGCCAGCATTTCCTGCCGTTGCGCGGCCTGACGTTCTGCTGTTTCGGCTTGATCTGCAGCGCGCTGCTCGTTTTCTTCGGCTGCATTCTGACGGATCTGAAGAACCGCCCGGCCGATATCGCCGATCTCGTCCTTGCGGCGAGCCGCAGTGATTTCAGCGTTGAGATCACCTTCCGCGATTGCATTCAGCGCGCCGACCAGTGTCGTCAGCGGCTTGGTGATGTTGCGGGAGAAGAAGATCGCAACAACAGCTGCAATGGCGATTGCGATCAACGACCAGGTGACCATGGAGTTCCGCATGGCTGTGACGCTGGCAAAGGTCTCTTCAACGGTCTTTTCAGCAACAACCGCCCACTGGCGTCCCTGGAAGGTCAAAGGCTTTGCGACCATCAAACGATCAACACCATCGGGTCCAGCTTCGATACCGGCTTTTTCAACACCGTTGAGCGCAGACGCAACAACATCCCCGCTGTTCATCTCGTTAAGAGCTGTCGCACTATCTGAAAGCGGCTTGTTGGAAAGTGTGTAGCCTTCGGCGTTGACGACAAAAGCCTGGCCCGTTGTGCCGAGATCGGCGCGTGAGGAAACCACGTTATCGAGCACACCGGCATCGATCCGGATGGCAACCACGCCACCGAAGGAGATATCACCAAAGGTATTTACGAAGACCGGCGCTGCCACAAACATCGACGCGGAGTTGCCACCCGGCGCGTAGACTTCGAAGTTGCTGACCGCGACCTGGCCGGCTTCAACTTCCTTGGCCATCTCGAAAGCGGTTTGCAGACCTGTGTTGCCGCCACCGACTTCAGTCACCGGAAACAGAAACTCATCGCCCTTGGCAACCGAGTACATGACCAAGCCGTTCGGATCCATGAGGTAGACGTCGCCGTATCCACCCTTTTTCCAGATAGAAGCGAAGGAGCCGTGGATTTCGGAGTGGCGCCAGGAGTACATGGACTTGTGGTCATCGCCCATCTTTTGAGCGCGCTCTTCAGCGGTGGCACCAGCCTTGTAGTAATCGAAGATTTCCTGGCGCTGCTTCTCAAGGTTCATGGTGGCGTTGGTCATGTTGACCAGGGCTTCCCCGATACCGGCACCCGTCGCCACATTGACAATTTCATTCTCGATGGAAGCAAGACGCGCTTCCAGCAATGCCGACTTGGCATTGACGACCATACCGAGTTCGCCTTCTGCGGCTTCGCGCAGACCGTCTCGTGCATTGAAGAAACCGATCACGCCGACTGCGGTACATGCACCGATCGTCAGGAAAACCATGAGCGCCGGTATCAAAAATGACAAACGAATAGACGGCCATTTGCTGGCCTTGGATGAGGAAGCTGAGTGGGTCAAAGTAATTCTCCTGGTCCCCCCGCGAGACATATTGGAAAAACTACCGAACGACCGTTAAAGTATTGATAATTCGCGAGTTACAATTCCGCTCGCGACCTTCATTAAGCCCTCTGAAACAAAAAAGGCAGACCCGAAGGCCTGCCTTTTCTTGAACGTTGTACGCTCGACTTACGCTGCGTTTTCAGCCGCTTCTTCAGCTTCAACACGTGCCCGGTCGTCAGCGCCGCGTGCTTCCGGATCCCGGTCGACCAGCTCGATGACAGCCATCGGAGCGTTGTCGCCATAGCGGAAACCAGCTTTCAGAACGCGGGAGTAACCGCCTTCGCGGTCCTTGTAGCGATCACCAAGCGTGTCAAACAGCTTCTTGACCATAGCAACGTCGCGAATCTGCGAGATTGCCTGGCGGCGTGCGTGAAGATCACCGCGCTTGCCCAAAGTGATGAGCTTGTCGATGATCGGCTTCATTTCTTTAGCCTTCGGCAGGGTCGTGACGATCTGTTCGTGCTTGATCAGCGACGCTGCCATGTTTGCGAACATAGCCTTGCGGTGGCTAGCGGTCCGGTTGAGCTTGCGGCCGGATTTACCGTGGCGCATGGCCCTCTCCTTTGTCTTTCAGGCAGTCCGCTCTTTGTATGTTGAGCGCTTGCCCGGT
Organism: Labrenzia sp. R4_2; assembly: GCF_017743865.1. Taxonomy (GTDB): domain Bacteria; phylum Pseudomonadota; class Alphaproteobacteria; order Rhizobiales; family Stappiaceae; genus Roseibium. Next base: position 605,501 of record NZ_JAGHRJ010000002.1, read on the forward strand.
TGCTCCGTTAGGACGCGTACGCCCTTAATACTGATGATCTTCGTAGCGCTTGGCGAGATCGTCGATGTTCTCAGGCGGCCAGTTGGCCACTTCCATGCCAAGATGGAGACCCATCTGGGCGAGAACTTCCTTGATCTCGTTGAGCGACTTGCGGCCGAAATTCGGGGTCCGCAGCATTTCCGCTTCGGTCTTCTGAATGAGATCGCCAATATACACGATATTGTCGTTCTTCAGGCAGTTTGCAGACCGGACAGACAATTCCAGCTCGTCGACTTTCTTCAGAAGCGCCGGGTTGAAAGCCAGTTCCGGGACAGTGTCCTCGGCGACTTCGCGCTGCGGCTCTTCGAAATTGACGAAGATGGAAAGCTGATCCTGCAGAATGCGTGCAGCAAATGCCACGGCATCATCCGGCTTGACGGAACCGTCGGTTTCAACAGTCAGGGTCAGCTTGTCATAGTCAAGAACCTGGCCCTCACGGGTGTTTTCCACCTTGTAAGAAACCTTCTTGACCGGAGAGTAGAGGCTGTCGACAGGGATCAGGCCAATCGGTGCGTCTTCCGGACGGTTCCGGTCAGACGAATGATAGCCCTTGCCTGTGTTGACAGTGAACTCCATGCGGATTTCAGCGCCTTCATCCAGGGTGCAAAGCACCAGATCCGGATTGAGAACCTCCACGTCGCCAACGGTCTGAATGTCGCCTGCGGTCACAACACCAGGTCCCTGCTTGCGCACAACCATGCGCTTGGGGCCTTCACCTTCCATACGGATGGCGATTTCCTTGATGTTGAGAACGATGTCGGTGACATCTTCACGAACGCCGGGGATCGAGGAGAACTCATGAAGAACGCCGTCAATCTGTACCGCGGTCACAGCAGCACCCTGCAGAGAAGACAGCAGAATGCGGCGCAGTGCGTTGCCCAAGGTCAGGCCATAGCCACGCTCGAGCGGCTCGGCAACAACGGTTGCCAAGAAGCGCGGGTCATCACCCGGCTTGATCTCGAGTTTGGTCGGCTTGATAAGTTCTTGCCAGTTTTTTTGAATGGTCACGTTTTCGTCCCTTCGGCTATCCCGCCCGGGTCAATTCAATGCCGGGCTATTCTTTGCCATTTGGAGAAACAAGTACCTAAAGCTGGAAAGCCTTAGACGCGGCGGCGCTTGCGCGGACGGCAGCCATTGTGCGGAATCGGCGTCACGTCACGGATGGACGTGATAAGGAAACCGGCAGCCTGCAGAGCACGCAGAGCAGATTCACGACCAGAACCAGGACCACGGACTTCTACTTCCAGAGTACGCATGCCGTGTTCAGCTGCTTTCTTCGCAGCATCTTCAGCAGCAACCTGAGCGGCATACGGCGTGGACTTACGGGAGCCCTTGAAGCCGAGTGCACCAGCGGAAGACCAGGAAATCGCGTTGCCTTGAGCATCCGTGATCGTGATCATCGTGTTGTTGAATGTGGAATTCACATGCGCAACGCCAGAAGAGATGTTCTTGCGCTCGCGGCGACGCACGCGCGTCGTGTCTTTAGCCATTCTGTTGTCCTTGTATTGATCTCGTCACTGCCGTAATCCCGGCAGCTCCACCACCAATCGCAAAGCGATCTTATTTCTTCTTACCAGCGATCGGTTTCGCCGGACCCTTACGGGTACGTGCGTTCGTGTGCGTCCGTTGACCACGAACCGGGAGGCCGCGGCGGTGACGCAGGCCGCGGTAGCAGCCAAGGTCCATCAGACGCTTGATGTTCATAGCAGTCTCACGGCGAAGATCACCTTCCACGAGGTAATCGCGGTCGATGGTTTCACGGATCTGCAGAACTTCTGCGTCGGAAAGCTCGTTTACACGGCGGGCCGCATCGATGTTGTTCTTTTCGATGATTTCCTGGGCGAATTTCGCACCAATGCCGTGAATGTACTGAAGCGCGATAACGACGCGCTTATTCGTTGGGATGTTAACGCCAGCAATACGTGCCACGTTCGTCTCCATGTTTTGCGGGCAAAGCTTGCGCCTGACCGCGTTTCAAAAAGCCCCGCGTCCGGTGGAGTCCGGCCCTTGCAGGGTACGAAAATGCCGGGGCAGCCCCGGCACAGAGAATGCCGGTCCCATGGGCATGGAACCGGCTAAACTGTAAGGTGAGCGCGTCGTTTAGCCGCTCTAAACCTTCTCGTCAAGTCCCTGAAGTACGGATTCGATAGAAGCCGTTACGTCATCGATTGCCTGCATGCCATCAATGACGGACAGGAGACCTGTTTTCTCGTAGTAGGGAACAACAACCGCTGTATCCCGGTTGTAAGCTTCGAGCCGATCCTTGAAGACCTCAGGGTCGTCATCCTTGCGAACCGGCTGGCCCGCAGCCTTGGCTTCCTCCGCCCGGTTGATAATCCGGTCGACCAGTTTGGTCTGATCAACGCGAAGTTCAATCACGGCGTTCAGCTTCAGGCTGTTTTCACTCAGCATGTCGTCGAGTGCTTCTGCTTGGGCCAATGTGCGTGGGAAACCATCCAGGATAAATCCCTTCTTGGCGTCGTCCTCAGCAATCCGGTCCCGGATGATGCCGACAACGATTTCGTCTGACACAAGACCACCGGCGTCCATGACAGCCTTGGCCTGAAGTCCGACCGGGGTCTCCGCGGCGACAGCTGCACGCAGCATGTCACCAGTGGAAAGTTGAGGAATACCATATTTCTCAACCAGCCTTGCGGCCTGTGTCCCCTTCCCCGCTCCTGGCGGTCCAACCAGAATGAGCCTCATCGACGTTTCCCCCTAAGTTTCGATTTCTTTACCAGCCCCTCATATTGATGCGCCAGCAAATGACCCTGGATCTGCGATACGGTATCCATTGTCACGCTCACGACAATCAACAAGGATGTTCCACCGAAATAGAACGGAACGCCAGTCGCCGAAATGAGGAATTCGGGTAATAGACAAACGATGGTGATGTAAATCGCACCAACGACCGTAATCCGGGTCAACACGAAATCGATGTATTGGGCAGTGCGCTCACCTGGGCGAATGCCTGGAATGAAGCCACCGTGTTTCTTCAGGTTGTCAGCAGTGTCGCTCGGATTGAAGACAATCGCTGTGTAGAAGAAACAGAAGAAAATGATCATGGCTGCGTAGAAGACCATGAACAATGGCTGTCCATGTCCGAGCAAAGCCGTGATCGTTGTCAGCCATTCATTGCCGCCACCTGCATTGAACCCGGAAATCGTTGCCGGAACCAAAAGCAGCGAAGATGCAAAGATCGGCGGGATAACACCAGCTGTGTTCAGCTTGAGCGGCAGGAACGAAGTGTTGCCCTCGAACATGCGGTTGCCCATCTGGCGCTTCGGATACTGGATCAGAAGACGGCGCTGTGCGCGCTCCATGAACACGATGAACGCGATCACGACAATGGCCAGGAGGATGACTGCCAGGATGATGCCGGTTGCCAGCGACCCCTGACGGCCCAGCTCGAGCGTCTGCACGATCGCGGACGGCAGTCCTGCGACAATACCCGCAAAGATGATCAGCGAAATACCGTTACCGATGCCGCGCGATGTGATCTGCTCACCCAGCCACATCAGGAACATGGTGCCGCCAACAAGCGTGATCACGGTCGATGCACGGAAGAACCAGCCCGGGTCGGTCACAACATTGGTGGCGCCCTCAAGACCAACGGCGATTCCGTAGGCCTGGAATGCCGCCAATACAACGGTTCCGTAACGGGTGTACTGGTTGATAACCTTGCGGCCCTGCTCGCCTTCCTTTTTCAGCTGCTCAAGAGACGGAACGACCGTCGTCATGAGCTGCATGATAATGGAAGCGGAGATGTACGGCATGATGCCGAGGGCGAAGATCGCCATGCGCTCGACGGCACCGCCGGCGAACATGTTGAACATGCCAATAATACCGGACTGAGCCTGGTTAAAGGCCTGCGCGAAGGCTTCCGGGTTGATGCCGGGCATCGGAATGTAAGTGCCCAGTCGATAAACCAAAAGCGCCCCCAGCGTGAACCAGATGCGCTTTTTGAGTTCTTCAGCCTTGGCGAAAGCTGAGAAATTTAGATTTGACGCCAGTTGCTCGGCGGCCGATGCCATGCCCTACTCCGGTCAGATGCTTGCTGACAAATGGGAAAAGCCCAGGCTGTTAAGCCTGAGCTCCCAGAACGGCGACCTTGCCGCCCGCTTTTTCGATCGCTGCAACAGCGCCCTTGGAGGCACCGGCAACTTCAAAGGTCACTGCCGCGGTGAGTTCACCGGAAGCAACGAGGCGTACGCCATCGCGGACCCGCTTGACAACACCAGCTGCCTTGAGCGCATCGACGGTAACCGCCTCAGACGCATTCAGCTTGCCGGCATCAATCGCTTGTTGAACACGGCCAATGGACACAGTGTTGAAGTCCTTGGCAAAGATGTTCGTGAAGCCGCGCTTCGGCAGGCGGCGGTGAAGCGGCATCTGACCGCCTTCAAAACCCTTGATCGCCACGCCAGAACGGGACTTTTGACCTTTTACACCACGGCCACCGGTCTTGCCCTTGCCAGACCCGATACCGCGGCCAACGCGTGTGCGCTCGGAAGAGGCACCATCGTTGTCACGAAGTTCGTTGAGCTTCATGTCTTTTCTCCTCACCCCGTCCTTACGCGTCTTCGACGACGCGAACGAGATGCTGGACCTTATTGATCATGCCGCGCACTTCAGGTGTGTCCTTCAGTGTGGAACGGCGGTGCATCTTGTTCAGGCCAAGACCGACGAGCGTCGCGCGCTGGTCCTTCGGACGGCGCAGCGGGCTGCCGATCTGTTCGACCGTAACAGTCTTTTCGGTGTTCGCCATGGAACTAACCCTCATTCAGCTGGTGGCTGGCGCCGCTAAGGTCAAGCCTCAGCGGCAGCCGGAGCCGCCTCATCGTTGTTGTCACGGCGCCGGGACTGCAACACAGAGACCTTGAGGCCACGGCGGGCAGCGACGGAGCGCGGGCTGTCTTCTTTGGTCAGCGCGTTAAAGGTCGCACGAACCATGTTGTAAGGGTTGGATGTCCCCAAAGACTTTGCCACAACGTCCTGAACGCCAAGCGTTTCAAAGACCGCACGCATCGGACCACCTGCGATGATACCGGTACCGGCCGGTGCTGCGCGCAGCAGAACCTTGCCAGCGCCGTGACGGCCTTCCACATCGTGGTGGAGAGTCCGGCCTTCACGCAGCGGCACACGGATCATCGTGCGCTTTGCAGCTTCAGTTGCTTTCCGGATGGCTTCCGGCACTTCGCGTGCCTTACCATGACCGAAGCCGACACGGCCCTTTTGATCACCAACCACGACGAGGGCTGCGAAACCGAAACGGCGGCCACCCTTGACCACTTTGGCAACGCGGTTGATGTGTACGAGCTTGTCGACGAATTCGCTGTCGCGCTCTTCGCGCTCGCGATTTTCTTGTCTCGCCATATTATACGTCTTCCGTACTTAGGAGCGCCAACGGGCGCTGGTCAGAATTCAAGTCCACCTTCGCGGGCAGCATCGGCGAGCGCTTTCACACGCCCATGATACTGGTAACCGCCCCGGTCGAACACGACCTGCTTGACACCTGCGGCAGCTGCACGCTCGGCGACAAGCTTGCCAACGGCTGCGGCTGCAGACACGTCGGCGCCCGTTTTCAGGCCGCCCTTCAGATCTTTTTCGATCGTAGAAGCGGAGACAATTGTATGTCCCTGCGCATCGTCGATGATCTGGGCATAGATCTGCTTCGACGAGCGGAAGATAGAAAGGCGCGGACGACCGTTCGCGGCTTTCTTGACTGAACGGCGCACGCGATCGCGGCGGCGTTCGAAAGCTTGTTTGCTGTTCGCCATGATCTCGGTCCGTTACTTCTTCTTGCCTTCTTTGCGGACGATGAACTCGTCTGCATAACGAACGCCTTTGCCTTTGTACGGCTCCGGCGGGCGGAATTCGCGGATTTCAGCTGCGACCTGGCCGACACGTTGTTTGTCGGTGCCAGAAACGCTGATTTCCGTCGGTTTCGCACATTTGATCTCGATGCCTTCCGGAATCGCATAGATCACATCATGTGAGAAGCCGAGTGCCAGCTGAAGGTTTTGACCCTGGACCTGTGCACGGTAACCAACACCAGTGATGGCGAGGTCTTTCTTGAAGCCATCGGTTACGCCGGTGATCAGGTTCTGAACCATGGTGCGGCTCATACCCCACATGGAGCGAGCCGGCTTGGAGTCGTTACGCGGATCGATTTTGATCCCGTCATCAGTCATTTCGGCCAGAACGAGCTCATTGAGCATGAAAGACTTTTCGCCTTTCGGGCCCTTGATCGTAACTGTCTGACCGTCGATCGATGCCGTTACCCCGCTTGGCACGGGGACTGGCTTTTTGCCAATACGAGACATTTGACCAACCTTGTCGTTGTTTTAACAGCGAGAATGCCGCGTCAGAAGACGCGACACAGAACCTCGCCACCTACATTTTCGTCCCGCGCCTGATGGTCGCTCATGACGCCGCGCGGAGTCGAAATGATCGACACGCCCAGGCCATTAGAGACATGCGGGATGTTCTTCACCGACGAGTATACTCGGCGGCCCGGCTTGGATACGCGCTCAATCGTGCGGATCACCGGCTCACCGTCGAAATACTTCAGTTCGATTTCCAACTCGGACTTACCGCCCTCGTATTCAACCGTGGTGTAGCCACGGATGTACCCTTCTTTTGCAAGCACATCAAGTACGTGTGCGCGCAATTTAGAATTTGGTGAGCTGACCTTGTTTTTGCGACGCAGCTGCGCGTTGCGAATCCGGGTCAGCATATCCCCCAACGGATCAGAAATTGCCATCGGAGTTTCTCCTTACCAGCTCGACTTGACCAGGCCCGGGATCTTACCCAGGGAGCCCAGTTCACGAAGCGCGATACGCGACATCTTCAGCTTGCGGTAATAACCGCGCGGACGGCCGGACACTTCGCAACGGTTGCGAACGCGGTTCGGCGCGGAGTTCCGCGGCAGTTTGGCCAGCTTCAGGCGCGCATTGAACTGCTCTTCAGGGCTCAAGGTATCGTCCTTGGCCATGGCTTTCAGAGCAGCACGCTTCTCGGCATACTTTTTGACAAGCTTCTCGCGACGCTTGTTCTTCTCGACTGCGCTTTTCTTCGCCATCGTGTTTCCTTTCCTTGCCCGTTACTTCGTGAACGGGAAGTTGAAAGCACGCAGAAGCTCGCGCGCCTCGTCATCGTTTGGCGCCGTGGTGCAGACGATCACGTCCATGCCCCAGATCTGGTCGACTTTGTCGTACTCGATTTCCGGGAACACGATGTGTTCTTTGATGCCCATAGCGTAGTTGCCGCGACCGTCGAAGCTCTTCGGGTTCAGACCGCGGAAGTCACGAACGCGCGGAAGCGCGATTGTGATCATGCGATCCAGGAACTCGAACATCTGCTGGCGGCGCAGGGTCACCTTGACACCAAGCGGCATGCCTTCACGAACCTTAAAGGTCGCGATGGACTTCTTCGCTTTGGTGATGACCGGCTTCTGACCGGCAATCGCTGCCAGATCTTCAGCTGCTGTACGCGCCTTTTTGGAGTCGCCTACGGCTTCGCCAACGCCAATGTTCAGGACGATTTTTTCCAGCTGCGGAACTTGCATAACGTTCTTGTACTGGAATTTTTCCTGAAGCTGCTTGCGCACGACTTCGTCATAATGCGTCTTGAGACGCGGTACGTTAGTGGTCTCAGCCATCGATCAGGTCTCCCGAACGCTTGGCCACACGAACCTTGGCACCATCGTCCTGCACCTTGAAGCCGACGCGGGTCGCCTTGCCGTCTTTCGGATCGGCCAGAGCGATGTTCGACAGGTGGATCGGTGCCTCTTTGGACACGATGCCAGCTTCCTGCGATTGGGTCTGCTTCTGGTGACGGCGGACCATGTTGATGCCGCGTACCAGCGCCTTGTTGTCGGCCGGCAGCATCTGGATAACTTCACCAGATTTGCCCTTGTCACGGCCGGTCAGTACGACCACCGTGTCGCCTTTTTTAATTTTCGCAGCCATCAGAGCACCTCCGGCGCGAGCGAAATGATTTTCATATGGTTCTTGGCGCGGAGTTCACGCGGCACCGGACCAAAAATACGGGTGCCGACTGGCTCCTTGTTGTTATTCACCAGCACGGCCGCATTGCGGTCGAACCGGATCACGCTGCCATCGGGACGGCGGATATCCTTAGCCGTGCGCACGACGACAGCCTTCATCACGTCGCCCTTTTTAACGCGGCCCCGCGGAATAGCCTCTTTGACGGAGACGACGATGATGTCGCCTACCTGGGCATATTTGCGCTTGGAGCCGCCGAGCACTTTGATGCACATGACACGACGGGCGCCGGAATTGTCGGCGACGTCGAGGTTTGTTTGCATCTGAATCATGACTGGCTGCCTTGTTCTTCTATCGGCGCACCGTTACGCGGGCGCCTGATGCTCACCTGACGGAGCGTGATCACTGAGTAGTGACCACAGTCCAACGTTTGTTTTTCGAGATCGGCGCACACTCTTCAATCTGAACTGTGTCGCCAACCTTGTATTGGTTGCTTTCATCATGTGCGCGGTACTTCTTAGTCCGGCGCACAGTCTTTTTCAGCAGCGGGTGTGTGAAGCGGCGCTCCACATTTACCGTCACCGTCTTGTCATTGGCGTCGCTGACAACGGTGCCCTGCAGGATACGCTTTGGCATTGATCCGTCTCCTTATGCGGTCGCCGACACGCGCTTTTCGCGCATGATGGTCTGGATACGCGCGATATCACGGCGGATTTGCCGGACACGTGCAGTGTTTTCAAGCTGACCCGTGGCCTTCTGGAAGCGCAGGTTGAACTGCTCTTTCTTCAGGCCCTCAAGCTCTGTGCGGAGCTCGTCGAGGGTCTTAGCCCGTACATCGGTCGCCTTCATGGCTGTCTCTCCTGGCCTGCCTTATTCGCCGATACGCTGAACGAAACGGCACTTGATCGGCAGCTTGGCAGCGGCAAGACGCATTGCTTCACGAGCAACGTCTTCCGGCACACCGTCAATTTCGAACATGATCCGGCCCGGCTTGACACGGCAAGCCCAGTAATCCGGAGAACCCTTACCCTTACCCATGCGGACTTCAGCCGGTTTCGAGGAAACTGGCAGATCCGGGAAGATGCGGATCCAAACACGACCCGCACGCTTCATGTGACGGGTCATAGCACGACGGGCCGCTTCGATCTGACGAGCGGTAACCCGCTCCGGCTCCAGAGCCTTCAGACCGAATGCGCCGAAGTTGAGGTCAGTCCCCCCCTTCGACAAGCCGTGGATGCGGCCTTTGTGCTGCTTGCGGAACTTAGTGCGCTTCGGTTGCAGCATCGTTCTTCTCTCGTCTTTCTTATCTTACGAGCGGCAGGCAGCTTATATTAAGCTGCGCGCTCGCGGCCCCGATCCCGGCGTCCGCCGCGATCACCCTGGTTGCCTTCGGAAGCAGCCGTCGCACGGCGTTCGGACGCCATCGGGTCATGTTCCAGAATTTCACCCTTGAAGATCCAGACCTTCACACCACACACGCCGTAAGCTGTGTGCGCGCTTGCAACACCGTAGTCGATGTCCGCACGCAGAGTGTGAAGCGGCACACGGCCTTCACGGTACCATTCGATACGCGCGATTTCCGCACCGCCGAGACGGCCGCCGCAGTTGATCCGAATGCCCTGTGCGCCCAGACGCATGGCGGACTGAACAGCCCGTTTCATGGCGCGGCGGAAAGCAACACGGCGTTCCAGCTGCTGAGCGATCGATGCGGCAACCAATGTCGCGTCGATTTCCGGCTTGCGCACTTCAACGATGTTGAGATGCACTTCGGAGTTGGTGATTTCAGCAATCTTCTTGCGAAGACGCTCGATGTCCGCACCTTTTTTACCGATGACCACACCCGGACGACCGGAGTGAATGGACACGCGGCACTTCTTGTGCGGGCGCTCGATAACTACCTTGGACACCGCCGCCTGCTTGAGTTCCTTCATCAGGTACTCACGAATGCGGAAGTCTTCGTGCAGAAGATCGCCGTACTCGTTTTTATTGGCGTACCAGCGGGAGTCCCAGGTGCGGTTGATCCCGAGGCGCATGCCGATCGGGTTAACTTTGTGTCCCATCAGGCACTCTCCTCAACTTCGCGCACAACGATGGTCAGGTTCGAGAACGGCTTCTCGATCCGGCCAACCCGTCCGCGTGCACGGGCCTGGAAGCGCTTGATGACAAAAGCTTTGCCAACGTGAGCCTCGGCAACCACCAGGTTGTCGATGTCCAGGTCGTGATTGTTTTCCGCGTTCGCAATCGCAGACATCAGGGTTTTCTTGACGTCCTGCGCAATGCGCTTGCGGGAGAATGTCAGGTCCGCAATTGCGGAACCGACTTTTTTACCGCGGATAGCAGCAGCAACGAGATTCAGCTTGCGGGGAGAGACGCGGATCATCCGCGTCATTGCCCGAGCTTCGTTGTCAGCGAGCACCCGCTCACGCTTCGGCTTGCCCATCGTTACTTCCTCTTCGCCTTCTTGTCGGCGCCGTGTCCGTAATAGGTCCGGGACGGTGAGAACTCACCGAACTTGTGACCAATCATCTCTTCAGACACCAGCACCGGAACGTGCTTCTGACCGTTGTAGACGCCGAAGGTAAGACCAACGAACTGCGGGAGGATCGTCGAGCGGCGGCTCCAGGTCTTGATGACCTCGTTCCGGCCGGCCTCGCGGACCTTCTCCGCTTTCTTCAGCAGATACCCGTCGACAAACGGACCTTTCCAGATCGAACGTGCCACGATCCTGTCCCTTACTTCTTACGCGCGTGGCGGGAGCGAACGATAAACTTATCGGTCTGCTTGTTCTTCCGCGTGCGCTTACCTTTGGTCGGTTTACCCCAAGGAGTAACCGGATGACGACCGCCGGAGGTCCGACCTTCACCACCACCATGCGGGTGGTCGATCGGGTTCATGGCAACACCGCGAACGTGCGGTTTGATGCCCAGCCAGCGGGAACGGCCTGCCTTGCCGAGGTTCACATTGGAGTGGTCCGGGTTGGACACAGCGCCAATGGTTGCCATGCAAGTGCCGAGAACACGGCGCTGTTCACCAGACATCAGGCGCAGCGTTGTGTAACCCTGGTCACGGCCGACGATCTGAACGAATGCACCGGCAGAGCGAGCGATCTGGGCGCCTTTGCCCGGCTTCAGCTCGATGTTGTGCACAATCGTACCAACCGGAATGCGCGACAGAGGAGCCGCATTGCCCGGTTTCACGTCAACGTTTTCACCGGCGACAACTGTGTCGCCTTCGGACAAGCGCTGCGGAGCCAGGATGTAGCTCAGCTCGCCGTCTTCGTAACGGATCAGAGCGATGAATGCGGTCCGGTTCGGATCGTATTCCAGGCGCTCTACCGTTGCCGGCACGTCCCACTTGCGGCGCTTGAAGTCGACGAGACGGTAAGTCCGCTTGTGACCGCCACTGCGGTTCGGAGACGTGATGCGTCCAGTGTTGTTCCGGCCGCCCTTTTTAGAAAGGCCTTCGGTCAAAGTCTTGACCGGCTTGCCTTTCCAAAGACCGGAGCGGTCAACCTGTACCAGCTGACGGCGGCCCGGGGACGTCGGATTGAATGTCTTAAGTGTCATTTTTCTTAAGTCCCCGTCTTAGAGCCCGGTGGCCACGTCGATTGCGTGACCTTCCTGCAGCGTTACGACGGCCTTCTTGAAGTCAGACTGGCGGCCAAGACGTCCGCGGAAGCGCTTCACTTTGCCCTTGCGGACAAGAGTGTTTACTGCCGTGACCTTGACGCCGAACAGTGCTTCGACAGCGGCCTTGATTTCCGGCTTGGTTGCATCGTTGGCAACCTTGAAGACAACCTTGTTCTCTTCAGAAGCCATCGTCGACTTTTCGGTGATTACCGGGCCAACGATTTTGTCGTAGTGAGGAAGATTGCTCATTTAAAGCGCTCCTCAAGTGCGGACACCGCAGCTTTCGTCAACACCAGAGTGTTGGCGCGCAGGATGTCGTAAACATTGATGCCCTGAACCGGCAACACATCCAGATGCGGAATGTTGCGGGACGCCAGTGCGAAGTTGTTGTCAACTTCGGCGCCGTCGATCACCAGAGCGCTGGTCAGGCCGAGCTTGTTCAGCTGGGACTTGAGAGCCTTGGTTTTCGCTTCAGCAGCTTTTGCATCTTCAACAACAACAATGCTGTCTGCCTTGGCTTTCGCGGACAGTGCATGCTTCAGGCCGAGGACGCGGACTTTCTTCGGCAGGTCGTGGCCATGATCGCGAACGACCGGGCCGAATGCCTTACCACCGCCGCGGAACTGCGGAGCCTTCTTGTTGCCGTGACGCGCGCCGCCGGAACCTTTCTGGCGAACGAATTTCTTCGTGGAACCAGTAACTTCCGAACGACCAAGCGTCTTGTGGGTACCCGCCTGGCGCTTGGCAAGCTGCCAGCGCACAACGCGGTGGATCAAATCGGTGCGCGGCTCGAGACCAAAGATCTCGTCAGACACCGTGATCGAACCGGCCGCCCCACCTTCGAGGGTCTTGACCTGGAGTTCCATCACTCACTCTCCTTCCCGGCAGCCTCAGCCGCTTCGGACGCCCTGAAAGCACCCGGGACCGGAACGTTGTCCGGCAGCGCCTTTTTGATCGCGTCGCGGACCTGGATCCAGCCGCCCTTGGCGCCCGGTACAGAGCCTTCGACCATGATCAGGCCACGCTCAACATCAGTGCGCACAACCTTGAGGTTCTGCGTGGTCACGCGGGCATCGCCCATATGACCGGCCATCTTCTTGCCCTTGAACACGCGGCCCGGGTCTTGACATTGACCGGTAGAACCGTGTGAGCGGTGCGAGATCGAGTTACCGTGCGATGCACGGCCACCACCGAAGTTGTGACGCTTCATAACACCGGCAAAGCCTTTACCGATGGAAGTTCCGGTCACGTCGACATACTGGCCTTCAACGTAGTGGTCAGCGGTGATTTCCGCGCCAACGTCGATCATGTTGTCCGCAGACACGCGGAACTCGACCACGGTCCGCTTCGGCTCAACCTTTGCAACAGCAAAGTGACCGCGCAGTGCCTTCGGCGTATTTTTTACTTTACGGGTACCGGCACCGAGCTGCAGTGCATTGTAACCGTTCTTTTCGTCAGTCCGGTGGGCAACCACCTGGCAGTTTTCCAGCCGCAATACTGTGACCGGAACATGTTCGCCTGCATCGTTATAGATGCGGGTCATGCCCACTTTCTGAGCGATCACTCCAGAACGCATGGATGTGTCCCCTTCGCCTCGCCTCAGAGCTTGATCTCGACGTCGACGCCAGCGGCCAGGTCGAGCTTCATCAGCGCGTCCACGGTCTGCGGTGTCGGGTCAACGATGTCGAGAAGGCGCTTATGTGTGCGCATCTCGAACTGATCGCGGCTTTTCTTATCGATATGCGGTCCACGAAGTACGGTGTACTTCTCGATCCGCGTCGGCAGCGGCACGGGACCCCGTACCTGTGCACCGGTCCGCTTGGCCGTATTGACGATTTCCTTGGTGGAAGCGTCGAGAATACGGTGGTCAAAAGCCTTCAGGCGGATCCGGATATTCTGACCGTTCATTGTTGTTGTTCCCAATAAGACTGGCGGGCCTGCCCGCATTCACTTGTTCTAAGGTGCCAGCAGGCCCGGCTGTCGATTATTCGATGATTGAGGCGACGACGCCGGCGCCGACGGTGCGGCCACCTTCGCGGATCGCGAAGCGCAGACCGTCTTCCATGGCGATCGGCACGATCAGCTCAACGTCAACAGAGACGTTGTCGCCAGGCATCACCATTTCCGTGCCTTCCGGCAGAGAAACCACACCGGTCACATCCGTCGTACGGAAGTAGAACTGCGGGCGATAGTTGGTGAAGAACGGCGTGTGACGGCCACCCTCTTCCTTCGTCAGGATGTAGGCTTCTGCCTTGAACTTCGTGTGCGGGGTCACAGAACCCGGCTTACAAAGAACCTGGCCACGCTCAACATCTTCACGGCCAACGCCGCGGATCAGAGCACCGATGTTGTCGCCGGCTTCACCGCTGTCCAGCAGCTTGCGGAACATTTCAACGCCGGTAACCGTCGTCTTCTGGGTGTCTTTGATGCCGACGATCTCGACTTCTTCACCCACCTTGATGATGCCACGCTCAACACGGCCGGTCACAACAGTACCGCGGCCGGAGATCGAGAACACGTCTTCGATCGGCATCAGGAACGGCTGATCCTTCGGACGCTCAGGCGTCGGGATGTAGTCGTCAACAGCTGCCATCAGCTCACGGATTGCGTCACGGCCAATGGCTGCATCGCGGTCTTCAACAGCTGCCAGAGCAGAACCCTTGACGATCGGAATGTCGTCGCCCGGGAACTCATAGGAAGACAGCAGTTCACGGATTTCCATTTCGACGAGCTCGAGAAGCTCTTCGTCGTCGACCTGGTCAACCTTGTTCATGAACACGACAAGCGCCGGAACGCCAACCTGACGCGCAAGCAGAATGTGCTCACGGGTCTGCGGCATCGGGCCGTCAGCTGCGGAACAGACCAGGATCGCGCCGTCCATCTGGGCAGCACCGGTGATCATGTTCTTCACGTAGTCGGCGTGGCCCGGGCAATCAACGTGAGCGTAGTGACGGTTTTCCGTCTCATACTCAACGTGCGCCGTGGAGATGGTGATGCCGCGTGCCTTTTCTTCAGGCGCGCCGTCAATCTCGTCATATGCTTTTGCAGTCGCACCGCCAGCTTCAGCCAGCGTCATGGTGATTGCAGCGGTCAGCGTCGTCTTGCCGTGGTCAACGTGGCCAATCGTGCCAATGTTGACGTGCGGCTTATTGCGCTCAAACTTTTCCTTCGCCATCGGAGTACTCCGTTTCTCTAATTCTTAATTAATTCAAGAGGTTGGGGTCAGGCGTATTTCGCCTGAACCTCTTCGGCGACAGCCTGCGGCACCTGCTCGTAGTGATCGAACACCATCGAGTACTGAGCGCGGCCTTGAGACATGGAACGCAGGTTGTTCACATAACCAAACATGTTGGCCAGCGGCACCATTGCGGTGATGACAGTCACGATGCCCCGGTTCTCCGTACCCGCGATCTGGCCGCGGCGGGAGTTCAGGTCACCAATCACGTCACCCATGTAATCTTCAGGGGTAACAACCTCGACCTTCATGACCGGCTCAAGGAGCTTAGGTCCGGCCTTGGCAATACCTTCGCGGAAACCGGCACGACCGGCGATCTCGAACGCAAGGACCGAGGAGTCAACATCGTGGTAGGCACCATCGGTGAGGGTTGCCTTGATGTCGAGCATCGGGAAGCCGGCCAGCGGACCAGACGACATGACGCTTTCGATACCCTTGCTAACGCCCGGAATGTACTCTTTCGGAACGTTACCGCCGACAATCTTGCTCTCGAAGACGAAGCCTTCGTTCGGCTCTGCCGGTTCGATCGTGATCTTGATGCGAGCGAACTGACCGGAACCACCAGACTGCTTCTTGTGGGTGTAGTCCACGTCTGCAGATTTCGTAATGGTTTCGCGGTAAGCAACCTGCGGCGCACCAATGTTCGCCTCAACCTTGAACTCGCGCTTCATGCGGTCGACAAGGATGTCGAGGTGCAATTCGCCCATACCAGCAATGATGGTCTGACCAGACTCTTCGTCGGTCTTAACCCGGAAGGACGGATCCTCGGCAGCCAGACGGTTCAGGGCGAGGCCCATCTTCTCCTGGTCGCCTTTGGTCTTCGGCTCAACCGCGATCTCGATAACCGGCTCAGGGAATTCCATCCGCTCCAGGATGACTGGCTTCAGCGGATCGCAGAGCGTGTCACCTGTTGTGGTGTCCTTGAGACCTGCGATCGCAACAATGTCGCCAGCATATGCGACGTCGATGTCTTCACGCGAGTTGGAGTGCATCTGCATCATGCGACCGACGCGCTCTTTCTTATCCTTCACGGTGTTGAGCAAGGACACACCCTTGTTCAAAACGCCAGAATAGATACGGCAGAACGTCAGAGAACCAACGAACGGATCGTTCGCGATCTTGAATGCCAGAATGCTGAGCGGCTCTTCATCAGAAGATTTACGCACCGCTTCGCCTTCGGTCTTCGGATCGATACCCTTAATGGCCGGAACTTCTACCGGGCTTGGCAGATAATCAACCACTGCATCAAGAAGCGGCTGTACGCCTTTGTTTTTGAATGCAGAACCGCAGAATACCGGAACGAAGTCACCGTTGATGGTGCCCTTGCGGATCAGCTGCTGGATCTTCTCGAAGGACGGCTCTTCGCCTTCAAGGTAAGCTTCCATAGCTTCTTCATCGATCTCGACAGCAGTCTCGATCAGGGCATCACGCATTTCCTGCGCACGGTCGGCAAGTTCAGCCGGAATGTCGACAACATCCCAAGCAGCACCGAGGTTCTCGGACTGCCAGATCAGCGCCTTCATCTTCAGCAGATCAACAACACCGGCAAATTCGCTTTCCGCACCGATGTTCAGCTGCATGACCAGCGGAGTTGCACCAAGACGGGTCTTGATCATCTCGCAGCAGCGATCGAAATCGGCGCCGAGTTTGTCCATCTTGTTGACGAAGATCATCCGCGGGACGTTGTACTTGTCGGCCTGACGCCAAACAGTCTCGGTCTGCGGCTCAACGCCAGCGTTTGCGTCCAGAAGGGCAACCGCACCGTCAAGAACACGCAGGGAGCGTTCAACTTCAATGGTGAAGTCAACGTGGCCCGGGGTGTCGATGATGTTCAGGCGCTTTTCATTCCAGAACGCGGTTGTTGCAGCAGAAGTGATCGTGATGCCACGCTCCTGCTCCTGCTCCATCCAGTCCATGGTGGCAGCGCCGTCATGAACTTCGCCGATCTTGTGGCTCTTACCAGTGTAGTAGAGGATCCGCTCGGTGGTGGTCGTCTTACCAGCATCGATGTGAGCCATGATGCCGAAGTTACGGTAGTCCTCGATTTTATGCGTGCGCGACATAGCGTCAGCCCTTCAAAGTCGAAATTACCAGCGATAGTGCGAGAATGCGCGGTTGGCGTCTGCCATCCGGTGCGTGTCTTCGCGCTTCTTAACTGCGGTACCACGGTTGTTTGCTGCATCGAGCAATTCGCCGGACAGACGATCAACCATTGTGGTTTCGTTGCGGTTGCGCGCAGCTGCGATCAACCAGCGGATTGCAAGCGCCTGACGGCGTTCGCTACGAACCTCAACCGGAACCTGGTAGGTCGCACCACCAACACGGCGGGAACGAACTTCCACTTGCGGCATAACGTTCTCAAGAGCAGCGTGGAACACTTCGATCGGGTTCTCGCGGGTCTTGTTCTCGACCACGTCGAAAGCACCGTAAACGATGCGCTCTGCAGTGGACTTCTTGCCGTCGTACATGATGGAATTCATGAACTTTGTGACGACCATATCCCCGAACTTCGGATCCGGGTTGATTTCGCGTTTTTCGGCGCGGTGACGACGGGACATCTAATGTGCTCCTTACTTCGGCCGCTTCGCGCCGTACTTCGAACGACGCTGCTTACGATCCTTGACGCCTTGGGTATCCAGAACACCACGGATGATGTGGTAGCGGACACCCGGCAAGTCTTTCACACGGCCGCCACGGATCATCACAACCGAGTGCTCTTGAAGGTTGTGGCCTTCACCCGGGATGTAACCGATGACTTCAAAGCCGTTGGTCAGACGGATTTTCGCCACTTTACGCAGAGCCGAGTTCGGCTTCTTCGGAGTGGTTGTGTATACGCGGGTGCAAACACCACGCTTCTGCGGGCAGGCCTCCATGGCCGGCACTTTGTTCCGCTTCGGCGGATCTTTCCGCGGCTTGCGGATCAACTGGTTGATGGTCGGCATTCTGTGCCCTTTACCTTGTCCATCCAAAAACTTTTGTGCAACTGCAGTCCCCCGCTGACGCCGCATGTGTTCAAACATGCGGAATCGCGCCCGCGCGCTCCATTTGGAGCGGCCGGCGCTGCGAAAAACCAGAGGACCACGAGTTGCCTCGCGGTCATGCAATCGACGCGTATTCGCCTATGTGACCCGGCAGCGTTTAAGAGGACTGTGTCCTGCGCTCTTCAGAAGCGCTGGAGGGTTCGCTCTTACCGCCTGCCCTTGGGATGCGCGGAACCTACTCAGATGCACCCTTTGCGTCAAGTGATTTGTTGGAAATTCCGCATTTCCGCAAAACCGCAGGAATCTGCGTCATTTTTCTCCACCAAACCGCGCGTGATTGTAAGATTATTTCGCCAGCCAAGCTTCTGTTGTTAGTTTGTGATTTGGCAGCTAGATCGGCCGATTCCAAACAGTGAATCAATGGTTAAGCCAGTGATTCAAATCATGCCATTCTTGGCGGTTTTCTCACCACAACAAGGCCGGCGCTGCGTCCCGGATCCTGATTCCATCCCATGCATGCCTGCCATGCATCAGGCATGGCCCCAAAATAGTACAAGGCCGCATTGAATGGGGACTACGACCCAGGAGCAACTCCCGCACCTGGGCCTTAAGCTTCGGTCCAGCTCCGGCCTACGCCGCAGCGACAGAATCGAGGAAGGTGTCGACCTCATCGCGAAGTTTCTCGGCATAGTCGGCGACTTCATCAGCGCCGCGCAAAACGACGAGCGATCCGTCGTCGGTTTCCCGGGCAGAGGTCACAACCATCTCCATTTCGGATTTGGCCGATTTTGTCTGCTCAACGGCCTGCACCACACTTTGAGCAATCGACTCTGTTGCAGACTCCTGCTGAGAGATAGAGGCAGCAATCGCTGTGGTGAAATTGCGAACTTCCTCCACGCGAGATGTGATCTCGTCAATCGCGGACACCGCTTCATTGGTGGAGCCCTGGATGTCGGCAATCTGGTTGCTGATTTCTTCCGTGGCTTTGGCGGTCTGTGTTGCGAGCTCTTTCACCTCAGCAGCGACAACGGCAAACCCATTGCCCGCCTCCCCGGCCCGCGCAGCCTCAATGGTTGCGTTCAAGGCCAAAAGGTTGGTTTGCTCGGCGATCGCCTGAATAAGCGTCACCACCTCACCGATCTTGATCGCGGCATTGGACAGGCTGGTGACCCGCTGGCTGGATTTATTCGCAGCTTCCGTCGCCCCTTGGACGCCCTCCGTGGTTTTGGACACCTGCGAGTTGATTTCCCGGATTGCGAAAGTGAGCTCCTGGGCCGCGGCGGCTGTTGTCTCAATGCTGCCGTTGGCCGAGTCCGCTGATCCGCTCGCTCCGGCCGCCCGCTCTGAAGATGCGCTTGCAAGACCGGACAACTCGGTCGCCGTTGTCTTCACAGTTCCGATCCGGTCACCAACCGCGGTGAGCAAATGGGAGACATTTTCGCGAAACCGGGACACAAGACTTTCCACCAGATGCTGGCGGCGGGTCTGAGCATCTGCCGTTTCGGCAGCTTCCCGGGCGAGCCGCTGTTGTTCAAAAATCCGATCCCGGAAAGCAGCGATCGACCGCGCCACTGTTCCGATCTCGTCCTTGCGGTCCGCATCAGTGAACTGGATCTCGGTGTCACCGGCTGCAAGCGCTTCAGCTTCCTGGACCGTCCGCGCCAGTGGCTTTGTAATCGACTGGATCAGGAAGTGGGAGGCAATAGCCAGGAGCAGAACCAACCCAAGAGCGGTTCCGGCAAGCCAAACAAGGTTCTTTTGAAATGCCGCTTCAATGTCATCCACGTAGGCGCCGGTCCCGATCACCCACTCCCAAGGCTGGTACATCGTCACATAGGCCGTCTTGCCTGCCGGGTCGTCCGAATTCGGCCTGCGCCAAACGTAATCATGAAAACCACTGCCCTGGCTCTGTACGATGTCATAGAAAGTCGGCAGACTGGATGACCCGAAATCACGAATGAGGTCCTGGGAGGTCATGCCCTCCAAATCCGGCCGTGCGGGGTGCATGATCAGCGCGTCGCCGCGTAAGTTGATGAAGAGATAATTGCCATTGTCATAGCGCATGCCGCGGATCGCCTCCTTGGCAAACTCTTGCGCCTGCTCTTCAGTGAACTCTCCGGCTATGCTTCGCTTATGGTAACTCTCAATCATGCTCGTGGCCGCATTGACAAGATGGGTCAGGCCAATCCGCCGCTCCGCATACGACCGGTCGCGATCCTGGTAAGCCGCTGCGCCGAGGATTCCGATCAAGCAAAGAACCACCAGCCCCATGAGCATGCCCAATCGCATGCCAACTGAAATTCTAGAAAACATGTATAACCTCCGATTTGCAATTCAGGGTTTAGTGTTTTCCAGTTACGTAAACGAAAGGTGGATATTTTTCGTAAGACAACTCAGAATATAAATAAAATACGCCTCCGCTTTTGACGGCGGAGGCAAAACATAAGGACAGATGACAATACTATTTAATTGTCCTAACGGAACTACCTACACCATGTCTTAGTCGGCAAGCGTGACAATTGCCACGTTGCCCGACAGTGCATCATGATAGGCGCCTTCATAGATCGGCTCATCCGGTTCACCGTCGATGACACCGATTTGATCCAGTTCCGCTTCCGTGAAGCCTTGCGACGACAGAGCTTCCAAGGTCTTGCGCACGGCATCGTCATCATCTGGTGCTGTCAAAAGAGCATGGATCGTGATCGCTGCATCCGGCGATGTATTTTCATCCTGCCAGACACGGCCGATGACGATGTAGACCACGGGGTCCAGTTCCAGGTCATTGTCATTCATGAGGGCAGCCCTCCTTGTCTCGTTCGATACGAGAAAGGCCGCCCGGAGGCGGCCTTTCATGATTTGACTGTTGCCGAAGCTTATTCCGCAGCGCCGGTCATGTCTTCCAGAAGGCCTTCTGCGGCACTTTCCGAAGACTGAGCCCGCTGCGCTTCCTGGATCAGGTCGTCGCGATGGGATGCAATCTTGCGGATCCGCTTCATCACCCCGCCTGTACCGGCCGGGATCAGACGGCCAACAATGACGTTCTCCTTGAGGCCGACCAGCGGGTCGGTCTTGCCGTTGACCGCCGCGTCGGTAAGAACGCGGGTCGTCTCCTGGAAGGAGGCGGCGGAGAAGAACGAGCGTGTCTGCAACGACGCCTTGGTGATCCCGAGCAGAACCGGTGTGCCTTTCGCCGGATCCTTCGCATTGTCGATGGCCCGTTGATTGGCCTCTTCAAAGTCGATCCGGTCGATCTGCTCACCTGAGAAGAATTCGGTCTCACCTGGATCGGTGATCTCGACCTTCTGCAGCATCTGACGGACAATCACCTCAATGTGCTTGTCGTTAATCACAACGCCCTGCAGACGATAGACTTCCTGGATCTCGTTGACGAGGTAGGCAGCGAGCGCCTCAACGCCTTTAACGGCCAGAATGTCGTGTGGTGCCGGGTTACCGTCGAGAATGTACTCACCCTTTTCAATGGCATCGCCTTCCTGAAGGTGGAAGTGCTTGCCCTTCGGGATGAGGTATTCGACGGGCTCGGCGCCCTCCTCTGCCGGATCGATGATGACACGGCGCTTGTTCTTGTAGTCGCGGCCAAAGCGGATCGTACCATCGATTTCTGCGATGATCGCGTGATCCTTCGGACGGCGAGCCTCGAACAATTCCGCAACGCGCGGCAGACCACCGGTGATGTCCTTGGTCTTGGCGCTTTCCAGCGGAATACGTGCAAGCACGTCACCGGCCTTCACGGATGCACCCGGCTGAACCGAGAGAACCGCGTCGACGGACAGCATCAAGCGGGCATCGGATCCACGCTGGTTTTTGGCAACGGAACCTTTGGCGTCCTTGATGACAACCGCCGGCTTGAGATCCGCGCCACGCTGCGAAGAGCGCCAGTCGATGACGACACGCTTGGTGATACCGGTCGCCTCGTCGGCGGTTTCCTGA
The DNA here is from genome assembly GCF_017743865.1 of Labrenzia sp. R4_2. Lineage (GTDB taxonomy): Bacteria > Pseudomonadota > Alphaproteobacteria > Rhizobiales > Stappiaceae > Roseibium. The sequence goes on from NZ_JAGHRJ010000002.1 coordinate 627,342, forward strand.
ACAGAAGCCCCGTCAACCAGGTCTTCAAAGTCCACGACACCGTCAACCTCGGCAAGCATCGGACGGGTGTACGGATCCCACTCGGCGATCCGCTGACCGCGTTTGACCGCGTCACCTTCATCAACATGCAGCTTGGAACCGTAAGCAACACGATGCACGGCACGCTCATTGCCGTCGCTGTCGATGACAACGATGGACATGTTGCGGACCATGGCAATCAGATTGCCTTCCGAGTCGCGCTGTACAGAGCGGTTCCGGATCTTGACCGTACCGTCGACGTTGGATTCGATGAACGATGAGTCCACAACCTGCGCCGTACCACCAATGTGGAACGTCCGCATGGTCAGCTGGGTACCCGGCTCACCGATCGACTGCGCGGCGATCACGCCAACAGCTTCACCCATGTTCACCGGAGTACCACGTGCAAGGTCACGGCCGTAGCAGGTCGCGCAAACACCGGTTTCCGTTTCACAGGTCAGAACCGAACGGATCTTGATCTGCTGAACTTTCGCCGCTTCGATCGCATCAACATCCTTCTCGTCGATGAGACGTCCTTTCGGAACGATCACTTCGCCGGTGGCATTGTTGATGACGTCTTCCGCCGTTGTCCGACCGAGAACACGCATGCCGAGGGAGGCAATGACGTTACCGGCGTCAACGATCGGCGCCACGGTGATGCCGCGCTCGGAGCCACAATCCGGTTCAAGGATGATGCTGTCCTGCGCAACGTCCACGAGACGGCGGGTCAGGTAACCGGAGTTCGCAGTCTTCAACGCCGTATCGGCAAGACCCTTACGGGCACCGTGGGTGGAGTTGAAGTACTCGAGAACCGAGAGACCTTCTTTAAAGTTCGAGATGATCGGGTTCTCGATGATGGACCCGTCCGGCTTGGCCATAAGACCACGCATACCGGCCAGCTGCTTCATCTGCTGAGGCGAACCACGCGCACCGGAGTGGGACATCATGTAGACCGAGTTCATCGGCTTCTGGCGTCCGGTTTCCTCATCGATCTGAACGGCCTTAATGCGAGCCATCATCTCGTCAGCGATCTTGTCGGTACATTTCGCCCAAGCGTCGACAACCTTGTTGTACTTCTCGCCCTGGGTGATCAGACCGTCATTATACTGCTGCTCGTATTCGGTCGCGAGTGCCGCGGTTTCCCCAACCAGCTTCTGCTTGGTATCCGGGATAACCATGTCGTCCATACCGAAGGAGATGCCGGCGTTACAGGCGTTCTTGAAGCCGAGCTGCATGATCCGGTCACAGAAGATAACCGTCTCCTTCTGACCGCAAGCACGGTAAACCGTGTCGATCATCTTGGAGATGTCCTTCTTGGTCATCAGCTTGTTGGCAACATCGAACGGCACTTCATGATGCTTCGGCAGAAGTTCTGCAATCAGCATCCGGCCCGGCGTTGTCTCGAAGATATCGGAGGTCGGGTTGCCATCGGCATCTACCGAGCGGAACCGGCCCTTGATCTTCGTGTGCAGCGTGATGACCTTGTTGGCCAGCGCATGGTGGATCTCGCCGATATCGGAGAAAGCCATGCCCTCGCCCGGCTCTTTCTCTGCCATGATCGACAGATAGTAGAGACCGAGAACGATATCCTGCGACGGCACGATGATCGGGCCACCGTTTGCCGGGTGCAGAATGTTGTTCGTGGACATCATCAGCGTACGCGCTTCCAGCTGTGCTTCGAGCGACAGCGGAACGTGAACAGCCATCTGGTCACCGTCGAAGTCAGCGTTGAACGCGGAGCAGACGAGCGGGTGCAGCTGAATCGCCTTGCCTTCGATCAGGGTCGGTTCGAACGCCTGAATGCCAAGACGGTGAAGCGTCGGCGCACGGTTCAGGAGAACCGGGTGCTCGCGGATCACCTCATCCAGGATATCCCAGACTTCCGGACGCTCTTTTTCAACGAGCTTCTTCGCCTGTTTGACAGTTGAAGAGAAACCCTTGGCGTCGAGGCGCGAATAGATGAACGGCTTGAACAGCTCAAGCGCCATTTTCTTCGGCAGTCCACACTGGTGCAGCTTGAGTTCCGGACCCACGGTGATCACCGAACGACCGGAATAGTCAACACGCTTCCCGAGAAGGTTCTGACGGAAGCGGCCCTGCTTGCCTTTCAGCATGTCGGACAGCGACTTCAGCGGACGCTTGTTGGCACCGGTGATGACGCGGCCGCGGCGGCCGTTGTCGAACAGGGCGTCAACAGACTCCTGAAGCATGCGCTTCTCGTTCCGGATGATGATGTCCGGAGCACGCAGTTCCATCAGGCGGCGCAGACGGTTGTTCCGGTTGATCACGCGGCGGTACAGATCATTGAGATCCGACGTTGCGAACCGGCCACCATCGAGCGGAACCAGCGGACGCAGATCCGGCGGGATGACCGGAACAACGGTCATGATCATCCACTCCGGACGGTTGCCGGATTCCATGAAGGCTTCAATGACCTTCAGGCGCTTGGCCAGTTTCTTCGGCTTCAGCTCAGTCGTTGCTTCAGCAATTTCCTGGCGGAGCTTTTCAGACTCGCGCTCAAGATCCATCGACATCAGGATCTCGCGGATCGCTTCTGCACCGATCATCGCGGTGAAGGCGTCTTCGCCGTACTCGTCCTGGGCAGCAACGTAGTCTTCTTCAGACAAAAGCTGGTGCTGCTTGAGCGGGGTCAGACCCGGCTCCAGAACGACATAGTTTTCGAAGTATAGAACGCGTTCCAGATCTTTCAGCGTCATGTCGAGCAGCAAACCAATGCGGCTCGGCAGGGACTTCAGGAACCAGATGTGTGCCACCGGAGCTGCAAGCTCAATGTGGCCCATACGTTCACGGCGTACACGGGAAAGCGTGACTTCAACGCCACACTTTTCGCAGATAACGCCTTTGTATTTCATGCGCTTGTATTTGCCGCAAAGACATTCGTAGTCCTTGATCGGGCCAAAAATGCGCGCGCAGAAAAGACCATCACGCTCCGGCTTGAACGTCCGGTAGTTGATGGTTTCCGGCTTTTTGATCTCACCGAATGACCAGGACAAGATTTTCTCCGGGCTGGCCAGAGAGATCTTGATATTGTCGAAGGTCTGTGCGGGAGCCTGCTGGTTGAACAGGTTCATGACCTCATGATTCATGATCCATCTCCTTCGATGCTCGGCCGGGAGGTAAGTGCTGCTCACCTCCCCCAAACCGGCATTTCAGTCTAAAGGGGTCCGTTGGCGGGGTTATTCTGCAGCGTCTGCAGTTTCTTCCTCGCCAATCATGGGTGCGTCAGTCCGTTGAAGTTCAACGTTGAGACCCAGGGACCGCATTTCCTTCACAAGCACGTTGAAGCTTTCCGGAATACCCGCCTCGAAGGTGTCATCACCGCGAACGATGGCCTCATAGACCTTCGTACGGCCGGCAACGTCATCCGACTTGACCGTCAGCATTTCCTGCAGCGTGTAAGCTGCACCGTAAGCTTCAAGAGCCCAGACCTCCATTTCCCCGAAGCGTTGGCCACCGAACTGCGCCTTACCACCAAGCGGCTGCTGGGTGACGAGCGAGTACGGGCCAATCGAGCGGGCGTGGATCTTGTCGTCGACCAAGTGGTGAAGCTTGAGCATATAGATATAGCCCACGGTCACCTTGCGGTCGAACTCTTCACCGGTCCGGCCGTCAAACAAAGTTGACTGACCACTGGTGTCGAAGTCCGCGATCTTCAGCGCATCAACAACGTCAGGCTCACGGGCACCGTCGAAGACCGGCGTCGCGATGGACACGCCCTTCTTCAGCTGCTCGGCCAGTTTCACGACACCTTCGTCGTCAAACTCCTTGACCGCATCACCCTTCATGTTGTCGCCGTAGATCTCGATGACCTTGCCGCGAAGCTTCTCGATCTCACCGGTCTTGCGGTACTCATCGTACATTTCGCCGATGCGCAAGCCCATGCCGCGGCAGGCCCAACCCATATGTGTTTCAAGGATCTGACCAACGTTCATGCGCGACGGAACGCCGAGCGGATTGAGAACGATGTCGACGTGCGTGCCATCTTCCAAGAACGGCATGTCTTCACAAGGGTTGATCTTGGAGACCACGCCCTTGTTACCGTGACGGCCGGCCATCTTGTCGCCCGGCTGAAGCTTGCGCTTCACAGCAACGAAGACCTTGACCATCTTCATGACGCCTGGCGGCAGTTCATCACCGCGCTGCAGCTTCTCGACCTTGTCGATGAACCGCTGCTCGAGACGCTTCCGGCTGTCGTCATACTGACCGCGCAGAGCTTCGATCTCGGACATGAACTTCTCGTCGTCGGTGGCAAACTGCCACCACTGAGAGCGCGGGAAGTCGTTGAGGACGTCCCCGGTCAGCACAGTGTCCTTCTTGAAGCCCTTCGGACCAGCAACTGCAGTCTTGTCCATCAGCATCTCGGCCAGACGGCCATAGACGTTGCGGTCAAGGATTGCCTGCTCGTCGTCACGGTCTTTTGCAAGACGTTCGATTTCTTCACGCTCGATCGCCATCGCACGCTCGTCTTTTTCAACGCCGTGGCGGTTGAAAACACGAACTTCAACGACGGTGCCGGAAACACCCGGCGGCAAGCGCAGGGACGTGTCACGGACATCAGAGGCTTTTTCGCCGAAGATCGCTCGCAGAAGTTTTTCCTCCGGCGTCATCGGGCTTTCGCCCTTCGGTGTGATCTTGCCAACGAGGATGTCGCCCGGATGAAGCTCGGCACCGATGTAAACGATACCTGCCTCGTCGAGATTTTTCAGCGCTTCTTCAGAAACGTTCGGAATATCGCGGGTGATCTCTTCCGGACCAAGCTTGGTATCACGGGCCATCACCTCAAACTCTTCAAGGTGGATGGACGTGAAGACATCGTCAGACACGATGCGCTCGGACAGAAGGATGGAATCCTCGAAGTTGTAGCCGTTCCACGGCATGAACGCGACGAGCACGTTCCGGCCGAGTGCCAGATCACCGAGATCGGTGGACGGACCGTCGGCGATGATATCGCCTTTGTGGACGCGATCACCAACCCGGACCAGCGGACGCTGGTTGATACAGGTGTTCTGGTTGGAACGCTGGTACTTCTGGAGGCGGTAGATGTCGACACCTGACCGGCCCGGATCCAGCTCTTCAGTTGCCCGGATAACGATACGGGTCGCATCGACCTGGTCAACAACACCCGCCCGGCGGGCACCGATCGCCGCACCGGAGTCCCGGGCCACGACAGACTCCATACCGGTACCAACGAACGGTGCCTCGGCACGTACCAGCGGCACGGCCTGACGCATCATGTTCGAGCCCATGAGTGCGCGGTTCGCGTCATCGTTTTCCAGGAACGGAATAAGCGATGCTGCAACCGACACGAGCTGCTTCGGCGAAACGTCCATGAGGTCGACCTTATCGGACGGAACCATCATGTTTTCGCCGGCGTGCCGGCAGGTGATCAGCTCGGTTGTGAACCGGCCTTCGTCGTCATATTCGGCGTTGGACTGCGCAACATAGTGTTTCGCTTCTTCCATGGCCGACAGATAAACGACTTCGTTGGTGACAACGCCGTCTTTCACCTTGCGGTACGGGCTCTCAATGAAGCCGTACTTGTTCACGCGGGCGAACGTTGCGAGGGAGTTGATCAGACCGATGTTCGGACCTTCCGGGGTCTCAATCGGGCAGATACGGCCGTAGTGCGTCGGGTGAACGTCGCGGACTTCGAAGCCTGCACGCTCACGGGTCAAGCCGCCCGGTCCAAGAGCCGAGAGGCGGCGCTTGTGGGTGACTTCCGACAGCGGGTTCGTCTGGTCCATGAACTGCGACAGCTGCGAGGAGCCAAAGAATTCACGAACGGCAGCTGCAGCCGGTTTCGCGTTGATCAGATCCTGAGGCATCACCGTGTCGATCTCGACAGAGCTCATCCGCTCCTTGATCGCACGTTCCATACGCAGAAGACCGACGCGGTACTGGTTTTCCATCAACTCGCCAACAGAGCGAACACGGCGGTTGCCCAGGTTGTCGATGTCGTCGATGTCGCCCTTGCCATCACGCAGCTCCAGAAGAACCCGGATGACTTCCAGGATGTCTTCCTTGCGCAGAACACGAACGGTGTCTTCCGCGTCGACGTCGAGACGCATATTCATCTTCACACGGCCAACCGCGGACAGATCATAGCGTTCATCGTCAAAGAAGAGCGACTGGAACATCGCTTCGGCCGTGTCGATGGTGGGCGGTTCACCCGGACGCATTACACGGTAAATGTCGAACAGCGCGTCTTCCCGGGACTCGTTCTTGTCGACGTTCAGCGTGTTGCGGATGTACGGGCCGGTGTTGACATGGTCGATGTCAAGAATGGTCAGGTCGTGATACCCGCGGTCAACCAGTTCTTCCAGCAGCTTGCCGGTGATTTCCTCACCTGCCTCTGCGTAGATTTCACCGGTTTTCATGTCGACGATGTCCTCTGCCAGATACTGGCCATGGAGGTCTTCGTCGGTCACTTTGAGTGCGGTGACACCCTTTTCCGCCAGTTGCTTGATCGTGCGGGCGGTGATCTTGCGGCCACCTTCCACAACGACATCGCCGCTGTCGGCATCGATCAGGTCATAAGAGGCTTTTGTGCCCTTCAGGCGCTCGCCGTCAAACGGCATGCGCCAGGAAGCGTCTTTCTGACGGGTGTACTCAACCTGTTTGTAGAACGTGTTGAGGATTTCCTCACCGTCCAGGCCAAGTGCCATCAACAGCGATGTCACCGGGATTTTCCGGCGACGGTCGATGCGCGCATGCACGATGTCCTTGGCGTCGAACTCGATGTCGAGCCAGGAGCCGCGGTACGGGATCACGCGTGCAGCAAACAAGAGTTTACCGGAAGAGTGGGTCTTGCCCTTGTCGTGATCGAAGAACACGCCCGGAGAGCGGTGCATCTGGGACACGATCACGCGTTCGGTGCCGTTCACAATGAACGTACCGTTGTCTGTCATGAACGGCATATCACCCATATAGACATCTTGTTCCTTGATGTCTTTGACGGACTTTGCGCCGGTATCTTCGTCGACGTCGAACACGATGAGGCGCAGGGTAACCTTCAGCGGTGCTGCATAGGTCATGTCGCGCTGGCGGCACTCATCTACGTCGTATTTTGGAGCTTCAAATTCGTAGGAAACAAATTCCAGAAGGGAAGTGCCCGCAAAATCGGAGATTGGAAATACGGACTGGAAGACCGCTTCAAGGCCTTCATCTTTGCGGCCGCCACCCGGCATCTCATCGACCTGAAGGAATTGGTCGTAAGAGGCTTTCTGAACCTCGATGAGATTGGGCATCGCCGCGACATCGCGGATAGATCCGAAATATTTGCGGACCTTTTTGCGACCGTTGAACGTTTGGGTCATTGTCGCTCCTCGTATCGGCCGGAAAACGGCTTCCCGAAACGCCCCTTGTCCAATCGGGCCTCTGCCCGGGCGCTTCGGAAAACCGTCCACCAAACAAGATCAACCTTCTGTGCACATGAGAAGAATTGATCGGACTTTGGATCCAGGGACCCTGCCTGCGTACTCATCAGGCAAAACAGGCCCCTAGTGGGACGTTTGCCCCGGAAACGGGTCAGACCCGCCGGGGCGAAAAGCGGTCCCGGGCAACCCCGGGACCGTATAAGGCGTTTCCGCCCTAATTACTTCAGCTCGACAGAAGCACCAGCTTCTTCCAGCTTCTTCTTCAGCTCTTCAGCTTCGTCCTTGGCAACGCCTTCCTTGACAGCTTTCGGAGCACCTTCGACGAGCTCTTTAGCTTCTTTCAGGCCAAGACCGGTGATTGCGCGGACTTCTTTGATGACGTTGATTTTCTTGTCACCAGCAGAAGCCAGGATGACGTCGAATTCTGTCTTCTCTTCAGCAGCAGCACCTGCATCGCCACCACCAGCAGCAGCAGCAACTGCAACCGGAGCAGCAGCAGAAACGCCCCACTTCTCTTCCAGAAGCTTGGACAGTTCAGCAGCTTCCATAACGGTCAGTGCGGACAGTTCTTCTACGAGCTTTTCAAGATCAGCCATTTTTCATTACCTTCAGTTCGAACCAGTATCTGGGTTCATTAGACAGTGTTTTGGGGCGCCTTATGCGGCCTCGTCCTTCTTGGCGTACGCGCCGAAGACGCGGGCGAGCTGCCCGGCCGGTGCGTTGACAACCTGTGCGATGCGCGATGCCGGTGTCTGGATCATGCCAACCAGCTTTGCACGCAGCTCGTCGAGCGACGGCATTGTTGCCAGAGACTTGACCCCTTCCGGGTTCAGGTTTGTCGTTCCAAGAGCACCACCAAGGATTTCCAACTGAGCGTTGGCCTTGGCGAATTCGACAGCTGCTTTCGGTGCTGCAACCGGGTCGTCGGAATAGACGAGTACGGTCGGGCCCTGGAGCAGGTCGGAGATGTGCTCAAGGTCAGTGCCTTTGAGGGCGAGTTTCACAAGGCGGTTTTTTGCGACTTTTACAGAACCGCCGGCTTCACGTACGGACGACCGCAGGGCCGTCATCTGTGCAACCGAAAGACCTGCATAGTGCGCGACGACAACGACGCCGGTGTCAGCCAGCTCGGCGTTGAAGGATGTCACGAACTCTTGCTTTTCCGCTCTTTCCACTTGCCTTCTCCATTTGATGGCGAAAATCGCCACCGGTTTACCTTGCCGCCTGTGCGGTGGTCCCGAACCCGGAACCGCCTGTAAAGACGACGCTCAGGGTCCTGTCCCCTCACCTGCACTCAAAAAGTGTCGGCAAGGTCTGGTTCGAACCGGTTGCCCGCTTGTCGCGGAGAATTCGGTTCTCACCCATCTATGCAGGCCTTTTACGGCTTAAGCCGGTCTCCCGGCACCTGCAGTCTCGGACAGGGCAATCCGGCGGCGAACCGCCGGATCTATTCAGCCCAAGGGCTGAAATTCTTGTTCAATCCGGTAAGACCGGATTATTCGCCAGCAACGCTCGCGAGGTCGACTTTAACGCCCGGGCCCATCGTGGAGGACACGGCGACACGCTTCATGTAGGTGCCTTTTGCGCCAGTCGGCTTAGCTTTTTGAACAGCGTCGAGCAGAGCCTTGATGTTCTCCGAGATCTTGTCTTCAGAGAACGACACTTTGCCAACACCAGCGTGGACAATACCGGCTTTTTCTACGCGGAACTGAACAGCGCCGCCTTTTGCATCGTTCACAGCCTTGGTGACGTCCGGGGTCACGGTGCCGACTTTCGGGTTCGGCATCATGCCACGGGGGCCGAGGACCTTACCGAGACGACCGACCAGCGGCATCATGTCCGGGGTTGCAATAACAGTATCGAAATCGATCTTGCCGCCCTGAACTTCCTGAACCAGCTCTTCTGCGCCAACAATGTCTGCACCAGCAGCTTTTGCTTCTTCAGCCTTGTCGCCGCGTGCAAACACTGCAACCTTGACGCTCTTACCGGTGCCGTTCGGCAGAACGCACACACCACGAACCATCTGGTCAGCGTGGCGCGGGTCAACGCCGAGGTTGATCGCAACTTCGACAGTTTCGTCGAACTTGGTCTTGGAGCGGCCCTTAACGAGGCTGATGGCTTCGTTCAGGGAGTACAGCTTGTTCCGGTCGATGCCTTCACGTGCTGCAGAAATACGTTTTCCAACCTTCGCCATGATCTTACTCCGTTACCTCAAGGCCCATGGAGCGGGCGGAGCCTTCAACCATCAGCATTGCTGCGTCGATGTCGTTGGCGTTCAGGTCCTTCATTTTCGCTTCCGCGATTTCCTTGACCTGCGCCTTGGATACGGAACCAACCGTACCGCGGCCCGGGGTCTGGGAACCCTTCTGCAGCTTCGCAGCCTTCTTCAGGAAGAAGGAAACCGGAGCGGTCTTCACTTCGAAGGTGAAGGACTTGTCGGTGTAGTATGTGATCACAGTCGGGCACGGAGCACCCTTTTCAACATCCTGGGTCTGCGCGTTGAACGCCTTACAGAATTCCATGATGTTCAGACCACGCTGACCAAGTGCCGGCCCGATGGGCGGGGACGGGGTCGCAGAGCCTGCCGGCACCTGAAGCTTCAGGAAGCCTTCGATCTTCTTCGCCATAGTTTTCTCCAATCATGCATGGCCAAACGCCAATTTGACCATCTGGGAGTTGGTGGTGTGGCCCGTAAAAGCACCCGGCGAAGAGTGCATGAACCTGCCACCGACTTAATTCCGGACAATTCGCGTCCGGCACTCACCCGCCCCGCGGGGCGGCAAACAGTCAGAGCTTGTCGACCTGACCGAATTCCAATTCAACTGGCGTTGCCCGGCCGAAGATGGACACAGCAACCTTAAGGCGCGCCCGCTCATCGTCGACTTCTTCGACAAGACCAGAGAAAGACGCGAACGGACCGTCAGAAACACGAACCTGCTCGCCAACTTCAAAGCTGACGGACGGCTTCGGCCGGTCAACGCCCTCTTGAACCTGATTGATAATCCGCAAAGCTTCTTTTTCCGGGATCGGCATCGGCTTTTGATCCGCACCCAAAAAGCCAGTTACCTTTGGCGTGTCCTTGATGAGGTGGAACGCCTCATTGGTCATATCCATTTTCACAAGGACGTAACCCGGGAAGAACTTGCGCTCAGCGTCGACTTTCCGGCCGCGACGCACTTCCACGACTTTTTCCATAGGAACCAGAATTTCCTCAAACAGATCGGACAACCCTTTCTGCTCAGCCTTTTCGCGAATGGACTCGGCGACCTTCTTCTCGAAATTCGAATAGGCGTGCACAATGTACCAGCGCTTGGCCATAGATCTCAGTTCCGTTTGTTGTTCTTGTCTTTAGACAGACCAGCGGCTGTTTAACCGCCAACCCCGAGAATGTAACCGATGCCAAGGCTCATCAGCTGATCCGCAACGAGAAAGAAAATCGATGCGATCATCACCATGATGAACACCATAACGGTGGTCACAGCTGTTTCCTTGCGCGTCGGCCACGTCACCTTGGACGTTTCGGAGCGCACTTCTTGGATGAATTTAAAGGGATTGGTCTTCGCCATTCCGATTCCGGTCCGTTAAATACGAGTGGGCGCGCAGAAAACTCTGCGCGCCTCACTCGAGGAAACTCTTTAAGCCCTCGAGGCCAATTAATCAAGAGCAAAAGTGGCAGGGGCAGCAGGGTTCGAACCCGCGACCTACGGTTTTGGAGACCGTCGCTCTACCAGCTGAGCTATACCCCTTCAGATGATCCTCTTTGAGGACCAGCTCCTGATACGCTTCAAATACATGGTAATCAAGTGATTTGAAGACAAGACTGCCGGGCCGAAGCCCGGCAATCGAAAACTCATCTTATTCGATGATTGAGGCGACGACGCCAGCGCCGACGGTGCGGCCACCTTCGCGGATCGCGAAGCGCAGACCGTCTTCCATGGCGATCGGCACGATCAGCTCAACGTCAACAGAGACGTTGTCGCCAGGCATCACCATTTCCGTGCCTTCCGGCAGAGAAACCACACCGGTCACATCCGTCGTACGGAAGTAGAACTGCGGGCGATAGTTGGTGAAGAACGGCGTGTGACGGCCACCCTCTTCCTTCGTCAGGATGTAGGCTTCTGCCTTGAACTTCGTGTGCGGGGTCACAGAACCCGGCTTACAAAGAACCTGGCCACGCTCAACATCTTCACGGCCAACGCCGCGGATCAGAGCACCGATGTTGTCGCCGGCTTCACCGCTGTCCAGCAGCTTGCGGAACATTTCAACGCCGGTAACCGTCGTCTTCTGGGTGTCTTTGATGCCGACGATCTCGACTTCTTCACCCACCTTGATGATGCCACGCTCAACACGGCCGGTCACAACAGTACCGCGGCCGGAGATCGAGAACACGTCTTCGATCGGCATCAGGAACGGCTGATCCTTCGGACGCTCAGGCGTCGGGATGTAGTCGTCAACAGCTGCCATCAGCTCACGGATTGCGTCACGGCCAATGGCTGCATCGCGGTCTTCAACAGCTGCCAGAGCAGAACCCTTGACGATCGGAATGTCGTCGCCCGGGAACTCATAGGAAGACAGCAGTTCACGGATTTCCATTTCGACGAGCTCGAGAAGCTCTTCGTCGTCGACCTGGTCAACCTTGTTCATGAACACGACAAGCGCCGGAACGCCAACCTGACGCGCAAGCAGAATGTGCTCACGGGTCTGCGGCATCGGGCCGTCAGCTGCGGAACAGACCAGGATCGCGCCGTCCATCTGGGCAGCACCGGTGATCATGTTCTTCACGTAGTCGGCGTGGCCCGGGCAATCAACGTGAGCGTAGTGACGGTTTTCCGTCTCATACTCAACGTGCGCCGTGGAGATGGTGATGCCGCGTGCCTTTTCTTCAGGCGCGCCGTCAATCTCGTCATATGCTTTTGCAGTCGCACCGCCAGCTTCAGCCAGCGTCATGGTGATTGCAGCGGTCAGCGTCGTCTTGCCGTGGTCAACGTGGCCAATCGTGCCAATGTTGACGTGCGGCTTGTTGCGCTCAAACTTTTCCTTCGCCATCGGCGTCGCTCTCTGTCCAGTACTCGGTTCAGTCGATAAGGCTCGCGCGGGCCGCTGATTGACGACTTGAACAGAGCCCAAGCGGCAAACAACTTCCCATAAGAACTTTTCAGGATTTCCGGGCGAAAGAGCCTTCCGTTCCGGACACTCCGATCAGGCCCATGATGGAGCGGGTGAAGGGAATCGAACCCTCGTCGTCAGCTTGGAAGGCTGCTGCTCTACCATTGAGCTACACCCGCACAACGAGGAAACGAGACGATGGTGGAGGAGGTTGGATTCGAACCAACGTAGGCATAGCCAACGGATTTACAGTCCGTCCCCTTTAGCCACTCGGGCACTCCTCCATCTCGTCTTGCTTCACGCCGAAGCGATCAGGATGGCTTAACCGAAGAGCCCGCCCGGAAGGGGCGAGCAATCCCGTGGCGCGTGTTATGCAGATGCGGACCTGACCTGTCAACGCCGATTTTGAAAAGAAACGAACAAAATCAACCCGGGACCGAAAACCTTGGACCCAAGCGCGCCATAACCGCTTGCCATTCTTGGATCATTATGACCTCAAACAGAGCAAAACCTCCAAGGATTTCGCCGCTTTCTCGTGATCTCAGTAGCAACAAGCCCCTACCCTGTGGACAACTTTTCCCGGCCAATTCGGCTCTTCATTCTTCGCAGCGCCGTTCATTTCCTGACATATTCGACCGGCGGTATGAGAGCGCCGCTTCGGATTTTATGAAATTGGTGGCAAACGGATGCTGAAAGTGTGGGGCCGCAAAACATCGTCCAATGTTCAAGCACTCATGTGGTGCATCGGAGAGCTCGGCGTGGAGTATGAGAGAGCCGACATCGGGCACAGGTTCGGGGGAACCGATACTGAAGACTTCAAGCGGCTAAATCCAAACCAGACGATCCCGGTTCTTCAAGACGCAGACGGCCCGCCAATCTGGGAAACCGGAGCCATCATGAGATATCTTGCCGACAGATACGGACCCGATAGCTTTTGGCCGAAGCCACCGCAAGACCGCGCCCGGGTCGACATATGGGCGGAGTGGTCCAAGATCAACATCGCAATGGCGTTTACGGCCCCGGTTTTCTGGCGGGTGGTCCGCACACCAATAGAAGATCAGGATTGGGCCCAAATCAAAAGAGCAGTCGCGGCTCTTGAAACCAAACTCGAAATCGCAGAGTTGCAGCTGACGAACCATGCCTATCTTGCTGGTCCTGACTTCACATTGGCGGACATCCAGTTCGGCCACATTCTCTATCGGTACTTCGACATCGATATCGACCGCGCCGACTTGCCCCGCATGCACCGCTATTATCACCGGCTCACCGAACGCAGCGCTTTCCGCGAGCACGTCATGGTGTCGTACGAGGAACTGCGCTGCAGCTAACCCAATTTGGGGAGTATCTCACAGAGAGTTACACGGCGAGGCAAAACAGGATCATTGCAGCAAGCGTCATTATGTTGTAGCTACAACATATGAGCAGCTCACTCGACGATATCGACTTTAATGAAATGGGCCGCCTGTGCCTTGGCCACTCGGTCCGCCGGACGGCCAATCTGCTGACCCGCCATTTCAACCGCTACCTCGCGCCTCTTGGTTTGGAGATCACGCAGGCGCAGCTCATGGCGGTTATTGCCAGCGGTGACGATCTCTCCTCCTCCGACATCGCGCGTTACCTTGGAATTGACCGCTCGACCCTTGCCCGCAATTTGAAACCATTAGAGGCCGCCGGCTTGATTGAACGGCACAAGCTTGGCGGCCGAAAGGTAACACCACGCCTCACCCAAAGGGGCGTCACTCTGACCGCAGAAGTACATGCTGCCTGGGAACAGGCCCAGCGCGACCTGACACACGAGCTTGGCGCGGTAACGGCAGATGCCATTCGCGGTCATTTGTCGAGCCTGAGAAAGACCGTTCGTGCACTCGAAACAACCGTTGCCAAACAGCCTGCCGCGCCGCCGGACGGGGCGTCTTCGTAAATAACCGGATCCCCAAAAACCATTCTTTTCAAGGACAGTTTAATGACCACTGCGCAAACCGTAACGGAAAACGGCAAAACCTATCAGTTCGACGCTCTGCCGAAGGAGCAGGTGGCGGGTATCTCCGGAATGGATGTTTTCAAGCTGATGCTCGATGGTCAGCTGCCAGCTCCCCCGATCATGCTTCAATCCAATATCCGCTTGAAGGAATTTGATCACGGGCGTGCGGTCTTCGTCGGCCAGCCGGAAAAGCAATTCCTCAATCCACTGGGTACGATTCATGGGGGTTGGATTTCAACGATTCTGGACAGTGCTCTCAGTTGCGCAGTTCACACCTGTCTGGAACCTGGCGAGTTCTACACCACCACATCCTTGACCGTGAATATGGTCCGCCCCCTCATGCCAGGCAGCGGGGACGTCACGTGCGAAGGGCGCATTGTTCATCGCGGCTCCCGGCTGGCAACATCGGAAGGTGAGTTGAAAGATGCCCGCGGCAAGCTGATTGCCCATGCGACGGTCAGCTGCATGATCTTTCCCAATCCTGCAGCCTCTTCCCCTGGACGCTGATTGGGGCTAGAGCATGCGGGATGACCGACGATAAAAAACCTGCATGGAAAACTCAGCGCCACGGCTCCGGCAACGTCCAAGGCCGCTTTTCTAAATCCAAGGGCAAACCGGCACCACGGCGTCCCGGATTGCCCCCGGAAGGCCCCGTCTTGCTTTATGGCCTTCACACGGTGGAAGCAGCCTTTGCCAACAAGGACCGCAAGCGCCTGAAACTTTATGCAACGGAGAATGCAAAAAACCGCCTGCAGGAGCGCGGCGTTAACATAGATGTTCCGGTTGAGGACAAGCGCCCCAAGGAACTGGACCGGATGGTCACCAAGGACGCTGTCCATCAGGGTATGATCCTGGAAGCCGATCCCCTGCCGGCATATGGCGCAGAGAATCTGAAAGGCGCACGGCTGATTCTAGCCCTAGATCAGGTCACCGATCCGCATAATGTCGGTGCGATCCTGCGTTCGGCGGTGGCTCTGGATGCAGATGCGGTGGTGACCACGGAACGCCACGCGCCAGAGGAAGGTCCGGTCCTCGCTAAATCCGCCTCTGGCGCGCTCGACATGATCAAGCATGTGCGGGTGAAGAACATGGCCCGCTTCATAACAGAGATGAAGGAGCAAGGCTTTGGCTGCATCGCGCTCGACAGCGATGGCCCGGCGAGCCTTGAAGACACCGACTTCACCGAAAAAACCGTTCTGGTTCTCGGGTCTGAAGGGAAAGGCGTGCGACAAGGCGTGCGGGAAGCCTGCGGCCTCCTGGCCCGGCTCGACATGCCGGGCGAAATCCGCTCGCTGAATGTGTCCAACGCTGCCGTACTCTCACTTTATGTGGCGCGCCAGAAGATGGGGCTTTAGGCCCCACTCACCGCCTCAAAGCCTTCAAATTTTGGCGGGCCGGCATACAGATCCTTGTTACTGCCCGCATTTTTATGCGCATCCCGAAATTGTTCTGATTTGGTCCAGGCGAGAAAGTCGTCTTTGCTGTTCCAGATCGTATGCGACGCATACAAAACGGTTTGACCGTCCTCGGCGTCCGGGCCTTTCAGCAAATGAAAACTCTTAAACCCATCCAGCTCGTGAAGACGGGTCTCCCGGCCTTTCCATACAGCTTCAAAAGCCTCCTCCTGGCCCTTTTTCACTGCAAACCGGTTCATCGCGAGATACATGGCGGCCTTCCTTCTTTGAAATTGCTCCGCCAATAATTATGAGTATTTCACTCATATTACCAGTACTGATTTGCCAACATATTCAAATCTCTGAGGCGATAGGGCTTATGAAAAAAGGGCAGACGCACCCGCCTGCCCCGGTCATCACCTGAGATCAAACAAACGCAAAATCATCTGCACCGAGAGACGACAACGCGACGTTTTCAAGGGTAATCGTATTGTTCGCATCGTAAGTGATTACGATATCCGCCCCGACTTGTGCCGCAGCAGCCAAAACAGATGTAGAATCAGAAAAAATGTCTGATTTGAATTCCAAGACATCACCAACCGAAAAGTCGGTGATGGTATCATGACCAAAGTCACCGCCATACCAAAGCTCAAAGTGAAACGTGTCGTCACCGGCATATCCGGTCATCTGATCATTTCCAGCGCGCCCATCGACGAAATCATCCCCTTGGCTGAGATAGATATTATCGTTGGAGAAGGATCCTCGGACGCCATCTATGTTCACCAGTGCCACGCTTTGCAGGTCGATGAATCCATCCGAAGTACTGCTCTGAACTGCAATATGAATAAACGTATCCTTGTGGGTCACATTGCTCCGGATTTCTTCGATCCCAGTCATGTAATTGATCTCAAGCGCCATATAGGTCTGATAGGCACTGACGCTGTCGGCGACGAGAGTGTCGTATCCTGTCCCACCGTAATAGGAATTGGCATTTGCAATACCATTGACCACAAAAGTATCGTTTCCGCCATTTCCGAAGAACATGTCGTCGTAGAGGCTACTGTAAAAGATGTCGGAATATTCTGTTCCAGACAAAATATCAGAGGAGGTGTCGCTCGAATAATAAACGGCCATGTCGAAGTTCCATCATAAAGTGTTGCACCGAACGGAGACGGTTACTTTGACGACCAGCCTCCGCTCCATTCCGGCGTAGGTTTCGCTTAAACGAATTGCGCCAAGAACAGAGAAAAGAGATCGAAGGTTGCGCGGAACTTACGTCTTAAGATTGTATATTTTAGTAATACACTATATGAGTTTTCACGACTTCATACCGCATCATTCCCGATGCAGCGCAATTTATTTGCAAGCTAAAATTGCCAAATTCATTTTTGTTATTACGCGGCACGCGACTGCGTTTCATACGCTGGCCCGGAGAAACTCGACCTGTCGGTTTAGACGAATGATGATTGGTTTATCCACAGACCCATTCTGATTTTTCCCGCAAATAGAACCGGTTAGATATTTTTTTCGACCTGATTTGCTTTTTTTTTCGTCTAGGCATGGACATGCCCGTCTAATCTGGTAGAAGCCCTCCCCAGCGCCGGTATAGCTCAGTTGGTAGAGCACGTGATTTGTAATCTCGGGGTCGCGGGTTCGAATCCTGCTGCCGGCACCAGTTTTCTCAACAACTTAGCGTATCCCTCCTCAGCTTCAGCTAGCTTGTGTAAGCACTGTGTAAGCAGATTTTGAATGTGCTGAGCGGTTATTCTCCTTCCCATTTTTCATCTAAAAAATAGCCCGTCAGAGCTGTCAAATGCTGTCTTCGGTTCGAAATTCCAACGAGTTCCGCATAGCTCCGATGTCGTAAGCGCTCGTCATCAACCGTCATAAGCAACGCTCTTCCCGGACAAACATAATGATGAACATGAAGATGACACGGATTGAAAAACGCCGCGTGTCTTTGAATCCCACGGTCGGGAATGAACCCGTGGGACAACCAACGGTCGTAAAGGACCCAGAACCTAAACAAAGGCCCATGGGTCCTATGAGAAGATCTGGACGCCGCTTACCTATCAGATAACCACATAACCATATTGGGCGGCACTGTCCGTTAACTGTTCCCAGAGCGAAACCGCGAAGCTGCGCGGGAATAACAGGTTGAACCCAGTCTCATCTCGCCACAGCGTGATCCCGATATGGTGAAAGGCGCTGGACGCAACGGAGCCCACTGGAAACGCGGTGTCAGACAAATTGAGCGGCAGGAAGTGGTTCAACAAGTGGGTTGCTTTGGGGCCGTCTAGTTTTATCCAGGTTCTCGACGATGACAGGTCGAGAACCACCCCATCTTTGATCGCCAGGGATGCGCGGTCTTGACGGTCATCCCTGCTGATCAGCCACCACTTTAGCGGTTCGATCCGCAAAAGTGTTCCCTCCGCCCCCTGTGCCATCATTCCCGGGCCAGGCGCGGTTTCGGTGCCCGCCAAACGCGCGGCCTCTGCCCCGACAGACTTCCAGGCTTCAGGCCAGGCAGAAATCTGGAGCAGCGAAACCCTTGTTACTTCAGAAAAGGTTACGCCACTCCCATCGCTTGTCCCGACCTTTCCAAGCGACAGTTGCCCCTTCAAAGCGGATCTCCACTCAGCCATGCATTCTTTCTCCCGTGGGATCGAACATGTGCGGCGACACGATTTCAACGTAGACATTTCCCGAGCGAACCGGATCGGCGGCAACGGCTGGCCTTTCTTTCCAGGCCTCTGCACCGCCAGAGATATAGCCGATACCAATCCAGTGCCCCAGTGCGGGTGAATGGGTCACGCCTGTAACCCAGCCCTGCCCGAACCCAGTTACGGTATCTGCATCGCATAGCAACGATCCGCCCTTAAACCGCTGACTCCTGTCCTTTGGGAAGATGCCGACCAGTTGTGGGCGGTCCTCCCGCAGGAGTTCCGGCCTCTGGCGCAAGGCGCTGCCAATAAATGGCTTTTTTGTCGACGCCATTTTGCCGAGGCCAGCATCGTCAATGGTTACGCGGCCATCCAGTTCAGCACCGGTGACGTGGCCTTTTTCAATGCGCAACGTGCCAAGCGCCTCCAGCCCGTAAAGGCAGCCGCTGCGAGCTTCTGCAGCGGGCCATAGAAGATCCATCATTGCTTCACCGTAACCGGCTTGCACATAAAGCTCGTAGGCCAGTTCCCCCGAAAAACTTATCCGTGCGATCAAGGCCTCAACGCCACCTGACAGCGTAACTCTTGAAACGCCCATGAACGGCAGCGCTTCATTGGAAATGTCCGCGCCGTGTTCCAAGCATGCGGCAATCGTCTCGCGGGATTTCGGACCGGCAATGGATACACCCGCCCAGTGGTCAGAGACGGAGCTCACATGCACCTTCAAATCGGGCCAGCGCGTTTGCAGCAGCTCGTCAAACCAGACCATCACCTTGCCGGCGTTCGTGGTCGTGGTCGTCGTCAGGAATTCGGTATCCCCCAGCCGCCAGGTTGTGCCGTCATCCATCACCATGCCGTCGTCGCGCAGCATGATGCCATAGCGTGCCTTGCCCACTGGTAGTTTGGCAAAACCGTTGCTGTACACCCGGTTCAAGAATTCGGCCGCATCCGGCCCTTGAACCGCGATCTTGCCGAGTGAACTCACATCACAAATGCCAACAGTCTTGCGGACAGTGGCGGCCTCGCGGACATACGCCTCATCAATGCCCTCGCCGTCACGGGCAAAGTACCAGGGCCGGTGCCAGAGCCCGGCCTCGGTCATGGTCGCTCCATGGCGCAAATTCCAGTCATGGAGCGGGGTCCGGCGCAGCGGTTTGAAATGTGCTGCCACATTACGGCCCGCCAGCGCGCCAATTGCGACCGGGGTATAGGGCGGGCGGAAGCGTGTAGTCCCAACATCGGGGATGTCCTTGCCCAGCGCATCAGCCATCAGCGCAAGGCCGATGACATTGCCCATTTTGCCCTGGTCCGTTGCCATCCCGAGGGTTGTGTAACGCTTCAAATGTTCGACGGAGACAAACCCTTCCTGCTGCGCCAAACGGACATCGTCGCCGGTGACGTCGTGCTGGAAATCGACAAAGGCCTTGGTGTTCTGGTTCGCGAGACGGACCTCGTACAGCGGCCGGATAGGTGTTTTCCACCCGCCCGGCTGTAAGCTTTTTTCATTTTCGCCTATGGCTTGACGCGCGGCGCGTTCGCCCGACACCTCGCAATCCTCACGGTCCCAGATACCTGCCGAAGACCCTGCATGGAAGATCGGTTCACTTGTTGTCCCAGGAAGAAAACAAGCCTGAGCATCATTCCAAACTGGCTTGGCACCGCGATGGGAAGAGAGATTTACAACAGGCGACCAGCCACCGGACACCAGAAGCAGATCGCAGGTCTCCTTACCCGCTTGCACCCAGGAACCATTCGTATGTTTGGCTAGGTCAACGCCCTTAACACCGGAGCGCCCCAAGACTTTCAACGGAGCTACACCGTTGAGAACCGTGACCCCGTCTGGAAGACCGACACCGGTTTCTTCACGGATGTCGGCGACGATCACTTCCGCACCTGCAGTGGCCAGCTCTGCGGCTGCCGCGTAGACACTGTCATTTGTGGTGGAAATGACTATCTTCTTCCCAGGCAGGATGCCATAGCGGTTCAGGTAGCCTCGCGCGGCGGCTGCCGTCATGACACCGGGGCGATCATTGTTTTCAAAGGCGATAGAGCGTTCCAGTGCTCCGGTCGCCAGAATCGTTGCCGCGGCCCGCACAGTCCAGAACCGTTGGCGCGGCAATTCCGGATCTGGGTTGGCCAGATGGTCTGTCACCTTCTCCAGAAGGCCTGCGACGCCGTGATCATACAAACCAAAAGCGGTCGTGCGGGTCATCACCCGAACACCAGCCCCCTTGACCGCATTGATGAGCTCCAACCGGTGCATCTCGGCGCCGGGGTCATTCAGGTAGTCGCCGCCAAGCTCAAAGTCCTGCTCCACCAGCAAAACGTCGCGCCCTGCCTGTGCAGCCGTCAATGCAGCCCGCAGGCCTGCAGGGCCCGATCCGACGACCAAAACATCACAAAATGCATGGACATGATCATAGAAATCCGGATCCGGTTCGCGGGAGGCGGTGCCCATGCCAGCAGCTTTGCGAATCAGCTTTTCGTATTGCATCCACAGTCCGGTCCCATGCCCCCATTCAAGAGGGGGCAGGCCCATGAACGTTTTGTAGTAGAACCCGGCGGCAAAGAACCTGGAAAACAATCCGTTCACTGCCCCAAGATCAAAACGGACACTCGGCCAGGCATTTTGGCCGCTGGCGCACAATCCGCCGTACAGTTCCTGCACCGTTGCTCTGACGTTCGGCTCCCGGCGAGCGCCTTCTCCCACGGTGACGATGGCTCCGGATTCCTCAACACCCGCCGACATGATCCCGCGCGGACGATGATACTTGAAGCTGCGACCAAGAACGCGTTCGCCATTTGCCATCAAGGCGGAAGCGAGCGTATCCCCGGCATAACCGGACAGTGTGTTGCCGTCCCAGGTGAAGTCCACTGGCGCAGACCGGTCGATCCGGCCGCCTTTATCCAGACGACGCGCCGTCATTCCCCGGCCTCCTGATCGGTTTCAAACATTGCAGCAAGGCCCGGATGCGCCGGACGGACGCTGTGGATCTCATGAGTGAGCGTGTCGCGCTCGACAAGCAACCACATCCGGCAACCGTGAACATGCTGCCAGGTTTCCAGCTGCACACCACAGATATTGTCCCTCAGGAAAATAGCATCGTGCCAGTCTTCCTTGGGCGCATCGAGCGCCGGATATTCAATCGAGCCATCGCCGCCATAGGTGAATTCACTATGATCACGTGGGCCGCAAAAGGGACAAGGGATTCTGATCATCGGAGGCCTCGTTATCCGTGTAGCTTCGGATCGGGACCGGCGCCCCGTTCATCGATCTGCAGACCGCGTTCAAAGCGCTTCAAATCAAAGTTTCTGATCCGGTCGTGCGGCCGGTCGTTGGCGATCAGGTCGGCAAAATACCAGCCGGATGCCGGAGTGGCCTTGAAGCCGCCGTAGTTCCAGCCCGCGTTCAGGTAGAGATTGGTGAGCGGCGTCTTGCAGATGAAGTGCGTACCGTCCATGGACATGTCGACCAATCCAGACCAGTGCCGCAACAGTTTTACACGACCCAGACAGGGCAGAATCGACATGGCGGCTTCCGAGACGTCCTGAACAATCGGCAGATTTCCTCGCTGGGCATAAGACTTGTACCAGTCCAGATCTCCACCGAAGACCATGCCGCCCTTGTCCGATTGTGAAATATAGAAGTGGGCGCCGCCAATTCCGAACACCACGACCTGGTCCAGCAGCGGTTTTATCGGTTCGGAGACAAAGGCCTGCAGCTTGTGGGATTCGATCGGCAACTTTCCCAAGCCCGCCATGTTCCACAATCGTGAAGTGCTTCCGGCCACCGCGAAGGCCACCTTGCCTGCACGGATCGGTCCGCGTGAGGTCTCGAGCGTGCTAATGCTGTCGCCGTCGCGTGTGATCCCTCGAACTTCGCACTGTTGAATGATATCCACGCCGCGCGCATCGGCCCCTCTTGCATACCCCCACGCAACCGCATCGTGGCGGGCAGTACCCGCGCGCTTTTGCACCGCAGCGCCCATGATCGGAAAACGCGCGGTCTTGGAGTAATTCAAATGCGGGACAGCGCGTTTCAGTGTCGCGAGATCCCATATTTCCGCATCCGGTGTCCCGGTCAGGCGCATGGTGTTGTAGTTTCGGGCAGCCGCATCGATGGCACCGGGGCTGTGCAGAAGCGCAATATGGGAACGCTGACTGAACATCACATTGTAGTTCAGCTCGTGAGAGAGATTTTCCCAAAGCTTCAGGGAATGCTCGTAGAACTCGCGATTGCCTGGCCGCGCATAATTTGACCGCACGATGGTCGTGTTGCGTCCTGCGTTACCACCGCCAAGCCAGCCCTTTTCCAAGACAGCAATGTTTTTCAGGCCATGATTGGCAGCCAGGTAGTAGGCAGTTGCCAGCCCATGCAAGCCGCCGCCGACAATGACGATGTCGTAATGGGGCTTCGGTTCCGGGTCGCGCCACTGGCGGCCCCAGCCCTTTTGTCCGGTGATACCGTTCCAAAACACACTCCAGGCAGAAAATCGCGTCATGGTAGTTTCCAGATCCTCGGCATGAAATTTGTTGGCATGTCAGCTATCCACCTTCGGCAAGGGGATCGAAAAGGCTTCATGTTGTTCAATCACGTGTGCAACACGGAAGAGGCTCTTTTCGTCGAAATACCGGCCGACCAGCTGCAAGCCTATGGGCAATCCTTCAGAATGCAGGCCGCAAGGCATGGTCAGTGCCGGATGCCCGGTCATGTTAAAGAACGTTGTGAACCGTGTAATCGCATTGCCTATAGCTTCATCAACACCGTCGCGGGTGACCATGACCGTGCCGGTTTTCTGAGCGATTTCGGGTGTTGCCGGTGTCAGGATCAGATCGACATCGTCAAACAGCACCGTGGTCTGCTGGCGGTAGCGTTCGATAAACCGCTTGGCTTTCACATAGTGTTCAGCGAGCAAACACTGTCCGAGCGCCAATCCGGCTCTGAAGTCCTTGCCATAAAGTTCGCCGCGCTCCTGAAGGTGCGCTGAATGCGCGCTCAAGGCTTCCGGCAACTGTACGGTCAGCGACACTGTGCGGCTGTGCTCCATATCCGGAAAGGTGATCGGCACCAGTTTAGCTCCCTGCGCCACCAGGAACGCCTTGACCCGTTCCGAAGCCTCCAGAATTTCCGGATCGCTCCGCTCAAAGAAGAAGTTGACTGGAATGCCGATCCGGAGCCCCGAAATGTCTTGCACCAGCGCTTCAGCATAGTTCTCCCCAGGGAGATTGATCGACGCGGGATCTTGCGGATCATGACCAGCGACAAGACCGAGGATGTCGGCGCAATCAGCAATCGTGCGGGTCATCAGGCCGACATGATCCAACGTCCAGCAATAAGGGACAATGCCACTTGTCGGGACACGGCCAATGGTCGGCTTCAATCCCACAAGTCCGTTGAGAACCGCAGGCGCACGCACCGAACCGCCCGTGTCGGTGCCAAGGGCTGCCGGAACGAGGCCGAAAGCAATGGCTGCGGCCGATCCGCTGGAGGAACCACCTGCGAGCCGGGTCGTGTCATAAGCGTTGACACAGGTTCCATAGACCTCGTTTTCACCGGTCGCCCCATAAGCGAATTCGTGAAGATTGGTCTTGCCGAGGTTCAACGCCCCGGCATTGCGCAGGCACGCCACCGCGTAGGCATCCTCCGCCGCGATCCGGTCGTGAAAAACCTGAGATCCTGCCGTTGTCAGCACGCCTTTGACGTCGAACAGGTCCTTACACGCGTAGGGAATACCTGCCATGGGCGATTTAGCAAGGTCCTCGCGCGTGAGAACTGCGGCCTGCGCGGCGGCCGCATCCAACGTCAAAGTAATAAAGGCCTTAGACACATCGTTGTGCCGCGAGATACGGTCGGCAAACATCGCAACCAGTTCGCTCGGCGTGATCTCGCCGGCATTCATCAAAGCCTTGAGAGACCGTATATCCTGGAATGCGATGGTTTCGGGCATGCACGTTACCGTTTCTGCACGGAAAGCGCCGGAGGCGTAGCCCCCAAATCGACCTGGCGAAGCACGTCCAGATCCTCCAGCAGTTCCTGAAAACCCGTAATGATGCCCAGCTTTGGATCAACCAGTTCGTCGAGTTCAGCTTCCGTCCAATCGTGACTGGCCATTTGGTCACATATCCCGGTCAACGTCGGCTTTTGAAGCGGTTTCATTTCTTCTTTCTCACTGGTCTGGCACAGGCATTTTCGCCTGAGTTTCGGCGAAGGATCAGCGTATCATCAGGGTCTCTGGTGTCTGATTGGTCAAGATTTCCGCACCGAATTCGGTTAGCAGAACGGTATTAGAAATGAAGTAGTCAACAACACGGGTATTCGTGAACCAGCTGTGCGCGTGAAACACCATGCCGGTTTCCAGAACCCTGTCCGACCCGGGAAACAGCGAAGTCACCATTGACCCACCGGTCCAGCTCGGCGGAAAGCCGATGCCGACCATATAGCCGCAATGGTGGCGTTCGTAGTCGTGCACCCCCGCAGAAGCGGCGACTTCACGCCATGCCGCATACGCATCACCGGCCTTACCACCAGGCTTCAAAGCAGCGCAGATGGCCTGCATACCCTCTATGGCAAGCTCGGCAGACTTCTCAGCGCCCGCTGGAGCGCTGCCCACATAAACCAGCCGTCCCATGGGGGCCTGGTATTTCCGGTAAGCCGCGCAGGTTTCTAGAAATACGGCATCGCCATTGGCAAATGTATCTCCGCGCCACGTCGTATGCTCCTCACCCAGGCGGGTCGTCGGCCGGATAAACGGACCAAAGCCCGGATATTCACTGCCTTCCAGGATCATTTTGTGGTGATAGGCCGCCGCGATTTCATAGTCGCTTGCTCCGTCACGGACCGCTTCGATGGCCGCCAGCGTACCGAGATCGACGGCCCGGGCGGCCTTGCGGGTGTACTCCATTTCCAGCGGCGACTTCACCTGCCGTAAATCATCAATGATACCGGATGCGTCGATCCAGTCGGCGTCCGCATCCTGGATCCGTTCCGCGTGGCGAGGCGTTAGAAATAAGCTGCGCTTTTCGATCCCGACCCTGCCGCCCTTCAGCCCGAGGTCGTCCATAGCCTTGAGGACATGATCGGACAGCTCTTCGTGATCCTTGTGACCATAAAAGGTCGCATTGCGTACCTGGTTGTCGATGGTGATCTGCTCCATGGCCCGGCAAACCAGCGCCATTTTGCCATCGGCGTTCAGCACCAGCACATGGGCGGCAAAAAAACCCCAATGGTCCAAACCTGTCAGCCAATAGATGCTTTCAGGCACCGAAATCAGTATACCGTCCAATTCGTTGACGGACAAAGCCGCGCAGGCTCGGGCGACACGCCGGGCGAGTTCTTCTTGCGGAAACGGATGACGAATGGACATTGAAACACTTCCCTGACCGCCGCCCTAAAGGAGCTATGGCATTTCAATGGTGGCTCAACAGGATTTGGCGCGGATAGTCCGTGATGTAGTCAGATCCTGTCTCAGAAACGACAATCGAGTCGCCGATGCGCCCCGCGGTCACACCGTCGACCGATATTCCGCCGTCAACGGCAAATGTCATGCCGGGTTGCAGAACCGTTTTATCGCCGTCCTTCAATTCCGGAGCTTCCAGATAGGCAGCGCCGATGGACCGCCCGGTCCTATACCCCGTCAGGTATCCACGCTCGCGGTAAACTTCGTTGGCTGCCGCCGCCACATCTTCCGCCAGGACGCCCGGACGGATTGCCGCAATCGCTGCCTGCTGGGCCGCAATCGCAGCCTCTTGAACATCGCGCGCTTGATCGGTGATGTCGCCGATATGGAACATCCGATCAAAACCGAGCTTGTACTGCTTGAACTGCGCCATGTTGCAGAAACAGAAATAGACAGGATCGTATTTCTGGTAGGCCCGAACATTGGCGCGCCGGTGCACCATGGACGTTTCGGTACCACTCTGCAGGATCTGCAGATTGTGGATCATGGGTGACACGAACCGATCCCAGCCGCGGTCGGTCAGGAACCCTGCGGCTTTGCGCGACCCCGCCTCGATTACGGCGAGTGCCGATTCATATTCCCGCGCTCCTTCACGAAGGGAGTCATGCGCAGCCGCCATCATGGCACCGGCGATTTGCCCCGCTTCCTTCATGATGCCGATCTCAAACGGTGTCTTGATCATGCGCTGCGCGCCGAGAACCGGAGAAATGTCGTTCAACGGCACTCCGGGATAGGTGTCGTCAAGATGATTGCGGACAACCGCCGGAATCGAGTTCCGTTCGATCCATATTTCGCCAGGTTCGGCCCCAAGTGCGCCGGCCAAGGCCCGCCCCCAGGTGCGCTGACCAATATCCTCCCAGACCTGAACATCCTCGACCCAGGTCATTTCAGAGACCATTTCGCTTTCCATCAGCGGTGTGATCACTGTCGGCGCGTCGCTGGCGCGCACGACCAGCAACGTCGGACGGCCGAATTCAATCCCGAGATAGCCCCAAAACCCGGCGAGATAGGCAATCGAACTTTCATCCGTGAAGACGGCAAGTTCGATCCCATCATCGCGCATGCGCTGCTGAAGGTTCGCGGTTTTCTGTTTGGCGTGTTCCAACATTCAGATTGCCTTGGTTTTGACCGCACAATGCAGCCTGACGCAGGAGACCAGATTACTCGCTCCCTCCTTTCGAAGTGGATCACAATTGGTATACCTTTACAAGAATTATTTGACCAATACTTCGGCTATTGGCCAATAAAGCGAACTCAGAATTTTTTTGGTATACCAATTTAGTTAATAGAGCTCGGACTGACGATGTAATCGTTTTGGTAAACATAGCTTGTAGACGTTAGGAAATACCGGATCTGGTAGATTCGTCATTTTTGCCGTTCAGCGGCCTTGGAGGTCTTCCAAGTGAAGATACGGAAAGTCCTCAATTTTTGCGATCCGAGCCATGACAAGGGAGAGATGGACTTTCCGTGTGGTAACAGCAGCCGGGATATCACCCGCCTCTAGGCATCGTGCAATCAGCCGCACTTCGTCCAGCATGTCCTGCACCTCGGTGTCCCAATCCAGGCGCGACAACAACAAAAACCAGTACCGCGCTGACTGATAGAAGAGCATATCAGCGAAATCGCGCAGGATTTCATTGGTTGTCAGAAGCTGAATGGCATTGTGTAGCCGGATGCTGACCGCGCCAAAGGCCTTTTTGTCCTGCAGCCCGAAAAGGGCGGCGGTATCACTGGCAAGACTGTTGAGCTCCTCGTGCAATACCGCCGAGATTTGCCGGACTGGCATATCCGCAATACTCTCAGCGAGTTTGATCCTGAGAGCGTAGATCTCTCGCATTTCGCTCAGGTCAATCGAGGTTACGATCGTTCCGCGGCCATGCTGACTGGAAATGAGACCGTCATTTTCCAGCCGTTGCAATACGGCGCGCATTGGTGTCCTGCTGACGCAGAACTCCTCAGCCAACACACGTTCGTTCAGACTGTCGCCGGGCTGATAGTCCAGCAGACAGATACGCCTGCGCAACGTCTCGAAGATCGTTTTTTTGTCTGGTGTTGCGGACTGCGACAAAAGGGATTCCATCAAATCTCAGAACTGATAGGCCATAATTGCGCAACTTCATCGTTGCGAACTGGATGATGAACTCGGAGCTGGTTCGGCAATGCTGCTGCCGATCACCCAGGCACCTCATATATAACAACAATTCGCTCCCTGCCGCGCCATTTCTTCGCAGAATGCTTCAAAAAGGGCCGACTTTGATCCACATGGCTCTGCACAGGGCGCATTTCCGGACACATCTGCTATGCAGAAATATGGGTGAGATTCACGGATTGGCACATTGAATTCTTAACTTCTGTCGACTAAGTGTCCCGACAGTTCAGGTTAAGGCACACGGGTGGAATCGGAGACGAGCATGACCCGGGATGATCTCATTCGCGAATACAGACAACACAGCGGCTCTTGGCAGGCCGTGGTCGGTGTTTATGCGCTGCTCGTGGGCGCGATGCTGCTGTCCGGGTACATGATGGTCGGCTGACCGGGCAACTTCGAGTGCGCTATGATTTATAGATGCCCCGGAGCAAAGCTGCTCCCGGGTATTTCTATTTGAGCTTGCCGGTTGTCACGCTGGTCAGACATTGGCCGCTTCGCCGATCGCATCCGTCCCGCGCTCGTCCAGCAGAGTGGTCAGCCAATTCGGGTCCATTTCAGGAACCGAAGACAAGAGCAGATCGGTGTAAGGATGGTGCGGTGGCGTGAACATTTCGTCTTTCGGACCCTGTTCGACCACCTTGCCCCTCTGCATGACCACCACCTCGTCAGCAATCGACCGGACTGTCGCCAGGTCATGCGTGATGAACATGTAAGCGAGGTTGAATTCCTGCTGCAGCCGGTCAAGCAGCTTCAGGATCCCTTCGGCAACAAGCTGGTCAAGCGCGCTCGTCACCTCATCGCAGATAATGAATTTGGGATCGGCCGCAAGAGCCCGGGCGATACCAACCCGCTGCTTCTGGCCGCCTGACAATTCGGGCGGATAGCGGTTGTAGAACTTGGCCGGGTCGAGTTCGATCAGATCGAGAAGTTCATCAACGCGGCTTTTGAGTGCTGTGCCGTGAAGACCGCTGTAGAACTGGGCCGGACGCCCAATGATGTCGCAAATACGGATTTTCGGATTTAAAGCCGTATCCGCCATCTGATAAATCATTTGGGCCTGGCGAAGTTGTTCTTTGGAGCGGTCCTGATAGCGCGGCGGCAGAGCTTCACCATTGAACAGGATTTGTCCTTTGGTCGGGGGCAAAAGGCCGGTGATACAGCGGGCCGTCGTCGATTTGCCCGAGCCGGACTCGCCCACAACGGCGACGGTCATGCCGGGATAGATGTCAAACGACACGTCGTCCAGAACCTTGGTCTTGCCATAAGCTGCATCAATGCCCTGAACCGATATGATTGGGATGGCGTCTGCACCCGTTGGACGCTGTTTTTGGGGCCTCTTGAAACTGCGCACGGCCCAAAGGCTCTTTGTGTAGTCCTCCTTGGGTGAATCCAGCATTTGCGCGGTGGGCGCTTCCTCGACTTCCTCACCCTTCAGGAGCACCTTGATGGTGTCCGCCATCTGCGCAACAACGGCAAGGTCGTGGGTGATGTAGATCGCAGCGGTGTTGAACTGATCAACAATGTCGCGGATCGCCGCCAGAACCTCGATCTGCGTGGTCACGTCCAGTGCGGTGGTCGGTTCGTCAAATATGATCAGGTCCGGCCGGCACGCCATGGCCATGGCAGTCATGGCCCGTTGCAATTGGCCACCGGATACCTGATGCGGATACCGGAACCCGATTTCGTCGGGATTAGGCAGACGCAGCCGCTCGTAAAGCTGCATCGCGTCTTCTTGCGCCTCGACCCGCTTCTGGATCCGGTACTGGATCGGCGCTTCTGTGTGCTGATCAATGATTTTATGAGATGGGTTGAAGGACGCCGCAGCAGACTGTGCCACGTAGGCAATCCGCGATCCGCGCAGCGCGCGCAGCGCAGATTCTGGTGTGGTTGTCAGCTCCATGCCGTCGAATTCAATCGACCCGCCAGAGATCCGGCAGCCGTCCCGGGCAAAGCCCATCGAAGCAAGGCCGATTGTGGACTTGCCAGCCCCAGATTCGCCGATGAGGCCAAGAACCTCACCCTTGTGAAGGGTAAGATCCACCCCATGGACGATCTCAACCCATTTCTCATCGGAATAGCCTTCTATACGAAGGTCTTTGATTTCCAGGAGTACGTCTTTCTTTGGAACCACGATCAAACCTCCTTCAGACCGGAGGACCGGAACAGCATCCAGTCGACGACAAAGTTGACCGCAACCGTCAGCAGCGCAATCGCGGCCGCCGGAATTAGCGGCGTCAGTTCACCAAAGGAAATCAGGGTCGCGTTCTCACGTACCATAGACCCCCAGTCAGCGGTTGGTGGCTGTATACCCAGGCCGAGGAAGGATAGCCCCGCGATCAGAAGGAACACGAAGCAGAATTCCAGACCGAATTCGGCAATCAGCGGCGCCGTTGAGTTCGGCAGGATCTCCTTGCGGATCAGATACCAAGTCCCCTCCCCCCTGAGCTTTGCTGCCTCGATGTAATCCATCACGACCACATTACCTGCGACCGCACGGGTCAGTCGGAACACGCGCGGCGAATAGATCACCGCAACAACGACGACGATCACCGCCAGGTTTGTGCCGAAGATACTCAGCATCAAAAGCGCAAAGATAAGTGACGGAACGGACATGATCACATCGGCAAAACGGCCCATAAACTGGTCGAACCACCCACCTTTTGTTGCCGCGAGCAAACCGGCAAACGCCCCCATGACAAAGGCAAGCGTTGTTGCAATCAGCGCCAGGCCAACCGAGTTGCGTGCGCCGTAGATAATCCGGCTGAACATGTCCCGCCCGAGCTGGTCAGCGCCCAGCAACATGTTTTCATCCGCTGGTGCGAACGCCGACGAGATAACCTCAGCTTCGCCAAACGGCGCGATGACCGGGGCGAAAATACCCGCAATCGCGTAGGTGAAGATCACGAACATGCCAAAAGCGGCGGTCAGCGGAGCTGTTCTCAGCTCCTTGGCAACTCCTTCGGGTGCAATAATGATGAGAAATTCCCGGAAGGCATAGGACGTCCCTGCCGCCAATGCCAAAATCCCGGCAGCTATTGTGACAAACCTGAGAGCCCCCACCCCGCCGATGATCCCCATCACGAAAGACACGAGGGTCAGGGAGAAAATCAGCAGAAACAGTTCGCGTTTTTTGAAATACGCCGCCAGGCAGGACCCGCCGATCAGCAGCGCATAGTAAGCAATAACAAATGTACTCATTTCGCCGCCCTCACTTCGGATGCCGCAAACGCGGATTGGTCAGGATTGCTCCCACATCGGCTGCCAGGTTGAGCAGGATGAAGGTTGCAGCGAAAATCAGACAACATGCCTGAACAATGGGGAAGTCGCGTTTGGCCACCGCATCCACCAGCAGCTGGCCAATGCCGGGATAGACAAAAACGACCTCGACCAGAACCACACCGGTAATGAGGTAGGCCAAATTGAGTGCAACGACGTTGATGATCGGTGCCCAGGCATTCGGCAGGGCGTGTTTCACAATAATTTTCCAGGGCGGAACACCCTTAAGCCGTGCCATCTCAATATAAGGCGAAGCCAGCAAGTTGATAATTGCAGCCCGGGTCATCCGCATCATGTGCGCAGTGACCACCAGCACCAGTGTCAACGCCGGCAGGAAAGTGCGATGCAACAACTCGCCGAAAGTCATATCGGGGCTTATGCTGGCGATCGCAGGGAAATACTGTGTCTTCACCGCCAGATAGAGGATCAGGATGTATCCGAGGAAGAATTCTGGAGAAGAAATCGAGGTCAGCGTCGCAACGTTCGCAACCCGGTCGAACAGGGTATTGCGCAGCAAAGCGACGATCACTCCGAGAATTATGGAGATCGGCACGGCGATTACGGCTGCATAGGTCGCCAAGAAGAGTGTGTTCACGAACCTTTCGCCGATTGCGTCCCCAACGCTGACGCCAGACACCAGCGAGACACCAAAGTCGCCGGTCAAAGCGCCACCAAGCCATTGGAAATAGCGAAAGATAGCAGGTTGATCGAGGCCAAGCTTATCGCGAAGCGCTGCAACAGTTTCAGGCGTTGCCCCCTGGCCTAAAACGGCCTGTGCGATATCGCCGGGTAGCAGCTCGACCGCGAAGAATATCAGGATTGAAACCACGAGAAGCGTGACCAAACCTAAGCCAAGTCTCTTAAGGACCAGCTGTAGGATGTCCCCCATTTGTCCCTCCAGAACAGGAAGCCCGGACCTCACATCAAATGTCCGGACGGCAGTCAGGCACCCCTTGTCAGCTATATTATCTCTGCTTTGGCAGAAGGCCCCGACGCGACAGCAACATGAACCGAACTGAGTTCGGGTCTATGTCATAAACGGAGCGGCGGAATTTCTCCGCCGCCCTGTAGTAGGATCAGGACTCAAACCACCAGCGGCTTGCCGCCCGTGCGCCATCATTTTCCCAGCTGGCAGCCAGCTGATCCGGCGTACCCACCTTGGTGCTGTTGGCGTAAACGAAATTGTTGAAGAACGGGATGATCGTCCCGCCATCGTCTTTGGCCAGGATTGCCATCTCGCGGTACATGTCCGCGCGCTTGGCGTCGTCCAGTTCCGCTTTTGCTTGCAGCAGCAACTTGTTGAATTGCTCATTCTGCCAGAAGGATTCGTTCCACGCGGCATCATCCTTATAAGCCAGCGTGTACATCACATCCGGTGTCGGACGAGCACCCCAGGAGACCAGACAGAACGGCTTTTTCAACCACACGTCGGAGTAATAACCGTCGTTCGGTTCGCGCACGACGTTGATGTTGATGCCCGCCGCTTTGGCTTGTTCGGCGTAAAGGACGGCCATGTCGACGGCGCCGGCATAAACACTATCCGCCGTAGACAGATTGATAGTGAGTCCTTCTGCACCAGCTTTCTTTAGCAAGGACTTGGCTTGATCCGGATCATATTCACGTTGTGGGATGCCATCCGGCCAATAAGGCTGCGCTGGGGAGTGATGGAAATCGTTACCCTTGGTGGCCGCGCCGAAGGCGATCTTCTCGATGATCTCGTCGCGGTTCATCGCAAGTTTCAACGCGTTGCGCACGTCAACATTGTCGAACGGAGCGGCATTACAGTGCATCGGCATTGTGATCGCACCCGCGGACGGGATATTGTGAATCTTGATATTCGGATTGCGCTGCAACAGCCCCATCGTCTTCAGCTCGATCAGTGAGACTGCATCCACGTCACCGGTCATCAGAGCGGTCTGGCGAGCATTCGGGTCATTCAAGACGATGACCTCGACCTTATCGAAATAAGCGCCTTCACGGTGCCAACCATCATGACGGCTCAGGTTGAACTGAACGCCGAATTCACCGCTGTCGATCTTGTAAGGACCGGTACCGTCACCGGATTCCCAATCGATCGTGCCGTCGTCCTTCGCCGGGCAAATACAAAGGTGGTAATCGGTCATCAGCCACGGGAAATCAGCGTTGCCGCCCGAGAGCGATACCACAACAGTGTAATCACCGTCCTTCTTAATATCGGTCACACCAGCCAGGAGAGCTTTCGCCGCCGATGTCGAAGCATCACCGCGGTGGTGGTTTAGCGATGCGATCACGTCGTCTGCGGTCAACTTCTTGCCACTGTGGAAGCTGGCATTTTCGGTAAGCTTAAATGTCCACTCAGAGGCATCTGCACTGGCTTCCCAACTGTCTGCCAAGTCAGGCCCGAGAGAACCATCGCCCATGATCATCGTCAGGAAGCTGCGATGCGTGTGCGCCATGAAGATCATCTGACGGGTGAGATAGGTGCCCGGATCGTGGCTGTCCGACGTGTTTCCGTCATGAAGACCCCAACGGAAGGTGCCGCCCGTTTTCGGCTGCGCCTTCGCCTTTGTAGACCAAAGGCCCGTTGCGGTGGAGGCGGTCAGACCTGCCAGTACCGAATAGCGGATAAACTCGCGTTTCGTGATGCCTCCGGTACGGGCCGCGCTTTCAAGGCGATTAATCATGTCTTGGTCTTTGGATTTGGTCATCTGTCTCCCCATCTGGATTATTAAAAACTGTCGACAGTAAAATTCCCAAATGCAGCATCCGAATATTTTATAATATTTGCTATGCTCATTTGCGACATGTGACCAACAAAACACGAACTGCCATGCTCAGGCTACCCCTTTGGCATAGTTCAAGGTTTAAAATTTTTAATGTTGATCCCGCGCCCTTCGATTGTGCAGAGCAGCAATATTTTGCAGCATACTTGCCGTCTGGCTGATCAATCAAAAAGCAACCAGCCTATATTTTCGCCTGCTTTGATACTTCTGCGGCAATTCCGTTTTGCATTGAACGACTATTCGCTACCCATGTCGGAAAATGCTGTTCAAGTTCGGTTTACCGCGCGTTGTCGCACCTCATCCCGCGCATCCTGACGGAAAGTGAACCATCTTCGGAGACCCCTATGAGTGTCGCAACGCGCAGCCGAAGCGGAGGCCGTGCCGGCCGCCGGGCCCTTCGCACCGCCCCTGATCACGAAATGTTGCCGGGTCTCACCCGAAAGCTGCCTTTGTGCGAACCCTTGGATCAGGATCAAATTGAACGCCTCGACAACGCGTCCATGCAAATACTGGAAGAGGTCGGCATCATCTTCCGGGACGCGATCGCACTGGAAGACTGGCGCAAGGCCGGCGCCAAGGTGGAAGGAGAACGGGTTTATCTTGACCGTGGCCTGGTACGCGAGCTGATCCGCACAATTCCCTCCAGCTTCACGTATCACGCTCGCAACCCGGCAAAGAACGTTCCTCTTGGCGGCAACCGGTCGATGTTTGTGCCCATGACCGGAGCCCCATTCATCCGGGATCTCAACGACGAGCGCCGCAATCCGACGCTGGACGATCTCGCGATGTTCCACAAACTCAGCCATATGCTGCCGGCGATGCATTCCAGCGCGCATCATATAGTCGAGCCGTATGATCACCCCATCAGCCACCGCCACCTGCGCATCACCTATTCGTCGATCAAGTATTCGGACAAAACCTTCATGGGCATGACCACAAGCCCGAAAAATGCCGAAGACGTCATGGAGATGTGCGCCATCCTCTTTGGAGAAGACTATCTGGAAGACCACCCGGTCACGACCGGCAACTGCAACGGCAATTCTCCCCTGGTATGGGACGAGACCATGCTCGGCGCCATGCGCGCCTTTTCAAAGCGGAACCAACCGGTGCTGTGCTCCCCCTTCGTGCTCGGCGGCGCCAACACACCGGCCTCGGTGGTGCCGGCCGTTGCCCAGCTGAACGCGGAAGCCCTGAGCGCACTCGCCTACACCCAGGTGATCCGCAAGGGCGCACCGGCGATCTATGGCCATTACTTATCGACAGTGTCCATGAAATCAGGCGCGCCCATGGCCGGAACGCCCGAAATCAGCCTGATGAATTTTCTGATCGGGCAGCTTGCGCGCTACTACAATGTGCCCTGGCGGACCTCCGGCTCGCTCGGCGGCGCCAAGACATTCGATGCGCAGGCAGGCTATGAGAGTGCAGCAACATTGAACGCCGTGATCCATGCCGGTGCCAACTACATCTGGCACGCTGCTGGCTGGAACGAAGCCGGCATGCACTGTTCAGTAGCCAAGTTCATTGTCGATGCCGAACAATGCGCCATGGCCTATCGCATGGCCCAAGGACCGCGCTGGGATGATTTCGATGAAGCGTTGTCGGCCGTCCGCGACGTCGGCCCGGGCGGTCACTATCTAGGCCATCCTCACACCCAGGAAAACTTCCAACGGGCCTTCTTCATGCCAGACATGTTCGACAACAACTCGATCGAACAGTGGAAGGCCGAGGGCGAAGTCGAGATTACAGAGCGTGCCCTTACTCAAGCTCGCAAGCTCTTGTTGGAGTATCAGGAACCGAAACTCGACGAAGCGAAGAACGAGGCTCTTCTGGACTACATCGCTCGTCGCGAACGGGAAATACCGGCCGAAGATGCCTTGAACCAGGACTACTAACTCTCCCGCTACTGCGGCGTCTGGCCTCGCCGTCCAGCTCTGATATTTTTTGAAGGCTTTGCCGCATGCGTATTCGAGAAATCCATGTCTACAGCCATACCCTGCCGGTTAAAGACGGGCCCTATGTCATGGCTTCGACCGTGGTGGACGTGCTGGAAACCACATTGGTCAAGATCGTCGATGAAACTGGCGCCGTTGGTTGGGGAGAGACCTGCCCGGTAGGACCTGTGTATGCGCCCGCGCACGCCGCCGGCGCGCTGGCAGCAATCAAGGAAATCGCACCCGGCCTGATCGGCGCCGACATAACCGGCCTGCGCGCCTTTCAGCGACTTATGGACAAACGGTTGAACGGACACGCCTATGCAAAGGCAGCCTTCGACATTGCAGCCCATGATCTTCTCGGGAAACGCACGGGTCTTAGTGTTGCCGACCTTCTGGGCGGTGCAATGACCGGAAAGGTGCCCTCCTATTTCGCCTCGGGCGTTGGGTCGCCGGAGGACATTGCCCGGATTGCCAAGGACAAGGCAGATCAGGGTTTCAAACGCATGCAAATCAAGGTCGGCGGTCGGGCGGTCGATCTGGATATTGAGACGATCCGCAAGGTTTGGGAAGCGGTCGGCACACGGATGCGGTTGATCGTTGATGGCAACCGGGGCTGGACATCGCAGGAAGCCTTGCGCGTGAGCCGCTCCTGCCTCGACATACCTATCGTTCTGGAACAGCCCTGCAACACGATCGAAGAGGTTGCCCGCATCCGGCATCAGCTGGGACACGGGGTATACCTGGATGAATCGGCAACCGACATTTCGGCAGTGGTACGCGCCATCGGCGACGGGATCTGCGATGGCTTCGGCATGAAGCTAACACGGATCGGCGGGTTGCAGCCCATGTCCGTGTTCAGGGATATTTGCGAAGCCGCGGCTCTGCCCCACACCTGCGACGACAGCTGGGGCGGCGATATCATCGCTGCGGCTTGCGTTCAGATCGCGGCCACGGTCCACCCGAAGTTCCTCGAAGGGGTCTGGATCGCCCAGCCATACATTGACGGCAACTATGACAGCCGTAACCCTGTCAATATCGTAGACGGACATTTGAGCGTCCCGGCAGGCCCCGGGCTCGGCGTGGTCCCCGATGAAGCCCTGTTCGGGGCACCTGTCGCATCATTCTAGGCTGTATGGACCAATTGGAGGCGTCATGCGATTTACCGGAAAGAAAGCGCTCGTGACCGGTGCTGCCGGCGGTATGGGGCAGGTGATCACCAAAATGTTGCGTAATGAAGGCGCTGCGGTCGCAGTTGCTGATTTCAATTGCAACGGCATCGCAGCTGAGGCGGATCTTCCCGGCGACCTCTTGGATCAGGTTTATGCAGACAGTCTTCCTGGTGCTGCGGCCAAGGAGCTCGGCGGTCTTGATATCATCATCAACAATGCCGGAGTGATCACGCGCGGCCCGGTTACGGACACCAGCGACCGTGACTGGGATCTTTCGGTGGGTGTGAATGTCGAGGCCCCGTTCCGGATCTGCCGCGCGGGCATCCCGATTCTGGCAGAAGGTGGCGGCGGCGCGATTGTCAATCTTGCCTCTTGCTGGGGCGTTCATCCCGGTCCAAATCACGCTGTCTATTGCATGACAAAGGCGGCAATTGCCTCTCTGACCCAATGCATGGGCCGCGATCACGCCCATCAGGGCATAAGGATCAACGCGGTCTGCCCCAATGAAGTCGACACGCCGATGTTGCGCACCGGTTTCGAAAAGCGGGGCTTCGATCCGGTAACGGCAATCAAGGACCTCGGCATGACCGTGCCGCTCGGCCGGATCGCCAAGCCGGACGACATTGCAGATGTGGTGCTGTTTCTGGCCTCCGATGCGGCCCGGTACATATGCGGCGCGCTGGTCGAGGTCAATGGCGGGAAATCGGTTGCATGACACGCTTTGAAGGCAAGACGGCGCTGGTCACCGGCGGGCGCAGCGGGATCGGTAGGGCGATTGCACTTCGACTGCGCGACGAAGGAGCCCGTGTCTTCACAGCCCAGCGCGGTGAAGACACAGAATTCGAGCACGTTTGTGCCGATTTTTCAGATAGCGCGGCACTCGCAAAAGTGATCCCAGCGGTCATAAACGCGTCAGGGCGGCTTGATGTTCTGGTCAACAATGCCGGGCTGATGCAGGAAGCCAGTGTCGAGGGCATGACACTTGAAGATTGGCAACGCAGCCTAACGGTCAATCTCACGGCCCCGTTCCTTCTTGTCAAATACGCCCTGCCCCATTTGCGCATCACCAAAGGCACGATCGTCAATGTGGGATCAATCGAAGGAGTTGGATGCAATCCTCATCATGCCGCTTATGCGGCCTCCAAAGCAGGACTTCACGGCTTGACGCGTGCCATTGCGGTTGACCATGGCCAGGACGGTATTCGCTGCAACGCCGTTGCCCCAGGCTGGATCGATACTGACCTGAATCTGGATTTCATCGCGGCCCAGACCAACCCCGAGGCCTTCAGGCGGGATATCGGCAAGATCCATCCCGTCGGTCGAACAGGCGCACCGGAAGAGGTAGCCGCGCTTGTTGCTTTCCTGGCCGCGGAAGAAAGCGGCTTCATCACCGGCCAGATCTATGCCGTTGACGGCGGTCGCATGACCCAGCTCAGCCTACCTTAACGCCAAAAATGCTTCGTACTCAGTTCTGAAATGCCGTGCGGATGGCGGATGACATGGTGACAACGAGATCCCTGTCTGCCTCTGCAGAGGTGCCGATCACCAATTGGGACGCGGGGGTCTCGCCAAAGCCGTCTTGTGTTCCAAGCGTCCGCAATTGTGGTCCGATCGAGGACTTCCCCAGCAAGCCGATGGCAATGCCAGCCTCTACAGCCGCCGTCACACCGGCAACACTCTGACTGGAAAAGACGATCCTGTACGGCCGCCCACTTTTCTCAAGTGCCGCAATCGCAGCATCCCTCCACCAGCAAGCTCGGTCGAACAACGCAATCGGCACCACCGCCTGATCCGGCAATGACAAGTGTTTCGCGCAGACCCAGCAGGTCGGATCCACGTAAATCACCTCTTCAAAGGCTTGCGGCGTCTCAACTTCGTAGACAGCGAGATCGAGTTGTCCCCTGGCAATCATTTCCGGAAATTCCGTGCTGATCGAACACGTTACGTCCAATTCCACCTGAGGATGAGATTGCACAAACGCTCCGAGGATCGCCGCAAGCCTGGTTTGGCCGTGATCATCCGGGATGGCCAGCCGCAGCCTGCCGCGCAACCCGTCCGCGGTGATTTCACGGAGCGCCACATCCAGACGACCGGTAACCTCCCGTGCGACCGGCAAAAGCTGTTCACCGGTTTGCGACAAGGATACCCCGCGCCCCGTCCGGTCAAAGACGGGACGTCCCACCACCTCTTCCAGACGCATGATCTGCAGACTGGTGGCGGATTGCGACCGGCCGATCACACGAGCCCCTTCAGTGATACTGCCCGTTCCTGCCACCGCCAGGAATGTTCTAAGCAACTCACTGTCCAGATTATTCATCGAATTTTCCGATATCCGATATTAATGATATTCGGTTTACTGATGAATTCAGCATATCTATCCTGATCCCGTCAAGCTCAGGAGATCGACATGGCAGATCAGTCAACCGCCTCAGTCCAACGTCCGACGCGCCTGCATTTTGCTGGGGTTGGTCTTTTGGTCTTTGCGATCATCACATGGCATTGGCCAGATTTCGCCTGGAATGGTGCGGTCTTCACCGTTGAGGGGCTCATTGCAGTTGCCCCACTGGTCGTGCCGGGCATCCTCCTCACAGCCTGGATCATGGCGAGCGGTGCCGACAAGATCATCAGCCGGGCCTTTGAGGGGCATATGGCACGTGCCGTCTTGGCCGCCGCGGCGATCGGTGCGATCACTCCCGTATGTGGCGTGACAGTTCTGCCCTTGATGGTCGGCCTTCTCGCAGCAGGTGTGCCGCTCGCACCCGTCATGGCTTTCTGGCTGTCTTCGCCTGTCACAGATCCGGCAATGCTTGCGACAACTGCGGCCACTCTGGGCCTTGCATTTGCCATTGGAAAAACTGTTGCAGCCTTCGGGCTCGGCCTCTTCGGCGGCACCGTGACGGCATTTCTGACAGCCGGAAAATCCGGTCAGTCGGCGCTCAGAAAAAATGGTCTGGCCTCGTCCCTCAAGACAAGAACCTGCTGTGGAGCAGCCAGCTTCTCGCCGAGGGTTTGGATGAACGCAGACCGGCGCGAAACCTTCTTCCGACAGGGATTCGCCACAACCCGGCTGATCCTGATCTGCTTGATCCCGGCTTTCTTTGCCGAATTTGCCTTGAACCAGGCGCTGACACCGGGCTCTCTCGCTGTATATGTCGGCGCCGACAAATGGTGGACGATCCCCGCTGCCGTTTTTGTTGGGGCGCCAGCCTATATTGACGGCTATGCCGCCTTGCCACTCACGCGCGGTCTCATCGACAACGGCATGTCCCCAGGCGCGGCGATGGCTTTCCTCGTCTCTGGAGGCGTCGTCAGCATCTGGGGAGCGCTCGCGATCTTTCCCGTGCTGAGACTGCGTCCCTTCTTGCTCTACCTGGCGCTGGCCATCACCGGCTCCCTGCTCGCCGGTTATGCCTTCAGTTGGGTCTATTGAGGCTTGAACAGTCAACGGCTGGTGGTTTTTAGGATGCTTTCGGCGTGGCGCGTCTATTCTTCAGCAGCCCGCCATTCCTTCCAGCGCAACACCAAATTAGCACCAAGTTCACGAAACGGCTGCGGCGGCAGTTTTTTGGGTAGAGCTTCCGAACCGAAATGCCGCGTGATGTCGCTCTCGATACCGAGGGCAAGTTCCGCGGCGCCCATCCCGGTCAGAGTTCCGCGTGCTGTGCCAAGACCGTTCTGAACACAGCCGGAATAGACACCGTCCTCCAGTTCCCGCATCACGGCCACACCGTTCATAGACAGGCATAGGTGTCCAGCCCAGCGATACTCCATCTTCAGTCCGGCCAATTTCGGGAAGCGCCGGTCGAACTTGTCCTGCATAACTGCGGCTGCCCTGTCGACATGCGCTCGCGTCAGCCGCATATCCGGCTTCAGAACTGCACAGGTGCGGGTGACAATCCGATTGCCGCCCTGACCGGTATCGATCCGCCTCAGGGTCGTCCCCATCGGGTCGGAGGGAGTGATCCCCCAGCGAGGCTGTCCACCGAGTTTCATCATTGCATCGTTATCAAGCTCCGGGGTCATCACGGCAAACAGGAACAGCTGCATCAACCGGTCACGTTCATAACCGAAACTTTCCAGATGGCCATTGATTGTCAGAATGATTTTGCCGGTTGAGACCTTGCCGCCGGGCGTCGCGACGAGCCAGCCCGAGTCCTGTTTGGAGAACGAGGTTACCGGGCTCTCTTCAAAGACTGATACGCCGGCCTGTCTCAACCCGGTTGCCAGACCGCGCACATAACCTGCTGGCTGCAGCATCACCGTGCCGGGCGTGTAAAGCCCGCCAAGATAGTGACGGCTTCCCGTCAACTCCCTCATTTGGCGCTGGTCAAGCAGTTCATAGTCTTCGCCGAGGCTGGCAAGGTGTTGCGCATAGCTCTTGTTATGAGCGGCAGCCTTCACGCTGGCAGCACCGTTTACCTTGCCCGCCGGATCGAAATAATTCGCGTCAATCTGGTATTCGTCTACCGCTTCGCTCGCATAACGGATAGCCTGACGGTTGAGGGCTATCAGGGACTTGTCGTCACCCGCCCCGGCATAGTCCTCTGATGTCAGTTCATGCGGCAGATCGATCATGAACCCGGAATTGCGTCCGGCAGAGCTCTCTGCGATGGGCAAGGCATCCAACACGATAACCTTCAAGCCGGCATCGATCTGGGTCAGCCGCCGCGCCGCGCTGAGCCCGGCGAAGCCTGCACCAATGATGGTGACGTCCGCAGTGAGATCCTCGGCGAGAACCTGCGACCGCAGCGGTGCCGGCAGGATCCGGTTCCAGGCCGCCGGCCCTTGCAAACTTGGCAGGCATTTGGCGGCCCGCTGCATCAGCCGACCGCCTCGTCCTCGTCGTCAGCGAGATCCACCCAGATTGTCTTCAGCTGGGTGTACTGGTCATGGGCTGCAAGGCTGTTGTCACGGCCACCGAACCCGGACTGCTTGTAACCTCCGAAGGGCGTCGTGATATCGCCTTCTCCGAAACAGTTTACCGTGACAGTCCCTGCCCGGATGGCGCGTGCGCCACGCAAGGCCTTCTTGGTGTTGGACGTGAAGATCGATGCGGCAAGGCCATAATCCGTGGCGTTGGCCATAGCGATCGCTTCATCAAACCCGCGCACCGTCAGGACACTCAGGACCGGACCGAAGATCTCCTCCCTGGCAAGCGCCGAAGACGCATCCACCTCCAGCACCGTCGGCTCCACATAGGCTCCGTCATGGCTTTTACCGCCCATCAGGACATCGGCATCTCTATCCAAATAGGAACAGACCTTCTGGAAATGCGCGCTTGATACAAGCGCACCGACCCGGTGCTCCGGATCAAGCGGATCGCCAAGGGTCCATTCACGGGTATGAGCCAGAATCCGCTCCATCAGCGCGTCCTTGATCTCCTCTTCGACGATCAGACGCGAGCTCGCCGAGCAGTTTTCGCCCATGTTCCAGAAAGCGCCGTTGACCACGTGAGCTGCAACACGATCGAGATTGTCTGCATCTTTCAGGACAACGCTGGGATTCTTGCCACCCATCTCTAGAACGACTTCCTTCAGATTGCTGTCTGCCGCGTAGTGCAGGAACCTGCGTCCCGTTTCGGTCGATCCGGTGAAGGACACCATGTCGACATCCATATGCCGTCCAAGAGGTTCGCCCACCTCCGGACCGGTGCCCGGTACCACGTTGAAAACACCACGCGGTATCCCAGCTTCCATAGCAATTTCTGCAATGCGTAGCGCCGTTAGAGAGGTTTCCTCCGCCGGCTTGACGATCACCGAACAACCAGCTGCCAGTGCAGGCCCAATTTTCCAGGCCAGCATCAGGAGCGGGAAGTTCCATGGCAGCACAAGCCCCACCACACCAATCGGCTCACGCACGATCATCGCGATGTGGTCGTCTGATGCTGGGGACACCTGATCATAGATCTTATCGATCGCCTCCGCGTGCCATTTCAGGCAATGGATTGTCTCCGGAACATCGACTGTTTCGCAGTCGAAGATGGTTTTGCCGCTGTCGAGGCTTTCCATCACCGCCAGTTCCCGCCGGTTCCGGGTGAGCAATTTGGCAAAGCGGATCAGAACGTCCTTGCGGTCACCGGGAGACAGTTTCGACCAGCGCCCGTCTTCAAATGCATCGCGCGCTTTTGAAACAGCGAAGTCGACATCCTCAGAGCTGCAGGCCGCTATATCGGCCAGCGTCTCACCCGTGGCCGGGTTTACGCTTGAGAATGTCTCTCCCGATTGTGCCGGCCGATAGCTGCCATCGATAAAGGCGTTGGTCGGCAAAGTGAGTTTGGCGGCCAGAGCCTTGTACTCGTCACGCGTCAGAAGATCGGTCATGGTCACGCTCCTGCCGTGATGTCATCAATGGTGGATTTCAACACCCGAACAACCTGCTCGAGTTGGCGTTTGTCGTCCTTGTTCAGCGCCTTCAGCGGGGCGCGCGGCGGTCCGGCATAAAGACCACTCATCTCAACTCCGTGCTTGACGCACTGGATGAATTTGCCGCCCTGCTCCAGGACGCGCATCAAAGGCATCATCGCCGACATGATCCTGCGCCCCTTGGTGAAATCCCCTTCCACCGCACAGGCCTTGTAAAGCGCGACGTGTTCCTCAGGCAGGAAGTTTGAACCGGCGCAGACCCAGCTCCGCGCACCCCATGCAAAAAACTCCAGCGCCTGGTCGTCCATGCCGCAGGACATCTGGATATGCGGATAGTCCCGGGCGAGCAAATGCACCCTGTTGATGTCACCAGAACTTTCCTTGATGGCACAGACATTGCGGGACCGGCCAACCCGGTCAAGGAATTCCTCGCCCATGTTGACGCCCATCCGGCCCGGGTAATTATAGAGCATGATCGGTAGATCCGCCGCCCGGTCGATGGTCAGGACATTAATCGCATTTTCCCGCTCCGTCGGCACCGCATAAGGTGGTGTGGCCACCAGGATAGCCTCGGCATCCATCTTTGCCGCACCTTCAGCCAAAGCGATTGAGTCCGGCGTGCGCATGGTGCCCGTTCCGACGATTAGCGGAAGACGTCCGGCCAGTTTGTCCTTTGTAAACTGCGCAAGTTCCAGACGCTCTTCCACCGTCTGAGTATAGTTCTCGCCAGTTGAACCACCCGAAATCACGCCGTGAACGCCGCTGGCAACCAGGTGATCGATCACCTTCTCCAGCGCATCCCAGACGACATTGCCGTCCGTATCATAGGGCGTCACGGCAGGCGTATAGATACCCTCAAAGGTTAGTCTTGGTGTCATCCAGATGGTCTCC
Organism: Labrenzia sp. R4_2; assembly: GCF_017743865.1. Taxonomy (GTDB): domain Bacteria; phylum Pseudomonadota; class Alphaproteobacteria; order Rhizobiales; family Stappiaceae; genus Roseibium. The sequence continues at coordinate 671,901 of NZ_JAGHRJ010000002.1, forward strand.
GGCTTCAAGCGGATTTGAGTTTGGGAGGCTGGCCGAGTGGGGCTTCCAGCCCGGGCGGCATGACAAAGAGTTCGATCTGGTCGCGCGACAATGCCCAGTGCTCAAGCGCCAGTTCGGCGGCGCGGTCTTCATCGCCGCCCTCTATGGCAACGATCATCTCGTCGTGCTGCGCGCTGGCCAGCTTGAGCCGCTCGTCCTTCGCACCGCGGGTCTGACGAAAGAACGTCATGCCGATACGGGTGTGATCAATCAGCAGCCGGTCAAGGCTTGCCATAAGGTAGCTGTTGCCGGCCATCCGCCCTGTGATGCGGTGAAAACGATCGTTGGTCAAAGCACGCGCCGTGACATCGCCTGTGTCCATTGCCTCACGGAATGCATCCTGTGCAGCCTTCAGTTCGTCAATTTGCACCGGTGTGGCGTTCTGTGCGGCCAGACGCAGGATGGCGCTGTAAATCAATGGCGCAGCAAGGAAAAAGTCGCGCAGCGTGAAATGGGTCATGTCGGAGACCCGGGCGCCGCGATTGAGCTGCAACGTGACATAGCCGTCGCCGGACAGTTGCTGCAGCACTTCCCTCAAGGGGGTTCGGGACAGGCCGTATAGTTCGCACAATTCCGTTTCCTCCAGCGCACTGCCGGGCTTGCGTTCCAATGTCAGGATCGCTCGCTTCAGATCTTCATAGGCAACGGTCTTGGCCGTTCCACGCTGAGGAGGCATCACACCGCTCCGTTTCGATTTTGGTTGACCAATTTGTATACAATGTGAATACAATGACAACACATAAATCATACAATGATGCCCGGTACTCGAAACGGGCCAAGGCGACAGGCTCCGGAGAAAAGCGACATGCCCAGAACGCGCGACGTCACCTTCCTGCTTCTCGACGATTTTTCACATATCGCTTTTGCCTGCGCCGTCGAACCGCTGCGCATCGCCAACCTGCTTCAGGGTCAGGAGATTTACCGCTGGCGGCTTGCATCAGTTGATGGTGAGCGCGCCGTTTGTTCAAACAGGACGGTCACCCTTGTCGATCAGGGCCTGACGGATCTGCCGCCGCGCAGCAGCCTGTTTCTGATTTCCGGGCAGAATGTCGGCGATCGGGCGACCTCGGACGTGCTCGCCTTCCTGCGCCGCGAACGGGCACGCGGCACCCGGATCGGCGCCATCTGTTCCGGGGCTCATGTGCTGGCAAGCGCCGGATTTCTGAACAACCGCCGGGCGGCCATCCACTGGTCTTTCCACGACAGCTTTCAGGAGAATTTTCCGGAGGTTGAACTGTGCCGCAACGTCTTTGTCGCCGACGAGACGTTTGTAACGGCCTCGGGCGGCACGGCGGCGACCGATCTGATGTTGCACCTGATTGGCGAGACACATGGTGAAGACCTTGCCGCAGCGATTGCCGACATGATGGTCTATTCCGGCGTTCGCCCCGCTGATGCGGCCCAGCAGATTTCCCTTCAGGCCCGCCACGGCATCCGCAATCCGCATATCGCCGAAGCCATCCGGCTGCTCAATGAGAGCGCACCCTACTACCTGCCAACGTCAGAGATCGCCCGTACGATCGGGATATCTACACGGCAACTGGAGCGCCTGTTTCAGAAGCACCTGAAGATGTCGCCAAAACAGTTCGCCATAAACCAGAAGCTGACCAGAGCGCGGAACCTGTTGCTGCAGACGGAGCAGTCGATCTCTGAAATCGCACTGGCGTGCGGCTACGAGTCTCCGTCGCACTTCATCCGCACCTATCAGAACCGCTTCGGCGTCACCCCGCACAACCAGCGGGTCTTCGCTGCGACACCCCAAACTGTATATCAACTCGCCTGACCAGTGCAGCAGGTCCGGTCTAATAGTGTCGCCCGGCAACCTGGTGGATACGGGATTGATAACACTTGTCAGGTTTGTGGCTAGTTGGTTTGGAAACGGGCATCTTCTCTATGCGCAGATAAGAAGTCCGTTGCAAATGCGCGAATGTCAGTTGAACTTTAAGTTCCAAATCCTCCGCCGGGCTTCATCTCGGTTCTCGTAAGCTTCAATTGCGTCATTCAAGTCATCAGGCGACAGCGCAGATTCGCCCTTTGAATGCCTTGTAATCTGCATTGTGTACCATGCTGTCACGCCACCTTCCGGTGGGTTTTTGAAACTCGGAAACTGAGGCTCTACGTGCTGACTTGCCAGCCAAAACGCCGGTAATTCAGGTTCGACCACCAAAGCACGTGCTAAGCCAACAAGATCGGCCTTGCCTTCTGAAATAGCGCTTTCTGCCTGAACGGACGTCTTGAACCCGCCAGTGACCATCAAGGGTATGCGCGTTTTTGCACGGGCACGGGTCGCAAATTCCAAGAAGTACGGGCCAGAGCCTGCATGATCAGAAGAAGATACTGCACCTGGGAAATATGTGCCCCCGCTGATGTCAATGAGGTCGATTGCCAGCTTGTCTATAGCCGCAACAACCTCGTGGGCCTCGTCCTCCGCGAAACCGCCTTTAAGCTGATCAGTGGCGTTCAATTTGATGCCCACAGGAAACCCCGGTCCAACGCCTGCCCGCACTGCGCTTATCACTTCGAGCAATAGCCTCATGCGGTTCTGCAAGGAGCCCCCATAGGCATCTTCGCGCTTGTTAAACAAAGGCGATAGAAACTGACTGAGTAGGAAGCCATGAGCCGCGTGGATTTCCACCCCGCCAAACCCAAGTTCTTTGGCGAGGTTTGCTGTGCGGGCAAATTCGGCTGGCAGCGCCTCTATCTCCGTCAAAGACAAAGCACTGCAAGTCAGCCCCGGCAAATCAAGCGCGCTCGGCCCCTTTGGTGAGCTGATCGGTTCATCCGCCATCGCGCCTGCGTGGCCCAGTTGCAACCAAAGCTGAGAACCATCGATCCTGCCCGCCGCTGCGAGACGCCTGAGCTGATTATAGTCAGAATGCCTGTTCAGGATCAGATTGCCGGGTTTCTCGGCATAGTTCGGTGTGGCTTGAACTTCACCAATTATCGACAAGCCAAGCCCGCCTCGGGCCCAACGTCCATAAAGATTTATCTGCTCATCAGTCGGGTTGCCCGCACCGTCACCCAAAGAATCAGACATCGCTGATTTCGCAATTCGGTTCTTTAACACCGTGCCACATGGCAAGGTCAGCGGTTGGGCGAGAGGCGACATTGGTTTCGGGCTCATAGGGCGTCTCTGGTTTTGTGGTGATTGGCGCAAAACAACCAGTCGCACGCAGCACACCATTGATAATTTAGGGCCTCTTCGGGCATTTGTTGCAATCGGCACAAAAGGCTGCTCAGCGGAAAACTGCCACAGGTCGACATTATGCCAATGTCAACTTTTACCGAGGTGTTTGGCGAGGTTATCAACTTCCGGCCGAACAGCTTTCGCTGCCTGCCAAACCAGAAAATATCCCTTGCCGGTTTTCAGCGGCTTATCGACCAGCCTCACCAGCCGCCCGGATGCCAGGTCTGCTTGCAAGAGCGAACAGCTTGCCAAGGCGATGCCCTTGCCCTCCAACGCCAAACCGATGGAATGACTGTAACTCTGGCACAATGTTTTGGTCAGACCGTGAAAAACGCTTTGATGTTCCCGCTGTTGCCATACGTCCCAGTTGATCCAATCCGGTGCATGTCTGTGATAGTCCAGCAGCATCGCGTTTTCTGGTGCTTTGGCATACCGCTCGGCCTCGTCGGGAGAGGCAACAGGGGCCAGTTCCTCGTCCATCAGCAAATGCCCTTCCCACCCCTCGGGAACCTTGTCGGCGTAGATAATGGCAAGGTCATTGCTGGCCGAAAGCACATCCCGGGGATCATCCTTGACGACGGTTTCGACAGGACAGGATGCAGCGCTGAGCGCAAAAGACCGAAGGCGCTCGAACAGCCAAAAGACTGACACCGCTGAATTGGCTGCGATGCGGACGGAAGACGCCGCTGGCGACCTGACCTGATCAAGCGCGCCTTGAAGATAGTCCAGCGCCATGGCCACGGGATCGGCCAGTTGTGCCCCGGCCTGCGTTGGTTTGAGGCTCCGCGCGCCGCGCTCAAACAAATCCGCACCCAGCCAGTTTTCGAGTTGCTTCACACGCTTGCTGACCGCGGCTTGCGACACATAAAGCTCAGACGCTGCAGCGCTGAAGCTGCCAGCGCGCAGCGCCGTTTCAAAGAACACAAGCGTGTCGAGCGGTGGGAGCGATTTTCGTCGGCTATCCATTCCCTTTGGTTATAGCTATGCCTGAGAATTTTCAATATTCACCGCATGCCGATGTCGAATTAGTTTTGGCTCAAACATAAAGGGCGAAACAACATGGCGAACTTTGACTGGCATGCAGAGCGAAGCGATCTGGATGGAATCGCATTGCTGGATCGCACACCAGAAGGTGAAGGGATCGATCTGAAAGCCGTCAGACTTTACCGCCTTGGCCGGGTGCGCGAGCAAATGGCTCACTTTGGCGTCGACGCCGTCATCCTGTCGGACCCCATCAACATCCGCTACGCCACGGGTGCGCGGAACATGCAGGTGTTTTGTCAACGCAATGCGCCGTCGCGCTACCTGTTGCTAACCGCCGCAAGGTCCATCCTTTTCGAGTTTACCGGATGCCTGCACCTTGGGGAGGGATTGGAGACGATTGACGAAGTCCGCCCCGCCAAGACCGCCAGCTTTGTCGCTGCGGGTCCCGGTATCCAGGCCCGGGAAAAAGCCTGGGCCCTCGAAATGGCGGATCTGATTAAGGAGCTTGCCGGGAAAGGAGCAACCGTCGGGCTGGAACGGCTGAATGCCGGCACCGCGATTGCACTTAAGGACTGCGGACTGCGCATCGTTGATGCCCAACAGCCGGTAGAAATGGCGCGTTCAGTCAAGTCCAGCGAAGAAATGAAATGCGTGAATGCCTCATTGCGGGCGACCGAGACCGGCGTGGCCAGGTTGCGGGATGCAATCCGCCCCGGAATGACAGAAAATGAACTGTGGTCCGTCTTGCATCAATCGGTGATCGCGCAGAACGCGGATTATTGCGAAACACGGCTTCTTAACGCAGGCGCCCGGACGAATCCGTGGTTTCAGGAGACCTCCAGCAATGTCATTGGTGAAAACGAATTGATTGCGCTCGACACGGATGTGGTCGGCTGTCACGGCTACTATTCCGATTTCTCGCGCACATTCCATTCTGGACCGGGAAAACCGACGGAGGCACAACGCGAGCTCTACAAGGTTGCGTACGAGCAGGTCCAAAGCAACATGGACATTCTCCATGCGGGCATGAGTTTTCGGGACTATGCGGAGCGTGCGTGGGATATCCCGGAAAAATTCTACGACAACCGCTATTACCTCTCGGCCCATGGCTGCGGCATGACGGGCGAATACCCTTATCTGTATCACAAGGGGGATTTTCCCGATGCTGGATATGACGGAGAGATCGTCGCCGGGATGACGATCTGTGTTGAAAGCTATATCGGCGGCGCTGGGGGCTGCGAAGGTGTCAAACTTGAGCAACAGGTTCTGGTAACAGAAACGGGCATTGAGCTGCTGTCCCGCTTTCCCTTCGAAGAAGAACTGCTGCGGTAACTCTTCTTTTAAAACCCCGCATTTTTGCGAGGTTCCACGCTATTGTTGAAACCCGGCGCAGCCCTCGTATGAAAACGGCGCGATGACTTCGGAAAAACCGGTTACCCCAGAACAATAACCTTGGTGCCGAGCTCGACACGATCATAGAGATCAATGATGTCCTGGTGCCACATGCGGATGCAGCCGCTTGAAGCATTGGTGCCGATGCTGCGGGGCTGATTGGTGCTGTGGATACGATAAAGCGTGTCTTTGTTGCCTTGCCAGAGGTAAAGACCGCGCGCGCCGATCGGATTGCTCGGCCCGCCCTCCTGGCCGTCCCGGTACCGTTCCAGATCTGGATCGCGTTCGATCATCTCATCGGGCGGAAACCATTTCGGCCACTCCCGCTTGAAGCGGATCACCGCCTCGCCATTCCAGGCAAACCCGGCCCTGCCAACCCCGATGCCGTACCGGATCGCCCGCCCGCCGGGCTGAACGAGATAGAGGAACTTGTTGTTCGGATCGACCACGATTGTTCCAACCGGATGTGAGGTTGGATAAAAAACCGTTTGGCGCAGGTATTTCGGATCAAAAGTCTGATAATCGATCGGCGGCAGATTGAAACCACCATCGCGGACAGCAGCGTAAGCCAGCGCGTAATTTGGCGTCCCATCAGACAAGGGCGTCAGACCAGCCTCAACAGTTGCGCTTTTCTTGCTCTGGCAAGCTGCCAGAGCGAGCGGAAGGCCGATGACAAAACTCCGGCGGGTAAACTTCAGCGCCATGCTCTCACATCCTTTCACCGGCATATTTCCGGTTTTCTGAAACCACCCAAAGTCACGTCAGACCTGAATGCTTTTTGAAAGACCGGCCGATGGATCCAACGTTAATTACCGAACCTGTTGCAGGAATGAATGCCAACATCATTATGGTAAACAGCCCCTTAACAACAACGCAATCTGACAAACAAACCGGTGACACACACGCCAATTTGATCATCAGGGTTGAAATCACCGCTATCCTGCTTTCTTGCTGTTCCCAACACATGCGATCCAGACATCCGGAGCCGACCCATGATTGACCTTTACACCTGGACCACGCCGAACGGCCGCAAAGTGTCGATCCTTTTGGAAGAGCTTGGCGTTGACTACACGTCCCATGCAATCGACATCACCAATGGTGACCAGATGGCACCGGAGTTTCTGGAGATCAGCCCAAACAACAAAATCCCGGCAATTGTGGATCGCGAGACTGGTCTGAAGCTTATGGAATCCGGGGCAATCATGATTTACCTCGCCGAGAAATACGGCAAGTTTCTCGCCCCGTCCGGAGAAGACCGGGCCCGGACGCTGGAATGGCTGATGTGGCAAATGGGCGGGTTTGGGCCGATGCTTGGCCAGGCGCATCATTTTGTGCATTTCAATCCGGACAAGTCTGACTATGCCAAGGAGCGCTATTCCACAGAAGCGCGCCGGCTCTACGGTGTGCTCGACAAGCAACTTCAAGGGCGCGATTTTATCGCGGGCGATTATTCGATTGCCGATATGGCATGCTGGCCTTGGGCATCGCGCTATGAATGGCAGGGCGTCAATCTCTCCGATTTTCCGAATGTCCAGGCCTGGTATCAGCGCATAGCTGCACGTCCGGCCGTCCAGCGCGGATATCAAGTGCCGAAAGACATGGGACCGATTCCAGCCGGGTAAACAAGCAGAGATGGACGTCCCAAACCGCATTAAAAATCCGCTCAGCCTCAGTCAATTGCGCGCTCTGGAAGCTGTTGTACGCCGGGGCAGTTTTTCTGCGGCCGCAAAGGAGATCGGGGTTTCTCAGCCCTCGATTTCCAACCATGTGCATGGATTGGAAAACCGCTTCAAGACCCGGCTGATCGCCAAATCCGGTTACTCAGTCTCTCCAACACCTGCGCTTGAGGCGCTCTTGCCGAAGATACGGGCGATCCTCGCCCTCACAAGCGATCTGGAATCGGAACTGCTTCATCAAAGGCAGCTGGGCGCTGGTGAGCTCAGGATCGGCTATTCGACCTACCAGTTGGCGATCCCGAGAATTTCGGCCTTCATGGCCCGTCATCCGGAAATATCTATTGAAGCCCGCGCCTTGGCCACCAGCGACATTCTGGACCTGTTTGACAATGGGGACATCGACATCGGCTTTGTAACCGGCCGGGAAATCCCGGCAGGTCTTGAGGGCGAACTTCTGGTCCAGACGCGCATCGTCATTGCCGCACGCGCCGACCATCCACTGGTATCCAAAGGCACTGTCAGCTGGAAAGACTTGGAAACCCTTCCGCTGCTGCAACGGGAAAGTTCATCCGGAACCCGCAAGATGTTCGAGGCAGCTGCCACTGTTGCCGGGATCAAACCCAAAACGATTCTTGCACTCGGATCCTGGGGGTCGATCGCCACCCTGATCCGGTCCGGCATCGGTGTCGGCATTGCCATGGAAGCTGAGATCACAGACCGGGATGGCTGTGTCGCAATCCCGATCGACAGCCCTTCCCTCATCGCGAACCATTATGTTGTCTGGCAAAAAGACATGGCAGGCGTTGCTGCAATAGAGGCGTTCCGGGCAAGCTTGAACACTACAGCCTGACCCGCTTGCCGATAGCGCCAGCATCAAGTCTATAACTAATAATTATAGACAAGATTATTTCATTAAACTGTTACGCGAAGAGAGTGTTAAAGGCGCAATGGCCTTTGACGCAGTCTCGGTTATCGCACCAAGACGGCAGGCATCTTGGGCTTAGTTCGCAATTCATATCATGCCCACAAGGGACCACTCATGACCCAACACCCGCCGGTCTTGCCAAAACCGAAATTCGGCGAGCCCTATCTTTTGACCCCTGGGCCGCTCACAACATCCTTCGATGTCAAGGAAGCCATGTTGCGGGATTGGGGCAGTTGGGACGGCGATTTCAAGGCAATGACCGCCGAACTCCGGAAAGGCCTCCTTTGTTTGCTGGGCGATGGCAGTGATGCCTATGACTGTGTCCCGATCCAGGGCAGCGGCACCTTTGCGGTCGAAGCCATGCTGGGCAGTTTCACGCCGAAGACCAAAAAGACCCTGATCCTGTCCAATGGCGCTTACGGCAAACGCGCAGTTGAAACAATGGCTTATCTTGGCCGCCCGGCTGAAGTGCTGGACAAGGGTGACTATCTTCCGCCGCGTGGACCGGAAGTCGCCGCCCTTCTGAACGCGGATCCGGAGATCAGCCACGTCCTGGTCGTCCATTGTGAGACAAGCTCCGGCATTCTCAACCCTTTGCAGGAAATTTCGGACGCCGTTGCCGCCGCGGGCAGAACCCTTTTGATCGATTCCATGTCAGCATTCGGCGCCATTCCCGTCGAGCCGTCAAAGCTCCGGTTTGCAGCGATGGTATCATCTGCAAACAAATGCATTGAAGGCGTGCCAGGGTTCGGTTTTGTCATCGCACAAAGGGCCGAGCTCGAGGCTGCCAAAAGCAACAGCCATTCCATTAGCCTCGATGTACATGCCCAATGGGCACATCTGGAGAAAACCGGTCAGTGGCGATTCACACCGCCAACTCACGTCGTAGCAGCGTTCATGGAGGCCTTGCGGGCGCATAAAGCCGAAGACGGCGTTGCTGGTCGTGGTGCACGTTATGCCAGGAACAGGGACGTCATGGTCAATGGCATGCGAGCGCTTGGATTTGAAACCCTTCTGGACGCCGAATGGTTGTCGCCGATCATCGTCACCTTCTTTTGCCCGGCAGACCCCGCCTTCAGCTTCCCGCGGTTCTACGAGCTTATGAAAGCACGTGGTTTTATCCTTTATCCGGGCAAACTGACTGTCGTTGACAGCTTCCGGGTCGGCTGCATCGGTCAAATGGACGAACATGTCATGCGCGGCGTAACCGCCGCCGCTTCTGACGTTTTGAAAGAAATGGGCGTTGAAAGCGCCGCCCCACCTGCAGAAGCGCTCGCAGAGCGCGCAAAACTCGCCGCTTGAGCAAACACAAGAAAGAGAACCAATGAGCAAATTCAAAGCTGTCGTTTTCGACTGGGCCGGAACCATGATCGATTTCGGATCCTTCGCACCCATGGGTGTGTTTGTGAAAGCATTCGAAAAATTCGGCATCAGCGCGAGCATTGATCAGGCCCGTAGCCCAATGGGCATGCCGAAGTGGGACCATATCCGGTCCATGATGGACGATCCGGACATTGCTGCTCAATGGCAGGCCAAATACGGCAGCGCCCCAACCAATGCGGACGTCGACAAGGTCTATGAGATCTTTGTGCCAATGAATGAGGAAGTGGTCGCGGATTATGCCGGCCTTGTTCCAGGCGCCCTGGATACGATCGCTTACCTGCGATCGAACAACGTAAAAATCGGCTCCACCACTGGATACACCCGGTCCATTATGGAGCGCGTTCTTCCAAGAGCCGCCAAACAGGGCTATGAGCCGGACAATCTGGTGTGTTCTGATGACCTGCCTGAGGGCCGTCCGGGTCCGCTCGGCATGTATCAGTGCTTTGTTGATCTTGTCGCCTACCCGCCCAGTGCCGTCATCAAGGTCGATGATACGGAGCCCGGCATCGCAGAGGGCGTGGCAGCCGGCTGCATCACCGTTGGTCTTGCTCTTTCCGGTAATTTTGCAGGAAAAACCCCGGAAGAACTGGCGGCCCTGCCTGAGGCCGAGATCGATGCGATCCGGCAGGAAGCAACCGCCAAACTTACGGAAGCTGGCGCAGACTACGTGATCGATACTGTTGCCGATCTGCCCAAACTGATGGATCAGATGGAAGCTGTATGACGTCGCGTCCAAACATCCTTCTGATAACGGCCGATCAGTGGCGCGGCGATTGCCTCGGCGCTGTCGGTCATCCGGTGGTCAAGACCCCCAACCTTGATGCCTTTGCAGAAACGGGCACCGTTTTTGAGAAGCATTATGCGACGACCGCGCCCTGCTCTCCGGCGAGGGCCTCTCTCTACACCGGCCTCTATCAGATGAACCATAGAGTGATCTGGAACGGGGCGCCGCTGGACGACCGGTTCGACAACATTGCCCGCACGGCACGAAGAGCCGGATATGTCCCGACTTTGTTCGGTTATACGGACACCTCGCCGGACCCACGGGTGCATGATCCGAACGATCCGGCCCTCTCCACTTATGAGGGTGTTCTTCCTGGATTTTCTGTTCGTCAACCGCTGCCCGAAGACGACAAACCCTGGCGCTCCTGGCTGGCCACCCGCGGCCATGATCCGGCATCCTTCGACACCCTGCACCACGTTGAGCCGGAGGATGGCGAACTTGTCTCCCGCAAGGCCCCGCGCTATTCCAAGGACGAAACGCAGACCGCTTTCCTAACGGACAGTTTTTTCAATTGGCTTGGCGAACAGGACGCAGGAAAGCCCTGGATGGCGCATATTTCATTCCTGCGCCCGCATCCACCGATCACCGTGCCCGAGCCTTATAATACGATGTACGATCCGGATGACGGGCCTGAGTTCAAGGGCGCCGAAAGCGCATGGCAAGAAGCAGCGTTCCATCCTCTTGTCTCCGCCTTGCAAGAGTACCAGCATCTTTCCAGCCACATTCCCGGCGCCAACGGCCACGTGCGCGACCTTACCCGACACGATCTAAAGCGCCTTCGCGCGCTCTACTACGGCATGATCACAGAAGTTGACGCGCAGCTTGGCCGCATTTTCTCGGCCCTCGATCAGATCGCGGACGACACACTAATCATCTTCACCTCCGATCATGCGGAGATGATGGGCGATCACTGGATGCTCGGCAAAGGCGGGTTTTACAAAGAGAGTTATCACATCCCCTTGATCATCCGGGGTCCCGGCATGGCCAAGGACAACAGGGTTTCTGCCTTTACTTCTGCCGCAGACATCTTCCCCACCCTTTTGGACGTTCTAGGGCTCGAGCCCAAACACAAACCTGACGGAAACAGCCTTGCCCCGTATCTTAGAGGCCAAACACCGACCGGTTGGCGGGATGCTGCGCTATATGAGTTTGACTTCCGGCGTTTGTTACAGTTTTTCCCGGAAGACGTCCGCAAGAGCTGTCAGTCTGGCGGAGCCTCGGCTCTGACACGCCTTGGAACCGAGTGGCAATATGTGCACTTCAGCGGATTGCCCAATCTGTTGCTCTCAACAAACGATGAAACGGGTGGGATCAAGAACAAGGCTGACAGCGAACCGGCAGCTCTGATCCAAAATATGGACGCCCTGCTTTCCAGTCGCATGCGCCACAATGACGAGACACTCGCCCGGACAATGGTGTGGGAGTATTATACCAACTAGCATAGCTTTCAGCGATAGACTTTAGGCCGCGTTAAACCCGTTCAGCGACACTGCACATAGGAAAACGGTCAGCTAGGTTCGTCGGAGGCTTCAAAACGTGGCTGTCCCCATCGGGATTACAACAAGCAGCGGAACACTGTGGCGCAGGCTCGCGGCCGCTTATGCGGCCGTGTTCGCACTGTCTTGCCTCGTCCTTTCAGACACTGCTGTAGCAACAGAACCAGCTCTTAGGGTCATCGACAGCACGGACGCGCCCTGGCCCTCCATTGGCCGGGTGAATGTAGCTGGCTACCGCACGACATCCATGTGTACCGGCACGCTGATTGCACCGAATATCGTGTTGACGGCAGCACACTGCCTTTACAACAAAGCAACACTGAAGAAGTTTCCGGAAGACGACATGTTCTTCATCGCCGGAGTCCGCCGAGACGAGTTTTCTGCGCGCCTGGAGGTGGCCTGTGCCCTGTCTGCCAAGGGCTATGCTCCGAAGAAGCAACCGAAACTGGCTGATGTGCATACCGATGTTGGGATCTTGATTTTGAAGGAAAGCGCCAAGCTGCCTGCCGTCCCGGCTCTGTCACCTGAGGATGCTGGCGTGTTGACGCAGGATACCCGGTTCGATTCAGCCGGCTATCGCCGCAGCCGCCGTTTTCTGCCAACCGTCGTTTCAGCCTGCCAGGTGATCGGCACCGTAGAAGACAGCTGGGTTACCAACTGCTCATCGGAAAGTGGCGCATCGGGGGGCCCCTTGCTGGTAGCAACCCCGGATGGGCTCAGAGTGGCCGGTGTAATGTCCGCAAAAATCGACGATATTCGATCCGCAATCGTGCCCTTTTTCGAGTGGCAGGAACTTCTGGCCTCACCGGTTTGTCCGGCAAGCGGCGATGCAGCCCAAACGACTCTGCGCCCCACAATTGACTGATAGGTTGGTCTCACCTTCGACTGCGAACCTGTTTCCCACCACTGGCACTTGCTAATTTTTCAAGGGCATGGCCTAGTCCTTAGACAGCTGGCGCCACAGCGCCGTGGCGGCACAAAATCCATAAGACCACTCTCGTCCAGGCCCTTGTTGATCAATGAACCGTATTGTTTCTTCCCCGCAGCCGGACGATGCCAGCCAGATCACTGACAAGAAGCTCGCCTTTGTCTCCAGTGACACGGATGAGGCGAAACACGCACGGGAAACACTGGCGGCGCAATATGGTGAAGTTCCGATCGCTGATGCCGATATCATAGTGGCACTGGGCGGTGATGGCCTGATGCTGGAAACCCTCTATGGACAGATGGGAACAAACAAGCCTATTTACGGCATGAACCGTGGTTCGGTCGGCTTCCTCATGAACGAGTACCGGGAAGATGGCCTGCGGGAACGTCTTGCCAAAGCGGACACCACGGCGATCTACCCACTGGAGATGACGGCCACCGATGACAACGGCGCAGAGCATTCCGCGCTCGCCATCAACGAGGTTTCCCTGCTCCGCCAAACATCGCAGGCTGCGCGCCTGAAGATTTCGGTCGATGGCCGCGTCCGGCTGGAAGAACTGATTTGCGATGGGATCATCGTGGCAACGCCTGCTGGCAGCACGGCGTATAACCTCTCCGCGCACGGTCCGATCCTACCGATCACAGCGCAATTGCTTGCCTTGACCCCAATCAGCGCCTTTCGCCCACGCCGCTGGCGCGGTGCACTGCTTCCCGATTGGGCGGCGGTCGATATCGAAATCCTGGACCCTGAAAAACGGCCGGTCAGCGCCTCTGCGGATCACCGCGAGATCCGCAGGGTCACAAAAGTGTCGGTTCGGGAGTCCACGGAAAAGGAAGGCCGGATCATGTTTGATGACGATCACGGCTGGGATGAGCGGATCCTAACGGAAATGTTCAGATACTAGCGGTCCTGACCGGCCACCTGCGAAAGACTTGGCGGCGGGAAAGACCCTGTTAAAGTTGTTTACGCATACTGGTGATCGTGAGTGATCGCTCACAGCAACGATGAGGACCCTGCCGCAATGGCTGAAACCGCTCCGGATCAAGATTACGAAATTCTGCAGCCGCCGACAGATCTGCGGAAGAAGGTCCGTGAACTGACACCTCGCGAGGCACGCAAGTTTGATCCTGTGAAAGCTGCAGAAGCTGCTCTGCAAAGGATCGCTCCTCATTTTGGCAACTGGATGGAAAACGAAGCCAAAACTCTCGTGGGTGCTTGGGACTCCGTCAAAGCGGACGGCATTTCCTCCGAAACGATCGATGTCCTTTATCAATCGGCGCACAACATCAAAGGCCAGGCGCTTACACTGGGCTTTCCGCTCGTTGGCGATGTTGCTTCCAGCTTTTGTCACTTGCTGGAAAACATTCCAACGCCCAACGATCTGCCAGTAGGGCTCGCGGAAGGATTTGTTGAAGCAATCCGGGCGATGGTGATTGAAGGCGCTAAGGACACCGCCAACAAGACCGGTGTCGAGCTTTTGGAAACGCTGCGCACGGCGACCGACACCTATCTTGCCCAGTTCCCGGCCAAAGAAACAGACGAGAGCTAAGCGGACTCGATCAGCTGCAAGCCTGAATCACTACCCATCGTATTTTGGATCAGATTCGCGTTCCGCGCACCAATGCTGCCCGCCGTTGGCAATCACGCAGCGTTGACCGAGCGAAGATCTCCGGCGCTCTTTTTCAGAACCGAGCGTGCCTCAAGACGGGCAACATCGATCGCAAACCGACGCAGGAATGCATTGATATCCTCATCCGCACCAAAAGCACCGTCTTGCATTTCAGACAGCAACGCCTCGGTCAAAGCCCGCGCTTCTTCAAGGGCAAGGTCATAGCTGAAGTCAGCTTCAGCCTTGCGGGCAATGTCGATTGCAAGCAGGAACGCCTGGTGCGACCGGATTGGCAATCCGGCCTTTCTCAAAACGGCTTGAAGTGCCGCGCGGCGGACAGTCAGCAAAACCTTGCACAGGCGTGGCAGAGGCATGTTGCCAAGATTTGCCAGAGCTGCCGCAAAGAAGCGTAGACGGCCGCAACAAACAGCCCGCAACAGGAGACGCGTGTTCAATCGTCCACTGGCCCGCAAGTGTTCCACGAATTCGGGAAGATCGTCATCTTTTGCCTCAAGCGCGAGGCGAAGGACGACTTTGTCGATTGCATCCGACAGGAACACATCGCGCTGATGCTCTGGAACACGCTCCAAAACAAAGGGATGGTTCTCAAGGTTCTGTGCAAGCCCCATCAAAAGTTCGTATCGCACAGGTATTGGCAGATCGCCGAGTTTCAGCAATTCATCGCAGAGACCGGGGTGTTGCTCAAAGCGTTCGGCAAGCCGTACCAATGAGGACTTCAAAACTGTCGCCCCTGGATTCTTGAGCAAGGCCATACAGGCCGCTTCATCAGCAACTTCACACATAGCCGCGCTGACACCTGCAGGAACAGATTCACGCTCTGCGATGGCGCACTGAACTGCTGTGCTGCCCTCGGCCAGAAGGTCCACCAGCTCGGTTTCGTTCAAAAGCGGGGAAGATTTCAGAACAAGGACAGCGATCTCGTCCACGTCCTGCGCGAGAAAACGGATCACGTGTCCGGGTGCATGCGCGCTCGCAGCCAATACCTTCGCGACGGTTTTGCGAACCGGCCGGCTCGGATCATCCAGAAGAACTGTAAGTGCTGCCGCCATGGTTTTCCGTTCCAGGCTGCCCTCTTCGGCAGCCAAATAACGCTCTGCATAGGTTCGCGCCGCCTCGATATCGAGGCCAGCCTGATCAGTGTCGGTGAGGTGCAGAATGTCGTGAACGGTCATGCTCTTAACGTCAGTCCTGAATAGTCTTTGCACTATCCTGACATCAAAGACTTAACGATCCGTTCACCATAATTTTGACATGCCCCCGCCTGTCTTCAACCTCCGAAACCTAAGCCGGAGGCAGTAAGTCTTTCTGTTCTTCCTGAGCCTTCAAACGAAGAAACCGTGTGAGGTCTAACGGACCACCTTGATTGACAAGGGCCAATTCCTGGGCAGCCACCTGAGTAGATGCTCCGGACACAGCGCTGTAGAGCGCAGCCTCTTCAACGGCCGCGAAGGCGGATGCAAACCTTGGATTGACGCCTGCCTGATCGGAACCCGGATCATTGCGGAACAGAGCTTCAAACGGGTTCGCGGTCTGGGCTGCCTGGAACGCGGACAACACACGGCTCGCGGTTTGATCCGGAGCTTGATTGATACTCGCGTCACGCGGGTCGTCAGGATCAGGCCGCGGAGCGCTTGCAACTTGCTGTGCCTGCGCTTGAGGCTGTGCCGGATCACTCGCCCCCGGATCGACTACCGCAACAGTCTGCGGACGTCCCTCCGGAACAGGCGCTTTCGCAACCGTTTCAGGAAGATCCAGCGGCAGTTCGGGCTGGACGGGCACTGTCGCCGCCGCCATTTGCACCGGTGCATCCGGCTTGGACCGCATTGCGAATTGCGCGGCCGGATCGCCTGCCAAATGGTCAAAGTCCTTCGGCTTTGCCTCTGCCATCATGCTCGGCGGCTGCGGCTTGGACCGCATCGCAAAAGCTGCTGCCGGATCGCCCGCCAGATCATCAAACGGAACCGGTGCCGTTACCGGCGCTCCAGATCCCGGCTTCGCATTGGGTAGCGCCGCAACGTTCAAAAGCTCGCCAGAGGTCCTGAGGTTTTTACGTCCGCCGGCTTCAGCAATCATGTTGACTGCATCATGCTTGGACACGATTACCTGATAGACTTCTTCCATGGACCGGGCTTGGCCATTGCGATGGTAGAAGATCGGCTTGTTGGCCCGCGCTTGTGCGGAAAAAACCTGATCGGCGCGCATATCGGGATTGGCCGCGGTTTTTTCGATCAAGCGACTCGCACCATTCGCACCAAGAAAATGCGCCATATATAGCTCGCCGTCCGTCGGCTCACGGCCAATCCGGCGCTCAAGATACTGCGCGTTCTTCTGGGTCAAAGCCCCCGCCATGACCGACGAGATTTCCGGATCCTTGCGAAGATCGAGAATCTCACGGCGCATCTGGGGATCGCTGACATAGTACTTACCGCTTTTGGACCGCTGAATATGGTCCGCGTACTTGTCCAACCCGTGCTTGGGCCCGGCCTGTTTCATTGTTTCGAGCCAGGTGGACTCTATGAATTGGAATAAGCCTGTAGCACTCGATGTTTTTGCCTTGGCCGACGGATTAAACGAAGATTCCCGTGCGGCTGTTTTCACAAGATAGTCAAACGACGTTCCTGTGGATGTACTCGCAGACTGAAACGCAAGCTCGATCCTAGACGCGACCGAGGTAGTGTCAGCAACCCGCATGACTGGCCTCCTCGACGAAACTAATTATTACTTCGTTAACTTTCGCGCCAAAAAGGTTAACAAAACCTTAACAAGCCACAGGCGGGACCGATTCATTTATTAGAAAAACGAAAACCTAACGGCTTCTACGTAACTATGCCAATGCAATCTCAGGCATTTGTGGACTTTGGCTGTTTCCTGCGATTTTTCTTGGGAAAAAATTGCCGAGTTGGTCCGAAATTATTTGGGACAAATCAGTTGCTGGACGGAGAATTCATTGTTTCATAATGAGACAAGACGCTGTTCGCTGCAGCGCCTTATCGATTCTCGGTCAGATACTCAGACTTTGGGACGGCCCATCTGAAATACTTCCGTCACCACAGCGTAATCCATGTAGCCGAGGCGGGAAAGCGGCTTGTAGCGGGTCACGTCCACCATGCCGTTGACGATTACATCATCGGAAATATGCACCCCGATAACCTGACCGAAGATGACCCAGCTGTTCGTGTCGGTTCCGTCGAGACCTTTCATACGGATGGTCTGAAGATGCTTGCACTCCAGAGCAGTTGCCGCTTTGGCAACGCGCGGCACGCTAACGAGACTGGATTGAGCCATTTCCAAACCCGTCAACTCAAATTCAGATTTCTCGTGCGGTACGGCAGCCGAGGACAGATTCATCTCGTCTTTCAGATCGTAGCTTGCCATGTTGCAGACGAACTCACCGGTCGCATCTATGTTGGCAGCGCTGTCCTTATAGTTGGAGGACGAGAACATCACGATCGGCGGCGTATCGCAGACACAGTTGAAGAAACTGTAGGGAGCAAGATTGGTTTTCCCATGCTTGTCGACGCTGGAAATCCAACCGATCGGCCGCGGTGCGATGATCGCCTTAAATGGATTATGCGGCAGTCCGTGATCGTTTTTTTCTGTTTCGTAGAACATGTTCAGTCCGTTTCCGTCCAGTTGGAAGTTATTTCGGAAAGATCCGGCCGCGGACGTTCAACGGGCGGCTGCGTGGCTGTTCCGATATGAATAAAACCTGCAAACCGCTCACCGTCTTGAAGACCGAGATAACGTCCCGCCTCTTCGTCAAAGGCATACCACTCTGTCAACCATTGAGAGGCAAAGCCAGCAGCAGCGGCTGCAGAAACAAGGGTCATGCAAACGGCGCCGGCAGAAAGCTGCTGTTCCCAGACAGGTATTTTCGGGTGCTCTGCGGCCTTGCTTACAACACCGACAACCACAGGCGCGCGCGTGAACCGAGTCCGTTCCTTGTCGGTCTGGGCTTCATCAAGCGGTCCGTTCTTTCTGGCATAAAGCTCTGAAAGGAAGGCCCCGATCTTTTCGCCCTGCAATGCCCGGTAAGTGATGAAGCGCCAAGGCGCGAGCTTTCCGTGGTCCGGAACGCGCGCGGCGATGGTCAATAGATCTATGAGCTGATCATCATCCGGGCCAGGCGCTGACATGGTGACAGATGGGTGTGACCGGCGGGTCCGCAAAAACTCCAAGGTTTGAGGTGATCCCCTGCCAAACTCGGACATTCGGTCTGCCTTTCCGCAGATAGTTTCATTTGTAACTATCTACCTAATTGATTGTTGGGATTTGTCAACTGCACTCTTCAGGTCTTGAATTCGCCAAATTTTAAGGTCCATTACAAGAAACAGGCTGGAAGGTACCGCTGACCAGATGACATCGCTTGGCCAAAACGATAATAAGTGGGAATGCAGAATCCAACGACTTTGTTGAACCGGATCAAAGACACGCGCACCAAGGTGCAGCGGGTGATCATGACTGCGCTCAGCGCGACGCTGATGTCAGCGCTACTTGGCACAGCACAGGCCCAGACCAGTGCGCCCATGCCACCTGCCATGAAGCCGGATCCAAACGCACCGTCCGCGGCGTCTCAAGAACCCATTCAGAATCTTCTTGACCGCGAACCAGAACCTTTGTTCTCGGACAACACGCTGGTTCCTTACGCGCCCGCATCCGGCGGCATTCAAGGAACGGCCGACGGGCTGGATGGCGGCGCACTTTATCTGATGGCGAAGCTGACGCGGGACAGCCAACCGCTGAACGACAATCTCATTTGGCGCATCTACTCCGAAACGACCAACGCCGATGGCCGACTTCAGTTGATTGCCACGTCGAAAGGCGGGGATGCCGAATTCCGTTTGGATCCGGGTGCATACATGATCCACACATCCTACGGCTATGCGCAGGCTACCAACCGGATCGTGATCGGCAAGGAAGTCCTGTCGAAAATGGTGACGTTGAATGCCGGCGGCATCAAATTCTACGCCACGCTGCCGGACGGTGCTCCTTTAGAAAGCGGCCCGGTGACGTTCGACATTTACAGCCGGGAATTCGATCAGCGCGGCGAACGGGATCTGATCGCCAGCAGCGTGAAGCCTGGTTCGATCATCCGGTTAAACGCAGACACTTACCACATTGTTAGCCGGTACGGGGATGCGAACGCCGAAATCCGCGCCGACATCCAGGTCCTTCCGGGCAAGCTCACCGAAGCCACAATTTTCCACAAAGCGGCCGACATCACGCTGAAGCTTGTCAATGAGCGCGGCGGTGAAGCCATCGCCAACACCACCTGGTCGGTTTTGTCTCCAGGCGGTGACGTGGTCGTCGAAGCCACCGGCGCGTTTCCTGACTTTGTTCTTGCGGCGGGTGAATATGAGGCAGTGGCCCGCAACAACGGAAGGACTTACCTTCATACGTTCACGGTTGAGCCAGGTGCAGACCGGGAAGTGGAAGTGGTCTCTTCGATCAGCGAATTGGTCAGTGGATCCTCAAGGGCGAACTGATCGCACTTGTAGGTTTAAGGATTTTCCAGAAAAGCAAAGCGACCGCCGGTCAATGGCGGCTGAGCAGCCGTTCTTTTTGTTCGGCCGGTGCCATTTCCATCACTTTAGACTGCAGGAAGTCCATGACTTCTTTTTGGTCCTTGAAACCGGAAATGGTTTCATAGGGGATCGGCGCCCCTGCCCTTGCCCGGATTGCCTGTCCGAGTGTCCGGCGGAACTCGCGGACATAAAGCGAAAGACGAAGGGTCAGCGAGAAGCGGCTGACCAGGTGGAACAACCAGGAATTCTGGCCTTCAAAGTGGATCGGCAAGACGGTCGCTTTCGATGAGCGGATCATCTTCGCTGTAAAGGTTTTCCATGGCAGTTCTTCAGCACGGCCGAACGGCTTTTGTGCCGTTGCCACGCCCCCACCTGGAAACACGATAATCGTCGTGCCTTCTTCCAGGAGTTTCAGCGCCTCCTTGCGAGTCGCCATATTTGTCTTGAGCGCTTCTTTAGTTTCCTCAAAATCGACCGGTAAGGAGAATGGCCGGATCTCCGGAAGCTTGAGCAACTCGTTGTTGATCATGATCTTGAACGGACGGCCAAGTTGTTCGGCAAGGGAGAGAATTGCGAGACCATCGCCGATGCCATACGGGTGATTGGCAATCAGAACCAAAGGCCCATCCGGCACATCCTTGGGTGGCCACTCTCCACTGTCCACCGATACGCGAATGTTGATAAGACGCAGAAGTTCGCTCCACATATAGTCTGTGGTCACGATGGACTGTTTCCAGATCTCGTAAAGATCAAGAAGCTTCCGGCGCCCCGACAGGCGTTCAATCGACCGGATCACCATGCGCTTCAGCGGATGGTGGTCTGGGTTGGCGTAGCTGAATTCTGCGTAATCCACGGTATGCCGACTTCGTTTGTTACATTGTTTGCACCCGCTGCCCGCGTCCGGACAGGCGGAATTAAAACGCTCTAACAGACTCTCTGTTGCAGCCTTATGACATCACACTGCCCTTAAGTAAGGGCAGTGTGCAAGCTGGCATTTTTTCCGTTAACAAAACGGAAGTTCGATCATTTCAGATCCGGCGGCGTCGCTTCTTCGACAAATGCAGCGACCGCTTCGTCCAATCCCATCGGCGTCTGGTTCTTGGAACCAAGACGGCGGATGTTGACCGTACGCTCTTCCGCTTCCCGCATGCCGCAGACCAGGATGACCGGAATCTTGGCAAGCGAGTGCTCGCGGACCTTGTAGTTGATCTTCTCGTTGCGGAAGTCGGTTTCAACCTTCAGGCCCTTAGAGCGCAGAAGATCAGCCACTTCCTGACCATAATCGTCAGCCTCTGACGTAATGGTTGCAACCACGATCTGCAAGGGTGCGAACCACAGCGGGAAGTGCCCGGCATAGTTCTCGATCAAGATCCCGAGGAACCGCTCCATGGAGCCACAGATCGCCCGGTGGATCATCACCGGCGTTTTCTTTTCGCCGTTGTGATCAACATAAAACGCGCCGAAGCGTTCCGGCAGGTTGAAGTCAACCTGGGTCGTGCCACACTGCCACTCCCGGCCAATCGCATCCCGAAGCGTGTATTCGAACTTAGGTCCGTAGAACGCGCCCTCGCCCGGCAAGATGTCCGTCTTCACGCGGCCGTCTGATTGCTCTTCGATCTGCTTCAGCACATCGGACATGATGCCTTCTGCATGATCCCAATTTTCATCGGAGCCAACGCGTTTTTCCGGCCGTGTCGACAGTTTGACGACGATCTCTTCAAAGCCGAAATCCTTGTAGACCGACAGAATGAGATCGTTGATCTTCAAGCATTCGTCAGCCATCTGCTCTTCGGTGCAGAAGACGTGGGCATCATCCTGGGTAAAGCCGCGCACGCGCATCAAGCCGTGCAAGGCACCTGACGGCTCATAGCGGTGAACAACGCCGAATTCGGACAAGCGCATCGGCAGGTCGCGGTAGCTCTTCAAACCGTGCTTGAAGATCTGAACGTGGCCCGGGCAGTTCATCGGCTTAAGTGCGTAGACGCGATCGTCCTCGCTCTCCGGCTCCGCACTCTGAACGGCGAACATGTTCTCCTTGTACCAGCCCCAGTGGCCGGAGGTTTCCCAGAGCGAGGTGTGCAGGACTTGCGGTGCGTTCACCTCGTCATACGTCCCGCGCAAACGGCGGCGCTTATAGGCAATCAGGTTCTGGAACATGTCCCAGCCCTTCGGATGCCAAAAGACGACGCCCGGTCCTTCTTCCTGGAAATGGAACAGGTCCATCTCGCGGCCGAGTTTGCGGTGATCGCGCTTTTCCGCTTCCTCCAGCATGTGAAGGTAGCCTTTCAGCTCCTTCTCATTGTGCCAAGCTGTCGCATAGATGCGGGTCAGCATTTCATTGTTGCTGTCCCCGCGCCAATAGGCACCGGCCACCTTCATCAGCTTGAAGGCGTCGCCAATCTGCTTGGTGGAAACCATGTGCGGGCCACGGCAGAGATCCAGCCACTGGCCCTGCTTGTAGATCTTGATTTCCTGGTCTTCCGGGATCGCATCGACAAGCTCGACCTTGTAGTGCTCACCCTTGGCGGCAAAATAGGTCTTGGCTTCTTCGCGGGTCCAGATTTCCTTTGTGAACTGCGCACCGCGCGCGATGATTTCCCGCATCTTCTTTTCGATGACCGGCAGCTCTTCCGGGTTAAACGGCCAGTCAGACCCGGCATTGGCCGATCCTTCCGGGTGAACCCGTTTGAAGTCATAGTAAAAGCCGTTTTCAATCACGGGCCCGATGGTCACCTGCGTACCCGGCCACAACTCCTGAACAGCTTCCGCCATAACGTGAGCTGCATCGTGCCGGATCAACTCCAGCGCCCGCGGGTCTTCCCGGGTCACGATCTCGATATTGGCGTCCGCATCGATGGGGTCGGTGAGGTCTTTTAACTCCCCGTCGAGGGTCATCGCGACGGCCTTTTTGGCCAGCGATTTGGAAATGCCGGTCGCCACGTCGAGACCGGAAGTCCCAGCTTCATAGGCGCGCACGGAATTGTCGGGGAAGGTCAATTGAATCATGTCAGTCTCCTGCTCACTCCTGCACACACAGCAGGTAAGCGATGTCTTTGGTCTTGAGATGTGTGCTGATACGGGATTCAGCCTAAAACGGCAACCTTTTCCGAAACCGGCGAGAGGATCGTCTGGGTCGATCCGCAGATACGGGCTGACAGTCACCTACCCGTTCGGCGGATCAGCCTTCTTGATTGCAGCCCACTCTCCGTCGTTGATCATGGCCCGGAAAGCGGAGTTGATCTTTTCGGCATGCAACGCGCCGCACTCCGTTTTGGCGAACAGGATCCAGACGCTGAGTTCATTGATCGGGCTGGTTTCATCATAAACGATGTTGTCGACACCTGCTTCTGCAATTGCCCTCAGGCCGGATTGCTCTTCGATGATCGACCCGTCCAGACGGCCCACGGACAACATTCTGATATTGTCCAGATCTGAGTTTGGCTCGCGGCTGAAGTCGATTTCATCGTTCGCCGTTAGCGATTTCGGATAGGCGTATTGGGCAGTCAATCCGATCCGGAGGCCTTCAAGATCAGAAACACTCGACGGCACCGAGCCACCCTTTCGAACAAATGCAAAGTCGCGCTTCGTTAGAATTGGCAGTGATTTGTAGGACGCGACATCCGCGCCAGCACTGGAATGGGGCATCAGCGCGTCGACCACCCCCATCTGAAACAATCCAAGCGCGCGTTTTTTCGGATAAAGCCTGATGTCCAAAGCCAAGTCCGCACGCTTTGCCGCGGACTGCAATAAAACGACGAACTCCCCTTCGCTCTCACTCTCAACAAAATGCGGAATCTCGGCGGCTGCAACGGTCATCTTGTTACAGCCATCTGCAGCAAGAGAGCCCGGCGCCAGCAGGAACGTGAGGCTCAACATTCCCGAGACTGTGAAAAACGATTTGAACCTATTCAGCAAAACATTGTGCCTTTGAGCGGCAAGCCAGCTTGGGCTTGCCGGAGAGTTCCCTGATCGCTGGCGAATTTACAGACATCTTAAGACGGCTATCGTTCTAAAGCGTTAACGGCTCCGGTTTCGAAAACGTCACGCAGACCAACACAACGTTGGCCACTAAAACTCTAAGGGCACCCGCCGGGGCACTGGTTGAGATTTGACGATCGAGGTGCTCGTTTCAGCCTTGTCCGTGATCCGTTCAAGAATGCTGTCCAGTTCTTCGATTTCCCGGATCACCAAACGCACCACAAAACAATCGTCACCTGTGACTTTGTCGCACTCAACCACCTCTGGAATTTCCTGCAGCAACTCGCGGACGATATGGAGTTTTCCCGGCAACGGCCGGACGCGTGTAATCACCTGAAGCGCGTATCCGAGAGCCCGGGGATCAACATCGGCCGTGAAGCTGCGGATGACACCGGAATCTTGTAAGCGCCTGAGCCGGTCCGAAACGCTTGGCGACGACAAACCGACCTTGACGGCAATGTCCTTGATCGAACACCGGCCATCCTCGATCAGAATTTTCAATATTTCACGATCTTGGGCGTCCATATCTTTCACTTTAAACCCTAATGGGCCTTTTGCCTAATATTATGAGGTCAACTACATCCTCTGCCTTGAATATCATATGGAGCGGCTCATCCAAACAGCAGATCCTTGAAAGCGTATTGATAGGAGTTGCTCAAATGTCAGAAAGAACCACCGGCATTTTGGAAATGACCTTCGCGATGACCTTGGTTGGCACCTTGGGCATTTTCGTTGTTTTTAGCGGAGAAAACCCGGTCACGGTCGCCTTCTGGCGCTGCCTGTTCGGCGCAGTCGGGCTAGCGCTGATATGTTCACTCAAAGGCGCTTTTGCATACAAAATCTCACTGAAGCAGTTTCTGCTGGCCGTCTTAGGCGGCATCGCGCTGACCACCAATTGGGTTATGCTGTTTCACGCGATCGGACATGCGTCCATTTCGCTTACAACGGCCATCTACAACACGCAGCCATTCATGCTGGTGTGTTTTGGCGTGCTCTTTTTTGGAGAACACCTGACACTCAGAAAGCTGTGTTGGTTGGCTCTCGCCTTTTGCGGTGTCGTGGTGATCGCCCGATCAAAACCCGAATTGGCTTATGCGGATGGCAACTTTGCCGTCGGGGTCGCGCTGTCCATTGGCGCCGCGTTTCTTTGGGCCGTCGCAGTTGTTGTCACCAAAAAGCTGAGCGGCATCCCCTCACATATGATCGCGCTGATACAGGTCTCAGCAGGCGCCATCCTGCTTGCCCCTTTCGCGAGTGTGGCGGACCTCCCATCGCAAAGTTCTGCTTGGGTCTCCCTGCTCATCCTCGGTTTTGTGCACACTGCAATGATGTACACGATCTTGTACTCAGCTGTGCAGAAGCTGCCGACAGACCTTCAGGGCGCGCTTACGTTCCTCTATCCATCAGTCGCCTACGTCACTGACTATTTGGTTCTGGGACAGAAACTTGGAACCGTGCAGATCCTCGGCGTTGCGGTGATCATGCTGGCGGCTGCAGGCATGACACTCGGATGGCGTTTGCCGTTCTTTCGGAAAGAGAAAAGCTGGCACCAGGCCTAGGCCGTTTGCTTAAGAGGCCAGCGCACGTTTTTTCGCGGCCTTGACGATTGACGCGTCCCGGGCGGATTTGGCAACAGCGTCTTTTCCGCCCCGCGTTTCTCTGATCATCGCCAGATCCTCTTCCATATCCGCGCTCATCGGTGCGATCGCCACGTCGGAATATTCGCGCCGGCCGGGCGCCGCTTTTACCCTGCGGTAGATCCGGTGAACACGCCAAACCGCAGACACATAAGCCCAGTGTTTGGAAATCACCTCCCAGACATAGCGCGGGTAGAAGACAAGCGGATTTTCAATTGGCAGTCCACTGCGCCGGTCTTTGCGGAATTTGAGCCGGAAATAACCGCCCTCCAGCGGATGAACGCCCTCACACTCGATCATCAGTTTGAACCACATCATCAAGAACAGCTTGTTGCCCGGCCGCCCCTTTTTGTGGGCTGCAGCCCGGCGGAGCACCGTCTCAATGTGGCTGTCGGAATAATAACTCGACCAGGCCTCCCGATAGGCCTCCTCCCATTCATCATCGCTCATCTTCGAATGATGGGAGACCCGGTGGTTGAGATCGTACTTGTTAAGATCCGGATCCATCCAGATACCCTTTTCAAGCAGAACCTTGTGGTCTTCCGAGCCCGGCAGAGGCGTTAGGAAAAAGAACTCAAGAAGGTCGAGCGGCAACTCCTTCTTGATGATCTCGACATCCCGCAAGACCGCTTCCTTGGTGTCTCCCGGAAACCCGATGATGTATCCGGCATAAGTGGTCGCGCCGTGGTCACGCCACTTTTGCAACATCTGCCGGTATTCGGTGATCTTGTTTTGCCGTTTCTTGGCGGCGAGCAGATTGCCGGGATTGATGTTTTCAAGACCGATGAACACCCGGTTGACCCCGGCCCGGGTTGCCTTTTCGATAAAGTTCTCAATCCGGTGGCAGAGCGTATCCACCTGGATGATGAACTTGATGTCGAACTTCTCCTCCTCCCGCAATTGAATGAGCCGGTCGAACAGCGGTTCCCACTCACGATTGCGGGCGAAATTGTCGTCTGTGATGAAGAACCGGTCGATGCCCTGCGCATAGTTGTCGCGAATAATCTGCTCCAGATCATCTGCGGACCTGAACCGGCTCTTGCGCCCCTGCACGTTGATGATCGTGCAAAAGGAGCACTGGAACGGGCATCCCCGCCCGAGATCAAAGCTGGAATGCGATCCGGCGGTGAACTGGATGTGCTTGGTCGGCAGGATCGGCGTCGGCTCTCCTTCAAGCGACGGCAGATCCGCCATGAAATTATAAAGTGACTTTAGGTCATCATTAAAGGCGTCCCGGAAAACCTGATCAAGCCGCCGCTCCTCTGCCTCGCCTGCAAAATAGCAAACGCCCTCTTCCTGCAGCGCCACCATCTCTTCGGGCATCTCATCCAGCATCGAAATGCAGCCTGAAACATGAAATCCGCCAATCGCCGTCGGCAGCCCCTCGCGCATGAACTCCCGTGCAAGGTCCGTTGCCCTTGGAAACTGGTTGGATTGCACCCCAACCAAGGCAATCAGCGCTTTGCCGCCCGTGCGCCGGATATCCCGCGCAATCTTGTTTAGTCGGACGCGTTTGTTTGTTTCATCATAGGTATGAAGATGAATCTGGACATTGTCACCAAGCGCGTTGCGCTCGCGCGCAGCCTCAGCGAGCCCGTTCAAGCTGGCCAACGTGTTCGATGGAATGGCGGATCGAAGCCATTGAATTGGGTAGCCGTCGTCGTCGTAGTGCGTCGGCTTGATCATCACAAAATGAAAGTCTTCAACGTTCATCTGCCCTCTCCTGCACCAGAAGCCGGGCCAAAAGAGTTGCACTCACGCACGGTAAGTTCAACCTTTTCTTAACGCTGCGTCATTTCTGTCTTGAAATCAATCCATTCGATGGTCGTGAGGGATATGGTCGCCCGTCCAGCGGCCATACCGCCAGGGCAAATACCAGCGCGCGGTGTCGGGAAGTGTGCCCGGAAGCGGATCATAACCTGACGCGCCCCAAGGATTGCAGCGCAGGATCCGGGACAATCCCAGCCAGCCGCCGGCCCAAAAGCCGAACCTGCGGATGGCCTGATCCGTATAGTCGGAACAGGTTGGCGCATACCGGCAGGTCCGTCCCATGAAGAGCGACAGGGTGTGGCGGTAAATCCAGATCAGTCCGATTGCCGCCCATCCGGCTATTGAGAGCTTACGGGGTTGATCCGGCTTATGATCACAGGATGAACACATCTGAGGGGCTAACCTGACATCAGGCCGGATCACTGCGATCGCACATATTACGCTGCGGCGCCGTCGGCCTTTGTATCAGCCGCAGCTTGATCAAGCGCGCCCACAACCGCATCGAACGTTAGAAGCGTAGATGCATGCCGCGCTTTGTATTCACGCACGGGCAGCAAGAACTTCAGATCCTCGAACCGGCCAACCGGCGGCTCCCCACCTTCTTTCAACATGGCATGCATGGTTGTCTTTAAGGTCCGCAACTCATCTTCAGTCGCGCCGACCACGTGCTGCGCCAGAATGGAGGACGATGCCTGACCGAGCGCACAGGCTTTCACATCATGCGCGAAATCCGTCACCACGCCATCCTTGACGCACAAATCGACAACCACCGTCGACCCGCACAACTTGGAATGCGCCTTGGACGTCCCATCCGGATGCTCAAGCCGCCCAACGCGGGGAATGTTGCCGGCGAACTCCAGGATCTTTGCATTATAGATGTCGTCGAGCATTCTCGCCTCTTCGTGACAGCTAGTGAGCAGGTGCCGCATTGTCGGCACGCTTCTTTCATATATATAGATCAGACGCCACAGCAATTTCGCAAGGGGCAGAGTGGTCGCAGCCAGATGAAAAGGCGCCGGATCGGCGCTTGACGCTGGCTTAACCCGCTCAGAAACTGTGCGTTCGCTTTTCGTGCGGAGTATGCTACATCTCCGCGCCCTTTTGATCGAGAGGTCTTGATCTGAGCCAGAGCGGATGCCGTATGACGAGTGATAAGGGTAAAATCGCGAGGATCCCTATGGACGCTGTCCTAAAGCCGGTCGGAAAAACATTCGAACGTAAAACACCGGATCAACTTCAACGTCCGAGCCGTGAAGAGGCGGAGGCTGCTGTGCGGACCATCCTCGCCTGGACCGGTGATGATCCGGACCGCGAAGGATTGCTGGACACGCCCAAGCGTGTCGTGAAAGCAATCACGCAGTTGTATGGCGGATATTTTGAAGATCCGGCCGAGCATCTTGAGCGCACGTTTGAAGACGTCGGCGGATATCAGGACATCGTGCTGGTTCGCGGCATTCCGTTTCATTCGCATTGCGAACACCATATGCTGCCGTTCGTCGGTGAAGCACACATCGCTTATTACCCGGCAGAAGGCGTTGTCGGTCTCTCCAAGCTTGCGCGCGTCGTCGACATTTTCGCAAAACGCTTGCAGACCCAGGAAAATCTGACGTCACAAATCGCCTCAACCATCGATGACGCTTTGGCTCCGCGTGGCCTTGCTGTTATGATGGAAGCTGAACATCAATGCATGACCATGCGCGGTGTTCAAAAACCCGGTGTCTCCACGATCACCACGCAGTTCACGGGCATCTTCGAAGACGATCCGGCCGAACAAGCCAAGTTCATGACCTTGGTGCGTGGATAAACATATCTATAGTGGCCATCCAGATCCTTGGATGGCCAAAATCGAGTTTACATGTCTGATTTGATTATTTCCGAACGCGCCGACAAAGCGACGGTCGAAGAAGGCGATCGCCTGATGCCGAAATTCGACCAGGACGGCCTGATTGCAGCTGTCGTGACAGACTTCAAAACATCTGAAGTCCTGATGGTCGGCTACATGAATGAAGAAGCCTTGAAACGCACCATCGAAACAGGGGAAGCTTGGTATTGGAGCCGCTCCCGTCAAGGGTTCTGGAAAAAGGGCGAAACGTCTGGCCAGATCCAGAAGGTGCAAGAAATCCTCACCGATTGTGATCAGGACGCCCTGGTCGTGAAAGTGACCGTGGAAGGCAACGGCGCGACATGTCACGTCGGTTACCGGTCCTGCTTTTTCCGTAAGGTTGCCAACACACAAGACGGCACCGTTCGATTGGAAAACGTTGAAAAAGAGAAAGTCTACGACCCCAAGGAAGTCTACGGAAAGTCCTAAGTTCAGCTGGTTTCTAGCATCACCAGATTATGCGTAGCTGCGGTGACTTCCGTCGCCCGAATGCTCTCCCTCCCTTCCAACGCATAAGTATTCGCACCTATACGCCACCATGCGGACATAGCATAAGCTTTGTCCAAACCGACGGTTGCAGATAAGCACCGCGGTTGACCAAATGCGACCGGAGAGATGCCTGGGAGGGCTCGCATGGTGGTCCAGTGTGACGCGCATCTGAGTATTCAGCTGCAGGTAAAACCTGTGCGTTTTGTCATGCCCCAAAGCTGTTACATGGGCTGGAGGGCGTTATGACCCCTGCCCAACCGACGCGCAGAAACTTTCTCAATGGCTCCCTTCGGTCACCCGACCATACGCTCATGCGTCCTCCTCGAGCGGTTGATGCTTTTCCAACCCTCTGTGATGGCTGCACAAAGTGCGAAACTGCTTGTCCTGAAAACATCATTGTGATGGGGAAAGATAGTTAGCCGGTCATCGATTTCACCCATGGACTTTGCACGTTTTGCAGCGAGTGCGCCAACGCATGCCCTACCGGGGCTTTGGATCCACTTCTTGACCTTGATTGGAACTGGAAGCCTGCCATTTCACAGACCTGTTTTTCGCAAATCGGGGTCACCTGCAGAAGTTGCGAAGACGTTTGTGATCAAAACGCCATCCGTTTCAAGTTGAGGTTGGGCGGCAGGTCCGAACCCCAAATCGATTTCGACAGTTGCAGCGGGTGCGGCGCATGCGCCCATGTGTGCCCGGCAAATGCCGTGACGTTCAAGCAATCACAACCAGAGATGAGTGAGGCCATCACATGAACATATGCGGCTGCCTCGTACACACCACACCGGATGCAACCGAAAGAATTGGCGCTGTCATAGATGCCATGGACGGCGTCGAGGTTCATGCAATTGGCGACGGAGGCCGCCTTGTTGTCGTGGTCGAAGACACGGCAAGCCGCATGGCATCGGAACTGATCATGGATATGCATCAGATCCCGGGCGTTATCTCCCTGTCTCTGACCTACCACCATTTCGATGAATCCGAAGCTTTGGGCGCCGCTTCTCTGCCCACCTCATCAAGCCAAGCCGGAGACCAGACAAATGACCATTTCTGAATCCCGCCGGACGTTTTTGAAGGCCACCGCAGCCGCAGCAACCGCGTCTGCTGCTGGAATTCCACTTGGAACAGGTATTGCCCAAGCCCAAATCCAAGCGCCAGACATTAAATGGGACAAGGCCGCCTGCCGGTTTTGCGGCACAGGGTGTTCTGTCCTCGTTGGAACCAAGGAAGGCCGGGTTGTTGCAACTCAGGGCGACCCCGAAGCTTCGGTCAATCGCGGCCTAAACTGCGTAAAAGGGTATTTCCTGTCCAAAATCATGTACGGCGCAGACCGGTTGAAACATCCTCTACTTCGCAAAACGAATGGTGTGTACGACAAAAATGGCGAGTTTGAACCAGTCAGCTGGGATGAAGCCTTCGATGTCATGGCAAAGAAGTGGAAGGAAGCCCTCAAGGCCAAGGGGCCGACCAGTGTTGGCATGTTCGGTTCTGGACAGTGGACGATCTGGGAGGGTTATGCTGCTGCCAAACTGTTGAAAGCCGGGTTCCGGTCCAACAACATTGATCCGAACGCCCGCCACTGTATGGCGTCAGCGGTCGTAGGTTTCATGCGCACGTTTGGGATCGATGAACCTATGGGCTGCTACGATGATTTCGAAGCGGCAGATACGTTTGTGCTCTGGGGCTCGAATATGGCCGAGATGCACCCGATCCTCTGGTCAAGGCTGACAGACACACGGCTGACGAAACCCGGTGCGCAGGTCCATGTCCTATCAACCTACGAACACCGGTCGTTTGAGCTTGCAGACAATGGCATGGTTTTCAAGCCGCAGACGGACTTGGCGATCCTGAATTACATCGCCAATCACATCATTCAGTCTGATTCTGTGAACGAAGACTTCATGGCCAAGCACGTGAACATTACCAAGACCGAAACGGATATCGGCTATGGTCTGCGGCCCGAGAACCCGCTGCAACAGGAAGCGGCTCATCCAGACTCCGGCAAATTGACCCCCATTGATTTGGACGAATATGCGTCAGCCGTCGCCGAGTACACGGTCGACATGGTTTCAGAGTTGTCCGGTGTGCCTGCCGAGAAACTCGAAAAACTCGCGCATCAATACGCCGACCCGAACCGCAAGGTCATGTCGCTCTGGATGATGGGGTTCAACCAGCACACCCGCGGATCATGGGTTAATTCCCTGTGTTACAACGTCCACCTTCTAACGGGCAAAATCTCCGAGCCAGGAAACTCACCGTTTTCACTAACGGGTCAACCTTCGGCCTGTGGCACGGCACGGGAAGTGGGAACATTTTCGCACCGGCTGCCAGCCGACATGGTGGTCAACAACGACAAGCATCGGGAAATCTGCGAGACCGCTTGGAACATTCCTGAAGGCACAATACCGCCCAAACCGGGTTTTCATGCAGTTCTGCAGAACAGAATGCTCAAGGACGGGAAACTCAACGCCTATTGGGTCCAGTGCAACAATAACATGCAGGCGGCGCCGAACCTGAATGAAGAAAGCTTTCCCGGGTACAGAAACCCGGAAAACTTTGTCACCGTTTCAGACCCCTACCCGACCGTAACCGCCATTGCAGCAGACCTGATATTGCCGACGGCCATGTGGGTTGAAAAGGAAGGGGCCTATGGCAACGCGGAACGGCGCACGCAGTTCTGGCGCCAACAAGTTCATGCACCGGGCGAAGCCAAGTCCGATCTCTGGCAATTGATGGAGTTTTCCAAGCGCTTCACGGTCGAGGAGGTCTGGGGCGAAGAACTGCTTGCGAAAATGCCCGAACACCGCGGGAAGACGATGTATGACGTGCTTTACGCAAACGGAACAGTCGACAAATACCCTCTAAGCGAAACTCAAGAAGGCCACCCGAACGACGACGCCGCGCATTTCGGCTTCTATGTCCAAAAGGGTCTGTTTGAAGAGTATGCCGGATTTGGCCGCGATCACGGCCATGACCTCGCGCCGTTCGAAACATATCATGAGGTAAGGGGCCTTCGATGGCCCGTGGTTGACGGCAAGGAAACGCTTTATCGGTTCCGTGAAGGCCATGACCCTTATGTTCCGGAGGGCGAAGGGGTGCGGTTTTAGGGCCATAAGGACGGCAAGGCCAAGATCATCTTTGCCCCCTATGAAGCACCGCCTGAAGTCCCGGACGATGAGTACAATCTCTGGCTTTGCACAGGCCGTGTCCTGGAACACTGGCATTCGGGCTCCATGACCCAGCGGGTGCCGGAGCTGCATCGCGCTTTTCCGCTGGCTGTTGTCTTCATGCACCCGAATGACGCGGCAAAACGAGGGCTTCGCAACGGTCAGGAGATCGTTATCTCCACACGCCGCGGCGAGGTTCGCAGCAAACTTGCAACCCGCGGCCGGAACAAGGTGCCAGAAGGGCTTGTCTTCATGCCGTGGTTTGACGAAGGCCAGTTGACCAACAAGCTCACGCTGGACGCCACCTGCCCCCTGTCCAAGGAAACAGACTTCAAGAAATGCGCCTGCAAGGTCGAACGCGCCTGAACCAGTGAAGCGTATTCGAGTTTGCGCGGTACGAATGACCGTAAGGAGAGATTTCAATGAAGAAACAATTTCTCGCAAGTCTTGCAGCGCTGCTTTTTGCGACAGGCCTCGTCGGCTTCGCGGTCGCACAGCAGCAACAAGTTCAAGCCATGCGCACCACGCCGATCGACGCGCCAAACCGGCTTGGACCAGACTTCAAATGGGAAGGCAAGGAAGGCCGGATGCAACGGAATTACCGGCAGCAACCGCCGTTGATCCCGCACTCGATTGCTCAGTACCAGATCGACACACGCACCAATCAATGCCTGTCCTGTCATGACTGGACGAAAGCCGGTGAACGCGGCGCGCCGACCTTGTCCATGACGCACTACCTCGACAGGGACGGAAACGAACTCGATCAGCTGGCGGGCACGCGATACTTTTGCAATCAGTGTCACGTACCTCAAGCGGACGTTCCGCCACTGGTCGAAAATACCTTCCAGCCATCCGCTCCAGTCTCCGTTCGATAAGCAACTACTTTTCAGTCAGGAGCTCATAGATGAACGACTCCAAAAAGACGAAACAGTCCCGGAATTTTTTATTGCGCATGTGGGATTGGTTTTGGACCCCCACAAAGGTCCTGAGCGCTGGCTTTGTTCTGCTTGCCGGTTTTTTGGGTGGCATCCTGTTTTGGGGCGGCTTTCACTGGACCCTGGAATTGACCAACACCGAGGAGTTCTGCACGGGGTGCCATACAATGGAGACCAACCTCGCAGAATACCGAAACACAATTCACTACAACAATCACTCCGGGGTTCGGGCAATCTGCTCTGATTGTCATGTGCCGCATGAATGGCAGCACAAGATCAAAGCGAAAATCATGGCTGTAAAGGACGTCTATCACGAGATAGCCGGCACCATCAGCACACCGGAAAAGTATGAGGAACACCGAATTGCAATGGCGACGGTCGTCTGGCGCAAAATGAAAGTCTCCGACAGTCGCGAGTGCCGCAATTGCCATAATTTCAAGTATATGGACTTTACGGTTCAGGAAACGCGCGCAGCTTCGGAGCATCAGCGGGCCATTGACAACAACATGACCTGTATCGATTGCCACCAAGGCATCGCGCATGATCTGCCGCCCGGTTATCAGGAGCGCTACCGCCAGGTGATCGAACAACTCGAGGCAACCAACAAAAAGACGTCAGATC
This sequence comes from Labrenzia sp. R4_2, assembly GCF_017743865.1. Lineage (GTDB taxonomy): Bacteria > Pseudomonadota > Alphaproteobacteria > Rhizobiales > Stappiaceae > Roseibium. The sequence goes on from NZ_JAGHRJ010000002.1 coordinate 706,329, forward strand.
AGCCAAATGAGATCGCCGAGGTAAGGAGCTACCTGGAGAAGGTGTCAAACTGATAGCCGTTTGACCTGACTATGACCTGGATCTCCACCGGATGGTGGCTTCAAGGCAGAATGAGAAAGGTGAGATATGCTTGGAATTCTGGACTTGCTCGGGACGATCGGCGGCAATGTGCTGAGCCTGCCAGGCATCCTCGGACTTGCTGCGGGGATGATGACCCGAAATTGGGTTTTGGCGGGCTTCCTCGGAGCCGCAATCGGAGTTGTTGAGACTTTTTTGTTCGCCGGATTTCAGGTTTCTGAGATCAACCTGATTGATTTGTTTATCGCCGTTCTGATTGGCGTTCTTGCAAGCAGTGTCGGATGCGCAATCAGGCATAAGGGCGCGACAGTCTAGCTATGGAAATCAAGTAACGGATCATGCAGCAGAGCCATCTACCAAAGCAAAAGGGCTGACCAATGTGGGCAGCCCTCACAATGTGCGGCAAGAATGATCCAAACCTGCTTCAGGTGGTCGTAATGTAGCTGCGCATTTGCTCAGCTTCGTGTTCGACCTGGGCGATCTTGTGTTTCACGACGTCGCCGATGGAGATGACCCCAATCAGCTTGCCGTCTTCCACCACCGGCATGTGACGGAACCGGCCCCGGTTCATGCGCCCCATGACCTCATTTGCTGCATCCATTTCAGTGCAGGTCATCACATCCTTGGTCATGATTGATGAAACGGGCTGAGACAACGCGGACGCGCCTTGCAGACCGACGAGGCGCACCACGTCCCGCTCCGAGACAATGCCCTCGATGTGCCGTTCTCCATCACAAAGCACTACGGCGCCGATCTTGTTCTTCGCCAGAATTTCGGCGATCTCGCTCACCGGTGCGGACTTATCCGCCGTGATGGTGTCGTGGCCTTTCGTCTTCATGATTGCGGCAACGGTCATGTAAGCAAACCTCCCTTTGCATCCAAGGTCCGGTTGCATCCGGCTCCCTGATCACCGCATCATGGCAAAAAAATATGGCGACGCAAAGCCTTGACGTGCCCGTTACCAACCCCGCCGCTGGGGCACTGGATCAAAGAGCGGGAACAGAGCCAAACCCGCGACAAAACCGCCAATGTGCGCTTGCCAGGCAATGGACCCCGCCTGCCCACCGCTTGTCAGTCCGAAGAACATGTTCAATCCAAACCAAACGCCGACAAAGACCAGAACCTGCTGGTTCCGGAAGCACTCGCTGATCGGCTGCGCGGGCACAAAATACGCGCCTCGATCGGACCGACGGAAAACGCCGAGTGGTCCGCCCATCTCAAAGACAAACCGGATAGCTGCCGCCATATGGCCTGATATGGCAGCCGACGCACCAATCATGGGCGCAGATTCGCCCCAGTGGGTCGCAAGATGTGCAAACGCGCCGCCAACAGAGCACAAAGCAGAAAATGCCAGGAACCGCCCAAGTCCAAACCTGCGCACAACGGCGCTGCCGAAGATCGCCATCCAAAGCAGATTGAACGTCAGGTGCATGGCACCGCCATGAAGGAAACTATAACTGACAAATGCCCAGATGCTGGACGCAAGGTCTATCGCCTGCAGACTGCTCAGCGCTGTGTATTTCACCGGCCAGAACGCCAGGAAGTACAGCATCATATTGTTCCAGCCAGCCGGGATGACAAAGGTCCGCACAACATGAATGGCGATCAGGGCAACGCTCAGCCAGATAATCGCAGCCGGCAGATTGAGCGCCGGAGGCTCGGATGGGCGTTGCTCGCGCTCGCGCTGCTTGGTCTCTTCGTCGCGGCGCTTACGCTCCTCATCAAACTGATAAACGTTCATGGAACCTCGCATCTCAATGTCCCGAAGTTGTAGCCCGGCAACGGGACAAAACAAGGGCGCCGGTCAACAATCGCATACGCTTGCAGAAACATGGTGAACGCCAATGCGTTGGTTCGTTTCTAACCCTGCCCTTGTCGGCGCATAACAAAACGCCGGCTATCGAAACGATAACCGGCGTTTGTTGAGCCCCCCCACAAAAGGTCGCGTCCCCACGCGCCAAATTGAGGTGTCTTGCTGCGATCGCCTTTTCAGTTTCGGGTTCTTTTACGCCCCTGATATTTTTTTTGGCGCTCACACGTGCATAGGTTTTACAAACCAATGCCCTGAAGACGATGTGAACTTGCCAGCCACACACTGCGCTGGCAAGCTTTACGAAGAATTAACCTTAACAAAGTGTTGCTCGACGATTTTTTCATACTTTCAGCGACTTGGCACACCCCCTGCTTAGTAGGAGGCAAACAAAAGGACGGATAACGGAGCGTCCCGTTTTGAAACAGTTACTGTCTTGAGACGAAACAGCGCTCCGGAGTGGGACGAAAGGCAAGTCAAATGAAACATGGCGTGACCCAGACACTATACTCCTATTGGGATTCTCTGCGCGGAGCTCGGCCCGCTCCGAACCGGAGCGAAATTGATCCGGGCGAAATCCGCGGTTTGCTTGGCGATACGTTCATCCTGGAGACCAATGGACCGAGTGATGTGCGTTACCGTCTTGCTGGGACGCGCCTCTGCTCTGCTCATTGCCGGGAACTGAAAGGTCGCAATTTTCTCCGAGGTTGGGACACCAAGGATCGTGAAGCACTGGAGAGCCTGATCGCAGCCATCACCGAAGACGGCGCTGCCGCAGTGGTTGGGATCAATGGGCACACGGAACGTGAACAGGAACTGCAGATGGAAATGCTGCTTGTTCCACTCAACGTCCCTGGCGAAGGCCGGATCCGTATACTCGGAAGCGCGGTACCAATGGACAAGCCCTATTGGATCGGCCTGCATCCGATCTTGAGACAGTCCATTAGCAGCCTGCGGCTGGTCTGGCCAGATGAGCGTCCGTATTTCACAGGCGCAAGCCACTCAAACATCAATCCGATCATGCCCCGCTTCACCGCAGAAGACATGCCAATGCGAACCCCGGTTCTCCCCCAGGGTGCGGCAGTCCTCCCGCATGGAGCAGAGCGGCAAGTTGGCCACCTGACGGTCTATTCCGGCGGCAAATCCTAACAACTCTGTCAAAACCCTTAATATTGAGCGATGTGTAGGGTACACTCTTACACATCGTTAACCCCATTGCCCCTAAAGTGCTTGCGAGGATTGTCATGATTCTCTGCACGATCGGGGAAAGTGCGTTGCAAGACGCACAGGTTTGGACATTGCAGGCATGAGCGCCGGATTGGCAACAGCAGCACCAGAGGGAAGCAAATCGCTTCAAGTCACGGACCGCCGGCGCCATCAACGGGTTCAGGTAAATATACTTGGCCGTTTCATGCTTGAAGACCGCAGAGAGTATCCATGCCAGGTGATCGACATGTCACCAGGTGGCATGGCAATGATCACCCCAGTTTCTGGCAAGGTTGGCGAGCGTGTTGTTGCTTACCTTGATCACCTCAGCCGTGTAGAGGGTCGGATCTCCCGGCTTATTGACGGCGGCTTTGCAGTCGAGCTGCGCAACACAGTGCGCAAACGGGACAAGATTGCAAACGTTCTGACTTGGCTCGCAAACCGGGATGAGCTTAATCTTCCTGAAGATCGCCGCCATGACCGCTTCGTTCCGAAGAACCAGATGACGAAGATGATCCTTCCAGACGGAACGGAACATGTCTGCCGGATTTTCGATGTATCCCTCTCAGGTGCCGCAATCGCAACGGATGTCCTGCCCGAGATGGGCGATCAAATCACGCTCGGCAAGATGCGTGCCCGCGTTGTTCGCCAGATAGAAGGCGGGATTGCGGTCGAATTTGCGGCGGTTCAAAGCCGCGAGCTGCTCGAACACCACATCACGACGCCAGAATCTGAGTAGATTCTTCCCTTTTTGAGCATCGCGCAGCCGTTCTGGCAACATGAGTGCTGCTGGAATGACAAAAGCTGGCCTCCGTAAATACGCGTGAGCCGAAGGGCGAGGTCTATTCAGATCCTTGTTGCGCCAGATCCATAGACGCGTCTTCTCATAAAGCTGTCGGCTATGATCGACCCGGCAGATATCTGGGCTTCAAAACAGCTTTTGAGCAATTCTCCACCGCCTCACTTGGTTTTTTTTGAACTTTTTTCAAGCATCAAAACAGCTGCAAAACCGGACTTTTGCGATACCCGCTGGAAGTGCCGTCAAACCGCACCGGCCAACTCCGAAATTCCATTTTTTCGGGAAACTTCACAAAAAGAGGCACTTACGGAGGATCGATAAAATTTGACTCAAATCTTCGTCGAATTTGATTCAAATTCAATTCAAGTATTACTAAAATAAAAATCAAAACAAATTCAAATAATACTATAAGTTTATCACCTCAATTTCCGTGAAGTAAAAAGCAGTAATGCATCGTGATGCCAGCCTTGGGGAGGGCGTTACGATGAAACATCTTGGAAAATTTCTGTCTACCACTGCGATTTTGCTTGGCCTCTTCGGACCAGCGCCCGTCGCACATGCCGATCCTGGCCGCTTTATGGACATGAAAGCCGCGGTAAAAGCGCCAATCGGCCACCGGCAATTTTGCCGTGACAACAGTTGGGCCTGTAAGAATGAACGCTACGAACCGGTGGTCGTCAAACTGACAGAAACCCGCTGGAACGAACTGATCGCAATCAACGCGGAAGTCAATCGCCGGGTCCGCCCGATGACAGATTCCGACCTCTTTGGGAAAGAGGAGTATTGGACCTATCCGGTGGATGGATACGGCGATTGCGAGGAATACGTTCTTGAAAAACAACGTGTGCTTATTGAAGCCGGGTGGCCCAAAAGCGCTCTTTTGATCACGGTTGCGAAAGACATTCAAAACGGTGGCCACGCCGTCCTGACCGTACGAACGGATCACGGCGACATGATCCTCGATAATCAGATCGAAGCCGTGCTGCCCTGGTACTCAACACCCTATCGCTACATCAAACGGCAATCAGCAAGTTCACCGGTCAAATGGACCGGGATCTCGGATACGCGCGTAACGACAGTCAGCAGCATTTCGAACTAGTTCGGGAATTGGCCTGATCTCAGGCCGATAGGACGATCCGGTCGCGTCCCCACCCTCCCCATCCCTACCACGACCGGATCCAGGGAACCGGCCCGCCCCCGCAGGCCGGTTCCTGCTATTTTGGAACCTGCAAGCTTCGGACCTGCAAAAAAGATGGTGTTGAAAGAGAGCCTTAAGACTGTTGGTACGAAAGACCGTTCAGACCTCAGCCAGGCCAGCCGCATACCGTTGCCAGTTGGCAACGTAACCGTCAGCTGATCTTCGAATATCCGCCGCAGCACTCTCTGGCAGCTCGCGAACGACCTTTCCAGGGACACCGACAACCAATGAGTTGTCAGGAATAACCTTCCCTTCGGCAATGAGAGCATTTGCGCCGATAATACAGTTGGAACCGATCACGGCACCGTTCAGGATCGTAGCGCCCATCCCGATAAGGGAATTGTCGTTGATCGTGCAGCTGTGCAGAATCACCTTGTGGCCGATGGTGCAGTTGGCTCCGACCGTGAGCGGATAGCCTGGATCCGCGTGAAACACACAGCCATCTTGAACATTGGACCGCTTGCCAATCCTGATTGGCTCTCTGTCCCCGCGCAAAACAGCGTCGAACCAAACGCTGCTTTCTTCTTCCAGATGCACGTCGCCGATCAGCGTTGCCGTCGGCGCAACCCAAGAGCGACCAGTGTCCGGAACCTGCGGGCGCACTCCATCCAGTGAATAGATCGGCATTTCTTACGCGTATCCGGCCACAATCAAGGCCACGTTCATGACCATTAGCCCGGAGCACATGCTCCACATGCCGGCGATGGTGGACGAAGCAACGAGCCACCCCAACGGCCGGTTCTCAATACGCCGACCGCGGATTGCATTGCGCATGATGATGAAGGGACCGGCAAAAACACAGACGAGGACACCGGCGGCGAATCCAAAGATGGTGGTGCCGGAAAAGTTGAATTTCGGCGGTTGATTGGTCACCAGCTGGTAGAGGCTTCCGAGCAAACCGGCTGCAACAAACCCCGCGCACGCAATGTATCCAACGATAAGTAAATCCAGCATAGCCCCTGTTAACCTTCCGTTAACCTCTTCACTGAGAAAGTGATGAAGAAATTGTAAACGGTCAAGAGCAAACATCGTGCCGGTCTGGCCACGGGATAAAAACCTCCAGTTTTTAGTAAGTTACGCCGGATGGCACCAGTCCTGCGCTGAAACACGTGTCTCATTATTGAACACTGTGTGCCAGCTTAGGTCATTAGAAAGGCACGGCACGTGATCAGGCCGACCCTGCCAGCACCGACCAATGCAAAGCCACTTCACTTCGCGATGCTGGCAACAGCCTTGTGTGTTCTGACCTTCGCGCATGTTGCCGAACGCGGATATCATTGGTTTATGCGTGCAGCCCCGCTCTTCCAATCGACACCCCGACACGCTTTGGTGAGTGTCACGATGGGACCGGACCACTTTCAGATCCCGGCGGGCTACTTCAAATCCGCAACGCACCGCTTGTCGGCACACGGCGAGGCAGATCACTACCAGCAAGTCAGCTTGCTGATGACATGGCCGGACCTCAGGATGCCCGGCGAAGACAACGCCACGGCACAGCTCGGGACACCTCTGCCGCTCGTCCAAGTGGATCTGGAGCATGATCCGTACCGGGAAACGCTCAGAACTCAGCTGGATCCAGTCTACAAGCGCCTTGCCCGCGGCGGTGCGCGGCCAACGACTGCGGGATTGAATATGTTGATGTTGTCTGCCCGAGCGGCGCAGAACCGGGATATCATCGTTTATGACCCCGAGGCCAAAGACGGTTTTATTGCCCGGTGCGTCAAGAAACGCAGCGGGGCAAAGGCGGTTTGCCATCGAACGGTCACGCCCGGCGGCGGCCGGCTGATCCGCTACCAGTTCGATCAAACCTTGCTTCCTAGTTGGCGCGAGCTTGATGCGGCGATCAAGGAAAAGGTTCGCGGCTTTCGCACCTAAAGACACAACAAAAAAGCGGCCCACTTGGGCCGCCTTTTAGAAACCTATCTGATGGGCCTTACACTTCGTCGAGATCGATCTCGAGAATGGCCATCTGGAAGTTCCAGCTCAAGTCTTCATCTTCGTCATCACGGAAGATAACACCGATGAATTCCTCACCGATATAGACCTCCGCGGAGTCGTCCTTCTTCGGACGCGCCCGGACCTGCATGCTCGGTAGATCGAACTTTTTGCGCAGATAGGCTTCAAGTTTGCGGATTTCTTCGGGGTTCACGTGGCTCTCTCCTTGTCGTTCGCCAAATCCATCAGTCGTGGTGCGGACCCTACAAGAGAGCCGGGAAATGCCAAACCTTTTCGATCAGCTTTCCCCGTCTTCCTTCATACTGGCCACACCCTACTCACCCAGGAGCTGGTTCATGCTGCGGGCTGGCTCCGGACACCCAGCCTTCCCGACGATCTTCGCCGGAACACCTGCAACTGTGGTGTTGGCCGGAACATCGGTAAGAACAACAGAGCCGGATGCAATCCGGCTGCAATGCCCGATCTCCAGGTTGCCGAGCACGTTAGCGCCAGCGCCAAGCAGAACGCCGTGCCGGATCTTCGGATGCCGGTCGCCGTCTTCCTTCCCCGTGCCGCCCAGCGTCACACCTTGCAGGATGGAGACGTCGTCCTCAATCACAGCCGTTCCGCCGACAACGATACCTGTACCATGGTCGATAAAGATCCCGCGCCCGACCGGAACGGCCGGATGAATGTCGATCTGAAAGACTTCCGAGCAGCGGCTCTGCAAATAAAGAGCGAAGTCCTTGCGGCCCTTGCGCCAAAGCCAATTGGCCAGCCGGTGCGTTTGAAGGCCATGAAAGCCCTTGAAATAAAGAACCGGCTCCAGATAGCGGAAGCATGCCGGATCACGATCGAACACCGCGACGATGTCCACCCGGAAAATCTCGGCAAGCTCCGGCTCGTCCGCCAGCGCTTCCAGATAGGTCTGGCGAATAAGCGACGCAGAAACGATGTCCCGCCCCAGGCGGTCGCCCAGGCGGTGAACCACAGCCTCTTCCAGGCTGTCGTGATTTAGGACCGTCTCATAGACAAAGGACGACAAGGCTGGCTCTGCCGCCACCATCGCCTGGGCTTCGTCGCGCAACTGCTGCCAGACGGGATCGTGCTTCATCACGCGATCTTCGCCGGCTTGGCGTACCGGGGTCGACATGGACTGTCTCCTTTTCAAGCCCACTTCACATGGTCTTCTAAAATAGGCGCTGTGCGTGATATTCCAAACAAAACTTCCTCATATCAGATATCAATCACTCTAATGAATCGTTTTTTTACGATCAATAATCCGGCAACCGCCTTTTTGCCCAGCACTTGAGGTTCAAATGACGTCCGATCAATCCCCGTCTCAGTCCGAAGATACCAATCCATTCTTGCGTGTTTCCGGAAAGATTGCCGAATTGATCCTGAATGCTCCGGACCGCAAAAATGCCCTGCCCCTGGCAGGATGGGCCCGCATTCCCGAATTGCTCGAACCGCTGCGCGACAACGCCGGCCTGCGCGCCCTTTTCGTGCGCGGCGCCGGTGGCAAGGCCTTTTGTGCGGGCGCGGACATTGCCGAATTCGAGGCTGTCCGATCAACCGCTGACAAGGCCGCCCAGTATGATGCGGTCAATGTCGCGGCCTTCCGGGCCTTGAAAACCCTGCCTGTTCCCGTCGTCGCGGCCATTGAAGGCCCATGCCTCGGGGGCGGCCTCGGATTGGCGCTGGCCTGCGATCTTCGGATTGCATCGGACACCGCCTTTTTCTCCATCCCGGCCGCCCGCCTCGGCCTTGCCTATCCGCCGGACGCGGTGGCGGACCTGATCGAGGCTGTGTCCCCGTCCAATGCCAAAAAGCTGTTGTTCACAGCCGAACGCCTTTCTGCCGAAAACGCCTTGCAAATCGGCCTCATCGACGAGGTTCACGAATCCGGCGCGCTGGATGACAGGATTGCCGAGCTGTGCCGTCATTTTGAACAGAACGCGCCGCTGTCCCTGAAAGCCGCCAAGACAACCATCAACCTCCTGGCATCGGCAAGTGCGGCGGCAGACTTGAGCGCCGCTCAATCAATGGCACGCACCTGTGTCGACAGCGCGGACTACGCCGAAGGCTGCCGCGCCTTCCTGGAAAAGCGCAAACCGGCTTTCAAAGGGCACTGAGCAGGGAAATTCTCAATGGAAATAGGCTGTTATCCCAGCAATTTGAATCTAAAGCAAAGCTGGACGGGATCTTGAATCAAACGATGAAGCATTCCCGCCAACAGATTCATATGGCTGAATAAATCTGCACTTAAGCAATCAGGGCTTCCGATTTCAGGTCAGTGAGAAACTCCTCGACCGCCTGGGCGAAGACGTCATTCTTGTCGCCGGCAACCATGTGACCGGCGTCTTGAATGTCGGTGAACTTGGCATGGGGCACGCAGTCCAGGAACTCTTCCACATGTGCCATCGACACCAGCTCGGAGTTCCGGCCGCGCAACAGAAGCACGGGCACTTTGAGGTTTTCCGCCGCTTCGATCATTCCGGCCTGCACCCGTTTTGTGATTTCTGTGTCTGAATGTTCCCGGACCTTCAGGAACGCAGGGTCCCAATGCCAGCGATACCGGCCGTCGGCGTGAAGGCGCAGATTTTTCGAAAGCCCTGACAGATCCTTCGGCCTTGAGCGGTTCGGTAGATACCGAGCGATGGCATCAGCGGCTTCTTCGACAGTACCAAAGCCTTCTTCCACTCTGTCGCCCATGAAGCCGAGGATCTTGTAGACCCCATCCATATCAACACGCGGCGTGATGTCGACCAGAACAAGTGCAGCCTGATTTCCCGGCGCTTCCACACCTTCTGCCAGCATCCCGGCAAAACCGCCCAGCGACGCACCGACCACAACCGGTTTGGCTCCATGTTTTGCAATCACCTGCCGGCAGAGCGCAACAAGATCCTGGGCGAAATGGACAAACATGTAATTGCCGGAGGGAACCCAGGCGCTTTCGCCGTGGCCCCGCTGGTCGACCGAATAAACAACATGTCCAAGCGCTGCGATCCGTTCCGCCGCCGCTGCCCACGAATGACGCGTCTGCCCGCCGCCGTGCAGCAAGATCACAGGTTGACCGCCCGTCCCATATTGATCGGCAATCAGGGCGTTTTCCTCCGCCCCTTTGAATTCGACCCGTTTTGCGCTCATGTCTCCTCCCAATCTATGCGCACAAGCTGGCGTAAAACCGCCGGTCAAGCGTCGACGTTGTTCAAAAACGCCAGGACCCCTTGCTTGTGAACCTTGTCTCCGACGGCCACCATGTGATCCCGTCCCGGGATCTCAAGCACGTCTGCATGCTGCATCAAGGCAGCCAATTTGTGCGGGGAACCGGCAATGTCATCGCGGGTGCCAACGGCCACCAGAACCGGCCGATCGATGCGGGCGATATCTTCTTCGCTGATTTTCTGGCGCGAGGAGCGCATGCACGCAGCAAGGGCCAAGCGGTCGGATTTGGTCTGCTCGGCGAACGCACGGAACGCCCGGCCCGTCCGGTCCGTGACATCCTGCAGGCGGTCGGCTTCAAGCGCAGCGGCAATTGGCTCCGGGTCTCCCACCCCTTCGATCATGCCGTAGCCAAGCCCGCTGAAAATGGCCCGTTTGACCCGCTGCGGATGATTAAGCGTCAAAAACGCACTGATCCGGGCACCCATCGAATAGCCCATGACATCGGTCTGCTCGATCCCAAGATGATCGAGCAGTTTCCGGGCGTCTTCCGCCATAATCGGAGCACCGTAGGCCTCCGGGTCGTGGAATTTTTGGCTGTCCCCATGGCCCCTGTTGTCGAGCGCGATCACGCGGCGGCCTTCCTTGATGAAAAGATCGACCCAGCCCGTGTTCTGCCAGTTGACCGCCTTGTTGGAGGCAAAGCCGTGGATCAACAGGATCGGATCCCCTTCGCCCTCGTCCAGATAGGCAATCTGAACACCATCCTGCTCAAAGACCGGCATAAAACTTCCTCTTACGTAAACGTAAAACCCGAATTTCAACCACTGTACTGAGAATGATCTCAATTGGCAAAGCCGGATTTCCACGGGGGTGGCAGCCACAAGTTGGTTGGTGACCGCGGCAAGGTTGCCCCTGTTCAACCGGGCATCAAATCGGTATGGTCCGGCCAAAAGAGGTTGGCGCAACCGCCACAAGATTTGAGGAAGTGATCATGGCAGATCAGGTCGTCCCGCATTTTCAGAACACCAGCGGCCACGATTCCATTGCAATCGGCGCAAAGGAATTCATGTGCATCGGCGCCCATCCGCCGTTCGATCACCCGCATGTCTTCCTCGATATGGGCAGTGAGAAAGAGGCCGTCTGCCCCTATTGCTCAACGCTTTACAAGTACGACGCCACGCTGGCTCCGAACGAATCGTCTCCTTCCGACTGCACCTGGGTGCCGGAAGCTGCGTGAAACTGCCTGATAGACCAGAGCTGTCATGAGCGAGACCGGCACGCCCCCCTCCCCGATCGTCATCGCCGGAGCAGGCATCGGCGGCTTGACCGCCGCTTTGACCTTGCGACGGGCCGGTCATGAGATCGTGCTCATAGACAAGGCCAAGGCTCTGTCAGAAGTGGGTGCGGGCCTGCAGCTCTCCCCCAACGCCTGTTCGGTCCTCGACGGTTTTGGACTGCTTCAGGACCTCAAAGCACTTGGCCACCAGCCGGATAATCTTCGGGTCTGGTCCGGCAAGACCGGAGGTCAGATTTCCAAGGTCAGGCTTGGGTCTTATTTGCTCGAACGGCATGGCCAGCCCTTCATTGTGATCCACCGCGCGGATCTTCAGGGCACGCTTTTGAAGAAGGTTGAGGCGACCGACGGCATCAAATTGATGCTCGGCACCGCCCTCACCGATGCCAAGACGGGCGATGCCGGCAACCTGGTGTGCACATATCAGGCAGGCGAAACCACCGGGACGCTCAACTGCAAGGCCCTCATCGGTGCGGATGGCGTCTGGTCAACAGTTCGGCGACTGATTCCGAACCACAAGAACGCGCGCTTCAGCGGTCAGGTCGCTTACAGGTCCACGCTGCCGATCGATAAAATCCCTGCCAAGTGGCGCAAGGATTCCGGGCTGTGGATGCACAGGGACAGCCATCTGGTCCACTACCCGATCCGCAGTGGTGAGCAGCTGAACATCGTCGCGCTGGCAACAGAAGACTGGCAGGACGAAACGTGGTCAGCACCAGCCGGCAAGGACGAACTCCTGCACCGCTTCAAGGACTGGCCAACGGACATCCGCAATCTGCTGAACGGGCCAGAGCGATGGTTGAAGTGGGCCTTGTGCACGGTCGACGCCAGTGGTCCCTGGACGCATGGCCAGATCGCCCTCCTCGGCGACGCCGCCCATGCAATGCTTCCCTATATGGCCCAGGGCGCGGCTATGGCGATCGAAGATGCCGCCGAGCTTGCGAACCATTTCCCAGTTGAAACGGAAAACACAGCAGCGGCTCTGAGAGCCTATGAGCGGACCCGAAAACCGCGCGCGGAACGCATTCAGGAAACCGGCTTCAAAAACGCAAAGACGTTTCACATGTCCGGTCTTCCAGCCACAGCCCGCGACATGGTGATGAAGTTTTCAAAACCGGAGAGCCTTGCGGCCCGCTTTGACTATGTTTACGGCTGGAAACCCAACCAAGCATTGCCCTCCTGACCGCCTTCCGCCGTCTTAATCTTGGGGCGGCTCCAAGTTTCTGACGCAAAAGGTTGAGCCAGACCGCAAGCTGGGATAAAGCCAAGCATCCGGATCGAGGGAGCGCTGACATGACAGCTGATAAGGCCGATGACGTTGTAACCGCTGCATTTCTTGTCATCGGCGATGAAATCCTGTCCGGACGCACCAAAGACAAGAATATCGGCTTTCTCGCTGACTATCTGACCGCTCTTGGCATTGACCTCAGCGAAGTTCGGATCGTGCCGGACGTTCAGGCCGAAATCGTCGGCGCTGTGAATGCCCTCCGGGCGAAATACACCTATGTCTTTACGTCAGGCGGTATCGGGCCGACCCATGATGACATCACCGCCGAGGCCGTCGCTGCTGCATTCGACGTGCCGCTGAATCTTGATCCCCGAGCCGTTGCGATCATGGAAAAGCACTATCCGCCGGGTCAGTTCACCCCTGCCCGCCAACGCATGGCGCGGATACCGGAAGGCGCGGATCTCATTGAAAACAAGGTGTCCAAGGCGCCGGGATTTCGGATTGGCAACGTCCATGTCATGGCCGGTGTTCCCGCGATTATGCAAGCCATGATGGATGCGGTCGCGCCGACGCTGCAGACGGGCAAAAAGATGTTGTCTGAAACGGTTGCGGCAAATATGCCCGAGAGCCGGATTGCCGAACGCCTGGCCGCCATTCAGGACGCTCATCCTGAAACTCTGATTGGATCCTATCCGAAAGCAACGGACGGAAAATTCACCACACAGATCGTAATTCGATCCAGAGACGAAACCATTCTCGCAGCCGCCGCACAGGATGTAGCGCGCGCTGTTGACGATCTCTCTGGATGACTTGAAGGAAAAGACATGGAAAACCCTGCACAAGACAAAGCCTTCCCAGTCTCATGGGACATGTTTCACCGCGACTCCCGCGCGCTCGCCTGGCGGCTCTCAAGCGAAGGTGAGTGGAAAGCCATCGTCTGCATCACCCGCGGCGGTCTGGTTCCGGCCGGTATCGTAGCGCGCGAACTTGGCATCCGCACCATCGAGACCGTTTGCATCGCCTCCTATCACGACTATGACAGCCAGGGCCGACTGGAAGTTATCAAACCGGTCGATCCGAAAGTGATCGATCTGGAAGACGGCGAAGGCAGCGGCGTCCTTGTAATCGATGATCTTGTCGACACGGGCAAGACCATGAAAGTGGTCCGGGAGATGCTGCCCAAAGCACATTTTGCAACTGTCTACGCCAAGCCGGTTGGCGTTCCGATGGTCGACACCTTCATCACAGAAGTCTCCCAGGATACCTGGATCTATTTCCCGTGGGATATGGGCTGGCAGTTCCAGCCGCCGCTTTCCAAAGACACGGCAGGCTGATTTTAGGCCGTCCGCATCACAATTCGCGGATTATCCTGAGATCCATTCGACGGCTGGTTGACCAAGAGGTTCAACCGGCCGTTTATGTTTTTGGAAGCCTCACGATGATTCTCGCAAAGGCGATACGGGATCCGGCATGTTGGACAGGCGCACATTCTTGATTTCGGCAACAGCTGCGATCGCAACCGGCTGTTCGGGAAACACGACAGCAAAACTGCCGCCCAAGCCGAGCCTGACCAAGCCGGTCTCTACAGATTATGTGCAGATGTATGCGGCCAGACCGCAGGAGCGTTTTCCTGTTCCAGCCGTCGACATTTCCAAGATCGATCCGAAATTTTACAGGCAGGTCGTCGACTACAATTCATCCGCACAACCAGGTTCCATCGTTGTGGAAACCCATGAACGCTTTTTGTACCTGGCAATGGGGGATGGCAAGGCAATGCGTTATGGCGTCGGCATCGGGCGTGACGGCTTCGCCTGGGGCGGGCGCGCGCGGATTGCCCGGAAAAAAGCCTGGCCAACCTGGACCCCGCCAGCCGACATGATCAAACGCCAGCCGAAACTTGCCAAATACAAGAACGGGATGGACCCGGGGTTGGACAATCCTCTTGGCGCGCGGGCGCTTTACATCTTTGAAGGCAACAAGGATACGCTCTACCGGATCCACGGCACATCGGAGACCTGGTCAATCGGCAAAGCCGCCTCATCTGGCTGCGTCCGTATGCTACAGCAGGACGTGATTGACCTTTACAATCGCGTGCCGGAGGGAACTCCAATCACGGTCTATCAGGTTTAAAGGGCCAGAGGGAGCGTCTGGGTCAATTGTTGATCGCGACATCTCTTACGGCATCTATCCCGTCGAGGCGGACATCGCAGCCGATGGCATAGGCTTCAACACCCGCGGCCTTGGCCGTCTTGAAAGCCTCGGCGTAGTTCGGATCAATGTCAGAGGCGAGTGAAAGCCTGTTGCAGTCTGGGCGCTGAACCAGAAACACCATCGCCGCCCGGTGACCTTCCGCAACCATATCTCCAAGCTCGACCAGATGCTTCGCGCCGCGGGCTGTGACGCTATCTGGAAACTCCGCAAGACCGGATTCGCGCATCAGGTGCACGTTCTTCACTTCAACGTAAATCTTGGAGCCATCCGCCTGCTCCAGAAGAATGTCGATCCTGGAGTTCTTGCCGTATTTCACTTCCCGGCGCAGGGTTTCAAAACCCGCCACCCCCTGAATGCGGCCCGCCACCAGGGCTTCTTCCACCAACTTGTTCGGATGGGCGGTGTTGATGCCGACCAACGCGCCGTCGGCTTCAATCACTTCCCAAGAATATTTCAGTTTCCGCTTCGGATTGTCGGACGGCGACAACCAGACCCGGGACCCAGGTTCCTTCAGGCCCAACATCGACCCCGGATTGGCACAGTGGGCCGTAACTTCTTCGCCGGTTTCATCCAGAACAACATCCGCCAGAAACCGCTTATAGCGCTTGACGAGGCGGCCGCTGACAAGGGGGACAGTAAACTGCATGAACAACTTCCCGAAGTGATACGCAGACGATCAGAGAGGGTTATTTCGACCAGAAATCCGGGTCGAGCAGAACCAAAACCGTGAACAGCTCCAAACGGCCAACAAGCATGGCAAAGGACAGGAGCCACTTGGCCCCGTCCGGCAATGGCGCGAAATGCCCCGCCGGCCCGATCATCGGTCCGAGCCCTGGACCAACGTTGCCTACAGACGTCGCAGCCGCCGAAATCGCCGTCACCAGGTCAAGATCGAAGAACGACAAGGCCACGGTGATGACACCGACCGACCCCAAGTAGACAACCAAAAACGCCAAAACCGAGAAGGACAATTCCGGGGTCAGCCGCGTGCCTGCATATTCTTCCGACATGATCCGGTGTGGCCGAACCATCCGGCGCAAGTGGGCGCGAACCGTACCGAAAAACACCAGAAACCGGAAAATCTTGATACCGCCGGTCGTCGACCCGGTACATCCGCCAACAAACATCAGCAGGAAGCAGGTCCCGACAACCGGAGCACCCCATTGTTCGAAATCGCCCAGTGCGTAGCCGGTTCCTGTCACAATGGAGACCACCGTGAAAGTTGCCTTGACCAAGGCCTCGTCGAAATCAAAATCCATCTTGACGCCCAAGTGAACCGTGAGGGCCAGGGAAACGATCGCGAGAAACCCGAGCAGCACGCGGACCTGCGGGTCCCGCCACAAAAGAAGCGGTTGCCCGCGGAGCGCCTGAATGATCAGCACGAACGGCATCGCGCCGATGATCATGAAGACAATGGCGACCCAGGCAGACGAATGGTTCTGGAAATACCCGAACGACAGGTCATGGGTCGAGTACCCGCCCGTCGCGATCGTTGTCAAAGCATGGTTGAACGCATCGAAGAGCCCCATGCCCGTTGCCAAATAAGCGGCGATACACAGGACGGTTAGGAACAGGTAGGCCAGCCCCAACAGCCGGATCAGTTCAACAGAGCGGCTGACGATCTTTTCTGACCGGTCGGAGCTCTCGCTTTGAAAGAGCTGCATCCCACCGATACGCAGGAACGGCAGCAAGACGATCGCCATAACGATAATGCCGACACCGCCCATCCATTGCATGATAGACCGCCAGACGAGCAATCCCGGAGGCAAACCGTCCAGGCCGGTCAATACAGTGGAGCCGGTCGTGGTAAATCCTGAGACCGCTTCAAACACGGCGTCTGCGTAGCCGATTCCAAGCCAAAGAAAAGGCAAGGCTCCAAAGGCCGGTAGTGTTGCCCAGGCAAGCGTCGTCAAAATGAAGGTCTGCCGTGTGTCGAGACCCTCCTTAAGCGATCCCCCCATGGACAGCGACAACAGCATGCCAAACATGCCGGTTAGCAAGGCAGAAAAGACGAACGCCTGCCAATCTGCATTCTTCTGCGCGACGTCGATGATCGCCGGGACGAGCATGGCGGTCGCAAGACCGACATACAAAAACCCAAGAACGTTCAAAACTGGTCTGAGTGAAATCAAGCGGAACGCACCCCAAAGCCCATATTGCGCGCGCTCCGCAGAGACACACAACTCAACGTCCTACCGTTTTTCCGGACGATTTCCAATGCTTTGCAGCCCACTTCCCCCGGATGTTCTCTCCAACGCCGTGATCAGATTACGTAATTCACTAGGGTTCTCTGATACCTACGCTGCTTAGTTTAAAATTGGACCAATTGATTCAGATTTCTGTAGCGTTTGAAGTTTACCCTTACGTGCTGTCTGTGTCGTGAGCTCGCACTGCGCGAATTTGACAAGGATAACCGCCATTACACGTTTTGGAATTCACTCGTTGGTGGTCCGGATCAGTCTGATACTTGGGGTCGCTGTTTTGCTTAGCATCGGCCTTGTTTCCGGTATCAGTTATTTTGAAATAGCAAGGACGACCAAAGAAAATTCGACCATTCGCATTGACCGCGCGGCCAAAACCGCAGCGGCAGTGATACGTTACGGCACAGACCGCGCAATCGACCCCACAAGCGACCAAAACGGCAAACCGCAAGTCCTGACCTTGACCGCACTCTACAACGGTCCGGCAGACCTGCGTCCAAATGCATTGTTTGATGAACTTGTTCTGGCCATTGGCAAGAGCAACCAGGGTGCGGCCAATATCTTCAGCTACTCAGAAAAGACTGGTTTGTTCGACCGGATTGCAACGACTTTCCGCAAGCCGGACGGCAGCATGCCACCACCGTTTGCCATCAAACCCGGCCACCCTGCGTACTCAAACCTCGTAAACGGCGTTCCATTCATTGGGAACGTCCCTGTTCAAGGACGTCTCCGCCTTGCCTATTTGATGCCGATCGTCGATGTCGATCGTGCCCTGAAGGGAGCAGCAGCAGTTGATGTTGGCTGGGCCGATGATCTGACGGTGGCGCAAAACCGGCTCAGCGCGCGCCTCTTTACAGCGGCTGCCGTGGTTCTCTTTGCCGTCATGCTCGTGGGCGGGATCTTGTTGCGCCACCAAATGATGCCTTTGCGCCGGCTAGCAGCGGCCGCACACAGACTTGCCTCGGGTGAACCCCAGGCTTCATTTCCTTGCGCAGACCGTCCCGATGAGATCGGCGACCTCGCCCACGGTTTAGCGAGGGTGACCGAACTGCAAGAGCGGCTCCATAAGCTGGCCTATGTCGATCCGGTCACGACGGGCGGCAACCGCACGAAATACTTTGCAGATCTTGCCGACGCCCTGGAACGCGCAGCTGTTGATGACAAAAAGACGGCCCTCATTCAGCTGGACTTTATTGGCTTTGCCAAAATCAACGATACATTCGGCCAAAAGGCGGGCAACCGTGTCCTGATGCAAACCTACACCCGCCTCCGGCGCTTGTTAGGGGAAAGCGCAAAAGTCTCCAGAATTTCGGCCGATGACTTTTGTATTCTGCTTCCGCTCGATGAAAGCGGCGAGCTTTCTGCTGACTATGCAGCCGATATCATTGACGTCCTGTCTGTTCCCTTCCAGCTGGACGAAGGTGAAATCAGGGTCGATCCGCTCATCGGCATCGCATTATTGCCTCAGGATGCCCACGATGCGGAAACCGCCCACCGGGTGGCCGGGATTGCTTTAAGGGCGGCCAAAGATGCAGCTCACCAGCAGCATATGTTCTTCTCCGCGCCGCTCAATGACCGGGTTCAAAGCGAAATGCTTCTGGAAACCCGCCTCAGAACGGCGCTCGCTACAGGACAATTGGAACTCCACTATCAGCCCCAAGTGAACCCTGCCAATGGCGACCTGATCGGTTTGGAAGCCCTCATTCGCTGGCCAGACGGACAAGGCAACTGGATACCGCCTTGCGACTTTATCTCACTTGCAGAAAAGACCGGCTTGATCATCGATCTTGGTCATTACGTGCTCGACGAAGCGTGCCGGCAGGCGGCACATTGGCTCGCCGCCGGATTCGAGTTCGGGCATGTCTCGGTCAATGTGTCTCCGATAGAGTTTCAGCAACCGAACTTTGCGAGCAATGTCCGGAAGGTCCTGGAACGCTATCAACTTCCGTCCCACACCTTATGTCTTGAAGTCACCGAGAACGTATTTGTCGATACCAGCGAACGGCTTGTTCTTGATCTACTGTTTGAACTTCAATCAATGGGGGTCTTGCTGTCGCTGGATGATTTCGGGTCCGGATATTCGTCCCTGAGCTACCTGCACAAGCTGCCTTTCCAGGAACTCAAGATTGATCGCGCCTTTCTTCAAGATGCTGACCTCTATCCGCAGAAGAAACAGCTCTATCAAGCCATCGTCGGGTTGGGCAAAAGTCTTGGCCTCCGGGTCGTTGCTGAAGGTGCGGAGACTGAAGGCGAGTACTTGCTAACAGTGGGTTTGGAATGTGACAGCCTGCAGGGCTATTTCTGCGCCCGTCCGCTGCCGGCGAAAGACATTCCGGACTGCTGCCTCTCCATCGGTGAAGCACTGAATTCCGACCGGCTGCAATCAATTCGCAAACGCGCTTGAAACCCGCGATGCAAACGCATTGGCGCTACCTGCCCCAGGCTCCAATTCATGACGACATCAGTTGTCGGTCTCTTTCATGGACAGAAGGAAATCGGCTCTCGCCTGATCAAGGCGCGGCAAATTCTGCTGGAGCCGGTTCCAGGCTTCAGTTTTTGTGCTGTTTTTCGAAAACGCGAGATAGATGTCTGACACGCCAACCGGCTGGGCGAAGGGAGCGACTGTGTCCAGATCGATCCGATGGGCTTCCTCAATCGTCATGAGATGCGGCGCAACGAAACCATCGAGACGTTCAAGATGCACCGCAGTCAGCAATTCTTCCAGGCTGTCCCGTGAGGCGATCCGGGCCTTGCCACTCTCTTCCAGTGCTCGGAAATTTGGATGCATGCGCCCGCTTGCGATTTTTCCGATGGACAGACCGTGCAATTGGGTTACGTCACCTGTGAAATCGTAGGACGGGTTTTTTCTCGCGAAGATCATCATTTCAAATTGGGTGATTGGATTTGTTGGATAGTTGAGCCAATCCTCCCGTTCCGGTGTGTAGACTACCGGAAAAATAAGGTCCGCCGCGCCCTTGCGCACCTCGAGCTGAGCGCGGGGCCAGCTGGTTACTTCAAAATGGACATCAACATCCGATTCCGCTGCAGCCGTTTTAACCAGATCAACTAGCAGTCCGCGCGGCTCGTCATCCGGGCCGATTGAAAGATATGGCGGGGTCGAAAAGCCAACGATCAGCAGTCTGTTCTCGTCCGCAAGGCTTAAGCCGCCAAACACCAAGAACAGCCACAGTCCGGAAAGACATGCCAAGATCCGAAAAGCCAAAAAATCCGCTCCGCAACCGAGGGCTGAACATCACCAAGAGCTACCGTAACGGAAATTTCGTTAATGCAAAACTGACAAGAGGTTAAAAACAGAAGCAGACTTTTCCGGCACTTGGCCGTTTGAGCACACTCCGGAAAGACGATACTTCTGAAAAACGACCCTACGGCAACCAGCCACGTCCACCGCAAAACGCATCTCTTGGTTGACTGAGGTTCTGCAAGCCACGACATCGGCCACAGCCTTACTGCGAGTTGAAAGTCAGGAAGTCTTTTTGTGCGGTTGAGAGGACCAACCTCGAACCAAACCAGCGCTCAAGTAGCCCGAAGGGCGGTAGCGCCAACAAAAATGGTGCGGGCGACGGGACTCGAACCCGTACAGCCTAGGGCCGAGGGATTTTAAGTCCCTTGTGTCTACCAGTTCCACCACGCCCGCAGTAGCAACACCAAATCCCCTAGAGACTTTGCATCGTTTCTGCAAGCCAGCAGCGCAGTTTTCAAATACTGTTTCTTCTCTGCCCAGCACATCGGGGACTGGAAATTGCCACCTGCGGACTGTATGTGGACTTAAAGAACATGGTAGGCTCCAACGTACTGCAGCCAACAAGCTGCGCTGGGAGCCCAGAAGCGAGAACACAACTTTATGGTCACCTACATCGATGCCGCCGATGCCCCAATGAAAAATACGGGTCAGGTGCGCCTTTACGGACCTGAAGACTTTGATGGCATGATGAAAGCCGGACAGCTGACGGCATCCTGCCTAGATGAGTTGGCCGATATGGTCAAACCAGGTGTGACCACACAAGAAATCGACGACTTCGTCTACCAGTACGGCATGGACCACAATGCCATACCGGCTACGCTGAACTATCGCGGTTATACAAAGTCCTCTTGCACGTCGATCAACCATGTTGTGTGTCATGGCATACCGAACAACAAGGCTTTGCGTGAAGGCGATATCGTCAACATCGACGTGACCTACATCCTGGACGGTTGGCACGGTGATTCCAGCAGGATGTATCCGGTCGGGCCTCTGAAGCGGGCTGCAGAACGCTTGATCGACGTAACCTATGAATCCTTGATGCGCGGTATAGAGGCGGCCAAACCGGGCAACACGACCGGTGATATCGGCGCGGCTATCCAGACGTATGTCGAGGCGCAACGCTGCTCTGTTGTCCGTGATTTCTGCGGGCATGGCCTTGGGCAGTTGTTCCATGACACGCCGAACATCCTGCACTACGGACGGCCCGGCGAAGGCGTGGAACTGAAACCTGGCATGATTTTCACAATCGAACCGATGGTCAATCTCGGACGACCGAACGTTAAGGTCTTGAGCGATGGCTGGACGGCTGTGACACGCGACCGCTCATTATCTGCCCAGTTTGAACATTCCATCGGGATCACCGCGGATGGATGTCAAAGCTTCACAACGTCACCCAAAGGTATCCACAAACCAGGGCTGCCCAACGCCTGAGGAGGCTCATGAGCGAACCGAACGCCGGTTTCTCCGAAAAACCATCGGCAGATACCGGCACGAAAGGACACCGCCAAAGACTGCGGGAACGGTTTCGTAAAAGCGGTGAGAACAGTCTCGCCGACTATGAGCTTCTGGAGTTTCTTTTATTCTCTGCCCTGCCCCGTCAGGACACCAAACCAATCGCCAAAGCCCTGTTGAAACGCTTCGGCTCGTTCTCTGCCGTTTTGTCTGCGCCGCGTCCGAGACTAAAGGAAATCAAGGGCTTGTCGGACAACAGCATCGACACTCTGCACGCCATTCATGCCGCCATCGCCAGGTTTCATAGCGCAGAACTGAGAGAACGGGAGCTGCTCGATTCCTGGTCCAAGGTGATGGACTATCTGCAAGCCCGCATGGCTATGTCCGAGGTTGAACAATTCCGCGTTCTCTTTCTCGACAAAAAGAACGGGCTGATTGCCGATGAACTGCAGCAGACAGGAACCGTTGACCATACGCCCGTCTATCCGCGAGAGGTGGTACGCAGAGCTTTGGAACACGGGGCAACGGCGATCATTCTGGTCCACAATCATCCATCAGGAGACCCCACGCCATCGCGGGCGGATATCCAAATGACGCGGCAATTGGTCGACATCGCCAAACCCCTTGGCATAGAAATCCACGATCACATCATCGTTGGCCTCAGATCACAGGTGAGTTTCAAGGGATTACAACTCATATAGGGCTTGATCCATCAGGTTGAAAACCAGGCCAAGTGTTTGTCTATAAATTATTTTTTTGATGTACGTGCATTTTAATTAAATACATTTTTTACCATCAATGTCGGTCAATCCTTAACTGTCTTCGCCAATAATGCACCTGTCAAACAGGGCTAGTTAATGCAGACCAAGCTGAAGAACTCAGGTGGGCGGATCGCCAATGTCATCATCATACCGTTGGTGACACTGGTCTTTCTGTCCGTTGTCGGGATCTTCTTCCTGATGCACTGGTCCGCACGCATCTCCGATGAGAGTGCCGAGCAATCACAGCTGCAATTGATTTCCGGAGCACTGCAACTGGTTTCCGACGATCTGGCACGCCAGCAATCCGGTGTTGCGACCTGGGATGCTGCTTTTCACATCACGAATGCACCCAATCTGGATCAGGACTGGGTGTTCGACAACATGACCCATTGGCTCTACGCCAACCACGGATTTACAAAATCAGCGGTGGTTGGAAAGGACTATGCCGTCAAGGCGCTGTTTGCGCATGACCATAACAACAGTTGGCTGACACCGGATCTTCTTGCGCGTTTGAAGCCTGCCATCGCGAAGGTCCGGGCCCGTTACATCATCTCGTTCCGGAGGCTTCCCTCCGGGCTTTACAGCTATGAACCGAGCCAACGGGATCAACGGTATTCGATCTTCGAAACCGGCGTTGTTTCGGTGAAAGGGGAACCGCATCTCTTTTCGGTTGCAGCAATCGCCCGGCAAATTCAGTCGGTTATTCCCAAGAGAGTTCCGCCAACGGTCATGATTAGCCTCGCGCCACTGCGCGGTGAAAAGATGTCTGAGATCATGCATATGACCAGACTTGACGGTTTCATCCTGGCACAAAAACAGACTGATCGTGAGGGCATCGGCCAGCTGAGACTGCGCGGACCGACGGGTGCGCCCATCGGGGTCATTGCCTGGCAAGTGGACCGGCCGGGAACACAGATGCTGACACGGATCAATCCCTTCCTCGGGATGGCCGCCTTTATGATTACGGCGGTGGTAATCGCGGTGACGGCGTTCACCCGCCACATGACCAAGCGTCTTGCCGTGAGCGAAGCACAAGCCGTGCATACGTCGCGCCATGACGCCTTGTCTGGTTTGCCCAACCGCGCCCATTTTCACCGGTTGTTGACGGATATGCTCCAGGACACCAATAGCCGGGGGCGGGAAACCGCTGTCATCTACATCGATCTCGATCACTTCAAGGATATCAACGATACGCTTGGTCACTCGGCTGGAGACATGGTCATTGTCGCCGTTGCCAAGCGTCTGACACACGTCTTGGACGATAACGGCATTGTCGCACGGATCAGCGGCGATGAATTCGCGATGGTGATCCCGAATTCCAAAAGTGACGAGTGGCTGGAATACATCCTCGATCAAATTCAGGATGAAATTTCCCAACCGATCAAGATCGGCGCCCGCGAATTGCACGCGAGCCTTTCTATTGGCGCAGCCGTTGCCCCTCGCGATGGCGTCGACCCAGACGAGTTGCTGCGCAAGGCGGATATCGCCCTATACGATGCAAAGGAAAATGGACGGAACCGCCGCTCCTTCTTCGAAGCCAACATGGAAGACCATGTTCAATCGAAGGACAAGCTCTCCCGCGAGTTGCGGATGGCGCTGAAAAACGACGAACTCAGTCTCGCCTACCAGCCCCAATCCGACACCGCGGCCCAGCGTATCGTGTCCGTGGAAGCCCTCGCCCGCTGGACCAAAGAGGACGGCACGGTCGTTTCTCCGGCGCAGTTCATTCCCGTTGCAGAAGAAACCGGTTTGATCAACGAACTCGGACTGTGGGTGCTGAACAAGGCCTGCGCCAAGGCTCACGACTGGCCGGATGTGGTCATGTCGGTCAACGTATCGCCCAACCAATTCAAGCACCCACGTTTTGTCGAAAAGGTCATGGCGATCCTGGCGACAAACAACCTGGCGCCACAGCGGCTTGAAATCGAAGTCACGGAAAGCGTTTTTGCCGGCCGCAACGATACGGTATTGAAGTCTCTGCGGCGCTTGAAGAACCTCGGCATCAAGGTCGCGCTGGATGACTTCGGCTCCGGCTACTCCAGCCTGAGCTACTTGCGCCGGTTCCCATTTGATACCTTGAAAGTGGATCGTGATTTCCTGTCTGACATGGACGGTAATCCGGAGGCAGAGGCCATCATCGTATCCATCATTCAACTCGGCAAGGCTCTAGGAATGACGATCGTTGCCGAGGGAATCGAGACCATCGAGCAGATCCGTTTCCTCCAGGCTCACGGCTGTCATCGCATGCAGGGCTATTTCATCTCTCAGCCGCTCAATGAGACGGACCTTGCGCAGTTCCTTGAGGACTTCAAAAAGGAACATGGCGGCGATTTCGGACGCGAATTTGCGTTCAAGATGCGCGCTGCAGAAGTCTGACCATCTGTTGCTTCAGGTTGCCGTCGTCAGGCACGCGTGCATTTTTTCCGAAAACTCGGAGAAACAGGAAAACGGCGCATGGCGTGCCCGCCCTTCGGCAAGGTCTTCGCAGATCCTCAGACCCGATTGTCCATATTCAGACAGCACGCGGTCACGAAACCAGGCGCTGTGTTGTGCGGCCCGGCGGCTATCCAGCCTGCCACCGTTCTGCAGGAACTCGAGATGGGCTTTGACCTGATCGATCAGCGCCTCCATTCCCTCTCCTGTTTGCGAGGAGACAAGACCCACAGGCACGGTCCAGTTCTTGGACCCCGCGGGCGACAGCGTCAGCGCACCTTTGACGTCTGCAGCTGCACGCCGTGCTGCAGCCCCCATATCAGCCTTGGTCACAGCGACCACATCCGGCAGTTCCATGATGCCGGCCTTCATGAATTGAAGGCTATCACCTGATCCCGGCTGGATGCACAGGAGCACAGTGTCGGCGGCCTGCTTGAGATCCCCTTCAGACTGGCCGATACCGACAGTTTCCACGATCACATGATCGAACGCGGCCCTCAGAACCGCGATGGCAGCAACCGAATGATCTGACAGCCCGCCAAGCCGGTCGCGCGCAGCCATGGAGCGCACAAAAATCCGATCGTCATTGGGGTCGGTTTTCAGTCGGGTCCGGTCTCCTAGCAGCGCACCGCCGGTGATTGTAGATGATGGGTCGACCGCAAGAACAGCAACACTGCCGGCAGCATCCCGGAACGCACGAATGAGCGCATCGGTCAGCGTAGACTTGCCAACGCCCGGTGGGCCGGTCAGCCCAAGGACATGACCTTTACCTTGAGCGGCAATCCGATCCAGAAATGCTGCCGTCTCCGGTTTGTCGGCGTCCGTTTCGATCCGGGTGAGAACACGGGATAAAACCCGTTTCCCACCGGATCTTAACGCATCAACGTCCGGAAAAGGCTCAGGCATGACGCCAGCCTCTTTCACCAATGCGCTGCAAAGGCCTGCTCATCAGTTCGCTGACGCCTTGCGCAGGGCAGCTTGTGCCGCGGCCAAACGCGCAATCGGCACCCGGTAAGGAGAACAGGACACATAGTCCAGATCGACGCTCTCACAGAAAGTGATTGAAGAGGGGTCACCCCCATGTTCACCGCAGATGCCGAGCTTTATGTCCGGACGGGTGGATCGGCCCCGCTCCACGCCGATCTTGATCAGTTCCCCAACCCCTTCCGGGTCCAGGGACACGAATGGATCCTGCTCAAGAATGCCTTTCGTCTGATACGTTCCAAGGAAGGATGCCGCATCATCACGGGAAATCCCGAACGTCGTCTGCGTCAGATCGTTCGTGCCGAAGGAGAAGAACTCAGCGCTTTCAGCAATCTCAGCCGCCTTGAGCGCAGCGCGCGGCAACTCGACCATTGTGCCCACCTGATAGGTCAGCTCTGCACCGGTTTCTTCCATGACAGCCTTGGCCATTGCCTCAATGCTGGACCGGACGAGATCCAGCTCGCCCTTTAGCCCGACGAGCGGCACCATAATCTCTGGAACCACCGGAGCCCCCGTAGCCTTCGCCGCAGCGACGGCAGCTTCGAAGATTGCCCTTGCCTGCATTTCCGCGATTTCCGGATAGGACACCAGCAACCGGCAGCCACGATGGCCGAGCATTGGGTTGAATTCTTCGAGCGACAACGCACGATCACGCAAAAGCTCTGGGTCCGCGCCCATCGCTGTCGCAACGTCCTTCAGTTCCTCATCCGTCTTCGGCAGGAACTCGTGAAGCGGCGGATCGAGAAGACGGATCGTAACCGGCAGGCCGTGCATAATCTCAAAGAGATCCGTGAAATCCTGACGTTGCATTGGAAGCAGCTTAGCGAGTGCCGCGCGGCGGCCTTCCTGAGTCTCAGCAAGGATCATTTCACGAACTGCAAGGATGCGATCGCCCTCAAAGAACATATGCTCGGTCCGGCACAGACCAATGCCTTCGGCGCCGAATTCACGCGCAACTTTGGCGTCCTGCGGTGTTTCCGCATTGGTCCGGACAGTCATCCGGCGGCCGCGATCTGCCCAGACCATCAGTGTCCCGAAATCGCCGGAGAGTGTCGGCTGCAGCATCGCCACTTCACCGGCCAGTATCTGACCAGTGGCCCCGTCGATCGTGATGATATCGCCTTCTTTGAGCTGCCGTCCGCCGACGTTGATTGTTTGATTGCGATAGTCAATCCGCAGCCCACCGGCTCCGGCTACACAGGGTTTACCCATGCCGCGCGCAACAACGGCTGCGTGGCTGGTCATGCCGCCGCGGCTGGTCAGAATGCCTTCAGCAGCATGCATGCCGTGGATGTCTTCCGGGCTGGTCTCAACCCGAACAAGGATGACCTTCCGGCCATCGCCTTTGGCTTGTTCTGCAGCATCCGAGGTGAACACAATTGCACCCGAAGCCGCACCGGGAGAGGCCGGCAACCCGGTCGACAGGATATCACGCTCAGCCTTCGGATCGATGGTCGGGTGCAACAGCTGATCAAGTGCGCCAGGCTCGACACGGAACACAGCTTCTTCTTCTTCCAGCATGCCTTCTGCGACCATATCGACCGCGATCTTCAGCGCCGCCTTGGCGGTCCGCTTGCCCGCGCGGGTCTGCAGCATCCAGAGCTTGCCTTGCTCAATTGTGAATTCCAGATCCTGCATGTCCTTGTAATGGCGTTCCAGCTTGTCGCAGTAAGTCTGGAACTCCGCGAAAGCCTCCGGCATCAAAGCTTCGAGCGACGGATTGGAAGATCCGGCTTCAATGCGGGCCTTTTCGGTAATGTCCTGCGGTGTCCGGATACCGGCAACCACGTCTTCGCCCTGCGCATTGACTAGGAACTCGCCATAGAGACTGTTCTCGCCGGTGGACGGGTTACGGGTGAAGGCAACACCAGTGGCGGAATTCTCGCCCATGTTCCCGAACACCATGGCCTGGACGTTTACAGCTGTGCCCCAGGAGGCTGGCAAATCGTGCAAACGCCGGTAGGTGACCGCCCGCGGAGTCATCCAGGAGCTGAAAACGGCACCAATGGCGCCCCAGAGCTGCTCTTGCGGGTCCTGCGGAAAGGGTTTGCCCAGCTCTGCTTCAACCAGCGCCTTGAACTTCTCGATGATGCCCTGCCAGGCCTCTGCGGTGATTTCTGTATCCAGTGTGAGGTCGTTGCGTTCCTTGTATTCCTCAAGGATGTCTTCGAACTCGTGATTGTCGACGCCGAGAACCACATCTGAATACATCTGAATGAAGCGACGGTAGCTGTCATAAGCAAACCGAGCGTCTCCGGATTCGCGGGCAATCGCTTCCACGGTGCCGTCGCTAAGGCCCAGGTTGAGGACCGTGTCCATCATTCCTGGCATAGACGCACGAGCACCGGAGCGAACAGACACCAGAAGCGGCCGGTCAGGATCGCCGAACTTCCGGCCAGTTGCTTCACCAACCTTGTCCATTGCCGCGGCCACCTCAGCTTCGAGCGCTGGCGGATAGGACTTCTCGTTGTCGTAATAATAGGTGCAGACTTCGGTGGTGATCGTGAATCCGGGTGGCACCGGCAGACCGAGGCTGCTCATCTCGGCAAGGTTCGCCCCCTTACCACCGAGCAGGTTGCGCATGTCTGCTGCGCCTTCTGCAGAACCATTGCCGAACCCATAGACCCACTTGGTCATATTCCAATTCCTCCGCATGGTGCCGGGAGTACTTTCGCCCCCGCCTGATATTGCACCGCACATACCTGCTACGGTGTTGAAAGAGCATCAAGTCCTTTTTACCGGAAACCCGCCCTTTTAAGTCGTTAGTCTATGTTTTTCCAACGCAGGGCAAATGCGAAAGGATTTAAACCCTCAGAAAGTTATCCCCCTCACCTTGCCGCTCAGCCTTAATAGCGCCATTGTCGGTTTTCATACAGATGCGTCCCCCTAAACGGGAGCAATCAATTCTGCGAGGACCAATGACACAGTTGACCGGCGCCAATTCGAAGTCGATCCGAAAGCCGCTCAAATTGAAACTTCTGGCTCTTGCGAGCGCTGCTGCTCTGCTTCCGGCGACTGTTCTAGCAGATACAAACGCACAAGACGGCATTCCAAGAACGCTTGGAACTCCTGCCGAACTTCCCTTTACGCTGTCTGGCAGCTATCTTTCCGGTCGCCTCGCGGGCTTTCAAAAAGACTTTGCGCAAGCTGCTGCTTTTTATGAAGAAACCCTTGCCGCAGACCCATCCAATCCGATGTTGCTGGAGCGGACTTTTCTACTGAAGCTCGCAAATGGCGATGTGGACGATGCGATCCGCTATGCCGCCGATCTCGACCGAGGCGTTCAGCGGAATTTCCTGGCGCAGCTTGTCTTGGGCGCAAAGGACGTCCGCGACGGGAACTATGGCGCGGCTATCGAGCTGCTGAAGGAGGGCCGGAATGGTCCGCTGGCTCAACTATCCGTCGGGATCGCACGCGCTTGGGCTTATTACGGCGCTGGTCAAATCGACGAAGCAGCCAAGACCATCGACAACCTCCGCGGCCCGGAGTGGTTCGATGTCTTCAAGGAAACCCACAAGGCGCATCTTCTGTTTACAGCCGGCCGGAACGAAGCAGCCCTTGAGGCCATCGAAAAAGCCTATGAGATGGATCAAGGGGCCATCCGCGTCGTTGACGCCCACGCCCGCCTCCTCGCGGCCAATGGCCGCCAGCAGGATGCGCTGAAGGCGCTGGATCAGTTCGACCGGCAATACCGCGGCCATCCACAATTGGACCGGACCCGTGAGATAATCGTGTCAGGCGCTGTCATCCCGCCGACTGTCAGCGACCCAGCTGTCGGCATGGCCGAGATCCTATACGGGCTCGGCGCCGTGATCGGCCGTGACGGCGGAGAGGAATTGTCGACCTCCTACCTTCAGCTGGCACTATACCTTGATCCGGCTGCAGAATATGCAGCGGTCGCGCTCGGCAACGTCTTTGAGCGGATGGATCAGCCTGACCGTGCCATCGAAGCCCTCATGATGGTGCCAGAAGACAGCGCGTTGAAGCGCGAGGCGGAAATACAAGTCGGGTTGAATTTCAATGCACTCGACGAGGTCGATGAAGCCCGCTCTCATCTCGCAGCTCTCATTGAGAAAGATCCCGCAGATCTGGAAGCCGGGATTGCTCTGGGCAATGTTCTGCGGTCCCACGAACTCTATGAGGAAGCCGAGAAGGTTTATTCAGCCTCCATCGATACAATCGAAACGCTTGAGCAGCCGCACTGGCTGATTCTCTACTTCCGCGGCATCAGCCGGGAGCGCTTGGGTAAGTGGGGCGAGGCAGAAGCCGATTTCCGCAAAGCGCTTGAGTTGGAAGAAGATCAGCCTCTGGTCCTGAACTACCTCGGATATTCTCTTGTGGATCAGGGCCTGAAGCTTGATGAAGCACTGGAGATGATCAAGACGGCCGTAGAGCTGCGGCCAACCGATGGTTACATCGTCGACAGTCTGGGCTGGGTCTATTATCGGTTGGGCCGCTATGAGGAAGCTGTTACGGAGCTGGAACGTGCCATTGAGCTGCGGCCGGCCGATCCCGTGATCAACGACCATTTGGGCGATGCTTATTGGAAAGTTGGACGGCGCAACGAGGCGCGCTTCCAGTGGAACCATGCCCGGGATCTTGACCCCGAAGAGGATGAACTTCCCAAAATCCTCGACAAGATCGAGAACGGTTTGCCGGACCCAGCAAATACGGACGCCGCGAACGCTGCCAGTGACAACAACGGCGGCTGACCGGACGGATCATGCCAGACCACCAGCAAACGGCTGTCCAGGCAGAACTCGCCCGGGCCAAAGTGAACCTTGCCCTTCACATCACCGGTCAACGCAATGACGGCTATCATTTGCTGGAGTCGCTCGTTGCTTTTCCGCAGATAGGTGACCGGATTGCTCTTGAGCCGTCCGAGAAACTGGAGCTGGACATCGACGGCCCATTTGCTCGGGAACTGGATCCAGCTGGAGACAATAACCTCGTCCTGCGCGCAGTCCGGGGATTTGCCGAAAGGGCAAAGATCAACGTCCCGTCCGTCAAAATCACCTTAACCAAGCGTCTGCCGATCGCCTCCGGCATCGGCGGCGGGTCCAGCGATGCTGCCACCACGCTCCGCCTTCTGGAGGACGTAACCGGTGTTTATTTGAGCGATGAAGATCTTCATGAACTCGCCGCATCGCTCGGCGCAGATGTTCCAGTTTGCCTCAGCCCCGAACCGCAAGTGATGCGGGGCATCGGCGACGACCTGGCGGCTGCCCCACTGCTGCCTGCTTGCGGCATCATTCTGGTCAATCCGAAGATCACCCTCGAAACGCCGGATGTCTTCAGAGCCCTGGACAAGAAGAACAATCCGCAACTGCCAAAAATGCCTGATGCGTTTGATGATATTGCCGCGTTGATTGCCTATTTGACGAACAGCCGCAATGATTTGCAATCGCCTGCCATGTCGGTATGTGGCGCTATCGGTGAAGTCTTAAATTTCCTGCAAGGGGACAGCCGGATCCTTTTTTCAAGAATGTCCGGATCCGGTGCGACTTGTTTCGGCCTTTGTGCTCCAACCGAAATGCGCGCGATTGAGACCGATCTGCGCGCCGCGAATCCCGATTGGTGGATCGCCTCTGGACCGTTGGGCTGAGAAAAGCGCCACTTAAAATCAAAACGGCGCCCAAAAGGACGCCGGATTTGTTCAGCAACAAGCCTCTAGAGCAATCAACTAACACGCGCGATACAGAACGCCACAGCATCTGCAAGCGCATCCGTGTGAGCACCCGCTGGCAATTGGTCCAACGCTTTGAGGGCATTGTCGCCATAGGTCCGGGCCCGCTGAACGGTTTCCGTGATCGCATCGTATTTCTTCAAAAGCTCGATGGCCTCGGCAAGATCAGCATCCGTGACATTGTCGCCTTCCATACAGTGCTTCCAGAACGCCCGATCCTGATCAGTGCCGCGCGCAACAGCAAGCACAACCGGCAGGGTGATCTTGCCCTCCCGGAAATCGTCTCCAACGTGTTTGCCGAGATCCGCGGATGAGCCACCATAATCGAGCGCATCGTCCACCATCTGGAATGCGTATCCGAGCTCCAGACCGTAAGTTCGTGCTGCCTTGCGCATAACGTCGTTTTGGCCGGCAATTTCCGGACCGACTTCGGCTGCGGCAGCGAACAAAGCTGCGGTTTTCGCCTCGATGACCCGCAGATACTCGGCTTCTGTCGTCTCGATGTTTTTCGACGCACCGAGCTGAAGAACTTCACCTTCAGCAATGATGGCCGATGCTTCGGAGAGAATGCGCAGTGCTTCCAGAGAACCGGTGTCGACCATCATCTTGAACGCCTGGCCCAGGAGATAATCCCCCACCAGAACACTCGCCTGGTTGCCCCAAAGCTTGCGGGCCGCAAGTTTGCCTCGGCGCATGTCGCTCTCGTCGACAACATCGTCATGGAGCAGCGTTGCTGTGTGCATGAACTCCACACTTGCTGCCAGGATCACATGTCCGTTGCCCTGATATCCGAACATGTCTGCGCAGGCGAGCGTCAGCATCGGGCGCAAGCGCTTGCCACCCGATGAGATCAAATGCTTGGCGATTTCCGGGATCAGGTCCACGTTGGACCCGGCCTTGGAAAGGATCAGTTCATTCACGTCCGCCATGCCGGGCGCCACGAGATCCACGAGAGGCTGGATGCTTGCGCGAGGCGTTTCATTGTCAGACAAGGTTGCGACCACGGCCACTGACGGCACTCCTGTTACGATTTGTGCGGACAATATGGCGCGAATGTCTCCGGGGCAAGCCGCCAATCCGTTGACAAACTGTTGAAATGCCACAATCAGCATATTTTGCTGTAAAGCAATTCCTTAGTGAGCGTCCGGCAGCAGCGCGGGGCAAAACCGGCAAGGGTCAGATTTATAATGGAAGAACTTGTAAGAACAAACGATCCTGTCCTGATCTCGTTTCTGGAATCGCTGCTTGGCGAGGCTGATATCAAGCATTTTGTCGCAGACGGCAACATGAGCATTCTGGAAGGCTCACTCGCCATGATTCCACGCAGGATCCTCGTCGACAGCGATCAGATTGAAAAAGCGCGCATGCTCGTGCGCGAAGCGGGTTTAGAACACGAGCTGCGCCTTGAAAGCGAATGACAGCGGATATGACGGACCAGCTCCAACCATCCGAGACCGACGGCAAACTTGATACCACTCGAGACGCTTTTTTGGGCGGCAAAGTCTATGTGCACCAGCCCAAACATGGCCGCCACCGCGCGGGACTTGATGCCGTTTACCTCGCTGCGGCTTTGCCCGATGGATTGAGCGGTCACATTGTGGACCTCGGCGCAGGTGTCGGAACCGCGGGATTTTGTGCAGCTACCCGCTTGCCGGAGATTACGGTGACAGCGGTAGAGCTCGATCAGACTGTTCTAGATCTTGCACGGGACGGACTAAAAGATCCCGCAAATGCCTCTTTTGCCGATCGCGTCAATCTCTTGGAAGCTGATATCACGGCCAAGGGAAGTGTGCGCCATGCAGCGGGACTTAAGTCCGGCATGGCTGATCATGTTATCATGAACCCGCCTTACTATGAGGCGAACCGGTTCCGTGCCTCGCCCAAGACGGCCCGCGCGGGAGCACACATGCTCGATGAACGGGGCCTGGAGCCCTGGGTGAAAACAGCAACGGACATCGTGAAAGTTGGCGGCACACTGACCATCATCTTTCGCGCAGATGGCTTAAGTGAAATTCTGAACGTCCTCTCTGGCCGGTTTGGCGCGATTGACGTTATCCCCTTGCGGCCACGTCCTGACGCAGCCGCAACACGTGTTCTGGTCCGGGCAGTGCGGGCGAGCAAAGCTCCGCTCACACTGCTGCCGGGCTTCGTTCTTCACGACGGACCGGAAAACGAATTCACACCGGAGGCAAAATCCATCTTACGGGATGGTCAGGGGCTCGGCATTCCGCTCCGCCGCTGACAGCTGACGCTCTAGTGCATCACGAATTCACCGTCGGCATAGCGAAATTCCGCTGGTTCGATCAGGTTCTGATGTGCAACGCGGACCGCATGGATCCGTCCCTCAATCTCGCGTTCCCAGAACGTCAAAAAACGGGTCAGCTCAGGAAATTTCGGCGCCAAATCCTCTGTCTGCCACAAGAAGGACTGCAACAACCTTGGGTGATCCGGCATCCGATAGAGTATTTCCGCGGTCAGCAAACCGTATCCGAGCAACCGTTTTTCAAAGTCTGAACCAACTGTCATGCCACTTATTCCTTTCTCCTTAAGAAAAGTGTCGCAGCAAACAGGTTAACCAATTCTATGAACGCATGACAATTAGACGAATTCTTGATCTTTGGCAGCAAACTCATCTGAGTGCTAACAAATCATAAGAATTTGAGTCTCAAAACTGTCATTTTGCTTGGATGGAGGTCAGATAGCCCAAAAAGGCATCAATGTCACCCGGCTCGAATGCAATTTCCGGCATGTTTTCGTGCGCAGTGACGATGCCTTCAGCAAGGCTTTCTTCAAGACTTTCCAGTGGATAAAGGCTGGAGAGGTCCCTGAATGCCGGCGCACCTTCCTGGGCGCTTTCGTCATCAGCGGCCACAGCATGGCAGGCGGCACAATGGATTTCGGCTATTTCGCGGCCGCTCGCAAGGCTGGCCGGATCCGTTGGATAGGTGCCACTGGCTGCAAGCGCCGGTCCGCTCAAGATACAAGCAAACAAGCCTGTCCAAAAAAGCGCATTGGTTCGCAAAACGAGTCTCCCTTCCCTCACTTGCGATTCTTATACGCGGGCGGCCAGGCTTGCGCCATACGCAGCTTTACTCTGCTGCGGCCGCGACACCCGGTTCCGCAAAGGCAAAGCCTTCATCTTGCCAACCGGTTAGACCGCCAATCATGATTTTCACAGGCCGGCCAAGTTCAGCGAGCTTCACCGCCGCCCGGTCTGCTCCGTTGCAGTGCGGCCCAGCGCAATACGTCACAAAAACGGTGTCTTCCGGCCAGTCGGCCATGCGTTCTGCCGTGATGTCCCGATGCGGCAAATGCAGCGCCCCCGGAATATGCTTTTTCGCAAAGGTCTCTGACGATCCGACAACGTGAAGAAGCACAAAATCTACACGGCCAGTGGCAAATGCGTCAGCAACATCCGCGCAGTCCGTTTCAAAGGTAAGTCGCGCCGAAAAGTGACGGACAGCATCCGAGGAAGATGCTGGCGGGATATCGGTTACAAAACTCATGGCGGGTCTCCTGTCCGGGTTGTTTGACCGGACAATAGGCGACGGTTTTTGGGCTGGCGTTTGGCAAGAAAGACATTTATCGTAAAGATCATGCCAAATACAGATCTCGCCTCTCAGTCTCCGGCCAATGCGCCCAACAAGCGCGTGGTTGCCCTTGCCTATGATGGCTTATGTCTGTTCGAATTCGGCATTTGCTGCGAGGTCTTCGGTCTCAAACGCCCGGAGATGGGGGAGGACTGGTATAGGTTTGAAGTGGCCAGCCTTGATCGGGGCCAACCGCTGAAGGCCTCTAATGGTGTCCGGGTGGAAGTGGACGGCGGCCTGGACCTCTTGGAATCGGCAGGAACGATCCTCATACCCGGCTGGTCCGGCATCAATGATCCCGTCCCTGAGGTTCTGAGAGACGCCCTCCACATGGCGCATGCCAAAGGTGCGCGTTTGCTGTCGATTTGTTCGGGCGTCTTTGTGCTCGCGGCAACCGGACTTCTTAAAGACAAGCGTGTTACGACACATTGGCGCTATGCCGAGGCCTTGTCAGCGCGGTATCCGGATCTCGTGATCGTCCCCAATGTCCTTTACACCGACAACGGCCAGATCCTGACATCGGCTGGAAGTGCTGCGGGCATTGACCTTTGCCTTCATCTCATCCGCCGTGACTTTGGCCCATCAGCTGCAAACAGCGTCGCGCGGCGGCTTGTCGTTCCGCCCCACCGGGAAGGCGGACAGGCCCAATTTGTCGATACCAGTGTTCAGGTACCAAATGAAGCAAACCGCTTGGGCCCGTTGTTCGACTACCTGCGCGCACATCTATCAGAAAATCATACTATCAAGAGCCTCGCCGGCAAGTCAGGCATGAGTGAGCGGACCTTCCTGCGGCGGTTTGAAAGTGCAACGGGAACGACTCCTGCCCGCTGGATTACGGGTTTGCGGCTTCAAAAGGCCAAGGACTTGCTGGAAGAAAGCGATCTCTCAATCGACAGGATCGCAGATCAGACCGGGTTTGGGACGGCTGCTACAATGCGCCATCACTTCCGGGAAATGCTTGGCACTTCACCGACCCACCACAGGCGCCTGTTCCAAAGTACCAGCAAACAGACCTAGGCTCTGCCCTCTGTTCGATTATATATAGTGCAAAATAAATCATTCCTGGGAGCCGTTCATGCCGCAATCTGCCATTCCAGCGACAATCGACGAAACGCTCCAGCTGATGGACCAGGCCGGATATGTCGCCGACCGGTCCCTTGCCACGGTTCTGCATCTTGCGTTGAAAATGAAACGTCCCCTGTTTCTGGAAGGGGAAGCCGGTGTCGGCAAGACCGAGATTGCAAAGGTATTGTCGTCAACGCTCGGCCGCGACCTCATTCGTCTGCAGTGTTACGAAGGGCTCGATATTGCGTCTGCGGTGTATGAATGGAACTACCCGGCACAGATGGTTGAGATCCGGGTCGCGGAAGCCTCCGGCGATACCGAACACTCCGAGCTTTCGAAGTCGATCTTCGACGAAAAATTCCTGATCAAGCGCCCAGTCCTTCAGGCGCTTGAGCCGTCTCTGAATGGCGCACCGGTGTTTCTCATTGACGAACTCGACAGGGCCGACGAAGCCTTTGAAGCGTTTCTTCTCGAGGTCCTTGCGGACAACCAAGTTTCCATTCCGGAGCTCGGCACCGTCAAGGCCGAGGAACCGCCGATCGTCATCATCACGACGAACCGGACGCGCGAAATCCACGACGCCCTGAAGCGCCGTTGTCTCTATCATTGGGTGGACTATCCCGACGCCGAGCGCGAGCTGGAAATCGTCCGCCGCAAGGTACCCGGTGCCTCCGAACGGTTGGCGGGCGAGGTCGTCGCTTTTGTCCAAAAACTGCGCACGGAAGAAGACCTCTTCAAGCAACCAGGCGTCGCAGAAACACTGGATTGGGCCACCGCCCTCTCGGAACTCAATGAAATCGCGCTTGATCCGGACATGGCCTCCGATACGCTCGGCGTACTTCTGAAATACCAGGATGATATTGAGCGGGTCCGCGGCTCAAAGGTCCGGCAGATGATCGATGACATTCGCAAGGACGAGCCACGTCCCCAGACCATGCCGGCCCTTTAGAGCAGACCAAACGCGCCCATGACCGCTGTCCGCTCCCGCATCACAGACAACATCGTCTATTTCGCCCGCACGTTGCGCAAGGCCGGGGTGCCGGTTGGGCCGGCCTCCGTTGTCGATGCGGTTCAGGCGGTCGAAGTGTCCGGTATCAGCAACCGCGACGATCTCTACTGGACCTTGCATGCCGTCTTTGTGCGCAAGCGGGAACATCGCATCCTGTTTGACGAAGCGTTCCGGGTCTATTGGCAAAGCCGCGGCTTGATCGAAAAGATGCTGGCGATCCTGTCACCTGTTGCTCCGCCGAGAGGTGCACCCGAAAAGCCCAAGGCGGGGCAGACACGGGTTGCCCAGGCGTTTCAGGCCAACAAGGAACGGGTTGCGGAAGAAACCCGGCCGGAAATCGAGGTCGATGCCAAATTCACGGTGTCAGGCAAGGAGCTCCTCCAGAGCAAAGACTTTGCCCAGATGACTGCCGAGGAGATCAATGACGCCAAGAAGGCGCTCGCCTCCATGGCACTCAGCATGGACAAGATCCGGCTCCGCAGGCTGGTCCCCGCACACTCGGGAAAGGTGGACCCGCGCCGCACCTTGCGGGCGTCCATGCGGGCCGGCGGGGATATCATTGACCTGAAGTTCCGCCAACCGGCTGAAAAGCGCCCGCCTCTGGTCGCGATCTGCGATATTTCCGGTTCCATGAGCCAGTATTCGCGTCTGCTCCTGCATTTCCTTCATGCGGTCACCGCCGAACGCCGGGACGTACACACATTCCTTTTCGGAACACGGTTGAGCAATGTGACGCGTCAATTGCGGATGAAGGACCCGGACGAAGCGCTGGAAGCATGTTCTGAAGGGGTTCAGGACTGGTCCGGCGGCACGCGGATCGCCTGGGCCCTCCATGACTTCAATCGGCATTGGTCGCGCCGGGTCCTTTCCGGCAAACCGACGGTGTTGTTGATCACCGACGGACTTGAGCGCGATTCCGATGAGGATCTGGCGCGCGAGATGGACCGCCTGCACCGGTCCTGCCGCCGCCTAATCTGGCTTAATCCGCTCCTGCGGTTCGAAGGCTTTGAGGCCAAAGCCAAGGGCATCCGGGCCATGCTTCCGCATGTCGACGAATTCCGGGCGGTGCACAGCCTTGATGCCGTCGCGGACCTTGTCAGCGCACTGATGGGCAAAAAGTCGGACAGCAAATCCTCAAATCCCAAGTCTTGGCTGAAGCGTCAAAGCTAAAAAACCGCCGGTTCCGGTTGGGGCACACGAAACCAGCGGCATTTCGAGGAGGATCGTGCCGATCCGCGTATCACTATAATTTCATAGTTTCGAAAATATATGCGGCACGCTGTCCCAAGGCCGCCCTAGTCAGAAAAACAACTTCCAAACCAATGGAAGCAGGATCGCTGTGGCGAGGGCGTTGAGCCCCATGGCAAGACCGGAAAATGCACCCGCCAATTCGCTGACTTGCAGCGCACGGGCTGTCCCAATGCCGTGTGACGCAGTACCGATGGCCAACCCGCGAGCGGCCATGTCCTTTACGCCCATGAGGTTCAACAAGAGCGGTCCAAGAGCAGCCCCAGTTATCCCGGTCAGGATCACCAGAACAGCCGTCAAAGACGGCAACCCGCCCAGCTGTTCACTGATCCCCATCGCAACCGGTGCAGTCACCGACTTTGGCGCAAGGGACACCAGCGTTTCCTTGCTTGCCCCAAACAGAGCGGCAATGCCGACCGCGCTGATTGCAGCCGTGAGAGACCCGGCCAACAAACTGGCGAGAATGGCTATCGAGGAGCGGCGGACCCGTTCAAGCTGCCGATAGAGCGGCAAGGCCAACGCCACCGTTGCCGGCCCCAACATGAAATGAACGAACTGGGCTCCTTCGAAATAAACAGAATACTGGGTGTCGGTGACGAGCAGCAGGCTAACCAACAACACAACGGCGATCAGCACCGGATTAAGAAGCGGATTAAATCCCGCCCGCCGATAGATCCAGAAACCGACCTGATAGGCGACAAGGGTCAGCGTCAGCGCCAGGAGCGGACTGGCAGAGAGATAAACCCAGATTTCCCGAAGTTCGCCCTCCATTATTCGGCCTCGCTGTCAGCAGCATCGGCAGACCGGGACAAGAGGCGCATCACCACCACTGTCACAGCAATCGTTGCAAGCGTGCTGCCGATCAGTGCCAGGGTTATCGCAAGCCCTTCTTCACCGATCAGCGCAATATGCAGCATGACGCCAACGCCGGCAGGAACGAACAACAGGGAGAGGTTGGTCAAAAACGCATCACCAACCGTTGCAAGATCTTCCGGGATCCCCCCCTTGATCAACAAGCCTGCCAGCAACAGAACCATACCGATTACTGGGCCCGGGATCGGCAGTCCGCTCGCAACCGTGATCAGCTCACCGATGAGCTGACACGCCAAAATCACAGTCAGATAAAAAAGCATATTTGCCCCCAATGCCTTGCACTAAGGCACTACAGTGGCTTGGCGCCGGGGACCTGACAAGGGCACCTTCCAAGACGGATAACTTGCCCCGAGAACGAAGTGCCGATTACGGCAACGCGATCACCGGTGTGCGGACCTGTACACGGCGAAACAGATCCTGGATATCGTGATTGGCCATCCGGATGCAGCCATAGGAGACCGCACGCCCGATCGAGCCGGGACGGTTGGTGCCGTGAATTGCATAGTTGCCGTTCGACAGCGTCATGGCAGCGACACCCATTGGATTGTTCGGAGCCCCCCCGCGGATCACGGCAGGAAGATGCGGGAAGTCCCGGCGCACTTCCGGCGACGGTGACCAGTCCGGCTTGATGTATTTCGCCGTGATCTGCGCCCGTCCCGTCCAGGATTTCTGACGCTTGCCGACGGCCACCTTGTAACGGATCGCCTGACGTCCATTGAGCACAAAATAGAGCCGGCGCTCAGAGTTTTTGATCACGATTGTACCCGGTCGAAATTGATGGCCGTAAAAACCAACTACTTCTGCAGCTTGCGCTTTTTCAACCGTCAGACCGACTGCCACGAGCAAAACAGAGGCAAACAGCAAAGAAATGATACGCATCACACACCCAAACCTTAACGCCTGTTAAGAGTTTATGCATGAGCGCGGATGCGGCAAGTGGCACTTCAGAATACTTCAAACCATGGTGAACGGCATTGTTCGTGACGGAAACAAGCCAATCTGCTGTCCCCTATCCATCGTAATGATTTTGGTCACGAGAGGAGACATTGATGATAGGGAACACTGCGCGGAACATGTGGCGCTCACAGTCCTGCTGGGAACGTTTTCTTGCGCCGGTCCACCTCAGTTTTCTGGTTGGGCTTTCCCTTCTTGTGATGATCACCGGTGACAGCCGGGCAGATATCTTGTCGGGCCGTTATATCCTGCCACCTCAAGCCGTGGATACTCAGTTCTCTGTAAGGGTGTTGGGCGACCAACCAGTCAAAGGCCGGTTTGGTACAGTCAACGGCGAGATGGTTTTAAACGCGCAACGGCCGGAAACCAGCCGTGTTCGCGTCACCGTCGACCTCCGAAGTGTTGAGACCAACAATGACCGGGTCACTGGTTTCCTTAAAAGCTCTGCAATGTTCAATGTGTCGGAGTTTCCAACAGCAGAGTTTGAGAGCTATTCGGTGCGTTTAACCGGCGAGACAACTGCAAAGGTCGAAGGGTTTCTTACCATGCGAGGAACCCGGCAACGCACCTCTTTGGAGGTCGAGCTCCAACCGGCCGGGAAAGGTCAGAACATCGCAATTGAAGCCAATGGCGGTTTTTTCCGGAGCCTTTACGGCATGGACGCCGGGCTGCCGATCTATGCCGACAAAGTGCGCTTGCAGATCAAGGGCACTGGGAAAAGAAGCTAGCGCTGAACCGGTTTGCCGGACTTCCACTCATAGATTGCAAATTGAGGAACGCTGCTGTCGCCTTTTTCGTCAAAGCTGATGTCACCTAGAATTGTCGGGAAAGCCTGTTCATCCATTGCTTTTGTCACCGCTGCAAAGTCCGGTGCGCCGGCCGCTTCTACCGCATCGGCCCAGGCTTCGACCGCGGCATAAGCGGCAAGCGCATAGCGCTCAGCAATTTCTTCGCGGCTTTCCAATGCCTCAATGACCTCGGCAACCGTTTGCAGGCTGCGAGGATCTAGCGGGTAGGAGAACGTTGTGCCCTCACCTGCCTCGCCCGTGACATCCCAGAAGGCTTGCGTCATCAGGGTATCGCCTCCGACCAGAACAGCTTCGACCCCAAACCGCTGCATCTCCAGTTTGATCAAGCCTGCTTCCGGATGATAGCCGCCGATAAAAACAACGTCAGCGCCTTCCAAAGCCAAACGAGAGACGAGAATGCGATAATCATTCAGGCCCGCGTCGAACCCCTCATAGAGCGTTTCGGTGACGCCATTTTGGTTGAGAACAATCCGAACAGCATCGGTAAGCCCTTTGCCATAGGCAGTCTTGTCGTGAAGCAGAGCAATGTCTTGCCCAGCAAAAGTGTCTGCGAGGTACTGCCCGAGTACACGTGCCTGTTCATCATCTCGTGGCGCCAATCGGTAAATGCCCGGCCCGGGGCGCTCGTCGGTATATTTCGGCAGCGTTGTGGCCGGAGAGATCTGCACAATCCCAGCGTCCGAATAGATCTCACTTGCCGGTATGGACGCACTGAAACAAACGTGCCCCACCACCATCGACACTTGGCGGCCGATCAACTGGTTGGCAACCGCTTTGGCCTGGGTTTCGTCACAGCCATCATCGACGATGTCCAGCACCAAGGGTTCGCCCAGGACACCGCCTGACATATTAATATCGACGACCGCTTGTTCGGCCCCTGCCCTGATTTGCTGACCCAAGTCCTCAAACTGCCCTTTCATGGGGCCGGCCACCGCAATATGGATTTCGGCAGCAGCGCTTAATGGCCAGCTTAAGAGGGTTGCTGCCATCATGCCCGCCAAGCCACGGATAATCTTCATTCTATTCTCCAGATCCATCCCTTGAGCGGCGCCGTAGGAACCATGGTCCTATGAAATCAATCAAAAGTTCCGAAAATTGCAAGGCTCGATTGGGTTTGATAGGCACACGCAACGACATATAACAAGATCACGACCGGATGCCACGTCCGGACCATGGAGCATTGACCGCATGGCGCCTTCAACCGGGATAGATCCCGCCGCCCAAAGCCTGACGCTCGACAGCCAGACGTTTCGCGAAGCGATGAGCCGCATCGCCGCCGCTGTTCATATCGTCACCACCGATGGTGACGCCGGCCGGGCGGGCGGCACAGTGTCAGCCGCCTGTTCGGTCAGCG
The DNA here is from genome assembly GCF_017743865.1 of Labrenzia sp. R4_2. Taxonomy (GTDB): domain Bacteria; phylum Pseudomonadota; class Alphaproteobacteria; order Rhizobiales; family Stappiaceae; genus Roseibium. The sequence continues at coordinate 748,937 of NZ_JAGHRJ010000002.1, forward strand.
ATGACCCCGCCAGCATCCTGATTTGCCTAAACCGGCAATCCCGCCTTCACGCTGCAGTCTTGAAGAACCGCTGCTTCTGCCTCAACACTCTCTCAGATGATCATCAGGAAATGTCTGATGTATTTGCCGGCCGCGAAAGCGCGGATATGAGCGGACGATTTGCGCATGGCTCCTGGACAAACCTGGCCACCGGCTGCCCTGCCCTCGATACGGCACGGCTGAGCATCGATTGCGAAATCTTTTCTGTGTCCGAAGTCGGGACCCACTCGATTATCGTTGGCACCGTCACGGATTTGCGGATGACGGATCCTGGAAAGTCTTTGATCTATGTGCGCAGGGGTTACAAAAGCCTCGACACCTGAGCCCGGTCGGCGCAAACTCAAAGTCCTGCCTTTATTGAGTTTTCGCTGAAAGATAATTGATGACCGGTCCCAGAAACCTGATCACCGATGTGCCTGGCCTCAAGGTCGGCAATGCGTCCGACCCGGATCTGAAATCCGGCGCAACCGTACTTGTGCCGGATGAGCCAGCTGTCGCTTCCGTGGCGATCCAGGGCGGCGCACCGGGAACCCGGGAAATTGCGCTTCTGGAGCCCGAGCAAACCGTCGAAAAAATCGATGCGATTGTCCTTGCCGGGGGATCGGCTTTTGGTCTTGATGCTGGTGCGGGTGTGCAGGGGCGTCTTGCAGAACTGGGCTATGGCTATCAAGTGGGCCCTGTCCGCGTGCCGATCGTGCCGACCGCGATCCTCTTTGACCTCCTGAACGGCGGCAACAAGAGCTGGGGTCAAATGGCGCCGTATCGAGATCTCGGCCGCGCTGCGCTCGATTCCATCGGCCATGATTTTGTCCTCGGGTCAAACGGCGCCGGAATGGGTGCCACAACTGCGAACCTCAAAGGCGGCCTTGGTTCGGCCTCTGTGGTCCTGGAAAACGGCGTCACTATTGGCGCAATCGTTGCCGTGAATGCGCTTGGCCGCGCAACCATGGGCGAAACACCGCATTTCTGGGCGGCACCCTTCGAGGTCGGTGACGAATTCGGCGGACGCGGCATAACGCCAACACTGCCTAACGACTGCACCACAGTCCGCACGAAACTGGACGCGCTTGAAGCGGGAGCCAACACCACCATCGCAGCCGTTGCCACCGATGCGATTTTAACGAAGGGCGAAGCCAAACGCCTTGCAGTCATGGCACACGACGGCTTGGCCCGTGCCCTTTGGCCGGCACACACACCGCTCGACGGCGACCTCGTGTTCGCTTTGTCGACGGGACAGCGCAAGCTGGAAAACGGCCTGGAGGATATGGTGCAAATGGGCGCTGCCGCCGCATCGTGCCTCGCAAGGGCAATTGCACGTGGGATCTATCATGCAACCCCTGCGGATGGCGACACGCTGCCGACATGGCAGGAGCGCTTCGGAGGTTAAGACCACCGCCCGGTTTTGAAAATCTAAGACAAGGATCTGCACGTACCCAAGGCATGTGAAACACACCATAGGCTTTGCAGTATGTCCCTTTCTTTTACCAAACTGACAAACAAGACGACCTTCCTGATTGCGCTCACGTTCCTTGTGTTTGCCAGTTTTGCAGCGCCACCAGCGCAGGCTGCAAAACCGCTGGTCCTGGAGGAGTTTTTCCGCGGCAAGACCGTTGGCAAAGGCGTGTTTGAGAGCAAGTTTGCGGGCGTATACCGACCGTTCACGGTGTATCTGACCGGCACGTGGAACCCGAAGACCCGAATGTTCCGCCTGCGCGAAGACTTTGTTTATGACGACGGCGAGCGGGACACCAAGACCTGGTTTTTCGAAAAGGTTGGCAACGGCCGGTATGTCGGCCAAAGATCTGATGTAATCGCGCCAACCCTGGTTGAGACGGGTGCAGATGGAGCCTTGCGGTTTTCCTACATCGCCGATGTTCCGCTGGAAAACGGTTCAATCCTGCTGCGCTTTACCGATACCCTTACCCAGACCGATCGGCGGACGGTTCGCAACACTGCCGATGTCACGAAAGGTGGTTTCAAGGTCGGAACAGTCGATCTGACATTCAAACGGTGAGGCCGGATTATTGCCCACCTCTGTCTTGAAAGCTCCACGCAAGTTTGATTGAGTTCCCTTACGGCACATCTGGGGGAGCGCCATGATAAACTGTTTCAGCTTGCGGTATTTGGGGTCGCTGATCGCATTAGCGACCCTGGCACTTTTTCTCGTGCCTGCATCGCCGAACGCGATGGAGACCCGGCTTTCAGATGAACTCGAGCAAATTCTGCGCGAGCCTTTTACCGGTGACTTTGATGCGATTGCAGAACGCGGTTATCTCCGCGTTCTCGTACCCTTTTCCAAGACCTTCTATTTTATCGACAACGGCGTTCAACGCGGCACCGCCGTCGATATGACAACCGAACTCGGCAAGTTTCTGGAGAAGAAACACGGCAAAAAGGTTCGGGAAGGTCAAATTGTGATGATGCCAACTCCGCGGGAAACACTCTTCACCGATCTGGCTGCCGGCCGCGGTGATATTGCTCTTGGCAATCTCACAATCACTCCAGAGCGGCAGAAGCTCGTCGACTTTTCCTCCCCGTTGTTTACGGGCGTGCGGGAAGTGCCACTGACGGCAGCTGGTATCGACGACCTGACCTCACCTGAGGCCCTTTCCGGTAAAGAAATCTACGTTCGATCCTCATCGAGTTATCACGACAGCCTTCTTGCCTTGAACAAGAAGCTGGACGCCGATGGAAAAGCCCCGGTCAAGATCGTTCCAGCAGATGAAAAGCTAGAGGACGAAGACCTGATCGATCTGGTGAAAGCTGGTGGCGTTCCAATGATCATCATTGACGAACATAAGGCAGACTTCTGGATGCAGATCGTCGACGGATTGAAAATCCATCCGGACGCAGCCGTGCGCACAGATGCGCAAGTTGCTTTTGCGGTCCGCCCGAAAGCTCCTGATTTGCTGAAAGAGATGAACGCCTTTGCCAAGACCGTTGAAAAGGGGACATTGCTTGGCAACATAATCCTCAAGCGGTACCTGAAGGAAACCAAGTTTCTCAAAGACCTCAATGATGAGAAACGCCGAGAGCAATTCGACAAACTGGCCGCAGTCTTTGAAAAATATGGCCAGCAGTTCGACATCGATTGGCTTCTGATCGCTGCACAGGCCTATCAGGAAAGCCAGTTCAAACAGGCCGCTCGAAGCAACGCCGGCGCTGTCGGTGTCATGCAGATCAAGCCGACGACCGCAGCAGGATCCCCGATTAACATCAAAGGTGTGGAGAAGGATGCTGATACGAACGTGCATGCCGGTGTGAAATACCTGCGGTATCTGGCCGACCAATACTTCGCAGACCTGGAGCATGATCCGGCAAACCAGACATTTTTCGCCCTCGCCGCCTACAATGCGGGTCCGAGCCGCTTCAAAAAGCTGCGGGCGGAAGCTAAAAAACAGGGCTATGACCCGAATTTATGGTTCGGAAATGTCGAGTGGATCGTCGGTAGACGCATCAGCCAAGAACCGGTTCGGTATGTCGGCAACATCTACAAGTATTATGTGGTGTTTGCCCAGGAGCAGAAGCGGTATCAGAACTCTCCTGAGGCCCAGAAAAAGGGCGACTAGACTTAACTGTTCAGCAGTAAGAGAAAGACCGGTGCGCTGGCAGCGCCACCGGTCTTGTCGTTTAGCAGACTTTTGAGCAGCTACCGCAATCGCTGCGGACAACGCTTCAGATTGCTGCCCCGAGCTGCGCGGCTCTACGGATCATCTTGGCCCGTGCTTCGTCCGTTGATCCCTGGATTTGGGCGAACCAGGAATAGTTCTTCATTTTAAGCCCGCAGAAATCCAGGATTTGCATCTTGGTCTGCTTCTTGATGCCCTGACCATACACGAGCCTGAAAAACCAGCCCGGTGTGTCAGAGGTGACCAATACCTCAGAGGTCCGGCCAACCATGAGTTTTTCCGGTAGTGCCTTCCCAGAAACGTATCGAAACGCTTTGCCTGGCAAGAAAACCCGGTCGATCAACCCTTTCAATTTGGCTGGCATTCCTCCCCACCAAAGCGGATGTGCCAGAACAAAATGGTCGCACCATTCCAGGCTGGCCCAGAAATCTTCAAGATCGGCCTCCAGTGGTTTGACTGTCTTGAAGGACGCTGACCCCAGATCCGGGTCAAAAGACAAGTCAGCCAGATGCACCATGCGCACGTCATGAGCGGTCTTCTTGGCCGCATCTGCATAGGTTTGGGCAAGCGCACCGCAAAAGCTGCCCTTCGCCGGATGGCCATCCAGCACCAGTATTTTCTTCGCCATAATTAAAACTCCGAAACCGAGCGTCAAAACGCGCCGGCTCTTAAAAATTGACCACGGTCATTAATTGCCGCAAGTATGGTACGAGGTCAAGCAATAAATTGACCACGGTCATTTTTAGAAGATGTCATGGCAATAGAAACCAAACCACGGAAGCCCCAAGCACGCACCGCCCTCACCCGCGCCCGGATCCTGGAGGCGGCAGCGCACCTTTCCAAAAAGAAATCCTTGGAAGAGATGACCGCAGAGGCGATCGCTCGAGAGGCAGGCGTCGCCAAAGGCACCATATTCGCTCATTTCGGCGATATGGATGGCCTTCTCTCCTATCTGCTGTTGGGCGAGTTACAGAAACTCCGGGAAGCCGCCGACAAGAACGACAAGCTTTCGGCTCAGGACCTGGAAGATCCGGTTGGGGGATTGGTGAACCGAATGATGGCGCTCATTGCCGTCATCACCGAGAGCCAGACCATGCTGCGCGTATTTATGGAAAACATCGGCGCAACCAAGGGGCATTGCGCTCCCGAATTTATCGAACAGCTGGATGCACTTGATGAGAAGTTGCTGCAATTTCTAGGGTTTTGGCAATCGTCCGACGAAATCACCCCAAAGCTCCGATCAGATCGCGCACCGCAAGAGATGCTCGACGGTTTGGTCGCCTTCGTCATTCACGGAGCAATCATTTTCCGGTCGCATCAGCTGAAGGATCTAAAAGAATTGCAATCCCGCCTCGAACGGCATGTAGAAGCTTTTTTGGTGAGGCCTTAAAGGGGGCTTACTCAGCCTCCGGTATTTCTCCGGGCCATGTCACGACGTGATTTTCGTACTCTTCCAGTTCCATTCCATCTTCGGACACGGTGCGGTTTTGGACGGATACCCCCGCTTGGTGCACGGTTTCTGGATCGCCGGACACGAGCGGATGCCACCAGTAAAGATCTGCGCCTTCGCGCACGAGGCGGTATCCGCAAGTCGGCGGAAGCCAAGTCAGCGTGTTCACTTCAGACGGTGTGAGTTGAATGCAATCCGGAACGGTCGCAGCGCGGTTTTCGTAATCCCTGCAGCGGCAAGACGTACCATCCAGAAGCGTGCAGGCAACATCGGTCCAGACAATATCGCCTGTATCCCAGTCTTCCAGTTTGTTGAGGCAACACCGGGCGCAACCATCGCAGAGGGATTCCCATTCAGCGTTGGTCATCTCTTCGAGCGACTTTGTTTTCCAGAACGGAAGCTCACCGTCCTTATTCACCGAATTGCCAGACCCCATTGGGTTGCTCTCTCCTGCGCGCCCTTGGTTTGATCCGTGCGCCTATCACGCATACGGGCGGCCAGCAACAATGATAGGTCTGAAGCGCCCCGACGATGCCAAATCAAATAAGATTTATCCCATTCCCGAAGCATTTCCGCCGTTGTCTTCAGTTTTCACTGTAGTAAAAACGGGTTACGTTAAAGAAGCTGTTGATGCGCGGAGATTCTGCAAGCTTGGCATCCGATCCAGACACAAAAGAAGGCAATGCCCAGCCGCGGCCCGGTATCGGACAACGGATCCGGCGCTTTCTGCTTTCGATCGACTCCATGGTCGATACAGGCCTCTGGCGGTCCTGGTCGATCATCCGCCGAAGCTGGGAAGCCTATGATGGGTTTTTGCGCAGATTTCGCGCAAAAGGGATCTGGCGCGGGCTCTCCGAGGTCACATCCGACGGCCTGACTTACGGAACAATCGGTTTTGTTGTCGTTCTGGCCTTCGCGCAGCCGGCCATCGAAGCAACCCGCTACGCGGACTGGAAGACGACCGACGACTTTGCCGTCACTTTCCTCGACCGCTTTGGCCAGGAAATCGGCCGGCGCGGTATCGTTTTGAACGACAGCGTACCGCTGGAAGAAATCCCAGACTCTCTCGTGAAGGCGACACTTGCAACGGAAGACCGCCGCTTCTTCATGCATTTCGGCATCGATTTTGTCGGAACGTTCCGGGCGATGGTGGAAAACGCGCGCGCCGGCGGGGTTGTCCAGGGTGGCTCAACGCTGACCCAGCAGCTTGCCAAAAACCTGTTCCTGTCCAACGAGCGCAGTCTCAGCCGCAAGATCAAGGAGGCCTATCTCGCGCTTTGGCTAGAGGCGAATCTCTCTAAGCAAGAAATCCTGAAGCTCTATCTCGATCGCGCCTACATGGGCGGCGGTGTTTTCGGGGTGACAGCAGCGGCTGAGTTCTATTTCAACAAGAACGTTCGCGAGCTGACCCTGGCCGAAAGTGCCATGCTTGCCGGGCTCTACAAGGCCCCGACCAAATACGCACCGCACATCAATTTGCCGGCTGCGCGTGCCCGGGCAAACGAAGTCCTGACCAATATGGTGCAGGCCGACCTTCTAACGGAAGGCCAGGTGATCGGCGCAAGACGCAATCCGGCCCTTGCTGTCGACCGATCTCAAGAGCAGTTGCCGGAGTACTTCCTCGACTGGGCGCTGGATGAGGTCAAGAAACTGGCCCGGCGGAAACCGGCCATGGCCCGCGATAGGATCGTCACGGTCCGAACCACATTGGACCCCGCACTCCAGCGCCAGGCTGACCAGGCGGTCGAGTCAGTCCTCAGGGAAAATGCCAAGCTCCGGGACGCCAACTCAGCTGCATTGGTGGCAATGGTTCCGGATGGCGCGGTTGTTGCGATGGTTGGCGGCCGGTCTTATGGCGAGAGCCAATTCAACAGGGCTGTCAACGCCCTGCGCCAGCCCGGTTCCTCGTTCAAGCCGTTCGTTTACATGACCGCATTCATGAACGGCTTTTCGTCGAGTTCCATTGTTCCTGACCGGCCATTCTGTTTGGGCAACTGGTGCCCGCGCAACTACACCCGCAGCTACCGGGGTGCTGTCACCTTGAAGCTGGCACTGACGAAATCCATCAACACCATCCCCATCAGGCTCGCGCAGAATTTCGGCCGCGAGAAAATCATCGAAACCGCCTACGCAATGGGCCTGACGCACGAATTGGAAAACTCTGTTTCCCTGCCGATTGGCTCCTCAGAAGTCACGGTCATCGACATGGCCTCATCCTATTCGGTCTTTGCAAATGGCGGATACAAGGCCAAAGGCTACGCAATCCTGGAAGTCACCAACAGCGACGGCGAAGTCCTCTATCAGCGGGAGGTTGATGAGCCAGAACCCCAGAGAATCTTCCCGGAAGAAAAAGTCCACGAGATGAACGACATCCTCGTCAACGTGGTCGAGGCTGGAACCGGCCGCCGGGCCCGGATTGACGGCGTCGTAGCGGCTGGAAAAACCGGTACTACAAACGCTTATCGCGACGCCTGGTTCGTCGGCTACACGGGCAACTTCACAGGCGCTGTCTGGTTTGGAAACGACGATTTCACATCCACCCGGCGCGTCACCGGTGGCAGCCTCCCTGCCATGGCATGGCAACGGTTCATGGCATATGCGCACAACGGGATTGAGCTTGTGGCCATGCCCGGCGTTGAAGCCGATACGCTGCCCCGGCTTGCCCAACCGGCCCGTCCGCTGGTCGCCGCAGCCGACGCGGCGGCCGTCCAGCCAAGGGTCCTCAGCCGACGGACACAGCGGCTTCTGCTTGATATCGGATCGGATCTGCGGGAACTCACCCAATCCCGGGACCAGGCGGCAGAGCCCGACGATGGCGACACCGAATATGCGGCTGCGCAATGAAGCAGCAGACCATGCGACACGCTTCAGGCCATGTTGAAAGCGGCTGGCACAAGGAAGTCCTTCCGCGCGCCATTCGGCCAGAGCGGCCGCACCCGCTCAGAACCCTGGTCTTTCTCACCTCAATTATCATTCTCAGCGCACTGATCGGGGTCAGTTCGGCTTACATTCTGATCGAACGCGAAGAACCGCTTGATTCAATTTCGGTCGGTGCGTGGAAAGCGTATCCCACAGCGGGCACTCCGGAGGCCGATCCCTATTCCGTCGCCATTTACACCCGTGGCGGCTACATCCCGCTCGCTTCCGGGGAAGGCTTGTCACTGACAGCCCGCACAGACAGCAGCGGACAAGCGCTCGACCCGGCCTGCAGCTACCGCATTGCCGGGCGCACCCCGACGGCACGGCTTTGGACCCTGACGGCTGTTGACGGGCATGGCCGGCTTCAGCAAACGATGCCAGGACGCAATCACCTGGACAGCCAGAACCTTTTGCGGCGCGGCGATGGCTCGTTTGAAATCACCGCAAGTGCGCAGATCAAATCGGGCAACTGGCTCCCCTTGCCCACCAACCCAGCGCCGGGCAGCGGACTTCGTTTCGTCCTGCGGCTCTATGATGCCCCGGTCACCACAGGGGCAGCACTCGACGGTGTGAGCGTTCCGGACATCGACAGGATCAGCTGCCCATGACCCTGTCGCCCCGCTTCACCCTGACTGCCGGTGCGCTGGCCGTGCTTTGTCTCGCAGCGGTCATTCATATCCTTGTCGTGCTCACCATCCCGCAGAATGTGCAGCACAGCGCTTATGATGACGCCCTGACGTACGGCCCTGACAGGCAGTTCAACCTGTTGCCGGATGTCAGACCCGGGGAAGAAGCCCTACCCGGTCTTGATCCGGCCATGAAACATGCGATTTGCCGGTTCCAGCTATCGGCCGGCCCGGTCTTTTTCGATGCTGGAATTCCAGCATCTTTCTGGTCTATCGGAGTGTTCAATCAGGCAGGCGAGACGGTCTACAGCCTCAACAACCGCACCGCTGGCGCTGACAGGCTCTCCATGCTTCTGATCACATCAGAACAGCTGTCCATCCTGCGCCAGAACCCGCCAGCCAACTTGGAAGACCTGATTGTCATTGAAACAGAAACGATCAGCGGAATTGCCCTTCTGCGCGCCTACGTTTCCCATCCCACACAAGCCGAAACGATCGAAAACGCCATGAGCATCGCAAGCTGCGACGTTCTCGGTTGACTAGTTTGGGCCGGTCAGAGGCTAAAGTCACAGTCGACGGGGAACGCTACCGGCTATACATGCCAAGCCGCGTTATTTTTGCGGTGGCGGGCGCTCATTGCCCCAACCCTTGTAAATCCGTGAGCGGCGAACCGGCTCTTCAGTGCCATACCGGTTTTCAGTCTGGCATTCGGACTCGGCCAGAAGCACCTGTCCTTCCAGCTCCCGGATCGCGGTGTTGACCTTCCATTGCCGGTCACGGCTTGGCGTTTCGATCTCAAGGGCATCCAAAGCGTTTTTATAGGCCTTGATGCGGTAGCGCAGAGCCTGTCCCACCCACTTGATCATGACCCGGTTTTCCCAAACCCGGGCTTTTGCACCTTCATACATTTCTTCCGTCGTGAGCGGTTTGTTCTGAAGAACACGCAAACGCTCATCGTCGGCCTTGCGCACCCTCAAAGCAACCTCACAAAACGGCATCACCAGATCCGCATCTCCGCTGGCATCAGATGCAATCTTGTCAAATCTTGCGTCTGAGGACCGGAATTTGTCTGACCGGAGATAATGATAATAAAGATCGGGCGGGATACGACCTTCCGTCTCGGGAATGACACGGGTTCGGGCGAGTTCGGCCATGGTGCCGCCGATCCAGTCTTTCGTCCATGGCGGACGGATCAGTGTCCAGCCACGGTCCCGCAGCAGCTTCTCATCGTTTGTGTAATTGAATTTGGAGACAGGGTCTTCGCGCATGCGCGCCGCGCCTTCGCCGATCGCCGGCATGACACTGTCGTGAATGACCGACGGCCTTGCGCGGTCGAAATCACCTGTAGGCCGAACACACCCGGCCAGAAGCAACGCCAGTATGGAAACAGTTACGCCTGACCGAGCCAGACCGGAAACAGAGGCGCGGCAACACCCTTGTGTATGCACATGCCTTTTTCCAACCGCGTTCCTCGTGCCCATGGGGCGTTTCTCCAAACCGCATGCGTAATGCTTGTTGCCTGCAGCTGGAGGGGCTCGAACCGTCAGTCCTTGTCGGACCCAGCAGGTCCAGCAGCTTTTCCGATGGTCGCGATTCGTGCGGCAAGATCAAGGTCGTGGTGCTCGTAACGGACACCTGGGAAGAGGATAACTTGCCCAAACTCTTCCGGGTTCGTCGAACATTGCGGTGTTGAACGGGGGTCAACGCGCGCTGTCGGGCGAGGTGCGGAAGCGAAATCTAACAATGTGCCCATCGTCTCCTCCTTCGGTTCTGGTTCCCGCTGGAGCGATGGGCAGCGGAAACGGTCAACGGGCGACGCAATACTACCTGCAACTCAATTAAGACGGCGTTCAGGTTAACAAGATGCTAACGGTTTTGGTTCAATTTGAAGGAACGGTCGTGGACTTATCCGCCGTTAATTAGTGTTTTTAGTCAGGTGGGCTGCCCACCAGAAAACGGTTCGAACAAGCTGTGCAGACCTTCAATTCAACGATTAGAAAGCCCTCCTCTCCGCCATCGGACAGCGGGATCTTGCTCTCCGCGGCCGAGCTTTTCACAGGCAGAACCGGACACAACGCTGAAGAAACACGCGTTTTTCTGGAGCTGGCGAAAAACCTGATATCGGCGACATCCGTTCGTGACCGGCGCCAGATCGCGAACATGCTGGTGACTTATCCGGAAGCACCGGATGCGCTTATCGACCTTCTGGCAAATGACAAAGACGATCTCACCGCTTTCCCCATTTTGCGGCACAGCACCAAGGTTTCTGTGGACGTGCTTGTGGAGATCGCCAAAGGAGGGTCCGAAGCTGCCCGCAAGGCACTCGCCGGACGATCCCATCTACCGCGCCCGATTCTGGCCGCACTGTGTGAGACGGCCGATGCGCAGACCATTCGGCTGCTGATCGACCGGAAAGACCTGACGCTGGACCAACACCTGAATGAACGCTTGAGCAAGCGAGCCGACCTGATTGCCGAACTTGGTGAAGAGCTCTCCAAACGCCAGGCGTTGAATACGGAAAATCTGATCAGTCAGTTTCTTGTATTGCCTGCTTCCTTGCGTGCAAAGGCAATCGCCGCAGCTGAAACGATGAGCGTGATCAGATCCGCACAGGCGCCTGCGCATGCAAGCATTCCTGCAATAGACACCGCCCGCCTCCGCCTTCATGGCGCACTTTTGAAAGCTGCACTGCTTCAAAAGCGAAACCGCTTTACCGATAGCCTTGGCCAAGGTCTGGGTTTGCCAAGCTCGGTCAGTGACATGTTTTTACAGGAGGGCCAGGGCGAGGCACTTGTCATTGCTCTCAAATCCCTGGGCCTCGATCGGCCAAGGACTACAACGGTCCTTGTCCGGTTGCTGGGTGAGCACATGGCCGTTGAAGAAATCCGGAAGCTCTTGTTCCTGCACCGAAATCTCAGCACAGGTGCCGCAAATGTGCTGACCAGTTCTTGGACTCTTTTTGGCACCTCTGCGAATTCGGCAGAAATCGACGGCACCGGAGAAAAAACTCCGCGGCACGTAGGACAATTCGAGGACGCAAGCCGGCCGTCCAGAGATGCCCGATCTCACCGTATCAGCAGCGGAACGACAAGCGCGCAGCGTGTGCGCCGGGGGATCGGCTAATTTGGGCTAAGCGGATCTAGAGCCGGAAGAAGTCATCGGCAGGGTTTCGCGATTGCTCAGGTTCCGCGGTAGGCAATTCCACGTTTCCCGCCTCGGCCTCGATATCAACAACCCAGAAGTCCGGATCCATTCGGGCTTCGCTTTCCAACCGTTTATCAACAGCCTCTCGCGCGGCCGCCTCTAACGTCTTTTCAAACAGCCGGCCGCCGTCGCCTTGTCCGGCATCATCATCGAAAAACGACTGTGGAGCTGGCGAATACAAGTCGAATGTGCCGTCGAGCCGGTCGACAACAATCAAGATCGCTCCGGCTTCCGCATTGCCCTTTCGGGTGACGGCTGCAAATCCATTTTCAGAAAAAATCCGGCGCACCAGCGCACTTACGAAAAGCTCAGACGTGACGCGCATCCAACCCTTCCTGACTGACCACATACGCTACTGAAAAGGCAAAGTGCCTATCCATCAAAGCGTTGACCGCTGACCATTTCGAGACGTTCGAGCGTTTCGGGATTGGCCTCTCCCGTGATCGGCAATCCACGATCGAGTTCAAACCGCTTCAAGGCCGCCGCTGTATTGGTGCCCATCAGTCCATCTACCGTCAACGGACCGTAGCCAAGTTCCGACAACGCATGCTGTATCTTCTTCAAACGCGGATCAGAATCGACCCCGGTTGCCGCCTCTTCCGGGGTGTTCTGCCGCTGTGTGCCGGACGTTACCGGTTTACCTCTGGGGATTGGTGGCGCGTTGAGTGCCGCCGGATCGGTCCCATGAAGCCAGATCAAAGCGAGAAGGCTCTCGCTTGCTTCACCGGTCTCAACCCGCCCAGCTTTGCGTTCAAATGCGCGGATTGCACGTTCCGTCGCGGGACCATTGATCCCGTCCAATGGGCCTTCATAAAGACCCGCCTTCCGCAGGGAATTCTGCAGATCGAGGACGAGCGTCGAGATTTCCTGAACTGTGACACCGCCCTCCGCCTCGGACAGAGGCTCAGGCGCGGTATCCGGCCAGTCGCGCGTTGTGTAGTAAGGCGCTGGATGGCGGCCGGGTTGCAGCCCGAGGGCATTTGCCACGATCAAACAGGCGGTCAAACCCATGACAACAGTCCCGCCGGCAGCGACAGGATTGTCCCGGGCGACATTGCCAGCCCGGCTCATCATGGTTTCCGGTGGCTCCGGCTTTTTGTTTTGTTTTTTTCGTTTTGCCATGCCCTGCCTATGCCGACTTCGCTCGTGCTGCCTGCGCTGGGATGTTTTCAATGGATACTTCTGGCATGAACTCCGGCAATTGCTCAACGTTATCCGCGATCTCTACCGGTGCACCGCCGCCGGTTTCTGATGTCACTGGATCAATCGCCACAAGGACCGGCTGCGTTTCAGTTTGATCACGTGCACCTGCCCGAAACGCCTGCGCCGGGATCAGTCTGACCGTCATCGCTGTAAAGTTCGGCGCTCCGTTTTCTTCCATGTTTTCGTGAAACGTGCGCACCCGAAGAACCAGTTCGGAGGCAAGACCATCATGCCGGGCTTCAGAAAGCCGGGTCAGGTAAACGGGCCGGTCAGTGACATGAAGCCGCGCAAAGATCCAATCGGGGCCGCTGGAAGCAAATGCAGGCCCGAAAAGCCGGCGTGCAGGACCGCCAAGGAGACGCATGTCTCCATCCGGCTGCACTTTGCAAACGACGCCCGATACCGCCTGCCCCATCGTTTGGAAATCTTCGGTCGCACTTTTGATCAGCACCCTGGTTCGGCTCCGGTCCGAAATCAAACGACAGGCGAGCAGTCCTGCGTAAAGGATCGCGCCAAGCGTCGCGACCGGATCAAGTGCTGCAGGCAAACTGAACCCAATTGAGCCTGCGACCGGCAACAAAATCAAACCGGCATAAACCGCTGCGCAAATCCCGGTGGTGATCACCGCGGTACGTCTTTGACCGGCAAAAGCAGCTTCAACGCAGGGAATGAGCAACCAGATGACAGCAAAGGACTGGGCTCCGCCGGTCATTGCGCAAATCACACCCGTGAAGGCCGCAAACAGAACCGAAGAGATGGTTATGGCGCGTTCCAGGTTACCGGACCGGGACAGGTACAACGCCAATGGCCATTGGCCCAACATCCAGGCCAGCATCAGTACCGCTGCAGAGTGCGGTGCGCCCGCCAGGGCAAGATGTAGCGGCAACACGAAAAGTGCCACCGCACCAGAAAAAAAGCAGCCAACCAGGAATGATCTGTGCAGTGGCCCGGCCAAAGGATCCGAGACAGCGTCAGGGTGAATCATCCCGTCAATGCGACTCGCCCAAGTCGTCCAGGCGTTTTGCAGATATTTCAGATGGTTACTCACAATACACTACCGATACGCGCGCGAGAATCGGGTCTCGCCAAGCTGTTGGTGTTATTTTCGCCCGCACCGCTTAAGGAACGTTAAAGGATAAATCTCTTTTCGCTCAGAAATGCACTTTTCTCTTTGTTTTCAGTCCGTTGCTCGAAGTTCATTCAAATTTGAATCAAATTCTCAGAAAATTCGACTTAAATGCATGTTTTATTTTATGAAAATTGGATCCGTCAGCTCAACCGGGTGTTCTGAAGTCAGTGCTACAACGACCCCATAACGAGTGCGCCACCAACAAAAACGGCGCACCTGACATTCAAAGAACTATGGGTAGCAGCAATGTTCTTTCTCTTGAGAACCGCCTTCTGGCTGACTTTGGTTTTGGTCCTTATCCCGATCGGGTCTGAGACCGAAAGCACTCCAGTAGAACCAATCAATCCGGTCTCGGCATTTATCGCCGCGCAGGCAACCATGTCTGATATTGGCGGATTTTGTGATCGCAATCCGCAGGCATGCGAAACCGGCGGAAATGCTCTGACAGCGATCGGCAGCCGCGCTCGTGACGGCGCCCGGATTGTCTATGAGTATCTGGACACACAAATCGCTGACGCTGATCCGTCCGGAACTGTGATCACCGGGTCCACAAACGTCCAGCCGACTTCTGATCAAACCAGCATCGCTGGTCCACAGCCTGCCGATGGTGTGACCGAAACCACTCAAATCCAAGAATCTGATATTGGGCCAACGCCTAGGCCCAAACCCCGCTCAGGTCAAAAGACCTGAGTTAAAACCGTTCCCAGATCCTGAGACCTTCAGGACCAAATGAACGGTTGATTGCGCCCCGCGAAGGCAATGCAAATCCGTTGCATTGCATCAGACGGCTTCACTTCAGCGGTTTTTCCGCTACGCCGCAGACGAACAGCTGCCCATTTCGTCTGCGGCGTTTCTTTGTTTTCACGCGCTCAACAAACATCCAAACCTAATAAAACCCCGGCGCCAGGATAGGCAGATTGGGTTCTGCGAGCTATATGGAGCTCAAAGCGACCACAAAAGACGGATGCCATGACAACGACACTCGATGACATTCTGGAAACATTCGAGTTTCTGGATGATTGGGAAGACCGCTACAAATACCTCATCGATCTGGGCAAGGAGCTTCCGCCTCTGACCGATGCCGAGCGCAGCGAAGAACATAAGGTCCGCGGGTGTGTTTCGCAGGTCTGGCTGATTACAGGGATAGAAAAGAACGCTGAAGGCGCTCCGGTGCTGACGTTCCGCGGTGACAGCGATGCCCTCATCGTACAAGGACTTGTAGCAATCGTAACAGCAGTCTTTTCCGGCAAGACCGCTGAGGACATTCTGAAGACCGACGTTGAAGGCGTTTTCAATCAACTCGACCTGCAGGAGCATCTCACTCCACAACGTTCAAATGGCCTCAGGTCCATGGTTGGCCGGATCCGGACCGACGCAGAGGCTGCCTTGGCCGCAGCCTAAATTCGTGTCATCATTCGCGCTCTCCCGGTGTGGATGACCAGCTTCGAACGCCAGACGGCCGTGACAGGGCTTGCGTACGTTCTCCATAGCGGTCTGCCAAAGCGGACAGAGCAATTTGCAGGATGATTTTCGCGCACCTTGCAGGCCATCCGCGCTCTGCCTCGACTTTTTCAAGACCCTTCAGATGACAACACACGTCCACTAGAACACCCGCCAGAACCGGCTCCAGGCTCTCAAGAACAGTTTCCACACGCTGGCGTGCGGACAGCACATCGTCGTTCAAGTCTTTTAGGCCACTCCCTCTAGAGCTTGTGGTGACCCGCTCGGTGCGCCAGCCCTGCCCGACCGTTGGCATCATCGACGCGAAGGTAAAGTCGGCGCGCAACCGTTCCCCCGCCCAGACCTCTTCCGGCTTCAAAAGCGGCTGGCCATTCTTCTTCTTTCGTGCCGCCAAACGGGCGAGCGGACTTTCCGAAAGATTGACCCTGGCTGTTGTTGGCCGCTTTCCAGTTTCATTGGCGCCCTTACCGTTACAAGGCACAGTTCGTATCTCGCCATGTTGATCGGCTATGTCCTCAGATCCACTCAAGGCGCGACGGAGCGCTGCACGCCCCTCCGGACTGATCCGGCAGATGCTCTGTTCCACTCTTTTCAGAACGCCGGCCGAAAGGGCCTCTTCTATCAGCTGATTACTCCAACATGTTGATCTTGTTTTGGAATCACGGACCAATATCCATTGTGACTGCGCGCTGGAACAGTCCCGGACAATCTCCGATCCATTGGACGACAAACAGCGCAAAAGACGAACTCGCGCGCGCCGGTCGGAGCTGTTGGCTGAAAGGAAACTCATTGCGCCCCCCAGATGCTGGCTCCGAAGAGCGGATCGCGGCGCAATGTGATCAGTGCCTCGATCTCACTGACCAACTCATCAAAAAAGGGATCTTCCCTCATGATCTCTATTTTCTTGCATGCGTGGGAAGCTGTTGAACGGTCTCTGAAATAGCGGCGCCCAACCATCGCAAGTGACAAACCGAACTCAACATGCGCGAGATACATCATCAGTTGCCGCGCACCAGAAACATGCTTGGGACCGCGATTGTGGGTAAAAAAATCCATGGGTTTGATGCAGAAGGCGCGGGATACATACCCCTCAGCAAGATGCAAATGGGCCTCCAGCCTGTTCTCCTCTAGCAAGCAAAGTGGTTTTGCTCGCAAAGGTCTGTAGTGGTCGTGTATTGCCCCTCCCCTATCATTGAACATATTCGCACCTCCTGTCGTGAACATTAGGAAATATTCGCCTGAACTACCGAGATAGGCTTAAATTGGCGTTATTATATTTGACAAACCCAACTTAGATTCCTATATTGGAGTCAAGGAGTTGGAAAATGTCTGTACTGTCTCGCCCGTATTTCCATTGTGAAGCCGCAGCTTTCGAGCATGTGGAGGAAATGCTGTGGCCGAACGGCCCGCATTGCCCGCACTGTGGCAACGCTGGAAAGATCTATGAATTGAAGGGTGTTCGCTCCAAGCCTTCCAAGAAGAACCCGGAAGGTGTTGAGCGTTACGGCCTGAAAAAGTGTGCAGAGTGCCGGAAGCAGTTCACCGTCCGCATTGGAACGATCTTTGAAGAAAGCCACATTCCGCTGCACAAGTGGTTGCAGGCAATCTATCTGATGTGTTCCAGCAAGAAGGGTATCAGCTCCAATCAGCTCGCCCGCGTTCTGGAAATCACGGTAAAGTCCGCTTGGTTCCTGTCTCACCGTATCCGTGAGGCAATGCGCTCCGGCGAGCTTGAGCCGATGGGTGGCGCTGGCAAAGAAGTTGAAGGCGACGAAACCTATTTCGGCAACAAGGACGTAATCACTACGCGCACCAAGCGCGGCAAGGCTGGCCTGTCCAGTAAACGTGCTGTTGTTTCTCTGGTTGAGCGCGGTGGTTCTGTCCGGTCTTTCCATGTTGATCGTGCCGACAAGCAGACCGTTACGAGCATCGTAAACGAGAACGTGAATAAGGAATCTGCGTTCTACACCGATGAAAGCCGCCTGTATAACGATGTGCATGGCACGTTTGCTGGTGGCAGCGAGCGGGTGCACCACGCAGCAAGCGAATATGTACGCGGCCCGGCTCACACCAACACGCTGGAAGGCTATTACAGCATCTTCAAGCGTGGCATGAAGGGCGTCTATCAGCATTGTTCCGAGAAGCATCTGCATCGGTATTTGGCTGAATTTGACTTCCGGTATAACAATCGGATTAAGTTGGGTGTGGCAGATCCAGAACGCGCGGAAAAGGCGCTGAAAAATGTTAAGGGGCGGCGGTTATTGTACCGGGACTCGTTCCAAGCTCTGTCCTAAGTGAAACGTGGCGAATCGAAATGCGGATTGGTAGGGAGATAAGCTGGATATTGCAGGGCAAAAGCCCTGACCAGATCCCTATGGTCCGGCTTGGCGAATATCTTCAGCAGCTTGCAATCATGCTTGGTGAGGAAGATGGTGTTCACTTCGCTCGCGTTGAAAAGGGCAGTACGAAAGTAGTTGCTACCCTCGACGCTGGTCAGCCTGCTCAAAATGTTCATGCGAGAGCTTATGCCGTTAGAGATGGCCGCGCGCCGCGTGATTCCATGAATGCTTTTCGCCGCATTGAAGAAATGGTTGCGCAGGACGGTGGTCGTGCCCGGCTGCAATTCGGTACGGCTACGGTACTGCGATTTACCGGACGGAATATCCTGAAAGCAGGCGCTTTCAAACTTATCGACACTGGAACCGTTACAGGTCGCCTATATTCTCTGTCTGAGGGCTCTGACCAGAGCATAAGGGGCCGAATTAGGCCTCAATTTGGCAGCGGGTATATCTCCTGTACGGCTGGCCCTGAGTTCTCTGCGATATTGCGTCGTCATTTGTTTGAGGCAGTCAGAGTCACCGGGAAAGGCGAATGGACGCGCTCTGAGGAAGGCGGCTGGACGTGCCAGCACTTAGATGTCATCGAAGTTAAGCCGGTCAAAAACACGACGCTACGTGAAGCTATTGAGACACTAAGGGCGATTGATGCGCAATGGGGTGATGACCCATTGGCAGAGTGGGAAGAAATGGAAATGAAGGACGGGGCTGCTTGATCGCGGCCATTGATAATACCTTCCTGACTTTGCTGTTAAACCCTGCGGCGAAGCCCCGAACGAATCCGGCAACGAAAATACCCGCAACGCATTGCAAAGAGCGCATTGAGGGGCTGGTGGATACCATTGATAAACGGGGCGGCCGGTTGCTTGTCCCCGCGCCTTGTTTGGCCGAGGTGCTAGCATCTGATGAAGCAACGGACGCTTACATCACAGATTTGCAGTCTTATGGTGTAATTGAGATAGCCGACTTCAACGCCCGTGCGGCTTACGAGCTTGGGCACATAATCAGGAATGCTAATTTTGCCGGGGACAAGCGATCAGGAGAAAAGGGAAACTGGCAACACATAAAAATGGACCGGCAAATAGTTGCTATCGCGAAAGTCCATAATGTGGATACGTTTTATACCGATGATCAACGCCAGCGTAATTTCGCAGAGGCCGCAGGGCTGAAGGTTCTTTCCACCTGGGATTTGGATCTTCCATCCAAATTCGCTCAGATGGATATGCTCAAGGATCATAAGGATGGGCAAATTGGACAAGCCGCAGATCGAAAAATTCAAGGAAGCAGCGAAGAAACTCGGCTGTGACGAGTCCGAGGCCGCTTTTGATGAGAAGCTAAGGCGGATCGCGAAAAAGCCACCGCCCAAAGACGAAAATACGAAAACCAAGCCCGGCCAGTGAGCCGGGCTTTTTCATGGAGCAGCCAGTGTTCAAATATTGGAAAAGCCGCTTGATCAGATGGGTAGCAAGAATATTGCGGGTCCCAATCGTCATCCACCAGAGCTACTACGTCTCGAAGCCATGATTTTATCGAGATCGCTATCGGTGTAAGTGCCAAGCGTTTTGAAGCCGATTTTCGTCAGGTTTATGATCAGGATCAAATCAAGGTTTTCATCGTAGACCGCATTTTGCTTAAGGGCGCTTCTCACCTCGTCAGAGCTATCGAATTGACTGTCTATCAGGATGAACGAAGTGGTTTCATCCCAATATGTGCCATTGGTCGCGCACTGGCGGATGCACTCGTTCACAGAATCATAGCGCGTGTCATATCCGCCATAGGGCGAGTTCTCATCTCCGATGCGAAATGAAATAGCGAAAACCGACATATCAAATCCTCTCAAATTGCAATGAGAGGGATTACACACTTATGAGGCGTGGTTTGTCAAATATAATAACGCCCTTAAATTCCTACAGTCTAGACTCACAATTCAGAGGCGTGGATAAGTTCATATACAACCTTAATGCAAGACAGAAAGCTGCGACCGAGGGGCCGAGTGAAACCGCTGTCGGGCACGCTGGAACTCAAGACATCTGGTCTCGGCAGCCGGTCAGGCACAAAAAAGGCCGCTCAAAAGCGGCCTTTCGGTTATCCGGTTTGTCGACGGATCAATTACTTCGCGCGCTTGCGCTGTTGGCCGAGGCCCATCTTTTTCGCCAGTTCAGACCGCGCAGCAGCGTAGTTCGGGGCGACCATCGGATAGTCCGGCGCCAGATCCCACTTCTCGCGATACTCTTCCGGCGTCATGTTGTAATGGGTGCGCAAATGACGCTTGAGCGACTTGAACTTCTTGCCGTCTTCAAGACAGATGATGAAATCTGGCATGACTGACTTTTTCACAGGCACTGCGGGTTTAAGCGGCTCCGGTTCCGGCTCGTTTGAGGCTGCTGCTGTTTTCTGAAGCGCGCCATACACTTCGTTGATCAGGCCCGGAAGTTCTGTGGAAGCAACGGTATTGTTGCTGACATATGCTGAAACAATATCTGCAGTAAGGTCAATCAAATTGGCTTCAACCAGATTATCAGTCATCTCACACCTGTTCTCTACTGAAATTCAAAACTGCGGCTATGATTACCTGCAAGTCCAAACTCCGTAAGCAAACATAAGAATAGGGATACTTACAATGGCGAGAATCGACAAAGACTCTACTTTGCAGGCGTTGTTGACAGCCTTATATAGACCAAGGCTTGCACAGACAAGCCCCGCTCTCAAATAAAAGTCTAATGGATGCAATAAAAAACTAGGTCTCGGAAATAATGATCATTCTACGGATCATTGATCCACACCTAATCAAAAGTATTACCGCAAGGTCAAGACTGCTGCGCTTCGGCAGTCACAACCGGTTTCAAATCAGTCTTTTTGCGGAAAAACCTCGGCCATGGCGTCTTCTTTCGTATCCGCGCAAGGACGGTATCCAGCTTCATAAGCAGCCTTAGCAAGCAGATGCGCCGAAATCGGGGCAGTCAAAAGAAAGAATATGACACCGGCCAAAGCGCGTGTTGCAACGGCCAAGTCTGCCGCATAGACCGCAAGAGCGATGAGCATGAGACCTGAGCCAAGCGTTCCAGCTTTTGAAGCCGCATGCGTGCGCATGTAAACGTCTTCCAACCGAACTATGCCAATGGATGCAACCAGAGCAAACAAGGAGCCGATGACGAGCATGGTCCCGGCGAGGATCGTAACAACCGCGCTCATTGGCCTGCCTCCCGCCGCCTAATACTATCTTTGACCTCATCCATGATCGTGGCATCCCCTGCCGCACCCCGGTTCAAGATGAAGCGGGCGAAGGCAACGGTTGCCAGAAACCCGACCAGGCCAAGTGTGATTGCGATATCGATATAAAGGTAATAGCCGGTCAGAAGGCCGACCGCGGCAATGAACCCAATGCCAACCGCAACCAGCATATCAAGGGCAACCACGCGATCCGGCAAGCTTGGCCCCTTCACGATCCGGTACACAATGATCAGGAATGAGATGCTCAGGATCCCGAGCGATGCCTTTACGGCCCAGGCGAGATACGCATCTGCAAAAGCGTCGAGAGAGCTCATCTGAACACCTCCAGGATCTTGCGTTCAAAGCCGTTCTTGATGTCGTCAATCGTGGCTTGCGGATCCGGTACATCGATACAATGAACATAAAGCGTCTTGCGGTCTGCAGAGACATCCACCGACAGAGTACCTGGCGTCAGGGTGATCAGATTCGCCAGCATTGTGATTTCAAAATCACGGTCCACCGTCAATGGATAGGCAATAAAACCGGGCTGCAGCTCGATCTTCGGCCGCACAACGATGGTCGCCACCCGCCAGGCGGACAATACCAACTCGTAAACGAAGGTTGCGGCCAGGTTGAACGCCTTGCCGACACGGCTGAAGTAGGCCGTGGTCCCGACCTGTTCACGGATCAGGTAGAGAGCAGCTGTTCCGAGAACGAAACCAAGGGCCAGATTGATCTCGCTGAAACTCCCCGTCACAGCCGCCCAAGCAAGCGCCATGAGGATATTGATCAAAAATAGGCTTGTCATCACAGCCCCCCGAATACAGAGCGCAGGTAGCCGCGCGGTTCCACCAGACCAACAGCTCCGCGTGTTGAGAGTTCAAGCATCCACTCCGGCTGCAAACCGAAATAGACAATCATTGCCGTCAAAATGCCAAGCGGAAGCCAAACGGCTGGCCCCGCCAGTCCCGCAGCCCGTCCACCAGCAACTGCGGCGGCCGCCCCCGGCCCCACACTCTCGCCGTCGGGCGTCCCTTCCGGTCCGCCTCGCCAGAACGCGTAGATCCACACACGGCCCATCGCGATGGTCGTCAAGAAGCCACTGAGCAGAATGGCGGCACCAAGCAAGGCCCTGCCATCGGCGAACGCAGCATCGACCAACAAGACCTTCGGCCAGAAACCGGAAAAGGGCGGCAGTCCCGAAACAGCGAAGGCAAGCACCAGGAAAACGGCCGCAAAGGCAACGTTCCTTTGATAGAGCCCACCCAACTGACGTAGATCGTAGGTGCCCGACATCATGTTCACGATCCCGCTGGCCATATACAACGCTGTCATCACGATGATCGAATGAACCGCATAGAAGATCGCTCCCGACAGCGCGAGGGTGGTCCCCACTGCAATGCCCGCCAGCATGGAGCCAATCCCGGCAATCACAAGATAACCGAGCAAACGCCGGAGCTCACTTTGCGCCAAGGCGCCGAAAGCGCCAGTCATAAGCGTCAGGATCGCCACCAGGGCAAAGAGGTCTGCGAGTGCTTCGCGGGATCCCGGCATGATCAGTACGAAAATCCTCAGCAGCGCATAGACACCAACCTTGGTCAGAAGCCCGGCAAACACTGCAGACACCACAATGTTTGGCGTGTGATAGGACGCGGGGAGCCAGAAATTGACAGGGAAAGCCGCCGCCTTCATTGCAAACGCCAGGAAATAAAGCACTGCGATGGTGAGAAGCGTTCCGGACGCCGGGCTGTCGAGCTCAGACATCTTCATCGCAATGTCCGCCATGTTCAGCGTGCCGAACACGCCGTAAATCATGCCGGTTCCGATCAGGAAAAAGTTCGTGCCGATGAGATTCAAAACGCCGTATTTGACGGCGCCGTCCAACTGGGGCTTTTCATTGCCGAGAACCAGCATGCCGTAGGACGAGATCAGCAATACTTCGAACCAAACATAGAGGTTGAAGATGTCCCCGGTCAAAAACGCGCCGCACACCCCGGCCATGAGCAAGACAAGAAACGGATAAAACCCGTATCTGCGCCCCGTAGCCCCAACGGTCACAATTCCATAAAGACCGGCGCAAAACGCAACAATCGAAGCAATCAGCGACAGCGTGGCACCAAGCGCATCAACGGTAAAGGCAATCCCGAACGGCGGCAGCCAGCCTCCCATCACCATCGTGATAACACCTTGATCCAAAACACGGATCAAAAGCCCGAAGTTGACCAAGACGAGAAGCGCCAGGAAAAGCATCGCCAGTTTCGGCTGGGCGTCTGTGTTCTTGCGCATCATCAGGCAGACGGCACCGCCGATCAGCGAAACCAGAACCGGCGCCACGATCAACCAGTCCGCGGCCGCCACAGGCTCAAGGTTCATGGCTGCGGAATAGTCGACTTTTTCAGAAGAATAAGTGCTGGCCATGTCAGATCAGTACCCTTGCGGCGGAAGCGGATCGTTCTCAGGCTCGGCGACGCGCATTTCGTTGACGTCGTCCGTGCCGACTTCCTGGTAGGCCCGGAAGGCCAGCACAAGGAGGAACGCAAAGAAGGAAAAGGAGATCACGATAGCAGTCAGCACCAGCGCCTGCGGCAACGGATTGGCGATCACCTCTGTTGGCACCATCAACCCTTCCGGAATGACGGGCGGCACCTCACGGGTCAAACGGCCATTGACGAAAATCGACATGTTGACCGCGTTTCCGAGGATAGCGATGCCGAGCAACATTCTCACCAGCTGCTTGGAAAGCATGAGGTAGACGGAGACAGCGAAGAACAGCCCGACAAGGATAGAAAGACCGGTTTCCATCAGTCGCTCTCCCTTTCTTCCAGCGCCAACGCAATCGAACTGATCGCGCCCACCACCACCAGGTAGACGCCAATATCGAAGATCAACGGTGTCGACAGCTTGATCTGGACATTGAACAGATCGATCGGCCACCACTGGCTGGTCATGAAAGGCTGATTGGTGAACAACGAGATCACGCCTGCTGCAGCTCCCATGAACAAGCCAAAGCCGGCGATGCTCATGGGATGCACCTTGATCGCGCGGCGCACAGCTGCAACCCCGCAGGCAATACCGAAAATTGCGAGTGCAGAGGCTGCAATCAGCCCACCGATGAAACCGCCGCCCGGTTCATTGTGTCCGCGCAGAAGGACGAAGATGGAATAAAGCACCATTAGAGCGGACAGATACGGCGCAATGGTTCGGAAAATGACGGTACGCATTACACGGCCTCCTTCTTTGCGCCTGTATCGGACGGATCAATGACCTCGTCCTCAGGAAGTGTCTTTTTCGTGTGCACGCGGATCAGCGCAAGGACACAAAGCCCGGCCAGGGCAACCACCGCGATTTCACCGAGCGTATCAATGCCGCGGAAGTCAACGAGGATGACGTTCACGATGTTCCGGCCGTAGGCAATTGAATTGCTGTACTCGGTGAAGAAGTCCGAAAGTCTGCGGTCGAAGGGCTGCTGTGTAATCGCCATCAAGGTCAAGCCAAGACCAAGGCCGACCGATACGGAGATAGCGCCGGTAACCAGTGTGGAGACACCATTGCGATGATCCCGTGGAGACAGGTTCAGGCGGGTCATCACAAGCGCCAGAATAACCACCGACAGCGTTTCAACCATCAACTGGGTGAAGGCCAGATCCGGAGCACCAAATAGCAGGAAGATCAGGGCAACGGCAAAGCCCTGGATGCCGAGAGAGACGATGGCGGTCAGACGTGTCTTTGCGACCAGCACCGAGATCAGACCGAGCACCGCGATTAGGAAAATGCTCCACTCATAGAACGTATAGGTCGGCATTTTCGGCATGGCTGGCCATCCGCCGCCAATATACCCCGGCACCAATACCGCGGCACCGGCGGCCAGAAAGGTCAGCGCCATATAGGTCTGCATCTTACCGCCCTGCACCACCCTGGTAATGGCCGAAGACAACGACACAATACCGGCGATTGCCTGGTCAAAGCCTTTGTCCGGTCCCCAACCGATGGCGGTCAGCGTTCCAGCTATGAAAGCTCTGAGCTTGTCGAGCTGGGTAAACAGGAAAATCCCCATGCCGATCGTGATCAAAGACAAGATCAACGGGGCGTTGATCTTGGTCGGCCAAAGATGCAGATCGATCTCGGTGAAAGATCCGATCAAGGATGACAGAGTTGGTCCGATAAACAGAACGCCTGTTGTGTGCGGGATGACCGCAAGGATGAACCCCAACACAGACAACACCACCGGACCGGCAAACAACAACACCGGCCCCTCGTGAGCGTGTTTCGGAGTGTCCACCGCTGGGCCGAAGAACGGCTTTATCGCAACGGCCGCTGCGATCACCAGCATCAATGAGTTGCCGACAACGGCCACGACAGTGATTAGGAGGCCAAAGTCCGGCCATCCCCATGTACCGTAGTAAAGAACTTCCTTGGCGATAAAACCAATGAAGGGCGGAAGTCCTGACATCGACAGCCCTGCCAGACAGGCAGCCCCGAACGTGATCGGCATCGCGGAGCGCAAGCCACCAAGATATCGGATGTCCCGGGTGCCGGCTTCGTGATCGATGGTTCCGGCAACCATGAAAAGCGCGCCCTTGAACAGCGAGTGCGCCAATAGATACAGAACCGCGCCCTCAAGCGCTTTTTCATGGCTTGTGCCGGTCAACATGACGAGAAGACCGAGAGACGCCACCGTTGTGTAGGCCAGCATCAACTTCAAGTCGGTCTGACGCACGGCCAGAATGGTACCCACCAACAAAGTGACACCGCCAAAGAGCGGCAACACCGTCGTCCAGAGCGCGGTGTCTCCGAGAAGCGGGTGCATGCGCATAAGGAGGTAAACACCTGCCTTGACCATCGTTGCGGAGTGAAGGAACGCGGAGACGGGCGTCGGCGCTTCCATCGCATTGGGAAGCCAGAAATGAAACGGAAACTGGGCTGATTTCGTAAACGCTCCGCCGAGTACCAGCAGGAAAATTGGCACATAAAGGCCTGTGTCCTTGATGATATCGGGCGAAGCCAGAAGCACCGACATCTCGATTTCACCGGTCGCAGAAATGATGACAATGAACCCGGCCAGCAAAATCAAGCCGCCACCGCCTGTCACCACCAAGGCCTGAATTGCTGCTCGTCTGGACGCCGCCCGAAGGTGGTCAAAGCCGATCAACAGGAAGGACGTGATCGACGTCAACTCCCAGAAAATAAACATGGAAATCAGGTTGTTGCCGAGCACGAGCCCAAGCATTGCGCCCATGAAAAGAAACAGGAACGAAAAGAACCGGCCTTGCTGCGGATGGCCTTTCAGATAGCCACCGGCATACAGAATAATGAAGGTTCCGATCCCTGAGATCAGAAGCGCAAAAAGCGTAGACAATCCATCGACATAAATGGAGAAGTTCACACCATAGCTCGGCGCCCAAGCGACCGCTGCAACGAAGGACTGGCCCTCCGAAACAGGTGCGACAAAACCTGTGAAATGCAGAAAGATGAGCGCGGGAACCACCGCCAGCGGCCACGCCGCGTTGTGTTTGAACCACTTCGTCAAGAACGGCGCGGCCACTGCAGCCGCGAACGGCGCAAGCACAGCCAGAAGCGTGGTTTCGTCAGTAACTGCGGGCGTCATACTGATCTTTCGTTACGGTTGCCGATGGAGCATCGCGGATATGCTGAACGAATCGATGTCTTTGGGGGGCATAATAGCGGGATAGGAACTGTCAGGTGCGTAATTGGGACCCGTTTTTTGGACTTCAAGGCACAACGCGTGACCATTCAATACCTTACTCAACGCTAGGGTGCTTCCTCCCTTGACGCTGCGAGCTTCGTGCAAAAGTATTTAAAAATTGATTCCATTTGTCTTTTTGCGACATTCAGCCTTGGCCCGCCCGCCGGTCAACCAAATCAGCAGGAAGCATCCCACTGCAAAGCAACACCTAAGATGAAACTGGTCTCATACGTAAACAACGATTTCTACGGGACTGCGTGCTGGATCGCGCAGTAGATCCGCGAACAATCCCCTAATACCGTAAGCCTCTTGATTTCACGCCCCTAATACCGTTCACTTTAAGAAACGTCGCGGTGGTTTCAGCGGCAAAATTAAGCGAGGCAACGCATGGCTTTGGACCAAAATGGGGGGACAGCGTCCGGAGCTGCAGCTTCGCAGCCGAGCAATTTGAATTTCGAAACACTGTTGTCTCTCAGCGGCGACGCAATCCTTCAGCTGAGCCTCACCGGAACCTTGGAGTATGCCTCACCGTCCGCTTCCCGCTTGTTTGGCTGGGACTCCGAAAAGTTGCCGGAACATTTAAGTGACCTCGTCTACCTTGGCCCTCCCAACCCGGAGGCGGAGACGCTTCACAAGATTCTGTCTGGATCTGCAACACCAGACGTCAGCTTGCCCCATGCCGACCTACAGCTTCGCTCGGCACATGGCTCGCTTGTTTGGGCCGAAGTGACCACGCACCTCATCGAAAATGACGGAGAACCGGCCGCTTTTGCTGTCTTCTTTCGGAGCATTGCACGGCAAAAGGAACTCGAAGGGCTGCTTGAAGCGGCCACGCAGACGGATGCCTTGACCGGTCTCTTCAATCGCCGCGCTTTCGAAGACACATTGAACAGGGAGTGGGCGATCGCACTACGCGAAAACACCCACACAACTCTTATCAAGGTTTCGGTCGACAAGTTTGACGCGATTTCCGAACAGTATGGACAAAGCGCTGCAGACGACTGCGTGGCGAAAGTGGCAGACGTTCTGAAAGACACAGCGCGCCGACCCGCCGACGTTGCCGCCCGGATTGCGATGTCGGAGTTCGCATTGCTTTTGCCTCGAACACACGAAATGGGCGCTGAAACCATCAGCGCCTATATACAAGTCGCGATTCAAGACTTGGGGATCCCCAACCCGGGGAACGCCGCTCATAACGGTGTCGTTACCGCTTCGGTCGGTACAGCCTGCGCAGTTGCCGAACACAAAGGCGTGGCGGAAAGCTCAGAGTTTCTGTTAGCTGCTTCAGAATCTTGTGTTTTTCAGGCCCGTCAGGAAGGCGGAAACCGTGTCAAATTCTCAATGAGCGTCCTTGGCGGATGAGCTTCCGCCTCTTGCCGGTTCCAGTGATTTTCTTATCTTTTAGTCGGTACAAAGCTAGGAAAAGACAATGAGCGACGACACCGACACAAAAATCAAAAAATCAACGGCTGAATGGATGGCGCAGCTCACGCCCGAGCAGTTTTATGTCACCCGTCAATCGGGCACGGAACGCCCCTATACGGGCCCCTACTGGAACAGCTTCAACGCCGGCCGCTACGATTGCGTCTGCTGCGGTGCCGAGCTTTTCCATTCGGACACCAAGTTTGATGCGGGCTGCGGCTGGCCGAGCTTCTTCGAAGCAGCACATCCTGGTGCGATACGCGAGATTGAGGACCGGTCCCACGGCATGATCCGTACGGAAATCAGATGCAACAAATGCGATGCACATCTTGGGCATGTCTTTCCAGACGGCCCGCCGCCAACAGGACTGCGCTATTGCCTGAACGGCCACGCGATGTCCTTTGAGCCAAAAGAGTAGTGCCGCAGAGTTTCGTTGCGGCAAATGGCGGCTTTCAGCGAGACATTATGAAAGCCCAAACCATTGAACTCATTCATGACACTTCTTTGCGGGACTTTAGGCCTCCTTTAACATAACACTGGTATTTCCCCTGATAACTCGCCGCACTTTCAGGGGAAACACCTTGCCTATTCTTCGGATACTGGGACATGTCCTGTTGGGGGCAAGCTTATACGCTGCCTTCACCGCAGGGGCCCGAAGCCAAGACAAGATCATCGCCTACACTGGGTTTCTTCCCCCCTTGTCGATCAATGCCGAGGAACGGGGCATCGCCGTTGAGATCATGGAACTGGTCGCGAAAGAGGCGGATATCGAACTCGATATCCGGTTTGCACCTTGGAAACGAGCGCAGGTGCTCGTCGAAAACACGCCGGGGTCTCTCATTTTTTCCCTGGCCTACACGCGAAAACGCAGCGAAAAACTGAAATACATTGCCCCTCTGATTTACACGGAAAGCGCCTTCATCACTCTCGATGAGCAAATCGACAGCTTTGAACAGGCGCTGGCAGACAACAAGGTCATCGGAGTGCATCTGGGCAGCCAGAGGGCCCGTATCTTACGGCGAAATGGCCTGACAAACCTAACCGAGATTGCCACCGCAGAACAGATGGCCCGGATGCTCCAGGCCGGACGTGTAGACGCCTGGTACACCATTTCGATGCGCGCAAGTTACATCACTCGCAAGCAGGGCTTTGATCACACCCGCCTTCAGGTCGGGGCCCCACTTTCGCACGGGGTGCAATGGCTGGCTGCCAACAAGTCTGTCTCCCCCGCCCTGAAAGCCCGCTTGTCAAAGGCTGTTTCAAAGGTTTGGCGGGATCCAAGATATTGGCAGATCGTCGACAGCTATCTGCAATAAACCGCGCGTAACGAAGGATTTACCCCACAAACATCTACACGTGAGTACCGTCAGGAAAATGGAAGCGAACAGTTTGGCTCCGCGGGCCAACGGCTTCTCTTCTTGGCTCGCAAAGGATATGTGATGACGGTAACGGCTTGCTTGAAACTCCTGATGCTGCCAGCGGTGCTGATTGGCGCCCTGGCAATGAAGGATAGCGTTGCAGCACAGGACCGGTTGCCGGACGGTGACGTCGCAAAACTTCACCACAATGGAACGACCTATGCCGCCTGGTACGGCACCCCCACGGATCGCTATGGTCATGCGATTTTGGGCGATGGGATTGAGGGCGGATCGCTGCATCTCAAAGTCGGCGGAAACGATTACACTGTGACCCTGCCACACGATCAGGTGTTTGAAGATCGCACACCGCGAATTGTTGATCTGAACGGCGACGGTAAGCCGGAAATCGTGACTATCCGCGCCTTTCTGTCAGCTGGTGCGAGTGTAGCTGTTTTTGGGCTTCAAGGCGATCAATTGGTTGAACTTGCAAGTTCCCGGCCCATCGGCCGGACGAGCCGCTGGCTCAACATTGCCGGGATCGCGGATTATCTCGGGACCGGACAAAAGCAGATTGCGTTCGTTGAAACGCCGCACATTGGCGGAACATTGCAAATCGCACGCTGGCAAGGGAATAAACTGGAGCTGGCGCACGCGCTCCGTGGATTTTCAAATCACAAGATTGGCGCGCGAGAGCAAAACCTGAGCGCAACGGTCAAAGCCGATGCTCAATTCCTGCCCTTCATCATACTGCCATCCAACAATCGCAGAGCCCTGCACCTGGTTGGATACAAGGATGGAGAATTTTGGAGTTTGGGCCAGAAAGCTCTCACAGCCCCTGTCGCAAGGCATATCCCGGGCGCACAAACAGAAACAGATTGTGCAGCGTTTGAGCTTGAAAACGGCGAGCGGACACAAATGTGCGCGAGCGATATCAACGCTGGGTGACACCTGGAAGCCAAAACAGTTCCGGGGATCCATTCACGCTGCTTGTCGATCGCTTCAAGGATATTCATTGGCCGCAAAGGACCTGACCTGATAGTCATTCCGGCAAGTTTTCCTTGAGAATTGCCGATGTCTACCACCGCCACTAACGATCCTTTTGCGCCCGATGGGTCATACGCCTGGTTTCGCTTGGCTGTCTCGATCCTGCTGAGCACGCTTGGTGGCGCGGGAATGTGGGCGGTGGTGATTATCATGCCGGCTGTCCAAGTGGACTTTGGCATTGACCGGGCCGGATCTGCCCTACCCTACACGCTGACGATGATCGGCTTTGGTCTTGGCAACTACCTTCTCGGAAGGGTTGTCGACAGGTACGGCATTGTCCTGCCGGTCATCGCTTCAGCCGTTAGTCTCGGCGCAGGTTTCGCGCTCGCTGCCGTCGCGCCAAACATCTGGGTGTTTTCGCTCGCACAAGGATTGCTGATCGGCCTTGGAACCTCGGCAACCTTCGGCCCGCTTGTCGCTGACGTTTCTCACTGGTTCGTCAAACGACGTGGTTTGGCAGTTGCCTGCGCTGCCTGCGGAAACTATCTGGCCGGCGTGCTCTGGCCGTCCTTGATCAAATGGAACCTTAACACGGGAGACTGGCGCGATACCTACTTGCTCATCGCTTTCATTTGTCTCGTCACGATGATCCCGCTCGCTTTGGCATTGCGCAGAAGGCCACCAGAATCGGCGTTTAGCACAGCTCCTGCTCCTTCCGCTTTCCACCACGCTTCTGCAGGATTGTCACCGCAAGCGCTTCAGCTGCTGTTGTTTGTGGCAGCGTTGGGCTGTTGTGTCGCCATGGCCATGCCCCAAGTCCACATTGTCGCCTACTGCGTCGACCTTGGATATGGTGTTGCGCCGGGCGCTGAAATGATCGCAATCATGACAGCCGCAGGCGTTGCCAGCCGGCTGGTGTCGGGTGTATTGGCCGACAAGATCGGCGGCGTTCGAACCCTGCTGATCGGCTCAGTCTTGCAATGCGCTGCCCTGTTCTTGTTCATACCTTTCAACGGGCTTGCATCTCTTTATCTCGTGTCCCTGATCTTTGGGCTGAGCCAGGGTGGGATCGTCCCGAGCTATGCCGTAATTGTCCGCGAATACCTCCCTGCCCGTGAGGCCGGACAACGGGTCGGGCTCGTCATTATGGGAACCATTCTCGGAATGGCGTTGGGAGGATGGCTATCCGGCTGGATTTACGACCTGACGGGTTCATACCAAGCAGCGTTTCTTAACGGCATTGCCTGGAACTTCCTCAACATCACCATCATGATATTCATTCTGATGAAGGGTAAGCGTCGCCTCGCAGCGGCTGTCTGAACTGTTCAACAGTTTCAGATGCCCCCTCAATCGAGAGCGCCGACCTATCAAGGCCGTAGTTCTACGAGCCAAATTTGAATGCCGAGCTCATAAAGATAGCCCTTATCGGCAAATATACCTAATATTTCAGAGACATAAGTCGCAAAAAGCTAAGTTTAATGAAATGGATTCATAAGACTTTGTGAAATAGGATTGTGCCGACAACCTGCATACACCCGACCAAAACCTTGAAAGCTATCTCACAAGCGGGAAGACGTGTTTCGTATTATCGAAAAGACCCTGACATTATTACTGATGGCGTCGTTCCTATGCTTGGCATTCCCTGGCGGCGGGTCTTCCGCCTCTGATCAACAGGACATCCAGATAATCACGTGGCGTGGAATGACCCCCGCTGAACAAGGTTTTTTGTCGCGGCTGAGCGAGCTCGGAATAAAGGCAAAATTCCATCATTTCGACGCCGGGCGGAGTGAAACCAATCTTGCAGGCTTCTTGAGGGCCAATCGGTCCGATCTTGAAAAGAGAAACCTTATCTACACCTTCGGAACAACTGCAACCAATACCCTTCTCAATTTCGGGGTGGGCAATGTTCCGGTGGTTTTTAACATCGTGTCAGATCCGATCGGCAATAACATCACGCTGTCGATGCATATGCCAACGCGCGGCGCGACCGGTGTCAAACAATCCCTTTCCGCAGAAGTCATCTTGCAGTTGCTGGAGCAGGTCTACCCGTATGAAACCATAGCGGTGTTGTTCGATCCTAGAGAACCCAACTCCACCACAGAAGCCGATAAGGTTACAAATGTCGCGGATGTTTTGGAAAAACAAACGCTGCGTGTGCGGTTCATTCCCGATGTGGAAGATGCCGAACTGCATGTGGAACTGATGAGGTCACAGCTGGAAGCCGCAGATGTTGTCTATGTCACCTCGACATCATCATTCGTACAGAAAGCTTATCTTTTGAAGCAAATATTGCCGCCAAACATCGTGAGTGTGACAGCGTCCCCGGCGCTGGTGGACCATGGTGTTTCTTTGGCCTTTGGCGAAGCGTATTGGCAGCGCGGCGAGGCTGCTGCGGAGTTGGCGGCAGAAATACTGCTGAACGGCAAATCTCCCTCAGAAATTTCAATTAACGAGATCAAGGCAAACGAGTCGATCCTCTTCATCGGAAAAACGAGCCCAGTGGCGGACAGGCTCGATCTGAGTGCGTTTCCCGATCGCGTGAAATACAGGTGATGTGGCAGGACACAGGCCACGCTTGATCGCCCTTGCCTTGACCGGGCAAACACCTTACCTCCGATTTCATGAAAAACGACACGCTCCCTCCACGCGCTGAAGCGCGCCCCGTCCAAATTGAAACCCACGGCATTACCCGGCAAGACGCCTACAGTTGGCTGCGGGCCGACAATTGGCAGGAGGTCATGAAAGACCCCAGTGTCCTAGATGCCGACATCCGGGCGTATCTTGAGGCGGAAAACACCTATCACGAGGCGCAAATGGCGCCGACGAAAGCTTTGCAGGAAACGTTGTTTTCCGAAATGCGAGGACGCATCAAGGAAGATGACAGCGCGGTTCCCTCCCCTGATGGCCCTTATGCCTACAGCCTGAAATACAAGACGGGCGGACAGCAGCCGATCTTCTACCGGACGCCGCGCGATGGTGGTGAAGAGACTATCTTGCTGGATGGTGATAAGGAAGCCGACGGCAAAGCCTATTTCAAGATCGGCGGCGCTAGCCATTCCACGGACCATAAGCTGTTGGCTTGGGCCTACGACGACAAGGGGTCTGAGTATTACTCCCTCCAGTTCCGCGATCTGGAGACAGGCAAAGACACCGGTTATGTCATCGAAGACACGAGCGGCGGCGGTGTTTTCTGCGCGGACAGCAAATATGTCTTTTACATCCGCCTTGATGCCAATCACCGGCCGTCCAAACTGTTCCGCCATGAAATTGGTGCGGACCCAGCAACGGATGTGCTCGTCTACGAAGAAAAAGACCCTGGCTTCTTCATGGGTGTCGGCAAAACGCAGTCCGGCGACACGATTGTCATCGACATTCATGATCACGAGACGTCCGAAATCTGGATGATCCCGGCGGATCAGCCCACAACAGCGCCCGCCCTGATCGCTGCTCGCGAAACCGGCATCGAGTATTCCGTCGATGACCATGGCGACACGCTTTACATCCTGACCAATGCCGACGGGGCGGAAGACTTCAAGATCGTGACGGCTCCGAAAGCCACACCAGGTCGGGAAAACTGGCGCGATCTGGTGCCGCACAAGGCCGGGTGCCTGATCCTGTCCCACTGTGTCTACAAGACATTCATGACCCGTTTGGAGCGGGAAGATGGCTTGCCGCGGATCGTCATCCGTAACCTTTCACACGGCAACGAACATTATGTCGCCTTTGACGAGGAAGCTTATTCGCTGGGATTGTCTGGCGGGTATGAATTCGACACAGAGACCATCCGCTTTTCCTATTCATCCATGACGACGCCGTCACAAACGTTCGACTACAATGTCGCAACAGGCGAACGCACCTTGCGCAAGGAACAGGAAGTGCCCTCCGGCCACAAGGCAGATGATTACGTCACGCGGCGGCTGATGGCACCGGCGGCTGACGGCGAAATGGTGCCGGTCTCAATTCTCTACCGGAAGGACACACCGCTGGACGGCTCCGCACCGCTCCTGCTTTATGGATACGGGTCTTATGGCATTTCCATCCCGGCCAGCTTCAACACGAACAGTCTTTCGCTGGTCG
The DNA here is from genome assembly GCF_017743865.1 of Labrenzia sp. R4_2. Lineage (GTDB taxonomy): Bacteria > Pseudomonadota > Alphaproteobacteria > Rhizobiales > Stappiaceae > Roseibium. Next base: position 783,688 of record NZ_JAGHRJ010000002.1, read on the forward strand.
ATCGCGGGTTTGTCTATGCCATTGCCCATATCCGCGGCGGCAAGGAAAAAGGCTTCGGCTGGTACAAGGCCGGACGGCGGGAGAACAAGAAGAACACCTTCACAGATTTTATCGCGGCGGCAGATCATCTGGTCAAGGACGGCTTCACAAGCCACGAGAAGATCATTGCGCAGGGCGGATCGGCCGGCGGTATGCTGATGGGTGCGATCTCGAACATGGCGCCAGAGAAATTCGGCGGCATCGTTGCTGAAGTCCCGTTTGTCGATGTGCTGGCAACCATGCTGGATGACACATTGCCCCTCACCCCGCCGGAATGGCCTGAGTGGGGCAACCCCATCACCGACAAGGGCGCCTATGAGTACATCGCTTCGTATTCGCCTTATGACAATGTCGAAGCCAAGGACTACCCGCCGATCTTCGCCCTTGCAGGTCTGACCGACCCGCGTGTGACCTACTGGGAACCGGCCAAGTGGGTTGCCAAACTCCGCGCGACAAAGACCGGTGACAGTCTCGTAATGCTCAAAACCAATATGGACGCCGGACATGGCGGGGCATCGGGACGTTTTGACCGGCTGAAGGAAGTTGCCCTCGTGCAAGCCTTTGCGCTTCAGGTGACCGGCAAGGCGTAAGCCCCTTCACAGTCTTGTGAAATTATTACCGGGTCCGGAAACGGATCCGGTTTTTCTTTGGCCGTGAAGTCGCTTAGTGTGATCGGAGTGACTTCATAATGACAAGCAGGGATATCATGACCCGTACATCGTCCAGATGGTTTCGGCGCACCGCCGGTTTCACGCTGACCGCCGCCCTTCTCACGTCCGCCTCGGTAACCCAGGCTGCTGAACTGCGCTGGTCGTCACCGACCGATCCGCAGACGATGGACCCGCATGCAGTCAACTCCGCACCGGTGCTCGGGTTCTTGAACAATGTCTATGAAGGTCTTGTCAGGCGCGGCAAGTCCATGGACATCGAGGGGTCCCTTGCCGAGAGCTGGGAGCCGATTGGAACGGACGGATGGCGCTTTAACTTGCGCAGGGGCGTGAAGTTTCATGACGGAGCTGAGTTTACCGCTGAAGATGTCTTGTTCTCCTATCAACGCGCTTCATCCGAGGCCTCAGACACCGCATCCTGGTTTGCTCCGGTAAAAAGCGTTGAAGTGGTCGATGACTTTACGGTCGATTTCCTGACCCACGCCCCCGACCCGATCTTTCCCGATTCCATCGCAAACTTTATGATCCTCGACAAGGATTGGGCCGAAGCAAATGATGCCGCCCTTCCCGCGAAGGATGCAGAAACTTACGCCACGCTGAACACAAACGGCACGGGGCCGTTCAAGGTCGTCAGCCGGCAACCCGGCGTCGAGACCGTGCTGGAACCGTTTGATGGTTGGTGGGATACCAAGGAGCACAATCTCACCAAGGCCACCTTCTTGCCAATCGCCAATCCGGCGACGGCCGTTTCTGGACTGCTCTCCGGTCAGGTCGATCTGATCAATCCGGTTCCGGTTCAGGACGTCAATCGGGTTGCCAATCAGCAAGGACTGAAACTGCATCAGGGCATTGAAGCCCGGGTCATCATGCTCGGCTTCGGGCACGCCCACGACACCTTGAAGTATTCAAAGGAAACGACCGGCAAAAACCCCTTCCAGGACGTTCGGGTTCGCAAAGCGGTGCAAATGGCGATCAATACCGAAGCCATGATCGACAAGATCATGCGCGGCAGCGCGGAATTGGCAACGCAACTCGTCAGCCCGCAAATGAAAGGATACAGCTCTGCAGCATCAGACCGGTTTGGCTATGACCCAGCCGCTGCCAAGGCCTTGCTGGCAGACGCTGGTTATCCGGATGGCTTCTCTTTCGGACTGATGTGCCCCAACGACCGCTACATCAATGATGAAGCGCTGTGCAAGGCAATCGCGGCGATGCTGACACAGGCAGGTATGCGCGCAGAGTTGAATGCCATGCCGGTCCGCAGCTACTGGCCAGAACTTCGCTCCGGCAATTTCGACATGTATCTCCTGGGTTGGTCACCCGGAACGTTCGACGCCGAACACCCAATCCGGTTCCTCGTCACCACGAGAAATGATGAGAAGAAGCTCGGCAGCTGGAACTTTGGCGGCTACTCAAACCCCGAGGTGGATGCGCTCTTGCCGCAAATCCAGCGGGAGATTGATCCGGCCAAACGGCAGCAAATGCTGGATGAGATCGCTCTCACCGTCCGCAACGATGTGGTCTACGTGCCGCTCCACATCCAGCCCCTGCTGTGGGGCTCCAAGGACACGGTCGATCTGACCCAGCGGGCCGATAATTTCCTGATGCTGCGCTGGATTACAGTCAACTAGATCAGCGGGCGCTTAATCGAAATCGATTGAGCGCCTAAAGCTGATCGTTTCGAAAGGAGCCGAGCATCCGAGACTTATGAAACATACCGGCGCCGCTCGCGCCGGTATTTTTCCTTCCAGTCAAATAACAACTATTCTTCTCCAATATTTCTTCAGAATATTTATTCGGATAACGAAATATAGATCAGAGACATTGAAGAATAATATTAATATTACAGGCATTTAATGAAGACAGTTTAATTTGAAATCTTCTCCGATCACGACCAAATCGTAACCGTCACAACCGGACAACAGTGTCCAAAACGATGGTCCTTGCGGAGGAGCAATACAATGACTTACCAGCCTACCCATCCCCTGCCGTTTTCAATCAACACCGCGCCAGTCATGCCGATAGACCTCTATATCCCGGCTGGGCCGCCAGGTGATCAGAACGGAACCACCAACACCTCTTCCTTCATGAACGATCTGGATGAATTCGGCTGGACGGTGCCGGACGCATTGGATGTTTCAACCAGTCCGGTCGAGTTCAACGATCTGCCGTTCTTGAACCTGGATCCTTACAATCTCGACGGTAAAGACAATCTGCCGACTGGCGACCTTGCAGAAGGGCCGCAGGGCGGTCTCAGTTCCCAGGTCGATGTCCAGGCAGGCTCCGGCGAGCAACAGGTTAACTTCAGCCTGGAGATGGAAAACTACACGTACACCACAGAGTACGGACAAATTAACATCCTCACGCTGGCCGAAGAACGCACGACAGAAATCAAGACCATCAATTTCAACGGCCAAGAAGTCGCGGTGGAGTATCAGGCTGGCATCGCGCATGAATTTGAAGGCAGTTTCTACGACAATGCCTTCCGGGAGCTCTATGTCGAGATGGCTTTCGAAACCGGGATGGAGATACAGGCTGAAGCCTTCGACGCCAACGGCAACCCGATCATGACTGCGTTCGGATACGAGCAAGCGCTTGAAATCTATGGCGAGGCCTTCGATTACGGCATTGAAGAATTCGAAATGGCCTTCGAACTCGGAATTGAGCTCGAGCTGAACGATTTCGGCATGTATGAAATGACACTGTCGGTGATGTTTGAAGGCGAAATCGTCTACATGAATGGCGCCGAGCGTTTTTATGAGTTTGAAGACGAGCTGTTCTTTATGTTCTCCGACCAGGACCAGATCGACTTCAACCAAATTCCGGACGGGCTGTACAACGAGATCCAGAAATTTGCTGCCGGCATGGGAGATGCTTGGGGCGGTATGGAAATCCTGAACGCTCAGCTGGAAGCAATTTTCCTCCAGCTTCAGGAAGACGGTCACTACCAGGCATGGGATGACGTGGATCAGGGACTGGACAATCCGTTCGACTTCAACGTCCCGCCGTCCGACTGGCTGACCTGATAGACGCCAACCACTCCGCAGAATTCATCCCTTTTGGAAGATCTGCCTTTCTCTTGAACGGACCGGTGGCTTTGCCATCGGTCCATTGTCGTGTTTCAGAAGGCCAACAAACTGGTCATATCGGATTTTGCGCCACAATAGCTTTTGACGTTTCGACCAGATGTTTGTACGACGGAACTCTGATTTGAAAGACATCTCTGAACAGAGATGCCGTCCGCGATTGCCAGAGGTCTTTATGCCGAATTTTGTGAGAAAAACTCGAAATGCCGGAAACCGCCTTGGACTCATTGCGGTTGGCACTCTCGCATTCGCCCTAAGTGCCTGCCAGATCCAGTCGCCTTCAGATATTCTTTTTGCACCAACCTATAATACCGACCGCGGCAGCATTCCGGTCGTATCCGGAACTCAGTATGACTGCCGCACGTTTCAGGGCAGCGGTTGGAAAGGAATTGCCGGCGGCCGCGCAGCGAACTGGGGAGAGCCTTTCCCGGTTGCCCGGACAGCCTGTTTTAAGACGCGGGACGAGTGCCAGGCTTTCCTGACCCTGATGAGCGGTTACATCGACTATCAGCCCTACTATCGCTGCCAGCCCCACACAGCCTGATATGATCAGTTGATCTACCGCGCTATTGTCCTGGTGTTGCCGGAACATGTGCACAATCAATTCTCTGGTGCGGCATGATCTGACCGCTTAAGTCAAAGTTTATACTGCGGGCAGCTGTCCTTGAAACACAGGTCGTTCGGCCAGATAGGTCCGCATAAACTCCCGCAGACACTTCGCACGCGCGCTCAAGAGCCTACCGGTTGGCCAGACAGCATAGATATCCCTTTGCTGACCCTGCCAGTCTGGTAGAAGAAGTTTTAGTCGGCCCTGCTCTAGCGGCTCAGCAGCTTCAGTCACACTCAATAGACACACGCCAAACCCGTCCTCTGCAAACTGACGGACGAGCGCGATATCATCAACAATCACATCTCCCTTGAGATGCAACTCGGAAGTGCTGCCAGTCAACCTGTGGCTCAACCGCCAGGCCGGGATCGTTCGGACGGCGATGATGGCATGCTGCCCGAGATCGTCTGGACTTTCCGGCATGTTGCACCCCTCAAGATAGGATGGGGCTGCCATCACCGCTGTCGAAATGGATCCAATCTTTCTTTGATAAAGACGCTGATCCTGCTGCGGGCCAATTCTCAGGGCCAGATCAATTCGCTCATCCAACAGGTCGATGTTGAAATTGCTCAGTCGCAAGTCCAGACGAATGCCTGGATACTGCCGCATGAAGGCGGTCCACATTGGCTGCAAGGCCCCAACAGAAATATTGGTTGGCGCAGCCACAACGAGGGGCCCACTGAGTTCGTGCATCTCGGCGCTCAAGTTGCGCGCGGTGACCTCCGCCTGTTCCACGATCCCGGCAAAGGCCTGAAAATAGGCTTCTCCTTCAGAAGTCAGTCCGAATTTGCGGGCTGAGCGATGAACCAGTTGATGCCCGAGCTTGTCCTCCAGTCTTTGCAATCGCCTGGTGACGGTCGCAGCCGGCAAGCCCAGCGCTGTGGCGGCACCCGTTAAGCTGCGGGCTTGGGCGACGTGTACAAAGAGCGCAATATCATCCAACATGATTACATTTTCGGAATTTAAATTGTCGATAATCGGTATTTATCATGAAAAATGAAATTCATATACCTCCCCTGTCCCCAAACAGATCAGGAGATGATCATGAGCCACTACTTTATCAGCGCCGGTATCGAAATGACTGCAGGCTCGAAGCTTGAGCAGGTAGAATCCGAGCTTCAGAAGCTGGTTGCGCAAACGCGCGAAGAACCAGGCTGCATCTTGTTTGAAATTCGCCAGAACCTGAAAGAACCAACAAAATTCACCTTGTGGGAGTGCTGGACCAATCCGGATGCCTTGGCCGCACATTTCGAGGCACACCACACCAAAGCCTATCTGGCACAAAATCTCACGGAGGTAAGGCACATCGAAGCGCTTGGAGAAATTGGAGACAAAACCTTCGCCGATGCGATCAAGGCACACGCATGAGACATCGTCTGATCTCGACCGCTTTGATGTCCTTCTTCTTGTCGTTTCTGATGTCCTGCTGGGTCACCCTGATAAATCTCGGCTGGAGCGACGCTTTCCTTGGTCAATGGATGTCTGCCTTCCGGCTGGCATGGCCGGCTGCCGCCGTAATTGCATTCTGCTTTGGCCCTTTTGTCCAAAACGCCACCACCTACATCACGCAGCGCATCCCGGGTTAGGTGCTCCGATCATGAGAGAAATCATGTTTCCAATTCGCCAAAACGTCGATCAACTTGGCCCCGTTGCCGGGCCATACAGCCATGCCGTGATTCACGGCGATACGCTCTACACGTCGGGTCTGACAGCCTTTGGCTCAAACAGCCAGTCCGAAGGCGCTGCGGAGCAAACACAAACCATTCTGGACCAGCTCTCCATTCTAGCTGAGAGCTGCAACACATCCCTGCAGCACCTGATCAAGGTCACGATCTTCGCAGTGGATCCGGCTGACATTCCCGAAGTCCGAAAGGTGCTCACAGACCGCTACGATGAAAACGTGCCGGCCAGTTCTCTTGTGTTTGTGAAGGAGCTGTTTTCACCGGATCTCCGGCTGGAAATCGAGGCAGTGTTCGCAGTGCATCCCGTCTAAAGTCCCAATGCTGCCACGGCGGGGTTGATCCTGCAGTGTACAATACGCTTAATCAAAACCGGTAATGCAGCCATCAAACTGCATTGCCGGAACCGCATAATTCGGTGGCGACTTTACAAAGTACACTGGAGAAAGACTGTCTCTTTAATGGGCGTATCATAGTATGCCGGGATCTCCACAAACCCTGCAGCCTTGTACAAACGGATAGCGCCTTCCATGGTGGGAAGTGTATCGAGCCGCATATACCGGTAGCCTGCGCTTCTGGCCCGTTCGAGAACGGCGGACACCAGGCTGGAGCCGGCCCCGCTTCCCCGTCCCTCAGGCGCGACATACAAGCGTTTCATCTCGCAAATGCCGTCATCAGCCATGGGCCGCAGGGCCACACAGCCGATCGAGACATCAGAGCTCGTCTTCGCCAGTATCAGCGCCCCTAAGGGCGGTACATACTTGCCAGGCAATGCAGCCAATTCTTCCTCAAAGCCCTGATACGACAAGTCAATGCCAAGCCAGTCCACATAGGCCCGGAACAACCGTTTGACGTCTTCAAGGTCGCGGGACGGATCAGCATCCGTAACGGTAAAATCAGTCATGCTGGGAAAAATCTTGTCCAGTTCAACTCGCGATCATTGGGCAGCGCCCGAAACAGCCGGGATTGCTTTCAAATAAACCCCGATCGCCTCGCGGTCAGAGGCCTGAAGGCGGGCCATGTTTTCCTGTACCGGCACCATCTCCCCACCCACAGAATCGTAATCCGGTGTAAATCCACTTTCCAGGTAATAGGCAATGTCGGATGCGCTCCAGCTGCCAAATCCTCCCGAGACAGGGGTGATGTTCGGCACCCGCCCCTCACCCGTTGCAGCCGGAGCCCCGCCCAACCAGTCGGAAAGGATCAAACCGCCAACAAAATCGCGCGGCGTATGGCATTCCCCGCAATGACCCGGGCCTTCCACGAGATACCGTCCCCGCTCCCAAATTGCCGGATCCACATCTTCTCCACCGACAGGTGCCGCAACAACCGGAGCCGGATCCAGAAACATTCGTTTCCAAAGCCCGACGCCCCGCCGGATGTTGAAAGGAAAGGCCAGTTCATTCGGTCCGGCATCTCCGCCGACAGCTGGCAGGGTCTTCATGAAGCTGAAGAGATCATTGATGTCCGCGAGATCCATCCGGGCGTAAGAGGCATACGGAAAGGCCGGGTAGTAATTCTGGCCATCCGGAGATGTCCCGTGTGTCATCGCATTGGCCAGATCAGCGACCGACCAGTTGCCGATACCGTCATTCGGATCTTGCGAGACATTTGGTGCCACGAAAACGCCGAACGGAGTTTCAAGACGCAGCCCGCCACCGAGTTTCAGCTTGTCATCGCCTTTCGCCTCAGGGGCTGCGTGGCAGGAACTGCATCCAGATGCCCAGAACACAAGTTCACCATTGACGGGATCGCCCGGTCCGAGATTGGCAACTGTGTTTTCGTCCAACCGGGTTGGGGCGGAGAGAAACCAGCCCGCGAGCGCCGCAGCAGCGCCCAGCACGATCACGAACAGCAAGAGCTTTTTCATGACGGTTCTCCCCTCACCCCGAATTATGGATCCCGGAAATCCTAGTTCTTGACCCGGAACCCTTCATGGCACGACTTGCATGTCCCGAAGACTGGACCCATCGCCGCTTTGAAAGCATCGAGATCGGCTGGTCCGGCGCGTCCGGCTGCTTCCATCGCCGTGCCGGTCGCAGCAGCGAACTTCGCGATCTCGGCATCAAATCCGGCCCGGTTGTCCCAGATCGCCGGAGCGGCTTCTGTGTCGCTCGCGTTTGATCCATCCGGGAAATAGTCTCCAAAAGTAAGGGAGGCTGCACGCATGGCGGCAATGGCCGCTTTTCCGGCAGCAGGCGAATAGGCGATTTCGCCCTTCATCAAGCCGCCGCCAAGCCCAGCGGCTGCACCAACGGACGACATGATCGCCTGCCGGTCACCAATTGGATCATCGTCCGCCTGGGCCGCCCCAAGGCTGGCTGCAATCGCGATCGAAACAATGGAAATGCACTTCGAAATGGTCCGCATGGTCCTCTCCTCACTGACAGGTCTCAGCTTTGCTCAAGCGGATCTGCGTGTGGGAGCGTCCATCCCGGCAGCCGCATAGGTCTAGGGGAGCGGAAAGTTGCGGGCGTTGCAAGCTTTGAAATGTAACAACCGTTATCAAGAAATAGTGCGCAGACGCCTGCCGAAGACAAAAAAGCCCCCGGTCTCGATTGAGGCCGGGGGCGGAAACGTCACAGAAACGAAGGTTTACTTCGTTGCAGCTTCGTACATCTCCAGGACGTAGTCCCAGTTGATCATGTTGTCGATGAAGGCTTCCAGATACTTCGGACGCGCGTTGCGGTAGTCGATGTAGTAGGAATGCTCCCAAACGTCACAGCCCAGGATCGGGCTTGCGCCGTGCACCAGCGGGTTTTCCCCGTTCGGGGTCTTCATGATTTCCAGTTTGCCGTCCTTGACTGCCAGCCATGCCCAGCCAGAACCGAACTGGCCGACGCCAGCTGCAATGAAGTCCGCACGAAACTTGTCGTAGCCGCCAAGGTCGCTTTCGATCGCAGAAGCCAGAGCGCCCGGCAGAGAGGTGCCGCCACCGTCTTTCTTCATCCACTTCCAGAAATGGATGTGGTTGTAGTGCTGGCCGGCGTTGTTGAAGAGAGGCGCGTTCTTGCCGAAGCTTTCTTTTACGACGTCTTCCAGAGACTTGCCTTCCAGGCCGCTGCCTGCGAGCAGCTCATTGCCTTTGGTGACATAGGCCTGATGGTGCTTGTCGTGGTGAAACTCGAGAGTTTCTGCAGACATATACGGGGCCAAAGCGTCGTAAGCATACGGCAGATCAGGCAATTCAAAAGACATGGCAAACTCCTCATGTGTTCTATGAACAGCGGCGCTGACCAAACCGGCCGCGTACCGTGTTGAGCCGCAAAATAGGTTCGTCACCTGCGCTCGGCAAGGCGCGTTTTGAAAATAAAGAAAAATTTTCTTTGTTTTATCGCTTGTCCGGCTGAAATGCGTTCCGGATCAAGCGGGAATCGAAGTTGAGCGGCATCTCCCCCTCGACGGCGTAGATATAAAGCGCAGCCCGCAAGATGGCGCTGAGTGTGGTCACGACGACAGACCCGACGAGGATCAGGGTCACACCCACAGTGGCCAAACCACTGCCCAAAGCCGGGTTTTGCTCAAAGGAAAAGATCCCCAGCATCAAGATTGGCATCGCCACAATCAAAATCAGGAAATTCAAAGCCCCCAAGCCTATATGTCCAACCAGCGCTTCGCCCCAGGTTTTTCGAACGGCTTGAACTGATCGCTTGATTGCGGTCACCGGACCGACACCATCCACCACCAAAATCGGCACGGCGAAATACGTGGCAACAGCCCAACCGGCCCCGAGCAAGTTGATGAAAAAGCGCATCAGCCCCTTCAACCGGCTTTCAAGAAGCTGCAGAACCCAACCGACAAATGCGGTCACCAAGGCCCAAAGCAGGATCTGCGGCAGTCTGCGCATGGACAGGCTGAGACCGTCCATGACCGTCGGATCTCCCCCGGCGAACCGGATCAGGGCACAGCCAAGAAGCGCCGCGTTGAAAAAGATCATGATGAAGTAATTGATGAACAGGAAAACGAACATCAGCGCCCAAAACCTTGGATCCTGATCCGGTTGCTCGCTGTCGAAGATGCTCTGGAAGAAAGCTTGAAGTTCGGGCGTCGTGTAAATCGCCCAGCCTCCGGACCCAATCACAAGAGCAAGTGCCAAGGCGCTCATGATCGGAAACAAGAGCATCTCCTTGTCCAGGAGCAACACTTTCCAGCAAGCCGCCCCAAGCGCCAGGGCCCGTTCCAGTTTCTCAATCATGCGTGGTTCCGTCCGCCGTACAATTCGACGCGGTACGTAACCACATCTTCCGTTAAGGAAGCCCGAAGACAGACACTTCACACTTCAGATGCGCCCGCGTCCATCCACAGACATCGGTCGCCCTGGCGGTCAGTTCTGTTGTTGTAGCGGTGCGACCAAGGCAAGAATCCGCCTGTTACACCATTTGATTCGTTGAGTTTTTCCAAGATGGGCAGTGTTTATCCTGGCGCGGTGAAGCCAGCCCTGTGGCTGTTTGCTTTTACGATTATCGCTGTGTCCCAGACCCAACAGATCCAGGCGGCTGACGTTCGGGTTGTTGACGGAGATACGCTCGTTGTGAACGGAGAGCGGGTCCGCCTTGAAGGAATTGATGCGCCCGAACTGGCCCAAACCTGCCTCACGTCTGCGGGCAAAAGCTATCGATGCGGCCTGACTGCCAAGGAACACCTGCAATCGCTGATAAAACAAGGTTATGTCACGTGCAGGGGAGATGAAACCGACGCCTACGACCGGATAATCGCCACCTGTTTTTCCGGCAAAAAGAACCTGAACAAAGCCATGGTCGCAGATGGTCATGCGTATGCGTTCTTGCGATACTCTGATGCCTATCGGACCGAACAGGAAATGGCTCGGCTGAATGGCGCAGGTCTTTGGGCGGGCATTGCTGAAGCCCCTTGGGACTTTAGGCAGCAAAAATGGCAAGTTGCAGGGTCAAAAGCACCGGCAGGCTGTCCCATCAAGGGGAACATTTCGGCGCGCGGACGGATCTACCACACACCCTGGTCACCGCACTACAGCCGGACACGGATCAACGAGGCTGCTGGAGAGCGCTGGTTTTGCTCTGAAGAAGAGGCGGTTGCCGCTGGCTGGCGTTCACCGCTGAGCTAATGCAACGCTTAATCGACTCTGATCCTGAGGTCATGCCGCCAAGGCCGGGTTCGAGTTTTCATTGCGTATTCGGTAAACCAGGGTCGGATTGGCCCTCGTCACCCGACGTTGTGAGATGATGATTGAACAGCTCCCGCGCCTCACGGCCGGCCAGTGAGTTCTCAAAACACACATAAAGACTGTGGTTGATCAGCAGCTTTTTGTGAAACTGTAAACTATCCGCCACGAAGGCCACGCCAGCGTCTTCGGCCTTCAAATAGTTGAAGACATTTTTGTCGATCACAATGGCATCAGCCCGCCGAGCGGCGACCTTCAAGATATTCTGTGTGTCGTTTTCAGCCAGTTCACCGATGATGTCCCCGTCTGCGATCATCTGATCGAGCTTTGCTTCATTCACATAACCTCGAACCACGCCGATGACGAAAGATCGCAAGTCATCGTGCGTTTCCCAGTCGAAAGAGCTGTTTAATGGTGTCAGAAACCCAACCGGGCTTTCGCCGAATGGTTTTGAAAACAGGCAACGGTCTCCGTTGGCTTCTGCGTCTATGTCAGCCGAATAATACTCTGGATAAACACCGATCCAGTTCGGGTCATCAGCGGCAAGCATGATTGCGCGGTTCCAGGGAAACAGTTGAACATCAACCTCTATTCCGGCCTTTGCAAACGTTGACCGCACCGTGTTGGTATTCGGCCCCTCGCCGGTCGCTTCCACGTACGGCGGCCAGTGAAGCGTGGTCAGCCTCAGCGTGTCAGACGCAAAGGACAGCGAGGGAGTTGCAATGATCAAGGCACTTAAGGCCAATGCGCAGCGCATCAAATTCTCTCAGTTATGATCCGTATTACACCGCGGGTAATCGGAACTGTCTGAAAAGCGCAGCGTGCCGCGCTTTCCATGTTTTAGTGAGCTCTTTAGCGCTCGTCAGAGAGCGGAGTTGAACTTGTCCCGTGCGGCCTTTCCGGCATCGGAGTTTTCGAAGCAGATGAAAAGACCGTGTTCAATGAGCAGATTGTCGTTGAACTTCAGATCACCGGCAACCTTGGCAACAGCCGGATCGTTCTGCGCAAGATGCTCAAAAACCAGCTTGTCGATAACGCCTGCAGCAGAACGGCCGCCCGCGACTTTCAGAATGTTCTGCGAATCGTCGTCAGCTTCCTCTACCGCGATGTCGCCAGCTGCCACCATGCCGTCGAACTTCTCTTCGTTGTTGTATCCTCGAACAACGCCGATTTTGTGCGCTTTCAAGTCGTCATGGGACGACCAGGAGAAGTCTGAATCCTTACGTTGAACGAACCCAACCGGGCTAACCCCAAAAGATTTGGAGAACAGGCAACGGTCGCCGCCCTTTTCCGCATCACTGTCTTCGGCATAATACTCAGGGTAAACGCCGATCCACTCAGGGTCCTTTTGCGCCAGGTTGATCGCCCGGTTCCAAGGGAAAACAGCCACTTCAGCGGAAATTCCGGCCTTTTCAAACGCTGCCTTGACAGCGTCCGAGCTCGGACCGCTGGCATCAGCCATCACGTAAGGCGGCCATTCCAGCGTCGTGAGTTTTACGGTCTCGGCCTGAGCGGCCAAGGGGCTCATGAGAAAGGCTGCGGTCGCAGTAGCCAATAGAAGACGCATGTGTTCGTCCTGCCTTAAATCTAATAGTGTTTCGTGCCCACGAGTGAGCGCGTCAACACTACGAGCGAACAATGAATAAGAAATTTCCGAAGTGAAACCATGTCGCTTTTACGCACGTTCAGTGCCGCGAATATTTGTTTTAACTGTTAATAATACTTATCTACACACCAGACAATTTGATTAGACACAATCAACGGAACCCTTCGGCTGGAGGCTTGCAGGGCCCTAAACCGGCATCTACAACCAATTTCGGATATTTCCGCCCGCCGTTCCAGACACAAGACATCCTTCCATGAAACAGTCCTTTTGGAGTTCGGTTTGCCTCGCGCTTGGTGGGTTGCTGGCGCTGGCCGCGGCCATGGGCATTGGACGGTTCGTCTACACCCCGATCCTCCCCTCCATGGCCGAGGGCATCCCGCTGACGCCGAGTGCGGCCGGGCTCATCGCATCTGCGAATTTTCTCGGTTATCTGACTGGCGCTCTTATTGGCGCATCCCGTTTTTTGGGCGGAACACCCAGAACCTGGTTCCTTGCTGGGCTCGCGCTCAGTGCTCTGACGAGTGCAGCCATGGCCCTCACCAGTGATGTGTGGTTCTTCATGATGATACGCTTCATCAGTGGCCTGGCCAGCGCCTTCGTTCTCGTTTTTTCGACCACTCTCATATTGGAACGGCTGACCACAGCCGGTCACAGCGCCCTGTCTGCAGTGCATTTTTCTGGAGTTGGCATTGGCATTGCCCTGTCCGCTGTCCTGATCGCGGCTCTCAATCACTCCGCGGCAGATTGGCAAACCTTGTGGCTCGCAAGTGGCCTGGCGACCGCAATCCTTCTGGCCGGGGCCATTGTTCTCGTTCCGGCAAGATCAAACACTTCACCGACGGGCCCAACAAATGGCAATCACACCCCAGAACACGGCCAACGCACCTGGTCTCCAACGGTTATCCGTCTGGTTGCCGCTTATGGTCTGTTTGGATTCGGGTATGTCATCACAGCGACTTTTGTTTCGGTCATGGCACGCACGACCCCGTCCCTGACAGAGATCGAGCCTTATGTCTGGCTGGTTGTTGGTCTTTCGGCAGCGCCATCAATCTATGTTTGGAACTTGATCGCCGCCAAACTCGGTGCCCGCCGGGCCTTCGCGTTGGCATGCCTAGTAGAAGCAGGCGGCGTTGCGATGACAGCAGTCAGCACCTCGCCAACTATCTTTCTGATCGGAGCAGCACTACTTGGCGGAACCTTTATGGGCATCACAGCCCTTGGTCTTGCCGAAGGACGCCGTTTGACGGCAGAAGCCGGGACGGCCGCGGTTCGCCAGATGCTGGCGACCCTGACAGCCAGTTTCGGCCTGGGTCAGGCGGCAGGACCATGGATCGCCGGGCAATTGCATGGCGTGACGGGCTCCTTCCAGGCACCATCCATTGCCGCAGCCATTGCACTTGTGATCGCGGCCGTTCTTGCCGGGCTATGAGCTACTGCAAAGCGCCCCTCACCAAAAAATGATCGAATTTTATCTAAATTGAAAACGTGTGATTTAAAACACGTCAGATGGAGAATTCCGCCGCTACATTCCGCGTCACAGTCAATGACGACTGCAAATGACTTGGGAGAAAGATGTGAAACTTGTAAATTCGATTATTAAAACTGCAGCACTTGCAGGTTCTATTTCATTCGGCGCTACCGCAGCATTTGCTGCACCACCAAGTGATGGATCAACACTTGGCGAATGCTACAACAACTGGATTTCTCATTGTAACCAGACCACACCGGGCTACCCGAACAGCTGTTACGATGAAGTTTTGAACCATTGCGACAGCGTGCACAGCGCAAGCCTTGGGACACTCTCAGGCTACAAGATCAAGTCCATGCAACGCTCCGCTCTCACGAAAGCCAAGCGTGCTAACACGACACTCGTTGCCCCGAAGGTTCAGCCGGTTCGCGTTCAGAACTGACCGGGCGCTACAGCTCAACAAAAAGCCCTGCAATGGACGCATTGCAGGGCTTTTGTCTGTTCAATTGAGCGCCTCCAATCAGGCGTGGGAGAACTCCCAATAAAGGTCACGTGCACGAGCGGCGATCGGACCTGGCTGCAGATCACGTTCCTCGATCCGATTGACCGGCGTCACCTTGTTGTAGTTGCCGGTTGAGAAGATTTCATCGGCTTCCAAAAACTCGTCATAACCGAGTGTACGCTCAAAGACGTCATATCCGGCAGACCGCAGCAGATGAATGACGCGCTGGCGGGTGATCCCGTTCAGGAATGTGCCGTTCGGCGCCGGGGTATGAACTTTCCCATCCTTCGCCATGAAAATGTTCGCAGAGGTCAGCTCTGCAACATTGCCCAGCATGTCGCGGACCACGGCATTGTCGAAGCCCCGCCCTTTGGCCTCCAGCATCGCACGCGCATTGTTCGGATAAAGGCACCCAGCCTTTGCATTGACCGGCATGCATTCCATGGTCGGACGGCGGAACGGAGAAAGTGTGATACTGGACGCTGCATCCTTCGGTGCCATGGGTGCGTCGAACAGACACAAACAGAACCGTGTGCTGTCCGGATCACCGCTGATGACACCCGGCCCGTCACCTTCCACCCAGTACATCGGTTTGACGTAGATCTGCTTGTCGCTGCCGAACTTGGCACAGCCCTCTTTGGTCAGCTCCACCATCTCCCCAACCTTCATGGTTGGCTTCATGCCGAGAGCGACTGCGGAATCGTTCACCCGTTGGCTATGGAGATCGATATCCGGCATCACGCCATCGAAAAAACGGGCGCCATCAAAGACGCTTGACCCGAGCCAGGAAGCGTGGGTCCGCGGGCCCATGATCGGCGGGTTCCCTTCGTGCCAAGTCCCGTCAATCCAGGTCCAGGTGTCGCTCCAGCCGCTCATCGTTCTCCCTTTCGATTATTCTGGGTGTTTGTTATCCGTGACCGGACAGAACACCGCCACCGCCCGCGGGTCAATAGCTTACCCACAACATCTGGATCGCAAGTCATATTATTCCTCCAGCCGGCTTTTTGGGACCGAAATCGGTCTCATGATCACGCAAACCAGGACATTTCTTCCAGACGAGTTTATTGCGATTGAGCAGGATTGGCGTCCCACTTATCGCTAATGAACAATTTCATTGAGGTGCGAATTTGCGATCAGCGCTTGCAAGAATTCCGTGCACTAGATAATTTGTTCCCTCTTTGTTCGTTAATTTGGAGAAACTCGTAATGGATCAGCGCATTTCAATGATCACTCTCATTGTTCCCGATATCATGACAGCGCGGGCTTTTTTTGAGACCGGATTGGGGTGGCAGGTGAATGCCGCGCCCTCCCCGCATGTCGTGTTTTTCCAGATAGCTGGCGGCGTGTTTGCACTATATGATCGCAGCGCGCTTGAGGACGAGATCGGCTCTAAGGTCACGGATGCACCCTTCGGTGCAATGACATTGGCATGGAACGCCAAAGAGCGTGGTGATGTCGACGCGATGTTTGAAAAGGCGGTTGCTGCGGGTGCCCGCCCAATAAAAAACCCTCAAGAGGCGTTCTGGGGAGGATATTCCTCCTACGTTGAAGTTCCCGGCGGGCATCTGCTGGAAATCGCATTCAACCCGTTCTGGACCGTCAACGACGACGGCTCCGTGCAGCTCCCTGAGGCCCAGCCGTGATGGGATGGCAACGGCGATGAACATTTGATTTTATTCGAACGGCTTTTGCTTGACCTTGTTCCAAGTTCAAGGTTCTCTGCCGCGTTCGTGTATTTCTTATGCTGAAGGATCCGTTATGGCTCACGCCGCTTATGTCTTTGATGCTTATGGAACTTTGTTTGATGTGCATGCCGCTGTGCGCAAACATGCAGCCAAACTGGGTCCCGATGCGCAACGGCTGTCCTCTCTGTGGCGTGAGAAGCAGCTAGAATATTCCTGGGTGCGGGCCTTGATGGGCCAGTACAAGGATTTCTGGGAACTGACCCAGGAGGGTTTGGACACCGCGTTTGCGCTGGTCCCAACGGCTGATAAGTCGATGAAAGACGACCTCCTGAATGCGTACTGGGAACTGGATTGCTATCCGGAAGTCCCGCAGGTTTTGACCGACCTGAAAGCAACGGGTGCCAAGATCGCGATCCTGTCCAACGGGTCACCGGCCATGCTTGACGCAGCGGCCAAAGCTGCAGGGCTCACTGAACTGTTTGACGAGATCTTTTCAGTCGACGAGCTGCGGACCTTCAAGACCAACCCGCAAACCTACGAAATGGTGACGACCCACTTCCGCATTTATCCGGAAGAAGTCTCCTTCCAGTCTTCCAATCGCTGGGATGTTGCCGGTGCAACCGCGTTTGGTTTCCGGACGGTCTGGATGAACCGCACCGGAATGCCGGATGAATACACCGACCTTGCCCCAAAGGCAGTTCTCGCAGATCTGACCGGCCTGGCAGCTTTGGGCTGACCGGGTCTTCATCGCTGACAGATAACTTTTCAAAATGGATAGTTTCCATTACGCTCATCTAAATTGATAGTCGAACCGATTATTTCTAAAAAAGAAAAAATATTTATCTGAGATCGCATAGTTGCCGAACTTTGAAACTGTCCTATCCTTTTATCTTGCTGGGAGATAAAAAACTGAGGGCAATCTACTAACCCGTTAGATTTGTTGAACATTCGCAGCATTGCTTCGAACAATAAAAAACGGGCACACTCTACGGCATGGTTGGGAGGCCTGCCGAAACGCTCTTCAGATGATCTCTCTCAAGCGAATTGGGAGGAATTTATGACGAAGCTTACGACCCGCCGCGACGCACTTCGCGGCATTGCGGGCGCTGGCGTTGCCGGTGCCGCGACTCTTGCAGCCCCGAACATCGCGACTGCCCAAGGGCAAACGACCACCTGGAAAATACAGACCTCTTGGCCAGGCGGCGCTGGCCTGCAGATCTTCAAGGACTGGTGCGCAACAATCGTCGAGAAAACTGGCGGCGAATTGGCGTTCCAGCCGTTCGGCGCGAACGACGTGGTCGGTGACTTTCAGCTCTATGACGCGGTGAAAAACGGTGTTCTTGACGCCGTAAACCCTTTTACGATCTACGCGCAGGGCATCATTCCGGCGGCAACATTCTTGACATCGATCCCGCTTGGCCTGCGCAACCCGCATGAATTTGATGTTTTCTACTACGGCCTCGGCGGCATCGATATCGCCCGTGAGCTGTACGAGAAACAAGGCATGAAATTCGTCGGCCCGGTACACCACGGCCCGAACATCATCCACTCCAAGGTTCCGATCCGGTCAATCGATGACTTCCGCGGCCGCAAAATGCGCCTGCCGGGCGGCATGGTCGCCGAGGTCTTCACCGAGATTGGCGCGGAAACAACGGTTTTGCCGGGGTCCGAGATTTTCCCCGCACTTGAAAAAGGCACCATCGACGTTGCCGACTATGTGGGTCCGGCGGTCAACTATGCCCTCGGGTTCAGCCAGGTTACCGACTACATCGTCATGGGTCCTCCAGGGTTCATGTCGCTCTACCAGCCGGTCGACATCATGGACATCACCGTCGGCATGGACGCCTGGAACAAGCTCAGCCCGCAGATGCAGCAGTTCGTCGAGATGGAAACACATGTTTACTCCGACGCACACCATGCTGCGATCCAGAAGGCCGACCAAGATGCCTGGGCGAAGTTCGAAGCAGACGGCACGGAAGTTACCCGCCTGACGCAGGACGACGTCGAGCTGATGACCGAGGTCGCTGTTCCGATCTGGTTCAACTATGCAAACCGCGACGCAGACAGCGCCCGTGTGTTCAAAATGCAGCTCGACTACATGATGTCCGGCTCGCTGGGCTATGTGGATCCGTCGTTGACGGAAGGCCTTGAGCTGAAGCTCTAAGCCACAAAGCGGCTCCGTAGGAAGTCACCAAGTCCGCGCAGGAAACTGCGCGGACATCTCACCTCGACGTTAGGTTCGCCGAACAACAATGCACGCCACCCTGAGCTGTGCGGCTTTTCATAAAGCCGGGCGGCAACAGGTGTCAGGGCAGACGCCTCCTCGCGTGGGGACTGCGACTGTCCGGGGGAAGGACAAGGCATGCCTCAATTGGATTTCACTCTGCCGCACTGGGCCTATTGGCTCGGCCTGATCCTGTTTCCGATCATCGCGGCAACTCTGGCCAAGCGGCCAAAACCCAAAGAACGGAAATATTCAACCGTTCTGGGCTATTTCATCTTGGTGACCGGCGGCATATTGGGACTGCACAGGCTTTACCTCAAAAGCATGATCGGCCTGCTCTATATCCCGGTCTTCATTGTCATTCTTTTTGCCAATTCCCAGGGGCAGGATGCGCGGTCGGTCGCCTCCGACATGTCCAACCTCGTTCGCCAGGCAGAACGGACACTTGACCGTGAAGGCGGCCGGGTCAGCTCTGCCGAAGCTGAACTGCCGGAAATGCGCCAAAAGCTCGCGGAAGCTGAAGCCGGAAGCTTTGCCGAACGGCGAGCTCAGCGCGATGTCCGCAGAGCCGAACAGAGGATCGAACAAGGCCGCGAACGCATGGCCGAGGCCGAAGCGGACCTGGAAACCGCACGGCCGGCAGCTGAAGAAGCGCAAGCCAATCTGGAATTCTGGCAAAACATCGCGAAATATGCCTTCTGGCTTATCCTCGCCGGGGTGGCGATCGACGCGATCCTTCTGCCCGGTCTTGTGCGAAAGGCCAACGCCAACCTGCCGCCAGAACCGGAACTCAGCGAAGCCGAGCTCAAGCTGAAAGCCCTTGAAGAGGCGGAGCGGAAAGACGACGCGAGTTACGTCTCGAGCGGCTGGACCGGATGGATCGACCGCCTCTCCCTTTTCTGCGGTGAGTTTGTGGCCTATTGGGCCGTGATCGCGGTGATTGTCTACTATTTCGAGGTTATGAGCCGCTATGTCTTCGGCAGCCCCACGAACTGGGCGCATGAAGCCATGTACCTCATGTTCGGCATGCAATACCTGATTGCGGGTTCTTATGCGATGCTGACGGAGTCCCACGTCCGGGTCGACATCTTCTACGCGCCACTTTCCAAACGCCGCAAGGCGATCGTGGATCTGCTGACATCAGTCTTCTTCTTCATCTTTGCCGGCACGCTTTTGGTGACGTCTTGGATTTTCGCGTTCGACGCGATTGCCGTTCCCTCAGGAAACTCCCTGATTTCGGATTGGGCCCGGGGCGAGATCGGCTTTGGAGAAGTCATCACAAGCTGGAACCTTGCGCAGTGGACTGACCCGAACATCCGCTGGGGCGAAATCAGCTTCAACGAGTGGGAAGTCCCCTTGTGGCCGATGAAAATGGTCATGATCATCGGTGGACTGCTTCTGGTGCTTCAAGGCATATCGAAATTCGCGCAGGACCTCCGCGCGCTTGTGGGGAGGACCTAAAGAATGGGTCTTGAAATTGGCATTGAGTGGCTGACACTCATCATGTTCGGATCACTGCTGGTGCTGTTGATGGCGGGCCTTCCGCTCGCCTTCGTGACGGGCGGACTGGCCTGTGTGTTCCTGTTTATTTTGGGCGACGAACGCGCGTTGAATATCGTGCCGTCGCGCATCTTCCCGCTGATGACGAACTACCAGCTCTCAGCGATCCCCTTGTTTATCTTCATGGCGTCGATGCTGGAGCGAGCCGGCATCATCAACGACATGTTCGATGTCATCTACAAGGTGCTCGGGGGCGTTAAGGGCGGACTGGCGGCCGCAACCATCATTGCGTCCACAGTTCTGGCAGCGATGGTGGGGGTGATCGGTGCGGCGGTCGTTACCATGGGCATCATCGCCCTACCTGCCATGCTGAAACGCCACTATGACCCGAAAATCGCAATGGGATCGATCATGGCCGGGGGTACGCTCGGCATTCTGATCCCGCCGTCGATCCTTGCGATCATCTATGCCGTCGTGGCCGAACAATCCGTCGGAGAGCTGTTCATCGGGGCGGTCGTGCCCGGGCTGTTGCTCTCGGGGATGTACATCCTCTACGTGATCATTTCCTGCACGATCAGCCCTCATAAAGGCCCGCCGATCCCGGAAGAAGAGCGCATTCCCTTCAAGGAAAAAATGCGGCTCATGTCCGGCATGTCGGCGCCGATTGCACTGATTGCAATCGTTCTCGGGGTCATCTTTACCGGTGTTGCAACGCCGGTGGAAGCGGCCGGGATTGGGACTTTCGGGGCCATCATCGTCGCCGCCATTCACCGGAATCTTGACTGGCAGACACTGCGCGAGGCCTCTCTGACAACCCTCAAGGCCTCCGCCATGGTCATCTGGATCATGTTCGGTGCCACCATCTTTGTCGGGCTCTATGTCCTGGAAGGCGGCCAGCAGTTTGTGCAAGGCGCGTTGGAAGCCACCGGTCTTGGCCCCTGGGGCATCCTGATCCTAATGCAGGTGGTGCTGGTGATCCTTGGCATGTTCCTCGATTGGGTCGGGATCCTGCTGCTCTGTGTGCCGATCTTCGTGCCGATCGTCAAAGCGCTCGGCGCAGCAGCCTTCGGGCTCGACAACCCGGACGACCTCGTCCTTTGGTTCGGGGTGCTTTATCTCGTCAACATGCAGATGAGCTTCTTGTCGCCACCGTTTGGCTATGCGCTGTTCTATCTGCGCGGTGTTGCGCCCCCGGACATCCCGATGACGGACATCTTCAAGTCCGCCCTGCCCTTCCTGGCGCTGCAAATCATCGGACTGGTGCTCTGTATGATGTTCCCCGGGATCATCACCTGGCTGCCAAATCTGGTCTATGGCTAGGAACTACTGAAACAAAAAGACCTACGGCTGCGCGTTTATCGATGCGCAGCCGCAGTAATTTTCAGTGTTGGAAGTCGTTAGAAGGCACGCGAAATACCGAGCATCAAACGATGGTTGCCGGCTGTACGCTTGGCCTGCGTTCCGGCAAAGGTTTCCTTGGTGTCGGCGATCCCGGTCAATGTGTAATCCGCTCGAAGCCGCCAGTTATCGTGCATGGCGACTTCAACACCAGCGCCAAGAACCGCACCAAGCCCGACCGAACTCTCGGTCCGGCCGTTCGCCTTCAAGCTGTGATCAGTCGCAGCGACGCCGACACTGACATACGGCATGAAGTTGTTGATTGGCAGACCGAGCCGGGTCTTTGCAGTCACCGACCACTTTGACCCGGTCTCGACCGTGCCAAGCACCGGATGCTGACCTTTTTTCGTGTCGCCAATATAGGTCGCGGCCCCTTCCACACCCAAGATCACCCGGGAAACTTCCCAGTTGTAGCCGCCAAAAACACCAAACGCGGCATCGAAACGGGAATAGTCTTTCTTCTGACCGCCGGCTTTCACATCCGTGACAGTTTGAGACCCTCCGGCCTCAAATCCGAGATACGGTCCTGCCCAAATGGACCCGGCAGGAGCCATTGGAACAAAATCAGTTCCACCAGCGACTGGCATGTCGGCGGCTTTGGCTCCGCCGACCAGAACAGCCAGGGCTGCGCATAATACAAAGGGCTTTACCAGCCAATGCCTTGTATTCGGTAAGGAATTCCGGAGGCGCCGAAACGGTTTTGGCCGCGGCGAACAGCCATAAAAAACGCAACTATCGCGATTGGTAAAGGAACTTACCATGGGAGGTCTCACTTCGGTTATCTCGTCAAACCCGAAACACAACAATCAAAAATTATTGCGAAACGATAATTTTAAAAATCACAACGATGATTATTTTGTCAACTGCAATGTTTTGAGTTTGCGTTTTTTTTCAAAATGGACTAGAGGCTCTTTTCGTCAAAGGGCAGCACTCACCCGCGTACCAAGATCTTCCCTTGAGGATGAACGCGCGCTGAACGCACTGGCCCAAAGGCTCTGAGTTCGTAGAACGAATTGATTTATCAAAGTGTATTGGCCTTTTCCCAATCAAGGCCGGAGGAAATCATGACAGAGATGGAATGGTCCGAACGCGAAAAACGACTTACACGGATCAGGCGGGTATCTGCGTTCATGAAATGGATGGTCAGCGGAATTCTGGTCCTGATCTTGATTTTCGGCCTTATCGTGATTGTCGGGATTTCTCTGCCGAACGAACTGATGATCGCACCTGACGAAACCATTGATTTCGCCGACATTGAACGTCCACTTGGCGAGATCCCTCAAATCCAGCGCTTCGGCTTGTCGATTGTATCCGGAATCGCATTTGTGCTTTTGATGCTGGCCGGCTGGAACATTCGCCAGGTTTTCAAGCGGTTCCAAAGCATGGAGTTTTTCTCGCCCCAAACGCTCGCCAGTGTCATTTCCTTTGGGGTCTGGCTCATCGCCTTTGCAACTTTTGACCTGATCAGCGATCCAGTTGGTTCTGTGCTTTTGACGTATGATTTTCCACCCGGCGAACGGTCAATTGATGTGACCCTGGATGGGGGAGAACTGTTCTTCTTTGTTCTTGGGGCCCTGATGCTGCTTTTTGGCTGGATCTTGCGGGAAGCAGCGCTCATCGCGGATGAAAACCGCCAATTTATCTGATTTGGGCCGAGGGATAAAAATGGTCGACGCATCCATCAACGAACAGAGCAAACGCCTGAAGCGCATTCGTATTGTGGCAAGACTGGTCAAGTGGATCGCAACCCTCTCCCTATTAATCACCTTGACGGTCGGGATCGGCCTGACCTTTGTGTTCCTTTTTCCTCAAGGGCCAGCGTGGAGCGTCGACGAAACAATCTGGGTTGGCGAAGGCGAAAGAGCGCTTGCGGCCATCCCAATTGAGCAACGGTTTATCCTGGCAGTGCTGCTGGTGGTCAACTTTGTGCTTGCTCTTGGAATCATTTGGGCGCTGCGATCAGTATGCCGGCATTTTGAATCTGGGGACTACTTTTCCCCGCAGGCTTTGGAAAATGTCTTTTCGCTCGGCGCATGGATGATTTCATTTGCGGTATTTGATATTGCCAGTGATCCGGTCGGGATCATGGTCGCGACACTTGATTATCCGGAAGTGGAGAGAGTCATTGACGTTTCCCTCGATGGCGGCGAAATTTTCACAATGATTCTTGGGGCGCTTATGTTGTTGTTTGGATGGATCTTTCGTGAGGCGGCCCTGCTTGCGGAAGAAAACCGGCAAATCGTCTAGCATCAACGCATCAGGGTCTCGAATATGCCGATCATTATCGAACTGGATGTGATGCTCGCCCGCCGAAAGATGCGGTCAAAAGAGCTTGCCGAACGGATCGGCATCACCGAGCAGAATGTGTCCCTACTCAAGTCCGGAAAGGTGAAGGGCGTCCGCTTCGAAACTTTGGAAAAGATCTGCGAAGTTCTGGACTGTCAGCCGGGCGACATTCTGATCTACCAAGCGCCAGAAGATCCATAACCCGTCAAATTTTCTTCAAATACATATGAAATTGCGGGGATTACTGTAATTTCATCGCAAATTTTGACAATTAAAACGCTCCGGGATTATTGCGCATCATATCCTTTGGAGCCCATTTCTTATGTATGCACCGTCAGTTACAGACAATACTGGAATACGGCTGGCACCGGCCTCCCGAACACGGTTGAGGCACGGAAAACTCCTCACAGTCGACAAAACCGACATTTGTGATTGCACACTTTACGACCTTCAAAACGGCGGGACGGGTGTCGTCATCCCGGACGCCGAAGCTGATCTGCCCGACACGCTTTATGTCGCTGATACCAAGCTTGCGACCGTGAACTTGGCGAAGGTGCGCTGGCGTGTTGGTTCCAACTTGGGGGTTTTGTATTTGGAAAAGCCCGTTCAGCTCAGCTTGAAGCAGTCAGCCAAAACAAAATAACCGGCTGCGTTTCCCGCAGCCGGTTCGAATTTTGATTGCCAATTACGTTTATTCGGCAGCCTGGGCCGGCGCGTATCCAAGCTGAACATTCAGCTTTTCAATCAACCCAACAGCTGCTTCCGCAATGACAGTCCCCGGCGGAAAGATGGCTGCGGCTCCGGATTTATAAAGCTCATCGTAGTCTTGCGGCGGAACCACACCGCCCACGACGATCATGATGTCCTCCCGGCCCTCATCGGCCAGCGCCTTTTTCAGTGCTGGGACCAGCGTCAAATGACCTGCGGCCAGGGACGACACGCCAACCACATGGACATCGTTCTCAACCGCCTGCCGGGCCGCCTCTTCCGGGGTTTGGAACAACGGGCCGATGTCGACGTCAAAACCGAGATCGGCAAAGGCCGAGGCAATCACCTTCTGGCCGCGGTCGTGACCGTCTTGCCCCATCTTGGCAACGAGGATACGCGGACGCCGGCCATCGTTGTCCTCAAACGTTGCAACGAGGCTTTGTACCTTTTCCATGGTGCCGGACATTGCGCCAGCCTCCCGCTTGTACACTCCTGAAATCGATTTGATCTCCGCTTTATGACGGTCGAAGACCTTCTCCATTGCAAACGAGATTTCTCCGACGGTCGCCATCGCCCGCGCAGCCTTGACGGACAGATCCAGAAGATTGCCATCGCCGGTTTTCGCACACTCTGTCAGGGCATCGAGCGCGGCCTGCGTCTCCGCCTCGTTGCGCTCTGCGCGCAGCCGTTTCAGCTTGTCAATTTGGGCCGCCCGTACAGTCGCATTGTCGACTTTGAGAACGTCGATGGCCTGTTCACTCTCAGGCTTGAACTTGTTGACGCCGACAACCGTTTGCGCACCGCTGTCGATCCGCGCCTGGGTCTTGGCCGCCGCTTCTTCGATCCGAAGCTTTGGAATACCCTTTTCAATGGCTTTTGCCATGCCGCCCAGCTCTTCGACTTCGCGGATGTGCGCCATCGCCTTCTCGGCCAAATCTGCGGTCAGTTTCTCGACATAGTATGATCCGCCCCAAGGGTCGATAACCTTGGTGGTGCCGCTCTCCTGCTGCAGGAAAAGCTGTGTGTTCCGGGCAATCCGCGCAGAAAAGTCTGTCGGCAGCGCCAGTGCCTCGTCCAGCGCATTGGTGTGCAGCGACTGGGTGTGCCCCTGTGTCGCTGCCATTGCTTCCACACACGTACGGATGACGTTATTGAAGACATCCTGCGCCGTGAGCGACCAGCCGGACGTCTGAGAGTGGGTGCGCAGGGACAGGGATTTTGGGTTCTTCGGCTGGAAGTTTTCTTCCATCAAGGTCGCCCAGATCAGGCGCGCAGCGCGCAGCTTTGCAACTTCCATGAAGAAGTTCATGCCAATCGCCCAGAAGAACGACAGGCGCGGCGCAAACTGGTCAATGTCCATGCCAGCCGCGACACCGGCGCGGGCATATTCGATCCCGTCCGCAATCGTGTAGGCGAGCTCCAGATCCGCCGTCGCACCCGCTTCCTGCATGTGATAGCCGGAAATGGAAATCGAGTTGAACCGCGGCATGTTCTGCGAGGTGTAGGCGAAGATATCGGAGATGATCTTCATCGACGACTTCGGCGGATAGATATAGGTGTTGCGGACCATGAACTCCTTCAGAATGTCATTCTGAATGGTGCCCGAGAGATCCTTTTGATCAACGCCCTGCTCTTCCGCAGCCACGATATAGAGCGCCAAAACCGGTAGGACGGCTCCGTTCATGGTCATGGAGACGCTCATCTTGTCCAGCGGAATGCCGGAAAAGAGCGTGCGCATGTCATAGATCGAATCGATCGCAACACCGGCCATGCCAACATCACCCGAGACACGCGGATGATCGCTGTCATAGCCCCGGTGCGTGGCAAGATCGAAAGCAACCGAGAGACCCTTCTGACCAGCAGCAAGGTTCCGCCGGTAAAACGCATTTGAATCTTCGGCCGTCGAGAACCCAGCATATTGGCGCACAGTCCAAGGCTGCTGGACATACATCGTGGGATACGGCCCCCGCATGAACGGCGGAAGACCCGGCCAGGTGCCGATATGTTTCAGGTCGGCAATGTCACCGGCACTGTATGCAGCAGCAACATCGATGCCCTCAGGAGTGGTCCAGGCCGCCTCGTCCCCGGCATTGGCCGCGCCAAGCGCGTCCTGAAACGGAACCTTGGAATAATCCGGAACCCGGCTCATGCTTGGCCCTCCAGTTCTTGTTCTGCTGAAGCGCTTGGGAGCCCCAAGAGGCTGTGCGCATCACGAAGCAGTTCCAATATATCACAACCGGCAAAAACGAAGGTTCCGACACCGGCAGAACGATAAACGGCTTCCTTGTCGCCCGGCTTTCCTGCAAGGTAGATGTGTTTGGCCCCGCCATCGGAAAGGGCTTTCGCGGCAACTTCGGCCTCATTTTCGTAAACAGCGTCTGACGACACTATGCACACCAGCGCTGCGCCACTTTCCTTGAAAGCGGCCGCCATTTCCTCAACAGATCCATAAACAGCCGCTTCACTTGCCTTCAAACCGCCGGCTGCGAATGCGCTGGCCAGCCACGTGGCACGAGCCGTGAACTGCGCGAGCGGGCCAAGGGTCGCCAGGAAGATGCTTGGCGCCTGTCCCGTTGCCTGTTCATGTGCGTCCGCGGCAGCCCGGAGCGCCTCAAAAGGTTCGGCATAGCGCCAACCGTCGTCTGAGTCTGTCTTAGCGAGCACTTCCACGGGTTTTTCGCCAAGATTTGGGAACTCACTCACACCTGTGATCGGGCGTTTGCGCCGGGCGATATCCTTTTCGATTTTCGCTCTGGTTTCGGCAATATTCTTGTCTATCAATCCGCTTTTGCGCGCAGTAAGCAATCCACCCGCTGCCTCGATTACTTGGAAGAATGCCCATGCAGCTGCACAGAGTTGATCCGTGCGCGCCTCAATCGCTCCAGAACCCGCAGACGGATCCATGACCTTCGCCAGGCTGCTTTCTTCCAAAAGCATCGACTGGGTGTTGCGCGCGAGCCGGCGGGCGAACGCATCCGGCAAACCGATTGCTTCTGTGTGCGGCAATACACAAACACTGTCAGCTCCACCGACACCGGCTGCAAAAGACGCCACCGTGTTGCGGAGGAGGTTCACCCAAGGATCGCGCTGGGTCAGCATTCGCCGGGAGGTGACCATATGCAGATCGGCAGGATCTTGCTTCACGCCGGCGCCTGACAAAACGGATGCCCAGAGTTTCCGGATGGCCCGGGCCTTGGAGATTGTGCCGAACTGATCAGCGTCGGCAACCAGAGTGATCGAAATCCGCGTAGCCCATTCTTCAGGCTCAAGCCCCGCATTTTCCAGAGCGCGCATGTGCGCAACAGCAGAGGAAAGCACGAGCGCCAGCTCTTGCGCATCGCTCGCGCCGGCATTGTGCCAGGTTTGCCCGTCCGCGATCAGCAGGCGCAGCGGACTGCCACACGCTACACTTTCTTCTGCTGCGACCTTCAGCGCCGAGAGGTCGGCCCCATCAGTCTCTGCAGCAGAATTTGGATCATAGGAGGCGGTGAGGCGCACGGTCGCTGGCTCAATACCGGCGGATTTCAGATAGCTAAGGAACTCGCTAATGAGCCCTAGTGTCTGGCTTCCTGCGTCGATGCGGGTTTCGATCAGGTCTGGAAGCACACCAGCATAAAGTCGGGCAAAGTCACCCGCGGTCTTTATTTGGATACCTCGACCGGTTCCCAATCCAATTGGATCCAAGACAAGATCCAAACCGCTGGCGCCGCCTTCCAAGTCCTGCAGGATTTGCGCGTTGGCAACCAAAACGTCGGGAAGGTCGATCCGCTGTGAAATGGTCCAGGCACCCGGCTTACCTCGCAAAGCCCGGGCTGGCTGGTCGGTGCGGTTGGCGTAAAGCG
Source organism: Labrenzia sp. R4_2 (assembly GCF_017743865.1). Classification (GTDB taxonomy): domain Bacteria; phylum Pseudomonadota; class Alphaproteobacteria; order Rhizobiales; family Stappiaceae; genus Roseibium. Next base: position 812,126 of record NZ_JAGHRJ010000002.1, read on the forward strand.
GCTGGACCGGCAGACCGTCATCGGTGAGAGATGTCAGTCTATCCCTCGAGGCTCCTTTCAGAGCCTTGTCGACCGCAGACCACCAGGCCTCTTCATCGGCAGTGTAGAAATGATCTGGCCCAGAAAAACTAAGTGGCATGGATACAGTCTCCCTTGCCGGCGTTTTTAGTCTGCAGGTTAAGCCTAAGCAACTCAGCATAAAGGGTAAGACTAATCAGAAGAAAGCCGTAAAGCACAAGTCTCCGCGATCCCACCAACCTCTAGAAGCATATTCGGAGCTGATTCCTTGACATAATTAATTAGGGGTTAAAAACAATTAATATTGTTATTTTTTACAATATACAAGAAGATGAAAAACAACTCCTGATAAACAATTCAGTAATTTATACACCCCTTCCCGCTGGGGAAATGCAAACAAAATGGCATATAAAGCCAACTTGCAGGTTTTTCCATATTGGTACGATCATCAATTGTATTGTAGCGTGAGTTTGTTGACGCATGGGAAGTTCTATCCACGGAAGAACAACAAATGTCCCACCAAATAAATGCGCGACGCTTCGAGTTTGGCTGGGGGCAGGTCACCTGTGCCATGCGCGAGTTAACCCATCAGGATCGCCAACAGCGTGTCTGTGGCGTGTCCAAAAAAGCGGCTTTCAAGCCGCAAAGGATGTGCACAATGCTTGATCAAACCGAATTGAAAAATAAACTGAGAGCGATCTCTGAGGCCAACGCGGCCCATCATGTTCTGGACATTTTGGAATCGAACCTTCGGCGTATGGGGGCAACCCATATCCTGATAACCGGTCTGCCGATGCCCAACCGTCCGATCGACAACCTGGTGCAGCGCTTCCGCTGGCCAGATCAACGCAATGATGGCATCGAGAGCACGTCTCTGTCGGCAAATGACAGTGCCTTGATGCTGGGGCTGGGCTCAAACCGGGCCCGCATCTGGACGATCACGGCCGGTGACATGGAGCATTCCGATCTCATGGCCTCCGCTGGAGAGGGCAGTCAGATTGTGGTCGTACCTGTTACCGAGCTTTATCCATTCCAGGCATTTGTTTTTGCCAGTGGACCGGCCCTGCAGGTCAGCAAATACGATCTGTCCAATCTTGAGGCACTGTCGGCAGCAGCATTCTCGCGCCTGCGTGAACTCGGTGTGGTCTCCGGCCAACGCCCGGGCGCCCTGTCGACCCGCGAGCGCAAGGTTCTGGAACTGACAGCCTACGGCAAAACCGCCGGTGAGATCGCAGATGTTCTGGATATCTCCCAGCGGACAGTCCATGCGCATTTGCAAAATGCCAGTGTAAAGCTGAATGCATCCAACAAGACCCACACGGTAGTTGAGGCTCTGCGTTACGGACAAATCAACGTCTAGGCAAACAACTAAAGTGCCCGCTTGGCACCTAGACCTGACTGCTTACAAATGCCCCGTGGAGTTACCGCGGGGCTTTTTTTATCACGATTGCAGAGATCTCACGGTTCGGGACCTACAAATCAATCGAAGTCATGCGAAACCATCTTCAATCAGAGATGTTGCACGCCAGTTTTTCAAGGCACTGTCGAGATCAGTCTCGAAAACGTACCCTGATGACTTGAGCTTCGCCGGAACAATGTTCGTTGATACCACCAACTTCTGAATACGCGCCCGGTTAATGCCGTTCCTGATGCCAAACGCATTCAGGGTTTCAAACGGCAGGCTCGCGAGCTTCATCAAAGGCAAGGGAACAACGCCCCGGGGCCGAGACAAGCCACCGGCTCGCTCAAAACTCTGGCAGATTTCTTCAATTGTATACGGGTGCGGATAGCAGAAGTTATAGAGCGATTGCCCTTCCTCCTGCCCCAGCATGAAATCGAAAGACCGGATCAATTCATCAACATAGCCACACGCTTTGATCGTATCCTTGCGGCCTGGATAAAGGAAGAACCCCTTTTTTAAGGCACCAGCGAGCCGGGTGAAGTTGCCGTTTTCTCCAGCACCGAAGACGACTGCCGGCCTGGAAATCACCAGTTTACGGTCGGGTGCTTCTTGCTGCCAGCTTTGCTGGATCTGCTCGGCCAAAAGCTTGGACCATCCGTAGGCGGATTGCGGCGCGGTGGGAGTGGTTTCTTCTTTCGGTGCCTCATCGGGGCCATACACTGCGATCGAGCTGGTAAAAACGATCTTTTTGACACCTAATGCCCGTGCGAACTCGCAGATATGCGTCGCCCCGGCCACATTCGTTTCATAATACTCATGCGTTTCATGGCCAGGCGTCCGATGGATAGCTGCAAGATTGTAGATAACATCAGGGGCCTGACACAGATCCACGGGCAGCGGCCAGCGAATATCTGCGATTTTGTAATCGACTGTCTCGACCGGTACGTGCGGGGCGACCAGATCAACGCTCACCAGTTCCTTGAACTTGCCGCTTTCTTTCAAGGAAAGAAGCAGGTGGGACCCGATAAATCCGGCGCCGCCAAAGACTACAGCCCGCGACATGCTTTTCCCTCATCCTGAATTCGACCTAGTCAGAAAGCCCTAAAGACCTGAATAAATTACTGACAAATACGAAACGTTATCGTCAAATCTGCGCCTGACAGATTTGTTACATGAGGCATTCTTGAGTTTTACACGCAAGAGTTCAGATGAAGTCGAAATGCACCACCTGACCTCTCCTCAACCGACAGGCTTTCGGCTGGACCTCAGGAATAAAATATGGTTTCACGCAGCGCCTAGAGCTTTGCCCAACCCCAAAGGTGCCTTGTCTTGAAGATTTCCGAAACCGACATTCTGCTCATTCCCGGCTACGGCAAGACCCTGCCGGGCCATTGGCTGTTGCGCTGGCAAGACAAAATGCCCACCGCCCGTGTTGTGGCCCAGGCCGAACTGCATCGCCCCACCAAAAAGGAGTGGGTGGATACGCTGGTCGGTCAGGTGGACGCTTGTGAACGTCCAGTCGTCTTGGTCGCCCATTCGCTGGGGTGCATTCTGGTTGCCCATGCGGCCAACGCCTTGAATGACAAGATCCGCGGTGCCTACCTTGTTGCTCCCTCCGATTGGGATCGCGACGGCCTCGTTCCAGAGTTTGATGGCGGTGACTTCAAACCCGTGCCAACCCATCCCCTCACCTTCCCGGGCCATCTTGTCGCGAGCCGGAACGATCCTTACTGCGACTATGAGCGGGCCCAGGATTTTGCAAACGCCTGGGGCACGACATTCCAGGATGCCGGCGAAGCGGGCCATATCAATCTGGAAAGCGGGCACGGCCCGTGGCCGGAAGGCATGATGTCCTTTGCCCACTTTATGAAGAAGCTCGGCTAAACCGGCGGAGTTCTCTAAAGTTCGCTTCGCCCGCAAGTCTGTCCGTACTGCCTCGCCAACAGTATTCCTCAATAGCTGGCTGCGGGCCCTGATCCGGTTGCCGCATCGACCTCTTGAAGGTGGGCGCGCGCCGCCTCATCGAACATCATCATGTCTGTGCCGTGGGCCATAAGCCTGAAACCTTGGGCGATGGCCTCCTCAACTTTTGCCGCACCAATGCAGAAGATACCGGCGATCTTCCCCGCCGCTTTCGCTCGGGCTGCGATTTCGCCGCAAACCCGGGCCGTCTCCTCTCCGTTCGGATCCAGTTTTTCGCCATTTGACAGAGCAAGCGACAGATCGCTTGGTCCAACAAATACTCCGTCCAGACCCGGCACCGCCAAGATGTCATCCAGCGCGTCAACAGATGTACGCGTTTCCACCATGGCCAGAGCAAGCGTTTGTTCGTTCGCAGTTTCCCAGTAGGCATCCGGAGTTTGCTGGTTGAGCATAACCACTCGGAACGGTGCCCAGCTGCGTTCACCAACAGGCGGGTACTTGACGGCCTTCACAAAAGCTTCGGCATCTGTGCGGGAATTGATCATTGGAGCAATGAGGCATTCTGCGCCCATGTCCGCCAATCGGCTGGCAGTTGCATTGTCGTCAACGGGGATTCGCGCAATCCGGTGAGCCCCACCAAGCGCCAAAGCCGCAAAGCCATCACTGGCAGACTTGAAGTCATGCATGCCGTGCTGAAGGTCCAGTGTGACCGCCTCATAGCCACTTCTTGCAAAAAGCTCCGCTACAATCGGGGCCGCCAACATGGACCAGCCTGTGATCACCGGCTGTCCGGAGCGCAATTTGTCGGCAAGGGTTTTCGGGTCGGTCACGGTCGTCTCCTCCTGATTGGCCGCCATCAGACAAGGATCTCAAGCTGCCCGCAAGCCGGATATGTGCCTCATCCGTACAGGTGCAACCAACAAACAAAAATGCCCGCCGATTTCGGCGGGCATTTCAAATTCGATAAAGACCAGTTCGATCCGCTGATCAGCCTTCGTTTTGCAGCTGATCCACGGCGGTTGCCATCAGTTCGTCCATGGTGCGCCGAATCTGGTGATCCGACTGATCGACATTGTTGGCATCAAAGTCTGCGCGGATTTTGCGGAAAACGTCTTCGTCACCCGGCTCTTCGAAGTCAGCCCGGACAACTTCCTTGGCATATTCTTCGACCTTCTCGCCTTCGTATCCGAGAAGCCCTGCAGCCCAGAGGCCCAGCAGCTTGTTGCGGCGGGCGGTTGCCTTGAACCGCAGCTCCTCGTCATGCGCGAATTTGTTTTCAAATCCCTGCTCGCGCTTGTCGAATGTGCTCATGCTTCTACGTCTCCTGAACTGCGGTGCACATCCCCAATATGGGGATCATTTGGCTCTTTCAATATCCCCCACCGCTTCGCAAATCAACGTAGTAGCGACACGGATAGGCCAAAAGCATGACATTCCCCGGAAATTCGCACAAAACATAAGATTGTGCTTTCGCCTCGCTTCGGGTAAGTTCCGCGCCGCAATCGAGGATTTGCGGCCATACGGTCCCCACCTGGTCGAAGCCAAATTCCCAGTGAACGAGACGTATAGGCGCAGATATTCCTCGCAAGGTTTCTCTCAATAACGAGACGGATAAGCCCATGAACCGCCGCCGGCGCATTTATGAAGGTAAAGCGAAGATTCTCTATGAAGGTCCGGAGCCAGGAACCCTGGTTCAGCACTTCAAGGATGACGCGACTGCTTTCAACAACAAGAAACACGAGATCGTTGACGGCAAGGGCGTGCTCAACAACCGCATCTCCGAGTACATCTTCAACAACCTGAATGCCATCGGCATTCCGACGCACTTCATCCGCCGCATGAACATGCGCGAGCAGCTGATCCGCGAAGTCGAGATCATCCCGCTTGAAGTGGTTGTGCGCAATGTTGCCGCTGGCTCAATCGCAAAGCGCCTGGGTCTTGAAGAGGGCACACAGCTGCCGCGCTCCATCATCGAGTTCTACTACAAGAACGATGAACTCGATGATCCGATGGTCTCTGAAGAACACATCACGGCCTTTGGCTGGGCAACACCGCAGGAACTCGACGACATGATGGCCCTGGCCATCCGGGTCAACGACTTCCTGTCCGGTCTGTTCCTGGGTGTCGGCATCCGCCTCGTTGATTTCAAGATCGAGTGTGGCCGCCTGTTTGAGGGCGATCTGATGCGCATCGTGGTCGCGGACGAGATTTCTCCGGACAGCTGCCGTCTTTGGGACATTGAGACCAACGAAAAGATGGACAAGGACCGCTTCCGCCGCGAAATGGGCGGCATGCTGGAAGCCTACCAGGAAGTCGCCAAACGTCTGGGTCTCGTGACACAGAACGAGCGCCCGGTCGGATCAGGCCCAACACTGGTCCAATAAATCTTCAAAGACCCCTGCCCTGATCTCACTTGGCAGGGGTTTTTCTTTTGAATAGCCGTCTTTGCCTTTGCGAAGCGGTTCAGCTGGTGTATGGAGCGCGCAACACGCCCACCAGATGCTGATGGAGACAACAATCATGAAAGCTCGCGTGATCGTCACCTTGAAAAACGGTGTTCTCGATCCCCAGGGAAAAGCCATTGAAGGCGCTCTCGGCGGTCTTGGCTTCGGCGATGTCGGCTCTGTCCGCCAGGGCAAGGTGTTCGACGTGGAACTGACCGGCTCCGACAAGGATGCCGCCAAGGCCGAACTGGAGCAGATGTGCGAAAAGCTGCTCGCCAACACCGTGATTGAAAACTACGCGATCGAGATCGCATAAGCAGGGGAGCGAGATGGATAAGGATGCAAAGAGAGCTGTTCTCTTTCTGGCCATAAAAGCTGCAATCTTCATCCTGCTGCCCGCATTTATTGCCCTCGTTGCTGTGTTTTACCTGCTCTGAACTTCCGGAACTTGCTCCATGAAAACCGCCGTCATCGTTTTCCCAGGCTCCAACCGCGATCGTGACATGTTTCATGCGCTGGAACTGATCACCGGCACGCGCCCTGTCGGCGTCTGGCATACGGAAAGCTCCCTGCCCGACGCCGATTTGGTCATCGTCCCGGGCGGTTTCTCCTACGGCGATTACTTGCGCTCCGGCGCGATTGCCGCGCGGTCCCCGATCCTGAAGGATCTGGTCGCCAAGGCCGAGAGTGGCGTTTCGGTTCTTGGTGTATGCAACGGCTTTCAGATCCTGACAGAGGCAGGCCTTCTGCCGGGTGCCCTCATGCGCAATGCCGGACTGACTTTTGTCTGCAAGGAAGTGATGCTGGAAACGGTGAACAGCGCAACACAGTTTTCTTCCAAGTTCGAAAAAGGCCAGGTGTGGCGGTGCCCGGTTGCCCATCACGATGGCAACTATTTTGCCGATGCTGAAACCCTCAAATCCATTGAAGACAACGGTCAGGTCGTGTTCCGCTATGCCAACGGCACCAATCCGAACGGCTCGATCAACGACATTGCCGGCATCACAAACGCGAAAGGCAACGTGCTCGGCATGATGCCCCACCCGGAAAACCTGGTTGAGTCGCTTCACGGCGGTCTCGACGGCCGTCTGCTGTTCGAAAGCCTTTTGGAGAAGGCTGCCTGACCGGCCAATCTCTTCACCTGATTGCTGGGGGCAACCAGACATGCCGGACCTGAAACTGGACAAGGATACTCGCGCCCGCCTCAACCAGCAGATCAGGCAGTATCTGAGCGACGAACTGGATACCGATATCGGCAACATGGAAGCCGATTTCCTGATCGACTTCCTGACCAAATCACTTGGCGCGAGCTTCTACAATCTCGGTCTGAAGGATGCTCAGGCGCTGATCGCCCGGAAGATGGACGACATCAACGACGAGCTTTACGGCATGGAGCAACCGGACGATCCTGTTCGCTGACACACGTTCAGTTGTGTTCCAGCTGCCGCGCGCGGCGTGGCGGAGCGCCATAGCGTTTGGCGAAAGCCCGGGAAAAGGATGCCGGGCTGGAAAACCCGCACATATTGGCAACAGCCTTGACCTGCCGCCCGGCAGCGAGCTCATCCCGTGCAATGTCGAGCCGCCAATTCGACAAATACGTCATCGGCGTAATCCCGATCAGGCTCTTGAAGGTCACCGCAAATTGGGTCCGCGACATGCCGGCGATTTCCGCGAGCCGTTCCAGTGTCCAGTTTTCGCCCGGTGCCTCGTGAATGGCGACAAGCGCCTGCGCGACCCTCGGATCGGAAAGCCCGTTCAAAAGCCCTGAATCGATCTCATTGCCTTCCATGGCATGGCGCAGCAACCGAATCACCACCACCTCGCACAAGCGCTGAAAGACAGCCTGGCCGCCACAGCGGGGCCGCATCACCTCTTCCACCAGCGGCATCACCACTGACGACAAACTTGGATCGTCTGAAAGGTCGACGGACAAACAAATGGGAAGCGCGGCAAAGAGCCGTTTGCCAACTCCGGATATCTCAATGTTTGTCGATACGATGATGCTTTCATCAGCCCTCGGGAGAACGAGATCAAGAGCACCTGAAGCACTGTCTTCCGGCGGGCGCAACACAAGACGAAGGTCCTGGCGCGGATCTTTGCAGATCATCAGCATGGCATGCTGTACATCCGGGCCGCCTGCTCCGCCGTCGCTCACATGAACCCGCAACCTGTCGATCAGGGACGACAACCGGTCCAGCCGGCCATTGAAGTTTGTGCGATAAGGCGCCTGCATATCCGTACTCTCAGCTTCTTTATTTGTACTTTTATATCGAGATCGTTCGATATTCTAGCCCAAGTCGATCCGATTTATCCAAGACAAAGGAAGCATCATGCTCATCCCCAGACAGACCGTTCCGGCACTGACCGTTGAGACACTCGGCGGCGGGTCGTTTGATCTTTCAGCGGAATCCGCTGACTTTGCAACACTGGTCGTCTTTTACCGCGGGCTGCATTGTCCGATTTGCGCCACCTATCTGAAGGAACTTGGCCGTCTTCTGCCAGATCTGAAGGAACGCGGTGTTGAGGTCATTGCCCTGTCATCCGATGATCAGGAGCGGACACAACAAATGGCTGACAAGGTCGGATTCGATGACCTCACGTTCGGTTACGGATTGCCGCTGACGATGGCAAAGGATTGGGGGCTCTACATCTCTACGGGCCGCGGCAAGACATCTATCGGAATTGAAGAGCCGGACCTGTTTTCAGAGCCAGGTGTCTTCTTGGTCAAGCCCGATGGCACTCTCTACTTTGCATCCGTCCAAACCATGCCGTTTGTCCGGCCGCATTTTCAGGAGATGCTCGGGGCGCTGGATTTCGTCAAGAAAAACGACTACCCGGCACGTGGCGAGTACACCGGCGCAGTCTAACCCAGGGCACCATATGAATTGCAGGCGCCCGCGGAGGTCGGACGCCTGCGAAATCCGGGGCCTATCGCTTCAGAAGCCGAAGGCTGCTGCTTAAGAAGGCCGGACATCGGGCCCCGGACATTTGATGACCAAGCGCGGTGTTTCAAGAGATGCGCAAGGCGCATTACAACGTCACCGGAAGTCCGGGCCCTGCCAGAAGGGCTTTTCGATTTCAACCAGCACATCGGATCTCTTCAAGCCGATGTCCTTCAATTGATCATCCGTCAGGCTGGCCAATTCGCGCCGGCTTCTGGCAACGGCCATCCATTGCAAGACCAACCGCACCAGGCTCCAGCGCGGGAACGAGACTCTTGGCTGGTCTGTGCAGCTGGGTGCGAAGATTGATTCCAATGCACTCATTTTAGATACTCCAAGAGATACAATCGACACAATCACTGTGTCTTTCACGGTGACAATCTTATGAATTGACTCCTTAACGGTGGCAATATACTAAATTGTCACCATGACAAATTGGCTTCCTCAGATCCCGGACGGGCAAGGTCCGATCTATCTGCGGCTCGCAGATCAGATCTCCGCAGATATCGCCTCCGGCGCGCTCGCAGCCGGAACCAAGCTGCCGCCGCAGCGTGACCTCGCCTATGATCTTGGCGTCACGGTCGGCACCATCGGCCGCGCCTATGCGACCATTCGTCAACGTGGTCTGGTGAATGGCGAAGTGGGGCGTGGAACCTACGTTCTTGGCAGTGCAGAGCCGATCCAGCTTCAGGAATCTACAAAACCGAACCTTGACGCCCCCTCAGGCAACCCTGCGCCGTCCGCTCCAGCCGTTCACCAACGCACCGGAGACACTTCGTGGGTGCAAGGTGCGATGCAGCCGCCAAAAGACCGCGCGTTCGCTGGCACACGCATCGCGGTTCCGCACGAATCTTCCATCCGGTTCGACAGCACATCGGCACCGGAAATCGGACAGGCAAAGCTGATCGCGCAAATCACGTTGGACATCACCCGCGATCATCCGCACGAGATCGCCAGTTACACCCGCGCTGTCCCGCCGGATTGGCGCGCCGCCGGTAAGATCTGGTTGTCACGCGGCGGCTGGGAACCTGATGAAGGCAGCATTGTTCCGACTACCGGTGCTCAGGCGGCAATCATGTCGATTATTGCAGCGACCACAGCACCTGGTGACCGGATTGCCTTTGAAGATCTGACCTACAGCTCTATCGCGCGGGGCGCGGCCCTGTCTGGCCGGCGGCCGGTGTTGGTCGAGCGGGATGAAGAAGGGCCCTTGCCCGAGGATCTGGCTCGCGTCTGTGCCCAAACACACCCACGCATTCTGTTTTTGATGCCGACCATGCACAACCCAACCACAGGATTCATGAGCGAAACGCGCCGGCATGAGCTGATCAAGGTTGCCCGGCAGCACAATCTCTGGATCATCGAGGACGAGGTCTACGGCTCGCTGCGGGACACATCGGTTCCGCCGATTGTCGCGTTGGCTCCGGAGCGGACCTTTCACGTTGGATCCCTGTCAAAATCCGTGACGGCTGGCGTGCGCGGCGGCTGGCTCTCCAGCCCTCAGTCCTACGCCCAGCGCATTTACACCGCCCACAAGATGCTGACAGGCGGCATTTCCTTTCTTCTCTCAGAGCTGTCCTCCAGGCTGATCTTGTCTGGTGCAGCTTCTGACTTTCGCGAGAAAGTCGGTGAAGAGATCGCGGCCCGCCACGCGCTTGTGCGGCAGCATCTCAGCCCGTTCGAGTATCGCTCAGCCGCCGACTGTCCATTCCTTTGGCTAAAGGTGCCCGAACCCTGGAACCCCGGGACTTTCAAGGCAGCAGCGGCTGCGGAAAATGTTCTGGTGGATGATGAAGACGAGTTCAAACCAGGTCGCACCGGCAAGGTCTATCACTGCATCCGCATTGGCTTCAGCAATCCGCTAACCCGGGATCAGACCGTTGAGGGCCTTGTGGCTGTGCGCGACCTTTTGAACGACAACTGCGCCTGCTACGACAGCTTCGAATGACGTTACCGCGCGCGCGGTCGAAAGCCTTCCGGACAACATGCAAATGAATCGGCTGAGGCCTCTCCCATTTTGAGGTTTTGTCTGCTAAACCGGCGCGAAACTGGCCCAGGCGCACAAAGGCATTTCGCAAAACGCTCTAAACGCCGCAGATTTCCGGACCGACATGATCCCGAACGACATCAAGATCACGCCCGAGCTCATCGCTTCCCACGGCCTCAAACCTGACGAATATGACCGCATCCTGGAACTGATTGGCCGCGAGCCGTCGTTCACGGAACTTGGCATCTTCTCGGCGATGTGGAACGAGCATTGCTCCTACAAGTCTTCCAAAAAATGGCTAAAAACCTTGCCGACGGAAGGCCCGCGCGTGCTTCAGGGTCCAGGTGAAAACGCCGGGGTTGTCGATATCGGCGACGGTCAGGCCGTTGTCTTCAAAATGGAAAGCCACAATCACCCGTCCTACATCGAGCCCTACCAGGGCGCGGCGACAGGTGTTGGCGGCATCCTGCGCGATGTCTTCACAATGGGAGCCCGCCCGGTCGCAGCCATGAATGCGCTGCGATTCGGTGAGCCGGATCATCCGCGGACCCGCCACCTCGTCTCCGGTGTGGTCTCCGGTGTGGGCGGATACGGCAACTCCTTCGGCGTTCCAACGGTCGGCGGCGAAGTCGAGTTCCATGCCCGCTACAACGGCAACTGCCTGGTGAATGCCTTCGCTGCGGGCCTTGCCGACAGCGACAAGATCTTCCTGTCGGAAGCCAAGGGCGTCGGCCTGCCGGTGGTCTATCTCGGTGCCAAGACCGGCCGGGATGGCGTTGGCGGGGCGACCATGGCGTCAGCCGAATTTGACGACACGATCGAGGAAAAGCGTCCGACCGTTCAGGTCGGCGATCCGTTCACGGAAAAATGCCTGCTGGAAGCCTGCCTTGAGCTGATGGAGACCGGCGCGGTCATCGCGATCCAGGACATGGGCGCGGCCGGCCTCACCTGTTCCGCGGTTGAAATGGGTGCCAAGGGCGACCTCGGCATCGAACTGAACCTAGACCAGGTGCCGGTGCGCGAAGAGCGCATGAGCGCCTACGAGATGATGCTGTCGGAAAGCCAGGAGCGCATGCTCATGGTTCTCAGCCCGGAAAAGGAAGCTGAAGCCGAAGCCATCTTCAAAAAATGGGGCCTCGACTTCGCCATCGTCGGCGTCACCACCGACACGCTGCGCTTTGTGGTCAAGCACCAGGGCGAGATCGTTGCGGATCTGCCGATCAAGGAACTCGGCGACGAAGCCCCGGAATACGACCGTCCATGGATCGAACCTCAACAGCGTCCCGTTCTGGCAGCCAGCGACATTGCAGAACCAGACGACTATGCCGAAGCGCTCACCACACTGGTCGGCAATGCCAACGGCTCGTCCCGCCGCTGGGTCTATGAGCAATATGACACGCTGATCCAGGGCAACACTGCGGCAACACCGGGTGGCGATGCCGGTGTCATCCGCGTGGACGGCACCCGCAAAGGTCTCGCCTTCTCCGTCGATGTGACGCCGCGCTACTGCGAGGCGGACGCTTTTGAGGGCGGCAAACAGGCGGTGGCCGAAGTCTGGCGCAATCTGACCGCCGTTGGTTCAGAGCCGCTTGCGGCGACCGACAACCTCAACTTCGGCAACCCGGAGCGCCCGGAAATCATGGGCCAGTTCGTTGGCTGCATCAAAGGCATCGGCGAAGCCTGCCGGGAACTCGACTTCCCGATCGTCTCGGGCAACGTCTCGCTCTACAACGAGACCCACGGCGAAGCGATCTTGCCGACTCCGGCAATTGGCGGCGTCGGGCTGCTGCCGGACGTGACCGTGCGCGCCGCAGCCACCTTTGCAAACGAAGGCGACGTTATCCTCGTCATCGGCGGCCGCGGCACCCATCTTGGCGCCTCGCAGTATCTCAGCGACATCCTCGGCCGTGAAGAAGGCGCACCGCCGCCGGTCGATCTCGCTGTAGAAAAGCGGCGCGGCACGCTTGTGCGTCAGCTGATCGGCGCAGCACGTCTCACCGGTGTCCATGACATTTCCTCCGGCGGCCTCGGGGTTGCTCTTGCCGAGATGGCGATGGCCGGCGGAATGGGCGCGAGCGTGGAGATAGACGGACCTGCGCACGCAGCGCTCTTCGGCGAAGACCAGGGCCGCTATGTCGTCACCGTCAGCCCGGACCGGCTGGATGCGGTTCTGGAAGACATTGTCGATGCCGGCATTGAGGTTGAGCGGATCGGAACAACCGGCGGAACGGATTTGACAGTTCAAGGTGTTCTCACCATATCCGTTGCAAAGCTGAAAAAAGCACACGAAAATTGGTTCCCTGATTACATGACAGCCGTGTGAGTCGGCCATGAGGGGGAAACAGGCAATGAAGGGGCGCGCTTAACATGCCAATGAACGCAAATGAGATTGAAACCCTGATCAAGGAGGCATTGCCCGACGCTCAGGTGGAGATCCGGGATTTGGCTGGCGATGGCGACCATTACGCGGCGAATGTTGTCTCCGAAGCATTCCGGGGCAAGAGCCGCGTTCAGCAGCACCAGATGGTCTATGAGGCGCTGAAGGGCAACATGGGCGGCGCCCTGCATGCCCTCGCCTTGCAAACCAAGGCACCTGATTAAACCGAATTTGCCCCGTGCATTTGACCACCTGATTGCCCATATACGTATTATCACGCATTATCAGGCATCATAAGGTTAGCGGCCCGCTGCAGGCAGACAGACAAGGACAAGTGAAATGAGCATCCAAGAGTGGATCAAGAACGAAGTCGACACCAACGACGTAGTGCTGTTCATGAAGGGCACACCGAACTTCCCGCAGTGCGGGTTCTCCGGTCAGGTCGTTCAGATCCTCGACTATGTCGGCGCGCCGTACAAGGGCATCAACGTTCTGGAAGATGACGAGCTGCGCAACGGCATCAAGGAATTCACCAACTGGCCGACCATCCCGCAGCTTTATGTGAAGGGTGAGTTCGTCGGCGGCTGCGACATCATCCGCGAGATGTTCCAGAACCAGGAACTCCAGGGCCTGATGAGCGACAAGGGCATCCAGACAGCCCAAAGCGCCTGATCGGCAGCTTCAATCAGACGGGTATCGAAGGGGCGGTTATCCGCCCCTTTTTCTTTGTGACATGCCTTTTTCCGAGCGCTGGCACCCAGGCAGCATCGGCACTTATGCATCTAATCGATTAAACAAAAAGTGGGTCTGGACATTGCGTTTGGTCTAGCGATAAACCGCACGCGCAGGCGGGAAAACCCGCCAATCATTGTGCGTTAATCACCCAAAGGGAGTTGGTCGGCATGGCGGCACTGGATAATCACTTCGATAACTGGAAGGAACAACAATCCGCCGCTGAGCAGATGATCCCGCTGGTTGGCCACCTTTACCGCGACTACGGCATCAACATCCGGATTTTCGGCCGACGGCTCCTCAACAACTCCGCCATCGAGATCATCAAGGCGCACCGCTACGCCCTGCAGATCACCGGCCAGGAGCTGGACGTTGCCAAGAGCCTTGAGATCGTCAAGGCGATGCTGGAAATGGATCTCGCCGCCTCCCGCGTCGACCTCGGCAAGCTGTGCCACCGCTACATGACGGAAGGCGGCGATGCCAAGACCCTGGTTGAAGAGCAGCTCGCCAGCATTAACACCGGCAAGACCTCCATCCTGCAGGAACCGCAGGACGTTGTGCTTTACGGTTTCGGCCGCATTGGACGCCTGCTCGCCCGCATGATGATCGAACGCGTTGGCGCCGGCAACAAGATGCGCCTGCGTGCCATCGTTGTGCGCGGCGGCAAGGAAGGCGATCTCAAAAAACGCTCCAGCCTGCTGCGCCGCGATTCCGTTCATGGCGCCTTCAGCGGCTCGATCACGGTCGATGAAGACAAGAACGCCATCATCGCCAACGGCAACTACATCCAGGTGATCTACGCCAATTCTCCGGCCGAGGTCGACTACACCAAATACGGCATCAAGAATGCGCTGGTCGTCGACAACACCGGCATGTGGCGCGACGAGGAAGGCCTCGGCCAGCACCTGAAGTGCCCGGGCGCCGCCAAGGTGATCCTGACCGCACCGGGCAAGGGCAACATCAAGAACGTTGTTTACGGCGTCAACCAGGGCGACATCACCCCGGACGACGACATCCTGAGCGCGGCGTCCTGCACCACCAACGCGATCACGCCGGTCCTGAAAGTCATCAACGACGAATTCGGCATTGAAAACGGCCACGTGGAAACCATCCACGCCTTCACAAACGACCAAAACCTGATCGACAACTACCACAAGGGCGACCGCCGCGGCCGCGCCGCCCCGCTCAACATGGTTCTGACCAGCACGGGCGCTGCCAGCGCGGTCGCCAAGTGTCTGCCGGAGATGAAGGGCAAACTGACCGGCAACGCCGTCCGCGTACCGATCCCGAATGTCTCCATGGCGATCCTCAACCTCAATCTCAAGCGCGAGACGACGGCTGAGGAAATGAACGACTACCTGCGCCAGATCTCGATCCAGTCGCCGCTGCAGGACCAGATCGACTACACCGCCTCAACCGAGCTGGTCTCCTCCGATCTCGTCGGCTCCATCCACGCCGGCGTCGTCGACAGCCAGGCCACCATCGTCGATGGCGATCGTCTGGTGCTTTACGTCTGGTACGACAACGAGGCCGGCTACAGCACCCAGGTCATCCGCCTGATGCAGGAAGTCGCCGGCATGAAATACCCCTCCGTCCCGGCGTGATTTTTCTGGGACTTGGGCTGAGTATTATTTGAGATGAGTAAGAAAGGGGCGGTTATCCGCCTCTTTTTTGTTTTTTCCCACCCCTGACCTCGCAGCAGACCCTTTGGCATATGGAAGGTCATCCCGGCCAAGCGCAGCGTAGAGCCGGGACCCACTCGGTCCCAGAGTGCCAGGCATCCGAAGACCCTAGCCGCCGGAACAGTCAAAACCAACCGTTTCAGCAAGCAGCCCCGCGAGTGGGTCCCGGGTCTCGCAATGCTCGCCCGGGATGACGCCGGCGGGACGGTCGGCAACGCGCTTCTCCTCTCACTCCGTCATCCTCGGGCTTGTGCGGTGATCCAATCCGTTTTCTCGCCTTAAGCACGGCTGATCGAATGGACCGCTCACGGCATGGATCCCGCATCAAATGCGGGATGACGGCGGAGGGTGTGATGGGCCTTCAGTTTTGATTTGCTCCGCCCTGAGCCTGAAACAAATCCTTCGGCCTCTCCAAGGTCATCCCGGCCAAGCGCAGCGCAGAGCCGGGACCCACGCGTTCCCAGAGCGCCAGCTATCTGAATACCTTAGCCGCCGGAACAGTCAAAACCAATCGTTTCAGCAAGCAGCCCCGCGAGTGGGTCCCGGGTCTCGCAATGCTCGCCCGGGATGACGCCGGCGGGACGGTCAGCAACGCGCTTCTCCCCTTGCTCCGTCATCCTCGGGCTTGACCCGGGGATCCAATCCGTTTCCTCACCCCACGCAAGACTGATCGAATGGACCGCTCACGGCATGGATCCCGCATCAAATGCGGGATGACGGCGGAGGGTGTGATGGGCCTTCAGTTTTGATTTGCTCCGCCCGTGATCCTGCAACAGTCCCGTTCACGTCCCCAACGTCATCCCGGCCAAGCGCAGCGCAGAGCCGGGACCCACTCGTTCCCAGAGCGCCAGCTATCCGAAAACCTTAGCCGCCGGAACAGTCAGAACCAACCGTTTCAGCAAGCAGCCCCGCGAGTGGGTCCCGGGTCTCACAATGCTCGCCCGGGATGACGTAGGTGGGACGGTCGGCAACGCGCTTCTCCCCGCGCTCCGTCATCCTCGGGCTTGACCCGAGGATCCATTCCGTTTCCTCACCCCACGCAAGACTGATCGAATGGACCGCTCACGGCATGATTCCCGCATCAAGTGCGGGATGACAGCGGAAGGTACGGTGGGCAGTCGGAGGGTTGATTGCGCCTTCTTTTTTGATCGTGTGCCGGAAGACAAAAGCGCCGCAACGCCGCTTAATTTCAGATCGATTTGTCCGGCAGAAGTAGGTCCGGTAGGGGAACTGCAGGTTTCGGCCCGAAGCGGACATCGGTCGGTGAGGCTAGAAGCTTTCGGCGGCCTAACCGCCATCTATGCCTGCTGCAAGAAACCATCGATCATCTGCTCTGGACTTGCTCAGTTTGAAGAACCGTTCACAGAGGTTTAAAGTGCAAAGGATAAACTGACGCCGATCTAAGTTTGGGACTCTTCGTGGGGCAACAGACCCTGCAATCTTTGTTTCTCTAGTCTTTCGTCCACCAGTTTCGCAATTCCCTCCACCAAGTGGTGCAGTTGGGCTTTACGCGGCATTATTTTCTCTTTGTCGATCCTTGCGGATATACTGTCTGCTACGCTCTGCCACCATGGGCCTTCGTCCAAGATCAATTCTGGTTCATGGTTATATCGGTTCTTCAAGTGGTGGATTAGCGACTGTTCCTTTTGCCTTCCCAATGACAGCCAAGTTTCAACAAATGCTTCAGGCTCAATGGTATGAAGGATCGGTTCTCGCAGAAACCTCTGTGTTTCACTCCCGTTGATAATTGTCAGATCTCCGAGAAATGCGAAGTAGTCGGTTTTTAGGGTATCTAGTAGATGGTCGGCTGCTGGCTTCGCTTTCCAATCGGAGTACCAATGGCTGCCGGCACTTTGCAGGTGCAGTAGCACTTCGCCGAAGTCGTCCTCTTCTCGACGGTAGTAGCCTAATCCTTCGTATCCATAGTCAAATCCCCATTGTGTAGCGTTGTAGCTCTCCAGATCAAGACTAGGAACCACTACGTCATCGATATAGGTCTTTAACCTTTGCACCCAACCACCTTCGACGTCTTCGATCAGCCCTTCATCAAGTAGCATCAAAATGACCCCCACCACGTGCATCAATACAAGTGGGTTTTTATACCGACCTTGATCGATGCCGCAGGTGATGTCCTCTATTTCGGCATCAAATTCTTTGGCTGACCCATCAGCAAAGTCCCAATCCCAAATGTGCCACAGTCGTTTCCATGAAGGCCAACTGTCAGGACCATTCACTTCGGGTGCACCCGCCAATTCAACGTTAAACAGTTGCCTATCGACGACACCAGTATTCAAGATGTTGATCCATTGCCGAAGCGTCACCGCCGTCTCGAGGCCATTAATGAGGTTGTATTTCTGAAGCACTTTTCGCTTAGGAGTGTCGGGTTCATCGTCTTTCATCTTGAAAGCGTAGAGGCTTCTGTGTTCAGGGTCGTCGCTTCCGAATTCTGGAACAAGGTCAGATGGGGAAAGTGAGAACTCCGGGCCTCCCAAGTTTAATTTAAACTCCATGAAAAATATGAATGACTGAGTTGTCAGGCTATCCATCAACTCACCGTTGCTTTGATATTTTTCGTCAGCAGCATTGATCACGCCAGCCAAAAACCAAAAGAACTGGCGAACCGCCCGAAGGTTGTTGAATTGGGAGAGACGGTAGAGTTCTTCAATCCGGTCCGTCCGGGCGTCGATCACTTGCTTGGCTTTCGACCCTGACATCTCGGCGATGAAAGACACGACTGCCGCATTTGGGTCAGGTGGGATTTCGAAGGATTGTCCGACAACCTTTTCCCTGAATTCCCTAAATTTCTCGTCGTTGATCCGGCTTGTATTAGCCACCAGAATGACCCGTGCGTTGCCATGTTCGATGTAGCGATTGAGGACGCCCAGTAGTTCGGATTGGTCAAACCCGCACCGTTCGAGGTCATCTACTACGACCAGTGCACCGTTGATTGCGTCTGCAGCTTTGGTCACCTGACTAAGTGTGCTTTCAACCGCCTTGCCGATGTCTGCCGAACCCGAAAACACACCGCCGGAACCAACAGAAATAGCGCCAGAAAACAAGGAGGATGCAAAGCCGACCCCTTGGTGCATGATCTTGGTTGCCTTGGACGACGCTGCATAGAAAAGTTGCCGCTCAAAATCCTGCAAACTGCTAACGCCAAACAGCGAGAGATATATTTTTTTGCGCTTTGTGAAGTCAGGTTCACTCACAAGACTTTGGATGAAATGCGTCTTGCCGCATCCCCATTTCCCTTCAATTAGAACGGCGAACCTGGGGTTATCGACGGAATTTACCCAATTCGAAAGGAAGTGCTTAATCTGACTTCGGGCTGAATTTAACATGAATGGCTCCGCTCAAGAGCATAATCGATGGCGTGTTCACGTCTATCGCATTGTCTTAGCTGATTACTAACAAACAGCACAACGTAGAGGCGAGCAGCATACGGTTTCACTTTGCAGATTATCAGAGTCCGCTTCCCGCCCAAACCAATCCTTCTCTCCCCAACAAATCCCTTGTCCGGCACCCACCAAAAATGCCAATTAGGGCCCTGAAAAGAACAAGAGGACATCGCGATGTTTCACGGCAAGGTGCTGGTTGCGCAAGGGGGCGGGCCGACCGCGGTTATCAATCAATCCATGGTCGGGGCGGTGCTGGAAAGCCGCAAGTTCCGCAGCGTGGAGCTGATCTATGGCGCGGTTCATGGGGTGCGCGGGATTCTGGATGAGGATTTTTACGATCTCACCCAGGAGACCACCCACAATCTGGAGATGGTCGCGAACACCCCGTCCTCCGCGCTCGGCTCGACCCGCGACAAGCCGGACCTGAAGTACTGCCAGGAGATCTTCAAGGTCCTGCGCGCCCATGAGATCGGCTATTTCTTTTATACCGGCGGCAACGATTCCTCCGACACGGTGCGCATCGTCAACGATGAGGCGCGCAAGGCCGGCTACGATCTGCGCTGCATCCACATTCCGAAAACCATCGACAACGATCTGGTCGAGAACGATCACACGCCGGGCTTTCCCTCCGCCGCGCGCTACGTGTCCCAGGCGTTCATGGGCATCAATCTCGACAATGCCGCCCTGCCCGGCATCTATATCGGGGTGGTCATGGGCCGCCATGCGGGCTTTCTGACCGCCGCCTCGGCCTTGGGCAAGAAATTCTCCGACGACGGGCCGCATCTCATCTATATGCCGGAGCGCACCTTCGACATCGATCAGTTCCTTCAGGACGTCCGCGAGGTCTACAACCGCCTTGGCCGCTGCGTCGTTGCGGTCAGTGAAGGCATTCATGATTCTTCTGGCGAGCCGATCATCTCCAAACTGAGCCAAGAGATCGAACGCGATGCGCATGGCAATGTGCAACTGTCGGGCAGCGGCGCGCTCGCCGATCTTTTGACGCAGAAGGTCAAGGATGCGCTCAACGTCACGCGGGTCCGGGGCGACACGCTTGGCTATATCCAGCGCAGTTTTGTCGGCTGTGTCTCCGATGTCGACCAGCATGAAGCCCGCGAAGTCGGCGAAAAGGCGGTGCAATACGGCATGTTCGGTGACCGCGACGGCTCCGTGACGATCAAGCGCACCGGCCACTATTCGGTCGATTATGAGCTGGTGCCGCTGGAAGCGGTGGCCGGGAAAACCCGCACGATGCCCGATGCGTTCATCTCCGCCTCCGGCAATGATGTCACCGATGAATTCCGGATGTACCTGCGCCCGCTTCTCGGTTCCGGCATGCCCGACGCCCACCGCCTGCGCCCCAACAAGGTGCCGAAAATCCTGGCAGCCGGGTCTTAGGAAACGGCAAGTCCCTGCGCCGTGGCCACCTCTCTATGGTAGCTAGGCTCTCGCCTTTGGCAAACGCCCCCTCTCCCACTGGGAGAGGGCCGGGGGTGAGGGGATAATAGCTGAAAACTCAACAAACCTCTGCCCCTCATCCGGCGCAAGCACCGACCTCTCCCATGGGGAGATGTACCTTTCTACGCGAATAGGACGTTGCCTCATATTCCCTTCTCCCCCCTTGAGGGGGAGATGTCTCCGGCAGGAGACAGAGGGGGGGTATAATCCAATCATATTTTTCGGCATTTGTTGTTTGGCACAGGTTACCCCCCTCTGTCCGCATGTGCGGACATCTCCCCCTCAAAGGGGGGAGAAGGGCGCAAGCGGCGGCCTTGGATTATCTCCGGAGTCCGCAGTGTTCTGGATTTCGGCTATGTCCCAAGTTCCTTGGGTTCAATCCACACGTGGAAAGACGCCCGTTTTTTTGACAAAGCCATAGACGAAGCTGGAATCGATCGAGGCGATGCAGCCTATGGGGTGGATGCGGTGGCGGATGAAATCCTCATAGGCATCAAGCCCGGAGACGACGACGCGCAGCTGGTAGTCGGTGGCACCTGTCATCACGACACATTCCAGAACCTCGTCCATCGCCATGACCCGGCTTTCGAAATGCTGGACGTCTTCGGCATTGTGCCGCTCCAGCCGGATGCGCACGAAGACGGTGACCGGCAGGCCGTAAGCCTTCGGGTCGACCTCGGCTGTATACCCCTTGATCGCCTCGCTCGCCTCCAGGATCTTCACCCGGCGCAAACACGGCGACGGCGACAGGTTCACCTTGGCGGCGAGTTCCTGGTTGGTCATGCGGCCATTTTGTTGCAGTGCACGGATGATTTGCCGGTCTTTCGCGTCCATTTCGAGGCCCTGTTAGCAGATTATGCCAATAACTAATACTATGATGGCATAATTTGAAAACTATTGCCATCGCCCTCGGCTCATCATGTCTCCAATTCAACGAGGGGACTTTCATGACCGATCATCTCAAGGGCTTTGCCACCCGCGCCATCCACCACGCCTATGACCCGCTGCAGAACGAGGGCGCACTGACCCCGCCGCTGCACCTGACCTCGACCTTCGCGTTCGAGAGCGCGGAAGCGGGTGGCGAGATGTTTGCAGGCGAGCGCGCCGGTCACATTTATTCGCGCATTTCCAACCCGACGCTGGACCTTCTGGAACGCCGGATTGCATTGCTGGAAGGCGCGGAAGCCGGGCTGGCGCTCTCATCCGGCATGGGCGCGATCACCGCGGCTCTCTGGACGCTGCTGTCACCGGGCGACGAGATCATCGTCGACAAGACGCTCTACGGCTGCACCTTCGCCTACATGCATCATGGCCTGTCGAAATTCGGCATCACGGTGACCCATGTGGACCTGACCGAGCCGGAAAACCTGATCCCGGCGGTCAGCGATAAAACCCGTGTCGTCTATTTCGAAACCCCGGCCAATCCGAACATGCGGCTCGTGGATATTGCGGCGGTCTCCAAGATCGCCCATGAGGCGGGCGCCACCGTTGTCGTCGACAACACCTATGCGACCCCCTACCTCACCCGCCCGATCGAACTCGGCGCGGATCTGGTGCTGCATTCGGCCACCAAATATCTCGGCGGGCACGGCGATGTGGTCGCCGGTTTGATCGCAGGCCGGGCCGAGCAGGTTCAGGAAATCCGCCTCGTCGGTATGAAAGACATGACCGGCGCCGTCATGGCACCCTTCAATGCCATGCTGATCCTGCGCGGCCTGAAAACGTTGGCCCTGCGTATGGACCGCCACTGCGCCTCGGCCCAGCCGGTCGCCGAGTGGCTGGAAGCCCATCCGTCAGTTGGTGAGGTCTATTTCCCGGGGCTGACAAGCTTTGCACAGCATGATCTTGCCAAGCAGCAGATGGCCAAACCGGGCGCCATGATCGCGTTTGAGCTGAAAGGCGGGCTGGAAGCCGGCCGGTCCATGATGAACCGTTTGCAGATGATTGGACGCGCCGTGTCCCTGGGCGATGCGGAAACGCTGATCCAGCATCCGGCGACCATGACGCACTCGACCTATACGCCCGAAGAGCGGGCCGAACATGGAATCACAGATGGTCTTATTCGTTTGTCCGTTGGCCTGGAGGACATTGAGGACATCCTGGCGGATCTTGACCAGGCGCTGTCAGATGTCCCTGCATTCATGGCCGCTTAAGGCTTAGGGTGTTCGGGCGACGCCGGATTTGACCCTTCTGAGCGGGATGGAGCTTTCGATATTGGCAACGCCGGGCACCTTTGTGAGCTTGCCGGTCAAAAACGCTTCAAAGGCGGCAAGTCCAGTGGTCGCCACCCGCAGGAGGTAGTCCCGGTTGCCGGTCATCAGCCAGCAATCGACCACCTCCGGGAAAGCCTGAATGGCGGCTTCGAACTGATCAAGCGCCGCATCGACTTGTTTGTCCAGTTGCACGGAGACGAAGACGGACACTTCGTAGCCGAGTTTCATCTCGTCGATCAGCGCGCAATATCCGGTGATGATGCCCTGATCTTCGAGCTGTCGTAGCCGACGGGCAACGGGTGTTGCACTCAGCCCGATCCGCTCTGAAAGGTCCTGTATCGAAATACGGCCATCCCTGCGCAATTCGCGCAGGATCTGAATATCAAATGCATCAAGCGCGCCGGAAGTCACCAAGTTTACCCCAATCCATAGTGATTACCAGCAACAAATAGCCTGATGTGGCGAGAGATCGCAAGAAACCAACTGAGGTACCGCGCTATATTTGCGCTACGGCATGCCTTCGCGGGAGTTTGGCAGAATGAAAACCACCCATCTGAAGACCATTGAACAACGCCTCTTGTGGTTGTCACACTGGATGATCCATCACGCCAACCACATCCGTCCAAAGGTCGATGGCATCAAGATCGGCGGACACCAGGCCTCATCAGCGTCGATGGTCTCGATCATGACGGCTCTCTACTTCTCCGCGCTCCGCCCGGAAGACCGGGTCGCCGTCAAACCGCACGCCTCGCCCGTGTTCCATGCGATCCAGTATCTGATGGGCAATCAGACCCGCGAGAATATGGAGAATTTCCGGGGCTACGGCGGCGTGCAGAGTTACCCATCCCGCACCAAGGACGTCGACGATGTCGACTTCTCAACCGGCTCCGTCGGTCTGGGCGTTGCCATCACCTCCTTTGCCTCTCTGGTTCAGGATTATATCGCTGCCAAAGATTGGGCGGGCGATCAGCCACTCGGCCGCATGGTGGCGCTCGTGGGGGATGCCGAACTCGACGAGGGCAATGTCTACGAGGCGCTGCAGGAAGGCTGGAAGAACGATCTGCGCAACACCTGGTGGGTGATCGACTACAACCGGCAATCGCTCGACGGGATCGTCCGCGAAGGCCTGTTCGAGCGCGTTGAAAAGATCTTTGATGCCTTCGGCTGGGACGTCGTGCGGGTCAAATACGGAGCTTTGCAGCGTGCGGCGTTTGAGGAACCGGGCGGCGGCAAACTCAGAGACTGGATCGATGCCTGTCCGAACCAGGAGTATGCCGCTCTTACCTTCATGGGAGGTGCGGTTTGGCGCAAACGCCTGATGGACGACCTTGGCGACCAAGGCGATGTCAGTGCCTTGATCGACCGCCGCAGTGATGCTGAGCTGGCAGCACTGATGGAGAACCTCGGCGGCAATTGCGTAGAGACGATGGCTGAAACCTTCGCGTCGATCACACACGACCGCCCGACCTGCTTCCTCGCCTACACGATCAAGGGGTGGGGCACGCCAATTGCCGGGCACAAGGACAATCACGGCGGCCTGATGAACAAGGCCCAGTTCGCCGATTGGCAGGCTCATATGGGCGTTCCGGCAGGCGCCGAGTGGGAGCCGTTCGCAGCCGTTGATCATCCAGAAGATCTGCAGGCCTTTCTGCAAGACGTCCCGTTCTTTGCCCGCGGCACGCGCCGGTTTACCGACGCCAAGCTGAATGTGCCGGAAATCTCCCTCGACACGGCGAAGTCGACATCAACGCAGGCAGCGTTCGGCAAGATCCTCGATGATCTTTCCAAAGGTGACAGCGCGCTGGCAGAGCGGATCGTGACCACATCGCCGGATGTCACCGGGACCACAAGCCTCGGCGCCTGGGTCAACCGGCGCAAGCTCTTTGCACGCGCCGCGCAGGCTGATGCGTTCATTGAGCACCGGATCCCGTCAACGGCCAAATGGGAATTTACGCCGGACGGCCAGCACATTGAGCTTGGCATTGCCGAGATGAACCTGATGCTGCTCTTGGGCGCAGCCGGCCTGTCGCATTCCCTGTTCGGCAAACGCCTCATTCCCATCGGGACCGTCTACGACCCCTTCGTCTGCCGCGGTCTCGATGCCTTGAACTACGCCTGTTATCAGGACGCCCGCTTCATTCTGGTCGGTACGCCCTCCGGCGTTACCCTGGCGCCGGAAGGCGGCGCGCACCAATCGGTCGGCACGCCCCTCATCGGCATGAGCCAGGATGGTCTGGCGGCCTTTGAACCGGCCTTTGCCGACGAGCTTGCCGTTATCATGCAATGGGCCTTCGAATACGTTCAGCGCGACGGCGATGGCCAACCGGATGAGCGCACATGGCTGCGCGATGAGACCGGAGGATCTGTCTATCTGCGTTTGACCACCAACCCGATCGAGCAACCGGGCAAGCGGGTCGATGAAGACTTCCGCCAGGGAGCCATTGATGGGGCCTACTGGCTGCGCAAGCCTGGTCCGAACTGCGATGTCGTCATTGCCTATCAGGGTGCGGTGGCGCCCGAAGCGATCCGTGCGGCCGGAATGATCGGTGAAGCGCGCCGGGACGTCGGCGTTCTCGCAATCACGTCAGCCGACCGGCTCAATGCCGGTTGGACTGCAGCCCAGCGCGCCCGGTCCCGCGGCAACAAAGCAGCCACATCGCACATCGAAAACCTGATGTCCGGCCTGCCCAGGCACTGCAAGGTCATCACCGTAATTGACGGACATCCGGCAACCCTGTCCTGGATTGGGGCGGTGGGCGGTCACCAGACGATCCCGTTGGGCGTGGAACACTTCGGCCAGACCGGCACCATCGGCGATCTCTACCGGCACCATGGTCTGGACGCAGCTGCCATTGTCGAAAAAGTGCAAGGCCTGACAGAAGGAAAACCTGCACCCGGCTACGGATTAGCTGCAGAATAGCTGCAGCCTTTCCGCCACCACAAAGGCTCTTAAATCCCGTTTATCCCACGTTTAGCGTTTCAGATATCCCCTGAAACGCTGGCGTTATTCGGCAAAAATTGCCGAATCGCCTAACATGAACGCAAGGTGAATGCCGGATTCAGGGTGAGTATAGGTGCGTTCCGCCATTCTCCGTCCATACCGCAGCGCCCCAAATCGGACCGGGGCCAGGACATGGGAACGGGGACTATGAACAAGTTTGCTTACGCAACCATCGCAGTGGCCGCAGTGATCGGCGCCGGATTGACCTTCGAACTGGTGATGCCCACTCCGCAAGACAGTGAATTGCGCCGGGTGGAATGCCAGGCCCTCACCATGTTCACACCTTCCCGCAGCAAAAGCGCCGACGAACTTTGCGAGAACTACGGTGGCGTTGCCTTGAAGGATGCTGAGCCTAGCAAGGAAGGGCTGGTGATCCTGGTGCGCAACCAGCCGGTTGGCGGTTTCGCAGGCAATCCGAAGGTTCAATAACCGCTTTCAGACGCAGCTAGCGCTCCAGAAACGGATTGTGCAAAGGCTTCGACGTCTTCCTGGACATTATGAAGGGCGAGCGCCCCCAGCCGTTCCATCGGTTTAGCCGTCGCTTCAGCCACTTCTCGTGACATAACAACGGCATGGCCGCGGGTCTTGCCATACTCTCCGAGCCGGGCAGCGATATTGGCGGCGCTTCCGATGACAGTGAAGTCGAGCCGCTCCCGCGACCCGACGTTGCCGTAAGTCACCTCACCATACGCAATGCCAATGGCAGAGGTGAGCGGATGATGGTCGGTTCCCGCGACATCTGCCAGTTTCTCGACAATCTGTTCCGCGCTTGCGACCGCTTGAGCGCAGGCCTGCTGATTGCCCTGACTGGCCGGAAAGATCGCCAGAACGGCATCCCCGATAAATTTCAGGACCTCACCTTCATGAGCATTCACTATGTCGGTGGCGACCTCAAAAAAGCGGTTGAGCTCCCGCACATAAGCTTCCCGGCCAAGCTCTGTTTCAAGCCGGGTGGAGTGCCGCAGGTCGCAAAACAGGATCGCCGCGTCAATGACATCGCCGTCTCCGCGCCGGATCTCACCACCAAGAACGCGGGCCCCAGTTCTTTTGCCCAGATAAGTCTCCAGCAGAGAGGTCGCATTGGATGTAAGCGCGAACACCTCAAACAAGCGGCTGATCAGCGCGGAGCATTCAAAAACCAGTCCGAGATTGGCTGTCGTAAAGCCGTTCGGGTGATCGCTGGCAAGGGTCAAAACATTGACGCGGCCGTCCGAAAACGGCAAAGGCATGGCGACATAATCCGTCACACCTTGCTTTCGGAAATCCTCCATCACCGGGAAACTGAACTCATCGGGATTGGTGTCGAGTTTTTGACGGATCCCGCCCAGCCCATCAGCCACATGCCGGAGCGGGCTTTCCTGAAAAATCGGGCTTTCCATGAGCTCATAGGAAGGCTGCCGGCTCTCGATCGTGTCCCCTTCCCGGTTCCAGATGATGTGCCGGCCGGCAATCATGGGATGAAGCGACCAGACGAGAACACTCATTCGCCAGACTGCAACGCCATCAGCTACCAGCCGCTTGCCCAGCGCAGCCAACAGCTCCTCAGGCGACTTGGCTGTCCAGGCCTCGCGCAAAAGCCAGTCTACCGTTGGGCCGGAAATATTGCCTCCGAGGATCGTATCAATCGCCGATCCGTTATGAGTAACATGCAGCCCATCTGCCGGCATGAAAGCAAGGCATCCGTCCACGGCCTGACCTTCAGGCAGGGCATTGGGATACCGCCAGGCCCCGTTTTCCAGAACGCGAGCGCCCACATGGACATGACTGTAAGAAGCCGTTCCCTTGAACGGGCAGAACGTCCTGTGCTCTGAGGCCGGTTCGAGTTTGGCGACAATGTCTTCTTCTGGAAAATAGACCACCGGCGGCAAACGCGTTTCATACATCACCCGGGCACGAGTGGAGCGCGCCAGAACCTCACCACCAAGTAAGGCAACGGTTTCCCCGGCAAGTGGCTCCACCACGATGGTGTAGTCGTTCGACGTCAATTGCGGGCGCGCTGTCATGCTTGAAAGATAGAAACGCACCGGAGCATTGTCCAGCAATCCAGCGATGCGGGTCCGCAGGTAGGTTTGTTTCGATTACTCAGCTGCAAAGAGCCTCGCGGTCATAGCAAGGCTCGCCCCGCACGGCTCTTCTGCTTCACCGCTGCTCTCTTCCCCGGCGCCTTCCTGTGGGCGCAAACTTACAAAATCGTAGAGCTTGCGATCAAGCAGATGCGATGGCCGTGTGTGGCCGAGCGCACGGGCCATAACACCCAGACGGCCTGGTGTTTCTCTTTCCCAGGCCTGGAGCATGCGTTTGACTTCCTCACGCTGCAGACCATCCTGCGAGCCACACAAGTTGCACGGGATGATCAGGAATTCCATGCCGTCGGAAAACTTCTGGATGTCGCGCTCCGCCGCATAGGCAAGCGGGCGCAAAACCAAGAGATCGCCCTCGTCGTTGATCAGCTTGGGCGGCATCGATGCGAGCCGCCCGCCATGAAACAGGTTCATGAAAAACGTTTCGAGAATATCGTCGCGGTGGTGACCGAGGACGATGGCCTCGCATCCCTGCTCCCGTGCCACTCGGTAAAAGATTCCCCGGCGCAAACGCGAGCACAGCGAACAGTAGGTCCGGTGTTCCGGGATCTTGTCGGTGACAATGGAATAGGTGTCCTCGCGCACGATGATGTGCTCGATGCCGTTGTCTTCAAAGAACTTCGGCAGGATCTCCGGCGGGAACCCCGGCTGGGCCTGGTCGAGATTGCAGGCGACCAGATCTACCGGCAGCAGCCCGCGCCACTTCAGCTCGATCAAAACCGCCAGGAGCGTGTAGCTGTCCTTGCCACCGGACAGACAGACCAGCCACTTGGGCCGGCTGGTCTCAGATGCCCCCTCCGGCACCATCCCGAAATCGCTGATGGCTTCGCGGGCCTGGCGCAGAAGCCGCTTGCGCAGTTTCTTGAACTCAACGCTCGATGGCGCTTTGCGCAGGAGCGCTGGAACGTCGATGTTCGTGCTGTCGGCAATGTCGTTCATGATCTGATGCCCTGGGACCCTGTCCGTAAACAATTGACGGCTGACATACCGGATTGCGGTCTCAAGGCCAAGAACTCTGGGCGGATAATTCCCCTCCATCATCGACCACCCTAGTCCTAGCCCAATTTCTCGGTTGCCAGACTTGTCATAAATGACTAATGACTGATTTGTTATGTAATAACATTACATATCTTGTAAAAAGAGGTTTATCGTGAAGTTTCATTCGTCTGCAGGTCTTCTCCAAGCAACTGCTCTCAAGTTGGGTTTGGCTCTGGCTCTTTTCGCTGCTGCGCCTGTCGCAGCTAGCGAAAAGGCGCAATCAAAAGACCACAATCACAGTCACTCTCACGGGTCCCATTCCAAGGAGTCAGAAATCTACAAAGGCTACTTTGAGGATGATCAGATTGAGAACCGGTCCCTCTCCGATTGGGCGGGAAACTGGCAATCGGTCTATCCGCACCTCACTGAAGGGACACTGGACCCGGTCATGGACCACAAGGCCGAACACGGCACAAAAACTGCCGGTGAGTACAAGGACTATTACCTGATCGGCTACAAAACCGACGTTGATTCCATAGAGATTGACGGAGATATCGTCCGCTTTGTCAAAGACAGCGGAACCGCAAGCGGCGCCTATACCTATGACGGCTATGAAATCCTGACCTACAAGAAGGGCAATCGTGGTGTTCGCTACATCTTCCAAAAAGTGTCAGGCGATGAAAGCGCGCCGGAGTACATCCAGTTCAGCGACCATAAAATTTCACCGGCAGCAGCAGATCACTACCACCTGTACTGGGGAGACGATCGGGCAGCCCTTTTGAAAGAAGTGACCAACTGGCCAACCTACTATCCGGCTGAGTTGACCGGTCAGCAGATCGTGGAAGAAATGGTGGCCCACTAAACCGCCTCTCCAAGGCGCCCTTGAAGATACATCCCCGCCACCGTGGCGCGGATGTAATTGCATAAGACCCAGCGCCAAAAGAAGGTCAAAAGTCCGGAATCTCAATTCCGTATTTGGCATAAATTTCGCCGAGAACACCGGAAGCTTTCAACCCACGCAAATAGATATTCAGTTGCTCAACGGTGATCGGCGCGTAGGGAAAAACGACGAATTGCCGATTGTAGGTGTGGTCCGGCAGGTCAGCGAATATCTGCAGTTTGGCGTAGACTTCTGGCTCGGATACCGAAACCCAATTGAGAAATGTTTCACTCGCAATGCCTTTGTCAACGCGGCCATATTCGACAAGCTTGAGCACACCACTTTCATTACTGACAAGGCTTACATTCGGCATCGATCCGAGTTTTTCAGCATCAAAGTCTGAAAATGCATAGTGAAACCCCATCACCGCACCGATCTGCGCGGTGGCTTCCCTTGTTTGGGCCGTGCCTTTCAGCTGAAAAAACAGATCCTTGCCATTGGTGAGATTGACACTTGGCTTACCGCCACGCTGCGCCCACCCCCAAAGAACGTCATTGTAGGCGATAAGATGAAAATCATCTGTCTGATGATTGGCAAGCAATCGCTTGGCTGGAACGAGACTCGGCGTGAAAGTGAAGTCGTCCTGATGATCGTTAAGGGCGGCCAAAACATCGTAGATCAGACCACGTTCTTCGCTCCCGCTGAAGACCAGTGGGGGTTGAATCGATGTCAAACCAACATTGACAATGGTTCGCGCTGACAATTGCCCTGACCACAAGACAATTGCGATGAAAAGAAAGAAGCGAAATACCATTCAATGCCTCGTCCGGTGAAACCGAATGAAAATTCGCGGCCTGCTGCCATTGGGGATTAGGCCGCTCAATTCGGGCATCAGATTTTCTTTTTCAAGGAGAGCCGTCAAGGTCCGTAATCGAACGAATACGTTTTCGCAAAACACGGCCCTACCGATCGGTACAAATCTATCGAACCGCCATGCTTTGGAAAACAATTATCCGCCACAAAGAAAAAGGGCTGCCCGAAAGCAGCCCTTAGGTGTTTTGTATTCGGCGCTAGGTTTAGCGCGAATAGAACTCGACCACCAGGTTCGGTTCCATCTGCACCGGGTACGGTACATCTGAGAAAGCCGGAACGCGGGAGTAAGTTGCAGTCATTTTTGCATGGTCTGCATCGACATAGTCCGGCACGTCACGCTCAGCGGACTGGACAGCTTCCAGAACGATAGCGAGTTGCTTGGACCGCTCGCGAACTTCAATCACGTCACCCGGACGCAGCTGGTAGCTCGGGATGTTGACGCGCTTGCCGTTGACCTTGACGTGACCGTGGTTGATGAACTGACGGGCAGCGAAAACGGTCGGTACGAACTTCGCACGGTAAACGACTGCGTCGAGACGGCGCTCCAGCAGACCGATCAGGTTCTCAGAGGTATCGCCTTTCAGACGGGACGCTTCTGCATAGACCTTGCGGAACTGTTTCTCAGAGATGTTGCCGTAGTAGCCTTTCAGCTTCTGCTTTGCGCGCAGCTGAACACCGAAGTCGGACAGTTTGCCTTTACGGCGCTGACCGTGCTGGCCTGGGCCGTACTCACGACGGTTGACCGGGCTTTTCGGACGGCCCCAGATGTTCTCGCCCATCCGGCGGTCGATTTTGTATTTAACGCTATGGCGCTTTGACATCGCGGTTTCCTTTAAACTTCGCGTTGTTTTTCTAACAAGGAAACGCGCCCTCCTTCTTCTGATCATCCGCAGCAGCGAGCGATCAGATCGACAGGGTTTCAACAGACGGCGCCGGCTGAAAACCCACGGGTGCGTAAACCGGCCAGATCAAATCCAGCCAGATCGCGCGGAGTTACCGGTTCGGCTATCAAAAGTCAATGCCACCTGCCCGTTCGCGGCGGATTTCTTTCAGTTTCTAGGATTTGCCGCCGAACACGACTGGCAAAAACGGACCTCAATCGGCCTACTCACCAATCAGTGATGCCCGTACGTAATTTTCATGTCAGAATTAATGCATACATTTAGAAAATTTTAATTGCAGTTTTTCACTATGCCCGCCAATCACAACCATAAGAATAATTGCCAGTGAAATCTGCAACTCGGCCTCTTTTATGGCCCCAACGATTTTTCGTATTCTGAAGACATTAGTAGGTAGACATGTTCTCGCCCTCACATTCCGAACAAGAGGATGATGGCCCCGAGCCGGTTCCCGGCCAGCCGCCCATCAAGCACATACTAGACAGCCTGGATTATGCCCTTCAGCCGATCGTTGATGTCGGGACCGGCGTTGTTTACGGCTACGAGGCGCAGATCCGCAATTGCAGCCGGGCTGGCGCCAGTTCTCCAGATGATCTTCTCAACCAGGCCCACGCCCAGGGTTTTCTACCGCACCTGGAAACCGCGCTCTTGCGCAAAGCCGCGACCAAATTTATGGCGCTACGGACC
The DNA here is from genome assembly GCF_017743865.1 of Labrenzia sp. R4_2. Lineage (GTDB taxonomy): Bacteria > Pseudomonadota > Alphaproteobacteria > Rhizobiales > Stappiaceae > Roseibium. Next base: position 844,098 of record NZ_JAGHRJ010000002.1, read on the forward strand.
GCCAAGGGCACCAAACTCTTTTTTAAACTGGACGGCCGCGGTCTCGGTGAAAACGAAGACCCGCGCATGAACATGGACGCAATCCTGGTCGAATACGGATTGCAGAAAAGCCAGATATGCCTTGAGTTTTCCGGCCGCCATCAGGAAACCCTGAGTGATGTCTCCCACCATGCGCTGAGCGACCTGCGCCAATCAGGCTTCATGATTGCCCTGGATGATTTTGGCCGCGGGTCATCAGAACTGCGTCTTCTTCACGATATGTCTCCGGAATATGTCCGGATCGACCGGTTTTTCCTGAGCGGTATCGACAGCGATCCACGCAAGAAGCTCTTCGTCACAACGGTTGCCAATCTCGCCCACGTTTTGGGTGCCCGTGTCATCGCCGAGTGTATTGAAACCGAACGCGAGTTCCGGGCCTGCCGGGATGCCGGTTGTGACCTGGTTCAGGGGTATTATATTGCAAAGCCCTCGGCTGCCCCCGGATCCGCAAAGCTTTTCTACGACCACATCCGCGCCGACACACCGAATGGAAAACGCAAGGAAGAGCAATGCCGGATCCGCAATGAGCTGTTGGAGTTGCCAACCGTTCAATTCGATTCGTCCATGAACGATCTTCTGGATCTTTTTGTTCACAATCAGGATGCCAGCATCATTCCTGTTCTGGATGCCAACCAGGAACCCCGCGGCATTATTCATGAACGCGATTTGAAAGCCTATCTTTATGCCGGGGGACCGGATGACGAAGATGCCAAGGCTGCGCTCGATTTTCCATTGCGGTCATTCGTGCGGGCCTGCCCGATCGCGGATATCGATTCCAATGCGGACATGTTGCTGGTGACGTTTGCCTCCTCGATCAACTCCGATGGCATCATCATCACGCAGAATTTCCGTTACACCGGGTTCCTATCGGCAACCTCCCTTTTAAAGATCATTCACGAGAAGCGTCTGCAGGAGGCGCAAGATCAAAATCCTCTTACTGGCCTTCCTGGAAATGGCGCAGTGAGCCGGTTCATATCGAAATCAGCCTGCACGACGGCATCGGACCGGCATATTTGTTACATCGATTTCGACAACTTCAAGCCGTTCAACGATACGTACGGATACCGTCAGGGCGACCGCGCAATCATTCTCTTCAGTGAACTTCTGCAAAAACATGTAACCGGCAACAATTCGTTCCATGGGCATATCGGCGGCGACGATTTCATGGCTGGGTTCCTGACCGGCGATCAGATGGAAATCGCAACGAGAATGCGGGCTCTGCGACGCGCGTTCCGGACCGACGTTGAAAGCTTCTATCAGCCGGAACACCGCGAGCAGGGCTTCATGCGCGCGCAGGACCGCTATGGGACGATGCGGGACTTCCCGCTTCTGCAATGCTCGATCTCGATCCTCACCCTGCCAAAGGGAGTCCCGGCAAGCACCGGCTTGATCACAGAGGAAATCGGTCAGCTGAAGGGCGCAGCCAAATCTACGGATGATGGCATCGCACTCAAGACCCTGGCAGCCTGAGACCGCAACCGCGGCATCTGATTGAGTGCGGTAATACGCATGATCATTCGCCCGGCATAAGCGCCAGACCAAAACCGGCGAGAAGCCGCTCGATTGCAGGTTTCCGGGTCCCTGACGTCAAAATGGCAAGGTCGGCGCTTTCAGATGGGGCCGATGCCAGATCCGGTTCCAGAACGCGTACCAACTGACGTGCGATCGCCTCGGCCGGGTCCAGCCAGTCGACGGGCCAAGGTGCGATCTTCCGGAACCGGTTCACCAGAAACGGATAATGGGTACAGGCCAGAACAACGATATCTGTCCGCTGGCCATTTTGCTCCAGAAAACAGTCCGAAATCTCCTGTCGCAGTGCCTCGTCAGACACCGGTTCACCGCGCAGATGCCGTTCGGCGATTTCTGCCAGATTGTCAGAGCCCACGAGCCTGACATGACACTGCGCGGCAAAACTATCAATCAACGAGCGGGTATAAGCCCGCCGGACCGTGCCAGGTGTCGCCAGCACTGAAATCAGACCCGAGGCCGTCCGCTCTGCTGCCGGTTTGATCGCCGGCACTGTCCCGACAAACGGCACATCTGGAAAAGCTTTACGCAACGCCTCTCCGCCAAGCGTGAAGGCGGTGTTGCACGCGATCACGACCGCCTTTGGATCGTGGACCTCAATCAACCGCGTAAATTGATCTTGCAGCCTGACAAGAAGTTCTGCTTCCGGCCAGCGACCAATTGGAAAAGCCGCATCGTCCGCCACATAAAGAAGGCGCTCATAGGGAAGCAGGTAACGTGCCTCACGAAGAACCGTGAGCCCGCCTAACCCTGAATCATAAAAGAGCACTGGCCGGACATCACCCACGGGCACTTCCTCAGGCTTCTGTCTCGTCGACGTCGCGGGTTTTGCGCGGACGTGTTTCCCGACGCTCCAGTGCTGCAATCACGCCCCGCAAGGTGCGGACTTCCTGTTCGCTGAGCTCAGCTTTTTGGAAGATGTTGCGCAAGTTCCGCACCATATGTGGGCGGCGCTCCGGCGGACGAAAGAAACTCACTTCGTCAAGAGAGCCTTCCAGGTGTTCGAACATCCGCAAAATGTCGTCCTTGGACGCCGGCGGATGCTCTTCCTCTGACAACAAGAATGGCAATTCACCCTTGCTCGCTGTCTTGCGCCACTCGTAAGCGCAAACGAGAACAGCCTGAGCAATGTTCAGCGATGCAAAATCCGGGTCGACTGGCAGGGTGACGATTTCGTCGGCAAGCGCGACTTCCTCGTTGTTCAGCCCCCAGCGTTCACGGCCGAACAAGTAGCCGACACCATGCTGGCGCTCACCAAGATCCACGGCCTTGACTGCTGCTTCATCCGGGCCGCGGACAGGTTTTGGCACCTCGCGCGAACGGGCTGTTGTTGCATAAACGAAATTCAGATCAGCAATCGCAGCTTCCGTGGTTTCGAAGACCTGAACCTTGTCGATCACATGGTCTGCCCGGCTGGCTGCAGCGCGCGCTTTTTCACTTGGCCAGCCATCGCGCGGATTGACGATCCGAAGGTCAACCAGGCCGAAATTGGCCATCGCCCGGGCGGCTGTTCCGATGTTTTCGCCCAGCTGTGGCTCACATAGGATCACAGCAGGCGGCCGCGCAGTAATTGCCCGCGCTTCATCTCTGATTTTTGCGTTTTTGCTCATGAAGCGGGATTTAGCCGAACGGCGGAAACTTTTAAAGCCCCTGCATTCCCAACCCGCACCGGAGTCAATCGGGGCCGCATCGAACGTTGTCTTGAGATATCTGGAAAACAAACTCCAAACAATCAACTCCGACACAGCCAAATCAAGACACCTGATACGGGAGCCTTGGCAAACCTTCCAACCAAAAGCGGAAACAAACAAACCGCCAATAAAACAAAACCTCGTGTTTTTTGCTTTAGCTCAACACTCTCTTATTCTTCCTCTGAGAGAGTACGATCTGGTTCTATTAGCTATCAAAGAAGGATGCCATGCACCGTGCGGCAATCATTCCAGCTATAGTAATGGGGTTTGCGATTGGACTTGTGTCCATGCCGGCAGCTTCTCAAGAGTGCCCCCGCGGCGGCACACTGATCGCTGGCGCAGGTGATTACCGGCCCTACAACATCGTCGAAGATGGAGAAGTCCGGGGCATGGACTTCGAGGTCATTGAGACAATCCTCGGCAAGCTCGGCTGTGATCTTGTGAAAGTACCCCTGCCCTGGACCCGACACCTCAATGCCTTGCGTAACGGCACGGTAGACATTGCCACACCCGTTACAAAGACACCGGAACGTGAGGCGTTTGCACATTTCTCAGCGCCCTATATTCAAGCCGACGAAGTGCTGTTCGTGCGGGCAGAAAACGTCGATACCTATAAAAGCCTCGGCGACTTCTTCCAAAACGAGAAACGGCTGGGTGTGGTGCGGGACTATGCTTATGGCGGTTCGTTCCCGGCTCTGTCGGAAGCCTATCCGCATCTGATTGAGATGACGGACAGTCTGGAACTGAACCTCAAACAGCTTGAGCTCGGCCGGGTCGATGCGATTTTGGGGGAAACCTATGTCGTAACCTCGGAGATCCAGTCGCTCGGTCTTTCAGAGGTGATTAAAGCGACGAACGCTATTGTCGCTTCAGAGCCGAATTACATCATGTTCAGCAAGAAAAGCGTACCAACGGACTTCGTCGCTGCGTTTTCCAAAGAACTGCAAACCATGCAGGAGAGCGGCGAGTTCGATCGTATCACTGCCCGCTACAAGGACGGTAACGGCGCAATAAACTGATCAGATCGGGTGTGGAGCCGAACTGACCACCTGCGTCGGCGGCAGGTTTTACATCTCTTTCCGTAAACCACCTTAATTGCGTTTTTCGTCCTGTTTGCTAGAACACCCTCGGCTTTTGCGGCCTTCGCCTTTATGAGGGCTGGCAATTGATTGCGTACAATTGTATACGCTCTTCGAACTCCGCCCGGAGGCACCTCCCTGCCCCGGCAGATCCCGTTGGACCATCAGGAAACGTGAGCAACATGGCCGATATTATCTACACCAAGGTTGATGAAGCGCCGGAACTGGCATCAGCTTCCTTCCTTCCGATCATCCGCTCCTACACCAAGGCCGCCGGCCTGACCATCGGCACCAAGGACATCTCCCTTGCCGGCCGGATCCTGGCAACGTTTCCGGATTTTCTGACCGATGAACAGAAGCAGTCGGATGATCTCGCGCTCCTTGGCGATATGGTGAAGCAGCCGGACGCTAACGTCATCAAGCTGCCGAACATCTCCGCCTCGCAGCCGCAGCTGAATGCAGCCATCAAGGAACTGCAAGCCCAAGGCTACAAGCTTCCGGATTACCCATCTGATCCGGCAAACGATGCGGAAAAAGACATCAAGGCCCGATACGACGGCATCAAGGGCTCTGCCGTAAACCCGGTGCTGCGCGAGGGCAACTCCGACCGCCGCGCGCCCAAGGCTGTGAAGGAATACGCCAAGAAAAACCCGCACCGTATGGGCGCCTGGGCCTCTTCTTCCAAGACCCATGTTGCGACAATGGGCGAGAACGACTTCCGCTCCAACGAGAAGTCCATCACTGTTTCCGCAGCTCAAGCCGGCACCGCCAAGATCGTTTTTGCCGGAAAAGACGGCGCTGAGACCGTTCTGAAAGGTGACTGGCCACTGGAAGACGGTGATGTCATCGACGGCACCTACATGAGCGTCAAGGCGCTCGGCGCATTCCTGGAAAAGGAAATCCAGGACGCAAAGGATCAGGGCATCCTGTTCTCGCTGCACATGAAGGCGACCATGATGAAGGTCTCCGATCCGATCATCTTCGGTGTCTGCGTGAAAGCATTCCTGAAGGACGTATTCGAGAAGCATGCGGCCACGTTCACTGAACTCGGCGTCAACCCAGATCTCGGCATCGGCGACCTCGAAGCAAAGGTAGCGACTCTGCCCGCGGACAAAGCGGCTGAAATCCAGGCCGATATCAAGGCTGCGCTCGATAACGGCCCGGCCATGTATATGGTGAACTCCGACAAGGGCATCACCAACCTGCACGTTTCCTCTGACGTCATCATCGACGCCTCCATGCCGGCACTCATCCGCGCAGGTGGCAAAGGCTGGGGCCCGGACGGCAACGAGGGTGACGCCAAGTGTGTGATCCCGGACAGCTCCTACGCTGGCGTTTATTCTGCCGTCATCGACTTCTGCAAGGAAAACGGTGCCCTCGACCCGTCCAAGATGGGCACGGTACCAAATGTCGGCCTGATGGCGCAAAAGGCCGAGGAGTACGGCTCTCACCCGCAAACCTTCAAGGCACCAAGCGACGGTACCATCAAGGTGGTCAGTGCATCTGGCGAGACCTTGATCGAACATGCTGTTGAAGGTGGTGACATCTGGCGCGCATGCCGGACCAAAGACGCTCCAATCCGCGACTGGGTCAAGCTCGGCGTCAACCGCATGCGCCTCTCCGGCATGCCGGGCGTCTTCTGGCTGAACTCAGAACGCGCGCACGATGCGGAGCTGATCAAAAAGGTGGAAGCCTATCTGCCGGATCACGACACGTCCGGTCTCGACTACCGCATCCTGGCCCCGACTGAGGCTGCAAAATACTCCACCGAGCGCATTGCCCGCGGTGAAGACACGATCTCCATCACCGGCAACGTACTGCGGGACTACCTGACCGATCTTTACCCGATCCTGGAAGTCGGGACGTCTGCAAAGATGCTCTCCATCGTTCCGCTCATGAACGGTGGCGGCCTGTTTGAGACAGGTGCTGGTGGCTCTGCGCCGAAACACGTTCAGCAGCTGCAGGAAGAAAACTACCTGCGCTGGGATTCTCTGGGTGAGTTTTGTGCGCTTGGCGCCTCATTGGAGCATCTTGCAAACGTCAAGGGCAACGCCAAAGCCCAGGTTCTTGCCGATGCGCTCGACAAGGCAATCGAAGGCTTGCTCGACAACGACAAGTCCCCGGCCCGGAAGGTCGGCGGCCTCGACAACCGCGGCAGCCACTTCTACATCGCGCTTTATTGGGCACAGGCTCTGGCCGCTCAGGATCAGGATGCGGATCTGAAGGCCCAGTTCGCTCCGATCGCCGACGCCTTGTCCTCGAGCGAAGACAAGATTGTAGGGGAACTCAACGGCGTCCAGGGCTCTCCTGCCGACACCGGCGGCTACTACCATGCCCCGCAGGCGAAGGTCGACGCCGTGATGCGCCCAAGCGCAACGCTAAACGGCATCATCGGCTGAGGCGAATAAGCCAAATTTAAAGATACAAAAGGCGGTCCAAGTGGCTGCCTTTTTCTTTGCGTTCAAAGGATCCCGTGTCACCTTCTGACAGCGCCTTTCCCAAGCGCCGAAAGATAACCGCAGGGAGGATAAAATGAATGCTGCAGATCTGAAGATCATGAACTCGATGCCAGTGATCTTTTGGGCAAAAAACGAAGATGGGGTCTATATCTTCGGCAACGACACCATCAACGAATTCGGCGGCGGCGTTGTTGGCAAGACCGATCATGAACTCCCGTGGGCAGACACCGCGGATGAGCTCGTAGCCCATGACAAAAAGGTTCTTTCAGCGGGAAAACCGGGCTATATGCACGAATTCGTTCACAAGTCCTCCAAAGGTGAAGCGACCCTCAACGTATGCAAATGGCCGGGTGAACTTGACGGTGTCCGCTGCACCTTCGGCATATCCTTCATTATTGAGGACTAACCAGCTTCATGGCCTGTACAATCAAGGCGATCCTCTTCGATAAGGACGGCACATTGCTGGACTTTGATGCGACTTGGGCAACGCCACAAGAACAGGCAGCTTCATTCGCGGCAAACGGCGACGAGCTCTTGTCGAAGCGTTTGCTGGTTGCCGGTGGGATGGATCCGGGGACACGGAAAACTGCGGCTGGCAGCCTGTTTGCTGCCGGCAACGCTCTGGAGATTGCAGAAGCTTTCATAAACGAAGGTGCCCCACGCTCCCTTGAACATCTGACATCGGTGCTGGACCGGATATTTCTGGAAGGGATGCAAAAGGCCAAACTGCTGCCGGAGCTCGAAACATCGCTCCGCGAACTGCACAACGCTGGATATATCCTGGGGGTTGCAAGCAGCGACAGTGAGGCGTCTATCGCCACCTTTCTGCACGCCACCGGTGTTGTGGACCTGTTTTCATTCATCGCCGGTTATGACAGCGGTCATGGGCACAAGCCCGGCCCCGGCATGGTCAAAGCGTTTTCCGGAACAACCGGCATTCCAGTCAGCCAGATCGCGGTCGCTGGCGACAACACGCACGATCTGGAAATGGCGAAAAACGCTGGGGCCGGCCTGAAGATCGGTGTCCTATCCGGCACGGGAACCTCAGCCGATCTCAGCCCCCTCGCCGATCTCATCCTCGAAAGTTGTGCGGACCTCTCCGAACAGGTGCTTGTCCGCCCGTGATCTCACACGAGTTGATGGTCAGCGCGTCACCTAGTGAAGCACGGACGCAACTTCCGTTCTGACGGCACCGACGGACTGTGCCAGGATCATGGCGCGATATTCCGGAAAGGCGACAGCCGGACTCCAAAGATACCCTTGTCCAAAAGTGCCGCCCCAAGCCTTCAGGTAGTCCTTTTGAAGCGGCGTCTCGATGCCTTCCGTCACTGTGTCGAGATTAAGCTGGTGAGCCATCAGGAAAATCAGTTCCACAATGGTCCGGCGATCCGCACATGTCGCAATATCCATGATGAAGGAGCGGTCGATCTTCAAAGTGTCGAAGGGCATGTTTGCCAGACTACTAAGGCAGGAATATCCCGTCCCGAAATCATCAATGGCGAATTTGATACCTTGTTCCCGGATGGGGCGAATGCGATCCAGAACAGTGTCTGAATAATCCATGAGGCTGGACTCGGTGATTTCCAATTCGACCTTTTCCGTCGAAACGCCACTTTCGCTGACGGTTACAATCGTCTCTTCGATAAAGGTTTCTTCTTGAAATTGCGCCGGGGACACGTTCACAGCCACCGAGGTTTCTAGCCCTTCATTGTGGAGGTGCTTGGTATCGTGAAGCGCTTTTTGCAAGACGAACCGGCCAATGGGTGCAATCAACCCTCGTTCTTCAGCGATCGGAATGAACTTGGCCGGTGAGACATGACCGAGGGCTTCATCATTCCACCGGAGCAAGGCTTCCGATCCCACAATCTTGCCATTTTCCGGAATGACTTTTGGCTGGTAAAAGACGTCAAGGCCACCCGTATCAACCGCGTGCCGCAGACGATCGGCAATCAGTTCGCGCTCATTGGCCTGTGTTCTAAGCGCTTCACTGTAGGAAACCGCCCGGCCCCGGCTTGCCGACTTTGCCTGATACATCGCGAGATTGGCGTTCTTCATGACCTCTTCAGCAGTATCGCCTTGCTCCGGGTACGTCACAAAGCCAGCACTTGCACTCACTGAAAGAGACATGCTCCCGATCTGTACCGGCCTGCTCAGAAGCCGGAGTACGGTTTCTGACACCTCGGTCAATTGGTCCGGATCTGTCAGACCGGGAAGGATCGCGACAAACTCGTCTCCGGAGAAACGGGCCAACGCAGGTGCATTCTTGGTGTGCGGATGGGCGACCTTGTCGAGCAACCTGCCGAGGCGTGCCGCAAGCTGCCGCATGACCTCATCACCAACACGGTGGCCATGCATATCGTTGATAAGCTTGAACCGATCAAAACCGACATAAAGAACCGCGCCTTCCGCACCCGGTTTGTGGTCGATCATTGTCGCGGCCAGCTTGTCCAACTTGGCGCGATTGGCCAGTCCCGTGATCATGTCAGTATAAGCAAGCCGTTCGATCTCTACGATGTTGGAGCGCTGGGTCTGAAGCATATGGCGAAATGCAGCTTGTAAATCTCCAACTTCCCCCGGCGCGTCAGTCTCAAGATCGCAGTCAAGATAGCCTTCGGTTGCCTCTTTCGCCGCTTGGGTAACCTCGCTGATCCCGGCGGTGGCCTTGTACATCAGCCAGCCAAGAGCCGGAATGAACGCGAATGCAACGACACCCAGTAGAGCGACCACCTGCCACAGCGTATTGTAGAAGATGCCAGCAATCTCAGCCTTAGACACGCGAACAAGCACACTGCCAACGGCCGTTCCATTCCGAAAGACAGGAAGGACGTAGTCGATCGAACCAGCGGTTTCTTGCAGTTTGGCCTCACCTGTCAGCGCCGCGTTTAACGCGAGTTCGTTGAACTGGACTTCGCTTGTCGGCGCCGCCGACATGAAATCGCTGGCGAATTCCTGCCCAAACCGGCTGTAGGCCTTTGCTGCGGTAACGTGATCATCTTTGGCAACCGCATTCAGCAGCCGCTCCATCTCACCGTAATTTTTGTTTTCGATTTCACGAGCGGAAATATTTGCAACGAATTCCGCTTTTTGCCGTGCGTCTCGCTCAAGTCGTTCTGTTATGCCCGACACTTGAGAGTAATAGCTGATGCCTATGAAAAAGAAGGAGAATCCGAGGATTCCGCACACTGCATACAGTGTTGACCTGACAAACACCCGCCTCAGGACATTTTGGCCTGCCGCTATGAAACTCACCGGCATCCGGACCCCCAACAAAACTCAGCCGTTCTGGCATCTACGCGTTCTTGGATGATCTCATCGGGATTAATTCAATAAATAATGAATCTCGGCAGCAGAATGCACGCTTTTGCGCTTTGTCATGAAGTATGCCGACGTCACCGGTTAGAAAAAGTTGAACACACTGCCCAACACTAGTTGTTTCGCCAATGTCAACGCTACGGAAGAAACCTAAGATCTCTTTTTAGGACGAGGAAATGGCGCGCGCACTATCTGGCACCCGCACTTGATGCGTTAGTACTACTGCACTTGCGCCCACACGCTTTTACGCTTCAAAAAACTCCGAGAATTTTTCAGAAGAACCTGATCGAAGTTTCTCCTTGACCCTGCCTGATCACTTTGCCATAACCACCATCCGAACCGTACCGTACGGTTCTTGCAAAAATCACAGAGCCCCGCCCGTACCCAACAGTTGACTGAAGCCAAATGCCTGCCGCCAGTTTTGACATCGCCACTTCCCGCCCGGACGCTGCACCAGAGTTCTCGCCGCGCCAGCAAGTGGTCTTGCAACATGCGCTGACGCTTTTGGTTGAAGGCGGTGAAAAAGCCCTGACAACTGCCGGCCTTGCGCGCACGGCAAGCTGCTCCAAGGAGAGCCTCTACAAATGGTTCGGCGACCGGGATGGCTTGCTCGCAGCCGTCGTCGCCTATCAGGCGAGCCAGGTGCAGTTTCCTTCGGAAAGCGGTGCCACAGCTGATCCGGACACGTTCCGCGCCCACGTCACAGCTTTTGTCGAGGCCTTGCTCGCCGTCCTGTTTTCGGAAAGCTCATTGGCCCTGAACCGGCTCTCGATCGGGCAGTCGAACACCAATTCCAACCGTCTCGGCCAACTTTTGCTTGTCCGCGGCAAACACATGATTTCAGCCCGCGCGCGCAACATGCTTGAGACCGGCCGGCGCCACGGGCTCTTGAAATTCGACGATGCGGAGGACGCTTACCAGGTTCTCTACGGACTGGCGATCCGCGATGTCCATATCCGTCTTCTTCTCGGCGAGACCGCAAGTGCAGCCGAGAAGGATCTGAAAAGCCAGGCAAAAACAGCCGTGGCACGATTTTATCAACTGTTCGGGGCCTGACCCCCGGACGGAGGAAATAAAGAAAATCGGGCCCGGATCAAAGCAGATCCGGTCTTGATCATCATCTCAAGGAAAGGGAATTCCCATGCGTGTCTATTACGATCGTGATGCTGATCTGAACCTCATCAAGTCCAAGAAGGTTGCCGTCATCGGCTACGGCTCCCAGGGCCGGGCCCATGCCATGAACCTGAAGGACAGCGGCCAGAAGGAAATCGTTGTTGCTCTGCGCGCCGGTTCAACCACGGCACTGAAAGCAGAAGCTGATGGCTTCAAGGTCATGACGGTTGCAGAAGCGGCCGCATGGGCCGACCTGATGATGATGGCGACCCCGGACGAACTGCAGGCCGACATCTACAAGGACCACATCGCCGACAACATCCGCGACGGTGCTGCGATCGCTTTCGCCCACGGCCTTAATGTTCATTTCGGCCTGATTGAGCCGAAGTCCACGGTCGATGTCCTGATGGTTGCGCCGAAGGGCCCAGGCCACACAGTACGCGGCGAATACCAGAAAGGCGGCGGTGTCCCGTGCCTTATCGCCGTTCACCAGGATGCATCCGGCAACGCGCATGACCTTGGCCTGTCCTACGCCTGTGGCGTTGGCGGCGGCCGCTCCGGTATCATCGAAACAACCTTCAAGGAAGAGTGTGAAACCGACCTCTTCGGCGAACAGGCCGTTCTCTGTGGTGGTCTGGTTGAACTGATCCGCGCTGGTTTCGAAACTCTGGTTGAAGCTGGTTACGCACCGGAAATGGCTTACTTCGAGTGCTTGCACGAAGTGAAGCTGATCGTCGACCTGATCTACGAAGGCGGCATCGCCAACATGAACTACTCCATCTCCAACACCGCTGAGTGGGGCGAATATGTCACCGGTCCGCGCATTGTAACGCCGGAAACCAAGGCAGAGATGAAGCGCGTTCTGGAAGACATCCAAAACGGCAAGTTCACCTCCGATTGGATGCAGGAGTACCGCGCTGGCGCTGCGAAGTTCAAGGCAACCCGCCGTTTGAACGACGCACACCAGATCGAAGAAGTTGGCGAAAAGCTTCGCGGCATGATGCCCTGGATCAAGTCCAACGCACTCGTCGACAAGACCAAAAACTAAGGCCTTGCCCGCGTTGGACTTGTCAATGACCGAAACAACCTCTGCGTTCGCCAAAGGCGAAACGCGGGGGATCAAGTCCAACGCACTCGTCGACAAGACCAAAAACTAAGGCCTTGCCCGCGTTGGACTTGTCCATGACCGAAACAACCTCTGCGTTCGCCAAAGGCGAAACGCGGGGGATCAAGTCCAACGCGCTCGTCGACAAGACCAAAAACTAAGGCCTTGCCGGCGTTGGACTTGTCCATGACCAGAAAAACCTCCGCGTGCGCCAAAGGCGAAACGCGGAGGATTAAGTCCAACGCCCTCGTCGACAAGACAAAAAACTAAGGTCTACGTGACTGAGAATTCAAAAACCCCGCTGGAAACGGCGGGGTTTTTCATTAAGCCCCCGGGAGACACGCACACTTCGGAAGTCTGCGCTGCCGACGTATTTTTGAGCAGTTGGCGTAAGAAAACGCTTTCACCGATTACACTTTGATGAAATTTTAGCGGGCAGAGATAATTGGCCGGAAACCCGCTCTGCCCTAGAGTAAGAACAAGCGCCTCGGATAAAAATCCCGGAGACCGATTTTTTATGACGCCATTGCCACTGTTTTCGGCAAACATGCTCCTGTTGTCGGTCTTCGCCATTTCTTTTTTGGCCATTTCCTTCAGTGCGCGTCCAAACACACATTGGCGAAGCTGGGCGGCTGCCAATGCGTTATCGGTCGGCGCCCTCGCAGCATTTGCAAGTCTTCCAGTCCTGCCGGTGATTGCGACTTACTTGTTGCCCAATGTTCTCCTGCTCACCGGGTTTGGATTTCACTTGCAGGCTGCGCGCAGTCTCAAACAAGCGGCCACCCCGTTCGGTCTCATGATCGCGCCCGTGGGCATCTACGTGATCATAGCCGCCCTCGCATACGTTTTTGAGGTGTATGCCCTCGCCTATATCGCTTCCAACCTGCTTTTTGCAGCGCTCTGTATCAGTGTAGCAGCAACTTATGGCTCCGCAGCGTTCCGCGGGCTCGTGTCCAGTCTTGCCCTGATTATCGCTTTCGGGTTGCTGGCTCTGGAGGCCGCTCTGCGAATTCTGCACGGTGTCCTGGCTGATGGCCCATTCGGGCCCGGCATGATTGAAGACGGGACAGTCAATATTCATTTGATGATTTCGCTGATTTTCATCGCCATTTCCGGTGCGTTTTCTATGGCGATTTCGTTTGAGCAGCTGGCGCGCAACAATCATGAAGACGCCCGGCGGGATCCATTGACCGGGACCTTTAACCGCCGGGAGTTTCTGCGGCGCCTTGAGGGACAACTTCAGCCTGCAACCGGAACACATTTTGGTCTGATACAATTTGATTTGGACCATTTCAAACAGGTCAACGACCGGTTTGGACATGTGGCCGGCGACGAAGCGTTGGTAAAAGTCTGCCAGGCGATCCGGCATCATTTACGCCGCAGCGATTGTTTCGCGCGCCTTGGGGGAGAAGAGTTTGGACTCCTTCTTCCCAATGTTGGCCAGGAAGACGCGGTTATGATCGCAGAGCGGATCCGCAAACTGGTCGAGACCCAGTCTTACGAGTTTGCCCCGGATGGATTTCAAATCACCATCTCGGGCGGCATGTATCATGGGACCGGTGAGGGCCTGACACCGACAGATTTGTTCAAAATTGTCGACACCGGCTTGTACACATCAAAGAACGCAGGCCGCAATCGGATAACCATGGCCGCTCAGGAGACAGAAACGCCGAAATTCTCTGAGGAATTGGCGCAACTTGACGGTCTCAACCCGCCGGAAAATGAGCTTCGACCAGCCGTGTGACCTCGGCATCGCGCGCAGCCTCGCTTTGACCGCCCATAACCACAACAATCAGCTGCTTGCCGCCGCGGCGCGCCGTTGCGACGAGATTGTAGCCGGACATGCGAATATAACCGGTTTTCAAACCATCGACGCCTTGGACTTTGCCCAGGAGATTGTTGGTCGCCCGGAATGTTCGCCCATTGTAGGTGAACGACTGAGCCCGGTAATAACTGGCATATTGTGGAAACCGGCGTTTCAGCGCGAGGCCAAGCTTTGCCATGTCCCGCGCTGTGGTGACCTGCGCTGGATCAGGAAGGCCGGTGGCATTGACAAACCGGGTGCGCGACAGGCCCAGCGCACGGGCCTTTTGGCTCATCTCACGCGCAAATGCAGACTCACTGCCGGCCAGGTTTTCAGCAACCGCCACGCCGACATCATTGGCCGACTTAACAGCCAGGGCGCGGGCCGCCTGCTCGACCGTAATCGTGCTGCCGGCCTTCAGGCCGATCTTGGCCGGTGGCTGGGACGCCGCGTTTGCAGAAACATTCAATCGGCTCGACAACCGGTTTTCCCCGGAACTGACGCTCTCAAACAGCATGTAAAGCGTCATCATTTTTGTGAGGGACGCCGGGAAGCGCGGGGCATCGGCGTTGACCGCATAAAGCTCTTGGCCCGTTGCAGCGTTCAGCACAAGGGCCGAAAAGCCCCGCTCCTGCGCGGTCGCCGGGGCATAGCTGACAACAGGCAAAGACGCAGTTTGAACCGCTGCAGACTGACCGGAAGGTGTGCCAGATTGCGAAGGCGCACCTGCCGTTTGACAGGCAGCCAAAAACGCCGCCAGCACCACCGCCGAAAGACTGCGCAAAAAGCGCGAAGAACTCATAATGCCCCTCAAACTCAACTCGGAGCCCCCTTACGGTTTCAGCTTGTAACCCGTTTTAAAGATCCAATGAACAATCGCAAGAGAGACGCCCAAAAACAGGAGTGTCATGAAAAGCGAGAGCCAAAGAGAGACGTCGGCCTGGCCGTAAAAACTCCACCGGAATCCTGAAATCAAATAGACGACCGGGTTGATCAACGTCACCTTCTGCCAGACCTCAGGCAACATCGAGATCGAGTAAAAGCTCCCCCCCAGAAAGGCGAGCGGCGTCACGATCAAAAGCGGGACGAATTGCAGCTTCTCAAAATTGTCGGCCCAAATGCCGATGATGAAACCGAGCAGAGCAAACGTAATGGCCGTCAACAAAAAGAAGGCCGCCATCCAGAACGGATGTTGGATTTCAATGTCGACGAAAAAGTTGGCCGTGATCAGAATGATCAAACCAACAACAATCGATTTTGTTGCAGCGGCTCCGACATAGGCGATCGTTATTTCCAAAAATGAGATTGGTGCCGACAACACCTCGAAGATCGTGCCTGTAAACTGCGGGAAATAAATGCCGAAGGAGGCGTTCGACAGGCTCTGCGTCATTAGGGACAGCATGATTAGGCCCGGCACAATAAACGCGCCATACGAGACACCATCCACCTCGCTGATCCGGGACCCGATTGCTGCACCAAAGACAACGAAGTAGAGAACCGTGGAGATCACCGGCGAGATGATCGACTGCATGATCGTGCGTTTGGTGCGCGCCATTTCGGCAAGATAAATCGCTTTGACCGCTTCAAAATTCATTCGTTTTGTCCTTGCTCAGCGGCAGAATAGTCAGATGCCATAGGGCTCAGTCTCCCTTTTTCACAAGATCGACGAAAATATCCTCCAGCGAGGACTGATCGGTCTGAAGATCATGGAAATGAACACCGGCTTTTGAGAGATCCGTCAGCAAGGCAGTGATGCCCGTCCGCTCACCTTGCGTGTCGTAAGTATAGGTCAAACTGCTGCCGTCTTCGGACAGCTTGAGATCGTACTTCTGAAGCTCCGGGGGAAGGTCTGTTACGGCGCAGCTGAGAGACAGGGTCAATTCCTTGCGGCCGAGCTTTTGCATAAGTCGGTTCTTGTCCTCAACAAGAATGATCTCCCCCTTGTTTATGACACCGACCCGGTCGGCCATCTCTTCCGCTTCTTCAATATAGTGCGTTGTCAGGATGATGGTGACACCCTTGTCCTTCAGCTCGCCAACGATGCGCCACATGTCGTGACGCAGTTCCACATCCACCCCTGCTGTCGGCTCATCCAAGAAGAGGATCTCCGGCTTATGAGCCAGCGCCTTGGCCACCAAAAGCCGGCGTTTCATGCCGCCGGAAAGAGCCATGATCGGGTTTTTGCGCTTGTCCCAAAGCGTCAGGTCCTTGAGTATTTTCTCAACCAGGTCCGGGTTCGGTTTCAGGCCAAAGAGCCCCCGGCTCAAGGCCACGGTATCGCCAACCATTTCGAAGGGCGCTGTCGGCATTTCTTGGGGCACCAGACCAATCATCCGGCGCGCCGCGCGGTAGTCTTTAAGTGCATCGTACCCGCCAACGGTGATACTTCCAGATGTCGGGCGGACGAGACCGCAGATTGTGCTGATCAAGGTTGTCTTGCCGGCACCGTTGGGACCGAGAAGCGCGAAAACCTCACCTTTCTCAATCTCAAGGGACACCGACTTCAGCGCCTGAAACCCGCCATCATAGGTTTTTTCCAGATCGTGGACGGAAAGGATCGGCGCCATGAAAATCTAACCAGTTTTTTGAAATGTATCAGACCGGCAGACTGCGGGTCGTTTGGGCGGGCACACTCGCATGTGGTCCAATCAACTGCAAGATACAAGACTGGCTCCATCTTGACAGCTCCTGTCAGCAGAGGACCGATGATTGTTTCAAATGGCGAAACGCTGCGTCCAGTCCCTGCCCTATGGGTTTTCAAGGCAAATCCTCTATCTTCCAGTACAACATCCAATCAAGTCTGGAACACGCCATGTCCGTTCGCCCCGTCACCCATATTGGTTCAACCCAGTCCACACTTGAAGGTGCTGGCGTCAAGCTGGAACGGGTGTTCGGTTTTCAAGATCCGGAAATGCTGGATCCGTTTCTGATGATGGACGATTTCCGCAACAATCGTCCTGAAGACTATCTCGCCGGATTTCCCTGGCACCCGCATCGGGGCATTGAGACGATCACTTATGTGCTGAAGGGCACCGTGGAGCATGGCGACAGTCTAGGAAACACAGGCACACTTGGCGCAGGCTCTGTGCAATGGATGACAGCGGGCCGCGGGATCATGCACCAGGAGATGCCCAAGGGGGATGAGACCGGCAAAATGCACGGATTTCAACTCTGGGCCAACCTGCCCTCATCCCTGAAAATGACGGAACCGCGCTACCAGGATATCGAAGGCAAGGACGTCCCCGTCGTCGTGGATGATGACGGCACATCCGCACGTGTGATCATTGGGGAGTTCTGGGGCAAGAAGGGTCCTGTCGACGGGATTGCAGCCGACCCGCAGTATCTGGATATTCATGTTCCTGCGGGACGTAAAAAACGTTTCAAGGTCGATACTTACAAACAGACCTTCGCATACATCTTCGAAGGTTCAGGCAAGTTTGAAGGCGCTTCGGATCCATTTGGCGTGCTGACCGAAAAGGAGTTCGGGGGCGAAGAGCTCAAGATCCGCGACCAGACCGGAGACCGCACGCTGGTCATATTTGGTACGGGCGACGAGATCGTGGTTCATGCCGGTGAGAACGGGATCCGTTTTCTGCTGGTCTCGGGTGCCCCCATCAAGGAACCTGTGGCTTGGCACGGTCCGATCGTCATGAATACCCGTGAAGAACTGATGCAGGCGATCACGGAACTCCAGAACGGGACGTTCATCAGGTAGGCCATCAACCGCCTTGCAACTTTCACATTCAATCACTACGGCTGTCTGATCATAACTGATTGGACAGCTATGCCTTTGAAACTCCGTGCCGCGCATGCAGACGATGCGTCGGCTCTCACTCAGATCATGCACGATGCAAAGGCCTCTTGGGGGTATCCCGAAGACCTGATGTGCCAGTGGCGTGAGCAGTGGCAAATCACATCGGATATGATCACCGAGCAGGAGATGATTGTTGCCGAAGACGCCGGTCATGCGATCGCTTTTTCCGGACTAAAGCAAAACACCCCTCAATCCGTCACGCTCGAGTATCTCTATGTTTCGCCAGGCGCTCAAAAGAAAGGCATAGGCACCCTGCTTCTCCAGCGCAGCGAAGATCGTGCCCGTCAGATTGGTTGTGACAAGGTCACTCTGCGCAGTGAGGTGAATGCAGGCGGTTTTTATGAGCGGAGACAGTACAAGACTGTCGGCCAGGAACCCAGCAAGATGGCGCCTGGCCGGTTCATGCCCCTGATGGAAAAGAAACTTGCAGGCAATGTAGTGCCGATTTCAGAAATCACGCTCTCGGTCTCATCAAAACCCTGGGCTTTTGAAACGGGAAATGCCACTGAAATATCCGCACACTTTGCGGAGCAACAAAGGCGGATCCCGGAGCTTTGGAACGGCAGAACGCTCAAGCTTACAAGTCACTCATTTGACAATGGAGCCCTCACCGGTGTGTGCACGGAATGCTCCTATGCCGCGTTCCTGACTTGGCGGGATTGGGGCGCTCCGGATCTGACAACATTCAACCTCTTCGGCTCGGCGGTCATACGCTCATCGGACGGCGCACTTCTCTACGGTGTCATGTCCGCCCATACAGCAACCGCCGGTCAGATCTACCCACCTGGTGGCAACCTTGATCCGGCTGACGTCGGCCCGACTGGGCTGATCGACATCCGGGGTGCGATCGCGCGGGAACTGGAGGAAGAGACTGGGCTTCGCTTAAATGATCTTGTGCCAGACGACTTGCTGATCGTTTTCGACGGTGCTCGTATCAGCGTTGCGCAAGTTTTCGACAGCGACCGGTCAGCCGAAGCGCTCCGTCATGACATCATCGCACATTCGATGGCCTCAGAGGAAAAGGAGCTTGCTGACATCCGCATCATCCGATCGGGACGAGACCTTACCGATCGTAAGGTCGCCTCCTATGCGAGGGCGCTTGGAAACCATATCTTGCGCTAGACACAAACGCTGGAGCCATGGGAGATCCCGAAAAGGGCTTATCCGAGTGTATCAATTGAAAGACTTTTAGCATTCAGCAACTGAGGACGCCTACCCTTTGCAAACACCAACGCAAGAGCTCAATTGAATAAACCGCCGCCACGCCCGTGAAAGATGATCGCAAGCCCCCGACCAGTCATCGATGCCGGTTATATCAATGCCGCAGTTGGTCAAATTGAGATAGACCCCGACACACTTGGTTCAAATGGCTGTTCATTGGTTCTCAAATTGAGAAGATCCAGCCAATCTGTGAAGAAGCGACGCCAACAATGAAAAATGGTAAAAACAACGACAATACTATAGCGGTTGAGATCGCTGATCTCATTTTCGACAATATAGATTCTGTAAAGACCCATCTTAATCTGGACAGTTATGATACTACCGCAGTTGTCATGCGAATAACCGCTGCGTCTGATGGCGAAGGTGGTGTCTCTGAGGCCAAGTTGGCACAGCAATTAAACATTACCCGGCCGACCATGAACCGGATCATCCGCAGGTTGCTTGATACCCAGCACATCCTTGCAATTTCAGACACTTCGCCGAAGAAATACGTCTTCAATTTTGACTATGAACCAGCCCAATCAAAGTCCGATTCAAAGCGCGCGAAGTTAAACTTTCAGCGTTCTGTAATAGATCGGTGTGTGGCAGCGCTCCTCGCGGTCTTCTGGTCATTTGAACGTTATCAATTTGAGAACGAAGACGAATAAAGCTTGAAGACCGAACAGCCGCTCAGTACCATGAGTATATTGCTGATGATATTTCAGTAGAGCAGAGATGGGGAGCAATTTTTTGTTTCGGGCATACTATCTTCTGCTTGGGCCACTTTGAGACTTTTTAAATCAGTATGAAGATGGGCGGGTTGATTTCTACCGCTTATTGGCAGACTGGCAAAGAAACCTTTCGAAGGACTGCTTCTCCAAGAGCAGTCCTTTTTTTTGCTTGAACGGCTCTGCCATACGTACCGCCCCACCAAAATCGAGCCTTCTGAAGATGTCATTGCAGACCAGCTGTCTTACATCCTTGGAGAGCTCTGATCTCCGCAAAGCGCTTATTCCGCAATTAGCGCAGCTATCCGCCAATCACAGCCATCAGCACCCGGCCACGCAAGAGTTTGTTCACCAACAATCGCGGCAAAGGTCTGGCGGGACTTGCGAAGAAATGTAAAAGTCCGCTCACCTTCGAACTAGAAACGCGTTCGATCTCCAGGGAGAACACTGCATGAGCCGCCGCTACGCGATCTTGGACGTCTTTACAAACAAGGCATTGGCCGGAAATCCGCTGGCCGTGGTGCTGGACAGTGAGGACTTGAGCGATGAGCAAATGCAAAAGATTGCCGGCGAGTTCAACTTGTCCGAAACTGTGTTTGTGTTCCCGCCTGAGAACCCTGGCCACTCTGCTTCCATGCGGATTTTCACACCGAAATGCGAGTTGCCCTTTGCAGGCCACCCAACTGTCGGCACGGCGATTTTGATGGCCGTTGAGCGCTTTGGCGATGTGTCAGGAGAACAGGATGCAGTGGTCGTCCTGAAGCAAAAGATCGGCACAGTCCGCTGTGCCGTGATCTTGCGGGAAAATGCAACTGCATTCGCGGAGTTTGATGTGCCGGCGCTGCCGGAACCGGCTGGTCCGACGCAGAACATTGAACTCATCGCGGCCGCGCTCAATCTGGAACCGTCAGACATCGGCTTTGAAAATCATGCACCCTCCCGGTTCAAGGTCGGTCCAGCCTTCAATTTCATCCCAGTCCGGGATCTGAATGCCCTCGCGCAGGCAAAGCCAGTCCCTGCAATGTGGAAGAAGGGCTTTGGCAATGACGAGCATAACGATGCCTATGTCTATTGCCGGGAAACCCGGTCTCATGACAGTGCGTTCCACGCCCGCTTGTTCGCACCCGACATGGGCATCATGGAAGACCCGGCGACCGGCTCCGCCGCAGCCGCTTTTGCGGGCGTGATCCGGCATTATGATGGACTGACAGCTGGCACCCATCACATCCGGATCGAACAGGGCTTTGAAATGGGCCGTCCGTCGCTGATCGACCTGGAAATCGATATTGAAAACGGCGACATGCATGCCATCCGGGTTGGCGGACAGGCAACGCTGGTCGCCCGGGGCGAACTGTTTCTTTAGGCCGTTGCCAAAGGCCACCCGCCCGGCCATAGCTCTCATCTAATCAATCAAATAAAGCCCCGGCGCTTTCCGGGGCTTTTCGTTGTCGACCCTCAGCACCACATGCGGCGCTATCGGGAGAACCTGTACTCGCGTGGCCCACCATCCGTCGCGCCGTCGTACATGACAAGCAGGTCAAACGAGGCCGCGTCTTCCGCCAAAACCAACACAGTCTCTGCTTTGTGGTCCTTATCAGGCATTTTCAGGTCTGCCAGTTTCGAGAGGGTAAGGTTTGGGAGGCTGAGATGGTGAAGCGCATAGTCCCCCTTCGATTGAACAGGGCCGGACAACACGATCAGGCCATCAGAAACAGCTGCGAGATCCCGGACCCCGGTTCCACTCCCCAGCGCCAGTTCAATCACGTCCAAATCCGGTTTTGAGTTGGAAAACAGCGCATCGACATTCACACTGCGCAGAAATGCACGGCCATCGACGGAAGGACCGCGCAGGCCAATGTAAAGCCGGCCATCGCGGTATGCGAGGCCTTCGATGTTGACACCGCCGCCGCCCTCACCCAGCGGCTTTTCGGCATATTGGCCAATAGGATCCGGCGCGCCTTTCAAGATCGCTCTGAGCGCATCGGTTTGCTCGATATCCGGGGCAATCGTCTTCTTGGAAAACTCGAACTCTGGAAACCCGGTCTCTTCATCAACCGAAAACCGGAATAGAAAGAAAGAGGAGGGATTGAACTCTGCTTTCTTGCGGCTCAGCCCATGCGATCCAACGATATAGAAAAACCCGTCACCGTAAGCGGCGCCTTCTGCATCGATCTCGCCGGTTTTTGCGCCATTCAGCTCCTTTGGTAACAAACGCATGGATTTACCCGGAATGATCCGGTTACCGTCTATGGTGAAAAATTGCGTTCGCTGCTTTTCATCCAGAGCGACCACACATACTGGTGAAACGACTGGGGCGCAGGCAGCACCACTGATGCTCTTGCGCAGCTTCTTTTTGCCGTCGAACTCCGGTTTTACTGACCATTCTGCGACAAAGCCGACCTCATCTGCACTCGCAAGACCGTTCGGCACACAGAGCAAGGCCACCGCACCGGCCAAGGCACACATCAATGTTGCTGTCTTCCGGATCACCGCTCTGCCCCCAAAAGTGTTTCGGACATCCGTTTTAGCAAAACATCCGCCAAAGCCAGCCCTTTCCAACGACTAAAATATGAACTCCAGAATTCTTTCTATCTCGATCAAACAGGGTAAGCTCCGCAAAAGCTGGTTGCATCAAAAACAATCCTGCCCTAAGAACTACGAACATTAACGCACCAGTCACTCTTTGAGAGCACACTTGGTGTCGTATTTTGGAACGACCAAAGGCCAAAAGAAGACCCATGATCGCGCAGAGCGACATTGCAGCATCTTCTATCGACGCGCAGATCCAGCAGCGCGGCGGCCTTCTCCTACTTGGCGATCTCCTCCTTCTTAGATGCCCCTGAGCGTCGGCTGTTCGCATGTTTTGAAGCGAACGGGCACTTAGGGGAGAAGTCTTAGAACCGCATCAGAAAATCCGGATCGCGCGCCCCACCCGATAGCTCAAAACGGCCCGATCCAGCTAAGGGACGAAACATCATGACTGCCACCTCCGAGAAGGATCAGATCCGCATCTTCGACACCACCTTGCGCGATGGAGAACAATCGCCTGGTGCGTCCATGACATTGGAAGAAAAGCTGCAAATTGCAGAAATTCTCGATGAAATGGGTGTCGACATTATCGAAGCCGGTTTCCCGATCGCCTCCAACGGTGACTTTGAAGCCGTACGTGAAATCGCCAAACGGTCCGAGAACTCAACCATCGCCGGTCTGGCCCGCGCTATTCACGCCGACATCGACCGGTGTGGCGAAGCTGTCAAATATGCGGGAAAGGGCCGGATCCATACATTCGTTTCCACCTCCCCGATCCATTTGCAGTTCCAAATGAACAAGAACCAGGAAGAGGTTCTGGAAATCATCACCGACACCGTTACCCGCTCACGCAATCTGATCGACGATGTCGAATGGTCGGCCATGGATGCGACTCGCACACCGATCGACTATCTGTGCCGTTGTGTGGAAGCCGCGATCAAATGCGGCGCGACCACGATCAATCTGCCGGATACCGTCGGTTATGCGACGCCGGATGAATACAAGGCGATGTTCGAGCAGATCATCGAGCGCGTCCCGAACTCCGATCAGGCCATCTTCTCCGTACACTGTCACGACGATCTGGGCCTGGCGGTTGCCAACTCCCTGGCTGGGGTTGCCGGCGGCGCACGGCAGATCGAGTGCACGATCAACGGCTTGGGCGAACGTGCAGGCAACGCGTCCCTGGAAGAAATTGTCATGGCGATCCGCACCCGTGGCGACATCCTGCCTTACGAAACGCAGATCGACCCGCAATTCCTGGTCCGCGCGTCCAAAATGGTGGCTGGCGCATCCGGCTTTGCCGTTCAGTACAACAAGGCCATCGTTGGCAAGAACGCGTTTGCTCATGAGAGCGGCATTCACCAGGACGGCATGCTGAAAAACGCAGAAACCTACGAAATCATGCGTCCGGAAGATGTGGGCGTCAAAGCCACGTCTTTGGTCATGGGCAAGCATTCAGGTCGCCACGCTTTCCGCGACAAGCTGCGTGAATTGGGCTTTGAACTGGGTGACAATGCCCTGCAGGACGCCTTCCGCCGATTCAAGGATCTGGCCGACCGCAAGAAGCACGTCTACGACGAGGACATCGAGGCGCTGGTCGAGGACGAAATCAACATCCTGGGCGAAAGCACCAAGGTTATCGCCTTGACGGTTATTGCCGGAACGGGCGGACCTCAAAAGGCGATTCTCACCATGGATGTGGACGGCCAGCATGTAACGAAAGAAGCAACCGGCGATGGCCCGGTCGATGCGACGTTCAACGCGATCAAGGCGATCTCACCGCACGAGGCAACCCTGTCGCTCTACCAGGTGCACGCGGTGACCGAGGGCACGGACGCGCAAGCTGAAGTCTCTGTCCGCCTCGAAGCAGATGGCCGGATCGCAACCGGTAAAGGCGCGGATACAGACACGCTCGTCGCCTCTGCAAGGGCGTATGTCTCTGCCATGAACAAGCTGGCGCAGCGCCGGCAGGCGAGCAATCCGGGGGCTCTGCAGGCCGTCTGATCCGAAGGTACAGCAGGGTCATGTCCCTAAGGCCAAAAAAGCGGCGCCGGAAGGTGTCGCTTTTTTCGTTACGCATTGGATTGTGTGGACCTCAAGCGCTCATGAGGTAGGTCTGCATCGACGGGCTGAGCATTTGGAAAAGATCGGCCTGCATTCCGCCAATGGCCTTGCTCTCCCGATGCGTGAAACCGGCGTCCAGGATAACCTGCCGCATGGCTCGATTATCAACCCGTACGACGGATACAAGGTGGGAGAAATAGGTTTCTCGGAAGAACCAGTCCGTCAGCGCTTTGCACAAACGCCGGGGCACATTCGATATCTTTCCGTGCGTGGACGGCAGGCAATAACCAAGACTGATTTCAGACGTCTCCGACAAGGGCGTGAACCCTGCCCAACCGAGGAATTCGCCGTCTTGTGTCTCGACTTTCAAGCGAGAAACACCGAAGTCCTCTTGTGACTGGAGCGCGGATTGAACAAATTTTTCTGCAGCCATGGCTTTGCAGGCATCACTGCCTTCCAGACATACATTACCGCCGCAATTTACCTGAAGTGATTTGATGAGGTCGGTGTCCGACAGGGACAGCGGAACAAGGCGAATGGTGTCGCATTCGAGAATTATCGTCTGCATATCATCCTCCCGGATACCGGCTTTTGATTTATCCATGACGAGGGTTCGTGGCCTCGTTTCTTTTCACAGGGCTCATGTAACCCTGAATTGTGCCCTTCGCATGACAGACCAAAGTATAATGCGAAATTATCGATGAAAATATTCGTATTTACAACAAGTTAACGTGAAACTCACAGTGCACTGCACAAACTTCTGGTTTCACTCAGCGCGCAGAAATTCATCGGCAACTCGGGCAGTGTCAATTTCTTTTGACGGGTCAAGCCGTTGCCAGTCCGGCATCTGATTGCGAAACCAAGTTTCCTGACGTTTTGCGTACTGACGCGTTGCAACAACAAGCCGGTACTCTGTTTCCCCAATATCGCGGCTGCCTGTTAATAACCCTGCGATTTCCTTTACGCCAATGGCCCGCATGGCCGGCAATTTATATGACAACTCCCGCGCGAGCAGGGTTTTGACTTCTTCGATTCCCTCCGGGGTCAGCATGAGGCCGGCCCGTTTTTCAATCCTGTCGTGAAGCCATGGACGTGGCGGCGCGAGTACCAGGCACAGGCAGTCGTCGATGTCCAAAAGCGGTGGTGACTGCTGTTCGGTCTGCAGCTCCGCCAGCGGCCGGCCGGTGGTCAAAAGCACTTCGAGCGCCCGCGCCAAGCGCTGCGGATCATTGAGCCCTTTAGCACCGTCCCTGTCGCCCGCCTCGGCCAATGCCGCCTTAAGCGCTGGAACGCCGCCGTCGTCCGCCAGAGACCGCGCTTTTGTGCGCACGTCTTCCGGAATTTCGGGGACCTCGGCAAAGCCCTCGGTTAATGCCTTGAAGTACAGCCCCGTTCCGCCAACAAGGACCGGGATCTGCCCGGCAGACCAGATCAGCTCCAGTTCGTCTGACATCCGGCGCAACCACGCGCCTGTCGAAAAAGCTTCCGACGATGGCAGGACGCCATAGAGGCGATGCGGGGCCTCAGCCTCCTCGTCTTCGGATGGGCGCGCACTGACAAGGCGCAGATCCTCGTAAAGCTGCATGGAATCGGCATTGACAACGACCCCATTGATCCGTTTTGCCAATTCAATCGCCAAGGCTGACTTGCCGCTGGCCGTTGGGCCCGCTATCAGAATGGCGCGCCGCTTGTGCGCACTGCCCGGCCCTGTTTCAAAGGATTTGTCCATGTCCCTCGTCGCTACCCTGGTGTCAAAGCCGACTGCCCCTGCCGTAGGCGTAGATTTGGCTCAAAGGGCGGCGGAGGCGCTAAAATCTGACACGCCGCCAACCACACTTAATCCCGGTGTAGCTGCGGATATCTTCTTTGATGGGGTCGACGCAAGGGCTGCCGACACAAAGCTGCGGGAAATCATAGCTGCCGCTCCGGTTGATGTGTTCGTTCAGCCAGTGGAAAGCCGCAAGAAGAAGCTGCTGATTGCGGATATGGACTCCACAATGATCCGCCAGGAATGCATCGATGAACTGGCGGCCGAGCTCGGCCTTAAAGAGAAAATATCCGAGATCACCGAGAGGGCCATGCGCGGTGAGATCGATTTCGAACCGGCCCTTCGTGAACGGGTGTCCCTCCTCAAGGGCTTGCCGCTTTCTGCCATCGATAGCGTTCTGAGCAATCGCATCACGCTTATGCCCGGTGGCCGAACGCTTGTGCAAACCATGCAAGCCAATGGGGCCTATTGTGCCTTGGTGTCAGGGGGCTTTACCCACTTCACAGGCACGATCGCCGCCATGATCGGCTTTGATGAAAACCAGGCCAACATCCTTCTGGAGGATGACGGAAAGCTATCCGGCCTTGTCGCAGAGCCAATTCTTGGACGCGATGCCAAGCGCGAGCGCCTAGAAGCGCTGGTCGCAGACAAGGGACTGTCGTTCGATGACACGATTGCGGTCGGGGACGGTGCAAATGATCTGGCGATGATTGAGCGCGCAGGAGCCGGTGTCGCCTATCGGGCAAAACCGGCCGTTGCTGCGGCTGCAGACTTCCGCATCGATCACGGCGACCTCACCGCCCTCCTCTTTTTCCAGGGATATGCGGATCAGGACTTTGTGCTGAGCTAAGAGCATTCTCAAAAGAAAAAAGGGCGCCCATTGGCGCCCTTTCGATTTTACGTCAGAGTTGAAAAGCCTAGTTGTCCTCGATCCGAACCGGAACGAAACGCACATCGCCGGTCGGGTTTGACAGAAGCAGAAGCGCTGACCGGCGGCCGTCATCCTTCAGCTTCTGGATTTCCGCTTCGACGTCGGCGGGTGTCGACACAGCCTCCTGGGCGACCTCCTTGATGACATCGCCTGCCATCACCCGCTTTTCTTCTGCAGAAGACCCGGCCTCGACTTCGGTCACAACGACCCCTGTCACGGCGTCTTCAATGGAAAACTGCTGGCGCAATGCGTCATCAAGCTCTGCCAAGGTCATGCCAAGCACCTTGCTGGTTTCAGCCGGCTGATCCGGCTCCTGCTCTGCTGGCGCGCTCGCCTCGGTTACCTGGTTTTCTTCAAGACGCTCCAAGGTCACGCGGATCGTGACTTCCTCGCCTTTCCGAAGCACAACGACATCGACTTCCTTGCCAATCGCCGTTTCGGCAACCATCCGCGGCAGTTCCCGCATGGATTCAACGGTCTTGCCGTCAAACTTGATAATGACGTCTCCTGCCTCGATGTTGCCCTTTGCAGCCGGACCATCATCGGTCACGCCGGCAACAAGCGCCCCAATCGCATCGTCCATGCCAAGACTCTCAGCGATTTCGTCCGTCACTTCCTGGATACGGACACCAAGCCAGCCACGGCGGGTTTCACCGAACTCGCGCAGTTGATCGATAACGCGGATGGCAGTCTTTGCCGGGATCGCAAAGCCAATGCCGATGGAACCGCCGGACGGCGAGATAATAGCCGTGTTGATGCCGATCACGTTGCCGTCCATATCAAACAGCGGGCCACCGGAGTTGCCGCGGTTGATGGAGGCGTCCGTCTGAATGAAGTTGTCGTAAGGGCCCGCATTGATGTCGCGGTTCCGGGCAGACACGATACCAACGGTGACCGTGCCACCAAGGCCGAACGGGTTGCCGATCGCCATCACCCAGTCGCCGACACGGATACCGTCAGAGTCGCCGAAACCGACCTCTTTCAGCGGGGTTTCCGGCTCCACCTTGAGAACGGCGATATCCGTTTTCTCATCCGTTCCAATCACTTCGGCACGCAGCTTGGTGCCATCGTTGAAGTTTGCCGTGACTTCGTCGGCCCCTTCGATCACGTGGTTGTTTGTGATGATGATCCCGGCTTCACCGTCCAGAACAAAACCAGAGCCGAGGGACTGGACACGGCGTGGCTGGTCATCGTCGCGGTTCTGGCGGTTGAAGAATTCTTCAAAAAACTCCTGGAAAGGAGAGCCCTCGGGAACCTGCGGCATCGGAACAGACCGCTGTCCCTGAACTGTTTGAGCCGTAGAAATGTTCACCACGGCATCTGCAAGGTTCTCGGCAAGGTCTGCGACACTTTCAGGTCCATGGCCGTCATGCGCATGAGAGCCTTGGAAGGGGGTTACCGCAATCAAACCGCCGAGCATAATGCCCGCCGTTGCACAGACAACGCGCGGCATGCCTTGGCGTAATAGTTTTAGAGCCATAGGGCTTTATCCTCCATACCAGCCATCGTGACTGTCGTGAGAGTGCGAACGGGACTGGGCGATGCCCAGGACTTAGCAGACAATATAGAACGGGCGGGAGGTTTTGGCCCCTCCCGCCCTTAAACTTTTCGCTATCCGCGGATGATCCACACAAGAAATACGCCAATAACGGCCGCGCCTAGTCCCGCGGCGCGAAGCGTTTGGTCCGGTGTTTCCAGAGCACTGCGCATGACATTTTTCATGCCACCTGGCGCAATTGCGTACAGAACTCCTTCCAACACCAGGACCAAACCGATCGCCGTTAAAAGCTCATTCATTGCGCGGCGAGCGAGGGTGACCGGATATCTTCCACATCGTCAGATCCACCACCGCCGGCCGGAGCATTCACGCCGGTCGGATCCTTGAAGAACCGGAAGAAGCTGGAATCCGGAGACAGGACCAGGCTGGTATCGCCAGACTGCAAGCCAGCTTCATACGCCTGCATGGACCTATAAAAAGCGAAGAACTCAGGATCTGCACCGAAGGCTTCAGCAAAAATCCGGTTCCGCTCCGCATCGCCATCACCGCGAATGATTTCTGAATCACGGTTGGCTTCTGCAACAAGAACGGTTGCATCACGGTCGGCACGAGACCGGATACGGCGGGATTGTTCCTCACCCTGCGCGCGGATCTCTGTCGCTTCCCGCTGACGCTCGGTCTGCATCCGGGCGAAAATCGCCTGCGAGTTCGCATCCGGAAGGTCCGCACGGCGGATCTTCACGTCGACAACTTCAATGCCGAGCTCAGACGCCGCCTGGGAGACTTCCTGACGGATCTGCTCCATAAGGCCAGACCGGTCATCCCGGACGATGGCTTCGAAGGATGCTTTACCCAACTCGGAACGGAGCGAAGACTGAAGGAACGTTGACAGACGCTGGTTCGCCGTCGGGATGTTGTTCACGCGCTGATAGAACAGGACCGGATTTGAAATCCGGTAGCGTGCGAAGGCATCCACCACGAGACGCTTCAGATCAGCCGCAATCACTTCCTGCGGGCTCATGTTCAAATCGAGGATCCGCTTGTCGAGATAAACCACGTTCTGCACGAACGGGTATTTCAACTGCGGGCCCGGCTCCTGGATCACACGGTCAACACGTCCGAGCTGCAGAACCAGTGCCTGCTGCGTCGGATTGACGACGAAGATCGAGGTGTAGAGCAGAAAGCCGATAACAACGACAACAATACCAAGAATACCGCTACGCATGATCAGTTACCTCCCGTACGGGTGGACTGGCCGGCGCCGCGACCGTTGAGGTCGTTCAGCGGCAGGAATGGCAGGACGCCAGATCCAGCGGAGTTGCTGTCGATGATGATCTTGTTGTTATCACCCAAGACTCTCTCCAGGGTTTCCAGGTACAGACGTTCGCGTGTCACATCAGGCGCATTTCTGTACTCTTCATAGATTTTGGTAAAACGCTGTGATTGACCGGTCGCTTCGGCGATTGCCTGCTCTTTGTAGGCATTCGCACGTTCCAGTATACGGGCCGCTTCACCGCGCGCTTCCGGAACCATCCGGTTGGCGTAGGCTTGCGCTTCGTTCTGGATCCGCTCTTGGTCAGCACGTGCGGCCTGAACATCGCGGAAAGCGTCAATAACCTGCTGCGGCGGGTCAACCTTCTGCATCTGAACTTCGGTGATCTCGATACCGGCCTGGTAGGAATCCAGTGTGCTTTGCATCAAGGTTGCGACGTCATTCTGAATGGTCACACGGTTCTGCGTCAGGATCGCGTCAATGTTGGATTCGCCAACGACTTCACGCATCGCGCTTTCCGCAACTGCCTTAACAGTGCCTTCCGGGTTCTGAATGTTGAACAGGAAGTTTGTGATGCCATCACGGGTGTTTTTGATACGCCACTGCACCTTAAAGCCGACGTCAACGATGTTTTCGTCACCGGTCAGCATCAAGCTTTCTTCTGGAACATCGCGGGAGCGGACTGCGCCAGTGTTCGTGAAGAGCTCTTCAACACCAACGGTGGTTTCGCGCTGCTGCTCGACCTGCGGCTTGTAAACCTCACCGATCGGATATGGCCAATTATAGTGGAAACCGGTGCCTGTCTGGTCCGTGACCTTACCAAGCACAAGCTCAACACCGACCTCACCGCGACCTTCGTCAACGATGTAGACACCGGTTGCGAGCCAACCAAGGACACCAAGGCCAATCACAATCAAAATGCCCAGGATGCCGAGACCGCCGCCGCCACCTGGCAGGACGTTTTTCATGCGGTCCTGGGTGCGTTTCAGGAGTTCTTCAAGATCAGGCGGATTGCCACCGCCGCCGCCACCGCCCCGGTTGGGACCACCGCCCCACGGACCGTTGTTGTTTCCTCCACCGCCGCCCCATGGGCCGCCGTTGTTTCCACCACCCCAGGGGCCACCACCGCCACCTGACTGATTGCTCCAAGGCATCAAGACTTCCTTCTGTGAACTCCAGCCACGATATCCGCGGCTGGATTTGGGCTTTCGCCCGTTCTGACTCAACGTAGGTTATAGGGAGGTTACCTTGTGCTTTCAACGCAGCACCCGGCTTCCCACCATATGAACAACGTGATCTTCCCGGACCGCAGGTGGGCTATTTGCCGTCGATTTTCAAGCCCCATTAGGTATTGAACCGGACTTGAAAGGTCATTAGGCGTTTCTAAAGCGCCGCGATCATGTCGATGTGGGGAATATCGTCTTCCAAATAGACTTCGGAAACCGTCCGAAACCCAAGGGATGCATAGAATTTCTCCAGATGAGCCTGCGCGGAAAGGTGCACTTCCCCAATTGGCGCAATTTGCCGCGCCTTTTCCATGCCCGCCAGCATCAAATCGCGGCCAAGACCAAGGCCGCGATGGGACTGCGCCACAACAACACGGCCAATCCGGATCGCGCCATCGCCGCTCGATGATAATCGGATTGCGCCCGCGAGAGCGCCGGTTTCCGCATCCCGCAGGAAATAATGCTCTGTGTCCGGATCTTTGCCGTCGATTTCCGGAAAAAGGCAGTCCTGTTCCAGCATGAACACATCCTGCCGAAGCTTTAAGAGATCATGCACGTCCCGTGGGCTCAAAGCGTCAAATGCGTTCCAAGCGCCGTTAAGCTTATTCTCCAAAATTGTCTCCACAGATCGCGTGAGTGCTCATTTGCGCCGATAGGTTACAAATGTGAACGGTGCACTGTCTTTTTCCGTTTGCTCTCCGGATACCCGGGCAGTTTCCGACCAGATAGCCGGATCAATCTCAGGGAACCGCGTATCTCCGATGGGTTCAGCAGCCACCTCTGTGATTTCCAGACGATTGGCCAGGTTCATCGCTTGAGCATAAATCTGACCACCGCCGATGATCGCAATCTCATTTACACACGTGTCTGCGGCGATTTCGCGCGCGCGGTCCATTGCGCTTTCAAGTGAGGTCGCCGCTTCGGCGCCATCAGGCTTATACTCAGGATCTCGCGATATCACGATGTGCGGACGGCCGGGCAAAGGTTTCCCGCCAAAAGACAAAAATGTCTTCCGGCCCATGATAACCGGTTTGCCCAAGGTCATGCTCTTGAAGCGCTTGAGATCGGACGATAACCGCCAAGGCATATCATTGTCGGCGCCAATGATCCCGTTTTTGGCCACAGCAGCAATAACGACAGTTTCAGGCAAGACGCGCTCCCACTCGATTCTTTTGGTCAACCGGCTCGTAACACGGGTAACGGCCGGAAAACGAGCGCTTTCTCACCTGCAGCGCTTCTGCACGGTATTGGCTTGACCTTCCTGCAACTGGAAGCCCTATCATCTTACTCGATTGTTCTAAAAGGTCGGTCCCTCGTCCGACGCACGACAGGCCCGGCGGCTTCGTCGCTGGCACGTCTATGATCGAGAAAACAGCATGAATAGAAGACAGTTCCTCAAATCGGCATCTTCTGCAGCGGCAATATTGAGCATGCCCCGTTTTGCAATGGCGGCGACTGATGATGGCTTCATTCAGCTGGAAGCCGTCAAAGGGCAAGGCCGGCTTTACGGCGAAGATGGCGGCCTGTCCGATCTCTGGCTCTACAACGGGAAACTCCCCGGACCGGAAATCCGTGTAAAGCGCGGGGAGCGGGTCAAGGTTCGCTTCAAGAACAGCCTTGACGAACCGACATCAGTCCATTGGCATGGTATCCGGATCGACAATGCCATGGATGGCGTTTCCGGGCTCACGCAGCCAGCGGTGCAGCCCGGTGAGACCTTCGACTACGATTTTGTCGCCCCCGATGCTGGAACATACTGGTATCACGCCCATCACATGAGCTGGAACCAGGTGCCACGCGGGTTGGCCGGTCCTCTCATTATCGAAGAGGACGACAATCCCTTCGCGCCGGATGCCGACATCATTCTGTCGCTGTCAGATTGGAGATTGGACGACAATGGCCTGCTTGATACGGCGAGTTTCGGAGCCCGGCATGATTTCTCTCATGCTGGACGGCTTGGCAACTGGTTGACTATCAACGGCACATCGCTGCCCGATATTCCGGTCACGAAAGGCCGCTGGCATCGTATCCGCCTGATCAACACCTCAGCCTCTCGTGTCCTTGATCTGGCCCCGTCCCGTTTTGGCGCCAAGGTCATTGCACTGGACGGTCAAGGTTTCGACACAGCCAGAGACATTGAGGGCGTCATACAGCTAGCACCGGCCCAGCGCATGGATCTTGTGATGAAGCCAGACAGTGCAGGCCCGATCCCGTTTGAAATGATGACAGGCCAGCCTTTCACCTTTGCCAATTTCGTTGTGTCCGGTGAGACAGCAGAGCCAGAGGAACTGAGAGTTCCAGCTCCCAACTCTCTTACCGAACCCGATCTTGCAAACGCCCGGCCTTTCCCGCTCGATATGGCGGGTGGGGCTATGGGCCGGATGCAATCGGCCACAATGAACGGTCAGGAAATGTCCATGCGGGAGTTGGTACAGGCCGGAAACTTCTGGTCATTCAACGGCCAGGCGGGCATGGGCGACAAACCGCTTTTCTCAGCAAAACGCGGTGAGACAATCGTTTTGGAAAGCACCAACAACACCGCCTTCCCCCACGCGATCCATCTGCACGGCCATCATTTCCGGGTTCTGGAGCGCAACGGCGAGAAGCTGGCTCACCCAGACTGGCGCGACACGTTTACGACCCAGCGCGGCGAAACCGTGAAGATTGCATTGGTCGCCGACAATCCCGGCAAATGGTTGGTTCACTGCCACATGCTTGGCCATGCGGCCTCCGGCATGATGGATTGGTTCGAGGTGGCATAGATCCTTCATCCGCAGTGGACCACAGTGCGAGACGGGTGGCGCGAGTGGGCTCGTTGCGGCTATGTTGGCTGCATATCGATACTTGCAAATTCAGATTGACTGCTTCTGTGACCACATCAATTTCAGTTTTCCCGGCAACCCGCAGCGGTTCAGCTCTAGCCCGGTGCCCTTTTGACTGACCCGGATCAAACGCAGATTTTTCCGGCGGCGATGACAGACGATATTGTCGCTTCATCCCGCGACGGCATCATCACCATTGATCCCCATGGGGTGCTGACATCATTCAATCCCGGTGCTGAAGCAATCTTTGGGCTCACGGCAACCGACGTGGTTGGACTGACGGTTGCTGAAGTCTTCCTGCCGCTCGAAGATCTCGACGCCTTCACAGACTGTGTGCTTGAGGCCGTCCGGCAGCCGGACAAGGAACACGTTGCAACGATCAGCCTGGAACGGCCGGAGGGTGTGCTCCACCTCAGTGTCCGCACGGTTTTGCTTCACCGGAAAGGCTCCGATGAACGCATTGGTGTCCTGGTGATGCTCGCAGATGAAAGTGAGCGGGTGGAGCTTTTGACCCGAACGGCTGACCGCGAGCGCGAGCGCGCGGCCACGGGCCGTTTTATTGTTGCCATCCTGACGATTTTCAGTGTGTTCACCTTGCTTCTGGAGCCAATCCAGAAACTCGCACGAGCCCATTTCTACGATCTTGGTCCGGTGATCGCGCTCCTGACACTCGTCATCATCGCGTTTTTCCTTGACCGCTGGTCCTCTCCGGAAAGCCGGACCCTGAAGCTCAATCTGCGCCCGGAACGGCGCTACGTGGTTGAGAGTATCGTCTGGTCTCTGGGATTTTGCGTCCTGATGACGTTCGGAAAACTGATCTTCATTTCACTCGCCCGCGAGGATGGTGCCACGCCACCTGAGCTCTTCAGTTTCCTGGTTCTGGACGATGGAACCCGGGTCCGGGAGCCCGGGCTGTTTCTCATCGCTTTGGCAATCTATCTGGTTTCGGTGCTGTTTCAGCAATTTGCGATCCGCTGCGCCATCCAGGCACCGCTCCAGAGTTTTCTTACCGGCGTGATCGGCCCGGCAGGCTGGGTGGCCAATCTGGTATCGACACTTCTGTTCGCGGTTCTTCATGCCCACCTAAACCCGCTCGTGTCACTCGCCGTTATAGCCCCGTCGCTTCTCTGGGGCTGGTTGTTCATGCGCTCCGGCAGTGTCGTTCCTTCAATCATTTCCCACGCCATTATCGGTGTTTACGCGATCTTCATCTTGGGGATATTCGCTGGTCTGGACCAGGTATGAGCCGCAATCGGAATTTTTCATGATCAAGAACGCAGTAAAGGCCGGAAAACGGCCAAAGGTTTTGATCGTGAATGCCTATGTCGATCCGTGGCGGTCTGCGGCCCCGATGCGCTTGTTTATTCCGCGCGCGATGGCACCCTATTATCTTGCTGGAAGACTGGATCAAACCCGCGCAAACGTACACGTCTATGACGAGGTCTATCACGGGGCGCTGCTCAATCCCCGTTTGTTTGACTGGCCGGATATGGTCATTCTGACCGGGTTGACGGCCGCCTACGACCGGGCCCGGCAATTGTCTGCCTATTTCAGGAATGCCCGGCCGGATGTCACGGTCGCAATTGGCGGACCGATTGCCCGCGCACTGCCCGCCTTGTGTGCCGACGTCTTTGACTATGTCTGTCAGGGCGATGTCGAGACCTTCGATGATTTGATTGACGAGACACTCGGGGCGGATTGCCGGGCAGAAAACCCTGCCCCCCGCTTTGATCTTGCAGGCTGGTCGTATGGCCTTGGATTTGTCGAGACAACGAAGAACTGCAATTTCAAATGCGCCTTTTGCTCCCTCACCGGCGAAGGACGCGCCTATCAGTCTTATTCATCGGCCGAGATCACCAGCCAGCTCAAGGCTGGCGGCAAGACTTCCATGCTGATGGTGCTGGACAACAATTTCTACGGCAACAACCGCGCGGATTTCGTGCGCCGGACGGAGCTCCTAGGCGACCACTGGCGGCGCGGCAGATACCGCGGCTGGGGCGCTTTGGTCACCGGTGATTTTTTCAAAAATTCGGAAAACCTGGCCATCATCGCCGCCAATGGCTGTAAAGCGCTGTTTTCAGGCGTTGAATCGCTCGATCCGGCGGTTCTGAAAGCCTACAACAAAAAGCACAGCCTCTCGTCCGACCCGAGATCGCTCGCGCGGCTCTGCGCCGAGTACGGGATCCTGTTCGACTACGGCATGATGCTGGACTTTTCCCATCAGACGATTGCAGAAATCGACGGGCAGATTGACGGATTGCTGGCCAGTCCGGAAACACCTCTGCCGGCGCTGATGTCCTTGACCATTCCGATCCTCGGCACGCCGCATTTTAATACTGCAGCCAATGAAGGGCGTTTGATGCCGAATGTGCGTTTGGCCGATATGGATGGTCAAAAACTGGTGGAGTGGCCGAAGGAACCGCTGGAAGAGGTTGTTCCGTATCTTGCAAACCTTCTGCAATTCAAAGGCCGGAAGCTCGCATTTTCCCGCCATGCGGTCCGCCATGCGTGGTCCCGGCGGCAGTCGTTCGACACGCTGCAAACCTTGATCAGCATGCTCGGCCCGATCGTTCGATATGCGGGCGGTGTCCGTATTGGAGATCACCGGCAAATGCGCCAAACATGGCGCGAACCAAAACGCACCTTCAATGCAATGAGCGATCCGCTGAGTGTCGCCTACCAGCCAGCGCACCGGATGGACGCAAAATTCGCTAAGGATTTCCAACCGCTGCTCCTGACCGACGCGAAGGGGCAGCTAACCCAGCCAATTGCCGACGCGACCCGCCCGCCGCTGCAACCGAAAGCTCATGAATTGCTGAAAAGCGATGTGGCCTAAAGTGCAAATGAGCCGACGCAAACGTCAGGTATCGTACTCGCTCAGATCCTGAGGCGCATGCAACAGTGTGGTGTCATATTTCGGCAGATCGTCCGTCATCTGGAGCCAGGGCAGCTTGCTTTTGTAGTTCACATGAAATTCAGGTTTGAAGTTCTCAGGGTGCTCGAGCGTTGCTGCGTAGAGATGCATGCCCCCCATGTAGTGCTCGGCCTCAAAGGCCATGGGCGTTCCGCACCTATCGCAAAAGTGTCTGTAGACACCTTTTGAACTTTCCAGAGTTCTGGGTGTCGCGCCGGTCCACCTGAAATTCTTTGATGGCACGCCGAGCCAGGCAACCACCGGTGCCGCGCAATTGCGGCGGCAATCATCACAGTGGCAATAGCAGCTCCAGGTAACTTCGCCGGTGAATTCCCAACTGGTCTTCTTGCAAAAGCAGTGCCCCCGCGTCGTCATGTCCCCTCCCGCATTCTCAGAACTCAGCTCGGCCTGCCAAGGCTCATCAAGTCTATCGCAGAATGGAAGGCAATTAGCGCCCAAGAAAAGACAGGCGCTTTCGCCAATCCGGCATCTGGAGCATCAGGATCAAGCACTGGCCGTCGTTCTCAGACAGCAATCGGCGCGGCGATGTGCGGATGCGGGTCGTAGCCGGTCAGCTCAAAATCTTCATATTTGAACGCAAAGAGATCTGCCACGGCGGGATTGATCTTCATTTCAGGCAGTGCACGCGGCGTCCTCGTAAGCTGTTCGCGCGCCTGATCGAAATGGTTGGAATAAAGGTGCGCATCACCAAGTGTGTGTACAAAGTCGCTAGGCTTGAGCCCCGTGACCTGTGCGATCATCATCGTCAGCAGGGCATAGGATGCGATGTTGAACGGCACCCCAAGAAACACATCCGCTGAACGCTGGTACAACTGGCAGGAGAGCTTGCCATCTGCGACATAGAACTGGAAAAGTGCGTGGCACGGTGGAAGCGCCATTTCGTCCACCAAGGCCGGATTCCAAGCAGAGACAATCAGACGGCGGCTTTCCGGGCTTTTGCGGATCATCTCCAGAACGTTCGAAATCTGATCGATTGACCGGCCATCAGGAGCCGGCCAGGAGCGCCATTGATAGCCATAGACCGGGCCCAGATCGCCGTTTTCATCGGCCCAGTCATCCCAGATCTTGACACCGTTTTCCTTCAAGTAAGCAATGTTCGTATCACCCGCGACGAACCAAAGCAGCTCGTGAATGATCGAGCGCAAATGCAGCTTCTTGGTCGTGACCAACGGAAACCCCTTGGACAGGTCAAACCGCATCTGATGACCAAAGATCGAGCGTGTTCCGGTTCCCGTCCTGTCGCCCCGGTCGATGCCGTCTTCAAGGATCTTAGAAAGGAGATCGTGATATTGCTGCACGGCGGGCGCCCTTCGTCATACTGCCGGAAACGTATCGCTAACTTCGCAGATTCTGACAAAAACGCACCCCCTGCCCCGGACTTTCCCCAGCTCCGGCCACAAGGAATCCAGCTCAGGACCCGAGCCAATCTGTGGATGACCTAAGCCAACCAAGCACCGGCCCTTTGGCAAAGCCCTTTCAATTCAAACCGAAAGTGCCTATATCAAGGGTGCTGGTTCGCCAGCTATGGCAATAAATGGTCAGTGTAATAAACCTATCGGACCCGGGGGCGGTACCCGGCGCCTCCACCCAAGCCCATAAGGCTTAAACCTTTGAACCCATATGGGTTTCGGCGGGGGCGAAACAGGATCGACGAGGGCGTAAAGACTGTGCTTTTGCTCGGCATTGTACCACCGTTATCGGGCTATCTCAGTAGTTGCAAATGACAACACTGCTATGGACAACGCTGTAGCTGCGTAATGCGGTTCCGGTAGTCCACTAAGTCCTGTTGGTTAGCCCCTTCAGGCGGGGTTCGAAGGCACCTGGCAACAGAAGCCTTCACTTTACACTCTCCCCCTGGCAAAGCGAAACTCTGGCACTGCCTATCGCCGCCCGCTCCATAAAGCGCTATCCTTGGAAAAGGGCCTTTCCTTTTTGAACCTTGCCCGTCAATGTGCTTTTCTGAGATGAAATTCAAAGCGAGATTCGACTGAACACGATGTCTGAAGACCTGTTGCGATACGATATCCTGATCCAGGATGCCCTGCGTGGTGCTGTGAAGAAAATCCTTGCGGAGGTTGGACGCACCGGTCTGCCGGGCGACCACCACTTCTACATCGCGTTTGAAACGACCGCACCGGGTGTGAAAATCTCCCAGCGTTTGAAAGAGCGCTACCCGCAGGAAATGACCATCGTCCTGCAGCACCAGTTCTGGGATCTGGCGATCGGCGAACATGCCTTTGAAGTTGGCCTGTCCTTTGGCGGCGTCCCGGAAAAGCTGCTGGTGCCTTTCTCAGCAATCAAGGGCTTCTTTGATCCTTCCGTTCAATTCGCGCTAGAATTCGATCCTGGCAAGACAGCCGAGGAACTACCGGAAGATCTGCTGGAAGCGGTCGAAGAGCTTGCGAAGGCGGAACAGGAAACCACCGAGAAGCTGATGACAGCGGACAACAAGCAGGATGATGTTCCTGCAGTCGAAGCTGAGAAAAAAGTCAAAAAACCGGATCAAGACACGGAAGACAGTGACGGCGGTGAGGTTGTCTCGCTGGACGCATTCAGGAAAAAAACCTGACCTTCGGGATAAGGCCATGAGTGCCGAGATTGTCAATCTGCGCCAGGCGCGCAAGCAGAAGCAGCGGCAAACCAAGGAAAAAACCGCCGAAAGCAACCGCCAGAAGTTTGGCCGGACCAAAGCCGAACGCGAGGCGGACCGCCGGCGCCGGGACATGCTTGAAAAGCAGGTCGATGGCCATAAGCTTGACGGACCGGCAACCACTCTGCCCAGCGACGACTAACCCTTATGGCGCTCCAGAAAAGATCGGTTTCCCTACACGGCCACCGCACCAGCGTGGCTCTGGAAGCGGAGTTCTGGGCGGTCATCGACGCAGCCGTAAGAGCCGAACATCGCTCCCTTGCCAGCTTGATCGCAGAAATAGACGACACGCGGGATCCGGACGATCCGCTGTCTTCTGCCATTCGCGTGTGGGTGCTCAACCGGGCGCAAACGCGCGCCGATCGTCAAGCTTAAATCAACACAGCAAAACTGGCGTCACTGACCAGCCGGGATACCGAACTGCCCGCTCAAAAGATCTTCGATGGTGATCGGGCCATCGAGAGGCGGGAGTTCCGAGGCGGGTTTGGTTTCGGGCGCTGCAGATGCTCCAGTAAGATCCAGATTGTCGTTCGACGCATCAAGCACCGCCCGGATCCGGTCGGTCAGCGGGATCGGGTCATCCGCTGGAGCATTGGCAGGACTGGCGGCAGTTTCAACGGCTTGAGTGTCAGGCACAGCCGGGGTCTGCTCGCTGTTCTGTGTTTGCTCCTGCTCCTGGCTCTCCTGCTCAAGCCGTTCTTGTTCCAAACGAAGACGTTCTTCTTCTGCCGCTTGCGCCGCTGCCTCGGCAGCCGCAGCCGCCTCAATCGCTTCCCGTTCGCGCCGAACCTTTGCTTCGGACTGGCGCTTGAGTTCCCGCGTCAGCCGGTCCCGCTCCAGAATTTCTGCCTGGAGCCGTTCCACCCGCTCCACTTCCTGCTCAAACGCGCGCAGCGTCAGATAAGCCGTGAACGGTGTGATGTCGACACTGCGCGCAGGTGCCTCTACCGGCCCTTCGAAGAGCAACCCAATCTGGGGCTCGGCGCCGGTGACTGCATTCTCGCCCGGATCGACCTTGAGCGAGAAATCCGCATCGAGATCATAAGTGTTGAGATCGAGCTGCGCCGATCCGAAAACTTCGGCCTTTTCCGCATCAACCACAACGTTGCGGGCGGAAAGCCGACCGCCGACCAGTGTCAGCGTTCCTTCCACCTTTTCAAACGGAAGGCTGCCAGCTGACATATGGCTGAGGAAAACCTCTTCGATCTTGTCGTCCTGCAAGTCGAGACCGGCATCGACCGCTCGAGTTACCTGAAGAAAGGCCTGCGGGTTCAACCGCTGAACCGTGCCGTCTTGAAGCGTAAAGGATCCCCCACCATTCAACCCTGCAACGATTGCCGCGATCGAACGGCCAATGCCTTCAAATTCGAGGTAAAGATCGCCGGTCCCGGAGACAACCGCCCGTCCATCCGGGCGCCATGACAGCTGGCGAAGATCCGCGCCGGTCAGCTTCACCCGGCCAGATGCGGCCCCTTCTGCCTCTGACCGGCGGAGGGAGAGATTGCCGTCAAACTTGCCGCCCGCATAAGTGCCATTCAAACCATCAAGACGCAGAAGCAGCGGCGTTAAGCGGAATTCGGCCCGCGCGGACTGAAGGGCCGTATCTTCGTCGAGAAAAAGATCGTCGGCGCGAAGATCCAGCGTCACATCCAGATCATCCAGTAGCGGCGCACCAAAGAAGGCCGTTGGCCAAACGCTTGATCCATCACCGGGCGCGTACCATTGGTCCGGCCCCAGAACCAGTTCGCTCAAGGCGCGCAAATCCATCTGGCTGACGTTGAGCTCTCCATTGAAACGGCGGTTCCGCTCGCCTGGAACCGGTGTCAGATCGCCTTCCAGCCGGCCATCGAACCGGGTGTCCTGGAACGTGCCACCGAACGACGGCACTGCCAGACTGGTGCCAACCCCTTCAATGGTCGCCTTCAAAGTCGCAGGCAAGTCACCAGCCATGACTGGCAGGATACGGCCAGAAAGCAACGCGAGAGGTGTTAGGTCAGGCGTTTCCAGCGTCCCGGTCAAGGCGTACGCGGCTTCCTCGTCTGCCTTGAGGGTCAGCGTTCCGTTGGTCTCTATCTTGGTGTCGCCGAGCCCAACAGTACTGCGGACGTCAAGGCCGTTGGCGGGCACGCCTGAGACCTCTGCCAATATTCGCGCTTCGCCGATCGCCTCAACAGGAAGAACATCAAGGCCGAGCTGCTGCAAAACCGCGCTGCCATCCACCCCGGTCATGGACAGCGAGACGCCCACTTCGGCGTCGTGCCAAGCATCAATCCGACCCTCTAGATTGGACCGGACCGCAACTTCCGTCCCTCCGGCGGTGCCATTCAATTCAACGGAAAGATCAGTGCCGTTAGCGCGTTCCGCAGCTTGTAGGGCCGCATCGAACTGGGCCGGTACCAGACTATCAGCGGCTTTTTCCAGTCGATCAATGAACGCCGAGTCCGGAATCACTCCCTTGACCAGAGCCATCAGCCCAGACAGATCCCTGGCATCAAGTGTCCCGGAAACGGCCCCGCTTGGAGCTGTCAGAAGATTGCGGACATCGCCTGTTACATCAATCCGGGCACCGGCAAGATCTGCAGCGAACAAACGATCGATACGCATGTTGCCATCCGCATACTCGGCCTCAAACGCCAGCCCTTCCCCGGCAACGCCTCGGCCCCGCACCTCACGCGCCTGCAAGCGCAGCGACACATTGGTAGATCGGCTCTCATCAGATGATTCTTGCGCCGTCGCCCCGCGGAACGGCCGCATCAGAGCCGTCAAAGTCTCCATCTGATCGAGATCCAATGTATCTGCATCAAGAGACAGGGAAAACTCGGCATTGCCACCGCCGCGCGGCTGGCGGTACGCAAGCCCGCCGCGCGCTTCCGAGCCGGCAACTGTGAGACGCAAGTTATCAAGTGCAGCACCTGCCGGCATCAGGTT
This sequence comes from Labrenzia sp. R4_2, assembly GCF_017743865.1. Taxonomy (GTDB): domain Bacteria; phylum Pseudomonadota; class Alphaproteobacteria; order Rhizobiales; family Stappiaceae; genus Roseibium. Next base: position 886,593 of record NZ_JAGHRJ010000002.1, read on the forward strand.
CAAACGTCCTTCAACCGCAACAGGTTCCAGAACCGCAGCGCCACTTTCCTGGCTCTGCCACCAGCTGAAAAAAGTCGCAGGCTGATCGGATCGAACGGAGACAGCACCCCGATACGTCAACGCCGGTTCAAGGCCGAGGTCCCCTTGTGTTGCGACCATGGTGCGGCCAGGCAAGCGGCCAGCAAGTCGGGCAATCCGCCAGCCTCCCAGCATCGTTTCAAGATTAAGACGCACATTTTGAATGATGCCGCCCCCGGCAACAACAGCCGGGACATCCAGCGACAAGGCGCCATCGATTGTCGGCAGTGGCACGGCCCTTAAAGCACTGACGAGCTGCTGCCCGGCAGCATTGATGTCGACTGGTGCTTGTGGACCGCCACCCAAGAGGCGATCCAAATCCACTTGTTTCGACTGCGCACGAACTTCAAAACGCCGGTCACCGGTATAAACCAGATCCGCCTCGCCGGTCATGCTGAGCCGTTTGTCTTCCGGTCCGAACCTGAATTCGAATTCGGGCACAGCCACTTCCGCAATATCAGCGGAGAACTGGCCATCAACCGACCAAGTGTTCGTATCGCCTTCGTCCAGCGCCACGGAGGTTATGTCGAACGCTCCGTCGAATCGGGGAGCGGCATCCGTCTCGCTCAAGGCACCATCAAAACTGAAGGTCACCGGTCGATCCGTGGGTGTCACATCTCCTTTGAGGCGCAGACTTTCATTGTCGCGAATGCGGCCTGAAGCAAGGCTGACCGTATAGGCGCTCCCGTTTAACGTCAGACTTCCGTCGGCGCGGAAGGGGCCGGCCAATGTACGCGCACTGACGGAGAGGTTGCCGTTATCAAGGCTGTGCGTCTCGCCCGTGCGGGCGTCGATCACTGAGATCGCCCCGTCGCGGATCGTCACTTTCTCAAGGGCCACGTCTTCGGGAGGCAGGTCTGCAAGGGCGCCGTCCGCCGTCACCGCGGTCAGCCAATCCAACCGGCCCGCTTCATCCAGGGACAGGGTCAGATGTGGCCGTTCCAGGGCCATGTCGACGACCCGGAACTCTCCTTTCAGAAGGGGCGGCAATTCAACACGCATGTCGAACCGGGAGACAACCAGCAGCGGGTCTTCGGCTTCACCGACACGGACATCGGAAAACCGAATATAGGGCGCAGGCAACAGGCGGAGATCCGCCTCTCCGAGAACGGTCACGCGGTGCCCAAGCACCCGGCTTGCGTAGGTTTCAAAGGTCGACCGGTAGATGGTCCAATCAATGAAAAACGGTCCCACCAGTGCCGTAATCAGCACCAGGACCACTGCAATCCCGAAAGTTATGTAAACCGAGTTCAGGCTGTGTCTCCTTAAGGTTCAGCCAATCGTGCCAACTGGTGTCCGGTTTTGTGCCTGTTTGTGAGGCCAATCCGATTGTGAAAACAGCCAGCCTCTTCCCCTGTTATTTATCCGATTCCCTACACTATCATGACTGCCGCACAACGTGATCTGCCAGAATCGCGTAATTTCAAGGATTACCTTTGTCCGGCAAGCCGCGGGCAGCCATTTTTAAAGCAGTTTCGGAACCTCTGAAATTATGCACCAGAGCTTTATGGCAAGATCTTGCCCGGATTCATGATGTTGTCGGGATCAAGTGCTGCTTTGATCGCCTTCATGAGACCAAGCCCGTTGCCATGTTCGCGCTCCATGTATTTGCGCTTGCCCTGACCGACCCCGTGTTCACCGGTGCAGGTGCCACCCATGTCGATGGCCCGCAAGGACAGTCGCTCAACAAACGCCTTGGCACCGCGCACAGCCTCAGCATCCTCCATATCAACGAGCACCTGAACGTGGAAGTTACCGTCACCGACATGGCCGACGATCGGGGCGAGCAAGCCTTCTGCCTGAATGTCGTCCGCGGTTGCCTGAACGCAGTCCGCGAGCCGGGAAATCGGGACACAGACATCCGTGACCATGATATCTGCATCCGGCTTGAGTGACTTACCAGCCCAATAGGCATCATGCCGTGCCGTCCAAAGGCGTGTGCGCTCTTCCGCCGCTGTTGCCCATTTGAACGGCCCGCCGCCGAGCTCTTCTGCAATGGCAGAGAACATTTCAGACTGTTCTTTCACGCCCGCTTCAGACCCATGAAACTCCAAGAAAAGCGTTGGGGTTTCGGCCAGATCCAGCTTTGAATAATTGTTGCAGGCCCGCACCTGCAAGCTATCCAAAAGCTCGATCCGGGCAACCGGCAAGCCCATCTGGATCGTGCTGATAACAGCGTTACAGGCCGCCTGGACATCCGGGAACGGGCAAACGCCGCCGGAAATCGCTTCCGGCTGGCCGTGAAGGCGCAAGGTGATTTCCGTGATGATGCCGAGCGTGCCTTCCGAGCCGACCATCAACCGGGTCAGGTCGTATCCCGCCGAGGACTTTTTCGCCCTACCGCCTGTATGGACGATCGACCCATCCGGCATCACAACGGTCAGGGCAACCACCGCGTCCTTCATGGTGCCGTAGCGCACGGCGTTGGTACCGGAGGCCCGTGTCGCCACCATGCCGCCAATGCTGGCATCTGCGCCTGGATCAATCGGGAAAAACAGACCTGTGTCCCGAAGGTAGCTGTTCAGCTGCTTGCGGGTCACACCGGCTTCAACGACGCAATCCAGATCTTCCGGATGTACGTCCAGAATACGGTTCATTTGGCTGACATCGATGGAGATTCCCCCATATGGGGCATTCACGTGTCCTTCCAGCGAGGTCCCGGTCCCAAAGGGAATGACCGGCACCTTGGCTGCCGCGCAAAGTTTGACGATGTCGGAGACTTCTTCTGTTGTCTGCGCAAACACAACGGCATCCGGCGGCTGAGTCTCGATCCAGGTAGTAGTGTGCCCATGTTGCTCGCGCAGCGCCGCAGAAGTTGCACACCGCTCACCAAAGCGGTCCTTCAGTGCCGAGACGAGTCCCTCGACCCCGGCGCTCCCGGTTGAATTTTCAAGTGTTTGGGCCGCTCCCGCCAATTCCGGCATTGTCATTTTCTCCGTGGACACGTCTTTTCTTCGTGCTTTTTCATCGCCTATGTTAGCCGCACCTTACAGCAAAAAACCATTGGTCAACGGTCTGAAAACGCCGCAGGCCGATCATATTCGGAGGAGTTTTTCATGCCGATTGCCTGGAATCCGGAGCCGGTGCGGTGCGATGTGATGACCGTTAAGGACGAATGGATCGACTATAACGGTCATCTGAACATGGCCTACTACAACGTCCTCTTGGATAAGGCCTGCGATCAGGTGTTCGAACAGCTTGGCCTTGGCCCGGAGTATGTGAAGGAGCGCAATGCCTCGTTCTTCACCGCAGAAGCACATGTTTGCTACGTCCGGGAACTCAGTGCCGGAATGCCCGTGATCGTCTCTCTGCAGCTGATCGATTTCGATGAAAAACGGGCTCATTTTTACGAGGAAATGTATCACGCTGAAGAAGGCTGGCTCTCCGCGACATCCGAACAGCTCTGTCTGCATGTGGACATGGGGGCCCGGAAGGTCGCGCCATGGCCGGAAGACATCACGGCAAACCTGCAAGCGCTTGCAGACGCGCACAGCTCGTTGCCCCGTCCGGAGCGGGTCGGACGGCATATCGAGATCAAAAAGAAGAGCTAGAACGTAAATTTCAGCACAAATTGCAGTGATTTAGGTCGTTTATCGGTCAACTTGACCTGTATTTTGCGCACGACTCGAGCGACACTGACAAACGTAAAGAGTAATGTGCCGTTTCGCCAGCGGACCGACAGAATGCGCAAGATACTAGACGCCGCGAGCCACCTGCCCGACATCCTGATCAGCTGGATCACGCCCAACGTGCGCCAGTACCGATCCAGCCGTCTGCATATCGTCTGGTTGCTTGCACTTATTGTCGGCGTTCTCGTTGCGATTGCCGCCATCATCTTCCGGACCTTGATCGGGCTGTTCCAGTTACCCTGGCTGGGAACGGCCACCGAGCTCACAATGGAGGCCGCGGCCGCGCAGCCCTGGTGGGTGATCTTGGCGGCCCCGACAATTGGCGGTCTCATCGTCGGCTGGATCCTGCAGAAATATCACCCGTATCAGCGAGCCGGCGGTGTGGCCGACGTCATTGAAGCGCGCGCCTATGGCGGCCGGGGCTTGCCGCTGAAAGCCGGGCTGTGGTCCGGTCTGGTGACCGCGATCTCGCTCGGCGCCGGCGCGAGTGCCGGACGTGAAGGACCCGTTGTCCACCTCGGTGCCACGATCGGCGCTGCCATTTGTTCGAAGTTCTCGCTGCCCGACTCTGCCCGGCGCGTCCTTTTGGGCTGCGCTGTTGCCAGTGCGGTCTCCGCCTCGTTCAACGCGCCGATCGCAGGCGTCCTCTTTGCCCATGAAGTGATCCTCGGCCACTACGCCGTTTCCGCGTTCGTGCCAATTGTTCTGGCATCGGTCATGGGCACATTGATCGTCCGCTGGTGGTTCGGCGATGTCGCCGCCTTCGTGATCCCGCAATATGAGATCACGTCTTATCTTGAGATCCCGGCCTTCGCGCTTTTAGGCCTGACATGTGCGGCTGTGGCCATCATTTTCCAGTTCGCGCTGATTGGGACGGACTGGACTGCCCGCAACATCACTATGCCGCTCTGGCTTCGCCCGGTTCTGGGCGGACTTGCCGTCGGCACGATGGGGATCTTTGTTCCCGGCATCCTAGGTGTCGGGTATGAGGCAACTGACCTTGCTCTAAAGCACGAGTTGCCGCTTCAGACCATGCTTATCCTGCTGGTGGCGAAGACCGCGGCAACGGCCATCACTCTCGCCTCGCGGTTTGGCGGCGGGATATTCTCGCCGGCGCTTTATCTTGGCGCCATGACCGGCGGTGCCTTCGGCTTGATTGCGGCATCCGTGTTCCCGGAAATGGCGTCCAGTCACGGGCTTTATGCGATTCTTGGCATGGGCGCGGTGGCTGCGGCGGTTCTCGGCGCACCAGTCTCCACGACGATGATCGTTTTTGAGCTGACCGGCGGCTATGCCCTTTCAATTGCACTGCTTCTGTCTGTCTCCATAGCAACCGGGCTGACACAGGCCGTGCATGGCAAGTCCTATTTCCATTGGCAGCTCGGCATGCGCGGGTGTTTCGTCAATGAGGGGGCGCACCGTCTCCTCAGCGAGACTGTGAAGGTGCGCGACTTCATGGATCCGCCCCCGGAAAACGAAGACCCGGACGCCCTCAAATTCGATCCCGGCTCCGACGGCCCTTATCTGCATGACACGGACAGTCTTGAAAGCGCGCTGAAGAGTTTCGACGCCTGCGGAAAGTCATCCCTGCCCGTGGTGCGCAAGGGCAATGCCACGCGGATCATCGGCACAGCCCGCCATGTCCGCGGTCTACGCTACTTCAACGCCGCATTGATCAAGGCGACGAAGGAAGAACATGTCTGATCAGAGATCAGCATCCGAAACAACCGGACCCGTGCGTCACTGCCGGTATACAATTGACCGCTACGTTTCATAGCGAAGCTTATAGTCAGACAAAACTTGCGTGTCAGCTTCACATTGTATACATACGCACACAATATTTACTGCTTGTGAGAGAGCCGCTAAAAGGCTGTTTCGGACCGTCCCCTTCCTGACCTGACAAGAGGCCGACATTCCATGACCAAGATCAAGGTAGACAATCCGGTTGTTGAGCTCGATGGCGATGAGATGACCCGGATCATCTGGGCTTTCATCAAGGACAAGCTGATCCACCCTTATCTGGATATTGATCTGCACTACTATGATCTGTCGATACAAAAGCGCGACGAGACCGACGACCAAATCACCGTTGATGCGGCCAATGCCATCAAGGAACACGGGGTCGGCATCAAATGCGCCACCATCACCCCGGATGAAGCCCGCGTTGAGGAATTCGGCCTGAAGCGCATGTACCGCTCGCCGAACGGCACGATCCGGAACATTTTGGGCGGCGTGATCTTCCGCGAGCCGATCATCATGCAGAACGTGCCCCGCCTCGTGCCGGGCTGGACCCAGCCGATCATCGTCGGACGCCACGCGTTTGGTGATCAGTACCGCGCCACGGATTTCACCTTCCCCGGCAAGGGCAAGCTGACCATCAAGTTTGTTGGCGACGACGGCACCGAGATCGAACGTGAGGTCTTTGACGCGCCCTCCGCCGGTGTCGCAATGGCCATGTACAATCTCGATGACTCCATCCGCGACTTCGCCCGCGCTTCTCTGAATTATGCGCTGGGCCGAAAGGTGCCGTGTTACCTCTCCACCAAAAACACCATCCTGAAAGCCTATGACGGCCGCTTCAAGGATCTGTTCCAGGAAATCTACGAGGCTGAGTTCAAGGACAAGTTCGCCGAGGCCGAGATCTGGTATGAGCATCGCCTGATCGACGACATGGTCGCAAGCGCCCTGAAATGGTCCGGCGGCTATGTCTGGGCCTGCAAGAACTACGACGGGGATGTGCAGTCTGACACGGTGGCTCAGGGCTTCGGCTCGCTCGGCCTGATGACGTCGGTCCTGATGACCCCGGACGGCAAGACGGTGGAAGCGGAGGCGGCCCACGGCACGGTCACCCGCCATTACCGCCAGCACGAAAAGGGCGAGAGCACATCGACCAACTCGATTGCCTCGATCTTTGCATGGACCCGAGGGCTTGCGCACAGGGCAAAGCTGGACGGCAATGACAAGCTGGCCCGCTTTGCCAAGACGCTGGAGACCGTCTGCATCAAGACCGTTGAAAGCGGCTACATGACCAAGGACTTGGCGTTGCTGGTCGGCCCGGACCAGGGTTGGCTGACAACCACCGGCTTCCTCGACAAGATCGATGAGAATCTGCAAAAGGCGATGGCGGACCTTTAAAGGCAAGCCCCGGCATCAGTTGCGCTCGCGTGCCGGGGTCTTCTTGACTGGCGGTAAACGTCCGCTTCGACTATTTCGCCTGCATTTTAGAGACCATCTTCAAGACGGCCCGGCGCGGCAGCAACGGGACCACCCAATTGAGCGAGAAGTCGAGCGCCTTCTCGTTGATGGCAACAAGCTTGCCAGCCATCATGGCGTCATAACCGATCTTCGCAACGCTTTCCGGTGTGGCGCCCGAGCGCGTCAATTGCGTGCCTTCAAGATCCGCAACCTTGGCAAACTCGGTCTCGACGTATCCCGGCGCCAGAACCGTCACCTTCACACCTTTCGGCTTTAATTCTTCATTGAGCGCCTGCGAATAGGAATTCACGAAGGCCTTGGTGGCGAAGTAGACGGCCTGCGAGGGCCCGGGCATGAAACCGGCCGTGGAGCCGACATTCAGAATATAACCCTTCCCGCGCTGGGCCATGTCGTGTCCGAATAACCGGGTCAGCGTCATCAAGGACATTATGTTCAGATCGACCATCGCCTGCTCGCTGGCAAGATCCCGCTCGATGTGATTGCCCCGGCCGCCAAATCCGGCGTTGTTGATCAAAATGCCAATCTCAATCCCTGCCTTGGTGATCTCATCGTACAGCGCTTGAGTGGCTTCGCCTGATCCTACATCCCGCGCAAAGACATGCACCTTGACGCCATGCTTTGCCTCCAGCTCTGTTTTCAAGTGTTCGAGCGCGTCTTCACGCCGGGCGACGAGAACAAGGTCTCCGCCCTTGGCGGCGTGGTAACGGGCGAATGCGGCACCGATACCTGAAGAGGCTCCGGTGATCAGAGCGGTGGCGGTCATGGTCTTTCCTTTCAAGCTTTGCGATAAAAGTATACTGGTGAGTTTACTTTTGCGCAAATGCCCATTGCCGACCGCAGTTTCAAGTGTCTCTTATCAGATTTTCGTTTTCAGCCGAGTGCAAAACTGACGGCGGCCTCGGCATGCAGCGCTGTTGTGTTGAAGGCCGGAACGGAAAAGTCAGCTTCTGAAACCAGCAGCCCGATTTCCGTGCATCCGAAAATAACGCCATCAGCCCCAGCAGCGACGGCGCGGTCAACGACGTCAAGATAGCGCGCCTTCGAGCGTTCCAACACGTCTCCCTGACAAAGCTCTTCGTAGATGATCCGGTGCACCTCCGCCCGGTCATCAGCCTCCGGGATCCGCACCTCAATCCCGTGTTGATCACGCAAATGACCTTTGTAGAAGTCCTGCTCCATCGTATAGGCGGTTGCAAGCAGCAGAGGCGCTGTGCTGCCTGCTGACTTGATTGCAGGCGCCGTCGCATCGGCAATGTGGATGAGCGGTATGTCGACTGCGTTTTGAACTTCTCCGGCCATTTTGTGCATGGTGTTGGTACAGATCACCAGACACTCTGCACCGCCGCGCTCCAGGTTCTGCGCTCCGTCAATCATGAGCCGCGTTGCCCGTGCCCAGTCGCCATCGGACTGTGCCTTGGCAACATCGGCGAAATCGAAAGACCAAAGCAGACACTTCGCAGAATGCAGGCCGCCAAGCCGATCCCGTGTCAGCCGGTTCAAAAGCTGGTAATATGTGACTGTGCTTTCCCAGCTCATACCGCCGAGCAGACCAATGGTTTTCATGACTGACTTTCATCTTCAAACGTCCGCGCCAGGCGGACAACTTCTTCCCAAACGGAAGCTGGTTGAATCAATTTCTGAACAAAACCGGTTTTTATATGCATTCCAGAGGTTTGTCAGCGCGCTCTTATGCGCCGCCTGCCTCTTGTTCCTCACCACGGTCGCACATGCCCAACCGGTCCAGGAGCCGGCAAGAGGCACTGCAGAGCGCTCCGCCATCCTCAACGCGATACGCCCGCTGGCCGAAGCCCATTTTGGTGCACCGGTCGAATTTGTGGTGAGCTGGCTTCGGGCTGGCGGCGGTTGGGCCTTTGCAGGCGTTGCGCCACAACGGCCCGGAGGCGCGCCAATCGACCTGCGCAATACCGTTTACGCCAGCGAGGCGGACTATATGGACGGTCTTCAAACCTACGTACTGCTTCGCTATCAATATGACCGCTGGAACGTGGTTGATTTTGCCGTCGGCCCGACGGATGTCTTCTGGCACGGCCATCCGCTCTACCGGCAGGTCCCACCCGGCTTGACGCCCTGATTGTGTTTGCCGCGGACTTTAGGCAGCTGTTCAGCAGAACGCGGGTTTAGTCAGCCTTCACGGGCCGACCATCTTCGAACAACTCCGGCTGCAGATTGTTATCTTCATCGGACGGTACGATGCCCGCTTGCTCCAGTTCTTCTTCTGCGATTTCGCCAAGAACCTTCTTGCCCGCCTCCACCCGCTCCCGGGCTTCGTCCATGATTTTCTTCGCAAGAGCGGCATCCTGATCCATCAGCTGCTGCAGGGCGCCAGCTTCCAGTACAAGCAATTGGCAATCCCGGTAGGCAACGACAGTCGTGCTGCGAATTGCCTGATTGAGGAGCGCGAGCTCGCCAAAAAAATTGCCCTCCCCCAAGAACACCGTCCCGTGTTCCATGCGAATTTCAACTTCACCGCTCGTGATGAAAAACATCCGGTCAGCAATGTCCCCCGCTTCGGCAATGGTGGCCCCTTTGCGCACGTTGAAGGCTTGAAGAAGTTTTGAAACCGACGCCACTTCCGTCGCGCTCAGGTCCTCAAACAGCGGCACGCGGGCAACCATGGACCAGGTAACCACGAAATCCCGGCTGTGGATCTCGCGCGCGAAAGCAGAGGCAATGATACCGACTGGCAACGCGATCAATCCATACCCCATGAGCATCACGACTGCCCCGACCATCTTGCCGAGGTTGCTGACCGGCACAACATCGCCATACCCAACCGTAGTCACCGTGGTGATGGCCCAGTAAATGCCATGCAGGATGCTGCGGAATTTCTCCGGCTGGTGATTGTGTTCAATCAAATACATCAGCGTGGCAGCCATCAGGATCACGCCGAAGATGATCATGCTGGAACCGATGAGTGCCTTGCGTTCCGCCGCAACAGCGGAAATGAGCGAGCGGAGCGCCGGGGAATAGCGAGCGAGCTTCAAGAACCGCAACAAACGGAGGATGACAACCATCGTTACGGCCTGGTTTGGCAAAACCAGAACAAGAACCAGTGGCAAAGCACCTATCAGGTCGACAATCGCATCCGGATGAAGCGCATAGCGCAACCGGGCTCCGACAGGACCGTAGCGGCGCATCGGTGGGTGAAGATCCGCCACATAGAGTCTCAGGATGTATTCGATCAGAAAAATGACGCCTGAGCCGAGCTGCAAAAACCTTAGATGCGGGCCGAACGTGCCCCGAATTTCCGGCACGGTCTCCAAGACGGCAAACACGACATTTGCCACAATCAGGAAGATCAGAAAATTGCGCAGGCTTTGCGCGGCAAGACGGCGTTTACCGGTATCTTCAAGCACTTCGTAGAGTGCGCGTTTAAAATCATGGCCGGGCACAGGCTGTCCTGCTTGCAGTGGACTGAACTTTCAAAAGACATAGCCGAAGTTTCGAATTGCGCAAAATAATCGTGTGGAAGCGCAAGTGCATATCTGAAGACCGGCAAGCTGCACAAGGAGCAATGGCAAAAGGGGCGGAAGACTTTGCGCTCCCGCCCCTTTTAAAGTTCCGTGTGCTGTCAGGTCAGTTTCAAAGACCGGCCAAATGCGCCTCGATCGCAGAAACGGCGCTGTCGGCTTTCGCCCCATCTGGGCCGCCAGCCTGCGCCATGTCCGGGCGGCCACCGCCGCCACGACCGCCGAGCGCCTCAGAGCCGATCCGCACCAGATCCACGGCACTCACCGTTTCGGTCAAATCCTTCGTGACCGCCGTGACAATCGCCGCTTTCCCATCTTCCGCAACGTTGATGAGCACAACCACCCCTGACCCGAGCTGGGTCTTGGCGTCGTCCGCCATGCCTTTCAGGTCCTTCGGGTTGATGCCTTCGACGGTGCGCGCCATCAGTTTGAAACTACCGGCGTCCTTGACCGGCGTACCGCCGTCAGCGCCGCCGCCCATTGCGAGCTTCTTGCGCGCATCGGCGAGCTCTTTTTCAAGCTTGCGCCGTTCCTCGACAAGTTGAGCAACGCGGGATGGAACATCCCCAGCACCCACCTTCAAGATCCCGGCAACTTCCCGCAGGCGTTTGTCCTGTCCATCGAGATAAGCCCGCGCTTCAGTGCCGGTCAACGCTTCGATCCGGCGGACACCAGCAGCAACGGCACCTTCTGAAACAAGCGTCACAAGGCCAATATCGCCGGTCCGCTTAACGTGCGTTCCGCCACAAAGCTCCAGTGAATAAGGCTTGCCCTTCTTGTCGCCATGGAGCGCTGTACCCATGGAGACGACGCGGACTTCCTCGCCGTATTTCTCTCCGAAGAGCGCCATGGCGCCAGCCTCGATCGCGTCATCGACCGCCATCAAACGGGTTTCGACAGACGCATTCTGCAGAACGATCTCGTTGGCGAAGGTCTCGACCGTTGCCAGCTCGTCATCACTCACCGGCTTTGGATGCGAGAAGTCGAAGCGCAGCCGATCCGGCGTTACCAAAGACCCCTTTTGCGCAACGTGCGTTCCAAGCACTTCCCGCAAGGCTTCATGCACGAGGTGAGTTGCCGTGTGGTTGGAGCGGACAGACGACCGGCGGTCGTGATCGACTTTGAGTTCGAGGGCAAGGCCCGGTGTTGCGGTGCCTTCTTCAACCGTCACCACATGCACAAAGAGGCCGTCCGCCTTCTTTTGTGTATCAGTGACGATGATTTTGACACCTGGCGCGGTCATCACACCCGTATCGCCGACCTGACCACCGCTTTCACCGTAGAACGGTGTCTGGTTGAGAACGACAAAACCGCTCTCACCAGCTTTTAGTTCATTGGTCTCCGCGTCATCTGCCGCCAAGCCCGCGATGACACCTTCCGCAACTTCGGTCTCATAGCCGAGGAAGTCGGTGGCCCCATACTTTTCTTTCATGGCAAACCAAACGGCTTCGGTTGCCGCACCGCCGGACCCTGACCAGGCCGCGCGCGCTTCCGCTTTCTGGCGCTCCATGGCAGCATCAAATCCGTCCGTATCGACGGTGATGTCCCGGACCCGCAACGCATCCTGCGTCAGATCCAGTGGGAAACCGTAGGTGTCATAGAGCTTGAAGGCCGTTTCGCCGTCAAGCTGACCACCGGCGGTCAGTTCTTCGGTTGCTGTGTCCAGCAATCCAAGGCCGCGCTCCAGCGTTTTGCGGAACCGGGTTTCTTCCAGCTTCAGCGTTTCGGTAATCAACGCTTCGGCCCGCGTCAGCTCCGGATAGGCCCTGCCCATTTCACGGATCAGCGACGGAACCAGCTTGTGCATCAGCGGCTCGCGCGCGCCTAACAGGTGAGCGTGACGCATGCCACGGCGCATGATCCGGCGCAGAACATAGCCGCGGCCTTCGTTCGACGGCAGCACGCCGTCGGCGATCAAAAAGCTGGTGGAGCGCAGGTGATCCGATATCACCCGGTGGCTCGAAAGTGCATCACCGGACGCCTCAACACCTGTTTCGTGCTCCGAGGCGGAGATCAACGCGCGGAACAGGTCAATGTCATAGTTGTTGTGGACGCCTTGCAGAACTGTCGCAAGGCGTTCAATGCCCATGCCGGTGTCGATGGACGGGCGCGGTAAATCGAGGCGCTCATCCGGTGTTTGCTCGTATTGCATAAAGACGAGGTTCCAGATCTCGACGAACCGGTCCCCATCTTCTTCCGGCGTTCCTGGAGGGCCGCCCCAGATGTGGTCGCCGTGATCGTAGAAGATTTCCGAACACGGGCCGCATGGACCGGTGTCCCCCATGGTCCAGAAATTGTCGGAGGTCGGGATGCGGATGATCTTATCATCGGACAGACCAGCGATCTTTTTCCAGAACACGGCCGCATCATCGTCTTCTGCATAGACAGTCACCAGCAGGCGGTCCTTCGGAAGACCGTATTCCTTGGTGATCAGGTTCCAGGCCAGCTCAATCGCACGTTCCTTGAAATAGTCACCGAAGGAAAAGTTACCGAGCATTTCGAAGAACGTATGGTGACGCGCCGTATAACCGACATTGTCGAGATCGTTGTGCTTGCCGCCTGCACGCACGACCTTTTGAGCGGTAACGGCCCGGCTGTAATCCCGCGTCTCCAGACCGGTAAAGACGTTCTTGAACTGGTTCATGCCCGCATTCGCGAACATCAGCGTCGGATCATTGCGGGGAACCAGCGGGCCGGAGTCGACCACCTCGTGGTCGTTGGCCTTGAAGTAATCCAGAAAGGCGGAGCGGATTTCGTTTACGCCGGTCATTCACGTCTCGCTTAGATCCGGACCCGCGTCCGGGTCCTAAAGAAACATCGACAAAGGTGCGTTGCAGAGAAACTCCTTGCGCACCGGAACAGCCTTTTAACTTTCGGCACACGGTGTGTCCAGCTGTCTCAGCCTTAGTTTCTGCGGTCCGGATCGAACTTTTGAGTGCAGTCTGAAGACGTAATCACAAAGGTACGCCTGTTCGACAAAAAGCCCTCCCGGATCAACTCAGGGAGGGCCTTTTATCTTCTTAAGAAACCGGGCCATCGCTTCAACAAGCGAAGGGTTTCGGTATCAGCATGGCACGAACCTAATCGTCGTCTTCTTCACCGCCTGCCGGATCGATGATGGCCTCGGCAATGAGACCAGCGTTCTGGCGGATGGCCAATTCGATCTCGTCAGCGATCTCTTTGTTGTCGCGCAAGAACTGCTTCGAGTTTTCCCGACCCTGACCGAGCCGTTGGCTGTTGTAGGAGAACCAGGCGCCGGACTTCTCGACAATGCCGCCCTTGACGCCAAGGTCGATCAACTCGCCCATCTTGGAAACGCCTTCGCCATAGATGATGTCAAACTCGACCTGACGGAATGGCGGGGCAAGCTTGTTTTTGACCACTTTAACGCGGGTCTGGTTGCCCACAACCTCGTCCCGGTCCTTGATCGCGCCGATGCGGCGAATGTCAAGACGGACAGATGCGTAGAACTTCAGAGCGTTGCCGCCCGTGGTGGTTTCCGGAGAACCGAACATGACGCCGATCTTCATGCGGATCTGGTTGATGAAGATCACCATGCAGTTCGACTTGGAGATCGACGCTGTCAGTTTCCGCAAGGCCTGGCTCATGAGACGCGCCTGCATCCCCGGCAGGCTGTCCCCCATCTCACCTTCAAGCTCGGCTTTGGGTGTCAGAGCAGCGACCGAATCGATGACCAGCACATCAATCGCACCAGACCGGACAAGCGTATCGGCAATTTCCAGAGCCTGTTCCCCGGCATCCGGCTGGGATATGAGAAGGTTGTCGATATCAACACCCAGCTTGCGGGCATAGATCGGGTCAAGTGCGTGCTCGGCATCGACGAACGCACAAATGCCGCCGGTCTTCTGTGCCTCGGCCACCGTGTGCAGAGCCAGTGTCGTCTTACCGGAGGATTCCGGTCCGTAGATCTCGACAATCCGGCCTTTCGGCAGGCCACCAATACCAAGGGCGATGTCCAGACCAAGCGAGCCTGTGGAGACGGATTGTACCTCCACGGCCTGCCCCTGGCCCATTCGCATGATGGAGCCTTTGCCAAAGGCCCGTTCGATCTGGCTGAGCGCTGCGTCGAGCGCTTTTGTCTTGTCCATCTGGCTGCTTTCTACGAGACGAAGTGTACTTTGCGACATGGCTGAACGCTCCTTATTCCATGATGGACGCGCTGTTTCAATCCGCTCCTTTGTACCTATTTTGTTCTCATTTTTCAAGTCGCCAAAACCGATTGGTATATAATTGGATTTTACCATTTGTTTCCAATATGTTCTCACATCGACACTTAAAGAATAACGCAAGGTAAGTTAAATTTGGAACATTCTGAGACCGGGCATCTTGAGAGAATCACAGAGCGGCCGGCTGGTTGCGAACAAAGACGCGATCTGCTAGCCCGCCGGTCTTCTAATTTTCTGCAGGGACGTCCAAGCTGAAATGGCTCTCCCTCGCCTTTATCGATGTGATGATGACAAACGTGTCCCTTTCCTCTCCCCTACCGGTCTTGTGTGTCGGCGCGATCCACTATGATACGCTTGCCCATGGCAGCGAGGTTTATTGCCCGGAAACGTCAACACCGGCGAAGCTGACAGCAAAGCCCGGCGGAGTTGCGACTAACATTGCACGGACACTTGTTCGGCTGGACATTCCAACCGGGCTCGCCGGGGCAATTGGAGCCGATGGCGCGGGTGCGAGCCTATCGAAACAACTGACCGCCGATGGGATCGAGCTTTACACTTTGGAACGTGCCGGATTTTCGACGGGTCAATACATTGCCTTTCACAATCCGGACGGGTCTCTCGCGGCTGCAAGCGTGGATGACCGGGTGTTAAGTGAGGCACCTGCCGATGCCTTTGACTCGATCTTCGAGGCACTCTCGGCGTCCTTGAAAACCGGGCTATGGTTTACCGACGCAAACCTGCCGGATGAGCTTCTGAAGAGTGTTACCGATCAAGCACCTGAAGGCAGTTTGATCGCAAACGCCGTTTCCAATGCCAAAGCCTCCCGGCTGCTGCCGTTTCTTTCCAAACTCCATTGCCTGATGCTCAATCGCGGCGAAGCGCTCGCCATGACCGGCAAAACCCCAGAGACATCGAGCGAAGACTTGCTCCGCGACCTTCAACGCCGCGGCGCCAGGCGCGTGGTCCTGACCAACGGCAAATCGGATGTGCTTGTCCTCAACGAAGAGGCAATCACCGCCCATGAGACCCTTGCAACCCAAATCGTTGACGTGACCGGTGCCGGAGATGCTTTGACCGCCGGCACGATTGCCGGCCTCAGCCGGGGGTATCCTTTGAGCGATGCCGTGCCGCTCGGGCTGCGGGCCGCCGCCATTACACTGAAAAGCACCGGAGCCCTGGCAGAGGGATTATCATGGGACGCCCTGGCAACCCTGGATGAAATTTGACCAGATGGACAAATGCCGCACTTGGCGGCTTCGACTCCAATGTCTATAAGGCGCAAAATTCTCCCGGCTCCGGCCGACTTGCCACACATCAAAAAGGCTTTTGCTTGTGACACTAACCGCCCAATCCGCCGCTTTGAAAAGCCTGATCGTCTACAGCGACGAAATCCGTGATGCGCTCGCTGCCAACAAGCCGCTCGTTGCGCTGGAATCAACCATCATCACTCACGGCATGCCGTTCCCGCGGAACGTGGAAACGGCCCGACAGGTCGAAGCTGATATCCGGGAAAACGGCGCTGTCCCTGCAACGATTGCCATCATGGACGGAAAGATCCATGTCGGCCTGTCTGATGCGGATCTCGACCGGCTTGCCCAGGCCGAAGATGTCATGAAGTGCTCACGTGCGGATCTCACTTTTGCCCTTGCCACTGGCCGCTACGGCGCAACAACCGTGGCCGCGACGATGATGGCGGCGCACGCAGCTGGTATCAAAGTCTTCGCAACGGGTGGCATCGGCGGTGTGCACAAGGGCGCAGAGCAAAGCTTCGATATCTCGGCGGATCTCGATGAACTCGCCCGCACGCCAGTCTGTGTCGTATGTGCTGGCGCCAAGGCGCTTTTGGACATTCCAAAAACCCTAGAGGTTCTGGAAACAAAAGGCGTTCCGGTCGTTGCCTACGGGACTGACGAATTGCCGGCTTTCTGGTCCCGCGAAAGCGGCCTCAGCGCTCCTTACCGTCTTGATACGCCAAACGAGATCGGTGCGCTTTTGAAGGTGCGGGAGAACTTTGCAGATCATGGCGGTGTTCTTATCACCAACCCAGTCCCGGAGACAGATGAAATTCCCCGCGATGAAATGTCAGGTTTCATCGACGTGGCCATCAAGATAGCAGCTGAGCAGAATGTGACTGGCAAGGACGTCACACCGTTCGTCCTCGGCAACATCCTTGAGCTCACCAATGGCCGCAGCCTCGACACCAACATCGCGTTGGTGCGCAACAATGCGCGTCTCGCTGCAAGAATTGCCGCCGAAATGGTCTGATCAGGCTTTACGAAGAGGCCGGTGTTTCATTGGCCTCTTCCCGTTTTTCCAAGGCTGAAATCAGCTTTTCCATATCCTTGAAATGAATATCCTGCTGCGGGAACGGGATTTCGATGCCCGCTTTTCCAAGCTCGTTGTAGATCGTGAAATAAAGGTCCGACTGGGTGGTCAGGATGTTGTTTACATCCTTCAAGTAGCAACGCAATTCCAGATTGAGCGCACTGTCTCCCATCCCGATGAACAGGACGAACGGATACGGATAGCGCGCAATCGTGTAATGCGCCCGCGCAGCACCGATCAGGATTTCCTTCACTTTCTCCAGATCGCTCCCGTAAGCGACCCTGATCGGCAGAATCAGACGGCCAATCTTGTTGCTCAGGGTCATATTCCGCACTGTGCCGGCAATCAGATCCGAGTTTGGAATGATGACATCGTGACGATCAAACGTTTCAATCCGCGTCGACCGAACAGAGATTTTCCGCACATAACCCGACTGCCCTGAGACTTCGATCCAATCGCCCTCCTTGATCGGACGTTCAACCAACAAAATGATGCCGGAGACAAAGTTGGAGACAATTGTTTGGAGGCCAAAACCAATGCCGACGGATAGCGCACCGGCGACGACTGCGAGGCTGGAGAGATTAAGGCCAGCGGTGGAGACCGCAATCAACGCTGCGAGCGTCAAGCCAACATACCCGGTTCCGGTGACAATGGCTGTCTGCGCTCCGATGTCCATGCGTGTTTGGGGAAGAACCGACGTCCGTAATAATCGTTTCAGCCAGCGCGTGACCAAAACCCCAGCGCCGAAGACCACGATCAAGATCAGCAGCGTGTCGAGCGACAGCCGGATGTCACCCAGCTGGACGCCCCCCATAAACAACCGCCAGGCATCTGCAATATCGGTTGGCCGCGCGCCCCAAGTCATGGCAATCAGTGGAGCAAACACAATGACCAGAGCGATAATCAAGCCGAGCGAAATGAGGATGGGAACCGGCTCCGTTGCATCCCTTTTGGTCGCCGTCCGCACCAAGGCAAGCGCAAGGTGATAGAACATGAACCCAAGCCCGAGTTGAGCGAGTGTCACGATCATCGGGATAATTGCCGCCCGGGCCATCAAGACATACCCGGCCAGGGTCAAAATGAAGGCAATTACCGCGGATGCCTTCATCAGCACAGACATTGAAAACAGAAAACCGGAGTCCCGCGGATTGACCGAGGCTTCTTCTACCCCGGCCTCATCCTCCTCGTGCGGGTCTTCTGCTTCAGGCTGACCAGAATCCGCGGCGGGCGTGTTCGGTCTCAAAACCCCAGCGAGCGACCAAAGAAAAATGGATGCCGCAGCGATCAGGGGCAACGAGATCACCGACAGCGCAGCTTCGCCAAAAGCGTTGTCCCTCTGCAGCGCTTCCAGAGTGATTTCCAGCATCAGGAAAATGCCGAGACCCAAGCAGAACCACAGCCCGCGTTTCGCGCTTCGCTCTTCAAGATCCAAAAGGCGCCATCGGGTTTGCTCCGGCGCGAACAGTGTGTGTCCGAGCCACATGGCGAGCACAACCGCCAATGCAGATGCAGGCGCTGCGATCAGTGCAGTTCGGGCCGCATTGGGTTGAATATCAAGGATCCGGATGACGGCCAGGAAGGAGATCAGGCCGATTGCGGGCAAAATGAGATAACTCAGATTGTACAATACCGCCGCCAGGATGACCCGAAAGCCCCCTTCCTGCTGCAAGCTAAATCTCAGAAGAAAGCGATGGATCGGAAACCGGAGCCAGAACAAGAAGAGCAGGCCAAACACCACAAGTGCAATAGAAATCGGCACCGTCTGCCCGAGCGATTTTGAAACACTCGGCCGAGCCAGCTGGTTCTGAATGTCCCGCTCAAGGCGTTGCTGGTACTGCTGAATTTCGGCAGCCGCCGAACTCCAGGTCGAAGGAAAGACGGGAGATGGAAACCGCTGGGTAAGTTGGTCGAGGGTTTTGGAGCGTATATGCCGATCAATGGCGTGGATCAGAGCAGCGGCCCGAAACTGAATTTCTTTTGCCTGAATGACCGGCGCGTTGGCATCTGCGACAGAATTTGTCAGCTCGGCGCGGCGCGCCGCAATATCATCGGCTTCCTTTTGGCCGCTCGGGGGAATGGGCCCGAGAGCATCAAGCTGGGCCTGCAAGGCATCCGCCTCAACGCTTCCGAGATTGACGATGGCAGCATTGCGGTCCCGAACGGAGACCAGCTGGCTGCGCAACAACTCCAACGTCCGGATTGAGACTGTCCCTTGCTCAAGCGCATGGGTTGCCCGAGCAAAAAGCTCTTCCGCCGAAGACGGCAACCCCAATGCATCGGTTTGTTCGGCATCACCATTTTGCGCTGAAGCGGGTGCAATGGGCAGCGCAGCCGCTGTCCAAAAGATCAAAAGTGTGCCCAGAAGCTGGATAAAACGCATCAATGACTGCCGCCTGACAAACTGCTTTTTATAGTGTTCACACTGACCGCCTTTGGTGACCAGTCAATAGAAAGCCGCACGTAACCGGCTATCGCCCACTGTTGCTTTCAATCTGGGTTGCTGTTGCCCCTTGCGGAGACGACAGGGATCGGTCTTTCCTAGTTTCATCTGCCATTTTTCACGAAAGGCGATGGCATGACGGATGAAAAGACCGGCCCAGACACCGCGACCGAGCATATGGTCGATTACGACCGGAACTCCTACATGCAGAGCAATCTGGTCAAAAGTAGAGCAGACTGGATAGAAAGAGCTGTTCGGGACATCGGTCCGCAGAAAACGGAATTCCGGCATCTCGATCTCGGATGTGGCCCGGGTCACACGGCGATAGAAGCGGTAAAACCCTCTATCGCGGCCTACCGTCCCCTTTTTCCAAACGGTCGCATCGCCATCTGTCACGGCGATCAACCACACAATGACTGGAACGGCTTGTTTGGTCACGTATTCTCAGAGGCCGGATATTTACAAGACAAAAATATCCGGACAGAGGCCTCGATCGGCTCCTTTTATGACGTCATGGCAGCCCCGGGTTCGGTCTCGTTGGCGACCTGTTTTGTGGCCAGCCATTGGCTGTCGCGCCCCCTGCTGATCTCGTCGGCCGGCACGGTCTGGTATGCCGACCTTGAGGGCGAGGCCCGGGCGACCTACGAAGATCTCGCAAGATCCGACTGGACCAGATTCTTGAGAAGCCGGGCAATCGAACTTGCACCCGGCGGCTATTTGATCGTCTCGACCCTTGGAAGCACGCCGGACCTTGAGGAGATCAACGGCATCCGCGGATCAGCCCGCCACCTTTACCGGGCCATTCACAAGGTCGCCGCGACGATGGTCACCGATGGGCTGTTATCCGAAGAGGCTCTTGACCGGTTCATATTTCCGCTCTGGTTTCCCTCAGTCAGCGACGCTGTTGGTCCGCTCATTCAAAACGAGGATCTGGAGGCTGCGTTCGAAGTCATTGAGGCCTCCGTCACCGACGCTGCAATCAACCCGCAAGACGCTTATCAGGACTGGCTGGCGGACCCTGAAAAATACGCTGAGCTTTACACCGGGTATGTAAGAGGCTTCGGAGAATCGTCCCTCCGCCTGCACCTTTTTGAAAAATCGGCAAAAACCGTTGATGAGGCGGATGCCTTGACTGCAACGTTTTTCGAGCGCTTCGAAGAGCTCTACCGAGCCGAACCCGGCCGGTATGCATCCGAAACACTCACGATGACCCTCGTATTGCGGCGCCGATGATCTTATGTCCAAGGTCCGCTCAAAAGCCAAGCAGGGCTGAGCAGTGATGCAAAAAGACTGTCATCTCATGGCTGTAAGGCTAAGTGACCTAACGGGATGAGTTTTCATTGACAATAGGCCCGTTGGCAGTCCTATGTGAAGCGCTGTAGTCATTCGGACCGCGCAAAACTCGTGCGGCTAAACAAAAGCAAACAGGTATCGAGGTGTTTTAAATGGTTGAAGAAAACTCCCAAGGAACAGCTGTCCAAACCCCAGCCCCGGCCGGTGGATTTTCGCCCCTTCAATACCTCGACCGCGCTTTGACGACGTTGCGCGACATCGGCATCACACCCGAAACAGAAGCGGACGCCCCGATCAACGCCCTTTTGGAACAAATCTCGGATCTGTCTCCGGACAAGGTGCTGATTATTTCCCGCACGCTGGGCCAGGCTTCGAACTTCAATGAAGTGGTCCGCAATCAGGTCCAGCAGATGGACATTGGCGAGCGGTATGAAGAAATCACCGACGCGTTCAATTCGATCCGGGACGACGCCAAGACTTTGGTCGACCAACTCGCAGACGGCAAAATCTCCTTCACCGAGAATCTCTCAAACAAGTGGCGGGACATGCGCCGCGGCACTATTTCCGACCGCTTCACCGACATCCGCACCACCTACAAGGATGTCGCCAAGGCAACCAAGGACCAGATTGAACGGGAACAGACAATCCTGGAGGCCTACCGGGACTTCCGGGGCGCCCTGAAGCAAGCCGAAGTCACGGCGCTCGAGCTGCTGAACATGGCCACCGCCAAGCTGGATGCAGCGAAGTCAGCCCTTGAAGGAGCCTCAGCGGAAGTTGAAGCCTATGCCGGCGATGACGCGGCCCAAAAAGCCCGCCTTGAGCTTGCCCGCGACGAACGCCTGCGCGAGATGCAGGACGAGGAAAAGCGGTACCAGATCGCCAAGGATCTCTCAGACAACCTGACAGTCGGCTACAACACATCTGAAGTGATCATGGCGCGACTCGTCCAGACGACCAACGCCAAGGAGCGGGTGTACGCCCAGTCGGTCAGCTTCTTCTCCACCAATGAATCTGTTCTGACTGCGCTCAATGCCTCCTTCACCGGACTGCAAGGCCTGCATGAATCCACCGAAACGCTGAACGCCATGAAGGACGGCATCAACAAGAGTCTGGAGACACTCGCGGAGATTGGCGACGCCGTCCAGAAAGAGGCACTCAAAGCCGGTTATGGTCCGACTGTTGCGGCCGCATCAGTCAAGAAACTGGTTGATTCCGTTGTGAACTTTCAGGTCCAGTCCCGTGAAATCATTTCAGAAATGCGGGATATGTCGACCAAGAACTCCGAAGAGATCCGCAACGCAGTCGAGGACGGCAAGCGCCGCCTTGCCAAGTTGACGGCCGAAGGCCAAGGGCTCTAACTTCGGATCAAGACTTATTAGGAGCCGGGTCTGCCCGGCTCCGGCAATTTGGGAAGACCCAAGTCCATGGCTGCACAGCCCGACACGCCGCTCGATGATCTGATGATGGCGATGGACGTGGTGGACACGCTCCGCCACGAAGAAGGCCAGGTCGCGCGCGAACTGAAAGCCGACGAACGCGATGCCGCCATGGTAGAGCGGCTGCGCAAGGTCTATGCCGCGCAAGGGATCGACGTCCCCGACCATATTCTGAAAGCCGGTGTTGAAGACCTCAAGCGGGACCGGTTTGTCTACAGTCCGCCGGCCGCCGGCTTTCAGCGCACGCTGGCCATGGTCTACATCACCCGCTCGATCTGGTCCAAGTGGCTTGCCGGACTGGCCGTTGTCCTGATTGTCGCGACGACGGCCTGGTACATGCTGGTGACGCTGCCGGCACAGCGGTCCGAAGCTGCCCTTGCAGAGCGGCTTGAGAACATGCCGCAAACCTATTCCGAACTGATTCAACGCATCGATGACCTGACCGGAAACACTGCTATCGAGGCCGATGCCCAGCGCCTTGTGGACGATGGAACCATCGCGCTTGCAGACGGCAAGACCGATGCGGCCTTCAAGGCGGAGGCCGACCTCAGGGAGTTGGCCAGCCGACTTGCCGAAGTCTTTGACGTTCAGATCATTTCAAGGGAAGGCGTACCAACCGGAATTACCCGGATACCAGACGCCAATCAGGACGCGGAAAATCACTATATCGTGGTTGAAGCGGTCGATCCGGACGGCAACATCTTGGAGCGCGACATCGTCTCGGAAGAAAACGGCCAGACGGTTCGGGTCAACAAGTGGGCACAGCGGGTATCGGATACCATCTATACTGCAGTCCGGCGCGACAAGGTCGATGACGGCATCGTCCAAAAAGGAACCTTGGGCCAAAAGCAACGCGGTGAGCTGGACATTACCTGGCGCAGCGGCGTCCAAAACGGAGCGATCACCGAATGGTAAGACTGTTTTGCCGATTTCCTGACATGCGGAACAGACAATGCTGACTGGCCGGCAGACCCTTGGAACCATTGAACAGGCGCTCAGCGATCTCCGCCGCGAAGAGGCAGAGCTCAGCCAGCGGATCGAACGTGCGACCCGCGGGCTGACCGACCTGCAGGAGCGGCAGACCGAAGCCTATCGGGACCTTGCCCGCTTTCATCTGGACAATGATGCGGCCGGCGCTCTCAACACCCGGCTGGACAGCGCCGCACGGGAAGCCCGGCGGCTTTTGGAAAAACGCACGGCCGACTACAAGGTCCTGAGCGACCAACTGCGGCAGTGCGAGAGCGAACGCAGCACGCTTCATGCCCGCCGCCAGCAGCTGGATGCGGATCGGGATACCGCCGAAAACCAGATGGACGACCTTCTGGAGGCGGTCGACACGCGTCTGGAAGGCGATGACGCATTTCAACGCCAGAAGGCTGCCGTCGAGCGCGCTGAAGAAACGGCAGCTGCGGCAGCTGCAAAAGCGGAAACGTCTGATGCTGACCGGCTCGAAAAAGGGAAAGCCTACGAAGCTGATCCGCTGTTTCTCTACCTCTGGGACAGGGGGTTTGCGACACCCTCCTATGACAAACGCGGTTTGACCCGATCGCTGGACCGCTGGGTTGCCGGGTTGATCGGGTATAACGGTGCCAGAGCCAACTACGCGATGCTCACCGGGATCCCCGAGCGCATGGCAAAACATGCCGCACGCTGCGCCGAGATCGCAGACCAGGAACAGGCGAAACTGGCAGAGCTCAGCCGCAACGCCATGACCGATGCCGCAGGCACGGATCTGGTCGGAAGCATTGAAACGCTGAGCGGCGAGATCGACGGCATCGACGGCGAACTGGATCAACTGGACCGGCGGATCGAGACACTCGCCGGTGCCCTGGCCGAGTTCGCCAGCGGCGAAGACAACGATTTCCAGAAGGCCGAAGAACACCTCGCGTCTTCGCTTCAGATGGACGCGCTCAATGATCTGTGGCGGGCGGCCATCGAAACGCCCTCTCCGGAAGACGAGAAAATTGTCCAACGCATTGAAGACTTCAAAGACCGCATTGAGCAGGTCGCCCGGGAAGTCCGCCAGGACCGGGAACTGCAGCGCGATATCGGCCGCCGCCGGGCCGAGTTAGCGGATGTCGTCAAACGGTTCCGCTCAAATGGGTATGGCAGCTGGGAAACGACGTTTTCCGATGATCGCTTGACAACTGTGCTCTTGGGCGAACTCGTAAAGGGCGCGATTTCCGGCGCGGAGTATTGGGATAGGGCACAACGGTCCCACAAGCGCCGCCGTCCCAAAGGCCGCCGGGTGGCATTTCCAAAGGGCAAAGGCCTTCCCCGCTCCATGGGCGGTTTCGGCGGCATTCCAGGCCCCGGCGGGTTCGGCGGGCCGGGAGCCGGTATGCCAGGCGGCAATGACGGGTTTGGCGGCGGCGGCTTCAAAACCGGCGGCGGATTTGGCGGTGGTGGCTTCAAGACCGGCGACACATTCTAGGGTCATATTTGTGACACTGGTGCAGAAACCAGCCCTTACGATACGGCAGCTTCCTTGCACTGGCGAAAGACCTGTTTTAGACCGAACGAATAGAGACATTCATTCAAGCTCAGGCGATCTCATGCGGCATCTCATTCTTGTAGGCCTTTGTGCACTCACACTTGCAGCGTGCCAGTCCAGCAACACCGAACAAGCGTCCCTTGGAAACCAGCCGCAGCTGACCGTGCCGCAGGGCGCGCAAAGCGTTAAAGTCGCCGCGGACCCGATGACCGTTCGTTCCGCTTTGGTCTCGAGCGCTCAGGAACGCGGCACCATTGTGATCCAGGACGAGCCGAATATGGTCGTCATGGAGCGCCAGCTCACCGGCGAAAACCCGGCACTGGACAGCCAGTTTGGCCCGTCAGACAATGGCAACCGGGTTATCCGCATCCGGCTTCGCTTTACAGGCACCCCATGTGAGACGCTCATTGTTCAGGATCTTGCCGTGATCAACAACGTCCGCACGGCGCTGGAACAGAGCTTCGTTCTACCGGGCAATCCGAACACCATGCAAAGCCTGCAAGGCCTGAAAAGCCGTGCCGAGCAGAGCAGTTCCTGCCCGCCGGTCGCGTCTTAAAACCACATCAATTTGACGCCGTGTTTTCCCGGGCCTATTCGCGCACCTTCAAAATATAAAAAGTATTTTCTTGTTTAATTGCGCTTCATACCCACCTGTCGCTAAGAATTAATGGTTGCAGTGACAGGCCAAGGAGCGGATGAAACATGGGCACGCTAGATGGCAAGACAATGGTTATCACCGGTGCGGGCCGATCAACCGGCCGGGCACTCGCGGCAGCCTTGGCGGACCGTGGCGCAGACGTTCATCTGTCCGCACGGGACAAGGCACAGGCCGAAGACACGTGCCGCTTTATCAAAGATGTCACCGGCTCATCTGCCACTGCCTACAACTGCAATATCGCAGATCCGGGCAGCATCCAGCAGTTCATCTCGGATCTGAGGGCCAGGACGCACAAGATCGACATTCTGATCAACAGTGCGGCCATGTGGCTGTCCGGATACTTTGAAGCGACAGACGACGATCATTTGATCGCCGCCGTGAATTCTACGGTGACCGGAACGATCCTCCTGACCAAACACTGCCTGCCGCTTTTGGAAATGTCAGAAGAGCCTGACATCCTGACCATCGTTTCAAAGTCGGGTTTGACATTGGATGGTCAATCGGAGCCAAATGCTGCCTACCATGCCACCAAGAGCGCCCAGACCGCCTTCATGAATCGGCTTAGTCAAACACATCCCCATATTCGAGTGATGTCCGTCTTTCCGTCCGATTTTAAAAGCGATCTGGAATATAAGAGCCCAGCCTGGTTCGAACGGCCCTCCCCAGGCACAGGCAAAACAATGAATGCACGGCATGTCGTGGAAGCGATCCTGTTCGCCCTGGAACAAGACCGCATCTGTTCGGTGGAATCGCTCGTCCTCGGCAATTCCGCCTCAGGTTGAACCAACCCTTATGGGATGCCGTTCGGGCGGGCTACCAAACTTAGGGTTCAGGCAGGCACGGCCTCTGGCGCGAATTGCTTCAGAAACTCCGGGCTCGGAGGGATTGGTTTGATCACATCGATCATGATGCCATTCGGGTCTTCGGTGATGAAATGCCGCTGACCGAAGGGTTCATCCTTCAGCGCTAGCAGGATCGGCAATCCGGCATTCTTCGCGCCTTCATAGATCTGATCGACATCTTCCACCTCAAAGTTCAACAGCATCGCCCCCGTGCCCTGCCCCCGGCGGACTTCCGGGATGGTCTCATGGTCCTGGTCGAGAATGGCGAGGTTCACGGCTTCATCCTCGACCGACTGCAGATGCACATACCAGTCCGCCTCGAACACGGCCTTGAAGCGGAAGTGATCTCGATAAAACCGGGCAGTCTTGGTCACGTCCTTAGTCATAAGGACAGGGTAATACTGGGTGCATTTCATCACGCGTCTCCTGCAATCAAACACGGTCATCAACCCAATTGAGCTGATGGGGCTTTTCAGCCACAACAAATAAACATACAGTATGTATGTGAATTTCAATTAACATACAGGCTGTATGTATGCAAGATGAAAAACCGCGCCGGTCTCAGGCCGAGCGCCGTGCTGAAACCCGGAAAGCACTTCTGGACGCTGCCCGCGCACTCATTGTTGAAAAGGGGTATGCGGAAACCGGGACACCGGAGATCGTCAAACGCGCCAACGTGACGCGCGGCGCGCTCTATCATCATTTTGAGGACAAACCGGATCTGATGCGCGCCCTGGTGCAGCAGGAAGCGGAAGCGGTCGCAGCCGAGATCGCCTCTGACACCAACACCAGCCAGTCTCCGCTGGAGGCCTTTATGGCGGGAGCCAGCGCTTACTTTTCCGCTCTGTCCGTGCCTGGACGGGCCAAGATCCTGCTTCTTGAAGGCCCAACGGTGCTCGGCCTGGAAGAAATGACCGAAATCGACCGGACAACCGGCGGGGCAACCCTGCTTGAAGGCCTGAAACACAGTGCGGCGCACGGGTATTTGCAGGACGTTCCCCTGGAACCGCTCGCCGAACTCCTGTCCGCGGCCTTCGACCGGGCGGCGCTGGAAATCGCCAATGGCGCAGACCGTTCAGCTTACGAAACAGCGACCAAGACGCTTCTGGCAGGTGTCTTGGCAACCAAGTGAGCTGGTAATCATCACAAAACGGGACTAAGAGGACCCCAACTTCCCATTGCCGCCGGCCAGCCCCATCCGCTCCGTCCGCGCCAGTTTCCAAAGATCGGGTCCAATTTGGCCGAAGTTGCGTTTGATATTCTACTGCTGTTGTTTTTGGCCGCTTTCATTGCCGGGTTTATCGATTCCATTGCAGGTGGCGGCGGATTGATCGCCATCCCTGCCCTCCTCATGGCCGGGCTCCCCCCGCTGGAAACACTCGGAACAGCCAAGCTGCAAGCGCTGTTTGGCTCCGGTTCCGCCACCCTTGCCTATTCCCGCCGCGGGCTTGTTGATTACAAAGTCATCCTGCCTATGGCCGGATTGTCGGCCGCAGGCGCGATCTGTGGAGCGCTGGTTGCCACAATCCTGCCGACAGACGTGCTCCAAACAGCCCTGCCCGTCGTCTTGATCCTCATTGCCGTCTATTTCGCGCTGAAACCCAATGTCGGCGCGGTCGAACAGGTGCCGCGGATGACCAGCTTTGCCTTCGGCGCGACCCTTGTCCCGGCAATCGGATTTTATGACGGTATCTTCGGCCCGGGTACCGGGTCCTTTTTCATGCTCGCCTTTGTCGCCCTGATGGGCGCAGGTCTCTTGAAAGCCACAGCTCATACGAAGGTGCTGAACTTTGCTTCGAACCTTGCAGGGTTTCTCGTGTTCATGGTGAGCGGAGCCGTGTTCTGGAAGATCGGCCTTCTCATGGGACTGGGTCAGTTTCTCGGCGCACAGGCCGGCTCCAAGCTGGCCATGAAGAACGGCGCGAAGATCATCCGCCCGCTCCTGGTGTGTTCGTGCATCGCCATGGCCGTCAAACTGCTTCTTGATCCGGCAAATCCGGTCCGCATCATGCTGGCGTTGTAGGCTTCTTTGTCAAAGTTGTGGCCTCTTCCGAAGAGCGGCCAAATCCAAGCTCCCTAGCGAGCAGATTTCCGATGACCAGAATGACCACACCGATAAAGATCCCCGCCAATCGATCCAGAACCGGTTCAACGGTCGTCGGTGGGCCGCTCCCAGTTACCATCGTCATCAGGTATGCCAAAACCGCCTGGGTTCCGACATAGGCGTTGCTCTGACCTGAAAAATGCGTCCGGGAAAACACAAAAATCCCAACAATCAGAAACAATGACCAAACCAAAAGGTTTGCCGGCAGGAAGACAACGATCGCAAGCCCAGTCGAACCTCCGATGAGGCAACCAGACAAGCGGTCAAAAGCTTTCTTCGGCCCATATCCTATCTGAAGCGGGATCATCACCGTCGCCGTGACAGCGATTTGAATTGGGGACGGCAGGTTGAAATACCGATCCAGCAAAAGGATAGTTACCATGATAATGCCGGCAAAGACTGCAGCCTCCATGGCATGGCGGCGCGTCTCGGCATCTGCTGGTATTGTATCTTGCTCCCCCGAAATCGGCCTTGGGTTAAGCAGCAACTCGACCAGCATGGCTGCCAGAACGCCGGTGGAGATTTCCAGACACCGGTCAATCGCGAAGGCCCGCGTTTCGCCCGGATTTTGAAGAGATACAAACAACACCAGAGTACCGGTGACGCAGGCCAAGGTCCACGCATAGGAATATGGGCTCGTATAGCGTTTGTAGATCCCGAATACGATTGAGCCGATGATAAGGACCGATAGGGTCAAATACTGTCCCGCGAAAAACGTAGCCGCATAGAACGCAGCAGCGCATCCGATGACGGTGCCGATAACGCGAAGGGCCCCTTTGGAAACAACTGTTTTTCGATCAGCCCCGGAAACAATGAACGCGCTAATCGCCGCCCACCACGCATTGTCCAGGTTGAGAAACAACGCCAGAAGAACAGCGCACCAACAGGCCAGTGCAGTGCGCAGCCGAAGACCTTCATTCGCGGTCATTGCCCGTTCCCGTAGGATGATCCAGCCGTCGGCGGCGGGTCCGCGTTCCAAATCAGAACCCTTGCATCCGCGCCCATAAACGCCTGCCTGTCATCTGGGTGGACCGACAGGTTGATTTCGACCGGAAAGCGTTGAGACAACCGGATCCAATCGGTTTCCGGATCCACATAGGGCAACGCTTGGATTTCCAGCGTTGAGCGCGCAATTCCCTTCGAAATGCCCCGAACGGAGCCCTTGAACAATACCCATGGTGCCGTGGAGACCATGTAATAAACAGGTTGACCGGGCTTTATGAACTGAACATGCTGCTCGTGCACGTTGGCAACGATCCGGTACCCTGTCCGGGACACTAAAATCAGGACCACATCTCCGGCATCCAAGTATTGGCCCGTTTTTGTATTAAAGGGAACGACCTGCCCGTCGAAGGGGGCCCTGACGACCGTTTGGTCCAGATTGTACTCTGCAACAGACTTCTCAGCCGTCGCCTGGCGCAGCTCAGCCGCCTTTTGCTTCAACTGGTCCTGAGCACCAGTCCGCGCGGCAAGCGCGCGTTCATAATTCGCCTGGGCTTCCGACAAATCCCGGGTCGCATCATCAAGCCGCTGCTCGGTCACGACACCGCTTTCCTGCAAGGTCGAAAGCCGTCGCTGGGTAGATTCCGCATCATCCAGGATGGCTTTTGTCGCAGTTACATTTGTCTTGGCTTCCTCGACACCATCACTGGCCACCTGCAGCGCTTGTTCGGAAACGGCGACATTGGCCGCGGCCGATTCTGCAGCCAATTTGTAGGGGGTCTGTTCCAAGGTGAAAAGCGGGTCGCCTTTACGAACTTCGGTATCGTTCGAAACATGCAGTTCGGCAAGCGTTCCAGCGACGGCCGGAGACATACTGGCGTAGTCCGACGTGATGTAAGCATCGGACGTGTAGGCAAAGAAATGGCGGCTGATTTCGTTGCCGATGAAAATCAGGACGAGGACGGCAACGAAAACAACCAGGAACTTTTTTTCAAACATGCATCCTCAAAAGGCAGGCGCTGTGTCGCGACACTATGCAGCGTTGGCCGAGGTGCGACAACCAGCGCGCGCCATTCCAAAGGCTTTAGCAAACACACTGCGGAGGATCTTTGTCGGTATTGAACTGAGTGAGGCCGTGCCATTACCTCTTGCCAGGGTTATAGTCGCTCCGCATTTTTTCTATTTCCGGATAATCATGCCCACCATTTATCAGCTCAAGTCCCGCTTTCAGGATCTCCTCCGTCCACTCTGTAAAAGGCTTGCCTCTGCTGGTGTGACGGCGAACCAGGTAACGCTGGTTGCCGTCGCGTTGTCGATTGCGGAGGGTTTGGCGCTCTGGGTGTTTCCCGGCGCCTTTTGGCCGCTCATTCTGTTGCCTGTGATCCTGTTTGTCCGGATGGGGCTGAACGCCATTGACGGCATGCTCGCCCGCGAACACGACCAGAAATCGGACCTCGGCGCGATCCTGAATGAACTCGGTGATGTTCTGTCCGATGCTGCTCTTTATCTGCCCTTCGCCGCCCTGCCGTTTTTTCCGGGCGAACTGGTTGTCGGATTGGTGGTCCTGGCGATCATCGGCGAGATGACCGGTGTCATCGCCGTCCAGATCGGGGCAAGCCGCCGGTATGACGGACCGTTCGGCAAGAGCGACCGGGCCGCCCTTTTCGGCTTGTGCGGCGTTCTGGTGGCCTTTGGGCTGACCGCGGAACTCTTTTTTGCGATCCTGATGGGCCTTGGCGTTCTTCTATCCGCCATCACAATCTGGAACCGCGCCAAGAACGCCCTGGGCGAACTGGAGACACAATGACCCTGCACGCCATCCACTGGGCCCTGATCGGCATCTGGGGGCTGCTGATAGCAGCTAGTCTCATCGTTTACGTCCTCTCCAAACGCTCGGAGAAGAACCTTTCAGAACTCGTTCAGCGCACCCAAAGCTGGTGGGTGATGGTGGCGATCTTCACAGTCGCCTTTCTCGTCTCCAACACGATTTCGATCATCGTCTTCGCCCTGATCAGTTTCCTGGCGCTGAAAGAGTATTTCTCGATGATCCCGACCCGGCGGGCAGACCGGCGTGTCTTGTTCTGGGCCTATCTGTCGATCCCGGTTCAGTATTTTTGGGTCTATGACAGCTACTATGGGATGTTTGCCGTTTTCATCCCGGTCTACATGTTCCTGTTCCTGCCCTTTGCCAGCTTGCTCTCCCAGCAGACCGAAGGGTTTCTAAAGTCCGTCGGCACGCTCAACTGGGGCCTGATGCTCTGCGTGTTTTCAATCTCCCACGCGGCCTTCCTCTTGATCCTGCCGCCGACCGACGGCAACTCGGCGGGCGGTGCAGGCTTGCTTTTGTTCCTGGTGTTCCTGACCCAGTTCAATGACGTTGCCCAGTACACCGGGGGCAAGATGTTCGGACGAAAGAAAATCATACCGGGCGTCAGCCCGAACAAAACCTGGGAAGGATTCCTGGGCGGCGTCGGCACGACCTTTGTACTCGCCATCGTGACGGCGCCTTTGGTCACGCCGTTCAGCCTTGCACATGCAGCAGCCGCCGGGCTCTTGATCCCCGTGGCCGGGTTTATCGGCGATGTGACCGTCTCCGCGCTCAAGCGCGATCTCGGCGTCAAGGATACCGGAAGCCTCATTCCCGGCCATGGCGGCATTCTCGACCGGATCGACAGCCTGACTTTCACCGCTCCGCTGTTTTTCCACTTCACCCGCTATTTTTATTACTAGGCCGGGATGATGTTGCAGAAGGCCTTTTATATTTTCGTCAAGATCGCAGTGCTGTTTCTGCTCGGGTTGAATGTCAGGCGCAAAGACCTGCTGCCCTCTGAAGGACCCGCAATCATCGTTGCCAACCACAACAGCCATCTCGACACGATGGTGCTGATGGCCTTGATGCCGCTGTCAAAGCTGAAGAACATCAAACCGGTTGCCGCCGCCGACTATTTCTTTTCCTCGCCCTGGAAGGCTTGGGTTTCCGAACACGTACTCGGCATCATCCCGGTCGAACGCAAAGGCGCGGACCTGACCTTTGATCCGCTGGAAGGCTGTTACCAGGCGCTGGACAAAGGCCAGGTGTTGATCCTGTTTCCGGAGGGCTCCCGAGGCGAACCGGAAGAAATGACCGGCCTGAAGAAAGGCATTTCCTATCTCGCCGAACATGCGGCCAGCGCCCCAGTCGTTCCAGTATTCACTCACGGCCTCGGCAAAGCGCTGCCAAAGGGCTCGTTCCTCCTGGTGCCGTTTTTCTGCGATATTTTTGTCGGCAAACCAATCACTTGGGCGGGTGACCGGACTCAGTTCATGAACACCCTGCAAGACCGGTTTAACGAACTCTCGTCGGAAAAAACCTTTGCGCCTTGGGAGTAAAGCCGCAGCCTTCCTTTGGGGGTTCGCCGAGGCAACGGTGTTCTTTATCGTTCCGGATGCGCTTTTGACCTCACTAGCTCTGAATTCGCTCAGAACCGCCGTGACCGCTGCACTTCTAGCCGCCCTTGGCGCGACCGTTGGTGGCTTGGCAGTTTGGTCCCTTGCCAGCAGTAATCCGGAAACGGCGAACAACATCCTCCTCGCCGTCCCGGGCATCTCGGAGGCAACCTTCCAGACCGTGCGCAAGTTGTTCACGGAAGGCACCTACACCGGGCTGTTGCACGGTGCGTTCACCGGCGTTCCCTACAAGATCTTTGCCGCTGAAGCAGGCTTCAACGGGATCAATCCGGCTCTCTTTGCTGCCCTGACGCCTCTTGCCCGCTTGCCGAGGTTCCTGCTTCTCTCCCTGGCTGCCTGGGCCGCGGGCCAGTGGATCGGCGCACGGCTGAGCCAACGACAAAAGTTCGCCGTAACCCTCAGCCTCTGGCTTGTGTTTTACATTGTCTATTTCACACTTGTCGGCTGGTGAACACCGATCACTCTCCCCGCAAAGGATAGCGGTAGGGCTCTTCAAAGACATCAATCACCTTGGTGCCAGCCTTGATGACAGCGCCATGCTCGACATTTGCCGGAATGTTGTAGATCGCACCGGGGCCCATAGTCCGGGTTTCACCGCCGATGGTGAACTCGATCTCTCCTGACAGCACTGTCCCCCACTGCGCCAGATGAGAATGCGGCGGCAGGACCATGTCCTTCTTGAAATCAAAGAAAACCACCAATCCCCGGTCCGATTGGACTGCGTAGGAAGAGACAACGTCCTCAGGAAACGGCACATCCAAAGCGGGGAAAGACTTAATGAAATCCGGAAGGTCCACGGGCGACTCCTTTATCTGCACAGGGCATACCTAGCGCAGATCCCTCGGCCATGACTAGCCGTCCAACACATCCTTCACGGTTGTCGCGAGCTGTTTGAGGGTAAACGGCTTGGGCAAGAAGAAGAACTTCTCGTTGGCGGGCAGATTTTCCTCAAACGCGTCTTCCGCATAACCGGACACGAAGATGATCTTCAGATCAGGCCGGGTCTTGCGCAGCTCGACCAGCAGCGACGGACCGTCCATTTCCGGCATGACCACGTCGGACACCACGAGATCGACATCGCCGCCCGTTTCTTCCATGACCTCGAGCGCTTCCATGCCCGTGCCAGCCTCGTGAACCGTGTAGCCACGCGAAGCAAGCGCGCGCGCAGCAAAGGCACGCACTGCCTCCTCGTCCTCCACCAGAAGGATTGAGGCAGACCCGGTCAGATCCGCAACCTTTTCCTTCTCAGGTTCCTTCGCTTCTTGCTTCGGCTCATCGACAACGGCCGGGATGTAGCGCGGCAAGAACAGGCGGAAGGTGGTGCCCTCATCAATTTCCGAGGTGCAGAAGATGAAGCCGCCGGTCTGTTTGACGATCCCGTAGACGGTCGAGAGCCCTAGCCCCGTGCCTTTGCCGACTTCCTTGGTGGAAAAGAACGGATCGAAGATCTTCTCCATCACATCGGGTGGAATGCCGTGGCCTGTATCTTCCACCTCGACCAGCATGTATTCACCCGGCGGCATGCCGCGGGTGTTCTCAAACTGGGTCGATTCAGATTCGGAGACATTGCGCGTGGAAATCGTCAGGCGTCCGCCATCCGGCATCGCATCCCCGGCATTCACGGCCAAGTTGACGATGACCTGCTCCAGCTGATTGAGGTCAGCCATAACCGGCCACAAATCCCGCCCGTGAATAACCTTCAGGTCCACCTTTTCGCCAAGCAACCTGTCCAACAGGATCGACAGATCAGCCAAAACGTCATTCAGTTCAAGCTGCTGCGGACGCAAGGTCTGGCGGCGCGAGAACGCCAAAAGCTGACGCACGAGTCCGGCGGCGCGGTTGGCGTTCTGCTTGATGTTCATGATGTCCTGGAAGGATGGATCGGTTGGGCGATGGCTTGCCAGAAGCAGGTCGGAAAAGCCAATGATCGCGGTCAGAACGTTGTTGAAGTCGTGCGCAACACCGCCGGCCAGTTGGCCGATCGCCTGCATTTTTTGGCTTTGCGCAAACTGAGCTTCAAGGGCGCGTTGCTGGGTCGTTTCCAGCGCATAGACAATGGCGGCCTCGCCATCGCCCTCGCCTTCCTGAACCGCGGAGACGTAGAAAGTTGCCGAGCGCGGGTCATTGCCTTCGACAAGCGGAATATCGATCGGTGCGATTTCGCTGATCCCGTTCGCTGCTGCGCTCAAGGCCTTGCGGAGATCTTCCTGACCGTTATCAGCGACATAGGCTTCAAGTTTCGGCGCCTGATCATCCGTATCGACGGCACCAAACAACTTGAGGAACGGCGCGTTTGTGCGCAGCACGCGGCCTTCCTTGTCGAGGGAGGCGATGGCAATCGGCGTATTGTTGAAGAAGCGGGCGAAACGCACTTCCGCTGCGCGCAGCGCTTCTGAGGCTTCTTCACCCCGTGACCGGTTCAAAACAAGTGTGCGGCTGTCACCTTGTGTGCCGTTTTCGCCGAATGGAACCCGATGCAACAAGCGAACCGGAAGCCCGAGGCCATTGCGGGTAACAAAATCCAGATCGAAGGTCTCGCTCTTGACCTCACCGGCCTGCCCCTTGACTGAGCGGATCAGCTCAGTGCCATCACCTCGCACAATATCGGAGAGCCCGAGATCCCCAGCGTCAAACTGCGCCAGGTCATAGCCGAGCCAATCGGCGAGGGTCGCGTTGAGGTATACGATCCGTCCCTGAGCGTCTGACGACAGGAACCCTGCCGGGGCATGATCAAGGAAATTGATAACGCGCTGAAGTTCCTGGAAGGAATTCTCCTGCTCTGCCCTATCACGGGTGATATCCGACAACTGCCAGACTGCCATGACCTTGCCGGACGCGTTGCCAGACACTTGGAGCGGCCGCACAGAGACGCGATACCAGCGCGCTTTTCCCTCCGCCCGGCCAAGCGGGAACGGCATACGGATTTCTTCCTGCGCCTTGCGGCCATCGCGCATCGCCTGAGACAAACGGAAAATCGCGTCGGTCGCGTCTGGATCGGAGGAAAACACGCGTTCAACGACCCGTATATCGGCAGCCGTTTCCGCGCCAGTTAGCTCGGCATAAGCCTTGTTGGCGTAGACCAGACGGCCATCGATGTCGGTTATGAGCGCACCGTCTTCCAGCGTATCGACAAATGCAGAGGCAAGCGGATTGGCTTCACCAGGCCTTGCGGAAAGGCGCAGAAACCCAATCGCACCGGCAAAAAGGCAGAAAACGCCAACAACAGCGAGAATTCCAAGCAAAGCGAGAATGAACGGCTGTGCAACGGCCCGGTCCATGACCGCAAAGGCAGCCGCAGCCCCGGCAAGCACAAGCGCAAGCCCGATCAACAACCCTATGTTTCCGGATCGCTCCGGCCGATTGATCATCGGCCCGCCTGGCGCTCCGTCAAGGTCACTCATACAATCCGTCTCCTCGGCCCGATTCGCTTAGTTTAGGCCGAATTTCAGCATTCTGTTGTTGGCCGGTAATTTCAACTGAACAAGCGCTCAGTCCTGTTGAAATTCACCCGTTAATCCGCATTCCCTGCGATATCGTTACTTTTTACCGTAATCAATTGGCCCGCCAGGCGGCCCGTTTGCGCATTCTGAAGACGAAACCGATGACCTCTGCAACGGCTTTGAAGTGTTCTTCCGGCACTTCCTGTTCGATCTCAACGCTGGCATAAAGCGCGCGGGCGAGCGGTGGATTCTCGATGACAGGAACCTCGTGTTCCTTGGCCACGTCCCGGATCCGCAAGGCCAATGCATCCGTTCCCTTGGCTACACAGAGCGGCGCGCCCATCCCCTCTTCATACTGAAGGGCGACGGCATAGTGCGTCGGGTTGGTGACAACGACCGTTGCTGCCGGCACCGCAGACATCATGCGTTTGCGGGAGCGCTCCATGCGCAATTGCCGGATCTTGCCTTTGACGTGGGGGTCACCTTCTGTCTGCTTGAATTCTTCCTTGACCTCTTTGAGGCTCATCTTCTGTTTGTTGAACCACTTGTTCTTTTGGTAGACGAAATCCGCAGCGGCAACGACTGTCATCACGGCAAGGATTGCGGCCAGAACCTGAAGGATCAGAATGCGGGCTTCTTCAAGGATGATCATCTCATCCGCGAAGATCATGATTTCAGCTTCGTCCCGGTGCGGCCACAACACGGCCACCATGACCGCGCCAACGACCAGGATCTTCACCATCCCCTTAGCGAAGTTGACCAGGCTTTCGGAGGAAAACAGTCGCTTGAAGCCAGAAAGCGGAGAGACCTTGGAGAGTTTGGGCTTGATGGTCTCAGCAGTCAGCAATGGCTGATGCTGGATCAAATTGCCGAACACCGCCATGATTACCAGCGCCAGCAAAGGCAAACCCACAATCAGCGCTACCGATTGTCCAGTGTCCCGCCAAAGGGCTTTCAGCGCATAGCCATCAACCGGGATCTGGTGAGCGTGCTCTATGTAGCCCTTTAGCAAGTTTCCGAGCGACGCAGCCGCCCCCGGCGCCATGATGGCAATCATCAGGGTCGCACCAGCAAGCGTGAACCAGGTGCTGACTTCTTGAGATTTCGGAACGTCCCCTTTGTCATGCGCGTCTTTGAGACGTTTCTGCGTGGGGTCCTCAGTCTTTTCTGAGTCGTCGGTTTCGTCAGCCATAACGCACCGCTACCCCGCTATAAACTTGCCCAGAGCCTGCTGGACGTGTTCAAGATAGAACATCATCAGCGTGCTTATGAGCACCATGAGAAGGAAGAACCCGATCGCAATGTTCACAGGCATGGCGATGAAGAAGATCTGCATCTGCGGCATCAGCTTGTTCAACAAACCAAGGCCGAAATAAAAGACCAGACCAACGACAAGAAACGGTGCGCTCATCCGCACCGCTATCGAGAACACCATCGCCACTGTCTCGGCGAAATTCTCGGAAAAATCTCCGACCGGCGGCATGCTGCCAGGCGGGAATAACGTGAAGCTGTCGTGAAGGGCGGCGATCACCAGATAATGCGTGTCTGTGGTGAAGATCAGCGTAATGCCGACAAGGGCGAGAAAGTTTCCAAAAAGCGCGCCTTGCTGTCCTTCGTTGGAGATGTCAGTGCCGAGCGCGAAGGCAAGGCCGGATTGGTTCGCCATGATCACGCCGGCAATCTGCACGGCCGACGTCACCAATTTGGCACAAAGCCCGATGGCAACCCCGATGATGATTTCGCTGATCAAGAGGACACCGAGCTGTGCCGGGTTCGATACCAGGTCCGCCGGATAGAGCTGAGAGCCAACCGGGTAGAGCACCAGGGTCAGAGCAAGGGCGATGGTTAGGCGAAACCGGGTCGGGATCGAGCTTTCTCCGAGAGCTGGAAGCAGCATGATCATCGTGCCAAGACGCGCAAACATCAGCATGAATGCGGCAGCAACGTCTGGCAGGAAATCAAGCTCGATCGTCATACCTCAGGCCTCAAACCGGACCAGTGGCGAGGATCATCTCGGCGATTTCACCCATAAAGCCTTCCAGGACCTGGCTCATGAACGGAAGGGAAAGCAAAAGCGTCACAAAGATCGCGAGGATCTTTGGCACGAAGACCAGTGTCATTTCCTGGATTTGGGTCAAGGCTTGAAACAGCGCGATGATCACACCGACGAGCAGACCGATCACCATGGTTGGCCCGGCAATCAGGATCATCGCCCACACAGCAGACCGGGCCAGATCAAGAACTTCAGGACCGGTCATTGCACCACCTCCGCGCCACAGCGCCTTCAAACAAAACCAAGACCAGATCAGATCGGCATCCGCATGATTTCTTCATAGGCCGAAATCACACGGTCGCGGACCGCAACCATAGTTTCCAGTGTAACCTCAGCTTCGGCAACGGCTGTCACCACATCGACAACATCGGCCTTGCCTTCAATCAAGCCGACGGCCTTGGCGTCCGCCACCCGGCCCTGGTCAACGACATTTTCGACCGCGCTTTGCACCATTTGCCCAAAATCAACCTGCTCACGTACAGGTGTCGGATCTTCAATCGCTTTTGCCTGCTGCTGAAGCTGGGCCGCC
Source organism: Labrenzia sp. R4_2 (assembly GCF_017743865.1). Taxonomy (GTDB): domain Bacteria; phylum Pseudomonadota; class Alphaproteobacteria; order Rhizobiales; family Stappiaceae; genus Roseibium. The sequence continues at coordinate 925,197 of NZ_JAGHRJ010000002.1, forward strand.
ATCTGGTAGGCATTGTTGGCAATGGACATTGTCGACATGGGTTACTTCCTTAATCCGGTTGCTTCAGGCGATGGCGCAAGTGCCCTCAGGCCCGCAGGATATCGATCGTCCGCTGCAGCATTTTGCGCGTGGTTTCGATGACGTTGAGGTTGGCTTCATAGGAGCGTTGGGCTTCCCGCATGTCGGCCGATTCAACCAAGGTGCTGACATTCGGCTGCAGCACATAGCCGTTTTCATCCGCCGCCGGATGCCCGGGCATATGGGTCGACTTGAAAGCGGACTTGTCTTCGACAATCCGTCCGAGCTCCACCTTGTCAGCGCCAAGTTGCTTGTCGAATTCGGACTGAAAGGTCGGAATTTTCCGCCGATACGGCTCTTCGTCCGGGGTCCGGGCGGTCGAGTTTGCGTTGGCGATGTTTTCCGCAATCACCCGCATCCGTCCGTTCTGCGCTTTCAGGCCGGAAGCGGAGATGAACAGGGACTTCATCAGATCCATAGGATGTCACTCCTCATTGCATTGCCGTTCTGTTACGCGGTCTTCGAAAGTGCAGTGCGGATCAACCCAAGCCCTTTTGTGTAGAGGGTCGTTGCTGCCTGAAAGTCCATCTGGTTCTGCGTGATTTTCATCATCTGCTCTTCCAGGTTGACCGCATTGCCGCTGGGTGTGATCTCAAAACTGTCGCGGCGCTCGGCCTTGCCGCCGATACCCGATCCGATCATTCCGGATATGTGGGCAACGGAGGTGCGTTCCGTTGTCAGGCCGAAAGCCTCACGCCCTATGTGATCATCAAACGAGTAAGCTTTGACATCGCGCGCTTCGAATTCAGGCGTATCCGAGTTCGCAATGTTCTCAGCCAAGACCCCCTGGCGCGTTTGGTGCCATTGCATCTTGGATTTCAGCGCCTGGAACAGAGGCAAGTCCGTAAAAGCCATCCGATTCACTTTCTGTTAACCAACAGGCAAACATTGCCGATGAAATGGTTAACGAGTGGTTAACTATTCTTAACGTAGACAGGTCTGGCGTTAATTTTTCACCAAAGCCCCGCATGTTTTCCGTGCATTTCGCGAATTACCGCGCCCCGACCACAGGCAAATTCTGCCTAGCTCTGTTAACTTTGAGACTAAGAGAGATTCGAGACGGGGCATCAAGCGGCAGAAATTGCCATGAGCAGCCAGAACAGGTGCGGCACTGATCGAAAACGGCAGGCAATTACAGCCGATTTGAATGAGCACGCCCCAACGCGGTGATGTTCGGAATTACTGGGGATAAACGCCACAAGCCGTCATCAGGAACACATTCAACAGTAAACGCTGTCTCCCGGTTTGGCCGCCAAGGGACGGCACGAGGTAAAGATGTACAACTGGATTCAAAACACATTTCAGGTCGGAGAAAGCGTGGCGCAGGGACTGGCGCTGATCATTTCTCTGGCGGTTGTTCTGGCCCTGTTTGGATTGTTCATATTCATTATCAAACGGCTGATGGGCGGCCGGATTACACAGTCGCGTGGGCGCCAGCCACGCATCGGACTTATGGACAGTGCCGCGATCGACAATCGCCGCCGGCTTTTGCTGGTGCGCCGGGACAATATTGAGCATCTGATCCTTGTCGGCGGTCCGACAGATGTTGTGGTTGAGCAAAACATCATCCGCAACACGCCGCTCGCTGCCGGGCAAACCAGAACCGGCACACATCAGGCCGCAGCGCAGGCAGGGGGCATCAAGGCACCGCTTGCTCCTGGGCCGGATATTCCGCTGACACCGGAAGACAGCGCGGCTGCACAGCAACCTCATCAAGCCCCCGATCTGAAAGCGCCGGCGCAACCGGCACCATCAACGGCAATGGCCACGGCATCTGTACCGGCGCCGGCCACACCGGTAGAGAGCGCGCCCAAAGCGCCGTCTACCTCTGCTCTTCCACCGCGCCAAGTACCACAGCCCTCCTCGCCTGCGGCGCCCGCGAAGCCACAGACCCTGGCCGGCAGCCCGCGTCCCTCCATGGGCTCAATCAGCCAAAACAAAAGCGCTCAGCCGGTAAGCCCTCGCCCCGCTGAACAAACAACAGCACCGAGTTCGGCAAATGCGCAGACGCCGAAGGTCACCGTTGCACCTGCAAGCCCGGTTTCGAATGACAAGGCACCGCCCCTCTCCGCTTCAACGGTCACCGCGACGAAACCAGAACCAAACAGTTCTGCGCCTGTTTTGTCTGCGACCAAGGATGAGGCCCCAAAACCGGCTTCGCGGCTCAGCAACTCTTTGAGTTCATTGGCACGGCCATTCTCTCCAAAGGACCGGCCGTCCTATGGGTCTGCAAAAATATCGCCGCCAGCTTCTGGTCCAGCAGCCCGGGCAAAAACGGCGTTGGTTACACCGGTCGAAACGGACAGCTCACAAAAACGGGTTGAGCCTGTCCTGACCCCAAACACCAACACCACACCCCAATCTCAAGAAACTCTTCAAGGCTTAAACCAACAGGCAGAAAAACCTAAACTCGGTGCGGAAGCAGAACCTGCAGTTGAAAATGCGTCAGATCCGGAAAAGCCGAATGACAACTCCTCTTCGGCCGAAAAGGCGGATCTGAGAAATGTCATGGCCGAGAGCATTGAAAAGGAATTGTTCGACGAGCCCGCCACGACCACAACCGGCACAGAACCACAAAAACTTGAGGCATCGGCATCAGAGCCAACTGAGGAAAAGCCAGCCGACATCGTTGTCGAGACCAAAGAAACAGACGAGAAAAAAGACGCACACGACGTGAGCGAGCCGGACAAGACGGCCGCAGCTGCCGAAAACACCGGCGAAGACAAAAAAGAGATCGGTACGGGCAAGCAGACCCAGACCCAGCATGACCAAGGCATTGGAGACCGCAATCCGATCGAAGCAGAGATGGCGAAAATTCTGGATGAATTGGGTGGACAGCCGAAACAATGACGGGCCGCATTAGCCGCATCCACTGGCTTAAATATCTGACAGCAAGCCTGGTGTTTGCACTGGGTGCCATTGCACTCACCTTGCCGACGCAGGCGCAGGAAATCTCCGTTGGGTTCGGGGATGACGCGAACCTGACTGAGCGTGCAGTTCAACTCGTGATCCTTTTGACGGTGCTGTCTTTGGCGCCGTCCATCCTTGTGATGGTCACGAGCTTTACCCGGATCGTGGTGGTTCTTTCGCTCTTGCGGTCGGCGATCGGCCTGCAGACCGCACCGCCCAACATGGTGATGGTGAGCCTCGCCCTGTTCCTGTCTGCCTTTATCATGATGCCGACGCTTCAAGCGGCCTATGACGCAGGTATCCAGCCCCTGATCGATGGCGATATCGAAATCGATCAGGCCTATGAACAGGCATCGGAACCGTTCCGGGACTTTATGCTGTCGCAGGTGCGGGAAAAGGATCTGATGCTCTTTCAGGAACTGTCCGGCCGGGACGCTCCTGAAACACCGGAAGATCTCGAGATGGCGGTCCTAATTCCGGCCTTCATGATTTCCGAACTCAGGCGGGCATTTGAGATCGGCTTCCTGCTTTATCTGCCATTCCTGATCATTGACCTTGTGATCGCATCCGTTCTCATGTCGATGGGTATGATGATGTTGCCGCCTGTGGTGATCTCTCTGCCCTTCAAACTGATTTTCTTTGTTCTGGTAGATGGCTGGAACCTAGTGGCAGGATCCCTGGTCAAGAGTTTCGGGGGCGGCTAGGGGGTATTGCTGTGCAATGCCCAACCTCCAGATTCGCGCATACGCTCCAATTCTGAGCGATCTTGTTTCACCGGAAATATTGGCGCGCGCTTATGGTCGCCAACCGTTGGCGCAAAATGCCAAATCGTGGATGAGCCCCTGCACTTTTCTCATGCTGACAAGTAGAGAAAAATTAACACAGTATTTGAAATAATACCGATCATTGCAGAACGCCACTCCAAAAGAAGTTTGGTTTTTAGGTGCTCATAGAACAACTTGAACAACTCGCGCGCATCAAAGAACCTGAAGCTCGCTCAAAATTGATCCGGACCCTTGTGGGGGAATATGCGCGTTCGGAAGACCACGACCCTACGGAAAATGAGCGGGAACTCTTTTCCAGGATTGTGCTGTCCGTCTTCGATCAGCTGGACCGCAGCGCGCGCTATGAACTGGTTGTCCGTCTCGCCAAAACCAACCGGATCATTCCGGACCTTGCCGACCGTCTTGCCCAAGAAGATTTTGCCCTGTCCGAACCTGTCATCGAATGCTCCCCGGTGATCAGCCAGGACGCCCTGATGGCAATCGCCACAAACGGCGGAAACGACAAGCGGGCGGTTATGGCACACCGGGACGATCTCAGCGAAGAGGTCACCGACAAGCTGATTGCCAGAAGTGCCCGGCCAGTGGTGCATGCGCTCCTGGAAAATCTCGACGCCCCCTTCTCCGTCCGCGGCGTGTTGGCGCTTTTGATCTTTGCAAACACGGAAGTTGAAGTGCTTGGTGGACTTGCAAGGCGCGCCTTGCGCGACAGCGAGTTCCTGGAAACCCAGATGCAGATCCTGGAGACCAACTGTCCAATCTTTCCGGCGCCTCTAAAGCGCGCCATCGAGGAAGACACCCTGGAAAAGCTGGCCGCGCAGATCAACAATATCAAACGCGGCGAAGGCGACATCGAGATCGATGGGGTCATTTACTCCCGGCATGAAGCAAGCGTACAGATCGCCAATGGTGAGCTGTCCTTTGATGCAATCCTAAGGACCCTGTTCGAGGAACAAAGGCTGGATGCAGCGATCTGGTTGATCAGCCGCAAGATCAATCTCGCCGACGATGTAGTGTCAGACACGCTGAAGTCAGATGCGGACGGCGCAATCATGCGCTTGATGCTGCAGACAGGCATTCACGAGAAAACGTACCGTGATTTCCTGAAAGCGCGCTGTGAGTGGCTGGACCGAAGCACCCGGAGCATTCCGGAACTCGTCATGCGGTACAAGAAAGAACTCAAGAAGCCTCGAAATGCTGCCACCGCAGCAGCGGCTGCAGCAGCGTCGACCCTCGGCGCAACCGTTACGGCGCATTAGTTCCCAACATTACCTTTCGCGCAAAACGTTTAGACTTTGTCGTCGCAGCTCAATGCGTATATATTTGGAACATCACTTGGCGAAAATTAGCTCTATGTGTTAATGCGACCGACGCAAAAAATATACGTATGCATCCATGTTTTTGCACATACACGCCCCGTAAACTTAGTCGTTCATGAGGATGGGGATTGGATGTTTCTATGTGGCGAACTTCATGATGACAGTCCAGAAAACTATAAGGCTGTCGGGGTTGGTCATCTCCTTGATTGGGACCCATCTTTGTCAGAAGTGTTGGATCTAGAAAACAATCATGAAGCAGAACGAACTGCTTCCAATTCCGAATGGATCCACACAAGTTTATAGCAATCAGACTAATCACAAACTCCCCACATCAGGCCCAATGACGTTATCGCAAAAAACAAAAGCGCTTTTGACGCTGTCAGGGCCAGAACGCTACCGACACTTTATCAAAGCAATTGTTGATCGCGAAGAAGTATGGGCTCTCTTCAGTGATGGATGGGCGTTAGCTCGAGATGACGATGGGAAATCCGTTTTCCCGTTTTGGCCAGAGAATGAATTTGCCGCACTATGTGCGATCGGTGATTGGGAAGGGTACGAACCGGAAGTTATCCCGCTTCAGGACTTCGTGGAACAACTATTGCCCAACCTCCAGGCTGACGATGTCCTTCCTGGAGTGTTCTACACACCATCAAATCAAGGAATTACTCCCACCATCGAAGGTTTGATTTCTGACATAGAGTCTGAACTTGAAAACTACTTGTAGTTCGATGAGTGCAGCCTTTGGCAGACCGCGCATAGTAGCAGCAGAAAATGGCTAAAAGGATAAAACGCAAAATAGGCGATATAGTCTCTATTTAGCTGAGTGATGGCCAGTTTTCCTATGGCCGTGTATTAGCCGAACCATTGAACGCGTTTTATGATTTTGTTTCTGAATCTGAAGCAGATGCCGAAACAGTCTTGTCTCAACCTGTGAAATACACCCTACTAGTCATGAACAATGCAGTTACCTCGGGACGCTGGCGTGTGATCAGCCAAGCCGACTTGGACGCGGACTTGCAAAAGCCGGTGCGTTTTTTCAAGCAGCATCTAATATCAGGAGAATTATCTATAAATATCAATGGTGAAAGTTTCCCCGCAACCGTTCAGGACTGTATCGGTCTAGAGTGTAATGCTGTTTGGGATGCAGAGCATGTCGAAGACCGAATTTTGGATGAAATCAAAGGCCGGCCAAACAAATGGGTCGAGTCTCTCAAATTGAAGCTTAATTGAGCTGAACCCGAAAGCACAACACGGTTGCGGTGCTACATTTGGAACAATCATAGCGCCAAATGTAGCTTTGCTACATCAAGTATAATCAATTAACTCGGCCTTAACCCGCCGGTTCAGCTTCAACCGGTGGGCCTTCCGCGCGGTTGGAACTGCGGTCCGGGGACATGTACTGACGGCGGTACTCTTCCAGGAATGTTTCCAGCGAATCGACGTCCGCCAATTGGCTGGCGACTTCAAGGAACTCGACACCCTGTGCCTGGATCGGCCGGGTGACCACTTCAAATGCCAAAGCTTCCGGACTGTCGGCCATCTTGGCCATATACTTGTTCTGCAAGCGCTCCAGGCTCAGCTGATCACCGGCGAGAGAATAAGCAATCCCGGCGCGCAGAATGTCCCGGCGCTCAAGTTCATCCAGGGGGATCTGGTCCGACCAGCGGGAGCCGTGCATGGCTTCAAGTTGATCACCGGCATCGCGCCAGCTTTCTGCGGCCCAGAACGTATCGGCCCGGAGCCGATCCACATCAGTTCCGCGCATGTTCCGAACAAGCTCTAGCGCCAGATCGGGCCGGCCGCTTTCGGTGAGCGCCCGCGCTTCGACGATGTTACGCTGACGCGTCAGCGTCGACGGAAGGCTGGCCTGGCGGGTCCGGTTCAAGACCCGAAGCGCTTCTTCAGGCTTCCGGTCCATGAGATAGATCGCCCCGAGATCGGCGGCGATCTGGGCCCTAGCAGCTCCCTTCAACCGGTTATCGACCTGATGGCGCAGCAATTCGGTTGCTTGATCGAGAAGATCGACTTCGACAAGGCGCTTGGCGAGAAGACGGACCATTTCATCGCCTTGGCGGCCGATCGGCGTCAATTCTCTAAAATCGTAATACAGCGCCAAAGCCTTGATCGGTGGCATCTCATCCGCTTTTCCATCCAGGAAAAGCGAATTGAACAACGCGTTCATTTCTTCCTGAAGCAGCCGCGTGGTGTCCGCGTCAGGTTCGGCCTGCACGGCAGATTTCATCGCCTCAAACGCTTCCCGGTACTGGCCTTGCTCCGCATAAAGCTGGGCCAGGAACCGAAGCGTTCTGAGTTCGATTTCGTCTCCGCGCCAGGAGGTCGAAAGGGCAGCGAGCTGATCGATCGCTTCGTCAATGGTCATCTCGCCATCACGGTAGCGGATGCGCAGCGCACGATATTCGGCTTCCGCCGCACGCGGCCGGTCATCCGACCGGGCGACCAGATCAAATACCGTCAAGGCTTCCTGGGAGCGGCCGGATGCATCGGCAACACGGCCACGCAAGATGTCGTAACGTGCGGCTTGGGCCCGCGTGACTTCCGCAGGTTCGATCTCGGCAAGAATGCCGTTTGCGATCCCGAAATCATTGGCCTCAACCATCGCCTGAGCGGCAGCCAGTTTGAACTCGGTCTGGATCGACGTCGGATAGTTTCCGACCACCGCCCGGCCGCGTGGCATGGCGATCCGGGCCTGTGTCCAATTGCCAAGCTTTACATCGACGATTGTCTGCCAGACGGCCGCATCAGGACTGTTCTTCAGGTCAGGTCGGTGTAGATGCTCATACGCTTCCTCTGGCCGATCCGCCATTGCAAGCGCCGCGCCTTTGACCAGGTTGAACGAACTGTCCTCGGCAAGGGCAAGGTTTTCTTCCAACGCGAGGTTTAACCAGCCCATCGCTTCCTGCGGAAACTGATGTGCCAGATAGAACCGGGCCAAAGCCATCAGGGGCTTGGCGCGTTTGCCTTCAGGTGTTTGCGCAAGATCTGATTGCAGTTCGTTCAAGCGGGACCGGAATGCGCCCGGCCCTGTTGTGCTCAAAGATACAAACTCGACAGTTCCATCGTCATCCGGCTCGACAATCCGGCTGAGTGTTCCCGTGCCACCACGAAGATGGCGGTTGGACAGAGCAAGGCCACCGTCCTTCTCGATGATGACATCATCACCGAGGATCTTGATCTTTACACCATCAGAGCGTGTTGCAAGTGCGATCCCTTGCGCTGAACTCAGGGCTTCCAGATCGACGAAGTTTTGCGGCTTCAACAACCCGCGCGGTGGTCCGAACCCGGTCACCAGGGAAATCGTGTCGCCTACAAACGGGTCTGTGATGCTGCGAATATGTTGAGGATCCTGATAGAGAACCCGCAAAATGGAGCCGCCATCACCGCGAACCGTCCGTTCCATCTTCAGCGGAATGGACGGCTCCAAAATCAAGTCCCCAATGACAAGGGACCAGGCATTGCCATCAGCGCCAACGGTTGCCAGAACCGGGTCATTCATGTCCAAGCGGAGGATCTGATAGTCCCCGTGTTGTTCGACATCGATGGTTTCAGCAGTTTCGGCAAGGGCGGAGACCATGCCGCGCGTATCGATCGTTGCGTCCGTATCAAACACGAGCCAGATGCTATCATTCCGACGGAAGACTGCGCTCGAAACCGGTTCTGAGAACGGGAACACGACCCGGACGGTGTTGCCGATCCGGCGGGCTTCTGCGGACACAAAGTTCCTGGCTTCCGCGCCAAAGTTTTCGGGCGGGCGCTCAGGTGACACACGCGGAGCCCCGACATCACGGCCGCCGGTGGCGCGCCAAGTCTCAGGCGCCTGAACCTCGGTTTGCGGCAGCTGTATCCCGGCCGGAATGTCACTGCCGCCAAGGGTATTGTTTTGCCGGATTTGAACCGAACTGTTTGGCACGGCAGGGCGATTGTCTTCGTCAAGTCCCTCTGCCGGCTGCAAGGTCGGAATGGCGTTTCCAGGCTGCGGCGTTTCAGGCAGTGGATCCCCCGGTTGCTGCGTGGACAAATCCAGCATTGGGGCTGGTCGCGAGATTTGTTCTTCCAGAGGCGTAACGTCGCCGAGCGGCATGGCGCGTTGGCTTGCCTGAGCCAATTGGATCGGCCGCGGTACGTTCACATCAGACGTCCCGGTAGCATAAGAATCGCCGAACTCGTCGTCTTGGGGCCCAATCGAAGCGGTGATTTCACTGCCATCCTCTGCCGCAGACGCCTCGTTCCCATCAGCATCTGCCAGAACCACTGGATCTGCGGACACACTCTCAAGCGGCAAATTGGTTTCGCCAGGAGCTTCGTCTTCAGAAACGACTTGAACCGGGCCTTGCCCGGTCCTGTTATTGGCTCTGTTTTCTGCGTTGGGAACTCCGGAAGTACCAGGGGGTTTCTGCCGGGGCCCATCGCCTGCAACGCCAGCCGGCGGAGGCGCCTGAGCGATTGTAATTTCTTCTATCGGTGGTGCCTGAGCTGAATCATCGGTTGGCGCCGCTTGGCGGCCATTGTCCGAGGAGCCCGCCCCAACCCCTCCAAGTGGAACTGCTGTAAAACCTGGAGACTCATCCGCACGGGATTCCTTGAGCCGCCCACCACCGGAAGAAGACACGGCTGCCGGCGGCAAGCCGCGAGGGTTTCGGACCTCCCGCGTATCCCGCAGCCCCGGAGCCGTTATCATTTGCGAGCGGTTTTCGTTATCAGCAACGGACAGTTCCTGATTGATAAGAGCATTCGCCGGATCATTCGGCTCCATATTCTCCGGCGTAACATCGATCACATAGGTCTGCTCTTCGCGGAACGCCCGGATATCAACCGACGGTTCAACGCGCATCAAAAACTTCAGCTTGCCTTTGTCCAGGAACGACGTCGCATCAATCACACCGGGTGGCAGGTGTGTGCGCAGATGCGAGATGTCCAACTGCGCCGGATGATTGAATGTCAGCTTGATAATGTCGTTTTCACGAACAAACGCGGTATCGAACTTGATGGACCAGTCGAACACCAACCGTGTAAACGTTGGATGCTCACCGACATGCAATGTGACCTGCGGTCCTTCTTGCGCCTTCAAGCGCGCCTGCTCCAAAGCGCGCACTTTGCGCATCGCTTCTTCGGCGCGTTTCGCCAACTCCCTGACAACATCGTCTGGCAGTCCTGGCGGCAAACCGCTCCAGGTCATCGGCAGGATATCAATGAAGAGCTTTTCACCGGCCTCAAGCGTGTTGATCTGGTACTGGGTTTTCAGAGCAAAGCGTATCGCGGCTCCATCCGGATCCCGCCGGGCGATGGTGACGTAGTCGCTAAGGTCCAAAGGAACATCATCGACATTGACGTCGATCGGATCCTGAAATGAGATCCTGAGCACACCGCCCGTTATTACCGCATCATACGTCGGCAGGAGGGTCCGGTCCTTGAAGGTCAGAACGATACGGCCAAAGCCTTGTTCCTGAGAAACTTCCAGTTCAACCGGTTCCAGTGTGTCTGCACGAGATATGGACGCAGGAACAGTTAGCGAAACCAAAGCCGCAACGAGCAAGACGGCAACCTGCAGGCACGCAAAGGCTCTCCGTTCGCAGTAATCTGCGAAATTCATAAAAGCCAGCGATGTCTGAATTCGCCTTGGCAAGTTGTTTTGACCTCGTTTGCCGCCAACACTGTAGTTTAGTTATGTCTTGTTAACGCGCCCTTACGTCGCTTGCAGAGATCAGGCTATTTTTTGCTCAATTCGACGGAATCTTGGGTAGGATTCCACCGGTGGGCGCCTGGGCCTGAACAGGTTGCGCTTCCGGCTCTGGCGGCGTCGAAGATTGGCTGGCAATCGCCACCGTCAAACGTTCCGCGGCATCAGGTGACATGCGCGCCAAAATATCCGCCATTTTCCGCGGTTTCATTTGGCGTACGACCTTCAAAAGGATTGGCAGGCTGAGACGGTTGAATATACGAGCTGCGTCTTTCGGCTTCATGTTTTCGTACATGGTCACAAGACCAGCGATCTCGTTCTCTTCCTGCTGCTTTTTTTCCTCAACGGCAGCACCGATGCGGGCCTCGAGTTGTTTGAGTTCTTCAACCCGCTGTTCGATCCGTTCTTCGGTCGCCTGAAGTAGGCGTTCCCGCAGATCCAACTGACCTTCCTGCTTCTGCAGGTTTTCCCGGCGTTTCCCGAGGCTTTCCAAAACAGCGCGCTCAGCCGCAGATCCGCCGATTTCCAAGCTATCCGGAAGCACCGGCTGGGCAGGCGGAGGCACGGCCCCTGGAGGTTGCGCCGCCGGATCAGCCGGAGCTGGTGGCGCTTCACCCCCATCCGCAGCGGACTCAGTCGTTTCTTGTGCGATCGCACCATTGATTGGCAGGCTGCCGGTTTCAGGACCCACAGCAAGTCCCAAAAGCTTCAACCCGAACAGCGCGCTCGCAGCGACACCCAACAATGGCAACAATCTCAAGTTCATGCAGCAGCGCCCTTACGCTTGTTTCGAAACTGCTCCAACCGCGCCGTCGCTTCCTCAGCCGCACTGCGGATATCCGAGGCCCTACTTGCGCGTCTGCGCTCGGGCTCGACAGCCGGCGCACTATGCGGAGCTGCTGGTTCAACAGCTCCGTACCCCGCAGGTTGCGGCACCGGAGCATTTTGCGGCTGCACCGGGTACGGGTCCGCTGCCGGAACAGGTTCTCGTTGCGGAGCCGACGACTTCGCGGCCCCTGCAATCTGAGATATCCGCGTAAACACTTTATCACCTTCGCGGATCTGGTCAGCCAAGGCGTTCGACATGGTTTCTGATTCCTTAAGACGCTTGCCAAGCGACTTGTCTGCCTCGGCTGCGGTCGTCTTCAAACCAAGGATGGCGCGCTCGGCAATTTCCGTTGCCGTCATTAATTCCGAAATGGTTGCACGCAGGGTCTGCTCATCGGCTCTCAAGCGCTGCAAACGGCGGTTCAGGATCCAGCAGTAAGCGATCGTAATCACCAGCAGAACGGCAACAAGAGCCTCAATAATCAATCCGATTGGCAAGGATGTCATGGTTGCTCCATTTCACTCTGCATGGCCCGCTCGAATGCCGCCAATGTCATTTTCGGTTTGCGCAGGTTCCGCGCGATACGGATGGCAATAGAGTCTTCCGTTTTGCCAAGCGTCCCTTCAGTCAGCGGAATGTTTCCGCATTTGACCAGCACTGGATCCGTCGGCGAAACGTCGAAGACCAAGGTCTGCCCTACATCCAGACTGAGTACCCGGCCGAGCGGCAGATAAGTCTCATAAAGCACCGCATCGACTTCAATCTCTGCCGCATGGATTTCTGTCGCCAAGTGGCCTTCCCAGATCGGATCACGGCCGAATTTTTCACCCATGAACATCTGGAGCAGCAGATCACGGATCGGCTCCAGAGTTGCGTAGGGCATCATGATTTCAACGGTCCCGCCGCGGTCCTCCATGTCGATACGCAATTCGACGAGGATCGCCGCGTTCGCCGGGCGCGAGATCGCTGCAAAACGCGGGTTGGTTTCCAGACGCTCCAGATTGAAATGAACCGGAGACAGCGGCGCGAAGGCCTGTTCTGCATCCTGAAGGATCAGCGATACCATCTGCTGAACGAGGTTCGTTTCGATGGTCGTATAAGGACGCCCCTCCACGCGGGCCGCCGTGGTGCCCCGGCCACCGCCGAGCAAGACGTCAATGATCGAATAAATGAGGCTCGATTCAACGGTGATCAGGCCAAATCCGTCCCACTCCTCCGCCTTGAAGACACCGAGGATCGCCGGCAGCGGGATGGAATTCAGATAGTCGCCAAAACGCACGGAGCTGATGGAGTCCAGCGACACTTCAACGTTATCGGACGTGAAGTTGCGCAAGGATGTCGTGGTCAACCGCACGAGACGGTCAAACACGATTTCGAGCATCGGCAAACGCTCGTAGGACACCATTGCCGAGTTGATCAGCGCGCGAATCCCGCTCTGATCACCAGCAATCGTGTCCTCGATGTTGAACCCGAGGAGGTTGTCGATCTCTTCCTGGTTGAGAACGCGATCGGCGCCGCGGGTGGCGTTTTCCAGATCCGGCTCGCTGTCGTCGATCATGGCCGCCCATTGCGCAGCCATATCGTCCGAGCTGCCAGCGCCCTGCTCTTCTAGAGCAGCGCCCCAGGCCGCGGCCAGATCTTCATCGTCATCGCCACCTGCGCCCTGCTCCGCTAGAGCAGCACCCCACGCATCAGCCATGTCCTCTTCGGACAGATCATCATCGTCGTCGGCGTTTGCCATTCACACCATCACTGAACAAGGATTTCCTTGAACAGCACCCCTTCCACTTTTGCCGGATAGACCGACAAGTTGATCCGCCTGAGCAATTCTTCCTTCAAGCGGAACAGGCCGGCAGACCCTTCTAGGTCTGCGGGACGAAGCTCGCGCAAGTAGATCTGAAACGCATCGAGGATGCGCGGCAGATACGGTTGGATCTGATCGATCATTGCGCGGTTTTCGACCTCCAGAGCGATGCGGACCTTCAGGTAGGTCGTGCGGCCCTCGGTCGCCAAATTCACAGTCATTTCCGGAAGGTCATAAAAGACCACCGGTCTTTGCACTTCCTGCGGCGCCGCATCTTCACCTGGCGCAGGCGCCGGCATGCTGTCGCCCATGAACAAGAAGTAGTAAGCCCCGCCTCCAACGGCGAGCAGAACCACAAGCCCAATTGCCCCAAAGAGAATGAGTTTCTTCTTACCGCCACCACCGGCGGCATCTTCCTCACCATCTTCTTCGGCTGCGGCATTCTCGTCGGTCATGCTGCCCTCCGCACATGCGCGAGCGCTCGCGCGCGCTCTAAAAATTACTAAAGTGTTAAAGGTTAACGAATGGTTACCAATCCACCTCAGCGAGTCACCGGGCAAAAATTGCCAAGTGGTTAACTTCTGCCGGAATCTCTTGCCGGACGCACCACCCACTCACGGGTTTTGCCCAGTTTTCCCAAGGATTTAAAAACTGGCACGGCTCCTGCATTAACCTTAACAGGCGCCGACGTCTGGGGAGGCTGAAGCGCTCATCGGGGAGCAAAGGAACCGTTCATTATGGAGAACGTACATCTCATAGGCCTGTCCCGGCAGTCCGCTTTGCGGAATCAGCTTGATGTGGTCGCCAACAACATGGCGAACATCAACACGACAGGTTTTAAGTCGCAGCGGCTGCTTTTTGAAGAGTATTTGATGCCGGTTGCCGAAGCGACAGAATTCGAAACACCGGACGAAACGCTGTCCTATGTTCTGGACTATCAGTCCATCACGGACTTCGGCACCGGCGCATTCAAGATGACCGGGAACGATCTGGACCTGGCGATCGAAGGCGAAGGCTTTTTCGTCGTCCAGATGGGTGACGGGACCGAAGCCTACACACGCGACGGTGCGTTCGTGATCGATCAGAACGGTCAGCTCGTCACATCCGATGGACGCCCGGTTTTGACCACCGGCGGCCCGATCACTTTCTCGACCGAAGATGGATCTGTTGAGATCGCCAAAGACGGCACGATTTCAACGGAACTTGGAATTCGCGGCGTCATCCGCGTGGCGTCCTTTGAAGATCCGCAGGAACTCGAGAAACAGGGTGACAACCTGTACCGGGGCGAAAACCCGGGTATCCCGCAGCGGTTCAATGTCGTTCAGGGCGCCCTCGAACGCTCCAATGTCGAAGGTGTTTACCAGGTGACCCAAATGATCGAAGTCACCCGGGCCTACGAATCCATCACCAAGATGCTCAAGGACGTGAATGATCTTCGCCAACAGGCGATCCAGGTCCTTGGAAAACTTGAAGCCTAAGCGCCTTAAGGAGAACGCAACATGAGAGCTCTCTACACCGCCGCGACCGGTATGAAGGCGCAGGAATACAACGTTGAAGTCATTTCGAACAACGTCGCCAACATGCGGACAACCGGCTACAAGAAACAGCGGGCTGATTTTCAGGACCTTCTGTACCAAAACCTGCGCCGCATGGGCACGGAAACCTCCGATGCAGGCACGATCGTTCCAACAGGCATTCAAATCGGCACCGGTGTGAAACTGGCATCAACTGGCCGAGTCATGTCGCAAGGATCAATGGAGAACACCGGCAAGGAACTGGACATTGCCATCCGCGGGGAAGGCTTCTTTCAGATTCAGCTCCCTGATGGAACAACCGGATACACACGAGATGGCTCGTTCGAACGGGATCAAAACGGCCAGCTGGTGACCATTGATGGCTACCAACTTGATCCAAACATTACTATTCCGGAAAATACGCGCGATCTAACAATCGCTCCATCTGGTAAGGTTCAAGGCGTTGACGAAGCAGGCGCCACAGTTGATCTCGGTCAGATACAGCTTGCCCGGTTCGTCAATAAAGCCGGCCTTGAAGCGATCGGTGACAACCTGTTTCTCGAAACGGATGCCAGTGGTGCACCCCAGACCGGCAATCCCAATGAGGATGGTTACGGAAGCACTCAGCAGTTTTTTCTGGAGATGGCCAATGTGGATGCGGTGACGGAAATCGCCGATCTGATCTCGGCCCAGCGCGCCTATGAGATGAACTCAAAAGTCATCCAAGCGGCCGACCAGATGTACTCGACCACCACTCAAATCCGCTAACGAGAAAGGCTTAAGTCGATGAAGACCTTAATGATAGCCGCTCTTAGCCTGGCAATGGCAGCACTGGCCAGTTTTGGTGCAGCGGCCAATGAGCGCCCGGTTCTACGGTCCCAGGTCATGACCTTGTCGGACATTGTGACAGTCGGGGACTTCTACTCCAACGCCGGAGATTTGGCACAAGTGCCGCTGTTCCGGTCCCCTGACATGGGAACCTCCGGCAATGTCCCGGCAACAACGGTTGCACAACGCGCCCGGGATGCCGGCCTGGTTACAGCCGGTACGGACGGCCTGCGCACAGTCGTCGTTCACCGCGGCGCAACACGGCTCAACCGTCATCAGCTGGAAAACCTAATTCGCAACGATCTGGCAAAGCTTGAAGCGGGCATTGATCCTGAAGGGCTCGAAATCACCCTTCTGCAGGCCCCCGACCAGATCCTGGCCGACCCAAAGGCGGTGGATCCGGTCCGTATCGACAGGATCAACTGGAGCCGGAACAATGGACATTTCACAGTATTCGCAACCATTGCAGTCGAACACGGCACACGTCCATTGACCGTGACTGGCACTGCGGTTGAGATGATTGACGTTCTTGTGCTCGGCCAGCCGCTGAAGCGCGGCGACATCGTTCAAGAGGGAGACTTCACAACGATCCGCCTGCCGCGTTTGAAGGTGAACACCGCCGCGCTCCAGGACGGCGCGAACATTGTCGGCAAGGCGGCTCGAGTGAACCTGCGCCCGAGTCAACCCTTGTCGCACAAGGATTTTGAATACCCGGTTCTGGTCGAACGCGGCGACAAGGTCACAGTCACCTACAATCTCGGCGCTATGAACCTCACCTCCCGGGCGAAAGCCCTGACCAACGGCGCCAAAGGCGACGTTATTGACGTCATGAATCTCCAGTCCCGGCGTGTCGTACCTGCGACCGTGACTTCCCGCGGCCAAGTAGTTGTTCATGCCGCTCATGCAGTTGTTGCAAGCCTGAACCACGAGGCCAATTAATGTCTATCTCTCGCAACATATCCCTGTTGGGCAGCATCGCCCTCGCAGCACTTGCTGCAGGATGCGGCTCCGCAGACCGGCTGGCGAATGTCGGCCAGCAGCCCGCCCTGAACGCCATTCAGGACCCGACAACAACTCCCGGATACAGGCCGGTTCAAATGCCGATGCCGGACCCGGTTCAGGCGCACTACAATCCGAACTCCCTTTGGCAATCAGGCAGCCGAGCCTTCTTCAAGGATCAGCGCGCAAGCCAGGTCGGTGACATCTTGACCGTGGTGGTCTCCATCGATGAAAAAGCGGAGATCGAAAACGATACAGCCAGAAGCCGTACCGAAACCAACGGCGCGGGCGTTGGCGGTGCGCTTGGAACTGCCATCGACACTATCTTCCTGCCGGCAGGCACTTCTGCCAGTGACCTTGGAAACGTAAACAGCAGCTCGACTTTCGCCGGAGCCGGCGAAGTGGACCGCGAGGAAGAACTGCGCACAACTGTTGCTGCTGTCGTAACCCAGGTTCTGCCGAACGGCAATCTGGTTATTGAAGGGCGTCAGGAAATTAGGGTGAACTTCGAAGTTAGAGAGTTGATCGTAGCCGGTATTGTCCGTCCGGAAGACATCACCTCCAACAACACGATTGCCAGCCAGCAGATTGCGGAAGCTCGCATCGGTTACGGCGGACGTGGCCAGATCACCGATGTTCAGCAGCCGCGCTACGGCAATCAGGTTCTGGATATCCTCTTGCCGTTCTAATCCGGCAAAATCACACACCAGCTCCCCCGGCTGCGGCAGGCAAATCAGACGTGAAAGGCCCGCTGCAGCTGAACCGGGCACGGCATCTCGCTCCCCGAGTGCCGTGCCCGATTTCTTTTGATCCCAACGATCACCGACATTCAATCAGACATAAAAAAACCTCCCCGTCTCCGGGAAGGTCTTCAAGTCAAATTGGCTTGCGAATTCAGCAAACCGGCCGTTTCTGGAAATCAGTCGTCGCGGTACACCTTTTCACGGCGTTCGTGCGCTTCCTGAGCCTCAATCGACAACGTCGCTATTGGCCGCGCCTCGAGCCTTCGCAGAGCAATCGGCTCTCCCGTCTCTTCGCAGTATCCGTAACTGCCATCCGCAATCCGCTCCAGGGCGGCATCGATTTTTGAAATCAACTTGCGTTGGCGATCACGTGCGCGCAGCTCGATAGAACGATCCGTCTCCGAAGATGCGCGGTCTGCCAAGTCAGGGTGGTTCTGGCTTTCCTCCTGAAGGGTCGCGAGTGTTTCAGCGCTTTCTTTCAGGATCTCATCTTTCCAGGCAAGCAGCTTGTTTTTGAAGTATTCCCGCTGCCTATCATTCATGAACGGCTCGTCTTCCGAGGGTCGGTATTCAGACTCAATATCAACCGTCATCTACAACTCCGGTTTACCGTTATGACGGGCGCAATATATAGGCGGTTCGTCCCGGGGACAACGGTTCATTTGGTAAAATTAGCGTCATAAATTCTGCAATTAATTCAATTTGTTGCGTATATTTTAGCCAATATCCCGGCTCAGTTTCAACGCCCTTGGGCACGCTCAATCAGGGAATCGGCCGAGCTTTGCGAGCTCCACTTTGACCCTAAGTTCGATCTCTTCCAGCACGCTGTCGACCTCCGGGTCGCCGCTGGATTGGCGCTTTGAAACTGTCAGCGAAAGCTGTTCCAAACGATCTTCGGAAACATGGCCTGCCAAAAGATCCGCCCGGATCATTTCCAGGCTGTCCAACAGTGTATGCCCGTGACGCGCTGCTTTCTTGCGCCGCTCGGTCCGTTCATCGACTTCCTGCAGAGCCAGAAGCGCGTCGATGCCCTGAATACCTGCCCCGCCGGCTGTGGCCTGCGTTGCCGGTTGCTCAGCGGCTCCACCAAGGTCCGGCGCAAAATCGCTGCCTGAACTGCTGCTCTTCTTTGCGCCGCGCCCCTGAACTCCGGTTAACGGTTTGCTCCCGGTTATACGCATTGCTCTTTCCTAATGTTCTGAACGGCTGGTCAACACCAAGTTGCTCCATGGCCTGACAGAATCTGCCTTAAAGGGTAAATGAGTCCGGGCAAGCAAGGCAATATTTGCCGAGTATCTATTGTTAATCATTAACTCTATTCGCCACATTTGCGTGGATATACTCGCCATTCTTCGACAAACGGCGCAGAATCCAGCCACTTTAGCGTCTCAATCCAACCAGGCCTAAAACTTGGCACGGCTCTCGCATAATGCATCTCGAACCATAGTGACCCTTGGCTGATAAAACGGCCTCTTAGATGGATCTGCGTGAAGAATGCGTCGTCTGATCACATATTTCGAAAACCGCGCGGCCCGCGTCACACTCATTGCGGCTGCCCTTGTCGGCTTACAGCTTGCGATCGCTGTTCAAGCTGTCGCTTCCTCAAGGATCAAGGACATCGCGGATTTTGAAGGCATTCGTGAGAACCAACTTATCGGGTACGGCCTTGTTGTCGGCTTGAACGGCACTGGCGACAGCCTCAACAACACACCGTTTACGCAGCAAAGTTTGCAAGCCATGCTGGAACGGCTCGGTGTGAACACACGAAACATTCCGCTAAACACCAACACGGTTGCAGCCGTCATGGTGACGGCAAACCTGCCGCCGTTCTCCACTCAAGGGACGCGAATAGACGTGAGTGTCAGCGCTTTGGGCGACGCCTCTTCTCTTCAGGGCGGCACGCTGCTTGTGACGCCCTTGGTTGGTGCAGATGGCGAAGTATACGCAATCGCGCAAGGCTCAGTCGCGATTGGTGGCTTTTCGGCACAAGGCGACGCTGCGTCTATTGTCCGCGGCGTACCGACAGCTGGCCGGATCGCAAATGGCGGCCTTGTCGAGCGCGAACTGGATTTCAAACTGGCATCGCTGACAAAAGTTCGCCTTGCCCTACGCAACCCGGATCTCACCACTGCACGGCGCGTGGCGCTGTCCATCAACGAATTGATCGGCATGCCAACTGCAGAGCCTGTCGACCCGGCAACAGTCCAGCTTGACCTGCCGCGTCAATACGATGGCAACATCGTTGATCTTTTGACCGACATTGAACAGTTGATTGTTGAACCGGACCTTGCCGCACGGGTCATCATCGATGAAAACTCCGGCATCATCGTCATGGGCCAGGACGTCAAGGTTTCTATGGTGGCTGTTGCTCAGGGCAACCTGACCGTGACGATTGCCGAGACTCCGGAGGTCGTTCAGCCGCTGCCCTTCTCAAACGGTCAGACGGCGATCGCACCACGCACGGATCTTAATGTGAACACCGATCCAGACGCGAAATTGGCGATCGTTCCAAACACAGTGACTTTGAAACAACTCGTCGATGGACTGAATGCGCTCGGAATTGGTCCGCGTGACATGATCTCCATCCTCCAGGCAATCAAAGCTGCCGGTGCTCTCCAAGCCGAAATCGAGGTGCTCTGATGGATTTGCCACTTGCCCCTTCCATGCCGCGCTCCAACCCGCTTGATGTCCTCCAGGGTGTAAACCCGGGCGACAAGACCGCCGCGCGGGCTGCTGCAGAAGAATTCGAAGCCGTGTTCTTGAACAATATGCTGCAAAGCATGTTTTCCGGCCTTGAAAATGGCGGCGCTTGGGGTGGCGGAACGGGGTCTGATGCCTGGCAAGGCATGCTTGTCGATGAATATGCCCGTACGATTTCCGCTGCCGGCGGCGTTGGAATCGCAGATAGTGTTGAACGTGAACTGCTTGCTTTGCAGGAAGGCGCCCGATGACCGCACAACCAGATACCAGCACCCTTCCCTTTTCTCTCGACCGGCCGGCAAGCAAGCAGGAAGCTGAAAACTTCTGCTCCGCATTGTCCGGGACCATGGAAGCGCTCCTGTCCGTGATCGAAATGGAGACAGATCTTGTCCGGGCGGGAAAGCTGAAGGAAGCCGGTGAGTTGCAAGCCGACAAGGCGCGTCTCATTCATGAATATACGCGCGGCATGATGTCCGCAAAAGACCATGCTGTTGCGCTTGGCAACCTTGCGCCCGCCGCAACACAGTCGCTGCGCCGTCAGCATGGCGAATTCCAACCCGTGCTGCGCATCAATCTGGCGGTTCTTGCAACGGCCCGCGAAGTGACAAATAACATTGTGACGTCGGTCGCAAAGGCTGTTGGGGCCAAAAACGCAACAGCGCCGACCACTTACGGCCGGACCGGCGCCTCTCCCAATGGGCCGCAATCAGCTCAAGGCATTGCTGTGAACCAATCTCTTTGAGACACCAGCTGAGCCTTGATATTTTCCTCAGTATCCAGTTTTAGCTATCAAAACGAACTGAGAGACGCGGGCTTGAAAACGAATCAAAAATGGTCACAAGCAGATAAATCCAACCCCTTAAAATTCTAATTATTCCGTTAACAGAAGATTCATTCCCTTACGTTATTTTTGTCACTATCGGGTCATAGTATGACGTTACCCGGAGGGCAAAATGGATACCGCATTAGTCCGGCCTCCATCGCCGACATATACGGCGATCACGCCGGTGACACGCGCCCCGGAAAAAGATCAACCGGCAAGTTCTACGGATTTGCCGGCGGAGGACACCGTCCGTCCTTCCGCAGATTCAACTGGATCTCAACGGGCTGCGACAAACGAACAGAACAGGGCCAGTGAAGGCCGCGCTGATCAGTCTGCACTGGAGCGTTACACGCCACCCGTGACACGCCAGAACGTGTTCGACGAAGACAGCGAAAGCCTCATCTACGTCGCAACCAACACGGAAACAGGCGATGTTATTCGTCAGATTCCAAGCGAAACCTTGCTGAGGCTGCGTGCCTACAGCGAAACGGTTGCCGCTTACCGGACCCAGGTCGAAGAACAGCAGCGCTCAAGCTCTCAAGACGAAGCCGTTCAACGCACTGTGTAAACCACTGTTGAACGGCTCGTTCCTGACTGTCTGCGCTGTTGCAAGCGCGGTGGGCTATGCCCCTATTCTCTTATTTAAAAAGCATTGGTTTAATTGCGGTCTGGCTCAAGTGAAACGCTTCGAACCGTTTCCGTATTCAATTGCATTCAAAGCCCCACTTAACCCGTCGCATTGCTTATGCAGAGGTCTGTGAGCCTCGGGCGCTAAGCAAAAAATCTTGTGCAATCAAAAATCGTAAACGGCGCAAGAGCCCACCACCAATGCCATTGATTATATTGAATAATTTGGAAATTCTCAGACTGGTTTCCGATCCGAAAAATTAACCTGCAGTTATGCTTAATTTCCGTTAACCACGTTTGTTTAGACTCCGTTTTCAGTTTCAGGCGTTTGATGCGGTCAAGTCCCAGGACGGGGCTTTGTATCTCGTGTTCCTAGAAAGGAAACCAAATGTCTGACATTACTTTGTCAAGCGCGGTACGCGCGAACCTTAATACCCTCCAGCAGACCGCATCTTTCATGTCCGATGTCCAGAACAAACTGGCCACCGGCAAAAAGGTGAACTCGGCTCTGGACAATCCGAGCAACTTCTTCACCGCGTCCGGCCTCCAGTCCCGTGCAAACGACCTGGGCACCTTGCTCGATGACATGGGCCAGTCGGTCCAAACCATCAAAGCAGCTGATGACGGTATCACCGCGATCACGAAGCTGGTTGAATCCGCAAAAGCTAAAGCCAACCAGGCCCTGCAGACCGGTAGCCAGTATGAGCGGAAACAGTTTGCTGCGCAGTACAATGAACTGCTCACACAGATCGAAGATGTTGCAAAAGACGCCGGCTATAAGGGCAAAAACCTGCTCGCGGGTTCCGGCAACGACCTGCGGACTATCTTCAACGAAGACTCCACGTCCAAACTGGATGTCTCCGCTGTTGACTACACTGACACCACCCTGTCCACTGGCCTAAACCTTTCGGACATCGCAGAAGGCAGTGGCGGCGGAACTGGTTTCAACCTGTCCGGTGGCAAAACCACCATCACCCTGACAGGTGCCGATGGTGCGCTGAACTCTAACTCCGCCCTCAGCGAGTTGTCTGCGCTCAGCACGACATCAAACATTGACATCGTCGATAAATCTGCGACGAACGGTGCTTCCCTTACTACTGTGAGCCGGACCGCTTCCGTTCAAGAACTTGTTGATAGCCTAAACGCTCAGGAAGGTGTCCGGGCAGAATTCGACGAAACCAATGGTGAACTCACCATCTACAGCAACGAAGACCTTGTCCTCGGTGATGGCACTGCAGCATCTTCTACTGCCGCGCTGACATTCGGCACAGTCACAGCAGCTGTTGATGCAAGCGACTTCACATCCGGCTCAACTCTGGCGGACAGTGGTTCCTTCGCTCTGGGCGACACCATCACACTGACAGATGGCAACAACTACGAACTCGGCTCTCTGGAAATTGAGGCTGACACCACAGTTGATGATCTGGTTAACTTCGTTAATGACTTCAATGGCGTAACCGCATCGTTCGCTAATGGTCGTGTAGCGGTGACATCAGAGACCGACCTGACGATTAACAGCAAACGGGACGGATCCGACAACACTGACTTTGGCTCACAAGGGTACTCAGCAACCACGGGCGGCAATTTCAGCATTGCTACGGATGATGACTCTGGTTTTGCAACCGACAACGACATCAACCGGACGATCAGCAAGCTGAACAACGCACTGTCCAACCTGCGTTCCCAAGCCTCTGAGTTCGGTACCAACCTTTCCATTGTTGAAAACCGTCAGGACTTCACACGAAGCCTGATCAACACGCTGGAAGAAGGCGCTGGTAAGCTGACACTTGCCGACACCAACGAGGAAGGTGCAAACCTCTTGGCCCTGCAGACCCGTCAGCAGCTGGCTTCGACTTCGTTGTCCTTCGCTTCTCAGGCAGACCAGAACGTTCTGCGTCTCTTCTAAGACAGAAAGTCTTAAACAAAATCAGAGAAGGCGGGCTTTGGCCCGCCTTTTTCTTTCCTGTGCTGCTCGTTCGCTTGGGATGCACTCCAGCCTCACCATAATATTTTAAGCTTGGAAGGCACCTGAATAGCGCGCTCTATCCAATTGAATTGCACATCTTCAAAAATAGGCGATTCTCGCAAAGCCGGTTAAAGCCAGGCTGTGTTTGTGTTCGAGATTGGCAGTAGTTTTCTCATTCCATCTGAACCTTGCCACCAACGCGAACAAGAAAAACTCAGGGAATCCAACGTCGGGGGATGTCCATTAACGGGCTGTTTACCCTATTTTTCAACAAATTAACTCTTGATTAAGGATAACAAGGAATTCTGATACCAACCTGCTCAGGAAGAGCAGCTGAACATATGACCCAGGAAAGGGATTATTGATGTCAGGCATTACGCTTTCGGCTGCCGTCCGGCAGAACCTGCTTACCCTCCAAAACACATCCTTCTTAACAGCTGATGTCCAGAACAAACTGGCCACCGGTTTGAAGGTAAACTCAGCTCTGGACAACCCGAACTCTTTCTTCACAGCATCTGCTTTGAACTCTCGTGCAAACGATTTGAGCAGCCTGCTCGATGACATGGGCCAGTCAGTCAACACCATCAAGGCAGCTGATGACGGTATCACCGCGATCACGAAACTGGTTGAATCCGCAAAAGCTAAAGCCAACCAGGCCCTGCAAACGCAAAGCCAGTATGAGCGGAAACAGTTTGCTGCGCAGTACAATGAGCTGCTCGAGCAAATCGAAGACACAGCAAGAGATTCAAGCTACAAGGGTAAAAACCTTCTTGCGGGCTTTGGCAACGACCTGCGGACCCTCTTCAATGAAGATTCGACGTCCCGACTTGATATCTCGGCAGTTGATTACACCGACACCACCCTGTCTACCGGTCTAAACCTATCTGATCTTGCAGAAGGCAGTGGCGGAGGTTCTGCATTTAACTTGGCGGGTGGCAAAACCACCATCACCCTGACAGGTGCCGATGGTGCGCTGAACTCCAGTTCCACGCTCAGCGAGTTGTCTGCGCTCAGCACGACATCAAACATTGACATCGTTGATAAATCTGCGACGAACGGTGCTTCCCTTACTACTGTGAGCCGGACCGCTTCCGTTCAAGAACTTGTTGATAGCCTAAACGCTCAAGAAGGTGTCCGGGCAGAATTCGACGAAACCAATGGTGAACTCACCATCTACAGTAACGAAGACCTTGTCCTCGGTGATGGCACTGCAGCATCCTCAACGGCTGCCCTGACTTTTGGTACAGTCACCGCTGTTGTCGACGCAAGCGACTTCACATCCGGCTCAACTCTGGCTGACAGTGGCTCATTCGCTATCGGCGACACCATCACACTGACAGATGGCAACAACTACGAACTCGGCTCTCTGGAAATTGAAGCCGGAACAACGGTCGATGATCTAACCAACTTCATCAACGACTTCAATGGTGTAACTGCATCGTTCACCAACGGCCGGCTTGGTTTCACATCAGAGACTGATCTTACGATCAATAGCAAAAGAAGTGGAACGGACAATACGGATTTCGCGTCACAGGGCTTCTCGGCTACTGCGAGCGGAAGTTTCAGTATTGCAACAGACGACGATTCGGGTTTCGCTACCGATAGCGACATCAACCGGACAATTACACGGCTGAATAACGCGCTTGGCAACCTAAGAACACAGGCATCTGAGTTTGGTACCAACCTATCGATTGTTGAAAATAGGCAAGATTTCACGAGATCAATCGTGAATACACTCCAAGAAGGTGCTGGTAAACTCACCTTGGCAGATACCAATGAAGAGGGTGCAAACTTGCTGGCCCTGCAGACACGGCAGCAGTTGGCATCAACCTCCTTGTCCTTCGCTTCTCAGGCAGATCAGACCGTACTGTCCTTGTTCTAAAAGCAGAATCAGTTTCGCACCAAAAAACGCGAACACGAGCACAAACGGCGGGTTCACCACCCGCCGTTTTTGTTGTCTGACCGCTATTACTTGGCGGACGTCAAAAATTTTCTCTCGTAAATTCAATCAGTTAAAAGAAAGCTTTTGGTAACTTTTATTTAAATAACGTTAATTCGTGCATCACCGATTAACTTTCCGTTTAGATTTACGCACAAGGCCCTGACCTGCGAACAAGTATGCAGCGGCGGCCTGCACGAGTACTGAACAGGAAATGCGGTGAAGCCAGATGCCTGATATTGTTCTTTCCAGCGCCGTTCGCGACAACCTTCTGTCCTTGAAAAAGACAGCGGCATTCCAGGAAACAACTCAGAATCGCCTTGCGACTGGTCTGAAGGTGAACTCGGCCCTCGACAATCCGAACTCATATTTCACCGCACAATCTCTGAACGACCGGGCCGGCGATCTGTCCAACTTACTGGACAACATGGGACAGGCCGTTCAGACTCTGCGTGCGGCTGATGACGGCATAACATCGATTACCAAACTCGTTGAATCCGCAAAGGCCATCGCGAACCAGGCGCTTCAGACGTCCAGTGAGTACGAACGGCGCCAATTTGCGATCCAGTACAATGCCATTCTTGAGCAAATCGAGGACATGGCCAAGGATTCGGGCTACAAAGGCAAGAACCTCCTTGCTGGTGCCGGCAATGAGCTGGAGGTGATCTTTAACGAGGACAGCACCTCCAACCTGACGGTCGATCCGGTCGATTTCACTGACACCACCCTGGACTCAGGCTTGAACCTCGACGACCTGGCAACAGGCACGTCTGGAACGTCTTCGTTTGATATGTTTGGTGGTACAATCACCTTGGACATGACGACTGCCATGCAAGCGTCGTCCAACCTGACGGACTTGCCGGGCTGGGTCAATGGTGACCAGATTACCTTGACCGACAGTTCGGGCACCACCACTTTGACAGTCGGCACCGACATAACCACACTTCAGGATTATGTAGACGCCCTGAACAACTTGAACGGTGTTCACGCGTCTTTCGATGAGTCCACTGACGATATCACCATCACATCTGGCTTAGATAATCCGCTGTACATTTCAAAGAACACAGCTTCAGGTGCCGGTTCTGCGGCAGCGACAGACGGCAGCGCGACCGGCGGAACAACTTCGACGGCTTCTGTTACAGCCCTGTCAGCAACAAACACACTCATCACATCTGGCGGATTCCAAGCTGGTGACACGATTACCATCACAGACGGCAACGGATTTGAACCGGCTTCATTAGAAATTGACGAGGAAACGACGGTCGACGATCTCGTCAAACTGATTAACAACGTGAAGGGACTCGACGCTACCTTTTCGGGGGGCAGCGTCAGTCTGATAGGCGAAGTATCCTTCAATATTACCAGCGATAATACGGACTTTAATCGCATGACCCTTGCGTCGGCATCTAGTACTGTAGCACTCAGCGCTGTTTCGTCCGAGTTCAAGACCGACACCGATATCGAACGTACACTTCAGGCGATTAACGCTTCGTTGGACGAGCTTCGTAACTCCGCCCGCAGTCTGGGCACAGCGCTATCCACAGTGCAGATCCGAACAGACTTTACCCAGAACATCATCAATACACTTGAAGTGGGTGCTGGCGACCTGACAATTGCCGACATGAATGAAGAAGGCGCAAACATGCTGGCCCTTCAAACACGGCAACAGCTGTCATCGACTGCACTATCCCTGGCCAACCAGGCGGAACAAAGTGTACTCAGCCTGTTCGGCTAACCGGAAAAGCCGGATTCGGCAGGTATCGGGTAAAAGTGTTAACCTATTTGTTAACGTTTCGCTCCGATACTCAAATGTGGAGGTCAAGGAATGGCGCTCAAGGTCGAGTTAAAGCCGGGAGAAAGGATCATCATTGGTGAAAGCGTAATTACCAATGACAACCAGAGAACCCGCCTATTCATCGAGGGCGACGCGCCGATCCTTAGAGAAAAGGACATTCTCACGCCTGACACCGCAGATACGCCAGCAAAACGCGTCTATCTTGCAGTTCAGTTGATGTATTTATCCACCGACCTGGAGCGAGTTAAGGAAAGTTACTTCACCCTGGTCAATGACATCGTGAAGGCCGCACCGAGTACAATCCCCTATGTCACGCGGATTAGTAACTCGATTATATCCGGATCCTTCTACAAGGCACTGAAAGAAGCTCGTAAGCTCATTGAGTATGAAGGGACGCTGATCAGTCATGTACAAACAGGCAGCGCAGGCCTATCAGAAAACCAGCCAGTCAGCACCGGTATCGCCGCGGGAACTGGAAGCGACTCTGCTGATGAAAGCCGCAGCCCGGCTCCAGCTGATCAAGGATGAATGGGATGACCTCTCCCTCGCGGAGGTCGATGACGCCCTGATTTACAACCGTAAACTCTGGACGGTTCTTGTCACTTCTGCGACTAGCGAAGAGAGTTCTCTGCCACTGGAAATCAAGAACAACATCGGATCTCTGGGGGTTTTTGTCTTCAAACAGACGATGACCGTCATCACGACGCAAGATCCGGAGAAGCTTGGAGCACTTATCAGCATCAACCGCACGATCGCGGAAGGCTTGCGGGCAAAGCCTGAGTAAGTCAGCTCGCCCTATAGACGGCAAAAAAGCCGGTGAATTGACACCGGCTTTTTTTTGCATTCTGGTCGAGTGAGGGCCTTACCTCAGATAGTCGGCAAGGCTCAGGTTGAAGACGATCGAAGAGGCATTGTAGGAGACTTCGATGTTAGTCCTGAGTTGCAGGATTTCTGCGGCAAGCCGGTCCTGATCAATGCCTTCGATCTCTCCGATGGTCGCCTCGTAGGTGTTCACCACCTGGATGTGACGTTGATCCGTCAAACTTGCGGTTCGATGAGCGATTGCAATATCTGTCGAGATGTCCACGATACCAGACTGATCAATACCAGGTGGCTGCAAGATGGCCCGTAAATCTGTCGAGAGCGCGTTGTAGTACTCCTCGTCCAGTTGGGCGCCGCCGGAGAAATCAGCCGCGGCAAATGTTGCAAGTGTTTGCACGAGCTCTTGAAGTGGCTCCTCGTTGGCCCTGACGCCATATTCTACCGTCAGATTTGTATCAATGATCGCGTTCTTGTCGGTGCGCGGATCCGTGGTCGTCGTGTTGCGTCCTGTGTACCAAGAGACGGTATCCGTTGCGCCGGACGTCAGCGCGGTCGCAGTGGTGTAAGGAGGACCGTCAACTCTCTGCGGGACCTCACCGTTGTAAGTGCTGAAGAACTCGTCCGAAGCCCAAATATCTGATGCAGCCTTCAAGGTTGTTTGTGCGGTATCCTCCAACTCCTGAGCAATAGCGTCGCGGAGGTTTTGTGCCGTCTCTTCCAAATCCGCGCCAATCGCAAACGTCCCCTCAGCTTCATTGGAGGCAGCTGCCGTCAACGTGATTGTCGTTGTATTGGCATGATCAGGCGGGAGCGTCAGTGCAATTTCAATCTGCTCGCCAAGCGTCGGTTGTCCCGTGAATTGAACATCGAAAGTATCTGGGTCCCCTCCTCCTGGGCCTGTGAGTGTCACGTTGGTCAGCGTTGATGTCACGGATGAAATATCGAAGCCAAAATCGTGTGCCCCGTCTTCCGCAATTGTAAACGTTGAATCCACTGGCCCGGGTGTTGTCGTTAGGGCAGACACGGTCATCCGGCCATTATTTAAGGCACCCAGGTTCGCTTGGGAGAACTCGCTCATGTAGTCCTTCAGGCCTGAAAGGCCGTTGGCCCCGTTCATAATGGTATCAATGGCCTGGACCGGATCGGAGATCGCATCCGTCCCGCCGAATGGGTAGTAACCGGCGACTTCAGTATTCAAGATATTGAGAGCTTCGTTCAACAAGAGCTCTGCCCTTGACTGGGTCTGGGTCTGACCATCGCTCTGGATCACAAAGTCATTTGTATCCATGGCGGACTTGGCGTCACGCCGGATGTCTTCCAAACGATCCAGCGACACGGTCATCGCCTCAAGATGCAAGTTTGAGATCGTGATTGTCTCTTGATAGGATTCGATCAGGCTGACTTTTTGCGTCAACTGAATATCCAGCAGCCGGCGATCGCCAATGTCGCCATAGGTGCTGCCAACCTTGCCGCTCGCCAGCTGTGTTGTCTTCTCAGTGAGCTTGTCATTGAGGTTCAACAGCTGGCTGGTCAGGTAACTCCGCGACGTTGAGATGGATGATACTGGCATACGCTACCTCACCACGTTCAGAAGTTCTTGCATCAGATCATTGATCGTCTGCATGACACGGGCATTCGCCGCATAGGCGTTTTCCAGCTGAACCAGAAACGCCATTTCAGCATCGAGATTGACCGAGTAGCTCTCCTCGTATCGGACCGCAAGATTGAGCGTCAGAGCTTCTTTGGAATCCGAATACGTCTTTGCATCGGCTGCCTGGTTGCCCTGATAGGCCACCGTCTGGTTGATGTAGTCCAGAACAGTTCCCTGGAACGGGCTCGAGCTGCTGCCCATACCGGCCTCAGGATCGAAATAGGCAGTTTCGTTGGTCAATGCATTCAGCAGATACTGCGCCCGCGCAGGATCGTTCTCAGAGTTTGCAGCTGGGGTTGTCTGGTAATCGACAAGCAAAGAACTGTCTGCCAGCAGAGCAGGATTAACGCTAATCCCATTCGCATAACCGACGCGCTGTCCGCCGTTCTCAGGAGCATCGGTAAACACTTCAGTGCCGTTACGCTGGTCAACAAAGATCGACAGGCCCAAACCCTGATCGGTGGTCGCTGAAGGCGTGATATTCGCCGACAAGCTCTCAACCGTTGTTGCATTGGGTACGGTGGTACTGTCACCGAGAATGCGCAGGTTGTCACTGCCGTCGTTGGAGACCTGCAAATCCGGCGCTGCGGTTCCCAAGGCTGCGATAATATTCGTGATGTAGGTCGCAGGAGTACCGCTGGAGATGTCAATGCCGACAACCGTGTCATTTGGATTGGTTGTTGCTGTATCTGCGAGCGGCAACAGCGTTGGATCGCTAACCGCCATAAGCATGATCGTCTGCGACTGACCTGCCGAGTCGGTGTACTCCAGATTGATTGTATTGCCGGATTGAAGACCGGACACAGGCAGATCGAAGCCCGTATCCGGACCGACGGTTGCCGCTGTGCTGGCTTGCGTCACATTTGAGAACGCTAGAGACAGTTCAGCTGCGATGGTGTCCAGCTGTTTTTGCGCCTCGATCAGGACGTCGTCCCGCAACTCCATGGTTGCGACCATGAGGCCAGTGCCAGTCGTGCGGTCACGCCCTGAGGCCCCTGCAGGTACGATATCAAACTGGGCACCACCGGCCGTCGTTGCAACTATGGCGTTACCCTGCTGATCTGCTCCCAGCCTGTTTGTCGGCTGAAAGGCAAGTGTTGCAGCCTCGCCATCAGAGAACAATGGCTGACCGTTTTTGGTCTGAATAAACAGCGTATTCGTGGTCGTTTTGCTGACATTGAGATCCAGATAGCCGGAAAGCTGTTCAACGAGGCGGTCGCGCTCGTCTTCCATTTCCGAGCTGGAAACGCCAGCCTGTGTGGCATCACGGATGGCCGCATCGATTGATTCAATGCTGGATAGAAGGCTGTTTACTGTCTCCGTCTGGCGAGCAAGCGCCTCGTCCGCCTCCTGGCGCAAATCGGCGATCTGCTGGTAGGAGGAATTCAATTCCCGCGCCATTGCGTCAGCAGCAGCCACCACTTCCTGCTGAGCGGCGTAGTTGCCTGGTTGGTTGACCAGCGACGACAGGGCCGCAGTCAACTCCCCTGCCAGGGCTGATAGGCCGGTCTGATCACCAATGGTGCCAAAAATGTCGTCGAGACGATCTGTGAAAGCCGCAATCTGTTTGCCGTAGTTCGTGTCGGCCAAGGAATTGAAGTAATCCGATTGGATTTCTTCATTGATGATGCGGCTGATCTCGTTGGTGACGATCCCGGCGACATTGCCTTCGCCATCGAAGTAAGCATTTGCGGAGACTGTTTTCTTGGAATAGCCGGCCGTATCAGCGTTCGCGATATTCGACGCAGTTACATCGATCTGACGCTGATTGAACGATATGCCGAAAACCGCTGTGTTCAGGGCACTTGTCAGTCCCATGGCGGCTACTCCTCAGAATTACTCAGAAAAGGGATCGCTGGCGGCAAAAGCCGCCAGCAGATGAGCGTTAGCGGACCATATTCAGGGCGCTGTCCAGCATTTCGTCCGCAGAGGTGACGATCTTGGAGTTTGCCGAATAGGCTTGCTGCGTAATGATCAGTTTGGAAAACTCGTCCGCAATATCTGCGTTGGAGAGCTCAAGGGCGTTGGAGATCACTGCACCGCCACCGGACAGGTCGGCATCACCGGAGTCTGAGGTCGCAGCAAAGGCCGCTCCATCCACCCGGCGCAGGTTTTGCTCGGCCTGGAAAGTTGCCAGCGGAATCTCATAAAGTGCACGTGTCTGGTTGTTGGAATAGCTCGCAATCACGCGGCCAGATTCATCGATGGCGATGTTTGTGAGTTCACCGGCTGCATAACCGTTCTGGCTAAGGTTAACGGATGTTGCAATTCCATCCGGATCAGCAAATTGGGTCAGAGACCCGTTTGCAAAGGAGATGGTTATGCTGTCCGCGGCATCAGCGGCAGTACCAGCCGTGACACCGCCAACCGTGATGGTATCAAGCGTGAAATTCGAGGTACCATCGGTCGTAACTCCGAGACCTGCTGTTGCGCCGGTATTGGCTACAGTAGTCACCTGACCTGTGCCATCAAACGTAACATCTCCAACCTTGTAATAGGATGTCCCGGTCTCTCCGCCAGTGTCGATATACATGCTCCAGACTTCAGCACCTGCGGTGTTATCGATCTTGGCCCAGCGAATGTTGAGCGGAACCTCAGATCCATTAGAATTGTAAGCAGTTACGGACCCTC
Source organism: Labrenzia sp. R4_2 (assembly GCF_017743865.1). Taxonomy (GTDB): domain Bacteria; phylum Pseudomonadota; class Alphaproteobacteria; order Rhizobiales; family Stappiaceae; genus Roseibium. Next base: position 957,652 of record NZ_JAGHRJ010000002.1, read on the forward strand.
CTGTGATCGACGACGCAAGGAAATCGGCCTCTAGAGTGCCGGTATCCCCGATTTCGGTGTTGCCCAGGTTTGGCCCAGGCGCTCCGTTCGCACCATCATTCAACAACTCTGAGTCTGTTGTATTCGGATCATAATTAGTTGTTGCTGGAACCCGCGGCAGACTGGCCTGATAACTCACAGTCGTCGTTGAATTGGCTGCCAGAGGCTGACTGTTAATCTGGATAACCGAGGGATTGTCACCGACAGGGTTGCCGGTCGTCGGATCAAGAGGAAAACCCTTCAGATAGTAACCGGACTGGTTGACGAAGTAGCCTTCCTTGTTGACTTCAAAGTCGCCGGCGCGCGTGTAGAAGGAATCATCTGCAAAGGTTGTAGAGCCGTCAACAAAATCGGCTGCCTGTGTCACGACGAAGTAACCTTCGCCATTGATGGCCATATAGGTATCAACGTCATTAGATGAGATGTCGCCGCCGATCGTGTTGGTTGCACGCGACGTGGCATAGGTTGTTCCTGACACCTGGTCGGCCTGCGTGGACCCACCACCGGATACCAGATCGGAGAAGGTCGTATCGAGACGCTTGAACCCAACCGTCTGTGAGTTCGCAACGTTGCCCGAGATATTTTCAAGCGCGGTCGCCTGCGCTGACAAACCAGAAACGGCGGAGTTGATCGCCCCGTAAATACCCATGTTTCGTCCTCTTGGTCACTGTGGGCATGCTCCTGAACAAGGACAGCCCGGTTTCGAAGAGGATCAGCAAGCAATGTGCCAAACTGAACAGAAGTCGGATTCAATAAATAATATCAGTCAGATAAAACAATTTTCCTCGTTTACCTATCGGCGAACGACAGCGGCACACCGTGTTCAGAGCGGCAAAAACTTCCCAGCGAACAGGCAAGAGTCTCCACTTACCGGTGCTCAACCGGCACACTCGGCAAAAAGCTGACTTGCATCCCATGCGCCCGCCTGCCACCTTTCGGCAACATGAATGACAGGGACACCCACATGCGCTTTGAAGGCACCGATAGTTACATCGCCACTGAGGATCTGAGAGTTGCGGTCAATGCCGCAGTCGCACTCGAGCGGCCCCTTCTGGTCAAGGGCGAACCGGGAACTGGAAAGACTGTCCTTGCTGAACAGGTCGCCCAGGCCCTCAACGCCCCGTTGATCGAGTGGCATGTGAAATCGACAACCAAAGCGCAGCAAGGCCTTTATGAGTACGATGCCGTGTCCCGTCTTCGCGACAGCCAGCTTGGCGACGAACGGGTCAAGGACATCAACAACTACATACGCAAAGGCAAACTCTGGGATGCGTTCGTGGCACCGGAAAAACCGGTTCTGCTGATCGATGAAATCGACAAGGCGGATATCGAGTTTCCGAACGACCTTCTGCTCGAACTCGATCGCATGGAGTTCCACGTTTACGAGACCGGTGAAACGGTTCGCGCCAAACAGCGCCCCGTCGTGATCATTACGTCGAACAACGAAAAGGACCTGCCGGACGCGTTCTTGCGCCGCTGTTTCTTCCACTTCATCAAATTCCCGGATGCCGAGACGATGACAGAAATCGTCGAAGTTCACTTTCCGGGCATCAAGCAGCGCTTGCTCAACGAAGCACTGCGCATGTTCTTTGAAGTCCGGGATGTTCCCGGCCTGAAGAAGAAGCCGTCAACCTCGGAGCTTATCGATTGGATCAAGCTGCTTCTAAATGAAGACATTGACCCTGAGACCTTGCGCCAACAGGATAGTGGGAAATTGATTCCGCCCCTGCACGGTGCTTTGCTGAAGAATGAACAGGATGTCCATCTCTTTGAACGTCTGGCATTCATGGCACGCCGGGAACGGGGATAATCCGATCACAGGACGCATCTGACATGCTCCATCTGACGAAACTTGCCCTCCTCTGCTTGATCGGCGCTTGGACACTCTCCGGCATTGATGCCGTAGAGGCCCAGGTGAGCCCGGAAGCTGAGGCTGGCTGGCAGAGCGATGTAGAGGGCCTGCGGCATTTTACCGGCCTCCGCTGTCCGGATGTTATTGGAGCTTATTACCGTATCAAGGTGATGGAAGGTGATGGCTCGAGCCTGGCTGGCTGCATCTATACCGGCCGCGACGGCATTACCGCGGTATTGCGGATGCACTTGCAAGGCTCAGGACGCCGCGAAGCAGTTAGTTTTTCACGCAGCTATAAGGCAGCCGGGTTTGAATCCATCTTGTTAAGCGGCCCCGCCGAGACAGGCATTTCCTTCAAGACCGGAACGCGGGATAACGCGACCCAATGCGAAACCTTCTGGCATTTTGCCGGTGCGAAAGCCGACTTCACCCTATGGATGGCCTACACTCTACCAACCCAGGAAATTGACATTGGCCCGGCAATCGCGTCTTTCACAGAAGCATTGGCCCGCCAGAATTGACCCGGTTCGGCTCCAAAGGACAAAAGCGAGGGCATCTGCATGCGTCTCTACCTTTTTAGGCACGCAAAATCCGACTGGGGAGACGCCGATCTTGCAGATTTTGACCGTCCATTGAACGGACGCGGGAAATCTGCAGCCCGCGTGATGGGGCGGTATCTGCGCGAACAAAACCTCCTTCCGAACCGCATTCTGTGCTCCACCTCTTTGCGAACCCGCGAGACGCTCTCTCGGACCCTGCCCTTTCAACCCCAGGAAGCGCAGATCCATCTGTTGTCCGATATCTACGACGAAAGCGATCTCAGCTACACCAACGTGATCCGGCGCCATGGCGGACGGGCCCAACAGCTCATGGTGATTGGACACAACCCGGCCACCGAGCAGACCGCAATCGAACTCGCGGGAACCGGTGATGCAGATGCCATGGCAGATCTGCGGATCAAGTTCCCGACTGGAGCGCTCGCGGTCATCGACTTCGACATTGCCAGCTGGGATGAAGTGCAGATCGGAACCGGCCACCTGGAGCGGTTCGTCAAGCCCCGGGATCTCGCCGCAAAATTGGACGACTAATCACCAAAGCGCCTCTGGCATTTGCAAGTCCATAGACTGACGCCTACATGACGGCCATGGAGGCCATTGCTTGACATCCCTGACAAATCTCGCCGAAGAAGCCCGGCTGACCCTTGCCAATCTGACAGATGCCGCAACAGACCTGGCTGTACCAAGCCTGCGTCTCGGCGTCACCGGCCTGGCCCGCGCGGGCAAGACCGTGTTCCTGACATCACTCGTGCACAATCTGGTGCATGGCGGCCGCCTGCCTGTCTTCAGCGCCGCAGCGGGTCAGAGGATGACCGGTGCACGCCTGCAGCCCCAGCCCGACGATGCGGTTCCAAGGTTCGACTACGAGAGCCATGTTCAGGCCCTGGTCAAAGACCGGATCTGGCCGCAATCCACACGGCAGGTGTCCGAACTCAGACTGACCATCGACTATGAAAGCGCCTCCTACGTTTACCGGAAACTCGGACCGGGCCGCCTGCATCTGGACCTCATCGACTATCCTGGCGAATGGCTTTTGGATTTGCCCTTGCTCGACAAGGACTATGCAACTTTTTCCGCCGAGGCTGTTGCACGGGCACGGAAAGAGCACCGGTCATCGATTGCCGGACCCTACCTTGAGGCATTAAATGAAGCCGCTGCAAAAGCGGATGCGCCGGAAGATGAACAAACTGCGCAGAAACTCTCAGCGGCTTTTAAAAGCTATTTGAGCGCCTGCCGCGCGGATGCACATGCCTTGTCGATGCTGCCACCCGGTCGGTTTCTGATGCCCGGCGACCTTGACGGGTCTCCAGCGCTCACCTTTGCACCACTCGACATTGCCCCGGATGCGCCCCCGGCGCGGTCGGGCACGATGCGCGCGATGATGGAGCGGCGTTATGAGGCCTACAAGACCCATGTGATCCGCCCGTTCTTCCGCAACCATTTTGCACGGCTGGACCGGCAGATCGTCCTCGTTGATGTCCTGCAGGCACTAAACGCGGGCCCACATGCAATGCTGGATCTGGAAATTGCTCTCAGCGAAGTGCTGTCGGCATTCCGTCCGGGCCGCCGTAGCTGGCTGTCGTCCATACTCAGCCGAAGGATTGACCGGATCCTCTTTGCGGCGACCAAGGCCGACCATGTTCACCGCACCGATCACGACCGATTGGAAGCGATCACGCACCGCCTGGTAGGAAGAGCCGCTGACCGCGCCCGGTTCAAGGGCGCTGAAGTTGATGTCCTTGCGCTCGCAGCCGTGCGTGCGACCCGGGAAGCCAGTGTCCGCCACAAGGGCCAGAAGCTGCCCGCAATCCTCGGCACACCCCTGCCAGGCGAGAAGATCGACGGAGAAACCTACGACGGCAATACGGAAATCGCGATGTTTCCCGGAGACTTACCGGAAAACCCGAACATGCTCTTTGAGGATATTGAATCACTTTCTCAAGACACCGGCCAAACTCCGCGTCAGACTGATCCTTCACTGCAGTTCATGCGGTTCCGGCCGCCGAAGCTGGACACGACCGCAGAAGGCCTGACACTGTCCCTACCCCATATACGCCTCGACCGGGCCTTGGAATTCCTTCTCGGAGACCGTCTGGCATGACCGATACGAACAACCGCCCGCCCCGCAAACCGGCCGCCTTCCGTCTCGATGACAGCAAGGTTCAGCTCTCCGACGACCAAACAGAAAACCCATCTGCCGGCCACGCATTGGTCACCGAAGAGGTGCTTGACGAGGAAGCCCCGCGCCTCCCCCGCTCGGCCAGCACACCCAAGTCCGGCTCCAGCTTCGGCAAATGGCTTCTGGTTGGTCTCGGTGGTCTTGTTTCCCTCAGCATTGGCCTAGCCGTGGACAGTCTGATCCGGGATCTCTTTTCCAGAACCGACTGGCTCGGATGGCTTGGCGTCGCCCTTGCCGCCATCGCCGTTGCCGGACTGATTGGCTTGACCGCGCGCGAACTTGCCGGTGTTCTCCGTCTCAAGCGCATCGATGATCTCCGGGAGCGTTTACAGACCGCTGCTGACACCGATGATGCTGAGAAAGCTCAGAACGGCCTGAAAGACCTCCTCGCCATTTACCAGGACCGGCCGGAGACCGCGCTTGGACGCAAGACGTTGAGTGGCCATATGCGCGAGATCATCGACGGCAAGGATCTGGTGATGCTGGCTGAGCGCGATCTTTTGCAGGCTCTGGACCAGGAAGCCCGCAAGATCGTCATGAACAGTGCCAAGCGGGTCTCCATCGTTACGGCTGTCAGCCCCCGGGCGTTGGTCGACCTTCTAATGGTCCTGTTTGAAAACGTCCGCATCATTCGGCGCCTGTCGACCCTTTACGGTGGACGTCCGGGCACGCTCGGCTTTATCCGGCTGGCCAAGCACGTCTTGGCCCATCTTGCAGTTACCGGCGGCATGGCTGCAGGTGACAGCCTTGCCTCACAAGTGCTTGGACACGGCGTGGCAGCACGCCTGTCAGCACGTCTCGGCGAGGGCGTTATCAACGGCATTTTGACCGCAAGGATTGGCATTGCCGCGATTGCCGTCTGCCGGCCAGCGCCGTTCATCGCAACAAAGGGCCCCAGCGTGTCCGACTTCATGGGCGAACTTTTATCCTCCGCTGAAGCTGAGACCGAGTCCCAGAGCAGCAAAACGACAAGCTAACCGGACCAGCGTATCCTCTGCTCAAGTACTTGAAAGTCAAACACCGCAAATAGGCATCAGCGCATCAGCAACCTTTGGTCGAAATCTGCAAGACCAACTTAACCAAACACAAGTATCTCGACTAGAATACCGCTACGGAATTGACCCTTATCAATGCAAAAATTACTTTGCTGGCGTAGCCATTTTGCGACCCGAAGAGAGGACGCAAAATGGCCGCAGAGACACTTACAACCGAAAGCAAAACCCAGGCACCCGCCAACAACGGGACCTTGACCGAACCGGCCAAAAAGCCAGCTCCGAAGCGCACCCGGAAAACTCCGGCGCAAGCGGCCCCGGCTCCCGCAACAGCTGAACAAAAAGAAGCCAACGAGCGCTTGCATCAGCTCGCCCAAATGCGGCGCGATCCGGCAGCGATCAATCATGTCTTCGAAACCGGTGAATACCCTTACGCCAACAAGATGAAGCGGGCGCCCTATGAAAAACGGAAAGCGGCCCTTCAGGCAGAGCTGTTGAAAGCACAGCAATGGGTTCAGGACACCGATCAGCGCATTGTTCTCATTTTCGAAGGCCGGGATGCGGCTGGCAAAGGCGGTACGATCAAGCGATTCAACGAACACCTGAACCCGCGGGCGGCCCGCGTGGTTGCGCTTCAAAAGCCGACAGAGCGCGAAAGCAAACAGTGGTACTTCCAGCGCTACATTGAGAACCTGCCCTCAGGCGGGGAAATGGTGTTCTTCGACCGGTCCTGGTACAACCGCGCCGGTGTCGAACGGGTCATGGGCTTCTGCTCCCCCAACCAGTACCTGGAATTCATGCGTCAGTGCCCTGAAGTCGAACGGATGCTGGTTCGTGATGGAGTTTTGATGTTCAAATACTGGTTCTCGGTGACATCCGACGAGCAGCGCCGCCGTTTCAAGCAGCGGGAAGTCGATCCACTGAAGCAGTGGAAACTCTCACCAATCGACAAGGCGTCTCTCGACAAATGGGACGACTATACCGAGGCCAAGGAAGCCATGTTCTTCTACACCGACACCGCCGATGCGCCCTGGACCATCGTCAAGTCGGACGACAAGAAACGCGCCCGCCTCAACTGCATGGAGCATTTCCTGTCCTCCCTGCCCTATCCGGGCAAAAACACCCGCGTGGTCGGCCAGCCAGATCCGCTAATTGTAGGCACCGGCCATCACGTCATCGGCCGGGATCACCACATCCTTGGCAAGACGCTCCATCCGGACCTCAAGGGCGGCCGGTCCACAAACGGCAGCTGACCAACTATTTGAGGCGTTAGATCAAGGACGAACACGAACCTTCGATCGAAGTATCGCCTACATGCCGCACCGGCCTTGAGCCGGTGCCTTGCATTCAAACCAACTCATTTCTAAAAGCTGAGTGCCCGTCTGGTCCCGGATCTTGCTTCGCTGCGTCCGGGAAAGCTTGATCGCGAGAGTTGCCAGAGGTCCTCAACGAATCTGATCGCATTATCCGTCCGAGCGCCTCCAGTTACGACCCCTATTACTTCAAGAACGGCTCGACACCCACCGCTGCCACCGTTACTCTCACCGCATGTTCATTACCTTTTTCACCGAACTGAAATCCGCCGGAATCCCGGTCTCCTTACGTGAGTATCTGACGCTGATGGAGGCGCTGGATAAGGATCTGGCTGAGCGCAGCGTCGAGGATTTTTATTACCTGGCGCGCCTGTCGCTGGTGAAGGACGAGAGCAATCTCGACAAGTTCGACCGGGTGTTTGGGACCGTTTTCAAAGGGCTGGAGCTGATGAGCGACGTGCCCATCACGGAGATCCCTGAGGACTGGCTTCGCAAGCTCGCCGAAAAGCACTTGAGCGAAGAGGAAAAGGCACAGATCGAGGCCATGGGCGGATTTGAGAAGCTCATGGAGACCTTGGCTGAGCGCCTCAAGGAACAGGAAAAACGCCACCAGGGCGGCAACAAGTGGATTGGCACAGCGGGTACTTCGCCATTTGGCGCTTACGGGTACAATCCGGAAGGCATCCGGATTGGCCAAAAGGAAAGCCGGCACCGGCGTGCCGTGAAGGTCTGGGACAAACGCGAGTTCAAGGATCTCGATGACACCCAGCTTCTTGGCACCCGCAACATCCAAGTTGCCTTGAAACGGCTGCGCAATTTCGCCCGCACGGGCGCAGCAGAAGAGCTGGATCTCGATCACACGATCAAGGCGACCGCTCACAAGGGCCTTCTCGACATCAAGATGCGCCCCGAACGGCACAATGCCGTCAAGGTGCTTCTGTTCTTCGACATTGGTGGATCGATGGACGATCACATCCGGGTCTGCGAAGAACTCTTTTCTGCCGCGCGGTCCGAATTCAAGGTGATGGAACACTTTTACTTCCACAATTGCCTCTATGAGACGGTTTGGAAGGAGAACAGACGGCGCCACACCGAGCGGCTGCCAACGATTGACGTGCTGCACAAGTACCCGTCCGACTACAAGATCATCTTCGTCGGTGATGCTTCCATGAGCCCCTATGAGATCGCCTATCCGGGTGGATCGGTGGAGCACTGGAACGAAGAAGCAGGATCTGCCTGGATGCAACGCGTCACCGGGCTCTACAACAGCGCGGTCTGGCTCAATCCCGTGCGCCAGGAACACTGGCGCTACACGCCTTCGATCCAGATGATGCAGGAATTGATGGAAAACCGCATGTTCCCGATGACCGTGGAAGGACTGACGGACGCCATGAAGGAACTGGCCCGCTAACCCGCCGACAGGGGCGCAGAATATGTCTGGACAGAAATCGCCCGCCTCTGCCTCACCGGTCGCCCATGCAACAACGACCGGCATGACCGGTGGCGGGTTTTACAATCAGAACTCCACACCTCAGTGGGACGCAACGGCTGCTGTCCTTGACCATCTGGAAGCCGCCGCCGATGCGCTGCCGATCGACGCCAGCGGGCCGATTTGTCTGGCCGATTTCGGCTGCTCTGAGGGGCGAAACTCCATCGCGGCGTTGAGCAGGCCCGTGTCCCGCCTGGTGCAGCGTACAAACCGGCCGATCCAGACGATCCATTCAGACCTCCCGACCAATGACTTCTCAAGCCTCTTGCGTTCTCTGCGGCCGGAGGGGCACTCCGTTTTTGGACAGCCGAATGTCTATTCGTCCGTTGTTGGCGGCTCGATGTATGACCAACTGCTGCCGGATAGAAGCCTACATATGGCCACGACGTTCAACGCGATCGGCTTCCTTTCCAGAAAACCCATTGCGACGCTGCCGGGTTACATTTTTCCAAATGGTCCAAGCGCTGTCCGCAACAACGGCTTCGTATCGGAAGAAGATCAGGCGGTTTTTTCAAAGCTCGCACGGCAAGACATCGCGACCTTCCTGAAAGCCCGCGCCAGAGAACTGGTGCCAGGCGGCAAGCTGCTGCTGCAGGTGTTCGGCGCAAATGAGACCGCCAGCACCTGCGACGGCATCTATGATCTTCTAAACGATGCGGTTCGCTGTTTCGTCGAAGACGGCTCGATATCCCAGGACGTTTACGAGGCTTACTATCAACCGGTCTATATGCGGACGTTGGAGGAGCTGACAGGGCCTGTCAGCGATCCGGCACTTGGCGCTGCCGGGCTTTTCCAGATTGACTACGCGATATCCTACGAGATCCCTGTCTCCTTCAATGAGCGCTTTTCCGCGGATGGAGATCGAGAAACGTACGCGCGCGATTACGTCAATTTCTTCCGCGCCTTTACTGAAGCGGTTCTCAGAAACGCACTCCCGGCAAACGATCAGCGGGACACTCTTGTTGAGCAGATCTACGAAAAAGCCATTCATTTGCTGAAAGCCGCACCGGACCTCTATCCGTTCCGCTATATCGCCGTCGCAGCACTCATGACACGGACGGGTAATCAGGTAATCTGAAACTAAAAAACGGCGGCAGGCTTTCGCCCACCACCGTCTTCCTCCTCCAGAGAAGCAGGGCTAGCCCTCAGCTGTCGCGCAGTACCATGACCGAGCACGGCGCATGACGGACGATATGGGCGGCATTTGAGCCGATAAAATAGGTGGAGAGCCCCGGTTTGTGGGATGACATCAACACGAGGTCACACTCTGCCTTTTCAGCTTCCTCGATCACTTCATGGTAGACCGATCCAACCCGGACCATGACATCGACCACCCCTTCCGGCACGTCCAACGCATCGCCGATCTTTTGCAGGATGCCAGCGGTTTCCCTCAGCTCGTTTTCCTGAAAGCCTTCCGGCAACTGGCTTGCGACGAAGCTCTGCACTTCCGGACAAACTCCGAGCAGATGGATCTTGGCACTGTAGTCGCGGGCCATCTGAGCTGCTTTCGCCAGAGCATCATCGGCAAATTTCGGTTCAGCCGGATCGATGGGAACAAGGATTTTCTTGAACATGGCGTTACTCCCTTAAATTTCTTCAGAGGAAACTAGGCCTCCGCCAAGGTCCTTCGCCATGAGGCAGATCAATCAGCCGTCCGGACTGCCGAAATACCGCCCGGGCGTCACGCCGAATGCCTTCCGAAAGGTCGCGACAAACGCGCTCGGTCCCTCATAGCCAAGTTTATGCGAGACATCCGACACACTGCGGCCGGCGGCCAAAAGTTCAAGCGCGCGAAACAGCTTTACCTGCCGGCACCACGTCCGGTAATTCATCCCGGTCTCCGCTTTGATCCGGCGCTCAAAGGACCGGACAGACATGGCGCTTTGTGCCGCGGCCTCGGCGAGCGCCGGGACGTGAGCGGGACAGCGCACCAAGCCATCGCACAAGTCTCTCAATCTCGGGTCTTGCGGCATCGGCAGCTGAAGCGGCGCTGCCGGCAGCATTTTCAGTTGATCAAGAATGACATCAGCGATCCGGCCTGCCGGTCCATCAATGGTTTCCGCGCGCGGGTAGGACATGAACTCCAGGATCAAGGCTCGCAGCAACGTTGTCACCTGAATAACCTGCGCCGTCTTCGGCAAATCCTGGGCGTAGTCATAACTCACGTAAACGAACCGGATTTCAGTATCGGTCAGATAGCGGGTTTCGTGCGCGATCCGTGGCGGCAGCCAGACTGCCCGCTCCGGCGGGGCGAAAAAGGTTCCAACTTCAGTATCGATCGCAATCGAGCCTTTGACGACGTGAAAGAGTTGGGCTGAGTCGTGCGAGTGCCATCCGTTATGTCCGGGTCCGGCTCTCTGACTGTTGGCATATCCGATGATCTTCGCCTTCACCTCATGATCGGGAAACGCGGATAACTCCGGATGGATCGGCATAACCTGCCCTTTTTGATGTTACATGGGATTGGCGAAACAGAAACATATCATGACAAAACAGCGCTAACACGCAAGAGCGCAATCGAAGTACAAGCGAACCGCAGCGCTGCCAGCACCCACTTTTTTGGCAAGAAACAAATGACGTACTTCACACAAAGCACAAACCCAAATGAATTGACCGGGTGGCGCTCGCCTGCCGTCCTCTTGATGATCATGGCCGGAGCCATGCAGCTGTCCTTTGCTGCCTGGTGGAACCTGATGAACAATTTTGCGGTTCAGGAGCTGGACTTCACCGGCCGGGAAATTGGCATCCAGCAGTCCATCCGTGAAATACCAGGTTTTCTGAGCTTTCTCGCCGTTTATCTGCTGCTTGTGATGCGCGAGCAAACGCTGGCCTATCTCTCGCTTTTGCTCCTCGGCGTCGGTGTGGCAATTACCGGGTACTTCCCCACCGCGCTTGGCTTCTACATAACGACCCTGATCATGTCGATCGGCTTCCATTATTACGAAACCATGGCGCAATCGCTGTCCCTGCAATGGCTACCCAAGGCAACAGCGGCTGCCAGTATGGGCAAAATCCTGGCTGTGGGCTCATTCGCCCAGCTGATTGCCTACGGTCTGATTTTCATTGCCTGGAAGACGTTCAACCTGTCGTTCACGGTGGTCTTCGCGATCGCCGGTGGCTTGACCATTGTTGTGCTGGCCTTCCTCATCATGGCCTACCCGCATTTCAAGGAAGGTGTTCCGCAGCACAAGAAGCTGATCCTGAAGAAGCGCTACTGGCTCTATTACGCGTTGACGTTCATGGCCGGTGCCCGCCGGCAGATCTTCACAGTCTTTGCCGGCTTCCTGATGGTCGAACGCTTTGGCTACGATGTTCATGAGGTTGCCGGGCTTTTCTTGATCAACGGCGTCTTCAACATGCTGCTCGCGCCGAAGATCGGCAAACTGATCGTCCGCTTCGGTGAACGCAAAGCCTTGATCCTTGAGTATGTCGGCCTGATCGGGGTCTTCGTGACCTATGCTTTCGTCACCAATGCAACTGTTGCCGCGGCGCTCTACGTGATCGATCACGCTTTCTTTGCAATCGCGATTGCTATCAAGACCTACTTCCAGAAGATCGCCGATCCGGCTGACATCGCACCGACAGCAGGTGTTGCCTTTACAATCAACCACATCGCTGCAGTCTTCATCCCGGTGGTGTTCGGACTGGTCTGGCTGGTCTCCCCGGCAGCCGTGTTCCTGGCAGGCGCCGGAATGGCCGCCGTCAGCCTGTTCCTCTCGACCATGATCCCGTCCAACCCGGATGACGGAAATGAGGTTGATTGGTGGTTCCGCAAACCAGCTGCCCAACCGGCAGAATAATAACTGGCAACAAACAAAAACCCCGCCGGAGCGCTCCGGCGGGGTTTTTCAGTTGGGACTGCGAAGCGTCTTAAGCTTGACGTTCCGGGACGTGGACGACCAGGCCGTCCATGTCGCCCGTCACCTTGATCTGGCAAGACAGACGCGACGTCGGCTTCACGTCATAGGCAAAGTCAAGCATGTCCTCTTCCATCGGTTCCGGCGAACCGGTTTTGCCCGACCATGCATCATCGACGTAAACATGGCAGGTCGCACACGCGCAGGCGCCGCCGCACTCAGCTTCAATGCCCTGAACCATGTTCTTGATGGCGTTTTCCATAACCGTGGACCCTTCGGCGGCATCAACTTCCGTCCGGGCTCCATCGGCAGTTACAAAGGTGATTTTTGGCATAGTCGCGTCCAAGGATAAAAGTGTCTCTCGATGACCCGACATAAAGGTTCCGGACAAAAGGTCAAGGACCATGCCATTTATGGATGGAATACAGAGTCTGGCGTTGAGAGAAATCAGCCTTCCAGCAGATCGCAGATATACCCGTTGGCTTCTGTGACCGCCGCGACGAGACCTGTCGTCGGTGCATTAGGTGCAGCTTTCAAGTCCCCTTCCAGACACTCACAGGCCGTCGCGACGCGCGCAGCACCGATCGCCCGCGCTGAGCCTTTGAGCGTGTGAACGAGGTCGGCGCGGACAGAAGGATCCGTCTCATTTTCCAAACGCTCCAGCGTCATTCGGGATTGCGACTTGAACAAGTGAAGAACCTGAACCTCGAGATCACGGTTGCCCAGTGTGTTTGTCGCCAGCTGCACCAGGTCAATTGGTGCTTCGGGACTGGCGCGTCCTGACACGCGTGCCATCGATGAAGGGGCCATAAGGGTGCTCCGAAATACTCAACACATGCCTGGCGGCACCCTGCCGCAAGCTCTACAGGGGTATGAGTGTGCAGCGAAGACCCAAACGCCCGGTTAAATCAGGCGTTTCACGATTGCAAATTCGAGCATGTCCCCAAAAAATTGATTTCTTGGTTAACGAGCATTAAGGGCCTGCGCCGAACCAGAAGAAAAATCCCTTGCTTTTTCGCAGGTTTCCTGAATCGCTAAAATTTTAATAAAATGATTCGCATTAACTTTTTTCGTTTTTTTGACTTGCGGTCAATAATTCGAACGCGTCTGCAGTGAGCTTGCAAACCAACCAGTCAGGCTTGATTGGATTGGAAAACCAAGGCTCTGCCCAACCTGCATCGATGCAGGAACGGATCGTGCGAGCGGGAACCTGGCGGCCTTGATCATCAAAGAGAGGCAACTTTCCTCCCGACTGGGCGAGCCCTGATTTCAACCAGCGCTTTTGTGCAGGTGACAAACTGCCTGCATTAAGTGCAGATTTTTTTGCCGGTCCCGTTTCGCTTTCCGTTACGTGCTTTTGCTTCGTTTGAGGCATGAGATCCCCCTCCTAAGTGATTCAGGCGATTGCTGTTTCTTGTTCGTTAGGAGAGATTGTGCCATTACAGTAACTGATGCGGCAAGATGGGGAGAATGCTGTCAACCTTCATGGTTGCAGCGGGTCAGCGGCGGCCCTTCCCAGAGTTTATGATCCGAACCGGAAACAGTGTTAGTCTCGGTTCAAGATCGGCGCATCCGGTTGACCCTCATGGCAGCGAAAAGCTGCCTGAGATCACCGGTGTGTAAAGAGTACGGATGTGAGGCGACCCAAAAATGGCAAATCCGACGAAGGCGAAAGATCCGGCGGAAGCAGCTCTGTCTGCGGTTGAAGAAGCGCTTAAGCTCGATTTCGGCGGCCCTGAAGCTTCAGCGGCAGATCAACCGGCGGAACAGGAAACGCCGAGCGATGAGCGCCCGTCACGGCGCGCTGCCAAGACTGCGGACAACAGCGAAGCGGACAAAGACAACCAGCGCCCGGCACGCCGCCGTGGACGCGGTGGACGACCGCCTGCTGCCAATGACGACCGCCGGAACATCGGCAATCTGATTTACGCCCTGCAACGCCGGCCATCGACAGCGCCTTTCTGGGGTGCATTTGCCCTGAGCGCCGTTTGGGCCGCGCTCGGCACCAGCCTCTTCATGTCTTCGTTCGCCGACCGGGTTGCTGGCGTCACGGATGCAGAAACACTTATGCAGTCTCCGGACATGATCCTGGCTGCCATCGGGATCGTTGTTCCGATCATCTTCTTCTTTGTCATGGCCATGATGATCTGGCGCGCGCAGGAAATGCGCATCGTTGCCCGCGGCATGACAGAAGTTGCACTTCGCCTCGCCGAACCGGAAGACATGGCCAAGGAATCCATCTTGAGCGTTGGCCAGGCCATCCGCCGCGAAGTGGCCGCTATGGGCGACGGCATTGAACGCGCCATCGCCAGGGCCAGCGAGCTGGAGGTGCTGGTTCACAACGAAGTGTCTTCGCTGGAACGTTCCTACAACGACAATGAGCTGAAAATCCGTTCTCTGATCGAAGAGCTGGTCACCCAGCGCGAAGCAATTGTCATGAACGCCGAGCGGGTTCGGGAAACGATCGCCGGCGCGCACGAGAATTTTGCCTCTCAGCTCTCTGATACATCTGGTGAACTCGGGTCGAATGTCGATCAAGCGACCCAGCGGATGATCGACGCGGTGAATGCACGGGTTGAAGAACTCACCAGCACCGTGGATTCGCGGATCGAGTCCCTTGGCGCGACGCTCAACGCCTCCGGCAACGAGATGGTTGAATCCCTCACCGTCCGCGCGGAAGACTATGTGGCCCGCCTGTCCACCACCGGCACCGAGCTGGTCGAGAACCTCTCGCAAACCGGCACCACGATGTATGAGACCCTCTCCTACCGTGGCAATGAGGTGAACGAACGCTTCGCCGAGACCGCCAATACCTTCGTCGAAACCCTGACCAAGCGTGGCCTGGAGATCAACGAAACGCTGACCACGTCGAGCACCACAGTGGTCGATACGCTTAGCAGCAAGGCGGATGAATTCCGCACCGCGCTTGAAACCACAGGTACTCAGGTCGGCGATACCATCACGGCGCGTGGCGAAGAGATCAACGCGAACCTGTCTCTGACCTCCGGCCGCCTGATCGACACCATCACGGCACGGACCGAAGAACTGGTGACAACGGTCGACACCCGCGTCACTCATCTGGACGAGGCGCTTGCGGAAACCGGCAACAGGGTTGTCGAGAGCATTTCCGAAAAAGGTCAGACCGTCACCGATACCATTTCCATCCGGGGTGCGGAGATCGTCGAAACCCTCTCCAGCCGCTCCACCGAGGTTGCAGAAATCCTGCGCGGCACTGGCGAAAGCATCGTTGTCGACCTGTCCCTGCGCGGCGGCGAAATCGCAGCCAAACTGGACGAAACAGCTGGTTCTCTCACACAGACCATTTCGGTCCGCGGCGGCGAATTGGCCGACAAGCTCGACAATATCTCCGAGCGGATCTACACGGCCATTTCGATCAACGGCACCGAGCTGGATGAGCGTCTTGCTGCCCGCAGCAATGAAATGGCCAGCATCCTTGAACAGCAGACCATCGGCTTCCGCGAGACCCTGGAAAGCGTTTCCGGCCAGTTCGCTGCAGGTCTTGGCGAACAAACCGGCTCTCTCACTCAGAAACTCGCCGAAACCGGCACTCAACTCGCCGAGCTCATCGGCAGCCGCGGTGACCGCGTTGCCGGCGACATCAATGAGATCAGCGGCAAGATCGCTGAGACCATCGAAGTCCGCGGTCAGGCGCTCAACGATGGCCTTGCAAACCGTTTGGGCGAGCTGGAGACCATCGTTTCGGATCGCGGCGGTCAGTTGATCGATGCGTTCGACACCAAAACTCTGTTGTTGTCGGAGGCTCTCGACAGCCGTCTGTCGACCCTGGACGTTACGTTCGGCAATCGCATCGAAACGATGGACAGCAAGCTGGGCGAGCGAATCGAGACCATGGATGCGTCCCTGGATCAGCGGTTCTCGGCCATCGATTCCACGCTCACCGACCGCATCAGCACGATGGACGCGTCCCTTGGGGACCGCATCGCGGCTATGGATACGTCTCTTGAGCATCGCTTCACCACCATGGATGCAACGCTCGGCGATCGCATCTCGACAATGGATGCTTCTCTAGAGCAGCGTGTAACCACCATGGACACCACGCTCGGCGAGCGGATCTCCACGATGGACTCCTCGCTTGGCAGCCATATAAACACCTTGGATCTGACCCTGGACCAACGCACGGCTGCGTTTGAAGCTGCGCTGGAGTCCCGGACGCAGATCCTTGGCGATGCCATCGAACAACGTACCACCGTCATCAGCGACACGTTGGAGGACAAGACCCGCAACATCACGGACGTCCTCGCAGACCGTTCCGATGCAATCACGTTGCAACTTGGCCAGCGTGTTGAAGCTGCAGGCAACACACTTGCAAACCGGGTTGATGAAATCGGCACCAAGCTGACATCACATGTCGATACAGCCGCGGGCGCCATGGCCGAGAAGGCAGAGCTCCTGACCGCAACCATGACCAGCGGCACCGACCGGATTGATGAGACCCTCGATGCCCGTGCACGTCAGATTTCCGATACCCTGATTTCACGCACCAAAGAGATCGCTCAGGCCTTCGTTGAAGGTCAGGACGAAATGACCTCTGCCCTCGACAACCGCCTGGCAGAAGCCGGTTCGGTCCTGGGCAAGCAGAGCGAGCAACTGACGGAATCCCTGTCTGAGCGCATTGCTGAGATCAATGTTTCCCTCGGTGCCAAGGTGTTCGAAGTCGCAGAAACGCTCGACACGCGCGCCAGTCAGCTGGAAACCGTCTTGAATGAGCGCCTGGAAAGCATTTCCGGCACACTGACAGGTGAAAGCGAGCGCGCTCGCGATATCCTGACCGCTGTCATTTCTGAGGCCGGCGCAACCTTGTCGACCGAAAGCACGCGTCTCCGCGATATGGTTCAGGAAGCTGTCGCCAGCGCGGTTCAGTCGCTTGCCGATGAGCGCACCCGCACGGTTGAGATCGTGGACGGTGCCCTGAACGATGCGACCGCGAAGCTCTCCGGCGAAGGCGACCGGATGCGCCAGATCGTTCTTGGATCCGTTGGCGAAGCCCGCGGCATCCTGGTCGGCGAGAGCCAGAAAGCTGCCGAGCAGATCACCCAGACCGTTGCACAGGCGAGCGGCTCGTTGACCAGCGAAAGCCAGCGTGCAGCCGTCCAAATCAGCCAGACCATGGAACAGGCAACTGGGGCCATGTCCGGCGAGAGCGCCAAGATCCGCGAACTGGTTCTGGTAGCAGTCGGCGACGCTGCCCGCGCCATGGCTGCAGAGAGCGAAAAAGCGCGCACGCTTTACGCTGGCACACTGGCCGAATTCACTGGTTCCCTCACCGGCGAAAGCGACAAGGTCCGCAGCGAGCTGTCGGGCTTGATTGCGGAAATCTCCGGCAACCTGTCCGCCGAAAGCGAACAAGCACGCATGACACTTGCGCGCACGCTGGAAGAGATCCGCGGTCAGATGTCTGGCGAAGCCAACATGATCCGCACCCGGGTCAACAGCGCGGTGTCCGAAGCCGCTGACTTGTTGGTCAATCGCGGCAACGAAGTCGCGACCGAGATGCTCGACAAGGCCTCCGCACTCAACGAAGCCTTCGGTGCGCGCTCTGGTGAACTGGCGAAAATCGTCGGCACCGATGGCAACGAACTCATTTCAGCGATTGAAATGCGTGCCAACGACCTCACGGGCCGCCTGTCGGAAGTTCATGGGGCTATCCTTGAAGCCATCACGGTCAAGGGCAAGGATGTCACCGACACCTTTGCGCATACCGGGCTGGACGCCACACGCTCGCTGGTTGAGGCCGGCGACCGGATTGTTGCTTCCATCAACGAGCGCAGTGATCAGGCAACTCGCCTCCTCACCGATACCAAACATCGGCTCGAGAACGACGTCACCGACATCCTCAACAAGATTGAAACGTCCAACGCGAACCTGCAGGCGATCGTGTCTACTGCCGGGGAGAACCTCTCTGAAGTAGAAGGCAACCTGGCACGCCGTGCTGGCGAATTCCGCTCAGCCGTCGACCGGGCTGTGTCCGAGACCAACTCGACAACAAGCCTCATCGACGAACAGGTCAGCAATCTGCGCGATGTAACGGCAACCACACTTGCGGACATCCAGAACCTGACCAACCGCTTTGGCGACCAGTCAGAAGAGCTCACAAAAGCGGCTCGGTACCTGGAAGACACAAACCGCTCCGTGGAATCCCGTGTCACCGACCGCAAGAGTGCGATCGAAGAGGTCGCCGACACACTTTTGGCGAAGACGGAAGCTGTCGACACGCTCATGCGTTCGTTCACACAAACCCTGTCGGAAACGCTGGAAACAGCCGACGACAAGGCTCGCGATGCCGCCGGCATGCTCTCCGCAGCCGCCGAAGCTGCTTCCAAGAAAGTCTCCGAGCAGTTCGAAAGCATGCGCCTGACAGCCGGAATGGAGGGCCAGAAGGCCCGCGATGCCATCCGAGCCGCTCAGGACGACATCATCGCGGAAATGAGCAGAACGGTCAGCGATGCGTCCGACCGGTTCAACGACGCGGCGACACGTATGCGCGATGTGGCCCGCGACGTTCACCGCGAACTGGAGGCGACCCGCAACGAGCTGAAGCAAGGCGTGCTCAACCTTCCGGACGAAGCAGAAGAGTCTTCTGCAGCGCTCCGTAAGGTGGTCAACGAGCAAATCCGCGCCCTGACCGAGCTGTCGGACATTGTTGCAAAACAATCGAACGCGCTCGACATCTCCAAGCCTCAGGCTCAGGTGGCAACAGCGTCGGCAGCTCCTGCGCCGGCCCCAGCGCCCGCCCCTGCTCCGCAGATCCCGCAAGCTCCGGTCTTTGCACAGCAGTCTGCTCAGCCGCGCCCAGCGGCTCCGCAGCAGCCGGAAGCCCGCGGTCCGGTCAACACCCGCCGCCAACAGCCTGCACAGCCGGACACGTCTGGTTCGACCGGGAAAGGCTGGGTTTCCGATCTGCTGCGCCGGGCCTCGCGAGATGACGACGCGTCGTCCGACACCGAACAGGGCCGTTCGCCGCTGCAAACGGTGGAAAGCCTGAACTCGCTGTCTGTCGATATCGCCCGTGCGATCGACCACGAGACCTTCATCGACCTCTGGGAACGCTACCGCAGCGGTGAGCGGCATGTCTTCACCCGCCGCCTCTATACACTGCAGGGTCAGCAGACCTTTGATGAGATCCGTCAGAAATATGCACGTGATCCGGAGTTCCGGACTGCTGTCGAACGGTACGTGTCCGATTTCGAGCAGCTCCTGTCCCAGGTCTCCCGTAATGACCGCGACAACATGCTCGGTCAGACCTACCTGACCTCAGACACGGGCAAGGTCTACACGATGCTCGCGCATGCCAGCGGCCGGCTCGACTAAGAGACAGGTCCAGCAGAAACAAAAAAGGCGGCTCCTGGGCCGCCTTTTTCCTTTTCCGAAGACCAGACTTCGGGGTCATTTCACCGTGAAGTTAAACGCCCGCATCCCCTGCCATCGTGTCGAGATTTGCGCGGATCCTGGTCATGATATCCAGCATCGCCTCAATCTCTTGTGGCGCCAATCCACTCAGCATCTTCTGCTCGACCGCCAACAGCTTTGGAGCCAGATCTTGGAAAGCGGATCTCCCGCTCTCCGATAGAGACAGGAGATAACTCCGGCCATCGGCCTCATTGGATTGACGGGTCAGGAAACCGCGGTCTTCCATGCGCTTGACGGCTCGGCTGACTACGACCTTGTCCATACTCGACCGATGCACGATTTCGCTCGCCTGCAGCCCCTCCACACTGGAGCCGAGAATGGCCATTACCCGCCATTCGGCCGGCGCCATGCCGTAATCACGCTGGTAAACATCAGACAGCGCCCGGGTGACATCGGAATAAAACACCCTGACCAAATACGGGAAAAATGTTTCCAGCTGGAAGCCGTTCGGTCTGAAATCCGTCTCGTTTCCGTGTTCTGTCATGCTGTTCCTTGCCCGAATTGGCTCGATTGTAACCAGTTTGCTCTGCTGAGGCGTACCGATTAGCAAGATTTTACGATTGACTTAGTTTCAATTGCAACTAATTTCGATGAACCCGTTGTTACAGCGGCAAAGCATTTTGATCGGCAAAGACCGTATGGGAGGAACCGCCGTGAAACACTTGAAGCATCTATCTATCCTGGCCGGCTTGACCGCTGGAACACTGACCGGCCTCACCGCTGCAGCGTCCGCAGATGAACTTGTCCTGTCATCCTGGTTGCCGCCAAAGCACCCGGTCGTGACAGGGGTTATCGAGCCTTGGGCTGAGCAGATCGCCGACGCGACAGAAGGCCGTGTGACGGTCCGCGTTCTGCCAAAGCCGCTTGGCCCGCCACCGGCCCACTATGACCTTGCCGCTGACGGTGTTGCTGACATCACCTATGGCCTGCACTCGTTCACCAAGGACGACCGTTTCCTTCGCTCCCGCATCGGCCAGTTCTCCTTCATCGCCGACACGGCAACAGACGGCTCAAAAGCTTACTGGAATGTGTATGGTGGCACTTTGGACGCCCAGGCAGAACATGAAGGCACCAAGCTGCTTGGCCTTTGGGTCCATGGCCCGGGCATGTTCCACAACAACCAGCGCAAGATTGAATCCGCGAACGACTTCTCCGGTCTCAAAGTCCGGACACCGGGCGGTTATATCGCTGGTTTGTCCCAGGACCTTGGCATCACCACGCAGTTCATGGGTCCGGGCGAAGTCTATGAAAAGCTCTCCCGCGGCGTGATCGACGGTGTTACCTTCCCGATGGAAGCCCTTCAGGCGTTCAACCTCACCGACCACATCAAGTATTCCATGAAGATCCCGGGCGGCATTTACAACACGTCCTGGTTCCTGGTCATGAACGAAGACGTCTGGGACGGCATCTCTGCTGAAGATCAGGCTGCAATTGAAAAAGTCTCAGGGGAAGCGCTTGCAGAACTTGCCGGTGGTGTCTGGGACGGCGCCGATACGCGCGGGGCAGCTTACATCGCGGACAAGGACATCGAAGTTTATGATGCCCCTGCCCCGGTTCTCGCCAAGATCAAGGAACTGGCCGGCAAACACGAAGGTGCGTGGGTTGAGGCCGTTTCCGGCACTGGTTTTGACGGCGCAGCGGCGCTCAGTGAGTTCCGCGCCCAAACCAACGTCAGCAACTGATCGTGACTGAAGTTTCTAACAAATCGACGACAGGCCGGACCTCAAAGGTCCGGCCTGTTATCAATTCGGTCCTTGGCGGGGCATGCCTTGTGGTGCTGTTCGCATTGATCGGCCTGACATGTGTTGACGTGGTTGCCCGGTATCTCTTCAACAGCCCGGTCACTGGCGCTTACGAATTGACCGAGCTGCTGCTGGCCACACTCATCTTTCTAGCTCTGCCATTGACGACACTTGCCGGCGAACATATCGAAGTTGAGCTTCTAGACGGCGTCAAAAGCCGGTTTTTGAAGCGCTTTGGAACGCTGATCGCCGGAATTTGCACGATCGGTATCTTCATACTGATTGCGCTTGAGCTGACCGAGCACGCTGAAAAGCTTCAGCGCCGTGAACAGGTGACGGATTCCCTTGAAATCCCGCTTTATCTCATCGGCTGGCTTGGAGCTGCCTCCTTCAGCGTTTCGGCCATCGCCGCCGCTGTCTTCTTCTACTCCCGTTTTCGCAAAGAGGCCTAAAACGTGCTTGAGGCTCTGATTGGTTTTGGTGCCCTGTTCGGCCTTGTCCTGCTGCGTGTGCCGATCGCCGTTGCCATGATTATCGTCGGCACGGCCGGCTTCGCAATGCTGCGCAATTGGAACGCAGCCTTCAATCTTCTGGGCAATGCCGCCTTCGACACCGGCCTGTCCTTCACATTGTCGGTCATTCCGCTTTTCATCTTGATGGGCAATTTGCTCACCATTTCAGGTGTCAGCCAGTCCCTGTTCACGACGGCACACCGGGCACTTCACAAGATGCGTGGCGGCCTGGCAATGGCAACAATCGTGGCGTGCGGCGGTTTTTCAGCCGTTTGCGGGTCGTCGCTTGCAACAGCGGCCACCATGTCCAAGGTCGCCATGCCATCAATGCGCAAGGCCGGTTACGCCGACAGCCTGGCAACGGGCTCCATCGCCGCCGGCGGCACCCTCGGCATCCTAATCCCGCCCAGTGTTATTCTGATCATCTACGGCCTTTTGACGGAAGCCGATATCGGCAAGCTCTTTGTTGCCGGCATCATTCCAGGGCTCCTGGGCGTCGTGTTCTACATGGCGGCTGTCTATGTAACGGTGCTCCTGAAGCCCAATCTCGCGCCGTCCAGTCAAGATGACATCCCTGTTGAACGCAAGGATGTGTGGGGGGTTCTCGCCGTTCTTGGCCTGTTTGCGATCATCATGATCGGGATCTATGGCGGGTTCTTCACGCCAACCGAGGCCGCAGGGATCGGTGCTGCCACTGCGTTTCTGATAGCACTGTTCTCTGGCGGTTTGACGTTTGAAAAGCTCTTCCAAGCGGGACTGAATTGCGCGCGGACCACCGCAATGATTTTTGCGATCATCATCGGCGCAGAAGTCTTCTCCAACTTCATCAGCTATGCCGGGGTTCCCGACGCCCTTCTGGAATTCGTCCAATCGCTCGATGTGAATGCCTATGTGGTCATTCTCGTTCTGGTGTTGATCTATGTGATCCTTGGCGCGGTTCTGGAAAGCTTGTCGATGATCCTCTTGACCGTGCCGGTGTTCTTTCCGCTTGTCACGTCGTTGGACTTCGGCACCGGAGCATTGAGCGATCCGGAGATGGTGCTCATCTGGTTCGGTATTATCGTGGTGGTCGTCACTGAAATCAGCCTGATTTCACCGCCCATCGGCCTCAATGTGTTTGTGCTGCGCTCGGTTCTGACCGATGTGCCGCTGCGCACGATGTTCGCCGGCATCCTGCCCTTCTGGGCCGCCGACATCCTCCGCTTGGGACTGCTTATAGCCGTCCCGGCACTCTCGTTGGCACTGATCTAGGAAAACGCCCTTGGGCTCTCGGGCGCTCAGACGTTTCTGAGCGTCCAGGCCGCAATATCGGCGAACACCTGCTCTGCCGACTGGTTCATGGCTTCAACCGCCTGTTCAACGCCGGAGCTGCCGGACGGGGTTTCCCGCCGGAACACATTGTTGGCAACTGTCCGGCCATTGCGGTCATTGACCACCCGCGCTGCAATCTCAACAACACCGCGGTTGGCGCCTTCAATATTCAGTTCAAACGCCCGGATATCCGTCTGAAGCTGATAGTCGATCAGCAGGCCATCACCCGGGAGTCCGACGCCGCGCAGCCGCCCCGTGTTTTGGAGGGTTTGCAGCAACTTGTTCTGCACCACATTCGGAAGCGTGTCGGCCCAGGCAACATTTGGGAAATATGAATAGACCGGACCGCTGTCGACCACCGCGATGTAGGTCGTATCGAGTGCCTTAAGCGCGCGAGGCGGTGCTACAAGCACCTGGACACGGCTGGATCGCCCCGCCAAGCCGCCGACATCGGCGGCCTGCAGGCTGTAAAAGGCGGCGGGACCGGAACTGGCGCAACCGGACACCACGGCGCCTGCACCAAGCGCGCTGATAAACGCCCGCCGGCTCAGTCGGCTGTTTGCCTGTGTCATCCCCGTCAGTCCCCTATTCCCTGTACTCACCGGCGGCGCCCGCCTTGATAGGTCGGCACTTCTTCACCACCGAAAATCACCCGGTTCGGCCGTTGTTCAAAGCTCTGCGCAGCCCGCTGGATCGAGACCAGCGTGCGGTTGAATTGCGCCAATGCGGATGTCAGATCCGCCGACCCCTGGGTGGCAAATTTCGACAAACCACCCGCAATGGCATCGGCACGGCTCTCAAACGCAACCGCGACCTTCCGGATCGCTTGTGCTGCAAGCGTTGCTTCCTTGATCAAGCCCTCACCGTCACCGTCAACCATTTCGGAGACCTTCTCGACAAGGCTCTCAACCCGGACCGATGTTGAGTTGAGGGTCGCGGTCATCTGCTGCGCATCGGTAATGATCTGATCGACATCCGGAGTGCGTTTGCTCAGGTCCGCCGTCATTTGCTGAACATTGTCCGCTGCCTGACGCGCGCTTTGCAAGATTGCCGGAATGCCATCTTCTCCGGCAAGGCCACTGGCCGCAGTTTCGACCGAGCCGACAATATTGGCGATTTTTTCCGGATCAACAGCACGCAGCAGTTCATCGGCAGACTGGAGCGTGGATGCGAACCGTTCTGCCGCGACCTGTACATCTTCAACGAGCGCTGCAATCCGATCATCCTGGCCGCGAACTGTTGCTGAAACCGCCTCGAAATTCTGAATCGTGGACTTTGTCGAAGCGATGATTTCGTTGATCTGGCTTTGCTGATTGTTGAAGTTGTCGACGATGCTCGCAACACTGTCGACGGTCTCGCCAATGGTGGCCGGATCAACGCTCGCAATGATCTCATCGACGCGAACGAGAGAGATGTTCAGTCCTTCAGTGAGTGTGGCAACGGATGCAACAATCTCGTCGACGCGCAGCGGATCAATCACCGCGGCAATCTCAACGCCACGGGTGACGATCGCATCCACCTTGCCAACGATATCGCGCGTTCCAGTGATCACGTCATTGATGGTGCCTTCGCGTGCGCGCAGCATCTCTACAATGTTGTTCACGCCCTGCATCGTGCTGGACGTGGCCACGACCAGTTCATCAATGTCACCCGAGCGCTTTTCCAGCACTTCGCCAAGCGCTGCCGCGCCCTTCATGACCTTTTCGATGTCTTCCGGCTTCACCGCCTGAACAATGCTTTGAACGTTGCCGAGCCCATCATTGAGGCGTTCTGTGAACTCGGTCAGTTCCTTGGCCGCATTTTGAGCATCAGCCATAAGGGTATCGATATCTGCGCTCGCCTTGCCAAGGCTTCCCGAGAAGGTCTGCAGGTCGTCCACGATGGCCGTGACTTTATCGGACGGCACCGCTGCCAGAAGCCGTTCGCCTTCATCCACCAGGCCCTCAAGCCGCGCAGACAGGCTTGAAAACGCATCCGAAGCCTTTCCGATGCTTGCCATGAAATCTTTCACGCCATCAGAATTCGCAGCAAGAGCATCTGAGAACGTCTCAACGTTCTGGATCGTTTTGGAAATCGCCGGACCATTGTCCTGAAGCAGTTGATCGACGGTTTTCATGGTCGAATCCGCGCGTTTCAGAACGTCCCGCGCGCCATCCACGATATCGTCAAAAAACGATCGCTCGGCATTGATCAGCGGGATGTTATTCGGGTTCTGGCTGCCATCCGGATTCAACAGTAGCGGAGAGGAACTTGTTCCGCCGATCAGATCCACATAGGCAACACCGGTCAAGCCGGTGAAATTCAATGTTGCCTTGGTATCTTCGCGGAGCGGCGTGGATGGCCGGATCCGAACCGTTGCCAGAACCTTGGTCGGGTCACCCGGCGCAAAATCCAGCGAGGCCACGTCACCAACCTTGATGCCGTTGAACAAAACCTGCCCTCCAACAGGCAAGCCGGTCACCGCACCGGGAAACAGGATTTTGACTTCGACATTCTGACGCGACTCAGCTGTCACAGCGAGCCAATAGATGAACCCGAACGCGCTGATCAGCATCGCGATCATAAATGCGCCGATCAATATGTAATTCGCGCGGGTTTCCATTCACTCAAACCTCATGTGCGGCGCAGAGCCCGCTCCCCTCGGAAGTAAGACTTAATCCAAGGGTCGTCATTTTTCATCATGTCTTCCATTGGCCCGATCGCAAGAACACGCTTTTGCCCAAGAACTGCGATGCGATCACAGATGGAATGCAAACTGTCGAGGTCGTGAGTAACCATATAAACGGTCAGATCCAGCGTGGAACTCAAATTGCCAATCAACGAATCGAACGCGGCAGCCCCAATAGGATCCAGGCCGGACGTTGGTTCATCCAGAAACACCAAATCCGGGTCGAGTGCAAGGGCACGGGCAAGGCTTGCCCGTTTCACCATGCCGCCGGAAAGCTCTGAAGGCAGCTTGTCTGCGGCATCCTGCGGCAACCCAACCAATTCCAGCTTCAAGGTGGCCAGTTCATCCATTAGGCGCTGCGATAATTTAAGATGCTCCCGCATAGGCACCTGAATGTTCTGCTTCACGGTGAGCGACGAAAACAACGCACCTTGCTGAAAGAGCACGCCCCATCGCCGTTCTATCATTTTGCGGGTCTTGCCCGACGCACTGGAAAGATCGTGACCGAATACCGAAATCTGTCCGGCCCGCCTCGGTGTCAGCCCTAAAATTGTGCGCATCAACACCGACTTACCGGTGCCAGACCCACCAACAAAGCCAAGCACTTCCCCGCGATGCACATCGAGATCCAGGTCCTGCAGGATGATTTTGGAGCCGAAACCGACGGTGATATCGCGAACCGACAGGATGTTTTCCGGCTTGTCTGCCTGCGGGTCCGCAACATGCCCGGTTTGTTCGATGTCTGACACTGCCATCTCGCCGTTATACCCCAATGGCCGCGAAGAACATTGCGAACAATCCATCGACGACGATCACAAGGAAGATCGCTTTGACAACAGACATGGTGGTGTGCCGGCCGAGCGACTCAGACGACCCTTCCACCTTGAGGCCCTCAACGCAGGCAATCAGGCCGACAATCAAAGCCATGAATGGCGCCTTGATGATACCAACGACGAAGGTGTTCACAGTGATGGCCGACTGAAGCTGGGTCAGGAACGCCGCAGGTGGAATATCCAGGTACGCCCAGGTAATCAGACCGGCACCAAAAAGCGCCGAGATATCGGCCACGAAGGTTAAAATCGGCAAGGCGATCATCAATGCCAGAATGCGCGGCAGCACCAGAACTTCTGTCACGCTCAAGCCGATGACGTGCAGGGCATCGACTTCTTCTTGCATGCGCATGGCGCCCAGCTCGGCGGTAAACGCCGACCCGGACCGTCCGGCCACCATAATTGCGGTCAGGATGACGCCGATCTCCCGAAGCACCAGGATGCCCGCCAAATCGACGACGAAAATGTCAGCCCCGAACTGCCTCAGGTAAAATCCGCCCTGCTGAGAAATGATCGCGCCGATCAAAAAGCTCATCAGCGCCACAATTGGGACCGCACCGATGCAGCTGCGGTCGAACTGCACGGCGATTGCGATGCTGCGAAGGCGTTTGGGCTGCAAAAGAACGGTCGACAGGACGATGCCGAGCGATCCGAGGATATGCAGCATCGCGAGGGTGTCTTTATACACCTCAACCATCTGCCGCCCAGTCGCTTCAAGAAAACCGACAATCGTGAAACCGGACCGGTCCGGCTGCCAGCGCGGCGGGTGATGCTTCTCGATCTCGTGAAACAGGCTTTCGCGGATGGGCGTCACCCCGGTCAACTGCACTTTCCGGCCGCTGAATTCCAGCTGCCCACGGGTGCGGTGGATCAGCCAAGCGCCACTGGTGTCCAGATGATCAACCTCTGTAACGTCGATGCACGTCAGTTTGTCCTTGGCAACATTCAGCTTGGAGATTTGCTGGTCAGCATCCGCAAGAGTGCTGACAGTCCAGTCTCCGGATAGAATAAGGGACTGATGTCCCTCGGAATCGGTATCCAGGTGCAATTCCGGCGATTTGTTTTTTTCCAAGAATGCCATTCCGGAGAGTTGCCCCTTGCCGCTCGTCAACTTCCCCCCGTATACCTGATTGTAAAGATTAACGTCCAGCAGTCAGATGAAAGCATTGCCCATGGAAATTGCCCGCCCTTACCTTTTGTTTCTCGGTGACGTCCCCGATGCCCTGGCCGCCAAGACCGCGACAGGCATTGTTGATTGGCGGAAAGACTGGTGTGTCGGACAGGTCCGGCTCGATGGCTGTGCCGCAGATACCGGTCTGACGGACATGTCGATCGCCGAGGGAACTGCTGCAGGTGCCAAAACAATGGTCATCGGCGCAGTCAATGCCGGCGGACGTTTGCCGGATCATTGGGTTGATTCGGTGGTCGAAGCCTTGAATGCAGGCCTTGATGTTGCCTCTGGTCTCCATGTCAAACTCGGCGACATTTCGGCAATCAAGGAAGCAGCCGCCAAAAACGGCCGCCAACTCCACGACGTGCGCCACAACTCCATGACCTTTGCCACCGGAAAGGGCATCAAACGCCCGGGCAAACGGATTTTGACCGTCGGAACAGACTGCTCTGTCGGCAAAAAATACACTGCCCTTGCGATGGATAAGGCGATGAATGAGCGCGGCTACACCAGTTCGTTCTGCGCGACCGGCCAGACAGGTGTCTTCATTTCCGGCCGCGGTCTGTCTCTCGATGCCGTTGTGGCTGATTTCATTGCCGGCGCTGCCGAGTGGCTTTCCCCGGCAACAGAGGAAGATCACTGGCAGGTGGTGGAAGGCCAAGGCTCTTTGTTCCACCCGTCATTTGCCGGCGTGACACTCGGACTTCTTCATGGCTCGCAGCCCGACGGTTTTATTGTCTGCCATGAGCCCACGCGAACCAAAATGCGCGGTGTTGAAACACCGCTGCCAACCGTCGATCAGGTCATCGATATGACCATTCAGTGCGGCAAGCTCACCAATCCGGGCATTCGCTGTGTCGGTATCGCGGTCAACACCCAAGCGCTGGATGACGATGAGGCGCTCGCGCTTCTGGCAAAACTGGGCGAGCGCCATGGCCTTCCGGCAACCGACCCGATCCGCTATGGCATGGAAGCCGTGGTCGACAAGGTCTCCGCGGAGTTCGGCACCCCATGAGCCGCAGCGTCAGCATTGACCTTGAAAGCTTTGAGATCGCGGGCGGCTTTACAATCTCCCGCGGCAGCCGCACCCATGCCAATGTGCTCGTCACCACTTTGACGGACGGCGATCACATCGGCCGCGGCGAATGTGTGCCCTATGCGCGCTATGGCGAAACCATGGAAAGCGTTCAGGAGCAGATCCAGGAGATCTCACCGCTGTTGAAAGACGGTTTGAGCCGCCAAGCGCTGCAAGAGGCCATGCCGGCCGGTGCTGCACGCAACGCGGTAGATTGCGCCCTTTGGGACCTTGAGGCCAAACAGTCCGGAAAATCGGCGGCAGAGATTGTCGGGATCCCGCCGCTTTCACCGGTCACGACCGCTTACACGATCAGTGTCGGCACACCGGAAATTATGGCGGAAAAGACGGCAAAGGCCGCCCATCGCCCCTTGCTCAAGGTAAAACTTGGCGGGGCTGGCGACGATGAGCGAATAGAAGCTGTTCGCAAGGCCGCCCCGGACAGCACCTTGATCGTTGATGCAAATGAAGCCTGGGACGACAGCTGTTTCGCGACGAACATGGCTGCGTGTGAAGCCGCCGGTGTGGCTTTGATTGAACAGCCTTTGCCCTCCAAGGATGACAGCCGTCTCAAGGAATTCAGCTCAAAGATCACGATCTGTGCGGATGAAAGCCTGCACACGCGGGATGGGCTTGAGGATCTGCGCAGCCGGTATGATGCCATCAACATCAAGCTCGACAAAGCAGGGGGTTTGACCGAGGCCCTAGCACTTCTGGATCAGGCCAAAGCGTTTGAATTTGAGATCATGGTCGGGTGCATGCTCGGCACGTCTTTGGCCATGGCCCCCGCGGTCCTCTTGGCGCAGCGGGCAGACTATGTGGATCTCGACGGGCCTCTTCTTTTGACGCAGGACCGCGCACCGGGACTGATCTTCGAAGGCAGCACGCTGTTCCCGCCAAGGCCGGAATTGTGGGGCTAACGCTTAAGTTTTAACGCACCAAGCTTGAAGCCATGCGCTGACGCACCATCGGCGTTAGCGCCAGCATCACAAACGTTCCGGCCGCCGAAACTGCCGCCATCAGATAAAACGGCAGATCCGGGTCCATCTCGTACAAGGCGCCACAGACACTCAAACCAATGGCCATCTGCAGGCCGATTGAAGTGGCAAGCAGACCCTGGCCGGTCCCGGCCCATTTGCTTGGAACGACTTTTGCCAGAATTGCAATGGCGCCCAGATGGGCCGCGCCAAAGGTGAGCGCGTGCAGAAGCTGGATCGCGACCATCGACACCAGCGTATCCGCGAAGGGGAATAAGCCCCAGCGGGCGACCGCGGCAATCCCGGCAACGATCAGGAAAACCGGCGGGTCGAAACGAAGCGCGATCTTTCCGGCAACAGTGAAAAGCGCGATTTCAGCGATCACGCCGACAGCCCACAAAATTCCGATTGTTTCGTCTGCGATCCCGGCAGCTTGCCAGTAGAGCGTCCCAAACCCATAAAATGCCGCATGGGTTGCCTGGAACAAGCCAAGCAGGATGAGCACCGGCCAAAACCAAACCGTTTTGAAGGGCGCCTCCCCGGCCTCTTCGTCCAAACCTTCGCTTGTCCCGGCGCCGCTTTGGCGCGGAAGTGACAGAACAACGCCGCCTGTCATAAGCGATGCCAAGCCAATCAGGAAGAGCATCGCCCAGACGGTGTCTCCGGTCGCCAGGAATCCGCCAGCAAGATTGGCAGCAACAAACCCAGCAGATCCCCAAAGGCGCATCCGTGCATAGTCCGCGCCCGTGTTGCGCGCTGCATCCAAGGCATAGGCATCACTGAGCGGAAGCACCGGCGCCTTGAAGACCATGTAGCCGATTACCCCGGCGCCCAGAACGTAAAGACCATTTCCAAGGGCGAAAAGCGCGATGAAGACGGTTCCAAGGAGAGAATAAACAAAGATGGACCACCGGCGCTGACCGGTCCGGTCCGCAAGGTTAGTCAAAAGCGGGCTTGCGGCAATGCGGGCAACCGTCCCCGCCCCCAGCACAAATCCAATCTCGGCCGCGGAAAACCCCTCGAACTCCAAAATGACCGGAAAGAAAGGGAGAAACAGCCCATAGCCAAAAAAATGAACCCCGAACAAGGCGGAGACACGCGCACTGAGGGCCGACGTCAAATTCAACATACAAACCGAACCGGATTTTGAGGCCCAAAAGAATATTAACGATTTTCAGTTTACCCTGATTTTGGAAATGTCCGGATTGGATACCGAACGGCCCTTGCAGAGTTGAGAATCGCGCCCTGATGAAAGCGGAAACACAACAGGTAGAACCGGAGCTGATAGGCGAAGCCGAATATCAGACGCTTGAACAGACCTTGATGGAATCCGATCGAGGACGTCGGTTTCTAAAAGAGTTTTTGAACCGGAACAAGACCCCGGAAACGACCGAGATCCTCGGCGCGATCCACCGTCTTGAGAAAGTCGTCACCCGCCAGCGCAAAGTGCCGGATCTCGACAAGATCCGCCTGGATATTGCCGACATGCACGAGGCAATTGAGCGCACCAAGGCGGAGATTGCCAACATCAAGGACGACGGCGACGAAAGCAATCGCTTTGTCGATGCCTCTCATGAGCTTGATGCGATCGTGACGCAGACCGAAGGTGCCACCCAATCGATTCTGGAGGCTGCCGAGCAGATCCAGGAAAAAGCCTGGGTTCTTCGCGAAAACGGCGCAGACGATGCGACTTGCGACGATATTGATGCGAAGGCCACAGAAATCTTCATGGCCTGTTCCTTCCAGGATCTGACCGGCCAGCGCACCAACAAGGTGGTCCAGGTACTGCGATATCTGGAAAGCCGGATCAACCTGATGATCAACATCTGGGGCATCGAAGATCTGGAAGCCGATGACACCGCTGGCCCAGTCGACAGCCGCCCGGATGCCCACTTGCTGAACGGCCCGCAGCGTGATGGCGCCGGCGTCTCTCAAAACAGCGTCGATGAGCTGATGTCCGTCAGCGGCGACGTGTTTGACGCCGCTTTGGACGAAGTCGCAGCGCCTGGCAACACATCTGCGAGCGAAGCTTCAGCACCAATGGGTGAAGCGGACATCGATGCTTTGATGGCGGGCGATAGCGAACCGATGGATGCGGCCGCGATTGATGACATGTTTGCATCCGCGCCTGCGGCCGAGGAAACGGAGGCAGCAGATATAGCTGAAGTCGCCGATCCGGTCGCCGATGAGTTTGCGGCAGCCCACGCCGATGAAGTCTTGGACGAAGCCGCGATCGACAAACTGTTCGATGCGGAAGTCAGCGAGCCGGAAGCTGCCAACGACAGCGAACCGGCTGCGGAAACGGCAGAGGCAGAAGCTGATGCCGACTGGGCTTTGGTCGAGCAGGAAGCAGATGCCGACGACGGCGCTGACCCGCTGACGGAGCTGACCGAGGCCGAACGACAGGCTCTGTTCAACTGATCGATTTTCACACCGTCAAGAGACAAGGGCGCCCATTCCGGGCGCCCTTTTTCTTTGTCTCACCAAAGCAAATGCCGCGCTCGTTTCCGTGCGCGGCATTTGCTTTGATGAGATTTAAAGGCATCGTCAGCAGACCCGGAGATCAGCCAACGATGCCTCCCCTCTTTGTTCAAGATTATGCGGCTTTGATCTTATCAAAGAACTGGTTCGCTTCTTCGTTCAAACGCGCAGCCCTGTTCTTCAAGGTCAATGACGTTTCATGGATCGTCTCAACCGTGCCATCGACTGAATCGATCGACCCGCGCACAGCGGCAATCTCATCTGTGAAGCTCTGTGTGCCGACCGCCGCGATCTGAACCGCAGACGAAATCTCCGCCGTTGCAGACGACTGCTGCTCCACGGCCGCTGCAATGCTGTTGGCGATCTCCGACAATTCGCTGATGATCGTGGTGATTCCATCAATATCCTGGACAGACTGCCGGGTTGCCTGCTGGATCGCCGCAATCTGTTCGGTGATTTCTTCAGTCGCCTTCGTGGTCTGACTTGCAAGTTCCTTGACCTCGGCCGCGACGACGGCAAAGCCCTTGCCCATTTCGCCGGCACGGGCCGCTTCAATGGTGGCGTTCAGCGCAAGGAGGTTAGTCTGTTCAGCAATATCTGAAATCAAGCCGATGACAGACCCCACCTGATCTGCAAAACCGGCCAGCTTGGTGACCGATTCATTGGTGTTCTGGGCGCCTTGCACAGCTTGCTGAGCCTTTTCACGCGAGTGCCCGGCCTGACGCCCGATTTCAACAATCGAAGCGCTCATTTCTTCCGTTGCCGTCGCGCTGGACTGCACACCGCTCGCGGTCTCCGCCGAGGAAGTGTCCATGGTCTGCATGCGGGTTGCGATCGATCCGGTCTCCCGGCTGAGATCGCGGGAGGAGTTCTCCAACTCGTCAGACGTAGAGCTCAACTCGCCGACCACACCGCTGAGTGAAGTCTCGAACGTGGCAATCGCGGACTTCAGCCCGTCTTCCCGGGCAACAGCGTCCGCCACCATTTTTTCGTGGTAGGTCGAAATGGCGATGTCCATGTCCAGCATCACCAGTTTGGTGATCACAGCCATGACCTTAGAGCGCTTGGCAGCGGTCATCATCCGCTTGGTCAGCAGCACTTCGGAGATCTGGGTTAAGGCAAAGGAATACCCGCCGATGTACCAGCTCGGATCAAGACCGATGCGCACATGTGCCAATCCGATCCGGATGGAGCGCTCAAGGTACGCCTCGGTCGGTCCTTCGTTGAACATGCGCTCCCAATGAGAGAGCTGCGCCGAGATCAGGCGGGCTTCCTGGTCTCCGATCATTGTCGACAGATGCGGGACTGTTTTTACATGGTCGTAAAATCCGTCCATGATCCTTGGCAAATGAGAGGAAAGTGTCGGCCAGATCGATCGCGCCAGTGTGCGGTCTTCTTCGGTGAAACGGAAAAACGCCAGCCTGCCCTTTAGCGTTTGGTTCTGCATATTGGCTCCATAAACCCTGCAAGCCAGTGCTGGTCCCCCTCAGGCCAACGCTGTCCCGCCAATCAACGTAACGCGCCCCTTCGTGAGGCGGGTTTTGACGGAACACCAGGTATTCAATGCCAAGGAAGACAGGACGGCAGCATCAGCAGAGAGCACACCCCTACGTAACGTAACCTCCTGGTTTTGCTTCGGAATTCAGCAGACACCACGGTTATTTCCGCACCATCCTTTCTTTCGCGAATCCTTCGAGAAAGAACAGGACAGATATTATCCGCCTAATGGGTCAGCCACTAACAGCGCGTTAACGCGAAACAGCCTTAAACAACATCTTAGGGTCGATATTACCGCCCGTTAGTACGACACCGACGGTCCGCTCCCTTAGGTCAAGTTTCCCGGATAGCAGAGCGGCCAATGCAGCGGCGCCACCGGGTTCGACAACCAGCTTGAGCTCGGAAAACGCAAACGCCACAGCGTCCAGAACTTGCTCGTCAGTGACCGTAAATCCTTCCCCAGCAAATTGACGCAGGATCGAAAATCCGATCTCTCCGGGACTTTCAGAAAGAAGCGCATCACAGATCGAACCGGATTTGGCGGGATTGGACAGCAATGCCCCTGCCTCCAAAGACCGTTTGTAGTCATCGAAGAATTGCGGTTCGACGGTATGGAAGACCGTTTCCGGGGAAGTGTTTGCAAGCGCAAGCGCAATCCCACTGGAAAGGCCTCCACCACCTGTGCAAGCCAGGACATCATCCAACCGCACACCAAGGTCTTTTGCTTGGACTGCGATCTCCAGGCCAACCGTCCCCTGCCCGGCAATGACGGCAGGATCGTTGTAAGGGTGCACGAACGTCGCACCGGTGTCTGCGCAGATCTCGGCAGCGATCTTGTCGCGGTCTTGCGTGGCCCGGTCATAAGTAATAACCGTCGCACCGTAGCCGCGCGTGCGTTCCAGCTTCACCTGAGGGGCATCGGCAGGCATGACGATCGTCGCCGGCATGCCAAAGATCTTGGCACTGGACGCGATGCCTTGCGCGTGATTACCCGACGAGCAAGCGACGACACCCTTAGCCCGGACGTCCGGGTCCAATTGCCGCAAGCAATTGTAAGCGCCACGAAACTTGAAAGAGCCGCTGCGTTGCAGGCATTCCGGCTTGATCAACACACGCCCGCCAACACGCTCATCCAGAGCGAGATTGGTCAAGAGTGGGGTTTTGACCGCAACGCTTTCCAGGGCATCAGCTGCCCCCACTATATCGTCGAAAGTGACGGCTACGCTGCTGGAGGAAGGTCGTTCTGCTGTCGCGCCGGTCATGGTGGCCACCTCATTCAGGATCTGAGGTGGACAGGAGTACCGGCTACCCCATGGCCTGACAACTGCAACATTGTGAGGGTTACAAAATCCCGCAGCGCCAATATCTTAAAGCATCAGAGGCTATAAGATCACTCTGCCGCGTTGGCCTGTGCCACGCCGCCAACGGCGGCGATACAATTGTCCAGGAACTGCCGGCTGCTGGCTGCCCAAGTGTAATTGAGTGCAATGTTCCGGCAGTGATCACGCGGAATATCGAGAGCGGCTTCACATGCCTCCGCAAGGTTTTCGGACAAAACACCGGCGCCGGTATCGCCGATCACATCCAGCGGCCCCATGACCGGGTAGGCAGCAACCGGCACCCCGCACGCCAGCGCTTCCAGCATGACATTGCCAAACGTGTCGGTGAGCGACGGGAAGACGAAAACATCAGCGCTGGCGTAATGACGCGCCAGGTCTTCACCGGTTTTCGCTCCCGTGAAGAGCGTGTCGGTGTATTCCTTCTGCAGCGTATCCAGCTGCGGCCCATCGCCAACAACGACCTTTGAACCGGACAGTTTCAGGTCCAAAAATGCCTTGATGTTCTTCTCAATCGCAACGCGGCCTACATACATGAAGACCGGCCCAGGCAAATCCTGCGGCAGGACAGAACCCTCGTAGGGTTTGAAGAGATTTTCGTCGACCCCGCGCGACCAGCGCATCAAGTTCCGGAAGCCGCGGTCTCTCAGGTCGTTCTCCAGCGAAGTCGTTGCCACCATGCAGCCGTTGCCGGCGTTGTGGAAGCGGCGCATCCAGGCATAAGACCAGGACAACGGCACCGGCATCCGGGCAGAAACATACTCTGGAAACCGTGTGTGATAACTGGTGGTGAACGGCTGTCCGCGCTTTTTGGCGATCCCGGCCGCAAGCAGGCCAAGCGGCCCTTCGGTCGCAATATGCAGGTGTTCGCAGTCGAACTCATCCATCATCCGCCGCACAGTGCCCTTGTGCGTCAAAGACAAACGGATTTCTGGATATGTCGGGCAAGGAAGTGTCTTGAAAGCCTGCGGGGTCAAAAACTCCATACGAACGCCCATGGCGCGGAGTTCGTCAGCTGTGCGTTCAAGCGAGCGCACGACGCCATTGATCTGCGGATGCCAGGCATCCGTGACAACAAGAATGGAACTCATGCGGCGACCGGAGCTTCCTGTGGCTTCGCCGTTTGGGCTCCGGTTTGGGCCTGTTCTACCCATCTGATCACCTCAAAGGTTCCATCATGGTGTTCGGCAACCGCTGTGCAGCTTTCAACCCAATCGCCAGTGTTGATGTAGTGAATGCCGTTGACGTCACGGCTTGCTGCATGGTGGATGTGACCGCAGATGACACCGTCGACGCCCTGACGACGCGCTTCGTCGGAAAGAGCCTCCTCGAAGCGCCCGATGAAACTGACTGCATTTTTGACTTTCAGCTTCGCCCAAGCCGACAAAGACCAGTAGGTCAGGCCAAGCCGGCGGCGCACGGCGTTCAGCACGGTGTTGACACCAAGCGCTGTGACGTAAGCCTTGTCCCCAAAGAACGCGAGCCACTTGGCATGGCGGATCACCACATCGAACTGATCTCCATGGATCACCAGATACCGCCGATTGTCTGCGGTTTCATGGATGATGCTGTCGGTGACTTCCACACCGCCGAAGTGCGTGCCTAGGAAGCTGCGTAGAAACTCGTCGTGGTTTCCAGGAATATAGACAACTCGAGAGCCCTTGCGGCCTTTGCGCAGGATCTTCTGAACCACATCGTTGTGGAGCTGCGGCCAATACCAGGACCGCTTCAACCGCCAGCCATCTGCAATGTCGCCGACGAGATAAATTGTCTCGGCGTCATTGTCCTTCAGGAAGTCAAGCAGAAGCTCTGCCTGGCACCCGCGAGTGCCAAGATGTACATCTGAAATAAACAAGGCCCTGTAATGCCGCGATGTCTCCGAAGTGGACATTGCACGTCTCCTAGATCCATTGGACCGCTATAGACGCGATTCAAGTTTCACTATTATGACAGACGGGGTTTGAGGCGGCCTGACGTTGCGTTTTCCTAAAGTCATTGGAGGATCTCTCCCTTAGCCGCGCCAATATATACGCTTCAGCGCGCTCACTCAGGGCCTCACAATCACGCAGGTTCATCGCTTAAGGGATAGCCGCAGCGGGTTTCCTTTCATATGGTCTCGCAAACCTCACCTTCGAAATTTGGGAGATCGATCATGGATTTGGGATTGCGCGGCAAGTCGGCAATCGTGTGCGCATCAAGCCGCGGACTTGGAAGAGGTTGCGCAGAAGCGCTTGCAGAGGCCGGATGTAACCTGGTGATCAACGGGCGCGATAAAGATGCCCTGGAAGCAACCCGCGCGTATCTGACGGACACCTTTCAGGTCAAGGTCAGTGTCATCGCTGCAGACGTTTCAACACCGGAAGGACAAACCGCTCTCCTGACGGCCTGCCCGGAGCCCGACATACTGGTCAACAACAATGGCGGCCCGCCTCGCAAGGACTATACAGAACTCAATCGCTCTGCCTTGCTTGAAGGTGCCATCCAGAACTTCGTGACCCCGATTGAATTGATCCAGGCGGTCACCCCCGGAATGAAGGCCCGTGGGTTTGGCAGGATCGTCAACATCACGTCCTTGTCCGTGAAGATGCCGATTGAAGGCCTGGATCTTTCCAGCGGCGCCCGTGCCGGTCTGACAGCATTCCTGGCAGGTGTTTGCCGCCAGCTGGCTCCGCATGGTGTCACGGTCAACAATCTGCTACCGGGCAAAATGGATACGGACCGGCTGAGGGGTGGGTTTGAACGCTCCGCACAACACTCCGGTCAGACTGTGGACGCCATTCGCGCAAGCCAAGCTGTGGAAATACCCGCACGCCGTTTCGGAACAGCCGAGGAGTTCGGCCAGACCTGTGCCTTTTTGTGCTCCACACACGCCGGCTACATCACCGGGCAGAACATTCTCATGGACGGCGGCCTTTACCCGGCAGCATTTTGACAAAAAAGCCGGCCCGCGATCGCGGGCCGGCAGAATTTTCAAAACCAGTCTGGCAGCTGATCAGAACTTGATGCGAACCGAAGCTGTCAGGATGTCGACGGATGAGTCGACCGAACCGGTCAGAGATCCTTTCGATGCACTGTAGTCCTGGTGACCCGGGACAAGGTTCAGATCGGTGTCTGTGCCAAAGATATGCGTATAGCCGAGATCAAACGAGAAGTGCTCGTTGAAGACGTAGGATGCACCTGCACTCAGCCAGATACGGTCGTTGTCCGGAAGGCGCGCAGACCGGATTTGATCATCGATCGGTGACCACTCATACGCTGCACCGGCGCGGAAGGTTAGCTTGTCATTGAAGTCGTACTCACCACCGAGCGCGACGAAGTAGCCGTCATTGTAGTTGAACGGCAGTGTGGTCACGGTGGCGCCGGTCGCATCAGCCGTGATCTGCGGCTCTTTCAAGCGGCTCCAGTTTGTCCACTCGAAAGTACCGAGGACACGAATGTTGTCTGTGACGCTCTGCTTCGCAGAAAGTGTGACCATGTCCGGCGTTGCAAGTACGGTTTTCACGTTCGTGACGGCCGTCGTGAACGGGTTCGCCGGGTTCGGAGCAGCGATCGTGCCATCAATGTCGGTGAAAATCGCCGAGCGGTAACCGATACCGATTTCCGTCGTCGCGGTCGGTTTGATGGTGACACCGGCAGTCAAACCAACACCGACACCGTCACCATCGAGCTGCTGACCCGGGAACAGGGTAGCGCCAGGAATGGTCGGAGAGAAAGACGCGTTTGTCAGGCGGACATCCGCATACTGGATCTGCGGACCGATTGCGACGGAGAACATCTCATTGATCTTGTAGCCGACAACCGGGTTCAGGTTGATCGAGAAGATCTTTGAAGAGCGGTTATAGCCTGCACCGGTCCAGTTGCTGTCGTCCGGCTTTGTGGAAAGACCGAACGGCCCGTTGATCCCAACGCCAAGGTAGATTTTGTCGTTGAAGTTGTAAGACGTGTAGGACGCCGGGATCCAGGCGTCATGGCCGATATCACCGGTGTCAAAAGACGTCGTGATCAGACCGGTCGGCGTGGTCAGTGAATTCGGAACGGTGTTCGAACCGGTAATATCGGACTTTGGAATGATGAAGGCGTTGTGAGCCTCAAATACGATCTTGCCGTCCATCGATGTGATCGTGGCCGGGTTCCAGAACATGGACGAAATCGACGAACTGGATGTACCGTTACCGGCGAAGGACGTTCCTTGGTAGTATGCACTCTGCTCGCGCAGGGCGAAACCGCCCGCAGAGGCTGCACTTGCGACGATCGAGGCAGCAATGGCTGTCGACGTCATAAGTACGATTTTCTTGGTTGCCCGCATTTTTACGTTTCTCCCAATCCTCCTCCCCCCCGGGAGGAATATGACACTGACTACAGGGTCTAAAAGAAACGGTCGCCTTTCAACCACGAAATGCGATCTCTAATTGCAGCGCACACGGTTGCTGCGTTGCAATATACGGGTTTTCACGAAGGCCCGGCGCACGCACCAAGTGCTCGTAGCCGGATAAACATATCATCAGACACTGCTTTTGGAGGATGACCGCGACCAACCATACAAATGCACACTTTTTAGGCACATTACCAACGCGTCACACTTAACTTTCTTTCTTTGCTGCGCGTTGCTTTCTTGTCACACATAACCTTAGGGAATACCGGCATTTTGCGCGAACCTGGAGTGTTTTTTGGTGACTGAATCGCTTCATTGGCAAACCCAAAAATCCCAAATCAGCAGTATACACCGCCCACGATATGGCCAACCGAGTGAGATGAAAAAGTCATTCCAATGTCAGAAATGCGGATGTATTTATGATTCAAATACCCGCATTTCTGACACGATACACATGGAGTTTCGAACTCTACGAGCCGAAACTGCTAACAATACAGGTCGAGCCGCACCTACGATTTCACTCGCTATAGTTGCAAATCAGCCAAGTCCATCACGCGCGCTCAGAAACCGCCGCATGGCAACATCGCTCCAAGGCGAAAGACGCTTCAAAGCGGTCTGGTGGCTTTGATAAATACGGTTACTCATCGGATCCTGACGGGACGTGTCCAGCAGCACTACTCCAGTCGTTACGCGCAAGGCGTCAAGAATGCCCTCCGGATAGGAAAGGACCTCAACGCCATCTTCTTGCTGGAGCAACTGCAGGCTTCCGGCATTTTCCCAATCGCTCTCGGCAAGCGCCCGTCCATTCTCAGCGCGGCACGCCTCCAATACAATCGCCTGGAATTCCGTAGGCAAAGCATCAAAAGCTGCCTGATTGAACAGTGCCTCGCCTGTCCCGTTCGGTTCGTGGAAACCAGGTGAATAATAGTATTTCGCGGCCTTCTGGAACCCCATGGCCCGATCCGACCAGGGACCGAGAAATTCAGTCGCATCCAGAACACCGGTTTGGAGTGCCTGAAACAACTCGCCAGGCGGCAAACCAACCGGAGCGGCCCCAAGCCTGCGCATCACTTCTCCACCCAGCCCCGGCATCCGGATCTTGAGGCCGCGCAGATCATCAAGGCTTTGGAGCGGCTTCTTGTACCAGCCGCCCATCTGCACACCGGTGTTACCCGCCATCACCGGTTTGATGCCGAAGGGCGCGTATAGCTCATCCCAAAGCGCCTGCCCGCCGCCTTGCTCAATCCAGCTAATGTGTTCATGCGGGAGCAGACCGAAGGGGACCGCTGTGAAATAGACGGAGGCCGGGATCTTGCCTTGCCAGAAGAACGAGG
The DNA here is from genome assembly GCF_017743865.1 of Labrenzia sp. R4_2. Taxonomy (GTDB): domain Bacteria; phylum Pseudomonadota; class Alphaproteobacteria; order Rhizobiales; family Stappiaceae; genus Roseibium. Next base: position 998,686 of record NZ_JAGHRJ010000002.1, read on the forward strand.
CTGTATGCGCCATTTCCGCAGTACCATTTGAGACGGCATCAAACACACCGAGCGCCGGCACCAGTTCGCCGGCAGCAAACAAACGGATCTTGAACGCACCACCTGAGAGCAAGGCAACCTGATCAGCGATCCGCTGCGCCGTGACACCCGGACCTGGCAGGTTTTTCGGCCAGGATGTCACCAGCTTCCATTCGGTGACCGCACCTTGTGCCATCACCGCTGGCGCTGAGAGAACAGATGCGCTTCCAACGGCACTGCCCACAAGCATGTCCCGGCGGCTGAGGTTTTTTCTGTTTTTCAATGCATCACTCATTGTGCGCCCTCCCAAAAAGCGTGGAAGTGATGGACCGGCCCGTGGCCCTGCCCAATCTTGAGTTCATCCGCATGGCAGATTGCTTCGTGGATATAGGCTTTTGCACTGGACACAGCGTCGCCCAGCGCGTTGCCCTTGGCCAGTCCAGCAGCAATTGCAGAAGACAAAGTGCAACCGGTGCCGTGGGTGTTATCTGTCGCGACGCGGTCCTCGCGCAGCCAAAGGCTTTCACCGTCTTCAGTTATCAAAAGGTCAGCGCTTTCCGCACTGTCGCCGTGTCCACCCTTCAACAAAACAGCCTTTGCCCCTAGGTCGATCAGCTGTTTGGCCTGGCGCTGCATATCGATTTCGCTATGGGCAACATCGCACTCCAGCATGCGGGCTGCTTCATGAAGGTTGGGCGTGATGATGTCGGCCAAGGGCACCAGATTGGATATCAGGGTTACGACCGCACTTTCCGCCAAAAGCGGATCTCCGGATGCGGCCACCATCACGGGATCCAGAACAACGGGCCCAGTCTTGTGGCGCTTCAAACCGTCTGCGACTTCCTCAATAATCGGCACCTGCGAGAGCATGCCAATCTTGGTAGCAGTCACTGCGAGGTCGGAATAGACAGCGTCGATTTGCGCGCGTACGAACTCGACCGGCACATCATGGATTGCCGTAACACCAAGGGTGTTTTGTGCCGTAAGCGCAGTCAGGACGCTGGCCCCGTAGACACCATTTGCCGAAAAAGATTTCAAATCCGCCTGAATGCCGGCCCCACCGCCGGAATCCGAGCCTGCTATTGTTACCGCGATTGCGGTCATGGTGCCCTCCGCACAATACTGTAGGAATGGATGTCAGCCGGTTTGAAGACGGCTTTCGATATCGCGGGCCGTTAGGCTGTACAGCGTATCGAGAAGCTCTGGTACCAGACTGCCAGGTCCCCCGCTCCGGGAAGCGGCGATTTCGCCCGCAATATTGAAGACGGACAGGCCAGATGCCGCGGCAAGCGCTGTATCTGGCTCAACGCTCGCAAACGCTGCGAGGACCGCGCCCCCCGCACAGCCGGTGGCGGTCACTCGGGCCAAAAGAGGATGACCATTGCGCAGCCGGTAGTCTTCGCCCCGGCTCTCGATCTGATCCTCTTCACCGGTCACGGCAAAGACCGTTCCCTCCGAAATCAAGGCGTCAACCTCGGCCCGCGCATCAAAGAGCGCGGTCATCTCGGCTTCATTCGCCCGGACAAGAGACGGAAGCGTTTGCAAAAGCTCTTTGGCATAGGCACAGCGCTGCGGTGACCGATCCCCGAACACCGGATCAATGGTGATTGGCCGCCCAGCTTCCTTGGCCGCATCAATCGCAACCGGGATCGCCAAACGGCGGCTGTTGTCCAGTGTTCCGAGGTTGATCAGAAGAGCATCGGCAGATGCTGCAAAGCTCTGAACTTCCTCCGGTGCGATCGTCATGGATGGCACAGCGCCGAGCGCCAACAGGACATTAGCCGTAAAGCCCTGCGCGACCGTGTTGGTGATGGCATGAACACGGGGTCTTTTTGCCCGCACCCGCTCCAGCAAGGAAAAGACCGCATCCGCCGACAGCGCCTGCGTGCTCGCGGCAATCGACAAACTCATGCCTGGCCCCTTTTCAAGTTCAAAGAGCCGGCGTTCCACGCCATCATTTTTCGGATAATACGTAAAAGATCAGTCATGATCTCAAATCCCTCCGCCGGTACAAGCCGGATCAGGTTCTAGGAGTTGGCCATTCGCCTCTCAGCCCGATCCACAATTGCCGGGCACCCCCATGAGACAAAATCTGTCTACTAAGCCAGGCGAGGGTTTTCAAGTCCCACTTAGCTATCGCCGTGGTTCAAGCGCCGACACCCGATTGACTGTTTGCAATAGATAGGCGATGTCGGGGCACAGTTCGTTTTTGCCCGCAGGAGCCCCCATGACCCCGTTTTTCGTGATGATCAAATGTCAGCTCGGCAAGACCTATCAGGTTGCCAATGCAATCGCGGATGCCGAGATCGCTTCGGAAGTCTACTCCACCAGCGGCGATTATGATCTTCTCGTTAAGTTCTATATCGAAGACGGCACTGACATTGGACACTTCGTCAATGAGAAGGTGCACCCGATCGACGGCATCCAGGACACCAAGTCGATCATAACGTTCAAGGCGTTCTGACCATTCGGCATGTAGCCGCGCGAACTTGTCCGCGCGGCATGTCTTCAAGATTTCGAGGGTGTCGATGCCCGGCGGTCCTTGGTCCGGTCAAGGCCAAGCCGGTGCTCCCGGTAAATCACGAAGATCCCGGCGGCCATAACGATCACCGCACCCACAATCACCTCAAGAACCGGCACTTCAGCAAAGACGACCCAGCCGACCAGGATCGCCCAGAGCATGTTCACATAATCAAACGGCGCGATGGTCGACGCATCTGCATACCGGTAGCTCTGGGTCAACAGGATCTGTCCCACACCGCCGAACAGGCCAATCATTATCAGTAGACCCGCTGTTTCCAGATCCGGGATAATCCAGGCTTGCTCCGGCCAGATCCAGCCGGCTGGAATAGTCAAAAGCGAGATCACGGTCGCCGACAAGGAAAACCAAGTGACAATGGTCGAGGTGCGCTCGGTGACGCACAGCTTCCGAACCGTGATCATGGCAAGAGCCGCGAATGCAGCCCCCATGAAGCCGGCGACGGCCCCAAAGGTGGCGGAGTTGTCGAAATCCCCTTCTCCCAGGTGCGGTGACAAAACGACGAGGATGCCGACAAAACCAACTGCGACCGCGCTCCACCGATAGATCCGGACAGTTTCGCCCAGCATGAAGAAGGCCAAAACAACAACGATTAGCGGTGTTGCAAAGTTGATGGCTGTGGCATCCGGCAGCGGCAGTAAATCATAAGCGGTGAACATGCACACCATGGCCGTCAAACCGATGCAGGCGCGCACAAGATGCCCTTTTGGGTTCTGGGTCTTGAACGCAAGGCCAAGTTCCCCGCGCACCCCCACCATCATCAGAACCGGAAAGACACCAAAAAAATTCCGCGCAAACACGAGCTCTCCAATCGGCACGCGTTCGGCGGCGATTTTCAGCGCTGTCACCATCGCGAAAAACACGATCGTTGAGGCCAGTTTGAGCCCGATACCGATCAGAGGAGCCTGACGTGTCATCCCGGTCGGCGCCGGCGCGCGGGATTGCTGGGTTGCGGTGTTTTTTGACGCCATAAATCGGATCCAGATACTGGCTTACACCAGACGCTTTCCGCGCCACGCACCAGTTTTGAAAGAATAACAGAACAGCGAAGGCAAAAGCGCCGCAAACAGGTTCCAATCGGTCTACCGAGCACTCAGGGAAAGATTTGCGCAAATCGCTTCAGAAGTGAGACACCAGTATCTACCCCGGCCTCAATTTTTGCAATCTCGCGCGTAGCCTTGGCAGATTAAACAGGGTCTGCCGATAAAATCGGCGTGTATGACCAACGTTTCCTCTTCAAAAGCAACTGAAAACCCGGCACATACCTGCTCCTGCCGTTACGGGCTCCTATACTTATAAAAAATCCCCGATTCGAAAGGCGCCGACCCATGTTCCGATCGTTTTTCTTGAACCGTAAATGGTTCTTCTGGGCCTGGATCATCTCGGTGGTCATCCTCGGCGCCACCCAGTACCAGGTGAATCTGAACGTCGAGATCAACGAATGGTTCGGCAGCTTTTACGATCTCATTCAGCGCGCCTTGAGTGAGCCAGGCTCCGTCACGTTCGGCGAATACATGCGCGAATTGATGACGTTTTTGTACATTGCCGCGATTTTCGTGATTGTTGCGGTGATCCTGGACTTCATCACCAAGCACTTCGTGTTCCGTTGGCGCACAGCCATGAACGACTATTACATGGCCCATTGGCATGTAGTCCGCCACATCGAGGGAGCCTCCCAGCGCGTTCAGGAAGATACCATGCGCTTTGCGCGGATCATGGAGAGCCTTGGCGTCTCTTTCCTGCGCTCTGTCATGACACTGATCGCCTTTTTGCCGATCCTCTGGGAGCTGTCAGCCAACGTCACCGAACTGCCCTGGATCGGTCCCGTGGCTCACTCACTGGTCTACGTCGCGATCATTTCAGCTGCATCCGGCACAGTATTGCTGGCCGTGGTCGGCTTGAAGCTACCGGGGTTGGAATTCAACAATCAGAAGGTCGAAGCAGCCTACCGGAAAGAACTTGTCTACGGCGAGGACAATGAGGAGCGCGCCGATCCGCCCTCGGTGGATGAGCTCTTCGGTCATGTCCGCAAGAACTATTTCCGCCTCTTCTTCCACTACCTTTATTTCGACATCGCCAAATGGTCGTACCTGCAGGCAACAGTCCTTGTGCCCTATATTGCGCTCGGACCGACAATCGTGACCGGCGCCATCACCTTGGGCGTGATGCAGCAGATCGTGCGCGCGTTCTCACAGGTCGAAAACTCTTTCCAGTATCTGGTCAATGCCTGGACCACGATCGTCGAGCTGATCTCCGTCTACAAACGTCTCAGAGCCTTTGAAAGCCATATTTGGGAATACGAGCGCAACGGCAGCGTCCCACAGGAAATGCCGGCGGAGTAACAGAGGTCATAGGGCAACCGGCAGACGGGAGTCTCAGGGCTTGTCTGCCTCATTATTCGTTTGATCCGTGGATCGCCCGAATAACAGCATCGGTGACTTCCCGGGTGGTGGCTTTGCCTCCAACATCGGGCGTCACGATACCTGCGTCGCAGACGCGCTCAACCGCTGTCATCAGCCGCTGACTGGATGCCGCCTCACCCAAATGGTCCAGCATCTGCGACGCGGTCCAGAAAGTCGCGACCGGATTTGCAATGCCCTTGCCCGTGATATCGAAGGCCGATCCATGAATGGGTTCGAACATCGACGGGAAGCGGCGCTCCGGATCAATGTTTGCTGTGGGGGCGACGCCCAAACTTCCAGCCAAGGCACCTGCCAGGTCGGATAAAATGTCCGCATGGAGATTGGTTGCAACGATGGTGTCGAGGCTTTTCGGGTTCTTGACCATGCGCACCGTCATCGCATCGACCAGCATCTTGTCCCACGTCACATCCGGAAACTCCTTGGCGACCTCGGCGGCGATCTCATCCCACATGACCATGCCGTGCCGTTGCGCGTTGGATTTGGTCACCACCGTCAGCAGTTTACGCGGACGGGATTGCGCAAGCTGAAAGGCATAACGCATGATCCGCGTGACACCAACGCGGGTGAAGATGGCGACTTCTGTGCCCACCTCTTCCGGCAACCCGCGGTGCGCTCGCCCGCCATTTCCCGAATACTCCCCCTCTGAGTTCTCGCGCACGATCACCCAGTCCAGGTCTCCAACACCCACGTCGCGCAGTGGCGACGTTACGCCCGGTATAGTCTTTGTCGGCCGGACATTGGCGTATTGGTCGAACCCCTGACAGATCGGCAAGCGGAGCCCCCAAAGGGTAATATGGTCTGGGACATCCGGTGCGCCGACAGCCCCGAAATAGATCGCGTCGAAAGGTTTAAGCTGTTCGAGGCCATCAGACGGCATCATCTCGCCGTGCTTCTTGTACCGCTCTGATCCCCAGTCGAAGAAGGTCAGTTTGAAATCCACGTCACCGGCCCGCTGACCAAGCGCGGCCAACACTTCAGCACCCGCTTCGATCACTTCAGGCCCGATGCCGTCTGCCGGGATGGCTGCAATCTGGTAAGTGCGCATTTCAAATTCCTGTTTTCGTGAAAAGGGCTGAGAGCCCGTGCTCAAAGACCGCCGCGTCTCTTCGCATAGTTTGCAACTCCATGCAGTTGCAGCAATAGCAAATTAATCATATAAAAAATTAATATAATCGAGATGCAACATGGAACTTCGTCAACTCAGGTGCTTCATCGCTGTAGCGGATACGCTGCATTTCGGCAGAGCCGCTCAAAAACTGAACATTCTTCCAGCTTCTTTGGGCCGCCACATCAAATTGCTGGAGGACAGTCTTGGTAGCCGATTGCTCACCCGGACAACCCGTAGCGTTGTTCTCACACAGTCAGGCAGCGATTTCTTGGCCGCCGCGCGAGACATCGTGGAAAGAGCGGACAAATTGGAGGCGTCATTTCGTGAAAGCCAACGCGACAAGACATCGGTGCTGCGGATTGGAGCTATTGATAGCGCCGCGGTTGGCCTGATCCCACAGATAATCACTCATTTCCGGGAGGCGTATCCGGGCATTGACATCCAGCTTCTTGAGCAAAAAACGATACGGCTATTACCGCGTTTGCTGACCGGACGTCTTGATGTTGCAATTGTTCGGCCGCCTGAAATCGTTGACCAGCGCCTGATGCTGAAGTCCCTATTTCATGAGACAGCTGTCGTCGCGGTTCCAAGCAGCCACCCGCTGGCTGCAAAGAAAAAAATCTCGGTCGAGGACATGGCGGACGAACCCCTCATCGTTCCGGACAAGGGATCGCGGCCTCACAGTCACGACCTAACAATAAAGCTGTTTCTGGAAGCTGGTTTGAGCGCACGCGTTGCACAAATTGCCGAAGAAAAACAAACCATCGTCAACCTGGTCAGCACGGGGGTCGGCATAGCCATTGTTCCGCGTTGGATTTCCCGGCTCGCAGTCGGCGGCGTGAAATTTGTCTCTTTGGATTTGCCTTCGGGATCGGCCAGAACCAGACTTGCGCTTTCAGTTGCCTGGGTCAGAGACACGAGAGATACGGCACGGGATGCGTTTCTTGAGATATTGCACCAACAGACGGAGCAGCTGGCCCTCTCTGCGTGACAATTATTATTCACAATATTTATATAATCAATATGATCTGTGTCGGCTGGAGAGATCTGACTAGGCTGCGGTTTCGGTGAGAGCCATGTCTCCACCCCGCGAAGGAGGCTGCGGGGCGAGACAACAGGCTTTGCCCAAGACCCGGAGGAACACATGAAATTCAATCTGATTACCGGCGCCGTTGTGATCGCCGCCATGACCGCACTCCCAGCTGCTGCCGACAATCACAGCGTGGACAAAACCGGCTGGCCGGAGAGCTTTACAGTGGGAACCGGCTCACAAGGCGGAACTTACTTTGGATACGGAACTGGCTGGGCAAACATTGCTGGCGAGGAACTCGGCGTTTCCGGCGGCGCAGAAGTCACGGGCGGCCCGATGCAGAACATGGCGCTTGTGCATTCTGGAGATCTGCCGTTCGGCATGACCACGATGGGACCTGCTGCAGAATCCATTGCCGGCTCCAACCCGATCGCGCCTGGCCTCAAAATGGACAAAGCCTGCGCCATGTTCCCGATGTATCAGACGCCCTTCTCCATCACGGCTTTGAGCTCGTCCGGCATTACATCCGTTGCCGACATTCCGGAAGGGGCCCGCATTGGGTTCGGACCGGCCGGCTCAACGTCTGACACCTACTTCCCCCGCATGATGGAGGAGCTGGGCGTAAAGTTTGAACGACGCAACGGTGGCTGGTCTGATCTCGGCGGTCAGTTGCAGGATGGTCTGCTCGATGTGATCGCATTTGCAGCTGGTGTCCCGGTTCCAGCGGTGAGCCAGCTCGAAGTCCAGACCGACATCAACATCATCGAGTTTTCCGAAGACGAGCAGGCCAAGATTACCGCGGCATTCCCGGTGGCCAATTTTGACATAGCCGCAGACACCTACACCACTCTGGAAAATCCGGCACGCTCCGTTTCCATGTGGAACTTTGCCATAGCAAACTGTGACCTTCCCGAAACATTTGTCTACGGGGTGGTGAAAGCCGTCATGTCTGACAATGCAAGGATGGTCAGCACCCACAAGGCCGCACGCTCGACTCTGCCGGAATTCTGGGACCGCAACACCGTTATGAAATGGCACCCGGGTGCAGCCCGCTGGTTCCAAGAAAACGCCAGCGCGGACATTCCTGCCGACATGATCTACAGCAACTGATTGTTGTCTTAGCCTGCGCGGAGCTAGCCCCGCGCAGGCTTGCATTCCGGCTGCACTGACCAGCCCAAGGCCCCCTATTATCAACAGTAAAAGCGGCAGAGCCGGCAATTACTTGCCGGAATGGAAAAGCATGACCGAAAAAGACACCATATCCGAAGAAGATACGGCCAAAAAGGTACTCGCCGAAGGTGTCGATGAGGAACCGATAGAAAGCAATCGACGCCTGTTTGAGGGACGCGCCTATCTCTTCGTCGCGGGACTGTCTGCGATCTATGCTGCGTTTCATATGATTGCACTGAATGGAGTGTCGATTTCAGCATGGACAGGAATATCCATACCTTTTCTCCCGCAATTCCCTATGGAAACCTGGAACTTCAGAGTAGCGCACATAGCTGGCGCTCTCGCACTCGGTTTTTTGCTTTTTTCCGCGCACGTGTTTCACATAAAAAAAGCACCTCTTCGCAATACGCGTGTCATCAGCGTATGCGCAGGCTTGCTTCTTTTCCCTGCTCTAGTGTCAGGCGTGACAGCGGTCGGGTTCGTGCAGTCTATCCAGTCAGGCACTTTGCCGCAGATGGGCGGACTGACTACATGGGCTGCTTTCCCCGGAACTGAGATCTACGAAAAAGAGGTGTGGTGGTTCGGCATTCCTTTGTTAATCGCAACATTTGGCGCAATTGGTGCGGGATGGATGGAGCGCCGGGGACGTGAAAGGTTTGCCGCAGCGGATGTGGTCCTCGCTGTCTGCGCCATCGTAGTCGCCATTTATTTTATTGCTATATATGGGACTGCAGCTCGCAATTCGGTCGGCACTGCTTTTGTGCCGATCGGTGTCGCCTTTGCTGCAACGGCGGGATCGGCAATGATCCTTGAGCTGACGCGGCGTGTCGCTGGCATGGCTCTGGTTATAATCACCGGCGTCTTTCTTATTTACACTTTTACGGCGCACTTGCTTCCGGGGATTTTGGCCGTTCAAAGCGCGTATACGTGGCAGCGCTTTTTTGGTCACGTTTATTCCGATGCTGGCATTCTTGGACCGACCACAGCCGTTTCATCGACATACATTATCCTCTTCATCATCTTCGCTGCCTTTCTGCAGGCCTCCAAAGTAGGGGACTATTTCGTCAACTTCGCTTTTGCTGTCGCCGGGCGAGCCCGAGGCGGACCGGCAAAGGTTGCGATTTTCGCGTCCGGACTTATGGGAATGATCAACGGGACGTCCGCGGGCAACGTGGTTGCCACTGGATCTCTAACTATCCCGTTGATGAAGCGTGTTGGTTACCACAAAAAGACAGCAGGTGCTGTGGAAGCTGCTGCCTCCACAGGCGGCCAGATCATGCCTCCTATCATGGGCGCAGGCGCGTTCATCATGGCCGAGATTACGGGGATTGCTTATCAAGATATAGCGATCGCGGCTATTATTCCAGCCGCGCTCTACTTCATTTCGATCTACTTCATGGTTGATTTCGAAGCTGCCAAACTCGGTATGCGGGGCATGCGCGATGATGAGTTGCCAAAATTAAGAGAGATGATTGCCCGCGTCTATCTCTTCGTGCCGATCATCATTCTTATTGCTGCGCTTTTCCTGGGCTACTCGGTCATCCGAGCTGGAACGCTCGCCACAGTTGCGGCCGCTGTCGTATCATGGCTGACACCTCACAGGATGGGGCCTAGCGCGATCATAAAGGCATTCGAATTGGCCGGCGTCATGTCGATCCAAATCATCGCCGTTTGTGCTTGCGCGGGTATCATCGTTGGTGTGATCAGCTTAACTGGCGTAGGAGCACGTTTTTCATCACTTCTGCTGGATCTTGCAGCGACAAGTCAGTTGCTGGCTTTGTTTTTTGCCATGTGCATAGCAATTCTTCTGGGGATGGGGATGCCAACGACAGCGGCCTATGCAGTCGCGGCTTCAGTTGTCGCACCCGGACTGGTGCAACTTGGAATTCCCACGCTGACAGCACATTTCTTTGTTTTCTATTTCGCTGTCTTGTCTGCGATTACACCTCCTGTTGCGCTGGCAAGCTATGCGGCAGCCGGCATCTCAGGCGCAAATCCCATGGCAACGTCTGTGACATCCTTCAAGTTTGGTCTTGCCGCGTTCATTGTCCCATTTATGTTTTTCTACAACTCCGCGATACTTATGGAAGGAGAACTGATAGAAATTACACGCGCTGGCGGCACTGCTGTCGTAGGCGTTTTCCTTCTAAGCTCCGGGGTTCAAGGCTGGTTCCTTGGCAAGGCGGCAGCTTCATTCCTAAGAATTGGTCTCGCAGCCGCAGCTCTTTTGATGATCGAAGGAGGTCTGTGGACGGATATTGCTGGTGTGTCTCTCGCGGCCTTGGTTTTCGCAGTACAGCGGCTTGTAAACCCGAAGCCCGGTGGAGGCATTCCAGTTCGTGGTGCCGACTAGTTCTACCGTGCATCAGATGACCGGGTGTCCATCAAGGATGGAAACGTAAAGGAGAACTGCAGTCCAGTTATCCTACGCATTTGAACTATAGGCTTTCCTTCGGGCGGTTCGCTCAGCGGACATCTTCGAACAGCTGCCAGTCTGATGTTTTCGATATCTTCAAACCCGGCATCCGGACCATCTAAAACTGCAATGTGTCAAATCAGCCAGATCGCAGAGCCGCAACATCAACCTCGTCGATCTGATCTGGCTTCATGAACCTGGACGCGTAGTCGGCCCAGACGCGCGACGTTAGGAACAGGTCGTAAAGTTCGGCATCGATGTGCCCGTCCTTGACCATGAAGCTCATGATCTTGAGCGCTTCCGACACGGTTTTGCCCTTCTTGTAGGGCCGGTCGGCGGCAGTTAGAGCTTCGAAGATATCGGCAATCGCCATCATCCGTGCGACCGGACGCATCTCGCTGCCCTTTAAGCGTTTCGGGTAGCCCGTTCCATCCATCTTTTCATGGTGCCCCCCTGCAAGTTCAGGCACCTGGCGCAGGTAAGACGGGAACGGTAGCCGCGACAGCATGATGATCGTCTGCACGATGTGATCGTTGATCTTGTAGCGTTCTTCAGCGGTCAAGGTGCCACGCGCAATTGAGAGATTGTAGAGCTCCCCACGATCATAAAGGTGCTCCGGTTGATCCAGCTTGAAACCCCAGGGATTGTCTGCAGTGAAGAGATCCTCCGGCCGGCGCTCAAGAACGTGCTCTGGTCGATCTGCAAGCAGCGGCTCGCGGACCGGCAAGTCCGGCTCAGGAGTTTGCTGCTTGCGATTCAGTTCCTCGTGGCTGATCCCGACCCTGTCTGAGAGTGTTCGGGTCCAGGTCCGCTTCGCGATTTCCTGGAGCCGGTCAAGCCGGTCGGGTGACATAAACTCGCCGCCCTCATTGCATTCGGCCACAAAGGCAAAGTCCGCATCAAGCGCGGCCAGCTCCGCGTCGCGCTGTTCGGCCAAGTCTTTCAGGTCGTCGCCGTTGGCGACACCTTTCCAATAGGTGATTTCCGCATCGCGTTTCAGAACTTCAAAACGCATTCGGATTTCATGGATGCGATCATACAGCGTCTCCAGTTTTGTCGCCTTGTCGACCACATACTCCGGTGTGGTCACCTTGCCACAATCATGCAACCACGCGGCCACATGGATGGCTTCCCGGTCGTCATCCGTCAGCTTCAAATCCGCGAAAGACCCGTGGTTTGCGGCATTGGCGGCCTCAGCCAGCATTTTGGTGAGTTCGGGCACACGCGCGCAGTGCCCTCCAGTATAGGGGCTCTTGGCATCAATCGCGTCGGCGATCATGCGGATAAAGGCCTCGAACAGAGCCTTTTGCGACGCAATTAACTGGCGGGTTTCGAGTGCGATGGCAGCTGACCGAGACAATGCGTCGACAAAACGGATCAACGAGGTATTGGCTTTTGCTTCCTGCACCAGGGTCATGATGCCGATCATCGCGTTGTTCCGGTTAAACAGCGGAACCACCATGGCATTGCGGGCCGGATTCTCCCCAGCACCAGGATCACCGCCACAGACAGCCAACGCTTCGCCGTCAACTCTGGTCGCTCGAATGTCATCCCGATCAATGGCCTCACGCAGGACATGTGGCAGATTATTCAAGGGATGGCGGTGCAATGTGTCGACTGGCACCCCCATGGCCGCAACCGGTTCAAGGGCAGTGTCATCCGCACTGATCAGGTAAACTGCCCCCTGTTCTGATCCGACAATGTTTCCCATTCCCTCCAGCAGGGTCTGCAACAGCCGCTCAAAATCCGTTTCCTCGGAAATGGACCGATTGATCTCCAAAAACTGCCGGATTGTGGACTTCATGTCGTCCATTGACCGTGAAAGGTCCTCAATCTCGATGATGAAGCTCGGGACATTGACCGGGTCTGCGAAGTCGAATCGCTGAATCTTTTCAGCTTCTCCCGAAAGCGCCTGCACCGGCTTGGAAACCAGTCGTGCCACGAGCATCGTGATCGGGATGGAGATCAGCAAGATGATCCCAATCGCAATTCCGCCCTGCTGAAGAAGCTGGCGGGCTTGGACCAGAAGTTCCGCTTCGGGAACCGCGATGGCCAGATAATATGGCGTCGATCCGCGAACTTTAAGCGGGGACACCTGCACCCGCCACGGCTCATCGTCGAGGACAAGCCTTTCATTCAGCGTCTTGTCATCAACACCGGTCACGCCAGCCTCAACGGCAGCCTTTGCGACATCCGGCAAGACAGTTCCGTCCAGCTGATCCATGGAAAGCCGGCCGAGCTGAGGCGCCGCGCCCGTAGCCGACGGTGTCAAAACCTCCACAACCCGCGACTTGTCCGGATGTGCAATCATGCCGAGATCACTTCCAAAAAGCGCAAGCTCGGTATTTTCGGTGATCCGCTCTTTGCGTAAGGATGCGGCCAGTGTGTCCAATGAAATGTCAGCGCCAACCGTGGCACCGCTACCCAAAGCCCGTACTGCGATGGTTTGTCCCAGCTTTTGTGACGTAAAGAAAATATAGGGCCGCGTCTTGATCTGGCCGGCGGACGCCTTTGCCTGCTCAAACCAGGGCCTGGACCGTGGGTCAAAGCCCGCAAAGCTTGCCTGCTCCCGCTCGCCAAGCGTGTTCATCGCAATATCAAGGAAGACATACCGGCTTCGCACTCCGCCATTGGGGAAGCGCTCTATCGATTGCACAACAAAAATGGTGTCGGCCGGTGCATTGTATCGGCTTCTTGCCTCATCGTTTTCTGTCGGCACCAGCATGATAAAATCGCCATCATCATAACCGACATAAACGGAAGACAAAGCCGCCGATTGGTCGAGAAAGCCCGCAAGAAATGCCACATGCGGAAGACGTTCAGAAAGCGTTTCAGCCCGTGTGATGTCGTGAAGCGCAATGATCTCAACAGCCAATTCCGCCGGCGCATAGAGGCGCTCCAACCCGGCAACTGCCTCTGTACTCGTCAGACTGAAGAGATTGCGCGACGCCTCCGTGATGACGGCATTCATTCTGGAATAGGTCAACCAGCCGATCACAGATCCGACGGTTAGAACAAGGAGCAGAAATACAACGCTCAGATGAAATTGCAGAGTCTGACGCACACGAGAAAAAATATTCATGACTATCTAACCTAGAGTTAGAAATGAATTACAACTCCCCAATATCGCGGACATCTTAAAATTGCGTAGCACCGATAGAAAACCTGAGAACGTAGCAACCCTAAAACGTTACAGCTAAAAAGAAAAGCGCCAGAAATAATCCGGCGCAAATCCATTTCATACCGTAAAGGCGTATCTATTTCGCCGCTTGGATTGCATCCCAGACCCGGTGCGGGGTTGCGGGCATATCAAGGAGTTCAGTGACACCCGCACCGTCTTTTAAAGCATTCTGGATCGCGTTCATGACAGCCGCGCAGCCACCGATCGTACCCGCTTCGCCGGCACCCTTGATCCCCATCGCGTTGGTCGTCGACGGCACATTGCGGGTCTGGAAGTCGAAATTCGGGACATCCGCCGCCCGCAAAAGCCGGTAATCAAGCAAGGACGCAGTCAAGAGCTGGCCGTCCTCGTCAAACACCGTGTGCTCGCACAAGGCCTGACTGATGGCAGACGCCGCCCCGCCATGAACCTGACCAGCCAACAGCAGCGGGTTCACGGTGACGCCGAAATCATCGACGATGACGTAGTTCTGGATATCGACATCGCCGGTGTCCGGATCTACTTCCAGTTCGCAGATGTGGGTGCCGTTCGGATAGGTCGCCTCGGTTTGCTTGACCTCTTCGCGTGCTTGCAGAGGCTCACCGGCCCCGGCAGCGATTTCGGCAAGGGTCACCTGCTGGTCAGTACCGACAACGCGGACCATGCCGCTGTCGAGTTCAAGATCGTCAATACCGGCCTCCAGCTTGTCGGCAGCGAGTTCCTTGACTTTCTTGACCAAGGCAACGCTGGCTTCCTTGACCGATGGCAGACCGAGCGGAATAGAACGCGACCCACCGGTCCCGCCGCCTTTGCGAACCCGGTCCGTGTCGCCCTGAATGACCTCGATATCCTCGATGTTGACGCCGAACTGCTCCGCAACGACCTGGCTATAGGCTGTCGCATGGCCCTGTCCGTTGGTCTGGGTACCGATCAGTAGCGTCAGGTTGCCGTTCGCACCGATCTCGACGGTCGCCTCTTCCCCGCCTGGGAAAGCACAGGCCTCAATGTAAGAGCAAATGCCGAAGCCACGATACTTACCGGCAGCTTGGCTTGCCTCCTGGCGCGACTTGAAACCTGTCCAATCAGCGGTCTCCAAGGCCTTTTCCAGATGGCCCTGATAATCTCCAGTGTCATACATCCGGCCGGTCTGGGTGGTGTAGGGAAGCTGTTCTTTCTTGATGAAGTTCAGCTTTCGGAATTCGACCGGGCCAAGACCGGTTTCCTCACCCGCCTTGTCGATCAGCCGTTCAATCAAGTAGGCGGCTTCCGGACGCCCGGCGCCCCGGAACGCGTCGGTCGGCACCGTGTGACTGTAGACGCCGTCCACCTTCGCAAAAACGGCTGGAATGTCATAAAGGCCGGATGTCATGGTGGTGCCAACCCAGGGAATAAACGGGCCGAACTGGTGCAGATAGGCGCCCATAGCCGCCTTCACATGCACCTTCATGCCCAAAATCTTGTTGTCTGGATCCAGAGCCAGCTCGGCATGGGAGAGATTGTCCCGGCCATGAGCATCGGTGACAAAATGATCCATTCGCTCACCAGCCCAGCGCACCGGAACGCCGAGCGCCTGCGCCGCCAGCATCGCCAGCGGGTATTCGCGGTAACAGAAAATTTTGGTGCCAAAACCACCGCCAACTTCCGGCGTTACAACCTGAACCTTGTCCGCTTCAAGGCCAAGGATTTGGCAAAGGACATCCCGCATCCCGTGCCCGCCCTGAGTTCCAAGGGTCAGCTTGAAACGGTCGCTGGCACTGTCAAATTCGGCCACACAGCCGCGCAGTTCCATGTAGTTGGCGACAATCCGGTTGTTGACGAGATCGATTGAAACCGTTTTCGCCGCGTTGGCAAAAGCCGCATCGGTTTTCTCTGCATCGCCGTGCCCGAAGGTGAAGGCAACGTTTGTACCGAACTCCGGCCAGACTTTGACCGCATCGGGCGCAAGCGCGTCGTCCATTTCAACCACGACATCCAGAGGATCGTAGTCGACCTCCAGCATCTCGGCGGCATCACGTGCGCCTTGCAAGGTATCCGCAACCACAAAGGCAATTGCGTCGCCGACATAACGAACCGTGTCGGAACACAGCAGCGGCTGCGTCGGTAGATTGAAGTTACTGCCGTCGATCTGCTTCAAGATAGCCCGTGTCGGCATGGACTTACCGGCCACGTCCGCGCCGGTTAGCACCATACGGACGCCATCCATCGCCCGCACTTCATCTGCATTTGCGATGGAGATTTTTGCGTGGGCCATCGCGGAGCGCAGGACAAATGAATGCAGGCATCCGTCCGGCTGGTAATCGCCGGTGTAGATCCCCTCTCCTGTAATGAGCGGCAGATCTTCTTTGCGGCGCAACGGCGCGCCAACACCGAATTTCGGAGTAGCCATTTGGTTCATGGAAGAGGCCTTCAGTTGACTTAAGTCTTTGCCGGTTGTCTGCAGCGCCTGGGATGCGCCAGCGGCGGGTTGACCACAATATAGTCCGGCGCAATTAAACTGGCCAGTGCACTTTTTTGCAAGTCACGGCAGCAAAGCCCTTCCCTTCTTACCGAATTCCAGTAGGTTTGTTCGCACACTCTCTTTTTGACCGTCGCTCTGCCCGCCTAGCCGGAACCCGAACTCTCCTCGGTCAAATGCCTCTGATTGAACGCGAAACGCCCTTAATGGATTCTACACCCGACAAAACGGCGGCAGACCCGGCGGAACCCAAACCGTCATCACCGAACCATTTCATCGGGCGTTTGACGGAACGCGTCGGTCAGCTGCCGCCAAACACGATTGGTGCGCTGTGGATTCTGCTCGCCGCTTTCCTGTTTTCCATCATGGTGACGCTGATCAAGTTTCTCGGTCAGGATCTCTCCGTGTTTCAGATCCTTGTTGTCCGACAGGCGCTGATGCTGCTGATCGTGGCGCCCAAGATCCTGCCGGGACTGCCGGGCTCGCTCGCCACAAAGCGCCCGGGGCTCCAGCTGACCCGGATTGTCTTTGCGACCTCTGCCATGCTGCTTGGTTTCACCGCGATCATTGAGATGCCCCTTGCAGATGCGACGGCGATCAGCTTTTCAAAGACGTTTTTCATCACCATCTTCGCCATCTGGTTCCTGGGTGAGCAAGTCGGCAAACATCGCTGGGGGGCGACCATCGTTGGCTTTTTGGGAGTGCTGTTGATGCTCCGGCCAAGCGGCGAAGGTCTTGTTGATCCATTTGCCCTGATGGCGCTTGGCAGTGCGGCTTGCGCCGGGATGGTGATGATCGTCATCCGCATACTGACCCGGACCGACCCGCCCAACACGATCCTCACCTATCAGGCGATGGGCGTTGGCCTCATCATGATCATACCTGCATGGATGACCTGGCAAGCGCCGACACTGGAACAATGGGCGTTGCTGGCGGCAGTTGGGTTCTTTTCCTGGGCCGGGCAAATGGCGAACATCAAGGCGTTCCAGGCCGGCGAAGCCACAGCCATCGCGTCGCTTGACTACACCCGCCTGCTCTATGCCACCTTGTTCGGGGCCTTGATCTTCAGCCAGTGGCCCGGAGTTGAAACACTCATCGGTGCCAGCGTGGTCATCGCGGCTTCGATCTACACTGTCCGCCGAGAAGCCATCCGGGGCCGCCAGCTGGCCCGCGCTTCGGACGGCCGCGGGTATTCCAACTAAAAACGCGCCCGAATTGGGCGCGTTAAAGGTCTGACTTCCAAGAGCCGAAGAATTTAAGCGGCGGCAGCGGCGCGTTTGGCGGCCTCTTCCTCTACGAGTTCCTTCTTCGACAGTTTGCCAACCATGGTCTTTGGCAACTCATCACGGAACTCGATTTCCCGCGGCAATTCGATGGCCGACAGGTGATCCTTCAGGAAGGCCTTCAGGTCACCGGCGGTCAGAGAATGACCGTCTTTGAGCTTGACGAACGCTTTCGGCGACTGGCCACGGTATTCATCAGGGATCGCGATCACGATGGTCTCGTCGACCGCCTCGTTTTGATAAATCGCTTCTTCAATGACACGCGGATACACATTGTAGCCGGAACACAGGATCAGGTCCTTGATCCGGTCGACTAGATAAATAAAGCCGTCTTCGTCCTGGTAGCCGACGTCCCCGGTGTGCAGGTACCCATCTTCGGTGATGGTTTCTGCCGTGGCGTCGTCGCGCTTCCAGTACCCCTTCATCACCTGCTGGCCGTGGATCAGGAGTTCGCCCTTTTCGCCTTGCGCGACCTCAGTCTTGCGGTCCTCAATGTCGACGAACCGCACCTTGGTGCCAGGGACCGGACGTCCGATCGATCCTGCGCGGCGGTTCTCGTCCAGCGGATTGACCGCGGCAACCGGAGACGACTCCGTGAGGCCATAGCCTTCGACCAGAATACAGCCAGTCAGTTTTTCGAAGTTTTCCTTCACTTCAACTGGCAGCGGCGCACCGCCGGAGATGCACAAGTTGATGCTGGAAAGATCGTATTTCTTGGTCTCGTGCGAGTTGTTGATCGCCGTGTAGATGGTCGGCACCCCCGGGAACAGGGTGACTTTCTTCCGAACGATCGACTCCAAGAGCATCTTCAACTCAAACCGCGGCTGCAGCACCATCTCCGCCCCGAGAATGACGGACAGATTTTGCCCAACCGTCATCGCGAACACATGAAAGAACGGCAGCACACAGAGCATCTTTTCCTCGCCCGGCTGGGCTTTCTCGAAGATGTCACGCATCTGTTCGATATTGGCGCAGAGGTTCTTGTGAGTCAGCATTGCCCCTTTCGGCACACCGGTTGTCCCACCGGTGTATTGCAGAACGGCGATTGTTTCTTCCGGATCGATCTCAACCGGCTTCGGCTTGCTGCCCTTGGTCTGCAGATCTTCAAAACGGACATGCGCCTCATCCTGCGGGATCGCGGCAAGTTCCTTGCGCTTGAACAAGCTGAAGAGTGTTTTCTTGATAGTCGGCAGACAAAATGTCATCGGACAGACGATGATCTTGTCCAGAACACGTTCTTTCCGGACGTTCTCGACTTTGTCGTAGATCATCTTCAGATCCATGGTGACCATGATGCGCACATCGGCGTCGCGGGCCTGGAAAGCAATTTCGCGCTCAACATAAAGTGGATTGAAGTTGGCGACCGTGCCGCCGATCTTCAGGATCGCGAAGTAGAAGATCGTATAAAAAGGGGTATTGGGCAGGCACAACCCGACATGCACGCCGGGCCCTACGCCCATGGCTTGCAATCCGGCCGCGGTGCGGTCAACCAGGTCGCCCATCTCACGATAGGACCAGACCTTGCCCATGAAGTCGGCCGCCGGCCGGTCTCCAAAGCGTTCCGCAGAATTGTCGAGGTATTCGTGAATTGGACGGACCTTAAATGCCGCGTTCCACTCCTCCGCACTCGTCATGACGTTCTCCAACGCGTTTTCTCCGGCTCCTTTAACATGCGAGCCGGTTGATCGATTCAGCCCCCCTACAGCTGAATCCTCCTCCCTGATCGGCAATGCATATCGCGATGCCGACGCCGGTGTTCCCTACTGACATGACCCAAGCTTCCGTTCACGTCAACCAGCGACGTAACGACACCCCCGCAACTTTTTTGCACTTCTAGGTATAATTTACCCCAAAATTGGCCACTCTTGCACTCAAGGGTTGCTTTCATGGGTCATGTCGGCTCAAAACGAGGACGCTCTCTAGCGGCTTGGCCAGCGCCAGCGGGGCGGTTCCGCATCGGCGACTTGCGTCTCTCCGAGTTCCTTGTGGAGATGATGATGAAGGCACCCTCGCTCTCCGGCAAGAGCATTCACCAAAGGTTCCGCATGCGAGACCACCAGCACCTGGGTCTTTTCGGCAGCTTTCGAAATCAAGCGCGCCAACGGTTCCAGGAGCGAGGGATGCAGGCTGGTTTCCGGCTCGTTCAAAACGATCAATGGCGCCGGGCGTGGAGACAAGAGCGCAGCCGTCAAAAGCAGATACCGCAATGTACCGTCAGAAAGCTCAGCGGCCCGTAGTGGCCTCAACAGCCCTTTTTGCCGCATGAGCAGTTCAAAGTACCCCTCATTGACGGTGATCTCGACCTCCGCTCCGGGAAAAGCATCGTCAATCGCCTCCGCCAAGGCGACTTCATCGCCAATCTCCAAAATAGTCTGAACGGCGGCCGCCAGGTCTGCGCCATCAGCGGAAAGCGCGGGCGTACGCGTCCCGATCTTCGGAAACCTGGCCGGTGCCTCCCGGTCGGTACGCAGATGATCATAGAACCGCCACGCACGCATCCGTTCCCGGAGAACCAGGAGCTCCAGACCGTCTTTCGGGTCGGCGGCATGGGTCATCATGCTGTCAAACCGGGCCAGATTTTGGACCACAGGCAGGCGTTGCCCTTGTTGGTTCAAGACCCGAACCGACGGTCCGTTGCGCCCGGCAATCTCGTTGGACCGTGACAGCGCCTCTCCCGCCCAAAGCGCTTCGCATTTGATTTCAGGGTCCATTGAGAAATAGGAACGGCCGGCATCAGCGGGCAGTCCGAGGTCGATCGCGTAACCGTAATCTTCGTCCGCAAATCCCAGTTTAAGGGCAACAGTTCCCTTTCGAACCGTGCCTTGCACCGGCACCTCTCCCCGCTTCATGGCGCGTGACACGGTTTCCGGACCAGCCCAAAGCGTTGAATTCAAGCCACCTTCGGTAGCGAGCGATGCGATCGCACGCCCTTGAGCCACTTCTGCCAGGAGCCGGATCGAGCGGTACAGGCTGGATTTGCCGCTGCCGTTGGCACCGGTGATCAAGGTGATCCGGTCGAGCGGTAATATGAGGTCACGCAGGGAGCGGTAACCGGAGACGGCAAAAGTAAGAAGCATGCCTGGATCCTAGAAACTGGCCAGAATTCGTTTTGGACTTTGCAAAAACCCGAACTAAGCTGGAAGATCAGCGGGCGTTAAATCGGGATCGATTTCACGCCTAACGCTGATCGCTCTTGAAAGAGCACCGAAGCAGCCTGTTGCCTGAATGCAGAAATTGAAAGGCCATGTTTAATCCCAAAGAGGCGGCGGACGATAGCCGCGCTTTGAACATTGTCATATTATTTTTCGTTGCCGTTGCGGTGATCTTCTCGATCGGTCTCCACTTCGACAGCGCCCTCAAATACTGGCTACTCAGCAAATTCGGTGAAACTGCGACCGGGACCGTTGTGCAGATCACCAAGCCCTCGACCGATCCGAATGAGATGCGTGACCTCGCCCGGCAAAGCCCTCGCAACTATCTGAAAAACCGCCAGACTTGGGTGACCGGTGACAGCCTGCTGATTGAGTTTCAACCTGAAAGCGGAACGCTTGAATATGTCTCTTTCAAGCGGCCGCCCGGGAGCACTGTCGGCCAGGCAGGCAAAGCAATCAACATCGTCTATTTGCCGCTCAATCCGCGGATCGCGCACCCGCACGCCCATCTTGCCGACTTTGCTTTTGACGCCAAGATCATGATGGGCTCTCTCATTGCCGCGATGATCACCTTTTGGCTGCTGGTCGAAGCATTTGTCTCCTGGATCAGGTTCCGGAAAACCATGCGCCATTACTGACGGCCAGAAGCGCTATGCCCCCTGATCAACCAGCTCGAACTTGTTGACATCAAACACACCGAAATCTGTGATTTTGAGATGCGGAATAACCGGCAGCGGCAAAAACGCCACTTGAAGGAACGGTTCCGCCAGTGTGCAGCCAAGAGCCTTTGCGGCATGTCGAAGGTCTTCCAACTCATGACGCACCGTCTCGAACGGCTCCAGGCTCATGAGCCCGGCAAGTGGCAGGGCCAGCTCGGCCTTTACGCCGTCCTGGCTGGCGACCGCAAACCCGCCCTTCATCGCAATGACCCGGTTGACCGCATGGGCCATCGCCGCTTCGTCAGCGCCAACAACACAGATGTTGTGACTGTCATGGCCAACCGAGGAAGCAATAGCTCCTTGTTTCATGCCGAACCCGTGGACGAACCCGAGGCCGATGTTGCCAGTGCCTTTGTGCCGCTCAACGACCGCGACCTTCAGAACGTCCTGCTCAAAATCCACCAGGGTCTTGCCGCCATTTACCGGCAACGTGCGTTTCAGGTGTTCCGTGATGATCTTGCCAGGGATGACACCAATCACATCGGCTTCGCTGTTGCGGGCCGGAATGTTGAATGATGCCGCACTGACCTCATCTGCCTTGACGCTATCAAGCCCAACAGGCGCGACAATGCTGCGGGTCGTAAAGGCGGCATCATCGGCAACAACACCGCCACAGATCGCGGTTTCAACACGGCAGTCTTCGAAATCGCTCAACAAGGCAATATCGGCCCGTTTACCGGGAGCCAACACGCCTCTGTCTTTCAGGCCAAAGGCATTCGCCGCTGACCAGCAGGCGGCGCGATAGACGTCAAGCGGGCGGATCCCCTTGGCAATCAACCGCCGGATCATGCTGTCAAGATGCCCCTCCTCCGCAATATCCAGCGGATTGCGATCATCGGTGCAAAGCGCAACGAAAGCCGAGGTATCGGACGTCAAGACCGGCGCCAATGCATCGAGATCCTTGCAGACCGACCCCTCCCGCATCAGCACTGCCATGCCTTTCGAAAGCTTCTCCTGCGCTTCTTCAGCTGACGTTGCCTCGTGATCGGTTCGGATCCCGGCCGCCAGATAGCCGTTGAGCGGTTTGCCACCGAGCAATGGTGCATGGCCATCGATATGTCCATCCTGGAAAGCTGCAAGCTTGGCAAGCACCTTCGGATCACGCGACAGAACACCCGGAAAATTCATGAATTCCGCAAGACCAATAACGCTTGGATGGTCTTTGAACGGCAGAAGATCTTCTATTTCCAAGCAAGCGCCAGCTGTCTCGAACGCGGTTGCCGGAACACAGGATGACAGGTTCACCTTCAAATCCATGATGGTTTGCAATGAACTTTCCAGAAAGTAGCGAATGCCCTCTGCACCCAGAACGTTGGCAATCTCATGCGGGTCACAAATCGCAGTCGTAACCCCATGAGGCAACACGCAGCGATCGAATTCAAAGGGCGTTACCAATGAAGATTCGACATGGAGATGCGTGTCGATGAACCCGGGCACCGCTGTAAGACCCGTTCCATCGATGGTGTTTTCCGCTTCATAGGTGTCATGCGTTCCAACAATTCGGTCTCCGACGATGGCAATATCCGTCGTCACAGTCGCCCCGTCGACGACGCTGAACATCTGCACGTTCTTGACGACCAGATCCGCCGCAACGTCCCCCGCACCCGCGGCTATAGCCTTGTCCAAAAAGCTCTCGTCGTGGCGGTGCGGCATGGTTCGGATCTCCTGTTATTTTTCTGGAAGCGGACCTTAGCGTTCAGCAACCCGGATCAGAAAGCCCCCATCGGCTTTTTCCACGTGGCAGATTTCTGCGTGCAGTTCCTCACCCCTGTTAAAGGGAAATCGAGCTCCAACCTCTGTCCAAATCGAGCGCATTATTCCGAATTTGATCTTCAGCGTCACTTTCGATTAATTAAATCACATTTAATAATTATCGAAAACTCAAACACCTACCGCAGGACAGCAACGAAACGCTGCGGCGCAGCACGGAAATCGAATTGACAGTTTCCCGAATGGCGAGAATAATTTTTCCAAAATAAATAATTATGGTCTCGCAGTGAAAGCGGACCCGGAATGACCGAGGGAGGAGGCCAATGGATGAAATCCGGAAAAGCGGCCGCGGCTCGAATTCTGTCCAGCTGAGACGCTATAACGAGCGTATTGTCTTACAGATATTGCGGCGCGCGGGAGAAGCGTCGAAGGCCGAACTCGCCCGGGCTGTGCAACTGACGAATGCGGCTATTGGCGCGATCATTCAGACCCTCATCGAAGAGGGCCTCATCGTGGAAGCCGGCAAACGCCATGATGGCAGCCGCGGTCAGCCCGCAACAATTCTGAAACTCGCGCCGCGGGGTGCATTTTCCTTTGGCGTTCGTCTGGACCGGACGAGCCTGGAAACGGTGCTGATGGATTTTTCCGGTCAGATCATCAATCGCCGAACGCATGAGATGATCCTGCCGGAGCCCGCGAAAGCCCTTACGATCCTGACTGATGACCTGGAACAGTTGCGGGAAAACCTAAGCGAGGGAGAACAGGATCGCATCACCGGCATCGGGCTTGCTCAACCCTTTAATCTCGGCGCCTGGCTCCATGAGCTCGGCTTGCCTGAGGCGCATTTCAAGGACTGGGAAGACTACGATGTTGCGAGCGCCATTGAAGAGGAAACCGGTCTTCCGGTCTTCAGTGAGAACGACGGCACGGCGGCCGCTGTTGCAGAGCTTTTTTATGGTGTTGGGCGTCAGAACGACAATTTTCTTTACCTGTTCCTGGGACCCGCAATTGGCGGCGGCTTGGTGATGAACGGTGATGTCGTTCGCGGCGTTTCCGGCAATGCGGGTGACGTTGCGATGATCCCGGTTCCGCCGAGCAAATTGCCGACCGCCAACGCTCCGCGTCAGGAATGGGATTTGCTCCTGGCAAGGGCCAGCCTGGTTGCTCTCGCCCGGCATATGTCACCGGATAACTTTTCTAGTTTGAGCCGCACTGATTTGCGCAAGGCCATAGAGGCAGCAGACGATAAGGCACGCGAATGGACAGAAGACTGTGTCAGCGCACTCGCCGTTGCGCTCCGTTCAGCCTTTGCGATCCTCGACATGCCTCTGGTCGTTTTGGACAGTGACCTCGGGAATGATTTCAACACAAGCTTTGCAGAAGCGATGGCGTCAGCTGTTGCAGATGCAGCGCCGGAGAGCCGGACCTCGCCTCAGATGGCAACCGGTAGCTTCGGACAGGATGCCGGTGCCGTCGGCGCGGCCAGCCTGCCACAGTTTTTCAACTTCTCGCCCCGGACAGCGATCCTTACTGGAGGCAGGTCACTTGGACCTGCCGGTTCTGGCCGGAGCGAAGACCGTGCCGGTTTTCCGGCGCGGGCAGCACGGTTGGGGTCACATCTGGCCACACCCAACCGTGTTTAGAAACAGGCCAGGGAGGAAACATACAATGATCCGCAAACTACTCGCGACCGGTTCCGTTCTTGCCGCAATGGCAGCGACACCGGCCATGGCGGCTGACCTGTCCGCCTGCCTGATCACCAAAACGGACACCAACCCGTTTTTCGTGAAGATGAAAGAAGGCGCGACGGCAAAAGCCGAAGAACTCGGCATTGAACTGAAGTCTTTCGCTGGCAAGGTCGATGGCGACCACGAGACCCAGGTTGCAGCGATTGAAACCTGCATCGCAGATGGCGCCAAGGGTATTCTGCTGACGGCATCCGACACCTCTTCCATCGTACCTGCTGTCCAGCAAGCGCGCGACAATGGGCTTCTGGTCATTGCACTCGACACACCGCTGAACCCGATCGACGCAGCCGATGCCACGTTTGCGACCGACAACTTCCTGGCCGGTGAACTGATCGGAAAATGGGCGGCCGGTTCGCTCGGCGATGAGGCGGCAAATGCCAAGATCGCAATGCTTGATCTTGCCATCAGCCAGCCAACCGTCGGCGTGTTGCGCGACCAAGGCTTCCTGCAGGGCTTCGGCATCGATCTTGGTGACCCGAACAAGTGGGGCGATGAAACCGATCCGCGGATCGTTGGCAACGATGTCACGCAGGGCAACGAAGAAGGCGGCCGCCGGGCAATGGAAAATCTGCTCGCCAAAGATCCGATGATCAACGTCGTCTACACGATCAATGAACCGGCTGCAGCCGGCGCCTATGAAGCTCTCAAGTCAATTGGCCGGGAAAACGATGTTCTGATCGTCTCCGTCGACGGTGGCTGCCCAGGTGTTCAAAACGTCAAGGACGGCGTCATTGGAGCCACTTCGCAGCAATACCCGCTGTTAATGGCCTCGCTCGGTATTGAGGCCATCAAGGAGTGGGCAGACAACGGCAACAAGCCAGAGCCGACACCGGGCAAGGACTTCTTTGACACCGGTGTTGCACTTGTCACCGACAAGCCGGTGGACGGCGTTGAATCCATCGACACCACCGAAGGCACCAACCTTTGCTGGGGCTAAACCGCTAAAGACGAAAGCGAAGCGAAAGGGGCAAGGCTGCCTTGCCCCTTTTTTATTAGGCGCAAAGAGGGAAACGGGCATGACCTCAGAAACGAAGACGGACCGAGGCCCTGCAGAGTTTGAATCTGCAGCATCAAAAGGCCCGCAATCCGTCGCCGAATTCGACGATCACCACCAGACCATCGGGCAAAAGATCCAGCACACGCTGCATCAAACGCCGTCCCTGGTACCGCTCATCGTGCTGCTCTTGTCCGTTCTTATATTCGGGCTTTTATTGGGCTCGAAATTCTTCTCCCCCTTCGCCATGACGCTGATCCTTCAACAGGTTCAGATCGTCGGTATTGTGGCCGCAGCCCAAAGCATCGTGATCCTCACAGCGGGGATTGACCTGTCGGTTGGTGCGATCATGGTTCTGTCGTCTGTGGTCATGGGCCAATTCACGTTCCGCTACGGGCTCCCCGTTGAAGTCGCCATTGCGGCTGGACTCATTTGCGGAACGATCTGCGGCTACATCAACGGTTTCCTGGTGGCTGTCGTCAAACTGCCGCCCTTCATCGTGACGCTCGGCATGTGGCAGATCGTTCTGGCGACCAATTTCCTCTATTCCGCGAATGAAACCATTCGCTCCCAGGAAATCGCCGAACAGGCGCCCCTCCTTCAGTTCTTTGGCAATAAGGTTACCGTTGGTGGAGCGATATTCACCTACGGGGTGATCTTCATGGTGCTTCTTGTGCTGGTGCTGGCTTACGTGTTGCGCCAAACCGCCTGGGGCCGGCACGTCTATGCCATCGGTGATGATCCAGAGGCCGCGCAATTGTCCGGGGTTCAGGTCAAACGCGTGCAGATTTCCGTCTACATGCTCTCAGGACTGATCTGTGCCTTTGCCGGCTGGGCAATGATCGGGCGGATCGGGTCCGTCTCACCGACAACCGGTCAGCTGGCCAATATCGAATCCATCACGGCTGTGGTGATTGGCGGGATCTCGCTGTTCGGTGGACGCGGGTCAATCCTTGGAACCCTGTTCGGGGCCTTGATTGTTGGCGTCTTCACGCTCGGGCTGCGTCTGCTCGGGGCAGATGCCCAATGGACCTATCTCCTGATCGGCCTTCTCATCATCGCGGCGGTTGCTGTCGACCAATGGATCAGAAAGGTATCTGTCTGATGGAACCTGTTCTTCAAGCAAGCAATCTGGTCAAACGCTACGGCCGTGTCGTTGCAATGGACCACGCCGACTTCGAGCTGTATCCGGGTGAAATCCTGGCCGTGATTGGCGACAACGGTGCAGGCAAGTCAACCTTGATCAAGGCGCTCAGTGGCGCAGTTTTGCCGGACGAAGGAGAAATCCGGCTCGACGGCAAACCGGTGCATTTCCATTCACCCATCGATGCGCGATCTGCCGGGATCGAAACCGTCTACCAGACGCTCGCCATGTCTCCGGCCTTGTCGATCACCGACAACATGTTCATGGGCCGCGAGCTGCGAAAACCAGGCTTCCGCGGCAAATGGCTCCGCCAGCTCGACCATAAAAAAATGGAACAGATCGCAAGGGACAAATTGAACGAGCTCGGCCTTTTGACCATTCAAAACATCAACCAGGCCGTCGAGACCCTGTCCGGCGGCCAGCGCCAAGGGGTGGCGGTCGCCCGGGCAGCTGCGTTCGGCTCGAAAGTTGTCATTATGGACGAACCCACCGCGGCCCTTGGCGTCAAGGAAAGCCGGCGGGTTCTGGAGTTGATCAAGGACGTGAAAGCGCGTGGTTTGCCGATCGTTCTGATCAGCCACAACATGCCGCACGTTTTCGAAGTCGCAGACCGTATTCACATCCACCGGCTCGGCCGGCGCGCTTGCGTGATCAAGCCGGACGACTTTTCCATGTCGGATGCCGTCGCGATCATGACCGGTGCCATGGATCCACCAGAAGACATGGCAGCGTGAGCAACCGGCGACGATAAGAATAGGACCAACAATGTATTTGATTTGCGGTGAAGCCTTGTTTGATCTCTTTGGGGCGGACACCTCGGGAACTAGCGTCGGCTTTGACGGCCGGATCGGAGGATCGCCCTTCAACGTCGCCATGGGGCTTGCCCGTCTCGGCGAAGACGCCGCGTTTTTCGGCGGCATATCGAACGACGTCCTTGGCGAGAAGCTGGTTGGAAAACTGAGAGACGAAGGGGTTTCCGACCGCTTTGTTGTACGCAGCGACAATCTGACGACCCTGAGCCTGGTTCAACAGGATCCTGACGGACAACCCGCCTATACATTCTATGGCGCCAATGCGGCTGACAGAATGATAACCGAAGGAGATCTCCCAGTTTTCGAGGTTCCGCCGTCGTTCATTCACATCGGGTCTTATACCGCGCTTACAGAGCCTGTGGCCTCGGCACTAAAAACCCTGATCGCCAGGGAGCATGCACGGTGCCTCATCTCCTTTGACCCCAATATTCGGCCCACTGTGGTCGCCGATATGGACAAGTGGCGGACCAACACAACCGCGATTGTTCCTTACACTGACGTCATCAAAGTCAGCGATGAAGACCTCGCATTGATCGCCCCGGGCGAACCTGTCGAGGCGATTGCTCGTGATTGGCTTGCAGAAGGCGCCAAGCTGGTGATTGTCACGCGCGGGAAAGACGGGGCCTCCGCCTACACAGATCAATCCGAAGCAAGTGTGCCCGGCGTTGCAGTCAACGTGGTTGACACTGTCGGCGCCGGGGACACCTTTCAGGCAGCTCTATTGTCCGGACTGAAAATACTGGGTGCAAACAACCGCGAGGGCCTCACGGCGCTCGACCAAGCGCAGCTCACAAGATTGCTCACATTTTGCACCCAAGCCGCAGCCATCACCTGTTCGCGGCGCGGGGCAGATCTCCCAACCAAGGCAGATCTTGAAAAAGAGGGCTGCTCTTTGGTTTGAGGGGCTGACAAGAGAATTAAATCGATTTAAAAGACATCCGAATGTCACGATGCTTAGACTAGAACGGCGAAATTCGCCGGCTTGGAAGGGATGAGAACATGGCGGTCCGCGTCATTGAAGTAGCCGAATTCGATCTGGTTGTGTTCGGTGCCTCCGGAGACCTTGCACATCGCAAGCTGTTGCCGGCCCTTTACCACCGGGATGCGGACGGACAAATGCCCGACAACGCGCGGATCATTGCCAGCGCGCGCCGTGATTATTCGGACGATGATTATCGCGACTACGCTCGGAAGGCCTTGCAAGAGCATGTGTCCGACCTCGACGACGCTCATCTGGAAAAATTCCTGAAACGCATCCGGTACGTGAAAATCGACATCGGGACCGCTGAAGGCTTCGAAGACCTCAAGACCGTTCTGGTAGAACGCGAAGATGTCATCCGCGCGTTCTACCTTGCTGTCGGCCCGGACCTTTTTGGCACCATATGCGAAAATCTCGGCAAGATCGGCGTTGTGAACTCCCATTCCCGCGTGGTTATGGAAAAGCCGATTGGCAAAGACGGCGCATCGGCCAAGGCATTGAACGCAACGGTCGGTGCCGTGTTCAACGAAGACCAGATCTTCCGGATCGACCACTACCTCGGCAAGGAGACCGTGCAGAACCTGATGGCTCTGCGGTTTGCCAACGCCCTGTTCGAGCCCCTTTGGAACGCCGCTCACATTGACCACGTTCAAATTACAGTCGCCGAGTCGCTGGGGACCGGTGGCCGGGCCGGCTATTACGACACGGCGGGCGCACTCCGGGACATGGTCCAGAACCACATTCTGCAGCTTTTGTGCCTGGTGGCCATGGAACCGCCAGAGTCGATGAACGCCGACAGTGTGCGCGATGAAAAACTGAAGGTTCTGAAAGCCCTCGCCCCGATTGGCGAGCACAATGCAGACAAACTGACCGTCCGCGGCCAATACCGCGCCGGAGCATCAGCCGGTGGCGCAGTTCCAGGTTATCTGGAAGAACTCGGCAATGATCAAAGCGGAACGGAAACCTTTGTTGCGCTGAAAGCGGAAATTGCCAACTGGCGATGGGCCGGTGTGCCGTTCTACTTGCGCACCGGCAAGCGCCTTGCCCAACGGGTTTCCGAGATCGTCGTTCAGTTCCGCCCTATTCCTCACTCGATCTTCGACGAGGAAGCCGGTGCGATCACTGCAAACCGCCTCATCATACGTCTTCAGCCAGATGAAGGCGTACAGATGAAGGTGATGATTAAGGACCCGGGCCCCGGCGGCATGCGCCTGCGCCAGGTGCCACTAGACATGAGCTTCGCCGAAGCCTTCAAGGTCCGGAACCCGGATGCCTATGAACGGCTGATTATGGATGTGATCCGCGGCAACCAAACCCTTTTCATGCGCCGCGACGAAGTCGATGCAGCCTGGGCCTGGATTGATCCAATTCAGGCGGCCTGGGCGGCTTCCAAGGAAACGCCAAAGGGGTACACGGCTGGAACGTGGGGGCCATCAGCCTCCATCGCCCTGGTTGAACGTGACGGCCGCACCTGGGCGGAAGACGAACTGGTTTAAACGCCGGAAAGTGTGTCAAGAGACGCATATTTCCT
The DNA here is from genome assembly GCF_017743865.1 of Labrenzia sp. R4_2. GTDB lineage: Bacteria > Pseudomonadota > Alphaproteobacteria > Rhizobiales > Stappiaceae > Roseibium. Next base: position 1,029,077 of record NZ_JAGHRJ010000002.1, read on the forward strand.
GGATTTAAATCGATTAAATGACACAAACAGTCATTACGCTCTATCTAAAGAGTTGAGAGAGAGAGACCGGCTTCAACACAGCCGGAGGATGAGGGAGACAAGTCATGGCCATCAGGGATCGTGTCGGCGAGGTCACCGAACGGATCGTCAAACGCAGCCACGACAGTCGAAGTGCCTATCTTGAACGCATCGGCAAGGCTGCAGACCAAGGCCCGCAGCGTTCGCGATTGTCCTGCGGCAACCTTGCCCACGGATTTGCCGCATGCGGCCTGTCCGATAAAGCCGCCTTGTCCGGTGATGTGGTACCGAACCTCGGCATAATCACCGCATACAACGACATGTTGTCCGCCCATCAGCCTTATGAGACCTATCCCGACCTGATCCGGCAGGCAGCGCGGGAGGTCGGAGCGGTGGCGCAGGTCGCAGGCGGCGTACCGGCCATGTGCGATGGGGTCACCCAAGGCCAGGACGGCATGGAGCTGTCACTGTTCTCCCGCGATGTGATTGCCATGGCGGCAGCTGTCGGCCTGTCGCACCAGATGTTCGATGCGGCCGTGTTTCTCGGCATCTGCGACAAGATCGTGCCTGGCCTCACGATAGCAGCTCTGTCTTTCGGCCATCTGCCGGCTGTCTTCATTCCGGCAGGCCCAATGACCACAGGGATCTCGAACGACGAAAAAGCGAAGGTCCGCCAACTGTATGCGGAAGGCAAGGTTGGCCGTGACGCGCTTCTGGAGTCAGAGTCTAAGGCCTACCACTCCCCCGGCACCTGTACGTTTTACGGCACAGCAAATTCCAACCAGATGCTAATGGAAATCATGGGCCTGCACATGCCGGGGGCATCTTTCGTCAATCCGGGCATGCCACTCCGCGAAGCCTTGACCAAGGAAGCGGCCAAGCGTGCGCTGGCAATCTCCGCCCTTGGCAACGAATTCACCCCTGCCGGTGAAATCATCAACGAAAAAGCCATCGTCAACGGAGTTGTCGGCCTGCACGCCACTGGCGGCTCAACGAACCACACCATGCATTTGGTGGCGATGGCAGCAGCGGCCGGGATCCGGCTGACCTGGGACGATATCTCGGATCTTTCGGATGTGGTTCCACTGCTGGCACGTGTTTATCCGAACGGCAAAGCCGACGTGAACCACTTCCAGGCAGCTGGCGGTCTTGCGTTCCTGATCCGCGAACTCTTGGGCGACGGATACCTCCATCAGGATGTGAAAACCGTCTACGGCAGTGATCTCTCCGGTTATACGGTCGAAGCAAAACTCGACGCGGACGGAAATGTCATCCGGGACCCCGCCCCGCAAATCTCTGGCGATGAGACGGTTCTTGCACCAGCCGACAAAGCATTCCAGCCGACGGGTGGTCTCAAAATGCTGACCGGGAACATCGGCAAAGCGGTGATCAAGATCTCCGCAGTTGCCAAGGAGCGCCATATCATTGAGGCCCCGGCCCGCGTCTTTCACTCACAAGAAGCCTTCCTGAAAGCGTTTTCCAACAAGGAACTCAATGGAGACGTTGCAGCTGTTGTCCGGTTCCAGGGCCCAAAAGCCTGCGGCATGCCGGAGCTTCACAAGCTGACCCCATCCCTTGGCATCCTTCAGGACCGTGGTCATAAAGTTGCGCTCATTACGGATGGCCGCATGTCCGGCGCATCGGGCAAGGTTCCAGCGGCTATTCACGTGACACCGGAAGCTGCCAATGGTGGCCCAATCGCAAAGATCCAGGACGGTGACCTCATCCGCATCAATGCGGTTACCGGTGAACTGACCGTTCTCGTTGACGAGGCCGAGTTCGATGCACGACCGGTTGCCCAAGAGGACCTAAGCCATCATCAATTCGGTGTTGGCCGCGACTTGTTTGCCGCCTTCAGGGCCAATGTCGGCACCGCTGATGCCGGCGCACATGTTTTTGACGTTTAAGGAAAGATAATGGGACAAGATATTTCAAAAATCGAAGCGGTCATGACAGCGGCGCCGGTGATCCCGGTTCTGGTGGTCGAAGACCCGAAAAAAGCTGTCCCAATGGCGGAGGCTCTGGTTCGCGGCGGATTGCCGGCCATCGAAATCACACTCCGCACACCGCATGCCCTCGAAGCAATTGCTGCTGTCAATGAACACGTAGAAGGCGCGATCGTTGGGGCTGGAACCGTCCTGACGCCTCAGCAGTATGACGCCGTTGTTTCTGCTGGCGCGCGGTTTGTTGTTTCGCCCGGCGCGACGGATACGCTTCTGGACGCGGCTGATGAACACAGTGTGCCGCTGTTGCCGGGAGCAGCAACTGCTTCGGAGGTTATGAAGCTTCTGGAACGCGGTTACGAACGGCTGAAGTTCTTTCCGGCGGAACAAGCAGGTGGTTCGCCTTACCTGAAGTCTCTTTCCTCGCCCCTGGCTGCCGCAAAATTCTGCCCAACCGGTGGCGTCAGCCTCGAAAAAGCGCCTGACTATCTGAAACTGCCAAACGTCTTGTGTGTCGGTGGGTCCTGGATTGCAGATGCAAAAGCAATTGCTTCCGAAGACTGGTCCGGAATTGAGGAACGGGCGCGGGCGGCCTCCCAACTCGGCAAGTAGCCGTCGGAATACGATGCTCAGCTATCGCGCGAATTTTTCTAGGCTGAGGCGGCCTCTGATTCCGGCGCCTCATCCTCGCTTCCGTCGACTTTGCGGTCCCAAAGAAGGCGCAGCCCACCGGACGTATCATTCCGCCAGGCAAATTCAGCGACAACAGGCTTGCCGAATTTTTTCATGGTCAACAGCACCTCTTCCGGCAGAGCAGGCAGGCTTTTCGCCATAACGCGGCAACCGTTGTTACCCGCGTCCACGATCGTGCCGGAAATCTCGGTGATCCCCTCAAAGTCGGAAATTTTCACCGGAATGCTGACGTTGTTCCGTTTCTCCCGGCGTTTATCGGAGAAACTTTCAGTCGATTTCACAAACAGGACGGCCGCATCAGAGTCCTTGCGGGACGTGATCTGGCATTTCACGAGCTTGTCGGAGTCTTTCGGTCGAATACCGATATTCTTGCTCAGCTCCTGAATATCGGGAGAAGTCAGGCGGCATCCCCATTCCCCGACATTAGAAACAACACCACTGATCACTGACAGATTGTCAAAATCTACAACGAGAACCTCTTCTTCGGCCTCGGGTTTATCCTGCAAGTGCGCAAGTGCATTCATTACCGCCTCCAACAACCCTTTTTACTTAGGGTTATTATCATTTCAAATCGCTTAACATCTTCAATTTTAGGTGCTTGATCTCAGAGGCAATTGGCACTTACCCTTAGGCTCGAGGCCGCCGACCCGTTTGGACTTGCAGCAACTCCCCCACACCAGAGTTCGGCTTGGAATGAAAGTACATCCCATCCTCTAGGCATGCCGGTTTACGAAGACCTCACTCCGTCCAATGAACTGGCGTTTTTTATCCAAAACAGATGGAGACGAATATGACAGCGTATTTCAAGGCTCCGATTGCAGCCCTGGTTCTCCTTGCGGTTCCGGTCGCGGCGAATGCGGAGAACCTGTGTCAGGGATATGGCCCGCAAACACCGCGCGATATCTCAAACACGGCCGGCACAAATACCGCCACGGTCGCTTTTGCGCCGGAAGCGGCAACTCTCAACCTATGTAATTTGCATACCCATACGAATGCTGAGCACAAGGGACCGGGTTTCTCAGTTTTTGTCGACGACAGCGACCATGGTGGATTTCGCTGCAACGAAACTGACACTTTGACCGAGGCAGAGCTTGCTGCACCGGAGTCCGAAGCTTTTCATGGCGTTGAACCAGGCGACACAATTGAAGTTCACTGGGTCTTTTCGTCTTGCAACGTATCACCGGGAAAAGGTCTCGGCTCCTGTCTAAGCGACTCCTGCGTAAATCCGCAACTGCGCGTCGAAGCCCAAACATTCCTAGTCGTCAATGATTCAAACGCCTTGAATTTCATGGACTTCGCTTACCAAGACAACATCGTCAACGGCCTCCATCAGCCAAAAGCGCTGCCCACCGGCACAGGGTCTCCTGTCACCTTTATTGGTTCAACGACTGGCCCCAGCTACACTCAGGCAAAATGCTCGCCGTTCCAGGTAACTTGGAGCGTCCGCCCACAATGCGCCAAGGTCGACATCAATTCCCTGAATGCCTGGGCAGAAGCGGGAAACATTTTTCAGGAAGATCATTCTCATGGTGTCCGCCAATTGGTGACCGCCGAAGAACTGCTTGCGCCGATCAACTGACCTTTGCTCGCCGGCCAGCTGCTGGCCGGCGCCCACTTCCGGTAATCGTATCTTTCAGGATCCTGACAGCTGTGCTATCTGAAACAGCGACATTCAGATTGCCCAGAAATACTGGGGCTAAATCGATTTAAGGAGAGCCGTGTGACGCTCGAAACGACCTTCACCATGCTCGCTCAGCAAGCCGAGTACCTGTCCGCGACCTCTCTTCGAAACATGTTTCTGCAAGACCCTGACCGGTTTGCGAAGTTTTCCGCACGCTGTGACGATCTTCTGCTCGATTATTCAAAAATCAAACTGGATGCCAAGACCCTGGAGCTGTTGCTGCAAGTCGCGCGCGAGGCGGAAGTCGACGTAAAACGGACTGCAATGTTTTCGGGTGAAAAGATCAACTCCACCGAACACCGCGCTGTCCTGCACACGGCCCTGCGCAACCAGTCCACCGATCCGGTTCTGGTCGACGGCGCAGATGTGATGCCAGACATTCGCGCGGTCCTTGATGCGATGGCCGATTTCTCGGAGGCTGTAAGATCCGGGGACCTAACATCTTCAGCCGGAACCGCTTTCACCGATGTCGTCAACATCGGCATTGGCGGGTCGGATCTTGGCCCAGCAATGACCACTTTGGCGCTCGCCCCCTATCATGATGGGCCGGAGCTCCATTACGTGTCCAATGTCGACGGTGCGCACATTGCCGACACGCTGGAGAAGCTGGATCCAGCCTCAACCCTTATCATCGTGGCGTCCAAGACATTCACCACGGTTGAAACGATGACCAACGCGCAGACGGCGCGCAAATGGATCGCAGATGCTCTGGGTGAAGAAGCGGTTGGTGCGCATTTCGCTGCCGTCTCAACAGCACTCGACAAGGTCGAAGCCTTCGGGATCGACGAAACGCGCGTTTTCGGTTTCTGGGACTGGGTTGGCGGCCGATACTCCATCTGGTCGGCCATTGGTCTGCCGTTGATGATCGCAATCGGGCCGGACGCCTTCAACGAGTTTCTGGAAGGGGCGTATGCGATGGATATGCATTTTCAGGATGCACCGATGGAAGAGAACCTTCCCGTTTTGATGGCCCTGATCGGAATTTGGCATCGCAACGTTTTGGGTTATGGCGCGCGTGCCGTCCTTCCGTACGATCAGCGCCTCGCCCGGCTTCCCGCCTACTTGCAGCAGCTTGACATGGAATCCAACGGCAAGCGCGTCAAAGTGGACGGCACGTTGGTCGACAGCGACACCGGGCCACTCGTTTGGGGCGAACCCGGCACCAACGGTCAGCACGCCTTTTATCAGCTGCTTCATCAGGGCACGACCGTAATCCCATGCGAGTTCCTGATTGCGGCTCGGGGCCATGAAGACGACCTGACGCATCAGCACGAGCTCTTGATCTCCAATTGCCTGGCCCAGTCCGAGGCATTGATGCTAGGCCGGACACTTGAAGAGGCCGCAGCGCAACTCTCATCTGCAGGCCTCGATGACGATGAAGTGGCACGCTTGGCGCCACATAAGGTTTTTCCGGGCGACCGGCCGTCACTGACGCTCGTCTATGACGAACTGACGCCTTTCGCACTCGGCCGATTGATTGCCCTTTACGAGCACCGTGTCTTTGTTGAAGGCGTGATCTGGGGCATCAACTCCTTCGACCAATGGGGTGTGGAACTGGGCAAGGAGTTGGCAACGGCTCTTTTGCCGATGGTCAAAGGCGAAGCTGAATCTGTGACAAAAGACTCCTCGACAAAAGGACTGCTAGCCGCTCTGCAATCAGCAAGCGCAAACACCTGACGAATTGGTGAATTGGGCGCATGCAGGCTGATAAGGCCATACTTTCGCCTCACCGCGCAGGTCTTTGTGCATCAATAGAGGCCTGCGTTGCTTTGCGAATTCCATAGGACATGACGACAACCACGACTTATGTGGCGATTGCCGGTTTGGCAAAACCAACTTACGCTGTGTTCATTGATTTACGCTCCGTGATTCGCCATTGTGGAGCGAAAAGAGAGGTGCCGGCAGGCGTCCTTATAATGAGGAGATCTCAGTTATGAAAAAGCTTGTTTTGCTCGCAGGCATCACCCTTGCCTTGGCCGGGTGCCAATCTGACAGTTCGCGCGATCGTGCGCTCGTCGGCGGCGGTCTTGGCGCGGCAACCGGCGCTGCAATTGGCGCAGCAGCCACGGGCGATGTCGGCGGCGCACTTGTTGGCGCGGCGATCGGCGGTGCCGGCGGTGCGATTGTTGGCAGCGCAACAACACCGAAAAACTGCGTAGCGTATGACCGCTATGGCAATCCATACCGGGTGGCCTGCCCGTAACCCTTGAGCATGTCCGGCCACGAACATGCAGTGCACTAAAAAATGAGAAATAGACGATGAAAAAACTCTTCTTGGTCGCAGCAACCGCTGCCCTTCTTGCCGGTTGCCAGTCCAGCAGCCAGACAGATCGTGCCCTCGTCGGCGGCGGTTTGGGTGCAGCGACCGGCGCTGTGATCGGCGCGGCGACAGGCGGCGGTGCGGGCGCAGCGCTCGCAGGTGCTGCAATTGGTGGCGCCGGCGGTGCCGTTGTCGGTGCGGCGACAGCACCGAAAAACTGTGTTGCCTACGACCAGTACGGCAACCCATACCGGGTTGTTTGCCCGTAAAACGGCTGCACTGGGCGTTGGATAACCGACCTTATTAAGAATTGGTTAACCATCGCCCTTTCACCCTAGGCGAACCTGTTTACCGAAGGAGCGCCCGGGATGAAGCCCGCCATTGCCCTGTTATCGCTGACCCTTTTGCTTGCTGGATGCGCCAACACGGAAAGCCAGCGGGACAGGATGCTGATCGGCGCAGGTCTCGGAGCGGCAACTGGGGCGACGATTGGTGCTGCCGCGGGGTCAACCGGAGGCGCAGCCTTTGCTGGCGCAGCCTTGGGTGCAATTGGTGGCGGTTTGATCGGTGTGGTGACATCTCCACGCAACTGCGTGGCGCGCGACCCGGAAGGCACGCCCTACACCGTCCCCTGCCCCTGAATACGGCACTACTGATGAACACAAAAAGGCCAGCCCAATTGGGCTGGCCTTTTCTGCTTTATTGCTTCGAACCAGCTTAAGCCGCTTGGCTTGCAGCCACCGAATTCAGAGCGCTCTCCGGGTCGACATAGTCATATCCCAGCGCGGTCGCCACAGCTTCGCAGGTGACTTTGCCCTGGTGAACGTTCAAACCCGGAAGGAAGTTTGCATCATCCAGCAACGCTTTCTTCGCACCCTTGTCGGCAAGTGCCAGAGCGAATGGCAGCGTGGCATTGTTCAGCGCATATGTCGAAGTCCGTGGGACTGCGCCTGGCATGTTGGCAACGCAGTAGTGCACAACCTCATCAACGATGTAGGTCGGCTCTGAATGCGTGGTCGCCTTGGATGTTTCAAAGCAGCCACCCTGGTCGATCGCAACATCGACGACGACAGAGCCTGGCTTCATCTTGCTGATCATCTCGGCAGTTACCAGCTTCGGCGCAGCAGCACCTGCAACCAGAACGGCGCCAACGACGATATCAGCGGCAAGAACCTGCTTCTCGAGGGCTGCTTTGGTTGAGTAGACGGTTTTGAGCGCGGAACCGAAGGTCTGCGACAGGTTAGACAAAACCTGCGTATTGCGGTCCAGAACCGTTACATCCGCGCCGAGGCCCAGCGCCATGGTGATGGCATGCGAACCGACAACGCCGCCGCCAATTACAACGACCTTGGCAGGCTCAACACCCGGAACACCACCAACGAGGACACCGGAGCCGCCGTTGATCTTCTCAAGGCATTTCGCACCAGCGGTGACAGACAGCCGGCCGGCAACTTGAGACATCGGAACCAGAAGCGGCAGGCCGCCTTTGGAATCCACGACAGTTTCGTAGGCAATACAGGTTGCCCCGGACTTCACCAGATCAGCCGTCTGAGCCGCATCGGGCGCGAGATGCAGATAGGTGAACAGGATATGGTGCGGGCGCAGCATGGCGCGCTCAACAGCCTGCGGCTCCTTCACCTTGATGATCATTTCGGCAGCGTCGAAGATTTCCTGAGCGGTTGCGAGGATTTTAGCGCCGCTGGCTTCATAGTCGGCATCGCTAGCGCCGATCCCGGCACCAGCGTTCGTTTCTACAAAGACCTCATGACCATGAGCTGTCATTTCATGAACGCTGTCCGGTGTCAGACCGACCCGAAATTCGTTGTTTTTAATTTCCTTAGGTACGCCAATCCGCATGGTTCCGTCTCCTCTGGTGCGGCTTGTTTATTGTCTTTGATAATACCACTGAGATAGACGCAGGTGCTTGCGTTCAAGGCCTCCTGAAATGGTGTTGGTGCAATTTTATTGCGTGTTTTTGATTTCGGCTCGAATTTTGTGGTATCAATAAATGAACCGATCGAATTATGTGCAGCGCAACATCATGATCCTCGACAGACTTGACCGCAAGATACTGAACGTCCTGCAACGCGATGGACGGATCGCAAATGCGGACCTTGCCGAAAAAATCGGCTTGTCACCCTCTGCCTGCCTGCGTCGCATGCGGGCGCTGGAAGAAGCCGGTGTCATCGACAGCTATGTTGCTCTGCTCGACCAGCGAAAACTTGGCCGGCGGATGGACGTGTTCGTCGAAATCTCACTGACCGGCCAATCAAAGGAAACGCTGGAGAGTTTTGAACGGGCCGTTGCCCGCTCTGAAGAGATCATGGAGTGTTTCCTGATGGCCGGTGATGCTGATTACATCCTGCGCCTGACTGCAGCGGACCCGATTGATTTTGAGCGCATTCACAGGGATCACCTGTCGCAACTCCCGGGCGTGTTGCGGATGAAATCCTCCTTTGCCATCCGCCCAATCGTCAAACGCACCGCGCTCCCCTTATCCGAAACAGCGGATATGGCAGACCGATAGGCCGCGTATGTGAGGCTATCGACGTTCCGGTTCTTGCCCGCTATAGTCGCGACCCTTCTTAGAGGCTTTACAGGAACCCCGTCTGGTGTCCCACACGATTACCCGTTTTCTTGATACGACTTACCAACTTGCTGAATGTCCAACCTGGGACGAGCGCACCAACAGGCTGCTTTGGGCCGATATCCAAGGGCGCAGCATTCAATCGATGGATTGGGACACACGTGCCATCACCACATGGCAATTCGACAACGAAGTCGGGTCCTTCGGCCTGTGCGATGACGGTCGGCTGATCGTCAGTGTCTGGGACAAAGTGGTTCTGTTCGATCCTCATACTGGCACTCAAGAGGTTTTGGCCGAGGTCGAAGCCAACATACCTCAGACGCGGTTGAACGACGGGAAGGTTGGCCCGGACGGTGCTTTCTGGGTGGGTACATTGGACACAAGCTCCCCGCGGGAACCGATCGCCGGTCTCTACCGCGTCGACAGCAGTGGTGAGGTTGCGGAAATCCGGGACGAACTGCAGTGCTCGAATGGCCTCGCCTGGACGCCGGACGGCGACTACATGTACCACTCCGACACGTCACCTGGATGGATCGAGTGCTACGCCTTTGATGCGGCGACTGGCTCTTTGGGCGCGAAAATGTTGTTCGCGCAGCAAACCAACGCCACAGGTCGGCCGGATGGCGCAACGGTCGATGCCAACGGCAATTACTGGAGTGGCGGGGTTTCGTCCGGCGTGGTCAATTGTTTTGCACCAAACGGCGAATTGCTGGAGGCGATCAAGATGCCCGTGCAACGTCCGACCATGCCCTGCTTTTGCGGGCCAGACCTTGATCAACTGATCGTCACCAGCATCAAGCAGCCGTCCGATCCGACCTCAGTCGAACCGGATACATTGTCCGGCGGGTTGTTCCTGATCGAAGGCCACGGTCAGACTGGCTTGAAGACGTATCGCTTCAAAACCGCTCAATAGAATCGGAATTCAAGACCCGAGCTTGGCCACCTGAGGCAGCATCAGAAGTTGCTGTAGATCCGGGCGTTTCGAGTGCAGTCGCGAGCGCTCACGCGTTTCAATACCGTCCGTGCCGGCTGTATGAGCGTGTTCTGAACAACGGTCTGATAGACTGCGGGCCTGTGCACTTTGCAAAGAACCTGCCGTCCGTTGATGGTTTGGTATTCCCAACGTGTGTGGGCCCGATGGGTCATGATTGTGCGTTTGATGTTTTTATAGACCGCAGGCTGGTGAATTTTTTCGTAGCAGGCCTTTGTCATGCTGCTGCCAAATGCTGGCCCAGCCCCCAGAACGGCCGCTGCCAAGACCATCACTTTGACGCTGTTTGGATACCGCATACTGTTTCCCTGTCTTGAAGTGACTGAAAAGACGACTTCACCCTAGGAAAAATCTTGTTTGAGAGAAAGCAATTCTCCGAATTCTACTTAAGGCTTTCCTGCGACGCCTCCGATGCATGGCAAATTGCAATGATCCATGCTTAACCCGCTCTTTCCAAATTGGCGGAGAAAGAGTTAAAGCGTCTTGGAGATACTGACTTCTGCCGCCGGCCGCCGGCTTAGCCCTATATTGCCTAGCGGCAGCCTTTTGCCCGGATCGGTTGCCATACCGTGCGAGCCGGTTGTACCAACACATTCCGGCTCACCGTCCGATAGACGGCTGGCTTTTGTACACGGTGTGAGGTTGCCGGTTGTATCAGCACCTTTTCCTTCACGTGGCTGTAAACGGCAGGATGTCGTACCGCGACTTTTGAAGCCGGTTTCACCAGTACGCGCTGCGATGCCGTCTGATACACAGCTGGATAGTGCACCTTGCACAAGATCCGGCGACCTTTGATCGTCCGGTACTCCCAGCCACTTGACGCCGGCTTCACTTGCACCTTGTGATGCTGTGTCTGGTAGACGGCAGGACTGGTGCGATACGTGACGCGCTCCGGCTGAACAAGCACACGGCGGGTTTGATACGCATACTTTGCAGGTTGCTGAACCACATAACTGCTGGCGGCTTGAACCAGAACACGCTCATTGACCGTCTTGTACACGGCGGGCACCACGGCCTGTTCATAGCAAGACGATGCATACCCGCCCGCTATTGCGGCATTTAGAGCAAGTGGGCAAAACACGAGCGCGGTAACCGCGCTCCAGAAGGTGCGACGCATAACATTCCCCCAGTCTGGCGCAATGTAGCGCCTGCCCCATGACAGTAGGGAAGCTTCACCTAAGGGAAAAGCAAAAAATTAACAGCTATTAACTTTTCTTCAGCCTGTCTTTGAAAGGTCCTGTTGCGCCGGCCCTTTCTCATAATCGGTGTCTTCATTGATGATATGCCGTGCTTCTTCCGGCACCCATTCACCCCACCGTGGCTCCAGTTTGTGGTCGACCGAAACACGGTCGTCGAACACGAAGCACTCGCCCTTCCAAAGACTTTTGTCTTCCGGCACTTTCTCCAGATAGTTCAAAATGCCGCCTTCCAGGTGGTAGACGTCCTCAAAGCCGTTCTTGAGCATCCAGGCCGTTGCTTTCTCGCAGCGGATCCCACCGGTGCAGAACATGGCGACCTTTGGCTTGGTTTTCAGGTTTTCCTGATCGTGCACCCAGTCCGGAAATTCCCGGAAAGACTGGGTTTCCGGATTGACCGCACCTTCGAACGTTCCGAATGCATACTCGTAATCGTTCCGCGTATCGATAACGACCACACCCGGCTCTGAAATCAGCGCATTCCAGTCTTCAGGCTCGACGTACTCGCCTACGACTTCATTCGGGTCAATGTTGTCGACTGCAAGCCGGACGATTTCCTGCTTCAAACGCACTTTCATACGTTTGAAAACATGGCGGTGTGTCCAGGATTCTTTATGCGTGAGCTCTACGAGACGCGGATCGGACCGCAAGTATCCAAGGACAGCGCGTACACCGGCTTCAGGACCGCAAATGGTGCCGTTGATGCCTTCGGACGCGAGCAGAATGCTGCCGCGCACATCTTGAGAGACGCAGAACGTTTTGAGCGGATCCCGCATCTCCTCGAAATCATCGAGCGGCGTAAAATAATAGAGGGCTGCGACAAGAAAGTCGTTCATGGGGCTTTGTCTTTTTGTTTGAAAGGCGCCATCGGGCCAGGCCCGTTTGGCGCCCTCTATACAGCGACAGCCCCCTGCCTGAAAAGTCCGCAGTTTCTCGGACCCCTCAGAAACAACCGTCAAGGCGACCGCTGGCGGTTATTGAACCGCGGTTTTTAGGGCCTTCAAAAGGTCCAGGAGATCCTGATCCGGGTTTTCAGCGGACGCGGCAGCAGCGCTGCTGCTTTCGGTGACCTTGTCCATCTGCGCGATGCCGGCTTTCAATGCGCTTTGGGCCAGTTGGGTCTGCTGTTGCTGCGTTGCCACCGCATTTTCATACAAGATGCTAAGCGAGTTCGCGTTGGAAACGTACAGGCTGGCCACTGCAACAGCGGGAGACAGTCCGAGAACGAGATCATTGAGACTTGCCGCCTCGCCGATCTTGGCCAGGGTCTCCATGTCAGCTTCAAGGGTATTTATAGGCACATCAGCCGATTGCTCCAGCTGCGCTTGAGATTTGCTTGGCATGATATCTTCCTTCACTTGCCGGATCATCCGGTCTGGAGGGGCTTCACCTGCCCTGTACGCCTTATCCCGTTGGATCCACTCTTTTGGATGCGCCCAATATTCATCAGGGTTACCGGGATGCGGTCGCAGGAAGTATCAACTTATAGTTGTTAATTCTTTATTGCTCCACGCATGCGTAATGGCTCCGTTCCAGAAACTGGAACAGAGCCAATGGCTTATAAAGCGGATATTGGCTTACCGGCCGCCGCTGAACGCCTGAAGGACCGTCATGAGACCGGTGAGGTTGTCGGCAACGCCGGTCTGGCCAACCTTCTCGGTCGCACCCGCGCCAGCCATGGTATCCATGCTGTAGATCTGCATGACGCCCTGGTTCACCGCAGCTTGCGCCAGAATGTTTTGCTGCTGTTGTGCGGCCACCGCATTTTCGAACAAAATGCCGGTTGAGTGTGCCATCGACTGGTACAAAGTGCTGATGGCCATGGCCGGGGATTCACCAACCACCTTGACGTTGGATTGGGTCACGGCGTCCGTGACCATTGGGTTCACTGTTACGGGATCTGCCATATTTGCTACTCCTTGAGCTGAGCCGGTTCACGTTCGGCTATCGGCACTTGGTTAGACGCCCGCAAATCTTGTGTGTGAAAGTAAACCTGACTTATCTGATTGATAAAAATGGAAAAACATCAATTCGGACCGAGAAAATCCCGTCAAACGAAAAGCCCGCCGACGATGGCAGGCGGGCTCATAAAATCCTATTGCAATCCAGATTATGATTTTTGTCTGTTTTGTTGCTGGCCCGCATTCGCTTGAGACCGGAGCCCCGCGATCTGGCGCTCAACCTCTCTGGCAACCATTGAGTTGATATTCCCCATCAATGTGTTGAGCTGATAAGCAACCTTTGGATCAGCCAGTGCTGCTGCGCCTGGCCCGAAGTGCGGCACTCCCTGGAACAGCTCCCCCTTTTTTTGCTGACTGGCTTTCAAAAGCTCAGTGAGGGAGGCCTTGTCATTGAGAAGTTTTTCAAGGGCAGCCTGTTGCGCGGACATGGTATTGGAAAGTTGCTCTGCCTTGTCCCGCGCATCGGTCAGGACGCGTTCTACCGCTTGCATCCCTTCATCCAGCGCGGCATCCCCGGCTTCCTTTTTCTTCAAAATTTCGGCTGCGATCCCGACAACTGTCGGCAAAGATCGGTAGAGGGATTGGTAGTCGGACTGCAAAGTCGAGGTCTTCAGGAAACTCTCAAGAATTTCCTTGAGGAGGTCTGAGCCTCCGCTGCTTCTTCGGCCAGAGCCAGTGCCAGTGCCTGTAGCTGATCCGGGAGCGGCGTTTTGTTGACCTGTGCTACCTGCCTCACCAGAAGCTGCATTTGATGGCCCCTGTTGGGAACTGCTAAATTGTCCGTCAGCTCCGCTGGAAGGCGCTGTTTCTTGCGTTGATGTATCGGCTGCCGCAGTCCCCTGCGTGCCTTTGGCGCCTTGGGTGGAGGCCTTCGGATCATCCGCGCCTGCGGACGCGGCTGGACTTGGTTTGCGGACCATTTTCCGGCTCCTTTATCTCATCGCTCGGCTCTGACGGTTTTTGTTCCCATTCGGGTAATGGGGGCTCACGGTCCTGCAGTCTGGAAATCATCTGCTCGCGGATGGACGCAACCCGCTGTGCCGTCAATGGTCTCGACTTTGGTTCCGTCCAATCGGCGCTATCGGCTCCCGCCTTCTTCACGTACCTGCATGCAAGGATATCCCTGTTCCAGTCGCGAATTTGACCTCGGCAATGCTCTTGAGGGCGCTGAGGACGGTCCGGCCGCGAACTGGACACATCCGCGGGAAGACTGTGATCGGCGTCGCCCGGGAACCCTGGATCCACACAGCCGCACTGGATATTTTTTTGCGACCATGCATTTGCCGTCTCGCTTGCATGAATGCTGGCAACTGCCTCAGATGCAATCGGATCGTTGATACCTTCCAGGGCCCGCAGAGCTGCTTCCACGGATACGCGGGCCTCAACCAAGTAGGTAGATCGTTGTGCAAACTCGATATGAACTTCCGGTTCGGTAAAGCTGCCGCGAACCTGTTCCGCAACTTCGGCCCAGTTCACAAGGCACTCTAGAAGAAGGTCATCAATCTCGCGGTATGCGGTTATGAGATGTGCGGTCATTTCTTTCTCCCGGTCATGCGGTCCAACAGGCGGTTAACCGTCTCCTTTTCTTCCGCGCTCAGGTCTTCAAACGCTTCTGAAATCGTTTTTTCCTTCCGAACCTTTGGAAGCTTCCCTCGCTCGCTATCGTCTCCCGGAACGCATTTGTCGCTACCTGTTTCATCCCGCCCCCGGGTTTCGTCATCATCACCCGCAAGAGATCGGGGCGGGTTCATGGGCCAGAGAGTAGTTTCCTTCGCGACGGCCGGAAATGACGCCCCCGGGCGCACTTGATGATATGCAAACATTGGCTGCCTCCTGTTGGTTCAGCCCGCAATATTATGACCCCGTTTTGAAATCAGAGATCACCGTTTTGGCCGAGGTTCCTGCTGTCGTACTTACGCTTCCATAAACACCAACTGCCTGCGTCACCATTTGCTGGATGTCGGTCAAAAGCGGGATTTCCTCGCCGGCAAGCGGCGGATTCTCGGCCGCTTTCTTGATCGCAACCGCCTGTGCCGCCACCGCAATCTGCATGATTGCATTCATGTAGTTTGCAGCGTCTTGAACCGCGAGGCCGGTTGTCTGGCCAACCATCAGCTCAGGCGGTGTCGACACCATAGTCGGTGCATACTCGGCGTTTTCATAGTTGGAAAACCCGGCAGCTTGAACGGCTTGCTGATTGAGCGCACTGGTGGTCGGCGCGGTGGGCGCAGTCTGAGCAGGTTGCGGAGTGTTCTGCCCCCCGGTGTCATCGCCTTTTCCGGGACCGGCTCCGCTTGGCGCGCCGTTATCAGGCTTATCGCCGTTGCCATTCTTAGAAGCTGTCATGGCCTGTGTGTCCTTTTGCGCCGCAGGTTTAAGGTGACCGTTTGCATCGCGTGATAATCCCGGAACGGCGGCATTGGCCTCTGTTGCCGGTTCCGCCGGTTTCGAAGCCGGCTTGCCTTTTCCCATCAATGACTTGAGCGCGCCAAACATCACTGGTTACTCCCTGATTGACGCCCCTTACGCCCGTTAGCCGGATTCGCCGATATCCATGATCAGCTGGCACGCCTTGGAAACCACCGCGGTGGTGATCTGGTTCATCGCCTGCTGACTGTGGACCGCATTCTGGATAGACAAACCGGAAGCGTGGCTTGCCACCTGATAAAGGCTGGCGATCGCCTGGGCCGGGGCCTCGGCGACAACTTTGACGTTGGTTTGTGTCACCGCATCCGTGATTTGTGCATTGACAATGTCAGCCATCTCTTCATCCAGTTCCGTGTTGATCGCGATCCAATCGGCCTGTGTATCCGGTACGAGCCGTCAATAGAGTGGACGCTTCATTGCACCGCCTGTGACACCGGGCGGGTTTGTTTGCCGGGCGCAGTGTCTTCTCCGACGGCCTCGCGCAAATGCTGACGCAGATGCTGGACACGCTTACGGGCAAGCGGTTCCGAAATGGCCATGGTCACGGCAATCTCTTTGTAAGTGCACTCTTCGCAAAACCTCAGCCGGAAAATGCGCTTGAACTCCGGTGTCAGTGCATCCACTGCCGTCAAAACAGCCCGCAAAGCATCCTGATGCCGCAAAGTGTTCTCTTGGTCCGGCTGCCTGTCTGCAAGGTCAGCTTTGTGATCCTGATAGATGTCAGCGCCGAAATCACGAACCTGGCGTTCGGACGTCTCTTTACGCAAGCGGCTGATATATTCGTTCTTCATGGCAAACAGCAGGAAAGCCCGCGGTTCACGAATAGCCGTATGGTGCCGCTCAACGTGGCTGACCGCCTTAATCAAAGTTGCCGACAACAAATCCTCAGCCGCCTCCCGATCTCCGCGGGTCAGGCGAAGAGCTCTGCGGCGCAGCACCTGACCATCGTCAATCCAGCTCATCCAAAGGCTTTGCGCTGGACCATTCCACCTCAGCACCTGTGCGTTCTGGCCTGTCAAACGGCGTCTCCATTTCGCACTTTGAACCCGTTTTGTTCACACAACCCAAGGACGCTAGGAATTTTTTCCTGTGACCTTCTTTTTTGCGATTTTTTCGGAAAAGGATTGCTTCAAAACATAATATCGCCACCAGCACCATGTTTTCATTGTATTAAGTTATCTGAGTTTCATTATGCAGTTTAACATGCGAACACCACAGCACAACCAAATACACAACCTTAAATAGAGTTTGGCGAATTTGGCGATGACGCAGGGCATTGTAGGGACAGCAACGTAATCAGCAAAAACGCAGATTACGAATGAGAGAAACAGGCAATGTATCCAGACCGCCCCCCCCCGAATAAACCTTCGTTTTTGCAATTGTTCCACATCGCGGCCAAATGTGATTGCCTTTATCTTTTGGACTTTTATTGTCAGTTGCTTTTCTCACACAATCGAACAAGCCACCTGTCGGAAGAACAACAGGCCTTTCTGGCAAAAGCAGCCCATGATGATATTATTGCCGTTGCTGCTGAGCAGAACAGGCTTTTGCCTCCAAGAGATCAGTTGCTGTTGTGCGGCAATGAACCTTATTTCATCAAGCCAATGCCAATCGAAGCCGTCGAAAGTGGCCTGGCCGGCGATGAGGAAAAGTATCTTTTCAATCTCTGGCACGAGAACAAAGGCGTCATTCAAAACGATGACCGTCTGACGAAACTTTCCTCAAAGTTCATTCTCACCTTGCCCGAAGCCGATGAAGGCAAAGTCCCTGAATTGACCTTTGCCGGGCGCGACAGCACGTTCCGCAGGATGTTTCCGGCCGCGATCGCAAACAACCGTCCGGTGGTGGATGTGTTGCCGGAAAAATACGTGGCGGCTGCAACGGATGCTTATCATATGGCAATTGCGGGAGAGCCGTCCTTCGACATTCAACGAACAGGACCGCTCCTCGGACCTAAGGTCCCTAACATCACCCAGCAGCGCCTTGTGCTGAAATTCAAGTCTTCATCCGGGTTTGAAAGGGTTTTCAGCCTGATCCGGGTCCTTCAGATTCATGAAACTTCAGACAGCGTGAAAAGTTCAGCTTCGAAACTAGGAAACTAGCTACTGCGGGGCGCAAAACCGCACGCCTTTTAGAACCTTCTCCTTAAGCGGCTTGCGATTTCACCTCTAAATCCCGCAAGACGGCGCCCGCAATTTCAAAGGACCGGAGACGCGCCTTGTGATCATGGAGCATGCCGGTGACCATCAACTCATCTGGCTTATACCGATCCAGCAGATGCCGAATCTGAACATGGACCGTCTCCGGTGACCCCGTGGCAGAACAAGACAGCGCATGTTTCACCTGCGCAAGAACGGGCGCCGGAATTTCTGAAGACAAATCCTCGACCGGATACGGGAGTTTGCCTGGCCGCCCGGTCCGTAGGCGTGCAAATGCAAGACATTGCGAGGACCGCAGATACTGCGCCTCTTCATCGTTTGCTGCCGCACACACACCGGCAGCCATCACCGCATAAGGCTGATCCAGATATCGCGACGGCTGGAACTGGGCCCGGTAGATCGAAAGCGCGTCTTCGAGCATGTCTGGCGCGAAGTGTGAGGCGAACGCATAAGGCAAACCATAGTGCGCTGCCAGCTGGGCCCCATAAAGGCTAGAGCCGAGGATCCAGACCGGAACACGTGTGCCCGCGCCTGGAATGGCTCGGACACGTCCACTTTCAGCCTCACCTGCGAAATAGGCCATCAGCTCCTGAACGTCTTGGGGAAAGGTGTCGTCCGGCGCCATATGCCGCCGCAAAGCGCGCGCCGTTGCCATATCGGTTCCAGGCGCCCTTCCCAAGCCCAGATCTATCCGGCCCGGATAAAGGCTTGCCAGCGTGCCGAACTGTTCTGCAACGACCAGCGGCGCATGATTGGGCAGCATAATCCCACCGGCACCAACCCGGATGGTGCTGGTCGCCCCCGCCACATGCCCGATCACAACAGCGGTCGCCGCACTGGCGATCCCAGGCATGTTGTGGTGCTCGGCCAGCCAGAACCTGTGATACCCATTGGCCTCCGCCAGCTGGGCGAGCTCAACCGAATTGCGGAGCGCATCAGCTGCCGTTTTACCCTCCGGGATGGGCGACAGATCGAGCAGAGAAAACTTATGCATGAGTGGCTCCTTTGTCTGGCAGCTATTCACTCAAACACACCCATACAAGCCTCAAGACCGCATTTTCAGCTAACACCGGCTGATTTTTGCCACCGCAACAATCCTGATCCAGCAGGCAAGAGCTGTCGCATTTAAGTAAGGCGATTTGCCGCAACCGGGCATCAAAAAAGCACGTGAAAATGCGGACGAACGGCAGAACCCCGCTGTGCTAGCGTTACATCATCGAGTGAAAGCGATGGGGGCAACTATGAACTTTCTGATTGTCTATGCAAGCACCGAGGGGCAAACAAACAAAATTGCCAAATTCATGGCCGGATTACTGACCAATGCCGGTCACCAGGTTCGGTTTCACAACGTCAGCGATGTTTCTGACGGGCTCGCAATCACAGACTATGACCACGTGATCGTTGCAGGCTCTGTACACTCTGGAAAGCACCAACCAGATCTTCAGCTCTTCGTTTACGCAAACCGGGAACGGTTAAACAAATTGCCAAGTCTACTTGTGTCCGTGAGCCTTGCGGCAGCATTTCCAGACACCCAGAGCGAAGCCCAAGGATATGTCGACGCCTTCCTGGAGGCTACAGAATGGCAGCCGACGCATACGCTCCTGACCGCCGGCGCGATCAAACCAGGGATTTACGACTGGTTTCAAAAATCGGCCTTGCTGGAAGGGGATCTGGCGGCTCATGTTGATGAAGATCTTCAAGACACGCGCGAATTCACAGACTGGGATGCGTTGAAGCAAAAAACAGCTGAACTCACCGCCACTTGACGCGACAACAGGTTGAACCAGCGCAATCTGTTTCAGTCATTATAGAAGAAAATTGGTGGGTGAGTGGGGGCTCGAACCCCAGACCCGCTGATTAAGAGTCAGCTGCTCTACCAACTAAGCTACACACCCAACGCGGTGGCGATGCTCAAGGGCCTCCACCGATTGCGGGGATATATAGTCGCCACCATCCGGCTGCAATGGCTCTGTGACACTTTTTTGTCACGCCGCACAACCGTTTCCACAGCTTCGGTTCAGCCGCGAGATACCCCAACTGCGCACTGGCCTGACCACTGGATGTTGGAAATTTTCAAAAACATTGCCGATCTTATGCGCAACAAATGAATTTTTGGCTTGACCCCTCCCCCCGGTCTCACTAGGGTGCGGCGCATCAAATCGGCCCGGAAGAGCCGGTTTGTGCGTTGGCTGAATGTAGCCCAACGTGTGGGAACGCCGCACTTTCTTCCAAACGGTCTTGTTATCAAAGACCTGCAGCATCAAAGGACCGGAACGACATGATGATGTCGCTCATTCTAGTAGTGGTGGAAAAGCGCGCCCTGGCGGGATAACCCCGACCGGCATATTGGCGCGCGACCAAGGCTCCCTCAGGGGCCTTTTTTTGTATCCGCCGCCTGAAACGCTTCTTCTTCCGGACTATGATGCCGCAGCAACAGGGCCAAAACCAAACTTGAGAGCCAATAGCCTGACCCATCAGGCGAACATGCAAGGACGTGAGACGAATGACACGGGAAATGACCGGCGCTGAAATGGTTATCCAGGCGCTGAAGGACCAGGGAGTTGACACAATCTTCGGCTACCCGGGTGGTGCTGTGCTTCCCATTTATGACGAGATCATTCAGCAGGACGGCCTTGAGCACATTCTGGTGCGCCATGAACAAGGGGCTGGCCATGCTGCGGAAGGCTATGCGCGCTCTACCGGTAAACCCGGCGTTGCCCTCGTCACTTCCGGCCCCGGCGCAACCAACATGGTCACGGCCTTGACGGACGCCATGCTGGACAGCATTCCGCTGGTCTGTATCTCCGGCCAGGTTCCGACCCACTTGATTGGCAATGACGCCTTCCAAGAGTGCGATACGGTCGGCATCACCCGCCCCTGCACCAAGCACAACTGGCTGGTCCGCAACGTCGACGATCTGCCGCGCATTCTGCATGAGGCCTTCTATGTCGCGACCTCCGGCCGTCCGGGCCCGGTTGTTGTCGACATTCCGAAGGACGTTCAGTTCGCAACCGGCACCTATCAGGGACCAACGCCGAACCCGGCTGCAGCGCACAAGAGCTACCGGCCGCAGGTCAAGGGCGATGCAGCCTCGATCCGCATGGCTGCCGAAATGATGGCAGCGGCCAAACGGCCAATCCTTTACACCGGCGGCGGTGTCATCAACTCCGGCCCGCAAGCCACACAGCTGTTGCGCGAGCTGGTGTCCCTGACCGGTTTCCCGATCACCTCAACCCTGATGGGGCTAGGTGCCTACCCGGCTTCCGGTGACAACTGGCTGGGCATGCTCGGCATGCATGGAACCTACGAAGCCAACATGGCGATGCATGATTGCGATCTGATGATCAACATCGGTGCGCGCTTTGACGACCGGATCACCGGCCGGACCGACGCGTTCTCGCCGGGCTCCAAGAAAATCCATATCGACATCGATCCATCCTCGATCAACAAGACGATCAATGTCGACCTGCCGATCATTGGCGACGTCGGCCATGTTCTGGAGGATCTGGTCCGGATCTGGCGGTCTTCATCCATGAAGGCAGATGCGGCAGCTATGAAAGACTGGTGGTCGCAGATCGATACCTGGCGCGCACGCAATTCTCTTGCCTACAAGCCAAACAGCGATGTCATCATGCCGCAATACGCCATTCAGCGGCTGTATGAGCTGACCAAGCACCGCAAGACGTTCGTCTCAACGGAAGTCGGTCAGCACCAGATGTGGGCAGCGCAGTTCTATGGCTTTGAAGAGCCGAACCGGTGGCTGACGTCGGGCGGTCTCGGCACCATGGGCTATGGCCTGCCCGCTGCGATCGGCGCACAAGTCGCACACCGCGACGCCTTGTGTGTCGATATCGCTGGGGATGCATCGATCCTGATGAATATCCAGGAAATGTCGACGGCCGTACAATACCGGTTGCCGGTCAAGGTGTTCATTTTGAACAACCAGTACATGGGCATGGTCCGCCAGTGGCAGCAGCTCCTGCACGGCAATCGCCTGTCTCATTCCTATACGGAGAGCCTGCCAGATTTTGTCAAGCTGGCCGAGGCCTATGGCGGCGTTGGTTTCCGGGTGGAAAAACCGGGTGATCTGGACGGTGCCATCGAGGAGATGATCGCAGTCGACAGACCCGTTCTGTTTGACTGCCGGGTTGCGGCACTCGCCAACTGCTTCCCGATGATCCCGTCGGGCAAGGCTCACAACGAAATGCTGCTTCCGGACGAGGCCAATGATGAGGCCGTTGCCAACGCGATTTCCGCTGAAGGCAAATCCCTCGTTTAAGGCCAGGTCACAAGGATTTTTGAGAAGATGAACGCACAAAACGTCAATGCACCTTCCGCCTATTTCCTGGCCGAAGTCAGCAATGAAATCGAAACCCATACCCTATCGCTGATCGTAGACAACGAGCCGGGCGTGCTTGCCCGGGTGATCGGCCTGTTTTCCGGGCGCGGTTACAACATCGACAGCCTGACCGTGTCGGAAACAGAGCACGAGAAGCATTTGTCCCGGATCACGATCGTGACGACCGGTACACCGATGATCATCGAGCAGATCCGCCATCAGCTTGACCGCCTTGTGCCTGTGCACCGTGTCACCGACCTGACCGTACGGGCCCGCCGGCTGAACCAGGACAAACCGCTGGAGCGCGAACTGGCATTGATCAAGGTTGTCGGCGACGGAGACAAGCGCTTGGAAGCTCTGCGTTTGGCAGATGCATTCAAGGCAACCGTCATCGATGCAACGACCGAGCACTTCGTCTTTGAAATTACCGGCCGGACATCCAAGATCGAGCAGTTCATCTCGATCATGAAACCGCTCGGACTGGTCGAGGTCTCCCGCACCGGTGTTGCTGCCGTTCAGCGGGGATCAGAGGGCCTCTAAAAAGAGCTCTTCGAAAAAAATATATTGGCCCCGGTGACTGCGCCGGGGCCTTTTTATTTGGCTGCTTCTGATACAAATCCGTCCGGCTGGTTCAAAACGCCAAGTTTTTCGGAAACTATCTCGCGACCGGAAGACCTGTCATGACATCCGGATCGTCTTGCTGCGCCTCAAGGAGAGCGACCAAGTCGGAAAACGGCATTGGTTTGGCAAAATAGTAGCCCTGAAGACGATCGCAGCCGAGCTTGGAGAGAAGATCTGCCTCTTCCTTGGTCTCGACTCCTTCAGCAGTGACGCCAAGCTCCAGTGCCTGCGCAATCTCGATGATCGAGCGCAGCAAACGCAATCCACCGCTTCCGGCTGTCACCAGGGGCGCCAAACGGCGGTCAATCTTGAGCCGGTCCGGGTTGATCCGCTGCAGCGCGACCACCGATGCCCGGCCACTGCCAAAATCATCGACTTCTATTGAAATCCCCATGTTGCGAAGCTCATCCAGCCGCTGCAAGAACGCATCATCCTGTTCTTCCAAAAAGATCGTCTCAAGCAGCTCAAAACTTATCTGCCCTGGATAGGCCTGAATTCGCCGTCGAAGATCCTCAAGGTCTGTCAGATTGACCCTGTCTTCACTGACATTGAACGACAACCCGATGGAGCCTAACGCTGCAACGGGCAAACTGCGGCATTGATCAATCGCCTTCTCAAACATCTGCTGATCGATTTCGCCCGCGACACTGAGGTCTGTGGCAATAGGCAGGAAGTCTCCCGGCGCAAGAATTCCCTTTTCAGGGTGACGCCACCGGGCCAGAACTTCAATTCCGACGATCTGGCCGGACTTTGCTTCCACTTGCGGCTGGTAGTAAGGCTCGAATTCCTTCTCCTCGATCGCACGCAGAATATCATCTGCAAGCGCTTTCGCCTGGCGGACGTCCTCTAGATCCGAGCGGTCATAAATCTCAATACGCCCACGGCCACGATGTTTCGCCTTGTAAAGCGCCACATCAGAGTTGGTGAGGAGATTTTCAACGTCAGAAAGCGGTGTCTCGGCGATCCCGATCGAAGCTCCGACCCGGCACTCCTTGTCGTGGGTGCGTACAGGTCGCGACAAAGCCTTCAAAAGTGTGTTGGCGAGATCACCCGGCCGGTCCAAGTTATCTGACAATGGAGCCAAGACGACAAACTCGTCTCCGCCGATCCGGGCAACAGCCTCGCCAGGTTCCAAAACAAGCCGGATACGGTTCGCCGCCTCGACCAGCACATCGTCACCAGCCCGATGGCCCATCGTATCGTTGATTTGTTTGAACCGGTCCAGATCGATATGAAGCGCCGCGATTTCGCCGCCAACAACCTGACGCCGCTCTATGAATTCCTCCAGCGTTTTCGCCAGGTATCTGCGATTGCCCAGGCCTGTCAGATCATCGTGAAGCGCCATGTGGGTAATTTCGGCATTGGCCTTCTTCAGTTCTTCAGAATTCCTCTCGAGCGCCCGGCGCTGACGGACCAGCTCGGTCGTATCGATCCGCAAGATCACCAAATCGCCGTTTTCAACCCGTGACCGCAACAGGCGATGATGCACATCACCCGGCAATTCCAAGTCCTGAACTGGTTTGTTTACGTCCTGAGTCTGATGCGCATCAGACATCCATTCCTTTTCTCGACCAATCGCATTGGCAATTTTCCCAGCCCTTACGGCGACCCGGGCAACTTCGGTGCGATGCATTCCAGCCTTCAAATCAGCAGGATCGTTCGACATCGACGCCCGATACGCATCGTTGCAAACCACCAGGCAATCATCCGCATCGTAGATAACAAATGGTGCCGGATAAGCATTCAGTGCGGCAATCAACCGGGCTTGCGCCTCTTCGGCAGCCCTTTTTTCGCGAACAAGTTCTGTCGAGTTTAATCGGATAACGACGTAGTCGCCGTTGGGCGCGCGTGATCGCAAAAGGCGATGGTGAACATCCCCGTCCAGCTCCACGTCCTGCGCCGGCATCTCCAGCGTATCTGGAGACAGGATCTCATTGATCCATTCGTCTTCCCGGCCAACCGCAACTGGATATCGCCCATGTTGGATTGCAAGGCGCAGCACCTCTTTGAGATGCATTCCCTCAATCAGCTCGTCCGGTTTATCGGTTACAGAGGCTGCATAGCCGTTGTTGCGGTAGACAAGCTTCAAATCGGAATCGTAGATGACGATCGGATCCGGATAGGCATTGAGCGCGCTCAAGATCCGCTGATGTGCATCTTTAAGCGCCGCCAGATCTTCATCCGGACTATCAATCTCCGGGCTGCGCTCCGTCGCTTTGGCCGCAACCAACGCGCCAGATATGTCTCTGTAAGTCACGCAGCTGTAAAGCTCACCTGTGGCTTCATCTTGATATGTAAAACCAGAGGCACTCACACAAATCCGGGAGCCATCCTCGTTAGCCAGCTCTGCCGTTTCTTGGACTTTTTCGGATGGGCACTGGAGAAGCTGCCTGTGAACGCCTGCAAACGGAAATGTGTTCTCGAAGGTCCAATCTCTCTGGGCTCCGAACAACAGATCAAATGCATGATTGGTGTAGGCGACTTGCAAGACCTTGCCGTCCGGCCCTGATTGGCAGACAGCAACAGCATCAGCTGTCAAATCAAGAAACGATTTTTTGAGTAATTCCAATCCAGCACTCGCCTTCGGAAGCATCTCTTTTGTTTTATGAAACACCCGTTAGTCAAGAATGAATGTAAGTAAACAAAAATCCAGTTCTTTCCAGAAAATTATAATTACTATTGTAAAATATAACAATACCGCAGATGCAAAAAATCATAACATCCAACGAACGGCAATGACCAGGATCTCTTCTACGGAAGGTGCCGATCAAATTGAGAGACTGATTCATCTTCAAAACGCACAGCTCGAAGAGCGCTTGAGGACCCATTTGTGCCATCGCGACCTAGACGCGACACGGATCTGCGCGTATACGACACCGGCGTTTTTGCGGCGCACCTGCCGCAGCTGATACACCTGTCAAGAATAGAGGCTCTAGGCCCATGATCCACGGTCTGTCCCGGCCAAAGAACCAGATCCGCTGGCTGCTGCTGGAAGGCATCTCGCCGACCGCGCACGCAATTCTGGAGAAAAACGGTTACACGAATGTGGAAGTCCTGTCCGGCGCGCTGGAAAAGGACGCCCTGATCGAGAAGATGCAGGACGTGCAGATGCTCGGCATCCGCTCCCGGACACAAGTAACGGAAGAGGTTCTGGAAGCGGCAAAGTCGCTGGTTGCCGTCGGCTGTTTTTCTGTTGGCACCAACCAGGTCGACCTCGGCGGCACCCTGACCCGCGGCATTCCGGTCTTCAACGCCCCGTTTTCCAACACGCGGTCGGTCGCTGAACTGACCATTGCCGAAATCGTCATGTTGATGCGCGGCGTCTTTCCAAAATCGAGCGGCGCTCACGAAGGCCGCTGGATGAAGACGGCCGCCGGTTCTCACGAAGTACGCGGCAAGACCCTCGGCATCATCGGCTATGGCAACATCGGCACGCAGCTGTCCAATCTCGCAGAAGCGATGGGCCTGCGGGTGATCTATTACGACACGATCGACAAGCTGCAGCACGGCAATGTCATGCCGGCAGACAGCATGGATGCACTCCTTGCTGAATCCGACGTCGTCTCGCTGCACGTGCCCGACACGCCGGGCACCCGGGACATGTTCGGCGCAGATCAGATCGCCAAGATGAAACAGGGCGCGTTCCTGATCAACAATGCCCGCGGAAAGGTCGTCGACATTGATGCGCTCGCAGCGGCCCTGAAATCCGGCCATTTGGCCGGTGCTGCAGTCGATGTCTTCCCGGTTGAGCCGAAGTCCAACAAGGACGAGTTCATCTCGCCGCTGCGCGGTCTCCACAACGTGATCCTGACCCCGCATGTCGGCGGCTCAACGGAAGAGGCTCAGGCCCGCATTGGTGAGGAAGTCTCCAAGCGTCTGGTGGAATACTCAGATGTTGGCTCCACGATCGGCGCAGTGTCCTTCCCGCAGGTTCAGCTGCCAAAGGGCACGGATGCGACCCGCTTCATTCAGGTGCACCACAATGCGCCCGGCGCGATGCGCACATTGAACGATCTCTTCACCCGGCACGACCTCAACATCCATGCCCAGTACATGCAGTCGCATCTGGACATTGGTTATGTGGTTCTGGATGTAGACAGCCCGGTTCAGGATCCGGTCAAGATCCTGGAAGAAATCCGGGCCTTGCCAAACACCATCCGGGCCCGCCTGCTCAACCGGGTTTGAGCCGAAAGAGCATCTCACGCAGACATTAGAATCCCCGCAACTTGCGGGGCTTTGCATTCAAGCAACGGGATCGATGACCAGCAGCAATCGCGGACCATCTTCCGATGTGATCTCCGGCGAGCGGTGCAGGATGCCGGTGGTCTCGTCCGTGTCCCAGAGCGCACCGCGAAACAAAGCAGCAGCGCCGCGTTTTACCCGCCGGACGCGCTTGGGATCCGCTTCAGAGCCCAAGGGAACATACTCGGTCCCTGCTCCGCGATAGGTGCACAGCAAACGCGCCTGTACCCGGTCGATGTGAAACTTTGGACACATCACCTCATCGGCGACATCCAACCGCAGCCGGACGTGATCAACATTAAGGATCTTGGCCATCATGACCGCAAGGGCGCCAATATCGCTCGCCAGAACATCCCGGTTTGGACCTGCGTCGAGACCTGATGTTTCACACGCGGTGATCACGGCCGCTTCGGCCAGATGAACCGGAACAACGGTTCGAAGGTCCGGCAACCGGTCCATATCAAGACCATCCATCCACGACTGGAAACCCGGCTCTGGTGTGCGCTGCCAGATCGCAGCTGCAACACCCGGCGAAGCAATTTCGGTCAGGATGTCCGCATCCCGGCCCATGAAGACATCGGCTGCAACTGGACCGTCTGAAATTTCAAGCGCAAGGCTCATTCAGCAGCCTCCCGGCGTTGGAAAGGCGGGAACGGATCGGCAAGGGATGCGAAAGCCGACAAGTCATCCCCGGCCTCCGGCGGGATCAGGCAAGCGTCCATCCGCTCCCGCAGCTCTGGCCAATCAATGCCTGCGCCTATGATGACGATTTCCTGGCGGCGATCACCGAATGGCTCAGACCAGTGGGACCGGGCATAGGCCTGAACGCGCTCGTCCTGCGGCCATTGCGACGGCGGAACAGAGGCCCACCAGGTTCCAAGCGGGCTGATGCTGGACAGCGCGCCAGCGAGCGAATACTCCAGCACATAATCCGGGCGGCTTGCGATCCAGAAATGCCCCTTTGCGCGGATAACCCCCGGTAAAGATCCGTTCAAAAGCGCATGGATTTTGGCAGGATCAAACGGCCGGCGCGCGCGGTAGACATAGGAGGCAACCCCATACTCCTCCGTTTCCGGAACATGGTCTGCAAACCCATAAAGCTCCTTGGCCCACATCGGGTGCTCATGGGCCTTTTCGAAGTCGAACAGCCCCGTGTTCAGAATTTCGGAAGACTCCACAACGGAAAAGTCGGTTTCAATAATGCGGGCGTCCGCATTGAGGCTGCGGATGATCTTCCGTGCCGCATCCACCTGCCCCGCATTCGCTGCACTCACCTTGTTGAGCACCACGACATCGGCAAACTCGATCTGATCGGTGAGCAGATGCACGAGGGTCCGCTCGTCTTCTTCTCCCAGCGTCTCGCCCCGGTCACTCAGGAAATCATGGCTGGAGAAGTCCTTCAGAAGGTTCACCGCATCGACAACAGTGACCATCGTGTCGATCCGCGCAACGTCGGAGAGGCTCTCCCCCTCCTCATCCCGGAAATCAAAGGTTGCCGCCACAGGAAGAGGCTCCGAAATACCGGTCGATTCAATCAACAGATAGTCGAACCGGCTCTCTTCGGCGATCCGGCGCACCTCCTTCAAGAGGTCGTCACGAAGGGTGCAGCAGATGCAGCCATTCGACATTTCGACCAGTGTCTCATCGGTATGGCTGAGTTCCGCACCGCCGGACCGCACCAAATCCGCGTCGATGTTCACTTCGGACATGTCGTTCACGATGACGGCGACTTTCAGACCGTCGCGGTTGTTGAGAACGCGGTTCAGCAAGGTTGTTTTGCCGGCGCCCAGAAAGCCGGACAGGATCGTTACGGGCAAACGGATGGCAGACATGGGCTCTCCATTATGTCATGCAATATTGTAATGTTATTACGTTACATGTGAGATACACGCCAGGTGCCGGGGTTGGCAACCTCTTCCGTGAGATTCAGGATGGTTTTTGAACACGGCTGAAAACCAACTGGTTTGAACTTGCGTCTTCCACATACTCCAGAGAACTGCTGAACCGGCGAATTCAGCCGGTTTCTGAGCCGGATTTCTGAACAATGTTTAATTTGTAGATGATCGCGCCAATGCACACCTTTCCAGTCAGACGGAGACAGATCCGTTAAACAGGAAACGGGAGAGCGTTATGGCCCTGGCAATGGATTGGCCGCAGGCACAAGCACACGAAAGTTCAACCAACTCTGCAACCATACTGCCTTTTGAGACGGACGACCTCACCCCGCAAAACCCCACACAGTCTCTCACGCGATATCAGTACTTCTTTGTTCCTTCGCACCAGAAGGAAGAAGATGATGCGGAATGCGTGACCAAGCCGGGAGCATTTCTACGGCTCGGATCCTATTCGGACATCGAGGAAGAAAGCGCACAGTCGGATAACGGAGTGGCGGCGTATTACCCATCCCGTCACATTGCAAGTGAAGCGGGCGATCGCATCTACAAGAATGCAGCGGGACCAAGGGCTGCGCAGAGCTGTGGCATCACAATGGCTTGCGATGGCCGGGTTTTGATCAAGTCCGATGAGAAGTTCTTTGTCGAAACAACCGATCTGGTGGACATCCATTGCGGGAAAGAGATTGTCATCACCGCAGATACGGGCCCGATCACCGCGGAAACAGGCGATCAATTCTCCGTCGCTGCCACCAAGAAGGTGAGCCTTCAGTCGGGCGCTTCTACCAGTGACAACTATGTCCCGTCCGACAAAAACACCTCAGGCGAAAAAGGCGTCGAAATCATAGCGAACGAGGGCAACTCAAACGCATTCCTGGAAGCAAAAGACATTGTCACACACGCGCATGGAGCCAAAACAACCCATGTCGATGGAACGCAAACCAATGTCGTCCGGTCTGACACTTTGGACGACACGTGGGGCAACGCCAGATCGATCTTTCGCGGCAGCAATTTGTCCCTCTATTTCGCAGGTGGCCTCAGCTACCGCGCGAGCGCATCCCTCAACATTTCGACATCCATCGACTTGGACATGTTTATGACGCACTTCAAGTTCTCTATTTGTGACTTCGAGATGATAAAGTGGTTTGTCGATATGAAGGACGTTGCTTTCAAGACCGGAACAGTCCAATCAGAATTTACTCAACTTAAGAACCAGTTCCTGAACTTGTCGACAAGCACTGTTTTCTACGAGATAGACATCGAACACTTGAGCGTTAAAACAAAGCAGATAGAGACTGAGTTGGCTAACCTGAAAACTTCAATCTCAACAAATGTCCAGCTGTGACAGCACAGCGTTAGAACAGAACTCAGGCAGGATCAACCGTACGGCCGCGCCACAGAATGAACAGCCCGGAGAACACGATCACCGCACAGCCAACCAAGGTCTGAACATCCAGATGCTCGCCGAAAAAGACCACACCGAGGCCAACGCCAAACAAGAGGCGGGAATAACGGAAGGGCGTGACGATCGAAACGTCGCCAGTGCGCATGGCCAGCATCAAACTGCTGTAGGCAAAGACACCTGAGAAAACCGCAAGAGCCACATAGGTACCGCTCGGCATATCCGGCCAAACAAGCCCCTCACCTGACCAGATTGAGTAGCACACACCGGCAATGATCAGCGTGATGAAACCATAAAAGCCGAGAAGCGCTGTGCTTAGTGACTTAGGCGCTGCCCGGCTTGCAAGGTCCCGGCCTGCAAACCCCAGCATGCCAATAAATGCCAGCATCGACAGTGGCGTGAAACTTTCGGCGCCCGGCCGCAACACGATCAGGACACCAATCAGACCGATGATGATCGCGGCCCAGCGGCGCCAGCCAACCCGTTCCCCAAAGAAGATCATGGCCCCAAGCACGACAAAGATCGGCGTGGCCTGCAGGATCACCGTCGTGGACGACAGGGGGGTCAGGGCCAGCGCCAGGACGTAAAACAAGCGCCCGGTCAGCTCAAAGACGAACCGCACCCCCATGACCGGCGTGAAGACATCGCGCGGGACCAATGCCTCGCCGCGCTTCAGGGCCAGACCGCCAAAGACGAAGGCACCGCCGATACCGAACAGTATCAGAATCTCACCAACCGGCAGAACCACCGATGCGGCTTTCAGGAACATGTCTTCAACGGCAAACAATGCCATTGCGAGGATCATGAACAGACTGCCGCGCAAGTTGGCCGACATGGGTGCGGAAAGACTGTTTGCCGACACGATCTGAAACCCTTGAATCTATGAAGCAAAAAATACCGGTAGGGCTTTTTGTTCTATCGGCTTTTCCAAGGACAAGCCAGACTTGCAGAATAGTTAGCCTGCGACATATTTCCCGGCGCAAACATTGTCCCTAGTGACAATATCTTGTTTGACTTCAATGACTTTTGGAACAATCTTTCGCAAAAGTCATAACGTGTTGACTCAATCTGCCAACTACCTCAACCGGATTATCGTCTCATGAGTTCCGTCTCGCGCCTGTCCGTCAATGTCAACGCCGTCGCCATGCTGCGCAACCGCCGTGATCTGCCTTGGCCCAGTGTCACCGCTCTGGCGGCGCTTGCGATGGAAGCTGGTGCAAAGGGCATCACCGTGCACCCGCGTCCGGACGAGCGCCATATTCGCAAGACGGACGTCTTCGAGCTTGCCGAACTGATCGAAGAGCGTTTTCCGAACAAGGAGTTGTGCCTGGAGGGGTATCCATCACCTGATTTCATGAAGCTCGTGGAGGAAGCCCGGCCGGAACAAGTGCTGTTCGTGCCGGACGACCCAGACCAGACCACCTCGGACCATGGTTGG
Organism: Labrenzia sp. R4_2; assembly: GCF_017743865.1. GTDB lineage: Bacteria > Pseudomonadota > Alphaproteobacteria > Rhizobiales > Stappiaceae > Roseibium. The sequence continues at coordinate 1,060,927 of NZ_JAGHRJ010000002.1, forward strand.
GATTTTTCCAAGGACATCGGTCTCCTGGAAACCGCTATTGCCGCCGCAAAAGAATGGGCGGTGACCGTTTCCCTCTTCTGCAATCCAGATCCGGCAGATCCAGATCATGCCGCCCGCATCGGCGCAGAACGGATCGAGATTTACACCGGTCCCTATGGCGCCTGCTATGACACACCAGACCTCGCCGCCAAGGAACTGGACAAGATTGCTGCAACCGCCGAAGCAGCCCGGGCTGCCAGTCTTGGTGTCAACGCGGGACACGACCTGACAGTCGAGAACATTCCGGCGTTGTTGCAGCGGGCACCGTTCATCCGCGAGATGTCGATCGGTCACGGGTTTACCGCAGACGCCCTCGTCTACGGCTTTGCGGAGAGCGTCAGACGGTTCCGCACGGCCATGGGCGAACTCTGATGTCTTCGGATGATTTGGGGCGGCAAGTTGCGTTTCTGCTGGAAACCGACAAGCTGAAAGATGTCATCCGCCTCAACCTGGTGTCGGATGGCAGCCGGCGCGAAACGACCGCTGAGCATTGCTGGCACGTCATTCTGCAAACATTGACGCTTGCAGAGCACGCGGAACCCGGGACCGACATTCATCATGTGCTGAAGCTCTTGGCGGTCCATGATCTGGTCGAGATTGAGGCTGGCGATCACTGGGTCACCGAAGACAACCACCATGCCATTTCTATTCAGGAACAGGCCGCCGCAGAAAAGATCTTCGCCTTGCTGCCGAGCCAACAGTCGCATGATTTCAAAGCGTTGTGGCACGAGTTTGAAGGAGGCGAGACCAAAGAAGCTCGTTTTGCCAATGCGATGGATGTGCTGCATCCGATGCTGCTTGTCTTCGCTTCAGAGCAGGACACGCCGGTTCATGAGCCCATGTCCGTTGATGACATCCGGAAGAAAAAGGAAGCAAAACTCGCTCCCTTTCCTGCCCTTTGGGCTTATGCCCAGTCCCTCCTCGACCGCGCCGTTCAGGCAGGTCACCTGACACCCTGAACCCGTTCGCGTTTGGGCCCTGTCCCGATTAAAGAAAGAGATTTCAGATGCCATTTGAACTGTGGCTTATGTTCTTTGCCGTTTCACTTTTGCCGGCAATCAGCCCCGGCCCCGCTGTCATGCTGGCGATTTCCAACACCCTGCGGTTTGGCCGCAACGCCACGCTCGCATCGGCGACCGGGAACATGATGGGCCTGATCGTGATCGGCTATGCGGTTGCCTTTGGTTTTGGTGCGCTGATGGCGGCCTCTGCCCTTGCCTTCACAGTTCTGAAAATCATTGGCGCGATCTATCTGGTTTACATCGGCATCAAGATCCTGCGAGACGGGTCCAGCTTTCAGGTTCAGGACGGCGCTCTCACGCCACGTAAAAGCCCGATGAAGCTCTTTCTCGAGGCGTTTTTTGTCTCCGTCACCAACCCCAAGGCAATTTTGGTAATCACCGCGTTGTTCCCTCAATTCATGTCCAAGGGCGGCATCAATCTCGCCGAAATCACCATTTTGTCGGTCACCTATGCGGCTCTGTGTTTTGCCAATCACGCGGCCATTGCCTTCGCTGGAGGTCATATGCGCCAGTTCCTGACATCTGCCCGGCGCGTGCGTTGGGTCCGCCGGATCACCGGTGGCTTGTTTGTTGGGTTCGGAGCAGCACTCGCGACGGCAAGCAGATAGGGCCGTTGGGAGCCGCATACCTAAGCTTTCATCAGCTGCTTAGATGCGCTCTGGGTCTCAAAGCGTTTCAGTGTGTGCGGTCTGTTTCAGCCAATTGACAACCACGCCCGCCGTTTCCGCATTCTTGGATCTACTGGAAAGAACGGCGTAATAGGCATCCGGTGGCCGGTAGGCTGGAAGGCTAGCCGGCACCAAAAGGCCCTTGGCCACCTGATCCCCGGTGATCGACCGCCAGCCGAGCATGATACCGTGACCGGAGAGCGCGGCCTGTGTCGCCTGGACATAGTTTGAAAACCTCAATCCCTTCGCAGATCCATTGGCCTTCTGACCCGTCCGCGAGAAATATTGCGGCCAGGAAATCCAGCGTTTGTCGGCCACCTCGACATGGATCAGAAAGGCGGACGCCAGGCTGCCTGCCTCTTCGCTGATCCGTGCTGCAAGTCCCGGCGCGCAGACGGGTTCCACGTGCTCTTCAAAAAGGAGATGCACGGCTCCGTCACGCCAATTGCCATCTCCATAACGCATGGCAATGTCCGTACCCGTGCCGAGAGACGGCACTTCATGCGCGGTCGTCTGAACGTTCACGACAATGTCCGGATGGTCGAGGTAAAAAGCTTCCAGCCTGGGCATCAGCCAGTAGGTGGCAAACCCCATGGTGCAGGCAATCGTGACCGTGTTGGCTGCAGTTTCGAGAGCGTCAATGTCGCTCAGCGCTTCCATCAACCGTTCCCGGTTGTCCGTAACGGCCTTGAGAAGGATCTCGCCAGCTGCCGTCAAGCTGGCCGGGCGGGTGCTGCGGTCAAACAATGACGTGCCGATGTGATGCTCAAGATGGCGCAGCGCCTGACTGACGGCGGGCAGCGAGACATTCAGCTCCTGCGCAGCATGTTTGACACCGCCCATTCGATCAACGGTTTCAAACACACGCAGCAGACGAGGTGGCGGCAATCGATCCATTCAGCTTCAAGTTAATCCATTAGTTAACTCAAGTTCGTTTTTTATGATCTTTTCAAATCAGTTCTGCAAGCGCTATTTCAATCCAAGAAGCTGGATTGAAACGGAAGTTTCGACCCCGCGACATGCAACCTTCAACGCAAAGCGCGATTAAGTTACAGGACAATCACATGCTCGGGACGGGTGAAGAAGGCGTGCTCTTGCGCGAAAAGGGACTGGACGTACCGTTGCCTGACGGACGCCTCGCTTATTTCAACTACTATTGGCTGAAGGACAATGAACCGGCGTCCTTCGATCCCGAAACGCGGGAACGGGTCAACGATATCTTCGCGCTTGCCGAAGAGCCGAAAGCACAGACCGCTGCCATTGCTGGCGATCACCTTGAAATCCAGTGGCAGGGCACAGAGCATCGCTCGGCGATCCCGATGGCGCAGCTGGTGCAATATGCCCAAGCCCAACAGCGCCCGGATCCAGCCAATCTGCCGAGAAAATCCTGGTTTGCAGATCACTATGCAAACATGGCCCGGTTTGATTACGGCTCAGTCGCATCTGACGCTGATGCGCGCAAGAATTGGGCTGGAGCGATGCTGACCGATGGCGTTTCGCTGGTCACCGGCATGCCGAATACGGATGAGGGGCTGACTGATCTCGCCGGCCTGCTCGGATATGTGCGGCCCAGCTATTTCGGCCATACGTTCGAGGTGAAAACCCACATCAAGCCCACAAACCTTGCCTTCACGTCCAAGGCCCTGCCGCTGCACACGGATCTTCCGTCCGAAGAATTCGCACCGGGCATCCAGTATCTGCACTGCCGGGCGAATTCGGTTGAGGGCGGTGACAGCATTTTTGTCGACGGCCTTGCTGTTGCGGAAGATTTCCGGACCGCCTATCCGGACGATTTCAAGTTGCTGGTGGAAACGGATATTCCCTATTACTGCGAGCATGACACATTCGACATGCGCGCCCGCCAGCATGTGATTGAGCTCGACGACTACGGAAACATCTCAGGTGTTACGATCAGCCAGCACCACGAGGATATCTTTGACCTGCCGCAAGAGGCGCTAGATGCCTACTATCCGGCCTTTTGCCGGTTTGGACGGATGATGCGCGACGAGAAATACGTGATGCGGTTCCGTTTGAATGCTGGTGAATGTATCGTCTTTGACAATCACCGGATCGTTCACGGGCGTGTTGCTTACTCGGCGACCAGCGGAGAGCGTCATTTGCGGGGATGTTACACAGATCGCGGAGAGCTGCGGTCAACCTACAGGATCCTATCCGGAGAAGGACGGTTCAAATGAGCGTCGTGACACCGCTGACCCCAAGCGCCGATCAACAATCGGAACAAAGACTGCGGGAAGACCTGGCGGCGGCCTTCCGGCTGGCGGTTGAATTCGGCTGGCACGAAGGGGTCGGCAATCACTTCAGCGCCGCCGTCTCCGAAGACGGGACGAAGTTCCTGATGAACCGCAAATGGCGGCACTTTTCCGAAGTGACTGCCGGCAATCTCCAGCTTCTGGATGCCAATGACGTCAGCATCATGGACACGCCGGACGCACCGGACCCGAGCGCCTGGTGCATTCACGGGACGGTGCACCGGCTCAACCCGGCGGTGAAGGTGCTGTTTCATGTCCATCCACCAAACGCGACAGCGCTGGCAACGCTTCAAGATCCGACTTTGAAGCCGATCGATCTCAACACGGCCCGCTTTTTCGGCAAGGTTGCTGTCGATCTCGGTTTTGGCGGCATGGCGGATGAGGCTGAAGAAGGACGGCGGATTGCAGAGACGCTCGGCAACAAACCGATCCTCATCATGGGCAATCACGGTGTTTCGGTCGCCGCCGAAACGGTCGCGGAGGCCTTTGATCATCTCTATTACTTCGAGCGGGCAGCCGGAACCTTGCTAACAGCCTATGCGACCGGCCAGCCGCTCGCGGTCATGTCGGACAATCTGGCCGCCAAGACGGCAGCCGAGTGGGAGCCCTACAAGGACATGGGACACGCCCATTTTGACTATTTGAAGCGCCAGCTCGATAAAAATCAGCCGGACTATCGCGATTAAAATCAAGTCTTTAGCAGGCCGGATCCGTGAAATCCGGCCTGTAGTAGTCGCCTAGTACCCGCTCCATCGCTTTGCAGGCTAGCCTTTGTCCATCCGCAATTCTTCAACGGGAGGACGAAGCATGAGCGCACAGAAGATCCTGATGATCACCGGTGATTTCACCGAAGACTATGAAACCATGGTGCCGTTCCAGGCGCTTTTGGCCATGGGCTATGAAGTGGACGCCGTTTGTCCGGGCAAAAAAGCTGGTGAGAGCGTTGCCACCTGCATCCATGATTTTGAGGGCGACCAGACCTACACGGAAAAACGCGGCCACAATTTCACGCTGAACGCCACCTTCGCCGATATCAATCCGGCTGACTACGACGCTCTTGTGATCCCGGGTGGCCGCGCACCAGAATATCTGCGGCTGGACGGTGCGGTCCTTGAGGCTGTGTCTCATTTCATGAGCGAAGCCAAGCCAGTTGCCGCGATTTGTCATGGTGCCCAGATCCTCACAGCGGCGAAGGTCATCGAGGGCCGGACAGTGTCGGCCTACCCGGCCTGCCGTCCGGAAGTCGAACTTGCGGGCGCGACTTATGCGGACATCGCCGTCGATGCAGCGGTCACCGACGGCAATCTCGTCACCGCGCCCGCCTGGCCGGCACATCCGGCTTGGATTGCCCAGTTCCACAAGGTGTTGAGCAGCGCACAGCAAGGCTCACTCGCAGCCTGATGATGTAAACAACCGGTCCGGGCACCAACGTGCACCGCCCGGGCCGGTATCATGGTCGAGCAGACCAAAGAGTGGCGAAGAGCCCTTGAATTGACCTTCTGAGCGGGTAATTTGGCGGGATGGAGGAAACACTGAGATGTGCAAACTGTTTATCGATGCCGATGTAAATCTCTGGCAAAGCACGACAAAATCACTGCGCATCGACGGCATGGTCACATCCGTGCGGTTGGAAACCTTCTTCTGGAACGTTCTTGATGAAATCGCAGCGCGCGACGGTATGAATGTTGTGCAGTTGATCACCAAGCTGCATCACGAAAGCATTGATGCCGGTCACGACCTTGGCAATTTCACCTCTTTCCTCAGGGTTTGCTGTGGCCGTTACCTGGCGCTGCAGCTCGCCGGAGACGTACCCACAGACACACGCGTTCCGATTGCAGGCCTTGACGCCGATGGCATTTTGGAAGCAGAGGAACGCCGGGTTCATTAAGGTCCAAGTGCAGCTGTCATTCCCGCACTTGTCGTAATGCGTGACCGCTTGAAGGCTTGGACCACAGGACCTTAGGTCTGCTTCCATGGATCCGAAGACCCAACTCCAGTATATCGAGCCACTTACGTGTGTAGTATTCTGTTACTACCCGCAGCCCCTAATCCCCTGATAGGACAATGCATTCATTGTTGACGTTAGGTCTCCCACCGATTCTTGCTGGTGATGACGCCTGGCGGCAATTCAAGAACCTTGCCGATCCTGTCTTCCTTTCTTTACCCACCAAACAAGAAGTTGGCAGGTTTCCGGTTCCCTGCCCGGGGCAGTTATTTCGAACCCGGGCAGGGTTTTCTTGGTCTGCAGTTGTCTGGGGGGACACATGTGCAAGTTGTTTGTCGAGGCGGCAACTGAGCTTTGGCAATGCCGTGCCCGGTCACTCCGGATCGATGGAATGGTGACATCCGTTCGCCTTGAAAACTTCTTTTGGAAAGTTCTGGAGGAGCTGGCCGAGCGCGATGGCATGAACGTTGTGCAACTGATCACCCGGCTTCACAACGAAAGCATTGCGGCGGGCCACGATCTTGGCAATTTCACCTCTTTCCTGAGGGTCTGCTGCGGCCGGTATCTCGCCTTGCAGCTCTCCGGCGATGTCCCGACCGACAAGTCTCAGCCAATCGGCAGTCTGAACGTGGATGAAATCCTGAAATCCGAGGCCCGTCAGATACCGGATTGGAGTTGACAGATTTACTGTCCGCCTAATCAGCCCCGACAAGACCTGCCACATGATCAGCAATCGCGAGTGCGGACGTGAGGCCCGGCGATTCAATTCCGTAGAGCGCCACAAAACCGGCTTGGCCGTGCGCCGCAGGGCCCTCAATCCTGAAATCCGCAGCAGGCACACCCGGCCCTACGATTTTGGGGCGGATGCCGGAATAGTCCGGCACGAGGGCACCGTCGGCCAAATCCGGCCAGTAACACCGGATCGCGGCATAGAATTTATCCCCACGGGCCGGGTCAACCGGGTAGTGGAAGTCTTCAACCCACTCCACATCCGGGCCGAAACGCGCCTGGTGCTGAAGATCCAGCGTCAGATGAACGCCAAGGCCACCGGGCTCCGGCACCGGATAAATCAGCTTCGAAAACGGCGCCCTGCCCTGAAGTTTGAAATAACTGCCCTTGGCGAGATAGGCCTTGGGCGGTTTCGTGCCCTCTATCCCGGCAGCCAGCGCCGGGGCCATATGACCGGCGGACAGGATCAACTCCTTGCAGGTGATCGCATAGGCTTCGCCGTCTTCGGTCGACACGTGAACTCCAAAGCCGCCTGCAAGCAACGGCTCTAAGCGGTCCACCTTGGTGTTCAGAACCACCTGGCCGCCATGGGCTTCCAAACCGCCCTGCAGCGCCAGCATGAACCCATGGCTGTCGAGAATGCCTGTCGACGGGGACCAAAGAGCACCGGCAGCATTAAGTGCCGGTTCCTTTCGGCGGAGCTCATCTTTGGACACGAACTCGAGATCGGTCACACCATTTGCGGCAGCCTTCGCCTTGATGGTGTCCAGTTCCTGAAGCTGCGGATCATTGGTGGCGACGATCAGCTTGCCGACCTGCTCGTGTCCAACCCCGTTTTCCCGGCAAAACGCGTAAAGCTGCTTCTTGCCCTGGACGCAGAGCTGCGCTTTCAGACTGCCTTGCGGATAGTAGATCCCGGCATGAATGACCTCCGAATTGCGGGCACTTGTTTCCGAGCCAATCAGATCATGCTGCTCCAAAACCATCACTTCGCGCCCGGACAGGGCCAAGGCGCGCGCGCAGGCAAGCCCCACGGCCCCGGCACCAATCACGATGGTTTCGATGTCATGCATGGCCTGGTTCATCCCTCTGCGACTGTCATCAACTCATTGCTTTGACGAGCGCTGACCACAAAAGATGAGAGCCCACCATACCCTCCGCTGTCATCCCGCACTTGATGCGGGATCCATTCCATGAGCGTTCCATTCGATCAGCCCTGCGTGGAGCGAGGAAACGGAATGGATCCTCGGATCAAGCCCGAGGATTACGGAGCGAGGGGAAAAGCCGTGCCAAACCTTAACAGACTGTCTGTCTTCCCGGAAAAGTCCACGGGCTTTATCCAGGATCGCTTCCGTTCGCCCGGGATGACACAGTATTCGTTTAGCTGCCGTCCCGGGCTCGACCCGGGACCTGAGCTTCTTTCCGACCTGGCCCCGGATCAGGTCCGGGGCGGCCTTAACCGGCGGCGGGTGTTACCCCCACCACTTCTCCGGCTCGAAAGAGCCAGCGGCGTCTTCGATGACCTGACCAACCTGGAAGAGCGTCGACTCATCGAACGGTTTGCCGATCAGCTGCAGACCAAGCGGCAGGCCTTCAGACGACAGACCGGCCGGAACAGAGATGCCCGGAAGACCGGCCATGTTCACGGTCACGGTGAAGATGTCGTTGAGGTACATTTTCACCGGATCGGAGTGAAGGTCCTGATCAGCCACTCCAAAGGCTGCAGAAGGCGTTGCCGGGGTCAGGATGGCGTCAACGCCGTTTTGCCACGCCAGATCAAAATCGCGCTTGATCAGCGTGCGGACCTTCTGGGCTTTCAGGTAGTAGGCATCGTAGTAACCGGCGGACAACACATAGGTGCCGATCAGGATGCGGCGCTTTACCTCATCGCCAAAGCCTTCGGCGCGGGTGTTTTCATACATCTCCACGATGTCTTTGCCCGGAACGCGCAGGCCATAACGCACGCCGTCATAACGGGCCAAGTTGGACGAGGCTTCTGCCGGAGCCACAATGTAATAGGCCGGCAGGGCGTATTTGGTGTGCGGCATGGCAATGTCGACGATTTCCGCGCCCGCATCCTTCAGCCACGCAATGCCCTGTTGCCACAGCTCATCGATTTCGCCCGGCATGCCGTCGAGCCGGTATTCCGCCGGAATGCCGATTTTCAGACCCTTCACGGACTTGCCGATCGCCGCTTCATAGTCCGGAACCTCGATGTCGACGGACGTGGTGTCTTTCGGGTCGACGGAGGCCATGGACTTCAGGAGGATCGCACTGTCGCGCACCGTGTGGGCGATCGGACCAGCCTGATCGAGTGAAGAAGCAAAGGCGACAACGCCCCAACGCGAGCAACGGCCGTAGGTCGGCTTGATGCCGACTGTACCGGTGAAGGCAGCCGGCTGGCGGATGGAGCCGCCGGTGTCGGTCGCGGTCGCGCCCATGCACATGCGCGCGGCAACGGCAGCTGCAGACCCACCGGACGAGCCGCCTGGAACGAGATCCTGGTTGGAACCTTTTTTCCGCCAAGGGTTGATAACGTCGCCGTAGTAGGAGGTCTCGTTCGATGAGCCCATGGCGAACTCGTCCATGTTCAACTTGCCGAGCATGACCGCGCCATCAGCCCACAGGTTGGCCGTGACGGTGGACTCATAGGCTGGCTTGAACCCGTCCAGAATGTGAGAACACGCCTGCGTGTGAACGCCTTCGGTGCCGAACAGGTCCTTGATACCGAGTGGAATACCTTCCAGCGCACCGCCCTCGCCCTTGGCGAGCTTGTCGTCAGAGGCCTTGGCCATCTGACGGGCCTTGTCTGCGGTAACAGCAACATAGGCGTTCAGCGCGCCGTTGGCCTGTTCGATGTTACCGAGAAACGCCTCGGTGAGTTCGGTGGACGTGTAGTCCTTGTTCTTCAAGCCTTCGCGGGCTTCGGCAATGGTCAGTTTAGTAAGGTCTGTCATGGGTCCAGGTCTTTCAGGCTGCCGTCAGGCGCCGGGAATAGAAAAGGGATTCAGGATGTTCGGGATAGTCCAGGATTGGGCCGCACACTTTGAAGCCGCTGGTCTCGTAGAGACGCTTGGCCGCGTCATAATTGACACCGGTTTCCAAAACAGCCTCGGAGAAGCCTTCCTCGATGGCGAGCGCCAAGATCCGGTCCAGCAGTTTGCGTCCAAGGCCGAGGCCCTGATAATCGGGGCGGGTGTACATGCGCTTGACTTCGGCAATGTCGCCATCGTGGCGGTAGAGCGATCCGCAGGCCGCCACTTTGCCATCGACGCGAGCGACGAAGACAGTTGTCCGCGCATCGGCCATCTGTTCAACGGTCAGATGGTGGCAGGCGTCTTCCGATGTCAGGCTCAACAACAGATCATTCAATTCGCCGACCATCACACGCATCTCATCACTGAGCGGCGTTTCAACGGCGATTGAAATGGCTGGGGCGGACGACATCCCGGTTGCTCCTGCTTATTCGACGACTTTCGGCACCATGAAGAAGTTGTCTTCAGAGGCCGGAGCGTTCTTGGTGATGTCGGCAGCCTTGTTGCCGTCGGTCACGCCGTCTGCGCGCTTTTTCATAGTTGTTTCGACCACGGAGGTCATCGGCTCAACGCCGTCAATGTTCACTTCGTCGAGCTGTTCGACAAAACCGAGGATGGCATTCAGTTCGCCGGTCATGCGGGTGGCTTCGTCTTCGCTCACCTTGATGCGGGCAAGACGCGCAACGCGCTTTACCGTTGCAGTATCTACGGACATGTTTTTTCCTTTGACCGTTGGAAATCTGGTTTGGGATTTGATTACCGCTCCAGGCGTTCATTTTCCAATGAATGTCCTTGCTGAACGCATCAAGACATGAAATACGGTCCTGATGGGGACCGAATTATGAGTGATGGTTCAACACGCCGGGGACGGAAAGACGACCCCGGCCTGACCGATCGGCTGCAATCCGCGATGGTGAGAGCTCTGGCACATCACGGGTACGAGTCGGTTCGTTTAGACGATCTCGCGAACACCGCGGGCACCAGCAAACAGGCAATCTATCGCCGCTGGTCCGGTAAACAGGACTTTGCGCTTGCCGCGCTTCAAACTGCCCTGTTTCAGATCCCCGCACCCAGACCCGAGCGAGCAAATACTGCGCGAGACCTCTACCGTTTGATAGCCGGCTACCGGGGAGCCTTGAACAGTGACCTTGGCAAGGCCCTACTACACGTGCGGACGGTCCCAGCTTTCGGATCGCTTCTTACAGACTTTGAAGACGAAATCCGGTTTCACATCCGCCAGTGCTTGATCGCGACACCGTTTGAGCAGGACCTTCAGGCGAAAACCACGCTGATCCTGGGTCTCATCTGGCAGGAGCTGTTTGATCTGCATTTCGCGCGCGGCGGGTTGGATGACACTGGATTGGAAAACGCGATCTACTTGCTTTTGGGGCTGACTGCCCCTCGACCCTCTGCGGAACAGTCGCCGCTCCCCGGATTGTAAGCCACGGCAGAGTGCCAAGGCGTTCACGATATCTGGCGGTGTGCTTTCATCTCTGTGAACAAGGGTGATTGGTGTTTGGCAGCGGTCATGGCCATTCTCCAGACACCGGGCGCGAACATGTGCCTCAACTCAAAAACCTTCCGGAGTTCTCGATGCCGCTTTACACCTCGAAATCCGTGCTTCTTGGCCTCACAGCTCTTTTTTCCGTCACCGGCTTTGCCGTGTCGGCTGACGAAATCACCACCTTTACCAAGAACGGCTCCGCTATCGGCGGCACCGATCCGGTTGCCTACTTCACCCAAGGCAAGCCGGTCGCCGGTTCTGATGAGTTCACGTTCCAATATGACGACGTGACCTGGAAGTTTTCGTCCGCTGAAAACCGGGACAAGTTCGCCGCCGATCCGGTGAAATACGCGCCGCAATACGGCGGTTTCTGCGCCTTCGGTCTGAGCAAGGGCTTCAAGGTGCCGGTCATCCCGGAGGCCTGGAAAATCGTCGATGGCAAGCTCTACCTCAACAACAGCATCGCCGTGCAAGAGCGGTTTGAGGGCAACACCGCAGAATACATCAATCACGCTGACCTAAACTGGGACATCGTGAAAGACACGAAGCCGGAAGACCTGAAAGAACCGATCATCCGGTAATTTCAAATGCCATTCTCAAGATCGAGCCCGCCAATTCGGCGGGCTTTTTCATATGCCACCTGACACGCCGTTTCCTGTCACGAAACAATGACGCCTTTCAAAACCGACTGCGCGATGCTAAATGCTGAGTATTGAAGTCAGCATTTAAAGGTTCCTCATGGTCGCCCTACCGAAACGCAAACCCCGCTTTTTGACCGTCAAGTCGGCCGTGCATTTAAGCCCTCACATGATCCGTGTGACCTTTGCCGGGCCTGAACTGGAGAGATTTCCACTGGGGCAAGAAGGAGCGAATTGCAAGCTGGTGCTGCCCCGGGACGGTGAAAGCCGGGAAGACTTCGAAACATATTTTGGCCCGGATGGACCTGAAGAGAAGGTCCACCCGGTCAGGACCTATACCGTGCGGGCCCACCGGCCGGACAGTCTGGAGCTCGACATCGATTTTGTCGCCCATGGCGACAACGGACCGGCAACCCGCTGGGCGCAATCCGCCAAACCCGGATCCTTCCTCGGTTTCTTCGGGCCAAGCCAGAAGAAGATCAAGGAGTTTTACGCCGATTGGTATCTGGTGGCCGCGGACCTTTCCGCCATGCCGGTTGCCGAGGCCATTCTGGAGCAGATGCCGCAAGACGCGAAAGGCGTGGCCCTCTTTGAAGTGCCGTCCAAAGACGATATCCGGGAGATTGTGGTCCCAAGAAACATCGAAATCCATTGGTTGATCCATGAGGATCCGCATGTGGCGTCCACCGCACAGCACGACTTCATAAGGTCGATGGCGTGGCCGGACGGCGTCGTGCAAACCTGCATTGCCGGGGAAAGCTCGGTCATCCGGTCGATCCGCGATCATCTGAACAATACCCGGCAGGTCCCGCGGAAAGACACCTACATCTCCGGCTATTGGAAAATCGGCCTTGTTGAAGACGAGCACCAGAAAATGAAACGGGCGGAAGCCGCCTGACACCCCTTTCGATCTGGCAGGCTGCCAAGCGCGTAGGCTCTTCAGGTGACGGAGAGCTGCGATGGCCCGCTATTACGTGTCAGTGACCGGTTTGCGGTTGAAGACCTGGTTTCATGCCCTGCGCTTCTGGCGGCATGCGATCCCCAGCTTCAATCAGGCAAAGGCCTCTGATGGCAACGTTTTGACCGACACACGGACCGTGCACGGCGTCCACCACACCTTGACCGTCTGGACGAGTGAAACGGCGATGAAACGCTATCTTTATCGCGGAGCGCACCGCAAGGCGATCAAGGCGTTTCCATCAATCGCAACTGGAACCACATGCGGCTTCCACACTGACGACATTCCATCCTGGGAGGTCGCTCTTGAATACTGGGAGCGCCATGGACGGGACTACGCGACGCCAACAATGGGCAGCTCGCGTAGCCCCTAGTCCAACCTTATTGCTTTAGCCAAGCTGAAACCCGGCAACAGCTATTCCCGCGGCCCAAGATATTCCACACGCAGGTCTTCCACTTTTCCGGCTTCCTTGGCCGCAAGCAGCTCAATGTTGATCGTGCGGGTGTAAGGGCTGCGCAGCGACAGGGCAAACCCGTATTTGTTCGGATCAAAGAGCGGCCCAACCACCTCCACATCCGCGTTGGGATTGGTGTGATCGTAGTATTCCAATGTCGGTGCATCGCCGACAAACGCGTCAATTTCGCCGTCGCTTAATGCTTCGACAGCCTCATCGAGGCCATCAAACGCAATCACCGACCATCCCTGCTCGCGTGAATAGTCTTCGCCGACACTGCCGTCGAACACACCGACGACCTTGCCCGGCAAGTCGGCGACACTCTGAATCTGATTGTTGAGCGACAAGGTGGTCATGACGCTTGTAACGGAAGACGTAATGAACGCCATCACCGCCAATCCGCACACCAGCCAGATCGCCTGCCACACACGCCCGATCCAACCAAACAGATTCTTGCGCGATGGCGCCTTGCCGGAAGTCACGACAGACATCACCGAATAAAAACTGTCCGCCAGACCATCGGGCCACTTCTGCGAGAAGGACTTGTCGAAACGGCGGTCAAAAAGTGTCATGAGAAGCGTGGCGACCACAATGACAAACGCGAGCCAGCCGTAGGCCTTCAGGAAACCCGCCTCCTGAAGCCCGTTGACCACTTCCCAGAAACTAGTTGAGCCTGCAGAGCCAACCATGATGCGCAGACCTGAATCGAACCAGGGCTGGGTAAAATCCATTTTCTCCAAGCGCGCCTTGGTGATGGTCAGATTTGAGATCGCAGCATCTGTTTGACCCTCCGCAGTCGCGTCGATCAAGGCCCGCACATTGGGGTAAGGCTCATACTGGTATTCAACACCGGCGGCCGCAGCGAGGTCTTCCCAAAGCTCGATCGCCATCCCGGTGTATCCGTCGGCCGTTTGCATCACGAAAGGCGGACTCACCCGAACACCAACCTTCAGCGGCGCTTCGCCGGTTACGGCTCCCGACGCTTGACCGGCATCCTGCGCAATACCTGGCGATACAACCAGTATCATTGCACTGATCAGCGTTATGATCGGGAGTACGGCACGCAAAAAGGCACGAAAATTCAAAAGCATGGTTCCCCCAGGGCAAAGGCACAAAGACATATGCGTCCAGACGATACAACCTAAAGGGTAAAACAGTCGCAAACGGCTGTGTGATGCCTTTGCAATCGAGGAACCGGGCTATTCGGCTGTTGTCTCCACCTTGACGGCGGGATTAGGAGGTACTTCAAATGATCGCATCAAATCGGTGACTTCCGCCAGCATGGCTGGCCAGTCTTGTGGGGGGATAGAACGACTGAGGCGAGCGCTGGATTGAGTAGGAACTAAGACTGTTGCTCGAAGTTCTGTGCCGGTTGAAACATCAGCTGTAACGGAATACCCGCTTGACACTCGTTCCCGCGCTATCACCTCCGCGCCTTCATGTCTCCAATTCCTAGAAAAGAAATAGGAGAGACCATTTGGCGCCTCATATCGCCAGTACATGCTATCAAATGCTGTTCCGGTTTTTGTCAGCTTTGGCTTCGATACCGTGAGCGGATCTTGCGGGCTTGCAAAAATGCCAATGTAGGTGAGCCCCTGCAAATACTTGTATTCTGGATGTTTGGACAAGAACTGAGGCGTTATTCTCTCTATGTCAGCCGGTTTAAAATTCACATTCCGATATTCGTCGACTGCATTCGCAAAATCCTGGCAGTACAACCACCAGCCCTGCCCAGTATAATTGCCTTGCAAATCCTGATAACTAAAACGGGTCGGAAAATCAGCGCCGTCGCTCAACCGTTGGGAAATCAACGGCTGCCACTCCACTGGAATGTGATACTCCTGCCCATCTAGTTTTATGCGAACAACATCCGTTGGCTCGCAGCTGTTGAGCGGCGAGTGATCGGAGATCTTCAGCCAGAAATAGCCAACGACCGCCACGCAAATAATCAAAAAAGCCGCAAGGTGTTTCATGAAAGTGGAGAGCATTTTCGCCCCAAGGCTCCCAAGTTTTGCAATTCCGTCTTGCTGCGAGAAATTCATTTATAAGTTGCAATTTCGACCAGTATGACGACCCTTGAGTTAAGGACCCATGAAACCCCGGGTGCGATGGGAAAGGAGTATCGATTGAAGTCTGGTTGCCGCCCCAGCGAAGGCTGGGGCCTAGTAAACCCCAGACCTCAAGATTTCAGCTTTACACTCGCCCAACTAACTGCGTCCTTGGGCTACTGGGTCCCGGCCTCTGCCGGGACGGCTGAAAACTGTCGGGGTTCACGAGAACTATCCCCACCAAATCCGCCTATCGCGTCTCGCCAGCGCCGCATTTGTTGCTATATTGTTCTCCAAAGCGCTTTTAACCGGACCGATAAACCATGACCGACCCGGACGGGTATGACGATCCCTTTGACGATCCTTTTCAACCCATCGGGACGCGGGCGGAAGCTCCACCTGTTGCGCCGCCGCCTGGTGACGGCATTGCCGCGCGCGCCATGGCGGCCCGCCGAGCACCCGACTACCTGACCGGTCTCAACCCCGAACAGCGCCTAGCCGTGGAGACGACCCAGGGACCTGTCCTGGTTCTGGCAGGTGCCGGCACAGGAAAAACCCGGGTTTTGACCACCCGGATCGCGCATATCCTGGCGTCCGGTCTGGCACGTCCGCACGAGATTTTGGCCGTGACCTTCACCAACAAGGCCGCAAGGGAAATGAAGGAGCGCATTGCCGGGTTTGTCGGCGGCAATGTGGAGGGCATGGCCTGGCTCGGCACATTCCACTCCATCTGCGTCAAAATCCTTCGAAAACATGCCGAACTGGTGGGCTTGAAATCCGGTTTTTCCATTCTCGACACCGACGATCAGATCCGCCTGATCAAGCAGATCATTCAGGCTGAAGGGCTCGACGACAAGCGCTGGACCGCCCGTGCCTTTGCCAACATGCTCGACGGCTGGAAGAACCGCGCGTTGACGCCGGATCAGGTGCCGGAAGGCGAAGCACGGGCTTTCGCGAACGGCAAGGGCCGCAAGCTCTATCAGGAGTACCAGGAACGGTTGTCGATCCTGAACGCCGCCGATTTTGGCGATCTCTTGCTCCACGTCATCACGCTGTTCAAGACCCGGCCTGATGTGCTTGCCGATTACCAGCGCCGCTTTCGCTACATGCTGGTGGATGAGTATCAGGACACCAACATCGCCCAGTATCTGTGGCTGCGTCTCCTGGCCCAGGGAAATCCGAATGTCTGCTGTGTCGGTGATGACGATCAGTCAATCTATGGCTGGCGCGGGGCGGAGGTCGACAACATCCTGCGCTTCGAGCACGACTTCAAGGGCGCGGAAGTAATCCGTCTGGAGCGCAATTACCGCTCCACAAGCCATATTCTGGCCGCTGCCTCTCATCTCATCTCCTTCAACGAAGGCCGCCTCGGCAAGACGCTCTTCACCGACTTTCACGAACCGGATCATGACCTTGTGTCAGTTGCCTCGGTCTGGGATTCAGAAGAAGAAGCCAGGACGATTGGTGATGAAATCGAGGCGCTGCAAACCAAAGGCCATGCGCTCAACGAGATGGCCGTTCTGGTCCGCGCCTCCTTCCAGATGCGCGAGTTCGAAGATCGATTTGTCACGCTTGGGCTGAACTACCGTGTCATTGGCGGTCCGCGCTTTTATGAGCGCATGGAAATCCGAGATGCCATGGCATATTTCCGCTGTGTTATGCAGCCGGCGGACGATCTAGCGTTCGAACGGATCGTCAACACGCCGAAACGCGGCCTTGGGGATGCCACCTTGAAGCTGGTGCATGAACTGGCGCGGGCCGAGCGCATTCCCTTGATGCAGGCGGCCAGCCAGCTGATCGATTCCGAAGAATTGAAACCCAAGCCGCGCAATTCGCTGAAAACTGTGCTCGACAACTTCGAGCGCTGGCGGCGCCAGCTCGACAGCATGAAGCACACGGATCTCGCCGAGATCATTCTGGATGAAAGCGGCTACACGGAAATGTGGCGGCAGGACCGCTCGGCCGAAGCCCCGGGCCGTCTGGACAACCTGAAAGAACTCATCCGCTCTATGGAAGAGTTTGAATCCATGGCAGGGTTCCTGGAGCATATCTCCCTCGTCATGGACCGGGACAGCGCAGATGCACAGGACGCCGTCTCGATCATGACGTTGCACTCCGCAAAAGGTCTGGAGTTCGACACGGTCTTCCTGCCCGGCTGGGAGGAAGGGCTGTTTCCGCATCAGCGGGCGCTGGATGAAAGCGGCCGGGCGGGACTGGAAGAAGAACGCCGCCTCGCCTATGTCGGCATCACCCGATCCAAGAAACGGGCGAAGCTGTACTTTGCCTCCAACCGGCGCATTCACGGCCAATGGCAGTCGAGCATTCCGTCCAGGTTCCTTGATGAACTGCCAACTGAACACGTTGAAATCGCGGAAGCTTCGTCCAACTACGGCGGGTATGGCGGTGGCGGCTATGGCCCGTCGCGCTTTGACCGTCAGGATGCCTTTGAAACCGGCAGCTATTCGACGCCCGGCTGGCAGCGCGCGCAACGGGCACGCCAGTCCTCCAATGGGTTTTCAGACGGCGGCGGACGGGGCTACCAATCCGCCCGTCAAAAACGCCAGGGTCCGCTCACCATTGAAGGGGAACTGGTTGCCAAGTCCGTCAGCGACACGCCCTCGGAGTATTCGGTCGGCGAACGGGTGTTCCACATCAAGTTCGGCTATGGCGCGATCAAATCGATCGAAGGCAACAAGCTGACAATCGATTTTGAAAAGGCCGGTCAGAAAAAAGTCATCGACAGCTTCGTCGAGCGGCACTGACAGAAGCTTCCCTTTGCCTACCTCAGCGATCGGCGAGTTTCACGGAGTTGGCCTCCTTTAAAGATCAATTCCTTTTTCCTCTTGCTCCCTGATCAGCAGGAAGCGTTCTGGAATGAAGGGATGCAGGGCAACGGCTTCCCGCAAGGCTTGTTGGCCCAGCCTGACCCTGCCCTGCTCCATCAATATGCGTCCCTTGCCGGAAAGCGCGCCGAAATGCCGGGGTTCAAGCTCCAGCACCCGTTCGATGTCTTCCAGTGAGCGGTCAGGTTTGCCCTGGAGGTAATGGATGAATGCCCGCTGGTTCCACGCCTCGGCATAATCGGGCGCTGTTTCCAAGGCACTGTTCAACTCCATTAGTGCCCCTTCATAGTCGGCAACGCGCCGTTTGCTCATTGCTGAGCGGACCTTTGCCTCCAGATCTGCGGATGGGGCGGCCGCAATCCAGCTCTCCCAGATTTCCGCTTCGACTATCCGGGCCTCCATTTCGCTCTTCGAGGAAAGCAATGCATCGAACAGCCGTTGATCCGGGAGATCACCCGCATGCGCCGGCCTCGCTGTGCCAAAAAAGACAAGACAAAGCAGCAATGCGGCTGTCGGCAAGATACGGCGGGACTGAAGGGTTGCGCTTGCCTGCATGGTGGATCTCCCTTGGTACCGTCGGGCACTTTAGTAAAAACCTATGGCAGGCGGACTGTTTCTCCAGATCCAGCGGGTTTTATCGCAAAAACAAAAAAGAGACTGGCAGGGGTTTTTCGCTCCGGCTATACCGCTGAGCCAAGCTAACAAGCCAACAGACACCTCAACCGAAGGCGTGCCTTTATGAAAACCATCCGGATCAAGATCACGGCGGAAGAACTGGAAGCCAAACGGATCTCCGAAATCCTGGAGCGGGCCTTCGAGGACGAGGGCAATCCGGTCACGATCTACGAAGATTCCAAGGACGGGAAAATCTGGTCGGCCGAAATCCTGCTTTTCGGCATGGAGCCGGACGAAGCTGCCGCACTGGTGCGCGACCGGGTCGGCGCCGATGCATTCGCCGCACCGCTGGAAGCCGAAGAACTGCCGGATATCAACTGGGTGGAGAAAAGCCTTGAAGGTTTGAAGCCGGTCCGCGCCGGGCGCTTTCTCGTCCACGGCAGTCACGATCGCGACAAGGTGCCGGGCGGCGCGATCGGGCTTGAAATCGAGGCAGCTCTCGCCTTTGGAACCGGCCACCACGGAACCACCGCCGGATGCCTGGAGGAAGTCGACCGGCTGTTGTCCATGCGCGAGTATGACAGCATTCTGGATCTCGGAACGGGAACAGGTGTTTTGGCAATTGCCGCAGCCTTGAAAGCCCGCCAGCAGGTGTTGGCGACCGACATTGATCCGATCGCAACACAGACTGCTCTGGAAAACGCGCGGCTCAACGGTGCCCGTCATCTCGTGACCGGTTTCACCGCCAATGGCGTGGAAGACCGGCGGTTTAATCTCTATGGCCCGTTCGATCTGGTCATCGCCAATATTCTGGCCCGGCCCTTGATGAAGATGTCGAAATCCATTTGCGCGCGGATGACACCAACGTCCACGCTGGTCTTGTCCGGTTTGCGGATCGAGGACGGACCGCGGATCCTGTTTGCTTATGGATGCCAGGGATTTGTCCTGGACCGCCGCCGGGAAAAGGACGGCTGGCTCACGCTCACGCTGGTCCGCGGTCGCAAACACGCCTAAGAAGCCCAAAGTTTCCAAAGGGTTGAGCAAAAGCCTGCCAATGAACGGGTTGGCGCTGGCCGCTCACAAGCTTCGCCACGGGGCTTTCCCGGACGCAGCAAGGCGGAGATCCGGGATCGGACGACCGACCAGTTGTGTTTGAAGCAAGCCACCGGCTCAAGGCCGGTGCGGCACCACAGCAGTTCGCCGGATGGTTTTCAAAACGAAAAGACCCCGCCGGTTGATCCAGCGGGGTCTTTTATCGTGCACAGTTATTCTTTCAGCGGCTTAGAACGCGCTAGTCGCAGAGCCTTCGCGTTCCAGCTGCTCACGATCGTAACCGTGGGCAGAGAGGGTCGCGTCATCGAGTGACAGCAGGTAGCCGTTGACATAGCGGCGGGCCTGTACGGAGCGGGCTTCGATCATCCGGTCGAAAGCGCGGCGCACGAAGCCGCCAGAAGCGCGTGTGGATGTAGTCGTTGCGATGGTCATTGTCTTTAATCCCATTCGAAGTTGAAGAGCTTCCCTAGGGAGAAACGTCTTTATTAGCTTGTTGGCAGTTAATATGATCGTGGATGCGCTGTTTAGGTAGGGGGCGATCTGCATGCCAGCCCTGCGCATTTCGCATATGCGAAATGATTTGTGCATTGCACATTTTCGAAACGAAAATTCCCATATCCAATCTTTTCAAGAAATAATTATCCGACTTGATTGCGTCATGGACCCCTTTTAGTTTTGCCGCCATGTTTCAGAATTTTGACGATCTCAGTGATCCTTCCTGCGGGGCGCCGCATGCAGCGCTTCTCAGAGCCGAACTCAAGCGTCTGGGCCTTGATGGTTTCTTGATTCCCCGTGCCGATGCGCACCAGGGGGAATATGTCCCGCCGCATGACTGCCGTTTGCAGTGGTTGACGGGCTTCACCGGATCCGCCGGTATGGCGGCAGTTTTGGGCGAAGACGCTGCCGTTTTCGTCGATGGCCGCTACACCATCCAAGTGCGCGAACAGGTCGACATGGACGTGTTTCCGGCCCAGCATCTGATCACCGAACCGGTGACGGAGTGGCTTGCTGCACGCCTCAAGCCGGGCCAAAAACTCGGTATCGACGCCATGCTGCACACCGTGCGGGAAGTCCGCCGGTTGCGGGAGATCTGTAAAGAGGCCGGGGCTGAACTGATCACTTTGCAAGACAACCCGGTTGATGCGGTTTGGGCGGATCGCCCAGAGCCGCCGATCGGTCAGGTCATGCTGTATCCGACGGAGCTTGCAGGCCGTGGGTCAGAAGACAAGATCGCCGAGATCCAGAAAGCCATTCAGGACAAGAAAGCCGACGCGTGTGTCCTCACACAGCCGGATTCCATTGCCTGGCTGTTCAACATCCGCGGCTCGGATGTCACCCACACACCACTGCCCCTGTCATTTGCGACCGTTCCGGCAGAAGGCAAACCCTCGCTTTATATTGATGGCCGGAAGCTCTCCAACTCCGTGCGCGATGCCCTCGCCGATTTGACCGAGATTTCAGAGCCGGCCGATTTTCAAGGCGGACTGAAAACACTCGGCACGGACGGGAAGAAGGTCATCATCGATCCGTCTCTTGCCGGGATCGGTATTGCCGAAGCCATCACAGATGCCGGTGGCACGCTCGTTGAAGCCTCTGATCCTGTTCTCCTACCGAAAGCCGTCAAAAACGAGGTCGAGCTGAACGGCGCCCGGAAAGCGCATGTCCGCGATGCGGCGGCCTATATCTCCTTCCTCTGCTGGTTCGATGAAGAAGTCGCCAAGGGTGAGCTGGACGAGATCGGGGCCGCCGAAAAACTGGAAGAGTTTCGCGCGGCAACGGGAGAGCTAAAGGACATCTCCTTCGATACGATTTCCGGGGCCG
Source organism: Labrenzia sp. R4_2 (assembly GCF_017743865.1). Lineage (GTDB taxonomy): Bacteria > Pseudomonadota > Alphaproteobacteria > Rhizobiales > Stappiaceae > Roseibium. Next base: position 1,082,569 of record NZ_JAGHRJ010000002.1, read on the forward strand.
GACCGAACGGGGCGATCTGCCACTACCGGGTCAGCCGCACCAGCAATCTGAAGATCCCGCAAGACAAGCCCTTCCTGATTGATTCCGGCGCGCAATATATCGACGGCACCACCGACATCACCCGGACGCTCGCCGTTGGCACTGTGAGCGAAGAGATGAAGAAGCACTATACGCTGGTGCTGAAGGGCCACATCGCCATCTCGACCGCGAAGTTTCCGGAAGGCACGACAGGTGCCCAGTTGGATACCCTTGCGCGCATAGAGCTTTGGAAAGCCGGCCTCGATTTCGATCACGGCACCGGCCACGGCGTCGGCACGTATCTCGGTGTCCATGAAGGTCCGCAGCGCATCGCCAAGACTGGCCATGTGCCGCTGAAGCCGGGCATGATCCTGTCAAACGAACCGGGTTACTATCCCGCCGGTGAATACGGCATCCGCCTGGAGAACCTCGAAATCGTCACCGCACCGAAGGACATTCCAGGCGGCGAACGGCCAATGCTCGGGTTTGAGACGATCACGCTTGTCCCGTTCGACCGGCGCTTGATCGTTGCCGGTATGCTGACGAGCGACGAACGTTCCTGGCTCAACCGGTACCATCAGCGGGTCCGCTCCGAAATCGGACCATTGCTGGCCGCCAAAGACAGGATTTGGCTGGAACAGGCAACCGAAGAGCTCTGAGCAAAAGCCTTCCATCACAAACAAAAACCGCCCGGACACTGTCCGGGCGGTTTTTACATAAACTCCAAAAAGGCGAGCGGGTTATGCTGCCTCGTCTTCCTTTTGCACCTGCTCCAGGAAGTGGCTGACCGCCCCCGAAAGACTGTTGGCAACCTTGCCGAGTTGATCGGCAGATTGGCTCATCGTCTGGGATTGCTCGCGGGTCTGATCGATCGAGCCGGACACACCAGCAACGTTGGACGCTGCAGCCGATGCGCCATCTGAAGCCAGTGTAATGCTATGCGTGATCTCGCTTGTCGCAATGTTCTGTTCTTCCACGGACGCTGCGATGGTGCTGGTCACCGACTGCACTTGCTCAATCTGCTCGACAATGGACCGGATGGCCGCGACAGATTTTTGGGTCGAGCCCTGAATGCCGGTGATTTGGCTGGCAATCTCGTCCGTCGCCTTGGCCGTTTGTGTTGACAATTCCTTCACTTCAGCTGCAACCACAGCGAAGCCTTTGCCGGCCTCCCCGGCCCGCGCGGCCTCAATTGTGGCGTTCAAAGCCAAAAGATTGGTCTGTTCTGCGATGGCTCGGATGATCTCGACAACCTCACCTATTTTGTCAGCAGTTTCCGCCAGAATGGAAACATCTTTGTCAGCTGAAACCGCAGTCGATGATGCCGTTTCAGAGATTTCCATGGCCGTATTGGCCTGGCGGGAAATCTCACTGATGGAGGCGGACAGTTCGGCAGCAGCGGACGCAACAGTTTGGACATTGGTGGTCGCTTCTTCGGTCGCTGCATTGGCAGCACTCGCGCTTTCTGAAGCATGACCTGCAATCTGAACCATTTGGCCGGCAGATTGACTGACTTCGTGCGTTTCGTTCTTGAGTTGCTGCTGAACCGCGGAGACCTCATCTTCAAACTGTTTGATGGCAGCTTCCAGATGGGCGTTCCGTTTGCGCCGCTGAATACGGCCCTTTTCCGCTTCTTCTTCCAGCGTGCGTTGTTTGATCAGATTGTCCCGGAAGACTTCCGCAGATCGGGCAATGTCGCCGATCTCATCCGGACGGTCCGTGTAGGGTACTTTTATGTCGATATCGCCTTCTGCAAGGCTGGCGATGGTATCGCGCTGGCGCTGCAGGAGCTTTGAGATTGACAACACTTCATAGGCGGCAAGACCACCGCTGCCAAGCACCACAATTACGGCAAAAACAGATACATATAGAAGCTGAGCTGCAAGCGCTGCAGTGTCTGCATCAGCAGCAGCTTCTGCCCGGTGTATCAACTCATCGGAGACTGACTTGATCAAATTCAAACGCTGAGTGGCCGTTGCGAACCAATCACTGCCCGAGACACCCTTTGCGTCCCCGCTCTGCGGAAGTCCTTGCAGAATAGGCCGCCACTTTTCGACCGTGTCTATTGCGGGCCCTTTTACGGTCGCGGCAAAAAGTTCCTTTTGATCTGGCAGCGCGATCGCTTTGAACTCCGACAGGAAGGCTTGTTCAGCGCCATACTTTGCCATGAACCTTTTGTAGACATCGAAGTTTACTTCGCCTGTAAGCGCGAACTCATTCAACATGCCCGCGCCCAAGGCGCGTTCAAGCCCACCCGCTTCCTTTGCTTCCACCAAAGCGATGAAGGGAAACAATTCCGCAGTGATTTCAGGCGACGGGCTTGCTTCGATCGCAAGACCAATCAGGTGAATAAGCGCATGTATCTCTTTGGTATAGGAGGCGACCACTTCCGGCGCTGACATAGCGCGGCCATCAATCCGTTTCCGGAAGCCTTCCACTTCATGAACCGCTTTGCCCACTTTGCGCAATTCTTCAAGTGTGTACGCATCGTTGAGATCGATGGCTGCCAAATGATCGTCAAAAACTTTGACGGCCGCATCTGTTACGGGGCGCTGGCTCTTTAGTCTCGCCATGTTCTCGGCTGCATAATCGGACCGGATCATGCCGACCGTCATGCCGCGTTCTTTTTGAAGTTCATGGATGACGTTTCCGGCATCTTCTGCAATGCGCGTCAATGGACGCATGAACTCATGATGCGACAGCTGAACCTTTGTTTCATAGACTGAGAAGCCTGCAAAACCGACCACCGCAAGCATTGGCACCAACGCCAACACCAGAATCTGTACTTTAATCCGTTTCATTAAGCCTACCCCTCCAAGGCGCTCTTGACCGGAAGAGTGGGTTTTTCAGCTTACTCATACCTTAACGTAAGGCTCGGATTTGGCATTTTACGACAGCGAAAAAACAATAAATCAATAGAAACAATTTAAGGTGGTGCAATTAAGAATTTCGCTATTGATAATTATACGAGTATCGATCGCCTATATTTATTTTCGATAATATTTTCAGATATTTAGAACTACACAAAATGCTGTACATTTGATTCGAGCAGACATAAACTATAAGGCGAGTATCTAAATTTCCACAACCTGAACAGCTTCTCGCGTCACCCTGAAGATCAGAAGTGTCGCCAGATGCAAATTACGTAGCGTCAACCAACTCGAACCAGTCGTCCTCGGAAATGACCTCGATCTCGAGCTCTGATGCCTTCTTGAGCTTAGATCCGGCCCCCGGACCGGCAACGACAAAATCGGTCTTCTTGGACACCGACCCCGACACCTTCGCCCCGAACCGCTCGGCCATTGCCTTGGCCTCGTCACGGGTCATGCGCTCAAGAGAGCCGGTAAAGACCACCGTCTTGCCGGCAACCGGCGAGCCGGAAGCCTCGATCTTTTCCGCATCCTTCGGCGTCACCTCTTGCAGCAGCGCATCCAACTGCTCGCGATTGTGGCTTTCGGCAAAGAATTCCACCAACGCATCGGCAACGATATGCCCGATACCATCAATGTCATTGAGCTCGGCCCAAGCCTCACTCCCATGATCGCTGGCCTCCGTCATCTTTTTGTAGAAGGCTGCCCAGGACCCGTAGGCCCGTGCCAACAGTTTGGCATTGCCCTCGCCGACATGCCGGATGCCAAGCGCGAAAATGAACCGGTGAAGATCAATCTCCCGACGTGCGTCGATCGCCTCGAATAGGTTCTTTGCGGAAACGGCGCCCCAGCCCTCGCGGTTGCGCAGCTTGGTCAGAGATTGTTTGTCGCGTTCAGCGAGTGTGAAGATGTCAGCCGCGGTCTTCACCAGGTCATCCTGATAGAACGCATCCACCTGTTTGTCGCCGAACCCTTCAATATCGAAGGCGTTGCGGGAGACGAAGTGCTTGAGCTTTTCCGTTGCCTGGGCCGGGCAGATCAGACCGCCCGTGCACCGGCGCACCGCGTCCTTGCGGCCCGTCTTTTCATTTTCCTCGCGTACCGCGTGGCTGTTGCAGCGCGGGCAGCGGGTCGGAAATTCATAAGGCTCCGCATCGTCTGGACGCTTGTCGAGGTCCACATCGACGATCTGGGGAATAACGTCGCCCGCCCGCTGTATCTTCACCGTATCGCCCTTGCGCAGGTCCTTGCCGCCACGGATCGGCTCTCCATCCTGGCCAATACCCTTGATGTAGTCTTCATTGTGCAAGGTCGCATTGGAAACCACCACACCGCCGACCGTGATCGGCTCCAGCTTGGCAACCGGCGTCAGCGCGCCTGTACGGCCAACCTGAATCTCAATGTCATTGAGTACGGTCCAGGCCTGCTCGGCCGGAAACTTGTGCGCAATCGCCCATCGCGGCGAGCGGGAGACAAAACCAAGCCGTTCCTGCAGATCCAGCCGGTCGACTTTGTAGACAACACCGTCAATGTCATAGTCGAGCTGCGCCCGGTTTTCCTCAATGCCATGATAGACTGCGAGCAGCTCTTCCACCGTCTCACAGCGTTTCATCAGCGGGTTGATCTGGAACCCCCACTCCGCCAACTGCGCCACCATGCCGTCTTGCGTGTCCTTTGGCAGCGCACTCATTTCACCCCAGGCATAGGCAAAGAACCGAAGCGGGCGGGACGCGGTGATTTCGGACTTTAGCTGGCGCAAGGATCCGGCAGCCGCATTCCTCGGATTGGCAAACACCTTGCCGCCATTGGCCGCCATGCGCGCATTGAGGGCCTCAAAGTCCTTGTGGGCCATGTAAACCTCGCCCCGGATCTCCACCACGTCCGGCACGGTGCCGATGAGCGTTTGCGGGATATCCTTGATGGTCTTGGCATTGGCGGTGACGTTCTCGCCCGTCGTGCCGTCGCCCCGCGTTGCGGCATAGACAAGATTGCCGCCCTCATAGCGCAAGGAGAGGGACAGGCCGTCAATCTTCGGCTCGGCAGTGACAGCCAACGCTCCCATCAGCGGATCGAACTTCAGGAACCGGCGCACCCGGCCAACAAAATCACGGACATCATCATCGCTGAATGCATTGTCCAGCGACAGCATCGGCACCCGGTGCGTGATCTTTCCAAACCCGGAGGCCGGCGCGGCGCCAACTTGCGCTGACGGGCCGTCGGCCAGCATCAACTCCGGGAACCGGGCCTCAATCGCTGAATTCCGCCGGCGCAGCGCGTCATAGTCCGCATCCGATATCGTCGGCGCATCTTCCTGGTGATACCGCCGGTCATGTTCAGCGATCTCCGATGCCAACCGCTCTAGCTCGGCCTTGGCAGCTTCTGATGTTAGGTCAGAAACAGCGACGTCAGATGCCGGTGTGCTGGAAGACGCTTGGTCGCTCATGAGAAACATCCGACTTAAACGGTCAAAAGTTTGCGGGCAGCCGCGCGAGCTTCTTCGGTTATCACGCTGCCTGCCAGCATTCGCGCAATCTCTTCGCTGCGATGGTCCTCATCGATCCGCTTCACGCGCGTTGCCACACGGTCCGGCTTCATAGCCTCCTTGGCAATCAGGAAATGCCCCTCAGCCCTTGCCGCGACCTGAGGCGCATGGGTAACCGTCAGGACCTGTACGTTGCTCGCAAGCCGGGCAAGACGCAGACCGATCGCTTCGGCCACGGCACCGCCGACACCGGTGTCAATCTCATCAAAAACCAGTGTCGGTGCCGATCCCTTGTCGGCGAGACACACTTTCAGCGCCAGCAAAAACCGGGAAAGTTCGCCGCCGGAGGCCACTTTCATCATCGGGCCCGGCTTGGTGCCCGGGTTGGTCTGAACGTGGAATTCCAGCTGGTCGATGCCGGACCGGCCCCGCTGCTCCGGATCGCTTGCGGTCTCGACAATAAATTTCGCACGTTCCAACTTCAGATCCGGTAATTCCGTCTCAACAGCCTTTTCAAGGCGCGCAGAGGCTTTGCGCCGTTTCTCTGAGAGGTTTGCGGCCTTCCGGTCATAGTCGGCCCGTGCCTTTTGAGCCGCATCGGCCAAAGCAGCCAGTTTGTCCTCGCCGGCGTCCAGATCGGAAAGATCAGCGGCCATGCGCTCGGCAAGAGCACTCAGTTCGTCAACGGGCAAGGAATACTTTCGTGACGCAGCACGGAGCGCAAACAACCGCTCCTCTACAGCCTCAAGCTCGCGGGGATCGTACTCGGTCTCCCGAACGGCCGCTTCCAGCCCGGAGCGGCACTCTTCCAGGAGATCCAGGGCGCCTGCCAGATGCTGGACAGGTTGCCCGAGCAAGTTCGGAACCTGATCGGCCTTCCGCTCCAATCTCCGCAAAAGACTGGCGAGCTCAGGGATCGGGGATGCGGATCCGTTCAGGCTCTCGTAGGCATCGCTCAGATCCCCAGCAATCTTCTCGACCGCCATCATGTCCGTGCGCCGGGCTGCCAACTGATCTTCCTCACCGGCTTCCGGCTTCAATTGGCTGAGCTCTTCGACAGAGGATCTCAAGTAATCCGCTTCGTTGCGGGCTGCTTCAATGCGGGCTTCATGATCTGAAACAGCCTTTTCGGCGGACCGATAGCCCTGGTAGGCTTTTGCCACGGCGTCTACGTCAGTGGTCAATCCGCCGAACACGTCGATTAAGGCCCGGTGGCTCTCCGGATCAACCAAGGCCCGGTCATCATGCTGACCATGGATCTCCACCAGCAGAGCACCTGCCTGCCGCAAAAGTCCTGCACTGACCGGCTGATCATTTATAAAAGCCCGCGTGCGCCCGTCTGCGGCCTGAACGCGGCGCAGAATGACATCCCCGTCATCGTCGATGCTGTTGTCTTTCAGGAATGCGCGAACCGGATGCGCCATCTCGACATCGAACACGGCAGTCACCTGTCCTTGCCCTTCGCCGTGACGGACAAGATCGGCATCGCCCCTTGCGCCGAGCGCCAGAGACAGGGAGTCCAGCAAAATGGATTTTCCGGCGCCGGTCTCGCCTGTCAGCACAGACATTCCGGCGGCGAAATCAAGATCCAGACGGTCGATCAGAACAATGTCACGGATAGACAACGTGACCAGCATGAACAGAGCGCTCCTTAGAATTCGGCTCGGGCAGGCACCTAAAACATAGGTGCCTTTTCGAGTCGGTCTAGTTTAGGGTCAGGCCCTATTAAATTGGACGAAATGGTAGGAATGAATTTGTTCGGATACAAGGCGCAAAGCTGCAGGAAACCGTCCGGTTTCCAAAGGTTTGCAACGATGTTGCCGGGCAAATGCATCCTATCCCGAAGGCACGCAAATACGGCGTCGATCTGCTTCGTCAAACCGCTCAACCGGGCAGCCAGCCCGCTTTTCGCGCTTTTCCTTGCAGCTCATTGCCGTTTCTTGCGCCAGTTCATCAAATTTAATGGGTCCTGACCCTAGAGCTTGATACCCTTGAATGCGCGGCTAATCCAGCTGCCACTGTCTTCAGAAGGCTCATATCCGCCGCTGTTCAAGAGAGTATAGGCGTCCTTGTACCACTGCGTGTCCGGGAAGTTATGCCCCAGAATCGCAGCAGCGGTCTGGGCTTCGCTGATCACCCCAAGCGCATAATAGGCTTCGGTCAAACGAAAGAGCGCTTCTTCCACGTGACGGGTGGTCTGATAGTTGTTCACAACGGTCTTGAAGCGGTTCACCGCTGCAACGTAATTCCGGCGTTCCAGATAGTACCGGCCGACCTGCATTTCCTTGCCGCCAAGTTGGTCCTGAACGATCAGAAGCTTGCGTTGGGCATCCGGTACATATTCCGATTCAGGAAAGCGCTGGATCAGCTCGCCATACGCGGACGCTGCGCGCTCGGTCGTGGCCTGATCCCGTGTGATGTCCGGCATCTGGCGGTAGTAGCTCTGGCCCACGAGGTAGAGCATGTAGGCAGAATCCGGATCGCCCGGGTAAAGCGTTACAAACCGATTGGCGGATGTCACGGTCTCCGTGTACTTGCCCCGCGTGTAGTTGAGATAGGCAAGGTTCACCAAGGACTTCTTGGAGTATTCTGAGTACGGGTAAAGCTTGTCGAGTTCCTCGAATTTGGCAGTCGAATCTCTGAGTTTGCCCTGCGCCCGGAGCGCCAGACCTTCGTTGAACAGAACCTCCGCAGGGGTGTCGTTCAGCGCCAGCTCATCGAACTCGTCCTTGCTGCTGCACGCTGACAATGCCAAGGGCGCAGCCAAAACCGCAAGAGCCAAAAAACGCTTGAGATGTGGAGCCGTCCACGCCGAAAAGCCGAGTTGTCTTCCGTTCACACCCTATCTCCCGAGCTGCACATATCAGCCCAAACACAGCCCTGCACCGAGTGGCACAGAAATTCCCGATTTCAATAACACGAGTGTTTAGCGGAAACGAACCGCCCCCGTCACGCTTTCAAACGCGATCTGCCGGATTTTTTAAGCTTTTTTGTGGCAACCCGCCACAAACGGCAGCTTCGCCTGAAATAAAAATGGGAGGCGTTCGCGCCTCCCTTGAAAGAAAAGTATCAGGAAACGTCCGGACCAAAAGCTGCTGCAGCAGCCAAACCGCCTTTATCGACCTGACCAACCTGGCGGAAGGCCGGAGATTCGACGATCTCAAATGCAGACGGATCTTCGAACAGCTTGACCAGAATGGAGTGGTTCATCTTGTGACCACCCTTGAAGGAGCGGTAAAGCCCCAGGATCGGAAGACCGGCAAGCGCAAGATCACCAACCGCGTCAAGTGCCTTGTGGCGGGCGAACTCATCCGGCCAGCGCGTGCCTTCCGGGTTCAGAACCTTGTCGTCGGAGATGGCGACGGAGTTTTCCAGCGAAGAGCCGAGCGCGAAGCCCATCTTCCAGAGCTGCTCAACATCCTTCACGTAACCGAAGGTCCGCGCACGGCAGAGTTCGTTGCGGAACACGTCCGGTGTCATGTCGGACACGAATTTCTGATTGCCGATCGCAGGCGTGTCAAAATCAATCGTGATGTCAAACTTCGTGCCGTCATAGGGATGCAGCTCACACCAGGCGCTTCCGTTGTCGACACGAACGGTTTTCTTGACTTTCAGATACCGGCGGCCCCGGTCCAGCTTCTTGATGCCAACCTGCTCGATCGCCTCGACGAACGCGTGGCTGGAGCCATCCATGATCGGCATTTCTGGGCCGTCGATTTCAACGATCACGTTGTCGATGCCCATTCCAAACAGCGCAGCCATTAGGTGCTCAACGGTCGAAATGCCATCCTTGGACGGATCATCGAGAACGGTGCACAGCGCGGTTGCGGAAACTTTGTCCCAAAGTGCAGGAACTTCTTTGGAAGAGTCGCTGTCAGTACGTGAGAACACAACCCCCACACAAGCTTCAGCAGGCACCAATGTGATTGACGCAGGTTTACCCGAATGAACACCGATACCTGTCAGCGTCACCTGATCGGCGAGCGTTGTCTGTCGGTCTACATATGCGGTCATATTCCCCTACCCTTCCGGTTTGGCGCCGGTAATGGTCAGTCATTTGCACGTGCAAAGTTACGGACTTTTAACGATCGCCAGCTGCGGGCAACATAGTCGGTAATTACGGTAGGGCGAAATAAAGCTTTATTACGGTTTGTAACGATTCACAGGCTGACAAACCATTGAATTATCACGTCATTTGACTCAGTGTAACAAAAGTGGCCCGAAGTCGTGACTTCGGGCCGTTGCGATCAGGGAAGAAGATCGCGGGTCGAATCAGTTGGCCTGCCGGCGCAGGAACGCCGGGATCTCCAACTGATCGTCTTCTGACTGGCTCATCGGCGTTGGGGCCGAACGGCCAGTGCTATCAAGTTGTCCGGTTGCCCCTTCGCTGTGAGACCGCGGCTGCGGTGCACGCGGTGCCGGACGAAGTTGCGCTGCCGGACGGACAGTCTCAATGGGAGCCTCTTCGTGGTGCTCTTCTTCGTCTTCCTTGCGGCCAAGACCACTTGCAAGACGCCGCAGAAGTCCCATTGGGCGCCGTTCGTCTTCAACATCATGCTCCAGATCCACAGCCGGATCGGCCGGAGCTTGCGCCTCTGGTGCTGCCGGGGCGCTGGCCGGAGCAGAGCTGGCGAGAATTTCACGCTGAGCAATCGGCGGGAAATCTTCAACGCGTGGCATCCGCGGGGCCGTGGCATGCTCTTCAGCTGCCGGCGGAATGTATGGCTGCGCCATCGGCGCTACATCAGCAACCGGTGCGGGCGTGTCGTTTTCCAGATCCATCATCGAAGATGTTTCTGCGACCGGAGCCCGCGAAGGCTGCACCTTCTTGATTTCAACATCCGGGTCGCTGGCAACGGAAACTGCGGCAGGTTCCGGGATCGCCAGTTCTTTTTCCAGGCTGGCCATCGCCTTTGCTGCAGCGTCCTGAACCTTCGGCATTTCTGCAGCCGGTGCAGGCTTCGTCTGGATTTCCGGAGTACGCGGCGCGGTGGTCTCGGATTTCAGAGCTGGAGCTGTGATTCCGGGAAACGTGCCAGCCATTTGGCCCTCCTCCCGGTCAATTCCAGTTGCAACAACCGACACGCGAATGATGCCATCCAGCGTCTCGTCAAAGGTCGCACCAAGAATAATGTTGGCATCCGCGTCAACTTCTTCCCGGATCCGGGTTGCCGCTTCATCCACTTCAAAGAGCGTCAAATCATTGCCGCCGGTGATGGAAATCAGCAGACCTTTTGCACCCTTCATTGAGGATTCGTCGAGCAGCGGATTGGCAATAGCGGCTTCAGCAGCTTGCTGAGCGCGCTTTTCGCCAGAGGCTTCGCCGGTGCCCATCATCGCTTTACCCATGCCGCGCATGACAGAGCGGACATCGGCAAAGTCGAGGTTGATCAGACCTTCCTTGACCATCAGGTCGGTGATGCAGGCAACACCGGAATATAGAACCTGGTCAGCCATGGCGAACGCATCTGCGAACGTCGTCTGTGCGTTGGCGATCCGGAAAAGGTTCTGGTTCGGAATGACAATCAAAGTGTCAACGTTGCGCTGAAGCTCTTCGATGCCGCTGTCGGCAATGCGCATCCGGCGCGCACCTTCGAACTGGAACGGCTTGGTAACAACACCAACGGTCAGGATGCCCTGCTCGCGCGCTGCACGGGCAATCACAGGAGCTGCACCGGTGCCGGTACCACCGCCCATACCGGCCGTGATGAACACCATGTGCGATCCAGACAGATGATCGTTGATCTCATCGATCACTTCTTCGGCCGCTGCCCCGCCAACTTCTGGCTGGGAACCGGCTCCGAGACCTTCCGTAACGGCCACGCCCATCTGGACGAGACGGTCGGACTGGTTCATTGCCAGTGCCTGGGCATCCGTGTTGGCCACGACGAAGTCGCACCCCTGGAGACCTGCTGTGATCATGTTATTGACGGCGTTTCCGCCCGCGCCGCCGACACCGAAGACCGTGATACGCGGCTTCAGTTCCTGAATGTCGGGCATCTTCAGGTTTATGGTCATGTTATCCTCGCGACCCGCTGGCGCCCCCGATACGGGAGAACCCTCTTCTTCCCTAATTTCCTCTGCCACTCCTGGCAGCTCCAACTCTAGGCTCTTGTCGTCTGTCATTTGCTCAAAAGCTTTCCCTGATCCATTGGCCCACACGAGCCAAATAGCCAGATTGCCCGCCCCACCCGGATCTGCGGTTCTTGTGTTCGAACTGCTCGATCTGCGCGACTTGCGGATAAATCAGGAGGCCAACGGCCGCGGCGAATGCCGGACCTTTTGCTGCCTCGGGAAGACCGGCGACGCCTAGAGGCCGGCCAAGACGGACGTTGCGGCCAAGGATATGACGCGCAACCTCACCGAGACCTGTGAGCTGACTGGCACCCCCGGTCAAAACGATCTGCTTGCCGACCCGCCCGGCAAAGCCGGACGCCGTCAGACGATCTCTCACAAGTTCAAGGATTTCTTCCACGCGCGGACGAATGACACGTGTCAACGCCGAGCGCGGGATCTGGTTTGGCAAATCGCTGTCGCTCTCCAGCGGTGGAACGGTCAGCATATCCCGTTCGTCCGAGCTGGAAGCCAGCGGTGAGCCGTAAAGTGTTTTCAGCCGTTCAGCGTCCTGCAGCCGCGTCGCAAATGCCCGAGCGATATCCATGGTGACGTGGTTACCACCAACAGCGATCGCATCGAGGTGGACCATATGACCGTCTACGAAGACGGACAGCGTTGTGGTACCGCCGCCCATGTCAATGCAGGCAACGCCGAGTTCAGCTTCGTCATCCACGATTGTCGACAGGCCGCTGGCAAACGGGGTTGCCACCATGGTCTCAACGTGCAGATGACCGCGGTTGATGCAGAGTTCCAGGTTCCGGACCGGCGGCACTTCTGCCGTAACAACCTGCATATCGACGCCGAGCTTGTGGCCCATCATGCCACGCGGATCCCGGATGCCCCGGCTGCCATCCAGTGTGTAGGAAATCGGCAGAGCGTGCGTTACTGCCCGGCCATCGGTCACTGAGTGACTCGAACCAGCAGACAGGACCCGTTGGATATCCGCTTCGCAGACGCTTTCGCCGGACAGCGGAACACTGGCGCTGTAAATCTCGCTCTGCAAGCGGCCGCAGCTGATATTCGTGATCAGCGATTCAACGGTCACTCCAGCCATACGCTCGGCACTGTCGACCGCAAGGCGAATGGCGTGCTCAGCCGCATCCATGTCAACAACGACACCGGACTTGATGCCGCGGGACCGCTGATAACCGTAGCCGAGAACCTCGACCTTGTGGGACCGGCTGGACAGGATCGCGTTGTCATCCTGAGGGATCAGTTTGGCAATCAGGCAGCAGATCTTGGTTGATCCGACATCGAGGACCGACATAACGACCGAACGCCGGCTCGGCAGCGGGCGCATCTTTGGCAAATACAAGGGCTGATCAGACCGGCTCATGTGTCCCGCCCTCCATTGCCCGAGCGTCCACGACCACCGGTCATGATCTTGCGTTGTTCCGCGGCCTCTTCGCTCAAGCGAACCGTGATCCGGTCCTCCAGGCGCATGTCGATGGCCATGATATCGCGGGCAAGCAGCCCGTCTTCTTTGTCCATTCTCACCAATTCAGCCAAAGCGGCTTCCATATTTTCTTCCGGCAAGCGGACAAAAATCCCATTTTCTAATTTCAAATCCCAGCGGCGGTCACTGATCAGGAACGCCGCACGCACCCGCGGACGAAGATCCGGCACTGTCGCAAGCGCTGCGCTGATCTCACCAGCCCGGCGCTGCGCGCCATGATTGACCACCAGAAGGAGATTGGCGTACCGGCCATCCACCTCATCGGTGATAACCTCGCCGGCCTCATTCACGATCGAAACCAGATCACCCCGCTGCCAAAGCGCGTAAGGCACTTTCTCCTCGATCCGGATCTGCAAAGTGCTTGGGTAGAACTTCATCACCGAAGCATTCTTGACCCAGGCCATGTCGTTCAGCCGTTCACGGGCGCCATCGGCATCGAACAGGATCAGAGACGATCCGTCGTGAATTTCGAGCGCTTCGAGGATCTGGAATTCGTTGATTTCCCGTTGTCCGGAAAGCTTGACGGCCTCAATCCCGAAACCGACTGCTGACAGCAGCGCATCGCTCACGACACGCCCGTGCCCACCTATGACTATTGCGTAGGAAATCGTTAAGGTTAAGAAACCGATGGCAGCTGCAGACCCCGTCCAGCGTGGCAAGTCCGCCAAGCGGCCCGCCGCGCGCCAAACAGGTTGCCGGTGCAAACGCGCAACGCCGCGCCCGCGCGGAGCCAGTTCGGCTTCCAGCGGAGCATATGCGTCCCGTTTATGTTTGCGACCTAACGACAGCAACTCGCGTCCTCAACCATCCAACTCACCAGGTCCTTGAAGCTCATCCCCTTGTAGGCGGCCATTTCGGGCACCAAAGAGGTCGGCGTCATGCCTGGTTGCGTGTTCACTTCAAGGCAAATCAGGTCCCCGCTTCCGTCTTCGCGCTCGTCGAATCGGAAATCGGCCCGGGATACCCCACGGCACCCCAAGGCCTGATGCGCCTTAACCGCTAGTGTCTCCGCTGTTTGGTAAACAAGTGGTGAAATTTTTGCAGGAAGAATGTGTTTTGAACCGCCTTCTGCATATTTTGCATCGAAATCGTAGAACTCCTGCCCCTGGGTCACGATGTCGATCACACCGAGCGCCTGATCATCCTTGACTGCGCAGGTCAGTTCGCGGCCTCGGATGAACTTTTCGCACATCAAAACATCCGGGTAAGGCCAGTCTTCCCGGTGCAGCTCCTGGGGCGGAAACTCTTGATCTTCCTTGACAATCAGGACCCCGAAGCTGGAACCTTCGTTGATGGGTTTGAGCACGTAGGGCGGATCCATCGGATGATCCCGGCCGATCTCATGGCGGTTCACAACCTTGTGCTCCGTGACCGGAATTCCGGCCGCCGCCATGACTGCTTTTGCCTTCACCTTGTTCATTGCAAGGCTCGAAGCCATCACGCCAGAGTGCGTATAGGGAATGTTAAGAAACTCTAATATTCCCTGAACGCAGCCATCCTCACCAAAGGGTCCGTGCAAGGCATTAAAGGCGACATCCGGCTTCAACTCAGTCAAAACGGCCGACACATTCCGGTCAACGTCTACCCGTGAAACACGATATCCGGCTTCTTCGAGTGCGAGTGCGCATTCCTTGCCACTTGAAAGGCTGACCGGCCTTTCATTGACCCAACCACCCATCAGGACAGCAACATGTTTCTTGGTCATGGATGGGTTCTCCCTTGATAAGACCGTTTCCCGGACTTGAATCCGGGAAAGCGGCACAAAAAAAACGCAACTAATGGAAACTGTGGACAGAGACCGGCGGTCCGATCACGCCTGCCCCAAGAATGGCTCAATCGCGCCTTTCGGCCCGAATTCTCCAAGACGCTTGATTTCCCACTCCAGCCGGATACCGGTGGCATCAAGCGCTTTCGCGCGGACGGTTTCACCGAGCAGCTCCAGATCGTGACCGGTCGCATCACCGGTGTTGATCATGAAATTGCAGTGCATCTCGGACATTTGCGCACCGCCGACCATCAATCCGCGGCACCCGGCAGCATCAACCACTTTCCACGCCGAATTGCCGTCCGGGTTCTTAAAGGTCGACCCGCCCGTTTTTTCACGGATCGGCTGGGCGTTTTCCCGGTGCTCGACAACCGCGGCCATTTCCTCGCGGATCGCGGCCTCATCCTGGGGGATGCCTTCAAACACGGCCGATGTGAAGATCAGATCCGAACTGGCACCGGAATGCCGGTAGCTGTATTCCATGTCGGAATTGCTCAGAAGATGACGGTTACCGTCCCGGTCGATCGCCGTGAGTTCAATCATCCGGTCCCGTGTTTCCGTGCCATGGGCACCGGCATTCATGCGGAGCGCCCCACCAAGTCCGCCGGGAATACCGGTGTAAAACGCAAAGCCTCCGAGGCCCGCCTTGGCTGCAGCTTCCGCAAACCGCTTGTCCGGAACGGCGGCACCAGCGCGGAGACGATTGTTGCCAAGATCCTCGATCTGGCCAAAGCCCTTTGCGCTGAGGCGGACAACAACCCCTTTCAAGCCGCCATCGCGGATCAGGAGATTGGAGCCGAGACCCACCGGCAACACGGGAATGTCTTTCGGCAGCTTTTTGAGAAATACCGCGAGATCGTCTTCATCGGCGGGCTGAAACATCAATTGCGCCGGTCCACCCGTGCGGAACCAGGTCACGGCAGAAAGCGGCTGATTGGGTGTCAGTTTTCCACGGATACCATCCGATAGGTCCGGAACCTCTTCCAGAAGGTTGGGAAAGCTCATGCCCCCTCCTTTTGCAGAGCGTCCAGCTGATCCGGCAGCGCGTAGGCCCACTGGGTGATGTTGCCCGCACCGAGACAGATGACGAAGTCTCCAGGTTCCGCCAATTCCTTCACCACAGAGGCCAACTCTTCCGGGCCGTTAATGGCCTGCACCTGCCGGTGACCACGTGTTTTCAAGCCGGAAACCAGATCCGTGTGGCGCGCGCCCTCGATCGGCTGCTCTCCTGCCTCGTAAACCGGCGTGATGACGACCGCATCTGCATCGTTGAAGCAGTTTGAGAAGTCATCGAACAGACTGTGCAGGCGGGTGTATCTGTGCGGCTGCATAACCGCGATCACCTTGCCATCGGTGGATTCCCGGGCTGCATGCAGCACAGCCTTGATCTCGACCGGGTGGTGACCGTAATCGTCGAAAACCTGAACGCCGTTGGCTTCGCCGGTAAAGGTAAAGCGCCGCTTTACGCCGCCGAAGGACGAAATGCCCTTTTCAATCTCTTGCGGCGATACGCCAAGCTGTGAGGCAACAGCAATCGCAGCGGTGGCATTAGAAACGTTGTGAAGGCCCGGCATAGGCAGGACCAAATTGCTAAGTTCGGTCTCTTCCCCGCTGCGGCGATCCCGGATGGTCACCGAGAACGTCGATTTGCCACCATCCATCGAAACATCTGTGAACCGGACATCGGCCTGCGGATTGGTGCCGTAAGTCACAATCCGGCGATCCTCAATGTTGCCAATCATAGTCTGGACCTCAGGGTGGTCGAGGCACATGACGGCAAAACCATAGAACGGCACGTTGTCGATGAACTGGCGGAAAGCCTTTTGAACGCCGGAGAAGTCGCCATAGTGATCGAGGTGTTCCGGGTCGATGTTCGTCACAATGGCAACGTCGGCCGGAAGCTTGACGAATGTCCCGTCACTCTCATCGGCTTCCACGACCATCCAGTCGCCCTCGCCCATCCGAGCGTTGGTGCCGTAGGCATTGATGATGCCGCCGTTGATCACGGTTGGATCGAGATGCCCGGCATCCAGAAGGGCAGCAACCATAGATGTGGTGGTGGTTTTGCCGTGTGTTCCGCCGACTGCGATCGCCTGCTTAAAGCGCATTAGCTCTGCCAGCATCTCGGCGCGGCGCACAACCGGGATCAGCTTCTCGCGGGCTGCCACCAGTTCCGGATTGTCTTTCTTGATGGCAGAGGAGACCACAAGGACTTCCGCTTCGCCAAGGTTTTCAGCCGCGTGGCCCACAGTGACAGGAATGCCGTTTGCACGAAGACGCTGAACATTGGCGTTTTCAGCCATATCAGATCCTTGAACCTGATATCCAAGCGTTTTCAGCACTTCCGCGATGCCGCTCATGCCGATGCCGCCGATCCCCACAAAGTGGACCGGTCCAATATCCTGCGGCATCTTCATGGCCGTACTCCCTTGTTTTGCGCGACGCTTTCAACAAGGTCGGCGAGCCGTTTGACGGCATCTGGTTTTGCAACTGTCTTGGCGGCCTTCGCAGCTGCCTCCAGCATCTCCGGCGCATCCATGAAACGGATCATTTCCTTGGCAAGGCGTGATGGGTGCAGATCCACCTGCCGGATCGGCCATGCGCCGCCGACTTTCTCAAGAACCTTGGCGTTGGCAGCTTGGTCCTGGTCAATCGCCCCCGGCAACGGCACCAGGATGGAAGGTCGGCCGAGCACGCTCAGCTCGGAAACCGAGCTTGCACCGGAGCGGCAAACCACCAAATGCGCCTGCGCGATCCGCTGAGGAAGGTCTGTAAAGAACGGCGCGCACTCCGCCTCAACCCCAAGATCCTGATAGGCTTTCTGGACCCGCTCCATGTCTTCCGGGCGGCATTGCTGAACGATCTTGATCCGTTTTCGCTGCTCATCGGACAGCTCCGCGACGGCGGGAGGAACGAGATCTGAAAAGAACCGCGCGCCCTGAGAACCGCCAAAAACCAACAGCTTCAAAGGGCCACCAGAGCCCGGAGGAGTGAAATCCAGTTCTGCTGCATCCAAAACAGCATCGCGGACCGGATTGCCCGTCTCGACCAATTTGCTCGACAAATCGGATGGAAGATCTTCGATCGGAACGCTGGTTGCGATCGCCGACACCCCTTTGGCCAAGAGTTTGTTTGCTCGCCCCATCACGGCATTGGCTTCGTGCAGGATCGACGGCGTGTCTGTAAGGCGTGCCGCATACATTGGCGGAAAGGTTGGATACCCGCCAAAACCGGCCACGACATCCGGCTGCAATGCTTTGATCACCTTACGTGCCTGCAGTGTTCCAAACAGCAATTGAAGTGCGGTTTTTGCCAGAGCAATCGGATTGCGGCCACGGATGGTGGCAGAAGCAATGATGTGAACCTTGCGAGCCGGGAATTCGGTGCCGTATTTGTCGGCCCGCTCATCCGTTGCCAGCTCGACGATCCAGCCCCGGCGGCTCAGCTCACTTGCAAGTGCTTGTGCGGGAAACAGGTGACCGCCGGTTCCGCCGGCTGTGAGTAAAACGGTTTTGCTCATAAATCCGGGCCAACAATTACATCAAGGAGGACGGAGACAGACGGCTGACCGTGACCGTGTCATTCGACATGGGCCGCGGCCGCTTGCGGGTCAGCGCGAGAATGGCCCCGGCAGACATGGCGGACGCCAAAAGAGAGGACCCCCCATAGGAAATGAACGGCAAGGTCATGCCCTTCGACGGAACCAGGTGCAGGTTCACCGACAGGTTGATGGTTGCCTGAAGCCCAAACAGGACAACAAGACCAGCAGTCGCCAACCGGCCGAAAGCATCCTGGTCCCGGCTGGCATGCTGCAATCCGCGGATCACGATGAAGGCAAAAACTATCACCAGCAGAAGGCAGGCGATCACACCAAACTCCTCGCCCACCACGGCGAAGATGAAGTCAGCATGGCTGTCCGGCAGGATCCGTTTCACCGTCCCCTCGCCCGGCCCCCGGCCGAACCATCCACCCGACATGAAAGCCTCGAGCGCTGTATCAACCTGAAAGGTATCACCGGTGCTTGGATCCAGGAACCGGTCGACCCGGCTCGTCACGTGCGGCAGGAAGGCATAAGCGGCGAACAAACCGGCAATCCCGATGATCCCCAGCGCGACGATGATCACCCACGAAATCCCGTTCAGAAAGAACAGCGCGGCCCAGACCATGCCGATCAGCATGGTCTGACCAAAGTCCGGCTGGGCCACGAGAAGAGTCGCGCAGACGGCAAACAGAATGAAGGCGAACAAGACGCCCGGCACTTCCCGGCGGCGTCCGCTTTCAGACAACAAAAACGCGATCAGCACAACAAAGGCCGGTTTGAGATATTCCGACGCCTGAACGGATACACCGGCAATATAGATCCAACGGCGGGCACCCTTGGTTTCAAACCCCATGAACAGGGTCGCAATGAGCAAGACCACGGAGATCGTGAACAACACGAGAGCAGCTCTGCGAACCATCCGCGGCGTCATAAGCGACGCTGCAAGCATGATCCCGAGTGCCGGGATCGTGAACATGGCCTGCCGTTTTACGAAATAGAAGGTATCAACGCCAATGCGCTCGGCGACCGGCGGGCTCGCAGCAAAGGCAAACACCACGCCGGAAACAAGCAGAATACTGAAGGCCGCCAGCAGATAGTGATCCACTGTCCAAAACCATTCGGCAAACCGGCTGCGATCGGCGCGTGAGACCATTTATGCGACCTCCTGAGTGTTTCCACCACCAGGCAAGGCACGCACCGCATCTACAAAAGCAGCGCCCCGCAGTTCGAAATTGGCATATTGATCGAAAGATGCACAGGCCGGAGATAGAAGAATTGCAATTTCTTCAGCACCATCTTCCGCCGCCTCGGCTGCCGCATCCCGGACGGCCTGCGCGAGTGTACCGCTTACTGCGTACGGCACATGTCCATCCAGCGTCTTGGCAAACTCTTCTGCAGCTTCCCCGATCAAAAAGGCCTTCGCGATATTCTGGAAATACTCGTCCAGGGAAGAGATCCCACCTGACTTGGCGCGCCCGCCGGCGATCCAATAGATCCGGTCGAAACTCGCCAGCGCCCGGGCCGCAGCATCTGCGTTGGTCGCCTTGCTGTCATTGATGAAGAGCGTCCGGCCAGTCCGGGCAACAATCTCCATGCGGTGATGGAGCCCAGGAAAGCTTTTCATTGCCGCAGCGATCTTCTCCGCCGGTATCTCCAGCGCCCGCAGGCACGCAAAGGCAGCGGCGGCGTTTTGACCATTGTGGTCGCCGCGCAAGCTGTCGATCCCCGCCAGCAGGGCGACTTCGTTCTGCGAGCCATCATGGGCCTCAATCAGGCGGCCATGATGCGCGTAGATGCCGTCCGTCAATTCCCGTTCGCCAGCGATCCGGCAGACCGGTTTGCGGGCCAGCTCCAACCGGTCGGCTATCATGGAGGACAGGCGATCATCGACGCCGACAATCGCAACTTTCGCACCAGCCACCAGCCGCTCCTTGATTGCGGCATAATTCTCAAGCGTGCCGTGACGGTCCAGGTGATCCGGCGACAGGTTCATGTGAAGCCCGACCGTCGGGCCCAGCGTCGGGGCAAGGTCGATCTGGTAGGATGAACACTCAACCACATAGTGCCGGCCAGGACGCGGCGGTTCCAGCTCCAAGACCGGTGTGCCTATGTTCCCGCCCATTTGCACATCCAACCCCAGTTCGCGCAGCAGATGCGCAATCAGAGCGGTGGTGGTCGATTTGCCGTTTGTTCCGGTGATCGCAATGAACGGGGCTTCTGGACACAGCTTGCGATGCTCGCGGCAGAAAAGTTCGACATCGCCGATCACCTCAACCCCGGCAGTTCGTGCCAGATCGACGGACCAATGGGGAACCGGGTGTGTCAGCGGAACGCCCGGCGCCAGCACAAGGCCGGACACGCCCGACCAGTCGAGGGTCTTCAGGTCCTGGGTTATGAGGCCGGCAGCCGCCGCTTCGGCAACTCGCGTTTCATTGTCGTCAAAGCACACCACATTGGCCCCACCCGCCTGCAACGCCTTTGCAGTGGCAAGTCCAGAACCGCCGAGCCCGAAAAGCGCAACGGTTTGTCCTTCAAATGTGGTGACTTCGATCATCGCCTTACCTCAGCTTCAGTGTGGCAAGGCCGATCAGGGCGAGGACGACCGATATGATCCAGAACCGGATGACCACCTGGCTTTCGGTCCAGCCCTGAATTTCGAAATGGTGATGGATCGGAGCCATTCGAAACACACGCTTTCCGGTGAGTTTGAAGGACATCACCTGAACGATCACCGAGACCGCTTCCAGAACGAACAGGCCACCGATGATTGCCAGAACAATCTCGTGCTTGGTCGCAACAGCGATCGCGCCGATCATTCCGCCGAGCGCCAGAGATCCGGTGTCACCCATGAAGATGGCCGCGGGCGGCGCGTTGAACCACAGGAAACCAAGACCAGCGCCGATCACGGCACCGCAGATGACGGCGAGTTCACCGGTACCGGCCACATGGTGGATCTGCAGGTAGTTCGCGAAGACTGCGTTGCCGGAGAGGTAAGCTATCAATCCAAAAGAAGCGCAGGCGATCATAACCGGCACAATGGCCAGACCGTCGAGGCCATCAGTCAGGTTGACCGCATTGCCTGCTCCAACCATGACGAAGGCCGCAAACGGAATGAAAATAAGGCCGAGATTGAGCGTGAAGTCTTTGAAGAACGGGAATGTCAGCGCTCCGGAGAACGATGTCGTGTCGAGCACTGTAACGGTAAACGCCGCGGTTGCGGCAATCAGGAACTCAAGACCCAAACGCGCCTTGCCACCGAACCCCTTGTGCGAGGACTTCGTGACCTTCAGGTAGTCGTCGTAAAATCCGATCATCCCGAAGCCGACGGTCACACCAATCACGACCCAGACGTACGGATTACTCAAGTCAGCCCATAGGAGCGCAGCCACCAAAGCACCGGACAGGATCATCAGTCCGCCCATTGTGGGCGTTCCTTTTTTGGACAGGTGGCTTTCCGGGCCATCGGCACGGATCGGCTGACCATGTCCCTGCCGGATCCGAAGGCTCGCGATAATCTTTGGCCCAAACAGGAAGACAAAGAACAGGGCTGTCATGATCGCCCCGCCTGTCCGGAACGTGATGTACCGGAAAACGTTCAGAGCAGAGATTTGGTCGGCGAACTGGCCGAGAAAATAAAACATCAGCTATCCTTCACGCCGCTTCGATGTCGTCTGCAGGCGGATATTCTTTTTTCAAGGCTTCGACAAGCGGGCCCATGCGGGTTCCCAAAGAACCTTTGATCATCACGACATCACCGGGCTGCACGTCTTTCAGTAACAGCTCGATCAGGTCTTTGGCTTCTTCGCGGTGATGGGCCTTTACATCGTCCGGCAATTTATCCCAGAGCGCAGCCATATGCGGGCCGGCGCAGAAGACCCTGTCAATCGCAGCTTCGCGGATCGGAACTTCAAGTTCTGCATGAAGCTGGTCGGCATCGGTGCCGAGTTCGCGCATATCGCCAATAACCGCAATCCGCCGCCCGGAGCCGCCAGGTGTGGCTTGCGCCAAAACCGAAAATGCCGCGCGCATCGACGCCGGGTTGGCGTTGTAGCTCTCGTCTATCAGCTGCACTTCGCCGCCGCCCACGGACAAACGGCATTGCTCGCCGCGGCCTTTGGGTGCGGTCATACCGCCGAGCGCGGCAGCGCCTTCCTGCAGATCCGCGCCCAGATCGGCCACAGCGGTTAACACCGCCAGGCTGTTCTGCACATGGTGCGCACCCGGAGCACCAATTCCGTATGACACGTCCTGCCCGAGGATCGAGGCTTCCACACTTGTGCCGTCGTCCGTTGCCACAGCCATTTTCAGGTGACTGTCTTCTGAACCGCTTTGTCCAAATGTCTGAACGTTGGGCACGGCAGCGGTTGCCGCCAAAAACCGGAGAAGATCGTATTGCTTGTTGTCCCGATTGAGGATCGCAACGCCATCCGGCTCCAGACCATTGAAGATTTCCGCCTTGGCCTGGGCAATCTTCTCAACAGATTCGAAGAACTCGATATGAACGGCTTCGACGGTGGTGATGATCGCGACATGCGGCCGAACCATCTGTACCAGCGGCGTGATTTCACCCGCATGGTTCATGCCGATTTCAAAGACGCCAAAATCCGTATCGGCGGGCATGCGCGCCAGCGTCAGCGGGACGCCCCAGTGATTGTTGAACGAGGCAACCGACGCATGAACCTTGCCGGAGGGCGCAAGCGCCAGACGAAGGGCTTCCTTCGTCCCTGTTTTGCCAACCGATCCGGTAACCGCGACTATGCGGGCATTGGTGCGGGCCCGTGCGGCAACACCAAGTGCGCGCATGGCTTCGAGCGGATCATCAACAACGACATAACGCCCGTCATCGGGCAAATCACCGAGGCGATCTTCGGCAACAAGCGCCAACGACGCTCCTGCCTCTAGCGCGGCCGCAACATAATCATGGCCATCGAGCCGATCACCTTTGATGGCGATGAACGCATCACCCGGCTCAAGAGTTCGGCTGTCGATGGAAATACCGGTTATGTGCGCGCCCACGTCCCCTTTGGCGGTTCCGCCACAGGCATCGATAAAGGCCTCAGATGTCCAAAGCGGGTCGCTCATTTTACTCCCAGTTGATTTATAGCGTGGCGCACAGAGTCGTGATCAGAGAAAGGAATCACTGTGTCGCCAACAATCTGGCCGGTTTCGTGACCTTTTCCGGCAACGCACAGGATATCGCCTGATTTCAGGCGCCGGATGCCTTCGGCAATTGCTTCAGCACGATCGCCAATCTCTAGACCACCCGGCGCACCTGCAAGAACGGCCTTGCGAATGGTCGCTGGGTCTTCCGATCTCGGGTTGTCATCGGTCACTATGACCAAATCTGCGTGACGCGCAGCCGCTTCGCCCATCAGGGGACGCTTGCCGGGATCCCGGTCACCACCGGCGCCCACCACAACAGACAGACTTCCTCCGGCAAAAGGCTTTAGTGCCGCCAACGCTTTGTCGAGAGCGTCCGGTTTGTGAGCGTAATCAACGAAAATCATACCGCCGGCCGGAGTTGTCCCGGCGAGCTCCAAGCGGCCGGGGGCGCCTTTTAGGTTCTCAAGAGCGCGAAGTGCAGCGCCGGCATCTATTCCGGCAGTAATCGCAAGACCTGCAGCAATCAAAGCGTTCGAAACCTGAAACCGGCCAATGAGTGGAAGGGTCACCTTGTACTCGCCGCGCGAGGTCTCGACGGTCAAAAGCTGCCCGGCACCGCTAGGCCTCAAGCCGGTCAGCTTGAGATCCTTGCCCGTCTCGCCAACCGTGAAAACCGGCAATCCACGCTCTTCGGCAATGGCCAATACTTGATCTGTATACTTTTCACCCGGATCTACAACAACATGACCGCCGGCCGGGAGAAGCTCACTGAAGAGACGCAGCTTGGCTTGCAGGTAATCCTCGATGGTCGGGTGATAATCCATGTGATCCCGTCCAAGGTTAGTGAAGGCTGCTGCTGTCAGCCGGACACCATCAAGGCGATACTGATCAAGGCCGTGGGACGAGGCTTCCAAAGCGGCATAGCGAATACCTTCAGTCGCAAGGTCTGCCAGATCCTTTTGAAGCTGCACCGGGTCCGGCGTTGTCAGCCCGCCGTAACTTTCGCCATCCGGCTTAATGATGCCCAAGGTGCCAAGACTGGCCGCCGGATGGCCTGCAGCTTGAAAGATCTGACGCACGAAATGGGCGACCGATGTCTTTCCCGCGGTACCCGTGACGGCAACAATCGTATCCGGCTGACGGCCATAGAAACGCGCAGCCATCTTCGCAAAGGTCAGGCGCGGCTCATCGGCACTGAGTACTGCGGTTGTTTGCGGAACGAGCGCACGAACAGCCTCGGCAGCATCGGTTGCGCACAGAACAGCGACTGTTCCGGCTTCGACAGCTTTGGGAACGAACTGAACGCCATCAACCGTGGAGCCCTTGAAGGCAGCAAAGAGAAAACCTGGCTGGACCATACGGCTGTCCGCCGTCAGTCCTTCTATGGAAAGGCCATTTGCCGTGTCCGGCAAATCCATGCCGTCGGCTAAATGCTCAAGGTGCATAACATCCGATCATCCGGTTCGTGCATCGTCATTCTCGTGAAGCTTAAAACCGGACCGGATTTCGGCTGCGACCCCGCCGGACCAGTTCGCTTCTTTTATGTCTCCTTAATAGGAAATCTCGATCGGTTCATCCCCTTTGCCAAAGCGCGGCATCACACCGAGCATCGGTGCTGCGCGGCGAATGATCGCCCCGGTCGTGGGAGCTGTGTTCAAACCGGCGGTCGCGCCAATGCCTTCCCGCTCCGATTTCGGCTCATCAAGAACAACCAGAACCACGTATCTCGGATCGTCCATCGGGAAGGCCGAAAGGAAGGAGTTGCGCCGCTTGTTCGACACATAAACACCATTTTCGATCTTCTCCGCTGTCCCGGTCTTGCCGCCGACGGTGTAGCCTGGAACATCGGCCCGGCGCCCGGATCCGGAGAGGACATTGAGGCGGAAGAGATACCGCATCATGCGGCTGACTTCAGGTGAAATCACTTGCTTCTTCAGCGCCTTAACTTCTTCCTGTGTCCGAGGCACAAAGGTCGGCGGCAACAAGGAGCCACCGTTGACCATAGCCGCGGCGGCCACCGCTGTTTGCATCGGCGTTACCGACAAGCCGTGACCGAAGGAGATGGTCATCGCGGCCAATTCATTCCATTTCGGCGGCAACAAGGGAGCTGCGTTTTCGGGCAATTCCGTCTGCAATCGCTTCGTCAGATGCAACCGCTCCATGAATTCCTTCTGGCGCGCGACCCCGGTCGCCAGCATCATTTTTGCGGTGCCGATGTTGGATGAATAAATGAAGATTTCCGGTACGGACAGGATGCGGTTTTTCCCGTGGAAATCGGTGATCGTCCGGCCCGCTGCGCGCAGAGGGCGGGTCGCATCGAAGCTGTCATTGATCGTAACAGCCCCCGAATCCAACGCCATGGCAGTCGTGAACGCCTTGAACACGGAGCCCATTTCAAAGACACCGCCGGTCGCCCGGTTCAGCCGGTCCTTTTCCAGAGCTTCGGATCTGTCGTTCGGATCGTAGTCCGGCAGGGACGACATTGCGACGACTTCGCCAGTCTTTGCATCCAGCACGATCCCGGCGGCCGCGATGGCCCGATAGCGCTCCATTGCCTTGACCAATTCATCGCGCACAACGTGCTGCACCCTGAGATCTACGGAAAGACGCACCGGCTCCATTGTGCGGCCAGAGGCAAACCCGATCGACTGAAGGTCGCGCAACCATTGATCGTCGACATATTTTTCAATCCCGCTGAGACCCTGATTGTCGACATTTACCGCGCCGACGATGTGGCCCGCGGTCGGGCCGCCTGGGTAAAAGCGCTGGTTCTCAGACAGGAAACCGATGCCGGGCAAACCAAGGTCATGCACCTGCTCTGCCTTGTCCGGTGTCATTTCACGCTTCAACCAGACAAATCCGGCCCCGCTCTCAAGACGGCGGCGGACAAGCGCCTCATCCAGATCCGGCAAGATACGGGTGAGCCCTTCGACTGCTTCGTCAACATCGAGAATGCGGCGCGGCTCGGCATAAAGGGACGCGGTCTTGATATCGGTGGCAAGGATCTCACCATTGCGGTCGATGAGATCCGGGCGGGAGGCGGCCACGGAATCCTGGGCAGAAATCCAGGCCCGGGACGGCGCCTCATCCATCTGGGCAAGATAGATCAACCGGCCACCAATGGCCGCGTAAACACAGGCAAAAGCGAGCATGGCGAGATAAACGCGCGACTTGACCGCACTCGACGAAACCGAGCTGCGCGCCGCCCTCGGCTGGGTTCGCCGAACCTGGAGAAAGCTCGCTGGTTCTGTTGCCAATGTCATTGCCCCTAAGCCCCTACCTGATCATCGCCGAAGAACCGGCATATCCGCCCATCTGGTCAGCCCCGCCAATCGGCTCCAGAGTCACCGGCCGTGCCGGAAGTTCATCCGGCATGACGATCTGCCGGACTTCCAACGCTTCGAGTTGAAGGTATTCGTTGTAGCGCTCGACAAGGTTCTGCAGCCGTTCCGGCTTGTTCAGAACACTCCACTCGGCGCGCAAGTGGCGGATTGCATTCCGCTCTTCGTCGATTTGCCGCTGCAGCTCCGCAACCTTCGCAGCGGACTTCGTTGCCGCCATCTTCAGGTCGTAAACGGTTGCCGCACCGATCACGACGGCCACGATGAAAAGGATGTTGAGCACCCGAACCATGTCAGCCCCCTAGTCCATGAAACGCTGCAAGGCGCGGCACACCGGCGGCATGAATGTCGAGCTCGCGCGCCGGAGCTTCTGTCCGCCGCCCAGCTCTCAGCTTCGCAGAGCGCGCCCGCGGATTTGCATGCGTTTCCGTATCGCGCGCCTCGACCGCCTTGCGCGTGAGATTTTCAAAAGTTGCCGGCGGAACCTCTTCCTCCGGCATATGACGTGACCCGCCACCCCGTGTTTTTGTCCGGTCCTGGAAGAACCGTTTGACGATGCGGTCTTCGAGCGAGTGAAAACTCACCAAAACCAGGCGGCCACCCGGCTTCAGGATGCGTTCAGCAGCGCCCAGCGCCTGAGCGGCCTGATGCAGTTCACCGTTCACATAGATCCGCAGCGCCTGAAATGTCCGTGTCGCCGGATGGATCTGCGCTTTTTTTGGAGAGCGCCCGAGGACTTTCTCGATCAGATTTGCAAGCTCAAGTGTCCGGCTGAACGGCTTTTCCTTGCGCGCATTGTCAATCGCATGCGCGACGGATGGCGCCCGTTTTTCTTCGCCCAAAAGCCCGATGATCCGGATCAGATCCCGCACGGGCAACTCATTGACCACGTCAGCAGCAGATGGCCCGGCTTGCTCCATGCGCATATCCAAAGGACCGTCACGCAGAAACGAAAACCCGCGTTCGGCCTGATCCAGCTGCATGGAAGAAACACCGAGGTCTAGGACGACACCATCAACGCCGTCAAACCCGCTCGCGCGCGCATGAATTTCCAGGTCCGCGAACTGACCCGGCACCAGGATCAGGCGGCCACCGGACTGGGCGACGAGTTCCTGACCGCCGGCTATTGCATCGGGATCACGGTCGATCCCGACCACCGTTGCGCCGCGTTCCAAAAGCTTGCGCGAGTAACCACCGGCCCCAAACGTGCCGTCAACCATAACCTCGCCCGGCTGAGGGTCGAGCCATTCCAGAACCTCGTTAAGAAGAACCGGCACATGACGCTCTGGTCCGCCAGCAGCAAGATCATCCGTCTTGTCGCCGAGCGCCATCATACCGGCTCTCCTTGCGAGGGTGCCGGGAGTTGCCCCGACAGCATTGCGAGTGCGCGCTTTTGGGCCTCTGCGCGATACTCGCGGAACTGCTCTGGTTCCCAGATCTGAAACTTGTAATCCATACCGACAAACGTGACGGTGTCGGAGAGGCCAGCATGGTCGCGGATCATGTCGGAGAGGGTCATACGGCCATCTCCATCGATCTTGATGATTTCGCTGGCACCGAACAGCGCTGCTGCGAGCATGTCATGATCGGGTGTGAGCTTGGCAAACTGCTGGGCGCGGTTCTGAATTTCAGCCACGAGCTGATTGCCTCCGGCGTCGACCGCCGCGCAATGCGCAGATGAAATACAGTAAAGCCCTTCAAACCCATCTCTCGCCAATACCGTGCGGAAGGGTGCCGGGATCGACACGCGACCCTTGGCATCCAGCCGGTTGGTAAAATGCGAAACAAAGCCGGCCATACATCCCCGCTACGGACCCCCGTCCGCGCAATCCCCGAAACAACCCAAAAAAGAAGGAAACGGCCCTACCTGTCAGAACATGCAAATTGCAACGGCAGCTCTTGCCAGCTCGTTAAGTCATGTCCTGAGCCCGTCGAACATGGGCCCGCGCTCCCCATTCTGGGTAAATATGGGATACCATGGGAAATCATGGGCGGTCAATGGAATCTCATGGATTCCTGCAGGATTTGATCGCACACGACCCCGTCGAGCGAAGGTAACGCCAACATGCTTAATGAAGCCTTGACAGAATAGTAGAATCGGAGTCGCAGAAATACGGAGGGTCCGCGCTCCAGCAATCGGTGCGTGATGCCACCATCCCCAGTTTTCAAAGACTTGTGGATACAAAAAACGCCGCGGAAAATCCGCGGCGTAAGTTTGAGCATGCGCTCTTTGCGGCGCTCAAAGCGCTCAGGGTCAGGACCCCGCTATGTCACAGCAGAAAGTCTGTGTTGCCGAGAGCCCGCAGCTGATCGGCAACGCCGCCCGCATCTGTGACGACCGTGTTCCAGTCTGCCGCGGTCAGGTTGGCGAGAGACAGATCTTCAGCCTGGATATCTTCCAGCACATAGGTGTGCCCACCATTGTTCTGAACGGTGATTGTCAGATCGGTTCCGACCTCTTGGAGCGAGATGTCGTTGACTGACAAGCTGCTGAAATCCAAAAGATCTTCAGAGGCATCAAAGTTGAGCACGGAGACTTCCCGCCCCCATTCCCACGTGATCGCCACCGTATCGGCACCCGATCCAAGGTTGATTGTATCCGAAGTGGACGGAGTAACCGATGTGGCGGGCGGTGTTGGAACCTCCGAAGTGTCTGATGTATCGGGCGCGTCCGGTGTATCCGGGGTTTCGGTTCCTGATACGGCACCCACACCTTCACGGACCTGGAACCCGTCTGTGCCTTGGCCTGCCGGCGCTTCCGGCGTCAGCAACGCTTCCCGCGACACCAACGACACATCGTTCTGATCGATCCCGAACGGGGCTTCCAGATTGTCTTCCATCACCTGATCGAAATGGAACTCCAGATTGCCTGGAATGAGGTCGGCTTTTTGAACGCCAGTGAAGGTGAAGCTTTGACCACTCGGCGGAACACTGATGACCATTCCATTCGGCGTATCCTCAACGCTCAAGCGTTCACGCGTGCCGAAGTAGAGGAAACTGATCTTCTGTGTTGCCGGATCAAACCCGTTGATCACTTCGGCCTGCCCATATTCATGAGAGCGGATGTAGACCGTGTCGCCATCCCGCGGGCCGATGCCCTTTTCCCAGGAAAGAACGCCGCCGAGGTCCTGACGCAGGTGCTCGTTGCCGACCACGCCAAAGTTCTCAATGGTGAGATCCGCGAGTTGCACCCCTTGCAGGATCTGCATGTCCGCCCCCCACGGATTGTCGACGATCGGCTCACCGTTCGGGGTCATGTTCAAGATCAGGCCATGAACCGAAGCATTGCCGAAGTCGAGCTGATCCGCGGCCGGGTTAAAGCCGACGATATCATCCTTGCCAAACTCCGCGGCCCATTTGACGCCGCCGAGATCACTCGCTCCGGTCGGCACCGGAGTGTTGGACCCGTCAGCATCGTAGATCACATCGAACCCGCCGGTGTCCGGCGTTTCGATGGATTGGCCTAAAAGGCTTGCAACCTCATTGAGCGCAGATTCTTCGGCAACCATGAAATTGTTCATGGTCATGTCCGATAGAGACACGCCCGTCAGCACAGTTGTGTTGGCGACCTCGCCGGTAGCCGTATAAACGGTGACTGTCAGACCGTTTACCGTATCCTGAATCTCAAGCCGTTCCGCGATGACACCGGCTTCAAGATGAAGCATGTCCCCACCCGCCGGATCAAAATCCGTGATGACACGGGACGGGCTGTTCGGCATGATCATGATCATCTGTGCCCCGTCCGGCATGTTGGGCATGTCCGGCATGTCCGGCATATCAGGATTGTCCGGCGTATCAGGATTGTCCGGCGTATCCGGTGTACCTGGTCCGGAAACCGTTCCAACTTGCGACAGGATTTCCTGACCGGTTTCCGTGCTTTGAATTGTGAAGTTCGACGCTGACAGATCGCTCAAGGTTACGCCTTGGAGTGTCACGGTCTGATTGTTCGATGCCATCGTGAAAATCACGTTGCCATTGACTTCCGTGACATCGATCGCTTCCGGCCCAAACCAGTCGATGAAAATGGTGTCACTTTGTGGGTTGAAGTTGGACACGACACGATCCGTGCCCCAGGCCCAGGTGACCACAACCGATGCATTGGCCGCAGTGACCCCCGCGGTTCCGTTCCAGCTGCCCGGCTCGATGGGCGGGGCCGGTGTGGGATCAACCGGATCCGGTTCAACGGGATCTGGGTCTACAGGGTCCGGGTCGACCGGGACCTCTGGATCCGGATCAACAGGATCTGGATCCACCGGCACTTCGGGATCGGGCGCTGCGCTATCCTGACCGATCAACCCGAAAATCTTGCTGGCTGTCCCAGAATCCAGAACAGTAAAATTGGATGGGCTGAGATCAGACAACTGCACCCCTTGAAGGGTTGTGGTCTGATTGTTTGACGGGACAGCAAACACAACACCGTTTGCCGTTTGGGTAATTGTGAGATCGGCCGCGCCGATCCAATCAACGAAGATGGTGCCGGTTGCCGGATCGAAGTTCGACACAACCGCATCCTGTCCCCAGGACCAGGTGATCACGACATCCGCAGATCCCTCGTCGACATCAGCCGATCCGTTGTCTCCGTTTCCGGGCGCCCCCGGAGTGCCTGGTGTTCCAGGCGTGCCACCGTCTGGCGTTCCAAGCCCTTCGTCCCCGGTTAGGCGGCTCTCAAAGAAAGCGATTGCCTCGGCAACGGTCGGAGCATCGAAGCCACCGAACTGCTCCATATATTGCAGGATGGACGTACCGTATTCATCGGTACTGACTGCCCCGCTTTGCAGAAGGGACGCCGTCCCCCAGGCACCGCGCAAGTGTGCTGCGGCCATGATACCAGTCAATGTCAGCTCAACCGTTACAGTCTGGCCGTTCTGCGTGTATGTCGCGGTCTGGCCGATATAATCGCTCAGCGATTGACCGCTGTTTGCGAGTTGGTTTTCGATGACCTGCAGATTGTAGCCAAAGGCTTCCTGGATCGCGACATCCTGGGCGGCCTTGGTTGTGAAGTCCGCAAAGGAGTTCACACCGTTCTTGCCGGTCCAGGTCCCATCCCAGGTGTTGGTGGCCGCACCGTTTCCATAAAACACCGTGTCGTCGTAGTAGCCGAGATCGATGAGCAGCGCTTCACCGAACTGGAAGCCAACAAACCCAAGCGAGTTCTGAGACTGGTAGGCCATAGCCTCCCATTCGGCATCTGTCAGCTGAGACCAGCTCGAATACTGCGGAAACCGGTCTTGCACCGGGCCGCCAGCCCATTGATCAAGCTGCCAATCCTGAATGACACCAGAGTCGTAACGCTCTCGGTCCCATCCCGATTCAAATGCCAGCAATGCGGACAAGAAGTCTTGATATGTTCCGGCCATTTGTTCCCTGCCTTGTGAGTACATAACGATCTCAAACTAGGCACCGAATTGGCGTGAATCATGGGCGTAAAATTAAATAGTAGAGGTATTATTGTGGCGAATATTTCATTATTTGGCAATTTTGGGGCAATGATTACTTAGTAAAACTGATCATAACACTTGAGAACAGATTTCATTCCCGAGAAGTTCAAAATTTATTTGGCTATCGGCTGCATCAGCAGAACACACGGCTGCGAGCGGTTGCCTTTGGGGACTCTCCGAAGCGCTTCTTATAGGCAACAGAAAACCGCCCAAGATGACGATGCCCTGATAACTCGGCGACGTCACTGACAGGGAGGTCGCCATTTCGAGCAAGCAACAAATGACGGGCCAGGTTCAGGCGG
Source organism: Labrenzia sp. R4_2 (assembly GCF_017743865.1). Taxonomy (GTDB): domain Bacteria; phylum Pseudomonadota; class Alphaproteobacteria; order Rhizobiales; family Stappiaceae; genus Roseibium. The sequence goes on from NZ_JAGHRJ010000002.1 coordinate 1,115,002, forward strand.
CACTGCTGCAGATATTGAACAGGTGTCAGGCCCAACTCGCGTTTGAAGATAAGCTGCAAGTTGCGCGGAGTGGTTCCGGCATGACGTGCAAGCTCTATCAGACTGAAATCATCCCTCATCCGGTCATGGATCATATCAACGGCCCGCTTCAGGATGGCAGGTCCGGACTTTTGCGTTTCATGGGAGAGCAAGACGGAAGCCGTGTTCTCTTGTACCTCAAGCAGAGAAACGATCAGTTCTTCTTCGAGATACAGTTGGGACGTACGGTTGTCTGATATAAACAGCTCTCCATTCTCCGCAGCATGAACCATACCCCAAAGTTTGCGCATCCATTGGTGTGCTTCCGATTGTCTCAGACGAAATTCCGGCGCAAATCGCAAACGGGCGCCCAAGTCCATACCCGTGATCCTTGAGGCCACGTCGTCTACAAACTGCCGATCGATCTGAACCAGCAACTGCTCGCAACCCGAATGCCAGCGCATCACCGTATGGCGGTCAGGATTGAGGATGGAGGCTGTCTGCGGGTTTGACGCCACGGCCTGGCAGCCGTTGGTGATTTCGGCAGCACCGCTAAGCGGGATCTGGATCAGAAAAAAGCGGGTCAGCTCGCCGGGCTCAATCGTCACGTCGCCGCCATAGCGAAGGTAATTGAGCGAGACACGCTCTCCGGTAACCCGGTGCTGGCAGGCGTCGAACCTGTCATTGGAGGATTGCCGCTCCAGCTTGTGACTACAGAAGTGGCGCGCAACGATGTCCCTGGCCGCATCAACATCGAAGGTCTGAAAGCGGCGGAAGTCACTCAGCGGTGGGGGTCTTTGCGGTTGAGCCATCATCTTCGAATGATGCCTCCGGCTTTATCGCAGGATCAAGCGTTCTCGCTGCTGCAATGCGGCAATTCGCAGCTCTTATGAAACTAATTTCGTAATCTGGATAAAATGTCCGGGACTTTCAGCGTTAGCCTGATCCTGTCTTAAAAGAGAGGGGACACAATATGCAAAACGGAGCCGGGATCACCGCATCCAAAGACGGACTCGACGGCGTCAGCTGGAACGTCGTTGGCCACACTTACACACCCAAGGTCCATAGCACCAACGCCTTCATCTGGCATGCCGTGGTGCCAGCGGACACGTTCGTACCGCCGCACATTCACCCGACCCAGGACGAATGGATCGTCATGCTGGAGGGGGAACTGGAGGTCGAAATGGGTGGCAACGTCCATAAGGCAGGTCCAGGCGACACGGTGCGCATGCCCATGGGCGAAGCCCACGGTATCTTCAATCGGTCCGGCAAGACCGCGACCTGCGTCTTCGGCGTCGCGCCAGCGCGAAAGCTCTTCGATTTGTTTGGGGCCTTGAACGGTGTCACGGATCCGGAAGAACTCGTCCGGCTGTCTGCCATGCACGAAGTCGATTTCCTGCCTCCGCCTGATCAGGCCTGATCAGGCCTGATCGCCGCACATTCTGGAGGGGAAGACATGACAAAACGGAAAACAGTCGCCGTCATTGGTGGCGGCGTGAGCGGTCTTGCGGCTGCAAAAGCCTTCGATGAACGCGGTCATCGTGTTCTCGGGTTTGAACGAAGCCACGATTTCGGCGGCGTTTGGGAACTGTCCAGGTCCTATCCGGATGTGCAGACCCAGTCGCCTAAGGATCTTTACCGGTTCACCGATTTGCCAATGCCGGACGACTATCCGGAATGGCCGAAAGGTCCTCAGGTTCATGCCTATGTCCACGCCTATGCGAAGAAACACAATCTGGCGCGTTTGTTCCGGCTGAACACGACAGTTCTGTCGATGGACCGGCGCACAGACGGGCAGTCCGGCTGGACGCTGACCCTGGCGGCGGCGGACAAGACCTGGACCCAGGATTTCGACTTTGTCGCTGTGTGCACGGGGCAGTTCTCAGACAAAAACATCATCTCCCATCCGGGACAGGATGAGTTTGTCCAGACTGGCGGACAGGTCATGCACAGCTCTGACTACACCGACAGCAACTTAGCGGCCGGCAAAAACGTTGTCGTGCTGGGCGGTTCAAAATCAGCCACGGACATTGCGGTCAATGCGGCCAAGAATGGCGCTAAGTCCGTCACGCTTGTTTACCGCGAACCGGTATGGCGCGTGCCGTATTTCATCGGTGGCATCAACTTCAAGCGGCTGTTGTACATGCGGGCGCAGGAGCTGCAATTCAACGGCTGGAACCCATCGATCACCGGCAAGATCCTGTCGGCGCTGTTCAAGCCGCTCATCTGGGCCAACTTCCGCGGATTGGAAATGATGCTCAAAACCCAGCTGAAGCTAAAGAAGTGGGACATGGTGCCGAAAGTCCCAATCGAGAACGACGCGTCCTGTTCCCTGCCGATCGTAACGCCCGGTCTGTTCGAAGGATTCGAAGCAGGAACCATCAAACCGGTCCGGGGGACCATCGACCACTACGAGGACGGCCATGCTGTTTTGACCACCGGGGACCGGGTGCCTTGTGATGTTTCGGTTCTTGCTGTTGGCTGGAAATTGGGCGTGCCTTGTCTCGCCAAAGAGTATCAAGACAAACTGATCGAACCGGATGGTCAATACCGTGTCTATCGCCTGTCGGTGAACCCGGATCTGCCCGACATGGGCTTTGTCGGTTTCAACTCCAGTTTCTGCACAATTCTGTCGGCGGAAATGATTGCAAACTGGCTGGTGCGCTTCGCAGACGGCCAGCTGGCAAATCAGCCAACTGATCAGGAGATGCGGCAAAACATCGACATGATGCTCGGTTGGCGGCGCAAGGAGCGGCCCGCCGCGCAGGTCTATGGCGGCCTGTGTTCGGCGCCCTTCCACTTCCGGCACTTCGATGAGCTGCTGGCGGATATGGGAGCAACCGTATCCAAACGGTCCAACCCGTTTGCCGAACAGTTCTCCTATCCAAATGCGGATGCTTATGGCGGGTATCTCGCCAGCACGCCGCAATATATGGCTGGGTAGGGTGAAGGAATAATGCCAGCCGGCCTATAAGCCGGGTTCTGTATGGCCCACGCCAATCCGAAGATCTGCGCGGACGTGACAGCCATTCATCTGGGACGCCTGTTGCCAGACGCCTCACGCAACCAACCCGGACAACTGGCCTGGAAACCGGCCTGGGCCTTGGATTGCTCCAGGGTCCGCGTTGTCCCTATTCGGTCTTGCTCCCGGTGGGGTTTACCGTGCCGCCGCTGTTACCAGAGGCGCGGTGGGCTCTTACCCCACCCTTTCACCCTTACCCCGGCAAAGCCGGAGCGGTTTGCTTTCTGTGGCACTTTCCCTAAGGTCGCCCTCGCCGGGCGTTACCCGGCACCGTGTCTCCATGGAGCCCGGACTTTCCTCCCCCGCGGCCTTTCGGCACTTGCGGCAGCGGCTGTCCGGCCGACTGGCGCTCCGGGACTTAAGTTGCTTTTAAAACAAGGTCAAGCGAGCCGCCATGCAATCCCCGCTTCTCCATCAAGCTGCTTTCAACATCTTGTAGGCAACGGACGGCAAGAAGCGGTGCAAGGTGTAAAGGACCGGAACCCGGCCCAGCCGGATTTCATCTTGTCCAGCCGACAGCCCTCGGACGATGGTTTGGGCAGCATCGAGAGCCGACAACGCGGACTGTTCTCGTCCGGCAGCCATGCGCGTTCTCAGGAGATCCGGCACGATGTCGGTAACGCCGATGCCAGTTTTTTCGAGTTGGTACCGCAAGCTGCGGGCAAACGCTGACAGCCCGGCTTTTGTTGCGCAATAGACCGGTGTTGATTGCTTCGGCACCCGGCCCAGCGCAGATGTGACGAAAGCGATACGCGCCGAAGAGGCTTGTTTCAAAAGAGACAATAGATCCGACGTCAATTCGATTGGCGCTTGCAAGTTGATCGCCATTTCCGCCTCGATCAGCTCCGGCGATCCGCCGCCAATTGAAAAATCAACCGCCTGCTGGATACCGGCATTGTTGATCAAGAGGTCGATCGGCCGATCGAGGTCATAAATTCCTTCGACAAACCGGCGCCGGTCGCCCGGGTCTGTCAGATCAAGGCAAAAGGAGTGAACTTTGCCATAGTCTTCGGCGGCCCGAAGTGCACTTTCTGTCCGCCCGCAAATGATCACGCGATGTCCGGCATGCCCATAAAGACGGGTCAGCTGCGCCCCAAGACCAATGCCGCCGCCGGTAATCACGACTGTCTTTTCAGTACTCATGTCTTTTGTCTCCTGATCAAACTTTGACAGGAGCGATACCGATTTTGAGCGTGGCACTGCATTAACCCGGGTTAAGAAGCGCGCTGCTTGCCGCGGCGGGCCCGAATGCGCGAAAGCGCGACCGGCGTAATCCCGAGATAGGAGGCAATATGATATTGCGGCAATCTGGAAGCAAGATCTGAAAAGTCGTCCAGAAATGCCTCATATCGCGCACCCGCATCCTGAAGAAGAAAAGACGCTTCCCGCTGCTCCTTCTTGAGCGCCAGCATGGCAACGGACCGGCTCAACAACCGTTCCCAATAGATATCGGCCTCAACCTGCCGGCGTACAAACTCAATCGGCAAGGCAATTGTGACTGTGTCTTCCAACGCCTGTGTGAAAAACGGGCTCGGCACACCGGAAAGGAATGTCGAAAGGCTGGTTACCACGCTGCCCGCAGCGACGAAGTTCTTGTTGAACTCCTTGCCGTCATCAGTGAGGTAGAAAAAACGCACCAAGCCCGACTGGATGAAATAAAGGACGTCGGGCCTCTCTCCGGCAGAAAATAGAATATCGTCAGCCTCAAATCGCCGGACCACCGAAGCGTCCAAAGCTACGTCGGCACTTTCCTCCGGCAGACCACCGCTTTTCCGGAGCCACCCATTGAACATGGTTACTGGCGACTGGGTCATGTCTATCCTGTTTTCTCCCAACACGCGCCAACCAGATGGTGCTTCGAAGGGATTGATCAAACACCAAACAGCACGGATTTATGCGCCGCTATTTGGATGCATGTCCAGTCGCGCATTGCCCATCACGACCCCTCACCTTGCCAACACGTTTTCTTGACCTCCTCAGCAATCGGCTGAATACAGCCATTTCTGACTGAAAGTATATTTTTGACTATCGAGTACAAAATACCTATCTGTGGTCTGGCAATCGCGCCACTCGATGGAGAATTCAATGACTGACTTTCAATTGCACACCAAGGAAACAGCCCCGGAAGGCGGCGCTGAACTTCTGGAAAGATCTGAAAAGGCATTTGGCCGGATCCCGGGCCTGCACGCAGTGATGTCTGAATCGCCGCAACACCTTGAAGCCTATCAAAAGCTTCATGAGCTGTTCCAGCAGACCAGTCTCTCAACAGTCGAACAAAACGTCGTCTGGTTGACCATCAACGTCGAGCACGAGTGCCACTACTGTGTTCCGGCTCACACTGGAATTGCTCACATGCAAAAGGTGCCGCAGGACGTAATTGATGCGCTGCGCGACAACACACCGCTGGCGGATCCGCGTCTGGAAGCCCTTCGCGACTTCACGCTGAAGGTTGTGCGTCAACGCGGGCATGTCAGTGACGCCGATATTCAAACCTACCTTGATGCCGGCTTCACCAAACGCAATGTGCTCGATATCATTCTTGGGCTGGCCCAGAAGGTCATGTCGAACTATGTCAATCACTTGGCAGAAACGCCAGTCGACAAGGTGTTCGAAAGATTTGCATGGACACCACCGGCCCGCGAAGCTGCAGAATAATCCCGTGCCCGGCCGGTATTCTGTCGGCCGGGCCGCAACCTGATGGTTGGGTATGGCAGGAAGACCGAAGAGTTTTGATGAAGATGCCGCAATGAACGCGTTTGTCGACGTGTTCTGGACAAAGGGCTATGGCGGAACATCTGTAGACGACCTTCAGTCGGCTGTCGGCATCAAGCGCGGCAGTTTCTATGCGTCGTTCGGCAGCAAGGACGACGTCTTCCAAACCGTGATGGACCGATACTGGAGTGGTGTCACGGAACCGGGCCTGTCCAATCTGGAACCAGCAGCAACAGCGCTTGAGGGCGTTGCAAGTTTTTTGCGGCACGTCGGGCGTTTCATGTCGGAAAACCCGTTCCGCGGGTGTTTACTGCTGTCATCCGCAGGCACAAGTACGGCCAAGATTGAAGCGTCTGAAGCCGTTTCGGAGCGTATGGCACAGTTGGAAGCCCGGCTCACCGAACGCCTGCTTACCGATCCAGACCTCTCTTTGGACCGTGCCCGCGAATTAGCGGCTTATATCCTGACCATCCTGCTTGGCCTCAATGCGATGGCGCGTACGGGACACGATGGCAGTTCGATCCAGTCTGCGGCCGAATGTGCCGCCCAGTCTCTGAATGCTTTGTCCCAGAAGCCTTGACCACTCCAAGCCCAGACTTGTCATATCATTCAGGCCAGTAGCGCTGGTGCGTCGCACAATCTTCATTTGCAAGGCCGGACGAAACCGGTAACCTTCGAGCAACCAAACAAGCTCGCGGGGACGCATTTATGAAACATGCGGTCAAGGCGGCGGAAGCTGCCGAAATGATACCGGACGGCTCTTCTTTGCTGATCGGCGGCTTTATGGGTGTCGGCACACCGCATCGGCTGATAGATGCACTGGTCGCACGCGGTGCCAAAGACATGATCGTGATCGCCAACGACACGGCCATGCCGGGCAAAGGCATCGGCAAGCTGGTCACCTCCGGCTGTGTGTCCAAAGTGATCGCTTCGCATATCGGCCTCAATCCTGAAACACAGCAGAAGATGATATCCGGAGAGATCGAGGTGGATCTCGTTCCTCAAGGCACGCTGGTGGAGCGGATCCGTGCTGCCGGTGTTGGACTTGGCGGTATTCTGACCCCCACCGGCATCGGAACATTGGTAGAAGACGGCAAGCAAACCGTTACGGTCAACGGCAAGGACTATCTCCTGGAAGAACCGCTTGGCGGGGATTTTGCGCTGATTGCCGCGCATCAGGCCGATTATGTCGGCAACCTCGAATATTCGCTGACCGCGCATAACTTCAACCCGATCATGGCGATGGCCGGTGCAACCGTGATTGCCGAACCTCAAACGATTGTCCCGGTCGGCGTCATCTCGCCGGATTCCGTCAAGACCCCGGGAATTCTGGTGGATCACCTGTTGGAGAGGGCTCACTGATGGATGCCAAGGAAATCATCGCCCGCCGGGTTGCCCAGGAAATACAGCCGGACACGCTGGTCAATCTCGGGATCGGCCTGCCCTCAATGGTCGCCAACTATCTGCCGAAAGAAGTGCACGTCTTCTTCCAGGCGGAAAATGGTGTGATCGGGCTAGGAGCACGGCCACCGGAAGGTATGGAGGATCCCGACCTCACAGATGCGGGCGGCGGGTTTGTGACCGCGGTTCCGGGCGCGGCGTCGATTGACAGTGCCATGAGTTTCGGCCTGATCCGCGGTGGCCATCTCGACACAACCGTGCTCGGCGGTCTTCAGGTCGATGAACGGGGTTTTCTCGCAAACTGGATGATCCCGGGCAAAATGGTGCCGGGCATGGGCGGCGCAATGGACCTGGTCGCCGGTGCAAAGAACGTGATCGTTGCCATGGTTCATACCGCGAAGGGCAAACCGAAGATCCTTCACGAATGCCAGTTGCCTCTGACAGCCCAGCGCCGGGTCAGCCTGATCGTCACGGAAATGGCGGTGATTGAACCGACCGAAGAAGGACTTCTCCTAAAGGAAGTCGGGCCAGGTGCCAGCGTCGATGATGTTATTTCGGCAACAGAAGCCAGCCTGATCATTCGGGGCGACGTGCCGCAAATGAAGCTCGCCTGAACAACCAACAGCCGCCCTGGACGGCAACACGACCAGACATCGGCGGCGTTGCAGTCCAGGTCAGGGTTATAGGTATATCTTCAGATGCGAGGCGGCTCGGAACACCCCTAAATTCGGGGCATGATCCAATCCGTGATAACCGTCCTTGGCGGGCTCGGCCTGTTTCTTCTGGGCATGCACCTCATGACCCGGGGATTGCGGCAGCTCGCGGGAAACCGGCTCCGCCAGTACATTCAAAACTCAACAAGTACGCCCGCAACCGGCGCCCTCTCCGGCGCACTGGCAACAGCCTTGTTGCAGTCTTCAAGTGCGACCACCGTCGCGACTGTTGGTTTCGTCAGTGCAGGGCTGATGACGTTTCCGCAGGCCCTTGGCGTCATCTTCGGGGCAAACATCGGCACCACGATTACGGGCTGGATGGTCGCCCTCCTCGGCTTCAAGCTCAAGATCGGCCTGCTCGCGCAGCCTTTGATCTTTTTCGGTGTTCTTTTGCAGCTTTTCGGCCGTGGCCGCTGGCAACCCTTCGGGTTGGCCATCGCCGGGTTTGGCCTGTTGTTCGTCGGTATCGATACATTGACCCAGGGCTTTTCCATTTTGGAGGGCCGGATCACTCCGGATGATTTTCCCGGCGACACCTTTCTTGGACGCGTTCAACTGGTCCTGATCGGAGTGGTGATTACGCTCATCACCCAATCCTCAAGCGCAGGTGTTGCAACAGCACTGGCAGCCCTGACGGTTGGAGCAATTTCCTTCCCGCAGGCTGCCGCCCTTGTCATTGGGATGGACGTTGGAACCACAGCGACCGCAGCGCTCGCAACCGTCGGCGGATCGGTCGCATCCCGCCGCACAGGATTTGCGCACGTCGTTTATAATCTGATGACCGGTTTGATCGCGTTTTGCCTCCTTGTTCCGCTTGGCTGGCTCTACGCGGCCGCCGGGCCGCACCTCGACCCCCAGATTGCGCTGGTCGGTTTCCATACAGTGTTTAATCTCATCGGTGTCTTGGCCGTCGTTGGCGTTACAAAGCACTTCGCGCGGTTGATCATCTGGCTGATACCGTCCAAGGGAGAAGACCCGGCCGAGCGGTTGGATGATCGCCTCTTAAAAGATCCGGAAGCTGCTTTGGATGCAGCGCGCGCAGCCGTGCAAGATCAGGCAAAACTACTTTTCGGCGCAGTCTCAGATGCGCTTGGGGCGGAGCCAAGGGAAATCCGGCCGGTTTCTATTGATGCATTGGAACAGACGAACACATCCCTCCGGTCCTATTTGGATCGCATTAAGACCGGGCGGGAAGATCCTGCTGCCAATGCAGACCACATTCACCTTTTGCACGCACTCGACCATATGGACCGGCTGACAGACCGGCTCCGCCAGAGCGACCGGATCGAGACGATCCGAACGACAGAGCACCTCTCCCGTTTCGGACATCAGCTTTCCGGCCTCTCGGGACGTTTCAATGACGCTAACGGGGACCCTGCCCTTCCCGCCGAATTTGATGCGCTTCGGCAGGCATTTCGAGAAGAACGCCGGCTCACCCGGAAAAACACCTTGAACCAGGCCGCCAACGATCAGATTGATCTGGAAGAGGCCATCGCCCGTGTCGACAGTATCCGCTGGCTACATCGTTCTACCTATCATTTATGGCGGATCTCGGTGCATCTCCTGGACGGAAGGAACGGCGAGGCTCCCAAGACCGAAGCGCGTCTGGAGATGGAGTTGGATAAAACCTGACCACATATCCGATCCGGCTTCAGCCTCGGCGCGTGCTCAATAGATCGGACAGCACCCGAACGCCGCCACGAATTTGATCCTCCGTTGCCCCGGCAAATCCGATAATCAATCCAGGTTCAGGTGCTGCATCCAGATAACAGACGGACAATGGTGAGACGGAAAAACCGTGAGCTTGCATGCCGCGCGCGACCTTCCGATCATCCAAATCTTCGTTAAAACGGACAGTCACCTGCACGTTGCCGAGCGGCGGCTCGACTGACACGGCATTGCCCAGTCCTTCTTTGAGCGCCGCGACAAGGGCGTTGCCCCGTTGCTGGTAGACGGACCGGATACGTTTCAGGTGCGCCCGGTAATGCCCGCTGTCGATGAAATCGGCGAGCGCGATCTGAGCATGCACATTGGCCAGCTGCCCCATGTTCCGGAAAACTCCCGCCAAAGGACCACTTAGGTCCTCGGGTACAACGGCATAAGACACCCGAAGCCCCGGCAGCAGGCTCTTTGAGAAGGTGCCGAGATAGATCACCTCTCCCCCCCCTGCGAGCCCTTGAAGAGCGGCAACCGGGCGGCCTTCGAACAAAAACTCGCTGTCGTAATCATCTTCGAGAATTGTCGCGCCCATGCGGGACGCATTCTCGATCAAGGCGAGCCGCCGGGCGAGCGGCAACCGGGCCCCGAACGGATACTGATGAGAGGGGGTGACATAGATCAGCCGTGGGTGTGGGCTTTCATTCTCGAGGCCGTCCGGCAGAACCCCATACTCATCCACCGGCAAACCCCGGATGTTCAACCCAGCGCCATGAAAGGCTGTTCGCGCGCCCATATAGCCTGGATCCTCAATCCAGGCCGTATCGCCAGGATCTGAGAGAGCCTGGGAAATGCCCGCAAGCGCTGCCTGCATTGAGGGAACGATCAGGATCTGGTCCGCTGTGGCACGGACGCCGCGCTCACTTGCGAGATAGTCCGCAAGGATCGCTTTCAACGCCGGATAGCCTGATGGATGCTGATAGAGCAAAGCAGGCGACCGAACCGATCGCACAGCTCTGCGCAAACAGCGTGCCCAGTTTTCATAGGGAAAGATATCCAATGCAGGCGCACCCGGCTGCAGCGCTTCATGGCGCTGACCCCAGCTGTCGCCGCGAAGGTTCTTCGCAAGCTGGTTCCCCCGTTTGGAAAGCCCGCGCGGAGACACAGTGTTGACGCTTTGCATTTTGGTGCCTTCAGGTGCGGTGCAGCCAACAATCACTGGCGCAACGCCTGCACTCACCTCCACGATCCCCTCGGCCTTTAAAAGCTCATAGGCCGTGTTGACCGTGTTCCGCGAAATCCGTTGTTGCTGCGCAAAACTGCGCGACGATGGTAAACGCATGCCCGCTTTCAAGCGCCCCTGCCCGACCGCCTCGCGTAACGCTCTGTAAATTTGCTGGCTGAGTGGAACAGACGATGACCGGTCCAGATCACAGACACCTTCGAGCAATTCTGGTACTTTCATTTTTTCAAAACCGGACCTTTCTATGGAGCCAGATTATCGATCATAACCGGCATACACAAGAACGCGATCCGAGAAGAACACGATGAAACACGAAAAACCCGACCTGCCCCCCTACGCCAAAATCCGGCAAATGAACCGGGGCGGGTACGACAATGAACTTGCAAACGAAATTCTGGATGCCGGTCTGGTCGCGCATTGCGGCTTCATCCATGAAGGCCGCCCGATGGTTATCCCGATGGTCTACGCACGCATCGGCGATAAGCTCTACATTCATGGGGCCAGCACCACCCGGATTATCAAGGACAACAAGGCCGGTGTCCCTGCAAGCCTGGAGGTAACGCTGTTGGACGGTCTTGTGTTTGGCCGGTCCGCTTTCCATCACTCCATGAACTTTCGGTGTGTGATCGTTCATGGGACCGCGCGTCTCGTAGAAGATCTTGAAGAAAAGAATATCGCCCTTGCGGCAATTACCGATCACATGGCCCCGGGCCGGTGGGCGGAATGCCGCGAGATGTTGCAAAAGGAACTGAAAGCCACCGGTGTGTTGGTTCTCGATGTGGAGCACGTGAGTACCAAGGTACGCACAGGCCCTCCGGTCGACGATCCGATTGATATCGGCACGGACATTTGGGCCGGAATAGTCCCGGTCGCCACCGGTTTCGGCCAACCCTATGCCGCAGTGGATGTACCGGACGGCGTTGAGCCACCCGCTTCCATTCTGGCAGCACGGCAGAAATTTGCCTGACCAAGAAGCTGAAAAAAGAAAAACCCCGCTGCGCCGGCAACGGGGTTTTCAATGCCCACGAGTGACCGCCCTGTCACAAGTTAGCTGGACGCCAGGATCCGCTGTACTTTTTTGCAATAGCGGCGGCTGATCGGGTTCATGCGCTTGGCATAGTGACCAGCGTTGTAACGCAGAATGGTTCCGCATAAATCGCCGTTGGCCCGTTCGTGTGCGCCTGCCAGGTACTTCATCCCCCACTCGAGATTGGTCTCCGGATGGTAAAGCGCTTTAGTGGATCCGCGATACCCCATACCGCGCGCAGTCGCCGGCTTGATCTGCATCAGACCAACTTCGCCAGCAGCCCCGCGGGCCCGTGAATTGAAGTTGCTCTCGACCTCAACAACCGCCTTTGCGATCTTGATCGGCACGCCATGTTTCTTGGCTGCCTTGCGGATGAGGCCCGCATATTTATCCTTTCGCGGGTTGCCCGTCCTCTCGGCTTTTGCCGATGTGGAAAGGGACGCAACACTGCGGTTGCCGCCGTATTCATTGAGCACAGTCCGCGGATCAGCAGCGATGGCTTGCGCCGGGATCATGAGAGTTTGGGCGAAAACACACAGCGCCCCAGTAGCTATTTTAATCGACCGTAACATTCGTCCAGCCCGTTTGGTTTTTGATGTAGGTTTTTCGGAGCGGAGAAATGGCCGAGCTATGGGACGAAATTTTGCACTGCAAAATCACGAATTATTACAATATATTTCAGAATTTTACTAATATTTGCATCTCAACATCAGGAGAGTCTGCAGTTTGTGTCAGAGCTGTGACATATCGCAGACCAAACCGGGGCACAGTTGTGCAAATTGTGCCCGGCACTTTCATGAAGGATTAACGGACGGAAACAGGCGGGCATGCGGGCCAGTCAGGGCGCCTTGGTGCTCCTATTGGCGTCCGGTGTTCGGAAAACATCAGCGATCAGGGACAGGAAATGATATTATCCCTCATGCTCCGAATACTCTTCTCGCCCGTTCTTGCCCTGTTGCTTCTATTCAGCGCAAGTTTGAGCGGTCCGGCATACACCCGGGACTGCCTGAATTTCATGGCTGTGAATTTCTATACCTTCGGCTCAATCATTAGCAGTCTCCAAGAAACCTTCGCCAAATCGGGTGTATGTTTCACGGTCGATCATGCTCCGGCCCCGCGCAACTCTTTGCTTTTGAAACAGGGCAAAACGGATGGCGAATTGTTTCGCATCCCAGATTACCAAAACACCATTGGCGACGCAGCCATCATGGTCCCAGAACCGATCATTGAGGGCTACGGGTTGCTTGTTACCAAGTCGGAGAGTGTCTTGGACGAAGATCTCGCAAATATCCAAGGCATGGCGGTCGGACGGGGTGTTGTCTGGCAAAACTATGTTTCACTACCAGAAGCAGGCGTCAGCGAAGTTGGAGATTATGCCTCACTGATGACCATGCTTCGCACAGGGCGGGTATCTGCAGTCTTGATCGACAACGTGAATTTCACACAACTGAAACTGCCAAAAGAGAACCTGTTTGCAAAAAGGGTCACCCCTAAACTTCAAGCACATCTTTTCTTACATGCACGTCACACATCTCTGCTCCCAGAAATAAATAAGGCTATTCGTGTTTGGAGAGCAGAATACTCTTTAGAAAACGGAGACTTCTGACAAACTTGGTTCAGCCAGATCTATTTCAAAGACGGCAGCTTGGATAGAAGGTTGTGAAGCGTTTCGATGGTTGAAGCGTCCACCACGCCGTCAACCTTCTCGGGGCGGAAGTGGCGCTGAAAGGCCGTCACCACCTCGCGCGTGCGCCGGTCAAAACGGCCATTGATGTCGACCTCATATCCATAAAGCGCCAGCATGGACTGCAGCGCTTCAACGGGCTGGCCTTCTTCACCCTCCTGCATGAAGAGCCCGGAACCAACAGGTTCTGGCTCCACATAATGACCAACGCCGGCTGCAGCCAACTTGTCCCACGGGAACAATTCACCTGGATCTTCTTTGCGGCTTGGAGCGATGTCGGAATGGGCCAGCACCATCCACGGATGGATTTGATGCCGGGCACACACATCAGCGCAAAGCGCAATGACCGCCTCTATTTGAGGCTCGGCGAAGGACCGATAACCGAATTCATGTCCAGGATTGACCATCTCAACGCCGATCGACCTGGAATTGATATCCCGCTCGCCCTTCCAAAAACTCTTCCCGGCATGCCAGGCACGCCGGGCTTCCGGGACGCATTGCAAAATCGCGCCATCTTCCTGAACAACATAATGTGCGGAGACCTCAGAACGCGGATCACACAATCTTTGTAGAGCCTCTTCCCCGGTCTGCATGCCAGTGTAGTGCAGGATCAGCATATCAATCGGCGCATCCGCCGCACGGTCTCCATGGTTGGGAGAAGGACGAACTCGTGCCTTGACGCCGGTATCAGTCGCAACGCTCATATGCCCCTTTCCGCGCAAATCTGCGCCCATGCCTCATTCAATGCGGCCAGGCGGTCATTGGCGATCCGGACAAATTCTTCTGGGACCCCACGGGCGATAAGCCGGTCAGGATGGGTTTCTTGAACTTCCCGCCGGTAGTGAGCTTTCAATTCAGCATCACTGGCCTGCGCACCTATCCCCAACACTTCATACGGATCACCGTCTTTGCGGACATGGCGGGCAAGAACTTTGGAAAACTCTCGCTCATCCAGCCCAAAAACCTTAGCCACTTCCGAAAGGTAGCTTATTTCGCTCTGGTGCACGACGCCGTCAGCTTTGGCAATGTGAAAAAGGCCATCCAGAATATCGAGCAGGGTTTTGCGATCATAGGGAAAAAGGTCGGCGAGCTTCTTTGCGTAAACATCGAAACCGGCAACATCTTCCTGGGCAAGATTGAACAGCCGTGCGACGTTTTTTTCTTCGTTCGACGGAACATCGAAGAGTTCTCGAAAAGCAATAACTTCATCGGCCGTTACAACACCGTCAGCCTTGGCCATCTTTGCCGAAAGCGCGATCATCGCGACTGTAAAACCGACTGTATTTGCTCCCTCTGGCCGTGCCAAAACGAGCTGCACAAGCCTGTCGACAATCTGTGCACCGCCAGATCCAATTGCACCGACAATGCTCCCGATGCTGCTCCAGACGCTCACACGTAAACTCCCTTGAGGGTTCGATTGCCGATCATTCAGCTCCAACCCGGAGCAGCAGGAATCGCCGGGGTCGGGCACAAAAAGTCTTCTAACTGCACATGATGGTTTTGGCTAGTTGGACCCAGAAGCCTATCCATTCTGCGGATTCCAGTCTCATCGCTTCCTGCTTTGTTTGGCGCGGCCTTTGGAACGATTGGAAAACAACACTGATTCATGATGGTTAAAGACTTTTGCCCTACTTTGGTGCGACCGTTTATCCGAAATGGTGCCGAGCTGGATGGCCACGTCATTTGTCAGAAGTAACATTGTTATATTTTTGATATCCATGTCGCTGGTAATGCTTCTGGCTGCAGGCGTCTACGCGAGCAATCGGCTATTGACCCATTGGCTCCTGGTTAAGGGCCTGGAACAGACCTATGCTGCGTGGGCAGATACGGTCTACGACACCTTACAGCCGCGTGAAGTCCGGGACACAGCAGTCCTGCCGCAGACCCTCGATGGCCTGCGTATGACGTTGACAAGTGATGGGCGATCAAACGCGTATCACGAACAAGTCGACACGTTACAGAATTCGTTGAAATCCGGTCATGCGCCCGCCGGAGTCCTTCACTTTTCCATCTTGCCATCTGCCATGGAAACCCGCGAAGGGCCGCAGTCTGCTGCCTGGGCATCACCCGAGTGGGAAGAGAAAAACCTCTTCCTGGCGCCGCAGACACTTACGGATGCAAAGGTCGCGGCTTTGAGTTCACCTCGAATTCTGGCCATTCCCGACATGAATACAGTCGGGCAATTCGGGAACAAAGCGGTCATCGTGTATCCGGCCAAGGATGCGAATTCACGCAGTCTGATTGCCTTGGTGAGCACAGCGACCATCATGAAAAGCCTTGCCCCCCTGCTCTTTTCAGTGAGTGCGGCGATCGGGGGCTTATGTCTCATATCCTTTTTGTTCGCCGGCATTCTGCTCTGGATGCGCTTTCGCGAACAATTGCAGACCAGCAAAAACATTCAGTACCTGGCGCATCATGACACGTTAACCGGGCTGCCAAACCGGGCCGTCTTCAATGCACGCTTGAGCGAAGCGCTCCGTTTTGCCCAGGCGAAGGCATCGAACATCGGTGTCATGATCATCGACGTGGACAAGTTTAAGGAAATCAATGACACCCATGGCCACGGGATTGGAGATGTTTTTCTGCAAATCATTGCGGACCGTTTGAAATCGGTCTTCAGCGGGCATCTGGTTGCCCGTCTGTCAGGAGACGAGTTTGCCGTCATGCTCACCTCGGTCTCGGATACAGGCCGCATGACGCGTTTGGCAGCTGACATGATCAGTGCGACGGATCCGCCCTGCAGTATCGACGGCCGGGAAATCAAGATATCCTTGTCCATCGGACTGGCGCGGGCCACCGATGGATCTTGGCGCTCCTCACGTTTGCTTCACTGCGCAGACCTCGCTCTTTACCGCGCGAAACACGAAGGTCGATCCACGTTCTGCTGGTACACACAGGACCTGGACGCAGAAGCTCAGAAACGAAAAGAGATCGAACAGGGTCTGGTCAAAGCTCTCAAGTTCGATCAGTTGAAACTCAAGTATCAGCCTCAATATGCGCTCAGTGATGGCTCATTGAAGGGATATGAAGCACTGATCCGCTGGGAGCATCCCACCAAGGGCATGATGCGCCCGGATTCCTTCATTCCAATTGCAGAAGACACAGGCCTGATCGAAGACATTGGCAATTGGGTCTTGGAGCAAGCTTGCAGGGAAGCTGCGCTGTGGCCCAACTCCAATCGGCGGGTAGCAATCAACAT
The DNA here is from genome assembly GCF_017743865.1 of Labrenzia sp. R4_2. Classification (GTDB taxonomy): domain Bacteria; phylum Pseudomonadota; class Alphaproteobacteria; order Rhizobiales; family Stappiaceae; genus Roseibium. Next base: position 1,131,677 of record NZ_JAGHRJ010000002.1, read on the forward strand.
GTCACCTGCCCAGTTCGCAGCCGGCGACATACAAAAGCGCGTGGCGCGCGCCCTTCAGACCTCAGGCCTGGACCCCAAACGTCTTGAAATTGAAATTACTGAGAGTTTGCTCATTTCCAATACTGATTCCGTCGTCCACACGCTTCGGCAAATCCGGGATATGGGCGTCTCAATCGCAATGGACGACTTCGGGACCGGTTACTCATCGCTCAGTTATCTCAGCCTGTTCCCGTTCGACAAGATCAAGATCGACAAGGCCTTCATCCAAGATCTTGGCAAGGACGCGAGCACGGATGCAATTGTTACGTCAATCGTCGGCCTTGGCAGATCTTTGAATGTCACCATCACCGCAGAAGGTGTTGAAACCGAAGAGCAAGCCATATTGCTTCGCGCCGCCGGTTGCGATCTGATCCAAGGGTATCTTTACGGCAAACCGGATGACGTTATGGTTCATGAAACCGTTCAAGCCGATATGACAGCCAAGATTCGCTCAGTGAAAAAGACATGGGCAAGGCAATCTGCAAAACCGGATTCAGACCCTGCCGCAAATTCTACCGGGCCGCAGAAAGCCGTTGTTAAGGCCGCAAAATCTGACATGGAAAGCAGTAACAGATTACCGACCGACGCTTCCTTTGGAGCACCGGTCGCTGTTCAAGGTTCCTGATACAGTTTGGTCAGGCTGCTCCCTGTTTCTGCCGATCAGACTTACGCTCAGAATATCGATCCACCAAATAGTCAGACCGGCCGCGCAACAATAGTGTGAACTTCATCAGCTCTTCCATGACGTCCACCACACGGTCGTAGAGTGGTGATGGCAGCAAGCGTCCGTCATCATCAAACTGGGTATACGCTTTCGGAACCGAGGATTGGTTCGGTATCGTGACCATGCGCATCCAGCGGCCAAGGATCCGCATCTGGTTGACGGCATTGAAAGACTGGGACCCACCCGAGACTTGCATCAACGCTAGTGTTTTACCCTGTGTTGGACGGACGGCACCGGTGCTCAACGGGATCCAGTCGATTTGAGTTTTCAAGATGCCCGTCATCGCGCCGTGGCGTTCGGGCGAACACCAAACGTGAGCCTCCGACCAAATGCTCAGCTCCCGGAGTTCAGCCACTTTTGGATGACTTGCGTCGGCATCATCTGGCAACGGCAATCCTGAAGGTTTGAAGATCCGGGTTTCCGCGCCGAAAGCCGTCAACAGGCGTGCAGCTTCTTCAACCAGCAATCGGCTATAGGACCTCTCCCGCAAAGATCCATAGAGAAGCAGTATGCGCGGCGGATGATCGAATGCTGCCGCCTGATCCACCTTTCCAGCGGTTACGGGCTTGATGTCCGCAAAGCTCACATTCGGGAGGTCCTCAGGTTTGCCGTCAAACATTTGTGCTCCCGGCGTTGACCACTTGTCCATCTTCCTTTGTGAATGCGCCGATATCGACCGGAAGCAAATCAACGACCCTTTCAGAGGGCCTGCAAAGCCGGACACCCTTGTCGCTCACGACGATAGGCCGGTTGATCAGAATCGGGTGCTCCATCATGAAGTCGATCAACTGGTCATCAGTCCATTTCTCATCGCCAAGCCCCAGTTCATCAAAAGGTGTTCCCTTCTGGCGGAGCAAATCGCGGACTGAAATCTCCATTCTTGCGATCAAATTCACCAGCTCGTCGCGGGATGGCGGCGTCTTCAAATACTCGATCACAACCGGGTCAACGCCAGCCTTGCGGATCATCTCCAGCGTGTTCCGGGACGTCCCGCATTTCGGATTGTGGTAAATGGTGATGGTCATTTTAGTGTGTTTCCTGAATAGGTTCGCTGATTGGAAAGCAGCAGATATCGGGATTGCTACCGCAACAGTCTTCGATGAGAAATCCAAGCAAGGATCGCATCCTTAGATAGTCGACCGAGTAATGGATGTGCCGCCCTTCCCGGCGCGCGTTCAAAAGCCCGGCTTTTTCCAAAGTTGCCAGATGGAAGGACATCCTGGTGGGCGCAACGGCGAGGCGCTCTGCGATTGCGCCGGACGGAAGACCTTGGTCTCCCTCCATCATCAACAGCCTGAAAGCCGCCAGCCGGTCTTCCTGGGCGAGAGCCCCAAGCGCCATGATTGCGTCATCTGATTTCATAATTCGACACTACAAGAATTATTGTAGTATGAAAACAGAAACTTTGCGTCCTGGCCGCAGAACCTTTTTTACATAGCAGCTGCGGCGCGGGCGGCTTGGTCGTAGTTTCCGGAAACGAGGCGGAGGGTTGCGGCAAGCCGGGAGAGTTCACTCTCATCGAGCCCAAGCGCTTTCATGGGCTCGACCAAGAGCGCTTCCCGCAGCCGTCTGTACTCCATACAGGCAGTCTCGCCTTCAGGCGTGATCTCAGCGGTTTTTTCCTTGCCGCGCCGACCAGAGGTAATCAGTCCAGCTTTCTCAAGTTTTTTGAGCGCGTAGGTCACCGTATGCGTGTCTTCGATATTCAGGACCAAGCAGATATCGGACAGTGTCTTGGCCCGCCCACGGTGATTGACCGAGTGAAGAACAAGGACATCAAGCGGACCGAGGCCCTCCGAGCCACTGGCAGCCATGCACCGGACCATCCAGCGATGATAGGCGTTGACCATCATGGTCACGGCAAACTCGATTTCGGACAGGGCCGGCATGGCGCCGGACGCAAGATGAGCGGCCGAAACCACTGGACCAATTTGGGCATCGGTGTTGGGTTTCGGCCGCTCAGTCATTTATCGTTCTCTCAAGTTGTTCTGAAATGCCCTTTTAATTGCTCAACATCGTCTGAGGCAACCACAGGGCCAATCCCGGGAATGCGACAATCAGAACCAGGGCCAAAATCATCAACAAGAAGAACGGCAAGGCCATTCGCGCAACGGAGAAGATATTCCGACCCGTCATGCCTTGAAGAACGAACAGGTTGAAGCCGACCGGTGGTGTGATCTGGCTCATCTCGACGACAAGAACCAGATAGATCCCGAACCAGATCAGATCGAGGCCTGCCTGCTCCACCATGGGCAGGATCACGGATGTTGTCAGAACAACAACGGAAATCCCGTCCAGGAAGCAGCCAAGAACCACGAAGAAAAGGGTCAACGCGATCAAAAGAACGTAAGGCGACATGTCCATTCCGCCGATCCAGGAGGCCAGCTCACGCGGGATGCCTGTATACCCCATCGCAACGGTCAAAAACGCGGCTCCTGCCAGGATAAAAGCGATCATGCAAGATGTGCGTGTCGCGCCCAACAAACCATCGGCAAAGCTCTTTCGGCTCAAAGTCCCGGACACCCAGGACAACAAAAGTGCCAGCACAACGCCAATTGCCGCGGCTTCTGTCGGAGAGGCAAGGCCCGCATAAATCGAACCGATCACACCAACGATCAGGCCGACGACCGGGAAGAGACGGCGCGTTGCCTTAATTTGCGTCCAAAGCGGAAGTTTTTCCTCCTTGGCCGGCATCTTGTCACGGTTCAGCAGCGCCCAGAGTGCGACATATCCCATGAACAATAAGCACAACATGGCGCCTGGCAGCACGCCCGCCATGAAGAGGCGAGCGATCGACTGCTCTGTGGCCGCGCCATAAACGATCAGGATGATCGATGGCGGGATAAGCAATCCAAGCGTCCCAGAGCCTGCAAGGGTACCAATCGCGATACGCTCGTCATAGCCGCGTGCTTTCAACTCCGGCAATGACATACGCCCCACTGTGGCCGTGGTTGCGGCAGACGATCCGGAGACTGCTGCGAAGATTCCACAGCCCAGGATATTCACGTGCAAAAGCCGGCCGGGCAGGTTCCGCATCCAGGGAGAAAGCCCGGCAAACATGTCCTCTGACAAACGCGACCTGAACAGAATTTCTCCCATCCAGATAAACATCGGCAAGGCGGTGAGATCCCAATGGTGAGAGGCGCCCCAAACCGTCGTTGCCATCACTGGCCCGGCAGGAACAGAAACCAGTGCCATCATTGTTGCAAGTGCAACGGCAAAGAGCGCAACGGCCACCCAAATACCCGTTGCAAGGGCTGCCAGCATGCCCAGACCAAGCAGGAAGGAAAGCAAAGAGAGATCCATCATTCGCTCCCTTCGATCGGGTCGTCGCGAACGACGGTTTCGAAACTTGGCGCTTGTCCGCGCAAGGACGTGACAAGATCATCCAGCAGCGCAATCGCTAGGACGAAGAGCCCAAGCGTCATGACGGCCTGCGGGTACATGAGCGGGATCGGAATGATACCGAAAGACACTTCGTTGTAGCGGTAACTGTCCAGCACCAGGGCCAAGGCGTGCCAGGAGAAGAACGCGGCGAGAGCAAACGCGACGGCCAAGGCCCAAATATTCAGGAGGCGGGCGGCGGTAGGGCCAACACCCTGCAGAAGAATGGACACCCGGATATGGTCGCCGTTACGCAGTGTTCCGGCCAGCGCCAGGAAGGATGCACCGATAAGAAAGAACCCGGCGATTTCAGCAAGCGACGGAACCAACAGTCCCAGAGGCTCTAGGCCGACCAGGCCGCGGGCACCGTCCAGCAGCCGTCCCATAACCTGAAGAGTTACAAGTAGAGCGATTGTCACAAGGCAGCAGGCGGCCAAAACCGTTGCCGTCTTGTACAATCCATTGAGCGCATTTCGCATCCGCTCTCCCCCAATTTTTTACGGCAGAAAGAAAAACGCCGGGCAGTTGAGGCCCGGCGCTTCCCAGTCTTAGTTGGCCTCGTAGGCTTCCAGGATGGCAGCGCCATCTTCCCCAGCCTGCTCTTGCCATTCTGCGGCCATCATCTCACCGATTGCAGCAAGATCGGAAATCAGCTCGCTGCTCGGTTGAACGACAGTGATGCCGTTTTCCTGAAGAACTGTCGTTTTAGTCTTCGTTTCAACCTTGGAGGATTCCCAACCGCGGGTTTCAGCCGTTGCTGCAGCTTCCAGAACCGCAGTCTTTTCGGCGTCGCTCAGTGCGTCGAATGCAGACTTGTTGACGATCACCATGTTCTTCGGCAACCAGGCTTGAGTATCATGATAATGGGTCAGGAAGTCCCAGGCCTTGGAGTTGGCACCGGTGGACGGGGATGTGATCATGGCCTCGACACGACCGGTCGAAAAGGCAGTCGGAATGTCCGGCACTTCAACCTGCGTCGGAACGGCATCGGCCAAAAGTGCAAGACGCTCGGTGGCTGCGTTGTAAGCGCGGAACTTCAGACCGGACAGGTCAGAGCCCTTGGTGACTTCTTTTTTGGCGTAGATGCCCTGTGGCGGCCACGGCACCGTGTAAAGAAGCTGCAAACCTTGTTCGGCGAGCTTTTCTTCGAGAGCTGGCTTCGACGCCTGATAAAGCTTCCAGGCTTGGTCATAGGACGGTGCGAGGAACGGAACAGAATCTACCCCGAAAACAGCATCTTCGTTGGCAAGACGAGACACCAGAACTTCACCGATCGGTGCGAGGCCTTTGCGAACAGCGTTCTTGATTTCCGGATGTTTGAAAAGCGATCCGGCTGAATGCAGCTGGATTGTCAGCGAGCCACCGGTTTTGTCGGCAACTTCATCTGCAAATGCAGCGATGTTCTGAGTGTGGAAATTGCCATCGCCATAAGGGGTCGGCATGTCCCATTTGGTTTCAGCAACAGCGGCGGTGAGACCAGCAACACCAAAGGCGGCGGCAGCGGCAAACGTCATCCCGGCCTTTGCCAGGGATCGTGACTTCAACATGATGTTCTCCTCATAGAAGCAAAGGGATTTCTTGAACCTGAGCACGGCAGCATGACGGCGCTTTCTGCGAACGCCCATCCATCGCTCCCACCTAAACGCTAATCCGGGAAAGAGAAAACATCAACATTTTATCGATAAATTCTTTTTAAAAATCTCCTAAGCACTAAAAAACGATGGTTTCCGGGGAATAACTCAACTTCCAAGAGATACAATCAGGTGCATTGATACAATCAATGAAATATGAAATAAAACCACTCCACTAGAGCGCGCGTTCGTCCTTCTTCTTTTCACCTCTGCAATGGTATCCGAGGTGTCGCGAATAACCGTCGTGGGATTGGTAAGGGGTGGTGCTTTGATTATCCAGCCCGGCAGATCGGTCGTAGACCTGAAGATCGGCTATACAAAGGTGGTCATACTCGGCAGATGATTTTGACTCATGCAGGACAGCTGGTTCGGCCAAAACCTGCCCGCTGCCCCACAACGGCGCGACGCAGAACCAGAGCAAACAAAACAATCGATGGCACCCCGATCGCAGTAACAGGCATTTGGACACCCCAAAGGCTTGTAAAAAGGAAGCTAAACACGGCGAGCGCAATGCTGAATTTCTCAAAACTCAGATATCCGGTCTCATTGCCCTGCTGAATAAGCAGCAACACAGGAATAACCAGAAGAGCCAGGTCATAGTCCAGCAAATAAGGAGTGGAGAGGCATGCCCCGATAACCAACAAACTGCCCTTGATGGTCATCGGCAGGTCCTGACGCCATGACCAGATAACGGCTCCGAAAGATGCCAAAGCAAAGCCAACTTGAACAATCATGCCGGCTGTGTTCCCGACCCCGAACTGGCGCAACCAACCAAGAATAGAAGCGTATTTGTTCGCCGGCGTTTGGCCGCTTTCCAACCAGCTGCTAGCAAACGAAATAGTCTCTATGAACGCACGCCAAACTTCGGTCCCGAAAACAACCAAGCTGGTGGCGGCAAATAGCAAGGTCGTCACCGCGGCTGATACAAATGCGCGATACTCACGACCGGCCAAAAGGGCAAACGGAATCAAGATTCCCAATTGCGGCTTGTAGCTCAGCAAACCGATCAGAATACCGGCAAGAACCGGCCGATCACGATCCAGTGCGCCGAATGCACCGGCCAAAAGCGCGGTATTGAGCACAGCGTTTTGCCCGTGAATGATCCCGGAGATCACTGTTGGAAAGACAAGCAGGATCCAATGGATTGACCGATCACGCAGCAAATACCTGCAAGCCACCACCAACGCGATAACTTGAAGTGCCTCAAACAGAAGCGCAGAGGGCCGATAGGGCAACATGGAAAATGGCGAGATCACCATCAACCATGTCGGCGGATAGAGAAATGGGAGTTCTCCTTGACCAAACTCTTCAAACTGAAATGAACTTAAAAGCTCATAATTGTAAGCCTCAACTGCGGCGCCCTGAATCGCAAAAACACCTGCAGACCAGAAACTAACGAAGTCCGGAAACATCGGACGTTCCGCGAAAAACATCTTTGATATTTCAAACCCAAACCTCAGAACGAGCACAGCCCCAACCAAAGTCAGAGTGAACATGAGAACACTGTCTGCCACAGGATTACTCATGCGCAATCCATAGCGGAACGCGCCCGAGTCGGTGTGCGGGTTTGAACCACCTGTACTCTTCATGTGCTTGTTGTCCCGCGTTTTGGATCCCTAAAAAAACGCATACAAAACAAGCCTTAAATTCCGGATAAAAGAAAATCAGATTTTTTCATCGACATTTTATCGATAAAATGTCAGCATAAATCCATCGATCGTGGATAACGCGTCTGCCTGGCAGGTCTATCGCCGGCAGGAAAACATAAAGATGAGGGATAAAATGACAGCCAAATGGGATTTTTGGATCGATCGCGGCGGCACATTCACCGACATCGTTGGCCGCGCGCCGGACGGAACCCTTCATCCGCATAAGGTATTGTCAGAAAACCCGGAAGCGTATCGTGACGCCGCCATTCAGGGCATTCGCGAACTGCTTGGCGTTGAAAAGGGTCAACCGATCCCGTCCGACAAGGTCTCGACCGTGAAAATGGGAACCACCGTTGCCACCAATGCGCTGCTGGAGCGCAAGGGCGAGCGCACGGCCCTCTTCATCACACGCGGTTTCCGCGATGCGCTGGAAATCGGCTATCAGGCCCGCCCGCACATCTTCGCCAAGGAAATCATCAAGCCAGAACTGCTTTATGAGCGCGTCTATGAGATTTCTGAACGCGTTCAAGCTGACGGCACTCTCGAACAGGCTCTTGATGAAGCACAGGCCCGCACCGAAATGCAGGCCGCTTGGGACGCGGGGATCCGTTCCATCGCAATCGTCCTGATGCATGCTTACGCCTATCCGGCCCACGAGCAGGCTCTGAAGAAAATCGCTGAAGAAATAGGTTTCCCGCAGATTTCGGTCTCTCATGAAGTCTCGCCGCTGATGAAACTGGTCGGCCGCGGCGACACCACCATCGTGGATGCCTACCTGTCGCCGATCCTGCGCCGCTATGTGAACCAGGTTCAGGAAGAGCTGGGCGAAGGCCCGCGGCTGATGTTCATGCAGTCCTCCGGCGGACTGACAGCCGCGGATCTGTTCCAGGGCAAGGATGCCATCCTGTCCGGCCCGGCCGGCGGTGTTGTCGGCGCTGTCGAAACCTCGGCAATGGCCGGATACGACAAGATCATCGGCTTCGACATGGGCGGCACCTCTACTGACGTGTGTCACTATGACGGCGATTATGAGCGCGCCTTTGAAACCGAAGTTGCCGGTGTGCGCATGCGCGCGCCGATGATGATGATCCACACGGTCGCAGCTGGCGGCGGCTCGATCCTCCATTATGCGGATGGCCGGTTCCAGGTCGGTCCGGACAGTGCGGGCGCCAACCCGGGCCCGGCTTGTTATCGCCGCGGCGGTCCGCTGACCGTGACCGATGCCAACTTGATGACCGGCAAACTGGCGCCGGAATTCTTCCCGAAGATCTTCGGCCCGAACCAGGACCAGCCGCTGGATGGCGACGTGGTGCGCGAGAAGTTTGCCGCACTGGCAAGCCAGATCGGCGATGGCCGCACACCGGAAGAGGTTGCGGACGGTTTCCTGAAGATCGCTGTCGAAAACATGGCGAATGCCATCAAGAAGATCTCCGTACAGCGCGGCTACGACGTCACCGAATATGCCCTGACGTGCTTCGGCGGCGCGGGTGGCCAGACAGGCTGCAAGGTGGCCGACAGCCTTGGCATGAAGACGGTCATCCTGCACCCGTTCTCCGGCATCCTCTCGGCGTACGGCATGGGCCTTGCCGACATCCGCGCTGACCGGCAAAAGGCGGTCGTGAAGACAATGACGAAAGAGCTGCTTCCTGAGCTGGATGCGCTGCGCAAGGAGCTAAGCGCCCAGACAGAAGCTGAGCTCGACAAACAGGGCGTAACTGAAGACGCCCGGCGAACCGTTGCGACCGCACATTTACGCTATGACGGCACCGACACTCCCCTGCCTGTCCTTCTCGGCACTGTCGAAGAAATGCGCGCGGCCTTCGAAGAGGCTCACAAAAAGCAATTCGGCTTTGCCTATGACAACAAGCCGGTCGTGGTCGAAGCGCTTGAGGTGGAAACCGCTGGCGGCGGCGCAGGCCTGGTGGAGCCGGATCTCACTCTGGCGTCCGATGTCCCAGCCGCTGCCAAAGGCACACGGATCTACTCCGAAGGCCAGTGGCATGATGCCGGTATCTTCAAACGCGAGAACCTGAAGCCCGGCATGAAGGTGATGGGCCCTGCGGTGATCATCGAACCGCATGCGACCATTGCCGTTGAAGACGGCTGGCAAGCGGAGATCAACGCCAAGAATCACGTCATCCTGCACCGGGTCGTCCCGCTGAAACGGGCCGACGCCATAGGTACGCACGCCGACCCGGTCATGCTGGAGGTGTTCAACAATCTCTTCATGTCCATCGCCGAACAGATGGGCGTAACGCTGCAGAACACCGCCTACTCGGTGAACATCAAGGAACGCCTGGACTTCTCCTGTGCCGTCTTCGATGCCAGCGGCGCCTTGGTTGCCAACGCGCCGCACATGCCGGTGCACCTTGGCTCCATGGACCGGTCCGTGGAAACGGTGATCAAGCTGAACAAGGGCAAGATCAAGCCGGGCGACGTCTTTGCATTGAACGCCCCCTATAACGGCGGCACGCACCTGCCGGACATCACGGTCGTCTCTCCCGTCTTCGACAATGCTGGCAAGGAGATCCTGTTCTGGGCGGCGTCCCGCGGCCACCACGCCGATGTCGGTGGTTCTGCGCCAGGTTCCATGACCCCGCTCGCGACCAAGGTGGACGAAGAAGGCGTGTTGTTCGACAACTTCAAGCTCGTCGATCAGGGCCGTTTCTGCGAAGCAGAACTCGTCAACCTCCTGACGGATCACGCCTATCCGGCCAGAAACCCGCATCAGAACGTTGCCGACCTCTCTGCACAGGTCGCAGCGAACGAAAAGGGGATTCAGGAACTGCGCAAGATGGTGTCCCACTTTGGTCTGAACGTTGTTCAGGCCTATATGGGCCATGTTCAGGACAACGCCGAAGAGAGCGTCCGTAGGGTCATCGAAGCGCTGAAGGACTCCGAGTACGAGTACCCGACCGACCAGGGCTCAACCATCAAAGTCAAGATCACAGTCGACAAGGACAAGCGGGAAGCAACGGTCGATTTCACCGGCACCTCCGCCGTGAAACCGAACAACTTCAACGCGCCGGAACCGGTCACCCGCGCTGCAATCCTCTATTGCTTCCGCGTGATGGTCGACGGCGATATCCCGATGAATGCCGGCTGCCTGAAGCCGATCAACATCATCATTCCGGATGACTGCATGTTGCGCCCGTCCTATCCGGCGGCCGTTGTTGCGGGCAACGTGGAGACGTCCCAGCACGTCACCAACGCAGTCTTTGCAGCGCTTGGCGCAATGGCAAACAGCCAAGGCTCGATGAACAATCTGACCTTCGGTAACGACACCTACCAGTACTATGAGACCATCTGTTCCGGCTCCCCGGCAGGCCCCGGCTTCAAGGGCACCGACGGCGTTCATGTGCACATGACCAACTCGCGGCTGACCGATCCGGAAGTCCTGGAGTTCCGCTTCCCCGTCCTTCTGGAGGATTTCCATATCCGCAAAGGCTCCGGTGGCAAGGGCAAATGGTCGGCGGGTGATGGCACCAAGCGGACGCTGCGCTTCCTGCAAAAGATGGACTGCGCGATCCTCGGCTCCCACCGAACCATCGAGCCGAAAGGCATGGACGGCGGCGAGAACGGCGAACTCGGCCGCACCGAAGTCCGCCGCCTTGACGGCACCGTGCAACAGCTCAAAGGCTGCGATCAGACCATTCTGGAACCGGGTGAAGCCGTGACAGTCATCACCCCAACAGCCGGCGGCTGGGGCAAAGCGTAACAGTCTGCCAAAGCAGTGCATTCGAGGGCGGGGATCTCCCCGCCCTTTTTGTTACCGAGCTTGGCCACCGGTTCCACCAGCTGGAACTTACAGTTTCGCTGAGCACAAATATTCCCTGGCTAAGGCGCAAAAGTTTCGGCGTTGCCGCTGGCAATTGGCCACCGATTTCCTACATCTGCAGCACATGGCCAAAGTGGCCCTCAAGAGGAGACGAAAATGCCTGCTGCCGCCCGCCGTCTGCGCAAGACGACAGCCTTCATGATCGTTGCGATCGCCACGATGTTTGCCGCCACTGACTATGCCGAGGCCCGAAAGGGCGGGTTTGGCGGCTTTGGCAGCAGAGGCAGCAAAACTTATTCCGCGCCCCCCACGACCAAAACCGCACCGGATACGGCCGCTCCCGTTCAGCGTTCCATGACACCCCAGCCTGCACAGACCCAGCGGACCACTCCTGGCGCTGGCGGACAAGCTGCAAATGCGCAACGCCCTGGCCTTTTTGGCGGCTTCGGCGGCGCCTTGCTTGGCGGTTTGATGCTTGGCGGCCTCGTCGGAATGCTGTTTGGCGGTGGCCTCGGCGGTTTCGCCGGGTTTCTCGGCTTGATCCTGCAGGTCGGCCTTATCGTGTTGCTGATCAGCCTCGCCATGCGCTTCTTCCGCTCACGGCAACAACCGGCGACTGCTGGACCAAACCCGTTTGAAAGGGCGCCGGACCAGAACGCACCAAAAGCTGCTCCGTTCAGCTTCGGCGGCGGCGCCAGTGGCTCAGCCTCACAGGCTTTTGCCCACCCGGTAACGCAGCCTTACGAGGCAACGGCAGCAGACCTTGACCGGTTTGAGGAGATGCTCAGCGAAGTTCAGTCCGCCTACAGCCGCGAAGACTACGCCGCGCTGCGACAGCTGGCGACCCCGGAAGCCATGTCTTATCTGGCCGAAGAGCTAGGTGAACTTGCCTCGGCCGGCAAAAAGAACGTCGTTTTGGATGTCAAACTGCTTCAGGGCGATGTTGCCGAAGCCTGGCATGAAGATAGCAAGGACTATGTAACAGTCGCCTTGCGCTACAGCGCAGTCGATTACATCGCCAAACGGAATAGCGATGATGTGATTTCCGGAGATCCTGACGCGCCTTCCGAAAGCACGGAAGTGTGGACCTTCGTCCGCAGCTCCGGCGGCGAATGGCTGCTGTCGGCCATCCAGGGAACTGGTTAAGGCACAAATAGCCAGCTATCCGTTCAAGAGGCAAGACATTGCCAGCCATTTCCCGGTTGGCGTATGGCGCGGGTGAACCGCAAGCGTCGAAGGCCGCCCCCACGGGCGGCCTTGTTCTTTTATATACCCCTGCAGACACCTGTTAGAACCCGAGACTTAGCCTGATGGCTTGCTGCATCCTGCGAACAAGGCATCAATCAAGGCACGGTCCTCGGTGTTGATCATTAACTCCAGATACGGCGGCAAGGCTTTGCGAAACGTGTTCCGGGATCCGCCAGGAACCGTCAGGTCACCACTTTTGACAAGGCGTTTGATATCGCGCCTCGGCAGGCTCAACCCGGCAGACAAAATCCGGTCAAGACGAACCGGAACCCTGCCCGGATTTCGAATGCACAGAACTGCTGCTCTCCCGTCGGCCTGAACTCTACTCGGGACCACCCTCATCTGCAGGTCGAATTCAGGCGGTTCGTGCGTGCTACCTGCGCAACCTGCAGGATCGGCCGCCAATGCTTCTGCCAGCGCCCGGTCGTTTGCCTGCAATGCTGACAAGAGGTCCGAAGGCACGGCGCTGACGGGCTTCCGTTTCATCACCTCGCGGTTCCAGCGATGGCTGCAGGACTGGCACGCATAAATAAGCCAGGCATCCAGACGGCTTCCATTGGCATTGAGCCGGAACTTATTTGTCGAGGCAAACTGACGAATTTGACCGCACCGCCCACAGGGACGTGCGACAGTCAACCGCGCCTTAGTAACAAGGGTCCATTCAACCCTGATAAGAGACGACATGTTTGGGATCTTCCACTTCCGGAAGTTCGCAAACGGGGGGCAGGCATCGCGCGGCAGGCCGCGCCCGGTCATTTGGCTGGTAAAGTTGGAAGGATGGCGTATCGAAACATCAGATACGGTTTGGCCAAGCCACACCGGTCCCGATCCGCCAGTTTGACGAACGTAGCAAAACAATCGTGTGCGGACGCACACGGCAAAAGGATCGAAGACCGGTTAACGTATTGGCAAAACAAATCGTCCCGAAGATGAACGTTGAGGACGTCCTAAGTCATGAGAACGTGGCGCGCAAGCGTGAGTTGCCTTGCGCTTCACCACAGCACTCGATCGCGATTGCGGACCGGTGGATTTGGCGTTGGCACTGGAAGCGCAAATGTTTTCATAGAAACTTCAACGCCAGCAACTCGCTCACCTTATTTTCACAGGATTGAATTTTTGTAGTTTCGCCACCGTGAATTCTATCATAAATTGTAAAACTTTTTCTTTGAACGACAAAATTTACCCTTTCTTCAACTGATCAGCATCAATCTACGGAAACTTACGTAGCGTTTTAAGACACTTCTTTTCAATTGGCGCAGGAGATTCTGCGATGGCACTTTCACGTCAGGTATCCGCAAAGGTTGCAACGAAAATACTTGGACTGGTCGCTTTTCTTTGTTTTGGGCTCGTTGTGATGGCAGCTGTATCTGTTTATCAAATGGCCATGATCGGCAAGGAACTTACAAATATTGCCGAAAAAGACATTCCGCTGACCACAGCGATCAGTCACGTCACCAACCATCAGCTGGAACAAGCTGCCCTCGTCGAACGTCTCATGCGGCTTTCCGGCCTGGAAGCTGGCGAAGAGAAACACGCAATTGGCGATGTCAAAGCTGCAATCTTGAAACTTGAGGTCCAGGTCGCTGACGAAATCCTGAAGGCTGAGGATCTGGCTAAATATGCCCTGGACAATGCCGCTTCGGAGATTGAAAGGACAGAGTTTGAAAGTGCCCTCAATCAACTCAAACGGATCGAAGCCGAATACGCCCAATACAAGTCACACGTTGACGAAGTCCTGCATTACATAGATGCAGAAGACTTGGCCGCAGCAGCTGCGATCGTCCTCACCCTGGAGGAAGAACAGGAACGTCTTGACCGGGAGCTGATCGCGCTTCTTCAGGAAATCGAGCAATTTACCCTGGCAGCAGCCAAGGCTGCAGAAACTCATGAAAAACAGGCGTTTCAGCAGATCATCTGGACGGCCATCATCTCTCTTGGTCTCTGTGTGACCGGCTCGGTCCTTTATGCGCGTTTCGGTATTGCCGTGCCGTTGAAGGAGGTCTCCAACGGCCTGAAAAGCCTGGCCAATGGCGACACGGACGTTTCAGTCAAAGTCAGGTCGCGCGACGAGATTGGCGCGGTTGCCGAGGCTTTTGAAGTCTTCCGGCAAAACACCATTGAAATGCAACGGCTACAGGCTCAAGCACGCGAAGAAGAAGAGCGCGCTGTTGAGGAGCGGCGGGAAACACGCTTGCGTTTGGCGGACGAACTGGAGCGGGTGATGATGACCAGCTGCTCGGAGGTTCAATCGGCCTTACAAAAACTATCGGTGCACGCGGATGATCTTGCTCAAATGAGTTCCGATACGATCAATCGCTCCCATACGGTCGCCGCAGCCGCTGAACAATCCACGGCCAGCGTCCAGTCTGTCGCATCAGCCGCCGAAGAACTTGCCGCTTCTATTCAGGAGATTGCCCGGCAGGTGACCTTAGCGAACACATCAACGGACCAGACCTCCAAACAAGCTGAAACCTCGGAAGAAACCGTCTCGTCCCTGTCGGCTGCAGCGAGTGAGATCAATGATGTGCTTAAGCTCATCACGGACATTGCCGGTCAAACCAACCTACTGGCCTTGAATGCCACGATCGAAGCGGCCCGTGCTGGAGAAGCCGGAAAAGGGTTCGCGGTCGTTGCGTCGGAAGTCAAAGCCCTTGCCACCCAAACCGGCCAAGCGACCGAACAGATCGGCACGCAGCTGACCGGTGTCCAGTCCGGAGCGGCCTCCTGCTCGGTTTCCATCCAAGATGTGGTCCGGTCCATGACAGATGTCCGCGACAAGATCGCTGGCATTGCCTCAGCCATTGAAGAACAGGACGCGGTGACATCTGAGATTGCCAAGAACGCCTCGGAAGTGGCCCATGGCAGCACGGAGATTTCGGAAAACATTACCCAGGTGAACCGTTCGGCCGAGGCTTCCGGTAAAAAACTGAAAGATGTCGTGGGCGGGGTTGAGCTCGTCGCAACTCAGATCAACACGGTCCAAACAAGCCTTGAGGATTTTCTTGGGCATCTCCGGGCGGCTTGAGACCGCCCAGCTCTCTGCTCAATCCTGATTGCGCGCCTGAAGTGCCAGCGCAACCAGGGCTTCCCGAAGCCGCGCGGGGTCTGCGAGCCGCTCCTGAAACCACAAACGCACAATCCGGTCTCCCGCCACGAGGTCGAGCCCCTCGGGGTCGAGGCATGCCAGCCGCCAGTTGGCGTCTTCAGCGTTCAGGAGAACTTCGGCATAAAGTTTTATGGCGTCGCGGTGGTCCTCGTTCATGTGATCGACCGCGCCACTTTCCATCGCCGACCAGGCCTGCACGTCGGCAACATCGGTCAGAAGATCTTCCTTGCCGAGTTCAAACGCCTTGCCAAAGCCCCCGTTGAGGCTTGCCCGCTGTAGATCCAGGGCAAAGAACGAGAAATCTCCGAAGTCGACATAAAGCTCGGCCTTGGGGTGACGGAAGAGGTAGCGCCGGCGCAAACGAGCATGTTCATCCGTTTCCCGCTCTACACGGCGCGCTTTGCAGAACAACGATATCCTCGGGTGGGCCAGAGGGTCGCCCTTCCCCGGTTCACCAACCATCAACGAACAGGCGGGGTTGGCGAGGATCGCACTTGTGTGGCCAGACAAAGTGCTGGTGAGGATCACGGGCGTTCCATCAAGATCTGTTGCAACGGCAACCCGGCTCGCCAGGGGATATCCGGTCTCAGGTTCCAAGGCTGCCAAGGCGCCGAAACGGGCCGTCCGGATCAATTCTTTGGCCAATTTCCGGGCCTCGTCATCTGTATCCCGGATCACCGACTTTTCGTTATTTGATTGATTTTCCTGACTATCTGCCATGCGGCCTCCTGCTTGGGACACACAACCTGAGAAATCTGAACACAAGATGAACGGCAATCTCAGGACCGGTTCAGCGCGCTTTTGGCAATGTTGCATCATCAGATCACGGCAGCGCAAATGGCGCGCCCCAAACGGAGAGTAAATCGATGCAAACCTTCGCTAAACGCATCCTGGCCGTTGCCCTCACCGGCGCCCTAATGTTGCCGGCGGTATCTGCCGCAGAAGCAGGTCCGCGCGATGGCTGGCGTCACGGTGGCGGCTGGCATGAGGGCCACCGCCCGCACCGCGGACACAATCGGCATTATCACAAGCACAAACATATCCATAAGCACAAGAACAACAATAACGTTGGCGCGGCCATCGCTGCCGGTGTCATTGGACTTGCTGCCGGTGCAATCATTTTGGGAGCAACCAACAAGCCGTCTTATGCAGGTCCGCCGCGTGGCCCGGCATATCCCTACCCGCGCGCCCCTTATCCGGGGCACGTCAGCGGGCCGGTCGGATTTCAGCCCTGGAGCCCGGCTTGGTACGACTATTGTTCGTCGAAGTACCGGTCTTTCAATCCATCGACCGGAACGTTTACCACCTACAGCGGCGTTCAGAAATTCTGCCAGTGAATGGCAGACACTTGGAGGGTGGAAATACCATCCCTCGAGACCTCAACGACCCGAGGCGGACAGCGACAGGCCAGCCGAACTGGCCACTCGCTGCCGCCGCTTTTTGTCTGGATCCTTTTGCGTGTGCTCTAGTCAGCCATGGTCTCGATCGAGGCAAATCCTTCCGGTTCTTCACCCGCATCAAACGGAGTGTCCACCTCGATCACCGTATCTGGGTAGAAGCCGTTAAACCGGGTCCTGAGAGACAGGCTATAAGCGCCGATATGGCCGATTTCGATCCAATCCCCGGTGTCGACCGTCTCGGGAAGCCAGAACGGCCGGGAGAGAATATCAACGCTGTCACAGGTGGCCCCGCAGACCTTGAACGGCACGATGTTATCGGCCTTGCCGGAGCGTGTGCGCCGCGCCGGGTCCGGGATAAAGCGAGCCGGCAAGGTGATTTTGCCGGTCCAGCTGTCCGAGAGAGACGCCCAAATCCCATCATTGATGTAGAGCCGGCGGCCTTTCTTCAGAAGCACCCGGACGATCAGCGATATGGACCTTGCCACAACGACCCGGCCCGGTTCCGCCACCAGCGGCATATCGTCAAACGCCCATTCGGTAATGTCTGAGCGGATTTGTCCCATCAACTCTTCCAGGGACGGCAGATCAGGTACCTTGCGCCTGGGATCATGGCCGTAAACGGCCGGGAACCCGCCGCCGACATCAAGCTCTACAATCGGAACGCCAGCGCGGGAGCGGATCCAATCGGCGGAGGCCAATGCCCGCTCATAGGTTTCCGGCTCTTCAATCTGACTGCCGACGTGGAAACAGAGACCGCATTTGAATCCAATCCTGTGAATCCGTTGCAAAAGTTCAACCGCATGTCCCGGCGCGGCGCCAAATTTCTTCGACAGCTCATACGCCGCATGCCCCTTGGTCGCGATCCGCACAAAGAGTGTGATTTTCGCAGGATCAATGTCCAAAGCCCGGACAATCCGGAGGATCTTTGCCACCTCATCTTCATGGTCGAGCGACATCACCCGGATACCGTAATGCTCCAGGGCGAGACGAATGTCGGATTGCGCCTTGATCGGGTGCATGTAGAGCATTTCCGCCTTTGGCGCTGCTTCACGCACGGCGGCAAACTCTGCTGGTGACGCCACATCAAAACAGTCATACCCCGCCGCCGCCAATTCCTTCAGGACAAAGGGTTCGCCATTGGTCTTCACGGCATAGGCCGTTTTCCCGGGGAACAGCTTTTTGAAGTTCTGCGCATCCGCGCGGAGCACAGACGGCCGGAAACAGTAAATTGGGTGATCCGGACGCAAGTCCAAGGCAACTTCAGCAGCAGTTTTGTAACGCTCCATAGGCGTCTCCGATTGTTTCGTCATGACCATGAGAGGAACAAGCTATGGCTAAAATTGCAAGCTGTGACCGAATTTTACTGACAAATGAGGTACGTACAGTCTTTGCCGTGACAGCCGGTATCCAGATGAAAATGAGCCTCATGATTGGGATCGGCATCCGGACCCAGCACGGTTGTAAAGCGCTTGCAAGCTGCGGCGTGGATCGCTCTTAGGAACTTGCCCGGGGCCGTCTCCGGTTTCGGCCAGTCTTTCATGATCGAAATGACATCCCCATTCGCCAACCGGAAACCGGAAACGTCGACCGCCTTGCCAAGTGCGTGCTCGGAAAGCTTCCCATCCGGGAGATTGTTGCGGCGCCGGCACTGATATCCTGGTCCTGTCAGGAGCCCGGTGACGTCCATACCAAGCTCTTTGCGGGCAGACGGAAGAACATCTTGCCGGATCCAATCCGCCACCACCTGTGCAAACTCGCATGTGATCATGACAGGACCTGGAAAGGAGATTTCATCTCCGCTTTTCAGACCGACTTTCGTCACGGCGACAACATTTTCAAATCCGCAGCCGTTGTCGGTCTCAATCGCCGGGCGCTGAACAAAAGTCACCCTTGGCAGTTCGCAGAGTTGCTCAGTCACCTGCTGGACCGATGGGGCTACAGGCTTACCAAGTTCGGCGTCTGGCTTCTTCCTCGGCAGGTCGACACCTTCAACAAACCGGTCTTGAGTGTCCGGCGTGAGCGGCTTTGAAGATGGCGCTGGAGGAGAAGTATCCTGACCAAAGGCTGGTGCACCGACAGAAATCAGGCAAAAACAAAACAATAAAACCAATGCCTGCATTTCGTCCGATCCGGCTGCGACGATCACACCAATATCATTGTCGATTTCGGTCCAGAGGTCTATGGTCGCGAACCAGATAGAAGATTGGCACCAGAATGACTCTTGAACTTTATCTTGCTTATGTCGCTGCAACCCTCATCGTTTTGGCCATTCCCGGGCCAACGATCATGCTGGTCGTCAGCTACGCGTTGACGCAAGGACGGAAATCCGCGGCGGCGAGCGTAATGGGTGTGGGCCTTGGAGACGCCACGGCTGCCGCGGCTTCACTTCTGGGCCTGGGCGCGTTGCTGGCCGCTTCTGCGACGGCGTTCACAGTGCTCAAATGGGTCGGCGCCGCTTATCTTGTCTGGCTGGGTCTGAAGATGTGGCGCAGCCGCCCGTCGGCTCTCGGGCCCCATACCGTTGCCGACATTCCGGCCGGCAAGATCTTCTGGCACGCTTACGTGGTGACAGCGTTGAACCCGAAGGGAATTGTCTTCTTCATGGCCTTTCTGCCGCACTTCATCGCACCGCAGGCGCCCGTCGTCCCGCAGCTGTTCCTGCTGGGGATCACCTTCGTCGTGCTTGGGATCGTGAATGCCGCTGTTTATGCCTTTGCGGCAGCAGCCGTCGGCCAGAAGCTGCGCAGCCCGTCCTTGCTCAGGCTGATCAACCGTGTCGGCGGCGGATTTTTGATCTCAGCGGCGGCGATGACTGCCACCTTGCAAAGATCAAGCAGCTGAGCTCACAGCAACCCTAAGGCCTCAGAGGCTTTTCATCGACATATCAAAGATCTGCAAAGCGTCGCGGCATAGCCCGTGATAACGTCTCATCGGTGGGCGGCAAAAGGCACTTTTTTTGGCGGCTGTGACGATGGCTCGCCTGCCGTCCCGGTCGGCTTGGCCGCCGCAGCCTGAGATGTTTGCCGTAGGACTTCCAGCGATCTCTTGGCGCCTTCAACGCTCATGAGTCCAAAGCGCTGGATCGCTTCGTTCAGTTCCATTCCACCAATATTCAGCCGCTGCGCCCGCATCATCAGGATGTCCTTATAGGCCTCAGCCCTGACATTGTTGGCCTTGCAGAGGATGATAAGCGGTTTGTCGTTCGGGCTGAACAGCAATTGGGATACAGCTGCGGGCGGCAGATCACTCAATCCAGCCAGTAACAGAGCAAGTTCCGTTGCCTGGCCTGCCTTTGCAAACTTACGGACAGCCTCATCGACCATTTGACGGCCGCTTTTGATGTCCTTGACAAGGGCATTCACCTGGAGCTTCGCCCGCTCAATCGTTTCCAGCTGGTTTTTCTTCTTTTCCTTGGAAGCCTGCGCCAGCATTTGGGCCAAGTAATTGTCTTTGCCCAAAGCAAGCACTTGTTTTTGAAGCTCTTCGGTCAAGAGCGGCAGAAGAACCTGGCCGACCTCAAGAGGCAGATCTGGACGCCCGATCAATGCGGCTTGCACCGCCTCATCCCGGCCAACCTTGTCGACGATCGTCATGAAAGAGTTGTCGGCGATTTCCGCGCCCTCATTGGCAGCGACCTTGGACAACACGGACGGATCACCCCGATCGACAAGGATAGAAGTCACAGCCTCTTCAATCGGAACCCTGACCGCGATCGCTTCAAGATGGTCCATGGACGCGGAGGAAGCGATCTCAACCAAGTCCTCAGACTTCAAAACAGGCGAGTTCGTAAGGACGGGTTCGGCGACAGCAAGGGTATCCTTCGCCAATTCGAGCATGAGTTGATGCGGTGCAAAATCGTCTTTCGCGACCCGTGCGGCGAGCTCTGCCCGGGTGTCTTCCTCCAGATCGCCCAACAATTTGAGAGCGATATCCCCGAACAAAAAAGCCGTGTTCTCGCCGCGGGCATCACCAGCAGCCAGAAACATCTCGGTCAGCGTTGCTATAAGGCTTTTGCGGCCTGCTGTGCTTGAATCCTTTGCAAGATCAGCAAGCTTTGCCAATTCGGTCATTCTCTCTCCGCAGCGCGCCACGCGTTGTTCCGTATAGAGTATCGCGACCGGCTTAATAGACCACTACTTCAGATACCGAGTTTTTAGGTGCCTCATTCACGAATTCGCTTCGCTTGCAACCTGCGGGACCTGAGAGCGCTGCGATGCAGCATCTTTTTTCCTTCGCTTCTCGTTAAGACTGCATTAATGTGAGCGGCTGTGACCGATGTGACGGGAGGAATACAGATGACTCTTGTACGTAACCTGAACATGATCGCATTCTTTGCAGCTTTTGCGTTTTTGGCTGCAATTGTTCTGGGACTGATCTGATATCTCGAGGTTGGTCCAGCAGGGAAATAGAATTGTAGCGCCTGCTAATGCGCTTCAAAAAATAGGCTGGACCGGAATTTTTATCTGCAACGAGGAAAGAAAAAACAACCAAAGGAACACCAAGCGGCTGCACATAAGAGCAACACGAAATGTAAAGTGCAGGGGCGCGAGTGACTGCGTTGCAGACAACGTGAAAAAGAGATTCACGGGGGCGTACAACATGGAAAACCGGCGTGGGCTTAAGAAGCCGCGCCGGTTTTTTCATTCTCTCTCTGGTTTGGGAGCGGGACGCTGCGCGTCTTAGGCTGCCAGTTGCTCTGCAAGCGATATCGCATCCGCGCGCTTGTCCGGATTGACCATCAGCTGATCCGCTGCGATCACGGTCACATCAGTGATGCCTAGGAAACCAAGGAAGTGCTTTAGGTAGGTCGTCGCGAAGTCGATTTCAGACCCGGCCTGTGTACCACCGGACGCCACTGCTATGATCGCTTTTTTGTCTTTCAAAAGACCAACAGGACCGTTCTCGGTGTACTGGAACGTCTCCCGAGCGCGCGCAACCTGGTCGATCCAAGCTTTCAAAGCTGCAGGCACCGAAAAATTGTAAATCGGTGTACCAATGACAACCACTTCCGCCGCCTTCAGCTCTGAAACAAGCGTATCGGACACGGCGAGTTTCAAGCGCTGCTCCGGCGTGCGCTCAGCCGGATCTGTAAAAGTCGCTCCGACCCAGGTCTCATCAATAAATGGCAGACCTTGAGACACGTCGCGGGTCAGGATCTTCGCATCCCTGTTCGCCGTCGCAAGCGACTTGACCAGCGTCTCAGTCAGCTCTCGCGTTACGGAGCCGGTTTTGCGTGCGGATGCGTCAATATGCAGGATCGTCTTAACATCAGAGCTCATCGGTCTCTCCAGAGTCATGTCGCCAGCGGATATCGCCGGTTTGTTCATGAATAAGAGGTAATAAACTCAGTCTTGATCGACTATATATGAAATTGTGAACGGTATATTCGAAGACGCGTAACAATCGATCCGATCGGGCGGACACGAAAAATCCCCGGCGTTCAGCCGGGGATCCTGATCTTTGGCCGAGACAAAACGCAGCTTATCGATACGGCGCCTTGCCGAATGCATTGATCGTCTCGAGGCGCTCCAGATTGATGATCGCTGACAACATCAAGCGATCCTGGCTCCAGTCCGCAGGCTTTTGAATAGCAAGCCCGGTAAGGAACACCACCGCTGCCATTGGAACAATCACCAAGGCCACCAGCCCGGTATGCGGTTTGGCCCGGTCTTGTTCCATCAACGCTTCGACACGGCTGCGGAGCTTTTGGGATGGCGAGCGCCGAAGCAAGCGGTCCTGCACCTCGATCAGCGCGACGGCTGCAACGCTGGATCGGTTTTGGTTCAAAAAGGCTTCACGCTTTTGAATCCCGGCTTTCGCGGCGCGCAACAGGCACATGCAATAGGACTTCAGATCCACTTGCGCGTTCTCCGCGACCTTTTGATCGCAAGCCAGTTCACGCAGGCGCTCGACCTCCGACTTCCAGATGTAGAAGAACGGATTCCAGAAAAACAACGGGCGCAGCAGTTCCAGACCGATCTCCCACGTCACATCCCCTTGCCGCAGATGCTCAAACTCATGTTTCAAGACGAGCTTGAGGTCTTCGCTCTGGGTCAGAAGCTCGCTTGGCAGCACCACGTAATTCCGGGTCAATCCGCGGGCCGAATACGGAACAACGGCTGTGTCAGAGAGCAAAAGCCGGAGCCTGCCGTGGTCCCGCCAGACATGACAAGAGGCCAAAGCCCGGTTCAGCTGAATGAAGCCCTTGGCGAGTTTCAGCCCGAAAAACGTGACACCTGCAAGGAAGACCGCCACGATCCCAGCGCCAAGCACAGAGGTCAGGGACAGGATTTCCGTAGAAAGCTGTGCTCGCAGGCCCAAAAGAGACTGGAAATCCTGCGCCGGAATGGCAATACCGCCCCGCAAATACTGCGAGACGACCATATCGGACAAGTTCACGGACATAGCGCCTGGAACAACACCGGCATCCAGAAGGTGACGATAAAGGGCAACGGCTCCCGGAGAGAGTGCGGTGATGACAAACAAGCCATTCAACAGACCGAGCTGAACGGAATAGGCCAGTTTGATGCCCAATCGCTCCAGGACCAATTTCGCGACCAGCCAAACCACCGCCGTGATGGCGAAGGTTATGTTGAGGTCGATGTAGATATCGAAAATCTGGTTAGGTAGCGTCATCTGTCCTCCTCCTGTCCAGTAACGCTCTTATTTCCTCCAGATCGTTCTCCGAAAGATCGTAGTCGTCGACGAGACGCGCCACCAATGAGGCGGGCGTCCCGTCGAACAACTTGTCTGACAGGTTTCGCAAGGAACGGGACTGGTAGGAATCTTTGGAGAGCCGCGGGGAATAGATCAATGTCTTCCCATCTTTTCGGCTGTCCACGAAGCCCTTTTCATCCAGAATCCGCATGATCGTTGCACAGGACGTATAGGCAAGTTTTCTCTCTGGCGGCAAACATGCGAGGATATCCCGCACGGAACCTTCGCCGATCTTCCAAAGTTCAGTCATGAACTCCAGTTCGACTTCGGTGAGCAACTCGTTGCTTTTACGCTTTCTCATTCTCGTCCTGCAATCATGCGGTTCGGATGGAACTTAACATCCCTATTTTTGCACCATCTCTTGTGAAACTTCCACGTCTAATCTTTGCGTCCAGCCGGCACTAAACCTTCCAGAAGCAGAAGACACCCCAGCCAATACTGATTGCCAACGGCCACCACAGCGGCATGCCGACCAGACCCAGCCAGGCCAGGAAGATATAGGCCGTTCCGAGCAGCGTGATGAAGAGGCGATCACCGCGGGTCGTGGTCAGGCGCAAAATACCGACGCGTTCTGCCCCGCCAGGGAATTTCAGCTCAAGCACCGTCAGGAACCCAATTGCGCTGAAAATGCCGACAAACAAAAGGGCCGTCGGCCAGGTCCAGGCCATCCATCCCAGCATTACACCCTCCCCAGGGCAAAGCCCTTGGCAATGTAGTTACGGACAAAGTAGATCACGATCGCGCCCGGGATGATTGTCAGCGTCCCGGCGGCCGCCAAAAGCCCGAGTTCATATCCGGCTGACGACGCCGTCCGTGTCATGACGGCGGCAATCGGCTTTGCCTCAACCGCTGTCAGTGTCTTGGACAGAAGCATTTCCACCCAGGAGAACATGAAGCAGAAGAAAGCTGCAACACCCACACCGGACTTGATGGCCGGCAGGAAGATCGTCATGAAGAACCGCGGGAAGGAATATCCGTCGACGTAAGCGGTCTCGTCCAGTTCCTTAGGCACACCGCTCATGAACCCTTCCAGGATCCAGACCGCCAGCGGCACATTGAACAGGCAGTGCGCAAGTGCAACAGCCAAGTGCGTGTCGAACAGGCCAACGGCGGAATAGAGCTGGAAGAACGGCAGTGCGAAGACGGCGGCCGGCGCCATCCGGTTGGTGAGCAACCAGAAGAACAGATGCTTGTCGCCCACGAAAGAGTAGCGGGAGAAGGCATATGCTGCCGGCAGAGCCACAGACACCGAGATCACCGTGTTGAGTGTCACGTAGATGATCGAGTTGATGTAGCCCCAGTACCAAGTCGGATCGGTGAAGATCGCGATGTAGTTCTCGAACGTCCAGGTCTGCGGGAACAAGGAGAACCCGGAAAGGATCTCGTTGGTGGTTTTGAAACTCATCGCGACGAGCCAATAAATCGGCAACATCAAGAAGAGGATGTACAGGATGGGAACCAGATTTCTCATTCTCATGATGGTTCTCCTCAAGCTTTGTTGTCGTCTCTCGTCATCAGCGTGTAGAACAACCAGGAGGTCAGCAGCGTGATGGCGAAGTAGATGAGGGACATGGCGGCAGCCGGACCAAGGTCGAACTGACCAAGGGCGATTTTCACCAGATCGATGGACAAAAGCGTGGTCGAGTTGCCAGGACCACCACCGGTCAAGACGAACGGTTCGGTGTAGATGTTGAAGCTGTCCATAAAGCGGAGCAGGATCGCGATCGTCAGAACCGTTTTCATCTTCGGCAACTGAATGAAGCGGAACACGGCCCAGTTGGACGCACCATCGATCTCAGCAGCCTGATAGTAGGCGTTCGGAATGGACACCAGACCGGCATAACTCAGGAGCACGACCAGAGACGTCCAATGCCAGACGTCCATGACGATGATCGTCACCCAGGCGGCAACCGGATCCTGGGTCATGTCGTAGGAAATGCCCAGAGTGTGGTTCAGGAAGTACCCGAGAAGGCCGATATCCGGCAGGGTGAAGATATTCCACATCGCACCGACCACGTTCCACGGGATCAGCATCGGCAGAGCCATCAGAACCAGGCAAACCGGAACCCAAGGCCCCTTCTTCGGCATTGAAAGCGCGATCGCAATGCCAAGAGGAATCTCGATGATCAGGATCATGAAGGTGAAGAAGAACTGGCGGCCAAGCGCATTATGAAAGCGTTCGGACTGCAGAACTTCCTGGAACCAGCGAAGGCCTTCCCAGAAGAACAGGTTATCGCCAAAGGTCTCCTGAACGGAGTAGTTCACCACGGTCATCATCGGGATGAGCGCGTTGAACGCCACCAGAAGGAGAACGGGGAGAACAAAGAACCAGGCGCGTTGATTTTGCGTTTTCATCAGGCAGCCTCCTCTGGGGAACTGGCCAGCCAGCCGTCCTTGTAGAGACGGGTCTGGGATTGTTTGAACTGAAGCTTCACGGCCTCACCGGCGCTTGGCGCCTCCCCTTCCAGGATCGCGTGAATGCGGCTGTCATGAGCGATGGCTTCCACCACCTTGTGACGGCCAACGTCCGCAACCTTGCGGACCACGGCATCAACGCCCTGCCCGTTAGAAGCAATGGAGACAAATTCCGGACGAATGCCGACTTCAGCGCCGCCATCTGCGACGTCCTTGGCCGGACCTTCAAGGCTCACTTGTTCACCGCCGAAGAAGGCAGCGCCGCCTTTCACGTCACATGGCAGAACGTTCATGCCCGGAGAACCGATAAAGTGTCCAACGAAGGTGTGTGCAGGCCGCTCGAACAATTCAACCGGGGTCCCCATCTGAACGATTTCGCCATCCTGCATCACCACGACCTTGTCAGCGAACGTCAAAGCTTCGGTCTGATCATGCGTCACATAGATCATGGTCGCCTTCACCCGCTGGTGAAGTTCCTTCAGTTTGGAACGGAGCTTCCACTTCAGGTGCGGATCGATCACAGTCAGCGGCTCGTCAAACATCACGACATTGACGTCCTGGCGGACGAGACCGCGGCCCATCGAGATCTTCTGTTTGTTGTCCGGTGACAGGTTCGCCGCGCGGGTGTTCAGCATGTCCGTGACTTCAAGCATCTCGGCAATCGCGGTGACCCGCTGCTTGACGATGTCCTCGTCGCGGCCCCGGTTGCGCAGCGGGAACGCTAGATTGTCGTAGACGGTCATCGTGTCGTAGATGACCGGAAACTGGAACACCTGAGCGATGTTGCGTTTTGCCGGCGGCAGAGATGTCACGTCCTGATCGCCGAAAAGGATCTTACCTTCCGAGGGAACGAGCAGACCGGAGATAATGTTGAGAAGCGTGGACTTGCCGCAGCCGGACGGCCCAAGAAGCGCATAGGCTCCACCGTCTTCCCACGTCAGGTCGATCTTCTTCAGCGCGTAGTCAGCATCACTCTTTAGATTGGGGTGATAGCTGTGACGCAGATTTGAAAGCGTGATTTGTGCCATGAAGTCCTCTCCTTACGCCACCAGCTCGCCACTCGGGGCAAAGAAGAAACAGTGGTTCGGATCCAGATAGAACGTGTGGACCTCACCGACGAAGTAGGGGTGCACGCCTGGAGACAAAGACACCCAGGACTGACCGTCCATATCAAAGTGCGCGCTGCTTTCAGAACCGCTGAGCTCGGTAACCTGCACATGGCCCTCAAGGCGCACAGTATTGTGCGCGGTCTCGACCGGCATGACGTGGTGCGGGCGGATAGCCAGCGTGTAAATGCCGTCGGAAAGACCGGCAGCAGCACCCGACAGTGTCCAGCGGGTCTGGTCGTTCAAGATGACCTCGTTCCCCTGCTTGGAGACCTCGGCCGTGTTGATCGGCGGGTTGGAGAACACCTTGGCGGCATCCAGATCTTTTGGCTGCCGGTAGATCTCCGCCGTTGGGCCGAACTGAACGACATTGCCATCGGTCATCAGCGCCGTGCGCCCGCCCAGAAGAAGTGCCTCTTCAGGTTCCGACGTCGCGTAGACAACGACAGCCCCGCGTCCGGCAAACAGCTCGGGAAGCTGGTCGCGCAATTCTTCGCGAAGTTTGTAATCGAGGTTGGCAAGCGGTTCATCGAGGAACACCGCGTCGCTTTCCTTGACGATCGCACGTGCAAGAGCACACCGCTGTTGCTGCCCACCGGACAACTCATGCGGATTGCGTTGCAGGTAAGGATCCAGCTTCATCAACTTTGCAGCTTCTGCAACGCGATCCGCGATCTCCGACTTGGCGACACCCGCGATCTTGAGCGGTGAGGCGATGTTGTCGAACACCGTCATGTGCGGGTAGTTGACGAAGAACTGGTGAACCAGGCTGATATTGCGCTTTTGCGCACTCAGGCTGGACACGTCCTTGCCATTGATAATGATTTCACCGGTCGCGAGGCTGTCGAGGCCCGCCATCAGCTTGATGAGCGAGGTCTTGCCGGATCCGGTTTCTCCGAGCAGAACATTGAAATGCCCTGGTTCGAGAGACAAGGTGGTTTCCTTCACATGGGTGATGGAGCCCACGCGCTTACTGACGTTTTTAAGTTGTAAAGACATTTTTGCTGCCCGCGTCCGTCCAGGCCCAAGCGCGAATTCAGTGTCGCAGCCGCCTGTCACATTCGGATCGGTGAAGGACCGGGGACACGCCCCGGTCCGATGTTTTGGTCAAGACAGATCAGGTGATCACTGCTGCCAGCGAGCAACCAGTTCGTCGTAGTTGACGGTTTCGCCCTGCGGCTTCTCGTTTGCGAGCTTGGCCTTCGGAGCACCCGGCTGAGACAGCCAGTATTCTGCGTCACGCTCTTCATTCAGACGCGGTCCGCAACCACCGTAGACGTTGGCACGCTCATCAGCCTGCTGCATACGGGACATGACGATGTCCATTTCCTGCGCGAGGCGGTCCATAGCCTCTTGCGGGGTGAAGGCACCGGAGTTCACGTCACCGATCTGCTGCCACCAGATCTGGGCCAGCTTCGGATAATCCGGAACGTTGACACCGGTCGGGGACCAGGCAACACGATCCGGAGAGCGGTAGAACTCAACCAAGCCGCCGAGTTTCGGCGCACGCTCGGTGAAGGACTCGTGGTTGACGGTGCTGTCGCGGATGAACGTCAGACCCACGTGGCTCTTCTTGGTGTCGACTGTTTTGGAAACAACGAACTGAGCGTAAAGCCATGCAGCTTTTGCGCGGTCAACCGGAGTGGACTTCAGGATCGTCCAGGAACCCACGTCCTGGTAACCAACCTTCTGGCCTTTTTCCCAGTAAGGACCATGCGGGCTCGGAGCCATACGCCACAGCGGGGTACCCTCGTCGTCCACAGTGTTGTTGCCTTCAGACTTCGGCTTCACCATGTCCGCAGTGAACGCGGTGTACCAGAAGATCTGCTGAGCAACGTTGCCCTGGCTCAGAGCCGGCAGAGACTGGTAGAAGTCGAAGCTTGCAGCGCCTGGAGGCGCATAGTTGCGCAGCCACTCATCCCACTTGCGGATCGCGTAAACAGCCGCCGGGCCGTTTGCAGCACCACCGCGGGACACGGATGCACCGACCGGGTTACATGTGCCGGCTTCCATGCGGATGCCCCACTCGTCAACCGGAACGCCGTTCGGCTCGCCCTTGTCGCCTGCACCAGCCATGGAGAGCCATGCATCGGTCATGCGCCAGCCGAGATCGGGAGCGCGCTTACCATAGTCCATGTGACCGTAAATCGCGACGCCGTCGATTTCTTTGACATCATTTGAGAAGAACTCAGCGATGTCCTCGTATGCGGACCAGTTGACCGGAACGCCGAGATCGTAGCCGTACTTGTCCTTGAAGGCCGTTTTCAGGTCTTCACGGTCAAACCAGTCTTTACGGAACCAGTAGAGGTTCGCGAACTGCTGGTCGGGAAGCTGGTACAGATCGCCATCCGGACCGGTGGTGAACTGGATACCCATGAAGTCGTCGAGATCGAGACCAGGGTTGGTCACGTCTTTTGCGTCGCCTGCCATCCAGTCGGTCAGGTTGTAGGCGAGCTGCAGACGGGAGTGCGTACCGATCAGGTCGGAGTCATTGACATAAGCGTCATAGAGGTTCCGGCCGGTCTGCATCTGTGTCTGAACAGCCTGCACCACTTCACCTTCGCCGAGGATCTGGTGGTTCACCTTGATACCGGTGATTTCCTCAAAGGCCTTGGTCAGAACTTCGGACTCGTAAGAGTGAGTCGGAATGCCTTCGGACAGAACGTTGATTTCCATGCCGTTGAACGGTTCTGCTGCCTGAATGAACCACTGCATTTCTGCAAGCTGCTCATCCTTGGTCAGAACGGATGGCTGGAATTCCTGGTCGATCCACTTTTGTGCTGCCGCCTCATCGGCAAAAGCAGACCCTGCTCCTGCAATCACGGCGCTGGCCGCAACTGCGCAGAGAAGATACTTGCGCATCTTTATTTCCTCCCATGAGAGTATCTATGCCGACATTTATCCGGCTGTGATAAATTGGACTCAGGGAAGCCGCATTGTCAAACTAAAAATTTAGTAGATAGTTTGAGTGGGATTATCGAGATATAAGATGTTGAAAAATATATACATTCTCGAAATAGGCTCGTTAGACTTTTCCGACTTTTAAGACGAAACGAAACCCGATACAGCGCAATTGTGACACATATCTGACAAAAAACCAGCGAAATTTGCTTTCGAATTGTCCAAGTTGAAAACAAATTTGAAATTTAATCGACGTTATTCGCACTGCAAACGAAACTAAAATGACGCGGCGCAGCATAATCTGACAGTCATCTGACAGATCTTCGATTACCTCTTAAGCGCATTTTCTGGATCAGTTCATGTCCTTCAGGAGGCGCCCGTGCTTCCGGGTTTCCTGGATGACATCGCCGAAGGTCTCAAAACCCTTCGACGTGAGGATGGGCAGCAACTTGCAAAGAGCCTCAGCGGTGGCTTCCGCATCGCCAAGTGCGGTGTGACGGACTTCAGGCCGGATTTCTATGCAAAGCCTGTCACACAATGCGTCGAGCGTGTGTACCTCGTTCGAGCCGAACACCACCGCTGACAAAAGCACCGTGTCCAGAATCGGATGGGGCCACTCCAAACCGGCAACTCTTCCGTATTTGTGCAAGAACGCCAGATCGAACGGCGCATTATGGGCAACGATGACTGACTCGCGCGCGAATTCATGGAAGTCCGCCACCGCCTCCAGAGGTTTGGGCGCATCGGCGACCATGGTGTCCGAGATCCCGTGAACCTTGCTGGAAGCAGCAGGAATAGGCCGGCCGGGATCGACCAATTGATCAATTCGTTCGCCTGGAACCATGCGTCCATTGACGACCCGAACGGCTCCGATCTGCACAATATCGTCCTTGTTCGGCATCAAACCGGTTGTCTCGGTATCGAACACCGTGAAAGAGAGCTCGCTGAGGGAACAGTTTTCTATGGCCTTTTCAGTATCGCGCTCGGTCAGATCAAAGTCATAGATCAACGGGCGCGCAGCGTCTGGCGCTATGCGCGCGTTCGTGCTGTCGATCAAGATCATAAAGCCAGAGGCTTCGCTCAGCTTCTTCAAGCGCAGCTGAAACAAGAGATTGCCTTTGGTTCCATGCACCTCAACATCCACTTCCCGCCGGGCCTCGGTCAGCTGTTCAAACCCCGGCCGCAGTTCGCTTTCGGTGAAATAGTCGTAGATGGACGAGCTGAGGCGCGGAACATGCACCTGTTTCAAAACATCAGCAGCCTGTCCGTCATAGAGCATGATCTGATGGGTCGGACTGACCAGAACAATTGCAACCGGGATTTCCGTCAGCAGCAATGCAAGATGCGCCCGCTCCGCTGCGAGCCGCGCGGTTTCTTCGGCGACAATCCCCTCAGCATCCTCTGAGGCTTTTGACAATTCGCCGGTTACGGCTGCAACGGCCGGACCCAGATCCCCGAGATAGCGCGCCTCATTTTGATCGACAGAGACCTCTACACCAGCATGCGCCCTTGTGCGCATGGCCGCGGCAATGCGTTCGACCGGCTTGGCGACATTGGTGTCGAACAAAAACCAGCATCCGGTAAAGATCGCCAGTGAGAGAAAGAACAGAAGGATTCCGGAGAAGGTGAAAGCACCGGCCAAACCAGTCTCTGCAGCGCGCCCCAATCCCATGTAAAGTGCAAGACCAATTGCCACCCAGACAGCCGCAGTCATTCCCAAGAACATGAGAAATACTCGCAATCGCAAACTGAGTGACGTCAGCATCATCCCACTCCGCAGATCGTTGACACCATCGGATCGCTCTCCGGTACCTGAACCCACTGTATGCCGTCGATTGTGCCACTGTCTTCAAAGGTGACGGCATCAATGAGAGCCGCCCGGCGCGTTTCGGTACAATCGGTCAGCACCGGCAACTTGTTCACCGTCGACCAGCGGCCGAAGTAGTAAGCGTCGGCGAGTTTCATCCCCGGCTGAGCGTCATGGGTCTTGATCGACAAAGTGTCGATCGCAACAAACCGCTCGACATAAGGCAGGGCGAAAGTCCAGGGCCGGTAGAAGGACCGGTTTTCAACGGTCTGCGCAACGACGAGGCCCTCAGGCAGCGTTTCGCGGGTCCGCTCGTACCAGCCGTATTCACTTGAGATGGTGGTCGCGAGCATGGCAACACCCGCCATGACGGGGGCAAGCCACTTCGGCATCCGGCCGCCCAGCGCCCGGTTGATCAGCATCACAAGCCCTGCGGCAGCAATACCGGCAACAATCGTTGCAATCAGTTCAACAAACATTCACTCCCCCATCCGGATAGCGAGGAGACGCTAAGCCCCTAGTCCGGTGTTTTTAATTCAGCATGCCACGGCCCTGCCCCGCCGACGACTGCATAGTTTTGACCACAACAAAGGCATCACGCAAATGGCTGCGCTCAAAGTCTGACAAGATCGAGGGTTGCATGAAGTTGTTCGGTGGCAAGCCCTGCTTGATCAAATCCACCTGGTGCAAGAGCCGCGTTTCAGCGATCAGGTCATAAGCGTCGATCAGATCGCCGCCGCCGGATTGGCTCAACTGACCCTTTTCCTTGGCCTCGACAAGCCGGGCTCGTGTGTTGACGGCCTTGATCTCACCGCGCAAAGCATAGATCCGCCCGAGATCCACCACCGGCACAACGCCATTGTGCTTCATATCCAGGGTGTTCTTGTTTTCACCGGACCGGATCGTTGCAAGGCCGCGCAGGAGATTGAGGGGCGGCGTATGCTTTAGCGAATTGCTGATCATATGCGCCACGAAAATCGAATTGCGGGCAGCGACTTCCAGAGTTTCCTCCTGGAGGTTTGCGAACAGCGGCACGTGCCCACCGATCGGCCGCAGGTCGAACATCACCGAACTCAGCATTTGCGCCATCGGGTCCGGCTTGTCGATCCAGCCTTCAAAGTAGCTTTTCCAGACCTTGACCGGCTGACACCAGCGCGGATTGGTCGCCATCATGTCACCCGGACAATAGACATAGCTGCAGGTGTTCAGACCATCGCAGACAAACTTCGCAAGTTCAGCAAAATAACCGGTCTGATCTTCTTCCGTGACGCTGTCATGCAGGAACAGGCAATTGTCCTGATCGCTGACGCCTGTCTGCTCCTGCCGCCCCTGCGATCCACACGCAAGCCATAGGTACGGAACCGGAGCCGGTCCAAGTTTTTCCTCGGCAAGGGCAAGCAGGCGCCGGGTTGTTGTGTCAGCAATGTCGGTGATCAAACGGGTCACCACTTCATGACGGTTGCCGCTGCCGACCAACTGGACCAGGAGGTTCGGGATCCGGGCTGTCACCTTTGCAATTTCTTCGGCCGTTGCTGCATTGGTGATTTCACCAACCAATTCAGCCGAACTGACAGCCTGAAACCGGGTCAGGTCCGTTTGCGTTACGATGCCGGCCAGTTTCCCACCTTCAACAATCGGAACATGGCCGATCCGGCGTTCCATCATTAGGTGCAAGACATCGGAACCAATCGACGACGGAGCCAGCGTCACCGGGTCCGCGGTCATCACCGCGTCCACGGGTGTCTCAATCGGCCGCCCCTCTGCAAGGATCTTCCCAGAAAGATCCCGAATTGTGACGATCCCGATCAAGGCGTCATCGGGATTTACCACACAAAGCGAGGAGACATGGTTCTCCCGCATTCGTGTTGCCGCCAATTGCACGGTGTCATCCGCCGCACATGTGATTGGCTTGCCCGCCATAAAGGTCGAAACCTGCGTGGTTGCCAGGTCTCTTTCCCGCGCTTGCGGCTTCCGGCTCCGGTCAAAAAAGCGGGCGAAGGGTTGGTGGTCGCGGATGAGATCTTTAAACAGCCCGGCAGGAACGACCAACAAGGTCGCGGCGGTGTCTGCGGTCGCGGTTGTCACCGCAAGTCCGTTTTTCAACAGCCCGCGCTCACCGAAAGAGTTTCTCGATCCAAGGTAACTGAGAACAGCGCCCTGCTCGTCCCGTACCTCGATCGCTCCATCGTAGATTATAAAAAGGCCCGGAATGCTGCTGCCGAATTCGTAGACCGAAGTGCCCGGCTCCAGATCCCGGACATCGATTTGCCCCACGATGGCACTTTGCACATCAGCAGGCAGGGCATCATAAGGATGCACCGATCTTAGGAACTGCAGGATCTGATCAGATGTCAGCGACATGGCACAGCCTTTTGAACCGGTAACAAAAAGTCCTGCACAGTAAGAACCGGGCAGGACAAGATCGGAACTGAACGGGCCACCGCAAGCAGCGGCCCGGACAAGTGTTAGTGATCCTGAGCTGCAGCGGCTCCGCGCGGGATCCGAACGCTCTGAACGAGCTCTTCGATTTCCGTTGGGATCGGATCCGAGGCCTTGGAGACAAAGTAGGCGACGGTGAAGTTCACCATGGCACCAATTGCACCGAAAGACGTGGACTTGATCGGGCCGAGCAGCGGATCAGCATCTGTGAAGGAGTTGGTGCCCGGAATGAACAGCCAGCCCTTGTGCAGGAAGATGTAGATCAGCGTGACGGAGATACCTGCGATCATCCCGGCAACCGCACCGCGGCTGTTCACCTTGGTGAAGATGCCCATCATCAGGGCGGGGAAGATCGAGGCCGCCGCAAGTCCGAAGGCCAGGGCCACCGTCTGCGCCGCGAATCCGGGTGGATTCAAGCCCAAATAGGTTGCCACAACAATCGCGACCGCCATGGCTATTCGTGCCGATAACAGTTCGCCCTTCTCCGAGATATTTGGATTGTAAGCCCCCTTG
The DNA here is from genome assembly GCF_017743865.1 of Labrenzia sp. R4_2. Taxonomy (GTDB): domain Bacteria; phylum Pseudomonadota; class Alphaproteobacteria; order Rhizobiales; family Stappiaceae; genus Roseibium. The sequence continues at coordinate 1,166,534 of NZ_JAGHRJ010000002.1, forward strand.
ATCAAGTCATGCGAGACCGCTGACGAGATCGCGAGCAACAATCCGGCCGCCGTCGAGAGCGCTGCTGCCAGACCACCAGCGGCCACCAGACCAATCACCCAACTCGGAAGGTTGGCGATCTCCGGATTTGCCAGAACAAGGATGTCGCGGTTAAACTTGGTCAGCTCATTGCCTTCCCAGCCCTTTTCCGCAGCAACTGCTTGCAGATCAGCATTCTTGTCGTTGTAGTACTGGATCTTGCCGTCGCCGTTCTTGTCTTCCCAGTCCAGAAGACCGGTTTTCTGCCACGTCGACATCCAGTCGTACTTCGAGTCGTTTTCGATCTGCTCCACAGCAACAGCGCCGCCATTGATACCGCCATTCGGCCACATCATTTCGGTGATGTTGAGACGCGCCATCGCGCCCACAGCCGGAGCTGTCAGATAAAGAAGCGCAATGAAGACAAGCGTCCAACCGGCAGACCAGCGCGCATCGGAAACCTTCGGAACCGTAAAGAAGCGCATGATCACGTGCGGCAGGCCCGCAGTACCGATCATCAGGGACAGGGTGAAGAGAACCATGTTCAGCGTGTTGGCATGGTGAGCCGTGTAGGACGCAAAGCCAAGTTCCGTAACCACCTGGTCCAGCTTGGCAAGCAGCGGCACACCGCTGGCAACATCATTGCCGAAGAGACCCAGACCCGGGATCGGGTTGCCGGTCAGCTGCAGCGAAATGAAGATCGCCGGGATGGTGTAAGCCGTGATCAAAACGCAGTACTGAGCCACCTGCGTGTATGTCACGCCCTTCATGCCGCCGAAAACCGCGTAAGCGAAAACCACACACGCGCCGATCAGAAGACCGGTTGTGTTGTCAACTTCCAGGAAGCGGCCAAAGGCAACCCCAACGCCGGTCATCTGACCGATAACGTAGGTTGTCGAGGCAACGATCAGGCAGACAACGGCAACGATACGGGCCGTCTGGCTGTAGAACCGGTCCCCGATGAATTCGGACACCGTGAACTTGCCGAACTTGCGAAGGTAAGGCGCAAGCAGCAACGCCAGCAGCACGTAGCCGCCGGTCCAGCCCATCAGGAACGAAGAGTTGTCGTAGCCGGTGAAAGCGATGAGGCCTGCCATGGAAATGAACGATGCAGCTGACATCCAGTCCGCTGCGGTCGCCATTCCGTTGGTGACCGGGTGAACACCGCGGCCAGCGGCGTAAAATTCAGATGTAGACCCTGCGCGGGCCCAGATCGCGATGCCGATGTAGAGGGCGAAAGAGCCACCCACAAACAGCAGATTTATCGTAAACTGATCCATATCTCAGGCCGCCCTTATTCTTCGTCCACACCATGCTCGCGATCGAGCTGGTTCATGCGCCAGGCGTAAAAGAAGATCAGCCCGAGGAACACGAGGATGGAACCCTGCTGGGCAAACCAGAAGCCCAGATCGGTGCCGCCGACGGGAATGCCGCTCAGCAGCGGGCGCAGCAAAATGCCAAACCCGAAAGAGACCAGCGCCCAGATGACGAGGCTGATCTTGATGATGCGCATATTGGCGGACCAATATTCGTTGTTGGATGAGTTTTCGGACATACAGTCTCCTCCACTTGATCCTGTTAAGGTTCAAACGCCCCGGCGAACGCGGCGCCTCAATCGCGTGTTTTGAATTGGAACCTTGAGCCTGGATGCTGGATGCTCGCGGTGGAGTGGCTGGGCCTTGAACACAGCGATTTCCGGAGATGCCCGAAAAAGCTGCACCATGACCACTTACAACCGATTTACTCCATTTGGCACGCACTCAGCACTTGGCCGAGGAACCCCCTTCCCTAGACCTCAATCTGTGACCCCGTTCAAAACGGGGTTCATACTGCTTGTTGACCTATCGTGACGATCGTCACCGAACTTCACTGGAATGCGAGTTTAGTTTTCTATCGATGCGCAAAATATACTCAAGACTACTTACGTAGGCCCATACTTCAGTAGGGGCTTCGTAAGTCTATTAGACTAACGAATTACACTTTAGAAATAAGAACTTGACGCGTGCGGAACACATCTGAAGAACAGCTCTTGGCCGGTAAAGTATGGCCTGTTTCAGTTGAGCAAATGGAGCACCTACGCGGTGGCACCCCGGGTCTCGATTTCATGGATTTCAATCAGTGCCGGACCGGATGTCTTGGCCATATCGGTTAGTGCATCACTGAGCTGCGAAACATCGGACAATCGGATTGACGGCAAGCCATAACCTTCCGCGATTTTCAGAAAATCCGGGGCAGATGGCGTCACGCCCTCAGGTTCAATCCCGCTGTCTTCCATGAAGGTGCGGATCTCACCGTAACCGTCATTGATCCAGACAAGAAAGAGGACATTCGCCCCGCAGTCTTTTGCCGACCCGATCTCGGCCAGCGAAAACTGAAATCCACCGTCACCAACAATGCAAACGACTGGAACCTCAGGAGCTGCAAGGCTCGCCCCCACCGCGGCAGGCGGACCATAGCCAAGGGCTCCAAAGCCGGTTGCGGCATTGAACCAGCCCTTCGGCTGTCCAGCTTCAAAGTAAAGATTGCCGGAATAGATGGCCTGTGTGGAATCACCGACGATGATGCAGCCCGGCAGCGTATCGCGAATGGTCTCAAGAACGGCAATCTCTGCCTTCATCTTTGGAGTGAGGGCGGCGAACGCCTCGTCACGGCAGGATTTTGCCCGACCCGCGCCATCACCGCGTCCGGTGTGATCGTGAAGAGCGGCCAGCAGATCTGCCACCAGCTGATCAACGGTGGAGAGGATCGAAAGCGCAGCTGATGGTCCTCGGGCCAGCTGATCGGGATCAATATCGACCCGTACAAGGTTTTCAAGTTCCGGGAAGCCGTTATCGGCATACATGTCGTAATCGGTCTGAGCCATCTGCGTGCCAAGTGCGATCACCAGATCGGCGTCCGACACAAGCGCGCGGACGGCCTTCAAGCTCGGGCTTGCCGGAACCGACAGCGGATGGCCCGCAAACATGCCTCTTGCGTTCACCGTCGTAACCAATGGCGCATCCAAAGTCTCGGCAAGTCTCTGAATCTCTTGAACTGCCGAGATCGATCCACCACCACACAGGATCACGGATTGCTTCGCCGCCCGGCACTTGGCCGCGAGGTCAGTGACTTCTGTTGCAGCTCCTCGTGGGCCGCTGGCTATGACTGGCTTCCAGGTATCCATTGCAATCTTGTGCGGCATCACATCGGTCGGGATCTCGATGTGAACCGGACCTGGCCGGCGGGATTTCAGAACAGAGAAGGCCCGCTCCATTACAGATGAAAGATCGTTTGGGTCAAGCAGCGTATGCGACATGACGGCCAGTGTTGCCATCATGGCCCGCTGATCGGGCAATTCATGCAACATGCCGCGGCCATGGCCAAGACTGTCCCGCGCGTTCACACCAGAGATCACCAGCATGGGGATCGAATCCTGATAGGCCTGCGCCATCGCGGTGATCGTGTTCGTCAGTCCCGGTCCTGTGATCACCAGAGCAACGCCGGGCTTGCCGGTCACACGCGCATACCCGTCGGCCATGAAGCCAGCCCCTTGCTCATGCCGAGGGGTGATGTGGCGGATGGGAGACGAGGCCAATCCGCGATAGAGCTCAACTGTATGAACGCCTGGAATGCCAAAGACGGTGTCAACGCCGTTGATCTCGAGAAGGTCGATCAGGGCTTCGCCAACAGTTTTCTCAACTACGCCCATTTCTTCGATCCCGTATTCGCCGCCAGCTCGTCTGCGAACGCCGCGATCCGTCCGGCCGCGTCCCGCAAGGTGCCATCTGCAACCGTCAATGAGAGGCGAATGAACCCGGCCGCCTGTTCGCCAAACGAGGTGCCTGGCATGACGGCAACGTGTTTTTCTTCCAGAAGGCGCGTTGCAAACGTTTCACCATCCAGCCCGGTGCCACTAACATCAACCAGCAGAAACATGCCTGCTTCCGGCATCATGGGACGCAAGGCACCATGGCTGCCAAGATGTTCCATTAAAATCTCGGCACGCCGCTGGTAGCTCTCTCGCATGCGTTCAGCGGTATCAAACTCGCCGGAAACGGCCATCGCCGTCATATCCGCAATGAACGGTTGCCCGCCAAAAAGCATGGTTTCGGAAACAGCAAGCAAACGGTCACAGAATTCTTCCGGGCCAACCGCCCATCCAGACCGGAAGCCGGGCGCTGCGTGGGACTTGGAAATCGACGAAACAGCAATTGTTCGTTCCTGCAGAGCCTCAATGTCGAAGGGCGAAGCAAAGGTGCGCTCAAAGATCAGCTTTTCATAGACCTCATCACAGACGATCCAGAGATCATGACGCTGGCAAACCTCGCCAATTGCCGCAATTTCGTCTGCGGTCAGCGCTGCGCCGGTCGGATTGTGGGGCGTGTTGAGAAGTAGCACTCGGGCATTGGGTGTTACTGCCGCTTCAAGGTCTTCCGGCTTGAGGTGAAACCCGTTTTCCGGACGCAAGGGGACCGGCACCATAGCCGCACCGGTCGCAGCAATGACGCCTTCATAAGTCGCGTAGTAAGGGTCCGGCACGAGCACCGCATCCCCGCCCTCAACAAGACCCAACATCACCGCAAAAAGCGCTGTCTGCGTTCCTGGAAAACACAGGATGTTGCGCTCTGTAACGCTTGGCCGGCGCCGCCGGTATTTTTCTGTCAAAGCGGCCACGATCTTCGGCTCACCGCGCCCGTTCGAATACCGGATCCGGCCGGCCCGCATCGACCGTTCAGCTTCATCCAGGAGCGCTTTGTCCGGCATGATGTCCGGTTCGCCAATCGTCAGCTCGATCACCGGTGTGCCCGCATCCATCATCTCGCGGGCCTTTAGATGAACTGTCCATTTCCCGGATCCCAAATGGGTCAACCGGTCGGTGATCGACGCATAACGCATAGTCGGTCTCTCAGGTTTGTTGAGTGTCAGCAGCAAGAGAAATGCCGCCCAAAAGGACTTCCACTGACCGGACCGCAATGCCCGGCAAAGGTGTTTCAGAGAAGAGATCGCCCACCAGCGTGCCTTCCAGCCATAAGCCGTCGATCACGCCGTTGATCGCGATGGCAAGCTCTTGACATCGCTTAGTGTCCGCCGCTTGCCCGACTTCCGTGAGAACATCGGCCACGAGCGCTTCAAGCACAGACCGGAACGCCAGATAGCTCTCCCGGTGAATCTCGGCAAAGTCCGGGTCGACCCGCACATGACTGATGAAGGCCGCCCAGAGTGACAGAGCACGGCCGTCGGCGACCGGCGGCGTCAGGTTCGCAACAATGAAGTCGTGCAACCGGGCCCGAGCGCTCGATTGCCCCTTGTCGGCAGCGTCGGCGACCTTTGACGTCATGCCGGTCATGACTTCGCGATAGGCGGCCTGCAACATCTGATCTTTGCTGGAGAAATAGTGGCGAATGAGACCAGGCGTCACGCCAGCCCGAGTTGCCACTTCGCGCACGGTTGCCCCTTGCAATCCGAGCTCGGAAATGCAGTCCAGTGTTGCAGTGATCAGATCTTGGCGGCGCTCGGCTTCCGGCGCTCTATGGAACGACCGACGGGTCATCTCACCACCCGTTCGATAATGGTCAAAACCGGTTCTTCATCTTGCAGGAGACAAGCGGCTGTAAACGTCGCACTCATTGCACCTCACGCCTCCCGTTTCTTAAGCCGCCGCCCGATATTGGGAGCGCAAACGCATCATTCATGCGCTCGGATTCCGGCTTACTATACGACTGAATAATAAGCACACAAGCCCAAATTATACACTTGAATAATTTCTGAGCCGATGCAAAGCTTCACAGAATGACCGGGCAGTCAGCTGGCGCTCTACCGGAAACAACGACAAGCCAGCGGGGACAAAAACACCAACAGCTCTGGCAGTTTAGCTGAGCAATGGCGGAAGAATGGAAGATGTGGCGCCAGCCATAGAGGTGCGAGACCTCTTTAAGCGTTTTGGACCTCTCGAGGTTCTTAAGGGGCTCTCGATGACGGCCAACAAAGGAGACGTAATCGCAATCATTGGCGGGTCGGGCTCCGGCAAATCCACCTTCCTTCGGTGCATCAACATGCTCGAACTTCCAAGCGCCGGATCAGTGACAATACATGGCGAAGCCATTGCACTGAAAGACGACGGTCATCATGGCTTGCGCCCGGCGGACCGGAAACAAATCGAGCGCATCCGCAGCCAGCTGGCCATGGTTTTTCAAAGCTTCAATCTGTGGCAACACATGACGGTGCTGCAAAACGTCATTGAAGTGCCGGTCCACGTGCTCGGCATGAAACGGGATGAGGCGGTCGAAATCGCCGAAACGTTGCTGCGCCGGGTCGGATTGCACGAGAAACAGGACGTCTATCCGGCCTTCTTGTCGGGTGGCCAGCAGCAACGCGCAGCAATTGCCCGCGCCCTGGCTGTCCAGCCGCTGGCGCTTCTCTTTGACGAACCCACCTCCGCGCTCGATCCGGAACTGGTTGGGGAAGTGCTCAGTGTGATCGGAGACCTGGCGAAAGAAAACAGAACCATGGTCCTCGTGACACACGAGATGAAGTTCGCGCGCGACGTCGCAAGCCACGTGATCTTTTTGCACAACGGCATCATCGAGGAACAGGGACCGCCGGACCAGGTCTTCGGCAACCCGAAATCGGAGAGACTGAAACAGTTCATCAGTTCGGTCCACTAGGCCGAATACTCACGGCCACACCGTGAGCCGGCACCCAAAGTGCCGAAGCCTTGCCGGGAGGAAAAGGCAGTCTTCGGCAAGTTCAAAGACCAGTCGTCCCGCACCTCGTCGCGGGCTGGCCATCCCGACCAATCGGGCAAACACAGTGAAAACAGGGGAACAGCATGAAACACATGATCAAAGCAGCTTTTGTGGCAACCGCAGTGAGCGTTGCAACAATCTCCGGCGCCCAGGCGCAAGACGTTAAAGTCGGCGTTGCTGCCGAGCCATACCCGCCGTTCACCTCACCGGACGCCAGCGGCAATTGGGTCGGTTGGGAAGTCGAATTCATGGAAGCGATCTGCGCGGAAGCAAAGCTCAATTGTGTCATCACCCCGGTTGCCTGGGACGGCATCATCCCGGCGCTCACCTCCGGCAAGATCGACATGATCGTCGGCTCCATGTCGATCACCGAAGAGCGCCTGAAAACCATCGACTTCTCCGACAAGTATTACAACACACCGACCAGTATCATCGGTGCCAAGGGTGACGACTTCGAAGCAACACCGGAAGGTCTGTCCGGGAAGATCCTCGGCGTTCAGGTCTCCACGATCCATGCGGCCTACGCGGACAAGTATTTCGCTCCGACCGCTGACGACATCAAGCAGTACCAGACACAGGACGAAGCCAATCAGGATCTGGCAGCCGGCCGGGTCGATGCGGTTCAGGCAGACGCCATCGCTCTTGACGCATTCTTGAAGTCTGACGCAGGCGCATGCTGCGAATACAAGGGCAATGTGGCTGATGATCCGGCCATTCTCGGTGCCGGTGTGGGCGTTGGCCTGCGCAAGGGCGAAGATGAGCTGAAAGAAAAGATCAACGCAGCAATTGCCGCGATCCGCGCCAACGGCACATACGAGGAGTTCTCCAAGGAGTACTTCGACTTCGACATCTACGGCGGTTAACGGCCAGCCTTCCGCTTTTCCGCCGGCGCGCACTTGTGCCGGCGGCCCTCTCCTTTTGAAAAGGTTGCCTGCCGCCTATGGCCGTTGATGCCGGATTTCTCAATCTGAACCTTCTCGCTCTTTCTCCGCCCGGCTGGGGCGGCGTGCTTCTGGAAGGCTTTGCCGCGTCTTTGCAACTCGCCGTTGGCGGTTTCACGCTCGGTCTCATGATCGGGATTGCAGGGGCCTTTGGCAAACTCTATGGCGGTCCGATCCTCCGGGATCTTCTTGAAGTCTACACCACAGTGATCCGGGCGGTGCCGGAACTGGTTCTCATCCTGCTGCTCTACTACGCCGGTACAGATGCGGTGAACGCATTACTGGGTCTTGTCGGCCTGCCACGTGTCGACATCAGCGGCCTTGCCGCCGGAATTTTCGTGATCGGTGTTGTTCAAGGCGCCTACCAAACGGAAGTCTTGCGGGGTGCCATCAAGGCTGTGCCGCCGGGGCAAATCGAAGCCGCGCGCGCCTATGGCATGTCACCGTTGAAAACGCTGCGCCGCATCACCCTGCCCGCCATGCTGCCCTACGCCATTCCGGGGCTCTCCAATCTCTGGCTGATCGCCACCAAGGACACCGCTTTGCTGGCGGTCGTCGGCTTCAGCGAACTGACGCTGGTCACCCGCCAGGCTGCGGGCAGCACCAAGGCCTATATGCTGTTTTTCTGCGCTGCCGGTCTCATGTACCTGACACTGACGCTGGTTTCGAACCGCGTCATCGCCATCATCGAAAAACGTGCCCGCCGCGGCATAGCGGGGCCGGTGTGAGATGAGCGATACCAAAGTCACCATGCCCGCTTATGTGCCGCCGCCCCCACGCCGTTTGTTGGAGCCGCACCGGATCTTCCTGATCGCCGTCTTTGGAGTGATCGTCTTTTGCGCCATTTACTTCATGCGCTGGGACTGGCTGCCCAAGTACCAGACACGGCTGCTCTACGGCATCGGCGAGACACTGTTCCTCCTGTTCTCAACCGCCGCCGTCGGCTTTCTGCTGGCTCTTCCAATCGGTCTTGTCCAGGTTACGGGCCCTTGGCCGCTCGCGGCGCTTGCCCGCGGGTTCTGCACATTGATCCGCGGCACGCCGCTGCTCCTGCAACTCTGGTTGCTCTACTACGGCCTCGGATCCGTCTTTGCCCAATATCCGGAAATCCGCCAGTCCATGTTCTGGCCGTATTTACGCGACGCCTGGCCCTACGGCTTCACGGCCTTGATGCTGTCTTTTGCGGCCTATGAGGGCGAAGTCATGCGCGGTGCCTTTGCCGGCGTGCCGCGCGGCGAGCTGGAAGCTGCCCGCGCCTTTGGCATGAGCCGCTTTACGATGTTCCGCCGGATCTGGCTTCCACGTGCATTCTATCGGGCCTTGCCGACCTTGAGCGGCGAAACCGTGCTGCAGCTGAAATCAACGCCACTGGTCGCAACGATCACGGTGGTCGATGCTTACGCGGTGATCACCCGTGTGCGCCAGGACACCTTCCTGGTCTACGAGCCTCTGCTGCTGCTGGCCCTCATCTATATGGGCTTGACCGGAATTCTGGTATTGCTGTTCCGCTATCTTGAAAGCCGCATTCCAAGCCGGGGCGCCTGAGCATCCGGCCACTTTTTGAAAGCACTTTTGAAAATGACCAAACAGACCACCAATTTCGATGCGGACCTGGTCGCAACACGGCATCATCTGCATTCAATCCCCGAAATTGGTCTGTCGGAATTCAAGACCTCGGACTATGTCGCCGGCGAACTCGCCGCGATGGGGTATGAGGTGACCCGGGGCCTTGGCAAGACCGGTGTCGTCGCAACCCTTCGAAATGGCACCTCAAGCCGCAGCATCGGCATCCGGGCCGACTTTGACGCCCTGCCGATCAAGGAAGAGACTGGCGCGGACTATGCCAGCACCCACCCCGGCGTGATGCACGCGTGCGGCCATGACGGTCACACCGCAATGCTGCTTGGTGCGGCCAAGCGGCTGGCAGAGCGCAAACAGTTCGACGGCACGGTGAATCTCATTTTCCAGCCGGCCGAGGAGAATTTTGGCGGCGCGAAACTGATGGTCGAGGATGGCCTGTTTGAGCGGTTTCCCTGCGATGCCGTATTTGGTCTCCACAATGACCCCGATCTGCCGTTTGGGGAGTTCCATTTCATCGACGGCCCGATGATGGCGGCAGCCGATGAATGCAAGATCACGGTGATCGGCAAAGGCGGCCATGGCGCGGAACCGCAATCAACCCCGGATCCGATTGTCTGCGGCGCGTCGATCATCATGGCCCTGCAAAGCATTGTGGCGCGAAACATCCATCCCATGCGGCAGGCCGTGATCACGGTCGGTGCCTTCAACAGCGGCATTGCAAGCAACGTGATCCCGGAGCGGGCCGAGATGAGCCTGACCGTCCGCGCTTTTGATCCGGATGTCCGGGATGAGCTGGAGACCCGCATAAGACAGGTCGCGGAAGGTCAGGCGGCAAGCTACGGCCTCAAGGCGGCCGTTGATTATGAGCGCGGTTATCCGCCCATGGTGAACCCGAGGGACGAGACAGATTATGTGCGGTCGATTGCCCGGCGCTTTGCCGGCGGCGACAAGGTGAAAACCATGCCGGACCCGGTCATGGGCAGCGAGGATTTCGCCTACTTCCTTGAAGAGAAGCCCGGATGTTTCTTTCTGCTTGGGACGGCCAAAACGGACAACGACCCGCCGCTCCATCATCCGAAATACGACTTCAACGACGACGCCCTGCCCCTCGGCGCAGCGTTCTGGGTGGACTTGGCAGAGGATTTTCTTTCGGGACTAGACACGGCTGAGTGAACAGATTTCAATTGGCTCACGCCAGCCCGGAGCGGACATTCATTCTGATTGCGGCGAATGTCTCAAAGGAGCCCGAAGTGACGAATGCTGCTATGTGTGCAAATGTCGGCTTTGGATAGATCGCAAGGAGGCACAGCATGCGGATTGGCGTAATCGGGTGCGGGACAATCGCTCGTGCAGTGGTAGAAGGCATCGTCCACGATGCGCACGAAATCACTGTTTCAAAGCGCAGCGCTCATCATTCCTCTTCTCTCGCTGATGCCCATGAAAATGTTCGGATTGCAGACAACCAGGGGGTTGTCGATGCAAGCGACATTCTGTTTCTTGGATTGATGGCAGAAGTTGCGCCGGACGTTCTTGGCCCACTCACGTTTCGCGAAGGCCAGATCGCGATCACCTTTATGGCTGGCGCATCGCTTGAGGAGGCAGACGCGTTAGTTCGACCAGCGCGCGCAACTGCCATAATGATGCCCTTTCCTGGAATTGCTCAGGGCGGCACACCGATTATGATGTATGGGGACGCTGATATCGTTACGGAAATTTTCGGCGCACGCAACAATGTCTTTCCAGTCCGGGACGGCGATGAGATGGCGGCCTATCTTTGTGCACAAGCTGTTCTATCTCCGGTCGCGCTTATGGTCGGCGATGCTGCGGACTGGCTTGGGGACCGCGTGTCAGACAAAAATCAGGGTGAAGCCTTTCTCAGAGAGTTGATTGCATCGAACCTGTCGGCAATCGCGTGTGCCCCCCTGATTGAGGCGCTCAACGCTCCCGGTGGATACAATCAGAGGCTTCGACTCCACATGGAGGCCCAGGGGATGACTACGGCGCTGAAAAACGGACTCGATAACATGGCCTAGTTTGAAACTGACTCCAGTTTGAGTAGCCTTCGATTATCACTAAGCGGCTCGAACGGGTTGTCCGGAGTTAACCACCAAAGCGGTCGCCCACGTGATCAAACGGACCGGCAGCTTTGTCCGCATGGCGGACCTTGCACCTGAGCGCAGCGAATTCACAATGTCCGACCTGAAACTGGCGCTACAAATGGCGATTTAACTGGGTTTAAAGGGCCTTCAAACGGCGTTCAAAAGATGGTCTGAAACGAGCTAGAAGGCCTCAAATAGACCGAGAGTTGAGCCCCTTTGCCACCCAACGCTCCCGAAACCATGAGAAAAACCGAAAATTCCAGATCGTTGTGTCAATAATTCCAGTTTTGGGTGGCGAGCTAAAAGCGCTTTGCAATCAGGCCTGACAGTCTGACTGCCTTTCCCTGTGGTTTGACACCATGAACTGGAATTGACGGGAACAACCGGGGCAAGGCGGAATTTGGTGAAAAGGTGTTTAATTTCTATCTCATAAGTGATTTCCGGCGACAGGAATAACCGCGTTCATTTGACACCGACCTCAGTGTATCAACGTACCAATCTCCCTCTTGTGGGATGAAAAACCCAGTATTTCAAATGCTGTTAAACACGTAATTATCGGCGGTTTTTAAGAGCTTTCAGCACAGTCCCAAGTTTGGCAAGACAAAACGAACTGGCACGGCGCGTATACCGATATGCCGACAGCCCCCGATTATGCAGAAACTGGGACTTTCGCCGTTTCACGGCCTCGCCCCGAACGCTTTCGAACATGCAAGCTGATGCCTATGTTCTCATCAGCCAGAATTGTCACAATTTGTGCCAGCCAGAAAAGTCACTATATACTGTCTAAATCAGCACAGCGTAAGCAAGGCTGAGCACCCGAAAACCCGCAAATCGAAGGGTATGGAAGCGTTGCGGAGGGAGCGTGCCAGCCAACAGCCGCAAAGATGTTCCGTAACTGTAATGGCGGCATAAGCGATTTGATTTGGAAGCAAAGCCCAAACCTCTCCTTTAAGCAATCAGCTTATCTGGCCCCATAGGCGCTGATGTCATACGAGCAGGTGGTACATGATCGCATACCAATGAAACCATCACAGCCTTCATCAACACCACTTGCGGCGGGATAATTATCTTCCTACAATTTAACGTAAAATGTCAGATCCCCTTGCCACCGACGCTGTTGTTATTTCCATTTTAAACGGAATCAAATTATGTGCCCTGTAGCGTTAACAAAGAGAAGGATCTTACCAGCAATTGGGTGTCGCTTTAAATTTGTAATATTATTTTTTGTCTTCACGACCTCTTTACATGCTTTTCCAGCAAATGCGGCCGAACCAATCGCACAGAATGACTACTGCAGGCCCGGAGTGTCTCAGAAATACACTTCGTCTCTAAAGGGCACATCTTTTGAATTCGAACCTGCTTATCCATACAACAGCTATATCGAAGGTGGTAAATCAATATATGCTTTCGAGCCAGAAAGGATAAAGGAGGATTATGTAATACTATGTACAGACTCTAAATATCCTGTTGTTTCGACTAGTTATGCTTTGTCGATATATAATTTCGGCCCAAGAGCTCATGGCTCGATTTGCAATGATACACCGCTCGTGAGTCTCTATGCTTGGCCCCGAGGAAATTGGCGAAACGATTTGTCGGGAGTGACGAGTACCAAATTGGCTCAAGGAGAAATTTTGGGTGGGGATTTTGAAGTTAACGTGAAAAAGTGGCTTGAGCTTTCTTGGGTATGGTCTGAGCGCATGGAGCAATTGAAGGATATTAAGCCGCTCTCGCACTTTGACGCATCTGTCTTTTTGATTATAAAAACAATAGAAAAAACATGCAAAAAACTACCTAGCCAAATAAATATTGTAGTGGCAATTGGGAAAAATAAAGAAGAATCGATATTTAATCCTGAATACGTATTTATCACCGCAAATAATAGCGCTAACGGCTGGAGTTTTATATTTGACAATTTGCAACGTGCAAATGAAATACTCGAGCAGGGAGAAACGGAGATAGATGCTCGAATTGCAACATTTGAACGAGAATACTATGAAGCAGCGAAACGGCGCGAAGCGTGGATAAAACAAATGACAGCGCCTCGCACACCAGAAGAACGGTTCGCAATAGGGGCGACTATTGTACTCGGGATTATGGGCGGCATGGGAGTGTTATCTCCTTGCTTCAATGAGGATCCGCTCGATGACTACATTGACTGTCAGTAGGTTCTGGATCAGAGAATTCGGAACTATAGTGTGATCGCTGTTAACGTATTTCAGAATAATAGAATCTTCGAAAATAAAACAAATAAATATCGCTAATCTACCAAATAGATTTGGGAAGAAAATGATCTACAAAGTCAAAAGCAAACTTGTGTCTTGCGAATCATTTTTATTCCATAACAGTCTTTTACATCATATTTTGTCCGCTCTTCTTATCTCGTTGGTTTCCACTCTCGCCGTCGTGCAGTCAGCGGCAAGTGCGGAGGACAAGCCAGCTGTTTGGAGCGGCAGAAATGTTGACGCAACCCGAGTATTTTCTGCACTGGTGGCGCCGGGCGACGGTTTCTTGGGCGGTAAATTTGGAGGATCTTGTCAGTACGGCGAAAGACATACCCCTCATATTAGTGTGTTAACGGTCAGCCCGGCAAAACGGGTCAAACTCAAAAGCCCAATCTCTATGATAATAGACAATGGCAAATCAATTGAGTTTGAGACTTTCCACAATCAAGCTTTTATAGACACTCAAGCCGAGGCCCATGCCTTTGAGACTTTAATGAAAAAGATGACTCAAGGGCAAGAAATGATCGTTCGAGGCTCCAACGGAAAGAAGCTGAGATTTCAACTAAAAGGGGCTAAGCAAGCTATTGGCGATTGTATAAATCCGATATTCGCTAACCGCTTAGAGTTAAGCCGACCTGCAGATGGCCAAGCAACCATAGGATTTGATGATTATGAACGGGTCTACGGTTTTTTCGGGCCATTCAAGTTTACCACCCTTTTAGGCCACGGGTTTTGGTGTGCACCACATGTCGCGTTGCGAGCAGATTTTAAGCCTGAGGACTTCAATGAACAGGCTAGTGTCGATCAGCCGTGGGAAGTACAAGAGTTTCTCACTGGAATTCGCGCGAAGTGTCCAGTGATGCGTAGTGTCCAAGTTTCATTTAATCCGGGCAAAATCACTGGGAGGCTCCCACCGAAACTCCAGCGGCTTTATACATCAGAGGATAATTTTAAAGGTCGAAAAAATAGCCATCGCGACTTAGAAAAGTCGACGTTAGTCGAAGAGGTCACCCCTTGCGATGTTTATGGCAGCGTAAAGGGGGATTTCGATAAACCACTGGGCCTATCAGCCATGAAAACTCCCGACATTTCAAATGCGGCTATTGTTGCATGCCGAAATATGATTGAGCTCGAACCGCAAGTACGTCGTCACTATGCTCACTTGGGCCGAATTCTATTGTACCGTGGAGATTTTGATCGCGCTTTTCATGTGTTGGAGGAGGGGGCAAGGCTTGGCAGCGCAACAGCAATGAGATATTTGGCCGTCCTCCATGCGCAGGGCTGGCTTTCTCAATCGAATCTCACGATTGGGAATTTATATTGGCATAAAGCAGGCTATTTTGGTAACCAGGATTTGAAACCAGATCTGGGCGCCATATCGCAGACCACGGGTGCAGAGCTTTCAGATAGCTGGGATAAGAATGAATTTTATTTTCGGTGATTTGGATTATTCCCCGTCAGCCCATCATGGACACTTAGGTTGATTGTTAACGGTAAGTGAATTTGGCTCATGATCTGAGACCCTAAAACTCTTCCAGGTTAGGCGTGTGGACGAATTGGAGACGCATTTCGTACGGCAAAGCATGAACGATGGCGTGGAAAGGCCTGCGGAGCGCATCGGTACTACGGTCAAAGACCAGTCCGCGTCGGATTGCTGGCCTTTGCGTCAACCGAAGGGCTAGACCTGCAGCGCCCAATCTTCTACGAGAAACTGCCTTGACGATGCACCAGCATCACCTGCGCCCGATTTTCTTGATCTTGAACGCAGCAAATCTCGGCGAAATACACCTCCAATTCGTCCACCTAGCCTAGTCTTTATTTGTTCCGCTGCGAGCGTTTACTATCGCATTTAGTACGGCGATTTGATCGGGCGATAGCTCGTCTTGTTCAGGCAAGCCGAACGCAGTTTGGAATCTGTTGATTGCTTCATGCGTCTTATCGTCCCTCAAGCCGTCCACTCGCCCAGGGTCAAACCCGAGCAAAGCGAGCTGCTTTTCAATTTCGAGGAGTTTCGGATCTTTTGGCGCGCTTGCGTTTTCTTGGTTGCGGAACAAAGCCAAGCTGCTTTCGTCCTGCCATTGTTCTACAGCCGCGCGGCTATAGCCGTGCAAACTGACATAGCCATAGACGGAGTTTGCTAGCCCATCTTGGTCTACACGCTCTCCCCTTACGATCCCCATAGCCCGTATTTGTTGGCCATCCGCCCCGACAATGTGGCCCGTGAGCTTTTCAACGTCGTAACGAACGGTCTTCCAATCAATCGGGTTCAGTCCAGCGAGGCGCGTGTTGCTGGCAGTCAAAACACCTTTACCTGAGATGGTACCATCTTCATGAACCTGCAAAGACAGTTCGCCCGAGGCTTTGGAATACGCTTCGTAACTTTCAGATGTTACCAGCTTCAAATTGGCTGGGACTTTAGTAAGATCAACAACACCTTTCCAAGCTGCGATCGGACTTTCTCCATTGCTGTATTCAAAGTTTCTCAGATGGTCTCGAAGGTCCAACACATTAATATGGATCAGGTATTCGGCTTGGTCCGGAAGACCGTTCGGCAATTCTTCAAATAGATATCCGTTTAAGTGAACCGCCGCAGGATGCTGCGCCGCGGGTAAGGCCCAATTGTTTTGCTTTTGGGTTTTCTTATCAAAACCGAAGCCCACGGCTCCTTGTCGGTCTTTTTGATTGTACACCTCGTAATCGCCGGCAGTCAGCTTCCACCGTTCGAACCCTTGTGTTCCTGGCAAGATGACCTCGTACACCTCTTGGCCATGGGGAGAAGTTTCACTCACTTCGTCTTTTCGAACGAGTGTCAGACGGTTCTCAGGCTCGGAGCCCGTCAGGGTACCAGTTTTCCGATCAAAACAAATGTCGGTCAGCTCTAACAAGTGTCTCTTGCTCTTATCGGTGGTGCGAAGGCTGTACTGCGCAACTGCAAGGCCGCGCTCAAATCCGCACTCCGCCAGCTTGTGATGGACATAACCTTTGCTGTCGACAGTGCGTGTGACGCCTGGCATTGAATTGCCATCGGCTGAACTCGCGACTTCTTGCGAAGAACCGGCGATTTGAGCAGGGTTTTCATTTGATGGCGATGAGCGGTCATTTTTTTCACCAACCTGACCGTTTACGGCGCACCCGCAGGCTGCGACTGTATGATCTATCGCGGCGCAAGAAGGCAGTACCAGACCGTCTACAAAGGTTTCACCGCGCGGGAAGTTGAGGCTGATCCCATTTTGACGCCAACACCATTGACCACTTCCCAGTTTGTCATGATAGGCGTCACAACTCTTTCCAAGATAGATTGGTGGATTGGAACGCGCTGTGACCACAAAGCCATTGGCATTACAGGTTATTTGCCACTCCGGATGGACTTTGGAACTAACTGGTCTCTTGCTATTAGAACCATTGGCTGGAGCTGAAGTATTGTCTGGCGAGACAGTTGCCTCAGAGACCTCATTGACAGGAAAAAAACACAAGCCCTCATCGGTGGGCACTGTCCGCTCGGCGAGGACACGCCAAGATGTTCCGTCGACCATCAAGTCCTTTTCGGTGCAGGTCGAACTTTGCCAATCCCCCTTCCATCGGACTTTGACGAGACGGCTCGTCTCATTGAACCGCAAGTCCATCTGGTAGTGCTCTTCACCGCCATATGGAAAATCGAACACCTCTCCCGTGCGAAGATCGACAACAAAACCAAACTTGCATTCCGTTCCGCACCCAATGACCGTAAACGCGTAATGCCCGGCGAAATTCACGCCGCGATCGACGCTGTCACGGATTCTGGTTCTGTAAGTTCTGAAATTGCGATCGCGACCAGCAAAGTCCGGATATCTCGCTGTCGATTGAAGGACGTCTGTCGCTGGATACTCGGAGAATTGCGGCTGTGATTGCGCAAGCGGCGCATTTTGCGAACCGGCGGATTGATCAACTGGTGCCACTGCCGCTTGTAAAGGCTCAGTTGAAGGGCGTGGTGGACAATCGCCAATCGCTTTGCCTGAACCTTTGAGCGGAAAACTCAATTGCCGACCATCTGGAAATCTAACCATCAGAGAATTGTGTTTTTTAAGCCGGCCAACAATGAATTTAAAAGTGCCGATGCTCACGGCATTGTTCTCGACCACGAAGCTGTCGTCGGCATTCAGAACGATAGGGGCGGAATGCTGTCCATCAAAAAGAAACTCGACGGTCGATCCGGCTGGAGCGAATGCGGGGACCTGAGACTGTGGCCCGAAGGTGAGTTTGCTCGCAATGGTATCCAAGCCGCTGATGTTGCAAACCAGCCGCAGTTCCGACCCGTTGCCATCTCCAACGCCGGCTTCAACAATACCCTGTCCGAATTCAGCTCCCCAAACTGGATAATTGCCGATACTCGCGCTCTTGGGGCCATATGTGATGACCGGCTGCACAGAAACATCACCGTCTTGGTAGTCCCCAATCACATACTGATTGCGACGGGATAGGAAGAAACCATTCCCATCCCGGTTCGTGCATTCCAAGCCTTTGGTGGAAGAGTGACATGTAAAACCACCAAAGTTTCCGGTAACACCATAATCTGCTCTGTCAAACCCGCTCTTGTCTCCCGAAGGGTAGCCGCAGGTCATCTCGACCGGACCTTTTTCCCTCATCGAGAATGTGTGTCCCCATCCTTCCTGGCAACTATTCGGTCGCGGTTTTGCGGGGGGGCCAGACTTTTCAATGATCGTGCAGCTAATGTCGGACAAAACACCAACATCCTGACCAACGACACATTGTATGTTTTCTGAAGGCGTTTCGAAGGTCCAAACATCCGAAAACACCGAACTGGGAAGCAGAAAGAGCGCAAGAGCAAATGGCAGATACTTCATCACACCTCCAAAATCATAATGTAATTACAGTGACCAGGATCAGCCTGGCACATCAATTGAGATACGGGTGATCCGATTGCCATAACCATAGACGTACACAATGATGTAGGTTCCGTCGGCACCATTGCTTGAAACAACGTGATTGATGTATTCCCTGTAATAACTCTCGACCTTAAGAACTGCCGGGCTTATCTGGGCACGCATCGATCTATGCGTAAAAATGGGATCAAACCCATCATGTTGATGCCTAATCCCAAAACGATGAAAGTTGGCCCGATCCTGCGCAATGAGCGCTGCAAACGAGGTTAGCCGCTTCCCGCTGGAATTATAGTGATCCTCGGGCCCAATATTTGCGATGTATCTGGCTAGCAATTGCTCCTGCGCTACCGCTGTTGAAAAGTCAAAGCACATCAGAAGCAACAAACCAAAGCCAAAAGAAATGCACTTCATCATTGCAAATATCCCTATGTCTGATGTTTCTCCACCAAGAAACAGGAGAATGTAAATCAGGCTATATCGACGTAGTAAGCAACACCTTCGTAACTGTAATGACCAAGCGTAGAGATTATATTGTCTCGCTCATCTTCTGAGTTTGTAAAAAAATGACTGCCGTTTGCAGTATTGTAGAAGCGAAACAATGCACTCCCGCCAGCTTCCGCAGTTGTATGGGCATAGTAGACAATGCCCTCATCGTTGAATTGGGGGAGTGTGTTACGAATGTTTGCTGCTTCTTCGGCGCTGGCGGTGTAAAAATGCACGCCATTTTCGGTGTTATAAAACCGGAATACTGCTGTGCCACCATTGTCTGCGGTCGCGTTTGAATCGAAGGTATTGCCTTCATATTGGTAGACTGAGTTGCTGCTGATCAGGCTATTGCGTTCTTCGACTGAAGTGGTGAAGAAATGCGTGGCGTTAAGGGTGTTGAAGAAACGATATACTTCATAAGCGCTATTGTCGGCATCTGCTGGCGGCTGGATCGCTTCGGTAGTAGTGACCAACCCATCGGCAAACTGTATGTTCTCAGTGTTTAACAGCGTGTCCTTTCCATCCCTGCCGGCACTTGTATCAAAAACAGTAGTTTCACCATTTGCTGAGGCAAAGATGACATAGTCAGATCGGTTTCCAGAGAATATGGCTGTGTCTTCGCCGGCACCGCCATCAAGGCTGTCTTGTCCACTGCCACCTTCCATTCGGTCATTGCCACCCAAGCCTTGAATGAAATCGTCGCCGGCCATGCTTTGGAGAAAGTCTGTGGTCGCCGTTCCTGTCAAATTATCGGTACCTGAAGTACCTTCAATCGGGTCGACAAGAACTTCGCTGGAGTTCAGAAGAGAAATCGGAATATCGACAAGAGACGCCGACGTAGGGTTGTATCTATTCTGACCGTCTTCACTACCGATTGTCGATAGCAGAGTAGGGTTTAACCCATTCCCATCCATGACCCAAAGATCCGTGATCCGGTCGTCATAGGTCGCCCAAAAATAGACATTACCGTCTACAGCGTGGAGCAACTCGACCGCTCCATTGTCAAGGTGTTCCGGTGACTGGAAGACAATCCGCGTACCGTTTTGAGTGCCATCCGTTATGTAGATTTCAGAAGCTGATGCAAAGAAAGCCTGATTTCCGACAACAATGAATTCATCGAAAGCGCTAGGTAGCCACCCGGCAGGTGTGCCTTCTCCGGTAATCGCGTAAGTACCAGCAGCTGTTCCATCCGTACTCATGATCGGTTGACTTGAAAAACCGCCAAATATCACCCTGTTTCCGATAGCCACGACATGGGTTGGCCAGACGTCAAATGCACCAACAAATACAGTCCCCTCTGACGTTCCGTCACTTCTATAAAGATCTCTAGTCACTGTTTCAGGATCATCAATCCAAACATAGAAGTGCGAAGATGACCCTCCGGGGGAAAATGTTCGGATAAGTGAATTATCACCACTCTCAATAATCGAGTTTGTGTTCAAAATACCGGTTTTGACCAAACGACCATTTGACTCGTCAATTCGATAGATACCATCTGAGGATATATTACTCCCATGATAGTATCCTGTTACATACTTTTCCCCTTGGAACGAAAACGTATCTATAATCCAAAATGGTTCTCCAATGTCTGCCGGGTGATCCGCCCAATCATCCAAAGACAGCAAGGTTGCTCCACCATCTGCATCGATAAGGTAGTTGGTATGGACTGTCCGCTCACCAATGGGCTTACTGTTATCTGTGCGGCTGGCGCTGATGAAATAGGATCCTCCAACTTCAGATATGTTTTTTATGTCAGAAGCATTGAAGAGAACGCGCGGAGCATTCGTTCCATCTGTGATGAACAAGGCCGTGCCGCCGTGGTCCGAATAAGTAACACCCAGATGTGGAACGCTAAACGAATGGGCCGTGAATATTGTTTCGCTACCGGCATCGAAAAAATTGCCCTGAAGTTCAAAGATCTGCGCGCCGTGTTCATCATCAGTCAAGATAGTCGAACCAGAAGATGACACTGCAACAAGTTGATCAATTGCTGTTCCACCACCATCCTGGACGTAAAGATATCCGTTCGAAGTGGAGAAGAATTCTTCAGTACTGCTATAATACGTTTGGACAGATGTTGCATCGGGCTGGATCTTGTAGGTTAAACCAGTCGAAGGAACATATGCATAAACTGATGAATCTGGGCTGTTTTGAAGACTATCTTCAACAAAAACCAAAGCAGCAACCATTTTAATAACCCTCCTAAAAATTGCGAATTCATTCAAGGACTAGCCGAAGGTGGTCAGTCATTTCCGTGTTCTTGATCACATTGTCGTTGCTTGATTCAGTTCAACGAAGACTAAAAACGGGCGGGATTTCGTAACCCTAATAGCTTGGATAGGGTGTGAAAGATCTGCAGTCCTTTAATGAAGCTGTGAAACGAGCAACTCGAAAAGATGTGCACATCACGCCAAAAATGCAGGTACTGTATGGGTCCCATATCACACGGTTGTTTACAATGTATCGTTACGGAAATTTGACAAGCATGATAGCCGTGAGTGTATCAAGATATTGATTTGGAAACTTCAAATGAGAAAAATCATTTTTATCACGGCTCTTCTTGCTGCGACTTCTGCACATACCGAGGAGACCGTGAAATGTAACCAACACGGAGCGGCGGTTACGCTAACGGACGGCACTGTTTTATATCTAGGTAAGAATTGTGACGCCGCCCGCAAAGGTGGCGGTGCCGGCTATTGGTGGAATGCGGCATCTTTTCTTGGAGTCGAAATCGACGGAAAAGCATACATGGTTGCTGAGGGCAGAGGTATAGACTGCCTACCGTTTTGCAGTCTTCCGGACTAACAACAAAACCACCCCAAGTACCAAACTGTAGTTGGTCAAACGAAATTCGAAACCTTAAAACTATCTTCAACAAACACACCGTTATTAACAGCAGTCTCTGAGCACCATTAGGCTCGGCGTTTGCCTGAACCAGGGGCATGCTTCGCTTCATCGAGATCTCTCGAGATCCGCAGCTGGAGCCAAGGAAAGAGCGCCCTGAGCTCGGTCTCATCAGATGGATTTTTAGCTGCTGCGATTAACTCGTTATAGCGGACAACGGTCTCGCTGATCTGAGCATCAGGCGGAAGGGTTACGCCCTTTTCCCTATGGGTATCCTGCACCAGTTTGTAGGTTTCTTTGAAGATGTCAGACTGAACGGTTGGGTCTTGTTTATCTGTAACGGGACCCATTGGTGCTGGCGGGCCTCCGTTTAGAAACATAGCCCCTTCGCCTAAAATCAACCAATCACCGTTGGCTTTGTATTGTTCTCGATAAGCCATGATCTGCCCCACCTGAGTGGTCCATTTTGATTGTTAGTGCACGACTGGGCTTTGGTCCATCTGGACGATGGTCTCCGGTGCCGGTGGTCGGTAGCTCAATGCGCTGTGCGGGCGCTTGGTATTGTA
>NZ_JAGHRJ010000003.1 GCF_017743865.1 Labrenzia sp. R4_2
TGGCCGACAAGGACTTCAACCTGCCGCAACTTCGAGACAATTTCTTCTGGCTTGTGACGTTTCGTAGCCATTTTGATCCTCCGTTTTCCTAAACATAACGGCGGACCACTTCAAAGGGGGAGGATCAAAGGTGCGAAGAGATATTCCCATCTTCCAGTTGTCGACAAAAAGGGGGTCTGGTCTACTCTAGGTATGACAGTCGACGGTAACGGAAAGATCAAAATCACCTCAATTGGTTTCCTCGAAGTTGAAATCTCTTCGGGAGCAATCGAAATAAGAACAGTTGTCTATGATGCAGTAAACGGCAATAAAACTGAAAACTTGACCCGTTCTCATGACGAAATTTCACACTATAAAAATAATGCTTTTGTTGGTTATAAATTGGATAACGGTACTTCAGGAATATGTCACTATTTGTTCGAAAAGAACGATGGAATAGATACTATTGTCGGCACATTTATTGATAAAGAGTTTGCCACTAGAAGAACTGTTCTTGGAATACGAGATAATTTCTCATCTATCGAAAATATGAACCAATTAAGTGCTTCTCAAGTACAAAGAAAAATCGCAAATACCGAAACCATGTTACGGCAAATTGGTTTGTTTAAGAAAGTGAACGGACCAGACTACGAGATATAATCATCTGGGATAGATAAGAATAACAATTCCGACAATGTTTTGGTGCCACTGAGTCGATGCCTGAGATCCGCGTGACCGTTTATCACCTAGTTGAGGTACAGGAGAGGCTCACGCGTAGGCTATGACAGATACGCCAGAACAACGTCTGAAGCGCGTCTGTGCGACTGCCCTGGATCGCTATGCACGCGTGATGGAAGAAGATTATCCGGGCGCGGTTCGCCTCACTGTCAAAACTTATGACGGATTTCAGGCGCTGGCCGTACCCGACGGTGACGGGGTGCGAATTATCGTATCAAGCGGCGTTGTCGATGCGGTTAAAATGTCGTGGCAAGGGATTATCGCCGAACAACACACCGCCAAGGACGGGCACCGTGTGAATGCCGGTGATATCGATCAGGCGATTGATGCCTCGCTGGAGTTTTTGATCCTCCATGAATTGCACCATCATTATCTGGAGCATTTTAAACTATCCGGCCCATCGGGCATTGCGGAGACCAGCCTTCATGCGGGTTTTGGCCTGACCTCCCGTGATGATCCGGAGCCATCCGGAATGGATCATCTTTCCGCTGAACAAAGACGTCTCTATCGCCGCTGTATGGAACTGCAAGCTGACCACGATGCAATGGAGGTGCTGTTTGATGCCTGGTCGTTGGAAGGCTGGGATGTTTTGCGGTTTTATGCAGCTGCCGTCTTTGTCGTGATGGTGCTGATTGAACGCGAAGAGCAGTGCTCAAAGGATCAGAGCAACCACCCCAAAGCCACAACGCGGATGTTCCAAATGCTTGGATTTCTTGCACGGCTTTGGGTACCCTTTACCCAGCACTCCGGCATAACGCCATCCCAAACAGATCTTGCTGCTTACCACCGAGAAGTCATTGTGCCGGCATTGGCCGATGCAAGGCTGATTGCTGATATTGTCAATCCGAGACAAGCAGATCGAGCTTTCGGTACAATTGACGACTTTCTGGCGGATCTGGACAGGATACAGGATCTACAATCCTTAGACCTGTCGGAGTTAGAGACACCAGGCGCGCATGAGTACGCTGAGCTGTCACCGATCAACGCGGAAGTCATTACCTTGTTAAATCCTGATAAATTCTTCTGATCCGATGATTACGATCCGCGGCGCTGATAGACGACATTCAAACGATGCAGGCCGTTAAAGCCACTGTCTGATGATAGGCAGATCGCAGCTATATCATTGAGCGTGCTGGCATGGATCGCTTCCTTTAGCAGCAAACGATCTTCACTGGCCCTTATTATATCTGCCTCCCCATGGATCAGGATGAATTCCCGCAAGCCTGCATCGACATGTTCGCGAAGGATAACTGGTTTTTGGCTTTCAGAATCCCACGGTAGGAGTGCGCGCTCCCTGGGAACAGATGCCACTAACGCTTTTGAGGTTGCGCCAATCGGCACCGGAAACCAGTCACCTCCCTCATGTCTTTCGATCAAAAGGGCGTTGCCTGCTGGTTGATCTTCAAGAATAAAACAATAGGGCTCTTTTAGCAAAATGGGCTCGTCTTCTATTTGCAGACCATCATCATCCCTGCTGGTCAAAGCCAGAGCTTCGGGATTGCGGATATGGAAGTAGCCATATAACCCATGACCTTTGACGAGCTCTTCCCAGGCCGTCAGGCTGGAAGTGGGAAAGAGATCCTTGCAAAGCCGCTGTCCAACGTCCAGATGGTGAGCGGCAATCCAGCTATAGATATCAGCTGCGATTTTGCGCCTGATTTTTCCTTTTCGGAAGTTGCCTGCAAAAGCCTCACTGAAGTGCTGCGGTCTTTCTAATGCAAGAGCCAGAAACGCATTCCAGTCTTTAAGGCCGAGCAGGTTTTTGACGGCACATGCCACCGGATAGAGCTTTTTGCGCTCTTCAGCCGAGGATTGAAGCCAGTCTACCGGATGATTGCCCGTCACCAAAAAACTCCTCCGAATACCCGTTTTGCCTTCGGGTTTACCGCCCCGATACCAGCCCTGCTGCTGATAGCATCATTCGATACAAGCGCATGCAAGAACACAACTAATTCTTGCATTTTGAGGAATATTATCCTATTTTGTTCACTTTGTGTTCTCATTTGTGTGAGGAGAAAGCGAACGACAGATATGACGCCAAAGAGGCAGAGAGGATGGCAGCGATGGCCGACAGCGAAGACGAAAGTATGCAGGAGGCCAAAGGAAGCGAAGCCAGTTCTCCAAGATTGACCGTCGATTGGGAACAATACGCCGAGTATCTTGCTGATTCTGATCTATCCGAAGAAGAAAAACGTGAATTTATTCAGACGCTTTGGTATATTGTTGTATCCTTTGTCGATCTGGGATTTGGTGTCTCAACAACGCAGCTTGCGCAAGATGCGCGCCAGACCGACAAGCAGTTAAAGGCCGTGGGTGATGGCCTGCCGTTTGGGCTAAAACCATCCCATCATCAACAACCAGAGGAGACCCGCCCATAAAGGAGGCCAACCATGCGATTCCACGAGGAAGACAAACACAACGTTACCAATGCGGTCATTTATTGCCGCGTTTCGAGTAAAGCCCAAACCAAGCGCGGTGACGGGCTGAACAGTCAGGAAACCCGCTGCCGTGAATATGCCCGGTACAAGGGGTATGATGTTCGTCAGGTGTTTACCGATGATCTCACCGGACAAAATGCAGACCGCCCCGGTTTGCAGTCATTGCTCAAATACCTCAAAGCGGATCGTAAGAACCCGCATGTGGTGATCATCGATGACCTGTCCCGCTTTGCCCGCCGGGTGCCAATCCATTTTGAACTGAGAGAATCCATTGCCCTTGCAGGCGGGATACTGGAATCGCCTTCCGTCGAATTGCGCGATGATGCTGATGGCGAGCTCCATGAGTATATCCTGGCCTCAGTCTCCCAACACCAGAGCCGCAAGAATGCGGAGCAAACCCTCAACCGGATGCAGGCACGCTGCTGGAATGGCTATTGGGTGTTCCAGGCGCCTATTGGCTATCGCTACGAAAAACAGGCGGGCCACGGCAAGATACTGGTGAGGAACGAGCCGCACGCCTCGATCATTCAAGAGGCGCTTGAAGGCTATGCATCAGGACGGTTTGACAGCCAGACAGAAGTAAAGCGCTTTTTGGAAACCCAGCCTGCGTTTCCCAAAGATCTTCCCAATGGCGAGATTCGCAATCAGCGCATCAAGGATATTCTGACCCGTGTCGTTTATGCGGGTCACATGGAAGTGCCCAACTGGAATATCCCGCTTCGAGAGGCACAACACCAAGGCCTGATTGATCTGCAAACATGGCAGCGGATACAGGATCGTTTGAAAGGCGGGGCACGGGCACCTGCGCGAAAAGATCTGAGTGAGGACTTCCCGCTTCGCGGCGCCGTGCTCTGCGGGGATTGCAACAAGCCGCTCACAGCCTGTTATTCGCGCAGCAAGACGGGCAAGAAGCACGCCTATTACTTTTGCTACCAAAAGGGCTGCCCGAGCCACAAGAAATCAATCCCGAGCGCCAAGATCGAAGGGGCGTTTGAAAAACTCCTCCAGAGCATGACGCCAACACAAGGGCTCTTTGACATCACCAAGGCGATGTTCAAGCAAGCCTGGGGCGTTCGAGAGAGCCAGTTTGTGCAGCAACGGGCAACACTGAAGGCTGAACTGGCGGATTGTGACAAACAGATCGAGCAGCTAGTTGATCGGATTGTGAATTCCGAGAGCGCCACTGTGATCAAAGCCTATGAACAAAAGATCGCCAAGCTCGAACACAGCAAGCTGATCACAGCCGAAAAGATCAAGACAATGGCCAAACCGCGCCATAGCTTTGAGGATTTGTTCGAACTCGCCTGTGAATTCCTGTCAAACCCTTGGAAACTCTGGGCTTCTGATCGATTGGAGGACAAGAGAATGGTGCTGAAACTGGCCTTTGCAAAGCGGTTGGCTTATCACCGCGAAAGAGGGTTTTCGAACCCAAATTTTTCTATACCCTTCAAAGCATTAGGGTCGTTTTGTGGGGAGAAAAATGAGATGGCGCACCCGAGAGGATTCGAACCTCTGGCCTCTGCCTTCGGAGGGCAGCGCTCTATCCAGCTGAGCTACGGGTGCTTGTCAGGCGCGCGTTTACCGCGCGGCGGATAGAAGATCCTGATACAAGAGACCGCGAAAAGAGGCAACGAGTTTTTGACAAAAAGCAACAGCTTCACTCCGTGCTCCAATCCCAAAGCTGCACGGGGCCCGTTGCACAGAAAAACCTGACCAAGGTGATAGGCTCAAGCGTTTGCTGCGTATGGTAGGGACCATCAACGAGCGACGTGGTTCCACATGAGCGCCAAGGCATGCCGCAACCTTATCTTGATCCTCGGGGATCAGCTTTCCGCTGACATCTCAAGTCTGCGTCAGGCGAATCCGAAGGTGGACGTCATTCTTATGGTCGAGGTGATGGCCGAGGCCACCTATGTGCCGCATCACAAGAAGAAGATTGTTTTTCTGTTTTCCGCCATGCGCCACTTCGCACAGGAGCTTCGGGATGCCGGTTGGACTGTCGATTACGTAAAGTTGGATGACACGAACAATACCGGGTCCTTTGAAGGAGAGATGAGACGGGCGGTCAGACGGCTTGCGCCGGAACGTGTCGTGGTCACAGAGCCTGGGGAATGGCGCATTCTTGAGAACATGAGACAATGGCAAGACGTCCTAGGGGTGCCGGTTGAGATTAAGACAGATAACCGGTTTTTCTGCGATGCCAGTACTTTTCGCGGCTGGGCGGATGGCCGCAAGCAGTTGCGCATGGAAAACTTCTACCGCGAGATGCGCAAGTCAACCGGGTTGCTGATGGACGGGGACAAACCCGTCGGAGGCAAGTGGAATTATGATGCGGAAAACAGAAAGCCTGCCAAGCAAGATCTCTTTATGCCGGCGCCTCTTCAGTTCGAGCCGGATGCAATAACCCAAGAGGTTTTAGATCTCGTCGAAGATCGGTTTGATGACCACATCGGCCAACTGGAACCGTTCTGGTTTGCGGTCACTCGCGCACAGGCCGAAGAGGCATTTGATCATTTTCTGAGGGTAGCCCTTGAGAACTTCGGAACTTACCAGGACGCCATGTTGAGAGGTGAAAAGTTCCTGTATCATGCAGTCATCTCCGCCTACCTGAATGCCGGCTTGCTCAGCCCGAAAACTGTTTGTGAGAAGGTGGAAGAGGCATATTTCTCAGACGAATGTCCTTTGAACGCAGCTGAAGGCTTCATTCGTCAGATCCTCGGGTGGCGTGAGTATGTCCGCGGGATCTACTGGTTGAAAATGCCTGGCTACGCGCGCGAAAACGCGTTGAAAGGAAAGCGCCCACTACCAGCATTTTATTGGACAGGAGAAACGTCCATGAAATGTGTTCAAGAAGCCGTTGGACAGACACTGGAAGAGGCATATGCCCATCATATTCAAAGGTTGATGGTGACTGGTAATTTCGCGCTTTTGGCAGGTGTTGATCCAGTCGAGGTCCACGAATGGTATCTGGCCGTTTACGCAGATGCGTATGAGTGGGTCGAGTTGCCAAACACGCTCGGTATGAGCCAGTTTGCGGACGGCGGATTGCTCGCCTCAAAGCCGTATATTTCCAGCGGCAATTACATAAACAAGATGTCCGATTATTGCGAGAACTGCGATTACAGCGTGCGGAAAAAGACCGGGGAAGGGGCATGCCCGTTTAACGCGCTTTACTGGGACTTCCTTGATCGGCATGCTGACGACCTGGGATCCAACCCGCGGCTTGGCCAGCCTTATGCGACCTGGCGGCGGATGTCGGATGAGACGAAGCAGGAATACTTGGACAGTGCGAAGGCGCTCCTGGAAAAGCTTGATGCCGGCGAAATGGTGTAATTAGCAAAAATTACATGGTAAATATTGAGTAAAAATTATCACTGATCGCATGGATGATTTCTCGGCCATCAACCGTGAACAAAAAAAACGCGCAGCCATTAAAGACTGCGCGAAAAAAGTTACTGTGCACGTGGCCCCATCGACCACGGGCGCAACTCTAGCGGCATACCGGGGTAATGTCATTACCGTAAAATATTTTATTTTTTGATTTACTGAGATGCGACTGATCGTTATTCATTCTTGATCGTTATGGGTGGTATCTCGAGGTCAAAAAAATACAATTAAATTAAAGCCTTGAAGCTCACTCAAAACGTGAATGGAATGTCATTAGATTGGCCTGCACGCGTCATTTCACAGTTTTTATTGGCAGTTATCCGGAGTGTTTTTTCCAGCTAAAGGTGCGGCGCTCGTCACCTTCACCCTTGCAATCCCCTGTTGTACGAAACCGAGTTTTTGAGCGGCCGCCTGCGTCACGTCGATGATGCGGTGTTTCACGAAAGGACCGCGGTCGTTGATGCGAACCACAACCGACTTGCCATTTTTTAGATTGGTAACCGTTGCCAGTGTTCCGAAAGGCAGGCTTGGATGCGCAGCCGCCAGCTTGTTTGGGTCCGCCTGCTCTCCGTTGGCTGTTGTGCCCCGCAGATTGTACCAAGAGGCCTTGCCGCATTGAACAAACGCTTCCCCTGCCTTTGCCGGAGCAGCCCAAGCGATACTGCTCAGGACAAGCGTTGTAAAAACGGAATTCCGCACTTTGAGCGAGGTTGGTTTTGGCATGAACTGATCCCGTACTATCAACAGGCGGATCTGTGCCGCCGCGTTTCGACATGAGCGGCTCTATTAACGCTAAGGCATGATGAAACTGTGGCAAATACTACATCGGCACTCAATTGAGTAAAATTTTAATAAAAATATATATCAAAATAGTAAAGTCAAATTAACTATATTAATACGAAGTCCTGTGGGTAACGAAAGTGCGAGAAAATCCCCCGGATACTTGTGCTAGGTAAGGCTATCGAATCTGACGCATTAGTATTTCAGTTTCCGCGTCCTCAGTTGTTTGTTTGAGAGGGATGATCTGGTGCAGATCAGACAAGGATTAATGCGTGCTTCGAACATGGAGGTCACGGCCTCAGAGAAGCTCGACGAGACGACGCTTTACGCTGATCTACTGGAAGTGATGCCGGTCCCTGCCGCTTATGTCGGCTTGGATGGCCGAATTATTCTGCAAAATAGCCAGTTGCTAGACCTTTGCGAGACCGCCGCAGATCCAGGTCCTTATCAGTTTTTAACTGATATGATGACAACTGATGGATGGGGCCGGGTCCAAGTCGCGCTGTCCACCTCTTTGAGTGGAGTGCCGATCCAGTCCAACGGCACACTGGAATTTCGCTGCGGAACCGTACTTTGCCGCAAGATTCTCTGCACATCTTTCGTCTCTTTCGCAAACAACCAACCGGCAGTGCTCATTCAATTCGAGCAGGACATCGCGGATGAGCGTGAAAAGCCGGACAATCTGAAAGCTGTGAAGGCTTCATTGGCGCGTTTGGAGGCGCAGGGTTCTCTCCCCAATGGCGTTGCACTGAAGCATTTCCCAGACGAGGTGCTGATCTTTGATGCCGTGGATCCAGCTGAGGTGCGTGCTGCGCGGATACTGGAGACGATTGGTGGCACCTATAACGCAGAAGACCTTGCCGCTCAGCTGAGCGAGTGTTCGGTTGACGTCGTTCAGACACTCTACATTCCGCAAACCGGGCCCATGCCGGGTACCGACGCGGACAGAAAGATGTGCGAAATCAGGCTGGTTCCTCTGCCAGCCGATGCCGGCGGCGATGATGCCGGCATGATGGCAATCATTCGCAGAAACGTGGATTGCCCCCATGAAATCGCAGAGAACCGCAGGCTTGCCTATCAGGACCCGCTTACAAGTCTGGCAAACCGGCGGGCGTTTACCAGGGCGCTGGATACCGAGCTGCAACGACTGTCGCGAGATGAAAGCAGCGGCTTGGCTGTGTTTTACATCGATCTTGATGAATTCAAGAAGGTCAACGATCTCGGGGGGCATGACGCCGGTGACGACATGCTGCAAAGGGTTGCGTCAAGTCTGGCTCTGACCCTGGGCGAGTTCGGCACAGCTGCCCGGATTGGCGGAGACGAATTCGCCGGCATGCTCCCTGCGGTCAATAAAGAGGCCGCCTTGGCCGTTGCCGGAGAAATACTGGACGCTTTTGCAAGGATCCGCCTGGAGGTATCTGATCGGGTTTTTACAATCGGTGGGTCGGTCGGCGTAGCCTATGCAGCGGATTGGTTTGCGGTTGAAGGTTGTAATGGCGCCGCGCTTCTTGGATTGGCGGACAGGGCGTGTCTGCGCGGCAAGCGTTTCGGGGGACATTCGGTCCAAGTTCACACGGTGCGGCCGCAAGACTGGCCTTCGGTTGGGCAAGGCGTCGGTGTTTTGCCGGAGCCAGGCAGCTTTCAGGCCGGTGAACTGGCACTCTATTCCATGCCGATAATCTGCTTGAGCCGGAACAAGAAGTGCGGAGCAGAAATTTTGTTGCGTCTTCAGGGAGATCGGTCGCAGGGTTTGTCATCAAAGGCCTGGATCAGCGCGGCGGAACGGTCCGGCTTTATCGCACAAGTCGACAGTTGGACCCTGGACAAGGTTTTGGACGCTGCTGAGCGCTCCGCAAATCGCACCACGTTGACGATGAATGTGTCGGCTGAATCTGCAAGGGATGCAGGCTTCCGGGACAGCCTGTATCAACGGCTTTCAGTCAACCCGTTGCTCGCCTCCCGTCTTTGCCTCGAGATTTCGGAAAAAGACTTTCTGCGCGAACCGGCGGACATCTCCTACTTCATCAAGTTTGTATCCGATCTGGGGTGCCAGACCGCGATCGATGATTTTGCCGGTCATTGGCCGGTGCTGTCCCGGTTGACCGGATTGCGGGTCGATTGGGTTAAGCTGGCGGCCGGAGTTGCGCAAGAGGCTCTGGAGGACCCGGCAAAAGCCGGCTTGTTAAAGGCACTGGTGGGCGCCGCCCGGGAGCTGGGGCTGAAGACGATTGCAAAGCATGTCGAGACCAAAGCAGAAGCGGACTTCCTGAGAATGTTGGATATCGAAGCGGCACAGGGCTTTTACTTCGGCCGGCCGGAGCCGTGGCCCGAAGCCGCTTAATGTGTGCCGATGATGGTAGGTACTAAAAAAGCGGCCAAGGCCGCTTTTTTGAGATCCGAAGCAACGGATCAGATGTCCAGGTTGGCAACCGCCAGGGCGTTGTCCTGAATGAACTCCCGGCGTGGATCAACCTCATCGCCCATCAGCTTGGTGAAGATGTCGTCGGCGTCGTCGGCCTCACGCACCTTGACCTGCAGGAGCGAGCGTACGTTCGGGTCCAGTGTGGTTTCCCACAGCTGGTCAGGGTTCATTTCTCCGAGCCCCTTGTACCGCTGCAGAGAGATGCCTTTTTGCCCGAAGGCAAAAATGTGCTGCAGCAGCGCGCGCGGGCCGCGGATCTCTGTTGGAACATCCTTGCGCTGCAAGACGGCAGCCTTGCCATACACCTCATTCAGGTGGTCGGCATGGGCGGCGAGGCGCCGAGCGTCTGCCGAGCCGAGCAATGCCGCATCGATCGTCGCGACTTCCTGAACGCCCCGGACGGTGCGGGTGAACACCAGGCTGCCGTCGTCGCGGGCTTCTCCGGCCCAGCCACGCTCAAACTCATCGGCAAGAATATCCATCCGCCGGGCGATATAGGCAGCAGCTTCATCAGCCTTGCCTTGGTCTTCCAGGATTTCGGTGTTGAGGGCACCCGCAATGGCGGCTTGCTCGACCACATCCCGGTTGTAGCGTGAGTGCAGGCCGTCAAAGATGTCAGAGATTGCTCGCGCGGTCTCAACGACCTGCCGCAAATCCTGGCCAGTACGGACTTCGCCGCTTGCAAGCTTCAAAGAGGTGTCGTCCGATCCTTGCGCGATGAGATAGTTCTCAAGCGCTTCCTGGTCTTTCAGGTATTGCTCCGATTGACCACGTTTGACCTTATAGAGCGGAGGCTGGGCGATATAGACGTAGCCGTTCTCGATCAGCTGGGGCATTTGCCGGAAGAAGAAGGTCAAAAGCAGGGTTCGGATGTGCGCGCCGTCCACGTCAGCATCGGTCATGATGATGATCTTGTGGTAGCGCAGCTTCTCGATATTGAATTCTTCCTTGCCGATCCCGGTGCCAAGGGCAGTGATCAGCGTTCCGATCTCGTTGGAAGAGAGCATCTTGTCAAAGCGCGCCCGCTCAACGTTCAGGATCTTCCCGCGCAACGGCAAAACCGCCTGATTTTCCCGGTGCCGGCCCTGTTTTGCCGAGCCGCCCGCGGAATCACCCTCCACCAGGAAGAGTTCGGCCTTGGAAGCATCGCGTTCTTGGCAGTCGGCAAGTTTTCCCGGTAAAGACGCAACATCCAGCGCGCCCTTGCGCCGTGTGAGTTCACGGGCTTTTCGCGCAGCTTCCCTGGCTGAGGCCGCTTCAACAACCTTGGAGACAATGGTCTTCGCCGGTGCCGGGTTTTCTTCCAGCCATTCGCTCAAGGTCTGGGAGATCAGGTTTTCAACCACCGGCCGGACTTCGGATGAAACCAGCTTGTCCTTGGTCTGCGACGAGAACTTCGGATCCGGTACCTTGACCGAAAGGACGCAGGTCAGGCCCTCGCGGCAGTCGTCACCGGACAGGGAGACCTTTTCCTTTTTCATCAGCCCGGTCGATTCAGCGTAGCCGGTGACTTGGCGTGTCAACGCGCCGCGGAAGCCGGCCAAGTGCGTCCCGCCGTCCCGTTGCGGGATATTGTTGGTAAAGCACAGAACCTGCTCGTGATAGCTGTCGTTCCACCACATGGCCGCCTCGACGGTGATGCCGTCCTTTTCCGCCCGCACCGCGATCGGTGTTTCGATGAGCGGATGTTTGGCCCGGTCGAGATAGCGGACAAAGGCTTCAAGGCCGCCCTCGTAGTAAAGTTCTTCAACCACATCTTCCACGCCGCGCTTGTCGGTCAGGATAATGCGGGCACCGGAGTTCAAAAAAGCGAGCTCCCGAAGGCGGTGCTCCAGAGTCCCGAAGTCAAATTCGGTCTTGGTAAAAGTCTCTGGGGATGGCAGGAAGGTGACTTCCGTGCCTTTTTTTCCGTTAGCTGGTCCGACAACTTCGAGCGGGCCCACAGCATCGCCATGGGCAAACGTCATGAAGTGTTCTTGGTCGTTCCGCCAGATGCGCAGATCCAGTTTCGTGGACAACGCATTCACCACGGAGACACCGACGCCGTGTAAGCCGCCAGAGACCTTGTAGGAGTTCTGGTCGAACTTACCGCCGGCGTGCAGCTGGGTCATGATGACCTCGGCCGCCGAAACTCCCTCTTCAGGGTGAAGATCGGTCGGAATGCCGCGGCCGTTATCAGAAACCGTCACCGATCCATCGGGGTTCAATGTCACGGTGACGTGGTCGGCATGTCCTGCCAGGGCTTCGTCAATCGCGTTGTCGACAACCTCATAGACCATGTGGTGCAGGCCCGACCCGTCGTCGGTGTCGCCGATGTACATGCCGGGGCGTTTGCGGACCGCGTCCAGACCCTTAAGAACCTTGATGGAGTCGGCGCCGTATTCGGCACCATTTTCTGCTTCGGGAGTGGCGCCAGGCTCGGGCGTAGACATATCGCTCATGCGAATCATTCACCAATCGGTTTTTGTTTCTTGGCCACGTTATACGGTGTTCCAACAGGCGTTCAACTGCACGCTCGCTGCAGGCCCGTTCAGGGCGGGAATATAGTGGAAAACCATAAGATTCAGGCGGATTTATGGGCTCCGGAAGCCCGGATCAGCCGGGCTTCGTTGTTGCCAACTTCAAACACTTCCGAATGAACCGGCAAAGCATCGAAGAGGGAGGCATCGGTGCCGGTCATAAACACCTGACCGCCGAGGGCATCCAGGCGTGCAAAAAGTGCTGCCCGGCGGTCCGGGTCAAGATGGGCGGCGACCTCATCAAGCAGCAAAACCGGTGTCATTCCGGAGACTTTTGCCGTGAGTTCAGCGTGCGCCAGAACGAGCCCAATCAGGAGTGCTTTTTGTTCTCCGGTAGAGGACTGAGCTGCGGGCATGTCCTTGGCGGCATGACGGACTTTCAGATCGCTCAGATGTGGTCCGGTCAGAGTGCGTCCGGCCGCGCGATCCCTATGCCGCCCTTGTTCCAGAAGCCGCCGGTAATGATCTTCCTGATCTGAAGCGCTCATACCGATCGTCTCGGCTTCAAAGGTGCCTTCAAGCGAGAGCATTGCTTGCGGAAAGGTCGAGTTTTCAGCGGGCTGGCCGTCAATCATCTGCTTCAGCAGGCCGACGGTTTCCTGACGGGCAAATGAGACGGCTGTCCCGAGGCTTGCGACCTGAAGTTCGAGGGCGCTCAGGTAAGCGTCTGACCCACCCTGGTCCAGCAGCTTGTTGCGCTGCCGGAGGGCGTTTTCAAAATCGCTGACACGGCGCCCATGCGACGGGTCGATTGCAAGGGTCAGGCGGTCGAGAAACCGACGCCTGTCGGATCCGGGGCCTGTAAACAGCCCATCCATTGACGGAACCAGCCAAAGAACCCGCATGTAGTCGAGCAGGCTCTCCGAGGAGCGCATGTCCTCACCATCAATCCGTACCTTGCGCCCGGGAACACCTGCAGTAGCTCCGGTCCCAAGACTTGTCTCCATATCATCAAGATGGATCTTGGCGGAGACACTCCAGGTCCCATCGCCGCCAACGCGGGCAATATCCGTCAATGCCGCCCGGCGCAATCCGCGCCCGGCCGTCAGAAAGGAGATCGCTTCCAGGATATTTGTTTTGCCGGCGCCATTTGCGCCGACAAAGGCCACCATGCCAGCCGACAAGCCGATGCCCATGGTGGCATAGTTACGGAAGCCGGTCAGGGTTAGACGGGTCAGCCGTGCCGACCGGGGTGCAGTCATGACCGGTTTCCGTTGGCGCGATTAGACCCGCATTGGCATCAGAACAAACAAACAGTCGTCGACAGTATTGTCCTGAATGAGGGTCGGGGATCCGGAATCTGCCAGACGGAACAGGGCCGTGTCGCTGCTGAGCTGGTTTGCAATGTCGAGCAGGTAGCGGGAGTTAAAGCCGATTTCCAACGGATCCGAGTCGTACTCCACGGCCAGCTCTTCCGTCGCGCTGCCAGAATCCGGGTTGTTGACGGTCAAAACCATGCGCCCATCGCCAAGTGCCAACTTCACAGCACGTCCGCGCTCGGATGAGATGGTTGAGACGCGATCAACGGCTTCTTTGAACTCATCCCGGTCAACGCGCATTTCCTTGTCATTCCCTTGCGGGATTACGCGGCCATAATCCGGGAAGGTGCCGTCGATGAGTTTCGATGTTAGAACAACCGTATCTGTTGTGATGCGGATCTTGGTGTCCGACAACTCAATTTGCACGTCCGCTTCCGGATTCTCCAAGAGCTTCTGGATTTCACCGACTGTCTTGCGCGGCACAATAATGCCTGGCATGCCGGAGGAACCGGAAGGTGCGGCGACCTCTGCCTGCGCCAGACGGTGGCCGTCTGTGGCAACAGCGCGGAATTGTTGGCCGTTGGCAGCGTCGACAGTGTGCAGATAGATCCCGTTCAAATAGTACCGGGTTTCCTCGGTGGAGATCGCAAACTGCGTGGTATCGATCAGTTTGCGGATGTCCGACGCGCTCAAGGTGAAGCCGTGGCTGAAATCACCAGCGGTCAGATCCGGGAAATCGGTTTCCGGCAGCATCTGCAGGGTGAATTTCGAACGGCCGGCGCGGATTTCCAGTGTGGTGTCGTCTCCGGTTGTTTCCAGAACAACCTGGGACCCTTCCGGAAGTTTTCTGACAATGTCATAGAACATGTGCGCGGGAACTGTCGTGGCACCTGGCATTTCGATCATGGCCGGCACGGTTTCGACAATTTCAAGGTCCAGGTCAGTGGCCTTCAGGTTCAAGGCCCCACCATCGGCACGCAGCAAAACGTTTGACAGGATCGGGATAGTATTCCGGCGTTCGACCACCCGGTGCACATGGGTCAAGGACTTGAGGAGGTCGGTCCGCTCGAGGGTCGCTTTCATACGCTGCATCCGTACTCGTGAAACACCAGACAGAACGTCCGGTCGACTGAATTCTTATGGGCTCCGGTAAGGGAGCGGGGGAAAGACACTGCCCTCAACCGGCTCCAAAAGCAAGGGGGCGCTCGCTCGGAACGCCCCCCTTTTTTGGCTGAAAAGACAGTCTATTCGTCTTAGGCGTCCAGCATGCGCTTCAGGAGTTCAATCTCCTGCGCGAGCGCATAGTCGGCACGGGCCATTTCTTCAATCTTGCGCACCGCGTGCAAAACTGTCGTGTGATCCCGATTTCCAAAACGGCGGCCGATTTCCGGCAGCGAGCGCGGTGTCATGACCTTTGCCAGGTACATCGCGATCTGACGCGGGCGTACGATGGTACGCGTGCGGCGCGCCGACAGCAGATCTGCCTTGGTCACATTGTAGTGCTTGGAGACCACGCGCTGAATGTCTTCAATCTTTACCCGGCGCGGTTCGCTGGAGCGAACCAGATCGCGCAAGGTCATCTCCGCCATTTCCTGCGTGATTGGCTGGTTGGTCAGCTGATTGTGCGCGATCAGACGGTTCAATGCACCTTCAAGATCACGGCCAGATGACGCGACATGCCGTGCAATGTAGTCGAGCACGGAGTCCGGCACATCAAATTTCGGATAGGACTTGTGGGCCGCTTCAACGCGGGAGACCAGAATGTTCCTGCGCAGAACAAAATCCGGCTCCTGAATTCCAACAACAAGTCCCCCGGACAGGCGCGACCGGACGCGGTCGTCGAGTGTATCTAGGTCGGACGGTGCCCGATCCGCAGCAACGATCACCTGGCGAGCGCCGTCGATCAAGGCGTTGAGAGTGTGACAGAATTCCTGCTGCACCTGCTTGCCATGAAGGAACTGCATATCATCGATGAGGAGGAGGTCGATGGTGCGCAGGTTGTCTTTGAATGCAAGGGCGGACTGCGATTTCAGCGCTGCAACGAACTTATACATAAAGTGCTCGGCCGTCAGATAGAGCACTTTACGGCCGCTGTTGCGTACTTTCGATGCTACGGCCTGCATCAGATGGGTTTTGCCCAAACCCACGGACGCATGCAGGTAGAGCGGGTTAAACGTGACCGCTCCGCCAGCTGCGACTTGACGAGCAGCGGCCAAAGCAAGGTTGTTGGAATCGCCCTCAACGAATGTCTCGAACGTGTATTTCGGATCAAGCGCTGCGCCCTGCAGAACATCACGCGCACTGTCAGATGCGCTGTCACCCCGGCCAACGGCCGCTGTTGCCGCTTGTGCGCGGGTCACATGCGTCGCATCGCCAATGTTTTCCGAGCGTGTGTCGATGGCTGCGTTCTGCACACCAGCTGCCCCTGCCGGCAGGCTCGGCTGAACAGCCGTCACCTGACGTGGCCGAATGGCGCCACGGACAGTCAATTCGATCCGATGGACGTTGTCGCATTCGCGCTGCCAAAGCCCCATCAGACGTTCATTGTAGTTATTTTGGATCCACTGCTTGAGGAACCGGGTTGGTACAGACAGCCGCACAGTGCCGTCCTGATGTTCTTCCAGATCAACCCGGGCGAACCAACTGGTGAACACGTCGTCCCCCAGTTCCGCACGGAGTTGCTTTTTGACCCGCGTCCATTGTTCGGAGCCGCCTGCCTCCTGAACCTGCATGTTATCTGCCTCCTGTACTGGGAAGAACAGTCCGCCACAGCCGTTCTTCGTTCTAACGCCTTGCCGCTTTAGCAGCTTATGTGCCCCGTTTTTGGGGCGATTTTATTACAATCCGGGCACAGCCCGGTTATCTCCCCTGATTGCCAGGGGAATTTCTTAACCCTGTACCCAAGGCAATCCGGCGGCCTTCCAACCAGATTGCGTCCCGCGGTGGGCATGTGCATCAAGCCCGCCTTCGAAACCTTCAGATACATTGTAGCAATTTGTGTAGCCGGCTTGGGTCATTGCCTGGGCAGCCGCCTGACTGCGCGCGCCGGAGCGGCACAGAAAATAGATTGGCGTCTCCGGGTCAAGTTCTTTTTTGCCCAGGCGGTCAGAAAGGTCCTGAACGAACGCAGGATTAGGGCCGCTGGGCGGAAAGCTTTGCCATTCGGCAAAGATGGTTTCTTTGCCCAACGTACGCAGGTCCGGCACACCAACAAACGTCCACTCCGCTTGTGTGCGCACATCGACGAGGACTGCCTGAGTATTTTCGGTAAGAGCCGTAAATGCAGTTTGAACGTCAACGTTTCCCGCATACCCCAATTCGCTAAACACAATGCCCCCTTTCAAAGGCCGATCGGCCATTGAATTAAAGTTCTTATCAGTAGAATGAGAGTTTAAGTAGGTCCGGAGCGCGCCTAAAAATGATACATACTGAATACATCAATGTATTCATCTGCAACCCGGTTGGGTAAGTGCTCAGCGATGTGGAATTTTGACTTTTTCATTGTTAGGTCCAAGCACTGTTTTTCGTGTCGCGCCGGTCTTTTCTCTGCCAGCAATGAGACAATATACAGCCAGCCCATTCGGTTCAACAGCCGTTCTGACGGATTATCGATTCCAGTGCCAAATGAGCCCAAAATGCCACATTGGGTGTGATCTGTGGGTGATGCTGCAAACGCTTTTTACTGCAATAACTTTTTGCCATTTTCGCATCCTGATTGGATGGATTTGAGCTTTGTTAAAAAAAATTTCGGAACTGATACCTTGACTCGTATCGAATCCGGTTTGAACCGGATTTGGATAGCCTACATATCTCTAATGCGTTGAAAAATATAAATTTTCTTTGCTATAGAGAAGTTAAGCATTTTTTACAATCTGTCCGGGTGCCGCGGCTGATGTGGGCAATCCACAAAATTGCGCGGCTAAAAAAACCCGGCGCGATGGCCGGGTTCTTTGGGTTGTCCGATTTGGGACGAATTTATGCGCTCAGTGCCTTGATCCGGGCATTGAGGCGGGAAACCTTCCGCGACGCCGTATTGGCGTGCATAGTGCCTTTGGAAGCAGCGCGCATGATTTCCGGCTGTGCTGCTTTGAAGGCGTCGTTTGCGGCAGCCTGGTCACCAGAAGCGATTGCTTCTTCAACCTTGCGCAGGTAAGTGCGCACCCGGCTCCGGCGAGCTTTGTTCGTGGCCGTCCGGCGGGCAATCTTGCGGGCCGCCTTCTTGGCCGATGGTGTGTTGGCCATGGGCTCAATCCTGATCGGTATATTGGGACTTTTGTCCGGTGACGATCGGGACTTGAACGCCGAGGCGATGGAACCCGATCAAAAAACAACGGCGGCGGAAAACCGCCACCGATTGGGCGCTGCTTATAATCCTGACTTGGGCCGCCGTCAACGGCTTTGTCGCTGGTGAACCAAGATTATTTGTTGTTGAACTGTGGCGAACGTTTCTCAGTGAAGGCCGACATACCTTCTTTCTGGTCTTCCAGGGCAAACATGGCTTGAAAAACGCGGCGTTCGAAGCGAACCCCTTCGGACAGGGTTGTTTCATAAGACCGGTCGACACTCTCTTTTGCCATCATAACCACCGGCAACGAGAAGTCTGCGATCTTTTCCGCGGCTTTCAAAGCTTCTTCCAGGAGGTCATTGGCTGGCACGATGCGGCTGACAAGACCGCTGCGCTCTGCTTCTTCCGCATCCATCATCCGCCCGGTCAGCACCATATCCATGGCCTTCGACTTGCCAACAAAGCGGGTAAGACGCTGGGTGCCACCTGCGCCCGGGATTACGCCAAGCGTGATTTCCGGCTGGCCGAACTTGGCTGTGTCAGCCGCAATGATGAAATCACACAG
This sequence comes from Labrenzia sp. R4_2, assembly GCF_017743865.1. Classification (GTDB taxonomy): domain Bacteria; phylum Pseudomonadota; class Alphaproteobacteria; order Rhizobiales; family Stappiaceae; genus Roseibium. Next base: position 18,373 of record NZ_JAGHRJ010000003.1, read on the forward strand.
CATGGCAAGTTCGCAGCCGCCGCCGAGGGCGTAGCCTGCAACGGCGGCGATGATCGGCTTGCGGTTCTGTGATACCCGATCAAACGGGGTGATCAGGTCTGTCTGATAGGCGGTTGAGAAGGTGTGCGGCTGCATCTCTTTGATGTCAGCGCCGGCTGCAAATGCCTTTTCAGATCCCGTGATCACAACACAGCCGATTTTTTCATCTGCGTCGTAGCCATCCAGTGCGGAGCCGAGTTCCGCGATCAGTTCCGAATTGAGTGCGTTCAGTGCTTTTGGCCGATCAAGAGTGATCAACCCGACCTTGCCGCGTTTTTCAACCCGGATGTTCTTGTATCCCATCGTGTCTGCTCCCCGTGGCAGGATGTCTCGATTGCGTGCGCCATGGGTAGCCGACCGGGCCCGTGTCTGGCAAGGCATGACTGCCGTTTCTGGTGGAGTTCTACCTTTGGCAAATAGGGCAATAGAACGTCGATCTGTTCGACTGAACAACACGGCGCACAGTGCCGGTGCAGTCCGGTGTCCGGCAAGGCGCGCTCTCCCGGTCATAGACGGCAAAGGAGTGCTGGAAATAACCGAGCGTGCCGTCCGCTTGGGTGTGATCCCGCAAAGAAGACCCTCCAGCCAAGATGGCATCTTCAAGCGTCTGGCGGATGTTTTGGGCAAGCAGGTCTGCTTTCTTCGTCGGCTTGCCTGACTTGGTTACAAGCGTACTCGCCAATCGTTTGGGGCTGAGTCCGCTGCGCCAAAGCGCTTCACACACATATATATTGCCGAGACCGGCAATCAGTTTTTGGTTCAAGAGTGCGGCTTTCAACGGGGATTTTCGCCCTGCAAAAAGTCGGGCCAACACCTCTCCGCTCAGTGCATTCCCGAGTGGCTCCAGCCCAAGTTCCCGAAAATATGGATGCGCGGACAGGTCTGTGCGTGGAACAAGGTCCATGAAGCCAAAGCGGCGCGGGTCATTATAAATGATCCGTGCGCTGCCGTCGTTCGGAAGGCTTAATTGGAAGACAACATGGTCATGTCTCGGATCCTTGTTCCGCTCTTGCGCAAACGCCCCGGGTGTTGACTGATCAATGTCGTTTTCGATGCGGAATGATCCCGACATGCCCAGATGCATGATCAAGACATCACCGCTATCCGTGTCCGCCAGCAGATACTTGGACCTGCGGGACAGGGCTGTGACAGTCCGACCGGTCAGTCTCTCTACGAAATCGTCGGGAAATGGAAACCGCAAGTCCGGCCGGTTCTGATCGACCTTGGTCAGGAGTGCTCCTTCGAATGTCGGCGCCAATCCACGTTTGACCGTTTCCACTTCGGGCAATTCAGGCATTTATTCTCTGGTCTCCGGTAAGGCAGCGCGATATAGGCCTGCGGCATATGGTGTTTTAGTGGCCGGCAAACATAGCGCTCTGAAGGCGCTTGTACTATGGTCCGGCCAAATTTTGGAAATGAATGACGCTTGGAGCCGCGCAGATGACGCAACAGGCTAATAGCCAGACCCGCACACCGGAAGATATGCCGACCAGCTTCGGCTTTACAAAGGTCGGCGAGGGGCAAAAGCAGGCCCTTGTGGACGACGTCTTCCACAAGGTCGCATCCCGCTATGACCTGATGAACGATCTGATGTCCGGCGGTCTGCACCGGGTTTGGAAGGACGCCATGGTGTCCTATCTGGCACCGCCAAAGTCCAGCGCGTCCGGATGGCGACTTTTGGACGTCGCGGGTGGCACAGGTGACATCTCTACCCGCGTGGTTGAGAAGTCTCACCGGTCTGCGAAGGCCGTTGTCTGCGACATCAACAATTCCATGCTCAATGTTGGCCGTGACCGGGCGGAAAAAGCAGGTCTCTCCGATCTGATCACGTTCTCGCAGGGCAACGCAGAAGACCTGCCCTTCCCGGACAAAAGCTTCGATGCCTATACGATCGCTTTCGGTATCCGGAATGTGCCGGACATTCCCAAGGCACTGCGTGAAGCGCATCGGGTCTTGAAGCGTGGTGGCCGCTTCATGTGTCTTGAGTTCTCGGAGGTCGACGTTCCTGGGCTCGATAAGGTCTACGACGCGTTTTCCTTCAATGCGATCCCGGCTATGGGCAAGTGGGTGACCGGCGACGGTGAACCGTATCAGTATTTGGTGGAATCGATCCGCAAGTTTCCGAGTCAGGAACGCTTCGCTGAGATGATCCGCGAAGCTGGTTTTGCGCGGGTCACATATCGCAACTATTCCGGCGGGATAGCCGCATTGCATTCTGGTTGGAAACTCTGATCCATGGCATTTGCAGTGATGCCTTTCTTCCGCCTTGTGCGGGCTGGTTACGTTATGGCACGCGAAGGCGTGTTCGGTCTTGCGCATTTACCCGACCTGCCGGCGGGACCGCGGCTTGCGATCGGTATGGCGCGGCTCCTGGAGCGCCGGGCGGTCAAAGACAAAAGTGCAGAACTGCGTCTTTCAGATGCAATGAACCGTCTCGGCCCATCCTACGTGAAACTTGGCCAGTTCCTGGCAACACGCGAAGATGTTGTTGGCAAAGAGGCAGCAAAGGATCTCGCGGCGCTTCAAGATCAACTAGCGCCGTTTGATCACGAGGAAGCGCGGGCAGCGGTCGCCGAGCAACTGGACCAGCCGATTGAAGATGTCTTCGTTGAGTTCGGCGAGGCAGTCGCTGCAGCCTCGATCGCACAAGTCCATCCCGCAATCGTCCGCGATAAAGACGGCACTGAGCGCAAAGTCGCGGTGAAGGTTCTCCGGCCCGGCGTGCAACGCCGGTTCCAGCGTGATCTTGAAAGCTATTATCTGGTCGCCCGGTTGGTTGAGCGCTTTCATGCGCCATCCCGCAGGCTCCGTCCCGTGGCGGTCGTCGACACTCTTGCGCAATCGGTCGCGATGGAAATGGATTTCCGTCTGGAGGCCGCAGGCCTCTCAGAAATGGCGGAGAACACCGAGGAAGATCCAGGGTTCCGCGTGCCTCAGGTTGACTGGATTCGGACCGCCAAGGGCGTCCTAACGATGGAATGGATTGACGGCCGCAAGATGTCGGACGTCGAAGGTCTCACAGAAGATGGGCAGGATCTGGAAGCACTCGGTGCAGCAGTCATCCAAAGTTTCCTGCGCCACACGCTGCGGGACGGCTACTTTCATGCAGACATGCACCAGGGAAACCTTTTCGTTGAGCCGGATGGCACCTTGGTCGCTGTCGATTTCGGAATTACCGGGCGGCTAAGCAAGCGCGAGCGGAGATTCTTGGCCGAAATCCTGTTTGGGTTCATCACGCGCAACTACAAACGGGTCGCGGAGGTCCACTTTGAGGCTGGCTATGTACCAGCCGATCAGGATGTCGATCTGTTTGCGCAGGCGATTCGAGCCATTGGCGAGCCGATCCATGGCCACGATGCCAGTGAAATCTCGATGGCCCGGTTGCTGACGCAATTGTTCGAGGTGACCGAACTGTTCGAAATGCGCACCCAAACTCAACTGATCATGCTTCAGAAGACCATGGTTGTTGTGGAAGGGGTTGCCCGATCACTTAACCCGCGTCTGGACATGTGGCGGACCGCAGAGCCGGTGGTTGGCACCTGGATTAAGGAGCATCTTGGCCCTGTTGGCAGGGTGCGGGATGCGGGGGATGCTCTGTCTGCACTAGCTCGGATTGCAACGGATATGCCGCTGTTTGCCGACCGGATTGGCCGCATGTCGGAAGAAATAGAAAAGATGACGACCCAGGGGCTGCGGTTTAGCGAGGAAACGGCTGAATCGATTGGAAAGGCCGAAGCCCGGCATACACGCTCCGGTCGCATCGCACTGTGGGTGATCGCTCTTGCGCTGAGCGCGATTGCTGTTGACGCTCTCATTTAAATTCGGTGCGTGTTCATGAGATGAAACACCCGTATTGTTGACGAGGTAGAAAGATCATTCTACCCATGCAGTATTGTTTTGTTATCTGCATGGAGATCCGATGCCCGACATACCGAACCGCATGAGTGGCATGGTGCTCACTGCCCATGGGGGGCTTGAGTGTTTGCAATGGCGGGAGGATCTTGTCGTGCCGGTCCCGGAGCCGGGGCAGGTCTTGATCAAGGTCGGGGCGGCAGCCATTAACAACACGGATATCAACACCCGGATCGGCTGGTACTCAAAGAGCGTCCGCGGCGATACGGCTGCGACCGCGTCTGAAGGATCTGGCGGAGCTACGAATACAGATGGTGGCTGGTCGGGCGCGCTGAACTTTCCTTTGGTGCAAGGCGCAGATTGCTGTGGGCAGGTTGTTGCCGTTGGTGAAGACGTGGATACTGGTCGCATCGGAGAACGTGTCTTGGTTCGGCCAATGCAGGTGCCCAAGAAACCTGAGCATGCGCATCTCCCGCTGGTGACCTTCGGCTCTGAATTCGACGGTGGGTTTGCTGACTATGCCGTTGCGAATTCTGAAGACGCGCTGGCAGTCTCCTCAAAGCTCAGCGATGTGGAACTGGCGTCCTTTCCCTGCGCGTATTCAACAGCGGAAGGAATGATTCAAAAGAGTTCCCTCAGTGCGGAGCGTGTCCTCATTACCGGCGCTTCGGGCGGTGTTGGGTCGGCTGCAATTCAGCTGGCCAAGCGCCGGGGTGCCCATGTCACGGCTGTCACGACCCCGGAAAAGTCCGAAGCGTTAAAACAGATGGGGGCGGACGAAACCCTTGGCCGCAGGGATGCATTGCCTGAGGGGGCATATGACGTTGTCCTTGACCTTGTCGGAGGGCCGAACTTTCCGAATTTGCTTCACTGTTTGAAAAATGGTGGCCGGTATGCAGTTGCTGGGGCTATCGCCGGTCCGATTGTCGAGTTGGACTTGCGGACGCTCTATCTCAAAGACCTGGCATTTTTTGGCTGCACCAGACAGGATCCGAAAGTCTTTGAAGACCTGATTGGGTACATCGAGCGCGGTGAAATCCGGCCCATGATCTCAAAAACGTTTCCGCTGAAAGACATGGTCGCGGCTCAAGAAGCGTTTTTGTCCAAGAAGTATGCAGGCAAAATTGGACTTTTGGTCAGCTGACCCTTGTTTCTTGGGCTCTGGCTCACGTCACCCTTTGATACTGGAACCGGTTTGTCACGGTAAGGCGTCCAGCAATGTCTTGCCCGCAGCTTCGATGTGCAGCTTCAAAACACGGGTGGCTTTGTCTCGATCCCGCATATGGCACGCGTCCACGATGTCTTGGTGGTCTTTAAGCCATTGAGCGGTCTGGTTGGGCAGGATGCTATATCCTGCAATATGAATGCGGCAGGTTTGGCGAAGCTGGTCGATCATGCCGATCTGGCGGGCTTTTCCGGAAGGCAAATAAAGTGCCTTGTGAAAGGCCCAGTCTCCATCTGACCAGTTTGCGGTTTCGGCATCGATGGATGAATGACGGAAAGCTGCGGAAATCCGCTCCAGGTCTGTGTCCCTGATCTGATCAATTGCTACCGCAAGACAATTGCATTCCAGCAGAATTCTGATGTCATAGATTTCCCGGATTTCGTCACGTGTTAGCGAGATCACGCGGGCTCTGCGGTTCGGGACAAGATCGATCAGGCCGCGGGCGGCCAGAAGTTGAAGGGCGTCGCGGATCGGAATACGGCTCACCTTGAACCGCTCAGCAATCTCGCCTTGTTTCAACTCCGCGCCAGGCCGGAAGCGCCCAGCTATGATATCTGCATGCAAGCTGTCAGCGATGTGTTCTGCGGACATTGTTCCCTCGGAAAAGGCCATCTGATGACTGAGTAAGGCACTTGACAAAGCCGTGCAATTTCAAAATGTATAAATGTATACATTTAGTGAGGGCGCATGACCAAAACCCATGAATATGTCTCCAAAATCGTTTGGACGGGAAATCGAGGGCAAGGCACACAAACCTACAAAGGCTATGATCGAACTTGGGAAATTCGCACACTCGGAAAGCCGCCGGTGCAGTGCTCGAATGATCCGGTCCTGGGAGGTGATCCGTCTCTTCATAATCCGGAAGATTTGCTGGTGTCCGCCCTCTCCAGTTGCCATATGCTGTGGTATCTGCATCTGGCCAGCAACGCAGGTATTGCTGTCATGGGTTATGAAGATACGCCGCTTGCCGTGGGCGAAACCGAGAGGGGCGGCGCTGGGCGTTTCTTGAGCGCGACGCTCAGGCCAACGATTACGGTGCCGGAGGGCACGGACTTGACTGCCGCGGATGCGATCCACGCTGAGATCCACAACGTTTGCTTCATTGCGCGCTCTGTGAATTTCCCGGTGCGTATTGAGGCCAGTTACAAAACAGCTTGAGACCTACGGCGCGGTTACCCGTCGAAGGGTCAGGTTGATCCGCCCGCCGTTTTTCAAGAGCTTGGACGTGCCGCCGAGAATTCGGTCAATGCCGTGATAGGCGAGGCGTGCATCTCCGCCGAGCACCACCACATCCCCGGAACTGAGCCGGAAGGATTTGGTCGGATCCTTTCGGTTGGTCCCGCCGACTCGGAATGTCGCGGTGTCCCCAAGCGACACAGAGACAACAGGCGCATCAAACATGACTTCGTCCCTGTCTTGATGCAGGCCCATCTGGGCGCTGGGTTCATAGAAGTTGATGAGGCAAGCTTCCGGTTCGGGAGCGTCGGGAGCCACCACTTTCCAGAGCTCAAGGAGACGCGCCGGAATGGCAGGCCACATTTGTCCGGTCGATGGATGATTTGGCTGATAGCGGTAGCCGTTGATGTCGGACACCCAGCCAAGCTGACCGCAATTGCTCATTTTGACGGAAAACGGTTTTCCCGTTTTCGGCATAACGGGCAGAAAGAGCGGCGCTGTGGCAACGACCTCCCGAACGTCGGCAAGAAGAGCTTCCTGTGCCGTTTTGCCAAAATATTCCGGCAGATATTTGAGGCCGGTTAGGCCGTTGATGGCGATGGTCTGCATGGGTGTAGATATAGATCAAAACCTCAGTCACCGCATCCGCCGCACCCGGAACTACCGCCACCACCGCCATCAGACCCGCACCCGCCAGAGCCGCAACCGGATCCTTTGGTCGATTTTTTCAGCAGTGCAATCAGGACCAGCGCCACGGCAACGATCCCGAAGAAAAACCAGAGCGTATGCTGTGTAGCCCAGTGCCACACCATGTTGCGGAGCTGTTCCAACAAGGTGTCGCCCGCCGGTGTGCCGTGTGCGAGGGCCAAACTGGTGCCTGCGAAAAGCGCAAACAGCACCGCAGCGCCCCCCTGAAGAGATGCAGGAACACGTCGCAAACGGTGGCCAGCGGCTTTGATCGTTGAAAGCCAGTCCGGTTTGCGGAGAACCCAGAAATTCTGTGTGTTGATCCGACGGAAATGCGGTGCCTTGCCAAACCGGACATGTGCAGGTGGCCAGATGTCGGGCGGCGGCTCCCCAAATTCCTGGCGATAGAGTGTGAGGGTCTGCTCATAGGCCCTATGAAATGTCAGAGCCTGGTCCACACCGCCTTTTGTGGGCATGTGATGCAGCGCTGCCCCCAGGGCTTCTTTGAACGGTCCCCAATAATGACGCGTGTAGGTCAGATGAAGGTGCCAAGCCTGATCGACTTCATCGCTGGGCGTGACCATCCCGGCCTTGATTTGGCTGAGATAGGCAAACCGCTGATACTCAACAACAACACGCGCCGCGAAACTTTTGGTCCATCCGTTGTCCCGGGCCAGACGGTGGGAAAACGGGAATGCTGCCTCCACATCATCCGGGTGGCATCGGGATATGCGGTGCCAGAGGTCGGGATTGCGCATAGTGCTGTCTCCTAATCGGCTCCTCCAGATCCGCCGGAGCTATCAGACGAACCCGCGCTTTCATTGTGGGTGACCTCGAATAATCGAGTGCCCGGTAGTCTTGTGCCCTTGGTATTGCCTCGATAATTCCTTGTATTTTTAGATTTTTCGGGTGAGAGCAGCTTCAGCATAAAAATACCAAATGCCGCGAACATACCGATGACAATGAATAAGCGAACAGTTTCGTCGTCCATTTTTCTTTCTCTAAAAACAGCATTGAATATGAATACCGATTGCCTTTGCGATTATTTGGTTTGAACTCATTGAGTGCGGGATAGCAAGATATGTCGAAAAACCTATTTATCTTCGGGATCTGCTAAGCCTGGTAACCTTCTGGGAAGAAATATCGCCGACATATCCCAAAGCCTGCAAAAGCCTGTGAAAAGGTCTCTTGCAGGCAAAGTTTCATCCACCTATATAGCGGTCAAGCGTCGCGCCAAATCCTGGGCAGTTGCCCCGGCGCGGCATCCGGGAAGATCCCGGAAACCCAAAGAGGAGCCGGTTTGACGCCTTTAAGGGTCTCATCGGTTTGCTAGAAAGAGAGGCAAAAATGGCAAAGGTCATTGGTATCGACCTCGGCACGACGAACTCGTGCGTCGCTGTCATGGACGGCAAAGATTCCAAAGTTATTGAAAACGCAGAAGGCGCCCGCACCACCCCATCCATGGTGGCGTTCTCGGACGACGGTGAGCGTCTTGTTGGCCAGCCGGCAAAACGCCAGGCAGTAACCAACCCGACAAACACCCTTTTCGCAGTCAAGCGCCTGATTGGCCGCCGGTTCGATGATCCGACCGTCGCGAAAGATCAGAAGCTGGTTCCCTTCGACATCGTCAAGGCCGACAACGGCGATGCGTGGGTAGAAGCCAACGGCGATAAGTACTCCCCGTCCCAGGTCTCTGCATTTATTCTGCAGAAAATGAAGGAAACCGCTGAGAGCTATCTCGGCGAAAAGGTCGAGCAGGCGGTCATCACCGTTCCGGCCTACTTCAACGACGCTCAGCGTCAGGCAACCAAGGATGCGGGCAAGATTGCCGGTCTTGAAGTCCTGCGGATCATCAATGAGCCGACAGCGGCCGCACTGGCCTACGGTCTCGACAAGAACGACGGCAAGACCATCGCGGTTTATGACCTTGGTGGCGGTACGTTCGACGTGTCCATCCTGGAAATCGGCGACGGCGTCTTCGAAGTGAAGTCTACCAACGGCGACACCTTCCTCGGTGGTGAAGACTTTGACATGGTCCTTGTCGATTATCTGGCTGCCGAGTTCAAAAAAGAACAGGGCATTGACCTGAAGAACGACAAGCTGGCTCTGCAGCGTCTGAAAGAAGCTGCCGAAAAAGCAAAGATCGAACTTTCGTCCTCGTCTCAGACCGAAATCAACCTGCCGTTCATCACTGCAGATGCGTCCGGTCCGAAGCACCTGACCTTGAAGTTGACCCGTGCGAAATTCGAAGCGCTGGTTGAAGATCTCGTCAAGCGCACCGTCAAGCCGATGGAAGCTGCATTGAAAGATGCAGGCCTGGCCGCTGGTGAAATCGACGAAGTTGTTCTGGTCGGCGGCATGACCCGTATGCCGAAGGTGCAGGAAACTGTTCACAAGTTCTTCGGCAAAGAGCCGCACAAGGGTGTGAACCCGGACGAAGTGGTCGCCATGGGTGCTGCCATCCAGGCCGGCGTTCTGCAGGGCGACGTCAAAGACGTTCTTCTTCTCGACGTTACTCCGCTGTCTCTTGGTATTGAAACACTCGGCGGTGTCTTCACACGTCTGATCGACCGCAACACGACGATCCCGACCAAGAAGAGCCAGGTGTTCTCAACCGCTGAGGACAATCAGACGGCCGTGACCATCCGCGTCTTCCAGGGTGAGCGTGAAATGGCCGCGGACAACAAGGTCCTTGGTCAGTTCGACCTGGTCGGATTGCCGCCGGCACCGCGTGGCGTTCCGCAGATCGAAGTGACCTTCGACATCGATGCGAACGGCATCGTCAACGTGTCCGCGAAAGACAAAGGCACGGGCAAAGAGCAGCAGATCCGCATTCAGGCATCTGGTGGTCTGTCCGACGCTGACATCGATCAGATGGTCAAAGACGCGGAAGCGCATGCGGATGAAGACAAGAAGCGCAAAGAGCTTGTAGAAGCCAAGAACCAGGGCGAGTCGCTTGTTCATTCGACTGAGAAGTCTTTGGCCGACTATGGCGACAAGGTTTCCGAAGAAGACAAGTCCGCGATCGAAAGCGCTCTTGGCGATCTGAAGACCGCGCTCGAAGGCGAAGACCTTGAAGACATCAAGGCCAAGACACAGGCTCTGGCCGAGGCGTCCATGAAGCTCGGCGAAGCCATGTATCAGCAGGCTCAAGCCGATGCCGAGGCGAATGCTGAAGGCGGTGACGCTGATGCTGAAAAGGCCGATGACGATGTCGTTGATGCGGATTTCGAAGAAGTCAAAGACGACGACGACAAGAAGTCTGCATAACTTAAAACCTGTGCAGCCAGCCGTTTATCGGCTGGCTGCTTGATTTCCGGCGCCGGTTGCGCAGTTGCCTAATTGTAGGCACATGCGCCCTGCGCCTTTGCCGTGATGGCGCTGAGTGATAGTGGCAGCCACCGGCAGGACAAGACCGAGAGATCTTGATGTCGAAACGTGATTTCTATGAAGTTCTGGGAGTTGCACGTGATGCGGACGATAAAGCGCTCAAAAGCGCTTACCGCAAGATGGCGATGCAGTTCCACCCAGACCGCAATCCAGGGGATGCGGAAGCTGAAGCGAAATTCAAGGAAGTCAATGAAGCCTACGACACGCTGAAAGACGGCCAGAAACGCGCAGCTTACGACCGGTTCGGCCATGCGGCCTTTGAAAATGGCGGGTTTGGCGGTGGTGGCGGTGCCGGCGCCCATGACTTCTCTTCGACAATGTCGGACATCTTCGAAGAATTCTTCGGAATGGGCGGTGGTGGCCGGAGATCCGGTGGCCGCGAGCGCGGCGCAGACCTGCGCTACAACCTCGATGTGACACTCGAAGATGCGTTTACCGGCAAGACCGTCGAGATCGAAGTCCCAACAAGCATCACCTGTGACATCTGTTCAGGCTCTGGCGCGAAACCGGGCACAAGCCCGACGACCTGCCGGACCTGCGGTGGCGCTGGCCGCGTACGGGCTGCGCAGGGCTTCTTTACACTTGAGCGCACATGTCCGAGCTGTCAGGGCAAAGGACAGGTGATTTCTGATCCATGTACTGGGTGTGGCGGCTCGGGCCGCAAAACTCAGGAACGGACCCTATCCGTCAATATTCCGGCCGGTATCGAAGACGGAACAAGGATCCGTCTTGCCGGTGAAGGCGAGGCCGGTGTGCGCGGTGGCCCCTCCGGGGACCTTTATATTTTCTTGTCAATCCGCCCGCATGACCTGTTCCAGCGCGACGGGGCAGACCTCTATTGCCGCGTTCCGATTTCCATGTCGACGGCAACTCTCGGCGGTCAATTCGATGTGCCAACGGTCGACGGTTCAACGAGCCGTGTGAAAGTGCCGGAAGGAACACAGACCGGAAAACAGTTCCGCCTTCGAGGCAAGGGCATGCCGGTCATGCGGTCCAGCCAGCACGGTGATATGTACATTCAGGTCACCGTTGAAACACCGACCAATTTGACCAAACGCCAGCGGGAACTTCTCGCGGAGTTTGAAAAGGAATCCTCAGGCGAAAACCACCCGGCGTCGGCTGGCTTTTTCTCCAAGGTCAAGGATTTTATCGACAATTTAAGCACATAACCGCCGCGCCCCGCTTCTGGTAACGCTGACCGAACACGCCTATATGTAAATTTCATGACAGGTGTGAGGGTGGATTTTGAAGCGGATCGGGATCAAGCGGGAAGCCATTCGGGACAAACTTGAAAAAGCGGATGCGGTCCGCATGAAAGTTATGGATGAAGTCAAGTTCATCCGTTCCTGGGCGCAAAACCCGCTTCGCACGGGGGCTGTTGCGCCCTCCGGGCCCGAACTTGCTTCGAAAATGGTCTCTTTCTTGAACCCGCGGCCGCACTCAAAAGTCGTTGAGCTCGGCCCGGGAACAGGAGTGGTGACAAAAGCACTGTTTGACGCTGGATTTTCGAACCGCGATTTGAACCTCATTGAATACAGCACGGACTTTTGTGAACACCTCGGCGGACGGTATCCAGGTTTGCCTGTCCTGCAAGGTGACGCCTATGCCTTGAGGCAAACCCTTTCCAAACCGGGTGGTTTTTTGCATGAAGCGGCAGAAGCCAATCATGTTCTCGACGGTATCGTGTCGTCTTTGCCGCTGCTCAACAGGCCGGACGTTCACCGCCGAGCGTTCGTTGAAGAAGCTCTTCAGCTTTTGAAGCCCGGTGCGCCGCTGGTTCAGTTTTCCTACGGTCTGGCAGCCCCTGTGAAGCCACTCACACGGAGTGTTTCGGTCTACAGTTCGGAATGGATCTGGAAGAACTTGCCTCCGGCCCGCGTTTGGGTTTACCGGAAGGCCAACTGACCGTAGCTTAAAGCTTCCCTAGCAGATTGAATGTCTTTGGAGAGGGCTTCATGCGAAACCCAAAAATTCTCGTATTGTCCGGTTCCGCACGCGCTGGATCCTACAACAGCCAGCTTGCGGCTCTTGCTGCCAAGAAGCTGGCGATTCTGGACGCGAAAGTGACGCGCATCTCGCTGAAAGACTATCCATTGCCCATCTATGACGGGGATCTTGAAGAGGCGGATGGTGTTCCGGAGAACGCGGAAAAGCTAAAGAAACTGTTTGCCGAACATGATGGCGTTTTTATCGCTTGCCCGGAGTATAACGCGGGAATCACGCCGCTTTTGAAGAATACGCTCGACTGGATAAGTCGGGTGAAAGGGCCAGAAGAAGCCTATCGCGGCAAGGTTTTCGCAGTGGGCGCGGCATCACCTGGCGGCTTCGGAGGCATGCGTGGCCTGATCGGCATGCGAACGATCCTCGAGGTGGGGCTGGGCGCAATGGTCTTGCCGCAGATGGTTTCCGTCGCAAAGGCAAGCGGGGCCTTCAATGAGCGCGGGGATCTCGCGGATGAGCGGGCATCCGCCAATCTGGACAAGATGGTCGATGCAATTTTGCGCGCGACCCGGATAGAGCTATCTCACTGAAAGGGGCGAGTGAAAGCAGTCTCCTCGCTCTGGTCGCTTTTCAAACTGTGGCGGGATGCTTACATACAGCGCCGCACCAAAGACGTTATGAGGATTAGATGAGCGAATCGCGTGAGCCGGCCGTTTGGCACGGCACCACCATCATGATGGTCCGCAAGGGCGGCAAAGTGGTTATCGCGGGCGATGGTCAGGTATCGCTGGGACAAACTGTTATCAAGCACACGGCCCGCAAGGTCCGCCTGCTTGCGAAAGGTGAGGTGATTGCCGGATTTGCAGGGGCAACGGCCGATGCCTTCACCTTGTTTGAGCGTTTGGAATCCAAACTTGAACAGTATCCGGGCCAGTTGATGCGGGCCTGTGTCGAACTGGCCAAGGATTGGCGGACAGACCGGTATCTGCGCAAGCTGGAAGCCATGATGCTGGTGGCAGACAAGAACACATCCCTTGTTCTGACCGGGACAGGCGACGTCCTGGAGCCCGAAGGCGGGATCATGGGAATCGGCTCTGGCGGCAACTATGCGCTTGCAGCTGGACGTGCCTTGGCGGATACAGACTTCGACGCGGAGACGATCGCTCGCAAGGCGATGGCCGTGGCCGCTGAAATCTGCGTCTACACCAACGAAAGCATCACGGTAGAAGTCCTCGAAACCGCCGAATAAGCAGGTCTTCCAGGCTCCCCGAACGATCCAGATCAATGCAAGGCACAAGCAATCAGGTGAAATCGAAACACTGATTGCAGTGCTTTCGTCTTGCTTGGCTGACCGGCTGGCGGGAGCTTGAAAAATTCGGGCAAACTGACTTCTTTGCATGCCGGACGGAGGATCCCTTGAGCGAGGCGAGCCAAAAATTGAACAACAAAGAGAGCCCGCTGGATTCAGCGCGGTTGGCGGCCGCCGTCTCCGAGGGCATTTTGACCGAGGATCAGGCTGAGCGGCTCACCGATTTCTGGACCCGCCGCGGCGTTACCAGTCCATTGGCTGAAACATTGCCGCACGCGGACATCGAAGAAGTGCGGTTCGTGCGTGGCTTCCATGACATTTTTATCAGTCTTGGGATCGGCATACTGATGGTTGGGCTGGTGTATGGTTTGCAGAATCTGTTGCCGGCTTGGGCAATCTCCGCAGTTGGCGCTGTGTCCATTTGGGGGCTGGCAGAAGTTTTCTCCCGCCGCATGCGGTTGGCTCTGCCTTCTTTCCTGCTCAGCCTTGCATTCACCCCCTTCTTCTTCATGGCCTGTTTCGGGCTGGTCGTTGACCAGGACCTGACGGGTTTGAGCCTCGGTGGCTGGCGGCAAAACTATGAAACTTGGCTGGTAATCCCCACCTCGTTGGTCGCCCTTGCAGGTGCGGCGCTGTTTTACCTCCGCTTCAAGGTTCCAGTTGGGATTGCCGGGATCACCGGCGGATGCCTGTTCATCGTGGCTGTGCTTATCGAGATGGCGGCCCCCGGGCTGATCGACCGCTATCATGTCGGTTTCTTCCTGGCTCTTGGGCTCGTTACCTTTGCGTTGGCGATGAGCTTTGATATCAAGGATCCAGCCCGCGTCACGCTGAATTCCGACAAGGCCTTTTGGCTTCATCTGATGGCCGCACCATTTATCGTGCATTCGATTCTTGCCTTGGTCTCCAGCTACTCAGGTCAAGGTTCGGTCGGTTACTCGGTTGCTGTCATTGCGTTGTTTATGATTCTGGCAATCGTGGCGCTGGTTGTTGACCGGCGGGCCCTTCTGGTGTCCGCAATGAGCTATCTTGGTTTTGCAATCGGGTATTTGATCCTGGAAGCCAATGTTTCGGAAGAGGCCGCCTTTGCCGTAACCCTGTTGTTGCTGGGTGGTTTTATTCTGCTTATCGGCTCCGGCTGGAGCCTGTTGCGGCGCGTGCTTTTGGCGCCCTTTTCAGGTCAGCCCTTGCTGCGCTACCTTCCCGCGACCACATAACCGGCAATGATCATCTACTTCTGTGCGAGTGAAACCCCTGAATGACTGACTTTTCTCCGCGTGAAATTGTATCTGAACTCGATCGCTACATCGTTGGCCAGAAGGACGCTAAACGGGCGGTGGCCATTGCCTTGCGCAACCGCTGGCGCCGCCAGCAGCTTGAGGGGCAGATGCGCGAAGAGGTTCTGCCAAAGAACATTCTCATGATCGGCCCGACCGGTGTTGGCAAAACCGAGATCTCCCGGCGTTTGGCGAAACTGGCACGGGCTCCCTTTACCAAAGTTGAGGCCACCAAGTTCACCGAAGTTGGCTACGTGGGCCGGGACGTTGAGCAGATCGTCCGTGACCTTGTGGAAGCAGGTATCTCCCTTGTTCGCGAGGAAAAACGGGAATCCGTGAAAGCCAAGGCCCATGTCTTGGCAGAGGAGCGCGTTCTGGACGCGCTTGTTGGTTCAAATGCAAGCCCGGCCACCCGGGAGAGCTTCCGCACCAAGCTTCGCGATGGCGAAATGGACGACAAGGAAATCGAGGTTGAAGTGCCAGCACAGGCACAAATGCCAAGCTTTGACTTGCCGGGCATGCCGGGTGCGAGCGTCGGTGTTATGAACGTCTCGGATCTGCTCGGCAAGGCGTTTGGCGGCCAAACGAAAACGAAGCGGACAAGTGTGCGCGATTCCCATCAGCTCTTGGTGAATGCGGAATCAGACAAGCTTCTGGATGAAGACAAGATCGTCGAGGAAGCCATCTCGCTTGTAGAGAATTCGGGCATCGTTTTTCTCGATGAGATCGACAAGATCTGCGCCCGGGAAGGCCGTGCTGGCGGTGATGTTTCACGAGAAGGCGTTCAACGCGATCTCCTGCCGTTGATCGAGGGCACGGTCGTGTCGACCAAACATGGCCCGGTTCGCACCGACCATATTCTGTTCATTGCGTCCGGCGCGTTCCATGTTGCCAAGCCCTCGGATCTTTTGCCGGAATTGCAGGGCCGCCTGCCGATTCGGGTTGAGCTGCGGGCACTGACCAAGGAAGATTTCCGGGCTATCCTGACAGAGCCTGAGGCCAGCTTGATCAAGCAGTATGTCGCCCTGATGGAAACCGAGGGTCTGAAACTGTCGTTCACCGAGGATTCCATTGAGGAAATCGCGTCGGTGGCCGTGGATCTGAACGGGTCTGTCGAAAATATCGGTGCGCGGCGTTTGCAGACTGTTATGGAGCGGATTCTGGACGAAATCTCATTCACGGCACCGGACCGGTCTGGGGAAGAGGTCGAAATCACGGCAGAGTTCGTTCGCGAGAACATTGGCGATCTGGCGAAGAACGTCGATCTGTCGAAGTTTATTCTGTAATTTGAACCGGTACCGCAGGCTGCGAATTCGCCGCTTGCGGCTTGCCGGGACCGATGGCAGCATGCGGTCATGGTAGCAATTCGAAAAAGTAACGAAGAGGGTCACCGCCGGAAGTTTCTGGTGGTGGTCGACGACACACCGGAATGTGATCGCGCAATTGTCTATGCAGCCAAGCGGGCAGCGCGCACCAGCGGTGTGGTCACATTGCTGTTCATCATCGCACGCGGGGATTTCCAGCATTGGCTGGGTGTTGAGGACATTATGCGTGCCGAAGCACACCAGGAGGCAGAAGCCACCCTGGCAAAAGCAGCGCAACGAGTGCGCTCAGTTGCCCGAACGGAACCGGAAACGGTTATCCGGGAGGGCACCATGAGTGAAGAAATCCTGGAGCTGATTGAGGCTGATGCCGATATAGCCATCCTCGTTTTGGCAGCAAGCACCAATGCGGATGGACCGGGGCCGTTGGTTTCCTCGATCGCTGGCAAGTCCGCGGGGACCTTTCCGATCCCTGTGACCATCGTTCCGGGAAATCTGGATGATGATTCCATCGCTGCTCTAGCCTGACCTGCTGTGAGGAAAGACGCCTGAGGCGCTTGATCCCCTGAAGCGAAAACCTATCTAGTTTTTAACGGTTCCAAACTGACGCAGGATCGGTTAGAAGATCCTATCGGTGTTTTGCGATGATGGAGAGGCCGCAAACACGTTTGCCACATTGGGCGCACAGGTGACACAGCGCGGACAGCGCAAGGACGGAAAACATGTTCATTCAAACCGAAGCCACACCGAACCCGGCAACCCTCAAGTTCCTTCCAGGACGGGTTGTCCTGCCGGAAGGAACGTATGATTTCCGGTCCAAGGCCGATGCTGGCGCATCGCCGCTTGCAGAGAAGCTATTTGATGTGCCGGGCGTTGCAGCTGTTTTCTTTGGCCATGATTTTGTGACCGTGACCAAGGATGACACGGACTGGCAGCACATGAAGCCTGCAATTCTCGGTGTCATCATGGAACAGTTCATGTCCGGTCAGCCGGTCATGAATGCCGGTGAAAGTGAAGACATCGAAGAAGGCGAGTTCTTTGAGGAAGGCGATCAGGAAACGGTCGCGACCATCAAAGAGTTGCTCGAAACCCGCGTGCGTCCTGCTGTCGCACAAGATGGCGGCGACATCACATTCAAGGGATTCAAGGAAGGGATCGTCTACCTTTCCATGCGTGGTGCTTGCGCTGGATGCCCGTCCTCGACCGCAACGCTTCAGCACGGCATTCAGAATCTTTTGCGCCACTTTGTGCCGGAAGTTGAGGAAGTGCGTCCAATCTAAAGCGAATTTCCGCTTTGTTTTATTGGCCCGGCCTGCTTGCCGGGCCTTTTTATTCCCGCTGGTATTTCTCTGTGGGTTTCAAGCCCCCCATTGGACCTAGATCCAAAGCCCGGCTCGACTCTGCGAAGCGGCCGGGGTAGTGGCAAGTTATCATGCGTGTTCTGGCAATCGATACAGCACTGGCCAATTGCGCTGCCGCCGTTCTTGACGATGGCACCTCCTCAGCATGTTTCGAAACCTGCGGCGAAGAGATCGGCCGCGGCCATGCGGAGAAGCTCATGGACATGATCGGAACCGTGATGGCTGAGAGCTCGACAGCCTTTTCCGATCTCGACCGGGTTGCTGTAACCGTCGGACCGGGAAGTTTCACCGGTCTTCGTGTCGGGTTGGCCGTTGCCCGTGGCTTCGGTCTGGTTCTGGAAAAGCCGGTTGTCGGTGTTACCACATTGGCAGCGATCGCACGGTCCTGCGCATCCGGCGACAATGGCCCCCCGATCCTCGTCGCTCTCATCGGAAAAGGCGACGAAGTTTATTGTCAGCTTTTTTCTCACGATGGCGAACCACTTGACTTTGCCGGTGTCCAAACCCTGTCAGATCTTGCAAGGACACTGCCTGAGGACATAAGATTTGCCGGTTCGGCGGCAGACCGTGTTGCCGACGCAGTGGGAGCGGAAGACACGCGCGTGATTTCCAGGTGCGGTTATCCGGGAATACGGGCCGTTGCCGAGCTTGGTCTCATAACGGATCCGCGAGGGGCGTCTCCCTCCCCATTGTATTTGCGGCCGCCGGATGCGACGCCGCAGACGAAGGGAAGGATTGAACGGCAATGAGTTTTTGGTGGTTCTGGAGCCAGCCGCCTGTCGTTGAAGAGGCGCTGGACGAAGATCTGCTGAAGGTCGCCGAAATCCACGCAGCTTCATTCAAACATGCCTGGGACGTTGAAGAGCTTGCCCGTATGAAGGCGCAATCCGGAACGTCCATTCTGGTCGCGCGGCGGGCCAGCCCTTATGGAACGCAGGGGCCACTTGGTTTCTTAATCCTTAGAACAGTCGCGGATGAGGCGGAAGTGATCACGATCGCTGTACATCCGCGCCAACGTGGCCGCGGCATTGGAAAGAAGTTGATGGAGGCCGGATTGTTCCGCCTCTATGGAGAACGCTGCAAGAGCTTGTTTCTGGAAGTGGATTCGGCGAATGAAGCCGCGATTTTGCTCTACCGCTCCCTTGGATTCCGGGAAGTTGGCCAACGAAAAGGATACTACAGCGACAGTGGAGGAGACGGGACAGCGCTTGTCATGCGCGTCGATCTTGGTTAGAGCGCTTTGAGATCCAACCGGAAGCGGAAGGCAATTGGAGTTTATGACGGACGAGCGGATACCATCGCTGGCGGAACTTTGTGTCCAAAAAGGCATGCGCATGACCGAACAGCGCCGCGTGATTGCCTCAGTGATTGAGCAGGCCTCAGAAGAGCATCCGGACGTCGAGGAACTCTATCGCCGATCCGTTGCGATTGACCCGAAAATCTCCATCTCAACAGTCTACCGCACCGTCAAACTGTTTGAAGATGCCGGCATGGTTGAGCGCCATGATTTTCGAGATGGCCGTTCCCGTTATGAAACTGTGCCGGATGAGCATCACGATCATCTCATTGATCTGCGCAGCGGACAGGTGATCGAGTTCCGGAACGAGGAAATTGAAGCCTTGCAGGAGTTCATCGCTAAAAAGCTGGGCTACAAGCTGGTGGATCACCGATTGGAGCTTTATGGCGTTCCGATCGATTCGAAAAAAGGCGGTGACACGGATGGCTGAAATCAAGGCGGTTTTGACGATCCTGGTTTTAACGGTCGTCTCGCTGATCTTGATTCCACTGCAATGGGTTGCAGTGAAGCTGAACCTCCCAATCCAGAAACACCTTCCTAATCTCTGGCACAAGATTGCAACCGGCCTCGTTGGTATTCGCATTCACCAGGAAGGGCAGCCTGCGGCAGAGCGTCCTTTGTTGATTGCCGCCAACCATGCGTCCTGGGTGGACATCACCGTTATCGGTTCTTTGATGCCGCTGTCTTTTATCGCCAAGTCGGAAGTTTCCGGCTGGCCGGTCTTTGGTCTCTTTGCCAAGCTCCAGCGGACGGTTTTCGTCAACCGCACCCGGCGATCGCAAACGGCAGAAGTTGCTGACACGATTGCCGGCCGGATGGCAGAGGGTGATGCCATGGTGCTCTTTGCGGAAGGCACATCCAACGATGGGAATTGTGTTTTGCCGTTCCGTTCGGCTCTTTTGGGAGCTGCAACGCGCGCCGCGGGGAATGATCAAGACACCGCGGTTTGGGTCCAGCCGTTGTCGATTGCCTATCAGGGCTTGTTCGGAATGCCGATGGGGCGTGTGCACCGTCCGCACGTCGCCTGGTACGGGGATATGGAGCTTGCGGGCCATCTTTGGGGCATCTTTAAGCATGGTGCTCTCGATGTTGCCGTCCAATGGGGAGAGCCTGTTCGTGTTGACCAAACAACGGATCGCAAGGCCTTGACACAGCAGCTTGAACGGGAGGTCCGCGCTTTGACCATGGCTGCTTTGCGTCAAAAACCGGTCGAACGGTTCGATTCCGATGAAATCGACGCTGCTGAGTTCTTCTCAAATGAAGAAAAAACCGCTAAAGCTGGCGCCTGAATTGAGGTGCGGCCTGCCTTAGACGTTACTAAACGCGGGCAGACACAGGTGTGGATTAGAGCCTCGCCCAAAAGCACGATCACCACGAGATATGCCGTCCGTCCCAAAGGGACCATGAGGAGCGAATGACGAGCCGCCCGGAAGTAGAACTGGACACCTCCGCAGCCGCGGAAACAACGACCGTATCAGGTGACAATACGCGCAAGGTTTTTGTGCGCACCTACGGCTGCCAGATGAATGTCTATGACAGTGAGCGCATGACCGATGTGCTGGCACCACAGGGCTATTCCACGACTGAAGACTTGGAAGAGGCCGATCTTGTCATTCTGAACACCTGCCACATCCGGGAAAAGGCCGCTGAGAAGGTCTATTCAGAGCTTGGGCGGATCCGGAAGGTCAAGGAAGAACGCGCGAAAGCCGGCAAGGACATGATGGTTGGTGTGGCCGGCTGTGTGGCGCAGGCGGAAGGCGAGGAAATCTCCCGCCGGGCACCGATCGTCGACATGGTCGTTGGTCCGCAGAGCTACCATCAGCTGCCCTCGCTTTTGGACAAGGCGCGCCAAGGCCAGAAAGTTGTCGAAACAGAGTTCGACATCGATGCGAAGTTTGACCATTTGTCTGAGCGGGCTGACAAGCCGATCATGAAACGCCCGCCGGCCGCATTCCTGACAGTTCAGGAAGGCTGCGACAAGTTCTGTACCTTCTGCGTCGTTCCTTATACCCGCGGTGCCGAAGTCTCCCGGTCCGTGGAACAGATTGTTACCGAAGCTCAGCGCATGGCAGCCTCTGGTGTGCGGGAGGTGACTCTGCTTGGCCAGAACGTCAATGCCTATCACGGCGAAGCTGCGGATGGGTCAACCTGGGGGTTGGGTAAGCTTTTGCGCCGCTTGTCGGAAATTGATGGGCTGGATCGGCTCCGCTACACGACCAGCCACCCGCGTGACATGGACGATGATCTGATTGAAGCCCACCGCGAGCTGAAGAGCCTGATGCCCTATCTTCATCTGCCGGTGCAGTCCGGGTCTGACAAGATCTTGAAGGCCATGAATCGCAAGCACACGCGGGACGAGTATTTCCGACTGATCGACCGGATCCGGGAAGCAGCGCCCGACATTGCCCTTTCCGGCGACTTCATTGTCGGTTTCCCAGGCGAAACGGATCAGGATTTTGAAGACACGATGGATCTGATCCGCCGTGTTGAATATGGCTCTGCCTTCTCGTTCAAATACAGTCAACGCCCCGGCACGCCTGGGGCGACCATGGAAGATCAGGTGCCGGAAGACGTCAAATCTGCGCGCCTGCAGGAACTCCAAGCGCTTCTGAGCGAGCAACAAAAAGCCTTCAATGCGTCCCGCAAAGGGATGACCTGCGACGTGCTTTTGGAAAAGAAGGGCCGGAACCCGGGACAGCTTGTTGGCAAGTCTCCATGGTTGCAGCCGGTCCAGCTGGATGCGCCAGAGTCCATGATCGGCAGTGTACAAGCGGTGGAAATCGTTGAGATCGGAAGCAATTCGCTGTTCGGACGGCTGATTGCGGGGCAAGATACGGCTGATGGATCCGGTGCCATACCGGCCCCGGCCGCCTAAGGAGACGTCATTTGACGAGCGACAGCCAATCTTCTTCCCGCCGGCTTTCTGATGAAGCCGCTTCGGCTTCCGACATGACCCACATCGTTCTCGCTTTTGAAGACAATCGTTTGATCGGCGATCTGTTTGGCCAGTTCGATCAGAACCTTGCCTTAATAGAGCAACGCCTCGGCGTGGACGCGATTGCACGCGGCAATCAGGTGACGCTGAAGGGGTCGCAAGCCGGCTGTGCCCAAGCCCGGGCGGCATTGGAAGCCCTTTATCAGCGCTTGTTGCAGGGGCAGGAAATTCATCCAGGCGATGTCGATGGTGCTTTGCGTATGGCGGCGGCCAACGAAGCCCAGCTGCCGTTGCCGACCCTTGAGCCGAAATCCCGGTTGGCGTTCGCACAAATCGCGACGCGCCGGAAAACCATTGTGGCGCGCACGCCAACACAGGATGCCTATATCCGGTCCATGGACCGGGCGGATCTGATTTTCGGTACCGGCCCGGCTGGAACTGGTAAGACGTTCCTCGCGGTTGCCTACGCGGCTGCGCTATTGGAACGCGGCGATGTGGCGCGTTTGATCCTGTCCCGGCCTGCAGTTGAAGCCGGTGAGCGTCTGGGCTTCTTGCCGGGAGAAATGAAAGACAAGGTCGACCCGTATCTCCGGCCGATTTATGACGCGCTTTATGAAATGATGCCGGCTGAAAAAGTTGATCGCGGACTGCAATCCGGAATGATCGAGGTCGCGCCACTCGCGTTCATGCGCGGACGTACTTTGTCAAACGCCGTTGTTTTGCTCGATGAAGCGCAGAACACGACGTCGATGCAAATGAAAATGTTTCTGACCCGGCTGGGCGAAGGATCAAAGATGATCGTGACCGGCGATCCAAGCCAGATCGATTTGCCCTCCGGCCAGAAATCCGGCTTGCGCGAAGCTCTGGGGCTGCTGACGGATATTCCTGCGGTTGCACATATCCGGTTCAACGAAACCGATGTTGTTCGCCATGAGTTGGTCGGCCGGATTGTCACGGCTTACGATAATGCTTCGCGCGAAGAAGCACAGGCACGTGAACGCCAGTTTGCGGCCCGCCAAGGCGAAAGCGAAGATCAGGATCGCCGGCCGCGCAACAGCGCAGCGGCTTCCTGAAGGGGCTTGTGTGACCGAAGCTGAACATGCGCCTGAAGAGGTTTTGATTGATATCGCGGTTGAGGCCGGTGATTGGCCGGATGAGGCCGCGTTGATCAAACTGGCGCAAACCGCGATTGCTGCTGGAATAAAAGGCGCGGATCTGGAAGTTCTGGAAGAAACCGAGCTGTCACTGCTCTTCACAAATGATGAGGGGATCCGCAAACTGAATCATCAGTGGCGGGACAAGGACAAACCGACCAATGTGTTGTCCTTTCCCGGCAGCAACCCTCAGGATGATGTGTACGGCCCTCTGCTCGGCGACATAGTTTTTGGCTATGAGACAGTGGCCAAAGAAGCAGAAGAACTGGGAATTGAATTTAACAATCACCTTACCCATCTCACTGTTCATGGATTGCTTCATCTTTTCGATTATGATCATCAAGAGAAAGACGAAGCTGAACTGATGGAAAGCTTGGAAACGGCCATATTGGTCGGTTTGGGTATTGATGATCCTTATGCTGGCCGGCCACTTGAAGCCGATGGCGATTAAAGGGACAGTAGGGGTATGACCCGTTGCTTCAGGGTCCTGAAACGATAGATGATGAACGCAGTTGAACCAAACAGTTCCGGTGGCGAGGCGGATTCCGCCCAGCACGGAACGGCGCAGGACGGGGAAGACCCGCAACAGACCAGGCCGCAGAAACCTGCGGCATTCTTTTCCTCGCTCAAACGGCTTCTCCGCTTGGGGCGCGACACATCCAACTTGCGTGAAAATCTGGAAGATGAACTCGCCCGCGAAGGGGCGGGAGATACAGCATTTTCGCCTGAGGAACGCATGCTTCTCGGGAACATTCTTCGTTTGCGTGAAAAGCGTGTCGACGATGTCATGATCCCAAGGGCCGACATTGAAGCGGTCGACCTAGGCACGAGCCTTAGCCGGGTTATGGAGCTGTTCCGAAACAGCGGGCACTCCCGTATGCCGGTTTACGAGGAGACGCTCGACGATCCGCGCGGCATGGTTCACATCAAGGACCTGATGGCCTTCATAGCCGAACAAGGGGCAGGTTCGAGTGTAAACAGGTCAGATACGCTCGGTCAGTCCGGAGACACCGAACGCCTGACCATCGTGGCGCCAGCGCCCGGTCATAATTCCTCAGATCTCGATCTGTCGTCGGTCGATTTGTCGATTTCGCTCCGGGATGCAAACCTCATTCGGAACCTGCTTTTTGTTCCGCCCTCCATGCCGGCAACGGATCTGATGGCGAAAATGCAGGCTGGCCGGATCCAGATGGCGCTTGTGATCGACGAATATGGCGGCACGGACGGTTTGGTCTCCCTGGAGGATCTCGTCGAAGAAGTTGTCGGCGACATTGAGGATGAGCACGACGAAGACGAAGAAGCGATGCTTGCAGATGCCGGTGACGGCATTTGGATCGCGGATCCAAGGCTGCCGCTTGAAGATCTCGATGAGGCCCTTGGAACACAGTTGAGCGACGGTGAGATCTCCGAAGATGTCGATACGCTCGGCGGATTGCTCTACGTCACGGTCGGCCGCGTGCCGGTGCGCGGCGAGCTTGTGCTCGTAGATGACGTGCCGGGCTATGAGTTTGAGGTCATGGATGCGGATCCGAGACGGATCAAACGTTTGAAGATTCGCCGTCGGCGCGCAGAAGTACGGTCGCCGGAAGTCAGGCGCCGGTTGAAACGCCCTGAAACTGATCCGTCCGAGACCGATCAAGAGGCGTCAGAAAACAAAGAACAACGGCCAATCGCATCCTAACATTTGGTCGCTCGGGACCCTGATGGACTAGGCTCTGCGTTTGCCGGTCGGGCGCTGCGCCGCAGAAAGGGTTGACCGGCTCGCTGCTAGCAGACAAATCTGCCAACGTTTTTGCAGCGAATTGGATCCATATGCGCCCGCTTTTTCAGAAGCTTTCCGTCATTCCAAACACGTTTCTGCTCGCCTGGGGATGGCGACGTCGGCTGCTGTGCTTTTTGTGCGGCGGCGCTTCAGCCTTTGCCCTACCGCCATATGGTCTCTTTCCAATCCTTTTTCTAACCTTTTCAGGGTTCGTTTGGCTCCTGGATGGGGCTTTGGAGATAAACCGGAGCGGCGTGTTCAAGCGGCTGCGCACCGGGTTTGCGCTCGGTTGGTTTTTTGGCTTCGGATACTACCTTTCCGGTCTTTGGTGGATTGGCTCGGCTTTTCTGGTCGATGCCGAACAGTTTGCCTGGCTGATGCCGTTTGCCGTCGTAGCAATGCCGATTGGTTTGGCTCTGTTCACGGGCCTCGCCGGAGCCATTGCGGCGGCACTTTGGGGGGACTCCAGGACCCGGGCGCTGCTCCTGGCAGCAGCAATGACGCTTGCCGACTGGCTCAAGGGAACGATCCTGACCGGATTTCCCTGGAACTCTTACGGTTATGCTTTTTCAGAAAGTCTGGCTCTTTCTCAAACGGCCAGCGTTCTGGGCATATACGGTCTGACGTTTCTGGCGTGGAGCATCTTTGCAGCGCCGGCTGCGCTCGCGGACAGCAGGCCACTCCCGCTGCGCGTCTTGCCTGTTGGTTTGGCAGCAGCTGTTCTGGTTCTTATGGCGACCTATGGCGTATATCGGTTGGCGCCTGATACCACTGAGTACGAAGATCTGGATATCCGGATCGTTCAGCCTTCAATCAACCAGCAGGACAAGTGGCGACCGGAGCTGCGCGACGAGATTTTTCAAACCTACCTTGATTTGACAGAAGCGCCGCTTGGCGGGGAGGGGAGGGTTGGAACACCACAACTGGTGGTCTGGCCCGAGTCTGCGGTACCGTTCCTGCTCACGAGGGAGCCTGGTGCCTTGCATCGGATCTCGGCAGCACTTGGGCAGAACAAAGAGCTGGCGGTCGGCGCGGTTCGGGCAGAGCAGGGCGAAATCGGCCAAGTCTATTTCAACAGCATCTATTTGATCGGAAATGATGGGACCGTGCGCGGGCTTTACGACAAGGTGCGCCTGGTCCCGTTCGGTGAATATGTCCCGTTCCGCCCGTTGCTGGATAAACTGGGTATCAGCAATTTGGCGGGTCCCGGTGCAGGTTTTGAGGCTGGAGACGTGCGGCGCCCCTTGTCAACAATGAACAAGTACCTGTTTTTGCCACTGATATGCTACGAGGCAATATTCCCTGCTGAGACTGCTGGCGTGGCGCAGAGACCTGCGTTTCTTCTCAATCTGACCAATGACGCGTGGTTCGGCCGGACACCAGGTCCTTACCAGCACTTTGCGCAGGTTCGGCTGCGTTCTATCGAAACGGGCCTGCCCACAATCCGCGCCGCCAATACCGGAATTTCCGGTGTGATAGATGGGTTGGGGCGTGTGGTGACTAAACTTCCGGTATTTGAACGCGGTGTGATTGATGCTCGGCTACCTGTGCGAGAACCGGAAACGATTTACGGTATATTTCTGGATACTCCGATACTAATCATTTCGGTAATTATTGTAATTTTGACCAGTATTCATCGATACAACCGCAATTCCCGTCTAAATTGATATTTTTTGTTTGAGTTGAGTGAAAGAATTGTGATACAACCGTGACATAGCTGATTGAAAGCTAACGTAGGCGTAAGCGGGAAGTTGCGGGCAAACTTTCTTCTTTTCAGGTTTGTGGGGACCTGATTGGGCTTGCGCCAAAAAAAATATTGGCTGCAAAAAGCCAAATGACTCAGAAAGAATAACGCCAATGCCCAGTAAGAAATCACCTAATCCAATCGATATCCATGTTGGAAGCCGTGTGCGCTTGCGCCGCATGATGCTCGGCATGAGTCAAGAAAAACTTGGCGAAGCGCTAGGCATCACTTTCCAGCAAATCCAAAAGTACGAAAAAGGCACCAATCGCATTGGCGCCAGTCGGTTGCAGCATATCGCAACGATTCTGAAAGTACCGGTTTCCTTCTTTTTTGAAGATGCGCCTGGAACGCCGGAAGAAGCTGAAGGCTTTGGCGAAACCCAACCCACGTCTTATGTCGTGGATTTCCTTTCCTCGTCGGAAGGCCTGTCCCTCAACAAGGCATTTGTGCGCATAGAAGACCCGAAGGTCCGCCGCCGCATTGTTGATCTGGTCAGATCCCTCGCCGGCGACGAATAATAAAAACAACCATCTTCTTGACGTGGCCCCAAACTTCTTAGATTGATGGCACCTGAAGCGGCGATCGTAATCGCCGCTTCTTTGTATTCATTCCCAGAAGGACGATCGCCAATGGCACGTCAAAATTACCTGTTCACGTCTGAGTCCGTCTCCGAAGGTCACCCAGACAAGGTTTGCGACCGTATTTCTGACGCGGTTGTAGATGCCTACCTCAAAGAAATGCCTGAAGCCCGTGTTGCCGCTGAGACGCTGGCGACCACCAACCGGATCGTGATTGCCGGTGAAACCCGCGGGCCTGCGACCATCACCAACGAATACATCGCGCATCTGGCGCGTATGGCCGTCAAAGACATCGGCTATGAGCAGGACGGCTTCCATTGGGAAGACTGCGATATCGCCGTGCATTTGCATGCCCAGTCTGCTCACATTGCTCAAGGCGTTGATGCTGGCGGCAACAAGGATGAGGGTGCGGGTGATCAGGGCATCATGTTCGGTTACGCATGCCGCGAGACCGAAGAGCTGATGCCTGCTCCGATCCTTTTCTCGCACAAGATACTGAAAACGCTGGCAGAAGCCCGCAAGTCCGGTAAAGAGCCGGTGCTTGGTCCGGATGCGAAGAGCCAGGTGACTGTTCGCTACGAAAACGGCAAGCCGGTCGGTGTCACGTCCATCGTCCTGTCGACGCAACATTTGGACCCGGCGCTCACCTCGCCTGATGTCAAAGCAATCGTTGAGCCATACATCCTGTCGTCCTTGCCGGATGGCTGGGTCACGGATGAAACAGTTTGGCATGTTAACCCGACGGGCGCGTTCGTTATTGGCGGTCCGGATGGCGATGCAGGTCTGACAGGCCGCAAAATCATCGTCGATACATACGGCGGCGCAGCCCCACACGGCGGTGGCGCGTTCTCCGGTAAGGATCCGACAAAGGTTGACCGGTCTGCAGCCTACGCCGCCCGCTATCTGGCAAAGAACGTTGTCGCTGCCGATTTGGCCGATCGGTGCACGATCCAGTTGTCGTACGCAATTGGCGTGTCCGATCCGCTGTCGGTCTACGTCGATTTCCACGGCACTGGCCGGTGCGACGAAGCAAAATTGGAAACAGCGCTGCGTGACGTAATGGGCCTCAGCCCGCGCGGCATTCGCGAGCATTTGCAACTGAACAATCCGATTTACGAGCGCACCGCAGCCTATGGTCACTTTGGCCGGCAGCCGGATGCCGATGGCGGGTTCAGCTGGGAAAAAACCGACCTGGTTGACGAACTGCGCTCGCTTGCAGGATAAGCCGGACCCAGAAAGGTCCACTCACCAGAATGAAGATCGCCGGCCTTTGAGGCCGGCGATTTGGTTTGAAGCAATGAATGATCGATACGAAGGTTCTTTTTTTGGACGCCGGAAAGGCAAGCCGCTCACCCCGCGTCGGGAAGCGCTCATGGCAGATGTTCTGCCGGAGCTTTCTCTGGATCTTACAGCGCCGCCGCCTGCCGATTTGAAGGATCTCTTCAAGGCAGAGGTTACATCCGTTTGTTTGGAGGTGGGCTTCGGCGGCGGTGAGCATTTGTTGCACCGGGCCCGGACCAATCCGGAAACCGGGTTCATAGGCATTGAGCCGTTTGTTGGAAGCATGGCAAAAGCTGTTGCTGCCGTGACGGATGAAAACCTCCAAAACGTTCGGCTTTATGACGACGATGCGGTCAATGTCCTGGATTGGGTGCCGGAAGCTTCGCTCGATCTCGCATACCAGCTTTATCCGGATCCCTGGCCAAAGAAGCGCCATTGGAAGCGGCGTTTTATCAACGGGCAGAACCTTGATCGGTATGCACGCGCCTTGAAGCCTGGAGCCGAATTCCGGTTTGCAAGCGACATCGACACCTACATCGATTGGACACTGCGCCATTGCCGCGACCATCCGGCCTTTGACTGGGCCGCGGAAACCGCGTCTGACTGGAAAACGCCTTGGGAAGGTTGGTCCGGCACACGGTATGAGGCCAAGGCGATCCGAGAGGGGCGCATTGGCCGGTATCTCACCTTCTTGAGGCGGTAAAGCCGGTACCGGCGCGATGTCAGGTGAAGCAGTGGCTGCCGGGCAAATGCAGACTCTTTTCCAGCATTCACCCCAAGCCTCTTGCCTTAGAGGGGTGTTTGGCGTTATACAGCCGGTGTTTCATCTCAAACGGCTTATATGAGCTCTTGAGGGTGGGCCCGCCGGGGACCCGCTCTTTTTTGCTTAACCCCATGCCGGAAACCGAATGTGATCTTGCCGGGCAGCGCCTGAGTTTATCTCTAAGCTTGATGCCCAACTGAAACAAAACTGCCTCAAATTGGCAGAATGGAGCCGGGTATTGAGCGACCAAGAACCGAGAATTGTCACCGAACAAGGGCTTGATGCCCGTGTTGCGGCAATTGTTGAGCCGGTTATTGAAGATCTCGGCTACCGGCTCGTGCGCACCAGGATCAGCGCGGCAAACGGCTGCACGCTGCAGATCATGGCCGAGCGCCCGGACGGCACCATGACGGTGGATGATTGTGAAACAATCAGCCGGGCTGTGTCGCCTGCTTTGGATGTCGAAGATCCGATCAACCGAGCGTATCACCTTGAAGTCTCGTCTCCCGGCATTGATCGTCCGCTTGTGCGCGCCGGTGATTTCGACCGCTGGGCCGGTCACGAAATGAAAGTCGAGATGGACGTCATGCAAGATGGCCGCAAGCGGTTCCGCGGAACGCTTCTCGGCGTTGAGGGTGCGTCGGCCAAAATGCGTTTGCCTGATGCTCCGGAAGGTGAAGCAGATACGGTTCTGCTTCCGATGGAAGATATTGGCGAAGCCAAACTGGTCTTGACCGATGACTTAATTACGGCAGCTCTTCAGGCCGAAAAGGCGGCCTTGGCCGCGCGCGGCGAGAGCGCCGATGAGTTGACACAGGATAACACGCCGAACTGAGCCTGAGCTCGTTGGCACTTGGATGAACGCGCCCGACCCGACCCTTGGCGCAAGAGGAGTGGATTATGGCAATCAGCGCAAACCGGCTTGAACTGCTGCAAATTGCGGACGCAGTTGCTCGGGAAAAGTCGATCGACCGGATGATCGTCATCAATGCGATGGAAGATGCCATTCAGAAGGCAGCCCGCTCGCGTTATGGCACGGAAACGGAAGTTCGCGCAGAGATCAATCCGAAAACCGGGGATATCCGATTGCAGCGTCTGCTTCAGGTTGTTGAAGCTGTCGAGAACGTCTCCACTGAGATCTCCCTGGACGATGCCAAAGCCCGCAATCCGGAAGCCGGTCTTGGTGATTTCATCGCCGAGCCGCTGCCGCCGCTGGACTTCGGCCGCATTGCCGCTCAGTCTGCAAAGCAGGTTATCGTTCAAAAAGTTCGTGAAGCAGAGCGTGATCGTCAGTATGACGAATTCAAGGATCGTGTTGGCGAAGTCATCAACGGCGTTGTCAAGCGGGCCGAATACGGCAACGTCATTGTAGATCTTGGTCGGGGCGAAGGAATCGTCCGCCGCGATGAGCTAATCCCGCGTGAGATCTTCCGCACGGGCGACCGCATCCGGGCAATCATTTATGATGTCCGCCGCGAGCAACGCGGTCCGCAGATTTTCCTGTCCCGGACCCATCCGCAATTCATGTCCAAGCTGTTTGCCCAGGAAGTCCCGGAAATCTATGACGGTGTCATCGAGATCAAATCTGTCGCTCGTGACCCAGGGTCCCGCGCAAAGATCGCTGTAATCTCGAAAGACAGCTCCATCGACCCGGTTGGTGCGTGTGTGGGTATGCGTGGGTCCCGTGTGCAGGCCGTTGTTGGCGAGCTTCAGGGCGAGAAGATCGATATTATTCCATGGAATGACGAGGCGGCAACGTTCATCGTTAACGCACTGCAGCCGGCTGAAGTTGCCAAGGTTGTTCTCGATGAAGATGCCGAACGTATTGAAGTTGTCGTTCCGGATGACCAACTGTCTCTAGCGATCGGACGCCGTGGTCAGAATGTGCGGCTGGCATCCCAGTTGACCGGCTGGGCGATCGACATCATGACAGAGCAGGAAGAATCCGAGCGCCGCAGCAAGGAATTCCAGGAACGGTCTCAACTGTTCATGGACGCCCTCAATGTGGATGAAATGGTCGGCCAGTTGCTGGCGACCGAAGGGTTCACGTCTGTTGAAGAAGTTGCCTATGTGGAGATCGAAGAAATCTCCATGATCGAAGGTTTTGACGACGACACGGCAGTTGAAATCCAGGCGCGCGCCCGTGATTATCTGAATGAGCTGGAAGCAAAGCTCGATGAAGAGCGGATCGAACTCGGCGTTTCAGACGAGTTGCGCTCGATTGATGGCCTGACAAGCGCTATGTTGGTGGCCCTCGGCAAAGACGACGTCAAGACGATGGAAGACCTTGCCGGGTGCGCTGCGGACGATCTGGTTGGTTGGACCGAGCGCAAAGATGGCGAGACCAAGCGATATGATGGTGCGCTGTCCGCTTATGATGTTTCCCGCGCCGATGCGGAAAACATGGTAATGGCAGCCCGTCTGGCGGCCGGCTGGATTACCGAAGAAGAACTCGCTGCTCAAATGGCAGACGAGGACGCGGAATCGGAAGAGATCGAAGCTGAAGAGGAAACCGTTGAGGAAGCACCGGCCGGTGCGATCCTGAACGGATAATTCCATCGGCTGGACTAACGAGGCCGAGTGCCTCTAGTGAGCGGTGACGCCTTGGCGGCGACCGCGCAAACAAGACTGAAAGTGGTCAACGCGGTTTGCGTCGCTGCCTGAGCATCGGGCGCATGGTTGATCGAGAGGAGTGGCAGTTTGCCAAGGAAGAATGAGCCAACCGAACGGCAATGCGCCGTCACCCGGGAGGTTCAGCCCGTCAGCTCGCTGATCCGGTTTGTGCTCGACCCAGAGGGTCAGGTTGTTCCGGATCTGAAAAGGGTTCTGCCGGGGCGCGGTGTATGGGTAACAGCGTCGAGCGATGTCGTCTCTGTTGCCGAGAAAGACCGGAAGAAAGTGTTTGGCCGGGGCTTCAAGACCGAAGTCGGCGTCGAACCTGGATTGGCCGAGCGTGTCGATGCGCGCATGGAAAAAAGTGCGCTTCAGGCGCTTTCCATGACGCGGAAGGCGGGCGAGCTGATCACCGGTTATTCGAAAGTTGACGCAGCCTTGCGGCGGGATCCCGTCGCAGGACTGATCCATGCCTCGGATGCTGCAGAAGACGGGGTACGGAAACTGGCGGCCGTGGCCGCCGGTAGAAATGAAGAAGCAAACGGATGCCAAATCGTCCGTTTGTTCGATTCGGACCAATTGGATTTGGCATTGGGCCGGTCAAATGTGATACATGCTGCACTGCTTGCGGGGCAGGCCAGCGAAAATTTCCTGTCACGGGTACGTGACTTGGAGCGTTTTCGCGGCTATTCCGTCGCAGACGACGAAAAGAGCAACGCATAGCAGGGCGGTTGCGCAGGACTGAAGGCAATATGAGCGATACGAAAAATCCGGGCGACAAGACAATCAGCGTTGAGCGTGGCAAGACGCTTGGCCTCAAGAGCGGTGGTGGCGATTCAGGAACGGTTCGCCAGTCGTTCTCGCATGGCCGGTCGAAAGCCGTCGTCGTGGAGAAAAAGCGCAAGCGTGTCGTTTTGCCGGGTCAGGAGCCGAAACCCGAAGCTCCGGCACCGGTGACGCAACGCCTCGACACACCTTCCGAGGTGCCGCCGCGCAAGCCGGACGCGCCGGCCGCACGCCAGGGGCGCAAGCCAGGTGGCGGACAGCGGCAAAAAGGCAATGGCAACGTGCTGCGCACGTTGACGCCTGAAGAAGCGAAAGCGCGTCAGGCTGCACTGCTGATGGCCAAGGAGCGCGAGGTTGAAGAAGCCAAGCTCCGCGAGGAAGAGGCCAAGCGCCGCGCCGCCGCAGAAGCTCAGCGCAAGCAGGAAGAAGAAGTTCGCGCTAAGGCAGAAGCCGAAGAGCGGCAAAAACGCGAAGCCGAAGAAGCTCAGGCAGCTGCGGAGCAGGCAAAGGTTGCCGAAACTCCGAAAGTTGAAGAAGCTCCGGCTGAAGCGCCTGCCGCAAAGGCTGCGCCGCAAGAACGTCCAGCTCAGCGCCGCGAAGTTCGCAAAGCGCCGGGCCGCGACGACAGCAAGCCGCGCAACTTGAATGACATGGGCCGCCGCAAGACAGAAACTCCGGCCAGCCCGAAACCGGAAGAGCGTCCGGCTGCTGGCGCTGATGATCGTGGCGCAGCCAACAAAAACCTGCGCGCGGTTAAGCGTCCCAAACAAGCTCCGGCTCCGGCTCCGGCACGTCCAAAGGGCGGCGACGATCGGCGCCGTTCGAAGCTGACGATTTCCGCAGCGACGGGTGGTCACGATGGGCAGCGCACACGCTCGCTTGCATCCATGCGGCGCCGTCAGGAAAAGGCAAAGCGCGGCCAGCAGCAGGTTGTTCGCGAGAAGGTCATGCGCGAAGTCACGCTTCCGGAAGCGATCACCATTCAGGAACTCGCCAACCGTATGGCAGAGCGCGCTGTTGACGTGATCAAGCTTCTTATGAAGCAAGGCCAAATGCTCAAGATCAACGATGTAATTGACGCCGATACGGCCGAACTCATCGCTGAAGAAATGGGCCATACGGTTAAGCGCGTTTCCGAAGCCGATGTTGAAGAAGGTCTCTTCTCTTCGGACGACGATGAGGGCACCTTGCAGCCGCGTCCGCCGGTGGTGACAATCATGGGTCACGTCGACCATGGTAAGACATCGCTTCTGGATGCTGTCCGCAAGGCCAAAGTCGCAACCGGTGAAGCAGGTGGCATCACTCAGCATATTGGTGCCTATCAGGTCGAGCAGGACGGCAACAAGATCACCTTCATCGATACTCCGGGCCACGCGGCGTTCAGCCAGATGCGTGCACGCGGTGCGAAGTCGACCGACATTGTGATCCTGGTGGTTGCCGCCGATGATGGCGTCATGCCGCAGACCAAGGAAGCGATTGCGCACGCCAAGGCAGCGGATGTTCCGATCATCATCGCCATCAATAAGATGGACAAGCCGGATGCAGATCCGAACCGGGTTCGTACCGAGCTTCTGAGCGAAGAGATCGTTACTGAATCCATGGGTGGTGACGTCATCGACGTTGAGGTCTCGGCCAAATCCGGTCAAAACCTCGACAAGCTTCTGGAAATGATCCTGTTGCAGTCCGAAGTTCTGGAACTTCAGGCCAACCCGGATCGGACCGCGGAAGGTATCGTCATCGAAGCACAGCTCGATCGTGGCCGTGGTCCGGTTGCGACTGTTCTGGTGCAGAAGGGTACTCTCAAGCCGGGTGACATTCTGGTTGCCGGTTCCGAGTGGGGCCGTGTCCGCGCGATGCTTGACGAAAATGGCAAGCAGGTCAGTGAAGCTGGCCCGGCGAAACCGGTCGAGGTCCTCGGCTTCCAGGGAACGCCGGCTGCCGGTGACATGGTTGCAGTGGTTGAAAACGAAGCCCGTGCCCGTGAGATCACCGACTATCGTCAGCGCCAGATCCGCGAGAAGGCATCTGTCGTTGCATCCGGGACACGTGGCTCGCTTGAGCAAATGATGAACCGTCTGCAGGAAACGGGCCGCAAGGAGTTCCCGCTGGTTCTGAAAGCCGACGTGCAGGGGTCTGCAGAGGCCATTGCAAATGCGTTGAACGAGCTTGGAACAGACGAAGTCGGTGCCCGCATCCTGCTGTCCGGCGTGGGCGGCATTACGGAAAGCGACATCACGCTGGCGGCGGCATCCAAAGCGCCGATCCTTGGCTTCAACGTGCGTGCGAACA
Organism: Labrenzia sp. R4_2; assembly: GCF_017743865.1. Classification (GTDB taxonomy): domain Bacteria; phylum Pseudomonadota; class Alphaproteobacteria; order Rhizobiales; family Stappiaceae; genus Roseibium. The sequence goes on from NZ_JAGHRJ010000003.1 coordinate 53,154, forward strand.
AGCAGGCCCGTGAAGCGGCTCAGCGCGACGGCATCGAGATCCGTTACTACAACGTGATTTATGATCTCGTCGACGACATCAAGGCAGCTATGTCTGGCCTTCTGTCGCCAGAGCGCCGCGAGACCTTCCTTGGCAATGCGGAGATCAAAGAGATCTTCCACATCTCCAAGGTTGGCAAGGTTGCGGGCTGTCTGGTTACCGAGGGCGTTGTGGAGCGCGGCGCGCAAGTCCGCCTCATCCGCGACGACGTGGTCATCCACGAAGGCGAGTTGGGCACGCTCAAGCGCTTTAAGGACGAGGTCAAGTCTGTCGAATCCGGTCAGGAATGCGGCATGAACTTCACCAAGTACCAGGACATGCGTCCGGGCGATGTTATCGAGTGTTTCCGCGTCGAGCACATCAAACGTACGCTCTGATCGCCGGTTACTGATTGGAAAAGATGCGCGCCGGCGGGACTTCAAGGTCACGCCGGCGCCCTTGCATTTGGAGCCTCGACGGCTCGTTAGGAATTGAAATGGCGAAACATTCTGGACAGGACAGTCAGGGACCATCGCAGCGCCAGTTGAAGGTCGGCGAAACGGTTCGTAAGGAGCTGTCAGACATTTTCACACGCGGCCGGTTTTCCGATCCGGACCTCGACGGCGTCATCATTACGATCCCGGAAGTCCGCATGACACCGGATCTGCGTTTGGCGACGTGTCTCGTGATGCCGCTGGGCGGTGTGAATGCTGAAAAGGTTGAGAAGGCCTTGAACCGGAGCGCAAAATATCTCCGAGGTCAGGTCTCCCGCCGGCTGACAATGAAATACATGCCCGATCTGCGCTTTGTCCTTGATACGCGCTTTGACGATGATGACCGGATCGAAACGCTGCTGCATTCACCGGAAGTTGCCCGGGATCTGGACGGTCCGCAGGAAGATCAGTGAATTGCTTGGAAAGCCTATAGGGCGTCACGTTCGGCAGTGATGACCGCAAGGTGGACGGACGCGTTACAAACAAGAAGAAAAAATGGCCCGCAAACAGCAATTCAAAAGAAAAAAGAACACGATTAATGGCTGGCTGGTGTTGGACAAGCCCTATGGCATCACGTCCAACGAGGCCCTCGGCAAGATCAAGCGGATCTTTTCACCGCAAAAGGTTGGTCATGCCGGCACCCTGGATCCGCGGGCCTCTGGCCTGCTGCCGGTGGCCTTCGGGGAAGCGACCAAGACCGTTCCCTATGTGATGGACGGACGCAAGGTTTACCGGTTTGAGGTGACATGGGGCGCGGAAACCAATACCGATGACACCGAAGGTGAGGTCGTGGCAACATCGGATGTGCGTCCGGATGCTGACTCGATCAAAGCCGTTCTCCCGGAATTCGTCGGCGAAATCATGCAGGTTCCGCCCAAATTTTCCGCGATCAAGGTCGCAGGCGAGCGGGCCTATGACCTCGCCCGTGACGGTGAAGAGGTCGAATTGGAAGCACGGCCGATTGATATGCACCGGCTGGACCTCGTGGAATGCCCGGATGAAAACCGCGCTGTTTTTGAAGCGGAATGCGGCAAGGGCACCTATGTGCGGGCGCTGGCAAGGGATATTGGCCGACGTCTTGGCACGCGCGGCCACGTGACCGAACTGCGCCGTTTGCTGGTGGGGCCATTCGGCGAAGAGGATCTGATCGAGCTCGACGAAATCCTTCAGATGGCAGAAGAGCTTGAAGAGGGAGCAGGTGTCGATGACCTGGTCGAAGAATTTGTTTTGCCGGTCCGCGAGGCAATGGATGAGCTGGTCGAAGTCACGGTCTCTGACGACGATGCCGCCAAGATAAAAAAGGGGATGGCCGTGCTCCTGCGTGGCCGGGACGCCCCGTTGAACTGTGATGTCGCCTTTGCCAGCCACGCAAGTGTTCCCGTCGCCATCGGTGCGATCGAAAAGGGCCGCTTTCAGCCGAGCCGGGTGTTTCATCTTTAGGGCCTAACCTGCGATCACAGCCTGACGTTTCGGCTAAACCGTGCCATGATGCCCGGACACAAATGGCAACGACCGGGTGGAGGGCACTATGAAGCGCGGGCGGAAGTTCTTTACGGATACTCGCGGGCGGGCAACGCGGCGCCAAGTGCTGAAAACTGGTGCTGCTGTGGCGCTAACTTCGCCGTTTCTGAATGCGAGTTTAGCGAAAGCCCAAAACGACGACTTCGATGTGATTGTGATCGGGGCCGGGATTGCAGGCCTCGTTGCAGCAAGGCGACTCCAGGATCTTGGATACGCGGTTGTTGTCCTGGAGGCGGCGTCTGCCGTCGGTGGGCGGATCCGGACAGATTGGGCTTTGGGCGCGCCATTTGAGGTCGGTGCCGGCTGGATCCACAGGCCTGAGGGAAATCCGGTTTCAAAACTCGCAGATGCGATCGACGCGCCGACCTACGTCACATCGGACGAAAGCTATCAGGTCTATGCCCAAGATGGCGCTGCTGTTTCACGATCTACGATCAACTCCAAGTACCGTGATCTGATGCGGCTCTATAAGCGCATTGACGATACGTTCGACAATGATCAGCCGCTGTCTGAGGCGATCCGCCGTGTCTCCAAGGATAGCCTGCGGGATCCGGTGCTTCGCTGGATGATGAGTGCCTACACGGAGTTCTCTACCGGCAGTCCCATTGAAAAACTGTCCGCCTACTATTTCGACGAGGACGATGAATATGATGGGGCGGATGTTATCCTGACAAAGGGGTATGATCAGATCCCAAAGAGCCTCGCGGACGGTCTGGACGTTCGTTTTGATACGGTTGTTGAAGCGATCGAATATGAAGAAGGCGATGGGGCCGCCGTCTACACGTCAAAGGGAACATTCGAATCCTATTTCGTGATCTGTACCGTGCCCCTTGGAGTTCTCAAAAAAGGCATGATCGCGTTTGACCCGCCCCTTCCCAAGGCGCATCAGAAAAGCATCAAAGAAATTGGCTTTGGGAGTGTCACCAAACTGGCGCTGAAGTTTGAGCAGCCATTTTGGTCCGAAAATGTGCAGTATTTCGGGTACATGAGCGAACCAAAGGGGCGCTGGAACTACTTTCTCAATTACCGCACCTTCAGCCCTGAAAACATTCTGCTGGGCGTGAGTGTTGGCGATTATCCGTTTGTTGCCGAGGCAATGAGCGATCCCGATATGATCAGCGATTGCATGGGTGCGCTCCGCGCGATGTTCGGTGAAGACATTCCTGCGCCGATTGGTCATATGGCAACACGCTGGTCGAAAGACCCGCATACGTTCGGCGCGTATTCCTATTCTGCGGTCGGAAACACGCCAGCCGATTTTGACCGTTTTGCAACGCCTGTTGCCAATACCATCCTTTTTGCCGGCGAGCACGCAACCTTCGATTTTCATGGCACGACCCACGGCGCATACCTGACCGGACTGGCAGCGGCAAACCTGATTGAAGATAAGCTTGCGGAATAAAAACTGACTAACCGGGTCAGTCGTGCGTTCAATGAACTTCTCTGATTGGCGTATCTGGGACACCACTTGAGATTCTTCTGGATTTTCGTAAGGTTTTCCGTCATATTCCGCCGCCATTGGGCATTGAAGCTCAAAACGTCCCTTCAAAACCTTTGCTGACCGACATCTTGGCTCTGGCGCAGGAGGGATCAGGCCGGAAATCCGGCATGTCAACGCGCCCGGTCAACGGGCCCCACCTCTTGAAAGGAAGAGCGATGTCGATCACTGCAGAGCGCAAAGCTGAGCTCATCAAAGAATACGCCACCAAGGAAGGCGACACCGGTTCTCCGGAAGTACAGGTCGCGATCCTGACCGAGCGGATCAACAACCTCACCGAACACTTCAAAGGTCATGGCAAGGACAACCACTCCCGCCGCGGTCTTCTGAAGATGGTTGCGCAGCGCCGGTCCCTTCTGGACTACACGCGTGGCAAAAGCGAAGAGCGTTACAAGACCCTCATCGAGCGTCTTGGCATTCGCCGCTAAGGCTTGTTTTATACTTGATCAACGCGGTGGGCTTGCCCGCCGCGTTTTTCTTTTTGCCAAAGGGCTTTTTCTTGAGTTCCTTAGGCCTTTGAGTGTTTCCCTTTTGGCAGCAAACGCTCTATAGAAACCTCGTGACATGTCATGGGGCAGGATTGCCAGCGTCTTTTCGATTTCACTGAAAAGATACTTGCCGTCTTGCCCATGACCTGTCCGCCGGTAACCGGCCCATCCGGGGCCGACCGGGAATGTGTTTGCCCCAGATGGACCGCTGAGGAATAGCGGCGGGGCAGACAGGCTATGTTAAGGACAGATGATGTTTGATATTCATCGTGTAGAAGTTGATTGGGGCGGACGGCCGCTCATTCTCGAAACGGGTAAGGTTGCCCGTCAAGCCGATGGGTCTGTTATGGCGACCTACGGTGAAACCAAGGTTCTGGCGACCGTTGTTTCCGCCAAAGAGCCGCGGGCCGGCCAGGATTTCTTTCCGCTCACCGTGAACTACCAGGAAAAGGCATTCGCCGCCGGTAAGATCCCGGGTGGCTACTTCAAGCGCGAAGGCCGTCCGTCTGAGCACGAGACCCTCACATCCCGTTTGATCGACCGCCCGATCCGTCCGCTGTTTGCTGACGGTTACAAGAACGACACCCAGGTCGTGATCACCGTGCTGTCGCACGACATGGAAAACGCACCGGACATCCTGGCCATGGTCGCAGCTTCTGCTGCCCTGACCCTGTCCGGTGTTCCGTTCATGGGCCCGATCGGCGGCGCGCGCGTTGGTTACATCAACGGCGAATACGTTCTGAACCCGCTGGTCGACGACATGCCGGAATCCGCGCTGGACCTGGTTGTCGCTGGAACCTCCGATGCGGTTCTGATGGTTGAGTCCGAAGCCAAGGAACTCGACGAAGAAACGATGCTCGGCGCGGTCATGTTCGGCCATAAGGGCTTCCAGACTGTCATCGACGCGATCATCAAGCTGGCTGAAGCTGGTGCGAAAGAGCCGCGCGAATTTACTGCGGCCGACCATTCCGAACTGTTCGGCAAGGTCAAGGCAATCGCGGCTGACGATCTCGCCGCAGCTTACAAGATCACAGCAAAAACCGAGCGCAAGAACGCGGTTGATGCGGCCAAGGCAAAGGTTGTCGAGGCCCTGATCACCAACGCTGCCGAAGGTGAAGCGGTCGAGGCTAACGTCCTCGGTGAGCAGTTCAAGAAGCTGGAAGCGGAAATCGTCCGCGGCGCCATCCTGGACACCGGTACCCGCATCGATGGCCGCGATCTTTCCACCGTTCGCCAGATTTCTTCGGAAGTCGGCATTCTGCCACGTGCCCACGGCTCGTCCCTGTTCACCCGCGGTGAAACGCAGGGCCTTGTTGTTGCAACCCTCGGCACCGGTGAAGACGAGCAGTTCATCGATCTTCTGGAAGGCACCGTGAAGTCTCACTTCATGCTGCACTACAACTTCCCGCCGTACTCTGTCGGTGAGACCGGCCGCATGGGCTCCCCGGGACGCCGCGAAATCGGTCATGGCAAGCTGGCGTGGCGCGCAATCAACCCGATGCTTCCGGCGCATCATGAGTTCCCGTACACCCTGCGGGTTGTCTCCGAGATCACCGAATCCAACGGGTCGTCCTCAATGGCAACCGTTTGCGGCACATCCTTGTCGCTGATGGATGCAGGCGTGCCGCTGAAGTCACCGGTTGCCGGTATCGCCATGGGTCTGATCAAGGAAGGCGATCGTTTCGCAGTCCTGTCCGACATCCTGGGTGATGAAGATCACCTCGGTGACATGGACTTCAAGGTTGCTGGTTCTGAGAACGGCATCACCGCGCTGCAGATGGACATCAAGATCGACGGGATCACCGAAGAGATTATGAAGGTTGCCCTGGAGCAGGCCAAGGGCGGCCGGATCCACATCCTCGGCGAAATGGCAAATGCCATCACCGAAGCACGGTCCGAGCTTGGTGAGCATGCCCCGCGCATCGAAATGATGAAGATCCCGGTCGACAAGATCCGTGAAGTCATCGGTTCGGGCGGCAAGGTCATCCGCGAAATCGTTGAAAAGACCGGCGCGAAGGTCAACATCGAGGACGACGGCACCGTCAAGATCGCGTCTTCCGATGGCAAGGCCATCAAAGCAGCTGTCAACTGGATCAACTCCATTGCAGCTGAGCCGGAAGTCGGCGTGATCTACGAAGGCACCGTTGTGAAGTGCGTCGACTTCGGCGCGTTCGTCAACTTCTTCGGCGCGAAAGACGGCCTGGTGCACATCTCCCAGCTGGCTCCGAAAAAAGTTGCCAAGGTCACCGATGTGGTCAAGGAAGGCGACAAGGTCTGGGTCAAGCTCATGGGCTTCGACGAGCGCGGGAAGGTCCGCCTGTCCATGAAGGTTGTTGACCAGGAAACCGGTCAGGAAATCCCGAAAGACGCCGAATAAGCTTCGAAAGCTTCTTTAATAGAAGACGCAGGTGCCAGTCGGTACCTGCGTTTTTTTGTGCCCCAAGCGGAAAGGTCAACGTGTTGACGTGGGTCTAACTGACCTTCAATTGCAGTTCGGTCTTAAACGGTTCTTCGGCCAGGAATTGGAAGAAATCTTCTCTTGGCATTGGTTTGCCGAAGTAAAAGCCCTGAATCTGACGGCACCCCATGCGCATCAAAATGGTGTTCTGTTTGCGGGTCTCCACGCCCTCACAGACCACACCGATCGACAACGCATTTGCCATGGTCACAATGGCACTGACCAGCGCCTGATCGTCCGTGTCGGTCTCAATATCCTTAATGAAGGAGCGGTCGATTTTGAGGGTATCGATCGGCAGTCGCTTGAGATAGCTCAAGGATGAGTATCCAGTCCCGAAATCATCAAGTGACAGTTTGATGCCCAGGGTCTTGATAGCCATCATGATGGCAACCGGATCGATTTGGCTGTCATCAAACATAACGCTCTCAGTGATCTCCAGTGTCAGCTGGTCCGGTCGCATTCCAGCGTCGTCGAGAGTGGATTTCACGAGGTCAACAAAGCCGTCTTCCCGGCATTGGCGCGGCGATATGTTCACCCCGATACTCTGAAGATTGTGTCCGCGCGCTTGGCAATCCTTAAAGAATGCGCAGGCCTTTTTCAGAACAAGCTTTCCAAGTGGGACAATCAAGCCGGTTTCTTCAGCGACGGGAATGAACTCTCCCGGCGACACAAAGCCGAGTTCAGGATCGGTCCATCGCGCGAGGGCTTCGCAACCCGACACAGTACCAGTTGCGCAATTGATGATCGGTTGGATATAGATCTCAATCGCATCATTCTCGATGGCTTTTCGAAGAGCGGATTCGAGCATCAGTGCCCGCGTCATTCGATCATTCGTTTGCTTTGAGAAGAACCGGAAAGCATTGCCGCCATCGGTCTTCGTTTGATGCATGGCGGATTCGGCCTGTTTCAAAAGCGCGATATCTGTAAAGCCGTCCAGCGGAAAGACAGAAATACCGATGCTGGCTGTCAAAACCACATCCTGTCCGTTGCCGACATCAATCCTTTTGGAAACAGCACCTAAGATTCTCTGGGCGACCCTTTCTGTCTCCCAGTCATCTTCGGTGTCAGTCAGGAGCACGGCAAACTCATCACCGCCAAGGCGGGATACTGTATTGCTGGGGTCAACGGTTTCCCGAATACGATTGCCAACCTCACGCAGGATCGGATCGCCGAGATCATGGCCATGGAGATCGTTTACCGTCTTGAATCTGTCCACATCGACAACGAGCACCGCACCGGCCTTTTCTGTCTTGTCTCCGCGGACGAGACTTTGGCGCAGACGGTCTCTGAACAGATTGCGGTTCGGAAGACCTGTAAGAGCGTCATAGTTTGCATGTTTCTCAATGAGCTCTTCTTGTTCCTTGCGGTCCGTAATGTCTGTGATCGTGCTGTGAATGGCGGTGACGCCGTTCCAGGTGGTCATGCGAACATGTTGCTCAAGCCAGACCGGCTCTCCTGAATCTGCTCTGCCCAAGACTTCATAAACGGCCGGCGCGATGCCACCCTCTTGCTGTATCCGGCGATAGGTTCGCATGCGCTCATGTTCTTCGGGAGCATAGATATCCCATATCGACTGACCAATTAGTCTGTCCGCATCAGCCGCTTCGTATCCCAGTATTTTGAGCAGCGCGTCATTGACGTAAAGGATCTTGGCATCGGAATGGATCACAATCCCTTGCAGCGATCCGTCAATAAGTTCGCGGAATTGGGCGTTGGTCCTTTGAACGGCATCAAAAGCGCTGTCAAAGAGTGTGCCGAGGCGGTTGTATTCCGCAATCCGGCCCGGTTGGTAGTTGGCGCCTGATCCCTTAACCGCCCGTCCAGCTGCGTAATCCACGAGAGCGTTGAGGTTTGCGGCGGTAAACTGATTAATCAGGAATGCGGCTGAAAATGACGCAATCCCAATGTAAAGGAGAAATGGAAAGAAGATGTCCAGATAGGTGGATTCTATGTTTTCGACAATGTCGCTTTTGGATTGTGCGATGATCCGTATCGGGTCTGTACCAAACTCGTCCAAGAGGACATTGCTGGATGTCAGGGTTCCGTCATCGAGGCGGAATGCCTGGTCTCCGAGTTCATTAAGCGTATGTGAGAGTTCTTCGCCATTAGTGAATTTTCCATAAGAGGCCAGCGTTGTAGTCCCGGAGATGATCGCAATATCTCCTGTTCGAAGAACACCTGAAAGGTTGTCGAGGAGGGCATACGCATCGTTGATCAGAGTACCACCGATAAGCCGGGCAATGACACGGCCGGTTTCTGGAAACACCACTGGTATTGAAATGACCGTGAGTTTCGTTGCCGGCTCGGTGCTGTCGTCGCTGTAGAACCGCCAAACATCTGGTGGCATCGTTCTCAGAGTTTGTCCCGGTAGCACGGAGCCGACGTCAACAAGGGCAAGACTGGAATTCAGCCATCCCATCTGCCGTTCGTGATCGAGTATAAGCACGTCAGGGACGACAGCCGATGCATTTTGGCCGACGACCTCCATGATCCGCGCAGCCTTCCGGGCATCGTAATCAATAACCGACTGAATGAAATCATCATTCAGGGCAATCGTACGCAGCTGGCTTTCGATGTCCTTCAAATAGGACTCGAATACCAAAGTCGTGAGCGACTGTTCGCGCTTTGCATTGCGTTCAGCTTCCAATTCAGCGACGGACAAACTTCCAAGGTAGGTGATGCCAAAAAGCGCAACAGCAGTTGCCATGAGGCCGACCACAAACAGGCCTCCGACCAACCAGCTGAACTTCACACCTTTTGTCTTCATTTTGAGTACCGGAAGGCCCGCGCCTTCAATTCTTGAATATCTTCAGTAGAGTTATCCTTGGTGACAAGCGCGAACTCGCCGGAAAACACCACCGGGATCTGGTCACTGTTTCCTATCTGGTCCAACACGATTGCCTCAGCCATGGCAACACCGTTGTCATCGTTCATCCGCATTACCGTGACATCCAGCTTTCCTTCCAGAATGGCATCCAGTTCGGCGGCGCCTCCACCCCATCCGTTGGTCATGACGGTTCTCTCGTTGCCGCTTGCTGCGATGGCGTCCATGACCCCGAGAGCGATGTCAGTTGAGCACGCATAGATGAACGATAGGTTTTGATGTTCTTGAAGAATGCTTTCTGTCGCCTGCCGCGATTTTTCCCGGTCATACCCAACGTAGTAGGAGGCCTTGAGGTTCATGGCTTCCGGATCTGAATAAGCCTGCAAGAAAGTGTTGCCCCGGGCTCGGCTGACGTATCCGCGAGGCCCGAACAGAATTGCAAAGTCCTGTTTTTGGCCAAGCTTGGTCTTGTAGTGGTCGATGAGAAGCTGGGTACCGGCCACATGGTCGAAACCGACGTAAAGAAAGGGCTGCCGTTCTCTCCAAACTTTCAGCGGCGTCGTAATGTTTTGCAGGATGACTTTAGGTTTTCCTCGTGCAATGAGACGTTGAACAATCGGCTTGTGGCGCAGGACGTCCAGAGTGAAAACCAGATAATCCGGATTGTTCGCCAGAGCCTGTGTGATCAACGCGGCCTGGCTGCCCGCATCCGATGAGGATCCAGAAAAATAAGACTCGATCTTGTGAGGGAGACCAATCTCGTCCATCCGCGCTTCAAACGACGCGAGACTGCGGCGCCAATAATCTGATGCCTGGCTGCCAGGATATATGATTGCGACTTTAACCGGATTGACTTTGGTTTCCAGCGGGATCGCCGGCGCCGACACGCGCTGCGCAAAGCCTTCTGCGGCAGACCGTTGTTTTTTATTCAGCGCGATAAACTCGGTGAGCGACCAGAATTCGTCCAAACTCGTGTCTTGAGCTGTAGCTGTCGTCAAATATGCAAGGCTCAGAACAACGGAGACTGCCAAAGATGTAAATAACGATCTTCGTACGGCTTTGCGCAAAATATTGAGTTGGCTCATACCGAAACCGCTCGCCAGAAATACTGATCCGAGATAACTGGCGTTCATTGTGATTGTGGTTTGATATGATACGATCAAAAAAGCCGCTTTTTTTTGTTGAGCCTGATCACTTTATCGAAACGATATTATAAGAGGTCAAACAAATACTTAATTAAACGAATTATTGTTTGTTTTTATCATGTCAATTTAGGCCATTCTGCAATCGATCAGTTAATATCGGTTGGGCCTAACTTCTGTCCCAAGTTACGGACCAGACATTGAAGCGCCCGTGTTTGTTGCGCTCGCATCAGACATTTGCCTGCAGTTACGAACCTGCTATACCGCTGCCAACTTTGAAGGGAACAAGGTATGGGTTCAATGCGCTTGGTCGTGGTTGGTGCAGGTGGCCGGATGGGGCGGGCCTTGACCCGGGCCGTCACAGATGCTGTGGGAGCAGACGTGGTTGCGGCCATCGAGCAAGAGGGATCGCCTTTCCTAGGTCAGGATGTGGGTGAGCTTGCCGGTGTTGGCGCTTTGAATGTCCCTGTGACCGATGATCCGTTGTCTGCATTTGCGAAAGCCGACGGGGTCTTGGATTTTACAGCGCCGAAAGCAAGCATATGGTTCGCTGAGTTGGCGGCCCAGGCGCGGATCGTTCATGTCATCGGAACGACTGGTTGGACGCCGGAGGAGGAAACACCTCTTCGCGCCGCTGCACGGCACGCACGGATTATCAAATCCGGCAACATGAGCCTTGGCGTCAACTTGCTGGCGAGTCTTGTGCGCAAGGCAGCAGCGGCATTGGACGCAGACTTTGATATCGAAGTTCTGGAAATGCATCACAAACACAAGGTCGATGCGCCGTCCGGAACCGCTTTACTTCTTGGCGAAGCTGCCGCAGAAGGCCGCGGGATCGATCTCCAGACCCATTCAGTTCGAAGCCGTGACGGTATTATGGACCCGCGAAAAACCGGCGATATCGGTTTTGCGACCCTTCGGGGCGGATCCGTCATAGGAGAGCACTCCGTGATTTTTGCCGGTGAAGGCGAGCGGATTGAGCTGACGCACCGCGCCGAAGACCGGCAGCTGTTCGCACGCGGCGCGGTCAAGGCGGCCCTGTGGGGCTTCGACCAGAAACCTGGATTTTATTCCATGGCCGACGTCCTCGGCCTGGACACCTGATCAATTCAAGATGATCCACCCAAGGAGATCTGTATGGAACGCCTGCTAGTGCTTGTCCGCCACGGACAGAGTGAATGGAACCTGAAAAACCTGTTCACAGGTTGGAAAGACCCGGGTCTGACCGACCAGGGCTTTGCCGAAGCGCATAAGGCGGGCGAGCAGCTGCGGGATCTGAAACTGAATTTCGATCTGGCCTTTACGTCGGTGTTGTCCCGTGCCCAGAAAACGCTCGGGATCATTCTGGAAGAGCTTGACCAAACCGGCCTCGAAACTTTCAAGGATCAGGCTCTGAACGAACGTGACTATGGCGATTTGACCGGCATGAACAAGGATGAGGCCCGGGAAAAGTTCGGCGAGGAACAGGTTCACATTTGGCGCCGGTCTTACGACATTCCGCCTCCAGGGGGCGAGAGCCTCAAGATGACCGCCGAACGTGTTCTGCCCTACTACAAAGCCGAGATATTGCCACGCGTCCTGTCTGGCAAGCGCACGATTGTTGCTGCGCATGGCAATTCGCTGCGGTCGCTCATCATGGAACTGGAAGGGCTGAGCCCGGAAGAGATCCTGAAGCGGGAGCTCGGGACCGGCAAGCCGATCATCTATCGCCTGGATGAAGATGGAAAAGTCATCAGCGTTCAGGATCTGGCCGCCTAGGGACTACAAAACTTATGAGAAAAAGGCGGCCGGTGGGCCGCCTTTTTGGTATTCAAACTTCAAACCCATTCTGCGCTGCAAGGTTTTTCAGCGGCCGCTCGGGGCGGGCGCCGACGTGCTTGATAACGCTAGAGGCACAGATGCAGCCGAGCTCAGCGGCATTGGTGAGCGAGTAATCTCGTGCGAGGCCAAACAGAAAGCCGGCGGCAAAGAGGTCGCCGGCACCGGTGAGGTCAACGACATTGTCAACTTGCTGAGCAGGAACCTTGACGGTTTCCTCAGGTGTGATGATCATCGCGCCCTCTTTTCCGAGCGTAAGGGCGGTCATTGCGCCGCTCTCGCGCGCGGCAGAAATGGCCGTGTCCAGGTCTCCCGTCTGATAAAGCGCCTTGATTTCATGCTCATTGGCGAACATCAGATCAACGACGCCGTCTGACAGCAGCCCGGTGAACTCATCCCGGTAACGGTCAACACAGAATGAGTCGGACAAGGTGATTGCCACTTTCCGATCATGCTTGTGCGCGATCTCTGCGGCTGCAAGGAAAGCTTTCTTTGCCTCTTCTGGATCCCACAAATAACCTTCCATGTAGGTGACTGCGGCAGCGGCAACTACGTCTTCATCAACATCTGACGGGCTGAACTCTGTGCACGCGCCAAGATATGTATTCATGGTGCGCTCACCGTCCGGAGTGATCAGGATCATTGAGCGGGCAGTGGGCTTCCATTCACGAAGGCGCGGGGTGTTGTAGTAGACACCTGTGCCGTTCATGTCGTGATAGTAGCTGTCGCCGAGTTCGTCTTCGGCGACTTTCCCAAAATAAGCTGGGCGACCTCCGAGAGAGGCAATTCCGGCCGCCGTGTTGCCTGCGCTGCCGCCGGAGATGCGGACCGTTTGGCCCATCTTGTTGAACAAGGCCACAGCTTCATCGGTCTCGATGAGCCGCATGGACCCTTTAACCAGGCCCTCCTGGAGAAGAAAGTCTTCCTCGACATGGGCAAATACATCGCAAATAGCATTGCCGATGCACAGGGCATCAAAACGAATTTCGGTCATTGGGTCCTCTGAGGGTCCTGAAAAAGGTGCGTGGCCTTTAAGATTGCGGATTGGGTCTTAAGGCCCGGTTAGCTTCCGGTTCACGAATTTTGTCGCGGAACGGGCTTGCCCGGTAAATACCGACGATTTTCAGCTCAGCGCAGAAGAAAGCGAGCTCTTCCAAGGCCAGCGCAACATGCGGGTCGTTTGGGTGCCCTTCGATGTCTGCGTAGAACATGGACGCGAAGAACTGTCCCTCCAGCTGGTAGGATTCCAGCTTGGTCATGTTCACATTGTTCGTCGCAAAGCCGCCGAGCGCCTTGTATAGAGCGGCCGGCACGTTGCGGACCCGGAAGATGAAGGTGCTGATTACCGGCTGGCCGTTGTGGGCTGCCTCCATCTTGTCGCGGGACAGGATCACAAACCGCGTGGTGTTGTGTGCCTCGTCTTCAACGTTTTCACGCAGGATGTCGAGACCGTAGATATCAGCGGCCATCCGTGGGGCGAGTGCTGCATGGGTGGGATCGCCCAGCTCGGCAATCTGACGAGCCGAGCCGGCGGTGTCGGCGCCAACAACAGCGTTTAAACCCAGTTCCCGAATGATGTTCCGGCATTGCCCCAGCGCATGGACGTGGCTTTGTACCGTTGTAAGGTTTTCAACCTTGGTCCCTTTTGGAGCCATCAACTGGAACCGGATCGGCATGAAGTACTCGCCGATAATGTGCAAATTGGAGCCAGGCAGAAGATGGTGAATGTCCGCGACACGGCCCGCGACCGAGTTCTCGATCGGGATCATTGCCAGATCGGCTTTGCCATCCGCCATTGCCGAAAAACAGTCTTCAAACGTCGCGCAGGGAATGGCTTCGTAGTCGGGATAAACGTCACGGCAGGCCATGTGGGAATTGGCGCCGGTTTCGCCCTGGAAGACGATTTTTTTCGCATTGCTCATTGATGTGTCCAGCTTTGGTGCGGCGTTTTATAAGGATTGATAGGCTAATCGAGCCCGTTCTAGATCTTCAGGTGTGTTCACGTCCATAGGCGCGGAGGCAATCACCGATACATCAATGCGCATGCTGGCCTCGAGTGCGCGCAATTGTTCCAATTTTTCCCGCTTTTCCAGTGGTGACGGCGATAGCGAGACAAAACGCGCCAGCGCGGCGCGGCGATAGGCATAGATGCCGATGTGCTGATAAAGTGGGCCGCCGCCACCTGGCGCGGTTGCGCGGGTAAAATAAAGCGCCCTGTTGTGCCCGTGCCCGTTCGGTGTCGTGACTGCCTTGACGAAGTTCGGGTCGTCGCGGAACCGGTCATCCCGGATTTCGGTCATGATAGTGCCAATGTCTACGCCTGGGACCGAAAGGGGGGCGAAGGCAGCCCGAATCGCTTCAGGCTCAATCAGAGGCACATCGCCCTGAACATTCAATACAGTGTCGTGCTTCTGGTCGGGGTCCAGGGTCTGCGCTGCTTCAAAGATGCGGTCTGAACCAGATTCATGGTCGTCCCGGGTCATAACAGCAGTTCCGCCATGATCCCGGACCGCCTCTGCGATACTCGTGTCATCAGTCGCAACGGCGACTGGTCCGATATCTGCGTTGAGGGCCTGCTCGAGTACCCGGACGATCATTGGTTTACCGCAAATATCCGCCAACGGCTTCCGGGGCAGTCGTGTTGCGGCCAGTCGGGCCGGAACAATAACAAGTGCAGAGCTCAATCCAGTCTCCTTTGGCGGGTTTTTTGGCCGGAAAACTGTGTTTTTCCGGGGGCGCGTCCGAATGTCGTACACGTTGCCCTTTTAAAGCTATGGACAGCGAGGTCAAAAAATTTGTAGGTTCCGGCAAAATTCGAGGAGCTGATAGGGTTCGTGACCTCAAGTTACGGGCCCGGACGCGTATGAGCTTGGAGCCGGAGAGAATGGATTCCTTCACGCTGAACAAGGCCGCTGGTGCGGTTCTTATGGTGCTTATTCTGACTATGGGTTTGGGAATTGTGTCTGACATAATTTTCAAGCCGACGATCCCGGGCAAGCCCGGCTATGAAATTGTCGTGGCCGCTGCGGAAGATTCAACGTCAGAAGTCACACCGGAGCCGGATGTCGTTCCGATTGGCGAGTTGCTCATGGCTGCTGCTGCCAGTGATGGCGAGAGTGCTGCAAAGAAATGTGCGGCATGCCACACCTTCGAGCAGGGCGGCGCGAACAAAGTCGGCCCGAACCTGTGGGAAATCGTTGGTCGTAAGCCGGGTGGTGTTGATGGCGTGAATTACTCCAGCGCAATGGCTGCATACGGCGAGGAAAATCCGGAGTGGACCTACGAGGGCCTTTATAACTTCCTCGCTGCCCCGAAAAAATACATCCCGGGCACGTCCATGGGCTTTGCAGGTATCCGCAAGTCTGAAGAGCGGGCTGACCTGATTGCCTACATGCGCGAGCAGGCTGCTACACCAAAGCCGCTTCCGGGAGAATAATCCCAATAAGCACTGGTGAAATGCTGTGACTACATTTGGAAGCCGGGCAATTGCCCGGCTTTTTTGTTGCGATTTGAAGAAAAATTAAGTTTTGTGACGTTACGTATCATTTAGGTAATATTGGCAGGAACGACAATCCAATTGGATTGGGCAAGCATGAACGCACTGCGTCAATTCTTTGTACATAGCAATGGGGCGTGGGTTGCTTCGCTGACGGCGGTGATTTGCTTTCTGGCTGGGATCGCGGTTACGGCACATGTCGGGTACACGGTGCGCAGCGAAATCATGTCCCAAAACAAACGTCAGGCCGTTGCCAATCTTTCAGAAGTCCGCGCCAAGCTGGAAGGCGAACTCAACCGCACAGTTGCCTACGGTATCGGTCTGCGGGCCAATGTCATTGAGTCCTCGAAAGAGCCGTTCAATGCGCGCAAATACGATGCGATCGCGTCTGATTTGATTGATGAAAATCCAGTCATAAGATCGATCGGACTTGCGCCGGACAATGTCCTGCAAGCTGTCTATCCATATCAGCCCAACCAGTCGGCCATCGGCTTGGACTACCGATTGAACACAAGCCAATGGCCTGCAATCAGACAGGCCATGCTCTCTCGAGAGATTGTCATTGCCGGGCCCTTGGAACTCGTACAGGGCGGTCGGGCGCTTTTGATCCGGATCCCTGTGTTCCCGCCGGCCGAACTCGGACAGCCCATGCCGGAACGCCCATATTGGGGTGTGTTGTCTCTTGTGGTCGATGAAGCGGGCCTGATGCAAGCTGCTGGCATATCTGACACTGTCAAACAGCTGCGAATTGGTATCGTGGACAAAGCTGCTGCCACACCGGAAAAGGCGCATATATTCGGAAGCTTCGGCTTGATGGATATTGACAGTGTAAGACTCCCCTTGAACCTGCCCGGCGGTTTGACATGGGAAGTGCTGGGCTATCCAGAAAACGGTTGGAACAGCAACGAACGCAGCATCTGGATCACACAGCTCGTCGGGAGTTTGATTTCGCTTCTTTTCGGCGCCATGGCCTTTTTGCTGATCAGCGAGGTTTACAAGGTTCGCTCAATGGCTTTGCACGACCCGCTGACCGGGTTGGCCAATCGGCGGCTCCTGGAAGACAGGATGCTCCAATTGGCGGTCATGTCCGATCGGACTGGGTCAGGCTTTGAGATCTTCTATGTCGACCTTGATGCCTTCAAACCGATCAATGACAACTATGGTCATGCGGCCGGGGATCAGTTGCTGGTCGAAATCGGTCACCGGCTACAGCAGCAGACACGGCAGACGGATACGGTTGCCCGTGTGGGTGGTGATGAGTTCATCGTTTTGACCCCTGGAAACATGCGCCGCCAGGAACGGGAAGCGTTCCTGGAGCGCTTGGGCGAACGCCTTTCAGAGGTTTTTGAGTTCTCCGGTGTGCGCATCGGTGTGAGCGCCAGTATCGGCAGTGCAAGCTTTCCAAGCGATGCAGGCACGATTGACGATCTGCTCAGAGTTGCCGACAGCCGGATGTACAGCCAAAAGACCAAGGGGAGGAAAGAATCGGAAACCGTCTCCGGCAACGAGCTCTCGCAAACCGGTTAAATTTCTGTCATGTCACGCTTAATGGGTGGTTTTTTGGCCACCGCTCCCTAAACTGTTTCCATACCGCGAACTGCGGCCCGGACAACAGCAACGGAGCAAGTGATGCGAGCCGCTTGGCGTGCAAACGAAAAACCAGCGGTGACGGCAATACTGACAGGAGTTTTGTTGCTGGTCGCTGCAATCGCCAATCCCGCAGTGGCGCAAGATCCTCAGTGGAAACATGCTGCGGCTTTGAATGGCACGCCGAAATATGGCCCTGACGCCGAACATTTTGACTATGTAAACCCTGATGCGCCGAAAGGCGGCACAGTGCGCCTCGCAGCCCGCGGCGGGTTCGACACCTTCAACTTCCTGCCGCCCAAAGGTCAGCCTGCGCCTGGGATCTTGAACATTTACGAAAGCCTGATGGAACCGTCTCTCGATGAAGACGACATCAGCGCGCAGTACGGTGTTCTGGCAGATGGCGTCAGATACCCGGACGACTATTCTTGGGTCGAATACCGAATGAACCCGAACGCCAAATGGCATGACGGGCAGCCGGTGACGGCCGAAGATGTGATCTGGTCGTTTGAGAAATCAATCGAACTCAATCCGCAGCGGAAGTTTTACTACAAGAACGTCACCAATGCCGAAATCGTTGACGGCAGTATCGTTCGGTTCACGTTCGACACATCCGGCAACCGGGAACTTCCCAAGATCATGGGACAGCTCACAATTCTGCCAAAGCATTGGTGGGAAGGAACCAATGACAAGGGTGAGCCTCGGGATCTCTCCAAGAGTTCGCTGGAGCCGCCCCTGGGATCCGGTCAATACCGGATCAAGGACTTTTCGGCCAACCGGCAAGTGATCTACGAACGGGTCGACGATTATTGGGGCGGGGATTTGCCGATCCGGGCCGGAACAGGAAATTTTGACGAGATCCGGTACGTCATCTTTCTGGACGATGCGGTTCAGTTCGAAGGCTTCAAAGGCGATCAATACGATTTTCATACCGAACGCAGCTCAAGCCAATGGGCAAAGCGGTATGATTTTCCAGCACTCCGCGACGGGCGGGTCGTGCGCGAGATCTTTCCCGACCGATCCACCGGCGTGATGCAGGGATACTTCCTGAACCTCAGAAGAGACAAGTTCAAGAACCCGGACGTGCGCCGGGCGCTGAACTATGCCTATGATTTTGAAACCACCAACGAAATCATCTCTGCCAATCTTCTGAAACGCGTGAATTCCTATTTCTCAGGCACGGAACTGGCATCGTCAGGTCTGCCGACCGGAAAGGAACTAGAAATTCTTGAAGAAGTTCGCGATCAGGTGCCGCCGGAAGTCTTTACCGAAGAGTTCAAGAACCCGGTCGGCGGTTCCCCGCAAAATGTCCGGGCCAATTTGCGTGAGGCCGTCAAGCTTCTGCGCGGTGCCGGTTACAAACTCGAAGGGCGCCAGATGGTCGACGAGGCAACCGGTGAGCAGCTCACGATCGAGTTCCTTTACCGCGATAAGGCCAGTGAGCGCTCCCTGCTTCCCTACGCAAAAAATCTGGAGAGCATCGGCATCAAGGCTGTCTTGCGGCTTGTCGATACGTCCCAGTTCATAAATCGGGTTCGGGCACGCGACTTCGATGCGACGACCTTGGCGATCGGGCAGTCTTTGTCACCGGGGAACGAGCAACGGGAGTATTGGGGGTCTGTCTCTGCCGACAATGCGAGCTCGGCCAACTACGGCGGCATCAAAAACCCAGCCATCGATCACCTGATCGACAAGGTGATCTTCGCAGAAGATCGTGAGACCCTTGTTGCTGCGACCCACGCCCTGGACCGTGTCCTGTTATGGAACCACTACGTGGTGCCGCAGTTCTACGTCGATGAGACCCGAACAGCGCGTTGGGACCGGTTCTCTCACCCTGAAAACATGCCGGAATACAGCACCGGGTTCCCGGAGATCTGGTGGTATGACGAAGATAAGGCAGCAAAAACCGGAGCAGTACAATGACGAACCGTCAGGGGCCGGACCGACGGCAGGTCTTGAAGCTCTCCGCAGCAACAGCACTTGCGGCTGCATCCGGACCGCTTCTCTCACGGGCAGCATATTCAGCCGGTGAGAGCACAGGCCCACGTCATGGCCTTTCAGTGTTTGGAGACCTGAAATATGGGCCGGACTTCACGCACTTTGACTACGTAAACCCGGACGCGCCTAAGGGCGGAACGTTCAATTTTCAAGCGCCGTACTGGTCCTTCAATCAGAATGTTCTGACTTACAACACCTTCAATTCTTTTATTTTGAAAGGGGATGCACCGCCGCGGATGGAGCTGTGTTTCGATACTCTGATGGTCAGGGCCTATGATGAACCGGATGCGGTTTATGGGCTCGTCGCAGAAAGTGTTGAGGTCTCCGAAGACGGCAATCGCTTCATCTTCAATTTGCGGCCTGAAGCGAAGTTCCATGATGGCTCAAAGTTGACGGCTGAAGATGTTGCCTTCTCCATGCTGCTTCTCAAAGAGCACGGCCATCCGAACATCAGTCAGCCGATGCGGGTTCTGACCGATGCGGAAGTTCTCGACGAACATCGCGTCGCTCTGCAGTTTGATGGGACACAGTCCCGCAATTATCCGCTCGGTGTCGCCGCCGGTTACCCGATCTTTTCAAAACGCTACTACACGGCCTACGACTTTGAGCAGAGTACGCTGACCCCGCCGCTGTCGTCGGGCCCTTATAAGGTTGGCAAACACGCTGTCGGGCGTTTTGTCGAATACCACAAGGTCGATGACTATTGGGCCAATGACCTTCCCGTGCTGCGCGGACAGAAAAACTTCCAGATCGTGCGAGTGGAGTTCTTCCGAGAGCGCCAGGTTGCTTTTGAGGCCTTCAAAAAAGGAACCGTCCGCTACCGCGAGGAATTTTCGTCAAAGAACTGGGCGACCGAATACAATTTCCCGGCGGTCGAAGATGGCAGGGTGGTGACAAAGGTCTTTCCGGACGGCCGTCCCTCCGGCGCGCAAGGTTGGTTTCTCAACACGCGCCGCGAGAAGTTCAAGGACCCGCGTGTGCGCGAAGCCCTTGGCTACGCGTTTGACTTCGAATGGTCCAACAAGAACCTCTTTTACGATCTTTATCAAAGAACGCAGTCGTACTTCGAAAACTCGGAGATGAAGGCCGAAGGCGTGCCCCAGGGCGCGGAGCTGGCTTTGTTGGAGCCTTACCGGGATCAACTGCCGGAAGCTGTCTTCGGGGAGCCCGTGACGCCGCCGGTCAGCGATGGGTCGGGTTTTGACCGTGGACTGCTGCGCCGGGCTAATGAGCTTTTGCGGGAGGCAGGATACACGCGCGACGGATCAAACCTTGTCGGACCAGACGGCAAACCGTTCACTATCGAATTTCTGAACAATACAACGTCGTTTGAACGGATCGTCAATCCATTCATCAAGAACCTGAAGCGCCTCGGTGTCGACGCAACTTTCCGGGTCGTGGACGGAGCCCAGTATCAGGCCCGCTTGAACGAGTTCGACTTCGACATAGCCAGCCGCCGGTTTGCCTTCAGTGCCACATTGTCTGATCCGATCCGGGAGTACTGGACCACCCGCTCAGCCACTGTGCCGGGAAGCAGCAATCTTGCCGGCATTTCCGATCCCGTGATTGATGCCTTGACCGACAAAGTCCTGGCGGCGCAGTCCAAGGAGGAAATGGTCACCGCAGCCCGAGCGATCGACCGTGTCTTGCGTGCCGGTTACTATTGGATCCCGCAATGGTACAAGAACACCCATTCGGTGGCCATCTGGGACATGTTCGGTTTTCCACCGGAACCGCCAAAGTATTTCTTCCCCGTGGAAGATCTTTGGTGGATAGATCCGGAAAAAGCCAAAATCATTGAAGATGCCGGTTAGAAAATAACAGACACTCTCTAAGCTCGGTTTTCGAGCTGAGACGCAAAGGGATAAAAAGACCCCTATGGGCGCTTATATTCTCCGCCGTTTGTTGCTGATGATCCCGACCCTTGTCGGGATCATGGCAATCAATTTTTTCATCATACAGTTTGCACCCGGTGGACCGGTTGAACGCGTTATTGCGCAGATCTCCGGCACGGATGTCGATGCGACATCGCGCATCAGCGGTGGCGGCAGCGATATGGGAAACATCGGCAATGAATCGTCCGGCGCAAGCGCGGGCGGTGGTGACAGTGTGACGTCCAAGTATCGCGGCGCTCAGGGGCTGGATCCGGAATTCATCAAGGAGCTGGAAGCGCAATTCGGGTTCGACAAGCCGCCGCTGGAACGGTTCTTGAACATGCTCTGGAATTATGCGCGGTTTGATTTCGGTGAGAGTTACTTCCGAGACATTCGCATCCTCGACCTGATCGCCGAAAAACTGCCCGTGTCGATCTCGCTCGGTCTGTGGATGACGCTGATTTCCTATGCGGTCTCGATCCCGCTTGGCATCCGCAAGGCGGTCAGCGATGGCTCGCGCTTTGATGTTTGGACCTCCGGGGTGATTGTGGTCGCCTATGCAATTCCCGGGTTCTTGTTTGCTGTCCTCTTGATCGTCCTCTTCGCCGGCGGGTCCTTCTGGGACATCTTCCCGCTGAGGGGATTGGTGTCCGACAATTGGGAGAGCCTGTCTTGGCCGGAACGGATCCTTGATTATTTCTGGCACCTGGCCTTGCCACTGACAGCGATGGTTCTGTCGGCTTTTGCGACAACCACGCTGCTCACCAAAAATTCCTTCCTCGATGAGATCCGCAAGCAATATGTGATCACCGCGCGCGCAAAAGGGTTGACGGAAAGCCAGGTTCTTTACGGCCATGTGTTCCGGAACGCGATGCTGATCGTGGTGGCCGGTTTCCCGGGCGCTTTCATCTCGTCCTTCTTTGCCGGTTCCCTGTTGATCGAGACGATCTTTTCGCTGGATGGTCTCGGGCTGCTCGGTTTTGAATCCATCATCAATCGCGATTACGCGGTGGTCTTTGCAACGCTGTACATTTTCTCGCTGATGGGACTTCTGGTGAATCTCATCTCTGACCTCACCTACACCTGGATCGATCCGCGGATCGATTTTGAAAGCCGGGAGGTGTGAGGCAATGGACAGTCGTCTGAACAAGGACCTCGAAAACGCCGGCTACGATGTGTTGAACCCGCTGGCGGAGGAAACGGCACCACCGCCCAAAAAAATGCGCCTGTCGCCGATCAACCAGCGGCGCCTTGCCAACTTCAAGGCCAATCGCCGGGGTTACTGGTCGCTCTGGATTTTTCTGGTGCTGTTTGTGCTCGCCATGGGCGCCGAGTTCTTGACCAACGACCGGCCAATCCTCGTCTCCTACAACGGCGAGATACTGACCCCGGTCTTCGTCGATTACCCGGAAGAAAAGTTTGGCGGCTTTCTGGCAATCACCGACTATCGGGATCCGTTCATCCAGGAAGAGATCGAAGCGAACGGCTGGATGCTCTGGCCGCCGGTGCGGTACTCCTACCGTACCGTGAACCATGAAATACCGGTGCCCGCGCCAGCCCCGCCGTCGTGGATGCTGGATAAGGAAGAGCGGTGTCAGCGCTACCCGATGGGTGCGGACGATCCGAACTGCGTCATGGGCAACTGGAACTGGCTCGGCACAGATGATCAGGGCCGCGATGTTCTGGCGCGTCTAGTCTACGGCTTCCGCATCTCGGTCCTGTTTGGTCTGGCCCTGACCCTGGCATCCTCGGTGATCGGCATCGCGGCCGGGGCCGTGCAGGGCTATTATGGCGGCTGGGTGGACCTGATCTTCCAGCGCTTCATTGAGATTTGGACAGCCATCCCGACGCTGTATCTCATTCTGATTGTGTCCTCGGTTCTCATTCCCGGATTCTGGACGCTTTTCACAATCCTGCTCGCCTTCTCTTGGGTGGCGCTGGTGGGCGTCGTGCGCGCCGAGTTTCTGCGGGGCCGGAACTTTGAATACATATCGGCGGCACGCGCGCTGGGCGTGTCCAACGGTGTGATTATGTGGCGGCACCTGTTGCCGAATGCGATGGTGGCAACACTCACCTTCATGCCCTTCATCCTGAACGGATCTATCTCGACCCTGACGGCGCTGGATTTCCTCGGCTTTGGTCTGCCGCCTGGGTCCGCATCGCTTGGCGAACTGCTCGCACAGGGCAAGAACAACCTTCAGGCGCCTTGGCTGGGCATCACCGGGTTCTTGGTGATCTCGCTGATGCTGAGTTTGTTGATTTTCATTGGCGAAGCCGTGCGCGATGCGTTCGATCCGCGCAAGAGCCTGGCATAGGGAGGCAGAGATGACCAAAGACACGCTCGTCTCCATTCAGGATCTCTCGGTCGCCTTCACGCAGGGCGGCAGGGAAACACTTGCAGTCGACCGGATCTCCTTTGACATCAACAAGGGGGAAACCGTTGCGCTGGTTGGCGAAAGTGGGTCCGGAAAATCGGTCTCGGCTTTGTCGGTCCTGAAACTTCTGCCGTACCCGGCTGCCTCCCACCCGACCGGCAAAATTGTCAAGGATGGCGTTGACCTCCTGCAGGCAAATGCCAACGAGATGCGCAAGGTGCGCGGCAACGAGATCTCGATGATCTTTCAGGAGCCGATGACCTCGCTCAACCCTTTGCATACGGTCGAGCGTCAGATCTCCGAAATCTTAAAAGTACACCGGGGCATGAGCGACACCCAGTCCCGCGCGCGGGTTCTGGAACTCATGAATCAGGTCGGCATCCGGGATCCGGAATCCCGCCTTGGGTCTTATCCGCACCAGCTTTCCGGCGGGCAGCGGCAGCGTGTCATGATTGCGATGGCGCTTGCGAACGAACCGGACCTTTTGATCGCTGACGAACCGACAACCGCGCTCGACGTGACCGTGCAAGCGCAGATCCTGGAACTGTTGAAGGATCTGCAGCGCCAGCAGGGCATGGCCATGCTGTTCATAACCCATGACCTCGGCATCGTGCGTAAGTTTGCCGACCGGGTCTGCGTGATGACCGGCGGTAAGATCGTTGAGCAGGGCCCGGTCGTCGAAATTTTCGACAATCCGCAACACGACTACACCAAGCATCTTCTGGCGGCAGAGCCTAAAGGCAACCCGCCGGAAACGGACAAGACCAAGCCGATCGTCGTGCAGGCGGACGACCTGAAGGTCTGGTTCCCGATCAAGCGCGGGTTCTTGCGCCGGACCGTGGATCATGTGAAGGCCGTTGACGGCATTGATGTTACCGTGCGCGAGGGACAAACGCTCGGGATCGTGGGCGAGAGTGGGTCAGGTAAGACCACACTTGGCCTTGCGATCTTGAGAATGATTTCCTCCACCGGCCGCATCGCCTTCAATGGTCAGGACATTCAGGAAAACTCTTGGAAGGAAATGCGGCCTTTGCGCCGCGACATGCAGATTGTGTTTCAAGACCCGTTTGGGGCGCTTTCCCCGCGCATGTCTGTCGCAGACATTGTTGGGGAAGGTCTTCAGGTGCACTTCCCGGGCATTTCTTCTGAAGAGCGGGACCGGAAAGTCGCTGGCGCGCTGGAAGAGGTAGGACTGGACGCTTCCACGCGTCACCGCTACCCGCATGAGTTCTCAGGTGGTCAGCGCCAGCGCATCTCCATTGCCCGTGCGATGGTGCTAGAGCCAAAATTTGTCATGCTGGACGAACCGACGTCAGCACTGGATATGAGTGTTCAGGCGCAGGTGGTCGATCTCTTGCGGGACCTGCAAAAGGCGCATGGATTGGCATACCTCTTCATATCTCATGACTTGAAAGTGGTGCGGGCCCTCGCCAACGAAGTTGTCGTCATGCGGCAGGGCAAGGTGGTGGAATCCGGCCCGGCTGAAAAGATCTTCGACGCGCCGGAAACCGATTACACAAAAGCGCTTATGGCAGCAGCATTCCGGCTGGAGACGGCACCGGAAGGTGTCGTCAGTGTCTGATCTTTTAACACCGCTTTGGTCAGTAGGATGACCACGCGCATCGCCGCCATTGAATTGAACGTCTCTGATCCGGCGATACTGGCAGACTTTTATTGCCGGACTTTGGGCATGATCCGATCTGAACGGGATGGCCATGTCGCTGTTGGATATGGGGCCGATGGTGCTGTTCTTCTGCTGAAACAATCAAACAGCTCAGACCGATATCGGCACGAACGCTCCGACCGGTACTGGAAAATCGGGGTGACATTGCCGGACCTTGACTGCGCACATGCCGTCTTGGCCGCACAAGGCGTTTCTGCATCTGCACCGCATCAATTCCGCGATGTCGGCTATCTAAGCCATCTTGAAGACCCGGAAGGCCATATCATCGAGTTGCTTCAGCACACTTTTGAGGGTGTCCCGAAAACAGAAACGGGGGATTTGGAACGCCCGCTCGGCGGCGGTGCGGAGATTGGATTGGTCACGCTTCGGTCCAGCGACATTGAGGCAGACCTTGCGCAGTGTGAGGAAGAATTTGGCCTGCGTTACCTGGTCCGCGAACAACTGCCGGAACTCGGGTTCGATCTTTATTTCTTGGGAAAACGGAACGAGACAGCGCCAGACCCAAATCCGGATGCACTCATTAACCGTCCGTGGATCTACCAACGCCCATATACCGTGCTTGAATTTCAGCACCTCCGGAATGGCATTGATGTCCAGTGGCCAATGCCCACGCAAAAGGGATACGCTTGTATCAAAGTGGACGGCCGGGCCTCTCCCGATCAAGGTTTTATCTGACCAGACAGGCAGATTTCGAAGAGCAGTGCTCAAACCGCGTCGGGGCAGCGCTCCAGGCCGTCTTCACCACCGATCTCTGCCATCTGCTCTTCCAGATCGAAATTGCGGACGAGAGTTATAAACCCGCCCAATTCGGCAGCCTTTAAGAAGGTGCTGACACGGATTTCAGACGGCCTTTCATCGGTCAGAAGACAGCCAGTCACACCGATGCTCAAATTACCCTCAACCTTCTCCCGATCACTTTTGGACATAGAGGCCATGTGCTTTTGAAAACTGCGGAAGAACGGCACGTTTTCCTCCGGAATCCGATAGACTTCCAGGCGATAACCGGTCTGCAGTTCCTGCGATAACTCAGCCTTGTCCGCCTTGGATTCTGTTTCCTCAAAGGCAAGCTTTTCTTCCATCAAGACAGTGCCATCCGCCTTGCGTTTGATCGTCAGGGCTATGGTCGCCCCACCTTCGGGAATACGGATTGCATCCGGGTATTTAACCGCGAGACGCAAAGCGCCGGGATCTGTTTCCAGCATGTCGAACTGGCTGAGCTTGGCAATGGTGGCCAAAGGAACGTGGCCACACGCTGACATCAAACCACCAAGCATGAGGACCAGAACCAGCTTGGCAATTCCCGGTCGAGCGGGCGTTTTGTGAGCAAACATCAGTATCTCCCGAAAAATCGGGATGATGATTATCGCAAAACAATAAGAAATAAAATCAAAAAATTAATTTGAGTGCTAATTATCCTACCCAGCAGGTCGCAAAGAAACCATTCTTCTCTTGGTCCTTACCGATGGAGCGGCGGGTCTTGAAACCGATGAGACCATCTGCACCGCCGACATCATGACCATCGCCTTCCAGGCGCAATTGAAGATTGCGCACAGCACCTCGGGTGGTGTCCTTCATTGGTTTCCAATCGCCCACAAAGCTTTTGTTCGAGCCATACCGGTCTGCGAGGTGCCCGACAAACAGCGCGTAGGTGTCGCTCTCATTGTATTCCTTGATGACATAGAAGTTGTCGGTGGCAATGAAAGCCGGACCATAGCGGCCGGCCGGCAGCAAGATGTTGCCCGGCTGGTTGATCTCGTGATTTGGGAAAGGGCGTCCACTGACCCGTGTGACACCTTCAGCTACAAACCTTGAGATCGGTTGCCGGTTGTCCGGCCCTTCGCGGGTGCAGGAGACCGTATTCGGCAAGCGGACCTCATAGCCCCAGTCCCGGCCGCTTACCCAGCCATGTTTGGCCAGGTAGTTTGCGATTGACGCCATTGTATCCACTTCCGACGTCCAGATGTTTCGCCGTCCATCGCCGTCAAAGTCGACGGCATATTTCAGATACGATGAAGGCAAAAACTGGGGTTGTCCCATGGCGCCACCCCACGAACTGCGCAAGGTTTTTCTGGAAACGTCGCCGGTTTGCAGGATTTGCAAGGCAGCAATCAATTCGCCCTTGAAGAAATCAGCCCGCTGCCCCATGAAGGCCCGGGTTGCCAGAACACGAACGGCATCATGCGGGATCTCGGCACCGCCATAGCCAGATTCTCTGGCCCAGATCGCAAGTATGATCCGTTTCGGAACACCATAACGCGCTTCTATTTTTTGAAGAGTTGACGCGTGCTTTTGCATAAGCCGGCGGCCGCCGGGCACGAGTGCATTGAACTGATTGTCGCGGAAATAGCGCGCAGGCGAGCGGAACTCAGCCTGGAAATTGACCTTGGGAGGAGCACCCTTGCCGCCCGGACCAACGAGGCCCGGCAGCGATGTATCTGGTGTCAGGCCCCTCAGTTCCCTGTCCAAGGTTGCTTGTGAGACGCCCGCTTGTCTTGCCGCTGGGACAACGGCCGAAGCCATGAACTGACGGAATTGCTGGTCGTACTGGCCGGCGAGTGCCAGACCTGATGGCAAGATTGAAAGGCTGAGGGCGAGCGTGGCAAGGCGCAGCGCTTTGGCAATCACGGCTTAGTCTCCATACATCGGGAGTACAGAGACTATCACGAAGACAAGCGTCAACCGACAGCTGTTAGAGTTCTGTCCAAGCCAAACTTGAGCCAGACTGCGATGTCAGCCAGTCCTTGTCGAACCGGTACCAGCTGCCGCCACGCTTCTGATCATGTGCCCGGGAGATAGGTGCGCCCATTAGGTGGCACATCAACAGCGTGCCGACCGCGCCATGTCCGGTGAAGAGAACAGGATCTTCTTCTTTCACTGAGCGCAGAACGGCTCGGATGCCCGTGACAATGCGCATTTGCGCGTCAATCGCCCGCTCCCAGCCGCGGATGGATTCGTCCGGGTTGGCAAAAAACTGATCTGCGGTCCGCTCAAATTCTTCCCGGGCCAGATAACCGGTCGCGGACCGGTCATTTTCGTGAAGCGCCTTCAAGACCAGAGGCTTCAGCTCGAGGTGTCCCCCGACGATTTCGGCGGTTTCGACGGCCTTGACCTCGCCGCTGGAGACAATGCGCTGAAAGTCATTGGCAAATGGCAGATCCGCGGCGAGGGCAGCGCGGTCGCGTCCAATTTCTGACAGCCGCCACTCCTGAATGGGGACATCCGGATCGATTTCGACTTCCGGATGGGTCAGATAAACACACCAAGTCATAAGGATGTCTCCTCCAGCCAGCCGGTAATGAGTTCATATGCAATTGAAATTGACGGCGGGATCATGTGCCCCTCGGGATGGGTACCCTCAATCATTTGGCGGACCTCGTCACGGCTGCACCACTTGCAGGCCTCGAGTTCGTCGTCTTCGATGACGATGTCGGTCGACAGCGCATCACCGATGCAGCCGAGCATCAAATTGGCCGGAAAGGGCCAGGGTTGGTTTGAAATCAAACGGACTTCGCCGACCTCAATACTGGATTCTTCCAGCGTTTCCCGCCGCACAGCCTGTTCGATCGTTTCTCCCGGCTCCATAAACCCAGCAAGTGTCGTGTAGATCCCTTCCGGCAACCGGGGCGGGCGCCCCAGCAGGGCCCGGTCTCCGTCTGTGATCAGCATGATGACGCAGGGATCTGTGCGCGGAAAATGATGGGCTCCGCACGCGGGGCAATCTCGGCGGTATCCCCCTTCGCTCATGACCGTTTTTTCACCGCATTGCGAGCAATGCCGGTGCGTTCGGTGCCAGTGGATCAGGGCGCGGGCTTGCGCCAACGCGCCGAGTTCTTCTGGAGGGAATGTCCGTTGGATGGCCAGCTGCCTTAGATCCTGCAGATGCAGGCTTGGCATCTCTGCCAATTCTTCATCCTGTTGGGCGAGTGTCGTCGCAAAAACGGCTCGGCCTGTTTCAGGCCGTAACCCCAAGAAGACCATTTCTTCGCGTGATGCGTTGAGGAACAATGCGCTATCGAGCGTGTGTCCGAACTGCGGAGGGGGCCCTGACGGAAAGACCAGCGTCCGCGGTGTCGACAAAACAATTTCCGTATCCGGTCTATCCAAGAGCTCGCTTAAGTAGGCGCGGTCGCCGCGACGCGTTGACTGGCGGTCGAGCGTGTTCCCGAGAAAACTCATTTCCATCGCTGGCAAGTCGGCATCAGGCGCACGCATCAAGTAATCCTTGGATTTGGGAGAGTTTTGTAAGGGGCCGGGTCAGTCGAAATCGGTTTCCGCTGCAAAACTGTCCCGCAGGCGGTTTATCAAGTGTTCGTCCGCAGCGTCTTCGTAAGGTTTGGGGGAAACTACCCCCCAAATCGGCCCGGGCCAAGCC
Organism: Labrenzia sp. R4_2; assembly: GCF_017743865.1. GTDB lineage: Bacteria > Pseudomonadota > Alphaproteobacteria > Rhizobiales > Stappiaceae > Roseibium. Next base: position 82,801 of record NZ_JAGHRJ010000003.1, read on the forward strand.
GCGTCATCTCGGAAGCGGGCAATGACGTGAACGTGGAGTTGAGAGACCTGGTTACCGAGAGCGCCAACGTTCAGTTTCTCGCATTCAGTTGCCGAGCGCAAAACTCGGCTGGCCAGCGCAATTTCCCGCATCAGCTGAAGCTGGTCATCTTCTTCCAAATCGATGATCTCAACCAGATCCGGCTTGCGTGGCACCAGCAGCAGCCACGGATAATTGGCGTCCTTCATCAGCCGAACAGTTGATAATGGCAAATCCAGAACCGGGAGACTGTCTCCTTCGAGGCGCGGATTGAGATCGAAAAAGGTCATAGGGTCAAACCGATACAGAATTTAGACCGTCGGGGCGCGAACAGACTGAATTAGAATTTGTTATCTCACCATACGTCCAGTGCGGATGGGAAAGAAACCTCTTTTCACGCGGGAGCCATATGGCGCTACGAAAATCATAGCTGGCGACATTTTCCCCAAATGTCAATCTTGGATGGCGTCACAAGATGATGAGGCACAGTGTCTGCGAACTGCCAGCACTTTTCTGGCAAAGAAAAAGCCGGATTTGCCTCTTGCCAACCACCCCATGAGTCCTGATATAAGGCGCTCGGGAGGTTGGTGGTGGACGAGCCACTCGCCAACCGGGTCAGGTCCGGAAGGAAGCAGCCCTAACGAGCCTCGGCACGGGTCGCCGTGCCAGCCTCCCACCCTTCCTTTTGAGGAAATAGCACAAGGCACCGCCGGAATTCCGCGGTGCTTTTTTGTTTTTGGAGCCGCTCCCGGGACGTGCCTGATGGCCTTTCCAAGAAAACCGATAAAACCCTGTCCACCTTTTGAAAAAAATCGGTATGGTGCGGCTCATGGATGACACTGGCTTTCCGCAAGACGACACTGAAACCGGCCTTGGGCTAACGGGCGGGACCGGAACCGCGCCCGGCGCGGCCGAGGGCGGCGCTTACCGTGTGTTGGCGCGCAAATACCGCCCGAAAACCTTTGAAGATTTGGTGGGGCAGGAGCCCATGGTTCAAACGCTGGAAAATGCGTTTGATACCGGCCGGATCGCGCAAGCCTGGATGCTGACCGGGGTGCGCGGAGTTGGCAAAACCACGACCGCCCGCATTCTCGCCCGAGGCCTCAACTATGAGGTGCCCGGCGAAGCGGACAAGCCGACCGTGAAACTCACGCAGGAAGGCACGCACTGCAAGGCCGTCATGGAAGGCCGCCATGTCGATGTCATCGAGATGGACGCTGCCTCTCACACCGGCATCAATGACATTCGCGAGATCATCGATGCAGCCCGCTACCGCCCGGCAACGGCGCGGTACAAGGTCTACATCATCGATGAGGTGCACATGCTCTCCAACGCAGCCTTCAACGGGCTGTTGAAGACGCTGGAAGAGCCGCCGGAGCATGTAAAGTTCATTTTCGCGACGACAGAAATCCGGAAAGTTCCGATCACGGTGCTGTCGCGCTGTCAGCGCTTCGACCTGCGCCGGATCGACCAGTCCAAGCTCATTGGCCTGCTCCGCCGGATTTCCAATGCCGAGGGCATTCAGATCTCCGATGAGGCCCTGATGCTGATCGCCAGAGCTGGTGAGGGCTCGGCACGTGATTCGCTGTCGCTGCTCGATCAGGCGATGGCCCATGGCTCAGGCGCTATCGAGGCCGATGATTTGCGCCAGATGCTCGGACTTGCGGACCGCGCGCGGGTGATTGATCTCTTCGGCCACCTGATGGCCGGCCGGATTGAGGACGCACTTGGCGAGCTGCAGGCGCAGTATGAAATTGGAGCGGATCCGGCGATCGTTCTGACAGATCTTGCCGATTTCACACACCTCGTGACACGTATGAAGGTCGCGCCGAAATCGGCTGACGAGGCCTCGGTGACGGAAGCTGAGCGCGCTCGAGGCCAAGAGTTTGCCGAAAAGATCTCCGTCCGGCTTTTGTCACGCGTTTGGCAGATCCTACTCAAAGGCGTTCAGGAAGTTCAGGCCGCCTCCAAGCCATTGGCCGCGGCCGATATGGTGCTGGTGCGTCTTGCCTATGCGGCGGACTTGCCAGATCCGGGCGAATTGATGGCGCAGATCCAGAGCGGCCAAATGCCGGCATCCGGCGCGGCGCCGGCAGGTGCCTCTGGCGGCGGCACCGCTCCGTCCGGCGGTGGCGGACAGGCAATGGCTGTTGGCGCGCGGGCGATGCCACAAGGCACCCCACAAGGTGGTCCGGTCATGCAGGCGTCCGGTCGGCCGCAGCTTTCCGCCATCCAGGGCGGCATGCCGCAATCAGCGCCTGCACAACAAAAAGCGCCGCAGGGTGCACCGGAGCTGGAGCCCGCTCAGCCGCAATCTGCTTACAATCTAAAAAATCTGCATGACTGTGTCGCCTTGGCCTCGGAAAAGCGCGACATTCCAATGAAGGTGGCGATCCAGCGCCAGATGCGGCTGGTCAAATTTGAACCGGGCAAGATCGAGATCCAGCCGACCGACGATGCGCCAGCCGATATTGCTGGAGAGTTCGGCCGCAAACTGACCGAATGGACAGGCCAGCGCTGGTTTGTCGTTGTGTCGCGGACGCAGGGCCGTCCCACGATTCACGAAGAGCAGGAAGCCAACCAGCAGCAGCTTCTGTCAGATGCCAAGTCTCATCCGACTGTCGCGGCGCTTTTGGCCCAGTTTCCAGGCGCTAAGGTGATCGACGTGAAGGTGCAGGCGTCTGAAGAAGACGAAGCTGCCATGGCCGATCCGCTGGTCAACGATCCCTTGCTCAACGAAGCGCTGGGCAACGACGACGAAGATTAAAGTCGGGCGCCGTCTGCATTGCTCAAGCTTGCGCCCTGACAATTGTTCTTCTAAACGCAGACCCCAAATAGTGAGAAACGGCGGGGACCGCCGGCCAGGTTTTCAAGGAGAGACCCGATGGACTTCCTCAAGATGATGAAGCAGGCCAAGGAAATGCAGGAGCAGATGGGCTCTTTGCAAGGACAGATCGAGGACATCGAAGCGGAAGGTTCCTCCGGAGCTGGCCTGGTCACCGTGCGCCTCAATGGCAAAGGCGAGCTCAAAAGCCTCACAATCGACCCGTCTCTGATAAAAGAAGGCGAGGGTGAGATCCTGGAGGATCTTATTATTGCCGCGCACACCGACGGCCGGGTGAAGATCGATCAGGCAATCCAGGAAAAGACCCAGGAAATGATGGGCGGCCTCGGCCTTCCGGCCGGCATGAAATTGCCGTTTTAAGGTTTTTGAGAATGGGCTTAGCGCCGCGCCCTTGCCTATTCCGTCATCCTCGGGCCTGACCCGAGGATCCATGCCGTTATCTCTCCGCGCACACCTGAATTGCGGATAAGTCACGGAATGGGTTGCCGGATCAGGTCCGGCAATGACGACGGTGGGTGTCGCCTCGATTTCAATAACATCGGATCGGAAAAACATGGCGCAGAAGCAGGTTGCGGGACCGGAAATCGAGCGATTGATCCAGTTGCTGGCCAAGCTGCCGGGGCTGGGTCCGCGGTCGGCCCGCCGCGCCGCTTTGCACCTCATCAAAAAGAAAGATCAGTTGCTCGTCCCGCTGTCCGAGGCCATGGGCATTGCCGTGCGCGACATCGGCATCTGTTCGGTGTGCGGCACGGTCGACACGTCCGATCCTTGTACGATCTGTTCGGATGAAAAGCGGGACCCGAGTGTTTTGGTGGTCGTCGAAGACGTATCCGATCTCTGGGCGCTGGAGCGTGCCGGTGCCGTCAATGCCCGCTATCATGTGCTCGGCGGAACACTCTCCCCGCTGGATGGCGTTGGCCCGGATGATTTGAACCTTGCCTCCCTGATCGACCGCTGTGGCGCGCCGGAAATTCAGGAAGTCATTCTGGCAATCAGCGCGACCGTCGAAGGCCAGACAACAGCCCATTACATCATGGACCAGCTTGGCCATTTGGATGTTCATGTCACCAAGCTGGCCCACGGCGTACCCGTCGGCGGTGAGCTTGATTATTTGGATGAGGGCACGCTCGCCCAGGCACTTAAAGCGCGGACGCGGTTTTGAGATAAGCGGTACATAAGGCTACTGCTCAAATCGAAACAACCGGCAATAGCCGCCATTCGGGATCGAGAACAATTCCTCCGCCGCTGAAAAACCCGCTGCGCGACCGGCTGTAAGCCAGCCGTGTGCGGTCTCCGGAAAATCGCAAGTCTCGATATGGGTCATCAGGCGTTCAAACTGTTGCTCAGTGAGTGGCGGCGACCAGTCTTTCCGGAATTGCTGTCTGTTTTGCCGGTTGAAGATTTCGAGGGATATGCCCTCCGGCAAGACAGGTTCGAAGGAGAAGAACACGCCGTTGGAGCTCAGCGCAGAATGGATGGCTGAGAAAACCTGCGTCTTTTCTTCAATGCTCTGGAAATGATGCAAACACAGCCCGCACCAGATCACGTCATATATGCCCGGGTTTTCAGAGAGCGTGGAAAGTATATCAATTTGCTGCAGCCGTGCGTCAAAGGGCGCGTCATTCAGGTTATTACTGGCGATCTCAAGAGCTTGCGGTGACAAGTCAACGCCGAGATAGTGGTCGACGGTGGTATTCCGAAGGGCACGGGACATGACATCCGCATCTCCGCAGGCCAGATCCAGAAACCGGAAGCCACCGGAAAACCGCGTCGTCATTTCTTGAACCAGGATCTCTGAAACTTCCTGATGAAAGAGCAGATTGTTGTCGACCAACGTCCGGTAAATCTGCCAGTCGGTTTCGAAAATGGTTGCCGGATCCAGATCTGTCGCGACAGGTGTTGCAGTTGAATCGTGTGCGTTGATCATTGGTGAAAATGCAATCTATGAGGGTTTTTTATCAGTTTGCACCTTATGATACAATTTATGCAGGAGGAACGAAAGCAGCCTTGATCACCATATGTGACCTGAGGAATGATGACACGAACGCAAGTATCCCCGCTTGTTGCTCAAGGATTGTTGCTCATGTTTCCGAACGCAGCGTTGCAAGCACCGGCGCCAATAATGACCCGCAGGCTGTGTCTGAGGGCGCCGAAGCTTGAGGATGCGTTCGACATCGATCCGATATACAACGATTTTGACGTCGCCCGCTGGATCAACGTCCCTCATCCATGTCCGACCGGATTTGCCCTTGAGCGGTTTCAGCGGTTTCTGACCTTTCCGCCGCACGAACGCTGTTTCATCCTTTCGAAAAAATCAGACAAAAAACAAAAAGCCATTGGCCTCATTCTGGCGAACTGGGCGGATGGCGAAAAATCGCCGATCATCGGCTTCTTTCTGGCATCGAGATTTCACGGCAAGGGGTTCATGGGCGAAGCGCTGGATGCGGCCCTCAAGGAGCTGTTTCAGCTGACCGGCGCCGAAGAGATTCGAGCATCTTTTTATGACGGCAACATCGCCTCGGACGTACTGCTGAAGAAGAAGGGGTTTACGCCGGTTGGAACCAGTATGGACTTCAATCGCGCCACCGGTAAGACAGAGCAGCAGACGGATCTCATTCTTCCCCGATCCGTTTTTGAGGCTAAGTGATCCTTTCTCTCGTCCACTTGCGCAGGGTCAGACCGGCACTTATGTCGAGGCGGTCGATCACAAACCCTTGAAGGCAAGAATGTTCCAATCCGCCAGCCGTGCCATGTCCCAAGTGTTCGAGCGCCCGTTTCGCGCTGTCTTCTGGAAAATGCTTGGCATTACGCTGGCCGTTCTCGTGGTCATTTGGATTGCGTTGCAAGGGTTGGTCGCCGGGTTCGTCGCGCTGCCCTATGCGTGGCTGGAAACGGCTCTGTCCGTTCTGACCGGCATCGGGGCTATATTCGCGCTTGGGTTTCTGATTGCCCCAATTTCCGCGTTGTTTGCCGGTCTGTTTCAGGACGAGATCGCGGATATCGTGGAAGCACGAGATTATCCCGGAGACCGACCCGGCGAAGCTCTGCCGCTTTCCAAGTCAATCCCTCAGACGATCAAGTTCACTGGTGTTGTGATCCTTGGCAACCTCTTCGCGCTCGTGTTGCTTTTGGTGCCGGGGGTTAATCTCGTGGCGTTTTTCCTGGTGAATGGGTACCTGCTCGGCCGTGAGTTTTTCGAGTTCGCGGCCATGCGCTTCATGCCACCGGCGGAGGCGCGGGCGTTCAGAAAAGCGTGCGGGGGCACGGTCTTTTTGGGCGGGTTGGTCATTGCCGGGCTGTTGGCTGTTCCGATCCTGAACCTGGTGACACCGATCTTCGCCACCCTGTTCATGATGCATCTTTACAAGCGGCTGTCGCGGGGTAGCTAAATTGCCCAATTTCCCGCTATGGTTTAACCAGCATTAAAGCGGTTCGACGCTAGAGTGCTGTGCTGGTTGTGAAGTTGCGCATGGCTATTTACATAAAAAGCCTTTTTCAGATGTTTTCGGTGGCGGGCCTTGATGGTATTTCCCGTGCGCTGGGCTGGGCCATACTTTTAGCGCTTGGTCTCGTAATGCTTGCAGCGGCCCTCAGTGCCTGGGCAACAAGCACTTTCGCAAAAGAGTTTTTCCTCCATCTTATCTTCAACTCGGCGCAGGCCCTTGGACTTGTTATCGCTTTGATTGTGTCGACCTATATTTTCGCCCCTACATCCATATTATATGGTTTGCTATTCTAGGACCGGGTTGCAAGATATGTCGAAGCGTCAGACTATGCTCGCGACGTGCCGGGAGTGAACGTCTCGGGGCGTGGTCCGCTTTTCCGCGCCGTGCTGGCATTGATGGTTTTGCTGTCGGTGTTTTTTATCTCCATCCTTATTAGTTTGATAGCTGGACAGGTCGTTGGAATCTGTTTCTTCGTACTGGTTGGCGGAGCTTTCATGGGCCGGGACCAGTTTGTATCGATTGGCCAGCGCCATGTTTCCCGTCCGGATGCACAGCGGTACCGCAAACAATTTGGATGGAATGTGTTTCTTGCCGGCATCTCGATTGTGCTGTTGATGATTGTGCCGGTTCTGAACTTGATGACACCGGTTTATTCGACAATTCTGATGACGCATTTGTTTAAGAAGGCCGCTTGCATCCAAGGCTGCGATCTGACCTAGTCAGCCCTCAAAACGAGGGCAACATGCAAGACCTGCTGACCACCATCGCAGACGCGGCGCTCAAGTCGGAAGACAAGGGACAGGTTGCGACCTACATTCCCGAGCTTGCCAAGATCAATCCCAACCAGTTCGGCATATCGATTGCGCTTGCCAATGGTGATGTCTTTTCCGCCGGCGACGCGCATGTCCCGTTTTCCATCCAGTCGGTGTCCAAGGTTTTCGCCCTGGCCCTTGCTCTTGGCCGGGTGGGAGATCAGCTCTGGCACCGGGTCGGGCGGGAGCCGTCAGGTCTCTCCTTCAACTCAATTCTGCTCTTGGAGAAAGAGGAGGGCGTCCCGCGCAATCCGTTTATCAATGCCGGTGCGCTGGTTGCGACCGATACCTACCTTGCCGGCTCGTCACCGCGAGAGGCTCTCGGCGAGTTGGTGCGCTTCATTCGCGCAGCAACCGATGACGACAGCATTCATATCAATGAGAGTGTCGCAAGCTCAGAACTTGCCACCGGGCATCGAAACTTTTCGCTCGCGCATTATCTGGCGTCTTTCGGAAATCTTCGCGCATCGGTCGACAAGGTTTTGGGGACCTATTGCCACCAATGCGCTGTCGAAATGACATGTGCGCAGCTCGCGCTTGCCGGCCGGTTTCTTCTCGAAGGGCCGGATATGCCAAAGCTTGTGTCCAGCGAACGGCGGCGGCGCATCAACGCCTTGATGATGACCTGCGGTCACTATGACGGATCGGGTGACTTCGCGTTCCGTGTCGGACTTCCGGGCAAGAGCGGCGTCGGTGGCGGGATCCTGGTGATTGCTCCGGGGCGGGCATCGATTGCGGTGTGGTCGCCGGGACTAAACAAATACGGCAACTCCAAGCTCGGGACTGAGGCGATGGAACGAATTGCTCACGAGACCGGATGGTCCGTATTCGGGATGCCGCAAGCCTGATCAAAAAATACGCAAGTGACGCAAACGGAAAGCATCCCTTGCAGTGAGTCGTTTCTTGCTCTGACTGAAAAAATACTGCGCTGTCTACGTCTCAAACGGTGCCAATGCGCGGCAAACCGGCGCAATATCTGGTTTTCTGATAGTCATCTAACCCATTTAACCGATTCACAGGTCGTTTTTCGCGATATAGACCTATAGGATATTTTGACGTACGGCGGCGTTGGCGCTAGAACCCCTCTAGACAACGCCTTGATATGCTTACGTTTGCGTAAACGTAAGAATGCGTCGCACGGGAGAGGAAATCCATGTCGAACGCCGATTTGCGGGGCAATCGCCCGCTGTCGCCCCATCTTCAGATTTATAAACCCATTCTGACGATGGTCATGTCGATCTTGCACCGCATCACCGGAGCGGCGCTGTATTTCGGCACCATCCTTTTGGCTTGGTGGCTGATCGCAGCTGCTGCGGGCCCGGCCTATTTTGATTTCGTCAACGCGATCTACGGTTCGATTTTCGGCAGGCTGGTTCTGTTCGGCTTCACCTGGGCGCTTGTCCATCACATGCTGGGCGGCATCCGCCACTTCATTTGGGACATGGGTGCCGGGTTTGAAAAAGATGCCCGCGAGTGGCTCGCCAAGGCAACAATCATCGGTTCTGTTTCCCTGACGCTGATCCTTTGGATCATCGGCTACGCAGTTCGCTAAGGAGACCGTCATGAGCGATATGCGCACGCCCCTCGGCAAAGTTCTCGGCCTCGGTTCTGCCAAGGACGGTACTGATCATTTCTGGAAACAACGCCTGACTGCAGTTGCAAACGTGTTTCTGATCTCCTTCTTCGTGATCCTGGTGATTTCGATGCAAGGATCCTCACACGGCGATGTTGTCGAGACCCTGCAGAACCCGCTGGTCTCCATCATCCTTTTGCTGGTGATCTTGTCCGGCGTCTATCACATGAAGCTCGGGATGCAGGTCATCATCGAAGATTACATTCACGGCGAAGCCCTGAAGTTCCTAACAGTAATGGCCAACACATTCTTCTGTGTCTTCATCGGTTTCGGCTGCATCTTTGCAGTGCTTAAGATTGGCTTTGGAGGTTAACCCGTATGGCCAAGACCTACGAATTTGTCGACCACACATATGACGTGGTTGTTGTTGGCGCCGGTGGTGCTGGCTTGCGCGCAACGCTTGGCATGGCCGAGCAAGGACTGCGCACTGCTTGCATCACCAAGGTGTTTCCGACCCGCTCGCACACGGTGGCTGCTCAGGGCGGCATCGCCGCATCCCTGACCAACATGACGCCGGACTGCTGGGAATGGCACATGTACGACACGGTCAAGGGCTCCGACTGGCTCGGTGACACCGACGCCATGGAGTATCTCGCCCGCGAAGCGCCCAAGGCGGTTTATGAGCTGGAACACTACGGCGTTCCATTCTCCCGGACCGAAGACGGCCGTATTTATCAGCGCCCGTTTGGCGGTCACATGCAGAACTACGGCGAAGGTCCTCCAGTGCAGCGCACCTGCGCAGCCGCTGACCGGACCGGTCACGCAATCCTGCATACGCTCTACGGCCAGTCCCTGCGTCATAACGCGGAATTCTACATTGAATATTTCGCACTTGATCTGATCATGTCCGAAGACGGCGTGTGCCAGGGAGTGATTGCGTGGAACCTTGACGACGGCACCATCCACCGCTTTGCGGCGAAGATGGTTGTGCTGGCGACCGGCGGATATGGCCGATCCTATTTCTCTGCCACCTCCGCGCACACCTGTACCGGTGATGGCGGCGGCATGGTGGCCCGTGCGGGCCTGCCGCTTCAGGATATGGAATTCGTGCAGTTCCACCCGACCGGGATCTATGGCTCCGGCTGCCTGATCACGGAAGGTGCCCGCGGCGAAGGCGGCTATCTGGTCAACTCCGAAGGCGAGCGCTTCATGGAGCGCTATGCGCCGTCTGCGAAAGATCTGGCATCGCGCGATGTTGTGTCCCGCTGTATGACCATGGAAATCCGCGAAGGCCGCGGCGTCGGCAAGAACAAGGATCACATCTTCCTACATCTGGATCACCTGGATCCGGCGATTCTCGCCGAGCGCCTCCCTGGTATCTCGGAAAGCGCGAAGATCTTTGCCGGAGTTGATGTTACCAAGGAGCCGATCCCGGTTATCCCGACGGTGCACTACAACATGGGCGGCATTCCGACCAACTATTGGGGCGAAGTGCTCAACGCCAACTCCGATCATCCGGACCGGATCCAGCCGGGCCTGATGGCTGTCGGCGAAGCCGGCTGTGCGTCTGTTCACGGCGCCAACCGCCTTGGCTCCAACTCTCTGATCGACTTGGTGGTCTTCGGCCGCGCTGCCGCGATCAAAGCCGGTGAGGTTGTTGATCCGAAGGAAGCCGTTCCATCGCCGAATGAAGCGTCTTGTGAGCGGATAATGGATCGTTTCGACAAGCTCCGGAACGCCAGTGGTTCCACACCGACAGCCGAGCTACGCGACCAGATGCAACGTGCCATGCAGGAAGATGCAGCGGTTTTCCGGACCCAGGAAACGTTGGCTCAGGGCTGCAAGCGGCTCGATGACATCTGGAAGGGCATGAGCGATCTGAAGGTTTCTGACCGCTCCATGATCTGGAACTCCGATCTGGTGGAAACACTGGAGCTGGAGAACCTGATGGCGAACGCGATCACCACCGTTTACGGCGCTGAGGCCCGGAAAGAGTCCCGCGGTGCGCATGCCCGTGAAGACTACAAGGACGGTGACTTTGCCGGCCGGAACGACGCGGACTGGCGCAAGCATACATTGGCTTGGGTGAATGAAGCGGGCGACGTCAAGCTGGACTACCGTCCGGTTGTCACTGAGCCGCTGACCCCGTTCCAGAACGGCGGCATCGATCCGAAGAAGATCGCGCCGAAAGCACGCGTCTACTGATCGGAACGAAGTTGGCTCCAATGGCGGCAATCCTGGATACAAGCAGTCCATTCGGCACATACCGTGCCGGGTGGCTCGCCAAAGCTGCTTGGCGAGCAGCCGATGCCCATCGGCTGCCCGACTGGCTGCGCTACAAGATCCGCCATTTTGTTGCCGACCGGTTTCCTGGTCCCTACGACACAAGCGCTGAAGGCCTCACCTTCCGGATCTACCCGGGTGTAAACCGGGACGACTGGAAGATCGTTGCCAAGGACCGGCTGTCGGAAAAGGCCGAGCGTAAGATGCTGGCACAACACTTCAACAAGGACGCTGTTTTTGTCGATTTGGGTGCAAACATCGGAACCCATACGCTCTCCGCAGCAGAACTCTGCGGCCGGGTAATTGCGGTGGAAGCCAATCCGGATATTGCAGCAAAGCTGGCTTACAATGTTGAACTGAACAAGCTCGACAATGTCTCGGTCATGTCAGTTGCCGCGGGTCCTGAAGAAGGCACGTTCGATCTTGTGATTTGCCCATCCAATTTGAACCTGTCGACATTGTCAGAAGGCCTTGCGCCATCGCTGAAAAAGTCTGAATGGACAACCACGTCGATCCGGGTCAGCCCGCTGGCGGTAATCCTTCAGGAGGCCGGTGTGGACCAGGTGGACGTCCTGAAATTGGATGTCGAAGGTTATGAAGATCAGGCGATCCTGCCTTATTTCCGGACGCAGCCACGGCACAGCTGGCCGCGCGTGGTGATGATCGAAGTCGATCACCAGCCGGAATGGAAAGAGGATTGTCTCGCAGAAATGGCGGTGATCGGGTACCGGGAAATCGGAACGACCGGCGCCAACATCATGCTGGAATTGACAGAAGTGACGCACGAAAGCGATCAGGCTCCGGCACCCGGAATTAAGGAGCTCGCCGAATGAAGAGGGACGCAATGGTGCTCGACACCAGAAGCCCGTTCGGCACTTATCCGCCAATTGGGCTGGTCCGAACAGCATGGCGGCTGGCAAGTCAGGCCAAGCTGCCGAAAGGCTTGCGCAGGTATGTGCGCCTGTTTCTGGGCAAGATCTTCACAGGTCCTTACGACCTTGAGGCAGACGGCCTGAAATTCCGGGTGTACCCCTCCGACAATTACGATGACCGCAAGGTTCTGATCAAAGGCCGGTTGCCTGAGGTGGAGGAACACAAGCTCATCAAACCGTTCTTGTCCGACGATGCGGTGTTTGTCGATGTCGGCGCCAATATCGGCGTCTATACGGTCTTTGCCGCCCATCATGGAGCCCGTGTGATTGCGCTGGAGCCCAACGCCCATTCGGTCGACAAGCTGCAGTGTAACATTGACGCCAACGGGCTCCAGAACGTGACCATTGTCCCGACCGCCGCCGGTCCACGCGAAGATGTTCTTGAGCTTTATTCGGAAACGTCCAATCGCGGTTTTGGCACGCTCGACAAGCGGGTCACCAATGGTGAATGGGGTGGAGACTGGGCACCTTCGACCGTGAAGATGCGGCCGCTGACAACCATCGTTGATGAGGCGGGTGTTAAGAAAATAGACGTTTTGAAAATCGATGTGGAAGGCTTTGAAGACCGGGTTCTTCTTCCCTTCCTGCGTCACGCGGAAAAGAGCCTTTGGCCGCGCGTGATCCTGCTTGAAACCAATTGCCGGCCCTATTGGTCCGAGGATTGCCTGATGGAACTGGCAAACCGGTCCTACAAGGTCACCGGCCGAACGAACGACAACATGATCTTTGAGTTGGCCGCCTGAGCGGTGAATTCAAGAAATTGGCCCGACAGCCTTATCTGGCGCGAACAAGGGCCCAACGCGGAGCATTGAAAAGATGGTTCAGCTGACGCTACCCCGGAACTCACAAGTGACGGACGGCAAGGTTTGGGACAAGCCGGAAGGGGCAACCAACCTGACCGAATACCGAATCTACCGCTGGAACCCGGATGAGGGCAAAAACCCGCGCGTGGACACTTACTTCGTCGACCGTGACGACTGCGGTCCGATGGTGCTGGATGGTCTCATCTACATCAAGAACAAGATTGACCCGACCCTGACGTTCCGCCGGTCCTGCCGCGAAGGAATTTGTGGCTCGTGCGCCATGAACATCGACGGCACCAACACCTTGGCCTGCACCAAGGGCATGGAAGAGATCGCGGGCGATGTGGTCAAGATCTATCCGCTGCCGCACATGCCCGTGGTCAAGGATCTGGTTCCGGACATGACCCGCTTTTATGCCCAGCACCGCTCGATTGAGCCGTGGCTGAAAACGGTGACCCCGGCTCCGGAAAAGGAATGGCGCCAGTCCCATGAGGACCGCCAGAAGCTGGACGGCCTTTACGAGTGCATTCTCTGCGCCTGCTGCTCCACCTCCTGCCCGAGCTACTGGTGGAACGGCGACCGCTACCTCGGCCCGGCGATCTTGCTGCAGGCTTACCGCTGGCTGATCGACAGCCGGGACGAAGCAACCGGCGAGCGTCTTGATAACCTCGAAGACCCGTTCCGCCTCTACCGGTGCCACACCATCATGAACTGCTCCCAGGCCTGCCCGAAAGGTTTGAACCCGGCGAAAGCCATCGCGGAAATCAAGAAGATGATGGTCGAACGCCGCGTCTGATTGTTGTCGAAGCGTTTGCTTCGGGAACCGAAAATAGGAAAACCGCTCCGGAGGAATTCGGGGCGGTTTTTGTTCGGTCTGAAGGGTGCTTTTGGATCTAACATAAACATCAGCGATTTGCTCTCCGGCTGCGCAGTTTTCGCACACCCTGTCCGGCTTTGGCCGGTTCCTGAACCACAGAAGGCTCTCATATTGACGTGCCAGATCCGGACTGGCAGCTGTGTCCCGCGCATTTTGTGATTCTCATCACACGGCCTGTGTGCACGTTCCTGCGCGCCCTCTGGAAGAGTGTGCAGAAATCTACACAGTTGGCAAAACGGTTAACCCCGGATCAAATCGATAATCACTATATAAAACAGTGAGATAAAGAAAATTCCCGAAACTGGCACACCCGTTGCAAAGTTGTTGGCATCGGCACCGAACGGAAATCAAACGGCGCCCCAGACTTCGAAAGTTACAGACCAACCGCTTTAAGAGCAGGAGACGGAAAAATGGCAAACGTTGCATACATGACCATCAGCGGGTCCACCCAAGGTGAAATCACCTCCGATGCTACAACGGCAGATTCTATCGGCAACAATTGGCAGGAAGGCCATGAGGGTGAATCCCTGGTCTACAAGTTCGAGAGCAACGCAATTGTTCCGCGTGACCCGAACTCCGGTACCGCCATCGGCACCCGCCGCCACCAGCCGACAACCATCATCAAGCCGCTGGACAAGGCGTCTCCGTTGATGTGGCAGGCTCTGGCCACCGGTGAATCCCTGGAGATCACTATCAACTTCTGGCGTACGTCGACTTCTGGCGTCCAGGAGCACTACTACACGATCAAGTACACCGATGCGGTTTTGGTTGAAGGCAAAACCATATTGCCGGACGTCTTCGATGATGCGAACGCATCCCGCGGCGATCAGGAGCAGTGGTCCTTCACTTACCGCAAGGCGGAGTGGACCCACGAGAAGGCTGGCACATCCGCTTCTGACGACTGGCGCGCTCCGGTCACCTGATCGGCCTTTGGCCTTTAACGAAAACCCCGGTCACTTTGGCCGGGGTTTTTGTTTGTCTATGCTCTTAAAACACAAAGGGCGCGAGGTTACCGGCCGGACCGGGATATCTGCGCCCGTTAGGATATTTCAATTGGCTTGCCCCCTCTCCCCTTACGCGGCCGTTTGAGCATCTGACGGCATATCGATGTCCTGCGGCTCGGATTGTTCAGCCTGTTTTTGTGCCATGGCCAGGAAGGGCGCTGCGATCAACGCCAGTCCATAGGCGGCCAACGCGAACATTGCCAAAAATGCGATCACGGTGAAGCCCAGGCCGGCCATCACACAGCCAACCAGGACGACGATGGCGCCGGCAAAGGTGGCAGTGGTTTTTTCAAGAATGGATTTCATTTCCAGTATCTCCAGTTTGTCCTGTCGTTTCGATAAACTGGATATGGAGACCCGGTTTTACGTTCCGCTCCGCCGGGCTTTACATTTTTGTAAAGTTGAGCGAGACGCGCAGACCGGACGGCTTGACTGAACAAAGTTCGAGTTTCGCGGTGTGCCGGTCGGCGACGGCCCGCACCAGTGCAAGGCCAAGACCTGTGCCTTCGCTTTCCCGGGCAGCATCCAGACGCACCATGGGTTTGATGATTTCATCAAAGAGATCGGGATCGACGCCAGGCCCATTGTCCGAAACGCCGATTTCCGAACCACGTGCGAACAAGGTGATGTCCGGGCCGCCATGGACCAAGGCGTTCTGAATGAGGTTCGCAAGCGCCTGGATCAGCATGTTCCTGTCTGACAGAACGCTTTCACCGGATTTTGCCGAAAGGACAAGCGACTTGCCCGCGTCCTCAACGACAGGGCCATAAATCTCCGCGACTTCCTCCACCAAGGCGTTCAGATCGACTTGTTCAAAGCCCTCCGTGCCGTGGGCCGCCTCGATCCGGGCAACCCGCATGATGGTGTCAAAGATGCCGGAAAGCCGTTCGGCTTCTTCCAGCGCTGCGCCGCGCTCCTCGCCGTCCGGCAGGCTTTCAAGCTGGGCGCGAAGGCGGGCAAGGGGCGTGCGCAGGTCATGCGCGATACTTGCACTCAGATTGCGGGTCTGGGCGACAAGGCGTTCCAGTTCTTGGGCGGTCCGGTCGATTTGCCCGGCAAGGTCATCAAGATCATCACTGGAGCGGGCAACGCCGATGCGGGCTTCAAGATCTCCCGTCGCCAACCGATCCAGAACCCCCGTGATCCTGGTAAGGCGCCGCTGAACAAGAAAACCGGCCCCGAGCCCGATGACGAGCACAAGGACGAGCACCACCCCGGCAGTGCTCCATAGCGCATTGCCCAAGAGCTCCAGGGCGTCTTCGCTGGCATCAAGCGGAACAGCGATCAGAACCGGTTCCCCTTCCTTGTCCCGTGAAATCAGGACCCTCCAATCTTCCGCGCGCCGGAAGTCCCGTTTGAGACTGACAGTGCCGCCACCTGTGCGCACGACCTTCTCAAATTCCTTCGGCAAGTCGCCGATTTCAGAAAGCGGGCGGATTATGACGGAGAATGTATCTGTTTCGGTGTCGTCGGCTTCGACCGTCGCGGCCAGACCTTCAAGGGCCGTGTCGACCCGGTTGAGAAGAGTTTCCCGGCCAAAGGTCAGTGCCAAAAGAATGGCAACCGCCATGCCGACGGCAAAAATGGCAGTTAATAGCAACGACAGCCGCAAGGTGGAGGAGCGGAGCAGCCATCGGACGCGACGTGTCAGCGTGGCTCTAACTGTGTTGAGTACCTTACTTGCCGAAGACATAACCCTCGCCCCGTCTGGTGCGGATCAGCTCATCGTCAAACGGTTTGTCGATCTTGGAGCGCAGCCGGCTGATATGGGTTTCCACGACCGAAGTCGTCGGATCAAAGCTCATGTCCCACACCTGCTCCAAAAGCATGGTGCGGGTCACGAGGCGGCCGGGGCGCCTCATGAAATATTCCAGCAGTTTGAATTCCTTGGCCATCAGGTCGATCGCCTGTCCCTGGCGTTCGCAGCGGCGGGCCAAAAGGTCCAGACTGAGATCTCCATAGCGCAGGGTGGTCGGCTCGGCAGTGCTGGTTCCGCCACTGTCCCGTCGGCGGCCAAGAGCATTCACGCGGGCCGAAAGCTCGGCAAAGGCAAAGGGTTTGGTGAGATAATCATCACCGCCAGCGTCAAAACCCTCCACCCGTGCGTCCACTTCCCCAAGGGCGGTCAGGAACAGCGCCGGGGTGGTGTCTTCGGAGGCGCGCAAAGACTTCAACACGGAGAGGCCGTCGAGACCGGACACCATCCGGTCGAGGATCAAAACGTCATAGTCCTGGCCCATGGCAGCAAGAAGCGCTTCCTTGCCATCGGTGAAATGATCGACCACGTGGCCTTCTTCGCGCAGGCCGCCCGCCACCCACGGCCCGAGTTGCCGGTCATCTTCCAAAAGCAGTATCCGCATTCCAAATCCTTACCCCGTTGCATGGCGTCAAAACAGGAAAAAGGCCGCCATCCCAGGCAGCCTGTTCCCTAACACGTTCTGTCACCGATTACCCGGCGCGTTTGTTGTCGCCTTTCTTGTAATCATCATCGTCGTCATGATCATCGTCCTGTTCGATATCCAGGACCGTGCCAGACGCCGCGTCGATTTCGACTTCCATTTCAACACCGTCGGCTGTGACGATTTCGATCTCAAAGATTTCTTTGCCGTCTTCGCGCTCAAATTCGGTTTCCTGAACAGTTCCCGGAACCTCTTTGAGAGCGATTTCGATGGCCTGTGCTTCGCTTAAGGCAGTTGGTGATGTTGCCGTTTGTGCAGCGACTGCGCCAACCGCACCCGTTGCCAGAACCATACCCGCAACAACCGTACCTGCGATGATCTTCATGTTCATTACGCGTCTCCATCTTTGTGTGTGAAAGGCTCTCTGCCTTCCGATGAAACAAAGATGGGACAGCCAGTTTGCAGGCCTCTTGAGCGAAGTTTACATTTGTGTAAAGCGCAGAAAATTTTGACATTTTAGATACTTACGCACCTCAATGCCCGCTGGCTTCCTCTTTTTTGCCTTTCACCATATGCCAGGCCGGTTCGATGACCTTCGTGACGATAGGGATCAGGATCAGTCCGAGGATCAGTCCGAAAATTCCGTCCATTGTTGCCGTCGCGAACCAGCCGAGGAAACCTTCGGCAACGCCAATGGTGTGGGCGATACCGTGCGCGATGTCGTGAATGGTGTTGTAAAGGCCTTTGACGCCGAGCTCTTTCAAGCCGTGAATCACAATGGAACCACCGACCCAGAGCATGGCTGCCGTCCCGACCGTCATGAGGAATTTCATAACGCCGGGCATTGCTTTCACGATCCCAATACCAATCGCGCGGGTCACACCGAACCGCCCCTCGCGGGACAGGTGCAGTCCAAAGTCATCTGCCTTCACGATCAGCGCAACCGAGCCATAGACCATGACCGTGATGCCGATCGCGACCACCGCCAGTGTGGAGGCCTCCATCCAGATATTGCTGTCCGGGATTTCGGACAGCGCAATGGTCATGATTTCGGCGGACAGGATAAAGTCTGTCTTGATAGCTCCGGAGACCTTCTGTTCTTCCAGATGGGTTGGGTCCTGCACCAGGTTTTTCGGTTGGTCCGCGTCGTGATGGCCGGGAACAAAGAGGTGATAGACCTTCTCCGCCCCCTCGAAACACAAATAGGCTCCGCCGAGCATCAACAAGGGTGTGATGATGCCGGGCAAAAACGTGTTGAGCAGAAGGCCGACAGGCAGCAGGAAGATCAGTTTGTTTTTCAGCGACCCCTTGGCAATGCGCCAGACAATCGGTAACTCGCGGGCCGGGGAAAATCCGGCAACATATTTCGGCGTCACCGCTGCATCGTCAATGACAGCCCCGGCCGCCTTTGACCCAGCCTTGGCCGCTTGGCCAATCACATCATCCACGGACGCTGCGGCCACCTTGGCAATCGCTGCCACATCGTCGAGTAAGGCGAGAAGACCGCTCATGGCCGCTCCTGAATCATTTTTCCTGTCAGTTGCGCTGACCATACAGTCTTTTTGCGACAGGCCAAATGCCGGATGACACGCGATACTATGAGAGCGACGGGTGGTGAAAAATGGAGGGAATTGACAGTTTATTTGCCAGATAAACTACTCAAAAAAAACACTAATTCGTATTTGTCAGCTTTAAGTTTGTTTAATCAAATCATGCAAAGAGGGACCATCCGTAATTTTCTCAGGTCAGTCATTATGTTTCTCGACAATTTCAAAATCGGCTTCAAGATCTGGATCCCGGTTATCAGCTTGGCTGTCTTCACGCTGGCCTTGGTGACTTACGATCTCGTATCTCTGCGCTCGATCTTGTATGGCGAACGTACCCACAAGACCCAGACCGTCGTTGAAGTCACCAATTCGGTTCTGAAATACTTTCATGAGCTGGAAGCCTCCGGCGAACTTTCGAAGGACGAAGCCCAGAAGTGGGCGCGTAACGTTGTTCGTGCCATCCACTACGATGGCAACAACTACGCTTTTATTTTTGATCTAGACGGAACCCGCATTGTGAGTGCGAAGCAGTCTTCCGAGGGCAAGAGTGCGTGGAACTCACAAGACAAGACCGGCAAGTATCACGTCCGGGAAATGATTGAGGTTGCCAAGTCTGGTGGCGGGGTCAGCAGCTATATGTGGAACCGCAAGGGGGAAGAAGAACTTCTTCTGAAGGCGACCTGGTCGGAGGTCTTTCAGCCTTGGGGCTGGGTCACGGCGACTGGTGTGTATGTGGATGATGTGTCCGCCGCTTTCTGGTCCAAGGCCAGCGCCCTGATTGGCGTGCTCATTGTCGGTGGTCTGATAGCTGCGGCGATCGCCGTCGCCGCAATCCGCAATATTTCGGTACCGCTCAAGGGACTGACATTGGGCATGAAGCAGCTCGCAGACGGCAAGACTGATTTCCCCATTGTGGGCACTGACCGGCGCGATGAAATCGGCGATATGGCCGAGGCCATGGAGACCTTTGTGGCCAATGAAAACATGCGGCGCGACCTGGAAGACCAGCAGACCAATCGTCAGGAGCTAGATCTCCAGCGGTCGCGCGCAATCCAGAACCTCTCGTCCGATTTTGATGTGCAGGTCTCCGGTCTGCTTGAGACGATTGGCGGGTCCGTTGAGAGCCTGCAGCACGCGTCCACCAATCTGAACTCCGGAGCTCAACAGACCACAAGCCAAAGTGAAGCGGTTGCATCGGCAGCAGCCATCGCATCGGCAAACACTGAAACAGTGGCTGCCGCGGCGGAGGAACTTGCGGTGTCTGTTTCGGAGATCAGCCGTCAGGTGTCGTCATCCAGCGAAATCGCCTCCGAGGCGGCAAGCCAGGCAGCCCAAACCAACCAGCGCATTCAGGGCCTTTCTGAGGCCGCTGCGAAAATCGGCGAGGTCGTCACGCTCATTCAAGCGATTGCCGAACAGACCAACCTGCTGGCGTTGAATGCGACCATTGAAGCGGCAAGAGCCGGCGAAGCAGGCAAGGGGTTCGCCGTGGTGGCTGCTGAAGTGAAGGAGCTGGCAACGCAAACTTCCAAAGCGACGGAAGAAATCTCTACCCAGATTTCGAGCATTCAAGGCGAAACCCATCACGCTGTTGAGGCAATCGGGGCGATCACCAGCACAATCGGCAAGATTAATGAGATCACCACGAGCATTTCAGTGGCTGTGGAGCAGCAAGGTGCCGCGACCAACGATATTGCGTCCAACATTCAGCAGGCTGCTGCCGGAACGCAGCAGGTTTCTGACAACATCGGCGGAGTCTCGCAGGCTGCAACGGTGACCAACCAGGCAGCAGATGTTGTCTTCACGGCTGCCAACAGCCTGGAAAAAGAAGCTCGGGAACTGCGCGAAAACGTTGGCGCATTCCTGAAAGGTGTCAAAGCCAACGCGACGACCGACGCTGCTTAGATCGCTTTCCGTATCCTTTGAATTGGCGGCGTGCAAATGTTGGCCGCCATTTCTAATTCACTGATCCTGAGTTGCGGGCCGGCTTACAAGCCCGGCACAGCTTTGTTTGACTTGGCCAAGTGACGCCGTACCCAAGCAACGGAGCGCTCCGCAGCCTCCAAGGCGCCTTCCAGAAAGCCACCGTTCTCCGGTGCGGTTTCCGTACCGGACAGGAATAGCCGGTCATGCCAGGATTCAACAATTGGCAACGGTCCGTATTGCGGGTGGCTCGTCAAAGTTTCCTGATCACGCTGAGTTGCCACCAACGGGTCCGTTGCCCAGACCTTCAAGAAGACCTTTGCCGGGCGTCCAGCTTCGGGCCCAAAGAGCTCCTTCAACTGCGTGATCGCCCGTGAAACAAAGGCCTCACGATCTGCTGTGTTTTGGATGTCGTGAGGGGAGACAAAACCAAACAATGCTGCCTCGCCCTGAGGGTTTTCTTCCGCTGAAGCGTCGTGGATTTCGACCAAAGGACCGACATGGCTGATGGCATCGCCTGAAAATCCCTGGGCGCGCCAAAAGGGTCGATAATAGACAGCGACAAGTTTCGCATGTCCGGCCATCCACGTTGGAACTGCAGACATATCCTGTTTCGTTTCAGCGACAAGATCCGGCAAAAAGGCGATACGTGCAGCGGCCAATCGCGGAGGTAAGGCAAGAATGATTTGCCGGCAGGAAACGCGGAAGGGACCTTCAGGTGTCTTTCCCGACACTGTCAGGCCAGAGGTGTCCTGTTCAATTGCGGTGACGGCGTGCTGATAGGCAATTGTGCCGTCAGGAAGCCGGGCAGCCAAGCCCTCTGTAATGCGTGCCAGACCGCCAGGTATCCGCAATGCATCTCCCATCGTTGCAAAAGCGAGATCGCGGCGGATGCTGCCTGTCTGATCCTGAAATATGAGGTTTCCGGCTGAGTGCTGACGGATCAGGGGTAAATCAAGTTGTTCCGCCAACTGAAGCATTCTTTGATTATGCGGCCAGATCCATGCGGGGCCAAGATCATATCGCAGATCAGGAGACGAGGGTCCGGGCAGAGACCGGATGCGTCCACCAGCCGTCTTGCTTGCTTCAAACACCCTTGCGTCGACGCCCAAGTTCGAAAGCAGAGCTGCCGTGGCCAATCCGCAGAGACCTGCCCCGATGATAGCAATGTCTGTCGAGTGTTCGGACATCAGCGGCACCTAGTGTGCGAGTATTATAGATTGCCCACAGGCAAACCACTCGCGTTCAGCGTCAATATGGATCGCGTGATTGTTCAATCCAGTCTTTGTCAGATCTTCACATGGGAAAAGAGCTCGCAATATGGCGTAGTTAATAATTTGCGCCTAGAGCAGAAACAATTTGCCTAAAGCCCTTAGCGCCAATTTTGGGAATTGTCCCTAGGGTGCCTTTAACGCCACACAGTTGGCGATGGTACTGCAGGGAAAGAGTGGTCATGTCTCAAACAGCGTCACAGTTTGAAACACTTGGAAATGCGTCACATACTGAATTTGGTGACACTCAAGGCCGGGCGGTTGAAAGCCGCTTTTATCCGATCATGGGAAAGAACATCAGCATACAGGCGATCGTCGAAGGGTCTCTGCTGGCTCAGATCGAACTAGACCCCATCCCGGAATACGGCATTTTCGCTGATTAGTTCAGTTGATCTGACATTTTGTTGGTCTGATTCGAAAAAAGAAACCGCTCCGAAGGTGTCGCAGCGGTTTTCTTTTTAAGGTGTGTCTGAGGGCCTAGGCTTGTTTTTGGCGCTCGATGAGATCAAGGACACCGACCATCACGATGGCATAAAGCACGTGGCCGATAAGGGCGACCCAGGTGATGCCGGTGAAGTTCAGGAAGAACGGCAAACCGGCGATTGCCGTGATGCCGCCAATGGCAAAGACCCATAGACCAACACCGTAGATCGCGGCTGGCAAGAGCCAATTCGTGTCGCCGACAACACGTTGCCAGATCGGTGCGAAAACGTACATCCAGCCGATCGGATAGCCGACAAGGCCCACCAGATAGAAGTGAACAAAGTACCCTGCAAAGGCGTTGCTGGGCAGGCCGAGGCTTGCCAGAAGGCTTTGTGCCAAGCCGTGAGGTGAAAGATTTGCAAAACCCAAACCCGGGCTGATGATCTGCCCCCAAAGATCAAAAGCAATGGTGGCGAAAAAGCCTGAAATGAACATCAGGCCTACAGTGTTGACCGAAACAGCCGGTGCGGCTGCGGTCAGGTGTCTATCTGCTGTTAGTGTCGTCATGATTTCTGCGCTCCCAAATCCGATTGCGATAGACCACATGTGGGAGCGAGATCACTGGCATTGAAATCAAGGTGTGCCACGCTTCCGTGACCTGATTTCCCTCAAAATATCAATGTGTTTTATGTGAAGTCGCTCCACGGCAGCCCAAATTGTCAAGGTGTGCATCACCTGCCATGACAGGGGCGTGAGCAGCCGTGAAGCCGATTAAACCTGCAAATGGCGCTACCAGCCCATAATCGTCAGGTTATTTCGTCCGTTTTGGCCTGATCTTGGACCCAGGACGGGCGCTTCAAAGCGTGTATCAGGATCGGCAGGCCAATGAAAACAACAAACCCTGCCGTTACCACACCGACATAAGTCGCGGGGCTGCCCACGGGGAGCTGGCTTGGCGGGAAGAACGAGGTGACAAACGCAAAGGCTACTCCAGCAAAGCCGATCCCGGCCACAGCGATCAATCCGCCAAGGCCACCGGGCACTTTGTAACTTCGCTCTGCGTACGGCCGGGTTAGCCGCAAGCGGACCGCGGCCGCGTACATCATCATATACATCACCAAGTATAGCGTGATCGTCATTGCCGACAGCAGGAAGAAGGCGACGGAGACATTTTTCAAGACAAAGTAGAGCAGTGCCAAAACGGTGACGATGCCGCCTTGAATGAGCAGAATTGTTACCTGCACTCCGTTCTTGTTGGTCCGTGCAAGGAAAGGCGGCAACTCGCCGTCACGGGCAGTTCGCAGAAGACCGCGGCTTGGGCCGGTGATCCAAGACATCACTCCTGCAAGCGCGCCAAGAGCGATCAACAGGGCAAGGATAGGCACGAGCCAGCCGAGGTCGAATTCTTTAAGCGCGATCTGCAAGGCCTGCATCGGACCTTGGTCGAGGGCAATCTCATTTGCGGGAACAATGGATGCAAGCGCCAGCGAGCCCAGGAGGAAAAGTGCAACGATGATCACGACAGACAGGAGTATGGCTTTCGGGAAGTCCCGCGCCGGGTTCTTGAGTTCGTTTGCGTGAACGGCATGAACCTCAACACCGGCAAACAGGAGCACAATGCCTCCGAGAAAAGCCAGGGATGACAGGCCGGTGATATGAGGAAAGAACCGCAAATGCGCATCGCCGCCGGTCACTGATGTGCTTTCCAAAAAAGCCATCGTTTGCCCATCCGCAATCCAGGCCGCACCGAGAGCGATGATCAGAAGTCCAGGGATCACCGTCCCGAGTAGAAACCCGGCCGAGGTGAACCGCGCCGCCGCGCTGGTGCCGGTCAGGGCAATAAAGGTTGCAAACCAATAGGCCGCGATGATGACCGACCCGGTGTAGATGCCATCATCGGCAAGTTCTGGCCGTCCAATGACATAGGCAAGGGACGCAGCTGCGAAAGCAAGCACGGTCGGGTACCAGACCACGTTCTGGATCCATTGCAGCCAGATGGCGACAAAACCCGCCCGGGCGCCAAACGGGGCTTTCACCCAATCGTAGATCCCGCCGGTTGAATGGGCGAACATGCCGCCCAGTTCGGCAGCGACCAAAGCGGCTGGTATCAGAAAAATAAAGGCGGCGAAGCCGATGTAGAACAGCAGCGTCGTACCTTCAACGGCCATCAATGGCAGGCCGCGCAGGCTGACCACGGCAGCGACTGTCATCATGGCAAGGCCGAGAACGGTGATTTTTCCGGTCGCTGAGCTGTCCTTGGCCGGACGCTCCGTGCCAGCCTGAGCGGGATCTGACATCGGTCTATCGTCCGTGGTGGAAGGAGGCTTTGGCTTCCCGGTTTCTCATCGGATTCCGATCGAGAAATTCGATCGTCCGGCTCATATCCTCAATCAACAGTTCCATAAGATCGCGGCCGATCCCATGGCGGACCATAACCCGCTGAACAATGAGATCATGCCGGTTTGCCGGAAGCGGATACGAGGCAATTTGCCAACCGCGCATGCGCAACCGCTCCGACACGTCGTAGAGCGTGTAGCCGCGGTCAGCGCTGTTCTTCAGGGAATAACAGACAGCCGGCAGACCACCATCGCCATTGTAGAGCATGTCGAAATGCCCGATCTTTTCCAGCTCAGCGGCCAAATACTGAGCTGTGTCGGCACAGGCGCCTTGTACTTCGGTATACCCTTTCCGGCCGAGGCGCAGGAACTGGTAGTATTGCGCCACGATCTCGCCAGCGGGCCGCGAAAAGTTGAGCGCAAATGTTGGCACCTGGCCGCCCAGATAGTCGACGTTGAAAATCAATTCTTCCGGCAAGTCTTCCGGTTCCCGCCAGATGGCCCAGCCGACTCCGAGCGGGGACAAGCCATATTTGTGGCCGGATGCATTGATTGATTTCACGCGAGGCAAGCGGAAATCCCAGACGACATCTTCGTGCAGAAACGGTGCAATGAACCCGCCAGAGGCTGCATCTACATGGATCGGGATATCAAGGCCGCGTTCAGCTTCGATCCGGTCGAGTTCTTTCGAGATTTCTTCGACGGGCTCATAAACGCCGGTAAAGGTCACACCCAAGGTTGGCACAACGCCAATGGTGTTTTCATCAACTGCCTCAGCCACTTGTGCAGCGGTCATGCAGAGCTCGCCGTCAAGGATTGGGAGTTCCCGTAATTCGACATCGAAGTAACGCGCAAACTTGTGCCAGCAAATTTGTACCGGGCCACAGATCAAGTTGGGTTTGTCGGCCGGTTTGCCGGCGGCTTCCTGGCGCTTGCGCCATTTCCACTTGAGAGCAAGGCCGCCTAGCATCGCCGCTTCAGAGGACCCGGTCGTTGAACATCCAAGCGTGGTTTTTGCATCCGGGGCGTTCCACAGATCGGCAAGAATGTGGACGCAGCGGTGCTCGATTTCGGCCGTCTGCGGGTACTCGTCTTGGTCGATCATATTTTTGTCGACGCAGTCCTGCATGAGCTGCTGGGCCTGTGGGGGCACATAGGTTGTGCAGAAGGTCGCCAGGTTTTGGCGAGAGTTGCCATCAAGAAGCAATTCGTCGTGGATCAGATTGTAAACCGTATCGGGGAGCGAAGAGTTCTCCGGCATCCGGAACTTTGGCAACGGCTGTTCGGACAAGTCGCGGGCATAAAGGTCAAAAACGTCGTCCCGCCGACCGGGTTGGGATTGATGCAATGCCACTGGAAACCTCCCTGTGAATACAGGCGTGTGATGGATGCCCCATACGACCATAGAATTCAGATCATATGCAATGCCTACCCTGGGCAGTGCTTGCTGTCCTGTGACCCGCGTCACAAGTGTGCCATTCGGTGGTGGCCACTAAAGATTCTATCGATGCGAAAAAAGAAAACGCCCCGGACAGCTTCCCGGGGCGCTTGATTGAGCAGAGGAATTTCTCGGTTTGCGGGTAGCCTGGGTCAGCCTTTGGCCTTGCAGACCAACAGGGTGCTGTTGCACCAGCCGCGCAGGCCCGGCAAGCGGCCAAGGGTCCTGGTCAATCCGATTTCCGCCGGTTTCAGTGGACCCCACTCGAATGTCTTGGAACGCAGGTGATGGAAGAGTTTTCCATGCCGGTTATGTTCCTTGTACCAGGGGCTGAACATAGGGGTATAAGGCAGGACGCTGAGGTAACCGATGCCATGGACTTCTTCGATATCGGCGGCCTTTTCGACGATATTTATCCATTCCTTGAGTGTGAAGCGGACATGGTGTTCCGGATAGTGCAGGTGGCCGAATTTCAGCCGGTCGAGCCGGTAGAGTTGCGGCACGACCGCAAGCACCAGACCGCCCGGTGCAACCACTTCGCAGCATTGGCGCATGGTGGATTCAATAGCCTCGGCCTTGCCTGGAAGATGTTCCAGCACATCCAGCAGGGTAATGACATCCGGGCGCCAGGGCAGGTCTTCCTTGTGCTCGGACAGCTTCGTGGCATCGAGCACGATGTCCGGCTGGAAAGCTGCTTCGTAGTCGGCGCCGCAATATTCAAACTCCAGCCCGGTTGCGGCCAGATATTCCTTGGAGATCGAAGTCGAGCAGCCGATATCCAGGATCTTTGGTGTGTCGGTGCGGCCTTTGGCCCAGGATTTGATTTTCCGCGAAACCGTATCGAATTTCACGGTCCCGTAGAGATTTTGCTTTGAGTTCGACAGCTTCTTCACAAGATACTGTGAGTGTACTGTCAACTCGTTGGTTGTATCGGTCATAGCTGGTCCCTCTGCTCAATCCACAGCTGTGTACACAACGCCTCGCTGGCTGGCGTGATGCGATGAATTCCCGGCTCGTACGGATAAAAGGTGATGTCCGACATCAGGACGATCAGTTCGCCCAGAATGAGTTCGACGATCTCATCGGCGACGCTGCCAGATCCCGGAATGAAGTTTGCTGGATAGCCGTCGTTGACGAGGCAAATCTGACGCTCGCCGTGGCTATTGTCGTTCTGGAAATGGAAGGCCCGGATCGATGGATGAATATCGGCGCTTGGCGCGGTTTCCAGATAGTCGACATCAATCTCGATGCGCCGGGAGCTGGCACTTGCGACCATACAGCCGCTGCGCAATTGGCGCAGCACCTGTTCCGTGATCGACAATCTGCCAGCTGCGCCGACGATCAGATCGCACTTGTCCAACTCTCTTGGTGACATGTGCGCCTGAAGACCGGAGAGGCGCGCTTCTGCCACCTTGAGCGGGTCGGTGTCGATCACCATCGGAATGACATCAAGGCGGCGGAACGCATGGGCAACACCGGAGCCGATCCATCCCGCTCCGAAAACAGCGGCATGGCGTCCCGCAAGGGAGTTGCCGAGATCCCTGGACAGGCCGTCCAGGCAGCGCACGATGGTTTCACCACACCGTTTGGCTTCCAGCCGCTTCAGTTCGCTGTCGGCGCAATGCAGCACCGGCACTTTCAAGTTGAGCTGTTCGGCCCGCCACACACCTTGTTTGGTGATCTCGACGACACCCTCAACAAGGTCCAACTGATCGGCAAAACGTTCATGAAGCAGTTCAACGACATAGCCGCCAACTTCCTGGATCACCAGTTTCTGACCAGATGAGCGGCACTGCAGAAAACTTTTCTGAATGGCAGCTGCAAGCGCTTCTTTGAAATCATCCTCGGTCTTCGGGCAATGCACGATAGAGCCATAACGCGATTGCCATTTCGTGCGTGTCGCATCGCTGCCGGAAGAATATGGAATACCGATGATGGCATCGAAATCCATGATCCCAGCCAAGGCATCAATCATCCGCATGGTGTCGTCGAACAGATGCGCGACCAGCATGAAGCGATGCGTTTCTGCCTGGCACAGGTCGAGGCGTTCGACCAGCGCCGGAAGATAATTCGCCCGGCGCACATAATCAGCGCTGGCGCCAAGAGCCATGTTGTTTAACGGTGTCATTCACAAAGTGTCCTTTGTTAACGAATTATTAAGAACTGGCCATGCAGCAGAAGACAAGCAGGGGTTGCCAAAAATCTTGGTATAAACCGGATTCATGGTTAACCCGCTTTTTTGGTAACTCGATTACTCTGAGTTGATACCTTGGCTAGTACACTGAAAACCCATTCGGATTCTCAGTTGAGTTCGTTCCGTTGCCAACAATTGGTCCACAGCTTGTTCACAACAGATCTTGTGAGGATTGATTGCCAATCCGGGGGGTGAATTCCGAAACAGGTCAAAAGTATTCAAGTTTTATGTAATATTTACAAGGGCAAATATGCGGCACGCTGAGGATTGCAAAAGTCTGTTTAGCCAGCAAACTATGCCGCGCGGCAGACTTGCCTTGGCCCAAACTGCCTAAATTCACGAGCCACCGGCATATTCAAGCCACATTTCCTCCGCCGAAAAATCATCGGGTGTTCGAACAATGTGCTGATTGTTCCGATTTGATAGTGCTTGTGGGCAACCCTTTGGCAGAGGATTGCAGAAAATGGCGAACGCAACATCGGCACCAACCGCAGACGACGAAAACGGATCTCCCCAGAACCGACAGTCACCGAAACTACCAGCAGTTCTGAAATCGCCCGCGGTCAAGGTTTTCCTGATCGGCTTCCTGACCGTTCTTCTTCTCATACCAACGACGTTTGTTTGGTTGCTCGTGGAAGAGCGTGCCGACCGCGCCAAGGGCGTGGCGGCGGATATCGCACGGTCCTGGGGAGGGACGCAGTCGATCAATGGTCCTTATCTCGCCATTCCATTCACGGAGACCGTCATTTCCGGAGAAGGCGAGAATCGGCAGCGGACCGTCCATCATCGAACGGTGGTGTTGTTTCCCGAGCGTCTGGAATTGAAAGGGGACATAGGCGTCGAAGAACGCCAAAAATCAATCTACTCATTGCCGGTCTATAGTGGTCAGATGTCCATGGAGGGCCGGTTTGCTGCGCCGCCCTCCGGCATCTTCGAACCGAAAGACGGCGGCACGATCAAGATCGCAATGGACAAAGCCATGGTTGTCGTTGGCATATCGGATGTCCGCGCGCTGCGTAGCGAAGTCGCGATCCGTCTCGATATGGCAAAAACCGTGCAGTTTGAGCCAGGCCTTGGTGTCCTGGCCAAGCACGGCGGTTCCGGTATCAACGCACCAGTCGCAGCTGATATCTGGCAAAGAGGCTTTTCCTTTGATCTGGCCATGCACCTGAACGGCTCATCAGCCCTTTTTGCAGCACCGGCCGGGCAGACGACGCTGGTCACGCTCCAGTCCGATTGGCCGCATCCAGGGTTTACAGGAGCTTTCCTGCCTGAAAAGCGATCAATCACGGACAGTGGGTTTACTGCAAACTGGACCATCCCTTATCTGGCCCGGGGCATTCCCGAGACGATGGAGATCGACAGTTTGCCGCTGTCCGGCAAACTGATGGGTGTGAAGTTTGTCGAGCCGGTGAACTTCTATCAGACGATTTCGAGGTCATTGAAATATGCCATCGGTTTCATCAGCCTGACCTTTCTGGCAGTTTTCGTTTTGGAGATGCGATCGGGTTGGCAATTTCACTGGATACAATATGGGTTGGTAGGCTGTGCGCTGATTATCTTCTACGTGATGCTGTTGGCCTTTGCTGAGCATATTGGTTACGGGCCCGCCTACCTGGTCGCTGCAGGTTCGGCGACGCTGTTGAACGCCATCTACGTTGGGACCTCGCTGAAAAGCCGAATTGCAGGATTGGTGATCGCAGCTGTCCTGACCGGCATCTTTGCGACCCTTTACGCTTTGATGCGGGAACAGGACTACGCCTTACTGATCGGATCTGTGATCGCATTTGCAGCTCTTGCCGTGACCATGTTCGTAACGCAGAGAATCGACTGGTCGGGGCTGGACGCACCGCGCTCACCATCTCACCGTCAGGCTGTCTAGCAAGAAAAACAGCGGTGCCTGTCAGGCGGGGTGGCGATCCACCTGTCGGGGCATTGGATTGGTCAGAAGCAACGTGAGTCACACATCCCTCACGGGCTTGTGCGGGAATGACAATGGAGTTGAGTTGCCTCCAGCTGCAGATGCGTTAGCTCTGATACCAACATACGGAGGATTTCTCATGAAGCGTCTTGCCCCGCTCGCCCTTGCAACTCTGATGACCGGTGCCGCCTATACGGTTCCGGCGAACGCCGAGACGGCGGTGTTTGCCGGTGGCTGTTTCTGGTGTGTTGAATCAGATCTGGAACAGCTTTCGGGCGTTCGCGATGTGGTGTCCGGTTATGCTGGCGGAACCACGCAAAACCCGACCTACAAGAACTACGAACGTGGTGGTCACCGCGAAGTCGTTCAGGTCGATTTTGATGAGACCAAGATCAGCTATGGCGAGCTCTTGGCGATTTTCCTGAGAACAGTCGATGTTACCGACAGCGGCGGGCAATTCTGTGACCGGGGTTTTGGATACTCCACTGCGATACATCCTTTGAACGCAGCGCAGGAAAAAGCGGCGAAGCAGGAAGTGGCGAAGGCGGAAAAGGCGCTGGGCCGTAAAGTGGTGACCCCGATTGAAGACGCTGCAGTCTTCTGGCCGGCTGAGGACTATCACCAGGGCTATTACAAGAGCAATCAACGCACCTTGACCCGGTTCGGCTATTTAACCCGTGCCGATGCTTACAAAGGTTACCGAAAGGCCTGTGGGCGGGATGCGCGTGTGAAGCAAGTCTGGGGTTCTGAAGCCTTCAAGGGACTCCCGCAAGCCGGATCCTGATCAAACCACGATCTGCTCAAACTTTGAGGCTGGCTTAAACGCCGGCCTCGAAGGCTTCCACCAGATCCAGAACAGCTTCGCCGTACTTGTCCAGTTTTGATTGGCCAATGCCGGAGACCGATAGAAGGCTGTCGGGCGTGACCGGGCGCGCCGCAGCGATCCCGGCAAGAGTGGCGTCGGGAAACACCACATAAGGCGGCACGCTCTGATCCCGGGCAATTTGGGTGCGCAACCGGCGGAGCCGATCAAACAGCAACCGGTCTTCCTGGTCCAGCTCATCCGCCAGAGAGGCAGCTCGCGATGTCCGGGTGTTCTTGAGGCCAGAGGCGCTGCGGTCCTTGCGCAGACGAATCCTCTCTTCGCCCCGCAGAACTGGCCGCGCCTTTTCGGTCAAGACCAATGCGCCGTATCGCGCGTGGTCAACGTCGACATATCCGGCAGCAACGATCTGCCGTGTGATCGACTGCCATGTTTTGAGAGAGTGCTCCTGTCCGATACCGAACACGGAGAGACTGTCGTGGCCGAAGCGGGCGGACTTCTCGCTGGTCTTGCCCAGTAGAACATCGATCACATGTCCAGTGCCGAAGCGCTGGCCGGTCCGGTAGATCGCCGACATGAGCTTCTGCGCAGGTTCCGTGCCATCCCATGTTTCCACGGGTGACAGACAGGTGTCGCAGTTTCCGCAAAGTTCCGGGTAGGTCTCGCCAAAATGCGCGAGCAAGGCCTGGCGCCTGCAGCCCGCCGTTTCGCAAATTCCGAGGAGTGCGTTGAGCTTTGCATTTTCTGCGCGTTTGACCTCGTCCGGGGCATCGCCCTCCGCAATCATTCGCCGACGTTGCACGAGATCCGCCATACCATACGCCATGAAGGCTTCGGACGGCGCACCATCCCGCCCGGCGCGGCCTGTCTCCTGATAATAGGCCTCGACAGATGAAGGCAGGTCCAAGTGGGCCACGTAGCGCACATCCGGCTTGTCGATCCCCATGCCGAAGGCCACCGTGGCCACCAGGCAAAGATCCTCCTCCAGCAAAAACGCATCCTGATTGGCGGCCCGCTGTTCTGCGGGCAAACCCGCATGATAGGGCAGTGCACGAATCCCCTTGGCATTTAGCCACTCGGCGATGTCCTCGACCTTCGCCCGGGAGAGGCAATAGACGATGCCGCACTCGCCCTTGTGTTTTTTTAGGAAATCCAGAAGCTGCTGGCGCTGGTTGGTCCGTTCGACGATTTCATACCGGATGTTGGGCCGGTCGAAACTGGTCGAAAAAACTTCCGCCTCATCCAGCTTCAGCCGTGCCTGAATGTCTTTCTGGGTGTGCGGATCGGCTGTCGCGGTCAGCGCCACACGGGGGACGCCCGGATAGCGTTCCGCCAGGGTGGAGAGGCTTAAATATTCCGGGCGGAAATCGTGGCCCCATTGGCTCACGCAATGCGCCTCGTCAATGGCAAAGAGCGCAATGTCGAGCGTATCGAGGAGCTTGCGAAAGCTCTCATTGCTGAGCCGTTCCGGCGTGACGTACAGGAGATCGATTTGTCCGCGTTGCAATTCCAGACGCAAATCAGCTTGTTCGCCAGGCGTGAGCGTGGAATTCAAGGCTGCCGCGTTGACACCGGCGGCTGTCAACGCACCGACCTGGTCCTTCATCAGCGCGATCAGAGGAGAAACAACGATCCCGACACCGCGGCGGCAAAGCGCCGGGATTTGGAAACAAAGCGACTTGCCGGCACCTGTTGGAAACAGAACGACCGCATCCCGGCCATCGACAAGCGACTGGATGACCGCCTGCTGCTTGCCCCGGAAATCACTGAAGCCGAAGATCTTCTGCAGCACAGCCAAGGGGCGCGCCTCGCCGGTCACTGGCGGTGCAAGCGTGGCCTGAATCGTATTGGGTTCCTCTGCGGCGGGCGCAGGTGAAGCGGACATGTTCGAATGATTCTCCTGAACTCATCGCACCATGTCCTATTCGCCGCTTCAGGGCAATTGCCCCGCCTGTGGATGACCGGGCGTTGACTGCGGAAAACCTAAAATTCCGCGTCTGGGTCGCTCGCCAGGGTTTCTGCGCAATGGATGCGCATTTGCTCGGTCAGCTCTGTCAGGTCGCCGTCCAGCCGCTCCGGGCGGATCGGCTTACCGAAGTGCACACGGAACTCGGCGTTTTTCTTATTCAACAGCTCGTTGAAAACGGTCATGTCTCGCAGTTCTGTCGAGACCCGGGCTAGGAAATAAAACAGCCCGGAATTCCGCCCACCCATATGCATAGGAATGATCGGCGCCTTGTTCTTGCGCGCAAGAGCCAGCGCAGACGTCATCCATGGGCGCTCGGTGAGCTTGCCCTCATGCCAATAGGCAAGACGTCCGGACGGGAACAGGACAACGACGCGCTCCTTGGAGAAGGCGGATGACGCAATTTTAAGCGTTTCCTTCGACTTTTCACGGCTTTTGAAGTCTGCCCGCCACTCAACCGGAATGATCATGTCCGCAAGCTGCGGATTGATGCGGATTGCGTCCCGATTGGCGAAGATTGCGAGGTCTTCACGCCGCTCCTTGATGGCATCGAACAACACAACACCATCGGCAATACCCGTGGGGTGATTTGAGACCAGGACGACTGGACCGTCAGTTGGAACGCGGTCCAGGCCGAGGGTCGTGACGTTCAATTGCAACAAATCGCTGAGGTGCCGGAAAACGTCCACCGCGCTCATGTGATCGATGGTGTTGGCCATTTCGACGGCTGACCGGTAGCGCAGGATTTTGAAGGCAAAGGGACGAATGAGGGGCCACCATGGGCTCGCCATCACCTGTTTGCCGCGTTCTGCGATCAACACATCCACTATATGAGGATCGGCGGGAAGGCGCGTTGCCACCGCTTCATTTTCATGACGGGTGGGAAGCGTGGTGGTCGTCTGGTCTGTCGTCCGCACTCTTTAACCCCTGCCGGTTTCGATGCTCGATCCACACTGCCATGGTTAGCGAAAGCAGTCCGGCCATGCAAATGTTCAAAATAGAATTGGGTTTTTAAATGTCAGGCTGTTGCGTTTTAGCTCCACACGGGGCTTGTGAATATTGCGACGCAGGTCAGGAAGCCTGCGGTCCAGGTCAGTGAGCGTGGGTTGGATCGATCCGTCCAGTAGCAGAACACATAAATCACCCGCAGCATCACAAATAGGACAGCCAGCTGGTTGATCCAGTAGTCGGACCCGCCTTGACCGATCCCGACGATGACAGAGATGGCAAAAAGAGGAAAAGCTTCAAAGCCGTTGGCCTGAGCAGCTTGTGCTCGTGCCCGGAACCCCTCGCGCCAATAGTCTGGATCGCGCGGATTGGCGTTATCAAAGTCCTTGTTCAGCTTTGCCGGAAATGCCGAAAGGATTGGAAGAATGGCGGCGGCAAGGATGCACCAGATGGCAAGCGGCACAGTTATCTCCATGACGTCGAGATTGGGGTGCGCCTTCATTCGCATGCAAATTGAGTGATATCAACGCCAATCGCGCAAGTGCGTCTTTAAGTATCCATCCGTCAGCAAAAAAGCGGAGTAACGAACATGTCCGTTAGCGATTGGCAGTCCTTTATTTCACAGACCGACAAGAGGATGGCAGATCTTCGGAGTGGCATCCCCGGTGTCACCAAAGGGTTTCACGACGTGGCTCGCTCGGCCATCAGTCCGGGTGCCTTGGATTCAAAGACCAAAGAGTTGATTGCTTTAGCGATTGGAATTGCGGCGCGCTGCGATGGTTGCCTTGCCTACCACTCCAAGGCGGCTGCAAAGTATGGTGCAAGCCGGGAAGAGATAATGGAAACGATCGGTGTCGCGGTTTATATGGGCGGCGGCCCGTCGATGATCTATGGAGCCGAAGCGCTGGCGGCATTCGATGCGTTTTCCGGACACGGCGTGTCCGAGGCCCAAGTCCCTAAGTAGTTTTCAGAAGATTGGCTGTTTATCCGCTGAGAATGTTGGGCACAGCCTTAAACTGTCATAATAGGGTCTGAACCTTTGGCTATGGCATCCGCGAAATTGGGAAACATGCCCCAACGTCGGAAGAGGATTCCCTGTGCCAAAAACCACCGTGTTGTTCGTGTGCCCTGACAACAGTTTGCTCGGGCCGATGGCTGAAGCCTGCCTCAACGCCAGAGGCGGCGGCTTGATGAGGGCCTTTTCTGCTGGCCTTCAGCCTGCAGCGCAGATCAGCAAGAATGTCAGCCGTCTTTTGTCGGCACATGGCGTGAGCGCGCAAGGCCTTTCGCCGAAATCCATTGATGTGTTTTTGATGCCGTATGCGATCGTGCCGGATCGGATCATCTATCTGAGCGACGTAAAGGCGATCCTTCAACCGTCGTCCTGGAAGGGGACAACATCAAGCCATTGGTGGAGCGTGACGGATGGCGGCGCCTTGAGCGATGATTTTGCGGCCTGTTCTGCTTACCTTAAACGTATCTGGCAAGCGATTGACGGCCTGATTGATCCGTCCGTCCCATCGGAGCTTTCCACCAGCAACAAGGTTGCCTGACGGAAATTTGTAGAGTTTCCGCGGGAGCCTTTGGATTTTCGCCAAATTGTAGGCTAAGAGTGGCGGCATATTGGGACGTCATTCAGGGACTGATTCGTTATGAAGCGTGCGGCAAACTTGGGTTTGGTTGTGGGGTTGGTGATTCTCGCTGCGGGATGCCAGAGGCTTTCCGGCGGACCGAATTATGCTGCTCCGTTGCCCGCCACGCCGACGACGCCGGTCAACTCCGGTGCTTTGCAACCGCTTGACCCTGCAGTCCCGGGAACTGAAACCGCGACAGCCGGGCTTGATGGAACCGCACCCACAACCGACGGTGCCGTGGCAGCCGTGACACCTCCTGCGAACGCTCAACAAGTAGGCCGTACCGACCTCCTCGGCGGCTGGAAATTGGCTTCTGGCGCCGACAATTGCATGGCATTCATGACCTTGACGACCTGGTCTGGTGGCTACCGTGCAAATACCAGAGGTTGTGCCACGCCTGTGCTGACCGGAATTTCCGCATGGGACCTGAATGGCAATCAGGTGGTCTTGAAGGACGGGAGTGGGCAAACTGTTGCGCAGCTCTACTCCAGCCAATCCGGGCGGTTTGACGGCCAGACGGCTACTGGAGTGCCGGTCTCTCTTTACCGTTAACAGCCCTCAGTATTTTTTCTGGACAATGCGCGCAATGCGTGTATTTTTGCATGGTCAACTAAGGACTGTGCAAATGTCAAAATATGAACCTTTGCGGGAACACTTGGCCAGAATGGACGACGTGGTGTGGGCCGCGAAGCTGGACGAGGTCGAGGAGATCATCGGATCAAACCTGCCGCGCAGTGCCAGAGAGCATCGCACCTGGTGGGCCAATTCCGGCGGTAGTCTGGTGCATCAAAATGCTTGGCTGGATGCTGGATGGCGTGTCGAGCGGACGGACCTGAACCGGGACGTCATCATTTTCCGGCGCCTCCGGATCGGGGGAACCAACATCGCAGCCCAGAGCCAACGCGCGCAAAAGGATGTTCGAAACCCTCAGCGCGCTGCTGAAAAGCGCTTGACCCGGGAAATGGCTTCCTTGCGGCAGCCGGCGACCGTGACCCTGCGGACCGAGTGGACGACCCTTGGTGACGTTCAAAAGACACCCTGTTCAAATTCAACGATCCCGAGGGATGCGGGCGTTGTCCGTTTCGCCGCCATGGATGGGGAAGAGGTCAGGACAGTGATCATTGCAACGCAATCGATCCACAAACTGTACCGTGCTCTTCGTTTGGAGATGAAGGGCATGTCCGGGTCTGATGAAGATTTGCCAGCACTCAAACTCATCAACAAATCCGGTTTTGACCCGAAGCAGCCCATTGAATGCGATGTTGTGAAATCTGGAAATGCTTGGCTGCTCACCGATGGGCGTGGCCGCAAAGCCAAAATGGATGACAAGACAGAATGTCATCTCGTGGCGCAACTCCTTTACGTGCAAGAGCTTCAATCTGGCCGGACGAGCAAGCTTTTGCAGGTTTGACGGAGCCGCCGCACCCTGACCATGTCCTCCAAAATTTCTCAGGGTGGTCCTCTCCAGCGCCTGCTGGAGAGGATTTTTTGTTTTTCTCTCAAGTCGTTGGCTGACGAATGCCAGAGATCGGGAGTTTAAATTGATTTAAAGGCAAAACTCACTTCGCGTGGTTCCAACTGGCAGTCCCGCAAACATGTCATGTCAGAAGAGCCGTAACGCTTTTTGATAGCTTGCATCTGCGACGTTTTGACAGTATCCCCGCCCCCAAAAGGTCCCGCCTTACCCTCCATGAACTTGCAGGATGGAGCGCCGCACTTGAAGCTGGAATTGCCGGTCAACCGCGCCTTGGGCGCCCGCTACGATGCGCTTGTCGCGTCCGGTGATATTTCTGAAGACCCCGTTCAGCGCGAGGCAGTCCGGCATCTTGATCTTCTTAACACCCGCCTTGGTGAGACACGGCTAGCTTCTAAGAAGAGCTCGCTTGGCTGGCTGTTTGCCAAGAAAAAGAACCAGCTCTGGGCCTCCGTTCAGGGGCTATATATGTGGGGCGGCGTCGGTCGGGGCAAAACCATGCTGATGGACCTCTTCTATGAGGTCACCGTGATCCGGCGCAAACGGCGTGTGCATTTTCATGAATTCATGGCCGATGTGCATGAACGGATCCATGCACACCGGCAGGCGCACAAGCGGGGCGAAGTCAAGGGTGACGATCCGATTCCGCCCGTGGCGGCGCAAATCGCCGAAGAGACCCGGCTGCTCCTCTTCGACGAGTTTTCCGTCACCGACATCGCCGATGCGATGATCCTGGGACGACTGTTCACGCAGCTGTTCGAGTTGGGAGTCATCGTTGTTGCCACTTCGAATGTGAACCCGGACCTCCTCTACAAGGATGGTTTGAACCGGCAGCTTTTCACGCCATTTATCTCGCTTTTAAAGTCCAAGGTCAGTGTCTTGCATTTGGATTCGCCGACCGATTACCGGCTTGAAAAACTTGCAGGATCTCCCGTCTATTTGACGCCGCTTGGGGATGAGGCGCGCGTTCAGATGGACGATCTCTGGCAGCGTCTGACGCACGGTATGCCGCCGCACAAGGAAGAGCTCGAAAACAAGGGCCGGAAGATCCCGGTTCCCTGCACGGCAGCCGGCGCGGCGCGGTTCACGTTTGACGATTTGTGTATGCAGCCGCTTGGAGCAAGTGATTACCTGCGTATTGCGCATGCCTACAGCACGCTGTTTCTGGACGATGTGCCGGTGCTGTCGAAAGCCCGGCGCAATGAAGCCAAGCGATTTATCACACTTATTGATACGCTTTACGATAACGGCATCAAACTGATCATCTCCGCTGCGGCCGAGCCGGCGGATCTTTACGTTTCGACAGACGGAACGGAGGCCTTTGAATTCGACCGGACGGCCTCGCGGCTGATCGAGATGCGTTCAGAGGCCTATCTGGCGGGTGAACGGCGGGAAAGACACGCATAGGTACGCATTCCCTATAGGGGAGGAATGTGTGCGGGAATAAATGAAAAAATTTGGTTTTGCTGGCGCAATATACTTCTGGCGAGGTTGCGCGGGCGGAACAAAGGGAGTAGTGCCATCGTCAGTCATCGGCGGATGGCATGGAGTTCCATCTTACGTAAAGGGAAACTTTCGATATGGCGCGGAACAAGATTGCCTTGATCGGCTCGGGTCAGATTGGCGGCACGCTCGCTCACCTGGCAGGCTTGAAGGAACTGGGGGACATCGTTCTCTTCGACATCGCGGAAGGCATGCCGCAAGGCAAGGCACTAGATCTCGCAGAGTCCTCTCCGGTCGACGGGTTTGATGCCAAGCTGGCAGGAACCAATACCTACGAAGCCATCGAAGGCTCCGACGTTGTCATCGTTACCGCAGGCGTGCCGCGCAAGCCGGGCATGAGCCGCGACGATCTTCTGGAAATTAACCTCAAGGTCATGGAGCAGGTCGGCGCAGGTATTGCCAAATACGCTCCGAACGCGTTCGTCATCTGCATCACCAACCCGCTCGACGCGATGGTCTGGGCTCTGCAGAAGTTCTCCGGCCTGCCGAAAAACAAAGTCGTCGGCATGGCTGGCGTTCTGGACAGCGCCCGCTTCCGTTACTTCCTTGCTGACGAGTTCAATGTTTCCGTTGAAGACGTCACCGCATTCGTCCTTGGCGGCCACGGCGACACCATGGTGCCGCTGACCCGTTATTCTACTGTTGCAGGCATCCCGCTCACCGATCTGGTGAAAATGGGCTGGTGCACAGCCGAGCGTCTCGAAGAGATCGTTCAGCGCACCCGTGACGGCGGCGCAGAGATCGTTGGTCTCCTGAAAACTGGTTCTGCTTTCTACGCACCGGCAGCATCCGCGATCCAGATGGCCGAGAGCTACCTCAAGGACAAAAAACGCGTTCTGCCATGTGCAGCTGCCCTCGACGGTCAGTATGGCCTGAAAGATACCTATGTCGGGGTTCCGGTGGTGATCGGCGCAGAGGGTGTTGAGCGCGTCATCGAAATCGACCTGCAGGGTGACGAAAAAGCCGGCTTTGAAAAGTCGGTCGCGTCTGTCGATGGCCTGGTTGAGGCCTGCAAAAAGATCCAGCCGGCGCTCGCATAAGAAAGCGCCTGCCGACGAGTTTTAGCGACCGCCCCGTGTTGGGGCGGTCCTCCGACAACGGGGGAAACACATGAACATTCATGAATACCAGGCCAAGGCCGTGCTGAAGGAATTCGGCGCTCCGGTGGCCGAGGGCGTTGCGATCTTTTCTGCTGATGAAGCAGAAGCCGCTGCCAAAAGCCTGCCGGGCCCGCTTTGGGTCGTCAAATCCCAGATTCACGCTGGTGGCCGCGGCAAGGGCAAGTTCAAGGAATTGGATGCAGATGCCAAGGGCGGTGTCCGTCTCGCCTTCTCTCTGGACGAAGTGAAAGCGCATGCAGCAGAAATGCTTGGCAACACGCTGGTGACAGCCCAGACCGGGGAAGCTGGCAAGGTTGTCAACCGTCTCTACATCGAAGATGGCGCGGACATTGAGCGTGAGCTTTACCTCTCCATCCTCGTTGACCGCACCGTCGGCCGTCCGGCATTCGTTGTGTCCACCGAAGGCGGCATGGACATTGAAGCTGTGGCCGAAGAGACCCCGGAAAAGATCATCACGCTTCCGATTGATCCGGATACGGGTGTCACTGAGGCGGATGCTGCCAAGCTTTGCGATGCGCTCGAATTGACCGGCGCGGCACGCGAAGACGGCTTCAAGCTCTTCCCGGTCCTGCACAAGGCGTTTGTCGAAAAAGACATGGCGCTGCTGGAAGTGAACCCGCTGATCGTCATGAAAGACGGCCACCTGCGCGTTCTCGACGCCAAAGTGTCCTTCGACGGCAACGCACTGTTCCGCCACGACGACATCATGGCCTTGCGCGATGAGACCGAAGAAGACGCGAAGGAAATCGAAGCGTCCAAATACGATCTCGCATACGTTGCTCTCGACGGTGACATTGGCTGCATGGTCAACGGCGCCGGTCTTGCCATGGCGACCATGGACATCATCAAGCTCTATGGTGCAGAGCCTGCCAACTTCCTCGATGTTGGTGGTGGTGCAACCAAGGAAAAGGTGACGGCTGCATTCAAGATCATCACGTCTGATCCGAACGTCAAAGGTATCCTTGTCAACATCTTCGGCGGCATCATGCGCTGCGACATCATCGCAGAAGGTGTTCTGGCGGCCGTGACCGAAGTCGGTCTGCAGGTGCCTCTCGTTGTGCGCCTTGAAGGCACGAACGTTGAACTTGGCAAAAAGATCATTTCCGAAAGCGGAATGAATGTGATCGCTGCTGACGATCTCGACGACGCCGCCCAGAAAATCGTGAAAGCCGTTAAGGGGGGCGCATAAATGTCGATCCTCGTCAATAAAGACACGAAAGTTATCGTTCAGGGCCTGACCGGCAAGACCGGCACGTTCCACACGGAACAGGCTCTTGAGTACTACGGCACCAAGATGGTGGCCGGTGTGCACCCGAAAAAGGGTGGTGAAAAATGGTCTGCCGGCGTCGAAGGCGCCGCAGAGCTGCCGATCTTTGCTTCCGTAGGTGAGGCAAAGGAAGCAACCGGTGCTGACGCATCCGTGATCTATGTTCCGCCGGCAGGCGCGGGCGCCGCGATCATCGAAGCGATCGATGCGGAAGTTCCGTTCATCGTCTGCATCACCGAAGGCATTCCGGTTGCCGACATGGTCAAGGTCAAGGCGAAGCTGGAGAAATCCAAGTCCCGTCTTCTCGGCCCGAACTGCCCGGGTATCCTGACCCCTGAAGAGTGCAAGATCGGCATCATGCCGGGCTCCATCTTCAAGAAGGGTTCCGTGGGTGTTGTATCGCGCTCCGGCACACTTACCTACGAGGCGGTCTTCCAGACCTCCAACGCAGGCCTCGGCCAGACAACGGCTGTCGGCATCGGCGGAGACCCGGTCAAAGGCACCGAGTTCATCGACGTCCTCGAAATGTTCCTGGCCGACGACGAAACACAGTCGATCATCATGATCGGTGAAATCGGTGGCTCTGCGGAAGAAGAAGCGGCTCAGTTCCTGAAGGACGAAGCCAAGAAAGGCCGCAAGAAGCCGATGGCTGGCTTCATTGCGGGCCGCACGGCGCCTCCGGGCCGCACCATGGGTCACGCAGGTGCTGTGATCTCCGGTGGCAAAGGCGGCGCTGAAGACAAGATCGCTGCGATGGAAGAGGCCGGTATCAAGGTTTCTCCGTCCCCGGCGAAGCTCGGTGAAACACTTCTCGAAGTGTTGAAAGGCTAAATACAAAAGAAAATCCACTGCGGATTACGGAAACTGTTTACGTTTCCTGCTGCATGGTGAAAGGATAGGTTACGGCGCGGCAACGTGCCGTGACCTTTGGGTAAACACCCAATATTTCGAGGGGCCGGTGGTGCGCATCGGTCTTTGTAGGGAACCGGCCGCGGGCCAGTTTTTTGGCTCGCCAAAGAATAAGGGCGGAGAAGCCCTCCGCTGAGTGAACATGGCACGGCAGGAAGCGAACAACGTATTCGCACTGACGTCGTTGCTTTACGGCGCCAACGCAGCCTATATCGAAGACCTCTACGCCAGCTATAAGACTGATCCCAATTCGGTTGATCCGGAGTGGCGGGATTTCTTCGCGGCATTCCAGGATGAAAAAGACGCGGTTTTGAAAGAAGCCCGCGGCGCGCCCTGGAAACGGAAAGACTGGCCGCTGGAAGCCAGTGGCGACCTCGTCAACGCGTTTGACGGCAATTGGGCGCCAATCGAGCAGAAGCTCGAAACCAAGCTCAAACAGAAAGCGGATACGACCGGCACACCGATGTCGGATGCCGAAGTTCATCAGGCAACACGCGACTCCGTGCGGGCACTGATGATGATCCGTGCCTACCGCATGCGCGGTCACTTGCACGCAGATCTTGATCCGCTGCAACTCGCGACACCCGGCGATCACGAAGAGCTGCACCCATCATCTTACGGCTTCACCGAAGCCGATTGGGACCGCAGGATCTTCATCGACCATGTCCTGGGTTTGGAATATGCAACCATTCGCGAGATGCTTGACATCCTGAAGCGGACCTATTGCTCGACGCTGGGCGTTGAGTTCATGCATATTTCTGATCCGGCAGCAAAGTCGTGGTTGCAGGAGCGCATTGAGGGTCCGGACAAGCAAGTTGCTTTCACCTCCGAAGGCAAGAAGGCGATCCTCAACAAACTTGTTGAAGCCGAAGGTTTCGAAAAGTTTCTGGACGTCAAATACACCGGCACAAAACGTTTCGGCCTCGATGGCGGTGAAGCACTGATCCCGGCGCTTGAACAGATCATCAAGCGCGGCGGTCAGATGGGCCTCAAGGACATTGTCCTCGGGATGGCCCACCGCGGACGCCTCAACGTGCTGACCCAAGTTATGGCGAAACCGCACCGCGCCGTATTCCACGAGTTCAAGGGCGGCTCTTATGCGCCGGATGACGTGGAAGGTTCGGGCGATGTGAAGTATCACCTCGGCGCGTCTTCCGACCGCGACTTTGACGGCAACAACGTCCACCTGTCTTTGACAGCCAACCCGTCCCACCTCGAGATCGTAAACCCGGTCGTTCTGGGTAAGGCGCGGGCCAAGCAGGACCAGCTGGCGGCCAAGGAAGACGGGACGTTTGTTGAAACAACAGAAGTCGAACGCGGCACCGTTCTTCCCCTTCTGCTCCACGGGGACGCGGCCTTTGCCGGTCAGGGTGTGGTTGCTGAGTGTTTCGGCCTGTCCGCACTGCGTGGTCACCGCACCGGTGGTTCGATCCATGTGATCATCAACAACCAGATCGGCTTTACGACCAACCCGCGTTTCTCGCGTTCGTCACCGTATCCGTCGGACATGGCGAAAGTTATTGAATCACCGATTTTCCACGTGAATGCGGATGATCCGGAAGCCGTTGTCTTTGCCGCCAAAATCGCGATTGAATACCGGCAGACTTTCGGCCGTCCGGTGGTCATCGACATGATCTGCTATCGCCGGTTTGGTCACAACGAGGGTGACGAGCCAGCATTCACCCAGCCGATCATGTACCGCAAGATCCGCAAACATCAGACCACTTTGCAGCTGTATTCCGATCGGCTGATCAAAGAAGGTGTGATGAGCCAGGAGGAAGTCGACCAAATGAAGGCCGACTGGCGCAAGCACCTGGATGGTGAGTTTGACTCCGGTCAAGCATTCAAACCAAATAAGGCCGATTGGCTGGACGGCAAATGGGCCGGCATGAAGCGTGCGGATGATGAAGAAGATCCTCGTCGCGGTGAAACCGGTGTGGCAATCGATGAGCTGAAAGACATCGGTCGCAAGCTGACCAAAATCCCGGACGACTTCAACGCGCACCGCACGATCGCCCGCTTCATGAACAATCGCGAGCGAATGATCGAAACTGGAGAGGGCATCGATTGGGCGACCGCCGAAGCAATGGC
The DNA here is from genome assembly GCF_017743865.1 of Labrenzia sp. R4_2. Classification (GTDB taxonomy): domain Bacteria; phylum Pseudomonadota; class Alphaproteobacteria; order Rhizobiales; family Stappiaceae; genus Roseibium. Next base: position 126,582 of record NZ_JAGHRJ010000003.1, read on the forward strand.
GTTTGCAACCTTGCTCAAGGAAGGTCATCCGATCCGGTTGTCCGGTCAGGATTGTGAGCGCGGTACGTTTTCGCAGCGGCATTCCGTGCTCTATGATCAGGAGAACGAAAACCGCTACATTCCGCTGAACCATGTCGGGGAAGGCCAGCAGCGCTACGAGGTCATCAACTCGATGCTCTCCGAAGAAGCGGTGCTCGGTTTCGAATACGGCTACTCGCTAGCTGAACCTCGTGCCCTCACTTTGTGGGAAGCACAGTTTGGTGATTTCGCCAACGGTGCGCAGGTTCTGTTCGATCAGTTCATTTCGTCTGGTGAGCGCAAATGGCTGCGCATGTCGGGTTTGGTCTGTCTGTTGCCGCACGGCTACGAAGGCCAGGGACCCGAGCACTCCTCTGCACGCCTCGAGCGGTTCCTGCAGTTGTGCGCGGAAGACAACATGCAGGTGGCGAACTGTACGACACCGGCCAACTACTTCCACATCCTGCGCCGCCAGCTGTGCCGAGACATTCGTAAGCCATTGATCCTTATGACGCCGAAGTCGCTGCTCCGCCACAAGAAGGCCGTTTCAAAGCTCGCGGAACTCGGACCGGACAGCACCTTCCACCGCTTGCTGTGGGATGATGCGGAATCCAATCCGGCAGCCGAGACCAAACTGGTTTCCGACGACAAGATCAAGCGTGTCGTGATGTGTTCCGGAAAGGTTTACTACGACCTTTACGAAGAGCGCGAGAAGCGTGGCATCGACGATATCTATTTGTTCCGGATCGAGCAGCTCTACCCATTCCCGAAAAAAGCTCTGATGATGGAGCTGGCCCGTTTCCCGCAAGCGGAAATGGTCTGGTGCCAGGAAGAGCCGAAGAACATGGGCAGCTGGTTCTTCGTCGAGCCTTACATCGAGTGGGTTCTGGAACAGATCGATGCCAAGCACAAGCGCCCGCGTTATGCAGGCCGCGCCGCAATGGCGTCCACGGCTACGGGTTTGATGTCCGCGCATTTGGCCCAGCTGCAGGCATTCCTCGAAGAGGCACTCGGAAACTGATCACGAAGGGGGCGGTGGCCCCCTTCATCGAAATTGGCCTGGGAAATTTAAGAGAAGGCAACCATGGCAACCGAAATTCGCGTCCCAACGCTTGGGGAATCCGTATCTGAGGCAACCATTGCTCAGTGGTTCAAGAAACCGGGCGACGCCATCAATCAGGATGAGCCGCTGGTCGAGCTGGAGACGGACAAGGTAACCGTTGAAGTTCCAGCACCGGCATCCGGCACACTGGAATCCATCGTGGTCAAGGAAGGCGACACCGTTGAGGTTGGCGCTCTGCTTGGCCAAATCGCAGAAGGTGCCGGCGCTGCAGCTACTGCACCGGCGGCTTCCGCTCCGGCTCCTGCAAAGGCAGACGCTCCAGCAGCCAAAGCTGAGCTCGTTGACGTTGTGACCCCGAGCGCGGGTGAGAGCGTGACCGAAGCTGAAGTTGGCGAATGGAGCGTCAAGGTTGGCGATACCGTCAAGGCGGACGACACGCTTGTCGAACTGGAAACCGACAAGGCCGCTCAGGAAGTTCCAGCTCCGGTCGCAGGCACCGTTGTCAAGATCGCGGCTGAAACCGGCGCAACCGTGGAGCCGGGCGTTCTGCTCTGTCAGATCGATCCGTCCGGTGCAGGCGCTGCCGCCGCCCCGGCTGCAACAAGTGCTCCGGCTCCGGCAGCTGCCGCTCCAATACAAAGCACTGGCACCTCCATGCCGCCGGCACCGTCTGCTGCCAAGATGATGGCGGAAAACAATCTCTCTGGTGATCAGGTCGCCGGCTCTGGCAAACGCGGTCAGGTCCTGAAGGGGGATGTCATCAACGCCATCGCCTCCGGCGCAACATCGGCCTCTGCTCCGGCACCGGCAGCTGTTGCCCGTGGCCCGGTCGCAGCCGAAGACGAAGTCCGCGAAGAGCGCGTGCGCATGACCAAGCTGCGCCAGACCATCGCGCGCCGCCTGAAAGATGCGCAAAACACCGCAGCCATGCTGACCACCTACAACGAGGTGGACATGGGCCCGGTCATGGAACTGCGCAAGCAGTACAAGGATCTGTTTGAGAAGAAACACGGCGTGAAGCTCGGCTTCATGGGTTTCTTCACAAAAGCTGTAACCCATGCACTGAAAGAGATCCCGGCTGTGAATGCCGAGATCGACGGCACGGACATCATCTACAAGAACTTTGCCCACATCGGCGTTGCCGTTGGTACGGACAAAGGCTTGGTGGTTCCGGTTGTCCGGGATGCGGATCAGATGTCAATTGCCGAGATCGAACAGGAAATCGGCAACCTCGGCCGCAAGGCGCGGGACGGCAAGCTCGGCATGGCCGACATGACCGGTGGGACCTTCACCATCTCCAACGGCGGTGTCTACGGTTCGCTGATGTCTTCGCCGATCCTGAATGCGCCGCAGTCTGGTATTCTGGGCATGCACAAGATCCAGGAACGTCCGATGGCCGTGAACGGTCAGGTGGTGATCCGCCCGATGATGTATCTGGCCCTGTCTTATGACCACCGGATCGTCGACGGCAAAGAAGCCGTCACATTCCTGGTGCGCGTCAAGGAAAGCCTGGAAGATCCGCAGCGTCTGGTTCTGGATCTCTGATCCGGACCAGTCTTCCTGTCACGCTCAAAGGAGCCGGACAATGAGCCTGGAGTTTTTGATCACCGCTTTGATCGTGGTGCTGGTCCCTGGAACCGGGGTCGTCTACACAGTTGCGGTCGGTCTGGGCAAAGGCCGGCAGGCGGCAATCGCCGCCGCCTTCGGCTGCACGCTGGGCATTATTCCGGCAATCCTGGCGTCTGTCATTGGACTGGCCGCGCTGATGCATACCAGCGCGCTGGTCTTTACAGCTGTCAAATACGCCGGCGTGGCGTACCTGCTTTATCTTGCCTGGCAAACGCTGAAAGACAGCGGTCCGTTGGAGTTGAAGGCGGACAAGTCTAACCGCAAAAGCATGCTAGCGACGGTTCGCACCGGGTTTTTGATCAACATCCTGAACCCGAAACTGACCGTGTTTTTCCTGGCGTTTTTGCCGCAGTTTGTCAGCCCGCAAGCAGCCAATCCGACTCTGGATATGGCTTTGCTTGGCAGTGTGTTCATGGCGATGACCTTCGCGGTGTTCATCGTCTACGGCATGTTTGCGGCCCTTGTCGGGGAGAAGGTGCTGCGCAGCGATACGGTCATGCTCTGGATGCGCCGTGCTGTTGCGACAGCTTTTGCAGGTTTTGGCCTGCGCCTTGCGCTTGCAGAGCAGTGATGAGGTCTTTGAAAGACCTTCGAATTTCATTCTCCGGTTTCTGTTCTGACAACCGGTTTTAAAAGTGTCCGTAAGGGATAGAGAGAAAGAGGCTAAGGCGACCCAAATGTCCCATTATGATCTCGTCGTCATTGGAACTGGCCCCGGCGGCTACGTTTGCGCAATCAAGGCGGCCCAGCTCGGCCTGAAAACCGCCGTTGTCGAAAAAGAAGCAACCCTTGGCGGCACCTGCCTAAACATCGGTTGTATCCCGTCCAAGGCGCTGCTGCATGCATCAGAGATGTTCCATGAAGCGGGCCACGGGTTCGAGAAGCTCGGCATCAAGGTTGCCAAGCCGAAGCTCGATCTGCCGGGCATGATGAAACACAAGAGCGATGTTGTTGATGCAAATGTCAGCGGCATTTCGTTCCTGATGAAGAAAAACAAGATCGACGTCCACACCGGAATGGGCAAGATCCTGGGTGCCGGCAAAGTCGAAGTCACCGACAACGACGGCAAGGCATCTGTTATCGAAACGAAGAACATCGTGATTGCCACCGGCTCCGATGTGATGCCGCTGCCGGGCGTTGAAATCGACGAAAAGCAGATCGTCTCCTCCACCGGCGCCCTGGACCTTGAAAAAGTCCCTGGCAAGATGATCGTTGTCGGTGGCGGTGTGATCGGTCTGGAGCTCGGCTCGGTCTGGAACCGTCTTGGCGCTGAAGTCACCGTTGTCGAGTTCATGCCGAAGATCCTTGGGCCCATGGATGGCGACATTTCCAAGAACTTCCAGCGGATCCTGAAAAAACAGGGCATGGCCTTCAAGCTGTCTTCCAAGGTCACGGGCGTTGAGAAAAAAGGCAAGGGCCTTGCGGTTTCCGTTGAGCCCGAAGCTGGCGGCGATGCGGAAGTTCTTGAAGCCGATATCGTCCTGGTTGCCATTGGCCGCCGCGCCTACACGGAAGGTCTTGGGCTTGATCAGGCCGGCGTTGTTGTCGATGACCGTGGCCGGGTTCAGATCGACAATCACTATAAGACCAATGTCGACGGCATTTACGCAATCGGCGATGTGGTCGTCGGACCGATGCTCGCGCACAAGGCCGAGGATGAAGGTGTTGCGGTTGCCGAGATCCTCGCAGGCCAGGCTGGCCATGTGAACTACGACGTCATTCCGGGTGTTGTTTACACCCAGCCGGAAGTCGCCTCTGTCGGCAAGACGGAAGAGGAGTTGAAGGCGGCTGGTGTTGAGTACAAGACCGGCAAGTTCAACTTCACGGCCAATGGCCGTGCGCGCGCCATGAACGCGACCGACGGCTTTGCCAAGGTTCTGTCCGACGCAAAAACCGATCAGGTGCTCGGTGTGCATATCGTCGGTTTCGGTGCCGGTGAAATGATCCACGAAGCCTGCGTTGTCATGGAATTCGGCGGTTCCGCGGAAGACCTCGGTCGTACCTGTCATGCGCACCCGACCATGTCGGAAGCCGTCAAGGAAGCCGCCATGGGGGCATTCGCCAAGCCGATCCATTCCTAAGAGGTCTGGAAAGTTTGAAATCAAAAAGCCCGGGCAAGCGCCCGGGCTTTTTTTAAAGTTTTGTCCTGAAGATGTTTAGGCGGCGCGCTTGGCGCCTTGCGCAGCATTTACCAGATCCGACAGGATTTCGCGCAAGGAGAGCTCCAGATTCTCATCGGCCAGTTTACCCGCTTCAGTGTCGAACTTCTCGGTGAACGGCCCGATCGAGAGGCTGCCCCGAATGTCGGCTCCGAAGAAGCCCGCCGACCCGACCGCTGATTTCAGGACGCTTCCAGCACCGCCCGGTCCCATGGACGCCGACAAAGCAACTTGCGGCTTGTCCTGAAAGACCTTCATGTTGACGCGGGAGGCCCAATCGAACACGTTTTTGAAGGCGGCGGTATACGTGCCGTTGTGTTCGGCGTAAGAAACAATCAGAGCATCTGCAGCACTGATCTTTTCATGGAACCGTTTGGCTTCTTCTGGAATGCCGCCCTCGGTTTCCCGGTCAATGCTGTAAATCGGCATCTCGTAGTCGTTCAGATCGATGATCTCGATCTCCGCATTTGGATCCAGATCAGAGGTGATGATGTCGCTTGCGGCCTGAACCACTTGCTTGTTGATGGATTGGCGGCTGTTTGTTGCTGCGAATGCTAGGATTTTCATGGCTCAACCTCTTTGGTGATGTCGCACTGTCATTGTGTTGAACTCAATCTAGTATGTTGTATATTTGCTTTAAAGATATCGAGATCCGCATCTAATGCGCGAAAATGTGACATAAGATCATGCAGCACTGGACCGAGATTCGAACAGCCGCGCGTGTTGCGCGTTTGGGGACCGTAAGCGCTGCCGCCGTGTCCCTGGGCGTTCACCGGGCGACCATCAATCGCCACGTCGACACCCTAGAGGCGGCAATCGGCGGCAAACTGTTTCAGCGCCATGCAAAGGGCTTTACGCCGACCGATCTCGGGCGTGAGTTGCTTCGCATTGCCGACACCGCCGACGAGCAGTTCGAGGAATTACATCGCAAGGCGCAAGGACAGGGAGATGCGCTGAGGGGCGACTTCATCGTGACGTCCATAGCGACCTATGCCCAAACCCTTATGCCGATCTTGAGGGCGTTTGGAGATAAGCACCCCGGTCTCACCATCCGATTCATGGTTAGCGACAGCCTCTTGCGTTTAGAGTATGGCGAGGCACATGTGGCGTTTCGCGCAGGTGGCCGGCCGGAAAATCCGGACAATGTGGTTCGGGAGTTTGAACGAATAGAAATCGGTTTGTTCGCCCATCAAACCTACATTGACCGGTATGGCCAGCCCAACGGGGCAACTGACTTCCCAAAGCACCGGTTCGCCGGAACCGTGGATCCGAACACGAGGGCAGGGTTCCAGCGTTGGCTGCACGAAAATGTCCCGGCTGAGTGTATTGCATTCCGTTCCAACTCGATGGGCACACTGGCGGAAGCTGTTCTCTGCGGTAACGGAATTGGGTTTCTGCCACGTGAAGCTGCTCTTGAACGCGGGGACCTGGTCGAAATTGTTCCCCCGGATCCGGATTGGCTCTCGATGATGTGGATGGTCACCCATGTCGATCTGCACCGCTCGGCGAAAGTGCAGGCGTTTTTGAAGGAGTTGGACCATCTGCGGCGGACCGGCGATTGGCTTTAAAGGAAATTCTTTAACTAAGCCCGGCAGCCTTCTGCCGGATTAACGAAACGATCGGGAGTTTTAACTAGTCTGGGCACATGTCTCACAGTCCAACCGATTCTCTGCTTGTCACGGCCAAACCGGATCTGAATGACCGGATCGCCAAATGGCTGGATCATTTGTCCGACGAACGGCGCTTGTCCGACAAGACGCTGATTGCTTATGAGCGGGATCTTCGCCAATTCCTGCGCTTTCTGACAGATCATTTGGGTGGTGCGCCGGGGATCAAGGATATTGCGGACTTGCGTCCGGCAGATTTTCGCGGGTTTTTGGCACAGCGCCGCCGCAACAAGGTCCAAAGCCGCTCGCTGGCCCGTGGCCTGGCTGGCATCCGCTCGTTCCTGAAATTCCTGGAACGTCGGGCGGAGATCAACGCGGCCGCCTCGGATGCCGTCCGGCCACCGCGTCAATCGCGCTCTTTGCCCAAACCAGTGTCTGCAAAGGATGCCATCGACATCACCAGCGGTGATCTCGCGATGGAAACACAGGCCTGGGTGGAAGCACGCAATGCAGCTGTTCTGACGCTGCTGTATGGATGCGGACTACGCATCTCCGAAGCGTTGTCACTGACTGGAAAGATGGCCCCGCAGCCAGGTACGAAATCTATGCGAATTGTCGGCAAAGGCCGCAAGGAGCGGATCGTGCCAATTCTGCCGGCCGTGTGCGAGGCGGTGGCTCACTACTTAAAGCTCTGCCCTTATGCGATCTCACCAGATGGTCCGTTGTTTCTCGGGGCGCGCGGCGGTCCGCTCAATCCGCGGATGATCCAGCTGTCCATGGCCAAACTGCGCGGCGCACTTGGTCTTCCTGAGACCGCCACACCTCACGCCCTTCGGCATTCGTTCGCGACCCATCTTCTGGCCGGCGGCGGCGATCTTCGAACAATTCAGGAATTGCTTGGTCACGCAAGCCTGGCATCCACCCAGATCTATACCGAGATTGACAGCGCTCATTTGCTGGCCGCCTATGACAAGGCCCATCCGCGGCGATAGTTAAACTCTGTGGTCCGGTCCGGAGGCGGACGATCAACATTGCAGAACCTGCTATCTGTCGGATCTGAACGAGCAATGGGCTGTATGCTTAATCTACTGGCCTGCATTTTGACGCAGCGGGCTTTTAAGACTGTGCATGGCATTCCACTTGATTGGCAGGCCAGACCCGCCATCATGGAGTGGGGTGAAACGGGATGACTGGAAACGTTTCGGACAAGGCCGCTGTGATAAACATCGTCTTGCACTGAAGCAAGCGCAACGCATCATGGAGCGGAGGAGCAGGATGCAAGGAACGCTTTTAGCCGTCGCTTTCGTGGCCGGACTGGCGGTCTTATCTTTGCCTGCACAGGCACAAACGGGATCAGTAACCGAAAGAATTTACTGTCCGATTCCGGAGGACGGTGTGTGGGTCAATCCGGACGCAGCTCCCAAGGAAATCAGCCGGGTTGAGGTAGAAAGCCGATGCGAAAATGAACAGGTATTTGTGCGCGCTCGGGCGTTTACCTCCTGTATCCCCCGTGACTGCAAGTGGGGATGGACCAAGGGGGAACTCCGCTCCGATGGTGCCGTGCGGGTCCTGTTGATCGGGTTTTTAAGCAGTAAGGATATGACTTTAAAAGCCTTTGGGGATTTGCTCGATGTCCGTGTCGTCAATATCCTGAATGACTTGTCTGAGCCAAACGAAACAAAAGTTTACAATCTCCGCCGCAAATAGTTCGGATCTTAACTCTGGCATAAACAGCTGGAAGGTTTTTCTTGGTCATCACTTCGATCTGAGTTACGCTAGGTTACGTAGAGGGATTGCACGAGCAAACAGAGGGAACAGACTATGCGTCTATTAACTACTGGTATCGCGGCCCTTGCGGTCAGCACTTTCGCACTTGCCCCGGCCCATGCCTGCTCTTGGGGCAAAACGGCAAAAGCCAAAGACATGACCGTTGCCGAAACGACTGTGGCGCCTGAGATCGACACCGAAATTTCCATCGCCACCAATGATCTCAGCGATCAAGTTCTTCAGGAAATGACAGTTCCGGAAGTTGAGACCGAGGAACCAGCGGAATAAACGACAGCACTCAATGCTCCAAAGCACCCGCTGCCATGGCAGCGGGTTTTTTTATGTCTAGCGGACAACACCGTCAGGTGCATTGCCATGTTCGTGGTCCGAGCCGGTCTCAGTGTCCGTCTGCCTGTACTCTGCGATCGCCTGTTTGAGGATCTGCACCGCGGAGTTGACAAAGAGGCTCGCCATCAGACCGGCGACGATGAGATCCGGCCAACCGGTCGCCGTTCCCCAAACCCCAAGTGCCGCCAGCATGACAGCGACATTGCCGATCGCATCGTTGCGGGAGCAGAGCCAGACCGAGCGGACATTGGCATCACCATCCTTGTAGCGAACCAGAACCAAGACGCTGATCAGGTTTACAGCCAAGGCCAGGAACCCGATGGCTCCCATGATTTCAGCCTTTGGAGTTCCAAGGACAAGAAACTGGTAAGCGGTCGATCCGCCGACCCAGAGACCCATCAGCAACAGGCTTCCTCCTTTGAACAACGCCGCGATTGCCCGGGCGCTCAAAGATGCGCCGATAACGGCCAGCGAAATACCGTAGGTGATCGCATCGCCGAAAAAGTCGAGCGCATCGGCTTGTAGTGCCTGGGAGCGCGCCGCATGTCCGGCGGCCATTTCCACGACAAACATGGTCGCATTCAGGGCGATCACCAGCCACAGCCGCCGTTTGTAATCCTGGGAAACCCCATCGAATTTTGCTTTCGATCCGCAACACCCGGCCATACCACTGAACTCCTTGATTTTTATTCCTTGGTTCTGTGTAATCCCTATAGCGGCTAGAGGTTCAAGAGGGTTTTATGGATTTTTCAATCGGAGAATTGTCAAAGGCGACAGGCGTGAAAGTTCCAACGATCCGCTACTACGAAAAAGAAGAGCTCATCGAAGCCCCGATCCGCACCGAGGGCAATCAGCGACGCTACCAGGAGCGGGACCTCGACCGGCTTCGGTTTTTAAAACACTGCCGTGATCTTGGTTTGCCGATGGAGGCCATCCGGGAACTGATTGACCTCAGCCTTCACCCGGAAAAACCCTGCGGCAATGCCAACCGGATTGCTGCGGACCAGCTTCAAGCCATCCGCGCGCGCATTGCGCATTTGAAAAAACTGGAGAAGGAACTTGCCCGGATCAGCGCAAGCTGCACCGGCGAGCACCCGGCCGCCGATTGCAACATTTTGAAAGCCTTCGGCGATCATGATCTGTGTTTGTCAGATCACAAGTGATCGCGAAGAAATCATCTGTGCTGATGCGCAAGATCCTTAACTGGCCAATCGGCCTTGACCGCCGCACCGTCATAGACACTGTTCAGGAATGAGAGGATTGCCGCCGCCGGATCGGCGGCCGTGCGGGCATCTTCGTATTTCAGGATCGCCAGTGCACCACCGTTCTTTTCAGCCCAGAAGGCGTCAGCTGGTTGCAGGTTAATCTGGCTCATGTCCTGCGGTTCCGGATAGGCATAGCCATAAAAAGCGGCTTCGGGAAAGCTATCATCTCCGGGCCAGAACCCAATTGAAATCACCTCGTGGGAGTAGGCCTCGCGATCGGACTGTGTGCCGCCTTCCAAAGGTTGTGCCCGCCCGGAGAACCGGGTCACGACCAGGTCAAAGGAATGCCAGTAGAGCTGAACCGGTGTCTGTTTGCCGACAAATCCCGAGCGGTAAGTTTCAAAGACGCTGGAGATTGAGCAGAGCGCCCGCCAGAAATCGGAAACGGCCTTTCGGTCGTAAGTGCGCGGTGCGGTGTCTTCCGGAAAGGGCACCTTAGATTTATTGTCGTACGGAACGGCAACGATCTTCACTGAGATGCCCAGCTGCTCAAGCCGGGAGAAAAGCGCTTCATAAAATTCAGCAACAGTGAGACCTGAAGCTGAAAACGATGCGTTTTCGCCATCGTTCCGGCTGATGGTCACTGTGTGATCAAGCATGTCATAGAGAATTTCAAAGCCGCTGGTGCCATATGGAATGCGCCCGGTGGTCAGGCCGCGCACGTGGGGATAAAGCGTCACATGCCACCAGTGATTCAGTTTCGGATGGGCCTTCAGGCGGATCTTTCCGATCATCTGCAAGAAGAGATGCAGCGTGTCCTTCGTTTCCGACCAGTCCTGATAGGGAAGTGCGGGCAGCATGCCGATCTCCTGACAATTCACTTGAACAATGGCGTTGGAAGCCCTTACTGACCGGCATATAGGCGCGTGACCGGCCAAGCCCAGCCGGTTCCGCCTGAAAATTAAGGCGCGTTGCGCTGTGACGGATCTTTGGCAAACGCCTCTGTTGCTATCGCCTGCTGGCGTTGGCGGTGCGCGGCCTCCGCCCACCAGGTCAGCTGGCGCAGGGTGCGCCCAATGTACCCGTCCCATTTGTCGGCATCGACACCTTCAAGGTAGCGGCCTTTTTCATCGAACACGTCCTGCGCTTTCGGCACATGGATCATGGCGGAAACCGGAAGACAGCCGAGTTCGCTCAAATAGGTGCGCATGTTGACGGCCGCCCGCGCACCGCCCCATTGACCCGCGGAATACGTCGCAATCGCGCTCGGCTTCAAGGAAAAACTGGAACTGCCGAAATGGTTGAGTAGATCCGCAAGCGCTGGACTCATGGAGTGATTGTATTCCGGCGAGACCATCACATAGCCGTCCGCATCCTTGATCTTGTCCGAGAGAACTTCAAGCGCTTCGGGCGCCCGCCCGGCCGCATAGGCGAAATGCGGCTTGAACACCGATTGAGGTTGGAGCATGAGCGGATCAATGATCTCGACGTCGGCCCCGGCCCGGACGAGTTGCGCCGCGCAGGCCTGGGCCACCCGCTCGCCGAGCCGCGCTGGCCTTGGCGGCGTGCTCTGTCGCACCGACCCTAGAAAAACCAACAGTTTCATGACCTGCCCTTTATCCGATGACATTGCCGTCGAAGAATGCGGGATGCTTGCAACCGTGAACAGGAAATTGTTGGATCTTCGATGTAAGGGCTACGAGCCAACAGCATCTTCAAGCCAACCCGCGACAGCGCGGCCAATCTCTGCACCACTGTCTTCCTGGATGAAGTGGCTTCCTTTGACAGTCACTTCGTGCTGGTTTTTCCAGGTCCGGCAAAAGTCGCGTGGGGCACCGATCAGGATTGCACCAGGATCTGCATTGATGAACAGCTTGGGCAAATCATTCTCCGCCATCCATGCCGCGTACTCCGAAGCGATTTGGGTAACGTCTGCCGGCTCGCCGCCTATCGGGATTTGGCGCGGCCAGGTCAGGGTCGGCCAGCGATCGTCCCGATTTTGAAAGGGCCGCCGGTATTCGGCTTGTTCTTCGGCGCTCAAGTCCCGCAGGATTGATCCGGGCAGAACACGGTCGACGAAAAGATTGCGATCGAGAATCAGCTCTTCCCCTTTTTCAGATCGAAATCCTTGAAAGATCGGGGCTGCGTCCGGATTGAACTCAGACCAATCCGCCAGCGGCTTCACGATGCTTTCCATATAGGCAATGCCGGCGACTGCATTCCGGTGCCTGTTTGCCCAGTCGGAACCGAGTGCAGAGCCCCAGTCGTGAATGACTAAAATCGCGTTCTTGTCGACACCGACGGCTGCCAGAAACCCTTCCAGAAAACGCCGGTGGGTCTGAAAGGTGTAGGTGTCCGGTCCTGGGTTCGGCAGTTTGGCGCTGTCGCCCATGCCGATCAGATCCGGCGCAATGCAGCGCCCGAGATGTTCGCATTCCGGGATTACGTCCCGCCACAGAAAGGAGGAAGTCGGATTGCCATGGAGAAAGACGATTGGGCGCCCTTGCCCGCGCTCCACATATGTCATGTCATGACCTTCGATGCTGATCTTTTTCTTTGCAGCTGCCCAGTCGGATGTCATGCGATTTCCTCCTTCTTGTTTGCCCAGCGGGCCGTCAGGACGCGGGTATAGTCGCTCGCGCCGGGGCCCGGTACAGGTGTGACCTCCCGGGGCCCAAGCGGTCGGCCGTCCTGGGCCGTCACCGCCATGTCGCGGACCGGCAGACCGGTTGCCCGTTCTGTGAGCGTCATGCGCGGTCCCCGGCCGTTGGGGGTCCATTTCTCCCCCCAATGCAGCAAGGCGACGAGCACCGGATACAGGTCCAGTCCCTTGTCCGTCAGCCGGTATTCATGGGACCGGCCATCCTCGGGCAAGGGGCGCTTTTCAACGATGCCCGCTTCGCTCAAGGTCTTGAGGCGGGCCGCCAGCACGCTCGACGAAATTCCGAGATGGGACTGCATGGCATCAAAAGTGCGCATGCCATTGAAGAGATTGCGCAGCACGAGCAGCGTGCGCCATTCGCCAACGATGTTCAGCGCCTGGCCAATGCCACAGTCATCTTCAATCGGCGCGCGGCTCATTTGCCCTTGTACTCCGGCGTTTTCTTGGCAAGGAACGAGGCGATTCCATGCGCGCCGTCATGGGTTTTCATCATGGCGGCAATCGACCGGCTTTCCTTGTCGAGCTGGGTTTCCAGCCCTTCCGAATACGCGGTTTGCAAAAGGCGTTTCACGCCGCCATAGGCCTTTGTTGGTCCCTTGGCAAAGTCGGCGGCGAGCTTGCGCGCTTCTGCCATCAAATCATCCGGGGCGACCACACGGGTGACCAGCCCCCACTCGCAGGCTTCTTTGGCGGTCAAAACCCGGTTGGTCAGCATCAGCTCCTTCGCCCGCAGCAAACCAATGTGCTTGGCAAGGTAATAGGACGACGACCCGTCGGGTGTCAGCGCGGAGGCCGTGTAAGCGGAGACAAATTTTGCCTTTTCGGACGCCAGAATGATGTCGCCGGAAATCGCGATGGAAAACCCGCCACCACCGGCTGAGCCGTTCACAGCCGTGATCACTGGCGCATCCATGTGCGAGAACCTGGAAAGTGCCGCATGAAGGATGGTTGCCATGCGGGTGACATGGTCTGCCTTGTCCTCCGCTTCATCAAATTCCTGCAAGTCTCCGCCAGCGTTAAACATGCGCCCGGATCCGGTGAGGATCACCGCGCGCGCGCCTTCCGCCTCGCACCGGCAGGCCGCATCGAAGAGTTCATCCGACATGCGGGCACTTAGCGCATTGGCATTGTCTGGCCGGTTCATGGTGATCTCGGCTACGCCGTTTTCGTGGCTCCAGAGGAGCGTTTGATAGTCCATTATTTTTCCCCCGACGCTTATTCAGCAGCAACGGCAACGCCGCCCACCATGCCTTCCAGCCGCTGGCGGATGAGGGCATCAGCTTCACTCATGATCCGGTCGATCAGCTCCTTGCAGGTCGGAATGTCATCGATCAGACCGGCCACCATCCCGCAAGACCAGGCCCCGGCATCCATTTCGCCGTCCATCATGATCTTCGGATAGACGCCAGCGACTTCTTCGATGATGTCCTCGAATTTCAGATCGTCACCGAGGCTTTTTTCCTTCTCCAGCAAACGCTCCACGGCGGCATTGTTAAGGACGCGTTCCGTGTTGCGCAGCGGGCGCATGACCAGACGGGTGTCGAGTTCGGAGGCGGCCACAATCGCATCCTTGACCCTTTGATGCACCGGCGCTTCCTTCGTGGCGATGAAACGCGTGCCCATATTCATGCCTTCCGCGCCCATGGCGAGCGAGGCGACGAGACTGCGGGCATCGGCCATGCCGCCGGAGGACACAAAGGGGATTTCCAGTTCATCTGCGGCGCGCGGCAAGAGGATCATGTTCGGAATGTCGTCTTCGCCCGGGTGGCCGCCGCACTCAAAGCCATCCACCGAGACCGCATCACAGCCAATGGACTGGGCTTTCAGGGAATGCCGTACGGAGGTGCATTTGTGGATCACCTTGATGCCTGCGTCTTTAAGATAGGGCATCACCTGTTGCGGATTGCGGCCAGCGGTCTCCACCACCTTGACCCCGCCTTGAATGATCGCCTTCACATAGCCTGGATAGTCAGGTGCGTTCACCGTCGGCAAAAAGGTGAGGTTCACCGCAAACGGCTTGTCGGTGAGATCCCGGCATTTGGCGATCTCGTTGGCAAGGGCTTCCGGTGTCTTTTGAGTTAGACCCGTGATCGTTCCAAGCCCGCCGGCATTTGAAACAGCCGCCGCGAGCTTTGCAAAACCGACATAGTGCATACCGCCCTGAATGATCGGATGTTCAATGCCAAAGAGCTCGGTAATCCGCGTTTTCATGAAAGGGTCCTCCGTTGTCCATGCCATTTTTTGCAGGCAACCGGTTCCCTCCGGCGCTCTGAAATAGCTTTCATAATCGAAGCTATCTCCGTTTTTGCCAAGGTGCAATTAGTCCGTGAAGCGATGTTTTCAAAAAGCGGTCCCAGCCCTCAGCCAAAGCTCAGACTGCGGAGAGGTATTCAAAAAAACGCCCCGGCCTGATCTGGCCGGGGCGTTCTATTGTTTTCGACACTGATACTGGAGCGTTTATGCGCTCCGGTGGCGGTTGCGCGGTTCAAAACCGGATTTTTCAGCCGGGCGTGGATCCCGTACCCAGACTTCCCGGTTCGGATGCAGGCCACCGCCGCGGACAGCCGGAACAGCCGTGTGACGGGCCCGGTGCAGAAGACGGGTGTCCGCAATACCGCAGTTCGGGTGAATGCCGCCGTTGTCTGCAACAGCCTTGTCCCAGACGGCCTTGCGGGCTGCGAGCGTTGCTGCATCGTCCAGCGCCGGGCAATTCAGGGTGTTGGTGTTGAGGTCAACGATGATCTCATCCCCGTCCTCGACAAAGGCAATCGGGCCGCCAAGGGCTGCTTCCGGACCCACGTGACCAATCACCAGACCGACCGAGCCGCCAGAGAAGCGGGCATCTGTCATAAGGGCAATCACAATACCGCGTTCCCGGCAGAGGGTCGTGATACGCGATGTCGGGTCGAGCATCTCCGGCATGCCCGGACCGCCGCTTGGGCCGTCATAGCGGACGATGACCATGTCATGGTCCTGGAAGCTGTCTGGCGCTTCATCAAGGGCCTGGATCAGACCGGCTTCGCGTTCGAACACACGCGCACGGCCCTTGAAGAGGTTGTCTTCCAGACCGCCTTCAACCCCGGCAAGTTTCAGGATCGCCGAGAAATCCGGCGACAGGTTGCCGCCGAGCATACGAAGGCCGCCCGTCGGCTTGAACGGCTCGGCAACCGAATGAATGACGTCGCCGTCTGGGGCGGTTGCGTTGAGGTCCGCGACCTGTTCTGCCAAGGTACGGCCGGTGCAGGTCATCATGTCGCCATTCAGAAGGCCGGCATCCAGCAGTTCCTTGACGATCACCTGGACCCCGCCAACGCGATCAATGTCGAGCATGGAGTATTTGCCGTACGGCCGGGCGTTGGTCAGAACCGGGACCACGTGCTGGGAGAGATGATTAAACTCTTCCGGGGTCATCACATCGCGCCAGAAGTGCTCATAACCGGCTGCGCGCGCGATTTCCGGAACGTGCAGAACAACGTTGGTGGACCCACCGATGGCCATGGCGACGATGATCGCATTGCGCAGCGAATCGCGTTTGACAATGTCGCGCGGCTTCAGGCCCTTTTCCATCATGTCAGCGAGATAGGAAACGAGCTGCTGCGGAAATTCCTCGAGGCGGCGCGGGTCATCGGACGGCGGCGCTACCATGTGGAGCGGCTGCAGGCCGACAACACCGATGAACGTCTGCATGGTGTTGTAGGTGAACATGCCGCCGCAGCTGCCAATGCCGGGGCATGCGTTGCAGGCGATGCGATCCCTAACGGCCTTGTCCGGGTGTCCGGCCACCTGATAGGCGCTGACAATGTCCAGCATCTCGCCGGTTTCCGGATCCTTGCCCGGGCGGATTGTGCCGTCGGACATGATGATCGCAGGTTCATTGCGCTCCAGAACCGCAGCCATGGTGCCGACCGGTGGCTTGTCACAGGCGACCACGGCGATCGTGCCAGCCAGACCGGAGGCTTCCAGGTGCTCGCACAAACCGTCGTTGGTGACTTCGCGGCCGATGAGTGAATAACGCATTTCGCGTGTGCCGTTGCGGATGCCGTCGGACGTTGCAATCGTGTATTCCGGCTGGACCAAGCGGTATTTCAGCTGGCCTTCGCCGCTGCCGATGCGCGATTTCAGGTGCTCGTGAATGGCATCGACCTTGCGCGCCACACCGAGATAACACTGGCTGTCGCCTTTCGTGCCAACCACGCCGACAGACGGTTCATGGATGAGATCGGGGTCGGTGCCCAATTCCCGCGCCACGCCAATGGTTTGCGCGGACCGGCCGGGGTGGCGGTCAATCAAGACGATTCTCGAACCCGTCATTGTGTGTTTCCTATCCTTCAGCGCTTTAACCCGCGCTCTTGCTGTCTGTTTTCAAATCCACGAATACCCTGAGCGCTTCCGTCTGTCACCGGGGTCGGGCCACTTGGGATCGGGATTTGCCTGAATGGCTGGGTTGTCCGGCCGTCAAATACCGGAACCGCGGCTCAAAATAGAAAAATGAAGAGCCGAGTGCCACCGCTTTTTGATCGCCGGCTTAGCAACATAAAGGTAAGGCCCCGGATGGACCGGAGCCTCTGATCGTGTTTCTTAAGCGAACCGGGATGCAGCGCTTGCTGTACCCGATCCGCGAGCGCCTTAAAGGATGCTCTGACCGGTCTTCGCCCAGTCGCTCAAGAACGCATCCAGGCCCTTATCGGTCAGCGGGTGCTTGACCAGGGACTTCAGCGTTGCCGGCGGAACGGTGACCACGTCAGCGCCAATGATCGCGGAATCCTTGACGTGATTGGGTGTGCGGATCGACGCGGCCAGGATCTCGGTGTCAAAGCCATAGTTGTCATAGATGACGCGGATTTCGCGGATCAGTTCCATACCATCGAGATTGATATCGTCGAGGCGGCCAATGAACGGCGAAATGTAGGTCGCGCCAGCCTTTGCTGCGAGCAGCGCCTGGTTGGCCGAGAAGCACAAGGTGACGTTGGTCTTCGTGCCTTCGCTCGTCAGCTGCTTACAGGCTTTCAGACCGTCAAATGTTAGCGGAAGCTTGATGACCACGTTGTCTGCGATCGCACGCAGGACGTGGGCTTCCTTGATCATGGTGTCGAAGTCGGTTGCTGCGACTTCCGCTGAAACGTCACCGTTTGTGATCTTGCAGATCTCGGCAATCACGTCTTTGAAATCCTTGCCGGACTTGGCGATCAGGGACGGATTTGTGGTGACGCCGTCCAACAGGCCGGTGGCTTCGAGCTCCTGGATCTCCGCGGTATCTGCGGTGTCGACGAAAAACTTCATGAATGATTTCTCCCAATGGCGCTTGTGTGTACGCCTTTGCAGCCTGCCTCCGTCGGCAAGCGAACGAATGAATGGTCAGCTGCGCTCTCTTTAGCCTAGGATGCTGTTTAACTGAAGCCCTGATTCTCTGGTGAAAGCCTTTTTGCGGTACGTACCTCAAAAATTATTCCGCTTGAATGGAACAAGGATCCAGGCGATCTCCGCAGAGCGTCCCGCATCTCTCATCCGTGGGTGTGTGGATCACGAAATGCCATGCCGAAAAATGTGACCTGCCGTGCTGTTTGACGATTTGGAGCCGAAAGACACGATTGCCAGCGTGCTGGTACCCGTCGCCGTGCCGGTTGCTTATACCTATAAGGTCCCTGCTGGGCATTCTGTGGTGCCGGGTACGATCGTCCGGGTGCCATTGGGAACGCGGGAGGTCATCGGTGCGGTCTGGGATGGTGAGCCTGATGCGGCGATCAATCCCAACAAACTCAAATCGATTTCCCACGTTTACGACACCACGCCGCCGCTCGATAAGGATCTCCGCCGGTTTGTGGATTGGGTGGCCGGCTGGACGCTCGGTGCACCGGGCATGGTTGTGCGCATGGTGCTGCGGTCTGAAGAGGCACTCGAACCGGAAGCCCCGGTTCCAGGTGTCCGGCGGATCGAAGGTGCGGACCCAGAGCGGATGACGCCCGCCCGCCGCCGTGTTCTCGGAACGATGGAAGACGGATTTGCCTGGACAAAAAGCGGCCTCGCACATGCAGCCGGTGTCAGCGCATCCGTCATTGACGGACTGGTTCAACAAGAGGTGCTGGAGATTGTCTCCATGCCGGCGGCTCCCCCGCCGCCACGTCCACAGATCGACTATTCGCAAAAGGATCTGACACCGGCCCAGCAAGCAGCCGCAGAGAAGCTCAAAGAGAGTTTCGACAAGGGCGCTGCAGTAACCTTGATTGATGGAGTGACCGGGTCGGGCAAGACCGAGGTCTATTTCGAAGCGATCGCGGAAGCCTTGCGGCGGGACAAGCAAGCGCTGGTGTTGTTGCCGGAAATTGCGCTGACTGAACAGTTCCTACGCCGGTTTGAACAACGGTTCGGCGTTTACCCGGCCGAATGGCACTCTGAAATTACACCAAAGAACCGGGCGAGGGTTTGGCGCGGTGTGGCCTCTGGCGATGTCCGTGTCGTGATCGGCGCGCGATCCTCTCTCTTTCTACCATTCAAGGAACTCGGGCTGATCATCGTCGACGAAGAGCATGATGCCGCGTTCAAGCAGGATGATCGTGTGCCCTATAGCGCACGGGACATGGCGGTCGTGCGCGGGCATATCTCCCGGTTTCCGGTGGTCCTGGCCTCCGCGACACCGTCGATCGAGAGCCGGGTCAATGCTGAGCAGGGCCGGTATGGTCTGGTCGAATTGCCTGACCGGGCGTCCGGCGCTTCACTTCCCGATCTATCGGCCATTGATATGCGCCTGGACGGACCGGAACAGGGGCGTTGGCTGGCACCGGCTTTGGTGGGCGCAATCAAGGAAACTTACGCCAACGGGGATCAGGCGCTGTTGTTCCTAAACCGGCGCGGATATGCCCCTCTGACATTATGCCGCACCTGCGGTCACAGGTTCCAATGCCCGCATTGCAGCACATGGCTGGTTGAGCACAGGTTTCAAAAGAAACTGGTTTGTCACCATTGCGGGCATAACGAACGCGTGCCGGAAAGCTGCCCGTCATGCCAAAGCACCAATACGCTGGTTGCCTGTGGCCCCGGTGTAGAGCGGATTGCAGAAGAAGTGAGCGATCTCTTCCCACAGGCGCGGACGTTGGTTCTATCGTCTGATCTGCCTGGTGGGCCTGAGCGATTGAAGCGGGAAATGAAAGTCGTCGAAGAGGGCGGCGCAGATATCATCATCGGGACGCAGTTGGTCGCCAAGGGGCACAACTTCCCGAAGCTGAAGCTGGTTGGCGTGGTTGACGCAGATCTCGGCCTGGCGCATGGCGATCCGCGTGCCGCCGAAAAGACTTTCCAATTGCTTGCCCAGGTCACGGGCCGTGCGGGTCGCGTCACCGGTGGCGGCAAAGGTTTTCTGCAGACCTACAGTGCGGATCATCCTGTTATCAAGGCGCTGCTCTCCAACGATAAACACGCGTTTTACCAGGCGGAGATCGAAGCGCGCCGTGCCGCTGGGCTGCCGCCGTTTGGTCGGCTGGCAGCTGTTGTGATCTCAGGGCCCGACAAGAATTTTGCGGAAAGTTTTGCCCGGCAGCTTGCACGGGTGGCGCCGCCGGACCAGGCCGTTACGCTGCTTGGACCTGCAGAAGCCGCGCTGGCCATGGTTCGAGGACGCTACCGGCTTCGCCTTTTGGCGATGGCGCCGAAGCAATATGACTTGCAGTCTTATATTAGAGGCTGGCTTTCAAACGGCCCGAAGCCGACGAAGGGCCTTCGCGTACAGATCGATATTGATCCGCAGCATTTTCTATAACGGGTGTCCTGCCGTCTTTTGTAAGGTTCGCTTGTTTTCTCGTCTCATCATGAGAGACTTCCGGTTCTAACAAGGGAGGTATCCGCATGTCATACGTTCAAGGGTTTCTCGCACCCGTAAAAACCGCCAAGAAAGCCGACTACGCCCTGATCGCAGAAAAGTCGTGGGCGCTTTTCAAGGAATACGGCGCAGTGAGTTCATGTGAGGCTTGGGGAACCGACGTACCGGATGGTGAAGTGACCTCCTTTCCGATGGCTGTAAAAAAAGCGGCGGATGAAACCGTTGTGTTCTCGTGGATCATTTGGCCAGACAAAACGACAGCCGATGCAGCGATGTGAAAGATGGAAAAAGATCCGAGATGGGGCGAAATCATGCCCAATGCGGATGAGGTGTTCAGTTTAAAGCGGATGATTTTCGGCGGTTTTGAACCCCTGCTGCAGACTGAGCCGTCGCAGGATGTGTAGGTCTTTGGTGGTAGACCTGCAATGCGAAGAGCCGCAAACACGGTCTCAAAAACGGCCACCGTCTAAAGGTTTATAAGGCCGGTGACACATTGATCCGCAAGGCTTTTTGTCGCGGATGGGTAAAAAACACCAATGAATCGGCAAGAACAGGCTCCGCGCGGCGTTGCACACTGGGAAACCCTGTGCTAATTGAGGCGCGGCTTTGGGGGAACGGTTTAACCGTCATACCTTCTGACCTTGAAATCATTCATTTTTTCAATGTCTTGCGGACGCTAGCCGTTTTGCGGACATGAAAAACGTCAGAGAGCACGGACCTGGTGACTGACAACGTATCTCTCGTATCCGGCGTGGCACAGCGTTATGCGTCCGCCCTTCTCGACCTAGCTGAAGGCGACGGCGTAACGGCTGACGTGGAACGGGATCTGACTGCTTTTGAAGGCATGCTTTCCGAAAGCGAAGATCTCGTCCGTCTTGTGAAAAGCCCGGCATTCAGTGCTGAAGAGCAGCTTGCAGCGCTCGCAGCACTTCTCGACAAGGCTGGCATCAAAGGCCTGGCCGCAAATTTCGTGAAGCTGGCAGCCCGTAACCGGCGCCTCTTCGTCCTTCCCGACATGATCAAGTCTTTCCGCGCCCTGCTTGCAGAAAAGCGCGGCGAAGAAACAGCTGAAGTGGTCTCGGCCGCTGCTCTGTCCGACGAACATGTCGCTGCCCTGAAAGAAGCGCTCTCTGCTTCCACGGGCAAATCCGTAAACATCGCAGCTAAGGTTGATCCTGCCCTGATCGGCGGCCTCGTGGTCAAAGTCGGGTCCCGCATGATCGATACGTCGCTGCGTACCAAGCTCAATTCACTCAAGTTCGCGATGAAAGAGGTCGGCTGATGGATATTCGGGCCGCGGAAATCTCCGCAATCCTCAAGGACCAGATCAAGAGCTTTGGCCAGGAAGCCGAAGTTTCTGAAGTTGGTCAGGTGCTCTCCGTCGGTGACGGTATCGCCCGTGTTTATGGTCTGGACAAAGTTCAGGCTGGTGAGATGGTCGAATTCCCGGGTGGTATCAAGGGCATGGCCCTGAACCTGGAATCCGACAACGTCGGTGTCGTTATCTTCGGTTCTGACCGTGACATCAAAGAAGGCGACACCGTCAAGCGGACCGGCGCCATCGTGGAAGTTCCGGTTGGTAAAGGTCTTCTTGGCCGCGTTGTCGATCCTCTCGGCAACCCGATTGATGGCAAAGGTCCGATCGAAGCTACTGAAAAGCGCCGTGTGGACGTTAAAGCGCCGGGCATCCTGCCGCGTAAGTCCGTGCACGAACCGATGTCCACTGGCCTGAAAGCCATTGACGCTCTGATCCCGGTTGGCCGCGGTCAGCGCGAGCTCGTGATTGGTGACCGTCAGACCGGTAAGACCGCGATCATCCTTGACACATTCCTCAACCAGAAGCCGCTTCATGCCGGCGACGACGAAGATGCAAAACTGTACTGCATCTACGTTGCTGTTGGTCAGAAGCGGTCCACCGTTGCCCAGTTCGTCAAGACACTGGAAGACAACGGTGCTCTGGAATACTCCATCGTTATCGCCGCAACCGCATCCGAAGCTGCTCCGCTGCAGTTCTTGGCACCGTTCGCTGGCTGTGCAATGGGCGAGTTCTTCCGTGACAACGGCATGCACGCCGTGATCGGTTACGACGATCTGACCAAGCAGGCTGTTGCTTATCGTCAAATGTCTCTGCTTCTGCGCCGCCCGCCGGGACGTGAAGCTTTCCCGGGCGACGTTTTCTACCTTCACTCCCGTCTGCTGGAACGTGCTGCGAAGCTGAACGAAGACCATGGCAAGGGCTCCTTGACCGCACTTCCGGTCATTGAAACCCAGGGTAACGACGTGTCCGCGTTTATTCCGACCAACGTGATCTCGATCACCGACGGTCAGATCTTCCTGGAAACGGACCTGTTCTATCAGGGTATCCGCCCGGCTGTTAACGTTGGTCTGTCGGTTTCCCGCGTGGGTTCCTCCGCTCAGATCAAGGCGATGAAACAGGTTGCTGGCCCGATTAAGGGTGAACTGGCTCAGTATCGTGAGATGGCTGCGTTCGCGCAGTTCGGCTCTGACCTGGATGCCACCACTCAGCGCCTTCTGAACCGCGGCGCACGTTTGACCGAACTTCTGAAACAGCCGCAGTTCTCGCCGCTGAAGACCGAAGAGCAGGTTGCCGTGATCTACGCTGGCGTGAACGGCTACCTCGACAACCATCCGGTTGATCGTGTGAAGGAATTCGAAGAAGGCCTACTTCTGTTCCTGCGCGGTGAGCACAAAGAATTGCTCGACGCGATCTGGGAAAAGAAAGCCCTGGACGACGACCTCACTGGCAAGCTGAAAGCTGCGCTTGACGCGTTCGCTAAGAACTTCGCCTAAGACCACACGCCGGGATAAGGAGCAGGGGCGGCCATGCCGAGCCTGAAGGACTTACGAAACCGCATCGCTTCCGTGAAGGCGACGCAGAAAATCACCAAGGCCATGCAAATGGTGGCCGCGGCGAAACTGCGTCGTGCCCAGGAAGCTGCGGAGGCCGCGCGTCCCTATGCGGAACGCATGGAGAGCGTGCTGGCCAACCTCGCCGTGGCTTTCGAAGGCCGCGACGACGCTCCGAAGCTGATGTCCGGTACGGGCAATGACCAGGTACACCTCCTGGTCGTTGCAACCGCCGAACGCGGTCTGTGCGGGGGCTTCAACACAAACATTGCCAAGCTGGCACGCGAGAAGGCCAAAAGCCTGATCGGCCAGGGCAAGACGGTCAAGATCCTGTGTGTGGGCAAGAAAGGGTTCGACGCGATCAAGCGCGACCTTGGCCAGCACGTGATCGAAACCATCGAGCTGCGCGGCGTCAAGAATGTCGGTTTCTCCAATGCGGATGAAATCGGACGCAAAGTTCTCTCCATGTACGAAAATGGTGAGTTCGATGTCTGCACATTGTTTTACGCGACCTTCCAATCCGTTATCGCTCAGGTTCCGACTGCTCAGCAGTTGATCCCGGCCCATTTTGAGGCAAGCGAAGACGCCGATGAAGGTGGTGCAAGCGCGGTCTATGAGTATGAGCCGGATGAGGCTGAGATCCTTGCTGATCTTCTGCCGCGGAACATCTCCATCCAGGTTTTCCGGGCACTTCTGGAAAACGCTGCATCTGAGCAGGGCGCTCGTATGTCTGCAATGGACAACGCGACGCGCAACGCCGGCGACATGATCGACAAGCTGACGATCAACTACAACCGCCAGCGTCAGGCTCAGATTACGACCGAATTGATTGAAATTATCTCAGGCGCTGAAGCGCTGTAACGGGATCGAGACGAGGATTAGGGATATGGCTGACAAAAAAGTCGGACGGGTCACCCAGGTCATCGGCGCCGTTGTCGACGTCAAGTTCGATGACCATCTGCCGTTGATCCTGAACGCTCTTGAAGCGGACAACCAGGGCAACCGCTTGGTGCTCGAAGTTGCTCAGCACCTGGGCGAAAACACAGTACGTACCATCGCGATGGACTCCACCGAGGGTCTGGTTCGCGGTCAGGAAGTTGTCGACACCGGTTCCGCCATCATGGTGCCGGTTGGTGACGGCACTCTGGGCCGTATCATGAACGTGATTGGTGAGCCGGTGGACGATGCTGGCGAAATCAAGCACGAGCAGAAGCGCGGTATTCACCAGGAAGCTCCGGAATTCATCGAGCAGTCGACCGAAGCTGAAATCCTTGTGACGGGCATCAAGGTCGTTGACCTTCTCGCACCGTACGCAAAGGGCGGTAAAATCGGTCTGTTCGGCGGCGCCGGCGTTGGCAAAACCGTTCTCATCATGGAACTGATCAACAACATCGCTAAGGCGCACGGCGGTTACTCTGTATTCGCCGGTGTTGGTGAGCGCACTCGTGAGGGTAACGATCTTTACTGGGAAATGATCGAATCCAACGTGAACAAGGAAGGCGGCGGAGAAGGCTCCAAGGCGGCCCTCGTTTATGGTCAGATGAACGAACCTCCCGGAGCCCGTGCACGTGTTGCTCTGACTGGTCTGACAGTCGCCGAGCACTTCCGTGATGAAGGTCAGGACGTTCTGTTCTTCGTGGACAACATCTTCCGCTTCACCCAGGCTGGTTCTGAGGTGTCCGCACTTCTCGGGCGTATCCCGTCTGCTGTGGGTTACCAGCCGACACTTGCCACCGACATGGGCGGCATGCAGGAGCGGATCACCACCACGAACAAGGGCTCGATCACCTCGGTTCAGGCCGTTTACGTTCCTGCCGATGACTTGACCGACCCGGCACCGGCATCGACCTTTGCTCACTTGGATGCGACCACGGTTCTGAACCGCGCCATCGCTGAAAAAGGCATCTACCCGGCTGTGGATCCGTTGGATTCCTCATCCCGCATGCTGGATGCCCGTATCATTGGTGAAGAGCACTACGAAACAGCCCGTGCTGTTCAGGGTACTCTGCAGCGCTACAAGGCTCTTCAGGACATCATCGCCATTCTCGGCATGGACGAACTGTCTGAAGAAGATAAGCTCACCGTGGCACGTGCCCGTAAGATCGAGCGCTTCCTGTCGCAGCCGTTCTTCGTGGCTGAGGTGTTCACCGGTTCTCCGGGCAAGCTGGTTGCTCTGGAAGACACCATCAAGGGCTTCAAAGGCCTTGTTGACGGTGAATACGACCACCTGCCGGAAGCTGCTTTCTACATGGTTGGTTCCATCGAGGAAGCCATCGAGAAAGCTCAGAAGCTGGCTGCAGAAGCTGCTTAAGGCATTGGATCGGACGCCGGAAAACGGCGTCCGGTTTTCTCTTGTTTGATGGTCCGGCCTTCTGCCTGCCATCTGAACCGATGACTGACAAGGAAGACGCCAAATGGCTGAACTTTTCCAGTTTGAGTTGGTCTCGCCGGAGCGCCAGCTCCTGTCCGAACAGGTTGCCGAGGTCGTTGTACCGGGCACCGAAGGCGAGTTTGGCGTTCTGAAGAACCACAGCCCGTTCATGTCCACCATCAAGCCGGGCATTCTGAAAGTCCGCACAGATGCTGGATCCTGGGATGAGTATTTCGTGCGCGGCGGGTTTGCTGACATTGCTCCAGGCGGTCTGACCGTCTTGGCAGAGCAGGCAATCCCGGTGTCTGAAATCAGCGAAGACCAACTGGCTCAGGCGATCAAAAACGCCGAAGAGGATGTTGCTGACGCGAAAGACGACGACACCAAGCAGAAGGCAGAAATGACCCTGTCTCAGCTGAAGGACGTCGCAGAAGCTCTCAAGGCTGCCTAATCGGCTAACGCTCAGAAACGTAACTATGAAAACGCGGTCCGGAGTGGATCGCGTTTTTTGTTTTTGTTGAGATAAAAAGCGTCTTGTGAGGTTTCGTTTAGGCCGCACCGCCGCGGATAACCTTGTGGGCGCGGCCAGCCTCGTAGAACCGGAAGCCATTGCGCCCATTCTGCTTGACTTCGTAGAGCGCGATGTCCGCTTTTTTCTGAAGGGATTCAATGGATGCGGCGTCTGCACCAATATAGGAAATCCCGATGCTGATTCCGATCGAAACCTTATGGGCAAAGACATCGAAGGGCTCATTAAGTGCCGCAACCAGCCGCTCCGCGATCTCTGTCACCCAGGGCTCGCTTGGCCCACCGCCTTGCAGGATGATTGCAAATTCATCTCCTCCAATGCGCGCAACCAAGTCGGTTGCCCGAACGCATTCTTTGAACCTTTGAGCAACCTGACAGAGCAGCTCGTCCCCGACGTCGTGCCCGAAGGTGTCGTTGACGGGTTTGAAGCGATCAAGATCCAGCAACAACAGATGTCCGCCCGTCCCCTGCATCTGGGCATCGAGCAGGGCTTCTTGAAGGCGTGCCGTGAAGAGCGCGCGGTTAGCAAGACCAGTCAGGTCATCGTGGTGGGCCGCATGGGTAATGCGCGCTGCGGCTTCTTCGCGCAAAGTGATGTCTTCGTGGGTCCCGATCCATCCGCCGTCCGGCAATGGTGCATGGACCACCCCGATCACCTTGCCGTCGGGATGTGTGAATTTCGAACGGACGACTTCGCCGCGGGACAGTTTTTCATAGAGCGATTTATAGTGTTCTTCGACGTTGCCATCGAAATCGCCGCGGTCTTTTTCTGCCTGAAGCAAATCAATAAGGCTGACACCTTCGCGCACCTCGCCATAGGGCTTCCGGAAGATGTCCAGGTATTGCTGGTTCCACAAGATGAGCTTGCCGTCCTTGTCGAATACGCTCACGCCCTGGCGCATGTTGCCGAGGACGGCTTCGAGCTCTGCCAACCTGTCTCGGGCCAGACGTTCGCTCTCGGCCAGCGTTTTTTCCATTTCCTTGCGATCAGTCACGTCAAAGAAGTTGAAAATGGAACCGCCCGCCGGCAATGGGGTGTAGCGGACTTCGAGGTATCGCCCATCAGCGTTCTGGCGCTCGTAGCTGTAAGCTTTGGAGGGAGAGTTTAGCCTGAACTTCTCCAGAGCAAGTTTCTCCGGGTCTCCGGGCCCATAATCACCTCTTTCGGCTGAAAACTTGAGGTAATCCAGAATGTGCAACTTCTGCCGTAACATATCCGCGGGATAACCGAGCAGTTTGCCGAATTCGTCATTGTAAGATGCGAGTTGGAAGTTGTCGCTGTAGTGCGCCACACCGCCCGGGAAATTGTCGAAAATGCCTTGGAGCGTATTCGCCTGGCGTTTGGTTTCCGTGATGTCGGTCAGTGAAACGACGACTCCGTTGAAACCCAAGTCGCTGTTTTTCTCGATCTCTCTCGCATTTACACGAAGCCAGCGGACAGTTGAATTCCCGGTATGCCGCAATTCGGCTGTCGCATCACAAACGAGAATTGGGTCTTGCGCAGCCAGAGCCAGCGCGTTGACCTCTTCATTGTCGACCCCGAGCTGACAGATAACCCCGACACTCAGGTCACTTACATTTCGGCCTACCAGCCGGTTGCCAATCGATCCCAAAAAATGCGCGGCTGCCGGATTGCATGATTGAATAACTCCGGATTTGTCGAGCACCAAGACGCCTTCACTGAGCGTCTCCAGGGTTGTCCGGTGCGCCGCTTCCGATTCGCGGACCGCTTGTTCAACTTGTTTCCGCTCAGTTACGTCCTGAAATGCGCCAACAAGCTTGATGGTTTCGCCGTCCTTTTCGATTGGACGGCCCACAGCACGCACCCAGATTTGGCGTCCTTTGGCGGTTATCAGCGGCAGTTCCGCATCCCAGCCGCGTCCTTGCTCAATACCACGCGCAACCGCCTTGGTGATTGTCCCCCGGGCCTCTGGCGCATAGAAGTCAATGGCTGTTTCGACGCTCGGGACATAGTCGTCTGATACGTCATGGATCTCGTGGGTCTTACGCGTCCATGTCAGCTTTTGAGAGTTCATGCACAACTCCCAGCCGCCAACACCTGATACGGCGGCTATTTCCTCAAGCAGCCGGCCTTTGCCCACGGCCTCTTCATGTTCTGCTTCTGCACGCGCAAGCGCTGCTTCTTTTTCTACATTTGCCTGATGAGATTTCAGAAGCCCCTCGACCACCCGGCCCATCCGTCGCAGCTGGTTCAATTGCTGCCGGGCCGGCTTGCGTGGTCTTTGGTCGATGACGCAGAGAGTGCCGAGCCTGTTTTTTCCATCCAGACTTAGAGGACAACCGGCATAGAAACGGATATTCGGCTCGCCCATGACTAACGGATTGTCGCGAAATCTTTCATCGCTCAGTGTATCTGGAACGACAAACAGATCATCAGCTGAAAGGGCATGTTGGCAGATGGAAACTTCTCTCGCAGTGCCTTCGATATCAACGCCGCAGGCGGCCTTGAACCATTGAACCCGTTCATCTACCAGAGAAATCAATGCGATGGGGCAATCGAAGATGGCTGCAACGGCTTCCACCACCGCATCATATTCCGGCAAACGCTCAGAGCCAACGATCTGCAGTGCGTGCAGCGCGTCCAGGCGTTCCCTCTCATTTTCAACCAGGTGTATATCCATCCTGCCCGTCGTCTAGGTTGCTTTGCAACAAATCTAGTACGGGAAAAAGTACCGGTCGGTTAAAAACAAATTCTTAACTGGGTCCAATAATTGAATAAAAAATATCTAAAAATGAAACAACGAAAGCTTTGAGACGGCAGTAAAAAGGGGTAAAGAACGCAGGGTAAATTGAAAGAATAGGTAATATATACGGAAATCGGAACGTATTGGAGCAAAGATTGATCGTTAAAAGTGTCAGGGAGCGCCAACAAAAAACCCGGCCTGGGGCCGGGTTCGAGTCGCGTGGAGGATCCACGGAGAACTGCTTTTATTTTCAAGCAGCTGAAAATTTACGCTGCGCGTCGGAAGGACAAGCTCATGCCACCACCAGAACGGTTGCGGCGGCGCTCTTCCGGTGGGATGTAAACGATGGAGCGGTGGTCGTCACAGTAAGAAACGCCCGGCTCGACCCGGTTGGAGCACGGGAAGGTGTAATTTCCAGCGTCGCCTTCTGCCCATTTACAGCAGCCCGGGCGCGGGAGAGACAAGTCAGCCATGACAGTTTCCTTTATTCTGTACGCACACAACAAAAGCGCTCGAGCATCCTCCTCAAGTGAGGATCCGAACAGCCTTTGAAATAAATCGGATTTAGCAGACGCCCGGGACGTTTTTCATGGCCCACCCCTGCAAGCAGAGAGCTCTTCAGCAAGCGCACCGAGTACATAGGTCGGATGTCACAAAATTGCAATAGAATAGCAGGCATGTCGGCCTTGCATTTCCTGCATAGCCGGTTAAGCCTGGTTTACCTTTGCTCAGAAAGCCGAACAACTTCCGTTGTTTAGCGCTTTATTGCTGGTCATCTGGCGGGAGCTGCCCACCGGCTGCAAACAGTGCTTGGGGCGTGTCCAAGTCGAGCCGGGCCGCATCACCAAGTTCGACCTCCGCTACGAAGCCCGGATTCTCAGCAATAATATGTCGAGCGCCAATGTCACCGGTCAAGGATTTGAGGGCGTCGAAAAATCGCTGGTCCCAGAGTACCGGATTGCCGCGTTTCCCGTCGGCTGTCGCTGTGACGATCAGGTTGCTGGAGCTTTCCTGGTAGGCACCAATGAGGTGGTTCAAATCCTCTGGCGTAATGCGCGGCATGTCGCCGAGTAGAATAACAACAGCGTCCGGGTCAGTTTTTAGAGCATTCATGCCAGCGCGGATCGAGCCTGCCATCCCATCTGCATAGTCGGGATTAAACGTGACATTCAGATCAAGATCATCAACTTCGGCTTCGACCCTCTCAGCAAGATGACCAGTGACCAGAACGGTTTCGATCAAATCAGCACCGCAAGCCGTTTCTGCAGCGTGGCGTATCAGCGACTTGCCATCCAGTTGCGCCAGCAGCTTGTTTGGTCCACCCATGCGGGAGGACTTACCGGCGCCCAGAATGATCGCTGCGATCTTCGGCTTCGAACTGGGGGCCTTAGGGGCCCTTGGTTGCGGCCGCGTTCCGATCTCCATCAAGAGGCCTCCAACGCCCATGCTGGTGATGTCGTGGGTTGAAACTGCTAATCCGGCGAGCAGGCGATCAAGGATCCAGTCAAAGCCGTTTTCCTTTGGGCTGCGGGCGCACCCAGGTGCTCCGATCACAGGCATTGCGTTGAAATCGCCCAGCATGAGAAGGTTGCCCGGGTCCACCGGCATGCCGAGGTGTCGAACGTCGCCGCCAGCTCTTTCCAGCGCTGCAGGAAGAACATCTTCCCGGTCAACAACAGCGGACGCACCGAACAGGATCAGCAAGTCCACGCCGCGGGTTTTCATTTGGGAGATGGCAGCAGCAACAGCCTCTTCGGTATGGTCGACGCGCAATTCAGCCGCGATATGACTACCGCTTGCCCGAAGCCGGTCTTCGAGTATCCGGCGGGTCTTATCCATCGTGGAAGGTTTCAAATGGGGCAAGCATGTCGCGATCAAGCCAACCTTGCGGGCAGAAAACGGGGCGACGTGGACCGCACCATTAATCGCGGTTTCGGCTTTTCCGAGCAAGTCATCGGCCACAGCGAACGGGATGATCTTGGCAGTTGCAACCATCCGGCCCGGCGTGACGCGAGTATGATTTGCGAGCGTTGCAAAGGTAATCGCCGGATCTATTCTATTGGCAGCTGTGACCGCGGCTTCATCAATAACCAGAACACCGTCGATGTCTGAAAACAGGTTCATCCGGCCCGTAAACGGCGCGTCCGTGTACAGACCGGCACCTTGGGCAGCGCCTCCTAGTCGGGCTGCCGCTGCGTCTTCGTCCAGGTCTCCGGCTTCAAGGCGCGCAACAACAATCGTCTCCAAGCCGGCCTCGCTCAAAAGAGCACAGTCGGTTTCTGTTAAGCGATGCCCTTTCTTGAGGATGAGGCCGGGCAGTTTGGTCGAGTGGGCGAGCACACAGCCCTCAGCTTCCATCGGCGCAACGGGGCCAAACTTCATTCCAGGCCCCTCTTCATGACGAAACCCCTTCGGGTTTTCGTAAGGCCTTGATCACGGAGGCGAGGACCGCTACTGCAATTTCTTGAGGGGAGGCTGCGCCAATATCTAGACCGATTGGCGCTTCAATCCGGCTCATTACATCCTCTGACAAGCCCGTTTCACGAAACCGCTCCAGGCGCTTGCCATGGGTCTTTTTGCTGCCAAGAGCACCCACATAAAAACATCCGGTCTTGAGCGCTTCCATGAGTGGGTAATCATCGATCTTGGGGTCATGGGTGACCGCCGCGACGGCGGTGTAAGGGTCAAATGGCTCAA
The DNA here is from genome assembly GCF_017743865.1 of Labrenzia sp. R4_2. Lineage (GTDB taxonomy): Bacteria > Pseudomonadota > Alphaproteobacteria > Rhizobiales > Stappiaceae > Roseibium. The sequence continues at coordinate 158,019 of NZ_JAGHRJ010000003.1, forward strand.
CTCTCAGGACATCTTCCGGCCACTCAGCCAACAAGCTGGATCCAGGAAACCGGTCTTCGGTCGCAAAGGCCGTGCGTGGATCAATCACGCTGACATTGAAGCCTGCAATTTCAGCCATTGGAACCAGTGCCTGACTGATGTGTACGGCCCCAATGAGGACAAGCCGGGGTGCGGGAACAGAGACAGTCAGAAAAGCTTCGCCTGCATCGGTTTTGACAAGGCCGGATTTACCGGACAGGAAGCGCTTGTCGAACTCTTCAGCCAGAGGGTCGTCACTGTAAGCAACGTCCCTCTTGATCAGCCGTTGGCTGCCGGCCGTCATATCCGTGACCAGGATAGCCGCCCTTCGGGCAGCCCGTTCCACATTCATTTGGCGGAGGAGTGAAAGGTCCATGTCAGCTGCGATCCGTTGCCAGTTTCAGCCCCAGTCCGACAAGCAGTGAGCCGCCGGCCCACCTGGTGATTGCCTGCATTCTGGATTGACGCGTGAAACGCTTTTTGACTTCTGATGCAAAGATCACTGTGACGACATCAGCAGACGTGAACGCAAAATTGACGATCGTCCCGAGAATGAGAAACTGTGCCCAGACTGGAAGGGCCGCTTCCGGGCTAACGAATTGTGGCAGAAATGCTATGAAAAAGACGGCGACCTTCGGATTGAGGACTTCTACGAGGAAGCTGTCCACCATGGCCCGCCGACCGCTTTTTTGAGGCAGGTTGGGTATTGCTCCGCTGTCCGCCCGTGCGCGGATCATCTGAACGCCGAGAAAAATCAGATAGGCGCCTCCAATGATTTTCAGCGCGAAGTAAAGACTCGGAACAACAGAAAAGATCGCGGAGAGCCCGAGAGCTGCTGCAAAGACGTGCACGTAGCAGCCCATATGAATGCCGAGAGCTGCAAGAAAGCCGGCGCGACGTCCACGCGCGATCGTCTGGGCAGCGGTGTAAAGGAGGGCAGGTCCTGGCATGTAGGCGAAAAGTGCGGTCGCGGCAAAAAAGGCCAATAAGGTTTCAAAAGGTGGCATCCAAAACACTCAATCAGTTAACAGGCTCGACATAAACGCGAATGCGGCCGCCGCAGGACAGTCCAACCCGCCAAGCGGTTTCATCAGCAACGCCAAATTCAAGCATCGCCGGTTTACCTGTCTCGATCACATCAATGGCTTCCGCAACGACGGCACCTTCGACGCAGCCACCGGACACCGAGCCTTCAAAATTACCATCGGCATCGATCACCAGATGCGATCCGGTGGGGCGGGGCGCGGACCCCCAGGTCTCAACGACAGTCGCCAAGGCCACCGAGCGGCCCGCCTCTTTCCAGGTTTGGGTGGTTGCCAAAATGTCGGGAGCGGTGCGGCTGTTGCCATCCTGCATGGTTCAATCTCCTTGGATCCATTCGTAAATATAGCGGGTTCACAAACGGATGAAAGAAGAAGCTGCCAAAGAAAAAGCACCTGCCGGTTGGCAGGTGCTCCTCAATTGGTCCACTTGTCAGCGGATGTTTATTCTGCCGCGAGCCGGACGGAGGGCGCTGCGCTGCGGACAGAGTTGTCGACATGTGGTTCGAAGGTCTCAAAGTTGTTTACGAACATGTCGACCAGTTTTGCAGCTTGTGCGTCATAAGCCTCTTTGTCTGACCAAGTGTCGCGCGGCGTCAGGATCTCAGTATCGACACCGGCAACTTCAACAGGAACTTCGAAGCCGAAGTTTGCATCTGTCCGGAATTCTGCGTTCGAAAGATCACCGGAGAGTGCAGCTTGCAAAAGGGTTCGGGTCGCCTTGATCGGCATCCGGTGGCCGACACCATGCGCGCCGCCGGTCCAGCCGGTGTTCACCAGCCAGCAATCGACATTGTGCTTGGCGATCAAATCCTTGAGCAGATTGCCGTATTCGGACGGATGGCGCGGCAAGAACGGCGCACCGAAACACGTTGAGAACGTCGCTTGCGGCTCGGTCACACCTTTTTCTGTGCCCGCCACCTTCGCTGTGTAACCGGATAGGAAGTGATACATTGCCTGGGCCGGGGTGAGCCGGGCGATTGGAGGCATGACGCCAAATGCATCTGCCGTCAGCATGATGATTGTCTTCGGGACCGGCGCACAGCCAGTGTCGCTGGCATTGGAAATGAAGTGGATCGGGTAGGCGGCACGGGTGTTTTCTGTTTTCGAACCATCGTCGAAATCCGGAACCCGATCTGCGTCCAGCACAACATTCTCCAGAACCGTGCCGAACCGCTGAGTGGTGGAATAGATTTCCGGCTCTGCCTCTGCGGACAGTTTGATGGTCTTTGCGTAGCAGCCACCTTCAAAGTTGAAGACGCCGTTTTCGCTCCAGCCGTGCTCGTCATCGCCGATCAGAGTGCGTGACGGATCAGCGGACAGGGTTGTTTTGCCGGTACCGGACAGACCGAAGAAGACCGCTGTATCGCCGTTGTCGCCAACATTGGCCGAGCAGTGCATCGGCATGATGCCTTTTTCCGGAAGCAGGTGATTAAGAACGGTAAACACCGACTTCTTCATTTCGCCGGCATAGGACGTGCCGCCGATCAGAACGATCTTCCGGGTAAGATCAACGGCGATCACGGTCTCGCTGCGGCAGCCGTGGCGGGCCGGGTCGGCCGTAAAGCTTGGCAAATCGACAATCGTCATTTCTGGCGCAAAACCTGCGAGGTCGTTGCGCTCCGGGCGCAGCAGCAGATTGCGGATGAAAAGAGAATGCCACGCATATTCGGTGTACACGCGGACCGGCAGGCGGTGGTCGGCATCTGCTCCGCCGTAAAGGTCCTGCGCGAAAAGCTCCATTCCTTCAGCATGTGCCAGGAAATCACTCATCAGGAGATCAAACTGATCCCGGGACATTTGTGCGTTGTTGTCCCACCAGACGGCGTCCTTGGTCTGGTCATCGACAACCACAAACTTGTCTTTCGGCGAGCGGCCGGTGTGTACGCCGGTTTCTGCGACCAGAGCACCGCCAGCGGCCAGCTGGCTTTCACCTCGGTTCAGGGAATACTCATAAAGCGCAGGCTCGCTCTGGTTCCAATAGAGCGCTTTCAGTCCTTTGAAGCCGAACGTTTCGCTGCCAATGGCTGAATTCCTATCGCCTACTTCCTGCATGATCCCGAGATCCTTGTTGTGGGAGCTATTTGTTAGCGGCCGGGCAGTGTTAACAAATACTGAACCCGGTCTTAAGGGCTGCGAACCTAGTGGATGCGCAGAAATGCAGCAAGGCGGCCAAAGGGCTATGTGTTTGTTTAATCGATTAAAATACGCGAATAAATACCGCTTAATTAATTTGGGCGGCAAACAAAAAAACGAAACTTTCGAATTCTTCGACTTGTCTGTTGAGGCGAAAGTATATGCGGCTGAAACGCGCTTTTTCGGTCTGTGACGTGATTGCGCCGAAAGGGGGCGATCTCATTCTCGCCTTATTTGAGAACGCTGCGGCAGAGCATAGAGATCGGAAGCGCACGCAAAATTCATTTAAAGCGGTGTGTCGCCGCCTATCAGTTTGTTCCCGCAGCGGCAGGCGGGGTAAGGAGAGAACCTGATCGCCCAACTGATGTCACCAATGAAACTGACAGCATTTGCGTTTGGCGCTCGGACAACAGCTGAAAGTGTTTCAGCTCATTATTGCGTGCTTTAGGAGTGGGGCTTGTAACGCTGAGCTATCCCCGCCATCTGGAGAAATGTTTTAGCCCGCCAGAAGGGCTGCCTCGGCTATGCGCGCGTTACCTTGCATATTGTAAATGGCCCGATCGCCTTAATTTTTGCGCATTTAGCAGGCCAAAGGCTTTGTGTTACTGTTTGACCGACGCGTGCCGTCGGTGCGTTTCCGGAAGTGGACGAAGACAAATATGCCAACGATTGCCCTGGTTGATGACGACCGCAATATCCTGACCTCCGTATCAATTGCATTGGAGGCGGAAGGATATCGGGTCCAGAGCTACACGGATGGAACCTCCGCGCTTGACGGCCTGCAAAGCGATCCGCCCGAACTGGCGATCTTCGATATCAAGATGCCGCGAATGGATGGCATGGAATTGCTGCGCCGGTTGCGTCAGACATCCGATCTCCCGGTCATATTTCTGACGTCCAAAGACGATGAGATTGACGAGCTGTTCGGTCTCAAGATGGGCGCGGACGACTTCATCCGGAAGCCGTTCTCCCAGCGTTTGCTGGTCGAGCGTGTCCGCGCGGTGCTGCGCCGTGCCCAACCGCGCGATGCATCTGCGCCAAGGGATGATGCAGACAAGTTGCTGGAGCGCGGACAGCTGGTCATGGATCAGGAGCGGCATACCTGCACATGGAACAACAAGCCGGTTACGTTGACCGTCACCGAATTCCTTATTCTATCAGCCCTGGCCCAACGTCCGGGGGTCGTCAAAAGCCGGAATGCGTTGATGGATGCGGCCTACGATGATCAGGTCTATGTTGACGACCGCACCATCGACAGTCACATCAAACGTCTGCGCAAGAAGTTCAAAGTGGTTGACGACGATTTCGACATGATCGAAACCCTTTATGGTGTTGGGTACCGGTTCAGAGAGGTTTGAGCTGGAGGCCACAGACCTGAAGGTGGGCCTGAATGGCGGTGGAAAGCGAACATCTGGACGACGTGCAGATCTCTGAACCGGAAGGCGGTTCGGAGCGCTCCAAGCTGCGCCGTTTGAGCAAGAAGCGCGTTCGCCGTAGGATCTTGAGCCGGGTGGGCCGGGTCTTCGGGACATACGTGCTGTCTTCCCTGACGCGCCGGATTATTGCGATCAATCTGGTTGGGCTTATCGCTCTCGTGATCGGGATCCTCTACCTCAATCAGTTCCGTGCCGGTCTCATTGATGCACGGGTGCAGAGCCTCCTCACGCAAGGGGAGATCATTGCCGGTGCAATTGCGGCATCGGCGACCGTCGATACCGGAACGATTACGGTCGATCCGGAACGTTTGTTGCAGCTTCAGGCAGGCGAGAGCATCACGCCGACGGCTGGTGATGATCTTGAAAGCCTGGACTTTCCAATCAATCCTGAACGTGTCGGCCCTGTTCTTCGTCGGCTGATTTCTCCGACAAAAACCCGTGCGCGGATCTACGATCCGGAGGGGATTTTGATCCTGGATTCCCGCCACCTTTATTCCAGTGCGCAGATTTTGCGCTTTGATCTGCCGCCGCCCAATGTCGAGGAAGAAGGCTTTTGGGACACACTCTGGCAGTGGAGCAAGCGATGGATGCAGCAGGGCGACCTGCCGCTCTACCAGGAGGTTGGTGCAGGCGACGGCCGAGCTTATCCTGAAGTGGAGGCGGCCCTTGCAGGATCTCCGGCCAGTGTGACCCGGATATCCCAGCGTGGTGAACTGATTGTCTCCGTGGCGGTTCCGATCCAGCGGTTTCGTGCCGTGCTCGGCACTTTGCTCTTGTCAACGCAGGGCGGTGATATTGATGCCATTGTTCGGGCCGAGCGCATCGCGATCATCCGTGTTTTCTTGTTTGCTGCGACGGTCACGATCCTTTTGTCGATCCTTCTGGCCGGGACCATTGCAGGACCTGTGCGCCGTCTTGCCGCGGCTGCTGACAGGGTTAGGACCGGATCCACGACGTCGCGCGAAGAAATCCCGGAGTTCTCCGACCGGCAGGACGAGATTGGTCACCTGGCGCGCTCTTTCCGTGAAATGACCAACGCGCTCTATGACAAGATTGACGCGATTGAGCGTTTTGCGGCTGACGTTGCACATGAACTCAAGAACCCGCTGACGTCCCTGAGAAGCGCGGTCGAAACACTGCCGCTTGCTAGAAACGAGGACTCCCGTAACCGGCTGATGGAAGTCATTCAGCATGACGTCCGCCGTCTCGACCGGTTGATTAGCGACATCTCCGATGCGTCCCGCCTGGATGCAGAACTTGCCCGGACGCAATCAGAAACGATCGACATTGCCGAGCTCCTTCGGAACATGGCAGACGCAGCAAATGAGCGGTCCGACAAGGGGGACCCGCGAGTTAAACTGACCGTCGCCGACGCGCCCGGCACCAAGCCTTACGAAGTCCAGGGCCATGACATTCGGCTTGGTCAGGTGATCAGCAATCTTCTTGACAACGCCCGTTCGTTTTCGCCGAAAAAGGGAACCGTCCGGGTGGATCTTGGCCGCGATGGCCGGGAAATCAAGATCACCGTGGACGACGATGGACCCGGTATCCGCGCGGAAAACACGGAACGGATATTCGAGCGGTTTTACACCGACAGGCCGGACGGCGAGGGCTTCGGCAACAATTCTGGCCTTGGTCTCTCGATCTCACGGCAGATCATTGATGCGCACGGCGGATCAATTTCGGCAACCAACCGGATTGAAGCCGGCAAAGACGGGATGGACCGGATCGCCGGCGCCCGGTTCACGATCATTTTGCCTGTAGGCCGCAAGAAGTGACAGCCAACAACATCCACGCAAACTGCCTTGTTGTCGGAACCAAGGGACTTCTGATCCGCGGCAAGTCCGGGAGCGGCAAGTCGTTATTGAGTGACACAATTCTCGAAGCGGCGCGATCACGCGGGCACTTCGCGGCTCTTGTCGCGGATGATCGCGTGCTGTTGAACGGAGAATCCGGGCAACTGCTGGCGGAGCCGCCAAAGGTGCTTGAAGGCCTGATGGAAGTGCGCGGCACCGGTATTGTGCAGGCAGGGTTTTTACCCAATGCGCAAGTTCATCTGATTGTTGATTTGTGTCAGAGGGAAGCGTTGGAACGCCTGCCGGAGGAGCCTTGCAATAAGGAAACCGTTTTGGGCGTAGTCTGCCCGCTTCTTCGTTGCCCCGAAGATGATACTTTTTCGAGTGTACGATTGATCCGCTGGGCCTTCAGGCATCACTACTCAAATAGCCCTGACTATTTTTAAGGCGGCCCTTTCCTTTTTTGCTTGCAACTGGCGATACGGTTGCCGAGAGTGCAGCAGGCTGGTAAACGCCCGGCTCTCAAATGAGCTGAAGCAAATCTCGATGATCGGGTTTTTATACGCATGATTGGACTTGTCCTCGTCACTCACGGGCGCCTCGCCGAGGAATTCAAGGCAGCACTGGAACATGTTGTTGGCCCACAGGAGCAGGTCGAGACGATCTCCATTGGTCCGGATGACGATATGGAACAGCGCCGGCAGGACATTTTGGCGGCGGTCGATGCCGCAAATACAGGCAAAGGTGTGGTTCTTCTGACAGACATGTTCGGAGGCACGCCGTCCAACCTTGCGATCTCTGTTATGGACAGCAAGTCCGTTGAAGTCGTTGCAGGTGTAAACCTGCCGATGCTGATCAAATTGGCCAGCGTTCGGGCTGATCGTGAGCTTCCGCAGGCTGTTGACGAGGCGCGGCAGGCCGGACAAAAATATATCTCAGTCGCGAGCCAGGTGCTGTCGGGACAGAATTAACAAGAACAGGACGCGAAAAGCGTGTTGGAAAAAGACCTGACGATTGTAAACCGGCGCGGCTTGCACGCCCGGGCATCGGCAAAATTGGTAAAGCTGGTTGAGACTTTCGACGCCGACGTGGAAGTCTCAAGAGATGGCCAGACAGTGGGTGGCACCTCGATCATGGGTCTCATGATGCTCGCGGCCAGCCCCGGCTGCTGCATTAAGGTCCGCACAAGCGGCGCGCAAGCCGAACCTGCGCTTGAGGCCATCACGGATTTGGTTGAAAGCGGCTTCGGGGAAGAAGACTGACCGTCTCGACACGCCGCAAGGTTTGACCATTGAGTTGGAGGGCAAGTTGGACGCGGTTATGGATCGGAATATGCAGGTGACAAAAGACCTGCTGGCCCATGTTCATGATGCATTGGGGGCCGACTTTTCTTTCGAGCTTCCAGATGGAACAGTCATTCCGGAAAATAGCCAGGAGAGCGAACTCCGCCTATTCATTTCCGGCACTGCAATCCCGGCGCTTTTGCGGCGTCCCAGCTTAAAGACGGTTCTTGAACTTTATGCGCGCGGGGAAGTCGAGCCACGGGGCGGGTCGCTGTTTGATTTCGCAGACAAGCGTCCGTCGGTCAAATCAAAGACACTGTTGAAGCGTCTGAACAAACGCCTCGTCGTTGGATCAGCGGTAAAGCTGTTCTTTGCACCGCGCGCATCCGATAAACAACAAGCGCAACTGGACGGCGGCAATGCGGCTCAGCAGTCCGGGAGCGGGCAGACCGACATTGCCTTTCACTACAATGTCTCCAACGAGTTCTATCGGCTCTTTCTGGATCCGGAGATGCTCTACACCTGTGCATATTTTAAGACATGGGACACAGATCTTGCGACCGCACAGCGGGACAAGCTGGAGATGATTTGCCGGAAGCTGCGCCTGAAGCCGGGGGACCGAATGCTCGACATCGGGTGCGGCTGGGGGGCTCTGATTTGTTATGCGGCCGAGCATTATGGTGTGACGGCAACAGGCGTGACTTTGTCGGAAGAGCAGGCCGTTCTCGCTCGGGAGCGGATCAAGACCAAGGGCCTGGAAAGCAAAGTTTCTGTCGAGCTCAAGGACTTCCGTGAGATGGAAGGCGAGTTCGACAAGATTTCCTCCATAGGGATGTTTGAGCATGTCGGCCTGGATCATCACGAGGAATACTACCAGGCCGTTCATCGTCTTCTGCGTCCGCGTGGGATCTATCTCCACCATGCGATCACGCGCCGGGGCAAAAAGAGCCTCAAGAACTTCCGGCGCAAGCGTGCAGAGTATAAGGCGCTCGTCAGATACATTTTTCCTGGCGGCGAGGTCGACCACATCGGATGGACACTTACCAATCTGGAATCCTACGGTTTTGAGGTGCACGACGTCGAAGGTTGGCGGGAGCACTATGCACGCACGACTCGACTGTGGGCCGAGAACCTGATGCGCGCCAAAGAGGCAGCAATTGCTGTAGTTGGGGAAGAAAAATACCGCTTGTGGCTGGCCTATTTGACGGGTGTCTCCCTTGGCTTCCAGCGCGGCACGGTCAACATCTTCCAGACTGTGTCGACCAAGCGCACAAAGGGCCCGTCGTCTATGCCGCCGACACGTGAAGATCTTTACCGGAGCTAGACGGTATCGGCGAGTTGGAGCTCAGCCGAGTCCATGTCTCGATGCCCCATCCTAGCGATGACTTAATCATATAAAGAATTCTTTATATCTTTATTGCATGACATGCGGTGCGGGGGTATAACCCCGGCAATGGATTGTGGCGTTGCTCGCAATCCGGCCACTTGCCGCGCAGCAGTCAATCGACTGGATCTGTTTTCCGACAGACGCGGCGCAAAATCGAGTTGGCCCGGCAACAGAGGCTGGCGCAAACAGCAGGAAACTTTCATGGCTGATTACATCGTCAAGGATATCGGACTCGCAGACTGGGGCCGCACCGAAATCGAAATCGCGGAACACGAAATGCCGGGCCTGATGGCGTGCCGGGAAGAGTTCGGCGAAAGCAAGCCGCTCAAAGGGGCCCGGATTGCGGGATCCTTGCACATGACCATTCAGACGGCGGTTCTGATTGAAACGCTGGTCGCGCTGGGCGCGGAAGTCCGTTGGGCGTCTTGCAATATCTACTCCACACAGGATCAGGCAGCAGCTGCCATTGCCGCATCCGGCGTTCCGGTTTTCGCTGTAAAGGGCGAAACGCTTGAGGAATATTGGGACTACGCCGACAAGATCTTCGATTTCGAAGGCGGCGCCAACATGATCCTTGACGATGGTGGCGACGCCACCCTTTACATCCTGCTCGGTGCCCGCGTTGAGGCAGGTGAAACGGATCTGATCGAAAATCCGAAGTCCGAAGAAGAGGAAGCTCTCTTCGCGCAGATCAAGAAGCGCGCAGCGGGCAATCCGGGCTGGTTCACCAAGCAGCGCGACATGCTGCAGGGTGTCACGGAAGAAACCACCACAGGTGTTCTGCGTCTTTATGAAATGCAGAAAAACGGCAAGCTGCCGTTCCCGGCGATCAACGTCAATGACAGCGTGACCAAGTCCAAGTTCGACAACCGCTATGGCTGCCGCGAATCTCTGGTAGATGGTATCCGCCGCGGTACCGACGTTATGATGTCCGGCAAGGTCGCGGTTGTGTGCGGCTATGGGGATGTCGGCAAGGGCTCGGCGCAATCTCTCGCAGGCGCTGGTGCCCGGGTCATCGTTACAGAGATCGACCCGATCTGCGCACTTCAGGCATCCATGGACGGCTTCGAAGTCAAGACCATGGAACAGGTTCTGCCGGAAGGCGACATTTATGTCACCGCGACCGGCAACAAGGACATCATCACCTTCGACCACATGCGTGGCATGAAGGACATGGCGATCGTCTGTAACATCGGTCACTTCGACAATGAAATTCAGGTTGCCGCTCTGAAAAACACCAAACTGCGTCCGGTCAAGGACCAGGTCGACATGTATGAGTTCCCGGATGGTAAGCGGATGATCCTGCTGTCTCAGGGGCGTCTGGTGAACCTTGGCAATGCGACAGGTCACCCGAGCTTCGTTATGTCTGCAAGCTTCACCAACCAGGTGCTTGCGCAGATCGAACTCTTCACCAAGGGCGATCAGTACAAGAACGAAGTTTATGTGCTTCCGAAGCACCTCGATGAAAAGGTTGCCCGTTTGCACCTGGCAAAGCTTGGTGTGACGTTAACCGAATTGAGTGACGACCAAGCGGATTATCTGGGGATTAACAAGTCCGGTCCGTTCAAGTCGGAACACTACAAATACTGATTCCGGCGCCTCGCCATACTAGATATGGTGAAGGTTGCGATTCGGCATTGTGAACAAAAAAATGCGGGACCCTTCAATTTGAAGGGTCCTGTTAACTTTTCAGCAAGGGACTCTTCTGCGCGATTCTCAAAAAGGTTATGGTTTTAGCGAATCAGAGGCCAGAAGGCGGATGTCTTTGATTTGCTCCCAATAATCGGGGGCTGCATCCCGATAGAATTAGCGGGCGAAGGCGGTGTAAGGGGATCTTGGAATGCCGGAAGGCAGCGGAAACGGCGTGCGAGGCCGCACGACGTGGCAGGATTGGAGTCTTAAAACGATCAAACTCGGCAGTGTGTCGGGATTGGCGATGGCTCTGTCTGGCAGCCCTGCTGCGGCCGCGGATTTTCTCTCCGGCACACTTGCGGCAATCAATCCCGACACAATGGTCATGTTTGGTGCTCTTGGCGGCATGTGCGCCTTTGCAGTCACTGCAGCTATTGCGCTGGTGCGCCACCGTGCCCAATCCGGCCAATTGACAGAGGCGCTTGAACAGGAAAAGCGCGATCTCAAATTCCGCGTCGACCGTCTTGAAGCCATGTTGAATACAGACGAGCAGCGCGTCATCGTCTGGACGGGCAATGGCGCGATGCCGCAGATCTGGGGCATTCTTCCTGAAAAGTCAGGGGTTCCGCGTCCACCGGCTCAGCTGCTGGCTTTCGGCAGTTGGCTGACGGCAAAATGCGCGGGCGATCTTGAGCGTCATCTGGACCTTGTTTTCCGCACAGGCGAAACGTTCAACACTACACTCAAGACCCGGACTGGCAGTTACGTGGAAGCACTGGGCCGCACGACGGGTGGTGCGGTGGTGTTGCGGCTCCGGGATCTCACGGGTGAGCGCCAGGCGCAGGCTGAACTGCAAACCCGCAACGCAAAGATCTCTGGTGAGCTGCACATGTTGCACGCGCTCCTCGACGCCATGCCGGCCCCTGCTTGGCAACGGGATGCTGAGGGCAATGTAATTTGGGCAAACGACGCTTATGCAGAAGCTGTCGAGATGCCTGATGCACAGGCGGCTGTCAAGGAAGGGGCGACATTCCTCGATGCCGCGGCGCGCACTGCAATGGCCGTTCAGCGAAACGAAGATGGCTGCTTCAGCGCGCGCATTCCAATCGTTGCATCCGGTCAGCGCCGGGTGTTTGAAATCACCGATGTCAACGCGAATGTCGGCGGTGCCGGTATTGCCGTGGACATCAGCGAACTGGAACAGGCTCAAAAAGAACTTGGCCGTGCAGAAGAGTTTCATGGCCGGACACTGGATCAGCTGGCCGCCGCTGTTGCGATTTATAGCGGCGACCGGAAGCTGCAGTTCTATAATGCTGCCTTCCGTCAGCTTTGGGATCTTGATCCCGCCTTTCTGGAAAGCCATCCGGAAGATGGCGCGGTCCTCGACGCCCTGCGGGCTGCTCGGAAGTTGCCCGAACAGGCGGATTACCGCGGTTGGCGCAACAAGATGCTGGAAGGCTATCAGTCGCTCGAAGCACGTGAGAGCTGGTGGCATTTGCCGGATGGCCGCACCCTGCGTGTGATCGCCAACCCGCATCCGCAAGGCGGTGTGACCTATATCTATGAGAACGTCACTGAGCAGCTGGATCTCGAAAGCCGCTACAACGCCCTTACACGAGTTCAGGGTGAAACGCTGGACAATTTGTCCGAAGCCGTCGCAGTGTTCGGGTCTGACGGAAAATTGCGGCTTTGGAACCCGGCTTTTGGCCGGATCTGGGATCTTGAAGAAGACCGACTTTCCAAGTTCCCGCATGTCAATGAAGTGGTCAGCGCGTGCGCGTTGAACGACTATGAGAAAACGGCCTGGGAGCAACTCGCCAGCAATGTTACGGGCTTGGTCGACAACCGAACGCAGAATGTCAGCCGATTGGAGCGCCACAATGGTGCCGTGCTGGACTATGCAACGGTGCCTTTGCCAGACGGTGGGACCCTCGTCACGTTTGTGGATGTGACCGACAGTGTGAATGTGGAACGGGCGCTTCTTGAAAAGAACGAAGCGCTTGAACAGGCCGACCAGATCAAGAACGCATTCATCCAGCACGTCTCCTATGAGCTGCGCTCGCCTTTGACCAACATCATAGGATTTGCGCAGCTTTTGGCAGATCCGAAGTTTGGCGATCTCACCGAAAAGCAGGGCGAATACGCCGATTACATCCAGTCTTCCTCGTCGGCGCTGCTTGCCATCATCAACGACATTTTGGACCTTGCCACGCTTGACGCCGGGATCATGGAGCTGGATCTGCGCGAAGTGGATCTTGCAAGCACCGTTGAAGCGGCAGTCGAAGGGCTCAAAGACCGGATCGCCGAAGCACGCATAAATCTCAGGACCCAGGTTCCGGACAACATCGGCAATATGATTGCGGACGAGAAACGCCTGCGTCAGGTCCTGTTCAATCTCATCTCCAATGCTGTACGGTATTCTGAGCCCGACGGCATTGTCGACATCAGCTGCGACCGGGACGACGACAAGGTGACCTTTGTTGTCCAGGACCATGGTCTCGGCATCCCTGCGGAAATTCTAACTCAGGTTTTCAATCGTTTTGTCGGTCATGACACAGGCGCGCGCCGCCAGGGTGCGGGCCTCGGCCTTGCCATCGTCAAAAGCTTCGTTGAGCTTCATGGCGGAACTGTCGACATCGACAGCGTCGTCGGTAAGGGTACGACCGTAACCTGTGTCTTCCCAGCGCATCCGGATCTGGCTGATCAGGCTGCGGCCGAATAAGGTTTGCGTCCACATGGCGTCCCACCAGCTGCGCGATCTCCCCACACCCTTTTTGTCCCTACTGCTGAAAGACGAGAGTGACACGCGCCAACTCGCCGAAGATCTTGCGGCAATCCTGAAACCAGGAGACCTGTTGTGTCTTTCCGGGGATCTCGGGGCTGGCAAATCTACTTTCAGTCGTGCGCTGATCCGCAATATCGCCGGCGATCCCGATTTGGAAGTTCCGAGTCCAACCTTCACATTGGTTCAGCCTTACGATTTGCCAAGGCTTCCACTTGCCCATTTCGATCTGTATCGGCTGGAAGAGCCGGAAGAACTTGAGGAGCTGGGCCTGGAAGAAAACCTGGAGGACAGTGCCGCTCTGATTGAGTGGCCGGAGATGGCGGAAGACCTGTTGCCCAAGTCAGCGCTTTGGCTTCAATTCCGCCATGGGGGGGATGAGGGCACCCGCCAGGTTGAGTTCTACTCCGAGGATCCGGTATGGGGCAATCGGATCTTCGCCACTCTTGAGGTTCGCCGTTTCTTGAAGACAGCACTGAACGCCGGGCAGATCAAACGGCAGCATCTGGCTGGCGATGCGTCTCTTCGAACGTTTGAAAAAATCGTGGTCGGTGACGAGCATTTGGTTCTCATGCGGTGGCCCTTCTCTGATGCAACACTGCCAGAGAATATTCGGTCCTACATGGACAAGGTGCACCTTGCGAAGGATTGCCGTGCGGTTGCAGCGATCGGCGGCGAACTGCGCAAGATCGGCCTCCGCGCACCGGCCATTAAGAGAGCGGATTTCGACAAGGGGCTGGTCCTGTCTGAGTTTCTCGGAAGCGAAACGATCGTCATTGACGGCAAGCCTGTCGCGGAGCGGTACTTCGCCGCTGTCGATGTCCTTGCGGCTATGCATGCCCGGAAGTTTCCGGAAACAGTGGATCTGGACACGGGTGAAACCTACCAGGTTCCGGCGTACTCCGCTGACGCACTGGTCTCTGAAGCGAATCTCTTGCTGGACTGGTATCTGCCAGAGAAAACCGGAACTGAAGCGAGCGATCAAACCAGAGCGGAATTTGAGGCGCTTTGGCGAGGTTTGCTGGATGGAATATCAGAGGCCCAAAGTGGTTGGGTCCTGAGAGACTTTCACTCTCCGAACCTGCTTTGGCAGGTCGGGGCATCAGGCACTGATCGCATTGGCCTGATTGATTTTCAGGACACGGTGATCGGACCAGTCGCTTATGATGTTGTTTCCTTGCTATTGGATGCGCGAACGGACATCAACCCTGAACTGGAAAATGCCCTTTTTGATGCTTATCTCCAAAAGCGGAAGGGGCTTGGCCAAGAAGTCGATCCCGAGGCGTTCAAACAGGCTTATGTCGTTATGGGGGCGCAGAGGATTTCCAAGATCCTCGGCATCTTCGTCCGCCTTGCAAGGCGGGACAATAAGCCTGCTTATCTTGGGCACTTGCCAAGGATGGAAGGGTATCTCGACCGGGTGATGACGGCACCCATACTGTCCGATTTGAAAGATTGGTATCAAAGACATATTGGATGATACTGACCGGACGCTGAAGAGCTGATTAGACAACCGAGTACGACGATGACCGACACGCGCTTTCGCCCTACCAATGCCATGATCCTGGCCGCCGGCCTTGGCAAGCGGATGCGCCCGCTGACCGCAACCACACCAAAGCCATTGATCGAGGTAAACGGTCAGGCGCTGATCGATCATGGAATGGATCGGCTGGCTGCTGCTGGCGTGAAAAAATGCGTGGTCAACGTTCATTACCTTGCCGACCTGGTTGAGGTTCATGTCCGGCGGCGGCAGGACATGGACATTCTGATTTCAGATGAGCGCGCCCAGCTTCTGGAAACCGGTGGAGGGATAAAGAATGCGCTGCCGCTGCTCGGAAGCGATCCTTTTTTCCAGCTGAATTCGGACACCTGCTATTGGATCGAAGGCGTCAAGCCGAATCTCGAGCATATGATCGATGCCTGGGACGACAGCCGCATGGACGCATTGCTCCTGGTCGCTGAAACGGTGAAGGCTGTGGCTTATACCGGCCGTGGCGATTTTGAAATGGCACGTGATGGCACGCTCAGCCGAAGGCCGGAAAAAGGCGTCACCCCATTCGCATATGCGGGTGCTGCGATCTTGCATCCCCGTTTGTTTGAAGACGCTCCGGATGGCCCATTCTCGATGAATGTCTTGTTCGACCGTGCAATCGAAAACGGCCGGTTGTTTGGTGTCCAGATGGAAGGTGTCTGGCTGCACATTGGAACGCCGGAAGCAATCCGGGCCGCCGAATATGCAGTTCGCGAAAGCGCTGCCTAAGAGATGCCGGACCAGCCCCGTCTTTTTACAGTCCCGCCCGCCGTATCCTTTCTTGAGACCTTTGTAGACAAGCTTGTTAACGGACAAATCGTTCCAGGGTTCCGGCCGCTCGATGATCCATTGCTGTTGTCGTCAGCAACGCTGTACCTGCCGACGCGCCGCGCCGCGCGCCTGCTGCCAGACCTGTTCCAGAAGGCTTTTGACGGCAAGCCTGTGCTTTTGCCAATTATCCGGCCGGTCGGTGATGCCGATGAGGATATCCAGTCGCTGAGTTCTGGTCCGGACCTGGAACCGCTGCCGCCGGCCATGCCACTGATCGACCGGCACCTGGCGATGACCCGGCTGGTTATGGCTTGGAAAGGCGCTTTGCGCCGTGAAGCTCTGGCCCTGCGGTCCGATGAGCCGCTTGGGCTTCCTGCATCGACCGCCGATGCAGCCTGGCTGGCTGGCGATCTCCTGACCCTGATGGATGAAGTGGAAACGGAAGAGGCGGACTGGAGCGAGCTTGCCGGGCTGGTGCCGGACGATCATGCCCGCTATTGGCAGATCACGCTGGACTTTCTGCAGATTGTTCAGGAGGCTTGGCCGGCGCATTTGGCAGAACTTGGCAAGATGGACCCGAAGGCCCGCCGGTCCGCGCTGATCCGGCGGGAAGCCCAACGCATTTCCATGACGTTGCCAAAAGGTCCGGTCATTGTGGCAGGCGTAACCGGCTCGGTGCCGGCAACCGCTGAACTTCTGAAAGCCGTGGCCGGGTTGGAGCAGGGTGTGATTGTGCTGCCCGGGCTGGATCTGGACCTTGATGACCGGTCCTGGGAGGCCCTTGGAAAGCGGTTTGTACCCGGCACACGGCATGGAAGCGGGACAAAAACACCTCCGCCCTTGTCCTCTCATCCGCAGTATTCCCTGAAACAGCTGCTTGATCGGCTTGGTGTCACGCGGGCGGATGTTTGCGAGCTTGGTGAAGCTGATGCTGTGCAGCGCCAACGTCAGAAACTGGTCTCGGAGGCATTGCGGCCAGCGGACACCTCCGACGGCTGGACAAGGTATCTGGATGCGACGCCGATCGAAGTCCGAGCCGCTGCACTCGGCAATGTCGGTCTCATGACGGCCCGCAACGAGGCAGACGAAGCGCTGAGCCTTGCCATTGCCTTGCGGGAGGCAATCGAACTCGGTGAGACCGCAGCGCTGATCTCCCCGGACCGGATGCTCGCCCGCCGCGTGGCGGCGGAGCTTGCGCGCTGGAACATCCAGGCTGACGACAGTGCCGGCCGCCCGCTCGATCAAACCGCGCCCGCCATCCTGGCGATCCTGGCCGCAAAGCTTGCGCTCAATGGATGTGACCCGATTGATCTTCTGTCGCTTCTGAAACATCCACTGGCGCGGCTCGGTCTGCCCATCAAGGACATCCGCGCAGCAGCTCGGGCCTTGGAGCGCGGGGTGATCCGCGGCGAACGGCCCCGCCCTGGTACGAGTGGTTTGATCATGGCCGTAGAGGCCTGCAGAGCCGCGGCCGAGAATGCACATACGCCGCGCTGGAAGAAGGTGCACGAGGGCGATTGGGATGTGATCGCAGATCTCGCAGCACGCCTTCAGAGCGCGCTCGCACCGCTGGAGAACATGGCCGGAGATCGGGACCCTGTGCCGGTGGACCACCTCGTTCAGGCGCATGTCGATGTCATGCAGGCGATTTCTGCGGATGAGACAGGCGCCGCGGATGAGCTGTATGCAGCCGAGGCTGGTGAGGCGCTGGCGGCGTTCTGGTCCGGGCTGTTGGAAGCAGAGGCCAGCGGTCTTTCTGTGCCGCCGCACGAGTGGCCATCTGTTCTGTCGGCATTGATGTCGGGGGACGCCGTGCGCCGGCGCTTGCCGGGGGATCCGCGGGTGCAAATCCTCGGGCCAATGGAAGCGCGCCTGCAAGCGTTCGAGTTTGTCATACTCGGCGGTCTCAACGAGGGCACGTGGCCGCAGCGTACCCGCAACGATCCCTGGCTCAATCGGCCAATGAAACGGGATATGGGGCTGGAACCCCCGGAGCGGCGCCTGGGAGCAGCAGCCCATGATTTTGCACAAGGGATGGGTGCCAAGCGGGTCCTTCTTTCCCGTGCCGCAAGGGCTGATGGGGCTCCGACGGTCGCATCAAGATGGCTGCAGCGTCTGACTACTTTGGCCGGACCGGAGATCGCAGCTGCGATGGAGGCGCGGGGCAACTGCTATTTGCAACTCGCAGCGCTTTTGGATCGCCAGGCAGGCGATGTGCGTCCCGCAGACCGGCCTGCCCCGAAACCTCCATTGGGAGCGCGACCGAAAACGCTGTCGGTGACCGAAATCGAACGGCTTGTGCGGGATCCCTACGCGATCTTTGCCCGGCATTCGCTGGAGTTGCAGCCGGTCGACCCGATCGGTGGGGAGCCGGGAGCCGCCGACAAGGGCAATCTCATTCACGATGCACTTGCAGAGTTCTTGTCGACCTGGACCGGGCCGTTTGACGAAACAGCGGTGACGGCTTTGCTTGAGATTGGCGAAGAGTTGTTCGAACCGTTGGATGCGTTTCCGGCAATCCGGGCACTCTGGTGGCCGCGGTTCCAGCGGATTGCTGAAGGGTTTGTTGCGTTTGAGGCCAAGAGGTCTTTGGACGTCGAAAAACGGTTCCTGGAGATTGGTGGCGGGGTCGAGCTGAAACTGCCGGGACTGGATTTCCGGCTGCGCGGGCGGGCGGATCGCATTGATCTGATGAGTTCGGGGTCTCTTTCCGTCATCGACTACAAGACTGGCCAGGTGCCGTCGCAAAAACAGGTGGATGCACTGTTGTCGCCGCAGCTGCCACTGGAAGCGGCGATGATCCAACGCGGTGGTTTCAAGGATGTGCCAGCTGGAGACCCGGTTGGTGAACTGCTTTATCTGCAGCTGAAAGGGGGAACTGACGCCGTGCTCGAAGTCGGCCGAAACCCGAAAGACGCGGCATTGGAAGAGCTCATCGAGGATGCCTGGCAGCGTCTCGAACAACTGATCGCCCATTATGCCAAGGAAGAGACCGGTTATCTCTCCCGGGCCCGCGTCATGCAGGGCCGTCAGATCGATGGTCCTTATGACCATCTGGCGCGCGCGCAAGAATGGGCCCTTGGCGGGGAGGATCCGGCATGAGTGGCTTCCAGATCCCCGACCTCACGCGGCAGCGTCAGGATCTTGCATCGCGCCCCCGAGCGTCCGCCTGGGTGAGTGCAAACGCCGGATCGGGAAAGACCTTTGTCCTGTCACGCCGGGTTGTCCGGCTCCTGCTGGATGGCACCGACCCATCCCGCATCCTGGCCCTGACCTTCACTAAAGCTGCGGCCGCTGAAATGGCGACCCGCGTCTTCAAGATCCTCGGCACCTGGGTGACGATGGACGATGCGGATCTTGCTAAGGAGCTTTTTGAGATCGAAGGGCGTCATCCGGATGCCGCCCGGATCGCGATGGCCCGGCGTCTGTTTGCGCGTGCGCTTGAAACGCCGGGTGGCCTTAAAATCCAGACCATCCACGGCTTTTGCGAAGCACTGCTCCATCAGTTCCCGCTTGAGGCCAATGTCGCCGGTCACTTCAATGTTCTGGACGACCGTATCGCCGCAGAGTTGATGGCGGAGGCGCGCGCCAGTGTGCTTCACAAGGCGGAGATGGAGCCGGACAGTCCGTTCGGCCAGGCGCTTGCATCTGTTATCGATCTGATGAGCGACGGCGGTGCGCAAAAGGCACTGGATGAACTCATTCAGAACCGCGATGCGTTCCGACGCTGGACAGTCGATGCGGGTGGTTTGGAACCAGCATTACAGGCCCTGGCGGATGATCTTGAGATTGATCCGGCCCAGCAGCTTTCAGATTTCGATTGCCGCTTTCGCGCCGAATGTCCCTTCGACTTGAACACTTGCCTCAGCTACGCAGAAGCGCTGAACAAGGGTACGAAAACGGATCAGGGCAAGGCAGAGGCGCTTGTTGCGGCGGTCCGCCAGACCGATCCGGGCCTTTTCCGAGAGGCCTGGCTTCCGGTCTTCCTGACCGGCAAGCTTGAAGCACGGAAATCGCTGGCGACCAAGAAAGTGACGGAAGCGTTTCCGGACATGGTTGATGCACTTTTTGCGGAACAAGCCCGGCTTTTGGAGCTTCTGGACGGGCGCCGCAAGGTCGTGACCTATGCGGGCACCGTCGCGCTTTTGCGGCTCGCGGATGCCGTGATCACGTATTACGAACGGGTAAAGACGGCCAAAGGCTACCTGGATTTTGAGGACCTGGTGGTCAAGACGGCCACGCTGCTCGCCAAATCGGACGCGGCTCAGTGGGTGCAATACAAGCTCGATCAGGGCTTGGATCATATCCTCGTTGACGAGGCACAGGACACGAGCCCGCGCCAGTGGGAGGTGGTCAACGCTTTGGCGGCCGAGTTCTTCGTCGGTGACAGCGGGCGTGAAAAGGTTCGGACCCTCTTTGCGGTGGGGGACGAGAAACAGTCGATCTATTCCTTTCAAGGCGCTGTTCCGGCTTACTTCGATCAAATGCGCCGGGCCTTTTCCAGACAGGCACAAAGCGCGGAGCAGGAGTTTCACTCCGTAAACCTTCAGCTCTCATTCCGCTCGACACCGGATGTCTTGGGGGCGGTCGATGAGGTGTTCAAAGACGCCAGCGCTTATCAAGGGCTATCGCAAGACGGCGTGGCCCCGGTTCATGAGGCGATCCGGCGCGATCCCGGGATTGTTGATCTTTGGCCGCTGGAGGTTGAGGCTGAGGTGAGCGAACCGGATGACTGGCGGTTGCCGGTCGATCACGTCGGCTCGGGTAGCCCTATGTTGAAGGTCGCCAAGCGGATCGCGGCAACCATCAAAGGCTGGATGCGGGACGGGACCGCAGAGCCGGGTGATGTCATGATCCTGGTCCGCAAGCGTGGCCCGTTCGTGGAGGCGCTGAACCGGGAGCTGAAAAATCTCAACATCCCGGCGGCCGGCTCAGACAGGCTGATCCTCACTGATCACATCGCGGTTCAGGATCTCGCAGCTCTCGGGCGTTTTCTTCTTCTGCCGGAAGACGATCTTTCTCTGGCGGCTGTTTTGAAAAGCCCGCTGTTCGGCCTGGACGATATGGACCTCCTTCAAGTCGCGCGCGAAACAGATGAAAAAATCCGCCCCGGCACGCTCTGGCAGATGCTGGTCAAGCGATCCGAGGCCTCTACAAAATGGCAGGAGGTTCGCCAGCAGCTTGAGGACTGGCGCGCACGGGCGGACTTTGTACCTCCCTTTGAGTTCTATGCCCGACTGCTTGGGGCGGACGGAGGGCGTCAGGCGTTCCGCCGACGCCTAGGTGTCGAGGTCGATGATGTTCTCGATGAATTCATTGCCCTGACCATTGCCTATGAGCAGGCCGGAACGCCCGGTCTGGAAGGGTTCCTCGCCTGGATGGCGGCTGCCCCGACGGAGATCAAACGGGAGCTGACCAACACCAAGGGCATGGTGCGCGTCATGACGGTCCACGGCTCCAAAGGGCTGGAAGCTCGGATTGTCATTCTGGTTGATCCAGGTGGCGCGCCGGTAAGTGCAATTCACGATCCGAGTTTCTTGCCGCGTCTTCGTCCCGGAAACGATTTGTCACCTCCTGCTCTTGTCTGGTTGCCGCCGAAGGCGGATCGTATCAGTTGGCATGACGAAGCAGTAGAGACGCTCCGGAAGGGGCAGGAAGAAGAATACCGCCGTCTTCTTTATGTCGCGCTCACACGTGCCGAAGACCGATTGGTTGTTTGCGGCTGGGAGCCGAAACGCGGCGCGCATGACGATTGCTGGTATTCACTTGTGTCCGCTGCCTTGAAACCACAAGCCAAAGAACTGCACGATGCCAATGGTGATGTTGTCGGGTGGCGTTGGCAAAAGGACCCCAACGCAGATACGAGCAGCGCACCGTCACCCGGTCATCCTCGAACGGATGCGAGTGTATCTGGTGACGACCTCACGCTGCCTGACTGGGCACATCAACCAGTCAAACCTGTTTCCAGAAAAATCCGGCTTCAACCGTCAAAGGCGTTTGAAGACATGGAAGACAAGGACGGTATTGAACCGGTTCCGGCTTTGGCGCGCCTAGCAGCTGGGCGCCAGCCGGATTCTTGG
Organism: Labrenzia sp. R4_2; assembly: GCF_017743865.1. Lineage (GTDB taxonomy): Bacteria > Pseudomonadota > Alphaproteobacteria > Rhizobiales > Stappiaceae > Roseibium. The sequence continues at coordinate 179,911 of NZ_JAGHRJ010000003.1, forward strand.
CCGTTGGAACGGGGGCGGTTGGTCCACAGGCTTTTGGAATTGCTGCCCGACTTGCCGGCAGTGTCACGGATGGCGGCTGCGGAGAGATTTCTGGATCAGGCGCTGAAGCCCGTCTTCGCGCCTTTCAAAGACACTTTGCTGAAAAAGCTTGAGCAGGTCTTGGACGAACCAGAGTTTCAGCCCGTGTTCTCAGAAAATGGCCGGGCGGAAGTGACCCTGACTGGAACGATTCGTTCGGCAAATGGCACGGACGTCGAGGTGTCGGGGCAGATTGACCGCCTTATTGTGGACGGCAACGAGGTTGTGATTGTGGATTACAAGACCAATACCAAACCGCCGGAAACACTCGATCAAGTGCCGTTGGAGTATCGGGCACAGCTGAGTGTTTACAAGGAGTTGCTGCGGCAGATCTATCCGGCAAAGACAGTCCGATGCCATCTGCTTTGGACAACAGGGCCATCGTTGATGGAGATTCCGGGCGATCTCCTTGATGAAACTTTTGCCGGATTGGCGCCAGAGGTCCGGCCTGCTTGACGGAGCCGCTTCGGCTACCTACGTTCCAACCAACTGACGTACCTGAACTGGGTATGTGTGAACCACCGAACCACGAGATGTTGTAATGGCTACCACCCAAGTCACCGATGCTTCCTTTGAAGCTGATGTTTTGAATTCCGACGAGCCGGTCGTTGTGGACTTTTGGGCCGAATGGTGTGGCCCGTGTAAGATGATTGCGCCGGCTTTGGAGGAAATCTCCGAAGAAATGAACGGTCAGGTCAAAATCACCAAGCTCAACATCGATGAAAACCAGGACATGGCCATGAAATATGGTGTCCGGTCCATCCCGATGCTGATCCTCTTCAAAGGCGGTGAGCCGATGGCCACTCAGGTTGGCGCTGCACCGAAAGGCAAACTTGCCGATTGGATCAAGAGCGCCCTTTAAGACCTTATATTGCTGTGGTTGCCGCCGGGCACTGCAGGTGAGCTTTGCAGAGCGGCGGGTAAGGTTGACACTTATCCGCCGTTTCTCTTTGATTTTGCCGCCCCCGGACGTATAAGCAACGCCAAATGTGTCTGAGCTAAACGGAACACCAATGAGTGAAGAAAACAAATCGCCGGAAAATCAGCCGGACGGGCTGAATCCAGAAGCTGAAGCTGTCAATGAAGCTGCCGCGGCCGCTGAGGAGAGCGCGGTCGACCCGGTGGAAGCTCTGATGGCCGAAAACGCGGATCTGAAAGATCGGGCCCTTCGCACCATGGCGGAAATGGAAAATCTCCGCCGCCGCACTGAAAAAGAAGTTAAGGACGCGCGCCAATACGCAGTGTCTGGCTTTGCCCGCGACATGCTGACTGTTTCCGACAACCTTAGCCGTGCGCTGGAGGCTCTGCCGGAAGACGATCGCAAGAATGCAGATGCCGGCGTCGCCTCCCTCATCGAGGGAGTGGAGATGATCGAGCGGGACCTTCTGAACCAGCTTGAGAAAAACGGTGTGCGCAAGCTGGAGCCGGAAGGGCAGAAGTTCGATCCGAATTTCCACCAAGCCATGTTTGAGGTACCCAACACCGAGGTTCCGAACAACACCGTCGTTCAGGTTGTGCAGGCTGGTTATGTGATTGGCGAACGCGTTCTGCGTCCGGCCATGGTGGGCGTCTCCAAAGGCGGCCCGAAAGAGGCTCCGAAAGCAGACGCCGGAGCAGAACCCGGCGAAACGGTTGATAAAAGCGCCTAAAGCGCCCTAAGATCAATGAATTGAAGCAGGCCGCCCTTCCACACGGACCGGGCGGCTTTCTTTTTGGGGGCAGGAATGCTGTTGCAGTTGCTTGATTATCTGGGTGTTGCCGTGTTCGCTGTGACCGGGGGCATCGTTGCCTCCCGCAAGCAACTGGACTTCATAGCTTTTTTGTTCTTCGCAACGCTGACCGGTATTGGAGGCGGCACGTTGCGCGATCTCCTTTTGGGTGTGCCGGTTTTCTGGGTGGTCAACGAAGCCTATCTTGTCGTTTGCCTGATTGTGAGCGTGTTCCTCTGGTTCTTCGCCCATTGGATTGAACGCTTCAACAAACCCTTGCGCTGGGCAGATGCCGTTGGTGTTTCAGCCTATTCCGTAATGGGCGCGGCAAAGGCGCTAAACGTTGGGGACACTCTGTTGGTTGCTGTTTTGATGGGCGTCTCAACAGCGACTTTCGGAGGTGTCTTGCGGGACACGCTTGCGCAAGAACCCTCTTCGATTGTCAAACCGGAGATCTATGTTAGTGCTGCGTTTGCAGGTGCCGGCAGCTATGTTCTGCTGGCCCAAGTTGGTGTTGTTCCATGGGCTGCGGCCATTCTTGCCGGGAGCGTCGCGATGCTCCTGCGTGGCGGAGCTATTCTCTATGGTTGGAGCTTGCCGGGATACGGCCATCGGCGCCGGCCGTGATCATCACGCCGGAGGCTTCGGATCGCCATATGCAACTACAATCAAAAGCTGTTATGTCTTCTCCTCCGGTTGAGTAGTCAGGAGGGTGACATGTGGGAACACGGTCAGTTTTGGTGGAATGAACTGATGACCCGGGATGCTGAAAAGGCGAAAGCGTTTTAAGGAAGCACGCTTGGATGGACCTTCTCTGAGATGCCGGTGGAAGGTGGCGGAACCTATTGGGTTGCCAATCTCAGTGACAAACCGGCCGGTGGGATCTTCGAGATGAAAGGCCCGGATTTCGACGGGCTGCCCGACCATTGGTTTTCCTATATCGCCGTCGACAACATCGACGAACGTCTTGAATTGGCAAAAGCCCACGGCGCTTCAGTCACACGGCCGCCCTTCGACGTGCCGGGTATTGGTCGGATTGCGCTGCTCAAAGATGCAGGCGGCGCCGCACAGGGCTGGATGACCCCAGCGTAGCGCGGCATTTTGAAAGCAAAAAAGCCGGCTCTCATGGAACCGGCTTCGCGCCCTCATCTTAGAAAACAAGCCCGTAGGTTGTTGCGACGATCACGATCAAACCGATCGTGATTGCCGGTAGACTTGCTGAATAGGCAAGTGTCGTCAGCATGTCCTGCTCCTTTGCAAAACGACATTGTGCGACATCGGTGCCCATGCACATGCGGATGTGCGCGAGCGGCGGCTTTTTGTTCTTATGGACGCCCCCGGATAGCAAACGAAATGGGATGGCCGCCGTCTGAAATCCAGACGTCAGGCCTTCAAGAAAACGTGTGCAGCCAGAACGAAATCGGCGAGCCCAGTGTCTGGGCACGGAACGAAAAGTGTTCTTTGTCCATAATACCGCCGTCCGGCGCGTTCACCGCGCGCCAATTCTTCCAGACCAGCCGTCCATTCACAGTTGGTTCGCGGCGCTGATTTCAGGTTCGTGGTGAAGAGACGTGCTTCTTGCCAAAGCGTGTCCGGGATGGGGGGATTGGCCACCAAAGCATCTACGTGGCATCCAGCTGGAGGATCGAACTTGGATAGATCTATCCAGTCACCAGATCCAGCCTCCGGTCCCGCCAGGCAAACAATGTCTGCGCCCTCAAGAGCGCTGGAAATGTCGTCTGTGACGCCTGCCGAAACGTGAGAGAGCTCTGAAATCCCAGCGATCCTCCGACGGATCTCCTTGTCCGTTCCTGCAAAAAGGATCGAGGTGATGTTTCGGACAGCTGAATAGGCCGAGATCAGGCGTGGCAGGCGGGGGGCGCTGCCAATCACGAGCAAACGGTGGGCGTCTTCACGGGAAAGATAAGCAGCAGCCAATGCATGTAAACCGGCGTCGCGCCATGTGGCGAGGCGAACCCCGTCCAAAAGTGCGATCGGTTGCCCGCCACTGCCTGAGAACAACACGTAGAGACCGGAAGGGTCGCCGGTTTGTTCTGGTAGTGCAAGCGATAAAGAACAACCGACGTAGCCGCGATCTATGTGCCCCTGTCCGGCAAAGTCGGACCACGCAGGCTGCACAGCGAATTGACCTGCCTGCGTATCAGGGCGGGGAATGCTTGCCGTAAGTGGTGCGCTGACCTGAGCAGAGGACCGGTAACCTTGGCGCAGTATCTCGATTGCGTCCCGATCGCTCAGGCACAGGTCAATGGTGCTGCTGGAAATGATCCGCATTGGAAAGCGGTTATGCGGCGGTGCGGTTGCCCGGCCGTGGCAGGCTTGCGGTCGCAGAGCTGCCCTGTCCGTCTGTAGTCAGTTCGCGCAGCTGATCAGCTTCCTTGTGCCACTTGTCAGCTTCCCGGCGTTTGACACGGGCTTCCTTGCGCCAGCGGCCTTGCTTCGCCCAAGCCCCGATGCCACCGACGATAATGCCGCAGCCGAGGCTTGCAAAGATGATCCAGAACAGGGGGATATCCGGGATCGTCAAGCGCGGGTCCTGCGGATCAAACGGATTGAGGGCCAGGGAGACCGTATGCCGATTGGCAACGGATAAGGGAACGAGAACAACTGCGATGGCGAGCAAGATCAAGTTCTTGATAAAGCGGGTCAAAGCAGTCTCCCTGACGGTCTGAGCAAAACGCGATTGCGGCGATGAGGCAAGCTAAAGGGGACTCAGTCGTCCCCGTGGTCGACACCATCATTCAACCGTATACGCATTTCTTTGCCCGTTTTGAAGAACGGAACATGTTTTTCATCCACTTCCACCTTTTGGCCGGTGCGTGGATTGCGCCCGATCCGGGCAGGGCGGTTTTTGACCGAAAAGGCCCCAAAACCTCTGAGTTCAACGCGGTCTCCGCGCATCAGCGCTTCAGTGATCTCATCAAGAATCGCATTGACGATGTTTTCGACATCCCGCTGATAGAGATGTGGATTTTGTTCGGCAATATGCTGAACAAGCTCTGATTTGATCATGAAGAGCCCCCTCGATTACGGTTTTTTGTCTGCCGCTACTGGAGCCTGCCAAACCGACACGAGCCCGTCAAGCATAAGGTCCCGAGAAATCAGCCCTTTAGCCTCATTTAGTGGCTCCAAGACAGCCAAACCGAAGCCTTTGCCGACTTCCCGGGAGACACGGGACGCAAATGGCAGTTCTTCGATGCTCTCTGTTGTTGTCCAGGTGATGACCGGAAGGTCTTTGGCAACACCTTTTTCCGTTTCGAGCCAGGATACCGCCGTTTCCTCACCGCCAATGGCGTCTACGAGCTTCTCCTGAAGGGCCCGTTGACCCAACAAAACACGGCCGTCGGCAAGTTCCAGGGCTTTCGATTTGTCCAGGTCCCGACGCTCAGCGAGAATGTCGACAAACCAATTGTAGGAATCGGTCACCATTGCCTGCAACATCGCTTTGGCTTCCGGTGTCGCCGGGGAATAGAAGTCAGGTTCGGCTTTGAGTGGCGCGCTTTTGACCGCTTCCATGGAAACACCGACCGTTTCCAGCAGCTTTTCAAAGTTTCCGAACTGGAACAGCACACCGATCGAGCCGGTGATGGTGTTGTACCGGGCAACAATATGATCAGCGGACATGGCGATCAGGTAACCGGCGGAGGTCCCGATTGTCCGCATTTCGGCAACAACGGGCTTTTTCTCCGAGAGTTTGCGCAAGGCGTTGTAGATCGCTTCGCCGCCGGTTGTGCTGCCGCCGGGAGAATTAATCGAGACAATCACGCCCTTCACAGCGTCGGATTTACCGATCTTCTCCAGCATCTCCAGAGTTTTACGGTTTTCCAGGATCATGCCTTCTATCGGGATGCGCGCGATGTGGGCAGACCGTTTCGACATGTTCGCAGCGCCTGCAAAATACACCAGGCCGCCGATTAGAACCAAGGCGGCGACAAGAAACGTTGCCACCCGCCAGAATGTCACCTTCCGCCGCAAACGCCTGCGATCAACCAATGCATCGACATCCATCGCCATTGCGCGAAAAACTCCAAATTTATCATCACAATTCAAGTGGCTCGGACCCTAGGCCCGAGGCACCCAAATTGCAAACACTGGATCAATACGTAGGGGTTGAATAAGGCGAATTTACCGCCTGATCTCAATTGATGCCCGTCAGCTGGATCGCGAATGTGAGGTTTTTGCCAGCAAGCGGATGGTTTGCATCCAGTACAACGTTGTCGTCGTCAAATGACACGACCACAACACTCATCACCTGGCCGTCCGCGGTCTGACCTTGCAGCTGCATTCCAATTTCCAGCGGAACATTTTCCGGGATCTGCGTCCGCGGCACTGTTTGCTGAGCATCCGGATTGTGTGGCCCGTACGCATCTTCGGCTGCGATCGTGACGGTTTTTTCGTCACCGACCTTCATGCCCGGGATCTCGCGATCGAGCCCCGTAATGATCTGGCCGGAACCAACCGTGAATTCGAGCGGCTCGCGGCCTTCTGAACTGTCGAAAACGGAACCGTCGTCCAGAGTTCCCTTGTAGTGAAGTTGCACCGTATCGCCCTGTTTGGCTTCGGTCATGAGGCGTATCGCAATTCTGTCTTGGGGTGGGTTTTGAGGCCGCAGTCTGCTGCAGGTACTCGTTCTTGCGGGTAAGCCTACTGTACTGGGCAATAAAACGAAACCCGCCATCCAAGGTAAAGACTTTGGAACGGTCCGAATTGCCTAAGTCCTTATCAGGCTATTCATTTTTCTGACACTTGGCCGTGGAAGAGGACACACGTCCTTTCCAATCCATTCTGCCGATCCGGCCAAGGAGGTTATTATGTCGAACCCGGTTTCAACTGGGCTGTCGCGCCGTTCATTTTTGAAAACTGGGGCTGTCGTTGCTGGCACGACACTTGTCCCGTCCATTGTTTCCTTCCGTGCCCATGCCCAGGCTGGTCCTGGTGAACTCGCCATGGTTCCAGTTCAGCCAAACTCGAACGGCGTATTCGAGCGCTTGTTTCTTTTGAAAGGCGATCCGCTTGCAGGGCCGATCCGGACGATCGTCACCGAAGAGGGCAATCCTGTCCCGATGCCAACGCTTGAAGATGGTGAACGGCGCGTGCTTCGGGTTCTGCATTTCAATGACATGCACAACCACCTGACAGAAATGCATGGCAAACGGGGCGACACGCACCGGTTCTCCCAAATCGTGAAGATGGTCAAAGACATCCGCGGTGCTGCAAAGGACGACGAGATCGTTCTTTTCGTGTCTGCCGGCGACGACCACACCGGTTCGATCTTTGATGAACTGATGGGGTGGGCCCCGGAGGAGTTTGTTGCCGATGCGGGTTACCGGGCGAATTCCGCCGCCGGTGTCGACATCGCCGTCCTTGGCAATCACGAATTTGACCGGGGTGCGGAACTTCTGAAGTTGGGTATCGATACCGATGCCGACTTCCCGGTACTGTCAGCCAACATTCATGGCTCGAAGCATATAGCGCGTGACGAAGACTACGTGGCCGCGGCCATTGCCGAAGTGAAAGGCCTTCGGGTGGGTTTCGTTGGTCTGACGACAGCGGTTGACACCCGTGTTGGCCAGCCGGACGATCCGGATCTTGCCGTTGCCAGCCCGGTGGAGGCCGCCCGCAACCTGACCCCGGCACTGTCCGAAGTGTGTGATGTCATCGTTGTGCTGTCGCATTGCGGTTATGGCGGCGATCAGCACAAGAGCGGTAAAGCTGCAACATCCCGCACAATCGGCGAAGGAGACTTTGCAATTGCGGATGCCGTTGGTCCGCTGACTGACAAGCCGGTGGTCCTGATTGGCGGTCATTCCCACACAACGCTGAACGAGAGTGGCATCAACACCGACAATGTTGTCAACGGCGTCCTGATCACCCAGGCCAATGCCCACGGCAAGTTTCTGGGCGATGTCGCCATGTCGATCGCAGCGGATCAGGGGCGCAAAGGCTGGTTCACATCCGTCGGTTTGCACCCGACCAAGAAGCGCGACCAGCGTGTGGCGGCAGACGATCCAAAGTTTGCCACGCTTGAACAGCCGGAAGACTACGATCAAGCATTCGAGGAAGCGCATATCGCTCCGATGATCAAGGCGCTGGATACCAAACTGGCGGAAGTCATTGGACGGGTGTCTGACGATAAGGGCCTGACCTCGGAAGAAACTTTTGCTGACCGGTATGTTGGTGAAGTCGCGCTTGCGAACTACATGAACGACGCGCTGGTTGAGGCGTCCAACGCCTTCCCTGGTGGTCCGGTGGATCTTGCAATCTTCAATGCAACCGGATTGTCAGCCGGCATCGCGAAGGGCGATCTGACCTTCAGAGGCTGGTATGACGTAATGCCGTATGCGGATGCAGTGCATGTTGCGACCATGACCGGGGCTCAGCTGAAGGAAATGCTCGACAACAATGCCAAGCGTCTTCTGCGCCCTGAAGAAGCGGAAGACGTTGACATGAAGGGCTTTGTGTCGCGCGGCTTCCTGCATTTCTCTAAGGATCTGCGCTACAAGATCGCACTTGGAGCGACGGCAGTGGATGCGCGGGCTGTTGAAGTTACGGTCCAGGGCAAGCCGTTGGATGAGCAGTTGGACAAAACCTTCCGAGTTGCTTTCAACACCTATATCGCTCTGGGCGCCTTCGGTGAAACCTGGAACGGCAAGCCGATCGGTGCGGATGTTCCGGGCAATATTGCGAGCTTTGACGTGCGTCAGCTGCCGTTTGAGCACACCGGCCTCGTTTACCGGAACGAAGTGATCTCCCACATTCGCAAGACCGGAACCGTTGGCCCGGAGACCGGCGCAAAGAAGGATGGTCGTCTGACGATCGTTCAATGATGCATGTTGGTGAGGCGTGTCTTTAGCTGACCATACGAACGAAAACAAAAAGCCCGGCATCGCTGCCGGGCTTTCGCGTTTTTAGCTACTGGAAAAGAAGCAGGTAACTTAGTCGTCACCCTGCTGCTTCAAAGCAGCACCCAGGATGTCGCCGAGGGACGCGCCGGAGTCGGAAGAACCGTACTGTGCGACAGCTTCCTTCTCTTCTGCGATTTCCAGCGCCTTGATAGAGGCGGAAACGCGGCGGGTCTTCTTGTCGAACTGCGTGATGCGTGCATCGAACTTGTCGCCGACGGAGAACTTCTCCGGACGCTGCTCGTCCCGGTCACGGGAAAGGTCAGCGCGGCGAACGAATGCAGTCAGGTCACTGTCTGCGATCTTCACGTCCAGGCCACCGTCTTTGATCTCGATGACTTCACAAGTGACGATCGAGTTCTTGCGGATTTCGCCAGCAGCACCGGATTCCATCGGGTCGCCAGAGAGCTGCTTGATGCCGAGAGAGATGCGCTCTTTCTCAACGTCAACGTCAAGAACGATGGCCTTGACCATGTCGCCCTTCTTGTACTCTTCGATGACCTGCTCGCCTGGACGGTTCCAGTCCAGATCGGACAGATGAACCATGCCGTCAACGTCGCCGTCGAGACCGATGAAGAGACCAAATTCGGTCTTGTTCTTCACTTCGCCTTCAACTTCGGTGTTGATCGGGAACTGCTCAGCGAACGCATCCCACGGATTCTGTAGGGTCTGCTTGAGGCCGAGAGAGATGCGGCGCTTGACCGGGTCGACTTCCAGGATCATCACTTCGACTTCCTGAGAAGTGGAAACGATCTTGCCCGGATGGACGTTCTTCTTGGTCCAGGACATTTCGGAAACGTGGATCAGACCTTCGATGCCTGGCTCCAGTTCGACGAATGCACCGTAGTCGGTGATGTTGGTCACGCGGCCGTTGAACTTGGCTTCGATCGGGTACTTGGCTTCGATGCCATCCCACGGATCAGCTTCAAGCTGCTTCATGCCAAGGCTGATACGGTGTGTGTCCTGGTTGACGCGGATGATCTGAACCTTGACGGTCTGACCAATCGTGAGGACTTCGGACGGATGGTTGATGCGGCGCCACGCAATGTCGGTGACGTGCAGCAGGCCATCGATGCCGCCAAGATCGACGAACGCACCGTAGTCGGTGATGTTCTTGACGACACCCTCGACTGTGTGACCTTCTTCCAGGCTCTGGACCAGTTCCGAACGCTGCTCGGCACGGGTTTCTTCCAGAACGACCCGGCGGGACACAACGATGTTGCCGCGGCGCTTGTCCATCTTCAGGATCTGGAACGGCTGCGGTGTGTGCATCAGCGGAGTGACGTCGCGTACCGGACGGATGTCCACTTGCGAACGCGGCAGGAAGGCAACAGCGCCATCCAGATCGACGGTGAAGCCGCCTTTGACCTGGTTGAAGATCTGGCCGTTGACTTTTTCGTTGGCTTCGAAAGCCACTTCCAGGCGAACCCAGCTCTCTTCGCGGCGCGCTTTTTCGCGCGACAGAACAGCTTCGCCGAGGGCGTTTTCGACACGCTCCAGGTAAACTTCGACTTCGTCGCCGACGTTCATTTCGCCATCACGGCCTTTGGCACCGAATTCCTTCAGCGGCACGCGGCCTTCAACTTTCAGACCAACGTCGATGACGGCCAGGTCTTTTTCGATAGCGACGACGGTGCCTTTGACAACAGCACCTTCGTAAAGGTCGTTCTGGACGAAGGACTCTTCGAGAAGAGCCGCAAAGTCTTCCATGGAGGGATTAAAATCAGACATAGATACTCCTAGCGCCTTTTGGCGCGCCGCCGGCGGGTTGGTGTTGCACTCCGGAGCTTCTGCCTCCCGGAACCGACGTTTCGTCTGGTTCTGCCGCTTTAATCAAGCGGGCCGGCGGGGCGAGAAACAGAAAATCCGGTCTCGTCACAGGCCACATGCGTGTCCTGCCGAAAAAATCTGTCCATTTCTGAACATAAGGCCCTGAGGGCGGGTTCCGGCCAAGATGCACAAAAAGGGGCACACTCTGGAGTGAGCCCCGCATCTTTTGATGCCTATGCAGCTGCGGAAACGATGTCCACAGCCGCTTGGAACGCTGCTTCTATATCCATTTCCGTCGTATCAAGCAAGACCGCATCGTCCGCTTGTTTCATCGGAGCCACGGTTCTTTGGCTATCCCGTTCGTCGCGGCGCTTCAGATCGTCCAGAACTGAGGCGTAATTTGCCTCATTGCCCCTGGAGATCATTTCGTCTGTCCGGCGCCGCGCTCTTGCTTCCGGGCTGGCCGTGACAAACAGCTTTACGGTGGCATTTGGGCAGACGACCGTGCCGATATCCCGACCGTCCAGAACGGCACCCGGAGGAGTTTCGGCAAACTTGCGCTGCAGATTAACCAGCTCTTGCCGCAAGCCGCCGAGGACGGCTATACGGGATGCTGCTTCGCCGATCTCATGGGCGGACAGGACCGACTTGTCCATCTGAGCAAGATCGAGATGTTGCGCGATTTCAATCGCAACACTCTCATCCCCAAGCGGCAACCCCTTCGCCAAGAGTGCAGCAGCCACGGCCCGGTACGTCAGGCCCGTATCCAGATGGCGCAGCTCGAAATGTTCGGCGAGCCGCCGTGCAAGCGTGCCCTTTCCTGAGGCGGCCGGACCGTCGATTGCAATAATCATGCGGCCTCACTCGAGTTTGCAGAGATCTTTGCGCCAAGCTCTTCAAACAACGACGTGAAGGTCGGGAAACTGGTCGCAATCACCGCGCCGTCATCCACCGTCACAGGTTTATGTGCTGCAATACCGAGGATCAGGAATGACATGGCGATCCGGTGGTCTAGATGCGTGACAACTGTGCCGCCGCCGATATCGGCAGCACCGCCAGTGACGGTCAAAGTGTCTTCGGTTTCAACGCAAGGTATGCCGTTGGCCTCCAAGCCACGGGCAACAGCGGCCAGACGGTCGGATTCCTTTACACGTAGCTCCTCAAGACCCGGCATGAAGGTGTCGCCTTCAGCAAACGCAGCAGCAATTGCCAAAACCGGGTACTCATCGATCATGGACGGTGCGCGCTTTGCCGGAACTGTAATCCCCTTCAGCCTGCTGTGCTTCACGCGGATATCGGTGACCTCTTCGCCGCCAGCGCTGCGCTTGTTGAGGAGTTCGATATCGCCGCCCATTTCGATCAGCGTCGTGATGATGCCGGTGCGGTGCTCATTCAGCATGACGTTCTCGATCGTGACATCAGATCCCGGTACGATCAGAGCGGCAACAATCGGGAATGCGGCGGATGACGGATCGGCCGGAACGTCGATGTCCTGTGGCTTAAGTTCCGGCTGCCCGGTGAGCTTGATCACCCGCTCTCCGGCTTCATTCAAAGACACGGAAATGTCTGCGCCGAAGCCCTTTAGCATTTTTTCCGTGTGATCCCGCGTTGCGATCGGTTCAATGACCGTTGTGACGCCCGGCGCATTGAGACCGGCGAGAAGCAGAGCGGATTTCACCTGCGCTGACGGCATTGGAACACGATAGGTGATCGGCAGGGCTTGTTCGGCACCTCGGATCGAGGCTGGGAGGCGATCGCCATCGCGGGCAATCACGTTCGTCCCCATCTCACGAAGCGGATCAAGAACACGGCCCATCGGACGTTTGGAGAGAGACGCATCTCCAACAAAGGTCGCTGCAATGTTGTGGCTGCCAAAAATGCCCATGGTCAGGCGCACGCCGGTTCCGGCATTGCCGAAATCAATAACGCCTTCTGGCTCCAACAGGCTGCCAAGGCCGATCCCGTCGACCGTGTAGGAGCCGTCGTCCTGCTTCTCGATCTTGGCGCCGACGGCCCTCATGGCATCGGCGGTGGCAAGAACGTCTTCAGATTCCAAAAGCCCTTGAACGGTGGTGCGACCAACGGCAAGGGCGCCAAACATCAAGGACCGGTGAGAGATGGATTTGTCGCCAGGCACGCGAATGGCGCCTTTCAGCGGGCTGCCTGCCGCTGAAGTGAGCGGAACAGGTGCGGAAGTGTGTGACATTATGTTTGTCCGCAAGCTTGTTAGGTTGTCGAAAGGTGCCACGTCCTATCACGCAAGGGCGGCGGCGTCATCCATTAGCGCCGGATAACAATTCTTTATGTGTGTGGATGCGGTGAGCCTGCTTGAAATTTGCCACGCATCGTGCAGAAAAGTGGAACAGAAAAGAAAAAACGGCGATTTGGCTTTGACATCGGCCCTGAGTTAGCGCTAAGGGCGGCGAACTCTAATTTCCAAATCGACCATCCAAGCTATGAAGGGTGAGCACAGTGGCAAAACCTGAACTTGGCACAAAGCGGCTGTGCCCGGGCTGCGGCGCCAAATATTACGATCTTAACCGCGATCCGATTACCTGCCCGAAATGCGGGACGATCTTCGAGGCTGTGATGACCTCTCGTGCGGCGAAAGCCGCCAAGGTTGAAGAAAAGCCGGAAGACGATGAAGACGAAGACGATGCAGCGGCTCCGGAAATCGTAACGCTGGAAGAAGCCGACGCGGAAGCCGAAGGCGGCGATGATGATGTGCCGGACATCGACGGCGATGATGTTGAACTCGAAGACGACGACAGCGCCGATGATGACGTCTTTATCGATGAAGACGATGAAGACGATGAAGCTGTTCCGGGTATCCGGGTTGAAGTAGACGACGATCCTGATCGTTAAGTGACTGGCCGGGAAGTGTTTTTTGCGCTCCCGGCCTTTTCCACAAGGGCAGGCTGAAATCATTCAAATTTCCGCTTGATCTTGCCAGGAGGTGCGACTATGTTCCGCCTCCATCAGCCGGAGCGATCCCAACGTTTCCGGACATAAATGGGGCCTTAGCTCAGCTGGGAGAGCGCTTCGCTGGCAGCGAAGAGGTCAGGGGTTCGATTCCCCTAGGCTCCACCATTTTCTCTTCCATATGATGCTACTTGACCCCGATGAACGGTTGCTTCTGAAGCGAATCGGCTTATATCGCGGCGCACGATGATTGCGCTGTTCCTATCTTCTTTTCTTGCTGCAACGTTTTTTCCGGCTCAATCGGAGTTGGGGCTCGTCTATCTGGTGACCAACTACCCGGAAGACCTGGTGGCTTTGATTGCAGTTGCCAGTGTTGGTAACACCCTTGGATCGGTTGTGAATTGGGCCATTGGTCTGGGACTGATCCGGTTTGCCCGTCCCGCAGAGCATTCCGGGAAGGCGTCGAAATGGTATGCCAAAGCGCAGCACTGGTATGAGAAGTATGGCTACTGGAGTTTGTTGATCAGTTGGGCGCCTCTTGTTGGAGACCCGGTAACGCTCGTCGCTGGTGTGTTCAGGGAGCCCCTGTGGCGGTTCTTTTTGTTGGTGGCGATTGCGAAAACGGTTCGATACATCGTGGTTGCCGCGATAGCTCTTCAGTTCATCTGATTTTCTGGTGGCGACTGAAATCAAACTCATTGTGATGTCGGTAGATTCAGTAGTTTGCCAGCAAAAAAACAGCAGTCCGTGCATCAGTAGCATGGCCGCTCAGCATCGGGCTGTTGAGATCACAATTGTTTCGAGGCCCCTTATCAAGGTCTTCGGCAGCCTACGTATAACTCCCTATATCCGCTCGGAAAATCTGACGACTTGAGGCGGCGAGACCTCTGCGGCCAGGCGTCGCTTTCCATTACTACGCTACGCGGGTGGTGTTTTTTAATCAATACAACCGAAAGCTTAGGTGTCGCAAGAATTGTCGTTTCTGAACACTTCCCTCTTGCAGCAGGTTTCAAGCCGTCGTTTAATGTTCATATGAGCGTCATATAACGTTCATATGAAAACAATACGAAACGCAGGCGTTATCCTTTTGGCGTTGAAGAAGCCGTCAGCGCCATGACAAACCAACTGCTGATCAGGGCGGCCAGCCCTGCTAGATGGGAGCAAACAATATGGCTTACCGTAAGACAGTCGCCAGCCTCGTAGCTGCTGCGGCCCTTCTGGGTACCTCTTCCGCGTCCTACGCGGCGACCGAAATCTCCTGGTGGTTTGCCCATGGCGGCCATCTCGGTGAAGTGGTCAACCAAATCGGTGAAAACTACAACGCTTCTCAGGATGCTTGTCAGATCACTCCGGTCTTCAAGGGCACTTATGAAGAAACCTTGACCTCCGGCATCGCCGCGTTCCGCGCAGGTGAGCAGCCGAACATTCTGCAGGTGTTCGACGCTGGTGCAGCAACGATCATCGGCGCTAAGGGTGCTGTCGTTCCGGCACAGGACATCCTGGAAAACGCTGGTGTTGAGTTCAACAGCGAAGACTACATCGAAGGCGTCCGCAACTTCTACGCAGACAGCGAAGGCAAGATGATCGGCATGCCGTTCAACTCTTCCACGCCGATCCTGTACGTGAACGAAGAAGCTCTCGAAAAAGCCGGTGTTGAAGCTCCGAAGACTTGGGAAGAATTCCAGGAAATCGCTCCGAAGCTGAAAGAAGCTGGCTACGTGCCGCTCGCTCAGTCTCACCTGCCGTGGATCTTCACAGAGAACTTCAAGTCCCGCCATAACCTGCAGTTCGCAACGAACAACAACGGTTTTGATGGTGCTGAAGGCACTCAACTGGTGTTCGGTGAGCCGATCAAGAACCACTTCACAGCTGTCAAAGGCTGGCTCGACGATGGTCTGTTCGGTTACTACGGCACAGGCTGGGGCGACAACCAGACACCGTTCAACGAAGGCAAAGTAGCGATGTGGCTTGGCTCTTCAGGCTCCTTCGGTGGTATCCAGAAGACCGTTGAGTTCCCGTTCTCCGCGACATACCTGCCTTACTGGGATGCAGTTGAAGGCGCAGGCACCGGCACGTTCATCGGCGGCGGCGCTCTCTTCGCAATGGCCGGCAAGCCGGAAGAAGAAAACAAGTGTGTTGCTTCCTTCTTCGAATACCTGACTTCACCGGAAGTCCAGTATATGTGGCACCGTGAAACCGGTTATGTGCCGATCACCAATGCTGCATACGACCTCGCCAAGAAAGACGGTCACTATGACCGCAACCCGGCCGCTGAAGTTGGCATCAAGCAGCTGACCCTGCCGGGCGGTGACTGGACAAAAGGCTACCGCATGGGCTTCTACGTTCAGATCCGCGACATCATGAACCGCGAATACGGCAAGATCCTCGCCGGTGAAACCACCGTCGAAGACGCATTCAAGAACATTGAAGCTGACGGCAACAAGCTTCTTGAGCGTTTTGCCAAAACCACCAGCAACTAAGCTGATCAAACTTCGCGGGGGCGCCAAACGCGTCCCCGTTCTTTAGGGCTGATGGCGGGTCGACAGATTTCTGGAGACCCGCTTTCTCCGTTGCGGTGACGTGATGAAAAAAGTTCAATTTCAGACTGGATGGGTTCCCTACATGCTGCTTTTGCCGCAGCTGGTGATCGTTACAGTCTTCTTCCTCTGGCCGGCCGCAGAAGCCGTGCAGTCTTCCTTTTATTTGGAAGATCCCTTTGGCTTCGGCGCGACATTTGTCGGCTTCGACAACTTCGTCGATACCGTAACCTCAACGGATTATGGCCGTGTGGCGCGCTTCACGGCTGTCTTTACCTTCTTTGTGACCTTCCTCTCTCTCGGTATCGCTTTGCTTCTAGCCGTGAAGGCCGACAAGGTCTTGCGAGGTGGTTCGTCCTACAAAACCCTTTTGATGTGGGTTTATGCGGTTGCGCCTCCGGTTGCCGGTTTGATTGGCGTGATGCTGTTCGACCAACACGTGGGACCAATCGTAGAGTTTTTCGCGCTTTTCGGCTGGCAAATGCAGATCGGAGTCGACTACTTCGACACGAGCTTCGCCATGACCGTAACAGCGGTCTGGAAACAGGTTCCGGTCAACTTCATCTTCTTCCTGTCTGGCCTTCAAGGGATTTCCAAGTCGGTTCAAGAGGCTGCCAGCATTGACTGCCGGTCCAGCTTCCGCCGGTTCTGGACCGTCACGTTCCCGCTGCTCGCGCCGACCGGTTTCTTCCTGTTGATCATCAACATCACCTACGCGTTCTTCGACACGTTCGGTATTGTCGACATCATTGTGAAACAGGAGCCGGGCAACAACCCTGTGACCCTCGTCTACAAGGTCTTCCTTGATGGTTTCCGGGGCAACGACCTTGGCGGATCGTCCGCGCAGTCGGTCATTCTTATGGTGCTGGTTTTCATACTTACCGTCGTTCAGTTCAGGCTGATCGAACGCCGCGTTCACTACACCTGAGGGGCGAGAGATGAGAAAAGTTCAAATTCTGGATCACGTGATCCTGCTCTTGGGTGTTTTTTTCATGGTAACGCCTGTTGCCTTGGCGTTCATGACCAGCACGCACGACGCGATCACCATTTACAAGGAAGGCATACAGTTCCTTCCGGGTGACAAGTTCCTGGAGAACTACGAGACGGTTCTGTTCCGTGCCGGCGGGTTTACCAAGGAAGTCGACGGGTTTGTCATGCTGATGAACTCGATGATCCTTGGGTTCGGCTTTGCCATCGGCAAGATCATCATTTCGATGATCGCGGCCTATGCGATCGTCTACTTCCGGTTTCCAATGGCAACCTTCTGCTTCTGGATCATTTTCGCGACGCTGCTGCTTCCTCTGGAAGTGCGTATCCTGCCGTCTTACGAAATCGTTCAGTCGCTGGGGCTGGTGAACACCTACACCGGCCTGATCGTTCCGTTGATCGCATCTGCGACAGGCACCTTCTTCTTCCGTCAGTTCTTCATGTCCGTCCCCGACGAGCTTTTGGAGGCGGCCCGGATCGATGGCGCAGGTCCCTGGAAGTTCTTCAAGGATATCCTTGTGCCGCTGTCACAAACAATGATCGCGGCCATCTTCATCATCATGTTCGTATATGGCTGGAACCAGTATCTCTGGCCGACCTTGATCACCACAGAGGAATCCCTGTTCACGCTGGTTCGCGGCATCAAACAGATCATGCAGGTCTGGGTTGGCGCACAGATCCCGGCGCTGAATGAGGCTATGGCGCTTGCAATCCTGGCCATCGTGCCGCCCGTTCTCATCGTGGTGATCTTCCAGAGCTGGTTCGTCAAAGGGCTCGTCGAGAGCGATAAGTGAGGTTTTGAATGTCAACGATTACTCTCGACACTGTCCGCAAGGTCTATGCGGGCAATGTGGAAGCGGTTAAGGGCGTTTCCATCGACATCGCCGATGGCGAGTTCATCGTGCTTGTCGGTCCGTCCGGCTGCGGCAAGTCCACTTTGTTGCGTATGGTTGCCGGTCTTGAGGACATCACCACCGGTGAAATCAAGATTGGCGATCGGCTGGTCAACAATGTTGATCCCGCCGACCGCGACATTGCCATGGTGTTCCAGAACTACGCGCTCTATCCGCACATGTCGGTCTACAACAACCTTGCCTACGGCCTGAAGAACCGGGGCATGGACAAGGCGGAAATCGACCGCCGGGTAAAGGAAGCCGCACGGATCCTTGAGATCGGCGACTATTTGGATCGCAAGCCGCGGGCTCTGTCCGGCGGCCAGCGTCAGCGCGTGGCGATGGGCCGGGCGATCGTCCGCGAACCTGCCGCCTTCCTGTTTGACGAGCCGCTTTCCAATCTGGACGCAAAGTTGCGTGTCCAGATGCGTGTTGAAATCAAGCGCCTGCAGCGGTCGCTCGGCACCACCAGCGTCTATGTGACCCACGACCAGCTCGAAGCCATGACGTTGGCGGATCGGCTGGTGGTTTTGAACGGCGGCAATATCGAACAGATCGGCGCTCCGATCGACGTTTATGACAAGCCTGCGTCCACATTTGTGGCGAGCTTCATTGGTTCACCTGCGATGAACCTTTTGGAGGTTGCAGCAAACGGATCAGGTTTGGCCTTGAAAACGGGTTCCGGTCTTTCGGGCGCGAATACCAAAGGCAAGAACGGCTACAAAATCGGTATCCGTCCGGAGCATCTCACCGTTGTGGAAGGTCCGCATTCCGGTGACGGCATCGGACTTGAAGTCAAGGTGAACGTGTTGGAGCCGGTTGGCGCCGAAAGCTATGTCTATGCGAGCTTCGAAGATGGCGGACCGGAAATCGTGATCCGCGTCTCCAGCCATGCTCGTCATGAACCGGGCGAGACCATGTATCTCGCGGCGGCTCCAGAGGATGTTCATTTCTTTGACGCTGAGACCGGCAAACGGATCGACTAAATCGAACCACTTTTGAGGCGGGCGGCAATACGAGGGTCGGCCTGCCTCGAGTAAACCACCCCGAGCAATCGGGGTGGTTTTTTTACATTCTGCTGCTCTCGGAGTTCCGGCAGCATAGCGCGACAAAGAAGTGTCAGGTTTTCTACCCGTCCGGATTTGATGAACTGATTGGTGCGGACTCGGAGGTCAACGGCGCCTGGCGCAGGTAGGTGTTGACGGCGTCAATAAGCCGAAGGGATTGCGATCCTTTGCAGGCAATACCGATCGGGACGCTCTTCAAAGGGTTCTTTGCGTCGTAGTTCGGCACCGGTATGTCGTTGACCCTAAAGTAGACAAGTGTTTCAGGTATCCACCCCAAAAACACATCAAGTCTGCCAAGTGTCAGCATGTTGACCGCTGCGCGGGGTGTGTCGACCCGCCGAATATCAGTCAGGTTGGTTTCGACCCTGGTCCCAAGCGGCATTCCCTGAATAGCCCCGACATCAAGAGTTTTGAGATTGTCGATTGCGAGATCTGGAGCGTCAGGTCTGAGTGAAAAGGCGTGAAGCTCCACTTTGTCCCACACATCCGAAAGTGTTGCGCCGGGGCAATGGCTGATTTCGGGGTCTTGATTGCAAGGACTGACGCAGCAGTCTTCACATTTGGTGAACTGAAGGATCGCGCGGGCCGGCGGCATGAAGCGGAAGTTGACTTCCAGGTTTTGCTGCCGGGCGGCGGACAAAACAATCTGATCATACCGGCCACGCGCATCCGGTTGGTGGTGTCCGTCCAGCTCGGTTGTGAAGATTGTAATGGGGTCGGCTTGCGCTATTCCGGTCACCGAAACAGAGGTGATCAAAACTGACAAAGCCAAGAATGCGGCCTTCAGGATTGAGACTGGCAAAAATTCAAAAGTGGCCGACATGGTTCTGTGCTTGGCGAAAGATAAACGCCATCTCGATTGTTGAAGCTGTTCACCTGGTTCAGTTTGCGCAACTGCTGCTTTGTTACCCAACATAAATGAGCCAGACCGGAATTGTTATTGTGTAAATGGATGATGGTAAGGATAACAGCGCGTGCGGGCTGAAAGCTTTGAGCGATAACATCTGGCGGCAGATGAACCAGAAAAGTGCACTCCTGACGGTACTTGTCAGGAGCCCTGGAGTGTCGGCTGGAACAACCACAGGCAATCATGCGATGTAGGCTCTTCAGAAGAACAGGAGCTGCACTTGGAACCCTTCAAAAACAAAATCTCACCGGAGTTTGTTCAGTGTCTGGCCAGCCATCTTGACCGGACGATCGACGGGTTTCAAAAAACGGCCTTTGAAAGGGAAATTCTGGTCCAACTGCAGCAACTTGAACTGAAGCAAAGAGCCCGGCTCATTGCGGATGTCACCACGAAGCATTTGCCTGACGCGCTCGAGGGCCGGTTTTCAGTTTTGCGCTCCATACTTCATTCCGATCCGGAAGGCGCAATTGATCGGGACAGTGATGAGAACGGTATCTGCGGTTGGGGGATGATGCCGCTCGGTATGATTGTTTCTGACTCCGGCTTGGACGATTTTGAAGCTTCATTCGATCTCATGAAGGAAATGACCAAGCGGGCGACTGCCGAATTCGATGTCCGGCCCTTTTTGGCAAAAGACCAGGAAGGAGCGCTCTCCATCATGACACCTTGGACAGAGGATCCCAACGTGCATGTCCGGCGTCTGGTCTCTGAGGGCACACGTCCGCGATTGCCCTGGGGCATGCGGCTAAATCAGTTGATTGAGGATCCAACACCGACCTTGCCGTTGCTGGAGGCCTTGAAAGACGACCCGGAAGAGTATGTGCGCCGGTCTGTCGCTAACCATCTGAACGATATCGCAAAGGATCATCCGGCATTGGTGAGCGACATCGCGGCTAACTGGCTCAAAGATGCAACGCCGCAGCGGGAGAAGTTAGTTCGGCATGCCTGCCGGTCTTTGATCAAAAGCGGCTATGAACCGGCCTTGCGCGCTTTTGGTCTCAACGCGCCAGAAATTCATCTCGCAGATTTGAGCATTGAAACTGAGAAGGTCCGCTTCGGCAGTTCATTGTCCTTTGCCGCTGCGTTGAAATCGACAGCAATGAGGTCTCAGGATCTGATCATTGATTACGTGCTGCACTTTCGAAAGGCCAACGGCAAACTTGCGCCGAAAGTATTCAAATGGACGAAAGCCACATTGGAACCCGGCACAGTTCACCGGCTTTCCCGTTTTCATCCGATCCGGCCGATCACGACACGGACCTACTACGGCGGCACACAGGCCGTGAGCTTGCGTATCAACGGTCAGGATTTTGGGTATCAAGAGTTCGATCTTCAAATGCCGGACGGCTGATGGTTCCAATCAGCTCTCTAGAACCAGTTCAGTTTTGGTTCCGGTGAAACACCAGCCGCTGGATTACTGAGATCGAGATCGACATCCCCTGCAATACCGCCCACAGTACCGTCGTCTGAGTACTGCCAGATGGCATAGGTTTTCCAAGGGGAGGGAATCTCGGGCGCACTCGCCGTTGTGTAGTTTGCGACCCACAACGGATTATCGGAGAAGTCGGGACTGCCCAACCCCTGCCAAAACGCCGGGGAGACATAGATCATCGGGTTACATTTGAGTTGCGTCTTCAGGCTTTGGAGAAGCTCTTTTAAAGCATAGATGTATGTGGAAGCAGAGACACCTTCCATATCCTCACAGTCTATTGCCGGCGGCAAATCGGCGGTTGGATCATAGCCCGCGGATCTCAACTGCTGGATCAAAAGGTCTGCCTGTTTCAAGAAACAGTCTGTTGGAAGGAAGTAGTGGTAAGCGCCGCACTTTACGCTGTTGTTCTTGCACCCGGCCCAATTCGACAAGAACATCGGATCCGGTGAACTCTCTCCTTCACTGGCCTTGATCATGGCAAACTCAGTTCCGTCCGCAGCAACCCCTGCCCAGTTGATCGTCCCCTGGTAGTGAGAAACGTCGATGCCCCGTCCACCTGTCGTGCCCATGCGTTACACTCCGTATGATGCGTACGAAATGAGAGACGCGGCATAGGCGGTGTTGTGAGGAAAGGCTTAACTTTCCGGTGCGAGCCGTTTCAGTCTCAGCATACCGGCAATGCCAATCGCCGGACCGATTGCCATGATCCCAAAAACTGCGGGCCAACCAATACCGTTTGCAAGCATGGGTGTGACCTGGACAGTCAGGAAGGTCAACGCAAAGCCAAGTGCGGTCTGGAAGGTCATCAGGCTTCCAGCCTGTTCGGCAGGTGCAAAATCCGCGACGAGGGCAGAGAACTGGGCGGAATCGGGCAAAATGGCCGCGCCCCAGATCAAGACGCAGAGGATTGTCAGCCAGACCGGGCCGCCAAAGGTGATGGCGCTCAAAAGGGCCGCCGTTCCGCTGATTGCCATCGCAAGGATGGCGATGTTGGCCTTTCCGACTTTGTCTGCAAGAACACCGGCAGCAATGCACGCGACACCGCCCGCTGCAATCGCAAGAAAAGCGATCAAACGCGCAAGCGAAACCGCATCCTCGGCCGCCATATGCGCAGAAAAGGAAACGGTCAGCGCGATCCCTATCCAGGCCCACATCGCGTAGAGCTCCCACATGTGACCGAGATAGCCGAGGTAAGCGTACCGGATCTTGCGGTTCGTCCAGGCAGCAAACACAGCCTTGATGTCCATCTTTGGGGCTGTGCCATGAAACGGCCCAAGCGTGCTCGCAAGGCACAATAACCCGCCGAGTGCCGACGCGATCGAGGCAACGGTCAGGCTCCAGCGCCAGTCGGTTCCCCCAAGAAGCGCAAGGAGATGCGGTGCTGCGGATCCGAAGGTCAGGGCACCAACCAGCGTTCCAACCAGAAAACCGCGATCTTTTTGACCCCAGCCGACAGCGATTTTCATACCCACTGGGTAGACGCCTGCGAGCAAGGCCCCTGTCGCAAATCGGGCCAAGATGGAAACAACTCCACCTGGTTCGGAAACAAGCAGGCTGGCGTTAAAAAGAGCGGCGGTAATCGCGCAGAACGCAAAGAAACGGCGGGGATCAATGCGGTCGGCAAGTCCCAAGAGGGCCGAGACCAGCGCCCCGACAACAAAGCCGATCTGCACCGCGCTTGATAGAGCGGCCTGTCGGAACTCGGAAATCGGGTATTCGCGAGTCAAATCCGGCAAGATGGCAGCAGACATGAACCAAAGGCTCATAGCTGCAATCTCGGCAACCATCAGAAGGCCTAAGGACCGCCACTTTGCTGTGGCATCAATCTGCAAGGCCAAGATCTTTCTGGAGTCTTTTGGAGAGCTTGCGCGCTACGATTTCGTGAGCTGCCGAAATATACGCTTTCAGATCATCGTCCGAAATACTGCTGTCGTCTTCCCGTTGAACCCATTTCGCCCGCGCAAGATACGGGGCGGGAATGACGCCGTCCTGTTGGATCAACAGGGAATAGGAAATGTCCGAACACTTGAAGCTGAATTTCTCGTGGGTGCCTTCGCCCCAGCCGGAGCAAATGGCGAATATCTTGCCACCAACTTTCCAAACGGACGCATTGCCCCATTGGATTACGTTCGTGGTTGCGGGAAGTGTTTTGCAGTAAGCGTCGAATTCGTTCCGGTTCATGAGAACTGACTATCACTAAGAGGAAAAACAAATGCGGAGGAAGTGATAGCCCAAGGAGGAAAGGCGAAAAAGGGAAATCAGAACAAGGGTTCGTGTTGTTGATATGATGTCGGGCGGCGAAGGCCAGAGCCGGCCTTGGAAAAGAGCGAGCCGCTCCCCACATATTTGGGAGGCGGTTCTTGCAATAACGGTCACTCACCGCCCTGACCTATTAGCCAATTGACGTTGCAGCCAGCTTGTGTACGGCCATTGGAAAACAAAGCAAAAACAGCCGAATTCGGCAGTGTCCTTGAATCAATTTTAACATATCTCCATATTTAATGATGAAGGGAGCAAGACGCTCCTGTCCGGGTGCCTTACGAAAAGGGTCCGGATGCAAGGTCGCTTCGACAAGGACTTTGAGGATGTCGCGCATGTCAGCGTTTTCCAGCCCGTTTATGCTCGGGTTTGATGATATCGAGCGTGTGCTTGATCGTGTGTCTAAGGCCGCAAATGACGGCTATCCGCCCTACAACATTGAACGGTTGCCGAAAACCGACAGTCAGGGCGATGTAATTAGAATTACGTTGGCTGTGGCCGGGTTTACCCGTGATCAGCTTGATGTCTCGGTGGAAGAAAGCCAGCTCGTTATCCGTGGCCGGCAGATTGACGATAAGACCCGTCAATATCTCCATCGCGGTATCGCGGCCCGTCAGTTTCAACGGGCATTTGTTCTCGCCGAGGGGATCGAAATTCTCGGTGCGGACTTGAAAGATGGCTTGCTGTCCATCGACTTGGCACGACCGGAGCCGGAACGTGTCATAAGAAAAATAGAAATCTCCAGCGGTGAATGACCCTCGCTGCATAACCAAAATGGAGAAACACTGATGCACAACACGAATTCACCCTTCTGGGCTGACGACAACGACATCGCCGAAGTCATGACTGTCGACGAGCTGAGCGAACTTGGTACGGGCGATGTGGCTTACATCAAGCCGGTGAAAGCCGGTGACTTGAAAGAAATGTTCCCGGACGTTCCTCCGCTAGAGGATGATTTGACGCTCTATGCGCTCCTCAACGCAGATGGAACGCCGATCCTCTTGGCGGACAGCCGCGCTGCGGCACTTGCCAACGCCTTTGAGCAGGAACTCGAAATGGTCTCGTTGAACTGAGGCCTGTTGGACGTCACGTCCTGATCAAGAAAAACCCGGGAGCTTGCTTCCGGGTTTTTCTTGTCAGTTAAGCACCTTGTCCGCATCCTTCGCCGGATGAGATCCGTCACCGGCTACAGGAGGCTTATTGGGTTGGCGCGTGAACTCCGGCTGGAGTGTCGCCTTTCCCGGAGGCTTGCGCCAGGGCTCGCTCTTGTACCAGGACACGACATAGGCAACGGCGATGAGGGCCGCAAATCCTAGGAGATTGGAAAGGATCTGGGGGATCCATTCGCCCCGGCCCCAGACCATATCGCGCAGGATCGCAGCGGCTTGCGCTACTACGAGGCTTGCCATGAAGACCGCAAGAGACTGCTGGCCGACCTTCTGTACAACCCGCACAAATCCGCCCCAAAGCTTGCCGTGGCCCAAAAGGTATTTGCCATGTTCGCCGGCCGCCGCCCAGGCAAGATAGGCAAGTGCCAGGAAATGGATATACCGCAGCACGCCGAACTCAGTCTTGATCCAGAGCGGCTTGATGAATTCACGGACTTCCCGCGCCCACACCCAGTTAAGGTGCGCTTCGCCATAGACGCGGAAATACGCGAAGGGCACCGTTGCCAGTACGATTACTGTGCAGAGGATCAGCAGCTTTGCATTCACTGGAGGGGCCGGTATCCAGCCGCGCATGAACGCAAATCCAGTAAAGAACAGAAGTTGCCAGGCGAATGGGTTGAAAAACCATTCCCGATCAGACCAGGGTTCCGCCGGCAGGCTCAAGAGGTCGAACTGCGATGCCAGCCAAAGACTGATCGACACTGCAAATGCGGCCTTCACCGAAATCCGCGATGCCAGCATGATCACCGGGATGAGCGCCAGGATCACGATATACATGGGCAGGATATCGAAGTAGTTCGGCACCCACGTCAGTGTCATGATGCCGGGCAATGCGACGGCTGTGTTGTTAAACAGATGCCACAGGTTCAAGGAAACAACATAGTCCTGGGTGAGGTCGCAGCAGCTCTGTAAATAGCCGCTTTCGTGCACCATCACCAAGCCAACCGCAATTACCAGCAGCTGACCGATATGCGCCCAATAGACTTGCCACATCCTGTGCAGAATGCGGGCAGCGCCGATCCCCAAGCCGTGCAGATCGAAGATCTTGCCGAACGCGAGAGCGGATGCCATCCCGGAGCAGAATACAAACATTTCTGTCGCATCGGAAAAGCCGAATCTCGCCGGAATCCAAAGCGTCCACCAATTCCAGGGAACGTGGGCAATATAGATGATGAACATCCCGATCCCGCGGAAAAAGTCGAGCCGCGGGTCCCGGGGGCGTTTGGTATGAGGCTGGGAAGTCACGTTTGTCACATGGCAAGTGTAAATGAAAACGTCCGCCGGATCACCGGCGAACCGTCAGTAGCTGTTCGTTGCACGCAGGCTATCGGCCTGCATCACCTTTTCTGCGCGCCGCATTTTCTGGCAAGTTTCAAGGCGTTGTTCCGCGAACCGGTCCAGCGCTCCGCGTTTGCGGGAGCGGTCCTTGATAAGGGTCTCTGCTTCTACAGACAATCCGGCACGCAAGGCGGCATCAATGGTGATCCGCTCAAAAACATCGCGCTGGGCGTGCGACCCGCCAATACGGGGCATGTTGCTTCTGGCGGATGTGAGCAGTGTAAACGCTGAGGCGTAGTTGCCTTTTCGGTATTGTTCCAGGCCGAGCCCAGCGGGCAGACCAGCTTCCGATGACACGTGCCCGATGTCGGTTTCCTTGTCTGCGCGCTGCTTGAGACCAGCGATGAGCCGGTCTGCGCCCATGCGGCGGCCCCCGTTCAACAGGGCCATCAAGTAATGCAAGTCCGCAAAAACGTTGCAGCCATCTTCGGCGCGTTTGTCGGAAATCAGCGCAAGCTCATCCCAACGGCTGCCGATGTCGATCCCCTCCAGCTCAAGGCGCACCAGCAGCGAAGCGGCGTTCGAAATGTCGCGATAGTCGTCTGTCTTGTCTTTCCGAATGTCGCGGTCATACAGCATCAAGGCCTTGTCGGCCTGCCCCTGATCGAGATACATGAGCGCCAGATGCCACCAAACGTGATAGCCGAAGTTGTTGCAATGCGCCCAGCCGTCCGGATGGTTTTCGAGCCAGCCGGCGCCCTCTTCGGTGCGGCCTGTCATGTCATGAACATGCGCGACAGCGTGAAGTCCCCATGCATCGTCGCGGGCGTGTTCGAGACCGAGCCGGCCGGCAGCTTCAGCGAGCCGGTATTCACCCGTTTCTTCAAGCGAAAAGGCGCGGCATCCAAGAACATAGCCATATGCAGGATTATGCGGGTCATAGGCATCGAAAACGCCGTCGATTGAGGACCGCATCCCCGTGGCATCGCCGAGCACAAACCGGATTGCATGGACGAGTTTCAAGAGCAGCGCATCGCGCGGTGCCTTCGAAAGGGCGGCATCCAGTAGATCTGCGGACCGGCTCGGGAATCCGTTGAGCCAGGCAGCCAACGCTTCAATCACCGCGGTTTCACGCTCGGTTACGGAACTATTTGCAGCAGACGATCGGGCAATTGACAGGTATTCGCGCGCAGTCTCGACCAATTCCTTGCGGCCAAGCAGGAGACAAAACAGTCCGCGTGTCGCGTGGCCGAGAGCAAAATTGGGCTCTTCGGTCAAGCAGGTTTCCAAGTGGGCGGGCGTTGTCTTGCCATGGGCCAGAAACGCCAGAACCGTCTTGTCCCATGCTTCTGCGGCTGCAGGGCTGGTCAAGGTGAGATCGTATCCGAATTGATCGCTAAGACGCATGCTGAGCCTTTGTTGCTGTTCCGTTGAACGCGCTGACGTTTGCAAGAAAACGTGGCAGCACTGAGCCTCAACGAGGTTGACCGCTATTGAAACCAAGATCCGCAGCTATGTCCTGAACTGCAAAACACAAAATGGTGTTGGCGGCGTGTTGCCACGGCGGGGCTTTCCTTGCGCGTTTTTGGGAGATAGTGAGTGTGTGCTTGGTTTTGACCGAGTGTCCTTAAGTTTGAAGAGATAGCGACTATGGCCGTGTCACTGAAAGGTCCTCAAACTGCGATTGCAGTCATCGCGTTTGGCATCATCGGGCTGATATCGATCGGCGCATATGCAGCTGCTGGCCCCCGCCAGGGCATGGCTGTTCTGATTGGCGGGCTTGCCGGCATTTCGCTGTATCATGCGAGCTTCGGGTTTACCGCCGCTTGGCGGCGCATTGTGACGGAGAAACGGGGTGGCGGTCTGCGGGCGCAGTTCGTCCTCATCCTGCTGACAAGCGCTGTTTCCTTTCCATTGATCGCGTGGGGCGATACCCTTGGATGGCCGGCGGGCGGTTTCGTCTTTCCGTTCGGCGTCGCTGCCGCCATCGGAGCTTTCATGTTTGGCGCAGGTATGCAGCTTGGTGGTGGCTGCGGGTCGGGGACGCTCTTCACTGCGGGCGGTGGATCGACGCGTATGATGATCACGTTGGCCGCCTTTATTCTCGGGTCCGTGTTTGCCACCGCTCATCTCCATTTGTGGGGGCAATTGCCAAAGTTACAGCCGGTTTCGCTGATCCGCGAGTTTGGTCCGCAACGGGCGTTTTTGCTAACCGCTTTGGTGCTCGGGTTTATTGCACTTCTGACCGTCTGGCTGGAGCGGCGCGCCCACGGCGAGATCGCACCTGCACGCAAAACAGAGTCCGTTTTGCAAGGCCCGTGGTCTCCGATGCTCGGTGCGGTGATGCTGGCGGTTGTTGGAATCGCAACCTTTATCGTGGTTGGCCGGCCATGGGGCATTACATCCGCCTTTGCCCTTTGGGGCGCAAAGGCATTTCATTTCATCGGGATTCCGGTGGAAACCTGGCCGTATTGGACCTGGCAGAAAGGCGCGCTTGAAAACAGTGTCCTGAGAGACACGACATCGGTCATGAATTTCGGGATCATTTTCGGGGCGATGGCCGCGGCCGCACTGGCTGGAAAATATGCGCCGCTCTGGAAGCTGACCCGCCGCGACGTCTTGACGGCGATCGCCGGCGGTTTGTTGATGGGATATGGGGCCAGGCTTGCCTATGGCTGCAACATTGGAGCCTATCTTGGCGGGTTGGTATCTGGTTCACTGCACGGTTGGCTTTGGCTTCTGTTCGGATTTATGGGGTCGATGGTCGGGGTCCGGGTGCGTCTGAAACTTGGGATGGGTTGATAGTCGGACCGTAAGCCCCACACCCGATTGTGAGACGTGTGTGAAAGAGCCACTGGTTACTGTGCGCGCCACTCGATGTTTTCCAGTGGAGGATTAGCCTTTGCGTTTTGTGTTTCCAATCCTGCTGACGGTTTTCTTGGGGCTTGGCCCCGTTCAAGCTGACAGCATTGCACCTCGTGAGGGGTGGCAGGTGCGATCGACATCCCTGTCCTACCAAAAGCTGGTTGACGGCCTCAAAGCAGCAGTGAAAGAGGCCGACATGCTGCTCGTCACACAGGCAAGCGCCTCGGCCGGTGCAAAGGGTAGGGGGCTGACAATCCCGGGCAATCGTGTTCTCGGCGTTTATCGGAACGACTATGCGGTACGAATGTTGGAGGCGTCCGTCGCTGCCGGCATTGAGGCCCCAATCCGGTTTTATGTGACCGAGAATGCGGACAAGACAGCGACCCTATCCTGGAAAACGCCGAGTTTCGTCTTCGCGCCATACATGGATGAGGGCGGCGAAAAACTGGCTGGCTTGGCAGCAGAGCTTGATGGCGTCTTCCAAAGCATTGCTGACGCGGCTGTTGCTCCTCAGTAACGGTCTGTGGATTTGCGTGTTTGGAAGGCATGCATGACCAGTTTTTGTGCTTGTCATACTGCTGATTCTCAAGAACAATCTCCTTGTCTTCAACGTTAGAAAGGAGGTGTGCCCATGTCTAGTGAGTATCGGAATTTGGCCCTTGTATCTGGGCGGGATGGAACGGTGCTGGAGCAGCCTCTGGTATCGAACGGTTTCGCCGGGATGTAATCCGGAACAAAGGTCAAACGATCTCATGGGAGGGCCGCTCAGCGGCCCTCTTTTGATTCCGTAGGGATCAAATCAAGCCAACCGCCTTGCGCACATCTTCATCGCGCAAAGAGCAGTCGATACCGCGATAGGTATCTCCCGCCGGAGTACAGAGCCAGCAGATCGTTTCGCCGACCCATTCGGCAGGGATGTGCACGGACGGATCAAGCTGGCTGACCGGATTGATCCCTGATGCTTTGATATCGACCTGCATTTGTGTGGCAACGGTCCCTGGGCTCAGGCCCACTACGCGGACACCCTTTTCGCCAAATTCCTTGTCGCTGCATCGGGTCAGGGAGAGTGCGGCAGCCTTGGACGAGCAGTACTGGCTCCAGCCCTCCAATGCGCTGACAGCGGCACCGGAACTGATGTTGACGATTGTGCCGGATCCTTTTGCGAGCATATGCGGCGCGACAGCGCGAATGCCGTGGTAGACGCCTTTCACATTGATGTCGATCACCTGACCCCAGGCCTCCGGATCGGAGCTTTCGATACGGCTGATTGGCTCAATAACACCAGCATTGTTCACCAGAATATCGATCCCGCCATATGTGTCGATCGCGGCTTGAACGGCTTTTTCAACATCGGCGTAGTCCGCAACGTCGCAGGTTACTGCAATCGCCTCACCGCCATCGGAGCAGATATCTTCCGCGATTTTTGTAATGTTGCCGCTGGACCGCGCTGCAAGAACAACTTTGGCACCGTATTTCGCAAGGCTGCGGGCACCGGCCTCACCAATCCCGCGGCTCGCGCCGGTTACAAGGGCAACTTTACCTTTCAGATCGAACATTCAAGAACCTCATTTTTTATCGCCGATACCGGCAGGTTTTGTTGAAGCAGACCCTACTGCGCGGCGCGCGCGGAATAAACCGTCTCGCATCATGGATGCCGTGCAAAATCTTCATCAATTGGGAAAATCCAATGTTAAACCAGTCACTCAATTGACATTTCATCTGCGCTCTTGTCGGGTGAAAATAAGTTTCTGGAAATGGTTGGCGGGCTGAAGGAATGGCAGAAAAATCGGATCTGCAATCGCGATTGCGTCAACTGTATTTTGGCCATTCCAATAGCGCGCGGATCTTTCGCTATGTGCTGTTGGCCTTCGATCTCATCACAATCGCGTATTTCATTGTGTCTGCGATCGCCGATCCGGACCGGCATCATCACGAAGTGGATTACGCTATCGCGGTGGTCCTCGCCCTGGACTTCTTTGCCCGACTGATTGCGGCGGGCTCCCGTTGGCGATACCTGGCAAGCTTTACGTCCTTGGCCGATGTCGTGGTGGTGATCTCGCTGATCATCCCGGCGTTTTTTGAGAATTTCGCCTTTCTCAGGGTCATTCGCATGTTGCGTTTGCTGCGGTCCTACCACCT
Organism: Labrenzia sp. R4_2; assembly: GCF_017743865.1. GTDB lineage: Bacteria > Pseudomonadota > Alphaproteobacteria > Rhizobiales > Stappiaceae > Roseibium. The sequence continues at coordinate 210,843 of NZ_JAGHRJ010000003.1, forward strand.
CTTGAAGGAGCTGCGCGACACGTCGAAATGGTTCCGCCGCAATGAAGAAATCCTCCAGTCGACAGTCAACTTGTTTGTTTTCATTTTCGTAATCACAGCGATCGTTTTTGTGCTGGAGCACGATCGGAACGAGAACATCAACAACTATCTGGATGCGCTCTACTTCACTGTCACGACGCTGACGACGACCGGGTTCGGCGACATCACCATGACCGATACGGTCGGACGCCTGCTGACGGTTCTGATCATGATTTTTGGTGTGGCTTTGTTTCTGCGGCTCGTCCAAACCATTTTCCGTCCCTCGAAAGTCAATCTGCCGTGTCCAGATTGCGGGTTGAACCGTCATGACCCGGATGCTGTGCACTGCAAACATTGTGGACGCATGCTCAACATACCGACGGAAGGAACCTGGGACTAGGACGTGTGGACAAATTGGAGATGCATTTCGTCCACACGGCCTAGGTCTCCGCAATCGCGCGCTTGTGATCCGTCAGGTGCTGGAAATCTGCGGGCGTTGGGTCACTCTCCAATTGGCAATGACCAATATCGCCGGGAGCGCACGCATGACGCAAAAACGAAACTGGGCCCTTGGCCTTGCAGTCGCCGCAGCCATGAGCCCATCTGCTTTTGCCTCAGAGACGAGCTGCGGCGGCGAAACACCCTGCACGTTGAGTGATGGTGCCTATTACGTTCACATGCCCGAAAAGCGCGACCCGTCAAAACCACTCGGTGCAATCCTTTATCTCCACGGGCATCGCGGCAAAGCAGTCAATGCGCTGAAAAACGAGAGCTTCAAGCGCATGGCAGATGACTTGGGCGTTGCTTTCGTCGCTGTTCAAGGCGTGAACGGAACCTGGTCCTTTCCGACAGCTCCGAGAAATCTCCGGGACGAACCGGTGTTTTTCGACAGCGTCCTGGACGATTTGTCGGAGCGCTTTGGAGTTGATCGGAAGCGCACCATGCTCACCGGCTTTTCCTCCGGCGGTTTCATGACCTGGTATTTGGCCTGCGAACAATCGGAGCGATTTTCAGGCTACGCGCCAATTGCCGGCGCCTTCTGGGAGCCGCTTCCGAAAGACTGCCCAACAGATCCCCCGTACCTGTTTCATGTCCATGGCACCACCGACACTGTTGTTCCCTTGGAAGGGCGTTGGCTCGGCGGCGGGCAATGGAAACAGGGGGATGTTTTTGAAAGTTTCGATATCTGGCGCAAACAAACAGGCCTATCCGAGACCGCACCGGAGACCCTCACAGACGGGGCCTTGTCTTGCGAAAGATGGAAGCCTGTGACTGGACTTTTGGAGTTGTGTCTTCATGATGGCGGCCACAGTGTGCGTGCGGAGTGGGTCGAGCGTGCCTGGTCGCTCTTGTCAAACATGCGCGGATGGGAAAACTGAGATGAGCTTATCGCATCACTTGGCGGTGACGGGAAATTGAGACAAAGCGATCTGATGACAAGACCACCGAAGTTGACGGCGGCCTGCCTCTCATGCCCTTTTCGCGGAAGTATCAGCAACAGGGTGATCCGTGCAGCACACCGTTCCATCGAAGGGAGCACTTTCAGGGCTCCTTGTCCTTGATCTTTCCCGCATTCTAGCAGGACCGACCTGCACCCAAATCCTGGGTGATCTTGGGGCTGAAGTTATCAAAATCGAACGGCCGGGCCGGGGCGACGATACCCGTGGGTGGGGCCCCCCGTTCCTGAAGAATGTGGATGGCGAAGAAACCGCCGAGAGCGCCTACTATCTCTCTTCCAACCGCAACAAGGAGTCGGTGGCCGTAGATCTGGCAAGCGAGGAAGGTCAGTATCTGATACGGAAGCTGGCTGTAAAGGCCGATGTTCTGGTCGAGAATTTTAAGGTCGGCGATCTCAAGAGACGTGGACTCGACTACGAGACCCTGAAGGCGATCAACCCAAAACTGATCTACTGCTCGATATCCGGGTTTGGTCAGACCGGGCCTTACTCACATCGTGCCGGCTATGACTTTCTGATCCAGGGCATGGGCGGGATCATGTCGCTCACCGGCTTTGACGATGAGGATGGTGGAACGCAAACCAAGTGCGGCGTTGGGATCGCAGATGTCATGTGCGGCATGTATGCGACCGTATCGATCCTTGCCGCAGTTCATCATCGGCATCAAACCGGCGAGGGGCAGTACATCGACATCTCGCTGTTGGATGCTCAGGTGTCCTGGCTCATCAATCAGGGTGTTGCGCATCTGGTCTCTGGAGAAATTCCCGGACGGCTTGGGAACGGGCACCCGACCATTGTGCCGTATGAGACGTTTCCAGGGGCCGATGGCCCGTTCATTCTCGCGGTTGGAAACGACGGTCAGTTTCAAAAGTTTTGTGATGTTGCCGGTAGACCGGAACTGGCGGCAGATCCGCTCTTTGCAAAAAATGCAGACCGGGTTCGAAACCGGAAGACACTGGTGCCAAAAATCCGGCGTCTAACAATCGAACGCGAGGCTGCAGACTGGATACGGGATCTTGAAGCGGCAGGCGTGCCCTGCGGCCCGGTGAATGATCTGGGGCAGGTCTTTACAGATCCTCAGATTCTGGCGCGGGAGATGAAGATTACCTTGCCGCACCCGGTGAGCGGGGCGGTGGATTTGATTGGGTCTCCGATCAAAATGGAGAAGACGCCGATAGACTACCGCAAAGCACCGCCGATGCTCGGGGCGAATACGCAAGATGTCTTGCAAAGGCATTTGGAATTGAGTGACAGCGAGATCGCAGAGCTGGTAGAGCGCGGCATCCTTGATCTTGGCAAAGCCACACCGGCAAAAGGAAACTGAATTACCATGACCACCGGCGCTGATATCATTGCACAAAAGCTTCACGGTGCAGGTTGCCGTCATGCCTTCGGAATTCCTGGAGGCGAGGTACTTGCACTGATGCAGGCGCTTGATGAAGCAGGTCTGAAGTTCGTGTTGGTGAAGCACGAAAATGCCGGTGGGTTCATGGCGGAAGGCGGCTGGCATGCCGACGGCGCACCAGGAGTGCTCCTCGCCACACTTGGGCCGGGCGCAGCCAATGCCATCAATGTCGTCGCCAATGCCTGGCAGGATCGGGTGCCGCTGATCTTTCTGACCGGCTGCGTCGATCAAGCCGAGGCGGAAAGCTACACGCACCAGGTCTTTGATCACCAACAGTTACTGCGCCCGATTGTGAAGGCCAGCTTTTCCGCACGCCTCGGTGCGCTTGATGTGATGATGGAAAAGGCCTTGGCGATCGCGCTCGACGGTCAGCCCGGTCCTGTTCACATCGACGTCCCGATCAAGGTCGCCGAAACAGTAACTTCGGAAGCTTGGTCTTCAAAGTTCCGCTCAAGCCCCGCCGCCTCCGCACCTGCGTCCGGTTCCGATTTGGACACCGCACTTGAGTTGTTTGCAAAGGCGGAGCGGCCCATCGCCATTGCTGGAGTGGATGCTGTGAATGAGGGCGCTTCGCAAGCTATTGCCGAGTTTTGCCGCACCTACAAAATCCCGCTCGTAACAAGCTACAAGGGCAAGGGGCTTCTCGATGAGAATGACCCGCTCGCGCTGGGCGGCGCGGGCCTGTCGCCAAAGGCGGACGGCCACCTTCTGCCGCTGATTAATCAAAGCGATTGCATCTTGTCGCTTGGCTATGACCCAATTGAAATGCGGATCAATTGGCGAAATCCCTGGCCGTCTGACGCGCCGGTGATTGATGTGACGCCGGTTTTGAGAACCCATGGCATGCATGAAGGCGCAGTAACGCTCCGCAGCGCCGTCGAACCTGCGCTAAACCTGCTGGCTGAAGCGCGTGACACAACCGCTTCTTCCTGGTCAGGCGGTGAGCCGGCCGCAGTCCGCAAGGATCTTGCAGAGGCCTTCGCGCCGGAACAATCAGGCTGGGGCCCGGGCACAGCGTTCCACGTGCTACGAGATGTGATGCCTGAGAACACCGTTGCGACGGCCGACAGTGGCGCACACCGGATTTTGGTTAGCCAGATCTGGCGCTGCACCGGTCCCAGGCAGATGCTCCAGTCGTCCGCGTTGTGCACCATGGGCTGCGCCGTTCCCCTGGCGATGGGCCATCGATTGGTGGACCAGATGGCACCGGTGATCGCGTTTGTCGGCGATGCCGGGCTTGAGATGTGTCTTGGGGAACTCTCAACGCTTCGGGACCTGAAGATCCCGGTCATCATCTGTGTCCTGGTCGATACAAGCCTAGCGCTGATCGAATTGAAGCAGCGCAACAGCCAGCGGCCGAATGTCGGCGTCGATTTTGGCGAAACCGACTTCCCGGCGATCGCTGCGGCCTATGGAGGCTATGGCGTTTGGGTCGAGAGTGCAGAGGTTCTAAGGCAGGAAGCAGAGGCGGCGCTGGATCGGAATGGCTTCACGCTCCTCGCTTGCCGCATTGCGCAACGATCTTATGACGGTGCATTTTAGGGTCAGGGCCTATTAAATTTGATGAACTGGCGCAAGAAACGACAATGAGCTGCAAGGAAAAGCGCGACAAGCGGGCTGGCTGCCCGGTTGAGCGGTTCGACGCAGCAGATTGAAGCCGTTTTTGCGTCCCTTTGGGATAGGTTGAATTTGGCCGGCGACATCGTTGCAAGCCTTTGGAAACCGGATGGTTTCCGGCAGCTTGGCACCTCGCACCCGAACAAATTCATTCCTACCAGTTCGTCCAATTGAATAGGTCGTGACCCTAGGCACGCAACCTAACTTTTTAGACAACGAACGGATACTGGACCTTCCAAGGTTGGGTGACTATGCTGCACCTGCGAAAAGAATAAAGTCCCGACAAGGGACTGGGAGGAGAGCCAATGAGGATCTGCCGGACCAAGGCGGATATGCGTGCCCTCGTGCGCGACTGGAGACAGAGCGGAGAAACCACCGCTGTTGTTCCGACAATGGGATACCTGCACGACGGTCATCTGTCGCTTGTTCGCAAGGCGAAAACTGTGGCGGACCGTGTTGTCACAACCATTTTCGTCAATCCGACCCAATTCGGTCCGAACGAGGATCTGGCGAGTTACCCGCGGGACGAAGACCGCGACCTCGCGCTTTTGCGCGCTGAAGCCGTGGACGCTGTGTTTATGCCGAGCGTCGATGAAATGTACGGCGCAGGTGGAGACACTTTTGTCGAAGTGCCTGGTCTGTCGGCCATCTTGCAGGGTTCATTGAGGCCCGGACACTTTCGGGGTGTTTCAACGGTCGTGACCAAACTCTTCAATATCGTGACGCCGGATATCGCCGTCTTCGGTGAAAAGGACTACCAGCAACTGACCCTGATCAAACAGATGGTGCGGGATCTCGATGCGCCCATTGAAATACTTGGTCATCCAACGGTGCGGGAAGCCGATGGCCTGGCCATGTCTTCGCGGAATGTGCGTTTAACGGACGGCCAGCGTACCGAAGCGGTCGCCTTGAGCCGGTCCCTGGATCAGGCCGAGCAGCTTGCAAAGACCGCACCGCGAATTGATGACCTTGTAGCGGCCGTTAGCAGCGTCCTTTCGGAAGCGCCATCTGGCCAAACTGAAAGCATCGACATCCGCGATGCCGAAACCCTTGCCGAGCTGAGCGGCATGCTGGACAGGCCTGCCGTTGTTCTTCTTGCCGTCCGCTTCGAATCCGTCCTTTTGATCGATCAACGTGTTGTCAGACCCGCTGCGAAAATCCGGCCGTCTGTTATAACTCCTAAGGAGCTCAGACCATGAGCGCTCAAAAACAAATCCGCCGCATCACCGCACCGCAGATCGCCAAGCGCAAGGGCGTGGAGCCGATCGTCTCTTTGACCTCCTACCACGCACATACGGCGGCGATTGTCGACAAATACGCGGACTTCATTCTGGTCGGCGACAGTCTGGGCATGGTCATGCATGGCATGGAGTCCACCGTTGGTGTTTCGCTTGACCTGATGATCATGCACGGCAAGGCAGTCGTTCGCGGCACACAGCGCGCGCTGGTCGTTGTCGATATGCCCTTCGGCACCTACGAAGAGAGCCCAGCCGAGGCATTTCGCAATGCGGCTCGAGTGATGAAAGAAACCCAGTGCGGTGCCGTCAAGCTGGAGGGCGGGAGGCGCATGGCCGAGACGATCCGCTTTCTGACCGAGCGCGGCATCCCGGTCATGGCGCATATTGGGCTGACACCCCAATCGGTGAACGTCATGGGTGGGTTCAAGACACAAGGGCGCGAAGAAGAAACCTGGTCGATCCATGAAGAAGACGCCAAAGTGGTGGCCGAGGCCGGTGCCTTTGCGCTCGTCCTGGAAGGCATGGTCGAACCGCTCGCAGCGAAGATCACAAAGCAGATCCCGATACCAACCATCGGCATTGGTGCCTCGGCCGAATGCGACGGACAGATCCTGGTTCTTGAAGACATGCTGGGTCTCAATCCCACGCCGCCAAAATTCGTCAAGGTCTATGGCAATCTGGGTGGCCAGATCGAAGCGGCTGTAAAATCCTATGCTGATGAGGTGAAAGACCGCAGCTTCCCGACCGAAGAGCAAGTATATCGATAAGCCGGGGTGAGATATCCGCTCAGCGACGGTTTTGTTTATCGATCTTCTCGTGCCACGAAAGCGATTTTCATCGCTGGTTCTGTAGATCACGCGCGATGAAACCGTAATGTCTTGTTTGTAACGCTAAATCCATCGTGAATAATCCCGATGAACGGCAAATAATGAATACAAAGTGGCTTGGGGGACGTGTGAAAACTTTGGCTGCAAAATAATAACTATTGAAAATTGAGCCATTTGCGAAAACTCTAGGTAAGAAGATTTGTGCTGGCTGGAGAAAGCAAATGGCAGACGCGACACAAAACGCCGCCGACATAGCGGCCCTGGGTGCAAGGGTTGCGAGTGTGGAGGCGTTGGTGAACACGCCCGCGATCGAAGAAGCTGATACGGGCACGCACTATCAGACCAGCTACACATATTTTTATGTCCCGGCAGCCAAGGGGTCGACTGCCACATCAGCGGACGATTCTGGGCTTGGTGCCTTTTTGCGTTTAGGTGGCTATTCCGACGTTGAAACAGCTTCGATCACCAACCAAACCGCGACATCATATTTTCCGGAAGGCTATCTTTCAGACAGAGGTGACGCAGCTGGCAGCAACGCTGAGACCGCGCAATATGCCGCCGGTCCCAACTCTTCGACGAGCAACGGTATTCTGCTGGCTTGTGATGGGCGCATTCTCGTCAAAGCTGGTGAGGAAATGTACCTGGAAAGCAAGAAGTACAGGCACAAGGCATCGGGCACATACGATATCAAGGCGACGGGCAAGCTGACGGCCGACAGCGACGATCAGATCGAGATTAAGTCCGGGCAGAACAAAAATGTGAGTGTGTCGGCAGGCAATGGGACGGGCGATTTCGATCTGAACGTCAAAGAATCCACCACGAAGATCAACGGCAATGACTTCAAGAAGACGACCGGCACCACCCGCGCAGTCCATCATGGCGCAACGGAAACCTATTTCTTGGGCGGGAAGCTTGATGTGACCCTTGCCGGGACCTTCACCTTGAACACCGGCGTTCATATGCTGATCACCGCTGGCCTGTTCGGCTCCATTAATATCAGCGCCAGCCTCGAAATCTCGCTCGCGAAAGTCAGTGTGATTGGCTTTGATGTCGAGTTTAAAAACCATCACACGGACTTGTGTACCGGAGAAGTTACCATTCGGGGAGTGTCGACCGAGAGTACGGCTGCAGAAAGCCGGTTGGCCGCGATTGAAAACAATATTGCAACGCTCTCGACCGGGACCGCAGCCTTATCGACCAAAGCTGCCTCGATTGAATCAAACCAGAAAGCGATACAGGCGGATGTCGGGAACTTGAAAGCTGATGTCCGCAATGTCCTGTTTGTTTGAATGTTGAACTCCAGTAAATAAACGCCCGATTTCCGGCTGCACTGCTCTAAGCTTCGTTTTATGGTGCCGGAATGCTGAAGATTAGTCCTGATTTCGATACACTTTATGAAGCGCTCTTGAACCGGGATCCGTCCTATGACGGGCGGATGTTTGTCAGCGTTGCCTCGACAGGGATCTTCTGCCGGTTGACCTGTCCGGCCCGCAAACCCAAGCGGGAAAACTGCACATTTCATGAGACTGTTGCAGAATGCATCGATGCCGGTTTCCGGCCCTGTAAGCGGTGCAAGCCGACGACCCCGGAGGCGAGCGCCGATCCAGTCATCAAGGCATTGATAACCGAACTTGAAAGACGGCCGGCCTATCGCTGGGGCGAACCGGACTTGCGCCGGATGGGGCTGGACCCGTCGACTGTACGCCGGTCATTCAAGAGGCACTTCGGCATGACCTTCCTGGAAATGGCGCGTCAGCGGCGTCTTCAGGAAGGGTTCTCGGCCTTGGCGGATGGCGGCAAGGTGATTGAGGCGCAGGTCTCGGCCGGATTTGACTCTGCCAGCGCGTTCCGGGAGGCCTTTGCAAAGATCTTGGGTCAGGCGCCCGGCATGTTTTCGACTGATCCTCTACTGAAAACTGACTGGGTATCGACGCCGCTCGGGCCCATGATCGCAATCGCGGACCACTCCCAACTGCATCTCTTGGAGTTTTTGGACCGAAAGGCCTTGCCTTCGGAAGTCAAGAAACTGCAGCGCAAAGCCAACGGCAGTCTTGGATTTGGCCGGACGAAAATTATCGACGAGATCCAGGATGAGTTGACGGGTTTCTTTGAGGGCAGGAAAGCAGTGTTCGAGACCCCCTTGGCGCTGCACGGCACGCCCTTCACCCGGGATGTCTGGCGCGAACTTTTGAAAATCCCGGCAGGTGGTGTTCGCAGCTATTCGGATGTGGCAAAGGCCCTTGGCCGGCCGGAGGCCGTGCGGGCCGTTGCACGCGCAAACGGCGCCAATCAGATCGCCGTCGTCATTCCCTGCCACCGCGTCATGGGCGCTGACGGATCCCTCACGGGCTATGGCGGAGGCCTCTGGCGCAAACAAAAACTGATCGAGCTGGAACGCAGCTATCGGTTGGCTGGTGGTTAGGCAAAAGGGGAATGGACAGAGCTCCCCTGAAAAAACATACCTGTCTCGTCAGAATTCCGAATATGCTGATCATGCAGTGTGGTTGAGACCCACGCGTAACTTGGCAGGAAGAATGTCGCGGATCGCAATTCTCGGAAATACGGCAGGTGGAAAATCTACGCTGGCAAGGCATTTGGCGAAGACCAGATGTCTGCCGCACATCGAGATCGATGAGATTTATTGGCTTCCCAAGTGGACTGCGGTTCCATCGCAAATTTACGAAAAGGATCATGACGCCGCTATTGAAATGCCCGAGTGGATCATCGACGGCGGCGGCGATCTGGCATCTGTGCGAAAGCGTGTTGCGCGGGCGACTGAACTGATATTGCTGGATTTTACGCTGTGGATTCATTTTTGGCGCGCGGCAGAGCGGCAAATGGCGTGGGCAAACGGGACGCTTCAACATCCGCCGGGTGGCGGGCAGGAAATGCCGCCAACGGGTCGATTGTTCGAAATTATTTGGGACGTGGATCGCGAATGGATGCCGGTCCTTCGCAAACTCTGTGATGACAACGAAGCGCTCGGCAAAAGCGTTGTACGTTTGACATCATTGGATGATCTGGAGGCGTTCTCGACGAACGGTTAGCGCGCGCATCCGACAGAGTTAAGGTTCAACATGACCTACTGCGACGCTGTCAGCTGGTGTTCTCTGGCCCGGTGAATTGGGATCAGACCCGGATCGGACAAAAGAAGAATGGCGGAAAGAGAGTCCGTCTATCTTTATTTACAAGTGTCTGACATGTTAGACTTAAAATGAACTACACAAAATTAAATACCACATTTACTACCACTTTTTGAAAACAATCAGTAGGAACGTTGCAAATATACTCAAAAAAATCCTTCCCAAAAATCTGTGACCAGCTTCCATGGAGACTGGGGAAAGACCAGCTCACTACAATCGGAAGAGAGGCCGCCGGAATGAGGTCTGCTAGAGAGGCTCCCCGTACTCAAGCCAACGCCCAGTATGCAACACCCTCATAGTTGAAACCTGTTAGCGTCGAGACCGAGTCCTTTTCGGCTTCAGATGCTGTGAAGAAATGAGTTCCCGTGGCTTCATTGTAAAAACGGTGGACTGCAACCCGCGCCCCATTGTCCTGAGAAAAGGCTTCATAGGCGACACCCTCGTAATTCAGCTGCGGGAGGTTTGCGATGACTGAATCTCGTTCCTCAGACGACGCGGTGTAAAAATGGGTGCCAGTTGCAGTGTTGAAGAACCGGAACACGTCGATTAAATCATCGCCTCCGGCCGGGGCAGCCCGGAAAGCAACGGATTCAAAATTAAAGGTCTCCAGTGTCGCCATGATATTCAAAGCTTCAGCCTCGGTGCCGGCATAGAAATGAACCCCCGTTGCTTCATTATAGAACCGGAAGACGGGAGCAGGGTCGCCTGCTCCATGAGGCGCCAACCACTGGGTCAGGGAGACAGTGCCGCCGCTCGAGAATTCAAAGTTTTCGATACCGGTCACAAAATCCTGACCGTCAGGGCCAGTAATCGTAAAGCCCCCAGTGGTCTGGGTCAGCGTGTAATCAGACTGTGCGCCTGAGAGAACCATTTTGTCGGTGCCCAGACCACCGTCCACCGTATCGTTTCCACCAAGTGGCGTGACAGTATCATCGCCGCCGTTGAGGTTTATGATGTTTGCCGACGAGCTGCCCACGTATGTGTCAGCACCCTCTGTGCCGACAAATCGCTCGGTGGTGGATGTGTTTGTTAAAACGTGAGCAACGTCACCTTGAACAGCGATGATGTCAGTCTTGTTATCGCCGTCCACATCACCAATGGCGACGCGGGAAAAGGATTGCGCGGGTAATGTCACTGCCGAGGATGTAAACCGGCCGGACCCGTCATTTTCCCAAATTTCATTGTAATTTAAGCCCGTGTTGTTTTGGACGATTGCATCCAAATCACCGTCCTGATCGAGATCAGCGAAATAAACCCTTTCCCGCCATGCGGAACTGCTCAGATCGTTGCCCGGGATGCGCGAGCTGGTCTCATCAACGAAACTGCCATCCGCTTGCTGGATAAGCACCCGCGTGTAGAGACCCATGAAACTTGAGGCAGCATAGCTGGACGCGACGATGTCGTCCCGACCGTCTCCATTAAGATCAACGATCTGGGTGTCAATTTCCTCAAATCCTGATGGCAAGGCTGGGAGGTCTATTCCTGAGTTGAAGTACGTCCCGTCGCCCCTGCCGTACATGATATAGGACGGATTACCGCTCCCACCTCTGCTCGTCGCGTAGAGGTCTGGAGTGTTATCGCCGTTGGCGTTCAAAAAGCCGTATGTCCAGGCTTTCTCATTGTATCCATCGATAAAGCCGGTGGAAACGGAATAGGCATTTCCCTCGTTTTTGAGTAACGAAGGGCCAGTTTCATTTGGACCGCCGTTGCCGTCGAGAATGTCGATATCGCCATCCATGTCCACATCGGCAGCCGCAGCGGAGTGAGTAAAACTGTTGGTTTGTGGAAGCAGGGATGTGGAGTTGACCACGCCTCCGGATCCAGTGCTCAAAATGAGTGCGTTGACTTCACCCGGGAATGGCTGCGCATCATATCCGTGGCCCGCGATGTAGAAATCTAAGACACCATCGCCATTAAGGTCCGTTGTAAGGATTTGTCTTGAATGAACGCCGCTTGGCGCACCGCCCTGTATCGTTGAGGTGATGTCGACAAAACCGCCATTTCTATCAGGGCTATACAGTTTGATTTCGTGCGGGATGTCTTCGATGGGAATGCTGAAGGCGGTAACAAGCAGCTCGGCTTTGCCATCACCCGTTATATCGGCAATGGCTACCTGGTTGACTGTGGCACTGGTCGACACTCGAAACGTTGACGTGTTTTCGAATGAGATCATGTTCAGCTTTCTGGATTGGTGTCAGATGGCGCAGTACATAAAACGCCTGTTGCAGGCAGGGAACAAACAAGAGAACTATCACACCCAGACCAGCCGTTTTACAGTTACCAAACTCTTTCGGCTCTGCAATTTTCTTAGAAAAAATCAATATTTAAGAAAGCTTGGTCTCCCGGTCTCTGTGTCCAATCATAACCATCAGAACTAGAAAAAGGTACTGGTTCCGGCCAGTATTGAAAAGAATCGCCTCCCCAGAGATTCGTCTGAACATCACTCACATCAAGAATTCTATCTGTAAACCCTTCCATCTTATCCTGATTGAATGCATCCAAATTCTGATAGAAGCGCTCCATAAGCCCATCGGAAAAAAAACTGATATAGGCTCCATTTTGAAGGCCTATGTCAATTTGTGTACTCTGGGGCACACGTTCATTTACATAAGTGACAGTCTCACTGTTTGCTGAAAAAACAGTGCCGTCCAAGGGCATATGTTCAGTACCTGACGGATCAAAAACGTTTGACGGAACCGTGCCTTGCTTAAAAATGTCACCAACTGACGGTGTTCCCGAATTATCCTGATCGATAAGCGCGGCAATAAGTGTGTCGACCGTCTCTCCGTCCCATTGATCATTGCCGTTGCGATCTGTGTATGCAACGACAAGTAGATTTGACCCGGCGCTGGGAGTTTGCCCCTCTGTCTGCGCATATGGCAGGCGACCTTCGCTTTTGCCGAAACTGATGTAATGCTCAAGCAATCGGACACCAGAAGCAGAAACATCAGGGTTCTGTTGAGCGTAATACCCTGGATCGAAAAGCGCACTTGGTTTGCGACCCTCAGATTCACCGAACTGAACATAATGAGCGAGAGGGTTTAGCCCGGCCGCAGCTACATCAGGATTCTGCTCAATATAATAAGATGTATCAAAATATGGATTTGGATCTCGTCCTTCAGTGAACCCAAAACCGAAAAAATGATCTTCAGCGCTTTGGAGTAACCCACTAGCGATAGCGTCTGCTACATCAGGGTAGGAAGCAATATAAAAATCATTATCGAAAAGTTGCATTTCTTAAGCTTTCATAACCAAAACAAATATCTAACGATTTCAAGGTGAGGCGAACTCCACCTTGAAATTTTCTTTAATCAATTTATTTCCAGAGCTTCCCGCCGTTGCTGGTTTTATATCCAGCATTGGTCTTTGTAAGTGAAAAACAGCTCTCCTTGCCCTTACGGAGCTCTTTGTATGAGGTGCAGATCTGGTTGCCTTTTACTCTGAGCTTGCCGTTGTAGGTCTTGCCGCCAAACTGGGCTTTGACCGTGGAAGCGCGATACGTGACTTTTCCAGAAACCTTGCCTTGACTGAAGTTCCAGCTTTTGCCGATGACTTCCTGCGGCTTGACGCTTTGCGCACTTGCAGTACCTGCCAATAGGCCAAACACAGCAGCTGCAATTCCAAGATTGATGAATGTATTCATCGTACTTCCCCCTCATGGTGGTTGGTGAGATCCCAAAAGCGCGTTGCATTTTGATGCTGTCTAGCGCGCCGGATTTTAAATGGCCCTATTTCTTGGTCAGTGACAGGGATTTTCCATTGTCGATGCGTGTCATTTTGTATTTGCCTGACCCTTCATCTGTTACTGTCCGGCATGTAGGTGCGCCGTTTCGAAGGGCCTTAATTTCGGTACAAACAGTGTTTTCAGAAACCGTCCAGACTCCGATGTAAGTCGTGCTTCCGTCAACCATCGAAACGCTTCCGTCTGACGCAAAGGTAATGGAAAAGCCCTTGTTCGTTCCGACAAAACCGGAGATCAGCTCCTTGAGATCTGCGCCCGTTATCGCTTCCGCAGAAATCGCAGCGGTGGTTGGAAATAGGACAACCGAGACCGTTGCTATGACCCGCGCAATCTTCTTCATCTCACTTCCTTTGTTTTTTCGCACCGCGTGTTTAGATTTCCAATACTCGCGAATATTTTTCCTTACCCAAGACGCGGATGTCAACGGCGCAGCAAAAACAGGTCACTAGGCAGAGTAAACGCCGACGCTGTTCTGCACTGAGGCATCGTAGAATTGGGCGAGGTTTTCGAAAGCTTCAACGAAGAATTTCCCCGCTTCCAAAAGAGCACAAGACCAGTACTCACGGTTTTCCCGGTGCGATGTAATGCCATTCGATGCCGGTATCCTGACACCAGGCCAATACGACATGAGAGGTCATTTCCGTTCCGTTGTCAGAGACAATCATTTCCGGCTTGCCGCCCTGCCTGATCACGATGTCGAATTCGCGTGTCATCCGCACGCCAGACAACGACCGGTCAACAATGGTCGCCAGAGCCTCCCGAGTACAGTCATCGACAACACATAACACGCGGTGCCGCTAGCCGTCCGACAGAGGATCCGAGACAAAGTCCAGGCAGCACCGACGATTGGCCTTGTCAGGAACCAGAATTGGCCGCCGGGTGCCTAGAGCTCGCTTGCACGACCGTCTCCTGCGCACCGCAAGCCTTTCTTCCCGATAGACCCGGAAGTGCTTCTTGTGGTTTGAAGTGGTTCCACCTTTTCGGACAGCTGAGCGGCTTATTTAGGGTGTATCCGGGTTGGTTTTCATGCCGCCAATTTCTGATCTCGACCGAGCCAGTATGCCTCCCTTGGCGTTCTGCGTTCAAGGGAGGAATGGGGCCGCTTGGTGTTATAGAATGCCATCCAGTTTTTGGCGACCCTTCGGGCTTGGAAGCCGTCAGTGATCTCTTCGAGATAGATCGCCTCCTGCTTCAGGCTCCGCCACAGCCGTTCGATAAAAATGTTGTCCAGATAGCGGCCACGCCCATCCATTGAGATGCGCACGCCTGCCTCGGTCAGAGTCGTGATCCAGGCCGATCCCGTAAACTGAGATCCTTGATCTATGTTCATGATCTCCGGCGGGCCATATTTGGCGATGGCTTCGTTCAGGGCATCGACGCAGAAGTCGGCGTGCATCGTATTCGATAGCCGCCAGTTCAGAACCTTGCGCGACGCCCAATCCATGATAGCCACGAGATACAGGAAGCCATTCCGATGAGGCATGGTGGCAGCGCAGAAAATAAGGGGAGGACTTCGCTTCGGCGCAACTTACGCTTAGACACAACTTTTCCATCGACGCCGATGGCGTGAACCTGAAACACGCGCTTGGCGAGATCCAGACCGACAACTCTAATATCCTGATGTATGGGAATGCTTAGACTTGGCTTAACGGCCAAATCATCGCACACTGCGCCGGTGCGGGGGCCATCCACAGCATCAGGTCATGTCGATCATCACTTCCAGAACAGGACCGCCCGTTTGAGACAGTGTGTCGAAGATCCCAGTCCAGACGCCTTTCTCCGACCAGCGGACAAAGAGATTGTAGAGGGTTTTCCTCGGCTCGTCGGCCTCTGGCGCATCGACCTATCGGCCGCCCGACTTTGGAACGTGGATGATGCCGCTGTTTACCCGTTGGTCATCAACACGGGCCTTGCCCCGCGTGTTGGGCGGCAATAGCGGTTGCAACTTCGAAAACTGCTCATCGCTGAGCCAGAACAATCCATCGGACATCGATAAACTCTTGTTCAGGAGCGTGAAACAAAATCCAACTGATTTGCATAGTCGTTTTATGGGTCCGAAGCCTAGAGTTTGGAGGTTCATAAAAGTGTAGCGCTAATTTCATCAGGCTGGTTTTTTTCTCGATTACCAAAAAGCAAATTCTGCGCGGTCAACGATGCTTTTGCTGTTGCCGCAAACGAGCCTAACAAGGAGTTAACGGTGCTGAATTTCAACGAAACCCATTACAAATCCCAGTATCCTGAAATTACCGCAAGCATAGAAGCTGGCTTAGTTGCAAACGCGCTAGCCCACTTCAACTCCGCGGGTTTTCAAGAAGGTCGAGATCCCAATCCCCATTTCGACACGTCATACTATCTGTCTCAAAATACCGATGTAACCGCGGCAGTCATTAATCCGTTCGACCATTACAACACTTTTGGATACGCAGAGGGTCGGAGCCCTAATGCAATATTCGACCCTACTTACTATGCTGAACAAAACCCGGATGTCGTGAACGCGGGTATTGATCTGTTCCAACATTTCCTCGTTTATGGAGCCGCTGAAGGTCGCCTTCCAAGCGCTGCAGTGGCCAGCCAACTAACCAATGGATTCGATGAAAATACTTACCGTGCAACCCATATAGATGTCGATAACGCTATAACTAACGGCGAGTTGTCGTCCGGTCTGCAGCATTGGCTCCTTTACGGGTTCCAAGAGCAACGCGCCTCTGCACAGAACGTCGATGGTGAGACATTGTCTGTTCCCGGTATCTCAAGCGTGTTCACACTTGAACTTCTCCATTTTGCCGACCAAGAGGCGAGTGCTGCTGCGGTGTCCGATGCGCCAAACCTCTCAGCTGTTCTTAACGCTCTTCGGGCGCAGGACCTTGGCAGTGACGGGGTTGTAGACAATACTCTGACACTTTCCTCAGGCGATGCCTTCATTCCCAGCCTTTTCTTTGATGCATCCGAAGCGGTATTTGGTACAGCCGGTATTGCGGACATTCAAATTCAAAATGAACTCGGCGTTCAGGCTATTGCGCTTGGAAACCACGAGTTTGACTTTGGTACGAGCGATCTGGCGGCTCTGATTGACGGTTCTGCGACAGGTAATTTTGACGCGCTTTCCGGGACGAGCCTCGACGGTTTGGATTTTACCGGCACGACAATGCCTTATCTTTCTGCCAACCTGGATTTCTCCACCGACGAAAACATGTCTCCGCTTGCAATTGCTGGCGGCCTGATACCGCAAGGTAACAAAATCAGCTCTTCAACAGTCGTTTCTATCAACGGAGAGCAAATTGGAGTGGTTGGGGCAACAACACCAACCCTTGGGCAAATCTCATCACCTGGAAGTGTTGGAATTTCACCAACATGGGCAAGTGTCAATCCTACGGAAGCAGAACTGGATGCACTCGCTGCTGAAATACAAACTGATGTTGATGCTCTTTTGGCTGCCAACCCGGCATTGAACAAAGTAATATTGTTGGCACATATGCAGCAACTTACCATCGAACAGGCTTTGGCTACACGGCTTAAGGATGTTGATGTGATCGTTGCAGGCGGTTCCAATACCCGTCTCTTCGATGACAATGATGTTTCACGCAGCGGAGATTCTGATCAGGGCCAATATCCGCAATTTTTTACAAACGCCGGGGGCAGTTCTACGGCTGTTGTGAATACGGATGGGTCGTATAAGTACGTCGGCCGTTTGGTTCTCGATTTCGATGAAAACGGCAACATCCTGACCGACAGCTACGACGCGGCAATATCTGGGGCTTATGCGACTGACGCACAAGGCGTCGCAGCTCTAGACGCTGGTGGCCTAATAGATGCCGAAATCCAGGCAATTGCCAGTGCGATTGAAACCCAAATCATTGCAACGGAAAGCAATGTTTTTGGTGTTTCCAACGTCTTCCTCAACGGCAACCGGACAGGCGTAGACACTGCGACTGATCCTGATGGAGTGCGCAGCCAAGAAACCAATCTCGGCAATCTCACCGCCGACGCCAATCTTGCGATCGCAAAACAGATTGACTCAACTGTGGTTGCATCAATTAAGAATGGTGGTGGTATTCGGGCTTCTATCGGTGAAACCGTAGTTCCAGCTGGCGGCACCGAAGCGGTTCGAAACCCAAATGAAGCAGTGGTCGACAGCAATGGAAATACTATCAAAGCCGAGGGTGGCATTTCGCAGAATGATATCCAGACCACTTTGGCTTTTAACAACGGCCTCACAATTCTCACTTTGACAAAATCCGAGCTTGTGGCCGTATTAGAGCATGGCGTGAGTGACCTTGGCGGGGGGCGTTTTGCACAAGTTTCCGGGATCAAGTTTTCGTATGAACCCGACCTTGCGGCAGGCTCCCGGATCCTTAACGCAGGAATTTTCGATAGCTCTGGCAATCTCATCACGGAGCTTGTACGGGATGGTACAATATCCGGTGACACGAATGAGACGTTCCGGATTGTTACCTTGGACTTCCTGGCATCGCCGCGTTTCGACGATGATGGAAACTTCACCGGTGGTGGCGATGGTTATCCGTACCCGAACTTTAATTCCGACCCGAGTGTTGGAGAAGTAGGAGACTCTTCTGTCATCGAACGTATGAATGTTGTAACGTTGGAACAGGAAGGCGTAACTACTGGCGACGCGACCTTTGCTGACGACGGCACAGAGCAGGACGCTCTTGCCGAATACCTCCAAGACAACTTTAACACTGTGGAACAGGCTTACAACCTCGCTGACACAGGCCGCGACCAGGACACCCGCATCCAAAACCTGAACTACCGCGATGATTCTGTCTTCGGCGGTGCTGAAATCCAACTTGCTCGAGAATTGGTTGGTGTAAACGCTAATGACCATATGGCGTTCTTCGGTTAACTAAAAGGTCTGTTGCTAGAAGGACTAACGGACGCAGACAGGGCGCGCAGCTAGCGCGCCTTGTGGATTTTGAAGGTTAATTGTACAAATGGTGTGTATCTTTAATCTGCGGGCTCATAAACACGTAACCATAGCCGAATTGCCGCGAATTTGACGTTTACATTGATAGGTAAGGGATTTTTGCCTTCTCGCTTTTGTCCATTTCAAGTGTTTGTGAAGCGCTAGTCGCTCTCAACCCCCCAATAATCTCCCTCTGCCGCTCTCTTGAGATTGGCATATAGGCTGAGATCGTCGTTCCAAGGTGCTCATGGCCCAAGTTCTGCGACCAGGCCTTGAACTGCTCCGGCAATGTGCAGACCTCATTCATGTGCATGCCTAGGGTTTTGCGCACTGTATGAGCGCTAAACGCTTGAAGCCCCGCATTCGTGAACGCGCCTTTGAAGATCTGATTGATTTTCTGTCCGTTCGAATAGGGCTCCCGGCTCAGGCCTGTCACGTTAAAGCGCCCGTTTTCAGCTTTGATCTCCACCTTTGGAAACAGCGCATCGCCAGGGCCGTAAAGGCGCTCCTTGCGCAGATAGGTCACCCAGCTTTCAAAGCACTCCCGGTACATGGCATCGACAGGGAAGAACCAGGTTTCAAAGGTCTTGCTGTTTTTCGTGCGCACCTCGCGCCCATCCTGCATGACCTTGCCTTCGACAAGATCAATGTGAGCAAGTTTGAGAGAGGCGGCTGCACTGTCGCGAGCAGCCGTGAGCATCAGAAATGCAAAGATCGCCTTGTTGCGCTGGTCCACCAATGTGATCTCTGGCATGTTGCGGAAAGCGTGTTCGCACTGGATCAAAGACGGGTAATCTATTGGGCGGACTGCATGAGCGGCACGCGCTTCCTTTGCATTGTTGTTGAAGTAGGCCGCATCTGAATAGGAGATACGGGATTTGTAGCCTGGTTGACCCGACAGCCACTCAACAAAGTTTCAAACCAGACGCAGGATCGAGTCCCGGGTGGTGATCCCGAGCGGTTTGCCGGATCGGGCGTTTTTCCGCTTTCTGAGGTGTGTTTTGAAGGTGGTTGCCCAATCGCGATTGAACGCCTTGAAGGGTTTGAAGCCGAGAGCTTCTTCAAAGTAAAGAAGGGCTGCTGCGACCTTGTCGAGGCTGCTTTCGTCCTGGCCTTTGGCTTCTCTCAAAAAGATCAGGTATTGACGCTTGATCCGTTCATTTTCTTCGTTGAACTTACGCATTTTTGAGCTCCTATCTTGAAGTGATGATTTAGACGGTGGTTCATGGGTTCTCTTAGGGATCCCGAGCACCGTTTCCGTCGATCTCACATATCTCCAGCCAGCGCGGCAGATCGGCGCTTCCGACAATCCGGCTCATCGGGCCTTCGCAGGTCGGACAAAACGCCTGTAAGCGGCCCTGGGAAGCGCAAAACGGATGGTAGGTCGCCAAGTTAAAGGCGGGGGTTTTGGGAGCCTTACATCGAAAACATTTGAACTCGCCGACGCTCAGTGTCAGAGCATTTTTTGCGGTTCGTTCTTTGAGAAAGTCCTTCAGATCGGCACCCAGGATAAGGGTCGGTCGACTGGCATTGAGACAGCGCAGTCCTTGCTTGAGCCAAGCCCGAATGGTCTGCACGGTCACACCAACGATTTCAGCAGCCTCGTCCACCGAATAGCTCCGGTTGGACTTGACGCGCGCTGCACTGATCCGGCGGGCCATTAGAAGGCTGCTCCAGATGGCTCATGCCGGTTGGCATCTGCCCAACGGTTCAGGTCCGCTCCCTGATAGATGATCTTCCGGCCAAGGCGATAATAAGCTGGACCCACACCCTTGTGCCGCCATTGAGCGAGCTTGTCGCGGTCACCGATGATCTCAAGCTCCGGATCGCCCGGCAGATAGGTGCGGGTGTCATCGAATAGTTTTTGCATGTTCGTAGCCTGTGTCGGTTGACGTTGGCCACGTTGGATCATTTTTGATTTGTCAGATCGAAATGCAGAAAATCGTCAGCAAAAAGGGTTTTGTGCGATCAGCTTTTTTCGTCAAGCGGATCAGAGAAAATACCGGAAAAAAAGCCTCGAGAAGGAGCACCATCCGCACCAGCGAAAGGCGAAGAGCCGAAATTATCGGCAAAAGCGTTCGGCAGCCTTAGGTCGTCATCACCAAGTTGCTTCAGCGCCCATTCAGCTGGAAGGCGGACACCGACACTGATCTCCAGAAGGTCAAACACTTCTCTCAGCGCCCGCGTATAGGAGGTCGATGGGTCGCCTGTTTCGCCAGATGTCCCGGTTGTTGGAAACTTGCCCGTTTCTCGTGTGAAGAGTTTTGCCAGCCGTAACGCTATGAAACGTGCGTAGTAGTCTGGTGCTCTATGCGAAATATTCCAAAACTGGTCTTTCTGATCCTCCAGTACCTGCAGCCGCTCTTTTGCAGCTCTCTCGAGGTCTATGCAGACCAAAAAACTGCCAATAAATCCGACAACTTCAGCGATATTTTTCCTGATCAGATTAAAGCTGTTTTTGAGTTCGTCGTTTTGCGCGTTTGAGCGCATTTTGTCATCAATAATAGGACGAAGACGATGAGCCACTGTCCTCCCAGCATCCTGTTCTGCCATCCCGTAAAAACAATCCATAACCATCCGTAAGCCTTCAAGGCCCTTGGTTACGGCATCGTACTCTTGCTGGAATTCAGCCTTGCTGTCGTGCTGATTAGGCCTGCTGATATCAAACGGTGGTTGGAAGTGATATCGCGGCAGGATCCATCTCTGGTCGGCGAGTTTATGGCCGTGTGCCTCAAACATTCGATCGACCACTTCATAGAGTTTCTTATAGAGGGCCTCAGGGCCTAATTGCTGGTCTTCTTCCTGCATAAAGGTGCGATGCCGCGCCCCTTATTGCATTACAAGGAATTTGTTCTGAGTTCGCTGACAACAATGCGCTTTGTAATAAGGTTCAGATCTCAGGGGCTTATTGCATTAAATGACTGGATCCATTGGCCCCGAGTGCTTAACTATCCACACTGCCAGACACAAAAATGGACCACTTTTCCAAGAGCGCACGCCGCTTTTTGAGGAGATCCGAGCGGGCATAAGCCTGTTCAACAGTCGATCCGATTCGGTGTGAGAGGCTCATCTCGGCAATGTCTCTAGGTGCGTGCGCGACCTCACTTGCCCAATCCCGGAAGGTTGACCGGAACCCGTGCGCGGTGACGCCCTCCACACCCATCCGGCGCAACAGCATCAACATGGCCATATTGGAAAGCGGGTGGTGGCGCTTTTGCCCCTCAAAGACGTATTCGGATTGCAACGCCTTGAGAGGTTCAAGAATGGCCAGCGTTTGGCCTGTCAGCGGAACACGGTGCTCCTGTCCGGTCTTCATGCGCTCTGCTGGGCAAATCCAGATATTCTCAATGAAGTCGAGCTCCTCCCACCGCATGCCGAGCACTTCATTGGTGCGTGAAGCCGAGAGGCAGGTGAACCGCAAGGCTTTGGCAGCCATCGATGTCCGGTTGCACAGGCTCCGATAAAAGTCTGGCACGTCTGCCCATGCCATTGCTACATAATGCTTCGGGTTCGTCCGAACCTTCGGCAAGACGTCCGCTGCCATGATCTCATTGACCGGATTGTCGTCCTGTCGATAGCCTTTCGACTTTGCCACATCCAATACAACGCGGATCCGCTGCCGGACACGTTTGGCGGTTTCGTGTTTTTCCGTCCAGATCGGTGTGAGGCAGGCCAGTACTTCCGGCTGGTGGATCTTGTCGACCGGCAACCGGCCGATGATTGGAAAAGCATAATCCCGAAGCGTGTTGATCCATTGCTGGCAATGCTTCTCGTTTTTCCATGTCGGCATGCGATCCATATGCACTTGATGCGCGACTTCTTCGAAAGTGGGGACCGACTTCTCGGCGTTGTAGCGCGGGTTCAGGCCTTCTCTTGCCAAACGGCGATATTCCAAGGCCTTCAAACGCGCTTCTTGCAAGGTCACAAGATCAGCTCCACCCAGGCCCAGATCGGTTCGAAGCGGTTTGCCTTGCCGGTTCTTCTGCCCCTTGACGGTGAGACGGACGATCCAGCGCCGTGCGCCTGACGGGTCAACGACCAGATAAAGGCCATTACCGTCCCCGTGGCGACCGGGACCCAAAGTCTGCACGGCCTTCTTTGTCAGTTTGCCGGAAATCATGCGCAGCCTCCTCACATCAGCAAGGATACCACAATTCATACCACGTAATGAAATAAATTAAAGACGAGGGAGCGAAATCGAAAAGAAACTGGCTGGCACAGAATTGGCAGAAAATAGCCAATGATGCCCATAGGATAGTACTGCGAGAAAGTGAGTAAAACAGGGTAATGGCGGAGAGAGAGGGATTCGAACCCTCGGAACGCTTGCGCGCTCAACGGTTTTCGAGACCGCCCCGTTCGACCACTCCGGCACCTCTCCGCGATGCTTATCGACAAACGGGTCTTAAGCGGCGCGGAACATAGACAAACCTGCCCATGCCCGCAAGTCCCGATTTCGAAGTTCTATGCGTTTGGTGCCGGCGAGGCTTGGACTGGCATGGCGAAGCCAATTGCGGCTGGTTTGCGCAATATTGCCGTTTTGTATCTTCAAGATTAAACCTGAGTCATCTGCTGGTTGTTCCCTTGTCGATAGGAAGGTCTGGTATCAACTCCTAACAAAGCCAAGGACACATCAGTCGCTAGCGGTTACCTGCCGGCCATGTCCGGCGTCTTATTTTAGAGCATAGGACGCGGACATGGATTCGGAAACCACAATATCGAGCGAAAGCGACGTTCAATACAGCACGCCACACGTATACTTCTTCGTACCTTATAACGTGGACGATGACGGGGACGATGATGAGCTCGGCGGTATCCTAAGGCTCGGCGAGGCGTCCGATCTTGAATACGATTGCACGTCCAGTGAACTCGCAGCTTACTACCCGCAGCAGCACATAAGTGACGCTGGCGACAGCGATACTGCGGTCGACCAGGCGGCTGGTGTGAGCGACAGTGAAACACTGAAAGGCATCTTACTGTCCTGCGATGGACGGATCCTCGTTAAGGCTGGCGAGAAGATGTACATTGAGACCGGAGCCTATAATCAGGCGGTCAATGGGAACTACGAGCTTGATGCAACAGGTTCCTATACGACCGCAGCAGCAGGGACGGTTTCCATTTCCTCAACTGGAAGCGATGTGAAGATCGCGAGCGCGGACAGCAAGGACATATACATCACAGCCGGCGAGACGAGTTCCGGATCAGCAAACGGGACGATCTACGAAAGCTCGCAGGACCAT
Organism: Labrenzia sp. R4_2; assembly: GCF_017743865.1. Taxonomy (GTDB): domain Bacteria; phylum Pseudomonadota; class Alphaproteobacteria; order Rhizobiales; family Stappiaceae; genus Roseibium. The sequence continues at coordinate 234,448 of NZ_JAGHRJ010000003.1, forward strand.
AATAAGGTCATCGGCGGTCACCAATATGAGAAAAGTACGGCGAAGGACACTTATGTGACCGGCGTATCAAACAACTTCTTTTTTTGGGGCAACGTCTACAGTCCAGGTCGATGCAGACTTCACTTTGCTTGCTGGCGGATCTTGTATGGTCAAGCCTATCCTCAACGTCGTTTTGACGGGCATCCAGTTTGAAGTAATTGGCAAACTGTTTGAGCTGAAGGGCAGTGCAACGGACATAAAAGAAAGCTGGTTTGGCGTTGCCGGTCTGTCGACCAAGGTGAACGAACTTGAGGCTGAAATTTATGCGACAGACGTCACCGTAAGCCAAACGACAGTTCAAGCGCGCGACAACCTGGCAGCAGTTGCAATACTCGAGAGTAAGGTGCGTCAGTTGGAGGCGGAAATGGGAGGAGTCCGTGCGGCAGTTCGAGACATGGATGTACATATGTAGGTAGTCGACCACCGTGCATCCTTTGGTGCGGGAGATTTGGATTAGCGGCGCGCGGTGCTTTTGCGGTCAACTCCAATGCGTGTTTCAATTCCAAGAAAAGATTGACATGCCGATGCCGATACATATATTGCGCGCTGTTCGAAGTGCCGGGGTCTGCTCAGACTCCGGCCTTCGTGTTGGGCCGGGCCCGCAGGAATGCGCTTTACTCAAGCCGCTCTAATGACCTGCCAAAGACCGAAAGCAGATGTTTGCTGCTTCGGCGCCTTTGTTCAACGCGGTTTCCGCGACTAGCGTAAGCGAGTTGTAGGATTTTAAAAACGAAAAGAAGGACGTGCGAGACATGTTCGCAGTGATCAAAACTGGTGGCAAACAGTATAAAGTTGCCGCTGACGACCTGCTCCGGGTCGAAAAACTCGATGCCGAAGCTGGCAGCACCGTAACTTTCGACGAAGTGCTGATGGTCGGCAACGACACAGACACCACAGTTGGCGCTCCGACCGTTGAAGGTGCCAGCGTTGTTGCAGAAGTGGTCGATCAGGGCCGCAACCGCAAAGTTATCATTTTTAAAAAGCGCCGGCGTCAGAATTCCCGCCGCCGCAATGGCCATCGTCAGGCGTTCACCCTCGTTAAGGTGACCGACATCCTGACCGGTGGTGCAAAACCGGCCAAGAAGGCTGCGCCGAAAGCGGCTGCGCCGAAGGCTGAAGCCAAGGAAGACGCACCGGCTGCAGACGCTGGCGCGGACGACCTGAAGAAACTGGACGGCGCTGGCCCGGCTGCTGTGAAGAAACTGAACGAAGCTGGCATCACCACCTTCGCTCAGATCGCAGCCATGAGCGCTGACGACATCGCTCGCGTTGAAGAAGAGACCGGCCTGAAGGGCAAGTTCGAACGCGGTAACTGGGTTGAGCAGGCGAAAGAACTGGCTGGCAACTGAGCTGAAGTTTCTTAAGACCTGACATTTAAGTATTCGAAGAACGAGGAGTTCTAACGATGGCACATAAAAAGGCAGGCGGTTCATCCCGCAACGGCCGCGACTCAGCTGGCCGCCGTCTCGGCATCAAAAAGTACGGTGGCGAAGCCGTAATCCCGGGCAACATCATTGCTCGTCAACGTGGCACAACCTGGCATCCTGGCACCGGCGTAGGCATGGGCAAGGACCACACCATTTTTGCGACCGTTGAAGGCAAAGTTGAGTTTCAGGCGAAAGCCAACAAACGAACTTTCATCAATGTGGTCCCAGTGGCGGAAGCTGCGGAGTAAAGCCGACGTGACGTTTCGAAGCGCCGGTGTCCCATCCAGACCCCGGCAATTCGAGACAGGTCAGCATCAAAGACCAGTCAAAGATCCAAGGGGAAGATGGGGCACCATCTTTCCCTTGATTTGTTTTGGCTGGAGGAAAAAATGGTTGTTGAAAGCGATGGTCTGTTAGACGAAAGCAGTTTGTACGCGGCCCCGTTGCCGCAGGAAGCGGTTCATGTGCGGCTCGACACGCCGCGTGTGGACGATTTGGCTGATTTGGTGTTCCTGGCGAACAACAAACAGGTGGCGGCAAACCTGTCCACCATGCCGCATCCTTTCACGGCGCAAGATGGCCGCGCGCTGATCGAAAAGGCTGAGCGCAACCGTCCGCTGAACGCCGGGTTTGCGATCCGGTTGAAAAGCACGGGCCGCCTCATCGGTCTGACCCGCTATGCCAATGTCGAGCCGGATGGTCCTCTGCATATTGGTTATTGGCTCGGCGAACCCTTCTGGGGGCGGGGCTATGCAACCGAAGCGGTCCATGCGCTCGTTGATCATGCCTTCACGCATACAGATGCCGAAGAATTGCAGGGCTCTTGCCGGGTGACCAACCCGGCTTCGCGCAGGGTTTTGATCAAATCGGGTTTCCAGTATCGCGATCAGTCGATGATCCGGTCGCTCGGGGCCGGCGGGTCTGTGCCGATCGAGCGGTACACGCTTGAAAAAGCCGTCTGGAAATCACTGAAAGGATGGGGGCAAGGCCGATGATGACGTTGCCAGAATTGAAGTCGCGCCGTCTGGTTCTGCGGCCGCTGACCGCCGATGATGCTTCGGCAATTGCACAGCTTGGCGGTAAGGATTTTGAGATTGTACGCTGGCTGAGCGGTGTATCCTGGCCGTTTGTCGAAGGCGAGACGGAAGCCTATCTGGAAACGGTTGTGGGGGTCGATCCGCTCACACATGAAGCAGCCTTCGCGATCACGCTGGGCGGTGTTTTCATCGGTGTTGTGAGCGTCATTGCGCCTGGTGATCTCGATGAACTGCCGAATGCGCCTTCAATCGGGTATTGGATCGGGCGGGCCTTCCAGGGTCATGGCTATGCTTCGGAAGCTGTTGAGACCGTTCTGGAGTGGGGTTTTGATGTTTACAAAACCGATGCGATTGGTGCCCGGGCATTTGAGGAGAACACCCGGTCCCGCGGCTTGTTGCGCAAGTTCGGGTTCAAGCCCTATGCCATGACCGAACGGTATGCAAAGGCGCTTGACCGGAAGGTCTCGAATGTCGTCGTCTGCCTGGAGCGATCTGACTACGAAGCCAGACGGCAAGTGGCATGATCCCGTCAGAGATCCGGACCCGGCGGCTGGTGCTCCGGCCGCCGCGAAGGGATGACCTGAATGCCTGCGCTGCGCTTCTCGGAGACTACGAGGTCGTCAAGATGTTGTCCCGGGTGCCGTATCCTTATGATCTGGAGGGCGGACGGGCATTTCTGGACAGGGCGGCTGCGAGTTGGAAGGCACCGGAGCAGGCCGATGAACTGCCCTTTCATATTGACCATGATGGTCAAATGATTGGCGCGGTGGGTTTTCGGAAGTTGCAGGAAACGCCCCGGATCGGCTATTGGCTGGGGCAGCCTTATTGAGGGCAAGGGTTTATGAGCGAAGCCGTTCTGGCTGCGCTTCAATGGCTTTTCCGGACAACGGGTCACAACCGCGTTGTCAGCGAAGCCATGAAGACAAACGCCGCGTCCTTGGCGGTTATGAATAAAATGGGCTTTCGCCAGGTTGGAGAAAGCCTCTGTGACAGTGCCGCGCGCTCCGGGCCAGTGCCGGCCTTACAAACCGAATTGATGCGCGCAGATTTTACGACCGGTCATTGATCGAAACGAAGATCATGTCCTGGTCCAGGATGAAAAGAGAAGAAAATGAAATTCCTCGATCAGGCAAAGATCTACGTGCGATCAGGAAACGGCGGTGCGGGCTGTGTCTCCTTCCGCCGCGAGAAATATATTGAATACGGCGGACCGGATGGCGGCGACGGCGGCAAGGGCGGTGATGTCATCGTCGAATGTGTTGATGGCCTCAATACGCTGATCGACTACCGTTACCAACAGCATTTCAAAGCTGGAACCGGCATTCACGGGATGGGTAAGAACCGGACCGGAGCGCATGGCGATGATGTTGTGCTGAAAGTGCCGGTCGGGACGCAGATCCTAGAAGAAGATAACGAAACCATCATCGCCGATCTGACGGAAATTGGTCAAAAGGTACACCTTCTGAGGGGTGGCAATGGTGGTTTCGGCAACGCGCACTTCAAGTCTTCGACAAACCAGGCGCCGCGCCGCGCCAATCCCGGTCTTGAAGGAGAAGAGAAATGGATTTGGTTGCGCTTGAAGCTGATTGCGGATGCCGGTCTGGTTGGTCTCCCGAATGCAGGCAAATCCACCTTCCTGGCAACCGTATCGGCAGCGAAGCCGAAGATCGCGGATTATCCCTTCACCACCCTGCACCCGAACCTCGGTATCGTGCAGATCGACGGCAACAGCTTTGCCATGGCTGATATCCCAGGTCTGATTGAGGGGGCGCATGAAGGCACCGGCCTTGGTGACCGCTTTCTGGGTCATGTGGAGCGGACCCGCGTTCTCCTCCATCTGGTGGATGGTTCGGGTGAAGAAGATCCTGGCGAGGCCTACAAGGTCGTCCGCGGAGAGCTGGAAGCCTATGGCGCTGGTCTCACGGACAAGCCCGAGATCGTGGCCTTGTCGAAATGCGATGCCTTGACCGAAGATCTGATCGCAGAAAAGTCGGCCAGCCTGGAGGCTGCCTGTGGTCAAAGGCCTCTTATTCTGTCATCTGCCAGCGGTCTGAATGTCGATCGGGCCTTGCGTATGATCGTACGGGCTATTGATCGCGACAAGGAAGAAGCCGCCAATCAGGTGCCGTCTCCCGAGCAGGAGGGGTGGCATCCCTGATGTCGGCGCAGCGGATCCTCAAGACCCATAGCCGGATTGTGGTCAAGATCGGCTCGGCGCTGCTAGTTGGTAGTGGAGCGCTTCGGAAAGACTGGCTGGAGGCTCTGGTCTCCGACGTGGTTGACCTGATGGATGCCGGCGCTGAGGTGCTTTTGGTGTCGTCCGGGTCTATCGCGCTTGGCCGCGGGATCCTTGGGTTGCCAAAAGGACCTCTCAAATTGGAAGAAAGCCAGGCGGCGGCAGCAACAGGCCAGATCGCATTGGCCAAAGCCTATGCCGAAGCGCTGGACGCGCACAATCGGCGCGCCGGGCAAATTCTCCTGACACTCGGAGATACGGAAGAGCGGCGCCGATATCTCAATGCGCGTGCTACCATCGGAACGCTGTTAAAGCTCGGTGCGGTTCCAATCATCAATGAAAATGATTCCGTTGCTACGTCCGAAATCCGGTATGGCGACAACGACCGGCTGGCCGCACGCGTTGCGACCATGGCGAGCGCCGATTGCCTTGTACTGCTGTCGGATATCGACGGACTTTACACCGCGCCGCCGCATGTGGATCCGTCTGCGGTGTTCTTGCCGGAAGTCTCGCGGATTACGCCAGAGATTGAGGCAATGGCCGGCAGTGCCGGGTCCGAACTTTCCCGCGGGGGCATGAAGACCAAAATCGACGCCGGGAAAATCGCGACCGCCGCAGGAACGTCGATGGTGATCACGTCCGGCAAGGAGCTCAATCCGTTGAAACGCCTGAGCGAGGGCGCACGGGCCACATGGTTCCCCGCATTGGCGACCCCGGCAAGCGCCCGGAAAGCCTGGATTGGCGGGACGTTGGAGCCACGCGGCGAAATCGTTCTGGACGCTGGTGCCGTTCGTGCCCTTAAGTCCGGAAAAAGCTTGTTGCCGGCAGGGGTCACTAGCGTATCCGGTCAGTTCAGCCGTGGAGACGCGGTCAAGATCGTGGCGCCGGACGGTGCAGTGGCCGGGCGCGGTCTCATTGCCTATGACATGGATGAGGCGCAGCTGATTGCTGGCCGCAACAGCCGCGAAATCGAGGCAATTGTAGGATATCCAGGCCGGGCCGAGATGATCCATCGGGATGATCTTGTGCTCGAAGATGGCTTTTTGAACGGAACAAGCTAAAAACACCAATTCAAGGTGGCGCCGATGAACGCGCCAAATGGGAGTTGAAGGAATGCTGGACAAGGTTGAGGCACAGTCGACGGAAGCTTTGATGGCGGAGATCGGCACGCGGGCGCGGTCAGCTGGCCGGGTGCTTGCCAATGCCCCAACCGAGGCAAAAAACAACGCGCTCATGGCGATGGCGAAAGCGGTCCGGGCCGCAACGCCGAAAATCCTTCAAGGCAATGCCAAAGACGTCGGAGCCATGAAGGCTAATGGCCAGACCGCAGCGTTTCTAGATCGTGGCACCTTGAACGAAGAGCGCATTGAGGCGATTGCAAAAGCCCTAGAGGATATCGTTGCGCTGGATGATCCGGTTGGAAGCGTGATTGCGGCATGGGAACGGCCGAATGGTCTCAAGATCGAACGGGTCCGCACACCGCTCGGTGTGATTGGTGTGATCTATGAAAGCCGTCCGAATGTGACCGCCGATGCCGGTGCGCTGTGCTTGAAGGCTGGCAATGCCGTCGTACTCCGCGGTGGATCTGACACCGTGAACTCAAACAAGGCTATTCACGCAGCGATGCAAAAAGGGCTGATTGAGGCTGGTTTGCCGGAAGATGCGATCCAGATCGTGCCGGTGACCGACCGGGCGGCAGTTGGTGAAATGCTGCGGGGGCTGAACGGAAACCTCGATGTGATCGTTCCGCGTGGCGGGCGTAGCCTGGTCGAACGGGTTCAGACCGAGGCGCGTGTGCCGGTGTTCGCGCACCTTGAGGGGCTCGTACATATCTTTGTCGACAAGGCTGCCGATCTCGAAAAGGCCGTTGCGATTGTGAAGAATTCCAAGCTGCGCCGCACCGGGATCTGTGGCGCCTTGGAAACGCTGCTGGTTCACAAGGACGTCGCGGAAAGCCACTTGCCGGCAATTTTGGATGCATTGAACGCAGGTGACTGCGAGATCCGCGGCGATGCCGAAGTCCAGAAAATTGGCTCAGGTGTCTTGGAAGCAAGTGAAGAGGATTGGTCAACGGAGTATCTGGACAAGATCCTCTCTGCGATGATTGTCCCGGATCTCGATGCTGCCATCGCGCATATTGCAAAATTCGGGTCCAACCACACCGATTGCATCATCACCGAAGATCAAGCTGCCGCGGACCGGTTCCAGGCGGAAGTGGATTCGGCGATCGTATTGCATAACGCTTCGACCCAGTTCGCGGACGGTGGCGAATTCGGGATGGGGGCTGAAATTGGCATTGCGACCGGGCGGATGCATGCGCGCGGGCCCGTTGGCGTCGAGCAGTTGACAAGCTTCAAATACAAGGTGCACGGGACGGGCCAAATCCGTCTATGAGCAAATTGACCTCCGGCCAGGACCGTCATCAGGACTGGTTGAAATTGCCCCATTGTGAAGCGGGCAACCGGATCGGAATTTTCGGCGGGTCGTTCAATCCGCCGCATTCCGGTCACAAGATGGTTGCCGACACTGTTCTGAAGCGTCTTGGGCTGGATCAAGTTTGGTGGTTTGTCACACCGGGCAATCCTTTGAAGAGCCATTCGGAGTTGGCGCCTCTTGAGATGCGGCTTCACTTGACGAGTGCGTTGTCCAATCATCCGCGGATGAAAGTGACCGCTTATGAAAAGGTGTTGGGCACGCCCTACACGGCCAAGACACTGCAGGCCCTGCGGTCCAGAAACCCGTCGGTCCGATTCGTTTGGGTCATGGGTGCTGACAATTTGGCGGGGTTTCATCATTGGCAGGATTGGCGAGGTATTCTCGGCACCGTGCCGGTCGCAGTCGTCGACAGACCGGGCGCATCACTGTCGGTGTTGTCGTCGCCAATGGCAAAAGCCTATGAAAATTATCGGCTTCCAGAAGAGGATGCAGGTCTCCTTCCCGATATGGACCCTCCAGTATGGACATTTCTGCACACCCCCTTGGATCAGACTTCATCCACCGATCTGAGGCGCAAGGGGTGACGGATAAGGCAAACAGCCTAGTGAAATTTCCGTTGTCTTGAAATTGCCAAGTCAGACGCGGTATTATGTGGTGTGGCTGCTAAAGGGGCGGCCGCACATAGGTCAACCGGCCTGTAGCCAAAACGGGTGACGTGCAAAGTCGGACAATCATGTTCGTGACGACGTTGGACACAGGCCATTGAAGACAGCGAAAGGCATTCCACCTGACCATGTCCCTTGAAAGCGGGCGGACAGAAATGTCCACTCCTATGAAGGCTTCCGTAAGTGCAGACCTTACGGCCGGCCTCCTCGATACGGTTCTCGCGAGTCTGGAAGACTCCAAAGCAGAGGACCTTGTTACTCTCGACATCGCAGGAAAAAGCTCCCTGGCCGATCACATGGTGATTGTGTCCGGCCGTTCACATCGTCATGTCGGGGCGATCGCGGATCATTTGCAGCGTGACCTGAAAACTGCAGGACACGGCAATGCGACCGTTGAAGGGCAAACCACCTGTGATTGGGTCTTGATCGATGCCGGTGATGTGATCGTTCACATCTTCCGTCCGGAAGTCCGTGGTTTCTACAATCTGGAAAAGATGTGGGCCCCGGAAGAAGACGACGCACCGCAGTATATCGGCTGAACCTGGCACGAGGGTTCCATCCAGGAGCCCCGTGATATTGTCGAAGCAGTAGTGGCACCGGATATTCGTCCGGCGAGGATCTGATGCGCTTCTCACTTATCTGCGTTGGCCGCATGAAGGCTGGTGCGGACAAAGATCTTTTCGACCGGTACATGGACAGGGCGCGCAAGTCTGGCCGCGCGCTCGGAATTACGGATTTCAGTCTTTCAGAAATGCAGGAAAGCCGCGCTCAGCGTGCCGAAGATCGCAAGGCTGATGAAGCACGTGGGATTTTAGCGTCTCTACCGGCTGGCGCAAAGCTGGTCGTGTTGGATGAAAACGGCAAGAACCTGACCAGCCAAGCCTTTTCGGAGCGGTTGGAGAGGTGGAAGGATGACGGCGCGCCGGACATCGTCTTTGCCATCGGTGGTGCCGATGGGCATGGTCAAGAGGTTTTGGCCCGCGCCGATTTGAAACTGGCCTTGGGCGCGATGACCTGGCCGCATCAAATTGCCCGCATTCTTCTTGCGGAACAGATCTACCGAGCGATCACGATCCAGTCCGGCCATCCTTATCATCGCGTTTGATCAATTGATCCTCGATCATAAAACGCAGCGCCAGCATATCGCCGCATTCTGCCGATAGTGCTCATTATGCTGCGATTGGTGGATAAGGGCGCGGTGTTAACGGTTTGGCCACTACGGTAAACACTTCGTTAACGCCATGCCGGTATCGCAGATCGTATGGCGTATTGGAGATCGCGCGACTTGAGACCAGATCCGGGCAGGGGAATTAGAAAACGGCGGTGGAAGAAAGCTGGTCAGCCGGCACTTCTCAGCGGCCTTTTTGCCTGTGCGTTTCTGTGGCCAGTGCCAGGGTACGTCACCGAGACGGTAGATCCGTCCGAGGTTGCGGTCAGCTCACCGGAAATTGAAGCTGCGATTGAGAAAAAGGCGAAGCGCGAGCAGGAGCTCGCCGCGCTTACGTCAGACATCACTGTCTCGTCCGATCGGCAAGCTGCGATTGCCCGAGAAATCCAGTCGCTTGACCGGGACCGCGACACACTCAATGCAAAGATCATCAACACAGCAGACACAATTCGCGGGCTTGAAACAGAGCTGACGGACACCGAACGTCGGCTGCGCAGTCTCGGCGAGAATGAAGACGCTGTTCGCTTGTCCTTGATCGCGCGCCGCAATGTCCTAGCTGAAGTGTTGGCGGCGCTTCAACGTATTGGCCGCCGGCCGCCACCAGCATTGGCAGTTCGCCCAAGTGACGCTCTGTCGGCGGTTCGCAGCGCGATTCTCTTGAATGCGGTCATGCCGGAATTGCGGGTGGAAACGGAGGCCTTGGCCGCCGATTTGGAGGAGCTTCAGCGCTTGAAGACAGTCATCGCAAATGAGGAACGCCGGCTTCGCGGTGATGCCATGCGATTGGCTGAGGAAAAGTCACGGCTGGAACTTCTCTTGAGCGCCAAAAGGCTGGAACATACTGAAACGGTCCGTAGCCTTGAGGATGAAAAGCGCCGTGCAGCAGAATTGGCGGCAAGGGCAGGTTCGCTCAAAGAATTGATTGCAGACTTGGAGTCCGAGATCGAAAGCGCCCGGGAAGCCGCTGAGAAATCCCGGCAGGCTGCTTTGGATCAAAACCGGACGCCGCGAGATAACGATCCGTTTTCGGATCCTGGTCGTCTGGCGCCTGCGATTGCTTTTGAGGACGCCAGGGGACGGCTTCCTCAACCCGTATCCGGCACTGTGCTGAAGGATTACGGTCAAGAAGATGAGTTTGGCGGTGTGACTGAAGGCCAGTCAATCGCCACACGCCCCGGATCGAATGTCACATCGCCAGCAGATGGATGGGTGGTGTATTCTGGTCCCTTCAGGTCGTATGGCCAGCTCTTGATCCTGAACACGGGTGACGGCTACCATGTGCTCCTGGCCGGAATGGACCGGATCGATGCGGAGCTCGGACAATTTGTTTTGGCCGGAGAACCGGTCGGTGTAATGGGCGCGACCCAATGGGCAAGCGCATCAACATTCGGTATGGGCTCGACCCAGCCGATATTATATGTTGAATTTCGGAAGGACGGCCGTGCGGTCGATCCCACACCATGGTGGGCACGCACAGAAGAAGAAAAGGCTCGCGGATGATACGGAAAGCTTCCTTGCTGCTGGCAGGTGCCCTTTTGGGGGCCGCGGCTGTGACAACCTTGTCCCAAATGCCATTCCATGTGTCAGGCGCAGCAAATGCTGCGGCCACCGATACATACCGGCAGCTGAACCTATTTGGGGATGTGTTTGAACGTGTCCGCTCGGATTATGTTGAAGTTCCCGATGATGCACAGCTGATCGAAAGCGCCATCAATGGCATGCTGACGTCGCTGGATCCGCACTCCAGTTACATGTCACCCAAAAGCTTCCGCGACATGCAGGTGCAGACCCGCGGTGAGTTCGGCGGTCTGGGTATCGAAGTGACCATGGAAGACGGTTTGGTGAAGGTCGTTTCTCCGATCGACGAAACACCTGCGGCCAAAGCCGGTGTATTGGCGGGCGACTTGATCACTTATATCGACGGCGAACAGGTTCAGGGTTTGACCCTCAACGAAGCTGTTGAAAGAATGCGTGGTCCGGTCAACACGGATATCGTGGTCACCATCCGCCGCGAAGGTCAGACACAGCCACTTGATATCACGATTACCCGTGACATCATCCGCATCCGGTCCGTCCGCTGGCGGGAAGAGGAAGATGTTGGCTATGTTCGTGTAACGCAGTTCAACGAGCAAACCTTCGATGGTTTGAAAAAAGGACTTGAGGAAACCGCCAAGAACATTGGTGAAGACAAGCTCAAGGGTTTCGTTATTGATCTGCGGAACAATCCGGGCGGCCTTTTGGACCAGGCAATTGCTGTGTCCGACGCGTTTCTTGATCGTGGTGAAATCGTCTCCACTAGAGGCCGGGAAGCAGATGAAACCCAGCGCTACAATGCGCGCGCCGGTGACCTCACAGACGGCAAACCTGTCATCGTACTGGTCAATGGCGGCTCCGCGTCAGCGTCTGAAATTGTTGCGGGTGCTTTGCAAGATCACCGCCGGGCAACAATCCTCGGAACACGCTCCTTCGGGAAAGGCTCCGTACAGACGATCATTCCGCTGGGTGCCAATGGTGCAATCCGCTTGACCACGGCGCGCTACTACACGCCATCAGGAAATTCGATCCAGGCCAAGGGTATTGTCCCGGACATCGAAGCGCTTCAGGAACTTCCAGAAGAACTCGTCGGCCGTGTTGAAACCCGGGGTGAGGCAGGTCTTCGCGGCCACCTTGAAGCCGAGGGTGAAGAACAGTCCGGAAGCCAAGCTTATATCCCGCCGGACCCGGAAGACGACACTCAGTTGAACCTGGCGCTTGATCTTCTGCGCGGCGTTCAGGTGAACAGCGCGTTCCCACCGATCGCTGATACAGCGTCGGTCCCGAAAAACTAAAACTCCAAGGTGCGCCGGATACGGCGCACCTTTTCCACTCGTTCTGCGTATCCAAAAACAATGATCATGCCGGCGCGTTGCCGGCGTAAAGGCACTGGACGATATGTCGAGCGAAGATCTCACAGCTCCCTTAGGAATGGGAAAGCGGCGGCTTGTCAGGCTGCCGTTTGGCCTCATTGGCGCAGGATTGATAAGTGTCGTCTTAACAACGGCGCTTATTTGGATCCTGGTGGTAGACGATCCGTATGGCGGAGAACCGTTTGCTGTCTTGCCACTTGATGAGGTTGTTGAAGGGATCACATCCCAGGACATCGAGGTCGTCGAGATCCGTCCGACGGTGGGCGATGATCTCGGCCCAAATCTCCGCCAACAGTCCAGCGGTGACTACCTTGGTCCGCGTTATGAAATGATCATCCGCCCCGACGGATTGGGGCCGGAGGCGCCAGTGACCGGATTGGCTATTAATCCGGACACACGGGTAAGCGAACGCTCAGACTACGGTTTCTTGCCGATGGTCAGCGACGCTGGTGTCCGCCCGCTGGATGCCTACGCGCGACCAATCGTGACCCAATTTACGTCGATACCAAAAATTGCGGTCATCGTGACCGGGCTTGGGCTGAGTGAAACAGGCACGCAAAACGCGATCGACAGTCTTCCGGCGGATGTGACTTTCGCGCTGGCACCTTATGGCTCGGATCTGGATCTCTGGATGCAACAGGCCCGGATGAAAGGGCACGAGCTGCTTCTCCAGCTGCCGTTGGAACCATTTGATTTTCCGGACAATGATCCCGGTCCGCATACGCTTCTTGTCAGTCTTCAGCCCACAGAGCTGTTGGACCGCCTCGCGTTTTTGCTTACCCGAGCCACAAACTATGTCGGCGTGATTGGCGAAATGGGAGCCCGCTTCTCATCGACCCGTCCGTCCATGCAGTACCTTCTGGAAAAACTTGAATCGCGGGGACTGATGTTTGTCGACAACGGCACGACCTCGCGCAGTATTGCTGACGAGGTTGCAGGCGAGCTCAGAATGCCGTTCAGCGGTGTCGACGTCGTGCTCGATGAAGTACCGCGCGAAAGCAATATCGACGCAAAGCTTTTGCAGCTTGAGAGCGTTGCCCGTGCACGCGGATATGCCGTGGCTGCCGGGTCTGCGCTACCCGTCACCGTCCGGCAGTTGCAGGAATGGGTGCAGGATCTCGAGCAACGCGGCTTGCAGCTGGTTCCAGTCAGTGCGACCATCGACCGCGACGAATAATATACACGGCAGCGTCGCATCCACGGTTTTCTTTTGCGTATTGAGTGAGGTTTCTGGTGACAAAACTGGATCTTGGACCGGGTTATCCTGAAAGCGTGGATGGCCTGCCCTACCGCCCTTGTGTCGGGATCATGCTGATCAATCGGGACGGAAAAGTCTGGGTCGGCAGCAGGTCACCGGAGGCCAACAAAAATGGCTACCAGTACAAGTGGCAGATGCCCCAAGGAGGGATCGATGCCGGTGAAACGCCGGAAAAGGCCGCCAGGCGGGAACTCTATGAAGAAACATCCATTCAATCGGTGACGCTGTTGGAAGAAGCGCCGGAATGGTTCGCCTATGACTACCCGGACGAGATTGCCCGTTCGAGCCGGAAGGGCAAATACCGGGGGCAGGCCCAACGCTGGCTTGCCTATCGCTTTGAAGGATCAGATGACGAGATCAATATCTTGACCCCGCCCGATGGTCATTCAGCCGAGTTTGAAGAATGGCGCTGGGAAGATGTATCCCGGCTGCCGGAATTGATCGTCCCCTTCAAACGCCCGGTTTACGAGAAGGTTGTGGCCGCCTTTTCGCATCTGACGATATAAACCCAGAGCCCATGTTTTCGTCGGGTCTGTTGTTCCAAAGCGTCAGCTTTGGGATCGCGCTTGTCGTTTTTCAAACAGACAGGCCTGAGTTCGCTGGATAACATCCGGCCAACGAAATCATTCTGGGAGTAAACGCCAATGTCTTTCGGCAAGGGGCTTTCACGCAAGCCGTCCCAGCCAAAAGGGCGTCAATTGGAGGATGCGGCACTTACAGAAGTGCAGGCGCTGCTTGGAGATGAGCCGCGCCGCCGCGATCTGTTGATTGAACATCTGCACAAAATCCAAGATGCATATGGGTGTCTGGAGGCGCGGCATCTGCGTGCGCTGGCAGAGGAAATGCGTCTTTCTCAGGCCGAGGTCTATGAAGTCGCGAGCTTTTACCACCACTTCGACATTGTCCGCGAAGGCGAGGCAAAACCGGCACCGGTGACTGTCCGTGTGTGCGACAGCATCACGTGTTCGCTCAAAGGCGCGGATGCCTTGGCGGCGGCTCTGGAAAATGGTGTGGACCCGAGCAAAGTCCGGATACAGAAAGTGCCCTGCATAGGCCGGTGCGCAGCTGCCCCGGCCGCTCAAGTGGGCAAGCGGGCGGTCGATCATGCAAACGAGATGTCTGTCCGCTCTCTGCTGTTTGAAGGAACAGTTACGCCGGAGATCCCGCAATACACAGGCTTTGAGGCCTATCGTACATCAGGCGGTTACAAAGTCCTGGAGCGTGTCAGGTCTGGCGAGTTGACAGCCGAATCCGTGGCCGATCTTGTACTGGCCGCGGGTCTGCGTGGTCTGGGTGGTGCAGGCTTTCCGACCGGTACCAAGTGGAAGATTGTCCACGATCTTCCGGGACCGAAATTCCTGACGATCAATGGCGACGAAGGCGAGCCGGGGACGTTCAAGGACCGGTATCACCTGGAGAGCGATCCGCACCGTCTCCTTGAAGGTGCTCTTGTTGCTGCCCATGCGATTTCTGCCGATCGGATCTATCTCTACATGCGGGACGAGTACCCTGCCGTTCTGGAGATTTTGAACACGGAAATCGAGGCGCTGCGGTCAGCCGGTATCATCACAACGATCGATATCGAGATTCGCCGGGGCGCTGGCGCGTACATTTGCGGCGAAGAAAGCGCAATGATCGAGTCGATCGAAGGCAAGCGTGGTTTGCCCCGTCATCGCCCGCCGTTCATTGCTCAAGTCGGTCTGTTTGGCCGCCCAACTCTCAACCACAATATCGAGACGCTTTTCTGGATCCGCGACATTGTTGAAAAAGGGCCGGAGTGGTTTGCCGAGCAAGGGCGTCGGGGGCACAAGGGTTTCCGGTCTTTCTCGGTATCAGGCCGTGTCAGGGAGCCGGGTGTGAAACTGGCTCCGGCCGGAATCACCATGAACGAACTGCTTGAAGAATATTGCGGTGGCATGGAAGACGGCCACAGCTTCAAGGGCTATCTGCCGGGTGGCGCATCCGGTGGCATCCTGCCGGCTTCGCTCGCAGATGAACCGCTTGATTTCGGCACGCTCGACAAGCACGGCTGCTTCATTGGCAGCCACGCGATTGTTGTCTTTTCGGATCAGGATGACATGCGCGATGCGGCCCTAAACTTGATGCGGTTCTTCAAGCATGAGAGCTGCGGTCAGTGCACACCGTGCCGGTCTGGCACTGAAAAAATGGAAAAGTTGCTCGCTGAGGGCGACTGGGATCAGGACAAGATTGCTGATCTGGACGCAGTCATGCGTTCAGCGTCCATTTGTGGTCTTGGACAAGCCGCCAGCAACCCTGTGGCGTCCGTGCTAAAATTCTTCTCCGAGGAGTTTGAAGTATGAGCAACATCACCTTCTCTCTCGACGGGAAAACCGTAACAGCGGAAGACGGCGAAACCATTTGGCAAGTGGCGAAACGCGAAGGCGTCGCCATTCCGCATCTCTGCCACAAGGATGCGCCAGGATACCGGTCTGATGGAAACTGCCGGGCCTGTATGGTCGATATTGAGGGCGAGCGCACGCTTGCGGCCTCCTGTATCCGCACACCGGCCGAAGGCATGGTTGTCCAGACGGCCACGGAGCGCGCGTCCAAGGCGCGCGAGATGGTGTTCGAGCTTCTTGCCTCTGACCAGCCGAGCCGCGATCAGCACCCGGACCCGGAGAGCGATTTTTTCAAATGGTCCGATGCGATTGGTGTCACCTCCAGCCGTTTCGCACCGTGCGAAAAGCCGGCTCAGGATGTGTCCCATCCCGCAATTGCCGTGAATCTCGACGCTTGTATCGCCTGTAATTTGTGCGAACGAGCCTGTCGGGAAGTCCAGGTGAACGACGTTATCGGAATGGCGGATCGCGGGTCCCACACGGCTCCGGTCTTTGACCTTGCCGACCCCATGGGCCTGTCCACCTGTGTGGCCTGCGGTGAGTGCGTTTCGGCTTGTCCGACCGGCGCACTGATGGAAAAGAGCCTGCTCGACGCAGACGCGAAGTCCCGGGAAGTCTATGCGGATGAGACCATCGACAGTGTGTGCCCGTTCTGCGGTGTGGGCTGTCTGACATCTGTTTCCGTGAAGGACGGAAAGGTCGTGAGTGTTGAAGGCCGCAACGGCCCAGCCAATGAAAACCGGTTGTGCGTCAAAGGCCGCTTCGGTTTTGACTATGTATCAAGCCCTGAGCGACTGACAAAACCGCTGATCCGCCGAGACGATGCGCCGAAGGATGCGGGCATCTCGCTAACCCTCGACAACTATCTCGAGGTCTTCCGCGAAGCGACCTGGGACGAGGCGCTGGATCGGGCGGCAAATGGCCTGAAAGCGACGTTTGAGACCAAGGGCGGTGCGGGCATCGCCGGGTTCGGGTCTGCAAAGGGCTCCAACGAAGAAGCCTATCTTTTCCAGAAGCTCATTCGTCAGGGATTTCAGACGAACAATGTCGACCACTGCACACGGCTTTGCCATGCTTCATCCGTTGCGGCACTGATGGAAGGTATCGGCTCCGGGGCCGTCACTGCACCGTTCAACGCGGCAGAAGATGCCGACTGCATGATCGTGATCGGTGCGCGGCCCGAACAGAACCACCCGGTCGCCGCGACCTACATCAAGCAGGCGGCAAAGAACGGCACCAAGCTGATCGTCATGGATCCGCGCGGGCAGGGGCTGATGCGCCACGCCGATTACGGGCTCAAGTTCAAGCCCGGTACGGATGTTGCCATGCTCAACGCCATCCTGAACGTCATCGTGAGCGAAAAGCTCTATGATGAGCAATATATCGCTGCACATGTGGATGGCTTTGAAGCCCTGAAGGAAAAGATCCAGGATTTCACCCCGGAAGCCATGGAACCGGTTTGCGGCATTGATGCCGTCACCTTGCGCGAGGTTGCCCGGCTTTACGCGACCAGCCCGCGCTCGATTATCTACTGGGGCATGGGTGTTTCCCAGCACGTTCATGGCACTGACAATGTCCGCTGCCTGATCGCCATGGCACTGACGACTGGCCAGATCGGCCGTCCAGGGACCGGCCTCCACCCGCTGCGCGGCCAGAACAACGTGCAAGGCGCCTCCGACGCGGGACTCATCCCGATGGTTTTCCCGGACTACCGGTCCGTCGAAAATGTCGACATCCGGACAGAATATGAAGATGCCTGGGGCCGTACGCTTGACCCAGTTCGCGGTCTGACCGTCGTCGAGATCATGGACGATATCCTGGCTGGTGGCATTGAGGCCATGTACATCCAAGGCGAGAATCCGGCTATGTCCGATCCGGATCAGAACCATGCACGAAAGGCCCTTTCCAGCCTGAAGCATCTGGTGGTTCAGGACATCTTTTTGACCGAAACCGCCTGGCATGCGGATGTGGTCCTGCCGGCCTCCGCTCATGCGGAAAAGCTCGGCACCTACACCAACACCAACCGTCAGGTTCAAATCGGCCGGCCTTGTGTCCCGATGCCGGGCGAAGCGCGCGCAGATTGGGAGCTGATTATTGCAATCGCCAACCGGCTGGGGCTCGATTGGTCCTATGACGGCGTACCGGCGATCTACGAGGAAATGCGCTCCCACATGGCGTCCATCCAGAATATCTCCTGGGAGCGTCTGGAGCGCGATGGAACGGTGACCTATCCGGCAGACAGCCCGGACAAGCCCGGCAACGAGATCCTGTTCGGTCAGTCGTTCCCGACGGCTGATGGCCGGGGCAAGATCGTGCCAACGGACTTGGTCCCACCGGATGAAACGCCGGATGAGGACTTCCCGATGGTCTTGACCACCGGACGGATGCTGGAGCATTGGCATACCGGTGCGATGACCCGCCGGGCGGCAGTTCTGGATGCGATCGAACCGGAACCGGTGGTCTCGATGAACCCGCGCGACATCAAGCTTCAAGGCTTGGAGATTGGCCAACAGGTGACTGTGGAAACACGCAGGGGGGCGATCACGCTGACACTTCGAGCGGACCGTGACGTGTCGACTGGGATGATGTTCGTGCCCTTCTGTTTTTATGAGGCGCCGGCGAACTTCCTCACAAATCCGCAGCTCGATCCGTTCGGCAAGATCCCGGAGTTCAAGTTCTGCGCGGCCCGGATTTCAGCCGCCGAACACCAGGAAGCTGCGGAATAAATCTCCCGATCATTAAACAAAAAGGGCGGCCCTGCGGCCGCTCTTTCATTTCTGCATTTCCCGAGGCCTTAGTTTGCCTTGACCTGAATGTTCAAGAGGTCCGGCAGGGTTTGAGGCGCCGCCAAGCTGCCGACAATTTGCGCCAGCGGGACAGGTGCCTGCGGCTTGAGGCTCACAGTGATCTCGCCTGGATTTTTGAGAAACCTTGAAACCGCTGATCGAACCATTTCGGTGAAAGCAGCATTTTGGATTGGCGCCGTCATTTCGGCTGCCTGCTCCGTCAGAGCTTCGCGGAACACATTGACCGGTATGTTCTGGTCATTGGCGATGTGAGCGAGACCGTTCTCGGTAACGCCGTCGTCGACAAACCGGATGCGGGCGTCGATGAACTGGGCAACGATCAAGGCCATCTGACCCTGGCCCTCAGGATCTTGAAAAAGCTCTTTCGGAACATTGCCGAACCGCGCGGAAGCCTCTGCGCGTCCAACCCCTTCCATTTCGAAAGTAAGCCGTTCGAGGTTGAGTTCCTTTGTGGCTTCATCCCAATAAAGACGCGTTTCATCAGACCAGATGATCTCGGAGATCCCAAGCGCTTCCAAAAATGCTTCCACTTCCGGATCGCCCAAAGCCTTCGCAGGGATCTGAATGCCGTCGTTCTTGGCATAATAGCTTGTAGGGATGGGCGGCACCGTTGAAGACATTCGCATCTCAGCACGGTTCACACTGGTGACACCAGCATCCGGCACGGCGACCTTAAGCCCCTCCACTTCATACGAAATGGACCGCGGCATGAACGCCCGAAGGACGTCCAAAGGGTTCTCCTCGCCATAATCGGGATTGTCGACCAACGTTGCGATCATGCTTTCCATCGGAGCAAAGTCGGCGAATTCAATATCGCCAAGTGCGGCCCATTCCAAAGACATGGCTGCACCCTCGGGCAGGTCTGGGGCGGCAACACCGACAAGCATCATTTCCCCGATGCCATCAGAACTGACATTTGTCAGTGCGGCCTCCTTGATGGTCACCTTTGCAGGTGTGTCCACGCCTGCTTGCTCTATGCTGACGTCAATTCCGGAAACACGCGCGTCTGCGATCGCAAAGGAGCGGTAGATCTGGAAAACATTGGTGATGATGTCGACAGGCTCCGGCAATTCTCCGGCAATCATCTTGTCCATCAGATCGAGGAAATCATTTTCGCGTTTTACGAAGGTCAAATCATCCATCGAGCTCCGGTCGATCTTGAAGGCAATCGTCGTCCCGTCGCCCAGATCCTGCCGAGTGGAATAATCAACCGCAGAAGCCGTCCTGATAACTGTTACTTGATCACCGGTCTCCGGAACATCCGGATCGAGCAGCGCAATCAGGGCGTTTGCATCCATGTCCTCATAGACAGTCTTTCCCTGGGACGTGGTTTGAGTAAGTGTCTGCCGGCTGGTCTCATCTCGGGTTTCGAGGGTCTGGGTCATCTTGTCGAGCGAATAACGTGCGATCTTTCCGTCGACCGCCCCGGCCATGAGATACCCGTCCAGTTGAACGGTTCCAGACATGACTTGGGCTTCGTTACCGTCTTCGTCTGCATATGCTTCCAGCGTCATGGCTGTCGTATCGACCCGAACCTCATCATAGGAAGCTTGCAGGAGGGTTTTGAAAAACGGCAACCATCGGCTGGCTTGACTACCCGGATCTTCGGCAGGCAGTTCGGGTATGGTGAAGCTGTAGTTTTCAGCTTTTGCTCCCGACATCCGTGCGTCCGCCAAAAAACGGCCTTCACCGTCAATGCTGGCTGATATGGTGAGGCTCGTGTCGTCTGAGTATGACCACCGGTCCGCGGAGAAAACGTTGTTGTCTTCGCTCAAACCTTCAATTGTCACCGTGCCCGCTGACAAGGACAGGTCGTAGGAAAGGCTTGTGTTTTCGGACGCATCTGCGTCAGCGTCATCACCGTCAAATCCCTCGGCAGGAAGATCTGTAATAACGCCTTTGAAACCGAGACTGGCGCCCGAGATCGTGAGTGTATCTGTGGTGCCGTCATAGTTGATCGCACCGTCCTCAACTGTAAACCCGAGATCCTTCAGGCCGGCAACATAAGCGTTATAGGCTTCGAGCCCGGTCGTTTGCGCGCTGGCTATTCCAGGAGTAATTGCAAGAGCAAAACCGACCGAAAGCACGGTCGTTCTCATGGGCGCCAGGTAGGCGGGGCGGGGGCATTTGGAGAGAGGGCTGGAAAAATACAACATCTTGGCTCCGGTATCCGGGATAGTGGTCCGGCATATCCGAGGAAAAACACCCCTTGCCGTGATGACCTTTCAATAAACTATAGACCATTCTCACGAGAAGATGGCCCAAAGCTGGCGATCACTTTTTTATCCTTGCTTCTGCCATTCTTTGCGAACTTCAGCGCTGGTTTCGGAAGCGAGCGCGGCATGACTCTTTTGTTTGAACATGTCAGTTGGAACAAGTTGGCGCCAGGCCCAGACCGCTGTGCCACGCACAGTTTCATCCGGATCCTCCAGGTGCTGCTCAACAGAGTGTATGAGATCCGGTTTTCCGGAATTCCCGGCTGCAATCAGAACATTGCGCAGGAACCGGTTTCGGCCAATCCGTTTGATCGGAGATCCGGAAAAGAGTTTCCGGAACGCTGGATCGTCCAATTTCAACAAGTCTGCGAGCCGCGGAGACTTCAAATCCTCTCGGGCCACCAGTTTTGCCTCGCTTGCCGCTTCAGCAAATTTGTTCCAGGGACAGGCTGCCAGGCAATCGTCACAACCATAGATCCTGTTACCGATGGGTTTTCGAAATTCATCTGGAATGGGACCGGCATGTTCGATGGTGAGATAGGAAATGCAGCGCCGTGCATCCAGCTCGTAAGGCGCCGGAAAGGCATCTGTCGGACAAGCATCGAGGCACGCCTTGCAGGACCCGCAGTGATCGGTCTCCGCGCCGCTTTCCGGCAATTCCAGTGTCGTGAAGATAGAGCCCAGGAAGAACCAGGATCCGAGCTCCCGGGAAACCAGATTGGTGTGTTTGCCCTGCCAGCCAAGCCCGGCCGCCTGACCCAAAGGTTTTTCCATGACGGGCGCTGTATCGACGAACACCTTCACATCTCCGCCCGCACGCGAGATCAGAAAACTGGCAAGTTCCTTAAGGCGCCCTTTGATAATGTCGTGATAATCGCGGTGCCGTGCGTAAACAGAGACGCCGCCAGCGCCTTTGTCGCTCAGATACGCCAGTGGATGGTTCTCCGGGGCATTGTCAGGGCCATAGTTCATGGCCAGCATGATGACGGAATTCACCTCGGACCAAAGCGCTTTCGGCGCCGCTCTGCGTTCGGCAGTTTCGGCCATCCAGCTCATCGAGCCGTGATAGTTTTTTTTAAGAAACGTATTCAGCCGGTCTCTTGCGTCCGGAATACTGTCCGCGGCTGCAATGTTTAAGGCATCGAAGCCGAGTGCGGTTGCCTTTGCTTGGAGAGCTGCAACAAGTTTTTGCGTCTTGGTGTCCAAGGCAGGCCCCAACGGTGCTCAAAAATCGAGATCCGCATAGGTCGATGCGGGTGGCATTCCCAGAACCTTTTCTCCCAGAAGAGGCCTCATGCTGGGGCGGGATTTTACCCGCGCATACCAGTTCTTGATATCCTCTTCGTTGTGCCATTTCACCTCGCCGAGATAGTCGGCGCAAGATAGCGACGCAGCCAGCGCAAAATCCGCGAAAGAGAGGCGGTCGCCGGCAAGCCAGCGGCGGGACGCAACGAGGTAGCCAAAGTACTTCAGATGGTGGTCGATGTTGGCCCGGGCGACCCGTAGAGCCGCAGAATCCGGCTCGCCCCCACCGGCGGATTTCGGCATGATCTGTTTGTAAATCCGCTCCCGCACCAGATGACCGATCACTTCGACGTCAAATTTTGCCAGTGCCCAATCCACCAGTCTGCGGGTTTCCGCACGTGCATCGGGATGATCGGGCATCAGCCTGCGATCGCCGATCGCATATCCGCGGGTCTCATCAAGGTACTCCATGATCGGACCAGGGCCACAAATTGCCGGACCTTCATTCTCGACCATCACCGGAATTGTGCCTGCAGCGTTCAGGATGAGCAATTCCTGAGGCCGTTCCCACGGGTTGATATGCCGCTCCTCGAAAGCCGCACCATACTCGCTCAAGATCAGGCGAATAAACCGGGAGGAAGGTGAAAACGGGTGGTGATAAAGGGTCAGCATGAAAGCGTATAGAGCCTGAACTGTGGCAAGACTATGCCCGATGGCCGTGGCAGACGAGAAGTTTGCCTCAGAACTGGTTATCAAGGGTTTGACGGAGGTCTCCGGGTCCGGCAAATAGGCGGTCGGAATTCGTCGCGACAGTTAGCGGATCAACCCGCCTGTCATCAAGGCTTTTGGAGACCTGATACACAATGGATGGCCAAACAATTGTAAATGCTCTCATTTTGGGAGTGGTTGAGGGGCTGACCGAGTTCATTCCGGTCTCCTCGACAGGGCATTTGCTCCTCATTGGTCATTTTCTGGGATTTGAGAGCACCGGCAAGACGTTTGAGGTGCTAATCCAGCTTGGAGCAATTCTGGCGATTCTGTCGGTTTATTCTGCACGGCTGTGGCAACTTGCGACGTCCTTGCCCAGTGATGCGGCCAGCCGAAGGTTTGTGTTCGGCATCCTGATTGCCTTTCTTCCGGCTGCCATCATCGGGGTCATGGCGCATGGCTTCATCAAAGAGGTGCTGTTTGAAACTCCAGCACTCGTCTGCACGACATTGTTGGTTGGCGGTATCATTTTGTTGTGGATCGACCGCCTCGAGCTTTCACCGAAATACACCAACGTGATGGACTATCCGCTGTCTCTTTGCCTGAAGATCGGGTTCTGCCAGTGCCTGGCAATGGTTCCCGGTGTCTCCCGGTCCGGGGCAACCATCGCCGGGTCGCTGTTGATGGGCACGGACAAGCGGTCTGCGGCCGAGTTTTCCTTCTTTCTCGCCATGCCGACCATGGCGGGGGCCTTTGCCTATGATCTTTATAAAAACCGGAATGTGATTTCGACGGACGATGTCGTCCTGATCAGTATTGGATTTGTCGCCTCCTTCATCGCGGGTTTCTTTGTTGTCAAAGGGCTCCTCGATTTCGTCTCCCGTCATGGCTTTGCGCCTTTTGCCTGGTGGCGCATTTTTGTCGGTCTGGCCGGTTTTGCCGGTCTTTATTTCCTAGGCTGATTTTTCAAGCCGGGGTGAGCCGTGCGCGTTTGCAAGCGCCGCATACTCCGATGCGATTTCCTCGCGCAGGTGAGCGGGTTCCAACAGTTCAGCTCCGGGTCCCAACCAACGGACAAGTGGCAGGATGCGTCCCGGGTCGACGCTCGGGATGCTGATCAGGATCTCACCGTTGGCAATTGGTGTGAAAACCGCGTGGCGATAATACCAGTCTGCACTCAACCGTTTGGCCTGCCTTGCGGTCAAACGGATCTTGCTGATCTTGTCTTCCTGTTCCCAGCGCCGCATTGCATGTGACAACCACGCGCCACCCAAGAGGGACTGGATCGAAAAGTCTTGTGGCGGGCGGAACCGGAAACCGCTGATCTCGAGATCATGAACACGGTCTGCGCGGTATACTTTCAAGGTGTCCGTGTCGACGCACCGGCCGGCAAGATACCAAAGATCTCGGTCAAACATGACACCTTGCGGCTCGACATCATGGGACTTGCGGGTTTGCCGCGAGGGATTGACGTGATCAAACCGAACCCGTCTTGCCTCCAGGATGCCCGTCATGAACCCGTCGAGCGCGCTTTGCCATGCGTCAGTTGCTTCAGCTTTTGTGCCGGAGTGAAAGATATCGGGCGGGATCGGTTCGATCCCGACAATCCGTTCGGCATCCTTAAGCAGTCCGTGGACCGCCTTGGGAAGTGTCGCCAGAAGTTTTTGTTCCGCTGAGGAGAGGTCGTTCGCCAGCGGAACGGTTCTGCTTGACCGGGCGAGGGCCATTGCCGTGAGAAGGGCGGCGGTCTCGTTCCGGGTAAGCGCGACAGGCGGCTGCAAATATCCCTTGGCCAGCCGGTAGCCGCCTTCAGCTCCGCGTTCTGCATCGATCGGAACACCAAGGGAGATCAGCCGGTCGATGTCCCGATAGACCGTTCTCAAAGAGACGTGAAACCGGTCTGCCAGAACAGTCGCGGGTACGAGTTTGCCGCCGGTCAACAGCAGCAAAATGCCGAGTGCGCGTTCAATCGGGTTCATGAAACAAGGCTCTTCAGAGTTGTAGCGAAAAAAATCATATCCTGAGAACAGAACAAGATCAAACCTGACTCCCTGCTGTCAGGATTGCCCTGCCAGGATGGTTTCATCCCCGGACAAGACGGGGTGACAATGATCCCGGAGAAGTGAGATGAGCCTTGAGATGGATACCGTTTTCCGCCGCCGTGCCCATAACCGCAGTTTGTTCCTCGCTGCCATTCGTACTTTGGCCGCAGGTGTTCAATTGTATCTGCGCCGCAGGTCAACTGAGCGGGCTCTTGCACGTTTGAGCAATCAGGAACTGGACGACATCGGTCTTGTGCGAACGAATCGCGGATACCGCGAGCTGCACCATGACCGCCTCGGCGCGAGCTATTGGAATGACTGAAGAAACAAGAAGTCCGGCGCTATCTTATGCGCCGGATTTCCGTGTCAGGGATTTGATCTCGGGCCGGTTCCAGACAATGAACATGACGATCAGTGCGATAATGGACGCGGCCATCACGGTGAAGAATGGCAGGTCCAGATCAATCGCAATCAGCCGGCCGCCCAAGAGTGAGATAACGCCGGCGACCAGTGTGAAGACGGCGATTGTGACACCCATGATCCAGCCCTGTTCCTCGTCAGTCACCGCCGCCGAATACAGGCCGAGGAACGTCGGATAGGCGATGCCGAAGACGAAATAGAAACAGAAAACCGGTACGAACGTCAAAATCGGGTGAGGCGCTGCCACAAACGCAGCTGCCGATAGTGCCCAGACGATAAACGTCACACTCAAAATGGCCTCTTTGGTCAACCTTTTCTGGACTGGAACAACAAGGAACGTGCTGGAGAAAGCAAGCGCCACTCCAATCGTCAGCATGATCATGCTGCCGCCGAGCGTCCCATACCCAAACCGGCTTGTCAGATAGTTGTCGACGAAGATGTAGAAGGACAGGTTTGCGATGTGGAAGAACAGGAACACCGCTGAGAGCCTGACGACAACGGGATAGTTTTTGATCCGCCATAGCAGTTCAAAAATCTCTGACGGCTTGAAAACAAATGGCGCAAGATCCTGCTTTTCATCCTTGAAGAAGACGAGAACCAGGACAATAGCAATCGCGACCAGGACAAAGCAGGCATAAAACGGCATCTGCAAGCTGGCATAGCTGCCCAGAATAACCGGATCTGAGAGAAATCCGCCGATCAAGGGGCCGCCGACCAATCCGAAACTGACGCCGGTAATGATGTAGCCCATGTTCCGGTTACGATCCTCTTCATCAACGCTGCCATCGATCATGGCCGCTTGCGCAATCGGCTGGTTGCCGGCGGTCAGTCCCGTGATTGCTCTGCCGACGATCAGAAGAGTGAAGCTCTTCATGTAAAGTGCAGCAATGGTCAACGCGTAGCCCGCAAGGGCCCCGACGAGACAGATGAGGATTGCGTTTTTGCGGCCGATGCTGTCGGAAAGCTTCGAAATGTAGGGGGCCCCGAAAAACCAGCACAAGAAAAAGACGCCTATGATCAGGCCGTAGTTAAAATGCCGTGTGGCCTCAGAGGTTGCGGCCGGGAGCAGTGCCGTATCCGGGTTCATGATCAAGCTATTGATGATTGGAAACACCAAGCCTTGTCCGAGCAAGTCGACAAACACGACAAACAACAAGGTGATCTTGGCAACAACCGGCATGTATCCGTCTCCACTTAGTCAGCCTATGTGCAGCACCGGATGACCGCAATGCGGTGAAAACAAAAAAGGCGGGCCAAGCCCGCCTGATCTTCCGCTTTTGAAGCCCAACCGGGCTTAGGTGCGATTGGCCTTGTGGGCGTCATACTGGCCATGTTCCCGGAACCGATCGAGATAAGACGGCAGAATAGCGGCCAGGGTTGTTGGTTCGATGCCAATGCCTGAGAGGGTTCGGCCTTCGGAGATCGCAGCTTCAGACACCACATTGTCTTTCTTGAGCAACTCCACCTGATCCGCCGTTAGCGGGGACCCGGGCAGATACTGCATGACCTTGCCCATGACTTCGGAAACAGGGAAGGGGATCGGCAGCAGAACGCGAGAGCGCTGTGTGACCTCCAGCATGTCTTCCAGGCAGTCCCGGAAACTCTTGATCTCTGGTCCGCCGAGTTCATAAACCGAGCCGGGCTGAAGAGTACCGTCAACAGCACGTGCAACAGCTTCGGCGATATCACAAACATAGACCGGCTGGAATTTGGTTTCCCCGCCGCCAACCAGCGGTAGGACCGGAGAAATTCTGGCCATGCCGGCAAACTGGTTGAAGAAATTGTCTTCCGGCCCAAAGACGATCGAGGGCCGCAGGATAATGCTGTCGGGTAGGGTTTCCAGAACACCGGCTTCGCCGACGGCTTTGGACCGGGCATAGGCAGAGGCGCTCTCAGGATCCGCGCCAATTGCTGAAATGTGGGTAATGCTGTTCAGTCCGGCCGCACGGGCGGCCTCGGCAATGGCGCGGGGCCCGAAGGCCTGAACAGCATCGAAACTTTGTTTCCCGGTTGGGGCAAGGATGCCGACCGCATTGACAACAGCGTCGGCCCCTTGAACGGCGCGATCGACGGACCAGCGGTGGCGTAAGTTGGCCTGCACAGCCATGATTTGACCGGGTGCGCCGAGCGGTTGCAGATGGCTGGCGAGATCGGGCCGCCGCACAGCCGCCCGTACACGGTAGCCGCGCTTAGACAATGCCTGAACGATATGCCGGCCGAGGAAGCCGGATCCACCGAAGACTGTGACGAGTTTTCCGTTAAGGGGTGTGGACATCGTGAGAAGGCCCTTTGTCGCGTCCAAAAGCTTTACCCGGCAAAAAGGCCGGGACTTTCCAACAGTCTCTTAGACCGTTGCGTCCGGTGTGTGAAGGGCTGGAGGAAAAGGATCGAAAAAAGTATAAGACGGCGATTGACAAGCTGCGGGCTGCCCCTTACAAGCCCCCCTCACGGCCCAGGTGGCGGAACTGGTAGACGCGCTAGCTTCAGGTGCTAGTGCCCTTACGGGCGTGGAGGTTCGAGTCCTCTCCTGGGCACCAAACACACGTTTCAGATCATCCAGTTCGATCCGAAACTCTTCGAAAAAGCTCCGGTTTCCGGAGCTTTTTTCGTATTCGGCGCCCGGTTTTTAAAGAATAATATGACGCCTGCATGTGGTTGCGAATTACGCATCTGCAGCATCTGTTATGAATGCCGAGTAGCTGAAGACTTAATTGTGTCTTGGGTTGGTCTTTGCTCTTGTTCTAGGCTCAGTCCCGTCGTTCTGCGTACATAATTGCTAATACCAATTTAAACACAAGTTAGCGATCTCGAAAGTCAGCTGGCTGAAACAGGCAGTAACGGCATTTTGGTAGTTTTAGCTTAAATCGAAGATATGGAAGATGGCCGGGTATTGCCCGGCCGTTTTTTTACATTGACCCAGGCGATCGATGTTCTCAAAGCACCCTCGACCAGCCGAGCAGAGTGCTTGACCTTCCTGTGACTGGAGGGTTTAAGAATACAAAGTGAAGTTGTGTTTAAGGGCCAGCATGGCAGGTTAATGATGCCGGTCCTACCGCAGCCGTTGGCGTTTCAAAAAACGGCCAGAAATCCCTGGCCTACGCTCGTAGTCGACAACGGTTTGCGTCATAAATGCTATAAATAGTGAGGACACATTCATGAACATTGGCGATGCTGCAAAACAATGCGGGCTGCCGACGAAAACGATCCGATACTACGAAGACATCAAGTTGGTCGCACCAATGCGCTCAGAAAATGGCTACCGGGATTATTCGGAGACAGATGTCCAGCGTTTGGCGTTCATACAACGATCGCGAGGTCTCGGCTTCACCATTGATCAATGTCGTGAGCTCTTGTCACTTTATGATGATCGCAATCGGGCAAGCGCAGATGTCAAAGCGATTGCGCGCCTGAAGATCGACGAGATTGATGCCAAGATCAACGAACTCAAATCCTTGAAGAAAACCCTGAAGTCTCTGGTGGCGAGTTGCCAGGGTGATGATCGTCCGGACTGTCCGATCATTGATGATCTGGCGGGAGCGATTTCGAGCGGTTAAACGGTATCTGATGGCAATCGCTGCGAGGCGGCAGCAGTCTTTGGTGGGTATCTTGTCAATTCCACCGGCGATACACCGCCCTTTAGCGCCCGGGCAAAGTTTGGAAGTGGAAGGCTCTACGATGAATATCA
This sequence comes from Labrenzia sp. R4_2, assembly GCF_017743865.1. Lineage (GTDB taxonomy): Bacteria > Pseudomonadota > Alphaproteobacteria > Rhizobiales > Stappiaceae > Roseibium. The sequence continues at coordinate 263,103 of NZ_JAGHRJ010000003.1, forward strand.
GAAAGACTGCAAGCATTTCCGCTGCAATGTTGGCCTTAGGTGTCGCGCTGGCATTTGCGCATGGGGGCGCGACTGGAATTGTCAAAGAGCGGATGGAAGCCATGGAGGAGATCAGCGCCAGCATGAAACAAGTTGGGCAGATGCTCCGAGGCCAGAAGCCCTTTGATGCGTTGGAAATCGGAGCTGCTGCGGGGATAATTGCGGGGCACAGCGGTGACAATCTGACACGGCAATTCCCGCCAGAAAGCCTGATGCCGCCAACTGAAGCGAGCCCGGTCATTTGGGAAAAATGGGAACAGTTCTCAGGCATCGCAAATGACATGGAAACTGCGGCTATGAGCGTCACGGATGCAGTTCAAAGTGGTGCGGACCGTGACCAGATAGCGACCGCGTTTGGTCGTCTCGCCCAAACCTGCAAGACTTGCCACGAGACGTTTCGGGTCAAGAAGTAACGCAACAGTTTTCGGTCGACGCATCATCCAGCCACTTGCGCCCATTCGTGGCATGTTTTACGTGACGAGAAGTGGCGACCTCTGCGTATGTGTCGTGCACCTATTCGGTCTGAGAAAACTCCAGAAGGAAATGGCGATATGACAATCCGCTACCACAAAGGTGACTTACCGGACTTGAGTGCCTATAAGACGGCATCCGCCGTGGCAGTAGATTCAGAAACGCTCGGATTGAACCCCCACCGGGACCGTTTGTGTGTTGTGCAGCTCTCACCTGGCGACGGGTCTGCAGATGTGGTGCAGATCGCTCGCGGGCAAACGGAAGCGCCCAATTTAGCCACATTGTTCACCGATCCATCCAAACCGAAGATTTTCCACTTCGCGCGGTTTGACGTGGCTGTTCTTCGTCACTATTTGGGGATTCATGTAACCCCGGTCTGGTGCACCAAAATCGCTTCGAAACTGGTGCGCACTTACACTGACCGCCATGGATTGAAAGATATTACCCGCGAACTTTTAGGGGTTGAGTTGTCGAAGCAGCAGCAGAGCTCAGACTGGGCGGCTGAAATACTATCGGATGCGCAATTGGCCTATGCAGCATCAGACGTATTGCATCTGCATGATCTGAAGGCAAAACTTGAGATGATGCTTGAGCGCGAGGAGCGGACGAATATTGCAGATGCCTGCTTTGACTTCTTGCCGGTTCGTGCGGAACTCGATCTAAAGGGCTGGGAAGAAAACGACATTTTTGCTCATTCCTGAGGAGCCTTCGCCGCCGGAAAGCTGCGTTACTGAGTTCGGGAGTGCTGGAGTTGCCTTTGAGCGCAGTGAACCAACAGTTCGGCGGGCTAAGACCACGCGACATGGAGAGCCGGGTCCAGAGATCCGCACGGCGGCACAGCACACTGGTGCGCGTTCTGCGCTTTCTGTTTCCCGCAATAGGGCTGCTCATCTTGGCCGGCATGATCGGCGCTGTGGTGTTGTTCAATGTTCTCGGGTCTTTCGGCGCGGCCAATCTCGTTTTGACCAGCGACGGGATCGTGATGGATCACCCGAAACTGTCAGGCAATGATGGCGAACGCTCCTATCAGGTAACGGCACGCAAGGCGATCCAGCGCCTTGCCGATCCGAGGATCATTGATCTGGAGGAAATTCGCGCCGATATCGTGCTTGCACCGGACGAGGGCGCGCGGATAATTTCCCTTAAAGGCATATATAATAACGCTGCGGAAACCCTGCGCCTTTATGAGGGGGTGCAGCTGAACTGGAGTGAAGGGTATACAGTGGATGTTGAGACGGTCGACGTTGACCTGAAAACAGGTGCGATATCGTCCGACGATCCTATTACCATTGGGTCCGGTGAGGCTCAGTTGACCGCCGGAAAAATCGATTACGACAAAGACAAGCAAATCGTTTGGTTTAAAGAGGGCGTCAAGCTGATCCTTTACCCGGCGACCGAGGACGAAAACCAATGATGAAACCGGTCTTTAAATGCGGCTTGGTTGCTTATTCAGTATTGATGCTGGCAATTGCGCCTCTGTCCGCGCAGACTTTTTCGGATTCTTTCGCCGGATTTGGGTCAAGCGACGGTCAACCGATCGAGATCGAGTCAAATGAACTCAAGGTCGAAGACCAGACCAAAGTCGCGACGTTCATCGGCGATGTCGTGGTGATCCAGGGAGACACACGTCTTGAAACATCGCAGCTGAAGGTTTTCTACGACGGCGATGGTCAGAGTTCTGAGGGCGCGGACGCAAGCAATGGCGCTGTTCCAGCTCAACAGGAGATTTCGCGGCTTGAGGCAAGTGGCGGTGTTCATATCTCCTCCAAGGACCAGACCGCGACCGGCGATGCTGCAAACTTCGATATGAAAACCGAAGTCATGGTCATGACGGGGAAAGAAGTTGTCCTCAAGCAAGGCGGTAATGTCGTAGTTGGCAATCGTTTGACGGTAAACCTGAAGACCGGTCAGGCCAATTTGAACGCCCCCGCCGACGATGGGCGTGTAAGGGTTCGCATCCTTCCCAATTCAGCGCCCAGCACACAGCAGTAGTGCCGGACAGTCATCGGTAATGTATTTCGTATCTAATGACTTCAACAGCGCCCCATTGTGGTGCGAACGGATAGAACATAAGTGAACCGGCCTCCTATGGACAATTACGATTTCGAACATGGCCTTACTGGTGCCGCGGCACCAGCTGAAGATCTGTCCAACGCACTCGTGGTTGATGGGATTGGCAAAACCTATGGCCGCCGTCAGGTGGTGAAGCATGTTGGCTTGATGGTTCGGCCGGGGGAGGCCGTTGGTCTGCTCGGCCCGAATGGTGCTGGCAAGACAACGACCTTTTATATGATCACCGGCTTGATCCGGCCGGACCAGGGCAAGATTTACCTCGAAGGATTCGACATTACCCGCATGCCGATGTACCGCCGGGCTCGGCTGGGGATTGGGTATCTGCCTCAGGAAGCATCCATCTTTCGCGGATTGACCGTGGAAGAAAACATACGTGCGGTCCTTGAGGTGATCGAGCCGAACCGGAAACAGCGCAAGGAAGACCTGGATTCCCTTCTGGCGGAATTCGGTCTGACTCACCTACGCAAATCTCCAAGTATCGCGCTGTCTGGCGGTGAGCGCCGCCGTGTGGAAATTGCCCGCGCTCTGGCAAGCCGTCCATCATTTATGTTGCTCGATGAACCGTTTGCGGGGATCGATCCAATTGCTGTCGGTGACATTCAGCAGCTGGTCCGCCATCTCACAAAGCGCGGTATTGGCGTGTTGATTACGGATCACAATGTCCGGGAGACGCTCGGACTGATCGACCGGGCCTATATTATTGCTGCCGGAGAGGTTCTGACCGAAGGGCTTCCGCGGGACATTGTGTCAAACCCAGATGTCCGCCGACTTTATCTTGGTGAGCAGTTTACCCTTTGATGACAAGGCGCGTGCAAGTTTGTATCTTGTGATCATAAGCAAGAAGCAGACCAACCGAACCTGACGAGCGCCCGGGACATCAATGGCAATATCAACCAAATTGGAGATGCGACAGAGCCAGTCGCTTGTCATGACGCCGCAGTTGATGCAGGCGATCAAGCTGCTGCAGATGTCCAATCTCGATCTGGTTGCCTATGTCGAGGCTGAGCTGGAACGCAATCCGCTTTTGGAAAAAGGGGAGGCCGATACAGGTGACAGCTCTCCCAGCGACGCCAATACCCAGTCCGAAGCACCCGGTGATGCCCGCTCGGAACGGCCAGAGACGCCTGCGGGCGGCGATAGCGAGCCTGGCAGCGATGACTGGATGCAGAGCGATTTGGAAACCGGCGCAGAGGCAATTGCCTCGCGGATGGATACAGATCTGAGCAACGTGTTTCCGGATGAGCCTGGAGTGCCCGCCTCTCCGGACCCGGCTCAGCTGAAGGGTGGCGACAGCTACAAGAATGCGGGGTCGAGCGCGGCCTCCGAAGACTACAATCTTGAAGCTTTTGTCGCCGAAGAGGGGTCTCTAACCACCTCTTTAGAGGAGCAGATGAACCTCTCAATATCCGATGAGGTGGACAAGTTGATTGCCGGTCACCTGATCAACTCACTGGATGAAAACGGATACCTATATCTCGATTTGGTTGAAGCCGCCGAGCAACTCGGTGTTGAGCCGGAACGGGTTGAGAGTGTTCTGAGTATCCTGCAAACGTTCGAGCCGGCCGGCGTCTTTGCCCGAAACTTGGCTGAGTGTCTCAAGCTCCAGTTGATCGAGAAGAACCGGTATGACCCGGCGATGGAAGCGTTGATCGCCAATATCGAGTTGCTTGCCAAGCGGGAACTTGCGGCGCTTAAAAAAATCTGTGGTGTCGACGAAGAAGACCTCAAGGATATGATCCACGAGATCAGAGCCCTGGATCCAAAACCCGGCTCTGTATTTGGCGGCGCTTTGGTCCAGCCAATGGTACCGGATGTTTTCGTGCGCCCGGCCAACGACGGCACTTGGGCGGTCGAACTGAACTCCGATACGCTTCCAAAGGTTCTTGTCAATCAGACATATTTTGCGCGTGTCGTGAAAACAGCCCGCAATGAGACCGAGAAAGAATATCTGACGGAGTCGTTGCAAACCGCAAACTGGCTCGCGAAAAGCCTGGACCAGCGTGCCAAGACAATTTTAAAGGTCGCCACCGAGATCGTGCGTCAACAGGATGGTTTCCTGACTTACGGAATTGCGCACCTCCGCCCACTCAATTTGAAAACGATTGCTGAAGCGATCGAAATGCACGAGTCGACGGTCAGCCGGGTGACGTCCAACAAATACATGGCGACACCGCGTGGCATTTTTGAACTTAAGTACTTTTTCTCCTCGGCAATCTCCGCGACCGTCGGCGGTGATGCGCATTCCGCCGAATCTGTGCGCCACAAGATTAAGCAGATGATCGACGCTGAAGATCCAAAGGCGATTCTTTCCGATGACACCATCGTGAAAGTCCTCAAAGATGAGGGCGTTGATATTGCGCGTCGCACAGTCGCAAAATACCGCGAGGCCATGAAAATCGGCTCTTCCGTCCAACGGCGGCGGGAAAAAAACGCAAAGATGTAAACGCCTTGGAGTTCAGCCGAACTCTTTCTGGTTTTGTTGGCGTGTACTGTAAGAAACGTCGGTTTCTTTAGCGTTTTTCGCAATATTACCCCATTTTCTTAATTGGTTTTATCGGATTCTTTCCCATTTCATGAGACGATTGACTCTCATGCAGACGCCGATTATAGGACCGCCCTTGTGACTATGAGGGGGATGGCACTTTAGAGCTGACTGGTCCATTGTGTAGGTGTGAAACGTTTCTCGTTTCCGCACCGGCGGTTCCGCCGGTGACCTGTCGGTCAATAGAAAAAGAAGAGGTCCCCATGGCTTTGCGGATTTCGGGTAAAAATGTTGATGTTGGTGACGCAATGCGTGTCCATATCACAGACCGAATCGAAGACGCCCTTTCGAAATACTTCACGGGCGGTTTCACTGGCCACGTCACGCTGAGCAGGGAGGGCACGGGTTTTAAATCCGAGTGCACCGTGCATCTGGACACTGGAATTGTGCTGCAAGTGTCAGCTCAGGATCAGGATCCTAGAAACAGCTTTGATCAAGCTGCTGACAAGATCGAAAAACGATTACGCCGTTACAAGCGTAAACTGAAGGATCATCACAGTCACAACGGCAACGGCCGCGAGGCGTTCGAAGCAGCGTCCTACGTGTTGGCCTCGCCGGAGGAAGACGAGGAAGTCCCGGCAGATTTCAATCCGCTGGTAATTGCAGAGACATCTGCAAAAGTGAAAACGATGACCGTAGGCATGGCCGTTATGGAGCTTGATCTGACGGAAGCCCCGGTTGTTATGTTCAAAAATGCGGCAAATGGTGGTGTCAACGTTGTCTACCGCAGGGCGGATGGCAATATAGGGTGGATAGACCCTGCACTGGTGGCAAACGCCGCCGCAGAATAACACTGATGCGCTAGGGTCCGGCTTCCTTGTAAGCGGGAAGCCGGCGCCCGAAACGGATAGGCGAAGGAATGGATCTTAGTGATCTTCTGAGCAAAGACGCGGTTATCTCCAGGCTCAAAGCCAAGAGCAAAAAGCAGGCGATCCAGGAGTTGGCAGCCAAGGCGGCTGAACTGACCGGTCTTTCTGAGCGGGAAGTCTTTGATACGTTGCTGCAGCGTGAGCGGCTTGGTTCCACGGGCGTTGGGCAAGGTATCGCAATTCCACACGGCAAGCTTATCCGTCTCGACCGACTTGTCGGGGTATTCGCGCGTCTGGACAAACCGGTCGATTTTGATTCACTTGACGAAGAGCCGGTGGACCTTGTGTTCCTACTTCTGGCGCCTGAAGGGGCAGGAGCTGACCACTTAAAGGCCCTTGCCCGCATTGCGCGGCAATTGCGCGATGCAACGGTCACTGAAGGGATCCGGTCTGCAGCTGAAGCTGAAGACATTTACGAACTACTCACCCAGCCAATAGCATCGTCCAACGCTGCCTGATCGGCCAGGCGTTGCCTGCTGAGAATTACTGAAACCTCTGAGCGTGGCTGTGTGCCTGATTAGCGCGCTTCGACGGGTTCAGGTTCGGCGGCAGCTGTCGGCAAGTCTTGCGACTGAAACTCGGTCCCTCTGCCTTTCTGCAAAGCCGGCAGTTGAAGCTGCAGCAACTCGGCAGGAGGCGCGGTCTCCTCGGGGATCCGCCAGAGTGTGGACCGGATTGCCAAGGTGCCTAGCGTTTTCGTCGAGGTCATAACGGCCAGTATCGTGGCAAGCAGTGGCCCCACCGCGACAGGGATGACCGGCCAAACCAGATCAATGGGTTGCTGAACGATCCAGACAAGGCCAGCTGCACCGAAAAGGGTCTGCGGCCAGAGTTTGGAAGCGACTAGCAAGACCGGCAAGCGAGCAACACCACGTGCTTGCGCACCCCAACCAATAGATTTTCCGAAAGCAAGACCAGCCATGAAGACGGTGTGAGCAACCGCCATGATTGGCGCAAGCATGGCCGCATAGACGATCTCAGCCATCACGCTGAGCAGTATTCGGATGGGGCCGCCAAACGCTTTTCGAAGATCCGTGCGTGCAATGATATCCGCGACAGTTGCCAGCTTCGGTGCAAAAACCATTGTCAGCACGGAGAAAAACAAAACAGCGCCGGTATCCGCCCGATAAGGAGCGTAATCCGTGGTCATTCCAAGGGTTGCAGCCCCCACCATAAATCCGATCCAGGCGGGTGACCCGAGAAACATTAGGATGGCGAGCACCAACTGGGCACGGCTAACGGGTTTAAGGCCCTTGAGACCGAGCAGTTTACGGTACTGCAAATTGCCCTGGCACCAGCGAAGATCGCGGCGGATGAACTCTAAGAGATGTGGCGGATTGGCCTCATAACTCCCGTTTTCCTGCGGCAGGACACGGACTTCATATCCGGCGCGGCGCATCAGAACAGCCTCGACTTGGTCATGCGACAAAACCGGACCGCTCAACGGGCCTGTTCCAGGTAGAACTGGCAGCTTGCAATGCTCCTTGAACGGCTTTAGCCGCAGGATGGCATTGTGCCCCCAGTAGGGCCCACAATCTCCCTGCCACCATGCACTGCCGATCGTGTAGGAGCGCATTCCAAGACGCATCCCAAACTGGAAAACCCGTGCAAAGGCGCTGTCTGTCGGCAGCCCAACCACGAGGCTTTGAAGGATACCGATCTGCGGATTGACTTCCATGCGCCGGACCAGATCGATGATCGCTGAGGCGGACATGTAGCTGTCCGCATCCAGGACGATCGCAAACTCGTGACGACCTCCCCAACGTTCGCAAAAATCTTCGATATTGCCAGCTTTGAACGCGGTGTTTTCAGACCGGCGCCGATAAACGACGTCCATTTGCCCAGAAAAACGGGCAGACAGCCGTGCCGACATTTGCTGTTCTTGCTGCGCTGTTTCGTCCCGGGACGTATCGCTCAAAACATAGAGCGTAAAGTTATGGCCGGAGCCTGCGCGGATCAGATTGCTGGCCATCGCGGTGAGATTGGTCTCCAGCGCGTCGACGTCCTCATCCTTGATACAGGAGAGGAGCGCTGTTGAGCTGGAGATCGATTGAGACGCATCTCCTGGGGCAATCGGGCATACTGCTGCGACAGGATCCTTGGAAAGCCGCATGACCAAAAGACCGATCACAGCGTTCCAAAAACCGATAATGGTCCATGGAAGTGTGACCATGAAACAGCCAAGGATGAAGAAGTCCAAGGGCGTGTGACCGCCCGGAGATAACGTCACGAACATTAATGCTGACAAGGCAACGAAACTTGCCGCCAACAGGAAGGCGAACAGAACCCTGCGGCCGGTCATGGACGTTTTGGACAATGCCGGATTAGGTTTATCAATGACTTGCAACATTTTTCGGACTTCCAATCCTTGCAAACATGGCATGAATGGGCGTAGCGATAAGTGGATGTGGTGGCAAAAGCGTGTCACGGTTCGGAGAAACTGCAGAATGCCAACTCCCCCTAAAGAAGCTGATCTCCATGAAGCTCATGCCGTTTGGTATGTCGGCGGCGGTGGGTGTGCGGTTAGGCCGGCTGCGCTCTCGCATCCGCAACCGGGAGAGGTTCTGATCAAAGCCTTGAACAGTGCGATCAGCCGGGGAACCGAAGGGCTTGTGCTCCGCGGTGCGGTTCCGGAAACAGAATGGCATCGCATGCGTGCGCCTTTTCAGGAGGGGCAGTTTCCCTTCCCGGTGAAATACGGTTACGCCAGCGTTGGAACCGTTGTTGACGGAGACGCTGAACTTGCAGGTAAGCTCGTGTTTTCGCTCTTTCCGCATCAAGATCTCTACACTCTCCCGTCGGATGCCTGTGTCCCTGTGCCTGCTTCCATTCCGGCCGAGCGGGCGACGCTTGCCGCCAATTTAGAAACCGCTCTCAATGCTTTATGGGATGGAAAACCATCACCTGGGGATCACATCTGCGTGGTCGGCGGCGGTGTCGTCGGGCTTCTGACAGCTTACGTGTGCAACCGTATCCCCGGATCAACGGTGACTTTGGTGGATATCAATCCGGGTCGCGCTGAGATCGCATCCGGCCTTGGTTTTCGTTTCAGCCTTCCAGGGGATGCGCCGCGAGACCAGGACCTCGTGTTCCACACAAGTGCGAGCGCCGCCGGGCTGAAAACGGCGCTTTCGAGCGCCGGTGACGGCGCCTCGGTCATTGAAATGAGCTGGTATGGCGATTTGACCGTCGGGGTGCCACTCGGAGCTGATTTTCATAGCCGCCGGATCAAATTGATCTCAAGCCAAGTGGGCACAATTCCGGCCGAACGGCAGGCGCGCTGGACTTACCGGCGGCGAATGGAATTGGCGCTTTCTCTACTGGATGATCCACGTCTGGATCTTCTGATCAGTCACAAAATCCCATTTGAAGACGCGGCAGTGCGCGTTCCCGAAATATTGAACAAGGCATCAGATGTCTTGGCTGCGGTCATCGTTTATGACCAAGCCGACGAGGCGTGATGCCAGCTTGGCAGAAAACTCAGGAACTTAGGAATATAATATGTTTGCTGTAGAAGTTCGCGATCACGTGATGATTGCCCACTCCTTTAAAGGGGAACTATTTGGTCCGGCACAGGCGCTGCACGGAGCGACGTTTGTCATAGACGCGGCCTTTTTGTCAGAAGAACTCGATGAAAACGGTGTTGTGATCGATATCGGCCGGGCGCATGAAGCGCTCAAGGAAGTGCTGGCGCCGCTCAACTACAAGAACCTTGACGAGGTGCCCGAGTTCGCCGGGATCAATACGACCACAGAATTCCTGACCAAGCACATTCATGACCATCTGGCCGAAGCTGCGCGGCAAGACCGGCTTGGCCGCAAGGGCGGCGAGCTTGCGTCCATCCGGGTGACGATCTCCGAATCCCATGTTGCCCGTGCGTGGTACGAGGCAAAGATCTGACATGCCGGACAAACGGCTTGTGTTTGCCTATCCCGGTGATCTGGAAACGCTCACGGGCGGATACGGGTATGACCGGCGCGTGATTGCCGGTCTTGCTGCCAACGGATGGGATGTAAGGCCGCTGTCGCTTGGATCGGGGTTTCCTTTCCCATCAGGAAAGACTCTACAGGCCGTTGACGCATCTCTTTCTGCTCTCCCGGACGATACTGTGGTCATTGTCGATGGCTTGGCCTACGGCGTTATGGATCAGGCGGCTGAAAAGCACGGCAAGAGACTGAGGCTGATCGCCCTTGTTCACCACCCGCTCTGCCGGGAAAATGGCTTGCCCAGCGACGTCGCCGCGCGGCTGCAAGCCAGCGAAAGCGCGGCTCTCAGTCATGCCCGTCATGTGATCGTGACAAGTCCGGCGACGGCCGTTCAAATCGAGGACCTGTTCGGGATCTCAATGGATGCGATCAGTACTGCTCTTCCGGGCACGGAGCTTCCCGCACAGGGGCGTAAAGCGTCAGAAGGTGCAACGCGGCTCTTGTCCATCGGAACCGTGACACAAAGGAAAGGTTACGATCTTCTCTTTGAGGCGCTCAGCCAGGTGAAAGAGATGGATTGGCATCTCGATGTCGTTGGCGGACTAGAGGCGGATCCGGGCTGTGTCACGGCCTTAAAGGAACAGATTAAAAGTCTGGAGCTGACCGGCCGCGTCACGTTCCATGGGGCGGTACCGCAGGAACAGCTTAGCGATTACTACTGCTCGGCGGACACTTTCGTTCTGGCGAGCCGCTTTGAGGGGTACGGCATGGCCTATGCGGAAGCGCTGGCGCATGGTTTGCCGGTGATCGGCAGCGGTGCTGGAGCGGTTAAGGACACCCTCTCGGTCGGCGGGGCGATCTATTGCGGCGTGGAAGATGTGCAGGCTTTAACCGCTGCCCTTACCAATGTCATATCTAATGCCGAGGCCCGGAAACGCCTTGCCACAGACGCCAGACAGGCCGCTCATTCCTTGCCAAGCTGGGAGGACGCGGTGAGGGTTTTCGAGACAGTCATAGAAAAGGTGATGCAGTGAGCGGTTTCTCAGCAACGTGGCTGGCATTACGCGAGCCTCTGGACCTTGCGGCCCGCAATAAAGAGGTCGAGGCAGCCTTCTTCGAGGCGTTGCCGGCTGAAGCCCCAAAAATTCTCGACCTTGCGAGCGGTGCCGGCTCGACGGTTACAGCTTTGGCAGGAGAAAAATCGGACATCCAGTGGACTTTGTCCGACTATGATGCCGATCTTCTGTCGGTCGCGGCCAGCCGCAAATTTGCGACCCGGCCAGCGTCGCTTCAGACGCGGGAAATCGATCTTGCGGCAAACCTCATGGAACTCCCGTTTGACGCGGTCGATGCGATCACGACATCTGCATTCCTCGATCTCGTTTCGGAAACATTTCTGACGCAACTTGTCGAAGCAATCGTCTTATCCAGAAAGCCGTTTCTTGCCAGCCTGACTTATGATGGCCGGACTGGTTTCAGCCCTGCTGAACCGTTGGATCAGGATCTCTGTGATGCGATGAACCGTGACCAGCAGACCGACAAGGGGTTTGGTCCGGCGCTGGGCCCCAGGGCTGCCGAACGGGCAATAGCCCTCTTTCAGGCTAAGGGATACAGGATTGTCAGCGGTGAATCCGATTGGGTCATTGGCCCGCAGCATGAGGATTTTCTGGCGGCATTCCTGCCCGGTTGGATTGGCGCTGGCATCAAGCAGGGCGTTGAGAAAACCAGGGCTGATGATTGGCTGGAAAGCCGCCGCTCGCAGATCGCGGACGGCACGTTCGCTATGACAGTTGGCCATCTGGATTTTGTCGCGCTGCCCGCCTGAGACCGTCTCTCAAACCTAGTTTGGAGCTCCACCGCAGACTGCGGAGGACCCATCTGACGCAGTCAAATATGGCTTTAGAACCGTCATCTGCGGAGTGTCGATGATCCCTCGTGGCTGGAGGGACAAGGCGTAGTCCCCCCACCAATCACCGGCGGCCCAGGCTGTCCAACCGATCCAGACGTCGCTCTCGTCGTTGATGTACGCGGCCACTTTTGCAAGGCCATCCAGGCAATCGGGTGACCCGGTCCCGCCGAACTCGCCGAGATGCGCGTGGAATCCGGACTGCCGCATCCATATCGTCACCGCTTCAATGGCCTTCAGGGCATCTGTAGTCCGCGGACAGGTGGCGTTCCTGCCGGAAAAATCCGTGTCCAGATACTGATGAATGTCGAAGGCGAAGTTGTTTGCCGGGTCTGCGATGCCCTTGAAGACGTCAGCATTGGATCCTCCGGGCATATCATCGAACCAATGAGAGGCCCCGGTCCAAATGGTGCCGGGAACAAGGACGAGATTGTCCGCACCAACGCCCCGGATCGCAAGGATTGCGGCTTGGGCAGCCTTGAACCACGTGGTTGCGATGACACCCTCCGGCTCATTCATCAAAAGATAGAGGACACGCGGGTCACCGGAAAATTCCGAGCCAAGTTTGCGCCAAAAGTCTGCGAAGGCCTCCACCGTCACTGGTTCCTGACCGATTTTCACATCGCGGTATTCAGCAAAATTGTGCGGATCCAAAATGATTGTTAGGTCGTGTTGTTTGGCGTTGGCCACCGTCTTCTTGAGGCGGGCCAGCTCGGCCGGATCCAGTGCCGCATGCAGCTCCGGCTGGAGACGTTCCCAGCGGAACGGAAGACGGATTACGGTCATTTTCCGGGAGGCCGCCCACGCCAGTGTTGCATCGGAAGGATAGATGTAGCTTTGCCCATAGGGCCCTTCATAGCCGCCGAACTCGGCACCGGCGATATTGACACCGCGCAGGCAGGTACGTTCTTGAGCGCTTGATGCTGTGATAGTGCCGGTCAATATCAAAAGCAGGATCGAGGCAGTGGCCAGGGCGGCATTGAGCGTGTTCATCAAACATCTGCCGATCGCGTGATCTAATGTAAGGTTATTGATACGCAACTAAAGCGCGATAATTGGTTCGCCTGCAAGAAAAACCTGTTGTTTGCGGCTTGCTGGTTCTCCTGGAAATCCCGGCAGTGGAATCAGGTGTTTAGAAACTTGTCGGTCCAGTCGAGCAAGTCGTTGACCGTAGCTGCAGTATCCGTTGACGGCAGTTCGGGCCGGTCCACTATTATGACCGGGAGCTGCATCTGCCGCGCGGCCTCGATTTTTGCATAGGCTCGCGTTCCGCCGCTGTTCTTGGTCACCACGTGGGTAATGCCTTTTTCTTGGAACAGCTCGACTTCTTCTTCAGCCGATTGGGGCGGACGCGAGAGCACGAGCGACCAGTGGTCCGGCAAGGGAGCGGGAGGTGGTTCGATCATCCGGGCGGTGCCGATGATATCGCCGCGCCGGTAAAACGTTGCGATTTCCTTTCGACCGACAGCCAGAAAGGCCCGAGCCCCGTCGGGAATGGCATCGGCGGCGTTATCCATGGAGGCGACTGGGTTCCAAAGATCATTCGGTGCCTGCTGCCATACAGGTCGCTCGAACCTGAGGATCGCAACGTCCTCACGCTCCGCCGCATGGAAGGCGTTCCAGCTCATTTGAGCTGCGAACGGGTGTGTTGCATCGATGGTGAGCGAAACCTTCTCGGTCTGAAGGTATTGGCAAAGCCCCTCAATGCCGCCAAACCCGCCAATGCGCGTTGGAACACCAAGATCCGGCAAGTCTTTCACGGCACCCGCGAAGGACGCTGTCAGGCGAACAGCTCGAAACCTTTCCTGGAGTTTTTTTGCAAGCACGCGGGCCTCAAAGGTCCCGGCCAGCAGCAGGATGTGCGGTTGATCAGCCGTCAAATCCGCACTCCCCAATGATGTTGCCCTGGCGGTCTACGATTATGACTTCCACGTCGACGGGCGCATCACGCAGAACTGTTCTAACTGCTGTCTTCGCGCGCCTTGCAAGGGGGGCGCTCAGATTGATCCCCTCTGCAGCCGCCATATCGAGTACTTCCTTCGCCGTATTCGATGTTCCAGCATGGGTGATGAGGCTGGTTGGGGCGTCGGCCTCACGAAGCAAGTCCTGAAGGAACTCAAAACTGACCGAGCTCCGGGCCGAGTGCAGGTCGAGCGCGCCTTGGGCAAGCTTGGTGAACTTGGCAAAGCCCCCGGCCATGGTGATTTTCGGGACCGGGTGACTGCGCAGGTATTTCAGGAGCCCGCCGGCAAAATCGCCCATGTCGAGATAGGCGCTGTCGTCGAGGTCATGACGGGATTGCACGGCCTTTTCCGACATATAGCCTGTTGCGCCCACGACATGCTCAAGCCCGGTTGCACGCGCGACATCGATCCCGCGATGGATGGATGCGATCCACGCTGCGCAGGAGAACGGGCGCACGATCCCGGTTGTTCCGAGGACCGACAATCCGCCAACGATGCCAAGGCGCGGGTTCATGGTTTTCAAAGCCAATTCCTCGCCGCCGGCAATCGAGATTTCGATCTCGACATCGCCTGTGCCGCCGCAAAGGCAGGTCACTTCCTCAATGGCTGTTTGCAACATCTGACGGGGCACCGGATTGATTGCTGGTTCACCCGGCGGGATCGGTAAGCCGGGTCGCGTAACGGTGCCAACCCCTGCCCCGGCCTTGAACTGGACACCGCTTCCCTCTGGCAGAAGCCTGACAGTTGACGTGATTTCGGCGCCATGGGTCACATCCGGATCATCGCCCGCATCTTTGGTAATCGTGGCTAAGCTGCATCCGTCAGCCAATGCGTGGCGGGTCAGAACGAAGTCCGTGGTTCTGCCTTGCGGTAAGGTTATCTCGACCGGATCCGGAAACGTACCCGTGAGCAAAGCCTGGTAGGCAGCCTTCGCCGCCGCCGTGGCACATGCCCCCGTCGTCCAGCCGCGCCGCAATTCTTTGCCGTCAGGTCTGACCATGAAATGTCTATAACCGAGTTTTTCAAAAATGCGCAGATCGAGAGATGAAATGTCGCATTCGGAGAGCTTTATACCGGCGGAGGACTTGGCGCTTTTCTATCCCCGCTGTAAACAGGATTCATGCAGTCTGAACAACACCTGACATTGCCTGCGCAATCCTTACCGGAATTTGAAGCCGGATGGGTCTGGCTGGCCGGAGCGGGGCCCGGGGATCCCGGCCTTTTGACGCTGCACGCCGTCAATGGGCTTCGGCAGGCGGACGTGGTTGTTTATGACGCGCTTGTGGATCAGAGCATCCTGAGCTGGGCAAGGCCTGGAGCTGTGCTCGATTATGCGGGCAAACGCGGTGGCAAGCCGAGCCCTAAACAGCGGGACATCACCCTCAAACTCATCGACTATGCGCGGGCCGGCAAGCGTGTCTTGCGCCTTAAAGGCGGCGATCCCTTTGTCTTCGGGCGAGGCGGGGAAGAAGCGCTCGGACTTGTCGAGGCCGGGGTTCATTTCCGGATCATTCCAGGCATTACCGCAGGGATTGGCGGGCTGGCCTATGCCGGGATCCCGGCGACCCACCGGGATTGCAATCAAGCTGTGACGTTTCTTACCGGACACGATCAGACCGGCCTAACGCCGGATGCAATCAACTGGGACGGCATCGCCCAAGGGTCCCCAGTCATCGTGATGTACATGGCAATGAAACATCTTGAGACAATCGCCGGCAAACTGATTGCCGGTGGACGCTCGGTGGATGAGCCTGTGGGCATCGTGTGCAACGGGTCCTTAGCCGGGCAAGAAGTTCTGGAGACGACACTCGGAAACTGCGCAGAAGAAGCAAAGCGCGCTGGTCTCAGCCCACCCGCCATTGTATGTGTTGGTGAAGTTGTCCGTTTGCGCGCTGGGCTCGACTGGCTGGGCGCCCTGTCTGGGAAGGTTCTGACACCCGATCCACTTGGGCTGCGCGAAGCGACCCGACATGCCGATGCAGGTTAATTCAGACGGACCGAAGGGAATTTTGATCGCTGCGCCGTCTTCCGGCGCTGGCAAGACGACCGTGACACTGGCCTTGCTGCGGGCTTTAAAGAACGCGGGCCATTCCGTTGTTTCGGCAAAATCCGGACCCGATTACATCGATCCCAAGTTCCATGAAGCTGCAAGTGGCACGTCCTGCCTCAACCTCGATGCCTGGGCGATGGGTGAGGGCACCTTGCAAACGCTTGCGGGTTCCCACGCTGCTGGACACGATCTTTTGATTGCCGAAGGGGCCATGGGCCTGTTCGATGGCGCTGCAAATGGCAAGGGATCAGCTGCGGACCTGGCAAGTGCACTCCAGCTCCCGGTGGTGTTGGTTGTCGATTGTGCGAAACAGGCGCAGTCGGTTGCTGCTCTCGTCAGTGGCTTCAAACACTTCCGGTCCGATGTGCGGCTGACGGGTGTCATTCTTAATCGTGTCGGCAGTGCCCGCCATGAAGAGATGCTGCGGGCAGCCCTGAACGGGCTCGATATTGAAGTCCTTGGGGCTATCCCGCGCAAGAGCGATTTGATTCTGCCGGAACGCCATCTCGGCTTGGTTCAGGCTCAAGAACATCCAGAACTGGACGCTTTTCTGGACGCAGCGGCGCGCATTTGTGAAGATCATCTAGATCTCGATGGAATTCGAACGCTGGCGCAAACCATTGCCACGCCTGATGATGAAGTGCGCCAACTTCCATCACCTCTTGGACAACGGATCTCGGTTGCCAGGGACATCGCCTTCGCATTTTCTTACATTCACCTGCTGGACCATTGGCGGCGCATGGGGGCGGAGATTTCGTTCTTCTCGCCGCTCGCCAACGAAGTGCCGAGGTCTGATGCCGACGCGATCTATCTACCGGGCGGATATCCCGAACTCCATGCCGGCAAACTCTCAGAGGCGCAAACCTTCGTTTCCGGGGTACAAGCAGCGGCTGAAAACGGCGCGCTGATCTATGGCGAATGCGGCGGCTACATGATCTTGGGTGACATGCTGGTGGACGCAGATGGTTGCCGGCAGAAAATGCTTGGGCTTTTGCCACTGGAAACGTCGTTCCAAACCCGCAAACGGCACCTCGGCTATCGGATTGTCACTCCAAAAACTGGTGCGCCATGGTCAGGTTCGCTGGCAGCACACGAGTTTCACTATGCCAGTGTTGTGAGTGAGGGCGCCGTCGATGGGCTGTTTTCGGCAAGCGATGCGTCCGGGAACGGCTTGCCCGACATGGGGCTGCGCGTAAACAACGTGATGGGGTCGTTTGCGCATGTGATTTCACGCCATCAAACGACTTCCAGCACGCAGAGCTGACAGAAAACGTCTTCCTTTGTGTGATACGGGCTGAGCTGGATATCGACAATCCGCACCGCTCCATCATTTTCAAGCTTCTCGATCTTCTGCGCAAAGCCGTCAGTGTCCCATGTGGTGTCCCGCACCGTGAAGACGATTGGAGCACCGGGCTTGGCAATCCGGATCAGTGCATCAAGGCCGTCTGGTCCGACATGGCCGCTGGTAAACACGCCCGCGCTGACAATGCCATCATAACTGTCGTCGTCGATCTCATGCAGCGGGCCGCACATGTCGGCTTCATTCAGTTTCCGATAAGCGCCGCTTTTACGCGACGCAGCCAGCATTTCCGGCGTGAGGTCAATCCCGTCGATGGTCAGCTTATAGTCAAGCTTCAAAAGGTCCAGCCCAACGAGTCCGGTGCCGCAACCTGCATCCAGTACCAAATTGCCGTCACCCAGATGCCGGACCAAAGTCTCAGCAGCGACTTGCGGAGCGACATAACCGATCGCAAGCAGGAGATCCGTGTCGTAGGTCTGCACCCAGTTGGCATAGAACTCCCGGATCGCGAGAGGGTCACCGTTCAACGACAGCGCATGTTCCAGAAGCGGATTTCGTTCAGCCATGCGGCGTCTCCCGTCAAATGTTCCTAAAGAAAACTACGGGATCAGCGTGGTGAAAGGCAATTGTCGAAGCGCTTAGCCTTTGGCCTTTTTCTTCGGTCGTAGGACATGCACGTGATCTGCATCGTACAGCGCGCTGTCTCTGAAGTCCTGACCGGGCTTCAAGGCGTGACCAACGAAGATCAACGCAGTGCGTGTGATCTTTGCTGCCCGTACCTTTTCCGCAATCGTAGACAACGTTCCGTGAATGAAGGCTTCGTCCGGCCATCCGACACGATAAGCAATGATCACAGGGCAATCTGCACCGTAATGTGGCGCAAGTTGCCGCTCGACTTCGCGCAGGTTCCGGATGGACAGGTGGATTGCAAGCGTTGCGCCGCTTTTTCCAAGCGTGTCGAGATCCTCGTTGTTTGGCATTGCCGAGGATTTCATAGCCGTGCGGGTCACAATTACGGTTTGCGCGACTTCGGGTATAGTGAGTTCAGTTTTCAACGCTGCGGCTGCCGCGGCAAAGGCCGGGACGCCTGGCGTCACATCATAGTCGATGCCGAACGCTTCCAGGCGGCGCATCTGTTCGGCCGTCGCGCCGTAGATCGATGGATCGCCGGAGTGGACACGGGCCACATCCTGGCCGTTCTCATGGGCGGTCTGGATCTCAGCAATAATCTCGTCGAGGGTCATAGGCGCCGTGTCGATCACCCGCGCGCCTTCCGGCGCTGCGGCGACTATCTGTTCCGGCACCAACGAGCCTGCATAAAGGCAGACCGGGCAGTTCTGAATGAGCCTCAAGCCACGAACGGTGATGAGATCCGGATCGCCGGGACCGGCGCCAATGAAGTGAACGGTCATGCGGTTTCTTCCGTTTTTTGGTCTTTCGGGGCGTCGATACGTTTTGCATAACCGCGCGGCGTGTAGACGAACTTCCTGCCGTCTCCCCGTTTGACCGCCTTCGAATTGGACGACCCGACCATGACTGTCGTCAGCATGTCGACATCATCCACTTCGAGTTCGGCCAATGTAAGCACACGCAATGTTTCTTCCGGACGGCCAAGATTTACACCGAGCACAACCGGTGTTTCTGGCGGTCGATGTTTCAGCAGGATGTCCTTGGCAGCGGCCAGCTGTGTCCTACGCCGCTTTGACACTGGATTGTAGAAAGCAATTACAAAGTCCCCTTCAGCCGCTGCGTTGAGACGCTTTTCGATCGCTTCCCATGGGGTGAGCAGATCGGACAGCGAGATCGCGCAGAAGTCATGGCCGAGCGGTGCGCCGATCTGTGCTGAACACGCCTGAAGGGCAGAGATGCCGGGTGCGTTGGTGATGCTGACCCGTTTGGCGGCATCGGACACACCACCGTTATCCGCATCGCGATCCAGAAGTTCGTAAACAAGGGCGCCCATCGCGTAGATGCCAGCGTCGCCGGACGAAATCAGCGCGACATTCTTGCCTTTGCCCGCCTCTTCAAGGGCAAACCGAACACGGTCTTCTTCTGCGCCAAGAGGGAAATTGTGGTGGGTCTTGCCGGTAATGTGAGAGGCGACGATTTCAAGGTAAAGCGAGTATCCTACGACATCGCTCGCGGCGGCGAGAAGACGGGTTGCTTGCGGTGTGCGCCAGTCGTCTTTCCCTGGGCCAATGCCAATTACTGACAAGTGGCCGCGGCCACGGCCAACTGTCATTCCGTTAAGCGGTTCCAGCGCACGAGTGATGGCGCATGTGGCGTTTGCGGTCTTTTGTTTCTCGACCACCAATCGGCCTTCGCGGCCAGCGGCCGCAAGTGCTGCGCCTTCGGCCACACCATGGCAGCGCACTTCAGAATAGACGACTTCTGACGGGTTCTTGAGGCGCGGTTTTTCCAGCTCCAGCGTTTCAGCCGGGAAGAGACGTAAGGGGGCATCCAGATGGGCGGCCAACGCATTCATGGCAGCTTCATCGGCTTTGAGATCGATGGTTGCGACACAGGCGACAGCGCCCTTTGCAACACCTTGAACCGCAAGATGCGTATCAACCAGATCGATCAGTTCTTTCGGATCGCAGCCGCGGGCACAACCGACGCCAACCACATACCGCTGCGGATGATAGACAAGCCGAGTTGGCGTCCCGTCGACTGGTTCATCGGTTGCCAAAAGCGTCAGTTCGGCATCCTCGGAAATGGTCAGTTTGTCCCGCTTCAACCAGTCTGCGGAGCCCAATACCTGAACCGGTGCGCCGGACAGTAGCTCAGCCATGACCGGCTTGGCGTCTTCCGGGTTTGCGAGTTTCCAGCCCTTGGGCGGTGCATCCAGCGCGATACCAAGGGCGGTGTCGCCTGCGGTGGTGATCGCCGCATGGCCGCCAAGGGCTTTTGCGAGAAGGCGCGCCAATTCGTTGGCCCCGCGATGTCCGCCGAGCAGCGGGACGATGCTGGAGCCATCTTCGGA
Source organism: Labrenzia sp. R4_2 (assembly GCF_017743865.1). GTDB lineage: Bacteria > Pseudomonadota > Alphaproteobacteria > Rhizobiales > Stappiaceae > Roseibium. The sequence continues at coordinate 283,226 of NZ_JAGHRJ010000003.1, forward strand.
CACGGCCACAACCGGCGGCTCGGTCCGCTTGTCTGACAGGATCGGAGCCAGGGCCCGGATCAAAATGCCGCTGGCGCAAAAGCCTATGATCGGATGCCCGGCCCTGAACAGCATCTGAATGTGTTCAATCGTCTCGTTGAACTGCGTGTCGGCGGTCGGCACTCGGCCGGCAAGGCCATGGATGCGCGCCGTTGAAAACCGCTTGGCGACGTCTTCTGCCGTATCCAGACCAGCTTGGTTCAGGACGAGAAGGATGGGGGAAGCGTCCACGCTTCGTCTCCCTTGTAGATGAGGATCATGGAAAAATACGGGGCTTTGTCCGTATCAAGATCTTGAAGCCGGTAGACCTTCTGCTCTGGCAGGCTTGCGCGTTCAACGTACCCGGCGTGGTCGAGAAGGTTCATGTCGTCAAGAAGTGCTTTCAACCGCGGCAAATGCCGGCCCACCTTCATAATGGCAACGGCCTGGGCTTCTTCGATCTTGGCGCGGATATCAACATCGGGCAGCGGGCCAGGAATGACAGTCAGAACGTCGTTGCGGGACGTTAGTGGCCGCATCAGCTGCGCTGCGCAGGCGGTCAAGGAAGTCACGCCTGGCACGACTTCACATGGGAAACGTCCGGATAGACGGTCGAACAGATACATGAAGGACCCGAAGAAAAATGGATCGCCTTCACACAGCACGACCACATCTTCACCGGTTTCCAGAACCTCCGCGATTTCTTCTGCGGCCTTGTCGTAGATTTCCTGGGCGGGAAAGCGGTCGACACGCATCGGCACAACAATCGGGATCTCCCGGGTGCCTTGCGGAATCGTGTCAGCTGCGATTGACCGCGCAAAACTCTCGCCGGTATCTGGAGCTGGATAGGCAATCACCCTGGCCGAAGTAATCAGCCGATGCGCTTTCAGGGTCATCAGTTCCGGGTCACCCGGTCCAAGACCAATTCCATAGAGCGTGCCGCTCATGACTTCACAAAACTCCACTGGGTAACCGGCATTGCTGGCCGCCATCCGGTTAGCCCGCCGACTGCGCTGGCGCGCTGAACGGACAACCGTTTCAAATCGCCGCCATGTTTCTGATAGGCATCGAGGAGAACCGCTTCGCTTTCAAGCGTGACAGCGTTTGCGACCAATGTTCCTCCAGGTTTCAATGCCGACAGGCAGAATTCAACCATGTTGTCAGCAGTCAGGCCGCCACCGATAAAGATCGCATCTGGTTCAGACAAGCCGTGCAATCCGTCCGGCGCGGTCGCATCAATCAGGTCAAGATGGGGGACGCCAAGGGAACTTGCGTTTTCCGCCGCCATCAATCGCCGTTCTTTATGGGGCTCGAGGCCAATCGCTTTCGTACGATCCGCTGCGCGCAGCCACTCGATCGCCACTGACCCGCACCCGGAGCCAACATCCCACAAAAGCGCACCTGGATAGGGCTTAAGTGCTGCGAGGGTCACCGCGCGAACTTCCTGCTTGGTCATCTTGCCGTCGTGACGGAAGGCCTCATCCGGCAGGCCTGGAACACGAGAGTGGACAGCGGCACCGGGGGTCGCAACAACTTCGATACCAAGGGTGTGAAAGTCAGCGGCGTCTTCCGACCATGCATGAGCAACACCCGAGAAAACTTGTTCCTTTTCACCGCCAAGATGTTCAAGGACGGTCATGCGGCTTGCACCACAACCTTCGTCTTGCAGAAGCTTGGCAATTTCGCGCGGCGCATGGCCATTGCTGGTCAGAAGCAGCAAATGTGCTCCGGGGTAAAGATGGCAGCGCAGCCGGTCAACCGGCCGCCCGTGAACGGAAAGGCATTCGCACTCCTGAACCGCCCAGCCCAGACGCGCTGCAGCCAGCTGGAACGCGGAAGGTGCCGGGAAAACGGTCATTTCCGCGGACGGGAAATGCCGCGCGAGGCTGGAGCCAATTCCGTACCACTGCGGATCACCGGTCGCGAGCACGGCGACAGAGCGGCCTTTCAGAGCAGCCATGTCCTCAAAAACCTTGGCAAACGGCGAGGGCCACAGGCGCTTTTCGCCGAATATTCCCGGAACCAGATCAAAGTGGCGGGCACTGCCATAGACGATTTCCGACCCGTCCAGCGCAGTTTGCGCGGCGGCCGAAAAGGAGCCGTCTTCGCCCAGTCCGATCAGGGTGAGCCAGGGGGCGTTCATGTGTCCCCCAGTTTGTAGGGCTGGATGGCGACTTTGGTGGTCAAGTTTGCTGGTTTTCCCCCATCCGACACAACCGGCTGTCGTTTGCCGCGAGACATGTTCGGTTTGCCCAAAGAACCATCGCCGGACGGGGCGTGAGCGCCCGGCTGGGAAAGAAATCCACGGGAACGCAAGGCGTTTGGTTTGCTGACGGATTTCATTGTGGGCTTGCGATCATCGATGGTCATGTCACACCTCTTCCGGCAAACCGGCCGCAAGGGCATTTACAGCAGCGGCTGCCATGGCCGATCCGCCCCGGCGGCCCTTCACCGCAAGATAGGGAACGCCAAACGGATTGCTGGCCAGCGCGTCCTTCGACTCGGCGGCACCGACAAAGCCCACCGGAAAGCCAAGAATGACCGCAGGTTTCGGTCCGCCCACAGCAATCATCTCAAGAAGATGAAATACCGCTGTTGGGGCATTGCCAATCGCGACAATTGCACCGTCCAGCCGGTCGCGCCAGAGCTCGACAGCAGCGGCTGACCGGGTCGTTTTGAGCTCAGATGCAAGGCCGCGGACCGAAGGGTCATTCAATGTGCAGATGACTTCGGAGCCTTCCGGGAGGCGGTTCTTGATAATGCCATGTGCAACCATCTCCACATCGCAAAATACCTGAGCTCCCTTTGCGAAAGCTGCTTGTGCTGCTTCCAGAACGTCATCCGACCACATCAGATCTTGTGGTAGATCGGTCATGCCGCAGGAATGGATCAACCGGACAGCCGTTGGATGCAAGGCCTTTGGCAAATGCGAAAGGTCTGCTTCTTGCCGCACGATGGAAAAGGATTGGCGGTAGATTGCCGCCGGGTCCGTCTCATATGCGTATTGCGGCGTGTCATCGGCTGGCAAAAGCGTCACTCAGGTGTCCGTGTTATCGGGTTGCGCGGCAAGTGTAAGGCTAAAATACGGGTGCCGCTAAAACAGCAATTCGTAGGAGCTTGTTTTTGATTATGACGCTGGATTTTCCGCAGTCTCACCGGGCTCAGCATCTGCTTCGTCGCTGTCGGCTGCACTGTCCTTGTCTTTCCGGCTCGCCCAAGCAACGACACCGGCAATGAGAGCTGCACCTGCAAGCGCAGCGGCACCAGCCCAATGTGTGTGCCCGGCAAGTTCGCCCAAGTGGCCTGCGTGCGCAAATGCGGCTGAAGGTGCTGAAAACGCGAACACGGCAGACAGGATTATCCTGTGGGTCATGGTCTCTTCCAATCATAGTGCCGTTTAGGCAAACAAGAATGCGGCTGTCCAGAAAGGAAGAAAGGCACGCCGACTCGGCTGCAGCTTCGACTGCATGCGGGGCGATTTGCCTTCAACAGCTCCGGCATTGGCCCCCGGTATGGGTCAGCCGCATCCAGAATCTCTCTCAGTCCCTATTAGGACGCCGTCAGATCGACGCACAGTACGGGAGGGTCTTGCGGTGATCAAGCATCAAAACGACACGTTATTGACGGGCACCGCCACAGCGTTCCAATGCGAAGAGAAGGGGTGGGTAAGCGGTTGCGTCAATCAGCCAATTTACAACGCTTGTTAAAGGCGATAGGGGTTTTTACGTAGCCTGTGGAGGGGCTCAGGCCGGCGTCTTGCCGGTAGTTCCAGCGCTGAGATGCGTTTGGAAACGGCGGGTGGCTGTTTTGGTCATCCGCCACTCCCAAGTCCTCAAAGCTTTTCCTTATCTGCGGCGGGCGACGAGCAGAGTGATGTCGTCAAAAATCGCCGCTGACCCGATATGCGATCTAAGATCGGCAATCATCGCCTCCAACATTCGTGCGGCGTCCTTGTGGCCATGGTCCTTGGTGCTCGCGATCAACCGATCCAATCCGTACATCTCGCCCTTGGTGTTTTCCGCCTCTGTAACACCGTCCGTATAGAGGACAACCGTGTCTCCGCGCTCAAAGGGCATGGGCAACGGGCGCACGAATTCCGAGATGTTGTCTTCCAATCCAACCGGAAAACCAAGATCCAGTGTGTCGACCGTTTCCACAGCACCTGAGCGCCGCAGCAGAATCAACTCTTCATGCTGACCAGTCAGCGTCAGTTTGTCGTGCTCAATATCCAGGAAACACAAGGTCAGGTGTTTGTCGGTCTTGGTGCGCTTGATGTTGCGGCAGATCGCATTGTTGAGCGCAACAAGAAATTGTTTGGGGTCGCTCGGGCCCTGTTCTTGAAGGGCGACGGCAACCGACTGCACCATCAGCATGAGGACGCCGCTTTCAAGACCATGGCCGGTGACATCGCCGATGCCGATTTTGACGCGGTCCCCTAATTGCAGGACGTCGTAGTAATCTCCGCCGACTTCATCGGCAGGTTCCATAAACGCGGCGACTTCCAGCTGATCAATCTCACCCAATTCGTTTTGCGTGGGTAGGACCATCATCTGGATCTGCCGCGCAACTTCAATTTCGGCTCCGAGACGGACATTTTCAGAAGCCAGCTGTTCGTTCAGGTGGCTGATTTCAGAGTTCGCCGCTTCCAGGTCGCCGTTCATCTTGTGGAAACGATACGCCTGACGCCATTGCAAACCGGCAAATGCAATCCCGAACGCACCAGCGCCTGCGAAATAGGTCAGCAAGTACTTAAAGGACCAAAGGTTTTCCGCGATGGGCTGGTCAATCGTGATGGCTTGAATGCCGCGGATATCGCCGACCACCCAGTCCGTTTTTGGGCTCTCAGGATGCGTATTGTGGCAGGCGACACATGAAGCTCCCATGTATACAGGAGAGGCGATTTGAACCTGGCGGTCGAACAAGGACCCCGTGAAGCCGATCTCCAGGTCCTTGGGATCCCGGGTCTCCCGGAAGTCAGCCAAGGCCTTTTGCTCAAAAGCGGTGAGTTCGTAGGGCTCGCGTTCTGTGAACGGCAGATCGGAGACGAACCGGTATTCAAGCGTACCTTGATCGCCGATGACGTCTCCGAGCTCAATTGACAACGTTGCTGGAATGGGAATTCCGCCATCCCGTTCGTGGTATTCATGCGTCGGTTGAATGTCACCGCTTGCGCTTTGCACGCGCCCTACGACATTGCGGGCGTAGTACGTCCGGATCTCGGTGATTGCCTTGTCGAGATCAATGGCTTGAGAGCGGAGAGACTGGTCGGAAAACGTACGCAGATCCATCCAAACGGCGACCGGCAGCAAAGCGAGTGCCAGCAAGACAACCACTGCGAAGACAAGCGGGCGGTCCATGAATTTGAGCCAGAAGCGATCCAGTGTTTTCAAACTGTTGTGGGTCTGCATTCTGCGTTTACCGCTCTCTGAAGTGCCATCTGAATTTGGCTGTTGTGTACATGTCTGCGCCTCGAAATGAATATAGGGGCGCCCTGGTAAATTCTAAATGACCACTGTTGAAACCGCGGATCCCGGGTCGCAATAGAGACGTTATAGAGACGGACGGTGTCCTTAGCTATTTTGCGTAGTCACTTGTTTTCTCAATCTTGAAATGTCAACAAGAACTGTAACAACCTCGATCAAACGGGTGCCGTATCATGCAAGACCATCTCGTGTTCACAGTCATTGCCGAAGACCGTTCTGGGCTTGTCGAGAAGATCGCTGACGTCATCGCAGGCGCAGGCGGGAATTGGATCGAGAGTTCCATGGCCCGACTTGGTGGCGAGTTTGCCGGCATCGTGCGCATCTCTGTTCCTGCCGAAAACGCCAGCCAGTTGACTGCGGCGCTGGAGGCACTTGGATCAGACGGGATCGATATCACGCTGCGGTCCGGCCAGGGCAGCGACAATGAAGCGCTTGGAGCGTCCGCCCACCTGGATCTGGTGTCGCAGGATCATCCGGGTATATTGCGCGACATCACCCACATTCTGAGCGAGCACAAGGTCAGCATCGAGCACCTGGAAACGTCCGTTGAAGCAGGATCCATGCAGGGCGGTTTCCTGTTCAAGGCCTCGGCGGATTTGAGGCTCCCAACCGGACTGACACCTGCTCAATTGAGCGACGCACTGCAAGCAACAGCGGCGGATCTGATGGCCGACATCAGCCTTGCCGAGTAAGGCGACAGGCTGGCTGTTCCGGCACATCTGATTTTTAGAATTGTCTTTGCTCGGGATCTACCTTAAGCACTCAGCCGTTCTGAAGTGAGGGGCATCAGGATCTTGGGCGAACTCCGGCAAAACATCCGGAAATTGAATGCAGCAGTGTTTGTGCTGCTGCTGCCGTTCCTGCTGTCTGCCCTTTTGCCGCAAGGCTTCATGCCATCGCTGCAAAAGGATCAGGGCTTTACGGTCGTCCTGTGTACTCCGGACGGCATGAGAACCATCACCCTAGATGCCGACGGTAAAGAACTGCCGTCTGGACCGATGGGTGATGATGAAGGCAAAGCATCAAACCACTGTGTATTTTCCGGTGTTGGAGCGGTGGTCGTGCCGGTCTTGGCATCGGACAGCGCCTTACCGGTCTTCGCTTCGCTGGCAAGTCCGTTCTTTGCCGAAGCGCCACGGACAAGCTCGCTGAACCGCAGCCAGAACGGGGCACGCGCTCCGCCTCTTGGGATCTGATCTTCCCGAAATCCATTTTGAAATTGATATGAACCGGACCGCCTCCAACTGTCTTTGAATGGTGGGGAATCCGGTATGGAGATCCCATGAGTGATGTCTCACAAGACGTTCGAAGTGCGTCCGCACCGAACGCGTTCTATCGCGCTGCATGGCGCTGGCACTTTTATGCCGGATTGTTTGTCGTGCCCTTCCTTATGATCCTCGCGGTCACAGGCATGATGATGATGTTCATCGGTTACATAGATGGCCGTGACGGCGAAAAAATTACCGTGTCTGTCCCTCAAGATGGTCAGCAGCTAAGTGTGTCCGAACAAGTAAGCCAGGCCCTGAAGCAACATCCAAACGGGGTTGTTGTGGAGTGGCTCAAAGGGCGGACTGAAAACAACGTTTCAGTTTTTCGCGTCAAAGCCGACGGTGTTCAGTCGATGGTTGCTGTCGATCCTTACACTGGAGACGTGGTTGAAAGCTGGGACCGGCGCAAGGGCTGGTATGACTTTGCTGACGGCATCCACAGTGATCTCCTGCTTGGAACACCCGGCGACCGTCTTCTGGAGATTGCAGCGGGACTGTCGATCGTGTTGGTGGTTACGGGACTTTACCTTTGGTGGCCGCGTGACCGGCCCTTTGTACAGTCCGTCGTTCCAAACTTGAAAGCCAGGGGACGAGACTTCTGGAAGGGGCTTCATTCCAGTATCGGGATCTATGTTTCAGTTGTTTTGCTGGCTTTCTTGATCACCGGCATGGCGTGGACCGGTGTTTGGGGAAGCAAGATCGTTCAGGCTTGGAACACGTTTCCTGCGGAAAAATGGAACAATGTTCCCTTGTCCGACAGCACACACGCTGCAATGAATCACGGTCCCGTTGGTGAAGTGCCCTGGGCTCTGGAGCAGACACCAATGCCGGCTTCCGGCTCAGGATCCGGAGCTTCTGGAACGCCCGAGGGCGTTCCTGTGACGATCGACAGCATCGCGGATTTGGCGGCGGCAATCGGCTTCAATGCCCGATACCGTATTTCCTATCCCCAAGGAGACACGGGTGTGTGGACCATCAATCAGGACACAATGAGTTCTGACGCTGAAGATCCCTTCTCAGATCGCACTGTCCACATTGATCAGTACACCGGCAAGATTCTGGCGTCTGTTGGGTTTGCCGACTATTCGCTTGCCGCAAAAGCAATGGCTGTTGGCATACCCCTGCATATGGGATTGGTGGGGCTTTGGAACCTGGTTCTCAACACACTCGCGTGCCTGTCCGTGATCTTCCTGTGTGTGAGTGGTGTTGTCATGTGGTGGATGCGACGCCCGAAAGGTGCTGCGCTTCGGATCATTGCGCCGAAGACACCGGAAAACATGCCGCATTGGCGTGGCGCAATGATTTTGATGTTGTTCCTGTCGCTGGCGTTTCCGCTTGCCGGAGTGACCCTTTTGACAGTCCTGGCGCTCGATTATGTGTTGGTCAAGCGCATACCGGTTCTCAGAAAGGCCTTCGGCTAATTGATGGACCGGGCTCTCTTCTGAGAGCCCGGTCTGTCTTAATCAGACCGTTTTATGCTGCCACCGACCAATCTGCCGCATCCTGTCGGGCGCCGATGAGAGCAAGGCCGTTGGCCACTGATGTCAGTTCATTGCCGCCTGAAATCCGCTCGGCACCAAAACGGTCTGCGAACATTTTCCGCACCGCAGGCACGAACGACGTGCCGCCGGTCATGAACACCCGGTCAATGTCGTCTTCGCTCAACTTGGCGCGTTCCAGTGTGCTGTCGAGTGCGCGATTCATCTTCAAGAGATCCGGAGCGATCCAGTTCTCAAAGTCCTTCCGCGCAACGCTTGCTTTGAAGTCAGGGCCGAGTGGTTTGAAGGTAAGTTCGGCTTCTTCGTTTGCTGAAAGAAGTGCCTTTGTCTCCGAAACCGATTTGTAGAGCGGATAGCCTTGATCTTCCTCGACGAGCTCAATGAACAACTCGATCTGGTCTGGGTCGAGGCACCAGCGGAGCAGCTTTTTCATCTCCTTGAAATCATCAGATGTCTTGAAGATGGACAGCATGTGCCAGCGGGCAAAATTTGAGAAAAGGTTGGGCGGAATATCCAGTGTCTTGCCCATGCTTTTGTATTGAGACCCTTTGCCGAGCTTCGGCAGTACGACGTTATCAATGATCCGGTAGTCAAAGGTGTCTCCCGCAATGCCTATGCCGCCACGCCCCAGCGGGTGCGCGTGCATGTGGCTAGCTGAGGTCTCAAACCGCATGAGCGAATAGTCGGTGGTGCCGCCGCCAAGGTCCGCCACTAGGATGGTCGTATCCTGCTTGAGGGACTGAGCATAGGAAAATGCGGCGCCAACAGGTTCCATGACAAAAAGGATGTCGTCGTAGCCGAGTTTGCGGAAAGCTGAGCGATACCGCTTCATCGCGAGCTGTTCATCCGGATTGTGACCGGCAAACTCAACGGGCCGACCAACCACCAATCGGGTTTGAGACGAATTGATCTGAGGATGGGCACGCTCAAAAGCGGCCGTCAAGAACGTCGCCATCAGGCTCTCAAAGTCAAACGGAACGCCAAAAATGCCCGTTCCTTTAAAGGCCGCGCTCGCCGCAAAGGTTTTAAGTGACTGAATGAAACGAACATCACCAAGACTTTCAAGGAACTGACGGATTGCCCAGGGGCCGACTTCAGGGTGGGGCGCTTTTGCAGCCCCCTTGTCGAGAAAGCTCAGGACGGATGGCAACGAGGTTACTTCTTCCCGGTCGCCGAGAAATGTCACCGCTTCTGCAGCCCCAGACATGGAAGCTGTCATTGCCACGGTGTTCGATGTGCCGAAATCAAGTCCAATGGTTTGCATGAAAATGGTGTCCTTCTGAAACGCGTAATAAAAACCGATCGCGATAATGACGATCAGTTGCGCAGTCTTCGTGTCAGTAATGTGGGCCGTGCGGAGTACGCTTGTTTGATGCGAAAGGCAAGCGAGGCGTTAACACCTCGAATGATCGGCTCGCAGTGATAGCCGCCTGGCTCGTCCTTGGTGATCCACCTCAATGGGTTCCGGTACGACTGGAACTTCAAAGCAAAACTGCAGCGTCACAAAGATAAATAAATTCGAATTTTCGAAATAAAAGGTATCTTGAGCTCAAAACGGTAAGAAGAAAACGCGCCAAAATTTATAGTTAACGGCTCAAAATAGTGTTGTTGTTGAGGCGTGTTTACGAAGTTGTTCAAAATACATCGCATTAACTTAAATTTTTAGCCACTTAAGGTCTTGTTAAGGTTATAAAAGCCCTAACCGCATAGGGACGATGCGGCTCTCATTGGGACTAAGCGAAACCCGGCAGGGGGTAATCGTGTCGAATAATAAAGGTATAAAATGTCTATCGCGTTCAACCTGATGCTGTGGACGGCCCCGCACCGGCGCAGTGTGCCATGATTTGGCCGTTAAGCCTGTGTGGACGGCTCCCTTGGTGCAAGAGGATTTTTGATGCGACAAGCACCGGTCGGGTGCATCCATGTGTTCGGCCTGTTTGCGCAGCTCGACATGTCTGCTGGCCCTGATGAAGTCCGCAGATCGGTTCCCTGATCAGGTCAAAGCGCTCTTAGCGCTCTGCTCCCGTGAGTTTGGCCGATCCCCGGCTTGACCGGTTTGTCATTACCGCTCAGTCCTCTTTCACCATCCCTTCGCCTCGTATGGGCGATCGGGACGATTTCAGCCGGTGTAGACTTCCTTTCTCGTCATGATCGCACATGCGATCCGTAGTCTTGTTGGCTAGCCCGACAGTTGCCACCCGGACAGCCTTTCGTTAGAGAAGCTCCGCGAGCCAAGGTTGCCTGCTTGGGTCAGCGCGTACCCTCCGCACTATAGCGGTGGCTCCAACTACGAGCAATCGTCGGAGATACCCGTCTCTCTGCTTGCTGATGCCACCGATCCTATCCTTTTCCCCTGAGCTGTTGGGGCGCGGCGTTAGGCCAAGCCAAGCGGCGAACTGCCGGCCTGACCGGAATTGCCCCGGGTATGGGACCGCTGCGGCAATGACAGAAGCCGTGATTGGTCCGATCCCTGGGATGGTCGCCAATCGGCGGCTGGTGTCGTCGGAGCGATGCCAAGCCAGGATTTTCTTCTCAAGTCTCTCGATCTCCTCAGCAAGCGATTCAAGTTGCTCGATGATTGAGAGGAGAGCAGTGCGCGCATGGGATGGCAGGTCTGCCTGCTGCTCGTGCACAAGACTGGCTAGTGCCTTGACGCCGCCAGGGCCTGTTGCAGTGATCAAGCCAAGTTCGGCCAATTCAGCACGCAAGGCATTGATCAGCGCGGTACGTTGTCGAACCAGCAGATCCCGTGTCTTGTGCAGCATCAATACACCCTGCTGCTCGCGGCTCTTTAATGCAACGAACCTCATACTCGGCCTCGTTACCGCTTCGCAGATCGCTTTGGGATCGGCTGCATCTGTCTTCCCTCGCTTTACATAGGGTTTGACATATGCAGGTGGCATCAACCGAACGTGATGGCCGAGCGCAATGAACTCCCGACCCCAGTGGTGCGCTGAGGCACAGGCCTCCATTCCGATGAGTCATGGTGGCAGCGCAGAAAAGAAGGGGAGGACTTCGCTTCGGCGCAACTTACGCTTAGAGACAACTTTTCCATCGACGCCGATGGCGTGAACCTGAAACACGCGCTTGGCGAGATCCAGACCGACAACTCTAATATCCTGATGTATGGGAATGCTCCTTAGACCTGGCTTAACGGTCAAATCATCGCACACTGCGCCGGTGCCGTTCACAGACACCGTCAATACGATTGCAAGTGTCGGTATGACGGCAGCAGATTATGCCAACTTTGCGGTGAACTCGTTGGTGTTCGACTAAGCGTAAGACTGTTGCCCGTCGGGTTTCCATAACCTGGCGGGCAAATTTTTTGGGAGGTCTTGAACGAATTCTTGGCACCGGACCCGTCTTCGGGCGGTTCATAAGTTATGCCAAATGGCACCGCCTGTAACAATCAGCGGTGTTTTCTAAATTTAGTTTTCAGAGGTAATGGCGGACAGAGAGTCCGCCAAACTTATATCCTCTACATTCCGCGAACGTTCAAAAAAACCATTAAAATATTGATATTTATTCGAGGGGTTGTTCGCCTTAGTTCGTTGAAATTCGCCTTAATCCGCATTATCTTTTAGGGGTGATTTTAGGGTTTTTAGGGTTGGATTATGGCGCGGGCAGCAAAACGGCTATCAGCAAGAACAGTGCAGACTGTTACAGAGGCGGGTTTGCATGCGGATGGGGACGGGCTTTACCTTTCGGTCTCAAAATCCGGCGCAAAATCCTGGAGGTTCATTTTCCAATGGCATGGCAAACGAAAAGAGATGGGGCTGGGCAAGCTCTCCGCCGTGTCTCTTGCTGATGCCCGAGAGGCGGCGAGCCAAGCTCGGGCAACTGTGGCTAGGGGCATCAACCCGATTGCGGCCCGAGAGACAGAACGCGCAAAAAACTCGAACCAAACATTTGGGACTTTTGCCGATGAGTTGGTCGATGACCTTGCGCCCGGTTTTCGAAATGCAAAGCACCTAGCACAGTGGCGAATGACGCTTAAAACCTATGCCGCTCCCCTTCGAGGAAAACGTTTAGACGATATAGAAACCTCTGCCGTGTTGGCCGTTCTGAAGCCTATCTGGCAGGACAAGCCTGAAACCGCTGTTCGGCTCCGTGGGCGAATTGAAAGGGTGTTGGATGCTGCTAAGGCCAAAGGGCTGCGGACCGGAGAAAACCCTGCACGATGGCGCGGTCACTTGGACAAGCTCTTGCCAAAGCCGCAAAAACTTAAACGCGGCCATCATTCTGCGATGCCTTATGCAGATTTGCCAGATTTTGTCTCATTACTTCGAGAGAAGGAAAGCTTGTCTGCCCTTGCTTTGGAGTGGTGCATTTTGACAGCTTCGCGAAGCGGTGAAACGCTCAACGCGAAGTGGAGCGAAATCAACCGCGAGGCAAAGGTTTGGACCATTCCCGGTGAGCGTATGAAAGCCGGAAAGGAACATAGGGTTCCTCTCACAAAACGTATGTTGGAAATTCTCGAAAGACTTACTCTGTTACGTCGCGATGACGACTACCTGTTTCCCGGCAACAAAAAAGACAGGCCGCTTTCCGGCAATGCAATGCCAAAGCAAATGCAGCGTATGGGGCAAGGTGAATTTACGGTCCACGGGTTCCGCAGCAGCTTCAGAGATTGGGCCGCGGAGGAGACGGGCTATCCGAGGGAGATTGCCGAAGCGGCGCTTGCGCATGCGGTTGGCGACATTACGGAAAGAGCCTACAGACGCGGCGATGCCTTGGAGCGGCGGCGTGAGTTAATGGAGGCATGGTCTAGAGCATGCACTCTTGGTCCGAACGTAGTTGAGTTGGTTCGCAATGCCTAGAGGTGGGGCACGCAAGGGAGCTGGACGGCCCGCTAAGTTAAGCATCTGGCAGACTATTGAAATTGGAGCCTTTTGCGATGAATGCGCGAGAGAGTTCTCCAAAATGAAACTCGAAAATAGAATAGCTAAAGATTATGAAGACACAGATATAGATGACCTTCAAAAGGAGTTAGTCGAGCAGCTCAGGGAAGGTCAAGGCGTTCCTTCTCATGAAGAAATTCGCCAAAGAATATTAGAAAATCCAAAAATAAGTGATGATGATACATTTGACGGGGTGGAATACACAGTAAGAGAAGCTGTTCAACGTACAATAATGAAGCGAAAGTCTTTCTATTCCGCGAGCCGTTACTACGGTAAGCGTGCTGAGATTTTGCAAGCCGCCGCCGCGCATTTTTCTACAAAGTTTGGAATATACCTTCGCCCTTCGCGAATCGAAGACGCATGGAAAGAGTATCGTCGTGAATTCATAAATGATATCCAAAGTATTGAAAAAAATTAATTACTTTGAATTTCCACTCAATTTGAAAATGGAGAGTCGGGCCCCTTTCTAAAAGTTGCTTACCAGCGGGCAATCACGCCACTGGAAGCACCGGCAAGGTAGCCGGAGAAAGGCGAACCGCATGCGGCAGGCGCATACGCTTCGAGATTTAAAAGAGGCCGGTTATGCCGGTTTCACCAAGCTCTATGAAGAAATCAGAGCAGGGCGATTAGTCGCTACCAAAATTGGACGGCGGACCGTCATTCTTGATGACGACCTGAAGGCTTGGCTTTCAAGGCTGCCAAAGCTCTCCACCCAATAAAGAAAAAGTGCCGCGCTCGGGATGCACCCCGCACGCAGCACAGAAAGCGATTAAGCAATGTTTAGATACAATGAGGCGGCCTTGCGCCGCAACAGGAAAAGTGTGTCCGCAAATGGACAGCTGGACCTTTTCGATTGGGCGGCAACGAGCCGTTCTTCTTCCCCTTATCACGTCCGCAAAATAGCCCAGCGCTTCGGTGTGTCCGATGCGAAAGCAAACCTTTTTGCAGAACTGGCTGGCATCAACGGAGGGCTGAGCTAATGCAGAAGCAGCGAGCAATTTTCCAATTTGAAATGGCGGACGCTACATGGCTCGAAGGCCTTGCAGTCGGTCGGAACCTTGAAACGTTAGATGCGCTGATTGCCCAGCCAGAAGGCGTGGAAGTGTTGAGCTTTCCGGGCGGTCCAGCTTATCGCCTCGCGGCATATGTTCACCAGCTCCGAGAACAGGGCTTGGATATTGAGACGGAGAGTGTCGCCCACAATGGCGGATGGCATGCTTGTTATGTTCTCAAGTCCAAGGTGCGGATTGTCCGGCGCTGGACTGAAGACAGCGGGGCAGCGGCTTGATGCGGGTTATGAACCGGCAAGCGTGCAAATCGCATAGGGAGCGTGACGACGACTATTGCGGCGTCATGTTCCCACTCAATGCGACGCACCGGCTCGTTGTTTGCCAAGACGGCATTCAATGGATTGTTCAGCGCCGCGATGGTCCCGGCAGGTGGAAATCGTTGTCCTACTGTCGGACGCAGCATGGACTTCTTCTGGCAGTGAAGCGCTGGGCTATCGAATGTCAGCCGCAGGTACGGCTACTGCTTGAGGCTTTGCCGCAAACTGTCTGCATGACTAGCGTAGTCCTAACTTAACCAACGCTGGGCGGGACTGCGGACTTTTCAGCATCCAGTATGCCGGAATGCTCCAATTCCCGCCCAGCCGGACCTTATTTCCGAGAGAACGGGAATTAGAATGACGCAGAACAAAAGTCGGAAACGGTCAGACAAAGCGCATGCCAGGATTTATTCGGCATGGCTGGATTTACCTGCTTGGCAGGCGCTTACACCTTACGCCAAAGCCCTCTTGATTGAGCTTCTGGCAAGGTATCGTCCAATGGATGGAAACCATTTTCCTCTATCTGGACGAAAGGCGGCAGAGCTTTTGAATTGCAGTCGTAATGCAGCTTCGGCAGCTATTGCTCTGTTAGAAGACACCGGCTGGGTTCGTGTTGAACAGGTTGGAACAGGTTTGACAGGGCGGCGGTCTAGCAGGACAACCCACTACCGTTTGACCATGTTTCCCTCCAATGATTGGACTGCCCCGACACGGGATTTTGAGAAATGGTCGCAGCACAGCAGGCGGGCTGCATGAGTGGTGGCTTGCAACACTTCCAAGCGCGCCAACGGCTCAAATTGTTGCCGCCAACGGCTTAGATTGTTGCCGCTAACGGCTCAAATGTTTGCCACGTTGCCATGTTGCCCAGACGGGGCTTAAAAGCAGAAAACCCCATTTGCTCAGAGCGTTACGTACTAAACGCTGCGCTGGGCGGTCCGGCTCTAACATACCTACTATATAAAAGCTGTATGCCATTGGCCGTTACCAGCAACTCATCATGCGCTCAGTTCGTTGAGGCGCTCAGGTCTAAAATAGGCAGAAATAGATGATGCGAGCCTTAGTTGGTTTCCTTAATGGAAGATGCCCGAGGTTTCGGCAAACAGAGACAGGGGTTAGCCTTTTAAGTATCTGAATATAAACCCATTTTCTTGTTTTTTGCGGGAGCGAAGGGTTTCCGAACGAACAAGAACCTTTTTTCATATAAAATACAGAGACTTAAGGCAGGTCATGCGGGTCGTGATTTGTTTAGTTGCAAAGTACCTGAACGGTAAAGCTCTCAGCCTTGCTTGATACATCCGCAGCTGACATGTCATCAGTCGGAGCGGCGTAGCTCGGTTCAATATTTGCGCTGCTCATCAGAATTGCCATCATGTTCCCGTGCACGGCGAAATTGACATTCTCGGGCAGCGTCCCAGCCAATTCTAGCGTTTTCATCGCATCAAGTTTCGCGACAACGGTACCGACTAAATCACCTGAGGCATCCAACACTGGGCCGCCAGAATTGCCCGGTTGAACTGGTGCGGACAGGTGAAAGTTTCTAACGTCGCCGCCAATCCCTGCGAGCGACGAAACGATGCCTTCTGATATTGTCAGGTTATTACCCAGCAAGTCTGAAAATGGGAAACCTAAGACGTATATCTCTTCCCCGCGCCGCACCGGTGCTGACCGAAATTTTGCAACTGAATGCGGCTTTGTTGTTTCGACCTGAATTATCGCAAGGTCGTTCATCTCGTCTGCTTTGACCAAGCGCGCTGGGCCAAATCCTGCAACTCGAATACGAGTGCATTCCTCTATAACATGCTGATTGGTTCCGATGTGCCCATCTGCCGTTACGAAATAGCCGGACCCTGAAGACCGGTTTTGAGGCGTTGTTTCCGGGGCTGGGGCTGGGGTCGGGGCGATGTCCGATACCGAAGGGCCTCGTTTTTGTATTTGCGGTGGGCGGGCTGCTTCCGAGCCGTCATAGAATGACAGGCTATTGGACATTGCGACTGAAACCCGGTCCATCAGAGCGCTGACCTCGCCGTCCCAAGCCAATGAGAAGCCGCGAGTGTCGCTGCGCGTACGGAACATTCGAAGATAGAATTTCTTTCCGCGATTGGTGCCGCTGACAATGAAGTTGTTATTCCGAAAGAACTTGTATTCTATCCGCCTGTTTGGGTTTTGAGCGGCGAGCCGCCTATACAGTTGTTCGTATGAGGTTTCAAACTGCGGAATTCTAAGGGTTTCGAGTTCGATTATTCCATTCTTGTCTATCCAGCGTGTGCCGCGTTCGGTCGGCTCCATTGAAACGAATAGGCTCTCTGGAATTCCAAGGGTGATGCCGGTCGATAAATCATCCCGGAATTCAAACCCAACTTTTTCCATGACTGAGCCGCCTTGGTCCCAAAGCAGACGCAACTCTCTCTCACTTAGAACACCGTCCGGGTTCTCATTGTGTTTGAGCTGAAACTGGCGGAGTGCGTCGTAGGTCCGCTTGCCAAATGCGGCATCAACAATCGCTACGTAGTCCCCGGTGAAAATCAGAAGCAGTTGGATGACAATTCGTTCGTCACGGTCTTTCGAGTAGAACCAGTTTTTGGATTGGTTGTAATTCGCAAAAGCTAAATTCGAAAAGCTGAGTAAAAACAGAACGGAAGCAATAAGTACGCGCATAATACACCGATGCATCTTTTGCTGATGGGCAATTTTTGCATCAATGCCGAACCCAAATCAAGTTGCTGCGCTTTTTAAACTGCAACCTATGATAAAATGAACCCGTCGCTTGGTTCTAAGTCAAATTGGCTTGTTCTATTGTGTTCAAGACGGGAGGTACTTTGGCATGCAATCAGCGCGCAAACAAAAAACGCTGCATGAAACATATGAGGATTTGACCGATGCGGAGAAAGAGAAGCTATCGTCGGTCTTAAACTCAATCAGTCCGCGACCGGCAATTAATAATTCCACCGGGACGCAAGGCATGCTCGGTCGTATTTTAGGGTTATTTTTAGGGGCAAGAGGTAGTTAGTTGAAAATAACTTCTAAATAACAAGAACTTATCTTGTGGTAATGGCGGACAGAGAGGGATTCGAACCCTCGATACGGTTACCCGTATACACGCGTTCCAGGCGTGCGCCTTCAGCCACTCGGCCACCTGTCCGTTGCAAGCAGTGTCCCGCTTGAGTGGGCGCAATATACTGATGCGGCGGATGAAGGCAAGCATCTCATGAAGTTTTTTTTATCCAATCGGTCTGAGCTTGGGGATAGCTGATTGGAACACGGCGAAATGTTTGAATTTATGCCGAAAAATGCGGGTTTGATTATCTGAATTTTGAAGCAATGAAGTCGGAGATTTTCGCTGAAAGCAGGCGCTCCTATGGATGTGAGTTGGCTATTATGATCGAACTCATTTGGTCGATGGAACCTCGGTGGTCCAATAGCCGTGCCCATCATAACGTTAGGGCAGAGAATGATTGCAGTGCTAAAGCCGGAAACACAAAAGTGTTAGCTGACAATACTTGATCAAGAAATTAACGATATTACTTGAAGCCTGTTCGCCTTTAGTCAAATTGCATATGTGCAGCGAGCAAGGTCAAATCTGGAATTTTGAAATAACACAGAAAAATATAAAATATGACGGTACGGCAATGATAAGTATTGTGAAGTTTTTATTACGTATGTTCGGTTTCGGGTTGCTAGCAATTGCGATTGTTGTTGGCATTGCAGATGCAAGCCGTTCGATTGCAGAATCGCAAATTATGTTCAAGCCACTCGGTCAGCTTTGGTTCGAGATGTCACCTGAAACGCTTAATTTATCTCAAGCTGTGATTCAGCGGTATGTCCATCCGACTGTTTGGGATCCGATGCTTCAAACGTTTTTGACGTGGCCGGCATGGGCCGTCTTTGCTGGGATCGGGGTGCTATTCTTGCTCATCGGCGCCAGAAGGCAAAAGCGCCGTTTTCGCTATGCTTAGAGCGTACAGCATTGTGAGCTTCAGTGGGCATTGGCCCCTGACCGTAGACAAGCTGCAAAATTGATCCACATAATCCATCAATCGGTATTCATCTGCACTGGATCGCAGGTGCGTACGCCTGTTTTCAGAAACCTGGAGCGTGATCATGTCTTTCATGACAATGTTGAGCAAAAAGTTCTCACTTCCGACCTCTGCAGAGGCACTTCCAGGCCGCGCAGAAGCCATCGTGCCGGGTGAGGCGCATTTTGTGAATGGAAACTCGATGACGGGGCCGTACCCGGAAGGGTCGGAAACCGTTCTTTTCGGGATGGGATGTTTCTGGGGCGCTGAACGCCTGTTTTGGACGTTGCCCGGCGTCCATGTGACAGCTGTCGGTTATGCAGGCGGGATCACACCAAACCCAACCTACCATGAAACCTGCACCGGCCGGACAGGCCACACGGAGGCTGTACTGGTTGTTTATGATCCCGTTCAGGTCAGCCTTGGAGATCTCTTGAAGGTTTTCTGGGAAAATCACGACCCGACACAAGGCATGAGGCAGGGCAATGATACCGGCACCCAGTACCGCTCGGCGATTTACGTTCCGACAGACGCGGCATTGAGTGAAGCCAATGCATCCACGGTCGCGTATCAGAAAGCGCTTCATGACAGCGGTATCAAGAATGCGATCACGACTGAAACCAAGAAGCTCGACGAGTTCTATTTCGCCGAAGATTACCATCAACAGTATCTTGCGAAAAATCCGGGCGGATATTGTGGGATCGGTGGAACCGGTGTCGCGTGTCCAGTTGGGCTCACCTCGGCTGAATAGGACCGGTCTTGGACGAACCGCAACCCGGTTCTAAAATGGGTATTTTCAGACGGCCTGACGAATTCGTCAGGCCGTTTTCAATTGTTACAAAGCGCTTGGAAGTGGCGAAAATCCGGCATGTGTGTCCAAACATAAAGTTCCGAAATTTCAGAGTTTATTAAATTGCCGCAGGGATAATTACGCCAAAACGTGTTGGTGATTTGGCAAAAAGTTGAGCAATTCCACAAAGCGCTTCGTGGCTCTTTATTTCCTGGGAAGCAGTTTGATCGTGCTTCTCGGGACACTGGTGCCATCAGGGAACGGTCCGGTGGTCGTATTTGCGAAGCCATGGGGGGCGTCCGCCCTTGAGGTTGTCGCGAAAGCGGAAGGTCGGATCATGGCGGCGCCAACTGCAACCTGGTTTGCTTTGAGCCAAAGTGCAAACAGTGATTTTGTTCAGCGCCTCTATCAGTCGGGGGCCGGATTTGTTGCGTCCTCTGCCGTTGCCTATGCCTGTGCACGAATAACTGGCACACCCATGGAGACCCAGTAATGAATAACATGGTATCGGCCGCATCTGGCCTGGACGTCTTGCGGGAAAAGTTTTCCCGGATCGTGATTTTTTTCACATGGTTTAACGTCTTTCTGGTCATCGGAACGGCGTGGGTCGTGGGGAATGTCTCTTTCGTGACCATGTGCGGCGGCGCGCTTTTGCTGGGCGTTGCAGCAACAGCCACCTGGGTCCGGTTTGGCATTGGCGTAGAAACGCGTTTGGCAACTGCTATGTCACTCGCTGGATTGGCGGCCTTGTTCGTTGCAGCACTTCACACACCGAATGTCGAGGCCTCCTACCAACTTGACGGGCACATGTATTTCTTTGCCGTTCTGGCGGTGTTGACGGGGTGGGTCGACTGGCGCGCTCTTGTGGCATACGCGGGCGTGGTCGCCGTGCATCACCTGGGTTTGAACTTTGCAATGCCTTGGGCGGTGTTTCCAGCGGGGGCAGACTTTGGCCGGGTGGTCTTCCATGCCATCATCGTTGTTGCCGAGGTAGCTGCGCTTTGGTGGATCACAGATTTCATCGCAAAGGCATTCGCGGCATCGGATGAAGCTCGCGAGGAAGCCGAGGCCGCGCAAGCTGAAACACAGTCTCTGCAAACGCAGGACGAGGAACGCGCAGAAGTCGAGCGTGCCAAGCAAATGGCCATTACAGAACGCATCGGGCAGTTCCAGTCGGAGATTGCTACAAAGCTGAACGGCGTAACGGCGAAAGTCGAAGAGATGCGCGGCTCAGCTCAAGAGCTCGGCCAAATTTCCGAAGACACGACGGTTCGCGCCACTTCTGTCTCTGATGCCTCCGAAACGGCTTCGTCAAATGTCCAGACAGTTGCTTCAGCGGCCGAAGAGTTGAGCAGTTCGATCAGCGAGATTTCGCGTCAGGTTGAACAAACGACCGGCATCGTGATGAAGGCGACTGAAAACGCACAGACCAGCAACCAGAAAGTTGCCGGGCTTGCGGAGGCTGCGAACCGGATTGGCGAGGTTGTGACCCTCATTCAGGCAATCGCTGAGCAAACAAACTTGCTGGCGCTCAATGCCACGATCGAGGCCGCTCGTGCCGGCGAGGCGGGCAAGGGTTTTGCTGTTGTTGCGGCTGAAGTCAAAGAACTGGCAACTCAGACGTCCAAAGCAACGGAAGAGATTGGCGCACAGATTTCCGCCATCCAGGAGGAAACCAAAGGTGCCGTTGAATCCATCGGGGCCATCGCGTCCACAATGGATGAGGTTAACAGCTACACAGCGGCCATCGCGGCCGCGGTTGAGCAACAAGGTGGCGCTACACAAGAGATTTCGCGCAATGTTGCAGAAGCTGCAGACGGCACCGGCCGGGTGGCGACCAACATTGGCGATGTTCGGGAATCGGCAGAACGTACGGGCGCCTCGGCGCGCTTGATGGTTGATGCAACCCAGATGCTCAACGAAGAAGCTGATGATGTGAAGCGTGCAATTGATACCTTCCTGAAGGACGTTGCTGCTGCCTAAACCGCAACGGACTATTTTGATCTAACTGCAGCGGCTTATATCCAGTTGCGCGTGACACAATTAGATGGCCGGCAAAGAGTTTTGCCGGTCATTTTCGTTTTTCCGGGACGAAAGACTTGACCACATGACGCATGAGTGCAATCTGCCGCCTCTTATGGACCGTTAGCCTTCGCTCAGTTCGGTCTAATTGACGGCATAAACCACCCTCTCGAACCTCGGCGTCAGCAGATGTCAACGCGCACTATGAAAACCGGATCAGTCTTGCTGCTCGACGTTTTGAAGCGCCGGACGGCGACCCTGTTCGAAGCGCCGGTCGACGTGGTGACCTGCGCGCGTTTGGAAGAGGTCGACAGCTGTCTAAGGCAGATGGAGCGTGCGCAAAAGGACGGATACCATTGTGCTGGTTATCTGGCGTATGAACTCGGGTTTGCCTTTGAGGAAAAACTTAAAACGCGCTTTGAAGAAACCGGCGAACCGCTTCTATGGTTTGGCCTGTATGAAGAGCGCCAGGATCTCACGCACGATGAGGCTTTTGACGTCCTGAACGCGGACACCGCGAATGCTCCGCGAGGCTTCAGCAAGCCATCTTTTGATATGGCGATCGAAGACTACGAACGTGCGTTTGCTCAGGTCCAGGATCATCTTTCAAAAGGTGATATCTATCAGGTAAATCTGACGCTTCGGGCCAAATTCAGCCATCAAGGCGCCGCGGCGCTCTTATTCCAGGACCTTCTGAAACGCCAGCCGGTGGAGTTTGCAGCTTTTTTGAAGTTGGAAGACCGGACTGTATTGTCGTTGTCACCGGAGCTCTTCTTGGAGCGCACCGGAACGACGCTGCGGACACGGCCCATGAAAGGCACGGAGCCACGCGGCAGGTTCGCATCTGAAGATGCCCGCATTGCACGAGACCTTGCTCAGGATCCCAAGCAGCGGTCAGAGAACATCATGATCGTTGATCTGATGCGCAATGATCTTTCCAGAATTGCAGAAACAGGATCCGTCAAGGTCACGAAACTGTGCGATGTTGAGCGGTATCAGAGCGTTCAGCAGATGACGTCGACCATCGAGGCTCAGGTTCCAACAACAACCGGATTTGGGAACATCGTCCGGCAGCTGTTTCCATGTGGTTCCATCACAGGTGCGCCCAAACTAAGCGCCATGCAGATCGCTCATAACCTAGAAACGGCACCTCGCGGGGTTTACACCGGCTCGATCGGATTTCTCGCACCAACGGGTGATTTCTGCTTGAACGTGGCGATCCGCACACTGGTTCTGCGGCAAGAAGGAACGGGAGAAATTGGGACCGGATCCGGCGTTGTGTTTGATTCCAAGGCACAGCACGAATACGACGAATGTGCTTTGAAATTGAAATTCATGACGGAAGATCTGCCCGAGTTCGATCTCATCGAGACCATGGCGTATGATCCAGACGTTGGGTACCTGCTGCTTGAGCGTCATATGCAGCGGCTGCAAAAGTCCTCAGAATACTTTGGGTTTCAGTTTGACCTGCAAACCGTTCTGGATCGACTGGAGACCGCCGGCGAAATCTATCGCGGCCCGCAGCGTGTCCGGCTGTTGTTGAGCCGTTCAGGCGACATTTCCATTTCTACAACGGAGTTGCCGCCTGCGGACCGCGGATCTGTTTTTAATCTGGTGCTCGCAACAGAAACCACGCGGTCCAGTGATCGTTTCCTCTATCACAAGACGACCAACCGGTCCTTCTACGACGAGACCCGAACTAGGTATCAAGCCGAAACAGGGTGCCAGGAAGTTATTTTCTTGAATGAAAGCGGCTATCTCACGGAAGGCTCCTATACAACACTGTTCCTCAAGGTCGACGGCAAGCTGCTGACACCGGCGCTGGAACACGGCGTATTACCCGGAACGTTTCGTGCGGGGCTGCTGGAGGCCGGTTATGCAGTTGAAGCCGATCTGACGCCGGAAGACTTGGAAAGAGCTGAGGCGGTGTTTGTCGGAAACTCCGTCCGCGGTTTGGTCAGAGCTCGCATGATTGCAGCCGAGAAAATCGAACTGTCATCGCCGGCACTTGAGGGCATTCCGGTACAAGAGACGCGGCGCTTGGGATAATTCTGCTGTCAGCCTGATGCTGCTGGTACATCCCATGGGATAACGTCGAGCTCAGGCCATAGCATCTTCATTCGTGCCGCCTTCTCCGCGTAGGTTTCCGGATTGGGTTGGCTATAGTTTGGGACCAGCCGCATCGCGAAAATGTTTGCAAGTCCGAATGGAGCATGAATGCAAATCTGATCGTCCTTACCGAGTTGCGCAGCAACGGCATGGGTCCGCGCGGCGTAAGTCGTGAGCGAATCCATCGCACAGTCAAGCGGCCTGTAAGGCCTTCCGAATCTCTGTTCATACCAGAGATGGACACGGGCCTGATTGCGGACTTCCACGAGCTCTCCAAGGTCCGGAAGTGCGGACTGCACCTGTTGGATCACCGCATCCTCACCTTCGTAAGAAAGGTCGCGTCCATCAAAATAAATGACGTCGTAGTCCTTTATCCCGTGATCTATAGGTCTGTCTGTGATGACGTTCCAGATGGTCTGGTAGATGCCGCCCGATACAAGCCAGCCATCGCGAATCTGGAGGTCTCTGATGCATCGGAGAATAACCATAACACGCGGTATTTCCTGAAGAATATCGGCCAACACTTGGACGCGTTCGAGCTCCGTTGTTTCGGCAATATCTGCAAGAAGGCAGAAGTCTTTGGTGCACGTTTTGGAAGGAAGCATGCGATGTCCTCACGCGAGAAAGGCATCTATCGTTAGGCGATTCTCGCCTGCCTGTCTTCACGCAGGCTTGTGCGCGCCAGCTACCAAACCTGCTTTCACGCAGTGGCAGAGCGGTTAAAATTGACGCGGTGTTTCAACTTGATCTGATTGGCCACGGCGCCAATGTTGATTCATCTTGATTTTGAGGAGGCGCCTATGGCACGGCAATTCAGAAGTACATCTAAGCGGTTTTGGTCCCGGGCCGTTCCCGCAGTAACAGCGTTGGTCGCAACAGCAATCCTGACCCTTCCGGCAGATGCACAGAGCCGGCGCGCAAATTCCACATCATTGACTTGCGCGCAAGCGCAATCTTTGATTGCTCAGCGCGGCGCTGTGCTGATGAACACCGGTCCGAACACATTTGACCGTTACGTCAATGATCGTGGGTCTTGTCAGGTCAACGAGTATGCGAAAACCGACTTCATTCCTACGAAGGACAAAAAGAAGTGCGCGGTGAAACGCTGCGAAAGCATTACACCATTCTCTGTCCCGTAAGACTGGAACCAAACAATTTGCGCTGCCGCTACAACCCATGTGCGGCAGCGCAATAAGTGTTAGCCGCGCAGCGTGCCGCCGGTGGCTTTCTCAACGTTGGCGATCACCTTCTTGGCAACCGCGTCGATTTCTTCATCCGTCAGCGTTTTTTTGCGTGGTTGGAGAACAACGTCGATCGCAACAGACTTTTGCCCTTCTGGAACACCGGCCCCCTCGTAGATATCGAAGAGTGTAGTGTCTTCGATGAGGCTCTTGTCGGCCCCGCGGGCAGCCTTGAGGATCTTGTCGGCGGTGACCGCGCTATCTACGAGGAACGCAAAATCGCGGCGAACCGGCATCAAATCGGAAGCATTCAGGGACCCCTTGGAGCGGCCTCCCTTGGCTTTTGGTTGCGGCAAAGCATCAAGATGGATTTCGAAAGCAACGAGCGGCCCTTCGATGTCCATCTTCTGCAAAATGCGCGGATGGACTTCACCGAACACGGCAAGCGTGTTCTTTGGACCAAGCTTCAAACACCCGGAGCGGCCAGGGTGAAATGTATCCGGAGCATCGGTGAATACCTGGAGCTTGTCGACTGGCGCGCCAATTGCTGCCAGCGCCGCTTCCGCATCCGCTTTGGCATCAAAGACATCAACTGCGGCTGATGTGCCAGACCAATGGCGTCCGCTTCCAGACATCTTTGCGGTTCCACGGCGCACGCCAGCAGCCACGATCTTCTGTCCCTCTGGGGCATCGGATTCGAAGACCTGGCCGATTTCGAAGAGAGCGACATCACCATAGCCGCGATCGGCATTGCGCTGCGCTGCCATGAAAAGGCCAGCCAGCAGGCTCGGACGCATGTCTGACATCTCCGGTGAGATCGGATTAGCCAAAGCGAGCGTGTCGTTGCCGCCACCGAACAGAACGGCATGGTCTTTCGGAATGAAGGACCATGTGACGGATTCGTTGAACCCGCGAGCGGCCAGTGCACGGCGTGCCTTGTTACGGCGGATCTGGCTTGGTGTCAGCACGGTTTTGGCGACAGTGCCCAAGCGTGGCAGAGGCGTTGACGGGACACGATCCAGTCCCACGATCCGGGTCACTTCTTCAACCAGATCGGCCTTGCCTTCAATATCCGGGCGCCAGCTGGGTGCGGCCACCTTGACAGTTTCTCCGGAACCGGAAATCCAGAAACCGAGCGCCTTCAGGGTGACGTTTGCCTCAGCCGGTGAGAGGTCGATGCCCGACAGCCGTTTGATCTCGGAATACGGGAAATCGATGATGTTTGTGCTGTCAGGAATGTCACCGGTGCGAATGGCTTCGGACGGCTCACCACCGCACAGGTCCAGCACCATGCGGGTCGCGTACTCGAGACCAGGCATCATGTAGTCCGGATCGACACCGCGCTCAAAGCGGTAGCGGGCATCCGTATTGACGCCCAGTTTCCGACCGGTGGCCGCAATATCATCCTCGTCCCAAAGCGCAGACTCGATCAGTACATTGACAGTTTCCTCAGTACAGCCGGAGGGTTCGCCGCCCAGGATGCCCCCAAGGCTTTCCACGCCATTGTCATCCGCGATCACGCAAATTGTGTCGTCGACGTCATAGGATTTTGCATTGAGGCCGTCGATCTTTTCGCCAGTTTTGCCTCGGCGCACAACAAGGTTGCCGTGCACTTTGTCCGCATCGAAAACGTGAAGCGGGCGCCCCTGGTCGAAGGTGATGTAGTTGGTGATGTCGACCAAGATGTTGATCGGCCGCAAGCCGATCGCCACCAGGCGGTCCTGAAGCCACTGTGGTGACGGGCCGTTCTTGACGCCTTTGACCATCCGCAGACCGAAAGCCTTGCACATTGGCTTGGTGTCGCCGAAGTCGAACGTCACGTCGACGGGGCAGGGATAAGCGCCGCGGATCTGCTCATGCGAGCGTTCCTTCAGCTTGCCAAGGCCGGCCGCCGCGAGATCGCGCGCAATACCGTAAACGCCAGTACAATCAGGACGGTTCGGCGTCAGGCCGATCTCGATCACAGGTTCGTCCAGGCCTGCCCATTCGGCATAGTTCACACCAACAGGGGCATCGTCTGGCAAATCGATGATGCCGTCATGCTCGTCGGACAGCTCCAACTCGCGCTCCGAGCACATCATCCCGAAGCTTTCCACATCGCGGATCTTGCCGACGGATAGCGTAACATCCAGGCCGGGTACATAGTCGCCAGGTTTTCCAAGAACACCGACGAGGCCTGCACGGGCGTTGGGCGCACCGCAGACAACCTGAACCGGCTCGCCGTCCCCGGTATCGACCTTTAAGACGCGCAAACGGTCTGCGTTCGGATGTTGTTCGGCTTCCAGGACTTTCGCGATCTTGAAAGGCTTGAGGCGGTCGGCGCGGTTCGTAACCTCTTCCACCTCCAGGCCGATCATGTTCAAGCGGTCCAAGATGTCCTCAAGGCTGGCATCCGTGTCCAGATAGTCCTTGAGCCAGGACAGAGTGAATTTCATAACAAGTCTCTTTATCAATCATGCGGCGCAGGCCGCGAATTTTGTTCAAGAAGCGCTTACTGGCTAAAGCGGTCCACTTCCGGGATAACCGTTGCTTCGCCGTAGTTCTCCGCAAACCGGCGCCCGATTGCGGACAGGTCGCGGGTCCAGTCGGTTACCATTGCCGGTGTGATTTGCTGACCAGTTGCGATCGATTGTGCTGCTTCCGTTTCGATCCGGTCACGCAAGATGCCAAGCTCGACCTGTGCAGCGTATTCGGCCCGGTACTTGCCGAGCCAGCCCATGGCAACGATGATCACCATCACAAGCAAAGCCGCTGTGCTGGTCAGGCTTGCCCACTTTGCTGTGCCGCCAATACGGCGTTCACTCGCAATCAGCACGATCGAGGCGATCGTCAGGAACGCCACGATATAGATCGCTTGCAGAAAGCTCTCATACTTATCGGCAGAACTGGTCTCGTGAGAAGCCCGCAGACGTGTGATCCGGTCTCTGAGGTACAGCAGCGCGTCAGCTTCAGTTCCGAGCTTGTCGCGAAAATAGGTGTCACAGAAACGAAGTCGGCCACGTTCTTCGATCTTCTCGGCACAGGCCTCCAGGAACGACGTGGGTGCAGCAACGCGCGCGTCACGATCAGACGTTTGGCTTGCTGTCTGTGCGGCCGCCGGCAGAAGGCTTGCGACAATCAAAACAGTTGCGACACAAAGACGGGTCAGGACTGACATGAAGAATGCCCCTTTAAAGATCCCAAGTTAGCTGGACAGCCCGCCGAACAGGGTCGGCAAGTCGAGCGGCCGGAAACCATAGTGCTGGATCCAGCGGACATCTGCATCAAAGAACGCGCGCAGATCGGGCATACCGTATTTCAGCATGGCGATCCGATCGATGCCCATGCCCCAGGCAAAACCCTGGTAAACGTCTGGGTCCAGTCCGCAGTTGCGGATCACGTTCGGATGCACCATGCCACAGCCGAGGATTTCTAGCCAATCATCGCCCTGGCCGATTTTGATTTCGCCGCCGGACCGGTCGCACTGGATGTCGATTTCCATGGACGGTTCGGTGAACGGGAAGAAACTCGGGCGCAAGCGCATTTTGATGTCGTCGACTTCGAAAAACGCCTTGCAGAATTCTTCCAGAATCCACTTCAGGTGGCCGAGGTGGCTTTCCTTGTCGATCACCAGGCCTTCGACCTGGTGGAACATCGGCGTATGGGTCTGGTCGCTGTCGCAGCGATAGGTCCGGCCGGGAATGATCACACGGATCGGCGGTTCCTCGGTGCGCATGGTGCGGATCTGAACCGGCGATGTGTGGGTTCTCAAAAGCAGGCGCTCACCGTCGTCCTTTTCATTGAAGAAGAAGGTATCGTGCATTTCCCTTGCAGGGTGGCCTTCCGGAAAGTTGAGTGCCGTGAAATTGAGTTCATCCGTCTCAATGTCCGGACCTTCCGCAATCGAAAAGCCCATATCGGCGAAAATTGCGGTCAGTTCGTCGATGACCTGGCTGACCGGGTGAATGCGTCCGGTGTCGGTCGGGGACGGCCGCATCGGCAATGTGACATCGACTGTCTCGCTTGCCAGCCGGGCTTCCAGCGCGGCTTCCGCAAGGACGTCTTTGCGGGCCGCGACGGCATCAGTGATTTTCGCCTTGAGGCCGTTCAGCGCCGGGCCCATCACCTGGCGTTCTTCCGGCGTCATCTTACCGAGCGTCTTCATTTGCTCAGAGATGCTGCCCTTCTTGCCAAGCGCGGCGACCCGCACTTCTTCCAGGGCGGATTCGGAGCCGGCGTTTTCAATGGCTGCGAGGAGTTCAGATTCAAGAGTATCGAGATTGGACATGCGTGCTCAGGTCGGTTCGCGCGCGGTGCGCGGTGTCTTCGAAACAGAAAGTCGGGGTCTTTTAGCGAATAATGGCGCACAATGCCACGGCTTCAAACGCATTATTGCGGGAGCCCCAAGGATGATGTTCGCGCTGTAGAAATCTGGCGCGTCAGCGCATAAATCGCCCGCAAGCGGGACCCTGGCACTCGGCAAACCGCCGCCTCCCCGATGCGTCGGCAACCGGAGCGCATAAATGGCAAGCAGATGCGTCTATGTGGACCAGATAATTCATGCGGGCAGCATAAGCGGATGCTTGATCAAAACAAGAAGAAACGTCAGCGGGGGATCAGTCGGGGTCCTGGCGTTGCGCCGGGGCCACATCGCTTCCCTTGGGACGTCCAATCGATCGCTGCAATTCGCTCGTGAGCCAGGAGCCGAATGCGTCCTTTGCTCGTGTCCGAGGCACATTCTTGCCGCTGATCAGCCAATAGCCGAGACCCGTGGCTGGCCGTTCAGGAAACGGTGCGATCACCTGCCCGGAATTGACGGCGTAAACGGCTAATGTTTCCCATGCGAGGAAAACCCCTTGGCCCGCGATTGCAGCGTCCATGCATAAAGAGCCGTCGGAAAAACTGGGGCCATCCTGCAGTATGCTTTCGTCAAGGTCAAAGAGGTCCAACCAGGTCTTCCAGGTAAACATCTGGCCGGGGTCGCGAATAATGGGCAGCTTGCCAATGTCTTCAGGGCATTTGATCTGTTCCGCCAGCGCAGGGCTGCAGACCGGGAAGACCCGTTGATTGAGTAGTTTTTCCGCATTCACGTCCGGGTAGGGGCCGTTGCCCACGCGGATGCAAAGATCGACATCACTTGTGTTCGGGTCCACGAGATCGACGGTTGCTTCCACGCGGACCCGAATGCCCGGGTGCATTTTGTTGAAGTGTTTCAGATGCCAGACGAGCCACTTACCGGCGAAAACCGGCGCGACAGAAATCGTCAATGAATCCTCGCGGCCACGCTGGGTAATCGCAACGGCCGTTGAGAGGGAGGACATGCCGGACGTCAGATGGGGCTGCATTGCCTGAAGATGCGGGGTCGGAACGAGCAGTCTGTTCTTCCGTTCAAACAGCTGAACGCCCAACTGGGCTTCTGTTTTCTGGATCTGTTGGCTGACCGCTCCGACGGTCACGCCGAGCAGGTTTGCTGCCGCTTTGACAGAGCCCAGGCGTCCGACCGCTTCCACAGCGCGCAGGCCTGACAAATGCACTTGATTGAGTGTTTTCATATTAGAAAATCTAAACTGAAAACCAGAATAAGTCGATTTTTATATGGAAAATATGCGCCTATATATAGCCATGCTAAATTCAAAAATTAAGGAATTTGGCCATGAGAAAAACAACAAGAAGGAAAATAAAGATCATGTTGAATTTGTTCAAACGTCGTCATTTGACTGCTCAATCTGGAAACAGCCTTGACCGCCGCGACCCGCTGGCGCACCCGGCAATCCAGCGCATGAGCCCGCGTGAACTGGCTGATCTGCCGTTTAACCGGCGCTAAGCCAACCGGCCGGTTGTCGAACCGGCCTCAAGACTTCTGATCGGCCATGGCCGGTCGGCAACACCTAGAAAAAATAGAAAACGGCGCCGCGGTAGATACCCGGCGCCGTTTCTGTATTTGTTTGTCTACCGAACCTGAATAGTTAGTTGTATCTATATTATCTTGGCGGGCACTTAGAATTTTTCTTGTTACTTTTTACTATCAATGGTTTGTTGATCATAATAATATACAAAGGCATATGTGGTAGAAGTGAAAACTAAAACAATCATTGTACTGATAAATACAGTTGTGAGTTCGCTGCTGTGCTCAGAGAATTCAATAATAAAATTATCTTTATTAAACGACAAGCGATCGATATTTGGCAAAAAGGATAGGATGCTTGCCAGAGATGCAAAAAAAGCTGTTGTAAGGAGTCGGCAGGTCCCTGCCAAAAGGCGAGTTGGTTTAGGTTCGTAAAAAAACCACCGAATTACAAACGCTAAAAGGAATGAAAATACTATTATGTTAACCACGGCAAGTATTTTAAATGAAATATAGTTCAAAGAATTCAGGTAACCAGCTGGAAAGAAAAAAAATGAGATAGCCATAATAACAGAAAACGACAGAAGGGCTGTCGAAAATATTTTATGCTTATCACGCATTTTTTGTTTTCCGGCGGACATCGCTTCTGATCTTAAAAGTTAGATATGTTGGATAGTACGAAGCTAAAAATAGGCAGGCGTAGATAACAGATAATATGTAGTCATGTTTTGAAAAGCTTAGTGCTGACAATAATATTGCAAAAAAAGAAATCGCTAAGCCTATAGCCGGTAAGATCTCGCTCATTAGAGAAAACATTGATGCTTTGATATGCCTTGCAGTCTCAGTTTTAATTTTTTCCTCATCTGGGATGTAGGTTACAGTTAACTGACGGCGTGTTTCAGCCATAGTTGACATCTCAGTCTCTAGTGCATCAAGTTTCTCAATAATATCATTCAGATCAACGTGCGGATCGTTTGCTTGAGGTGCATTCATGCGCGTTACATTATCGCGTAACGATTTGTCGAAAAAAGAAACTCTGTACTCACGATCGACGAAGTCATAACCCCCGGTCGGGAAATTATCTTGTTTTACAGGGAACTCGTCTGTTAGTTGCTTAACTAGTTCATGTTGCTCGTTGCGTTGTCTCATTAGAGTTCCTCTTCTCCCGCAACAAAATACGAAACGCCGTCAACTTTGGCTTCGGACGCATTGCATATTTTTATTTTATTGACGATGTCCCGCAGCGTGTCTGCGAGTTCTTTCAAGTCTTTCTCATCCATTGCTAGAGATAGCTCACGTCGATTTCTTGAGCTCTGTTCGCCATACTCTATCGTAAGCGTAGGGATAGTGATTGAGCCTACAACCTTTGTTCGGTCAACACCAAATACTGGACGTATATCGACCTTTGATCTTACCGACAAAAATACAACGGGGTGGTCGTATGAAAGTGAATATGCTTTTGCTGCTAGTATTATCGGTTCAGAATCAATAGTATGTTTCAATAACGTCAAGTGTTCTTGGGTAATTTTAAATTCATCACCTATCTCCTCAAATAGTTCTTTCGAAGTAGGTGGGGGGTTTTTTTGTATCGCAACTTGAAAATTAACTGCAGCACGAACCAAGCTGCGGGCTTGGTCCTCAGATACAGTGTTGCCGATAGAGTTACGAATTTCTGAGGGTTTTATGGTTTGACTTTTGAGATCTTGCAAAATCTCAATAATCTCAGAAATTTTCTCAGGTTCAATCGAGTTAATTACCGTCAGATCTTCTTCAACGGCTTTAGTGTATTTAATGGGCATCACATTTTCTTCTTACCGACCGTAATACAATTCCGACGATCAAACTCACAATCCACGAGGAATATATCGTAAAGAAACGTGACTTCAAGTTGCATCTGATGTTACAATATCACTCATCCATCTTAAGAGCTTGAATGAACGCTTCTTGCGGGATTTCCACCTTGCCGAACTGGCGCATCTTTTTCTTACCCGCCTTCTGCTTTTCCAGAAGCTTCCGCTTACGCGTCGCATCACCGCCATAACATTTGGCGGTCACATCCTTGCGCAGCGCAGACAGGGTTTCACGGGCAATCACCTTGCCGCCGATCGCTGCCTGGATCGGGATCTTGAACATGTGCCGTGGGATTAGCTCTTTTAGCTTTTCCACCATCGCCCGGCCGCGGCGCTCAGCTTGCGAGCGGTGAACCAGAACAGACAAGGCATCGACCGGTTCTTCATTGACGAGGATCGACATCTTGACGAGATCGCCCGCGCGATAGTCGGAGATCTGGTAGTCGAAGGACGCGTAGCCCTTGGAAATCGACTTCAGCCGGTCATAAAAGTCAAAGACCACTTCGTTGAGCGGCAGATCGTAAGCAACCAGTGCACGGCTGCCTACATAGGAAAGATCCACCTGGATGCCGCGCCGTTCCTGGCACAGTTTCAAAATTCCGCCGAGATATTCGTCCGGCGTCATGATGGACGCGCGGATCCAGGGTTCGCGGATTTCAGAGATCTTCACCACTTCCGGCATGTCGGCCGGGTTGTGCAGATCAATGTCGGTGCCGTCCGTCATGGTCATTTCGTAGACCACTGATGGCGCTGTCGCGATCAGATCGAGATTAAACTCACGGGACAGACGTTCCTGGATGATCTCAAGGTGCAATAGGCCGAGGAAACCGCACCGGAAGCCAAAGCCGAGCGCTGCCGATGTTTCCATTTCATAGGAGAAGCTGGCGTCATTGAGACGAAGCTTGCCCATTGCCGCCCGCAGGTCTTCAAAGTCGTTGGCATCCACAGGGAAGAGGCCGCAGAAGACCACCGGCTGGGCTGGTTTGAAGCCGGGAAGCGCTTCGGTGCAAGGTTTCTTCTCAAGGGTAATGGTGTCGCCGACGCGTGTGTCAGCCACTTCCTTGATGGACCCGGTGATCACACCGATCTCGCCGGCCTTCAGTTCGTCAACCTGCATGAATTTCGGTGTCATGACACCGACCCGGTCAACGTCATAGGCTGCACCCGTGCCCATCATCTTGATCTTCTGGCCCCTTTTGAGCGAGCCATTGATCACGCGCACCAGAACCATCACGCCGAGATAGGTGTCATACCAGCTGTCAACCAGCATGGCCTTGAGCGTGTCGTCCGGGTCACCTTGCGGGGCAGGCAGTTTTTCGACGATCGCTTCCAGAACCGTTTCGACACCGAGCCCGGTCTTGGCCGAAATCATGCAAGCTTCAGACGCGTCGATACCGATCACATCCTCGATTTGCTCCTGGATCCGTTCCGGCTCTGCCGCTGGCAGGTCGACCTTGTTCAGGACCGGAACGATTTCGTGGTCGTTGTCGATTGCCTGATAAACGTTTGCAAGGGTCTGCGCTTCCACACCCTGGGAGGCATCGACCACAAGCAGGGAGCCTTCACAGGCCGCCAGCGAGCGAGACACTTCGTAGGCAAAGTCCACGTGACCCGGAGTGTCAATCAGGTTCAGGATATACTGCTGCCCGTCCTTGGCATCGTAGATCAGCCGCACGGTCTGCGCCTTGATTGTGATGCCGCGCTCACGCTCGATGTCCATCGAATCGAGGAGCTGCTCGGTCATTTCCCGATCGGTCACGGTGCCTGTCATCTGGATCAGCCGGTCAGCAAGCGTCGATTTGCCGTGATCGATGTGGGCAACGATTGAGAAATTGCGGATGTTGGAAAGGGTCTTCGTCGTCATGGCGCCCATTTACCACCGCAATCCCGTTTCTACCAGAGGATTGCGACGCGTTACTGCGGAAAAGCGAGGGAATAATTATGCTGGATTCTGTTTTTAGGCTCGGCACTTCGTTCAAGGTGCGCGTATTGGCCGCGGACGCCTGACATTATTGCGTAATTTCCGCTCGACCAGTACGATCAGGCACGAAACATGTGGCCGTCGGTATTCTGCCGTGCGCCTTTACAAAAAAGATGATCGTTTTATGCCGCTCAGAGATGCCGAGCCGGGCGATATACCGGCGATTCTTGCGCTTTATAATCAGGCCGTCCGGGAAACAACAGCGGCTTGGACGTCACAAGAAGAAACGCTGGATGAGCGCATAACCTGGTTCGAAACGCGTCAGAACGCAGGCTGGCCGGTCATCGTCGCGACCAGCCCAGAAGACAAACTGATTGGCTTTGCCAGCTATGGAGTGTTTCGCCCGCGGGAAGGCTATCGCAAGACCCTCGAACATACAGTCTATGTTGATCCTAAGTTCCAAGGGCAGGGGATCGGGGCAAAGCTTTTGCAACAGCTCATCGAAAAGGCGCAGACACAAGAGGTGCACGTGCTTGTTGGGGTGGTCGATGGAGACAACACCGCATCAATTGCTCTTCACAAGAAGCTTGGATTTGAAGTCGCCGGCAGATTGCCGGAGGCTGGAACAAAGTTTGGTCGCTGGCTTGATCTGGTTTTCTTGACGAAAATCGTCACGCCCAGCTTGGACAGTCCTGACGTTTGAAGGGGAGCATTCTGCCCCTATCAGTTCGCGGTCAGAACACTTTGACAGGCCGTTGGTAGCGCAGCCAGGGCCATTGGGCGTTTCTTGACGATTTTCGGTTTTTCGCCGGCTTTGGGCGGGTTCTTTGGAACCCAAGGCTCATCGGAGAGCCAGTAGGTCAGGTGTTCACCGCATCCATCGCCCGGTGGCGGCGGGTTTTGGTTTTTGCAGCCGCCGCTTCCTGACGGGCAGGAGAGCCGCACATGGAAGTGGTAATGATGTCCCCACCATGGGCGCACCTTGCGAAGCCAGGCCCGGTCTCTGCTGGTTTCAAACTCGCATAGTGCCTTTTTGATGGTCGGGTTCACGAAGATCCGGGCAACACGTTTGTCTGATGCAGCGCGCCGGATCAGCCGTGCATGTATATCGGTCCATTTCTTCGGATCGACGCTGCGGTCCGCCCCTTTCACATCAAGGCGGCCTTTCAGCATTGAGATTGCCGAAATCTGTTCCCGCTCTTCGGTTGTCAGCCGCCGTTGCGGCATCTCGGTCAGCCAGATATCGGCATCCAGACCAATCTGGTGGCTGGCATGTCCCGACACCATGGGCCCACCGCGTGGCTGCGCAAGATCACCCACGAGAAGTCCGTTCCAGCCAAGGCCCGGTGCGTCCTTGGCAAGATCTTTGAGAAAATCGATTAACTCCGGATGGCCCCAGTTGCGATTGCGTGACAAGCGCATCGCTTGCCAAGTCGGTCCATCGGTTGGCAGCATGGCCCCGCCGGCAAGACATCCCTTTGCATAAGAGCCAATGGCGCGGGCTTTCAAAGGGGCTGGTCCTTCCACATAACCAAAATAGTCCTTGGCGGGCTGACTGCCACGCAACACGAGTTTGGGCTTGGAAGGTTGATACCCCTCCGGTACGGCCCGCTTTTCAGCCGGGATTGGAATTCCGGCGAACTTCTGGACCACTGAAGCCGCCGGTGGATTGACCGTGCCGGGTTTTGCAGACGGAACGGGTTCTGCTGCAACACCTATCAAAGGCACCAAGGGCAGTGCGCCAAAAGCAAAGACGATTGCCTTAAGCGTGGTTTTCTTCCGGTTTGCGAAGTTGCGATGCGTCACGGCGGACCTCATGCTCTGTGGCCGAAACCAAGTGCACAAAGATGCTGGCTCCTGAGGTTTCGGGCGCCCTTTTACGCAGCATGCCCCAAAACGGCATCGCTGGCATCTTTTTCGCGCGTTTCCACATGATCCTTCAACAGATCTGCAAGGTTATCCAGAAGCACGGTATTGTCTCGGATCATGCGATCGGCCGCACCGTTCAAGGTCAAAATGTTGCCTGGGCGTGCGTTGTCGAAGTCTTCAGCGCTCGCCTCAAGCTCCCCTTCGATCCGGTGATAGGTGACACTGGGCAACTCATTGAACAAGTGGGTCGCCTGGTAAGATGCCGTCTGGGTTTGGCCATCTGAGAAGATAGATAGGATAGGCACACCCTTTGATGGCTGCATCCAACCAAGGGCTCCCCAACCAACGGCCTCCTGATAGGAGAAGGTTCGTTCCTGGGCCCGTCCCGTCCCGAGTGAAATGATGACTAGTTCTTCAGTATCCCAACCCAGTTTGCGCGCTTCCAGATAGGCCGCAATGGTCGGATCGTTCATGAAGACCCCACCGTCCACCATGGGTTCTTCGCGCTTGCGGGTCAGGTTTTCGATTTTTGCCGGTTCGAAATAGGAGGGAGCTGCGGTTGTCGCCCGCACGGCCTGCCAGAAATAATAATCGTCGGGCCGGCTGCCGTTTTGCTCCAGTCCATTGGTCATGAACACGGCTTTGCGCTGCTCAATGTCGTAGGCGGTGAGAACCAGCTTGCACAGGCCGCTTGCCATGGACGTCCATCCGAATTGCTCCTTCAGGATCTTTTCGAGAGAACGGGCATCATACGTTTCATCGAACAGACCAAGCGGATTGGTGAATGCACGGGCAAGGCGTGCGCTTAGCGAATATGAAAAAACCTCGCGGGCATCGCGCTCATAAAATGTTCGAAGTTCTGAGATCGTTGCTGCGGCTTCCCCCTTGTTGCCGCCAGGCCTCGGGGCGGAAAGTCCGGCTGCAATCAAACCGCCGGTCGAGGTGCCGGCCATGAGATCGAAGAGCTCGTGCATCGGCTGCGTGACGCCACGGTGCACGAGGCGGCTCTCCAGAGACTCCAGAATGCGCAACGGGATCAGACCCCGGACACCACCACCATCTATGGAGAGTATGAAGCGCTTCTTCTGGGTCATGAAAAATCCCCTTGTTCAATTGATGGGTTTCCAGTCGATCTGCCGTAACGTCGTCTGAATGTCTTGTTATACCAAAATCAATTATTTGACGGGAATTACGTCACAGCAATGGCAGTTGGTGAGATTCAGCCGCAAAATGCCGACATAACTTGATTTTGGTAAATCACCGCGCGGCATGTGGCGCTTTTTTGCCGCGAGAGCAGGTGGCTTGTTTCCACTCAGCCTTTGTCCAGGCTGAAATTTCAGATTAGGATCGCGGCGATTTTCATATCAAACAGGACATTCCATGAATATCGATCTGCTTCGACGTCTTTGTGAAACACCAGGTGTGCCGGGTCATGAGCATCGGGTTCGGGACTTGATCAAATCCGAAATCGAAGGGCTCTTTGATGAGGTGACAACGGACCCCATGGGCTCGCTGCTTTGCCGCCGGAACTCTCGCAAGAAGCCGAAGAGAGGGGATCCGAAGAAGGTCATGTTGCTGTGTCACATGGACGAGATCGGTTTTTTGGTTTCGCATGTAACCGACAAGGGGTTTGTGCATGTTCAGCCGGTCGGCGGCTTTGACGCGCGCAACCTGTTCTCCCGCCGCGTGCTCGTCTCGACGGACGATGGCGACTACAAGGGTGTCATGAACCCGGGCGGCAAGCCGATCCATATTTCTTCTCCCGAGGAACGCAAGAAGGTTCCGGAGCCCAAGGACTTTGTCGTGGACTTGGGTCTTGGAGAGAGCACCAAGGATCTCATCAAGGTCGGTGATATGGTCACCATGGATGAGCCTTTGATCGAAATCGGCGAAAAGATCGTGTCAAAGGCGTTGGACAACCGGATTGCCTGCTGGCTCGGGATCGAGGCCATCAAGGCGCTGGGCAAGTCCAAGCACGAATGTGAAATCCATGTCGCCTTCACCTGCCAGGAAGAGGTCGGTCTGCGGGGCGCACGCACCGCATCGTTTGCTATCAAACCGGACATCGGACTGGGCATCGACGTTACACTGGCCTGCGATACGCCGGGAGTTCCGGAACAGGATCGCACTACGGTGCAGGGCGAAGGGTTCGGCCTCCATGTCAAGGATTCCAGCTTCATCGCCGACCGTGATCTGGTGAAGGAGATTGAAGCGCTGGCTGAGAAGGAAGAGATTTCGTATCAGCGCACAATGCTGGCAGCAGGCGGTCAGGACGGTGCGGCTGCTCAGCAGGCGGCGGCAGGTGCGAAAGCTGTCGGGATCGTGGTCGGCACCCGCTACATCCACACGGTTACAGAGATGATCCACAAGTCCGACCTTCAGGCAGCCCTCGACATTCTTGCCGCATATCTGAAAAAAGCTTGATGATGTGTCAGCTCAGGGCGCGTTTGGTGCCCTGGGCGCTTTGCTCGGTGCTTTTGGTATCAGGCGGTTAGACCCGCCAGCTTGGAAATCTGTGACCCTGTACCAGCATAGAGCTCGCTGACTGCGGAGCTTTGGTAGCTGAAGGATCCGTTGTCAAATTCGCCTTCAATGGTGGAAGCGTTTGCAGAGCGCACCGAGAGCCCGGTCTCGGAATTGAAGGACACCCGTTCGAACGAGACGAACTGCGCAGAAACGGTTTCCCCGTCGATCTCGGCTTCAATCGTTGTTGTTGAGATTGTCGCGCTTTCATAGGCGAGGGACGAACTGGAGACACTGCCATCTTCGCCGAGTGCCGATTTCAACTGACCAGCCGTTTTCTGATAATCCTCGACGGTCGCCAGCGCGCCGTCTTTCTCGTCTTCGTCGCCCTCTTTGCCGTCTTCAACGGCTTCACGAAGGGCTGCAATCACAACGGCGTCTTCTTCCGCCTGCTGCGAGGCAGCCTCCGATAGGCTGACGGCGGTGTCCTTGGGCGGCTGACCTGGCTTTCCGTCTTCAGCCTCCTGCTTTGCAGACGGGTTTGCGGAGCCTTGAAACGAAGCGGACAACAGGCTGGTGCTTTGTGTTGTGGTTTCAATCGAGATTTGCATGACGCGCTCCGGATAGTCCCCAGTTAACAAGGAGACACTTCATTAGGAGACTGGACCAAAACCGTTAAGAAGCCATT
The DNA here is from genome assembly GCF_017743865.1 of Labrenzia sp. R4_2. GTDB lineage: Bacteria > Pseudomonadota > Alphaproteobacteria > Rhizobiales > Stappiaceae > Roseibium. The sequence continues at coordinate 322,452 of NZ_JAGHRJ010000003.1, forward strand.
AACCAATTGCCGGGGCTCATGTGACGGCTAGAGGAATGTCTTTTCAAGAAATTGGCGCCCCAAAATGAGCCCGCGCTCGTCAATGCCATGTCCCAAATCATCCAGGCAATGCGCTTCGACTGTTAAACCAGCCTGCGCTAGTGCGATTCGTGCGGCTTTCAGATGATAGGCAGGAACGACATCATCATCTGCGCCATGCACGATTAAGGTAGGAGGAGGTGCTGGGAGGACCGGGAGCGTCGCAACTCCCGGCAAAAGACCTGAGTAGGCCATAAGACAGGCGGGCGGTGTTTTCCGGCGCAGACCCGCTTGAAACGTCATCATGGCTCCCTGACTGAACCCAACCAATGCAAGAGCTGCATCGTTGAGACCCAGGGAGATCAGTTCGGCATCGAGGAACCGGTCGAGCGCTGGTTGAGCCGCTTGCGCACCGATTTCGTACTCCCGCGGTGTCCGCTCTTCCAGGGCAAACCACTGCCGCCCTCCAAAGGCTTCAAATGGCAAGGGCTCAGGAGCATTGGGCGCAACGAAAGCTGCGTTGGGAAGAATCTGTTGCCAAGCCTGGCCGAGATCAATCAGGTCGGTGCCGTCGGCGCCATAACCATGGAGGATGACGACCAGTTGTTCTGCAGCGCCTCCGGAGAGCGGTGCAAGACGAGGCCCGTCAAGCGACGGGTTGAACGAAGATGATGTCATTCTTTCACCGGCGTTTGCGAAGGGGCTGTTTGCGTGTTTGCTAAGGCGATCCGTTGATTTTTGAGGAACGGGAGTGCGATTAAGCCAGATAATGAGATAAGCACTGCGGCAATCACAAACGGGATGCCTGGGAAGTAAAGGTCTGTCCCGTCCCTCGTAAAAAAGGAAAAGCTCTGGGTCATGACAAAGGGGCTGATGATCATGGCAAGCCCGGCTGCACTCGCGATCAGACCCTGCAGTTCGCCTTGCGCGTTGTCGGGAACCCGGTTGGACATCAAGCCGGTGAAGGCAGGTGTCGCAAGCGCGCCCATAACAGCAAATCCAATAAACGCATAAGCGACCCAGCCGCTTTCAGCGACGGAAAGAGCAACAAACGCAATCAGGTTGCAGGTGAGGCCAATCATGAGAGTGGCGCCGGTCCCGATCCTGCGGTCCAGAACGCGGATCAGATATCCTTGCACGATTGCGTAACCGAACCCGACCACGGCAAGGGACAAGCCGATATCGGCTGGGGTCCAGGCAAAGACTTCTGCAGTGAAATAGCTCCAGACAGCCGGATAAACGTAGTGGGCAATGTCAAGCAGAAGTAGCGCCAACAGGAGCACACGCACCTCCTTGTTGGAAGAGATGTGTTTTAAGGCGCCGAATGGATTGGCGCGCTTCCAATTGAAGGCGCGACGGTTTTCCAGTTTCAGTGTTTCTGGCAGCACAAAATAGCCAAAGAGGAAGTTGACAAAAGACAACGCAGCACCGGCGTAGAACGGGGCTCGAGATCCGTATTCCCCAAGCAGCCCTCCAATGACCGGCCCCAGCACAAAGCCGACGCCAAAAGCCGCACCAAGAAGGCCGAAATTCTTCGCCCGGTCTTCCTTCTCCGAGATATCTGCAATGTAAGCCGCTCCCGCAGAGTAGGTGGCACCGGCAATCCCGGAGATCATCCGGGCAATGAACAGCACCGCAAGGTTCCAGGACAGAGCAATCAGGAGATAATCAGCCGCCACGGTCAGCGTCGAGATAAGCAAAACGGGCCGGCGTCCGAACCTGTCTGACAGGCTGCCGAGCGTTGGACCGAACAAAAACTGCATCAAGGCAAAGACGACACTCAGCCATCCGCCCCACAGTGCAGCTTCACCGACAGGCAGGCTGGTGAGTTCGGTCAATAGGCTCGGCATCACCGGCATCATGAGACCGATGCCCATCGCATTGATGGTCAAGGTAATGAAGATGAAGATAAGCGCGTTGGATCGCTTCGGGCGGCCGGGCAAAGAATTGTTCCTTCAATACAACTTGAAGGAAACGCGCAAAACCAGTTTCAGGCAAGAGTGTTTCTGGGGAAAGGCCAACAAAAAAGGGCGGTGAAACCGCCCTTCCATACCGCAAGTGCCGATTGGCCTTACAGGACTTTGAGGTCTTCGGCGACCATCTGGCCACGGCGCCACTCAAGATCGAATGCCACGAGTTGGCCTTCCTTCAGCGAGTCGATGCCGGACCGGCGCAAAGCCGTGATGTCAACGAGGATGTCGTCCCCGTCTTCGGGTTCGATCGTGCCGACACCGCGGCCCTTATCAAACCATTTTACGTTTCCATGTAGCATGGAGTCTTCTTTCCAATTTCTTGCATCAAAGCATCAGCGCGCTTGTCTAGCGCAGCATTTCAAAGCTTTGATGACAGTTCTTTATTGTAATACTAAAATACAAGTCTGCAGCGGGAGGCTTGTCTGGCGCTTGTTCCAATGAGGAAGAAAATACAAGCGGCCCAAAACCAAAAACTACAGCCGGTCTGAGCAGTCTTCGTATGAACTCAGACCACTTAGACTGACTTGATATGGTTGCTCAATCGTTAAATACAAGGTTGGGCGGTTGAGCTTAGAGTTCTGCGTTGATGACGTAGTTGAGGATTTTGACGATCTGGTCCGGGGTTTCCGCGACAGCAAGAGCTGCAGCATCAACTTCCTTCAGAGGATGGGTCAAGGACGGATCGTGAAGTATGATCAATGACTTACCAAGGGCTGAAGCGTAGCCGGCATCGAAGGCTGCATTCCATTGCTTGTACTTGTCGCCGAACCGGACAACGACGATATCGGCCTTTTCAATCAGTGTCCGGGTGCGGATGGCATTCACCTTCGCGCCTTTGTGATCGTACCAGAACTTCTTGTCTTCGCCGCCGAGAATCGCTGCGCCGCAATCGTCGCTGGCCTCGTGGTTGGTGACCGGTGCAGAAAAACTGACCGGCAATCCGGCGACCTCCGTTGCGCTAACGATCTGTTCGCGCCAGTCGGTGTGAATCTCACCGGAGAGATAAACGCGCCATTCACTCATGTTCTTGCCTTTCTGGGTCGAGGGATGCGGGCAGTGTGCCGCATCCGTTGGCCAGAAACTGGAAAACCGGTTCGCAGGTGTCAACCGTAGTTCTGGACAAGAGTGTTTAAGGCAATCCGATAATCCGGATAGCGGAAGGTATAGCCGAGTTCGTTTTTGACGCGTTCGTTCGAAACCCGTTTGTTCTCACCATAAAATGACCGGGCCATTGGTGTGAGGTCCGCTGTTTCGAAGGCAACTTCCGGCGGTGGTGTCACACCCAGCAGTTCAGCAGCGTATGTCACGACATCTTGCGGCGGCGCAGGCTGGTCATCCGTGACATTGAAAATGCGTGTCTTTGGCGACTGCATGGCGATTGAAACCGCGCCTGCAATGTCCGCGACATGGATCCGGTTGAACACCTGTCCGGGCTTGATCAAGCGCCGGGCGCGGCCTTTTTTGAAGTTCTCGAACGTGTTGCGGCCTGGCCCGTAAATTCCGGAGAGCCTAAAAATCTGAACAGGCACCGAGGTCCGCTCTGCGAAAGAAAGCCAGGCCTCTTCAGCGGCGACGCGTTGGACTGAGCGTTTGGAGACCGGTTTGCAAGCGGTGGTTTCGTCCACCCAAGCCCCGTCGTGGTTTCCATAAACGCCGACAGTCGACAGGTAGCCGACCCATTGCGGAGAGGCTGCGGCAATATCCGCGCCGTGTCGGTTGAGAACTGGGTCGCCGGCCTCATTCGGGGCAATGGACACAAGCACGTGGGTTGCGGTTGAAAGCGCGTCCGCAATCCCGTCGCAAGGAGTTTCGCCATCGAAGATAAACGGCTCAATACCGTTTTCGCGGAGAGCGCTGGCCTTTTCCGCAGACCGTGTCGTGCCACCGATCCAGTCAAAGCGATCCCGCACTTCTTCGATAATCGCTTTTGAAGAATACCCGACACCAAAAACAAACAGGCGCATCACGACAGCTCCAAATGATTGCGGCGGATTTCATAAAGCGAGATGCCGGTGGCAACAGCAAGGTTCAGACTGTCGGCTTCCCCCACTTGCGGGATCCGGATCAAGGTCCGGCAGGCCTCGGCCATATCGTCCTCCAGCCCCTTTTGTTCATTCCCCATGACGAGCAGAGCCGGTTGTTTGTAGTCCGGCGTGCGGTAGTCGACCGACCCTTTCAAATGCGTCGCAGCTACGGTTCCCGGCCAGTCTTTTGCAAGCGCCTTGAACTCGTCCTTTGTCATCTTTGCAATGGGCACATGGAACAGCGACCCCATCGTGGCGCGGACGGCTTCGACGGCAAATGGATCAGTGCAATCGCCAACCAGCATCACGCCACTGCCGCCGACCGCATCCACCGTCCGGATGATTGTACCGAGATTTCCAGGATCCCTTACCCGATCCAGCGCGACCCAGACTGTGGTGCCTTGCGGATCAATGTCCCGGGCGCTGAGGATGTTTTGCTCGTAAACACCCACAACCATCTGGGGATTGTCCTTGCGGGTCATGGCGCTCATGACTGCAGTCGAGACTTCAAGAATGAGTGCGCCGCGTGCCTTGGCCGTCGCCGCGGCTTTTTGGGCAACCGGGTTGTCGCGAGCCTCTGGGCCAAGGGCGAGGTAGCGGACGCCCCAGCCGGCAGCCATGGAATCGGTCGCCAATTTGAGGCCCTCGGCGACAAACAGGCCGGACTGGGTGCGGTGCTTGCGCTGGGCTACAAGCCCTTTGATTTCCTTGACGATCGGATTCGAATGGCTCGTGATCTGTTTGACCGCGCCGATTTTTTGAGGTTTGCCGGTCTGCGGCATGCGGGAGCTCCAAGGGCTCTTCTTGAGCCAGCTGAATTCTAAAGACAGTTTGGATTGGATTAGTCCCCGCGACCGACCGGGTCAAGAAGCGACCTACGGCACCGATGGAAGCAGACGTTCTGTCGCGATCAGAATAGAGTCTTCAATGTCGACCGGAAACTCCGTCACATCCAGTTTGCCATCGATGGCGAGGAACGACAGCCCGTGGACTTGTGTCCACAAGGGGAAAGATGTGCGGAGTACCGTCTCGTTTATGTCCGGCTCGCCCAGATAGTCTGCGACTTCTCGGAGCAAGACACCATAGGATCCGCGGCCAACCTGCTTAAGCTCATCAATTCGATCATGATGAGACATTGTGCTGAACATGAGCCGGAACGTATGCGGCTCGCGTCTTGCGAACGCAACATAGGCGCGCCCCATCGCGGCAATCGACTGAACAGTGCCGCGCGCCTGCTTGGAGGCTCGGGCTTCCATGTCGATTCCAAGGCGAGTGAGGCCGTCTTTTGCGATCTCGCTCAAAAGATCCTGTTTGGATGAAAAATGCCGGTAAGGCGCCGCCGTGCTCACACCGGCAAGACGGCAAGCATCCGACATGGAAAATCCATCCGGCCCATGTTCTTCAATAAGTTGGCGCGCTGCGGCGATCAATTCACCGCGCAAATCACCATGGTGATAGCCCGCTTTTTTATGAATTTCTGCTTTGGCCATGTAAGGCGTTTCCGAATTTTTTCTTGTTGTGTCTCTTGCCGAAGTTAATTCCGCTAACATATGTTAGCAACGGTAACATAGTTAGTGCTGCTTACATTGGGAAGATGATGCTCCCCGAAATCGCACTGGCAGCCAGCGGACAAGGTGAGAATGTGCCATGTCGAAGGATCATCAGACCCCTCAGCCAAAGACGACCGGCAGTAAAAGCAGGCTCCGGCGTTTTGGCAGAATGGCGCTGAGTACGGCGACCTTTTCCATCAATGTTGGTCTTGCCGCCGCTGCAGTGATGATCGGTGTCACCACCATCCAGATGCGTGCAGAAGAAAAACCATCCGTTGAACCCTCGCCCCTGGCCGTTGTGGACGTATTCACACCGGATTGGGAGACCGGCTATGACGTTGAGCGCAGTTTTGTGGGCAGGCTAGAGCCCGCACGCAACACGGACTTGGCCTTCGAGCTCTCCGGGACAGTTCGAGAGGTTCGGGTCGATGAGGGTGACCTGGTCGAGGAAGGCGACGTCATTGCTGTTCTCGACACACGGACACTTGAGGCGGACCGCCGGCGCCAGGTCGCCAATCGTCAAGCGGCTGAAAGTGATCGGGAACTGGCCTCGCTGACGTTGAACCGCCGTCAGCTGCTGAAGGACAATGGTCATGTCAGTGCGCAGGTGCTCGACGAGGCCCGCCTGACCCTCAGCCGTTTGGACGCCACGATCGCGCAGATCGATGCTGCGATCGACAACATCGATATAAATCTTGATAAGGCGGTTTTGAAAGCGCCGTTTTCGGGCCGGGTTGGAGAGCGCCTTTTGGACGACGGTGCAACCGCGTCTCCGGCAACGCCCGTTCTACGGTTGCTGGAGAGTTCACGGCCAACGGTCCGCATCGGTTTGTCGCCGGAAGTAGTCGACCGGCTGGATCGGTCGCACAGCTATGACATCCAGATCTCGGGCCGGACGTTTAAGGCCGGCTTGGCAGCGCTTCGTCCAGACCTTCAAACCCGCACCCGGACAATAGAGACCTTGTTTGAACTCGATACACCGGAGGCAACACCCGCATTTGGACGATTGGCGGAACTGTCAATTGTTGAGCGTGTGGAGACGGAAGGCGCCTGGATCCCGATTTCGGCATTGAAAGAAGGTCCGCGTGGTCTCTGGACCGTGCTGACCGTTGCCGAGGATGTCGATCAGGCGTCGCCCACCTCGACATACGTTGTGGTGCGGGAAGCGGTGGAAATCCTGCATGCGGAAGAAGGGCGGGCGTTTGTCCGTGGGACCTTGACGCCAGACAGCCGGATCGTTCGGGATGGCGTTCACCGGGTTGTCGTTGGCCAAGCTGTAGACCTTGCGAAGGCGGGAGGCTGAAGCATGGAAACCCTGTTCTTTCGCCAACCCCGTCTGGTGGTCCTGACGCTTCTTGTGATCTTGGCAGCTGGGGCGACGGCCCTGATCGGTATTGGTCGGCAGGAAGATCCTACGATCACCAACCTTTTTGCAACGGTCACGACCGTCTACCCAGGCGCTGATCCGGGGCGTGTCGAGGCTTTGGTCACGGAAAAGATCGAGGAAGAGCTCCGTGAAGTTGAAGAGATTGATATTATTGAATCGACGTCGGCCTCCTCGATTTCGATTATTCAGATCGAGCTGCTCGACACGTTGACTGAAGACGTGATTGAACAGGCTTGGTCGGAGATCCGGGACAAGATAGGTGACGCCACGCGCGAATTTCCCCAAGGTGTTCTGGAGCCGGAGTTCAGCACTGACGGTGCTGGTGCTTTCGCATCTATCAGCGCACTTGTTCCCGAGCATGACTCGGTTTCTCAGGCAGTCATGCTTCGCTATGCCGAGGTTTTGTCTGATACACTTCGGAATGTATCCGGCACAAAGTCCGTCGAGATTTTCGGCGAGCTGGAAGAAGAGATTCTGGTTCGCATAGATCCGGCAACGCTCATTTCCTTATCTCTGACTGTGGATCAGGTCGCCTCTGCCATACAAAACGCCGATGCGAAGGTCCGTGCAGGCCGCCTGCGCAGTCCGGACCGCGAATTTCTGATCGAGGTGTCTGGAGAAATTGCCGCGATTGACCGGATCCGCGCCATCCCTTTGACAACTGCAAGCAATGGTCTGGTGACCCGCGTTGGCGATGTTGCCACCGTCACGAAGGGCATCCGCCAACCCGCTGAAGAGCTCGCCTTCTCAGGAGGGCGTCCGGCAATACTCGTTGCTGCGAAAATTGCGGATGGCCTTCAGGTGGACACCTGGATGACCCGTGTTCGTGACCGGATTGCTGCCTTTGAAACGGATATGCCGCATTCAATCCAGCATCAACTCGTGTTCGATCAAAGCCGCTACACGATCGACCGTCTGACAGATGTTGGCGCCAACATAGCCATCGGTATGGCCTTGGTGATTGGCGTGCTGCTTGTCACGATGGGGCTGCGGTCGGCAGTGATCGTTGCAATGGTGTTGCCCGTGGTCACTCTGGCCTCTTTTGCAACGATGAGCATGATCGACCTGCCGCTTCATCAGATGTCGCTTACGGGACTGATCGTGGCTCTCGGCCTACTGGTTGATGCTGGGATCGTCATGACCGATGAAATCGGTCAGGCTCTGGCGCGTGGAGAGGAGCGGCGGGAGGCCGTCCGCAAGGCCGTTCGACGCCTCTTTGCGCCACTGCTGGCATCGACCGCAACCACAGCCCTGTCTTTCCTGCCCATGGTTCTGCTGCCGGGACCGGCTGGAGACTTCGTCGGGGCGATCGCGATTGCCGTGATCATCATGCTTGTCTGGTCGTTCCTCGTTGCCGTGACCTTGACGGCGGCAATCGCCGGCTGGCTGTTACCTGCAACGAGATTAGATACCAAGCGCCGTTCTTTCCAACCCGGTAAGTTGGTGTCCGTGCCATTCAGGTTCTCACTGCAGCTCGCCATGAGAAACCCGGCAAGTTCGGTCGCGTTTGCGCTGGTTTTGCCCGTGATCGGTTTCATGAGCATGCCGACCCTGACTGCGCAGTTTTTCCCGGGCGTAGACCGGGATCAGTTCCACATTGAAGTGGAACTTTCTGATGGTACCGCGATTGCCGAAACATCCGAGGTGGTTCGTTCCATGGATGGATTCCTGTCCGATCAAGAGGGCATCGAAAAAGTGGTTTGGGTTGCGGGCAAGAGCGCTCCGGCCTTCTACTACAACATCGTTGGCAACCAGGACCGCGCTCCGGCTTTCGCTCAGGCACTTGTCACAACCAGCTCGCCGGATACGACAGCGGGTCTTGTGCCGCGCCTGCAAGGCGAACTGACCGCCCGGTATCCGAACGCGCGTATTCTTGTGCGGGATCTCGTTCAGGGACCGCCGGTGGATGCGCCTGTCGAGTTGCGCCTAGTCGGCCCGTCCTTGGACGTCTTGCGCGAACGCGGGGATGCTCTGCGCCAACTTGCATCCGGGATCGAGGAAGTAACCGTTGTGCGAACGACGCTGGAGAGCGGCGCACCGCAACTGAAATTTTCGGTCGATGAGGACAAGGCACGGCTTGTCGGGCTGAGCTTGGCGGATGTTGCCCGTCAACTCGAGGCAACCCTGGAAGGGGCTGTCGGGGGCAGTCTGATTGAAGGCACAGAAGAACTGCCGGTGCGCGTCCGGATCGGCGATGCTGCCCGCAGCGACTTGTCTGACATTGCGAGCCTGCCGTTGTTGCCCGCGATCGGAGCCGCCGGAACAGCTGGTTATGACGGGGTGCCGTTGTCTGCGATCACGGACATTCGTCTGGAGCCCTCGGAGGGTGAAATCAATCGCCGGAATGGAGAACGCACCAACACGGTTCAGGCATTCGTCCAGTATGGTGTTTTGCCGGAAGAAGCCCTGAAGAAGCTCCAAAGCGAGATGGACCTTGCCGGCTTTGCAATGCCGGACGGCTACCGTATCGAAACGGGCGGCGACTCCGATGCGCGTTCTGACACGTTGAACAATCTGATCGGCTCGCTCGGATTGATCGTGCCATTGTCGATCGCAGCGATCGTTTTGACCTTCAACTCGTTCCGATTGTCCGCTGTCACGCTGGCCGTGTCTGGGCTGTCGGCGGGGCTCAGCATTCTAGCGTTGGCGATCTTCCAGTACCCATTCGGCATCAATGCCATCATCGGCGTGATCGGCTCGATCGGCGTTTCAATCAACGCAGCCATCATCATCCTGACCGGTCTTCAGCAGAACAGCCGGGCGGTCGATGGTGATCGGGAGGCGATGGTCGACGTGGTAATGGGGTCGGGCCGGCACATCATCTCCACAACGCTTACGACATTTGGAGGGTTTTTACCGTTGATCCTGGCCGGAGGTGGGTTCTGGCCACCATTCGCCATGTCGATCGCCGGCGGCGTGTTGCTGTCGACCGTGATCTCGTTCTATTTCGCACCGCCCATGTTCGCATTGGTTTATGCACGGCGGAGCAAGGCGAAAGCCGAAGACACCCCAAGTCAAAATGACGATACAGATTGGTCGAACGACAATCGCCCCATTGCACTCGCGGCTGAGTAGGCGTTAGCGGCTGCTCCAGCGGGAGAAGAGAGATGTCGAAAGGGCACGCGTGCTGTCTTCTTCGCGGATGACCAACTCGCCGGATTCCAGCCGTCCTCCTTGCCTGGACAAGGTTTCGGCCATCAACTCGTGGATCGAGACAAAGCTGGAGCGGATTGCGTAAGCGGTCAGGATCATGAAGAGGGCGTCTTTTGCCAGCAGCTGCTCCAGGTCTTTCAGCATACCGGGCAAGCTGGTGTAGATGTCCCAGACTTCGCCCTTTGGGCCGCGCCCATACTTTGGCGGGTCCAGAATGATGCCGTCGTAGGTGTTGCCACGGCGAACTTCGCGAGCCACAAACTTGGACGCATCTTCGCAGATCCAGCGGATCGGGAGCTCTTCCAATCCGGAAAGAGCCTGGTTTTCCCGCGCATAGCCGATGGCCTTTTTGGAGGCGTCGACATGGGTGACCTGTGCGCCTTCGGTCGCCGGTAGGAGCGACGCCAAACCGGTATAGCCAAAGAGATTGAGGATCTTCAGCGGCTTCTCCGGGTTTTTCTTCTTCTCTGCCCGGATCCTGGAGTTGACCCAATCCCAATGCGCGGCCTGTTCCGGAAAGACGCCAACGTGGCGGAATGACATAAACCGGCCATTGTAAGTGACCGGTCCGTAGGACATTGGCCAGGTTTCCGAGACGTTGCCGGAATACTTCCAGCGGCCAGGTCCTTCTTCGTCCGTATCGCCGGAAAAGACGGCATTGGCGCGGTCCCACACAGCTGTCTTCTGGCGGCGGCTGCCCATTGCCTGGGGTTCCGGCCGAACGATCGTATAGCGGCCGTATCGTTCCAGTTTCTGACCTTCGCCCATGTCCAGAAGGCGGTAGTCCTTCCAGCCCGGGGTCTCAAGGATCACGGGCCACGCCTGCACGGGCGGCTGTCCGGGTTTTGCAAATTCTGGCGCGTCGGTTCTTTCCGCCACGGTGGTCTCTCTCGTCAGTCACGAAGGTGTTCGACCACGCCTTAGAGCTATGCTGCTTCAAGGTCAACGTTGAGGCAGGGCCAGACAAAGAAAAAGGCGGGGTGACCAGCACACCCGCCTTTTTTGATCTTTAAGTGTTTGCTGATCAGGCAGCAGCAACTTCCGAGAGGAAGGTCTCCACTTCTGACTTCAGTTGGTCGGTCTTTTCGTTCAGCTCACCAGAGGCTGCCAGAACCATGTCGGCTGAAGAGGACGTCTGATCGACTGCCTGCGAAAGCTGTGTCATGGACGAGGAAACGGCACCAGTTGCCTCAGCAGCCCGCTGAACGTTCTGCGAGATTTCCGCGGTTGCCGCACCTTGTTGCTCGACAGCGGAAGCGATGGCAGTCGTGTAGCTGTTGACCTCTGTCATGGTCTCGGCGATTTCACCGATCGCGACAACAGAGTCTTTGGTGGCTGTCTGGATCGCAGTGATCTGGGAACTGATCTCCTCGGTCGCCTTCGACGTTTGCGTCGCAAGTTCCTTGACTTCCGCTGCAACAACCGCAAAGCCCTTGCCAGCTTCACCAGCCCGCGCTGCCTCGATCGTTGCGTTCAGAGCAAGCAGGTTTGTCTGTTCGGCAATGGCCTGGATGAGCGTGACCACTTCACCAATCTTTGTCGCCGCTTCTGCCAAGCCTTCGACCTTCTGATTTGTGATGCGGGTGCCGGTTGTGGCTCGTTCCACGATATCTGTTGTTTGGGCTACCTGACGGGAGATCTCGCCGATGGACGCCGCAAGCTCTTCTGCCGCGCTGGCAACAGTCTGCACGTTGTTGGTTGTCTCGTTGGACGACGATTGTGTTTCGCTCGCGTGACCAGCACTGTCGCGCGCAATATCCGTCAAGGCGCGAGCGGTTGAATCAAGGCTGTCGGCGGTGGACTCCACGGAGCCAATTGCCTCTTCGGCTGTTGCACGGAAGCCTTGGATCAGATTGTCGATCCGCTGTTGACGTTCCTGGCGGGCCGATTCTTCCTGCGCATTGCGTTCCTGCAAGTTTGCACGCTCAATCGCGTTGTCACGGAAGACTTGAACCGTACGGCTCATGTCACCGATTTCATCACCGCGGTCGATGCCCGGGATTGCAACTTCATTGTTGCCGCCGGCCAAGCTATTCATCACATCCGTAATCGTTTTGATCGGCCGGGTGATGGCAAGGTTCAGGACAATCGCGAGACCGACACCGCCCAGAATGGAAAGAAGCACAGTCATTGCGATCTGGAGCTCGGCAGCTGTTGCAGCGGCACCGGCTGCCTCAGATTGAGCTTGAGAAATCCCGGCAATTTCAGCGCTGACTTGCTTGGTCAGCGTATCCAGCTGTGCCCGTTTTGCCTGCAGGTCTTGCTTTGTAGACAGCATGTCCTGGAAGGCGCGATCGAAACTCGCGATGGAGATTGCGATGCTGTTGATCGCATCCGCTGTGCTGGGCAGAACATCTGCGTAGCCGACGAGTTTTTCTTCCAGTTTGACCAGCTCAGTAATCTCTGTTTGCACACCTGCCGGATCGCTGATGCCAAAGTTGCCAAACAGGGCGAGTGTCTCAGCCTCGGCACGCAACGCATGCTCACCAAGAGCCGTCGCTTCGATCATGACCGTTTTAATGCTGCCAAGCCGCGTATTGGCGGTCAGAACGGTTGCCTTTGATTTGCTGACTGCAGCGATAGCTTGCTCTCGAATTTGGTAAGCGAGCTCGGTAATGGCATCGAGGGTCGTACCAACAGCGGTTCTGGCCTCGTAGGCCTCTGCAAAGCCAAGATCTTCTTTCAACCGCGCGATCGCCTTATCCAGCTTGTTCGCCTGGCCGGCGAGTTTGCTCACAGTCTTGCGCTCAATGCCTTCGATCTGGCGATACCGCATCTCGCGGGTCCGGTCGACGATCTCTGCTGAGATTTTCAAGCTTTGCTCGAGAGCGTCACCGTCCAGAGAGCCGTTGCTTTTCAGGTAGGCGAACTGGATCTTGGACACATCGTCCTGCAAATCAAACACGCCGCGCAGCATGAGGTTTGCGTCTTCCAACGTTCCGTTGGCGGAGAAAACGTCTGCGCTAACCTTTTTCTCTTCAGACAGAACAGCATCGGCGATAGAAACCGCTAGATTTTCCAGTTCCAGTACGCTGGATTTCAAAGACTTCAATCGATCAGCCTGCTGCTGTGTCTGGTTCACAACCTCATCGAAGGTTGTTCCAAATTCTCCGACCGCAGAAATCGCTGTATCCACTTGAGACGCTGCGGTTGGGTCTCCCGCAACATCGTTCGCAAGGGTTTGAAGCGAAGAATTGAGGCCGGCGATCTCTTGGCGGGTTGCTTCCGCGAGCTCCGGAGTTGGCGCGTTCAAATAGTTCTCGCGTACCAATGAGGTGCTTTGAACTTGCCGCCCAACATTTGCTGATTGATCAGCCACTTCAAATCTTGCAGACAGCGAAGATATCGCAAAATATCCAACACCGCCAACGATCGCGGTCAATAGCAAGATTGCTGCAAAACCGCCGCTGACTTTGAAGCCGAACTTCAGATCAACCAACCACTTCAAGGCACGTTTCATCGAATCCCCGCACGTCCGGAAAACTGTGATTACTGACCAAGGTATGGGGGATAGCGATGAAGAATAGGTAAAAATGCATAAAATTACTAAGCAGAATTATAAATTTAAACGTGATGACATTAATATTTTTGCGTAAGGAAAAAAACGGAGAGAGTTTTGAAAGCGATTATTGAGTTTTTATTAAACATGTTGACCGCCGTTTATGTGGATTTCTGACCCTGTCACATAGGACGACGTTTCGCTGCACAAGTAATAAATTGTTTCGGCAACCTCGTTCGGCTGACCAAGACGGCGAAGGGGAATATCTTCAATCATGTCCTCTGTCCCCGGAGATAGGATGGATGTATCGATCTCGCCGGGCGCTATCGCATTGACCCGAACGCCATGCGGCCCAAAATCTGCTGCCATTTCCCGCGTAAGGGACGCAAGCGCAGCCTTTGACGTGGCATAGGCCGTGCCTGCAAACGGGTGTACTCGGACACCAGCAATGGAAGTGACGTTCACCACCGAGCCAGTGGCCGCCTTAAGTTCGCTAAATAATCCTTTTGCGAGCAAAATGGGGGCAAAGAAATTCACCTGAAAGACATTGCGCCATTCATGCATCGGAGTGTTCAGTGAGTTGAGCCGTTCCCCGCCGTTTCCTTTCGGACTGATCCCTGCATTATTGACCAGTGCATGGAGCCGGGATCCGTTGGGCTCAAGCCTCTTCCGGATTTCCTGGATCGCAAACCCCATGTTTTCCGGATCTGAGAGATCGACCTGGATATGATCTTCCGGTCCCATCGGCCAGGGACACTTGTCGGAAAAGGCTTGACGAGAACATGTAATAACACGCCAGTTTTCCGCGGAGAACTTTTTGACTGTCGCGTGCCCGATACCACGGCTGGCTCCGGTGAGAACCAGTGTCCGCCGTTCGTCAGTCGGTTTGCCATTGTTCATTTGCTGATCCGCCAAGTGCTAAGTATGCTCTAAAAAGTTGACTTTTATAGTACGGTTTCTGTATTCCGCTGCCATCTGTCAAACACTATATGCGATGAAGTCCTCGTAACGGCCAGACCCCAGTATGCTCATTTGCTCCTGTAATGTATTATCAGACAAGCAATTACGTGAAGCTGCGGCAGAGATGCGTGACGATCCGAATGGTAAAATCCCAACGCCTGGATCTGTTTTCCGCCATTTAGGGTGCCGGCCGCGTTGCGGTGGATGTTTTCCAAGTGTCATTGACATTATTCACGAAAACACACCAGAGAATGAGAAACCTAAACAGCGGCAGGCGTCTTCCGGGCGCAAAGCCGAGAACCGTTGAGCTTTTAAGAGGGACTGATGAAGGGCGACGCGCGGGTCATTGACTACTTGAACAAGGCTCTCCGGCATGAGTTGACAGCGGTCAACCAATACTGGCTGCATGGCCGCTTGCTTGCGGATTGGGGATTCGGAAAACTTGCTGCCAAAGAATTGGAAGAGGCGGAAGAGGAGCGTCAGCACGCACAGGATCTGATGGACCGGATCTTGTTCCTGGAGGGGTTCCCGAACCTGCAAACGCTCGACCCTCTGCGGATCGGCCAATCGATGAAAGAATGCCTCGAAGGCGATCTGGCAGCTGAGTACGCAGCCCGCTCTCTCTACCACGAAGCGCGCGAAGTTTGCCGTGAGCAGGGCGACTATGTCTCAATGAAACTGTTCGAGACCCTGCTCTCCGATGAAGAAAGCCACATCGATTTTCTTGAGACCCAGTTGGCTCTGATCGAGCGCATCGGGATCGACAATTATTCGCTGCTGCAAGCCCAGTCTGCAGATACGGCAGAGTAGCTGCAGCCCAGATTATTGCGGTTCAGTCGCCGGACTATCCAACCTGTAGACTGGACCGCCGGCCACTTCAGCATCCTCGAAATCATGCGTGACCAGAAGAACGGGCAGGGCGCGTTCTCTGGCGATCGAGAATACCTTTTGCCGGACGTCAGTGCGTCTCGACTGATCGAGGCTGGAAAAAGGTTCGTCGAGCAAAAGGGCTTTGGGTCTGGCCAAAAGAGTTCGCATCAAGGCCACTCTCGTTTGCTGCCCGCCTGAGAGCTTGGCTGGATCTTTGGGGCCAAGCCCTTCAAGATTTACGGCCTCAAGGGCTTCCGCAGCTAACCTCTGCCGTTCTGTCCGATTATTGATCTCGGAAGGAATTGCAAACATAAGATTTTGCGCGACAGACATGTGCGGGAACAAAAGCGGCGATTGAAACATCAAGCCGATATGGCGCTCTTGCGCAGGAACGGTGGTGACGTCGGTACCGTCCAGGATGACACGGCCTGTGGACTTGAAGTCGGGTTTCAAAAAACCTGCGATGAAGTCAAGAAGGCTTGATTTCCCGCTGCCGCTTTCTCCCATGACGGTCAGCACCGTCCCCGGTTCAATCGTTGTATCAAGCTCCAACAGAGTGCGGCCATCCAGCTGGATGTTTACATTCTCCAGGATGAGCCCCTTCTGGTTTTGGAGAGTGCGGGCGTTCATTGACTTAAGCATCCAGGCGCAACGCGGTTCTGTTTTTGAATAGAACAGCTGGGATCGCAGCAGCAACAGCGAAACCGGCAAACGGGATAAGCAATTGCAGCAAGGCGTAGACGGCTGTGATTTGCCTGTTTCCACCACTTGCGAGCGCAACGCTCTCTGTTGTCACGGTGACGACCCGGCCGGCTCCGATCATGAGTGTGGGGAGGTATTGCCCGACCGATACAGCAAGGGCAACTGCCAACGTCACGAGGACCGGGCGTGTCAGCATTGGTAGTTGTACCCTGAAGAAGATTCTGGCTCTGCTGGCGCCCATGGAAGCTGCGACGCGGGCATATCGGGGGTCCTGCCGCTGCCACGGGTCACTGAGCGCAAGAAAGGCATAGGGCAAGACGAAAACCAGATGTGCAAGAAGCACGGCTGTGAAACTTCCATCCAGACCAATCATCAAGAACAACATCTTGAGGCCGAACAGGAACGCAATTTGCGGCAGGAGAAGGGGCACAAAGATGAGCGTTCTCAGCTGATGATCTACAGGCTCTGCGGCGTGTGTTTTTGTTTCCAACAGCCAAAGCGTCAACGAAGTGCTGATGAGCGCTGCCAGAACACCAAGCAAAATCGTCGTGCCGAGGATCTGCGGTGTTTGCATCAAGGCCATTGAAAGCGCCGATATGGACCAATTCTGGGGCAGCGGGGCCGGATACCACCAGGACTTGGCTAAACTCCATATTATCAGGACAAGCAGGGAAAGGCACATGGCAGACACAATGAAAACCATTGTACCGAGCGCTGCCATCCGGCCTGCACCATCTGACTTTATGCGGTGTCCAAGCGCCAAACGGGTGGAGCTCAGCTTGGTGACAATGGCTTCGAACAACAAATAAACAAGAATTGCTCCAGCGCTAACTCCAAGCTGAAGCAATGCACCAGCTGACGCGGCAAGACGCAGACTCAGATCCGGATCATTCATCCAAACCACCAGCCGCGCAGCCAACGGTGCCGGTGTCGTCGGCCCCAGTATCACCGCGACATCCACCACGGAGGTCGAGTAAGCGATCACAGCCAGCATCGGTAGACGGATGAGCGGATAAATCTGGGGCAGGATGACTTTGAAAAAGCCTGACATCCGACCGTAACCGAGACTGGCTGCCACTTTGGTGTAGGACTTGATCTCTGGTCGGTTCAAAGCGGCCAGTGTCAATAAAAACAGGAATGGAACCTCTTTTGCGATGAGACCCAGGGTCATGGCGACCCCATAGGGGTCGTTAACCAGCAACAAATCCGGCGGACGCTCCCACCCAGTTGCCCAAGGCGACAAAAGCCGGGCAAGGAACCCGGACGGGGCGATCAGAAAAGCGAGACCGATTGCGGCCGCAGCGTGCGGTACTGACAAAAGCGGCGACAGGAAACGGCTGACGCGTTGAAAGGTTTGGGTGCCGCTCCATGCGGCTGAAAAACAAAGAACGATTGCAAGCGAAACCAGTGACGCAACAAGGCCTGTCCAAAAACTCAGCGCCGTTGATTGCAGCAGGCCCGGCATGGAGAAAAGCTGTGCGAAAGGCTCAAGCGTTATCTCTCGCGCCCCAAGAACAGGGAGGTAGCCGAAAGCCGGCAGAACGGTTCCTGCAAGACCGGCCAGAACCGGTCCCGCCAACAGCAACACAACGATCAGCGAGGGTAAATTCGAGCCTGGCCGGAATTTGGCCAAGGGTTTATTGGCCCCCTGCGCCGTAACGTGTTGCCCAAGCCTGTTCCAGGGCAGTGACCCAGCTCGGATGCGGCTCTGGGAGAGTTGGACCGAGTTCTTCCGGCGTCAGGGTCGCAGGTCTAAGGTCTTGGGTATCGAACAGCGCTTTTTCATTGGCTGGAAGGTCCGCCACGTTCAACACGGTCGGGTCGCCCCAAATCTCCGGGTCCTGTTTGCGCATCTGGGCCATTGGTGACAGCAAATGGTTCGCGAATACCTGTGCGCCTTCCTGAGCCGAACTGTTGAACGGAATGGCGACAAAGTGAGTATTGCCGACTGTGCCGCCATCAAAAACGAATGTTCGTACAGTTGGTGGCAGTTCGCCGTTCACGATCGCGCCGGACGCATCACCCGGATTGAACGAAAAGGCAATGTCCATTTCACTGTCCGCAAGGAGCTGACGCATATGGGCTGCATTCTTTGGAAACGCTTGTCCCTGACGCCAGAGATGCGGATGTAGCTCATCCAGGAAATTGAACAATGGCGCCGTCTGTGCCTCGAATTGGTCCGGATCGACCGGAGCAGACAGCACGCTTGTATCTGCGATGGTGTTGAGGAGTGCTTGCTTCAGGAAGGTCGTTCCGTAAAAATTCGGCGGTTGCGGGTACGAGAAACGGCCCGGATTGGACTTCGCATAGGCGAGCAGCGCGTCGAGAGACGCCGGAGGTGTATCGAGCCGTGCGGTGTCAAACATGAAGACCAGCTTTGCCATGCCCCACGGACTTTCCTGGCCATCGGTTGGAACGGTAAAGTCGACCAAGACCGTCGGTTTGTTTTCCGTGTCGACATACGTCCAGTTCGGCAGGCTTTGTGCCCAACCGGGCTCTGCGAGTAACTCATTTGTCTTCATGGCGGCAAAGTTTTCGCCGTTGATCCAGACGAGGTCGACGCCGCCACCGCTCGTCTTGCCGACCGACTTCTCTGCGAGCACCTGGGACACGACACTCGCAGTGTCGCTGACCTTCACATGAACAACCCGGACATCATAGAGGTTTTCGACTTCCCGAGCGGCCCACTGGATATAAGCGTTGATCCGCGGCTCGCCGCCCCATGCATGGAAGTAAACAGTCTGTCCCTTGGCTTCGTCCAGAACGTCTTTCCAGTCGCTGTCTTGTGCCGACACCGGCTGTAACGTGAAAAGACCGGAGATTAGCGCAGCGGCAGCGATAAGCAGACGTTTCATTTCAATCCTCATGGTGCGGGAGTGTCCTCCCTCGCTTACGGCAACGAACACGGTCAAGACAAGGCTTTGTGATTAGCCTGGGCATCCGGACTGGGCTCAGACCGGCAGAATATGCGTGTCCTTTATTTCTTCCATGACCGCATAAGTATGCGTTTCCCGGACGCCGGGAAGGGCCAACACCACATCAGACAGGAATGCCCGGTAGGCCTCCATATCCTTGACGCGGCTTTTCATCAGGTAATCGTATCCCCCAGCAACCATGTGGCATTCCAGAATATCTGGCGATCGTTCGACGGCCCGCTTGAAGGCATCAAAGATCTCCGGAGATGTGCGTTCCAGCCGAATTTCGACAAACACCAAAAGCCCTCGGTCCACTTTCTTCGGGTCCAGGCTTGCCGAAAAATGTTCGATAAATTTTTCCCGTGTCAGGCGTTTGACGCGCTCTGCGGTCGCTGTCGGAGAAAGCCGGACTTTTTCCGAAAGGTCGGTATTGGTGATCCGGCCGTCTTCCTGAAGTACCTTGAGAATTCGCCGGTCCGTTGCATCAAGCATGTGAATTTAGTCCGAATATCGCATTTCTAAAGTTATATACTTCGTAATTTGGGTAAAAAATAGAGAAAAACACAGCCGATTGAGACGTATCATAGGTGAATGTATCGTTTGGTCCTGACAGGGCCGCTTTGGGAGGTGCCTATGTCCGCAACTGCTGCCGTTTTGCCGGGCGTTAGTGAAAAAGATCTGCAACCGTTTCGCGCCGCCTATGCGCCGAGCGACAAGCCGCTTGTGGAAGCGCTTTTGAAAGAAGCGGCCGGAGATCCTGTCGTTGAAAAGCTGATTGACCAGAGAGCCCGTGGTTACATCGATGACATGCGGTCAGTTCAAGTTGGTCTCGGCGGTGTCGAAGACTTCATGCGGGAGTTTGGGCTGACCACCCGCGAGGGTCTTGCCATGATGGTGCTGGCCGAGGCCTTGCTTCGGGTTCCAGATGCTGAAACGGCAGACAAGCTGATCGAGGACAAGCTGGCTGCGGCCAAATTTGACGATCCGAGCGGCCCGAAATCCGACACTTGGCTCGTCTCGGCATCATCCTGGGCGCTGGGCGTCACCTCCCGTCTTTTGCATCCTGGTGATACACCGCAGAATATTCTGTCCAGCCTGGTCAAACGGATGGGTATGCCGACGGTGCGGCTTGCGACCCGAAAAGCCATGCAACTTCTTGGGCATCAGTTCGTACTGGGGGAAACCATTTCGAAGGCGCTAGAGCGCGCGAAGACGCAGGAAGCCAAGGGCTACCGCTACTCATACGACATGCTGGGCGAAGGCGCCCGGACCGAAAAGGATGCCGAGCGCTATTTCCAATCCTATGCCGCTGCGATCGAAGCGATCGGAAAATCCGCTGGCGACAAAAAGCTTCCTGATCGTCCCGGTATTTCGGTGAAGCTCTCCGCTCTGCATCCGCGGTATGAGGCTATCAAGGGCGCTCGCGTTCAGGAAGAGTTGCTGCCACGCCTTAAAAAGCTCGTCCAGATGGCGCGGGAGCGGGATCTGAATTTCACCGTCGATGCAGAGGAGGCAGATCGCCTCGAAATATCCCTAGACGTCATCGCGGCACTTTTGTCCGATCCGGTCACAGAGGGTTGGGACGGCTTTGGCCTTGCCGTTCAGGCCTATCAGAAACGAGCAGTCCATGTGGTCGACTGGCTGGTGGACGCTGCGCGAATAACCGATCGCAAGTTGATGGTGCGTCTTGTGAAAGGCGCGTACTGGGATACCGAAATCAAACACGCCCAAGAAAATGGCGCGGACGGCTATCCGGTCTTCACCCGGAAGGCTGCAACGGACCTATCCTATCTGTGTTGCGCCAAGCGGATGCTGGCTGCACGCGATGTTCTTTATCCGCAATTTGCGACCCATAACGCGCTGACTGTTGCGCAAATCGTTGAGTTGGCCGGTGGAAATGCGGACGGCTACGAGTTCCAGCGCCTCCATGGTATGGGCGAAAGCCTGTTCAAATCCGTCTGTGAGCGGGATGGGTTCCCGACCCGGATTTATGCTCCGGTGGGCGGGCATAAGGATCTACTGGCTTATTTGGTACGCCGTCTCTTGGAAAACGGCGCCAACTCGTCCTTTGTGACGATTGTCGGCGATACATCCGTCCCCGTCGAAGCCATGTTGGAGCGGCCGCGCGACATTCTTGATGGTGGCCACCACGCCGCAAACCGCTCCATCCCAATGCCGGATGATCTGTATGGGGCTAGCCGAAAAAACTCGGATGGCGTCGAGTTCGGCTGGGCCGAAGAGCGCAACATTCTTGTTCGCGAAATGGCAAAGACCACAGCTCCGTTCACGGTTGCGACGCCGCTTGGCAAAGGGCTTCCAGCGAACGGCGAACCGAACCCGATCTTTTCTCCAATGGACGGGACAACCAAGGCGGGGACAGTTTCATTTGCCGACAAGGCAACTGCAGAAAAAGCAATGGATGTTGCTCAGGCCGGGTTCGAGCGCTGGTCACGCCGCCCCGTGGAAGAGCGCGCGGACATCCTGGCAAAGGTCGGGGATCTTCTGGAAGACAACCGCGATCGTCTGATGACCATCCTGTCGATTGAGGCCGGCAAGTGTTTGCCGGACGGGATCGCTGAGATCCGGGAGGCCGTTGATTTCTGCCGCTACTATGCGCAGGAAGCGCGCACCCAGTTTGGCGATGGGCGCTTGATGCCGGGACCAACCGGCGAAGAGAACCGGTATCGTCATCGTGGCCGAGGCGTGTTCGTTTGCATCTCGCCCTGGAATTTCCCGTTGGCGATTTTCCTTGGCCAGATCAGCGCGGCCCTGCTTGCCGGAAATGCGGTCGTCGCAAAGCCTGCAGAACAAACGCCACTCATAGCCTATGAAACCGCAAAACTGCTCTATGAAGCAGGGGTGCCGGAAGATGTGTTCCTGCTCTTGCCTGGCGATGGCGAGGTTGGGGCTGCCTTGACCGCGCACCCGAAGGTCGCCGGCGTTGCCTTCACCGGTTCAACGGAAACTGCTTGGGCGATCAACCGGACACTTGCCATGAAACGCGGTCCAATCGTGCCGCTCATTGCAGAGACCGGCGGGATCAATGCCATGCTGGTCGATGCGACGGCCTTGCCGGAACAGGTGTGCGATGACGTCATGATGTCCGCCTTCCGGTCCGCCGGTCAGCGCTGCTCGGCTCTGCGCCTGCTCTATGTTCAGGAAGATGTGGGAGATACCCTGTTAGCCATGCTGGAAGGCGCCGCAAAGGAACTGGAGCTTGGCGACCCCCGTCTTCCATCAACCGACATCGGCCCGGTGATTGACGATGAAGCCAAGGCCAACATTCAGGCGCATATCGACGAGATGCAGGAAAGCCAAACGCTGCGCTTTGCCGGGAAAACGCCGGCAGGAAACCTTGCCAACGGGTCCTGGATCGCACCGCACATCATCGAATTGGACAAGGCGGAAGCGCTCACCCGCGAGGTGTTTGGGCCCGTGCTCCACGTCGTCCGCTATAAGGCCAAGGATATCGACAAGGTCCTCGATCAGATCGCCGCGACGGGCTACGGTTTGACGCTCGGTGTCCACAGCCGGATTGACGCCACCGTGAAGAAAGTTGTCGACCGCCTGTCGGTCGGCAACGTCTACGTCAACCGGAACACGATCGGCGCTGTCGTGGGAACCCAGCCGTTCGGCGGTTCCGGCCTTTCCGGCACCGGCCCGAAAGCCGGCGGCCCTGCTTATCTGACCCGCTTCGCCCTGGAGCAGGTTGTGTCGATCAACACGGCTGCCGCCGGCGGCAACGCAAGCCTTGTCGCCGCGTCCGACGACTAGAGCGGTTTTTGAGAATGGGGCGAATTGATGAAACAATCGCCCCAGTCCCCTTCGCCTTCGCCGAAGGGGATGTAGCCGCGGGCCGCTAAGAACTCAGGTAGGTCTGTGTCCGATTGGGCCTCGTCGAGAGCAGTTTCAAAACCTTCAAATTCTCTGGCTGCCAAGTTTTCATCCTCCGCCAGAATCCGTCCCGAGGCTACCGCGTCGCGGGCGACAGACGTCAGCTCTGAGTATCCAAGATCGGCGATCGCTATCAGCCAGCCGCTCCAGATTGGATCGTCCGCTGGCGGTGCATCTTCCGATTTGAGAAAACCGCGAAGATTGCGCTCTGTGGAGACAGCATTCACCCTGCCCTTAAGCGCCTCGTAAGTCCAAGCCCTTAAAAACGCATCCCGGATCATGAAATCCAGTTTGTCATTCTGAAAGCCTTCCCACAGGTCAGTCGCTTTTCCATAGCCCAGGCACATCAGGACACGTGGAAAAGTCTCGCCCAATCCAACTTCCCCAAGAAGGTCCGCGAGTATCAGAGGCTGTCGGGTCGCAAGTCTGTAGACGCCGTCAAATGTGTTTTGTGTTCGAAGGACGGCGAGGATGTGAAGACCAAGGTAAAAGGACTGCGCCTCCAATGCGTCCAATTCCGTGCCGTTTGCGGCCTTACCAAGGATTGGCAAAAAGATAGCAGCTGAGCGATCCGGGTTTTTCAGACAGTACGCGAGCATCTCAGCCGGATAGGTTTCCGGATCCGCCAGGTTTTCCAAGATGTCACGACGATCGAGCATAAAACCTCCGGCGAAACTCTATCACAGGTAGAATGGGAAATTCAGCTTCCCTTTGGTTTTATCCGCCGTGTGGCTTCAGCTGAAGTCGGATCATCAGGCCACGGATGTTTGGGATATCGACCTTTCATGTCGGCTTTCACGTCGGACCAGGAACCCGCCCAAAAGCCAGGCAGATCCTTGGTAATCTGGATCGGTCTCTGCGCGGGAGAAAGAAGCTCCAGAAGCAGCGGCAAACGCCCGTTGCAGACTGCTGGGTGTTCACTGAGGCCGAACAGTTCCTGCACACGGATCGACATAGTCGGCCCTGCCGCCGCGCCATAGTCGATTGGTACCCGGCTTCCGGTCGGGGCCGTGAAATGGGACGGTGCGATGGCTTCAAGTTTCTCAGTCGCATCGTAAGGAAGTTTTGCGGCGAGCGCGGTCCCGAGCACGGCGGCGTCAATCGCGGCCAAACTGGTCAGGCCTGCTATGAACGGCCCAAGCCAGTCCTCAAGGCTATCGGTGAGCGCACGGTCTGACAGATCCGGGAGATCGTCCGCACCATTGTCTCGCGCATAGGCCAGACGCTTGCGCAGACGGTCCTGATCCTTGCTCCAGGGGAGGCGGGAAACACCGCGTCGCCTGATCTCTGTAAGGAGCGCCTTCTCGATAGCTGCTGGATCGGGTGAGGTTATGTTTCGCGATTGCAACTCCACGGCCTTGTACCGTAAGACGCGCCGTGCCTTCAGGGCACCTTCTTTGGTCAGTTGCACCTCATCGGTTTCGATGATGTCGTTGGAAAACAAATCCTCGATTTCATCGCGGCTTATCGGCGCGCAAAGCTGGATCCTGCCACTCGCCGCTTTGCCTTGAATATCCGCTACAGTCAGGAATGGTTCTGATGCCAAGCCATGCTCTGCGGGCAATTCGGCACCGCGGCCATTGGCGAGACGAAAACGCCCCTTTGCGCCCCGTGCCTGGGCGACGCGATCTGGATAGGCGAGGGCGAGCAGCATGCCGCCGCGCTCGATATCGATCTCCGAGCCACTGCCGCCGGCAAGTTTCAACCACCGGGCCGCGAGGGCTTTGCCGTCCTTTGCGCGTTGGCCTCTGTCGTTCTTCAAAGTCTGCAAACGCACGCGCAGATCGGGATCGCGTCCTCCGAGCCCAGGTTCAGAAAGCAACAGGACGATGAGCGCTGCCGTATAGCCCAGACCCCGCGCCGCACCCTCCATCACCATGTGGGCGAGCCGCGGATGCAAAGGAAGCTTTGCGAGGCTTTTTCCCTCCGCTGTCAACCGCCCGGAACTGTCGAGCGCATGTAAGTCCGCTAATAGCGTGACCGCTTCGTTCCAGGCAGCTGTTGGTGGTGGATCTGGAAACGTGAGAGATGCCGGATCCGAGGTGCCCCAGGCCGCAAGATCCAGCACGAGGCCGGTGAGATCGGCTTCCAGAATTTCCGGTGTCTCGGCTGCGGGCAGTGAAACTGTCTGTGCTTCGTCCCAAAGCCGGTAACACACACCTGGTTCCGTCCGCCCGGCACGCCCCCGTCTTTGGTCAGCAGAGGCTCTTGAAACGCGCACTGTCTCCAGGCGTGTTAGGCCCGTTTGCGGCTCATATTTGGGGACGCGCGCAAACCCGCTGTCGATCACGACACGCACCCCTTCAATCGTGAGGGAGGTCTGGGCAATGGCACTGGCGAGCACGATCTTGCGATTGCCACCGGTTGCTGGCCGGATGGCTGCGTCCTGCGCCTTGCTGTCCAGGCCGCCATAGAGCGGGGTGATTTGGTAGTTTGGCGCAACGTTACCAGCAAGCAGATCCGCCGTCCGTTTGATTTCGCCCTGACCGGGCAGGAAAACAAGAACAGAACCGCTTTCTTCGCGTATTGCCTGTTGAACAGCTCTCGCGATCTGATGTTCGATCCGCTCGTTTTGAACGCGACCAAGATAACGCGTTTCAACGGGAAAACTGCGGCCTTTGCTTTCGATCACAGGAGCGTTGCCGAGCAACTGGGCGATGCCGGATGCGTCAATCGTCGCGGACATCGGGACGAGCCGAAGATCCTCACGCAAGGCGCCTTGTACGTCCAGGCTTAGGGCGAGGCCCAGATCTCCGTCGAGTGACCGCTCGTGAAATTCATCAAAGAGGATCGCGGCAACACCGCTCAATTCCGGATCATCGAGAACCATGCGGGTGAACACACCTTCGGTAACAACCTCGATCCGTGTTTGAGCGCTTACCTTGGTTTCCATGCGCACGCGGTAACCAACGGTTTCGCCGGGACGTTCGCCAAGTTCACTTGCCATACGCCGGGCGGCGGCCCGCGCTGCGAGGCGCCGTGGTTCCAGGACCAGGATCTTGCTGTCGCCCCGCCAAGAAGCATTCAGAAGCGCCAGCGGTACGCGTGTCGTTTTGCCAGCGCCTGGTTCTGCAACAAGAACAGCGTTGGTGTTTGTCTCCAGCGCTGAGAGCAGTTCCGGCAGAACCCCGTCAATCGGTAAGGACGTTTTGAACTCAGGTGTTTTTGCCACGGATGATCGGGGCCTCACGCCGGGATTGTTGCCGGATTGACTAACCATTCGCGCCCGCGCCGATCGACCGCAAATTGTTCGGGTTGTCGGGCATAGGCAGCCAAACCTTCCAGTGCAGGGTCCGGATGACGCACAATAAAGGTCGGGATTTTGTGCATCAGCTGTTCGTGGGGCGCCTTTGCTTCAAACGCTGCGCGGAAGTTTCCATCCGTCAAGAACTGCGGGATGCGGGGCGTGATGCCGCCGGTCAGATACACACCGCCGCGAGCAAGGGTCGTCAACGCAAAGTCCCCTGCAACACGGCCAAGAGCCCTTGCAAAAACCTGCAGCGTTTTCAGGGCAACCGGGTCGTTCTCTTCTGCTGCCTTCGTAATCATCGCGGGCGTCGTAAAGTCCCGGGTCATATCCATCCACGTGGAAACGGCCCCGGCGAGGCGCGGAAGCCCCGTGCCACTCAAAACCTCCTCGGCACCGATTCGGCCATTGCGCTTGGTTATGAAAGGCCAAATCTCAAAGTCTTCGGGAGTTACGGGCCCCAGTTCCACATGCCCTCCTTCTCCGGGAACCGGTACCCAGGTGTCGGCCGCATAGATCATCGACGCCGCTCCAAGCCCAGTGCCGGGCCCAAGAACAAATTTTGTTGCGTTTGGCCGGGCATCACCCTTACCAACCTGCTCAATATCCGCACCTTGATATCCAGGCAAGGCAAGGGCTTGCGCCTCGAAGTCGTTGAGGACAATGACCCGGTCAACGCCGAGGTCCGCGATCATCCTGAGCGGTTCGATCACCCAAGCTGCATTTGTCAGTGGTATCGTGTCGCCGGTCACCGGGCCTGCTACCGCAATGATGGCAGTCCTCGGATGTTCCGAAGTGTTTGGCAATACGGTCTGCCGAATGGCTGAGGAAATGTCTGCATGATCTGCGGTTGCTGTCTTGCCGCACATCCGGGTGGGTGCCGTCTCATTCTCGACCATCGCGAAACGTGCATTCGTGCCGCCGATATCGGCAACCAGGACCGGATAGGAAAATGGAGCTTGGGATTTGAACGTCATTGGGCAACCGCGCCCACTTCCGGTGTGTTGGACGTTGTCGTCAAACCAGTCAGGCGGGATGACCGAAGCAGAATCCCGGCCGTTGAAGGGTTCAACGCCATTGGCATGTCATACACAACAGCAAGGCGCATCAAAGCTTTTACATCGACATCGTGGGGCATCGGGGACAGCGGATCGACAAAGAAAATCAAACCATGAAGGCGTCCTTCGGCAATCATCGCACCAATTTGCTGATCGCCGCCCAATGGGCCGCTTTTAAATCGATTGATGTTTAGGCTGGGGCAGGCCTCTTGTATGCGGCCGCCCGTCGTGCCGGTCGCGACAAGATCGAATGATGTCAGTTTCTCTTCATGCCGCTCGGCAAACTCGACCATGGCGTCTTTTTTGGCATCGTGGGCCACCAGGGCAAGGGTTGGTTTGGCGGGCATGAGAGGCGTCCTTTGAGAACGGATTGGAAATTGTTTTCGTGTTTAGCGTCAAAGGCGGCCAGGCGCAAAGAAAGATCGGAATTTGCTGAGACAGTTTCGCTCAACCAGACCGGAAGGCCGCTGAAATCTGAAGATAAAAAACGCACCTGCCGGAACAGGTGCGCTTGAAAGACACTGATGGAGACGTGGCTTGATCAGTCGAACAAATTACAACGCACCGGTTCACGTGCGGAGACAGTGTGGAAGTAGTTGTCCGGTTCTGGCATCGAAATACCGGCAATCTCCATGACGAGTTTCATGCGGATTGCATCCGCAAAGCCTTCTTTCGATCGCACAGGGATTGCAAACGAACCCGGGCCACCAATCACGCAGTCTTCGTAATAATGGTCGAGGTTCAGCATGGCTTGCCAGGTGTTTTTGTTTGATTTCATCATCAACGGAAGGCCGTTGATGGTCACGCCGGCGTTCACCATGCGGTCACGCATGGCTGTCACTGAGCCGCCTTGGTTGTTCGGGCCATCGCCCGAAATGTCGATGACCTGCCGCAAGCCCGTGTACTTGTTGTTCTGAACCATCCAGACCGACTTTTCCAGTGCGGAGGAAATTGATGTTCGTTGCACCTGCCGCAACGGAGCTTCAGAAACCTTGGAAGCGAAATGCGCCGCTGAAGCCGCATCTTGGACAACTGTCCAGTCGGCGACGACGAAATGTTCGTCAACACCGCCCCATTCCATGTACATGATCGCGATTTTACCGATGGGACCGACCTGTATCGCATCCAGAAACTCTTGAGATGTCAGAGCCGAGATATATCCAGCGCGCTGGATCTCCTGCTCTTCGGTATCCATGGATTGGGAAATGTCGACAGCGAGCACCAGTTCAACGTCTACTTCGTTGGCGGGATCATAGCTATATTGCGCTGAAACAAGTGGCGACCTCAAAAAGTCGCGTGCTTGAGTTTGCGTGGAAAATACGGTGGCCACGCAGAGGAAGAGAAGTAACTTAAACGCTTTCAGTGCACAGTCTTGTGTTGATTCGAGACGCATTGGTTTCTCCATCTTTCGGTCGTCTGACCAGGTCGCCACGTCTCCCCTTTTTGTTATTTTGTTATGTAATTTCTTATCTTTTCGTTTCTCGCTAATCCTACTTAGGTACTTTGACTCATTTGGTCGCTGCTCGTGAATTACTGAGCAAGCAGTGTGCCAACTGTACTAGATTTATGATTAACCGGCAAAATCAAATGCGCACAGAGTGCATTTATTCCACAGAAGGGAAATAAGTGCCGGTTTGCTCGGCAAAAATTGCCACTTGCTCTGAAGATGCGAAAATGATGCGGCATTTTTTGCCGGGCGCGTCTCTGCCGGAAAAACGTCGCTTTGATCAAAAATTCGGCAGTTTGCTGCATTTTTGTGACGCTTTTTTATTGACGCAAAGCTCTTGAAGCGACATGATCTGCAGAAATTCTCACTATGTGAAGAATTTTTCAAAATGCTTTTGCGGCGACCAGTAAATCGTCGTGGCAATGGCGGATCAGGCTGGTTCGAGGGAGCCACTTGGTCAAACGTGTTTGAGATATAACTCTTGGGAGCGGGTTTCTCGATGGCGGTACGCGGCGACGATTTGACATCTCACATGGCCATCCGGGCTGCGTGGCTGTCGTTTGTCGGTGGCCGGACGCAAGGTGAGATCGCGGCTCAGCTTGGTGTCTCTCCCGCCAAAGTCCATCGTTTGATTGCACACGCGCAAAAGGCCGGGCATGTAAAGTTCCAGATCGACGGCAGGCCAATGGAATGCCTGCAGCTGGAGCGGGAGCTGACGTCTCATTTCGGTCTGTCCAATTGCATCATTGCCCCGGATGTCGGCAGCGGCGATGAAGATGCAGCTTTGCGAGCGGTGGCTGTTTCCGCCGCGCAGTTCTTATCAGGTCTTCTTGGTGGTGCTGGTGTGAAGCGGTTGGGCGTTGGCATGGGGCGCACATTGACGGCATCAGTCGAAGCCTTGCCGAAGATCCAGCGCAGCGATCTAGAGATCATGTCGATCTGCGGATCCTTGACGCGCACATTGGCTGCCAACCCTTACGACATCGTCCAGAAGATGCAGGAGCGGACTGGTGGCGTCGGATACTATCTGCCGGTGCCGTACTTTGCCGAAAATCAGGACGAAAAGTCTATGTTTTTGACCCAGCGCAGCGTTCAGGATCTGATGAGCCGCGCGCGCCAGTCTGATGCCTTCCTTATTGGGCTGGGTTCGGTCGAAAATGAAGGGCACCTCGTGCAGCGCGGCATGATCTCCAAGCAGGAGCAGGAAAATCTAATGTCCGGCGGCGCCGTTTGTGATTTGATGGGGCGCTTCTTGACGATTGACGGAGAATTGGCTCCCGACCCGCTCGGAGATTGTGCGGTCGGCCTTCATTTTGATGAAGTTCGGGGGAGCCGTGTGATTGCGCTGGTGGGTGGTGAAAGCAAGGTGGATGCAACACTTGCTGCACTGCGTACCGGTGTCATTACCGATCTGGTTGCGGATGAGAGCCTAGCAAAAGCTCTCAGCGCACGGGTCGGGTTACAGTTGGCACAGTCTGCATAAAGCAGCTGGGTCTCTCGAGGGGAAATGGGCCCGCCGAAGGCAGGCCCCCGCATGTCGGAGGACATATACGTGAAGAAAATTCTGACCATCAGCACCGCTTTGGCGGGTCTGGCGTTTTCGGTGGCCGGCGCAATGGCCGCCGACATCAAGCCGGCAGTGCTCTATGATCTGGGCGGCCGTTTTGACAAGTCTTTCAACGAAGCAGCCTACACCGGTGCTGAGCAATTCAAAGCGGATTACGGCACCGAGTACCGCGACTTCGAAATCCAGAACGACAGCCAGCGCGAGCAGGCACTGCGGAACTTCGCAAAACGCGGCATGAACCCGATCGTTGCAATCGGTTTCTCTCAGGCCAACGCGGTTGAGAAAGTCGCGCAGGAATTCCCGGACACCCAGTTTGCGATCGTCGACATGGTCGTTGATCTTCCGAACGTTCGTTCGATCCTGTTCAAGGAGCACGAAGGCTCCTACATCGTGGGCATGCTCGCTGCGATGGCGTCTGAAACCGACAAGGTCGGCTTCGTTGGCGGTATGGACATTCCGCTGATCCGTAAATTTGCATGCGGTTACAAGCAGGGTGTGATGGCGACAGCGCCGGACGCTGAAGTCTTTGAAAACATGACGGGCACGACAGGGGCCGCATGGAACGACCCGGTCAAGGGAGGTGAGCTGGCAAAGTCCCAGTTCGACAGCGGCGCTGACGTTGTCTACCACGCAGCAGGTGCCACCGGTATCGGTGTTCTTCAAGCTGCTGCCGATGCCGGCAAGCTCGGCATCGGCGTCGACAGCAACCAGAACGGCCTGCATCCGGGCTCTGTGTTGACGTCGATGCTGAAGCGCGTTGACATCGCTGTTTACCAGGCATTTGAAGATGCTGCCAACGACTCTTGGTCTTCAGGCTTTGAAGTGCTCGGCCTGAAAGAAGGCGGTGTTGATTGGGCTCTGGACGACAACAATGCAGAACTCGTTAGCGATGAAATGAAGGCTGCTGTTGAAGAAGCATCCAACAAGATCATCTCCGGCGAAATCGTCGTTCACGACTACATGTCTGATCAGAACTGCCCAGTCTAATCTCATTTGTCTTGGCATCCCGCGCGGTTCTGCGTGCGGGATGCATTTCTTTGGGTTTTCCCGGTTCGCGGTCTAGCGGGGATCTGATGGTCCGTTTTCGTACAGGAATAGTGTCTGTCGTTTTGGGCAGCTTGGCAGCCTTTGCTGCGCAAGCCGAGCCGGCGATTGTGTATTCGGTCGGCGGCAAATTTGATGGCTCCTTTAATGAGAGCGCTTATGACGGCGTGAAACGGTTCACGGATGAAACCGGCGAGGCTGTGCGGGAATTTGAGCTGGAACGCGATGCGCAGAGCCTTCAAGCACTGCGGAACTTTGCCAGCCGCGGCAGTGAACCAATTGTTGCCATCGGGTTTAACCAGGCAAATGCGCTGGGCCAGGTGGCGTCGGAGTTTCCGGAAGAAGATTTTGCCATCGTCGATATGGTGGTCGAGCAGCCAAATGTCCGTTCCTACGTCTTCAAGGAACATGAAGGCGCCTACATCGGTGGTTTGCTGGCCAGCATGGCCTCAAAAACCGGGACGATCGGATTTGTCGGCGGCATGGATATTCCGATCATTCAGCGTTTCTTGTGCGGCTATAAGCAAGGTGCACTGGCGGCAAACCAGCAAACCAAGGTCCTTTCGAATATGACCGGAGACACGCCGGCAGCGTTTGCCGATCCGGTGCGCGGCGCGGAATTGGCGCGCGGCCAGATCAATCGCGGCGCGGATGTGGTTATCCAGGCAGCGGGTGGGACCGGGATTGGTGTCTTGCAGGCTGCCGCAGATGCTGGGGTTCTCGGACTTGGGACAGACAGCAATCAGAATGGCCTGCATCCGGGCAAGGTACTGACATCCATCCGCAAGCGCGTGGACAATGCAGTTTACGACAGTTTTACCACTGCAGTGAATGGATCCTTCGCTCCAGGCATCCAGGTTCTGGGCCTTAAGGAAGGCGGCATGGACTGGGTGCTGGATGAAAACAATCAGGCCCTGATTTCAGAAGACATGAAAGCAGCTGCAAATGCAGCGGTCGACGCAATCTCCAACGGGGAGATTGTGGTCCATGATGTGGTGGCGGATGGGCCGTGCCCTTTTTGAAGGCATGCCTGAACGCTGAACAGGACACAGCAAGAATGACAAAAAGTAATCGTCACGCCTGGGGGATGGCATGAGCGAAACACCTGCAATTGAGCTGCGCAAGATCAACAAAAGCTTTGGTGCGGTCCATGCCAACAAGGACATTGACCTTGTTGTAAAGAAGGGATCAATCCACGGCATTATCGGTGAAAATGGCGCGGGCAAATCGACCTTGATGTCGATCCTTTACGGCTTTTATCAAGCTGACACCGGAGACATTCTGGTCAACGGCAATAAGGTCACGATCTCGGACTCGAAGGCTGCGATCGGGATGGGGATCGGGATGGTTCACCAGCACTTCATGCTGGTCGACAATTTCACCGTTCTGGAAAATGTCGTCCTTGGCGCGGAAGACAGTGCGCTTCTGGCCGGCGGTCTTAACCGGGCCCGATCCGAACTACATCGCCTGGAAACCGAATATGAGCTCCGGGTTGATCCGGAAGCAATCACCGGTGAGCTGCCGGTCGGACTTCAGCAGCGTGTCGAAATTCTGAAAGCACTCTATCGCAGCGCTGAAGTCCTGATCCTGGATGAACCGACCGGCGTTTTGACGCCTGCCGAAGCGGACCACCTGTTCAAGATCCTGGAAGTTCTGAAGAACGAAGGCAAAACCATCCTGCTGATCACGCACAAACTGCGCGAAATCATGGCTGCGACCGACATGGTGTCTGTCATGCGCCGCGGAGAGATGGTGGCGACCCGCGAGACCAAGAACACCTCAATGGAGGAGCTGGCCGAGCTGATGGTCGGGCGCAGCGTGTTGTTGCGGGTCGACAAGAAACCAGCCGAACCCAAAGCGCCCGTTCTCGAGGTGGAAAACCTCACGGTGACAGACAGCCGCGGCGTCGAAGTTGTGAAGGATGTTTCTTTCAAGGTGCATGAAGGCGAAATCGTCGGCATCGCGGGCGTATCCGGTAACGGGCAGTCAGAACTTCTCGAAACTCTTTCCGGCATCCGTCGCGCCACCCGGGGTACCTTGAAAATCAACGGTGAGACGATTGATCTGGCCAACCGGGCACCGGACGCCGCCGATATGCGCGCAAAGAGCATGGGCCATGTTCCAGAAGACCGGCACCGTATGGGGCTGATCAACAGTTTTGCCGAGTATGAGAACTCCATTCTCGGGTATCACCGGGACCCTGCCTATTCAAAAGGCCTTCTGCTCGACCTGCCAGCGATCAAGAAAAATGCGGTCGATGAAATCGAGAAATACGATATCCGGCCGCCAAATCCGATGCTCAAGACCGCTAACTTCTCAGGTGGCAACCAGCAGAAGGTTGTTCTGGCTCGGGAAATCGAAAGGGACCCAAACATCCTTTTGGTCGGCCAGCCGACCCGTGGTGTGGACATCGGTGCAATCGAGTTTATTCACAAGCGGCTCATTGAATTACGGGATGCGGGAAAAGGTATCCTTTTGGTCTCCGTGGAGCTCGACGAAATCCGTGGTCTGTCCGACCGGGTGCTTGTGATGTTCGACGGCAAGGTCGTGGGCGAACGTGGCGCGGATGCTGAAGAAAGTGATCTCGGCCTGCTGATGGCCGGGATTGAAGACAATAAGATCGCCGTTGAAGGAGACGTCCAATGAGTGGCG
The DNA here is from genome assembly GCF_017743865.1 of Labrenzia sp. R4_2. Taxonomy (GTDB): domain Bacteria; phylum Pseudomonadota; class Alphaproteobacteria; order Rhizobiales; family Stappiaceae; genus Roseibium. Next base: position 356,412 of record NZ_JAGHRJ010000003.1, read on the forward strand.
GCCAGCTACCCCGGTGGGTCGATTACGGCCTGATCCCGTTCCTGAATCTTGCGGCCGCATTTCTGGTCTCCGGTCTTGTGGTGATCCTGATCGGTGAAAACCCGATCGATGCTGTGAAAGTCCTGATCTGGGGTTCTCTCGGCTACACGGAAGGTTTCGGATACACACTCTTTTATGCGACCAACTTTATCTTCACCGGGCTCGCGGTGGCGGTCGCGTTTCATGCAGGCCTCTTCAACATTGGCGGTGAAGGGCAGGCGTACCTGGGCGGTCTAGGCGTGGCCATAGCGTGTCTGGCGTTGGACCATTATGTGCCGTGGTACGTCACATTGCCGTTCGCTATTCTTGGATCCGCTTTGATGGGCGCGGCATGGGCCTTCATCCCGGCCTGGCTTCAGGCAACGCGCGGCAGCCACGTGGTTATCACCACCATCATGTTCAACTTCATTGCTGCGTCCTTGATGGTCTATCTGCTCAATGGCTTTTTGAAAAAGCCAGGCTCCATGCAGAACGAGACCCGCACCTTTGAAGATGGCGGCCGCTTGCCGTTCCTAAACGACATCTTCCCATCTTTCGGCTTCGGTTTTGCGCCAGTCAATCTCGCGCTGTTTGTTGCTTTGGCAGCCTGTGTACTGGTCTGGCTGTTGATCTGGCGGACTAAACTCGGGTTTGAAATCCGCTCCTTTGGCGCCAACGCGACCGCGGCAGTCTATGCAGGCATTTCGCCGGTCCGCATCACAGTGGTGACCATGCTGATTTCCGGCGGTCTTGCTGGCATGATGGCAATCAACGAGATCATGGGGTCCCAACACCGCTTGCTGATCGATTTCGTGACTGGGTATGGCTTTGTTGGCATCGCCGTTGCGCTGATGGGTCGGGCTCACCCGGTCGGGATTCTGCTGGCGTCTATCCTGTTCGGGATGCTGTATCAGGGCGGCGCAGAGCTCTCCTTTGAGATGCCCAACCTCACGCGTGACATGATTATTGTAATCCAGGGTCTGGTCATCCTGTTTGCCGGTGCGCTTGAGCATATGTTCCGGCCGGCCATTGCCCAGTTTTTCATGCCCGCTCGGCCCAAAACGGCGCAGGAGGCTTGATCATGTTTGAGACGTTGATCCTGACACTTGATTCCACGGTCCGCCTGTCAACGCCGCTCCTGCTGGCCTGTCTGGCAGGGCTTTATTCCGAACGTTCGGGGATCGTCGACATTGGCCTGGAAGGCAAGATGCTTGGCGCTGCCTTCGGCGCGGGTGCGGTCGCCTACATTACCGGCAACGCCTGGATTGGGCTCATGGCGGGCATTGCCGTATCGATTGGCCTGGCGCTCATCCACGGATTTGCATCCATCACCAACCGCGGCAACCAGATTGTCTCAGGCGTTGCCATCAACTTCCTTGCGGCCGGATTGACGGCCCTGCTCGGACAAACCTGGTTCAGCCAGGGGGGGCGGACGCCGTCGCTTCAAGGGGATGGCCGCTTCCGCGACATCGTTTTGCCGGGCGCTGAGCAAGTGCGCGATGTGCCGATTATCGGCCCGATCTATGCCGAGCTTTTGTCCGGTCATAACATCCTGGTCTATGCCGCCTTTGTTGCCGTGCCGGTCACATGGTGGGTGCTTTTCCGCACGCGTTTTGGTTTGCGACTTCGCGCGGTGGGTGAAAACCCGGCCGCCGTGGACACGGCAGGTATTTCGGTGACCTGGCTTCGCTACCGGGCCGTGATTGCATGCGGCATTCTCTGCGGGCTTGCGGGCAGTTATCTTTCGATCGCTCAGTCTGCCGGTTTTATCAAGGATATGACCGCCGGTAAGGGCTTTATTGCGCTTGCAGCGCTGATCTTCGCCAAGTGGCGGCCTGCGAGCGCGATGTTCGCTTGCCTGCTCTTTGGGTTCCTCGATGCAACGGCGATCCGCATGCAAGGGCAAGAGGTTCCTGGCATTGGCGAGATCCCGGTCCAGTTCTTCCAGGCGCTACCGTACATCCTGACGGTCATCCTGCTTGCTGGCTTCATCGGGAAAGCAATCCCGCCGAAAGCTGCTGGTATTCCGTATCTGAAGGAGCGGTCATGAGCGATCTGGACAAGCTGTTCGAGGCCGCCAAAGCGGTACGCGAAAAGGCATATGCCCCTTATTCCAACTTCCTGGTTGGGGCAGCATTCCGCACTCCGGATGGGACGATTTTCACCGGCTGCAATGTGGAGAATGCATCCTATCCTGTCAGCGTATGCGCTGAAGGTGGTGCAGCCAGCGCCATGATTGCCGCCGGTTACCGGGAAATCGAAGAAGCGGTCGTGATTGGCGATGCGGCCCTATGCACCCCGTGCGGCATGTGCCGTCAGCGGTTTGCGGAATTCGGAACTGAAAATCTTGTGGTCCATGTTGCGGACCTCAACGGCATTCGCCGCAGCTTCACACTTGATGAATTGCTGCCGGCGGCATTTGAACTAGAAGACAAGAAGGACTGACCCACCATGAGTGGTTATGGCCGTGAGTGCGCGGATATTGTGCGCGCCGCCCGCGAGGGCTCCTACAAAATTGGCATGATCCTGGGATCCGGGCTCGGAACTTTGGCCGAAGAGGTCGAGGATGCAGTCCGCATTCCGTATGCTCATCTGACCGAGTTTCCGGTGTCCACGGTAACATCGCATTCCAGCGAGCTGGTTGCCGGCACGCTTGCCGGGGTTCCTGTGGTCATCCTGTCGGGCCGCGCGCACTATTATGAAGGTGGCGATCCGACCGTCATGCGGACACCAGTTGAAACCTTGAAGGAGCTCGGCTGCGACATCCTGCTTGCAACCAATGCCGCCGGGTCCTTGCGCGAAGAAGTTGCTCCCGGAAGTCCGATGGTCATTTCGGATCATATCAATTGGTCTGGCAAAAACCCGCTGATCGGCGAAGAAGACGAGAAGCGCTTCCTCGACATGAGTGCGGCGTATGATCAGGACCTTCGGGCGGCAATGAAGAAAGTTGCCGAAGAAACTGGCGACCCTGTCGCAGAAGGCGTCTACATGTGGTTCTCCGGCCCGTCATTTGAGACACCTGCCGAAATCCGCATGGCTAAGATGTTGGGCGCAGATGCGGTCGGCATGTCGACCGTCCCGGAAGTCATCATGGCCCGGTTCCTGGGGATGCGTGTCGCAGCGATGTCCATCATCACCAACTACGGTGCCGGCATGCAAACCCATGCCTTGTCGCACGACGAAACCAAATCCGTTGCGCTCACCGGCATGGAACGGATGAAGCAGCTTGTCCGCGCTTTTGTAAAAGAGGTCGGCCAATGACCGATATGATTGAAACCGCCAAACGGGCCCTTGGCCTGGTGGATTTGACCAACCTGAATGACGATTGCACGGTTGAAGATATTACGGCTTTGACCAATCGCACAGTGACACCGCATGGCGCCGTTGCTGCCGTATGCGTGTGGCCCCGTTTCGTCGCGCAGGCTGTCAAGGAGCTCGCCGGAACTGGGGTCAAAGTTGCGACAGTCGTCAATTTCCCGGCTGGCGGTGAAGACACGCAAGCTGTGGTCGCTGAAACTCGGCAGGCGATTGCCGATGGTGCGGACGAGATTGATCTCGTCATGCCTTACCGGACGTTTGTCGAGGGCCGTAAAGGGTTTGCCGAAGAGCAGATCATTCAGGTCAAGGCCGCGATTCCAGAACCTGCCATCTTGAAGGTTATTCTCGAGACAGGCGAGATCAAGGATCCGCTCCTGATCCATGCTGCGTCCAATGTTGCGATCGCAGCCGGTGCGGACTTCATCAAGACCTCGACCGGCAAGGTTACTGTCAACGCCACTTTGGAAGCTGCTGAAATCATGCTGACGGCCATCGAAGAAGCGCGGCGTGACAACGCTGAGCGCGTCATCGGCTTTAAACCTGCCGGCGGGATTAAAACCGCTTCGGATGCGGCTGCCTACCTCGCGCTTGCAGACAAGATCATGGGACACAATTGGGTGTCCGCCTCAACCTTCCGTTTTGGCGCGAGCGGGTTGCTCGATGCTCTCACGGCAACGATAGACGGCAAAGACGCCGCAGTGGGTGAAGGATACTAAGATGCTGCCACAAGAGCTCATCAGGAAAAAACGGGACGGCGGAGCGCTGTCCTCCGAAGAGATCGCGTTTTTCGTAAAGGGCCTCGCTGACGGATCTGTCACCGAAGGACAGGTTTCCGCCCTTGCCATGGCGGTCTTTTTCAAGGGTCTCACCATTGATGAGCGTGTCGCTCTAACGCTCGCGATGCGCGACAGCGGCGATGTTCTGGACTGGTCGGACATTGAAGCTCCAGTCCTTGATAAACACTCCACCGGCGGTGTGGGTGACAACGTTTCGCTAATGCTGGCTCCGGCACTTGCGGCTTGCGGTGCAGCCGTCCCGATGATCTCCGGCCGTGGCCTCGGCCATACCGGTGGTACACTCGACAAGTTCGACAGCATTCCGGGCTACAAGACGCAGCCGGACAATGCACTTTTCAAGAAGGTCGTGAAGGAAGTCGGCTGTGCCGTGATCGGTCAGACTGGCAATCTCGCTCCGGCCGACAAACGCTTTTATGGCATCCGGGATGTGACCGCGACGGTCGAGAGCATTGACCTGATCACCGCGTCCATTTTGTCCAAGAAACTGGCAGCGGGTCTTCAAGGGCTTGTGCTCGATGTGAAGTGGGGAAGTGGCGCGTTCATGGCAACGCTTGAAGAAGCACGCGCGCTTGCCGAGAGCCTGGTCTTGGTCGCTAATGGCGCTGGCCTCAAAACAACAGCTCTGCTCACCGACATGAATGAGCCTTTGGCTTCTGCTGCGGGCAATGCAATCGAGATGCAGAACGCTGTCGATTTCCTGAAAGGGACTGCCATCGACAACCGTTTGTGGGATGTCACTGTCGCGCAAGGCGGCGAACTCCTCGCAAGCGGCGGCCTTGCTGAAGATGCTGAGGCTGGATGTGATATGATGCGGTCAGCTTTTGAGAGTGGCAAGGCGGCAGAGAAGTTCGCCGAAATGGTGAGTGCGCTTGGTGGGCCTGCCGACTTCATGGAAAAGCCGGAACTCTATCTTGCGAAAGCCAATTTCGAGGCACCGGTGTATCCGTTTGAGGACGGCGTCGTTACAGAAATCGACGCGCGCGGTGTCGGGGTTGCCGTCGTTGCTCTTGGCGGCGGACGTAAAGCTGCTGCTGACGTGATCGACCCATCTGTTGGGTTCACTAGCCTTGCCGGCGTGGGCAATTCGGTTGACGCAGATAGCCCGCTTGCAATCGTGCATGCCCGCAACGAAGAAGAAGCAGAAGCCGCAGCGATCGCATTGCGTGCAGCCTACACCGTCGGTTCAGCAAAGGACGTCATGGATCGTCCGAGTGTTGTAGAGCGCATCGCGCCGTAACCGCGGCCGGGCCGGGAGCAAAACCCAGCCCTCTCCGGCATAACATGTCGGCAACAATAATGAGGAGATGCTCATGCCCCGTGCGATCTTGTGCGTACTGGACAGTTTCGGGATTGGCGGCGCGGCGGATGCGGACGCCTTTGGCGATGTGGGGTCGGATACCCTTGGCCACATTGCGCAGCATTGCGCGGAAAGAAAGGGCGACAGGGACGGCCTTCGCTCTGGTCCTCTGTCGGTCCCGAATATGGACCGGCTTGGGCTCGGTGCGGCCGGCCGTCTGTCCACCGGTGAAGACGTTCCGGGTCTGACCTATTCTGGGGAGCCAGAAGGACTTTGGGGCTATGCAGCCGAAGTCTCGAACGGCAAGGATACCCCGTCCGGGCACTGGGAAATCGCGGGCGTGCCAGTCCGGTTCGACTGGGGCTATTTCCCGGAAACAATCCCGACATTTCCGAAAGAGCTGATTTCCAAGATCAGCGAAAAAGCCGGATTGAATGGAATCTTGGGCGACAAACATGCCTCCGGGACCGAGATCATCGCAGAACTCGGGGACGAGCATGTGAAGACCGGGAAGCCGATCTTCTACACTTCCGCTGACTCGGTCATTCAGATCGCTGCTCACGAAGAGCATTTCGGCCTGGAGAAGCTCTATGACCTTTGCGAAATCACGCGCGAATTCGCGGACCCGTACAACATCGGGCGCGTGATTGCGCGACCCTTTCTCGGCGAGAGCGCTGATACGTTCGAGCGCACGGCCAACCGCCGCGATTATTCCGTTTTGCCGCCTGAGCCAACGTTGCTTGATCGGCTGACTGCTGATGGTCGGACAGTCTATGGCATTGGAAAAATCTCCGACATCTTTGCGCATCAGGGCGTGGCCAAGGTTCTGAAGGGGGCTGGCAATGATCAGCTTTTTGACAAGACCCTTGAAGCCATGGATCTGGCGCAAGATGGCGACATGATCTTCGCCAATTTCATCGACTTCGATTCCCTTTTTGGGCATCGCCGCGATGTTCCGGGATATGCTTCGGCACTAGAGCACTTTGACGGACGCCTTCCGGAAATGATTGCCAAAATGCGGGAGGGTGACCTCCTAATCCTGACGGCTGATCACGGATGCGACCCGACCTGGCGCGGGACGGATCATACCCGCGAACATGTTCCTGTGATCGCCACGGGACCCGGCATTGCGGGCAAGGGTATTGGCGGGCGCAAGACTTACGCCGATATTGGGGAGAGCGTTGCGGATCATCTTGGGATCGACCAAGGCCCGCACGGAACCAGTTTCCTGTAAGAGAAGGACAGCGGACGACTGTGGCCCCAAAAGGTAAGGACGAAATTCTCGCGGTTCCCAAGGTCGAACTTCACTGCCACATTGAAGGGGCCGCTCCTCCGCGTCTCGTCCGTCAGCTCGCTGATCAGCATGGTGTCGATGTCTCAGAGGTGATTGACGGCAAGGGGCAGTACGTCTGGTCCGATTTTACCTCTTTCCTAAAAGCCTATGACACGGCCAGTTCCGTCTTCAAGACACCGGCTGACTACGCGCTCCTTGCCGAGACTTATTTCCGGATACTTGCAGCGGAAGGGGCGATCTACGGCGAGATTTTCTTTTCGCCCGATCATGCTCAAGCCGCCGGTCTTTCCTACCGTTCCTATGTAGAAGGCCTTGCGGCCGGGATCGAACGGGCAAAAATCGATACGGCCATAGACGGCCGGATGATCGCAATCGGTGTACGGCACTTCGGCACAGCCTCCGTCGAACGTGTCGTCAAGGAAGTGATTGGCAATCCCCATCCCCTGGTCACCGGTTTTGGTCTTGCAGGGGATGAACGTTCCGGACATCCGGCAAACTTTGCCAAGGCGTTCCGTATGGCAGCCGATGCCGGGTTGGGAACGACAGCCCATGCCGGGGAGTTTGGCGGACCGGAAAGCATCACCGCAGCTCTGGAGTTCTTGCGGGTCAAGCGTCTTGGCCATGGTGTCCGGGCCATTGAAGATCGGGATCTTGTGAAACGGCTCGTCGACGAAGACGTTGTCCTGGAAGTGTGTCCGGGATCGAACATCGCGCTTGGCGTTTATTCCGTCTTGCGCTTTCACCCGGTGAACATGCTTCGAAAAGAAGGGGTCAAGATCACCCTGAATTCCGATGACCCGCCCTTTTTTGGCACCACACTCGGCAAAGAGTATTTGTCTGTTGCGGAGACATTCGGCTGGACAAGAGACGATCAAATGGAGATCAGCCGGACGGCCATCATGGCCGCGTTTTGTGACGACAGCACACGCAACCGGTTGCTGACCCGTCTCGACAGCGCAAAAATTGGCAGCTAAGTACGCCGACCATGACCACCAAAGCCCAAAACGACAACAGCCTGTTGGAAATCTTCAAGGCCGAACGCGTTCGCTTAGTCGCGAACAACCTTCTGGATCGCGCGCTCGCTGATGAACTGGATCATGTTAGCGTGGACATCAGCAAACTGGATCAAGCCTTGATCCAGGTTCTTGAAATCACCAAGCAGACCTATCCTGATTTCCAGATCCCGCCCTACGGCGTCTGGCGTTTGTTTGAAGCAGGGGGCGTTGATCGGTGGAGCACACTTGCGTCGGCGCGCAACTTTCAGTCAGCGGATGAGCTTCTTGCAGCGGCATCGGACTTGGCAATTCTCGCGGCCTACATGGATGTGCACACACCTCAGGGCTGGTTCTACGAAGACACGATGGCTGGAACCGAAGTCAAAGGCCGTGAGGCCGCGGCATTGGCGGTCATCAACATGTTCGCCGCAGGATCGTTTTCCTCCGATCCTGTCGATCCTTTCCGAGTTGATGCAGACGCTTTGATCCGTCTTGAAATCGAAGAACTGGCCAACGGACTTCAGCTTAGCGCCGAGCAGGAAGGTGATTTCTTTAAACTCCTCCAGCGCCACTTGAAGCGGTTTGGCGAAGCGCTGGCCTTGCGTCCCGATCTCTTTGGCGAAGGTCAATCCACGCGTCCTGGAAACCTCGTTGTAAAAATTGGCAGCGAAGGCTGGGGGGCGGTTGACGCCGCTGTTCTGCTGGATCGTTTGTTGCAAAGCCTTGCTCCGTTGTGGGAGGGCGGCGCCGCCGAGGGCGACGTCTCGTTTGGAGACAGTTTTGCGCATCCTGTGAAGGCCAATCCCGCAAATCAGGATATTGTGCCCTTTCATCTGACCGCCCAAAGAATGGTCTATTCCCTTGTGGAGCCGCTGGCCTGGGCCGGATATGAGGTGGATGAGCTTGATACGCTGACAGGACCGGGCGAGGCAGAACACACCGGATTATTCGTGAGCACCGGTGTTCTCAGTATGAAATCCGAAACTGACGACGTGTCTGATGATCAGGCATTGGACCGGCAGACGGAACTACGCGCTGTCACGATTGCGTTGACGGACAAACTCGCGGCCATGCTGCGCAAGGAGCTGGATGTTGAGCAAGAACAATTGCCGTTGTCCTGCATTCTGGAAGGGGGAACCAGCCGGGCTGGAGCCGCGATAATCTCCGAAAACCGGGAATTGCGGGAAAAACTGGAAAAAATGATGAACCCGGGCTCTATTTTTTGGTTGCCGTTCGGGGCATAGGTCCACAACATCAAACAAACGGAAGACCGCCCGCTATCGGATGCGGCCCACACAAAGAGAGGCAGATATGTCCGGAGCAAATGTCATCAGCCATCCGCTGGTCCAGCACAAACTCACCATCATGCGCGACAAGGGAACGTCAACTCAGGGGTTCCGGCGTCTATTGCGCGAGATTTCGACGCTGCTGTGTTACGAAGTGACCCGCGATCTTCCGCTGGTTCGCCAGACCATCGAAACGCCGCTTGCCGAAATGCAGGCACCGTCACTGGCGGGCAAGAAGCTTGTATTTGCATCCGTCCTGCGCGCCGGTAATGGTCTCTTGGAAGGTATGCTTGACCTCGTGCCGTCTGCACGCGTCGCCCACGTCGGCCTTTATCGTGATCCGGAAACTCTTGAGCCGGTCGAATACTATTTCAAGGCTCCAGAAGATCTGAACGAACGTCTCGTTATTGTTGTCGACCCAATGCTGGCGACCGGAAACTCGGCCATCGCAGCTGTCGATAAACTGAAAGAACGCGGCGCAAACAACATCCGGTTCCTGTGCCTGCTGGCATCTCCTGAAGGTGTGGCGAAATTCAACGAGAAACAGCCAGATGTGCCGATCTATACAGCTTCCATTGATGAGAAGCTCAACGAAAAGGGCTACATCGTGCCAGGTCTTGGAGACGCTGGTGACCGGATGTACGGCACCAAATAAATCTGACGGCTTTTTGTCTTTAAACGCGGTGCCAAATGGCGCCGCGTTTTTCTTTTGTGTCAGCCGTATTGGACCGATGTTCGGGTGTCTAAATTGAACCCAGAACGCTTTACGGTGCGATAAGGTTGTTGTGATAGCGCTAGGCTTCCGGCAAACGAGGCGGCCCATGTATCGTTTTCTAATCGTCCTGGTTTTGTGCGCAGCAATTGCGCCTATCGTCCCGTTATGGGTTGAACATCAAAACAACCAGACAAGTGAGACTGCAGCTGCAACATCAAATGCCCCTTTAGAGACCGGTGAACGCCGGCATCGGATATCGGCAAACCGAAGCGGTCAGTTTGTGGCAGACGTTCATCTGAACGGTCAGATGCATGAAATGCTGGTCGATACGGGCGCGTCTGCGACGGTTCTGCCGGTTTCAGTCGCGCGGACTGTGGGTATTTTCCCGGCAAACGACGATTTCAAACTTCGGGTCAGTACCGCCAACGGAACCACCTATGGCGCCCGGGCTATCATAGACCGGCTGCAGATCGGCCGGATCAATTTGAGAAACATTGAGGCATTGGTGTTGCAAGACAGCAGTCTGTCGATCCCGCTACTTGGCATGACGGCTCTCAACAAGCTGGACCGGTTTGACATTTCAAACGGCACCCTAGTACTGATCCAGTAGATTTGTCTTTGCTGTCACAATGGCCTCCTATACACCAATTAGATGCCAAAGCTTTTAGAGGACTTCATGTTTCCGAAGCCAAGACCTGCCCTTACACCGAACACCTATGAATATGAAACGTTGCCGCTTGTGAAGCCAACGGGCTTCCGCGAGTACGACGCGCGTTGGCTGTTCGAAAAAGAAATCAACCTGATGGGAATGCAGGCGCTCGGTATGGGCATCGGCACGCTCATTCATGAACGCGGCGTGCGGCCCGATATCGTCGTTGGGCATGATTTCAGGGGCTACTCCGCATCGATCAAGATGGCTGTGATAAACGGACTTCTGGCAGCGGGCGTGAATGTTCACGACATTGGTTTGGCTTTGTCGCCAATGGCCTATTTCGCGCAGTTTGCACTCGATGTTCCGGCCGTTGCAATGATCACGGCGTCCCACAACGACAATGGCTGGACCGGCGTGAAAATGGGGATCGACCGCCCGCTCACCTTCGGTCCAGACGAGATGGGACGGCTCAAGGAAATCGTTTTGGATGCGGCCTTTGATTTGAAAGGTGGCGGCAACTATCGCTTCGTCGACGGCTTTGCAGATGTTTACTTCAAGGAGCTGACAGACCGCGCAAAATTGAAAAAACCGATCAAGGTAGTTGCAGCTTGTGGCAACGGCACAGCCGGTGCCTTTGCGCCAAAAATCCTCGAAGCGCTCGGCGCGGAGGTCATTCCGCTTGATGCCGAGCTCGACCACACGTTCCCACGCTACAATCCGAACCCGGAAGATATGAAAATGCTTCATGCTCTCCGGGACAAGGTTCTGGAAGTTGGCGCGGATGTCGGTCTCGGGTTTGACGGAGACGGAGACCGTTGCGGCGTTGTCGACAATGAGGGCGAAGAGATCTTCGCCGACAAGGTCGGTGTCATGCTGGCCCGCGATATCTCGGCATTGCACCCGAACAGCCAGTTCGTTGTCGACGTGAAGTCCACTGGTCTGTTCAACACAGATCCCGTGCTTCAGGCCAACGGCGCCAAGACCGACTATTTCAAGACTGGTCACTCCTACATCAAGCGCCGGGTGACCGAGCTGGACGCAATCGTCGGCTTTGAGAAGTCGGGACACTATTTCTTCAACAAGCCCATCGGCCGCGGTTATGATGATGGCCTGGTGTCCGCAATCGCCATTCTCGACATGCTCGATCGCAACCCGGACAAGTCCATGGCAGACCTGCGCAGGGATTTGCCCAAAACCTGGGGCTCGCCGACCATGTCACCGAAATGTGCTGACGAAGTAAAATACGATGTCGTTGACCGGGTTGTCGCCCGGTTCAAGGAAATGCATGGCGCTGGCGAGAAAATTGCTGGGCAATCCATTACCGATCTGATCACAGTCAACGGTATCCGCGTTGTCAGCGAAGACGGCACCTGGGGCCTCGTTCGGGCCTCTTCGAACAAGCCGGAGCTTGTCGTTGTGGTCGAAAGTCCGGCTTCGGAAGCGCGGCTTCATGAAATGTTCAAGGCTGTTGATGCGGTTCTGCGGGAAAATCCCGAGGTTGGTGAGTACAATCAGACGCTCTAAAGTCTTGACGTGGTTTGAGAAAGGCGGCGAAATCCTCGCCGCCTTTTTTGTTTTTCTCCAGGAGTTTTCTTAATGATCCAGGAATTCGGTGTTCTTCCGGAGGGCACTCCCGTCGAGGAGATCACCTTGAAGAAGGGCGAGCTTGAAGCATCGGTACTAACCTTCGGCGCTATCATCCGGGATCTGAAATTCGCAGGTCAATCAGTCGTCTTGGGTTTCGACAATTTGCAGGACTATCTGGATCACTCACCGTATTTCGGCGCAATCGTCGGCCGGTGTGCGAACCGGATTGCAAATGGCAAGTTAGAGATCGACGGGCGTGCGTATCAGTTGAATCAGAATGACAACGGCCATCATCTCCATGGAGGCACTCAAGGGTTCTCGCGGCGAAACTGGCAGATTGAGCAAAGCGACAAAGCGAGCGTGTTGCTCAAACTCGTGTCAGAGGACGGCGATATGGGCTATCCGGGACGTGTTGAGGTGCTGGTCCGGTATACTCTGACAGGCGCAGGTGCGGTGCGGGTGAAGATGTCAGCAGCGACTGACCAGACCACTCCGGTCAACCTGGCGCAACACAGTTATTTCAATCTCGACGGCAGCGATACGATCCTGGATCACCAACTAGAGATCGCCGCAGAAACTTATGTCCCCGTTAATGATCATCTGATTCCAATTGGGGAGATCCGGAGTGTTGCCTGGACGCCCTATGATTTTCAGGATGGCCGGCGGCTGCGCCGAAAATCGGGAGAAGAGGCGGTGATCTATGATCACAATTTCTGCCTGTCAGATGCACCGAGAGATGCTGTCGAGTTTGCTGCAGCACTGGAAGATAAAAGCGGTGACCGACGGATGGAAGTCTGGACAACTGAACCCGGGCTGCAGCTCTACGACGGCGGAAAGATCGATGTGCCGGTGCCTGGACTTGCCGGGAAAAACTACGGTGCTCATGCAGGCTTGTGCCTGGAAGCACAACGTTGGCCAGATAGCGTCAATCAGAAGACGTTCACGGATGTGTTTCTGAAACCCGGTGCCAGCTATAACCAGGTAACGGAATTCCGTTTCTCTTAAGATCGTTTAGAGTATTCTTCGACAAAGTGATTTCACCGGGACGGGGGCCAAATTGTGAAGACGGTTTTTTCAGCGACCCAGCTAGCCCACGCACCGGCGCAAGAAATTTCAGACGGTAAGCTCCAGCCCGCTGTCGAAATTCCGAGCAGGGCGGAAATCGTCTTGTCGACGGTGAAAGACCGCAAAGTCGGTGACGTCATCCCACCATTGGAGTTTCCGATCCGACCGCTTCACCGGGTGCACTCCGAGGAATATGTATCCTTCCTTGAGCGGTTCTGGTCGCTGTGGACAGCCAGTGGCCGCGATGCGGAAGCCTTTCCCTTCGTCTGGCCAATCAGAAGCCTTCGGCAGGACACAAAGGTCGAACACATCGACGGACTGCTAGGGCGCTACTCCATGGATGCCGGCACACCGCTTGGTGAGCATACCTACAGGGCCGCGCGGGCCTCAGCAGATACCGCGTTGACGGCTGCCAAACTCGTGCTCGACGGGGAAAAGTCTGTTTTCGCACTTTGCCGCCCCCCGGGACACCACGCCGGGCACGATTTTTTCGGCGGGTATTGTTTCTTCAACAATGCCGCAGTCGCCGCGCAATACCTTCGGGATTATGGTCTTCACCGCGTCGCAATTCTGGATGTCGACTATCACCACGGGAACGGCACGCAAGCGCTGTTTTATGATCGGCCCGACGTTCTCTTCCTGTCTCTTCACGCTGATCCGAAGGACGAATACCCTTATTTTCTGGGCTATGCGGACGAAACCGGTGAACATGCCGGAACCGGTTTTACCCGCAACTGGCCGTTGCCCCTTGGAACAGACTGGGAAGCATATTCGCCGGCGCTCGACGAGGCGTGCCGCTGGCTTCTCGTTTACAAGCCGGAGGCAATGATTGTTTCGCTCGGATTGGATTGCTTCGAGCGGGATCCGATCTCCGGGTTCAAGTTCAATTCCGAAGATTTTGTGAGGTTGGGGCAACGTCTTGCGCGCGTTGGCGTGCCGACCATCTTCATCCTGGAAGGCGGCTACGCCGTCGATGCGCTTGGGACCAACTGCGTGAATGTCCTTGAGGGTTTTTCCGGTTAGCCATGCGGCTCGGATTCACCGCGTGATCAAGTTGAGCGCAGCCAGCTCACGTTCCAAACCCGCTGCGTTTTCAAAATGATGCGCAGTCATTCCCAATCGCCGTGCGGTTTCAACATTCGGGAGTGAGTCATCAATGAAGAGGCAGCGTTCGGGGGCGAGATCATTGCGATCGATTAGGATCTGGTAGATCCGCACATCCGGCTTAAGCATGCGCTCTTCCGCTGAGACCACGATGTCCAGAAAGCTGGTTTTCAGAAATGGAAACCTGTCTTGCGCTTCGACGAATTTCTCCGAAGAGAAGTTTGTGATCGCATAAAGCGGTGTTTTGTTCGCTTTAAGTTCGGAGAGAAGAACCTCTGTTCCCGGGACCGGGCCAGGAACCATTTCATGCCAACGGTCTGAGTAGGCCCGTATCAACGCCGTCTTCTCGGGAAACTCCCTTGATAAAACCTCTACGGCTTCCGTCCAGGTCCGTCCAAGGTCTTGTTGAACATTCCAGTCAAGAGTGCAGACTGTCGTCAGAAACTCATGCCGTTCGTCATCGTTCGGTATAAGTTTGCGATAGAGATTTTCCGGATTCCATTCGATCAGGACATTTCCTATATCGAAGACGACGTTGGTAATCGTGCTGGCCATGAGAACCTTTTAGGCAATGATTGGTCTGAGAACTATTCTTCAGTTTCTTCGGACAGCATTAGGGTAGATATGTGACGGACATAAAACGGTTTTTTTTGTTTGTCGGGTTATGCTTGGTACTTGTTGTGCCAACGTCGGCTGTTGCGAATTCAGATCTCCCGGATCGTGTCCGGTTGGGCGTTGTTGTAGCAACGGAACAAACAGCACGAGAGCGTATTGAACCCTTTCGCAGGGCACTGGAAGAGATCACCGATTTACCTGTCGACCTGTTCTTGATGCCGACTATGGCCGATGGCATCGAGGCTCTTGCAGCTGGGCGCATTGACTACATTCGTCTCTCACCCTCCGGGTATGCCGCATCTTTTGAGCTTTGCGAATGTGTCGAGCCATTAGCGACCGCCGGCCCGGATGATTTCCCGGCGCGTTTTTACGCCATCATGATCGCCAAGCGGGATGGTGAAACGGTTTCGCTGGAAAGTCTGAAGGATATGCGGCTCGGTGTCGGTGCAAAACATGCGGTCACAGGATACCGGGTGCCGTTGGTCAACCTGGCGGCAGACGGCATAAACGCCCGGGAGTATTTCCAGACGCTTGTTGAAGTCCGGGACCCGGTCGAGGGCATTCGGGCCGTGTTGGATGGGCGTGTTCACGCAACGCTCGGATGGTCCTCGCTGGCCGGGGAGGCGAAGAACGGCTTCACTGCCGGTACGCTGAACGAATATTACGTTTCGGGCGGGAGCCAGTTTGAAGATCTGGACATCGTCTGGCGGTCAGCGCCCATTCCATATTCGGCGCATACTGTCCGCACCGATTTGCCTGATGTCTTGAAGCGGGCCATCAGAGCCGGGCTCATGGATTTGCGGCGGGAAGATCCCGCAGCCTACCTCGCAATCGAACCGGATCTCCCGGGCGGTTTTGAACCTGTTGTTCATTCCGACTACCGGCCAGTGCTGCGCACCTTCGAGAAGCCATATGCGAAGGTCATCCAAGCCGACGCCAATTGACAACACTAATAGGCGTGACGATGTCGACCTGAACCGGCCCAGTTGTCCAAAGAGACTGTGATGAGATCAGGCCGGTACAGGACTGGTCGTGAGGAGAGCTTCCGTGTGCCGGCGGATCATTTCTTCCTCGTTTGTTGGGACAGCCAGCACAGTGACTTTAGAATTCTGTTTGGAAATGGGTCCGTCGCCGGCATTGTTCAGCGCAGGATCGATTTGAATGCCGAGCCACTCTTGATCTGCGCAGACGCGCTCGCGAATGAGCGCGGAGTTTTCGCCAATGCCCCCGGTAAAGACAAGTGTGTCGACACCACTGAGAACAGCTGCCATCGCACCAAGTTCACGGCGCACCCGGAAGACATAGTATTCGATCGCTTCCGCAGCCCTGGGATCGTCACTCTGGCTGAGTGCGCGCATGTCCTGGCTGATGCCAGACAGACCTTTCAGGCCGGACTTCTTGTAAAGAAGATCAGAAATCTCGTCTGGGCTCATGCCGTTTGTTGTCATGAGATAGAGAATGACACCCGGGTCTAACTGACCGCATCTGGTACCCATCGGCAAGCCATCCAAAGCGGTGAACCCCATCGTCGATCCGATGCTCTGGCCTGCCCGGATGGCGCACATGGATGCACCGTTACCGAGATGTGCGACAATGACTTTTCCCTTGTATGCGTCTTGGGCGTTTTGCTTCAGGTATTCGCAGATGTATTCGTAAGACAGCCCATGGAAACCGTATCGGCGAACCCCCTCGTTATAGAAGGAGCGGGGAAGGGCGAAGGTATCGTTGACCCATGGGTGTTTCCGGTGAAAAGCCGTATCGAAACAGGCCACCTGATCAGCTTCTGGAAAAGCTTCCTGGGCGGCTTCGATGCCAGCAAGATTGTGCGGCTGGTGAAGAGGCGCGAGAGGTTCCAATACCCTCAACTCTTGCATGACAACATCTGTTATCCGGATCGGAAGATCGTGTTTGGTCCCGCCGTGGACCACGCGATGCCCGACGGCCGCGACAGGTCGTCCTCCAAGCTCTTCATTCAATATCGGAAGCAGAGCCGCCAGGGCCGCTCCGTGAGAGCTGCCGTCGCTGGTGTCTAACGCTCTGTCAATCTGGCGTCCGGAAAGCGGGGCCACGAGGTTTAAGTGCGGTTCCGCACCAAGCCCTGAAATTTGTCCGACGACCTGTGCTGTCGGCCCGTCATAGAGTGAGAATTTGATCGAAGACGACCCGGAATTCAGAACCAGAATGACCGGGGCCATGATCAGTCTTCCTCCCGGTCAAAGATCCCGGCAGGTGCAGAGTTCTCTTTCCAATGGGTGAAAAGAAGCGCCAGCGCACAAGAGGCCAAACGTGCGCGCCCATCGTCAGCCCGGCTGGTCAACATGACCGGCACTTTGGCACCGATTACCAATCCAGCTGCTTCTGCATGAGCTATAAATGTCAATTCCTTGGCGAGCATATTGCCGGATTCAAGGTTGGGCACAATCAGAACCTCCGCATGGCCGGCAACTAGTGATGTGATCCCTTTGGTCCGGGCAGCCTGCACATCGATTGCATTATCCATAGCAAGAGGGCCATCTACGATCCCGCCCTTGATTTGACCCCGCTCCGCCATCTTCGACAAAACCGCTGCATCTAAACTGGACGGAATGGCCGGATTGACCGTCTCAATGGCTGAGAGAATGCCGACACGTGGAGACTGGAGACCCAGTGAAAGGGCCGCATCAATGGCATTTTGCGTGATGTCGACTTTGGTGTTCAGGTCCGGCGAGATGTTGATAGCCGCATCTGATATCAGAACCGGTGTTTTACGCCCTGGAATGTCCATCACAAAAACGTGGCTGATCCGGCGTTTTGTTCGAAGGCCACCATCTTTCTTCACCACGTGATGGAGAAGGTGGTCGGTGTGAAGATGCCCCTTCATGATGGCTTTGACCCTGCCGTCGTGAACCATCTGTACGGCTCGTCCGGCAGCTTCCGACTCGTCCTCTATGTCGACAAATTCGTATCCGTTGAGGGTTTCGTTCAACTCCTCCGCGGCTTGGGTGACCCGATCCTTGGCGCCGATCAGGATGGGCTCAATCAATCCCTCCCGGGCGGCCATAAGAGCGCCTTCAAGGGAATTTGGATCATCCGGGGCAACCACGGCAGTTGGCAAGGCGGGAAGAGTTTTTGCCAGCTCGATCATCCGGTTGAAATGCCGGTGGCGCTGAACAAGCAGTGCAGGGATATCGCTTGAATCAAACTCGATTGTTTCCGTCGGCGCGATGACCTCAGCTTCCCCCTCAACAAGGCTTTGACCGGTCTCATTCAAGACAGCCATGTCGAACATGATGATGTTGTTCGGCCTTTTTTCCGTAACTGTCACGCGGACCGTCAGTTTATCACCGACCGCAGCGCGCCCCAAGAACCGGAAGGACTGGGCTTTGTACATGGTACCGGGGCCGGGGAGGATGTTTCCAAGCACCGCCGAAGCTAGACCGCCAATCCACATTGCTGGAGCAACTGGTTTGTCGATGTGTCCGTCGCCTGTCCAATCCGTGTCAGGCAAGTGGATCGGGTTCCGATTTCCGGACGCGTGGGCGAACACCAGAAGATCATTGGAGGAGCACTCACGGACGATTTCCGCAGTATCTCCGACCTTGATTTGATCGTAGGTTTTGTTCGTCGCCATCGGCTGGGTCACTCCTGCTCATCAAACTGCTGCGCCGCAGCAATTAGCAGGACCCTACCAGCGCTTTACAACGTTATAAATACGGCAAATCCACAATTCGAAACATGATTTCGCTTCAACAGTCAGTGCACTGGATCGTGCCGACAAGCCTTGGCCGAAGGTAATATGTGTCATTCAGCGTGATGACAGAATCTCGGGAATAATACTGCGTAAATATCCCCGCTAAGGGAGGCGTGTACCCAAGCGTCACTGCGCCGACTACTATTGAGGTGTTGGGAGAAACAAGTGTGGCGGGAAGTGTGATGGGAGGTTCGTCGCCTGCGGACCAATCACTTGCCGGCCCGCCAACACCAGCTTTCCTTTGATAGCTCCAATCCACTTCGGGGACTCCATTTGCCTGAAAGGTGACACCTGCGATGACAAAGGTAAGATCGTCAGAAGGATATGGCTTGAGAATCGTCTCGCCGAGCTGCAAATAGGCATTAAGTTCGCTTCTAGTGACAGTCTGAGCCTGAGCCACCAAATCCGTAACGGCATTTGCCATCCGGCTAACTTTGCGATCCACATTCAGCGCATCAGTAAGTTCCACCATCCCGATCATTAAAACCAGCATGAATGGGAGGATCATTGCAAACTCGATTCCCGCAACTCCTTGCTCGTTCCGTCGGAATAGCCTGACGGACCTCTCAATACCTCTGATTAAGCCGGCGCGGAGATAAGAGTGCTTAGGACCATGGTTCATTTCGGAAAACCATCGTTGACGACAAGTGGCGCTCGTTGCCGTGATCTAGTACCGAAAGGTTTAGAAATGACGTGAACATGGGCCACTTATAGATAACATTCACAGCAACAATCTCGCTTTTTTGAGACTGCGTATAGGCGTTGTCATCCTTCAAGTTGCCATCCTCATCATAGAGCGAATCAATAGAGTTTACGTTCACAAAATCATTTGCAACGCTAACGTTGACGCGGATGCGATCTGCGTTGCAAAGAAACGTTGGCAAGGATGCACAGACTTGATCCCTGAAGTTCGCAGTTGAAAAATTGGCTTGGGATGCTTGGCCAGTTCTGATCATGCGGGAGGCCTCAATCACCGCATTGTCCACCATGCGATTGACAATAAATGCCAGTCCAAGCTCCAGTATGGCAAACACAACCGTGAAGAACGGCAAAGCAACCAACGCGAACTCAATTGCCGTCGCGCCCTCTTTGTTCCGGGCAAGCTTGCGTGCACAGGCACGCAGTGCAAGGTTGCGAAGGCCTTCGAAATTGCGGTTATGGCTTCCGTTCAGCATCAACGATTACTCTTTAGCCTCATCTGTTGCCGGCGGCTTGCTCTGCCAGTTCGTTTCTGGAGGTAGCCTGGGTAGCTGTGTTCTGGAACGTTTCTTCCGCATCTCCCAAACGCAAAGTTGGTTCGCAGATTGGGCTGCAAGAAAATGTCGCTCGCGCGGAGTTCCTATACACCGAGACTATGTCCTGCTCAGATGCTCGCACTTGAACGACTTCATCGACTATCGGTTTATTGTCTTGATCCAATATGACAAGGTTGGTCGTTCCATAACTCTTGCCGGTGATAACTACAGTGTTCTGATCGACCATTGCGACATCGGCAATGAAGGGGTTGCCGACAATGACCGCGGCAGCTCCATCTTCAACTTGAAAAATTTTAGCTCGATCTACAGTCACCAAGACTGGTCCATCATCCGCAATTGCTGTGCTGGCAAAAGTGGCCGTCAAGAAACCTATAATAAGTCTGACCAGGTGAATTCGCATCTCACTTATCCCTAAACGCGCTAAGATCGCGGCATTTTATCGAGATTATCGTGAATGTTCTGCTAACAGACCAGCGAAAGAAGTATGAAAAATACCGCACTCAGAACGTTAAGCCTTGGTTTGTATGTTTAGGGACTGGCAGCTTTGGAGGGGATTTGAGGTGTTTGCTCCAAAGTCATTTTTGCGAATGTCAGCAGCGATTTAGCGAGTGTGGCTTTAAACAGCTGGCGCCAACAAGCCGATTTGTTCCGCTCGATCAGCGTCTGATGAACTCATACATTTATAATTAACTATAGGTACTTATGGCGGCTATTTTTCAAGTTGTCGCTGCAAATTTAACCGATTGGAAATTTCTCTAACCTAGTGTGACCCCACACCGAGCGGACAGAAGAAGATCTGCCGGATTGAAGCTGTCAACAAAGTGGTACTTGGAGCAGACACATGAAATCAATCATTTCTCGTTTCGTAAAAAACGAATCTGGTGCAACAGCAATTGAATACGGTCTCATCGCGGGACTGCTTTCGGTCGCAATCATTGGCATCTTGGTCTCCATGGGCGGTAGCCTCACGACCATCTTCAACACGATTAACACAGCTCTGACAACTGGCGCTGGATAAATTCTATTTGTTGGTATGATATCAATTCGGGCGGACATCCGCCCGTTTTTTTCTGGTTATTGAATCTGTAACCATACTTTGTTTCCAAATCTTACGAGGTTTGGTGGAAACGAAATGATTGAAGCGGTAGTTCTTATTCTCTTTCCCATGCTTGTTGCCTTCGCTGGCGCATCCGATCTTTTAACCATGAAGATCGGAAACCGTGTCTCAATCCTATTAATCACCGGTTTTATCGTTTTGGCTGCCGTCAATGGCATGCCCGTAAATGAGTGGGGTGTGCACGGGCTTGGATTGGTCGTGGTTTTCGTACCATGTTTCGCTTTTTTCGCAGCCGGCTGGATGGGCGGTGGCGACGTAAAGCTCTTGAGCTCGATTGGCCTGTGGTTTGGTTTTGGACCAATCCTCATTGAATTTTTGTTTCTGGTCGCCTTGCTTGGTTGTATTCTCACACTCTCACTTATTGTGATCCGAACTTCCCTAGTTGTTTTGCCTGTCCCTCTTAGAGATCAAGAGTGGGCGCTTCGTTTGCATGATGCGAAAAACGGGGTTCCGTATGGAATCGCGATTTCTGCCGCTGCACTTATTGTTTATCCATGGTCTGACTGGTTTTCGATAATTAGCGGTTGAGCGATCGGATCGTCGGTGCGGTTCCAAAAAACACAATTACTCTCGTGCTCTTTCTCCATGTTCCGCTGAAGTGGTTCGCGTTTTTCAAAAATATAGTATCTGTTAAGTAACCTTAACGGTTGTTAACCAAAAATATCTACATCCGGTTAACCATGTTTTGACCAATTGCGATCAACCTAACCGTAACGGTGCAATTGCGCCTTCGGAATCTTGGTGGTTGGTCATGAAATTCGCACGTATATTGGTCTTGGCTATTGCGGTGGCTGCCGGCGTATTGGCGTTTCGTATGGTAATGATGTCGGGTGGCTCTTCAGATCAAGCGGCAAATGCCCCCGTTCCTGTAGAACAATCAAAAGATCAGGTTCTAACTGCGGCGAACGACATTTTGCTTGGAGCCAAGCTTACCGCAGATGACATGGTTTGGACGGATTGGCCTGAAGAAGCAGTGCCGATTGGTGCGGTGACGAAACAAGTGAATCCGGCTGCCAGTGAAGAACTGATGGGCCAAATTGCTAAAACTCCGATTTTCAAAGGCGAACCTATCCGGCCAGAGCGACTCATCAGCACGGACAAGGGGTTCATGTCTGCTATCTTGCCCAAAGGCAAGCGGGCGATTGCAGTCTCGGTTGAGGCTGAAACAACAGCTGGCGGTTTCATTTTACCCGGTGACAAGGTTGACTTGATTTTGACACGCCGGACCGAGGACACCGCTATCAGCGAAACAATCTTGGAAAATATCCGGGTGCTCGCGATCGACACGACAACGGCAGGCGAACAGGATCAAAAAAACCTGTCACCTCAACGAACCGCCACTTTGGAACTGACACTAGCCCAATCAGAAATCGTCGCTCAGTCACAACAAGTGGGGACAATTGCGCTTGCACTGCGAAGCGCACAGGACTCGGCCGACGATGCTGAGCCAACTGAAACCCGACGCGGCGTCAATCTCGTCAAATACGGCATTACCAGCCAGGCAGGCGTGAAATGAAAAAGAACACTCAACATAACGGCCAATTCGCCAAGCAAAGCATTCGCCGGTCCAGTTTGAGGTTCTGCGCTTTTGCGGCAGTTTTGGCTCTTGTATCCTTTATGGCACCGGCTTCGTGGTCTCAGGAAGCCTTTCCGAGCCAGATCCATGTTGCTGCTGGTGAAAGGGCAACTGATAGAATCTTGAATGTCGGCATTGGGCGCTCTGTTGTCATTAACCTGGCTGAGGATGCTGCAGACGTTCTGGTTTCGAATCCGCAAATCGCCGATGCGGTCTTAAGGACACCACGGCGAATCTTCGTGTTGGGCAACACGGCCGGCCAGTCCCGTCTTGTGCTGTTCGGCCGGAGTGGGCGTGAGCTGGCGAGTTTTGATATTCGCGTCGAAAAAGACACTTCAGATATCACGCGCATAATTCGACGATTGATCCCTGGAACCAGCGTCCAGGCTGAATCTATCAATGGAAAAGTTGTCCTAAGTGGGACAGCAAAAAGTACTCTAGAGGCGCAGCAGGCCGCTGATATTGCAGCAAAATTCCAAGGCGATGAGACCGGATCCTCCATTGTGAATTTGATAGCGGTTTCCGGTTCGGACCAGGTCCACTTGAAAGTGACTGTAGCGGAAGTTGAGCGGTCGATCATCAAACAGCTGGGAGTGAGTTTCCAGGCGAACCTCGGTGCTGGAAACTTCTTTCCGTTCGGAAGCAATTTTCCTAATTTCAACGTGAATCCATCGATCGTCAATCAGGCAACGGCCGGTGTCACATTTTCAAGTGGCACATCGTCGTTGACCGCCCAAGTGGAAGCTCTGCAACGCGACGGTGTGATCCGTACATTGGCAGAACCGACACTAACGGCAACTTCCGGCGAAAATGCCAGTTTTCTCGCTGGTGGCGAATTTCCCATTCCGATCGCTCAGGAAGACAATCAAATATCGGTGGAATTTAAGAAATTCGGTGTCGGTCTCGATTTTACACCCATTGTGCTGACGGGCGGCCGGATAAGCCTGCGTGTCAAAACCGAGGTGAGTGAACTTTCAAATGAAGGCGCGGTGTCTGCCGGTGGAATCACGATTTCCGCACTTAAAGTACGTAGAGCAGAATCGACCATGGAACTTCCGTCTGGCGGGACTCTGGTTATGGCGGGACTACTAGAGGAGTCCTACCAGCAAGCAGTCGAAGGTGTACCGGGACTGATGCAAATCCCGGTTCTCGGAGCGTTGTTCAAAAGCCGTGACTTCTTGAAACAGCAAACAGAACTAGCAGTCTTTGTAACACCTTACGTCGTTAAGCCGGTGGCAGCACAAAAAATGGTTCGGCCCGATAAGAACCTGTTTGCTCCATCGGATGCTGAGACGATTTTTCTTAATCGGCTTAACAAGATCTTCAATCCGGCAGGTGAACAAGCCCAAGGCACCTACCATGGCCAAGTTGGCTTCATTTATAAGTGAGGACGGTCGGATGAATATGACTCGAGATCCCCGATGCAAACTGACTGTCGCCAAAGGCACGTTCCTTGTGGCAGCTTTGCTTTTGTCCGGCTGTCAGACCGAGCCGAAGTCAAATGCTGAGTTACTTGCGACCCATGATTACCGGTACCAACATCCGATCGTAATCTCAGAAGCTCCGGAAACCCTTGATTTACCGGTTGGTAAAAATACAAGGAACCTACGAAGCCCCGTAACAGATACGATCACCTCATTCGCCATGGATTCGCGCCGGTATGGAAGTGGCAATGTGGAAATCCTTGTGCCGACCGGGGCTGCAAATGAAAGTGCGGTTCATTCGGTTGTCCGCGATATCCGAGGTGCATTGCGCCGAGGCGGTGTCAACGGGAAGAACGTGACAACGCGCACGTACCGCTCCACTGACTCGTCTGCCGATGCGCCAATCCGTCTCTCATATGCGCGCATGAAGGCGACGACCGGAGAGTGCGGAGCTTGGCCAAAGAACATAGGCGGTGGCGTCGGCGAAAACACAAACTACTACAACTTCGGTTGTGCAACACAGTCCAATCTTGCCGCGATAGTCGAGAATCCTTCAGATCTCATTGCTCCGCGTGCGACGACACCGTCGGACCAAAACCGGCGGGCTGTTGTGATCGAGAAGTATAGATTGGGCGAAACAACTGCCAGCACCTTCACAGAAGGCGTCGGCGCAGAAGTTTCGGAGTAACGGCATGATGACAACCAGCTCTGAGCCAACGCGCGTTTCTGGTGATGAGGAAACGTACCTAAATCAGGACAGTCATGGGTACACAGCTTCTGCTGACACATCGGACATCGCAATGATCCCGCGGATAACCATTCATGCATTTTGCCTGGAAGACCGCACGATGCATATTGTCGAGGCTGCGACAGAAGACAGGCGGATGCTAAAAGCGCATATGAAGGTAGAAATGGGAGGAATACCCGCTGCCATTGATATGTTCGAAAAGGCCCCCACGCCTAATTTGATCATCGTTGAAACATCTGGTGCTCGGGAGGATTTGCTCCAGAGTCTTGATCAGCTTGCCGAGTACTGCGACGCTGGAACAAAAGTTATCGTGATTGGGGACGTTAATGACGTCACCCTCTACCGGGACCTCATCTCCCGTGGTGTAAGCGAATACCTGATTACGCCGGTGTCCATATTCCAACTTATTGGTTCCATTAGCAGTCTTTATAACGACCCCGAAGCAGAGCCTTTGGGGAGAACAGTTGCATTTTACGGTGTAAAAGGTGGCTGTGGTTCTTCCACTATCGCCCACAACGGCGCTTGGTGTCTGGCACGGAAATTCGATAGTGAAGTCGTAATTGCCGACTTGGATCTGCCATTCGGGACGGCTGGCCTTGATTACAACCAAGACCCGTTGCAAGGGGTATTTGAAGCGATTTCGGCGCCTGAGAGGTTGGATGAAACCTATCTGGACCGGATACTTTCTAAATGCAGTGATCATTTAAGTCTGCTTGCAGCACCAGCAACGCTGGAGCGGACATATGATCACGGTGAAAAGACATTTGAGCTTCTCATAGACACGATGCGATTGGGAACACCGCACGTGGTTCTTGATGTACCGCATGCTTGGAATTCTTGGATCAGAAACACGCTGCTGAATGCGGATGAAATCGTGCTGGTGGCCGAACCGGATCTTGCAAATCTTCGGAATGCGAAGAACGCGGTCGATCTCCTTAAACAGATACGGCCGAATGACAAACTGCCGCATTTGGTCATGAATAAAGTGAACGTTCCAAAGCGGCCGGAAATCAAGCCGGACGAATTTGCAAACGCCTTGGGTCTTAGTGTGGATGCAGCCATCCCGTTCGATCCGCATTTGTTTGGCACTTCTGCAAACAACGGCCAGATGATTGGAGAACTCGACAGCAAGCATGCGATTGCGGGAATGTTCCAGGATTTGGCACAAAAAATTTCAGGAAAAGCGCAACCCGCTAAGACGTCGAAGTCGACCTTGGGCGGATTGTTTTCCAAACTAAAACGAAGAGCAGGCTAAAGGCCAAGGCAACGGAGCGGCAGGTTCACTATGTTTGGTAGACGTGGCAGTTCATCTTCTGGAGCGCCCGAAATTCGGCCTGGAAACGCGCCGGAAATGCCGGAGGCTCCGGCCACGGCACCGGCTGCGCCAATGCCAGAAGCGCCCGTACAACAAGCTCCGGCTCCTTCACCTGCTCCACGCGCGCCTGCCTCCCCAACTGTTGCCGTAAGCGTACCAGCGGAGCCAGCTGCAGCATCGCCGACCAGAAAAAAGACAGGTGAATACTACGAGACGAAAGCGCAGATCTTCAACGCGCTTGTTGAAGCAATTGACCTGTCTCAGCTCGCGCGACTGGATGCAGAAGATGCTCGGGACGAAATCCGGGATGTTGTGAATGACATTATTGCGTTGAAAAACGTTGTAATGTCGATTTCCGAGCAGGAAGACTTGCTTGAAGACATTTGTAACGATGTTCTTGGGTATGGTCCGCTGGAGCCTTTGTTGGCGCGCGACGACATTGCCGACATAATGGTCAATGGGGCGCACACGGTTTACATCGAAACCCAGGGCAAGGTTGAGCCGACCAGCATCGCATTTCGCGACAACGCGCAGCTCATGAACATTTGCCAACGGATCGTGAGCCAGGTGGGCCGGCGTGTAGACGATGCCAGTCCAATCTGTGATGCACGCCTTCCCGATGGATCCCGCGTAAACGTAATTGCCCCGCCACTGTCTCTTGATGGTCCTGCACTCACAATTCGTAAGTTCAAACGCGACAAGCTGACGCTTGATCAACTGGTGAAGTTCAATTCAATCACGCCAGAAGGTGCAACCATACTGCAGGTCATCGGCCGCTCTCGGTGTAACGTACTGATCTCCGGAGGTACGGGGTCCGGTAAGACCACACTCTTGAACTGTTTGACGGCTTACATCGAGAACACGGAACGCATTATCACGTGCGAAGACTCCGCTGAGCTTCAATTGCAGCAGCCGCATGTTGTGCGTCTCGAAACAAGACCTCCCAACCTTGAGGGGGAGGGTGAGATCACGATGCGTGACCTTGTAAAAAACTGCCTACGTATGCGCCCTGAACGTATTATCGTGGGCGAGGTACGTGGACCGGAAGCCTTCGATTTGTTGCAGGCAATGAACACGGGCCACGACGGGTCAATGGGCACGTTGCACGCCAACTCTCCGCGCGAAGCCTTGTCTCGTTTGGAATCCATGATCACCATGGGGGGCTTTTCCTTACCCTCTCGAACCTTGCGGGAAATGATCGTATCGTCGATCGACGTGGTCGTTCAGGCTGCACGCCTAAGGGACGGTTCTCGCCGTATCACGCATGTGACTGAAGTGATGGGGATGGAAGGGGACATCATTACCACCCAGGACATCTTCCTTTACGACATTGTGGGAGAAGACCCGAACGGGATGATCATCGGGCGGCATCGGTCAACCGGTATCGGTCGTCCCAAGTTTTGGGATCGAGCACGTTATTTCGGAGAAGAATCCCGCTTGGCAGAAGCGCTTGATGCGTCGGAAATGCCCGAGTACATCGCGGAATAGGAAGAAACATGCCTGTTTTCGAGCAATTCATGACACCTGCCATCACCGGAGCCGCGGTTGCGCTGCTGGTCATGTTCAGCGTCGGTGGCATCATCTATGGGCTATTTCTTCCCTCGTTATCTGGGACAAAAAAACGCGATGCTCGGATGAACGCCGTCTCGGCACGGCCTCAGTCAGAGACACAGCGCAAAACCATGCGAGATACCAATCGTAGAAAAAAATCGATTCAAGACCAGTTGAAGGATTTCGAGGAGCGGCAGAAAGCTAAACACGAAAAACAGAAAAACATTCCTCTTAAAGTAAAAATTGAGCAGGCCGGTTTGGAATGGGAGATGCGGCATCTCGTTCTTTTTAGCGTTGTAAGTGCAATTCTTTTCTTCGTAGTTTCTTTGATTGCGAGTGGCAATTTGTTGATCGCAGCCGCTTTCACATTTGTAGGTGGCATCGGTTTTCCGCGTTGGTACATCGGGAACAAACGGAAACGCCGTTTCAATGCCTTCCTGAACGAATTGCCCAACGGCATCGACATCATTGTTCGGGGTGTCAAAGCCGGACTACCTTTGAGCGATTGTGTCAAGGTCGTTGCGAAGGAAGCGCGTGAACCCGTAGCGACTGAGTTTCGAAAGGTGACGGAAACTCAAGTCATGGGTGTTTCGCTCGCCGAAGCTTTGGCGAGGATGCCTGATCGTGTTCCGTTACCGGAGACAAATTTTCTGGCGATTGTTGTGAGTATCCAACAAAAAGCCGGTGGTGGTCTAGCTGAAGCCTTGGGAAATCTATCCAGGGTTTTGCGCCAGCGGAAGGCCATGAAGGCCAAGATCAAGGCATTGAGCTCTGAGGCAAAGTCGTCTGCGGCGATTATTGGGGCCCTTCCTTTCGTGGTCGGAGGGATCCTCTTTTTCATCGCGCCAGATTACATGATGATCCTTTTCACAGTGACAACGGGCAAGATTATTGTTGCCGGGTGTCTGTTCTGGATGTTCTGCGGAATAATGGTCATGCGGTCCATGATCAATTTTGACTTCTAACGGGGGCAAGACATGGACCTTGAATCGATCGCATCTGCACAATTCCTTGCAGCGGTTTTGGCTATGATTGCCGTAACAGGAACTATTTTCTCCCTTGTTATGCCGTTGTTGTCGCGAGACACGTTAAAGGCACGCATGAAAAACGTTGCCTTGGAGCGTGATAAGCTCCGAGCAAAAGAGCGGGCTCGGTTGCAAACCTCCCAGGGGGATGCACGAATGTCATTGAGGAATCAGCCGAAGGCGAAGATGAAGAACTTCGTTGATCGGCTGAACCTCAAAGAAATGCTCGCGGATGACAGTACGCAGGACCGGTTGCGCATGGCCGGCTATCGGGGTAGCGCTCCGATGTATTATTTTCTTACTGCGCGAATTGCGCTTCCCGGCGGATTGTTTGTTTTTGCTTTGGCGTATGCGTTTCTTCTAGCGCCGAACACGATTCCTGCGTTTTCGAAAGTTTTGTTTTGTATTGTGTTTTCCGGTTTCGGAGCGTTTTTGCCGAACATATACTTGAAGAACCAGATTGATAAACGGAAGCTTGGAATCCAGCGTGCTTGGCCAGATGCGCTTGATCTGATGCTAATTTGCGTTGAATCCGGCATGTCGATTGAAGCTGCTTTTCAGAAAGTTGCTGAGGAAATCGGCGCGCAATCCGTTGAATTGGCAGAGGAACTGTCTCTCACCACAGCTGAACTATCGTACTTAAGTGAACGCCGGATGGCTTATGAGAATTTGGCCAAACGCACCGGAGTAGATGGTGTCAAGAACGTGATGATGGCACTTATCCAGGCGGAACGGTATGGTACTCCGGTAGGGACTGCTATCCGCAACATGGCCGATGATACGCGCGCTGAACGGATGCAGTTTGCCGAGCAAAAAGCAGCGTCGCTTCCGCCAAAGCTGACGGTTCCGATGATCATGTTCTTTCTCCCGGTACTCTTCTTCGTGATTCTCACGCCGGCAGTCATTCAGGCGATGGGCGCATTCTAGTATCACGTTCTGGTTGCGTGAATTCTTGCAACTGAAGGCGCTTCGGCAAATGAACTGGGGGCGTGCAAGGCGCAGAATTGAGCGCCGCAGCTTGCAGAAGTTATTCTAATTCAGAAATTTAAGGCATGGCTGCGTACTAATTTGCCTGAACAAAAGCATAGTCTGGCCCACGTTTGGAAGACAGTAGCAACCATTAAGAAAACTGCATCCGATTGAGTGTTTTCCGCTCTAGCCCTGACGCTGCTGCATCATGGATCTGAGATAAGCGATGTTGGCTTCCGCTTGGCGAGGGTCCAATTCTGCCCGCGCCACCTGAATGGCCTCATCATATTTGCCCTGGATACCGAGGACAAGCGCCAGGTTTTGACGCACGCGGCTATCTGCACCGGGCAGGGTCGCGGCACGGCGCAGGGTGTACTCGGCATCGGGAAGTTCATTCGACAGCAAATAAGACAGGCCGAGATTGTTTAAGAGACTTGGATCGTCCGGGGCAATCTGCAGGGCTTGCTTGTAGATGCTTCGCGCTTTTTTGTGCTCGCCCATCTGATCGTAGATCGCAGCTTTTGCGGACATCAGTTTCCAGTCCGGGGTATCGGGACGTTGCGCGCCTTTCAGAACGTTCATCGCCTCATCGAAGCGACCGTTCATTGCAAGCACTTTCCCATAGGCGGACGCGATTTCACGGTCCTTCGGATGTGCGATGACGCCAGCACGCAGCACGGCCATGGCTTGCGGTGTCTGACCATTGCGACTCAGAGCATCAGAATACCCGAGAATGGCCATCCGGTTGGTCCGGTCCTTCTCATAAGCGCTGCCCCATTTCGAAACGGCGGCCCGCGCTTGGGCCGAACCCGGATTGGAATAATGCGTCCCAGATGCCGGGGAATGGGTTCCTGTATTGGATTTGTTCGATGCACAGCCTGTGACCAGCACAAGAGCCGTCATGGCCATGAGCGTCTTTGTCAGGCGGGAGCGCTTTGTTGCAGAGTGTGTCGAGGGCGCTTGCATTGTCAAAATCCTAGCTGTCAGCAGCATATAAGTCCTCTACAGCAATAGATAATTAACCCTAATGGATGGTTAAGCTCAGCTGCAGAATGCGAAACAGCCTTTTTGCTCATCACGCTTGCTTCTAAATTTCTCGCAGACTAGGTCTTGAAGCACTTGCCCAGTCGTTGAATGGAGAGCCCTCGTGCGTGAAACGCTGATCCGTCAAAGTGATGCCCAATCTTCAGTGCCGATTGTCGCGGTTGACGCGGAAAGTCTGGAAACAGTCCTCACCGGGTTGGGAGAAACCGCCAAAGTATGGTGCCAAGCAAATGGCTATTCAGCGAAACCTTCCTCCTTCCAGCTTGTGCCGGGCTTGAGCGGAGACCTCCAGGCGGTTCTATTCGGCGTCGATAGCGGAGGAAACGCTGATCCGTTCAGTCTTGGAAGCTTGGCAAATGTGCTTCCAAGCGGTGATTACCATTTGGCAGATGGTTTTCCGGGGGCAGCGGAGGCGTCACTAGCGTTTGCTCTCTCAAGTTACAAATTTGACCGGTACAGCGCGTCTTCAAACAAAAAAGTTGTCCGGCTTTGTGTTCCGTCAGATGTGGACCTCGATAGGCTCTCTGCCGTTCTCGATGGTGTTCAGCTGACCAGAGATCTGATCAACACGCCGGCCAATGACCTTGGGCCGGATGAATTGGCAAGTGCTGTTGAGGCATTGTTTGTCGAAAACGGTGGCTCTGGCCAGATCACCGTCGGGGATGATCTTCTAAGGCATGGTTTCCCGATGGTACATGCTGTTGGCCGTGCGAGTACTAGAGCGCCCCGCATCGCGGACTATTCATGGGGCGCCGAAGACGCTCCGAGAGTCACGCTCGTGGGCAAGGGTGTGATCTTCGACACCGGCGGGCTAAACCTGAAGCCCGGCAACTCCATGACGCTCATGAAAAAGGATATGGGCGGAGCGGCAAATGTTCTCGGGCTGGCCTCCATGATCATGGCCGCAAAGCTGCCTGTTCGGTTGCGGGTCATTGTGCCTTGCGTTGAAAATGCGGTTTCAGGCAATGCGTTTCGGCCGGGAGATATCCTGGACAGCCGGAAGGGGCTGACAGTCGAAATTGGAAACACAGATGCGGAAGGCCGCCTGATCTTGGCCGATGCATTGGCATTGGCCGATGAAGAAAGCCCGGAAGTCCTGATCGACATGGCAACGCTGACCGGTGCTGCTCGGGTTGCTCTGGGTCCGGAACTGCCGCCGTTTTTCACCGACGATGAAGCCTTGGCGGAAGATATCGCCGTCATGTCAGAAGCGGCCACGGATCCTTTATGGCGATTGCCGCTCTGGAAGCCGTACCTGAAATACCTCGACAGCAAAGTGGCCGACATCAATCACATCAATACATCCGGCACCGGTTATGCCGGTTCCATAACTGCCGCTTTGTTCCTCTCCCGGTTTGTTGAGAAGGCAGAAAGCTGGGTGCATTTCGATATCTTCGGTTGGACACCTGCCGAAAAGCCGGGAAAACCGATGGGCGGAGAAGCGCAGGGAATCCGAGCTTTGTTCGACCTGCTCAGCGAGCGCTACACCAAAACAAAATAACGGAACCGAAACGTATTCATGCTTGAATGATCCCGAATAGGAATTGGGAACGGGTCATAAATGAGCATTGAAATACGCGGCGCACAGGCGTTGCGGCTCATGCACGAGGTCAATTTGGCGTTGGTCCGCGGCAGCGATCAGGATCTGTCCGCGCGGCAATTGACGATTCTTTTGACGGTTTACCTCGAGCCGCCGCCCCACACCGTGCGCGGCTTGGCAGCAAAGTTGAACGTCACCAAACCAGCTATCACCCGGGCTCTCGACACTCTCGGGTCCATGCGGTTGCTGTCTCGAAAAAGGGATGAGGCCGACAAACGCAATGTGATCATCACACGCACGGTTGAAGGTGCGCTCTATTTGGAGCAGCTTGGAGACCTCGTTGTCGAAAAGGCCGCAGAGCTTCCTCGATAGTCAACTCATCCCTCTATCTTCTCCAGCCTAGGCGGATTGTTTTCTATGAAGACCAACTTCGATCGACGGCGTCACCCAGTGCGCATGGATCTCGCAGCCAAATCATATGAAGGACGGGTGGTCGCAGACCGGTTTGTAGAGGGTGATGAGTACCGGGTGAACGCTGACCGATTGGAGTTTAGGCCGCAGCCCAGGCAAGACATTTCAATTGATACCGAAGCGTTGTTCGGTGAGAACATTACAGTTTACGAACAAACCCCAGAGGGCTGGGCCTGGGGCCAATTGGAAACCGATGGTTATGTGGGCTGGTTTTCCTCTGACGCCATTCAGAAGGCCGGAAAGCCAACGCACCGCGTGAAAGCGCTGAGGACATTTCGGTATCCAGTCCCTGAGCTCAAGATGCCGCCGCTGGGCCTGCTTTCAATCGGGTCTTTGGTGAGTGTTGCTAGTGAAACAGAAACGCGAGGCTTGCAATACGCTATCTTGGCAGACGGCTCTGCTATTGTCGCAAAACATCTGGTTCCCTTGGACCACACCGAAGCCGATTGGGTTACAAGTGCCGAAGCACTCCTCGGAACCCCTTATTTGTGGGGCGGGCGCTCCAGTTTGGGGTTGGATTGTTCTGCGCTCGTTCAACTGGCGGCGCAAACGGGCGGCATGCTGCTTCCGCGGGACAGTGATATGCAGGAAGCAGAAGCCGGGACCGAAATACCTTTCGATGACTTATCGTCACTTGTCCGTGGCGATCTTTTATTTTGGAAGGGGCATGTCGGGATCATCACGGGTCCAAACCAGCTGCTGCATGCCAACGGCCACACGATGACCGTGGCCTATGAGGATCTTGAAAAGGCTGTTGCCAGGATAGCGGCGACGGAATGGGGCGCGATTACGAAAGCGCGCCGCCTGGGCTGAGATAGGATGCGGCTCGCAGTTATATAGCGAACAGCCCTAGCGATCGGGTGCTAGGGCCAGCTGAGGCGCATCATCACCTTGTGTATCAGCGCTCGAAGAGACTTCGCCAAGTTCGAGGTCCTCGATCTTGCGGCTGCGTTTGCCGATCTTTTCTGACGAGATAAGGATCTGGTCGATGTCCTTGTTGGCCTGTGCAAAGTGAGACTGCAGTTTACCGACGCGGTCGTTCAAGCGGCCGACATCAGCAATCAGGTGGCCAACTTCGGCTTGAATGAGATGGGCTTGTTCACGCATTTTCGCATCGCGCAACACGGCCTGAATCACTTGTATCGACAGCATTAAGAGCGACGGAGAAACGATCACCACGCGGGTGCGGTGAGCTTTCTGGATCAAGTCTTCAAACCGCTCATTAAGCTCTGCGAACACGCTTTCGGAAGGTACAAAAAGGAATGCTGTGTCCTGGGTTTCTCCGGGCAGCAGATACTTGTCGCCGATGTCCTGAATATGCTTTGTGAAGTCCCGCCGGAACTGTGCTTGCGCATATTTGAGCAGTTCGTCCGTTTCGGCATTCCGGATGAGATTGAACGCCTCTAGCGGGAACTTCGCGTCGATGGCGAGCGGAGGCGCGCCGTTCGGCATGTGAATGAGACAATCAGGTCTGCTGTTGTTGGAGAGGGTTGATTGGAAGGAGTAGCCGCTCGGCGCCAATTGATCCTGGATGATGGCTTCCATGCGTCCTTGCCCGAATGCACCCCGCGTCTGCTTGTTGGACAGGATCGCCTGCAGCTGCCCGACCTGTCCGGAAAGGTCAGTAATGGTCGCTTGTGCCCGGTCGATCACAGCAAGCCGCTCATGCAGATGGCGCAGCCCGTCCTGGGTGCGTTTGCTTGTGTCTGCCATGGACAGTCCGAGCTTGTGTCCCATCCCGTCGAGGCGCTCATTGACAGCGCGCATCATGTCCGACTGACGGGAGCCGAATACCTCGGCCATGGTCTGCATCCGGCCGGTCATCTCGCCTTGAGATTTCAGCAACTGCGCGAGGTGGCTTTCCAGCTCGTGAATGCGTTCCGTCGCGGCTGTATCGGCTTCAGCGCGCAGACGGATCTCTCGCATGGTTTTCATGACCAGCCAGACAATCAGAGCAAGCAGAAACAGTCCGCCTCCAACGGCCGTTTCCAAAACTGTGACCGGTCGTCCGCTCAATTCAAAAAGGATCTCGTTCATGAAACAAACATAGAACGATTCGGAGCAAAGAACATCCGGCAAGAAGGCGAGTCAGGGGGAACTGGCTAGCACACTTTGGCGGAATTACGCGTTGACCGGGATGCCGCGATTTCCTATGTCAGGCGCATGACAAAACGCCCGATTATCACCATTCCTGACCCGGTCCTCCGCGAAGTGTGCGCGCCAATTGAAAAGGTCGACGCTGAAACCATCGCTTTGGCCGATGATATGCTGGAAACCATGTATGACGCCCCCGGTATTGGCCTTGCTGCCAGCCAGGTCGGCATTTTGAAACGGATATTCGTTCTTGATGTTGCTAAGGAGGATGCACCCAAGGAGCCGATGGTTTTCATCAACCCGGAAATCATCTGGTCCAGTGATGAGCTTTCAGTCTATCAGGAAGGGTGTTTGTCGATCCCGGACTATTATGAAGACGTCGAGCGTCCGGCCGAAGTTGCTGTCAAATTTATGGACCGGGAGGGGGCGGAACAGGAGATCAAGGCCGATGGATTGCTGGCAACGTGTATCCAGCACGAGCTCGACCACCTGAACGGCAAGCTGTTCATCGATTATCTATCCAAACTGAAACGCGATCGGGTGGTCAAGAAGTTTACGAAACAGGCCAAACTGGCCGGCCAACTCTAAGCAACGCCGCAAGGCACTCAATCCTCCAGATTCTGGGAAACAGATGTCACTTCGCGTCGTTTTTATGGGCACCCCCGACTTCTCCGTTCCAACCCTGATGGAAATTGTCGGGCAGGGTCATGTGGTTGTGGCTTGCTATTCACAGCCGCCGCGTCCGGCCGGGCGGGGCATGGATTTGAAGAAGTCCCCCGTCCACGAGGCGGCGGAGTCGTTTGGCATTCCGGTTTTCACGCCCACAAGCCTGAAAGGTCCGGAAGATCAAGCTCAGTTTGCCGCGCTTGACGCCGATGTTGCAGTTGTTGTCGCCTACGGTCTGTTGTTGCCAAAGGCGATCCTGGAGGCTCCGGAAAACGGCTGCCTGAACTTGCACGCATCGATGCTGCCGCGCTGGCGGGGTGCGGCGCCGATCAATCGGGCGATCATGGCGGGGGACAAAGAGACCGCGGTTCAGGTCATGCGGATGGAAGAGGGCCTGGACACGGGTCCTGTTTGCATGTCTGAGACGGTAGCAATCTCGGACAACATGACCGCCGGAGAGTTGCACGACCAATTGTCGAGCCTGGGTGGCGACTTGATGGTTCGGGCGCTCGCAGCCTTGTCCCGGAGCGCGCTGGGTCAACAGGTGCAATCCGAGGATGGCGTCACCTATGCGGCGAAGCTCTCCAAACAGGAAACTCGGATCGATTGGTCTTTACCGTCTAAAAACGTACACAATCACATCCGTGGCCTTTCACCGTTTCCGGGCGCCTGGTGCGAGATGGAGCTGGGCGGCAAAACCGAACGGGTGAAGGTTTTGCGCAGCAGCTTGGCAGACGGCAATGGCGATCCCGGAAGTGTATTGACTGTTGACGGGGCACCAGTTGTGGCTTGTGGCGCTAATGCGGTGCGCCTCGATCAGGTTCAACGTGCTGGCAAGAAACCGATGACAGGCGAAGATTTCTTGCGCGGCGCTGCCCTATCTGTTGGAGCACATGTCAGCTAGGCTGCAGCAGGAGCGACCAATGAGCAATGACAGCACCATTTCCGACGTGACCATCCGGGAGCTGACACCTGCGGATGAAAAGGCTGTTGAGGCGCTTCTTCTGTCCGTTTATCCGTCGGATATGGAAGCTCGCCTCGTGCACAAGCTACGTCATTGCGGTGCGCTCGTGCTGGAACAGGTGGCAGCAGCATCTGATGGCGCCATTCTTGGACATATCGCCTTCAGCCGGGTCACGAACACCACGATTGGGGCAAATCAAGCCGTTCAGGTTGCCTGTCTTGCTCCAGTCTCTATACGAGCTGATGAGCAACGCAAAGGGATCGGATCCCGGCTCATTGGATCGTCGATGGAGCGTCTCGGCGAGCTGCAGGAAGATCTGGTTTTGGTGCTCGGTCCGCCGAGCTATTTCCCAAGATTTGGCTTTGATGCGGAGCTGGCGAAGAAAGTTCACGGGCCCTATGCCGGTGCGGCTTTTATGGCGGCTCCCTTGACCGCAGCTGGGTCGAACAACTTGCCGATCGAAGTTACCTTCGCCACTCCGTTTGAAGAATTTGAATAAGAAGACCGATGCCGCGATACAAGCTGACCGTGGAATATGATGGCCGGCCCTTTTGCGGCTGGCAACGGCAGGCGAATGCGCCGTCTGTGCAGGCGGTGATCGAGCGGGCGATCAAGGCGTTTTCCGGCGAGGAAGTGACCATTGGCGGGGCAGGGCGCACGGACACAGGCGTTCATGCAACCGGTCAGGTCTGCCACGCTGATCTCTCAAAACAATGGCCAACCAAAACGATCATGGGGGCGTTGAATTTCCATTGCCAGCCCGACCCGGTTGTCATCCTTGATTGTGACGAAATGCATGAGGGATTTGATGCCCGCTTCTCTGCGATCCGGCGTGCTTACCGCTATCGAATCCACAATCGCCTGCAACCATTGACGCATCAGCTCGGATTGGCTTGGCATGTGAAACATGAGCTGGATGCCGATGCCATGCATGAGGCGGCGCAGGAGTTCGTTGGCCACCACGATTTCACAACCTTCCGTCACTCAAGGTGTCAGGCAAAAAGCCCGGAAAAGACGCTTGAGCATTTTTCAGTTTACCGGGACGGCGAATTTGTCATTGCCGAATGTTCCAGCCGCTCCTTCCTGCACAATCAGGTCCGCTCAATGGTTGGGACACTGCGTTTGGTCGGTGAAGGCCGGTGGGGGCCTGGTGACATCACCAAGGCTCTGGAGGCTCGGGATCGAAAGGCGTGCGGGCCGGTCGCTCCAGCTGACGGTTTATATCTGACACGGGTCGATTACCGGCCCGCTCAAGTCGATATCGATTCCTTGGCAGAGTGGCAGGTGCGCAAGGCGCAAATCGCGTCAGAGGAAGCGTCCGCCGGCTAGGCCAACCAAACGCAGCTACCCGGCCTCTGCTTTTTCGGGAAACACGACGCACTTCTTGTAAAGATGCCATGTCGTGTGTCCGAGAATCGGCAGAGTGATTATCAATCCCAAGAAACCGGGTGCCATCGAGACGATCAAGGTGGCAGTCACGGCAAACGCCCAGCCGATCATAGGCACTGGGGACGTGACAACTGCACGAACGCTTGTGATCATTGCTGTGATGAAATCCCGGTCCTCTTCGAGAAGAAGCGGAAACGAGATGACGGTCAAAGAAAAGAGGATCAAGGATAGGATCGCGCCGACCACGTGACCAACCGCCAGGAACATCAGGCCTTCCGGAGTCGAGACAATCTCGGTCAAAAACTCTTCGAACGAGGCGAATGACCTGAAGCCCAAAAATAAGGCAAGCAACAGTCGGACCTGGTACATCCACATGATCTGGATGAAGAGAACTACAAACGCCATCCAGGAGAGTTCCCGGCCTTTCTGCGCCCACATGGTCCCCAAGATCTTTGACCATGAGAGTTCTTCTCCCGATTGTAGTCTCCGGCTGACCTCGTAAAGTCCCACTGCGGCAAATGGGCCGAGCAGCACGAACCCTGCTGCGGCTGGATAGGACAGGTAACTCATCTTCAGTGCTGCAGCGCTGAGGACAACAAACAGCCCTCCTGCCGCGAAGATTGCTCCGATCGTTATGCCGTAGACCGGAGCCCGGCGGAAATCCGCCATGCCCGCGGCCAGGGCATCAATCACATCATTGGCGGTGATCTTGTTGACCTGCGGCATTGGGCGCAGCTCGTTTGACGCCAATTCTTGTTCGCTCATGTCTCAGCTTCCTCCCAAAAGCATATGAAACACATGTCTGTGGTTCAATGATAAGCTTGAGGGAGCCCTTCCGCCAATGCGCAGAAGGGCTTACTTTTCAAACTAAGTCTGAGGGGCAGGCTTAGGAGCAGCTGCTTCTGCAGCAGCTGCAGCAACGGCTTCTTTTTCGCTCTCGCCGAGTTTTGCGTTTTCCGGCAGCTGGACCCGAACCTCCTTGCGGGCAAACTGGATGCCGTTTTCTTC
This sequence comes from Labrenzia sp. R4_2, assembly GCF_017743865.1. Classification (GTDB taxonomy): domain Bacteria; phylum Pseudomonadota; class Alphaproteobacteria; order Rhizobiales; family Stappiaceae; genus Roseibium. The sequence goes on from NZ_JAGHRJ010000003.1 coordinate 395,042, forward strand.
AAACGCTTTTTGGACACGCTTGTAGATTTCCCGGCGGACACCGAACTGTTTGCCAGGTTTGGTGGTGAACTTGCCCCGGACGACAATACCAACATCGTCGACATCGGCGACACCTTGACCTTTGAATGGCGCAAGCATGTCGTCCTTGTATTCGTCCATCTCCATGATCTCCTGGCCGATTTTCTTGAAGATCTTGCGGACCTTCTCCTGATCGGTGTCGAACGGGATGGTGAACTTCAGCTTCATGATCACCCAGTCGCGCGACAGATTGGTGAGGTTGGAAATCTGACCATAAGGCACGACATGGACAGCGCCCTTGGTACCGCGCAGCTGCATCGACCGGATCGAGATTTTTTCAATCGTGCCTTGCGCACCGCCAGTGTTGATGAATTCACCCATGCGGAATGCGTCATCCATCAGGAAGAAAATGCCCGCGACTACATCGCTGACAAGCGTTTGCGCACCAAAGCCAACCGCCAAACCAACTACACCGGCACCAGCAAGCAGCGGTGTGATGTTGACGCCGAGTTGGCTCAATCCAAGCAGGACGGTGAGGGTGACAATGGTGACCTGCAGAACGATCCGGACAAGCGGCAAAATTGTCGCCAGACGGGACTTGCCGGCACCGCCCATTTCCGACTCCTCGTCCTGGGCAGCTTGCGGCGGTGAATCCTTGGCAAGCTGTCGGCTCACCCAGAGATTGGTGATTTCCCAGGCAAGATAACCGGCTGCCAGAATCAGAAGGAAGATGACACTGTTGCGCGCAACATCAGATCCCCCATCTCCCCCGAGAGCCAGCAGGTTCAGGCCATAGATGCGGCCAACGGTAAGGATGAGAAACGCAAGCAGTGCGACACGGGCAATCCGGACATAGCTGTGCCGGGTTTGCATGTGTGCGGCCTCGGCCACCGGACCTTCGCCCTGCATTGGCGGGACAATGTGGGACACGATCCCGCGAACCATCGTGTCGAGGAATGGGGCAAATATGACCAGTGTCAAGGCTCCGAGGGAGCGCGCGGCCGGGAGAGGTTCTACGCCTATGGAGGTCTGCACCAGCGTGAGGAGCCAGCTGAACACGACGTAGCCGATGGAAAAATGTGGCCAGAATTTCGCCATGCGTTCCAGGCCGGTTGTCGGGTCATCCTCGTCGCCGAGGATGATATCTGTGAGCCCGCTTCGACCCTGCCAAAGGATGACAATGATCCAGATGTTGATTGCCGCACCAGCGAAGAAGCGGAATGTTCCCGTGTGCGAACTGCCGGACGCGTGGAGCATGGAATAGATCAGGAATGCGACGCCGACGACGACAAAAAGGCCGGTAAAGGCACGGTAGAGATATCTTGCCGTTGCATCATCGGCCGTGACCAGCCGCAGCTCGCGGCGGTTGGGTGCCAGAGCAAACCGCAACAAGGCCGCAATAACCCGTGGCAAGAAAGCGATCCAGAAGAAGACCTGAAATGCAAACCCTCGGGCCGCAGGGTCGATGATCGCCAATCGGCCCACAATCAGACCGACAACTGCAAAGACAATCAGTCCGCCAAGATCCAGTCCGGCGCGCGTGGACACCAGCTTCACTGTCTCAAAAAGATTGTCCGGTTTGGTCGACTGAATGAGGTTCCTTTTTGAGCCAGCCAGTCTGTTAAACAGGAATTCTGCGGCCAAACCGGCCAAAACGATCAGGGCAATAGACCCAATCAGAATATGCACCGGACCTGCTGTTTTGCCGCTGAAAAGGGCGCCAACGCTTGCAAAGATGCTCGCAAACAGTGCGCCAAGGCTCAGAAATTGTCCTCCAATCATGGCCCCAAAGGCGCCAACTGCGGATTGCAACTGCTCGATGAAGCTCCCCCCCTTGGCAGATGCGTCAGTGCTTGCATTCTTGGCGTCTGCGCCTTCTTGCAGCAAGGTAACAAGATCAGCCAGCGCATTGACTTGATCAGGATCGAGATCAGACGCCAGCTTTTCCATCGACTCTTGCTGGAGTGCAGGTGGAAGTGCCGATGCCGTTTCCTGGGCGTTTGACGGAGTTATGAAAAGTGGGATGGCAATGAGTGCGATGAGGAAATAGGCGATGGGATTCTTTATTATTGAAGCATTGATCATGGGTGCCCCGCTCAGGAAGTGGAACTGGAGGGTAGTTGCGTTTATCTTCCTACCGGCAAAAGCCTGCCAAAAAATTACGCAGCGGTATTATTGACTTGTTGCGACAGAAAAAACCAGTGCGGCGTTGGTATGCGTCTTTCGCGCAGAACGAAGCTTGATCCCGATGTCTTAAGCGACTAACTCCTGTCCAGATCCGATTTTAACAAGTGGACTTCTATGACTAACGCTCCGAGCGCCAATATTTCCCCCGGTCCCGTCTGGGCCTTGTTCAGCCCGATCGGGAGGATCGGGCGGGAGCCGTATTGGCTGTGTTTTGCGCTTGTGTGGGTCGTGATCGCGATTTCAGTGAACATGTGGTGGAGCTCAACTGAGATCGATTTCACGGCTGAGACGGTGGCGATTTCCCAATTCATGGAATCCAATCCGCTGTTCCCGATATTGTTTTTTGTTCTGCAGTGGATCGAATTGGCGCTTGTAATCAAACGATTGCAGGATATGGGATTCAGTGGATTCTGGGCCTTGCTGATCTTTGTACCCGGTCTGAATATTCTGATGGTCTTGATCGTTGGTTTTACGCCGGGTGTCGCAGAACCCAACAAACATGGCCCCTTGCCCAACAGTTACTGGCGCAAAAGCTGATTCCGCCTGCCATCCAACACTACAAAAGTTCGCATCATGTCCATGTCGCCTGCCACCGCCATCGCCCGTGATTTGATCCGGTGCCCGTCTGTCACGCCGAAAGAAGGTGGCGCTTTGTCGGCGCTTGAGACGCTTCTGAAAGACGCCGGTTTCCGCGTGGATAGAGTGGTTTTTCAGGATGACGACACACCGGATGTGGAAAATATCTTTGCCTCGGTTGGATCTGGAGCCCCGCATTTTGTTTTCGCGGGGCACACTGATGTCGTTCCAGCTGGTTCTGAGTTGGATTGGACGCACGGACCGTTCGAGGGCGAAATCGATAATGGCGTGCTTTATGGCCGCGGCGCTGTTGATATGAAGGGAGGCATTGCCTCCTTTGCAGCCGCCGCGCTGGAGTTCGTTGACCAGAAAGGAACCGATTTCGGCGGCACGATTTCGTTCCTAATAACGGGTGACGAAGAAGGGCCGGCGATCAATGGCACGGTCAAATTGCTGGAGTGGGCTGACAAGCAAGGCCATCGGTTTGACGCCTGCATCGTCGGCGAGCCAACCAATCCGGACGCTCTTGGAGACGCAATCAAGGTCGGCCGCAGGGGCTCCCTCTCGGGCATGGTCACAGTCACCGGGATTCAGGGTCATGCAGCTTATCCGCATCTTGCGAACAATCCGATCCCGGGCCTGACAAATCTAATGGCTGCACTCAACGATCTAAAACTGGACGAAGGCAATGAGCGGTTTCAGCCCTCCAATTTGGAGATCGTGACGGTCGATGTCGGCAACACGGCATTCAACGTCATTCCGGCTCGGTCCGAGTTTCGGTTTAACATCCGCTACAATGACACTTGGACGCTGGACAGCCTGAAGGCGAGGATCCTGGAGACGCTGGAAACGGTGGACCTGGGTTCTTTGAAGATGAACATCGAGTTCAAAAGAGACGCCAGCGAGTCTTTCCTGACCAAAGATGAAACGCTGATTGAGGCGCTCAGCATGGCCGTCTCTGAGGAAACAGGGCGGACGCCGGAACTATCGACAGGCGGTGGGACGTCGGATGCCCGGTTCATCAAGAACTACTGTCCTGTTGTGGAGTTTGGTCTGGTCGGTCAAACGATGCACAAGGTTGATGAATGTGTCGCAGTGGAAGATCTTGACCGTCTGGCTGCAATCTATCATCGATTCCTGGTCAGCTACTTTTCGAAATAGGCCGGAGCCGTCGGGATTTGATCAGTACCAATGAATTGCGGGCAGCGTGGGAAGGCTCATGGCTTCTTTTGCGCAGCGACCCTCAGGGAATGTCCTATTTCGACTTGTCCCTACAGGGGTTCTGGCGATCGTTTCAGGTGATCTTCTTGTTGGCGCCTGTGTTTCTGGTCAGCGCCATGGCGGAAAAGAAACTGCTGATTTCTGAGAATGTCATCGTCGCAGAGCTCTTTCCTGCAGACACCTACTGGTTTGCTCAATTCATGAGCCTCGGCATCGATTGGGTTACATTGCCGCTCATTCTGGCGCTTATCGCCGGACCTATTGGTATTTCACGGCAATACGTACCGTTTATTGTGGTGCGCAATTGGACGAGCATTCTGGCATCCATGCCCTATCTGGCTATCGCTCTGTTATACCTGACCGGCATCATCCCCTCCGGGATCATGGTGCTTCTGTCGTTCACTTGCCTGATTGTGGTGCTGTGGTATCGGTTCCTGATTGCACGCATTGCCTTGCAGGCATCAGTCAGCATGGCGATCGGAATTGTATTCCTCGACATTCTTTTGTCGCTCGTGATCGGCGAGCTGACGGGACGTCTTTGGGCAGCTTGAATTAACCGGCCAAAACGCAGAAAACCCGCCGCAGACCGGCGGGTTTTCCGATTTAACTCAAGCTTTCGCTGTTTATAACTTGTCGCGTTTTATTGAACTCAGGCAGCTCCAGGTTTCGCGTACGAGGCATAGCCGAGTGGCAGCGAAACCTGAATCCTTTTAAACGCGATTTGTGCTAGTCGCGCAGCAGCTCGTTGATCGCGGTCTTGGACCGTGTCTTTTCGTCGACCGTCTTAACGATAACGGCGCAGTAGAGGTGCGGGGCAGCTTCACCATTGCCCATGGTGTTTGTGCTGGGCATGGAGCCGGCAACAACGACCGAATAGGGCGGGACTTCGCCGTAGGTGATCTCACCGGTCATGCGGTTGACGATCTTTGTCGACTTACCGATGAAAACGCCCATACCCAAGACAGAGCCTTCGCGAACAATGCAGCCCTCGACCACTTCTGAGCGGGCTCCGATGAAGCAGTTGTCTTCGATGATGACAGGACCGGCCTGAAGCGGCTCCAGGACACCGCCAATGCCAACGCCGCCCGACAGGTGAACGTTCTTGCCAATCTGAGCACAGGAGCCGACAGTCGCCCAGGTATCCACCATCGTGCCCTCGTCGACATATGCACCGAGGTTGACGAACGACGGCATCAGCACAACGCCTTTGCCAATGAAGGCGGAGCGGCGGACGGTGCAGTTCGGCACAGCCCGGAAGCCAGCGTCTTCAAAATCGAGACCGCGCCAGCCGTCAAACTTGGACGGCACCTTGTCCCACCAGGTCGCATCTCCCGGACCCCCCTTGATTACATCCATCGGGTTGAGACGGAACGACAGCAGGACTGCTTTCTTGGCCCACTGGTTGACAACCCAGTCGCCGTCTTTCTTCTCAGCTACCCGCAACTGCCCACGATCGAGAAGGTTCAGCGTGGTCTCAACAGCATCACGAACGTCGCCGGTCGTGTGGATGTCGATCGAGGCACTGTCTTCGAACGCCGCGTCAATGATTTTCGAAAGGGCTGCAAGGTCGTGTGTCATCTGGAAGCAAGTCTCCGGAACTGAGGAATTCAGCGCGGACCTAAGCCTCCACGCCGTCAGGTGTCAAGCGTGCCAGCGACCAGAATAGACCGGCAAACGGCAAACGAACGGCGCTTGGACGGGAAACACTTTCTCTCCTTGATCTCAGAATCGCCGCTATAGTTGAAAGAAACTCATAGAAGGGCGTTCAAAACAATAATTATTCGGGCTTTCCGTAGGCTGTAGAGTGAGTTCATATCAATAATTGGACTGATGCGCTGATGGAACTTTGGATCCCGATTACGCTCTTTGCCGCATTTTGCCAGAATCTGCGCTCAGCCGTTCAGAAGCACTTGAAAGGCCAACTCGGAAGCACGGGCGCGACATTTGTCCGATTTGGATACGGGTTTCCATTTGCCTGTCTTTATGTCGCGGTCTTGCATGCCGGGTTCGGTTTTGAGTTTCCCGAAATCAACGCCGTATTCTTGATTGCAGGGGCTTTGGGAGGCTTGGCTCAGATCTTCGGCACGTTCTTGCTTGTCTATCTGTTCTCATTCCGGAATTTCGCGGTCGGTACGGCTTACTCGAAAACGGAGCCGATCCAGGCGGCGCTTTTTGGTTTCTTGCTTTTGGGCGAACACATTTCCTGGGCGACCGGTGTCTGCATTCTTATTGGTATTGCGGGCGTGATTGTCATTTCACTCGCCCGGACGTCATTGAGTGCTTCTGTCGTCCGGCAATCTCTATTGGGTCGACCTGCCTTGATCGGTCTCGGGTCAGCGGCCATGTTTGGCGCCTCTGCTGCCGCTTATCGTGTCGCATCATTATCCTTGGAGGGCACGGGTGTTCCGATGCAAGCCGGTTTTGCGCTGGCCTACGCCACGCTTTTCCAGACCATCGTCATGATCGCCTGGATGATCTTCCGGGAACCGGAGCAACTGACAGCCAGTTTAGCCGCTTGGCGCGTTGCCATCTGGGCGGGAGCGACCGGTGTGGCCGGTTCGATCGGGTGGTTTACGGCCATGACCTTGCAGAACGTTGCCTATGTCCGGGCACTGGCACAGATCGAGCTGGTGTTCACATTCTTGGCGTCTTGGCTTGTGTTTAAGGAAACAATTGCACGATCAGAGATCGCGGGCTGTATCCTTATTGTGCTGGCTGTGTTGGGCATTATCCTTTGGAGCTGAGCGGATTACGCAGCGTCCTGGAGCCAGTCACGAAAGGCTGAGACAGGGCGACTCAGGGTCCGTGCCGGGGAGCGGACAAACCAGTATCCGGTCTCTAGCTCCAATACGGTCCAGTCTGGGCAAATGAGATGGCCAGCATCCAGTTCCTGTGAGACGAACCGCCGGTCAATCGCAATTGCGCCCATACCGGCAATTGCAGCCTGTATGGCAAGGTCTCGGCTCTGCAACAGCGTCCCGGATTTCGTATCTGGATGATCTAGGCCAGCCGCGTTTAGCCACTGGCTCCAGTCATTGCGGCGGGACGCGCTGTGTAGCAGGGGCAGTCCGGTCAGGACGGATGGGTCCTTAGGGTCCTTGCCAGCCAACAGCCCAGGCGCCATGGCGACAGCTAAATGCTCCTTCCAAAGAAGATGGCTTTCGACGCTTGGCCAGTTGCCCGTCCCGAGGCGGATGGCGCAATCATAATTCTCGCGATCTAGATCAACCATCCGCGTGGATGTCGACAAAAGCAATTCAACATCCGGCTGGTTGGATTGAAACTGTGGAAGGCGAGGGATCAACCACCGAGTGGCAAAGGTCGACACTGTGCTGATGCGCAACTCTGTGCGGCCACGCCGCTTAAAGCTGTCGACAGCTTCATCAATTCTATCAAACGCATCGCCGAGACTGAGTGCGAGCCGTTGACCTTCCTCGGTCAAGGTCAAGCCGCGGCCATCCCGGTTGACCAGCGTTGCGCCGAGTTCACTTTCCAGCTTGCGCATCAGATGGGACAAGGCGGAGGGGGACACGCCCAGTTTTTCAGCCGCCAGTGCTGCCCGTCCGTGACGGGCAAGCAGGGCAAAAGCGTTAAGTGCGCGAAGAGACGCCATAGGTGATCGAACCAGATTGAGTTTATCTCAATCTAAGAGATACGGGCTTCTTAAGCCAGAAGGGATATCACCTAAGCCAGCGATCCTTTGACGGCTTTCAAAAATCCCGCCAGATCCTCGGTCACAAAATCAACATGCGGGTAGGGATCTGCTTCCAGATCCAGGTTTTCCTGCAAGACTTCACGAGATCCTCTCGGCACAATCAGCGTAGTGCGCATGCCGAGATGGTGCGGAACAGAGAGGTTCTTGGCTAGGTCCTCGAACATGGCAGCGCGTGCCGGAGCAACGCCTGTCCGTGACAGGAACATCTCGTATGTCTCACGGTTGGGCTTTGGGATCAGCTCTGCGGATACGATATCGAAAATGTCTTCAAAATGGTTCGAGATGCCGAGTGCTTCCGCAGTGCGTTCGGCATGAGGACGATCACCATTCGTGAAGATGAATTTTTTGCCCGGCAATGCCTCGATCGCGGTGCCCAAATCAGGATCGGGCGCGAGGTTCGAATAGTCGATGTCATGGACGAAGGCGAGGTAGTCGTCCGGGTCGATGTTGTGGGTGGTCATCAGCCCGCGCAACGTGGTGCCGTATTCATAGTACAGCGCCTTCTGGTGCACCATGGCTTCGTCCCGCCCAAGATCCAGAATTTTCTGCACATACTTGGAGATCTGGTCATTGATCTGCGGAAAGAGGTCTGACTCATGCGGATAGAGTGTGTTGTCGAGATCGAACACCCACGCTTCAACGCCCTGGAATACGCGCAGGTCTTGCCGGTGCGCATGCCGGCCTTCGGTCGGAAGAGAGGAGTTGTCGGTCACGGGCGTATCAGCGTCCCGGCGCCGCCATCGGTGAAGAGCTCCAAGAGAACCGCATGCGGCACCTTGCCATTCAGGATAACGACGCCCTCAACACCGCGTTCCAGCGCATCAATGCAAGTCTCGACCTTTGGGATCATGCCGCCGGAAATCGTTCCGTCTGCCATCAGTTCCCGCGCTTTTGCAACGGTCAGCTGCTTGATCAGTTGACCATCCTTGTCGAGAACGCCTGGAACATCAGTCAGGAACAACAAGCGTTTGGCATTCAGGGAACCGGCAATTGCACCGGCACAAGTGTCGGCGTTGATGTTGTAAGTCTCGCCGTCATCGCCCGGAGCAACCGGTGCAACGACCGGGATGATGTCTTCTTTGAGAACGAGTTTGAGGACCGTCGGGTCAACTTCTGCCGGTTCTCCGACAAACCCCAGATCCAGAACGCTTTCAATGTTGCTGTTCGGGTCGACCACCGTGCGCTTCAACTTGCGCGCTTTGATCAGATTGCCGTCCTTGCCGCACAGCCCGACCGCACGTCCACCTTCGGCGTTGATCAGCTGCACGATCTCCTTGTTGATCGCGCCGGCAAGGACCATTTCGACGACCTCGACCGTTGCTTTGTCGGTGACCCGAAGTCCGCCTTTGAACTCGCTGACGATGTTCAGCCGTTCGAGCATCTTTCCGATTTGCGGCCCCCCGCCATGAACCACTACGGGATTGACGCCACTTTGGCGCAACAAGGTAATATCTCGTGCGAACGCTTGACCGAGATCCGTATCGCCCATGGCATGCCCGCCATACTTCACAACAACGGTCTTGTCGTCATAGCGCTGCATGTAGGGCAGGGCCTGCGAGATGATGTGTGCGCGGCTCGAAGTTTCAGGTGCGGTCATAAAGAAACGTTACTCTTCAGTTTTGTCGGCAGAAGTCCATGAAAGCGAAAGAGCTTTGCTATACCGGGTTTGGCGAGATCTCACAATCAATGATGCCCTGAAGGCCTATTGAGTGGCGAGGTTACACAATTCTGCCCGGAGCTCATCTACTCCCCGATTTTTCTCCGAGGACGTTGCGATAATCTCAGGATGGGCTGCCACCCGTTTTGCCAGTGCAGCCTTGGTTTCATCGACCAGGCGCACCAAGGCCGGTGGCTTGATTTTGTCTGCCTTGGTCAACACGACCTGATAGACAACCGCAGCCTTATCAAGCAGCTCCATTGCCTCAAGATCGTTCTTCTTGATCCCGTGACGGCTGTCGATCAACAGGATTACGCGCCGAAGGTTCGGGCGGCCACGAAGATAGGAGAAAACGAGACTTGTCCAGGCCTCGACCAGTTCCTTCGGGGCCTGCGCATATCCGTAGCCGGGCATGTCGACGATCGTGAGCGGTGTCTCCGGCGCGACAAAGAAGTTCAGCATCTGTGTCCGGCCCGGGGTGGACGACGTCCGGGCAAGCCCTTTTCGCCCAGTCAGCGCATTGATCAGGCTGGATTTGCCGACATTCGATCGGCCCGCAAAGGCGATCTCGGTGCCGGCGGCAGGCGGCAAATTTGCCATATCGGTCACGCTGGTCAGAAAATCCCATGGCCGGGCAAACATCAGCCGCCCGGCTTCCAGATCTTCCTCGGTATAGGTTTCATTGTCACTCATGAGTTGCCTTCTAACCTGCCTGTGCAGTTGCGTCGAGCATGTTCGCAGGTTCCAGGGCTGCAGTTTCCAACGCTTCGATATCCGATGCTCTGATTGCCGAAAGGTTCCGGGAGATTTTCTTAACCGGCCAATCCCACCACGCAATATCCAGGAGACGGTCGATCGTTTGCTCGTCAAAGCGCATCTTGATGACTCGGGCCGGATTGCCGACAGCGATCGCAAACGGGGGAATGTCCGACGCGACGACAGCATGGGCACCGATGATTGCGCCAGAGCAAATGGTTACACCCGGCATGACAACGGAGTTGGTGCCAAACCAGACGTCATGCTGCACAAGCGTGTCCCCGCGCAAATGATCAAAGATCGTCGTTGGATCGAAGCCTGCTTCCCAACCGTTGCCAAAGATATTGAACGGGTAGGTCGAAAAGCCGGTCAAGGCGTGGTTTGCGCCGTTCATGATGAATGTTGTGCCTGATGCGAGTGCGCAAAACCGTCCGATCCTGAGTTTGTCTCCGACGAAGTCGAAGTGATAACGCACGTTGCGGTTTTCAAATTCCGCCGCGTGTGTGTCGTCGTGATAATAAGTGTAGTCGCCAACCTCGATGTTCGGTCGGCTAATGACATTCTTCAGAAAAACCGTGTGCGGCTCACCGTTGAATGGGTGCGAGTTATTAGGGGCTGGGCCGTGCATAGGACCTCCAAAACAAAGAAACAAGGGAAGTTGGGCGCGTCATTGGAAACGCGGTCGACCAACCGGTCAGCGGCTTCGCCTTGCGGAACTGGTCTTTGTCTTAGTGGTTCATTGACTGGACACTCCTGACACTTAAAAGGCCCCGCCGGTTGGCGAGGCCTTTGGTCTATATCTTGATTTTCCGGGTTTGTCAGCTCTTGTCGTCTGCTGCCGGTTTCTTTCGTTTGAACATGGAGCCAAGATTGTCCCAAAGCTCCACCTTGACGCCTTGGCGGCTCATAATCACCCACTGCTGCGCAATCGAGAGCGAGTTGTTCCACGCCCAGTAGATGACAAGGCCTGCCGGGAACGATGCCAGCATGAAGGTGAAGACCACAGGCATCCAGGTAAAGATCATCTGTTGTGTCGGATCTGGCGGAGCCGGGTTCATCTTCATTTGGACAAACATTGTGATGCCCATGATCAGCGGCCATACGCCAAGCATCAGAAGCTGCGGCGGATCCCATGGGATCAGACCGAACAGATTGAACAAGGACGTCGGATCCGGGGCACTGAGATCTTGGATCCAGCCAAAGAACGGCGCGTGACGCATTTCGATGGTGACGAAGAGCACCTTGTAGAGTGCAAAGAATACCGGGATCTGGATCAGGATCGGCAAACAGCCGGCCAGCGGATTGATCTTTTCCTTTTTGTACAGCTCCATCAGCGCTTGCTGCTGCTTCTGCCGGTCATCCGCATACTTTTCGCGGATCTCCGTCATCTGAGGCTGCACCAGTTTCATCTTACTCATGCTGACATAGGATTTGTTTGCCAGCGGGAAGAAGAACAGTTTGATGATGACTGTAACGAGGAGGATCGCGACGCCAAAGTTTCCGAAGTAATGGAACAGGAAGTCGATGGCGTAAAACATCGGCTTGGTCAGGAAGTAGAACCAACCCCAGTCGATCAGCAGCTCAAAACGCTCAATGCTGAGGGACGCCTCATAAGCGTCGAGGAGATTGGTCTCCTTGGCACCGGCAAAAAGGTACGAGCTGGTTTCACCGACACCACCGGCAGGGACGACAACCGCATTACCGAGATAATCGGCCTGGAAATTTCCGCTCTGCGCGCCGTAACTGAAACCGGGTTGGAATTCCTCGCCAGGTGTCGGGATGAGGGTCGCAGCCCAGTATTTGTCGGTGATGCCAAGCCATCCGCGATCTACTGCTGCCGGGCGTACCGGCCCATCTTCTTCCAAATCGGAATAGTCGACCTCCACGAGGCCTTCTTCACCAAAGACGCCAAGCAGACCTTCGTGAAGGATCCAGATGCCGGTTGTTTCAGGGATGCCTTTGCGCGCGATCAACCCGTATGGGTAAAGCGTGACCGCATCGCCAGAGTTGTTTGTCACCGATTGGGTGACGTCAAACATGTAATTCTCGTCCACTGAGAACGTGCGGTTAAACACAAGGCCTTCGCCATTGTCCCAGGACAGGGTCAAAGGCGTGGATGGCGTGAGATTCGATGAACCGTTGACGGACCAAACAGTATCTGGTCCCGGCAGGGTAATGTTGGCACCTGCATCAGCAACCCAGCCATAATCGCTGTAGTACGGGTTCGGGCTACCGGTTGGGGAGAACAGCACGATGGTCGGGCTGCTCCGGTCGACCGTCTCGTGGTAGTCCTTGAGTCGCAAGTCATCGAGCCGGCCGCCTGTCAGGTTGATGGATCCTTCCAGACGCGGTGTGTCGATAACCACACGTGGTGTCGCAGAAATAGCTTGGTCGCGTGAGGCAAAACCCTGCAGGCCCGTAGCAGACGGCGCGACAGTCGCGCCTGAGCCGGCAACAGATGGGGTTGGTGCGTCAGGGTTTACCCCACCTAGCGTAGCTTGTTGAGCAGTCTCTGCTTCCTGTTGGGCCTGAAGTGCCGCCTGTTGGCGCTCCAATTGCGGACCGGCATAAAAATACTGCCACGCCAGCAGAACGATCAGGGACAGAACGATTGCGAGAATCGTATTGCGGTTTTCAGAAATCAACTGGATTTACCCCTGTTACCTGTACGGTGATGCATCTGTTTCTGCCGGTTGCCCATGCGTGGCTTGCCGCGCCCACGCGGTGTCGCCGGATCCAGCACCTGGTGTAGCCCAGACTTAAGGTCTGCAACCAGATTTGGGAAGGGAAGAGTCAGCGCAGAATCACGCGCGACCAGCACAAAATCTGCATTTTTGGGAATTTCGGCTGGTGAAAGCTCAGCAACTGCTGCACGCAAGCGCCGCTTGATACGGCTTCGGACAACGGAATTGCCGGTCTTTTTTGTGACTGTGTAGCCAATCCGCGGCGCAGCCTCGGAGCTGTGTTGCAAACCCTGAACAACAAAAGCGCGCCGACCTATACGGCCACCTTTGGCAACCGCAAGGAAATCGGAGCGCTTTTTGAGTGTGTTCATGGCTGCGGATTGGCTGTTGGCATGCGCCGCCAATCCGGCGCTGCAAGCAGTTGCCGCTTAGGCGCTGAGGCTCTTACGGCCCTTCGCACGACGGCGAGCAAGCACCTGACGGCCGCTTTTGGTGGCCATACGTGCGCGAAAGCCGTGGCGACGCTTGCGGACAAGACGGCTCGGTTGATACGTACGCTTCATTGTTCTTCCCCGCGCGGCTTAAGCGCGGCCCTTGTTCATTTAAATTCTTTGGAGGAAGCACTCGAAGCGCTCAGCCAGCGCAGCTCCTAAAAAGCCTTGGGTCCGAATGCATGTCCCGATCGAGCGCGCTTATAAGCGTCATGGTGTTTGGAGTCAACTTGTGTCGCCGAGATTCTCGCTTTCTCAGGCAATCACACACAGGTGAGCGAAAAGAGCGCCAGCCTCACTTATCAGTGAAACCAACTTCTTTTTACCCCGTTTAAGGTACACCTGACTTAAGACATCGGCACACCTACCGATCAAAAGCGGCGGAAATAGGGATAATGGAGTGATTGGCCAATGCGCGGCAATGAGGCGGAGGCAATGAACGCACCCGACGAAAACGATAAAAAAGAGAATGCGGTGGCCGGACGCTCGTTTACAGCGCTTGCGAAAAAGTGGGCTCCGCTTGTTGTCCTGTTGTCCCTTATGGCACTCGCGTTTTCACAAGGCCTGCACAAACATCTCACGCTTTCTACGCTGATCATGGAGCGGCAGCAGCTTATCACCTTCGTTGACGCCAATCTGGCGGTGGCCGTCCTGAGCTATATCGCTCTTTATGCCGCTACTGTCGCCCTGTCGTTCCCGGGTGCTTCGCTTTTCACGATCGCTGGCGGTTTCCTGTTCGGCTGGGTGATCGGTGGCCTGGCAACGGTTTTTGGCGCGACATTGGGCGCTACAGCAGTGTTCCTGATTGCTCGTTCCTCAATCGGGGATGTGCTGACGAAACGGGCAGGTCCCTTCCTGACACGGTTGTCCGAAGGGTTCCGGCAAGACGCCTTCAACTATCTCCTCTTCCTCCGCCTGACACCGATTTTTCCGTTCTGGCTGGTGAACATTGCACCTGCTGTTTTTCAGATGCCTTTATCGTCCTATGCGCTTGCCACATTTGTCGGCATCATCCCCGGGACATTCGCTTTTGCCTTCATCGGGTCCGGTCTCGACAGCGTTATTGCGGCACAGGAAGCGGCTGATCCTGGCTGTGCGTCTGCGGGCACTTGCTCGGTCGAAATCTCGGCACTTGTCACACCGCAGTTGATCGCAGCATTCTTTGCTCTTGGTGTTGCAAGCCTGATCCCCGTCGTCTTGAAGCGTTTGCGCTCGCGATAATCAAATAACTGCCCCTCCAAAGCCAATATGACAGGAGCCGTGCATGGCGAAACTGCTGACCCCAGACATTTGCGTGATTGGTGCAGGATCGGGTGGCCTGTCGATCGCCGCCGCTGCCGCCGCATTCGGCGTGGATGTGGTTCTGATCGAAAAAGGCAAGATGGGCGGTGATTGCCTGAATTACGGGTGCGTGCCGTCAAAAGCTCTTCTGGCGGCAGGCAAAGCGGCAAAACATGCGCAGGGAGGCGCGGCGTTTGGCATTCACGCCAGTGCAGCTGATATCAGCTTTTCTGAAGCAAATGATCACGTCAAAAGCGTAATTGCGGCGATCGAGCCGCATGATTCTCAAGAGCGCTTTGAAGGTCTTGGTGTCACCGTGTTGCGGGAGCATGGGCAATTCACCAGCCCGGAGTGTGTTTTAGCCGGTGACCATGAGATCAAGGCGCGGCGCTTTGTCATCGCGGCTGGGTCTTCCGCTCTCGTTCCTCCGATCCCCGGGTTGGATGAAGTGCCGTATCTGATCAATGAAACCCTGTTTGATCTGCGAGAAACACCGGAGCACCTCGGCATTATTGGTGGTGGCCCGATTGGCTTGGAAATGGCACAGGCGCATCGCCGTCTTGGGGCGAAGGTGACGGTGTTTGAAGCTCAGACCGCGCTCGGTAAAGACGATCCGGAATTGGCGGGAATCGTTCTGAAGGCCTTAAAAGACGAGGGGATCGAAATTCTCCAGAAAACAGCCGTCGAGAGGGTTGAAAAAACGGGTGACGGGATCACTGTGACAGCGCACAACGAAGCCGGAGATACTGTTACTCAAACGGTCAGTCATTTGCTGGTTGCGACGGGCCGTGCACCCAATGTGGATAGCTTGGGGTTGGAGGAGGCGGGCGTCAATTTCTCAAAAAAAGGTATCACGGTCGACAAAGGGCTTCGGACCTCAAACCGCAAAATCTACGCGATCGGAGATATCGCCGGCGGACTTCAATTTACCCATGTTGCCGGGTATCAGGCCGGGTTGGTGATCCGTTCCATTTTGTTCCGGCTGCCGGTTTCCATGGACAACGATCAGGTGCCTTGGGTCACATACACGTCACCGGAATTGGGGCATGTCGGCCTGAGCGAAGCCGTGGCACGCAAGCGCTACGGCGACAGGGTTAAGGTTTTGACGGCAGACTATTCAGGCAACGACCGGGCTCAGGCAGAGGGGGCAACAACGGGGCGCCTGAAAATGATTGCGTGCCCCGGCGGTAGGCTTCTCGGCGCGCAGATTGTGGGGGCGCAGGCTGGTGAAATCATCAACCTGTTGTCACTGGCGTTGTCGAAGAAACTGAAGATGAAAGACCTCGCAGGCTTCATTGCTCCATACCCAACATTAGGCGAGCTGGTACGCCGTGCTGCAATTTCGTACTATGCTGACATGCCGAAAAGTGGTTGGTTACGTTTTGGAATCGGTATCTTGCGCAAGTTTGGATAAGATGTATTGGGCTGAATGGGCTCTTGCCGTGATCGTTGGACGGAGCTGTCATGAAGCATGAGGGCACCCCACAGGGGACTGCAACACCCGATGCAAGCGGATTGGGGCCGGACGGACGTCCGGAACTTGATCCGGGATTCGGCCGGCATCGTTTTGGCGGCCTGTCGAGCAAACTTCTTCTTTTGACCATTGTGTTCGTCATGATTGCGGAGGTGCTCATTTATGTGCCCTCCATCGCGAATTTCAGAAACACGTGGTTGATGGACCGGCTGACAACGGCAGGTGTTGCCGCATCGGTCCTTGCTGAAACCAACACGCTTGCGCCGCGATTGCAGGAAGAGCTTCTGAGAACAACGGGTGCTGTGGCTATCGCGCTGGATCAAGGCGCGCAGCGCCGGTTGATCGCGATGAGCAATGTGCCGACGCAGGTCGATTTCGTAGTAGACATGGCGGAAGTCACGCCGTTGACCTCGATCCTCGGAAGCTTTGCAATTCTGACCTACCGCGGGGACGGCGTCATGCGGGCTGTCGCAGCGGGTCAGATGGGCCATACCGAACGTGTTGACGTTGTTTTCCCGGTTGCGCTTCTTCAACAGGACATGCTGGCGTTTTCTGGCCGGATTCTGGCGCTGTCTCTGGTGATTTCCGGGATAACCGCCGCGTTGGTGTATATAACTTTGCGCGCGATTTTCATCCGCCCGTTGCGCCGGCTGACTCGCTCCATGGAACAGTTTGCCGAAAATCCGGAAGATGGATCCCGGATAATAAAGGTGTCCGGGCGGCGCGATGAACTTGGCGATGCGGAAGTCCGGCTGGCAGCCATGGAAGAGGCGCTCTCGCGCGCATTGCACCAAAAACAGCGTCTGGCCGATCTTGGATTGGCCGTCTCCAAGATCAACCACGATTTGCGAAATCTGTTGGCATCAGCGCAGCTTTTTTTGGAGCGGCTGGAACATGTGCCTGACCCCACGGTCAACAGGTTGGCACCGAAGATCTTGGCAACACTCGATCGGGCGGTCGGGTACACGCAGGCGGTCATGGCCTATGGCAAGGCCCAGGAACGCGCCCCGCAAAGGAGGCTGATCGCGCTCCGCCGTGTGGGGGAGGATGTTGCTGATGTCCTAGGGCTCGTCGACCATGACACCATTCAGTTCGAAAACCGGATTGGCGAAACACTTGAGGTCGATGCGGATCCCGAACAGATCTTTCGTGTCCTTTTGAACCTGACACGGAATGCGGTGCAGGCGCTTGAGGCGGAACGGGACGGGACGCTGGTTCGCCGGATAAGTCTTTCCGCGGAACGCCGCGCGAATTGCGTTCATATTGAAGTTCACGACACGGGCCCGGGTATTCCAGAAAACACGCAGAAAGGCCTCTTCAAGGCGTTTCACAGCGGCGCGAAAGCAGGCGGTGTCGGCCTGGGACTTGCTATCGTTGCCGAGCTGCTCAGGGCTCATGGCGGCGTGATCGAACTGGACTGTGACCAGCCGGGAACGTGTTTCAAGATACAATTGCCTGACAGGGCAGCTTGAGCGCGGCCAAACCGTTCGACAACCGGCATGAGCCAACACAAAGCGCAGCGTTCAAGCAGTACTTGTTCAGAGTTGGAGCCTGGATTCCCGGAAAACTGCGGGCGAAGAGACAACTTGGTGTGACTTTCAAAAAAAGTTCAAAAAGGCGCTTGCATCCCCCGCCAGTCCGCAGTAGATAAGCGCCCTGCCCGGGGTACACAGCGCCCCGCAGACCGAACAGCCATAAAGTAGATCGCCTTATGATCTTACAGGCTTCGTTCTTAAGCACCGGTAGCTCAGCTGGATAGAGCACCAGACTACGAATCTGGGGGTCGGGGGTTCGAATCCTCCCCGGTGCGCCATATTTTACAAATCCAAGACTTGTTAAGCATGGCAGCCAGTTCAGCGTTGTGCAAAACGTTTTCGCATTTTTTGCCCTGCGGTAAGTACGCCGCGCCGTTTTCTCTCACTCAGTATTCGAAGAACGAAAGTGTGTCCTGGAAATTTCTGGCACGTATTGAGCTGTGCAATACTAAACTATCTCTCTATCGACCGGTCGATGCCGTGGCGGCGCATGCGTTCCCAAAGGGTTGTGCGTGAGATATCCAAAAGCTTGGCGGCGTCCTGCAACCGGCCATCTGTTTCATCAAGGGCCCGCAAAATGTGGGTGCGTTCTGCCTGATCTCGGACTTCAGCCAACGAGGGAAACCCAATAGAACTGTGTGGCAGGCCAGACTTTGGACCGCCGGATGTCTGGGCTGCAGGCTGGAGGATGTGAGCGGTGTTTTCCGGAAACAAATCGATTGGCGTCAGCTCAGCGCCGCCCGCCAGTGCAACGGCGCGTTCCACACGGTTCCGGAGTTCGCGAACGTTCCCGGGCCAATCATGCTGCTCAGCCGCTGACACGGCGGCAGCTGTGGCCGTTTTTGGAGCAATTCCCATGCGGTGCGCAGCGTTTGCGGCAAAGGCTGTGAGGAGCGGCGCCAATTCTTCCAGACGCTCGCGCAAAGGCGGAATGCGGATCGTCACAACGTTGATGCGAAACAGGAGATCCTCGCGGAACACGCCGTCTCTGACCGCCTCCTCCAGATCACGGTTCGTTGCGCACACGAGCCGGCCTTTGAAGGCAAGATCCTGTGTTGCACCCAGCCGCCTGAACTGCCGCTCCTGCAACACGCGCAAAAGCTTCAATTGAAGTTCCGGTCCCGTATCACCGATTTCGTCAAGAAGCAGCGTTCCTTCGCCAACACTTTCCAAAACGCCGATCCGCCTGTCATGTGCGCTGGTGAAGGCGCCTTTCTCGTGCCCGAAGAGCGTCGAATCTGCCAGTTCGGGTGAGAGTTGCCCGCAGTTCACAGCTTCGAAGGGGCGCGATTGTTCAGCGTTCTTGGTGTGCAGATACCGTGCTGCGATTTCCTTGCCGGTGCCGGTTTCTCCAATCAGCAAAACGGGCAAATCGATCCCCGCCAGGCGATCCAGCATGGAGCGTACGCCGCGCATGGAGGCTGAAAGGCCAAAGGTTGAAAACGGGTCATCCAGTTGCGGTGCAAGTGGTCGAAGCAGAAGCTCCTGAATGCGGCTGACAAGCTCATCTAAGTTGAAGGGTTTCGCGAGGTAATCCCTGGCGCCATCGCGAACGAGTTCCACGGCCTGATCGACAGAGCCATAGGCAGTCATATAGACAATTGGCACCGCACCGTGCTGGCTGAGCACCTCCCGCAGCAAATCAGCACCGGACCCGTCCGGCAACCGAATGTCCGACAAAACAAAGCTCGGAACCCGTTTGCCAAGAAACTCGCGGGCGGCTGCCAGTGTGGTGGCATGAACGACTGAAAACCCTTCCAGCACCAGCCGTTGTTGCAAGGAGGGGCCAAGGACCGGATCGTCTTCCACCAGCAAAATCAGCTCAGACATTTTCCGCCTCGTCGGTGCGTTTTGGAATGGTGATGGTGATCACTGTGCCGCTTTGCGGACGTGTTGAAATCGCCAACCGGCCATTCACATCATCGATCAGTTGGTGAACCAGCCAAAGTCCAAGGCGCCGCGTTTGTGGTTTCTCCGGAGTAGTTCCGCCGGTCAGGACATTCAGGGCTTCTCCAGGAAGACCGGGGCCGCTGTCGGAGACCTTGATGGTGAGTTGCTCTTCGATCAGCTTCGACTCAAAGGCAACGGAACTGCCAACCGGAGTGGCGTCTATGGCATTCAAGAGCAAGTTGAGCACGATCTGGCGCACGGCTTCCGCGCTGGCAGGGTAGGTTTCCGCGAGCTCCGATTTAAAGCTCAAGTCCACCTGTTTGGCGCGCACTTTCGGGTTGATCAAGGTCCGAAGATCATTGAGATCGTCGGGCTTGAGATCCCTATTGCCTTCCGGTGGCCTGTAGGTCGACAACATACTGGCCGCTACATGATCAATGCTTTGCAGGCCCCGGTCGATCAGGTCAATCGTCTGTTCCCGCACAGCTTTGTCATCTCCGAAGCGGCGCAGTGTCGATGTGGCCGCGCTCATTCCGGCAAGCGGATTGCGCACCTCATGCGCGAGCCCTGCTGCAAGGCGTGCCAGCGTTGCCTCCCGCGCATGTTTGTTTTCAGTTTTTGCGATCGCGTCAGCTCGTGCCTGAAGCTCGGCCCGGGTTCTCAGTGCATTTTGCAGACGGCCGATTTCTGTGTTCGCGGATACTGGATCAACCTCAGTATTTGCATCGTACGAATCGTCGTCGAGAGCCTTGGTGAGATCATCAATGGGGCGCAGGCTGTATTGCGCGATAAAAAAAGTCAGGATCGCCGCGAGGACAGAAAACGCGACATCCACGGCAAGAGCCACACGACGCCGTTCTTCTTGCTCGGCGAGTTGCCATTCGAGATCAAAGGCCGCACCAAGCAGGATCGTTGAGCCATCGCTTCCGGGAAAAGACTGCACAATCAGTTGTTTGTTTGTCTCATCGACAATTTGGATTGCGGCTTCGTTTGGCGCCAGACTGCGATTGGCGTTGAGCCAGTCTTCAAGAGCAAGCTCAGTTGTTCGCGGTTTGGCACCATTTGCGGTATCATCCGGGTAAGAGGATGTTATCAAAATTGAGCCGTCCGCCAGGCAACAAACGGCAACAGCTTCGTTGCGCAAGGAGGGTTTGAACCGGGCAGATGCCGACAGCAAGCCTTCAATTTCCGATAACGGACCACCGGTCACAAACGCTGGTGTGATCAGCCCGGCCAAGGTGTCGAGAAATGCCCCGCCAACTTCGACGCGGAGCTCGGCTTCCCGGCGTTCCAGCTCTTGCAAACCAAAAATGGTCAACACAACCGCAAACAGCATAACCACCGAAGCCATAGCCACCGGCAACCGCCACACCAACGGCCAGGATCTAAGCTTTTTTGCACCCGGTCCGGCTATGCCGGTTCTGTTTTGGTTTTCCGAAGGTGCGTCAGATGGCATATGGGGCCCAGTTAAAGAACAGGGATGGCGCTGCCGCCATCCCCTTGATGTTTTCCAAGAACGTTGAGCATTCTAATGCCAAGGACCGCCTTGGGCTAGGTCCAAACCAGAACGTCTCCCCGCCAATTTGGCGAGATCTTGTCCTGCCAGAAGGTGCCGTACCAGCGGGTCCGCAAAGGCCTTGGAAGGTCCGGAAGGATCACCGCGACAGCATCAGAGACCATTTGTTCCGGCAACAAGGCGTCCTCTGGTGCGGTCAGTTCCGGGTCTGCGAAGACAACCGGTGTATTGGCATCAGCGGCACGTTGCTCAATTTCCGCCCGGCTGGCGGCATCAACGTACCCGAAAACCCGGAGTTCTGTGGCCGTCCACAGCCGCTCTACGAGCGCCAGATCAAGTGCACGCCAGACATCATAAGACCCATCGAACAACACGGTGACGGGACCGGCTCGGGGGACATCGACCGCGTAAAGCGTCGGCCCAGGGTGCATGCTGGCAACACGCAGCAATCCGTCAGGTTGCTTGGTGGCATGGGGGGTTGCAACGCCGACACCATGATCCGCCCATCCGTCCGTTGGCAGAACCAGAAACTCACGCACGTCGCCGACACCGGCCATTGATGCAGCCGCATCACCTTCTTCGTAGACGAGCTCAACTGAAACGCCGAGATCGTCTGAGAGCGAGCGCAGATCAGGCAGCCAATGACCGACCTTGTCGCGGATCAGCCGCATCGTCTCGGTGCTGTTGTCTGTCGCATCCACATATCCAGTGTCGACAGCGACAACAGCGATGAGCGGAAGCTCTGTACGTGCCGCAAATTCTGCCGCGCGGCGCGCGAGCTTCGGCGCGGCATCGCCAACTGCTGCAAAGCGGACGCGCTCAGGCGCAACAACATCCTTGAGGGATACGAAACCCGATTTTTCAGCATCGCAGAGCACAGGATCCGCTGACACCGGCACTTCTGTTGCAATGTCTGCCTCAGCCGCCATCCCTTGAAGATCCAAGCGTTCAGCCTGCTTTTCAATCGGCTGCTCTGGCCTTTTCAAAACGTCACGCAAGGCATTGTCCGCATCTCCGATCCCGGCCAGCTCAGCGCCGGACAGGTATGCCGCCCGTGCCAGCAAATGACTTGCGACGGGAATCGTCAGGATCAGGAACAACAGGGTCATGCCGCCCATCATCGTTGAATCCAAACTGGATTTGCTGAGCATGGTCCCGATCAGGACCAGACCAGCACCCAGCGTGCCTGCTTTCGTTGCGGCGTGCATCCGCTGCAAAGGATCGTCAAAGCGCAGCAATCCGATCGTTGCGATCAGCAAGAAGCCAACGCCAACGAATTTCACCAAAAGGGCAATCAGATCAACCATCACGATGCCTCCTGCTGCACGGCTTTGTCGGCTTTTTGTTTGCCATTGTCCCGGAAGCGGCCATCGTTGACAGCAACCTTGCGTTCCAGAAAAGCTGCAAATGCTGCCGTTGCGACAAAGGCGATCAGGGCCAGCGCAAACGCTACATCAAGGAATTCGGACCGACCGGTTGTCAGCGCGGTCAAGGCACAGGCGGCCACGGCCAGACCCGTCAGCATATCAATGGCGACAAACCGGTCCGCATAGCTCGGTCCCTTCATCAGGCGCAGGGCTGTGAGCGCGAAAGCGCCGATGATCAACAGCACCAGAACCGTGTTGAGGGTCTCAGAAATACCCAGAATGCTTTCAGTGTTCATGCGACGGCTCCTTTCTTGGCTACAGTTTCGCTGGGAGCCGGTCCCTCGACAGCCCGAACGCGGGTTTCAAACGTGTCCTTGATGGAACGGATCACGTCCTCGTCGCTTTCCCGGTCCAAGACATGGACATAGAGCGTCTTGCGGTCATCTGAGATGTGCAGCGAGGTGGTTCCTGGTGTCAGGCTCACGATGTTTGCAAGGGTGGTGATCCCCATGTCTGTCCGCAGGTCGAGCGGGACCGCAACAATGGCCGGCTTCAATTTCTGCTTGTTGGACAAGACGGCGACCGTCACGTCCACTGAGGCTTTTACCAGCTCGATGATAAAGACGCCGCACAGAAGGCCGAAGGCGCCCAAACGCTTTAGAAGGCTAATCACTGGTCGATCCTTTCAAGAGCAGCTTCACCAACCTGGGTCTCTTCACCGAAGAAGGCGGCGATGTAGACATCCGGTTGCGTGAGTGTGATGGAGGCTTTCTCCGCGAACTGAACGAACGGTTCGGCGTAAAAGCCAATTGTGAGCGTAATCGCACCCAGAACGGCGATTGGAGCGACCATCAGGACAGGGACCGGACGCGTTTGAGAACGCTCGATGCCCGGTGCTTTCCAGAACGCTTCCATCCAGATCTTTGTCATTGAGTAGAGCGTCAACAGACCGGTAAACAGGGCAACGGCTGCTAGCCACGCCATGTCGCCTTTAAACGAGGCGTCAACGACGAGGAACTTGGCCCAGAAACCCGACAGCGGCGGCAACCCTGCCAGCGACAGGGCGGGAATTAAAAAGAGCACCGCCAGCCACGGGTGGCTTTTCAGGAGGCCGCCAGATTTCTTCAGGTCGTCCGTCCCGCTCGCCTGACGAATGGCACCGGCCAGCAGGAACAAATTGGCTTTTACGATGATGTGGTGAACGATGTAGAACACCGCACCTGCGATGGCCAAAGGTGTGGCGATCGCAAGGCCCATCAGGATATAGCCGATCTGCGAGATGATGTGGAACGACAGGATCCGGCGGATGTTCCACTGGACTGCGGCTCCGAACACCCCGGTCACCATGGTGAGCGCTGCAACAACGGCGACGATTTCGCGGATCCCGGATTCCTCCACCGTGAAAAGCAGCGTGAACACGCGGAATGCCGCGTAGACGCCGACCTTGGTCAGAAGACCTGCAAAGATCGCGGAAATTGTGAACGGTGCCGTGTGGTAGCTGGCCGGAAGCCAGAAGAACAGCGGAAACACGCCTGCCTTGATGCCGAAGGCACACAAGAACAGGATCGCTGCTCCAACCAGGCCAGGTGTCGGCTCAAGCGTTGGCAGGACCCGCGCAAGGTCGGCGAATGCCAACGTGCCGGCAGCCCCATAGAGCAAGCCGATTGCCATCAGGAATAAGACCGTGCCGAGGAGGTTCAGCAGCGCGTATTTGATCGCGCCGTCGATCTGCGCTTTCGTGCGGCCAATCACCAGCAGGCCGAGTGACGTGATGAGCATCACCTCGAACCAGACATAGAGATTGAACAGGTCTCCGGTGAGGAACGCCCCGTTCACCCCGGCGACCATGCCGAAGAAGAGCGGGTAGAAACCTGCACGCATGTGGATCTGGCGCATATCCCGAAGACTGAAGATGCCAACGCAGAACGCAAGAACACCGGTGATCATGACCAGAGCCGCTGCGAAGCGGTCTGCCACAAAGGAGATGCCAAATGGCACGGCCCACGAGCCGAATTCAACGGCAAGGATGTCGTAGCGGAGCACGGCCATCGTGAGCAGGACCGAGCAGACCACGATCACGCCAAGGCCGGCAATCGCGACAACGCGCTGGGCCTGAATATTGCGCCAGAGGATTGCTGTGATCGCTGCAAGTGTCAGCGGAACCAGCACCGGAAAGGCGAGAACAAGCAGATTGTAAGATGTTTCTGTCATTTAACTCAGCCTTGTTTTGGTGCTGATTTTGCTGCGAACGGCGATCCGAGATCTTCTGCGTCATGCATCTGGCTCGTATCCATGGTGCCCAGCGACTTGTAGCCTTTCACGGCGAGCGCGACGGCATAGGCGGTGAGAGCAAAGCCAATCACAATCGCCGTCAGTACTAGTGCTTGCGGCAGTGGATTGGC
The DNA here is from genome assembly GCF_017743865.1 of Labrenzia sp. R4_2. GTDB lineage: Bacteria > Pseudomonadota > Alphaproteobacteria > Rhizobiales > Stappiaceae > Roseibium. The sequence continues at coordinate 419,812 of NZ_JAGHRJ010000003.1, forward strand.
GGCATAACTGCCCAACACTTCCGCGTCTTGCCGGATGATCGGCGGCGTGACCGAGCCAAGCCGGCCGGACAGGAAGATCAGCAGGTTGGCCGAGGCGGCGAGCAGGGCGACACCCAAAATGATCCGCACGATGTTTTGTGCAAGGATCATGTAGATCCCAGCTCCTGCAACGATGGCGATGGTAGCCGCATAAACGTAGATCATGCCGACGCTCCTTGAGTTGAGATGTTGGATTTCGTGACATCGTCAGCGGCAGTGGTGGCGTCATCGCCGCCACTGTTTTGCTGTTGAACCCGTATGAGGAAGGCGAGAACGCCGCCGATCACTGTCAGGTAGACACCAATGTCGAAAAGATAGGTGGTGCCAAGTTTCAACGAGGTCACGCCGAGGTTCAGGTTGACCCATTGGTGCGTGAGGAACGACTCGTTGATGATCGCGCCCGGGACGCCTGACAAGATGGCCAGGCTCAGACCGATACCCATCCAGGCGACTGGATGCAGGAGCAGTCTCCGGCGTGCGAAGTCGACGCCCAAGGCCAGTGCGAGCACTGCAAACCCTGCTGAGGCAATCAAGCCACCGATGAACCCGCCGCCCGGCTCGTTGTGACCGCGGAACAGAACCCACACCGACACGATGAGCATCAGGAAGAAGAACATCCGCGCCGTCGTCTCGAAGATCAAAGACGGCACGGCGCGGTTTGTTGCAACGCCAGCCTTTGCGGTCTTCGATGGTGGATTGCCGCCGGTCAGGACCGCCCATGCTGCGATGGCCGCGAATGCGACAACAGCAATTTCTCCAAGCGTATCTAGTGCCCGGAAGTCGACAAGGATCACGTTGACCACGTTGCGGCCAAACGCTTCAGACAGGCTGGTGACGGCGTAGTATTCTGTGACCGTCGGATTGAACGGCTTGGCCGCAATTGACAGGAGCACGACAAACAACGCACCGGCAAAGACGGTCGACAACAGCGCGTCCCCTGTCCGCAGGTCAAACTTGGAATAGCTGCGCAGCCCATCGGCAATCGCTGGCATCTTGACCAGGACCGCAGAGACAATGACGACCAGAAGTGTCTCGACAAGGAACTGTGTCAGAGCCAGGTCAGGTGCGCCGTTCTTCAAGAAGACCAATGCAATGCCATAGCCCGAAAGCCCCACGCCGACGAGTGAGACGACCATCGAACGGGAGATCGCCGCAACGATGCCCCCAAGTGCGATGAGCGTACAAACGATCAGGAGGTACGGCCGGATTTCGTCCGCAGCGAGTGGCGGCAATGTGAGGCCGGCGGCGCCGGCAAAGGTTTCACCGGCGAGCACTGCGTAGGCCAGAGCACCCGTGACCACGGCAATGGTCACAGCGACATAGGTCCGCATCTGACCATTCTGGATTGTGCGTGTTGTGCTCTGCGCAAGGCTGAGGAGACCGCCAAAGATCGCGTCATAGCCCTTTTCAAAGGAAAAGCGATCGATGAACGACAGGCGCAGCATGGCCTCATGGATCGGTGTCCATTTCCAGACGAGAAGGCCGCCAATCAGAACTACCAGAGCGGACAGGCCAAGCATCGGCGTGATGCCATGCCACAGCTCGAAGGAAACGTAGAAGGGAGCACCCTGCAGCGCGACAGCCGCCGGCCCGACAATGAAGTACTGCGGGATATCTGCGAACAGGCCGAAGAATACGCCGAGGGCTGCCAGGACAACCGGTCCGGTTGTCATCCCGATCGTTTCGCCATGTTTCGGTTTTTCAGTGTAGGCCGTTGCTTTGCCGAAGAACGGGCGAAGCGCGAAGATACCTGCAATTGCGACCAGCACCGAGTTCACCAGAACCGCAACAAACGTCACGACGGCCGCAAAGGACGAGTCGAGTTTTGCCTCGAAGACATATTCCTTGGCGATGAACCCAACGAACGGGGGCAGGCCGGCCATGGACAAGCTGGCGAGAATTGCCGCGATTGCGGTCAGCGGCAGCAGGCCGAAGAGTGCACCGAGATCGCGGACCCTCGTCGCTCCGGTCGCGTGAATGACAATACCTGCACAAAAGAACAGCGCGGCTTTGTAGAGCGAGTGGGCGAGAATGAACCCGGCGATTCCGATCGAGCTTCCGGGGCCCTGAAGGCCGATAAGCGTCACCAAGAGGCCGAGGGAGGCCACTGTCGAATACGCAAGAATGGCTTTCAAACCATCAGCCCGAAGTGCCATCAGTGCGGCAACCAGCATCGTGGTCAGGCCAACGGCAACCATGATTACGATCACGGTCGGCGAGGCGCTCAAAATTGGGTCGAACCGGGCCAGCAAGAAGATGCCCAGCTTCACCATTGTTGCAGAATGGAGATAAGCGGAGGCCGGTGTCGGCGCCTGCATTGCATTCGGCAGCCAGAAATGGAACGGGAACTGCGCGGACTTGGTGAAGGCACCAATCAGGACCAGGGCGGCAATCACACCGAACCATGTGCTGTCGGTCACCAGGCCTGGGTTGCTTGTGATTTCAAGCAGCGAGAAGGTGCCGGCTTCCATACCCATGATGAGCAGACCGCCGAACAGCGCCAAACCGCCACCGGCGGTGATCACCAGTGACTGCAGTGCTGCCTTGCGCGCTTCAATCGAGGTGGAATTGAAGCCGATGAGCAGGAAGGACAAGAGGCTCGTCATTTCCCAGAAGACGAACATCACGATCACGTTGTCGGACAGAACGGTGCCGAGCATCGCCGCCATGAACATCAGTATGTAGCTGAGGAAGCGTCCCCGGTCGTCCGCGGGTTTCTCCGCAAAATAGGACCCCGCATAGAGAACTACCAAGGACCCGATGCCTGTGATCATCAAGGCGAACAACAGGGAAAACCCGTCGAGGCGCACATCGAAGTTGATGCCGAGCGATGGAACCCATTGCACCGTTTGGAGGATTGTCGGAACGCCCTCGCCATACGCCATGACAGGCACATAGGTCATGAAGGCCACAAACAGGCCTGCAGGCAACAATGCGGCGACGGGGCCGGCAGACTTGCCGAGCCGCGGCAGGACCAGGAAGCTGAGCGCAGCACCTAGAAAAGCGATCACCAGCAAGCTTGGAATGGCCTCTCCGGGCATCCAGCTGGCAATAGCAGAGCTATCAAGCGTGTTTGAAAACATGTTGGCACCTCAATTGATCGTCTCTCCGACGTTAGCAATTGCAGTGCCATCCGGCCTTGTTACGTAAATTCAATAAGTTACGAGTAGCTCTCTGTTGGCAGTGTTCGGGCTTCCGAACACCTTTTTCAAGCTCATGTTCGGAAACCTGAACATGCGTTTCCAACGGTAATATGCGCCGTTGGAATTCCGCTGTTCACCACTCTCAACGTACCCGCTTGCTCATAGAGGGACCGTTAAACAACGGTTGCCCAGTTTCTGCAGTCCTCTCTGATGAGGGCGCGAAAGCGATCACCTGTTGCACTGTTTCCAGGGCTTCAGATTCGCCTCCACCATTTGGGCGCATGGCTCTTTGGGCACGCTGGCTCAGGCTTTCAGTCAAATTGAGAAGATTGCTGGCTATGTCTTGTGTCGGATTCGGTTCATTACGCCCTCCGCGTCAGTGCGGGGCATAAACTGGAACAGAGTAGGATGCAGGCATCTGGCCTGTGGTCACGAATACCATATCGTCCTTCTCCGCCGGAGCACCCCGCCCGGGTTTGAGTTACAGAACGATGGCAGGTCTCCTGACTTGCGGGTCTTAGCTTCCTTGAGCCTTCCCGGGATCTCCCAGTGGCCAGTTCAAGGCTGCTCTCCGCTCACAGTTGCGGGGGCAGTCACGGATATGGCTTTGTTGCTTAAAGCCGCACCGTATTCCCTTTTCATCCCAAGGTGAGCGAGTCACCGCCGGAAACCATCATCATCAGTCTCACCTGCCATGTGGAGCGTGTCAACTCGTCCAAACAGGCGGCAGGCGTGAGTATTGAAGGCGACGGGAGATCGTCGCCTTCATCTTTCCATGTCGCTCAGCTTGCGTTCTGTTTGCCGAGTGCCTCGAGCAGTGTGCCGAGATTGTGCTGGAACATGGCCTCGTAGCTGGTCGCAGGTCCGCCGCGCTCCGACAGGGCGTCAGAGAACAGGCGTCCGCCGATTTCGATGCCGGTTTCATCGGAGATCTGCTGGACGAGGGCCGGGCTGGTGATGTTTTCGACAAACAGGGCGGCTGCGCCTTGCTCTTTCAGCTGCGCGATCAACACAGCAAGATCACGCGCAGACGGCTCGGCTTCGGTGTCAATGCCGACCGGTGCGAGGAAGGTCAGTCCGTAAGCGTCGGCGAGATAGCCGAAGGCATCATGCGCCGTGACCACTGTGCGGCGATCTTCCGGAAGCGCGGCAAGCTTCTTGCGGGTTTCCTTGTCGAGGGCTTCCAGCCTTGCAATGTAGGCGTCCGCGTTTGCGGTGAAGTCATCTGCGTGCTCGGGAAGGGCCTTGCCCATGGCTTTGGCGATGTTGCGCACGTAAATGGCGCCGTTTGTCAGGGAATTCCAGGCGTGCGGATCTGTTTCCCCATCGACCTTCACCGGAGTGACGCCTTCCGTTGCCACAAAGACGGTTGCATCGGTGCCGGATTCCTTGATCAAGGTGTCCGACCAGGTTTCAAAGCCGAGGCCGTTGACGAAGATGACATCGGCCTTCGCAACAGCTTTCGCATCCGCGACCGACGGTTGATAAACGTGGGCATCGGCATCCGGACCAACGATGGTGGTGACGCTCGCATAATCGCCCACCACTTGCTCCACCATGTCGCCAAGGATCGAGAAGCTGGCGACGACCTGGACGTCGTCCTGTGCGCTGGCCGGCAGGCTCGCAAACGCCAGGGATGTGGCCGCGAAACCTGCGGCCAGGGTTTTCAAAAGGCTCATTGAGTTCTCTCTTCAATGTAGGTTTGTTCGATAGCAGGTGTTGTCTTGGGTGACGGTTTGCGCAGGCGGGCGCCGAATCCGAGCGGTCCGAAGAGGGCCGAAATCAGGAAGAAACCGCCGGCCACCAAGACGATGGCAGGCCCTGAGGGAGTCTCCGGAAACAGGTAGGACAGGGTCAGGCCGATCCAGCAGCTGGCAAGGGCAAAGACGAAGCCCAGCACAAGCTGGCCGGTGATCGTGCTTGCCCAATAGCGGGCAGCTGTCGCTGGCAGGATCATCAAGCCGACTGCCATCAACGTTCCCAGCGTCTTGAAGGCGGCAAGAAGGTTCAGCACGAGAAGCAGCATGAACCCCTGGTCGACCAGCCACGGCCGCCGGGTCTGGGCCTCGAAGAATATCGGATCGCAGGTGCTGACGATCAGCGGCCGGAGCAGGATTGCAAAGGCGATCAGGGTCACGGTGGCAACACCGCCGACGAGCATCATCGACGCATCGTCAATTCCGAGGATGGAGCCGAACAGGAAGCTTTTCAGCGGCACGGCAGATCCGGCCGATGACAGGATGAAGATCCCGGCAGCCAGGGCAATAAGATAAAGGGACGCCAGGCTGGCATCGCTGCGCAGGATTGTTTTGCGCGCAAGAAGAGCAGTCAGGATCGCAACCCCGACACCTGCGACCAGTCCTCCGACCAGCAAGGACACCACAGACAAACCGGCTGTGACAAACCCGATGACGATGCCGGGCGTGATCGCATGCGCCATGGCTTCTCCGGCAAGCGACAACCGCCGCAGGACCAAAAACGCTCCGATCGGGGCAACAGAGGCCGAGAGCACGGTGGTCGCGACAAAGGCCCGCCGCATGAAGGCGAAGTCCCACATCTCCGCAAAAAGCTCAAGCATGGGCTGCCTCTCTCTGTTGGGCGTTGCCCCGGAACATCCACGAGGCCTGGCTTTCGGACATGTAGCCCTGGGCAACGAGCCGGTCTGGCGTCAAAACCTCTTCAACCGTTCCCTGGGAGGCCATGCCGCCTCCCAGAAGCAGGGCATGGCTGCAGTGATCGAGAACGGAGGACAGGTCATGCACGACCAGAACAACCGCCCGGCCTTCCGCGCGCCAGCGATTGATGATCGAAAGGAGGTGCGCTTCGGTGCTTTGGTCAACCGCCGCAAAGGGTTCATCGAGCAGGATCAAGGGCGCGTCCTGGAGGATCACGCGGGCAAACAGGGCCCGCTGTAGCTGCCCGCCGGACAGCGTGTGCAGCGACCGGTCGGCCAGATCCAGAATGCCGGCCTCCTCAAGCGCTGCGGCCACCCGGTTCCGCCCGGTGCGGCCAAGGCCAGACCAAAGGCCAAACCCGCGCCAGGCGCCCATGGCTGCCAGATCCCGGACCCGGATCGGAAATCGGCGGTCAAACTCCGTCAATTGCGCCAGATAGCCGACTTCCTGCGGGCGTCCGGCCGGCCAGGTGAGGCGGCCGGCAAGGGGATCCATCAACCCAAGCAACATCTTGACGAAGGTGCTCTTGCCCGAGCCGTTCGCGCCAAGCACCGCCAGCGTTGTTCCGGCCTGAATGTCCAAAGACAAATGCTTGAACAACGTCAGCTCGGGGTATCCGAGAGCGAGATTCCGGATTTCAACAACTGCGGTCATCAAAGCACCGCCAGAATTGCAAGCCAAAGTATGGCAGACAAACCTGCAGCCCCGGCAATCAATCCCGGCAGGCTCATTTCTGTCAGGCACGGAAACCGGCTTGCCGGAAGCTCTTTCGAAGCAGAGCGCCGGGTCATCAGGACAACCCGCGATGTTTGTAAATGACGGGGATCAGGCCGGCTGTGCTGACCCGTTTATCGCCATGGGCTGGAAAATTGTTTCGAATCGCAATTGGGCGCATCGCCACCTCCGATGAGACGGGGGCATGGCGAGACCAGACTGTCGAACGGCAGTGTCGGCCGCGTGGCACATTGGCTTCTCCCTCCGGGACACCCCGCCCGGGTTGTTGTGGTTGCGATGGCAGGTCTCCTGACTCGCGGGTCGAAGCTTTCCCGTACCTTCCCGGGCCATGCGATCATGGGCCCAGTGGCGTCGTTCGGGGTCGCTCTCCGCTCACAGTTGCGGGGGCAGTCACGGATTAGGCGCCCTTGCGGCTCTTCCTCACCGTGTTCCCTTTTCATCCCGCAGCAATTTCGTTCTGCGGGAACCATCAGCGATCAGACTATTTGTGCAGACGCGAATGATCAATACGGAATTTATCTTATTCAACGAGACCTTACAGGTCACTGAATAGGGCGTGCAAAAACCAAGGCAGAACGTGTTAGACATGCGAGTTGGTGCCGTCAGGCGTCGCCCTGCAACAAAGCCTCGGCCTCAATTTCCACCTTGTGATCGCCGATCAATCCGGCAACGACCACGAGTGTGTTTGCCGGTTTGATGTCCGAGAAAACGCGGCCATGGGCGCGGGAGATGTCGAACACATCGGCCTCATCCGTGATGAAGATCCGTGTCCGCACGACATCATTGGCAGTCGCGCCAAGCGCTGAAAACGCGGCGAGAATTTTGTCTAGAATGAAGGTGGTCTGTGCCGCGGCGTCCTCTGGCGCAACGGCTCGGGACGCTCCGGCCACCGCGGTTGTGCCCGAGACAAGAATGCGGTTGCCGATCCGATGGGCCCGGCAATATCCGGCAATCTCCTCCCAATCCGATCCTGTCAGAACATGTGTTGCATCCGGCCGGTGCGGGGCGGGGGCAGAGTCATGAGCACGCGGCATTTCAGACAGGTGGTGACTGAGATCTCCGGAGGCCGTGAGAAAGGGCGGGCGGCGGTATTCATCGCCGCAATCGCCCGGCACCGGTGTTGTCTGTGAAAAAGCGGCATCCAACTGTGCGTGGTCTTCTTCATCGAGGGCGAAGGAGAACAGCTTTGCATTGTCTGCCATATGCTCGCTTTCACCGAGCCGGGCACCGACAATCACACCAGCGACGGCCGGTTGCTCAAGAACCCAGCGTGTCGCCACGTTGGCGAGTGAGACGCCGTGTTTTTGCGCTATGGAGTTGGCCGCTTTCAAGATCGCCTGAAATCCGTCCCAGCCACCGGCAGCGTCGATGAAGCGCTTGTACTTCATTTTCGACCAGTCGGTGATGTCAGCGGGTTCAGGTTTGCCGAGCCAGCGATCCGACAGGAAACCGCCACACAACGTGCCGTAACCAAGCAACCGGACGTCTCTTTCCGCGCAGAGATCGGACAACGGGCCAAGCGCCCGGCGATCGATCATGGAAAACGATACCTGATTGCTGACGAGCGGTATGCCGTCCGATAGCGCAAGGCGCAGGTGCGCGGCATCAAAATTGGTGACGCCGAGGGCCTTGATCAGGCCCTCGTCCTTCAGTTTCGCCATCTCATGAAGGGCGTCCAGCCAAGCCGGATGCTCAAAACTCCACCAATGAAACTGCAGGAGATCAACACAGTCCGTGCCCAGCCGGTCGAGTCGTTCCTGAACGCCCGCGCGCACGACGTCGGCCGTCATCGGGCCCGGTTCCGGACACCATTTGGTGAAGACCTGGGGGCGGTCCTGTCCATCATGGCGCGCGAGCAAACGTCCGGAGATGATCTCAGCGCTGCCATAGTGATCGGCCATGTCGAAGGTGGAAAACCCAGCCTTCAGGTAGGCTTCCAGGTGATCCGCACCTTTTTCCGGGTCAAGTTCCGATCCATTCTTTTCGATATCGGCGACCTGCCAGAGGCCTGTCAAAACACGGCTGATTTCCAGGCCGTCAGCTAGTCTCTGGCGCGGCGGATGGAGGGTCATGACTGGATCCTTCAGGTTTCCGGCAGGAGCAGCTTGAAACTGCGTTCTATGTCCAGGGCAAGAGCCTTTTGCGCGGCTGCCCGGTCTTTGGCACGCAATGCTGCGATGATCTCTTCGTGATGGATGTGTTCCGGGATTTCCGATGCGGCCTTTTCCTGAACGACGAGGTTCAAAAAAGCTCCGTACTGGAGCCACAACGCCTCAACGAGCGGCAGGATGACCCGGGATCGGGACTGGCGGTAAAGGGTAAAGTGAAATTTGTAGTTTTGGGTGAGGTCCGGTAACTCGCCTTCGGGCCGCGGCCGGGCAATGATAGCAGCAAGGGTATCGATCGCGGCGTCATCCATGTGGTCCATGGCTTCATCGAGCAGGATCGCCTCAAGAGCCAAACGTGCGGACTTCAGCTCACGCATGCGGTCGGCATCGAATGGCGGCACTTCTAGCGTCCGGCTTGGAGTGTCGACCAGCGCACCCTCAGCCACGAGACGGCGCACGGCTTCCCGCACTGGCGTCATTGAGGTGCCGAGCTGATCGGCCAGTGTGCGCAGGCTTACACTTTCGCCCGGCGCAAAAACGCCGCGCGTGAAAGCGTCACGCAACTCTTCATAGACGCTTTCCCTCAGTTTCGACTGATCGATCCTGGCAATCTTTGGCTCGCTCATCCCTGTGCCTTTGGCCGCGTTGGCTTCTTGTCTTGACAATCCGGTTTTGAGACATGGTATAAAATATCACAGATCACAAGCAAGGCGCCAAAACAAAAAAGTGGGGAGCGCGGTGGCGGAAGATTTTGACGGGTCAGACCGTGTGGCAGCGGCAGAGGCTGGCGACGGCTTCTGGCTTTATGACTTGAAAGTCGAGACGGTTCTGGACGGTCGAACACCGGTGTGTCGGCATGTCGAAGGCGAGAGTTTCGCGGTCGAGGGGGAAGCGCTGGTCTTCAACGAGGGCCAGCGGGTGCCCATGTACGCGCTCGCTGCCGTGTTGCCGCTCCTTCCTGCCAAACAACGCCCGACAAGTCCAAACGACTGGATGAGCACGGATGCGGAAGTTGCCTGTCCAGATCCGCATTGCGGCGGGCGGTTCCGGATCACAAGGACGAAAAAGCGCTGGTTCAGCCATTCCGAGACAACCGGATTACCCGATCAGCGCAGCACACCTTACTGGCAGAAAGACGAGGCGGAATGACAGCTGAAACCGCAGACCTCCGGCCTGGGTATGCCATCTCCCGCGTCATCAAGGGCGGTTGGCAACTTGCCGGCGATCATGGCCCGGTGGAGCCTGCTGCTGCTATTGCGGATATGGAAGCCTTTCTTGACGCCGGGATCACATCCTTCGACTGCGCAGATATTTACACTGGCGTGGAAGAGATGATCGGTAGATTTGTTTCTGATGTCCGGAAGCGGCGCGGCGCTGAGATTGCGGATCGGGTGCAGGTTCACACCAAACTGGTGCCGGATTTGGAGAGGCTTGCCGAACTCACGGCAGACGAGGTGGAAGCCATTGTCGACCGCTCGCTCCAGCGCCTGCAAATCGATCGTCTGCATCTCGTGCAGTTCTACTGGTGGGATACGTCGATCGGTGCGCCGGTCAAGGCGATGGAGACGCTCAAGCGCTGTCAGGAAAAAGGCAAGATCGCCCATCTTGGGGTCACCAACTGGGACGTCAAGGAAACTGCGCCTTATCTGGATGCCGGGATCGATCTGGTCTCGACACAGGTGCAGTACTCTGTGCTAGACCGCCGCGCTGCCAAGGTCCTGGCGCCATGGGGAGCGGCTCATGATGTCCAGCTTTTGTGCTACGGTACGTTGGCCGGCGGGTTCTTGACCGACAACTGGCTAGGAAAACCGGACCCGGGCTTTCAATTCGAAAACCGCTCCCTGATTAAATACCGTCTGATCATTGATGAATTCGGAACTTGGGAAAGGTTTCAAACTCTGCTCCTTTTGCTCAATGACATTGGACGTCGTCACAGTGTGTCCTTGAGCTCAGTTGCGACCCGCTGGGTGTTGCAGCAGTCCCAGGTCGCAGCGGCCATTGTCGGCGCGCGCTATGCACGCCACCTGCCAAAAACCCTGGAGGTTTTCCAGTTTGAGCTGGATTCCGAGGACCTCTCGCGCATTGACGCACTGCTTCAAACGGCGCCGGGCCCGCAAGGTGACGTGTTTGGGCTGGAACGAGACCGGAACGGGCGTCATGGCCGGATCATGAAATACAATCTTAATACCCGTCCGGACGATGCCGTGTTGGGGGCGGTCAATGGGTGATCCGATCCTGAGACTGGCGGACGTCTCACGCGCCTTCGGCGATTTTCTTGCTGTGGATGGGGTGTCGCTGGATATCCGGAGCGGGTCGATCACTGGTCTCATTGGCCCAAACGGTGCCGGCAAGTCGACACTTTTCAACGTGGTCGCCGGAGATCTGGCGCCAAGTGCCGGCCGGGTGGTGTTTGATGGTCAGGACATTTCGAGCCTTGCGCCGGAACGCCGTTTCGCCGCTGGTCTTGGCCGGACCTTTCAGATCCCGCGCCCTTTCAAACGTATGAGTGTTCTGGAAAATGTCATGCTTGCGCCGCTGGATCAAAGCGGTGAGGGGCTGCTGGCTCCGGTTTTTGGCCGTGCCCGGATCCGCCGGGAGGAAGCTGCCATTCGAAAGCGCGCTCTCGAGGTGCTTGACTTCGTCACACTCCGACCGCTCGCGGACCAGCCGGCCGGCAAGATATCAGGCGGTCAGATGAAACTGCTGGAATTGGCTCGTGTCCTGATGGGCGATCCGAAACTGATCCTCTTGGACGAACCGGCTGCAGGTGTAAACCCGGCACTCACGGAAGTTCTGATCGGCAAGATCGAAGAGCTCAACCGGTCTGGAAAAACCTTCCTTATCATTGAACACGATATGGATTTCGTGATGCGCCACTGCGATCCGGTCATCGCCCTTGCCGAGGGCCGCGTGGTCTTTGAAGGTTCAGCAGAAGAAGCACAGTCCAATCCTGTTCTCTTGGATGCATATCTTGGAGCGCCGGTCGATGCCTGATGCTGTGCTCTCCGTCGACAATTTGACTGCCGGCTACGTTCCGGATTTGCCGATCTTGCGGGATGTGTCCTTGACCGCCGAACGGGAAAAACTGACGGTCATAATCGGCCCCAACGGGGCCGGGAAGTCGACCTTGATCAAGGCAGTTATCGGCCTTTTACCGGTTTCCAGGGGAAGTATCACAGCCAACGGTCAAGATATCACGGGCCTGTCCCCTGATCGCATGACAAGCGCGGGCATCGCCTATGTTCCGCAAACGGACAATGTGTTCAGGACGCTGACGATTCGCCAAAACCTTGATCTGGCTTTGCAAAGACACGCGCACGCTGCGGAAAAACTCTCAGACCTCTACGAGCGGTTCCCGGTTCTCGCAGACAAGCAGCGGGACAAGGCGGGGTCTTTGTCCGGCGGGCAGCGGCAGTTCCTCGCTGTCGCCATGGCATTGGCAGCAGATCCAGTTTTGATCCTGATGGACGAACCATCGGCCGGCCTTTCACCCAAGGCCGCCGAAGAGGTGCTTGACCATGCCAAACAACTCACGAGCTTCGGCGTGACCATTTTGCTGGTTGAGCAGAACGTCAAACAAGCTCTGAAACGGGCCGATCATTGTTATGTACTCGCCGAGGGCCGAAACCAGATTGACGGGCCAGCTCAGGATCTCTTGCAGGATCCGGCGCTCGGCCGGATCTATCTGGGCGGTGAAAGGCGGGTGCCGGCATGATCCAGCATCTCGTCGACGGTATCCTTGTTGGATCGTTCCTGTCGCTTGGCGCGATTGGTTTGACAATGGCGATGCACATCCTGCGTTTCGCGAATTTCTCTCACGCCGAGCTTTTGTCGATCGGCGCTTACTGCGCTTTGGTTTTTGACAAGGTGTTTGAAAGCCTCTTGCCGATCTTGGCCGCCAAAATCGGGCCGCTGTCCATGACAGGCGCACTCGCCATTTCGATCGTCTTGTCGATGGCAATCACTGGGCTGTCCGCTGTCCTGATCGACCGATTCATTTTTCAGCGGGTGCGGCAAAAAGGTGAAGAGCTCTCCATGGTGTTTGCATCCTTTGGTATGGCGCTCATCATCCGCAACATCATCGGTCTGGTGTTTGGCCTGTCGGCGGAGCTCTATTCCAAGGACATTGCATTCGCGATGATCCTTTCGCGTGATCCGTTGCTGCTCGTCAAACCGGATCAAGTCTTTGTGCTGATCGCGGCTTTGATCCTGATGTTTGCCCTTCACCTTATGTTGTCTCGGACAACATTTGGCTTTTCTCTGCGCGCGGTCGCGGAAAACCCGAGGCTTGCGCAGGTGCACGGGGTCAATCTCAAACGCATGATCGCAGCCGTCTGGATTATTGGAGGCGGGCTCGGTGCGGTCGCCGGGATCTTCTATGGCCTGAGCTACCAAATCACGCCTGTCATGGGCCGGGATCTGGTCCTACCGATCTTTGCTGCGACCATTGTCGGTGGGATCGGCAGCGTATATGGCGCGGTGCTCGGCGGGTTCATTGTCGGCATAGCATCAAACCTCGCGTTGGCGATCCTGCCATCCGGGTACAGCCCGTCGGTGCCCTTTTTGATGATCCTGGCTGTCCTTCTGGTGCGCCCCAACGGTTTGTTTGGGGAGGCGCGGGCATGATCGGCGTCATTTCTTATCTGGTGTTCTTTTCAACCGTTGCCGCGATCCTCGCGATTGCCGTTTTGGGATTGAACCTTCAATGGGGCAATACGGGCCTGTTCAACGGCGGTGTTGTTGCCTCCTTCGGGGCAGGAGCCTACGGAACACTGATCCTTGGTGGCACGCCTCAAGATGGGCATTTGGGTGGTTTCGAGCTCTTTTATCCGCTTGCACTCCTCGGCGGCATGATCTTCGCCGGTGTGTTGGCCTGGGTGGTCGGCAAACTCACCTTGCGTCTCCGGCATGACTATCTCGCGATCGCAACGTTCGGGGTGGCCGTTGCCTTTGAAAACGTCATGCGCAACGCAACGGCCGTTACCGGTGGGGCTCAGGGGATCAGAGGGTTCGAACGGCCGCTTCAAAGCCTTATTGGGAGTGGCTTCACCTATAATGTGGTGTTCCTCATCGCCGTTTTGATTTGCCTTACCCTCGTCTATGTCTTTCTGGAGCGCCTTACGGTTTCCCCTTTCGGACGTTTGCTCCGCGCTATCCGGGAGGATGAAACCGCAGCCCGGTCTCTCGGCAAATCACCCGATAAGGTGAGGCTTGCAGCCTTCGTCACCGGATCCGTGATTATCGGGTTGGCGGGTTCGCTTTACGGAACATTCTATGCCTTTGTCAGCCCGCAGGATGTTTTGCCGATCCTGACGTTTCAGATCTGGGCGATGCTGATTGTCGGCGGAGCCGGTAACAACAAGGGGGCAATGGCAGGAGCATTTTTGATTTGGGGTTCCTGGACGTTCTCAGGCTGGGCCCTGTCCCGCTTTGCGCCCGTCGAGGTTCAACTTTACACCGGTTCGATCCAGTTCGTTCTGATCGGCATGGTGATCGTCGGCATGCTGCTTTGGAGACCACAAGGTCTGTTCCCCGAGCGGCTGGTCGTTTCGCAACCCGGAGGAGGAAGCCGGGGAAAGACACAAGCAGAGGGACTAACATGAAAAAAGCACTAGTTTTTGCCGCAGTTGCCGCGGGCATGACGACGCTGAGTACCGGCGTTCAGGCTCAGGACTGCACCACAAAAATCGGCGCCGCATTGCCGACATCCGTCGACTGGGGACGGCCAATTGCCGAAGTGGCGCAATTTGCCGTTGATCAGGTCAATGAAGCAGGCGGCGCTGGTGGCTGTACCATCGAGATGGTCTTGCGGGACACCCAGGTGGATCCAAAAGTTGGCGTCGATGCAGCGAAGGCGCTTGTTGACCTTGAAGGCGTCAAGGTTCTGCTCGGTGCCGTCTCTTCTGGTGTTTCCATGCCGATCCTGACCTCGGTCACGGTGCCTGCAGGTGTCATGCAGATGTCCTGCTGCTCCTCATCAACGGCGTTCACCAAGCTGTCGGAGGAAGGCAAGACCAACGGGCTCTGGTTCCGGACCTTTGCAACCACCGGCGTGCAATCTGCCATGGGTGCGAAGGTGGCTGCAGATAAGGGCTGGAAGTCTGTCGCCATTCTCTACAAGAACGATGACTGGGGCCAGGACATGTCCCGTCTGATCGCAGCAGACTTCGCAGCCGCGGGCGTTGAAGTGACAGCCAATGTTGCGATCAATGATGCCCAACCGTCTTACCGCGCGGAAGTCACCGAAGCTTTGACCAGCCAGCCCGATGCGCTTTACCTCGCTCTGTATCCTACGGAAGGCAAGTCAGCGGTTCGCGAGTGGATTTCGCTTGGTGGAACACAGAATATGATCCTGGCGAATTCTCTGAAATCCGATGAGTTCCGGGACAGCGTCGGCCTGCAATATCTCGGAAACGCGTTCGGCACAGATACGGCTTCACCGCGGGTCGAGAGCGCGGATGCTTTCAAGGCGGCCTATGAAGCGAAATTCGGATCACAGCCGAACGGCCCGGGTCTGGCAAACAGCTATGACGCAGCAATGATCGCCTTGCTTGCGATGGAAGCGGCCGGCAAGGATGCTTCCGGTGCCGACATCGCTGCAGCGGTTGCCAAGGTGACGGATCCGAATGGCACGGCGATCACTGCAGATACCGCCGGGTTCAAGGCCGCAAAAACCACGCTCGCGGAGGGCGGCACTGTGATGTACCAGGGCGCGACAGGGAATGTCCGCTTTGATGCTAACGGAGACGTCTCCGCACCGGCCGTTATCTGGAAGTTCACCGACAGCGGTACGGAAGAAGTTGAATATCTGTCCCTGACAGAAGTGGATGCTTTCATTGCATCCTTGAAGAAATAAGGTTTTCCAAATGTGAAGTTCGAAGCCAGGCTGCCCGGTGCAGCCTGGCTTTTTTTGATGCCGGTCTCGTCAAGTTGCCAATACGGTGTTCACTGCTGCTTTGGTTGCGGTCACGACTGTGTCGACCTCAGTCTGGTTTATGCAAAGCGGCGGCGCAAATCCGAGAATGTCGCCTTGCGGCATGGCTCGGGAAATGACGCCATGTTTCAAGAGCTCACCGGCAAGGATTGGGCCGATCTTTCGCGCCGGGTCAAAGAGTGCCCTTAAAGATCTGTCTTCGACAAACTCAATCGCCATAAGAAGGCCTTCGCCGCGAATGTCGCCAACATTTGGGTGGTCTCCGAGCGCATCTTGAAGGGCAGCCTTCATGTAAGTTCCCATGGCTGTCGCATTCTTCACGAGGCCAAGGCTGTCCACCAGTTCCAAGTTTGCGATACCTGCGGCCGCTCCAATTGGATGCGCTGAATAGGTCCAGCCGTGGCCGATCGGTCCGTTTTCATCCGTGCCTTGCTCCAGAACTTTCCAGACCTTGTCGGACACAATGGACCCGGACAACGGCGCGTAAGCAGACGTTAGGCCTTTGGCGATCGTGATGATGTCAGCTTCAATGTTGTAGTGTTCAGAACCGAACATCGATCCAAGTCTGCCGAACCCGGTCACAACTTCATCGGCAATCAAGAGAATATCGTGTTTCTTCAAGATGGGTTGGATTGCCTCCCAATAGCCCTGCGGCGGCGGCACAAGTCCGCCAGTCCCGAGCGCGGGTTCGCCAATGAAAGCGGCAATCGTTTCCGGACCTTCCCGCTCAATCATGGCTTCCAGTTCTAAAGCACAATGGGCCACGAACTCCGCTTCGCTCATGGCTGTGTCGGGGCGGCGGAAATAATAAGGGGCCTCCGTGTGAAGGATTTGCGCCAAGGGCAGATCAAACTTCTTGTGAAAGAGCTCCAGACCGGTCAGCGACCCTGTCATCAGACCAGAGCCATGATACCCACGCCATCGAGAAATGATCTTCTTCTTTTCTGGCCGGCCCAAGATATTGTTGTAATACCAGACCAGCTTGATGTTGGTCTCGTTGGCATCGGACCCGCCCAGACCGAAATAAACCTTCGACATGTTGTCGGGTGCACGGTCGAGGATCATCTTGGACAAAGTGATCGAGGCTTCCGTGCCATGGCCGACATAGGAATGGTAGTAGGCCAGCTTCTTGGCTTGTTCCGCAATTGCATCTGAGATTTCAGATCGGCCGTATCCAACGTTTACGCAGTAAAGTCCGGCAAACGCATCAAGCAGTTTGGTGCCGTTGCGGTCCTCGATATAGACCCCTGAACCGGTTTCTACGATCCGGCTGGGCGCTTCACCGCGCGCGTGTTGGGCGAGGTGCGTTGAGGGGTGAAAGAAGTTTTCACGATCCCATTGATCAAGCGTGTCGTTGCGCAGCATCTTAGTCCTCATTTCTCTGAAGTTTTACGCCCAATCCCGGCAGACGTATTTTATGTCCATGAATTCGGCCATGCCCATGCGCGCACCTTCGCGGCCAAGGCCGGATTGCTTCATCCCGCCAAAGGGAATGGGCGCACCGGTCACCTTGGTGCGGTTGATTGCAACCATCCCGAATTGGAGTTGCCGGCTCGCCCGGTAGATCCGGCGCGGATCGCTGGTGTGGACATAAGCAATCAGCCCGTAGTCGGTCGCATTCGCGCGGGCGATGACGTCGTCTTCATCGTCAAAGGGGCAGATCGCGGCGACCGGACCGAAAGTTTCTTCCCGCATGATCAAGGTGTTGGCTGGAACGTCCTTCAACACGGTTGGTTGGAAAAACAGGTTTCCGGTAGGATGGCGCCCGCCGCCACATAAGACTTCGGCACCGTTCTCCAGCGCATCGGCAACATGTGCTTCCTGTTTTTGGATGGCACCCAAGTTCATCAAAGGGCCGATATCGGGATCCGTGATGCCAGGTCCGACGGAAAGCTGTCGCGTGCGCTCGGTGAAACCCTGGCAGAATGCGTCGTAGATGGGCCGTTCCACGAAGAACCGGTTGGCGCCGAGACAGTCTTGTCCGGATGTTGCGAATTTCGCTGTGATCGCTTCGTCAATTGCACGCTCAAGGTCGCCGTCGGCGAAGACCAGAAAGGGTGCATGCCCCCCAAGTTCCAGAACGAGTTTTTTGACTGTGTCTGCGCTTTGCCGATAGAGCAGCCGGCCGACTTCCGTTGACCCTGTGAAGGAAACGACCCGAACACGGGTGTCGTCCATCCAGGCAGATACAATCGTCTCCGGTTTCCCTGTTATCACGTTGAAGACCCCGGCCGGAAAGCCTGCCCGTTCAGCAAGCTCGGCCAAGGCGAGTGCGGAGTAAGGTGTTTCACACGACGGGTGAACGAGGACCGGGCACCCTGCGGCCAAAGCTGCCGCAGCCTTTCGCGTGATCATTGCGTTTGGGAAGTTCCAGGGCGTGATCAGCGCGGCAACACCAGCCGGTTCCATCCAGAGTTCCACTTCTGCATCCGGCAGATGGGACGTTATCCCTTCAATGTTTGGGCGTTTTGCTTCTTCCGCATAAAACTCGACAAAGGATGCACCATAGTCGATCTCACCACGTGCTTCCGACAGAGGCTTCCCCTGCTCCAGTGTCATGAGCTGAGCCAGATCTTCCTTGTTCTCGATGATCAGCTCGAACCAGCGGCGCAAAATGCGCGCGCGATCTTGCGGCATGAGCGCAGCCCAGCCCGGAAACGCTCTCGTTGCGGCGTCGACCGCAGCGGCGCTATCTCCAGCGGTCAGCTGGGCAACATCCCCGATAACTGCGCCAGTTGCCGGATCGGATACCTCAAAAGCAGCGTTGTCCGTGCCTGCCACCCAGTGTCCATCGACATAGGAAAAAGAGCGCAAGAGGCGCATGTCGACCAAATTCGCTGAAGCTGGTTGGTGCTGCAGAGCTAGGGTCATCGTTCTGGTCTCCGATTGCGTGAGCAAACGTTAGGCGGAGACCGGCAGATGAAAGTTCTGTAATTGGATGACGCGCAGGACGATTTATCTGTTTGGCGCCGGATTGCTTACAGGATCGTCTTGCAAGAGGCTGTGCAAGGGGAGTTGGGCGCGGGTTTTCACCGGTTTTGTGACCACATAAGTGTAATAGCGCGCCAGCCCGGTTTTTCCGGCGAGGAGCGTGTCGATGAGCCGTTGGTAGCTGTCGATGTCTCTGGTGACGATGTTGAGGATGTAATCCAGGCCGCCGCCGATCGCCCAGCAGGCAACGATCTCATCATGTAGATCAACCATGCGTTCGAACTGTTGAAAGCTCTCAGACCGGTGGTCTTCCAGCTCAACGGTTACAAACACCTCTATATGAGGAGCGACCTGTTTGAGTGAGATCTCGGCGCGGTATCCTGAGATAATCCCGTGCTTTTCAAGGCGCTTCAGTCTCTCCCAAAGCGGGGTGGGAGAGAGATTGACGCGCTTTGCAAGCTCGGCTTTGGAAAGCCGCCCCTCCTTGGAAAGGGTGGAGAGGATTTTCAGATCGCGATCGTCGAGTTTCAAGGTCATGCTGTGACCATGAGCACGCGGTCAGTGCTTGTCAATTGTCATGAAAAAGATAAGCTTAAAATCATGACAATATGGAATGCTCTACCAAAGAAGCTTGATCGTCCGGCCTACCGGTCCCTGGCGGGCTGGATTAGTGCGGCAATCAAGCGTGGAGACCTGGCAGGCGGCGAAAAACTGCCGCCGCACAGGGACCTTTCCTACAAGCTTTCAATCAGTGTTCAAACCGTGAGCCGGGCTTATGATCTTCTGATCCGCCGCGGGCTTGTCAAAGGAGAAGTTGGCCGGGGGACATATGTAAACGCGCGGCCGATGGAAACGTCGCCGCCGTATCTTCCGCATCTCATCGGGGATCAGCTTGTCGATTTCTCAAACTTGAAGCCAGTCACTGGTCAGTTGCACATGGATTTTATGCGCCGGGCTCTCAGTGGTCTTTCGAGCGATATTAGCGAAAGCGCACTGCTCTCTTTCCGGCCAGCAACCACCTTGCAGCCCTATCTGCCGGCAGCCGTCTCCTGGTTGGAGCAGTGCGGGCTGACTTGTTCTTCAGATCAGATCATCATGACGAATGGCAGCAGTTCGGCCATGGCGATTGCCCTGATGACGGCTGTCGACGGCAGCGATGTGATCGCGACCGACGCGGTCTGTCACTACCCGCTTTCTAGACTGTCGCAATACATGAACTTCAACTTGGCCGGTCTGCCGGTGGACGAAGAGGGAATTCTTCCGGCTGCCCTTGATGAGATGTGTCGTCAAAAGTCAATTAAGGTACTGTTCCTATTGCCGAATGGCTTGGGGCCGATGGCCCTGACCATGGGCTTGCAGCGGCGTGAACAGTTGGTCACACTCGCGCGGAAGCACGATCTTTTGATCATTGAAAATGACGCATGGGGGCCTCTGCAGCCGCGCCGGTTACCGCCGATTGCAGCATTAGCTCCAGAGCGTACATTTTACTTCACCAGCTTCACAAAGTGCCTTTTGCCTGGCTTGCGGCACGGCTATCTGGTCGCGCCAGAGGCGTTTGCATCCGCGGCCTCTAATCGTCACTTGGTGATGGACTGGATTGCAACTCCGTTCATGGCTGAATTGGCCGCCCGGTGGATTGAAGATGGAACGGCTGAAGAGTTGCTGTTCTGGCAGAAAACGGCCCTCAAGCGGCGCAACATGTTGGCGCATGAGCTTCTGGAAGGTGTGCCATTCAACAAAAGCCCAAACGGATTGCACATTTGGCTGCCATTGCCGGACGGATGGGGCGAAGACAGCTTCATTGAAGCTGCACGTCAAAAAGGGATTGTAGTTGCTCCGGGTTCCGCTTTCGCCTTGCCGGGGGCAGCCGCGGCCCCCGGAGTGCGGATCTGCTTGGGCAATATGGCGGAAGACCAGTTCATTTTCGGAATGCAGCAGCTCGCTGCGCTGTGTCACAGCAAACCGGAAGCGGAGGTCTTCGTGCTGTAACGAAGTAAAATGATCAAGCTAATATTGTCATGATTTAATGTTTCGATTGACCTGATATTTATTGCGCTTCACTCTCATTCCCTGAGAAACACGGGAGCGGATAGTGAACAGCAGCTGGCCTGCAGATCGTCCTCTCACTTGGATCAGGTGATCAGCGTGAACCATTGTATCGATCAGTTTGATTTTTTGGCGGCCGCAGAGCGGATCAAGCCGCACGTCCGGCGCACGCCCATGGTGCCCTCCGAGAGCCTGTCTGAAAAAGCCGGCGTGCCGGTTTTCTTGAAGCTGGAGCATCTTCAGACGACGGGAAGCTTCAAACTGCGGGGCGCGACCAACGCAATCTCAAAACTGACTGCGGACCAGCGCAAAAAAGGTGCCGTGTGTGTATCTACCGGAAACCACGGCCGCGGACTGGCTTATGCAGCTAAGAAGGCAGGGATTTCCTGTACGATTTGCATGTCGCGCCTGGTTCCGCAAAACAAGGTCGATGCGATCGCGAAACTTGGAGCCGACATCCGGATAACTGGCGCGTCCCAGGATGAAGCGCAATTGGAGGCGGACCGCCTGGTTCTCGAGGAGGGCCTTGTACTTCTGCCGCCGTTTGATCATCCAGACATTATCAGCGGGCAAGGAACACTCGGACTGGAAATTCTGGAGGAGGTTCCGGAGGTTCAGACCGTTCTTGTCCCCTTGTCGGGCGGCGGTTTGATCGCGGGTGTTGCCTCTGCTCTGAAGGCTGCGAGGCCTTCGGTGAAAGTTGTTGGGCTGTCCATGGAGCGGGGCGCGGCGATGGCGGCCTCACTGACAGCTGGCCGCCCGGTTCAGGTCACCGAAGAGCCAAGCCTCGCAGACTCGCTCGGCGGCGGCATCGGTCTCGACAATCAGTTTACATTTGAAACCACCCGAGAACTGGTCGACGACATTGTTCTGCTCACGGAGGCCGAAATTGCAGCTGGAATACGTCATGCCTATTGGCAGGAGCGTCAAGTCGTTGAGGGCAGCGGCGCGGTTGGGATTGCTGGGCTTTTAGCTGGTAAAGTAAATACAATAGGGTCCGTCGCTGTCCTGCTGACTGGCTGTAACATCGATATGAACCTGCACCATCGCGTTATCTCCGGAGAGGACGTTGATCTCGCGAACAGTGAGGAAGCTTGACCCATGCCGCAAATCACCATCCTGACCGAAACAGAGCTGCGCACGGCGGTTCCGCTTAACAACGACGCCGTTGAGCAGATCGAGCGGGCTTTTGCGGCACTCGCTAGTGGAAAGGTCGTGATGCCGCCAATTCTCTCCATGGAGATTCCCGACTTCAACGGCGAAGTTGATGCGAAGACGGCCTACGTTCCGGGCCTCGATAGCTTTGCGCTGAAAGTATCTCCCGGCTTTTTCGACAATCCAAAGATTGGTTTGCCGAGCAATTCTGGTTTGATGATCTTGTTCTCGGCACGGACCGGGTTCGTCGAAGCCGTCATGCTTGACAATGGGTATCTGACAGAAGTTCGAACAGCTGCTGCCGGTGCAGTTGCCGCGAAACACTTGGCGCCGGAACAGGCATCAAGCGCTTGTATTGTCGGGGCTGGACTGCAGGCCAAACTGCAGCTGCAGGCTCTGTGCCTTGTGCGCCCGATCAAACACGCAGCGATTTGGGCGCGGGACGTATCCAAGGCGCGAGTAGCCGCAGACGAGTTGGCGTCCCGTCTGGAAATCGAAGTCTCGCCGGTTTCGGACCTTGCAGGCGCTGTCGAAGCTGCCGATGTGGTCGTCACCACAACCCCGAGCACCGAACCGCTCATTAAGGCCGAATGGTTGCGTGCCGGACACCACATAACAGCCATGGGGTCAGACCAGCACACAAAGAATGAATTAGAGCCGGCCTGTCTGACGCGGGCCGATCTTTATGTGCCGGACCGGCAATCTCAGACCGAGTTGATGGGAGAACTGCGGTCAGCGTTGGCTGCAGGTTCTGTCAGTGCCGGGGCAATCTTCAGCGAACTCGGAGACATCGTTGCGGGGCAGGCGAGGGGGCGTGCGTCCGATGCTGACATCACGATCTGTGACCTTACTGGAACGGGGGTGCAGGACACGGCAATTGCAACATTCGCCCGCGCGCAGGCTCTGTCGCTGCAAGCGGGAACGACAATCGACACATAATGAGCCGGAGATCGTTTGATGATTGAACTTACGCTTCGTTTTTCGAGAGGCGAATACCAGCGCCGTGTCGACACGACTCGCAAGGCAATGGAAACAGCCGGGTTGGAGTTGCTGATCGTTTCTGACCCGTCCAATATGAACTGGTTGACCGGATACGACGGCTGGTCCTTTTATGTTCATCAGGCGGTGTTGCTTTCGTTGGACGGCGAGCCGGTCTGGTTCGGCCGGGGGCAAGACGCCAATGGGGCGCTGCGCACCTGTTTCATGGATCCTTCCAACATCATCGGGTATCCGGATCACTATGTGCAGTCCACGGAGCGGCATCCGATGGACTACCTGTCTGCGAAGATTGAGGAGCGTGGCTGGGCGAACCTGAATATCGGCGTGGAAATGGACAACTACTATTTCACCGCCGCCGCGTTTGCCTCGCTGCAAAAGCATCTGCCGAACGCCCGCTTTCAAGATGCCAATGCGCTGGTCAATTGGCAGCGGGCGGTCAAGTCCGCGCCGGAACTCGATTACATGCGTATGGCCGGGAAAAAAGTTGAAAAGATCCATTCCCGGATTTTGGAAAAGGCAGAACCGGGTCTTCGCAAATGCGATCTTGTGGCCGACATCTATGATGCGGGCCTGCGATACGACGCGCTCCTGGATGCAGGTGGGGACTATCCGGCCATTGTCCCGCTTGTGCCCTCGGGAAGTGACGCTGCGGCCCCGCATCTGACATGGGATGACCAGCCGATGAAGGCCGGTGAGGGAACCTTCTTTGAGGTCGCGGGCGTTCACAACCGGTACCATTGTCCGCTTTCGCGTACGCTTTACCTCGGAAAGCCGCCGCAAAAGTTCCTTGATGCGGAAAGGGCCGTGTTGGAGGGACTGGAAGCAGGGCTTGAAGTCGCAAAGGCAGGAAACCGGTGCGAAGACATCGCCCATGCGTTTTTCCGGGTTTTAAAAAAACACGGCATCACCAAGGACAATCGCACCGGTTATCCGATCGGACTGTCCTATCCACCGGATTGGGGCGAACGGACCATGTCATTGCGCAGCGGCGATACATCCGTTCTGGAAGAAAACATGACCTTCCATTTCATGACCGGCCTCTGGATGGAAGACTGGGGATTTGAGATCACGGAAAGCATCGTCATTGGCGAGAGCGAACCGGAATGCCTCGCCGATGTGCCCCGGCGCTTGTTTGTGAAGGATTGATCGATGACCGGAAATCCGATCAGCCCGACTATTCCGTTTGATCAAGATGGCATTCATCACGGCTTCTTGTGTCTTCCCTACAGCCGGGACGACTCGGCCTGGGGATCTGTGATGATCCCGATCACCGTTGTGCAGAGTGGTGATGGTCCAACCGCTCTTTTAACCGGTGGCAATCATGGCGATGAGTACGAGGGGCCGATTGCCCTTCAGGAGCTGGCAGCAACCCTAAAACTGGAGGACATTCGGGGGAGGGTCATCATAGTTCCGGCTCTCAACCATCCGGCCTTTCTTGCTGGATCGCGCACGTCGCCAATCGACCAGGGCAATCTCAACCGGTCGTTTCCGGGAAAGCCGGATGGAAGTGCCACCCAGAAGATTGCTCATTTCGTCGATACGGTTTTGATCCCGATGGCGGATATCGTTCTGGATTTTCATTCCGGCGGCAAAACGCTGGATTTTGTGCCCTTTGCAGCCGCGCACGTTCTGGAGAACAAAGACCATCAGGCCGCGTGTGTCGCCGCTATGCAAGCGTTCAACGCGCCGTACTCTGCGACCATGTTGGAAATCGATAGTGTCGGCATGCTCGACACGGCAGTCGAGCAAAAAGGCAAGGTGTTTGTCACGACCGAGCTTGGCGGCGGCGGCACCGCGACGGCGCGGTCGATCGGTATAGCCAAGAAGGGCGCGCGCAATCTTCTAAAACATGCCGGTATCCTCTCAGGTGAGCTGGAGTTGAACCCGAGTGTCACACTCGACATGCCGGATGGTGATTGTTTCGTGTTCTGCGAGCACAGCGGCATGATCGAGCCGGTCATTGATCTGGGAGACGAGATCGCGGAAGGTGATGTCATTGCACAGGTCTGGCAGACGGAGCGCTCTGGTGTCGCTCCGATCGAATACCGGGCCAAACGATCTGGCATCCTGATGGCCCGTCATTTTCCAGGGTTGGTCAAGATGGGAGACTGCCTGGCGGTTGTTGCAAAGGTGGTCTAGGGCCGATCATGGGGACGCACTTCCATTGAACAGCCCCACGCTCTCTATTCCGCCGCTTGCGCCATCTCTGGAAACAAGCCGGCCAAACCCTCTGGTGATGCTTCGCAAATCCCGCGCTCGGTAATCAGTCCGGTTACAAGCCGGTTGGGCGTCACATCAAATGCCGGGTTTCCGCCGGACGTGCCATCCGGTGTGACTTGCACAACGCCAATCGCGCCTTCGTCCGATTTTCCCTGGATATGGGTTGTCTCGCGCTCAGAACGTTCTTCAATCGGAATTTCGGACACGCCGTCGCTCACGCTCCAGTCGATCGTTGGAGAGGGGAGGGCCACATAGAACGGCACATTGTTGTCGCGAGCAGCCAGTGCCTTTAGATAAGTCCCGATTTTGTTGCACACATCCCCGCGTCGGGTTGTCCGATCTGTGCCAACGATGACCATGTCGACGAGCCCATGTTGCATCAAATGACCACCGGCATTGTCGGTGATGTAGGTGTGCGGAACGCCGTGGCTTCCGAGCTCCCACGATGTGAGGGCCCCCTGGTTCCGCGGTCGTGTCTCGTCGACCCATACATGCAGCGGAATACCTGCGTCATGGGCCTGATACATTGGGCTTGTCGCAGTTCCCCAGTCGACGGTAGCAATCCAGCCGGCGTTGCAGTGTGTGAGCAGTCGGACGGGCTCGCCATCCGGTTTGTTGGCGGCAATGTCGCGGATCAGCTTCAACCCGTTTTCACCGATACGGCGATTGATCTCGACATCTTCGTCGGAGATGTCATGGGCAAGCTGGAGGGCGGCTGCCGCGCGCGCTTCTACTGGAAGCGGTTTGAGCGCGGTTCGGCATCTATTTAGCGCCCAACGCAGATTGATGGCAGTGGGGCGCGTCTTTTCCAAGAATGTCCAGGCGGCGTCCAGATTGGCGTCAGAGGGATCATTGGCCATGGCCAATGCGATGCCGTAAGCAGCGGTTGCGCCGATGAGCGGCGCGCCTCGGACACGCATTTCAACAATCGCGTCCGCAAACTCCTGCATGGTGCGCACGGGCTGGGTTTTGAACTCATGCGGCAACCAGCGTTGGTCGATGATCTGAAGGCAGTTCAACTCCGCATCCCACCACAACGAGCGGTACTGTGTTCCATTGACCTTCATCGGAGTTCCCTCTTTTCCAGTTTTGGCCCTGTGTGTCCTTTAAAGACAGTATGGGCTCGCCGCTGCAAGTTCCGCAAATCGCTATTGCCACCGCCTTTAGCCCGGCAGCGATCACGCCGCAAGAAGGTGCGATTGTGTATTGATGCCGCGCTGCAGCATTTCTGCATTGCATAAAAAATGACCTTGCGCATAATGCGGGCATGAGGGGCGGGCTATCCATACTTGTCATCGATGACAACAAGATCCGCGCATCCATCATTGAAGAGGGATTGCGCGATGCAGGGCATGAGAAAGTCATTCTCGTGCATCAGATGGAGGGGCTTGTCCGGCAGATCGCGGACATCAACCCGGACGTCATCGTCATTGATCTGGAAAACCCCAACCGCGACCGACTGGAACACATGTTCCAGGTGTCGCGGGCTGTGCAGCGTCCGATTGCGATGTTTGTCGACAAGGCCGACAGCCAATCGATTGAGGCGGCAGTTGATGCGGGTGTTTCCGCCTACATTGTTGATGGGTTGAAGCGGGAACGCGTCAAGCCGATCCTGGATATGGCCATCAGCCGTTTCCGCGCGTTTTCAAAACTTACCCAGGATTTGGAAGATGCCCGCAACGAATTGGCGGACCGGAAGACCATCGACCGCGCCAAGGGCATTCTCATGAAGTCGAAAAATCTCACGGAACAGGAGGCCTATGATCTCCTGCGCAAGACGGCGATGAACCAAAGCCGAAAGATTATTGAAGTCGCGCAAAGTCTGGTCATTGCCAGCGGGCTGCTGGGAGACTGACGGATGCAGAAAAAAACGAAACGCCAGGGAGGGGCGGTTATCGGGGAGAGCAGGGGATTATGGGCACCAAATTGACACCGGTGATTGCCGGGTTCATACCGCTGCTCGACAGCGCTGTGTTGGTGGCGGCAAAGGAAAAGGGCTTTGCCGAACGAGAAGGCATTGCGCTCCAGCTGATCCGGGAGACTTCCTGGGCGAACATTCGTGACCGCCTGGCGGTCGGCCATTTTGACGTTGCCCACATGCTCGCGCCGATGCCAATCGCGGCAAGCCTCAACCTGACCAGTCTGGCGGTCCCCATGCTGGCTCCCATGGTACTTGGTCTCGGCGGCAACGCCATCACTGTCGCGGCTTCCATCTGGCGGCAAATGGCAGATCTTGGCGCTGACCCGGACGGCGATCCCGCCTCCACTGGTGTGGCGTTTGCAAAGGTTCTCTCTGCTCGCAAAGAGAGAGGCGAGAGTCGGCTGAGGTTCGGCGTTGTTCATCCTTTTTCAGGTCACGCCTACGAGCTCCGGTATTGGCTCGCAGCAGCCGGACTTGATCCGGATCTTGATGTCGAAATCTCCGTTGTGCCACCGCAGTTGATGGCCGATGCCCTCGCTGCAGGTCAATTGGACGGTTATTGCGTAGGTGAACCTTGGAACACCGCGGCGGTTCAAGCTGGCACGGGCAGGATTGCGACTTTCAAACAGGCGATTTGGCCTGACAGCCCGGAAAAAGTCCTTGGTGTCACTCGGAAGTGGGCAAAAGCCCAGCCGGACACCTTGTTTGCGTTGATGCGCGCAATCTCTGCCGCGGCCGACTGGTGCGCACAGTCTGATCATCTGACTGAACTCGCGCAGCTTCTCGCAGGCCCGAAGTATATCGATTGTTCTCTTGACCTCTGCGTGCCAGCCCTTGGCGGAGATATGAAGCTGGGTCAAAATACTCACAAGAGCATACCGGACTTTCTAACGTTTTCCGGCGGACTGCGCGCAGCGCCGTCCCCCGCACAAGGTGTCTGGTTCTTCAGCCAGATGGTACGCTGGGGGCAAGCGGTGGCCGATCCGGAAGCGGAAAGACAGGCCGCGGAAATCTTTTCGCCCGACCTTTATGAAGATGCGCTCGGGATTGGGCCGATTGGGAAGCCGCAAACCATCCGCTTGTTCGATATGTCCGAAGTGTGAAACTCCGATTTGGTCATCGGCAAATCGGCATGATCAAGAGCGGTCCTGCCATTCATTTTGCCCTGTTGCGCTGCACAAAAAAACATCACCTGCCTTCATTTTCAGCCAATACATGTTGCGCTGCCAAACGATCACCTCTGTTCCTTAGGCCCATGTACCTTTGATAAATATGAGAAAATTTAGAAATGTCGTGTTTGGCACGCTTCCTGCTAACCAATAACACGAGGCCGACGTTGGCCTAACGATATTGCGCCCATTGGTGGGCGTTCAGGCAAAGCCGCCGATTTGACTTGCAGGTTCCTCCTCCCAAGGCCCGCAGGATCAGTCGGCGGCTTTTTGTTTGACCTTCCAATGCTGCATTGCAGCGCAAAAAGAACTGCGAGGGACAGAACGTGACATTCAGAGATACACTCAAATTCACCCGGCGGGCCGCGCTCGGCACTCTGTTGGCTGCAACGGCATTGGTCCCGGCGACCGGCGCTTTGGCTGAAATGCTCGATGTCGAGAAAGATGAGCTGACCTTCGGCTTCATCAAACTGACCGATATGGCACCGCTCGCTGTTGCTTATGAGCTTGGCTACTTTGAAGACGAAGGGCTCTTCGTCACGCTTGAGCCGCAAGCCAACTGGAAAGTACTGCTCGACCGCGTCATCACCGGCGAACTGGACGGGGCGCACATGCTGGCCGGACAGCCGTTGGCCGCAACAATCGGGTTCGGCACCAAGGCGCACATCGTCACGCCGTTCTCCATGGATCTCAATGGCAACGGCATCACCGTCTCCAACGAAATCTGGGAAATGATGAAGCCGAACATACCGAAGATGGATGACGGCCGTCCGCAGCATCCCATCAGCGCTGCAGCCTTGAAGCCGGTCGTGGACCAGTTCATCGACGAAGGTAAGCCGTTCAACATGGGCATGGTCTTCCCCGTCTCAACTCACAACTACGAGCTCCGCTACTGGCTGGCCTCCGGTGACATTCACCCGGGCTTCTACTCGGAGAACGACATTTCCGGTCAGATCATGGGTGAGGCGCTTTTGTCCGTGACCCCGCCGCCGCAAATGCCGGCCACCCTCGAAGCAGGCACGATCTATGGCTACTGCGTTGGTGAGCCGTGGAACCAGCAGGCGGTCTTCAAGGGTATCGGCGTTCCGGTGATCACGGATTACGAGATCTGGAAGAACAACCCAGAGAAGGTTTTCGGCCTGACCAAGGAGTTCACCGAAGAAAACCCGAACACGACGCTGGCTCTCACCAAGGCGCTCATCCGCGCGGCCAAGTGGCTGGATGAGAACGACAACGCCAACCGCATGGAAGCGGTCGAGATCCTGGCCCGGTCCGAATATGTCGGCGCAGATGCCGAGGTGATCGCCAACTCCATGACGGGCACCTTCGAGTACGAGAAGGGCGACAAGCGTGACGTGCCGGACTTCAATGTGTTCTATCGCTACTACGCGACCTACCCGTACTACTCCGATGCCGTCTGGTACCTGACCCAGATGCGCCGGTGGGGCCAGATCACCGAGCACAAGCCGGATAGCTGGTATGATGAGGTCGCCAAGTCGGTGTACCTGCCGGACACCTATCTGAAGGCCGCCCGCATGCTGGTCGAGGAAGGTCACGTGGCCGAAGAAGACTTCCCGTGGGACAGCGACGGCTACCGTGCTCCGACCCCGGCAGCCGACATTATTGACGGCATTGCCTACGACGGAAAGCAGCCGAATGCCTACATCGACAGTCTGCCGATCGGCCTGAAAGGCAAGCAGGTTGTCGACGGGAACGAAGTGGTCGGCGGTTAATCCCCGGCTGTGGGAGCGGCGGAATGCAGCCCGCCGCTCCACCTCCCCAACACCAGAATTCAGACGTTAAGGGACGCCACCGATGGCCAATGCCGATACAGCTAGCTCCCCGGACCTTGCCCGGGCCGCCCGCAAGGAAAAACTATTTACTTCGATCAATAAGGCCGGTGGCTGGCTGGATGCGCTGGGCTTTTCCTGGCTGGTCCCGCTCCTGAAAATCGCCGCTGGTGACAGCCCGAAGGAACAGATGGGCGAGTTGAAGCGGGTGCTCGTGATCCCGCTGATCGGTATACTGGCGTTCCTTGCTATGTGGGCAGCGCTCGCACCGCAAGTCCAGACATCCCTTGGCGCTGTGCCAGGGCCAGCGCAAGTTTGGACCCAAACGGTCAACCTTTGGGAAGACCATGTTCGCGAACGTGAAAAGGCGGACGCCTTTTATGAACGGCAGGACGCCCGCAACGCTAAGTTTGCCGCAGAAGGCAAAACCGATCGCATCAAGCACCGGACCTATACAGGCAAACCGACCTATATCGACCAAATCGGCACCTCCCTTAAAACCGTCGGTCTCGGGTTTCTGATTGCGACCATCATCGCCGTTCCCCTCGGCATTGCCTCGGGCCTGTCGCGCACCTTTAACGGCGCAATTAATCCACTGATTCAGATCTTCAAGCCGGTCTCGCCGCTCGCCTGGCTGCCGATCGTTACAATGATTGTCTCCGCGATCTACGCGAACCCGTATGACTGGTTGTCCAAATCCCTGCTGATCTCGGCGGTGACAGTCACGCTGTGCTCCATGTGGCCGACGCTGATCAACACTGCGCTCGGCGTTGCCTCTGTCGACAAGGACCTGATGAATGTTGGCCGTGTCCTCCAGCTTCCGACCTGGAAAACCATCACCAAGCTGGTTCTGCCGTCCTCTTTACCGTTGATCTTCACCGGTCTGCGTTTGTCGCTGGGTGTGGGCTGGATGGTTCTGATCGCAGCTGAAATGCTTGCCCAGAATCCGGGTCTTGGCAAATTCGTCTGGGACGAGTTCCAGAACGGGTCCTCCCAGTCGCTTGCGAAAATCATGGTTGCTGTTCTGACCATTGGTCTCATCGGGTTCATGCTCGACCGGCTGATGTTCGCCCTGCAGCGCGCCTTTACATTCTCAGCCAACCGGTAAGGAGGCCCTGATGTCCTTTTTGGAAATCTCCGGCGTCTCGAAGTCTTACGGTGAGGGCGCCAGCCGCACCGATGTTCTGGACGACATCAATCTCAAGGTCGACGACGGCGAGTTCATTGCCATCGTCGGGTTCTCGGGAACCGGCAAAACGACCCTTATCTCTCTGCTTGCAGGCCTGATCGAACCGGACACCGGCGGGATCATCTTCAAGGGGAAGGAGATTGACGGACCGAGCTCGGACCGGGGTGTCGTCTTTCAGTCCTACTCCCTGATGCCGTGGCTGTCGGTCACTGGAAACGTCGCCCTCGCGGTCGACAGTGTCTTCAAGAAGAAAAGCGCCAGGGAGCGCAAGGAAATCTGCGACAAATACATCGAGATGGTCGGTCTGGCCCACGCCAAGGACCGCAAGCCGGCAGAACTTTCCGGCGGCATGCGGCAGCGTGTGGCGGTCGCCCGGGCACTTGCCATGCAGCCCGAACTCCTATTGCTCGATGAACCGCTTTCCGCGCTTGACGCCTTGACCCGCGCCAAACTGCAAGATGAATTTGCAGCTATCTGCGAGCAAGAAAAGAAGACTATTGTTCTCATCACCAATGACGTGGATGAGGCGATCTTGTTGGCAGACCGGATTGTTCCATTGAAACCCGGAACGTCCGCCACGCTGGGGCCGGAATTCAAGGTTCCGTTCAAACGTCCGCGTGACCGCGGTGAGCTCAATCATAATGACGACTTCATCAAGCTTCGGGCAGACATTACCGAATATCTGATGGCGGTTGGGGCCGAACGCGGCGCGGATCTGGAACGCGACATCGTCCTGCCGAACATCGTTCCGATCACCCAGCGGTTGAAATCGGATGACAAGCTGCCGGCCGTCTATGAAAAAGCGGCGGAGACACTGAAAGACGAGCGCTTCCTGGAGTTCTCCCAGCTCAAGAAGGTCTATCCGACACCAAAGGGTCCGTTGACCGTTGTCGATGGCTTCGATCTGAAGATGAACAAGGGCGAGTTCATCACGCTGATCGGCCACTCCGGCTGCGGCAAGTCGACGGTTCTGTCCATGGTCGCAGGTCTCAATCCGATTACCGAGGGCGCCATCATCCTAGACGGCACGCATGTCACGCAGGCCGGTCCCGACCGGGCGGTCGTGTTCCAAGCACCGAGCCTGATGCCCTGGCTGACGGCTTATGAGAATGTCGCCCTTGGCGTCGACAAGGTCTATCCGGATGCATCGAAGCAGGAAAAGCGCGACGTCATCGAATACTACCTGTCCAAGGTCGGTCTCGCCGATGCCATGCAAAAACCGGCAGTTGATCTGTCCAATGGCATGAAGCAGCGCGTCGGGATTGCCCGCGCCTTTGCACTGTCGCCAAAACTGCTCCTTCTCGATGAACCATTCGGCATGCTCGACAGCCTGACACGCTGGGAATTGCAGGACGTTCTGATGGACGTCTGGAAGCGCACCCAGGTGACGGCGATCTGCGTCACCCATGATGTCGATGAAGCGATCCTGCTCGCCGACCGGGTGGTGATGATGTCGAACGGCCCGAATGCGCGGATCGGTAACATCATGGAGGTGGATCTGCCACGCCCGAGGTCGCGCAAGGAGCTGCTGGCTCACCCGGATTACTACGCCTACCGTGAGGAACTTCTCGACTTCCTTGAAGCCTATGAGGGCGGCGCGGATCCGAGCGAAGACCAACTCAAATCCATCCAGGAAAAACGTGCTGCGCGCATGGCCCGTCAAAAGGCCGCGATCGAAGCAGCGGAATGAAACGGGGATGGCAACCATGACGAAACAAAAGCTTGTCATCATCGGCAACGGCATGGCGCCGGGCCGGATGTTGGAGCACCTGTTTGATCAGGCCAAGGACGCCTATGACGTCACGATTTTCAATGCCGAACCACGGGTGAACTACAACCGGCTGATGCTCTCCCCGGTCCTCTCCGGTGAGAAGTCCTATGAAGACATCATCACCCATGGCGACGACTGGTACGCTGAGCATGGCGTAACCCTTCACAAATCGGCCCGGGTCTCGGATATCGACCGGGCTTCGAAAACCGTCACATCGGAAAACGGCATCACAGTCGACTACGACAAGCTGGTCATTGCAACCGGATCCAATCCCTTCATCATCCCGCTGCCGGGCAAGGACCTCAATGGCGTCCTCACCTATCGCGACCTTGATGATGTCGATGAGATGCTGGATGCCGCGAAGGGCGGTGGCCGCGCTGTTGTGATCGGTGGCGGGTTGCTCGGCCTTGAAGCCGCAGCCGGTCTGAAGATGCAGGGCATGGAGGTCACGGTCCTTCACCTGATGCCGACGCTGATGGAACGCCAGCTCGATCCGGCTGCCGGCTTCCTGTTAGAGGAAGAATTCAAGCGCCGTGGCATTGATGTGCGCATCAAAGCCAACAGCCACGAGATCGTCGATGACGGTACCGGGAACGTCAAAGGTATCCGGCTGGATGACGGAACTGAGATTGAAGCCAGCATCGTTGTGATGGCGGTTGGCATTCGCCCGTCAGCCGATCTTGCAAAGACTGCCGGACTGGATGTGAACCGCGGCGTTCTCGTTGACGACACCATGCGCACAGCCGACCCGGATATTTATGCCCTCGGCGAATGCGTAGAGCACAATGGCCAGTGCTACGGCCTGGTTGCCCCGCTCTACGAGATGGCCGAGGTCATTGCGGACAATCTCCTTGGTGGCGCCTCCGAGTACTCTGGCTCGGTGACGGCAACAAAACTGAAAGTCACCGGCGTCGATCTTTATTCGGCTGGCGATTTTGCCGAAGGCGAAGACCGTGAGGAAATCGTCCTGCGCGATGCGTGCGCCGGGGTCTACAAACGCCTCGTTTTGAAGGACAACAAGATCATTGGTGCGGTGCTTTACGGCGAGACAGCCGATGGCCCGTGGTTCTTCGATCTTTTGAAAAAACAATCAGATGTCTCGGAAATGCGGGAGACCTTGATCTTCGGCCAAGCGTATCAGGGGGGCGCCCCCCTGGACCCTACGGCGGCCGTTGCAGCCTTGCCGGATGATGCGGAAATCTGCGGCTGCAACGGCGTATGTAAATCAAAAATCGTTGGTGCGATCACTGACAAGGGTCTGACCACCCTTGATGACGTGCGTGCCCACACCAAGGCTTCGGCATCCTGCGGGACCTGCACCGGATTGGTCGAACAATTGATGCAGGTGACCCTTGGCGATGCCTATAATCCGTCCGCTGTGACGCCAATGTGCGGCTGTACCCACCTTGGGCATTCGGACGTCCGCAGGTTGATCAAGTCCAAGGGACTGAAGACCATTCCGGCCGTGATGCAGGAACTGGAATGGACCTCCTCCGGCGGCTGCGCCAAATGCCGCCCAGCGCTGAACTACTACCTCGTCAGCGACTGGCCGGATGAATATGCGGACGACTATCAGTCCCGTTTCATCAATGAGCGCGTCCACGCGAACATCCAGAAGGACGGGACCTATTCCGTTGTGCCGCGCATGTGGGGTGGGATGACCTCCTCCAAGGAGCTGCGCGCGATTGCCGATGTCGTCGAAAAGTTTAACATTCCTGCGGTGAAGTGCACCGGCGGCCAGCGCATCGACATGCTGGGCATCAGGAAAGAAGACCTGCCTGCCGTCTGGGCCGATCTTGGTAAGGCCGGGTTCGTCTCCGGGCAGGCCTATGCGAAAGGCCTTCGGACCGTGAAGACATGTGTCGGCACGGACTGGTGCCGGTTCGGAACACAGGACTCCACGGGGCTCGGCATCCGGATCGAGAAGTTCATGTGGGGCTCCTGGACACCGGCCAAACTAAAGCTGGCCGTCTCCGGCTGCCCGCGCAACTGCGCCGAAGCAACCTGCAAGGACATCGGTGTTGTCTGTGTCGACAGCGGGTTCGAAATCCACTTTGCAGGCGCGGCCGGGCTCGACATCAAGGGAACCGAGGTCCTCGGTCTCGTCAAAACCGAAGATGAGGCGCTCGAACATATCGTCGCACTCACGCAAATGTACCGCGAGCAGGGCCACTACCTGGAGCGGATCTACAAATGGGCCAAACGCATCGGCTATGACGAGATCCGCCGTCAGATCATGGACGACAGGGACAAGCGCAAAGCTTACTACGACCGTTTCGTCTTCTCCCAGAAATTCGCCCAGGTCGATCCGTGGTCGGAGCGTGTTTCAGGCAAGGACAAGCACGAGTTCAAGCCGATGGCAGTACTCACCCGGGAGGCGGCGGAATGAACGCGGAACTGAAGAATTGGGTCGCGATCGGCGACCTGACCGACATCCCGCGCGAAGGCGCCCGGGTGGTGAAAACCGATGCCGGCTGCATTGCTGTGTTCCGCACTGTTGATGACGAAGTCTTCGCGCTGGACGACCGCTGCCCGCACAAGGGCGGGCCGCTCAGCCAGGGCATTGTCCATGGCACGTCGGTCACCTGTCCCTTGCACAACTGGGTGTTTGATCTGGCAACGGGTCTTGCAACCGGTGCCGATGAAGGCGCAGTACCGGTGACGGCCGCCAAAGTCGAGGGCGGCAAGGTGCTCCTTGCCGCCGACGATCTGGCACGCCGGTCGGCAACCTGACCGCGTCCATCCAATCAAAATTCGAGGAAAGCCCAAGGAGCCGCGCCCGATGACCGGCACATCAAAAGAAAAAACGGTCAAGACCACCTGCCCTTATTGCGGGGTTGGGTGCGGGGTGCTGGCAACTGTCAGAGAAGACGGATCGGTGGGCATTGCCGGTGATCCGGATCATCCGGCCAACTACGGCCGGTTGTGCTCAAAAGGGTCCGCGCTGGGGGAAACCCTATCGCTGGATGACCGGCTGCTTTATCCGGAAATCGGCGGCAAACGGTCCGATTGGGACAGCGCGCTCACCCTTGTTGCCCGCAAATTCTCTGAAGCGATCAGAGACCACGGTCCGGACAGTGTTGCGTTCTATGTCTCCGGCCAGATCCTGACCGAGGACTATTACGTTGCCAACAAGCTCATGAAAGGCTTCATCGGCTCGGCCAACATCGACACGAATTCCAGGCTCTGCATGGCCTCGTCCGTTGCCGGTCACAAACGCGCGTTCGGCAGCGACACCGTTCCGGGAACCTATGAGGATCTTGAAACCTGCGATCTTCTTGTTCTGGTCGGATCCAATCTTGCCTGGTGTCACCCGGTTCTCTTCCAGCGGGTCGAAGCGGCAAAGGCGAATAATCCGAACATGCGGGTCGTCGTCGTCGATCCGCGCGAAACGGCAACCTGCGCCATCGCCGATCTGCACCTTGGCTTGAAGCCCGACACGGATGTTGCGCTGTTCTATGGCCTGCTGGCCTTCCTTGCCGAAACAGAAGCCCTGGATCGCAGCTATATCGCGGCCCATACGAACGGCTTTGAAGAGACACTCGCGGCGGCTGGTTCGTGTGAAATCAACCGGATTTCAGATGAAACCGGCCTGACGCCCCATGACATAGCGACCTTCTACACACTGGTGGCGCGAACCGAAAAGACGGTCACCCTCTACAGCCAGGGCGTCAACCAATCGGTCGTTGGCACGGACAAGGTCAATGCGATCATCAACACGCACTTGGCAACCGGTCGGATCGGCAAACCGGGAATGGGCCCGTTCTCGGCAACGGGCCAGCCGAATGCCATGGGCGGACGCGAGGTCGGCGGTCTCGCCAACATGCTTGCCGCTCACATGGCGATCGAGAACCCGGAACACCGCGCGCTCGTGCAAGACTTCTGGCAGAGCCCGACCATTGCATCAAAACAGGGCTTGAAAGCGGTTGACCTTTTCCAGGCGGCAAGGGACGGCAGGATCAAGGCTCTCTGGATCATGGCCACCAATCCGGTCGACAGCCTGCCGGACGCCGATGGGGTCGCCGACGCCCTCAAAATCTGCCCGTTCGTGGTGGTTTCCGATGTGACAAGGGCAGCCGATACCGTTGCCTATGCGGATGTGCTTTTACCTGCCGCTGCGTGGGGCGAGAAGGACGGCACCGTCACCAATTCCGAGCGGCGGATTTCACGGCAAAAGAAGTTCCTGGACCTCCCCGGTGAGACGAAACCTGATTGGTGGCAACTGGCGGATGTTGCCCGCCGGATGGGGTTTGAAGAGGCGTTTTCCTACGACGGCCCTGACGCCGTCTTTCGCGAACACGCAGCGCTGTCCAATGCCGGAAACAACGGCTCTCGGGATTTCGATATCAGTGCCTTGAAAGACATTTCGGCGGCCGCGTTCGACGATCTGGAGCCCATCCAGTGGCCACAGGCAGGCACGTCTGTGAGCAACGGCGAAACGCGGTTCTTTGCCAAGGGTGGTTTTTTCACACCGAACGGCAAGGCGAATTTCATCGCGGTCTCTCACAAGGAACCGCGCAAGCGCGAACGGCGGTTCCCGCTGGTTCTGAACACCGGCCGGATCCGCGATCACTGGCACACCATGACCCGCACGGGCAAAACACCGCGCTTGTCTTCCCATATCGCCGAACCCTATGCCGAGCTCCACCCGCAAGATGCACGCGATGCCGGGATTGCTGCAGCCGATCTGATGGAAGTCAAAAGTCCCCATGGGTCTGTCATAGTCCGGGCGCAGATCACCGACCGGGCGCAAAAAGGATCGGTGTTTGTGCCAATGCACTGGACCAATCAGGTCAGCTCCAGAGGCCGGATCGATGCCGTGGTCGCGCCGGAAACAGATCCGGTGTCCGGTCAGCCCGGTTCCAAGTTCACACCTGTTGCCATTCGCAAACTGGAATTTGCCTGGCATGGCT
This sequence comes from Labrenzia sp. R4_2, assembly GCF_017743865.1. GTDB lineage: Bacteria > Pseudomonadota > Alphaproteobacteria > Rhizobiales > Stappiaceae > Roseibium. The sequence goes on from NZ_JAGHRJ010000003.1 coordinate 457,550, forward strand.
TCGCCGTCTTGAGGGACAAGCCGGACCAGCTCGATACCGGATATTGGGCCATTGCACCGACAGAAGGCGGCTGGCGGGTCGAACTGGCGGGCGACAGGTCCACCAATCCCGAAGATCTTGCGGGCCGTCTTCTCCCCGAAGACACAGAATTCCTGCGGTTCGAAGACGGCACAACGGGCGCACTCAGGGTCGCGGGCTGGATCGGCAAAGACCTTGCCGGAGCGTTTTTCTTTGCCGCTGACCCCGTTGCTGTCTCCCGGCCGTGGGCCTGCGGGTTGTTGACCGCTGAAACGTTGACCAAAGACCAAAGATTCCGGGTTCTTGCGGGCCGTCCACCGGCAGACCTTCCCGACAAGGGCGCAATCGTCTGCTCCTGCTTTCAGGTCGGCAGCTCGGAAATTGCTACGGAAGCCACGAAGGGTGCCACCACCGTCAAGGCCATCGGTGCCTGCCTGCAAGCCGGGACCAATTGCGGGTCCTGCCGCTCCGAAATCCAGACCCTGCTCGACGCTGTTGCCAAGGAGACACGTGAAAATGCCGACATCGCGCAAGCCAGCTGAACTGCGCCCCAAACGGCGTGCGGCAAGGGTCGAGCCTCTGGCGAGCCTGCCGTTGTTCTTTCCGCTTGAAGGCCGCAAGGTGGTTCTGGCCGGAGGAACGGACGCAGCCGCCTGGAAAGCTGAACTTCTGGCCGCCAGCGGGGCTGAGGTGCACGTCTTTGCCGAAGAGCTCAGCGAGGTGTTTGAAACGCTTCTGGAGCGCGGCAGCGTGAAGGGGCGCTTTGTTCATCATGCCCGTCCGTGGAGCACGGACGTGATTTCAGGGGCAGCGCTTGCAATCGCCGATGCCCCCTCGGACGGCGCGGCACAGGCGTTTTATTGCGCCGCCAAGGCCGCCGGCGTTCCGGTCAACGTCATCGACAATCCGCCGTTTTGCGAGTTCCAGTTCGGCTCCATCGTCAACCGCTCACCGGTCGTCATAGGCATCTCGACCAATGGGGTCGCCCCGATCCTCGGTCAGGCGATCCGGCGGCGGGTTGAAACGCTGTTGCCAACCTCGCTTCAAGACTGGGCCGCACTCGCCGGCCGGATCCGGGCCCGCGTTCTGGAAAGCCTTGCACCGGGAGCAGAGCGCCGCGGGTTCTGGGAACGGTTCACGGATATGGCCTTTTCCGGAAAGGCTATCGCAGAAGAAGCCACAAGCCGTGATCTGGAAGACGTTTTCGGCGAGGCAGCTCACGTTGGGCAGGGCCGCGTGACACTTGTCGGCGCCGGACCGGGAGATGCGGAAAACCTGACCTTGAAAGCCATGCGCGCGCTTCAATCTGCGGATGTGATCCTGTTTGACGATCTGGTCGACGACAGTGTTCTGGAACTCGCGCGCCGTGAAGCCAAACGCATGCTGGTCGGCAAGCGCGGCGGACGGGAAAGCTGCCATCAGGAAGACATCAACGACATGATGGTGTCGCTTGCCGGTCAGGGCAAACACGTCGTCCGGCTGAAATCCGGCGATCCGATGATTTTCGGACGGGCGGGCGAAGAGCTGACAAGGCTGGCTGAGGAAGGCATTCCGGCCAGCGTTGTTCCCGGCATTACCGCAGCCTCTGCGATGGCCGCCGAGCTCGGCGTCTCGTTGACCCACCGTGATCACGCTCAGGCCGTCCGTTTTGTAACGGCACATTCGCGTCAGGGCGAGCTCCCCGACACGGTCGATTGGAACGGGCTTGCCGATCCTGCAACAACCACTGTTTTTTACATGGGGCGCCGCATGGCAAGCCGGATCAGCGAGCGGTTGATTTCTGAAGGCCGCAAGCCGAACACGCCCGTCCGGGTGATGGCCAATGTTTCCCGGCAGAATTCGGTCAGCTGGTCGGGTGCATTGTCAGACCTCGCTTGCGGAGTGGATCGATTGGCAACAGACGGCCCGGTATTGATTGCGGTCGGCGAAGTCTTTGCTAGCGTTGGACAAACAGCCGAAGCAGCGCTGTACCATGAGATGGAACCCCGGGCGGCGGCTGCCAACTGAGTGGCCCTTAACTCATCAACAATCCATTGCGTCTGAGGTTTGCTAACACCCGGTCGATGACTCAGCCCTTCCCGTTTGAAAGGAAAGGTTCTAGCTTGGGCATCAGCCGGGGCGGCTGAACTGAGTTGCTCTTGGCTTTCAAGTCATTGTTGATCCAGAAGGTCTCAGAGGCGGTTCATGACGCAGCTCCCAAATTCCCTTGAAGCCCGTGATGTTGCGGTTCAGCTTCATTCCTATGCAGATGCCCGCAAGCAAGAAGAAACCGGATCACTTGTGATCGACAAGGGCGAGGGAATTTATGTCACTGACATCAACGGCAAGCGCTATATTGAAGGCATGGCCGGCCTTTGGAGTGTTGCCGTCGGTTTCGGTGAAAAGCGTTTGGTCGATGCTGCCGCCCGTCAGATGGAAAAGCTGCCGTACTACCATACGTTCACTTATAAGACGCACGGACCGTCGATCGAGCTTGCCGAAAAGCTGATCGAAATGGCGCCGGTGCCGATGTCCAAGGTCTACTTCACAAATTCGGGATCTGAGGCCAATGACACGGCGCTGAAACTGATCTGGTACCGGTCAAATGCGCTGGGCCAGCCGGAGCGCAAAAAGGTAATCTCGCGCGTTCGGGGGTATCATGGCGTGACGATCGCCTCGGCCAGTCTAACCGGCCTTCCGAACAACCATCGCTCCTTCGATTTGCCCCTGCCGCAAGTCCTGCACACAACGAGCCCGCACTACCGCAGCCAGAAAAAAGACGGCGAGAGCGAAGCGGATTTTGCAAAGCGCTGTGCCCAGGATCTGGAAGATCTGATCATCGCTGAAGGCCCGGAGACAATTGCGGCCTTCTTTGCAGAGCCGGTCATGGGCGCGGGCGGTGTTATCGTTCCGCCGGACGGGTACTGGGAGGCGGTTCAGCCTGTTTTGAAGAAATACGGCATTCTGTTCGTCGCCGACGAGGTCATCTGTGGCTTTGGCCGGACCGGCAACATGTTCGGGACCGAGACCTATGATCTCCAGCCTGACATCATGACCCTGTCGAAGGCATTGTCATCCTCGTATCAGCCGATCTCGGCGCTCTTAATCAATGACAACGTCTATCAGCCGATTGCGGACGAGTCGCACAATATTGGTGTCCTTGGTCATGGATATACCGGTAGCGGGCATCCTGTTGCGGCAGCGGTTGCCCTGGAAAACCTGAAGATCATTGAAGAGCGCGATCTCGTTGGCAACGTGCGCGCGATGGCGCCACTTTTTCAGAAGCGGCTCGCCGGTCTGGCGCAAAACCCGCTGGTGGTTGAAACCCGGGGAATCGGGCTCATCGGCGCGGCAGAGCTTCACCACGAGGCGTTGGCGGAGACGCCCGGTGCCTTGGGCGCCCGGACAAATGCGGTGTTTCTCGAAAAGGGCCTGATCTCGCGTAACATGCTGGACGCCATGGCGTTCTGCCCGCCGTTGATCATCACCGAAAATCAGATCAATGAGATGTTCGACATCGCGGAGGATAGCCTCCAGGCGGCAGCGCTTCTATGACCGGTTGGTCGATTGTCGGCACGATCAGCGGCACATCGGCCGACGGCATTGATCTGGCTGAGATCAAAACCGACGGACACCAGGTGAGTGCGTTTGGCGTAGCTGAGACCATCAGCTACCAGCCGGAAACGCGAACGCGTGTTTTGGAAGCGGCGGCGCGGAAGGGAACGGGCCGGGAGGCCTGGCCGGATCTGGCCCGAGCCGTGACCGAAGACCATGCCGAGGCTATTTCCGTTTATCTCGCAAGCAACGGTTTGGCGCCGGATGCTGTCGTCTTTCATGGGCAGACCGTGTGGCACGATCCGGACAAAGGAGAGACTGTTCAGCTCGGCGACCCGCAACTGTTGGCGGACAGGTTGAAGGTCCCTGTGATCGGCGACGTTCGCTTGGCAGATATGGCGGCCGGAGGCCAGGGCGCACCGCTTGTTCCAGTCTATCATCAGGCGCTCGCGCGATCTCTGGTCGGCGGTGAGCAGGAACCGATCTGCTTTTTGAACATAGGCGGTGTGTCCAATCTCACATTCATAGATGGCGAAACACTACATGCATTCGACATAGGGCCGGGGAATGCGCTGCTGGATGATTGGATCCGGCGTCATGGGGCTGGTGACTATGATGCTGGTGGTGAGATTTCGGCACAAGGCAAAGTTTTGGAAGACCGTCTTGCTGATGCTCTATCCCATCCGTTTTTGTCTGAGGCTGGACCAAAGTCATTGGACCGGTACAGCTTTTCCGGAGACTTCGTTGAAGGATTGAGCCTTGAAGACGGCGCGGCAACACTTCTGGCGTTCACGGTCGGGGCGATTTCAAAAGCAGAAACACTTTTGCCAAAACGTATAAAGTTGTGGTTGGTCTGTGGTGGCGGGCGCCATAATCCCGTGTTACTCCGCCGATTAGAGGAAGAGCTGTCCGGTGACGTCGTTTTGGCCGATGTTTACAACATCGATGGCGATGCGCTTGAAGCACAGGCGATGGCGTTTTTGGGCGCGCGGCTGCTGGCCGGATTGCCGACAACCTTCCCGGAAACGACCGGAGCCAGCGGCCCGGTGATTGGCGGACGGCTCTACCAGCCCGGAGAGTAAGTGCCGCTTTTCAAGAGGTTTTGGAGGCATCGTGAAGACAATCACGGAACCCGCGCGCGAAATTGACGTCATTCATGAAACCGATGTTCTAGTGGTGGGCTCTGGCCCGGGCGGCCTGTCTGCTGCACTTGGCGCCGCGCGTGCTGGCGTCGATGTAACGCTGGTGGAGCGTTTTGGCTGTTTGGGTGGCAACATCACGGCTGTGGGCGTCGAAGGCTTTGCCTGGTACCGGCATGAAAAGACCGTCGATACGGAGGGTGTCGGCCGGGAATTCGAAAGCCGCGCGCGCGAAGCCGGTGCAACGACCCCGGAACCGCAATCGGACAGCGACGCGATCGATGCTGAGGGCTTCAAGCTGGTCGCTGACAATCTGGTTGAAGAAGCCGGGATCCGGCCGATGATGCATCGTGCCTTCGCGGCTCCGATCATGGACGGCAACGAGATCAAAGGCATCATTACTGAAAGCAAGGCGGGCCGTGAAGCGATCCTCGCAAAGCGCGTCATTGATGCAACCGGCGATGCCGACATTGCCTATCGCGCCGGGGCCGAGACGCACAAGACACCGGTTGAGGAAATGCAGGCCGCCTCCGTCATGTTCTCCATGAACGGCGTTGACAAGAAGAAATTCATGGAGGCCGTCAAGGCCGACCCGCACACCTACAAGGACTGGGAAAGCGGCGAATGGACGGTGGAGACCACCGGCAAGGAGGACAAGATGTTCTCGCCATTCCTGAAGAAACCGTTCAAGCAGGCCCTGGAAGCCGGTATTATTCCGGCCCATCTGCAGACAATTTCAGGAACCTGGGGCGCTGTCTATGACAGCGGTGATCTGACTTATCTCAACCTGGTGCACTTGCCGGAGTGTGACGGGACCGATCCGGATTCCATGACGCGCAACGAGATCGAGGGCCGCCGTCAGGCCATGCTTGCGGTTCAAGCTCTGAAGCGCTATCAGCCGGGCTGTGAAGACGCCAAGCTGCGGAATTTCGGGATGACCATCGGTATCCGGGACACCCGCAAGATCCTGGCAGCCTATGACATGACCGGCCACGATGTTCGCGAGCAGGGCCGGTTTGATGACAGCGTCGGCATCTTCCCGGAATTCATCGACGGCTACGGCATTCTGATCCTGCCGACCACGGGCCGCTATTTCCAGCTGCCGTACCGTACGATGGTGCCGAAGGGTGTCAAAAACCTGCTTGTTGCCGGACGTGCAACTGGAGGCGACAAGGTCAGCCATGCGGCCACACGGAACATGATGTGCTGCACGGTCACCGGTCAAGGCGCTGGCGTTGCAGCCGCGATCTCCGTGAAGCACGGCATCGAACTGGATGCGATGGATATTTCCCTGCTGCAAACCGAATTGAAGCGTCAGGGCGTCCGGCTGCACTAAGCCCGATTCCAAAACGCCCAGTGCTCTCCTGTGCTGTCCCGGCCTCGCGCCGGGACCAAAAAGCCATGGCCCCGGTTCAAGACCGGGGCAGCGCGTTTCATTCACACAGCGCGTTTCCGTGTTCTGCCGACCATCGTGCTTGGCATAAGCGCTTCCGCAGGCTATCAGATTTGGCATGAACGGATCTGAAATCTATCACCGGCTGATCGGCCTCATCGAAGAACGCACCCTCAAGCCGGGCGACCGGCTGCGCGAAGCCGATCTTGCCGAGAGTTTCGGTGTGTCCCGTACGCCGATCCGCGAGGGATTGAAGCGGCTTGAAGCGCAAGGCCTTGCCGTGCATGAACCCAACCGGGGGATGGTGATCCCGACGCTCGATCACAACCAGATCAATGAAGTCTATTTCATGCGGGAGGTTCTTGAGGGAACAGCCGCGGGCCTTGCCGCAAAGCACGCCTCGAAACCGGAAATCGAAATCCTTCAGGATTTGGTGGATGCGGACCGAAAACGGGTCACCGATACGGACAGCCTTGTCCGCTCAAACCGGGAGTTTCACCGGCGCCTGTGCCTTGCCTCGCACAACCGCTATCTCGTCGATCAGATCGAGCATTTGCGCCTGTCCCTGATCCTCATGGCAGGAACAACGCTCGACACACCGGAGCGCCGTGAAACGGCTGTCGAAGAGCATGCGGCTGTTGTGACCGCCATTGCCGACGGCAACTCCGAGGCTGCTGAAGCTGCTGCCCGGCTCCACATCGCCCACGCCCATAAAACCCGTCTGCAGCAGATCTGAATTACTTGCTGCTTAGGATTGTCCCTGTTCGTATTCGGCGTGATATTCGGTGATCACTTGCCGCGCAAACGCACCAATCTTGGCGTACTCGGCTTCGGTCAGATTGGCGAGGGACACGCGGGCAGAAGCATCAACTACTTCAAATCCCTTGCCCGGCAACAACACGACGCTGGTCTCTTCCGCCAACCGAAAGAGGAAATCATAGCCCTTCTTCTGGTCAACGAACCAGTTGGCGAACTCTTCCCCGTATAACCGGCCGCTCAAGTGCTGGAGGTTGATGAGGGTGTAGTAGTTGACATCATTGACCTCATGCTTGGGCTTCACACCCATGTTGAGTTCCAGCGTGTCGAAGCGCTTTCGAATGAGGCTCTTGGCTGAGTTCTTGTATTTGTTGTCCCGGTCGAGCAGCCCTGCCAGAGCAAACAGCGTCATTTGGACCTGTTGCGGTGTGGACGCTCCGGCTGTGTGATTAAGCGCAACAGCCCGGCTGTCGGCCACAAGGCGGTCGATGAACTTGATGGACCGCGGCTCAGTCGTCAAAGACGAATAACGCTTGTCGAGTTCGGCCTTCGTTGTTTCCGGCAATTGCGCGAGAGCTTTTTCGAAAACATTGTGATCGTGAAGCGCTATGACACCGAGGCGCCAGCCGGTGGCACCGAAATACTTGGAGAACGAATAAACGCACAAGGTGTTGCGCGGGCATTTGGCGAAAAGCGACACGAAGTCGTCGGCAAAGGTCCCGTAAACATCATCCGTTACGACAAAAAGGTCCGGCCGCTTTTCATTGATGACTGCAGCAACGCGGGCGAGGCACTCGTCTGACAGTTTCACTGAAGGCGGGTTGCTCGGATTGACGATGCAAAACACCTTGATGGATGGATCTTCGAGTTTTGACAGTTCCTCGTCGCTGAACTGCCAGTCCGTATCTTCGTTCATCCGGATGTCGACGATGGGCATTCCGTAGTCCGGCAGAGGCGGGATTTCCAGGTAAGGTGAAAAGATCGGGGTACCAAGAGCAACCTTGTCGCCGGGTTTGACCAAGCCATTGGCCTTCAGCGTCTGGAAAATGTAGGTCATTGCGGCAGTCCCGCCTTCGGTCGCGAAGATCGAATAGGGGCCCTTGCGAGGCTCCGCGCCAAACATTTCCTTGCTGAGATAATCACCAACAATCCGTTCGGCACAGGTGAGCATGCGCGGTGGGACCGGGTAATTACACCCAAGGAAGCCTTGTACCAGCTCAAAGATCAGATCGTGCCGGTGGATCCCTAAATGATCCTTTGCGTAAGAAAAAGCAGCCTTCAAAAAGCTGATACCCTGCCGCTTGTCTTGCCGGAGCAGGAAGTTCTCAAATCTCAAAAGCTGCCCGTCATGTTCCGGCAGACCGCCGAAACCGCTGTCGAGATAGGAGTAAGACCGTTCAGCCTCTTCCAGGGCGAAATCGCCAAGCCGCAAAAAGGCGTGCCTTGGTTCCGTTGCGAGAAAATTCGGATTGCCGCGTCCGGCATTCAACATCATGCGCTGTGCGCTAGATGTCGCGATTTCGATGAGCTTGTCCTTAAGCTCAAAAGGGCTGAGCTCTTCAAAACCGGAGTAATCGAGTTTTGCCATGTTGAACTCCAAGCGAATTTATGGGGTTGGATTGGTTGAGACCAGGCCGATGATCAGCGGACCCCAGAGGGTCAAAAGAACGTTCGCAACGGCGTAAGTGACAGTGAAACTGACCACAGGGGTTGCGTTCTCTGCTTTGCCGAGAAGCGCAGCAAAGCCGGGATTCGCACTGCGTCCACCGACGAGGCAGGCCAATGCCTCGATTGGGTTTTGAATGCGCAACACGTAATAGGAAAAGAAAAAGCCGATGACTTGAGGGATCAGCGTTACGCCGATCCCAAAGAGGAACAGGTTTAGACCCTGTTCCTGCAAAGTTTTGAGAACTTGAGGTCCGGCACTGATCCCGACAACAGCAACAAAGACGGCCAGCCCAAAGTCGCGAAGAAAATTGACGGCACCGGTCGGCAGGGCCGCGTAGCGCGGATGTGTGCTGCGCAGCCATCCAAACACCAAGCCGGACAACAAACAACCGCCGCCGCTGCCGATCGAAACCGGGATGCCGGCGATCCGGAATTCGATCAGGCCCAAAAGCAGGCCCAGCGTCATCCCGAGTCCAAAGAATACAAAATCGGTGACCGCAGCTGCACTGATTGGGTAGCCAATCGATTTTTGGACGGCATCAAGATCCCGCCCGCTTCCGGTCAGTTGAAGTTCATCGCCCTTATGGAGTTCCAGGTTCGGCAGGAGTGGCAGATTGCGGCCAGCACGCTTGATACCGGTGATGAATACATCCCGGAGCGCCGCCGATTTTGTATGATCATGAATACCATGCAGCTTGCTGCCGGCATAGTCCGGATTGGTAAGGACCAAATGGCGGTTTTCAAGAACCAGAGAATATCCGCTTGGCGGTTCGATTTCGGGACCCCAGTCTCTGGGTGGTGTATCAAGAACCGAGACAAGCCCGGTTATGGCAATGATATCGCCTGCTTCCAGCGCCGGGTCTTGGTCGATGTGCAGCTCCTGGCCGCTACGCAATACGGCTTCAACGGCAACCTCGTCATAGGCGGCATCGAAAGCGGACGTCGATTGGCCAAGGTGCGGGCCTCCTGCTGCCAACTGGTAAAACCGAGTATCGATCCGGTCCGCGGCATTGAACTCACCTGGTTCCAGCGTTCTGGTGCCGCCTGACATTTGTTCGGCGAGTTTGATGGCTTCCTTGCGGATGTCCCACCGCATGATGGTTGGAAAAAACCATGTGACCATGATGATGGGGCCAATCGACCCGAAGATGTAGCAAACCGCATAACCAACGGCGATGTTGGTTTCCATCAACGCCTTCAGGTCTGCCGATACGTTTAGTTTTTGAACCGTCTCGCCTGCGGTTCCAATAATGGCTGATTGAGTGAGCCCGCCGGCAGCCAATCCCGCAGCTGTACCCCGATCGAGACCAAATCCATATGCAAAGGCCAACACAGTCAGAAGGCCCAAAATGCACATGGTTGCCGCGGACAAAAGCTGGTTGAGAGATTTGAGGGACAAGGCCCGGAAAAATTGCGGGCCGCCTTGATAACCGACCGCGTAAATGAAGAGTGCGAAGAAAATGCTCTTGATGCTGCTGTCGATTTGAACGCCGCTTTGGCCTAGGACTACGCCAACTATGAGGGTCCCGGCAATGCCGCCAAGCACAAAGTTGCCGACCTTGAGTTTGCCTACGAGATACCCGAGCGCAACGGCAACGAAAAGATAGATAAGCGGGGACTGCCCCGCCAACCATTGAAACAACTCCATGGCCACTCCCAAAACACCGGCGGGCTAAAAACTGCACTGCACGGTGATTTGAGAATGGGACGATTACAACCTACTGGGCAAGTTAAATCACTGTCACCGCAAGGATCAGCATTCCACGATGTTGACCGCCAGACCGCCTTTGGATGTTTCCTTGTATTGCTCCATCATGTCCATGCCGGTTTGGCGCATGGTCTCGATACAGCCATCAAGGGGAACAAAGTGCGAGCCGTCGCCGCGCAAAGCCAATGAGGCCGCCGTTACGGCTTTCACAGCGCCGAGTGCGTTGCGCTCGATACATGGCACCTGGACGAGGCCGGCAATCGGGTCGCAGGTCATGCCCAGATGGTGTTCCAGGGCAATTTCAGCAGCATTTTCGATTTGCTCATTGGTGCCACCTAGTGCTGCGCAGAGCCCCGCTGCGGCCATGGCGGATGCTGAGCCGACTTCGCCCTGGCAACCGACTTCGGCACCAGAGATCGAGGCATTCGACTTGATGATGCCGCCAATCGCTGCAGCTGTGAGCAGAAACGTGCGAATGCCATTGGCGTCCGCGTCGGGGCAATGGTCAAGATAGTAGCGTGTGACCGCCGGAATGACTCCAGCAGCGCCATTGGTCGGGGCCGTGACAACCCGCCCTCCGGCGGCGTTTTCTTCGTTGACTGCCATGGCATAGACACCCAGCCAGTCGACGACATTGTGTTCAAACGGAGGGTTTGAGCGGCCTTCTTTGAGAAGCTTTTGATAGATGTCAGCAGCCCGTCGCTTCACCTTCAAACCGCCTGGAAGGATGCCGGACTGAGTGATGCCGCGATTGATACAAGCGTCCATTGCAGACCAGAGTTTGTCGATGCCCGCCTCGACCTCTTCCTTTGTTTTGTCTGCGCATTCGTTCTGCAGTTTCATCTCCGCGATGCTCAAGCCATGGTCCCGGCCCATCTCCAGCATTTGTTTGGCGGAAGCGAACGGGAAGGGAACTTCCTGCCGGGCGAGCTCATTGACCGGTTCGTTGGTTGTCTTGCGCAGTTCTGCTTCGCTGGCGACGAAGCCACCACCGATAGAATAAAAGACAAAACTGTCGAGTACCGAGCCGTCGCTGCCAAGTAGATGAAAGGTCATGCCATTCGCATGAAGCGGCAATGAGGGGCCGTAGTCAAAGATCACGTCCTTTTCCGGATGGAACGGAAGGTCAAAGAGACCGTCGATCCGCAAGCGCTTATCTGAAGCCAGTTGCTCCAGCATCGGTTCGACTTGATCCGGATCCAGCGTGTCCGGAGTTGCACCCAGCAACCCAAGGCACACCGCCTTGTCGGTGGCGTGTCCCTTTCCGGTAAACGCCAAAGACCCATGAAGCGTCACTGTGATGCGTGACGCCGACCGGCATACGGTCGGGTTGGCCCTCAGACGATCAACGTAGCGGTGAACTGCTACCATCGGTCCGACAGTGTGTGAACTGGAGGGGCCGATACCGATCTTGAATATATCAAAAACGCTGATGAACATCGTTGAAGAGTGCTCTTACCTTTGCCGGGAACCGGTTGTGTGACAGATGAGGCGCAAACTATCAGGTCTCACCGCCCAAAATGGCAGTATAACGAGCAATTCTGTGTTGATTGCGACATTTTCAAAGCGATTGATTTTCCTGTGAACATCGGCTTGGGAAAACAGTTGTTCCGTTGGTTGCCCTTTGATAGCGTGCGGCTCCCAATAAATCACACCAATCGGTATAAGAGATCCAAATGCAATCCCAGCACCCTTCTGACAAAAATGACGTCCTTCGCACGAAAAAGGATGCATTCAAGATACCGGAAGGCGTGATCTACCTGGATGGGAATTCGCTTGGTGTCCTGCCGAAAAATGTCCCGGCCCGGCTTGCCGAAGTTGTCGAGCAGGAATGGGGAACGAGCCTCATCAAATCCTGGAACGAACACAGCTGGTTCGATCTGCCACTGCGGGTCGGAAATCGAATTGGCCGGCTGATCGGCGCGCCTGAAGGCTCAGTTGTGGCGTGCGATAGCACTTCTGTAAATGTGTTCAAGGTGCTCGCAGCGGCTCTCTCTCTCCGGCCGGACCGGAAGGTGATCCTGTCCGACAACGGGAACTTTCCAACAGATCTCTATGTGGCGTCCGGCTTGTCCGAGTTGCTCGACAAAGGTCACGAGTTGAGGGTCGTCGCGCCCGAAGACGTTGACGGCGCTATAACCGAAGAGGTTGCGGTTGTTATGCTGACGCAGGTCGACTACCGGACGGGCCGTTTGCACGACATGGCTGCGTTGACGAAAAAGGCTCACCAAGCGGGTGCGCTCGCGATTTGGGACCTGGCGCATTCAGCAGGTGCGATCCCAGTCGATCTGGAAGGGGCAAAAGCCGACTTTGCCATTGGGTGCGGGTACAAATACCTCAATGGAGGACCCGGGGCACCAGCGTTTCTTTATGTGGCTGAAGGTCATCAGGAGAAAGTGACATCCCCGGTCACGGGTTGGATGGGGCACGAGGCGCCGTTTGCTTTCGATCTCGATTATCGCGCTGTTCATGGTGTGAACCGTATGACGGTTGGAACACCGGCGATCCTGTCTCTGTCCAGCCTTTATGCCGCTTTGGACGTCTTTGAAGATGTCGACATGGCCGACATCCGGAAGAAGTCCATCTCCTTGAGCGAATTGTTTATCAAGGAGGTAGAGGAGAAATGTCCGCAGCTGACACTGGCGAGCCCGCGCGATCCGGAGACCCGCGGCAGTCAGGTCTCGTTCCGATTTGAGGAGGGTTATGCTGCCATGCAGGCGTTGATTGCGCGTGGCGTGATTGGCGATTTCCGGGCACCGGATGTGATGCGTTTCGGCTTCACGCCGCTTTACCTGTCTCATCAGGCCGTGGTCGACGCCGTTGCGATCCTTGCAGACATCCTTGAGACGGGAAGCTGGGACCGCCCGGAATTCAAGAGCCGGGCAAAAGTCACTTAGTCGGTATGTGCGCCTGACTTTCCAGGAAGCCCAAGAACCGGTCCTCCGGGACCGGTTTTGAATAGAGGTAACCTTGGAACCGGTCGCAGCCGTTTTCTGTTAGCCAGTCTCTTTGTTCGACCGTCTCAACGCCTTCGGCGACCACGGTGGCGCCCAATGCGTCTGCAAGCGAGAGGATCAGTTTGACGATCGCCCCGCCGTTCGAGATGTCATTGATGAACATCCGGTCGATTTTGATACCGTCGATCGGATAATTATAGAGATAGGCAAGGTTCGAATAGCCGGTGCCGAAATCGTCAATGACGATGCTGTAACCGATGATCTTGAGTTCGTTCAACGCGGTAAGTGCGTCCGGGATCTCGCCTAGAACGACATTCTCCGTAATCTCCAAGATGATCTTCGTAGGATCGCAGCCATAAATATCGGGCAAATCCATCATGAGTGCGGTGAATTCCGGATCGGACAGCTGCCAGGGCGAGACATTCATCGAGATCGAGATGTCAAAGCCACGTTGCTGGAACCGAGTTTGTGCCTGTGCAACGCTTCGGCAGACCCACGCGCCGATCCGGTTGATCAAGCCCGTGTCTTCGGCAAGCGGAATGAATTGGTCCGGCGGAACAAGCCCTTTTTCTGGGTGAAGCCAGCGGATCAACGCTTCGGCGGATACAGTTTCGCTGGAGGCGGTCAACGCGATCGGCTGGAAGTAGAGTGCGAACTCGTCCTCCTCGATCGCTCGTTCCATATCTTTTTTCAGTGCAAGATTTTCATCCCGCCGGAGCCGCATCGCGTCATGAAAGCGGACGCATTTCTCCTTAGAGTCCTGCTTGGCCTGATAAAGGGCCAAATCTGCGTTCCGGATCAGGTTGTCGATAGAGCGGCCGTCCTCTGGATAATGTGAGTAGCCGATACTCAGACTCACACTGCGCGGGTGACCATCGATCATCTGCTGATAACTGAAGCTTCCGAGCAACGATTTGCCGAACCAGCCCGGACCTTCGGCCTCCGGGTCCTCAAGGTGACAGATGAGAAATTCATCGCCGCCCAGGCGAGCAACAATGTCCTGAGGACCTGCAATCTCTTTCAGACGGTTACCAACAAGCTGCAGCAAGGCGTCCCCGGCGGCGTGGCCCATCGTGTCATTGATGGCTTTGAAGTCGTCCAGGTCGACGAGATATAATGTAGCCGTCAAACCCTTTGTCGCCGCATCGGCGAGCAACTTTGACAAACGTTCGGTCAAATAGGTGCGGTTCGAAAGTCCGGTGAGGGCATCATGGCTCGCCAGATACTGGGCCCGTTCCTTTGTTTCATGAAGCTCGGTAACGTCTATCTCACTGACTAGGTAAGCTGGCTGGCTGGTAACCGCGTCGCTGCATGGCCGAACAGTCAGTTCATGCCATCGGTCGCCCTGGCTGGTGCGCACAAGCGCGACGAGGCGTGCATTCCGCTCTTTATCCAACCGCTCCTTAAGGTGCAGGATGTCTGCCGGATTTTGAAATTGCTGATAGAAGTTCGTTTCAAGATCCACGCAAGCAGCCCGTGCAGCTGTGTTCCGGTAAAGTGGAGAGCCGTCTTTCGTAAAGAGCGAGATCATCACGGTGGTGTGCATCAACGCTTCGGCGCTTCGAAGGGTCTCTGGCTGTTGTTCGTGATGGTCGCGCGCTTCGCAAAGCATTGCCATGCGCCCGTCGTTTAGGATGATGCCACTTAGAGTGACCTGAAGAACCCGGGCTTTTCCTTTGGGGTAAAGTGTCCAGATCTCGGAAACACTCACGTCTTTTTGTGTGAAATCCTGCCGGTATTGCTTTAGCCGTTGGTCCACGGAATGAGACATGTCGGATGCCATATCTCTGGCCCGTAACTCTTCCAGACTTGGCGCGCCCGTGATCTCCAAAGCCTTTTTGTTGGCCCAAATTATTCTTTTTTCGTCGAAATCAAAAATCCAAACACCGGTGTCAAGCCGGTCATAGATGCTTGTAATCAGGCGGGCATCGAACCTGAGATCGGTGATTGCTATTCCGGCATGTTCAGACTCATCTGTGGAGTGCCGCACAATCTTTTGGAGTTTAAGTTGATCGGACAGGGTCATTCTCCACGCCATGCATACGCATTGCAAACATCGTCCAACTCGACAGTTTAACCACCTGCAATCTAGGATTTAAAAACCAATATCCGCAGGACTAACAATGTCTCAAACCGGATAAGAGATGGCTTCTTGCTAAGCGGCTGTTCCTTATGGATGTATTTAAAAATAGGTAAGAGTGGTGAAAATTCTCCTAACTCCATGATGTTAAATCGCAAAAAACAGTGTACATGATTGGCGTTGTATCTGCACTAGTTGTGTTGACCGTAATTGAGCGTGCTTATCCTTGCTTTCCCGAACACTAGCCTCGGCCGCTGGTTTTTCGTTTTCCAGCAGATGCTTCTCGCTAAACGCGTATTCTCAAGATGGCAAAGGACTGTGGTGCTGCGGCTAGACAGCTCAGCGATTTCCCATCCAGGATTTGTATGAAACAATTGGGTCTCGGCTTTGCTATTTGATTTACGCCTGTTTGCTCTGTACCCGCCGTCATATCTTTTGACTTGGCGTTGAATTCGGATCAGCTGTACCAAAACGCCTCGATAATCGGAAAAACTTGCCTTTTCTGGTGCAAAGGGCGGTTTTTATGAGTTGATTGATCTGCCAATGAAGCTAGAAGGATTGGGGCCGCGCCAAGGAAATATGGCGGGGGATCCTTTCGTGGATCTTGCGCGACAATCGAAGCGGCCAAAGGAAAATAAGAAAGACCGCTTGGGGGGCGGCGAGGAGCTTTGATGCTGGAGCTAGATCAGCTCGTAATGGATTTTAGTGGGTTTCGGGCGGTGAACGGCTGCTCGTTTCGGGTGGAAGAAGGCAGTATCACTGGTCTGATTGGCCCAAACGGTGCAGGTAAGACCACCCTGTTCAATCTGATCGCAGGTGCGCTGCAGCCTACAAGCGGCACGATCCGTTTTCTAGGCGAAGATGTGACGCCATTGGCCAGTCATGAACTGTTCCACAAGGGGCTGGTACGCACGTTCCAGATACCGCACGAGTTTCACAAACTTACAGCGCTTGAAAACCTGATGATGGTCCCGCCGTCGCAGCCGGGAGAAAGCTTGTTTTCGAACTGGTTATCCTGGGGCAAGGTGAAGTCGACAGAAGCGCTGGTTGAGAAACGGGCCTACGAAACACTCGAGTTCCTCGAGCTTTCTCATATTGCGCACGAGCGGGCAGGAAACCTGTCGGGCGGCCAGAAGAAGCTTCTTGAGCTTGGTCGGACAATGATGACCGACGCAAAGCTGGTTTTGCTGGACGAGCCAGCCGCTGGTGTGAACCGGACCTTGCTGCGCAAACTGGAAAGCAAGATCGAGCTTTTGAACAAGGAGCGTGGTTACACGTTCATCCTGATCGAACATGATATGGAAATGATTGAAAAGCTCTGCGATCCCGTAGTCTGTATGGCAGAGGGCAAAGTTCTGATCGAAGGGGACTTCCAGACAGTGCGGTCCAACCCGCAGGTTCTGGAAGCCTATCTTGGTGAGACGACAGGAGATGCCGCATGACAGCTCTCCTCTCAATGGAGGCCATCACTGGCGGTTACGGTGATGCCAACATCCTTGAAGACGTCTCGATGCATGTTATGGCGGATGAAATCGTCGTCATTGTAGGCCCGAATGGCGCCGGCAAATCGACAGCGATGAAATCGGTATTCGGCCTGCTCAACATCCGCGGCGGTAAAATGATGTTCGACGGTGACGACATCACCGGATGGGCGCCCAACCGTATCGTTCAGCGCGGGATTTGCTATGTGCCTCAGGTGGACAACATCTTCCGTGAGATGTCGATCCATGAAAACCTGGAAATGGGCGGGTTCTTGAAAAAAGGCGATCTGTCTGCTGCCTATGATCGTGTATACGCGTTGTTCCCTGATTTGAAGGAACGACGCAAGACGATGGCAGGCAGCTTGTCCGGCGGGCAGCGTCAAATGGTTGCGATGGGCCGGGCATTGATGCTGGATCCAAAGCTCCTGCTATTGGATGAGCCGACGGCAGGTCTCTCTCCGAAATATATGGAGCAGATCTTTCAGATCTGTCGCGACGTCCGGAACACGGGTGTTGCCATTCTGCTCGTGGAGCAGCATGCAAAACAAGCGCTGGCATTTGCCGATCGCGGCTATGTGCTGGCAGCTGGTAAAAACCGTCATGAAGGCTCAGGGGCCGATTTGCTGGCTGACCGCGAGGTCGCCGAGATGTTCCTGGGGGGCTGAGCGGTATGGATTTGTTTGAACTTCTAAACTTTTACGTCATTCCAGGCATCGTGCTCGGATCGATCTATGCGCTCGGCGCGGTCGGTATCACGTTGATCTTCGCGATCCTGCGCTATGCGCACCTGGCGCACGGCGATTTGGCAACACTTGGTGCTTTCATAGCTTTGGCAGTGGTCACCACGCTTGGCGTGTCACCGCTCGCAGCATTGCCTGTCGCGATCATCGCAACTGCAGCAGTGGCCGTTGGCATCGACAAGGTGTTTTATGATCACCTGAGAGAGCGCCCAAAGATCGTCACGGTGATGGCATCGCTCGGCATTGCGCTTATGATCCGCGCGGTTGTCCAGGTTGTTTGGGGTGTGGATACGGAAACCTATTCGCGCGGTATCGTCCGCCCGGAAAATTACTTCGGTCTGCGGATCCGGGACCGCGAGATCTACACAGTCATCGCAATGCTGGCGCTGGTCGGCGTCCTCCATGTGTTCCTGACCCAATCCAAATGGGGCAAGGCCATGCGGGCCATGTCTGACAACCCGAACCTTGCGCTGCTGTCAGGGATCGACAACCGCAAGGTCATTGTCCTGACATGGGTGATCGCCGGCGGTTTGTGCGCGGCCTCGGGCTTCTTCCTCGGACTGAACACTGAGCTGAAGTCCATGATGGGTTGGCACATGCTTCTGCCCATGTTCGCAGCGGCCATTCTTGGCGGTGTCGGACGGGTTGAAGGGGCTGTTCTTGGGGGATTAATCGTCGGCATTGCCGAAGAGCTGTCCGTGCTTGTCATCCCGAGTGAGTATAAGGCTGCGATGGCCTTTGCGATCTTGTTGTTCATGCTGCTTGTGCGCCCGACCGGGTTGCTCAAGGGCAAGGTTCTTTAAGGGGAGGGCACAAGATGGAATTTCTGGGTCTTGTAAATTACGCTCTCTTCATGGCGATTTTCATTGCCATCTACGCCCTTCTGGCACTCGGCTTGAACATCCAGTGGGGTTTTGCCGGTCTGTTCAATGCCGGTATTGCTGGCTTCTTTGCCGTTGGGGCCTACACCTCGGCGATCCTGACAACAGAAGCCGTAGACGGCCGGATCGGCGGGTTCGATCTTCACTTTGTCATCGGTTGGATCGGAGCCATGATCGCTGCGGCGCTGGTGGCTTGGCCGATTGGGAAAATCTGTCTGCGCTTCCGTTCTGATTATCTCGCGATTGCCTCTATTGGGATTGCTGAAATCATCCGCCTGGTAATCAAGTCGGAACCGGCGCTGACAAACGGCGCGCGCGGCATTCCAGGGATCCCGCGGCCGATGAGTGACATTGGTTATATGGAGTCTCAGGTCGCTTACCTCATCATCGTTCTGGCAGTCTTGATTGCCGCGTATGTACTGGTCGAGCGTCAGTTCAACGCGCCATGGGGCCGGATGATGCGCGCGATTCGGGACAATGAAGATGCCGCCAAGGCGATGGGTAAGGATGTGGAATTCCGCCGCCTCGAAGCCTTTATCTTTGGCGCAGCGCTTATGGGGCTGGGAGGAGCACTGTTTGCGCACTTCAACCGGTCCATCACGCCTGAAGCCATTGATCCGATGGTCGCAACCTTCTTGGTTTGGATCATGTTGATCCTCGGCGGGTCCGGCAACAACCGCGGCGCCATCCTGGGTGCAGCGGTGGTTTGGATCATCTGGTCGGTGTCCGAGATTGCAACAGATCGCCTGCCGCATGAATATGCGATCCAGGCCAAATACATCCGCTTGTTCCTCATTGGCTTGATGCTGCAGCTGGTGCTGCGGTTCCGGCCGGAGGGGCTGCTTCCAGAGCCGCTCAGGGGCGACCAGCGGAGTGCAAAAGGCGGTGCGGACCACTAGGCCCGCGCCAGGGTGGCGCAACCCTAACGAGTTGTGCTACCCAAGACGTTCAAAAGACCCGGCAAAGACCGGTTAATGAGGAGGTACTTTCATGAAAACCAAGCTTCTGACGCTTGCTGCTGGCCTGATGACGGCAACAGCACTGGCCACCGTTCCGGCGAAAGCCGATGTGAAGATCGGCCTGATCGGCGGTGTCTCCGGCCCGATCGCAGCGATGGCTCCGGCCATGATCGACGCAGCGCAACTGGCTGTTCAGCAGGTCAATGAACAGGGCGGCATCGGCGATGGCGAAAAGCTCGTCGGTGTTGTCGGCGATAGCGCGTGTAACCCGCAAGGCGGCACGGACGCTGCGACCAAAGCTGTCAACATTGAAGGCGTTGCCGGTATCGTTGGTCCGCATTGCTCCGGCGCCGTTCTGGCAGCAGCCGGTTCTGTCACCATTCCGGCTGGCGTAACCTTGGTCACACCGTCCGGTACGTCTCCGGAAATCACAAACTTGGAAGACAACGACTCGGTTTTCCGGACCGTTCCGTCTGATGACTATCAGGGCCGTGCACTGGCACGCACTCTGAAAGACATGGGCTATGGCAAGGTTGCGGTCGCTTACCTCAACAACGACTACGGCACTGGTCTCGCAAACGCATTCAAGACCGAGTACGTCGATGCGCTCGGCGGTGAAATCACACAGTTCGCAGCGCACGAAGAAGGCAAAGCGTCCTACCGTTCAAACCTGGCTGAGCTTGCCAAGGGCGGTGCCGACACGCTGGTTATCTTCGACTACGGTGACGGCACTGGCCTCACCATCCTGCGTCAGGCTCTGGAAAATGGTTTCTTTGAAAAGTTCGTTGGCGGCGACGGCATGAAGTCCGACGCAGTCATCAATGAGCTTGGTGCAGAGAACCTCGCAAACTTTGTCTCTTCTTCTCCGGTTGGTGAAAAGTCTGACTCTCTGGACATCTTCAACGAAGCCTTCAAAGGCGTTGGTGGTGATCCGGACGCGATTTTTGCAAACACCTCCTATGACGCAGCTTTCTTGCTGGCACTGGCATTGGAAAAAACCGGTGGCAGAAAAGAAGGCGTTGGTGCTGCTCTGAGAGAAGTCTCCAACGGTGAAGGCGAAGCGATCCGTCCAGGTGAGTGGCAGAAAGCAAAAGAGCTGATCGCTGCTGGTACCGCGATCGACTACAAAGGCGCTGCTGGCGACCATAACTTCGACGCAAAAGGCGACGTTCCGGGCACCTTTGCTCTCTTTGAAGTTGGCGCTGACGGTTTCGAAGTTGTTTCCGAAATGAACTAAGCTTCTTCTTTTGAGAAGTGCGTTTTGTAAGCCGGCGGTCCGAAAGGGCCGCCGGTTTCGTTTGTAGGAGTTAGCTGAAATGTAACCGCCGCACCAAGCGATCAATTGTCGGACGCCGGTGGGCGTAGGCGGGTAGGTCATGCGTTGCGCCAGTATCCTGTCCCTCCATCAACTCCGAGATCGTTTTTGCGCCTGGAGTAAGTGCGAAAACAGAGAGGTAGCCGTCTGTTTTGCCGCGGGGGGGCCAAACCAGATGACCATGGGTCGCTCCCTCCTCGGCAATCGCTGTGCCGTCTGGTAAAGCAGCTGCAAGGACGGTCACATACCGAGCAGCGCTGGTCCTTAGGTCTCGTTCTGACAACATATCTCCGATGCGCTTCAGCGCTGGGGTGTGATCGCCATCCGGCTCGGCCCAGTCCACTGCCGCCGCTGCGGGGAGATCGTCCAGCGCGGAGATGAAAAAGCCGCTGTCATCGCTGATTGCTGCATGTCCGCTTTGCCGAGCCACCGAACGAGCTTTGATCAAAGCGTTTTCAAGAACCGTGTCACCGGTTTCATCGGGACTTTGCAGGTTGAGTTCTCTCGCCGACAGGAGTTCAACCGGGCAGTCTGCCAAGGCCTGCTTCATTGCTGCGATTTTATTGAGGTTGTGGGAAGCGAGCACCAACGGGCCGGAAATATCGAGAGACTTTGGAAAACCATGAGGCATGAGAGGAACGGCCTTAAATGACTATGGAGGCTGCACGAAATGATCCCTGCATTTGAACCTTACATGCCAGAACATCACAAATGACATGTGACGCGTTGAGGCGAAGCAACCGAAACGCAATCATTCATACTCAAAGCCTCTGTTCGCGCCGGGAATTCCCTGTATAACCGCCGCTATGCGTGATCTGGATGTTCTTGTGCTCGGTGGCGGTGCCGCCGGATTGATGTGTGCGATTGAGGCGGCCAAGCGGGGCCGTCAAGTATTGGTCCTGGACCATGCCAAGCGGCCTGCGGATAAAATCAGGATCTCCGGCGGCGGCCGCTGCAATTTCACCAACCTGCATTGCTCACCGGCCAATTTCCTTTCCCAAAATCCGAGGTTCTGCGTCTCGGCACTGAAACGCTACACCCAGCAGGATTTCTTGGGACTTGTCGAAAAACACCGGATCTCCTGGCATGAGAAAACGCTGGGTCAGCTTTTTTGCGACAACTCCGCCAAAGACATCATCCAGATGCTTTTGTCCGAGTTGGAGGCAGCTGGCGGTGTTTTGCAGTTGGAAACCTCGATCTCGGCCGTGAGCAAACCGGATGACTGCTTTTCCGTTGCAACATCGAAAGGGCCGGTGCGGGCCAAGTCTCTTGTTGTTGCAACAGGAGGGCCGTCGATCCCGAAGATGGGCGCGACCGGATTTGGATATGATCTCGCCCGGCAATTCAGTCATGATGTCATTGCGCCGCGCGCAGCGCTGGTGCCGCTGACATTTTCTGACGCCAACAAGGATTTGTGCGCTCGTCTGTCAGGCGTCTCGGTTGATGCGGAAGTCAGTTTCAAAAAGACCACGTTCCGCGAAGGCCTGCTGTTTACCCATCGTGGTTTGTCCGGTCCGTCGATCTTGCAAATATCATCTTATTGGGAAGAAGGCAGGCCGATCTCTGTGAACCTTCTCCCCGGGACGGATGTGTTTGACGTACTTCGATCAGCGCGATCAGCGACACCGAAACAGGATCTCAAAACCGGGTTGACCCAGTTGTTGCCATCGCGTCTGGTCGACGAGCTGTCGCAGGCTTTTCAGTTGAAGGGCCGTTTGGCGGATTTGTCGGACAAGGTTTTGCGACGATGTTCAGACCAACTCAACCACTGGCAGCTGACACCTGTTGGCACGGAAGGTTACCGGACCGCCGAGGTGACGCTGGGCGGTGTGAACACAAAAGAACTCTCTTCCAAAACCATGGAAAGCGCGAAGGTTCCTGGGCTTTATTTCATTGGCGAAGTGGTTGATGTGACCGGGCATCTCGGTGGCTTTAACTTTCAGTGGGCCTGGTCGTCCGGGCACGCGGCCGGTCAATTTGTCTAGATCTCAAAGTGCTTAACCAGCGCAATATTTCGCATTGCACCATTTTTTGATGACCGTGCCTCATTTCTTGCTATAGTCGCCTGAAAGGGAGGGGCTCTTGAAGCGTGTGACGATCCATGATGTGGCTGAAGCAGCGGGTGTTAGCCTGGCTACGGTCGATCGGGTTTTGAACACGCGGCCCGGTGTGCGCAAGGCGACAATTGAAAAGGTTCGTCAGGCTGTTGAGAGACTGAACTACCAGCCGGATGTCTTTGCAGCGGGCCTCGCCAAGAAAAGCGCCTATCGACTGCATTTCCTGATCCCGAACGGACCGAATGCCTTTATGGAGGATCTGACCCGGGAAGCCAGGGCGCATGCACAGTCCATGAGCGGCGCGCGTATGCAGGTGCATGTCGAGCCGATTGACGCCTTCGATGGTCACAGGGTGACCGGAACACTCGCCGTTCTCGACAAATCCGTTTGTGATGGTGTCGCCGTGGTTGCGCCTGCATTTCCGGAAGTGCGCGCGGCTATTGATCGTTTGCAGGACCGCGGCGTCCCTGTCGTGACACTGGTATCCGATCATCCGGCCTCCGCCCGGCAGCACTTCGTCGGCATCAAAAATGTTGCTGCTGGCCGGACGGCTGGTCGGTTGATGGGGCGGTTTTTGTCGAAGGAGCCTGGAAAGATCGCGTTGATTGCAGGCTCTCTTGGGCTGAGGGACCACGCTGATCGATACACTGGCTGCCGGGAAGTGATTGACACTGAGTATCCGCATCTAGAGCTCTTGAAGGTGCGCGAAGGCCGGGACGACAATCGGAGGAACGAAGATGTGGTGCGCAAACTGCTCTCCGCACATCCGGACCTTTCTGCGGTCTACAACATCGGCGCAGGCAACAGGGGCGTGATTGCAGCAATCCGGGACAACGGCCGTGCGGACGATATTGTCTTTGTCGGCCATGAACTCACGCCTTACACCCGCCAGGCGCTCCGGGATGGAATAATGGATGCTGTCATTGCTCAGGATCCCGGTCACGAAATCAGAAGCGCGATCCGGGTGCTCAAGGCACTTTGCGATGGGGTGCCGATCATTGAAGATCAGGAGCGCATTGGTATTGATGTTTTTCTCAAGGAAAATCTGCCGGAAGACGTTTAACTGGCTGCACGACTAAGAGGTCGAGTACTTGAGATGTCCGTGATTGCGGGAATTTTGCCATAGAAATCGCAAAACTTGGCCATTACACTCCAAATTTAGGATTGACCTTTTCAGTCCGCAGCCGCATATCTAATCCATGCGTTTGACACAACAGACAAACTATGCCGTTCGCGCACTCATGTATTGCGCGGTAAATCCGGACAAGCCGAGCCGGGTTGCAGATATTGCAGCCAGCTTTGAGATGTCCGAGACGCACCTGTTCAAGATCATGAAGGTGCTGGTCGATGCCAATTTGATCCGGACCATTCGTGGCCGGAACGGCGGCGTTATGCTGGCCCGCCCTGCGGAAGATATCTCCGTCGGCGAGGTTGTTCGGGCGGCGGAAGAGAGTTTTCTCCTTGCCGAATGCTTCGACTCAGGCCGAAAAGACTGTCCTTTGATCATGTCTTGCGGCTTCAATGGCCTGCTGCATGAGGCGCTCGAGGCGTTCATGGAAGTGCTCGATGCAAAGTCCATTGCGGATCTCTCCGAAGACCGGTTTGGCATGCGCACGCTTCTAAACATCGAATCTACTGAACGTCCGGTTGCCGCGAACGCCTGATCGGTTTCGACCTGCGTCAAACAAATAAAGCCGCCCAAAGGGCGGCTTTATTTGTTTGTTTTTTCGGTTTCCCTTTTGAACAAAGCCTAGCTGGCTGACCGCTGAGGGAGAGGAGAGGGCGGTTGGCTTGCCGGCATTTGGCACCCTGTTGAGACAGGGGACCTGTCTTCGAAGAACCAGAGGACGCGATTTCCAGTTCCTTTCCGATCAGGCATTGCCTTCATAGGAAAACTTGAGTATGAGTGTCAAGTATAAAGTGGAGTTAAAAACTCAGCTTATAAAAACCTTTTCGACAAAGCGCTGATTTTGGCGAAAAACAGCGCGATTGATCACTCACCAAGAGATGGATGACAGCCATGACACCTTCGACAAACAGCCGCAAACAACGTTTGTCCCTTTCCATGCCAGGCGCCCGGCCGGCATATACGAAGGTTCCGGTGTCGAAGGGAAAACCGCAGCTCAATTCAGATGATCTGTTCAGCGGCACCCGCGAGATAAACATTCTCCACAATGACGACACTTATCGGCTGACCATCACAAAACAGGGCAAACTGATTTTGACGAAATAGCGCTAGTTTATCGTCATATCGTGTGTCGGGGCTGAGTAGATCGCGACGGGGCTGCCGACGCCGCGTAACTCATGATCTCCCATCGGATCCAGGGCAGATTGTAACCCGGTCGGCAAGGCCGACCGGACTGGGTCGGTCAGGAGAAGCGTTTTTCCAAGCGGTTTGCAAAGTGATTCCACACGGCTTGTTTCGTTCACGGCGCGGCCAATCACGGTAAAATCGAGCCGCTCCTCGCCGCCAACATTTCCGAAAAACACCTCACCCATGTGAAGGCCAATCCCGATCTTGAGCGGATGCCAAACGGCTGGATCTGGGAGGCCTTCCGGAGGCGTTTCGTTGAAATCATCAATTGCTGAAAGGACTGCCCGGGCCGCCTTGACCGCAGCGTCTGCCGCCGCTTCCCGGCCCAGGGCCTTTTGATCGAAAACCGCGAGAACGCCGTCACCCATGAACTTCAGAATTTCCCCCCCGTGCGCCAGCACGGAGGTTGATACCCGGTCAAAATACGAATTGAGAATGGCGGTCACTTCAGGTCCGCTCATCCTATCGGCAAGTTGGGTGAAACCGCGCATGTCGCTCATGAAGACAACAGCATCGATTGCCTCGCCATCACCGCGTTTGATCTCACCGTCCAAGACCCGTTGACCGGCAATCGGCCCAAGATAGGTATCGGCGACGTTCCGGGCGATGCGCTGAACAATATGCCGTTCAACATGCAGCGCGAACAGTTCGATGACGGACCGGATCCGCTCTTTATCGCCATCTTGAAAACCGCCGTTGCGCGTGGTCGCGAGGGTCATGGCGTTGTTCATGGCCCCGGCTGCGCTGAGGGGTATGGCGACGTAATTCGTGTAGCCCTGTTCGGCAAGTTCCGTCATGATTGGAAAAGCGTTGAGACCCTCATCGGTCTCAAGATCCACTTTTACAAACTCCCCCTCTGCCATCACCTTGTACAGCGGGTTGCGCGTAAAGGCCTCATGCTGGATGGCATTGGCATCTGCAGCGATTTCATCGCAAAACCCATCAAGCGCGCTCCAGAACCAGGAAAACCCGATCACACGCGGGTGCAAGGTGCCAACGTGGAGAGTGGCCCGGTCAATGCCGAGATTGGCTGCATGGCAACGCCACATGAACTCCTCGTACATCAACATGACGTCCTTGATGCTGGTCGCGTCATTCAAAAGCCAGCTTTTGACATCTTCGAGCGTTTGGTCAGACGGTGCGCAGGTTGCCCCCCGGCTGGAGCGGGCCAAAAGCTGTACACTCGCAGCATACGTTCTAGGAGAGGGATCGAGGGCGTGACGGGTCATGAATATCCGGTTGGTTCAAAGGCGGTGTCTATTATCTGGACGGTTTTGCTGGAAATTCAATTGGCAACAGACGCGCCTGCTGGCGGTCGAAACAAAAACTCCCCGTTCATTAAGAACGGGGAGCACACTGATTGGACAAAGGGACGTCTGATTAGAAAGCGGCTTCGACACCACCCATTTCGACGTAAACGCTTTTGATCTGGCTGTAATACTCGATCGCCGCGTGACCGTTTTCACGGCCCATACCGGATTTCTTGTAGCCGCCAAACGGCATTTCGATCGGTGTCAGATTGTAGGTATTGATCCAGCATGTGCCCGCCTGCAGCTGATCGATCACCCGATGCGCACGTTGAATGTCTTTTGTAAAGACCCCTGCGGCCAGACCGAATTCGGTATCGTTGGCGCGGGCGATGACATCGTTTTCATTGTCAAAATCGAGAACGCTGAGCACCGGCCCGAAGATTTCTTCTTGTGCAATCCGCATGTCGTCCTTGACGTCCGCAAAGACGGTGGGTTGGACGAAATATCCGTCCGGCAGGCTGTCGACTTTGGCCGCACCGCCACCGCAGACAAGACGGGCTCCTTCATCCTGACCGATTTGCATGTAGGACAGCACTTTGCCGAGCTGCGCCTTGGAGACGAGCGGGCCGATGCTGGTCGCTTCATCCAGCGGATCACCGAGGACTGCATCGCCGGTTCTTTCGGCAAGACGTTTCAGGAATTGTTCCTTGATGGCGGTATGCACAAAAACGCGCGTACCGTTGGAGCAGATCTGGCCGGTTGAATAGAAATTCGCGTTGATCGCAGCTGATATCGCGTTTTCGATATCCGCGTCATCAAAGATGATCAGCGGTGACTTGCCACCGAGTTCGAGCGTTGTCTTCTTAAGGTACTCACCGGCGAGAGCTGCCACCTTTGCACCTGTCGGAACAGAGCCGGTCAGCGAGACTTTTGCAATATCCGGATGGGCCACCATCTTGGCGCCAACGTCGCCAAACCCCTGAATGACGTTGAAAACGCCGGCCGGAAGACCGGCTTCCGTCAACGCTTCAGCCAGCTTGAGAGCGCTGAGCGGTGTGACTTCAGATGGTTTGAAGATCATCGCGTTGCCGCAGACGAGGGCGGGGGCTGCTTTCCAGCACGCGATCTGGATCGGGTAGTTCCACGCGCCGATCCCGAAGCAAATGCCAAGCGGTTCGCGCTTTGTATAGGCAAAAGATCCGCCGAGATCGATATGTTCACCGGTGAGCGTTGCTGCGAGCCCGCCATAGTACTCGAGGCAGTCAGCACCTGAGGCTGCGTCCGCGATCAGAGTTTCCTGAAGCGGTTTGCCAGTGTCCAGCGTCTCCAGAACCGAAAGCTCATGGTTCTTTTCCCGAAGGATCTCGGCTGCCTTGCGCAGGACACGGCCACGTTCTGCCGGAGGCGTTGCGGCCCAGACCTTCTGGCCTTCCTTGGCTGCGGAAATGGCTGCTGCGATGATGGCATCATCTGCAGGATGGATCTTTGCGATGACCTCGCCTGTTGCCGGGTAGAGGGAGTCAAAGGGCGTTCCGCTCTGGCTTTCCGTGTAGGCTCCGCCGATGTAATGGGACGCTTTCGGTTGGGCGCGCATGAAGGGCTCCTGCTTGTCGTGTCTTGGATCCGGTTCGTACCGGAGAATGTATTAGCGCTGGCTGGTTTCCCAAGCCGGGTTGATCCAGGGTTCCCGATTGGACGCAGAAAGCGGCGTTTTGCCAAGGATATGGTCAGATGCTTTCTCGCCGACCATCAGGGACGGGCCGTTGAGATTACCATTGGTGATCTGCGGGAAGATGGAACTGTCCGCAACACGCAATCCCTCCACGCCGATCACCCGGCATTCCGGGTCCACCACGGCCATTGGGTCATCTTTGGCTCCCATCTTACAGGTACAGCTCGGATGGTAGGCGCTTTCGACGTGTTCCTTGATGAAGGCGTTCAGGTCTTCGTCGGTCTGAACATGATCGCCAGGCTGGATTTCCTTGCCGCGGTAAGGCGCAAAGGCCTCCTGGCCGAAGATTTCGCGGGTCAGGCGGATGCAGGTGCGGAAGTCCTCCCAGTCCTCTTCATGAGACATGTAGTTGAAGAGAATGGAGGGTTTCGAACGCGGATCATTCGAGGTCAGACGGATCCGGCCGCGCGACTTGGATCGCATTGGCCCGACGTGTGCCTGGAAGCCGTGCCCTTCTGCTGCGGCTTTGCCGTCATAGCGGACGGCAAACGGCAGGAAATGGTACTGAATGTCCGGGTACTTCACCCCCGCCTTAGACCGGATGAAAGCACAACTTTCGAACTGGTTGGACGCACCAAGGCCATTTTTGAAGAACAACCACTGCGCGCCGATCACGGCTTTGGAAATCAGGTTCCAGTGCTTGTAGAGCGTGATTGATTGGGTACACGCCTGTTGGAGGTAAAGTTCCAAATGATCCTGCAGGTTGGCACCGACGCCTGGACGGTCTGCAACCACATCGATCCCGAGTTCAGACAGGTGATCCGCAGGACCAATGCCGGATTGCATGAGGATTTTGGGCGAATTGATCGCAGATGCCGACAGCACAACCTCGCGAGCCGCATGGGCGATTTGGATTTCGCCCCCGACTTCAAATTCCACGCCCGTCGCCCGGCCATTCTCAATGATGACTTTCCGCACCAAAGCGCCTTTGATCAGATCAAGATTGCCTCGGTTCAGAGCGGGCTTCAGATAGGCATTTGCCGCAGACCAACGACGGCCTTTGTGGACCGTCATTTCCATATCGGCGAAACCTTCTTGGCGTTCGCCATTGTAGTCTTCGGTCACGCCATAGCCGGCCTGTTCGCCGGCATCTTTGAATGCACGGAAAAGCGGGTTCCATTTGCTGCCGCGCTGGATGTGCATCGGGCCATCGGTGCCGCGCCAGCCATCTTGGCCGCCGTGGCTGGTTTCCATCCGCTTGTAGTAGGGAAGGACATGACGATAGCCCCAACCCGCAGCACCCATTTCCTCCCATGTATCAAAGTCGCAGGCATGGCCACGCACGTAGACCATTCCATTGATCGAGGAGGAGCCGCCGATCACTTTGCCACGCGGTGTTGCGAGGCGGCGGCCATCTAGGTGCGGCTCCGGCTCGCTCTCAAAACCCCAATCATAAAGGGACATGTTCATCGGATAAGAAAGGGCTGCGGGCATCTGAATGAAGGGGCCAGCATCGGTTCCGCCAAATTCCAGAACGAGAACACGGTTCTGCGGATCTTCGGACAGGCGGCTGGCGAGGGCGCACCCGGCCGATCCGGCACCAACGATGATGAAGTCGAACTGGTTCGTCATGACAAGTCTCCGGGCCGCGTCACTGAGACGGGCGCTGTGCGGTCGCGGCCGCAATCTGTGTTTCAACGTAGTCTTCGACCAAGGCGATGGCCGCCTGGCGGTCGGTTTTGCTGTCACTGAGCGCCTGGCGGATCCAGACGCCGTCAATCATGGAGGCGGTTCCTTCGGCGAGCCGCAGAGCGTCCTCACGCGGAACGAACGCCTTGAAGTTGTGTGTCAGGTTGGATGCAAGCCTCGCCGCGTAGATTTTTAACAGGCGCCGGTTGCTCGTTGTGGTGCGTGATTGAACATAAAAAGCCAGCCATGCAGCAATGACCGCAGGTTGAAACTGGTCTACGGCAAAGTTGCCCGCGATGATCGCCGATATGCGTTCCCTTGGCGTTGACGCCTTGCTCAAGCCTTCCTGAATTTCACGACCCAACTCGGTAAGCAGGTGCCGCATTGTGGCTGCAAGTAATTGATCTTTCGAGCCAAAGTAATGATGGACAAGGCCGCCCGAAACGCCGGCGCGCTTGGCGATTTGCGCCATCGTAACGTCGCTGTAACCGCGCTCATGAATAGCATCAACGGTTGCATTTATAAGGCTCCGGCGCCGCTGTTCTTCCATCCCGACTTTGGGCATTGTGCTCTCCAGATTTTCCTAATTCCTATTTTTAATTGATCAATCAATCAATGAAAACTTGCAAAATTCTCTCTAGAGTGTTTCCATTTCGGACATACCGGCTGCTAAGAGAGAGATGGCTCGGCAGAAATGCGGAGCCGCGAAGAAAAATTCAAGCGGCTGAGACCAGAGACTGAACTATAAAGGGGAACTTCAAATATGAAACTCACAACCAAACTTGTAAGCGGTCTGGCTCTCGGATTGATGATGACCGGAACTTCCCTGGCCGCCGAGCCGGAGAGCTGCAAGACTGTTCGCTTCTCTGATGTTGGTTGGACCGATATCACCGCAACCACTGCGGCCACGACCGTTGTTCTCGATGCATTGGGCTATGACACTGAGGTCAAGATCCTGTCAGTTCCGGTGACCTACGCGTCTTTGAAGAACGAGGACATCGACATTTTCCTCGGCAACTGGATGCCGACCATGGAAGGCGACATCAAGGCATACCGCGAAGACGGCTCTGTCGAGACCGTCCGTGCCAACCTTGAAGGCGCCAAGTACACCCTTGCCGTTCCGCAATACACCTACGATAAGGGCCTGAAGAGCTTCCAGGATATTGCGAAGTTCAAGGACGATCTGGATGGCAAGATCTACGGCATCGAGCCGGGCAATGATGGCAACCGTCTGATAATTGGCATGATCGACGAGAACCTGTTTGGCCTGGAAGGTTTTGAAGTCGTCGAGTCTTCTGAACAAGGCATGCTGGCGCAGGTGTCCCGCGCTGAAAAGCGTGACAAGGATATCGTCTTCCTGGGCTGGGAACCGCACCCGATGAATGCCAACTTTGACATGGCTTACCTCGAAGGTGGCGATGAAATCTTTGGCCCGAACTACGGTGGTGCAACGGTCTATACCAACGTGCGGGCCGGCTACACCAGCGAGTGCGCCAATGTCGGCAAGCTGCTCAACAATCTCGAGTTCTCTCTTGCGATGGAGAACGAGATCATGGGCGCAATCCTGAACGATGGTGAAGATCCGCAAAAAGCAGCAAAGGCATGGCTGAAAGCGCATCCTGCAACGTTCGAAGCTTGGCTTGACGGTGTCACCACATTCGACGGCGGAGAATCCATCGCTGCTGTCAAAGGCGACCTTGGTCTTTAACACCTGACAAACAGGCGCCGTGTCTCTCAGACCCGGCGCCTTTTCTTTGTCTGACACTTGAAAGTGGAGCGTCAGGTTGAACTGGCTGACAGAATATAAATTGCCGATTGGGCCATGGGCGCGGACCATGGTCGATTGGCTCACCGACAACGCCTATTGGGTGTTCGACGGCATCTCCGTATTCTTGGAGACGCTGATCGACGGCATCTTGTGGCTGTTGCAAACTCCGCACCCGCTGGTCATCGTGGCACTTGCTGCAGGTGCGGGATATGCGGTTCACCGGAAGATCTCATTGGCGGCGTTCATTGCGGTTTCCCTGATGCTGATCATCAATCAGGGCTATTGGGAGGAAACCACAGAAACACTCGCCTTGGTGATTGCGGCCTCCGTGGTCTGTATGGCTGTCGGCATTCCCATTGGCGTGTATGGTGCGCATAATCCGCGGTTCTTTGCAGCCCTTCGGCCGGTCCTCGACCTCATGCAGACGATCCCGACATTCGTGTATCTGATCCCGGCCCTGATTCTGTTTGGGCTTGGCATGGTGCCAGGTTTGATCGCAACTGTGATTTTCGCCATTCCAGCCCCGATTCGGCTGACGCAGTTGGGTGTTTCCTCGACACCGACTGCCCTTCTCGAAGCTGGGGAAGCGTTTGGGGCGACGAAGTCGCAACTCCTCTGGAAAATCGAGCTGCCATATGCGCTGCCGCAGATTATGGCCGGCCTGACGCAGACCATCATGCTGTCCCTGTCGATGGTCGTGATTGCTGCGCTCGTTGGCGCTGACGGTCTCGGCGTGCCGACACTTCGCGCACTCAATACGGTGAATATCGCGCAAGGCTTTGAAGTCGGGGTTTGTATCGTCCTGATCGCGATCGTTCTGGACCGGTTTTTCCGTAAGGAAGAAGGAGGCAAATCATGAGTGCGTCTGAGAACACACCGGTTGTTTCCTTCAAGGATGTCGACATCGTTTTTGGCGACAACCCGAAATCTGCGTTGCCGTTGATCGATGCTGGTAAGACACGCCAGGAGATCCAGAAGGAAACGGGTCAGATCCTGGGTGTTGCTGGAGCAACCTTCGACATTTACGAGGGCGAAGTCATCGTCCTGATGGGTTTGTCCGGGTCTGGGAAGTCGACGCTCCTGCGCGGCGTGAATGGATTGAACCCCGTCATCCGGGGGGAAGTGCAGGTCCATGACGGTGAGCGTTACATCAACCCTGAGACATGTTCGGAAGCTGAATTGCGTCAGCTGCGCCGCAGCCGGATCGGCATGGTCTTTCAGCAGTTCGGTTTGCTGCCTTGGCGTACCGTCTCTGAGAACGTCGGATTTGGTTTGGAGCTTGCCGGTGTTTCGCAAAAAGACCGCGACGCGAAGGTGAAAGAGCAGCTCAAGCTCGTTGGTCTTGCCGGGTGGGGTGAAAAATACGTCCATGAACTGTCGGGCGGCATGCAGCAACGCGTCGGCTTGGCCCGGGCGTTTGCAACCGATGCCCCCCTTCTTCTGATGGATGAACCGTTCTCGGCTCTTGACCCGCTCATCCGCGACAAGTTGCAGGACGAACTTCTGGATCTTCAGAAGGAACTCAACCGGACCATCATATTCGTTAGCCACGATCTGGACGAGGCGGCGAAGATTGGATCTCGTATCGCAATCATGGAGGGGGGACGGGTCATCCAGCTCGGCACGTCGCAAGAGATCGTGAAGAAGCCGGCAACGCCCTATGTGGCCGATTTCGTAAGCCACATGAACCCGCTCAATGTACTCCGGGCGCGCGATATTATGGTGCCGCCGGGAAGCATTCCCGGATCTATGGCCAATGCACCGACCTGCAAGGCTGACACGACCATCCGCGAGGTAGCTCGTCTGAAGAAAGACAGCACGGAGCCGGTCGTCGTCCAGCGTGACGGCGCCGTAGTCGGTGTGATCGGTGAAAACGAGCTGCTTGAGTGTATGCTCTAGATTATTCTGTGTTCGGGCGAACGCCCGTTGATCTCAAACATGAAAACGGGGCCTGTTGGCCCCGTTTTCATGTTTGAGATTCGGCGCGATATCGCTGCCTGAAACTTAAAAAAACCTCAGAGGAGCTCCAGCTGAGCTGCCTGTTTGCCGCGGCCGCGACGGTCATCTTCGGCAACGAAAGAAATCTTTGCGCCTTCAACCGGAGTTCCAAGACCTGCCTGTTCAAACGCCGTAACATGAACGAAAACGTCCTTGCCACCGCTTTCCGGGGTAATGAAGCCGAAGCCACGGTCGTGATTGAAGAATTTAATGGTGCCGTTCTCGCGCATGGAGAAGCCTTTCCGTAGTTTGTGCAGGCAGCCGTTCCTGGGGAACCGAGCCGATAAACGAGAAGTCAAAAAAGAAACGGAAAGCTTGGCAGTTCAGAGCAGCACCCAAAAGGATGCTGCCGAAGGCAGTCTCACCGGGTCTAGTATCATGTCCCGTACAACGCAACTTGCGCTGATATTTCAAATGTAAGGGCGTCGGTAGCCGCCGACAAGGGAAAGAAGCCAGTTATTCTCAAACGGACTTTTGGGTGCCGCAACATGCTCGGACTTTGAGCGAGTTTGGAGGCTGATAGGATCAGAAAAACGGAAACCGCAGGGCTGTGATTGTGGTCACATCGCCAGAAATCGGCCCGGTCTAAGGTTACTTCATCAACTGAGGTGGAAGCGTAAGGCCTCAGGAGCTTGAAGGAGCAAGACCATGTTCAAGACTATTGTTACGACTTCCGCCGCAGTGACGATCGCCGCTGGTGCTATGATCTTCGCTGGTTCAAACACCGCTCAGGCCGGTAACGGTTGGGGCGTGGCCGCCGGGGTTGCCGGCGGCTTCGCAGCTGGCGCCCTTGTAGGGTCCGCGCTCTCGCAGCCCCGGTATGCTGGCCCTCCAACCTATTATTATGCACCGCGCCGTGTGTATCGCCCGGCCCCAGTCGTGACCTATCGTCCGGCCCCGTGGACCAATGCCTGGTACAATTACTGCAGCAGCAAATACCGGTCTTTCAATCCGCGTACCGGTTACTACCTCGCATATTCCGGTAACTACCGGTTCTGCCGTTAACAGTTATAAGCTGGGCGCAATCACCAGCAGCCCCGCAGACTGGTTCGCCAATCTGCGGGGTTTATAATATGCGCAAATTCAGGCGCCAGATTGCCTCTTCGCCGCCCGCATGACGGTTTCAAGCTGATTGAGAAACCGGGACCGGTCTTGCTTGGTGAAGCTAGGGCCGCCTTCACGGATCTCACCGATTTCTCTGAGGTGCGTGTTGAGATCCCGCATGGCAAGCCGCATCCCGATGGCATCCTCGCGAAATGGTTTGCCGTTCGGAGATAAGACCTGCGCCCCGGTCTTCACGCAGCGAGCTGCCAGCGGAACATCTGCGGTGATGACGACGTCTCCGGGACCAGAGTGGTCCGCGATCCAGTTGTCGGCTTCGTCCGGTCCTTCTGGGACCACGACCCTTTCAATGAGATCCCCATCAGGCAGCCTCATCCAACTGTTCGACACGAACACGATCCTGACTTTGTGGCGCTCTCCGACCCGGATTGTCTCGTCTTTGACCGGGCAGGCGTCCGCGTCGACATAAAGGACAGTCATGTTCCAGGGGCCTCCGGTGACCTTGAGGTGAGATAGGTGGTGATCCCGTTGGCGGCTGCCAATCCCGACGCGAAACAGGCCTGCAGAAGATAGCCGCCGGTGGGGGCTTCCCAATCAAGCATTTCGCCGGAGACAAACACCCCTGGCATTTTGCGCAGCATGAGATGTGGATCGACTTCGTGCAGGGCCACTCCGCCTGCGGAGGAAATGGCGCGGTCGATATCGTAAGTGGCGGTACAGTTCACCGGAACGTTCTTGATCCGAGTTGCCAATTCTCCCGAGACTTCCGGCAGGGGGCCACTTTCCCGGATGAGCGCCTGTTCTACCGGTTGCAAGCCGACCGCCTTTCTCAGAAATGTCGACATGGACTGCTTGCCCCGCGGGCGCCCGAGTTTTTCTTGCAACGCCTGATGAGTGAGTTGGGGACGCAGATCGATTGAAATAGGCGCGGTCCCAGATTGATTGAGCTGCGTCCTAATCTCGGCCGACAAGGCATAGATTGCCCCGCCTTCAAGGCCCTTTCCGGAAAGGATAGCTTCACCTAAAACCGAGTGCGATCCGCTGGTAACCTTGATCCGTTTTAACGGTTGTCCGGCAAACCGCTGTGTGATGAACGCGCTCCAGGACACTTCAAATCCGCAATTGGCGGGTTGAAAGTCAACCACCTCAACCCCGGCGTCACGCAAAATGGGAACCCAGGCAGCATCAGACCCAAGTTTCGGCCAGCTCGCCCCACCAAGGGCCAGCAAGACTGCGCGGGCAGGCATTGGTGATGGCGCCTCATTGTCTCTTGAAATCAACGCATTGCCATCTTGGGAGAACCCACGAAACGTAGAGCGGGTGAGGAGGCGGACACCGCTGTTGTCCAAACGCCGAAGCCACGCACGTAGGAGCGGGGACGCTTTCATGGCCTTGGGAAAGACACGGCCGCTCGTCCCGACAAAGGTCTCTTGACCGAGCCCTTCGCACCAACCGATCAGGGCTTTGGGCGGAAAATCGGAGAGGAGAGGTTTGATAAAGTTTTCGGCCTCGCGATACCGGCTGACAAACGGTTCCAATGCTTCGCTGTGGGTCAAATTCAGTCCGCCGCGTCCAGCCATGAGAAATTTCCGGGCCGGCGATGGCATTCGGTCCACCACAACGACGTCATACCCCTTGGCAGACAGGTGTTCGGCTGCAAACAGTCCAGCTGGACCAGCTCCGATGATCAATGCATCTATCATGCGGGCCTTATAATCCGAATGTATTTCCAAAAACCAGAACCGATTGATAAAGGCTCAAGTTGTAAAAGTTGAATTCGGTGTTCAATCTCAAGAATTTATTATTTGTCTTGTGAAATGCTTTCCGGAACGAACAGGTTATTTTTGTGGGTCGAGGTATTTGTTTAGGCACTAGGAGAGCGCACTTGGTGATGAAACGAGAAGAGATAATTGTCGTCGTGGATCCCGATGTCTCCGTGCAATCGGCCATGACAAAACTGTTCTCAGAGCATCACGCGCTTTCTTGTTTTTCAGACGCTGAGGCTGCGATCGAGTTTCTTAAAAAGCATCCTGCAACAGCGGTTGTCTTTTCTTGTTATAATTTCCCTGAATACGATGGCGTTGCTTTCTTAAGTGAATGTGCAGTCGTGGCGCCGCAAGCGGCCCGGATCATGCTCACACGTGAGGGATCGAAGGACGTTATCAAGAAGGCTCTCAATGAGGGCCACGCGTTCATGTATCTTGAGAAGCCCTGCCAAAGAGCGGAAATCATATCCGCTCTTGAGGCCGGTCTCTCTCATCATCGGCAATTGGCAAAAGAGCGGGCTCTGCTCGAGCGGACCTTATCTGGGTCAGTCAAAATGCTGATCGAAATGCTGTCCGTGTTCCACCCGGAAGCGTTTCGACGGACCCCGATCATTCGCCAGCAAGCGGTCCGGCTTGCCAAGGAGATCGGGCTTAAAAAGACATGGGAATTGGAAATGGCCGTGATGCTGTCGCCGCTCGGTGAAGCCATGTTGCCAAAGGAGATCCTGTCCCGGTACCGGGCAGCCCGTAACCTCAGCGATGAGGAGCGGTCCATATTGGCAAAGGCCCCGGAACAGACGCGCGATCTGCTGCAAAACATCCCGCAGCTCGAGCGTGTGGCCGATTATCTCTATTTATCAGCCTGCGGTTATGACGGCTCCGGGTTCCCAGAAAATGGGCCGGAAGGCGACAAGATCCCGCTGGTGTCCAGGATCCTGAAGCTGCTCACCGACTTGTGGTACGCATCCCCAGAAGGGGGACCGGATGCTGCAGCTTTTGACGCGTTGATGATCAACTGGCGGCAATATGATCCACGGCTTCTGGAATTGGCAAAAGAGATCCTTTTGAAGGAAAAGCCTGCGGAACAGAAAACTCTCTTTCAGCATTGCTACATCCGTTCACTCCGGCCCGGGGATATCCTTGTCGATGATGTGCGGACTGAAACATCTTTTGAGTTGGTTCTGGCCCGCGGTCATTTGCTCACACCGACGATGATCCGGCGGTTGGAACACTTCAACAAAACATCTGGTGTGCGGCAGCCGATCCGTGTGAGGCGATCCAAAGCAGCTGAACCGGTCCTCAACGAAACCGCTTGAAGCTATTTTCGGTTGGTCTTTTTCAACAGCTCGGCTTCATAGGCCTTGGCGACACGCAGAAAACGACCGTGCGCATAGTTCATTGCCAGAATGAAGCCCCACCAGCCGTAATTGCGGTATTTGCGGACAAAATAACCTTTGAAGAAGCTGACCGGAAATTCGGTTAAGAGCCGGTATCTCGGCATTTTCCGGCCTCTATCCAGCATGTCCTGAACCTGCATATCCGAATAGCGGTTGTATTTGCCGACGCTGAATTCCAAGGACCTGTCGGACTGGTGGGCCATGATACCTTCAAGGTCACCCAAGGTCGCACCGTCCTGCGGCCGGACAGTGTCGTGAACGGTAGAGTCCGAGAAGCGTCCCTTGCGGCGGTCATACAGCCGGATTTGATTGTACCCGTAGGCCCAAGGCGCCGGTCCCGTTTCATGCGGAAACGTGTCCCGGATCATGATCCGCCAAGCATCTGCATCCAGATAACTCTGATCATCGAATTTTGCTCGGATCTCGGCTGCAAGCGCGGGTGTGATTTCCTCATCCGCGTCCAGGTTAAGCAGCCAATCGTTGCGGCATTGGTCTTCGCCGAAGCGTTTTTGCAGGCCATAGCCCGGCCACTCATGAAACACGACCCTTGCACCAAGGGCTTCGGCAACCGGTACCGTCTCATCTTCCGAGCCGCTGTCAATCACGATGACTTCATCGACCCAGTCGACAACGCTTTTGATTGCAGCCGGGATCCGGTCCGCCTCATTTTTCGCGATGATGAATGCGGACAATGGAAGGCGTTGGGTCATTGGATATCCGGGGTCGTTGCGCCTGCGATCCGGAACACATCCGGCGCGCTGTTTTAGCTGTGCCCGAATGGATTTTGAAGAGGCAACAAGGCCTGTTCTTTCAAAACGTTGCATTTTAAAACTGGAGGTATAAGGGCAACACATTCGTGTCTGCAAAAAAATAGCCCCGCAAGGCGGGGCCACAAATCAAATCAAAAAAAGGACCAAAACAGTCATTTGCTTTAAACAAGAGCCTAAGTACTCAACTACTGTGACAAACAAATGACCCGGTGCATGCGGCTTTGGCATCCTGCAGGTAAAGCAGGTTCAAAAGCTCTGTGTTAGGAATTTGATATTAAAATAAATATATGAAATAAAACATGAAAAATAATTTGAATGACGTTTAGGTCAATTTCCTCTTGCAAAGCAACATCGAAGCTGGGAGTGTAATGCCAAATTGAAAGGCTCGGTCACCTTGTTAGCGCAGTTCGGAACACGAATTGCGCGGCATGACCGTGGAGAGCTTTCGGGTTTGGAGGAAATGTCATGACTGCTGCAATGGTTGGGTGGGCACATCTGCCTTTCGGGAAACACTCTGACGAAACGGTTGAAAGCATGATCGTGAAAGCGGCGACGGACGCCATTCACGATGCGGGCATTTCTCCTGAGGATGTCGACGAGATTGTTCTTGGTCACTTCAATGCCGGGTTTTCCGCGCAGGATTTCACCGCCGCTCTTGTCTTGCAGGCCAATCCCGCGCTCCGGTTCACCCCGGCAACACGGGTTGAAAACGCCTGTGCGACCGGTTCCGCCGCTGTCCATCAGGGCGTCCGCGCGGTTTCGTCCGGTGCCGCGCGATTTGTGCTCGTTGTCGGTGTGGAGCAAATGACGACCACGCCGGGGCCGGAAATCGGCAAAAACCTTCTGAAGGCGTCATACTTGAAAGAGGATGGCGACACACCGGCAGGATTTGCGGGAGTTTTCGGCAAGATCGCGGATTCCTACTTCCAGAAATACGGCGATCAGTCCGACGCTTTGGCAAAGATTGCTGCCAAGAACCACAAGAACGGTGTGGGCAACCCTTATGCGCAGATGCGCAAGGATTTGGGCTATGAGTTCTGCCGGGATGAGAGCGAGAAAAATCCGTTTGTGGCAGGCCCGCTGAAGCGGACCGATTGTTCGCTCGTCTCAGATGGCGCTGCGGCCATGGTCCTTACAGATCCGGCAACAGCGCTCGGCATGAAAAAGGCCGTTGCCTTCCGCGGTCTCGCCCATGTGCAGGACTTCCTGCCGATGTCGAAGCGCGACATCCTGAAATTCGAAGGTTGTTCAAAGGCTTGGGGCCAAGCACTCGGGGATGCGAACCTTGCCATTGACGATCTTTCATTTGTTGAGACACACGACTGCTTCACCATTGCCGAGTTGATCGAATACGAGGCGATGGGATTGACCAAAGAGGGCGAAGGCTCACGCGCTGTTCTTGAGGGCTGGACGGAAATGGACGGCAAATTGCCGGTCAACCCGTCCGGCGGTCTGAAGGCCAAAGGCCACCCGATTGGCGCTACGGGCGTTTCCATGCATGTTTTGACGGCCATGCAGCTGACCGGGACGGCTGGCGATATCCAAGTGAAAAACGCGGAACTCGGCGGGATCTTCAATATGGGCGGCGCAGCTGTCGCCAACTATGTCTCGATCCTTCAGTCAATGAAATAAGCCAAACATTTTTGTTGGACCGAACAAGCCGGCTAAGCGCCGGCTTGTTTTGTTTCTACTAGGCGCATGCCCCGCCATGCTTTAGCCGAAGGCCCCCTTGCGTCGCCCTCGAACGCATGATTTGACCAACACATGAGAAAACCACAAAAAGGCGCGGTTGCCGCGGGTCATACCCTCACAGCGGAAGCTGGCGCAGAGATGCTGCGCGAAGGCGGAAGTGCCGTTGATGCCGCCATAGCCGCTTTGGCCATGGCCTGTGTTTGCGAACCGGTTCTTGCGTCTCCTGGTGGCGGCGGTTTTGCCATGATCCGGGACGGGAACACGGGAAAAACACAGCTCCTCGATTTCTTCACGCAAACGCCGCTTGAAAAGCGCGGTAACGCTGAGGATGGATTTCAGACGATCGAGGCTGATTTCGGACCGACCAAACAGATCTTCCATATTGGTCCGGCCACCGTGGCCGCGCCCGGATTTCTGGATGGTCTGGACGCGCTTGCAAAACGAGGTGCGCGCCTCACGCATCAAGAGCATTTTGCCCCTGCTATCGAGGTGGCCTCTTCCGGCTTCAAACTCACCGGGTACCAAGCGTATCTGTCCACCGTTGTTGCGCCCATCCTGATGGCAACCGAAGCTTCCCGCGCCTTGTTTGCGCCGGTAGGTCAGCTTCAAGTGGCAGGCGAAACCTTCGTCAATCCCGGGCTAGCCGAGGCGTTCCGGGTTCTAGGCAAAACCAAATGGCGAGACAGCGAGATAGCTGAGGCGCTGCTGGAAGAGCAGGCGGCCAATGGCCATCTTTCCGAGGCAGATCTATCGGCTTACCAGGTTGAAGAGCGGGAGCCGCTCTCTTTAAGAGTGGGCGAAGCGCGCGTGTTTTTGAACCCGCTTCCAGCTGCCAGCGGCACTTTGATCCAATATGCATTTCAACATCTTGAAGACTGTGCGCCAGTGTCTCTGGCAACTGCGTTGAACCTTGCAGATGAAGCTCGCGTCTCAGCGCGGGGTGATCTCAGCGCACTCTTGAAGCGCCCTTTGCGTCAGAACGGAACCACACATATTTCGGCTGTCGATGCAGACGGGAATGCGTGTTCGGTGACGGTCTCCAACGGGACTGGAAGCGGTGAGATCGTCAACGGGTTCGGCTTCATGCTGAACAACATCCTGGGCGAGGAGGATGTGAACCCTGGAGGGTCCGTTGGGTGGCCGGTGAATACCCGCCCGGCCTCCATGATGTGCCCGACTGTTCTGGAGACGCCAGATGGGCGATTGATTGCGCTCGGCTCGGGCGGTTCCAGCCGCATCAGGTCGGCAATTTTCCAAGCCGTAGCGCGACTGAGTTTTGGTGGCGCGACGCTTCTGCAAGCTGTTCAAATGCCACGTCTTCATATCGAGAACGGTCACCTGGATGTCGAAGCTGGATTGGAACAGCGTCAACTGGAAGACCTGATAGACGCGTTTTCAGATCACCGCATTTGGGCGGAGCCAAACATGTTCTTCGGCGGCGTGCATGCGGTTCAAAAAACTGGAAGCGGCGAGTTTGAAGGCATTGGTGATCGCAGACGGGAAGGCGCCGCAGTTATAGTGAACTAAACGGCAGTCCAAACGCCCAAGGGCCTTAAATTTTCTGACCCTTGGGTGCAATTGGTCGCTGTTACTGAATGGCCGCCATGGCGCGGCTGAAACCGGTCAGCGGAACGTCGATCTTCTGGCGCTGATTGGCTGAAGCGGCAAAGTCGATTTGCAGCTGCGCTCCGGCCTTCATCGCTTCAATCATGGCATCGGTTGCCGGGGCGCTGATATAGCAGCCGCGCTGATCGCATGTGCTGATGGTCATGTCGCCAATCTGCGTGCCATCAACGGTTAGTTTCACTTTGCCAGGTAGGTAAAATCCGAGCGGAGCCTGCATCTGGAAGACTGGCGCGGCGTTGTTTCCCGGATAGATGATATCTACCTTGAACAGAAGCTGACCGCTTTCCTTCACGCGAAGGCTCTGGCTGGCCTCGCACGTCAAAGCTTCTGCAGACCGGGAAGCACCTGCACATCTTGTTTGCCAGAGTTCGCTCTGTTCAGCCTGCTGGGCTTGGACTGGCGTTCCCTGAAGAAACATGACGGTGAGGGCCGCGGTAAGTGAAAGCGAAAAGCGCATGATGTGACTCACAGATTGGCGATTGGTTGGTCTTGGGAGAAGCAAACCGGGAAGTGCGGCGGGCTGAAACTGGCAGCCTCACTTGACCCTATAACTCGTTTTTTCGACTCATTTGTTAGCCCGAAACGGGTGTCAATTCCTAGCCCTGACTTTGGAATTTCCGGTTGTCACAATGGACCGGGTGTCCGTTGGATTTGAAAGGTAGTCGAGCTTTCTGTGGTTAGGAGAGGCCCTCGCCGCGATCGGCGTATAGGGACCAGCAAATGAACGCATGCATCGCCGAAGCGGCAAATCAGGAAAATCTTTTCCGCAATCTCCTCTGGCTTTGAAATCCCGTACCCGGCACTTCTCTGCGCCACCGCTTACATTCAGGTCATCAAATTGGGATTGGAGACCCTTGCTGATGGCAAGCCGCAGATCACAGACAGAAAAAGCACGCAAAAAGCCGGAAGACCGGCTGGATGTCTTCCCGGCCTTCATGAAGGTCGCAGGCAGGCGTGTTGTCGTTGTCGGACACGGCGGCGAAGCTGCAGCCAAGGTGCGCCTTCTGGGCGAAACCAATGCGGAAATCGTTGTGGTCGGACAGGAGATAGATCACGAACTGCAATCCGCCGTCGATTTGTTCTCCGCGACCCATATCGCCGAAGACTTCAAGCCAAGACATCTGACCGATGCCGCCATGGTTTTCTCTGCAAGGGAAGACTGGGATCTGGACAAGGCGGTCATTGATGCGGCCCGGATCATAGGCGTACCGGCGAACGCGGTCGATAAGCCTGAAATCTGCGATTTTTACACCGGCGCACTCGTCAATCGGGCGCCGATTGCCGTGGCGATCACATCTACCGGCGTCGGACCGGTTCTGGCGCGCCATATCCGCGCCCGTATCGAAGGCATGCTGCCGCGGTCGACCGGCGCGCTTGCAAGGCTCGCCGAGAGTTTCCGTGATGCGGCGTCAAAAGTCATTTCGGATGGCAACCTGCGACGGAATTTCTGGGCCCGGTTTTTCTCCGGCTCAGTCGCAACCAATCTTTATGCGGGTAGGGCAGATGTTGCGCGTGCCGAAGCGCAGCGCCTGTTGAACAGCATGGCCGATGAGCCGGGGTTTGTGTGGCTGGTGGGGGCCGGGCCTGGAGCTGAGGATCTTCTCACGCTTCGGGCTCAGCGCCTCCTGCAGGAAGCCGACGTCATCGTACATGACGCCCTCGTTCCGGCCGATGTGGTGGCGATGGGGCGCCGGGATGCCGAACGGATTTCCGTCGGCAAGCGCAAGGGCGCCCACTCCGTGCCGCAATCCGAAATCTGCGATTTGCTGGTGAAACTCGGATCGGAAGGCCTCAAGGTTGTCCGTCTGAAAGCCGGGGATCCGATGATCTTCGGTCGGGCGGCAGAAGAAATGGAGGCGCTCCGCGCCGGCGGGATCGGCTTTGAAATCGTTCCTGGTGTGACAGCAGCCTTTGCCGCCGCAGCCTCGGCGCAGATCCCGCTGACATTGCGCGGTGTGGCCTCCAACCTGGTCTTTGCCACAGGTCATAATGCGAAGTCGGAGACACTGCCCGACTGGGCAGGTCTGGCGCTGAAGGGCGCAACCGTTGCCGTCTACATGGGGCGGACCGTTGCAGTGTCCGTCGCGGACCGTCTCATCGGCGCCGGCATGACCCCATCCACCCCCGTCGCGGTCATCGAGAATGCAGGGCATCCCGATGAACGTCAGTTTGCCGGCGATCTGTCAGAGCTTGCGGTCCTGTCGAACCGCGCTGAGATCGATGGCCCGGTTTTGATCGTGATTGGCGAGGCCGTCGGCCATGCCGCCCTTGAACAGGCCGAACCGCTAGCGCCGCAGTTTGTGCGCGCTGTTGCTGCGGCTTGAGGAGAGAAGTTTATGAAAGTCATTACAGCCAATCGCCTTCTGGATGGCGATGTCGTCTGGCTCGGTGAAAACGATGTTTGGGTCGAGCGTGTCACGCTGGCTCGAACCTTTGACGGCAAGGATGCTGTTGCCGAGGGGCTTTCCATTGGCGCAGCGGCAGAAAAAGACCAGAAGGTCGTCGGCGTCTACGAGATGGATGTGACCATTGAAGACGGCGTCATTGTGCCCGTGCGCTTGCGCGAACGTATCCGGGCGAAAGGTCCAACAACCCATCCCCAATTCGGAAAACAGGCTCAGGCCGTTTCCGCCTGACATGAGCACACGCGGCGGGCAGCGCCAGATCGAGCAGCGCCCGGCAGGAGAGACAGATGTACCGTTACGATGAATTTGACGCGAGTTTCGTCAACCAGCGCACCGAACAATTCAAGGACCAGGTGCGCCGCCGCATGGCCGGTGAATTGTCCGAGGACGAGTTCAAGCCGCTGCGCCTGATGAATGGCCTTTACCTGCAGCTTCATGCCTACATGCTGCGTGTTGCCATTCCCTATGGCACGCTGAACGGTCGGCAGATGCGCAAGCTGGCGCATATTGCCCGGACCTATGACAAGGGCTATGGCCACTTCACCACACGCCAAAACATCCAGTTCAATTGGCCGAAACTTGAGGACACTCCGAAAATCCTCGAAGAGCTGGCGGAAGTGGAGATGCACGCCATTCAGACCTCCGGCAACTGCATCCGCAACGTGACGGCCGACCATTTCGCCGGTGCTGCGGCCGACGAAATCGCGGATCCACGTCCCTATGCGGAGATCTTGCGTCAGTGGTCCTCGCTCCATCCGGAGTTTTCGTTTCTGCCGCGTAAGTTCAAGATCGCGATCACCGGCGC
The DNA here is from genome assembly GCF_017743865.1 of Labrenzia sp. R4_2. GTDB lineage: Bacteria > Pseudomonadota > Alphaproteobacteria > Rhizobiales > Stappiaceae > Roseibium. The sequence continues at coordinate 502,450 of NZ_JAGHRJ010000003.1, forward strand.
ACCGAATGACCGGGCTGCCGTTCAGGTACATGACATCGGTCTGCAGCTGACCCGCAATGAGGCCGGTGAGATCGGCTTTGAGGTGTTTGTTGGCGGCGGCCTCGGCCGGACACCGATGATCGGCCGCAAGGTCCGCGACTTCCTTCCCGAAGAAGACCTGCTTGCCTATTCCGAGGCAATCCTGCGCGTTTACAACCGCTACGGCCGCCGGGACAACAAGTACAAGGCGCGGATCAAGATCCTTGTGCATGAAACCGGCCTGGAAGACCTGAAGGCAGATATCGAAGGCGAATTTGAAAAGATTCGCTACGGTGTTCTTCGTCTGCCGGACGAAGAAGTGCGCCGGATCGAAGCTTACTTTGCGCCCCCTCCGCTTGAGGTCGGGTCAGACATCTCGGCCAAAGTCGAAGTGCGCCGTGAGACGGACGCTGCTTTTGCACAGTTCCTTGCCCACAATCTCAATCCGCACCGCGTACCGGGCTACACATCCGTGACCCTGTCTATGAAGCCGATCGGCGGTATCCCGGGCGATGCATCCGATGCGCAGATGGATGTGATTGCGGATCTTGCCGAACGGTATGGACAGGATGAAATCCGGATCTCCCATGAGCAGAACGTAATCCTGCCGCATGTGAAACTGGATGACCTTCCGGCTCTGTTCGACCAGTTGGTCGCAGCGGACATTGCCGAAGGCAACGCCGGGCTGATCACCGACATCATTGCCTGCCCGGGCATGGATTACTGCGCGCTTGCAACGGCACGCTCAATCCCTGTGGCTCAACGGATTTCCGAACGCTTCGGTACAGCTGAGCGTCAGGCCGAAATCGGTGAGCTGAAGATCAAGATTTCAGGCTGCATCAACGCCTGTGGGCACCACCATGTTGGTCACATCGGCATTCTCGGTCTGGAGAAAAAGGGCGAGGAATTCTACCAGGTGACGCTGGGTGGCTCGGCCAACGAAAACGCATCGATCGGCGAAATCGTCGGGCGCGGGTTCTCCTCTGAAGAAGTCGTCGACGCGATTGAGACACTGGTCGACACCTATCTTGGACTTCGGTCCGGCAAGGACGAAACCTTCCTGGATGCGTACCGCCGGGTCGGGGAGGCGCCGTTTAAGGAGGCCCTTTATGGCGCTGCATGAGACCTTCAGCCTCGGTGTTGATCCGGAACTCGGACTTCAGGCGGAAATTGCCGCGCTGAACGCCCAGTTCGAGGATGCCGTTGCGCAGGACATTCTCCAGGCGTCCATACGGCACCAATTCGCTGGGGAAATCGCCATGGTGTCCAGCTTTGGCGCAGACTCTGCAGTGCTGTTGCATATGGTTTCGCAGGTGGATCCATCCACGCCGGTATTGTTCGTCGATACGGTGAAGCTGTTTCCGGCAACAATCCTTTACCGGGATGAGTTGGTTGCCAAGCTTGGCCTCACCGATGTGCGGACGTTCAAGCCATCCAAGGATGACCTTGCCGAAAAAGACCCTGCCGGCATGCTCTGGATGAGCGATACGGATGCATGTTGCCACGTTCGCAAGGTGGTGCCGCTCGAACGCGCATTGAATGGTTTTGAAGCCTGGATTTCGGGGCGGAAACGCCATCAGAGCTCGACACGGTCTGAGCTGGATGTCTTCGAGATCGATGCCGGGCGGGTCAAGATCAATCCGCTCGCCGACTGGTCTGCGGCTGACATCCTGGACTATGCAAAGAGCCACGACCTGCCGCCGCACCCGCTTGTCGCCGAAGGCTATCCGTCCATCGGTTGCTTGCCCTGCACAAGCAAGGTGGCGCCGGGCGAAGATCCACGCGCGGGCCGCTGGCGCGGTCAGGACAAGACAGAGTGCGGCATTCATTGGCCGACCCATGGCAAGGAAATTGACGGCAGCGGCATTTGAGCTGCATCGCTGAGAGAGTTTGAGGACGCTTAGAAATGGCAACGATCTACAAAGACGGTGAATTCGTCGAGGAAACCTGGGTCAGGGCAGACAGTGAAACCGGTCCGGCTGCGGACGGGGATTTACTGGTCCCGGTGTCGCTGTTCCTTGAAGCGCCGGAAGCATACCTGAGCCGCGCCGGGAAAACCGCGTTGGTGGTCGAGGCCGGGGAAAAAGTCGGACTTGCCGCCGAATATCTGGACAGGTTTGCCTATGTCGCGGTGGCTTTTCCGAGCTTCGCCGATGGCCGTGGGTTCTCCACCGCCCGAGACCTGCGGGAGCACCTGAACTATCAGGGCGATATCCGTGCGGTCGGCAGCTACATCCTGGACCAAGTGCCGCTCGCCCGCCGTTGCGGCGTCTCAAGCTTTGAGATTTCCAAGCCGGAAGTTCTGAAAGCCCTGAAAGCTGGAGAATGGCCGGAAGTCACCAAGTACCTGCAACCGGCTTTCGGCTCGATCGAAGAAATCCCGGAAGGCACCCGGCCCTGGGCCCGCCGCTCGCACCGCGACGTAGCCATCGCGGCGGAATAGCGGCGTGAACATTGAGCACTGATAAAAGAGACCGGGTCAGCGCTGCTGCCCCGGTCTTTTTATTCATTCAAAGCTCGCCTTAAAGGCTGCGCCGATCTCGGCTATGGCCTTGTTCCGGGCTTGGAACTCTGCCTCATTTTCGGTGACATAAACAGCAAGAGCGACGGGCGTGTGGTTGGGCGGCCAGATGATCGCAATGTTGCCGCGGGAACCATAAGCTCCGGCACCTGTCTTGTCCCCGATGCGCCAGTCATGCGGCAGGCCTGCACGAAGCGTTGCATCACCGACCTTGTTCGCCTCTAGCCATTCCATCAGGTGTTTGCGGGACGATGCACTCAACTCATCCGAAAACAGAACCTTGTAGAGAGACTGCGCTGCAGCCACTGGTGTGGTGGTATCGCGTGGGTCTCCCGGAGTTCCTTCGTTCAAGCTCGGCTCATAGCGGTCCAGGCGGGTGACGTCATCGCCGATGGAGCGCATGTAGGTCGTCACCCCGATCGGACCGCCAAGTTCCTCCAGAATGATATTCGCAGATGTGTTGTCGCTTATCGTGATGGTCGCCTCGCAGTGATCGGCGAGAGTCATATCCGCTGTGTTGATATGTTTTTCGGTGACCGGCGAAAAAGAGACGATCATATCGCTGGTGATTATGCTGCGTTGATCGAGCCTGCTCTGCTTCTTGTCGACCCGGTCCAGCAGTGCCGCGCAGGCGAAGGCCTTCATGGTGCTGTTCATTGGGAACCGATCGTCGCCATTGTAGTTCCAGTTCAGCTCGCTGGCCGGATCGAAGACGGCAACGCCAATACGGGTGTTCAAACGGCTTTCAATCGCCTTGGCAGCTTTGGCAAGAGGCGCCGGATCGAACTCTGGTCCACCGGAATACGCTGATCCTTGAAAAGCCAGAAACAAAGCAGCTGCGCCCAACGTGAGCGCTTTGGGAAACGTCATGAGAAGTGTCCATTCGTATTCAATGATGGGGCTCCAGCCGCGGTTCTGAAGCAATGCCGATCGGTAGAGAGGACTATGATCGCAGCTCAAGGGATCGACAAATGATGGTTTCTCTGGTTAGGCATGAGCAAAACTTAGTCTTGGATAAGACCGCATGAATATTTCGCAATTGCCATTGAACGCTCTTCGGGTCTTTGAAGCATCTGCGCGCCTTGGCAGTTTCACAAAGGCGGGCATGGAACTGCGGGTATCCCAGACCGCCGTCAGCCATCAGGTAAAGTCGCTTGAAGCAATTCTCGGTGTGTCGCTGTTTGACAGATTGCCACGTGGTGTCGTGCTGACAGATGAAGGCCAAACACTTCTACCAGTTCTAAGCGATGCCTTTGGCCGAATGAGTGCAACGCTTAGCCGCTTTGAACATGGCAATTTTCAAGAGGTGCTCACGATCGGCGTGGTATCTACTTTCGCTTATGGCTGGCTGATTGATCGGCTCTTTGATTTTTCGCAGGCTTACCCCGATGTCGATGTGCGGCTGAAGACCAACAACAACCGCGCCGATTTTCTTGAAGATGGCCTCGACTATTTTATCCGGTTTGGAGATGGGGCCTGGCACAGCACCAATGCGCTTCAGTTGATGAATGCGCCTTTGTCTCCGGTTTGCGCACCTTCAATGGCGGAAGCCCTGAAGTCACCCGCTGACCTAAAGGCTGCTCCGCTCTTGCGGTCGTACAGGTTAGATGAATGGAGCCGGTGGTTTGAGGCGGTAAAGGTCGAACCGCCGAGTATTAGAGGTTGGATGTTTGATTCATCGGTGACAATGGCTGCCGCTGCTGCGAAAGGCGCAGGTGTTGCGCTTGTACCCGTGACGATGTTTCGGGAGGAGTTGGAGACGGGCCGGCTAAACCAGCCATTCCCGCAAACAGTATCGCTTGGCCGCTACTGGTTGACCTGGTTGAAATCCCGCAATGAAACGCTGGCGATGCGTCAGTTTAGGGATTGGATCGAAGAGCAGGCTTCAGCTACCTGAAGCCTGCCCGATGGTGTCACCCCATCCACCCGTCGCGCTTCAAGATGCGGTAGGTATCGTTCAGCGTTTTTTCGGCTGTTGCGACAAGATGATCCGCCTCTTCGTGGGACAGCACCAAAGGCGGTGAAATGATCATGCTGTCACGAACGGCGCGCATCACCATCCCATGCTCAAATGAAACATCGCGGCACAACGTGCCGGGCACGCCGACATCTGAGAACTTCTTGGTCGGGTTCTTTTTGTCCGGCACCAATTCCAGAGCGCCGACCAAACCGGTCATGCGCGCTTCGCCAACAAGTTCATGCTCGCCGAGTTTCAGCCAACGTTCCTTTAGGTACGGACCAATATCGGTCTTCACCCGGTCCACCAGTCCTTCGCGTTCAATGATTTCCAAATTTGCGAGCGCAGCTGCAGCGCAGACCGGATGTCCTGAATAGGTGTAGCCGTGGTTGAAGTCATCACCGGCCAGCATCAACCCTTCGACGACGCGGTCAGAAACCAGAACACCGCCCATCGGCAGATAGCCGGACGTCAGACCTTTGGCGATGGGCATAAGATCCGGCTTTATGCCGTAGTAGGAGGATCCGAACCATTCTCCCAAACGGCCGAAGCCGCAAATGACCTCATCCGACACAAACAGTATGTCGCGTTCCTCAAGGATGCGCTTGATCTCAGGCCAGTAGGTTTCCGGCGGGATGATAACGCCGCCCGCACCCTGAATGGGTTCTGCAATGAAGGCCGCGACCCTGTCCTCGCCAATCTGATCGATGGCTTCCTCAAGTTTGCGGGCCACATGAACGCCGAAGTCTTCGGGGCTCATGTCCTGTCCTTCGCCAAACCAGTAGGGCTGGTCGATGTGATGGACACCTGAAACGGGCAGATCCCCTTGTGCGTGCATGGCTTTCATACCGCCAAGGCTGGTGCCAGCGAGGGTCGAACCGTGATAGCCGTTCCATCGGCCGATGATCACCTTTTTGTCCGGCTTGCCCATCTTGTCCCAATAGGTGCGCACCATGCGGAACACAGTGTCGTTCGCTTCCGAGCCGGACGAGCAATAGAACACGGTGTTGATGTGATCGGGAGCAAGCTTGGCGAGTTTTTCCGACAAAGCGATTGCAGGTGGGTGGGTCGTTTTGAAGAACGTGTTGTAATAGGCCAGCTCGTTCATCTGTTTGGTCACAGCTTCGGTGATTTCCGAGCGGCCGTGTCCGACCTGCACGCACCAAAGACCTGCCATGCCATCGAGGATCTTGTTGCCGTTGGAATCCGTCAACCAGACACCATCTGCGCTGGTGATCACCCGGCTGCCTTCGGCATTAAGCGATTTCATGTCCGAAAAAGGGTGCCAATGGTGTGCGGCGTCCAGTTCCTGAAGCGCCTTGGTCGGATAGATGTTGGAATGGGCAGTCATTAAAGGATGCTCCGGAAGAAGGCCAATCACACGTTCAGCAGAAGGTATTCCCGCTCCCACGGGCTGATTACCGACATGAAGGTTTCGAATTCTTCGTATTTGATGGCGCGGTAAGTCGCGACGAACTTCTCTCCGAAAACCTCGATCATGTCCTCAGAGTTTTCGAACAAAGTAAGGGCTTCCGGCAAACCGCGCGGCAGGGACTTGGTAAGCTCGGTGCAATCATCCATGCGCGGAGCGTCGGGTTTCAGACCTTTGACAATCCCGAGATAGCCGCAGGCCAGAGATGCCGCGATTGCAAGGTAAGGGTTTGCGTCAGAGCCGGGGATGCGATTTTCCAGGCGCCGCGCATCCGGGCTTGAATAAGGCACGCGTAGGCCGACCGTCCGGTTGTCATAGCCCCAATACACGTTGACCGGCGAGGTCGAGGTCTTTGAGAACCGGCGGTAGGAATTAACGAATGGTGCCATGATTGGTGTCACCTGCGGCAGATACACTTGGTGTCCGGCAATGAACGAGAGGAACGCTTCGGTTTCCATGCCGTTTTCGCCGGCGAAAATGTTTTGGCCGGTTTCCTTGTCGATCACCGATTGGTGGATGTGCATCGCAGACCCAGGCTGGTTCGACATTGGTTTCGACATGAAGGTCGCATACATATCGTGGCGCAGCGCCGCTTCCCGGATCGTCCGCTTAAACAGGAAGACCTGATCTGCAAGCTCCAGAGGATTGCCGTGACGCAGATTGATTTCCATCTGCGCCGCACCCTCCTCATGGATCATCGTGTCGATTTCCAGCCCCTGCTGTTCGGACAGGTCATAGATGTCGTCGATCAAGTCGTCGAATTCGTTGAGGGCCGAAATCGAATAGGACTGACGGCCGACCTCAGGACGGCCGGAGCGGCCTGTCGGCGGTTCCAGCGGATAGTCGGGATCGGTGTTGGGACGAACCAAATAGAATTCGATCTCGGGGGCGACAACCGGCTGCCAGCCTTTGTCTTCATAAAGTTTCAGAATGCGCTTCAGGACATTTCGCGGCGCCGTCTCTACGGGCGCACCTTCCCGCGTGTAGGCATCGTGAATGAGCTGTGCCGTCGGATCGCTTTCCCAAGGGACTGTTGTCAGAGTTGAATAATCGGCCCGGAAATAGAGGTCGCCGTCAGTCGGGTTGTGCTGGAAGCGCTCGTCGTCCTCCGGGTAGTCGCCGGAGATCGTCTGCGCGAAGATCGACGCAGGCATGGTCATGACAGGGCCGGAAAAGAATTTTTCCGTCGGCATCATCTTGCCCCGGGCAACGCCCGCTAGGTCCGGAACGATACACTCGATATCCTGAATGTTCCGATGGTTGAGCCAATCCCGCGCGGCATCAACGTTTGAAACACCGCGGAGACTTTCATCCTTGTGCGGGGTCGAATTGGCAGGTGGGGTATCAGTCACGCGAGGCTCCAGAGATTCTTGTCCGTGATCGGCGGACCCGAACAGCCGTGAAAATCACGAATTGGCTGCTGTTCAATGTCTATCCAAATGCCGTCAGGACTATTTTGTGATCACAAAATGACACAAGGTTGAGCCGGGATCAACTGGGCTGTTCGCCTTGGAGAATTTCCCGGCCAAGGAGGCCCATGCCATCAGCGATGTCTGCCGTGATCGCTTCTCTCAATGCTGGGGCGTCTTGCATCTCGATCGCATGAATGGCGGCCTTGTGCTGGTCGATCAAATTCACCGTGCCGACCCGCCCGTAGACGGTGCGCATGAAGGGGGCGAACTGGAGCCAAAGACTATCGATCAGCGGCAACAAAACACGGGAGCCGGATGCTCGATAGATATGGAAGTGAAAGCCGTGGTTCAGCCGCATGTAGGCCTCCGCATCGCCGGAGTTCAGCCGCACGTCAATGTCGTCATCAATGCGCCTCAGTTCCGCAATGTCGTCGGAACTAAGGTGGGGCATGGCGCGTACGGCCAGTTCCGGCTCGAGCAGGAGACGGGCCATCAACACCTCGTCAAATCGCTCCGGTGTCATGTCGGGAACCTGGATGCGCCCATTGGGTTTGACTTCAAGAGCGTTTTCAGCAGCGAGCCGTTGAAGCACCTCGCGCACCGGCATCGGGCTGACCCCGAGTTCGGCCGCAAGACCCCGCAGCGTTACCGCCTTTCCGGGAATAAACCGTCCGGTCAGCAGGCCAGACCGCACAGCGATATCCACTTGATCGCGGGTTGCGCTGCGCGCTGAAGCGGTCGTTTGGGTCTTCTCAGGACCTGCATTGAGTGCGGAGCGCCGGACCGGCAATAGTTACATCCTTCTTCGCTGGATTTGCGATTTCATAGCGATTGTCTTGACAGTCTAGCTAGAAAGTGATCACATTTTTTTCGATATCGCAATCATAAGCTGGTGGTCCAAAGAACCAACAAGGCCAGCAGAAACACAGGACGTAAATGAACGAGCTTCCTCACCAGATTCTGGAACATCCGGCGGAGCCCGGTTGGAAGTCGGCTTTCGAAGCCTTTTTGGAAGAACATCCAGACTTGGATACACTCGAAGTAGTTCTGCCGGATACGAACGGGGTTCTACGCGGAAAATGGCTGCCCGGAAAAGCGCTGGCGAAAGTCTTCGAAGGCGGCGTCGCGTTTCCTTATTCCCTGTTCGGGCTGGACGTGTGGGGCCGGGAAGTTGAAGCGACCGGTATGCACCTGGAAACTGGCGACAAGGATGGTGTGTGCTGGCCAATTCCGGAATCTCTTAAGCTCGTCCCGTGGGCGGATCGGAAGACTGCTCAGGTGCTGTTGTCGATGTACGACCGCGATGGTGAACCTTTCCTCGCTGATCCGCGGCATGTTCTTGAAAACACCGTGGCGCAGATGAAGGAAGAGTTCGGCGTTACAGCCACTTGTGCCTTTGAGCTGGAATTTTATCTTTTCGAGGAGAGTGACGGCGATTGGACGGAGCAGCCAAAGCCCCTGTTCTCGACCCATCTCGGTCCGGCGCGGCAAAACATGTATGCGCTGTCTGATCTGGAAGCGTTGTTGCCTGTTGTTGATGACCTGCGCAAGGCTTGTGAGGCGCAAGGCATTCCGGCAGACGCTGCTGTGTCGGAGGCCGCGCCTGGACAGTTTGAATTGAACTTGCATCACCGGAACAACCCGCTTTTGGCTGCCGATGATGTCGTGCTTCTTCGCCGCCTTGTCGCCGGCGTTGCTCGAAAACATGAACTCAAAGCGTCCTTCATGGCCAAGCCATTTGTGGAATGGCCCGGCAACGGCATGCATGTGCACGTCTCTATGGAAGATGACAACGGCAACTTGTTTGCAGATCCGGAACATGGCCGCGAGAGGCTCGGGTATGCGATCAATGGCTTGTTGAAGACGATGCCGGAAGCTCTGTTGCTTTTCATTTCAACATTCAACGGGTTCCGGCGCATGCAGCCGGGATCCTATGCTCCGGCATCAATCTGCTGGGGGTTTGATAACCGCTCTGTAGCTTTACGGGTTCCCGCTTCTTCTCCAGAGGCCGCACGCGTGGAGCACCGGATTGCAGGCGCGGATGCCAATCCATATCTGGTTCTCACCGGGATCCTTGCAGGCATGATGGAGGGGCTGCGTCTGAAGAAAGATCCACCGGCGGCAGTAACGGGTAATGCGTATGAAAAGCGCAAAAAACGCCTGACGCCTTGGATGGACGAAGCCATTGATGCGTTTGAGGCTTCCAAATTGATGAAGAAGGCGGTCGGTCCTGAAATGCATAAAGTTCTGACGGAAATAAAACGGGAAGAATTGAACGAGTTCGGCCGTGAAATTTCCTCACTCGAACGACAGACATATCTATAAGCCAACCGGAAAACGAACATAAGCTAAGCAGGCTTGCCCAAAATCGACTCTGGACAAAAATACCGTGCGTGGCAAAGTTCGCGTCAAACCAAAGGGAACCGCAAACGGTTGTCGCCTTTTGCAAAAAGATGACGGTCAACGTCCTCCGAAACAAGACAGGGGAACATGAATATGAAACTCAAGACTATGCTTCTCGCCGTAACTTCGCTCAGTGTGCTGGGTGGGGCGGCACTGGCTCAAGACCGCACGGTCAATGTCTACAACTGGTCCGACTATATTGATGAGTCGATTCTGGAAGACTTCACCAAGGAAACCGGCATCAACGTTGTCTATGACGTGTTTGACTCCAACGAAGTGCTTGAGACCAAGCTTCTGGCAGGTGGTACCGGGTATGATGTTGTGGTCCCGACCGGTACGTTCCTGTCGCGCCAAATCCAGGCAGGCGTCTTCGACAAACTCGACAAATCCAAGCTGAGCAATATCGGAAACATGTGGTCTGATATCGAAGCGCGGGTTGCCAAATACGACCCGGACAACGCCTATTCCATCAACTACATGTGGGGCACAACTGGCCTTGGATACAATGTCGAGAAGGTAAAGGCTGCACTTGGCGAAGACGCACCGGTTGACAGCTGGGACCTGTTGTTTAAGCCTGAAAATGCCGCAAAACTCCAAGAATGCGGTATCCATGTTCTTGATGCGCCGACCGAATTGTTCCCGGCTGCGCTGAACTATCTCGGATTGGATCCGGACAGCAAGGACACCGGCGAAATTGAAAAAGCGACCGAGCTTTTGAAATCGGTCCGGCCCTATGTCCAGAAATTCCATTCCTCGGAGTACATCAACGCGCTTGCAAATGGTGACATCTGCCTGGCTGTCGGGTGGTCTGGCGACGTTCTGCAGGCCCGTGACCGTGCAGCAGAGGCTGACAATGGCGTAACGGTGGAATATGCGATTCCGAAAGAAGGCGCGCTGATGTGGTTCGACCAGATGGCGATCCCGGCAGACGCAAAAAACAAAGAGGAAGCGCATGAATTCCTGAACTACATCATGCGCCCGGATGTGATGGCGAAGGCCTCGAACTACGTCTACTACGCAAACGGCAACAAGGCCTCTCAAGAAATGCTGAATGACGATGTCATCGGCGATCCGGCGATTTATCCGCCGGCAGAAGCTGTCGAAAACCTCTACACCGTGACGTCCTACCCGCCGAAGGTGAACCGTGTTGTGACACGGTCCTGGACTTCTGTGAAAAGCGGACAGTAACCCAAGACAACCACCGGACGGCATTTGCTGTCCGGTGGACTTTTTGTGTCTTAGTTCTTCGTGGGGTGGGGGTTACCTTGGCTAAAAAGACGATCGGACCAGTGCGCCGCGAATTTGTTCCCTGGGAAGATCCGGAGCAAACGCCGTTTATCGAATTTCGCAATGTTACCAAGAAGTTTGGTGACTTTGTCGCGGTCAACAATCTCTCACTCAAGATCTACAAGCGGGAGTTTTTTGCGCTCCTTGGCGGGTCCGGTTGCGGCAAAACCACGTTGATGCGGATGCTCGCCGGGTTCGAGACGCCCACCTCCGGTGAGATCTTTCTTGACGGCCAGGATTTGTCTGGCATTCCGCCGTTCCGGCGGCCGTCCAATATGATGTTCCAGTCCTATGCGCTGTTCCCGCATATGAGCGTTGAGAAAAATATTGCGTTCGGCCTGGAGCAGGACAATCTACCGAAATCGGAAATTGATGATCGGGTCGCCGAAATGCTGCGGCTGACCAAACTTGAGCAATTCGCCAAACGCAAGCCGCACCAGTTGTCCGGCGGTCAGCGGCAACGTGTTGCTCTGGCTCGGTCTCTCGCAAAACGACCTAAAGTCCTGCTGCTCGATGAACCACTGGGCGCGCTGGATCGCAAGCTGCGCGAAGAAACTCAGTTTGAGCTCATGGCGCTGCAGGAAGATTTGAAAATGACCTTCCTGATCGTAACGCACGATCAGGAAGAAGCAATGACGGTCGCCGATCGGATCGCTGTCATGGATCGCGGTGAACTTGTTCAGGTGGCAACTCCCTCGGAGATTTATGAAGCGCCGAACTCCAAGTTTGTTGCCGACTTTATCGGCGACGTAAACTTGATCGAGGCGAAGGTTCTGGAGAAGGCCGATACCGGGACGCGTATGCAGGCGGTTGTTGGTGACTTTGCCATTGATACGGAGCAGACAACGGCTGCTTCTGTCGGAGATACAGTCTGGTACGCCATTCGACCCGAAAAGGTTCGGATTGCGCAGGGGCAGCCAGAAGGTTCGGTGACCAATCAGATTGGTGGGATCGTTTGGGACATCGCCTATCTTGGCGACGTTTCCATCTTCCATGCGAAGGTTGGTGAAGACGATCACGACATTTTACGTGCCACCAAGGCCAACATTTCGCGCATGGTCGAAAACCCGATTACATGGGATGAAAATGTTGTCCTGACATTTGACCGGGATGCCGGTGTAATCCTGACTGGATGAGGAGGGCGGCATGAGCAAAGCGGCATCTAAATCCAAACGGGGTCTCGGCGGCTGGGGGTTAATTGCAGTTCCTTATTTCTGGCTGCTGATTTTCTTCCTCGCCCCGTTTCTGATCGTCTTCAAGATTTCCCTGTCACAGGTCGCGGTTGCGATCCCGCCTTATTTTCCAACGTTCGATTTGGCTGAAGGTTGGCAGGCTTTTCGGGAAGGTCTTAGCGAGCTCTCCCTGGAAAACTATGTCTGGCTGACGGAAGATGCCCTTTACTGGAAGTCTTACGTCTCCTCGGTCTACATTGCCGCGGTTTCCACACTCATAACCCTTCTGATCGGCTACCCGATTGCTTACGGTATGGCGCGGAGCCCGGAAGCTTGGCGGCCGACCCTTTTGATGCTGGTGATCCTGCCGTTTTGGACCAGCTTTCTCATTCGCGTCTATGCCTGGATCGGCATTCTCAAAAACGAAGGTCTTCTCAATCAGTTCCTGATGATGCTGGGCCTGATTGACGAGCCGCTGGTGATCCTGAACACCAATGCCGCAGTCTATATCGGCATCGTATACTCTTACCTGCCGTTCCTCGTGCTGCCGCTTTACGCCAGCCTTGAAAAGCTGGATGGCAGTTTGCTCGAAGCCGCAGAAGACCTGGGCTGCCCGCCATGGAAAGCCTTCTGGAAGATCACTGTTCCCTTATCGCTTCCAGGTGTAATCGCAGGCTGTTTCCTCGTGTTCATTCCAGCGGTTGGCGAGTTCGTGATCCCGGACCTTCTTGGCGGATCGGAAACCCTAATGATCGGCAAGACGCTGTGGGTGGAGTTCTTCAACAACCGCGATTGGCCGGTATCTTCTGCAGTCGCAGTAATCCTCTTGCTGATCCTTGTGATCCCGATCGTTCTTTTCCAGAACCAGCAACAGAAAATGGCGGAGAAGAACCAATGACGCGCGGCCCTTCCTGGTTCAATGTGACGTCAATCGTCCTCGGCTTTTCGTTCCTATATCTGCCAATTGTGCTTCTGGTCATCTATTCGTTCAACGAAAGCCGGCTGGTGACGGTCTGGGGCGGTTTTTCCACCAAGTGGTATGTGGAACTCCTCCAGAACGATCAGTTGCTGGATGCGGCGTGGGTGACGCTTCGTGTTGCCTTCGTTTCGGCATCTGTCGCGACGGTGCTCGGCACAATGGCAGCATTGGTTTTGGTGCGTTCAGGGCGGTTTATGGGTCGCTCAATGTTTTCGGGCATGATCTTCGCTCCGCTTGTTATGCCGGAGGTGATCCTCGGGTTGTCGCTGCTGCTTCTGTTTGTGGCGATGGATCAGGCGCGCGGGTTTTGGACAGTGATCATAGCGCACACCACATTTGCCATGTGCTATGTGGCCGTGGTCGTGCAATCGCGGTTGGTTGGGTTCGACAAATCCGTTGAAGAAGCAGCTGAAGATCTCGGGTGCCCGCCGATCAAAACGTTCTTCCTAATCACGCTGCCGATCATCCTCCCCGGTGTCATTGCAGGCTGGATGTTGGCATTCACCCTGTCCCTGGATGATCTCGTCATTGCCAGCTTCACCACTGGGCCTGGTGCAACCACCTTGCCGATGAAAATCTATTCCCAGGTCCGCCTTGGTGTTACGCCGGAAATCAATGCGGTCTGTACGATCCTGGTCGTGCTTGTTTCGATCGGTGTGATCGCAGCATCGATTGCCACCAAGCGGCAGCAGGTGCAAAGGGAGCGGGATGAACGGGCAGCCTTCGGCGCGGACGGCTAGGTTTATGCGCGCGGCGGGCGGAACAGGTAAATCACCAGCCAGACCGGCACCACGATGAACGCGCCAAGGATCATGTTTGGGATTGCCCAGTCCCGGAACTCCAGCATGTAAATCCACAATTGGATCGGGCTGAGACCGACGGAGCCGAGCACATCTTCAGCTGTGATGTTGATGAACGACAATACGGCGCCGACCAGCAGCGAAATCACCGCAATCTTAAAAAGGGTCGACAGGAATTGATACAAGGCGCCAGCGTCTTTCGTCGATAATCTTAGTTTGACCGTTAAGGAATTACATACCATATCCAGATCGGCACAAAACCATATCCATGGGTCAAGATGCTGTTCGCATACGACAATCCGTAAACAGGGTAAACCTTGCGATCTGAATGAAGGTTCATGTTTTTCGCTGCAACGCATCATTGCCCCTTGACCGAAGGAAAACTTGCAGCGAATGTGCCGCCGACGTGCGTTACGACACCAAACGGGAGTGAAAAATGAACAAAGTCTACCCGGACGCAAAGGCTGCCCTGGAGGGCCTGACCTTTGACGGAATGACTGTGATGGCCGGTGGCTTCGGCCTTTGCGGGATTCCGGAGAACCTTATTGTGGCTCTGCGGGAATCCGGCGCCCAAAACATCACCGCGATCTCCAACAATGCCGGCGTGGATGATTTCGGTCTGGGCTTGTTGCTGCAAACCCGCCAGATCAAGAAAATGGTGTCGTCCTATGTGGGCGAGAACGCAACCTTCGAAAAGCAGTACCTCAACGGCGAGCTGGAGCTCGAGTTCAACCCGCAAGGTACACTTGCCGAGCGCATCCGCGCTGGCGGTGCCGGCATCCCGGGTTTCTATACCAAGACCGGTGTGGGCACGCTGATTGCCGACGGCAAGGAGCACAAGGACTTCAACGGCGAGACCTACATCATGGAGACCGGTCTTGTGTCCGACGTGTCCCTTGTAAAAGCCTGGAAAGCCGACAAGGAAGGCAACCTGATCTACCGGAAGACCGCGCGGAATTTCAATCCGATGATGGCGACTGCCGGCAAGACCACTGTTGTGGAAGTTGAGGAGCTCGTTGAGGTCGGTGAACTCGACGCGGACAACATCCACACCGCCGGTATCTTTGTCGACCGCATCATTGTCGGCAGCCATGAGAAGCGCATCGAAAAGCGCACCACCCGCGAAGCCTGATCGAGTTGAGGAGATAAAAACATGGCCTGGACACGTGACGATATGGCCGCGCGCGCGGCAAAAGAACTTCACGACGGCTTTTACGTCAATCTCGGTATTGGCATTCCGACACTGGTTTCCAACTACATTCCGGATGGCATGCATGTCACGCTGCAGTCGGAAAACGGCATGCTCGGCATGGGCCCGTTCCCGACCGATGATGAGGTTGATGCCGATCTGATCAACGCCGGCAAGCAGACAATCACCGAATTGCCGCAGACGAGCTATTTCTCCTCTGCCGACAGCTTCGGCATGATCCGCGGTGGTCACATTGATCTGTCGATCCTTGGCGCGATGGAAGTCTCCCAGAACGGCGATCTCGCCAACTGGATGATCCCGGGCAAGATGGTCAAGGGCATGGGCGGTGCAATGGATCTTGTGGCCGGCGTCAAGCGCGTCGTCGTGATCATGGACCACACTTCCAAGGCAGGCGATCCGAAGCTGCTGAAAGAGTGCACCTTGCCGCTCACCGGTGTGCGTTGCGTTGACCGGGTCATCACCGGCCTCGGCGTCTTCGACATCACGCCGCACGGCCTGACCGTTGTCGAACTGGCGCCTGGAGTGTCCTTGGATGAAGTCAAATCCAAGACCGAAGCGAACGTCGTCTGAGTATCGGAAACTGATGGTTTCGTATCTGCCGTCCCGGCCTCCGAGCCGGGACCTTGAGCATTGACGAGGCCCCGGTTCAAGTCCGGGGCGGCAGATGTGAAAGTCAAAGATCTGTAAAACGCCCGCAGTTTGCGGGCGTTTTTGTTTGCTCACTCCGCCGCTGCGGCGGCGTTGCGCTCGGCGATTGGGCGGATCGCCGGGAAGTCCTGATCGGTCAGGGTTTCCTTGGTCAATAGCAACTCCGCACCGGCATCTAGCTCGGACCGGTGATCGTTCAGGATGGCTTTTGCTCTCGCGAAGGCCGCCTCCACCCGGGCGCGGATTGCCAAATCAATCTCCCGCTGGGTTTCTTCTGAAACATCCGCCCTGTCCGGCACCGGCTGGCCAAGAAAATTCTGCTGCGGGCTTGCGTAAACCCGGTTCCCGAGTCCGCCTTCCATGCCGTAGCGCATCACCATATCGCGGGCCACTTCGGTGACTTTTTGAAGGTCGTCCGACGCCCCGGTCGATATCTCGTTGAAGATGATTTCTTCTGCCGCACGCCCGCCCATCAAAACAGCCATCCGATTTTTCAGGTCCTGCGTTGACAGCAAGAACCGGTCTTCGGTCGGCCGCTGCATGGTGTAGCCGAGCGCGCCGATGCCCCGCGGGATGATCGAGATCTTATGCACTGGATCGCAGCCTTCAAGATTGGCGGCAACAAGCGCATGGCCCATCTCATGGAAGGCGACCGTCTTGCGTTCTTTTTCGGACAGAACCCGGCTGCGTTTTTCAAGCCCCGCAATCACGCGTTCGATGGCCTCGTTGAAGTCTTTCAGAGTAACGGCATCCGCATTTCGGCGGGTCGCGAGCAGGGCGGCCTCATTGATCAAGGTCGCGAGATCGGCACCTGAGAAGCCGGCTGTCAGTTGAGCGACCTGATCAAGGTCCGTGTCCGGCGCGAGTTGGATCTTCTTGACATGGACATCGAGGATGGCCCGCCGCCCGCTTTTGTCGGGGCGATCCACCAGCACCTGCCGGTCGAACCGGCCGGCACGCAAGAGTGCCTGATCCAGGATCTCCGGCCGGTTGGTCGCGGCCAGCAGAATAATGCCGCTTGAGGGATCAAACCCGTCTAATTCGGTCAGAAGCTGATTGAGGGTCTGTTCCTTTTCATCATTAGTACCCATGGCACCGCTTGACCGGGCACGCCCCAGTGCATCGAGTTCGTCTATGAATATGATGGCCGGCGCCGCCTTGCGCGCCTGTTCAAAAAGATCCCGGACACGGGCCGCGCCAACACCAACGAACATCTCGACAAACTCGGAACCCGAGATCGAGAAGAACGGAACACCCGCTTCACCGGCAACTGCACGGGCAAGCAAGGTCTTACCGGTACCCGGAGGACCCACCAGAAGAATGCCCTTTGGCACATGCGCGCCAAGCCGGCCGTAGGACTTCGGGTCTTTCAGGAAATCTACGATCTCCTTCAGTTCCCGCTTGGCCTCATCAACCCCGGCGACATTTTCAAAGCTGACCTCAACGTCGGTCTCCACATAGACTTTCGCCTTGGACTTGCCGACGGTCATCATTCCGCCAATGCCCTGCTTTTCGGCGAACTTCCGGATGAAGAACATCCAAAGGCCGAAGAGCAGCAGAACCGGCAACACCCAGGAGAGAATGTCCCGGATGAGCGTGCTCTCGATCACGCCCGTGAACTTTACATCGTATTTCGTGAGTTCTTCAGCGAGCGGAAGTTCCACGCGGGTCGTCACAAAATACTGTTTGCCATCCTTCAATGGCTCCTTGAATTTGCCTTGAATGGTGTTTTCCTTGACGGAAATCTCCTCAATTTTCTTGTCCTTGAGGTACTGTTCGAACTGGCTGTAAGGGATCTCTTCAATGGTCTTATAGGCGGTCCACCAGCTCTGAAAGGTCAGCACCAGCATCATTGCGATGAAGGCGTACCAAAGATTGATCTGGTGCTTCTTCTCCATGGGAAGGGAGTCCTCTAACCGTTGAATTTGACGATGCCCATTGGTGGGTTTCAGCACAAAGGTGTCAAGCCGGTTGGCGGTCCCTTTCCCCGCCAACCGGTATGATGCTTTGGTTTCGTTTGCCAGAAGCGGATGTGCAATCAGATGCGCATACGGGGCACGTCATGCGGGTCAAGCCGCAACTCAATCAGGATTGGTCCCTTGCGGTTTTCCAATGCATTCAGCGCTGTTTGAAGCTCGTCATCCGACCGGACTTCAACGCCCGTTCCGCCAAGCGAAGTCGCGACCTCGGCGAAGGACGGCCACTGGAATGTCGTGAGGCTCGGGTCCATTTGACGATCGAGGAACTGGATGTGTTCAGCGCCATAGGCAGAGTCGTTCGCCACGATGATGATTAGGTCCAGCCCGAGGCGCACGGCCGTGTTGAACTCGTTGATGCCGCCCATCATGAAGCCGCCATCGCCGGTAAACAGAACGACCGGCCGGTCGGGCGCTGCGACCCCTGCGCCAATGGCTTCCTGAAGGCCGAGGCCAATGGAACCGAAATTGGCCGTATTCACGAAGCTCTTTGGATCCGGGGCGGAGATGCGGCACCAGACTTCTGTCATGAAGCGCCCGCCATCGGTCACAAGTATGCGGTCCTTTGGAAGCGCGGCTTCAAACCGCTCCAGGGCGCCGACATAATTGACGAAGCCGTCTGCCGTTGTTTTCTTATCCACCGGATGGGCGGTCAGCGAAGCGGTGTCGAGTTCGCGGGTGAAACCGCTCGCCGGAATTTCTGCCTCGTTAAGCCAATACAAGATCGTTTCGGCGGTCAAACCAGCATCTGCAAGAAGCGCAGCGTCCGGGTGAAGCGCGCCGCCGATGGCCGTCGGTTCGACATCCACTTGCACAATCCGCTTGTCTTTCATCAGCTTGCCGCGATCCGTCGTGAAGTCGTGGAGTCCGGTTCCGAAACAGACAATGCAGTCCGTTTGTGCAATCAGATCGTAGGCGGCTGGCGTTGAGAGCGTTCCAAAAATATCAATGTTGTATGGATGGTCCTTGAAGAGGCCCTTCGCTTTCAGGGTCGTTGCAAGCGGGGCTTCCAGCCGGTCGGCAAGTTTGATCAATTGGTCCCGTGCATCAATGGCCCCGCCGCCGGCGAGGATCATTGGACGGCGTGCCGATGCGATCATGCCAATCGCCTCATCCAGAATACCGCCTTCGGCAACACCGCCCGGAGCGGTGAAGACGTCCAGGATATGCTTTTCATACGCAGCTTCCTGCCACATGAAATCTGCCGGCATGTTCAAGACGATCGGACGGCGTTCCACCTGAGCGCGGTAGAAGGCCCGCGCGACATCCATGGCGACCGTCTCCGGTGTGCGCAGCTGCTCAAAACCAGCGCCCGTTGCCTTGATCAGTTCGCGCTGGTCAATGCCCTGCAAGTGCCGCGGGTTCTCAGCAGGCGTGTCCCCGGCAAACAAAACGACTGGTAAGTGGCCGCGGACACCTTCCGTGATCGCAGTAAGACAATTTGTAAGTGCGGGTCCATGCGTTACCGTTGCAACACCAACGGATCCGCTCACATGGATGTAGGCGAGTGCCATGAGAACCGAACTGCCTTCGTGAGCAGCTGGAACGAAGCGGCCACCGCAATCCCGCACAAAGCTGTCGACCATGAATAGATTGGCATCGCCCATCAGGCCGAACATGGTCTCAACGCCATGATCTTTGATTGATCTGGCGATGGATTGATAGACGTGCAGCTTCGTCGTCACCGGTCGTACTCCTCGAAAAAAATTAGCTTACTCATAAACGATTTGTTCTGCGGGAACCGTGCATTTGCGGACAATGATCGGGCTCGAGTGCATACTTTGTGCACAGTAAAGCGTAGGGCGCAGTAAACATGCGCTAGGCGGCTGTCTAGCCATTTGCTCCTGCGGGCAAACCGGAAGCGAGGGAGAGGTGCCCGGTAGATCCTTCAATCCTGGTTTCAATGCGGAACTCAAAAACTGGAGTGTTAGGTTCCGATTTTACTTGACCCAGCCTCAGATTTCTATACTTGAGAGCGCAGGTCATGTTTTGTCCTAACGAAATAACAGGGAGTGCCCAAATGCCTTCATTCCGTTCAACAGTATCCCGCGCCGGTCTGGCTGCTGCGTTGTTGATCGCATCATCCCCGCTTGCCTTGGCGACCGGTGAGCTGAACCTCTATTCTTCGCGCCATTACGATAC
Organism: Labrenzia sp. R4_2; assembly: GCF_017743865.1. Classification (GTDB taxonomy): domain Bacteria; phylum Pseudomonadota; class Alphaproteobacteria; order Rhizobiales; family Stappiaceae; genus Roseibium. Next base: position 522,407 of record NZ_JAGHRJ010000003.1, read on the forward strand.
AGACGAGCGTTTGTACTCTGATTTCGAAGAACAGAGCGGCATCAAGATCAACCGCATCGAAGGTAAAGCGGATGAACTGCTGACCCGCATGGAAGCCGAGGGCCAAAACAGCCCGGCCGACATTCTGCTGACTGTCGACACGTCACGCCTTGAGCGTGCGAAGGGTATGGGCCTTCTTCAGTCCGTTGAGTCCCCTGTTCTGGAACAGCGTCTGCCAGGTTATGTGCAGGACGACGATAATCAGTGGTTCGGCTTCTCTCAGCGCGCGCGCATCATCTTCTACGACAAGGAGAAAGTTGCCGAGCCGCCGCGGACCTATCAGGATCTGGCAGATCCAAAATACAAAGGCATGATCTGTATCCGCTCATCGTCCAACGTCTACACGCAGACCATCACGGCCGCTCTGATTGAGCACCTGGGTGAAGAAGCCGTGAAAGACTGGGCAACGGCCGTGGTCGGCAACTTTGCCCGTGATCCGCAAGGCGGCGACACCGATCAGCTGCGCGGAATTGTTTCCGGTGAATGCGCGATCGCCATGTCCAACACCTATTACTTCGGCCGCGCGCTTCGCAAGCCGGTCAAGGGCCTGTCTGACGATGTTGCGAAAATCGGCTGGGTCTTCCCGAACCAGGACACGATCGGTGCGCATATGAACTTGTCCGGTGGTGGTGTTGCCAAGCACTCCCCGAACAAGGAAAACGCCATCAAGTTCCTCGAGTACCTGGCATCTGATCAGGCACAACAGTACTTCTCTGCCGGTAACGACGAGTATCCGGCTGTGCCGGGCGTCGGCATCAGCCCGTCCGTTGCTCAGCTTGGTTTCTTCAAGCCGGATGATGTGGATGCATCTGCAATCGCGGAAAACGTCCCGGCTGCGCAGAAGCTCCTCAACGAAGCTGGCTGGAAATAACAGTTTCATCTGCGCAAGGCAGGTGAGTTGAGCAAAGCCCCTTCGCGCAGCTGCGCGGAGGGGTTTTCTGTTAGGTGCAATGGAGAAATGGAAGAGCTTTGCGGATCCCAATTATGCCGCTCGAGACAAGCGTGCGGGCCAACATGGAAACTGAGAAGGCTAGACCGCTGTGGGCCGGCTTGATTGGCGGCCTGGGCGCCGGGCAAGAGCCTTGCAAAGCAGAATGACGGGGAGCAATCCGACCGCAACGATCACCAGCGACGGCACCGCGGCACCTGACAGGCGCTCATCGGATGCCAGCCTGTAGGCCTGAACGGCAAGCGTGTCGAAGTTGAAGGGTCGCATGATGAGGGTCGCGGGCAGCTCCTTCATCACGTCCACAAAAACGATCAGCATTGCTGTGAAGACAGTCGGTCGCAGAATTGGGAAGTGGACGCTCCAGAGCATGGTCATCGGAGACCGCCCGAGGGTTCGGGCAACGGCATCGGTCGTCGGGTGTATCGTTGAGAGTCCGGCTTCGACCGTGTTGAGGGCCGCAGCCATGAACCGCACCATATAGGCCATGACCAGCACCGTGATCGTGCCGGTGAACAAAAGCCCGGTCGATATGCCGAACCAGTCGCGCATCAAGCCGTCGATGCCATTGTCCAGTGCGGCAAACGGAACAAGCAGGCCAACAGCAATGACGCCGCCGGGAACCGCATAGCCAATACGGCTGACATGCGCAGCTGAAAGCGAGAGCCTGCCGGGATTAAGGCGCAAGTTGAACGCCACCAGCATGGCCGCAAGAACTGTAACGACAGAGGCAACACCGGCCAAAATGATCGAGTTTGTGATGAAACCGATGTATCGGCTGGAAAACAGGTCCTGCTCGGAGGCGAAGCTCATTTCGAACAGGAGCACCAATGGCAATATGAAACCGAAAAACACCGGCGCACCGCAAGCGGCCATTGCTCCGACTTTTGCCCAGCCAGTCAGCTGCGTTGGTGGCACGCGTTCGATCCGTTTGCCGGCGTTATGGTGTTTTGAAGCGCCGCGCTGCATTCGTTCCAGGATCGCGATGAACAAGGCGAATGTCAGAAGACACAGCGCCAATTGCGCTGCGCCTCCGCGGTCTGCAAGGGAAAACCAACTCGTATAGATGCCAGTCGCAAACGTCTGAATTCCGAAGTAGCTTACGGTTCCGAAGTCGGCGATGGTCTCCATCACTGCCAAAAGCACGCCGCCGGCGATTGCCGGACGTGCCATCGGCAGGGAGACAGTCCAGAAGGCGCCCCACGGGCCGCGGCCGAGAGACCGGGCGGCAAGCGTTGCCGTTGCGGATTCCTGTAAGAAGGCCGTGCGAGCCAAGAGATAGACATAGGGATAGAGCACCAGGGTCAGCATCAGCGCCGCCCCTTCTACGCTCCTAATTTCCGGGAACCAGTAGTCCCGCGGTCCCCATCCGGTGACATCGCGCAAAAAGGTCTGGACCGCGCCTGGATGATCCAGAAAGTCGGTATAGGCATAGCCCATGACATAGGCCGGAAAGGCGAAGGGAAGGGCGAGTGAGATCTCAAAGAAGCGAACCCCTGGAAACCGTGTCATCGTCACGAGCCAGGCCGTGCCCGTCCCGATAATTGCGGTAAAGATGGCCACGAGCACCATAAGCGCCAGTGTGGTCAGCGTGTACCGGAGCAGCACGGTGTCGATCAGGTGAGACAGGGTATCAAAGGAGCCAAGCGCCGCTGCGATTGCCACCGCAACCATCGGCAATAGGCACATTGCTCCAATGATGACTGTGCAGATGATCAGCGTTCGGCTGCCCATGGCAGATCGTGTTCTGAACCACTTCGTCGCCGACAAACTGAAGCTGAATGTGGAACTGGACAGGATCTAACCTCAGCCGGAAAGCTATTTCGTTACGTCAACCTGGCCAACCTTTTCGGGATTGCCGGTTCACGCAGCATTGGTTTCTAGGAGCCGAAGCCTCTCACGATGCCAATAACCGTGGTGTTAACTGGCAAATAAGAGCCAAAAGGTCAAGTTATGCTTAGACCCCTTGGGCGTGTCATTCTGACAGCACCCGCTCGGTCGGAAATGTGATCTCGACCAGCGTCCCCTGATCCGGCGTGGAATCAATATGGAACTGAGCCCGGTTGGCTTCCGCCAATGCCTTGGTCAATGGCAAGCCCAAGCCGGTACCGCCGCCACGGCGGGCCGTATGGACCTGGCGGAACGGTTCCAACGCAGCGGCGAGCTGCTTTGGGTTCATCCCCGAGCCGGTGTCACGGACACGGATGGAGACTTCGCCATTTGGTTCCAGTGTGGTCGACAAAATCACTTGTCCACCGGACTTGTTGTACTTGATCCCGTTGGAAAGCAGGTTCAACACGATCTGACGCAATGAGCGTGGATCGGCCACAATATTCGGCACTGCATCCGGCAGGCTGGCCCGAATGATGACCCGTTCCCGGTTTGCTTGCGGCTGCATGAGTGCCACGCACTCATTGATGATGTCGTTGGCGGAAACGGCTGAGAATTTCAGATCCTGTTTGCCGGCCTCGATCTTGGAAAGATCCAGAAGATCATTGATCAGGCTCATGATATGTGAGCCCGAAGTCCGAATATCCTTCAGGTAATCCTTGTACCGGTCGTTGCCGATCGGACCAAACCGTTCTTCCATCATGACTTCGGAGAAGCCAATAATGGCGTTGAGTGGCGTCCGGATTTCGTGGCTGATCTTGGCTAGAAAGTCGGATTTCTGGGAGCTGGCGTTTTCGGCCTGGCGCTTGGCTTGTGTCAGTTCTTCTTCGGCGGTTTTCCATTGGGTGATGTCGCGCAGAACCACGCAGAATTTTGTGTCGTCCTTGTCGCCGATCCGGCCCATTGTCATGAACAGCGGGATCAAACCTCCGGTCGGTACCTTGCCCAAGACCTCCCGGCCGTCATTCAAAATGCTGGCAACGCCGTTGCGCGCCAGACCGTCGAGATAATCTTCGGCGGAACGGTGGCTCTCCGGTGCCAGGAACTCGATGAACGGAGAACCAATCATCTCGCCGCGGCTCGCGCTGAAAAGGGCCTCCGCGGATCCGTTGACCTTCAAGATCGTGCCATGCTCATCCAGCACAAGAACGCCGTCGGTGGCCGTTTCGAGGATGGTTTCCATCTCGGAGATTTGCGTCCGGGCACCGTCCAGTTCGCTGCGGACTTCTTTGAAGAAATTGGGCGCTGTTCCTTCTGGAGCCGCCGGTGTAGGCTTGTTGCTCCGTTCGGTGATCGAAATCATGAGCCCGCGGCTTCCGTTCCAAGGTACGGAATGCATGTGGGCATCTACCGAGCGTACGCCGCCATCCGCGAGCCTGACTTTCATGGTCTCGTCGACCTCGCCTTCCATGCCGTCGGCATCGGGGAGGTCTTCAGTTTCGTCAATGAAAAGCGCTTCCAGACCGCCTGCTTCACTCAATTCGCTGATCGATCGGTATCCCAAGATGCTCAGGAGCGCCTTGTTCGCATAAAGGACGTCCCGGTCATGTGCGATGGCGATACCGATTGGCAGCCGGTCCAAAAGGCTCGGATCAATTGGCCCAGCTTCAGGCACCTCTGGCGGCAGGTCGGGGAGATCATCTTCGCGATTATCAGCTTCATCCGCATCCGGTTCATCCCAGCCTTCCAAATCGCCTTCTAACCGGGCACCAAGTGCTTCGGCGATCTTCCGGAACGCCTGACGTTCCGGACGGGAGAGGCCGGATGTATCGACCGGAACAACACGCGGGTTGACCGTTGCAAGCGGGATCACATTGTCGGAAGAAGGCTCTGGCTTCAGAATATCGGCGGTATCGGTTGCCTGTAGATCTTCCTCAAACTCGGCCGCGAGTTCTTCGGCTTCAAAGGCGGCGGTTTCTTCGAAAAATTCGCGCTCTTCGTTTTCTTCCAGATCAGTGCTCAAGAGGCCGGCATCGAAGGTCGCTTCGTCTGCTTCATCGACTTCGGCAACACCCTCAACATCTGCCATATCATCGACAGCCTCTTCGAGGTTGTTGCCGTCGGCGGCGACCGTTTCTTCAGCCGTATCTTCATCAACTTCTGGGTTTGTCGCCGAGATTTCCGTTTCAGCCTCGGCAAAGAGATCTTGTTCCGCTGTGGGTTTGCGTTCTTTCTTGAATGACTTTTGAAGCGAGCGGACAGCTGTTTCGATCTCAGAGGCGTCAAGCGGGGCTGGCCCTGAAATACCTGAAGGTTCTGGTGCATCGTTTGATGCTTTGGCGGTCGTCGCGTCCAAAGCGGTCTCTACTTCTTCATTCTGCGGCAGATCTGCGATCTCTGGTTCCTGCGCGTCCGCACTGTTTGGTTCGACCGCTTCTGACAGGCCATTCGCACCGGCCTCGTCAGCTACTTTCTCAATGTCGCTGTCGATTTCCGGCGCTTCCAGGTCGAGATCATTGCCGGACACACCCTGTTGGAGCGCTGCGTCCATTTTCATGGCAGCTTCAAGAGGCGAGTTCTGCTCCTCTGCAGTATCGTCAATGGTCGTTTGTTCGTCCGGCAATGGCTCTTCCGATGAGCTCGCAGACTGGCCGACTGCTTCTTCTGCCTTTTCGGGTGTGTTTGGTTCGGAAGAGCTATTCGGTGTGGGGTCCGAGAAACGTGACAGAGAGCCAACCAACGCTGCCGCGCTCGCACCAATTGCCATCTTTCCGGCCAAGGCGTCCGGTTGTTTGGGCTTCAGGTCTTCTGCAGCGGGGATCGGTGAGGCTTCGGTTTTTAGGCTCTCGGCTTCTTCGACCGGACGCCCTTCATTGACGTCGTGATGATCATCAAGCGGCTCAGTCTCATTTGATGCGTGAGTGTCTTCAGCTTCTTCGTCAGCCTCTGAGTGTCCGCCTTCCAACTGCTCATCAAACGCTGCCATTGCAGGGCTGAGCGCGGCGATCCTTGCGCCGGGTTTGGCATCAGCCGCTCGGCAAACACCGAACCCGCGGTAGCCTTCGAAAGTCCGGTTCCGATCAAAAGCCGGAAGCGCTGCCATATCAACGGGGACGCGCAGGGCAGCGTCCGTGACTGGCCAGTCAACCGTTTTGCCGCTCCATGTGTCACGGCGGTCAAGCGCTCTTGCAATGCTCCCGCGTGGATCGAGATCAAACCGGTTGGCAACCTCGGCCCAGGTCAGCCCGACAATATCCGCGCTGGCTGGTCCGACCACGTTGGCAAACTCGTCTGAGAGAAACGTAAAACGCTGGTTGATATCCATCTTCCAAGCAAAACGGACTGGACGCCGGCCGGGCTGGAAAACAAAGTCAGGTTTTTCTTCTGCGGCGGGGGCGCTCTCTGGTTCATTGGTACTGGCGTCGAGATCTTCGGAAGCCTCCAACACCGGCTGGCTATCGATCAGAGTAGTGTCATCTGCAATATCTGCAGGTTCTTGTTCCTGGTCGTCCTCATCTGCGGGTGACTGGACAGCCACGGCTTGGTCATCAGGGCCCTCAGCAGAGACCTCATTAGCCATCTCAAGGCTGTCTCGTGGTTCTGCAGTCATGTCTTCGGGATCTGCCACGGCCATGGGAGGCAGCGCTTCTGCAGCTTCCTCGACTACATCGGCGCGAGCCCACACAGATTCTGCTGGATCAGCCGGGACATCAACTTCATCTGAAGGCATGTCGAAGGGCGCTGCATCAACTTCTGGCTCTTCAGCTTCCGGCGCCTCGATCGGCTCATTGTCCAACGTGATCAGTTTCTGGTCCTTGGAGAGCTGAAAAAGCGCGCCTTCGTGCAGTGAGCCATCAAGTTCAATTGGACCAAACACCGCGCGATGTCCGTCCAGCGGAGCCATATCCTCTGGGGTGCCAGTCAAAGATCCATAGTTCGCGGAGACAATGCCTCTGTCCGTGACGAAGACAGTTACGTCGGTATTGCTCACAAGCTGAGCGAAGGTCTCGACCGGGTCTTTCGTCGTCGAGAAGCCTTTGTCAGCGCAGATGATGAGGGCTGCAGCCGATCCGTCCTCAAGAACGACCTTTTTACACTGACAGGTGAGTAGCATCACGCGCAGGCCACGATAGAAGCGCAGCCGGTCGATGCTGAACCGATCTTCAAATCCGGAGGCTGCAATACGCGCAATATGCGGGCGGGCCGGGGAGCGCTCGAGCGAATTCAGGTTCGCCAATGCAGAAACAGAGTCTGCTGAGAAGAATGCTGCACCAGCGGCATTCGCCCACAAGACGCGCCCTCCGTCAGCGGACCATAACCAGGCAGCGCGCCGATCCGCCACAAGCTCGACCAGGTCGGTCATGCCTGTCAGGTCAAGAAAGGTACGGGTCTGATGGTCCATGCTCTGCTCCAAAGGATCAAGTGGCACCGGGCGCACGACGCAATAACCCAGCATTTTTCAGCAGCGTTAACACTCTGTTAATACCGGGAAACAGCGTCACCGTCCACGATAAGCATGGTTGCTAAAGGGGTTACATGAAGGCGTGGTTAATCGGCGCATGCGAATTTGCGGCACTGCCATATGCGTGTTACGAATTTTTGGCATGGAAATATCTCACGAGATCACGTCCTATCCATTTTCGATATCCAAGGAGCGCAATGATGACTGCTGACAAAACCGGCTTTGAAGTGCCAGAACAAATGCGTGACTTTGCCGAAAAGAGCGTTGACCAGGCGCGCAAGGCTTTTGATGATTTCATGGGTGCCACCCACAAGGCCGTAACCAATGTTGAAGAGAGCGCCAACGTCGTTCAGGCCGGGGCAGCAGATGTCAACAAGAAGGCGCTTGGATATGCAGAAGAGCATGTAAATGCGGCCTTCAAGTTCGCGCAGGACCTGGTGAAGGCATCGAATGTCGAAGATATGATGAAGCTGCAGCAGGACTACCTTCGGACCCAGATGGAATCCCTTGGCGAACAAGCCCGTGAATTCTCCAACTCCGCGACTAAGGCTGTCTCTGACGCCACCAAGGCCGCTCAGAAAGACTAAGTCTCTCATGCGTGTCTGATTGACACTGGCGCAGGTTATCTGCGCCAGTCAGGGCTGGTCCGGACCCGACCCTTTTTGCGTGGCTCGTTTAGGCGATATGTGTAGACGCGTTTATTGCTAGCCATGACTGCACCCGGTCAAAAAACTCCCGAAGACGCAACGGAAATTTTATTGTGCACTGCAAAAAAATATTGCAATGCAGCAAAAGATGTCTTATGTAAGGGATGCGGATGACGACAGGGTCCGTCGGGAGATGACCGGCGGAAATCATATTCACCAATGATCGCATCCGAACTCTAGGAGATGAGATCATGACTGACACGACAACTGCTACCAAAACAGCTTCTAAAACCCGCGCGACCAAAGCAAAAGCTGCACCGGCTGCTGCTTTCCCGGACTTCGAAGCATTCGCAATGCCGAAAATGGAAGTTCCGGCTGCTTTCCGTGAAGCAACCGAAAAGAGCATCGAGAGCGCACGTGAAACCTACGCTAAGGTCAAGACTGCTGCTGAAGATGCAACCGATCTGATGGAAGACACTTTTGAAACTTCCCGTCAGGGCGTTGTTGAATTCAACCACAAGGCCGTTGATGCTGCCAAAGTCAACGCTGACGCTGCCTTCACCTTCATCAAGGACATCATGTCTGTGAAGACCCTGGCAGAAGCCATCGAGCTGCAGTCCACGTTTGCACGTCAGCAGTTCGACAGCCTCAGCGCTCAGAGCAAGGAAATGCAGGAACTGGCAACCAAGCTGGGCACCGACGTTTCCGCTCCGGTTAAAGAAGCTATGGAAAAAACCTTCAAAGACATGAAGGTAAACTAAGTCTATCGGCACATGGTGCCTGGACAGCGTATTGTGCCCGGAGCGGAAAGCTCCGGGCATTTGCTTTTCAACAAGCAAAAAATTCTGAAAATAGACGCTTGCCGGTCCGGCAAAACGGCGTTAGAAGACGCCCTTGAAATTGGTGGACGGAAGCTTCGCACCGTGCCAATTTATGGACCTTGTGCAGACGTAGCTCAGTTGGTTAGAGCGTCGGATTGTGGCTCCGAAGGTCGGTGGTTCGAATCCACTCGTCTGTACCACTACTCCCCACACACATATTGTTGCCCTCGATATCCTGATGGGACGCAGAACTCCCTTAACGGAAGCGTGTTAGCTTGCATCTGATTTTTGAGATGCGGCAGTCACATGCGTGTCCGCCCGACAGATTTTCAGGGAGTGAGTTTATGGCGAAGGAACGGCTGGGACTATGGGGCAGATTGATCCGGTTGCCGGGGAATTTGCTTCTGGCCTTGATTAACGCAACGGCCCTTCTGATCATTGTGGCGTGTGTGCTGGTTCTTCTCGTGATGAACAAGGTTGAGGAAACAGGAACCCGCGTTGCGGGGGCGGTCACCGGCGCAACACTTGCCCGGCTCCAAGTGACACCGGCTGAATTCAAAGACAATTTGGAAAGCCTGGACACCAGACTGAGCGAGCTCTCCGAGCGCCTGAAAAATCGCGGAGAGGAATCAGATGCAGCACTCCGGCGTCAGCTCAGTGAATTGAACGCCAATTTGGTTGGCTTGCGTCAGGCCGCAGATGGCATCCGATCTGCTGGGCCGGATATAACCGCAGCCGCGTTTGACCAGGCGGGCGATCTTTTGACAGATTCGCTCTACACCTTACGCGGCTGCGGCGTCCCCACCAATGTGGTTATCCAGGAAGAGACTGGCATGCCCGTTCAAGGATCATCTAATTAAGGTCAGCCTTGAAAGACATCCGCCCATTCCGGGTGTTTTTGCCTTTGCGCATTTACATACGGACACAGTGGCACGATCTTGATGCTGTTTTCACGCGCATCTGCCACGAGCCGCTCCACGAGCGCTTTGCCAACACCCATGCCGCGCATACTGTCAGGAACGCCCGTATGATCAGCAATAATCATATGATCACTGACAATCGAAAAGGTTAGTTCCGCCGGCTCGTCAATGCCGGCCACCGCTGCAACGTAGCGCCCCTTTGCGCTGTCTTTCGTCAGCGTGATTGTGATTTCGGCGGAATGCGACATCATGAACTCCTTGAAGATTGGCGCGCAGAGTACCTCTGCGCGCACTTTATAGCGTGTCGTGTTTCATTGAACTCGTGCTGCTTCAGGTTTCGCGTACGAGACAAAGCCGAGTGGCAGCGAAACCTGAATCCGTTTGAACGCGACTTGCTCTAAGATGTAGGGCAGTTACGCCGCCAAATCGAAGAGCAGGAACTCAGAATCTTGCTGAGCGCTCAAGGAGACGGCACCTTGCTCCAGGAGACCGAGACCGTCACCGGCGTTGAGTTGTTGCCCGTTGGCACTCAGTGCGCCCTTGACGACCTGCAGCCAGACCTTTCTGCCCGGGCGGATATCAAATGCAAGACTGCGGTCGGCGGAAAGCAGCGACCCATAAAGGTCGAGGTCCTGATGAATGACGAGCGATCCCTCGCGGCCATCACGGGACCCGATCAGCCTCAGCGCATTCTGTCGCTCTTCAATCGGGAACGCCTTTTGGTCGTAGCTCGGCGCGAGTCCATCCTGCTCTGGTACGATCCAGATTTGCAGGAAGTGGACGGGATCCGTGTCGGACGCGTTGTATTCGCTGTGGCGGACGCCGGTTCCGGCTGTCATGCGTTGCAGTTCGCCGGGGCGGATGACGGAGCCGGTGCCAATGCTGTCTTTGTGCTCCAACCCACCGGAGACAACATAGGAGATGATCTCCATATTCTCATGCGGATGAGTTGGAAAGCCGGCAGACGGTGCGACCCGGTCTTCGTTGATGACGCGCAGCGCTCCGAAACCGATGTAATTCGGGTCGAAGTAGGAGCCGAACGAGAAAGTGTGTTTGCTTTTCAGCCAACCGAAATCGGCATCTCCGCGGGCGTCAGAGGCGCGGTATATCTGGGACATGGTGACGATCCTTTTCAAACTTTGGCGGGGATGTCCCGCGCTGCTGGGGCTAAGATCGTCATGAGTACTGTTTTATACAATGAGCCGAGTGTTTAACGATTAGTCATCGTTTTTTGAACAATCAAATGGATTGCTGATGGCATCACGCAATATCAGCGATGGCTTGGTTTTCTCTCGCGATGGCTTTCACCCGCGCCGCATCCGGTTTGACGGTTCGGCCATCCGGAGCAAAGGCTTTTTTGAACGAAAACGCCCTGACGTTTGGCCCGTTGTCCATCAAATCCTCAAATCGGCTAACCGCTTCCGTCCAGTCCGGCTGGTGACCAGCCGGGATCCACCATAAGACATATTCCGGGACACCGGGTCTTGCGAGGTGCCATTTGCTGCCCTGCCGATAGGCGTCTCCATGGTGTCCGTGGTAAGTCGCCGCCATGAGGGCCTCGATTGTCTCCCAGACAGACAGGGTGGAGGGTGCCCAGCCGTCACCATTGCTGTTTTCCCAGCATTTGGGAAAGACCTGTGGTCCCCAGCTCATCGGCCCTTCCTCGCCCTCGTATCCTGAGCGCGCGACAAATCCACTCGCGCGGTCCATTTCCGCGAACGCACCGGGCTCGGCGTCACGAAACCCTTTGATCGCAACCGATTGATAGGGAGCGAGGAACTGATTGAATGTGTATACGGCCAGGTGATGCGACTGCATTAAATCTCCATTTTTGCGGGAGCATCAAAAGAGGCGCTATGCAAAACATCAATCGAAAATTGCGAGTCACTTAGGTGTTTCTAGACTGGTGTGTCCTGTCAGCATCAAGAGTTCATGCTCAATCTTGTGTCGGAGCCGGCGTAATTCTCCCTGCGAGCAGCTGCACCTTTTGTGCATACGGATTCGTTCGCCGTCCCGCCGGATCAAAAGCCTGTTTGAAGGAGAAGGCGGACGCGCTCGGACCATTGTCCAGTAGGCCTTCATACCTTCCAACGGCCTCTGCCCAGTCTGGTCTGTGGTCTTCGGGCACCCACCACAAAACGTAGGAGGGGATGTCTTTTGCCCGAATATGCCATTGGTGACCGAGCCGGTACGCATAGCCATGATAGCCGTGATACGTAGCCGCAATCAGCGCTTCGATTGAGGTCCAAAGCGAGAGGGTCACTGGGGCCCAACCGTCGCTGTTCAAATTCTCCCAGCACTTTGGCATGACCATTGAGCCCCAGCTCGCCGGTCCGTCTTCGCCACGATACCCGGAGCGCGCGATGAACCCCTCGCATTGTTCGACAGCCGCGAAGGCTCCAGGCTCGACGTCGCGATAGGCCTTGTTCCTGTCCGCAAGAAACGGCGCAGCCAATTCATTGAAAGTGTATACGGCAAGGATTCTGGACTGCATTTCAGCTCCGGTACTTAAGCTGGTTCCGGAAAGATATGGCGCGCAATTCAGAAGTGCCAGTGTTGTTGCGTCGTACCGTGCGAACCAGGCTCGGGGTTCAAATGCATATCTATGCCGAACCGGAAACGCAGTTGTGGTCTTTTGTTTCTGACCAAGCTGACTATTGTGCGCGCTGCGGACCGTTTGACTTTCGGCGGGATTTTCGATCACCGATATCCGCTCAGGAATACGACAAGGAGCCTACGTGGAAGATCTCAGTTTTGTTTCGCTCGCCTTGCTGGCGGGTGCGTTGCTTGCGACGGGCCTTGTCGCCGGGATTATCGCAGGCCTTCTTGGCGTTGGCGGGGGCATCGTGATCGTCCCGGTGCTCTATTACATGTTCACCGCTCTGAAGATCGATCCCGCGATCCTGATGCATGTGGCGGTCGGGACCTCTCTTGCAACTATTTTGGCAACTGGTACCTCTTCCGCGCGGGCACATTACAACCGCGGCAGTGTCGATATGGACCTGTTGAAGCGGTGGTGGTGGGCGATCGCGATCGGTGTGATTTCAGGTGCAATGATTGCCGGCAACATGTCCGGCGGTGCGCTGACCCTGGTGTTCGGCGTGGTTGCTCTTTTGGTCTCCGCCAACATGTTGCTGCGTAAAGAAGGCTCTGCACTTGCAGACAAACTGCCGGGATCTCCGATCAAGGAGCTGCTTGGTTTTCTCATTGGCGGTATCTCGGTCATGATGGGGATTGGCGGCGGGACTCTCGGCGTTCCGACATTGACACTGTTCAATTATCCGATCCGCAAGGCGGTCGGGACCGCGGCTGCCATTGGCCTCATCATCGCGGTGCCTGGTACACTGATGTCGATCTTTTTTGGCTGGGGTGCGGAAGGTCTTCCGCCCTTGTCGCTCGGCTATGTAAACCTGATCGGGTTCTTTTTGATCATACCGGCGTCAACCTTCGCCGCGCCGCTTGGGGCGAAAATTGCGCATGCGATTGATCCTTCCAAACTCAAACTGATCTTTGCCCTATTTCTCGGTTTCACCGGTCTTCGCATGATCTACGATGTCTTGATGTGATCCGGCGGATTCAGAAAATTTCTTGATCAAGTTGATGAACAACTTTCATTGGTTCTCTCTAAGCGGATCAGGGACAATGATGGACAGATGTTCACAAATGATCAGCGCTGGCTGGCAATAGGAATTTTATGTTGGAACGGAATGTCACGCTCAGCTTCAAGGGCTGTGTGCAGGGGGCTTTGCTGTGTATGCCGGGGTTTCCCGGTGTGGTCGCGCTGGGCATGGTTTTTGGAACCGTCGCGGCGCAAAAGGGCCTGACTTTTCTGGAAACGATTATGATCAATTCGCTGGTTTTTGCCGGCGCCAGCCAATTCGTCGCGATGGAAGTTTATAGTGATCCCCTGACCTGGGGCTCGCTAATCGCAATGGTCGGCGTGACCGCCGCCGTGAACATGCGGATGTTGCTCATCGGTGCCAGCCTGCGTCCATGGCTTGGACAAGTGCCGGCTTTTAAGACCTACCCAGCCCTCTATTTCCTGACCGATTTGAACTGGCTCATTTCTCTTTCCGAATACGAGAAGGGGACCCGCGACTGGGGCGTCTATCTCGGCAGCGGTTTGTTCACCTGGACTGTGTGGTCGCTGTCTGTCATCCCCGGCTATTTCGCAGGAAGTCTGATTTCTGATCCCAAAGCGTTCGGCCTGGACGTCATTTTGCCTGCCTTCTTCGCCGCTCTTCTGGTGCCACTTTGGAAGGGAAAACGCCAGACCGTCAGCTGGCTGGTTGCAGGGGCAGTTGCCACCACGACATGGGCCCTGGTCGGCGGGTATTGGAGTATATTTACCGGCGCAATAGCCGGAGCGCTGGCGGGGGCTTATCTCGATGACTGATGGCATGTTTTCCGCAGATGCGATGTTTATGCTGGCCGTGCTCGGTATGACCGTTGCGACATATACGTTGCGTGCCGGTGGGTATTGGGTCATGGGCCGTCTGCCTTTGACCCAGCGGGTTCGCCGCGGACTTGAAGCTTTGCCCGGCGCGATCATCGTTTCGACCATCTTGCCGATCGTGTTGCAGGGCGGACTTGCGGTGGGGCTCTGCCTAATTGTTGCTGCAGCTGCACAGATCAAGCTTCGCAAGGAATACATTGCCGTTTTCTGCGCCGCGGCAGCCGCCGCCGGCATGCGGGCTGCCGGGATCTAGATCACAGACTTGGCCCGCTCCAGCGTTGTCTGCGCCGGTCCGCCGGCGTCGATCGTTTCCCAGGACAGGGTGCCAAGATCATAGGTCAGTTGCCGGTCGACAATTTCGGTCGTCGCATCCGATGCATCGCCGGACCGGGCGGCAACGCGGCTTTTGAGCGTATCTGGATCAGCGTCTAGCCAGATGCCGTGAAACTCGGATTCCACCCGGGCGGCTATGGTTTCGATCGCGGCACGCTCGTCCTCGGATGCAAAGACGGCATCAAAAATTGCAGAATGTCCGGCAGCCAGCACGGTTTGAATATCGCTATCGATAGCTTGGTACACCTTGTCTGAGGCTTCTTTCGTGTAGGCGCTTTGCGGGGCCTTTTCTGTTTCGGAAAGGCCGAGCAGACGTTTGCGTTTGACGTCTGTTCGCAGGACCCGCGCGCCTGGTGCGCGGCCGACATCAGGCGCGAGCCAATAGGCAAGTGTGGTTTTTCCGGTGCCGGACAACCCGCCGACAGCGATCAGTTTTGTCGGCGTGGGTTCCAGGAAAGCCAGGGCATAGCCGAAGTATTCTTTCGCCTGGTTTTGTTGATGTTCTTTGGTGACGGGATCGGCTTGATTAAGCGCGGAAGCCGCTGCGATCTTGGATCGGATTGCAGCGCGCATCATCATGTAGAAGGGCAGCGCGGCCAAACCCTCAAGGTGTTCGGGTAGATCGCTCAAGTCCAAATACCGATTGAAGACCCGATTGGCCGCTGTTCTTTGACCACGCTCCCAGAGATCCATCAACAAGAACGCCAGATCGTACAAGACGTCATTTGTCGCGATGGCGTCGGAAAACTCCACAGCATCGAACAAGACCAATGCATCCTCGATCAGTACGATGTTTCGCAGGTGCGCGTCGCCATGACAGCGCCGCACAAAGCCCATATCCCCGCGTCTTAGAATCAGATCGTGAATTGAGGAGAGCGCGGTACGCGAAGCAAGCGTCAGGTGTTGAACGTCGTCCGGCGGGAACAGGTCCGGATGTTCCCGGAAAGCCGTGTCATTTTGCTCTATGTAGGACGTGAGTTCTGCAAAGAAGTCACCGCCTTTGCGAAGCGGGGCATTGGCGTGTGCGTCCACCATCATCTTGGAGAGCTTGTCGCAAAGATCGTTGGAGAACTCGGTGGATTTAGCCAGGATATCCAGCTCGTCCCGGCGTTCGAACCGGTTCATTTCAACAGCCCACTCGACGGGCTCTCCGGTGCCATCCAAGGCCAGTGACCCGTCCCTTTGGCGTGTGATCGCCAACGCGCGCCGGTACACTTGCGGAGCGTTGGCCTGATTGACCGTGATTTCCGCTTTGCAGGCCTCCTCGCGCAGCGCCAATGTCGAATAGTCCAGGAAAGGGAACTTCACAGCCCGTTTGACCTTGTAGGCCTTGGACCCCACGAGAAACACGATGTTCGCATGCGTGTCGATGCGAACAACATCCGGGCGCGCCGGATCGTCAGACGGAAGACTGTTAAGAAAGGCAAACGCTTCGGTCTGTGTCTCTGCATGATCCATATCGGGTCCTTCATCTGTCAACGCGCAGTCTGCCGCTTAAGGGCGTTCACAGATTTGATTCTTCTCAATGTCAGGCAACAGCGATGTGGCACATATAGATTTCAATGTCAGCATAAGGAGGGCACCATGAGCGACTTTCCAGCTTTGAAAAAGATCAGGCTGAACCTGGCCCGGACGAAAGAGTTCCCGCAAGGCTCGGCGCGCCATGGGTATGAATTCACGGCACCTTTGGACGAGACCGGGCATATCGATGCTGGGCTCTGGAAAAAGGAGCGCGATCATTGCCGTGTCCGGCGGTTCTGGGGCGATGAAGTAGAGGAAATCGGTCACTTGATCCACCGCCCAGGCGGGTCTTGGGCGTTTCACTATGACATCGACGGCGACGACGATGACGAGGCTGGATACCGGTTTGGGACACACGCTTTCACACCGGGTGAATATGTGTCGATCAAGGATGAGGATGGGGACTTGCACACCTTCCAAGTCGTGACGGTTCAATCCATCTGATCTCAACACTGGTTGCAAACAATCACGAAAGAGCGCCACTTCCGGCGCTCTTTTTGTTTTGAATGGGACTTAAGTTTCTTACCAATTGGAATGATCTTATTGCCAATTAATCTGATAATTCCCTCTCACCCGAATGTGTTTGTTACGCTATTGAATGACCATCAGTTTTTTAGGCTCGGGATAATGAACATGACACAGAAAACCGGTGGCCAATTGTTGGTGGACGCTCTTGAACGCCATGGTGCAGAGCGGGTCTATTGCGTGCCCGGCGAAAGCTACCTTGCCGTTCTGGATGCCCTACATGATGCGTCGATCCCGGTCACGGTCTGCCGTCAGGAAGGTGGCGCCGCGATGATGGCGGATGCACACGGCAAACTGACAGGCAAACCGGGGATCTGCATGGTGACGCGTGGCCCCGGTGCCACCAACGCCTCCGCGGGTGTTCATGTGGCAGCCCAGGACTCCACACCGATGATCCTGTTCATCGGCCAGATCGAGCGCGGCATGCGCGAACGAGAAGCCTTTCAGGAAGTCGACTACCGGCAAATGTTTGGCGGTATCGCCAAGTGGGTGGCCGAAATCGATCATGCTTCCCGTGTTCCTGAATTTATCTCCCGCGCGTATCACGTCGCGACCTCCGGCCGTCCGGGACCTGTCGTTCTGGCGCTGCCGGAAGACACCCTTGTTGAACTCGCCGATGCGGCTCAGCCACCGGCCTGGCAACAGGTCGAAACGCATCCGGGACTGTCCCAGATGGCGGATCTGCAAAAGCGTCTATGGGAAGCGGAACGCCCGATTGCGATCCTAGGTGGAAGCCGCTGGTCCGAAGATGCGGTTGCCGCGTTCACCCGGTTTGCCGAGCGCTTCGATCTGCCGGTAGCCTGTTCCTTCCGGCGACAAATGCTTTTCGACAATCTGCATCCGAACTATGCCGGCGATGTTGGTATCGGGATCAATCCGAAACTGCTGGCTCGTGTGAAATCCTCGGATCTCATTTTGTTGGTGGGTGGCCGCTTGTCTGAAATGCCGAGCCAGTCCTACACCTTGCTAGAGATCCCGTCGCCGACCCGGCAGCTGGTGCATGTTCATGCTGATCCGGAAGAACTTGGCCGGGTGTATCGCGCTGATCTTTCCATCAATGCCAGCCCGACCGGGTTCTGTAAGGCGGTCGAAGGTCTCCAGCCGCCGACCGAGCTCAAAGGGGCAGGCGAAGCCGCAACGGCACACCAGGATTATCTGGAGTGGTCCGGTGCCCGTCCGCAGACGCCGGGCGATCTCCAAATGTCGGGTGTCATGGACTGGCTGGAAAACAACCTTCCTAAAGATGCCATTTGCACCAATGGGGCAGGCAACTACGCCACCTGGCTGCATCGCTTTCACCGCTTTCGCCGGTTTGGAACCCAAGCAGCACCAACATCAGGATCGATGGGCTATGGCCTGCCGGCAGCCGTTGCGGCCAAGCTGACATTTCCGGAGCGTGAGGTCGTTTGCTTTGCCGGCGACGGTTGCTTGCAGATGACGATGCAGGAGTTTGGGACAGCCTGTCAGGACGGCGCAAACATTATGCTGTTGGTGATCGACAATGGCATGTACGGCACCATCCGCATGCATCAGGAACGGACGTATCCGGGCCGCCCGTCCGCCACCAAGCTGGTCAATCCGGATTTCGCTGCGATGGCCCACTGCTACGGCGCTTTTGGCGAGACGGTACACACCACGGATGAATTCGGTCCGGCCTTTGAGCGGGCGCGTGCTTCCGGAAAACCGGCTATCCTGCATCTGAAACTGGATCCTGAGGCGATTACACCTGCCGCCAGTCTCAGCCAAATAAGGCGAGCTGCAGAGAAACAATAGTTTGCTGAAGCGAGGCCGACCGTTTGTGTATACTGATGCCTCAAGGAGTGCGAAATCGTAGACGCAATATGTGAGGATAGATGATGGACTTGAAACGAGGCTTCCTGATTTTATCCTTCGCAATGGTTTCGGTTATTGCGCTTCTTTACGGGATCGATCCGGCCTGGTTTGCCAGATCCTTCCTCGGGATTGCCGATCTAAGTCTAGATTTTGCCCACATTCTAAGAGCCGTAATGGGATTGTACTTGGCTTTGGGCATTTTCTGGCTGCTTTGCGCACTTACAAATAAACACAAAAACACGGCAGTTCTCACAACAATTGTATTTGCTGGCGGCTTGGTTGCCGGACGATTGCTGAGCCTTGCCGCAGATGGCATCCCGTCGCCATTGCTGGCATTTTATACCGCGCTGGAGCTTGCGATTGTGCCCATAGGCTGGTGGATTTACAAACGCCCTGATTGACAGGAGATTACCCTTAGCCGTCTTCAGGCAGATCAGTCACGGGCAACACAACGTTGGAGATCCCGGGATCGTCAAGGGACGTTGTGATCTTGAACCCCAGCGCCTGGCACATAGAGATCATCGAGGTGTTTTCCTTCAAAACCTCGCCCTTGATGGTTTGGATGCCGTCTGCTTTAGCGTATCGGATCATCAGTTTCATGAGGGCCCAGCCCAAACCATAACCCTTCAGGTCCGAGCGGACCATGACGGCATATTCACCGGTCTGGTGGTCGGGATCTGCATGCAGGCGGACCACACCCAAAAGTGACCCGTCATCCGGATCAAGGGCGGTGAACGCCATGGCTCTTGCATAATCAAGCTGCGTCAGACGGGCGAGAAAACGGTGGCTGAACTCCCGGACCGGCGCGAAGAAACGCAGGCGAAGATCTTCCGGTGAAATCTGCTCAAAGAATGCCTTGAACATGTCTTCATCTTCCGGCCGAACAGGCCGGACGAAAATCTGCCGTCCGCCTTTCACGGTCAGCGTTTGTTCCCACTCCTTGGGGTACGGCGCGATCGCCAGCCTTGATCCACCTGTCCGGCCCGGTTTTCTCTCCGGGTGGCACAGGGTCATACGGGCGTCCAGGGCGATCAACCCGCTCGGCAGCAACACCATAGGATTGATATCGAGTTCCTGAATTTCCGGAATGTCGATCGTAATTTGGGAAAGTTTGACCAGTGCTTCGGCAAGAGCTGGTTTGTCGAGTGAGGGACGGGACGGGCCGCCGTCCAAGAGGCGTGAAATCCGGGTCCGGTCGATTTGCGCCTCGGCCAATTTGAGATCGAGCGGCGGCAGCTCAAAGGCGATGTCCTCGCTTTCCTCAATGGCCGTGCCTCCTTGGCCAAACACAAGCACCGGGCCGAATTCAGGGGTTTCAGCAAGACCAAGATAAAGCTCGAGCCCGTGCCGGTCTTCAAGCATCGGATGAACGGAAACACCCGATATGCGCGCGTCTGGGTAGTCTTTCTGAGTCTTGGCAATCAGTTCGCGCGCGGCGTTCTCAACGGCCGCTGGGTTTTCCAGACCGAGCCGGACACCATCGATTTTCGACTTGAAGGGCAGGTCGGGAGAAATGAGTTTGGCAACGCAGTGTTTGGCTGTTTTGAAAAACGGCTCCGACAAAGCGCCGACATCCTCAGGCTTTTCTGCCATGTCGGTCGCCATGATGGGAATGTCATAGGCCGCCAAAATATCGCAAACTTCCTTCGGTGTGAGCCAAATGCGGTCTTCCGCGAGCGCCGCTTCGACGATTGCCCGGGCCTTTGCACTATCCGGTGTAAAATTGGCCGGCAAACTCGGTGGGGCCGCCATCAGGAATTCCCGAGCCTGGGCATCATGCGCCAGATGCATCAAGCTTCGGGCGGCTTCTGCAGGGCTTGCGTAATTCGGGACCTTGGCTTCGGTCAGAACTTCGCGTGTTGCACTGTCGCCGCCGATCAGCCCGGCAACCAGAGCTTTCCGCCGGCCCGGCCGTTTCCGGTCCAAGGTTGCAGCTTCTGCAACGGCCGTTGCCAGGACGGGGAGGGGTTGGAACGCACTTGCGGCCTGCAGGACAACCGCACCATCGACATTCTTGTCTTTCAAGACGGTCGTGATCGTTTCCGTAAGATCTTCGGCGGCTGTTGCTTCGCGCAAGATGACGGACGCTTGCGCGGCGGACGTGTCGTCCAGATCGTTGGATGGGCCAAGGAACGGCTGCAGGTGTTCAAGCGTCTCCGGGCTCAGCGATGCAAATTGAGCGCCGAGGGCGTCTAGCCGGTCATACGCAAGGTTTGCCAGGCTCCGGCCGTTCGCAATGACAGCAAGGTTCCGGCATTGAGGAACGCGGACATGAGACAGCGTTTCAAGCGCCTCGAACATCTCGTCGAGGTCGTAAACCCGAAGCAGGCCGGCGCGGCGGAACGCGGTTTCATAGACAAGATCCGACTTTGCGAGACGACCGGCGTGCGTCCTGCCCGTCCCGCCTGTATCACGGCTGCGTCCGGAGCGAAGCACGATGACGGGTTTGCCACGTGCTGCGGCCCGGGCGGCAGACATGAACTTATGCGGAACCGCGACGCCTTCCAAATGAAGGACAATGGCGCGGGTCCGGTAGTCTTGTGCGAAATAATCGATCAAATCGCTGACATCGACGTCGATGCGCGCGCCGAGTGAGACGATTGATGAAAACCCGGTGTTGTGGGTCTTCGCCCAGGACAACGTCGCGTTCAAAACAGCGCCGGACCGGGAGAAAAAAGCGATGTCGCCCTTGCCGGGCACTTCGGCACTCAACAGCGCATTCAGCCCCTTTGCCGGAACGGAAATGCCAAGACTGCCCGGTCCGATCAGCCGAAGCGTGGGCTTGCGGGCAGCCTCCCGGCAGGCCTGCATGATTGGCTCCGGCCAGTCTTCATAGCCGGGCGAGGGGATTAGAACCGCGCGCGTTCCGCGGTCTCCGAGTTCTTCAATCACCTTGGGCAGATGTTCGGCCTTGGCGAGGTAGATCACCAGATCGGGTGCGTTGTCCAAATCGGCCAAAGATGGGACGCTGGTCCCGGTGAACGGCACCGAATAATCGATCCCGACCAGTGTAACCTTGTGTTGGGTTTCGATGGCCTGAAGGCATTCGATGAGCTTGTCTGTCAAAACGCCCGGATGGCGGCAAGGACCAAGGACAGCGATGGATGTTGGTGCAAAAAAACCATCGAGATTGCGGATGGTCACGTCGGGATCCTTTCCCGGTCAACAGCAGGCAGATCGAACAGTAGCGGAGATTTAAGACAAAAAAATACCCGCACCCAAAAAAGTTGAGTGCGGGATTGCGGCATATCGACAGGCCGTTAGTGGGCCATCAAAACTGGAACTGTCATGGCTTCCAGAATTTCGCGGGTTGCACCGCCGAACAGGAACTCACGCATCCGGCTATGCCCGTATCCACCCATCACGACCAGGTCGTTGTTGTTGTCTGTCACATAATTGAGGACCGTGTCCGCAACGCCAGTCTGAGGGTTGGAGACGACGTCGATCGTTACATTCATGTTGTGGCGGGCGAGATAGTTGGCAACTTCCGCACCGGGCTGACCAGCCTGAGAGTTTGCTTTCTTCTCGATGACCAGGACTGTGACCTTGTCGGCCTTTTCAAGCACCGGGATCGACGCGTGAATGGCCCGCGTCGCCGTTGAGCTGCCATCCCAGCCGATTAGCACGTTGTTCGGCTCAAAAGACTTGCTGCCGATGTAAGGCACCAGCAGCACCGGAACGCCGCTTTCGAAAAGGATTGTTTCGATCAGGAGTTCGCGCATTGGCTCCGGTTTGTCCGGATTGCTCTGGCCGATCACAACAAGGTCTGTGGGCCGGCAATGCGCCAGAACATTATCGAGCGGTCCGCCTGTGAGGATCTCTGCCAAACGGCTTTCGTTTTTGACGCCGGCCAATCGGGCAAATTCGTCGAATTGGTCTTTGGCGTCTTTCGCTGCCGCGATGGCTTGATCATGGGCCGCTTGAAGATAGTCGACGGGCATCGGAGCTGCGGCAAATGCCGGGACAACCGGTTCAAACGAAACCGCGAGGCCAGTTACATGTGCATCATGAACCCGGCCGAACTCCAAAGCATATTTTGCTGCCGGCTGATCGCCCGCCAAATCCAGGACCGTCAAAATATCTTTAATTGGCATAATACCCTCCTATGGCTGGCAGTCAGTTTTGCCCCAGCCTTGTGAAAAATCTATATGCCTCCGCAATTTGGCGTCTTTGACCCTTATCAATTCAGGTTTGGAATAGGCGTGTGCTGGCGGCCAGGAAAAAAATCGGTAATAACAAGCCATGTCGACCCGTTGGCTCATACTCTTGCTGCCGCCTGTTTTCATGGTGGCAGCCGCGGCTGTGCTCGCTTACGTCTTCCAGGAACTGGATGATGATAACGTCGACCGCATAGCTGCAGAACGGTTGACGCTGTACCGGCAAACCATCATCGGCGAATACCAGAAATACCGCTACCTTCCTTACATGATTGCTCGGGATCCACGCGCTACGGCAGCAATTGGCCTTGGTCAGCCGGTAGAGAGCGCCAATCGTTTTCTGGAAGAAATGGCGGAAAATTCAGGTGCAGACCTTCTTTATGTTATGAACGCTGCCGGGACGACGTTGGCGGCCAGCAACTGGCAAAAACCGCTTTCCCTCGTCGGCCGGAACTATGGGTTCCGGCCATACTTTACGGCGGCGATGCGAGGTGAGGAGGGGCAGTTTTTCGCCATTGGTTTGACCACTGGCCGTCCCGGTTTGTTCCTGGCGCGGCCGACGCCGGTCGAAGGAGATCCGGTTGGGGTTGCGGTCGTTAAAGTAGATACCAGCGAGCTTGAAAACGCCTGGGCGGAAGGTGGAGAGCTCGTCTTTGCCACCGATGCCGACGGTGTGATTTTTCTATCCAGCCAGCCGGAGTGGCGCTATCGGACTTTGGCCGAGCTTCCAATGGCTACGCGGGATGCCATTGCCAGCAGTCAGAAATACGCAAATGAACCGCTGACCCCGATCAGTGACGCGCCAGTAACCGGGCCAAACCAGCTGACCATTGACGGGCAGGCCTATCGGCACAACTCGACCGATGTGGATCTACTCGGCTGGAAATTGCATTTCCTCGTGCCGCAGGCAGAAGCGCACAAGAGCCTGCTGCCGATTTGGGTGATCACCCTGACGCTTTGCCTTCTCTATGCGGTGATTGTGCTTGGCTTGCGCGGGCAAAGGCTGCGCCGGGCGTCCGCCGCGCTTCGCCAGGAATCAGCAGATCTGAAGGAACTGAACCAGCGGCTGGTTGGGGAAATCAAAGAGCGCCGGCGTGTGGAACACGCACTTCTGGAAGCACAACGGGGCCTTGCGCGCTCCAGCCGTCTCGCAGCGGTTGGTGAAATGTCGGCTGCTGTCGTTCATGAGCTGAGCCAGCCCCTGGCGGCGCTCAGAATGTTTGTGGCAGGCACCCGCAAGTTCCTTGAAAAAGGGGATACCCACACGGCTGCAGAAAACCTGCAGGAGATTGAATCCCTTCAGATGCGCATGGCGAGCCTGACCCAAGAGCTCAAGAGGTTTGCGCGTCCGGGCGAGAGCCGGATCGAAACCGTCGACCTTCGAGAAAGCATTTTGGCGGCGGAAAAAATTGTCCGCCCCAGGTTTGAAGAAACAGGTGTTACTCTGAAAATCGATATGCCGGACCAGCCCTTGATCGTTGAGACGGCCCCGTTGCGGATCGAGCAAATCCTGGTCAACTTGTTGCGCAACGGCGCAGATGCGGCCGCCGCAGAAGACAGTGGTGAAGTCCGGCTGCATATCGTTGAGACTGGGGACACTGTTGTCGTGCGGGTGCTCGATAACGGCCCAGGGATCCCCATGGATCTACGTGAACGTATTTTCGATCCGTTTTTCTCAACCAAAACAAGTGCGGAAGGGATGGGGCTGGGACTGGCCATCTCCATGCGAATTGCAGAAGACCTCGGCGGTGATTTGGCGGTCTCCGCCAACGTGCCACGCGGTGCTGCCTTTGAACTCACGGTGCCGGCTGTCAAATCGGCAGAAATGACGGATGCATCTTTTGTCCGTCTGGAAGCAGAAGTTGCTGAATGACAACGCTTAATTCAAAACCCTCTCAATCCACGAACACCCCGGTTCTGATTGTTGACGACGATCCGTCCATGCGCGCAGCGCTTCGTCAATGGATCCGGCTTGCCGAATTTGAGACGATCGAGGTGGCAACGGCTGACCAGGCCATGGCGGTTCTGAGCCCGGATTTTCGTGGCTGTATCGTCACGGACGTGATGCTGGATGGTGACGACGGCATGACCTTGCTGCGCAGAGTTGGAGAACTGGACGGTGATCTGCCGGTTATCCTGATCACCGGCCATGGCGACGTTCCAATGGCCGTGGAAGCAATGCGCGCCGGTGCGTATGACTTTGTCGAAAAGCCTTTCGATCCGGACCTGATCGCGGAAGTGGTTCGCAGGGCGTGCAACCGCCGCGCGCTTGTTTTGGAGAACCGGGCGCTGAAGACCCAGATCGCGGACAGTTCAAGCCTAGAAAGCCGGCTGATCGGTAACAGCCCGGCCATGCAAGCGCTGCGGCAACAGATCCTGCATTTTGCGCAAACCGATGCTGCGGTTCTGATCACCGGTGAAACCGGGACGGGAAAAGAAGTGATCGCTCAGGCGCTGCATGACTACAGCGCCCGCAAGGACGCTCCGTTCATGGCGATCAACGCGGCCGCGTTGCCGGAGACCATGGTCGAAGCAGAACTCTTTGGCCACGAAGCCGGGGCGTTTACAGGTGCAGACCGGCAACGGATCGGCCGGATCGAGGCCGCGAACTCCGGTGTCTTGTTTCTGGATGAAATTGTATCCATGCCGCTGCCGCTCCAGGCAAAACTGCTTCGGGTTCTGCAAGAGCGGAAGGTCGACCGGATTGGTGGTCACCGGCCAGTTGACGTCGATATCCGGTTGGTGAGCGCGGCAAATGTTGATCCGCGGGAAGCGGTGGCTTCCGGCCGGTTGCGAGAAGATCTATTATTCCGGTTGAATGCAATCGAACTCGTCATTCCGCCTTTGAGGGAACGTGGCCGGGACAGCATCTTGTTGTTTGATACGTTTCTCAACCGGTTTGCAGTTCAATACGGCATGGAGGCTCCAACGCCGAGCTCGCTTGATGAAGCGTTTTTACAAACCTACGGATGGCCGGGCAACGTCCGTGAACTGCGCAATGCGGCCGAGCGGTTCGTTTTGAACGCGCAGGTCAATCCGCAACCGCTCGAAAAACTCGTCACTGGCCGACGCGATGACGTGTCGCCGATGGGATCAGGCGGATTGAAAGATCTCATGGACGCTTACGAACGGTCTTTGATCGAAGGAGCCTTGAGGCGTCATGGTGGCAAGGTTGCCGATGTCATGCGCGAGCTGAACGTGCCTCGCCGGACGCTCAACGAGAAGATGGCACGCCTCGGATTGAGCCGGGATCAAGCGAGCGACCCGGAAACGGGAGCCGCCTGAAACTCGGCGATCGGCGAAAAATCGCCGACGCAATATGAGCATCGGCAAGATCTCGCCTAGGTGCACTGCGGTAGTTTTGTATTG
This sequence comes from Labrenzia sp. R4_2, assembly GCF_017743865.1. GTDB lineage: Bacteria > Pseudomonadota > Alphaproteobacteria > Rhizobiales > Stappiaceae > Roseibium. The sequence goes on from NZ_JAGHRJ010000003.1 coordinate 548,266, forward strand.
AGCCCGAAAAAGCCGCCAGTTTGCCCAGTTTTCGGTTGTCAATTGAAGCTGGCACGGGTCATGCTTATTAGGCTCTGACTTGGTCAGCACCCCATTGCTGGCCGGGTGGTCAAGAGATTGAGCCAATAATCTGGGAGGATTTCATGCTCACGTCACTCAAAGCCGCGACCGCGGTATCCGCGGGCGCCCTTGCCCTTATTTTTGCAACTGAAACTTTCGCTGCCGATGTCACTTGGAACGTGTCCCTTTGGGGCAAGCGCCGGGCGTTCACCGAGCATGTCGAGAAGCTTGCTGAGCAGGTCGCTCAAAAGACCGACGGCAAGTTTGAAATCGTCCTGCACTATGGTGGCGCGCTGTCCAAGTCCCGTGAGAACCTCGATGGTATCTCCTTCGGCGCTTTCGAGATGGCTCAGTTCTGCGCATCTTACCACGCCGACAAAAACCCGACATTGACCGTTCTTGAACTGCCGTTCCTGGGCGTTTCAGATCTTGAGACCGAAGTTAAGGTTTCCAAGGCGCTCTACGATCATCCGGCTGTCCAGCAGGATCTCGGCCGTTGGAACGCCAAACTTCTGATGCCGTCTCCGATGCCGCAATATAACTTTGCCGGCAAAGGCGATGCTCCGGTATCTGTTTCCGATTTCGACGGCATGCGTGTTCGCGCGCTGGGTGGTCTCGGCAAACTGATGGAAGCAGCAGGTGCTGTTCCGACATCCGTAACCGCATCTGAAACCTATCAGGCGATTGACTCCGGCACAGTTCAGGCCGCTGGCTTTGCACCACATGCGCATCTGTCTTTCCGGGTCGTTGAAGTTGCCGATTGGTGGACCAAGAACCTGAACCCGGGCACCGTTCATTGCCCGATCGTTGTCAACACAGACGCCTACGCAGCGCTTCCAGATGACTTCAAGGCCGCCCTCGACTCTTCCGTCGATCCGGCCCTCGACCATTACCTGGCTACCTACGCCAAGGTTTATGACAAGTGGTGGCCGGAGCTGGACAAGCTTGGCATTCAGCAGGTCGAATTCTCTGATGAGGAACTGTCGGCATTTGCCGAAAAGGCCGGTCCGATCCACGCAGCTTGGATTGAAGAGCAAACCGCTAACGGTTTGCCGGCTCAAGAGTTGCTCGACATGGTCAAAAAGACCATCGCTGAATAACGTCAGCCTCACTTGAACTCGAAGATGTCTCTCCGGCACCAACTGCCGGGGAGACTTTCCACAGGGCTGATTTCATGAACATTTCTCCTCAATCGGGCGGTTCAGACACCGACCGTCCCACAACATATATCCGGTTCGATGGATGGCTTGGTCACGTTGAAAACGGATTCAACATGATCGCTGCCTTCTCCATTTTGTCACTGATGTTTTTGGCTGTTGCTCAGGTCCTAGGCCGGTTGTTCTTCAACACGCCGATCCCGGGTTTTATCGACATCACCGAACAGGCCATGGCGATATTTGCCTTTGCCGGTGTGGCGTATTGCCAAAGAGTTGGCGGTCACATCCGAATGGAAATCGTACTCGGCAAACTGCGCGGTAGAACGCTGTATATCTTCGAAATGATCGGTGTGATCGTGATCGCCTTTACGGTCGCCCTGTTGATCTGGGGCTCCTGGTTCCATTTCGACCGGTCTTGGTCGATTGGTGACAGCACGATGGATATCCGCCTCCCGACCTGGCCATCGAAACTCGTCATTCCCGTTGCGTTGAGCCTGCTGTTCTTGCGCCTTCTCATGCAGATTTATGGATATGCCCGTCTTGTACGCAATCCTGATCGCGAGCCAGTTGCTGTCCCTGTTATCGAGGACGTTGAAAAGGTCGCCCAACATGAAATCGAAGAAGCCTTTGGCGACGACGCTGTTGCAGGAGACACCAAATGACACCGTTTGAAGTAGGTCTCCTGATGACCGGCGTCTTGCTGGTTCTGGTTATCATGGGTGTCCGTGTGGCTTTTGCCGCTGCCTTCGTAGGGCTGGTCGGCCTTATTCTGCATTTCTCGCTGAAAATGGGTTTTGAGCGCGGCTTCTTTGTTGCTCTCAAGATGGCGGGCACCATCCCGCATTCCAAATCCGTCACCTATGCCCTCTCGGTTTTGCCGACCTTTATTCTGATTGGCTTTCTGGCCTTCTATGCAGGTTTCACGAAGCAGCTGTTTGAAGCCGCCAAGCGCTGGCTTGGCTGGATGCCGGGCGGCATGGCCGTTGGCACGGTTTTCTCAACCGCAGGCTTTGCAGCCGTATCCGGTGCATCTGTGGCGACGGCTGCAGTTTTTGCGCGCGTTGCGATTCCAGAAATGCTCAAAGAGGGATACTCGCCAAGACTGTCCGCCGCTGTTGTGGCAGCAGGCGGAACGCTTGCATCTCTGATCCCGCCATCTGCAATCCTGGTCATCTACGCGATCCTGGTCGAGCAGTCGGTCGGCAAACTCTTAATCGCGGGCTTTTTGCCGGGCGTGTTTTCCGCACTGATCTATGTAGCGATCATTGTGGGGGTGTCTGCCTGGCGCGGCGATGCTCCGGCCATTAAGGGGTTCACCTGGAAACAGCGGTTTGAGAGCATCCCGGGCACGCTGCCAATTGTGGCGGTGATCGGGATCATTTTCTGCTCCTTCTTCTTCGGACTGGCCACGCCAACAGAGGCCGGCTCGCTCGGCGCCTTCGTGGTTCTGATGGTTGCCTTTGCAAAGGGCATGAAGTTCCAGCAACTCGGACAAGCGCTTCATGAGACAGCCAAGCTGACGGTCATGATCTTCACCCTGATCTGGGGCGTTCTGGTCTATGTTCGCTTTCTGGGCTTCGCCGGATTGCCGGAAGCATTCCGGGATTTCATCGTTGCCCTGGAGTTCTCTCCGTGGCTGATCATGATCTGCATTCTGCTGGCCTATGCCGTGCTGGGCATGTTCATGGATGCGATCGGCATGCTGATCCTGACTCTGCCGGTAGTCTACCCTGCGGTGATGGCGCTGAATGGCGGCGAGGGCGTTTCTGCGGCCGACAGTACATTTGGCATGTCGGGCGAAGCATGCGCGATCTGGTTCGGAATTCTGGTGGTGAAGATGGCGGAGCTCTGTTTGATCACCCCGCCAATTGGGCTGAACTGTTTCGTGGTGTCGGGCGTGCGCCCGGACATCCCGGTTCAGGAAGTCTTCCGCGGCTGTATCCCGTTCTTCATCGCAGACGTTCTGACGATTGCCGGCTTGCTCGCCTTCCCGTCGATCATCACCTGGCTGCCATCGTTGATGGGGTAGATCTGACGTCGAGTTCGCCCAAAAAAGAAAGCCGCCGGATTTCCGGCGGCTTTTTAACGGGCAAGTCCGTGATCAAAGATCGTAGCGATTTGCGCCCTTGGTTCCCGGCATCAGGCTGTTGGCCAACAGCAAATAGATGTTCAGAAACGGAACGAGATAACCGAAGTACCAATACCCTGTCACACCACGGTCTTGAAACCGGCGCGCTTCGAGAGAGAAGCGCAGCATCATCATGACGAAACAGAACGTCAGGAACCGGAGCACAAAACCGATGTCATGGCTGGCAGAAGCAATGTCTCCCCAATTGAAAGAGCCTGCGGCTTGGGCAAAGGCAATGTAGCCAATGATGGATGTGACCGTGTAGGCCGATCCGATAATCCAGTAGTCGAGACGGGAGACCCGACCGCGGAAGCCGAACAAGGTTCCTCCTACGAAGCACATTGCAGACCAGAGGCCAGACGTTTTGCCGGGTTTGGTTTCTCGTGTCGCGGCAGTGTAAGCAGGAGCCGTGAATGTTGTTGAGGCAACCTGCGGCAGCGACAGGCCTCGAGTCGTGTTTTGCTGTTCCAACTGCTTTTGCAAGTCGTTAGACGTTACGCGCATTGCCTATAACCCGTCATTTAACCGGTGAGACTTTCATGTCAGGACGCCCCAGTGTGGTCTCCACCGGAGCGGTTCGTCCATTGAGCTCTTTTCTTGAAGCGGCAGTCTAGGGGCGGCGAATTAAGTGTTCAGAAAAGGAATGGATAAAATAGTTTTCAAATTGAGCGGTTTCGCAATCTGCATGATCAGAGGGTAGAGCAGGCCGCAAAAAACAGTCCTAAAACAGACTTCCTTGGTCAGCGGCGGGCTTTTGTGAAGCTGCTTTTTTGGTTGCGGAGGTTTTGGGTTTCTTCAGCGCTGAGCCACTGCTCACGGCAACAACGTCAAGTGTACCGTCGGCCAGTTCAACGGACAGCGCTGCACCAGTCTCAACCGCGGAAGCGGATCGGATCGGTTGGCCATCAGCATCGCGCACCACCGCATAGCCACGGGCGAGCACATCCTTGTAGGAAAGCGACTTCAAAAGTTTCTGCAGGCCGTCCAGCTTGGCTGCACTGTCCTTAAGCCGGGTCAGGTAAGCCCGGTCAAGCCGGTCGCCGAGGCCAGTTACGCGTTCTTTGGAAAGGGCGGTTTGCTGAGACAGCCGAGAGGGTGTCAATCGGGCCACAACAGCGTCAAACGCCTGGCGTTTTTGCGCAATCCCGACAGATAGGGCCCGCTGCTGCCTATCCCCAGCAACCAAAAGATCCTGCCGCGCCTTTGTGCTGAGCCGCGTGAGCACGATGGGGGACAAGCGGGCCGAAGCGTTCTGATAGGTAGAGCGGTGATGCTTGGTGTTGACGATCAGGCCGCGTTCCAGGCTGTTGGCCGCCGTGTCGAACCGTTGCCTGGGCAAAGCCAGCAAATCTCGTGGGGCGGGGAGCGCAGCACTTGCGGCGCGCAGCTCCGTTCGCCGTGACCCGACAAACCTCTGCAAGCCGGTCGACAGTCGTCGCGCCCGGTCATCGACCATGGACATGAGCTCGGCCTTGACCGGAACCGCAATCTCGGCAGCCCCGGTCGGCGTCGGGGCTCTGAGATCTGCAGCCAGATCGATCAATGTCCAGTCGGTCTCGTGGCCAACGGCCGAAATCAGGGGGATCTGGCTTTCCGCCGCCGCCCTTACAACGGCTTCTTCATTGAAACCCCAAAGGTCTTCGATGCTGCCACCACCTCGCGCAACAATGACGAGGTCCGGGCGTGGAATCCTACCGCCAGGCTGTAAGGCGTTAAAGCCTCGGATGCCGTTGACAACTTCCGCACCGCTTGTTTCGCCCTGAACGCGGACGGGCCAGACAAGGACATGGACCGGAAACCGGTCGGAGATGCGGTGCAGGATATCGCGGATCACAGCCCCGGTGGGGGATGTCACAACGCCGATTATATTTGGTAATGATGGCAGTGGGCGTTTGCGTTCTTCGGCAAAGAGGCCCTCGGCGGCAAGCTTCTTCTTGCGCTCTTCAAGCAACGCCATCAGCGCGCCGGCGCCTGCCGGTTCCAGTGCGTCGATGACCATCTGGTATTTGGATTGGCCCGGGAATGTTGTGATCTTGCCCGTCGCGATCACCTCCAGACCTTGTTCTGGCTGGATCTTCAGTTTGGACGCAACGCCGCGCCAGATAACACCGGACAGAACTGCACGGTCATCCTTCAGATCCAGGTAAATGTGGCCCGATCCCGGCCGCGAAATCCGTCCCAACTCGCCGCGCACCCGCACATAGCCAAATGCGTCTTCCATCGTGCGTTTGATGGAAAACGAGATTTCCGAAACGGAAAACTCAGCGACGTTGGATGAAGTATCGGCCAATTGCGTGATTCCCTTTTGCCCCGTGAAATTGGCGGTTGGGATGACGCCGGTCAAGGGCAGGTCACGAGGTCAGATCACGAAGTTCGCGATTGCCTCATTGTCCGTAATGTCTTCCCAGCGGATGTCAGACCGGTCAAAGCTGTCGTGCAAGGTTTGGAAGTTTTCTGGCTGTTTTGTCTCAATGCCGATGAGAACCGAACCGAAGTTGCGGGCAGATTTTTTCAGGTACTCAAACCGGGCAATGTCATCATCCGGGCCCAGCAGAGACAGGAAGTCTTTCAATGCCCCCGGACGCTGTGGCAACTGGATGACATAGTACTTTTTGAGGCCGGAGAACTTTAGCGCCCGCTCTTTCACCTCCGGCAGACGTTCGAAGTCGAAGTTGCCGCCCGAAACCACACAGACGATTTTCTTCCCCTTCACCTGCTCCATGGGGAGCCGATTGAGTGCATCAATAGCCAGTGCTCCTGCCGGCTCCAGCACAATCCCTTCAATGTTGAGCATATCGATCATGGTCGCGCACACACCGTCGGTGGGGGCGAGGATCACGTCTTCTGGTGCGAAGGTGGAAAGCTGTTTGAAGTTTTCTGTGCCGATTTGGGCAACCGCTGCGCCATCGACGAAGTTATCGACCCAGTCAAGCCGCACCCGCTCATTTGCTTGGAGGCTGTTGTAAAGACTGGGAGCGTTTTCCGGCTCGACCAAACTGAATTTCGCGGTGAGCCCTTTTTCGGAAAAATAGCGGCTCACGCCCGCAGACAGTCCGCCTCCGCCGACCGGAAGGATGAGCCGGTCCCAGTTGGTGCCTTCAGGTGTCTGTTCCACGATTTCCTTGCCGACGGTGGCTTGCCCCAGAATGATTGTTTCGTGATCAAACGGCGGCACCATCAAGCCGTTGTTCTGCGCACAGTATTCCAGAGCGGCCTTGTTCGCGGCGTCAAAGCCGTCACCGATGAGTTTGATGTCTACGAGCGGCGCGCCAAAAGATCGGGTCTTCTGGATTTTTTGTTGAGGTGTTGTGAGCGGCATGAAGACGATGCCCGGCTTGCCGAAATGCCGGCAGGCAAAGGCAAAGCCCTGCGCATGATTGCCTGCGGAAGAGCACACGAAAAGAGCGCAGTCTGGATCTTTGTCCAAGGCCTGATGGATAAAGGCATAGGCGCCGCGCACCTTGTAGCTGCGCACCGGGGTAAGGTCCTCCCGCTTGAGCCAGATGTCGGCCTGATGGAGGTCGGACAGATATTGGCTGTATTGGAGAGGTGTCGGTTCCAGAACTCCGGACAGGAGCTCATGGATCTTGGAGACATCGTCGGCAAACTGTCCCACGTGAATTGCTTTCCCGGTTATCGAAAATTGATGTCCTACTCATCTGAACGGGCCTCAAAAATCAAGGCCCGCAGTTTTCAAAACAGTCCCGAGGATTGAAAATCGCCTGGAAACAGGAATGCTGTGAAGCATCTGACGTTTTGAAAAATCCGCCTTGAATCGAGCACATTCCACCGCCTACCTAAAACGCATGGGGAAATACGAGTTTAATATGCAACGTCTTTTTCTGCGTCACATCCTGGCTGATGGCGCCCGTATCGAAGCGGATCGCGGGCAGGCGAACTACCTTTTGAACGTCTTGCGTTTAAAGGACGGGGACTACGTTCTGGTCTTTAACGGCAGCGACGGTGAGTGGCTGGCGAAGATCCAGAGCAGCGGCCGGCGTGCCTGTTCGCTGCAACTCATGGAACGGACGCGCGAACAATCCGCACCAAATGACTTGATCTACATGTTTGCGCCGCTCAAGCACGCACGCTTGGATTACATGGTCCAAAAGGCGGTCGAGATGGGGGCAGGCAGTCTTATGCCGGTCATGACGCAGCACACACAGTCCAGCCGGGTAAATGTCGAGCGCATGGAGGCAAATGTCATTGAAGCGGCCGAGCAATGCGGCGTGCTTTCTGTCCCTAGTGTTTTGTCTCCGATGTCGCTCAAAGATGTTCTTGCCGCATGGCCTGAGGCACATGCTGGACGGAAACTGCTTTTCTGCGACGAAGGCGAAGAGACCAACAATCCTCTTTTGACCCTTGTGCAGCTGAAAGAAAACGGACCACCGCCGTTGGCCATTCTCATCGGGCCGGAAGGCGGGTTTTCGGAAGACGAACGCGCACTTTTGAAAGACCTGGATTTCGTGACCCCAATCCCATTGGGCCCGAGGATCTTAAGGGCCGACACGGCAGCAGTCGCAGCCCTTGCTGTTGTCCAAGCAACCGTCGGAGACTGGAAGTAGCCATGGACAAGGAGAAGCGCCCAGCAAAAGATATCTCTGCCCCAGACAACGCTTCTCCAACCCTTTCCCAGCACGGCGGGCCAATGCATTCGCGACGTGGCCGGAAACCTTTCAGAATTCCGGTTGGTGTGGCGCTCGGGTTGGTTTTCTCGCTTCTGCTAGTCGCAATTTGCGGATTGATCATTGCTTACATGGCTGCTGCGGACCGGCGTATTGCGGGCCGCTTGCTGGATCAGCAAGCGGCGGCCATCCTGAATGCCAATCAGGCTGTTTTGGACAAGTTCTTCTCTGAACAAGATGTTCTGCTTCGCACGATTGCAGTTCATGCAGCGGCGATGCAGCGGCACCTGAACGACGACGATCTTGAGGCATATAAAAAGCTGCTTCCGGAAAATGCTGAGTTTGAACTTGGCCGATCGGTCATGGACGATGCGCCGGCCGACGAACTGCCGGACGTCGCGTGGTCCGCATTTGAATGGCGCGAGGGGCAGGCGGAAGCCGTGAAAACTGCCGAATTGGACCTTGGAAACGGTCAGAGCCTGTTCGTTCATTATCCGCGTGCCGTGTTTCTTGATGTCGCCAGGGACATGACCTGGGATAACCGGCAGCAAGTGTTTTTGCTCTCAGGCCGCAACAACGTGATTGTTGTCCACGGCTTGGAGGGAGTGGATTACTCGGCATCGCCGGAGACGCCATTGCCATCGCTCACAGAAATGACGGAAACACCGTTACACCTGATCTGGGATGCAGGGCGTCAGGCGCACATGATTGACGGGCAGATTAGCGGACGTTTGTTTCCAGCTTTTGGCGGCTTCTACACCGCGATTTATATGGAGCTCGACACAGGACCTGCCGACGGTTGGATCATCGGAACGCTTTATCGAGCCGACCAATTCGGAGAAGCATTGGATCAGACCCAGGTGGTGCTCTACGCAGCATTGGCGGCGCTGCTCGCTGGAGCTGCCTTGTCGTTCATAGTTGGGCGCAAGTTGGGGCGTCCGCTGGGACGGTTGGCTGAAGCGGCCGCTGATCTCCGCAAGCTGGAATTTCATGAAGAACACCGTCTGCCGTCTTCGCCTTTGGCTGAACTCAACGATGTTAATCAGGCCTTCAACGGGTCGATCGGTGCACTCAATGCCTTTGCCAAATACGTGCCGCGTCAGCTCGTAACCCGGCTGATCGAAGAAGGCATGACCGACAGCCGGAACATTGAACTCCGGGAAATGACGATTGTGTTCACGGACCTTGCAGGCTTCACCAGCTTGGCATCCAATTTGAGCGCAGAAGAAACAGCGGCCTATCTGAACGGCTATTTCGAAACGGTCTCAAAAGTAATCGCCGACAGGGACGGGACCATCGACAAGTTTCTTGGAGACGGTGTCATGGCATTTTGGGGGGCACCGTCCGACCAACCGGACCATGCCTCGAAGGCAATCGCGGCTGTCACGGCATTGGCTGAGCAGATTGAAAAGGACAGCGCGTTGAACATGCGCCTCAGGATCGGCATTCATACTGGCAAGGTTGTTGTTGGTGACATAGGGTCTGCCTCGCGAATGAATTATACGGTCATCGGTGATGCGGTGAACGTTGCAGCCCGCCTGCAAGAGTATGGCAAGCACGTTGACCCAGGTGCCAAGGTCATCGCGCTTGCAAGCGGAGACACCATGGCGCAATTGCCTGAAGGAGTGAAGGCAACCAGCCTGGGTCCTATAAAACTCAGGGGCCGTGAGGAGGCTTTGACGGTCTTCAGGATTGCGTGAGGCGCACCTGCGTGTCGCATCTGCGCTTGCATTCTACTTTCAAGACTCCTAAATCACCGGAACTCATAAACGCCGGAAAAGGCATCGGATCATCGCGGTTTTAAGGGGGCTGGGCTCCTTATGATTTGCACCGCAAACACTGAAGGATGGTTGTATGGCCCGCGATACGGTCGATGCCACACCGATTGAAACGGTCGCTGATCTGGCGGCAACACTGGAAGCGGGTTGCAAACCGACAAGCGATTTCAGGATCGGGACCGAACACGAGAAGTTCGGCTTCAATATAAAAGACAATTCGCCGATCCCCTACGGCGGCGCCAATGGTGTCGAAGCTGTCCTGGAAGGCATGGAGCGCCTACTCGGTTGGGAACGGATCGAGGACGCTGGAAAGATCATTGGCCTCGCCGATGATCAAGGCGGCGGTGCGATCTCCATCGAACCAGGTGGTCAGTTCGAATTGTCCGGCGCGCCGCTCGACAATCTCCACCAGACCTGCCGCGAAGCCAACCAGCACCTGGCCCATGTCCGTCAGGTGGCAGAGCCGCTGGGGGTCGGTTTCCTGGGTATTGGAATGGCGCCAACCTGGGCCCGGGCAGACATGCCGCGCATGCCGAAGTCGCGCTACGACATCATGACAAATTACATGCCGAAGGTCGGATCCCTTGGCCTCGACATGATGTACCGCACGTCGACGATCCAAGTGAACCTGGATTTTGAAACAGAAGCGGACATGGTCAAAAAGATGCGTGTCGGTCTGGCGCTCCAGCCAATCGCGACGGCAATCTTTGCCAATTCCCCGTTCACTGACGGCAAGCCGAACGGCTTCAAGTCGTTCCGCGCCCAGATCTGGACCGATACGGACATGGACCGCACGGGCGACATGCCCTTTGCCTTTGAGGACGGCTTCGGCTTTGAACGCTATGTCGAATGGGCGCTTGATGTTCCAATGTATTTCGTCAAGCGGGGCGCTGAATATCACGATGTCACTGGAACCACGTTCCGAGCCTTCATGAATGGGGCCCTTGAGGGAAAGATCCCGGATGCCCGTCCGAGCCTTGGTGACTGGAACAACCACCTGTCGACCTTGTTCCCGGATGTGCGGCTGAAGAAATACATTGAGATGCGGGGTGCCGATGGAGGCCCATGGCGGCGGATATGCGCGCTGCCAGCCTTGTGGGTCGGACTGCTCTACGACACCGGTGTTCTGGATCAGGCGTTTGAACTGGTGAAAGACTGGACAGCAGAAGAGCGGGCAGCGTTGCGGGCTGGTGTGCCGGAAACCGCATTGCAGACACCGTTCCGCACTGGAACCGTGCTGGATGTTGCCAAGGACGTCTTGGCGTTTTCTCAAGAAGGCCTCAAACGCCGCGCCCGCATGAGTGATGGCGACCTGGATGAACGGGTCCATCTTGCACCGGTTGAGGAAGGTCTCGCAGCAGGCATGTGCCCGGCCGATATTCTTCTTCAGCGGTACAACGGATCGTGGAACGGAGACCTGTCACAGATCTTCCGGGATTACGCCTACTGATCCTCTCAAAAGCCTAAGTGGTTTTTCTTATCCCGGCAAAAGCTTTGCCGGGATCAATTGACGTTCTGCCGTGAAGCAGTCACTGTGAGCGAGATAGCCTTGTTTCTCAGGGCCTTGCGCAAGACAGTCGAGGCAGCGTGATGACAGCACATGACAAGGCGGCGCCGCCGTTCGATATCTTCTCCTTGAGCAAAGATATGCAAGAGCGCTTTGGCTGGTCCAATGACGACCTTAATCGTGTCATGGAACATCTGATGCCTGCCGCGCTGTCCGGGTTTCAGCATTTCGGTACGCCGAGCAAGAGTATGCCAGACTGGTTTGCTCAGGCAGCGCAACTGTCAGCCGGTTCCGGCAATCCCTTTGCTGACTATGCAAAATTTTTCCAAGCTCCCACACAACAATCCCTGACGCCATTCTTCGGTCCGGAAGCCGTTCAGCAGGCCGTTGCTGCGCAGATTTCCACGATGACGGGGGTTCAACGAGACGCTGTGCAGGAGTTGATGCCGGTTGCGGCAACACTTGCCTTTGGACAAGTGGCGAGGCCTTTCCTGCAAGGGGAGGCCCAGGTGCTGTTGGATGCCTACCTGCGCGGCTTTGCGCGCGGGCGGCCAAAACGGGCACCAGCTCCAATCGATTACCTTCAAGGGTACACGGAAGCAATGAATGCCTTCTGGGGCTCGTTCCTGCAACCTGCCGCGGCGCGCCATGTCGAGGATGAAGCTCAGCTGGAGCCGGAGCTCGAAGACGACCTGGTCGATGATGAGGTCGAGGAAGACGAGGCGTCGGAGTTCGACGAAATGGTGTCCGGTTGGATGTCGGCGGGGCGGGACCTGCAGTCCAGCCAGTTCAAGGCGTTTGATGATTTTTTCGCGACAGCAACCAAAAACCTCGGCAAATGAGACGAACAAAAAAAGACCCGCCGAAAAGGCGGGTCAGTTGACGTCAGCAAGGCTTGCCGACAGGGGCTGCTAAACAATTTCCAATCAAGCTGCGATTTCCGGCCGGGGATGTGCCGGGATAACTGTCAGTCGCGGAGCTTTGGGACCCTCGTTGGCGGCACGGGGCATAGGCTGCAGTGCGGCGATGCTGTGTCCGTTGGCCATCTGCGTCAAAAAAGGTACCGGGTCGGTGTGAACCGGTAGCGCGATAGCTCGTCGAACATCGCTCCGGGTTAGTCCAATGTCCTTCAATGCTGCGTCGCTCAACTCCGAGAGCTTGCCCATTTGGCGGCGGTTCTTGAACACGCGCAGGGCACGGGCAACCAACTGCCCGGAAAGAGCGAAAATGGGGTGGTGTGCGATATGTGACATGGCGTAATTCTCCTGTGAGCCGCCGGAGGAATTTCCGGCCGCTTGTTCCGCGCCCTTGGGGCAGTCCTTTGTTTGGAACACGCTCTAAATGCGATGGATTCATCCATTATTCCAACGAATGTTTTTGATATGAATAATCAGATATTGTGATATGAAGGCTGTATCTTAGGAAAACTCCCGGATTCGAGCCAATTTGGATGGCTTGGTTCCGATTTTTAATCTTCAGAAATTATCGGTGAAGCGGCATGTTAGACTTGGATCAGCTGCGGACATTTGTTGCCATTGCAGAAAGCGGAAGCTTTACCAAAGCTGCTGACAACGTGCACAAGACTCAGTCAGCGGTCTCCATGCAGATGCGCCGGCTTGAAGAGCGGATTGGAAAACCGCTGTTTGTTCGTGTCGGGCGGCAGTCCCGCCTGACCGAACACGGTGAACGGCTCCTGCACTATGCCAGACGACTTGTGCAGTTGAACGATGAAACACTCGCGGCGTTTGATGACACGGAACTCGCTGGACTGGTTCGTTTGGGCACACCGGATGATTACGCTGACCGGTTTCTACCAGAGATCCTCGCAAGGTTTTCAAGATCCAATCCAAAGGCTGAAGTGAGTGTTGTATGTGCGCCGACGCCGAACCTTGCGGACATGATCGGCGAGGGCGAGCTTGATGTGGCAATCATCACCCACGTTCAGAAAAAAGGGCGCAAAAACGTGGAGATCCTGCGCCGGGAACCATTGCTCTGGGTCGCGTCTGCGCGTCATGCAACGGAAAACGAAGCGGTTCTACCAATGGCCTTGGGCCGGGCAACATGTGACTGGCGCAAGGCTGCATTGAGTGCGCTGGAGGACCAGCTGCGCGAGTACCGTCTTTTGTATTCCAGTTGGAACTCAACCGCTGTTGGGGCTGCAGTTTTGGCCGGCTTGGCAATTTCCGTTTTACCTGAATCTGCGTTGCGTTCAGGAATGCGGGTTCTGACAGAAGCGGATGGGTTTCCTCGGCTTCCGGACTGCGAGATTGGCATCATGCGATCCTGGCACAATAACTCCCGCGTAACAGATGCCTTGGTGGAACACATCATGTCGTCCCTCGACAATCTTTCGGTTCCGCAGGCGGCGGAATGATCACAAATTGAATTGCCATAAAATTTGATGTAAGCAGGATCAATCAATCATATTTTATGATGGTCTTGTGACTGCGTTATGTGTCCATTTAGGAGAGCTCCATGAGCCACGCGCTGGATATTGATCAGCTTCGGACCTTTCTTGCGATTGCCGAGCTCGGCAGTTTCACGAAGGCCGGAGAAGCGGTTCACAAGACCCAGTCAGCCGTTTCCATGCAAATGCGCCGCCTGGAAGAACGGGTTGGGCAGCCCATTTTCATCAAAGACGGACGGCAGTCGCGTTTGACTGAACAAGGGCTGCGTCTGGTGGAATACGCCCGTCGTATGATTCAGCTGAATGATGAAACCTTGCTGGCCTTCAACGGCAAAAAGGAGGTTGGTTTCGTCAAGCTTGGCGTCCCTGACGATTATGCCGATCGGCTGCTTCCGCAGGTGCTTGCCGCGTTTAATCGACTCAACCCGTCTATTGAGGTTCAGGTCGAATGCACCAGCAGCGTAAAGTTGACAAAAGCGGTGCGCGACAATGAGCTCGATGTTGCGATCACGACATCCGGTGATACCAGTGAGTTACGCGGCGAAATCATTCGGCGTGAACCCCTCTACTGGGTTACATCTGAACAGCACAGCGCGCACACACAAGATGTTTTGCGGCTTGCGCTTGGCCCGTCCAGCTGCAGTTGGCGCCGGTTGTCCATGGATGCTTTGGACCGCGCCGGACGCCAGTACCGCGTGTCCTATACGAGCGCGAGCGGCTCGGCCCTGATCGGGGCTGTGCAAGCTGGACTGGCGCTAACGGTGTTTCCCGAGAGCGCCATCCGGGATGGCATGCGGATCCTGGACGAAAGAGACGGCTTTCCGGCCCTACCGCATTGTGACATCGCCATGCTGCGTTCAGATAACGCCCGCCTGCCAATGCATGACCGGCTGTGCAATCACATCATCGCGGCCATTGGCAATGTGGGGACAGTGTCTTCCCGTGAGGCGGCCGAGTAACTCATCGGGTCCCAGATCATTCGTTGAAATCTGACCTATCGAGCGCGCAACATCATAACGTTGCCGCCAATGACGCAGGCGAGGCCGCCGATTGCGAGCGGCGTCCACTGGTAGCCTTCAAAGATCGTTGACAGCGCCAGCGCAACAATCGGGAACAGCACTGTGGCGTATCCCGCTCGCGCGGAGCCGATCCGTCCAAGAAGCGTCAGGTAGGATGCAAATGCAATGACCGAGGCAACCAAGGCCAGGTAGATTAGGCTGCCGATGTATGGCAGCGTCCAGTCAACCGCAAAGCTTTGCCCACGGATTGCAGAAAACAGTCCTAGGAATATCATCCCGTAGACCATTCCCCAGGCAGTTGCGGGCATGACCCCAATCCCGCGGCGTTGCGTATCAGCTGACAACATGTTGCCAAAGCAGAACGACAAGGTCCCACAGATACAAAATCCCAACCCGATCGCGACACTTGTATCGAACTGCGTTCCGGCCATCTCCGGCAAAAACATCAGCGCAATGCCTGCGACGCCGAGAAAGCCAGCGGCCAGAGTGAGTGCGCTCGGGCGTTGACGGAAGAGAACAAGTCCCAGAAAGACGTTAAAGACAGACGCCGTTGAAAACACCACGGCCAAAAGCCCGGAGGGTAGATAGGCAGCGCCATAGTAGAACAGGGTGAAGTTCGTTGAAAACAAGAGCGCGCCAAGTCCGGCGAAGCGAATGTGATCTTTCAGAGGAAAGGTCAGGGAATAACCTCTCATGCGAACCCAGGCCATCATCATCGCTGCGGCAACTACGAAGCGCCAAAAGACAGACACTTCCGGGGCGACACCAGAGATCTGTCCTTTCATCGCAATCCAGCTGAAGCCCCAAGCAAAAACCGTGGCGGCATAAAGACCAAAGTCAGTGGTGTCCATACCGGACCGGTTCAGCGTTGGCTGGGCAATGCTCATGGGAAATACTCGTTTGTGCAGAAACAAGCACAATCTGAGCTTCAGAATACTTCAGCGCAAATGATAGTTTTTGATGAGATGATCAGCTCTGTGAATGGGAGCGGGTGTCCTGCGATGCGCCGCCTGACGACACGAACGCTTCAGGCGGCACAGATTTTTCAGTCAGGAAACGCCCGGATTTCCTAAAGCACGAGATTGTGCCTACCGACCTTCTTGATGTCCGTCTCGCCGCAGAGGCCCATTGTGACATCAAGTTCCTTGTGCATGATCTCAAGGACTTGGCGAACGCCAGGCTTGCCCATTGCGCCAAGACCGTAGATGAAAGCGCGTCCAATGTAGGTGCTGTGGGCCCCCATGGCGACAGCCTTGAAGACATCCTGGCCGGAGCGGATGCCGCCATCGACGTGAACTTCAACTTTGTCGCCAACGGTGTCGACGATATCGCGCAAGATGTCATAGGAGGCGAGGGCGCCATCCAGCTGCCGGCCGCCGTGGTTCGACACAACGATCGCATCTGCACCGAGATCCGCTGCAATCCTGGCATCTTCAACGTCGTTAATGCCTTTCAGGATCAGTTTACGGTCCCAGTGTTTTTTGACCCACTCGACTGACGACCAGTCTAGCGTCGGGTCGAACTGGCTGGCCGTCCATTCGGCAAGCGAAGTCATATCTTCAACACCGGAAACATGACCTACGATGTTGCCGAACTCGCGCCGCTTGGTTTGCAGCATGTTCCAGCACCAGCGTGGCTTGAAGGCAAGATCAACGAGCACATGCGGCTTCGGTTTTGGCGGTGTACTGAGACCGTTCTTGATATCGCGGTGCCGTTGACCAAGAACCTGAAGATCCAGCGTCAGGACAAGAGCCGAACAGCCAGCTGTGTGAGCGCGTTTCATCAGGTTCTCAGAAAAGCCGCGATCACGCATGACATAGAGTTGGAACCAGAACGGTTTTTTGGTGTGTTCGGCAACATCCTCGATGGAGCAAACGCTCATTGTTGAAAGCGTAAACGGCACTCCGAATTCTTCGGCGGCCTGTGCTGCCAGGATTTCACCGTCTGCATGCTGCATCCCGGTCAATCCGACCGGGGCGAGTGCCACAGGCATGGCGACATCCTGTCCGATCATGGTTGTTTTGACCGATCGGTTGTCGATGTTGCGGGCAACGCGCTGGCGCAGCTTTTGCCGTTGAAATGCCGCCTCGTTGTCCCAATAGGTGCTTTGGGTCCAGGAACCCGTGTCGGCGTAGTCATAAAACATCTTCGGGACTCGCCGTTTGGCAAGAGCCTGCATGTCGGCGACGTCGGTTACAATCGGCATATCGTTTTCCCCTGAGCTATTTTTTTACGGCTCGATCGGAAGCTTGTGTGCGGCGCAGATCGGCCAGTTTCTCGCGCTGATCCAGCTGTTCCTTGGCAGCGAGTGTGGCGCGGACATAATCAATGTGTTCTTCCGCGCAGCGCTGCGCGAGCTTCGGATCTCCAGCGGCAATCGCCTCAAACACCGCCTTGTGCTGTTTCAGCACTTCAGCCCGTGCCGATGTGTGATGGTAGAGACGGCCTCTGTTCAGAAAGACCCCGTTTTCGAAAAGCCGGTAGCAGGAGTGGAGCGTGTGCAGCAGCACCACGTTGTGTGCGGCTTCCCCGACAGCATGATGGAACTCCACATCCAGACGGCTTTCAACAAGAGGGTCATCCGCTGCGTACGCGGTGTCCATCTGCTCAACGATGTCACTTAGCCTGCGGATATCCGAAGGAGCTGCGCGCATGGCCGCCATAGCTGAGGCCTGACCCTCAATGCCTCGGCGGAAATCAAAATAGTCGCTCACCGCAGATGGGTGCCGGGAGATCAATTGCACGATTGCTTCGGAAAAGATCGGCCCAATTAGATCACAGACGAATGTTCCACCGCCCTGGCGCGCTTCAATAAGGTCCCGGTCTTCCAGAGTTTTAAGCGCATCCCGCAACACGGGTCGGGATACATGAAGCTGATCTGCCAACACGCGTTCCGCCGGTAGCCGGTCACCGGATTGAAGGACCCCTTTGAGGATCAGTTCTTCAATTTGATCGACGGCGGAGTCGGCCGTTTTATGAGTGTCTATCGGCTGAAACATCGGTATTTACGCTGTGGTTACCGTGCGAAAATAGTCGAGCCGTTAAAATTGGTCAAATAATTTATCCAATTTTTTGGATTGCAGCTGATGCAAACAAGCCAAAAAAGGCCGCACGTGCGCTTATGTCATCTTTCAAGAAATTCAAAATGCCTGTGGTCTTGAGCAATTGAAACCGCCATGCTGTACCGGCTGTTGAGCGCAAGGAGGGGCTGTCGTTGGAAAAAAACCTGGAAACCGGTGGGGCATTGCCCACATTCCGCGCCTCGCCCCTACGGCAAAGGGTTCTCGGTGAAGTTCACGCGCGGCCTTTCCGGCCACTTGCGACCCCGCGAACGGTTCTCCACTACGCCTTTCTGACCAGCAGTGATGAGGCGGCAGGTGACAAGGAATGGCTGAAAGAGTTCTGTACATCCAGAGGAGTGGCCGGACCGGCCGATGGAGCGCGGTATCACACTCTGGAGTTCGGTGAGGGGCACTTGAGCTGGGAGCAGCACGCCGAATTCACCACCTATACCTGGGATGGCTCAGCTGATCTTGACCACTTATTTGGTGCACCCCCGGCGGGCCACCCCTTTGGGGCAGCGTTCCGGGCACCGGGCGAGTTGCTCGTTGCTGTGCGTCTAGAGCTGAGGGAAGAAATTGATGAAAGCCGCTGGCGGCCCACCTTCGAAGAAGGCAGCTTGACGGTCTCATCGCTCGAGCGCGGACAAGCGACCGTCGCAACGGACTTTCGTCAGGATGGAGACGGTTTGTCCCGGTTTCTTGTGTTGAACCACTCCATGAGCGACGTGCAGACCGGGGCGATCGTTCAACGGCTTCTGGAACTCGAGACCTATCGAACTCTGGCAATGCTAGGCCTTTTTGAGGCGAACACCCTGTCGCCCGATATCCGGAAGTTTGAGATAGAGCTTGCCGCTTTGACCGAACAAATGAAAACAGCAACTGGCCTCGACAGCAATCGAAACCTGCTCAACAAGTTCACGGAATTAGCAGCTTCGCTGGAGGCCGGCGCAACAGCGAGCACCTTTCGGTTTGGCGCGAGCCGCGCCTATTATGAGATCGTGAAAATCCGGTTGTCTGCCCTTCAGGAAGAGGCCATGCCGGGTGAATTGACGATGTCGTCTTTCTTGTCCCGCAGACTGTCTCCCGCAATGCGAACTTGCCAGGCTATTGAAGATCGCCAGGCGATGCTGTCGCGCAAGTTGGCCAGAGCGACCAATTTGCTGCGCACGCGGGTTGATGTGGATCTGGAACAGCAAAACCGCTCACTGCTGGAATCCATGAACAGACGTGCGCGCCTGCAGTTGCGCCTGCAGCAAACGGTTGAGGGTCTGTCGGTCGCTGCTGTCAGCTATTATATCGTGGGTCTGTTTTCCTATCTTGCGAAAGGGGCAAGCGGATCGGGGCTTCCATTACCTCAGCCCTCAGTCACCACGGCAATCGCCGTACCGGTTGTTGTCTTGTTCATTTGGTGGACGGTTCGCAGAATACGGGCACATCACGTCAAACAGGATAAAGACGACCTGTGATGCCCGCAAAATAAAAGGCCGGGTCTGAAACCCGGCCCTTCTTGAAGTTGAGAAACAAATTTAGTTCGTTGTGCCGTCTTCGCTGAACTGTGACAGATACGCGATCACATCGGCGCGATCTTCGTCTTTGCGAAGACCGGCGAAAGCCATGCGGCCTTTCGGGATGACGTCGCGTGGCTTCAGCAGATAGGCGTCAAGGGTTTCAACATCCCATACACGGCCCTCATCAGCGCCTTCCTTTAGGGTCGCTGAGTACTTGTACCCGTCAATCGTACCCCAGGCACGGCCAACGACACCGTTAAGCTGTGGGCCGACTTTGTTCTTTGCGCCTTCACCAACGGCATGACATGCCGCGCATTTTTTAAAGACTTTTTCGCCCTTGGCCGGGTCGCCCTCAGCGCTGGCTTGCGCAGTAAATGCAATTAGCGCAGTGCCGGCGATCATCAGCAGTCGCTTCATGTGTATCTCCCTCAAATTGGGCAATGACTGCCCCTTCCCAAATCAACAGTATGTTGCGTGTCGATGCAAGCGACGCGCCGTCGCAGGCAGCACCGGGACGCAGTTGCACCAAATTCGACCCGCGAAAGCTTCTCCCTCAGCTCGCTTTCGCAGCTCTCGGCCGGTGTAGCCAATCCTCCAAACCGGCATCCCAATAAGGCGAAGAGCCGTAAAGGGCAGCAAGGAAGTCAATAAACACCCGAACTTTCGCAGGCAGGAACTGCCGGCTTGGGTATACCGCATAAAGCCCCACATCTTTGGAGGCCCTATACTCAGGCAAAAGGATTTGCAGCTTTCCCTCGCGCAACTCCGGTCCGATGTCCCAAGTCGATCTCAACGCAATTCCAATGCCTGACAAAAGGCATTCACGGACCACTTCGCTTGAGTTCGTCTTAACCGGTGATTGTGTCCGCACGGTCTCAATGCCGTTTGGCCCCGCCAGCCGCCATGGATCCTGATTGGCAGCTGCCAATGTCACGTGATTGGCAAGGAGATCGTCGATGGACTGAGGACTGCCGTATCTTTCCAGATACTCGGGACTCGCACACAAAATGCGATGAACCGGAGCAAGACGCCGCGCAACGAGGCTTGAATCACTAAGTTCTGCGATCCGAATTGCCAGGTCATAGCCTTCGCCAACGATGTCAACGAACTCGTCCGACAGGTCCAGATTGATGGAAAGATCCGGATTGTTGGTCAAAAACTTACCCACATGTGGAGCAATGTGCAGTCGACCGAAGGAAGTGGGGACAGCAACTTTCAGGTGACCGCGCGCTTTTGCGGATCCGCGGGACACGAATGATTCAGCTTCTTCAACAGACGCAAGGATCGCGATCACGCGTTCATAAAAGCCTTGGCCGGCTTCTGTCATTGCAATCTGGCGCGTGGTCCGTTGAAGCAGGCGGCTGCCGAGTTTTTCTTCAAGTCGGCGAATGCGTTTGGAAACAACGGCCGGTGACAGGTTCATTTCGCGGCCCGCCGCCGACATGCTGCCCGCACTCACGACCCTTGCGAAAATCTCCATATCCGTCAGGTTGCTCATATTTAGACTCTCAGAACACAACAGTTGTGTGTTGGTATCGGTTTCGCCGCGCTCGAAATCGGCCGTATTCAAACTTCTTTGGCCGCCACATGTTGTTACGCGTTTTCAGCTCATTCAGATCAGATAGGGGCCGCAAACTGGAAGGAAACCTCTTAATGTCGGCTGTCCTGTCCCTTGTCCGGATTTCAAAAAGGCCTGCAGGCGGCTGAAAAAGTCTCAGCTTTTTCGTGTGCCAAGTTGGACCGGGGTCTTGTCTGGCTCTGCATCGGGGGCCTGTCCGGCAAGTCTCAAGGTCCGTTCCAGCAACTGCTCATAGATAGGCCGTCCGCCCAGATGGTGCGCGGTCAATGCCGCAACGGTGCAGGTCACAAGGACCGGCAGGATCAGCGCATAAGCGCCGGTGAGCTCCATGACCAGGACCACTCCGACCAATGGCGCGCGAACGGAAGCTGCGAAAAAACCACCCATGGCCGCAATCGCACAGGCGGCTTTGAAGTCGGCATCGCCAACGGGGAGGATATCTGTCGTGATTGCGCCGAATGCCAACCCTGCGCAAGTCGCGATCGAGAGCATCGGTGCAAAAATCCCGCCCGGCACGCCCGAGGCATATGAAAAAAGCACGCCGCCGAACCGGAACAAGGTCAGCAGCAATAGCGCGAGAATGCCGTAATCCTTAGTCACAAGATCCCGGACGAGATCCTCGCCGCCACCCGTTGCATCGGGAAACGCGACAAGCAGTATGCCGGTCGCAGCGCCAATCATCATGGCAGGGATCCAGCGCGCGCCCTTCGGAATGGCGTGGAAGAGGTCCATGACCCTTAATAGCGCCCAATTGAAAAAGACGCCCAGGAACCCGAGGCACACGCCCAAGAGCCCAAGAAGTGGAAAACTCCAAACCGGGATGTAAGTGACTTCAATGAGAAGCGGCGGACCGATATGCGTCAATTGTTCGGTGATGGCCGCGCTCAGGATCGATGCGATGATAACAGCCATGTAGGTCCGGTAGCCAAAGGGAAACTGCCGGCGGGTTTCTTCGACGATAAATAGGATTGCTGCGAGCGGTGCATTGAAGGCCGCCGCCAGCCCAGCCGCTGCACCTGCCGCGAGCAGCCCCTTATGGTCTGCCGACTGCAATCCTTGTGATCTGGAAAGCGCTTCTGCGGTCATCGCGCCCATATGAATGGTTGGCCCTTCGCGGCCGAGAACCAAACCGGAGCCGAGGGCGAGCAGGCCGCCAAAAAATTTCACCACGAGAACCCGTGCCCAATGCAGCGGGCGTTTGTCTTCCATCGCCCCTTCAATTTCCTGGATGCCGCTGCCAGCGGCTTCTGGGGCAAAGCGGGCGACGAGAAAAAAGGCTCCGGTGACGCAAAAGGCGGAGACGACCGCTGAGACGACGTAAGTCAGCATGCCCGAGCCGATGCTCGTACGCAGGTTGGCATAGGTCGAGATGAGAATTTCCACACCGGAGTGAAAACCTGTGGCCAGACCGCCGACAAGAATCCCAACAAGAGCAGCCTTCAGAAAGTACGGAGTGTCTGAGGTTTTCAGCAAATTTTGGGCTTCCAAGAGTATGCGAGAGACCGAAGTTTAACTGTGGCGGAGCGATGAGCATAGTTTCGCACCGATTCCACTATTGCAGCAAGAAGTCGATCGCAGGCCGCACCCGCTCAAACGCAAAAACGCGCAGCTGAAGCCGCGCGTTTCGGATGGCTGTTGCGGGTGGCCGCCTTTAGATGACGTGCACCGTTGTGCCAACGCCGACCCGCTCGTAAAGATCAATGACATCTTCATTGCGCATGCGGATGCAGCCGGAGGAGACGGCGTGCCCGATCGTCCAAGGCTGGTTTGAGCCGTGGATCCGGTAAAGTGTGGAGCCAAGATAAAGGGCGCGTGCGCCAAGCGGGTTGTCCGGTCCGCCTGCCATGAAGACCGGCAATTCCGGGCGCCGTTTACGCATGGCTGCCGGTGGGCGCCAATCCGGCCACTCGGCCTTTCGGGTGACCTTGTGCGATCCGGCCCATTCAAAACCTGGCTTTCCAACACCAACACCATACCTGCGGGCGGTCCCATCGTTCTGGATCAGGTAGAGATACCGGGCATTCGTATCGATCACGATCGTGCCCGGCTTGTACTTGCTGTCATAGCTGACGATTGTCGGCAAAAACTGCGGAGCAACCTGGCGGGTCTGAGCACGCTGTTGTTGCTGCTGCCGAACGGGCTGTTGGCGCGGCGACCACCAATTGGCCCGCTGAACACGGGGCTGGTGGACCTGGCGTTGAACCCGAGGCTGCTGAACTTGCCGCCGCGTGGGGGCAGCGGTGCGCCGCTGCACACGCGGCTGGAGCTGCAGCATCCACGGTTCGGTAAGATTTGGGCTCAAGACGAGCGGCGGTGGTGACACCTGTCCAGCTGCGGCAGGACCGGACGCAAACCCGCTGGACACAAAGGCGAGACCAGCTGCAATCACCGCGACAGGCACGGATTTGGATAATGAGAACATGGCACAACTCGTTACTTATGGATAACCACGTTCAGCGGAACTTTCGCCCCGCCGGTTAACGGATTGGCAACGATGATAGGTGCGCGGGCTGTGCCAAAGATGAATCAACGGCATCTGGTGCCGACATTCGGTAGTTATGGTTAGTTCTTGGTTGAAGAACGAGATGAATCGAAACTTAAGATGCGTGTCGTGCTTCTCAGAGCGGTTTATTTGCCATTGAGAACATGAAGGTTTTGATGAAAGGATGGTTAACGCACGCGTCTGCGGGCATCGCGCGCGATTTGAAGCAGAATGTCTTGTGTTTGCTTCACGGACATGCCCGGCTTGATCCGCGGGTCGTAAAGCATGTTCAAAATGATCTGGTCGAAGACCGTAAAACGGTTGTGACGCGAGGAATCGTTAAAGACCGAATGCACCAGTTTGTGATTGTCATTCATGGGACCAAGCCCCTGCAGCACTTCTTCAACAAGGCAGCGCTGAAACAGGAATTCGCCTTCATCAGAAACGATCACCGCAGCTGAACGCTTTATGCCGTTCCGGCCTGAAATGACACGGACCAGGCATCGCCCTGGAACCTTTGCCTTCGGGTTCTTGTAAATGTCGGTCCGCACCACCGGTTTGTATTGATTGCGGTCAACAACATAGATCTCGAAATTTGCGTCTGCTGGCCGCCTGACGACCGTAGCAGACAAACCGCTCACCCGCCGATCGATCTCCTTTACAAAGCGGCGGACTGTGGCCGTTCGGTCCCGGCGTGCAAGGTTATGGATATAAAAGCGGACCGGTGTCGTGAATTTTTTGACCAGGTAAGGCCGCCATCCCCAACTGCGGTGTTCAAGACCGAAGACAGTCTGTTCAAATCCGAACATGATGTCTTCGGTGGTAAAGGCTTCACTCGACGCCCGGGCTGGCATGCTTGCCGACAAAGCCAACATCGCCATGAAAATCAGGATCTTGCGCATCATGTTCGCTGCAATGGACTTCACTCCGATCTATGCCGAATTCAGATCACGCCCCCGGCAACTTGTCCAGCCCAATACCGGGATGCGATCTTCAACCGGCACCAGCTTGTTTCTGTTCTAGGCAGTGTTGGCAGGGTGCGACTGCGCCGCCTTGTAACCAATGCGGGAAACCATTGGCCGATGTTGTTAGTATCGAAAAAACAATTCCTTAAGCTTCCGTCGGTATAAGGACCAAAGCGTTATGAGAACAAGCCTGCAGGGGCCAGGGACGGGAGTAGGTATGACCGCTGTGAAACGATCCTTCCGAGCGGAAACCTTAATACGTATGGAATCCGTATCGAACACGGACCCTGCGTTTGCCGAAGAGCGTCGGCATCAGGAAGTTTTAGCTGAACTCTCGACCTTAAAGGCGATGATCCAATCGGGCGAAGGTCAGCAGCAACAAGCTGCACTTGACCCGGAAGCCATGAGCCAGAAGTTCATGTCCGAGTTCCGCAAGGAGCTTTCGGAAGCGGCAAAGCTCAAGGTGGAACTGGACGCGATCTATGAAGCGATCGCTCAGACCAAGAAGGAAATCGCAACCCTGCACCAGAAGACCGGGTCGGAAGGCGAGGATATGACTCGCGTGACGAATGAGCTTGATGCGGTCGTGGTCGGGACTGAAGGCGCGACAGAAAGCATTCTGTCAGCCGCCGAGTTCATTGATGAAACCGCGAACACTCTGTCCGCCCGTCTGAACGGGCAGGATTCAGAGCTTGCCGGTGACATCCAGGACCGCGTAATCAAGATCTTTGAGGCCTGTAACTTCCAGGATTTGACCGGTCAGCGGATTACAAAAGTGGTCGGTACACTGCGCTTCGTTGAAGATCGCATCATCCAGATGATGGACATCTGGGGCGGCATTGAGAGCTTCAAAGACATTGAAGTTGAAGAAGCCAAAGCCGCGGAAGGCGATGCTGCGCTGCTCAATGGCCCGGCACTGGAATCCGATATCGATGTTGCAACCCAGGACGACATCGACGCGCTCTTCGCGTAAATAATTTCCAGAAGATCTACAAGACCCGGCCACTGAGCCGGGTTTTTTGTTGACTGCACGCGGAAGTCTCAGATTGCACCTCTCCGCCATCTCGTGTAGCAAATGGAGTGGAACAAAACGTGAATAATTGAGAGGCGCAATGGTCGAGGCAGGACTAACCATCAAGGCAGAGCGGGATCCGGAGACCGGTCTGCTCCTTGGGGCCGATGGCAAGCAGCGCTGCTGGTGGCATGGCAATTTACCAGACTATTTGCATTACCACGACACGGAGTGGGGCTGGCCGGTGGATGATGACCGGCGTCTTTTTGAAAAAATCTGCCTGGAAGGGTTTCAGTCTGGTTTGTCCTGGCTGACGATCCTTCGAAAACGCGAAGGGTTTCGGGCAGCCTTTGCCAACTTCGAGTTTGAGGACGTTGCGAATTTCACGGAAGCAGATGTTGAACGATGCCTTGGCGATGCAGGGATTGTCCGTCACCGCAAAAAAATCGAGTCCACGATCAACAATGCCAAACGCGCGATCGAGTTGAAAAAGGAATGCGGATCTCTGGCGGCTTACTTCTGGTCTTACGAGCCAAAGCCGCAAAACCGGCCATCAGAAATCACCTTCGCGGTCGCCAAGACACTTGGAAAAACAGAAGAAAGCACTGCGCTGTCGAAGGACCTCAAAAAACGGGGCTGGAGCTTCGTTGGTCCAACCACAGTATATGCCTTCATGCAATCCATGGGCATGGTCAACGATCACCTGGCAGGGTGCTGCTGCCGGGAGCCAGTGGAAGAGGCGCGCAGAGCATTCAGGCGGCCGAGCTAGTGCGAATTGAGGTTGGCTGTTATCCGCCAACCTTTTCCTTCAGCGGTGCAAACAGTGGATTGTCTTTCGAAAAGACGTAATCGAGCGTCTCCACTGTCACGGTGTCTGCGCCCTCTGCGATCAGCAACTTGGCGCAGGCAGCGACAGCGTCCTTTGGGCACAATACGCTCACATAACCGGTCGATCCCGATTCTGAGAACCGCTGGATCGCGCCGACATTGCTAACCGCCCGAAGCGCCTGTGTCCGGTCATCGACCACAGCCTTGACCAGTTTCACATTGCGCGCGGCTTCTTCAGCTGCGACCCGGTCGAGGATTTCCCGCGCCCCGCTGAGGGCCGTGTCCGACCAGTCAGCATTGAGGGAGGCCACCAGATTGGCCTGGCTCATCAGCATCACGCCATCAGACAAGACCTTCAGGTTATTGGCCTGAAGGGTTGAGCCGGTGGAGGTGATGTCGACGATCAGTTCTGCAGAGCCAGCCGCAGGAGCGCCTTCGGTGGCACCGGCGCTTTCCACGATCCGGTAATCGGCGATGCCATGTTTTGCAAAGAAAGCCCGGGTCAGGTTGACGTATTTTGTGGCGACCCGCAGGCGCCGGCCATGGCGGTTGCGGAAGTCGGACGCAACATCACCAAGATCCGCCATGCTTTCCACATCGATCCAAGATTTTGGGACGGCTATCACAACATCGGCGTGGCCGAACCCGAGCGGTGTGACGATGTGGACCGCGCTCGCTGGATCGGCAATGTTTTCATCGACCAGATCCAGTCCGGTGATGCCGAAATGGACAGCACCGTCGGCAAGTGCGCGGGCGATTTCAGAAGCGGACAGGAAGGCGATCTCCACCGACGGCAGGCCTTTGATGGCACCGCGATAATTCCTGGCCCCGCCCGGTTGCGTTACCTTCAAACCGGCACGGCCGAAAAAGGCATGTGTGTTTTCCTGAAGCCGTCCCTTGGAGGGAACCGCGATCACAAGTTTGCTCATGGGTTAGCCTCCGATCCGCGCTGCAATCCGGTCCAGCCACATGGAAAATCCGATCGCCGGAACATCCGTTTTTGCCCCAAGCAGGGTGACCAGCTTGTCGTAACGGCCACCACCGACGAGCGGGCCGACTCGAGATCCTGTGTCGCCATGGATTTCGAAAACGAAACCAGAGTAGTAGTCGAGCCGCCGTCCGAAGTCGGCCGCGAACGCCAGCCGGGCCGGATTAATGCCCTTGTTCGCCAACGCACCCAAGCGCTGTTCGAATGCTGCAATCGGTTGGTTCAAGTCCAGGTCGTACTCTGCCGCAAAAGACTTGAGTGCCGACACCGCGTTGGCGCCATCCGACTTGATCGCGAGATAGCTCTTGAGAGCATCCGCTGCCTTCCCGTGTCCGGCGGTTCCCCGGGTCAAAGCGGCTTGCTCCAGAAAACGGTCGGCGATTTCGGCAGGTGTCCGCCCGCCAACGGCGGAAATCCCGGCAATCGACAAGAGATCCTCGACTACCGCATGTGCCGCTTTTGGATCTGCGCCCTCAAGCGCTGCCAGAAAACCGAGGCGTACATCGCGGGTCTCGTCGTCGTTTGTCATACCACCAGCCATCCGCTCGACAGCTGCTGCCAATTTGTCGGTTTCGCCAAAAAGGTCACGCAGGCGGCGCTGCCATACGGCTGGGAGACCGAGCCCCGCAAGTACAGCTGCGAAAATCGTCTCATCGCCAATCCGGATGGAGACATCTTCAAGACCGAAGGTGCTCAGGGCTTCAATCGCCAGGGCCAACAAGTCAGCGTCGGCTTCGGCAATATCAGTGCGGCCGAGGCTTTCTGCGCCCATTTGCGGGATCTCGCCAAGTCCGTTCGGACGCTGGCGGAACACAGGGCCATGGTAGCAGTAGCCCGTCGGCAAGGTGTTGTCGCCATGCGCAACGTGATGGCGGCAGACGGGAATGGTGAAGTCGGGCCGCAGGCACAAATCCGCGCCGTCTGCCCCTTGTGTCAAGTAGAGGCGGCGGCGGATGTCCTCACCAATCAGATCAAGGAGAACATTTGCCGGCTGGAGCATGGGCGGCGACACCAGAGCGTGTCCGGCCGCCTGAAACAAATTCAGGACCGCATCAATTTTTGACGGATCGAGAGCCGGTGTGTCGCCCGCGGTTGCCATATCAGTCCCCGTTTGCCTGTCTGCGGTCTTCGGCCTGCGCAGCCAAAATTCCACGAACGGTCTCGATTAGATCGGCTTCTTTTATCGTGACCTGAGCCGGTCGGCTTTCACGCCACGTGACATTGTCGACGTCTGTTGATTCAGAGGCTAGCCGGGCGCCTTCAATCAGGTCCTTGATCTGGATCTCTCCAGCCTCACGTTCGTCCGAGCCCTGAATGATGGCGATCGGACAACCACGCCGGTCAGCATATTTCAGCTGGTTGCCGAACTTTTTCCAGTTGCCTTGATACATCTCGGCCCGGATACCCGCTTGGCGCAGGTCCTGAACCATTTTCTGATAGCGGCCGAGCGCCTCGGTGTCGCCGTCCATGACGGTTACCAGCACCGGTGCCACGACATCGGCTGTTTGCAGTTTGCCGAGGTTCTTCAATGCCGTCATCAGGCGCGAGACGCCAATGGAAAAGCCGGTTGCAGGCACGTCGCGGCCAGTAAAGCGCTTGACCAGCCCGTCATAACGGCCACCACCGCCCACAGAACCGAATTGAACAACTTCACCTTTTTCGTTGGTGACGTCGAACAGGAGTTCGGCCTCATAGACTGGCCCGGTATAGTACTCCAGGCCACGGACGACAGACGGATCGACCGAGATCCGGTCGGATTGGTAACCGGCGGAAGTCACAAGATCCGAGATCAGTTTTAATTCGCGAAAGCCAGCCTCGAAACTCTCGTTGATCGCAAACTTGGACAGCGCGGCCGTCTTGAAAGTCAGATCGTTTGTGTAATCGATCAGATCGTCGATCGCAGAAGCTTCCAGAATTTCGACAATGGC
Organism: Labrenzia sp. R4_2; assembly: GCF_017743865.1. Taxonomy (GTDB): domain Bacteria; phylum Pseudomonadota; class Alphaproteobacteria; order Rhizobiales; family Stappiaceae; genus Roseibium. The sequence continues at coordinate 577,299 of NZ_JAGHRJ010000003.1, forward strand.
ATCAATCGCCGGAGCTGACAGTTTAGCGCCGTCTGTATAGTCGCCACTTTCGTCTTTACGTCCTTCGCCCAAAAGCAGACGGACACCCTCGGTGCCAAACTTGTCGAACTTATCCATGGCCCGCAGGACAGTCAGACGGCGTTCCGCATCGTCTTCACCGCCGAGACCAACGGCTTCCAATACACCGTCGAGAACTTTGCGGTTGTTCACGCGGATGACGTATTGGCCGCGTGGAATGCCGAGGGCTTCCATGGCGTCCGCCATCATCATGCACATTTCAGCGTCGGCCTGGACACCTGGTGCACCAACGGTGTCGGCGTCGAACTGCATGAATTGGCGGAACCGGCCCGGCCCCGGTTTTTCGTTCCGGAACACCCAACCATTGCGATAGGTGCGGTAGGGCAGCTGAATTTCGTTGATGTTTTCCGAGACATGCCGGGCGAGTGGCGCGGTCAGATCATACCGCAGGCTCATCCATTGCTCGTCATCATCCTGTACGGAGAAGACGCCTGCATTCGGCCGGTCTGTATCTGGCAGGAATTTGCCAAGGCAGTCGGTGTATTCGAAGGCCGGCGTTTCAACTGGGTCAAACCCGTAACTTTCGTACACCTGACGGATCTTGGACAGCATCTCGTCTGTGGCACGGATATCGGCGGCAGTGCGGTCAACGAAGCCACGCGGCAAGCGCGCCTTCAGTTTGTTTGGTTTTTTGGCCATGAGATCTTTGTGTCCTGGCGGGTTTTCCGCGCATGCACCCTTTTGCGAACGCATCTGGAAAAGTCTTGTGATGTTGCCGGTTGTCCTAGACGAAAGCGGTTCTGAGAGCAAGCGCGGGAGCAGATCGCGCTGACCCGCAAAACACAGTCATCTTAACCGAGATGAAAAAAGGCCGCGCCATGCCTTGTTTGCATCACAGTCCGAGCTAAAAGGACGGCAACGGATCGCAGTCCCGATTGCCGCTGTTTGAGACAGGGCGATCGGTGCGTTCTTTCTTGTATTTAATCTGCGCCGGGCTATGGTCCGCGCGAGTGAGACCCGGCGCTCTGAAAGTAAGCGACTGGATCTGTCAAGCTTGGAATTGGAACAACTATGGACGGCGTCGTGAACCTGGTGGGTGATCAGGGCGGAGAGACCAGTGCACCGCGTTCTTTGAAACGCGAAGCGTTGCCCGCTGAGCTGAGCATCATTTTGCCAAGCTTCAATGAGTCTGAGAACATTCCAATCCTCATTGGTTTGTTGGACAAGGCGCTTGCCGGGACTGCCTGGGAGGCGATCGTCGTTGACGACAATTCCCCGGATGGCACCACAGAAGTTGCCCGGAAGCTGGCTCTAAGTGATCCGCGCGTGCGTGTGATCCGGCGTATCGGCCGGCGCGGACTGTCCGGCGCCTGTATTGAGGGGATCCTTGCCTCTTCCGCGCCCTATGTCGCGGTGATGGATGCCGACCTGCAGCATGACGAAACGTTGCTGCCCAAGATGCTCGCCGAAATCAGGACTGGTGACATCGACCTTGTGGTGGCAAGCCGGAAAGTGGAAGGCGGAACCGTCGGCGAAGGACTGTCCAAGGTCCGGGCTTGGGGCTCCAACATCGCCAATGGGCTTGCACAGAAGCTTTTGAATGTAACGCTCAGCGATCCTATGAGCGGGTTTTTCATGGTGCGCCGGGAAAAAGCCGAAGAGCTGGCCCCGAAACTGTCGCCGCAAGGCTTCAAGATATTGCTTGATCTGGTGTCGTCAGCCGCAGGCACATTGAAGATCAAGGAACTGCCGTTCACATTCCGCGAGCGCCAGCACGGCGAAAGCAAACTCGACACCCTGGTTACGCTCGACTATTTCGGGCTCCTGCTCGCCAAATATTTCGGCGACATCGTCTCTGTCCGCTTCCTGATGTTCGGCCTTGTTGGTGCCAGCGGCCTTGTTGTCCACTTGGCAGCCTTGCGTGTGTTCCTGCTGTCTGGCATGAGTTTCAACATGTCACAGACTGCGGCGTCCTTTGTTGCGATGACGTCGAACTTTTTCCTGAACAACCAGCTGACCTACCGTGACCGGCGTCTGCGCGGTCTTGGAGCGCTGATCGGTCTTTTGACGTTCTATGCGGTGTGTTCTGTCGGCGTTCTGGCAAATGTCGGTGTTGCCAACCTCATTTACGCCGACCCGGCGTACTGGTGGTTTGCGGGCGCTGCAGGTGCGATCATGGGTGCTGTCTGGAACTATGCGGCAAGTTCCGCACTGACCTGGCGGAAAAGCTGAGGCATTCGTGACAAACGCACACAGCTCTGAAGACTTGCCCTTTTTCCTTCGGCCAGCCGGACTTGTGCTGGTTGTTGTCGCGCTGATGGCTCTCAAGGTTTTTGCCGCGAGCCACGCGCATTTTGTCGAGGATGAAGCCTATTACCGGATCTGGGGACTTTATCCAGCGCTCAGCTACTATGATCATCCACCGATGATCGGCTGGTGGATTGCAGCGGGACAGTCCGTTTTTGGAGACACCGTGTTTGCGGTACGGGCATTTGTTATCTTTTCCGGCCTTATCGGATCGCTGGCACTTTGGCGGACGGCCTCCATCCTGTTTGATGCCCGCGTCGCCGGTTGGGCAGTCCTGTTCTTGAACACCAGCTTGCTGGTCGGTATTGGCGGGATCCTTGCAACACCGGATGCCCCGTCGGTTCTGTTTTGGGGCTTGAGTTTTTGGGCGCTGGCCGAACTCATCACCTCGAAAAACGCAAACTGGTGGCTGGTTGTCGGGTTGATGGCCGGGTGCGGGCTGTTGTCGAAATACTCGGTTTTGTTTCTCGGGGCGGGGATCGTGCTGTGGCTCTTGTGGGTTCCGGACGCTCGCCGTTGGCTGTTGACCTGGCAGCTCTGGGCCGGTGGATTGATTGCGGTCCTGACGTTTGCGCCGGTGCTCTACTGGAACCATCTGCACGACTGGGTCAGCTTCTACAAACAGTTCGGGCGCGCCGGCAGTGATGGGTATACCGCCAAGTACATCTTTGAATTTATCGGCGCTTTTGTCGGCCTGCTCAATCCGTTGATCGCTCTTTTGGCAGCGTTTGGCGCAGCCCGTTTGTTCGGCCGCTTTTTGAAACAGGATGTGGTCGCCTCCCTGATCATCCTGACCGTGCTGCCGTTCCTGATTTATCTTGCCTACCACTCGCTGCACTCGCGCGTGCAGGCCAACTGGCCAGCACCGCTGTTTCCGGTCATTGCATTGATGGCAGCGATCTTTGTAGGCGATCTTCAAGGCCGCTCGCGAAACTGGGTCAAGCTTGCCACAACCGGTGTCTGCCTTGGTCTTGTGATCGCGATTGCCGTTCAGCTCCATGCTGTCTCGGCCTTTACAGGGCAGTTCGCGCGAAAAGATCCGACCCATCAGCTGCGCGGATGGCCGGAAATCAGCGCGGCTTTGAAAGACGTTGTTGGCAAGACGGATGCAGCCTTTGTTCTGACCTCCGGCTATGGCCTTAACGGTCAAATCGACTTCCTCATGAAAGACACGGTGCCTGTGCACCAGTTTACCCAGCGGATCCGCTACATCATGGCACCAGAACCGCAAGAGGCTGATTTTAATGGCGCTGGGCTTTATGTCGCTGAAAGCCGCCGTGACCAAGCGGAGGTCCTGCGGGCCCGGTTTGACACCGTACAGCAGGTCGCGGTTCTGGAGCGATTGGTGAAGGGTGTGCCTCTGGAAGAGCTGGTCGTCTATAGGCTCTCCGGCCGAAAAACGGATGCTCTTGATCCGCTAGAGACCAAGTAACGCCGACTCAATAAGCGACGGATGTCACGATAAGACTTGCAAAACTCTACGAAGTTTTGCAGGGAGGAGCGTGTCGTTTCTTATGTATCTTTACCGCGCAGCATGAAAAGAATTACGCTTGGAGCTTTGGACTACGGTCTTGCATTCGGGGTTGACCGCGCACTGCGTGATCTCGCCGAGCAAGGGCGTATCAGTGCGCTCGGCGCGCTCGTTGCGACGGACTTGTGGCCCCGAGAGTTCCGGCCGCTGATCGAAACCGTCAAGGCCTCAAGTTCACGCACACTCTTTGGGATTACGCTGGCCTTTACCGGCGACAGGGTATCGCCCGTCAGCAGCCGTATGCATCAGACCTATGGCGACCGGATGTTTTCCCGTTCGAAGATGAACCGCCTGGCGCTTTTGCGGCTTCTCCCCGATGAGCTGCTGTTGGAAGAAACGCTGGCGCAACTTGGCCGCTACACGGTCTTGATGAAGCGGCAGCCGGACTTCGTTGCCGTTCGAGACGGGATGCTGGCGCGCAGCAGTGTGGCCCGAACAGTTTTCAAGGCAATCGGACACGCCGGATTTGAGACGCCGCCGCATATCATTTCTCCGGTGCGGTCGGGCCTGAAAACACTCCGGCTTCAGCGCTTGGCGAAGCCATACGATTTGAAGTTCTTGCCCAAGGCAGATCCGCTGCCGGAGGTCAGTGACAGGGAAGAACTGCACCGTCTTCTGCACAATCATTTTGACGGGATGGCAGACATGAGCTTTGTGGCAGCCATCCCAGGCCGGGCCGACGATCGGTTACGCCGGGAGGAACCCAAAGCCAAGATCGCGATCCGAGAGTGCCAGTATGATGTTCTGGCGAGTGACCGTTTCTTTCACACGCTGGAAAAAAAGGATGTTTTCCTGAATTGAGGGCTTGGACAGCAATCCAAACGAAAAAACGGCTCTGGTGGGAACAGAGCCGTTTTTCGTGGAGGTCCGGAAGAGGGGGAGGGGCAACCCCGCTTCCATGTTTTTCAATATAGGGGTAGTTTGCGCATGGGCACGTGATGCACATCACAACAATGCGCGTATTTCGAAATTGGCCGGTTTGACGGCAATGTCTGCAGGGGGCAGGTGTGGCAAAGATCGATGATTTTCTGAAAAACAGCTTTTCTTTACAAGGGCTTGATTCGGAATTGGCGCTCGGGCTGTCAAAACTCGCCCGCCCGATAAAAATGGCTGCGAATGCCACTCTTTTCGAAAACGGGGACCCTGGAAACGGCTGTTATGCTGTTCTGGAGGGCTCTTTGAAGGTGTCGATCCTGTCAGTTGATGGGGATGAGCAGTTGCTTGCGGTTCTCGGACCAGGCGATCTGGTTGGTGAGCTTGCCTTGCTGGATGGCCGTCCCCGGTCTGCAACGGTGAGCGTTTTGAAAGAAGCGCAGCTGGCATTCATTGAAAAGTCCGCCTTTGAGCGGTTCGCCGATGAAAACCCCGCCGTCTACCGCCACATGCTGTCCATCGTCGGCAAACGTTTGCGCCATGCCAACGACGTCCTGGCAGCGCGTTCTTTCTTACCACTTCCAGGGCGTGTCGCGCAGACATTGCTGCAGCTGGCCGAAACGTTCGGCAAGCCTCTCGATGATGGCCGCGTCCTCATCCACTACAAGCTCAGTCAGGCGGACATTGCCAACATGGCCGGAGCTGCCCGTGAAAATGTCAGTCGGGTCCTGAACGATTGGAAGCGCTCTGGAACGATCAGCCGGATCTCCGGCTACTATTGCCTGGAACAGGTAGACTTTCTCGAACAAGCTTCAACACTTTAGGCAAGGCGCCGAGCATTCATATCTTCTGCGTGCCGGCCAGGATCGAACCAAGCGTTTGTTCATTCAGGCTGTCGAGGAACGCCTCCGCCGCCCTCGCCATCGCGCCCTTGAGCGCGCAGCGCGGTAAAAACGGGCAGCTTGCCGGTTCATCCTTGAGGCACGCGACCACGCCAAGATCTGGTTCAATCAACCGCACCACATCGCCAATGCGGATGTCATCTGCCTCTTTGGCAATCCGGATCCCGCCGCCACGGCCCCGGGTCGTTTCCAGGTAGCCGGCCTTGGCAAGTTGAGCCACTATTTTCATGACATGGGATTTCGCCAGGCCAAGTTGCGCGGTCAACTTGTCCACTGTCTGCGGGGCATCTGATTGGCTGATTGCCATCAGGAGTCTCAAGGCGAAATCACTGGCTTGACTGAGGCGCATTTCCAGAACTTTCAAAACATTCATTTTATATGTTGAATTTACCGCGCGCTTCTGTCATTTAAAAGATGCATCTTAAATGAATGTTATGAGGCTATTATGCAAATCAAACAAACACCACAGGAAAAAGGCAGCACGGTCGTCCGCTCCGACGGGGCCTGTGAGGTGCAATACGCCGAAGTCACTCCCGAGACGATCCGGATCCTTGTGCATTCATTCTATGGGACTTTGCGCCAGCAACCCCATCTCGGAGAGATCTTTGAAAAGCGCCTTGGCGGGCGTTGGCCGGAGCACCTTGAGAAGATGGAGCGCTTTTGGCAGTCCGTTCTCCTGAAGAACGGGACCTACAAAGGCAAGCCGGTTCCAGAACACCTGAAACTAAAGGAAGTGGTCAGCTCCGATTATGGCGACTGGCTCGACGTATTCCGGCCGGTGGCACACGAGACTTTTGTACCGGACGTTGCCGAAGAGATCATCGCCATTGCCGAACGGATTGCTCAGAGCCTGTGGCTCGCAACGTTCGGATTTGCCGGCAGTACACCGCCGGCGGAAATCTTTACTGAACAAGCCTGATAGGAGGGGCACATGTTACCGGCAATCGTATTGGTGGCCGAAGGTCTGGTTGTTTTATGGTTCGTGGTCTTCATCGGAATGATGGTGTCGATGTACCTGGATTCCAGATCCATGCCTTTGCCACGCCTCGATGTGGCGGGGCGAACGCTGATTGGCAGCGCCAAACTCGCCTTTGCGGTCGGAATGACCGCATTGGCGGCACTGACCTATTATGAAATTCCTATGTTCTAAGTTTGCAGGAGACACTCATGTTCAGTTCAAAATGGGCACATCGTGGCTTACCCATACTCTTGATCTGGATTGCAGCACCAATGCCGCTTTGGATCATGGCCATTCTGATGCTGATTATCTGATTGATAGCGTTGTGTTTTGAAGCGGTTGGGCTAGGCTCGGTAAAACACGAAACTGGAGCGACCGCTTTGAGTGAAGAAACACCGCAAGGGGAACTGACCCTCCGGACAATGGCAATGCCGGCCGACACCAACGCATCTGGTGATATCTTTGGCGGGTGGGTACTGTCTCAGATGGATCTCGCCGGTGGGATTGCCGCGGGGCAAAGAGCGCAGGGCCGCGTTGTCACGATCGCAGTCGACAAGATGAAATTCATCCGCCCGGTCCATGTCGGAGACGTCTTGTGTGTTTACACAAGCGTCGGCCGCATCGGGACAAGCTCCATGGAAATCAAACTGGAAGCTTGGGCTTTGCGCCACCGTTTCGGCGGCCGGGAAAAAGTTACCGAAGCGCTTTTCACGATGGTCGCCGTTGATGATCAAGGCAAGCCGCGTCCAGTCCCCAAGGACACTCCGGCTCCGCAGTAATCAAACGCGCAGGGATTTGCGGGCCAGCAGGTCCGCAAACAGCTCTTCATCGACCGCGCAAATGCAGCCATTGGCCCAAAGGCGCAGCAATGCCTGTAAGCGGTCGACCCGCTCATGCTGGGTCAATCCGCGTTTGTGGCGTGGCAGTCCGCCATACACCCGAATGGTCTTCATGCGGGCCAGCACACAATCTTCCGCGGTAGATTGCCAGATCTCGGCCGCTGTCTGATCGGCCGCTTCGGCGTCCTGGTATCTGATCAACTCGGCCGCTTGTCCGGCCAGTGCGTCTTGAAACAAAAAATCCTCCATCGGTTGCCCGAGGAGGACTGGCGCATGAAAACTACCGCTTCGTTGCCGCGCAGCCTCTTTTGAGTGTCTGGACGGCCGCATCCCTGTTGCGGAAACCACCTTGCCCGGTCGGCAGGTTGGCGAGGGCGCCAGCCCTTCTCTTGATGATGGCGGGCTTATGCCATGGGTTCCGTTTTTTGGCAAGTCATCCAAGAACCGAAGGACCCCAACGGTTATTGATTGCGGTCATAGTCGATTTTTCCATCGACCAGGTGAATCCGCCGCTGCATTCGGCCTGCAATATCCATGTCGTGCGTAACGGCAACAACGGTGGTCTTTTGCTGATCGACAATCGACTGGAGGGAGGTAAAGACCTGCTCTGTCGCCACGGAGTCGAGACTGCCGGTCGGCTCGTCCGCAAGGATCAGGTCCGGCGCATTGGCAAGCGCTCTTGCAACAGCGACGCGTTGACGTTGCCCACCTGACAATTGGGCAGGTTGCCGGTGCAAGAAATCTTCCAGACCGAGATCTTCCAAGAGACCCGCCGCGCGGTCTTTTTGCTCAGCTGCAGCCAGAGCGCCGAGTTTTTGCATTGGAATCATCACGTTCTCCAGAGCGGTGAATTCCGGTAAGAGAAAGTGAAACTGGAAGACAAAGCCGATCTTTTCAAGCCGCAGGTGAGCCATTTCGGACTTCGATAAATCGTGCGTCTTGCGGCCGCCAATCAGGACGTCGCCCTCCGTCGGCCGGTCCAGAAGTCCAAGCAGATACAACAGAGACGATTTTCCGGAGCCCGATGGGCCGGTGATTGCTACGAACTCCGATGTGCCGATCGAAAACGAGATGTCCTCTACAAGGGTGACCGGAACTATGGCTGGAAGAATGCGGGTCAAGCCTCGCGTTTCCAACAAGGGGGCAGGGGTGGCTGGGATCGGGGCAACGTTCATGTCAGGTCGCGCCCCGGATGATGTCGACAGGATTGAGCGCGGCGGCCTTTCTTGCCGGCACAAAACCGGCAATGCCCGCAGACAGAAGCGCCAGACCACTGGCGATCATGTAATGCACATGAGAAAAGTATATCGGCAGACGGGTCATTTCGATGTCGGTGGTGACCTCGAATTTGATTGTTGCCAGATAACTCGATAGCGCGAAGCCAAGCAGGGAACCGGCAAGGGCTCCAAGCACGCCGATGACCAAACCCTCCAAGACAAAGATTTGCTGGATGTCGGTTTCCGGAAATCCAAGCGATTTCAGGATGGCAATGTCCCGGGCCTTTTCGTGCACGATCGTTGAGATGATGTTGTAGATCCCGAACCCGGCGACGAGAAGAATACCACCGACAGCGGTGAACATGATCACGTTTCGGACAACGAAAGCCTCCATCAGGCCTTCATTGGCTTCTTCCCAGGAAATTGCCTTGTAGCCCAATTGCCGCTCGGCCCGTGCTGCGACGGCAACAGATGCATTGATCTCCGTTAGCCGGATCGTGATGCTGTTGATGATGTCGGGTTTTTCCAGGAGTATCTGGACAGCTTTCAGCGGCGCATAGGCAAGGCTTTCGTCACTGCTGGTCACCCCAGTATGGAAAAGACCGACTATCTTGAACCGTTTCGCCACCCCGTTTGCTGAGGTCAACGTAACCGTGTCACCAAGACCGGCGCCAAGCCGTTCAGCTGCCTTGTCTCCCAGAACCAGTCCGTTGGAGGTGCTGCCGAGATCTTCAAAGGCTCCCTCCCGCATATCCTGGCCGATGTTGGAAACGAGCAGCTCCTGTTTGGGGCGAACCCCAATCAGCGTCATTCCGATGTCCTGACCGCTGTAACGCAGAACAGCCTGGCCCGTGAGGCGCTGTGCGATGTCGCCATCAACCCAATCCCGCAGCGATGCCAAAGCTTCCGTTGGATTGCGAATCCCACGCAAGTCCTCCAACGGCCGCAATCCGCGAAAGGCAACGGCATCATAGACAGCACTGGCGGGCTGGGCCGTTGGTGTGCGCTTGTCGTCCTTGATCTCCACATGCGGAATGGCGTTGATCAAGGTGGCCAGAAAATCACGCTGGGAGCCTTCCATGAGCGCTGCCATGGCAATGGAGAAACCGACCCCGAGTGCGACGCCAAGTGTGGACACCACCGTCTGCCGGAGCCTGTTGCGCACATGGGTCGCAGCGATGCGGAACTGAAGGATCATTCGTGCGTGCCTTCGGCCACCGGCTCCACCTTCTGCCCGTTTGTGAGATCATCGCGAAACGGCAGGAGAACAGGGTCTCCGTCAGCAAGACCATTGAGAATTTCGACAGCGCGGGTCCCGGTTATCCCGGTTTCGACGACGATGGTCTCAACGGTATTGCTGCTGGAAACAGTCTGAAGCCGCTGACCATCGAGGGCAGCCACCGGCACGAGCACCGTTTCCGGTTTCTCAAGGGTGACAATGTTGATTTCGGTGGTCATGCCGATGTGAAGTGGCGTGTCCTTTGGAAGATCCAGATAGACGCGATAGTTCTTCAAAACCGGATCCCCCTTGGGGGTAATCCGGGCAACGGTCGCGGCGAGGTCCTGCCCCGGAAAGGCGTCCGCCCGAACCAACGCTATTTGGCCGACAACGACCTTCGGAATGTCCTCTTCATTCACTTCCGCGACAAGTTGCAACGGTTTCGGCTGGCCGATCCAGAACAGGATGTCTCCGGGGTCAGCGACCTCTCCGACAGACCCGTCCTGCCGCAGAACGACGCCATCCATTGGTGCGACGATCCTATAGTCCCGTAGGCGTTCTGTTTGCGCCGCGATCATGGCATTGACCTGGACAAGCTCGCTTTGCGCCCGGTCATAAAGATGCTGGCTGATGACACGGCGCTCCAGCAACTGCAGCGCCCGCTCACTCTCAGATTTCGCTAGGGATTGGCGGGCTTCCAGTTCCGCAAGGGCCGCCCGCGCATCGCCGCTGTCGAGTTCGGCCAGCTGATCGCCCTTTTGTACGACCATGCCCTCGCAGCCACACAAGGACACGATGCGTTCCCGGAGAATGGACGTGACCTTCGCCCAGTTGACCGGTTCGACCACGGCTGTTGCATAGACGACATCGGCAGCCGATCCGATAAACGCCTCGGTGACGGTGACCTTCGGAGGTCTGGCAGACCACCAGCTCCATGCCGAAAAGGCTGCGGCGAGTGCGGCGAGAATGAGCAGATAGCGCAAATATCGCATGTCAGACCCTGTTGCTTATCCAGCCAAACTAGCCGGTTTGAAAAGGCCCGCCATGCGGTGGATCAATCGACAGATTTCACGATGGCCAGAAACGGTCAAGCCTGCTCAGAAAAGAAAAAGCCGGCGGATTGCTCCACCGGCGATACTCTCAAAAAGGAATGATGGTCAGAGATCCGAAACCTTGACCACCAGCTTGCCCGTATTGCTGCCATCGAACAGCTTGTTGAAGACGACGGGGGCATTCTCCAGGCCGTCTTCAATGTGCAGCCGGTACTTGAGCTTGCCCTGCATCATGAGTTTGCCAAGCTCTGAAAACAGCATTGGGTAAGAGGCATAGTGATCGGGCATGGTGAAGCCCTTGAGCATCAAGCGCCGCCGGATGATGGTCGTCATATCGAGCGGATCCGGATCGACATCGCCATTGTAGGCGGAAATGAATCCGCAGAAGATCATGCGGCCGTGTGCGGCCATATTGCGGAATGCTGCCTTGAAAGGGGCACCGCCGACATTCTCGAAATGCAGATTGATGCCGTCCGGTGCGAACTCGGCAAGCCCTTTGCTCAAATCATCGGTCTTGTAGTTGAGGGCTGCGTCGAAGCCGAGGTCCTTGGTGAGCCAGTCACATTTCTCCTGAGTTCCTGCAATGCCGATCACGCGCAGGCCAAGCGCCTTGCCGATCTGGCCGACAAGGGAGCCAACCGACCCGGCGGCTCCGGTCACACACAGTGTCTCGCCTTCCTTCGGTTGACCTTCGATGACCAGGCCCTGATAGGCGGTGACCCCCGGAAGGCCAAGGACGCCCATATAGTGCTCGATCCGGTCCATTTGCGGCACGACGCTGATTTCGCCGGGAGCTACGTCAACATACTTGGTCCAGCCGGGCGTTCCTGACACCCAATCGCCGACCTTGTAGGCATCAGACTTGCTTTCCTCGACAATGCCGACGCCGAGAGATCTCATCGTCTCGCCCAATTGGACAGGCGGGATGTAGCTCTTCGTGTCAGGTGAAACCCAGCCGCGCATGGCCGGGTCCAGGGAGACATAAACGACACGGACGCGCGCCTTGCCATCTGCCAGAGGTCCCATGTCTTCTTCGACACGGTCGAAGTGTTCCGGTCCAAGTCTTCCTTCGGGACGGGATTTCAGGGTTAAGCGCAGATTCTGCATCTCAGTGTCCTTGGCGTTATTTATATGTGTATATGCACCGCATTATACGTAAGCGAACTATCGCATTGAGCGCAAGTGGCAACATGGGCTCTCAAACGGTCATCGATAACCCGTGTTGTTCTGTCGGTTCGTCAACACGCGGCCATCCTGTCGGGGCTCAATAGTGTGGCGGCTTCTCGATCTGGTGACCAGGCAACACGTTTTCAATCAACTCTTCGACCTGATCGGTCATGTTGAGGAGTTTTCGGGTCAACCGGTCAATCTGTTTCCCTTGCTCAACGACAACGCCATTCAGCTCATCGATTGTGTGCGTGGCGTGCGCAAGATCGATCTCCAGTTTTTCAAGCCTACTGTTCAGTTCGGCACTCATAGCGGTCTCTTCGCATCAAACAGTCTTCGGTCACTGTCTAGTGCCATTCCCGATTTACGGCAAACGAATCTGTTGGATGGTGAAACCAGGTTGCAATATGGTACGTGGCACTGATTTTTTTGAGAAAAACAAAAAATATAGGCCCGGACCTGGATATTTTGTGTGCGTCCGTTAGCGGATTTTGAGCATTAGTTTGCCGCGAACTTGGCGAGCCATATCAGCAGACCGAGCTTTGATTGAATCTTCGAATTTGGTTGTATCGCGTGGTGGGTGCCTGCAAGGGATGCCCTTGAAATAAATGGGATTTGAAAGTGTCGTGAGGTGATTTTAAGGGGATTTTCGTTAAGAGAATCAATGGCAATTGGAAGAAAATACACGTCGCCGAAAAGAGTGGGGGCAGGTCAGAATAATGATGCGCCTGCATTCAGAGGTTGTGTATTGGTGGTTTTATTTATAGAGGTGGCGGGAATAGGAATTTTATTGTGCGATGCACAATACAGTCTTCAATTCAGATTGTACATATATTTCGATTAAATCAAAAATAGAAATTAATTACTTGCTCGGTATCAACTCCAATTAATTCCATTATCCGAATATTAGGTTTTCTCTCTTCTGTTGAGAGCATCTTTGATGACGTCTCAGGAGGAGATTAGGGAATGATCAAATCAAAAATTGCGGTACTCCTGATTACCGGACTTTCGATGGCTGGGTCCGCCACTGCATTTGCAGCAGATCGCGGCACGGCAGATGAAGCAACGGCAATGCTCGACAAAGCCGTGGCGCATTATCAGTCGGCTGGGGCGGATACGGCACTCGCGGATTTCTCTGCCACCGATAAGGGTTGGCAAGATCGGGATCTCTACGTTTTCTGCTTCGATGATGCAGGTGTAACAGTCGCTCACGGGGCGAACGCAAAACTAATTGGCCGGGATCTGTCGGGCCTAAAAGATGCTGATGGCAAAGAGTTCGTAATGGAGCTTGTGAGCACGGGCAAATCTGGTGGTGGCTGGGTTGACTACCGTTGGCCGAACCCGGTTTCGAAGAAAATCGAGCCAAAGTCGTCCGTGGTTAAGTCCGCTGGCGATCACATCTGCGGCGTTGGCATCTACAAGTAAGGCCCGCCACCGCTCGCCTTAGCCAACCAAATGATACCGATGGCCGCTTCGGCCATCGGCCTTCAATTTAAAATGCAATATTGGATGGAAAAATGAACTGGTTCGCCAACCTTGCCTTAGCAAAAAAGATGTTCGTCACACCGGTCATCCTGTTGGTGGGATTGGGAATAGTTTCTGTCATCTCCTTCATGGCGATCGATCAGCAACGCGCTGCCGTTGAAAATCTGAGCCATGTTCAAATCAAAGCCTTTGCGGATATGAACCGCGTAAAGGAAAACCTCTCGAGTGCACAGCTGTCTCTCTATGACTTGATGACAACTGCGCAAAATGAATCGGACATGGACAAAATCAATTCGAAGTTCGAGCAGTCAACGGCACAACTCAAGGCGATCGTTGCAGACTTTGAAGCTTTGGATTTGTCCAAGCTTAACAACGCCGATCTGGCAGAGCTCCAAGAAGGGGCGATCAAGCACGCCAAAGAGTACTCAGAATCCGCCCTTGGAACAGCCGATATGGCAACCCTGGATGTCGCAACTGCAAGCATCTTCATGAATGATGCGACGCAACTTCACGCCAGTCTTGTTGGTGATGTCGACAAGTTGAAAACCGTTGTTGACGGTCTGAGGGTTGAGGCAACCGAAGCGACACTCAATGGCGCGCAAGAAGCTATGAAATTGTTTCTACTGACCGTGGCCCTGGTGGCTCTGGTCGGGTTGGTTGCGAACTGGCTGATTTCACGCATGATTTCGCGCCCAATTGTCCAGATCATTGGGTCGATGACCGCGCTTGCAGGTGGGAACTCTGACGTGGATGTGCCGGCAACTGACCGCCGCGACGAAATCGGACAGATGTCGCGAGCGCTTGCCGTCTTCCGCGAAAATGCTCTTGAAGTCGAACAACTCGAGCTAGAAAAAGTCGAACGAGAGCGCCTGGCAGCGGAAGAGAAACGGGCGGCGATGAATGCACTTGCTGATCAGTTCGAAACTGCTCTGATGGGAATTGTCGACACCGTTACGGATTCCTCGTCCCGCATGCAATCGACGGCACAGTCCATGTCGTCCGTTGCTGAACAGACCCAGCAACAGGCAAACACCGTTGCTTCTTCGGCGGAAAACGCATCGCAGAATGTACAAACAGCCGCCTCGGCCGCGGAGGAAATGTCGGCTTCCATCGGGGAGATTAACAGGCAGGTCGCAGAATCGGCGGAAATCTCCAACCAGGCCAATGCGGAAGCGGAGCGCTCCAACGACTCGGTCCGTGGATTGGCAGATGCAGCGAGCAAGATCGGAGAGGTCATCGAACTGATCAGCGGTATCGCAGAACAAACGAACCTTCTGGCACTGAACGCAACCATTGAGGCGGCGCGTGCTGGCGAGGCTGGGAAAGGGTTTGCAGTTGTGGCTTCTGAGGTGAAAAACCTCGCAACTCAAACAGCCAAAGCAACCGAAGAAATCGGTACGCAGATCTCGGGTATGCAGTCAGCGACTGGGGAGGCTGTTGAAGCGATCCAGTCGATCAGTCAAACGATTGGCCGGATAAAGGATATCTCTGACACGATATCTGGTGCTGTGAGTGAACAAGGCATCGCGACACGTGAAATCGCCGCCAGTACGCAGCAGGCGGCCTCTGGCACTGCTGAGGTCGGTCACACCATCAATGATGTTGCACAAGCGGCTTCGGACACGGGCAATGCAGCCAAGGAAGTTCTTGAAGTTGCTGTCGACCTGTCGGATCACGCAAGGAACTTGCGCTCCCAGGTTGAAGACTTCCTTGGTCAGGTCCGGGCTGCCTAACACGAGCTCTTTCAATGACCTCGTAATTGAAAAGAAAGTGCGGAAAACATTTGGCAGCACCCGCGGCTTCGATCGGTAGACACTCTAATTATCTACAAAATTAGCGATAAGTTCTGTCACAAGCCGTTTCTGCCGATTTAAGTCTCCAGCTTCCTTCAATGACAGATAGTTGGTGCCCGATTGTATGTGTTGGGCACCAAACGGCCTGGCGTTGGCCGAATATCCGAGACTTTGAGCATAGGCGCCCAATCGAAGCATGCGTGTCCACAAGTCGGCACCGGTTATGACATTCTCCAAGCCGACATGCATGTTTGGATCTTTGTAATAGGTCTCAATAGCGTCGATCGTCATCAGGGAGTGCCCGAAATGGACACGGTTATCTGCCGGTACAACTTTCAAGGCCTCTGGAAAATCGCTCCCACGTGCGGCTGCTTCCGGGAAAGCTGTTTCCGGGATAGGGTAATCGATAATCTCAAAAGGGAACAACCGGTTGGTGTTTTGACCTGATCCCGAATTCCAGCCACCTTGTTTCGATGCCCAGAACATCCCCTGTAGAGCTCCCTCGTTGATGTAATAGGTAGCCGTTTTGTCTCCGCCTTTATTATCGCGGTTCATGGTGACCAGCGCATCGGTCGAAAGGGGAGTTGCTTGTTTCTGCATCATCCGGATGGATGCCTCCACACCGGTCTTGTCGACGCCAATTGGGGCATAGACGAAATACCGGCTTTCATAAAATGCCGGTATCGAGGCTTTTGTGTCCGGAAGCGACGGATTAATCGGCGCGAAATCTGTCGACAATGCGCTTCTTAGGTTTCCGATCGTATTCCAGTATCCTGCAAGGACCCAATACATACGCATTTCACTGGAGGTTGCGATAAAGCCTTGGGGGTGAAACGGTCTGTAGCGGGTTGAGGTGTTTTCAAACAACGCCGAGCTGAAGAAATAGGTGCTTGGTATCTGGCCGACCTTGAGTGTCAAATTGCTTTTGTAGTCGCTGTCGACGGCTTGTGTCGTGAGGTCGATGGTTCCGAAAAGTCGGTTCTTGGCGGTGATCAGTTTTAAAGTGTTGTCGTCTTGAACTGTCATACTTAATGCCCTGCACACCATTGTCGTTAGCCCGCCAAATGCGGGTTCTAAGACAAGGACGTCTCAGCGATCGGTATGTGAGCAGTAGTATATTTCGCTGTATACAGCCGGGAAAAAAGCAAAAAGGGCGGCCCGAGGGCCGCCCTTTCCGTATGACTTCAGAGTGGCTGGCTTAGAAGCCCATGCCGCCCATACCGCCCATGTCGCCGCCCGGCATTGCCGGTGCTGCGTCTTTCTTCGGCAGCTCAGCAACCATGGCTTCGGTGGTGATCAGGAGACCGGCAACAGATGCTGCGTCCTGCAGAGCAGTACGGACAACTTTGGTCGGGTCAATGATACCAGCTTCGATCATGTTGACGAATTCTTCGGTCTGCGCGTTGAAGCCGAAAGTGGTGTCGTCGTTTTCCTGGATCTTGCCGACAACGATGGAGCCTTCGACACCAGCGTTTTCAGCGATCTGACGGATCGGAGCTTCCAGAGCGCGCAGGACGATCTTGATGCCAGCTGCAATGTCAGCGTTGTCGTTGGCCAGGCCTTCGACAGCTTTCTTCGCACGCAGCAGAGCTGTACCACCACCCGGGACGATGCCTTCTTCAACAGCAGCGCGGGTTGCGTTCAGAGCATCATCAACGCGGTCTTTTTTCTCTTTCACTTCGATTTCGGTCGCACCGCCAACGCGGATAACAGCAACACCGCCAGCGAGTTTCGCCAGACGCTCTTGCAGCTTTTCACGGTCGTAATCGGAAGTGGTTTCTTCGATCTGAGCTTTGATCTGACCAACGCGGCCGTTGATGTCGTCCTTGGAACCTGCACCGTCAACGATGGTGGTGGTTTCCTTGGTGATCGCGACTTTCTCAGCGGTGCCGAGCATGTCGAGGGTCACGTTTTCCAGCTTGATGCCGAGATCTTCGGAGATCACGGTGCCGCCGGTCAGGATCGCGATGTCTTCCAGCATGGCCTTGCGGCGGTCGCCGAAGCCCGGTGCCTTGACTGCTGCGATTTTCAGACCGCCGCGGAGCTTGTTGACAACGAGAGTTGCCAGCGCTTCGCCTTCAACGTCTTCTGCAATGATGAGCAGCGGACGGGAAGACTGAACAACAGCTTCCAGGATCGGCAGCATCGCCTGCAGGTTGGAGAGCTTTTTCTCGTGCAGCAGGATGAACGGCTTTTCAAGGTCAGCCAGCATCTTGTCAGCGTTGGTTACGAAGTACGGAGACAGGTAACCACGGTCGAACTGCATGCCTTCAACGACTTCCAGCTCGGTTTCCAGAGACTTGGCTTCCTCGACTGTGATGACACCTTCGTTGCCAACTTTCTGCATGGCTTCAGCAATGTCTTTGCCGACCTGCTCGTCGCCGTTAGCGGAGATTGTGCCAACCTGAGCAACTTCTTCAGACGTGGTGATGTCTTTGGAAGCAGCCATCAGAGCTTTAACTGCTTCTGCAGCAGCCAGATCTACACCGCGCTTCAGGTCCATCGGGTTCATGCCGGCAGCAACAGCCTTGGCGCCTTCTTTGACGATAGCCTGTGCAAGAACGGTTGCAGTGGTTGTGCCGTCACCAGCGATGTCGTTGGTTTTGGAAGCCACTTCGCGCACCATCTGTGCGCCCATGTTTTCGAACTTGTCTTCGAGTTCGATTTCCTTGGCAACGGACACACCGTCTTTGGTGATGCGCGGTGCACCGAAGGCTTTGTCGAGAACGACGTTACGGCCTTTCGGGCCAAGTGTAACTTTAACGGCGTTTGCGAGGGTGTCGACGCCACGGAGCATTTTCTCACGTGCGTCAGACGAGAATTTTACTTCTTTAGCAGACATGTAGTCGTCTCACTTATTCTGGAATTTGCGATTGAGATCAAAAAGCGGTTCGCTGAATTAAGCGATCACGCCCATGATGTCGGATTCCTTCATGATCAGGAGGTCTTCACCGTCGATTTTGACTTCAGTGCCGGACCATTTGCCGAACAGAACGCGGTCGCCTGCTTTGACGTCGAGAGCAACAACGTTGCCGCTGTCGTCGCGTGCGCCGTTGCCAACTGCAACGATTTCGCCTTCCTGCGGCTTTTCCTTAGCGGTATCCGGGATGATGATGCCACCAGCGGTCTTCTCTTCGGAGTCGACGCGGCGAACTACGACACGGTCGTGAAGTGGACGAAATGCCATATGACTGTTTCCTCTCATGAGCGCGCCCCACGCAATAGGCAGCGCGCGAGACATGATTAATGGGTTACTGAGAACAGGAGAATTTAGCCCTCCCATCCGCGATTAGCACTCCCTAGTGGCGAGTGCTAACAACGCACAAGGATTTATGTATCGCGGAGGGGCTTGTCAATGGCGGAAGGAAGATTTTCTGGCCGGATCCGGCACATTGGTACGGCACTGTTAACGCTTGGATTTCCCTGCGTCTAGCCGCGGGCTGAGCGTGGTCGATACTCGAGCGCTGTGAGTCGTGAATTAGATGCGGATCAGTTGGCGGCCTGAATTGTAAATGGAAGCTTGAAGCCGGCTGTTTGATTACCGATTTGATCGGCGAAAGTGGCTTCGAGTTCATAGTCGCCTTCGGGCAAGCCATCGAACTGAAATGACAAGCTGGCCGACAGTTGGCGTTGCTTGGAGCGGGTCGTGCCGGTGAATTCTGCAAAATCAGATTGTTCGCTCAAGACCTGACCTGATGTGTTTATCAGGCGATAGCTGGCGGCTAGTTTATATGTGTAACCGTCTTGCGACTGATCGAATGCATATCCGACAGGCTCAGCATAAAGCGCAATCGTCTCACCGGCTGAAAACACATTGTTATCTGTGGCAGTGTACTTCCCATATCCACTGCCGGGACCGTCTGTGAACGTCACAGACGAAAAAGCGAGGCCGTCTGCAGCCCAAGCGGCATCGAAAGCTGTCAACGCTTCCGTGAATGCCGGGGAGGGAGATTTGTAGTCAGGAGATTGAGCAACAGCGGAGCCCGCCGCCGCCAATATCCCGAACACCAATGCAAGAGAAGTGGAATTCCGCCCAAGCTTAAACCGGCTTGCCTGCTTCGTCATATAAATCCCCGCCGCCCTTGGATCTTGTCTTTTCTTAGTGATTTTGCCGATATAGACCGAGTATCGCCAAGAAACAAGGAAATGTGTGCGTTGCGGTAAATATAGCCGGTTAAAGGCTGCGGGCGGACCAGGATTGTTTTTTGCGATAGATTGTCGACGGGCTGATCTCCAGTGCCGCAGCGGCCATGGCTATGTTCCCATCAAACGCATCGAGTGCATCTTCGATGATGCGGCGCTCTTGAGCCCAAAGAGGTTCAATCGCACCGAATGGCCGACTGGCCGGAGCTGCGCGAGATCGTTCGCGCGACAGGTCGATAATGCCGTTCGGGCGCGATTGCGCATCGCGAATGACCAGAGGCAGCATCTCGTGGGTGACGGCAGCGCCATCATTCATAACGACAATCTGACGGATCGTGTTCTCGAGTTGGCGGACATTTCCGGGCCAGCCGTAAGAGACGATCCGCGCTTCTGCATCTGCGTCAAAACCGCGGAAGTTGCGGCGTTCCTCACCTGAATACCGTTTCAGGAAAGCTTCGGCCAACGGCAGGATATCCTCCCGCCGTTCCCGCAAGGCGGGAAGATGCACTGGCAGAACATGTAAGCGATAGTAAAGGTCTTCGCGGAAGCGGCCGGCCGTGATTTCAGTCAATGGGTCCCGATTGGTCGCGCATATAATCCGGGCATCCACCTTCCGGCTTGCCGTGTCGCCAAGCCTTTGGAACGTGCCGGTTTGCAAAAAGCGCAAAAGCTTGCTTTGCAACAGCAGATCCATCTCGCCGATTTCGTCAAGGAACAGCGTGCCACCGTCGGCTTGTTCTGCTGCGCCGGCACGATTGTCGGCAGCACCAGTGAAAGCACCTCGGACATAGCCGAAGATTTCACTCTCAATCAGATCCCGGGGAATAGCCGCGCAATTCAAAGTCACAAATCGACCGGAATTCCGATCTGAGAGTTCATGCACTGCGGCCGCACATAGTTCCTTTCCGGTTCCAGATTCACCGGTGATGAAAACAGGGGCCTGCGATGGTGCCATGCGTCGGACTTGATCGTGAATGTCCAGCATTGCGGGGGAGGTGCCGATCAGTCTGCCGAGCCCCAAAGCCTGTTTGGGTTCAGGAAGACTGCGCGGTGCTGGCAAGTTATCTTGACTTACTGCCTCGATCTGGATCGTACGATCTGGCGTCTGTTGGCAGGGCTTTGTAACAGGCCGGCGCTGTTGCAGTTGGAAGCTGATTTTTGATGCTAGCGCATCCAGAGAGAATGGTTTTGTCAGAAAATCATGAGCCCCGGCGCGCATTGCACTGACCGCGCGGGAAACAGACCCCATCGAGGAGACCGCGAGAATAACGGCCTTGGGGCAGCGGACCGCGTAAGCCTCAAGTGCCTCGTCGCCGCCAATCGTCTCCAGATCAATGATGAGAATGTCTGTGGTCTTATCAGCAAGGTCCTGCAGACAGGGAGCGGTATCGGTATAGAGGATTGGCTCAGAACACTCGGCCGATAGTCTCGCACAGACTGCCGATGTGCGGGCTGCTTCAGACGCCGATGCGTCCAAAACGCGTACAATCACAGGCAAGGTCTTGCCCTCTTTACTCCCCATCGCAGGGTAACTCCCATCGCTTTGGTCATAATCCTTCGGGGCTCGAAAGATTGACTAATGGGATAATTCGCCAAACAGGGTAAACAAAGCGTTGTCACAAAGCGCAAAATGCAGTTTTTGCCCGGAAAGGCATTGAAACGCGGAAGTTATTCACTGCCTGCCCAGTAGCCGGCCGCCAAGCAAACGGCATTTGTGACAAGCAGCCAGCCAACGGGAATCCGCGGACGAGAAATTGCGTTCTTGAGCAGTGCACGTGCACTGTTTGAACCTAAGTGAGTAGTTTTTGGCAGGTCGCGTCGTCCTAGCGGTTCTTCTATTTCTGAATGAGACGAAGAGGCATTGCTGGTGTCAACGGTTGTGGGGGCTGCTGAAAGGTTTTCCGCCAGCGGATCGTCATGTCTTAGGGTAGCTGATGCAGGGACGCCGGATGTGCCCTTCATGTTCGCAAATTCAAAAGCCGGCGCATAACCGCCCTTCGGGATGGAGATCCTCACCGGATCCGACGCCCCTGATCCCTCATAGTATTTGGACAACCGTGATCTCAGCCGAGCCGCCTCGACCCTGACGATTGGATCTTTGTCCGGATCGAAGTTTGCATCGCGCCCAAGAGCCTCAACTGCGATTGTGATCCCTTTCAGTTTCTCGGTCTGGTCATTTAGGGCCGCATCGACCACGAAATGCAGGAAGGCCTGCAACTGCGGCGCTGACTTGAACTCTGGGCTATTGAGGATGTGTTTCAAAGATCCGAGGACAGCATCTGCTCGGGGTCCGAGGTCATTTTGTCCAGGCTTGGATCGTGAAGCTTTTGCCGGGCTTGTTCTGCCCTGACCGCCCGACAAAAGTGGACCCTGGATTGAGGGGGATATGTCGGTTGTGGTTGAACCTTCTTCGAATGGTTCCGACCGCAATGATCGCCCCGGCATGGGCATTTTGAACGCCTTTCTGCTCCTGTGAGACGGCTGAAGAACAAAAGCTTACGTAAGGTAATCTTACGACATGTGTGTTTGATTTCAATCCCTAATTGCCGGAGAACGGGCAAAGCGGTACCCTCTAACGCGGCTAGCGCGGGAGAAACCGGGGCACTGATTTGGTGTGCGGGTCATTTTGGAGCCGCATTGCGCGCATAGTCGGGGACAAGTCGCCAAAAACAGGTTTTACAGGAGCTTACGGATTCGGAGGCTGCGCTGTCTTAAGGCATGATTAACCAGTCTTTTTTGATTCGCATCGGGTAGATTCAGTACCAAATGGGCCGAACTGCGACCATATTTGTAGCGATATGCATGGTGATCATTGCACTGTCTTCAGCGGCAGTGATGGTTTTCCAATTTGGCCGTCCTTTTGGCGAAGCCGTGTCGCTGTCCCTGGCGCTGATGTGCACGATGATCCTCGTTCATCTGCTGATCGGACGGTCGCGGGACCGCAGTGCAGTGAGCGACGCCGTAGAGCGCCTCGAAGAACGCATGACGGATCTCGACGAGGATGTCGGCAATCTGGAAGGTCGTCTCACCGGCATGGAACATACGATGCCGCGCCGGACCCGGGCAGAAATCGATCCATTGTTTGCAGAGGTCGAAGTGCTCGGCACTCTGGTCAAGCAGATGGCGGAAGCCATGTCCGACCTGGAGACCAAGGTGGAGGATCAGCAGGCCATCGCACCTCCGCCACCCATGCAGAGTTTGCCGCAATATCAGCAGCCTCAGCAGCCAAACCAAGGATATCCGCAGACCAACGGCCAAGGTCAATCTCATCCGGGTCAGTATCCGCAGCAAGCGCCAGTCCCGCACCATGCTCCTTACGCGCCACCGCAAGCGCCGCAGCCTGGCCCTTACAATGACGGCGTCGTTCCGACCCATCGTGATATGTCTGAGCTGGACCGTCGCTATGGTGTGCACGTGCCACGCGATGGCCGTGCGCCTGATAGTAGTGCCGGTGCGCGCGAAATCGATGAAGGTTTTGCCGATCTTCCGGCTGAACCTTCTGCGGAGCACCTGACCAAGCCAGGCCCCAACCCTGCCATGAATGAGCTCATCACTTCGGCGCTGAATGCAAACCGCGTTGAGCTCTTTCTGCAACCGATTGTGAGTTTGCCTCAGCGTCAGGTGAAGCACTACGAAGCGTTTACCCGCCTGCGGAACGCCAACGGCGATTCCATTGAGGCGCAAGCCTTCATGCCCGAAGCCGTTCGCTCCGGACACATCGCCCGCATCGACAACTTGCTTCTGTTCCGTTCGGTTCAGGTTATCCGTAGGCTGATGTCGCGCAATCGCAACGCTGTCCTGTTCTGCAACATCTCTTCATTGTCGTTGTCGGACAATACTTTCTTTCCCGGCTTCCTGGAATTTGTCCGGTCCAACCGTGAGTTCTCAGACGCCCTGATCTTCGAGTTTTCGCAATCCGATATCGCTCAGATGGGTGCGGTTGAGCTGGAAAGCCTTGCAGCGCTTTATGAGTCCGGTTTCCGCTTCTCTGTTGATCAGATTGACGACATGAGAATGGACTTCAACAGCTTGGCTGGCCGTGGCTTCAAGTATGGCAAGTTGAATGCGGATTATCTGATTGGCAGACGGGAAACCAATCACGGTCACATTCACCCGTCCGATTTTGGGGATCTGCTGCACCGCTACGGTATGGAGCTGATCACTGATCACGTTGAAACCGAGTCCCAGGTGCTTGAGCTTCTCGACTTCGACGTAAAACTGGCCCAGGGCAACCTCTTCTCACCGCCGCGGCCTGTGCGGGCGGAAGTCTTGCAAGGCACACCGGCACCACGCAAAAAAGCGGCAGGCTAAACCAGCTCCGGTATCAAGCCGTCTCTGATCTGCGAGCCGCGTGACGCAGGCTGTCTTGCAAAGCCATGTCCTTAGCGTCGTGAATATGTTTCTTCACGGTGAGCCCCAAATAAAAAGCGGCGGGAAAGTCCCGCCGCTTGAGCGTGATGACAAACCTCATACCTTTCAATAGTCACCCTCGGCCTTGTGCCGAGGATCCTTATTTTTCAATATGTTATGGATGTTCGGAACAAGTCCGAACATGACTCCGGAGGAATTAACGGACTTTGTCAGCAGTCTGAAGCGGCGGGAAAGTCCCGCTGCTTTTTATTTTGAAGTCTAAATCCTGGCCTTCAGGTCAGTCGGTTGCAGGCGGGTTGTTAGGGCCGACCTGGATAATTGTCGGGTCAACACCCGCTATGAGGCGCTGGGCGACCCGATTGACATCGTCCAGAGTGACAGCCTCGATTTCGCTGTTGCGCCGGTCGAAGTAATCAATGCCCAGACCGGCATTCTGAAGTGCAACCAGTTGCCGGGCGATTTTTCCGGAACTGTCGAACCGGAGCGCGTAGGAGCCGGTCAGAAACCGTTTTGCACTTGCAAGTTCAGCTTCTGTCGGTCCTTCCTCGGCCATCCGTTTTAGCTGAGCCAGCATGACGTCGACGGTCTCGGATGAACGCTCGGCTTTTGTTGAGGCAGAGCCAATGAGAACGCCAGTGTGCTTGTAAGGCGAAAGGGACGTGCCTGTGCCATAAGAGAGGCCGCGCTTCTCGCGTACTTCCTGATACATCCAGGAGGTGAAGGTTCCACCGCCCAGAATGTGGTTCATGACAAACGCTGCTTGATAGTCCGGATCGTCCCGCTTCAAACCTGGCAGCGATAACAGGATCGTTGTCTGCGGTACATCGAGGAACTCTTCGACATTGTCTCCGGTTCGCGGGGTGAGCTCTTCGATCGGATTCAGGTCGGCCTTCTCGGGCAAACCTGCAAAGACTGTATCCAGGACCGACTTCAGGGTTTCAGCGTCAATCGCGCCAACAACACCGATTTTGAGCCCGTCCTTTGCGATGAGCTTGGGCTTGTGCGCTTTCAAGTCATCCGGTTGAAGGCCCTCCAGTGTCTCAGATGTACCAAGCGTCGGTTGCGCATAAGGATGATCGCCGAACACAGCCTTCGACAGTGCAAGGCCTGCAATGGCATCCTGGTTGGTCTCATTCCGCTTT
The DNA here is from genome assembly GCF_017743865.1 of Labrenzia sp. R4_2. Classification (GTDB taxonomy): domain Bacteria; phylum Pseudomonadota; class Alphaproteobacteria; order Rhizobiales; family Stappiaceae; genus Roseibium. Next base: position 602,316 of record NZ_JAGHRJ010000003.1, read on the forward strand.
GCGCGGGTGATCAGCTGAGTTTTCATGCGCTCAACTGGCTCAACATCGAACCGCGGTGCGTTCAGGGCGAGTGCGAGCATCTCCGTCGCTTCGGGAAGCGTTTGGGTCAGGGTGCGCATGCTGCCGAAGAACCTGTCCTTGCCGGTGCTGAAGTTTACGCTCACAGCCAGTTCCTCAAGCCGTGCCTGATAATCTTCAGAGGTCAGGTCACCTGCGCCCTCATCCATTGTTGCGGCCAGAAGGCGTGTCAGACCGGCTTTGTCTGCCGGATCTTGAGCCGAGCCGCCCTCGAAAGAGAAGTTCAGGGCAATAATCGGCACCGTGTGGTCTTCAACCAGCCATGCTTCGATGCCGTTCAGGCTGATAACCCGTTCCACTTCCACAGCAAAAGATGGACGCACTGCGAGCGCTACAACGGCAAACACGAATGCGAACAGGGCCGGGGTGGTGGGGAATACGTGTTGCAATCTCATGATCAGGACTCCTTGCCGGACTTATCGGCGGTGTCGGCGTTTGATTGCGGGCTTCTGAGTTCCCCGGTCACAGCTGTTGCGGTCAGAAATTCTCTCGCAGCAGCTTCAACGTCTTCGGGTGTGACAGCTTGGATTTGGCTTGGCCAAGTCTGGACGTCTTCGACTTCCATACCGGTTGTGAGGGCCGCACCGAACAGCCTTGCAAGGCCAGTCTGGCTGTCTTGAGCGTAAATCGAACTCGCGATCATGCTGCGTTTTGCCCGATCGACTTCTTCTGCGGTTACACCCTCTTCCAGCAACTTGCTCAGTTCTTGCGCTGCAGCCGCTTCGACCTCTTCCAGCGTATGGCCGGGCCGCGGTGAAGCGTAGACAACAAAACGTCCGCTGTTCAGGGCTGTGCTCTGGTAATAGGCGCCAGCACTTGTGGCGAGGCCAGTATCGAGCACAAGGGCCTTATAGAGACGGCTGGATGGGCCCTGACCCAAGACGTAGGACAGAATATCCAGCGCTTCCGGTGTCCGGCCTTCGCCGGTTGTCTGGCTCGGCACGATCCATGTGTGGGAGATCGCCTCTTGCCTGACCCGCGGATCTGTGACCGCGATCCGCCGTTCTCCGGCAAGCGGCGGTTCCGCAGAACGAAGACGCTCGCCCGGTTCTGCCCGGCGCGGGACCTTGCCATATGTATTTTGTGCGAGGTCCAGAACGGTCGCTGGCTCTACGTCACCTGCGACGACAAGCACGGCATTATTCGGGGTGTAGAAACGGTCATAGAACGCGATTGCTGCATCCTTGTTGAGAGCTTCGATCTCATTCTGCCAACCGATAATCGGGGATCCGTAGGGATGATTGACGAACGTGATAGCGTTCATCGCTTCCCGCAAGCGTGACCCGGGATCGCTCTCAACCCGGTCTCGGCGTTCTTCCAATACAACGTCCCGTTCGGGCGCGACCACCGTGTCGCTGAGAACGAGGTTTTCCATCCGGTCCGCCTCCATTTCCATCATCAGCGGCAAGTGTTCTTTTGCAACACGCTGGAAATAGGCGGTGTAATCGTAGCTGGTGAAGGCGTTTTCCTGGCCGCCGCGGTCAGCAATGATTTTCGAAAACTCACCGTCCGGATGGTCCTCGGTTCCCTTGAACATCAGGTGCTCCAGGAAGTGAGCGACACCAGATTGACCTTCGGGCTCATCGGCCGATCCGACCTTGTACCAAAGCATGTGCGTGACCACGGGAGCCCGGCGATCAGGGATCACAACCACTTCCAGTCCATTGTCGAGGACGAACCGCTCCAGATTCGGCGCGATGACAATTTCGTCTTGCGTGACTTCCAAAGCGTTTGCCTTGGACGGGGTTACGCCGGATAGCGGAACGGCAAACAGCGTGGCGGATAAAAGGCTTGCCAAAAGTGTGCTGCGCAAAGCGCGGTCAAAACTGAGTATCGGTATTGGTTGGCGCAATCCAATCACGGGGAAGCTCCTGTTGTATGCCCAAACGAAAAGGCCTCCTGCCCAAACACCCCATATAGGGTCGAATGGATCGGAGGCCTCATTAAATGTCTGTAATTTGGCGTGAAGAGTTAGTTACAGTATTTGGATTCGCCCGCCATACATCTTGGATCGAGGCGGTTCGTTTCGTGGTCCCGCTGTACCTTCACGTATTCTTTTTTCACTTCGATTTCTGTCGACGGCATCGGAGCGTCGGCAGACGGCGTGCTGTACGCTGCAGGCGGCTCGATCAGGTATTGCCGCTGAAGTGCAGCGCCAGCCGTCTGTGTGCCGGCTTGCTGCTGTTTCAGCGCATTAAACCGCTCTGACTCGATTTTCATTTGTTCCGGTGACAGTCGTTTGCCCGGGCCAAGCGCAGTATCCGGATCGGATGCTGCCCGCAGTTCCGGTGTCGACGCAGGACGTTCAACACCGACGATTTCAATTCCTGCCATCTGTTCTGGTGTAAGCCGCTTCAGGTCACCGCGGTGGTCCGTGGCGACTTTGTAGCGATCCCGCAGGGCGTTCATCTCATCTTCGTTGCGCTGCTCGGGCCAATTCTGCGACCCTGCTCCAGCAACTTCGGTGGACGGCGAAGGCAACGTTGTGTTGTCGGCCGGCATGGCAAGCGGAGCGCGTGGTTTGTACTCGATCTCTTTTTTGTTCGGATCGACAGCACCAAGGCCCGACATGATGTTGTTCACCAAAGCCGTGTCGGGAGCAACGGTCGTTCCGTCGGCTGCCTGACAAGCTGCGAGGCCTGTCACTGCTGCGAGCAGGAGGCCTTTGGAGATAAAATCGCCGAGCGTGCGCACCACAACGTATCCTTCAAGAAACCGGACACTGTCTGACCACCGCCAAACAGAAAATAATAGATCCAACCTATAAACCGCTAATTTGCGGCTTAATTTGGACCGTTTGCGAAACTGTCATACAGGAGACCGATGACACCTGCAACGATCCACACGTCGGCGAGGTTAAACACGTACCAGGAGAACGTGCCGACGTGGAAGTGGACAAAGTCGACCACAGCTCCGTAAACAACCCGGTCTACACCGTTTCCGATTGCGCCGCCGATGATTAGGGCAAGTGCAAGAGCCGGAAGCTTCAAATCGACGCGGGTCGACCAAATCCACAGTGCGATCGTCGCTGCAATGGTGAAACCGGCAAGCAACCAGCGGCCCAAATCACTGTCTTGCTGGAAAAGGCCGTAAGAGATGCCGCGGTTCCATACGAGAACAAAATCCAGAACCGGTAGGACCCTTACGGGGCCGTTTGCGGCAAGATCAAAGCCATGGACAAACCAGATCTTGGTTGCTTGATCCAGAAGAAGGCAAATGGCAGCGACAGACAGAACGAGCCAGCTTAAGCCGCCCCAGACATAGGTCGGTTTTGCGGGGTGATTTGAGTTATCACTGCCATTTGTCATCAAGGTCTCATTGATCCGTTATGCGGCAACGTTGGCTGCGTCCCATTCACGCAGCGCGTCGGCGTCCCTTGGCGTCACATCTGGATAATCCGGGTCTGTGCCGACTTCTGGCAGGATCTTCCAGGACCGGGCGCATTTGGTGCCCTCCGCAAGTGCGGGTACGACCGCAACGCCCTTTGTATCGTCAAGCGAAAACGCACCTTCCGGGGCCGGATCCGAACTCAGGGTCAGTTGGCTGGTGATGGCAATATCAGCCATATCCCGGCCTTCCAGCGCAGCCATGAGGTCTGGATCGGTCACGTGAACAACAGGATGTGCTTCCAAAGAGGAGCCGATCCGCTTCTCGCGGCGTTCGATCTCAAGAGCACCGGTGATCACACGGCGAACCGTTTTGATCTTGGCCCACTTCTCCGCGAGCGCATCGTCTTTCCAGTCTGCCGGAACCGCCGGGAATTGCTGCAAATGTACAGATGTTTCCTCGTCGTAGCGGGAGACCCAGGTTTCGTCCATTGTGAACGGCAGCATCGGCGCCATCCATGTCACCAGGCTGTTGAACAGCTTGTCGATGACAAAGAGAGATGCCTTGCGGCGATTGGAAGACGCGGCGTCGCAATAAAGCGCGTCCTTGCGGATGTCGAAATAGAAAGCCGACAGTTCCACCGTCATGAATGTGAACAGCTGGTGGAAGATCTTCTTGTAGTCGTAATCGGCGTAGGCCTGGCGAACCATAGCATCAAGCTCTGCAAGCCGGTGCAGCATCAGGCGCTCCAGCTCCGGCATGTCACGGAGGGCAACTTCTTCGCCGGTCGCATGCGCCAGGGAGCCCAGCATCCAGCGCAGTGTGTTCCGCAGTTTGCGGTAGCTGTCGACGCTGGTCTTGATGATTTCCGGGCCGATGCGCTGATCTTCCGAATAGTCGCACGACGCTGCCCAAAGACGCAGGATGTCCGCGCCGTATTGCTTGATGATGTCCTGAGGGAACACCTGGTTGCCGAGCGACTTGGACATTTTGCGTCCATCTTCGGCCATTGTGAAGCCGTGCGTTAGGACCGCATCATATGGTGCATGACCGCGGGTGCCGCAGCTTTCCAGAAGCGAGGAGTGGAACCAGCCGCGATGCTGGTCCGAGCCTTCCAGGTATAGAACGTAGTCCTTGCCGCCGACGGTCTTGCGCTGTGGGTTAAGGTCTTCACGCTTTTCCAGGCAGAACGCATGGGTGGACCCGGAATCGAACCAGACATCTAGGATGTCCATGACCATGTCCCACTCATCAGCCTTGTGATCGTTGCCGAGGAAGCGTTCCTTTGCGCCCTCTGCGAACCAGGCATCCGCTCCTTCTTGAACAAACGCCTCATAGATCCGCGCATTGACCGCTTCATCCTTGAGAACTTCAGATGTGTCCTTGTTGATGAAGACCGTGATCGGCACGCCCCAAGCGCGCTGGCGGGAGAGAACCCAATCCGGGCGGTTTTCGATCATTGAACGCAAACGGTTTTGACCGGAAACCGGCACGAACCGTGTTCCGTCAATTGCGTTGAGGGCCCGGGTCCGCAACGTGTCGCCTTCGCTGGACAAGGTCTTGTCCATATAGACAAACCATTGCGGCGTATTGCGGAAAATGATCGGTTTCTTGGAGCGCCATGAATGCGGATACTGGTGCTTCATGCGGCCGAGCCCGATCAGAGCGCCTGCCTGCTTCAGATACTCGATGTTGGCTTTGTTTGCCTTACCCTTTTCACCCTTGTGCGTGATGACCTGATTGCCCTCCAGGCCTGGCGCATCCTTGGTGTAGAAGCCGTCGTCGGCGACCGTGAAGGGGATTGCGGTGTCGATGCCGCGATCATCAAGGTCCTTGGCGTTTGCCATCCAGACTTCAAAGTCGTCCGCACCGTGACCTGGAGCCGTGTGTACGAAACCGGTGCCGGCGTCATCTGTGACATGGTCGCCGTCAAGCAGCGGCACATCGAACTGATAGCCGCCGAGATCCATGTCCCGGTAAGGGTGGGCGAGCGTGAGCGCGGCCATCTCATCCGGAGACACCGCACGGACCAGTTTGAAGTCTTCGATCCGGGCATTTTTGAAGACGTCGCCGGCAAGGGCGTCTGCGAGGATCAGAAGATCACCTTTTTGCACCCAGTTGTCGTCCGGCAGGCCGTCCTGGGTGACTTCATAAAGACCGTAATTGATCCGGGACGAGAAGCACACGGCGCGGTTGCCAGGGATGGTCCACGGGGTGGTTGTCCAGATAACAACCGAAGCGTCGAGCAGCTGCTCCGCCGCTGCTTCATCGGTGCCCCCGGCCTCAACGATCGGGAATTTCACCCAGATCTGGTCGGACTGATAGTCGTGGTATTCGATTTCCGCTTCAGCCAGCGCAGTCTTTTCGACAACGGACCACATCACCGGTTTGGAACCGCGGTAAAGCTGGCCGGACATGGCAAACTTCATGAGTTCCTGGGCAATGACCGCTTCGCTCTCAAAGCGCATGGTGAGATACGGATTGTCCCAGTCACCTTCGATGCCAAGGCGTTTGAACTCTTCGCGCTGTACGCCGATCCAGTGATCAGCAAAGTCCCGGCATTCCTTGCGGAACTCGTTGATCGGCACTTCGTCCTTGTTCTTGCCTTTGGCGCGGTATTGCTCCTCGATCTTCCATTCGATCGGCAGACCATGGCAGTCCCAGCCCGGAACATAGTTGCTGTCATAGCCCATCATTTGCATCGACCGGGTGACGATGTCTTTCAGGGTCTTGTTCAGCGCATGTCCGATATGGATGTTGCCGTTGGCGTAAGGAGGGCCGTCATGCAGGATGAATTTATCGCGTCCTGCGGACTGATCCCGCAGCGTCTTGTAGATGTTCAGCTTTTCCCAGCGCGCCAGGATTTCCGGCTCTTTTTTGGGAAGGCCTGCCCGCATCGGGAATTCGGTTTTCGGCAGATTTAGCGTTTCAGAATAGTCGCGTTTTGGTGCGTCGGTCATCGGTGGTCGATCCGGTCAGCGGGACGAGGCCCGCAGTCAATTTTCATGAAATGTCTGCCGGCGCGATGACGGCAGTCGAACGAGGCTTATCCCGGTCCCTGGCGCCGCAATTGCGTCAGCCGAGGGCCGGGCCGGTAATTCGCTTAGTGTACGCCACCTTCATCCAGGGGCGGAAGACAACCTGTTTTTGCATGGCATGGGACATAGCAGCAGTTCGGCAAGGAATAAAGAGGGGCAATTGAACCGTATCTGCCCACCGGACAGCCTAACTTGGCAGCTAAGTCGTTCTCGTTTTGCAATCAAAACGCCTTCCAGAGACTAGTTACCCAATTAGGCGTGGAGAAAGTCGAACATGATCAACTAAATATTTATGGGTCAAGTTTAGGACAAAAACTGCAAAATCTTCCAGTAGGTTAATTTGATGTTGAGTTTGGCGAACGGGACTTGGGCAAAAGCAGACCGACTACTGTTGATAGGCGTGGTTTCTTCAATTTCTTTTTTTGTTTTTAACGTCCTGTGGCAAGTCGATTTCGCTAAGATGATGCCAGATGGAACAATTGTTTTAGTCAGCGATTTTTTGAGCTTCTGGATGGCTGCCAGACAGGTTCTGATGGGGATGCCGGAAGTCCCATATGACATTAACGCGTTCATAGGTGTCCAAGAGCTTTACAACGACCCAGGCGTCTTCTTCGCATTTTTTTATCCGCCAATGTACTTAATGATGATCACACCACTCGGCTTTTTCAGTTCAACCACGGCATACATTGTTTTTCAGGGGTTTAACGCTGTTGCTCTATCGGTCGTGATGAAAAAGATCGCGCGGCATTGGCTTGCCGTATTCTTGGTTTTCGGTTCACCGGCAGCGTACATGTCAATGATGAACGGCCAGAATGGGTTGTTGACCGCGTTTCTCTTTGGAGCGGGCCTGTTGTGTCTTAAGAACCAACGTCCGGTGCTGGCCGGAGTATTTATTGGGCTTTTGACGATTAAGCCCCAGCTAGGAGTTTTGATACCATTTGCTCTTTTGGCAGGAGGTTACTGGATTACTTTTTTATCGGCAGTTGTAACCACTTTGCTGTTTGCAGGGGCAAGTTGGATTGTCTTCGGTTCAGATACTTGGTTAGCCTTCTTGCAACAAATTCCTGCGGCGCAACTGGCCATGACCGATGGCTTTCTCCCTGTGTATCATTTGGCTTCTGTTTTCGGATTCATTGTCGGCATTGGAGGGAGCGTTGCCGTAGCCTCGGTGCTACAGTTTATGTTCGGCCTGCTTCTTTCTTTTATCACTGTTTGGATTTGGCGGAAGCCGATAAACTTCGAAGCAAAAGCAATAGTCTTGCTATCAGCTTCCACTTTGATTTCACCGTTCATTTTTGTCTACGATTTAACGCTGCTCTCGCTCGCAATCGCTTTTTTAGCGGGAGGGCGCGCAAATCAAAAATTGCCACCTTGGACAACTACGCTGTGCGCTACCGCTTTGCTCATTACAGGATTTAGTTTCGGTATCGCGCAGACTTTTTTGATACAGCTAGGGCCCCTAGCGGGTCTGCTGGTCTTGATAGTAGGATTGAGGCTGGCAGTCTTTAGCGAAGGCACAAGCCAAGTAACTGCAAATAGAACTGCAACACAGCTTCAAGGCCTATAATTCATGTCAAATACTTTAAGTATAGAATGGCATCCAGAATAGAAAAGAAAGAAAATGAGGGCGTCAGATGCAATTGGCGACTCACTCTGGCCAGTGTTGACAGAGTTCCGTAAACAGATGCGTGCGGCTGGGTGATTGAGGCAGTCGGTAAAGGGTCTTTTGGTTTCGTGGTATCGTAAAGAAACCCTTCGAAAATATTTTAACCTGTTGCGCATACGTTCGGTCGGGTGGCTTTTCCTGTAGACTTGGAAGCCGTGAGGTATCTGCTCCCTCAGTAGGGTCTTGGTAGAATGACAAAACTGACGCCTGGCAACAGTGGGTTGTGGCGTACGGCATCACCAGAGTATCCCTTATCAGCCGGGGACGATCGGAGCTTGCGGCAAGACACTACCAGAATGGCGGAAACGGCACAGTAGCTTGAGATCTCGCCTCTTGTCAGGAAAAAGCTGAGCGCGCGTCCTCGGCCGGCTGCGCTGGCGTGAATTTTCGCTGTAAGTCGCGTGATCGACCAAGAACCGCCTTATGCGTCTCCCTTTGCGCTAGCTGCCTGACCGCGACCGCGAACCGTTGTGCTGTCGATTTCATACGGCAAGTCATCGGTAATCCCGATTTCCATCTCCAACAACGCTCATGCATGTCCCGCGCAATTGCTAATTACGCGGGGATCCCGCTGGGCAGCGCTCCGGTTTTATTGACGATGTTCCTGACGCATCGCTACTACAAGCAATGGGAACATAGACGGACAAACGTTGCGGGTTCTATCCGGCCGCCTGTTTCCTCACCCGCTCCCGGTGCGTGATGTAAAGACCGCTGCCAACAATCAGGCCGATGCCGATCCATGTGAGCAAATCCGGGAAATCGGCAAAGACCAGAAACCCGAACAAGGTCGCGCTTACGATTTCCAGGTACTGCAGAGGTGCAAGCAGGCTTGCGTTGCCACGTTGGAACGCGGCCACCACCAGTCCATGGGCGCAGAAGGAGATAAGGCCAATTAAAGCCAACAGCCCTGCTTGCCAAGCATTCGGCCACACGAAGACGACATCGCCCACGTCAAATGTGGTGGCCACGATGAGTATGACACCCAGATAGAGGCTTCCCGCCAGCCCGGCGCTGAGCTGGATCGTCAGCAAATCATCCCGGACGGGGTACAGCCGGTTGAGCAGCAGATAAAACGAAAACAGCACGGCCGTTGCGACCGGCAACAGGCTCACAAGGCCGATCTCGGCAAGGTTTGGCCGCAGGATAATGAGAGCTCCCGCAAGACCGACGGCAATCGCACCGATCCGCCGGGGGCCAACGGGTTCTTTCAAGATAAGGGCTGCAAGGATCGTCAGGATCATCGGCTCCACGAAAAAGATCGAGATGGCTGTGGCGACCGACATGTACTTCACCGCGATGAAGAAACACAAAGACGCGGAGGCCAGCAAAATCCCACGCAGAAAATTCACGAAGGGTTGCTGTCCGCCAGGGCGTGGCAAGCGCAACAAGATCAGCGCGAACACCAAGCTGACCAGAAACTGAAAGACAAACCGGCCAAAGGTGACTTCTAGCGGATGGATGGAGGACGAAAGGTATTTTGCGATGATGTCCATAACAGGCACGATCAGCATCGCGCTGGACATCAAAAGGATTGCCTGTAACGGATTTTCGCTGACGTCGATCGCAGGCGACCGTTGTCTCACGATGCGAAGTCCAGGAGTTTCAGATCGATTTCGGACAAAGGCTGCAGTGACGCCAGGGCCGCGCGCGCTTCTTCACTGTCCCGGTCCATCTGGGTTATTAGCGCGTTCGCGCTGTCGAACTTCGCTTCTCCTCGAAGATAAGAGACCACATGCACCCGCAAGGTCTTGCCGTAAAGGTCACCCTTGAAGTCAAACAGGTAAACTTCAAACAAGGCAGCCCCGTTGTCGAACGTCGGCCGTCTTCCATAACTGGCAACGCCGCCATACCAGTCGTCTCCGACCTTGACCTTGACCGAATAGATGCCTTGCAGTAGCGGGCAATCTTCGGGCATCCGAAGATTTGCGGTCGGGTAGCCGAGATCCCGGCCCCGTTTGTCGCCATGCTGGACTTGCGATTCGAAAAACCACCGGTAACCAAGGAGGGCATTCGCTTCGGCCATGTCGCCGGTCGCAAGGTTGTCCCGGATGCGCGAGGACGAAATCACGTCAGCATTCTCGTCTTCTTCGCGCTGGACGATTGTCACGCCAAAGCCGTGCTCAGCCCCGGCAGCGCGCAAGTAATCCGGTGTGCCTTGGCGGGCGCGGCCGAAGTGGAAGTCATAGCCGGTAACAGCATGTGAAATGCCGAGCGTGTCGATCAGAATATCTTGAACGAATGCGTTGGCTTCAACAGCTGCAAAGTCCTTGGTGAAAGGGAGGATCAAAGCACCGTCTAACCCACAGACGCGCAACATTTCGGTCTTGAGCGGCGGTGGTGTCAGCCGGAACACGGGCTTTGCCGGATTGAACACGGTGCGCGGATGCGGTTCGAAACTCATTGCGAAGACCGGGTGATGCGTTCCGCGGCCAAGTCCGAGAGCAGCGTCAAGAACCGCCCGGTGACCACGGTGCACGCCGTCAAAATTGCCAATCGCAACCACACCGCCCTTGAGACTGGCAGGAAAACTCTCCAGCGATTCGGCGATATGAAATTCAGAGGATGGGGTGCGGTTCATGCAGCTGACCTATGCGCAAGGTGGCGTTCGTTTTGGCAATCCGGAGCGGACGAAGAAAACCCGCCCGTTTAAAGCCGCGTGGAACGTGCCGCCAACACCAAAAAAGGTCAAGCTGCTCTCATGATGAAATTGAACTGGGTTTGATCAGATCAAAGCCGGGAGCGGTCTTCGGTCTTGCTTGGAACCTTGACCAAAGCTTCGCCCTCAAGCACCACGGTGTCGTCGACACTGCAAATGCAGGACAGCCGGGCCCTGTTGCCGCGCTCCATCAGTTCCTCCACGCGCACGGTCACCGTTACATCATCGCCGATCTTTACCGGTGCCTTGAAATTCAAGGTCTGCGACAAGTAAATCGCGCCGGGTCCGGGCAGGCGGGTGCCAAGAACAGCGGAAATCAGGCTTGCGGTATAAAGGCCATGAGCGATCCGCGTTTTGAACGGCGTTCTGGCTGCGAAGTGCTCAGATAGGTGGATCGGGTTTCTGTCGCCCGACACTTCGGCAAAGCCCACCACGTCGGAGGAACTGACATGTTTTACGAGTTCTTCCGTCATGCCGACGGTGAGATCTTCGAAACAGAGTTTTTGCAATTCCAGCATGATGTTTTCGGCCCTGTATATCCCGTTTTTTTGTGCGTTGGACGCTAAGCGCGCCCGGGAATTCTGACAATTATGCTTTCGGTGAAGAAAAAAAGTGTCTGTTATTAACGGTCTTTTCAGTTGCTGCCGTTAGTTTGCGTTGAGTGTGGGGAGGTGAGGACACAAATGAATGTGTCGCTCTCCTTCGAAGTCATAACGCGTTTCCAACGGCCCACGGCCAGGGGCCGCGCACCTTGACAGTATGGAGTAGACAATGGCCCTTGATCTTCAGATGCCGGTCCTCGTGGTCGATGACTACAAGACGATGATTCGCATCATTCGCAACCTTCTGAAACAGCTCGGTTTCGAAGACATTGACGACGCTGCGGACGGCACCGAAGCCTTGGAAAAAATGAAGCAGCGCCGCTATGGTCTTGTGATCTCGGACTGGAACATGGAGCCGATGACCGGTTACGAACTGCTGAAGCAGGTTCGCGCCGATGGTTCCCTCAGCAAAACACCGTTCATCATGGTGACAGCTGAATCCAAGACCGAAAACGTGATTGCAGCAAAAAAAGCCGGTGTAAACAACTACATCGTGAAGCCGTTCAATGCGCAGACATTGAAAGGGAAAATTGAGGCTGTCTTCTCCGACTAAAACACTTTGGCTTGGCGGGGACCGGTGTGCGTCTCCTTCTCCGCCGTTGCCGGCATTCTTTTTCAAGTTAAGCAGTCGGGCTGGGCAGGCAGGCTGCAGCCGGACAATTGCGCCAAAAATGTTTTATTGCCGATCTCTCAGTGCTCGGCATCTGCTGTTTGGAGGCGGCGGTTAAGCAATGGACACCATTGAAAGGCTGGATCTCATGGCCAAAATAAAACAAGAAAATGTCGCGCAAATCATCGATTTCCTGGAACAAAACAAGACCCGGGATGGGGAAGTTTCCCTAAACGATGTCATGCATCTTGCCGAAGTCATGTCGGGGTCCATGCACGACTTTTTGTCGACAGTTCAGCCGGCTGTTACGGAAGAGCTGACGGCGATTGCCAAAGAAATCACGCGCATGAAGCAAGAGATTTCCGCGCTTCGTGCAAATGATATGACCGGCAACAAGATCCCGGATGCCGGCCGCGAACTCGACGCCATCGTTGAAGCGACCGAGAACGCGACCAACACCATCATGGAAGCTGCCGAAGAAATCATGGCCGCGGATCCGAGTGATTCCGAGGCCTACCAGGACCTCGTCAGCAACAAGATGATCGGCATCTTCGAAGCCTGCACCTTCCAGGACATCACCGGTCAGCGGATCTCAAAGGTGGTTGAAACCCTGCGCTTCATTGATGAGCGGGTGACCTCCTTCATTGAACAGCTGCGCATCCCGGCGAGTTTTGAAGCCGAGATCGAGGAAACCGATGAAGAGCGCCGTAAGCGGGAGCTGATCCTTCACGGACCGCAGCACTCCGGCGAAGGCGTTTCCCAAAATGACATCGACGCCCTTCTCGGTGACAGCCAGGCAGACATCGACAAACTGTTCGACTGATCATCGCTGAGCAAAGAATTGAAAAAAAGGCCGCTCCCTCGGGCGGCCTTTTTGTTGTTCCATCAGGAACTTGCCGGAGCGAAAACGAGTCTGCTGCTTGGATGAGAGTGTCGAGCGAAATGCCGGTTAGGCCTCTCAGAATCCTTCCAGCACGATCTTGCCCTTAGACTTTCCGCTTTCAAGCAAAGCGTGGGCCTTCATAAGGTTTGCCGCGTTGATCTTGCCAAAGCTCTCGGCGACCGTCGATTTGATTGCTCCTGCATCAATCAAGGACGCAACTTCATTCAATATGTCTCCCTGGCGTTGCATGTCAGCTGTTCCGCACATCGGGCGTGTGAACATGAACTCCCAATGGACCGAGATCGCTTTGGACTTGAAGGGCAAAATGTCGAAGGTGTCGGGATCGTCAATCAGCCCGTACCGGCCCTGTGGTGTCATGAGCTCAGAAACTTCTGCGGAATAAAGATGGGAATGGGTCGTCGAGTACACGAAATCGACGGTGCCGACGCGCAGAGCCTCGATCTGCGGCCCGAGGGCCTCGGCGTGACTGATAACGTGATGCGCTCCCAACTCTTCTACCCATGCCTTCGTTTCCGGTCTCGAAGCTGTCGCGATGATGGTCATATCTGAAAGAGCACGGGCCAGCTGGATGGTAATTGACCCCACACCACCCGCTCCGCCGATGGCCAAAAGCGTATTGTTGCCGCCGGGGATCGCTTCGTTTATCCGCAATCTGTCGAACAGCATTTCGTAGGCGGTAAGGCTCGTCAGCGGCATGGCGGCGGCTGCATAGGTAGGGATTGAGCTTGGCGCTTTGCCAACGATCCTTGCGTCCACCAGGTGGAACTCCGAGTTTGTGCCCGGCCGGTTCACCGCACCCGCATAGAAGACACGATCACCTATTGAGAAATTTGTGACAGCGTCACCTAAACCAACAACTTCACCGGCGGCATCCCAGCCCAAGATATCGGGTTTCCCGTTCGTGGGTGCACGCCGTTGGCGGATTTTTGTATCCACTGGATTAACGGAAATAGCATCGACCTTCACCAAAAGGTCATGACCCGACGCTGTTGGCGTTTCAGTCCCGAAATCAATCAATGCATCAGGCCGGTCAATTGGCCCGGTTTCAAGATATCCAACTGCTTTCATGGCGAGCTCCTTTGATCTGGCGCTTAGCCGATGATGGTCATCTCGTTCAGCGTGAATTCTTCGACAGCCCCATCCGTGGCTTCCATGTACGCTGCAAGGTGTGGCGCACCCATATGGGTCTGCCACAATTCACGGCTTTCCCAGTTCTCATAGAACATGAAGTGCGCTGGATTGTCGTTGTCCTGATGTAAGTCGTAGTTGATGCACCCCTGTTCGGCGCGGGTAACGCCGATGAGCTTGAGAAGCTCAGCCTTCACCAGGTCGACCTTGTCCGGGTTTGCTTTGATGTTGGCGAGAATTGTCAGCTTAGTCATTGGAAACATCCTTTGTTTTAGTCTCAAATCGCAATTTACAAGGCCGCTTATCCGGGATAAACAGGCGTATTCCGAATACATAATCCGGAATTAACGGCTAATGCTTCTCGATAATCTTCGATTGTTCATGATCATCGCAGAGAAGGGCAGTCTCGCGGCAGCGGCCCGCGAAACCGGAATATCGACGACCACTGTCTCCGAACGCCTGGCTGCACTCGAAGCTCATTACGGCGTGGTGTTGTTCAATCGCACAACACGGTCTATCAGCTTAACGGAGGAGGGGCGTACGCTTGTCAACGGTGCACGTGCGGTTCTGATTGAAGTTGCGGATCTCGACACACGCATTCGGCATGGGGCCGAGACCCTCTCCGGGTTAATCCGGATCTCAGCGCCTGTCGATCTGGGCCGCAGCATCGTCTCGCGGGCGATATCGGCATTCACCGAAGAAAACCCTGCAGTTTCTGTCGAACTATCCTTGTCGGACGGATACGTTGATCTCGTCGGTCAAGGATTTGACATGGCAGTTCGTTTTGGCAACGTGACAGATTCCACCCTAAGGGTGCGGAGCCTTGGGACTTTTCAACGCCTTATCTGTGCGGCACCTGAATACCTGAAGAGGCATGGCACCCCGAAAACCCCTGAAGACCTGATGAACCATAATTGTCTTGTCATGCGCTTTGGAGAGACCTTGGACAATGTTTGGGAATTCGGCAAAAAATCAAAAAAGCAACGGGTAACAGTTCGTGGGAGCCGGGTGGTGAACGATGGCTGGCTCATCCGGTCCTGGGCCTTGGCAGGACACGGTATTGTTTTAAAGTCCGAGCTGGATGTCGCCGAAGACATTCGATCCGGAGCCTTGGTATCTTTGCTCTCTGAGCATTTGCCGCCGCCGAACCCGCTCCAAATGATGTTCCCGCCAGGAAGAGCACAGCCGCGACGTGTTACGGCTTTTGCTGACCACCTTCGCAGGATAGTTCCGGTTTCCTGCTTTGACGTGTCGAGTGTTCGCTCGAATATTGAGACGTATAGCTAAGGCAAATATGAGTTAAGTTTCCGCTCAAGCGGAAATCGGCTACCGCGGCATGTACTCGGGCCGGCCATTGATGCA
Source organism: Labrenzia sp. R4_2 (assembly GCF_017743865.1). Taxonomy (GTDB): domain Bacteria; phylum Pseudomonadota; class Alphaproteobacteria; order Rhizobiales; family Stappiaceae; genus Roseibium. The sequence continues at coordinate 617,687 of NZ_JAGHRJ010000003.1, forward strand.
TACCGCAAAACGAACCCGAATTTCGCCCTGTTTAACCCATCACCAAGACAGCCGCGGGATGGCGGCGCGGGCGCGGAGGCCTTCTTCGATCAGGCGCTTGCGGATCAGGTGCTCTTCCGGGGCTTCGCTCGGTCCAAAATCCGAGGCATGAATGCCGGCGGTGATGAACAGAACGTCGATGTCCTGGGACACGGCGCCGCGAATGTCGGTCGGCAGGCCATCGCCGATCGCCAGAACGTCTTCCTTTGCGATTGTCGTCCCGGCGTGCTCGGCCAAACGCCGCAGACCTGCCTCATAGATCGGCGCGTGCGGTTTGCCGAGAATGGCAACTTCGCCGCCGAGGTCTTCGTAGAGCCGGGCGAGCGCCCCGGCGCACCAGACCAAGCGGTCGCCCCGCTCCACAACGATGTCTGGGTTGGCGCAGATCATCAAAAGATTGCGGGCCGCCAGTTTCTCCAGGCGCTCCCGGTAATCGTCCGGTGTTTCCGTCTCATCATCCCGGAACCCCGTACAGCTGATCGCGTCTGCATCCTCGTCAACGCTGGTGAAGGTCGCTTCCAGATTGTGATAGAGCGGCTGGTCGCGGTCCGGTCCGATGTGCAGCAGCGTCTTGGAACCTTGCGCTTCCAGGACTTCGCGGGTGACATCGCCCGAGCTGACGATGCTGTCGTAAGCCTCTTCCGGCACACCCAAGTTGGCCAGCATTTCGGCGACATTTTTTGCCGGCCGCGGGGCATTGGTGATCAGAACGACATGGCCGCCGGTTTCTTCCCGGAAGCGCCGCAATGCGATATGTGCCTCCTCGAATGTGGACACGCCGTTGTGCAGCACGCCCCAGACATCGCACAAGATGCCCTTGTATTGCGGGGCAAGGGCATGGAGTCCGTCAACAAGAAGCGGTGCAGAAACGGTCATGGCGGCTCACTCGGATGAGAAATTATCTGATAGGATTGCACGGAATCGAAGTAAATCCGGCGCGGACCATATCCGAAGCGCGCGTCAAACGGAACCAATCAAAGGGCAATTCATGCAGGTCAGGCAACTTGGCGAACAGGTGATCAACCAGATTGCCGCCGGCGAGGTCATTGAAAGGCCTGCCAGTGTGATCAAGGAGCTGGTTGAAAACGCCGTTGATGCCGGGGCGTCGCAAATCGACATCGTCACCGCTGCGGGCGGCAAGACGCTGATGCGGGTCGCCGATGACGGGGCTGGCATGCGTCAGGACGATCTCAAGCTGGCCATCCGCCGTCACTGCACCTCCAAGATTTCCGATGATGACCTGTTTGATATCCGCACCCTTGGGTTCCGGGGGGAAGCGTTGCCGTCGATTGGCTCCGTCGCCCGTCTCGTCATTCAGACCCGCCACATGAAGGAAGACAACGCCTGGGCGATCGCAGTGGAAGGCGGCAAGGAACAGCCGATTGTGCCGGCCGCCCGCTCAAAAGGCACCCAAGTTGAAGTCCGTGATCTGTTCTTTGCAACACCGGCCCGTCTGAAATTCTTGAAGTCCGATCGCGCGGAAGCCGCCGCCATCACCGAGATCGTCAAGCGGATCGCGCTTGCCTATCCGCATATCGGGTTTTCACTGTCCGGTGCCGACCGCCAGCCGCAGTCCTGGCCGGCAGCGCGCGGAGACGAGCCGCATCTGGCCCGGATCGCTCAGATTTTGGGGCCCGATTTCGTCGACAACGCCATGGAGATTGATGCGGCGCGGGAAGGGGTCCGGCTCACCGGGTATGCTGGTTTGCCCACCCATCACAGGGGCAATGCCCAGCATCAATTCTTTTTCGTCAATGGCCGGCCAGTAAAGGACAAGCTGCTCTTGTCCGGTTTGCGCGGGGCTTATGCAGACGTTCTTGCGCGCGATCGTCATCCGGTTGTGGTTCTCTTCATTGATCTGGACCCGGCGCTGGTGGACGTGAACGTCCATCCGGCCAAATCCGATGTGCGCTTTCGCGATGCGCAGTTGGTCCGCGGCCTGCTTGTCGGGGCAATCAAGCATGCGCTGGTCCAAGCGGGGCACCGCTCCTCCACATCCAACGCAGCCGTCGCCTTGGAAGCGCTTCGAAAACAATCTCCACAGCCGGGATGGCCATCCGGTGCCACTGCTCCTGCCTATGGTTCTGCAGCGAGCGGATCGGCAGGTGCGCACGGGTTCGGTGCAACGGCAACAGCGGAGCGCTGGGCGCCGGAGGCCTTTCGGCCTTTGGAGACGGCACCAAATCCTGTGCCGGGATTTGCTGAAGACCGGGTTTCAGAGGTCCAGAACGGCTTTTCTGCGTTGGCCACACCGTCAGCCGATGCGCGGGCGCATGATGTCCCGCTGGCCTCGGAGAAATCGGAGCTTCCGCTTGGCGCCGCACGGGCACAGGTGCATGAAACCTACATCATCTCGCAAACGGAAGATGGCGTTGTCATTGTCGATCAGCATGCTGCGCACGAACGGCTGGTCTACGAGCGGCTGAAGGAGGCCTTGGCCAAGAAGGACGTTCCCCGGCAGATCTTGTTGATCCCGGAGGTTGTCGACCTGCCGGAAGAAGATGCCGCCCGGCTGGCTGAACGCGCCGAGGATCTGGAAAAGGTCGGCCTGTCGCTGGAGGCTTTTGGGCCGGGTGCCATTGCGGTTCGCGAAACGCCAGCCATCCTTGGTGACATGGACATTCAGGGCATGGTGCGCACGCTCGCCGATGAACTGGCCGAATGGGAGACCGCCGACAGTCTCCGGGAGAAACTGGACCATGTTGCCGCCACGATGGCCTGCCATGGCTCGGTCCGGGCCGGACGCCGCATGCGGCCGGAAGAAATGGATGCCCTCTTGCGCGACATGGAAGCAACACCACTTTCTGGGCAGTGCAACCATGGGCGCCCGACCTGGGTTGAACTGAAACTCAGCGATATCGAAAAGCTTTTCGGCCGCAAGTAACAGCCAGTGGGAACTCCGTCCCGTACGGCGAGATCGGCAGCCGTACGGAGACCGGAATGACCGCAGAAGACAGCAACAACAGCACACCACCTGCGCGGCACAGCACGGGAACCTTGCGGAAGGTTGGCAGGACTGTCAGAAAAGTCCTGGTCGCTGGCGCGATCGCCTACGGCATTGTGGCCGGCTACATGTACCTCAATCAGCGGAATTTCGTTTTTGTGCCAACCGGTGAACTTGAATCCCCGGAAGCAAAAGGGCTGGAGAACGTCACCGTCGAAACGGTCTCAATGCAAGACGGCACCAACGTGACCGTTTGGATGTCTGAGGGGCGTGAAAACACGCCAGTCGTTCTTTATTTTCACGGCAATTCCAGCAATTTGTCGACGCGCCACAAGCGCTTTGCGCAGGTTCTGGACAGTGGCTTCGGGCTCTATGCGCCAAGTTATCGCGGCTATCCGGGAAGTGAAGGCGCCCCGTCCGAGGCAGCGTTCATTCAGGATGCGCTGGAGCATTTTGACAAGGCGTCGGCGGCTGACCGACCTGTCATTGTGCACGGTGAGAGCCTGGGTACAGGTGTTGCCACTGCCGTCGCAGAACAGCGCCCGGATGCCGGATTGCTCGTCCTGGAAGCGCCCTATACAGCTTTGGTTGACATTGCGTCCGAGCAATATCCCTGGTTGCCGGTGTCCGTGCTCATGAAAGATCCAATGCTGACGCGGGAGCGGATCCAGAACATTCAAAGCCCGGTTCTAATCGTTCACGGAACGGATGACCGGGTGATCCCGGTGGCGCACGGAGAACGCTTGTACGAGCTGGCGCCTGAGCCGAAGACACTCAAGATCGTTGAAGGCGTCAGCCACAGCGGTCTTTGGGGCAACGGTCTCTGGGACGCGGTCCAAGACGCTTATTGCACCGCAAAGGTCGAAACGCGCGTCTGTTGAGGCTGGGTGAAAACCACTGCCGAACAATGAACCAGGACTACCCGTGCGCATTCCGGACTGCGCAGCACTGCCAATGGTATCCCGCGAGCCTTAAAACGTTCTTTGAACCCTGAGCGTTGTGTAAATTTCATCCGTATCGGAAAGCCCGGACGCTCTATCGAAATCGACGTTGCGGTATTGCATTTCAGCGCCGATATCTACGCCGGAAATTGGCGACCAGACAACGTTGCCAGTCACTGTCCATTGATTGAAATCGTAACTGTCCAAGGCGGCATCGACCGTGTGGTAACCACCTTCCAGATTGGCCGTGACCGTGTCGGTTACGGCGTGACGCCAGCCTCCGGCAACGTTCCACGTCTTTGTTGTTTTGGTGGACCCGCCAACATTGATGGCGTCGGTGATCCTGCCATTCCAACTGTCGAGTGGGAAACGGCTTGCACCGTCGGAATAGCCCACTTGGAGAACAACTTTATCCCGGTCACCAAGGAAAGGAACCTTGATCTCCGCACCGGCGCCGATAGCCCAGCCCAGAGCAGATTCTGACGCAGTGTCGACGAAATAGACCTGGTGTAACGCGCCCATGATCTGCGCTGAACCCCAGGCCTGATCGATCCGGATGTTTGCGACAGCGTCTGGGATCTTAAAGCCGCCATATCCATTGGCGTTTGGAGAAATCAATTCTTCACGGCGGGAAACCGGACTTTCGATTGAAAGGCTGGCGGAGACTCCGTTGCCGAATGCACGGGTATAGGCAGCTAAGTTCGATTTGGTATCGGAGTATGATGTGACCCGCGCGCCGAAAGAGTAGCCCGTCCAGAAGTCCCAAAACGATTGAGCCCGGCCAAAGGTGAACCCGCCGAATTGGATGAAGCTGTACTCCAGCTCCAAGGAATTGGAGCTGCTGTCGTTGTCGTTTGTCACGTAGACGGCGTTGTAGGTGCGCAGCAGCCCGTATTCCGTTGCGGTGCGTGAGTCCAGATAGCTGTAGCCACGAGCCCGGAACGTTGTCCCTGTCGCCGCCTTGTCTGACCAATTGTTCGGTCCGCTGCCATAATTGTTCAGCCGATATTCGATACGAACTCGGCCCCCGACACGCAGGCAGGTTTCTGTGCCCGGCAGGTAAAAGAATCTGTTGCCGTAGGCATCACAAATCCGCAGGTAGTCTATCGGTTCCGGTGCGATTGGAAGATCGGCAGAAAGTGCGGGAATTGGGAGCAAAATAATGCTCGCTCCGATGATAGCAGATCTGATCATGATGCGAAGCCCGACGTTTTTATTTCACGTGCTTCGACTATAGCGTGTCTTGTATGACAGTTTGCAGCGTACTTAGGGTGTTCGTGAATTCAACTGTGCTTCGTTGCAGCTGCGCAACATTGATTGCCTAGCGTCGGCCTTGGAAAAATGTTTTCAGGAGAGCTGCTGATTGGCGTTCTCCTATCCCGGCATATGTCTCCGGGGCGTGGTGGCAAATCGGTTGGTGAAAGAACCTGGTTCCATGGTCGACCGCGCCGCCCTTTTCGTCTCCAGCACCATAATAAAGCCGGCGGATCCGGGCAAAGGAAATGGCGCCGGCGCACATCGCGCATGGCTCCAGCGTCACATAGAGATCGCACTCCGGAAGCCGCTGGGAATGCAGAGCGGCGCAGGCCGCTCGGATAACCAAAACTTCGGCATGTGCGGTCGGATCGCTCAGTTCCAGGGTCCGGTTGCCGTCCCGCGCCAAGATCTCCCCGTTGCGCACCAGAACGGCACCCACGGGGACTTCACCGCGTTCTGCGGCCGCTGCAGCTTCCTCCAGGGCGATATCCATGAAGGTCTTTTCGGTAAAGTTGTTGTCTTCAGAGGTCATGCCGTCTTTTCCATATCCGCCGTTTTAAGGCGGTACGGGTCATCCGTCAGCTGCAAAAGTAGGAGAATTTGGGTTCCGGATACCGTCTTCGGGCACGATTACTTTGAAATGGTGAAAACAAGCGATTCCCGAACGCGTTCTGCTCTGCTATGACGCGCCTATGACGACAAAGAAATTCCCTCCGAAACGGTCTGGCCCGGACAACGGCCGGAACCGACCCAAACGCGCAGCAGACAACCGCGGTCCGCGCAAGCCTGCACCGCGCAAATCCGCTCCCAAAGCCGACGAGGCGGGCGATGCTCCGCGCGTGACCATTCCTGACACTGCCAGCGGCGAACGCATCGCCAAGGTCATGGCCCGTGCCGGCTTGTGCTCCCGCCGGGAGGCTGAGACCTGGGTCATGGACGGCCGGGTTGAGGTTAATGGCAAGGTACTGACCACGCCAGCAGTCACCGTCACCGGCAACGACAAGGTTCTGGTGGACGGCGAACCTCTGCCGATGCGCGAACGGACACGGCTGTGGCTCTACCACAAGCCTCGCGGCCTGGTGACGACCAACAAGGATCCGGAAGGCCGGCCAACCGTGTTCGACCGGCTGCCGGATGATCTTCCGCGGGTTTTGACCGTTGGGCGTCTCGACATCAATACCGAAGGCCTGTTGCTGCTGACCAATGATGGTGGTCTGGCCCGGGTCCTGGAATTGCCGGCAACCGGTTGGCTGCGCCGCTACCGCGTGCGCGCCTTTGGCAAGATTACACAGGCCGAACTCGATACCTTGAATGACGGTGTGGCGATTGACGGCGTGCTCTATGGCGCGATCGAGGCGACACTGGACAAGGAACAGGGCGGCAATGTCTGGATGACGGTTGGTCTGCGAGAGGGCAAGAACCGCGAAGTCAAACGCGTCCTTGAGCATCTGGGGATGTCGGTCAACCGGCTAATCCGTCTTTCCTATGGTCCATTCCAGCTCATGGATCTGGCCGAAGGCGATGTGCGAGAAATTCGCGGCCGTGTACTTCGCGACCAGCTGGGCGATGCCTTGGCGGAAGAGGCCGGCGCCGACTTCGATGCGCCGATCTTCCATATGCCGAAGCAGGAAGAGGACAAGAAAAGATCCGGTCCGCGCGGCGGTGGCCGGGATGGATCCTCGGAAAAGGGCCAGGGCAAATGGCTGACGGCCCGTGAAGGCAAGTCGGCGACGGATCGAAAGAAAGCCTCGCGGAGCGACGACGGTGGTCCAAAACAGGGCAAGCGGAGAAACGAAGGGCCACGCCGGGAGAAAGTCTCACCGCGGTCAAAGTTCCGCATGACGTCCGAACCGCGGTTCCGCAAGGATTACAACGAGGAGCGTCCGACCCTGCCGCAACGCCGGATTTGGGGAGATGAAGGCCTCGTTGAGGACAAACAGCAGGAGCGTCGCACAAACCGCGACAAAGGTGATCGGAAGGGCGGACCTCGCGAAGACCGTCCGTACCGCGGCGACCGGCCAGAGCGCGGCAACCGCTCAGATCAAGGCGGACGGTCAGAAGGGCGGGATCGCGCAGGCCGTGGTGACCGCCCGGATCGGAGCGACCGGTCAGGCCGCAGTGGCCGCCCAGATCGTGGCGACCGTCCGGATCGCGGTGGCCGTCCGCCGCGCCGCGGAGACCGTTCGTGAGAATAGTTGCCGGACGGTTCAAGGGCGCTGCACTGGCAGCGCCCAAGTCGAATACCACGCGGCCGACCAGCGACCGGTTGCGCGAAACCGTCTTCAACATACTTGCGCATGGGCTTGAGTTCGAGATTGATGGATGCCGAGTCCTCGACCTTTTTGCCGGCACCGGAGCGCTCGGTTTTGAGGCCATCAGCCGTGGTGCGCGGCACTGTACCTTTATCGAAGAAGCTGCTGAACCGCGTGGTGTCATCCGCCGCAACATGGAAAGCCTCGGGCTCAACGGCGCGGCCAAGATATTCCGGCGGGATGCGACAAAGCTCGGTGAGCCAGGAACGATTGAACCCTTCGATTTGGTTTTCGCTGACCCGCCTTACGACAAGGGGCTGGGAGAGCGGGCACTCGTTTCTGCTGCGACAGGCGGATGGCTGAAGCCAGGCGCGATCTGCATTCTGGAAGAGCGAGGCTCCGCGGACGTTGATGTTCCGGAGGGGTTCACGGAACTCGACCGGCGCAAGGCCGGTGACAGTCAGGTTCTGTTTCTGCGGTTTGATCAGGAGTAATCGCGTCCTGATCTATGCTCCGCCGGGCATCATGATGTAGACCGTTTTTTCCGCTGGCAGTGTGCTACGGCTCACGGTCACACTTGAAGTCTCCGCACGGACGATCCGGTAGCCCTGTTCCGTTGCCCGGCCCATGAATGCCGGAAGGGCCCCAGCGAAATGAAAATGCATCGGAATGATCATCGATGGACTGATGGCAGCCAGCACGTCCATAAGGCTGTCGAGCCTAAGGGTCGAAGAGTTGTCAATGGCGGCGAACACGACATCAATCTGCCCAAGGCGCAGCAAATCGTTTTCCGTCAGCCGGTGATGCAAATGCCCCAAGTGGGCGAGGCACAAATCCGCGGCTTCAAAGATAAAGATTGAGTTGCCGAGCCGGCGGCTCTCCCCATCCCAGCCACGAATGTTGGTTTGAATATTTCGAACGCGAACATCGCCAACAAAGATATCATGATCCATCGGGCCGCCGTTCCGGTTCCAGCCATAGAGCAGATGTTCGATGTTCGGGTCAGGGTTCAGCGAATAGTGGGTGCTGTGGGCTCCGTTCATCGTGGCGATCGTCGGCGGAAGAAACGGACGGTAAATGTCGTTGTAGTCGGTTGCGATGCGGATCCCTTGGGGGGTTTCCAGCTCGAAGGTAGAATGCCCGATGTAGCGAATGCTGACTTGATCTGGCTCCAGATTGGCGTTCCACACCCGGACTTCGCCCGGCCGCAACGGCTTGTACGGAGCATCAGCGACGACCTGGCAGATCGCCAGAGCAGGGCCAGCAAAGAGAATTGCCGAAAAGAAGGTGAGAAGGAACGCCGCATTGCTTTCAAAGCGTCGACGAAACCAGGTAGCCGGTCGGATGCAATGGATGGACTGCCACATGCTGAACGATCCCCACTCGCGAGTGTCACCCAAATAATACTAGGCTTTCACGCAAGACCGGCAAGGAATTATGGGTGATCGCGAGGAATTTGATCGGTTGGACAATCATTTGCCCAAAGAAAAGGCAACCGGCCTGTTGGACGGTTGCCAGGTGGGGGCAGGTGGGAGGAAGGACCCGCCCCGGGAACTCAATCAAACGATGTGAAGGCTGACTGGCGGTCTCGTGCCGCGGGGGCGGGTCTTCAAATCGTCGGTGGCCGCACCGGCAGTTTTGGATTGCAGATAGATCATTTCGCCGGCTGTTCCGGCTTCGCGTACGAGGTCGGATTGTTCGCATTGGGCGGCAAGTTGAAGGCCCAGGCTGCGCAAATGGGCGCGCCGGTAGCAGTAAACTGCCATTGCAGCGCGTTGTGCGACTGGCCATTGGCCAGTGATCTCAGCCGTCGCGTTCAGGGCAGAATCCAGAAGTTTCTTCAGGATGTCATCCGTGACGGGGCATGTCTCTAAATCTGCGGATCCCTTTGCCATCGGCATTGCTCTACTCCTCGGTTCATAGAGAAGGATCGCGAAATTCAGTTAATTGAGTCTTAAGTATCCACAGTCGGTAAATTAAGCGAGGGAAATTGCTTGAATAGTATTTGAGATTATTTGACGGAATCGCTTGTTGTATTTAGCAGTTCTGTCAGTTTGGCCCGTGTCACACCACGTAAGGTTTCGGACTTTTCCAGAATTGCTCCTGCTTTCAGAAAATCGAGCACGCGGGTATTGTCATGCTGCGGGCGGATCAGGATATCCGGTTGATCCAGTTTGAGTTTTTGTGCTGTGATCGTCTGCATCAAGATTTGCGAAGATCCGAAAATCGAGTCCAGCATGCTGATGTCAGCCGGATTTGAACGCGGAACCGGGGCGCCGACAACGTCAACCGCGACCACAAAATCGCACTCTTCCCGCAAGCCGTCGAAGGGCAACGGATTTACAACACCACCGTCGATCAGAAATCTTCCCTGATGCCGGACAGGACGGAAAACGGCCGGAATTGAAATGGAGGCGGCAATTGCCGGTAAAAGCGGCCCCGTTTCGAAGTCCACCTCGGTGCAGCCGAAATAATCGGTAGCCAAGATTCGTAAGGGGATATCGAGATCTTCAAACCGGGGCGGCAGATGCTCGGCGACAAAGGCGTCCAGGACACCGACAGGATCGAATTGAACCGGCCCGGCACGGAAGAGGTCCCGGATGCGTTTGGGGCCAAGCTTCCAGAAACGCGAGAGGACTTTATTGCTGTCGGCAAACAAGTCCAGCGCGATCGCGCGCAGATCCTCACCGTTGTGCCCGGCAGCATAGCCTGCCCCAAAGATCGCGCCGATAGACGTCCCGGCGATCTTGTGCGGTCTGATCCCCAAATCGTCAAACGCCTCAAGAACGGGAATGTGGGCAAGGCCTCTTGCTCCTCCGCCGCCAAGGGCAAGGCCGATCTTGGGATGCGACGCATTTTGCAGCATGTTGCCCGATGCCTCTGTTGATTATTCGGCGGGCGTCGGGGACGTCGTGTCGCCGAATGGCCCTTTGGCCACTCGTTGCCTGATCATAACGTCAGTAGTGTGACGGTGTGATGGGCAGGTCCTAAAACACGAAATAGAGGTCTTCCGCGGTTTCCGACATCCAGTTGGTGGCGTCTTCAAAACGCAGGGGCTTGGCAATGAGGAAGCCCTGGACTGCAAAGTCGCCCATCATGCGCAGGCGGTCATACTGCTCTTCCGTCTCGACACCTTCGCAAACAACCGAGATATTGAGCGAGCGGGCCAGGTGGATCAGCTGGTTGATCAGGATTTCCTTGCGGTCATCTTCCAGCAGCTGCTGAGTAAACGAGCGGTCGATTTTCAAACCGTTGATGGGAAGATCGACCACGTGAGTGAGTGAGGCATATCCGGTGCCGAAATCGTCCAGCTCCACATGCACGCCCATTTCATAAAGATCCTTGAGTGTCGACAGGTGACCTGATTTGTGATCGTCCAGAAACACCGACTCCAAGACCTCGGCTGTGATCCGTTCTGGTGCCAGATCATGCCGTTCCATAGCGGTTTTGAATTGATCGAACAGCATGCCAGAGGACAGGTGCGCCGGAGAAACGTTTACCGAAATCCGGCCGAAATCCAGTCCCGCATCCTGCCAGGATTTGGCTGCCGCAAACGCCTTGTCGAGAACAATTTCGCCAAGAACGGCGGCAAAACCCGTTTTTTCAACGACGGGCAAGAATTCCCCGGGAGAGACGACGCCACGTTCCGGATGCTGCCAGCGGACAAGAGCTTCGACTCCGACGACCTTGTGAGTGCGCATGTTGACCTGCGGCTGGAAGACTAGGAAGAACTCGTCGCGTTGAGCCGCCATGTGCAGCTCGCGTTCAAGTTCCGCTTCCTTATCGTTCACGGACTGCAGGTCGGATGAATAGAATGTGAACCGGTCCTTGCCGCTGTGTTTGGACCGGTAAAGCGCAAGGTCCGCATTCACCAGAAGTGTTTCAAAGTTCGTGCCATGGTCCGGGCACAGGGCAATCCCCATGCTGACGGTCGGCCAGAAGGTTGTGCCGTTGAACTCCATCGGGGCCCGCATCAGCCGGCGTGCGCGCTCACACAGTTCGTTCGGATCGGAGTCTGAGGAATTGGCCAGAATAACAAACTCATCGCCGCCCCAACGGTAGGGCGTTCCGAGCCCGCGGCTGACTTCGCGCAGGCGGCGTCCGGTTTCTGCAAGGCAATAATCACCGGCCAGATGCCCAAGCGTGTCATTGACCCGTTTGAAATTGTCCATATCCACATGGATGAGAAATGCAGGCTTTTTGGTTTTGGCGAACCGCTTTCCGGCATCGCGCTGACAACCGGCGCGGTTCGAGAGTTTCGTCAGAGGATCAAAATAGGCAAGGCGCTCAGCGCGTTCCTTTGCGTCCCGGGTTTCAGATTCGCGCTGCACCCGCTCCGAAATGTCGTTCGCCATGGCGACGATGCGATTACGGCCCTGGTCGCGCACCATCTGGATCTGGAAGTCGACCGGATAATCTGTTCCATCTTTCCGGCGCTGTTGGGCCTCGCCCGTGATATTGGCTTCTGTCCCCTCAGCCAAGGGAACGAGTTTTTCAGCAATGGAAGAGCGGCTGAACTCCTGATTGATGTCCCAGAGCGTCAGATTTTGCAGCTCGGTCAGTGTGTAGCCGAGATTCGTAATCGCGCAGGCGTTTGCGTATTCAACTTGGTAGGTATCGGCGTTGAGGACATAGATCTCGTTAAGCGACGTTTCGAGGATCTTTGCCATCAGCGTGTTCTGGCGTTCCGTGTTGGACCGTTCCGTAATGTCGTGGACAGTGCCGATACCCCGGACGCTCCGGCCATTTTCGCCTTTGAAGAAACGCCCTTTGGTGTGGATCCGTGCTAGCGAGCCATCAGCTCTCAAGATCGAATGCTCCAGATCAAAAGGCTGGCATTGCGCGAGAGCATGATGAATGACTGACTTGACCCGGGGCAAATCTGTTGCAGGCACGCGCTCGATCAATTGCTCAAGCAGATTGCCCGACGCTGTCGTGGGCGAAATCCCGGTAATCCGGAAAAACTCTTCCGAGGCAGAGATTTCTTTTGTGCTGAGATCGCACTCCCAGCTTCCGATTGAGGCAATCGCTTGAGCCTCAAGAAGCTGAGCACGGCTGCGTTCAAGTTCCTTGGTGTTGGAACTGACGGCTTCTTCCAGGCTGGACCATGTACGGCCAATTCTGCGTTGAAGCCGGGCCAGGAGACGCTGCATGACAACCCAGGCAAGGATCGCGAAGCCCAAGCTGACAAGCAGCACGACGAGGGTGGTTTTGAAAAAGGCGTTTGCAGCAGCTGTAACGTCCCGCTGCAGCATAATTTTCGAGCCCGGCGCAGCATTCGCCAATGGAAGAGACAGGCCCTCGGTCATGAGAATTGTGTCATCTTCCTTGAACAGCAATGGCACAGCGGCTGATCCTGCTTGTGCGTTCTGCTCGTTGGAACCAGCGGTGGACGCAGAGGTTACCGGCCCGCCGGTTTTGAGGATCTTGCCGTTAACGGCAGAACTCAAATGCATCAGATGGGTTTCGATACTGGAACTTAAATCTAGATAGCCGAGCAGCCGGCCCTCATGCACCAAAGGTTCTGTGCTGCGAACCACAATGGTTCCAGCCTGATCGTATTCGAGGCTGTTGGAGACACGCGGCGCACTTTCATGATCGTCGTCTCCGGTCATGTCAGACGAGGTCTTCCAAGCGGCTGCCGTAGGACCTTTTCGGTACAGAACCGAATGATCAGGTCCATAAACCGCCAACCGGTAAGGTCCCTCTTTGCCGTTGAAGGTCTCAAAAGCACGCTCTGCATAAAGCGCAACAGATGCGGGATCGTTCTTTACCATCGCCGAAGTCAGATTGTCATCGGACGTCAAACGGTCTGTGAGCGTTGCAAGAGCCTGGGCATTGCGCTGCTGTTCCTGATGGACCAGCTTTTTGGTAGCTGACTGCACTCGATCGAACGGAACTTGCAGTCGCGCGACTTCGGTGACGATGTTCTGGAGCGTTAGAATGCAAACGATGAGGGCCAGAAAACCAATAAAGACAGCTTTAAGCGGGCGTTCAATCCGAGCGCCATCGTCGCTCCATTGAGCGGCGATGTGATCCAACCGGGATTCCACAGTATCGAGAAAATGATATCCGGACCGTTTCACTTCGGTGTCCCGCATACTCCGCTCAACCACGCCAAACCTTCAACCGTTGCGTACGGTTGCCCCCCGCACCTCGTCAGGCACTATCCTTAAATCCGGCAGCCCAGATGGCGCCAATCATATAGGAAGAGTCCCTGCCATAATTATCGATAGCGGGTATTCGTTAAATTGCATTGAATAAGAGTGTTAAGAAAATTAAGGACTTTCACTGAAAAGCACTGCATTTTAACAGCTTAACACCATGCGCATTTAAGCTCAGCAAGTTTGGTTGAAGCTGGAATTCGATTTTTAATACTTTGGTATTTTCTACAAGGAAAAGAATTCGAGTATCTCCTGCGCAATTTCTTTTGGTGACTCTTCCGGCAGGAAATGTCCGCCCTTAATCGCCTTACCTTTGGCGTGAGGACACCACGTCTGCCAGGTCGCCAACGGATCTTCGATGCTGGCCGCAATCCCCTGTTCGCCCCACAACGCAAGAAACGGTTGGGAAATGGTTTTATTTGTCCGACGGTCCTCTGCATCATGATCGTAATCGATATGCGACCCGGCCCGGTAGTCCTCGCAGCTCGCCGCTATGCGCGCCGGATCTGAAAACCAAGCGCGTGTGTGCTGAAGCGCACCCTCAGAGAAGGGCGACAGGTTCTTTGCCGCGCTCCAGCTTGCGAGCTTGTGCTCCAGAAACGGGATTGGGTCCGCGGCAATCATGTTTTCAGGAAAGGGCGCCGGTTGAGCCAAAAATGCCCAATGATAGATCTTCAGCGCGAAAGTGCGGTCCAGGTGGTTCCAGTAGTCAAATGTCGGCAGGATATCGAGAACCGCAGCGCTAGAAAGCCGATCGGGCATGTCGAGCGCCATACGGTAAACCACACGCCCACCCCGGTCATGCCCAACCGCGCCAAACTGGTCATGGCCAAGATGTGCCATAACCTCAGCCATGGTCTGCGCCATGGTCCGCTTGGAATAGGCGGCATGATCGTCACTCAAGGGCGGGATGACGGACTGCCCGTATCCTGGAAGATCCGGCATCACCAGCGTGAAGGACTTGGCAAGGTCCGCAGCAATCTTGTGCCAGATGACATGTGACTGCGGATAGCCATGCACCAGCAGGAGCACCGGGCCATTGCCGCCCGTGCGGCAGAAAATCGGCCCTTGCGCAGTTTCGACGAAATGACTTTCGAAACCCGGAAACAAGTCTGGCAGTGTGTCGCCCACAGTATCCTCCCAACATAAGTCGTCGGGAGGAGCCTATTTATCTAAGACGTTTATGGCTATCGGTCTATTGGGTTAACTCAGTTCTCACGCGCAACAGCGCGCCAGCCGATATCGGACCGGCAAAAACCTTCTGGCCAATCGATTTTTGACGCGGCCTTGTAGGCAGCTTCCTGTGCGTCCTTCACCGATTTACCGAGCGCCGTAACGTTCAAAACCCGGCCGCCATTTGCAAGAATCTTGTCGCCATCGGACTTTGTTCCGGCGTGAAAGACTTCGGCTTCATCAGCCGAGATAGCATTCAGGCCTTTGATCTCCGTGCCCTTTTCATAAGCGCCCGGATACCCCTTGGCAGCCATAACAACGGTCAATGCAACATCATCGTGCCAGTCGGCTTGGGATTGATCGAGTGTACCGTCCGCGCTCGCGATCATCAGGTCTAGAAGATCGCTTTTCAGGCGCATCATCAGCACCTGGCACTCCGGATCGCCAAAGCGCGTGTTGTATTCGATCAGTGTGGGTCCGTCCGATGTGATCATCAGGCCCGCGTAGAGAACGCCCCTGAACGGAGTTCCACGCTTGGAAAGCGTCGCGATTGTCGGCTCGATGATGGAACGCATGACCTCTGCAACCAGAGCATCGGTGAGAACCGGAGCCGGGGAGTAGGCGCCCATGCCGCCCGTGTTAGGGCCTTCGTCGCCATCAAAGGCGCGTTTGTGATCCTGTGCCGTTGCCAGAGGCAGAGCGTTGATGCCGTCAGATAGGACAAAGAAGCTTGCTTCTTCGCCGTCCAGGAAATCTTCGATTACGACTTCCGAGCCTGCCGCACCGAATGAACCGTCAAAACAATCCGTTACGGCAGCTTCCGCATCCGCAAGTGTCATGGCGACCACGACGCCTTTGCCGGCAGCCAGACCGTCCGCCTTGATGACGATGGGCGCGCCCTTTGTGCGCACGTAATCCAGGGCATCAGCAGCGTTGTCGAACCGGCCATATCCGGCCGTCGGGATGTTCGCTTCGTCGCAAACAGCCTTTGTAAAGGCCTTGGAGCCTTCAAGCTGGGCAGCGGCCTTACTTGGACCGAAGGCCTTGATGCCAGCTGCGTCCAGATCATCCACCAACCCGGCGACGAGCGGCGCCTCCGGGCCAACGACAACAAACTCGATCTGCTTGTCGCGGCAAAAGGTGATCACGGCTGCATGGTCTGAAACGTCCAGATCGGTGAGCTCTGCATGTGCGGCAATACCGGCATTCCCGGGGGCCGCATAAAGCTTTGTGAGCTTCGGGGATTTCGCCAA
Source organism: Labrenzia sp. R4_2 (assembly GCF_017743865.1). Lineage (GTDB taxonomy): Bacteria > Pseudomonadota > Alphaproteobacteria > Rhizobiales > Stappiaceae > Roseibium. Next base: position 633,710 of record NZ_JAGHRJ010000003.1, read on the forward strand.
GGCCCAGGCAAGGGAGTGCTCGCGGCCACCGGATCCGATCAGGAGAACTTTCATGAAATGCCAATCTCACATGCATCAACAAGAAGGGGAGCGGATGTCGGGGCCGGCAGGGCCGCTTCCGCAAGTGAGGCGCGGTCTAACATGCCGGCGCCGGTGCCGCAATTGGGCCGGAGGTGTACCGTTGCCCGACAAGATGACCATCAGCCTACAGGAGAGGACATGAGCCGTACATGGCAGGTCGTGTTGGGGTCTCCGGTCAACCGGCGGGACATACTCGGCATTGTCCGGACATGCCGGGAAGAGATGGGCCGGGCTTTCAACAAGCAGTTAGAGAGTGCCATCAGCCGGTTTCTTGTCGATGCATCGGTCGGTCGAATCTACCTGATTGATGTGCGTGGTAACCCAGCGGGATATGCCAGCGTGTCGTTTCAGCAATCTGTTTCGTGGGGAGGTCGGCTTGCGGTACTGGAGGAGCTTCAGTTGCTGAAAGCCTATGAAGGGCAGGGGCTTGCCCAGCGGGTTCTCCGGGCAATCATTGGCGACTTGGAAAACTTCGGTCCGGACGTGGTGGTCGCCTATGTAAAGGAAGATGATCCGCTCGCAGCCGTGTACGAAATCGAAGGGTTTTCCCGAACCGCTCTCATTCGGTATTCCGATCAGGAAAGTGACGAAACCTGCTGAAGGTCGCTCCAAATTGGTCTTGCGGCGCGGACTGCGTCGGTTATGCCTCTCGCGAATGGATCTCCAGAGCTTTACTGTGTGAATTGCCGCTTGGGGGTGATTTTCATTTGCGCAGCCGGTAAAGCTGCGGGAAATCAAATGCGGACTCGGCGGGATTTTTAACGCGCGAAACGTCAATCAGGGACCACACCATGTTCTTTTCCACCCGGGATACCGGCCCGGTTGCAGATGCGGTCAAGCAGCATTGGGTCGATACCCGCCTGCCTGCGGGTTTGCGCCCCTACGCCCGTTTGGCTCGCTGGGAAAGACCGATCGGCTGGTGGCTGTTGCTTTGGCCTTGCTGGTGGTCCGCAGCGCTTGCGGCAATCGCGGCGGGCAACAGCTGGCCGAATCCCTGGCATATGCTCTTGTTCCTGATCGGTGCCGTTGCAATGCGCGGTGCTGGATGCACCTACAATGACATTGTGGACGTTGATATCGATGCCCAGGTGGAGCGGACGCGCTCCCGGCCGATCCCTGCCGGGCAGGTGAGCAAACGTCAGGCAAAGATATTTCTAGTGGTCCAGGCGCTGGTCGGTCTGCTGGTCCTGCTGCAATTCAACAGCTTCTCGATTGCGCTGGGCATCGCATCGCTGATCCCGGTCGCGATTTATCCGTTCATGAAACGGATCACCAACTGGCCGCAGCTGTTCTTGGGATTCGCGTTTTCCTGGGGCGCGTTGATGGGGTGGGCTGCGGTTTTTGGAGAGCTATCCTTGGCGTCAATCCTGCTCTACATCGGCGGGATATGCTGGACCATCGGCTACGACACGATCTATGCCCATCAGGACAAGGAAGATGACGCCTTGGTAGGTGTGAAGTCGACGGCTCGTCTGTTTGGCGATCGCACCCGGCTTGCACTGATCGTGCTTTATGCTTTGGCGTCCCTACTGTTTGCCCTTGCAGCAGCCTTGGCCGATGCCGGACCGGCTGCTTTCCTTGCCATTCTTCTGGGCGCGATCCATCTTGGCTGGCAGATCGTCATCATCGATATTGATGACGGGGATCAGTGTCTCCAGCTGTTCCGATCCAACAAGATCTACGGCTGGATCCTGTTTATCGGCTTCACAGCAGATGCTTTGATTTCAGGGATGTTCGCCTGACGGGAAATCGAAAGGCGTAGAGTCAGTCCCGCGCGATGATCTCGCGTTCGTGAGCGTAACTCGCAGACACTTTGCCAAGTGATCCTGTTTGCCGGCGGTTCAGGAAGCGCGGGCGGCGGCCGGTCAGGAGACGCAGTTTCCGGCGTGGCGCCGGGGCAGCCGCCGGGTTGGCCTGAAAAGCTTCAATCGGTTTGACGGCACCACCGAGATCACACACCAGCATGGGCAACGACAAGACTTGCGCCCAGCGGCTCCAATGCGTTGCCAGCTCGTCGGATGAATGTGTTTCCACCAGTGTAATCGACAGCGCACTGTCAGGATGCTTCAGGATCAAACTGGCCAGGATCTCTCCCGGCGTATTGCCTGGAACAATGCGCACCATCACGCCGTCAAATCCATGCATCGGTACAACGATTGTGACTGGCAGACCGCCAACACGGCGCTTGATGATTGCTTTTTCGCGATCAAGAAAGATATCGGCCGGAAGGGAGGTTGTTCCTGGCCGGGCTTCCAGGCGTTGCTGGAACTGGATTGGGAGGCAACCGGGATGCAGCACCTGCTCGGTGCCGATCCCGGCCGCTTGTGTCATCTGTTGTTCTGTTTGACGCTTCACTGTGACTTCTCCACCGGGCCTTTTGGCCTCTTGATGAAGTTACTCTACACACCGAAGAGTCGTGATCTGCTTAAGAGACACGGTTAAAAAACTGTGATTTTAAAGAGGGTTACTGGAGTGTAACGAGCCCGCTAACACTCTGTTGAGCATAATGGCTTGGCAAGAGCGACGTGCAGCCCCAATTTCCATGCAAATCGGTTTTCGTTCCGCCGCACACCATTAGTTATCCTCCAACGGTTGCGGCTCTATCCTCCGGAGCGTAAACAACAGCCCAACATAAGGCGGTATGCCAACACTAAGGCGGTATGAATGTCCGAATTGATTGATCAAACTGAACTCCAATCCCGAGCCGAACGTTTGGTTGCTGCAGCCCGCAATGCAGGCGCAGATGCCTGCGACGCCATCGCGGTCACCGGTGTCTCTCTGGGCGTTGAAGTCCGGGACGGCAAGGTCGAAGAGACCGAACGTGCCGAGGGGGATGACGTCACGCTGCGGGTTTTTGTTGGAAAACGCAGCGCAGCTGTGTCGGCCAATCAGTTGGACAATCCGTCAGATCTTGCGGAACGCGCTGTGGCCATGGCCAAGGTGGCGCCGGAAGACCCGTTTGCGGGCCTCGCTGATCCGGACTTGCTGGTTAAGCAGCTGCCGGAACTGGAGCTCTTGGACAGCAAACAATTGTCCGCGGATGAACTCACCAACATTGCGCTCCAAGCAGAAGCTGCGGGCCTCAGCGTGGAAAGGGTGAGCAAATCCGGTGGTGCATCGGCATCCTGGCGCCTTGCCGGTGTCGTGATGGCCACCAGCCATGGATTTCAGGGGTCATATCTTTCTTCTCGTTTCGGCATGTCCATGACGGCGGTGGCCGGTGATGGCACCGCGATGGAGCGGGACTACGATTTCGACAGCCGCACGTTCTTTGAAGACCTTGATGCACCTGCTGATATCGGCCGCCGGGCCGGGCAGCGGGCTGTGCGCAGGCTCAACCCGGACAAGCTTTCCACGCGCACCACCAACGTGGTTTATGAAGCGCGGGCTGCCCGCAGCATCCTTGGACACCTGGTCGGCGCGATAAACGGAGCGTCGGTAGCCCGAAAGACAAGCTTCCTGATGGATCACATGGGAGAGCCAGTTTTGGCTCCCGGCCTGACGGTTGTTGATGATCCGTTCAAGCGCCGCGGCGCGGCGACCCGCCCGTTCGACGGTGAGGGAACCGAAGCGAGCGTTCTGAACATGGTGGAAGACGGTGTCTTGCAACACTGGTATTTGGATGGGGCATCGGCACGAGAGCTCGGGTTGACCCCGAACGGCCGCGCCCGGCGCGCCGGCAGTGGTACGTCTCCGGGTTCAACGAATGTAACGTTGATGCCAGGAGAAAAGTCTCTGGAAGAGCTCATGGCAGACGCGGGCGACGGCCTTCTTGTGACGGATCTAATCGGTCACGGAGTAAACGGCCTCACCGGAGATTATTCACGCGGAGCTTCCGGGTTCTGGTTCGAAAACGGCAAGATCGTCAGACCCGTCAGCGAAATCACGATCGCAGGCAATTTGAAGGACATGTTCAAGCGTATGGTGCCCGGCAGCGATCTGGACAACCGCTATGCAGCTGCGGCCCCTTCAATCATGATTGAAGGAATGGCCCTTGCCGGGAATTGATGCTGGTGCGTTTGAAGCCGACCTGAAGCTTTTGGAAGACGCGGCGCTGGAAGCCGGTGAGCTGGCGCTGACCTTTTTCGGCCGCGATCCGGAAACCTGGTTCAAGGGCAACAAGTCTCCGGTCTCGGAGGCTGACATCGCCGTCGACCGTTTTCTGGGTGAAACCTTGCGCGCGGCCCGGCCGGACTACGGCTGGCTGTCGGAAGAAACCGCTGACGATCCGATCCGGCTGCAGCATGACCGGGTGTTCATCGTGGATCCGATTGATGGAACCCGCGCTTTCCTGGCGGGCGGTGATGAGTGGACTGTATCCGTCGCAGTTGTCGACAAGGGGAGGCCTGTTGCGGGCGCGGTCTATTGTCCAAGACGAAAGGAAATGTTCCTTGCAGCAAAAGGCGGTGGGGCGTCCTTGAACAAGGACGAGATCACGGTCTCCGACAGAACCGAAACCGCCGGAGCCCTGTTAACCGGGCCCTATTCGATTGCCGCCAACAAAGACGTTCAAGCGGCCGGATTTGAGGCAACGGATGTGTTGCGGTCTCTGGCTTACCGTCTCGCCATGGTGGCGTGTGGCCGGGTGGATGTCGGAGCGGCACGGGGTGGGCCAAGCGATTGGGATCTTGCAGCCGCCGATCTTTTGGTGCAGGAAGCTGGCGGAACTCTGACCGATCTGTCGGGTGAGCAACTGCTTTACAATCGCGCGAAGACGCGCCATCCCGCACTGGTTGCAGCCCCTGTGCAACTGAGCGGGCCGGTTCGCAACGTTCTGGGAAAGCTGATTGCATAAAGCCTCGAGGATCCAGGCAAACAAGGACTGTTCATGAGCGATACAGAAGCACCGAAACAACTCCTGCATTTGGTCTTCGGCGGCGAACTGGAAAGTCCCGACGGTCTGACATTCCGCGATCTGGATGAACTGGACATCGTCGGGATCTATCCGAACTATGCGGAGGCTTACACGGCTTGGAAAGCCAAGGCGCAGGCCACCGTCGACAATGCGCACATGCGCTACTTCATTGTACACATGCACCGCTTGCTGGACCCCGACACGGCCAACTGACGGCGCCGCTCCATACTTGGGCAAAAAGAAAAATGCTAAAACGCATCGGCCGACATCCGCTTGTTCTTTCGGCAATCGGCTCCCTGCTCGCTGGATATTTGAAGCTGGTTTATTACACGAACCGGTTTACGATCGAACCTGTGACAATCCATGAAGACACGGACAAGGACTTGCCCGTGATCGTGGCCATGTGGCACGGACAGCACTTCATGGTGCCGTTCGCCAAACCATCGCATTGGCCGGCCAAGGTGATGATCTCCAAATCCGCGGACGGCGAGATCAATGCAATTGCCGCCCGGAAGCTGGGCATGGGATTGATCCGGGCCTCTGGCGGGCGGACTGCGCACCAAATCAAGAAACGCGGCGGCATGCGCGGGTTTATCGAGGCGGTAAGGGCGTTGAAGGACGGATATTCCATCGCGATGACCGCCGATGTTCCGAAAGGGCCCGCACGGCATTCCGGTGCCGGGATTGTGCAGCTCGCGAAACACTCCGGACGGCCGATTTTGCCGGTCGCAGTGGCCACGAGCCGCAGCATCGAGCTGAACAGCTGGGACAAGGCGAGTGTCAATTTGCCCTTTGGCCGCGGCGGTATCGTTGGCGGTGACCTGATCTGGGTCCCATCCGATACGGATGATGAGGGTTTGGAAGCCTACCGCCAGAAAGTGGAAGACGGCTTGAACACCGCAACGCGCCGGGTCTATGAGCTTGTCGGAAGGCCGAATGGCTGAGCGGCGCCCCATCGCCCTGACGTTTTACCGGGCCCTTGGACGGGCATTGACGCCACTTCTGCATCTTTTGTTCCGCCGCCGCGCTGCAAACGGCAAGGAAATCGAAAGCCGCAAGGGGGAGCGCTTCGGTATTCCTGGAGTGCCGCGGCCAAAGGGATCACTTGTTTGGATCCACGCTGCCAGCGTCGGCGAAACGATGTCTGTCTTGCCGCTGATCGAACAGCTCGGACGCGACGGCTACTCGGTGCTTTTGACCAGTGTTACGGTGACGGCTGCTGAACTCGCCGAAAAGCGGTTGCCGGAAACCGGAATTCATCAGTTCACGCCGTATGACACGCCGGGATGCGTTTCGAACTTTTTGGATCATTGGCGGCCCGATCTGGCCATGGTGGTGGAATCCGAGATTTGGCCCTGCATGTTCGACGAGGTGCATCAACGCGGTATCCCGTTTGCACTTCTGAATGGACGGATGTCGGAGAGCTCGTCGCGCAACTGGATGAAAGCCCCGAAAACTTCTGGCTACATCTTCAAGTGTCTCGATCTGGTTTTGGCGCAAAGCGATGCAGACAAGGAGCGGTTCTTAAAGCTCGGATGCCGGCACGTCGAAATGCCGGGCAATTTAAAGTTCGATGCCGCAGAGCCAGCTGCTGATGAAGAAGACCGCCGCCGGCTTGCAGACCAAATCGGCGATCGCCCGGTCTGGATGGCGGCCCTGACGCATCCGGGCGAAGATGAAATAGCGTTGAAGGCGCATGCGCGTCTTCTTGTAGAACATCCGGATCTGCTTTTGCTCCTTGTTCCCCGCCACCCGGCCCGCGCCGATGATGTGGCAGCACTTGTCAGTGAATGTGGCCACGTGATGGCCCGGCGGAGCTGCGGCGATCCGGTGACCGCCGAAACCGGGGTTTATTTGGGTGACACGCTCGGCGAAATGGGCTTGTTCTACCGTTTGGCCCCGGTGACATTTCTCGGAGGGTCGTTCAACGACGCCGGTGGACACAATCCTGTCGAAGCCGTGCTTTTGGGGTCGGCTTTGGTCACAGGGCCGAAAGTCGCCAATGCCAGAGCCGTTTACAAGGACCTCTGGGAACAAGGCGCAGCTCTTAAGGTTGAGGAACCCGCTGAGCTTGCCTCGGAAATCGCCCACCTCATGGACCACCCTGATAACCGCAAGCAGCAGGTCGACCAGGCGATGAACCTGGTCATCAAGGGGCGCGGCGCCTTGACTCGGACAGCTGACTTGCTGAAGCCCATGCTTGCAGGAACATCTCAGGCCGACACCATGGAGAGGGGCGATGGACAAGGCGCCTGATTTCTGGTGGACACCCAATCGCAGCGCGGCTGCACACGCGCTTGCCGCTTTTGGCTGGATCTACGGCCTCATCGCTGGCCGCCGGATGGTGCAGCATTCAAAGGCAAGAAGCGTGTTGCCGGTCGTCTGCATCGGCAATTTTGTGACCGGCGGAACCGGCAAGACCCCTTTCGCACTCCGCCTGTCAGACCGATTGCTCAAGGAAGGGCATGCGCCCGGCTTTTTGTTGCGCGGCTATGGCGGACGTCTCAAAGGACCGGTGCTTGTTGACCCGGCACAACACACTGCGGCGGACGTTGGCGACGAAGCGCTGCTCTTGGCTCAAGCTGGGCCAACAGTGATTTCTGCAGACCGTCCGGCCGGAGCTGAATTGCTGGAAAAGCAGCCGGTCGACATGATCCTGATGGACGATGGTTTCCAGAACCCGTCTTTGCACAAGGATCTCAGCTTGGTCCTGGTGGACTGCGCGACCGGCTTTGGCAATGGTCTGTGTTTTCCAGCCGGACCGTTACGTGCGCCAGCGGAAAAACAGATCGTCAAGGCCGACTGCTTGATTCTTGTCGGAGAGGGGGAGCGGGCTTCGGACGCTGTCCATTTGGCGGGCCGGCGCGGATTGCCTTTCCTGCATGCTTATATCGTTCCGGAAGAAAACGACGCTCTCTCAGGCCAAGATCTCCTGGCCTTTGCCGGCATCGGCCGGCCCCAGAAATTCTTTAAGACCCTCACCGATCTCGGTCACAAGGTGGCAAGGACACGGGAGTTTGCCGATCACCATGATTTCAGCGAAGCAGATGCTCGAGAACTGTTGACGGAGTCCGATCGGGACGGGCTGCAACTCGTCACCACGGCCAAGGACATGGCGCGCATCACCACACAGCGCGGTGAAATCTTCCATTGGCTCGCTGCCAAGGCGGAAGTTCTTGATGTGCAAATGGAGATCCCGGAGGAAGACCGGCTGGTGTCCCTGATCAAGGACTGCTTGAGAAACCGCGCTTTCAAGTCCTAACCGAAAAAACGGTTTAGTTCTTACCCTGCGTTTCCAGGTAGCGTTTCATGGACGCGTGGGCATCGACATAGGGCTCTTGCAGTTCGACCGACCAGTATTTCAGCTCATCCAGTGGGATCGCGGTGCCCGTCACGGCGCAGCGCACGAAGGTTCCCGGCGTCTCAACCTGATAATCTCCATCGAGATACCGGATGCGGGCTTCGCTCGGGATGCGCGGGTTTTCGTAGCGGTTCATGGTGGCCTGATGCTTTTGTTCCGGACGTTTAGCGTCCTCATGGGCCTCTTTATGGCACATTGGGCGGGTTCGGCAAGTCCGGTCCGGTTTGCAAAGGCGATGTCACCTAGAAAATTGGCGCTGTGCGGGCATCCGGCGCGATCGTGTAACGGCACCTGGACATGACAACAGTCTCGTCTGGAAGATCGTCCCGGGCCCGGTCCATTTCCGGTTCACGGGCAACCTGACAGGCGTCCATATCTGCCCAGTACTCTCGGGAGGCGGACACGTCCTCGCAGATCAGAAGATTGGGCTGACATGCGACCAGATGAAGGGCGATCAGAACGCCGTTCATGACTTTTCAGATCCCGTCTTCTGATGGTGTGTTCCAACTTTTGAAAAACACACGCGGATCACGTTATCGGCTGTTTCAGATGAAAGTGGCGGACCAGAGACAGACCCGGTCTTGGCCAACGCCTCGGCAAGCCGCGGATGCAAGCCATCTCCGCGGGATCCGGCAAAGCTGTTGAATGCAATAAAGCTGGACGGCAACGGCCGCCCGGTCTGGTCAGTCATGGCGCAAGCCTTTTTGCTGCGGGGCAAGCCGCAGTCGGTTTTTCAGGATTTTTGGAGGTCTGGCTCGGGTCATCCAAAGACGCCCAGCTGGATCGGTGGCAGGAAATTATCTGCACTTAAACATGAGTAATACATTCATATTAAAATGATGCCAAGTGGATTTCTGTGCTTTTGGGGTGATTTGCCCCGCCAAATCCCTATGTTGTTTTCAAGAAGACATACATGCCGCCCTGCATCAGCCCCGTCTGATATTTGGCAGCGGCACTGGATCAACAAGGAAACTCTAATGGCTCTGTCCAGTTCTGATCTGATTGAAACATCCGGCCTGGGTTTGGAAACAGCCAGACGCATCACCAAGGAAGCGCTTGCCAATGCCGATGATGGCGAACTCTTTGTTGAGTACCGCCAGACCGAAGGCCTCGTCTTTGACAACGGCCGACTGAAAGGCGCCAACTACGACACGGCGCAAGGCTTCGGTTTGCGGGCGGTGGCTGGAGAAGCGGCCGGTTATGCCCATGCAGGGGACATCTCCGAGGCGGCGTTGAAACGTGCGGCCGATGCGGTGAGCGCTGTGTCGAAAGGCTACTCTGGGACCTATGCAGCTGCTCCGGCGCGCACCAATCTGTCGCTCTACACCGACGCCAATCCACTGGGCGGCCCAAGCTTTGAAGACAAGGTCAAACTTCTCCAGGAAATAGATGCCTATGCGCGGGCAAAGGACCCGCGTGTACGTCAGGTTTCGGCGTCGCTCGCCGGATCCTGGCAGGTTGTCGAAATCCTGCGTGCCGATGGTCACCTCGTGCGGGATGTCCGCCCGATGGTGCGCCTCAGTATTTCCGTCGTTGCGGGCAATGATGACCGCCAGGAAAGCGGCTCTTACGGGTGCGGCGGCCGGGAAGGGTTCGAGCGGTTCATCACGACAGAGAATTGGCAGGGCGGTGTCGACGAAGCGTTGCGCCAGGCGCTGGTCAATCTGGATGCCATTCCGGCACCTGCGGGTGAGATGGACGTTGTCCTTGGGCCGGGCTGGCCGGGCATTTTGCTGCACGAAGCCGTGGGTCACGGCTTGGAAGGCGACTTCAACCGCAAGAAAACCTCAGCCTTTGCCGGCTTGATGGGTGAGCGGGTGGCGTCGCCTGGCGTGACGATTGTCGATGACGGAACGATCCCGGATCGCCGTGGATCTCTGTCGGTCGATGATGAAGGCACGCCAGCGGCCCGGACCCCCCTCATCGAGGACGGTATCCTGACCGGTTACATGCAGGACCGCCAGAATGCCCGATTGATGGGGATGGAGCCGACCGGCAACGGCCGCCGGCAGTCTTATGCCCACATCCCGATGCCTCGTATGACCAATACGGTCATGATGAACGGTGACAAGGATCCGGAAGAAATTCTCGCTTCCGTAAAGGACGGAATTTACGCGGTCGCCTTTGGCGGCGGTCAGGTCGACATCACGTCCGGTAAATTCGTCTTCTCCTGCACCGAGGCCTACAAGGTCGAAAACGGCAAGGTTGGCGCGCCAGTCAAGGGTGCCATGCTGATCGGCAACGGTCCGGATGCTTTGACCCGCGTTGAAATGATCGGCAATGACATGGAGCTTGACCCGGGCATGGGCACGTGTGGCAAGCAGGGGCAGGGCGTCCCGGTCGGTGTCGGCCAGCCCTCCATGCGCATCAATGCCATGACAGTGGGTGGCACTGCGGTTTAAGCACCGATAGCTTCGATCTGAACAACTTAAGACGGGTCTTCAGTAAAGCACTGAAGACCCTTTTTGTTTTGCAATCGCCGGCGCATCGCAGTAGCAACAAACCCTCTCCTGTGCTGGCAGCTCTGCCGGCCGTTTTCGATTGAGGGTGATAGCGAAATGGCGTCAGACATAATCGTCTGGGGGCGGATCAACTCGTCCAATGTGCGCAAGGTTCTGTGGTGTCTGGAAGAGCTCGGACTAAACTACGAACAGATCGATGCCGGTGGGACCTTTGGCGTTGTCGATACGCCTGACTATCGCGCGCTGAACCCGAATGGCCGTATTCCCTGCCTGCAAGACGGGGAGTTCACCATTTTTGAATCCAACGCGATCTGCCGCTATCTGGCAAAAACCTATGGCACAGCGCCGTTCCTCTCAGAAGATCCGAGGGAATGGGCGTTGGCGGACCAATGGATGGATTGGACCACGTTTTCGTTCGGGATGCCGTTCAGAAATCTGTTCTGGAATCTGGTCCGAACGGCTCCGGAAGACAGGGACAAAGCAGCCATCACGCATGGTATCGAGCATTGTTCCGCTCAGTTCGCCGTTGTCGATACACTGTTGAAAGACCAGCCTTATTTGTCCGGTCACGCGTGCGGGGTCGGCGATATCCCGCTTGGAAGCCTTGCTTATGCCTGGTTCAATATGGATTTTGAGCGCCCCGATCAGCCGTATCTTGCGGCCTGGTACAAACGACTGACCGAACGTCCGGCCTACCAGAAGGGTGTCATGAGCCCGCTCACCTGACCGCTAGTCTGCGAGCAGGAAATGGTCGGATGATTTCTTGGCGGCACGGTATTGCTTTAGACGCTGTCTGCCTTGGCCTATCTCAATGTTTCTTTCTGACAAATCGCTAACATGTTTAGGAATCTTTCGAGATTTCCGCAGTTTAATTGGGTAAGATGAAACACCAGGCTGGGGGCCGGAGAGAGCATGGCTGCAGAAAGTGCGCCTCCCTTATTTGCTGAAGCGATAATCTTTCTGTCGGCGACCGTTGTGGCGGTGCCGATCGCGAAGCGTCTCGGCCTCGGTTCGGTGGTGGGTTATCTGGCGGCCGGCGCTGCAATCGGACCGCATGGTCTTCAGCTGCTGGGCTCCGGCGAGGACGTGCTGCACGTCGCCGAGCTCGGCGTGGTCCTGCTGTTGTTTGTCATTGGCCTTGAACTGGATCCCCAAAAACTCTGGCGCATGAAGCGTGACATTTTCGGCCTTGGCACTGCGCAGGTGATGTTGACCGGCGTCTGCCTCTTCGGCTTTGCGCAACTCGCCGGCATGGGCCAATCAGCGGCCCTCGTCGCGGGCTTTGGCTTGGCGCTGTCCTCAACGGCCTTTGCTCTGCAGATCTTGCAGGAGCGCGGGCAGCTTTCATCAGAATATGGTCAGCGAGCTTTCGGTATCTTGCTGTTGCAGGACATTGCCATCGTCCCGCTCTTGGCCATGGTCGCTATTTTGGCACCCGGAGAGGGCCCGTCAACGACCGCGGAAATTGTGCAGGAAGTGCTGCTCGTTTTGTCTGCGGTGGCAGCGGTGATTCTGACCGGGCGATACCTGATTTCACCGGTCTTCTTGCTGCTCGCCGCGACGCGAGCCCGCGAGGTCATGCTGTCCGCGGCCCTGTTGGTCGCGCTCGGCAGCGCCGGGATCATGCACACAGTCGGCCTGTCGATGGCGCTGGGCGCGTTTTTGGCTGGCGTGCTTCTTGCTGAATCGAGTTTCCGTCACACGCTGGAAGCCGATATCGAACCATTCCGATCGCTTCTGATGGGCCTCTTCTTCGTGGCCGTCGGTATGTCGCTCGACTTTTCACTTGTTATGGCAAATTGGGCCTACATCGCGGGCGGAGTGTGCGTGGTCATGGTCGTGAAAGGGCTTTTCTTGTGGGGGCTGTCACGGGGGACCGGGTCCAGCAACTCCGATGCCATGCGTATCGCCGTGACCCTGCCTCAGGGCGGTGAATTTGCGTTTGTCCTGTTCACCGCGGCCGTGGTGAATTCGATATTCGACTATGAGACCGCAAATCTTTTGAATGCGATTGTCATTCTGACAATGCTTTTAACCCCGGTGGCCTGTCTGGGGTTGGATGTGCTGGCCACGCGGGCCAAAGCGCGGGGTGTTGAAAACCCGTCCATTGAAACATTCGATGAGGCGACGCCAACGGTACTTGTCGTCGGTTTCGGCCGGTTCGGCATGGTCGTTGCGCAAATCCTTACCTCGGAAGGCCTTGAGATCACGGCGATCGACAACCGGCCGGACCGGATCGCCTATGCACGGAAACAAGGCTACAGGGTCTATTATGGCGATGCCACGCGCGCAGATGTTTTGGAGGCGGCAGGCGCTGGCGATGCGGCGCTTGTCGCCATGTGCATTGAAAACGACAAGGTGATGGCGCAGTCGATCGAGATGATCCGCGAGGATTTCCCCAAAGCGCTCATCTTCTGCCGCGCGACTGACCGGGCGCATGCCATGGACCTCACCAAACAGGGCGTCGACTTCCAAATCCGTGAAACGTTCGAATCGAGTGTGGTGTTTGGTAGGGCCGCACTGGAGGCTCTGGGAACGCCGCTCGATCGGATTGATCAGATTGAGGAAGACGTGCGGTATCGCGATGAACAGCGCCTAGCTGAGCAATTGTCCGGTGGTATGTATGCCGGTTCGGACAAACTGCACCGGGTGACCCCGCGCAAGGCGGCCGAGGCGACCAACCCGGACGCTGCAGCTGAATAAAAAAGGCGCCTGATGAGGGCGCCTTTTCGATCACAGATCAAGTGTGCATTAGGGAAGGGCGTCAAAGCCAGCAGAGAACCCGTTCAACGAGATCGGAATACCGATCCCTTCTTCTGGTGTCTGGAAAATAATAAAGGTCGCTTGGGAACCGGACTTCAGTTGGTTCAGAAGCTCATCTTCCAGAATCACTTCCGCTATACAGCCGTTCGGCAAGCAGCGGACGAAACCCGCCCGTCCAATGTCGTTGCCGTCAACCTTCAGGCCGAGGCCGGAGGGAAGCAACACGCCGAGCGGTGCCAAAACCCGCAAGATGCGGGCCTGCTTGTCGGCCGTCCGCAAAATGATGACCGACAAACCAACGTTCTCACGGTCGGCAGCGGTCACATTTTGGATCAGCGCGCATTGCTCACTTGCGGCGCCTGGAGGCGTGTCGCAGCGCATTTGCCAATCGCCATGATTGGCGCGGATTTCGCCTTGGGCGCTGGCCGGTTGCAGGCTGTGCGCAAATGCGGTCAAGCCGATCGCGGCGGCGGCCGCAAGTTTCGGCAGGGTGGAGAGAAGCGAGCGGCTACGGCGCTGCTGCGGCAACTGGGTCGACAAGAATTCCTCCAGTCGTTCGTGGTCAGATCCGCACAGCGCACGTTTAAAAACGTGCTGACCGCAGCGAATCAGGAGTGTTTTCCGGCCAGACATTGCCGCATGAATGCGGACGATTCCAGTCACCGCCGGTGCAAAGCTCTTGGATAGTCGGTTTTTTTGTCGAAAATCCGCCTGTCCTTGATCTCTCTCAATCGGAAAAAAATCCGAGCTACTTGTGAAATCGCGCAAATTTCGTTGCAGCGCACGGCGTCTTGTGGTTTTTGTGCGGCCAAAAGGGGCCGATGAAGAGATGCGGCAGATCGCCGCCCTAGCCGATTGGTAGCATCGCTCTTTAACCGTAGATGTGGTTATATCCGGCAATCCTTTAGAAGGACGACCGGGTCTGGAATCGGCAGTTTAAGCTTGCGGAGTTCCGGCAAGCCTATTACTGCGGCACTTAGGTATTCGACCGGGCAGGGTCCGGAATTTAGCATGCGCCGCCATGTGGGCGGCTGAGGGAAGGGAGCGCGGACGTGAAGGCAGTCTTCAATCGTCTCATGAATTTGGTCACGATGGCGACCGCATTCGCCGGTGTTTCGACAGCAGCATTGGCAGCAGAGCCTGGGTTCAACAACTGGCAGCTCGGGTTTCAGGCTTCAACCAGCGATGTGATGGACGACATCACCTGGTTCAATAACTTCACTCTAATCATCATCACGGTCATTACGGTCTTTGTTTTGGCGCTGTTGATATATTGCGCCGTGAAGTTCAGCGCCAAAAACAATCCGGTGCCGTCCCGCACGTCGCACAACACGACGATCGAGATCGTTTGGACCGTTGTGCCGATCCTGATCCTGGTTATCATCGCGATCCCGTCTTTCCGGTTGCTCTACAAGCAGCTTGAGATCCCGGAATACGACATGACGGTCAAGGCGATCGGATATCAGTGGTACTGGGGTTACGAGTACACTGATGAAAACATGGGTGAGCTCTACTTCGACTCCATCATGGTTCAGGATGCTGACCGTCAGGCCGTCGCAGACGCGCGCGGTGTGTCCATCGACGAAGTGCCACGCCTGCTCGCAGTCGACTACGACCTGGTGATCCCTGTCGACACGACAGTGCGCCTTCAGGTCACCTCTGAAGATGTCATCCACGCATTCGCAATGCCGACATGGGGCGTCAAAATCGACGCGATCCCGGGCCGCCTGAACGAAACCTGGTTCCACGCTCGCGAAGAAGGCGTCTACTACGGTCAGTGTTCGGAGCTTTGCGGCAAGGATCATGCCTTCATGCCGATCGCAGTCCGTGTGGTCTCTGCGGATCAGTTCCAGCAGTGGGCTTCTGCAGCGCAAGACGACCTGGACGTTGCCAACGAGCAGCTGATGGCCTCCATCGCGGAAGCCAAGAAACTCGCCGCACAGGGCGACCTGGACGAAATCTCCGTCGCCGCGAAATAACGCGGCGGTGAGCCAATTTGGCGATTGCGCGCGATTTGACACGCAGCGCCGCTGAAAACGACTAAAGAGGGAGCCCAAAATGGCTGCGACCGAAGCACATGCGGCACATGACCATCCTTACGGATGGCGCCGCTGGGTCTATTCGACCAACCACAAAGACATCGGCCTGATGTACTTGTACTTTGCGATTTTCGCTGGGATTATCGGCGGCGCTCTGTCCGTCGGTATCCGGATGGAATTGCAAGAGCCGGGCATGCAGATCTTTGCAAATGCTCACACCTTCAACGTGTTCACCACCTCCCACGGCCTGATCATGATCTTCTTCATGGTCATGCCGGCCATGATTGGTGGGTATGCCAACTACTTCGTGCCGATCATGATCGGTGCGCCGGACATGGCGTTCCCGCGGATGAACAACATTTCCTTCTGGCTGCTTCCGCCGGCGTTCCTTCTGCTGATCCTCTCGCTCTTCGTTGAAGGTCCTCCGGGAGCAAACGGTGTTGGTGGTGGCTGGACGATCTATCCGCCGCTGTCCACATCCGGTCAGCCGGGCCCGGCAATGGATCTCGCGATCCTGTCCCTGCACATTGCAGGTGCCTCTTCGATCCTGGGTGCGATCAACTTCATCACGACCATCTTCAACATGCGCGCGCCGGGGATGACCCTGCACAAGATGCCGCTGTTTGCTTGGTCCGTTCTGATCACAGCCTTCTTGCTGTTGCTGTCCCTGCCGGTTCTGGCGGGTGCCATCACCATGCTTCTGACCGACCGTAACTTCGGCACCACGTTCTTCGATGCTGCAGGCGGTGGTGACCCGGTTCTGTTCCAGCACTTGTTCTGGTTCTTCGGCCACCCGGAAGTGTACATCCTGATCTTGCCGGGCTTCGGCATCATCAGCCACATCATTTCCACGTTCTCCCGTAAGCCGATTTTCGGTTACCTGGGCATGGCCTACGCCATGGTTGCGATCGGTGTTGTCGGCTTCATCGTGTGGGCCCACCACATGTACACAGTCGGCATGTCCGTTGAGACACAGGCGTACTTCGTGGCAGCGACCATGGTGATTGCGGTCCCGACCGGGGTGAAGATCTTCTCATGGATTGCCACCATGTGGGGTGGTTCCATCGAGTTCAAAACCCCGATGGTCTGGGCAATCGGCTTCATCTTCCTGTTCACCGTCGGTGGTGTGACAGGTGTGCAGCTGGCGAACGCTGGTCTCGACCGGGCGTTCCACGACACCTACTACGTTGTGGCTCACTTCCACTACGTTCTGTCGCTGGGCGCCGTGTTCGCGATCTTCGCGGCCTGGTACTACTGGTTCCCGAAGATGTTCGGCTACATGTACAACGAGACGATCGGGAAGGCTCACTTCTGGATCACCTTCATTGGCGTGAACCTGATCTTCTTCCCGCAGCACTTCCTTGGGCTGAACGGCATGCCGCGCCGCTATGCCGACTACCCGGATGCGCTGGCTGGCTGGAACTTCGTTTCCTCCATCGGATCGTACATCTCGGCCTTCGCTGTGCTGGTGTTCATCTACGGTATCGTGGAAGCCTTCTCCAAGAAGCGCGTTGCCGGCAACAGCCCGTGGGGTGAAGGTGCAACGACCCTGGAGTGGACCCTGTCTTCTCCGCCACCGTTCCACCAGTTCGAGACCCTGCCGCGGATCAAGTAATTCCGTGGCCGGAAGGTCCGTCCTTCCGCTCTGAACTTACGCACCGCGCCGGACACCGGCGCGGTGCGCTCTTGAAAACAACCTGTCCGGAACCAAGCCCTAAGTTGGGCACCCAATCCGGCAGAAGATAAAGAATTAAGGGACGCGCCCATGTCGCTCGCAGAGCGCCAGGATTTGATGGATCAAAGCAGCACCGTTTGGAACGGTGGCGAGGGGTCAGTGAGCGACTATGTGGCGCTCCTGAAACCGCGCGTGATGTCTTTGGTGATCTTCACCGCTTTTGTCGGCATGATGCTGGCACCAGGCTCCATTCATCCTGTTCTTGGTGCCGTGGCGATCCTCTGCATTGCCATTGGCGCAGGCGCATCCGGTGCCTTGAACATGTGGTATGACGCGGACATCGACGAAGTGATGTCGCGCACCGCAAAACGGCCGATCCCGGCAGGAAAGATCACACCAGAAGAAGCGTTCGCATTCGGCATTACACTGTCGATCGGCTCCGTCCTGACGCTCGGACTGCTGGTGAACTGGTTTGCCGGCGCATTCCTGGCATTCACGATCGCATTCTACGTTGTCATCTACACGATGTGGCTGAAGCGCTCGACACCGCAGAACATTGTTATCGGCGGTGCGGCTGGTGCATTCCCTCCGATGGTCGGTTGGGCATCCGTGACAGGTGGCGTCAGCTTGGAAAGCTTCGTTCTCTTCCTGATCATCTTCATGTGGACCCCGCCGCACTTTTGGGCTTTGGCGCTGTTCAAGAAAGGTGATTACGAGACAGCTGGTGTTCCGATGCTGCCGGTGGTCGCCGGTGAAACAAACACCCGCCACCAGATACTGATCTACTCCATCCTGCTAGCACCGGTTGGCGTTGCGCCGTATTTCATGGGCTATGCCAGCCTGTTTTACGGTGTAGCATCCGGTCTTCTTGGGCTGGCCTTCGTTGCGATGGCTGCCGACATCTGGCGCAAGCGGGAAGGCGACGTCGCACGCAAAGCCTGCCTTCGTCTCTTCAAGTTCTCGATCTTTTATCTGTTCATGCTGTTTGCACTTCTTCTCGGCGAAAGCCTGGTAGCGGGGATCTGACGGAAATGGACAACAACGAACAGGGTATCGTTCTCACCGACGAACAGAAAAAGAAGCGCCGCTCCCGGTCGATCGCGATCGCGGTAGTGCTGGCTGCTCTCGTCTTGCTGTTCTATCTGGTGACGATTGTTAAGCTGGGGCCTGACATCATGAACCGTCCGTTGTAACGAGAGGTAAGATGACCGAAGTCAACGATCAGAACAACCTGTCCCGCAGCAATCGCAAGGTCGCGTTTGCTTGTCTGGGTATGTTCAGTTTTATGATCGCTGCTGCCTACGCAGCCGTCCCCCTATATGATCTTTTCTGCCGGGTCACCGGCTTCGGCGGCACGACACAGGTTGCGGAACAGGAAAGCGAAATGGTGATCGATCGCGTGATCACTGTTCGGTTTGATGGCAACGTCAATCATGCGCTTCCCTGGGACTTCAAACCTGCTCAACGCTCTGTCACGTTGAAAATGGGTGAAACCGCGCAGTTGCCGTACATTGCGGCAAATGTCAGCGATGGGCGGACTGTTGGCACGTCCACGTTCAACGTCACTCCGACGTCGGCGGGCGTTTACTTCAATAAACTGGACTGTTTCTGCTTCACCGAGCAGGCGCTGGAACCTGGCGAGTCAGTCGAAATGCCGGTCGTCTTTTTTGTCGACCCGGAGATGGACAAGGATCCCATGCTTGAGCATGTGAAGGAAATCACTTTGTCCTATACCTTCTTCCCGGTAGAACAACCGGAACAACCTGTTGCGGCGCGGGCAGATTCGCCTGCGGCTGAAACGAACTTGTAAGAAACTGGCGCTTTGCGCCCGTACAGAATGTGTTTGGGGAGCTTGCCGATGGCTGGTGCACATACCAAGAACCACGATTACCACCTGGTCGAACCCAGTCCGTGGCCGTTTATGGCGTCCGTTGGCGCTTTCATTCTCGCACTCGGCTCGATTGCCTGGATGCGCTACGCCTCCGGCAACTCTTTCGAACTCTTTGGCCTTGAGTTGTCCGCTGCAAAGTGGATGCTGTTCGCAGTTGGCCTGCTGATTGTTCTTTACGTGATGTTCGCCTGGTGGCGTGACACCATCAAGGAAGCACATGAAGGCCATCATACGCGCGTCGTATCTCTGCACTTGCGTTACGGCATGCTGCTGTTCATTGCGTCTGAAGTGATGTTCTTTGTTGCTTGGTTCTGGGCTTACTTTGATGCAGCCCTGTTTGCTGGTGAGGCAATCAACTTTGCCCGCGCTGAAGCGACGGGTGGCGTCTGGCCGCCGGAAGGCATCGAAACCTTTGATCCGTGGCACCTGCCGCTGCTCAACACGCTGATCCTGCTTGCGTCCGGCACAACCGTTACCTGGGCACACCATGCGCTTCTGCACGATGACCGCGAAGGTCTGAAGTGGGGTTTGACGCTGACTGTTCTGCTCGGTGTTCTCTTCACTATCTGCCAGATCTACGAGTACACCCACGCAGCCTTTGGCTTCAGCGGCAACATCTACGGCGCAACCTTCTACATGGCGACAGGCTTCCACGGCTTCCACGTCGTCGTCGGAACGATCTTCCTCGCGGTTTGCCTGTTCCGTGCCCTTGCTGGCCACTTCACCAAAGAGCAGCACTTCGGTTTCGAAGCAGCGGCCTGGTACTGGCACTTCGTTGACGTTGTCTGGCTGTTCCTGTTTGTCGCGATCTACATTTGGGGCGAATAAGCCGAAAGACGTTCTCAACGAACATTGGAAAAACAAGCGCCCGGCGGATCATCCGACCGGGCGTTTTTCAAATCCGGCCCCGGGAGCCAAAAGATGGAAGACAAGGCACATTTCCCAACGGTCAACCCGGTGACAGCCGGACTATCAGGCGGATGCCCGCGCTGCGGCCAGGGAAAATTGTTCGACGGGTTCTTGAGCGTGAAAGGGTCGTGCTCCACCTGCGGGCTGGATTACAGTTTTGCCGACAGCGGGGACGGGCCAGCCGTCTTTGTCATCATGATTGTCGGGTTCATTGTCGTCGGCTTAGTGCTTTTTGTCGAATTGTCATTTCAACCTCCCGTTTGGGTTCATCTGATCCTTTGGCTGCCCCTGACCGTAGTGCTTGCGGGTGGCATTTTGCGCCCCCTGAAAGGCTTGATGATTGCAGTGCAATACCGGCATAAGGCAGAAGAAGGCCGTCTGGACACCGATGGCGATCAAACCGACCAGTTGTAAGAAAGAAACTTGCTAATGGGCCGCGCCCGTAAACTCATCATTCCTGCCGTTGCTGCTTTGATTGGATTGGCGATCCTGTTGAATCTTGGTTTCTGGCAAGTTCGGCGGTTGGCTGAAAAAGAAACGCTGATAGAACAAGTTGAGACTGGTTTGAAATCGGCCCCTGTGGCCGCGCCCGGCGTAGCCGATTGGGAGGGGCTCGGTGATGAGGATGATTATCGCCGGGTCTCGGTCACGGGCCGTTTCCTGGACCAAACCGTTTTCTACTACATTTCGCTCACCGATCCGGTCGGTACGTATGGTGGGCCGGGCGAACTCGTCTACAGTCCATTTGAAACGGCAGAGGGATGGACGGTACTGATCAACCGCGGTTTTTTGCCCGACGGCGTTCCGGACGATATCAAGCGTGAAGCTCTCAATCCGCCACCGGGAGACCAGTCGATTGTTGGACTGCTGCGGCTGAGTGAGACACCTGTCTGGACCACGCCGGCGCCGGACCTGAATGCAAAACTCTGGTTTGCCCGCGATACAGATGCCATGGCCGAGGCAATGAATGTCGGCGGAAACCTTGCGCCCTACAGCATCGACCTGGAAGCTGGGCATACGCCGGAAGGTGGTCTACCGCAGGCCGGTGAAACCCTTGTGCGTTTCAAGAACGATCATTTGGGATATGCGCTGACCTGGTTTGGTCTTGCAGCAACCCTCGTTGGGGTTTTCCTTGCTTACGCGGCCGCCGTATTGTGGCCGCGTAAGCAGGAGCATTCAGCGAACGTGGATTAAAGCGCTTCCAGGATTGCTGCGGCGCCAGTCTTGGTCGCATCGCCCGGGCTGTCTTCGACGGCGATGAAGCTGACTTCACCGTCTTTTGCAATCAAAGCAAACCGCTGGGACCGCAGGTGACCAAAGATCGGTGCCGGGCCAAGGCCGAGACCGGCTGCTTCGACAAACTCTGCCCCGGTGTCAGCGAGAAAAGTTATCGCATTGGCGTTGGAGGCCTTCTGCCACGCGTCCATGACAAACACGTCGTTGACGGATACAACAGCGATCGCGTCGACACCTTTGGATTTCAGTGTATCGGCATGCTCGACAAAGCCGGGCAGGTGGTTCATGTGGCACGTCGGCGTGAAGGCGCCTGGAACACCAAACAGGACAACTGTTTTGCCGGACGTCAGGTCTGCTGTTGAAATTTCACCAGGACCATCGGAAGTCATGGTCTTGAATGTTGCATCCGGCAGCTTGTCGCCCACCTTGAGTGTCATGTCTAAATCCCCTTGTTAAAAAACCGCTGCCATTTATTCCGCAGCCCGCTGGAGAGATAGGGCTTCCAGTGCAGACCGTCGAGGGAGAGCCGAGAAATCTTTGCGAAAGAAGTTAGTTCAACCAATCCGGTTGGATCGGCGCGAGGTGTTCCAGCGCGTTTTCGCCGTCGGACAGAACCAAGCGCAGGCTCGTATCGGAAGCTGTTGTTTTCAGGCCCTTTGTCGACAAGTGCCAAACAGGGTTGCCTGTTTCACCTTCGGCCAGTTTCGGCAAAGCGATGTAAGAGCCTTCAGGCCCCGCCGCAAAAAGATCCGGAGTGCCCGCTGATCCGGTTTCAGCTTCAATCCTCAAACGCTTGCCATCGCTTTCAACCAGCGTGACAGAGACAATATTCAGCCCGCCAGTTGGGGCGATGCCGGGGACGGCCTGCAAATCGCGTTTGATCAGTTTAGTTGAGAGGCTGTCCGGGCGGGCATCCGGGTCAAGTGGAAGGGATAAAGTGGCTTCTCCCGGCACGCAAATGTCCTTGCAAACGCCAAAAAACAGCTCCAGCGAAATCTGCGCGGGCTTGGAGGCATCTTCCGGCGAGATCTTTAGCGGCAGGATAATGCCGTCGTGGTAGACGATGGAGTCTGAGAACCCATCGCTGTATCGCTCCGGAACCGGGTAGAGAACTTCTTTGTCCTGTATGTTGGAAGTGTTCGTCCAGGTTATTTGCGGCGGTATGCCAGCTTCGCCCGGATAGCGCCAATAGGTGTGCCAGCCTGGTTCCAGTTGAAACTCCAGTCCCGCCCAGTAAGTGCCGTTTTCAGGTGGTCCTGCCGTGATCAGCCGAACCGCACCACCTTTGACGGTGACCCATTCACTGGCCGCAGCAAGAGCTGCGGTTGGGAGTGTGATTGCCAGAAAAAGGAGGACTGCGAATGCTGATTTCATGGACTAACAGCTACACCAAAGCAGACGGCGCGTCAGCATTGCACAACGCTCGAATGGTCATATCCTCGTGACGCGATTGTGAGCATGCGACTCAATCAGTCATTAACATGAAGTCCTATTGGGGCTATGCTGAGGAATGAAGACGGTGGGCGTTGAACAGTAACGAGGTGCGTATGTCCGAAATCGGAGCAGCAGACACCCTGGAGGGTCAATTCCTGATCGCCATGCCCAGCATGGCGGACAGCCGCTTCGAGCATTCGGTCATCTATGTGTGCTCTCACTCCGAACAAGGCGCAATGGGCCTGATCGTCAATCAGGTGGCAAAACATCTGTCTCTTGAAGAGTTGCTGATCCAACTGGACATCGTGAATGACGATGATGCGATCCGCTTGCCACCTCAGGTGCGGGGCATGAGCGTTCATAAGGGCGGACCGGTTGAGGTTGAGCGTGGCTTCGTCCTGCACAGCGATGATTTCCAGCTCAATCAATCGACCCTTGCGATCGACAACGGGATCTGCCTGACAGCGACGCTGGAGATTTTGAGAGCCTTGGCCGAAGGCACCGGGCCGCGGCAGGCCATGCTTGCGCTCGGTTATGCCGGCTGGGCCCCCGGTCAGCTGGAAAATGAAATCCAGTCAAATGGGTGGCTAACTGCCCCGGCGGATCGGGACATCCTGTTTGATGCGAATTCGGAACAAAAATGGCACCGGGCCCTCGGCAGTCTCGGGATTGATCCAGCCATGTTGTTTTCAGACGCCGGACACGCCTAAGGCGTCACCGGTCAGCAGGATTGCCGGAAATCGGACACTTTTTTACCGACCTGTGGCTTGCGTCCGATTAGGATGGCGCGTAAGTCGCTAGACTGGCTTGCTTTGTTCCAAAGTTGACAAAATTCGGGTAGGGTTGAGGCTTACGGTCAGTGAAGGGCTCTAATGCCTCTAACCCGGCTGGAAACACTAGAGGAAGTGACGCGGTGAAATACAGCAGTACGCGCGGTGATGCACCTGTATTGGAGTTTTCGGACGTTTTGCTCCAGGGACTTGCCCGCGATGGCGGTCTTTACCTTCCAGAAACATGGCCGCAGTTCGATGCTGAGACCATCGCTTCTTTCGCTGGAAAATCCTATGAGGATGTTGCGTTTGCGGTGATCAGCCCGTTTGTCGACGGGGCCATCCCGGATGCGGACCTGAAGTCCATGATTGCGGAATCCTATTCCGGGTTCCGGCACCCGGCGGTCACGCCCTTGGTTCAGACAGGCTCCAACACATTTATCCTTGAACTTTTCCATGGTCCGACCCTGGCGTTTAAGGATGTCGCCATGCAGCTGCTTGGCCGGATGATGGATTACGTGCTGACGCAGCGAGGCTTGCGCGCAACCATCGTCGGGGCAACCTCGGGTGACACCGGCGGGGCGGCAATCGAAGCCTTCCGCGGCCGTGACCGGACGGACATTTTCATCCTCTTCCCGGATGGCCGGGTTTCAAATGTTCAGCGCCGTCAGATGACAACGCCGACAGAAGCGAACGTGCACGCCTTGGCCTTGACCGGCAACTTTGATGATTGCCAGGCGATCGTCAAAGGCATGTTCAACCATTTCAATTTCCGCGACCGCGTGGCCCTGTCCGGGGTCAATTCGATCAACTGGGCGCGGATCCTGGCGCAGATCGTCTACTACTTCGTGGCTGGTGCCGCACTGGGCACACCGCATCGTAAAGTGTCCTTCACCGTTCCGACCGGCAATTTCGGCGACATCTTCGCCGGTTATGCCGCCATGAAAATGGGCCTGCCGGTCGACAAGCTGGTGGTGGCGACCAACGTCAACGACATCCTGGCCCGCACGCTCGAGACGGGACGCTATGAGAAAAAGGGTGTTCACCCGACGATTTCTCCGTCGATGGACATCCAGGTGTCGTCCAACTTTGAGCGTCTGCTCTCAGAGGTGAACGGACGTGACGGAGATGTCGTACGCCGGATGATGAACCAGCTGAACCAGTCCGGCAGCTTTACGATCGAAGACGGGCCTCTCGCTGAGATGCGTCAGCATTTCGCCGCCGGCCGGTGTGATGAAGAGGCGACCTCGGCAACCATTGCTGAGCTCTGGAAAGAGGCGGGTTATCTGCTTGATCCGCACACGGCAATCGGTGTGCATGTTGCCAAAGCGCACTCGAACGGTGAAACGCCGATGGTTGTCTTGGGCACTGCCCATCCGGCCAAGTTCCCGGATGCTGTCGAAGCAGCAAGCGGCGTCCGTCCGGATCTTCCGGAAAATCTGAAAGACATGATGTTTGCCGAGGAGCGCCAGCAGGTTCTGGCGGCCGAGCAGGGCGCGGTCGAACAATATATTGAAAAACACGCCCGTGCCGTGGGGGCAGGGGTGTAACTGAATGAAAGTAGAAACAACAGTTCTCGAAAATGGCCTGACCGTCGTCACCGACCAGATGCCGCACCTGAAGACAGCGGCACTTGGTGTCTGGGTCCGCACCGGATCACGAGCAGAAAGCGCGGATCAAAACGGCATTACGCATCTTCTTGAACACATGGCATTCAAGGGGACGAAGAGCCGGTCGGCCCGCGGAATTGCGGAAGAGATCGAGGCTGTTGGCGGCGAACTGAACGCGTCCACGAGCATTGAACACACAAACTACTATGCGCGGATCCTGGCGGAAGACCTTCCGCTCGCGGTGGATATACTGGCGGACATTCTGCAGAACTCGACCTTTGAGGCCGAAGAGCTCGTGCGCGAGCAACACGTGATCCTGCAGGAGATCGGTGCATCCAACGATGCTCCGGAGGACCAGGCATTTGATCTGTTCCAGGCGACTGCCTGGCCGGAACAGGCAATCGGCCGACCGATCCTGGGCACACCGGAAACTGTGCAAGGCTTCGGCCGCGACAGCCTCAACGACTATTTGGCAAGCCGCTACCGCGCACCGGACATGGTTCTGTCGGCTGCCGGCGCGGTGGACCATGAAGAGCTTGTTTCACTCGCGCGCCAAAAGTTTGGCGCCATCAACAGCGAACCGGCCGCCCCGGATCCTGATGCCCGCTATTCAGGTGGTGAAAAGCTTCTTAACAAGGACCTG
This sequence comes from Labrenzia sp. R4_2, assembly GCF_017743865.1. Taxonomy (GTDB): domain Bacteria; phylum Pseudomonadota; class Alphaproteobacteria; order Rhizobiales; family Stappiaceae; genus Roseibium. Next base: position 659,439 of record NZ_JAGHRJ010000003.1, read on the forward strand.
ATGGAAGCGCAGGTCCTGATTGGCTTTGAGGGCCGCCCTTACAAGGCCAAGGACTACTACGCCATCCAGATCCTGGCGTCTGTGTTGGGCGGGGGCATGTCGTCGCGCCTGTTCCAGGAAATTCGTGAAAAACATGGCCTGTGCTACGCGATTTACAGTTTCCACTGGGCGTTTTCCGACACAGGGCTGTTCGGTATTCACGCCGCAACGAGCCACGAGGACCTCGGCGCCTTGATGCCGATGATTGCAGATGAGCTGGTGTCTGCCGCCCATACGATCACCGAGGACGAAGTGGCGCGCTCCCGGGCGCAGATCCGTGCCGGTTTGATGATGGCTCTGGAAAGCCCGGCGGCCCGGGCCGGTCAGATTGCCCGCCAGATCCTGGTGCACGGCCGAGTTCTGGCTCCGGATGAGATTTCGGCCAAGATCGAGGCCGTCACTGCGGCAGACATTCGCGAGGCAGCTTACAACACCTTCGTCGGCACAACGCCGACACTGACGGCAATTGGCCCGATCAACGGCATTATGACTGCCGATGAGCTGGCGGCGCGGCTTCAGCAGGCGCCGGTCCGGCAGGCTGCATCAATGTAATAGGGCGAGGACCGGCATGTCTCTCCTTCGCCCAGGTCCGCCTCCCGACGCCGAGCTTCTCATAGAAGCCGGCGCGCATTATCTGCGCCCCCCGATCATGAGCGACTTCAAGGCCTGGTGCTTGCTTCGCAGCGATAGCCGGGCCTTTTTGACGCCTTGGGAACCGTTGTGGCCGTCTGATGATCTGTCCAAATCCGGTTTCCGCCGCCGCCTGCGCCGCTATGCACGCGATCGCAAGGAAGGTCGCAGCCTGACATTCCTCCTTTTCAACGCGCGCAATGACGATTTGCTGGGTGGACTGACGCTCAGCAATATCCGGCGCGGTGTCAGCCAGTCGGCAACACTTGGCTACTGGATGGGGGAGCGCCACGCGGGCAAAGGGCACATGTCGGCGGCCGTCGCCATGTTCTTGCCGTTTTGTTTCGACGTTCTGAACCTTCATCGTATTGAGGCTGCCTGCATTCCAACCAACACCCCGTCCATCCGTCTTTTGGAAAAGGCGGGGTTCAACCGGGAAGGATATGCACGTAACTATCTGTTAATAAACGGAACTTGGCAGGACCATCTTTTGCTCTCCTGTTTGGCGGAAGACCACGCGGCGCGTCCGGATGCGGTGTCGCCGCTCGTCGAAGGAATTTTGAAAGACTTCTTGTGACATGTGCTCCAAACCGGTAGTTCTTCGCCCCATGTCGATTTCTGTGCCGGTCCATATTTTCAATCTGATCCGAAGCGCCATTTTAGTGGCTGCCGCAATGATGCTTTTCGTTGCGCCGCAGGCCGCCCGTGCGCTCGAGCCGATTTCGGTGCCCTTGGATATTGAGGCGCTGGACATCACCAACGCGATTGATATGCACCGGGACGCCGGAACCCGTTTGCAGGTGTCAACCGCGCCGGGTGCCGACGGAATTGTCCGGCGGATCGAAGTGCCATCGCGCAGCGGGGAAAATACCAACTGGGCTGTCTTTGCGCTTGCCAACACCAGCGATGAACAGGTCGACCGCCTGATCGTTGCACCGAACTACAAGTTTGTGGGGTCCGATCTCTTCTGGCCGGATCTCGGATCCTCACGGATTGCAAGCATTACCCCGAGCCAGGGGATCGCGCCATCCCGCCAGAAGAGCCTAGAAGCCGATATCTTCCTGGTTACTTTGGACCCCGGTTCTGTCGTCACCTTCGTGGCTGAACTGACAACGCCGAACTTGCCGGAAATCCGGGTTTGGGAACCGGATGTCTACAAGGAAACGGTCAACGCCTATTCGTTGTATCGCGGGATCATTCTTGGCATTTCGGGCCTGCTCGCCCTCTTCCTGACGATCCTGTTCGTGGTCAAGGGCACGGTCATGTTTCCGGCGACGGCGGCTTTGGCATGGTCGGTCCTCGCTTATCTCTGCATTGATTTCGGCTTCTGGGGCATGGTTTTCAAGCTGGAAGGCGGCAGCAGCCAGCTGGCCCGGGCCTCGGCGGAAGTCATGCTGGCCGCAAGCTTGATCATCTTTCTCTACGCCTATTTGAACCTGAACCGCTGGAACATCCACTATTCCCACCTGGCGCTGACGACCTTGATCCTACTATTGGGGCTGCTTGGTGTTGCGGTGTGGGATCCGTCGATTGCAGCCGGTATTGCCCGTCTGTCTCTGGGCATCATTGGTATTCTGGGGTTCGTCACAATCGCTGTGCTGGCGTATCAACACTATGACCGCGCGATCTTGTTGATCCCGACATGGTGTTTGCTGATCGCCTGGCTGATTGGTGCGGCCATGACGGTGACAGGCCGTCTGTCGAACGACATCGTCCAGCCGGCGCTGGGTGGTGGACTGGTTCTGATTGTTTTGCTGATCGGTTTCACGGTCATGCAGCATGCCTTTGCAGGTGGTGCAATTGCTCAAGGGCTCATCTCTGATGTCGAGCGCAAGGCGCTGGCGCTCACCGGTGCTGGAGACATCATCTGGGATTGGGACATCGACCGCGATAAGATCTACACGGGCAACGAAGTCGAAGATCTTTTGAATCTCAAGCACGGCACCTTGGAGGGACCTGCGCGGGATTGGCTGGAGATCTTGCACCCGCAAGACAGGGACAGGTTCCGGGCGACGCTCGATGCGGTGATTGATCAGCGCCGCGGCAAGATCCAGCAAACATTTCGTCTGCGATCTGAGGACGGTCATTTCCGGTGGTTCCGGCTGCGCGCCCGGCCAATTGTGGGGGCTGATGGCGAAGTCATCCGCTGTGTCGGCACGATGCTCGATGTCACCGAAGAGCGCACCGCCGAAGAACGCCTGTTGCACGATGCAGTCCACGACAATCTGACCGGCCTTCCAAACCGGGAATTGTTTGTCGACCGATTGCACACCAGCGTGGTGCGGGCTCAGGCGGAAGAGACAACCAAGCCGACCGTACTTGTCATCAATCTGGACCGCTTCAAGCAGGTCAATGACAGCATTGGCTTGTCCGCCGGCGACAGCATTTTGTTGACCGTCGCACGGCGTCTAGGCCGCCTCATCGGCCAGCAGGACACGTTGGGGCGCTTGTCCAGCGACCAGTACGGTCTGGTGCTCTTGTCAGAGAATGAGCCGGACCGGATCGTTGCCTTGGCCGATGCGCTACGCAAGGCTGTGCGCGCGCCCATCACATTTAGCGACCGCGAAATCTTCCTGACTTGCTCTGTTGGCATTTCCTTCTTTGAAGGCGGCAAGCAGGCGGTTGAGGACATGCTGACCAACGCCGAAATCGCTTTGAACCACGCTAAGCGCCTCGGTGGTGACCGCCAGGAAGTGTACCGGCCGATCCTGCGTCCCCTCGGCAAGAACATTGTCGACCTGGAAGCAGACCTGCGCGAAGCCATTAAAAAGGAGACGCTTGGTGTCTTCTTCCAGCCGATCATTCGACTGGAAGACCAGGCGATTGCCGGATTTGAGGTGCTGGCGCGCTGGAACCATCCGAAGCGCGGCAAGATTTCACCAGCCGAGTTTATTCCAATTGCGGAGCAATCGGGTCTGATCAACGACCTTGGCATGTACATGCTCGACAAGGGCGCCAGTCAGCTGGCGTTCTGGCAGCGCGAATTTCCAATGCCGCGGCCTTTGTTTGCCTCCGTCAATCTGTCTTCCCGGCAGCTTCTGAAACAGGACCTGATCAATGATGTGAAGGCGATCCTGTCCCGGAACTCGCTGGAGGTCGGGACGCTGAAGCTGGAGCTGACGGAATCGCTCGTCATGTCCAACCCGGAGTATTCGGCAAAGGTTCTGGAGCGGTTGCGCAGTCTGGGTGCCGGCTTGTCGCTGGACGATTTTGGCACGGGCCACTCATCGTTGTCCTATCTGCAGCGGTTCCCGTTCGACACGATCAAGATCGATCAGGCCTTCGTCAAACCCGATGGGTCTGCCGCGCGTCCGGTGCTGTTGCGCACGATCGTCGCCATGGGTCACGACCTCGGCATGTCCGTGGTCGCCGAAGGCGCGGAAAGCGAAAACGACGCGCTGGAGCTGTTCCAGCTTGGCTGCCAATACGCTCAAGGGTTTTATTTCGGCGAAGCCGTATCAGCCGCGGAGGCGACCAAGATGCTACGGAAAATGCCGGTGGCAGAAGCCGCTTCGGCATAAACAGCCTCAGCTGTTAGGGAACAAGAATCGGAACCGAATTTGCCGCGGCCTGGATGTGCAGCGGGGTGACCGCGAACGGATCACCATCCACTTGCGCGGCAACTGGTTCCGGACTGGAAATAACCGCTTCCTGGAAGGCTTGAACAGTCGCGCCCTTGGCTTTGGAGATCCGGCCCAGCATCAACGCGATGCTGTATCGGATCGAGGACCAGGGGTCGTCGCGCTCCAATATCAGCATATGCAAACCGGGATCTGTCGCTCCGCCTGGGCAGATGACAAACGGGCCGCCGTAATGCCGGGCATTGCTGGCAACGGCAAAGCGCCCGTCAACCGGCGCAGCGCCATCCAGGGAGATCGTCAGCGGCGTCGCTTTGCGTGTCAGTCCGATCCGGATCGCGGTGATCACATAGGCAAATTTCTTCAAGCGCCGCTTCAGGTCCAGCGGGACCGCGTGGACGACTTCGGCGTCAAATCCGGCCGATGCCATCAGAACAAACGGACGATCATTGGCCAGACCATAGTGCAGCGGTTTGGTGCGCTTGTTCAGGATCATCCGGGCAATCTCTTTAGCGCCTTTCGGTAGGCCAAGCTCGAGTGCCAGAACGTTCGCGGTCCCAAAGGGGATGATCGCCAGGTTGGGGACGCGTTTTTTGTGCTGCAAACCCGTGAGGGCTTCGTTGACCGATCCGTCGCCACCGGCAATGATCAACGTCTCCGCAGCCAATCCCGGTGCGGCACACACCTCGCCGATCTCACCGGCATGGGTTGTCAAACGCAGATCAACCCGGCAGCCGGCAGCTTCGAGATGGCCTTTGACATCCTGCAATTTTTGGCTGTTGTAGCCGCCCGATGTCGGGTTGGCCATGATAAGCACGAGGCCAGCCGTCTCCGGGGCCTCAACTCCGGATAAAACCGGAGCGGTCTGCAGCGAATCGATCACCCGAAATCCTTGCTCGTTGGCAGCGACGCTGTGTGCTTATACCAAAGACAACTGATTATGCCCCATCTGACCGGATTTGGATGGTTTTCGGACAGGCGCATGTCGCCGTGCGATACGGTGTATCGGTCAAGGCATGCAACGCAGCCGAAAGCCATCCAGGTCCGGCCTTCGGTGGCCTTTTCTCGTCCTCCGGACGTCGTTGCATCGCTTGCCCGGTCATCCAGACCGCGCAGCGCGACGCGCCTTGCCGGAAAACGAGAAGAGACCATCAGATGGGTTATAATCGGTTGCCTTTGGTATTAAACGTTTTTCTTAAACGGTTCCATACCGCCGCGCGCCAATTCGTCTGCGCGCTCGTTGTCCGGGTGGCCCGCATGGCCTTTGACCCAGTGCCAGGTGACATCATGGCGGTCGCGGGCTGCGTCTAAAGCCTGCCACAAATCCGCGTTTTTGACGGGCTTGTTCGCGGCGGTCTTCCAGTTCTTCCGCTTCCAGCCGTACATCCACTCGCTGATACCGCTGCGCACATATGTGCTGTCGGTATAAAGATCGACGGCACAGGGGCGCTTCAGGGCGTTCAGCGCTTCGATCGCCGCTGTCAGTTCCATGCGGTTGTTGGTGGTCTCGGCCTCGCCACCCTTCAGTTCACGCTCATGTTCGCCGAAGCGCATGATGACACCCCAGCCGCCCGGGCCGGGATTTCCAGAACAGGCACCATCCGTGTAAATCGTCACGCGATTTTCCTGGCTCATCCTTCAAGCCCGTATGCGTTGGCGCTGTCGACGGTTTGGTGGAACCGCAGTTTTTTCAGGTATTCCATCGGGTCCTTCGGGGTGACAAGCGCGCCTTCAGGAACACTCAGCCAATCATAAAGACGTGTCAGCAGGAAGCGCAGCGCAGCTCCGCGGCAAAGCACGGGCAATGCGTCAAACTCGGCGTCCGTCAGCGGACGCACGGATGTGTATCCTTTGAGCATGGCTTTGGCCTTGGTGACATTGAATGCCAGATCCTGCTCAAAACACCAGGCGTTGAGGCAGATGGCGATGTCGTAGGCGAGGGCGTCATTGCACGCGAAATAAAAGTCGATAAGGCCGGACAGGCGATCGTTCAGGAAGAAGACATTGTCCGTGAAGAGATCGGCATGGATAACGCCAGCTGGGAGATCCTGCGGCCAGTTTTTCTCAAGGAAGTCCAGCTCAGTGGTGATCTCTGCGCCCAGTCCCGGATGAACGGTGTCGCAGCGGTTTTGGCTTTGTTCAAACAGCGGCCGCCAACCGTTCAGGTCCAGTGCATTCTTGCGGGTCAGTTCATAATCGGCCCCTGCCAAGTGCATGGCAGCCATGGCCTTGCCGAGTTCCTCGCAGTGTTCCGGACGCGGCCGCTTGACCGACATTCCTTGAAGAAACGTGACGAGGGCCGCAGGCCGCCCGGCAAGCGTGCCAAGAAGCTCTCCGTCTCGCGAAGCGACCGGAGTGGGGCAGGACAGACCTTTGCCGGCCAAGTGTTCCTTGAGCTTCAAAAAGAAAGGCAGGTCGTCAGGGTTCACCCGCTTTTCATAGAGGGTGAGGATGAAATAGGCCGTGTCGGTCTGAACGAGATAGTTGCTGTTTTCAACGCCTTCAGCGATGCCCTTGTAGGACAGAAGCTGCCCGACATCGTACTGTGCGATGAAGGCGTTCAGCTCTTCATCGCTGACTTCCGTATAAACGGCCATTCTTGTTATCCGGTGGCTTTTTCTGTTTGGGCGGGCATGTCCCGCAGTTCGCGCGGCAGGTTGAAGGCGATGGTCTCTTCGGCCGTCCGTACGATCTCGACAGTGACGTCGAAACGCGCGTCAAACGCGCTAATGATCTCTTCAACCAGTGTTTCAGGCGCAGAGGCTCCGGCTGTGAGGCCAAGGCTGGTAACGCCCACAAAATCTGCCCAGTTGATCTCATCAGCCCGTTGCAAGAGGACAGCAACCCGGCAGCCTTCCCGCTCGGCGACTTCCCGCAGTCTTTGCGAGTTTGATGAATTGGGCGCGCCTACCACAATCATGGCCTCAACGCCCGGGGCCACATGTTTTACCGCTTCCTGGCGGTTGGTGGTGGCGTAGCAGATGTCTTCCTTGTGCGGGGCGACGATGTCCGGAAACCGGTCCTGCAGCACGGAGACAATCCCGGCGGTATCATCAACGGACAAAGTGGTCTGCGTGATGTAGGCGAGGGGACGGTCGCTGCTCTCGCGTTCAAACCGCCGTGCGTCGTCTTCGGTCTCGATCAGGGTGACCGTGCCTTCCGGGAGCTGTCCCATCGTGCCGATCACTTCCGGGTGCCCGGCGTGGCCAATCAGGAGAATGTCGCGCTCGCGCCGGAAATGGATCTCGGCTTCCTTGTGCACCTTGGAAACCAGCGGACAGGTCGCATCCAGGTAAAACATGTTGCGTTGCTGGGCATCGGCAGGCACGGATTTCGGCACGCCATGTGCGGAAAAAATCACTGGGCGCTCGGCGTGCTCCGCCGGGATCTCATCCAGCTCTTCAACAAAGACCGCGCCTTTAGCTTTCAGTCCGTCCACGACATATTTGTTGTGCACGATCTCATGACGGACATAAACGGGCTGGCCGTACTTTTGAAGGGCCAGTTCGACAATCTGAATCGCCCGGTCAACACCTGCGCAAAACCCCCGCGGGGCGCACAGCTTGATCTCCAGAGATGGTTTATTTATCGCGGTCTGTGTCATGGTGCTCATTGAAAAGCCTGCTTTGGCGCAATAAGGGCTTGTGACGCTGTTCTGTCAACCCGGTTGGCGTGCTTTCTGATATAGGTGCAGGGCCAACAAATACCCACCGCCATCTCGCCAAGTGGCCGGTCAACTGCTATGAAGCTGCGCCAAATACATAGTTTTCAACAGGTCCACGATGTTCAAGGCGTTCCAAGCACTGTCTCATGTCAACTGCAAGACCACGGTTTCGGTCGCATTATGTGCCGCTTTTCTGACAGGATGCGGCGCAACCGGAGATATCGCGGAGAACGTGATTTCGGGTGGTGCGGAACCGGTTCAAGTCTCCCGCGAGACATTTGCGCCGCCAGTGCCGTGCCCGCCGTTGCAGATGAAAACAAATTCACACCTGATCCGTGAGTTTGTAAGGGGCAAGGACGGCGAGCGCGACGGCTTGATCTACCAGGCACTGGTGGAGGATTCGGCGGTCAGCTGTTCCCAAGAAGCCGACGGCCAGCGCCGTTTGAAGCTCGGGTTCACAGGTGACGTGACACCCGGACCGGCGTGGAGAGGCGGCGATGTTGTACTTCCGCTGCGCGTGACGATCCCGGCGTCTTCCGATGCGGATCAAAAACCGCTGGTTTCTGAAGTGATCCAGATCCCGGTTTCCATCGAAGCCGGTGGCCGCGGGCAACAATGGACCTATGTGGATGAGAAATTCGTCATTCCGATGAACCAGGGCAGCAAAATCCAGTTTGGTTTTGACGAAGGGCGCCGGCGCTAAGCCAGGGGTCTGAGGGCCATCCCTATTGGCATCTGGCTTACGCAATTTAACAGTTTGATTGCCGCATATTGACAAGGTGGTGTCGGCCACTCACAATCGCGGCGAAATTGGGGTCGTTCCCTGATGATCGTGCCTTTGGCACGAAATGCCACTGCGGGAGAGGCCAGGTGAGAAGATCCTGGCGCCGAAGGAGCAACCGCCCCGGAAACTCTCAGGCAAAAGGACCGCAGAGGCTTCAACGCTCTGGAAAGCAGTGATCTGCGCCAACACATGCGCGGACTGCTCACCGAAGGAGTAACCACCAGGCCGGTTTGGTTTGGCTGGGAAATCTCTCAGGTACTCGGACAGAGGGGGTGCAGACGAATCGAAACCGTTCGCGGCGAGGTTCGGGACTGCGCAACCCCTAACGCGAGGACCGTTCATGGCGGAAACCGTTGCAGACGAAGATCTGAAACAAACGCCTCTTCACGACCTTCATATCGAGCTGGGTGGCAAAATGGTGCCGTTCGCCGGCTACTCCATGCCCGTCCAGTACAAGCTGGGCATCATGGGCGAGCACCAGCACACACGCGCGAAAGCGGGTTTGTTTGATGTGTCCCACATGGGCCAGGCTGTTCTGATCGGCCCGGATCACGAAACCACCGCCAAAGCACTGGAAGCCCTGACACCGTCCAACTTCGTTGAACTTGGTCATGGCCGTCAGCGCTACACGGTCCTGTTGAACGAGGAGGGGGGCATCATTGACGATCTGATGGTCACCCGTCCGCTGGATCCGAACGATGATGGACGGCTCCTGCTGGTGGTGAACGCAGCACGCAAGGATGTCGACTACGCGCACCTGCGGGCCAAGCTGCCGGAAACGGTCAATCTCGAAGTGGTCGATGACCGCGCTTTGATCGCGGTGCAGGGCCCGGAAGCTGTTGCGGCGGTTGCAGCCCATGCACCGGCTGCGGCCGAACTTGGCTTCATGTCCGCAGCTCCCATGGAATTTGATGGCATTGCATGCCACATCGCGCGCGCCGGATACACCGGGGAAGACGGTGTTGAGATGTCCGTGCCTGCAGGAGCGGCCGAGGCAATTGCCCGCGCGCTTTTGGCAGATGACCGGGTCGAAGCGATCGGCCTTGGTGCCCGCGACAGCCTGCGTCTGGAGGCCGGACTTTGCCTTTATGGCCACGACATCGACGAAACCACGTCGCCGGTTGAAGGCAATATCACCTTTTGCATGCAAAAGCGGCGCCGCGAAGAAGGCGGGTTCCCGGCTGCGGACCGAATCCAAAAAGAATTGGCCGAGGGAACAGACCGCATTCGCGTCGGCCTGCGGCTGGACGGCAAAGCCCCGGCACGTGAGGGCGCGGAAATTGCTCTGCCTGGTGGGGATGTCATCGGTATCCTGACCTCCGGCGGGTTTGCTCCAACCGTCGGAGCGCCGATTGCCATGGGCTACGTCCCCGCCGAACACGCAAGCGAGGGAACACAGCTGGAGCTGATCGTCCGCAACCGCCGTTTGCCGGCCACGGTCTCAGCCATGCCTTTCGTGCCCAACCGCTATTACCGAAAACCAAAAGCCTGACTTTTTTCCAGAGAACGGACGCAAAACATGACGACTTATTACTCAAAAGATCACGAGTGGATCTCCGTCGAGGGCGGCACCGCCACCATCGGCATCACGGCCTATGCGCAGGAACAGCTCGGCGATGTTGTCTACGTGGAACTGCCGGAAACCGGCAAGGCCCTGTCCCAAGGCGATGAAGCCGCGGTTGTGGAATCTGTGAAAGCTGCCAGTGAAGTCTACGCGCCGATCGACGGCGAGGTCACCGCAGCCAATGACGTGCTGGCTGATGAGCCCGCCAAGGTCAACGAAGATCCGGAAGGCGCAGCCTGGTTCATCAAGATGACTGTTGGCAATGAAGGCCAGCTCGCCGACCTGATGGATGAAGCGGCCTACAAGGCCTACATCGAGACCCTTTGATCCATGGCGGGGCATTACTACACGGCGGTGGTCGAATGGGCGTGTGACGGGGATTACGCGGCCAACAAATATTCGCGCGGCCACATCTGGCAGTTTGACGGCGGTCTGAAGATCCCGGCTAGCTCCTCGCCGACCGTTGTGCCTCAGCCTTATTCGATTGAAGCAGCCGTTGACCCGGAAGAGGCGCTCGTTGCAGCGATCTCGTCGTGTCACATGATGTCGTTTCTGGATCTTGCCCGGCGCGCCGGTTACGTCGTTGCCAGCTACCGCGACAGCGCAAAAGGCGAGATGAGCCGGATTGCCCGCGGCAAGATGGCCATCACCAAGGTGGTCCTCAAGCCCGAAATCGTGTTGGTCGCCGATAGCGATCCCGATCCCAGCTGGATCACAGATCTGCACGAAAAGGCCCATGACGTCTGCTTCATCGCAAACTCGGTCAAATGTGAGATCGTGGTGGACCCGGAACCGGTCCGCACGGTCGTACCGTAAATCTGGAGCCGCAGACAATGCGCTATTTACCACTTACCGACACCGATCGCGGCGATATGCTCGCGCGCATCGGCGTCAATTCGATTGATGACCTCTTTACCGACATTCCAGAGGATGTTCGGTTCAAAGGTCTTCTGGATCTGCCGAAACGCGCCAGCGAAATGGAAGTCGAGCGCAAGCTCTCCGCTATGGCCGCCAAAAACACGTCGGCCGGATCCGTGCCGTTTTTTGTCGGCGCAGGCGCCTACAAGCACCACGTTCCGGCGACGGTCGATCATTTGATCCAGCGCTCGGAGTTCCTGACGTCCTATACGCCATATCAGCCCGAAATCACCCAAGGCACCCTGCAGTACCTGTTTGAGTTCCAGACGCAGGTTGCCAAGCTGACCGCAATGGATGTTGCCAACGCCTCCATGTATGACGGCTCCACCGGCACCGGCGAGGCTGTTCTGATGGCCCACCGGGTCACCAAGAAGAACAAGGCGGTCCTGTCCGGCGGTCTGCATCCGCAGTACCGGGAAGTGGTCGAGGGCCTCTCCAACATGGCCGGCGATCAGGTCGCCAGCCTGCCGGCCGACCCAATGGGTACGGAAGACATTCTGTCCCAGATCGACGACGAGACCTCCTGTGTGGTGGTCCAGTCACCGTCCTTCTATGGCCAGCTGATCGACCTGAAGCCGATCGCAGAAAAGGCACACCAGCACAAGGCGCTGTTGATCGCCGTCTTCACCGAAGTGGTGTCGCTCGGCCTCATTGAGCCTCCCGGAACGCAGGGCGCGGACATTGTGGTTGGCGAAGGCCAGTCCATCGGCAACGGCCTGAATTACGGCGGTCCATATGTCGGTCTTTTCGCCACCCGCCAGAAATACGTCCGGCAGATGCCGGGGCGCCTCTGTGGTGAAACTGTTGATGCGGAAGGCAAGCGCGGTTTCGTGCTGACGCTCTCCACCCGCGAACAACACATCCGCCGCGACAAGGCGACGTCCAACATCTGCACCAACTCCGGTCTCTGCTGTCTGGCCTTCACGATCCACATGTCGTTGCTCGGCCAGAAAGGTCTGACGCAATTGGCGCGCATCAACCACGGCAACGCGGTGAAGCTGAAGCAACAGCTTGGTGCGGTACCGGGCGTGGACGTACTGAATTCGGCTTACTTCAACGAATTCACCCTCCGCCTGCCGAAAGCAGCCGATGGCGTTGTTGAGGCATTGGCGGCCAAGGGCATTCTGGCCGGCCTGCCGGTCTCCCGCCTGGAGCCGGGCAAGGCGGATCTGGAAAACCTGCTGGTGGTAGCCTCCACCGAAGTCAACACGGATGAAGACCGCGCGGCCTTTGCCGATGCGCTGAAGGAGGTGCTGGCATGAGCATGAACACGCAAGGACGCCCGACGGCAGCAGGAGATGCGGGCGAGAGCTTCCGCCCGAAAACCTTCACCGGGAACCGCGGCCTCGACATGGAAGAGCCGTTGATCTTTGAGGTGGGCTCTCTGGAAAACTGCGGTGTTGATCTCGACGAAGGCGATCTGCCTGAGTTTGAACTTGGTGGACATACCCGCCGGGCCGAGATCGGTCTGCCGGGTCTCGCCGAACCTGAAGCCATGCGCCACTACGTGCGCCTGTCACGCAACAACTATGCGATCGATGCCGGGCTGTATCCGCTTGGCTCGTGCACCATGAAGCACAACCCGCGCCTCAACGAGAAGATGGCCCGCCTGCCGGGCTTTGCCGATGTGCACCCGCTGCAACCGGTGTCATCCGTCCCGGGCGCGATTGAGCTGATTGACGAGCTGGCCCATTGGTTGATGGTTTCCACCGGCACGCATGCGGTTGCCATGAGCCCGAAGGCCGGCGCCCATGGTGAGCTATGCGGCATGATGGCGATCAAGGCGGCGCACACCGCTGCCGGCCGGAGCCCGGAAATTGTTCTGGTTCCTGAAAGTGCTCACGGCACCAACCCGGCAACCGCCGCTCTGCTCGGCTACAAGGTTGTCTCCATTGATGCCAAGGACGACGGTACGGTCGACCTTGAAGCGCTCAAGACCACGATCGCGGAGCACACCGGCAACATTGCCGGGATCATGCTGACCAACCCGAACACCTGCGGGCTGTTCGAGCGGGACATCAAGGAAATAGCTGACCGGATCCACGAGGCTGGCGGCTTCTTCTATTGTGACGGTGCGAACTTCAACGCCATCGTCGGCAAGGCCCGTCCGGGGGATCTCGGCGTTGATGCCATGCACATCAACCTTCACAAGACTTTCTCGACGCCGCATGGTGGCGGTGGTCCGGGCTCCGGACCGGTGGTCTTGTCGGATAAGCTGGCTCCCTTTGCCCCGCTGCCGTTCATCCGCAAGACGGACGATGGCCTGGAACTGGTTGAAACGGAAGCTGCTACGAAAGACGGCGAACAGCCTTTTGGCCGTATGACGGCGTTCCAGGGCCAGATGGGCATGTATGTGCGTGCGCTCAGCTACATGATGAGCCACGGCTCGGACGGCCTGCGTCAGGCCTCTGAAGATGCGGTCCTCAACGCGAACTATGTCCGTGTCGGCCTGCAGGATCTTATGAGCCTGCCGTTCGGCGAGCGTCCGTGCATGCACGAGGTTCTCTTCGACGACAGCTTCCTGAAGGACACAGGCGTTACCACGCTCGATTTCGCCAAGGCGATGATCGACGAGGGCTACCACCCGATGACCATGTACTTCCCGCTTGTGGTGCATGGCGCGATGTTGATTGAGCCGACGGAATCGGAAAGCCGCGCCTCGCTTGACCTGTTCGTTGCCACCATGCGTGATCTGGTCATGAGCGCCAAACGCGGTGAGACACAGCGCTTCTCCGGAGCGCCATATCTCGCCCCGCGCCGCCGCCTGGACGAAACGGGCGCAGCCCGCAAGCCGGTCCTGAAATGGTCCGAGCCGGAACCAGCACAGGTGACACCGGAAGCTGCGGAATAAAAGTCAAAATGACAAAAGGCCCGGTTCTGCCGGGCCTTTTCATTTCGCGGAACTACGGGCCAGGCCTTCAATTTGACTGAGGTTCTGCCGCAGCCGGAGTGCTGTTCTCGGGTGTGTCTTCGGGGTCAAACCACATGCTGTCGTTTTCAAAAGGGGTCGCTGCGCTCAGTTCGGGATTTGCAATCCTGAAGATCTTCCGTTGGTGAAGATTGGCCCGCTGGATGTCGTCCTCGAAGAACTCCCAGAAAAGTGTGTCAAAGGAGCCATCGGCGATCATAGCTTTCAGCCCGGTCTCGAACCGCGCTGCCAGATCCGGTCGTTTGGGGGTCACAAATATGTACGTCGGGTGCGGGATGTACAGGGCAATTGAATTCTCAATGGCCAAGTCCGGATAATCGGCCTTCGCATTGTGGTATTCATGATAGATTTCATCGATCCCCCGGCCGAAGGTCTTGAACCGGTCTGCGGCAAGCATCTTCATAAGCCCGGCTTTGTTGTCACCTTCAACCACATTGAAACCGGCCGCTTGCAGTTGAGGTGTTGTCGACCATTGTGCCCCGGATCCGGTTGAGAACTTTTTGAAGTCCTCCAAAGTCTCGGCTTTATCCAGTTCAGCCTGGCTGCTTTCATTGATGAAAAAAAGCCGGTATCCCTGCAAGCCCTTGCGAAGTGGTATCCGGATAGTCAGCAGGTTTTCTTCCCAAGAAGGCTTCGTGCCAATGGCGTCGTATTCAATGATTTCCCCAGAGATGAGCTCCAGAAGACGGCGGTCTCTGGATAAGGATGGTCTTTTGGAGATTTTTAGTTTCGCCGCATCAGGAGCATCTGTGCGGTGCAGTATTTCGGCGAGGAGCTTATCAACATAACCATTGTTGTTTTTGGGTGCCGCTTCAGTCGCAGCTGCTGCCGGGGCAAACTGTGTCATCGTCAGGCCGCTCAAAAGTAGGCCAATTCCCCCCCAATTTGACAAGTTCCGAAGCATTGCGTTTCCAGCGTCATCCATCCAGATATCGGGGCGAGATAGTAGGTCTAAGAACCTCTAGTTTCTATTAATTTTTCCCTCATTCCAGAATAGGTGCAAGATGCCCCGAATGGCCTTATTACAAGCTGTCTGCGACAGGGGCACGTTTGCAGCCCGAAAGTGATACGATCAATTTCCCACTAATCGCGCCAGCCACTAAACGGCGACGCGGGGCCGGCCGCTGGCTTCGACGACAATCTCCGCCTCGATGAACATAGGCCTAGATTCGATTTCGACCGAGCGCACGTCGCGTTTCGCTGAGACCTGGATGCCGACGGCACCGGCGTCCTTTGCTGCCTTTTCGGCCTCTTCGCGAAGAACGGTTTCCAGCCGGTCCAGAGCGGCTGCGGTTTCTGAAAAATCTTCCGGTCCTGTCTCCAAATGCACTCTGTAGCGTCCGTCGGCCGGTGATGTGACTGTGCCGCTGCGGCGCAGGGTTATGCGTCCAACGACGGCGCCGATGGCATTGGCCACCCCGGCATGCCGGGACAAGAGCATCGGGCACCGCAAGCGCCTGCCAACTTCCGGATAATAAGTCGGAGCCGAAGCGCCGAGGCCGACCACCTCCACATTCAGCCGTGCTTGCAGATCGATAAAACCGGCATGGCCGGAAAGCCCAGCCTGCAACAATTCATGGCGTGCAAGGGTGCGCGGGTTGTCCTGAAACCGGCCGCCTTCCTCTCTAAAGGCCACTTCAAGCAGCGCATCCACGGTCTGCTGCGTCAGCTGATCAATGATCATCTGCGCCATGGCGTCCGCGCTTGAGGCAAGCACCTTGCCATCGCCGCGCCTGCGCAGCGCAAGCTTCTTAAGCGCAAGGCGCGCAGCCTCCGCATCCCAGGCGTCCAGCAGTCCGAGGACATGGGCCGCATCGGAGGGAGTGACCCCGGACACTTGTACCATGCCGCGATCGATCAGGCGTCCAAGCGTGGCATTTTCCATGCGGTTTCGAACGATGGAAGAAACAGGATGAATGTCATCCCCGATCCGTTCCATCAACTCGCTTTCACGGGCGTTCAGGTCCTGTTCGGCCATTGCACCGCCGACACACCGGACAAACCGGCCGTCATCTACGCCCGGGAAGTCCGAACGTTCCTGTTGTTCCAGAACCGGTACTACCTTCTCTGGAGCAAGATGAGCAATCAGGGAGACGGGCAGTACGCGTTTTGGACCAAGATGCAGACCGCCGGTCAGGCCCGTGTCGAGAAAATGGACCTGGCTGTCGCCGCCAAGGCCGATTGTGCGCATGGCAACGGCTTCGACCATTGTGCGGAAGGATCCCACCTGCGCGCCATCGGGATCGATCGCCGGGCGTCCTTTGCGGATCAGGGCAATGTCGGTCGTGGTGCCGCCGATGTCGGACACCAGGGCCGTATCAACTCCGGTCAGCCAATGCGCTCCAACCACGGAGGCTGCGGGTCCGCTCAGGATCGTTTCGATCGGTCGGGCCCGGGCGTCGGCCGCCGACATCAAGGCACCATCGCCGCGCACCACCATCAGTGGCGCATGGATGCCCAACTGAACAAGAGCATCCAGGGCCCGGCCAATGAGGCGATCGATCATGCCGATCAGTCGGGCATTGAGGAGCGCGGTAAGCGCCCGTTTGGGTCCATTGAGCTTGGCAGACAGAGTGTGCGACATCGTCACGGGACGGCCCGCAATCTCCGCTATTTTTTCAGCAGTCGCGTTTTCATGCGCGGGGTTTCGGGTGGCAAAACGCGCAGCAACGGCAAGCGCCGTCACGCCTGGATCAAGATCTTGCAGAAATGTGGCGAGCGCCTCTTCATCGAGTGGGGCCGCCTCGGAGCCTGCATGGTTGTGGCCGCCGCGCAAAAGCAGCACTGGATCGTCCTTCAAGGCTGCGCTCAAACCAGCCTGCTCAAGATCCTTGGCGTCAAACCCGATTGCGATCAGCGCCACCCGCGCGCCCTGGTCCTCGACCAGTGCGTTGGTGGCCAGGGTGGTGGACAGGGACACGAGCTCAATCTCGGCAGGGTCGATTTTCGCCTGCACCAGTACCGATCGGACGGCCTCTCCGATGCCAACAGCAAGGTCGTGCCGGGTGGTGAGCGCCTTGGCGGAGGCAATGACCTCTTCTTCGCCGCGCAGCATGACGGCGTCGGTATAGGTTCCGCCCGTATCGACCCCAAGGCTGTATGTCACACCACGTTCCTCTGCCCATATCCAATTCACTGGGGAACGAGCATCCGCCGTCCCTGATGGAGCGTTCCGATGGATACCGTTTCCTCAATTGTGTCAAACAAAAACCGCGCGAACGCACGCGGCACTGTCTGTCTGAGACCAAGGCAGCTTTTGTGCAGTGCTGGAAATCTGAGTGATGAAACAGTTTTGCTCCGCCGTGACTGCGTCTAAGGGGATTTTTTGATTGCCCGGAGAATGCATTGCCCGATATGGGTAGGAACTTTCATGTCTTTCAAATTGCTTTGAGAATTCAAGAGGGGGCTATCCATGAACGGTGCAGAAGCGCTGGTGAAAACGATGCTGGCGTCCGATGTGTCGGTGTGCTTTGCAAATCCGGGCACATCCGAAATGCACTTCGTGGCAGCCCTCGATACCCATCCTGATATGCGCTGTATCCTCTGCCTGTTTGAAGGCGGGGTTACAGGTGCTGCCGACGGTTATGCCCGGATGAGCGGTAACGTTGCCGGGACGCTGCTTCATCTCGGTCCTGGCTTTGGCAATGGCTGGGCCAATCTGCACAACGCTCGCAAAGGCCACTCCGGCATCGTCAACATTGTTGGTGATCATGCTGGTTATCACCTCAAGCATGATGCGCCGCTGCAGGCTGATCTCGACGGGGTGGCAGGATCCGTTTCCCATTGGGTGCGCCGGGCGACCGACAGCACCATGGTGGCAAGCGCTGGAGCTGAGGCCATCCGGGTTGCGCGCGGCGGCGAGATCGCGACCGTAATCCTGCAGGCGGATTGTGCGTGGGGAGACAGTCAAACTGGCCCGGCCAAAGCCCAACCTCCGGCTCAAAAACACCGGCCGGACAAGGATCGCGTTATGGCAGCGGCCAAAGCCTTGAGCGAACCCGGCGCAGCCCTTTTGGTGAGCGGTCCCGGACTTTACGGTGAAGGGGCTGAACTGGCCGGCAAGATTGCTGCCAGAACAGGCTGCCGGCTGCTGGCGCCGTTTTTTGCGCCGCGCATTGCACTCGGTGAAGGCGCTGTTGCCTTTGAGAGCTTGCCTTACAACGCCGACCTCACCGCCGAGTTCCTTGCCGGCCAGACACGGATTGCTTTGGTTGGTGAAGATCCTCCTGTGAACTTCTTTGCTTATCCCGGCAAGCCGTCCACGCCTGAGCCGGCGGGATGCGCGCTGGACCGGCTCTGTTATGGCGACTGGGATGTACTCTGGACCCTTGAAACGCTGGCGGATGCCGTGGGTGTGGATGGCAGCGAGACCATCGCGCGGGTTGGCCGCCACGTCCCGGACATTGAACCGGGTGCGCTGACCGCCGAAGGAATTGGCCGCGGCCTTGCGAACGCCATCCCTGAAGGGGCAATCATGGTCAATGAGGCCGTGACTGCTGGCGCCGGGATTTGGCCGTTTGTCAACGTCGCTGGCGCCCATGACCGGATCAACAACACGGGCGGCTCCATTGGCCAGTGCCTGCCAAATGCGCTGGGCGCGGCGGTTGCCTGCCCGGACCGTCCCGTGTTCGCGGTCTCCGGTGACGGGTCCGCCATGTATCAGGTACAGAGCCTGTGGACCGCGGCCCGGGAAGAATTGGACATCACGGTCGTGATTGTCGCCAACAGGGGCTATCAGATCCTGCATTTCGAACTGGAAGCCCAAGGGGCGCCGAAGCCCGGACGCAACGCCAGTGCGATGTTCGATATTGAGAACCCGTTGCTCGACTGGGTGGCGCTGGCAGCCGGGCACGGTGTTCCAGGCGTGCGGGTCGACAGTGAGGAAGGCTTGGCCGAAGCGCTGAAAACCGCATCAAACACCAAAGGTCCCTTCCTGATCGAGGCCGTTATCTGAGGAGCCGCTGACAGGTCCCCGGTTCAGTCCATTTGACCTGTCAGCAACTCCCGCAGGATTGGATGCGGAAACGACCGTGTTACGGTGACCGCGTAAAACGCTTCAAAGATCTGCAGATCAAAAGGGGCACTCTCCAGAAGTCCTGCAGCAATCTCGTCGGCCATGACGACCGGCGGGGCAATGGCGATGCCGACATCGGCCCGGGCGAGCAGCCGGACCATGGCCATGTCGTCAACATCCGCCACGATGCGCGGGGTGATGCCAAGCCGGGCCACCAGGCTGTCGAAACCTGTCCGGATCGAACTCTCATCAGGAACAATCAGAGGCTCGTCGCTCAAGAGCTGATGCAGCGTTTTTCCGGCAATCCGCTCCGGCGTTCCGTGAATGGTGACTTTCTGTTCAGCCAGCCGGTGTGCCGTAAAGTCTCCAGACAGGGAGCTGTCCGGCGGATCTGTGGTCAGGACGATGTCCAGGGCAAGCGATTCCAGCGCTTCGAGCAGGACTGAGGCGCTGCCGGACCGCAGGGTGAAGTCGACTTCTCCGCTGGACAGCAGCGGCTTTAAAAAGCGGATCTGAAAGTTCCGCGAAAGGGTCGATTGCGCCCCAACCCGCAAGGGTGGGGTGGATTGGCTGGACCGTTGCAGCGTTGCGATCAGCTCTTCTCCAGTTCCGAAGATCCGGTCGGCATGATCGAGAACAATCCGTCCAACTTCGGTCAAAACAAGCTGACGCCCGGACCGCTCGAAAAGATCATGGCCGAGCCGGGCCTCCAGTTGGCGGATTTGAGTGGAGAGCGCGGATTGCGACAGGTTCACCCGCTCCGCAGTCCGGGTGAGGTTGCCCTCATGCGCCACTTCGCGGAAGTAGCGCAAGTGGTGGTAGTTGAGATTGTCCATCGGTTTCCAGCTCGCTCAAACCATCAATAGTTCTATTAAATAGAACGATAAATAATAAAACATATATTTTTTATTCCCTTCGAACTGCGTCATAAGCCCCCGGACCACGCTTTTTGACGATAACCGAGGCCGGAATGGACATTTTCTTTGAGATCATCACGACGCTTGCAGCGCAATTTCAAAAGCCGACGCTGGCGTTTTTGATGGGAGGCATGCTGATTGCCGCAATGGGCAGCAAGCTGGAAGTGCCGGAGCCAGTCTACAAGTTCGTTGTTCTGCTGCTGTTGTTGAAGGTCGGTCTGGGTGCCGGGATTTCTGTCCGCTCCGCGGATGCCATGTCGCTCGCGGTTCCGGCGATCTGTGCCGCGCTCTTAGGCGTCGTGATTGTTGTCTTTGGCGGCAAGATCCTCGCAATGTGGCGGGGCGTTTCCAATGCCGACGCTATGGCAACGGCTGGTTTGTTCGGCGCGGTCTCGGCCTCAACGCTTGCCGCTGGCATGGCGATGCTCGACAGCGAAGGCATCTACTATGAAGGCTTCATCGGCGCGCTTTATCCGTTCATGGATGTCGCGGCGCTGGTGACTGCAATTTTCCTGGCGCGGATGAGTGCTGAGCGGCGGGCGGCGGGCACTGTCCAGTCTGACGGGACAGCGACCATATCTTCCGGCGGTGGCGGATTTGGATTTGGTGGCGGTTTTGACGGCCAGCTTGCCAAGGGGATCATTGTTGACACGATCAAGAGCCCGGCCATCTCTGCCCTGCTGCTTGGCATCGGCATCGGCCTGCTGGCCCGGCCGGAGGCGGTCTATGAAAGCTTTTACGAGCCGCTTTTCCGGGGGCTTCTGTCCATCCTGATGCTTGTCATGGGTATGGAAGCCTGGGCCCGGTTGTCGGAGCTCAAGAAGGTGGCCCACGCCTATCTGATCTACGGCCTGACAGCGCCTCTGCTGCACGGCTTGCTTGGGTTCGGCATGGGTCTTGTCGCCCACCATTTCACAGGGTTCTCTGCCGGCGGCGTCGTACTGCTCTCGATCATGGCGGCCTCCAGCTCTGACATCTCCGGTCCGCCGACCATGCGGGCGGCCCTGCCTGAGGCCAACCCGTCCGCTTACATCGGGTCCTCGACCGGGCTCGGGACACCGGTGGCGATCCTGAGCATCCCGCTCTTTATCACCCTCGCGGAGCTGGTCATCGGGTTCTAAGGGAAAAACAAAGGAAGCTCCGACTTCTGACAAAGCCCGATTTTCCCTCTGGCGTCATGTTCGGACTTGTTCCGAACATCCATAACATATCGAAAAAATATGGATCCTCGGCACAAGGCCGGGGATGACTACTGAGAGGAATGAGATTTGTTATCTAGATCAGCCTTTTGCCGGGCGCCAGGACAAAAAACCGGGCGCCCGTTTTGAGTCAAGCGAAGAAAATATTGACAATACAAATGTCAATATGACAAATATATTGTCATGAAAAAAGCGCAGCATCAGAATTCTGATGAACTCTATGAGGTGATCCGGTTGATCCGGCCGGTGCACCGGCGATTGGCGCGGGCTGTTGAGGCAAAGCTGGACGGCACCGGCGTATCGGTCGGCATGCGGGCTGTCATGGAGGTGCTGGAAGAGGCCGGGGGGTTGTCTGTTCCGGATATTGGCCGGTCCTTGTTTCTGGCCCGGCAGCAAATTCAGCTGATGGTCAACGAGCTGGAGCAGCTCGGGCTTTTGGAACGGCGCCCCAACCCTGCGCACAAGCGTTCGCCTCTTTTTGCACTGACAGGGCGCGGCCAAGATGTTTTCGGCGAGATCCGCTCAAAGGAAAACGATGAGATCGATGCCGTCAGTGCGCATTTTTCCAAAGAAGAGGTTCAGGCAGCCCAACGGGTTCTGTGCGCCATGCTCGATCACTTTGCAGAATTTGAGGACGACCCCGACCGCCCGCGCGGCCTGGAGTGAGTTTGTTTAGGAGTTCGATATGTCTTTTTTGACGTTAGCCGTGAGTGGTCTGGGTGCCTTGGTCCTATGGGCCTCGGGCTATTTTTTCTGGGTTGTCTGGATTTCAAGCAAGGCGACCATGGGAAAACCGATCGACCGGGCGGCGCGCCCGAACACAGCCTTGCTGGTGATTGATGTTCAGGAAGACTTCACGCGCAATAGTCCGAAACCTTATTCGGAAGACGAGCGGGCCTGCGGCATTGCGCGCATCAACCGGGAAATCGAGGCAGCGTATGCAGCCGGTCATGAGGTCATCCTGGTCAAACAGGTGTTTCGCCACTGGCCGGCCATTCTGGCCATGAAGCTTTTGATGGGCGGCATTGGCACACCGGGCCGCAAGGGGCTGGCGTTCGACGAGGATCTGAAGACAGGCAGTGCGCCGGTTTTTGAAAAGCCGATCGGAGATGCGTTCTCTAATCCGGAGCTGGATGCCTATCTCGCGGACCGGAAAGTCGGCCATTTGCGTCTGACCGGTCTTGATGCCTGCCAGTGCGTTCAATTCACGGCCAAGGGTGCGCTCAATCGCGGCTATTCCGTTGAAATCATTGAACCAGCCACCATGACCGTCACGCCGGAAAAGTGGGGGACTTTCAAGAAGGAACTCGAAGCACTTGGCGCGCAGGTTATCAGAGACGGCGAACAAGCCGCTTGACATTGCCTCAAAGCTCGCGCATCTAAAATGCCATGATCAAGCTGAGCGCATCCTTCGTGTATTTTTATTACGTCACCGACATACCGGCGGCTGCGTAGGATCTTGCTCTGACAAATCAAACCTAAAAAAGCCGCCGCGTCAGGCGGCTTTTTGGTTTTCAAGATACCGGCCCCTGGCGGGAACTCCCCAAAAGACCCAGGAAGCCGAAAATGACCAAACACATGATCGAAGCCGGAAAACCGGCGACAAAGCTCAAATCGGAAGCTCTTGCCGTGCTTCTGGAGCGCGGACTCGTGCATCAGTCTACCGATCTGGAAGCTCTCGACAAGCGCCTCAACGACGGTCCAATCACCGCTTACGCCGGGTTTGATGCAACAGCGGCAAGCCTTCATGTCGGTCACTTGATGCCCTTGATGACCTTGCGCTGGCTGCAGAGACTGGGGCACCGGCCGATCGTGGTTCTGGGCGGGGGCACCAGCCAGGTTGGCGATCCGAGTTTCCGCAATGACGCACGCCCACTTCTGGAGGAACGCCAGATTGCGGCCAACATGGCGACCATCCGCCGCTCGGTGGAGCGTCTTGTTGATATGGACGGCCCGGAAGGGGCGCTGCTGGTCGACAACGCAGAGTGGCTGAACGAGTTCCGCTTCCTTGAGTTCCTGCGCGATTATGGTTCCCAATTCACCGTCAACCGGATGATGACCTTCGACAGCGTCAAGTCGCGGCTGGATGCCCAGATGCCGCTGACGATCCTGGAGTTCTGCTACATGATGCTGCAGGCCGTGGACTTCCTGGAACTCGCCAAGCGTCACGACTGCGTTCTCCAGGTCGGCGGCTCAGATCAGTGGGGCAACATCGTCAACGGTGTCGAGCTTGGCCGCCGCGACGGGCGCAAGCTGCACGGGCTGACCGTCCCGCTTCTGACGACGGCTAACGGATCCAAGATGGGTAAGACCGCGTCGGGCGCTGTCTGGATGCATCCGGAGCATCTGTCGCCGTTCGGCTTCTGGCAATTCTGGCGCAACACGGCGGACGCCGATGTCGGCAAGTTCCTGCGTCTCTTCACCGAACTGCCGATGCGCGAAGTGGAGCGTTTGTCGGAGTTGCAAGGTGCGGAGTTGAACGAGGCCAAGAAGATCCTTGCAACGCAAGTCACCGCTATCGTTCATGGCCCGGAAGAAGCACGAGTGGCTCTGGAGCAGGGCGATGCCTTGTTCTCAGGAGATGCCGAGTTGACGGAGCCGACCCACACAATGGCCCTGTCCGTCTTGGCTGAAGGCGTCGGTCTTCTGGAGCTTGTGGTGGCAAGCGGCTTTGCCGCCTCCAATGGCGAAGCCCGGCGGTTGGTTGAGGGCGGCGGTGTGCGCCTCAACAACCGGGTGGTTGATGACGCGCGCCGCCGGATTTCTTCCGGCGATCTTGGTGCCAATGACCGGCTGTCCCTGTCTGTCGGCAAACGGCGCAAGGCACTGATCGGCTTCGAGTGATCTTGCGCAACGGTGCCCCGAAAAGACCGGGGCACCGTCTGTGATTCTCATCAGGTCTCGGTTTTTTTCCGGGCCCTGAATTCGGTCACCGGCACTCCAGCGATGCCCCAGTTCTCGAGGGGGACCTCCTCGATGACGACAAACGTCGTGGTGGGCTCCTTGTTCAGTACATCGACAAGCAGATCGGTTGCGCCTTTGATCAGCTCGGCTTTTTGGTGCTCGCTGACGCCTTCATCGGTCACCTGAATATGAACATAAGGCATCTTCAAACACTCCCGGATTGTCGTGGGATGATCTGAAAAATCTTCGCCATGATCTGCCAGCGCCCACCGTCACGCACGAAGGTCAGGAAATCGACGAAGTCGTTGTCCCCGATTGAGCAGCGAACTCGGGCAAAGGCTGTGTTGGCCCCAGCCAGTTGGATTTCGTCAATTGCGTCTGTGCGCACTTCCCCGCGCGAGGCCGGGGATTGGCGTGCGGCAACCACCGGAACATAAGCATCCATGGTCAGGTGAAGCAGCGGTGCTTCATCGGCGGTGGCATACACCGCCTTGGGATGAAACACCTTCTCCAAAAGGTTCGTGTCGCAGCGGTAGAGCGCTTCGAAGTAATCCGCGATCACCGCCTGAAGTTCATTGAGGGCGGTACTCATGCGGCCAGCCCTTCTTTCTGCAGCGTCCGCTGGGTGGCGGGCCGGGCCTTGATCCGGCTCACGTAGTCTGTCGTGCGTGGCCATTCGGTCAGCGCAACTCCGATAAAGTTCGACCAGTTCAAGATGACGAAGGCATAGGCATCGGCAACGGAGAAGGTCTCACCGAGCAGGTACCCGCCGTTATCCGAGAGCATGTCTTCGAATTGGGAAATCTTCTTCTTCAAAACGG
Organism: Labrenzia sp. R4_2; assembly: GCF_017743865.1. Lineage (GTDB taxonomy): Bacteria > Pseudomonadota > Alphaproteobacteria > Rhizobiales > Stappiaceae > Roseibium. The sequence continues at coordinate 684,400 of NZ_JAGHRJ010000003.1, forward strand.
CCAGATTGCGAGCACTTTCCTCTGCCGTAAAAGTTTTGCCTGAGAAATACGGGCTGAAGGCCTTGTGCAATTCGGATGTCAAAAAGCTGAGGGCTTCCAGAATCCGGTATTTCTGAAGTGCAGAGGTTCCACCCTGGCCCTCAAGCTGGGGAAACTGTTCGGATAGCCAGGTGAGAATGGCGACGTTTTCGGTCAAGACCGCGCCATCTTCAAACTTCAAGGCCGGAACGTAGCCCCGAGGATTGATCTGCGCGTAGGCCGCGCCGCTTTCGGTTGTGCCGGCATCCGTATCCACCTTTTCAAGTGTGTAGGGAACGTCTGCCTCGTTGAGGAGAATATGCGCTGCCATGGAGCAGGCGCCGGATTTGTAAAAGAGTTTCATCGGGTGTCTCCTTCTGGTTCCGATGACCGGAAGATGCTCACGTTGGTTTCTGTTGACAATATGATAACTGATGGTAACTACTATTATGAAGTTACCGCGAAGAAACCTGATTGCACGCTGGCCGTTGGTTGGAGATCTCGCTATGGCACTGAAAATGCGAAAGAATAAAAGCCCGCAACCACCCGCGCCTTGCCTTCTGACGGAGTGCATGCAGGTGATTGCCGGGGCGTGGGCCCCGAACGTCATTTGGTGTCTGAGAGCGGGACCGAGGCGGTTCAGCGAGCTTCGGGCTGACATACCGCCGGTATCGGCGAAGGTCCTGTCGGCACGGCTGAAGGAGTTGGAGGAGCGGGACGTGATCGTCCGCCATGTCCGACCGACATCACCGCCGTCCGTTGAATACGAGTTGACCGAGATTGGCCAGGAGCTGATCCCGGCCCTGGAGGGCATCGTCCGTGTCGGGCACAAGCTTAAGATCCGCAGCGGGTACTATCCGTCAGAAGCGGAGGCCGATGCGAATCTGGCGCAAGCGCTGGAGCCTGCTTGAGCCATCGCCTATTGCGTGATGGTCATCTCTGCAAACTTGTAAGTTCCGATGCCAAAGGCGGTCAGTCCGATCCAATGCGGGTCTGATCTACGGGCGTTGGTCGGCAAGCGGATGATTTCCTGCTCGTTGACGAAGAAAACAAATTCCTCTCCTTGCCGCTCAAAGGCAATCACATTTGGCGTGTTTGGCTTAATCGCTGGGTGTTCGCCTTTATAAACACGGGCGAAACCCCGGCCGGATTGCCTCAACACATGATAGCCGCCTTCATTGTCGATGTTGAACCGCCAATTCTGACGTTGGCGATAGGTTCCGGCAACGATGCCTGCTCCGCCACTGTTGAACCGCCGCGGCAGAACTGTGACCGAAAGGGAGGCTTCGTTCAAACGCGTAATTTCTTTGTTATCCTCGAAGCGGACCCAATCGATGCTCTGGTGTTGGGAGTTGGTTTTCTTGGATGTGTTCCGCCAAACAAGGTTTGCGCCATCGACTGAAATGGACCATGGACTGTGCCGGCCGGGGCTCATGATTTGGCCCTCCAGAACGGTCTCAAGCTCGGTTGTATCGAACGTTTCCAGGTAAACCTGCCTGTCAGGTTCCAACAGGGTCAAACCCCAAGCTGCGAAGCCAAAAAGAGAAATAGAAACAAAAACTAAAAGTCTTGTGAGGCCGGCCCACGTTTGCATGAAAAAACTCCACATCTGCAATCAATGCGGGTGTAGCGTAAGATAAGGTTTACAGATAGTTAAACCTGACAATGAGGTTAACGGGCCTCCAGTGTCCGATGTCGCTTGGATCTCGTGAACCTTTGATCCTGCATGAAAACCGAGGAAGCCGCAGCGTCATACGAAGCAGAAAACTTATCCACGCTCTGCAAACCGGCCGTATACTTCCTCACGTTCCTGTCCCACGGGGCCGAGGCCGGACCGTCCGTTCGAGGTGGCAGGAACCGGAGGTTGGGCGCTTTATTGAGGTAACGGATCAAGAAACGCGCCGTCAGCAATCAGCTGGTTTTTGGACTGCCGCCGGGTTCCAGACGGGGGAAGGTCAGACCGGAAGAGTTTCTTAAGGATCATCGGGCGCTGCCAGGGCCTGGTGTTTGTCCAAGAAAGACAAGACTGCTGGCCGGGAACAGCCTTCGGGCAGGCGTGCTGCCTTGCCAATCTAACCCACTCTTTACTCTTCGCCCCGGCAAGTCCGGCGCGCCTGCCGTCCCGTTCGTTTCGAACGGTGTTCTGATCGCCAAAACGCCGGAGGGAGACCTCGCGGCGGAATTTGTGCTGGTGATCTAAGTCTATCTCTGCTGTTCCGGCGTCCGAGCCGGGATCGACCGATTGAGTCTTGGTCCCGGATCAGGTTCGGCACTGCCAAAGACTCAAATCTGCAAACTGTCTCCCCGCACGAACGGGAGTGAAGACCCGGTGTCTCTTCGCCGTCCGACTTCCTGGTGGAGGTTGTGGCGGTTAAACCGAAGCCCGGCAAATGAGTGGTCCCCACTATCCGCAGCTTGTCATCTGGCCGTGTAGATCCACAGCCCAAAGCGTCAGCTTGTCCTGTTTTCCGGCTGCTTCATATGCAGGCAGAACGCGTATTGGCGCCCTGAGGGTATCTGGAAGTCTTTTGACGAGATCGTCCGACAAAACGATCTGTTCGCCCAGATCGCGGGCAGCGCTTTCGATCCGGGCGGCGGTGTTCATGGTGTCGCCGAGCAGGGCGATTTCTTTTTTCCAATCGCCGATTTCACCGGCCGCCACCTGTCCGCAATGGATGGCAACGCGAATGCGCGGTTCCGTCTTGTATCTCGTCCTATAAAACGACGCCCGGCGTTTCAGGATGCGATGCATGCCAACTGCGCAATTGAGACTGGCGCCGTTCTTCACACCCTTTTCAAGTGGCCAGGTCACAATCACAGCATCGCCGATGTAGCGGTGAACATCGCCGCCGGTCTTGTAAATCGGGTCTGCAAAATCCTGCGCGACATCGCTCAAAAATGCATGGAACTGTAGTTCGCCGAGGCGTTCTGCCAGTGCGGTTGACCCGACAAGATCGGCAAACAGCACCACACGGTTTTCAAGTCTTGGCCGGGCATACCGGCCGGTGATGAGTGCAGTGGTGGCTTCCGTCCCCAATAGGCGGGAGATTTCAATGCCGCTGGAAAACGCAAAGGCGATTGCCGCGGAAATCGCAAAATTCTCAATGAAATGCGCATCGAGGTGCTGCCACGGTTGGCCGAAGAGCCAATTGGGCAAGCTCATGCCGGCCAAGATGCAGACGCACCAAACAATTGTTCGAAGAAGCAGGAGCTGCCAAAGCGGCATCTGCCGGGCCAATCTCAGGCGGGAGTTGGAAAAAACAAAAAACTCGGAGCAGGAACAACTTAAGCCGATCAGGATACCGGTGAGCATGCCGACACTCACATCCGTGATCAGGCTTTGCTCACCTGCGCGAAGCAAGCCGATAAATAGCCCAACGATGGCTGAGGCCAGCGAGATCCAGGCAATCGCATTCAGTGTTCTGATCTGCCAGTTCTGAAACATTGCAACATCTCACATGGTGTCCGCCTATGTGTATAGGCGTTTGCCGGGAAGAAGAAAAACCCCGCCATCCCTTTCGGGAGGCGGGGCCAAGGGAAGATCTCGCGGGGAACGCGAAGGTCTTTTCTTCCTGCTTGTTAGTTCGTGCCGGCTACAGCTCTAATTGGCCTGCAGCCGGGATCTGATTTCCTTGCGAAGCTCGTCGATCGGCGACTTCTTCGACCCTTCTTTGGTATGCCAGAAGGTCCAGCCGTTGCAGGCCTCCTGGCCCTGCACCAACGCGCCCACCTTGTGGATCGAACCGGTGTGGTCGCCGGATTTCAAAGAGCCGTCTGCCCGGACGATCGCCAGATGCTTGCCCTTGGAACAGGTCAACTCGGCGCCCGGCTCCAGCATGCCGTTTTCCAAAAGAGTGCCGAACGGGATGCGCTTTTGGGCCCGCTTGCCTTGCTGCATCTCAAGCGCTTTTTCGTCACAGGGCTGGATGGCCGCGATCCGGGCTGTTGCCGCATCGATGTAATCCTGCTCGCGCTCCACACCGACATAGTTGCGGCCAAGTTTGCGCGCGACAGCGCCGGTGGTGCCTGTGCCGAAGAACGGGTCGAGCACAACGTCGCCCGGTTTGGACGAGGCGGTCAGCACCCGGTAGAGCAGGGCTTCCGGTTTCTGGGTCGGATGCACTTTCTGGCCATCTTTTCCCTTCAACCGTTCCGCGCCGGTGCACAGCGGCAGATGCCAGTCGGAGCGCATTTGCAGATCTTCGTTGAAGGTCTTCAGTGCGTCGTAGTTGAAGGTCGGCTTGGCATCCTTGGATTTCGTCGCCCAGATCATGGTCTCGTGGGCATTGGTGAACCGCTTGCCGCGAAAGTTCGGCATCGGGTTCGACTTCAGCCAGACGATGTCGTTCATGATCCAGAAGCCGAGATCCTGAAGGATCGCACCTACTCGGAAGATGTTGTGATAGGAGCCGATTACATAGAGCGAGCCGTCCTGCTTCATCACCCGGCGCGCGGCCAGCAGCCAGGCACGGGTGAAGGCGTCGTAAGCCTCAAAGCTCTCGAACTGATCCCAATGATCGTCGCAGGCGTCCACCTTGGACTGATCCGGCCGGTGAAGGTCGCCGCCCAGCTGAAGATTGTAGGGCGGATCCGCAAACACCAGGTCGACAGACCGGGACGGCAGCTTCTCAAGGGCGGCCACGCAGTCGCCCTTCAGGATCGTGTTCAGCCAGGAAGCATCAGCTTCCGTCGAAGATGTTGGATGGGGTGCCACAGGGGACACCCCGGTACGCAGTACTCTCATTGCGACGCAATACCTCACGCAATTTCGAGTGTCATGGTTACCGCTTTTGGTAAATCAGGCGTTAAGCCGTCAGAACAAAAATTACCGTTGAATCAATGCTTTGTTTACAATGGTAAAACCTAAATGAGAAGTTAATGGGCTCAGCCGACCGAAAACGCCAGAATTCTGCTGATTTCATTGAGAGAACGACCGGAAGTTGATCGCCAATGGTTAAAGGCTTCCTGAATTGCAATCAGATTTTTTTTCGACATGGACTCATTCCCAATGACATTTTCACGGATTAGAGCGTTAACCACGTCGCGGGAGAGGATAAATGTCTCCTTTCCCATGAAGCGAAGCGCATACTGACCAGAGTTGCCACCAAGCCGGCTGCCGCGCTTCTTCAGGATGTCCATCAGGCCGATTTGATCCTCGACCGGATACCGTGCAAAGAACTTCGAAGCACTGCCGTGGGCTTCGGCCAGATCGCGGAGGAATATCGCATTTGCCTGGACGGATTTGATCTTCATGGCATTGCGCACGATGGCCTTGTTGTTGAGAAGCGCCTCAAAAGCCTCATCCGGCAGGAAGGCGAGCCGGGCCGTATCAAAACCTTCGAAGGCTTCTTCGAAGCCCGGCCACTTCTTCTCAATCACTTTCCAGGAAAATCCGGCCTGAAAGATCGTTTTGGTGAACATGGACAGCCAGCGGTCATCGCCGATCGTCTCCAGTTCTTCCGGTGTCTTGGGGCCATTATGTTCGGCCATTAGGGCTGAGAGTTGGCCGGCACCGCCCTTCTTCTCGATTGCCAACGCTTCGATGTCTTCAAAGGATTTCATAAAACCGTCCCGGCAAGTTTCTAATTTCAACCAGATAAGAGGGATATCCCTATCACAGGGAAGGATGTCCTAGCGTGTGCGAAAATAATTTCTTCGTGTGCAAAAATATTCAAAATCTGAAGCTGCACCTATTGACCGCGCGCGCATCTGGCGAGACTGTTCAAGGATAACAAAAATAAGGACGATCACATGACCAACTCTATCCACAAAGCCTTTCAACAACCGGCCCGGCCAACCCGCCTTGCGCCATCGCACCCTTTGCAGGTCTTCAGCGATCCCAAGGAAGCTGTCACGCGGTTGATTGAAATTTTCGAGGCGAACACGGCCTTCCTGAGGAAGCACTTCCAGGCGCTTCTCGACGGGGAAGAACCGGAACATCGGGTGCGGGCCTTTTATCCGCAGGTTCAGATCGTCACCGACAGCCATATTCGTCATGACAGCCGCTTGTCCTACGGTTTTGTCTCCGGGCCGGGGCGCCATGTTGCGACCATCACCCGGCCGGACCTGTTCCGCCATTATCTGGAGACACAGCTGTCGCTTCTCATGAAGAACCACGAAGTGCCGGTTCTGGTTGGCGATAGCGACATGCCGATCCCGTTGCATTTCGCCTTTTATGACGGAACGCATGTGGAAGGTGGCGCCGCGGCGGCGAGCCTCGACCGGCCGCTGGCAGATGTCTTTGATCTGCCGGACCTGACCGTGATGGACGATTCCATCGCCAACGGAACGTATGAACCAGCCGATGGCGGAATGCCGCTGGCCTCGTTCACGGCACCCAGGGTCGATTACTCCCTCCACCGCTTGCAGCATTATACGGCCACCGCGGCGGAGCATTTTCAGAACTACGTGCTCTTCACCAACTATCAGTTCTACATCGATGAATTTTGCCGGATGTCTCAGGATTATCTGGCGGACCCGGACAGCGGTTATGAGGCCTTCGTTGGGCCGGGCAATCTGCTGACCAAGGCCGGCGATACGGCCCCTTGCAGCGGTACAGAACCGGCAAAGCTTCCGCAAATGCCGGCCTATCACCTGAAACGAGCTGATGGCAGTGGCATTACAATGGTCAATATCGGCGTCGGGCCATCCAACGCGAAGACGATCACCGACCATGTGGCAGTCCTGCGTCCGCATGTCTGGCTCATGCTCGGGCACTGCGCGGGCTTGCGCAACAGCCAGACCCTCGGGGACTATGTCCTTGCGCATGGTTATGTGCGCGATGACAATGTTCTCAATCAGGATCTGCCGATTTGGGTGCCGATTCCGCCGCTTGCAGAAGTGCAGGTTGCCCTTGAAGACGCGGTTGCCGAAATCACCGGATATGACGGGTATGAGCTGAAGCGGGTGATGCGCACCGGCACGGTCGTGTCGCTCGACAACCGGAACTGGGAACTTTGGGATCAGCCGGAACTGGTCAAGCGCTTCTCGCAGTCGCGGGCCATCGCGCTTGATATGGAATCGGCGACGATCGCCGCTAACGGCTTCCGCTTCCGAGTGCCCTATGGAACGCTCTTGTGCATTTCCGACAAACCGCTTCATGGCGAGTTGAAGTTGCCGGGCATGGCGACGGATTTCTACAAGCGCCAGGTCGCTCAGCATCTGGAAATCGGCATTCGGTCTCTGGAGAAGATGCGTCAGATGCCTGCCGACCGCCTGCATTCGCGGAAACTCAGAAGCTTTGCGGAAACCGCGTTTCAGTAGGTTGTCCGCTGGTTTAGGTCTAACGAAAGCTAGAAGCTAAACGGACCCATTCCTCTCAGCAGTCATCCCCGGCTTCGTGCCGAGGATCCATTTTTCTTCAATTAGTTTTGGATGTTCGGAACAAGTCCGAACATGACGCAAGAGGAGAATTTGACTTTGTCACCAAGCAAAGGCCCCGGATGCAGTCCGGAGCCTTTTTGTTGCCGGAATTCTGACGAGCGGGGCCTGCGAATTTAGTTCCGCATGTAGCGCTTCAACGCCGGTCCGGACTGAACCATGGTTGTTGCTTCTTCGCCCTGGACCTTCTGTGGTAGGGGCGATGCCTGGACGCAGGTGTTGCAGCCGCAGGCCGAATATCCTGGCCAGGCAGGGGGAGACTGATTGGTCCAGGAGCCGATCCAGCCGCCTGCCGATTGGCACAACGGGGTGCAGATGGACGGAGCCTGCGAGTTGTCGCCCGGAAAATCGGTGCTCTCCAAATCGCAATGGCCGCTGAAGTCGCCAAGGACGGCCGTTTGGACGGATCCGCCGAAACTGTGAAAAGCAGTCCGGTCAGTCGTCGGCATACTGACCAGTTCTGTTGTCTTCGCATTCAGGATGTCGGACATTTGCTGGTAAAGCGGATCAACCGAGCTCAAGGCATTGAGCACACTGGTCCGTGCGGGGAAGAGATAGGACAACTGCCCGCCAGAAGGCGCGATGGCGTTCTGCATTGTCGCTTGTTCGGTCATGATGTTCGCGAGCACAAACGGCAGCGTTCCGTCGTTGGCGAGGAACGGTGAGTTGCTGTTTACGCCAGCAACATCTGCGTAAAACATGTTCGGGGAGTTGGTGTTGTCGGTCCAGGGAAACGCACGGAGTTTCAGGTTCTGCCGGGTGGCATTCGACATCTGTGACATGCTTTCAGAAAAACCGATGGACGTCCGCCCATAGCCTTCACTGAAATATCCGGCCCGGACATACTGGTCCTCCACGCCCTGCAGCGGTGGTACGGCTCCGGTCAAGGCGTTGTAATAGCTCGCGGTCTCCGCAATGCCTGCAAGAGATTGGACAATCGAGGGATCCAGCTGGGTCATGGATGGCCAGTTGCCGGTGTCGAGATACCCCTTGACCATGTAATTGACGCCAATGGTCGTCTTGCCGGACATGTTCATCATGGCGCCCGACATGCCGAAGGGGACGGGGCTGATATAGATCCCGGCCGAATTGACAGTCTCAAAGTCCGACAAGGTGGTCACACCCGCCATGCCTGAATCGCCGTTCCGGTAGAACATGATGTTCGTACAGCCCAGCATGGGCAAGGCGTACATGTCGTTGTTGGGAAGCTTCAAGGCTGTGTCGGCGTAAGGCACGAAGTCCGTCGGGTTGCTAATTTGCGCCGCCGGGATCTGGGTTGTTTGGGTCTTCCAGTACTCCAGATACATCGCGTCATAGACAAAGACGTCGATCGGTGTCTGTTTGCCGCTGCCATTGGTATAGACCGGATTGGAATCGTACCCGCCGTCCCAGACATTTTCATCTGCGATCAGATAGAGCTTCTCCGTCTGCCCCGCCGACTGCCACGCCGAACAGATGGCGGACGTGAATGCGCCCATGTCCGGGACATATGGATAGACCGCCGCGGAGATACAGGTTTCGCCATCTGTGCAGATCGCATCGCAGTTCTGCGCTGACGCCGTGGTCGAAAATAATGCGCCGATGACCAGTGCACTTTTCAAGATGACGATATTGCGAAATTGCTGATGCATGACTTCACCTCCAGGCAGTCTCGGTGGAGGGAGTGTCTCACGATGCCGTTACGTTATGCAACTTATAATTTAGTAAAGAAGAATTACTCGTTAACCCGTGTGGAGCCAACAAAAAACGCGGCCCCGAACAGAGCCGCGTTCCAAAATTTGGGCTGACGGTATCCTTACTCGGCTTCGTCCGCAGAGGCAGCGTTCAGCATGCCGTAGCGCTCAACGCCGATTTTCTCCAAAAGCTCAAGCTGGGTCTCCAGGAAGTCGATGTGACCTTCCTCGTCCTTCAGGAGCTCTTCAAAAATCGCCATGGAGACGTAATCGCCTTCTTCCCGGCAGACTTCGCGTGATTTGGAGTAGGCTGTCCGTGCATCGTATTCACCGGCAAGATCTGCTTCCAGAACTTCCTTGATATCCTGACCGATGCGCAGCGGCGCGACCTTTTGCATGTTCGGCAGGCCTTCCAGGAAGATGATCCGGTCAACCAGCTTGTCGGCATGTTCCATCTCTTCGATGGATTCCTCGCGTTCCTTTTTTGCCAGTTTCGCGTAACCCCAATCGGCGAGCATGCGGTAGTGCAGCCAGTACTGGTTGATCGCGCCCAGCTCCAGGAACAGAGCCTCGTTCAAACAGGCAATAACTTTTTCATTCCCTTTCATGGCCGTCACTCCTTGTAGCCGAAATTTTCTGTACTTTAGAATTATTCTACACTAGGTGTCCAGTGTCTAAATCATGTTTTTTTTCAGAAATTTGCGAGCTTTTGAATGTAGGGAGAAGTATCTGACGGACTGCCCAAAATCGGTTGATTGCAAGGCGCTGGAACAGCCTGCCGCAAAAAGCAAAAGGCGCAGCCGGTAAAGCTGCGCCTGTTGACTTACCAGAGGAGGGGTAAGACGCCGGTGGTATTAGGAGGCCGGCAGGATCACGCTGTCGATGACATGGATGACGCCGTTGCTGGTTTCGATGTCGGCGGTGACAACGTTTGCTTCGTCGACTTTAACGCCGTCTGTTGCGTCAACGGCAATTGTGTCGCCCTGAACAGAGGCAACATCAGCTTTTTTGCCTGCGATATCGGAAGACATCACTTTGCCCGGGACCACGTGGTAGGTCAGAACAGCGACGAGCTTGTCCTTGTTTTCCGGCTTCAGCAGGTCTTCTACAGTGCCAGCCGGCAGTTTGGCGAAGGCTTCGTCGGTCGGTGCGAAAACAGTGAAGGGGCCATCGCCTTTCAAGGTGTCGACAAGGTCAGCGGCCTGAACAGCGGCAACCAGAGTGTTGAAGGTGCCTGCGCCGACGGCAGTGTCGACAATGTCTTTCTCGGCAGCTTTCGCAGCGGAAAACGGCAGAACGAGAAGTAGAGCAACTGCGAGTTTCTGGATCAGTTTCATGTAGATGACTCCCTTGCTTGAGTTCAAGCCAAAGATCAGCGTTCCCGGAAATGATGTTCCGGGGGGTTAAACTTGGATGCAGTCTTTGCTTGCAACGTGAACACTTACGGGAGGCGTGCGTAAACGGATGAGGAAAAAGTCTTTCCTGACTTTTCCAAGAAAAGACGTGATCTGATCGCTGTGTTGGAGCGTCGCGTGCGCCCGGCAATTATTGTCTTCAGTCCAGCGCCGCTGACAAAACCTTGCGCATGACTGTCGGCAAAGCTTCGCCGGAAAGCGTGTCCGGAGCGGACCACCAGCCGGTGTCTGTGCCAAGCGGATCGTTATCGGACATCTCTGCCCTGAAAACGGTCAGCTTCAAATGAAAATGGGTGAACGTGTGTTTCACCTCACCAACGCGCTTCTGCCAGTCCGCGGCAAAGGGCGCATGGGAGAGGCTGCTGTCGGTGTCAAAGTCTTCGGACCAGACAGAACCTGGCACTTCGGTCATTCCGCCAAGCAGCCCTTCCGGCGGACGGCGGCGCAGGAACACGGCACCGCTTGCTGCGTCAACGGCGACAAAAGCCGCGCCGTGCCGGGTCGGTTTTTTCGTCTTGGGGGCTTTCCGCGGCAGGGTTTCCGCAAGCCCCGCGCGGTGGCCTTCGCACTCCTCCCGCCAAGGACAGAGGGCACAGGCGGGTTTCTTCGGCGTGCAGATTGTTGCGCCAAGATCCATGACAGCTTGCGCAAAGTCTCCGGGGCGGGCGTCCGGAGTCAGGTCCGCCATCACGGCTTTGATTTCCGGCTTGGCTGCGGGCAGGGGCGTCTCGATCAGTTTCAGGCGCGACAGGACACGTTCGACATTGCCATCAACAACGGCGGCATGGCGGTCGAAGGCAATCGTGGCAATCGCCGCGGCCGTATAAGGGCCGATACCTGGCAGCTTCAAGAGATCGTCTTCCGTGTCCGGAAAGCGGCCGTCATACTCGCTGGCAACGAGGTCGGCGCATTTTTTCAAGTTGCGCGCCCTGGAATAATAGCCCAGCCCTGCCCAGGCTTTCATGACGTCTTCTTCATCTGCTGCGGCCAGATCCTTGACGGTCGGCCAGGTGCTGGTGAAGGTTTCGAAATAGCTCTTCACGGCAGCAACTGTGGTTTGCTGCAGCATGACTTCCGACAGCCAGATACGGTAGGGGTCCGGCACTTCGCCAAGACGCCGGTTTTCCGGGCTCACGCGCCAGGGCAAGGTGCGCGCATGGCGGTCGTACCACTCCAGTAGACTTGATGATAGAAGACTTGGTGATGGGTGGGTTTCAGCCATGGTTTGCCGCACGCCGGTATGCGCCAAGATGCTGCGGATCAACGGTGATTTGCGTCTGGATAGCTTGGGGACAATTGCGGTGATAAGCCGGCGCCAAAACGTGTGTTAAAGTAATCGTCTTCATTTTGTCTTATTCTACTGGAACACAACAGACTTCGAAAAGCGCGTCTGCGCGCCGCGCAAAAAGGTCCGGGCAGGCGTCAGGAGGTAGGCCATAACCGCGTCGAAGGCAAATCGAAAGGGTGCAAAACTGCTGGCCGATTTGGTCGGCAAGGCGATGACCCCTGCCTGCAAGAAACGCGGCTTTGCGTCCATCGATATCATCGCGTCCTGGGCCGATATTGTCGGCGAGCGCTATGGCACCCGCGTCCAGCCGGACCGGCTTATTTGGCCGCGGCAACCGGAGCTGAGTGACCCGGAACGCCCGCCGCAACCTGCAACTCTCGTGGTCCATACAGATGGCCCCACTGCGCTGATGCTGTCTCACGACAGTCCGCAGGTCATTGAGCGGATCAACACATTTTATGGCTGGGCCGCCATTGGCCGCATCAAGATCCAGCAAAAGCCGGTCGCCGTGAAACGCGCCAGCACGCGCAAGGCGCTGAGGCCATTGACCCGGTCGGAAGAGCAGCAGCTCGATGCGAAACTCGAGACGGTCGAAAACGATCGTCTCCGGGAAGCCTTGAAGAAGCTTGGTGCGCAAGTCATCGTCCGGAACGCCGGCACGGCCGCCTAATCGCTTCTAGCCTTCACGCAGCAATAACAACACTGTGACTTTGCCTGCCAATATGTCCACGCTGGTGCCACATTTGCCAAGCTGTGTTGACCTTGAGGGCCTGAAAGGGCACATGGAACAGCAATGGCGCCGGAAGGTGCAGGACATCAATTTGTGACAGGACGATCTTCGTGACACAGACCCGCAGACAGTTTCTCAAAACCACCGCTTTGACCACGGCCGCGCTCGGGCTCGCATCTGCCGCGCCCGCATGGGCCCAGTCGGTCGACGAAGACGAGCTCTTGAAGCCGGGTCCGCTGGGGGACAAAATCCTGGGCGATGAGGCCGCACCGGTCACGATCATCGAATATGCGTCCATGACCTGTGGACACTGCGCCAATTTCCACAAGCGCACCTGGCCGGATCTGAAGAAAGACTACATCGAGACTGGCAAGGTCCGCTTTATTTTCCGGGAGTTTCCGCTCGACCCGGTTGCCTCGGCCGCCTTCATGCTGGCCCGCTGCGCGCCGCAGGAAAAATATTTCGACATTGTGGACATCATGTTCGAAGAACAGCGCGCCTGGGCGTTCACCGACAACCCGTACCAATCCCTGCTCGACTTTTCCAAACAGATCGGCTTTACACAGGAGTCCTTTGAGGAATGCTTGACAAACCAGGGTTTGCTTGACGCAGTAAACGCTGTGCGTGAGCGCGGGGCGAACGAGTTTGGGGTGAACTCGACGCCAACATTCTTCATCAACGGCGAAAAGCACTCGGGGGCGCTTTCGATTGAAGAGATGGGCAAGATCATCGAGGAAAACCTCTGATCCTGCAGCAGGGCTGCGGGCCACGCGCCTGTATCTGCAATCTGATATGTCGTTGTCGGCGTCCGGACCGGAGAGGTGCGGGCGCCGATGAGGTTTTCAAAGCTCCGCATTGCCGGGTTCAAATCCTTCGTCGAGCCGATGGAATTCATCATCGGCAACGGCTTGACCGGTGTTGTCGGTCCCAATGGCTGCGGCAAGTCCAATCTCGTGGAAGCCCTGCGATGGGTGATGGGCGAGAACTCCTATAAGAACATGCGCGCGTCCGGCATGGATGACGTGATCTTTTCCGGAAGTCTCAATCGTCCGGCCCGCAACACGGCGGAAGTGACGCTGTTTTTGGAAAACAACGATCGCACGGCCCCGACCGCCTTTAACGATGCCGACCTTCTGGAAGTCAGCCGCCGGATCGAGCGGGAGCAGGGCTCCAACTACAAGATCAACGCCAAGGATGTGCGGGCCCGCGACGTCCAGCTCCTGTTTGCGGACGCCTCCACGGGTGCGCGCTCACCCGCGATGGTCCGGCAGGGGCAGATTGGCGAGCTGATTGCCGCAAAACCGACATCGCGCCGCAAGATCCTGGAAGAAGCCGCCGGAATTTCCGGTCTGCATTCACGGCGCCATGAAGCGGAAATCCGGCTGCGCGGGGCCGAACAGAACCTTGAACGCTTGGAAGACGTGCTGGTGCAGATCGACAGCCAGCTCGACAATCTGAAACGCCAATCGCGTCAGGCTTCGCGCTACCGCAATCTGTCGTCGGAGATCCGCGGTGCCGAAGCTGCCATTCTTTATATCCGGTGGACAGAAGCCCGGGATGCCCTGAACTCGGCTGAAAAACAGTTCACTGAGGCGCAAAGCCAAGTCAACGAGGCGACCGGCCTGCAGGCGGAAAGTGCGCGCATTCAGGCAATCGCCGCGCACAAGTTGCCCGAGCTTCGGGAGGACGCAGCCAAAGCCGGAGCCGCGCTTCAGCGGCTCGTTATCGCCCGCAATGATTTGGATGCCGAAGAGCGGCGCATCAAGGAACGCTTGCAGGATCTGGAGCGCCGCCTCGTACAGCTGGCCGAGGATATCCGCCGCGAACAGTCCATGGTCTCGGAAAACGACGAAGTTCTGGAGCGTCTTGCAGAAGAGCGCGCCGAACTTCTGGAAGAAAACGAGATGGTTCAGGACCGCACCGAAGCGGCCCGGGAAAAGGTGGCCGAGGCCGAAGACATCGTGCGCGGCAAGGAGGCAATGCTCTCCGAGCTGACGGCCGCCGAAGCGCGGGCAACGGCGGAACGCCAGCAGCTGGAACGCGCCGTAGCCGAAAGCCGCCAGCGGGCGGACCGGCTGATGTCGCAGGCACAGGAAGCTCAAACAGCGCTCGGTGCTCTTATCGCGCGCATGGATGAACAAGATGGTGTGGCGGAGCACCGGGAAACGCTGGAACTTGCAAGCGAAGAACTCGCCGAGGCTGAAGCGGCCGTCGAAGAAGCGGAAGCTGCCACTGCAACGGCACGGGATCAGGAGCAGGCCGCGCGGTCCCCCTTGAGCGATGCCAAGGCTTTGCTGCAAGGCCTTCAGACAGAGGCACGGACCCTTGAACAGGTATTGAACGTGCACAGCGAGGCGGATCATACGCCGGTCGTTGAGCAAATCACCGTTGAGACCGGGTATGAAACAGCGCTGGGCGCAGCGCTCGGCGAAGATCTCGATGCCTCTCTTGATGAAGCAGCCGCTGTCCGCTGGGGCAGTGCGATTGGAACGGACGGCGATCCGGCTCTGCCCGGCGGTGCCAAACCGCTGTTGGATGTCGTAACCGCACCCAGAGAACTCCATCGCCGATTGTCTCAGATCGGTTTGGTGTCCCAAGACGACGGTCCACGCCTGCGATCTGATCTGAAACCCGGTCAGCGCTTGGTGAGCCGGGAAGGGGATCTCTGGCGATGGGACGGGTTTGTCGTTGCGGCCAACGCACCAACACCGGCGGCCCAACGTCTGGCGCAAAAGAATCGCCTGGCCGAATTGGATGACGAAATCGAGACCGCGCGTCAGGCTGCCGAACGCCTTCAGCAAGATCTGGACGAAGCTGCGAACCGGGTCCGGCAATCGGTAGAATTGGAACAAACCGCCCGCGGCAAGGTCCGGGATGGTCAGCGGCAGGTCACCGCGGCGCGCGAGGCCTTGGCCGCTGCGGAACGGTCCATAGCGCAGCTGGCGTCCCAGAAGGTGGCTGCGGAAGACCGGGCGCAGCGCTTGAACGAAGAAGCAGAAGAAGCGCGGGCTTATCTGGAGGAAGCGCAGGAGCAGTTGGAAGCAGCTGCTGAGGCAACCGGCTACGCTGACCAAATCCGGGATCTGCAAACGGAGGTTTCCTCCGCGCGGACAGCCCTTGCAGAAGCGCGGGCGGTCTCGGAAGGCCTCTCCCGGGAACAACAGATGCGCGACCGGCGTCTGGAGGCGATGGCCCGGGAATATGACAGCTGGAAGTCCCGTGCGGCCAATGCGACTCAGCAGATCGCGGTTTTGAGCGAACGGCGCGATGAAGCGGAAGAAGAGCGGGCTGAGCTGATCGAGGCGCCCGAAGACATTGAGATCAAACGCCGGGAGCTGTTTTCTGCGATCGCGAAAGCCGAAGACGCCAAGAAGGAAAAGGATGATCAGCTCAGCCAGGCCGAGCTTGATCTGGCCGATGTCGACCGGGCCGCAAAGCTGGCCATGGAAGGCTTGGCTGGCGCGCGCGAGCAAAAGATTCGCGCTGAGGAGCGTCTCGACGCTGCTCGGGAGCGGAAAGACACCCTTGAGCGGCGGATCGACGAGGATCTGGAAGTGCCGGTCGTCGCCCTGCCGGAAATCGCCGGTCTGAAGGAAGGCGCCCCATTGCCGGATCCGGAAGCCATGGAGAAGAAGCTGGACCGGCTCAAGGCTGAACGCGAACGTTTGGGCGGGGTCAACCTGCGCGCAGAAGAAGAACTGCGCGAAATGGACGAGCAAAAGACCACGCTGACGTCTGAGCGGGACGATTTGATTGAGGCAATTCGTCGCTTGCGTACGGGGATCTCAAATCTGAACCGTGAGGCCCGGGAGCGCTTGCTCGCGTCCTTCGAAGTGGTCAATGGTCACTTCCAAAGGTTGTTCACCCACCTCTTCGGCGGCGGCACGGCTGAGCTGCAGCTGGTCGATTCGGACGATCCGCTGGATGCCGGACTTGAGATCATCGCGCGACCGCCTGGCAAGAAGCCGCAGACCATGACCTTGCTGTCGGGCGGTGAACAGGCGCTCACCGCCATGTCATTGATTTTCGCGGTTTTTTTGACAAATCCAGCGCCGATTTGCGTGCTTGATGAGGTCGACGCACCACTCGATGATGCCAATGTGGAGCGCTATTGCGATCTTCTGGATGAAATGGCGCGCAATACAGATACCCGTTTTGTGGTGATCACCCACAACCCGATCACCATGGCCCGCATGAACCGTTTGTTCGGTGTCACAATGGCGGAGCGAGGTGTCTCGCAGCTTGTTTCGGTGGATTTGGAGACCGCGGAACGATTCCGTGAAAGTGCCTAATTTTCAGCCGAACCCCGCTCCTTCGTAAGTTTCCCGTAAGACTTAGGTCATGGAAAATGTGAAGAAGGGCGAATTTGTGTTATAAATCAGATAAATAGCTGAAATCTTAGTGTTCTTGACAGGGCAATGGCCCCCGACTATGGTGCGCGCGGCTTGAGGGGGTGTCCAAAGGCTGGGTCTCACGGCTTGACGGGGGCGGGGAACAACATGAGTGGCTCTTCGCAAAACGGCAATTCAGATGATCTGGACAAGGGTGCCTCCGAGGCGGATCTGTCGGAACGGCGGGACCGTCTGAACCGGAAGCTGGACGGCCAGCGCAAAGCTGAAGAAGCAGAGCGCGCGGCCAAGAAAAGCGACAATTCCGGCTACGCACAGGCAATGAAGCTCTCTTCTGAGTTCATTTCCGGTGTGGTCGTCGGAGGCGGTTTGGGATGGTTCGTTGATCAGTGGTTTGGGACAAAACCCTTTGGGTTGATCGTGTTCCTTCTCATTGGTTTTGCGGCGGGCGTTTTGAACGTGATGAGGGCTGCCGGGCGTATCGCCGAGCCAGGTCAACGGTACAAACGCGAGAGTTCTGACGACGGCGGGTCCAACTGAAGTTGTGCATCTGGGCGCCTCGCGCACCCACGAATAGAAATGATTTGAGCGAAGAAGGCTGACCGGTGGCGAACGATCCGATCTCGCAGTTCAAAATCCAGACCCTGTTTCCGATTGAAGTCGGCGGAATGGATTTCTCTTTCACCAACTCTTCGCTGTTTATGGTTGCGACCGTAGCAGCAGCTTCTGCCTTCCTGATCTTCTCCACGTCCGGCCGCGGCCTTGTGCCGAGCCGCGTGCAGTCGGTCTCGGAAATGGCTTATGAGTTTGTTGCAGGCATGCTGCGAAGCTCGGCGGGCACGGAAGGAATGCGGTTCTTCCCGCTTGTGTTTTCGCTCTTCATGTTCGTCCTTGTGGCAAACCTCTTCGGCATGTTCCCGTACTTCTTCACGGTAACCAGCCACATCATCGTAACGTTTGCGTTGGCGATGCTTGTGTTTCTGACTGTCACGATCTACGGCATCATGAAGCACGGAACCAAGTTCTTCCACCTGTTTGCACCATCAGGCGTTCCGCCGGTGTTGCTTTTGATCGTTGCACCGATCGAGGTCGTTTCCTTCCTCTCGCGTCCGATCAGCCTGTCCGTCCGTCTGTTTGCAAACATGCTGGCCGGTCACATCACCCTTAAAGTTTTCGCCGGGTTTATCGTGTCCATGAGCGCCGCTGGCGGCGTGGGCATCGTCGGCGCAATCCTTCCGCTGAGTATGACAGTCGCGATCACCGCGCTGGAGTTCCTCGTCTCGTTCCTGCAGGCCTACGTCTTCACGGTCCTGACCTGCATGTACCTCAACGACGCCCTTCATCCGTCACACTAAGCGAAACGTCTCATGCGGCGGCCCCACCCGGGTCGCTGCCTGAAGAAATCTGAAATCTGCAAAACACTACTTAGGAGCACGTGTCATGGAAGCAGAAGCAGCAAAATACATCGGCGCTGGTATCGCATGCCTCGGCATGGGTGGTGCAGCGATCGCACTCGGCACCATCTTCGGTAACTACCTGAATGGCGCTCTGCGCAACCCGACTGCAGCTGATGGCCAGTTCGGCCGTCTGGTTTTCGGCTTCGCCGTTACCGAAGCTCTGGGCATCTTCTCCCTGCTCATCGCTCTTCTCCTGCTCTTCGCTGTCTAATTCTCTTTCGTTTCAGAGAGTTTTGACGCGACTCCGGGGGCGGCGTCTGCGCCGCCCAACCGGATTTTGGAGATAGGATATGGCAGGCAACGCCGAACATAATACGGAACTCGGAATTCCGGCTGAAGAGCACGGTGCCGGCTTCCCGCCGTTCGACGCAACGACCTATTCTTCGCAGCTCCTGTGGCTGGCCATCACTTTTGGCTTTTTCTACTGGATCATGAAGAACGTCGCTGTGCCTCGGATTGCAGGCATCCTGGAAGACCGCAAGGACCGCATTGCCGGTGACCTCGGCGAGGCCAACCGCCTCAAAGATGAAACCGACGCGGCGATCGCGGCTTACGAACAGGCACTTGCTGAAGCGCGCAACAAGGCACACGGGATCGCAAGCGACACCCGCGCCAAGTTGAAAGCGGATCAGGAAGCCCGCCGGGAAAAAGCCGAAGCGGATATTGCCGAGAAGCTGAAAGCAGCTGAAGCTCATATCGCCGGTATCAAGACCGAAGCGCTGTCCCAGATTGGCGACATTGCCGGAGACACCACGTCTGCGCTCGTTGAGCAGCTGATGGGCAAGGCTCCGACAAAAACCGATCTGACCAAAGCGCTCAAGTCGGCGATGAACTGAGGAGACCGTCATGGACGCATCATTTTGGGCCCTGGTCGGTCTCGTTCTCTTCTTCGTCCTGATTGCCTACCTCAAGGTACCGGGCATGATCGGCGGAGCGCTGGACAAGCGCGCTGACGACATCAAGAAGGAACTGGAAGAAGCACGCAAGATGCGTGAAGAAGCCCAGGAACTTCTGTCTGAGTATCAGCGCAAGCGTCACGAAGCTGAAAGCGAAGCCGAAGCAATCGTCGCGGAAGCCAACGCTGAAGCCGAGCGCCTGACCGTTGAGACGAACCAGGCACTGGAAGAGATGATCGCTCGCCGTTCCAAGGCTGCGGAAGAAAAAATCGCTCAGGCCGAGACCCAGGCAATTGCCGAAGTCCGCGCCAAGGCTGCCGACATCGCTGTCGCAGCTGCTGAGGAAATTCTCTCCGCCAAGGTCAAGGACAAGGTGGCAGACGACATTCTCGCCAAGAGCATCACTCAGGTGAAGGAACAGCTGAACTAATCTTCAGCACATCCGAAAAGAGTTCTGAAAAGCGGCCTTAGCGGGCCGCTTTTTGTTTGTCTGCCGTCTGCGAATAAAGCTCTATCCGCGTTTTTGTCCGCCATCCCTGCGAAGGCAGGGATCCAGTAATCCGAGCCGGTACGCTTAGTTTCACTTATGGGCGGATGTGGCTCCTCGGCCCCTGACTTCGCAGGAGCGGAAGGGGTGTTTGAGCTTGCTGGCTGACCTATCTCAAGGAGCCCCCTAAGCCCGTTCCTTCTCCATGACCACCAGCGGTGTCCGGCCGTTCTCCAACATCTCGCCGGTCACCTGATAGCCAAGGCTTTCATAAAGCCGGATGTTGCCGGAGCTCAGCTTGCCGGTAATCAGCCGGTAGGAGCCGGCGGAGGGAAACTTCTCTTCTGCTGCGATAAAGAGCTGCCGGCCGATCCCCCGTCCCTGATGTTCGGGAGCCACAAACAGCCGGCCGATATGACATGTGTCATCCTCAGCGCGGGCCCGAACCGATCCGATGATGTCAGATCCCTGCCGGGCGATGAGAAAAACATGCGTGGTGAAAGCCGACTCTGTGTCGGCGAGGGCCTCAACCATTGGGGCGATCTGCATGTCGCCGTTTAGCGCTGCTTCTTTGTGAAAGGCTAATTTCTGAAGTTCGAGGATTTGTTGCGCATCGCTTTTGTCTGCGACTGTGATTTCGACGTCCATTTCCCTCTCGCCGGATTGTGATCTCAAAATTTTCTGATGCGTCGTGATTCGATAGGATTGGCCACTCAAGCCATCCTCATCGGGTTACGTCGCCTAACGCAATTCACTTGAGGTGATACCAAGCAAGGCGCCGGTCATGCAATGCCACCGCGGTCCAGTCGGCGGGGTTGATTGGGGTTTTCAGGAAAGGCGCCGCCATGAAGTCGTCTCATCGAGCTTTTGCACATATCTTTATTGCAGCGCTCATACCGCTGTTGTCACTTGTCGGCGGCGGACTTGCCCAAGCTCAGGAGCGCGCGCCCCTTCCAGACTACGTGATTGAAAAATTCGGCACCCCTCCCGCGATACCGGATGGCCCTCTGTCGGAGGATCTGAAGCGTGCGGTCAAAATGGCGCTTGTTGACCCGGTAACCCATGCAGGTTGGGGACGGGATCAAAGCCTGGCGCTCGCCGAGGTCGCTGCATCCAAAGACCCGCGCCTGGTCTGGATCATCAGTGATTTGATGCGGTTTGCCACCGGCCCGCAACTAAACCAGGCCTTGAGCGAAGCCGCGTCCGAACTGCTGGGCAAACAGATCCCCCTGCGCAACAGTTGGGGCGTGGTGAGCGATCATCTCATGGCCTGGGATATTCCCGCACCGCCCGATTATCTTGCCTCCAAGCGTGAGATCTTCACAACGATCGTACCCGGCTGGGACAGGATCTTTGTCGAGGGCGATATTGATTGGCGGATGGTGTCCTGGGGCGGGGTCCTGATCGATGACCGTCCGTATGACCAGACCGACAATCAGTGCAACTGTATTCCGGCCGTAGATAACCCGGAGGTCAGCAGCGCTGAAGACGCAACCTGGCTCAAGGACAGCGATATCGTTTTCGGGATCGGTGTGAACGGAGACTACCGCGCCTATCCAAGACGGATCATGGAAGTGCGCGAGATGGTGAATGACACCCTCGGCGGCCGGACACTGGGTATTCCATACTGCACCTTATGTGGCGCTGCGCAGGCCTATCTGACGGATGAGCTGCCGGACGGAATTGAGCGGCCAGTCCTGAGAACCTCCGGGCTTCTCATTCGGTCCAACAAGGTGATGTATGACGTCAACACCTACTCGGTCTTCGACACGTTCCATGGCACCGCGGTGACTGGCCCGCTTGCGGAGAAGAACCTGAAGCTAAAACAGGTCAGCGTCGTGACGACCGATTGGGGTACGTGGAAGAAGGCGCACCCGGAAACAACCGTATTGGTGGAAGCGCTTGCGCTTGGCCGGGACTTCGATTTCCGCAATGGCCGGGACGCGAATGGACCAATCTTCCCGATCGGCGATGTCGATCCCCGGCTCCCCGTGCATGAGGACATCATTGGGATAGTCACAGCGTCCGGACAGCCGGTCGCGTTTCAGCGCAGCAAGGCCTTTGCCGCGCTCAAACAAGGGACCGAGATCCGCGTTGAGAACGTACGACTGGAACTGGATGCCGGTGGTATTCGGGCCGTTGGTGAGGACGGCGCGGACCTTGGCAGCCATGAGGCGTTTTGGTTCGCGTGGTCTCAGTTCTACCCCGGTACAGATCTTTGGGACGGCTGATTAACCCTATCCGGGAACTCCGGCGGCCAGCCGGACGGGCTTGAAGCTCATCCGGTGGTGCGCCGTTGGCCCTAGGGTGTCCAAGGCTGCTTGGTGTGCTGGAACGCCGTATCCCTTGTGTTGGGCAAATCCGTATCCGGGGAACTCGGGTTCCAAGGCGACCATCATGCGGTCCCGCAAAACCTTGGCGACGATGGAGGCTGCGGCGACACATAGGCATCGGCCATCGCCCTTGATCAGCGCCTGCCCAGGCTGCGTGAGGCCAGGTGGCACATCGCGGCCATCGATGAGTACATATTGCGGCACCTTCGGCAGCCCGTTCACCGCCCGCACCATGGCGCTCAGTGTCGCCGCCCGGATGTTCAATCGGTCAATAGTGGCAGGGGAGGCACTCGCCGCGCACACCCAGCTGGTTTTGAGGATCTCGCCGAACAGGGATTCCCGTTTGGCCTCAGTCAGCTTTTTGGAATCGTTCAGTCCGGCCGGCACATTTGCATAGTTCAGGATAACCGCCGCCGTCACCACAGGACCCGCCCAAGGCCCGCGACCAGCCTCATCGACCCCGCACAGCATGCCGTCAAAGGACTTGGCGTGTTTTTTCTCGATTTTAAGGTCGGGACTGTCCGGAAACGCGAGGTCGAAGAGAGAGGGTGTTTTGGTCATGGGCGCAGAATGTGGGGCCAAATCCAACAAATCAAGCAAGCTTTGCCCGGCCTATCTATTTGGCGGCAACAGAGGGCGGGTAAATCCAGCTTCTGGGTTGCTTGCCTGCTTTACTGCTGTCATCAACTCACTGTAGCGATTTGGTCTCTGGTTTTTGCATTTAGGATGACGACGATTTTTCTCATGAGGGCTGCGATTGCGACAATGGGTTTCTTTCCGTTTTCGACAAGGCGTTGATAGAACGTGTGTAATGGACCTGGAACTCTTGCGCCGACCAGAGCGGCCATGAAGAGGTTTGTGCGCACTTGCGGGCGTCCGCCGCGCATTTTCCGGTAGCCCTTGAAGGTGCCGCTG
>NZ_JAGHRJ010000004.1 GCF_017743865.1 Labrenzia sp. R4_2
TCACCGAGGGAGCAGAGCTCATCGGGATGACCCAGCCTGCGGTTTCCAGAACCCTTTCAACGCTGGAAAAACGCCTTGGCGAACCGCTCTTCTTCAAAGGCCAGCGTCCTCTACAGCCAACACCTTTGGCCCGCGCTCTTGCGGATCAGGGCAATGCGATGCTGGCGGCCTCGCGCAAGGCCTCCGAGACGTAATGTTGATTTTTTTGAGACCTGACCCGATGGCAGGGTTTTTCTCACTGAGAATTGACCCGTGTTTAAACCCAGCCCAGCGTGATTTCTGCGGGGGATCTCCGGGCGCACCGGATAGTCTCGAAATACAGTGCTCCAATATATGTGCGCTGATCCGGTTGAACCTGGGCCCAAGGGCCTGACCGACCCAGCAAGAGTGATCCCTTTGCTGACAAGTTGTCAGCCTGGCTACGCGCGGAGACCGTAAAATCGAGAAAGCAAAATGATCCTCCCCCATTAAGATGGTCCGTCGTTATGTTTAGGAGAACAGAGGATCAAAATGGCTACGAAACGAGACAATCCATGCTCATTTTCCGAACAATAGAAGGTCGAACGAGACACATCAATCTGGTCCAGTGTCTTTTTCATCGTTGGGTGCGAGCATGCTGCCGATTGAAATAGAGTTCCTAAGCAACCCATTAGTGGCGGCACAATCCGGGGGTCGCATAGTTCCTGCCCAAATCTGCAAACAAATGCGGCTCCTCGCCTCGGCTGAGAAATTAAGCCTACTCTTCCAACGCGTATCTTTGACAGTTTTCAGCCGTCACTATTGACCCGGGTTTCTGTCTCATCTCCGCTTTCTTGACGGATTACGGTTTTGCAGAAATCCACACTAAGCAATCTCGCCGATATGTTTCATGTCTGCTGGTGGAAAACAGGTTCACCCATTTTGTTTCCTTGTAGAGATAACATCGAGTCATAACGCTTGGAAAAACAATTGGCCCTGAAGACTGTGACACTCGAGCTTGAAAGATGTATGAGTGCTAAGGCAACCTCATTTGTCATTATAATAACTCGAAGACATGACCGCCGATAACTCAAGACATATTCCTGGCCATCTTTCAAAACGGGAAATAGCTGAATTAGCGATCCGGAACGCTATAGAAACCGGCCTATACAGACCGGGCCAGGTCGTTAGTCAGCGCCAGATTTCAGATGATCTGGGATTGAGTGTCACGCCGATCCGCGAGGCGGTTCTGGTTCTGACCAGCAACGGAATTGTCGAAAAGCATAAGCACCAGTCGATCAAGGTGTCCGAGGTCAATTCAGATCGGCTTCGCCAGCTGTTTGCGGTGCGTTACATGATCGAGAAGAAGCCGTTCGCTTGGCAACCAGGAATGTCGACACAGACATGGTAACCAGTCTCCAAGATCTGAACGACCAGCTTGCCCACTGCGATTCCGAGACGGATCCTGAATATATCAACCGGTTAGACCGAGCGTTTCACGGGCTCATTTTTGGCGCAAGCGGCAATGATGCTCTGGTCTGGACTATCGACCGGGTGAAGAACTCCTTTCCCATGTATGCGCTCTGGCGGGAGCCGGGCCGTGTCTTGACTAATAGAAGTGAGCACACCACGATCAGGATGCCGTGATGTAAATAAAAATGCACACATTGCTCCCTTATCGCCAGCTGTTATCTCGATCCAGCTCCACGGCGCACGAGGCTTGCACAACTTCGCCATGTCGGGATGCCTTTTTCAGATAATGAGCACTAACCCGTAGGTTTCCACGTACCTCGCAAGGAGCGAGTTTCGATTCAGCGCAGAGCTGCTTGACGTTTCAAATGCTGCCAGAGACTGATTGGATACAAACCAATCAATCGGATCATCTATCCGCTGTTCAAGCTGCAGCGGAGCATTTCCTGACTTCATCGCACAGCTGCCCCAAGCGTGCATCTCGAGACAGCTCATACGCCAAAGCTAACAGCACTAAGAGCATATGCTCCCGTTCGCCATGGATGGGTCAAAGCGCATTGCGATCATCGTGAACGCAATCACCAGATACTTCTCTGGATTCTTCACATAGCCTGCATAGAAGAACCGCTGTCCGGTATATGCCCCACAGCAGTTCTTTGCGTTCACCGAGCCGCAGTTCTTTGCAGTCATACCGCTCTTGAAGTCGTCAAGAAGAAGATGTTTCACTGATCAAGACAAAAGCGGACGGCACGCTTTATGTAGACTCTTTTTCGGCCTACTCCTCTTTGACATCAAGGCAGATCACTCGGGGAAACGTTTGGGAACCAGACCTGACTGAAACCACTCGACAAAACTGACCATGGACCAAACCGGCAGCCCCGTAGCGTGTGAAATGTCTTGAGCATAAGGACACATGTTGGTGCATTCCAGAACCAGTCCGCCGAGATCCGGATGGGCCTCTTTCAGGGCCATCGCAGCACCGACATTGTCTTCCCTGGCAAGTTCAACATTCAAAGACATTTCGTTGTTCAAGATAGCCCGTGTAAACTCACTCATGCCTTCAGTTGTGCCGATCGGTGTGCCGTCCGGAACACCGGCAGCCTCCAAGTGTGCCTGCGTAAGTGTTGATCCTGAAATCGTCAGTATGCCTGCACGTTTTCCCGCCGGCATCAATCGGTTGACCATGGCCACCTGTTGCAAGGAAGATGTCACAACCGGAACTGACACAGCACGTGCCAGTTCATCTTGAACGAGCGACAGGAAACCGCAGTTTGTAGTAATTCCGTCGACACCATCCGCGACCAGCTCCCGTGCTGCATCAATGAAAGCATCCAGCAGCCCTTTAGCATTATTGCGGACAACCCGGCTTGGCGAAGCGCCCCGAACGACTTTATACATCACCGGAAAGGGCCATGTCTGAGCATTACCCATATCGCCGGGAATGCGCGGGAACTGCGCCTCCAGCATCAATATGCCGACCGATGCTCCATAGACTGCTTTTCCGCCGTTTGCGATCATGCCGCATCCTCCGACTTCAAAATGCGCCCCGTAAGAGCATCTGTCTGATCCAAAAAAATGTTCGAAATACCCTTGCTGACGGCGTCGTTGATCTGATCCATCCGCTTCGAGATATGCTCGCGGATTAAATGGACCGCTGCCGGGCTATCTCGATTGATCAATGATTCCATAACCTGCATGTGACCGTCTTTGGTGGACTTCAGTCTGTTTTCATCCATTTGGACCCAGCGCAGATACCTGATTTTTTCATTGAGTGCTTCAAGCTGCGTTACAAGCAATGGATTTCCGGAGAGTTTCGCGATCCCCACATGAAAGGCTTCGTCTCTTGCGCAGGCCTCCGCAACTGTCAGGCCTGCGACATCCATACCCTCCGCACGAAGCCAGTCGTAAAGAGCGGTCAGTCCGCTATCACTTGCGCGGGCACAGGCGCGTTCAACTGCCGCGACTTCCAATGCCGCACGTAGATCATAAAGATGATGAACCCCCTCCGGGTCGAGCTTTCGGCAGAAAAAACCTTCACCCGGGCGGACATCAATGAGCCCCTCGGCCACAAGCCTATTAAGTGCTTCGCGCAAAGGCGTGCGGGAAACTCCGAGATCCTTTGAAAGAGAGCTTTCGTTCAACCTGTCACCCGGGCGCAAGGCAAAGCCGACGACCATCGATTTGATATGATCATATACCTTAGACATGACTACCGGTGCCTACTTTCTTTAGGTCTTTGCGATGCCAGCCAGTCGCAATATCGCGTCTTGCCATATTCAGGGTTTTATTACAATATTCATATCTGTATACAGGCATGTATTCAGACTAAAGGAGGACTTGATGACCAATCAGTTGACCGGCGCTGAAGCGATGGTGCGCATGCTTGAAGCTCATGAGGTGAAGCATATCTTCGGTCTTTGTGGAGATACCACCTTACCTTTTTATGACGTGCTCGCGCGGCTGGAGCACGGCATTACCCACCTCCTTACCAGGGACGAAAGGCACGCCGCCTACATGGCCGACGGATATGCGCGGGTAACCGGCAAACCGGGTGTATGCGAGGGGCCGTCTGGGGGCGGAGCAACCTACATCCTTCCAGGCGTTGTCGAGGCGAATGAAAGCTCGGTCCCCATTCTGGCTATCACTTCAGATGTCGCGACAACCAGCCGAGGCAAGTATCCGCTTACCGAACTGGACCAACAAGCGCTTTTCCGGCCTGTTACCAAATGGAACACCTCCTTGGACGACGCCTCTCGCCTGCCTGCAAATGTTCGCGCTGCCTTCCGCGCCATGACGACCGGCACCCCGGGAGCTACACACCTTGCGCTGCCCTTTGACACACAAAAGGCGCCGGTAGATGAGACCGAGATCTGGGCCGACCAACGCCACTGCACGTATCCGGCAGAGCGTAGCGCACCCGACCAAGCTGCAATTGAAGAAGCAGCGCAAATTCTCGCCAAGGCAAAAAACGCAATTATTATCAGCGGCGGTGGCCCAGTTCTGTCTGGTGCCATGGACATCCTTGCAAAGGTAGCAAGACTACTGCAGATCCCGGTCGCAACGACGGTCTCCGGTCAGGGCAGCATTGCTGAAACGGATCCGCTTGCACTCGGCGTCGTTGGCTCCAATGGCGGAGATCCGGCAACGCGGGCAGCAGTCGACGCCGCCGACGTGATCCTGTTCGTTGGTTGCCGGGCGGGTTCCGTGACCACAGAGCGATGGCGTTCACCGGCCCCGGACAAGACCATTCTCCATATCGACAGTGACCCAATGGTGATTGGAGCCAACTACAAAACAGATGTTGCGATAAACGCAGACGCCCGTTTAGCGCTCAACTCCTTGGCATTGGCACTTCAGGCCATCCCGGACCTTGCCCCACAAGGTGGAGCGGCTCGTGCAGCCAAGGCATGGAACGACAAACTATCTTCCTTCAACGTGTTGGCCTCGTCGATGGATCAACCGATCCGGCCAGAAGCTGTGATCGCCGCGTTGATGGACATTCTGGACGATGATGCCACAATCGTCGCAGATCCGGGGACGCCATGCCCCTACTTTAGTGCTCACTACCGTTGGCGGAAACCCGGCCGAAGTTTCATTACAAATCGCGCCCACGGAGCACTGGGGTATGCTCTGGCCGCCTCCATGGGAGCACATGTAGGAAGGCCGAATGTTAAGACGATTGCCGCAATGGGTGACGGAAGCTTCGGTTTTGCTTGCGGCGAATTTGAAACAATGGTCCGGCACCGGATGCCCATCACCTCAATCGTCTTTTCAAACGCGACATACGGCTGGATTAAGGCCGGGCAACATGCAAGTTTTGGACGTCGTTTTTATAACGTGGACTTCAACCGAACGGACCACGCTGCAGTTGCCAGTGCTTTCGGCATCAAAAGTTGGCGAGTTGAGGATCCGGCGGATTTGCGGCGTGTTCTCAAGGAGGCCGTCAACCACGACGGGCCGACCCTCGTAGATATTGTTTCACAACCTCTGCACGAGGCAGCCGCGCCAGTCTCTGAATGGGTTGCTTAGGCTCCGTTGGAGCTGGAGCTCCTTGAAAAACCGGCCAGGCTCTTGCGTAATTGAGCCAGAAAGGCCTCCCCGACCTGCGTCATTGGACGATTTCGCGAGGTAATCACGGCTAAATCGAGCGTCACTGAGGGTTCAAACGGGCGTGTAGTGTATCCAGGTTCTTTGTCAAAATGAATCGTAAACGGGTCGATCAGGGCGATACCCATGCCTTGTTTCACGAAACTCAAAAGGTTCTCGGATAAATGCGTGTGGATTTTTGGCCGCCAATTCGCATTCCGGCTTTCAAAAGCTTCACGTGTCCGCCGATGGGTCATGTGTTCCGGACCCATAACAATAAACGGCTGGCCATCAAGCAACTCGGGCGTTAGCACATCATGGTGAACCAGCTTGTGACCACTCGGCATGGCCACCATGGTTTCAAAATGAAAAATCTCCCGGTCCAGTGCATCGTGGTGAACAGGCATCTCGCATACTCCAATCTCGAAGAGACCCGCCATAACCCATTCCTGGATTTTGGATGAGTATTGCGATTGGAACGAAATGAGTAGGTCCGGTCGGTCCTCAGAGAAGCTGGCAATTTCGCTGGGCATAAAACCAAAGGATAGCAGATGTGGGGCAGCGACTTGAAGCTGTCCGGCTTGTTTGTTCTGCAAATCGTGGATGGCTTGGCCAACGTGATCCAATCCCCGAACGACCGTATCTACTTCTCGAAAAAGAACATCTGCAACCGGGGTCGGTTGCAGCCGGCCCTTACTGCGCTCAAAGAGTTTGAGTTTCGTCTGACGTTCCAGCTGGGCCAGCAAATTTGAAATACCTGGTTGCGAAATTCCCAATTGAGCCGCTGCACCGGTAACAGTTCCGGTTTCGACGATTGCGTGGAACGCCTGAAGTTGGCGAAATCTCAACGGCATGTGCGTATCCTGAACGATCAAACATCACAAAAAATGATGGTGCATCAAAAACTCTGTATTTGAAATGATGTTTATCAGGCTTCAGTATTTTTCCCGAAGGGGAAGTTTATGGATCTTGATCAAAAGATCATAGAGATGGGGCTGTGGCATCTGTCGCTTCCTGTCCGGTCGCGGCGCGACCACGGGATCGGAACGGTCGAGGGTGCCTGTGAGATTGTCGTTGTGCGATTGAAGAGCGAAGGCGGGCACGTTGGTTGGGGGGAAGCGTCGCCCTGGTCCGTTTTTACTGGATCACCAGAGGCAAGTTTTGCAGCCCTTGATCGCTACATCCGTCCGATCGTCATAGGGCGAGCCATAGGTGACCGGGCAGCAATCATCAAAGACGCGGCTCTGGCGGTGGCTCACGCGACCGAAGCGAAAACTGCATTGGACACTGCGCTCCTCGACCTCACGGGACAAATTCTCGGGGCCCCAATGTGGGCGCTCTTGGGAGGAAAGAGCCGAGATACAATTCCGCTTTCCGTATCGATTGCAGACCCAGACTTTGCCAAAGACAGAGTTTTGCTGGATCGGTTGGTGGAAGATGGCGTCGGGATTGTTAAGCTCAAGGCGGGCTTTAAGGATCATGCTTTCGACATGATGCGACTTGAGATTTTGCAACGCAATTACCCCGCCCTGAGGGTTCGTGTCGATTTCAATCAAGGGCTCACCATCGACGAGGCACCAGCGCGCGTTTTGGACGTTGCAAGCTTTGGACCGGACTTCATCGAGCAACCGGTGCACAAAGACCAATACGCGATGATGGCACGGTTACGCGACACAATCGATGTTCCGTTGCTAGCTGACGAAGCTGTCTTCGGTCCCGAGGATATGGTTCGAGCCGTTCGGGAAGGTATCTGTGATGGGGTGTCGATCAAGATCATGAAGGCGGGAAGTTTAGGCAGGGCACAAGACGTGGCCAGGATTGCTGCCGCCAATGGGTTATCCGCCTATGGCGGCGACATGTTCGAAGCGGGCATTGCCCACCTTGCAGGAACTCATATGATTGCTGCAACAACAGAGATCACGCTAGGATGCGAGTTCTATCAGGCAAGCTATTTCCTTAAACAAGATATCCTTGAGACACCGTTCCCGGTCAAAAATGGTCAGGTCACAGTTCCCAATACGCCTGGTCTCGGAATTTGCCCCAACATCGATCGCCTCAATCACTTTGCATTGGCAAAGGCAGCTGCATGACAAAAACCCTTGCCATCATCGGCGCCGGAATCATCGGAGTGTCGACTGCAATTTGGATGCAGCGTGAGGGGCACAAAGTCATCTTGATAGACAAGGCTGGGCCGGGAGAAGGAGCTAGTCACGGGAATGGCGGTGTCCTAGCGTCTTGCTCAATGATACCTGTGACGGTTCCGGGCCTGATCCTAAAAGCGCCCGGCATGCTGTTTTCACCCAATCAGCCATTGTTTCTCAAGTGGCGTTATCTGCCTAAACTGTTGCCTTGGCTGGCGAAGTATCTGGGGCATGCAAATGAAAAGGACGTAAACCGGATTGCCGAAGCCGTCCATGGAATTGTCGGTGACAGTTTAGCAGAGCATCAAGCATTGGCGGAGGGTACAGGGGCCGAACACTTTATCGTGCCATCTGACTACCTGTTTTTGTATCGCGACAGGGCACACTTCGAAGAAGACGCGTTCGGTTGGTCCATTCGTGCGGCTTGCGGTTTCCGTTGGGAAGAACTCGAGGGCGAAGCGGTCAGAGCTTATGATCATGGTTATTCATCAGATATCGGTTTTGCCGTGAAGCTGGGAGATCATGGCCGCATTACGGACCCGGGCAAATACGTGAAAGCCTTGGCGGCTCATGCCAAAGAAAACGGCGCTCAAATCGTCCAGGCGGAGGTGCAGCGCATTGAAGTGGATTCGGATGAAGGCCTTTCACTGAAAACGAACTCTGGAACAATCGAAGCAGATGACATTCTGGTGGCAACCGGCGCTTGGTCGAAACCACTAGCAGCTCAGTTGGGCCTTGATGTGCCTCTTGAAAGCGAGCGTGGATACCATCTTGAGCTTTGGGAACCGAATTACCTCCCGAAATCACCGGTTATGGTGGCTAGCGGCAAGTTTGTCATTACGCCTATGGATGGCCGCATCAGGCTTGCAGGTGTCGTTGAGTTCGGTGGACTGGAAGCAGGGGCTTCCGCGGCACCAATTGAGCTTCTGAAGCAAAACATTCGTGCAGCCATGCCAGACCTTACATGGGAACGCGAGGTGGAATGGATGGGGCATCGCCCTGCCCCGGCCGATTCCATTCCAGCGATAGGTGCGGTTCCAGGAATCAAAGGGGCCTGGCTTGGATTCGGGCATCACCACATTGGCTTGACGGGAGGACCAAAAACCGGCCGATTATTGGCACAGATGATCTCAGGAAAAAGAACCAACCTTGACCTGTCGCCATACACCGCGACCCGTTTCCAATAACTATAACCTTCCACCGGAAACAGGTCGGCAACTTAACCAGAAGGGAGCAGTGGAATGAAACTCTTGACGAAGGTAATGACAACAACGGTGATTGTTGCTGCAACTACGTTTCCGGCACTTGCTGCTGAAAAATGGGATATGCCGATGGCATACTCCGGTTCGAACTTCCATTCAGTGACGGGCGCCGAGTTCGCAAATTGCGTAACAACCGGCACCGGTGGCGACATCACCATCAGCACGCATCCAGGCGGATCACTCTTTGCGGGTGCTGATATCAAACGTGCGATCCAGACCGGGCAAGTGCCGATCGGCGAGCGACTGCTTTCAGGCCACCAAAATGAAAGTGCGATTTTCGGATGGGATTCGATTCCATTTCTAGTGTCGTCCTTTGACGAGCATGCCAAGCTATACGAGGTTGCCAAACCGGCTGTAGAAGAGGTTCTAGCAGAACAAAATCTGACACTTCTCTATTCTGTGCCATGGCCTCCGCAGGGCTTGTATTTCCGGAATGAAGTGAAGACCATGGACGACATGAAGGGCGTCAAGTTTCGGTCCTACAACAACGCGACATCGCGCCTTGCCGAACTGACTGGCATGCTGCCGGTAACAATCGAGGCCGCAGAAATTAGTCAGGCGTTTGCCACCGGTGTGGCGGATAGCATGGTGTCCTCTGGAGCGACCGGCTATGATCGTAAGGTATGGGAAAGCCTGAACTATTTCTACTCTGTTGATGCCTGGTTGCCGCGAAATTACGTCATGGTCAACTCGGAAGTTTGGGCGGGTGTCTCTGAAGCCAGCAAGAATGTCATACAGGCCTGCGCTCAGATGGCAGAATATGCAGGCACCTGGCGCGCCAAAGAGTACACCGGCTTTACTCTGGCCGGCCTCGCTGCTGGAGGTATGACCGTTGAGCCTGCCAATGACGCGCTGATGGCTGGCCTCAAAGAAGTTGGAGCCACAATGACAACTGAATGGCTCGAGGCCGCCGGCGAAGCTGGCGTGGGCATTGTGGAAGCCTTCAAGGCCCAATAGCTGTCAGTAGCCACTCCACGGGCGGCGCGCACCAGTGCCGCCCTACTCTTTTTCTCAGTTAGGACATCGAGATGACCGCACTGCGGAAGTTGCTGGATTTTCTTTACGTGGCCGCGGGCGTAGTTGCCGCATTGTGCCTGATAGCCATTCTATCTTTAATCGTAATCCAAATGCTGGCACGCTGGACCGGTGAGGTTTTCCCGGGCGCGCCCAATTACGCTGGTTATGCGATGGCAGCAGCCTCATTTTTTGCCTTTGCAAACGCTCTTGGGCGTGGCGCTCATATCAGGGTTTCGATACTTTTGAACGCTGTTCCAACGCGTATGAAATGGTTTTTGGAAATCTGGTGCTTTGGAATTGGTGCGGCGATTGCCGGATACTTTAGCTACTACGCCTACAACTTTGTTTATTGGTCATGGAAGTTCAGAGAAATCAGCCAAGGGCAGGATGCAACGGCCCTCTGGATTCCTCAATCGGTGATGGTTTTGGGCGGTGGCTTGTTGACCGTCGCACTGTTGGACAATTTGGTCCAACTACTCTTTCGCGGTGAGCACCGAATTGTCCGCGACACCATCGGCGGCCACGGGGAGTAAACAGAAATGACCGAAGTCTACGCCATCTCCATTTTTCTGTTTGTTCTGTTTTTGCTGCTAGGCACGGGTGTTTGGGTGGGCCTTGCGCTAATGGGTGTCGCCTGGGTCGGTATGGAACTTTTTACCAGCCGACCAGTTGGCGATACCATGGTGACCACAATTTGGGCCTCCAGTTCTAGCTGGACACTGACTGCATTGCCGCTATTCATCTGGATGGGAGAGATCTTGTTTCGCACTCGGCTGTCCGAAGACATGTTCCGGGGGCTTTCTCCCTGGCTGGCTCGCTTGCCTGGTGGGTTGGTGCACACAAATATCGTGGGCTGTACAGTTTTCGCAGCTGTTTCGGGTTCCTCAGCGGCGACGCTCACCACAGTTGGCAAGATGTCGATACCGGAGTTGCGGGCGCGGGACTATCCTGAGCGTGTGGTCATTGGAACGCTCGCGGGCGCGGCAACACTGGGCTTGATGATCCCACCCTCTCTTGCATTGATTGTTTATGGCGTGACGGTGAACGAAAGCATTACGCAATTGTTTTTTGCTGGCGTTCTACCCGGCTTGTGCCTGGCACTGATGTTCATGGGCTATGTCGCACTTTACTCAAAGTTTTCAAAAGGATGGCATCCCAAGCAGGAAACAGGCATGTCGTTCGCTGAAAAGCTCAAGAACTCGCGATATCTGATCCCTGTGTTGCTGCTCATCCTGGTCGTGATCGGGTCCATGTATACCGGTTATGCAACAGCGACCGAAGCTGCGGCGATCGGTGTAATTGGCGCTCTCGTGCTGGCCGCAAGTCAGGGATCACTCAACTGGGGCACCTTCACAGACAGCCTGATGGGCGCAACCCGAACATCGGCCATGATCGCGTTGATCCTCGCCGGAGCAGCTTTTCTAAAACTCGCTATGGGCTTTACGGGTTTGCCCCGCGCACTGGCCGATGGGATCGCGGCCATCGAGCTGACCCGCTTTCAGCTACTGATGGCTTTGCTTGTATTTTATATCGTCCTTGGGATGTTTCTCGACGGTATCTCCAGCGTGGTTCTGACAATGGCCGTCGTCGAACCGATGGTCCGCGATGCGGGCATTGACCTGATCTGGTTCGGTATCTTTGTCGTGGTTGTGGTTGAGATGGCGCAGATAACCCCACCCATCGGTTTTAATCTGTTCGTTCTACAAGGGATGACGCATCACGAGATGGGTTACATCACGCGTGCAGCCTTGCCCATGTTTCTTATCATGGTTCTGATGTGCTTCGTTCTAATCTGGATTCCGGATCTGGCACTATGGCTGCCCGAAACCATGCGAGCGGCGCCAGGCTAGAGTATGTGAGTTTGCCTCGGCCTCACTTCTGCAGAAGCCAGTTTTTGGTGGAACTCGTATCTCATAATTGCGCGACATAAAAACCGTGTTGAATTCGGTACATTTACCGAAAAGGGTTTTATGTGTGGTGGGGCATTGCCCCAGGCCGGATCAAAGAGCAAATGCTCCCATTGGCCATCGATGGGTCAAAGCGCATTGCGATCGTCGTGAAGGCGATCACCAGATACTTCTCTCCCGTCTTCACATAACCCGCATAAAAGAAACGTTGCCCGGTATATGCCCCAAAACGGTTCTTTGCGTTGACCGAGCCGCAGATCTTTCCAGCCATACCGCCCTCGAATTCATTGACTACGTCGAACGTGAAGACTGCTGAGAAGGGATCAATAAGCGTCTCAGCCGCTTTCGTCCGCACAGCCTGCTCAAGTGCAGGATCTACTTCGTCCGCTTGCGGGCTCGATATGGCCAATGTCGCGGCTGCCGTGAGAGCCATCGCCCAGGTTCTGATTGTCATCGCTGTGATCCTTTTCATCGTTTCAGATCACAACGCGATAGGACGCCGGTTGCGCGGCGCCAAGAAAATATTCCATTTTCCATAATTCTATGGCACTCGCCATACCCAAGGTGATATAATAATGAAAACATGTTCTTACGAGGTTCGCTGTGACAACGAACAAATTCACCATCTCGCTTGATGAATATACGGCAGAGATAATCAACGGCTTGGCGAGCAAGTCCGGGATGCCGGCTGCTGCCATCATTCGAAACCTTCTCACCCTCAACCATACCGACATTCACTTCTTCTCGATCTGGTTCAACAGGCTCGAAAAGGGCACCGAACAGTATGTTCGCGGGCGACAGACACTTATGCACCCTGGCCCTGCCACACTGTTGAAAGACATGGCCCAAATTGAAGCCGCTTGTGGCAACAAGCTGCTCATAGGCGCAGAAGCCCTTGTTGTTGATCCTTACTGTGACGGTGTGTGCGTCGTGAAAAGGGATTCCACCGATAAAGCAAAGGGAGCACGATAATTATGCTGTCACTGATCGCAGAGTTTCTGGCAGTGTTCGGGCAGCCAATGCTTGAGCTCGTAAACATCATTCGCCTTCACGGCGAGGTTCTACTGACAACGGCTGGTTTGCATCGGAACGCTAATAGTCTGGCTGAGAAAAGCGACCTTCTGACAGCCAACGATAATCCGAGACAATCAGCTTCAGATCGAAGTGCTGCATAAGGAATACCTATGACAGCAATTGAGACCCCTTTGGGCGCAGAGAGCCAGTCTTTGGCGCCTTTCCTGTTCAGCTGTGAGGAGATCGCTGAGTATGAGATCCACTCGCCTGTTAAACTGCAGAAAGCGCTGCGATTGGTTTGCAGTAGGCTAAATAAAGGTGACGGCATTTCCGCCACCTACAAAGATAGTCTTCGGCGTACGTATCAGCAGCTTAATCTCATTTTGAACGTCCAGTTCGCGCAGCATAGACCTGGGGCTGTTCCGCCTTGGCTCAGAGATCATCCAAGGATCACCTATACAAACCAGATGCGCGGTTATGAGTCTGATTTCTCGAACGACAGCCAGGTTATCGATCTGCATTTCTTCCACTGCATGGGCCACCGGATTTGCGCGCACAAAGATGGACACTCGGCACTCGGCACTCGGCACTCGGAATTGATGAATTCGATTTCGAAGCGGCTCATAGATTTGCCCGATATGGAGGAACCAAAGCTCAAAAGATTGCCAGTCTCTATCTGGCCAATTCTGCCGGAGTGAAAAGCTGTCATCTCGGCGCACATGTGCTGGTGTCCGATAAACTGAAGAGCTCAAGGTTAGACCTTGCGCAAAGAGCCACAGCATTGACTGAACAGCTCCGCATGCTCTCTAGAAGCAACAACAAAAAACCGCGGGCATGGGCAGAAGCCTACCTCGCCGGAGAACATCTCGCAGCACTGAACGCCAAGATCAACGGCCCGGCTCTCGACGAGATGCAGGCGGTGCTGTTTGGTTACTCGCGGCAAGACCGCCAAGATCCGCGGCTCTTTTTGAGGCAGTGGAAAATGGCCTGCAAGCTTCTTAACAAGCCAGTACCGGAAACATGAATCTCAACCCGGCACAGTTGGAGGCACAGTTCAGCGCACAGTTGAAATCATACCGATCAGCGGTCAAGGCACTTCCAAACCGCCACTGATCTAACGAGGACCGCACTGTTGGCGCACAGTTGCCGGCACACATGGCGCACAACGGTAGGCACTGTTCAAACGGCCAGAAGCCGCAGATCTCCGGGATTTCTGTAACGAACAGGCAGCCCTAGAGAAATAGACTGGTAGAGACTTAAAGAGTAATTGGAAGCGCCCTTCGGGCGCGGTGCTGCGCACAGCCGTCGCCTTCGGCTCCGGCATTGTGCTCGCACCGAGGTTCAATAAATCATGGCCGGAAGAGAGTGAAACCAGGATTTCAAAACCATCCCGGGTGAAGACTCTGTCTAGCTTTGAGGCAAAGACTAGGGATGAAAGGCACCGGGTCGCGCCTACGGCGCTCACCGCTCCCTTCCTTCCGGTCTAGCGAAGCAATTGGGCTCGGCCTTCAAGAAAAACAAGAACAGGACACGTTCCTGGCTCAATGTGCCGTTCCGGCCCGCTGAGCGGTCTTTGACAGTGTGAACAGCACCCGGTCTTTATTCCGGGCTTTGGTTCCAAATAATGGAACTTACACAAGAAGGCGGGTGCTTCCCCGCCTATCCCCCTCCCTGGCTGATAATCACCCTGACCAATCCCACCAGACATGCCCGAGGATCGATTTTAAGAGTCACTGGCGAGCACCGCGCACCCTTAACGATAAATCACACACGTCAAACAGAAAGCGCGCCACCGAGCTCCCCTGTCGATCTGGTGTTTCGAGAACTATCGGTCCGGACGACCATCTATTTCGGAGCAAGGGCCAGCAAGGTGTTTCTCAATCAACTATGAGATGATCATCAGCCTGGTTGAGCCAATGAATGACAGCCGATCAGAGGGCTAAATTGCTATCGTTTTGATAGCTGGAACTATCCGGCCAGACCTCGCCATGAGGCGAATTCACCGAAAAGGCTCAAAAATGGCGTTTGATCGAACTTCGTGATCAGCAGAAAAGCCGGGTTCGCGATTGCGGTTGAGCGAAAAAGCCCAAATCCCGTTGAAAAAACTGACAGAAAATACAACCAAGCTGGCCGTTTGATGAGCAGCGGATCTTGGGGTTGGACGGATTTGTAGGTCAGAATTTTGAGGCAAATTCACGCTGGAGCGAGCTTTATGAACTTGTAACTACCACCTGTGAACCAGATCTTCCGGGGATTGGACGAGAATTACTGGTGAGCACAGGAGGCATCCCCCAGGTACCGTTGCGGTTTTTCTAGGGGTTCGAGCACTAGAATCATACCAATACCCGACAGCTGCCGAAGAGAACGATGAAACTGTTGGTCAATTCGCGCTCGCATTTGCATCGGCTGATGTTCCAAACCGCGGAAGATCAGCAACTTTCTTTCCATGAGCCGCCATCACGGCGTCTCGAACAAAGGCAATATGTGCCGTTTCCTCTATGATTTCGGCGAGATACTGCGCCTTCATCAACGAGGAACCGACACCGATTGTTCCATGGTTGGCAAGCACTGCAGCCACCACCTTCGGATCCTCGAAGACCGGACTGATTTCGATTTCCGTTTGCGGTCCGCCCTGTGGTGACAGCGGGATCAACGGCATCCTTCCGATCTTTTCTATGGTTTGAACCGTTAGGCACGGGATCTCAACCCCGGCGCTGGCATAACCGGTCGCCCAGGGACTGTGGCAATGGACCACCGCCTTGATATCGGCCCGAATTCGATAGAGATCGAGATGAAACCCCAGGTCCTTTGAGGGCTTGTGGTCCGACGGTTCTATCGTTCCGTCCAGATGAACCACCTGCAGGTTGTCGCGGGTACACTCGTTGAAGCCGATCCCGGACGGCTTGATCACGATCGCATCCGCACTTTCAAGGCGCACGGAAAGGTTCCCGCCAGCATTGGTCTGAAGGCGCAAGTCGAAGCACCGTTTTGCTGTTGCAATCAAGGCGTCTTTCTTAGCAGTCAGGTCCTGCATGGTCCAACCTCTTCACTCGTAAGCATTTTTAATGTCTCGAGAATTGCATGTGTCACGTCCGGCGCAAAAAGATGCGCATCAAGACGATGAAGCTGAATATCCGGGTTCAGAGACGCTTTAAGCGTATCGAAACACACCTCCCGCAACGCCGGGTCTTCAATGGGGCCTCCCGGCCGGTCTTGATGAGAAAACCCACCCATTGGGACAATCATTGCGCAGGGACCATCAAGGCTGTTGAGGCTTTCAGCCAGCCGCTGGCAAACGAGCTTCATCTCTTCATCCGTTACCTTCACATGCGTAAAAAAACCGGAGTGTTCATAGTGTGGCCGGGACAGGTACTCGCTCTGGACCAGCGCCTTCTGGCCGAGGCCGATGAAATTCAAAGCGCCCGGCAGAACGATCCGGGGCAGATCGCCGCCAGCAACGAAACGATCCGGCATGTCGACATGAGCGCCGGCAAGATGAATACGGGTCAGTTCATGAGGGGTCAGGTCGATGATCACATTGAACGCCCCATGTACAGCGAACCGGGCAAACGCGGCACCGCCGTAACCGTTGGAATGAAACACGGTGCTTTCCTGTCCGCGCTTGGAAAGCTCGGAAACCAGTGGGGCAACCGCTCCATCTGTCGCGCCAAGCGCAGTGATGCCGATCGACGGTGTAACATCGACAAGCTCGCCTTTTCGCTCCTTTCGGCACAAGCCGGCAGCGATGAGAGCTGCATTTTCCAGGACTTCCCGCAAAATGGCATTCAAGCCGGCAATATCAGCCAGCGTTGGCACCAGAATGATGGAGTTGTCCGCAACAACGGCGCGGGGATCAAACGGGAGAGTGGTGACCAGGATCTTGGGAAAAGTTATCGGCAACGCACGGAGAACCCGAAAGGCGATTTCGCCGCCCGTACCGCCGCCAATCCCCAGGACGACTTCCGTCTCGCCGCCGGCCGCCGCGGCGACATCCTGAAGAACATTCAAGGCTGCCTGGTCCATGGCCTGACGTTTTCCAGCGCCATCGAGGATCTCACCATTCGACTGCAGAGAAATATCGACAACGCGCGCAGACACACCACAGTCAATCAACTGTGTGACGAGGTAATCAGCCTCGGCCTGTTTCGTCTGCAGCGTCGCTAACACCAGAACCTGCGCCATGACCTAGCCCTTGACCGCGCCCGCAGTCATTCCGGTGATGATCTGGCGGCTGGCAAACAGTGTGAAAATGATCGGCGGGATCGCAAGCAACATGCCGGTAGCCATGATCACACCCCATTCAACGTTGAATTCGGACATGTTGTTTACAATCAGAATGGGCACCGTTTTGGTGTTGCGGTCAGACAGGGCCGAGGCCAACAAGTATTCGTTCCAGGCGATGCGGAATGTGAAGATGGCAGCAGCAGCAAGACCCGGTTTGATCAGTGGCAACACGATCTTGAAAAAGACCTGGA
Source organism: Labrenzia sp. R4_2 (assembly GCF_017743865.1). Taxonomy (GTDB): domain Bacteria; phylum Pseudomonadota; class Alphaproteobacteria; order Rhizobiales; family Stappiaceae; genus Roseibium. Next base: position 17,331 of record NZ_JAGHRJ010000004.1, read on the forward strand.
ATGGGCCGGCACCATCCACACGCGCCGCCTCTTCCAGGGATCGCGGCACCTGAACAATGAAGCTTTGAAGGATCCAGATCACAAACGGCAGATTCATTGCGACATAAACCAGAATGATGCCGGAATGGGTGCCGGCAAGGCAAACATCGCCCCGCCCCCCGAAGGTATCTCTGATCCAGCCACCGACCATTGTCGCTTTGTCGATGCAGAATTCATTATTCCAGAGCCCGAAGACAGGCACCAGCAAAACGGCGGGCGGAACCATTCTTACCATCAATGTAGACAGCGAGATCGTGTCTCGTCCCATGAAGCGGAAACGCACCAGGGCATAGGCGGCCATGCAACCGATCACCAGCGTAATCACCGTGGACGCAAGTGCAATGATCAGGGAGTTGATGAACGCTCCACCGAACTTCAGTGAACAGAAGTCGAGATGGTCAGGCTCGTACCACAACACATCACACAGCGCGGTTTCGTAATTGCGGATTGTGGGCAGAAAAAGCAAACCTGTCCGGCCCCCGATGATGTCCACATCAAGCTTGAAGGAGTTAACGAACATCAGCAGGATTGGGCCAACTGACATGAAGATCAGAGCCGCCAGAAGGGCATAGAAAGCAGGGTTTTGGCGTTCGTACTGCATGCCGGTCAATCTTCCTGAATTTGCCTGGCCGCGCGTTGGGCACGGGCCTCTTGCAGGCGTGTGATTGCGAACATTGCGACTGTCAGCAACAAGAGCAGCATCAACAGATAGTTTGACATCGCCGCGGCGACCCCAAGCTCCCTGAACTCCGTGGCCGTCCGCGATATCCGCAACGCCACAATTTCGGTCGACAAGCCCGGTCCACCCTCCGTCATGACGAGGATCACCTCCAGCACCTTGAAAGCATCAATCAATCGCAGGAGCCCGGTGACGATCAGAACCGGCATCATCAAGGGCAGCTTGATGTGGATAATTTGCTGCCACGCAGTCGCGCCATCAATGCGGGCCGCTTCCAGGGCAGACCTTGGCAGCGACTGGAGCGCGGCAAGGGCAAGGATGAAAATGAAAGGGGTCCATTGCCATACATCGGCAACTATCACGGACAGGAGGGCGTTTTGGCCCAGCCAATCGATCCCGTCAAATCCCCATGACTTCAACGTTGTGTTAAACGTGCCGACTGTTGGGTGGTACATGTAGCGCCACATCAGGCCGACCACGACCGGCGCGATCATCATCGGCAGGATGAAAAGCGTCCGCAAGACCGACATGCCGCGGATGTTGCGATCCAGCAGCAGCGCCAAACCGACGCCGATAACCATCTCGGCAACGACAACTGCAAAGGCAAATGTCAGGGTAACGGAGAGACTTTCGCGAAAGGCCGGATCGAAAAACAAGGTGATGTAGTTCTTCAAGCCAACGAATTCGCTTTCGCCGATACTCTGGCTCGGATTCCAATCCCGGAACGATCCGTAAATCATGTACCCGAGCGGATAGAGCAGCGCGATGGCCATGATTATGGCAGCCGGCGCCATGAACATGTATGGCGTAGCCCGATTGAGGGTTTGCGCACGCAAGATGATCGCTCCGAAAATGGATAAAGGGTGCGCAGCCCGAAGGGGAAATCGGGCTGCGCGGGTGTTGGAGCTTACTGCCAGGTGTAATAACCGGCTTCGTCCATCACAGCTTTTGTCCGCTCGGCCACACCGTCAAGCGCTTCTTGTACATCCAGGTCCTCGGTCAAGACCTTGGACAACGTGGTCCCGAGATCCGCATTGATCTTGCCCCACACCGGGATGATCGGACGCCAATCCGGATCCGCATGTTTCAGAGCTTCCCCGAATGTCGCCATGTGTGGAAACTTCTCATTGACGTCGGGATCTGCGTGGGTGGAGAAGCGCGATGGATTGCCACCTTGCATGGCAACCAGCTTGTCACCATGCTTTGACGTCAGCCACTGCATCAAAAGGAAGGCAGCTTCCTTGTTTTCTGCGTTTTTGGGGATACCGATACCGAAACCACCGGTCTGCGAGCCCCGGCGCACGCCCATCGGATGCATCGCCCAGCCAACTTTGCCAACCACCTGGCTCTTGGCCGGGTCATTGATCTGACCTGCCACCACGGTGGTGTCCAGGAACATCGCCGTGTCACCGTTCAGGAAGGACCCAAGAGCCTCGCCAAAGCCGAAGGAAGCTGCACCCTCGGGGCCGCAATCGACGATCGTCTTTAATGCATTTGCCGCCTGGACCCCGGCTTCATTGTTCACGATAGGATTCCATTGATCGTCAAAGATCCGGCCGCCGAGCGGAGCAAGATGAAGCAGAAACGCATGCGAGGCATGATGACCGGAAGCCGCACGCGAGGACAATCCCCCCATACCCGGTTCCAGTTCAGGGATCTTGCACGCGATCTCAAGAAGCTCCTCATATGTTTCGGGCACCTTGAGACCGTGCTTGTCGAAGATATCCTTTCGGTATCCGAGGACAGACGTTTCTGATCCGTATGGAATACCAAAAAGCGACCCCGTTTTGCCCTCAAGATAGCCCTTGTTGCCGCCGGCGAAACCGATGTTGTAGACATAGCCGTCAATCAAATCGTCAGCATCATATGCCGGATCTGCAAGTTTCGGATTCATGAAATAGCGCGCCAGATTTTCAAGCTGGTCTGCATAGACATAATCGGCTTTCGAGAACACCACGTAAGCGATCAAATCATATTCGCCCTCATCTTGCGCCAGTTCGAGCGTTTGACGCTCCCGCATCTTGAGGTAAGGTAGTTGGTCGACTTCAACCTCGATGCCGGTTTCCTTTGTGAACTCCGGTAGGATTTTCATCACTGCATCAAAATGGGGGTGCGCAGGAAAATTCACGATCAGGGTTTCACCTGCGTATTCCTCGTAAGGATTGGCCAGCGCAGCCGTTGTAAGGGCGAGCGCTGACACGACGCCCAGAGACGCCTGTCTTAAGACTTTCAACATTGGAGTTCCTCCCGTTCGGCTCCATTGCGGGCGCTACAGCGCCGTTCCTGTTTTGCGGTCAAACAAATGAATGCCCTCAGGTCTGACCGCAAACCTGAGTGTCTCCCCCAACGCGATCGGTGTTTCCGATTTTAGTTCCACCGTGACGTTGGCCTGTCCGCAAACGCACAAGAGCACTGATTGTGCGCCGACATATTCGGATACGATCACCTCCAGATTGAGGCCAAGACCTGGCGGCGCGTCTGGGGCGTAGCTGAGATCTGACGGGCGAATGCCAAGGGTGACTGCGTTGTCAGACTGACCAAGGGCATGGGCCTTTTCCGCCGGAATGGCGATCCGAAACCCTTCACCCGCAGCATAGAGAGTGCCATCCAGATCAATCAGTTCAGAGTCTAGGAAGTTCATCGGTGGCGAACCCAGGAACCCGGCAACAAACTTGTTTGCGGGGTGCTTGAACAACTCTTCCGGCGAGCCTTGTTGCTGGATGCGGCCGTCGCTCATCACCACGATCCGATCCGCAAGCGTCATAGCTTCGATCTGATCGTGTGTGACGTAGATCATGTTTTTCTGAACCCGGTGCCGCATGATCGCCAATTCTGCGCGCATTTGCCCCCGCAGCTTGGCATCAAGGTTGGACAACGGCTCGTCGAACAGAAATATGTCGCTGTCCTTTGCGAGCGCCCGTGCCATCGCAACCCGTTGCCTTTGACCTCCTGAAAGTGCTCCGGGTTTGCGCTGCAGGTAGTCGGTCAGGCCAACAATCTCGGCAACTTCCTTGACCTTGGCCTTGATTTCCTCCTTCGGCCTCTTTTGAAGGCGCAGCGCAAACGAGATGTTGTGAGCGACATCCATGTGCGGGTAGAGCGCATAGTCCTGGAACACCATCGCCAGCCCGCGATCTTTCGGCTCAAGGTGACTGACTGGCTGATCGCCGAAAAAAATCTCGCCATCTGACACGGTTTCCAGCCCCGCGATCATGCGCAAGGTCGTGGACTTGCCACATCCAGATGGGCCGACAAGAACTGTGAACTCGTTCTCTGCCATATCGAGGTCTATTCCGTGCAAAACCTCTACGTGGCCGTAGCGCTTGATGAGGTTCTGTAAGCGAATTTGCGGCATAAAGGGGCGTCTCCAAAGATCACCTTACTATTTTGTATGCAAAACAATTTGTAAATATGCAAAATGGGATTTTTGTAATAAAGTGCGTCTTGATATATGCGGAAAGCGGAATTCAAAACATGCTAACAGGCTCGGCAAACACAGAAAACAGGCAGTCAGTTTCGGCTGTACAACGTATTGAGCGCGGCCTGCTGGAGGAGATCGGCGCAGGCGAACTTGCCCCCGGACAGCGGCTGGATGAAGCCGGCCTCGCGAGCCGTTTCGGCGCCTCCCGCACTCCTGTACGGGAGGCCCTTTCCAGGCTGACGGCTCAAGGGGTGCTGGTCCAAGGGGAAAAGCGGGGCGTGTTCGTGGCGGAATACAGCCGCGAACAGCTGAGCCAGATGTTTGAGGCCATGCATGAAATAGAAGCCGCCTGCGCAAGGATCGTCGCCCAAAGACTTGATTTTTTGTCCAGATCTGAAATCGAAGCGGCTCAGGCAGACTGCGTGAAAGCCGCTGAGGCGGGCGACCGCACAGCATACCTTAGAGCAAATGAAGCCTTCCATCAGGCCATCTACAAGGCCACGGGCAACCCCTACATGGCAGAAATCGCATCGGAGTTTCGGCAAAGAACCGGCCCCTTCCGTGCAAAGAAATTCGCCAACCGCGAAGACCTTCTCTCCTCCGCCCAAAGCCATCAGGCACTTTTGGACAGCATTTTCTCCAAAGACGCGGCAGCCGCATCGAAAAGCATGCGGGACCATATGGCCGTGAGCTTTCTGGAGACCCTGAAAGCAAACTGATATCTCCAAAAAGAACTTTGCGCTTGCTTTTGCATGCAAAACATATTTTTGTATGCAAAGAACAACCTGTTTTTGGGAGAAGCCGATGGGCGTTGCCGAGACAAAAATCTACCCGATCAACACCGGATGGCTCCACGGCGATCTGGGTACCTACATTTTCTGGAAAGGACCGGCCGGCAGGAAGAAATGGCAACCCGTTTTCTGCCATTACGTCGACACCGGCGAACACAAGATCCTCATCGATACCGGGTTGCCGGATCAGGAGCGGGCCAGCAAATATCACCACAACTGTGAGAAACGCGGATGTCTGCAAGTGCACGAACACCTTGAACAAAAGCTTGGTGTACATCCGGACGAAATCGATGCGATCGTCTTCACCCATCTGCATTGGGACCACGTGCAGAATATGAAGGAGTTCAAAAACGCCCGATACATCGCCCCCAAGGCCGAAATCGAAATGGCTTACAATCCTCTCCCGCTTTATTACCGCACCTATGAATGTGGGATCCTTGGGATAGAACCGGCCTATGCCGGCTGCGTTTTCGAGGCCGTGGCAGATGAATGCGAAGTCCTTCCTGGGATCACCATGTTTCACACACCAGGGCACTCTGTCGGCCACATGGCTGTCAGCGTTGCGACCACGGCAGGCGACATCGTGGTGTGTGGCGATGCTATTTTTGAAGAACGGAACCTGGAACCGAACCCGGCTGAGAAATGGCGGTATTGGGTACCAGCGCGATTTGTGAATTCGGTCGAAGGCTGGAAATCTGTCGAAGAACTCGACAAGCGCGCCGATTATGTTCTCCCCTGTCATGATTATGAGGCAAACGCCAGATCCGACGTTTTCCCTTACGCGGGCATGCCTTTGCGAAAGCGGCGCCAGGTAATTCCCGGCTACCAGTTCTATTTTGGCGACATGCCATCAGGAGCTGCCCAAAAAGAAGCTCCCCCCATGAAACCGGAAGACGTGGACGCCTACATTTCCGGTCTGGCCAAACCCGAGGACATGGAAGACTGAGGCCAGATGACCCGTGTCCTCAAATCCCTTTCGGAGATCGCGTCAGACTATGATGCGATTGTTCTGGACCAGTGGGGCGTGCTGCATGACGGAAGCGCGGCGTATCAGGGCACGGCCGCGGCCCTCAAGCACCTTATCGCACGAGGTACCCGGCTGGCGGTTCTGTCGAACTCCGGCAAACGGGCCGCTCCCAACCGGGCCCGCATCGCTGCCATGGGATTTTCCTGCGGTCTGTTTGACTGTGTCATGACGAGCGGCGAAGCCCTTTGGCGTGACATCACGAATGGCACGATTCCCGAACGCCGCTTTTTCCCCGTGGAAAGGACCAAGGGCGATGCACGCGCGTGGGCAACGGACCTTGCAATTGACCTGATGCCGGATCTGAACTCTGCAGAAGCTGTGTTGTTGATGGGGCTACCGGATGGCACCAACTTGTCGGATTGGCAACCACTGTTGGAAGAAGCCGCCAGCCGGCACCTGCGCATCTACTGCTCCAATCCGGACAAGGCCAGCCCGAGAGCCGGCGGCCGCACCGTCATGTCTCCCGGAGCCCTTGCAGATGTCTACACCGCGGCCGGCGGCGATGTCGTTTACTACGGAAAACCGTTCAAGCCCGTTTTTGGTTCTTTGGCACAAGCACTCGGTACGGATCGATTGCTCATGGTTGGCGACAGTCTGGAGCATGACATTGCCGGAGCAGACGCTGCCGGATGGGACAGCGTGTTGATCCAGGGCGGTTTATATGCCGCCGACTTTTCGATCGGAGATGCAGACAGAACACTGGCCAGGTTATGTGCTGAAAAAAACACGCCGTTTCCGACCTACAGACTGGAGGTCCTCCGATGAACGGAACATTGCCCGAACTTCTGACGCCTGCGTTTCGCGCATTGTCCGCCCGGCTGGGACAAGATCCGCTTCAGGTTCAAGGCCCAGGCGGTAACACCTCGATCAAGTCCGGGACTGTCATGTGGATCAAAGCGTCGGGCACAGAACTTGCGAACGCGGAAACAACAGAAATTTTCGTCGCCGTCGACAGAACCGCGGCGCTCTCAGAGGCACATGAAACCCAGGGAGATGGAAGCTGCAAATCGACCATACTGGACCCGGCGATCAAACTGAGGCCGTCGATTGAGACAACCTTCCATGCAGCATTGGATCACGCAGTGGTCGCGCACACGCATTCGGTGGCAACAATCACCCATGCGATCAGCCCGGAAGGGCGGATGGTTCTTGCAGACAAGCTGGCTGGCATGCCCTACCTCACGGTTCCATATGCAAAACCCGGCCTACCGCTGACGCGGGAAATCCTGGCACGAATAAAGCCGGAAACACAAATAGTGGTGCTGCAAAATCATGGGCTGATTGTATGCGGAAAGAGCGTGGACGCGGTCAGCGATCTCCTCCAAGACGTTGAAAACCGGTTGGCCATGCCACCGCGCAAACACAAGACTGCATCTCCTGCCGGTGTGGCGCCAGAAGGATTTGTTTGGTCTGAGGAGAGCTGGATCGCCCTCGATCCGCAAGTTGCCGATCTGGCACTGACCGGTACCTACTACCCGGACCATGTGGTTTTTCTCGGTCCGGCGCTGCCCGTCCGCGATCATGATGGTGCGCCGCCGGCAATCTTGATCAAAGGACAAGGAATACTGATCCGAAAAGATGCAACGAGCTCTCAAAAGGCTATGTTGCGCTGTCTGTCAGATGTTCTCGCTCGCTTACCGGCAGATTGGACTGTGGATCCGATTGGCCCGGAAGCAGAGGCGGAATTGCTCAATTGGGATGCCGAGAAATACCGCCAGGCGCTTGCGGAGCAACGCTGATGCTGGCACTCGGTATCGACATTGGCACTTCGGGAGTGCGCACGGCTGTTCTGGAATATGGGGAGCTCATCTCTGAAGCGCGCACGCCCCATCTGACACAAGACCCGGCCAACATTGACGCCGAAAAATGGTGGAAGGCGGTCCGGCAATGCCTGAGAATGCAGGGTCAAGCGCTCAGAGCTCTTGGCCGCGACTTCTCCGAGATTTCAGGCATTGCGGTCGATGGAACATCCGGAACGATGGTTCTGACAGACACAGAACTGCGGCCGACCACTCCGGCTCTGATGTATAATTCAAAGGGTTTTGAGGCGGAAGCTGCGCTGATTGCGGACCATGTCTCCGGCCCTCACATCACAAAAGGTGGGAACTCGGCTCTTGCAAGGGCGATGCGGCTCAACAAACTGACCCGGTCAGAGCCCTCGCACCTCATGCATCAGGCCGACTTCATTGTTGCCAAATTGTCAGGTGTTGGCGGACGGTCGGACTACAACAACGCCTTAAAGACCGGGTTCGACCCGGCCCTCGAAGAATGGCCTGACTGGATTGAGCATGTCTTTGACCCTGCACTTCTTCCGGTCGTTCATTCCCCTGGCGAACAATTAGATGAAGTGGCGCCTGACATCGCGCGTGACTTTGGTTTGTCACCGCAGACGACTGTTCACGCAGGGACCACGGACAGTATTGCGGCGTTTCTGGCCTCAGCCCCGCTCAAGTCAAGAGTTGCGGTCACCTCGCTGGGCTCGACAATCGCGATAAAATACCTGTCGCCAATCCGGGTCGATGCACCCGAAATCGGTCTTTATTCTCACAGACTGGGAGATCTCTGGCTGGCGGGCGGCGCCTCCAACAGCGGCGGCGCGGTGCTAAAAGCTTACTTTAGCGATGACCAGCTTCAAACCCTGAGCCAGGCAATTGACCCGGCCCAAAGCACTGGCCTGGACTTCTACCCCCTTCTGGACGCTGGAGAACGGTTTCCGGTCAATGATCCGGACTTGGCCCCGAGACTGGAGCCACGCCCGGAAGATGATGTTGCCTTTCTTCAGGCGATGCTTGAGGGCATGGCCCGGATTGAAACAACGTGTTACCGGAAGATCGAAGCGCTGGGGGCGGGCTACCCTGAGACCGTTTACACAGCGGGAGGAGGTTCCGCCAACTCCGCCTGGACTAAGATCAGATCACGGGCTCTCGGGCTGGAAATTGCGGTCCCCAAACACACAGAAGCTTCGATCGGCGCGGCACGCCTTGTGACGCTTTAGGATCTCAAAACATGTCGGCGCGTCCCTCCATGAAATAGTTCTTCTCTTAGGTGCCTTCATTACGAATGCCGGGCTGATGATTGATCTTTGATCCCACAAATCGATCTCTTTCCGGGGATTGGCTCGGCCGAGCTGCCGACCCCATATGGCATCCTCCAAGCGTCATCGCGGTTTTTCTAGGACTTCCATCCGGCACTGATATGCGCCTTCATTTTTCCATTTCCCGACTGGAAAAACACCCGACACCGTCTTCCGCCCGTCCTACACTTTTGTAAATCGAAGACTTGGACGAGCAGAATGACAAACAACAAGACAATCAGTGACGCATGCAAAGCCTGGATCAAGCGCTGTGAGCGCGATGAACTGGAACGCGCAACCCTGCGCTCCTATCGCAATCATGTTGATCACCACATCGAGCCAGCCATTGGCGATCGCGAGCTAAGCAGCCTCACCCGCTCACACGTGCGCGATTTCATGGATGACATGCTGGACAAAAACTCCCGTGCCATGACAGACAAGGTGCTGCGCTCTTTGCGCTCAGCTCTGAACGAAGCCCTCGATCGCGAGTGGATCGACAACAACGTGGCTCTGTCCGTGAAGCTGCGCAGGGCCTCACGGAACGCTCCCGATCGCATCATCCCGACCAAGGCGGAGATCAAGGCGATGCTCGAGACTGTCCCTGATAAGCAGCGCCCGCTCATCACCACAGCGATCTACACGGGCATGCGCATGTCGGAGCTGCGTGGTCTGCGTTGGGAAGATGTTGATTTTCAGAAGTCGATCATTCGTGTGCGTCAACGCGCTGATCGCTTCAATCAGATCGGCAAGCCCAAGTCGAAGTCGGGCCGAAGAGACATTCCCATGGCACCAAGCGTCAAGAAGGTACTTATGACCTGGAAAGCGAACTGCCCAACGGGTGATCTCGATCTGGTCTTTCCGAATGGTGTTGGCAATGTCGAGAGCCCGTCGAACATCTCAAACCGGGTTCTGTATCCCCTCTTGAAAGACGCTGGCATCGTAACTGCAGAGGGCAAGCCGAAGTTCTCGTTCCATGCCCTGCGTCATGCCGCTGCCTCGCTTTACATTGAACAGGGCTGGCCCGCGAAGAAAATCCAGACGCTGTTGGGACATGCTTCGATCACCATGACCTTTGACGTCTACGGGCACCTGTTTGACAACGCCGAAGATGATGTCGCCCTGTTTGCAAAGCTCGAGGCAGATCTGGAGGCGGCTTAGTTAGAACCCTGTTGGTTTCGGCAGTTTAATCAAATCCCAAAGCCTGCTGTCCGGATCGGTTTTTCGTTTGGCCCGCATGAATTTCCTGAGGTTGGGCGCCGTCCACGGTCTGCCGCGTTGGGTCTGAATGCCTTTTTCATTCAAGCCGTCAACAATGTCTTTGACCGTGAACGGAGGTGAAAGGTCGTCTGTTATCCAATCATTGCAGAGCTTGTTAATGTGCATGCTTATGAAAATTTCATCATAAAGTGCCAGTTTCTCAGTGGCTTGTGACGGACTTCCCGCTGAGTCTTTTGGCTTCGCTCGAACATGCTACTTCTGAAGCGCCTTTCGGAACTCACGCGCCGCCTGACGCTCCTTACTTTGATGTAATCGATCCAAGATGAGAACACGAAGAGTTTGTTGATCAAGCTCTTCCAGTCTCGCCCCTTGCAGCGTGCAAAAAATGTTGATGTCTGATTTCTGAATTGCCGTTTGGAAAGCCAAGGCGCTGTCCCAGTCATGATTGTCGAAGAGCCGCGCAACATTGTCGATCAACATGCGCTGCTGCGTTGTAACAGATTTAATGAACGCGGCTCTGAGCACCGGATGGTTCGCTTCAATCCGCTCATCAACTCCGACTCCCAGCGCGAAGTGCGAAGTAATTTCTCTATCCGCAGCGCTGACTGCTTCTTGCAAACAGGTCCACTGAAACCGGACCGAAGGGTCAAGGCTTAAATCTGCGGGCTGGACCGAGCGTGGGAAGCCGCGAGCTACAAGAAGAGCGATCATCGAAGAACCGTAACCAAAAGATCAAAAACAATCATCTGGTTACAGCTACAACGTGACCTCACGCAAGCTCAAAGTCATCTCAAAACCATGAAATTCATAGCTTTTCCGTTGGAATCATAATCCGCGTGTCGGGGGTTCGAGTCCCTCTCCCGCTACCACTTTTCAAAAAACAAATCAGCATCGCTAGCCGCTCTGCAGTGGGAAAGTGGTTTCGCCAGTTTACCGGCAAGTTGTAGCGCCCAATTTCGTTTTGCAAATTGTGGTGCGAACTCTCACCAGAGTTTGCGAATTGGTTCCCATCTTGAATTTGCGCGGTCGCTGTTTTCACTAGGTAATTTCATGTGGCGCAAAATGGACCTCCGACCTACCGTCGTTTTGTGCCAAATGAAGTTGCGCGGCCGTTTTCAAGATTGTTCTGCCAAAATGGCTCAATTCCGCCAATTACCAGATATTCCCACTTAATCCCGGATATTGCCTTAGTGCCAAGTGTTCTTGCGCGTTACAGATGGTCACCTCACCCCGTCCAGAAACTCAGCGATGTCTACTCCACCATTATTATGCGCCTGAAAACCGGGGGCGCTCGGTACGAAGCCACGGAAAGCTTACGTGCGCGAGTGTTGAAAGAGCTAAGCATCAGTTGAGGATGGGACGCGGTACATAAACGGGTCCAAGACAGTATCTAAAGGGGTGCCTGCGGACACCGTCGTACTCTTTAATTTCAGCACGCAAGGCAGACGGTTATGTGGAGACATGTGCCCGTCAGTAGGACCCGAAGTGCACGGCAGTTACCGTTCATGTCCGCAGAAAAAACTCTGCTTCCAAGATCAGCCCAGCACCGACTTGGCAATTAGCAGCACGGATCCGGTGGAAGCGATGGAGAGCATCAGAATGCGCCCCACCGCCTGCGTCATGAATCTTCGTGCCCAACGCCCAAAACCGTACCCGATTAGCAGCCCCGGAAATAGCATCAGGCCATCCAATGCCAGCCGGACATTGAACACCCCCACATAGGCAAGCGCACAAAGAGATGTGATGTAGGAAAACGTGAAAACCAAAGCCATGGTCGGGCGCGTTTTTTCCAATGGCTCGTTTTGGTACATGATAACAAGCGGGGCACCCGGAATGCCTGATGTTGATCCCATGATGCCGACGGCCACGCCGCATATGGAGAGGTTTCGAGGTGTGAATGGCGGCGCCTTTGCAAAAATCGAAATTGCGACGGCTAGCAGTATCAAACTTGCGAACACCACGGCCAGCCTGTCCCCAGGAATGCGGCTCAGGATGGCTGCACCGATGAGTGTGCCGACCAGAATGGCCGGCCCAAGCGCCAGGATCTCGCGGCGAACGACATGAGATCTCCCATCCCCAAGCATGAAGACAGACAAAAAGAGATTGATAAATAACATCGGCCCCGGCACGAAACTGATGCTCACAAGCGCCAGCAACGGGGCGGCAATCATCGCGAACCCCATGCCGGTGGAAGTCTGGACCAAAGCGGCGATCACGACGGCGCAATTTGCCAACAAGAATGCGTCCAGTGCGTGATTCACTTCCACGAAAAGGCTCCCTATCCTGTCTTCAACCTCTTGGTTCCAGGCAGCTGTTCCGCCGCCAACGGACCAGCCCCGTTGATTTGATTGGGGCACAAACACCCAGACATAACGGTTTGCGCGCTTTCAAAACCCGAGCTGGGTGTTGTGAACCTTAAAATGGCGGCGCGCGCCAACATCCTGTGAGCGCACGCCTTTTCTGCCACTTTTTCGCGACGGGTTAGATCGCCTGCTCCATCATATCCGCAGGATCGATGCCGGCGACGCCAACCGGTTTTTTCATTGCGTCACGGCGGAAGGGCTCACCCAATTCCTGATTGATCATCGCCTCGATCAACGTAGTCTTTCCGGCCTTTTGATCTTCAAGTGCCTGGTTCAGAGCATCGGTCAGTTCTTGCATGGTGCGGGCAACAACGCCTTTCAATCCGCAAGACTGGGCAATCCCTGCGTAAGAGACGCCTTCATCAAGTTCCGTGCCGACAAAGTTGTCGTCAAACCAGAGCGTCGAGTTTCGTTTTTCCGCGCCCCACTGGTAATTGCGGAAAACGATCTGGGTGATTGCCGGCCATTCGCCGCGTCCGATCGCGGTCAGTTCGTTGACAGCGATGCCAAAAGCACCATCGCCTGCAAAGCCCACGACGGGCACATCCGGGCAGCCAATCTTGGCTCCGACAATTGATGGCAAACCGTAGCCGCACGGCCCGAAGAGCCCTGGTGCGAGGTATTTGCGGCCCTCTTCGAAGGACGGATAGGCATTGCCAATTGCGCAGTTGTTGCCAATGTCGGATGAGATAATCGCCTCTTTCGGCAGCGCTGCCTGGATTGCGCGCCATGCCATACGCGGGCTCATCCAATCCGGCTTAGCCGCACGTGCGCGTTCATTCCATGTTGTTCCAGGATCGTCATCTTCATGATCCATCGAAGACAATTGTTGCGCCCAACGGGACTTGACGAGCGAAATACGAACCAACCGTTCATCGCGTCCATCATTGCCCGCAGTATCCGACAGGTTCGCCAGGATACCCTCAGCAACTTTTTTCGCGTCACCAACAATACCGACCGAGACCTTCTTGGTCAGGCCGATCCGGTCCGGATTGATATCGACCTGAATGATTTTCGCATCCGTTGGCCAATACTCCATGCCGTAGCCGGGGAGTGTTGAGAACGGGTTCAATCGCGTACCGAGACATAGAACGACATCGGCCTCCTTGATCAGTTCCATACCGGCCTTCGACCCGTTGTATCCCAGCGGCCCGGCAAAAAGCGGGTGCGAGCCCGGGAAAGCGTCGTTGTGCTGGTACCCCACACAAACAGGCGCCGAAAGGCGCTCAGCCAATGCAACAGATGCAGGAATTGCGCCCGAGAGGACCACCCCCGCACCATTCAGGATGACAGGACTCTTGGCGGAACTCAGAAGCTCGGCAGCCGCGGCAACCGAGTTTTCACCGCCCGGCGAAGCTTCGAAAACGATCGGATCGGGGATCTCAATGTCGACGACCTGTGTCCAGAAATCCCGCGGCAGATTGATCTGGGCCGGACCACTCAGACGGCGGGCTTGCGAGATCACACGCGTCAGAACCTCGGCGACGCGCGTAGGGTCACGAACCTCTTCTTGATATGCCACCATATCTTCGAAAAGCTTCATCTGCTCGACTTCCTGGAAGCCGCCTTGCCCTATGGTCTTGTTCGCGGCTTGCGGAGTAACCAGCAAAAGCGGCGTGTGGTTCCAGTAGGCGGTTTTTACTGCAGTTACGAAGTTGGTAATGCCCGGACCGTTTTGCGCGATCATCATCGACATTTTGCCGGTAGCGCGCGTGTAGCCGTCAGCCATCATCCCGGCGCTGCCTTCGTGCGCGCAGTCCCAGAAGGTGATGCCCGCAGTCGGAAACAGATCAGAGATCGGCATCATGGCGGATCCGATTATGCCAAACGCGTTTTTTATTCCGTGGCGTTGGAGAACTTTGACGAAGGCTTCTTCAGTCGTCATTTTCATGCCGTTACTCCCTTGGAGATGTACATTGGAATTGGAATTCGGGGCGCTACATTGCGCCAACCTTCTGGTCTTCCAGGATCATGTCGGACACTTTCTCACCGATCATGATTGCTGGAGCGTTGGTATTGCCCGAGACGATTTCGGGCATGATCGAGCAGTCAGCGACACGCAGTCCCTCAATGCCATGAACGCGCAGACGTTCGTCGACAACGGCGCCTTCGCCTTCGCCCATCTTGCAGGTGCCGGTTGGATGATAGATTGTCGTCGAGTTATTCCGCGCCCAGTCGAGCGTGGCTTCGTAGTCGTTGATATCAAGCGAGGCGTCCGGGCGGAATTCTTCTGAAATCTTATGCTTCAGCGGAGCATGCTGCGCGATGCGCCGGGCAATGTTGATACCGGCCACGATCGTCCGGCGATCGGTCTCGGTCGACAGGTAGTTTGGATGTATTTTCGGATAAACGCTGGCATCCGGCGACGCGAGGCGGATTTCACCCCGGCTTTCCGGGCGAAGTTGACATACCGACATCGTAAAGGCTGAAAATGGGTGAACGCCTTCACCAGGACTGTCTGCTGACCAAGGCTGTACATGAAACTGGATGTCCGGCGTATCAACGTGATCACCTGTGCGCAGGAACCCCGTCGCCAAGCTGGCGGCCATCGTCATCGGTCCGGCCCGGAACAGCGCGTACTTCAACGCGATACGTGCCTGGTTGAGTAAACTGCGAACTTCGTCGTTCAGTGTGGGCTCATTACACTTGAAGACGAGGCGCGCCTGTAGATGATCCTGTAAGTTCTTGCCGACGCCCGGCAGGTCAGCAACAATATCAATACCTTGCTCTTTCAGGTGTTGGGCCTCTCCGATACCCGAGACCATCAAAAGCTGAGGTGAGCCGATTGCGCCTGCCGACAGAATGACTTCAGCGCCGGCCTTTACCGTATGCTCGCGCCCTTCAGTGTCCTGGTAGACCACACCTGTTGCGCGCGCCCCCTCGAAAAGTATGCGTTTCGTTGCCGCCCGTGTCACAACCTGAAGGTTCGAACGCGACTGGACCGGCTTCAGGAAAGCAACGGCAGAGGAGCATCGCCGTCCATTCCGGGTTGTGAGTTGAAAATACCCAACGCCTTCCTGTTCAGCGCCATTGTAGTCGGGATTGAGAGGATAACCTGCAGCTTGGGCTGCCTCCACCCAGGCATCGCAGATGGGCCTTTGCAGGCGCATGTCCGATACCGACAACGGACCGCCCTGTCCATGGAATGCATCAGCGCCACGCTCTTGATCTTCCGAGCGCTTGAAAAGTGGGAGGACATCGTCCCACCCCCAGCCTGTGTTCCCCATTTGACGCCAGCGGTCATAATCCTGCGGTTGCCCGCGAACATAAAGAAGGCCGTTGAGAGACGAAGACCCTCCGAGCACTTTCCCTCGCGGCCAGTCAAGTTGCCGGCCATTCAATCCTGGATCTGGCTCTGTCTTGTAACACCAGTCGACACTGGGGTTATGCATGGTCTTGAAGTAACCAACCGGAATGTGGATCCACGGGTTTCGATCCGCGCCGCCCGCTTCCAGAAGGATGACCTTGGTGTTCGGACTCGCACTCAGCCGATTTGCGATCACGCATCCCGCCGAACCGGCGCCGACGACCACAAAATCTGCTTCCATTTTCAAAAAACCCTCCATCAAATGCAAATATCTCTATGCAAGTTACCAATACTAATCTAGCTTTTTTTGATAAGTTAAGTATCATTAATTCACAAAATGGGAGGAATAAATGGGAATTTATGATCGCATAAAGGGTGTCTCACGCCGAGATTTCTTCAAAATTGCAGGAACTTACGGCATGAGCTCGACGCTCTTTGCTGCAGGCGCGTTCGGCGGTGTGATGACGACGGCGAACCTCGCCAGAGCGGCAGAGTCCACTTACAACAAGCGCTTCGCAAAGGACGCCAAGCACACTCTGAAGTTCGGCGCAGCCGGATTTAACCCGCAAAACTTGTTGATCGAGCGGGCCGGCTGTCTTGAGTTCGCCCGTGACTTGGAGGAGCGTACGGACGGAGAAATCCGCATCGAATTCATCGGCAATAACCAGATTTGCGGCCAGCTCTCGTGCGTCGAGAAAGCACAACAAGGGATCATCGATCTCTACGCCGCGTCGACCCAGAATTCAGCCGGTGGCGCGCCCTACCTCAACGTGCTTGATTATGCGTATATGTTCCGCAGCCGCGCTGATCAGTACTACTTCATGTACTCACCGGAATCGCAACGGATCCTACGTGAGCCGTTCGAGAAGCGTCACGGACTGAAGTTCCTGTTCACACACGCTGAACTTCGGGGCATCCAGCTCGGTCTGTCCTGGCAAGACAAGGAAACGGTCACATCGATTGATCAACTGGCAGGCACCAAGAACCGCGTTACGGGAACGCAGCTTGGCCGGATTGCAATGAATGCACTCAACCTGAACCCCGTGCCTGTCGCGTGGGAAGAGACACTTGACGGCCTCAAGCAAGGGTTGATAGATGGCGCTGAGACATGGGCTTCTGCCGTGGCCTACGCCAACATGTCACCGGTTGTAAGCCAATGTGTCGACCTGCGGTTCTTCTGCGGTACCGAACACACGGCGATGACCGTATCTACCTTCGACAGCCTGAGTGGCGAGTTGCAGGATGCTGTGATGGAATCCTCATACCTCACCCAAGTTCACGTGCAGGCAGCAAACGAGGCCGCTCTCGTCAATACCGTCGGTTTCTCAAACCCTCAGTTGCCGGACACGATCTTCGCCCAGAACAACGTTCGGGTCGCGTCTCTGTCGGATGCCGAAATTCGCAAGGCCGAAGAAATGTGCTCGCCGGAGTTCCAGCCGCAGCTGTGGGAGCAATGGCGCGAACGCATCAATGGCTGGGCCGGTGGCATTGACACCTACCAGGACATCTACAACGAGGTGCGCAACAACCCGCACACTCTCGCTGAAAATGTCGAACCGCGCCGTTGGTGGAAAGGCTGATAAAATCCCAATGCCTATTGCCGGAGGGCCTCTGCAAACAGTGTGTGAGGTCCTCCGGCAAAGAATAAATGACCGGATAATCCCGGCGACAATAGGAAACAGGGAGGACGGCCGATGGAGCTCTGGTCCGATTTGGCTGCGCTCATCAGCGCGCTGGGAAGTCAAGATTCTTGGACGATCCGGCAGGCGCTTTCACCTAATACGGTCTACATTTTCGGTGCCGTGTTCCTCGCACTTTCGGGGATTCTGCTTGCCTGGATTTACCACCATGTCCCCGTCATTGAACGCTACTTCGAACGAACCGTTATGGTCACCTGCTATCTTTTGACGGCAGCCATCATCTTCTGGGGCGTTATTGACCGTTTCGTCTTCTCAAATCAGCAACCCTGGTCAACCACCATTCCCCCGTTTCTCTTCATGATCATGGCGCTCTTCGGGGGAGCCTACAATATCCGGATGCGGACGCATCTCAGCTTCTCTGAATTCCGAATGATCATGCCGCGGACGGCACAGTTCGCCTGTCTGCTTCTCGATTTCGTTCTTTGGTTTGGCTTCGCGCTTATTCTTCTCGTGACAACCCTGCGTGTGGTTGCGCTGTCCGCTTCGAACTTTCAAATCGTTCTGGGTACAGACAATACCATGCAATGGTGGTTCCTGTTGTCGGCTCCCATCGCCGCGACGCTTATGGCGGCGCGTGCGGTTGAAAACATCGAAGATGACTTAAAAAACATGCGCGCTGGCAAGCCCCTCCTCCGGCAGGCGGTTATTGGAGGAGATACCTGATGACGGATGGAACCCTTGTCACGCTGATCTCCGTCGGAGTCACGATACTCTTCATGCTGGGCGTCCCGGTGTTTTTGGTGATTGCCTATTGGGTGGTTGGCTGCTCATTCGTTCTTGGGCTTACCCTCGACAACATGGGCGCCGAGATCCTTAACGTCTTCAACAAGGGCTTCGCGCTTCTCGCGATGCCGCTCTTCATTCTAACTGGGGATCTAATCAACAAGTCCGGAATTGCGCGGCGGTTGTCGGACTTCGCGTATGCTTGTCTTGGGTGGCTTCGAGGCGGGTTGGCCATGGCCTCACTCGGTGCTTGCGGTTTGTTTGCCGCGATTTCAGGTTCAAACTCCGCCACCACCGCAACGATCGGTTCGATGTTGCATCCCGAGATGGTCAAAGGCGGCTATGACGAGCGCTTTTCTGCCGCAACAGCGGCTGCAGGCGGGACTGTTGGCATCATTATCCCGCCATCAATTATTTTCATCGTCTACGGCTTTCTCATGAATTTGCCGATTTCGGACCTGTTCGTTGCGGGTATCGTGCCCGGCGCGCTCATGGTCATCGGAATGCAATTCGCCTGCTGGATTATTTGCCGCCTCAACGGATGGGGCTTTCTGATCCCACTCCAGTTGAACCGAGTGCTTAAAACCGCTTTCGGTGCATGGCTTGGCTTCTTTGCAATTGGTCTTGTTCTTTGGGGCATCTACACCGGAAAATTTTCGCCGACCGAAGCCGCAGGTGTCACTGTCGGCTTCTGTATCATCGCAGGGCTTCTTTCCTGGCTCATCAGCCGCCTGACGCGACAGGACCGCGATCGCACATGGCAGGAAAAGAACTATGCGGAAATGCTGGTCGTCGAGGGTTTCACGCTCTGGCAGGTTCCAGGGATCACGATGCGCTCGGCCGAGATCACCGGCATCCTTGCGCCGTTGATCGCGATTTCTGTGGTAATGCAGCAGATCCTGTCGCTTCTCGGAGCGCAGCAGGTCATCGGCGATTTCGTAACCTCCATGGGCGGTTACTATGCGGTTTTGTTTACCGCGATGATCATCGTGTTTTTCTCCGGCATGGTGTTGGAATCCCTTCCGGTCACGATCATTCTTGCGCCTATCCTTGCCCCGATCGCTGCAAGTGTCGGTGTCGATCCGATCCACTTCTCGGTAATCTTTCTCGTTGGCGCTTCTATCGGGTTTATTACACCGCCTTATGGGCTAAATCTTTATGTGGCATCTGGTGTAACAGGAGTGCCATATTTCCGGCTCTTGCGCTATACGGTGCCTTATCTGGTAGCGCTGATCGGAGTATGGATATTTGTTTCTCTCACACCAGAGGTCGCGCTATTCTTGCTTCCAGACAGGTAGGGAAACTGAATGTCGGTAGACGCAGAAGCGGATACAAAAGGACAAATTCCGACGAACCTGAGGCTTTTGCTGATCTTCGAAGAGGTCGCACGCTCTGGGGTTCCGGTTACTGGCGCAACATTGGCCGAGACACTGAACCTGCCCAAACCCACTGTTTACAGGCTTTTGACAACAGCCGAAGAAGAAGGGTTTCTCCAGCGCGACGTCGACGGTAAGTCCTTTGGGCCGGGACGCAGGCTCCGCCACCTTGCAGGCAACACGCTGTCATCGCAACGGATGAGGACCGAGCGATTGATCGTGATGAAAGCCCTGGCCGAGGAGGTAGGCGAGACGTGCAATCTCGCTGCGCCCGGCCGGTTTGGAATGGTTTATCTTGACCGGGTCGAAACGCATTGGCCGTTGCGCATTCAGCTGCGCATCGGGTCTCATGTCCCGTTCCACTGTACGGCAAGCGGTAAGATGTACTTGTCGTCATTGCGAACGGAGAAGCTGGACCGCTTGCTGTCCTGGATGGAGTTCGAGAAACACACGCCAAAGACAATCACCGATAAAAATCTTTTGCGTGAGGAGCTCACAACGACCCGGGCAAGGGGCTATTCAACCGACAATGAGGAATTGTTGGAAGGCATGGCAGCGATTGCAGTGCCCCTGAAGGATAGCGAAGGACGCTTGCTGACAACGCTTTCCATACACGCACCCGTGCAACGTTTGTCCTTCGAAAACCTTGTATCGGTGTTGCCAGCATTGCGGGAGGCAGCCGCCAAGATCGAGGAACTCGCGCTGAACTGATCCACGCCACCTCAAAAGATGGTATCCGCGGGGCCCAAGCGACGTCTGCACGGTTATGTCCCGCGCAAGCGCCGGCACGTGACGTCGACCGAAGCAGGTCACCTCCGGTTGGGGGCGTGGAAAGGCCGTCACTTGCCTCTAACCCTCAAAAAACCTCACGTTTTGAAGTTTTAAGCCATCAAAGAGTTTGCGGCTGCGTGGACTCAATCGATGTTACTTCGGACAAGCCTTGCGCTTTACGGCAATCGATCTGCAGATTCTTCTGCTCCCTGATCGCCAAAAGCCTCTTCTTATTCCCCCAACGAGCCGGGAAACTCTTAGGCGCTTGCGAATTTGTTAAGATTGAGGGTCGTGGGATCTTCAACTTCGGTCAGATCGATAACGGTTACACCCAATTTTGCAAAGCAATCCGCCGAGCGCTTACGCATAGTCGCAGCATAGACGGTCCGAAGCGTGGTTCCCTAGACCTATGCAGCTGGCTTTGCCCGGTTGTCGAATCCGATCACGTTGTGAATGGGGTCTAAACACGCGGAGATGACAAATAGCGTTGACAATAGAAGACACGATCGCACCACGCATGGCGTATTGCCTCTGACAACTCGGCTCATAGTCGGTCCTTCTTACCCCAACATGAACCTACCAGATGGTTTGAGCGCAGTTCAGTTCGCGCGCCTGTGGCTCCAAAGAATTCATTCTCTAAAGGTTAAATGTCACAATCAATTTCATAACTAAAAATTATATATTGCAAAAATTCATCAAACTGTCTTGAAAAACCGGTGTTACAGGCGCTGCCAATCTACTCCTCAAGGAGCCTGTAATGACCTTCAAATCTTTCCTTCTTTCGGGTGCCGCCCTGGCCGTTCTGGCAACACCGGCGCTTGCCAACTGCCCGGCAGTAACTGTTTCCGATATGAAAGGCCTCACTGCTGATTACCCCCAGCAGTTTGAACTGGCCGAATTTGAGGAAAAGGGATCCTGCGCCCTCTCTTTCTCCCAGAACCCAGCCATCAATGACCTGAACAGCAAGATCCAGGGCAACGGCGATCTCGCCGACGTCGCCGAGCGCCTACCAGCTGAACCACTGGTCGTGGCTCCTTACGAATTGATCGGAACCTATGGCGGTACGCTGACCGGTCTGTCCCGCGGCACCGAGTCCGGCACTTCCGATCTCCTGTCGATCCGTCACGTGAACCTGGTCCGCTACTCTGACGACCTGCAAACGATTGTTCCAAACGTTGCCAAATCCTGGTCCTGGAACGACGATTTTACTGAGCTGACGTTCGAGCTCCGTGAAGGCCACAAGTGGTCAGACGGTGCTCCGTTCACCGCCGAAGACGTTGCCTTCTGGTATAATGACGTTCTGATGAACCCGAATGTCATCGAAAAGGCTCCGGGCCGGTGGCTATTTGACGGCAAGCCGGCAACGGTCGAAGCCGTCGATCCGACAACGGTAAAGTTCACGTTCCCAGTCGCTCAACCGAACCTCCTGAACCGTTGGGCCATTGATTACGGCCAAACCTTCCTGCCGAAACATTTCCTTGGCCGTTATCTGGACAAGTACAATGAGAACGCTGCAGACCTGCGCACAGCCGACGGCTTTGCGAACGAAGCAGAGGCTGTCAACTTCTTCTACGGCAATTCCGACTGGACAGACGTTCCATCCCCGCTGATGAAGGACACCGAGAAGGTCAAGAATATCGGTGTTGCAGTCAAGCCGACGCTGGAATCCCACATCCTGGTTGAGGAAAACACGGAAGGCCGCAAGCTCGTTGCCAACCCGTATTTCCACATGGTCGACACAGCCGGAAGTCAGCTGCCGTACATCTCTGAAATCAACGAAGAGTATGTGCCCGAACGCGAAGTGGTGAACCTGCGCATCATCAATGGTGACGTCACTTGGAAGCAGCAGGCCATGCAGTTGAATGACTTTCCACTGCTGAAGGAAAACGAAGCCAAGGGCAATTACACCGCGGCGTTGGCACCGACGCTCGGTCAATCTCCGTTCTACAGCTTCAACCGCACTCATAAAGATCCGGTCCTGCGCGAAATCTTCTCCGATCCGCGTTTCAGCCAGGCGCTGTCCATGGGCTTGAACCGTGATGAGATCAACGAAATCGTCTATCTCGGTCAGGGCAAGCCGCTTCAAACCGCTGCTGCTGAACATGTCACGGTGCCTTTCCTGTCCGAAGAAGACCTGTCGATTTTCATCGATTACGACCCGGCAAAGGCCAACGCGTTGCTCGATGAAATGGGTCTGGCAAAGGGCAGCGACGGCATCCGCCAGCGTCCGGACGGCAAGCCGCTTGCGATCCGCATCGTTTTTGCCAGCCAGGGCACAGCGTCCCAGCTTCATGAGCTGACCGCTGGATACTGGTCGGATCTCGGATTGCAAGTCGATGTCCGCGAAGTCACTTCGGACGAATACCGTGCAGCTGCAAACGCCAACGACGTCGACGTGATGACCTGGAAGAACGATGGCGTATCTGGTCCGAACATCAGCCAGGACGCGACTGACGCGCTGTTCCCGGGCGATCCGTTCAACCCGAAAGGCCATGCCGACTGGGCGACGTGGATTGAAACAAACGGCGCTCAAGGTGTTGAACCGCCGGCAGACATCCAGCGTCTGTTTGCAGCGGCAGCGGAATTTACGCAGCATCCGCTCGGCACCGACAAGAGCAATGAACTCGGCGCTGAAATCATGAAGATCCACCTGGACAACATGATCAAGATCGGTGTGGTTGCGGAAATTCCAGAGCCGTATGTCTACACGAACGCTCTGAAGAACGTTCCGCCGCTGACGGCGAAGGCCTACGACTACTACTGGACCTACCCATACCGGGCCCAGCAGTGGTTCCTGGCGCAGTAAGCCCAAAATCCCGAAACCGCTCCGGGGCAATTATGCCCCGGAGTTCTCATGCTCTGCGCCCGTCATTCTTTTCTAAAAGACCAAGAAACATCTCGTTCGGTCAGACGGGGATTAAGCGGGCACAAGTTTAAAATGCCGTGAGGCGGGGCAGCGCGTTTGCCCGGGGGAGAAGTCCTATGCTGCGGTTCACCATTGAACGTCTGGTGGGGATGGCCGTCACGATGCTTCTGGTGTCGATGATGGTTTTTATCATCATGGAGCTGCCACCGGGCGACTACGCGGACCGCTACGCCTTTCGCAAATACTCCGGCACGGGCGTCTCTGTGACCGAAGCTGACATTCAGGCGATCAGAGTCGAACTCGGCCTCGATAAGCCAATGGTCCTGCGCTATTTCGATTGGATTGGAAACATCGTCCTGCGGGGCGACTTCGGACAGGCTTTTGCGTTTGAAACGTCGGTCGTCAAGGTGATCGGCGACAAGGTTTGGCTCACGCTGGCGATCCTCTTTACGACACTCATCATTACCTATGTCGTTTCGATCCCCATCGGGATCTACGCCGCCGTTAAGCGGGGCTCTGCGGCTGATTACGGTTTGACGATTTTTTCCTATCTAGGCCTCGCTCTGCCGAATTTTCTGCTCGCACTGATCCTTCTTTATTTCGCCAACCGATGGTTTGGGGCTGATATCGGCGGGCTGTTTTCAGCCGAATACAAGGACGCACCGTGGTCACTCGCTAAGGCATGGGATCTCATCAAGCATTTGTGGTTGCCCGCAGTTGTCCTGGCCTGGTCCGCTGTCGCCTATCAGATCCAAACCATGCGCGCGACCATGTCGGATGAACTGAACCGGCTTTCAGTAACGGCCGCGCGGGCGCGCGGCGTGCCGGAGGGCAAGCTGCTTATCAAGTATCCGGCACGGCTTGCCATCAACCCGATCGTCTCGACCATCGGCTTCGATGTGAACCGGATCTTTTCCGAACTTCCCATCGTGGCTGCCGTTCTCGGTCTAACAGAACTCGGTGAGCTTCTTTTGAAAGCTTATCTCGATCTCGACATGTATGTGGCGGGCGCGATCCTCCTGCTCCTCACCTTCATGATCGTGTTCATGAATTTTCTGTCCGATATCTTGTTGGCGTGGCTCGACCCGCGCATCAAACTGGGAGCCTGATCCATGACCGATGCGACCGCAGGCAAACTAAGTGCGCAAGAGGAAAAGGAACGTCAGAAGCGGCTGAAATACTATTCAGCCTCTCAATGGACTTTGATCTGGTGGCGGTTCAAAAGGCACAGGGCGGCCATGGTTGCCAGTATCGTTCTTGGTCTGATGGCCTTGATGGGCATCTTCGCCGAGTTTGTCGCGCCATACGGCCCAACGACCCGCGATACGAAATACATCGACGGTGCCCCGCAAATCCCGATGTTCTGCGATCAGAACGGGTGTTCTATCCAACCGTTCATCCATGGTGTTTCCACAAAACGCGACCCGGTCACCTTGCGTGCCATCTCAATTCCCGACCCGGAAAAGCGCGTCTATGTGACCTTCTTCGCCAAGGGCGAGGAGACCCGGGTGCTTGGCTTCATTCCAACCAACCGGCACTTGTTCGGTTTGTCGGACCCTCAGGCAAAACTGCACCTCTGGGGCACGGACAGTCTCGGCCGCGACGTCTTCTCACGCACCATGTACGCCACCCGCACCTCGCTCTCCATTGGCGTAATCGGCGTTCTGATTTCTTTTGTCATGGCTCTGCTGATCGGAGGTATTGCTGGCTATGCGGGAGGCATGACAGACAATGTCATTCAGCGTATTACGGAAGTTGTCCGGGTCGTCCCCATCATCCCGCTCTACATGGGCCTTGCAGCCGCCATGCCGAAGGAATGGTCGACCACGCAGGTCTATTTTGCCATGACCCTGATCCTGGGTTTCTTCGGCTGGCCAACATTGGCGCGCCGCATCCGCTCCCAGCTACTCTCGATCCGCAATGAGGACTACGTTGTCGCCGCAAGGCTTGCCGGTGCCCGTCCCGGCAGGATTATCGGCCAGCACATGCTCCCGAGTTTCACCAGCTTCATCATCGTCGACTTGGTGATTTCCTTCCCCTACATGATCTTGGCCGAAACCGCCCTGTCCTTTGTCGGCCTCGGGTTGCGCCCCCCAACCGTGTCCTGGGGCGTATTGCTGCAGCAAGCACAGTCTGTCCGCGTCATTGAACAAACACCTTGGCTGTTTATACCCGCACTCTTTGTGGTGGTCGCGGTACTCGCGTTCACGGTCATCGGCGACGGTCTGCGCGACGCAGCCGATCCTTACAGCGAAGCCCGGTAAGGAGAGAACTCATGCTCAACGTTGAAAACCTCTCCATTTCATTTGGCACCGATGAAGGCTTGATCACACCGGTGCAGGGTGTCAGTTTTTCGGTGGAGGCTGGCAAAACACTTGGCCTAGTCGGCGAAAGCGGCTCGGGCAAATCGATCACCACCAAAGCCCTAATGCGGCTTCTGCCGGGCAACGCGCGACTGTCGCCGGAAACACGGATCACTTACCGCGCAAAGAACGGCAAGGAGATCCAGGTCGAAAAAATCAAGCCCCACTCCCGGGCGCTGCGGTCCTTGCGGGGCGGCGAAATCGGCATGATTTTTCAGGAGCCTATGGCAAGCTTCTCACCGGTCTATTCCGTAGGCAACCAAATGGTCGAGGCAATCCGCCTTCATCGCGGCTGCGGAAAACGTGAAGCACGCGAGCTTGCCGTAGAGATGTTGCAAAAGGTCGGCATCTCCAACGCTGCAGTCCGGATTGACCAATATCCGCATGAAATGTCCGGCGGCATGCGTCAGCGCGCCATGATCGCGCTCGCCCTGTCCGCAGGTCCGGCCCTTCTGATTGCCGATGAACCAACAACAGCGCTGGATGTCACCATTCAGGCACAGGTTCTAGACCTGATGCGCGAACTTCAGCGAGACCTTGGCATGGCCATGATCTTCATCACACATGATCTCGGTGTGATTGCACAGATCGCTGACGAGGTCGCCGTGATGTATCTCGGCACCATCGTTGAACGCGGCGCCACCCGTGATGTCATCCGCGATCCCAAGCACCCCTATACCCAAGGTCTTTTAAAGGCGATCCCAAGCCTTGAGACTTTGCATGACCGTTTATCCCCCGTCCCCGGCGATATCCCGAGCCCGACAGAACGGCCATCCGGCTGTCCTTTCCATACCCGCTGCCCGGACGCAATCAATAACATCTGCAACATCAAGACGCCTGTGGAACTCACCCCCGCCCCCGGTCGCGCTGTTCGCTGCTGGCTGCATGATGAAGCTCAAAGCGGAAGGAGCGCAGCATGACCACGGGCAACGTTCTGATCGAAGTCCGGGATCTTGAAGTCCATTTCCCGATTCAAAAAAAGAAGCTGTTCTCCTCCGAGGTGCAAACGTTGCGCGCAGTCGACGGTGTCAGTTTCAATATCAACCGTGGTGAGACAGTCGGACTGGTCGGAGAGTCCGGGTCCGGCAAAACAACAGTTGGCCGCGCGATACTGAGGGCGATCGATCCTACTTACGGCGATGTCTTCTTTCACACCATCGATGACGACATTAATGTGGCAAATTCCGACGGAGAAGAACTTCGCAAATTCCGCCAACATATGAATATGGTGTTTTCCGAGGGTCCGGTTCAGCTATCGTCACTTGCTGCTGAGCGGCTGCGTCTGTTCCGTTCAAAGATGAGCCTTGTTTTTCAGGATCCCTATTCGTCGCTCAATCCGCGCATGACGGTTCGCGATATCATTGCGGAGCCCTTGATCGCATCCGGTATGATGAAAGATCGCGACGCAATTGATGCCCGTGTTCGAGAGATCGCCAGCCGCTGTAAACTCAATTTGGAGCACCTGCGCCGGTTCCCGCATGCCTTCTCTGGCGGGCAACGGCAACGCATCTGTATTGCCCGCGCGCTTGTCTCAAAACCCGATTTTGTTGTCTGTGATGAAAGCGTGTCGGCTCTAGACGTTTCCATTCAGGCCGAGATCGTCAATCTATTAAAGGATCTGCAGGAAGAGATGGGCGTTGCCTTTCTTTTCATAGCGCACGATCTGTCGGTCGTTGCCCAGATGAGTCACAGTGTCGCCGTGATGTATGTTGGCAAGTTTGTCGAGTACGGGCCGACCGAAAAACTGTTCTTCAACCCGAAACATCCCTACACCCACGCGCTACTCTCTGCCATTCCGCAAGCGGATCCCGATGCAGAGTTCAACCCGATCAAGCTGACCGGCGAAATCCCGAACCCGCTGGATGCACCCGAGGGTTGCCGGTTCAACACTCGCTGCCCGTTCGCCAATGACCGCTGCGCCACCAAAGCGCCCGAATGGCGGCAATTGGAACCCGAACACTATGTCGCGTGCCACTATTCCGAGACGTTCGATTTTTCCAGGAGATAAACTCTGGAAAATAAGGCTATCGATGGCCAAAATTCAAACAGACCCATCGGTTGGCCGTATTACTCGCCACACTTTCATGCTGTTGTGAAAGGTCCAGATACCCTCATCGGACCATCGATCTGCTGTTTTAGCCAAGGCAGAGTATTTTCTGACCTCATGACAGAGCGGCTTCAAGCACACTCCTCGAGACAGCTCCTCCACCGAAGCTCACGCCTTCACGAGCAAATGCTCTCGTTCGCATAGCAGGGTCGAAACGCATTGCGATCGGTCCAATGGCGATCACCAGATACTTCCCTCCCGTCTTCACATAGCCCGAATAAAAGAACCGTTGGCCGGTGTACGCGCCGTACCGGTTCTTCGCGTTGACAGAGCCGCAGATCTTTCCAGCCATACCGCCCTCGAATTCATTGACCACGTCGAACGTGAAAACGGCGGAATAGAGATCGACGAGCATTTCAGCCGTTTTTGTCCTTACTCCCTGCTCGAATGCAGAACCTATGGCAAAGGTACGGACAGAACTTCGCTGAAAAGCAGCGTGCAGGCGACAATGACAGCGGTCACGCTAAGGAGCAGGATTGCCCAGTTTTTCAACGAAAACCGGTCATGCTGAGCAACAACTGTCAACACGAGGCCTAGGAGAACCGCTGTTGCGCCAAACCCGAGAAGCGGAAACAAAAAGACGGCGCTCAGCATGACCAAAGGCAGCGCTGCCATGCGGACCCATGATCCTTCCACCGCAAACTCGGTCACATGCCGGGTCACCACCAACCTTAAAAGGGCCAGGCCGACAATGACAGCCATTGCCATGGCGATCGTCCGGGGAAAGACTGCGGCTTCGGGGTTCAGACCTGCCGATTGCTGCAGAGCCAGCAGCGCAACACCACCGGCAATCAGCAGCCCAAGCAGATCTCTGAGGATAGCGGGTTTTGGCGCGCGTTCGCGTTCATCTGTGGGCGTCACGGTGCTTTTGGAAACGAGCTGTTTCAAACGCGGCAAGAACGGATAGAAGAAGGTCAGAAGCGTCAGTGCAATGATGGCCATTGACAGCGGCCGCCCAAAGAATTGTCCCCAAAGATTTCCAATCGCGTCGCCGATCGTCCAGCTTTGGACAAAGCCCTGCTCAGCAATCCGGCCAAGGATCAATCCAAGAACGATAGGTGAGACTGAAAACCCACGCTTGCCGGCAACCCAGCCGACAATGCCAAGCACAATCATAATCGCGATATCGGACAAGCTGTTGCGGATCGCGAACGTGCCAATCACCGTCATGAAGGCGACGATTGGAACGAGTGCGGCTTTCGGGGCCCGCACGATGGCACCGTAAGCGAAACGGCCGATCATCAGTCCGACGGGCAACATCAAGACAGTGGCAAGCAAAAGGCCGAAGATGAAGGTGTAAACGATATTGGCACCGTCAGCGAAAAGGCTTGGCCCCGTCCGCACACCTTGAACCAGCAGAGCCCCCAAGATAACCGCATCCGGTGGGGTTCCCGGGATGCCCAGGACCAGGGTTGGAATAAAGCCACCGCCAACCGTTGCGTTGTTTGCCGATTCCGTCGCGACGATCCCGCCCGGGTTGCCCTCGCCATAGGGCGGTTTGCCCTTGTTGGTGCGCCGTGCTTCTGAATACGCAACCAGTCCCGCGATCGAGCCACCTGCTCCTGGAAGCGCTCCGACCATCGTTCCAATGACGGAGCTGCGCATCACATTGATTTTGTTCTTCAAAAGAAGGCCAAATGCTTCTGGCAAACGGAAGCCACGTGTTTGCTCCGGCGCCTTGAGGTGCCGGTCCGGCGTCGCAACCAAATCGATGAGCACCGGTATGCAGTAAAGACCAATCAGGGCCGATACTGTCTCAACTCCGCCCAGAAGCACATTTGACCCAAATGTGAAACGAACCTCTGCACTCGTTTCAGAAATCCCGATCATGGCGAGCAACAGCCCGAAGCAGGCCCCAATCACGCCTTTCAAAAAGTCCCCTGTCGACAACGCTGCAATCAGCGAAAGACCAAAGACTGCCAGCCAGAAATACTCCACAGGACCGAATGCCAAGGCGGCTTCTGCCAATGGCG
Source organism: Labrenzia sp. R4_2 (assembly GCF_017743865.1). Taxonomy (GTDB): domain Bacteria; phylum Pseudomonadota; class Alphaproteobacteria; order Rhizobiales; family Stappiaceae; genus Roseibium. Next base: position 47,128 of record NZ_JAGHRJ010000004.1, read on the forward strand.
GCGCCAGGAACAAGAGCGCCAAAGCGCCAACGAGCCCGCCGATCACCGACGAAATACAAGCGACTGATACGGCGAGATCACCATCGCCCCGTTTGGCCATTGGATAGCCGTCGAAGGTGGTCGCAATTGCCGACGGTGTTCCGGGCGTATTCAACAAGATGGCGGCATAAGCACCGCCGTAGATCGCGCCGGTATAAATCGCCCCCATGAGAATGAGAGCGCTGTCCGCCGACATCGTGAATGTCAGCGGCACAAGCACAGCGACTGCCATGGTTGCAGTCAATCCTGGAATGGAACCAATGATCGTTCCCGCTGCGACACCCAACAGGGCAAGCAGCAGGTTCAGCGGTGACAAAGCACCGATGATAAACTCGAGCATGAATTCCTCCCGGGAGAGACGCGGAACGTCACAGGTGTGAGGATGAAGGCGCAAACAGCGCCTTCATCGATATTATCAATCGATAATGCCAGCCGAACGGGCCGCGTTCAGGTACCCTTCGGCCTTATCGGAGATGAAGGCGTCCATATCAGCGCCGTAGCCAACGTCCACGAGCGCAAAGCCGCCATCGAGCATCTGTTTTTGGAAGTCCGGATCTGCGTTGATGGCCTTGATTGCATCAGACACCTGCGTCCGGACCTCTTCAGAAGCAGAGTTCGGCACAGCTATGCCGCGGTAGGCACCGGACACCATATCATAGCCCAGCTCGCGAAAGGTCGGGACATCAGGAAACGCCGGGTGGCGGTCTTCCATTGCAACAGCCAGAAGGCGGACCTTGTCTCCCTGCGCCGCGCCAACGGTGGTGTACCCCCAAGCCGCCTTTACCTGCTTGCCAAGAAGAGCCGTTACAGACGCGCCCGTTCCTTTAAACGAGACATATGTGCTCTCAATGCCGGCCATCTCATCGAACTGAACTTGCGCCAGGTGATTGGCTGTCCCTTTGCCTGAACCAGAAAAAATGACCTGCTTCGGGTTGGCCTTGGCATCATCAATCAGGTCCTGAAGCGTCATGTACGGGCTGTCCGCCGTAACCACGATGGCATCCGGCGTGTAGTGGAACATGTAAACTGCAGCCAGGTCCTCTGTTTGAAATCCGACGTCACCTTGTTTTGGCTTGATGATGATATGGGGAAGGTTGATCCCCATAATGACGGATCCGTCGCCAGCCATGTTGTTCAGTTGCGACCAGCCAACGGCGCCACCGCCACCTGGCTGGTAATTGACAACCATTTGTTCGCCGTAGAGCTTCTCAAAGAAGGGTTGCTGGAAACGCGCGGTTATGTCGGATTCTCCACCCGGGCCAAACGGAATGATGTAATCAACACTTCCGGTTGGGAATTCTTCCGCAGATGCAGCTCCAGCGAACACCGCAAGTGTCGCCGCCAATAAGGCAGACTTAAGTTTCATGCTTATTTCCTCCCTGTTGAAATGCATGTATTTTTGATCTTTTTTTGATCTTAGGCATTCAACATCGCTCTCGTCACGTGTTTTTACGTAAGGGAGCTGGAAAAAATCATGCCCCTTCTTCGGTCAAAGCTTTCAATACATTTTCTACAGTCACCTGGCTGACACGCACATTCGCCTGCCTCGTCACACCGGCAATATGCGGTGTCAGAATGAGATTTGGACAGTCCTTGAAGACGGCGGCTGCGGCACCGTCGAGGGGCTCCTGTTCAAATACATCTATTGCGGCTCCAGCTAACCGCCCCGCCTTAAGTGCGGTGGCAAGCGCGTGTTCGTCTACAATTTCACCTCGCGCCGTATTGATGAGCAACGCACTGGTTTTCATCTTTGAGAGCTCGCTCGCACCAATCAGCCCAGCCGTGGCAGGGGTCAACGGAACGTGCAAGGACACGACGTCTGCTCTTGCGAGAAGGTTCTCAAGATCGCAGGATTGGACGTGGGTCCACGCAGGGTCCGTATCTGCGAGGTAAGGATCGAAGGCGATGATGTTCATGCCGAATGCACGCCCAACCTGAGCCACTGCCTGAGCAATTTCACCAAACCCAACGAGGCCGAGCGTCAGCCCCTGGACTTCGCCGCCCGTACCAAGTGCAGTGCGAGGCCAATTCCCATCCAGCATTTGCTGATTTGAGGTGTAGGCGCCGCGCCGCAAAAACAGCATAGCCCCAAAAACATACTCCACGACCGATTGCGTGTTGGCACCGGTCGCGGGTCTGACACTGACACCCCTTTTGGTGCACTCCTCAAGGTCGATGTTCTCCAGCCCCACGCCCAGCCGACCAATCACACGCAGTTTTGGCGCGGCATCCAGGAGGCGAGCGCTGACCTGCGTCCGGTTCCGCACGATCAATGCATCTGCATCGGTGAGTTTCTGAAACAGCCTTTCTTCATCATCAACCAACGACGGATCATAGAACACTTGGAATGCAGGCCCGAATTTCTGAAGGGCGGCTTCATCCATGAACTCTGAAACAACAACTTTTTTTTCCAATTGCGCTTCCCTCCTCATCCCCCGCGTTGGCGACCGCCCCATATAAGCCGATACATTCGAGGCGACCAAGGCCAGACCAGCCAGGTCACCCGCATATTCAAGGACAGGGAGATCTCAATTGCGCATAGTCGATATTCGGGAAGTGACCAAGCCAATCTCTTCGCCGATCAGAAATGCTTACATTGATTTCAGCAAAATGACCGCGAGCCTTGTAGCCGTCATCACAGATGTCGAACAGAATGGCAGGCGCGTCGTCGGATACGGTTTCAATTCAAATGGCCGCTATGGACAGGGCGGGCTTATCCGCGAGCGTTTCCGCAACCGCATTCTTGAGGCTGAGCCAAAACAACTTCTCAACCAAACTGGCACCAACTTCGATCCTCACGCCATCTGGGGAACGATGATGCAAAATGAAAAGCCTGGAGGCCATGGAGAGCGATCTGTTGCTGTCGGCACGATCGACATGGCGGTTTGGGACGCGGTTGCAAAGATCGAGGAAAAGCCGCTTTTCCGCCTGCTTGCAGATCAAAACGGACATCAAGCCGATCCAAAGGTCTTCGTTTATGCAGCGGGTGGATACTACTACCCCGGAAAAGATGATGCTGCGTTGCGCGCGGAAATGCGCAGCTACGTTGATCGGGGTTATACCGTCGTAAAAATGAAGATCGGCGGCGCGTCGATTGAAGAAGACCAACGCCGGATCGAGTCCGCGCTCAAAGAAATCGAAGACGATGCCCAACTCGCCGTCGACGCGAACGGCCGGTTCGATCTGGAAACGGCGATTGCCTACGCCAAAATGCTGCGGCGTTATCCGCTGTTCTGGTTTGAGGAGATCGGCGATCCTTTAGACTACCAGCTTCAAGCGGCAATGACGGAGTTTTATCCGGCACCAATGGCAACCGGAGAGAACCTGTTCTCCCATCAGGATGCTCGCAACCTGCTGCGGTATGGCGGCATGCGCCCTGATCGGGACTGGCTGCAATTCGATTGCGCATTGTCCTATGGCCTCGTGGAGTATCTCCGCACGCTCGACGTATTGCGGGAGCACGGCTGGTCACCAGCGCGATGCATCCCCCATGGCGGACATCAGATGTCGCTGAACATCGCGGCAGGGCTGGGTCTTGGCGGCAACGAAAGTTACCCGGATCTCTTTCAACCCTACGGCGGATTTCCAGACGGAGTTGATGTGATTGATGGGCATATCATCATGCCTGAACTGCCCGGCATCGGGTTTGAGGGCAAGTCAGATCTGATTACGGTTATGCGGGATCTCGCTGAATGAGCCCATTACCAAGATCCAGATCTTTGATCTTTCAAGACAAGCGCTTAAAAAGGCCAAGTCGGGGTTTTGAGTGGGGATAGGGCAAAGTGGAAAAACGGAAACTGGGGGCCAATGGGCCGGAAATAGGCGCAATCGGTTTTGGAGCCATGTCGTTCTCCGACATGTACGGACCAACGAATGAAAGAGAAAGCCACGCCATTCTCGACGCCTGCCGTGACCTTGGTGTAACTCACCTGGACACCGCAAATGTCTACGGCATGGGGAAATCGGAAACGGCGATTGGCACTTATCTGAAAGCCAATCCCGGCACGCGGGACGAATTTGTTATCGCAACAAAAGCCAGCATCACCCGCGATCCAGATGGGAACCGGAGTTTCGACAATTCGGCAGAGCACTTGGAAAGTGAGCTGGACAAGTCTCTAAAGCGGCTCGGTCTGGAATATGTGGACCTGTTCTACGCCCATCGCAGGGATCCGCGTTTCAGCCCGGAAGAAACGGCCGCCAATCTTGGCCGGCTGGTAGAAAAGGGCAAAGCCCGCGCAATCGGCTTGTCGGAAGTGGCACCATCGACCCTGCGGCGCGCGATGAAAGCCTTTCCAATTGCCGCCGTGCAATCAGAGTATTCCCTTTCAACCCGGTTTCCAGACCTCGGACTGGTTCAAACCTGCGCTGAACTCGGGGTGGCCATGGTTGCGTTTTCTCCGGTTGGCCGCTCGCTGTTGACGGACAACCCGATCCCAAGCGACCGCATTCCAGATCTGCCATTTCTCGCCGGAAACCCGCGTTTTATGGAGCCGAACCTTTCAGAAAATCTCAGGATCTTGGAGGGTTTTCAGAACCTCGCAGCTGAGATGGGCACCACAGCGGCGGGTCTAGCCAATGCTTGGCTTTTGACACGCGGACCGCATGTTATCCCGATCCCGGGCACACGATCAGTGGATCACTTAAAGGAATGCATATCCGGGGCATCCCTCGTCCTCTCCGCAGCTGATCTGGACCGTATCGAAACCGTTCTCCCAGTTGGATGGGCCCATGGCGATCGCTATTCAGATGCCCAATGGATCGGACCAGAACGATATTGTTGAAGAAGGACGGCTTCGGCAATTGCCTAAAAATCTGATGGAGATCAGAGTTACATAGGCATGGCAGTCGGAGCTTGCTGCCGTCGGCAAAAAAACAAGCTTAGAGTGCTGTTCTGTAGGTACCCTTCTTCGGATACTGTGAGACATGAGACGCCCTAAGAAGCCGCTGCCTTCCAGGTTCTGTAGACATAAGAAGTAGCGGCAAGCGGCCACTACATAATCGGATGTCGCGTCTCCAAAAAAGACCATATTGAGCGGGTCAGTCGATTGGTGTGCTTGTCATTCCGGAACAACGTGATTTCCAATGGAACAGACCATTCAGGCCGCCCAGTCTGCACCAGTGCTCCGGACCGGATATCCTGTGCGACAAGGGTTTCAGGCAACCAGGCGACCCCCATCCCGTCGCGCGCGCGGATCCTTAATGCACCTGCCATGGCGTTTTCATAAACGACCCGCAAACGGTCCTGGATTTTTTCTTGCTGGAACAGAGACCCAAGATGCTGGCCGATTGGCGCCTCGTCACCAAAGCGTAAAAACGGCAATTCCAAAAGGCCGGAATTCAGATCGAAGAGCGGGGCACCGTCAGGCGTCGGTTTCGACACTGGGATCAACGTGTCCTGACCGATTTTCAGGGTCTCAAGCGGCAGTGCGTTGCTGCGCGCCATTCGGCGGCCAGTGTCACAATAGCGAACGTGCGCACTCTCATAAGCGATTACAAAATCGACATCGCCATTTTGCAGATCCCGCAGGCAGTTTGGCAAATCGTCCGCCCGAAGGCGTGACATGATAGGACCATAAGTTTCCTCAAAACTCTGCAGCCAGGTGGGATAAAACCGCCATCCGATGGAATGCTGGGCGCCGAAAGTCACCACATACTTGTCGGGTAAGGACTGGGCCTCAAGCAACTGACTCCGTTCGTGCTCGACCCGGTCCAGCGCCTGTGTGCCCGCTTCCAGCATCTGCAACCCGGCCGGTGTTAATCGCACGGGCTGTCGGGATCTATCGACCAATGTCACGCCGACCCAGGCTTCAAGCGAACGAATGCGTCGGCTGAATGCTGACTGACTCAGATTACACAGTTGCGCGGCCTGGGAGAAGTTACCGGTCTGGCTCAGTCGAAGAAGGTCCCGGAAAAGATAGAGATCCATACCGAGATCATGCAAAAATTGCATAATGTAATGCAACCATAAAATTGGACGACCACTTTTTATTGCCTCATTCTTGGTCGTGAGGAAAAACTAAGCAGGTCGAGCCAATGTCCGTTGCAACAATAAATTTCAAGACCAAGCCACGTATTGATTTTGAACCGTTTCCACGCATCAGCCTATGCCACCAACCAACGCCGATTGAGGAAATGCCACGCCTAACGGCTCATCTGAATGGGCCCAAACTGTTCATCAAACGAGATGATTGCACCGGACTTGCAACAGGGGGCAACAAAACCCGCAAGCTCGAGTTCTTGATGGGAGATGCTCTACGCGTAGACGCCGATATGGTCGTTACTCAAGGTGCCGTCCAATCCAATCATGTCCGCCAAACCGCTGCCGCCGCGTGCCGATTGGGCCTGGATTGCCACGTTCTTTTGGAGCGCCGTGTCCCAGACCGGGATCCTATCTACGAGGAAACAGGTAATGTGTTTCTCGACAAGCTGTTTGGCGTCACTTACGAGTTTCGCCCTGACGGCCTTGACATGAACGCGGAAGCGGAGGCTGTCACGGAGCGTCTGCGTGCGGAAGGTCGGCGGCCCTATTTCATCCCCGGTGGAGGATCGAATGCAATCGGCGCTCTGGGTTATGCCAGCTGCGCCCAGGAAATCGCGGACCAGTGCGCAGAAACGGGCCAAGCCTTTCAATGGCTGGTCATGGGCACAGGCAGCTCGGGCACACAAGCCGGACTGGTCGCAGGATTTCACGTTCTGGGATACGACCTCCCCGTTATGGGTGTCAGTGTGCGTCAACCACACGAGCGGCAAGTCACTGCCGTGCATGCCACAACGGAAAAAACACTCAAAAAACTGGGCGGCACCTCCATCGAAAAAGGGAAAATCCTCGTCGACGATGGGTACGTCGGAGAAGGCTACGGTCTGCCAGCAGAAACCACCCTTGAAGCCATTCACCTGACCGCGCGGCAGGAAGGAATCCTTCTAGACCCGGTCTATTCGGCCAAGGGCATGGCCGGCCTGATCGGTCTCATCAGGCAGGGCTTCTTTTCGCCTGATGACAACGTCCTTTTTTTGCACACAGGCGGATCAACTTCCTTGTTTGCCTACGAAGATCAAATACTTGGGAGCATGGGATAACCGGGAAAACCGGAGCCCGATGAACAAAAAGCCGCAAATACCGGCACCTTTTACCAGAGGAGTTGAACATGAACACGAGTTTGAAAAGCATCACGTTGGCCACGGCAATCAGCGTCATGACGCTGCCCGCATTTGCAGCCGAGGAAGTAAAGATTGGTGTCCCGAGCTGGACCGGAGCGCAAGCGATAGCGCACCTTTTGGGCGCTGTGGTGGAGATGCGGATCGGCGGCAAAGCCGAAATGGTCCCGGGCAACAATGCGACCATTTTCCAGGCCATGGACCAAGGCAAGGGAGACATTGACGTTCACCCGGATGTCTGGCTGCCAAATCAGGAGAGCTTTACCAAGAAATATGTCGATGAAGCAGGAACAGTGACCCTGTCTTCAAACCCTTACGAAGGCAATCAGGGCTTCTGCGTTTCCAAGGATTTTGGTGAGGCAAACAACATCACGGATATTGCCGACCTTGGCCGCCCAGACGTTGCAGCAATGATGGACAGTGATGGCAACGGCAAGGGAGAAATGTGGATCGGCGCGCCCGGCTGGGCTTCTGCGAATGTGAATGAAGTCAAGGTGCGCGACTATGGCCTGATGGATTTCATCGAGCCGATCCGAGCAGAAGAGAGCGTCAAGACTGCACGGGTCAAGGACTCCATTGCAAAGGGCGAAGGCTATGCTTTCTATTGCTACAAGCCACACGCCATCTGGTACATGTTTGACGTCAAGATGCTGACAGAGCCAGCTTACGACCCGGCGAAATATGTCATGGTTCAACCCTCCGATGACGCGGACTGGTTCAGCAAGTCGAATGTGGCCACCAAAGATGCCTTGAAGAAGGTCCAAATAGCCTGGTCGAATTCCCTGGCCGACAGATCCCCGGCGATAGCCGAGTTTTTTGCGAACTTCTCGTTGAATGCCGACGATGTTAGCAATTTCGCATATGAGATCAGCGGCAAGGGCCGGGAGCCAGCAGAAGTTGCTAAGGAGTGGGTCGAGGCAAACCCGGACCGGGTTGATGAATGGCTGGGTCTTTGAACCGCCAAGCTTGATATTCATGGTGCCGGCTCAGCCGGCACCATCTGCTTTCTAACATCGCAATTGGCGTCAACAATTCAGGACCTGACCAGATATGAACGGCGACACCGTCATTGAAATCTCCAATGTCTGGAAAATCTTCGGCGCGAACTCGGACGCAGCTCTGTCCGCGGTCCGCGATGAAGGATTGTCCAAAGCCGAGGTTTTGGATCGGTGGAACGCGGTTGTGGGTGTCGCGGATGTCAGCCTGTCGGTCAATCGGGGTGAGATTTTCTGCATCATGGGTTTGTCGGGCAGCGGCAAGTCAACCTTAGTTCGGCACTTCAATCGCCTTCTGGAACCGACCGATGGGAAAATACTGATCGAGGGCACAGATGTCGTCGGGCTTGGACCGGCAGACCTGCAGTCGTTCCGTAACCGGAAGATCGGCATGGTTTTTCAAAACTTTGCCCTGATGCCGCACCGTTCGGTTCTCGATAACGTTGCCATGCCTCTTGAAATCCGCGGTGTTCCAAAGAACGAACGGATGCGCCAGGCAGCTTCCTTTCTTGATATCGTTGAGCTCGGCGCCTGGGGCGCAAAATATGCCCACGAGCTCTCAGGAGGAATGCAACAGCGGGTAGGACTGGCGCGAGCTTTGGCGGCAAATCCGGATGTGCTTTTGATGGATGAGCCATTCAGCGCCCTGGATCCACTTATCCGGCGGCAACTGCAAGACGAATTCATCCGGCTAAGCAAGATCTTGAAGAAAACGACGGTGTTCATCACCCATGACTTGGATGAAGCCGTGCGCATCGGGGACCGTATTGCGATCATGCGGGACGGCCGCGTCGTGCAAATGGGCACAGCCGAGGACATTGTGATGCATCCGGCTGATGACTACGTGGCCGACTTTGTCGCCGGCATTTCAAGGCTCAAGGTGGTCCGTGCGCACGCTGTAATGCGGCCAATCTCTGAATACGAAACCGACCATGGGCCGGTACCGGAAGGTGCGCCGCGCGTTGATGAGGGAGAAACTCTCAGTACGCTGATCAACATGGCTATCGATACGGGCGATGCCATTCTGGTTGAGGACCAAGGTACAGTAGTTGGGGTAATCACACGAGCCGACATTTTGAGGACGGTGATCGAGGGGACGGAGGTATCATGATGGATCAGCTCAACACCTCGATAGAAGATGCCGAAGCCGAAGCGGCCCGGATCTATGATGAAGAACGGCGACAAAACATTGCCAAATTCGTCCGCACCAACCCTGACTATTACATAGAGAATTTCAACCGGATCGGCGCCCGATCCCGCTTCACCCCGACACTGAACCTCATGGCGGGGCTGTTTGGCCCGGTCTGGTTTGGCGCTCGCGGGCTGTGGTACTGGGCGCTGCCCTTCCTGATCCTTGAAACAGTGGCGATCGTTCAAATCGCGCGGGGACTGTTCGGAGACCTTGCCGCCGAGGCGATGGCGCGGATCGCGTCTATCGAGGGCACGCTGGAACTGCGCCGCAAACAGCTTGCCGCGGCGATTGAAAGCGGATCTGACAAGGTGGAGGTCTATCAGCGCACGGTCGCGTCTCTGGAAGCCAACATCGGCGGCATTCGGGCAGAAGCCCAAGCACTCGCCGACCAGGGGATCTGGATCGCCCTTGCAGGCGTGGTACTTCTCATTCTGGTGAAGGCCCTCGAAGCCGTGGTCGCGAACTCGGCATTGGAGTCAAGATTTTCCGAATGGCTGTCTGACAGTACGATCCGGTCCGGGATGCCCGGCTCGCAGATCGCGTTCAGCGCTGTCTTCATGTTTGTCATCGTGCTGACGTCTGTCCTGCACTACAGTTTTCCGGATCGCTTTTCACTTTTGTCAGCCTTCCCGACCGACCCGGATATTCGTCTTGTCAGCATTGATGCCGTGGAAAGGTTCTTTGCCTTCTGTGTCGCCAACGGGGAGGCCCTCTTCGACGCCATCACCTATGGAATTCGGCTATTGCTTGACACTCTCGAGCTTGTCTTTGTCAGCACGCCCTGGATTGTGGTCGCAAGCCTGATCATCCTCCTCACATGGCTCACAGCGGGCGTCCGCACCGCCATCTGGTCCGGCGCGTTCCTCGCCTACATGGGCCTCCTCGGATTTTGGGACAAGGCGATGACCACACTGGCCTTGCTCGGCACTGCGGCCTGCCTGTCGATTGCGATCGGGATCCCGCTCGGGATGTTCGCAGCGCGCCGGCCGCGTTTTTATGCCGTGATCCAGCCGATCATGGATTTCATGCAGACCATGCCGGCCTTTGTGTTCATGATCCCGGTAATCGCTTTCTTTGGAACAGGCAAACCGGCGGCCGTCGTCACCACTATGATCTTCGGCGGCACGCCAGTTGTGCGTTTGACAGTGCTGGGTCTGCGCGGCGTTCCGGAGAGTGTGCGAGAGGCGGCGATCGCCTTTGGCGCCAACAAGTGGTACTTGCTGACGAAAGTGGACCTTCCCTTGGCAAGCCCCTCGATCCGGGCCGGCATCAACCAGACGATCATGCTGTCCTTGGCCATGGTGGTGGTTGCGTCTCTAATCGGCGCCAAGGGTCTTGGTGAAGACGTTCTGGAAGCGTTGCAATACGCAAACGTCGGTCAAGGTATTTTGGCCGGTTTCTCCATCCTGTTTTGCGCCATGATCCTGGACCGCATTGTACAAGGGGCCCGCAAATGATCCCATTGGTTCTGGTCCATGGCTTCATGGGCGGAAGTGATCAATGGGAACCACAGTCCCCCTTGAAGAACACGGTTCCGTTGATCGCAGTCGATCTTCCCGGTTTCGGCAAAAACGCGCACCTGGCCCCAATAAACTCCATCGAGAAATTGGCGCGCTGGGTTCTGAACGAGCTGACGGACCAGGGCGTTGAGCGATTTCTACTGCTCGGGCACTCCATGGGAGGCATGGTGGTTCAGGATATGATCCGGCAGGCACCAGATCGCGTGGCGCGGTTGGTGCTTTACAGCACCGGCGCCCTTGGTCTATTGCCGGGCCGGTTTGAGCCGATCGAAACGTCCATGCAACGGGCGAAAGACGACGGCGCCAAAGCAACGGCGCGCCGAATTGCTGCGAGCTGGTTCCTGCACCGCGAAAATGCCAAAGCCTATCCCGCGTGCGCAGCAATCGCCGAATGCAGCAGCCCTGACGCAATCCAGGCAGGCCTTGAAGCCATGCGCGATTGGTCCGGAGAAGATTCCCTAAGCTACATAAGCGCCCCGACATTGATCATCTGGGGTGATCAGGACCGCACTTATCCCTGGCCGCAAATACAGACCCTCTGGCAATCAGTCCCCGAAAGCAGTCTGGCTGTCATTCCCGGCTGCGCGCATGCAGTGCATCTCGAGGAACCCGAAATTTTTAATCACCTCCTGGAGCGTTTCATTCATGAGGGGGACCCAATTGATTGAAACACAGTTTGGTTTTGAACCAACATTCTCCACTGGCCCCGGAAAACGCCTGCTGCCGTTCGCAGCCCGTTCGATACCTCTTTCTATCACGAACTTGGACGAACAGAATGAACTCGAAGATTACGATCAACGGCACATGCGGAGCCTGGACAAGATACTGAAGACACGGCGAGCTTGAGCCAGTTGCCTTTCACTCATATCTACAGGGACAGTAGTGACTCTTAGAAAGATCGCCCCGGTCGATCACCGGGACTGCATCTACTAAACTGTTCCCCCTAAAGAATCCTCCAAGGCAACCAACTCTTGCCCGCCGGCCATCATGTCCTGGAGTTCATCCGGGGTAATCTGGCCGCGTTGCGCCGTTCCCAGCGTTTGACCGCGGTTCAGCACCGTGAACCGGTCTCCAACGGCAAGCGCATGGCGGACGTTATGGGTGATGAAAACAACCGCAATATCCTGCTTGCGCACCTTGTCGATGGTCGCAAGGACATTTGCCGTCTGGCGAACACCCAGCGCTGACGTCGGCTCATCAAGGATCAGGACCTTGGCTCCGAAATGAACTGCGCGCGCGATGGCAACGGTCTGGCGCTCACCGCCGGACAAGGTTCCAACTGCCTGATCCGGACCGCGCAGATTGATGCCCATCTTGCGCATCTCCTCCATGGTGACCCGGTTTGCATAATCATGATCGAAGAGCTTCAGCGGACCAAGGCGGCGGATCGGCTCATTGCCCATAAAGAAGTTCCGGCTGACAGACATCAGTGGGATCATTGCGAGATCCTGATACACGGTCGCAATACCGGCCGAGATTGCATCTCTCGGATCGCCAAAATGCATCGGCCGCCCTTCGAACAGGATTTCTCCCTTGGTCGGCTTGTGGACGCCGGACATGGTTTTGATGAATGTCGACTTGCCCGCACCGTTGTCGCCGAGCAGGCAATGGCATTCGCCCGGATAGATATCGACGGAAACACCGGCCAGCGCGATCACCGAACCGAAATGCTTCTCGATTCCCTGCATTTGAATAATGGGAGCGTGCGTGGACGTCATCTTACCTCTCCCCTGTGATGATGCGGCGGATGTAGGTGTTCAAGATCACGGCAAAGAGCAGAATCACACCAAGAAACACCCTGAAAAGCGAACTCTCTACGCCTGCAAAGAAGAGCCCTTGCTGGACCACGCCAAAAATCAAGGCGCCCAGCGCTGCACCGATCACCGACCCGTACCCGCCGGTGAGGAGTGCGCCACCAATCACGACTGCAATGATGGCCTCAAATTCCTTCAGTAGGCCGCGGTCAGCCCCGGCCGACCCGAACTCCATGACCTGGCACGTTGCAAAGACAGTGGCGCAAAAGGCCGTGAACATGAACATCAGGATTTTGACGCGGTTGACCGGAACTCCCACATAGCGCGCTGCTTGCGCATCGCCGCCCGCTGCAAAGATCCAGTTTCCGAATTGGGTGCGGGTCAAAATAATGTGGCCAACGATGACCAATGCGATCGCCCAGACGATCAGCATTGGGATGCCTTCGACCACCGGCTGCCCAGCGCGCGAGCCGCGCTCAAACACATCGATGATGCCAGCGTCGCCCATCCAAGCGAAGAAACCAGTCAAGATCTTGCCACCGAACAGGGCTGCGAACCAGTCGCCCTCGGCCGCACGGTCGACCCCGCCGATGATGGTCTTACGCTCGATGATTTGCGGCAGATAGATGGTGAAGCCGCGTAGGATAAATAGGAATGCAAGTGTTACGATGAAGCTCGGCAGTCCGGTGCGTACCACGATGTACCCGTTCAACGCTCCGATCGCGAGCGCCATGACAAAGGTGGCAAGGATCGCCTGCCAAACAGGCCACTCGAGCGTCACCGTAAAGATGGCGATCATCATGCCGGAAAAGCCGATCATGGACCCAACCGACAGATCAAATTCGCCTGCAATCATCAAAAGACAGGCGCCAACGGCAATGATCATGAATTGCGCGGAAACGGTCGACCAGTTCATCACGCCTTGAGCGCTGAACATGCCGCTGTCGCCGGCGAAAATAAGAAACAAGGCAAATACGATTATCGTGCCGCAAATCCCGCCGAGCTCCGGGCGGATAAGGGCTTTTTGCAAGCTGGATTGCTGCTTTACCCGCTCATCAGCAGTCGCTGCCACGTTGGCCTCGGTCATGTGGCCCTCCCCGGCTCAATTTTTTGATTTGTTATTCGTGAAAAAGGGCGGCGCAACGCGCCACCCTATACCTATGGAAATCAGCGGTATTCGCCGGCAAACTTCTCAACGAGGGTCAGCCCGTCTTTGGTCACGAAACCCGGGCCGGAGTTGATGTTGTTGCCCGGCAGAACGCCATAGCGATGGTAATTGGTCAGGACCACGACCGGCAGGTAAGCCTGCAGGAACGGTTGCTGATCGATCCCCCAGTTGATGACACCGCTTTTGATGCCCTCAACGATGTTCTCACCAAGGTCGAATGTACCAAAGTAGATGTCGCCGGCCATGCCGTTCTCATCCAGCGCCAGCAAGGTCGGATCCGCACTGGTCGGACCAAGCGTCAAAACGGCATCGGTATCCGGGTTAGCATTGAGGTAAGCGAGAACACGGTTCTTGATTTCAGCCGGATCCTGGCCGCTGTCGATCATTTGATCACCCAGCTCCACACCAAGTCCATCCGCAAAACCCTGACAGCGCTCTGTCGAAGACGGCGAGCTGATGTAGTGGTTCACACACAGGAAGCTTGTCACGCCATCTCCCTTGGCGCGCAGGCCCGCTGCATGGCCGGCGTCATATTCCGGCTGACCGACATACATCAAGGCTCCGACTTCGCGGGCCTGGTCCGGTGTCCCGGAATTCATGATGATGACATCAATGCCAGATGCCACAGCGTCCTTGATTGGCCCGGACAAAACGTCCGGATCAGACAATGTCGTGATGATACCGTTCGGTCCTGAAGCCGCAGCTTGCTCGATAATACGTGCCATGTCCGCAAGGTCACCGGTCGGTGGATTGCGGTATTCGACGTCAACGCCCATCTGATCACCGGCAAGGGCGATGCCGTTCTTGATGGTATTCCACCAGCTGTCGCTGTCCGGCGCGTGGCTGACGAGAATGTACTTCTCGCCTTCGGCTGATGCGACTTGAGCTCCGGCAAGCGGAGCAGCAATGACCGCTGCGGCAAGCAGCAGCGACTTAAGGGTAGATTTCATTCCTTCCTCCCAAGGATTGCCATTTTCATGGTCAAAGAGCGGCTTGAAGCCCTCTCTCCGCATCAGAAGAACATGATCCGACCCATTTTGCAACCGGTTGCAAAATGGAAATCGAAAATTCATACTGATCGCTGAGGCCTGTTGAGGTAAGACACCTAATCTAACTGTTTGGATTGATGGACCGATGACCGTTACCTTGAAAGAAGTTGCCGAACTTGCAGGCGTGTCACGCTCTGCGGTATCGCGCACTTTCACTGACGGCGCATCCGTTTCAGACAAGACCCGCCGAAAAGTTGAGAAAGCGGCCACAAAGCTTGGCTATACGCCGAACATTCTGGCCCGCGGACTGACCACCAGACGCACGAAACTGATTGGCCTGGTGTCCAACAACTTTCACAATCCGATTTTTCTCGAAGTGTTTGACCAATTTACGCGCAAGCTTCAGGGCGTGGGATTGCGGCCGCTTCTGGTAAATCTGTCCGATGAGACCGACCCGGAAGCATCCGTGCGCATGCTCCGGCAGTACTCAGTCGACGGCGTGGTTGTTGCCTCGTCCACCCTGCCGCCGGGGTTTTCTAAGGCATTCAAGGATGCCGGAGTGCCGGTGGTGAACAGCTTCGGACGGTATTCGACCGCACCTGAATTCCATGTGGTCGGCATCGACAACGTGGAATGCGGCCGGATGGCAGCGCTGGAACTCGCCAAACGTGGCTACAAGCACGTCGCGTTTCTCGGCGGCCCAGACACGGCAACATCTACGCAGGACAGATATAAAGGCTTCTCCGAAGAGATTTCCCGGCATCCGGACATGGAGATGACGGTGAGCTACGCGAAGGCCTATTCCTTTGAGGCCGGCCGGGAGGAAATGCGGCGCCTTCTTGATATCCTCCCGCTCGCCGAAGCCTATTTTTGCGGCGATGATGTCCTGTCGATTGGGGTCTTGAGCGCAATTGAGGATGCCGGTCTGATTGTTCCCGGCGATATCGGCATCATTGGCCTGAACGACATGGAAATGGCCGGTTGGCAGAACATCAATCTGACGACGATCCGCCAACCGGTTCAACAAATCATCAATTCCTCTGTGGAACTGATTGTCTCAATGCTCGAAGACCCGGCCAGGTATCCGGAAGCCCGGCTGTTCCCTTGCGAAGTGATCGAACGCGGCACCCTGCGCCCGGTGTCCTAACTAGACAAAACCGGACGTAAGAAACGCAGACCCCATCAGCTTACCTGAACATGGGCGGACGGGCGTCTACCCAAATGCCCTGTCGTTTTCCGCTGTCCGCGACTGCAAAAACCGCCGCCATTGAACGCAGGCCATCTTCGACCCGCGGGTACAGGTCCGCCGCCGGATCCATTGGCCTGCCATCCTTCCGCGCATGAATGGCTTCGGCGAGATCGGTGTAGATGTTGGCAAATGCCAACGGCATGCCTTCCGCGTGTCCGATTGTGACCCGCGATGTCCGGTCAGCCTCAGGCGACAATCCCCCTTCTCCCCGCTCAATGATCTCTAAACGACCGTTGAGCGGCATCCAGTAGAGCTGGTTTGGTTGCTCCTGGGACCACCGCAATCCGCCCTTTTCGCCAAAGATCTGAAGGGTCAGTCCGTGTTGTCGGCCTATCGCGACAGAGGACGTCCAAAGCCGGCCAACCGCTCCGCTGTCCATTCGGAAGTTCACCATGGCATCATCTTCAAGCTCACGGCTGGCAATGCAGGATACAGTGTCCGCGGACAAGCGCTCGACTTCCTGCCCGGTCACAAAAGACGCCATGTGAAGCGCATGAATGCCGCAATCGGCGAATTGCGCCGAAACCCCGGCCTGGGCCGGGTCATACCGCCACCGGACGCGCGGGTTGTCAGCATCGGCCGCGTCAGCGTGGTGCCCGTGTGCAAATTCCGCCTTGACCAGACGGATTTTTCCAAGATCGCCGCGCGCGACCATGGCCTTCATGTGCCGGACCAGTGAATAGCCGGTATAGCCATAGTTGACCGCGCAGATGTTCCCGGTTCCTTTGGAAATCCGGACGATTTCTTCGCCCTCCTCAACCGTCATGGTCATCGGCTTTTCGCAAAGGACATGAAACCCGTTCTCAAGGAAAGCCTTAGTGATTTCGAAATGGGTTGCGTTCGGAGTTGCCACTGTGACCAGATCGACCCGATCCTCGCGCCGCTTTTCGCCGTCCAGCATTTCCCGCCAGTCGCCATAGGCACGATCAGTCGCCAACCCCAACCGCTGACCATATTCCCGGCCCGCTTCTGGCCGGTGATCCAGCGCACCTGCAACAAAGGAAAACGCGCCATCAAGCCCGGCCCCAAGCCGATGCGCTGGTCCGATCTGGCTGCCTTCACCGCCGCCAATCATGCCCCAATTCAATCGTGCCATTGGTCCTGCCCTCAATTGAAACCGATGGATTCCAGGTACTCACGGTTCGCCCGAGCATCGTTGATCGGCGACACATCGAGCGTCGGGTCGCAATCCTGCTCCACAGTGCACCATCCCTGGAACCCGTTATCGAGAAGGATCTGCCGCACCTTTGGAAAGTCGACATCCCCGTCGCCGAGATTGCAGAAGATGCCCTGCCCGCAGGCATCGTAGAAGCCTGTCCGTTTGGCGACCACATCGGCCTTAACTTTCGGGTCGATGTCCTTGAAGTGCACGTAGGAGATACGCCCGATGTTGCGCTCCATGAACGCGACGGGGTCAAACCCGGCATAAGAATGGTGGCCGGTGTCAAAACAAATCTTCAGATACTTCTCATCGACCTCGTCCAAAAGCCGTTCCAGCTCCGGTTCAAAGTCCATGAAGCCAGCTGCGTGCGCATGAATTCCGACGGTCAGGCCATAGTCTTCGGTGCCGATTTTTGCTGCCTCTGCAATACGGTCCCGATAAGCGGCCCATTCGGAAGCATCCATCTGCTCAGCTTCGTCAGGTCGTCCAGCCGTCGGGGCGCGACGCGGGGAAATGGAGTCGATCAGAACCATGTGCTGGGCGCCATGCGCCACCAGCGCCTTGGCCGTCCGGTGCGTTCCATCAAGAACGTTCTCCCAGGCATCCGGATCATGAAACGGCCGGAACACGACGCCGCCAATCAGCTCAAGGTCGTACTGCGCAAGGGCTTCCGAAAGGACTGCAGGGTCTTCAGGCATAAACCCGACCGGTCCAAGTTCAATGCCCTTGTATCCCGCTCCCGAGCACTCCTCCAGCACTGCCTTCCAGGCCGGATTGCGTGGATCGTCAGGAAACTCAACGCCCCATGAACACGGCGCATTGCCAATTCTAATGCTCATCTTGCGAGCCTTTCAAACAGTGATCTTAAGTTGCTTTCAAGGGTTGCCAGCTTTTGGTCCGCGAGGATTCCATGGCCGCTTCCACAATGTGTTTAACGGCCAGACCATCCCGGAAGGTTGGCCATACCGATGTGCCCGAGTGGATCGCCTCCAGAAAATCCTTGGCTTCAATAATGATCTGGTCTTGATAGCCCGTGCCGTGCCCAGGACCTTGGCAAAAGGGTTCGTAATCAGGATGCGCAGGGCCCGTTAGGATCTTGCGGAATCCGCGGTCCGCTTCCTTGTCATCCATTAGATACAGCCAGAGAGCATTCTGGTCTTCCTGATCAAAACGGATAGCGCCTTTTGTTCCTGTGATTTCGTAGGCGTATCCCATCTTCCGGCCAGTCGCGATCCGGCTGAAGTACATGTGTCCCATCGCTCCGTTTTCGAAGCGCGTCATCATCTGACCATGGTCGTCGTTCGTTACCTTGCCGCCAGGACGGTCTTCATGAACCCGTTCGATTTCTGCCATGACACTGCGCACCGGACCAACCAGCGCAAGCGCAGCGTTGATCATGTGGGGTGCGAGATCGCCGATGGTGCCGTTCGCATCACCCACTGTGCGCCAGGACGCCGGAGCTTTCGGGTCAGCATAAAAATCCTCCGTATGCTCACCGCGAAACCATGTGATGTCGCCAATGACACCATCTGCGATAAGTCTGCGGGCGTACTGGCTGGCCGGAGTACGAATATAGTTGTAGGCGACCATATTCACGCAGCCGCTTTTCTCCGCAGCTGCGACCATGGCCTCCGAATCCTCCAGGCTTGCGCCCATTGGCTTTTCGCACAGAACAGGCTTGTTCAACGAAAATGCGGCTTCGGCGATATCCCGGTGAGTAGACTGTGGGGATGCGATTACAATCGCTTCGACCCTTGGATCTTCGACAAGCTCTTGCCAATTGGCGGCAGCGCGGTTGAAACCGAAGGCATCACGATACTTTTCAGCAGACGCGAGTGAACTTGCACCAACCATTTCAAGCCGCGGCCGCAACGCGGTGTTGAAAACAGCACCGACGGCAGACATGGCAACGGCATGCGCCTTGCCCATGTAGCCTCCGCCGAGGATACCGATCCCGATTTCCGCCATGCCTCACTCCGGTTTCCGGTTTTAGTTTTGCCTCTTTCGAAAAAGATTTGCAACCGGTTGCAAAATTTGTATCTTGAGAACCAACAACACGCAAGCATCAATCGAATGCCTTGCGAGAAAACACGTTACAGGGAGAGACCTGGATGAGCTCCAAGACGGTTCAGCTCACAACTGCGCAGGCCATTGTCCGCTACCTGGCAAATCAGTTTATCGAAGTCGACGGCAAGGAAATACGAATTTGCGGCGGCGGCTTTGGCATTTTCGGCCATGGAAACGTGACCTGCCTCGGTGAGGCCCTTTACAATCATCAGGAAGAGCTGCCCCTTTATCGTGGACAAAACGAGCAGAGCATGGGGTTTGCAGCAGCTGCTTATGCCAAACAGTGGCTACGGCAGCGGTTCATGTTCTGCACAGCCAGTGCTGGCCCTGGCACGTCGAACCTTCTCAGTTCTGCCGCGCTGGCACATGCCAACCGCTTGCCCATGCTGATGTTGTGCGGTGATGCCTTTCTCACCCGCCTGCCCGACCCGGTGCTGCAGCAGCTTGAGCACTTCAACAACCCGACACTTGGCGTCAATGATGCGTTCAAGGCGGTAACCCGCTATTGGGACCGGATCACGCATCCGGCGCAGGTCATTCAGTCGCTCCCCGCCGCTCTTGCGACGATGCTGGATCCGGGCGACTGCGGCCCTGCATTTCTCGGCCTTCCCCAGGATGTGCAAGGCTGGACCTATGACTATCCGGAAAGCTTCTTTGAACGGCGGGTACATCGCATCCGCCGGAGTGCCCCCGACGAGCGGGAAATTGCCGATGCGGCGGCACTGCTGAGAACGGCCAAGCGCCCGCTGATCATTGCCGGTGGCGGCGTCCAATACAGTGGCGCGGTCAGCGAACTCACGGCGTTTGCGGAAAAGCATCAGATCCCGGTGGTCGAAACCATTGCAGGCCGCGCCAATCTTCTGGCAACGCATTCCTTGAACGCAGGCCCGATCGGCGTGACAGGATCGAACAGCGCTAACAATCTGGCGGAACAAGCAGATGTCATTCTTGCGATTGGCACCCGCCTTCAGGATTTCACCACAGGATCCTGGACCGCTTTTGCACACGAGGCCCGTTTCATTTCGATCAACGCAGCCCGCCATGACGCTGGCAAACACATGTCGATCCCTGTTGTCGGCGACGCAAAACTCGGACTTTTGGCCTTGGGTGAGGCTTGTGCGGACTACAAGACACCTTCGGACTGGACCGGGACTGCGGGTGAAGAACGGAAAGCCTGGGACGCATACGTTGCTGACAACGTGTCTTATGGCAATCGTCCAAACTCCTATGCCCAGGCAATTGGTGTGGTCAACGAACTCTGCGATCCCCGGGATCGCGTTGTTGCCGCGGCCGGCGGCCTGCCGGCGGAAGTAACGGCCAATTGGAGAACCCTCGACATCGGCACGGTTGATGTCGAATTTGGCTATTCCTGCATGGGATACGAGATTGCCGGTGGCTGGGGCGCACGCATTGCCCAGTCCGAGCGCGAACCGGACAAGGACACGATCATCTTCACCGGTGACGGCTCTTATCTGCTGATGAACTCGGATATCTACTCATCCGTTTTGACCCGCAAAAAATTGATCGTTCTGGTGCTCGACAACGGCGGGTTTGCGGTTATCAACAAACTGCAAAACAACACAGGCAACGAAAGTTTCAACAATCTCATTGCGGATTGTCCGACCGTCCCAGAACCGTTTGCTGTCGACTTTGAGGCCCATGCTGCGTCGATGGGCGCGCACGCGGAAACGGTGTCCAATCCTGCTGAACTTGGGGAGGCCTTCAAGCGGGCCAAGGCGGCAAACAAAACCTACGTCATTTGTATGAAAGTTGATGCCTATGAAGGCTGGACAGCCGAAGGACATACTTGGTGGGAGGTTGGAACCCCGCATGTGACATCGAGCGACAAGGTCCGGGCTGCACATGAGGACTGGGAGTCCACGCGCCCGAAACAGCGCCGGGGGGTCTGATGCTTCTTGAAGCGATTGCCCGGAACAATTTCGTTGTGGTGGGACGCGCCGGGATCGACTTTTTCACCGATGCCGGGGTGCGGGCTGAAGATGCTGAGCGGCTCGGCGTCGGTCTCGGCGGATCAGCCGCCAATATAGGCGCCGGCATCTGCAAGCTTGGCGGCCAGGCTGCACTGGTGACCCGGGTCTCAGACGACAGCGTTGGCAGCTACTGCATTGGGCAGCTGAAGCACTACGGCGTTGATACGGAGCACGTCACGCCTGTTGGCGGTGAATACCGCAATTCGCTTGCTTTCTACGAGTCTGTGGTGGAAGGGCACCGCAATGTCATCTACCGCAATGGTGCAGCCGACTTTCAAATGAATGAGCACGACGTTGCCCGCGTTGACTACGGAAAATATGGCGCGCTGATCACCGCCGGCACTGTCTTTGCGGCCGAGCCTTCGCGAAGCGCGACCTTCAAGGCCTTTGACCTTGCCAGGGCAGCAAACCTGCCTCTGATCTTTGATGTCGACTATCGGCCTTACTCCTGGCCGTCGGCAGATGTCGCTGCTGATGTTCTGTCCGGCGCTGCTGCCCAATGCGACATGATTGTCGGCAATGACGAGGAATTTGGCTTCATGGCCGGAGACTATGACAAGGGACTGGAGAAAGCCCGGGAACTCGTGCGCACAACAGCCGAGCTGGTAATCTACAAGATGGGTGAAGCTGGAGCGATCACCATCACCCGCGATGGCGAGTTCAGAACGGGCATCTACCCCGTTGAAGCACTCAAACCCAATGGCGCAGGCGACAGTTTCATGAGCGGCCTCATGACATCCATCGCAGATGGTTTTGAGCTCAAGGAAGCCATTCTCCGCGGGTCCGCCTGTGCATCCATTGTTGTTGCCAAACCCGGTTGCGCTCCCGCAATGCCAGACAAAACCGAGTTGGAGGCCTTCTTGGCCTCGCATCCTGGCCCGACACAAGAGCATCGGACGTTTTGATGAAAACGCTCAAAGATGCTCGACCACACTAAGAGCGATCAGCTTTCGGCGTGAATTCGATCCCGATTTCTCGCCCGCTGATCCAGTCTGAAAGGACCATTCCATGCATATCGCGCCGCATGATAACCAGAACAAGCCGATCGTGGATATCGACAATCCGACCGTTCCGCTGAACTATTTCAACATCGTCAAGCTCAAGAAGGGCGAGGCGTTCCACTATCAGGTACCCGGCTATGAAACCTGCGTCGTGCCTGCAACCGGCACGGTGACTGTTGAAGTTGAGGGCATCACATTCGACAAGCTCGGCAACCGCGGCG
Organism: Labrenzia sp. R4_2; assembly: GCF_017743865.1. Lineage (GTDB taxonomy): Bacteria > Pseudomonadota > Alphaproteobacteria > Rhizobiales > Stappiaceae > Roseibium. The sequence goes on from NZ_JAGHRJ010000004.1 coordinate 69,631, forward strand.
AAGACGTCTGGGACGGAGAGCCTGAGGGCGTCTACATCCCTGTTGGAGCCAAGGTGACGATCATCTGTACCTCCGATGAAACGGAGACGTTCATCGCTGGCGCAAGGTATGACGAAGTGCTGGAGCCGTTCGATGTGCGCGTCGATGGAATCGATCTAGTCCAGTACGGATCGGACGACACCAAGACCCATCGCAAGATCAAGCACATCCTTGGACAGAAACAGTACGGCAAGGTGGGTCGTTTGCTGGTCAGCGAGCTTTTTACCGTTGGCCAGGGCGGCTGGTCCGGCTTTCCGGCCCACAAGCACGACACCGACCGTCTGCCGCATGAAACCCGGCACGATGAGACCTACAACTTCCGCTTCCGGCCGAAACACGGCTCCGGTGTCCAGATCCTTCAGCGCGAAGAGGGGGTTCCCGGAGAAGCCTATCAGCTGATGGACGGCTCGACCTTCATGATCGACAAGGGCTACCACCCCTGCGCCGTCATGCCCGGGTACGAGATGTACTATTTCACAATCCTGGGCGGTCTCAGCCAGCGTTCACTGGTGCAGTATTTCCAGCCGACCCATGCCTATCAGGTCGAAACGATCCCCGGGATCAAGGACATGGTGGCCAAATTCAAATGACACTGGCAACACTGAGCCAAGTCCTGCAACCGGCCTTGAAAGACGGTTATGCCGTCGCCGGTCTGGTGACGCTCGGCTGGGAAGATATGCGCGCCTATGTGGCTGCTGCCGAAGAAGAAGGTGTTCCGGTGATCTTGCAGGCAGGCCCTTCCTGCCGCAAGTACACACCTCTTCCCGTTTTGGGGGCGATGTTCCGGCACCTCGCTGAAGGCGCAACCGTTCCCGTGGTGGCGCATCTTGATCACGGCTACACGTTCGAGGAATGCCGGGAGGCGCTCGACAGCGGGTTCACCTCGCTGATGTATGACGGGTCCCGCAAGCCCCTCGCCCAGAACATCGACGAAACCGCGCGGATTGCGGAACTTGCGCATTCCGCCGGGATATCGTGCGAAGGTGAAATCGGCTTTGTCGGATATGCGCAAGGGGATGCCTCTGAAGGCACAGACCCCGTGGATGCCGAAAAATTCGCGGCAGACAGCGGCGTGGATGCCATGGCGATCTCGGTCGGCAATGTTCATCTTCAGGAAAACAAGGAAGGCGGACTGGATGAGGCCCGCATCAGCGCGATCCAGGCACGAACCACAGTCCCGCTGGTCATCCATGGGGGCTCCGGTGTCCCTGTCGATCAGCGGCAAAAGCTCGCCAGAAATACAAACATTTGCAAATTCAACATCGGAACCGAGCTGCGCAAGGCCTTCGGAACTGCGATGCGGGACGCAGTCAATCGGGATCCGGACCGGTTTGACCGGGTGACGATCTTATCAGAAACACATGATCCGATGGTCGCAGCGACCCGCACTGTTCTCAAGGCCTTCGGTGGACCATCAAAGAACGAGCCCAAGGAATAAGAAATGGTGAGATTTGGTTTGCTCGGATGCGGGCGCATCGGTCAGGTACACGCCCGCGCCATTCAGGCGTCTGCGGACGCGACGCTGGTGGCGGTGGCAGACGCATTCGATGCGCCCGCTCAAGCGCTTGCGGCAACAACCGGTGCAGAGGTGCGTAAGGCCGCGGCCATCATCGAAGGTGATGACATTGACGCCGTTATCATCGGCACGCCAACGACGACCCATTACGATCTGATCCATCAGGCGGCACGGGCAAAGAAGGCTATTTTCTGCGAAAAGCCGGTCGACCTTTCCTCTGATCGGGTGCGGGACTGCGTTAAGGTGGTCGACGAAAACGGCGTCATGTTCCTGACGGCCTTCAATCGCCGGTTCGACCCCAACTTTGCAAACCTGCAGAGCCGAATTGCCGGTGGTGACATTGGGGATGTCGAGCTGGTCACCATTTTGTCCCGCGATCCCTCCCCGCCGCCGATCGACTACATCAGAACATCTGGCGGCCTGTTCCGGGACATGATGATCCATGACCTCGACATGGCCCGGTTTATACTTGGCGAAGAGCCCGTCACGGTCTTCGCGGTTGGCTCCTCCCTGGTCGATCCGGAAATTGGCAAGGCGGGTGATGTGGACACCGCGGCAGTCACGCTGACAACGGAAAGCGGAAAGATCTGCCAGATTTCAAACTCGCGGCGGGCGGCATACGGCTATGATCAGCGGCTGGAAGTGCACGGTTCAAAAGGCATGCTGCGGGCAGAAAACATCCTGGAAAACACAGTCGAGGTGGCCACCCAAACTGGCTTTGCAAGAGCTCCCGCCCAGCATTTCTTTCTAGAGCGCTATGAAGCGGCTTATCTGGCGGAAGTCACCCACTTCATTAACTGTCTGAACAGCGGAAGAAAGCCATCACCCAGCATTGAGGACGGTCTGCGCGCGCAGATCCTGGCAGATGCGGCGGCCAAGTCACTCGAAACCGGCAGACCAGTGTCAGTTTGACAAGCAAAACACCGGCTATAATCGCCGCCTTTTTCATAGCTCGCCAACAAATGCAGCTTGGGTGAAACTAGGGTGACATCTGAACGTTAGGGAAACCCATCCCCCAGATCCCAGAACAAGCCTGTCATCATCTCCAGTCCTTCTTTCATCAGATGCGGCAGGACGTGTTCGTTGGGGGCGTGCTGGGAACAGCCGGTGTAGCTGTGTGGAACCCAGAGCGTTGGCATGCCGATGGTGTTGAGAAAGATGTCGTTTGGCAGGGAACCACCGGCATTCGGGATAACGGTGACCGGCTTGCCAGTCGTCTTTTCAATTGAAGTGACGGCCCAGGCAACGGCCGGATGTTCCGGATCGAGCCGTGAAGCACGCAGCATCGACATCCGGGCCGGTTCAACCGAGATGCCATCAAACCCGTTGTCCTTCAGATGCTGGCGGATCAGGGGCAGGAAAGTGTCGGGGTCCGTATCCACCACAAAGCGGATCTGGCAGATGGCTTCGGCAAAGGGGGGAACAGCGTTTTGCGGTTTCTCCGGATCCCCTGCAATGAAAGACAGGACTTCAAATGTATTCCAGCCGAAGACTTTTTCCGCGCCGCTCAAGCCCGGCTCTCCCCACCAGGGATCAATCTCCGGATCATCCGGTCCGGATGTAACCGTCACCTTGGCAAGCGCGTCGCGCACGGAATTCTTGATATGGGCAGGTTTCAGGCCGGGATGAAGGATTTCGCCGTTTCGGCTGACCAGGGTCGTGAGCGCATGCATTAGCACGATGGCCGGATTGGCAAGGAGTCCTCCCCAATTGCCGGAATGGTGGCCACCTTCCCGGTATTCCAGACGGAACCTCAGGTTCAAACCGCCTCGCGTACCAAGCTTGATATCCGGCGCATCTGTTGAAAACCGCGGACCGTCCGATGCAATCAACAGATCGGCTGCCAGCATGTCCCGGTTGTCCCGGCAAAATTGATAGAGCCCGGGCGAGCCCATTTCTTCTGCCATCTCGATCAGGAACGTGGCGTTGTAACCAAGACGGCCGCGCGTATCGATCACATGGCGCATGGCTTCCATATTGATGGCATGCTGCGCCTTGTTGTCGGCTGTGCCGCGGCCATACCAGCGGGGACCGGACGGTGGTTGCGCGACATCCAGCGTCCAGGGATCCCGGTCATCGTTCCAGCGGCCTTCTTCTCCAGGAACCGTGTCCCCGTGTCCGTAGCAAAACAGTGTAGGCAGGCTTGGATCCTCGATCCGCTTGGCAACGAGAAAGGGCGCCCGGTCGAGCATTTCATTGGGGTGGATGTCGACAGCAAATCCCATCGCTTCGAACCGCTTGCGCATCTCTGTATCCAGATAGCGCGTCAGGTCGGGCCGGTGCTCCTCCTCGCGGCTGGATGTTTGGACAGCGACCAGCGCAGTTAGATCTTTTTGAAAACTGCCATCTTCGAAACTCTTCGCCGCCGCCCCAATCGCTGCACTGCGTTGTGTCATGCCTACTCCCTTGTCTGTATCTCTTTGTTTGCAATTGTTCGTCGTGGCTGATCGCCGGTCAAACGGCCTCTGAGTAGTCATCGGCCGGTGTGGTCGACTTGATGTACTCCATGAACTGCTGGGCAAGCTCTGACGGTTGGCGCCCCGCGGGCAACACGAAGCTGGTATCATAAGTGATCGGTGCATCGAATGGCCGGACAGAAATGTTCGGCACACCAACGGAAAGTACGGGAAAGGGATTAAGTACGGTCACACCCAGCCCTTCACGGACAAGCTCCAGTGCGGCCATGTTCGTCGCCGTTTCCGCAACCGTTCGGGGTTTGACACCAGAGCGGGCAAACAACTGTTCGGTGATCGCGCGGGTTCCCAAGCGCCTTAGAAATTCGATCAACTCCACGCCTTCCAGATCGGCGGGAGTGACGATTTCCTTCGCTTCAAGCGGATGCCCTTTGGGCATTGCGCAAACCACATGAGAGCGGAGCCACGGCACGAGAGTGACACCAGAGCGCTGAATCATCGCGCTGGTCAGCCCCAGGTCATAACGCAGATCCAGGATACCAGAGACCAACACATCCGTTGCCTGAATATCCAGCTGCAGGTTCTTGCCCGGGTTCTGTTTCAAGAACGCGGCCACTCTTGTGATGATGAAGTTATGGGCAAGTGTGGGCGGAACAATGAGGCGCAAGGGCTCTTCATCGGCCTCCGCCCATTCCGCGCCTTCAATCAGAGCGAGCGTTTCAAAAAGCGGATCGAGCTGCTCGTTGAGCCTGAGCGCGGCAGCGGTCGGTTCGATCTTGCCGGCACTTCGCAAAAACAGAGTCCGGCCAACCCGCTGCTCCAATTGCCCCAACGCGCGACTGACAGAGGACTGCGAAACACCGAGGCGCCGCGCGGCACCAATTGTCGTGCCGGTGGTCACGAGCGCACGGAGCGCTTCCATTTCCCTCAGTCTGTGCCGTGGCTCTGCCATAGGTTGAGATCTGCCTTATAAATGGTCATGCCGACAAGATGAATTAACCTATGCAAAAATGGATTAAATTCTCTGTTGGCAATGAATTTTCTGCAAGCTACCATCCTTTTCAGCGTGCGGCAAAAAGGTCCGGCAAAAGGGCACCGCGCCTTCCGAGGGAGTTATATTGTCATGAGAAAACTTACTGCCGCAGCCGCGGTGTCTGTAAGCGTGTTTGCCTTGTTAACCGGGGCAGCATCCGCAGAAAAACTGACCATTGGGTTGGCTTCCGAGCCAACAGCGATGGATCCTCATTTCCACAATCTGGGTCCGAACAACGCGATCTCGTATCACCTGTTTGATCGCCTGATTGCGCAAGACGAAAAGCAACGTTTGTCGCCGGGCCTTGCCGTTTCTTGGCAACCGATCGATGAGTTGACATGGGAATTCAAACTGCGCGAAGGCGTGAAATTCCATGACGGCAGCGACTTCAATGCCGATGACGTCATTTGCACTATGGAGCGGGCTCCGGATGTCCCGAATTCCCCATCTGGCTTCGGCACCTATTTGAAGGGCAAAACCTTCAAGAAGATCGACGACTACACGGTCCACATCTCCACCGAAACGCCGTATCCGCTGATGGCGAACGACATTTCGACGATCCCGGTGATCTCGGACAGCGCGGGATGTGGCGCGGCGACAGAAGACTTCAACACTGGTACCGCTGCGATTGGCACCGGTCCTTTCAAGTTCGGAAGCTACAAGCCGGGTGAAAGCATCACCATGGTGCGTAACGATGACTACTGGGGCGACGCTCCGATCTGGAGTGAAGTTGACTTCCGCCCGATCAAATCCGGTCCGAGCCGTGTCGCCGCTCTGCTTGCTGGTGATGTCGACATGATCGCCAGCGTGCCGACGACAGATATCGGCGTGCTTGAAGGCAAGGACGAAATCCAGCTGAGTCAGGGTGTTTCCAACCGGGTCATCTACCTCCATCTGGACCAGTTCCGCGAGAACTCGCCCTTTGTGAAGGGCGCTGACGGCGGCGACATCAAAAATCCGCTTCTTGACCAGCGCGTGCGTCTGGCTATCTCCAAGGCGATCAACCGGAATGCGATCGTCGACCGGGTGATGGAAGGCGTGGCACTGCCGGCCGGCCAGCTGTTGCCGGAGGGTTTCTTTGGCGTTTCGGAAAACCTGCAGCCGATTGATTACGACCCGAACGGTGCGAAGGAACTGTTGGCGGAAGCCGGATATCCGGACGGTTTCCAATTGACTATTCACGGCCCGAACGACCGCTACATCAATGATGCGAAAATCGCCGAGGCGATCGGTCAGATGCTGACACGTGTTGGTATCAAGACTGCGGTCGAAACGATGCCGCGTTCCGTCTATTTCGGCCGCGCGTCCCGTGGCGGTGCCGATGGTCAGCCGGAGTTCAGCTTCATCCTGGTCGGCTGGGGCGCCGGGTCGGGCGAAGCTTCATCTCCGCTGAAGTCTCTGATCCACACCTACGACAAGGACAAGGGCTTCGGGTCATCAAACCGTGGGCGCCACTCCAATGCGGAAATCGATGCGAAGATCGAAGAAGCATTGCGGACCGTTGATGATGAAAAGCGTCAGGACCTGCTCGCGGAAGCCACCGAGATGGCCATCAATGATGTCGCGATCATCCCGACCCACTTCCAGGTCAACACCTGGGCGGCCAAGAAGGGCCTGAAGTATATTCCCCGCACCGACGAGTACACGCTCGCCATGGGTGTCGTGAAGGAATAACCAGCGATTTCCGGGTCGCTGATCTCAGCGGCCCGGAATTTCCCTGAACCTGGAACTCCTTATGTCTGTTTTTGTCATCCGCCGGCTGATGCAGGCGTTCCTCGTCGTGTTCCTCATGTCGGTGATCGTCTTCTTCGGTGTGAACATTGTTGGCGACCCGGTCTATATGCTGGTCAGCCCTGATGCCGATCAGGCCGACATCGAGGCCGCAATCCGCCGCCTTGGTCTCGACCGTCCGATCTGGGATCAATATCTGCTGTTCTTGAAAGGGGCAGCCCAAGGCAATCTGGGCGATTCCTTCATCTTCGGCGAACCAGCCTTGAAGCTGATCTTGCACCACATGCCGGCCACACTGGAGCTTGCGTTCAGTGCGTTGATGCTCGCCATTGTCATTGGCATCCCGCTTGGTCTGTTTTCCGGACTTTATCCGGACAACCCGATTTCCAAGGGCATCATGGCCGGATCCATTCTCGGGTTTTCCCTGCCGACATTCTGGGTCGGCTTGATGCTCATATTGCTGTTCGCCGTTGAACTCGGGTGGCTGCCCTCAACAGGGCGAGGCGACACGGCCACGATTTTCGGGATTGAGACCAGTTTGGCGACCTGGGACGGTCTACGGCACATTTTCTTACCGGCCTTGAACCTGGCACTTCTGAAAATCTCGCTTGCCATCCGCTTAACGCGGGCCGGCGTGCGGGAAGCGATGAGCCAAGACTACGTGAAATACGCAAGGGCCAAGGGCATTTCGACCAGGCGGATCATCTTTGTTCATGTGATGAAGAACATCATGATTCCTGTTGTGACAGTCATGGGCCTGGAATTCGGCAGCCTCATCGGATTCTCTGTTGTGACAGAAACGATCTTTGCCTGGCCAGGAATGGGCAAGTTGCTGATCGATGCCATTCTTCAACTCGACCGGCCGGTCGTCGTCGCCTACCTGATGATCATGGTGCTGTTCTTCGTGGTCATCAACCTGGTCGTTGACATCCTCTATTCAATTCTGGACCCACGTGTCCGTTTGCAGGATCAGGGCGCATGAGCGATACAACACTGCAATCTCCAGCGCCTGCCAAAGTGAAGGTTGAAACACCGTTCCAGCGTTTCCGGGCTGAGTTTTTCGAAAGCCGTATTGCGGCAACGGCGTTCTTCATCCTCGTGATCATCATGGCCCTGGCCATTCTTGCGCCCTGGATCACGCCGCAAAACCCCTATGACCTGGCGCAGGTCGATGTTCTGGACGGACGGCTGCCGCCCGGATCGGAAGCATTCGCCGGATATACCATGTGGCTGGGCTCCGATGGCGCTGGCCGGGATCTTTATTCAGCTATTCTTTATGGGCTCAGGATTTCCATTTCCGTGGGCTTGGCATCCGGCGTGATCGCATTGTTTGTCGGGATGGTCGTTGGCCTGATCGCGGCTTATGCAGGCGGCAGGACAGAAGCCGTTATCATGCGGGTTGTCGACCTTCAATTGTCGTTCCCTGCAGCCTTGGTGGCCCTGATGCTGGTGGCCGCATTGGGCAAGGGCATCGACAAGATCATTCTTGCGCTTGTTGTTGCCCAATGGGCCTATTACGCGCGAACCGTTCGCGCCACGGCCTTGGTTGAGCGTGGCAAGGAATACGTCGAAGCAGCCCAATGTCTCGGGCTTTCCAAGACACGGGTTGTGTTTCGTCACATCCTGCCGAACTGCCTCGCCCCCTTGATCGTGGTTGGGACAGTGCAGACAGCCCATGCGGTCTCACTGGAAGCAACGCTCTCTTTCCTTGGGGTGGGTCTGCCGCAAACCGAACCGTCTCTCGGCGTTCTGATTGCCAATGGCTTTGAGTACATGCTGTCCGGCCGGTACTGGATCTCTGTCTTTCCCGGGATTGCGCTTCTCCTGACCGTTGCCTCGATCAATCTCGTCGGCGATCAGCTGCGCGACGTTCTCAATCCGAGGATGAAGAAATGACGGCGGTTCTCGAGGTCGCAGGGCTGAAGACGCATTTCTTCACCCACGCAGGTGTTGTCAAAGCCGTGGATGGCGTTGATTTCACCGTCAACAAGGGCGAGATCATGGGCCTTGTCGGGGAATCGGGGTCTGGCAAGTCCATCACCGGTTTCTCCATTCTGGGCCTGATTGATCAACCAGGGCGGATCGTCGAAGGCTCGATCCGTTTCAATGGCAATGAGATTGCCAATGCACCGGAGGAGACGCTGAAATCCATCCGCGGCAATCGGATATCGATGATCTTTCAGGATCCGATGATGACGCTGAACCCGGTTCTGCGCATCGATTCCCAGATGATGGAAGCGATCTTTGCACACGAGAAAGTCTCAAAGAAAGAAGCCTGGGAACGGTCGCGGGATGCACTCGGCCTTGTCGGCATCCCCTCCCCCGAAGAGCGGCTAAAAGCCTATCCGCACCAGCTGTCCGGCGGCATGCGCCAACGGGTATCGATCGCGATCGCATTCCTCAACAAACCGGATCTGATCATCGCCGATGAACCGACGACGGCACTGGATGTCACAATCCAGGCACAGATCATCCACGAAGCGCAGAAGCTGACGCGCCAAACGGGCACTGCGATGATCTGGATCACGCACGATCTCGCCGTCGTCGCGGGCCTCGCCAACCGGATCTCTGTGATGTACGCGGGCCGGATCGTCGAGCAGGGTCTGACCGACGATGTCATCGACCGCCCGCTGCATCCCTACACGGTCGGGCTCCTCGGATCTGTTCCAACCGCAAACAAGCGCGGCGAACGATTGTTCCAGATTGAAGGTATGACGCCGAACATGCTGGCCCTCCCCGAAGGCTGTGCCTTTGCCCCGAGGTGCAGATCAGCAAGTTCAGCCTGCAAAGCCCCGCCGCCGATCACTCATGTCGCGAACCGGGATATCCGCTGTTTTAACCCTCAGGCACAGGCTGCAGCCGAATGAACGCGCCACTTGTTGAGATCAAAGACGTTTCGAAACGTTTTGCCAAACGGCTCGATATTGCCGAAAAAGTCGCGCAAAAACTGGGTGCTGGCATCCGGGAGGAAATCGTCCACGCCGTCGATGAAGTGAACCTCATCGTCAAGGAAGGTGAAGTGCTGGGTCTTGTCGGCGAATCTGGCTGCGGCAAATCAACGCTTGGCCGTGTTGTTGCAGGCATTCATGCCCCAAGCTCCGGACAGCTGCTGTTTCAGGGCCAGGACGTCGCCACGATGTCGCGCGCTGACAAGAAAGCAGCAACACTCGCCATTCAGATGATTTTTCAGGATCCTTTCGCCAGTCTCAATCCGCGCATGCGGGTAGAAGACATCATAGGCGAAGCGCCGCAAGTCCACGGTGTCGTTTCAAGGTCAGAAGCCTCTGACTATGTCGACGACATCATGAAGAAGGTCGGCCTGGATCCATCTTTGAAACGGCGATACGCCCACCAGTTTTCTGGAGGCCAGCGTCAGCGCATCGGCATTGCGCGGGCACTTGCGGTCAAACCGAAATTTCTGGTGTGTGATGAGGCGATTGCGGCCCTGGACGTGTCGATCCAGGCGCAGGTTATCAACCTCTTTATGGATCTGCGCGAAGAGTTTGGCCTGACCTATCTCTTCATTAGCCACGATCTCAGCGTTGTTGAACATATCGCGGACCGGGTCGCGATCATGTATCTCGGACGGATTGTCGAAAGCGCCTCGACCGAAGAGATCTTCAGCGCGCCGAAACACCCCTACACAAAAGCCCTGCTTGCAGAAGCACCCCGGCTGGATCAACGAAAGCGGGACTTTGCGCCAATCGAAGGCGAAATCCCGTCTCCTCTGGATCCGCCGAAAGGATGTTTCTTCAATCCGCGTTGTCCACATGCACAGGACCTCTGCCGCCAGGAACAGCCGGGCCTTGAGACATTTGGCGACGGCCATTCGGTCGCTTGCCACTACTGGAAGACGCTCTGATCCCGGCAGTCGGGATTGCCAATACGAAAACCTGCCCCGTGCCGCATTTGTGCGGCGCGACGGGGCTCCGCTGACCTTTTGGGAGGACACAATGAAAAATACGGATCGCGTGTGGGATCTGGTCGACAGCCGCCGGGAGGACTACATCGGCCTCTCCGACCGTGTCTTTGACCTGCCGGAAATTGCCTATACCGAATTCAAGTCCGTTGCTGAGCATAAGAAAATGCTGGAACAGGAAGGGTTCAAGATCACCGAAGGTGTTGCCAGCATTCCAACGGCGATCTTGGGCGAAGCAGGCGACGAAGGTCCGGTCATTGCCATTTTGGGCGAGTTCGACGCCCTTCCCGAACTTGGTCAGGTTGCTGGTGTTGCCGAACATCAGCCGGTCGAGGCTGGCGGTCCCGGGCATGGGTGCGGGCACAATCTTCTCGGCTCTGCAGCTTTGATGGCAGCGTCCGCTGTGAAAGATTACCTGGCAGAACGCGGGCTCAAAGGGCGTGTGCGTTATTACGGCTGCCCCGCCGAAGAAGGCGGCGCGGCCAAGACCTTCATGGTTCGCGAAGGCCTGTTCGACGACGTCGATGCAGCAATCTCCTGGCACCCGGCTACCTTCACCGGGGTCAACGAAGCCAAGTCCCTTGCAAACACGCGGATCGATTTCACTTTCCATGGCCGTGCGGCTCATGCGGCCGGTGCACCTGAACTTGGCCGCAGTGCTCTCGATGCAATCGAGCTCATGAATGTGGGCGTAAATTACATGCGCGAGCATATGCCGGACGACGCCCGGGTGCATTATGCCTATCTGGATGCCGGTGGGATTGCGCCGAACGTCGTCCAGTCCAAGGCAACCGTGCGCCAGCTGGTCCGGGCGCGGAACCTCAAAGAACTGCGCGACCTGATCGGCCGGGTGCGCAAGATTGCCGAAGGCGCAGCGCTCATGACCGAGACAACAGTCGAGACCAGTGTTGTTAGTGGCGTCTCCAATCTGCTTGGCAACCGCCCATTGGAAGAAACCATGCAGCGCAATCTGGACCGGCTGGGTGCCCCTGATTTCGACGAAACGGACCGCATCTTTGCAAACAAGATCCGTGAGACGCTCAGCGAGGACAATATCAACGTCTCGTTCCGCCGGATCGGGGCAGAGGTTGATCCAGATCTCGCGCTGTGTGATTTCGTCGCCCCGCTGGATCGCCAAAGCGAAGGTGGAGAAGGGTCCACCGATGTTGGCGATGTCAGCTGGGCCGTGCCGACCGTTCAGGCCCGCGTTGCCACCTGTGCAGTGGGCACCCCGTTCCACACCTGGCAGCTGACTGCGCAAGGAAAGGCACCGGCTGCGCACAAGGGCATGGTCCATGCTGCAAAGATCATGGCAGGCACAGCCGTTGATCTCTTTGAGGACACTGGTGTTTTGAGCCAGGCCATTGACGCACACCAGGCGACGCTGGCCAAAGACCCCTATGCCTGCCCGATCCCGGATGAGGTTGGACCTCCGCTGAAAGCCATGAGCAATCAGTAGGTACAAACAAATAATCCGAGTGCGCTGGCCGGCATTTGTCTTGCTTCTATGCGAAACACGTCCGGCCAGCCGCAATCAAAAAATCGCTGGGGCAGATCACCCTCACTCTATGGGCCCCTAGCAGCAGGTTCATGCTTCCCAGCGGTTTGCGCTTGGCATCCAACATGATTTGGAATGCCCCTGAAGAGCAGCGGATCTATTGCAATTTGCTGCGCAGCCAGTCGGTGATGAACTCCATCACGAGCACGATCACGAAAATCACCAGGATAATCGCGGACGCATTTTTGTACTGGAAGAGATCGAAGGCCGCCTTCAATTCCTGACCGATCCCGCCAGCACCAACAAGACCCAGAACGACGGAAGACCGGACAGCCTTTTCCAACGCAAACAGGGCTGTGTTGATCATTGATGGCGCGGCATCCGGCAATATTCCACCCATGAGGATAGACACCTTGTTCGCACCGATTGCTGCGAGCGCTTCCTGCGGTTCCTTGTCGGCGTCTTCCATGGCTTCCGCGAAAAACCGGCCGCAAAACCCGATTGTGTCGACAACGATCGTCATGGTGCCGGCAACGGCGCCCAGGCCGACCGTCACCACAAACAAAAGCGCCCAAACCAGATCCGGGATGGTCCGAAGTAGAGAAATGATAGCTTTCACCAGCCAGGATGCCGGACCGATGGGAGACACTTTTTTCGCAGCCAGCCATCCAATCGGCAGACTGAGAGCAATCCCGATCGCGGCCCCCGCCAAGGCAATTTGAAATGTCTCGACGAGGCGCATTCCAACGCGCGTCAGGAAATTGGCGTCCGTGTTGGGCGGCCACATGCGGTCAAGCAGGTTGATCATACTCGGCAACCCATCCGCCAATTGGCCAAGGGATGGCGCAACAGAGTTGATAGAACTCAGAACAATCGCGGCAACAACAAGGATCAGCACGAAGTTGATCGATGACATTCCAGAAAAGCGGGACCGGAGGTCCGGGGACACACCACTCATTGGAATGTGTCCCGAAGGTCTTGGTCAGAGACTTCGCGCGAGGCCTTGTCAAACAGGATCTGCCCATTCTTCAGAGCGACGATCCGATCCGAATAAGCCGCAGCGTGGTCCATGTCATGGCTGGTAAAGAGCAAGGTAATCCCGCGCGCTTGAGCAAATTCGGAAAACAGTTGCATGACCTCTGAACCAGACACCGGATCAAGGCTGGCGGCCGGCTCATCGGCAATGATCAGCCGTGGCCCACGCACGATTGCGCGCGCAATTGCAACGCGCTGTTGCTGCCCTCCTGACAAAGCATCGGCCCGGCTCCGCGCCCTGTCTGCCAGATTAACATCCTCAAGGGCAGACATGGCCTTCGCACGCCACCTAGAAGGCGCTGTCGCCTGAGTGAAGGCGCGCCAGCTGCCAGGCAAACCCAGCATGCCGTGGACAACATTGCTTAAAACCGAGTGCCGTTTCACCAGACAGTGTTTTTGAAAAACAAAACCTGTCTGCTTGCGCAATTGTGCGCGCTGCGCAGCGGTCGGCATGGAGCCAAAGGTTTCACCCAGTGTCTGGACTGATCCCTCGTTCACAGCATGCAACCCGATAAGGCACTTCAACAAAGTCGATTTGCCGCTGCCATTGGAGCCGATCAATGCGACACGCTCGCCGTGGCGGATGGTCAAGTTGACGCCCTTCAGGACCGGAAACTGGCCATTCTTGTACTGTTTCTTAAGTGCCGACGTTGCAATCGCAACATCTTTGGTATCGGCGAGAGGCGTGTGAAGCACCGCGCGGTCCTCAGGATTCTTTGTGTCAATTTCCGGTGCAAGACACAGCGACAGCACCGGAAAGGAGCGCGATCGCCCGCGCTCCCGCTATCTTCAAGAGGAGGTTAGTCACCAACGAATGAAGAGGTGTCGACACCAATGGTCTGGTACATGTCGCGAACGTAGTTGTAGTTCTCATCGTTCACGCCGGTCAGGAAGAAGCCACCACCATACTTTTGGTTGTCTTCGCCCTTCAGAACAGCACTCATCAGCGCTCCGCTGTTTTCCAGAAACGCAGTCTTGATTTTTTCCAAAGCATCACGATCCATGTCCGGGCGAGCGACCAGGATGTCGTTCGGAAGATCACGGCCCCGGGCAATGACCTTGAAGGCTTCGCCAGGGAACGCATCGCGAATGCGGCGCAAGTGGCTGTCGTTCATGCCAACAGCCTGTACATCGCCGCGGATCAGAGCTTCGATGGCCACGTTGCGGGAAATAATCTGCGGCGTGTAGTCAGTGCCGTAAGCAAGACCGAAGTCAGCGAGAACCTGCGCCGGGCCAAGGTGCTGCGACGTTGAGCCGATACTACCGAAAGTCACGGTCTTGCCCTTGAGGTCCTGTGGCCCGTCAATCTCACCTTCTGCCATCACCACGATCTGGGCGAAGTAGTTGGGACGCTGCCAAGCAACCACGATTTCCGCGTTGGTCAGTTCCTTCATCACGACATATTCAGCCGGACCTGTCAGAACCAGATCGACCTTATTCTGGTTCATGGACTCAACGGCGGACGTGCGGGAGCTGACCGGAAACAGTTCGATGTCCAAACCTGTTGTGTCTTCCAGAGCCTTTTCAAAGGCAGAAAATTCCTGCTGCAGGGCTTCCAGGCCTTCGATGTCGGTGACCGCAAACCGAACAGGTTCAGCGGCAACAGGGAGCGCGAAAATCATTGCAGCTGCAGCAATGGCAGAACGAAGCATGTTGAATTCTCCAATGGCTATTCCTGTGTACACAGGAGTGTCATACAGCCTCCCTATAGATCTCCGTCGTTAACGGTTTCATGACGCAACCGCACCATTCTTAAAATATTCGAGGGCTCGAAATTGACTTCCATAAGTATTCTTGGTGGCAACGCTCTGAAAAACGATGAATTCATTTGTGAGCCGGTTAACATTCACTCAGGCATTTTCGTTGATTCATCAAAGAATTTTAGCGAAACAATTGACGCATCGGGCTGCTATGTTCTCCCGGGCATCATAGATGTACACGGGGATGCTTTTGAGCGGTCAATACAGCCGCGACCGAATGTCGACTTCCCGCTTCCAATTGCGCTGGCGGATGTTGACCGGCAGTTGATCGCCAATGGCATTACCACCGCTTATCATGGACTGACTGTTTCATGGGAACCGGGTTTGCGCAGCTATGAGGCTGCCGCCAATTTCCGAATGCATCTGAAAGCCCTGCGGGGGACCTTTGCCTCAGACATGCATCTGAACATCCGGTGGGAAACCTTTGCACTGAACCATGTCCAGGACATGATTGACTGGGTTCAGGACGACCCCAAATCTATTCTGTCACTCAACGATCACACGACCGCCTATCTGGACCTGCCGAAAACCTCATCGAAGATCAGCCGGATGGCCGGCAGATCCGGCCTTTCAGAAGACCAGTGCAAGATCCTGATCAACCAGGTATGGGAACGGCGCAACAAGGTCCCAGCTGCGATCGAAGCCATCTGCGCAGGAGCTCGGGGTGCGGGCTGCTCCGTCTTCGCACATGACGAGTTAACCCCGGAAACCCGCACGGAACACCGCCGCTTGGGCGTCTCCGTGTCCGAGTTCCCTATGACCATCGCAACCGCCAAAAGCGCGGCTGAAGAAGGTGAACACGTGGTTTTGGGCGCTCCCAATATCGTACGCGGCGGCTCCCAGAACAACGCCATCGACGCAAGGGAGAGTGTGGCGTCCGGCCACTGCACCGTTCTGGCTTCGGATTACTATTACCCAGCTCCATTGGCAGCTGCGTTTAAACTGGTTGATGACGGTGTTCTTCCTCTGGAAAAGGCATGGAACCTCATCTCCAAAAACGCAGCCACGGCGGCAAAACTGGCAGATCGTGGCGAGATAGCAGAAGGAATGCGGGCGGATTGCATTCTGGTGGACAAAAAGACCCGCAGCATCCGGATGGTGATTGCCAACGGCCGGGTCAAATATACCTTCAATTCAGGAAATCAAAGCCACCAGGTGTGATGTGACCGATCTGGAATTTTTTCGAACTCTCGCGCGCGAACCCTATCGAGCCAAAGGCGAAAAAGCCATCTGGCTGCAGATATGTGACCGTCTTCAGTTCGCGTATGAAAATGGCGAGCTGGCACCTGGCATCAAGCTTCCCGGAGAAGTTCATCTCGCCGAAGTCTTTCAAGTCAGCCGGATCACCATCCGCCGGGCACTTTCCAAATTGCAGCAGGAAGGTCATCTTCACGCCAGAAAAGGTGTTGGCGTCTTTGTCCGTCAGAGACCTGAACGGTATGAAGTTGAAAGCAACATGAGGTTTGCCGACGGTTTCAAGGTCGCCCGCGATCGGGTGACCACCGAGACATTGCACCTCACACGCGGCGATGTTTCGTTTGAAGGCGGAGTTGCCCTTGCACTGCCAGCCGGAACCCAAGTTATTCAGTTGCTCAGGCGCCGCATTTTGGATGGTGAGCCAATTTATCTGACCGCCAAAGAGTTCCCGGCAGCGAGGTTTCCGGACTTCGAAGCTGTCTACAACAAAACGGGCTCAGTGACAGAGGTTTACAAAGCGCACGGTGTCGAACGCTACGAGCGCGCCGAAACAAGAATTGCGGGCGGATTTGCAACGGCGCGGCAAGCGGATGGGCTAAACCTCAGTCCGCGCACGCCCGTTTTGGAAGTGGTTGCGATCAATTGCGATCCAACCGGCACTCCAATCGAATACAATGCTGGCTGCTGGCCACTCTCTAGCGTCGAAATTGTATTTCCAGGCGCGGTACCCACCAGGGCTTGATTGTATTGGCAATCTCTCGACGGTCGGGTTAGCGATCGACTGCCAGCAGTAGTTTTCTACAACTTTTCAAACAGAACCCCTGCCGCCGCAATTGGACCGGCGGGCGTTTCCGCAGCCTTTGAACCATAGTTGATCCAGATGCGCGTGCCTTCGGTGTCGCGGCACCGGACGCCATCTTTCAAATCAAAGGTCGGTATGTCCGCCTTTGCGCAAAGGTGCTCAAAAAGCCGGCGCCAGGCCACATCATCACACCATCCGCCAACGTATGTGAGATGATCGGAGCTGACAGCAGCCGGTTCCCCGGTGTCCAGTTCGAACAACGCTTCGGCAGCACTTTCCAGTTCTTCGCGGTACCCGGTAAAGGCCCCGCCACCCTTGAGGGGCATCGGCATGTCCGGACGCAGGCTTTCCACCCGTGCAACGGTGACATCCAGTCCCGGCATGTCCGGCGGCAGGGGAACCGGTATAACCATATCCGCATCTCGTGCGGCTGTCCGGGGACCGAGAACCCCTTCCGCGTCACACTCTGCAAGGGCGGTCTTCAGATCGTTCGGCATGGTGATCATGCCGGGTGCGGCGACGACTTTGTAGCCGGTGAAATCGCGGGTTTCAGGACGCAGAATATCTATGGACAGCCCGAGCTTGCGCAGTGCCTTGTAGGCGTCGAACACCAGCTGGAAATAGCTGAGCCCGGCACCATGCGGTTGGGTGGCCCAGGCAAAGTCGGCGTCATAGTCGAAGATCAGGGCAACCGGCGCTTGGCGCACAGACACATCCGGCGCGGCACGCAACTCGTCCGCGACCTGCCGGGCCTCGATTAGGGCCGGAGCATCGGCATTGTCCGGCCGCAACATGCCTGCGTGCATCTGCTCCTGGGCAAACGGGGCCTGCCGCCAGCGGAAGTAACAGACAGCCTCCGCCCCATGGGCATAGGCCTCCCAGGCCCAAAGCCGCATCATGCCCGGCAGCGGTGCCGGATTGTAAGGCGCCCAGTTGACCGGTCCCGGTTGCTGTTCCATGACCCACCAGCGCCCCTTGCCAACGGCGCGGTAAAGGTCGTGATGGAAGGCCTGAAAGTCGGGATCTCCCTGACGGGCATAGGCGCGCTGATGCTCGGCCGATGCCCCGACCCGGTCCTCAAGGAACCCGAGTGGGTAACTGTCCCAAGTGGCGATTTCCAGATCGTCGCCCACCTTGAAGTGATCGAAATCCGTGATCCTGCCCATGTAATTGTGGCTGACCGGAGCATCGGAATTTGCCCGTATGATTTCGATCTGCCGCTTGTTGAAACTGACCACCTGGTCTGATGAAAACCGCCGGAATGCAAGCGTATGAGAGGGGTTCGGTTCGGTGACCGTCAGGTTTGGCAGGTCAATCTCGGCAAAGGTGCGGTACTCCATGGACCAGAAGACATTGCCCCAGGCGCGGTTGAGCGCGTCGATGGTGCCGTACCGTTTTTCCAGCCACACCTGGAAGGCACTGCGGGCTGCATCGGAATAGGAAATCGTGGTGTCGTGGCAGCCGTATTCATTGTCGGTCTGCCAGGCCGCGACATGGGGGTTCCGGCCATAGCGTTCGGCAACCAGTTTGACGATGCGGTCGCTTTCGACCCGGAAGCCCTCATGGGAAAAGCAATAATGACGCCGGGAGCCGAACTTGCGCGGCTGACCGCTTGCGTCAACGGCGATCATGTCAGGATGCTTGTCGACAACCCAGCGGGGCGGGGTCGCAGTCGGTGTGCCCAGTATAACTTTCAGGCCGGCTGTTCCGAGTGTGTCGATGGCCCGGTCCAGCCAGTCGAACTGAAGGTCCCCCGGTGAGGGTTCAAGCCGCGACCAGGCGAATTCACCGATGCGAACCCACGTCAGGCCGGCCTCTTTCATCCGACGGGCATCGGCCTCCCAGATTTCCTCGGGCCAGTGTTCGGGATAATAACAAGTGCCAAGTGTGCGTTTCATAATTTGCTCTAAAGCCGGACGCGGTGTTCCGCTAGACCTCTGGTCGATGTCTCAGCGGCAAATGTCTTGCCGTCGCTGTCACCAGTCAGCCCGCCTTCGGTCGCGGTTGTTACGAAAAGAGTTTTCAGTTCGGCACCACCGAAGGCTGGGCAAGAGATCTGTTCAGCGGGAAATTCAATTGCTTCGATGAAGGTTCCATCCGGCGCGTAACGAGCGACCCGGTGGGCGCCCCATTGTGCATTCCAGAGGTATCCATCCGCATCGACGACCGAACCGTCGGGGTTCAACTTCTCGGTTCTAAGATCGGCGAAAACGGTTGGCTCACCCACCGGCCAGCCATAAGGGTCGAGCATGGTTTTCTGAATGATGCCCGTTGCCGTGTCGGTGAAATAGGCGGTTTCGCCGTCCGGGGAAAAGCTGATCGAATTGGTGATCGTCAAACCGGAATACAGCTGGCGCAGCTCTCCGCGGAAGTACCTGTAGATGCTGCCAGCGCCCGCTTCGGCACGTTTTCCCATGGTCCCGATCCAATACCCGCCATAGGGGTCGGCGCGTCCGTCATTGGACCGGGTGACCGGATTGTCTGCCTCCAGCGGGCACAACATCTGCTCGGCCCCGGTTTCAAGGTCGAACAAAAATAGCTTGCTTTCACTGGCGATCACCAGGGCATGTTCACTGATCCACCCTGCGGCAGAAACATGTTCCGGAAATTGCCACGAGAGTTCTTCATCGCCTCTCCGGCTCAGCAGTCTTTTGTTGAGAATGTCGAACCAAAACAACTGCTGGCGCTCCGGGTGCCAGATCGGCCCTTCCCCCAAAAGGCATTGCCTATGATCGTAGATCGACGTCATGTCCCTACTCATTCGATGTTACGGCAGCATCATAGGCAGTGACGATGGCCTCAGCGCGAGCTTTGACCTCATCAACCGTATATCCCGGCTTGAACAGCGCCGTCCCTATGCCAAAACCGGTCGCGCCAGCTTTTAGCCAATGTTCGAAATTGTCCGGCCCGGCTCCACCAACCGCATAGGTCTTCGTTCCCTTCGGTAATACGGCAAGCATGGCCTTCAGCCCATTAGGACCGATGAGCGTGGCAGGGAAAAACTTCAAACCATCAGCTCCGTTGCGGAGCGCGCTGAAACACTCCGTGGGTGTCATCACACCTGGAAAGGATGACATGCCCTCCGCCTTTGTGATGCGGATGACGTCCGGATTGCAATCGGGCGAGACGATCAATGTGCCACCGGCGGTTTTAACCTGATGAACCTGTTCAGCCTCCAGAACAGTTCCAGCACCGATTTCTGCTCGCTCGGAATAGGCTTTCGCCATGGCCTCAATACTCTTGAGCGGCTCCGGTGAATTGAGGGGAACCTCGATCTTGGTGATACCGGCCTCTATCAAGACCTCTGTAACCGGCAAGGCCTCAGAAGGCGTTAGTCCCCGCAGGATCGCGATGATGTGTCGGCTCATTTTGTTTCTTTCAGGTGTGTTTCATAGGCCAAGCTTAGACCCTTGACCGTATAACTTTCAGCGTCCAGCAACGCGCTCTGGTGACCAAGGATACCAAGCGCTGTTCCATAAGCTCGGGAGAGCTGATTCTTGCCTAAAATCGCAGTGTTCTGAAGATCGAACTCTGACGCGATTGCGGCAAGTTCAGCTCCGATAAGCAGACCTGAAAGGCGACCAGTCGCGGCTTCGGGAGTTTGCCCGGCAATCAGACTGGAGGCCCGAATTCCAAAGAGCTCGCCTGTCAGTCGCTCAGGCGACTTGGTGATCTCTTTGACTGCCACCTCAAAGCTTGTGTCGCAAAACCCCTCTTGCGCCAGGCTATGCTGCAGGACGGATTTGTCTTTCAAAAGGGCGAAGACTTCGCCCGTCATTGACGTGCGAAACCTGGTGATGGTCCCCTTCTCCAATACCACCCACTTGGTATGGGTGCCGGGCAGGCAGATCAGACCGGTAAATGAGGGATGGTCAGACAGAAAACCGGCAATCTGGGTTTCTTCGCCGCGCATCACATCTGCGGGCGCCATCTGTTTGATGCCGGGAAGGATGTGGACCGAAAGCCGTGGATCGGCCGGCTCCACGATTGTGGCGTTGCCGACACCGGGAGGCGCACAAGGTGTCTCACGATAAGGCGCCTCCCGCCATCCTTGCCGCGACCCGGCCATACCGCAAATGATGACAGGAGTTGTTCGGCACTCGGGCAGGCACTCGTCGATCAGCTCCAGAAGAGTGCCTTCAAAGTCTTCCGGTGCGAGTGTGCTCATTCCTCTTGCCGACGCTTTGTGCAAAACCGTATTGTTTGCAGCGTCAAGCGCCCAAATCCGCAGATTGGTTGTTCCCCAATCCGCGGCGATCCAGGCAATGTCATACTGTCCACTCATCCGGTCACCACAACCCCACCATCGACCACGAGAGACTGACCGGTCATTGCCTTGCTTGCTTTTGAGGCAAGGAACAGGACAGGATCGACCATGTCTTCAGGCGCCAATTCCTCCTTGAGACACTGGCGATCAATATGTGCAGCAAGGCCTTCCGGAGTGACCCACATGTCCTTTTGCTTTTGGGTCAGAACCCAGCCGGGCGCTATCGCGTTAACACGAATACGGTCCGGGCCAAACTCTCGCGCCAGGCTCCGGGTCAATCCGTTGATGCCCGAGTTGGCAGTTGTGTAGGCTGGGTATCCTGCGTTGCCCATCATGTAGGAAATCGATGTGAAGTTGATGATTGATCCGCCGCCTGTTGTCCGCATACCGTTGACGACATGCTGGCAGGCAAAGAAATAGGCCTTCAGGTTGATCGCCTGGGACCAATCCCAGAAGTCCTCCTCAACTTCTTCCGTGGTGTGGCGCTTGTCATTGGCCGCGTTGTTGACAAGGACCGTGATTGGCCCGTTTGCCTTCATTGCCTCATCCATTGAGGCCTTGAGCGCACTCATGTCGGTGATATCGCACGGCAAAAACACTGGCCGGTTGCGATGTTTTTCTTCCATTTCATCGCAAAACGCAGTCGCATCGGACCGCTGCACGAAGGCAACCTTGGCCCCTTGCGCCAAGAAACCATCCGTCAGAGAGGCGCCGATGCCGGACCCACCGCCGGTGATGAAAACCGAGCTGTCTTTAAGATCCGGAAAATTCGCGTACATCAGTGGGTCCCTTGTGTTTGCGGCTCAATAACACCGAAATAACTTGCTCAATTTGGCAAACGCTGGCCTTCGACAACCCAGATTGTCTCCAGGAATCGCCAGGGTAAGGTCAGGCCATGCGACATCAAATATTGACCGCTGACCGCTAGTTCTTGATGTTTCAAGAGCGGCGCGCCACGGGACAAGCTGGGCGTCTCGTCCCGGTTCGTCAGCGTGATCTTGTAGACAGCATCTGGGTCCAGACCCGTCAAACGGATCGGGTGCGGCAGGATCTGGTCGGAAGGCCGGGTCAGGGCGGCGAAAGCTGCAAACCGGTCTCCGGTTTCCGCCACCTGTATCTCCGCGATGATGGCCAGATCGGTCGTATCGAGACGCAGGATGTCCGCCTGCATCAACCAGTCCCGGTTGGCCTTCCACCAGTCGGTTACGGCCTTCAGCGTCCGTGCTTCATCATCGGTTAGCTCGCGCGGGTCCATTTCAAAACCCATGTGCCGCTGGGCTGCGGTCCAGGCGCGCATCGACATGCCGATCACCCGGCCTGAAGTGTGGCAGTGACGTGGACCGACATGCGATCCGGTCACGGACGCGGGCAGGAAAAGCGCTGCATCGTGCTGAATACGTTGACGCTCCAGCGCGTCGTTGCTGTCGGATAGCCAGACCCGCTGCGTGCGTTCCAAAATGCCGAAATCGATCCGGCCTCCGCCGGACGAGCAGCTCTCAAATTCAACATGCTGGAAGGCTCTGCGTAGCTGATCGATGAGGGTGTAGACACCCTCAGTCTGCGCCGCATCGACAACAGGCAAAACCCGGTTGTGATCCCATTTGACATAGTCAACGGCATAGCTGCCAAGAACCGCCGACATTTGGTCAAAGAGGTATTTGCGAACGTCCTCGCGGGCAATGTCGAGCACGAGCTGCTGGCGGCCCCGTGTCTGGTCTTTCGGCCCCAGGATCCAGTCCGGATGGGCGCGGTAGAGATCGCTGTCCTCATTGACCATTTCCGGCTCGTACCAGATGCCGAATTCCATGCCCAAAGACGTGATGTGGTCAATGAGCGGCGTGAGCCCATCCGGGTATTTGCGCGGATCAATGGTCCAGTCCCCAAGAGAGGACGTGTCATCGTCGCGTTTGCCGAACCAGCCGTCGTCAAGTACGAAGCGTTCCGCACCAAGCTCCGCGGCCCGGTCGGCGATGGCCTTCAGCTCATCGAGTTTGTGGCCGAAATAAACCGCTTCCCAACAATTGTAGTGCACCGGGCGCGGCGTTCGGGCGTTCTTGACAGTCTGCGTGCGGACATGCCGCTGAAACCGGACAGCGGCCCCGTTGAAGCCATCACCAGAGTAGGTCGCATAAAGCGGCGCTGTCTCAAACGACGTGCCCTTGCGAAGGCTGGCCGACGCGTGTCCGAACTGGATCTGCCGCCGGCCATCCGCCAGTTCCTCTGCGACCATCTTATGGCCACCGGACCAGCCATAGTGAAAAACATAGGCGTCACCAGCGGTATTGGAGGTTCCAGAATGACACACGATCAAGCCCGGAAAGTGGGCATGGTCGGTCCGGCCCGTCCGGTTGTCCCGGACGCGTACGCCGGGGGCAAAGGAAAGGCGGTTGGTCAGGAACTCCGAGCACCAGCGGCCGGAAAACTCAATCATCTCGTCAGTGTACGCCGGAACCGGCAGGACAGGCGCGGCCAGCCAGTCGACAACGATGTCGTCATTGCTGCGAAGATGGCTTTGTAGTTTCAGGAGCGAGGTGTCGGTCGTCAGGCTAAGACCAAATGTCAGTGACAGACCGCAGTCTTCGTCAGAGTAAACCAGTGACAACTCATTGCCAGACTGCTCTTCCGATTGAAAGCTGAAGCGTGGGGCCAAAACCTTTCCAGCGGCGTCCCGTGCGGACAGACCGGTTTGACCCGGAAAGGTTCTTGAAGCTTCCGGGTTCAAACTGAGTGGAGCATTTTCATCCACCATGCCGCCGGTCACATCCATGACCGCAGCTTCCGCCAGAACCTGCAGGTTTTCGCTCTCCGGCAGGGCCGGACCCCAGTAGACAACCTCCGGCAGACCAGCATTGCGGCATGCCAGGACCAGACTCTGATGCTGGTCGCCAAGATGCCAGGTCTTGATCATTTCACGGCCCCAAGCGTCAAACCGGCGATGAAATGCTTTTGCATCATGAAGAACATGGCAACCGGGGGCAGAGCTGCGACGATGGAGCCCGCGCTCATCAGGTGATAGGCGGCCCGGTATTGGGCATTGAATGAGGTGATCCCCGCGGTGACCGGCTGACTTTCCACGCCTTGGGTCAGCACAATCGCCCAGAAGTAATCGTTCCAAATGAAGGTAAAGATCAGCACTGAGAGCGCCGCAATCGCCGGCTTCATCAGAGGCAGGACGACAAACCAGAAGATCCGCCATTCTGCTACGCCTTCGACCCGTGCAGCTTCGATAAGCTCAAACGGTAGGGCGCGGATGAAATTACGCATGAAAAGCGTACAGAACCCGGTCTGGAACGCAATGTGAAACAGCACAAGTCCGGTGATCGTGTTGTAGAGTCCCAAATGCAGAGTGAGATCGCGGACCGGGACCATGAGGATCTGGAACGGCACGAAATTGCCGGCCACGAACATGAAGAAGATCCAGATGTTGGCTCTGAACTTATAGATACCGAGCGCGAACCCAGTCATGCAGGAGAGCGCGACCGCACCGATCACGGTCGGGATCGTGATCTTGAACGAGTTCAGGAGATATTGCGGCATGTCCGATCCGGTGAAGACCAGACCGTAATTGGTGAACCCCTCAAAAGACGACGGCCAGCCCCAATAGTTGGCATTCGCAAAATCAGCATCAGGTTTGACCGAGAAAATGGCGACGGCGATCAGGGGCAGCAGCCAGAGGATCAGCGCAAGCGGCAACAAGGTCTGATAGGTAATCTGCCAAGAGCGCGGTGTGCGTTCGATGGGTGTCGGAAACATCTCAGCGCGCCTTTTCTTCCTTGTACATCGACCATAGGAAGTAGGCGATGAACATCAGCATGATCAGGAAAAGGACAACCGCAATTGCCGCGCCATATCCCATCCGGAAACCGTATTCCGACAGGGCAACCTCGAACATGTAGAAGCTGAGCACGCGGCTTGCGCCAAACGGTCCGCCGTTGGTCATGATCGAGATCAGGTCAAAGGACCGGAGCGCACCGATAATGGTCACGACAAAGGCAATGAAGGTTGCCGGACGCAGCTGGGGAATGATGATGTACCAAAGCATCCGCCAGCCTTTGGCACCATCAAGACGCCCCGCCTCGATCTGTTCTGGATCAACGGCATTTAAGCCCGTCAGATACAGGATCATGCAATACGCTGTTTGCGGCCAGAGCCCTGCAACGATGATCCCGATGGTCACCCAATTCTCATCCCCCAGAACATTGATCGGCGGGAGACCAACAGATCCGAGCAAAACGTTCAAGATGCCGAAGGTTGGATCGTAGAACCAAGTGAAGACCAGTCCGACGACCACTTGAGAAATCACGAAGGGAAAGAAAAACAGCGACTTGTAAAGCCGGATACCAGTCACTGTCTGGTTCAAAAACAACGCAATGAAAAGGCCGGCAGGGATCGCGGCCAGATATAGAACAAGCCAAATGACGTTGTTTTTGAGGGACGTATAAAACGCGTCATCCCAGGAGAGCTCTTCGTAATTGTAAAGACCAACGAACTCCGCTTCTCCAAGTCCATCCCACTCGTAAAGCGACAAGTTGAACGACTGGAAGATTGGAAAGATGACGTAAAACAGGAAAAACAGGATTCCCGGAGCCAGAAAGAGCCAAGGCGTCAACTGTTGCTGGTTCCTGTGCCACCAAGATGTCTGGTGGCCGTCTGTCGTGTAGGCCATTCGGAAACTCGTTGGAAGAAATCGTCTCTGGCTCTGCCGGCTGGCAGGACAGCAGGTTAAGGCAGGGTGCCGAAACACCCTGCCCGTTTCATCAGATCGGAGTTAGTCCTTGTAGATGCGCTTGGCCGACCGGTCCAAACGGGCCAGGATCTTGTCCAGATTGTCCGGCTTGACCATGAACTCCTGCATGCCCTCCATGGCAACTTTTGCCATTTCAGCCGGAGCATCCCGATCGAAGAACTGCGCAACACCGCCTGGCGAGTTTGTCGACAGCATTTCAAATCCCTGTTCCAGGAACTTGTCCTGATCGACGGAGGATTTGGCGTTCACCGGAAGCTGGCCAAGGTTCTTGCCGTCGTTGATCCATGTTTGGACGTCCGGAGACACCACATATTTCAGGAACTCGCGGGCATTTTCTTTGTTCTGCGCATTGGCCGGAATGTGGAAGGTATCGGTTGGCGCATCCTCGGCCTTTTCAATACCCGGCGTGATTTCGACAAACTGATAGAAATCCAGTTGATCATCGGTGAGGCCGGCATCGCGCAGCGGTGCAACGGCGAAATTGCCCATCAGGTATGCAGCAGCGTCGCCCTGAACCATGAACGGCAAAGCTTCCTGCCAGCTGTAGGTCTGGTGATTGTCGATGAAGGCGCCCATGTCGATGAGTTCGCGCCAATTGGCGAATGTCGCCCGGACCTTTTCGGAATCCCACTTTTCCTTGCCCTGCAGCAGATCCATATGGAAATCGAAGCCATTGGTGCGCATGTTCAAGTAGTCGAACCAGCCACCAGCCGTCCAAAGGAACTTGGTGCCGATCGTGTAGCACTTTTTGCCAGCATCAATGATCTTCTGGCAGTTGGCTTTTTCCTCTTCCCAAGTGGTCGGCTCAGTAAGGCCCAGCTCGTCGAAGATGTCTTTCCGGTAGTAAACACCCCATTGATAGTAGGTGTAAGGCACACCCCACTGCTTGCCATCGATGGTCAGCGCACCTTTTGTGGATGCAAGGTTTTCACCGATTTCGGTGCCATCCCACAGGTCGGACACATCTTCGAACAGCCCAGCTTCGACATAGGGGCGCATCCGGTTTGCCGCATACCAGGTCGCAACATCCGGAGCGTTCGCCGTCAGAAAGTTGCGGATCTGAGTCTTGTAAGCTTCCCGGTCAATCACTGTGGTCTCAATGTTGAGATCCGGATTTTCTGCCTGGAAATCGGCAATCATCTTTTCCATCGTCGCCCGGGGAGCCGGGTTGGATGTATCCAAGAAGATTTTGAGATCACCGGT
This sequence comes from Labrenzia sp. R4_2, assembly GCF_017743865.1. Classification (GTDB taxonomy): domain Bacteria; phylum Pseudomonadota; class Alphaproteobacteria; order Rhizobiales; family Stappiaceae; genus Roseibium. Next base: position 96,792 of record NZ_JAGHRJ010000004.1, read on the forward strand.
CAGGCCGTCAGCAAATGCGCCGCCGGTCGCCGTTGCAAAAAATGCAAGAGCCGCCGCGGACGTCTTCAACATGGAACGCATGGTTTCCTCCCTTAAGGTTCCATTATTTGAAACTTAGTTTTGTATATTGATACCTTGCGGGTGAGCGGTTACGTTGTCAACAGGCTCGACGACAAGAAACGGGTCAGGAGGAGAGCTCACATGAACAAACACACCACCGGAGATGGGACGGTCGGCAAAGCGCTTGATGTGCTGGAGATGGTGTCAGCCAAGGGCCGGCCGGTCCGATTCTCCGAATTGCTCAATGAAAGCCCCCTGCCCAAGGCAACCCTCTACCGGCTGCTGCAAACCCTGGTGAGCCAAGGCATGCTCTCCTACGGCGATGAGCAGCAGACCTATGCGTTGGGTATCCGCCTTGTCCGGCTCGCCCATCAGGCCTGGCGCCAAAGTTCCATTGCACCGATTGCGCGGCCCATCGTTTCCGCTTTGTCAGAGACCGTCGGTGAAACGGTGCACCTTGCGCAACTGGACAACGGGCAAGTGCTTTATGTCGACAAACGCAACGCAAAAGATCCGATCGACATGTATTCCCAAGCGGGAAAAGTCGGCCCTGGATACTGCACGGGGGTCGGCAAGGTCCTGATGGCGTTTCTCGAGCCAGGTGAACTCGATCAGGTGATCGCCAAACAATCCTTCTATCGCTACACCCCGGCAACGCTGGCCGACGAAGCCTCTCTGCGCGCTGATTTGGACACTATCCGCCAAGAGGGAATTGCTTACGATCGGGAAGAGCATGAACCGGAAATCATCTGTATCGCAGCACCGATTATGTCACCAAAGGGCCGTCCGATTGGCGCGCTTTCGGTGACAACATCCACCCGGCGCAAAAGCCTTGATGAATTGAACGAAGCAAAGCCTGCGCTCTTGAAGGCTGCATCCGATATTGCCGCAGCTGTCTCGGACTGGCAGTTTCCAGGATAATTGTTCCCAGGGAGGAGAGAAGAACTTCATGTCTGGTGTCACCTTAGACGGAGCCGTCAAAAAATACGGTGAGGTTCAGGTCATTCACGGTGTCGATCTTCAGATTGAACACGGTGAGTTCTGTGTATTTGTCGGACCGTCCGGCTGCGGAAAATCCACCCTCTTGCGGATGATTGCCGGCCTTGAGGAAACGACCGGCGGAAAAATTTCCATCGGCCAGAGGGATGTAACCAAATCCGATCCGGCCGAACGCGGTGTCGCGATGGTGTTCCAGACCTACGCCCTTTATCCGCACATGACGGTCGAGGAAAACATGGGCTTCGGCCTCAAAATGAACGGGTACCCGAAGGCCGAGATCAAGGAGAAGGTCGGCGAAGCAGCCCGCATCTTGAAACTCGAGCCCTATTTGGCGCGCAAACCAAAGGCCCTTTCAGGCGGCCAGCGCCAGCGTGTTGCCATTGGACGCGCCATTGTTCGCGGACCGGAAGTCTTCCTGTTCGATGAGCCGCTGTCGAACCTTGATGCGGAGCTGCGCGTTGATATGCGGGTCGAGATTGCCCGGCTGCACAAGGACATCGGCGCCACCATGATCTATGTGACCCACGACCAGGTTGAGGCTATGACCCTGGCCGACAAGATCGTGGTTCTGCGCGCCGGGCGGATCGAGCAGGTCGGCTCCCCGATGACGCTCTATTCCGATCCGGACAACAAGTTCGTCGCGGGTTTCATCGGTTCACCGTCGATGAATTTCGTTGAGGGGACCGTGCAGGATGGCAACGTTGCCATTCCGGCATTTGGTGATTTGATGGTCGAACCATCCGTTGCACTTCCCAAAAATGGCGAAAAGGTTCTGGTCGGCCTCCGCCCGCAGCATCTGGTGATCAGCGAGACGGACGAGGGCGCGAAGGTTGATCTTTCCGAACAACTGGGCGGTGTCGCGTACTCCTATCTTGTTTGCCAAACGGGAGAACGCGTCATCATAGAAACAAAGGGCGAAGACGCCACGAGACCGGACAGCACCGTTGCAATCACGTTTGATCCCGCCAACGCCTTTTTCTTCGACGCCAAGACCGAACAACGGCTCCGTTGAGTGCAAGTTTTGTGCTCTGCGAATTTTCCGATGGATGACGCCAATAGGCAGTGGTTTTAACGCCGAGGCGTCAAACTGAAATTTGCTTGTGATCACAAGCTTCAAGTCGATCTTTTTAAGTTGACCGGCCGACGGCCATCGGCTTTTTTAGCGATGATGGTTCTCAGACGCCCAAGGCCGACGAGATGAAAAGGGAACACGGTGCGGCGTAGCCAGTAGGCACCAAATCCGTGACTGCCCCCGCAACTGTGAGCGGTGAGCGACCCCGAAAGACACCACTGGACACACCGTCCGGGAAGGTTCGGGAGAGTTACGACCCGCGAGTCAGGAGACCTGCCATCACCGGTGCAGTTGATGCGCCGGATCTTCAACTTGATGCGGGCGGGGCGCCCGGCTCGGAGCATATGATGGCAAAGCGGTCACCACCGCCACCACGTCGTTTTGTTTGGCGCGCCCTTCTTTGTGGCGGAGGGCCAAATGAACCATCGTATAACTGTTTGCACATCCTGCCGGCGAAAGGGCACGGAAACACGTCCGGGTTTTAAGCTGATTGAACGGCTTCGAGGCGCCCTACTTGCTGCTGACGACACAATGCCCGAAACCTTCGACGTTTCAGGTGTCGCCTGCATGGCGGGGTGCGATCGGCCGTGTACGATCGCCTATCACGGCACGAGCAAGGCTTCCTACCTTTTCGGGGACATTGATCCAGAGGCCGATGTCGAAGATCTCGTCGCGTTTGCAAAACAATACGCCTATCTCGGCGACGGATGGTGTTCGTCTGTCGACCGTCCAGGCAAGTTGCGGAAGTCTACGCTAGCGCGGATACCCGCCACCGGTTCGGCGCTCGAAGAACAGAAAGCGCGCGCTTCGTGACCACAGCAACCCTCACCGCCAAAGACCTGTCTTGGTCGCCAAAGCACCATGGTGACATCCTGCTACGATCGACCAGCTTCCACCTTGAAGCGGGCCGTGTGCTCGGAATTGTTGGACCGAACGGTGCTGGCAAAACAACCCTGCTCAGACTGCTTTACCGGTTTTATCGACCGGTCACAGGTCAGGTTCTGGTTGACGGCGAGGACATCTGGGGTCTCACCGCGCGCGAGACTGCACAGCGGATTGCCGCCGTCTTGCAGGAACAACCAAGTGACTTTGCACTCACTGTCGGTGAGATCGTGGCACTTGGGCGGACACCGCACCGGCGCGGGTTTGCGGGGACGACAGGCTCCCATGACCGGGACATCATCGAGGACGCCTTGGACCGGCTAGACTTGCACGGACTGGCAGGCCGCCAACTTGGAACCCTCTCAGGCGGAGAGCGTCAGCGTGTCATGGTGGCCCGCGCGTTGGCGCAACAACCGCGGCTGTTGATCCTGGATGAACCAACAAACCACCTCGATATCCGTCATCAGCTGGAAGTTCTGGACCTTATTCGCAGTTTGCCCCTGACGATTGTCACCTCGCTGCACGATCTGAACCTTGCTTCTGGGTTATGCGACGATGTTGTGCTTCTCCAATCGGGCCGTCAACTCGGGTTCGGATCCCCTGCGCATGTTTTGACGGAAACGGCTGTTTCCCAAGCATTCCAGGTTGATGCCCGGCGTGAGCGTCTCACCCCAAGCAACAATGATCATCTGACTTTTCATATTCAAAACAGGGAATTTAACTCATGAAGAAAACACTGTTGACCGGCATTGCGCTCGCTCTTTCCGCTGGCATTGCAGCCGCGGAAACCAGCGTGCAGAGCTGCGACCGTGTGGTGACCTTCGATGCGCCACCGCAACGCGCCATATCCAACGACGTCAATTTGACAGAGATGATGCTGGTCCTCGGTCTTGAGGACCGAATGGTGGGCTATACCGGGATCTCGGGCTGGAAAACGCTTGATGAAGAAATGCGGGCAGGTGTCCAGGAACTTCCGGAGCTGTCGTCCAAATATCCGTCCAAGGAAGTGATTATTGGCGCGGATGCCGACTTCTTCTTTGCCGGATGGAATTACGGAATGAAAGTCGGTGGTGAGGTCACGCCAGAAACACTCGAACCTTTCGGCGTGAAGGTTTATGAGCTCACCGAATCCTGCACCCACATCATGGACAAGGACAAAGCCAGCATCGAAGACATGTATGCTGACCTGTTGAATTTGGGGCGTATCTTTGACGTTGAAGAGCGTGCCGAATCCCTCGTGGCAGGATACCGCTCAGATCTTGCCGCGTTCAAGCAGGACCTCAAAACAGGCGAACCGCTGCGGGTGTTTGTTTATGACAGCGGCGAAGACACCCCGTTTACCGCCGGGCGCTACGCCATGCCGACCGCGCTCATCGAAGCTGCGGGCGGCAAGAACATTATGGATGATTTTGAAAAAAGCTGGGCCACCGTCACATGGGAAGAAGTGGTTGAACGCAACCCGGAAGTCGTCGTGATCGTCAACTACGGCGAAGTCACTGCAGACCAGAAACGTGCGTTCATGATGTCCAATCCTGCTTTTGCAGATCTTGATGCCGTCAAGAACGACCGCTTTGTCACGCTGGAGTATGTCGAGGCAACGCCGGGACCGCGCAACATTAGAGCGATCAAAACACTCGCCGAAGCCTTCTGGAGCGAGTGAACCCGTGAGCGAGACCAGAACTGTTCAAGCAAAATCGCTATTGTCTGGAAACAAGCTGATAGCCGGTCTTGGCGGGCTTGTGCTGCTCCTTGTCTCGCTCTCTTTCGCGGTTTCGGTGGGCGCTGTTCAGATCGACCTTGGAACCGTTTGGGGCGTATTCCTCAACAAACTGTCTCCTGGAATGATTGAACAGACTTGGTCGCAAGGCCGTGAAGCGATTGTCTGGGAAATCCGTTTTCCAAGAGCCCTGCTTGCCATGATGGTGGGCGCGGGGCTGGCCATCGTCGGAGCAAGTCTCCAGGCCGTAACCCGCAATCCGCTGGCGGACCCTCACCTTTTGGGAATTTCGTCCGGCGGCGCTTTTGGCGCAATTCTAGCCCTGCTTCATACCGGCTTGTTCATAGGTTTATTGACGGTCCCTCTGTTTGCATTTCTGGGGGCTCTGGGAGCCACCGCCATTGTGCTGGGTGTTTCGCGTTTTGCCGATGCGACAAGCGCGGACCGTTTGGTGCTCGCAGGTGTGGCCGTGTCCTTCATTGTCATGGCAGCGGCAAACGGGTTGATTTTCTTAGGCGACCCTCGCGCAACTCATACGGTTGTGTTCTGGATGCTGGGAGGTCTGGGGCTTGCGCAGTGGAGCCAGCTTATCTACCCGTTTGTCATCCTGCTTGCATGTGGTGCCTGGCTGATATCGCAGGCGGCAGCTCTGAATGCCATGACGGTTGGCGACGAAACCGCCTCCACCCTCGGCATTCCAGTCGCCCGCTTCCGTCTCATCGTGTTTGTTGTCGGGGCCTTGATTACCGGCGTGATGGTCGCGTTCTCCGGCATCATCGGCTTTGTCGGCCTGATGGTCCCGCATGTTGTCAGATTAGTTGTCGGCGGCGACTATCGCCGTGTTTTATTGGGCTCCGCGCTGATTGGCGCTGTCTTTCTTCTCTGGGCTGACATCGCAGCCAGGACCATCATGGCCCCTGAAGACATGCCCATCGGCATCGTCACCGGCCTGGTCGGGGGTATCTTCTTTGTTTGGCTCTTGCGGGGAAAAAGAGCGGCATGAGAAACGCCGCTCCTTCTGACTTTCGATCTCGGCCGCGCAATCATCAGAATGCGGTGCGCAGGTATTTACTGTTGCCCTGCTGCCATGGCGATTGCTTCGTCTGTCTGCTGTAAATCCTCAGCGGACAGGGCCAAATGTGCGTAGAGCTTGCTGTCGGGTTTCAAGATCCCGCTTTGGCGCAGTGATGCGTTAAACGCTTTGGCCTGCGCCGCGTTGTTCTTCAGCGTATCACGGTAGTCGCGCACCGGGTCTTCGGTAAAGACGACATCGAACAACATGGGTTCGCCAACGATCTGGTGAGGCACGCCCACAGCCGACAGATGCGTCGCGTAGCTTTGCATCAACCGCTCACCGTTTTTCTTGATCTCCTCGTAGACGCCTGGTCGCCGCAGGATTTCCAGCGTCTTCAAGCCAGCCACACTGGCAACGGGATTGCCGCTCAGTGTTCCGACCTGAAACGTGAAACTCTTGTCGCCGACAACTGCCTTGTCGAAATGGGCCATGATCTCGGATCGGCCCGCAATAGCTGCGAGCGGAAAGCCGCCGCCAATGATCTTGCCGAGCGTGCACAGATCCGGCACCACGCCGTAGTACTCCTGCGCGCCGCCATAAGCGAACCGGAAGCCGGTAACCACTTCATCAAAGATCAGAACGATTTCATGCTTGGTTGCCAGATCCCGCAAGGTCTGCAGAAACCCCGGTGCTGGCGGGATCAACCGTTGCAAAGGCTCCACAATGATACAGGCGATTTCGCCGGCATATTCCTCAACCAGAGACGTGACGAAATCTGCGTCGTTGAACGGTGCAATCAGCATGTTGTCACGCACGCTTTCCGGGATCCCGGCGGAATCTGGAACGGCTTGCGGGAAATTGACGAGCGCCTTGGGTGCAAGGCTCATCAAGGCTTCGCCGGACATGCCGTGATAGCCACCCTCGAATTTGAGGATTTTGTCTTTCCCCGTAAAGGCGCGGGCGAGCCGCATGGCGTACATGTCCGCTTCTCCGCCCGTCGACACGTACCGGACCTGCTCGGCGCAGGCCATGGCCTCGATCAAGACTTCAGCAAGCTCAATGCCGGCGGCATTGTTGGTGAAGAACGTCATGCCCTTGCCAAGCTGCTCTTGCACCGCGTCAAGGACTTCCGGATGACCATGGCCCAGGATCATTGGTCCGGACCCGATCAGATAGTCGATGTACTCTTTGCCATCTTCATCCCAAACCCTCGATCCTTTGCCTTCGCGCAAGATCAAAGAGGGATCGAAATTTCCAAACCCGGCCGCAGGCAGGACTTCTGCTGCACGGTTTTTCCAATCGGATTGTGAGATATTCGTTTTCATGGGCGTGCCTCTCAGGCTGGCCTTATGCCACTAGGTCGAGAATGGAATCTCCGAGCACATCCGGATCGGGCGATACACCCAATCCCGGACCACTTGGAGGAGAAATGAAACCACCGGTCCGCGATGGCGCTGCAGGATCAATTCTGGGTGCAACATAGCCGGACAAATCGCAGACATTCATGATGCCCTGGCGGGGAGTTGCGGCGGCGACATGAAGCGCTGCAGCTGTTGCGATGTCCGAACCCCAGGTATCCTCAACACACATGCGCGCGCCGGCATAAAGACACAGATCCCGAGCCTTCCGGAGTTCGGTAATGCCACCGAATTTGGATAGTTTCAGAGCCACCGCATCCATGCAGCCAAGTTCATAGGCCTTCAAGAGGCTGGTGGTGTCATGGGCGTTTTCATCGAGCTTCATCGGCAAACCGGTGGCAGCCCTGACTGCAGCGCACTCTTCCAACGTTTGGCACGGTTGTTCCAGCATGATGTCGAGGTCGGCGACGGCACGCCCGACGCGGGTTGCGTCCATCCGGGTCGCACCGCAATTCCAGTCGCCATAGACGATCGGGCCAGGACCAACTGCTTCGCGAACTAGCCGCAAGCGGGCAACGTCCGCCTGCCAATCATCGTCCGCGCCAAGTTTGACCTGGATCTGGGTCATGCCGGTTGCAATCGCGTCTTTTGCGATCCGGACCATGTCGTCCGGCGCAATGCATGTGATGGAGTGATAGAGCGGGAGTTCATCTGTCTGCAATCCGCCAAGCAGGGTGTATATCGGCAACCCGCAGGCCTTTCCGGTCAAATCCCATAGCGCAATGTCGATGGCAGATTTTGCATAGACATGACCGATTAGGTGCTTGTTGCAGGCCGCCATTGCAGCCTCCGCGCCAATCGGGCTCCGCCCAATCAGAACGGGCGCGAGTTCTTCAAGGGCCGGAGCAACACCGTTGGCATAGGCGGGCAAATAATGAGGGATCGGGCAGACTTCGCCCCAACCGGAGACGCCTTGTTTGGTCTCGATGCGCACAACCATGCTGTCCACAGTGGCACAGGCCTTGCCGGATGCCATGTAGTAGGTCTCGTGGCTTGTCAGTGGAACCCGCCACAGGGACAGACCCGAGATTTCAAGATCAGGCACGTTTCTCATGCGGCGTCTCCATATACCGCGATCGGGTCGCCAAGAAATTCAGGATCAGGTTCGACACCGATGCCCGGGCTCTGGTCGAAATGAACCGAGCCTCCGACATTGCGCGCGCCCTGACCGGGAACTGGATCAACAGCAAGATGCGCGTGGCACAGCCAGCTTGCCAGTCTGTTGGTCTCCGGCGTTGCAGCCGCCAGATGTAGGGCGGCTGTGTCCGCGAACCCGGTTCCACCCGTGTCTTCTATGTGCATCTGCCAACCGACCGAGATGCCGAAATCCCGGATCTGTTTCGCCTTTGTCAGTCCACCGACCCGGTTCGGCTTGACCTTGACGCCCTGGCAGATGCCCGCCTTCCAGGCATCAAGATGATCTGCAAAAGAATGCAGACATTCATCCAGCATGATCGGCTGAGGCACTTTGGCGGCCACAAGCGCACACTCCGCAAGCGTTTCACACGGCTGCTCGATCCAGTCGCGGGCGGCAACCGAGTTCAGCACCTGTAGAGCGACACCTGGTGTCCAGGCCCGGTTCACATCGAAGGTCACCTGTTCGTCCGGCGCCAAGGCTGCTGAGATTGCCTCAATGCGTTCGATGTCGGCCTTGAAATTGCTGCCACCGACCTTGGCTGAGTGGGTCTTGTAGCCCTTGGCACTGGCAGCCTGAATATCCGCGATCATTTCGTCTGGCGTACCAGTTGAAATTGACGAATTGATCGCGACCTCTGCTGGATTTTCCGCACCAAAGAGCCGCCAAAGAGGGGAGCCGCTTGATTTGCCAAGGATGTCCCAGCAGGCAATGTCCAAAGGTGCTTTTGCGTACGGGTGTCCGGGCAATTGCAGATCCATCGCCCGATTGACCGTCTCCACCGCCCGCGGGTCCTTGCCGATCAAAGCAGGTGCCAAGAGCTTAAGAGCTGCGCGCAAACCCGAACCATGGGCTGGCAGGTAAGTATGGCCCCACGGGCACCCTTCCCCCCAACCGGTGAAACCTTCGTCGGTTTCAACGCGCACGAAGGTGCTGTCGAGCCGCTCGAATTTCAGCCGCCCACCGGAAAGCCAGTAGGGTTTGGAGAGCGGCAGATCGATCTGCCAGACTGAGATCTTTGTGATCTTCATGCGGCCTCTCCATAGGTGACGACCGGATCTCCAAGGGCTCCAAAGTCTGGGGCAACGCCGAGCCCCGCCATGTCGGAGGCGAAGAGTTTTCCACCATCCGTCTTTGGGGCCGGTGTTCCTGTCGAACGGGTGTTGTAGTTGCAAAGGTCCGTGGTGTTTTGCAGATAATCCGCTGGAGTGGACGCTGCGAAATGGGTGAGCGTTGCGGTTGCGATTTCGCCGCCCCATGTATCTTCGGCAACAACCGGGATCCGGTTGTCGAGGAAAAAGTCCCGAACCCGCCGAGCCTTCGACAAGCCTCCAAGGTTCGATATTTTCAGGCACACCAGATCCGCACCCTGATCGGCAACAATCCGTTGTGCGGCCTGCATGCCGGTCACGCATTCGTCGAGCTTCATTGGCAGATCGATCCGCCGACGGACCTGAAGGCACTCCTCATAAGTCCGGCAGGGCTGTTCGAAGATGAAGTCGAGATCCCGTGTTGCCCGGGCCACCCGGAGGGCATTGTCGACGCGCCAGCCCTGATTGGCATCGGCCATCGCTTTTTCGCCGGGTTTCAGAAGCGGAACGGTTGCGCGAATGCGGTCTATGTCGCTGGACCAGTCCGCGCCGACCTTGATCTGGAATTGCCGATATCCTGCAGCCCGGTGCCGGTCCAGCTCGGCGATCGTCTCTTCGGTTCCTCTATGCGGCGCGACCCGGTACATGGGCGCGCCGTCCGTCAGCTTTCCGCCGAGAAGAAGCCAAACCGGTGCATCGAGAGACTTTCCAAAAATATCCCAGCACGCGGCGTCAAACGGGGCTTTGGCATAGCCGTGGCCCTGAATGGTATGATCAAGGATCTGCTCGATCCGGGTCACCTGCCTCGGATCTTCTCCGATCAGAACCGGCGCTACCAACCGCGCGAGCGCCTCAACCCCTTCAGAATGGGCGACCATGTAGTTCTCGCCGCAAGGCGTGAACTCGCCGCAGCCTTGCACACCCGCATCCGTGTCAATTACGACAACCGAGGCCTTTGCCACTGTAATGGCATTGCCCGCTCCCCAGCCGTATGCGCCATCGACATAGGGAAGATCTGTCTTGTAGACACGGATGCGGGTGATCTTCATGGGGTCACCACAATGTTGCCCGTGTGCTTCTTCTCGATGAACGCGGTTTGTGCCGCGTGAAACTCCTTGAGTGGGTAGGTCGCGGCCAAAGCCGGCCTGATTTCATCGCGTTCAATGTACCCGACAACATCTGAGAAAATATGCGGAGCAATAACGGTCGAGCCGGTAAATGTCAGGTCGCGCAGGTAGAAGGTCCTCAGATCGAGTTCCACGATCGGGCCCGCAATGGCACCGGAGCACGTGTACCGGCCGCCACGTTTCAAGACATTGATCAATGTGCCCCAATAGGGCCCGCCAACAATATCAGCCACAACGGAAACCGTGTCTTTGCCGGTTGCTGATTTCAAGGCGGCTTTGAGATCCGCCGGTGCGCGTTCAAGAACGTGATCCGCGCCGAGCGCCCTAACGTCTGCATGTTTGGCGGGCGATGCCAGAGCAATAACAGTCGCACCCCGGCGTTTGGCGAGCTGGACCAGGGCCGATCCGACACCGCCCGAGGCGCCAGTCACAAGAACCGTATCCTTTGCACCGACTTTGGCGCGGCTGAGCATCCCTTCTGCGGTTGTGTAGGAACAGGAAAATGTTGCCAGTTCTGCATCAGATAGTGTGCTGACGATGGGGCCGACATTCCGGGCATCAACAACCGTATATTCGGCAAAGCCTCCGTTGCACTCGGAGCCGAAATAGCCGGTCTTGTCCATGTTGTCCGGATCGGACCAATCGCGCAGCCAGCAATCGACCATGACGCGCCTGCTCAGGAGGTCTTCAGAAACTCCATCTCCCAACGCGACAACCGTGCCAACGGTATCGGCACCCTGAATCCGTGGGAAGGTAATGGGTCTCCCGCCCCAGGTCGGGTCTTCCTCTGCGACTTCCTGATAGGCTCCGCCGGTGGTCGCCTCGGAGACTGTTTTCGAATACCAGCCGGAACGGGTGTTCACGTCGGTGTTGTTGAGGCCGCAAGCTCCGACTTTGATGAGGACTTGCCCGGCTCCCGGTTCGGGTGTCGGCCAGTCTTCATGCCAGACGATCTTGTCCAGACCACCATGTCCCTCAAGAACCATCGCTTTCATTTTGGCGGGAATGCTCATTCCGCAGCCACCCCGACTGGTGCATCTGTGCGCGGCAAAATGCTATCCGGATCGTAAGCAGGGACATCAAGAACCCGCGCGGATCGCGGCCTATTCATGACGACGACTTCCAACTCGGTTCCCGCGTTCGCAGCCTCCGGTTTGACGTAGGCAAAAGCCAGGATCTTGCCGACTGAATGACCGTAGGCAATCGAGCTTGTTGCCCCAACGACCTTCCCGTCCATTAGGACAGCTTCTCCGCCATGGCCATCAGCAACGCCATCCGGCTCCACTTCAAGATAAACACAGACCCAGGGAAGTGCGCATTCCGCGCTCTTTGCGGTTTCTTCACGGCCGAGGAAGTCACCCTTGTCGAGTTTGACAAAGCGCATCACATCCGCTTCCGGCAAGGTGACTTCGTTTGTCAGTTCACCGGCGCCCTTGAAGCCTTTTTCGAGCCGCAGGGCATTCATTGCAAAAGACCCGTAGTCTGCAAGGCCGAGAGGCTGGCCGGTCGCCCAAAGCGCGTCATACACCGCCAGCATGTCTTCCCGGGGCACATGAAATTCCCATCCAAGCTCGCCTGCATAGGACATGCGGAAGGCCCACAGCTTGCGGCCCGCCACCTCCATTTCCTGTGCCGTCAGCCACCGGAAAGATGCATTGTCCAGCGCGGCCGAGGTGTTGGACGCCAGGATATCGCGCGCACGCGGCCCGTTCAGCGCCATCGCGCCCCAGTCGGTCGAGAGGTTCCGGACCGTAACGGTTTCGCCGTCAAGGTGTTGGGCCAAGTGATCAAGGAGCCGCTGCTCGAAGAACGCCGCGCAGACAAGATAGAACCGGTCAGGCCCAAGCCGTACCACGGTCAGTTCCAGCTCAATCCGGCCGCGCCGATTGAGCATATGGGTCAAGGCAATGCCACCAACTTTCTTGGGGAGCTTGTTGGCAACGAGCCGATCAAGATAGGTTTCTGCGTCCGTACCGGACACTTCGATCTTGGTGAAGGCCGAAATGTCCATGATGCCGGCGGTGTCCCGCACTGCCTTCATTTCCTTCGCCACAATGCCATGCCACTCGGGCCGGTTGAAGGAATAATAATCGCGCTGCTCCAAGCCGTCTTTTGCGAACCAGCGCGGCCGCTCATGGCCATAAACCTCTTCGTAGACCGCGCCCTTGTCTTTCAAACGCTCATAAAGCGGGCTGGGTTTGATTGGCCGGCCTTCCAGGCGGTTGAAGTGCGGGAACGGAATTTCGTGGCGCAGGCAATAGTCTTCCTTGGCCTTGATCACCTGCCAGTCCTTGCCGGCATAGTCGCCGAACCGGCGTGGATCAAACTCGCGCATGGAAATGTCGGCGGCGCCATGCACCATCCATCTGGCCAGTTCGCGTGTCAGACCCGGGCCCCAACCGATGCCGATCTGGGTGCCACAGCAGCACCAGTAATTCTTGACGCCGGGAGCTGGGCCAATCAGCGGATTGCCGTCCGGCGGATGTGAAATCGCACCGTGAACTTCCCGCTTGATGCCGAGCTCAGCGAAGATCGGCATCCGGTCCATGGCGTTTTCCAGCCAGGGCATGATCCTGTCATAATCGGCCTCAAACAGCTCGTTTTCCGCTTCCCAAGGGCAATGGTCTTCCCAAACCGTGTTCGGGTTTTCCTTTTCGTAAATTCCGATCAGACCAGATTTCTGCTCCATGCGGATGTAGCCGGAGACCAGCTTGTCATCGCGAATGACTGGGAGTTCTTTATCTAACTCCAGGAACTCCGGAACCGTATCGGTGACGATGTAGTGGTGGGTCATGGAGGTCATCGGCAATTGCAGGCCGCTCCATTCACCCATCTGGCGCGCATAGGTGCCACCAGCATTCACCACATGTTCGCAGGTGATGTCGCCAAGCTCGGTAAACACCTTCCACTCACCCGTCGGCAGCTGCTTGATGTCCTTCGCCCGGCAGCGGCGAATGATCTTCACACCCAACTTCCGCGCACCGATGGCCAGCGCCTGGGTCACACCGGACGGATCCGCGTGCCCGTCATCCGGCGTGTGGAGCGCGCCGAGAACGCCGTCGAGATTGTAGTAGGGATGCAACTCCCGGATCCGGTCCGGCCCCACAAGTTCCATCGGAAATTGAAGCGCCCGGCCAACGCTCATGGTATGGCGCAGCCAATCCATTTCGTCTTCAGTATAGGCGAGACGGAAAGACCCGCAGCCATGCCAGGTCACGGATTGACCCGTCTCTTCTTCCAGTTGCCCGGCATAAAGATCGATGTTGTAGCCAACGCACTTTCCAAGGCCGAAGCTGGAAGTGGAATGCGTGATCTGGCCCGCCGCGTGCCAGGTCGACCCGGATGTCAATTCCGCCTTTTCCAAAAGCACAACATCGGACCAGCCTTCATGCGCCAGATGGTAGGCAAGGCCGCATCCCATAATGCCACCGCCAACAATGACAACACGTGCCGAAGACGGCAATTTCGTAGCTCCAAGTTCTGACACGTCACATCTCCATGGACCGTGATTTTTCGATGGACAGCGTAATTGTACAAATGTACTCTCGTCAATCATGAATGATATGAATGTACCAAAATCTGATTTGAAGGCACCGCAGACGGTGCTGGACGACCTGGCTGCCGAGCTTGAGGTGTTGACCCCAGAGCTGCGCAAGGCGGCAAGCTATGTGCTTGAAAATCCGAATGATGTCGGCGTCAGCTCAATTCGCGAGATCGCAGATGCTGCCGGGGTAAAACCCAACACATTTGTGCGCATGGCACGGTCTGTGGGTTTTGAAGGCTATGAGGACTTCCGGCAGCCGTTCCGCGAAGCGATCCGCAGCAGAGGTACAGATTTTCCGGACAGGGCCCGTTGGCTGCAGTCCCTATCCAAAGGCGGCCAATTGGGTGAGCTCTTTGCCGAAATGGCGGCCTGTGCAATCTCAAACATCGAGAACACTTTTGCGGCAACCGATGCGAATGCCATGAAAGCGGCCGCCGATGCGATCGTAAATGCGCGGCACACCTATGTGCTCGGCGTTGGCGTCAACAACTCCAACGCCCGCAACTTCACCTACCTTGCAGACATGGCCGTTGACACGATCTGGACGATCCCGCGTATGGGGTCTGTCGCAACGGACGACTTGGCCCGGGCAGACAAACGCGATGTGTTGCTCGCCATGACCTGCAAACCGTATCGGACAGACGTGATTGAAGCGGTTGAGGTTGCCCGGGAACAAGGCCTGACAATCGTCGCAATCTCCGACAGCCCGGCTTCCCCCATTGTGGTCGGCAGCGATCACGCCTTCATCATCGACGCCGAAACTCCGCAGTTTTTTCCCTCGTCCGTGTCAACGATCGCGTTGTTGGAAACGCTGCTTGCCTTTGTCATTGCCGACGCACCACCCGATGTCGTTGCAAACATTGAGAAGTTCCACACCCGCCGCCATGCCATGGGGCTCTATCAGGAAGAATGGAAGGACCGCTCATGAACGTTCACAGCCAGCTGATCCATTCGCTCGAAGCGCGGTACTATACCGACCCTGCTCATTTTGAGAGGGAGAAGGACGGCCTGCTGGCACGAACGTGGCAATTTGCAGGACATGCGTCTTTGCTGCAAAAACCAGGCGATTACTTCACGATCGACATCGCCGGTGAAAGTATTGTCTGCCTGAAGGATCGCGAGGGTGTGCTGCGCGCCTATTTCAACGTTTGTCAGCACAGGGCCCATCAGCTGGTTCAAGGCGAAGGCAACACCAAGCTGTTGGTGTGCCCTTATCACAGCTGGACTTATGAACTCACGGGCGGTCTGCGATCCGGACCCAATGTCAAATCAGTCCCAGGATTCGACCGCAACCAAATTTGCCTGAGCACCGTCCAAATTGAGGATTTCTGCGGCTTCCTGTTTGTAAACCTGGATCCCAATGCCAAGCCCATGGACGAATGGTTTCCCAATGTCCGGGAAGAGCTGAGATCCTTTGTTCCGCATATCGATCGGCTACAGCCGCTCGAGTGGGTGGAAATCGAAGAAAACTGCAATTGGAAAGTCTCGGTCGAAAACTATTCCGAATGCTATCACTGCCCCATCAACCACCCGACTTTCGCGACCGGTGTCATCAAGCCCGAAACCTATGACATCCAGCCGCAAGGGTATTGCCTGCGCCACACAACAGAATGTCAAAATCTGGAGCGCATGACCTATGAGATCGACCTCGATTCCAACGAACATGCAGGAGACTATTCTTCCTGGTTCTTGTGGCCGTTGTTCTCATTCCAGGTCTACCCGGGCAACATCTTGAACACCTATCACTGGCGCGCGGTCGATGTGGATCACGTCGTTGTCTGGCGCGGTTGGTACACCATTGACGGTGTCGACAGTGAAGTGGTGCGCCGTCTTGCAGTGCAGGACCGCTCGACCACGGTCGAAGAAGACATCTACCTGGTGGAATCGGTACAGCGTGGTCTCAAGAGCCGCGGATACAAACCCGGACCTCTGGTGCTGGATCCAGCCTGCGGTGTGCATTCCGAACACTCGGTACAGGCACTGCAAAGCTGGATGCGCGAAGCATGACCAGCGAAACCGCGTCTAAGGCTTCCTGGCACATGCCGGACGTCTGGACGGCTGATCAGAAGCTGTTTCCGCATCAGGTGGGGTTTACCTGTCCGCCCCGGGACTGGGATGCCGCCCCATCAGACTTTCTGCGCATCGCCCCCCCCTCAGTTGGAGTGCACGGATGGATGCTCCATGCGCCCGACTACGGTCACCAACTGGACCAGCGGAAGCAAAACTTTGCAATGCTGGAGGAATTTGCCGCGCTGATGGCAAACAATGGTGCGGACGCGTGCGGTCAGGTGGGGTCCAACTGGGTGCACGCCTCTGGCCTTGGCGTTGAGGGTATCTCTGACTTCTGCAAAAAGATGAGTGACAGACATGGTCTCGCGTTCCACATGGCCGGCGATGCGATGGTTGAAGCCTTGCGTGCCATGAACGTTGAAAAGGTAGCCTTGAACGCAGTCTATCACTGGCCAAAGTGGTGGCAGGGCACAGTCGGGTTTTTGAAAGAAGCCGGGTTTGATGTGCTTTGGGCAGGCAATTTCGTGGACCAAGGCTGGTTTTCCACTCAGGACGACGTCAACAAACAACGCTGGATCTTTGAAGGTGACCTTGCAGCAAAAAGCTTCGATTACGTTGCCGAAAAGGCCCCGCAGGCAGATGCCTACCTTGCCAACGGCATGGTCAATTTCCGCACAGGTCCCAACCAGCAACCACAACGGATGCTCCACCTCACAAGCATGCTTGAAGACCGCCTTGGCAAACCGGTGATCGCGCACGACACGGCGCTTTACTGGCGGATTTTCAAATCACTGGAGCTGGCTCCGGCTGGCGAGAACGGGCAACTCTTGAGGTCTCTGAATGCATAAGATTATCGCGCTATGGGCTGTGCCACGCTCGACCTCCACTGCCTTTGAATGGATGATGCGCCAAAGGGGAGATCTGGATTGTCTCCACGAACCCTTTGGCGAAGCCTGGTATCAGGGAGACGACCCGTTCTGGCCGAGGTGGACACCTGGCGACAAGACAACGGCGGGGCTTACTCTGCAAAGCGTTTGGCAGGACATTCAAGAGCGCGCTGAAAAAGGCCCGGTATTCATCAAGGACTTCCCCCATTATGTGAACCACATGTGGGACCCGGAGTTTCTCTCCAACTTCACCCATGCCTTCCTGATCCGCGATCCAGCCCTCACCATCACTTCGATGTATGACAAGTGGCCGGATTTCGACGCCGCCGAAGTCGGGTTTCCAGAACAACGGGCCCTCTACGATCTGCTCACGGCCTTGAACGGCATACCTCCACCGGTGATTGACAGCAATGACTTGCTTGAAACGCCGGAGAAAACGGTCGAAGCCTTTTGTGAAGCCGTCGGCATTCCGTTCATAAAGGAAGCCTTGTCTTGGGAGCCGGGTGCCGACACTGGACAATACAGCTGGTGGGATGGCGGGTCGTTTCACGAGAACCTGAAGCGATCCACAGGCCTAACAACCCAGAAGAGGAAATACGTGGACATTTCAGAGGCTCCAGCAAGGGTCCAGCATGTCCACAAACGCATGAAGCCGCATTACGACCGGCTCTACGCCAACAGGATTATACCCTCGTGACCCAAGTACCAGCTTACTGGCAAAACTTCATCGACGGCGCGTTTGTGGACGGTGGCGGAGGACGGCTCGACGTTCTCGATCCGGGAACCGGAGAGAAGCTTGCCGAACAAGCGCTGGCGGATGCCGCTGATGTAGACCGCGCGGTCAAGGCTGCCAAACGGGTCAGCGATAGCCGCACGTGGATGGATCTTCGCCCTGTAGAGCGAGGACGGATTGTCCGCAAAATGGGTGATTACCTTCTGGATCGCATCGATGAAATCGCCCCGATCCTGACCCGGGAAGCCGGAAAGCCACTCTGGGAAGCGAAGCTCGAAATCGAGGGCGCAGCCCGGTATTTCGAATACTACGGCAACCAAGCCGAAACCATGGAAGGCCGGTCGATCCCGTTGGGCGGCGGGTATTTCGACTTTACCGTCCACGAGCCTTTTGCCGTTTCCGCCCAGATCATTCCGTGGAACTATCCGATGGAGATGACAGCACGGTCTGTTTCCGCCGCGCTTGCGGTGGGATGTGCTGTCGTTGTCAAGACGCCGGAACTTGACCCGCTCACGAATAAATACTTCGCGGATGCGGCCCTCGCCTGCGGCCTGCCGGCAGGGGCCTTGAACATCCTCTGCGGTCTTGGCAAGGAGGCCGGAGCGGCTTTGTCCGCCCACACTGACGTCAATCAGATCGTCTTTACCGGGTCTGTTGCTACAGGCTCGGCAATCGCAACGTCAGCGGCCCGGAACGTCGTGCCCTGTGTACTTGAACTTGGAGGGAAATCGGCTGCGATCGTCTACGATGACGCCGATCTCGACGCTTTCCTTTCGGATGTCCGCTGGGGCATCTACTTCAACGCAGGCCAAGTGTGTTCAGCCATGTCCCGCGTCATTGCCCATGAAGCCATCCATGACAGGTTGTTGGACGGCATCGTCGGTATGGCGGAAGGCCTCAAGGTCGGTCCGGGTCTCGAGTTTCCGGAATTCGGTAACAACATGGGCCCGATGATCTCTGAAGGCCAATGTCAACGCGCTGCTGGCATGGTCTCTCAAGCTGAACGCGAAGGAGCCCGGATCGCGACCGGTGGCCGGCGCATGAACCGCCCCGGTTATTTTCTCGAGCCGACGGTTCTGACCGATGTTTCACCTGACAAGACAATTGCGAGCGATGAAGTTTTTGGGCCGGTGCTGTCTGTTCTGAAAGCACGGGACGAACGTGAAGCGCTGGAGATTGCCAACGGTACACCCTATGGCCTGGTGGCCGGGGTCTTCACCGCCAATGTCGACCGAGCCATGCGCGCCTCCCGGCAGCTCCGGGCAGGTCAGGTGTTCGTCAATGAATGGTACGCTGGCGGCGTCGAAACGCCGTTCGGCGGCTTTGGCAAATCCGGCTATGGCCGGGAAAAGGGCCGTGAGGCTCTGCTCAACTACGTTCAGACCAAAAACATTGCAATCAGGATAGGCTGATGGATCAGGATCTATTTGAAAAAGGACTTGCGCAACGCAAGGCAACCCTTGGCGCGGAGTATGTGGAGAAGAACCTTGCGGCCGCCGATGATTTTACACGGCCGTTTCAGGAAGCAATGACGGCCTGGTGCTGGGGTTTTGGCTGGGGCGATGATGTCATCGACGCCAAGACCCGCTCCATGATGAACCTCGCCATGATCGGGGCGCTCGGCAAGATGACCGAGTGGGAAACCCATTGCCGCGGCGCTATCACCAATGGCGTTTCCAAGGAGGAGATCCGCGCCATCATCCATGTCATCGGCATCTATTGCGGCGTGCCGCAGGCCCTCGAGTGCTTCCGGGTGGCCAAGAAGGTTCTGGAAGAAGCGGAGCTCTGATAACGCCGCACAAACGTCATTGGAGAACGTGCGCTTTTCTCGCGATCATTGAACCTTTTGAGAGACCGGGAGCCGATAGCCCCGGTCTCCACTCAAAATCAGTAGGCTTTTGGGAGCGGTTTGTACGCGACCGCATCGATCTCGACCTTTGCGTCGACCATCAGCTGGGAACGAACCGTCGAGCGGGCCGGACCACCATTCGGGAAATAGCTGGCGTACACCTTGTTGAAGGTCCAGAAGTCCCGGGTGTCGTCCAGCCAGACGCCGACCTTCACGACATCATCGAGCGTGCAATCCGCAAGGGCGAGCGCCGCGATGACGTTTTCCATGGTGCGTTTGGTTTGGCTTTCCACGCCGCCCGGTTCGATCTCGCCATTTTCCTTCATGGCCACCTGGCCGGAAATGAAGACAAAGTCCCCAGCGCGTACGGCTGTTGCAAAGGGAAGAGGTTGTCCGCCGGCACCCGTTTTGCCGCCGCCGAAACGTTCAATCGTGGCTTGGCTCATGTTCAAGCATCCTTTTTAAATTTAAGAGGAAAGAGTCATACGGGGCGCGGTGACCGCGCCATAGGCTGTGGTTGAATGCGCGGCAGCACGATTGGCATTCGCCGCAGCTTCTACGGCATTACCAGAACGCAGCCACGCGGCCATGAAGACACCGTTGAAACAGTCTCCGGCACCGGTCGCGTCAACCGTCTCCACGGCTTCACCCGGAATCGTCTTAACACCGTCCCCGCAAGAGACGGCAACACCATCGGCACCGAGCGTCAGGGCAACGATCCGCGCTCCAAGAGTGTGGTAGAACCGGACGATCTCTTCTGGGCTTGTGTGCCCGGTCAGCGCACGGGCATCCTCAAGGCCCGGCAAGGCGATATCGCAGTGTTTCATGACCTCATGCGTCACCGCGCGGGCTTCGTCCAGCGACCAGAGCGCGGTCCTTAAATTCGGATCAAAGGCCACTGTCCGGCCGTTTGCGACGGCGATTTCAATCGCGTGTCGTGTGGCGTCCCGCAATTCACCCGATACCGCAAAGCTGATACCCGAGGCATAAACCAGCGATGCATCCGTGATGCCGGATTGAGGGATATCCTTCCGGGTCATCCGGGACGCGGCCGAGCCCTTACGGCGGTAGAGGAACTTGTGTCCGTTCGCATCATGCTGGACAAAATAGATCCCGGTATCCTCGCCCGGCTTTGACGTGACGTACTTCGTGGACACACCTTCGCGCCGCCAAGTTTCCTGAAGTTTTTCACCAAAGGTGTCTGTGCCGATATTGGCGACCAATCCGACATAAGCCTGCTGCCGCGCTGCCGCGATACAGACATTGGAGACATCGCCGCCGCAGCCGGGCAAGAAAGAGCCGTCCGGTTGCTCATTGAGTTCAAAAAGCGGTTCCCCGATACACAGTATGTCGACCATGGGTCAGACCACCTTGCCACGAGCAGATACGGGCGACGGCCCTAACGCTTGTTCACCCCGGATAAGCTGAACCTCATCAACCATATTGCTGACCACGCAGACGTGATTGGGCACGATCCGGATCCGATCACCCACCTCAAAGCCAATGGTTTCGGCGCGCAGCACTCCATGCTCTTCCGACAAGGCATCAACGGTTATGTCCGGGCGGCCAAGAACATGGCCATGACCGTTCAATCCGAGGAGATCGGAGGTGAGGACCTTGGTACCGGCATCAATGACAGCCCGGTCTGGAGCTGGCACAGAGACAACAGTTGCGAGTACCGTCAACGCGCAGTCGCCCCAGTCACAAACTCCCCGGCTCACTAGGGAGCGGTCGTTGTAAACGTATGTGCCGATCCGGTATTCGGTCGCAACTGGCACTTCTTCCGCCTGCCACATCCCCGGGGATCCACCGTTCGAGATTGTCGCGACCTTCAGGCCATCCGCCTCGATCATGTCCCGGGCTTTGGTGAGCCAGTCCTGAACCTCTGCTTCTCTACCAGCTGGTGGATAGGTCATCAGCCCGCCGAAGGTGAGGCCGGGGCTCTGGTTAATGATTTGCGCCAGGTCCCGCGCCGCTTCCGGACTGGTGACGCCGCACCTCTCTGCGCCGGTGTCACATTCAACCAGCACGGTGAGCAGGCTGGCGGTGTCTGAAAAAGCGTCCGACAAACCCGTCACGGTTGAGGTGTTATCCGCAACGACACTCAAGCGGACTTTCCCGGCCAGCGCCTTCAGCCGCTCCAGCTTCTCTGCTCCCAGGACATTGAATGTGATCAGGACATCAACAATGCCACCGTCCGCGATCATCGCTTCGGCTTCGCTGATCTTTTGGCATGTAATGCCAATTGCTCCCGCCTCAAGCTGGCGCTTCGCCAGAAACGGCAGTTTGTGGGTCTTGATATGCGGCCGCAGGGCAAGACCATGTTTCGTGCAATAGGCCTGATAAGCGTCAATATTTGCCTCGGCGATATCGAGATCAACGAGAACTGCCGGCGTTTGGATATTTTCAAAACTCATGCAAGGGCCATTTCGAATGGGTTGGAGACGATCGGCCACAACGGGCGCGTCAAACGGGTATAGGGCGTCGTTTTGGGGTCATTGGGGTAAGGACCGTCAACAGAGGCATAAAGGACCTCCGCCGCAATCTTTGAAAACGCACCGTAGAAGTGGTTGGTCGACTTCACCACCAGAACTTTTTTGGCCGTGATGTCGATGCCGAGATTGGTGAACAGATCCGGCGAAAATGCCTGGCTGCGATTGGAGTTCAGCACCACATCGATGCCGCCAAGCCGGATGACAGAACAGTCTCCAAGGGGAACAATCGATGTGCCGAAGCTTTGCACGGCATCCCGCTGGTTTTTGAGCACGGTCACGGTCGCGTCGACCGGATCACCAGCGGTCGAGGACGTCTTACCGCCGAAACGCAAGTTGAGACGTGCCCCCTCCCCGGCTGCATGACAGAGCCGCACAGCCATCGGGTCCCAAATGGTTCCAAACGCCACCGATTGGAGGTCCTGGGCCATAGCTTCGCGCAACATCAGGGTGGAATCACCGGCAACGCCACCACCTGGATTGTCCCAGACATCTGCAACGACCACTGGGCCCTTGTCCGCTCTGGCTGCCTTGGCCAAAGCAACCGATGCTGTCAAAAACTGAGGTTTCGTTTGCCCCCGGAAGGAAAACAATTCCTCGCCCAGACGCGTCGCAATTTCAGTCCCCTTTGGCCGGTCATTGTCGGTCACAACAACGATCTTGGCACCAAGGTCCGGAGAATCCCCGGCCATGAACCCATGAATGGCTGAGACTGAAAGCACGGTTCCGTCTTCTTCCAGCGCTTTCATGCGGTCGACAAAACCGCGCATCGGAGCCTGACTGGTCGGCAGGATATCGATCATGCGGACATCATAGGCGGATACGACCGGTTTGATTTCGCCCCTCAAGGCCCGCAAAACAAGTGCGACACAGGCTTCGCCCGTTTCGGCAAAATCCGTATGCGGGAATTCCTTGAACACCGTGATGATGTCCGCATTGTCGACCCGCTTCTGGCTAAGGTGACTGTGCGGATCAAACGTGACACCGATGAGCGTCTCTGGTCCGACAATGCCTCGAACGGCTTCCAGCAGAGCACCTTCGCAATCGGTGCAGCCGTCTGCGATCATCGCGCCATGCAGGCCCAGAACAACGCCATCCAGCGGCAAGGCTTCACGGACCTGCTCCAGAATCTCGTCACGCAAATAGACCCAGGTCCCGGCGTTCAAAAGCCCCCCAGGCTCGGCCCAGGTGGCAGTCCCCTCGATAAGGTCAAAATCAAGGTCCTGAGATGCCCGGCGAAGCGCGGGGAAAACACCGCTGCACAGAGTTGGCGTTTCCGGATGAGCACCGGGAGCTGCATAAAAACTCTGTTTGAAGTCAGAAAAGTCGGTCCGCAGAGGCGAAAACGTATTTGTCTCTGTGGCGAGCGATGCACAGAAGATCCGCATGGATTAAGTCCTGTCCGGGTTCTTGTTATATGCCGGAGACCATTTGGCGGCCTCCGGCAAGTTCTTCAGACGGCTATCCGGCCGTGCCGATCAGTTCAGATAGGAGGCTTCATTTGCCTTGTTGACCGCATCGCGAAACTTCACCAGCAGCTCATTGGCCTTCGGGTCGAGGTTCTCTGCGACATGCGTTTCGAATGCCGGCTGTGTGGCTGCTGCCATCTCCGCCCGCTGGTCATCGCTGAGCGCGGTGACCTTGATGTCATCGGCGAGCCCTGCAAGACCGCGGTCGGAAGCTTCAATGATGCGAGAAAGACCCCGGCTGGCTGCAACACAGTTCTCGGCTGCAGTGTGCACGGTGGCTTTTTCGCTGTCGGACAGGCCCTCGTAGAAGGCACGGTTCATCAAGAACGTGTACGGAGAGAACAGGTGATTGGTTAGCGTCAGATATTCCTGGACCTCTGCGAAATTGGCGAAGGAAATGATCGGAACCGGGTTCATCTGACCATCAATCACGCCGGTTTGCAGGCCGGAATAAACCTCGCCCCAGGACAACGGATAAGCTTCTGCTCCAAGCGCCTTGACGATGGTCTGGTGTGACGGAAGGGTCATCGTGCGGATGCGGATGCCCTCAAAATCGGCCAGGTTGGCAATCTCGCGCTGCGAGTTCGTAACGGCAAAGAAACCGCCAGTGTCGGGGAAACCGAGCACTACAACATCTCCAAGTTCAGCCTCAATGTCTGCTGCAAGCGCCTTACCGAAATCTCCGTCGAAGACTTCATAGGTGGCGGCATTTCCGTTGAAGGCGAACGGCAGGTTCAGGACGTCAATGCGCGGATAATAGCTTGCAAGCGCTCCGGTAGACGTCAGCGTCGCCTGAAGCAGGCCATCGCGCACCTGCTGAACGTGTTCCGCTGCCGAACCAAGCTGGTTGGAGCCGAAGACTTCGACAGAAACACTGCCGTTGGTGCCGGAGGTGACGAGGTTGTCAAAGACGGCAGTGCAAGCATGAGCCGGATTTTCAAACGGGTCGGTCTTGTTGTCGTGACCGAAGCGGATGACGCCTCCGTCCGCATAGGCGGTGCTGGCGATCAAGGTGGCGGCAAGCGCCGCAGATAGTGCAGTCCGTTTCATGTGATTACCCTCTCTGGTGTTTGTTTTGGTTAGCTGGCAAAGCCAAGGAGTCTGGGCAGGAGCAGGGCGGCGTCCTCCCAGAAAGCGAAGATGAAGAGAATGGCGACCTCGGCGATCAGGAACGGCATCAACTTCACCGAGATGCGTTCCAGGCGTTCTCCGGTCACGGAGGAAAGAACAAACAGACAGGCCCCGACAGGCGGCGTCATCAGCGAAATGTTCAGCGCAAGGACGAAGATGATTCCAGCGTGGATCGGCTCGAGACCAACCTGCTCGGTCAAAGGCACAAGCACTGGCGCTAGGATGATCAGGATTGCGGTGATATCCATGACCATGCCGACAACCAGCAAAAGGCCGATGATGATGGCGATGACGGCATACCGGTTGTCTGAAAGGCTCAGGACCGTCTCCGCCATGAGTTGCGGAATACGTTCAAAACTCATCCACCAGCCGAGCACGCTGGCAAAGGCGATGATGACGAAGATGACACCGGTGATCCGTGCAGTACGAACCAGCATGGAATAGAAGTTCTTGAAAGTCAGCGTGCGGTAGACGACGGCGCCAATGAAGAGCGCATAGGCAACGGCAATGGAAGCTGCCTCTGTCGGCGTGACGATACCGCCAAGAATTCCGCCAAGGATGATAACCGGCATGGCGAGTGCCGTCAGGGAGGAGACGAATGTCTGCCAGACCTCCTTGAGGCTGGCCCCGCGCAAGGCTTGCGGCAGGTTTTCCCGCTTACCCCCGACTACGATAACGCACATGCATACGGCGCAGATCACGAGGCCAGGAAGGATGCCTGCCGCAAACAGCCCTGCGATCGAAACACCCATAAGCGAACCATAGACCACCATCAGACCGGACGGCGGAATGGTTGGCCCAATGATCGAGCCGGCGGCTGTGACAGCACAGGCGTAATCGCGCTTGTAGCCTTCCTTGACCATGGCCGGCACGAGCGTCCGCCCGAACGCTGCAGCATCAGCGGTTGCAGATCCGGTCAGGCCAGCAAAGAAGACGGACGCCAGCATGTTGGTGTGGGCAAGACCGCCGCGAAAGCGACCAACCAGGACCTGAGCGAGTTTCACCAAACGGGTCGTGATGCCCGTCCCGTTCATGATCTCACCGGCCAAAATGAAAAACGGCATGGCAAGGAACGGAAAAATGTTCAGTCCGTTGAAAATTTTGCTCGGCCCAATCGCCAGGAACGAGCCGCCGCCCATATCGATCAGACCGATGACACCGGCAAGACCAATGGCAAATCCGATCGGCATACCAAAAAGAATCAGAACGACAAATGAGATGGCGACGATCATTGGCCGTCCTCCATTACAGGTTCGGCAAACACGGGTTTGTCGAGGTAACCACCGAGATCCCGCAAGAGTACAAGAACAAGCTGAACCGAACACAATGCCGCGGAGACGGGAATCGCCGCATAGAAGGGCGCCAGGCTCATGCCGAAGATCATGGCGTGCCGTGGAGCACCGCTTTGGGCAAAAGCTATTCCGTACCAGGTGACATAGAGGAAGAGTGCTAGCGACAGCAGATCCACCGCGATCAGCACTATTCGCTTGACGGAGACCGGAAAGATCATGACAAAGGCCGTAAGCCCAATATGATCGCGCCGGGCGATGCCGGAGGAGACCGCGAGCATGGCTGCCCAGATCATCAGATAGCGGGCCAGCGTTTCCGGCCAGGGCAACTGCCAACGTAAATAGTAGCGGTCGACGACGCCAAGCCAGACGTCGAGCACAAGCGCGAGCATCAAGCCCGCAACAACGAACTCGACGACCTTGTTCACCCGCTCGCTTGTTATGGCTGCCCAATCCTGAACCAACATCTTCCTCCCAGAATGCGGTCTGTAACTAAGTTACGTTTATGGCAGCAAGATTCGTAAAGATCAACGTAAAAATGAAATTTAGTTACAAATTTGGTTTTATTTCGCGGGATTCTTCGGAGTTTCTTGATTGTATAGACAGAGATATGTAACTTAGTTTCATGACAAATGGCCCGGAAGTTACACTCGAAACTGAAACACCTGATGCGGGCGGCACTCCCATGCGACCACCTCAAAAAGGCGGACCGGGTGTTTTTGACGTGCTGTCCGCACTGAACAATTTGGATGGGAACTTTGCCGCCCAGGAGCAAAGGGTCGCGACCTATGTCAAGAATCACCTTGATGCGATCAGCAACATGACAATCGGTGATTTGGCCGATCACTGTGAGGTCAGCAAACCGACGGTCATCCGGTTCTGCCGCAGTTTGGGATGTTCAGGTTTCCGGGACTTCAAGCTGCGCCTGGTGCAGAACCTGGCTGTGAGCGCACAATACATGAGCGCGAACACAATACCCGACGTTCCAGACACCAACACGGCCATCGACCAGGTGATCGGCGCGCTTTATGCCTCGGTCGACACTCTTCGGAAGCAAGTCGAGACGGACATGCTGGATGCAGCCAAGGACGTTATCCTGAATACACGGCAAATCCTCTTTGCCGGTATCGGCGGCGGCTCGTCCATGATCACTCAAGAAGCGGCAAACCGGTTTTTCCGGCTTGGTATACCGTCCTTCCATGTAAGTGACAGCTATCTGCTCCAGATGCGGGCCGCAACGCTCGGACCCGGCGATACGCTCTTTCTGGTCTCGGCCAGCGGTGAAGCAGACGCCATCGTCGGCGCTGCGGAAATTGCAAATGGTTATGGCGCGACGACGATATGCATCACAAAACCAGGAACCCGGCTTGCAGCCGCAGCCAAAGTTCCGGTCCTTATCGACGTCCCCGAAGACCGGGCGATCTTTAAACCGACAGCCTCACGATATGTCCATCTGGTGGTGATCGATGCATTGGCGACCGCAGTGGCGCAGGAATCTGCGGACACGACGAAAGAAAACCTCCGCCGTATCCGCGCCTCCCTCACCGCCTATCACGGCCGTACCGGACCACAGCCACTGGGTGACTAGAGCAAGACCTGGCGTTTCGTTTCTTAGGAACTGCAAGGTGTTTTCAGCAAGCAGCAACTGGAGCTGAAGCTTTCTTCCCCGCCGCTGGCATTGGGAACGCGCGCCAAAACGCGCCACCAATCAGCCGCGGCAACCATCCTGCGAAACGACAAACAAGTGTTCTAAATCCCGCGAATGCTGCCGCCGTCAATCCGGATCTTGCTGCCCGTCACATAGGACGCACGCTCTGAACAGAGGAAGGTGACGACATCCGCAAATTCATCCGGCCGGCCATAACGCCCCGCCGGTATGGCGGCCGCCGACTGTGTTGCAACGTCCTCAACGCTCTTGCCAAGGCGTTTGGCCGCCGCTGCATCCAGCTCATCGACACGGGTCGTATGAATGCGCCCGGGCATTGCGACATTAACGGTGATCCCCTTCGACGCGACTTCCGTGGAGAGCGTCTTGGACCAGCCGACAAGCGCCGATCTGAGACCATTGGACAGGGCCAGATTCGGGATCGGCTGCTCAACACCGGACGAGGAAATCGTTACGATCCGACCCCAGCCGGCCTCTTCCATTCCCGGCAGACACCGGTTGGCAATATGGATCAGGTTGGCGACCATGGTTTCGAAATGTGCCATCCAGTCGGTACGCGCCGGATCCGTGCTGCGTCCCGGAGGTGGGCCACCCGCGTTATTCACCAGAATATCAATGTTTCCAGCTTCCAGCAGACTGTCCAGCACCGTATCGACTTCTGCGGCATTCGACACGTCCAGCTTTTGAGCCGTGACAGAGCCATCTGTCGTCTTTGCCCACTCTGTGATCGCATCCGCATTCCGGGCCGCGGCGATTACATTTACACCTTCAGCCGCAAGGCTCTTGGCGATGGCAGCCCCCAAACCACGGCTTGCACCAAGAACAAGCGCCCGTTTTCCTTTGATCCCAAGATCCATCAGTTCAATTCCTTCAGTTTTTCTTCTTGACGCGCCAAGAGCGCATCGACTTCGGCCTGCGCCGCTTTGGTGAGCCCGGCACCTGGCCGCCGCAAGGCATCGCTGCCGATCACACCCCGCTTGGCAAGCACGTATTTCCGCACGGCCAAACCGAGACCCGGCTGCTGCTCGTAGCGGGCCAGCGGCAAATAAGCGTTAAAAAGGTCGCGCGCCCGCGCAGCGTCACCGGCCTTCGAATAGCGCACGACGTCCCGCATCATTTCCGGATAACAAAAACCGGTCATCGCGCCGTCTGCTCCACGGTCCATTTCCTCCGGCAGGAACAAACCGCCATTGCCACACAGGATCGAGATCCGGCGGGCAAGCGCCCCGTCTGCCCGCAGTGCAGAGATTTTTTCAAGGCCCGGCCAGTCCTCATGTTTGAGACACACACAGGTCGGGACGTCTTCAACGATCTTTGCAATGGCACTCACCGGAACATGCACCCCCGTTGCCAGCGGAAAATCCTGCAAGACAAATGGCACATCGCCAATAAAATCAGCTGCCTGAATATAGTATGTGACAACCTGGGCATCGGTCTTGAGGTTGCCGGGCGGTGCAATCATCACACCCCCGGCACCAGCATCCATCGACGCTTTGCTGAGTTCTGCCATCTGAGCGAACCCCGGCGCCGAAACGCCCACGACCAAGGGAATACGCCCGTTCAAACGGCCAAGGATCCTTTGAACAACCTCTAGGGACTCCGCTGTTGTCAGCTTGGGTGCCTCTCCCATCATGCCCAGAGCCGTCAATCCGGTCGCACCGGCTTCCAGATAGAAATCCACCATTCGGTCGACACTCTCCATATCGAGAGCGCCATTATAGTTAAATGGTGTCACAGCAATCACGTAGACGCCCTGCGCCTCTTCCGTCAGTCGGGTCATACCCGATACTCCCCTTTTTATGCGCAGGTTCTCAGCGCCAGTTGACCGATCGCGGCAGCTGTTGCTGCCTGGCACGGATCGACAACCGGCAAACCTGTCTTTTCTTCAATCAGTGTTCGATATTGCGCCATCCCCGCACATGCCGTGATGAGGACATCGGCGCCAAATTGATCTCTCAGCGTTCCGCCAACCTCTGCCAATCGGGCGACGGTTCTGTCCGCATCCGCGAGATCCAGAACACCAAGCCCGAGCGGCAGATCTGCGGCCAGCCGGTCCCGAAGGCCAAGAGCCCCGAGATACCGTATATGCCGCTGAATGGAAGCGCGCCCCAGAGACAAGATCCCAAAACGTTGACCCAGCATCATGGCCTGGAGATAGGCGCTTTCCGCAATGCCGAGAACCGGTACGGTCTGTGCCTCCCGAAGCGCCGCCAGACCGGGGTCGGAAAAACAGGCAACCACAACAGCAGATGCATCTCTTTGCAAGCTGCCGGCAAGCTCCAACAACGGCCCCACGACGCCATCGACATGCGCCTGCGTTTCAATCCCCGGAGGGCCTTCCTTCAGAGTGAGACATGAAATCGGAACCGGCGATATCTGACGCATCGGAGCAATGGCATCATCAATCCCGTCTGTGACATGCGCTGAACTGTTGGGGTTGATCACATAGATGGTCATGCGGGCATCTCCAGGCACCGGGGCGCGATTGCATCACTTTTGCGGCCCCAATACACGCATCTGGAACGTCTACACAAGCGGCTCATCGCGGCTACAAGAAAGCCCAATTCGAAGCTGCGGCGACGCCGATTCATCAAGGGAAATTGCTACAACACTGCCCTTATTCGTTATTTGGTATACCAATGGAACTCCAGGTGTCAATGCAGCAAAAACCCGCGCAAGAGACTTGCGCGGGTCAAAAATTGGGTTTGACAAATATTTAGTCAGGAGAGCCGATGAATGTGTGCCAGGATCGCTTCGCGGGCATTTTCGATATGCCGGCGCATGGCAGCTTCGGCCGCATCCGGGTCGCGGGCAAGAATTGCGTCTATGATTTCAAGGTGCTCACGAGCTCCAGGCTCAAAACGCGACGGGATTTCCCCCTGATCGAATATACGGGTTTTAAGTTTCAGGCCCTGGATCATCTCTGCCAGCAGTTTGGATCCGGCGGTTTTGGCAATATGCATGTGTAAATCAAAATCAAAATCGGCATGAGTGACGGCATCCGGTCGATCGTTTGCAAGGAATTTCTCGATCGTAGCCTTGAAGTTCAACCAATCCTCGGGGGCCGAGTTGACGCTGGCCGCCTGCCGCGCCGCCTCGCATTCCAACAAACGCCGCACGTGTAAGATCTCAACGATTTCGGACACCGAAATCCGGGAAACTGTCGGCGTCCCCCGCGCATTTCGAGTGACAAGACCTTCGGTGATCAATCGGGTTATCGCTTCCCGGAGCGGCGTCCGCGACACACCGAGACGCTCAGCAAAGGCGCGCTCTTGCAAAGGCGTACCAGCGGCGAGATCACCACAGAGGATCATCTTGCGAAGCCGTTCCAAGGTATGCTCTGTTAAATTTGGCTCTGCTGCCTGTTGTATCGGCATGACTTCCCTACACCTAAATAGCGCCTTTTACAGGTCGTGTTTGCATCTTTGGTATACCAAGCGTATTCTGATTTTACAACGAGGAGCGATGCATGACCCCACCCGTTTACGACACAGTGATCCGCAATGGCGTTCTTGGAGATTCACTCGGGCACGCCGAGGGTGATATTGCCATTGTGAATGGGCGCATTGCAGCAACCGGCCTCAACTTACCCGAAGGAAACAAGGAAATCGACGCCCGGGGGCGCATTGTCTTGCCTGGCGGCGTGGATACCCACTGCCATATCGAACAGATATCCGGAGCCGGCGTGATGAATGCCGACACCTTCGAAACAGCAACCCGGTCGGCACTCCATGGCGGCACAACAACCACAGTGTCCTTTGCCGCACAACACCCGGGCATGCGCATTCGTGATGTCCTGGCCGACTACAGCAAACTTGCCGCCGCTGGGGCGATGACGGATTACGCCTTTCACATGATTGTTGCGGATACGTCCGGCGAGAACGTCAGCGATCTGAAGACAGCCATCGCTGACGGGCATCGGTCTATCAAGATCTTCACCACCTATGACAAGGTCCGCCTTCAGGATAGCGAAATCCTGACCACTTTGCGCACGGCAAGGGATGCGGGCGCGCTGGTGTGTGTGCATGCGGAAAACGATGCCATGATCCGGGATGCGACAGCCACCCTTCTGGCGGAGGGCAAAACCGCCGCGCGATACCACGCCCAGTCACACCCGCGTCTTGCGGAAATCGAGGCGATCGAGCGCATGTGTCGGTTTTCGGAGTTTACCGGTGCACGCGTGATGATCTTCCACATCTCAACGAAAGAAGGTGTCGAGATCGTCCGCAAGGCAAAAGCACGCGGTGCCAACATTCACGCAGAAACCTGCACGCATTATCTCTTTCAAACGGAAGAGATTCTTGATCGGCCGGACAGCGCAAAATTCCTCTGCAGCCCACCGCAAAGACAGAAAGAAGATCAGGACGCCCTGTGGGCCGCACTGGGCCAAGAGCTCGAGCTCGTAACCTCCGATCACGCCCCTTACCGAATGGATGAAAGTGGCAAGTTCCGGCACGGGCCCGATGCCCCCTTCCCCAAAATCGCAAACGGTCAGCCAGGATTGGAGCTTCGTTTGCCTCTCTTGTTCGACGCGATGGTGTCGAACGGCCGTGGTGGCTTGGCCAAGTTTGTCGAACTTACTGCGGCATCGCCCGCCAGAATCTTCGGTCTCAAAACTAAAGGCTCGTTTGGCATCGGCAAAGACGCTGATCTTGTTATTTGGGACCCGGAAAGGAAACACAAACTCCCCAACGCGCTGCATGACAACGTTGGCTATAACCCTTTTGCCGGCGAAACGCTCAAGGGATATCCGGAGAAAGTCCTAAGACGCGGCGAAATCGTCGTCGATAACGGCGAGCTGTTAACACGGCCCGGTACCGGCCAGCATTTGAACATGACCGCGTGCAGTGATCAGTAGAGGTCTTCGAAGAGTTACCGAAGAAGCGCGTGTTCGCTTCAGTTACAGCTTACAGAGCGCATAGCCATCTTGCGCCGCACTGTTACAAGAAACATCATAATCGATCGCTGACAGAGTAATGTTCTCCCACTATTCGGATATGTAGAAAACCGGACCTTGACCTTCCAGCGACTAGAAGCTCCATCTTGGGTTTAATAACCAATTCAAAGATGAAGGATGGCGCGTCATGGCGGCCGAATCCAGTTTTCAGAAATCCATATCTCTACCAATTGAAGGCATGCATTGCGCGTCCTGCGTTGGCCGTGTCGAGCAGGCCTTGAAAAATGTTCCTGGCGTTGCGGACGCCAATGTCAATCTTGCTACCGAACGCGCGCAGGTTCGCTTTGACGGCGCAGTTGAAACCCAAACTCTGATCGCCACGATCGAGGGCTTGGGGTACGAGGTCCCAAGACAAACAACTCACCTTGCGATTGACGGGATGACCTGCGCCGGTTGCGTCCGGCGGGTGGAACAAGCGCTGCTTACTGTTCCGGGCGTGTCTGACGCAAGCGTTAATCTTGCCACAGAACGCGCGGTGGTGACGGGAAACGCCGACATCGCAACACTGATTGCAGCGGTCTCGGAGACCGGCAAATCCGCACGCCAGATCGGGCAAGAGGACCATCCCGCGCAAGATACAGCATCGAAACGGGACGATGAAACGCGTCACCTGAAGACCCGTGTGATGGTCGCCGGACTGCTGACCTTGCCGGTGTTCATCCTTGAGATGGGCAGTCATCTGATCCCGGGCATGCATCACCTGATCGCGCAAACCATTGGCATTCAGGCCAGCTGGCTGCTGCAGTTTGTCCTCACCAGTGCGGTGCTGTTCGGTCCGGGCCGGTCGTTCTACAGGCAAGGCATTCCGGCCCTCTTGAAGGGCGCCCCTGATATGAACAGTCTCGTGGCTGTCGGAACAGCCGCCGCCTATTTGTTTTCTGTGGTCGCGACGTTTGCACCGGCTCTTCTGCCCGACGGAACGGTCAACGTCTATTATGAGGCGGCCGCCGTCATTGTAACGCTCATTTTGATCGGACGATGGATGGAGGCGCGGGCCAAGGGTCGCACCTCGGAAGCGATCCAACGGCTGGTAAAACTTGCTCCAAAAACAGCGCGCGTCCGGCGGGACGGCAAGACTGTTGAGGTCGAGGTCTCCAGCGTTGCGGCCGGTGAGATCATCGAAGTGCGTCCCGGCGAACGGCTCCCGGTGGATGGCGAGGTGATCGAAGGGGCAACGTTTGTCGACGAGAGCATGATCACGGGCGAGCCTGTACCGGTTTCAAAAGAACCCGGGGCAACCGTCATCGGCGGAACGGTTAACCAGACCGGAAGCCTGGTGTTTCGTGCCACTGCTGTCGGCGCCGACACGATGCTCGCCCAAATCATCCGGCTGGTAGAAGAGGCTCAGGGGGGCAAGCTGCCAATCCAGGCGATGGTGGACAAGGTCACGATGTACTTCGTACCGGCAGTCATCACGCTGGCTCTTATCACCTTCGGCGTTTGGATTGTGTTCGGGCCGGATCCCGCTCTGACGTTTGGTCTCGTGAACGCCGTTGCCGTCCTCATTATCGCTTGCCCGTGCGCCATGGGCCTTGCGACACCAACGTCAATCATGGTCGGGACGGGGCGGGGCGCCGAAATGGGGGTCTTGTTCCGCCGAGGTGAAGCCTTGCAGGTCTTGAAGGAAGTGCGCGTCGTTGCCTTTGACAAGACGGGAACGCTCACCGAGGGCACACCGAGCCTGACCGACCTTGAGGTCACGAACGGCTTCGATGCTCAAACGGTGCTGTCCCATATCGCAGCTGTCGAAGCAAAGTCGGAACACCCGATCGCACAAGCGATTGTGGAAGCCGCCGGGGCACAAGGTCTTGCATTGCCATCTGCGCGTGATTTCGAAAGCCTGACCGGTATGGGCGTTGCTGCAGATGCAGGCGGGCGAATGGTTCAAATCGGTGCGGACAGGTACATGGCCGAGCTCGGACAGGATGTGTCGGTCTTTGATGACATTGCCGAACGTCTTGGCCATGAGGGCAAATCCCCGCTTTATGCCGCGCTGGACGGCCAGCTTGCCGCCATTATCGCCGTGTCCGACCCAATTAAGCCGACCACCCCCGCCGCAATAGACGCCCTGCATGCGCTCGGTCTCGAGGTTGCAATGATCACCGGGGACAACAGTCGCACGGCACAGGCAATTGCAAACCGGCTTGGCATTGACGATGTCATCGCAGAAGTCCTGCCGGAGGGAAAGCTGGAAGCGGTCAGAGCGCTGAAGGCCGCACATGGCCAGCTTGCATTTGTCGGTGACGGGATCAATGACGCGCCGGCCTTGGCCGAGGCAGATGTCGGCCTTGCGATCGGGACCGGAACGGATGTGGCAATCGAGGCGGCGGACGTCATTTTGGTGTCCGGCTCGCTCGCCGGTGTGTCGAACGCGATCGCCCTTTCCAAGGCGACAATCCGCAACATCAAGCAGAACCTCTTCTGGGCTTTTGCCTACAACACCGCCTTGGTCCCGGTAGCTGCAGGGATATTGTATCCGGCCTTTGGCATTCTCATGTCGCCTGTCTTCGCAGCAGGCGCGATGGCGCTCAGCTCCGTTTTTGTCCTCGGCAATGCATTGCGGCTGAGAACTTGGACGCCGAAGATGCCGGACGCCTCCGGCAGCAGCGTAAATTCCGGAGCGCTGAAGGTCGCACCGGCCGAATAGAACGACGACCGAGACGGGGCACTTGGCCAAGTCGTGCCCCGCCAAGCATTAGAACCGGTCTCACCAGCGTTTCATGCAATGAGATCTGGTTCGGCCTGCTCACGGTCAAACAGCTTGTGCGCCATGATACCGGTGCGCGTTTCGATCGCTTCCAGTGCGTCAAGGATCATGTCCTCGCGAAAGCGTCGGCCAACCATCTGAACGGCAACCGGAAGTCCGTCATGCATGCTGGGTGACACGATGCCGGCCGGCAGGCCCATGTAATTCATGGCAAAGGACCAGATCCCACAACCGAGCACTTCCATGATGCCATCCTTGCCCTCCGCATCCCGGTTCCAAGCATAGGTTGGTGAAGGCAGGAAGGGGGTCAGCACAAGCGGGTAATCCTCAAGCAAGAGGTTCCACTGGCGGATGAAATGCGAGCGCTGCGCCATTTGGCGGAGCAGCTCCTCCCCCTCAAACGGGGGGAAGAGTTCGAAGTACTCGTCAAACATGCGGTTGATTTCGGCGCTGCCGTGTGTCCGGATATCATTCAGCATTAGAACATTGATCTCGCCCATCAGCGCGCGGTATCCGGTCTCGCCGATCTCGCCAATATCCGGCGTTTCGATCTCAACGACTTCATAACCGGCATCAACCAGACAATCACGTGCCGCATCCAGGGCTTTTTTGACCGCAGGATGGGCTTCGAACTGATAGGTGTTTTTCGTAAAGCCGATGCGAATTGGCTGGTCCAGGGCAGGGCCTTCAAACGGTACGGGAACCTGCCAGGGATCATGGGGGTCATATGCAATGGCGGATTTCATGGCGAGGCGTACGTCCCGCACCTCCCGGCAAATGACACCCTGGACAGACATCAGTTGCGCGAGCAAACCGCGCTCGGCGCTTTGAGAGGGATTCCAGGCAGGTGTGCGGCCGAGCCCCGGTTTGACCGTCACCGCACCTGTGGCTGCAGAGGGAAACCTCAAAGAGCCGCCGATATCATTGCCGTGGGCGATGGGCCCCATCCCGCTCATGACAGCTGTGGATGCGCCACCAGACGACCCGCCGGAGGAAGCCCAGTCGTTCCAGGGGCTAAACGTACGGCCATACAGGTCGTTTGTTGTTGTTGCCCTAAACGAAAATTCCGGTGTGTTCGTCCGGCCGATGACAATTGCACCAGCATTGGTCAGGTTTTTGACGAACGGCGCATCATCTGGAGCAATGACCTTGGAGAATGCTTTCACGCCATTCGTGGTGGCCTTGTCCTTCTGGTCGACATTGACCTTGATGGTCACCGGCACACCGTGGAGCGGGCCGACCGGTCCGGAGTTTTCCATGTGCGCATCAAGAACGCGTGCACGCTCAAGCGCCTCATCCCCCATGTCATCGACGACGGCATTGAGATGACCGTTCACTGTCCGCATGCGATCGACGGTGGCCGCCGTGGCCGCTTCAGCCGTGACTTGGCCATTGATGATTGCCGCGACAAGTTCGCTTGCGCTCAATTGCCAGACTGGTTTTTCCGCCATCCTTGGGCTCCCACTCACAACGGACATTTGCAACCGATCCGTTGGAAAAGCTGCTTTTGCCAATTGGTAGTGAAGCCAACCGTTTGAAACAACACCGTAGGTGCACGGTTCCAAATGGCCAAGCTGTCGGTATGAGCAGCCAAAATAGCTCGAAGACGTAGAAAGCCTACGTTAGCGAATTCACCTTCCAGCAGGTTGATTGCGCCCGAGTTGTGTTCCAATCAGCGTTACATTAGACCCAGATGGTCGGCAGAATGTTCGAATGAGCGAAGGGTGACACTTGATCGACTTCATGAACGCAGCGGACGCTTTGGCGCACGAAATGCAGCTCCTAGATGACGTAAGCCACAATCCGGATCGTCGGCATTTGTGGTTTTGGGAAAGCCCGCAGTGTCTCGTCTCGCCCAAAAGCCTCAGCAACAAAACAAACTTCGATAAAGCATCGCGTCAGCTCGAAAACGAAGGCTGGCCGATCAATTTGCGCAGCACGGGTGGTGACGTCACACCTCAGGGCACGGGCATCTTGAATGTGACCCATGTCTACGCGACACAGCCTGGAAAAGCAGTTGATCTCAAGAAAGAATACGACCGCTTATGCTCTCCGATTGAACAAGCGCTGGGCAACGGGGCAACCCGGGGATGGCAACCGGGTGCATTCTGCGACGGGGAATTCAACGTCCAATTCAACGGCCGGAAATTCGCTGGTACTGCCATGCGCATCCGGCGCGGAAAGGCGGACAGAACCCGCAGTGCAGTCCTCGCTCACGCGATCATGCTGATTGATCCTGTGTCTCTTGATGCGATTACCGCAATCAATCGTTTTTTGCGATTACTGGAAGAAGACAGACAGATCGACCCAGACGCTCATGCAAGTCTGCCTGTTGGTTACGACACGTCTGACTTCATAAGCGCACTGCAAGATGCTTTCGACGCGCAAACATAAAGTCTTTTACCCCGAAGCACGTCCAGCATTGGCTCTACCTCTGCAGTTCAGACGCAACCGCGGTTGGTTCAAAGGAGCATTATGGCTCGGCTTAGCCGTCTTTTTTGGAAAAGATGTTTTGCACTTTCAATGCTGAGATAGCCAGAAACCTGAGAACCAATTCAATCAAAATATTGATATCAAATACTTTTTCAAAAGAACCATCATCACGAACTGCCCCATAACCACCACTACTCGACTTCTAGGCAAAAGGTCGCCTTGAATGCACACATTTAGATTGGTAAGAAAAATATACCAATAATGAATTACCAATTTCGGACATGGGGAGTTCCGGTGTGAGACTGAGCGATTGCCATAATTTTCAAGATTTCCGGAAACTCGCAAAGAAGCGCCTCCCCGGACCCATTTTCAACTACATCGATGGGGCTGCCGACGATGAGGTGACCTACCGGCGGAACACAGAGGCCTATGAGTCCTGTGATCTGGTACCGAACGTGCTCGCAGGTGTTGAGAACGTCGACATGAGTGTCGAGGTTATGGGACAAAAACTCGATATGCCGATTTACTGCGCGCCAACGGCGCTGCAGCGGTTGTTCCACCACGACGGTGAGCGGGCCGTTGCTCGTGCAGCAACAAAATACGGCACAATGTTTGGTGTATCATCACTGGCGACCGTCACGGTTGAGGAAATTGCCCAAATCGCCAACACACCAAAGATGTTCCAGTTCTATTTCCATAAAGATCGCGGATTGAATGATGCGCTATTGGAAAGAGCGCGCGAAGCAAACTTCGAAGTCATGGCCCTCACGGTCGATACCATCACCGGCGGCAACCGCGAACGCGACCTCAGAACCGGCTTCACCTCACCTCCAAAACTCACACTCGGCTCGCTGATGAGCTTTGCCATGCATCCCATGTGGGCCTGGAACTTCTACA
Organism: Labrenzia sp. R4_2; assembly: GCF_017743865.1. GTDB lineage: Bacteria > Pseudomonadota > Alphaproteobacteria > Rhizobiales > Stappiaceae > Roseibium. The sequence goes on from NZ_JAGHRJ010000004.1 coordinate 135,372, forward strand.
CGAAGCCCAAGTTCGACATGCCTCACTTGTCTGGATACGTGAGCGAAGGAACGAACGTTGCCGTTTCGGTCGGCAATTACTTCTCGACCATGCTGGACCAGTCGATGAACTGGAAGGATGCGGAAGAACTGTGTGCAAAGTGGAACGGGCAGTTCGCCCTTAAAGGCATCATGAGCGTTGAGGATGCGAAACGTGCCGTTGATATTGGCTGTACAGGGATCATGGTTTCCAATCATGGCGGCCGGCAACTGGACGGTTCCCGCAGCCCCTTTGATCAATTGGCCGAGATCGTTGATGCGGTTGGCGACAAGATCGATGTGATTTGTGAAGGCGGCATTCAGCGCGGCACACACGTTCTCAAAGCCCTCTCGGTTGGTGCCAAGGCTTGTTCCGGCGGAAGGCTCTATCTTTACGCCCTCGCGGCAGCAGGGCAGCCAGGAGTTGAACGCGCACTTGGCAACCTCCGCACTGAGATCGAACGGGACATGAAGCTCATGGGTATCACAAGCCTGGACCAGCTGAGCCGGGAAAACCTTCGGTTTCGCGAAACAGCTTGATAAGATGATTACCCGGACCGGACCTGAATTCAGGAGACGATAATGCAGGCGAGTGAAACTGCGGGAAACGGCGAGCAGCTTGTTGCCAAACTTAAGGCTATTGTCGGCAGCCGGCATGTGATCACAAACCCGCGGTCGATGGAGCGCTTCTGCAAAGGCTTCCGGTCCGGCGAAGGTACCGCCCTTGCAGTGGTCCAGCCCGGCACACTCCTCGAACAGTGGCATGTTTTGAAGGCCTGTGTTGAAGCCGACAAGATCGTCATCATGCAAGCAGCCAATACCGGATTGACCGAGGGGTCGACCCCTAAGGGAGAATATGACCGCGAAGCCGTTGTGCTGAGCACCAAGCGCATGGACAAGATACAGCTTATCGACGGGGGTAAGCAGATCGTCAGCTTCCCCGGCGCGACTTTGTTCTCCCTGGAAAAGCTGATGGCTCCGCTTGATCGGGAACCGCATTCAGTCATCGGCTCGTCCTGCATCGGGGCGTCAATAATTGGCGGCGTGTGCAACAATTCGGGCGGGTCTCTGGTCGAACGTGGTCCTTCGTATACGGAATTGGCCCTGTTTGCTCAAATCCGTGAGGACGGGACTCTGGAACTCGTCAATCACCTTGGCATTTCACTTGGTGACGATCCGGAAACAATCCTTAGCCGTCTCGAGGCCGGCGACTACTCGGATAAAGATATCGAGGACACAAACCTCAAAGCATCCGACACCGAATATCACAGCCGGGTTCGCGAAATCGATAGCCCGAGCCCGGCTCGATTCAATGCGGACAAAAGACGGCTCCACGAGGCATCAGGCTGCGCAGGCAAGCTCGCAGTTTTTGCGGCCCGGCTGGATACCTATCCAAAGCCCAACGCAGAAGCCGTTTTCTATATCGGAACCAACGACACACAGGTTCTGACAAGACTGCGCCGACATATCTTGGCGGAATTTGAAAATCTGCCCGTGTCAGGCGAGTACATGCACTCGGAGATCTACGACATCTCCAAAAACTACGGCAAAGATACCCTAGTCCTGATCGACAAGTTGGGCACGGACCGCTTACCGGGCATTTTCGCCATGAAGGGTTGGGTTGACGCACGATTGTCGAAAATCCCACTGCTCCCCTCAAATTTGACTGATCGCTTCATGCAGGTCGTGACCAAACTATGGCCGAATGTTCTGCCCGATCGCATGGAAAGATTTCGGAACGACTACGAGCACCATCTCATCCTGAAAATGCGAGATGGTGGCGTTGAAGAGGCAGAGGCGTTTCTGGAAACCTTCTTTCAGAAAGAAGAAGGCAGCTATTTCTCCTGCACCCCTCGAGAGGGTAAAATTGCCGGCTTGCACAGGTTTGCCGCAGCCGGCGCTGCAGTTCGCTATCAGGCAGTACACTCCAACCAAGTGGAGGACATCCTAGCGCTCGATATCGCCCTACGCCGCGATGATCGAGACTGGTTTGAACAACTGCCAATGGACATCGAAGACGGTCTGGTACACAAACTCTATTATGGCCATTTCTTCTGCCATGTTCTCCACCAGGATTACATCGTCAAGAAAGGGCACGACCCGAAAGCGTTGAAAGAAAAGATGCTGAAAATCCTCGATCAGCGCGGAGCAGAATATCCGGCAGAGCACAACGTCGGGCATCTTTACAAGGCCAAGCCGGACTTGGCTGATCACTACATGCGTTGCGATCCGACGAACACACTCAATCCGGGCATTGGAAAGATGTCGCGGCGCAAGTGCTACCACTAAAAACTGGGGCGCTAGTTAAACTTCCAGTGCTGAGACGTAGCCCGTACAAGCGCAGCTGTGATTGGCTTTTCAATCATTTAAAACCGGCGCATCAGCATCGGTATCTTATGCACATTGGCAATTAACCGCGAACCCGTTGCCCATAAGTCAAACCAGCCCGCTAGCACTGAAATCCGCTGCGGTGGGAGCCGTAATGCCTTGTGGGAGGCCGATTAGCAGGAAGTGTTCCAGCGCGTTAGTGCCGCTATCAAGCCCTTGCTCGTTACGGTACGCCGCAGTGTCAAAGTGGATCGACGCAGCTCTGCCTTCCTGATCGCCGTGATTAAGGAAATGCTGATAAGCGCTGACGAACACACCGTTGGCAATCGCTTGAGCAACATCCGTGTTTTGCGCCAGATAATACTCTGGATCAAACAGCGGATTGACGGACCGGTTCTCGGAAGAACCGAACAACTCGTAATGCTCTGAGGCCGAAGCAAAAATGCCAGAGGCCACCGCGGCTGCGACATCCGCATTGTCCGCGAGATAAAACTCAGCATCGAACAAAAGGTCCGCGGCACGGCCCTCAGAATTGCCATGCAATGCATAGTGTTGCGCACCACTTGAGAACGCACCAGCTGCGACAGCTGCTGCAACATCCGCATGGCTGCTCAAGTAAGTCGCCTCGTTAAATCCGTAGGTTCCGGTCGATGTGGAGCTGTCAGGATTGATGACCAGAACCCGGTCCTGACCGGTTCCGTTCGCACCAGTAAATACAACCAATTCAACCGCGACCAGCGTGTCTGTGCCATCCCCATCCGTAACCGTGACCCCGCTTCGGGTGCCCGACAGTCCCACGTCATCCGTCGTGCGGTTATAGACAACAGTGTCCAGTTTGTTGCCGCCATTCAGCGCGTAGTTGTTGGAGCTGCCAAGAAGCACATCATCATTGCCGCTGCCGGCGACCAAATCGTTTCCGGTCGCGCTCCGGCCTGTGTCAAACGCGATGACAAGATCTGCATAATCCGCGTCAGACCCGCTTGTTCCAGAGCCGTTTTCAAGACCGAACGTGTTCTCTCCCAAGATCCGGATCTGGCCAGCACCATCCAGGGTGCTGTCACCGATGAAATACGGCGACCCATCGTCGGCAAAGAAGATCGGCGCATAGAAACCTGTTGCACCCGAAACGGTCCAGGCCGCGGTTGCAGCAGAGCCTGAATAGAGATATTCAAAACCTCCATCCACAAGTTCTATGGCTTTGGCCCCCAATGCCCGGACTTCGGCCAGCGTTTTTCCGTCAATCTTCAAGCTGCCGTCGGTTCCAACATCGACGCGTACAAAACCGAACTTAAGTTGCGAAGTGCTGGTTCCCGACGCGGTGATATCATGGAGTGTGCCCTGTTCCAAATAGACAAGCGGTATGTCGGTTTGCCGCTGCGCGTCGGCGAGGATCGCTGCTTCATCTAGGGTGTTTTGAACTGCCGCACTGAGCGTGACATCACCCAGAGTAATGTCATATCCGCCACCGCTGGCGGCCTGGAATGCAGCTGTCACGGTGGTGTCGACCGTGTCTTGACCGGTCAGTTGGGCAAAGCGGATTTCCTGCCCCGTCTCCAGATAAACAGATTGCTGGACTGCAGCCGCTCCCGATTGCCCGCCACCCAGAACACCCCGGATGGCCTCCGCCAGGGTGACATCTCCACCTGTTGAACCATCACGGCCGACATAATTGCCAGATGAATCCACGACATAGAGCAGGACGGCCGAGCCGGACGCTGGACCTTGCGCGCCAAGGGTAAACTCAACCCAATTGCCGGCGGATTGGCTGTCAGGATTTGACACGGTCTCAAAGGTCAAGCCTGCATTGGTCGACGACTGCACGAGAGACAACTCATCTAGAGCAACCGTGACTGTGAGTTCCTTCGACGTCCAGCCAATCTGGCTGCCGACTTGATTGCCTGTGTTGAAATATTCGGTCATCAGCACCGTGTAGATGCCGTTGCCGAGCGCCTTGCCAGTATCTGTGCTCCAACGGCCGTCGATATCTGCAGTGGCGAGGACCGGTGCGAGGTCTGGACTGCCGGTCTGCTTAAAGGTGATTTGCGCCAGGTTTTGCGCGCTGATCTTGTTGGTGTAATTCTTCAACCACTCATTTGTGCCAGACGTGGCATTCGGGTTCTCCCCGGTCCAGCCAAACACCAAGTTTGACTGGTTGGTTGTCACAGCATTCGTATCGACACTGGTTTGCCCAGCGATTGCCTCGAAACCACTCTCGCCCAAGACACCGGCAACCACCGCGGTCGGCTCAGCCAGCTGTGAAAGATGGGATGTATTGGAATTCCAGGTAAACAGGGAGGGATGCAGCGTCGTGCTGCCGCTATAAAGGAAGTCCAAAGCAAAATTGACGATCGTGTCCTCGGTTGACGTTTCCGGGGAAACCATCACGAGGCCATCAGCTGCGACGCTGCCACTCTGTCCCGAGACCGAAGGATTCAGAAACAGGCTATCCTGTGTCTCTCCATAGACATTGACTGTCTTTGCAGTATCTCCCGACCCGATAACCAGCTGATACCAAACCGTCCCATTTTCGGCGATGGGCATGTTGGAGATGACCATGGCCCCATCAGTCTGTGCCGGACCGGATTGAGCCTCCCATGCTCCCGTTGTGGCGTTTTCAGTAATCGTCCAGTTATGCCAGAGCGTTTCGTTGGCGCCGGGTTGAAACTCAATCGTACGGAACCTCGGAATGCCGTCCTCATTGCCAACAAACACTTTGAGGGCAACAGGGGTATCATCCTTCAAGATGATGTTCTGATTGAAAAAATTAAGGCTTATGTTTGCGCCTTTTAGGTTGCTCAAATCAGCAGGCGAATAGGATGTCTCATCGAACTGATCGCGAAACAGATCGCTGTGTCCGGGCGGGGCGATGTAATTGTAGATAACAGGCTGGGTGTACCCGGACGGCGTCTCACTATCATCGTAAATGGTCAGATCAATCGTCTGAACGTTGGCGCCATTGTAATAGACTGGAATGAGAGGCCCGCCTTCCGCATAGGCGCTCATCAGATTGTCAGAGTAACCGGATCCGTATGAATTTGACTGGAAGAAAAAGAGTTCTGCGTACGGATCCTGAAAGACCGCAGCATCACCGGAAAGGTTTTTGCCGAAGGCGTAGGTCGGATCCCAATTCCAGTTCTTGTTCAGATCAATGCTGTCGGTGACATTGGAATTGAGCGATTTGCCAGATGTACCGTAGTAGCCAGCGGTAAACCCCGTCAGAAACTCTGTAAGAACTTCACCCCATTGATTGTTGGCCCCGGTGTTCATCTCCGCGCTAGAGGCGCCTTGGATTGTGTAGGGCGTTGCATCGTCGCGGTTCGAATAGATTTCCACATCGCCGAGGGTCGAATAGATGCTGTTGGCAAGTTGCTCAGCAGTGATCTTTATCGAGCCCTTGATATGACTTTCAGCAACTGGATTCAGCCAGAACGCGTTATCTGTTGCAGACCACTCCAGCTCGTATCCGAAAAAGCCCCCATTGTGATAAATCCCGTTGGCATCGGCAGCTCCGTTGAAGAACCCCGACAGCATAATACCTGTGTCTTTTTTCAAGCTGTCGACATAAGCGGTCCAATCGGATTGGGAAAAGACATCCGGGATCGGGTTTTGCTCGGCCAACGCAACCGCTTCAGCCGGCGAAATCGCAGCACGATAGGTCCCGGCCAGCGGTCCTGTTGTAAATTTTTCGACGGCATTTGCGTGGATGTCCGAAACTGACGTGAAAATCGTTTCGCCATCTACATCGTACCCTCGGCTCTGCGTGATCAGCGCGCCTGAACTGTCCGTGCCATAGGGGATGTAGAGCTCCATCGGCAGCCCGAAGCCCTGCACAGAGGTGAGGTTTCCAGCATCCCCTGTCTGGTTAAGCAGGGACACTTCAAAACTGTCGACTCGGTACTGATTGGTTTGCGCATTCTCCCAGTTGATATCGCTTTCCTGGGTTATGATGCTCGTCAGGTCGGTCTGCGTTGCGGTCGGGGATTGGCTTTGGACAAGAACGTAGACTTTGCCACCATTATAAGGTTCCGGGAGATCCAGCGTTGCAGAGTATCCTGACTGCCCTTCGACAGAGCTCAATCCATTGACAACCCCGTTGTTGATGAGTGTTGTCCAGAAGGGTTGGATTGTCCCATCCGTCCCTGGTGCGAAGTAAACGGCATACGCATAAGCGCCGGGATTGGTGAGCTTGGTTGTAAGTGTTTCTGTTAGGCTAATATTGAGGACAGTCATAGTAAGCTCCAATTCTCTCCGGCGACGGCATCAAGGGTTTTTAGAAATCGCTTTAAATCCCAATCTGGCGCTTAGTCATAAGCGTCATCCAATGCTCTTCCCTACTTGAGGTGCCTTTTCGGAAACTGACGTCCTTGCGCTCGAATTGCACACGGAACCTCACTTGCCGACAGTGTGCCAACCAAATCCAAATCACTGTTTGCTAGTAGAAGAGTATCGGGGACCGACGTATCAGGAAGGTAAACACCGAGTTCCGGATATTATCGTGAAACACATACTCGGCTCGGGCGATTGTCGTCTGCAATCCAACGGCAGCAAGAATTTAGAAACGCAACGAGGCCCAAAAGCCGCTGCCATTGGGTCGAGCAACCGGACGACGAGTATTGGCGGTGCTTCGTATGAGCAGCTCAACCGTCCTTATGGGTCTCGTAAATTGATAAGAATTATCAAGCGCTGCGCGCATCTGAGAGTTGGTTCCGAACCGCCTGGGTACGATCGTATTCAGACCGGATCTTGGCAATAAACGGGATAATTTCTGCTTCAGGTGTCTCAGCCTGACGATGAAACTTTTCAGTCTCGGCGACAATAATATTGATGATGTTCGGAAAACAACTGCAGCATTGACCGCGCTTCTTCATGGCGTGATACACCCGGCCCGGCGTGATCAACTGCCACTGATCCTCATCAAGCAAGCTCTGGATGACACTTTCAACGGCCGACTTTGAGATAACATTGCAACTGCAAACAAGCATGTCTGAGGACTCTATAATCTGAGTTTTGCCTTCAGGTTATAGGACCACATTATTATCCGGAGCCTGCGAGTCAAGTTTTCTGAAATCAAAGATGAATAACCGGCATCAACAGTGGGGCACAAATGGTTCAGAGTGACTGGCAGACTACCTGGACATCAGGTGCTGGTGTCATTTGGCTGAAGAGCAAATGAGACCAGCACTCCAGTACGGGCTTCACCCAAGTGATTGCAAAATTGCTTTCCAATATCATGCAATCACTTGAGTTCTGGAGAACACATGACCGGCCTCAATTCAGATCTTGGACCGAGGCCTACTCGCCAGCTCCGGCTTCCAGACGATGGGACAACAACGTTAGCAGATCGATGTCCGCCCGTTCGGTCAGCGAGACATACGTGAATGTCATAGTTTCACGCTGCTCGACCATTGCACCGGGGAACGGCATGTAGACCAGTTCGCGCGACGCGAAGGCAGGCGAGGCAGTGCCGATCTGCCAATTGCTGACGATCTGCGCATCGACAAGATGCTGCACTAAGCCGTCAGCACCTTCCTTTTGAAACGGGATACCGGCGATCCGGAGATAACTGGTCTTGTCCTCGGCTTGCCGGAAACCGTCGATGAAACTCGCTGACAGGGTTTGCAGTTCCTCGGCGCGTTCCGACGCCGACGTCCCATGGACATGGGAATGCAGATGATCCTGACCCCCATGATTGTGATCGTGCGGATGCGCATGATCGTGATCATGATGGTGGTGATGGCCGTGGTGTGAATGGCTGTGCCCCATGTCGTTACTCCACGTCCGGTCCGGCCGGGATTGAAACCGGCTTGTCGAGGATGGCTTTGTGCGACCCCATCTTGCCGTGGGAGACGAGTGTGCCCAGCACATCCACGATCACGCGCGTTGCAAGAAGCGCGGTGATGTCGGAGCAATCGTACGGCGGCGAGACCTCAACGACCTCAAGCCCGCAAATGCCTTCCTTGGCAACGAGGGAAACCAATTCCAGCGCTTCACGAGGCAGGAAGCCGCCCGGCTCCGGCCAGCCGGTTCCGGGAACAAATCCGCAGTCGACACTGTCGATATCAAAGGAAATGTAGACGGCATCCGCATCTTTCCAGGCGAGCTCCAAAGCCCTTGCTGCGGTTTCCGCCAAACCAAGTTCCTCAACATCGCGCATGGTGAAGATGTTGGTGTTGCGGTCGCGGGCAACTTCCACCCCCTCGCGCGGAACCTGCCAGCCGCCAATACCGATCTGGACCAGATTGACCGCAGGCACATTGACCAAATCCGTTGCATGGAACCACGGCGTGGTGTGCATGCGTTCATCAAGATCCTTCTCCTGGATATCAATATGCCGGTCGAAGTGGACAATGCCGATGCGCTTGGATGTGCACTGGGCAATGCCTCGAACACACGGGAACCCGATGGAATGATCGCCGCCAATCATGATCGGCAACGCACCCGAGGAGGCAACGTGCGACACGGCTCGGGTAATCTGGTCGAAGGTTTTTTCGATATTGGCGGGAATCGTGAAGATATCGCCGACATCGCACAGCGTCATTTGCTCGCGGAGATCGACACCCATCTCGTAATTGTAAGGCGTGTAAAGCGCGGAGATTTTACGGACGCCCTGCGGGCCAAACCGGGTTCCCGGCCGGTAGGTGGTGCCACCGTCAAATGGAATGCCGATGACTGCGGCATCATAGGCGCCAACCTGCGTGACGTCTTCGATGTAAGGTGCCTTCAGGAACGTGTTGATGCCGGCATAATGGGGCAGCTCCCCCCGTGCAAACGTTGGAATGGACTTGTCTGTGAGGCTATCCGAGCCGGTCAGTCCCATGCGCAAAGCCCAAGCCTTTTCCTTTTCCCAAGCAGCTGAGGGCAGCAGTCCCTCTTTTTCCGCAGCCTTCCAGCCGCGCAGCTGGAGCTTGTCGAAATCAGGATGGTGGTGACGTTCGGTCTTGGTTCGTCCCAGTAACCCGGCTGCGCGCTGCCGGGTAGATGGACCGTCTGGACGAAAGATGCTCATGGCGTTCCTCAATGTGTCTTTTGTGAAATCTGAATGTCGGGTTTCGGGGCAGATCGGATGGTACTCGCGATATCAGCCGGTGCGTTTTGCTCGCCGCCGGATTGGTCGGAGAGTGGAAGGTCGTAGGTGATGGTTGCCCCGTAGGCCTCTGGCGCTTGCGAGTCGTGCCGGATCTTGTCGAAAACGAGCAGCCGTGTGCCGAGCTTGAAGGCCTCATGGATGTCGTGGGTCACCATGAAAATCGTCATGCCTGTCTCTTTCCAAAGACCAATCAGAAGGTCGTGCATGTCGAGGCGGATGCCGGGGTCGAGCGCGCCGAACGGCTCATCCAACAGCAAAATCGAAGGCTTCTTGATCAAGGCCTGCGCTATGGCGAGGCGCTGCTGCATCCCCCCGGACAGCTGCGCCGGATACTTGTCTCTCGCTGCGGCCAGACCAATCCGCTCAAGGACATCTTCAATCTGCTCAATGGCCAACTTCCGGCGGGCACCAAACAGTTTGCCAAGGCGCGGTGCTTGTTCAAACTCCTGAGCCAGGATCAGGTTTTCAACGACAGTCAGGTGGGTAAAGACCGAGTATTTTTGGAAAACGATGCCGCGATCCGGGGTTGGCTCCTTGGGCAGCAGCGTCCCGTCGAGTAGGATTTCTCCATGGGTCGGATGCTCCTGGGAAAGCAGCATGCGCAAAAACGTGGATTTGCCGCACCCTGATGCGCCCACGATCGTGCAAAATGATCCGGCGTCCACCTCAAGAGCGATCCGCTCCAGGACCGGGTTGCCGTCATAGTATTTCGACAACCCTTGAACGGAGAGTTTTGCAGGGGCAGTCATAGCGCGGCACCTCCCATATGGTTCCAGCGGAAGGCCCGCTTGGACAGAAGGAGCAGCAGCCGGTCCAGTATGAATGCCAGCAGCGTGATCCAGACGACATATGGAAGGATGACGTCCATCGCGAGATAGCGCCGGACCAGGAAAATGCGGTAGCCAAGGCCCGTGGTGGACGCGATCGCCTCTGCAGAAATGAGGAAGATCCAGGCCGGCACGAGCCCGAGGCGCAAGGCGGTGATCAGCTTTGGAAGGACTTGCGGTAACACTAGCCGGGTAATCATCTGCCAAACCGTAGCGCCAAGGGTCTCGGCCTTGATGATCATTTCACGGGGGATGTCGAGCACCGCTTGCGCAGTCGCACGGATCATCACCGGCGCGGTCCCGATCACGATCAGAGCAATCTTCGAAACCTCTCCAAGTCCAAACGTGATGAAAAGGATCGGCAGGATGGTGATCGGCGGAATGAGTGAAAACGTGGCGAGGTAAGGGGCAAGGGCACTTCGTATGTGCGGAATGAACCCGATCCCTATCCCGAAGAGGATTGCAAGGAGCGTGGAGACCGCCATTCCGGTTCCAAGGCGCATCAGACTGTCGAAGGTGTCGATACACAACAACAGATCGCCGGAGCGCCGATCCGGAACAGCAGCCATCCGCCAGAACGCCTGCCCCATGCTCTCAAGGGAGGGCAAAAGCTTGTCGGCCGGATTGTCGAGCCGCCTGTAGTGACTGGCAATCGCGTAAGTCACGATAGTCGCTACAAAGGGAAGCAGTCCCAAGGCAAAAGCGGTAAACCGCGACGGAGTTCGGTTTATGAGGCGCATGAAGGGTCTCGAAGCCGGACGAGGGAATTTGAAAACCTGTCCCGGCAAATACCGGGACAGGTTAAGACGGCCTTAGAGCGAGCCGCTGGCAGCCATTTCCATGAAACTCGGATCGAAGCGGAGTTTCACGTTGTTGCTGTCGCCATAAACCGACCCGTCAGCAAAGGAGACGCCGACAAATTCCGGGCTTGGCGCGCCCTCACCCAGGATGCCCTTGTCAAACAGGAATTCGGCAACGAATTTCATCGTCTTGGGCAGCTCAGCTGACTTGGCGAACTCCACAGCCTCGGCTGGCGTGTAGAACATCTTCGTTGTGGCGAGTTGCGCCTTGTAGCCCGCAAGGTCGGTCCCGGAAGCTTCGGCCATCGCGGTCAAGGCTGTTTCATCGCCTTCTGCCATGAGATCCATCACTTCGTACCAGGCACCAGTGAGCGCTTTGCCGAAGGCCGGATTGTCAGCCAGTGTTTCCGTGTTGACCATCATGATGTCGATGATTTCGCCCGGGATACCTGCACTGTCGAACACCTTGGTTGCGTTGGGCTGCGCTTCGATCTCAGACAAAAGCGGATTCCAGGTGACGACCGATGTGACATCCGGCGTTGCATAAGCTGCGATCATGTCAGCGTCGGAGGTGTTAACGACGGTCAGATCCCGCTCGGTTAGCCCCACGGTGTCAAGAGCCCGCGCGAGCAGGTAATGGGAAACTGAAAGCTCGACCAGGTTGACCGTTTGCCCCTTGATCTCGGCAAGCTCAGTCTTGTCCTTCAGGATGATCCCATCATTGCCGTTGGAGTAGTCACCGACAATCAGCGCCGTAGTGTCAACGCCACCGCCTGCCGGGATAGAGAGCGCGTCCATGTTCGTCATGGAGCAGCCATCATATTCACCCGCAGTATATTGGTTGATGGATTCCACATAGTCGTTGATCTGCACGATCTCGACATCAATTCCGTATTTATCGGCCCACTTCTTCATGATGCCGCTGTCCTGCAGATAGCCCCAGGGCATCCAGCCAACATAGATCGACCAACAGACTTTGAAGTCAGTCTTGACTTCCGCCTGCGCGGAAAATGAGAGGGGCATTGAAAGCGCTGCAGCGAGCAGGGAAGCCTTGGCGATTGATTTCAGCATCTGTGCGCGTCTCCTGTCTTGGGCCCTTGGAGATCCCGAGGGCTTCCGTCATGAGGCTTTTTGCGCACGTCCGGGAGGAAGGTTCGCGCGCGCGAAACCTCGTGCAGTTGTCTCCCGGGTTTTTGTCCCGCCGTGTCACCAGGCTATGTGAGATCCTCACGATCTGCTCGCCCGGCTTGCACCTCTCGGTCCTGCGTCATCTGACCGGATCCCTAGGCGCGCTGCACATTCATAACAAAGCAAGGGCGGTGCCAAGTACAATAAAATTGAAGATATATAAACAAAAACAGCACATTAGGCGGATTGCAGGTCGCACCGTCTCAATCAATTAAATGCTAAAATCATATGCACGGTTAAAAATCAGGCACCAATGAGCGAGAAACAGGCAGAAGAGAAAGAGATGCAAACGCGTCACTTCAGAAAAGCGGCAACCCTCTCTTTGACCGTCTCAATATAATTCTTGCGGCTTTCCAGTGTTGAACTGTCCATCTTGTAGTGCGCCAAGTACCGGGTTTTGCACCCCGGCTTGGCAAGCAATTTGATGCCACGCATGATCGTCTTGCGCCCGGGTTCGCCCACCAGCTTGGACACCCACCAACTGGCCCCACAGGTCGTTACGATCGCGATGCGGGAAATGTTCTGCATGTTGGGCTGCAGCCCCTTCGTGTCCGTTGGCATGATGAAGGTTTCATGCGGCACCCAGACTCGCTCCAGCCACCCTTTCAACATGGCAGGCAAACCGAACCACCAAGTCGGATAGACAAAGACAATTGCTTCACACCACTTGATGTCTGCCAAATCATCGGCGACGGGGATGGTGTTGGCCTGAGGCGTATGATAGCCCCGCCGCTCCTGCGCGCTCATGACAGGGTCAAAGCCTTTGGAATAAAGATCCGTCAACCGGATGTCATGAGCGCCCGCCTCGAGCGTCTCGACAACAGCTTTACACAGCGCCGCATTGAAACTTTCTTCGCAAGGGTGACAGAAAACCACGAGAACGCGCATGCGTTTGGCCTTTTACATCGCTTTTCGCCGGAGCACGGCCGGCATTTGAACTGAAACTTGGTATCAGGCCCGTTGCAGACCCGGAAACAGGAACACCTGACCGCTTTCAAAATCATAATCCGGATTTTCCCAGGCAATCATTTTGCCCGGATTGAGCAACCCTTTCGGATCGGCTTGCTTTTTGAAAGCGAGCTGGACTGCATCCGTCTGCTTCATCCCCCCCTCTTCGAGCGTATACCGGTGTGGGTTGAAAATCGGGCAGCCATTGTCTTCGTGAAGGCGGATGATTTCTTCGAGCCGGACCTCGTTGGAATAGCGAACAATCGGCAGGCCGAAGCATGTGACATTGCCATCAAACCGCACGTATTCGAGATGGCCCGGAACCTCATCTCCAAACATCTCATGCATCCTGCCAACCAGCTCGACCTGATTGGGAAATGGATAAAGAACCTGGAGATAGGTGATTGAGGGATCCACTCTAAGCCCCCGCAAGGTCGTGTGGTTCCACGAAAGCTCGTAAGCCGGCGGGAGCCGTTTCAGATCTTCCTCGGACCCTTTGTCTGACCGATAGAGCACCTCCCCCTTGGACTGCCGCTCCATGAACGCATCGAATGCAGCCATCGCGAAAGGGGCGACCATCAAGACAGCAACGGACTGGTCCCTGCGGATGAATTTCTGGTGCCGGAGGAAATAGTCATGAGGAACTGGTGCAGCGATCGGCGCAATGTTCTTCGTCAGCAAACCGTCCAGATTGGCCAGTTCATCTGAAAACCGCACTGCATCCATAAAGTCGTCAAACCCGACCAAAACATCCACCCAGTCGTAACTGGCGGTCAGAGGCATCTCGACTTCGGTGATAATGCCGTTCGTGCCATAGGCGTGCATCACTTTCTGCAGTTCATCGCCCGTCATTTCAAGAACCTGCGGCTCTGCTTCCATCGTGACAACGCGCAAACGAATGACGTTGCCAAGATCCCTCAAGCCACCCCAGTTGATCGACCCAACGCCGCCGGACCCGCCCGCAATAAACCCACCGATCGTCGCGGTCCGGTAGGTTGATGGATGCATCCGCAATTCCTGTCCGGTCTGGGCTCGGGTGATCGCATCAATATCCGCTATTATGGCACCAGCCTGTGCAACGACAGATCCGGCCCGCACTTCCTTCACCGCAGTCATTTCCGCAAGGTTGAGAACGACCCCACCCGACAACGGCATGGCTTGGCCATAGTTTCCAGTCCCGGCACCGCGTGTCGTAACAGGCACATCAGCCGCAAAACACGCCTTGAGAATCCGGATGACCTCGTCCTCGGACTTGGGTGTCACGATCAGGTCGCCCGTCACGTTTTCAAGCTGAGCCTTTAGCACTGGCGAATACCAGAAAAAGTCCCGGCTCTTCTGCTTCACGATTTGCGGGTTGTCCTCGATCTTGATCCCATCGAGATCGGCTATCAAAGCGGCAATGGCGCTCATGGTCAGGAGGTCCCTTTCTGAAGAAGTCGATCGAGTTCACGATAGTCGGGCAAGGTCTGATCAATGCTGCACCCTGCTCTCAGCACGCGGCGCGGGCCGGCTGGGCGGGACAGAAGCTCATTCCAGTTCCGCGCATTGAAAAGCAGAAGATCGGCGGCCCCACCGACCGCAATCTGGCCCATGGTCAACCCAATGATATGCGCTGGCGTTGTCGTAACCGCACGGATCCAATCATCAACCGGATGATCAAGATGCAGGATCCGGGTTGCCTGGGTGTACACCTCGACAAGATCCATATCGCCATAGGCATAAAAGGGATCGCGCGTGTTGTCCGAGGCGACACACACTTGAATGCCGCGCGCGCGCATTTCATGCAAAAGTGTCACGCCGCGCTTGCGTGGTGTCCGTCCTTGCATGCGGTCCTGCAAATACATGTTGCACATCGGCAGTGAAACGACAGAAATCCCAGCTTCTGCGACCAAGTCCAGAGTTCTGGAAATGGCGTCATCGGAATGCACCGACAAGGAGCAGCAGTGTCCGCACAGGATCTTGCCATCAAACCCCAAGCGCAGCGCGACTTCAGCGATCCGGCGTAAAGTGTCCGCAGCCGGATCAAGCGTTTCATCGACATGAAAATCAAGATCCAGCCCGCGATCCATTGCCGCTTTAAATACTGATTCCAGATGCTGATCCACATCCGGCACCATATATGTAACAGCCCCCAAGACCCCGCCCGCAGCTGAAACACGATCGGCAATGCTGTGAAGGTACCCATTATCTTCGGCCAGCCGGTCAATACCGAACAAGCACACACCTTGAAGTTCAATGCGTCCAGCCCACTCAGAACGTACTTCCGCAAAGATCGGCCACGTGATGTCATCTTGTGGAGGAAGACTGTCTAGGTGGGTGCGGATTGCGCCCGTCCCATGGGCGTAGGCACACTTTAGTGAGAAATCCATCCGGGCCCTGACATCGTCGGCGCACCAATACGCGCTCCGGTCTCTTCCCACCGCTTGAAGTGCACCTTGAAAGGTCCCGTCCGGATTGGGCTCGCGCGGCCAAATATGCCCCTTGTCCAGATGTGTGTGCACATCCACGAGTGTCGGCAGGATAAGCCCGCCATCGAGATCAAGGCCGCCCGCGCCTTCCGGCAGCGTCCCAGCTGGAGCAATCTTTGTGAGCTTCCCATTCTCGAACACGATGTCACGAACCGTCAGCTCCGAGACCGGGGTTTGCTGCACACCCTCCAGAAGACATACGGGCACAGTCGCATTTCTGATGATGCCGGTCCCTTTAAACCCGGCGCCCCACCCCGGCTTCATCTACATCTCCCGCTTCAAAGCGCTTTCGTGCCACTTGCGCAGAAGCAGATGCGACAGAAGGTTCATGGAAAGGAATATCAATATACCGGTCACGGAAATCAGGATCAGCGCAGCAAACATGCGCGGCATGTTGAGACGATAGCTCGCCTCAAGGATTTGATTGGCAAGACCGGATCCTGACCCCGCTGACCCAGCGACAAATTCTGCAACAATGGCTCCGATCAAGGACAAGCCACCGGCAATTTTCAAACCGCCCAAAAAGTACGGCATGGATGCAGGCAATCTCAAGAAGCGCAGTGTTTGCCACCGGCTCGCGCCATAAAGGCGGAACAGGTTTTGAAGATTATGATCGGCTGAATTCAAGCCCAAAGTCGTGTTGGAAAGGATCGGAAAAAACGCAACAATCCACGCGCAGATCAAAAGCCCCGCGGTAATTGAATCCACGTAGATGAGAATCAAAGGCGCAATCGCAATGATCGGTGTGACCTGCAAAATGACCGCAAACGGAAAAAACGAAATCTCGATCCACTTGGACTGAGTGAAGAGGACTGCCAAACCAAGCCCACCGAGCGTGGCGATCAAAAGCGCACCAAACGTGATCTTGAGCGTGTTGATCAAAGCAATGCTCAAGATGCCCCAATCAGCAAGAAGCGTTTCAAAAACAAGCCCCGGGCGCGGCAGGATATAGTGAGGTATCTCATTCCAGACACACAGCCTGTCCCAAAAATATACCGACAAAACGAGGATAACAATCGGCAGGACCCAACGGCCAACAGCCTCCCGCCGTGCCGCGCGCGCCCGTTTGAGCTCCTCCGCATCAAGTGGAACAGACTGCGGGGCAGATGCAATGGCGTGCTTGTCGGCGATCTCGAGTGTCATGATCTGCTACCGCCTTTGTTCAGTATGTATCGGGACAGACACATCAAAGATGATCTCCCACAATCATTGCCTTATGCAGCGCATCCGAAACATCCCGGCAAAAACCGGCGTAGACGGATGATGTCCGGAAGGACTCGTCCCTCGGGTAAGGCGCGTCGATCGCCATATCGTTGACCACACGGCCGGGCCGCGCCGCCATCACCACGATCCGGTTGGACAGATAGACAGACTCAAATACCGAGTGCGTAACGAAGATGACGGTCCATCCAAAGGTTTCCCAAAGACGCAAAAGGTCGTTGTTCAGTTTGAAGCGTGTAATCTCGTCAAGCGCAGCAAAGGGCTCATCCATCAAGAGCAACTTGGGTTTCGTGACCAGCGCACGGGCAATGGAGACCCGCATTTTCATGCCGCCAGACAGCTCGCGCGGGTAGCTGTCAGCGAATTGCTCCAACCCGACCCCCTGCAAAGCCTCCATAACCCGGTCATGCGCCGCTTTTCTGGAAACACCCTTCAAGCGGAGGGGCAGCCAGACATTGCCGAAAACCGTTGCCCACGGCATCAGCGTCGGTTCCTGGAACACGAAACTTAGCTCATGTTCCTTTTGCTTGCTTTCTTCGAGCGGCCATTCGACTCGGCCCGTAGTTGGACTGGTCAAGCTGGTTATGATCCGCAAGGCCGTCGACTTTCCGCATCCGGAGGGCCCGAGCAGCGAAACGAATTCCCCTTGTCGTATGTCGAGCGACATGTTGTTGAGCGCGACCGTTCCGTTGGAGAAGGTTTTTGAAATACCCTTCAGCGAAACGATCGGCGAACTCGAAACGATATCTGATTGCATATTTGTATTTACCATGGCCGTCATTGCATCAATCTCCGGCCATGGTTGCAACATTCCAATGAAACACGAAACAGGTCCGCCTCAGTTTCCAGCAAGTTCTTTCTTGAGGTCCAATCCGACCCCTTGGTTGACGAACTGAAGCGTGTACGACTTGGTGTAATCGACATCGCCATTCACCACACCTGCGGCGACCATCTTCTCAAAGAAGGATTTGTTGCGCTCGTCGGTCATCGCACCGATCCCCATGGTGAGCGCATCACCGCTGTCTACGATGCCGTACGACTTCAGCTTGTCGATGGAGAACGCTAGCTGTCCGTCGGTCATACCCGGATTGTCTTTTTTGATCAGCTCCAAGGCTTTGGAGTTATCTCCATAAAGGAAATTGACCCAACCGATAGCAGACCCATCGACGAAACACTTCACAACCTCTGGCTTGGTTTCGATGAGGTCGAGCCGGGTCTCAACGGTGGTGGAATAGGTGTCGTACCCATAGTCTGCGATCAGGAAAATGTTGGGTTCAAACCCGCCCTCGGTCTCGATCGCATAGGGCTCAGAGGTGATGTAGCCCTGTTGGCCGAGCTTCTTGTCTGCAAGGAACGGCGCAGAGTTATAGGTATAGGGCCGAACCTGCTCATCCTTGAAGCCGAACTCAGCTTTCATCCATTGAAAATAGGAATTGAGGCCACCCTTACCGATGAGGAGATTGATATCCTTCAGGCTCTCCCAGGTGTCGAGGCCCTGATCCGGGTGGGTCATCAGAATTTGCGGCTCTTTTTGGAAGTGCGCAGCAACAACAGTCGTCGGTATGCCCTGCTCAACGGCTGAGAACGCTTGCAGCATATTGCCGCCCATCAGGAAATCGATCTTGCCGACAGGCAACAAAATCCGATTGTTCGCCTGAGGTCCGCCGGGCTTGATTTCCACTTCGATCCCGCAGGCTTCGTAAGTGCCGTCGGCAACAGCCTGATAATATCCGCCATGCTCGGCCTGAGCGACCCAGTTGGTACCGAATGTCACCTTCTCAAGCGCATGCGCACTTGTCGACGCCATGACAGCGAGCGTTGCAAGTCCAATTTTCCGAGACAAATCCATTTCCGCGTTCCCCGTTTTCATCACACACCACGCAGGTCAATCCGCCCACCACAGGCCGAATGCTCTGCCGCTGTGCTCGAAAGCCCTGAGAGCGGAACAGGCAAGAAGTGAGCCTTTATATTAAGATCATGGCCCGCTTAAATTGCTACCAGGAAGTTTGCTCCCGGCAGCAAAAATAGACTTGCATATATCCCACAGCCTGTCAGCTCAAAAAATAGACATGCTTTCAATTTATGCAGAAGCTTGCAAATTACGCAGAGCGGGAAATTGCCTCTGCCCGAGCCACGGGATAGGCTCCTGCGCAATTCCTCAAGGAGAAAAATATTGAAGAAAACACACACACCGCCGGACATTCGGCCGCCGTTTGCACGCTACAGCCATGCGGTGGAAGTGCCACCTGGGCAACGCCTTCTGTTTGCCTCTGGCCAACTCGGCATTGATGCCGAGGATCACATACCGAACGGCGTTGAGGGTCAGACAGCGCGCTGTTTTGAAAACATTCGGGAAATTCTGGCATCAGCTGGCATGACCTTGGCAGATATTGTGCGCATCAACGCCTATGTAACCGGCCGGGAACACTTGCCGGGCTATATGAAAACCAGAGACCAATTCATCACCGACCCGCCACCGGCTTCCACGCTCATGATTGTGTCCGGATTTGCACGCGAAGAGTTCGTGGTTGAGATTGAAGTCGTTGCCGCTGCCGACTAGGCATAGATTGCAAATACAAGTTATTAGGAAGACGAATAATGCTGCCGAAACCCTATTGGCAAGATATGACAACAACGGATTTCGATCGTCCTGACGTCAAGGATTGGATCGCCGTTCTGCCAGTTGCAGCAATCGAGCAGCATGGACCTCACCTCCCAGTCTATACCGACACCGCGATTGCGGAAGGGCAGATTAGCCGAGTCATAGAACTGCTTCCAAATGATATTCCGGCCAGCTTCTTGCCGATCCAGGCGGTCGGCAAATCCAATGAACACATTTCGTCCGCCGGTACACTGACAATGACCTGGGAAACGGCCTTGCAGGCGTGGCTTGAGCTCGGCGACAGCATCCTGAGAGCTGGCGTGCGCAAGGTTGTTGTGGTCAACTCCCACGGCGGCAACGTTCCCCTGATTGGCATTCTAACGCGCGAATTGCGTGTCCGGCACAATATGCTGGCCGTCGGAACAGCCTGGGCAGCTTTTGGCCAACCCGACGGCGTGTTTTCAGATCACGAACTGACCTTCGGCATCCATGGCGGAGACGTCGAGACTTCAATCATGCTGCACCTCCGGCCTGACCTCGTAAACATGGACAAGGCTCAGAACTTTAGATCTGCACAGGAGGACTTTGCTTCCAAGTTCAAGCACCTTCGAGCGCATGGCCCTCATGCTTTTGGCTGGAAGGCTCAAGACCTCAATCCGGCTGGAACGGTTGGGGACGCCTCAATCGCAACCGCAGGAAAAGGCAAAGCGTCGCTGGATCACGCTGCAAGAGGATTTGTTGAACTGTTGCAGGACGTACATGCCTTTGACTTGGCGCATTTTGATTAAGGTCAGAACCTCAACATCTCAGCTACACAGCTTGCTGATTGCCAGATGCAGCTTCTGGTAATCCCGCTTTGCAGGTTTCCGCTCTTCAAAGAACACCCGCATCCCGACACCTTCAATCAGATCCAAGACAAACTCAGCCGCGTCACGATCCGAAAGATTACTCTCAGTCCTCTCGCTGTTTCTCAGCTGGCCGATCAGGCCCTCCAAACCTGCCAAAAGCTTCTCACGGTTTTCCATGAAACCGACCGTTATCTCCGGCTGCCGGATGGCTTCTGCTAGAATTTCAAGCGTCAACGCGGCATGGCTGGGGGCGCTGCAGGTCTTCAAGTATGCTTTCAAGAATTGATCAAGCGCCTTGTGCGGATCCTTGCCGTTTTTCTCAAACATCGATCCAAAGGCATCGATTTGCGCCGCTTCGAGGCTTGCAATTTCAGCAATGATCTCAGTCTTTCCGGGGAAGTGATTATAGATGTTTCCCAGGGAAACCCCCGCGCTGCGCGCGATGTCCCGAATGCTGGTCTGGTGAAACCCCTTCGCAATAAAACACGCAGCTGCGACCTCCACGATGTGTTTCCGCCGCGCATTTGTCGTCTCTTCCCGGGTCGGTTTTTCACTCATTCCTGTATCGGCTCCATTGCATTTCTTCAAAATCCGATTATGTATTTGAACGAACGAACGTTCACTCGATTTTTAATTCGAAACAGACATGTTTGTTAGCGACCTCTCAAATCTGAATTCGAGCACCTTTTGGGAAATGACCGTAAAATGCGGATGGCGATTGATCTAGCTTATATCTTCCAGATGTTCAGGGCGAAAATCGCAATCACCTGGACAATTGTATTTGCCGAAAACTGCCTAATTGCCCTGATCCCGTTGTTGATCGGCCTTTCGATTGACGGCTTGCTTGCAGGCCGGGTTTCCGAACTCGGTTGGATGATGGCCGTATTGTGCGGCCTTTGTTTCCTGGCTGTTGGACGCCGGATTTACGACACCCGTGCCTACGGCACAATACGGCTGCATCTTGGAGACGAACTCCATCGGCGATGCTCCTCGCTGCATGTTTCGAGACGAAATGCCCGGATCGACATGTCCCGCGAACTGGTCGACTTTTTGGAGCATGAAGCCCCACAACTGATCGCAGCGCTCATACAACTGGGCGTAAGCCTGACCATTTTGACCTATTTCGATATGTCGCTCGGCCTCTCATCGCTGTTGGTGCTGACCGGGATGCTTCTGGTTTACGCCTGCTTTCACAGACGCTTTTACAACGTCAACCGGCAACTCAACGAGCAGCGCGAACAGCAAGTGGATGTCCTCACACGGGGCGAGCGGCTCGGCATCTTCCGTCACCTGCGCGCCCTGCGTCGGCATGAAGTCGCAATTTCGGATACCGAGGCTTTTGTTTATGGCGGCATTTTCCTGTTTCAGGTCGGTTTCATCGTTTTCAATCTCTACCAGGCAGCAGGGCTGGCCGGCATTACCGCAGGACGCATCTTTTCAATCGCAAGCTACTCCTGGGAATTTGTGGAAGCGGCCCTCACCCTTCCAATCGCTCTGCAAAGCTGGTCCCGATTGAGCGAAATCACGCGCAGGATCAACTCAAACGGAGACCTTTCCCTTGGCTGAGTTCCCGTTTCAATCCCCACCAGGCATTGGCACCTGCGAGGAGGCCGGGCGTTGCCAAGCTATCAAAATGCCAACGCAGCCGATCGGAAAAACTGCGTCAAAAAAGGCCGGCAAATCATGAGAAAAGGCGTCTGGATTGCGCTTGCCTTCATGGCGCTACTTGCCGTGGCCGGGGTGTTAAGCGAGCTGGAAGACACAGCTGATGTCAAATTGACATCAGCCCCGCAACCACTTCCTCCAGTGACGGTAGTGAATGCTGAAATTGGCACTCATACCGGGGCGGTTACGGTGTTCGCAGAGGTTGCTCCGCGCTGGCAAGTCGATCTGCGATCCCGCATATCAGGTGTTGTCAGCAATCAAACGCCCCCCGCTCTCGCCGGATCCCGGGTATCGAAGGGGGACGTCCTCCTGCAATTGGAAGATGCCCCTTACGTGGCCAACGTAGCGGACGCACGATCGGCTTACGAAAGCTCGAAGCTTGATCTTCGAAAGGCACAGAACAAGCACCGCATCGCCATCAAGGACTGGACGGCTGCCAAACCCGGAGAAACACCCCCGGAAATGGCCGTTCACCTTCCGCAAGTTCACGTTGCCGAACGCGCATTGAAAGCAACAGAAGCGCGCGTCGCGGCATCCGAATATGACCTGCGCTCCACAACACTGCGGGCCCCCTTTGACGGCATCGTGACCCGGCGCAACGTCAGCCCTGGCGCAACGGTCAATGAAGGGGATGTGCTCTTTCAGATCCTAGATGACAGCCTGCTGGATACTCAAGCATCAGTGAGCCCGCAGGAATGGGCGCTGTTGTCCAAGGACTGGTCTGACCTGACCGTGGGCGTGTTTGATGAGCGTGGCGTAAAAATAGGCGCTGCAGGAGTTCGAGAAAGCGGCGGCTTCCTGGATCCGCGGTCGCGGAAACACCAGCTCTTTCTGGAAGTAAAGCCTTTGGATGAAGGGCGCATTCTACCTGGAGCTTTTGTGGAGCTGCACCTGCCCGTCCGCCCTATCGGAAACACTCTGCGGATTCCCGAAAGCGCTCTCACCCAGAATGGTTTCGTTTGGCATGTTGATCGCGGCAATCGGCTGCAACGCTTCGCGGCACAGCCTCTTTTCCGCGACATAGGAGACATAGTGGTCGCCGCTCCGGAAGAGCTCGCGCAAGAAACTGGCCTCCGGATCGTTGCGTTTCCGATGAGCGCGTTTTTGCCCGGACGAAAGGTGGCACCGATGGATCTGGAGCAAGGCAAATGACTTGGCTCACAAACTGGTTCATTCGTAACCCTGTCGCCGCCAATCTTTTGATGGTCCTCATCCTCGTCGCCGGCATCACATCTGTCTTCACCGTGCGGATTGAAGGGTTCCCTAAGATCCCGGCCGACACGGTTACAGTGGCAACATCCTTGCCAAATGCGCACACCGCCCAGGTGGATGAGCAGATCACGCGCAAGATTGAGAAAGCTGTCGAGGGTCTGGAGGGGGTGAAATCGATCAGATCCCAATCTCAGCCTGGCCTCTCAGTGATATCGATCCAGAAAACCGACGGCACAAAGCTTACCAAGCTTCTCGATGACGTTCGGTTGAAAGTCGATGGCATCTACGACTTGCCAAAGGACGCCCGGCGCCCCGTGATCGAAACGAACGACTTCGACCTTCCCGCGCTCTACATCCAGATCTACGGAGCCATTGACCTTAAATCCCTCCAAAAGATTGCCCGCGACCTGCGCGCTGATCTCTTGGCAAGCCCAGAAATTACCAGGGTCAATGATTGGGGGCTGCGGACGCAGGAAGTTTCGATCGAATTCACGCCGGGCACGCTGCAAAGTCATGATTTGACGATTTCAGACGTCATGGAACGCATTCAACAATCGTCTCTTTTCTTCCAAGGCGGAACGCTGAGAACAGAGGGCGGTGACATCACCCTGCGCGCAGACAGTCAGGCTTATTCTGTTCGCGACTTCGAAAAGATCCCCGTTGCGACATGGCCAGATGGAACAACCACATCGCTCGGTGAGCTCGCGACTATTACAGACGGTTTCGACGAAACTCCGATCGAGACACGTTTCAACCAGAGACCCTCTGTCGGGATGGAGGTTCTGATTGGGCGCAAGGACAATCTTTTGCGGGTTTCGGATGCTGCAGAGGCCATTGTCGCCAAAACGCAGGAAAGCTTGCCAGAAAGTGTCCAGATTGCGATTTGGGGCAACTCACGCGACTACATATCTGACCGACTTCAACTGTTATCCAGCAGCGCTGTCCAGGGATTGATCCTAGTAGCGTTGATGCTCGCGCTGTTCCTGAACGTGCGGCTTGCCTTCTGGGTCGCAATGGGCATTCCGATTTCTTTGGCTGGAGCCTTTGCGGTCTCTACAAGCGGGTGGGTCGACTATTCCCTCAATGACATCACGACTTTCGGCTTTATCATCGTGCTCGGTATCTTGGTCGACGACGCTGTGGTTGTTGGCGAAAGTGTGCACGAGCAGCGGAATAAATTCGCCGATCCGATCAAGGGTACGGCAGTTGGCGTGGAAAAAGTGTCCGTTGCAACAGTCTTCGGTGTGCTGACCACAGTTGCCGCGTTCTTTCCGCTCCTTCTAATCACGAGCCCCCTGGGCAAGGTGCTTGCAGGATTTGCAGGCGTTGTCATTCTGGCACTACTGTTTTCCCTTGTTGAAAGCAAGCTCATCCTGCCGGCGCACCTGGCCCACATCAAACCACTCTCCGATCATAGGAGAGGATGGATGCCCCGCAGCTGGGGCTGGCTTCAAAAAGGTTCCAGGTCCGGATTGCTGGGCTTCCGTGATCGTATCTACGCGCCAATCCTGAGATGGGCACTGGTAAATCGTTACGCTGTTTTGATCACATTTGTTGCCGCGGCAACCTTGGTTTTTGGACTCATGGCGAAAGGTCAGATCAAGTCTGTTTTCTTCCCGAACGTGCCGGGCCAAGTGATCTCGGTGTCCCTTGAAATGGATCAGAGAGCACCGGCTGCACTCACCCGGAAAAACGTTGGGATCCTTGAAGAAGCTGCTGTGGCGCTCAACCAGGATCCGAAGCTGTTCACGGCCAATGGCAGTGGAGTCGTCGCGCATGTGTTTGCATTTGTCACCAGCGCAACAACGGCTGAGCTCTATATGGAAGTGATACCGTCTGCCGACCGCCCTCACCGGAGCACCAGCGACATCCTGGAAGCATGGAAGTCCCGGATCGGCCCTTTGGAAGGCGTCTCGGAAATCACCTTTTCTGCATTTGAAGACTTTGGTGGCGGTTTCCAGATCCGTCTCATGTCAAAGGATCAGCAGGTACTGCAAGCCGCAAGTCTGGAGGTCCGTGACCGGCTTGACCGTATCAGCGGAGTTTCCAACACCCGGGACAGTCTGCTCACCGGCCAGCCGGAGCTGCGGTTACGCCTGAGGCCAGAGGCAAAGTCGCTGGGTTTTACGTCCGAGAGCCTCGCGCGTCAGATCGGGTATGCTTTCGGCGGTGGAGAAGCTCAGCGGATCCAAAGGGGTGATGCCGAAGTCCGTGTGGTCGTCCGCAACGCATTGACCGCTCGGGATCGCATTGAAGACCTGATGGAGATGCAGCTCAAAAGCACCAAAGGCCAGTGGATCCCTCTCTCGACTGTCGCTGAGATCACGCCCAGCTATGTTCCGGACCAAATCATAAGGCGCAACGGCTCCTTGATCACGACCGTCATGGCGGACATCAACCGGAACATAGCGGCGCCTGAAGAGGTCGCGGAAACCATCTTTGGAGAGTTCTCCCAAGACCTTGAAGCCAAATACCCAGGCCTGAAGATCGATGCGGGCGGGGAGTTGGAGGAAATCGGCGAGATGCGCGGCGGGCTTTTGCGCGCTTTCCTGATCGCCGGTCTCTTGATTTATATCCTGATGGCAGTGCCACTGAAATCCTACTGGAAACCGCTCATTATCATGTCCGTGATTCCGTTTGGTTTCGTTGGTGCGGTAGTAGGGCACGCAGTGATGGATCTGCCCTTTTCATTGCTATCGTTTTTTGGCGTGCTCGCCTTGATTGGGGTCGTGGTCAACGATTCTCTGGTTATGATGACTTACTACGTGCAGGCTCGTGAGGAAGGTACCGAGCATGAAGATGCTGTCTTCAACTGCGGCGTTGCCCGCTTTCAAGCCATCTTCCTGACGACAGCAACCACAGTCGTTGGCCTCGTTCCCCTCATGAGCGAGACGTCCGAACAGGCGCGCTACTTGATACCAGCTGCCGTCTCACTCGCTTACGGAGAAGTCTTCGCGACACTCATCACCCTCATCCTCATCCCGGTTTTGCTGTCCATTGGCAATGACATCCGCAAGCTATTGAGTCCGGCCGACGGCTTCAGACGAAAACGCAGCCTCACGAAAAGCAAGGCAATCACGGCAACAAACTACTGAGGGAGCTCAAGAAGTAACCCAAGAGTGTGTCTCAAGTTGTTCGCACCCAGCCAATTTCACGGCTGATACGCAAGTGGCTGTGACGCACTCTTGGTCGTATCGGCAATGGAAACAGGAAAGACGCTGCGTCATGTCGGAAAATGCATAATTTGAACCACTTCGTAGATCTACTTAACCCTTGACTCCCACCAGCCATAGGGGTCTGTTACCGCCAGGATGCCGCAGGGTGGCTGGCGCTTAAAGCCAACTGACCTATGACCTTGCGAGTAAGTCCGTATAGGCAAACTGGGGATCATCATAAGATCACGCCGGGAAACGGCCCCAGTGACAACCGAAGGGGAAAAATATGACGAAGACTTTCCTGAAATTGACTGCTGCAAGTGTGGCCCTTTGTGCCGGGCTGAGCGCAGTAAACGCTGAAACACTTCGCTGGGCGCGTGCCGGCGACTCTCTCACACTGGACCCGCATGCTCAGAACGAGGGTCCGACCCACACGCTTGCGCACCAGATGTATGAGCCGCTCCTGCAGCGCGACATGGAAGCACAGATCATTCCGGCACTTGCAACCAGCTGGGAGCCGACCGAAGATCCGACCGTTTGGGAATTCAAGCTCCGTGAAGGTGTGAAGTTCCATGGCGGCGAGGACTTCACTGCTGACGACGTTGTCTTCTCCTTTAAGCGCGCCATGATGCCGACATCCGCGATGAAAGAGTTGCTGAACTCCATCAAGGATGTGCGCAAGGTCGACGATTACACTGTCCATTTCGAGACAAATGGCCCGAACCCGCTTCTACCGAACAACATGACGAACCTGTTCATCATGGATTCCGGCTGGGCAACAGACAACGGCTGTGAAGCACCGCAAGACATTGCAAATGGCGGCGACAACCCGTGTGTGCGCGCAGTCAACGGAACCGGCGCATTTGTTCTGGAGAGCCGCAAGCAGGATTCCGAAACAATCCTGAAGCAGAACCCGAACTACTGGGGCAAAGGCGAGTTCCCGCTGGAAGTTACTGAAATCATCTACACACCGATCCAGGAAGGCGCGACCCGCGTGTCCGCTCTTCTGTCTGGTGAAGTTGACCTGATTCAGGACGTCCCGGTACAGGATTTGCCGATCGTTGAGCGGACCGATGGCCTAAAGCTCAACACTGCAGCTCAAAACCGGACCATCTTCTTCGGTATGAACCAGGGCGCTGACGATCTCGCTAGCGACACGGTAGACGGCAAAAACCCGCTCGCCGACAACCGCGTTCGTGAAGCGATGAACATCGCTCTCAACCGTGATGCGATCAAAAAGATCGTTATGCGCGATCAGTCTGCTCCGACCGGTGTGATCATGCCTCCGTTCGTAAACGGCTGGACCGAAGCACTGGACGCATATCCGGAGTATGATGTTGCGAAAGCAAAGGCATTGATGGAAGAAGCTGGCTACGGCGACGGTTTCGGCATCACTCTGAACTGCCCGAACGATCGCTATGTCAACGACGAAGGCATCTGTCAGGCTGCCGTTGGCATGCTCGGCCAGATCGGTGTCAAGGTTAACCTGGACGCAAAGCCGAAGGCACAGCACTTCCCGCTGATCCAGAACAAGGAAACAGACTTCTACATGCTCGGCTGGGGCGTTCCGACGTTCGACTCTGAGTACATCTTCAACTTCCTGACGCACACCTCAACCGACAAGCTCGGTTCCTGGAATGCGACCGGCTACTCCAACCCGGAGCTCGATGCGAAAATCAAAAGCCTCGCATCTGAAACAGATCAGGAAGTCCGTAACGCCACGATTGCTGAAATCTGGGATACGGTGAAGTCTGAAAACCTGTACCTGCCGATCCACAATCAGGTCCTGAACTGGGGCATGGCTGACAAGATCAACTTCGCTGTACAGCCGGAAGATCAGCCGCACTTTAAGTTCCTGACTTTTAACTAAGTCTCGCGCTCTCACCACCGTACCGTTTGAAGTTCATCCGGTACGGTGGTGATGTTTTTAGCTTGTCAGCCAAATGAGTTTTACGGCTTTTCCCGCCAGCATCACTGTTGAAACAGTGGAAAAACGGTAGACTCTGCGCATCGCGCAAGTATAAGCACGTCCTTATCGGAAGACTTAGCAGACTGTCGCGGACGCCACAGTCTCTCGATTGGCTTGAAAAATGCTCGCATTCATCATTCGCCGCCTCGGCCAGGCACTTCTAGTCCTGATGGCCGTCGGTTTTGTTTCATTTGCCATGTTCAAATTCATGGGCGACCCCGTGGAGAACATGCTCGGTCAGGAAGCGACAGCTGCCGACCGCGCGGAACTTGAGGAGCGGCTCGGACTGAATGATCCGATCATCGTCCAATATGTCCGCTACTTCCAACGAGCCATGTCCGGCGATTTCGGCGTCTCCTACCGCGTAGGCTTGCCGGTTGGAGAGGTCATCCTGGAGCGCCTCCCCGCAACGCTCGAATTGGCCTTCCTATCAGGCGTCATTGCGATATCGCTCGGCTTCGTTTTGGGGGTCTACACCGCCATCCGACGAGATGGCTATGTCGCCAACTTCATCATGACCGCCTCGCTGATCGGTGTTTCGCTTCCAACCTTCTTGATCGGCGTTTTCCTGATCTGGCTGTTCGC
The DNA here is from genome assembly GCF_017743865.1 of Labrenzia sp. R4_2. Taxonomy (GTDB): domain Bacteria; phylum Pseudomonadota; class Alphaproteobacteria; order Rhizobiales; family Stappiaceae; genus Roseibium. The sequence goes on from NZ_JAGHRJ010000004.1 coordinate 164,292, forward strand.
GGTAAATCTTGGCTGGCTACCTTCCTTCGGGCGCGGGGACACCCGCAGCTTGTTCGGGGTCGATCTGGCTATTCTGACCGTCGATGGGCTGAAGTCCATGATCCTGCCGGCGATAACGCTTGGTCTTTATCAGATGACCTTGATCATGCGTCTGGTACGCTCAGAAATGCTTGAGGTCTTGAGAACAGACTACATCCGCTTTGCAAGGGCCCGCGGACTGAGCCAGAAGACTGTCAATTTCGGTCATGCCATGAAGAACACCATGGTTCCGGTCATTACCGTGACCGGTCTTCAGTTCGGTTCGATTGTAGCCTTTGCGATCATCACGGAAAGCGTGTTCCAGTGGCCAGGTGTTGGCCTTCTCTTCATCAATGCGGTGAACTTTGTCGATATCCCGGTCATGTCAGCGTATCTGCTGCTCGTTGCCGTCATTTTCGTGACCATCAACCTGATCGTCGACCTGCTCTATTTCACCATCGACCCGCGTCTCAGTGTGGGCAGCAACTGAGGACAAGAGGCATCATGGAAACCCAATCCCCCAAGGGCGCAAGCGCCCGCCCGGAGTTTACTGAAAAAGTTGCCACATCAACTTGGCAACGTTGGATGGATTCCGATATCTGGCATTCCTACAAGTCCAAACCGGTGATCGTCGTTTCGTCACTCGTGTTTGTTACGCTTGTCCTCGGAGCGGTATTTTCGCCGTTTTTGTCACCCTACACACCGTTTGACCCATCCAGTCTCAATCTGATGAATGGCTTTACAAAGCCCTTCTCAGCGAACGATTTCACCGGTGACTACTTCTTTCTTGGTACCGATGATCAGGGTCGCGACGTTTTCTCAACCATCCTCTTCGGATTGCGCATTTCCTTGTTTGTAGGCTTGGTCGCGGTCCTCTTCGCGATGACCCTAGGGGTAATCCTTGGTCTTCTCTCCGGATATGTCGGCGGATGGGTAGACGGCATCATCATGCGTGTTGCCGACATCCAGATGACTTTCCCGTCCATCATGGTTGCCATGCTGCTTTACGGGATCGGCAAGGGCCTGATCCCGCCGGATCTGCGGGATGAAATGGCCATCTGGGTCTTGATCATCTCCATTGGTCTTTCTGAATGGGTACAGTTTGCCCGGACCGTCCGCGGTGCCACCATGGTGGAGCGGCAGAAGGAATATGTTCAGGCAGGTCACCTGATTGGCCTCAAGCGCTGGAGCATCATGGTCCGCCACATTCTGCCGAATGTCACAGGACCGATCCTTGTTATTGCGACGATCAGCCTGGCACTGGCCATCATTGCAGAAGCAACTCTGAGCTTCCTCGGAGTGGGTGCGCCGAAAACACAGCCATCTCTTGGCACGCTGATCAATGTCGGCCGGCAGTACATTCTCTCCGGTGAATGGTGGATCCTGCTGTTCCCGTCTCTCACCCTTCTGGCTCTTGCGCTTTCCGTGAACCTTTTCGGCGACTGGCTGCGCGATGTGTTGAACCCGAAATTGCGATAATCCAGTGTCAGATACTCCACTCCTTAAAGTCTCCGACCTCATCGTCGAGTTTCCAACCCGCAATGGCGTGTTGCGTCCCGTCGACCGGGTCGGGTTCGAAGTGCGCGCTGGCGAGATCCTGGGTCTCGTTGGTGAAAGCGGCGCCGGCAAATCCATGTGCGGTTCCGCAATCATCGGCCTGATTGATCGTCCTGGCCGGATCAGCGGCGGTGAAATTCACCTTGATGGTGAGCGCATCGACAATCTTCCCGAAGAGCGCATGCGCCGCATACGGGGCAAGAAGATCGCGATGGTCTTCCAGGACCCGCTAACCAGCCTCAATCCGTTGATGACAGTCGGCCAACAGCTGATCCAGACCATCCGGACCCACCTCCCCCTCTCGCAAAACGATGCTCGAGCGAAGGCCATTGCGCTGCTTGAAGAAGTAGGCATTCCAGCTGCGGCGACACGGATTGACGCTTACCCGCACCAATTCTCTGGTGGTATGCGCCAGCGCGTGGTGATTTCACTCGCACTGGCGGCGGAGCCGGAACTCATCATTGCGGACGAACCAACGACAGCGCTTGATGTATCCGTTCAAGCGCAGATCATGGCGCTGCTCAAGCGCCTCTGCCGGGAACGTGGAACCGCAGTTATTCTGATCACGCACGACATGGGCGTGATCGCGGAAACAACAGACCGCGTTGCTGTTCTTTACGCGGGCCGGATTGCGGAAATCGGGCCGACCCGGAATGTTTTGAGTGCGCCATCGCACCCCTACACTGTCGGCTTGATGGCCTCCACACCATCGACAACCGGATCGTTGCAAACGCTCAGCCAAATCCCGGGCTCCATGCCGAACCTTCGGGCCATTCCGAAAGGTTGCGCGTTTAATCAGCGGTGCACCAAAGCCATTTCGGCCTGTTTCAACGACATTCCGGTTCTCGAACCCGTGAATGGCAGTGAAGTCGCCTGCTGGCTCTACGACCCGGCCTACAAACAAATCGAAAAAGAAATCTCCGGAGCGTCTGAATGACCGGCGACACCCCTTTGATCAGTGCGCGGAGCCTGGGCGCAGTTTTTGACGTGTCCAAGCCATGGCTGAACCGGATGCTGGCGATGGAATCCAAGCGATTTCTGACGGCAGTCGACACCGTTGATTTCGACATTCCGAAGGGCAAGACGTTTGCTCTGGTAGGTGAGAGTGGATCGGGCAAATCAACCATTGGCCGGATGATCGTTGGTCTTCAAAAGCCGACCAGCGGTCAGGTCCTGATCGACGGGGAAGATTTCTTCGCCATCAAGGATCAGAAGCGCAAGCTGGCCATGCGCCGCCGCATCCAGATGATCTTCCAGAGCCCCTACGCCTCACTCAACCCGCGCTGGCGTGTCCGTCATATCATCGGTGAACCGATCCGGGCCTTTGAGCTGATGCCAGCAAGCGAAGTCGACAAACGGGTCGCGGAGTTGCTTGATCAGGTGGGTCTCGCGAAGTCCGATGGCGAGAAGTTCCCGCACGAGTTTTCCGGCGGCCAGCGGCAGCGGATCGCGATCGCGCGAGCGCTTGCATCCAATCCGGAATTCATCGTCTGCGATGAACCGACCTCCGCGCTTGATGTGTCCGTGCAAAGTCAGGTCTTGAACCTGATGAAGACATTGCAGCGGGAACTCGGCCTGACCTACCTCTTCATCAGTCACGATCTTTCCGTGATCCGGTACATGGCCGATGAAATCGGTGTCTTGTATCTTGGCCGGCTGGTCGAAGTTGCGGACCGTGACTCGCTATTCGAAAATCCGCGTCATCCCTACACGCGCATGCTTATGGATGCCGCTCCGCACATCGACGCTTTTGGGCGGACCGCGGAGATTGTGTCCGGTGAAATTCCGGATCCGATCAACAAACCTTCGGGGTGCAGTTTCCATCCCCGGTGCACATTGACCGAAGATCGCTGCCGTCAGGAACGTCCGGCAGTGCGCGAGTTCGACAATGGCAAGGCCAAAGTCGCTTGCCACCTCTGCACCGCTTAACTTGCATAGGCCTTCGCATTCCGTTTTCTTGAGAGTTAAGCTGTTTTTCAGCTAATCTATCCTCCAAGCAGAATGACGAAGGCCTGATCATTCAATCTGACGCACACAACCAACCCGTAACGAAGAGACCGCTTCAGCAGAAAAGAAGCGAGGCAACCCGCACCAAAATTTTGAATGCTGCGGTCGAGGTTCTCATCGAACTGGGCCTTTCCAAAACAACAACTTTGGAAGTCCAAAAACGCGCTGGTGTCAGTCGTGGCGCGTTTCTGCACCATTTCCCAACACACGCCGGTCTGTTGTCCATGACGATCAGCCGGTTGATAGAACTCAATGAGAACGCGGTGTGGAGCGAAGCTGAAAAGCTCAAAGATATAGCCGACCCACTGACAAGATCCGTACGCACACTGGCCAACGCCTACGCACATCCTTCCTTTGTTGCAGAACTCGAACTCTGGATTGCCGCCCGTGCGGACCCAGCACTCCGCACCGCTCTCAGATCTGTCGAACAAGATGCCATTACAGACCGCGATCGCGTTCTCACACAGCTTTTTAAGGGTCTGCTTGATCAGCCAGGAGCCGAGAAGGCAATCGGTTTGACGATTGAATTTATCCGGGGCCTTACCATCTCTTCCCTGCTTAGGAATGACCAGACCCTCCGCAATCGGTTGATCGAAGACTGGATCGAGACCCTCAGAAACCTGCTGGCTGCAAATCGCACATGGCCGGTTAGACCCAAAACGAAATAAACAGTCAACGTTGACTGTTTTTATCTCAGTTGCAAATATGAAACCTGCTCTACGGTCTTGGGAGGAGGATTACATGCCCGCGTTTTCGACACTGAGTATTGAGCTGTGTCCGGGAAATGAACGTGTTGCCAGGCTGCTGTTGAACCGGCCGGAGCGGTTCAATGCAATCAACGATGACACCCCCCGGGAAATCCGCGCTGCTGTCGAGTGGGCTGAGAGTAACAAGGACGTCCATGTCGTTATTGTTGAGGGCGCAGGCAAGGGCTTTTGCGGTGGCTACGATCTGACACACTATGCTGAAAATGAAGTCGACCACCCCTGTCAGCAGGAAAGCGATCCCTGGGATCCGATGGTCGATTATACGGTGATGAAGCGGAACACAGAAGACTTCATGTCGCTTTGGCGCTGCAGAAAGCCGACGATTGCCAAGGTCCACGGCGCCGCCGTTGCCGGTGGCAGCGACATCGCACTGTGTTGCGATTTGCTGGTCATGGCAGAGGACGCCCGCATCGGGTATATGCCGACCCGCGTCTGGGGATGCCCGACCACCGCGATGTGGACTTACCGACTTGGTCCCGCACGAGCCAAACAGTTGATGTTCACCGGGGACCTGATCACAGGCACAACGGCTGCCGAGTGGGGACTGGCCAACATTACGTGTCCGGCAAGTGAGTTGGATGAAAAAACAAACGCGCTTGCAGCGCGGATCGCAGGCGTTCCATCCGGCCACCTTGCCATGCACAAGATGGTCGTCAATCAGATCATGCTGACCATGGGACTTGAACAAGCTCAGATGTCGGCAACGATCTTTGACGGCATCACCCGGCACAATCCGGAAGGCCTGTGGTTCCGGCGCTACGCGCAAACAGAAGGTTTCAAGGCGGCAATCGAATGGCGTGACAGCGGCCGCCCAATCCCCGAGGGCGATGAAGCCCGAGCGCTCATCCGTGAAATGGACGAAAAACTAAAGACCCGATAGCCGACCTGGTTCAACGTGCTCCAATTGGCAAGGTGAACGTCCAAGAGGCGCGTTTGGCGGCCGCCGGGATCGCGGGATAAGGCGCAGCACGTTGCACGGACTTGAGGGCTGCCTGGTCGAACGTTTTGTTTCCAGAAGATCTGACAAGACGCACGCCAGTTACACCGCCATTGGCTTTAACCGTGAAACGGACGTGTGCGTCCTTGGCCAACCGCCCAAGGCTGCGCGGCGTGCGTACGGAGCGCAGCACCTTGCGATGGACCTTGGCCGGATAGTTGGTGACCTCGGAATTCCCGGCAGCCTTTGCTTTCCCTTTGCGCGCTGATCCCCCCTCTTGCGCCGTTCGATTGGATTGCCCCCCCGCACCTGCACGGCGTGCCGTATGCGCCTTTTCCTTTTTCTTTTTCGTAGATCTTTCTGCTGCTTGCTTTGCAGGCATTTTCTGTGCCTTGGCAACCTGCGTCTTTGGCGGCGAAGGTTTCCGACGGGGCGATGCAACAACGGTTTCAGAGGGCTCAACCGGCTTTGCCAGTTCCGCCGGAGTTACCACCTCGAGTACCGGATCAACTTCCTTTATGGTCTGCGTGTCGTTTGCCGGGACCGCTTTGACAGGGTCCTTTGGAACCGTTGCAACATGGTTCTGTGGCGGCTCTGCCTCCGGGGCGACAGCATCGGCCGGCGACTTTGCGCGAGCAGGTTCCTCGGTGATTTCAGCAACGGATTTCTGTTCTGTCACCGCTTGAAAGCTGCCATTTACTTCTGCGATCGGAACGGCCTCTGCTGCTGGTGCACTATCAACTGGCGATGCTGGCGCTATCTCCGGCACGGAAACAGGTTCAGGCGGTTGTACGACCTCAGATACGGGGACAGGCTGAACCGGAGCTGCCTTTTCGACTGCTGATTCGGCCGTTGGAGAGGCTTCTGCTTGCGGCGTTGAACCTGCTGAGATTGTGCTAAAGGGAGCGTTCCCAAGCGTGATCGTGATCGTCTCGCCTGCCCCGGCAACCTCTAATTCGGGTTTGGCCTTGAGTGTCAGGGCGACGGCACCGACATGAACTGCAAGTGAAACACAGATGGCTAGCCCGAGTGCGTTTCGGAATGAGCTCATGGGTCTGCCTTGCGGGTTACAATCACCACCTTGCGCGCTCCGGCAGCATAGAGTGCCGCGACATGGTTGAGCAGTTTATCGGCTGGCAATGCCGCATCTGCGCCCAAACGCACAATCCCATCTCTGGTCGGGGTCTGGCGCCCCAGAAATTCTTCTGCAGTGATCTCCTCGTCTCGGTAAACCAGAAGTCCATCGGCCCGAGCGTAAAGCGCATCAGGCGGCGGCAAAGGCGGCGCCTTCTCAGACTTTGCCAGGTCGACTTGCCCGTCCAGAGGCGGTGCCAATTGTCCGGCGACCAGAAAGAAGATCAGCATCAAAAACACGATGTTGATCAATGAGATCGTGGTCTCAAGCGGTCGCTTCTCGGATTTCCGGGGCAGTGTGATCATTTGGGCCCTGTAACAGTGACGTTCAGCCCGGACACCGATTTCAAGTCCGACATGACCGTAACAAGCCGCTGCGTGCTGCTCGATCCTTGAATGTAAACAAGAAGGTTGTCGTTGCCGCTCTCAGTGAGAGCAGAGACTTTAGCTGCAAGATCGTCTTGCGCGACAACTGTCCCATTGAGACGCAAACGGTCCGGCTCGACTGTCAAAATCGCCTTTAGCAAGGCCTTCGATCCGCCTGCAGCTGCAGGCGCACCAATTTCCACTTGCCCAAACTGCGTGAAGGTCGATGACAGCATGAAGAACAACAGCAAGAGGAAAATCACGTCCACCAAGGGAGTGAGCGAGATTGCGCGGTGTTTTTTGGGAAGCGGTTCAACGCGCATAGGAGAGCGCAGCTCCTGCCGGCAGACCTTCCGATTGCTCAATACCGCGATCTATGGAGGGCAGAAGCAAGGCGGATGTCAGTGTCTCAATCGCGACCCGTTCTGCTTCAAGCCGTCCCTCCAGCCAAGTCACAACCAGCGACACGGGCATTGCAACGGCGAGCCCGGCTGCCGTGGTCATGAGGGCAACCCAAATTCCACCGGCAAGCGCGGATGGGTCAACGTTGCTACCCGCAGATTGCAATGCTTGAAAGGCCTCGATCATGCCAAGCACCGTCCCGAATAGACCAATGAGTGGTGCGACTTGCGCAATGGCCTCAAGGGCACGAACACCCTTTGCAAAGTGGTGCAAGTCGCCAGCCGCCTGGACCCCGACCCGCTCCTCTATTTCCGATTTGCTGTTCCGGCTTTCCAGGAGCTTACAGGCAGTCAGGACAGCCTTGTCAGCTGCACTTTTCGGCATACCGATCGCCGCGAGTGCGTCCCCTGGCCTGTGTGCCAACCAAAGCTTTACCCCTGTCTTGGCGCGGCGGCTTGACCCGACACCCAAAGCCAAAAACTCAAACGCTTTGACCAGGATTAATGCCAATGCGATCACAGACAATCCAGCAATAACGGTAACCACGGGCCCGCCAAGCTGAAGAAACGATGCGATTTGATGTGTTAGTTCTGAGATCATGCCGTCAACCTTTCTAGAGTGAGCCCAGCTCAGCATCTTCCGCAACAATTCGTCGACCGGAGATGCTGAGCTGGCCAACAATTACCTCACCAGCTGATTTCCTTGTTCAGGGTGAGTTTGAAGGTCCGGCCGCGGCCTCTGTCGCCGGCCAGATTGTTTTGGTAAGACTTGTCAAAGATGTTCTCGACCGCCGCCCGCAACTCCATGCCGGCGAAGTTACCTTCCTGGGGCTTCCAGCTGGCGAAGGCATCGTGAACGGCATAGCCGGCAAAGGGCCCTGCGGTCGCGCCTGTGTCGATGCTCGCGGCAAAAAGGCCGCGCCATCCAAAATCAAGATCATACTGCGGCACACGTCCGCCCAGCGTCACGGCAAGCGTGTCAGCCGGAATGGACGTCAGCGTTTCGCCGGTAGCCTTGTCTTCACCCCGGACAATGCTGAAGGCGACGGTGCTGTAAACGTACTCGGAGTTATAGGCCGCCTCCATCTCGACACCATAGATCTCTGCCTCATCGATATTGACGTAGTAGCGGACCGGCCTGGTCTGGCCCCGGTCGGGATTGGTCGAAATAAGGTCTTTCAGGTCATTGTAGAAGGCCGTGGTCTTCAGCTGCAGACCGTCGCCGTCCTGAACGAGATCATAGGCTGACACGGAAAACCCGGCTTCAACGGCGTTCGACTGTTCCTTATCAAGATTCAGACTCGCAAGCCGGCCGCCCGGATACGTGCTTGTGGCACTGGATGTGGAGAACATCTCATCCAAAGTCGGAGCACGTTCGGTATGGGCAACCGATCCGAAAATGGAGAACGTGTCGTTGAACTTGTAAAGCGCAGCAAGTTTTGGCGAGAAAGCAACCTCGGACTGATCCGACGCGCCTTCAATCATACTATCTGGCGACAGATTGATCGAATCCACGCGGACACCAGGAATGAGGGTCAACCGGTCCTGCCAAATGAATTCGTCCTGTACGTAAACCCCAAACTTGGTATCTGTGCCTTCCGGATGAAATCCGATGGCACCGCTTCTCGTCTGTGCCGTGCGCTCTTGATAAGAGAGCTGGGTCCCGACAGTCAGGAAGTTCTCAAAGGCTGATCCGGAATGCTCGAATGTGTTCTCGACCTTTCCCTGCCAGGTACGATAACCGTACTTTCCATCTTCAAAGAGCTGAGATGGTGAGAACGCCCCGAGCGACGAGTTTTTCTGCTCAACTTGTGTATCCGAAAACGACAGGTTCACAGCTAAGTCGAGATAGGGATTGTCGCTCGCCGGATTTTCATAGTTCAGGACAACAGTCTGGTCAGTGATATCCCGATCGATCGTACCGAAACCCGCAGTATTGGTTTGTGAGTATTGGGTATCGTCGGCGTCGCTTTGCCAGCGTTGGTAAGACAAGCGGACAGCCTGTTCCTTATCCTCGCCGAAATGGTGGACAACCTTGGCCAGACCAGAGAACGAAGAAAACGCAGATCCTGGGATTTCAATCCCGTGCCCATCTTCAATGTCATTCGACTTGCGGAAGAGGCCATTCACCAGAAACTCAGTGTTTTCTGAAAGGCGCACCGCGCCAACAGCCGAGGTCATGAAGCCCCACTTGTTGGAGTCGTACATGCCCTTCAGCCGCAAGACAGCTATATCTTCCGGTTTCAGAAAGTCGCTCGGATCCTTGGTGGTGAAGTTGATCACGCCACCCAGTGCGCCCGCACCATAGAGCGTTGATGAGGCAGGACCTCGCAACACCTCAACCTGCTTGTAGAGCTCTGGGTCGGAGAAGAAGGACCCGAGCCGGTATTGCTCGTAAAACTTGGTCGCACCATCCACGGTCACAATGATTTTGGACTCGTCGGACGACGCGAGATCGCCGATCCCGCGAATGTTGAAAGACTGCCCGCCGATGCGATCACTGCCGATGACCGTCACGCCCGGAATATCCCGGAAAAACTCGCCGATCGTCGCTGCCTGTTCGTTGTCAATCGCGTCCTGATCCAGGACCGTCACAGCTTGCGGTGTATCAATTGCAACTTTCTCAACACCTGTTCCAAGAACGATACGCTGGAGTGGCGTTGCCACTTCATCTTGTGCGAACGCCGCCCCACCAAAAGCAAACATCCACAGTGCAACACCGCCCAATAGATCGGCGCGAAGGGTATTTCTGAGCCCCATAAATTTCTCCAAGAGTGCGCGTTTTCGCGTCCTTTTTGCTGTCTGCCAAACAGCATTTTTAACTTGAGTCAGTGACTCAGGTATTGCGTTCACTATAAAACATGAGTAGTGGAGTCAAGTATCAGACTAAGCCTGAATCGAAAAAGAACTTCTTTGGAAAGGTTCTAATTTTTGAAACAGAGACAAACACTTAGTTACGCCACCACATTCAAGACGGGCCAGATGGATCGAACGTCTATGGCAAAGAAAGAGGAAATTCAGATGACGGCAGATGGCTTAGAAAGCGCCTCTCGACCCACTGCAGCCGAGATCAGAAAAGCCCGTGAGCACGCACCCAAAATGCGGGAAAGGGATCTGGCTCGGACCATTGGTGTTTCCGAAGCTGAACTGGTTGCGAGCTTCGTTGGTCATGGCACCAGCCGGATTGATCCGAGGTTCGATGATCTTTTTGCCGGGCTTCAAAACGTCGGGCCCGTTATGGCTCTCACGCGGAACGAAAGCGCCGTACATGAGAAAATTGGCGAGTTTGAAAAATTCATAAATGGGAAGCGCGCCGCACTCATGCTGGGAGAGCAAATCGACACGCGTATGTTTCCTGCCAGTTGGATCCACGGATTTGCCGTTGAAAAAAGAGAGGGCGAGGATGTTCGTCGCTCCCTGCAATTCTTTGATGCCCATGGCGATGCGGTCCAAAAAATCCATGCCCGGCCAGAGACAAACAAAGACGCTTGGGATCAGCTCGTCGCGCTTCTAACGCTTCCAGATCAACAACCAGAGATCTTGCCGGATATCACACCGGCTCCGGTCTTTTCACGAAAATTGCCGACTGTTCACGCGGAGATGCATCTCCGCGACCGCTGGCAATCCATGACAGATCCCCACCAGTTCCATGGCATTTTGGAAGACCTCGAACTGGACCGGTTAAGTGCCTTTGAACTTGCCGGTGAAAGCTGGGCATGGCCACTCGATAAAGGTTCAATTCCAGCTCTGCTGCGCCTGGCAGCCTCAGAGCAAATCCCGATCATGTGCTTCGTTGGCAACCGCGGATGCATCCAGATCCACTCGGGCCAAATCACAAATGTCCTAGAAAAGGGGCCATGGATCAACATCATGGACCCGACGATCCATCTGCATCTTCGAACCGATCATATTCATGATGTCTGGGCCGTTCGAAAACCCGCAGATGTCGGTCATGTAACGTCAATTGAAGCTTATGACAGCGACGGTCAACAAATCATCCAGTTCTTCGGAGTGCGCGGCGAAGGAAATGCCGAACAATCCGACTGGCGCGGCCTTGCCGAAAACCTCCCAAAACTCGATCACGCTATCACGTTAGGAGCCGCCGAATGACCACCAGACTTCGTTCACTCTATCTTGAATGTGCAGCGGCAACCCTTCTGACCGCAACGGCACTTGTCCTAACACTGCATCCACTCTCAGCAGGAGAGGCTTCGAACCGTATCGTGGCCGTTGGTGGATCTGTAACCGAAGTGGTGTTTGCACTCGAAGAGCAGCACCGCCTCGTCGCAAGAGACTCCACCAGTGTTCATCCACAAGAAGCACATGATTTGCCCGATATCGGTTATATCCGCGCGCTGTCGCCAGAGGGTGTCCTCTCTGTTGATCCCGATCTGCTTTTGATGCTGGACGGTAGTGGCCCGCAGGAGGCGGTCGACGTTTTGGAGAAATCAGGGATCGCAATTGCCAACGTCCCGAACGAGTTCACCCCGGAAGGTATTGTTGCAAAGATCCGGACTGTTGGCGAAGCCCTTGGCGTTCCGGAAAAAGCCAACGCTCTTACGCAGAAGATTGAAGCCGACCTCAAAACTGCGCAAGAACAGGCCGCTGGCCGGAACGATAACGTCCGCGTCCTGTTTGTGTTGTCCGCGCGCGGTGGGCGGATCATGGCTGGCGGGGCTGACACCGCGGCTAACGGCATTATCACGCTGGCAGGCGCAAAGAACGCAGTCAGCGAATTCTCAGGCTACAAACAGCTCAGCGACGAAGCGATCCTGAGCGCGATGCCGGACGTCGTCTTGATGATGGATCGGGAAGGAGATCACAGCGCGTCGGCAGATGACCTCTTCTCTCACCCAGCTCTTGCGCAAACGCCTGCGGGCAAGGCAAACCGCCTCCTGAAGATGCCAGGAGACTACCTGCTTGGATTTGGTCCCCGAACCGCGGACGCTATCCAGGATCTTGCTCAGAACCTTTCTGAAATCCGGAGTTAGGCGGGATGACCGATGCGTCTTTGCCGCGGCAAGAAAGAGGACTGGCCGCTATTTTTGGGCTCACAGCCTTGAAACACGGAGATCGGGCAAGCATTGCCCGCTGGGTAATCGCAACACTCGCCATGCTCTTGATTGCAACAATGATCGGCAGCTTGGCGACCGGGCCCATCCTGGTTCCGGTATTCGATCTATTGCCTCATATCCCGAGCCATCTGGCGGATCCGTCCGCGCCGCTGCCGGAGACGGTTTCCCTACGGGATTGGATTGTTGTGATGGACATTCGGTTGCCAAGGATCACTCTCGGTGCGCTGATCGGTGCAGCGCTCGCGGTCTCCGGCGCAGTGATGCAGGGATTGTTTCGCAATCCCTTGGCAGACCCGGGAATCGTCGGTGTCTCTGCGGGTGCCGGTCTCGGGGCTGCTCTGTTCATCGTTTTGGGCAATGCCGCATTGGCACCGGCAATGGCGGTCCTCGGCATCTATGCTATCCCGTTTGCCGCGTTTGCGGGCGGACTGATCAACACTTTGCTGCTCTACCGGATTGGCACAAGGGGTGGCTTCACATCTGTTGCCACACTCCTGCTCGCCGGGATCGCCCTTGGCGCATTGACCGGCGCGATCACCGGCCTCCTCTTCTATGTGGCCGACGACAATCAACTCCGCGACTTGCAATTTTGGGGGCTTGGCTCTCTTGCCGGAGCAAACTGGGAAAAAGTGGCATCAGCTGCGCCGATCATCCTGACCATGCTCTTGGCGACACCCTTCCTTGCCAGAGGCCTCAATGCGCTGACCTTGGGCGAAGCAGCGGCCGCTCACATTGGCATCCGGGTTCAGCGGCTTAAAAACATCAGCATTCTATTGGTCGCAGCGGCGACCGGTGCATCGGTCGCCGTGAGCGGCGGGATCGGATTTGTCGGGATCGTCGTGCCACATCTGTTGCGGCTATCGATTGGTCCGGATCACAAATACCTCCTGCCCGCAGCCGCGCTGCTTGGAGCTATACTGCTGATTGGCGCAGACACACTGGCGCGGAAAATCGTTGCCCCTGCAGAACTACCGATCGGAATCATCACCGCCTTTATAGGCGCACCATTCTTCCTTTGGATATTGCTGCGGAACAGGGGACTGACGGGCTTATGACCAACACTTCAATCCTCGTTGAAGAATTACTCACCTCTGCCCAAGCCTTGGACGTCAGGGACGTGCAGATCACCTTGGGTAGCAGCTGCATTGTAAACCATATGTCCTTCAGTGCGCACTCTGGAGAGCTGTTGGCCATCATAGGACCCAGCGGGTCGGGCAAGACCACACTGTTAAAGGCCATCACAGGAGAACGGCCTTACTCCGGCAGCATTCAGCTGGGCGGATATGAGATTGCGAGCCTTTCACCGGAAGCTCAAGCGTTGGCACGGGGCGTCTTGCCCCAAGCGAGCCACTTGTCGTTCCCGCTAACCGTTTCGGAAGTTATTGGTCTTGGCATTCTGGACCGGAGGCAAGGTCGCCTTGCACGGGCTCATCGTATTGCCGAAGCCTTGGCCCTTGTTGGTCTTCCGGGTTTTGAAGCCCGCACCTACCAAGACTTGTCCGGCGGTGAACAACAACGGGCACAATTGGCCCGTGTGATTTGCCAGGTTTGGGACCCGGTTGCGGCAGATGGAACGCAGCGTTGGCTATTCCTGGATGAGCCGGTATCGAGCCTTGATATCAAACATCAGTATCAGATCATGAAACTTGCTAAAGACTATGCCCGGCGCGGCGGCGGCGTGATCGCAGTGATGCATGACCTGAACCTGACGGCCGCTTTTGCCGACAAGATCCTTGTCATGAAGTATGGGGCGAAGGTACAGCACGGTTCGCTTGAGAATGTCTTTTCGGAAAAGACACTGACACCAACCTTCGAAATGCCGCTCGATATCACCCGGTCAAAGGAGGGAACGTTTCAAGTGACCCCTCAATTGGCCGAGCTCGTTTGATACGTGGGAGCCTGCGCAGAGTCTACGACGCCTCAGCGCCAGGCTCTTCCGTTTCCGGGCTAAGGTCCTGATCGGCATCTTCGGTCGGTTGTGTCGTGAAGCCTTTCATTCCCGCGAATTCCCGCGCATCCCGTGCGATTTCAACAGGGCTGAGCGCATAACCGGTACATAGTTCGGCGAGAGAGCGAAGCGCGTGCATATGGATCCGCTCGTAGCCGTGGCTCGCATCGACGCCGAAGGTTATCAGTGCTGTGCGAACATCTGCGCCAGCTTCAATCGCAGAAGCTGCGTCCGACCGATAATACCGGAAGACATCCTTTTGGAATTTTATCTCGTTGTCCCGGCACAGCTGAGCCATTTTGCGGGTCAGGTGGTAGTCAAACGGGCCGGTTTGATCCGCCATCGCGATCGTTACGCCGAATTCATCGGAGTTTTGCCCCGGTGCGGATGTTCCGTTGTCGATGGCCACAAGGGATGCAATGTCCGGCGTCAAAATCGAAGTCGCGCCGTGCCCCGTCTCTTCCGCGATTGTGAACAGCCAGAAGATATCGACCGTCGGCTTCGTCTCGGATTCCACCATGGCCTTGAGTGCTGCCAGCATCACCGCGACCCCGGCTTTGTTGTCCAAGTGCCGAGAGACGATGAAGCCGTTTTCGAGAAACTCCGGGGCTGGATCGATGGCAACGATATCACCAATGTCGATCCCAAGGCGGTGCAGGTCGTCAGCTGATTTCGAATAGGCATCAACTCTCAGCTCAACGTAATCCCAGCCAACCGGAAGATTGTCGATGCCTTCATTAAACGTATGGCCGGATGCCTTTAATGGCAGGATCGTTCCGGTATAGGCACCGCTTTCAGAGAAGATTGTCGTCCGGGCACCTTCTGCAAAGCGTGCAGACCAGTGACCGATGGGCACCAGCTCAAGCCGCCCGTTTTCCTTCAGCGTTTTGACTTGTGCTCCGAGGGTATCCAAGTGTGCAACGAAAGCCCGGGCGGGCTTGGATTTCGCACCATCCAAACGCGCTCGGATGGCGCCGCGCCGAGTCACCTCATAAAATACCCCGAGACGCTCAAGCTCTTTGGAAACAAACCGCGCCAACTCGTCCGTGTAGCCCGTCGGGCTCGGAATCCCGAGCAGGCTTTTCAGCGTCTTGGCCAGATAATCGATATCGATGGTAAGCAATGTCATGAAAACTCACGTTGCAAGGTGTCCCGCGCCGGCTTTGGCATGGATAGCGGAAACAGGAAATCGACAAAGCGTTCAGCCGTTGGCTGCGGTTCATGATTTGCCAGACCCGGACGTTCATTGGCTTCAATGAAGTTGTACTCCGGCTCCCGTGGGCTTTTCACCATCAGGTCAATCCCCGTCACTGGGATCTGAATTGCCTTTGCCGCCCGGACAGCCGCCTCAATCAACGTGCTGTGCGTTTCGCCGGTAACATCATGAATAGTTCCGCCGGTGTGCAAATTGGCCGTCCGTCGGACCGCCAAGCGCTGCCCGTCGGGCAGGACATCTTCCAGCGTAAAACCGGCCGATGCCAAGCACCGCTCGGCTTCTTCGTCAATCAGGATCCGGGATTCCCCGCCTGTTGCGGCCGCACGGCGGCGGGATTGCGCATGAATGAGATCCCTCACGGTGCTTTTGCCGTTGCCCATGATTTCAGCCGGTTTGCGGATCGCCGCGGCCACCACCTTGTAGTCAATCACCACGAGCCTGAGATCAGATCCTTGAACGCATTCTTCGACCAGCACCTCATTGGAAAAGGTTCGGGCAACATCGATGGCAGCTTCGACATCTTCAAGCGTTTCCAGACCTATGGCGATGCCCTTGCCTTGCTCACCACGGGTCGGCTTCACAACCACAGAACCATGCCGCTGTAAAAACGCTTTCAAGTCGCCCTCGCCCACCGTCATCTGGTCTGGAACGGACAAACCAGCGGCCTCCACGATACGCCGTGTAGAAGCCTTGTCATCGCAGATCGACATGGCAACAGCGGTGGTAAACTCACTTAAGGATTCCCGGCAGCGCACAGACCGGCCGCCGTAAGACAACCGGAAGAAGCCGCCTTCTGCGTCAATGATCTGGGCATTGATCCCACGGCGGCGTGCTTCATTGACGATCAATGTTGCATAAGGATTGAGTTTTTCTTCCGTCGCGGGCCCTGCGTAAAGCGCTTCGTTGATCGGGTTCTTGAGCTTCACGGTGAAGACCGGAACCCGTTCAAAGCCGAGCTTTTCGTAAAGCGCAATTGCCATGTCATTGTCGTGCATCACCGAAAGATCCATGTGCGGGTTGCCCCGCGCCTGAAACACTTCGGCGAGCCGGCGGACTAACGCTTCTCCAATACCGGGGAAGCGCGCCTGGGCGGAGACCGCAAGGCACCAAAGTGATGACCCGAGCTCCGCACCACTTGTCGCGCGTTGGTGATCAACGCCCATTGCCGTCCCGACGATGTTGCCGGTTTCGTCTTCCTCCGCGACGAGTACAGTGATTTCCCGCGGATCAAGTTGTGACCAAAAGAAGTCCTCAGAAACCGGAACCATGCCCCGGCTTGCATAGAGCGCGTTGATCTGCTCCGCGTCACTACGTGAGGACAACCGGCGAACCGTGAAGCCCCGCCGAGTGTCTTTGGCTGATCTGTAGGTCGACAGATTCAACCGGTAAGTATGCGATGGATCGAGGAACAGCTCCTGCGGCGCAAGCCCGACCACCACATGCGGATCGCGCACATAAAACGCGATATCCCGCCTGTCCGGGCGCTCGTCGCGCAGCGCCTCCACCAACGCTTCCGGCTCAGCGAAGGTATTGCCGAACAACAAACGTCCCCATCCGCAATTGATGGTTTGATTGACAGGCATGTCCATCTCATCGGCGCGGTACTCCGGTTTCATGCCGTGATCCCGCATCCGCTTGAGACGATGCTCCAGTGCCCCCTTGACCCGGGACGGTGTTTTTTCTGACACGCGTTAGGCCTCCTGCTCCTGCAGCCACATTTCCAGCAGAGCAACCTGCCAGAGCTCAGAGCCCCGCAGCTTAGTGATGTATTGTGTCGGGTTCTCGAACAGCTTTTCCAGATAGGCCGAGTTGAACAAACCCCGTCCTTTGGCTTTGCCATTCGTCAGTGTTTCACGCACCATTTCCAGATAGGGACCCTGAATGTATTTTAGCGCAGGCACAGGGAAGTACCCCTTCGGACGGTCAATAACTTCCGATGGCACAACAAGACGCGCAGCTTCCTTAAGGACGCCCTTGCCGTCCTGGGCGAGCTTGTGTTCTGCCGGAATGCGCCCTGCCAGCTCAACCAGTTCATGGTCGAGGAACGGCACGCGAGCCTCAAGTCCCCAAGCCATGGAGTGATTGTCAACGCGCTTCACCGGATCATCGACCAGCATGACATTGGTGTCGAGGCGCAAAGCCTTGTCCACCGGATCATCAGCACCCGGCAAGCCGAAGTGACTTTCAACGAACGCAATGCTCTCATTGCGGTCACAATGATAGTCCGGTGAGATTGCCTCGTTCAATTGTTCTTCGGACCGGTCAAAAAACGCGTCGGCATAATCGGCGACTGGCTGGTTCGACCCGGTCAGTTTCGGGTACCAATGATATCCGCCAAACACCTCGTCAGCGCCCTGCCCCGATTGAACAACCTTGATGTGCTTGGAGACTTCGCGAGACAGCAAATAGAACCCAATGTTGTCATATGACACCATCGGCTCCGACATCGCGCCAATGGCGCCCGGCAGATTGTCCAAAAGCTCAGACGACGGAATGAAGATCTTGTTGTGGTTGGTCCCGTAGTGATTGGCGATCAGGTCCGAATACTGAAATTCGTCGCCCTTTTCTCCATTCGCTTCCTCGAAGCCGATCGAGAACGTCGCGAGATCCTTCTGGCCCTCCTCTGCCAGAAGACCAACAATCAAGCTGGAGTCGACCCCGCCTGACAGCAAGACGCCGACCGGGACGTCCGCGACCATCCGGCGGCGGACGGCCTTGCGCAAACCTTCAAGAACAAGGTCGCGCCAGTCGTCTGCCGACCGCTTTACATCTTCTTCCGACTTGCGGAAATCCGGCTCCCAATAGACTGCATCTTTAAAAGATCCGTCTGTCTCGTATGTCCGCACGGTCGCAGGGCCCAACTTCCGCACACCATTCAAAATCGTCCGCGGAGCAGGGACAACAGAGTGCCAGCTCATGTAATGCTGGAGCGCAGTCTTATCGATTGTTCGATCGATGTTTCCGCCCTTGAGCAGCGCCGGAAGCGACGAGGCGAATGCCAAACGGCCGTCGGCCTCTGAAACATAAAGGGGCTTGATGCCAAAACGGTCGCGAGCCAGATGAACGCGGCCGCTGTCATGTTCGTGGATGGCAACGGCAAACATGCCGTGGAATCTTGTGAAACAGTCAGGGCCCCACTCCTTCCATGACTTCAGAATGACCTCTGTGTCACTGGTAGAGAAAAACCGGTAGCCTTCTCCGGAGAGCTCCGCCCGCAGCTCTTGATAATTATAGATGCAACCATTGAAGACTAGCGAAAGACCCAGTTCCGGATCTTGCATCGGTTGCGCGCCCTGGTCACTCAAATCAATGATTTTCAAACGCCGGTGTCCGAACGCGACCCGCCCGCGCATGGTAACACCCATCGCATCGGGACCGCGAGCGGCCATTGCTTGCGCCATACGGTCGACCCGGCTTGTATCGGCTTGCCCTGACGAGAAAACAACTTCACCGCAAATGCCACACATAAATCTAAAAATTCCTCTTTCCAGTTCGCTGGTAGGAGGTATATAGACTTCTTATCATTAGAGTTCAAATGATCAGAGCTAAAATTATGAATGCCAGCGAAGCAGCTCAGATTTTCAAGTCAATTCGGCGGATCGTGAGGGCCATTGACCTGCGATCCCGAGAAGTCGCAAGGGTGTCCGGACTGACAATTCCGCAGATCGTCGTTCTACAGGGCGTCAATGATTTGGGAGAGGTCACCACAAAGGTTCTCTCAGACCATGCAGATCTAAGTTCTGCGACGGTTGTGACAATCCTGGACAAGCTGGAAGAGAAAAAGCTGATCGAGCGTTACAGATCCCCCTCCGACCGGCGCATCGTTCACACCATGCTCACGGAACGTGGCAAGGAAACAGTCGCCTCGCTGCCCGGGCTTCTTCATGACGAATTCGAAGCAAAGTTCGATAAACTGACGGGCAAAGACAAGATCAGACTGGTGGAAAGCATCTCCGAAATAGCTGAAATGCTCAATGCTCACAAACTGGATGCCGCGCCAATTCTCACCACCGGCAAGGTTACGAACGAAATCACGTCTCAAGAGTGAAAAGAGGCTCTCTAGTAGCCAGAGTTATCCATGGCAGCGACCATTTGCTTGACGATGTCCTCTGATGTTTCCCTGCATCCGCCAGGAGGACAAAACAGCCCACTGGCATTCTCATCTATGACGATGACCGAACACGATGCATGAACTTCAGTGACACCCGTCGACTGGATGATGCTGGCCACCATGTCGGGCCGCAGGCCTGCACCCGGCATGATGCTCGTGCGGCCGCCGGCAGTCGCGACCATTTCTTGAATAACGGCCCGCCCAGCCTCAGCCGTTGCTTGGCCTCCTGATGTGAGAACCCGCTCGAACCCCAGTTCAATCGCCGTTTCCAGGGCAGCGAGCGGATCCGACACAACATCGATCACACGGTGGAGCGTCCGCCCCATACCGGATGCTCGGTCTGACAAACGTGCCAGCAGCTCCCGGTCCAGCGTATGATCTCCGCGCTGCGCACCCAGGACAACACCAGCAAGTCGAAAGTCTTTTGCCAGATCAATATCACTGACCATAATCTGCGCTTCTTTTTCAGAAAAACGAAAGAGACCGGCTCGCGGCCGGATCATGGCATAGACCGGAACAGGTAATTGGGCAGCGGCTCGCATCAGTCCTGCGGATGGCGTCAGTCCGCCTTCAGACAATGAAGAGCAAAGTTCGATACGCCCGGCCCCACCACGAACGGCAGCCCAGGCACCTTCAATCGTATCAACACAGACTTCGAGCAGCATTTGGTTTGTTAATCAGGTTTCAGTCAATGGACCGAGGGATTGAAGGTCCTTCGAGATGCGAACAAAATCGTCTTTCGACCGGCCCAAGATCTTGAATCGCTCTCCCGCTATCAGTTCGGCCGGCGTTTTTGTGGCCGCACGCAGAGCATCTGCCATCGGAAAACCGACTTGGCTCACCAAAACTCTGACAGCGGTCAACAGGTCCAGATCCGCACCCGCCAACGTCCCGTCCTCTAGGGTCAGCCTCCCATCTGATCGGAGAATTTTTCGCCCATCCAGCTCGAACGAAGTCTCAGATGTTCCGGCAACCGCCATGGCATCGCTAACCAGAAACACCTCTCCTGGGCCGCATTTTGCAGATAATGCAATCCGCATCATTTCCGGATGAACATGGATCCCGTCAGCAATGAGCCCAGCCGACAAGGCAGCTGTCCCAAGAGCTGCCCCAACGACACCGGGCTCCCGGTTGCCCATTTGGCTCATCGCATTGAAAAGATGTGTAACGCACTTGGCGCCGGCCGCCGCATAGGCTTGAACAGTCGCATAATCAGCATTCGAATGACCTATTGAAACGAGCGCACCCGCCTGGCTCAGCTGTCGAACTTGCAGGATGGTAGTGTTTTCCGGTGCAACGGTCAAAAGCAGAGCCGGGAGCGAACGGGCCGCCGCCAAGAGGAAGTCAATGTCCTCATCGTCCATCGGCCGGATATAGGCGGCGTCATGCGCCCCTTTTCGGGCAACAGACAAATGCGGCCCTTCCAAATGCAATCCAGCCACCCCAGGAACGCATTTCTCGACAGCCTTAGTTACCGCTGCAATTGCCGCCTTGGTTTTTTCACGCGTGTCCGTGATCAAGGTCGGCAAAAAAGCCCGAGTGCCCAAAGACCAATGCGCTTCGGCAATCCGCTGAACGGTCTCAACACTTGGATCATCGTTGAGCATGACACCGCCGCCGCCATTCACCTGAAGATCAACGAAACCCGGAGAGATGATCTCACCGCCAAGATCAATGACTTCAGCGCCGCTGAAAATCTCAACGCCGGCACCAAATGTTTCAACTCCATTCGCGCCGAACCGGACAGCGGCGCCCTCGTGAAGTTTGACCCCGTCAAAAACCGCAGCCGCCTTGAAAACGATGGCCTGTGTCATACGGTTTCCGTGACCTTGTTCAAATGCCGTGGGGCATCCGGGTTGATCCCCTGGAGCCCCGCAACATGCTCCACCAAGCCGTAGAATGACACAATCGACGCAATCGGATCGGTCAGCCAATGATCCGTGCGGACGATCGGCAAGACATTTGCTCGCTGCGCTTTTTGACTGTTAACGAAGACAGCCGCTCCCATCTGCGACAACTGATCAGCAACATCAACAACCGCTTGCTCGGCGGCATCGGCGGCGGCAAACACAATGACCGGAAAACCATGGGATACAATGGAAACAGGGCCATGCAAGACTTCTGCTGAGGAATAGCTCTCTGCATGTATCTGGCAAGTTTCCTTGAACTTCAGAGCCGCCTCATTGGAAACAGCCCATGAGGGGCCGCGCCCCAACGTGAACAATGATCCGATGTCATTTTCCGGTGTAGCTTCACGCCAATCGCAAGCAACAGCGTCCTTCAAATGCGCTGGCAAGTTCCGGATTGCAGCCAAGAGACCCGTGTCCGCCTTCAGCTCAGCGAGCAACCACAGGCCGGCAACCAACGATGTAACAAACGTCTTGGTCGCAGCGACTGACAGTTCCGGCCCGGCGTGGATCGGAACAGTCGCGCTTGCTGCTTCACTCAAGGGCGACCCCGGATGGTTGGTGATGGCCAGCGTGGTTGCGCCTGACTTGGTCAAGGACCGGGTCATTCGGGTGATGTCCGGGCTTTTGCCGGACTGAGACACCGAAAAACACAGCATGCCGTCTGCCTTGAGACTGGATCCGTAGACAGAAGCAAGTGATGGCCCGACAGATGCCATTGGCAGACCCAAAAGCAACTCGGCAGCATATTTCAGATATGTGCAAGCATGATCGGAAGACCCCCGCGCAACAGATAAAAGGCAACGCAGGTCACTGTCCCGCAACTCTGAAGAAATTCGCTTTATATCCACATCCCCAGATGTCAGTAAGCGATCGACCGCGGCAGGAATTTCCGCAATCTCCTGTTTCATTTTTGTAGGAGGAGATATCACTGAAGGGCCCTCATCGATCAGACAGCCGGAGCTCTGCAACAAAGTCATAGGCGTCTCCGCGATAGATGGATTGTGTAAATTCCGCGACCCGTCCGCCTTCCAGGTAAGAAATGCGCTGGATTCGAAGACCTGCCGTGCCTTCTGGAACGCTCAATAGGTGAGCGTCGGCAGGCTCAAGGTTGACGGCGGCGATTTTTTGGACAGCCCGAACAGGACGATGGCCATGTTTTGCAAGCACTTCGTAAAGCGACGTCACCACTTCGAGCGGATTGGGCAGAATGTCCAAAGGAAGGGCTGCGCGTTCCAGGGCCATCGGCTGACCACCAGCCTCCCGAAGGCGGTAAATGCGCGCCACTTGATCGTCCGGCGTTAAGGACAAAGTCGCGATCTCTTCCGCATTCGGCATGAAAACCCCGCGCTCCAACCATCTGGAAGTCGTTTGCATGCCCCGGTTGGCCATATCCTCGGTAAACGATGTTAGATGGGACAGGGACTGCTCCACCCGTTGCGTTGCTTCCCGAACAAAAGAGCCAGAGCCCTGGCGCTGCTCGATCGCCCCATCCTTGACCATTTCCTGAATGGCCTTGCGCACCGTCACCCGTGAAAAACCCGTAAGATCTGCGATTTCCCGCTCTGGAGGCAACGAACTGTTGGCCGGTAGCAACCCGGTTTCGATAGCTTCTTCAAGTCGATGCCGAAGTTGCACGTATCTCGGCCCGGCATTTTGAGAAAACCACTGATCAGGCATCAGGAAATCATTCAGCATGCGACCTGCACCTCTTTTGCAAACTCCCGCGCGATGGCATTTGCACCATCGATCGGCGCCCCGGCTGCTGAGCGTAGATTTTTGCGAACAGGTTCGGTGAGAAACGGCGCCAGATGAGGTGCAAGACCACCCGTCAAACACACAGGCATTTCCGCTGACCATCCGAGATGCAGAAGATTTCCCTCAAAATGCGCCGCTGCCTGGTCTATCAGGCGCTCAGATATGGGATCATGGGATTGCAAGAGAATTTCTGGCGCCAGAGCACCAAAATCAGCAGGTCTTGCTCTGTTTGCAAACGCCAGTATTCCAGCGGCTCCCCCAAACCGATCTTTCAACGTCTCGGTCAGGACAGTCGGCGCAATAAGGCCATCTTCAGCATCAAGCACGAGAGCTAATGCGGATTTACCGAACCATGCCGCCGATCCGAAGTCGCCAAGGACCGCCCCCCAACCGCCAGAAAAACTCGTCTTTGCATCAACCTGGACACCAAAAAAAGAGCCCGTGCCACTGTGGATCAAGGCACCATCAAACTGCCCAAGCGCGCCTCGCAATGCTGCCCGCCGATCATCTTCAACCTTTACGCGCCTAAGCGGAACACCGTCTAGCAACCGTTCACGGTCTCGGTCCGCCTGATAGCCAGCCAGAGCGAAATAGGCGGGAACGCGGGCAAGATCGCCCGGAGCAAGATCCACTTTGCCTGCGAGAGCCCTCAATCCAGCGTTGATCTCTGAGAGAGCTGCATAAATGTCCGTCGTCACATTGGCAGAGCCGACCTCGACACGGATATCCGCAGCTGGCGAACTCAACGCCAAACGGCAGCGCGTACCGCCTCCATCAACCGCCAAAACCCACTGATCTGCGAAATCAATCATATAATACCTATATAATACCTTTTGATAAAATCAACAGAAAAAGAGATACCAAACTCCGAATTGGACATAGATTTTCTCACCCAATCTCTAATTTTGATTAACTTCTGGACAAATGGTATTATAAAGGTATTATAGCGAAAATTTACGGAGGATCGCGTGCCTGAGACAACCACGGAAAAACTGCACAATCTTGCTTCTGGATTGGATTCACGTCCTTCAGAGGACGTTGCAGCGATCCTTATTGATGGTCAGGTCTCGGCCGCTCAGGCAACCTCTGCAGCAACGGAAATCATCGTCGCAGCAGCCTACGACATGGCCATTTCAATAAGCACCGGCGGAGCCCTCTACTATGTCGCCGCAGGCTCGTCAGGCTTGATGGCAGCGGCTGACGCGATGGAGCTTGGCGGTACATTCGGCATTCCGGAGCATCAAGTCCAAATCCTTATGGCAGGCGGCGTTCCCACATCCGCGCATATGCCGGGCGACACGGAAGATGCGACGGCCGGCTTGGCTACAGATCTCGCAAAACTTTCGAAAAACGACACGATTATTGTCGTCTCAGCCAGTGGCTCCACGCCATACACACTTGAGGCAGCACGTCTTGGAAAAGAAGCCGGTGCGACCGTAATCGCGATCGCCAACAACCCGAACGCGCCGCTTTTTGCATTGAGCAAACACACCATTTATCTGCCAACCGCGCCCGAGGTCGTCTCCGGTTCGACCCGCATGGGAGCAGGAACGGCCCAGAAGATCGCTTTGAATGCGCTTTCGACACTGATGGCCCTGAACCTGGGTCACATCTACGACGGCATGATGGTGAACTTGCGCGCTGACAACATCAAACTCCGGGATCGTGCCGAGCGGATGGTGGCAACGATCACCGGAGTTTCTGATGGAGATGCCGCCGGTGCACTCAAGTCAGCGGATGGCAATGTCAAGACAGCCTGCCTTTTGGCCGCTGGTGCCAGTTCGATCGAGCACGCAATCAGTCTTCTGGAAAAAACTCGCGGGCATCTGCGCCCAGCGCTGGAACAAATCCGGGCGGAGACCCGGAAGAACAAACCATTTCTTCAAACAGAGGGGAAAGCATCATGAAATTGAGAACCCTGGGCATTGCACTTGCAAGCACCGCACTGATGACAACTGCCGCGATGGCCGAAGATGTCACGCTGACAATTGAAAGTTGGCGGACAGATGATCTGACACTGTGGCAGGACAAGATCATCCCTGCCTTCGAAAAGGATAATCCTGGCATCAAGGTCGTCTTCTCTCCGACAGCTCCGACCGAATACAATGCGGCGCTGAATTCAAAACTCGAAGCTGGCAGCGCGGGCGACCTGATCACCTGCCGCCCGTTTGATGCCTCCCTCGCACTTTACGAAGCCGGTCATCTGGCTGCGCTTGATGACATGGACGCAATGTCCAACTTCTCCGATGTTGCAAAGTCCGCCTGGCAGACCGACGACGCCTCGGCGTCTTTCTGCGTCCCCATGGCCTCTGTCATTCACGGGTTCATCTACAACAAGGATGCTTTTGACGAACTTGGCCTGGAGGTTCCAACCACGGAAGCCGAGTTTTTCGCGGTTCTGGATAAGATCAAGGATGACGGCAGCTATATCCCGATGGCCATGGGCACCAATGACCAGTGGGAAGCAGCCACCATGGGTTACAACAACATTGGCCCGAACTATTGGAAGGGCGAAGAAGGCCGTCTCGCACTGATCAAAGGCGAGCAAAAGCTGACCGATGAGCAATGGGTTGCCCCTTACGCAACGCTTGCAAAGTGGCAACCTTATCTTGGGTTCGGCTACGAGGCACAAACCTACCCCGACAGCCAAAACCTGTTCACTCTGGGCCGCGCAGCGATTTACCCTGCCGGCAGCTGGGAAATTGCAGGCTTCAACACACAGGCCGATTTTGAAATGGGCGCGTTCAAGGCACCTGTGAAAGCTGACGGCGACACCTGCTACATCTCGGATCACACGGACATCGGAATTGGTCTCAATGCAGCAAGTCCGAATGCGGATGCTGCCAAGACGTTTTTGGCTTGGGTTGCCAGCCCCGAATTCGCATCGATCTTCGGCAACGCTCTACCGGGCTTCTTCCCCCTGTCGAAAACGCCCGTTGAATTGGAAGACCCGCTTGCGAAAGAGTTTGCCAGCTGGCGCGGTGAGTGTGAGTCCACCATCCGGTCGACCTACCAGATCCTGTCGCGCGGGACGCCGAACCTGGAAAACGAGACCTGGGGCGCAAGCGTGGCTGCAATCAAGGGGACCGAGACACCGGAGGCGCTAGGAGCGAAGCTTCAGGAAGGCCTATCCAGCTGGTATGCACCGCACCAATAAGCCTGTCCATTCTAAACAAGCAATCCGGGTAGCCATCTGGCTACCCGGGTCGGAACCGGAGGCCGCATGAACCGCCCCCGCATACGCTGGCATATTGCCGTTTTCCTGGCACCCGCCGTGCTGGTCTATACGACAATCATGATCTTGCCGCTGTTCAACACCCTGCGTCTGGCGCTCTACAGCCGGATCGACCAGGAGCGGATTTTCGTCGGCCTGCAAAACTTCATGACGCTGTTTGGCGATCCGGTCTGGGCGGACCAGTTCTGGAATGCACTCGGCAACAATGTCTGGTTCTTCGTGATCCACATGCTGGTGCAGAATCCGATCGGGATTGCACTTGCAGCGATGCTGTCTCATCACAAACTCCGTTTTGCAGCGCTCTACCGTTCCGCAATCTTTATCCCGACCATCCTCTCATTCGTGATCGTTGGCTTTGCGTGGAAACTCATCCTGTCGCCAATCTGGGGCATCGCCCCGACAATGCTGGGTTCTGTTGGTCTCGGTTTCTTGTACCAACCCTGGCTCGGCAAGGAAGAGTATGCGCTAACAACCCTGTCGCTGATCTCCGTCTGGCAGTTTGTCGGCATCCCGATGATGCTCATCTATGCCGCGCTTCTAACCATCCCGGAAGAGATTTTGGAGGCTGGGGAGATTGACGGCATCACGGGCATGACCGCTTTTTGGAAGATCAAGCTGCCGCTCATCCTGCCATCGATCGGGATCATCTCGATCCTCACGTTTGTCGGCAATTTCAACGCTTTTGACTTGATCTACGCCTCGCAAGGTGCCCTCGCCGGCCCGGATTTCTCGACCGATATCCTCGGCACATTCTTCTACCGGACTTTCTTCGGCTTCCAGCTTCAGCTCGGTGATCCGCATATGGGTGCAGCCGTTGCGAGTGCCATGTTCGCCATCATTCTCGTCGGCGTCTGTGTCTACCTCTTTGGCATTCAGACCCGTCTCCGCCGGTATCAGTTGTGAGGTCAAGACCATGAGCCAGGCCCGCACAAATCCCTTCAATTCTGCAGCCATGCACGGCGCGTTGATCCTCTACACGCTGATCGCGCTCTTCCCAGTATTCATTATTCTGATCAACAGCTTCAAAAGCCGGAAATTCATCTTCCGGGAGCCTCTGGCCCTGCCAAACGCCGAGAGCTTTTCAATGATCGGTTACCAGACGGTCATGAAACAGGGAGACTTCTTTCTCTACTTTCAGAACTCGATGATCGTCACCGTGGCATCGTTGTTCTTCATTTTGCTCTTCGGTGCGATGGCCGCGTTTGCCCTCAGCGAATACCGCTTCCGCGGCAATATGATCCTTGGCCTCTATTTGGCGCTCGGCATCATGGTTCCGATCCGGATCGGGACTGTTGCAATCCTTGAGATGATGGTCTCCACCGGGCTGGTCAACACGCTCTGGGCGCTGATCCTTGTTTACACGGCCCAAGGTCTCCCGCTCGCGGTTTTCATTCTTACCGAGTTCATGCGTCAGGTCTCTGACGACCTGAAAAACGCTGCTCGCGTCGACGGACTCAGCGAATACACGATCTTCTTCCGGCTGGTTCTACCGCTGGTCCGGCCGGCCTTGGCAACCGTCGCGGTCTTCAACATGATTCCGATCTGGAATGATCTCTGGTTCCCATTGATCTTGGCACCTGCGGAAGAGACCAAGACGCTAACACTCGGCAGCCAGGTGTTCATCGGGCAGTTCGTAACCGACTGGAACGCGGTTCTCTCCGCCCTGTCCATGGCAATCCTTCCGGTACTGATCCTCTATGTGATTTTCTCTCGCCAGTTGATCCGCGGCCTAACCTCAGGAGCAGTTAAATGATCCGTGCTGTCATTGCGGGCCTCGGCAACATGGGCCTGTCCCACGCTCTCGCTCTTCATAGTCTTCCCGGCGTGGAAATCATTGGTCTCATCAATCGCTCCCCAGTCGAGCTGCCTGAGGAACTGCAGTCCTATCCCCGCCTGAAAAGCTTCTCAGACGGATTGGAACTGAAGCCGAATCTCGTCGTGATCGCCACCTACTCCGACAGTCACGCAGACTATGCCTGTGCGGCCATGGAAGCCGGGGCGCATGTGTTCGTCGAAAAACCTTTGGCCACGACGGTGTCCGATGCCGAGCGGGTTGTTGCCAAGGCGAAAGAGACAGGCCGCAAACTGGTGGTTGGTTATATCCTGCGTCACCATCCGTCCTGGATCCGTCTGATCAAGGAAGCCCGCGGCCTCGGCGGTCCCTTTGTCTTCCGCCTCAATCTCAATCAGCAGTCCTCCGGCGCGGAATGGGAAACCCACAAGGCCTTAATGCAGACCACAAGTCCGATCGTGGATTGCGGTGTGCATTATGTCGATGTCATGTGCCAGATCACCGACGGCAAACCGCTTCGTGTCCATGGCATGGGCGTAAGGCTCTCCAATGAAATCGCCGAGGACATGTACAATTACGGGCAGTTTCAGGTGGTCTTCGACGACGGATCCGTTGGCTGGTATGAAGCTGGCTGGGGACCGATGATGTCGGAAACCGCCTTCTTTGTGAAAGACATCGTCTCACCAAACGGTTCGGTCTCCATTACTGACGGCAACAAGGGCGCTTCCGCAAATATCGACGGCCATACCAAGGTCGGCAGCATTCTGGTGCACCGGCCAGACGGGGATGTGTCCATCGATTTGCCTGATGAACCCGGCCACCAGGAGCTTTGTGATGCAGAGCAAGCCTACATGGTGCGTGCCATTACAGAAAACATCGACCTGAAACGTCACATGCAGGACGCTGTTCAATCCCTCGCCATTTGCCTAGCGGCGGACGAAAGCATCCGCACGGGCCAACCGATCACCTTAGGAACAGCGCAATGACCGCTCTTTCTCTCAAAAATGTCTACAAATCCTTTGGCGCTGTTGAGGTTCTCAAGGACATCAACATTGAGGTTGAAGAAGGCGAATTTGTAGTTTTTGTCGGACCATCTGGTTGCGGCAAATCCACGTTGCTGCGGATTATCGCCGGATTGGAAGACGCCAGCTCAGGCGAGGTGAACATCGGCGGGAATGTCGTCAACACCACCCCGCCCTCGAAGCGCGGCATCGCCATGGTGTTCCAAAGCTACGCGCTTTACCCGCATCTCAACGTGCGCGGGAACATGTCGCTTGCCTTGAAGCAGGAAGGCCATAGCAAGGCAGATATCACGAGCCGAATTACGGAAGCAAGCCGTATGCTCAATCTGGAAGACTATCTCGACCGGTATCCATCAGAACTCTCCGGCGGCCAGCGTCAGCGTGTGGCCATCGGGCGGGCGATTGTCCGCCAGCCGAAGCTGTTCCTGTTTGATGAACCGCTGTCGAACCTTGATGCTGCACTCCGGATGAACACGCGGCTGGAGATTGCCAACCTGCACCAGCAGCTCGACACCTCCATCGTCTATGTGACACACGACCAGACCGAAGCAATGACACTGGCCGACAAGATTGTCGTACTCCGGGCCGGACGCGTTGAACAGATCGGCAGCCCGATGGAGCTCTACAACAATCCCGTCAACCAGTTCGTGGCAGGTTTCCTTGGGTCTCCGTCAATGAACTTCCTGCCGGCAGAAACCGTAACACCCGGCGACACCCGGACACTCGGGATCCGGCCGGAAGATCTGGTTCTGTCCGCTGAAGGCCCGATTAGGGCAACTGTTCAGCACGTTGAACATCTGGGCGGGGACACGAATGTCATCGCGATGACCGGAGACAAACAGATCACCGCACGGTTTTTCGGACAGCATGACATACCCGCAGGCCAGCAGGTCGCACTCGGGTTTGCGCAAGAAAAGGCCCGCTACTTTGATGCGAACGGTATGCGCCAGGCCTGAGATCAGAACAACGCCTCAACTTGCGAGGTCGCCATTCTGCCGCGCCCATACCAAGAGCTCGTCAGATGGCATTGGCTTCGCGATGAAATAGCCCTGAACAACATCGACACCCAACTCAGCAATGAGGTCCCATTCCGCCTGTGTTTCGACACCTTCAGCGACCGTGGAAAGGCCCAGCTTCTGCGCCAATGACACGCTGGATTCGAGCATTGCGCGGGCTTCTTCGTCTTGGGGAGCGCCGTCAACGAACGCCCGGTCGATCTTCAGCTCGGTGAATGGAATGCGTTTTAACTGCTGCATTGACGAAGCGCCGGTGCCGTAGTCGTCAATGGCAAGTCCAACGCCCTTCATCCGTAAACGCGTAAGGATCTCGAGCGGCGCTGCAACATCCTCCATGATCCGGCTTTCGGTCACCTCGATGATGACGGAATGCGGATCGATGCCTTCTTTGGCGATCGCCGCAATGACAAGATCGAACACCTCGTAACGGGTCAGGGAGTCGACGGAAAAATTCACTGCCACCTTGATGTCGAGCCCCTCTTTTTGCCAGGTAGCTGAGGCAACCATCGCCTTCTCGAACACCTGACGCGTCATTTCGTCGATCAGACCATTTTCTTCAATGACCGGAACAAACGCAATCGGTGGAATCAGCTTTCCATCTTCACCGCGCCAGCGGACCAATGCTTCAACACCTATCAATTTCCGGTCCGGTACTGCGACCTTCGGCTGGAAAAAGACATCTATCGTTCCGCTCTCCAACCCGGCTTTGATTGTCTCAAGCGGAAGACTTTCAATCGGTCCGCGTCTCGCAGCGGATTGTTGGGCAACGTGCTTGTCGAGCAAGACCTTCAGCGGGTCGGGTTTGATCGGCTTTTGAATGGCCCCAAGAACTTTGAGCCGATGCGCCTCAGCAAGCTGCGTTGCTGTTTGCAGGATCCGCTTGTCCTCGCCGCTCACCAGGATAATCGCGCAGGGCGCATCCCGTTCGGCAAGGTGGCGCAGAAACTCTAGACCGTCCATGCCCGGCATGTTCAGGTCGCAGAGAATGACATCGGGCGCATGGGCTTCCACAGCGTCCAGGCCCTTGGCACCGTCCTCCGCCGACAGGACCGTGTCATATCCAATTCTGGTCAGTATCTTGGTCGTTAAGGTCGTGATGAACGGGTCATCATCGACGATCAAAACCTTGGCCATGCCCATATCAGGGGTCCAGTTCTCGTCAAAGGTCGGCAATGTGGGCCGCAATCTGCTGCATTATTGGCCGAAGCTTTGGAAACTCCACGTTAATGGCGGCCCAATCGTCGGATTTTCCGGCCTTCTCTAGACTCAAACTGAGATCAGCGAGTTCATTAGCGCCGACGGCCCGCGCAGAGGACTTGAGTTTATGACCTGCCGCGCCAACTGCAGCCGCATCTTGTGCTTCAACGGCGTCTGCAATTTCTCCAACAACATGCCAGGCAGGATCAACAAAATCAGTCAGAACCTCATGGATAGTCTCACGGTCATCGCCAAAGATCTCTTCCAACGGCGACAGGTCAATCGGCGCATGTTCGGCGGTGTTCATTGGTGAAACGACGGCGACGGCCTCACCGTCTTGGCAGCCAATTTCTGCAACCACATCAACACGATTGACCACTGCGTGCGGCAGCCAGCGCTTCAGCATGTCCTTGAGTTTTTTCATCTCAAGCGGTTTGGGTAGAAAATCATCCATGCCGGCTTCGAGACACCGGTCGGCTTCTCCTTGCAGCGCATTTGCAGTAATTGCAATGATTGGAACCCGGGGTGATCCATTGGTCTGGTGCGCACGGAATTGCCGTGTCATTTCCAATCCGTCGAGCTTCGGCATGTGCACATCTGACAAGACAATGCCGAAACGTCCGGATCGCATCGCTGCCAGCCCAGCCTCACCGTCTTCCGCAACCTCGCATTGGTAGCCAAGAAGCCGCAACTGCCGCTGGATGACATCCTGGTTTGTCTTGTTGTCCTCAATCACCAGAACCAATTCACCGTTTGCCATAGCTTCGTCTACGCTCGGCGCGACGCATCCGCCCGCCTCAACAGAAGGAGCATGTCTGATAGCACTGGGTGAGGCCCGGCCCATCGCTACACACAGAGCATTCAGCAAGTTTCGGCGCGTAAGTGGTGTGGCAGGCACCACAGTCGTATCCGGCAACTCAAAGGGCGTTCCGAGATCGGCCATCCGGCGTTCGATCAAAAACCGCGTCTGCTTGAGATGATCATCGGCGCGGAAACGCTCCCGGAGATCCGCTCGGGCCGTTTCCTCATACCCGAGACCCAACAAGACAGTATCGTATGGAGCTGATCTTTCATGCGCCTTAGCTGCTCTTTGAAAAAGAAGCTCCGGCTCGCTCACAAGGTCAACGGAAATGCCTGAGCAACCAAGGTACCTCTCAATGAGGGTCCACCGGGTCTGATCATCAGGCACAAGTGCCAGAACCTTCACACCCGCCAGATCATGGCCAGTTTCGACACCTGCCTCTTCTACGATCTCGTGTGTCAACGTGACTGTGAATGTGCTGCCGTCCCCTGGAACACTCTCCACGTCGATTGTTCCCCCCATCATGTCAACCAAGCGCCGCACAATGGTCAGCCCCAGACCCGTGCCACCAAACCGGCGGGTGGTGGACACATCGGCCTGCTGAAATGGTTGGAAGAGGTTTGCTGTCTGTTCCGGGGTCATACCGATCCCGTGATCTTGCACTTGGTAGCGGACGGTAGCTTGGCCTTCTGAAATCTCATGCAAATCGACCCGCAACGTGACCTGGCCAGCCTCAGTGAACTTCACTGCATTGCCGAGGAGATTAAACAGGATCTGGCGCAGCCGGACCTGGTCTCCTGCAACTTCGGCCGGAATCCTTGGGTCGCAATAGGCAATGAAATCCAGCCCTTTGGCACAGGCGTTCGGCCCCATGGTTTCACCAACGCCCTCCACCACATCAAGAATGGACATGGGGATCATTTCCAGATCCATCTTGCCGGCTTCAATCTTGGAGAAATCAAGGATGTCATTAATGATGGTCAGAAGCGCAAAGGCAGAGTCCCGGACAGTCGAGGCCATTTGCATCTGTTCGTCATCGAGATCGGTATGCGTCAACAGATCAATCATGCCGACAACACCATTCATGGGCGTGCGGATTTCGTGGCTCATGGCGGCCAGAAACATGTCCTTGGCCTTGGTGGCACTTTCGGCCTTTTCTCGTAGTTCTTCGGCACGCTTGCGGTTCGCCTCGGCCTTTTCCATCATGTCCAATGTGGCCTGACGCGCCTCCTTCAGCTCTTCCATTTGCCGAAGCAGCTGATGCCGCGCCGCAACCCGTTCGGTGATGTCGGAATAGGTGCTGACAAACCCACCACCCGGCAACGGCCCGCCCTTGACCTCCATGTAGCTGCCGTCCGGGCGCGCGCGTTCAAAGGCATGTTCCTCGAAACACCGCACTTTCTGCATCAAGTCCTGAACAATCTCGTCCACATTTCCAGGCCCGAACTCACCGTGCTCGGCGTCAAAACGAATGAGAGCTTCGACGCTTTGGCCTTCGAAAACCAGCTCGTCAGGGTAATGGCGCATGTCGCGGAACTTCTGGTTCCAGGCGAGAAGCTTCATCTCCTCGTCGAACACAGCAACGCCCTGGATCATGCTGGAGAGTACGCTTTCGAGCAGTCCGTCCCTGTTCATCCGCATGCTCCCTAATGCCCCATTCGATCAATCCGTCAGGCTCAACCCAGCATGGACCCGTTCGATCAACGCCAGCGCCTGGCGTTGGCATTTGTGCTCCATCAGCCACGTGAAAACGGCACCAGGCCCGGCTTGCCGCAGGTCTTCCGGCGCAACGATCAAAGCCAAGTCCCGGAGTTCACCGTCGATCGAAACCATCAATCTTCCATCCGCCGCGAATTCGTTCGGCAGCGCCATCACGTGTTCGTCCACCGGCCAAGCGACATCCGTCAGGCGGCCCGCGCTGCTGCGAATAGAGATATCTGCGCCCTGTCCGGCATCCCGGCGCCATAAGGCCACAGCATCCGGCAAGGTGCACCGTGGACCGGAACTGTCGACGCTGACATGCCAGATGCTCGGCGGCACCATGAACGCACCATCAGTGACCCTAGATGCGCCCATGACATCGGATCGCGCGTCCGGATCACCGACAAGTGCAAGGACCGCCGACCAACCCGCGGCGTCACTTTTTTGAATTGAGGACTCACTATTAGCCGCCGGTTCACCAGAGTACGGCCCCTCGAGGACCTGCATTTCACCGCTTTGGGATAGGAGAGTGAGTTTGGCGCCCTCCGGCAAGTTGATTGCCTGCCCGGTTACCAATCTCGTTCCCGGCGCGATTTCGTCTGTACCGCTCACCGCGACAACAACGATTTCCGCATGTGCTGGAAGCAACATCATCGCCAATGCTGACAGGCAAATCCAAAGTCTTTTCGCCATCTTCACTCCTCAGGCGCTGGTGAAGCGTCACTTCTCCGACAAGACAACCTTCGTGCCAGACAGCCCTTTTTCCAACCGGGCTAAATGAAACCGGGACGGCCCGTCATCTGACTTGATAGTCAAAACCCGTTCAAAAAGGGTTTTTGCAACCTCTGAATCTTCGTTCAGCTGATCGTAAGCAGCGATGTAATCCTTAAACCAGATTTCCTCGGAAACGCTTTTGGGACTTGGTTCGAAACAGCCAAGGGTCTGCTGCCGCCCCTTCAGAACAACTTCGCCGAGGGGCCGGAAGACAAAATCAGTACTCCCGTCAAGCCGGTCCAGAACAGTCTGACTAACGCAGATGCGAGAGCCAAGATATTTATTGGCGCCTTCCAATCGTGCCGCTGTGTTCACCGTATCTCCAATCCCGGTGTAATCGAAGAAACGGTGACCACCGAAATTCCCGATCACCGCATCGCCGCAATGCGCCCCGATGCGGGTCACGCCCAGCGACACACCCTGGTCCAACAAGGATTTCCGATACCGCTCCGCGGTCTGATCCAGCTCGACAGCGAGGGCGACCGCCTTCGTTGCTTGCCCCGGATCATCTTCGGGTGCCCCCAGGAAACAGACCACCGCGTCGCCGATTAGCTTGTCGAGCGTTGCCCCATGACGGAAGACAACGTCACAGACTTCATCCAGATATCCATTCAGGATTTCAGCGACATGATCCGGCGGCAATTCCTCTGAAAGGGTCGTGAACCCAGCCAGGTC
Source organism: Labrenzia sp. R4_2 (assembly GCF_017743865.1). Classification (GTDB taxonomy): domain Bacteria; phylum Pseudomonadota; class Alphaproteobacteria; order Rhizobiales; family Stappiaceae; genus Roseibium. Next base: position 199,708 of record NZ_JAGHRJ010000004.1, read on the forward strand.
GGTAAAAACATACGTGACCAAGCGCTTCTCGCCGCCCAAGGCAAGTTCAACCTCACCCGTCGACAAACGTCTGACCACTTCCGGACTGACGTATTTCTCAAAAGCCGACACAACGAACGCACGCTCCAGCCGGTCATGCCGCCATCGCACAAGAGCCAGCAGGAAAACACTTGCCGATGCTGCGGTCACAGGGCCGAGAACCGGGAGCAAAGCGGTCCCCGCCTGCATCAGTCCCCAAGCCGCCACCCCATAAAAACTGAGGCAAATCACGAAACCTGTGAAAAACACCTTTGGCTGCCTGAAGATTGTAAAAACAACGGCCGACACACCGGCGAAAAGGACGAGCAACCCAATTGACTGCGCAAAGGTTGGAACCGCAAGCGCGCGTCCGGACAACAATTGCGCCAGCACATGAGCATGGATCTCTATGCCTGGCAGGTCCCCAGCCTCGACACCCTGAAGGGAGGCCAAAGGCGTCGCATGGCGGTCCGTGCCCGGAAGATCCGTTCCAATCAGCACATATTTGCCGGAAAACCAGTCTTGAGGAAGAAAGGCAACGGTATGGGCGGGGTAGTGCGGGAACGGCCCCGCCTCATCAGCCGAAAGCGTGGGGTACAGGATCCGGCTGTCAAAAGGCGTCTTTTCAAAACGCTGATTTGCAAGCGCTTCGGTGAATAGCGGTGTCTCACCATCGTTGACCGGCAGATGCCGCAGATTGCCATCTGCATCGTCTCTCTGCAAAATCACAGACCCCGGTTGCCGGCGTTCCACCACGGACGCCAAATAAGCAGCTTGTTTTTCCGTCAGAAGACTGGCGGGAACGGTCGCCAGCACAACAGGGGCCTTAAGGTCATCGAGCACCCGAAACAGTCGGGCGTCTTTTTCCGGTTCGCTCGGACTGTCCAGCAATACATCAACACCGATCCCGACCGGTTTGGCCGCGTCGAGTGTGACCAAAAGTTCAGCCAAAAACCCGCGGTCAATCGGCGAGCGGTAAGGGAAAGAAGCCAACGTATCTTCTGTGATCGTAACAATCACAATATCCGTGTCGGAGACTTGCTCGCTGGGCATGAGCTCCAAGACGGCAAGGTCGCCAACGATCGGGTCAAGCCGGCTGGCAACCGGTATTGCAATCAGCACTGCAAGCAGCGCTGCGCAAACTGCACTGCCCCAGCGCACAAGAACACTGGTTTCAGGTCTGCCAGGCGGCGACGAGGTTGTCATCGCGGGCTGCCAAATGTGTTTTGCCCGTCGACAGCTGAGAACACCTTAGTTCGGTGCATCAAATCGTTGGACTTCTGATTGCGTGCCATCGGCATAAGTCAACTGCACAGAAATGAACTGCGTCGGCTTCGGAATGGTCGCATGAACGGTCGACCCAGGCCCACTGGAAGGGATTGCGTGCGGATTGTCGGGATCGCAGGCACCGATCTCAAACGTCTGATCCGGCGCATCCGTATCCAATCCATAACGCACTTCATCAATGGCGCACCGGTAACTGATCAAATGGGTGAAATAGACCAGCCGCTTGCCGTCATAGTCCCGGTAGCTGAGCCAACCATTCGGCATCCTTTCCAAGATATCTTTTTGCCCTGCGATGAGGGCCAGGCCCGGACTGAACTTGATCTGGAACGGTCCCTGTTCTTCGCCGCGAATGTCGGTGTATTTGACCGAAATATCCATTTCGCCAGCATTGCCCGGCAGCTCGATCATCGGATAAGCGATCGGCCGCCCGGTCGTTGGATCCATGGAGTTCGCCATAAAGCCAGTCGATTTGAAATCCTGATCCGGCAGTTTGACGAAGATCTCTTGCGTGCGGTCGGCGATCGCCAGATTGATCATCCAACCCTGATTGCTGCGCATGGCATTGATTTTGACCGGATTGCTGAGGGCGGCGGTGTTCATGACCGACAAAGCGGCCAAGCGTGTCTTGGCATCTTCCTGCCATTGGGCCGCCATCTGCTGGTCGATGAAGTACCTCAGGAACCGTCCTTCATCGACGCGTTCCTGAAATTTCTGCAACAGCTCCAGTTCCTGCGTCTTGTCGGCGAGCGATTGCTGACCAACTCGCGCCGCAGAAAAATCCTGGCTCAGAGCGTAGTAGGCCGGGGTGAAATCCGGATACGCATCAATGAATGTGGCGAGCCGACGAACGCGTTCCTCGCGCTCTTCCAGCAAGATTTCGGCAAAGAGTGTTGTCGGGTCGCGCCGGCCTTGCGAAAAGGCATTATAGACTTCGCGCGCGCCTGCCCGCCCCTCCTGGATTTTCAAAACCGACTGGAATCGGACATGCGGATCGACTTGCGGTTCGCCGAACGCAAAATACTTCAGATAATCCTGACGTGCTTTGGGATAATCGCCTTTGATCTCCCGCAGACGCGCATTGGCGTAAAACTCATGCGGACGCTGCGGATTTTCGACCAGCAACGACCGGGTCTGGATCTTGGCAAATAGCTGCTCGATGTCTCCAGATGCCCCTGAGCCAATTTGGGCAAGCCTTGCCTTGGCAAGTTCGGAGAACGCCCCTTGGGGGAACCGGTCCAGATAGGCCTGGATCTGCTGGCGATCATCGGAGTCTTTGACATCGTTCCAGAACTGCAGTTCGACTTGAATAGCATCAGCATTGAGAGGCGCTGCCGATTGTGCCCCGGTGTCCTGCGTTGCTCCGCCAGGCAGTAGAACAATATCTTGTGTCAAAGAGGAATGGTCCCAGGGCACCTGTTCGCCGCCAGTTGCCTCGACCACTTGCTGGCGAACGCGCTTGAAGACCGTTTCAATCGACGCGCCAGGCACAAGCATTTCACGGGCAATTGCAGCGGTGTAAGGGCTGTTCAATCCAGCTCCGTCTGTCGCGGTGCTGCCAGGGGCTGTTGCAAAGGAAATGAAGCTTCCGCGCGGTGTGCTGGTCAGAAGGGAGAAACCACCGGCGGTCCCGCCCGCAGAGCGTGTCAGAGCTGTGTTGCGGCACGCATCCAGGATGACGATGTTGGCGCCTTCATGTGAGCTCTCAACTGCGGTGAGCACCCAGTCAACCGAAAGAGCCTCAAACTCGGCATCAACTTCATCCCGCAAATCCGCTTCAAGCGGCGCTAGATAGTTCTTTCCACCTGCTTCAAATCCGTGCCCCGAATAGTAGAACGCCGACAAGGAGCCCTTCGGCGCTGCTTTCAGCTTGTCAGAAAAATCCCGGACCGACCGTTTCATGGTGCGCAAGTTGGCATTCAGCACGAGCTCGACGGAAAAGCCAGCGGATCTGAGACTATCCGCAACCAGAGCGGCATCGTTTGCCGGGTTTTTCAACGCAGTCAGTGTCTTACTGTCATAATCGGCATTACCAATGACTAGGGCGTGCCGTTCACTTGCAACTGCAGAACCGCATATGGTCAGAATAAGCACAAACGCCAGAAACATGGTGTTTTTGAAAAGACTTCCCGGCAATGTCTGGGCCATCTCACGCCTCCGTTGACGGATATGTTCCGATAATTTGATATGAGAAAGAACGTAACGTCAATTGTAGGCGCCTGCAGTGCCCGACCTTTTTAAAAATCGACATCAACCGACCCGCCAACTGTGTTGAGCCGACAGCTCATGCCTTTATCTCAGGACTCTATCTAGTGAAAAACGCTTTCGTTTCCGCAGCGAGTTCTGATTTTGGATGGTAAGTGCACCCGTCAATAACCTCCAGATCACCCACCTTGTTCAGAGTATGCAATTTGCGTCCAGGCCACAACGGTCCCGGTGTCAGCGTTTCATGGACCGACTGCTGAAACGTTGTCGGGCTTAATTCGTCAACACGGGCAAAGGCAAGTGCCGCACCATAGCCGTGCCGGCAATCCTGAACCGGGCGCCATAACTCTCCGCCCTGCGAAAAGAACCGTCCTGCCGGCCGAGCGGCGCGGTCATCAACGAGGACAGGATTTTGCTCGTGGGCATGCCAAGGGCCCAACAAATCATCTGCATAATAGACGCTCAGACAGTCGGAATACCCGCCGACACCGTTTCGGGTGACGGCAAACATCCAGAACCGCCCCTCATACTCAATGATGGTCGCATCTGCCGCTTCTACGCCAGTTAACAGCACAGTGTGCCGCTCCCATTGGCCGGGAAATCTTGCTGCCCGGTAAAGCACGACTTCATTGTTCATAGAACTTTCCGGGATCATCCAGAATTCTCCATCCCGTTCAAAAACAAAGGGATAAGAAAGATGCCACGGTTCTTCCAACACCGTTGATACTTCGCCGACCGGACCGTCTTTTGTCATCTCCACCATCGAGATGACACCCTTTTGGGTTTCGTGCGGCAGGGCTTCGAAAAACAGATAATATCGGCCATCCGTTTTGATTGGAAAAGGATCAGCGAAGAACGTGTCATGCGGGCTTTTGAGAACGTGCCAAGGCTCTCCGCTCAGGTCACGGGTGCCCGCAACGCCTTCACCGTCAACAAATCTCCAGCCCACCCGCCAATGGGACGTGTAGAAAAACGCTCTATAGATAGATCGGATCAGGGTGACCGCCGTTTCCCGTAACATCCGGATCAGGATCTGTTTCTGTGTGACCGCTTGAAGTGCCTCTGCCTTCATTGGCGTGCCGTGCGCGTGAGCCCCTTCGACGACCTTCTTGATCAGAACTGCCACTCTCGAAAAGACGGCGTCCATTGCACCGGCAAATCCTCTTGCGGCTTCGAGCGAGGCGGTTCCGCAGGCCGCAACAGTGCCAGCTTGCCGATCGATAACTTCTATGAGTGGCGTCCCTTTGCTCATCAATGCAGAGAAAAGGGCTTCCTCACCGCAAGCTCCGTTGTATCTGACTTCAAAAATCTTGGAGCTTCCGTATTCACTCCCACCTGTGGTGAGATCGAAAAAAAGATCAGTATCTTTTCTGCTTGTCTGAGGCAGCTCTGAAGGGTCCAGTCTGCTCATACCTGAGAACGGATCTGCGCCAAGAATACGTTCCTCAAGCTGAAGGGCCGTTTTCAGTTCTCTGGATACTGGAGGCGATGGCTTTATCAGCTGATAAACCACTTCATCTGATTGAGACGTCTTCAAAAGCTCGGTTAGATGCAGCAGCCACCGTCGGCACCTGTCCTTTTCGACAAGGATCCCGACCTTCATGAGACGGCCATGACCTGTTGCTTGCCCGCAGACAAGTTTTTGCCAGTCGCAAGGGTTTCGTATGCATCCACCATAGCATTCAGCGAATACCGCTCTTTCAAATCGCCGCTTCGATCACGAAATGTCTGCGCCACTTCCAGATCATTCAACATCGTGGCGATGGCATTCGCAAATGCTTCCGCGTCCATAACGTCAACAAACAGAGCACATGGTTTGCCATTGGCGTGAAGCACTTCCCGCAAGACCGGCAAATCGTTGGCAACAACGGGAATGCCCGCCTGTGCGGCTTCAATGGCTGCCAGCCCGAAACTCTCCGCAGCAGACGGGAATGTGAATACGTCCAGACAAGCGAGAAATTTGCCAATTTGGCTGGGGGCAAATTCGCCCAGGAAATGAACACGGTTCGTGATCCCGAGTTTGACGGCTTCGTTTTGCAAACGCTCAAAATCCGGCCCCTGACCTGCGATCGCGAAATGCCATTCCGGCCGCTTAGCGAGGATGGCTAGAACCCTGTCTATTTGCTTGGCAGGGTTCAGCCGTGCGGATACACCAAGAAGCGGCACATCGTTAGGCAAGCCAAGTTCCTCACGTGCCGAGGTTTTGTCCATCGCCCAGTCTTTGGTTTCAAATCCTTGCGGTATCAAATCCAATCGCGACACGTAGCGGTTTGGGTAGCGGCCATAAGTATCGAGCAAGAAGTTGGAGTTCACGGTGACCCGATCATAAATCCCGACTATCCCGAGACCCTTGTCGAGAAAGGCAACCACTGGATTGATCAAGCTGGGTGCCGTTACCTGATTGGCAACGATGACCGGACAACCCGCAAGCCTGGCGACCGGTGCCCCGATCACATTTCCAAAATGTTGAAAGCAAAAGACGCAGTCTGGTTTGAAGTCCCGGATGGCCTTGTAAAGCGCGCCCAAGAAAGAAAAGAAACGCCACTTGGACGGCCGGGTTTGGCGTACAATAACAGTGTCCGGTGGCGCCGAAAAATCTTCCGACTTCTTGTAGAAGAAAAGGTGCTGGACTGTGTGACCACGGTTTGTCAGGTGTTCCCCGAGCAGACGGGAAACTTCCTGAGCACCGGCATTTTCCGCCTGCGTCTGGATGAAGAGAATGCGCTGCCCACTCATTCTCACGATTCCTTCGCGTTCATACGATCCGGCGCCAATCCGCCCAATATACGCGTTGCCGTGACATTGTAACCAGTCGCAGTGCGAGACCGGACGCTGACCAGAACAGCCATTGCAACGAGTGAAACAGTCGTGGTCGCAGCTGCACCAACAATCCCAAACATTGGAACGATCAAAAAGAAGCCAGCCACTCGAATGAAAACGCTGAGCGCAACGATCCGCAGATAAGCCCCCTCATGCCCGGTCAACATCAAAACGGGCGCCGCCGGGCCTGTTGCTGCCATTGCGGCGCTGCCGAGACAAAGGATCACCAGAACATGATAGTAAGCCATGTACTCTGAGCCAAAGATCATCAGCAACCAGTGACCTGCAACGCCAACTACGAACAGACCGCCGACAACCGCAAGCGCTGTCAGGATGGCAAGGGTCTGCAGCAACCGCAGCAGACCGCCCTCATCCGCTTTGTAGTAAAGCTCCGGAAATTGCCGCATGGCAAACATGTTGAACGCGTCCGCAACGGAGGCAAATCCGTTGGCAAGGCGCGTCGTGACGAAATAGGCGCCTGCGGCAATCGGATCGAGCAGATAGCCGACCAGAATGACGTCGAGATACTGATTGGAGGATTCCAGAATACTGGCGAACCAGAGCCGCGTGGAAGATGGCAGCCAGCGATCAACGGCGAACTCCGGTTTGGCTGCAAATATCTCCGGATACATTCGGCGCAGCACCCGGGTTAGGAAAAAAACCTGCAGGGCAATTGCCACGACTTTTCCGAGGACAATCAAATTGACAACAGATGTGACGGAAGAGCTCCAGTCAAAAACGAGACAGAAAATCAGCACAACGTTTGCAAACAGCAATGCGGTCAACTCTCTTTGCCCATCACCGACCAGTATGCTGACAATTGATCGGGCAAGACTGGAGAAAAACAGAAGGAAGACAGCAGCAGCAACAAACAATCCAGCGCTCAAGGCTGCCGCCCAATTGCTGTAGAAATAGACAATCCCCGCCATCACTATCGCGCCCAGAGTTGCGCCCAGCGCCGAGATCAACAACCCAAACACGATCCCGCCTTTGGCAACCGAAATTCGCCCGGCGGCAACATTTTCGTTCCAGATCCGGATGATCAGCATTTCCTGGCCGAAAGCTGCGGCAACAGCTGCCATGGAAGCCGCACTGAAAAACAGCGCAAACTGGCCAAACTGCTCCTCACCCAACACGCGCGCGCTCAAGGTGAAGAGAGTGAAGGCCGACAGGATAGAGGCAGCTTTGACCATCATCGAGACGATCACGCCTCGAGTCTCCGACCTAAGGGCGAACGATGCCAGAGAGGCGAACAGGTTTTTCATGCCTATGGAACGAAGCCCTTTCGGATGGCTTGGCCAAGCACCATGCCATTTAGAGAAATCAATAGCCCGAGGGCGAGTGGCGAGAATAAAGCCTCTTCCTGAAAAATTCCGTTCACAAGAACGGTTAACAAAGCAAAACTCGCGGCAATGTGAAGAGATGCACCTGTAAAGGAAGCCACCCTAAGTGTTTGCCACCCGAGCCAGATGTATACTCCAAGTAGAAAGAACGCAGCTGGCCCCATTTGATAGAGCAAAACTCCAACCGCACTCTCGATTGCGACCGGCGTGCGCCCAGCGGCCTGATAAGCCGGCCAGTCCAGCTGAGAAAAGTCGGTACCGAGGTTGCCTCCCACACCGATGCCATGTCCGAAGGGGAAACCAAGAAAATTGTAAAGCCCGCCCATGAAGCCAAGCACGTGAAAGTCGCCGATCTGAAGCCCGACCAAAATTCCAGCGACGGCATAGAGTGCTAATACAAACCCAGTGACCCAAAGGCTCATCCGCGCGCCAAAGAGCTTGAATGCGAACCATGCTCCGAGCACCAAAATGAACAGAATCAAGGCGCCTTTCGCATTGGCAAAGACGAGCAAAGGGAACAGCAACAATGCCATGATAACCGAACCACGAAACAGCGCGAACACAAGCAGAAAAGCCACCGCATAGGAATAGCTGATCGCGTGCATGTTTGGCCCCATGAGACGCGTCACTCGAAGGTCCAATCCGTCGAGCAGAGGTGTGTTGAATAAATCGACACGAAAGGCATCGAGAAAGCCCAGCATGACGTAACCGGTTTCCCGCGCTTCCTGGTCCCATTCAAGTGACAAACGCGCCGATCGCATATCCAGCTCCCAGTAGCTTTCACCTCCGGTGAAATAGAGCCAGTCCTCCCGGAAAATAAGTTCGATATATCCCATTAGAAGGAAGATCGTACCGACGATGAAGAGCGGTACCGTAAGGCCAAACTCAAACCGCCAAAAGGTGATCAAGGCAATTTGGAAGATAAGGATCGGCGTCAGAATGTTCCGGAGATAAATGACAGCGGGGGTCGGGTTTTGAACAAAACCGATCAAAAAATAGAAAAAGACGAGCCCAACTGCGCCAAAGGTCAGGTTCATGATGAGATCGATGGACCTATTTTGTCCGCGAAACCGGGTCCAGTAACTGGCGAAGAAAGCGGACCAAATCGATACGAGTATGACAAAGTTGTATCCTCGAATGATTTTGAATTCATCCGGGCCGCTCAGGGCAGACGAAACCATTGAAACAAAGAAATTCTGAAACAGCAGGGCAATGATGACGCTGATCAATGCAGCGCGCGGTGCGTAGTTCGCGAGGAGAACACCGAGGACCAGAGCCATCGGAACCGCGATCAGCGGGCTTAAAATGTGCCCCGCAACCGGCAACCCGATGAGCAAAAAACCACCTATTACCGCAGCCACCGAGCCCATCGGCTCCCGGCTCCAGTCAGGCCCCTCAGAAACCAGGCCATAGGGTTGATTTTTATCGACAGTTCTCACGCAAATACCAAGCTCTCCGGGGCTGTCGTACCATGCATTTCATCATACCGAAGGCGGTTATGTTTAACGGATAGTTATTGATTGATTGCTAAGTTTTTGCCCACCGACGAACCCGCATACGAACCACTGCGCCAAACCTAGTTTTGATTAGAGTGCTTTTCGATACGACTGGAGCGCCTTGACATGACCGCCATTCCAGGTGGAACTTGGAACCAAGAGACTCCGGAAGGTCCGTTTTCACAAGACGGAAAACAGCGATACGGCGCATTCAACCAGGGTCTGATTGAATTCTCGCAAATCATCGGGTTCTTCCGCCGGAACCTTTTGCGCATCACGATCATCACAGGCGTTTTGACAGCGATCGCGCTTGTCCTGTTCTCGCTTTATCCGTTCCCGTACAAAGCGACTGCGCTTGTTCTGGTTGACCCGCGCGAGCGCAGAGTGACGCTTACCGAAAACGTTTTGCCGGGCATTGGATCAGATGCCGCTTTCCTGGAAAGTATCGTCCAAATCGTTCATTCCGATGGGTTTCTGCGCCCAGTGCTGGAAGATCTGGACGCCAAGACCGATCCGGTTTTTGCGCGTTCTGTAGGTCCTGACGACCGTGAATTGCTCGCAGCCTTCAAGCGGCGTTTGCAAGTCAATCGGGTGGGCGCGACCTTCATTGTAGAAATATCGTTCTCATCCAACGACCCAGATAAATCCGCTCTTTACGCCAATGCAGTCGCGCAAGCCTTCGTAGACAGCCAGACCGATGCTTTGGTGACCGCGAACGCCACTGCAGCTTCGTCCCTGGAAGAACGCCTGAACGACTTGAGGTCAAACCTTGAAACTTCTGAAAAAGCCGTTGCGAGCTTTAAGGCAGAGAACGGCATCATCGGCGTCACTGAAGATAGCACTTTGTTACAACGTGAGCTCATCACACTGAACGAACAGATTGTTGCTGCAAAGGCCGAAACAGAGGCCATCCGTTCAAGGGTTGAAAAGATCAGCACAGGCGCGGGTCTTCCGTCCACGACCGAACAATCGGACGCGGCACAGCTTGCAGAGCTGCGCCGTGAACGAGGCCAAATCCTCCAGAACCTCTCCGAGTTCAGCCGGGTTTACGGCGACCGTCACCCCCGTGTGACCTCAGAGCGCAGCAAGCTGGCTGGAATCGAACGGCAAATCTCTCTGGAACAAAGCAGGCTTCTTGCGATCCAAAAAGAGCGGCTTGAAAGCGCCAATTCCACCCTTCAAGCTTTAACCAACGAGCTCAATCAGAGGAAACAAACAGCCCTTCGAACCGAACGCGCCATGGTTCAGCTTGCAAGCCTGGAGCGTGAAGCAACCGCAAACCGACAGCTGTATGAAGAGTTTCTGGCCCGATTCAAGGCAACCGAAAAGCAGAGCGGTCTGGAACTCGGGCAGGCTCGGATCGCATCGCCGGCCTTGCCTCCGCTGAAACCAAACCGGCCAAGTCGGGTTCTTGCTGGGCTCGTTTTTCTGGTCTTTTCGGGGGGGTGCGCGGTTCTTTATGCGTTTGCACGTGAGATGACAGGTGCCCCTGTAGAGAAAAAACGCGCGTCAAAGACGATGTCTCAATCGCTGTTTGGTTTTGGGAGACGTAAACAGACCGGACGCAAATTCAAAGGAGGCCACAAGCGCTTTTCCGCACCAGTTGGCAGATTGAATGAGACCATTCAGAAGATGGGTTTTCAGGAGGTTCCCGATCGCCCAATCCGCGCACAAAGGCATGCCCGCGCGAGGGATCATGACCATCACCGGGCCCAGACCCAAACTCATGAAAGGTTCGATCCGAAGGAAACTGCGCAGTATCTGAAGCGCGGTCCGCTTCGGCGTGACGTGAAGACCCTCCAAAGCAGAGGGGCAGTCGTGGTTGTAAGCTCGCTTGAGCCGAACCTGGATCAGAGTGACGTCGTTCTCGGGATTGCAGCGCTTGCAGGACAGCGCGGGCTTCCCGTGTTGCTACTAACTGAGAACCAGAACCTGATTGACGCTCATCGGACAGCGCCCGGCTCCTTGGGCCTGCCTGCCGCTCGCGCACTTTCAATTGTTGATCCCGGGGAGATCGCAGCGAACCACTTCCGGAACCGGCGTTCTATCCTGGAGGTCGTTGAGGGCTTTTCAGTCAGCAACACAGCTCGGGATGCCTGCATGATCATTGACGCTCCTCCGGTGCGCAATCACGGCCAAGTCCAGCGCCTGTCAGAGTTTGCAGATCTGTTCGTCGTTGTAGAGGAAGAATTCGAACCGCACTCAAGCAACGACGACCTTCTCTCTGGAATATCGTCAGAAGTGGAAGAAAAGCTACGTTGGGTAACGCTCTAATCTATTTCTACCAACCAGCATTTCTGTTTGCTGAACGTTAATTCCCTGACGTTATCTTGCACACTGCGAAAATTCCGGAGCCTGGCAAATAGACAATGAGTCCGCAGCGTCCAAGACATACTCAGAGTGACCAAAAAAAACATGGTCAGTGGGACGCCCGGCAGCTCGCTCAGCTAGCCCAGTCCTATCATGTCGTTGAGGTTCTCGGTGGGCTACCAATCACATGGACGGATCGGAAGACCGCGGCCGAGACGCTGATCGCGCAAGCGCTCGCCAAGCGGGGTTCAGCCGAGAACCCCTATTATTCCACGTCTGCTAACGGACAAGTCATCGTCATGTGCAACGAGGACAATGCCGTGCGCCAGGAATTCCTCCAAGCAGACCAGATCCTTGCCGATGGGATGCCGATGGTTTGGATCGCTCGGATAAAACATGGTTTGCAGAATATCGAACGTGTCGCAACGACCGACCTTTATCACGACGTAGCGCTCGTGGCTCAAGATATCGGCGCATCCTTCTATTTGCTCGGCGCCGATGAAAAATCCAACGCGGCGGCAGTCAGCAACACCCAGAAATTCTATCCCGATCTACACGTCGTTGGCCGGAGAAACGGCTATTTTGGGGCGAACGAAGAAGATGCAATTGTCTCGGAGATCAACGACCTCGCACCAGATATTTTATGGATCGGCATGGGGGTCCCCCGAGAGCAGCAGTTCGTATCTCGGAACCTCAAGAAATTGACCAATGTCGGTGTCATAAAGACCTCAGGCGGGCTATTTGATTTTCTGTCACTCAAGAATCCTCGCGCGCCGGAATGGATGCAAAATCTTGGTCTGGAGTGGCTCTACAGGACGATGCAGGAGCCACGCCGTCTCGGGCCCCGCTATCTTCAAACCAATCACAAAGCATTTTTTATCATGCTGAGAGACTGAGCGTATGTGGGTGCGTACTCTGGCAAAGCTTGTGCTGCCCGCATGCCTGGCAATGACTGCCTTCGGAGGTGCAAATGCCAGTCCACAAAATGCCGATCATTGTTTTTCCGCTCAGACCTTTCCGGCATTTGAAAATCCTGCGCTTCTCGAAGCGATGGCGCGCGGTGTGAACCTACCCAATTGGGATGCTAATGACATTGCTTACCGTCCTGATTTGAGCACTCTCAGGCTGCTTTATGCAAACGGCTTTACGCACATCCGCCTCCCCGTTTTTCATAAAGCGTTCAATACGGGCGACTGGGGATCCGAGGATCTTTCCAAGTACTCCGACGAACTCTTGGCTATGTTGGAAAACCTGCTGGCCATCGGGTTTACGGTAACGGTCGATTTTCACCCGGACGGGACGTTCAACCACGTCTATCGAACGGCACCGGACGAAGGATACCGACGTCTCGAAGACAGTTGGCGCTATCTTTCATCAGTTCTGGAAAGCACCAATCCAGCAAAGGTCGCCGTTGAGTTTCTAAATGAACCGGATACATCGCAAGAAATCTGGGAGGACCACATCCGACGGCTGTCCAGCCAACTAAGGGAATGGCTTCCAAATCATACGTTCGTCGTTGGCCCACATGGCCCCATGCGCCACGAAAGTCTTGTGAACTTTCCGCCACTGACCGACGCGAACACCGTTTACGCAATTCACTTCTACGATCCATTCATTTTTACCCATCAGGGCGCCGAATGGCATCCGCCGGACGATACGGCACGCCTTGCCACTGGCGTCCCTTTTCCAACGATCAAAAACGATGCCCGGATAAGATCGCTCGTCTCCCGGCTCAAAGCAGCAGGGCATGAACAGGCCGCTGAGGAAATTCACCGGATTTTCGAGGAACCATGGACGGAAAAAGACGTCCAGAACGCCCTCTCGACGATTGATAACTGGTCGCAGTCCCATGGGCTGCCGGTAGTCATAAATGAGTTTGGCGTTCTTTCCTATGATGCGCCGCGAAACGACCGCCTCTATTGGCTGCAGACAGTTACAACGGAAGCCGAAGCCCGTTGTATCGGCTGGACGCACTGGGATTATTCGGATGGGTTCGGCATTGTCGACCCGCGTACGCAAACATTGGACGAGGACGCGATAAACGCCCTGCTCCACCGTCCGGCTTCTCGAACAGCCGACTAGGAAACGCTGTTATGGATCATCAGAACATCAGTGTTCATTCCGGCTACCGGATTGAAGTCTGTAAGGAATACGATTTTTTATCCAATGAGTATTCAGCTCTTTTCGAAAGCGCGGCGGCAACGGCCTTTCAAAGTCCGCTTTGGCTTCATGAATTCTACAAAACCCTTGTCCCAGGTTCCGGCGCAGAACCGATGATTATGAAAATCTATCGCGAGGGTCAGAAGCAACCAGAGGTAATTCTGCCGCTGGTGAGAGAAACGTATTTTGGAATTCAGATCATTCAACCGGCGGATCTTGGAGTGGCCGATTACAATGCGGTAATCGGATCGCTAAAAAGCCTGGAAGACGTCTGTGCTGTTCCTGGGCTCTCGAGCAAAATCCTCACGGCCATGAAGCCGTATCATATTCTGCTCTTCCGCAAGCAACCACCGTCCAACTTTGACGCGTCGAAGTTGTTTTCCAAAGCAAGAAAAAACCCAAATATCAGCAGCTCCTATGAAGTCGAAATCGAACAGACGCACGATCATTGGCTGAAGACGCATGTCTCCAAAAACATGCGCAAAGGATTGAGGCGAAAGCTGAGTGGGTTCCAGAAAGACCACGGCCCGCTTGAATACAGCGAACTCTCCAATCAGGCTGACATCGAGAACGCATTCGAGATCATGCGGAATCTTCGAGCTGGCCGCTACGAAACAGACTTGTTTTCAAGACCGGAGTATTTCGCTTTCTACCGGAACCTTGCGGTCAAGGGCGCTCAAACCGGCATGACTTCAACCTTCGTCGGCAAACTCGAAAATCGGATCATGTCGATCGATTTCGGCGTCCGTCACAAGGGCCGTTTCCTATTTTTGCTGGCAGCTTTTGTCGATGATGAGGACATGAAGCGTTACTCACTCGGGCTGCTCGGCCTTAATGAAAAGATCCGGCATGAAGCTGATTTGGGGACCACGATTTTCGATTTCACAATCGGTGACGAGCCCTACAAGCTCTCCTTTGGGGCAGAGCAAATTCCCCTTACAAATGTCACAGTCACAGCAGGCCCGATTGGCCAATTGGCATCCGCCGCCTATCAGTCCCGCGGACCGTTCCGCAGGACTTTGAAGAAACTGATGCCAAAATTCAGCTGATAATCTGGCTTGACCGCAGCATCAGCTGCGGCCTTTCCACGGAACGAGCCAGTTTTCAGCGCGGCGCATCAAAACATCAATGGCAAACCCAATCACACCGATCAGTATGATCCCCATAATCACAATATCGGTCAGCTGAAACTTACTGGCTGCAACGATCATCTTGCCAGCACCTTTTTCAGCAGCCACGAGTTCGGCCGCGACTACTGTTCCCCAACAAACGCCCATCGCAACCCGGGCACCGGTGAAAATCTCGGGCAATGAATTTGGCACGATCACGTGCCACAGGATCTGCGATTTGGACGCTCCGAGGGAATAAGCGGCATGAACCTTGGATATATTGACGCCCGAAACCCCAGCACGCGCGGCTATCGTCATGATCCAAAGAGCGGCAAGGAACAGGAGGATAATCTTGCCGGACTCGCCGATCCCGAACCAGATGATCACCAGCGGGATCAAAGCCAAGGGCGGTACGGGCCGCATAAACTCGACGATCGGATCAAACCACCCACGGAACCAGCCGGACAGTCCCATAGCATACCCAAGCGGGATGCCGATCAGGCTGCCAAGAAGGAAACCCGCGCACACTCTGAGTAGCGACCAGCCCAGATGGTCAAGCAAGGTAATGCCCTGATAGCCATCCCCGAAGATCTCAACATACCGGTGCCAGACAGCTTCTGGTGATGGAAGCCATATTGGCTCCATCTGCATGCCCTTGTCCGGGGTGAAGTTTAGCGACCCCTTTGCTGTCAGCGCGACCGAACCATCTGCTACAGATACAGGTGATCCAACTGCAATTGGCTGACCATCGATGGCGGTGATCTTGAAACCTTCGTCCTCACGGCCCTCATCGTTACGGTTGACCCTGATCAGACCACTCCGCCAAGCGGCAACACTGTCGACATCGTTTTGCGCAAACCCACTGCTCGGGGCTGGTTCAGGCAGCTCCACATCTTCCCCGAGCTTGTGCACCACGACGGTCACAGTCGCGCTGTCTGTCTCTCCAGCGGCATTTTCTGCGGTGTAGGTAAACTCGGTGGTGCCCATATACGGCCCGGGCACATGGATTGGGGTCAGTTTGGAACCTGTGAAGGCACCCCAGATAAAGAAGACAGCAAGGACTGAGATAACGGAGGCGATCCGGTTTGCCTTAACGGCACTCTCGTCTCCAAAAGTCACGGTCTTCAAGCTTGTGAAATCGTTCCGGTGAACAATCCTGAGCGTGAAAAAATGGACGATGAAAAAGGCGGCCGCAAAAATCGCGATATAGGCAATGAGAATGGTCATTGGGCTGCCTCCGCACGGCCCATGATTTCCTCTTCCATTTCCCAAATCATATTGAGGATTTCATCGCGTGTTTCAGAAAAGCCCTTTTCCCGCTTCACCTCACGAAGATCTGCATTCACAGCACTGTCTGCAAAGGGAAGCTGATACTCCTTGTGTATCCGCCCGGGCCTTGGCGCCATCACCAGCAGGCGCTCACCCAGCAAAAGGGCCTCCTCAACAGAGTGAGTAATCAGGATCACGGTTTTGCCGGTCTCTTTCCAAAGCTTCAGAACGAGTCCTTGCATCTTCTCGCGTGTCAACGCGTCCAGCGCTCCGAGTGGCTCATCCATCAAAATGACATCGGGTTCATTGGCCAGACACCTTGCGAGCGCAACCCGCTGCTGCATCCCGCCTGAGAGTTCATAAACCGCTTTTTCCTTGAAGTCCTGAAGGCCGACGATTTCCAGGAGATGATCAGTAATCTCATCTCTTTCCTTCTTCGCCATTCCCTTCATTCGGGGGCCGAAATCGACATTATGGCGCACGTTCATCCATTCAAACAAAGCGCCTTTTTGAAAGACCATGCCGCGTTCAGGCGCCGGCCCTGTTACCGTCTCGCCATTCAGAACAACCTGACCGTCTGTTGGCGCCAGAAAACCAGCGATTATATTCAAAAGCGTTGTCTTGCCGCACCCGGAAGGACCAAGCACGGAGAGCAATTCACCGTCGTTCAGAGTGAGGGAAACATCTTTAAGCGCCTGGATCGAACTGCCATTTGGCAGGTCGAAGCGCATGGAAATATTGTCTAATAAAAGCGGCACTTCACTCTCCCGGTTGCCCAGCCTGGATGGGCAGCGGGCTTCCCGCCCGCTGCACCGTTTTCGCGAAACCGCAGTT
Source organism: Labrenzia sp. R4_2 (assembly GCF_017743865.1). GTDB lineage: Bacteria > Pseudomonadota > Alphaproteobacteria > Rhizobiales > Stappiaceae > Roseibium. The sequence continues at coordinate 216,556 of NZ_JAGHRJ010000004.1, forward strand.
TACATGTTGGCGGCAGCACCGAGCGCAGACGTGTCGACCGCGCCGTCATAGGAATCCCGAGCAGACGGGATGCTGCCGGCATTCACGAACACTTCCGCAACGCCCTTCATGAATTCCTGCGACCCGCCGCCGAGCCACTTGGCACTAAGCTGATCTTCAACGCTCGGAAACACAAAGGTTGCCATGGTGCTCGAGGTGTCATCCTCGGACATACCTGCATCTTTTGCGATCACAGGAAGCATTTCAGCGGTATTGTCACCCGAGTTCCACATTGCATTGGCATCGGCCGTCACTTTCAGGAACTTGGCCAGGGTGTCACTTTCCTCTGCGATAAAGTCTGCAGGCGCAGATGTCACATCAAAGACCAGAATGCCGAGCTCTTCCTTCTCCGCACCTGTAAGCAGGACATTGCCATGCTCTTTCATGCGGCGGAGCGCACCGCCCCACCCACAGACCATGTCGAGACTACCCTGGGCAAAAGCCGCAGCGCCATCAGGCGGTGCCATGTCGACAATATCCATTGTGCCGATATCGACACCAAAATGCTCCATCTGCTTCAAGAAGCCATAGTGAGCTGCCGTACCGATCGGAACACCGACCTTCTTGCCCGCAAGCTCGCTGGCGCTGTCCTTATCGATTTCAAGCTTTTCAGCAACGACGCAGTTGTCGTTCTCTGAATAGCTCACAGCCACATCGACGATTTGCAGGTCCTGACCGGCGGATGTCGCGACGACGAAAGGTGGAACACCCTGGCTGACTGCGATCTGAACATCTCCGGAAGCCATCGCTGCCGACATCGCGGTGCCTGTGTCGAAGGAAACCCAGTTCACCTTCATGCCCAGCGCTTCGTCATAGAGCCCCTTTGCCTTGGCGTACTGGAACGGCATCGGCCATTCTAGAAAATATGCAACTGTCAATTCCTCTGCCGCTGCAGGCTGGAACGCCCCCATCAGGGCCAGAAGCCCAACTGCACCACCAAGTTTCGATTTCAACGCCATGGTTCCACTCCGTTATGTTTGTGGGTCTGCCAAGCGCTAACGACAGGTATTACTCACAAGCGCGCTGGCATTTGGTGACCGTCTCATTCCACTGGGTTTCAGACAGTTCTGCCGCTGCCTTTTGTTTCCGGAAAAAGCGTATGAGCTGCGATTTCAGCTGACAAGCAACGGAATCCGTCTGGACTTATAGCTGGCAAATCACTGGCCCTATTGCGTGATTGGTGGCTGTGCACAGTGGCGCATGATTGTGCATTGCGATGGGTTGCCCTCACTGTTTCGGCGGCGAACCACAAGCGCGCGTTTTCAGCCGGATACCGGCAGGTTTTCCAATCAATTCTGGGGATGTGGCCATGGATGCTATTCTTGCAAAAAACGACAATTCCGACGTCATTGCCGCCGACAAGGCGCACGTTTGGCATCATCTCATTCAGCACAAGACGTTCGAGACCGTAGACCCGCGCATCATCGTTGAAGGCAAGGGACTGCGCGTTTGGGATGCTGCTGGCAAAGAGCACCTAGACGGGGTCTCCGGTGGTGTCTGGACCGTAAACGTCGGTTACGGCCGGGAGACGATTGCTGACGCCGTCCGCGATCAGCTTGTGAAGATGAACTTCTTCGCCAACACGCTTGGATCTGTTCCAGGGGCCCTTTTTGCTGAACGGCTAATATCCAAGATGCCGGGCATGAGCCGGGTGTTTTATTCAAACTCGGGCTCGGAGGCGAACGAGAAAGTCTTCAAGATGGTCCGCCAGATTTCCAAGCAGCACCATGGCGGCAAAAAATCGAAAATACTCTACCGTGACCGCGACTACCACGGCACCACAATTACGGCTCTGTCCGCTGGTGGTCAGGGCGAGCGTTCGGCCCACTACGGTCCATTCACACCTGGATTTGTTGCAGTTCCACACTGCCTGGAATACCGCAATCAATATGACAGCGCTGAAGCCTATGGTGAGCGCGCTGCTGACGCTATCGAAGAAGTCATCCTCCGCGAAGGACCGGATACGATCGGCGCGATCTGCCTTGAAACCATGACAGCCGGCGGCGGTGTTATCGTACCGCCGGAGGGCTATTGGGAGCGCGTTCAGGAGATCTGCAAGCGGCACCAGATCCTGATCCATCTCGATGAAGTCGTCTGCGGTGTCGGACGCCTTGGAACCTGGTTCGGCTACCAACAGTTCGGCATCAAACCTGACTTCGTTACAATGGCCAAGGGCGTGGCCTCCGGATATGCCGCAATATCCTGCACCGTGACCACAGAAGAAGTCTTTGACATGTTCAAGGATGCGCCCGGCGATCCTCTGAGTTATTTCCGGGACATATCCACTTATGCCGGCTGTGCCGCAGGTCCCGCTGCAGCGCTTGAAAACATGCGCATCATCGAAGACGAAGGCCTTCTGGAAAACACGCTGTCGATGGGCGCACGCCTGATGGAAAACCTGGAAGGCCTGAGGGAAAAACACGCCGTAGTTGGCGACGTGCGTGGCCGAGGATTGTTTGCAGGCGTCGAACTTGTGTCCGATCGTGAGACGAAGGAACCGGCCGATGAAGCCAAGGTTCAGGCGGTCGCAGGGCATTGTATGGCCCAGGGCGTTATCATCGGCATGACCAATCGGGCGCTTCCTGGCTTCAACAACACCTTGTGTCTCGCACCGGCATTAATCGCGACTGCCGATGACATCGACCACCTCACCAGCTCGATTGATGAGGCACTCACAGCAGTGTTCAGTTAAGGATCGGAACCCGGCCAGTAGCGCGCGGGTATCTTTATTGGAAAAGAGCAAAAACCCCGGCTGCAGACCGGGGTTTTTCGTTGGTGACTGATTTTTCTGTTCAGACTTTCATACGGCTGCTGGTCGGATCATAGAGCGGCTTGAGGCTCGCGGTTGCTGGCACACGAGTGCCCGCAATCTCGATTTCATAGGCCGAACCCAGAACATCGGCAGCGCTTTCCCCCTCGCACGGCACGTAACCAAGACCAATCGCGGCGCCGAGTGCGTGTCCATAGGCACCGGATGACAGGTACCCGCAGACCTCACCTTCACGAAGGATCGGTTCCGCGTGGTAGAGCATTGGCTCTGGATCGTGCAGCTGGAACTGTACCAATCGGCTTTTAGGACCAGTTTCCTTGCGCTCTAAAACAGCGTCCCGTCCAATGAAACCAGGCTTGGAGGTTTTGGCAGCAAAGCCAAGACCTGCGTCGATGACATGGTCTTCGCAAGTTATGTCATGGCCGAAGTGCCGGAAGGCCTTTTCCATCCGGCAGCTGTCCATGGCATGAAGGCCGCACATTTTCAGCCCCTCATCCCGGCCGGCCTCCCAAAGCGTTTCGAAGACATGCGCAGCAAATTCGGTTGGCACATAGATCTCCCAACCAAGTTCGCCGACATAGCTCACCCGGTGGGCACGGGCGAGTGCCATACCGATTTCAATGTCTTGGGCTGTCCCGAACGGATTGGTTTCGTTTGTAAAGTCGTTTGGAGAAATTCGGCCAAGCAGCTCCCGTGACCTCGGCCCCATCAAAGCCAAAACCGCTTCACCGGATGTCACATCGGTCAGCACAACCTGGTGATCACCCATATGATGCCGGAGCCACGTCTGGTCCGCCAATCGGGTGGCAGCTGGAGTGACCATCAGATATGCGGTTTCGCTCAACCGCGTGACTGTCACATCGGCCTCGATACCGCCAGCGGCATTGAGCATCTGTGTGTACACGATCCGGCCCGCCGGCACGCTCATGTCGGCGCCGCAAACATGATTGAGGAAACGTTCGGCATCCGGCCCTTCAACGCGGATCTTTCCGAAGGAACTCATGTCATATAGTCCGGCGCTTTCCCGGATCGCCATGTGTTCGCGGGCGCTGTTCTCAAACCAATTCTGGCGTCTCCAGGAATACTGATAGGCGCGATCCTGTCCTGGATCTGCGAACCAATTCGCCCGTTCCCATCCGGCCAGTTCTCCCATCACCGCACCTTGCTCCAACAGATGCCCATGGAGGGGTGTTCGCCGGATCCCACGCGCAGTCGCCTTTTGCCGGTAAGGGAAATGATCAGCGTACAATAGCCCGAGTGTTTCCTTGGATCGTTCAAACAGATAGGTCTTGTTGCCCTGAAACGGTTGCATCCGGGAGATATCGACATCCCCGAGATCAAATGGTTTCTCGCCGCTTTCCATCCAGGCGGCCAACGCCATACCAGCGCCACCTGCGGACTGGATGCCAATGGAGTTAAAACCGGCCGCGACCCAGAAATTCTCCAGTTCCGGGGCAAGACCCAGATGGTAGGCATCGTCCGGCGTAAAACTCTCAGGCCCATTGAAGAAGGTATGGATCCCCGCCTCGGCCAGCATCGGCATGCGTTCGACCGCAGCTGCAAGGATCGGTTCGAAATGATCAAAGTCTTCCGGCAGCTGGTCGAACTCGAACTGGTCGGGAATGCCGGTCATACCCCAGGGCTTTGCATTGGGTTCAAACGCCCCAAGCAGCATCTTGCCGGCGTCTTCCTTGTAATAGGCACACTCGTCCGGAACCCGCAGGACCGGCAGTTGCCCCAGGCCGTCGATCTGCTCGGTCACGATGTAAAAGTGCTCACAAGCATGCAGTGGAACGTTGACCCCTGCCATCCGGCCAACCTCATGCCCCCACATGCCGCCGCAATTGACCACCATCTCGGCTTCGACAAATCCGGTTTCACCGTCTTGCTCCCAACTGACGCCGGTGGCTCTCCGGTCTTTGACCTCTATCCCGGTCACTTTGACCCGCTCCAGGATCTTTGCGCCTTTTTGGCGCGCTCCCTTTGCCAGAGCCAGTGCGATGTTTGCCGGGTCGCCCTGACCATCAAGCGGCAGGTAGACAGCTGCGGTCGCGCCACTTGTGTTGACATGCGGATAGCGGTTCTGGACTTCGCTTAGTGAAATCTCTTCAACCTCTACCCCGAACGCCCGTGCCATGGAGGCTTGACGAAGAATTTCCTCCCGGCGTTCTGCGGTCAGCGCCATGGTAATCGATCCGCATCTTTTAAAGCCGGTCGACAAACCCGTTTCGTCTTCCAAAGAGCCGTAGAGCTCCTGGCTGTATTTGGCGAGACGGGTCATGTTCTGGGTTGCCCGAAGCTGCGCAATCAGGCCGGCAGCATGCCAGGTCGTACCGCTGGTGAGCTGCTTGCGTTCCAGAAGCAGGATATCGCTCCAGCCTTGCTTGGCCAGGTGGTAGGCAACTGAACACCCGATGACCCCGCCACCGATAATGACAACGCGGGCTTTTGAAGGAATGGCCATGACTTATCGTCCAAATCTGGATTGAAAAAACTGACGCTTTGGAAGAGTGAAAATCACGCTTTCAGCCTGAGATTCTGAGGATCCCAGACTGGGCCATCCGGCTGCACCGTGACGGGAAATCTTTGTCCGTAGACTTCGACTTCAAGATCCGTGCCCGCTTGGGCCAGATCCGCCCGGACCATGCCCAACGCGACGCAGGCATCTACGCGGAACCCGAAAGCCGAAGACGTGGTTTCGCCGACGATGCTGCCGTTCATCCAGATGTTCGACATGTAGGGCGGGTCGATTTCCTCGCTGTCGACAAGGAAAGTGACAAAGCGCTGTTTCGGACCTTGCTGCTTTTCATTCAAGAGCGCGACTTTGCCCGGAAAGTCTTCCGCTTTGTCCAGCTTCACGAACCGATCGAGGCCAGATTCCAATAAGGTATAATCCGTGCTCAAATCGCCTTTCCAGGCTCGGTAACCTTTTTCAATCCGCAAGCTGTTGAGGGCATACATGCCAAAGGGCTTTGCACCCGCGCTGACAACTGCGTCATAAAGTGCCGGAATATCGGCCATTGGCGCGTGAATTTCCCAGCCCAGCTCCCCTGCAAAACTCACCCGGTAAAGCTCGCAACTAGTCCCCGCCACCTCAGCTGTTTGAATGCTGAGCCATGGCAACTCCAGGTCGGCTATTGTTCCGATTTTTTCGAAAAGATCCCGGGATTTCGGCCCGGTTACGATTAGCGTCGAAAGCTCCGAGGTGATGTCGGACAGCTCAAGACTGTCTGGCAAATGTGCAGCCAGAATTTCAAAATCGTGCCATTGCGCGGATGCTGCGGTGATCAGTACAAAGTCGTCCTCGCCCTTCCGGATAATCGACATCTCCGTGTGTACCCGGCCGTTGGAGGTTGGAAAATAGGCGAGCGTCATCCTTCCAACTTTCGGCAGGCCGCCAGAGATACGGCCCCGCAACCAATCGGCAGCACCCGCACCTGACAGTTTGAACCTCGAAAATCCCGGAAGATCGAGCACACCAACATCATCGCGAACGGCCAGGGCTTCTTCGCGCACACGCTCGAACCAAGGGCCTTTGCGCATCCAGCTTTCTGTCGCTTCAATCGATGTGTCGTCGCCGTCTTTTGCAAACCAGTTGGCACGCTCCCAACCGTTGTAAACGCCAAATTGGGCACCGGAGGCTTTCAGTTTTTCATGCACCGGTGACAGCTTCTTGTCTCGCCCTTCCGGCCACTCATAATGAGGGTAATGCATTGCGTATTCATGGCCGTAGACCTCCATGCCCTTGGCAACGCAATAATCGTGGTCGGTGTAGTCCGTGAAACGGCGCGGATCGAGGCCCCAGCAATCCCACTCGGTTTCGCCTTCGGTAATCCATTCGGTGAGGATCTTGCCAGCGCCACCGGCTTGAGCAATTCCGAACGTGAAGACACAGGCTTCAAAGGCATTTTTCACACCCGGCATCGGGCCAATCAGCGGGATGCCATCAGGCGCATAAGGGATCGGGCCGTTGATGACCTTTGAGATTCCCGACATGCCAAGCAGCGGCACACGGGCCATGGCGTCTTCTATATACCATTCCAGCCGGTCTAGATCGTCAGGATAAAGCTGGAAGCTGAAATCGTCCGGCATCGGGTCATCCGGCGTGACCCAGTGTGCCTTGCAGTTCCGCTCATAGGGTCCAAGGTTCAGTCCGGTGTTTTCCTGCCGAAGGTAATAGGACGAATCCACATCCCGGAGCAGCGGCAGTTTCCGGCCATGCTCCTTGGTCCATGTTGCCAACTCGTCCATTTGTTCGGTCAACAGATACTGGTGGCTCATCACCATCATCGGCACGGTGCGCCCGCCATAGGGCTTGAACCACTCGCCAACACGCTGGGCATAGTACCCCGCTGCGTTGACAACATATTCGCAGCGGATCTCACCCTTTTCCGTTTCGACGATCCACTCGTCATTTTCACGCCGGACACCGGTCGCAGGTGTAAACCGCACCACCTTCTGACCCATGGCACGCGCGCCCTTTGCAAACGCCTGCGTGAGCTGTGCAGGATCCATGTCGCCATCTGTCGGGTCCCAGAAGCCACCCTCAAGATCGTGCGTTTCCATGAAGGGATAGGCGTCCTTCAGATCCGCGACCGACATCATATTAGTTTCGATCCCTTGCCGGCGGGCCATGGAGTTCGCCCGTTCAAACTCCATCATGCGGTTTTTTGAATGCGCCAGCCGGACAGATCCGGTCACGTTATAATTGATCGGATAGTCCACCTCATCACCCAAGCGCCGGTAAAGCTCGGTGGAATAGCGCTGCATGTTCATGACCGACCAGGAGGACGAAAAAGTCGGGATATTCCCCGCAGCGTGCCATGTGCTGCCAGCGGTGAGCTCATTCTTCTCCAGAAGGACGCAATCGGTCCAACCGGCCAACCCGAGATGATAGAGAACCGAGGCGCCGACCGCACCTCCACCGATGATCACGACACGAGCTGTAGTGGGAAGGTCCGACATGGCTGGCTCCGGTTTGATTTGGGGTAGAGGCTCGATTAGGGCCTGGCTTCAAAGGGTTAGGTTCAAGGGTCAATAAACGGGCGGTGAAATGATCCAGACAGCGACTGCCGGTTCAGAATAAGGGTTTGCCCAGCGGTACTTGTTGCCGCGAATGCGGAAGGAATCGCCCTTTCGAATGAGAAACGGCTCGCCCTCGAGCCATATTTTCAGCTTGCCAGACACCAGAAACGCGAGTTCCTGAGTTGGCCGCATAATTTCGTCGTTGCGTTCAGATCCTGGAAGAAACGTGGAATGGATGACCTCAAAACTGTCGGTCAGGTCCGGAGACAGCAATTGCTCAACAAGTCCGGGAACCCGCTCACCGATCATCCGGCGATCGGATGCGCGAACGATTTTGCCATCTTCCTTGGGGTTTGGTCCCTGCCTTGCGCCCAAAAGCGACGGCGGCACGTCAAACACGCCGGCCATGCGATCGATATCTTCACTCGACAGTTTCGAAATACCGCGCTCGATCTGACTGAGCCAGCCGACCGACTTACCAAGCCGTTCGGCAAGTTCTGCTAACGTCAACCCTTTTGTCTTGCGAAGTGCGCGCAAATCCGCACCCAAATTGGCCATGACCGCCTCGTCAGCGTGAAATTATTTCTGAAAATTTCACACAGAAAATGAAAAAAGGAAAGTTTTTTTCACGACATCTGTTGTCGAATTGCGACATGCCAATGAATTTGAAAGAACAAACATTCGCTATGCGATGAGTTTTTGGGTCTCGGCTGCGATCGTTTTCTCTTCTTCAGCCTTTACGATCCAGATCGGAACGGCTGAGCCAGAACCATCAACGCGGAACCTGTTGCTCTGATTGGACTGCGGATCGCAGGTCGCACCAAGAAATCCCAATCCAGAAATGATCTTCTGGCGCACAACAGCATCGTTTTCACCAATACCACCGGTGAACGCAATTCCATCCAATCCGCCCATTGCCGCGATCATCGATCCGGCATGGCGAACAGCCCAATAGCAGAAATGCTCGACAGCGAAACGAGACGCGTCTGTCTCTGCCGCATGCAGGGCGCGCATGTCGGACAATCCCCCAAGACCCAAGAGACCGCTCTTTTTGTTCAGGAGCTCTTTAGTGTCTTCAATTCCGTTTTCTTCGGCCAACCGCAAGACCAGATTGCCATCAATACTCCCGGTCCGGGTGCCCATGGTGAGACCTTCCAGTGGCGAATATCCCATCGTCGTTGCCACGGATTGTCCGGACCTGATCGCACACAGGCTTGCACCGTTGCCAAGGTGAAGGGCCAGCAGGCGTTCCGGCGCATCGGCCTTCAAGTCTTTAGCCAGTGTCCTGACAAGCCCCTGATAGGAAATGCCGTGAAAACCGTAACGCCTTAGTGTTTCCAGCTCCGGCCGGTCGGGTAAGGCATATCGGCGGGCAACATCCGGGTTTGACGCATGGAATGCCGTATCGAAGCAGGCCACTTGCACCAGGCCCGGCGCCAAATCTCTGAGGGCTAGGATAGCAGCCAGATTGTGCGGATTGTGTAAGGGGGCCAGATCATTGCAACGCTCGATCTCAGCAATGACTTGCCCATCTACACGGATCGCCGATTGAAGCACCGGACCGCCATGGACAACGCGGTGACCAGCACCGTTAAGGTCCGCAATGTCAACGCCAGCGGACCGGATGACATCCAAGATCGCGCTAAGCGCGGCGTTGTGATCCGGCAGGACTGCTGTTGTCTCTTCAGATTTCAATGTGTTGGATGAGACTTTCAAACGCGAAACGCCACCGATTTCAGTGGCGCTTCCCGAGAGCGTTTCATCCAGGCTTTCATCGAAGAGAGCGAACTTGATGGACGAGGATCCGGAGTTCAGGACAAGGATACCACCCATCAATCGCTTCCCTTTCCAGGACTTTACTGCGGCCGCATATCTGCCGGGTCGATTCCGGCAACAACAACCGGTTTCTTCATGGCGTCGCGCCGGAATGGCTCACCGAGTTCCTGATTGATCAGAACTTCAACCAGCGTGGTCTTGCCGTTTTCCATCTGGTCTTTGACCGCCGCATCGAGCTTTTCGGTCAGCTCGTCCATGGTGCCGGCGACTTCACCTTGAAGGCCACACGCCTTAGCAATGGCTGCATAGCTGACATTGTCGTCGAGTTCGGTGCCGACGAAATTGTCGTCATACCAAAGCGTGGAGTTCCGCTTTTCCGCGCCCCACTGGTAATTGCGGAAAACGACCATGGTGATTGCCGGCCATTCGCTGCGGCCAATGGCGGTCAACTCTGTAACAGCAATGCCGAAGGCCCCGTCGCCCGCAAACCCGACGACCGGGGTATCCGGGCAGCCAATTTTTGCACCAACGATCGCCGGAAGGCCGTAACCGCAGGGGCCGAACAGCCCGGGCGCAAGGTATTTCCGGCCCTCCTCAAAACTTGGGTACGCATTACCGATGGCGCAGTTATTGCCAATATCAGAGCTGATGATCGCTTCACGCGGCAGGGCGGACTGAATGGCCCGCCACGCCTTGCGCGGGCTGAGCCAATCCGGCTTTGCGGCACGGGCGCGCTCGTTCCAGCTCGTGCCCGGATCGTCGTCCTCGTGATCCATTGACGATAACTGTTGCGCCCAGCGGGATTTCGTCTGCGCAACCTCGTGCTTACGCTCTTCCCGCCCGGCATCACCTGCGTTGGGAGCCAGCTTTGAGAGGAGTGCCTGGGAGACTTTCTTTGCATCCCCGACAATACCAACGCTCACCGGCTTGGTCAGACCAATCCGATCGGGATTGATATCCACCTGAATGATCTTGGCATTTTTCGGCCAGTAGTCGATGCCATAACCCGGCAAGGTCGAGAACGGATTGAGGCGCGTACCAAGCGCCAGAACAACGTCGGCCTTGGCGATCAGTTCCATGCCGGCCTTTGAACCGTTGTACCCGAGTGGTCCGGCAAAAAGGCGGTGTGAGCCGGGGAACGCGTCATTGTGCTGATAGCCGCAACAAACCGGCGCATCCAGGCGTTCCGCAAGTGCGATCGTATCGTCTATTGCATCGGCCAGAACAACGCCAGCACCGTTGAGGATGACCGGGTGCTTGGCACTGCTGAGCAAATCCGCGGCTTCCTGAATGGCTGTATCACCGCCGGATGGGCGTTCAAAATCCACAATCGGCGGAAGATCAATATCGATCACCTGTGTCCAGAAATCGCGCGGCATGTTGATCTGGGCCGGCGCGCTGGCACGTTTTGCCTGAAGGATGACACGGTTCAGAACTTCAGCGACACGGGATGCATCGCGGACCTCTTCTTGATAGGCAACCATGTCCTTGAACAGGGCCATCTGCTCAACTTCCTGGAAACCGCCCTGCCCCAAAGTCTTATTGGCGGCCTGCGGCGTAACAAGAAGCAAGGGCGTGTGGTTCCAGTAGGCGGTTTTCACCGCCGTGACGAAGTTTGTGATACCCGGTCCGTTCTGGGCAATCATCATGCTGAGTTTGCCGGTCGCCCGGGTATAGCCATCGGCCATCATCCCACCCGAGCCTTCGTGCGCGCAATCCCAGAACGTAACTCCCGCCTTTGGAAACAGGTCGGAGATCGGCATGAAAGCAGAGCCGATAATCCCGAAAGCATGCTCAATCCCATGCCGTTGCAGGACTTTTACGAAGGCTTCCTCTGTCGTCATTTTCATTTGAAACGCACTCCCTCACCCGCTCGCAATACAGGTACACGATTAACTTGAAATGATTTCATGCCGCGCTGCGATGAGAGGTCTTAGGGCCAGATTAATTCACTCGGTATATCCAGATACTAAGGCGATGACATCGCCCTACCGGATTACATCCGCGATCCGTTGAATCCCCTCCGGAATGCGCGCGGAGGGAATGGATGAATAAGCAAGACGATAAAACTGATGATTGTCGTCTTCGCGTCCGAAAAACGCTCTGCCCTGATCAATCACGACACCACTCTTGCGAAGTTTGAGTGCCAACTCGCTGGTGTTAACGCTCTCGGGAGCGCGCATCCAGAAGCTTGAGCCACCATGACTGCCACCGCTAGCAATTTGCAGGCCGTGGTCCCGAATTGCTTTATCCATGACGGAGCGTCTTCGCCGGTAAGCCTGCCCCATCCGGTTCACCATGGCATCATGATATCCAAGAGACAGAAAGTAGGCCGTGGTCCGCTGGATGTGACCAGGAGGATGCCTGAGCACCAACGCACGCAGCGACCGCGCTTCCTGGATCAAGGGTTTGGCAGCGACGATATATCCAAGGCGCAATCCCGGGAACAAAGACTTTGAAAACGAGCCGACGTAGATAACGCTCCCCGCCCGGTCGAGGGACTTGAGCGCAGGCGTCGGCGCTTTTTGGAATGCCATTTCGAATTCGTAGTCATCCTCTACGATCACAAAGCCTTCTTCCACGGAGCGGTTCAGCAAAGCGCGGCGGCGGTCGATCGGCATGGTTGTATTGGTCGGACATTGGTGGCTGGCCGTGGTGAAGACCACTTGGCAGTTGCCGGGAATGTCATCCGGAGGGAGACCATCGTCATCGACCCGCACCTCCGTAATCTGGCAACCGGTCTGATCGAGAATGTCGCGCAGTCCCGGATAACAGGGGTTTTCGATGGCTGCGACGCGATCCTTGTTCAACAAGACCTGAGCACAAAGCCACAGTGCATTCTGCGCCCCCATCGTTACCAGGATCTCATCTTGCTGCGCGGAAATCCCGCGGCGCGGCAAAATGTTTCTCACGATGTATTCGATCAGTTTGGGGTCGTCCTGTTCGTAAGGATCGGCGGTCATGCTCTCAAAGTTCTTCCGGCCCAACGCCTCCAATGCACACCGGCGCCAGTTGTCATGATCGAACAGGCGCGCATCCGGCTGGCCATAAATGAAGGGGTACGGGTAATCACGCCAGTCCGATGGACGCACCAGGCTGGAGCGGTAGGAATACCGGGAGCTGACCATTTCGTCCCAGGCCACCGCGTCCTGCCGATCTCCCTCCGACTGATTGAGCATCGGTGGTGGTGGCGCGCTCTCAGAAACGAAGTAACCCGATCGCCCCCTTGATGTCAGATAGTCATTGGCGACCAATTCAGCATAGGCCAGGGTGACCGTAATTCGGCTGACCCCGAGCCACTCAGCCAGCTTCCGGCTGGACGGCATACGTTCACCGGGCAGGAACCGGCCCGACAATACGCCTTGGCTGACCAGGTGTTGGATCTGTTGCTGGAGGGTGCCTTCAAACTTGGGGTCCAAATGAAACTGTTCGGATTTGATCGCCACGTCTGGATCCATTGTAGATATCAACTGGACCGACAGACTGTCATCAAAGCGGCAATTGTCCAACACCTTCTGAGCAAAAAAGCATCGGGCCCTGCTTCAGTGAGTGCAATCCATGCCGCACACCGAAACAGGGCCCGAAGTAAATCTTGATTTTCTGACGGGTTAACCGCCGAAATCGTCCAACATGATGTCTTCGCGATCAACACCAAGATCGAGCAGCATGTTGATGACGGACTGGTTCATAATGGGAGGACCACACATGTAGAACTCACAGTCCTCAGGCGCCGGGTGGTCTTTCAGATACTCGTCGTAGAGTACATTGTGAATGAACCCGGTGTAGCCTTTCCAGTCGTCTTCCGGCAACGCGTCAGACAGAGCCACATGCCACTCAAAGTTCTCGTTCTCACGCTCCAGCATGTCGAAGTCTTCGACATAGAACATTTCGCGCTTGGAGCGCGCGCCGTACCAGAAAGTAACCTTTCGATCAGTTTTGATCCGGCGCAGCTGATCGAAAATATGCGAGCGCATCGGCGCCATGCCGGCACCACCGCCCACGAAGACCATTTCCTTCTTCGTGTCGCGCGCAAAGAACTCACCAAACGGGCCTGAGATCGTGACTTCGTCGCCCGGCTTCAAGTTGAAGATGTACGAAGACATCTTGCCGGCTGGAATTCCCTGGGACCCGGGAGGTGGCGATGCAATCCGGACGTTGAGCATCACGATGCCCTTTTCTTCCGGATAGTTGGCCATGGAGTAGGCCCGCTCAACCGGCTCGGCAACTTTCGAGCTTACGTCCCAGATTTTGAAGCGGTCCCAATCCTCATGGTACTCCTCGCCGACATCGAACTCCTTGTAGGAAAGCTCATAAGGCGGGCATTCGATTTGGATATAACCACCGGCGCGGAAGTTGACGTCCTCGCCTTCTGGCAGTTCCAGGACCAGTTCCTTGATAAAGGTCGCCACGTTGTCGTTCGAGCGCACCTTGCAGCGCCATTTTTTGACGCCGAAGACCTCTTCAGGAACCTCGATTTCCATGTCCTGCTTGACGGCAACCTGACAGGACAAGCGGTCACCGCAAGCAGCTTCCCGCTTGGTGATGTGACCTTCTTCCGTTGGGAGGATTGAACCGCCGCCGGAAAAGATCTTCACCCGGCACTGGGCACAGGTGCCACCACCGCCGCACGCAGACGGAACAAAGAGTTTTTGTTCGGCAAGTGTTTGCAGCAACTTGCCACCCGCTGGCACCGAAATCGTCTTCTCGCCGTTGATGGAAATGTTGACATTGCCCATCGACACCAGCCTTGAGCGGGCGGCGAGAATGATCGTGACCAGCGCCAGAACGATCAGGGTAAAGAGAAGTATGCCTAGTCCAAATGTGGCCACAGGGCGCTCCCGTTACAGTTTGACGCCGCTGAAGGACATGAAGGCAAGCGCCATCAGGCCAGCGGTAATAAATGTGATGCCCAGGCCCTGCAGGCCGTCCGGGATATCGGAGTATTTCAGCTTCTCCCGCACACCAGCCATGGCCGTAATCGCCAAAGCCCAGCCAAAGCCGGAAGACAAACCGTAGGTCACGGATTCGCCGAAATTGTAGTCCCGCTCCACCATGAACAGGGATCCGCCTAGGATCGCACAGTTCACCGTGATCAACGGCAGGAAGACGCCAAGCGCGTTGTAGAGCGGCGGAAAGTACTTATCGAGCACCATCTCCAGGATCTGGACCAGAGCTGCAATCACGCCGATGTATGAAATGAGCCCAAGGAAGGTCAGATCTACATTGCTGAAACCGGCCCAAGCCAAGGCGCCGGGAGCCAGGAGATAGGTCAGGATCAGGTTGTTTGCCGGTACTGTGATCGCCTGAACGATCATGACCGAAATACCAAGGCCAATCGCAGTTGAGATCTTCTTCGAAACAGCGATGAAGGTGCACATGCCCAGGAAGAAGGACAGCGCCAGGTTCTCAACAAAGATGGCCTTTACGGCGAGTGAAAGCATATGTTCCATCAGTGCGCATCCACCGTTTGGATCTTGTACTCGCGCTCTTCAACCTGCTCTGGCTTCCAGGACCGGAACGCCCAGATGATCAGGCCGATGATGAAGAAAGCGGATGGCGGCAGCAGCAGCATGCCGTTCGGGACATACCAACCACCGTTGTTGACAGTCTCAAAGATCGTGATGCCGAACAGGCTGCCTGCACCAAACAACTCGCGAATAACACCAACCAGCATAAGGATCAGGCCATACCCGAGCCCATTGCCTGCACCGTCAATAAAGGAGGCAATAGGCGGGTTCTTCATGGCAAACGCCTCTGCACGGCCCATCACAATACAGTTGGTGATGATCAGGCCCACGAAGACCGAGAGAGTTTTCGAAATCTCGTAGAGATACGCCTTCAGCACCTGATCAACGAGAATCACGAGAGATGCAATGATGACCATCTGCACAATGATCCGGATGGCTCCTGGAATGTGATTGCGCAGCATCGAGATGAACATGGAGGAGAATGCCGTAACGAATATCACCGCAAGTGACATGACAAACGCCACCTGCAACGAAGATGTCACAGCAAGGGCTGAGCAGATCCCGAGAACCTGAAGGGTTATCGGGTTGTTATCGACCAGCGGATCGATAAGCATGCTTCTCTTGGTTTGCGCCATCAGATCTCTCCTGCTTTCAGATTTTCCAGGAAGGGTGCAAATCCGGCCTCGCCCATCCAGAACCGTACCAGGTTGTCGACACCAACCGTCGTCAAAGTCGCGCCAGCCAGCGCGTCGACATGATACTCTTCACCTTCTGGCGGAACGGTCTTGGCGACAGTGATCAGCAGATCTCCGCTGTCATCGGAAAGTTTCTTGCCATTCCACTGTGATTTCCAGCGCGGGTTATCAACCTCGGCCCCAAGACCCGGGGTCTCACCGTGGCTGTAGAACTGAAGACCAAAGATGTCGTTGCCGTTTTCTTCCAGGGCAATGAACCCGTAGAGCGTAGACCAAAGCCCGTAGCCGTGGATCGGCAGAATGACCTTGTCGAGACTGCCATCGTCATTCCGCAGCAAATAAACAGTGACGTATTTCGACTGGCGTCCAATGGAGGCCGGGTCGTCCGTCAAAGCAATCGAGGTCTCTGGATCATCCGCTGCGGCGCGATCATCGAAGGTTGCCGGATCGAACTTGTCGGTGAATTTTCCGGTCGCAATCTCAAGAACCTGCGGTTCAAACACTGCAAATGCCTCAGCGACATTCGACCCGGGTTCGTAAAGACCGGCAACCTGAAGGATGTTGATCTGCTTATCCTTCAGTTTATTAACTTCCTGCAGAGGGCGCAGAGAGACAGCCGCCGCAGACACCACCATGGACGCCACCAGACAGATCGACACGGCCACGAAGATGGTCTTCGGGACAGAATCCACCGGCAGATCAAGGAACCGGCGGATGAAGCCTTTGTTTTCTTTATCTTCAGGCATGTCGCTTCGCCCTGCGCTTGATGTTTGCCTGCACTACGAAATAATCGATCAGCGGTGCGAAAACGTTACCGAACAAGATCGCCAGCATCATTCCTTCCGGGAAGGCTGGATTGATAACGCGGATCATCACAACCATCACACCGATCAAGGCACCATAGATGTAACGGCCAAGATTGGTGTGCGACGCTGAAACCGGCTCTGTGACCATGAAGGCCAAACCAAACGCGTAGCCGCCAATCACCAGATGCCAATACCAAGGCATTGCAAACATCGGGTTGGTGTCGGAGCCAATCAGATTGAGCAGTGTCGAGAATGCGATCATACCAATCAGGCAGCCGACCACCAACCGCCAGTTGGCGATCTTTGTGATCAAAAGGAAGGCAAGTCCGATGAAGCACGCCAGTGCCGAGACCTCACCAATGCTGCCCTGTATCGTACCAAGAAACGCATCCATCCAGCTCACCCCGTGAGCTGCCAACTGCTGGTAACCGTCCGATGCACCAACCGACAATGCGGTCGCGCCCGAGAACCCATCTACCGGTGTCCAGATGGTGTCGCCGGACATTTGCGCCGGATATGCAAAGTACAGAAACGCGCGGCCTGTCAGCGCCGGGTTCAGAAAGTTCTTGCCGGTTCCACCGAACACCTCTTTGCCGATCACAACACCAAAGGCGATGCCCAGTGCCACCTGCCACAGCGGTGCAGATGGCGGCAGGATCAGCGCATAAAGCATGGAAGTTACGAGGAACCCCTCGTTCACTTCGTGACCGCGTACCGTTGCAAAGATCACTTCGCAAATGCCGCCGACGACCAGCGTCGTAATGTAGATCGGGAGGAAATAGAGCGCCCCGTGCAGGATATTGGCAAGCGGGTTGGCCGGGTTGAACCCGATCCCCAGCGCTTCAATGATCCATGCGCGCCAGCCGGATGCCCCGTATGTGGCAATTGCGGAATTGACCTGGAAGCCAACGTTGTAAAGACCCACGAGAATACAAGGGATCGTCGCGATGACCACATAGGTCATGATCCGCTTCATATCGATGTAAGAGCGTGCGTGCGGCGCAGCTGTCGTTACGGTCTTTGGGGTATAGAGAAAGCTCTCCACCATTTCATAAATGGGGAAGAATTTCTCGTATTTGCCGCCCTTGACGAAATTTGGCTCGATGCGGTCGAAGAAGTTGCGCAGACCCAAGGCCTAGCCCTCCTTTTCGATTTTGGTGAGGCAATCGCGAAGCGCCATGCCATATTCATACTTGGCTGGACAAGCAAAGCCCACCAGACCCAAATCTTCTTCATCCAGTTCCAGCGCCCCAAGGGCCTGTGCCTGATCTGTATCCATAACCAGCAGGGAACGCAAAAGCTGGGTGGGTAGAAAATCCTGCGGCATCAATTCCTCAAAGGTGCCAATGGGCACCATCGCGCGGCGTCCCCCGTTCAAATTGGACGTCAACGCGTAGAGTTTCTTTGAGAAAGCCGAGCCCAAGACAGGTTGGAGTGCAAACTTGGACGGCATTGGACGGATCCAGCCCATCGGGATCTGTTTGTGATCTTCCTCAATCAGGGTCATCTGCCGTGCATAGCGTCCAAGATAGGCGCTTACGCCCTCTCCCAATCGGCCGCTCAACACCGATCCGGAGATCATTCGAACCGGAACATCGCCTGAAATTTCACCGTTACTCAATTCGATCATTGAAGCACCGGAGATAGTGCGGATCAAACGCGGCTTGGTGCACAACGGTCCCGACAGGGCAATGATTCTTGAGGAGTCCAGCTTACCGGTTTCAAGAAGACGTCCGATCGCGATGACGTCCTGGTATCCAATGGTCCAGACCGTCTTTTCTGCGCTTGGCGTGTCCAGGAAGTGAATATGCGTTCCTGCAAGTCCAGCCGGATGCGGGCCGGAAAACCCTGCAACTTCGATCCCAGGCATCGTGAGGCCGGGAATATTGGCTCCGGTCTCACAGCACAAATAGGTCTTGCCCGAACTTAACGTTGCAACCGCGGCAAGGCCTTTTTCAAACGCTTCAGCCTGGTCCGCGATCACGATCGTCGGATCGGCGGTCAATGGCTCCGTGTCCATGGCTGTCACGAAAATGGCAGCAGGACGCGCTTCCGGGTCAGGAACTTTCGAATAGGGACGCGTGCGGAATGATGTCCAAAGCCCGGAAGCACACAGACGTTCTGTCAGACCTTCCGGCGTTGCGGCATCACCAACGTCTGAGAAGTCAACCGGATCGGCTGCTGTCGCATCAACTTCGATTTCGACGCTGATGAGAACTCGGCGTGCACCGCGGTTAACTGCCTTCACCCGGCCAGAAACCGGAGCCGTGACCATAACGTCAGGCGTGTCCTTGTGGAAGAAAACAGGCGCACCCGCCCCGACCGCGTCACCTTCTTGAACGATCAGACGAGGCTTCAATCCGATATAGTCTGCCGCAATGACTGCAGCGTTCTGGATCTTGTCCTTTGCGTCAATTTCTTGAACCGGCGCTCCCGTGATAGGTAGATCAAGACCTTTTTTCAGCTTAAAACTTTGCACGCATCCGGCCTCCAGAATTCGTTAGGGCGCCATATGCTATGTTTTCACGAGTTGAAAAAGCATTTTTTTGCCCTAGTCGTCCATTTTTTTGTTGAATCGGTCCTGAAAACCAATGAAAAGCGCCGCAGAACGCGCGACACTTTTCGCACATGATCAATCGGAGATGCATACCGTGCCAAACAATATCGTATTTTCCCGGCGCAGCTTCATCCTGATGTCGCTGACCTTGGCGGCCTGTAAAGGTGGATCGGATATCGTTGAGCTTTCCGGCTCCACGATGGGGACCAGCTACACAGTTACCGGGGTTGATCATAATCGGAATGTTGACCAGGCAGCGCTTAAGAAAGCGTTGGAGGCAAGCTTGGCTCAGGTCAACGCTCAAATGTCCAACTGGGACGCATCCTCGGAAGTTTCGCGCTTCAACGCTCTGCGCTCCACCGCGCCGGTTATGGTCTCCGAAGGATTTGCGGAAGTTGTCCGTGCTTCTCGCGAGATCAACGCTGCCAGTGCCGGTCAGTTCGACATCACACTTGGCCCGGTAATCGAAGCCTGGGGATTTGGTTCCAAAGGCGGAGGCCGCCCGGCAACAGCTGAAGCAAACGCTTTGGCAGCCGCGCGCAAGGTTTCCGGCCAAACAGATGGCCTCAAAGTTGACGGAACGCAAATCAGCAAAAGCCATCCGGAAGCCGAACTCTACCTTCCATCCATCGGCAAGGGGTATGGTGTCGACCAGATGGCCAAAGTCGTTGCCTCCTTTGGCATCAGCGATTTCATGGTCGAGATCGGCGGCGACCTCTATGTTTCCGGGCGCAACGCTGACAGCATGGATTGGCAAATCGGCATCGAAACGCCGACCGCTTACACCCGTTCCGCATACCAGGTAGCCAGCGTCACCAACATGGGCATGGCGACATCCGGCGACTACAGAAACTATTTTGAACGCGACGGCGAGCGGTTCTCCCACATCATCGATGCACACACCGGAGCGCCGATCACCCACAAGACGGCATCTGCAACGGTGCTTGCTGAAAACACCATGCTTGCGGACGCCTGGTCTACTGCCATGCTGGTGCTCGGAACCGAGCGTGGTTTGGAAATCGCGAATCAACGTGATATTGCTGTTCTGTTCATTGATCGCAGCTCCGATGCGGAAAACGGCTTCGCTTCAGTCGCCAGCGACAAGTTCAAGCAACTTCAGGCCTGATAACCGAATCAAAGGGTATCCATCGTGGAAACGTTTGTTCTGGCTTTCGCGCTACTTTTGACCGTCATCCTTGGTATGGCGATCGGCGTGATTTTTTCTGGCAGAACAATCAAGGGAAGCTGCGGTGGATTGAATGCAATTTCCGGCGCAGACCATTGCATGGTTTGCAAAAAGGAAATCGACCCGGATAGCCCGCTCCGCGACCGCCTGCAGTGCCCACGCGCACGCAAGCAACTTGCTGAAATGGAAGGCTGACCGGCAGATTCGGCCGGTGTTCTTGATCTACTGGACCGGAACAAAGGCGACCAACGCCAAACATCCACCGGCAGCAAGACCGTAGACCCACAACTGCCTGCTCGGTCCTTCCTTCACCCAAACCCGCCGATATTGGTACCCGGAAAAGCACGCGATGACGAAGATGATCGTCGCGACCAGCGGCGTAAGCGTGAAGTCAGCCAATTTCTAGAGTTCCTTAAACCGCTGAGTTTCGGGTAAGCTGTTCGTCCATGTCATACTTGGACATAGCAACAGGGAGCGATATTCATGCCGAGCTCTTATCAGGCCCCGAGCCGAAAAGACAAGATTCAAGAAAAGACACACAGCCAGACCCCTGTAACCAATGCGTCGGCAGAAACCGCGACCGTCGGCAAGATTTTGGAGTCCAAAGGCAAGGACGTATTTTCCCTGAGGCCCCAAAACACGCTTCATGAAGCTGTTGTGCAGCTGAAAGAAAAGCGGATTGGTGCCTTGATCGTCAAAGATGCTGCCGGAAAGCTCCAAGGCATCTTGTCTGAACGGGACATCGTGCGGCGTCTTGCAGAGACACCTGGTCAAACACTTTCGCAGAAAGTGGAAGACATCATGACCCGGGACGTAAAAACCTGCTCCCCGGAAGACCGATTGATTTCAGTTCTTCAAACCATGACCAAAGGCAAATTCCGGCATATGCCGGTGGTCAACGGAGATATTGTGGTCGGGATCGTGACGATCGGCGATGTCGTCAATTACCGGCTGCAGGAGCTCGAGTACGAATCGCTTCAGCTCAAGCAGCTGATCGTCGGCTAACGCTCTTCAAAAGAAGCCTCGCAGAGACCCAAAGTCCCGCGAGGCTTGTTTGCCAAATGTCCAAGCTTTCAGATCCCGGAGAGCTGCCGCATTGTCTTAAGCCGGCATTTTGGTTTTGCGCAGGTAAGGAAGAACGGCGTCAAATGTGCCGAACTTTGCCTTCGCGTCTTCATCGCTCACGCTTGGCGGAATGATCACATCCTGGCCAACCTCCCAGTTGGCGGGCGTTGCGACACCTTTCGCAGACGTTTGCAGCGCGTCGAGCGCGCGCAGAACTTCGGCAAAGTTCCGGCCAACAGTCATCGGATACGTCATTGATAGCTTCAACTGCTTGTCCGGGCCAATGATGAACACGGAGCGAACGGTCGCGCTGTCAGCCGGTGTCCGGCCATCGGGGAGATAAGCTTCAGCCGGCAGCATGTCGAATGCCTTTGAAACGGCCAAACCTTCATCTGCGATAATTGGGAAGCCGGCTGCCGCGCCGCCCACTTTCTCAATGTCGGTCTTCCATTTCTTGTGATCTTCCGCGCTGTCCACAGAAACACCAATAACTTTCGTACCGCGCTTTTCCCACTCAGCCGTCAGCTGCGCTACAGCACCAAACTCAGTGGTGCAGACCGGTGTAAAGTCTTTCGGGTGGCTGAAAAGGATAGCCCAACTATCGCCAATCCAGTCGTGAAACGTGATTTGCCCCTGATCCGTTTCAGCGGTGAAATTCGGAACAACATCATTGATACGAAGTGACATGACAAAGGTGTCTTTTCAGCAGAAAACTAAAACATAGCCATCAGCGAGACGGGGCTGCGGCCGCTCTGTGTTACGCCTATGTAAGCGGGAAGACAAACAGAACAATGAGATGGCTTCAAGCTTTCGGCAAAAACTGAAGCAGCGACTTTTTCGCACCCTCGATATGAGCCTTGGTCAACTCGGCCGCCGTGTCAGCCTCACCGCTCTCACAAGCATCAAGAATGGCGAAATGCTCCCGGCCGGCTCGCTCCATCCCATTGCTCATAACAAGTTGAGCCCGGATCTGCCGCTCAACCCGATCGATCGCATTTCCGGCAATTTCCAGGAAGTAACTGAGATTGCTCGCGCTGTAGAGCGTCTCATGAAAGTCCCGGTTGAGGTTGCCCCATTCCATCGGGTCTTTGGACTGTGAAAATGCGGAACACTTCGCGCGCGCTTGGTCCAGCACTTCTTTGGACATCCTCGGCACAGCGTTCTTGATGATCTCGGGTTCTACAAGTGCTCGAAGGTTGAAGATTTCTTCGACCTCCTCCGGCGACAGACCGGCGACAACCGCGCCTTTGTAACGCTGCGTTTTCACCAGGCCCTGTTCCTCAAGCCGTGAAATCGCTTCGCGGACAGGGATCCGGCTCGTGTTGAAAAGGCGCGCGATTTCGTCCTGGCGAAGGGGTTCACCCTCCTCCAGCTGACCTTCGATAATGGCGTTCCGCAAAGCATCAAAGACAATCGATGAGGCCGATGCTGTGGCGGAAATATCCATTGATTTCAGTTTCATACCAACGCCTCTCCATTCCCTGCCTTTTTAATCGAACGCCCCGGCCCGGTACAGCAGGAACTTTTTTGAATATTTTATATTGAATATTGGATCCAATTTAGATTATCAATTTGGCGCTGACCAAAAATCTTCGAAAAGAAGAGGGGAAAATCATGTTCAGGAATTTCACGGCCGCCGCGCTGTTCTCACTCGCAGCTGCGCTTCCAACCCAGGCAGATACACTCGATGATGTCGTCGATCGCGGGGAGCTGCGCTGCGGCGTTGTGCTCGACTTTCCGCCAATCGGGTATCGGGACGCCAACAACGAACCAGCTGGCTTTGACGTCGACTACTGCAAAGACCTCGCCGCCGCGCTAGAGGTCGAGGCAACCATTTATCCGGTCACCTGGGCCGAGCGCCTGCCGGTCATCGTGACGGGCCGGGCCGATGTTGTCTTTGGCGCCACATCCGACAGTCTGGCGCGCGCACGCACCGTCGGCTTCACAATTCCTTACGCGATCTACTACGCGCAAGGTGTCGTCAACGCTGACAGCGGTATCGAATCTTTTGAAGACATCCGCGGCAAGCGTGTTGCGGGAGCGATTGGCACCGTCCCGGAACAAGAGTGGCTGAAAATCGCCGAGGAGTGGGGTGAAGAGCATCTCTACCAAGGCTATCAGTCCGAAAACGAAGTCTTTCTCGCCGTCGCACAGGGCAAGGCCGATATCGGCATCACGACAAATACGGCCGTAAAGCCAATCACCGAACAATATGACACCGTTCTTGCGGGGCCGCGCATGCCCTGGACCACAGACTATACATCGGTTGTCGGCAAGCGCGAAGACGTGACCTGGCTGAACTTCCTCAACCTCTTCGTCACGCACCAAGTCCGTTCCGGCCGTTATGCGGAGCTCTGGGGCAAATATGTCGGTGGTGAAGCGCCTGAACTGCGCATCCCGGGCGTCATGTACTGACGTCCTGCAGGGCATACCGCCTCTCCCACCGCGGTATGCCCTGCAATCTTGTTCCCGAAATCATTCGCGGCCATTGACCCGATGGCTTCGCAAAACCTCTATCCGCAGCACACCAGTCCACTTTGTGCTGGATCTGCCGGAGCATCCTGAGAATGTTCGACTACAATTTCCATTGGCGGCCGGTGATGAAAAGCCTGCCCGATCTTCTGGAAGCGGGCCTGCTCACGCTGCAAGTCGCGACGCTTTCCATGATCGTCGGCATCATCATCGGTCTCGCCTTGGCGCTCATTCGCCTGCACTTGCGTGGACCGCTGCATTGGTTCGCATCAGCGTGGATCGAGTTGGCTCGCAACACCCCTGCCCTGTTCCAACTCTTCTTTTTCGGGTTCGGGCTTGGCGCGTTCGGTTTGCACCTGTCGCCGTTCACCATCGTTCTCGCCGGTCTCAGCTTCAACTGTGCCGGATACCTTGCAGAGAATTTTCGCGGCGGGTTTCAGTCGGTCCCAGACACGCAACTGCGCGCGGCACGCAGTCTCGGCATGTCCGCTTGGCAGGCCTATACCCGGATCATCATCCCGCAAGTGTTCCGCATCGTGTACCACCCGCTCACCAACCAGCTGGTCTGGGCCGTGTTAATGTCTTCGCTCGGCATGCTTGTCGGGTTTCGTGAGCTAAGCGGCGAAACCCAATTCTTCGCCAGCCGGACCTTCCGGATCTTCGAATATTTCGCCGTGACCGCGATCATCTACTACGTGATCGTCAAGGTCATCCTCGGGGCATCCCGGCTGCTTGCCTGGCGTTTGTTCCGGTACTGAGGAGGCTGATATGCAACAATCCATAAGTTTCTTCAGCGGATTTGGTATCAACGACCTGTGGTTCTTGGGCGAAGCAGCCCTCCGGACCCTCTGGATTTCCGCAGTCTCGATTTCCGCCGGCACGGTTCTTGGAATTCTCTTCGGCTGGATCCTCTATGAGGCGAAATTCCTCGGCGCTGTCACCCTGGCCCCTGTCCTGGATATTTTCCGCTCCGTTCCACTGATTATCCAGCTGGTTCTCTTCTACAATTTCGCTCCGATCATCGGACTGGATTTTGGTCCGTTCGGCTCCGGCATTGTCGTGTTGACGATCTACACGGCGTCGCTTGTTGCGAACGTTGCCCGCGGCGGCATCGAGGCCGTCGGAAAACCGATGCGCCGGGCGGCCCGTTCACTCGGCCTGAGCTACTGGCAGGACATGCGCCATGTGGTTCTCCCGATCGGTGGCCGTGCCGTCTTCCCCTCGTGGGTTGGTGTTGCCCTCGGCGTGATGAAGGACAGTGCGTTGGTCTCGGTCCTCGGCTATGTCGAACTCCTGAAAGCCAGCCAGATCCTCATCACAAGGACACAGGAACCCTTCCTGATCCTCGCTATCGCTGGCGCGTTCTACTTCGCGCTGTCCTATCCGATCTCGCGCTATGCCGCACAACTGGAAAAAAGGTGGGCCCAATGATCGAGATTCGCGGTCTTGAGAAATACTTCGGCGCGCTTCAGGTCCTCAAAGGCATCGACCTTGACGTTGCAAAGGGCGAAGTTCTGTCTGTCATTGGAGCATCAGGCTCCGGCAAATCGACGCTGCTCTACTGCATCAATGGCCTGGAACCGATCCAAAAAGGATCTGTTGTTGTCGACGGAACCGACGTCCATGACAAAGCGACCGACATCAACAAACTGCGCCAGAAACTCGGCATGGTGTTTCAGCAATGGAACAGTTTCCCGCATCTAACAGCGCTGGAAAACGTCGCTCTGTCGCCACGGATTGTAAAAGGCAAGTCACGGGCGGATGCCCAAGAAATTGCTGAACAGCAGCTCAAACATGTTGGATTGGCAGACAAGCTCAATGTCTATCCGAATGCATTGTCGGGCGGGCAGCAGCAGCGGCTAGCCATCGCACGCGCCCTTGCGATGGAACCAACCTACATGTTGTTCGACGAGGCCACATCCGCACTCGATCCGGAACTGGTTGGCGAAGTTCTCGATACCATGCGCCTGCTTGCCGAAGAAGGCATGACGATGATCTGCGTGACCCACGAAATGGGCTTCGCGCGCGATGTCTCCGACAGGGTCGCCTACTTTCATCACGGCGTCATGGAAGAGATCGGACCTCCAGGTCAGGTCTTTGGCGATCCGCAGTCCGAGCACACGCGCAAGTTCCTGTCCAACGTCCGCTAACAGCACTGTTTCAAAATTCGGCCCTAACGGTTTACGCTCAGAATTTCCGGCGGCCGTCCGGCTCGACTCCAAAGGAGAAGGCAATGTCCTCAAACATCTTTTCAGGCACCATTCCCGCACTGATGACCCCTTGCAACGCAGACCGGACACCGGACTTCGATGCCTTGGTCAAGAAGGGCCAAGAACTCATTTCCAAGGGTATGTCAGCAGTCGTTTACTGCGGCTCCATGGGCGACTGGCCGCTTTTGACTGACGCAGAACGGATGGAAGGCGTTGAGCGCCTGGTCAAGGCCGGCGTGCCGACCATCGTCGGAACAGGTGCGGTTAACACAAAGTCAGCCGTGTCCCATGCCGCCCACGCGGCAAAGGTCGGGGCCCATGGCTTGATGGTGATCCCACGGGTCCTCTCTCGCGGCATTTCTCCGATTGCCCAGCGCAATCACTTCAGCGCAATTCTGTCTGCGGCGCCAAACCTTCCGGCCGTCATTTACAACAGTCCCTATTATGGTTTTGCGACCCGCGCCGACTTGTTCTTTGACTTGCGCAAGGAGTTCCCGAGCCTGATCGGCTTCAAGGAGTTCGGCGGTCACGATGACCTGCGCTATGCGGCGGAAAACATCACGTCCCAGGACGCCGATGTCACCTTGATGGTGGGGGTCGACACCGCCGTCTACCACGGCTTCGTCAATTGTGGCGCAACCGGTGCCATCACCGGCATTGGCAACGCCCTGCCAGACGCCGTTCTGCATCTTGTGGCTCTCTGCAAAAAAGCAGCGGAAGGAAACGCCGAAGCACGGACCCGAGCGAAAGAACTGGAAGAAGCCCTTGGCGTGTTGTCGAGCTTCGATGAAGGCCCGGATCTTGTTCTCTATTACAAGCACCTGATGGTGCTGAACGGCGAAGACGAATACCGGCTGCATTTCAATGAAACAGACGCACTGACGAATGCCCAGCGCGGTTACATCGAGGCGCAATATCAGCTTTTCAAGACCTGGTATGCAGACTGGTGCGGCCAAGGCGGAGTGCTGGCGGAATGCGCGTAATCGACAGCCACACCGCAGGCGAGCCAACCCGGCTGGTGGTCGAGGGTGGTCCGGATCTTGGATCCGGCGCCCTCATCGAAAAGGCTGCCCGGCTGGAAGCTGAGCATATGGATTTCTGCGCCTCCGTGGTCCTAGAGCCGCGCGGCCATGATGCAATAATCGGCGCCTTGCTGTTGCCGCCGAGCCAGCCGGATTGCGCCGCAGCGGTGATTTATTTCAACAACCTGCAAAACCTTGGCATGTGCGGACACGCAACAATTGGCCTCGCGGTAACGCTCGCGCATATGGGCCGGATTGACCCCGGCCGGCACAAGTTTGAGACGCCCGTTGGCATCGTGGAAGTGGATCTCAAGGACCCAAACACAGTGTCGGTGGTGAACGTGGAAAGTTATCGCCTTCACAAGAGCATCTCCGTCGAGGTGCCCGATCACGGTAAAGTCACTGGAGATGTGGCCTGGGGCGGGAACTGGTTCTTTCTTGTCAAAGACAGCCCGATCGAGCTCACGCTGGAAAATGTTCCGGCCCTCACTGCCTATACAAAGAGCATTCGGCAAGCGCTCGAAAACGCGGGCGTAACCGGTACGGGTGGTGCCTGGATCGATCACATCGAACTCTTCGGACCACCGAAAGATCCAGCCGCACAGAGCAGAAATTTCGTGCTGTGCCCTGGCGGTGCTTATGACCGCTCCCCCTGCGGCACGGGATGTTCTGCCAAACTTGCTTGTCTTGCAGAAGATGGTGTGCTTGCACCTGGAGAAGACTGGATCCAGGAGAGTGTCATCGGCAGCACTTACCGGATCAGCTACCAGCCGGGCACCGGCAAAGGCGTCATTCCAACGATCACCGGACAGGCTTTTGTCACCTCCGACGCGCACCTGATTTTCAATCCTGCCGATCCCTACCGCTTCGGGATCCGGCCCTAAAATTGGACAACCTCATGGATTATAATTACTTTATCGGTGGAGCATGGCTAGCGACAGCCGAGAGCACTCCCAATGTGAACCCGTCGGACACGACCGACATACTTGGCCATGCAGCCAAGGGGACTGGGGCGGATCTCGACAAGGCCATCGACGCTGCGCATGCAGTGGCTCCAGAGTGGGCCGCTTCCACGCCACAGCAACGGTTCGACGTGCTCGATTTCATTGGAACGGAAATTCTGGCGCGCAAGGAGGAGCTGGGCACGTTGCTTTCCAGAGAGGAAGGCAAGACACTGCCAGAGGGTATTGGTGAAGCCGCGCGTGCGGGCCAGATCTTCAAGTTCTTTGCCGGCGAAGCGCTTCGCCAAACCGGTGACCGGCTCGATTCTGTCCGGCCTGGCGTGGAGATCGACATCACACGCTCACCGGTCGGCGTCATCGGATTGATCACCCCATGGAACTTTCCGATCGCCATTCCGGCTTGGAAGCTCGCACCGGCCATCTGTTATAGAAATACCGTCATCTTGAAACCAGCGGAACTGGTACCGGGATGCGCCCATGCGCTGGTCGAGATCATCTCCCGATCTGGGTTGCCAGCTGGTGTCGTCAATCTGGTGATGGGTCGGGGGTCGGAGCTTGGCCCGCGCATGATCGACAGCGACAAGGTGAATGCGATTTCCTTCACCGGCTCGGTCCCGACGGGCCGCGGGATCGCTGCAGCCTGCGGAGCAAATCTGAAAAAGGTTCAGCTGGAAATGGGCGGCAAGAACCCAATGGTGGTTCTAGACGACGCAGATTTGGAACTTGCCGTCGATGCCTGCTTGAATGGTGCTTTCTTCTCCACTGGTCAGCGCTGCACCGCCAGCTCCCGGTTGATCGTCACGGAGAAGATCCACGACCAGTTTGTAGCAACACTCTACGATCGGATGATGGCGCTCAAGGTCGGTCATGCCCTTGAAGCGGGCATACAGATGGGCCCCGTCGTAGATCAACGTCAGCTCGAGCAGAACCTTTCCTACGTCGACATCGCAGGCAAAGAAGGCGGCAAGATTCTGGGCGGCCAACAACTGGAGCTCGCCACCAGGGGCTTCTACATGGCTCCGGCTTTAATCACGGAGACCACAAACGCCATGCGGATCAACCGCGAGGAAGTGTTTGGACCCGTCGCGTCCGTTATTAGGGTCAAGGACTATGACGAAGCCTTAGCCACCGCCAATGATACGGAATTCGGGCTCAGTGCAGGCATCTGCACCACCTCGCTTAAACACGCGCAGCATTTCAAGAAAAATGCCCAGGCCGGAATGGTCATGGTCAACCTGCCAACCGCTGGCGTCGATTATCACGTTCCATTCGGCGGCACGAAGGGCTCCAGCTTTGGCTCCCGCGAGCAGGGTCGCTACGCGGCAGAGTTCTACACGACGGTCAAGACAGCCTACACCCTGCCGTAAGCCATTCCCTGTCCCGCCAAGGACCTACCTGGCGGGGCAGATTCTCAAGATTTTATCGGATCCCAAAGTGCAAGATGTTATTGTCATCGGAGCCGGCGTCATCGGCATCTCTGCAGCCCTAGCCCTTCAGGCGGACGGCCGAAAAGTAACTGTCCTCAACCGGCAAGACAGCAGTCCAAAAGCCTCGGACATGAACGCCGGCGCTTTTGCCTTTGCGGACATCATGCCGCTTGCCGCGCCCGGCATCATGCGCAAAGCGCCCAAGTGGCTGGTGGATCCCTTAGGGCCCTTGTCTGTCCCTCCGGCCTATGCGTTCAAGATCCTTCCATGGCTGGTCCGCTTCTGGCGGGCCAGCATGCCCGACAGGTATCAGAAAAGCCTCGCGGTACAGGCCAGTTTGATGGAGCTGTCGCAGGATGCTCTGGAAAGGCTAATCAGTGACACTTCAGCTGAAGAGCTGATCCGCAGAGACGGCCAACTGCAGCTTTACGAGAGCGAACGGGAGTACCAGGCGAGCCTGCCCGGTTGGGAGTTGCGCCGAAAGCATGGCGTCAGTTTCAAGCTTCTGAAATCGCAGGAAGAAATCGCGGACATTCAGCCCGGCATCGATAGTCGCTTTTCCTTCGCCGGCTTCACGCCGGATTGGATCAATACCTGTGATCCAGCGGCCTGGCTTTCCCATTTGACGGCCGCCTTCCGCACGCGCGGCGGAAACTTGATCGACGCAAATGCAACGCAGCTCCGGTCAACGGGCGACGGCGTTGAGATCCATGCGGCAAACGGGACCCACTGCGCATCGCACGTGATTGTTGCGGCCGGTGCCTGGTCGCGCCACTTGGCCAAGACGCTCGGCGACACGATCCCGCTGGAGACCGAGCGCGGTTACAACACAACACTTCCGGCAACTGACTTCGATCTGAAGACGCACCTCACCTTCCCGGGCCATGGCTTTGTCGTCACCCGCATCAACTACGGCATCCGGGTCGGCGGGGCAGTTGAATTGGGCGGCTTGAAGCTTCCGCCCAACTACAAGCGGGCCGAGATCCTTCTTGAGAAAGCCAGATCCTTTTTGCCCGGGCTTGATAGCAAAACCGGACACCAATGGATGGGGTTCCGCCCTTCCTTGCCGGACAGCCTTCCGGTGATCGGGCACTCATCCAAAGACAAACGGGTCATCTACGCCTTCGGCCACGGCCATCTCGGACTGACCCAGTCCGCTGGCACCGCCGAATTGGTCCGTGCGCTTGCAAACAAAACACAGCCGACAATCGATCTTGCCGCGTATTCACCCGGCCGCTTCTAAAACCCTTCATCGGAGGATCACCATGAAAATCACCGCGATCAATGTTTACCAGGTGGATCTTCCCTTAAAGGAGGGCCGATATAGCTGGTCGAATGGAAATTTCATCGACGTCTTCGACAGCACCGTTGTTGAGCTTTTGACCGATGATGGCCTCAAAGGCTATGCAGAATGCTGCCCGCTCGGATCAGCCTATCTTCCGAGTTATGCCCTTGGCGTGCGCTCAGGTATCCAGGAGCTGGCACCGCATCTGATCGGCCTAGATCCACTCAATATCGGCGAAGTCAACCGCGTTATGGACGCCGCCTTGCGCGGTCATCCTTACGCAAAAGCGCCAATCGACATCGCCTGCTGGGATCTCCTTGGTAAGGCAACCGGCCAACCGGTCTATACGCTGCTTGGTGGCTCGGCGCAGGACGATGTTGTGGTCTACCGAGCGATCAGCCAGGAAGCCCCAGAAACCATGGCCGCCAAGATCGAAGGCTATGCGGCAGAAGGCTACACCAAGTTTCAGCTTAAAGTCGGCGGCGACGCAAATGACGATATCGAGCGCATCCGGGCCACACGAGCGGTCTTGAAGCCCTCAGACATTCTGGTCGCCGACGCCAACACAGGCTGGACCCGGCATGAGGCGGCGCGTGTTGTTGGCGCGGTCTCTGCGCTGGATGTCTATATCGAGCAACCCTGCCTGACATACGAAGAGAGCGTGTCCATCAGGCGCCGCACGGCCCTGCCGTTCATTTTGGATGAAGTCATCGACGGGCCGAACATGCTGGTCCGCGGCCTCGCCGAAGATGCCATGGATTGCATCAACCTGAAAATCTCTAAAGTGGGCGGCCTGACGAAGGCCAAGCTGATGCGGGATTTGTGTGTTGTGCACGGCATCCCGATGACCATTGAAGACACATGGGGCGGCGACATCACCACGGCTACGATCACCCATCTTGCCCGATCGACACCGGCGGAGTTCACGTTCTCCGCGACCGACTTCAACAGCTATGGCACAGTCGATATCGCTGAGGGGGCACCAAAACGCGAGAACGGCCGGATGACCGCTTCAAACCGGCCGGGCCTCGGCATCACACCGATCTTCGACGCGCTTGGCGATCCTGTCGCTTCCTATTCGTGAGGTATCCATATGCGCAGCTTGAAAACCGTGCACGTGATTTCCTGCCATGCCGAGGGTGAAGTCGGAGATGTGATTGTTGGCGGTGTCGCGCCACCGCCCGGAGAGACCCTCTGGGATCAGCGCAGCTTCATCGCGCAGGATCAAACCCTTCGAAACTTCGTCTTGAACGAGCCGCGGGGCGGTGTCTTCCGGCATGTCAATCTGCTGGTGCCCCCGAAACATCCAAAGGCGGATGCAGCTTTCATCATCATGGAGCCGGAAGACACGCCCCCCATGTCCGGCTCCAATTCGATCTGCGTCTCGACGGTCCTTTTGGACAGCGGCATCATCGAAATGAAAGAGCCGGTCACCGAGCTCACTCTGGAAGCACCGGGCGGACTGGTGCGCGTGCGGGCCGACTGCCGAAATGGCAAGGCTGAGCGTATCCATGTCCGGAACGTTGCCAGCTTTGCCGACAAGCTGTCCGTCCCACTGGAAGTCGAGGGACTTGGCACGTTGACGGTCGATACGGCCTTTGGCGGCGACAGTTTCGTGGTTGTCGATGCTGCCGCGCTTGGTTTTGAGATCATAGAGAAAGAAGCCAAGGACATCGCAAGTCTTGGCGTTCGCATTACCAATGCAGCAAATGAACAGCTTGGGTTCAAGCACCCCGAAATGCCGGACTGGTCTCATATCTCCTTTTGCGCGTTTGCAGGAACCCTGTCGGAAACCCCAACAGGCCTTGCGGCTCGGTCCGCAGTAGCCATACAACCGGGCAAAGTCGACCGTTCCCCAACCGGAACAGCCGTATCCGCGCGGATAGCCCTGCTCCATTCCCGCGGTCAAATGAAAGCCGGGCAGACCTTTGAAGCGACATCTATCATCGGATCGACATTCACCGGCAAAATTGGTGGAGAAACATCGGTTGGCGGAAAGCCTGCCATTCTCCCCGAGATCAGCGGCCGCGGCTGGATCACCGGGATCCACCAGCACATGCTGGACCCGGATGATCCCTGGCCCACCGGTTACCGCCTCAGCGACACCTGGGGGGCTTAAGCGCCAGAGAAATCATGCGCGCAGAGCGGTCTTCAGATATCGTTGCGACCAAGACAGCCCTGGCGAACGCTAGTGAGTTCGCCGGAGCTGCTTTCTTCCTTAACAATCAGGCAAGCTCCAGAACGCGTTTAAACTCGGGAATGGCCACTGGACGGCGCCCGGATTTCTGAGGTTGGCCAGCAACATAGACCTCCTCAACGGCGCGATCATCGCCGAGCATCTGCAGGATAAACAGTTCTTCAGACAGATTTGATGCACGTTCCATGCGCAGCGCCATGGCATCTGTGGCTTTGGAATTCAGCACGACCACATCGGCTTCCGTCCCCGCATCCAGGGTTCCGATCTTGTCTTCCATGCCAAGCGCCACAGCGTTGCCACGGGTCATCCAATGGAAGGCACGAAGTGGATGAAGCTTCTGGTCCTGCAGCTGCAGGATCTTGTAACCCTCGTTCAGCGTCTGCAGCATCGAATAGCTGGTCCCGGCGCCGATATCCGTTGCAATGGCACTGATGATCCCGTTCTTCCGCATCCGTTCTTCATCGAACAATCCGCTGCCAAGGAAGAGATTTGAGGTCGGACAGAACACCGGGCGGGATGCGGTTTCCGCCATCACGGCAACCTCGCGCTGCTCCAGATGGATCGAGTGACCGAGCAACATCTTGTCGCTTAACAGACCATATCTCTGATAGACATCGAGATAGTCCCGCGCCTCCGGATAAAGCTCCAGTGTGTAGGCAATCTCGTTTTTATTCTCAGACAGATGCGTCTGCACGAAACAATCCGGATGTTTATGCACCAAGGCCCGCGTCATGTCCATTTGCTCCGGCGTGGATGTGATCGCAAACCGGGGCGTAATCGCATAGCTCGCCCGTCCCTTGTTGTGCCATTTGGCGATCAGCTCCTTGGTGTCATCATACCCGCTTTGCGGTGTGTCACGCAGCCCGTCAGGTGCGTTCCGGTCCATCAGCACCTTACCGCCAATGACACGCATATTGCGCTGTTCGGCCTCTTCGAAATAGGCGTCCGCAGAGCCCTTGTGAACGGAGCAATAGGCAACGGCAGTGGTCGTTCCGTGGTTCGTAAGCAGATCGAAAAACCGGCAGGCCATGGCCGCTGCGTGGTCATCATCGGAAAATCGCGTCTCTTCCGGGAATGTGTATGTGTTCAGCCAGTCGAGCAGCTGTGCGCCCCAAGATGCGATTACCTGAACCTGCGGGAAATGGATATGGGTGTCGATGAACCCGGCCATCAGCAGATGCGGGCGATGGTCGACGATCTCCGCCCCAGTGGCATCGCCGATCAGATCGCTGAAATCGCCTCTCGCACAGATCATTCCGTTTTCAATCAGCAATGCGCCGTCTTCGATGTAATCGTAGGCGGACGTGTCTTCGGCTCCGAAAGGCTCCGCATTAAATGTCAAAAGGCGTCCCCGGAGCATCAGGCGATCAGATTGCATGGTCACATCTTTCTGAAGGTTTGGATGCCGGGGCAGAGTGCCTGCCCCGGCGTTTATTTCAGTTTGGATTACTCGCCCGGTGCGGCTTGCGGGCGGGGCAGTCCTTCTGCTTCCGGCACAATCGCTTCTTCCTTGTGGAAGATCGGATAGATGACCAGGAAGGCAGCGGCGATCAGATAACCGAGGCTGACGGCGCCAAACTCGGGCAGGTGCAAGGTTGCCGAATGGATCACACCCAGCGACGCCATAACAAAGGCGGCAAAGGCAAAACCAGCAGCGATCCGGAACTTGCCATCAATGACGCTTGCAACGATCGCGCCCCAGATCAGTCCGGTCAGGATCGCGCCCTGGCTCAGGGCCAAATGCCCAGCGTAATGCGCGCCTTGTTGCATCAGTGCAGCCGTCAGCTCAGGCGAGCCGAGCGGCAGAATATCCTGAGCTCCCGTCGCATTGAGCGCACCCATCAAGGAACCCCATTTCACCACCAGAAACGCGGAGACATGCGGCATCATCGCGATTGTGACGGCAGCCATATGCTCAACCTTCACGGCATGCGCGGTGTTGGTGATGAGGCTGAGGGCAACAAACACCAAGACCGGAGCGGCTGCCGCAACCGGGATCAGATTGCTCAAGAAAGCCAGGAACCCGAACATCGCGGCCAGCGGAATGACAATGCCGACACCGATGATGTAACCGGAATGGGCCCCCATCCGCTTGTAGGCCGGGTGTCCGATATAGGCAGTGGTCGGGAACGGCGAACCGAACAGCGCACCCACCATGGTGCCAGCGCCGTCGGTGATCTGACAGGCTGCGACTGGATAATGGTCCCCAGCCGCTTCCGCGCTTTCCACGTTGTTCATCGTTTCGATGAAATTGTAGATCTGCACCGGCACCAGAACCAGGAACAACTCCGGGTTGGCAAACAGATGCTGGATACCTGCAATCAGGTCGCCGAAGTATGGCAGCGGCGGATAGAAGCCGACACCTTCAAAGCTGATCGAAGACTGACCGATCAAGAGGGCAACGACCGTCCCGATGATCAGAGCCAACAACCCTGCCGGGATGTTGAAAGGCAGACGAAAACGGCCGACCAGGCCCCAGAGGATGATGATCATCGACGCGAAGCCAATGAACGGGTTTTCAAAGATGGTCGCAAGGGGGACCGAACCAATGAACACCAGGGCAATGCCGCACAATGTACCGAGCATGCCTGCGCGCGGAGTCACCTTTTTAAGCCACGGACCAATGATGGCGCCCAGCGCTGCCACGATGCCGCCAAGGAAGCCGGCGCCGATACCGACCTGCCACGCCAGAACCGGATCGTTCGTCGACCAGTAGATCGGACCAATCACACCGAACAGATAGACGAACATCACCGGAGTGGAGATGCCATACGGAAGTGCCGTCACATCCCGTCCGTGTTCCGCAGCAGCACGCCGTGCAAGCAAGACATAGACCGCAACCCCAGCAAGGATTGCCACAGCGGCGCCTGGAATGATCCGGCCATAGACAATCTCCGCTGGCATTTGCAAGACGAACTGACAGATGCCTGCAAGCACCATCAGATTGACAAGGTTGTCGGTGAAAAGTGCCCAAAAGGCGCTGAAATCGCCCCTTGAGAACAGTTTGTAATCGTAACTCCCAACCCGCATACCGGGTCTCCTTTCAGTCAAAAAGGCAGACCTCGCCTCTCCTCAGGCGCGGCAAGCCCATTGGTTCACTGCGCAGCTTCGAGCAGCGCAGCCTCCTCCCCGCTGTCCGAGACATGCTGAACCGCCGTTAAAGCGGTCAGTACTTCGGCAGCTACAAATGCAGCGATAATTTCCGGCCGTTTATCGCGGCTGGCCGTTGCCCCAATCGGGCAGGTCAGCTGGTCGATCGTCAGGCCGTCGCAATGGGTCCGGCACCAGGAGCGCAGTTTCGCGCGTTTGGTGGCCGACCCGATCATTCCAACGTATGCGGCGTGCCCCAATTCCAGAGCCGCAGATGTCAAAAGAAAGTCGAGGCCATGGTCGTGGGTGAGCACGATGAAGGCGCTTTTGGGCGGCGCGTTGAACACATCCACCTCAGGCAGTGCGCGCAATCGCTTGTCGACCGTGGCCTCACACTTCTGCAGCTCCTCCTGGCGCATGTCGACCAGAATGCATGTCACGGGAGCATGCTGAAGAAGATCAGCGATCGCGCGTCCAACATGCCCCGCCCCCATGATGTAAACGTGCGGCTGCCCGGACTTCTCCTTGCGGATCCGGTAGAGCGCTTCCTGGCGATCCGCACGGCTCATCCAGCTCAAGCGGAGGCGAACATGCCCGCCGCAGCATTGGCCGATTTCCGGCCCTAGCGGCACATCCAACATGTCGCAGAGCTGCCGGGTCTCCAACATCTCTCTGCCACGGTCTATTGCAATCTGCTCTAGCCGCCCGCCGCCAATGGTTCCCTGGAACAACTTTGCCCCGACGAACATCTCCGTTCCCGCCTCTCTTGGAGACGATCCACGGACTTCAGTCACCTCGACGCGAATGATCGCGCTTTCTGCACCAAAAAACGCGGCCGCATTGGCAGAAAGCGCGGTCATAACATTAACCCCCTGCTTTCAGCCGTTCGACGGCCAGCAGAACCCGTTCAGGGGTGGCGGGCGCATCGAGACGCGGACATTCCCGGTAATCGGCAACGCTGGCCACAGCCATCGACAGGGCCTCAAACACGGACACGCCGAGCATGAACGGCGGCTCGCCAACGGCCTTGGACCGTTTGATGGTCAGTTCCCGATTCTCGGACCAGTCGGCCAGATTGACGTTGAAAACACGTGGCCGGTCGGAAGCCAGCGGGATCTTGTAGGTGGACGGCGCATGGGTGCGTAGGCGCCCGGCTTTATCCCACCACAGCTCCTCGGTCGTCAGCCAGCCCATTCCTTGAATAAACGCACCTTCTACCTGCCCCTTGTCGAGGACAGGGTTCAGCGACCGGCCGACATCATGTAGGATGTCGGTCCGCTCCACCCGGTATTCCCCGGTCAGCGTGTCGACGGAGACTTCCGAGCACGAGGCGCCATAGGCGTAGTAATAGAACGGGCGCCCCTTGCCGGCGGCACGGTCCCAATGGATCTTCGGCGTCTTGTAGAACCCGGCAGCCGATAAATGCACACGGGCCACATAGGCTTTGCGCACCAAGTCGCTGAAGGATACGACATCCTGACCAACCTGCACCATGTTGTTGCGGAAGATGACCGCCTCTGGCTCGACGGACCAATGTTCAGCGGAAAAAGCCGTCAACCGCGCTTTGAGCTGCTCAGCCGCATCGAGGGCTGCCATTCCGTTGAGATCGGTTCCCGAAGACGCAGCCGTTGCCGAAGTATTGGGAACTTTTTCAGTAGTGGTCTTTGTAATTTTGATGCGTTCAAAGTCGACTTGCAGGGCATCGGCCACCACCTGTGCGACCTTGGTGTTGAGCCCTTGGCCCATTTCCGTTCCACCGTGGTTCAGGTGGATGGAGCCGTCATTGTAGATGTGGATCAATGCGCCGGCCTGATTGTACCAGGTGGCCGTGAAGGAGATGCCGAACTTCACCGGCGTGAGGGCGATCCCCTTCTTGATGATTTTTGATGTCTTGTTGAAGGCGAGGGTCGCGCTCCGGCGCGCCTGATACTCAGACGTTTCCTCAAGCTCGGAAATCAGCCGCGGCAGAATGTTGTCCTCGACCTCCTGATGATACGGTGTGAGCGTGCGCCCGTCGCCGGCCTCGCCGTAGAAGTTCGCTTTGCGGACCTCCAGAGGATCCTTGCCAAGCGCGTAGGCGATTTCCTCGATCATCCGTTCTGCTGCGACAACGCCTTGCGGCCCTCCAAAGCCGCGAAACGCCGTGTTCGAAACCGTGTTGGTTTTCATCGGCCGGCTGCGCAAGCGGACGTTCGGATAAAAATAGGCGTTATCAGCGTGAAACAGCGCGCGGTCGGTGACCGGGCCTGAGAGGTCCGCCGAGTAGCCGCAGCGTGCGGCAAAAACACCATCGACTGCCTGGATACGGCCGGTCTCATCGAACGCGACATCGTAATCGACCACGAAGTCGTGGCGCTTGCCGGTCGCCGTCATGTCCTGATCCCGGTCGGGCCGGATCTTGACCGGGCAATTCCATTTCTTTGCCGCAACCGCGGCAACAGCGGCAAAGAGGTTCATTTGGCTTTCTTTGCCACCGAACCCGCCGCCCATGCGCCGGACGTTCACGGTTACCGCATTGGAGGGCACGCCAAGAACATGCGCGACCATGTGCTGGGCCTCGCTCGGGTGCTGGGTCGAGCAATGCACGACAACATCGTCATCTTCTCCCGGAATGGCGAAGGCGATCTGCCCCTCCAGATACATGTGATCCTGGCCGCCGATCTTGATCTGACCCTTGATCCGATGGTCTGCGTCAGAAAACCCTTGTTCGATCTCACCGCGCTCGAGCTTAAGCGGCGCCGTTACAAACGGATGGCCTGCTTCCTGCGCTTCCAACGGATCAAGCGTATGCGGCAAGATTTCGTATTCGATCTTGGCCAACTCTGCTGCCCGGCGCGCTGCGTTCCGGCTTTCGGCGACCACGGCAAACAGCGGCTGGCCGTGGAATTCGGTTTTTTCCGTCGGGAAAACCGGCTCGTCCTTCAGACCTGTCGGACTGATGTCATTGACACCTGGAATGTCTTCGGCTGTTAGAACACCGACCACTCCGGGAGCCGCAAACACAGCCGAAAAGTCCATGGATTTGATCAAGCCATGCGCAACCGAAGAGACACCCAAATAGGCGTGCAGTGTGCCCTGCGGCTCGCCGATGTCATCACAGTATTCGGCGCGGCCCCTGACATGCTTTTCCGCGCTGTCATGGTGCCGGTTGGTGTGAACAGTGCCGCTGACGGCTTCGATCGCTTTGGTGATTTTGTCGTGTTTCATGGAACTCTCGTCATCAAGCGGACAGAAGATCGGCTGCTTCTGCGGACTGATCGTCATGGGCGAGGAAAAAGCGTTGCAGCAGGTTGCGCGCGACGGTGATCCGGTACTCGGCGGACGCCCGCCAATCGGACAGCGGTTGGAAATCGGCTTCAAGCGCCTTGCCTGCGGCTGTGAAAGCGGCTCGTCCCCAGGGCTGACCGGTCAGCGCGGTTTCCGCCGCAGCTGCGCGTTTCGGAGTACCGGCCATGCCGCCGAACGCCAACCGGCATTCGGTAATCACACCGTTTTCCACCGTCACACTGATCCCGGCCGCGACAGAGGAGATATCCTCGTCGCGTCGCTTGGAGATCTTGTAGGCGCCGTGACGCTGAAGTTCAGATGCACGCGGGATCGAGATACTTTCGACAAACTCACCTGGTGCACGATCCTGCTTGCCGTATTCGATGAAGAAGTCTTCCAGCGGCAACCAGCGTGTAACGCTACCTTTGCGCAGCTTAACCTCAGCCCCAAGTGCAATCAGGACTGGCGGCATATCCCCGATCGGTGACCCATTGGCAATGTTGCCGCCAATCGTTCCCATATTTCGGACCTGCTGACCGGCAATCCGGTCCCAGTAGGCTTCAAGATGCGGGAATTCCTTACAGAAGCTCTCCTGCGCTTCGGTGTATGTCACACCTGCCCCGATCTGCAGAGCACCCTTAGTCAGTGCAATGGACTTGAGCTCTACAAGGTGTGCGATGAAAACGGCGGGGCCAATCGGACGCATGAACTTTGTGACCCAGAGCCCGACATCGGTTGATCCAGCCACAATGGTCGCTTGCGGAAATTCGGCCAGAACGTCAGCGAAATCGTCAAGGCTAGAAGGAACAATCGCTTGGTTGTCCTTTGGACCGCAAACGACCCTGCGGCCATCCCGCAAGGCTATGAGCCGGTCCGTAATTGCCTCGCGTTCTTTGATCAGAAAATCATTCGCCGGAGTGCCATACCGATTGGCAGCCATCGCGGCGGCGATGATCGGCTGATAACCGGTACAGCGGCAGAGGTTC
The DNA here is from genome assembly GCF_017743865.1 of Labrenzia sp. R4_2. Taxonomy (GTDB): domain Bacteria; phylum Pseudomonadota; class Alphaproteobacteria; order Rhizobiales; family Stappiaceae; genus Roseibium. The sequence continues at coordinate 256,861 of NZ_JAGHRJ010000004.1, forward strand.
CCCTGGATCGCCGTTTCAACTTCCGTTTCAGTCGGCTCCGGGGTTGCCATCCACAACGCATAAAGGGACATTATGAACCCTGGGGTGCAGAAGCCGCACTGGCTGCCGTGATAGTCGACCATGGCCTGCTGGATTGGATGCAATTGGCCGTTTTCGCCGCGCAGATGCTCGATGGTCACCACATGACTGCCATCAAGCGACGCCATGAACCGAATGCAGGCATTGACGGTCTCGTAGATCAACTGCCCATCTTGCAGCCTGCCGACCAGAACCGTGCAGGCGCCGCAATCGCCTTCCGCGCAACCTTCCTTGGTTCCCGTCAGCCGGCGATCCAGCCGCAGAAAATCGAGTAGGGTCGCGTCGGCTTCGACATCTTTGACAGCGACGTCACGGCCGTTCAGAAGAAACCGGATTTCAGTGCGGTGGTTCATTGCGTCCTCGGCAAGCTCTCATCTCGCCATGGACCGTACGGCCGCGTTCGCCTCTAAAAAATCTGGCTAAACCGGAAATTCTTTCAACAATCCATTGAAAATGCCTGTGCGATAATCGGTCTAGAACCACACCATTGGATCAATGGTACGGCTCGGAAGAACGATCGCGACCGGACACAGCTGAACGAGGGAGGACTGCTGATGGCCTATCTGGAAAGCCTGCGGGTCTTCACGCGCGTGGTTGAGCTCGGCAGCATAACGGCGGGCGGCCGGGATTTACGGATGACGCCAGCTGTTGCCAGCAAGCGGATCAAGGAGTTGGAGAAGCATCTTGGTGCCCGGTTGTTCAACAGAACGACCCGGTCCCTGACGCCGACAGAAGTCGGCAAGGTTTTCTACGAACATGCTGTAAAAGCTCTAGAATCCATCAATGACGCAGAGGCAGCGGTTGCGAGTTTCTCCGATATGCCGCGCGGTGTTTTACGGATCACCGCGCCGCTCGGTGCGGGACGCCGGATCATCTCGCCGCTTGTGCCTAAGTTCGTTGAACAGTTCCCGGCAACAGAAGTTCACATGCGTTTATCCGACCGCAAAGTCGACATCATGTCGGACGGTTTGGACGTTGCTTTCTTCATTGGCACGCCGGAAGATTCCAACTTGAAACTGCGGAAGATCGCTGATTGTCCGCGCGTTCTATGCGCTGCTCCGGGATATCTTGAAAAGCACGGCACACCTCAAACTCCGGATGAACTTTTGACCGGCGAACACAACTGCCTTTTGCTGCGCTATCCGCATTCTCCGGAATATTTTTGGGTTCTGGAGACCAAAGAAGGGCCACGAAAACTGCAAGTCTCCGGGAAATTCGATGCCGATCATAGCGACGTTCTTACAGATTGGGCCCTCAGCGGATACGGCATCGTCAACAAACCCCGGTTCGATGTTGCCGAGCACTTGCGGAAGGGAGATCTCGTGGAGATCTTGTCCGACACGCCACCACCGCCGACAATTTTCGGCTGCCTTTATCCGCACCGCCGTTTGCAGGATCCCAAAATCCGGCACTTTGTCGACTTTGTCATCAAGCATGCCGATCTCAGCGATCGCGCCACAGCAGCAGAATAAAACCAGAGGCAGGTCCCCTGCCCCTGGCTTCCTCAAAGCTGAAAACAATATCCGGTCAATCAGCTTCCGCGGTAAGTCGAATAGCTAAATGGCGAGACGAGGAGCGGGACGTGATAATGCGCTTCCTCCGACATGCCGAAGCGCAGCGGGACGACGTCCAAGAACTTTGGGTCCGGCAGGGATGTTCCAGCTTCATCGAAATATGCGCCCACATGAAACTCGAGTTCATAAGTGCCGGTTTCGAATTCATCGGCCGGAAGAATGTGGCTGTCTGTGCGGCCATCATTATTCGTCACGAGGCTGCGAACGAAAATGCGGCTGTCACCGGAGATCCGGTAGAGGTCGATCTTGATCCCCTTGCCGGGACAGCCTTGGGCGGTGTCGAGAACATGGGTGGTGAGGTATCCGGCCATAAGGCTCTCCTGAATAATCATTGTTGCCGGCAATCATGCTGAGCACAGGCCTTGTTTTGCACCAGCCGATATCCGAAAGCACCTTCTGATTTTACAAGAAAGTCAGAAGATTATTTTGCTTTATAAGAAAAATGACCGCAATTGTTAGACGGGTCAGAGAACATGCCTGGATCCTCGGATCACTCTTCCGGACGGAAACTACAGGCTCCGGTCGCCGATAATCCGGCAACCGGCTCAGATCCTGCGGGCGCAAGTATGTCTTCGCCTTGCGGTGTGCTGTCCCCATCGACCTTCACTACAACGACCAGAAAAGACCTGCGCACGGTTCCATCCAGCTCCGCGCGAAGCAGGCTGCTCACCTTTTCAAAACCTGCCGTGCCGGGAGGGCTGGCAGTCACATCCGTGGGGATCACACCAGAACTGGTTTGAGATTCACAAAATGGATGATCCCGGTCCATCAAACGAGACAGGGACATCCGATCGACCTTCAGAGGAGAAACCATGAGTAACGCATCGATCGGATCGCCGGAGCAATTGCGCGATCCCAACTATACCCCGCCTTTGGCAAAGGCAATCCCGCTCGGGATCCAGCACGTCCTGGCCATGTTTGTTTCAAACGTGACCCCCGCGATAATCGTGGCGGGAGCTGCCGGTTTCGGTTTTGGGTCGAATTCACCTGATTTTCCCGAGCTTCTTTATCTGATCCAAATGTCGATGCTATTTGCCGGCGTGGCGACTCTGCTCCAGACCATTACCTTGGGTCCGGTCGGGGCAGGGCTGCCAATCGTACAAGGCACGTCTTTTGCCTTCCTGCCGATCATGATCCCGCTTGTCGCCGGCAAAGGCGTCGACGGGCTCGCCGCCGTCTTTGGCGGGGTCATCATCGGCGGCATGTTCCATGCGGTACTGGGTCTGTTTATCGGCAAAATCCGCTTTGCCCTGCCGCCGCTTGTCACAGGATTGGTCGTTACGATGATCGGTCTGTCGCTGGTAAAGGTCGGGATCCAATATGCCGCCGGCGGAGTACCGGCCATCGGCACTCCGGAATACGGGTCCTTGCTCAACTGGTCTGCGGCGCTGGTGGTCATCTTCGTCACCCTTGGGCTCAAGTTCTATGCAAGAGGTATGCTGTCGGTTTCTGCAGTGCTGCTGGGCCTGATTGCAGGTTACATTTATGCCCTGATGACCGGGATGCTGACTTTCGACACCATTGCGTCTTCCTGGTCAAATGCCAGCGCATTCGCCCTGCCGCAACCTTTCAAATACGGGTTTGAAATCTCTGCAGCTGCGGTCATCGGTTTCTGTCTCATGGGCTTTGTTTCGGCAATCGAAACCGTAGGCGACGTCACCGGGATTACAAAAGGTGGTGCAGGCCGCGACGCAACGGACAAGGAAATTTCCGGTGCGACCTACGCCGATGGTCTGGGCAGCACCGTCGCCGGCTTGTTCGGCGGGTTTCCGAACACATCCTTCAGCCAGAACGTCGGCCTGATCGCCATGACCGGTGTCATGAGCCGGCATGTCGTAACGTGCGGCGCCATTTTCCTAATCATCTGCGGGCTGGTGCCGAAGGTCGGCGGTTTGATCCGCACCGTCCCGATTGAGGTTCTTGGCGGCGGCGTCATCGTCATGTTCGGAATGGTTGTCGCAGCCGGTGTCTCAATGCTCTCAGATGTAAACTGGAACCGCCGCAATATGGTAATCTTCGCGATTGCCCTGACAATCGGACTGGGTCTTAAGCTGGAACCGGGCGCGCTGCAGCATATGCCGGATACGGCTCGGATCTTGCTGACAACGGGGCTTCTGCCCGCAGCAGCGATCGCCATTGTGCTTAACCTGATCCTTCCAGATGAATTATCTGAAGAAGCGACCGAAGAAGTTTCCGGCGGCATGGCCGGCCATGGCAAAGGCTCTCTGCCGGCGGAGTAATCCGAGTGCATGAAAACCTACGAAATCGATTGGGGCCGCTGCTGCGGCCCTTTTTACTTTTTGGAGCTCAACACTTTTGAGAAACCGGCTACCCCCCAGCTGAACCGCATTACCACAGACCGTTTACGTAGGCCCCGGATCAAGTCCGGGGAGACGCCAGACTGAAAAGCATCACCAATGAAATCCGCACCAAGAAAAAAGAGGGCCAACGTTTCCGCTGGCCCCAGGCAAGGTTCTTGGAAAATTGATTGGCCGAACGCCGTTAGAAATCAACGTTGATCGCAACACCCTTTTTGATCGCGAGGTCGACAACCGCTGAAGCAACAGCCAAGTCCTGCAAACCAACACCCGTACCATCGAACAGGGTGATCTCATCCTCTGACGTCCGGCCTTTATGATTGCCATTGATGACAGCGCCAATCTCGTTGATGTCACTCTGCAATATCAACCCGCTTGCAACTGCATGCTGGCACTCGCCGATGGTCGAGGACTGGGCAACTTCATCCGTGAAAACAGTGGCCGTGGCCACCAGTTCAGCTTCGACTTCCTGTTTGCCTTTGGTGTCTGTCCCCATGCATGCAAGGTGCGTTCCGGATGTGACCTGCGCTGCTTTGAGAATCGGGTCGAAGCTGGATGTGATGGAAATGACCACATCGGCTTCCGCCCCCAGACGATCAAGATCGACGGCCTCAAAAGGCAGACCAAGCTCCTTGGCGGTCTCGTCCAGGCGGGACAGCATTTCAGGATGCAGGTTCCAGCCGATCACCTTCTCGAAAGACCGCTGCTCGGCGGCCGCCCGCATTTGAAACGCGGATTGGTGACCTGCGCCGATCATACCAAGAACCTTGGCATCCTTGCGCGCCAGGTGTTTGATCGAGACGGCAGAAGCGGCCGCCGTGCGCAGCGCCGTCAATAGATTGCCGCCGACAATAGCCTTGGCCTTGCCAGTATCTGCATCAAACAGAAATACCGTAGACTGGTGGTTGGTCAGACCCTTGTCGGCATTGCCGGGCCAATACCCGCCGGACTTCAGCCCCAATGCCAGAGATGACCGGTCAAAGCCGGACTTGAAGCCATAGAGAGCATCCGCGTGCCCGATGGCTTCCCGGATTACTGGAAAATTATAGGCGGCGCCGCTCGACATGGCCGCAAACACGCTTTCGACCGCATCGAATGCTTCCGTACGACCGAGCAAACCGGCGATTTCCTTCTCAGGAACGATAAACATAGGTGTCTCCACAAAAAAGCCGAGCCCGCTTTGGGCTCAGCCATATCGAAAAACGTGATGGATCAGTAAGCCTTGCCGCGGGCGGAGACCGGCCAGACCGTCTCGACCTTGCCGTTGCGAACCCCAACGTACCAATCATGGACATTGGCCGTCGGGTCGCAGTGGCCCGGGACAAGCTTCAACTTTTCGCCGACTTTCAAGACACCATCTGGATCCGCAATCACCCCATGCTCGTCAGAGCATTTGACGTATTCAACATCAGATCTACCGAAGATGAACGGCAGACCACTGTCGACGGACTGGGCTTTCAAACCGGCATCGCAGATCGCCTTGTCCGCCTTTGCGTGGCTCATCACCTGGGTGAGAATGAAGAACGCATTCTCCCACTCGCCCTGGTCAATACGGTTGCCGTCCTTGTCCAGGATCCGGCCATAGTCCGCATCCATGAAGGCATACGACCCGCACTGCAGCTCGTTGTAGACACCTGAATTGGATTCGAAATAGTAGGACCCTGTGCCGCCACCGGAGACCAGTTCCGGCTCCAGACCGACCCCTTTCAATCCTGCGACTGCATCCTTGACCATGGCAATGGCAACGTCGAGCTTCTCCTGGCGCGCCTCGTACGTATCGAGATGCTGCATGGCTCCCTGATAAGCCTGGATACCGGTAAACTTCAGCCCCGGCGCTGCATCAACGGCTTTCGCGATTTCAACGACCGCCTCCGTCGTCGTGACGCCGCAGCGGCCGGCACCGCAGTCGATTTCAATGAAGACTTCCAGCGTCGTCCCAGCCTCGGCCGCAGCTGCCGAGAGTTCGGCAACATTGTCGATATCATCGACGCAAACCAATGTGCGGGCACCCAGCTTCGGCAACTGCGCCAAGCGCTTGATCTTGGCCGGGTCGCGCACCTGGTTGGATACAAGAACATCCTTGATGCCGCCGCGGGCAAAGACTTCGGCTTCACTGACTTTCTGGCAGCAAACGCCGACGGCTCTGCCCAGACGCTCCTGCAGTTTGGCAACGTCGACTGACTTGTGCATCTTGCCGTGCACGCGGTGGCGCATGCCATGCGCTTTGGCATAGTCGCCCATCTTCTTGATGTTGCGCTCCAGTGCATCCAGATCGAGCACCAGGCACGGCGTTTGGATGTCCTTTTCGTCCATCCCCGGGACAGCCGGAACGTCGTACCCAACCTCAAGTTTTTCAAATCCAGTTATTGCGTTCATCAGTTTGATCTCCGAAACGGCTTCAAAGGGTCCAAGGGAGTTTGTTCAGGTCGACGTTGCCGCCGGTGATGATGACACCCACGCGCTTGCCAGCGAAGATGTGCCTGTTCTTCAAGATTGTCGCGAGCGGCACCGCGGAGGACGGCTCCATGACAATTTTCATGCGCGCCCAGGTCAGCCGCATGGCCTCAACAATCTCCTGCTCCGACGCCGTCAAGACGTCCGAGACGTAGTTGGAGACAAAGTGCCAGGTCAGATCTTTCAGCGGTACTTTCAGGCCGTCTGCAACCGTGCTTGGAGCATCATCCGCAATGATGTGACCGGCGCGGAAGCTCCTCGCAGCATCGTCCGCCTGTTCCGGCTCAGCTGCGAAGATCTTTACGTCCGGCGCCAGGCTCGACAAGGTGAGACACGTGCCCGAGACCATGCCACCGCCACCAATCGGCGCGATCACCATGTCGAGACCGTCAGTCTGTTCCATCAGTTCCTTGGAACAGGTTCCCTGCCCCGCGATCACACGTTGGTCATTGTAGGGATGCACGAATTCAGCGCCGGTCTTTTTCTCCACTTCGGCAAAGACCGCCTCCCGGCTGGAGGTCGACGGCTCGCACTCCGTGATGATGCCGCCATAGCCACGAACGGCATCCTTCTTGGCCTGTGGCGCTGTGCGCGGCATGACCACATGGCACGGAATACCCCGGCGACCCGCCGCATAAGATAGGCTTAGAGCATGGTTGCCAGAGCTGTGGGTGGCGACACCCGTTTTGGCCGTTTCTTCATCGAGACCGAAGACCGCATTGGACGCGCCGCGAACCTTGAAGGCACCAGCTTTCTGAAAATTCTCACACTTGAAAAACAGCTCAGCACCGGTCAGATCATTCAGGAACGAAGACGTCAAAACAGGTGTCCGATGCACGTACGGCTTGATCCGTTCATGCGCAACCAGCATGTCCTCCAGGGTTGGGATGTAGGAGTTCACGGCGTCGGTCTTCATGCGGCCTCCTTTGAGGAAACGGCCTCTTCGGTGCGGTAATAGTCTTGAGCCGCGGCAACGCCTGAGCCCAGTTTGATGGAAAGACCCAGATCTGCCATGACCATTTCCGCTGTTGCCAAACCAGAGAGAGTCATGACGTCGGTTAGGCTGCCGAGGTGCCCGATCCGGAAAACCTTGCCGGCCACTTCCCCGAGGCCAACGCCAAATGCTACACCGTATTTCCCAGCTGCATGGGTGACGATGTCGGTGGCGTTGAAGCCCTCGGGGGTTCGAATGGCGCTGACCGTTTCGGAATAGACATCACGGGATCCCGCACAAAGCTGAAGCCCCCAGGCATGGACCGCCGCGCGCACGCCTTCTGCGATCCGATGGTGCCGGGCAAACACATTATCCAGTCCTTCGGATAACAGCATGTCACAGCTTGTTTTCAGGCCATTGAGCAGTCCAACCGCAGGTGTATAGGGGTAGGCATTGACCGCATAAGACTTCCGCATATCGCGAATATCGAAGAAGGTTCGCGGCAGCTTCGCCTTGTCGACAGCCGCCTGCGCCTTGGGTGATAATCCGACGATTGCCAGACCAGCAGGAAGCATGAAACCCTTCTGCGATCCCGTGACAGCGGCATCGACGCCCCATTCATCCATGCGGAAGTCCATGGACGCGATGGAGCTGACACCGTCGACATAAAGCAGCGCCGGATGCTTGGCATTGTTGAGCGCCCGGCGGACAGCGGCAATGTCCGATTTAACGCCCGTTGCCGTCTCATTGTGCGTTGCAAGCACTGCCTTGATTTCATGATGCGTGTCTGCGGCCAGAATTTCTTCATAGCGATCCGCTGGCAAACCGGTTCCCCACGGCGCATCGACAATCACAACATCCAGCCCGTGACGCTGACAAAGGTCGATCCAGCGGTGCGAAAACATGCCGTTGCGAGCAGCCAGGATCTTGTCACCCGGGCTCAGTGTGTTCGTGATCACCGTTTCCCATCCACCGGTACCGGTCGATGGAAAGATGAAAACCTCTGCAAGTTCGCTCTTGAGTATCTTTTTTACACCCGACAGTGCCGGCTGGAGTATTTCGCCAAACAACGGTGATCGGTGATCCAGTGTCGGCATATCACACGCCTTGCGAAGCGCTTCCGGCATATTTGTCGGACCTGGAATAAAAACAGGATTTTGAAAGCTCATGGCCGTTTCCTCTCACGGTTTCATGAAACGGTACCGGAGTGCAGCTAGAGCGTGCAATTTTTTTAAAAAACTTTTTTAAAAATCAAAATCCAACAAAACATCAATATTGTCAGATAGATATATTTTTCATATGACGAATTAGTTTTTCAATAAAATGTTGAGACAGTCTCATGCCAGAACGCGAAAACGACTTGATCACCGGGAGAAAGGCACGGGGGCGGCCGCGCGCTTGGGACGACAAGAGCGGTCAGAACACCATCAAATCACTCGATCGGGCAATGGCGGTTTTCGAGCACTTAAGCACGCAGTCAGGCGTTTCCTTGTCGGCGCTCTCCGACCAGACCGGAGAATCCACTGCGACGCTCTACCGGATCCTGTTTACGCTTGAAACGCGTGGGTTGGTCGAGTTCGATCAAGCCCAGCAACTCTGGCACATCGGGCCCGCGGCCTTCATCTTGGGGGCCCGATTCCTACGCCGCACCAGTCTTGTTGAGAGAGCACGGCCAATCCTGCGGGAGCTCATGGAAGAGACAGGCGAAACCGCCAATCTCGGCATACAAAAAGGAGATCAGGTGCTGTTCGTCAGTCAGGTGGAAACGCATGCCAGCATCCGGGCCTTCTTTCCGCCTGGCTCCTTGTCTCCCCTGCACGCATCCGGGATCGGCAAGGCCCTTCTCGCCTTCATGCCTGACACTCAGTGTGAGAAGATCCTGAAGAGCTCCAAGCGGGATAGGTTTACCAGCTACACATTATGCGACGCAGCGCTCCTGAAAGCCGATCTGGCCCAGGCGCAAACGCGCGGTTATTCGATTGACGGGGAGGAAAAAAACCTCGGCATGCGCTGCATCGCAGCGCCGGTCTTCAACCACTATGGCGAGATCGCGGCCGGCTTGTCGATCTCGGGACCAACAAGCCGGGTAACAGAGGACAAAATCCAGAGCTTTGGCTCCGCTGTCATGAGTGCAGCAGGGCGGCTGACATCAGCACTCGGCGGAGAACCGCTCATTGAAACATCGGGTCGTTGAGGCCGATGTCTGCCGCAGAAGCGCCTCTGCCATACCCATTGTGGTAAGCGGTGAAGGGCACATCAAATTCCCGAACGGTGTAAAGCCCGATCTTGAAGTAATAGCCGTTGACCTCTTTGTCGGTATAGCCAGTCGGTCCGTTGTAGCGAATGAACTCTTCCCAGACGCCATTTGTGCAAGCCAAATCGATGGGTTGGCACTGACGCCGCCAACCGACAATTTCACCATCATCTTGAGGCGACCAGACGACTTTGTAAGCGTATTCGTGAAACACCTCGCGCTGCAATTCCGGCTGCGAATGAAGTATCTCACCGTCACCCTTCTTGGTTCCAAGTTTCTTGATGCGCTCACCGTTCCATAGGGTGACAACAAACCGGCCATCCCAGAGGCGATGGGACAAGGGCGGCCGCAGGCTTTCCTGACCTTCATTCACCCGCTCGTGCCATTGCGCCATCACCAATCGGTGCTTTGACTCCATTGGAAAATCACCGGGCAGAAGCGTTGAAAACCGGTACCAGGTTTCATCCCCGTTTTTGGCAACATGCATGTCGCGCAACTCGGCACGCGTTCCGGAAGAAATCTTTTTGTCATCAGGAGATATCGTAAACTTGATGGCCGCGATGCTCTCTCCGGGCAGGTCAATTTCGACAAGTTCCGCAGAATTGCAGTCCACCAGCCGCTTGACGCTGATGTCCTTGGGAACGTCGGCGGGGTCAATATCGCACTTTATCGATTCTTCGGTGACCACAACCGGAACACCCTCGATCACCACCTCTTCTTGAGCCGCCATCGCACCACCGGCTGCACAAAACAAAGAGACAAAAACACCGGCAAGCCGGGTCCAAATCGGCTGAAAACTCAGAAAAACTGTGTTTGACATTCGCAATCCACCCATCAAATACACCTGCTACCCGGCGTCGCTTTCCGGCAAGGGTAAGAACATCCCGTTGTTCACACAAGCCGCAACCATGACTTGGCGCTTGTCCGGTTGCCAGTGACACACGAAACTGGAACTCAGTAAAATTTGCTTTCAGCATCGCGGGACACACGCGTACCAACAGCATCGCTGGCAACCGCGTCGACAACATCTATGCCCGTATCAACACCAATGACATGCACATGAACATTGTGCTGTTTGGCCAAGACCAAAGCTGAACGATCCATGAACCCCAAGGAGTTGGTGATCGCAGTCTCGATAGAAAGTGTGCGATACCGTTTTGCGTCCGGGTTGGTCTTCGGATCGCTGTCGTAGACCCCATCAATACCGTTTTTCAGACAGAGAACGCTGGCGCATTCCAGCTCCACGGCACGCTGAACGGACGGATAATCCGTGGTCACAAAAGGCTGCCCGATCCCACCGCTCAGGATGACGAGCCGGCCTTTTTCCAGATGCCTCAGCGCCCGCCGGCGGATGTATTTTTCGCCAATTGCCGGAATATCGACGGCCGACATCAGCCGGACTTCAATGTCCGATGTTGCTTCCACCTTAGCCCGAAGAAGAATGCCATTCGCGATGGTCCCGAGCATGCCAACATTGTCCGCTTCGACATGCTCAATGTTCCAATCTGAGGAGCTGGTGCCCCGGAATATGTTTCCGCCACCGACAACAACCGCCACTTCGTGACCACTTTCAGCAAGCGCAACGAGGTGAGATGACACTCTGGAGATCGCGGCGTCGGAAAAGACCCCTGCGGATCCTTCGGCCAGTGCTTCACCGCTTACTTTGACCAACAGTCTCATCGCGCCACCCCTGTCTTGAACCAACCGAAGCAATGGCATCGGATGTGGCGCCGTGTGTCAACCACAGCCGGAACATTTGGCGAGGCCTAGTGTTCCTTGGGGGCGTAGTCTGTCGGATCGACCAGCCCCGGGCGGCCATCAATCTCAAGACGCGTCTGACGGGGTTCGGATGTTGCGATCACCTTGCCGGATTTGACAACAGCCAACCGGGTGGCCTTGAGCCGGATCGCCTCAATGGTATCGCGCGCTTGCAGAAGCAAAAAATCCGCCTTGCAGCCCTTCTCCAAACCGTACCCTTCAAGCCCCATCGCTTTTGCCGGATGGCTGGTCACGCAGTCGTAACAATAACGGATCGCCTCACGGCTGGTCATTTGAGCCACGTGCAGGCCCATACTCGCGACTTCCAGCATGTCTCCGGATCCCATGGAGTACCAAGGGTCCATTACGCAGTCATGCCCAAAGGCGACGTTGATGCCATAGGAGCGCATTTCCGGAACGCGCGTCTGGCCCCGCCGTTTTGGATAGGTGTCATGCCTTCCCTGAAGCGTGATGTTGATCAGCGGGTTCGCGATCGCATGCACCTCAGCTTCGGCAATCAAGGGCAAGAGTTTTGAGACGTAGTAATTGTCCATGGAATGCATCGAGGTCAGATGCGATCCAGCCACCCGGCCCTGCAAGCCCAATCTTTGCGTCTCATAGGCGAGCGTCTCGATGTGGCGGGACATCGGGTCATCGGTTTCATCGCAATGCATGTCGACCATCAGCCCGCGTTCGGCCGCAATTTCGCAAAGACGGCGAACGGACTTCGCCCCATCGTCCATGGTCCGCTCGAAATGCGGAATGCCACCAACGATATCAACGCCCATGTCGAGCGCTTTCAAAAGGTTTGTTTCAGCACTCGGTGAGCGGTAAAGGCCATCTTGCGGGAAGGCGACCAGCTGAAGATCGATGTAATCCTTGACCTTTTCGCGCACTTCCAAAAGGCCTTGAACGCCGGTGAGCTTGTCATCACACACATCAACATGGGTGCGGATGGCAAGCAGTCCTTGCGACACAGCTAGATCGCAGTACCTCAACGCCCGCTCGACCACGGCGTCGACGGTCAGGATTTCTTTTAGCTCGCCCCAGAGCGCAATGCCTTCCAAAAGTGTGCCGCTCTGGTTCATGCACGGCAGACCAAGAGACAAGGTGGCATCCATGTGAAAATGACTGTCGACAAAGGGCGGAGACACCAGCTTGCCAGTGGCATCGATCACCTGACCCGCGTCAGCTGTAATCCCAGCCTCGGCGGCCGCAATCCGACCATCCTTACAGGCAATGTCTATGCCGGCCTGGCCATCCGGCAAGTTTGCGTTTTTAACGATTAGATCAAAGGACATCGAGGAACACCTGTCAGCGTTGGCCGCGGAAATAGGGAACAAGCAACGCCCGCGGATAATCAGCTTTCCTGGCCACCACGATCAGCGCGATAATGGATAGGATATACGGCATCATCAGGAAGACCTGTCCAGGGATAAAGCTGCCGACTTCTGTCTGAAGTCGAACCTGGAACGCGTCAAACGCACCGAACAACAACGCGCCGATCAGCGCTTTTCCGGGCCGCCACGAGGCGAAGACGGTCAAGGCAATACAGATCCAGCCGCGGCCATTGACCATGCCGAAGAAGAAGGCATCAAAGGCCGACATGGTCAAAAACGCCCCGCCCAGTGCCATGATCGACGAGCCGACAACGACTGCACCCATGCGCAGGGCGTAGACCGAGAGCCCCTGAGATTCGACCGCCGACGGATTGTCGCCCACAGCCTGGATCGCAAGACCGAGCGGCGTGCGATAAAGTACATAGCTTGTCGCGAGAACAAGGATGAGCGCAAGAAATGTCAGCGAAGTTTGCTGGAACAAGGCAGGCCCGATAAACGGCAGATCAGACAGGGTTGGGATATCCAACGGTTGAAACGCTTCAATCCGCGGTGGTGACGACACATCCGGCAGAGCGGTCCGATAGATAAAGTAACTGAGCGATGTCGCGAACAGAGTGACCCCGATCCCCGAGACATGCTGGGACAACCCCAGCGGCACCGTCAGGATGGCGTGAAGCAACCCGAACAGCCCACCGGCCAATGCGGCGACAAGCACACCGCCCCAAAGCCCCGCTCCGAGCCAGACCGCCATCCAGCCGGCCATGGCACCCGCGGTAAAAATGCCTTCGATCCCAAGATTGAGCACCCCTGCCCGCTCGCAGATAAGCGCGCCGATCACACCAAAAATCAGCGGCGTGGCAATCCGGAGAGAGGCCGCCCAGAAGTTTTCGGATACAAGAATATCGAGGATCTCGATCATTTCGAAGCCTCCTTCGCATGCGGCGCGCCGACAAAGCGGATCTTGAACCTCAAGAACAAGCCGGAGACGAGAACGCATAAAAGCGCCATCGCAACGATCAGATCAGCCAGATAATTTGAAACACCGGTGGCGCGGGACATGGAATCTGCCCCGACAAAGATGCTTGCAATAAAGAGCGCGGCAAAGACAACGCCAATCGGCGACAGTCCTGCCAGCATGGCAACAACGATACCGGAGTATCCGAAACCCGGTGACAGGTCCGCGGTCAGATATCCTTTCAGCCCTGCAACTTCACCGACACCGGCAAGGCCCGCCAGCGCACCGGAGAGCAATCCAACCCGAATGAAGGTTGCCGTGACAGGAATACCGGCATGACGGGCTGCGGACGCGTTTTCTCCGACCGCACGGATTTCAAACCCCCAGACGGTGCGTTTCAAAACAAAATAAACGCCAAGCGCGGAAATCAGCGCGATGATGAGACCCCAATGGATGCGCATCCGGTCCATCAGCTTGGGCAACGCGGCTTCATCCAGAATGGGTTCCGATTGCGGCCATCCCATCCCCATCGGGTCCTTCATGGGGCCTTCCAGCATCATCTGCACAAACAGCAGAATGACGAAGTTCAGCAGCAGCGTCGTCACAACTTCATCGACGCCGAGGCGGGTTTTCAAAAGGGTCGGTCCCAACATGACCAGCCCGCCCATCAGGGCCCCGGCAAGAATGACGGCGGGGATAAGCACGAAGGAAGGCCCGGAGATCAACCCGGTACCGACCGCAACAGCGGCCAACGCTCCGGCATACAGCTGACCTTCGGCACCGATGTTCCAAAGCTTTGCCCGGAAAGCAACGGCTGCGGCAAGTCCCGTCAGGATCAATGGCGTTGCGCGGGTCAGCATTTCGGTGAAGGCAAAGGCTGACCCAAAAGCGCCCTTGATCATAAGGCCATAGGCTTCAAAAACTGACAGACCTGCGAACAGCATCGGGACAGCCGCCAGAACGAGGGCGGCAACAGCGGCTGCCACGGTCACACTGATGACTTTGGAAACGGCAACCGGACCTCTGGGCTCAAAACGGATCATGCAGCTTCTTCCCCATCGTGCCCAGCCATACGCAGACCGAGCTTGCTGCGGTCAAGGTCTTCCGTCGGTTCTGCTTGTGAGAGATGGCCGCGATGAATGACGGCGATGCGGTCGGAAAGACGCATGAGTTCGTCCAGATCTTCAGAAATGAGAATGACGCCTGCCCCGCGGGCGCGTGCAGCAAGCAGACGTTTGTGAACGTCGGACGTCGCACCGACGTCTAGCCCGCGCGAGGGCTGGGCGGCGAGCACGACCTTGGGCTCCGTTTCAAGTGTCCTGGCCAAAACGATTTTCTGGATATTACCGCCAGACAGCAACCTGGCCGGGCTTGCCTCGCTTTGGCAGCGAATATCATAAGCTTCGATAAGATCCTTCGCCCGGTCCCGCATCGCCGAAAACCGGAGCATCCCGAAGCGCTGGTTTTCTGGTTTGCGGATCCCTTCAATCGCAAGATTTTCTGACACGGTCATCGCGCCGACGATGCCATCGTGATGACGATCTTCAGGTATGCGCGCCAGACCGATGTCAATCATTTGACGCGCAGAAACTTGCCCGAGCTCATCGCCTTCCAGCATCAATATGCCAGCCGACACCGTCTCTAGACCGGAAATAACCCGTGCCAGCGTGGTTTGGCCATTGCCAGACACTCCGGCTATGCCAAGGATTTCACCGGCTCGTAAGTCCAGCGAAACATCGGAGATTGCGTCCCGACCATGTCCCGCCGCAACGCCGGTCAGGACAAAAAGCGGCGCACCCGGAGTGCCGGGCTCGCGTACGGTTTCAGAAATCTCGTGCCCGACCATCAGCTCGGCCAATTGGCGTTGCGAGCTGCCTTCAGTCGGCAGGTCTGCCACTTTCCGGCCTCCGCGCAAGACCGCAACACGGTGGGAGGATGCCATTACTTCTGCCAGTTTGTGCGAAATGAAAATGATCCCGAGCCCATCGCCTGCAAGCTTCGTCAACGTGGCAAACAGCGTCTCGGATTCTTGCGGTGTCAAAACTGCGGTCGGCTCATCAAGGACAAGAACCCTCGCATCCCGATAAAGCGCTTTCAGGATCTCAACACGCTGTTTTTCCCCGACGGAGAGATTGGAAATGCGGGTGTCCAGATTGACCGCCAATCCGGATCTTTCCATCAGCTCGTCCAGCTTCTTGCGTGCCGGCAAACGAGCAGACTTGATGGCGGAAAGAGGTTCTGTGCCCAAAAGAATATTGTCGAAGGCGCTCAGGTTTTCTGCGAGCGTAAAGTGCTGATGCACCATCCCGATGCCAGCATCCAGTGCGGCATGCGGAGAGCCTGGCTCCAACTCTTCAAGGGCGCCATGCGACCCCAACACAAGTACCTGTCCTTCATCGGCCACATAGTGACCGAAAAGAATGTTCATCAGCGTGGTTTTGCCGGCACCGTTTTCTCCGAGAAGTGCAAGGATTTCGCCTTGTCTCAGGTCCAGCGACACATCGCCATTGGCTGTCAACGCGCCAAAGCGCTTGGTGATGCCTTCAAGCCGCAACAGTACGGGGGCATCAATTGCTGGCGGCGCCATGCCAACCTCCGGTGGTTTTTGAATTCTTGGCCGATAAGGGAGAACATCGGCAGGTCACTGGCGGTCACAGGTGTCGAACCCAATGACCGCCAGATAAAACAGCAGGCGCTGCTTACATCGTGGATTTCGGTTCGCTGTCGTTCACATTGACGCGGAACAGGCCATCGAGAATTTCCTGTTCTTTTTCTTTTGCGGCAGTAACGGCATCAGCCGGAGCAAGGCCTTCATCGACAATGAAGCTGCCGCCGCCATAGCTCATGAAGCTATAACGGCCAAAATCTGCCGGTTCGAAAGTGCCTGCCTTCACCTGCTCAAGAGCACGATCAATGGTCGGCTCCATATGCCAGAGGGCTGAAGAGAGGATCGTGCCCGGATAATCGGCTGACGTGTCGATGACGTTGCCGATGGCCAGAAGGCCCTTCTCCTTGGCAGCATCCGAAACACCAAAGCGCTCTGCGTACATGATGTCAGCGCCCTTGTCGATCATCGCAAATGCAGCTTCTTTAGCCTTGGGCGGATCGTACCAAGAGTTAATGAAGGTCACGAGGAACTTCACGTCCGGGTTCACGGATGTTGCCCCATCCATGAACGCGTGCATCAGACGGTTCACCTCCGGAATGGCATACCCGCCGACCATACCAATGATGTTGGATTCGGTGGTCGCGCCGGCGATCATGCCGGACAGATAGCTCGGCTCATGGATCCAGTTGTCGAAAACGGCAAAGTTTGGTTTTCCCGGGCCAAAAGAAGACCCCATAAGGAACGCTGTGTCCGGATACTCTGCGGCGACCTTGCGCGCGGCCCGCTCCACGGCGAATGCTTCCCCGACAACAAGATCCATGCCCTGCTCTGCGTACTCGCGCATCACCCGCTCGTAGTCGGTGTTCGCGACGTTTTCAGAGAAGGTATAAGTGATATCGCCACGCTCTTCGGCAGCTTTGAGCGCCTTATCAATACGGCTCACCCATTGCTGCTCGACCGGTACGGTATAGATCGCAGCAACTTTGATTGGATCTGCCGCTTTTGCAGCTGGCATCGGCATGGCGGCAACGGCTGTGACAGTCATTGCAGCCGCCAAAAGGCCCCGGCGGACCTTTGAAAACGGTTTAACGGTGAACATCTGGAAACCCCTGGAGTGCTTTTTTTAACTCCAAAAGATGATCACAAATCCGGCGTGCCCACAAGTTAAGCAGAGGCTACTAGAGCAATTTTTTTGAACAAACGGCAAAAAACGGCGCTCGTTTTTTGTGCGGCTCTGGTAACAGCCGAACTGCTCAACAGGGAAAACTCCCGAATGCTTAGCCGTAAAATTTTTTGTTTTCACAACTCAACAACCGACACCGAGCCAGTTTGGAAAACACATTTTCGCGCCTTGTATCAGAGGCTTCTGAACACTCGGAGAATTCCACAAAATGAAAATCGGCGTTAAATTTTGAATGCATTCAAAAAAATGAAACGTTTCATATTGACCTATTTCCGTACTCGTGCTTTCACTTAAGGGCCTGTTCACCTGCCAGTCTGGATAGAGGGACGGCAGTCTTCTTTGGGAGGAAATAATGAAGATATTCAAGCTCGCTGCCGCCGCAGCGACCGGTCTCGCTTTGCTTGCTGGCACCGCAATGGCAGACGACAAGCCGAAAGTCGGCCTCATCATGAAATCGCTCGCAAACGAGTTCTTTCAAAACATGATGGCAGGGGCCGAAGCCCACCAGGAAAAGCGTGGCGACTATGAACTTCTGGCCGTCGGCATGCAGAACGAAACCGACTTCGAGAGCCAGATCAACGCCGTCGAAAACTTCATCACGCAGGGCGTGGACGCAATTGTGGTAGCTCCTGCCGACAGCCGTGCCATGGTGCGCCCGTTGAAAAAAGCGATGGCCGCTGGCATTGTCGTGGTCAACTTCGACGTGGCGCTCGATGAAGATGCCAAGAAACAACAGGGCATCGAGCTGGCGTTTGTCGGCCCGGACAACCGCGGCGGTGCGAAACTTGCCGGTGATGCACTTGGCAAAAAACTCGGCGAAGGCGGCAAGGTTGTCATCATCGAGGGCAACCCGGGCGCGGACAATGCAAACCAGCGCCGCATGGGCTTTGAAGACTCGGTCGCAGAATACAAGCTCGACCTTCTCGACAGCCGCACCGCGCATTGGGAAACGGAAGAAGCCAACACCGTCTTCTCCAACATGCTCACCGCGCATCCGGACATCCAGGGCGTGATGGCTGCCAACGATTCCATGGCCATCGGCGTGGTGAAAGCGCTAGAAAGCGCCGGCCGCACCGACATTATGGTTGTCGGTTTCGACAACATCCCGGCTGTAAGCCCGATGATCGAGGACGGCCGAATGCTAGCAACTGTCGACCAATTCGGAACCGACATGGCCGCAAACGCCATTGATCTGGCGCTCGAGGTCGTCGGCGGTGGCGATGAACTCAAAGGTTGGGTCAAAACCCCGATCGAATTGGTGGCCGCTCAATAATCGGCCCCATGTGCCCCCGCTTGGTCAGCCTTTAGCGGGGGCAAATCCAACTCTTCCAATTACGATATGACTGGACGCACCATGGTAGCAGCGACGCAAACTGCGGCGCAGGCCCCTGCGCATTCCATGCCGTTTCTATCAGTTGAAGGACTGAAGAAATACTTCGGCGGTGTGAAGGCCCTCGACGGCGTGAGCTTCTTCCTCGAACAAGGAGAAGTGCATGCGCTGGTCGGTGAAAATGGCGCTGGCAAGTCCACCTTGATTAAGATCCTGTCTGGCGTCTTCCCTCACGACCACGGTGCGATCTCCTTGGACGGGCAGGCATACCGCCCGCAGTCGCCACATGAGGCCAAGGAACGCGGTGTCCAGGTCGTTCATCAGGAATTCAATCTCCTTGAGCACTTGTCAATTGCGGAAAACATCTCGATCGAGAAGTTGCCACGCAACCGGTTTGGGCTCCTGGACCGGCATGAACTCAACGCTCGTGCTCGCAAGGCGCTGGACGCCATCGGGCTGACTGATATCGATGTCAAAGCTCCTGTGAGCACCCTTGGCATCGCCCACCGGCAGCTTGTTGAAATCGCGAGGGCACTGCAATCCGATAGCCAGATTCTGATCCTCGATGAACCGACCGCCACGCTGACGGAACGGGAAACCAAGCGTCTCTTCGAACTTGTCTCGCGGATCAAGGAAGACGGCGTGACAGTCGTTTTCGTGTCCCATCACCTCGATGAAGTCTTCGAAATCTGTGATCGGGTCACAGTGTTTCGCAACGGCCGCACAATCGCAACTGACCTGATCGCCGAGACCACACCGGACGGTATTGTCCAAAGAATGGTCGGCCGCCAGCTCGCCGGAGAGATGGTTTCTGGTGACGAACAAAAAGCCTTCGGCGACATCGCACTGAGTGTCCAAAATGTCTGCACCCAGGCCAATCCCTCCGACTCCGGCGTGTCTTTTGACTTGAGGTATGGCGAAATCGTCGGGATCGCCGGGCTGGTCGGAGCGGGCCGCACTGAAATCCTGCGCGGAATTTTCGGAATTGATCCGATCCGGTCCGGAGAAGTTCAACGCGATGGCAAAACCGCCCGTTTTTCAGGTCCAGGCGACGCAATAGCTGCCGGGATCGGCTTCGTAACCGAGGACCGGAAGGACGAAGGCCTGATCCTGGATATGCCGATCTCGGCCAACATCTCGCTGGCTAATATGAAGTCCGTGTCGCAATCGGGTCTGCTCAAATTCGCGGCTGAACGGCGAAAGGCCATGGAGGCCGGCGAAAAACTGAAACTTAAATACGGCAAGACAGCCGACCCGGCCTCAAGCCTGTCTGGCGGCAACCAGCAAAAAGTGGTGCTGGCCAAGTGGCTCGCACGGGACCCAAATGTCCTATTGCTGGATGAGCCAACAAGGGGCGTCGATGTCGGCGCGAAAGCTGAAATCTATGCGATCTTGAAAGATCTGGCCCGGAACGGCGTCGCCCTCCTGGTGGTTTCCTCGGAAATGCCGGAGCTCATGACACTGGCAGATCGCATTCTCGTTCTTGCCGAACACCAGATCCAGGGCACGCTTCAGCGCGCCGATTTCTCTGAAGAAAACATCCTGAAACTGGCCTACGGGCAAACTGAACTGGCCGGAGGAAACAGCCAATGACACTCCAGACAACAATCAACACGCTTCCGGCTCCGTCCAGATTTTCCGTCCGAACCGTCTTGCAAAATGCGGGCATCGGCCTCGCCTTGCTGGCTCTGATCATATTTTTTTCTGTGTTCACCGAACACTTTCTGACACCGAACAACATCACCAACATCCTGACCCAGATCACCATCAATCTGGTCCTCGCCGTTGGCATGACATTCGTCATTCTGATCGGCGGCATTGACCTGTCGGTGGGGTCGGTGATGGCGTTTGCAGCGGTCGTGGCCGGTAAAGCCATCACCCTTCCCGGATTTGGACCAGCAGAAGCAATCGCGCTTGCGGTGATTGCCGCAACGCTTACCGGTGTGCTGTGCGGGTTCATCAACGGCGCTATCAGTGCCTATTGGGCGCTGCCATCATTTATCATCACTCTAGGTATGCTGAACATTGCCCGCGGTGCGGCATTGCAGGTCTCCGACGCGCAGACAATCTACTCCTTCCCCTATGCCTTTGAGGAATTCGGGTCCGCCATGATCTATGGCGTCCCTGTTGTTTTCCTGGTGGCGCTGTTTCTTGTATTCGTGGCCTGGTTCGTCCTGAACTTCACGGTCTTCGGGCGTCTGCTTTACGGCATTGGTAACAACGAAGAGGCCGTCCGCCTGGAGGGACATTCTGTGCGCCGCTACAAGATTGCAGCCTTCACCATATGCGGCTTCACAGCCGGTATCGCGGCCGTTGTGTATATGGCCCGCCTCAACATCTCCAGCCCGATCGCCGGGATCGGTTTTGAACTCAATGCCATTGCTGCGGTGATCATCGGTGGCACCAGTTTGAGCGGCGGGCGGGGTTCGGTAATCGGGACACTGCTCGGCGCTTTCATCATTGGTGTGCTCGCAAACGGCTTGATCCTGATCGGTTTAAGCGACTTCATGCGCCAGATGATTACCGGTGTGGTTATCATTTTTGCAGTCATCCTTGATCATTACCGCGCCAAATACGCAACGACTTGATCGCCTATATTTAAAGCCTCAGCGGACACATCTTCCGCTGAGGCAAAATAATACGGTATACACAATCCGAACCCTATGAGCGGAGCGTAATTTTGAAGCCGGTTACTGTCGTTGGCAGCATAAACATCGACCTCTTCAGCTATCTCGATCGCTGGCCAAAAATCGGTGAAACCGTGATGGTCCGGGAAACCGCCAATACATTGGGTGGCAAAGGCGCAAATCAGGCTGTTGCAGCGACCAAGCTCGGCGCCAATGCCACGATGATCGGCGCAGTTGGTCAAGACGGTTTTGGCCGCGTTGCCGCAGATCAGCTGGCAGCGTTCAACGTCACCGCGGAACTGATCGATAAACGCGATTGCGGAACAGGAATGGCATTCATCGATGTTGGGCCAGACGGCGACAACATCATCCGGTTGGCAAGTGGCGCCAATGGTCAGTTGCACCCCGAAGACCTTGGGCCGCATTCAAACCAGTTAAGCCAAAGCCGTGTCGTCCTCCTGCAAAATGAAATCAGCCTGGAAACGTCATTGAAAGCCGCGGAACTTGCACGCGCTGGTGGCGCGCTGGTGATTATGGATCCGGCTCCTGCCCCTCACCCGGCCTGGACCAAGGATGTGATTGCCGCTTTTGATGTGCTGACCCCGAACGCAAGTGAGGCTGGTGCCATCCTGGGCGCAACGCCTGAAACGCTTGGCGAAGCCCGCGATGGCGCGCGGCACCTGCGCTCTTTTGGACTGAGCGGTGCCATCATCACGCTCGGGGAAAAGGGAGTCGCGTGGTCTTTTGAAGATGAAGACGGGATGGAGCCAGCTCCGAAGGTAACTGCAATTGACACGGTGGCTGCCGGGGATTGCTTTAACGGCGCGCTGGCAACTGCGCTCTCAGAAGGTGCCTCAATGCGGTCCGCGATACGATTTGCTATGCATGCTGCGGCCCTTGCAACCACCCGAAAGGGTGCATCGGCTTCTCTGCCGACCCGAATCGAGGTTGACCGGTTCTACGCGCCCGGCCTGGTGTAGCGCTGGCCTGAAAGAGGCAGTAAAAGGAACAGCGGCCCACAGTTGGCTGCAGCTAAGCTATTTATGGAGAAGCCTGTCTATGCCGACGATAAAGGATGTCGCGCGCAAAGCCGATGTGTCGGTCGGGACGGTTTCCAGGGTTCTTGCGAAAAACGATACGGTCAAACAGCCGCTCAAGCTGCGAGTGCAGGCTGCCATGGACGAACTTGGCTACAAGCCCAACCTGGCAGCCCGGGCACTGCGCACAAACAGCATAGATGTCGTAGGGCTGGTGGTTCCCGATATTACCAACCCGTTCTTTGCCCAACTGGCCAAGGATATCGAAAAGGAAGCGGCCAGCCGCAGCCACTCGGTAATGCTGGCGAATTCTGATGACGACCTGGAAACCGAAAAGATCCAGATCGCGGCCTTGTTGGACCGCTCGGTGCGCGGTGTCATCGTTGTTGCAACATCAGACAGCAACCATCCTTACGAAGCAGATGTTCCAATCGTGTCGCTTGACCGCCGTCTTGGTGATCATGCGCTGGTCAGCACAAACCATTTCGACGGCTCCGCCCAGATTGCCGACCATCTCCATCAGCTTGGCCATCGGCGGATCGCCTACATCGCCGGACCGGGCACGATGGATGTCGCCCGCCGCCGCCGCGAAGGGTTTGTGACCCGGATAAAGACGCTCTCAACACCTGATGATCCAATCGAACTGACAATCCACGCAGGCCAATTCGATTATGATTCCGGCGAAGAGGTCTGCCGGGAGATACTTGCAGAAACTGCGAACAGCGGTGAGCGCCCGACCGCAGTTGCCGCGGCCAGTGACCAGCAGGCGATTGGCGTCTTGCGTGCCGCACGTGACTTGAAACTGGACGTCCCTGGTGACCTGTCCGTTACAGGTTTCGATGACATCTCGCTGGCTGCCCTTGTTGTACCAAGGCTGACGACTATCCGCCAGCCGACCGCCGCTTTGGCACGCACAGCAATTGATCGGATCTTCGAACCCGCAGACGCCACCGGAGATGAAGAGATCCCCGGTAACCTTGTTGTGCGGGAATCAACGGCGGCTCTTTAAATCCCAAGATAGGCTTCACGGATACGCGGATCGGCGATCAGTTCGTCTGAGGGCCCAGAAAGCGTGATCCGGCCGGTTTCCATGACATAACCTCGATCGGCGATCTTGAGAGCGCCAAAAGCGTTCTGTTCAACCAGCAGAACGGTCACTTCCTTTTCCCTCAAGGACTTCACCACATCGAAGATTTGCGCGACCAATAAAGGCGCCAGACCCATTGAAGGTTCATCCAGCAAGAGGCAATGCGGCCGCCCCATCAAGGCACGGGCAATCGCCAGCATCTGTTGTTGCCCACCTGAAAGGCCACCCGCTGCCAGGTTCCGCTTTTCCCGCAGGATTGGGAACATCTGGAAGGCGTCCTCCATATCCTTTTCGACCCGGTCATCGGTGAAAAGAAACGCGCCGAGACGCAGATTTTCTTCCACCGTGATGTTCGTGAAAATCTGGCGCCCCTCCGGCGATTGCGACAATCCGCGTTTCAAACGCTTGTAGGCTGGCACGGTTGTCAGCGCATCGCCGCGAAACCGGATATCACCGCCGGTGACGGCTTGCGTCCCGGACAAACACTTCAGCAAGGTGGTCTTGCCCGCTCCATTGGCGCCGACCACGGTGACGATCTCCTTGGACGTCACTTCAAGATCGATCCCGTGCAACACCTCGATATGACCATAGGCCGACCGCAGGCCCTCAACCGTCAGCATGGGCAGGCTCCTCTTCCGTGCCAAGATAGGCGGCAATCACATCCGGGTTCCTGGAGACGTCCTCCGGCGTGCCTTCAGCGATCTTTTCGCCGTGATCCAGCACCACGATGTGATTGGAGATCCGCATCACCATTTTCATGTCGTGCTCCACGAGCAGGATCGCGATGCCGGATTTGGCGAGCTCCACAATCAGCTCATCGATTTCTTCTGTCTCGACCGCATTGCAGCCTGCTGCAGGTTCATCCAGCAGAAGAACCTGCGGACCAACAGCCAAGGCACGCGCAATCTCAAGGCGCTTGAGCGCGCCATAAGAAAGGTTCCCGGCCTCTTCCTCGGCAGCCTTTGACAGATGCACCTTTTCAAGAAGCTGCAACGCCTTTTCGCACACTTCCGCAGACCGTCGCCGGGCAGACGGCAGTGACAACAGATCAGCCCAGACGGACGGATTTTCCGTCAGATGAAATCCGGCGACCACATTTTCCAGAACCGTCATTTCCTGGAAGATCTGCAGGTTCTGAAAGGTC
Organism: Labrenzia sp. R4_2; assembly: GCF_017743865.1. Lineage (GTDB taxonomy): Bacteria > Pseudomonadota > Alphaproteobacteria > Rhizobiales > Stappiaceae > Roseibium. The sequence continues at coordinate 281,542 of NZ_JAGHRJ010000004.1, forward strand.
CGCGTCAGGCCCTTTTTCGCCAGGATATGCGGGGCCTTAGCGGTCACGTCTTCCCCGTTCAGCTTCACGGACCCCGCATCAGGCAAATAGACACCGGAGATCATGTTGAAGAGGGTTGTTTTGCCAGCCCCGTTCGGACCGATGGCCGATACGATTTCACCCGGATTGACCGAAAAACCGACATCATTCACGGCACGCAACCCACCGAAACTGATGCCAAGGCCGCTGATTTCGAGAATGCTCATCAGACACCCCTCCATCTGATACGCGCTGCAAGGGACGGCAAAAGGCCAAGCGGCAGGAAGATCATCACCAGGATCATGACGAGACCAAGCACCAGATGCTCATATTCGTGGAACACGGTCAGGATCTGCGGCAAGAGCGTCAGAACAGCTGCGCCGAATGTCGCACCGAGGACCGAGCCGACACCGCCGAGGACAGCCATGGTGACCATTTCCACCGAGTGCATGAAACCCGCGACATCCGGTGTGATAAACCCGTTCTGCAACGCCAGAAGCGAGCCGCCCACCGACGCGTAGACAGCTGAGATGATGAACGCTTGCAGCTTGAAACGCGCGACATCAATGCCGACGGTTTGCGCTGCGGTCTCAGATCCGTGTAGGGCCCGCATCGCCCGCCCGGTCGCGCTCTGGTAGAGATTGATTGCGATCCAGATCCCGATCAAAAGCGCGGCCGCATTGAAGATGTACCAGAATTCACCGCCGGACAGCCGAAGCCCCATGTCCCTGAGGAGCGGGCGCAAACCAAGACTTGGAACAGACATTCCATCCGGCCCACCGGTCAATCCGCGTTCATTGGAGAGCACCATGGAGACTAGGATGCCAAACCCGAGCGTTGCAACGCCGAGATAGTAGCCCTTCAAGCGCAGAATTGGGCGGCCGATCAGAAGGGCGAGCACAGCAGAAATCGCAGCGCCGAGCAGAATGGCCAGAACGGGCGGGATGCCGAGATGAACCGGTGCCAATGCGCAGGCGTAAGCACCAATCCCGGCAAATCCTGCGTGCCCCAGACTGATCTGTCCGGCGTATCCGATCAGGATCACCAAGCCGACCACGGACAGAGCATTCACGAATACAAGCGCGCCAACACGGTAGTAGTAGCCGGACGGGAAAAAGGTCGGCAGAATGACGATGATTACAGCCAGAATGGCCAGCTGAACCCAATTGTTTTTAAGTGTCATCAGCTAGACCCTTTCTGTCGTCTTTTGACCGAAAAGGCCCTGTGGCATGACAAAAAGCACAGCAAGGATCACGACAAAGGCGACCGCTTCCTTGTACTGGGAGGAGATGTATCCAGCCGTCAGGGCTTCAAACAGGCCGAGCAGCAACCCGCCGACCAAAGCCCCTTTCGGATTTCCCATGCCGCCGAGCATTGCAGCCGCAAACCCTTTGAGGGCGAGGCCGACACCGACGTCATAGCTCACCAGGGTGATTGGTGTGACCAGAACACCGGCCAGCGCACCGATGGCCGCCGACAAGGCGAAGGACAACGTCATGACGAAACCGGTGTTGATGCCGACAAGCTGTGCGGCCAGCCGATTGTTCGCGGTTGCCAGAACTGCTTTGCCCAAAAGCGTGCGCGTGAAAAACAGCCACAGCGCAATGAAAATCGCAATGGCTCCGCCAATCACCCAAAGGCTCTGCGGCAGCAAAGTTGCGCCGAGAAGATGGATCGGATCATCCCCGGAGAACGCTGGCAGACGGTGCAGCTGCTTGTCGAACAGGACCTGTGTCGCACCGCGGATCAGGATCGAGGCCCCGATGGTTATGATGATCAGGGAGACGACCGGCGCGCCCCGCGCTGGCTCGATCGCAAACTTGTTCAACGCAACACCAATGGCCGCTGTTGCCACGATTGCAAGCAAGGCCGCCAAGGGCAACGGCAGACCCGCATCGAAAGCGAAAACGGTAATCATGCCGCCGAGCATGACGAATTCGCCTTGGGCGAAGTTCACAACATCAGAGGCATTGTAGATGATGGTAAAGCCAAGCGCGACAAGGGCGTAGACCGCGCCGACGGTCAAGCCGGAAAAGACGAACTGCATCAATGCGTCCATCGACGTCTCCTAAGCGGGATTTTGGGTGCAAGGTTGGAAGCCGGACTTGATGCCCGGCCTCCGAAAATGGCGTCAGTCAATCGAAGTCCACTTACCGTCGCGAATTTCCAGCATGCGGAACGCACTGAGATCGAGCCCCAGGTGATCATCCGGGCTGAAAGTGTAGGTGCCTGTCGTGCCGACCATGCCGCTGGTTGCTTCTAGAGCATCGCGGATCGCGCTTGGATCGGAGCTGCCCGCACGGGCCATCGCATCCGTCATCAGCCGGAATGCATCATGCGCATATCCGCCAAAGGTCGAGACTGCTTCACCGTACTCTTCCTCGTATGCGGTCTTGTAGGCGATCACAACTTCCTTCTGCGGATCCCCCTCTTCCATGATGTCTGCAATGAGCAGCGCGGTGCCTGGAAGACGCACACCTTCAGCAGCCTCCTTTCCAGCCAGCTCAATGAAACCATCGGAGGCAACTCCATGGCTTTGGTAAAGCGGCAGATCAATTCCAAGCTGGGCATAGTTCCGAGTTACGATGGCCGGCCCCTGACCGAAGCCCGGATTCAGAACGGCCTCAACACCCTCAGTGGACTTGATCTTGGTAAGCTGCGGGGTCATGTCCGCGTCCTGACGGGAGTAGGTTTCCTGAACCAAGATTTCGACACCGTAATTGCCAGCAACATCGACGCATTGCGCTTCCATCGACGCACCAAATCCGCCAGTGCCGGAAATCATGCCGATCTTGGTGATGCCGTTCTTCTGCATATCCGTGAAAATCTTCTCACAGGCCATGCGGTCGGTATGCGGGGTCTTGAAGACATACTCGCGAACCGGATCAATGATCTGGATTGCACCGGCGAGTGAGATAAAAGGAATGCCCTCATCTTCGGCAACCGACAGGATGGACATGGTCGTCCCGGTCGTGGATCCGCCGATGATAGCTACGACTTCATCGTCTTCCACCAAACGGGTGGCAAAGGTGCGCGCTTTGTTCGGGTCACCGCCATCATCGTAAATCACCAGCTCGATCTTCTCGCCGTTGATCCCGCCCTTGGCATTGAGATCATCAACGAGCATGTAGAGGGTCTTTGCTTCCGGGTCGCCAAGGAATGCAGCAGGGCCGGACGCGGACAGGCTTGCACCCAACTTGATATCGGCGGCGGCGCCTGTGACTGTTCCCAGAACCATCAAGGTGGCGAGAGCTGTATTTGTAACTTTCATGATTTCCTCCCAGAGTGTGAAAATTCCGAAGTGACGGGCAGCCGGGGTCAGCTGCTGTGAGAGCTCCGGTCAGTGATGCGACGAAGACGGCTGTGGTCAGTAAACGCTCCGCCGGCCACGCATTGCTGATGACTACGGAGCGAATTGGAGACGCCGGCTGACCTCGATTGTGCCGGGCGGGGCAGCGCAATGCTGTGTCGGTTTGCCAGTTTAATAAACACTGAAACCAACATTCGAACGCTCTGGTCCCCGATCACCGAGAACGCAGCGCTCAACATTCTGTAATGCCGGCCAAGCAGTTTTGGCATAAGGTCTCCTCCCAAGTCCGTAACGAGCGTTACGCCTCAGTTCTTATAATTGACCGACCGGACGGTTTATGCAACGATTTGTTTTGTCGGCATCGTGAGAAAATGATGTCAGGGAGAGAATAATGTCGAAAAATCAGACTGTTATTTCGGAAATAAACAACGGCGTTTTGAAACTAACCCTCAATCGCCCGGACAAACTCAACTCGTTTAACGAGGAAATGCACCTATCATTTCGCGCAGAAATTGAGCGCGCGCATTCCGAAAAAGCAGTCCGCTCGGTGTTGTTGACAGGATCCGGAAGGGGCTTTTGTGCCGGGCAAGATCTCGGCGACCGGGACCCAAGAAAGGGCGGCGAGCGCTCTGATCTCGGACATACGATCGAGACCTTTTATAATCCGACCCTGCGTCTGATCCGCAGCCTGGAAAAACCAATCATCTGCGCGGTGAATGGCGTGGCGGCCGGTGCAGGCGCAAACATCGCCCTTGCCTGTGACATCGTTCTGGCGGCACGCTCGGCAAAGTTTATCCAGGCCTTTTCCAAGATAGGACTGATACCGGATGCCGGCGGCAGCTGGTCTCTGCCCCGCATTCTAGGAGAACCACGTGCTAAAGCGCTCGCCCTCCTGGGGGAACCGCTACTGGCCGAACAGGCCGAAAGCTGGGGCCTGATCTGGAAAGCGGTCGATGATGCTGCTCTCCTTGAAGAGGCGACCGCACTGGCTGAGAAGCTGGCTGCCGGCCCTACCGTCGGACTCGGGCTCACCAAACGTCTCATCCAGGCCGCCGCCAACCAGGATCTCGACACGCACCTCGACATGGAGCGGGATTGTCAGCAGACAGCGGGCTTCACCGACGATTATGCTGAAGGTGTAATTGCGTTTTTGGAAAAACGCCCTGCACAGTTTCGCGGTGAATGACATGAAACACATATCTGAACTCAGCCCGCAGGAGTTGGCAGAAACCTGCGCCAAGCTGATGTGGGAGGAGGACAACGCCTCTCAGAAGCTCGGTATGAAACTGCTCCGCATCGCACCCGGTGAAGCAGACATCTCCATGACCGTGACGAAGGACATGACCAACGGCCATGGCAACTGCCACGGCGGCTATATCTTTGCGCTGGCCGACAGCGCCTTCGCCTTTGCCTGCAACACCTACAATCAAGTCACCGTCGCCCAGCACTGTTCGGTCACCTACATAGCACCGGGCGGCCTGGACGATTTCCTGACCGCCTCAGCACGCGAGGTCTCCCGTACCGGGCGCTCCGGTATTTACGACATCAGCGTTGCCCGCGACGACGGGACCGTGATCGCTGAATTTCGCGGCCACTCCCGCACTATCAATCGCACTTTTTTGCCAACAGAATAACTGCCGGCCTGACCAGCACCTTGTGGAGGAAAACACATGATCGATCTCACACCGGATCGCGCCACTCTGGACCTCATCGAAATTGCAAGTCGTGACGAGATTGCAGCCCTTCAGGAAAAGCGCCTCGCCTGGACGCTATCCCACGCCTACGACAACTCTGCTTTCTTCAAGAAGCGCTTTGATGAACACGGCGCGCACCCGGGTGATTTCAAATCGCTGGCAGATATGGCGAAATTCCCCTTCACCGTGAAACAGGATCTGCGCGACACCTATCCGTTCGGCATGTTTGCGACACCGCGTGAGGACCTCGTTCGGATCCACGGCTCCTCCGGCACCACAGGCAAGCCCACGGTGGTCGGATACACCGCCAATGACATTTCCAACTGGTCAGATCTGATTGCCCGCTCCATCCGCGCAGCCGGGGGACGCAAAGGCAATATCCTGCACAATGCCTATGGTTATGGCCTCTTCACCGGCGGGCTTGGCGCCCACTATGGTGCGGAAAAACTTGGCTGCACGGTCGTCCCGATTTCCGGTGGCATGACAGAGCGTCAGGTCACTTTGATCGAAGACTTCAAGCCGGACGTCATCATGGTGACGCCATCCTACATGCTGTCCATTTTGGACGAATACCGGCGTCGTGGCCTCGATGCTCGTCAAAGCTCGCTGAAGGTCGGCATTTTCGGCGCAGAACCCTGGACAAATGCCATGCGTCAGGAAATCGAACAGGCCTTCGACATGCATGCCGTCGATATTTACGGCTTGTCGGAAATCATGGGCCCCGGTGTTGCTCAGGAGTGCGTTGAGACCAAGGACGGCCTGCACGTCTGGGAAGACCATTTCTATCCGGAAATCATTGATCCGGTGACGGAAGAGGTGCTGCCAGACGGTGAGATGGGTGAACTGGTCTTCACGACACTGACCAAGGAAGGCCTGCCGATGGTCCGCTACCGGACCCGCGATCTGACCCGCATCCTGCCGGGAACTGCCCGCTCCATGCGCAGAATTGAAAAAATTACCGGCCGCAGCGACGACATGATCATCCTGCGCGGCGTCAATGTTTTCCCGACCCAGATCGAGGAGCAGATCCTGAAATGTGAAGGTCTTGCGGCGCATTTCCATATCGAGCTCGTCCGGTCTGGCCGCATGGATGCGATGATCGTTCATGGAGAAGCGATGCCGGATGCCAGCAGCAGCGAGGCGCGGGAAGCGTCGGCCAAAGAGCTGGCGCACCACATCAAATCAACGATCGGGATTTCTTCAAAAATCGAGATCCACGAACCAGAAAAACTGCAGCGCTCAGAAGGCAAAGCCAAGCGGGTTATCGACAACCGGCCCAAGGACTGAATCAGTCATTGCTTTTCTATCCCCAATGAGTTGAAGCCGGCCAGGCATTGGTCGGCTTCGCTCTACATTGACTTAAAAAAGGCATTGGGTTGCTATGGCGGCACCGTGTCAAGAAATGGAGCTCCGAACACATGGCGAGAACCCGCGCCAATGATTTTGAGGAAAAACAGCATGGCCTTCTGCTGACGGCAGCAAATGTCTTTGCAACACAAGGCATGGAAAAGGCCTCCATGGCGCAGATCGCTCAGGAAGCCGGCGTTTCAAAATCCCTGCTCTATCACTACTACCCGTCGAAAGACGCGCTGATTTTCGAGATCATCCATTCCCATTTGGCAATCCTCGACAAGGCTCTGGAGGAAGCTGACGATCCGACCCTTCCGCCAGAAGACCGGCTACAAACTCTCGTGATGACCGTTCTTGATTCCTACCGGGGAGCCGACGATCAGCACAAGGTGCAGCTCAATGCCGGCCCCGCGTTGTCGGACGAACAAAAGAGTGAAATCGTCGCAATTGAGCGGCGCATTGTCCGGCACTTTTCAAATGCCTTGAAAGACATCCATCCGCATCTCGACACCCCAGACCGGCCCCTCCTGATGCCCGTGACAATGTCGCTCTTCGGCATGATGAACTGGGTCTACATGTGGTTCAAGGAAGGTGGGCCGATCTCGCGCGAAGACTACGCTAAGGTAGCCACCACCTTGATCCTGGAAGGCGTCAAGGCCGTCCGCTGAATGGCTTGCCGGTCACGCTTCACCAGCTGACCGGCAACACCACATGGTTTTTATGCCGCCTGCGGCCAGGTCTTGGCGACCATGGTCAGGACGTCGTATTGCGCGACGACTTCATCCTTCTGGTTGGTCACCTGACAATCCCAGCGCACCTCGCCGTGGTCGGCGTTCTCGCGCGGATTGATTTCCTTGCATGTAAGCCGGACCTTCAGGCTGTCGCCGAAGTAAACCGGTGTCAGGAAGCGCAGGTTGTCGACGCCGTAGTTGGCGAGAACCGGACCCGGCTCCGGATCCACGAACAAACCCGCCGCAAAAGACGCGATCAGATACCCATGGGCGACCCGATCTTCAAAGAACGGGTTTGCTTTGGCCGCTTCGCTGTCCATATGCGCGTAGAAGGTGTCACCGGTAAACTCTGCGAAATGCTCAACGTCTTCCAGCGTCACTTCGCGCGCCTTTGTGGCGATCTGATCGCCAATTTTGAGCTCGGCAAGCGATTTGCGGAACGGATGGACGTCGGTGCGCACAGATGCTCCATCGACCCATTGCCCGGTCACAGCAGACAGCATTTCCGGTGTGCCCTGAATAGCAGAGCGCTGCATGAAATGCTTCACGCCGCGCATGCCGCCCATTTCCTCGCCGCCCCCTGCCCGGCCCGGGCCGCCATGAACAAGCGGGGCCAAAGGCGAGCCGTGCCCTGTGGAGGTTTTCGCGCAACCTCGATTGCCGATCAACACACGGCCGTGGAACGACGCAAGCCCGGTGACCACGTCATGGGCAAGGCCGCCATCATTGGTGAACAGCGAGGATGCCAGCGAACCCCGGCCCTTACGGGCCAGCTCAACGGCTTCATGAGTGTCTTCATAAGACATGATGGTCGCAACCGGCCCGAAGGCCTCAACGGAGTGGACGACCTCGGCAGTGAGCGGTTTCGCGCAGTGAAGCAGTACCGGCGCCATAAAGGCACCGCGATCTGCTTCTCCGGAAATCAGATCAACCGTGTCCAGCGACCCGGACACAATCTCCGCTTCCGTCGCCAGTTCGGCGACCTTTGCCTTGACCCCATCGCGGTCCTTCAGGGAGACGATTGCCCCCATACGCACGGCCTCATCATCCGGCAAACCGACTTTCGTCTTGGAAAGCCGGGCAGAAATGGCTTCGACAGCCGCCTGCTCGTGCATCTTCGGAACGATGATCCGTCGAATGGCCGTGCACTTTTGGCCCGCCTTGACAGTCATCTCGTTTGCGACTTCGCGCACGAAAAGATCAAACTCGTCCGTCCCTGGACCGGCATCCGCACCCAGAATGGACGCGTTCAAACTGTCGGCTTCCATAGTAAAGCGGACAGAATGCTTAAGGATCGCGGGACTGGATTTCAGTTTTTGGCCGGTGGATGCGGAGCCTGTGAAGGTGACCACATCCTGTTCATTGACATGATCCAGAAGATCACCGGCTGACCCGGTCACGATCTGCAGCGCGCCTTCTGGCAAGACGCCGGTTTCCAGCATCCGCCGAACCACCAATTCTGTCAGATAGGCGGTTTGCGAGGCTGGTTTGACGATGCACGGCATGCCGGCGATCAGGGACGGTGCGATCTTTTCCAGCATCCCCCAGACCGGGAAGTTGTAGGCATTGATGTGCACGGCAACGCCGATAAAAGGCGAAAGGATGTGCTGTGCCACAAAGGATCCGTCGCGGGACAAGACTTCCACCGGCCCCTCAGTCAGTACCTTGGTATTCGGCAACTCGCGGCGGGCCTTTGACGCAAAAGTCAGCATCGTGCCGATGCCGCCTTCAATGTCGATCCAGCCGTCCCGGCGCGTTGCACCGGTCGCAAAGTTCTCCAGATAGAACTCTTCCTTGAGCTCCATCAGCTTCAAGCCGACGGCCTTCAGCATCAAAGCCCGCTCGTGGATCGTCATGGCTCTCAGCGCCGGTCCACCCTTGGCCCGCCCCCACGCAAGCGCCGCCCTAAAATCGAGACCCTCAGTCCCGATCAGCGCGTGAACGTTTCCGGTGGCAGCATTCAACACAGGTTGGCCTTCGCCGTCTCCGCGGCGCCAGGCGCCTTCCACATAGCTTTCCAAACGGCGCGCCGTCGTCCCCATGGCCATTCTGGATTTCCCTTTATGTTTTTTTATTTGGTGAGCTTCAGTTCATTGAGCCGCTCGTTGGCGTCAGCTTGCCAGGCGGCTCGAAGCGTCTCGTTATCTGTCTGGCGCAGCCCCATCTGCTTGAGCCGGTCAAACCGCTCCGACTTGGCCGGACCAAATGTTTCAGAAACCTTCGGCAACCAATAGGCAGCAGACGACAGCGCTTCATCGCGCGCTGCCTCGTCGACTGCCAGAACCTGAAGCCCCTCCAGGCCAAGTTCCATGTGACGCTGTTCCCGCGGCAAGATCTTGCGGAACACTTCCCCAAGCGGCTGGTAAGAGGTCTGGCTGAGATCCTTGAGTTGGTGCACGGTAGCCAGCCCCATCAAGAAATTCATGACGACAGCGTCTGTCCAGCCTTGCAGCGGGTAATGAAACACCGACAGGCGCATATCTCCGCCCTGGCGTTTTGCATCCACCTGTGCACCTCGCGACTGACGGGCGGACCACGAGTGCGCCTTGTTATAGAGCGCCTTGTCGGTTCCAAAGTCGCTCATCAGGTCCAGCACCTGTTCGGCGTGGTCGACCTTTTCCAGCGTGATCCTGCTTGCCGCGATCCGTTCTTTCAGGCCAGGTGCCCAATTGATAGCGTCGGCAAACCCGGCAGACCCGGCAAGTTCACTGTCGACAAAAGACGACATCAAACGCAGGAGTTCGGCGCGGTAGCGCGGCGGGACATTATTTGGCGACGTGAGCTTACCGCCCCGGGCCAGATAGTCGGCCAAGGACATGGTGTCGTTGTCCAGTACGGCTTCATTCGTCATAACTGATCACCACCTTGTCCGAGACCGGGATGCATTGGCAGGAAAGCACGTAACCGGCGCGGACTTCATAGTCCTCCAGCGCATGGTTCACTTCCATCTCCACCTCCCCTTCAAGCACCTTTGCCCGGCAGGTGGAGCAAACGCCAGCCTTGCAGGAATAAGGAGCGTCCATCGCATTCGCGATCGCCGCCTCCAGAACCGAGCTGCCGTTTTTTTCCATCTGAAAATTCCGGGTACTGCCATCGAGAGTCACGGAAACTTCGCATGTCCCCGTGCTATTGGCGGCCGCTTCGGAAACAGCTTTGGCTTTTGCCCGGCCGGGTTGGGAAGACGCAAACAACTCGAACCGGATCTGCTCATCGGCAAGGCCGTGCTTGCGCAGGCTGTTCGCGATGGTCAGCATCATCGGCTCCGGACCACAGATGAAAGCCGTATCGACCTCTTCGGCATCGACCCATAGACGGAACAAGAGATCCATCTTTTCCCCATCGATCCGGCCGGTGAAGAGATCAATGTCCTGGGTTTCCGTCTCCAGTATATGGATTACCGAGAACCGGCCGAGGTAGGTGTTTTTCAGGTCTTCCAGTTCCTCGCGGAACATAATCGAGCTGGTCTGGCGGTTGGCGTAAATCAGGGTAAATGTGCTCTTCGGCTCGCGCGCCAGAACCGTTTTGATGATCGAGAGAACCGGTGTGATGCCTGACCCGCCGGCAAAGCCGAGATAGCTTTTGGCCTTCTCCGGCTCAAGTTCGGTAAAGAACCGGCCCATTGGCGGCATGACATCAAGACGGTCGCCAACTTTTAGTTCTTCATTGGCCCAGGTCGAAAACGCACCGCCCTCGACCCGTTTGATCCCGACCTTCAGGCACCCCTCATCCTTGCCCGCGCAAATCGAATAGGATCTGCGCAACTCCTCGCCGTCGAAGTCGCGGCGAAACGTCAGGTACTGCCCCTGAATGAAGTCAAAAGCGTCTTGATCTGCGGCGTCGGGCTTCAGCGTGACCACAACGGCATCGCGGGTATCGCGGCGGATATCGGTAACTTGAAGCGCGTGAAATCGTGCCATGGGCGAAACCCTCCTCCTGGGTGTCAAATGCACTTGAAATAGTCGAACGGTTCCAGGCAGTCCTTGCAGCGCCAGGCGGCCTTGCAAGGTGTCGACCCGAACTGGCTGACCCGTTCGGTATGAGCGGAGCCGCATCTTGGGCAGGGAACCACGAGATTTGTCTGACCGGACAAGCGGGCCGCTTTTGCGCCCATGCCATCAGCAGCCGTGCCATCGATCGGCGGCGCGATGCCAAACTGTTTCAGTTTCTCGCGCGCCTCAGGCGTCACCCAATCCGTAGTCCATGGCGGTGAGAGACGCCGTTCCAGACGCACATTCTTCATGCCCTTTTCGCGCAGCTTGTCCTCAATCATCAGGTCGATGACAGCCGTTGCAGGACATCCCGAATAAGTCGGCGTCACAGCCACCACGAGGGTATCGCCATCATATTGAACGTCGCGGATGATGCCGAGCTCTGTCACGGAGACAACGGGGATCTCCGGATCCGGGACTTCGGCAAGCCAGTCCCAGACCTGCTCAGTCGGCGTGGTTTGGGGTGCGGACATAGCAGACTTCCTTACCAACTCGCGCCAGGGTAAGCGCGTTGCAGGAACTGCATCTCCGCAAGGATGTAGCCTAGATGCTCCGTATGACGGCCCTGCTTGCCGCCCTTATGAACGAAACCAGCTGTCTCGGGCGCTTTCAACGTCGCCTCATCCAGGATCTCGCGCACGGAAGTTTCCCAGTCCGCTTTCAGATCCTCTGGTTTCGGTGCAATACCGGCTTCAGCAACAGCCGCATCCAGAGCATCACCTTCAAACATCTCGCCCGTATAAGGCCACAAGAGGTTCAGGGCGTCCTGCATTCTGCGATGGCTCTCCGGTGTCCCGTCGCCCAGCCGGACAACAAGATCAGACGCCCGCTCCAGGTGATAGCTCACTTCTTTTAGAGCTTTTGCGGCAATTTCGGCAACGCGCGGGCTCTTGGAGTTTTCGGAGAGCCAGGAAAGCAGCAGGTGATGATGGGCGTCGAACAGAAACTCCCGCATCACCGTGACGGCCATGTCGCCCTTCGGAAGCTCAACGAGCAAGACATTGCGGAACTTGAAGGCATCGCGCAGATAGGCGAGCTTGTCCGCGTCGCGCCCCTGACCTTCAACCTCGCCTGCAAGACCAAGCCACATCTGCGTGTGGCCGATTAGATCAAGCGCGGTGTTCGCGAGAGCGATGTCTTCTTCCAGAACCGGGCCATGACCGCACCATTCGGACGAGCGGTGACCAAGAACCAGAGCGTTGTCGCCCATACGGCAGAGCCATTCAAAGAAGGCCGGTTTCAGCTCAGTATCGGAAACGAACGGATCGTGAGCTGCACCGGAAGCTACAGTTTGATCGCTCATCACATTTTCCCCACTTCTTCCGGAATATCGAAGAAGGTCGGATGGCGATATGTCTTGCTTTCAGCCGGATCAAACAGCGGGCCTTTTTCAGACGGGCTGGACGCTGTGATCTCCTTGGACGGCACCACCCAGATGGAAACACCTTCCTTGCGGCGGGTGTAGACATCCCGGGCGTGGTTGATCGCCATCTCCGCATCCGGTGCATGCAGGCTACCGACATGACGGTGGTTCAGGCCATGCTGACCGCGGATAAACACTTCCCAGAGCGGCCACTCTTTCTTGCTCATGACTGTCTCTCCCTCAATCGTCTTGTCGGTTACTCTGCGGCCACGGAGGCAGCCTGACGGCGATCTGCCGCCTTGTCGGCATAAGCGTTCAAGCCATCGCGGAACCACTCGCCGTCATCCCAGGCCTTGACCCGGGCTTCCAGCCGTTCTCGGTTGCACGGACCATTGCCCTTGATCACTTCAAAGAACTCGTTCCAATCCGGCTCGGCGAAGTCGTAACCCTGCTTCTCCTCGTTCCAGGCGAGTGTTTCGTCCGGAACGGTCAGCCCGAGATACTCGGCCTGCGGCACGGTCTCGTTGACGAACTTCTGGCGCAATTCATCGTTGGTGTTGATCTTGATCTTCCAGGCCATCGATTGGGCGGAGTGGACGGAATCCTTGTCGGAGGGACCAAACATCATCAGCGACGGGTACCAAAACCGGTTCAGGGCATCCTGTGCCATTTCCTTCTGCTCCGGCGTGCCGAAGGCCATCTTCATCATGATGGAATAGCCCTGACGCTGGTGGAAACTTTCCTCCTTGCAGATCCGGATCATCGCGCGGGAATAGGGCCCGAAGGATGTCCGCTGCAGCGGCACCTGGTTCATGATGGCAGCGCCATCGACCAACCATCCAACCGCGCCCATATCGGCCCAGTTCAGTGTTGGGTAGTTGAAGATCGAGGAGTATTTCATCTTGCCGGAATGCAAGGCCTCAAACAGCTCGTCCCGGCTGACACCCAGTGTTTCGGCCGCCGAATAGAGATAAAGCCCATGTCCGGCTTCGTCCTGAACCTTTGCAAGGAGAATGGCCTTGCGCTCAAGGGTCGGTGCACGGGTAATCCAGTTGCCTTCCGGCAGCTGGCCAACGATTTCGGAATGCGCATGCTGACCAATCTGACGGATCAAGGTCTTGCGGTAGCCTTCCGGCATCCAGTCCTTCGGCTCAATCTTTTCACCGTTGTCGATCCGCTCCTGGAAAGCCTGCTCTTCGGGCGACATTTCCTCGCGGGACTTCAGAGCGTCAGATTTCACAAGCTGTGCGTACATGCCACTTCCTCCAACTGTGCCGGACTTAAATCCAGCGCGTTCCGATTGGGCTTTCCTCAAAGCGACCGCCTGGTTTCAAAGCAACCGGCACCGTCCCGAGCCCTTTCAAATCCAATTTACACCCGCTCTAGAACGAGCGCGATCCCCTGACCAACACCGACACACATGGTGCAAAGCGCATACTGCCCGCCAGTCCGCTGCAGCTGATTGGCGGCGTGCAGGACCAGCCGCGATCCGCTCATGCCGAGTGGATGGCCAATGGCAATGGCCCCGCCGTTGGCATTCACGTGGGGTGCATCATCGGGCAAACCAAGCTCACGCAAAACTGCGAGCGATTGGGACGCAAAAGCCTCATTGAGTTCAATCACATCCATTTGCTCAAGCGTCAGACCCGCGAGGCCCAGAACATTTTGCGTCGCCGGCACCGGACCAATGCCCATGACACGTGGCGGAACGCCGGCTGCTGCCATGGCAACAATGCGGGCCTTGGGCGTCAGCCCATTCGCACTTGCGGCTTCTTCCGAAGCGATCAGCGCTGCAGCAGATCCATCGTTGACCCCGGACGCATTTCCAGCCGTAACCGTCAAATCAGGCGCGTTTACGCCACGCAGTTTTGCCAAGGCCTCGACACCCGTGCCCGGCCGCGGATGTTCATCCGTATCAACGACAATCGGATCGCCTTTGCGTTGCGGGATCGTGACAGGAGCGATTTCATCCTTAAAAACGCCAGCTTCCTGCGCTGCGGCCCATCGGCGCTGGCTTTCCGCTGCAAACTTGTCCTGGTCTTCGCGGGAGATCTTGTAGTCCTCCGCCACATTGTCAGCCGTCTCCGGCATTGAATGCGTGCCGAAAGCCTTTTCCAGTTTCTTGTTCTTAAAGCGCCAGCCAATAGTAGTGTCATACATCTCGGCATTGCGCGAAAACGCTGTCGTCGCTTTGCCGACAACAAACGGTGCCCGGCTCATGCTTTCAACACCGCCCGCAAGCATCAACTCAGCATCTCCTGCCCGGATCGCGCGGGCGGCCATGCCGATGGCATCCATCCCGGATCCACAAAGCCGGTTCACTGTTGTGCCAGGAACGGAGACCGGCAACCCGGACAAAAGCACAGCCATACGGGCAACATTGCGGTTGTCTTCGCCAGCCTGATTGGCACAGCCGAGGATCACATCAGCAACAGCCTCCCAATCGACATTAGGGTTGCGCTCCTTCAGGGCCTGGAGAGGAATCGCTGCCAGATCATCTGCACGTACTGGAGATAAGGCTCCGCCATACCGGCCGATAGGGGTGCGCACGGCGTCGCAGATGAAGGCATTTGGCATTTATCTCTCCCATTTCGCGATCAATCAGGCATTCGCCGACCGATCGGTCAGCTTTGTATAACACCAAAACATCACACTATGAACTATTTTTTGGAAAAAATGTGATACTTTGAATTTTATAACTGTCTTTCAGCTACTTAAATCGAACACCGATCTCTTCAATGCGGCTCACAGATCGGTTTGGACTGGCGTTCATATACGACTGTGGCACCGAACCACCTCAAGCGGCAGAACTCTCGGGAATTTGACTGATGATTTACGTATAAGCACGTAGGATTAAGCAAGAAATAACTGGCATTTTTGCAAAAAAATCGATATTATCACACCCATGAATATTCAGCCTCATATCGACCCGGCTCAAGAACCGTCAGCCACCCAGCGCGCCTATCTCGCGATACGGCAGATGATTCTGACCGGAGAAATCCCGCCCGGCGAAAAACTGAAAATCGAAAACCTGCGCAAGAAGCTGGATATGGGCGGTTCCCCGATCCGCGAGGCTCTGACCTTGCTTGTATCGGACCTTCTAGTAGAAAGACTGGACCAACGTGGTTTTCGGAGTGCGGAGGTTGGCCGGGAAAACTTTGCCGAAATCCTGAAACTCCGGTGCCATCTGGAAGAGATGGCACTGCGGGAAAGCATTGCCCATGCTGATCAGGTCTGGGAAGACAACCTAGTCATCAGCCACCACCGGATGATGCGCGAACCACGCAACAATGTTGAGCGGTTCGAGGATCTGCACAAGACGTTCCATATGAACCTTCTCGCAGCCTGCACCTCGAAGGTTCTCCTGAAGTTCTGCAATCAGCTCTATGATCTCAATATCCGGTACCGCTATCTGGCCGGCAAGGCATTGGACTACTCAACTCGCGATATCGGTAGTGAACACACGGCGATTATGAATGCAGCTGTCGACCGCGACACAGAAACAGCCTGCCATCTCTTGCTGGATCACTACCAGCGCACTGGTGCTTTTTTGGAGAGGCTCTTCACCTCAGAAGCTGCCGAGTAGAGAGCAAAATCAGCTCTCAAAGAGAGGGTCAGGTGTAAAAAAGGCGGGCCAAACGACCCGCCTTCGTATTGTCTCGCTGTAGACCTTATTCCCGTACCAGAACCAAATCGAAATCGGCGAGAAGATAGGGTCCGTCGACCTTTCCGGAAAGCTCAAACCCGTCTGCCGGGAAGCTCCCTGCTGGCTTCTCGACATAGGTCATAACGAGATCTTCACGCACGCCGAACACGGTGTCCTCATCCAGATACGGATCATCATCTGGAAAAATCTCGGTTACAAGCGGACGGAACCCTGGAGCCGTGACAATGTAGTGCAGATGCGATGGCCGCCAAGGATGGCGCCCACTGGCCCGCAGGATATCGCCAACCGGGCCATCACTTGGAACCGTGTAACTCACCGGCTTTACAGACGTGAACGCATAACGGCCATCTGCGCCCGTGGTTTGGATCCCGTGGAAGGAGTAAGTGTCCTGATCCGGGTCCTGACTGGAGTACAGACCATTCGGTGCCGTCTGCCAGATATCAAGTTCGGCACCCTCAATGGGATTTCCGTCCATGTCCCGCACGATGCCTTGGGCGAGCAGGACTTGTTCCTTGAAATCACCACGCAGATCCCCGCCAATCGGAAGCGGTGGAGACCCCATAATATGGAACGGCCCAAGCACGCTGGAAGACGTGCCCTCAGGATGAGAGTGCAGCATGTCAACCAGCGAGGAGAGGCCAAGAACATCGGACAAAAGCACAAACTCGTGCCGTTCCTTGTCTGAAATATCTCCGGCCCACTCGAGGAACTCGATGCCCTTGCGCCATTCGGCATGGGTGAGGTTCGTCTCCCGGGCAAAGTTATGCAGATGGGTGACAAGGCTCTGCAATATCTCCCTGAGGCGCGGATCCGTATCCGGCCCGAAATAGTTCATGAAGACGTCAGTTATGTTGTCTTTGGTGACGCTGCGCATGGAGCTCCCCTTAGTTTAAGATGGCCAGGCTCAAGGACGGCCAGCGGATCAGAGCGATTAGAACGATCAGCATCACCAGCGCGAAGGGAAACGCGCCGATGAACACATCCTTCAAGGAAATCCTAGGGTCGTTCAACGTTGCCTTGATCACAAAACACGAAATGCCGAGTGGCGGAGTTAGAAGCCCGATTTCCGCGCCGACCACCGTCACAATGCCGAACCAAACAAGGGACATGCCCATCGGTTCGACTAGCGGCAGGAACAAAGGCACCACGATGAGAATGATCGACGCGGTATCGAGAATGGTGCCAAGGAAAATCATCATCAGCACATAGATCACCATGACCCAGAAGAAGGTCATTTGCGTTTCCGTGAGGAGATCTCCGAGCTCATTCGGCAGGCCTGCGAGACCGAGCATCCGGCTGTAGATCGATGCGGCAGTGATCAAGAACAGAATAGACGCCGTGATGTGACCGGTTTCCAAAAGCGCCTGCCACAGCGACTGCAATGTCAGCTTTTTACGGAACGCAGCGATCAGCAATCCAAGAAGAGATCCTGCAGCACCTGCTTCAACCGGGGTTAGCCATCCAGTGTATATCCCACCGAGCACCGCAACGATCAACAAGAGCGTTGGAATGGTTTTGTCCGCAATTTCCAGAGGGCTCATCCACTCTGTTTCATCCGACGTACGACCACCGACATACTTTGGCGTGAAACGTCCCATCAAAAAGATCGCAACAACGTAAGCTGCTGCCAACATCAAGCCCGGGACAACACCGGCAAGGAACATATCTCCGACGCTCTGCTCAGCGACAAAGGAATAAATGATCAACATCGCCGATGGCGGAATGATCATCCCAAGGACCGACGACCCTGCCACCACCCCCACTGCGAAACGCGGATTATAGTTGAACGCGAGCATTTGAGGAACGGAGACCTTAGAAAAGACCGAAGCGGAGGCAATGGATGATCCAGTCACCGCAGCAAAGACCGCATTGGCACCGACGGTCGCCATGCCGATCCCGCCCTTGACCCGCCGGAACCCGGAATTCATGACCTGATAGATATCAGCTCCGAGGCCTGCCTTTGAGACAATCAGGCCCATGAACGTGAAGAGCGGCACCGTGGCGAAAGTGTATTCCATCACACTGTCGCCAATGGCGATTTTCAGAAGATTGATCGCGAGATCGAAATTGTCTCGCATCAACAAGATTGAAACGAAGGACACCAAGCCGAGCGCGATCGGAATGTAGACGCCCAGATAGACGAGAACGACGATCGCGACAACGGACGCAATTCCAATTTCAAATGGGCTCATTGAATTTTCTCTTCAGCCGCAGGCTCATCCGGTTTTGGTGCGTTCTTCTGGCCGAAATAGGGTCCGCTGTACCCCAGTTCACTGTCGTCGTCTGAAGGCTTACCCAGTCGTTCGAAGGCCTTGAAAAGAAACAGAAGTGTGCACAGTCCAGCGCTAAGATAGATGGCCAGCTTGATTGGCCACCAGGGGGCTGTGAAGATACCCGGGACACCGAAGAAGTCTTTTGTTTCGTACATTTCGACGAACTCCGGCCAAATTGCATAGGCAACCAAAGCCATGAAAACCGCCGAAGCAAAGTCGATCACCCTACGGATAGTGTCAGCCAGTTTTGGCCGGGTTGTTCCCAGAATCGTCAGAAATCCATCAGAGCGGGTAAGCCTGCTCATCCGAACGACATCAGGCAACTGCAGGAAGACAATCAGAACCATCGAGAACTGAACAACTTCGACTGCCCCCCGAAATGGCGCGTTGAAGAAGCCACGCGCCACCACATCGTAATTGACCACCAGAACCAGACCGAGGACGATCAGGGTGCCAACTGCGTTAGCGCCGATCGCTACCCAGTTGGCTGATGTTGCCAAGGCCTTGAGGCCGGTGTCCAGAAGACGCAGCATAGAGCTAATCCTGTACTCAAGCCTGCGGCTTACTGCGTCAGTTCCGCGGACCAGTCCCGGACCGGGGTATGGCCAGCTTCCTTCAGTTTGGCCGTATAGGACTTCAGCATATCGCTGCCTGGTTCGCCTTTTGTGTCGAGATCTGCAGCCCATTCGACCGCGATATTCGGCATGTTTGCGGCCCATTGTGCACGTTCAGCCGGGTCCATCTCGACGATCGTACCGCCGGATTCCACATAAGCGGCACGGCTTGCTTCAGCGCGGTCCATGGCAACACCGGCCACGTGATCGCGATAGGCAACAGCCACGTCCTGCAGCACTTCTTTGACTTCATCCGGGAGCTTGTCCCAGTAGTCCTTATTCACGGTGATCGTTTTGGAATTCACCGCGCCGAGATCCGCTTTGAGCATATACGGTGCCACTTCAGCGATCTTGAAGGTCTTGGCAGCTTCCGGCCACAGCATCGCGTTGTCGACCAGCCCGGTCTGCAGCATATTGTAGAAGTCCGTCAGACCACCGCGCACACCGGCGGCATTGTCGAGACCTTCCAGGTACCGCAAGTTCATGCCTGCACCGGCAACCTTGGATCCACTCAAGTCAGACAGCGAGTCGATCGGCTCCTTGGAAAACACCTGGTAGGTGTCGAGCACCACGCCCGTTGCCAGATAGACCTGGTTTTGAGCCTCAAACTCCTTCTGCATGGTCGGGTATTCCTTGGCGATCTCGTCGACCGCTTTGGCAACAACCCGGGCATCCGGCGCAATGAACGGTGTCACGGCGGACAAAGCCTGGCTTGACAGCTTGGATGAATGGAAGATCGTGGTGACAATCCCGATATCGCCCAGACCGAGCTTAACGCCCTCAAGAACGCCTTTCGGTTTGACGATTGACCCACCATAGCTCTCTTGCCAGTCGATCTTGTAATTGCCTTTTTCAGCAAGGCGTTTGTCGACTTCAGGAATGAAGAAGTTTGTGAACTCCTTGACCCACATCGCACGGGCCGGATAGCCATCAATCACAACCGCCTTGATGGTTTCGGTCGCAAAAGACGGCATTGCAGTTGCGCTCAAGGCCGCAAGAGCGAATACGCTCCGTCTGGTCAGTTTTCCGATCATCACATTTCCTCCCAAAACATCAGAGACCTCAGGCTTTGGCCCAAGTTGTCTCCATTGAGGTCCCCGACTGTTCAAACAGTTTGGACAGGGGACAGTACTTGGCGACTTCAGATCCGACGCGGTCGAGCTCCTCTTGCGAGACCGTACCATCGCTGGTCACCACCTGCCGCAACGCGACAAAGGGAACGTCGATCTCCTCCTCAAGAGTGACGCCCCGGCGATCGAATTCGCAGGTAATTTCGATTGTCAGGTGACCGATGTCGGCCCCCAGTTTGCTGGCACACTTGTGCCCGATTACATTTGTACAACCCGCCAGAGCGGCCAACGCAGCTTCCGTTGGCGCTGGTCCCAAGTTTGTGCCACCCCGCGCCTCCGGTTCATCGATCTGAAAGGTCAAGTCGCGTATGGAAACGTCTGTCCGTGAATGGCTGATGCCCAGCCCTTTGGCACGAAGCTTGACAACTGTTTTTTCTCTCAAGCTCGGCATGCGGCCTCACAAGAACTTGCAGGCGGTCTCAAACGGCAACCGCGGCAATTTTTGGAACAACGCACTCTCATCCGCATATCCAAGATTACACAAGAAGTTCGATTTCAACGTCGTGCCGGCAAAAAACTCCTCATCGACTATCTTGTTTGAAAAGCCGGACATGGCTCCCACATCAAGACCGAGGGCCCGTGCAGCGATCATGAAATAGGCGCCTTGCAACGTCCCGTTCCGGAATGCGGTCGTCTCGGAATGTTCAGGCTTGCCTTCAAAATGCGGCCGCCGGTCCTCGTGCGGAAACAGGAATGGCAGCTCTTTCCAGAAGTCCAGATCATGGGCAATGATCACAGCCACCGGTGCAGACATCATCTTGTCGATGTTCTTGTCCTTGAGCGACTTGGCCAGCCGCTCCTTTGCAGCCTGGCTCTCGATGAAGAAGAACCGCGCCGGACAGGTGTTCATGCTCGTTGGACCTGCAGCGGTGATCTCGTAAAGCAATTCAAGCGTGTCACGGGACACCGGCTTGTCTTGCCAGGCATAATGCGAACGCGCCTGGCGCAGGATCAGATCAATGCCGTCATCATCAAGTTTCGCAACCCGTTCGCGCAGGGACCGGACCACATCCTGGGCCTCAGCACGCAAGGTTGCCAGAGCTTCTCCAACCGGTGCTTGCGACGCTGCCATAGTCATTCGGCGGCCTCCGTCGCGCGCATGTCTTCTTCAGCGACAATCGGGTTTGCACAAATACCGATGCCCTCGATTTCGACTTCAACCACTTCACCCGGTCGCAGCCAGCGCTGAGGCGTCTTCGCGTGCCCCACGCCGGGGGGTGTCCCCATGGCAAGGTAATCACCCGGTTCCAGGGTCGTATATTCAGAGATGGTAGAGATCGTACGGGCCACGCTCCACAGCATGTCGGACGTGGTCGCGCTTTGCAAAATTTCGCTGCCGACCCGGCTTTCGATCTTCAAGCCTTCTGCGCCCTTTGGCAGCTCGTCCGGCGTCACGACAACTGGGCCCACGGGACCAGTTCCATCAAAGTTCTTGCCAGGCGTCCATTGATGGGTTTTGCGCTGATATTCGCGAACGGAACCATCGTTGAAAAGCGTGTAACCGAAGACGTGATCCAACGCGCTGTCTTCACTGATATGGCGGCCGCCTTTGCCGATGATCACCATAAGTTCGGCTTCATAATCGAGCTGCTCGGAACACGAAGGACGCACCATCGGAGCCCCGGCGGGGATCATTGACGTCATCGACCGCATGAAGAGCGCCGGATAGGTCGGCACATCGTATCCGCCTTCCTTGATATGATCGACGTAATTCAACCCAAGGCAAATGATCTTGCCGGGTGCCGCCACCGGCAATTCCGGCGTAATCGCGGACAGATCAAAACTGGCACCTTCGTCTTTTTTGGCCACCAGTTCGGAAAGATCCGCTGCGCCGGAAATCAAACCCATCAGATCATGGCCAACTTTGCGGTCCAGTGCCGTCAAGTTCCAAGCCTTTTGACCTTCGACCAGATAAACGCCCTGTCCTCCAGGCCCGGTTCCCACAATGAAGCGCATGATTTCCTCGGTGTTAACGAATACCGCATCACTTTGACGACGTTTTTTTAGTTTGTCAAATAATATCGATTTTTTTATACTGCTTCAAAATTGGAGGATAAAAATGCCCAAATGGCAGGAATATAAGCAGATCGCCAAAGAGCGCGGTGCGCTTGCTTTGGAGCTTTATGTCGTCAACACAAAGCCTGTCGGACCGGACGCAGATATTCCCGGGACCCTCCCTGATCACCTCGCATACCAGGCGCAGTTGGAAGCATCAGGCAGCCTCGCCTTTGCTGGTCCGGTCTCCGATGAAACCGGCGAAGAAATGCAGGGCGAAGGCATGATCATCTATCGAGCGACGTCTCTGGAAGAAGCTCGAGCGCTTGCTGATGCCGACCCAATGCATGCGCGCGGGGTTCGCAGCTACACACTCCGAAGCTGGATGATCAATGAAGGCAGTTTCACGCTGTCGGTCGGTCTTTCGGCGAAAAAAACGAGTTTCTCGTAAGCAAAAATCGGCCGGCGCCGGGCAAAGCACGCGGCGCCATCCAAAGGCTCAAGAAACACGGGACTTAAAGAAGGAAGAAACGAAACCATTGGGAGGAAACGATGTTTCGGACACTGATTTCTGGATTGCTGTTCAGCGCAAGCACCTTGATGGCGCCGCCCGCACTGGCAGAGAACTGTCTCAAAGTCACCTTAACCGGCACCCAAGGCGGACCACCTGTCTTTCAAGGACAGGCGGGTGCCGGTACTCTTGTTCAGTACGGCTCGGAAGAAAACAAATGCAACGACATGCGCTTGCAGTTCGATACCGGCCGTGGAACCACGCAGCGCCTGTCCCAGGCCGGTGTGCCGGTCGGCAAAATCGATGCGATTTTCCTGAGCCATCTGCATTCCGATCACACCGAGGGCCTTGCAGACATGATGCAGCTGCGCTGGCACTTTAATTCTGGCGGGCCAAAGGTTGATCTGGTGTGCAGTGAGGAAACCAAATCTCCGCTTGGCTTCTCCTTAAGCTGCGAGCGCTTTGCCACACATATCGGAGATGCCTTGATCAACTCCGGTGAAATCGCCCAACGGCTAGCTGAAAACAAAAAACGCCTTCCCGGTGGCCCGGCCGAGCTGATCAATGTCAAGGACTTCAAACCTCAAGATGAGGCCCAGGAAGTCTGGTCAAAAGGCGACGTAACAGTCAGCGCCATCCAGTCAACGCACATTCCAGGGCATGCTTCCTATCGGGTGGATACCCCTGCCGGCAGCGTGGTGATCGGCGGTGATGCAGGCAATGATGTGCGCAAGCCGCCGCGAGAGACATCTACATCAGGCCAGGTCGAAAAACTGGCACAAGGTGCGGACATTGTCGTGCATTCCACGATCCACCCGGTCATGGGGCCAGACGGTGGCACAGGTTTCCCGCCACCGATTTATTTCCGTCAAAGCAATGCCACGGACCTTGGGCATCTAGCCCGCAGGGCCGGGGTAAAACACTTGATGCTCACCCATCTGATCCCGCCGGTCGGCGCCCCGCGCCAAGGCCCTTACAAACTCCCTGAAGGCGCATTGACCAACGAGGACTATACCGGAGCCGTGGCCGAAAGTGGTTTCGACGGCACCACTATTGTGGGCCAGGATCTTGTCTCGTTGACACTTCCGGTCAAAAACTGACCCGGTCAAAAGTCCAAAACGAAAAAGCCGTCCCGAACGCTTCGGGGCGGCTTTTTTCGTCGCTGTTCCTGAACGATTTCAAAGGAAACAAACGTTGTAAAGTTCAAACCCCTTTGAGGGTCCTGTCATCCTCAACCCTGCGCAAAGACATCTGCCGAGTAACAATTTGCCGACGGATGAAGGCTGCAATGAACGCTGCTGTCAGGATTAAGACAATGGTCGGTGCCGGCGCACTGTCGATGAAAAAGCTCAAATACGTACCGGCAAGCATGGAGAGCATGCAGACAACCACGGACACCCAGAGCATCGTGCTGAATTTCCGCACAAGCAAAAAAGCGATCGCGCCCGGTGCAATCACCAAACCAATGGCAAGGATCAGCCCGGTCGCCGAAAGGGTCGCAACGATCGTCAATGAGAGTGCAGCAAGCAGGCCATAGTGAAGCAAATTGACCGGCAGCCCCGAGGCCCTTGCCTGAGCAGCATCGAAACTGTGAAGGACAAGATCCTTCCATTTCAAAACCAGACCACCTGCAACAACAAGTGAGATGATGCCAGCGGTCCAGAGGTCCTGATTGCCAACACCAAGCATGTTGCCGAAGAGGATGTGGTCAAGGTGAGCGTTAGTTTCGACCGCCACATAGAGCACGATCCCAAGACCGAACATGCCGGAGAAAACAACACCCATGACGGTGTCCTGCTTTACCCGGCTGTTGGTCGAGAGATACCCAGTTGCCACAGCGCACACCATGCCGGCGGCAAAGGCACCCACAATCAAGGGAAGGCCGACGATGTAGGCCAGCACAATGCCGGGAAGAACGGCATGACTGACAGCGTCACCCATCAGCGCCCATCCTTTCATGACCAAAAAACAGGACAACAGCGCGGTCGGAATCGAAACCAGAACGCAGATCAGGAACGCGTTCTGCATAAATGGGAATTTGAACGGCAGAAGAAGAAAATCGAGATCCATCACTGCGGCCCTCCGCCGGGCTGCCCTGGCAACACGGTATCAGAAGGCCCATTGCGAAGCGCTTCAGATGCTTTCCGGCGCGCGGCCAAAAGGCCGTGTTTTGGCGCAAAGACAAAGGCAACAAGAAAGATCAGGGTCTGCAGCGCCACGATGATCCCGCCGGTCGCTCCATCTAGAAAGTAGCTAATATAGGCACCGGAAAAACTGGTGACCGATCCAATCACAACAGACAGTGCGATCAGTCTTGGGAACTTGTCACACAGAAGATATGCCGTTGCACCCGGCGTGACCACCATAGCGATCACCAGAAACGCACCTACCGTCTGCATGGCCGCCACAACGGAAGCAGACAGCAGAATAAAAAACACTGCCTTCAGAAGCCCCGGCCGCAGACCGATGGTACGCGCGTGGTTCTCGTCAAAGAAAGTGACCATAAGGTCCTTCCACTTGAGAAGCAGCACGCCCAGCGACACAAACCCGATAATCGCAAGCTGAAGCGTGTCTTCCGGTGTGATGGCCAGAATGTTGCCCATGGTGATCGTCTGGATCGAAACCGACATCGGATTGACCGACACAATGAAGAGGCCCAGTCCGAAGAATGAGGTGAAGATCAATCCGATGATCACATCGACTTTCAATCCGGACCGTTCCGACAGGAACAACATGGCTCCGGCAGCGAGCCCGCCAGCAATGAAAGCCCCGAGAGCAAACGGCAAACCGAGAATATAGGCGCCGGCGACACCCGGCACGACAGAATGCGAAAGAGCGTCACCAATCAAAGACCAGCCCTTGAGCATGAGATAGGCAGAAAGGAACGCACAAACGCCGCCGACAAGCGCGGATACCCACATGGCGTTCGTCATATAGGCGTAGTTGAAAGGCTCAAGCAGAGTGGCAATCATGGCCGTTTCTCGGCCGTTTGCGTTTCATCTCCATATTGAACAAATGGGCGTTCATCATCGGTCAGGATGGTCACCTTCCGGTCATCCCCATCCGTGTGCAACGTCTGATCGCTGATGGTGAAATGCCGGAGAACGCCGCCAAAGGCCCATTCCAGGTTCTCACGGGTGAACGTCGTTTCGGTGGGGCCAAAGGCCAGCACCGTTCCCTTGACGAGCACAGTGCGGTCACAGAATTCCGGTACAGATCCGAGATTGTGAGTGGAGACCAGCATCACGCGTCCTTCGGCCCGCAATTCTCCAAGGAGTTCGATAATCTGTTCCTCGGTTTTGACGTCGACGCCCGTGAACGGTTCATCCAGCAGAATGACTTGGCCGTCTTGTGCCAATGCCCGCGCGAGGAACACACGTTTGCGCTGACCACCAGACAGTTCCCCGATCTGGCGCTTCCGGTAATCCTGCATGTTGACCCGGCTGAGCGCTTGGGCAACAGCATCGTGATCGGACTGTTTGGGACGGCGCAAAAACCCCATGTGGCCATACCGGCCCATCATGACGACGTCTTCAACCAGCACCGGAAATGACCAGTCGACTTCTTCCGACTGCGGTACGTAGGCGACGAGGTTTTTGCGAAGCGCTTCTTTGACGCTCATGCCCAGAAGTTGAATGGTTCCCTTCGCAGCTGGCACAAAGCCCATGATAGCCTTGAAGAGTGTTGATTTACCGGCGCCGTTGACGCCGACGAGTGCGGTGACTGTGCCACGCGGGATCTCAAAACTGGCGTTCCAAAGCGCGGTATGGCCATTGCGGTAGGTTACGGTCACGTCCTCTGCGGAGATCCCGATATCTGACACCAAGTTTGTCGATGCCAACTCCGGCTCCTCGATGACCTTCAACATTCAACAAATCCAATCATTACAAAATCCGGTCCGCCGGGGAAGAGCCGCGGCACCGAAAGGCGCCGCGGAAAAATCAATTGGTCGCGCTTTCGAGCCCTTCGGCGACCGTTGTTGATGTCACCCGCAGAAGGTCGAGATAGGTCGGGACCTGCCCGTCGGCTTCGCTGAGTGAGTCGACATAAAGCACCCCGCCATAACTCGCGCCAGTCTCCCGGGAGACCTGTTCAGCAGGCGCTGTATTGACCGTGCTTTCACAAAAGACCACCGGGATGTTGTTTTCTTTTACGCCGTCAATAACCGAGCGGACCTGTTGTGGTGTCCCAACCTGATCAGCATTCATCGGCCACAGGTACAGTTCCTTCATGCCGAAATCCCGCGCGAGGTAACTAAAGGCACCTTCACAAGTCACAAGCCAACGCTTGTCTTCCGGAACTTGTGCGATTGTCTCACGAAGCGGTTCAATCACGCCGCGCAACTGCTCTTTGTAGGCTTCCGCATTCTGTTTGTAGACGTCCTCGTTGGCCGGATCCTGGGCCGAAAATGCAGCTGCAATGTTGTCAATGTAGACCTGCGCATTGTTGAGGCCCATCCAGGCGTGGGGGTTGGGCTTGCCCTCGTAGGACCCGCTTCTGATGGAAATCGGATCAATGCCGTCTGTCAGTGTCGCCGACGGGATGTCTCCGAGGTTTGAAAGAAACTGTTCAAACCAAAGCTCCAGGTTCATGCCGTTCCACAGAATTAGGTCGGCATCGGAGGCCCGTACGATGTCCTGCGGCGTTGGTTCATACCCATGAATTTCAGCGCCTGGCTTGGTGATGGACACCACCTCAGCCGCATCACCGGCAACATTTGAGGCCATGTCGGCAATGACTGTAAAGGTCGTAACGACCTTCATCTTATCTTCTGCCCAAGCGCTCTGCCCGGACATCATCGCGACCGCTGCCACAGCAGCAAACAAAGCAGTCTTTTTCACTGAAACCTCACACACAAAGCGTTTGACTCTGATGCAAGTGATATTGCAACTCATTCGCAAGTGTCAAGCTTATTGCGAATGAGTTGCATTAAAAACTGGAAACTTGGCCTGAGCCGCTTCTTCACTTATCCTGAACTCAGGACACTGCTTCGTTCTATGAATGGTGTTGAGTGGGAGGACGCTCACAATGACAGTGACGCACGAGCCTTGGCTCGTGGCGCTTTCCCTGATAATGGCATTTCAGGGCAGCTATGTTGGTTTGGGTTTGGCCGTCCAAGTCCGCACGTCGACAGAACCCCGTCGGCGTCTGTTGTTGGCTGGAGCCGCGCTCACACTCGCATTGGCAATTTGGTCGATGCATTTTGTTGGTATGCTCGCCGCCCGCCTTCCTGTCCTGACAAACTTCCTTGTATTGCCGACCCTTCTTTCCTTTCTCGTCTGTGTGCTCGTCGTCGGTATCGGCGTGTTTGCGGCCAGCAATCGCCAACTGACGCCCGTTCGCCTTGGGATCGCAGCCTTTGTCATGGGGGCCGGGATATGCACGATGCACTATCTAGGCATGTACGCGTTGCATCTCTCGTTAAGTCTGTCTCATGACACGGCCTATGTATTTGCCAGTTTCTTGATCGCCTTTAACGCCTCAGGCCTTGCGCTCTGGCTCTTATTCGGCCCCGGACGACGGCCACCAATGTTTGTCTCTGCGGTCGTGATGGCGCTTGCGATCTCTGCAATGCATTACATCGCGATGGCCGGCTTGACCGTTGAACCGCTTGAATCGCCAACACCCTCACTTGCTCCGGCCCTAGAACCCGGCACTCTCGCCATTTTGGTGTCCTGTGTAGCTTTTCTTGTCTCCGGTCTTTTTCTGCTCAAGCTTGTCCCGGAACAGCCTCTTGAAGGGGATGAGGCTCCCCACTTCGATGATGAGCTTGCTTTGCAAGCGGCAACACTAGCGAGCCTTGCGGCTGCGGAAGCGAATTCCGGAGGTTCGTCTTCTGCCAAACCGGAGCAGACCTCCAAACGCACTGCCCATGGCTTACAGTCCGCCGCCACTCCGATCCAAGCGCAGAAATTGACGGCAAAAAGGATGCTGCCGATCGAACATGACGGTCAAAAAACTCAGATCGCCACAACGGAGATCGTGGCCATCCATGCAGATGCGCATTACACGAAGCTGTTCGACGGATCACGGGAGTATTTCTGTCCCTTATCCATAAGCGAAGCCGAGCGTCAGCTGGACAGCAAAACTTTCAACCGGGTGCACCGGAGCCACATCGTGAACCTTGCATGTGTCGCTTCCTTCAAGAGATCCGGTGATGGTGGCCTACTGGTCCTGCAGGGTGAAGGAGGGCAGTCTGTGCCAGTTAGCCGCTCTCGCTGGAGCCGTGTCAAATCCCAGCTCACGACAATGTCGGCGACCAACGCTCCAGAGCCCGGCCCGGCTCCCGCTCACTAGCATCGTACTATCGGTTTCCTTCGGCAAAACGCCCAGCACGCAGTGCAACATACGCGTGCAAAGGCCGCATTTCGTGAACCAGACCGCTTTTCTGGCCTTTCGCTGCACAGCCACAGGTCAATTGGAAATTTGATACCCTTAAATTACTGACATTTCGAACATATTTATCTGCACACCAAAGTCAAAAATATCGATTTTTTCACAAAAAGCGTCAGCAATGATGACGTAATTCGTGAGGGAATAAACGTATTCCGTGCATACTAATAGGTGATTTGTGCAGGTTTCCTTGAGAGTGCGCTGCAGCAACTGCGACGGTTATTGTCAAATGAGGCGCGTGGGAGAGCGCCGTACTCAAACGAAAGGGCCTGTCCAGATCTCGGACCACAGCCCGACCGTTTAAGCTGCATGAGGGAGGAGAAAGACGTGATCCCAGGTGAATTCACATATCACCGGCCAGCGACTGTCAAAGAAGCAGTGGCGATCCTGGCCGAACACGGCGATGAAGCCCGGCCGCTATCCGGAGGCCACAGCCTGATCCCAATGATGAAGCTGCGCATGGCCGCGCCAGAGCATCTGATCGACCTCGGCGGTGTCGAGGGCCTCAAGGGTACTTCAGAAGACGGCGGCACAATCGTCATTGGAGCGATGACCACCCAACATGAGATGATCCAGTCGGATCTCCTTGCCGCAAAACTTCCCATCATCCGCGAAACCTCCTTGCTGATTGCCGATCCTCAGATCCGGTATCTCGGTACACTCGGTGGCAAC
This sequence comes from Labrenzia sp. R4_2, assembly GCF_017743865.1. Lineage (GTDB taxonomy): Bacteria > Pseudomonadota > Alphaproteobacteria > Rhizobiales > Stappiaceae > Roseibium. The sequence goes on from NZ_JAGHRJ010000004.1 coordinate 311,252, forward strand.
GTCGCTAACGGCGATCCGGGCAACGACATGCCCGCCCTGATGCAATGCCTTAACGCAAGGTATGTGCTGACCGGCCCGGACGGCGACCGCGAAGTCGCTGCGCGCGAGTTTTACGAGGCCGCCTATTTCACGGCACTGGCGCCGGAAGAAATTCTGACCGCTGTTCGGGTCCCGATACCGGCGACGGGCCATGGTTATGCTTATGAAAAACTGAAGCGCAAGGTGGGTGACTACGCCACCGCCGCCGCAGCGGTTCTCCTCACGATGAATGGCGGAACCGTCGCATCCTGTTCCATAGCCCTCACAAATGTGGCCGACACTCCGCTTTTTGCCGCTGAGGCAGGCGAGATCCTGACCGGGTCTGCTTTGGACGCAGAGACCGTGAAGAAAGCTGTCGCAGCCGCAGAGGCCATAACCGAACCGGCATCCGATGGACGCGGTCCAGCCGAATACCGCACGAAAATGGCGGGCGTGATGCTGGAACGCGCACTGGCCCGCGCAGCAGAGCGCGCAAGCAGCTGACCGGGGACGAGGGAGAGACAAGAATGAGCGATATCGAACAAATCCCGGTCACCATGACCGTCAACGGCAAGAAGGTGCAGCGCTTTGTGGAGCCGCGCACGCTTCTAATCCACTTCCTGCGGGAAGATCTCGACATCACCGGCCCGCATATTGGTTGCGAAACATCCCACTGTGGGGCCTGCACCATCGAAATGAACGGCATGTCGGTCAAGGCCTGCACGATGTTCGCAGCGCAAGCCAACGGCGCAGACCTCACGACCGTCGAAGGCATGGCCAACCCGGACGGCACATTATCTGCCCTGCAGGAAGGTTTCCGGCAGATGCACGGTCTCCAGTGTGGCTACTGCACACCGGGCATGATTATGCGGGCGCATGTTCTCTTGAAGGAAAACCCGAACCCAACGGAAGACGAAATCCGCATGGGGATCGCCGGCAACCTGTGCCGGTGCACCGGATACCAGAACATCGTCAAGGCGATCCAGTATGCTGCCGCCAAACTCAACGGTACTGATTTCCAGGAGGCTGCAGAATGAACGACATGACCCCGACACGAGAACAGCGGGAAGCAGCCCTCGAAGGCATGGGTTGCAAGCGCAAGCGCGTAGAAGACATCCGCTTCACGCAAGGCCAGGGCCAGTATGTGGACGATCTCAAACTGCGGGGCATGGTGTTCGGTGATTTCGTGCGCTCGCCCTACCCACACGCAAAGATCACCAAGATCGATGCTTCAGAAGCGCTCAAAATCCCAGGCGTGATTGCCGTTTTGACGGCGGAAGACCTGAAGGGTGTAAACCTTGCCTGGATGCCGACACTAGCTGGTGACGTCCAGATGGTTCTGGCCGATGGCAAGGTGCTCTACCAAAACCAGGAAGTCGCCTTCGTCGTCGCGGAGAACCGCTACATTGCGGATGACGCCATCCAGCTTGTTGAAGTCGAATACGAAGAGCTGCCGGTACTGGTCGATCCGTTCAAGGCCATGGACCCGGACGCACCCGTCCTGCGGCCCGATCTTGAAGGCAAGACAGAAGGCGCACACGGAACGCGCGATCACCACAACCACATCTTCAAATGGCAAGTGGGCGACAAGGACGAAACCGCCAAAGCATTTTCCGACGCCGACGTCACCATCAAGGAGATGATCTCCTATCACCGCACACACCCGTCACCGCTGGAGACCTGCCAGTGTGTTGCGTCCATGGACAAGGTGAAGGGAGAGCTGACGGTTTGGGGCACCTTCCAGGCGCCGCACGTCATCCGCACGGTTGCCTCGCTGCTGTCCACCATTCCGGAGCACAAGATCCACGTGATCGCGCCGGATATCGGCGGTGGCTTCGGCAACAAGGTTGGTGCTTACCCGGGCTACATCTGCTCAATCGTTGCGTCGATCGTCACCGGGGTTCCGGTGAAGTGGGTCGAGGACCGGATGGAGAATCTCTCCACCACATCCTTTGCCCGCGACTATCACATGACCACGGAAATTGCCGCAAAGAATGATGGCACCGTGACCGGGTTGAAAGTGCATGTACTCGCCGACCATGGCGGTTTTGATGCTTGCGCCGACCCGTCCAAATGGCCCGCCGGGTTCTTCAACATCGTCACCGGCTCCTATGATTTCCCGACCGCCCATCTTGAGGTCGACGGAGTCTACACCAACAAGGCACCGGGCGGAGTTGCCTACCGCTGTTCCTTCCGGGTGACGGAAGCGGCCTACTGCATTGAACGGGCCATGGACATCCTGGCACAGAAGCTGGAGATGGACCCTGCCGATCTTCGCATGAAGAACTTCGTCAAGCAGGAACAGTTCCCATATCAGTCGGCACTCGGCTGGGAGTATGACAGCGGCGACTATCACACGGCCATGCAAAAGGCGATGGACACCATCGGCTACCGCCAGCTGCGCGAAGAACAAAAAGCCAAACAAGAGGCCTTTAAACGCGGAGAAACCCGCGAGATCATGGGAATCGGCATTTCGTTCTTCACTGAAATTGTCGGCGCCGGCCCGTCGAAGAACTGTGACATCCTCGGTGTTGCCATGTTCGATAGTGCGGAAATCCGTGTCCATCCGACAGGCTCGGTGATCTCGCGCATGGGCACCAAGTCCCAAGGCCAGGGCCATGAGACCACCTGGGCCCAGATCATCGCGACCGAGATCGGCATCCCGGCCGATGACATCATGGTCGAGGAAGGCAACACGGATACGGCACCTTATGGTCTGGGGACCTACGGCTCGCGGTCGACGCCGGTCGCAGGTGCTGCCATCGCCCTTGCGGCACGGAAGATCCGCAACAAGGCCCAGATGATCGCGGCGCATATGCTGGAAGTCTCCGAATATGACCTGGAGTGGGACATCGACGGGTTCCAGGTGAAAGGCAATCCGCAGGCCCGCAAGTCTATGAAGGAAATCGCTTGGGCAGCCTACAACGCCCCACCGCCCAACATGGAGCCGGGTCTGGAAGCGGTCAGCTATTATGACCCGCCCAACATGACCTATCCGTTCGGCGCATACTTCTGTGTCATGGACATCGATGTCGACACGGGCGTTGCCAAAACACGGCGGTTCTACGCGCTGGACGATTGTGGCACCCGCATCAACCCGATGATCATCGAAGGACAGGTGCATGGCGGTTTGACCGAGGCATTCGCCATCGCGATGGGGCAGGAAATCCGCTACGACGAGACCGGCAATGTCATGGGCGCCTCGTTCATGGACTTCTTCCTGCCGACCGCCGTGGAAACGCCGCATTGGGAAACCGATCACACGGTCACCCCGAGCCCGCATCACCCGATCGGCGCCAAGGGGGTCGGTGAAAGCCCAAATGTCGGCGGCGTTCCTGCCTTCTCCAATGCGGTCAACGATGCGTTCCAGTTCCTGGGCTCAACGCATATCCAGATGCCGCATGATGCGTGGCGTGTCTGGCAGGCGGCCAAGGATCTTGGCGCGCACAGCTAAGTACGAGCGAATAAGATCTCCCTCTCGGGACCGAGAGGGAGACAATTCAAGGACGATTTCATGACACTCACTGATGCGCTGCAGGCCGATGATCTGCTTCTTCCAATCAATGCACCTTCCCGGCGTGTGTTCGAAATCGCCGTCGCGAATGGTTTTGTGGTCTGGCCGAAACCGGCCAACGAAAAATCTGAAAAGGCGCTGGCGTCCAGCTGACTGGCCCGGCCGAACAGACCATGACGACCCAGACAAAAGACACACTGGCCGAAGCGCTCGCTGCCACCGGATACGTTGCAGATGATGGCCTTGCCATGGCCCTTCTCCTCACCGAGATGTTGAACAGGCCTTTGCTTCTGGAAGGGGAAGCCGGGGTCGGTAAAACGGAAGTCGCCAAGGCGCTCGCAAAGCTGGACAACACGGATCTGATCCGTTTGCAATGCTACGAGGGTCTTGACCGTTCCGACGCGATTTACGAATGGAACTATCAGCGCCAACTGCTTGCCATCAAGGCACGGGAAGGTGCCGGCGACGATGCTGAAACCGTCGAAGAGGCGGTGTTTTCCGAAAAGTATCTTTTGGAGCGCCCCCTCCTGGCTGCGATCCGCCAAGACAACGCGCCGGTCCTTCTGATCGATGAAGTTGACCGGGCCGATGAAGAATTCGAGGCGTTCCTGTTAGAACTCCTGTCCGACTTTCAGGTCTCCATTCCCGAACTTGGCACCATCGAAGCCACAAGCATTCCCCGGGTCATCCTGACTTCGAACGGAACACGGGAACTGTCGGATGCACTGCGCCGCCGGTGCCTTTATCACTATGTCGATTACCCGGACCCCCACCGCGAAGCGCGCATTCTTTTGAGCCGGGTGGAGCGACTGGACACCGCCCTTGCCCTGCAAATCGCCGAGCTGATGGGCAAATTGCGCAAGGAAGACCTGACGAAGGTGCCGGGTGTTGCAGAAACCATCGACTGGGCGGCTGCCCTTGTCGGCCTTGGTACAAAAAATCTGCATGAGCAACGTGAGACAGTTTTCGATACTCTGGTCTGCGTTCTGAAGACACGCGAAGACCAGGCCCGCATTACTCCGGAAGTCACCGACCGGCTTCTTGGAAAGGTGGCCTGAGACATGACTCCCGTCCGTCTTGACAGCCATGACGATCTCGGCGCTGCTGTCCGGGTGCGCCTTGCCGGGTTCGTGCGTTCCTTGCGCGACAGCGGGTACAAGGTGGGTCTTGGCGAGACGGAAGATTCAATCCGGCTGCTTCGCTCCGATGTCATCAAACGTCCCCAGAGGCTGAAGGAAGCGTTCCGGGCCCTTTTCTGCGGCCGCTTGTCCGACTGGACCAAATTCGATGACGTGTTCGATGCCTATTGGCTCGGACGCGGTGTGAAATCCGGTATCAAGGTCTCCGGCAGCAGTTCCAGGAAGACCATGAAAACCATCCGCGAGATGGTTGATGCCCAAGGCCCGCGTCAGGACACCATCGCAGGCGATGTCGACCGGGTTCCGGGCGAAGAGGACGAACCCAGCGACGAGGCACCGTCGGGACGCCGGGAGGGTGCCAGCATTGCCGACAACCTCGGCAAGACCGACTTCCGCAATATCCATGACCCGGAACAAATGGCCAAGGCACATGAACTGGCGGCAAAACTTGCCAGAGCCATGCGGATCCGCCTCACGCGCCGGGACAAGCAAAAGCGCAAGGGTCCCCGGCTCGACTTGCGCAAGACGATCCGTCACTCAGTAGCGCATGGCGGCACGCCTATCGAGTTGATCCGCAAGGGCCCGCGCGCGCGCCAGCTCCGTCTGGTGATCCTTCTCGATGCTTCCGGGTCGATGAGCAATTACACCGGTGTCTTCACACGGTTCGTGCACGGGCTCCTCGACAATTTCCGGGAAGCCGAGGCCTTCCTGTTCCACATCCGGCTTGTCCATGTCTCATCCGCTCTTTCAGAACGCGACGCAACGCGAGCGATCGACCGGATGGGCCTGATGGCCCAGGGCATCGGCGGCGGGACGAAGATCGGCGAGGCGTTGTCGGACTTCAACAGGTCCCACGCTGCCCGCGTCATCCACTCACGTACCTGTGTGATGATCCTTTCCGACGGCTATGACACGGGCACACCGGACCAGCTCGGCGAAGAGATGGCCCGGCTTCGCAAACGTTGCAAGCGGATCGTCTGGCTCAACCCCATGATCGGGTGGGATGGTTACGAGCCGGCAACCGGCGGGATGCAGGCCGCCCTGCCCCATGTCGATCTGTTTGCGCCAGCCCATAATCTCGACAGCCTGGCCGCCCTTGAACCTTATCTTGAACGCCTGTGATGCGATGGGAGAGACACCGATGAAACACTCTGCCCCTGAAACACTGAGCGCTGCACACCAAGCCTCGGCGAGCGATGTTTCCGCTTTGGCGGAGCAACTGCGGCAAGATGCAGAACCCTATGCACTGGCGACAGTCGTCCGAACCATTTCGGTGACTGCCGCGAAAGCCGGCGCAAAGGCCGTGATTGCTGCAGACGGTAGCATTGCAGGCGGCTGGATCGGCGGCGGCTGCGCCCGGTCTGCCGTCATCAAGGCTGCGAAGGCTGCCATTGAAGACGGCGAGCCAAAACTGATTTCCCTCCAGCCGGAAGACCTGCTGGCTGAAATCGGCGTTGAAGCTGGAGACAACCGGCAAGGGGTCCAGTTTGCCAAGAACATGTGCCCAAGCCAGGGCACGATGGACATCTTTGTCGAACCGGTTCTGCCGCGGCCGAAACTTGTTATCATCGGAGCAAGCCCTGTGGCCGTCGCCCTCGCACAGCAGGGGCCGAACATCGGCTTTGAGTGTATTGCTCATGCCCCGCTCGAAGACCTGAGTGCATTCCCGGAGTTTTGCGATCTCAAAGACGGTTTTATCGTCCCAGAAAATAATAACGCAGAGCGCTATCTTGTAGTCTCCACCCAAGGGCGCGGTGATTTGGCGGCGCTTGAGTCCGCCCTTGCTGCGAACTCGAAACACATCGCCTTTGTCGGCAGCCACAGGAAAATCGCCCATCTGAAGTCCAAGCTGCGCGAAAAGGGGGTCCGCGAGGAGAGCCTTGACCGGATAGACGGTCCTGCCGGGCTCGACCTTGGTGCGATCACGCCGGAAGAAATCGCCCTTTCGATCCTTGCCGAACTCTTGATGGTCCGCCGTAAGGGCCAACGCGGAACCGATGTTCATCACATTTGAAGTACCAGACGGAGTATAATTCCATGCAAATGACCGACAGCCAACGGATCGAGGCGCCCCGCGAAACGGTTTGGGCGGCGCTGAACGACCCGGAAGTTCTCAAGGCATCGATCCCCGGCTGCGAGGAGTTGATCAAGCACTCCGACACCGAGCTGGAAGCCAAAGTGAAGCTGAAGGTCGGCCCTGTGAAGGCAACGTTCGGCGGCAAGGTGGAACTGCTCGATCTCGATCCGCCGAACGGATATCGCATTGAGGGCGAAGGGTCCGGCGGTGTGGCCGGGTTTGCACGCGGCGGCGCGAAGGTCCAGCTGGAAGCAGATGGGCCGGACGCCACCATTTTGCACTACGAGGTCGAAGCCAAAGTCGGCGGCAAGCTCGCGCAGCTCGGCGCTCGCCTGATCGACTCCACGGCCAAGCGCCTGGCTGGTGAATTTTTCACTGCATTTGCAGAACAAGTCGCCCCGAGCACACCCGAAGAGGCAGAAGAAAGTGTAGATGCTGCCGGTGACGCAGACGCTTCAAAGGAAAAGAAAGGCTGGCTCGGCGGGCTGTTTGGCGGAAAGAAAACCGAAGAAACACCCCAGGAAGCGGCCGAGTAACAGGTATGGCAGATGCTAACCAAATGTGATTTTTTGAACCAGGAAAGGAGTGAGCTGATGACCGCACAGACCTTGAGCTGGAAGGCCGCCGTGGATGAAGTCCGGCAAGATCCCTCATTGATGCTGGCACTTGGTACCGGCGCAACGCTGACCGCGTTTCTGGCAACCGTTCACGCCTGCTGCATCGGTCTTGCAACACCGCCAATGGCCGCGGTTCTGCAGATCTGTTCTGCGGCGGGGTGACAGGCGTTCAAAGACCTTTGCCGGCTCAATCAGCCAGAACTCATGATAGGCAGTCCCGGTCCTGAGCCGGGACCAATTGATGCAACGCAGAGACCCCGGCTCAAGGCCGGGGCAGCGCATACGGCTGATTTCTGTATACTTGGCCTCAGGCCGTAATCGCCTTGAGTTCCAGAAAATCTTCCAAACCAAATTGACCGAATTCGCGGCCGTTGCCGGACTGCTTGTACCCACCGAAGGGAACGTCGTAGTCAATGCCCGCGCCATTGATATAGACGTTTCCGGCACGCAGTTTTCGGGCGACCCTGCCCGCCCGCTCCGGATCTCCGGTCTGGATATAGGCTGCCAGACCGTAAGGTGTGTCGTTGGCGATGCGGATTGCGTCTTCTTCCGTCTCAAAAGGCAAGACCGCAAGCACCGGCCCGAAGATTTCTTCCCGCGCAACATGCATGTCGTTGGAGACGTCCACAAAAATGGTTGGCCGGACGTAGTAGCCGGTTTCCAGCCCTTCAGGCCTTCCCACACCGCCGGCAAGCAATTTGGTGCCTTCCTTAATGCCAGCCTCGATATGCCCCTGGATCCGCTCATATTGCAGCTGACTTACGACCGGCCCAATATGGTCTCCATCCCGCTCCGGATCGCCGACAGCCGTCTCGCCGGCAAATCGTTCGGCCAACGCGATGACTTCATCGTAGACAGACCGCTCGACCAGTAGCCGGGTTGGCGCGTCGCAGGACTGGCCCGAGTTGGCAAAACAACCTTCGACCGAAAACCGTACAGCCGTTTCAAGGTCAGCATCGGCAAAGAGAATATTGGCCGACTTGCCACCGAGTTCCAAAGCGACACGTTTGACGGTCGCTGCTGCATTCTGGGAGACGGACGTCCCGGCCCGTGTCGAACCGGTGAACGACACCATGTCGATATCGGGGTGTGACGACATTGGAACTCCGATCCCAGGTCCGTCCCCGTTGACCAGATTGAAGACACCTTTGGGGCAGCCGGCCTCGTGCAGGATCTCGGCAAATAACATCGCCGAGAGCGGCGCTATTTCGCTCGGTTTCAAGACCATCGTGCATCCAGCGGCAAGTGCTGGTGCGACCTTTGCGGCTATCTGATTGATCGGCCAGTTCCAAGGTGTAATGAGACCGCAAACACCGATCGGCTCATCTCGCAATGTGCTGCCGCCACGTGGGCTTGGCCGCTCCCATTGATGGGATCTGAGCGCTTCAAGCGTTGCCTCAAAATGCCCGGAACCTGAAGGTGTCTGCTGTTCACGGGCAAACTTGGCTGGCGCCCCCATTTCAAGGCGGATCGCCTCATCCATGTCAGCGGACCGGCGATTGTAGATTTCGATGATCCGCTCAAAAAGGTCAACACGCTCTTCAACCGGGCTCTCGCCCCAGGTTTGAAAGGCTGATTTGGCTGCGGCGACCGCCTTGTTCAGGTCAGCCTCGCCTCCCAAAGAGATAACCGCAACCGGCAGCTCCGTTGCCGGATTGATGACATCGAAGTCTTTGGCTTCAGTTGGAGCAACCCATTGCCCATCGATATAAAATTGGCGTTTATCAAGCATCTCAGTCAGATCACTCCAGACTCATTCCGCCGCGATGGCGACCGCAGCTGTTGGTCTGACTTCGTACCCCGGTTCTTCCGGCTCGTCATCTTCCATTTCGGCCGGAAAGCCATCTCCGAGGATCGAAAGTCCTGTCGCATCCTCCAGCCGCTTGATGATGTTCGGCGACAGCTCGCGGGGACCATAGCGGGAGATGCCATCGGCGAAGATCTGGTTCAACAGGGGTGACAACTCGAGCGGGACGCTGTGTTCCTCGGCAATCGACTGGAACAATCCGATATCCTTTGCAACAAGATCCATCGTGAAGGAGATATCCCTGGACCCGTTGAGAATAACCTGGCCTTCGGTTTCATGCACGAAGGAGGTTCCAGACGAGATCTTGATCGCCTCATAGGCCGTGTTGAGAACCATACCAGCCGCCTTGCAGGTGGTCAGGGCCTCACAGACGGAGACAAGGTTCGCGGTTGCCAGATAATTGGTGACCACTTTCAGGATCGAAGCCGACCCGATGTCACCTGTGTGCAGAACCCGGCGTCCCAGCACAGTCAGGAACGGCAGGGCCTTTTCAAAGGTCTCCCGGCTACACCCGGCAAAGATCGAGATATTGCCCGTGGCCGCCCGGTGGCATCCGCCGGAAACCGGGCATTCAATCGCCTCACCACCCTTTTCTGCAACCAATCCAGCAAGCCGTTTGACTTCGCCGGCGTCCGTTGTCGACATTTCCGCCCAAATGGTGCCCGGACCAATGCCTTCAAGAATACCATCCGGTCCCTCGACAACTGCAGCACAGGCGGCCGGACTTGGCAGACAGGTAATCACAACATCGCAGTCTCCGGCCAGCTGTTTCGGACTGCGCCCTTTTTTGGTACCAAGCGCGGCAAACTTCGCCATGAGGTTTTCATCGAGATCAAGGACCGTGAGATCAAAACCATTGCGCAAGATGCTGCCAGCCAGTTTGCCGCCAACATTGCCAAGACCGATAAACCCTACATGCATGTCCGCCTCTCCGAAGTTACAAGGCCAATTCAGATGGCGGAGAGGATCCCTGAGTCATTCGAAAAAGGAAAACGAATAAATAGATGGACATTACTTCGAAAAATTTATCAATAAGAAGATGTCCAGTCTTCCAAATCTGATGTGGCTCAGAAGCTTCGAAACAGCCGCCCGGCTCGGTAGTTTCACAGCGGCCGCCGATGACCTGGGCCTGACCCAGGCCGCCGTCAGCACACATATCCGCAATCTGGAGAGCCAGCTTGGGCATGCCCTGTTTCTCCGCTCAACGCGCAAACTCGCTCTGACCGAAATCGGAAAGGCCTATTTGCCCTCCGTGCGCAAGGCGATTGACGAGCTGAGCTTGTCAACGGCAGGTCTGTTCGGGGCACGCCAGTCCGGGACTGTCACCCTGCGGGCACCAATCTCCACAACGGTTCTGGTGGTCGCGCCGCAGCTGCCCGCATTTTTGGAGCAACATCCGACTATCAAGGTTCGCCTCCTGTCTGCCATCTGGGCAGAGACGGTTTTGGAGACCGAGGTCGATATCGACATTCGACTTGGTATCGGCAAATGGCCAGACGGCCACGCAGACCTTCTGGCAAGAGACACGATCATTCCCGTCTGCGCCCCCTTGCTTGCCGAAGACATAGACACGCCCGCAGCGCTTCTGGCGACACCGCTCATCCACATTCTAGGTTTTGAAGATCACTGGGACCGGTACTTTGAAGAATGCGGCCTGGAACGCCCAAAGGGGCAGCGGCTTGTTACTCTCGACACCACGCTTGCAGCTGTTGAACTGGCAGCAGCAGGTGCCGGGGTTGCTCTCATCCTGGAGCGGGCTGCGATCCGGTTGGAAGAGACTGGGCGGCTCAAAATTCCCTTGGACATTCGTATTCCGCTCGGACAAGACCACTACCTTGTGGAACGGGATCATTCGGCAAGAACACGTCCCGAGGTGGAGACGGTGAAAGACTGGCTGAGGACGATCCTCACGTAGCCTTGCTTAGGACGTTCCGACGACCGGCTGGGCTGGGGCGGTCTTGGCCGCACGACCATTCAATGCAAAGTCGGTCAATCCCGCAGATAGCCAGATCGCCGAGAGCGTAATCCATGCAGTCATCGCGAAAACAGAGGCCCCGGTGATACCCGCGCCAACGGCACACCCGCCTGCCAGCATACCGCCAAAGCCCATTAGCGCGGCTCCGGCACCATAGCGGGCCATAGACCGGCCACCTTCAAAACCTTGAAGCTCCAGTTCGCGGGAAGAAAGTGCCGCGAGGAACGAGCCGGCAAAAACGCCGGGAACAAGCCCGATTCCAAAATCGAGCGCAGACTGCGCGGGCGACAAGAACAGCATCAGCGTATCAGCCGAGGGGCCGGTAAAGGTGATGCCCTCGATCTGCACCGGCTCGAACGCCTGACTGGCAACGGAAGCCGTGAACCACCATGCGAGCGGTACGGCGAGCCCCGCTCCGCACGCTGCAATTGCTTGCCAAAGGGGTGTTTTGGCCTTGATCGCAATCACAATTCCGGCGCCCAACCAAAGCAATGCAAAACCAAGTACGACTGTCTGCGACAGCCCTAAATGTGCAATCAAATCATTCCCGCCGATGTCCGCAGTTGTCCAGAGCCCAGCGAACCATTCGCGCAAGGGTTTCAAGATACCCCTCAGGCTGGCTTGGGCAATCACCGCAAAGACCAGTCCGGACAGAAGCGCCCGCAAGTTGCCGGTCGCAGAGAGGACGAGAAGCCGGCTGGCGCATCCTCTGGCCAAGACCATTCCAATGCCAAACATCACGCCGCCCAACGCTGCGCCTGAGAGACTTTGCGGAGAGGCGAGTTGACGGGCTTCTTGCGATGGCACTTCGCCGAAGCCAACAAGCAGCTGCGTTCCAAGAAGTGCTGCGGAGAACGCGAACAGCCAGATTGATAAACGAACCCCAAAAACACCGTGCACAAAGTCAAGCGCTGCGGCCCTCAGACAGAACCGGCTTTGCTGTGCGAACCCGCCAAACAATGCACCGGACAGAAAGCCGCCCGCAGTCAAAATCGCAGGTTCTGAAAATCGATCCAGAAAGTAGGTCAAATCCATCGCGGTCCGCCTTTCAGCCGATGTTGGATCCGCAACACTTGCCTGCCTCTTTCCCCATTTGCATTGACGTTTCTCAAGTAAACATAGATAAATTCATAAATTTGAATATGTGGAGGATTAAGCATGCCGGTTGCCTTGAAAGAACACCCCTCGCGCCGCCTTTTGTTAAAAGCCGGACTCGGCATAGGAGCAGCTGCGATCACGGGCCTCCGCGCTTCCTTTGCAGCCTCGGACCCGATAAAACTTGGCGGCAATGAAGTCAGCGTCATTTCTGACGGCAACTTAAGCCTCCCGATGAATTTTCTTCTGCCTGAGCAAAGCCCGGAGGAGATAGAGGCCCTTTTCAAACCTCATGGTTTGCCAACCGATACAGCATCTCCGGACTGTAACATCACCCTTCTGCGCCAGGACGATCGGCTTGTTCTCTTCGATGCAGGCGCCGGAGCCAACTTCCAGCCCAGCGCAGGCGAGCTGCTGGCCGGTCTCGAAGAGGCTGGCATTGATCCTTCAGACGTGACCGATGTGATCTTCACCCATGCGCACCCGGATCATCTCTGGGGCATTCTCGATGATTTTGACGACGTGCTTTACTCGGAAGCCACGCTCTGGGTGCCGCAAGCTGAATGGGACTATTGGCGCGCCGATGACACGCTGGCGAAGACACCGGAAGCCCGCAAGAGCTTCGTCGTCGGGGCCCAAGCACGCTTTGAGGCCATCGAAGACCAGGTACAAATGGTCACTCCGGGAATGGAGGTTATCCCTGGTGTTGAAGCTGTCGACACGTCCGGTCATACGCCGGGTCACATGTCGTATATGATCCATGGAGATGGCGAATCCGTTCTGGTCGTGGGGGATGCAATCACCAATTCAGTGATTTCTTTCGAGAAGCCCGACTGGGTGTCCGGATCGGATCAGGACCCGCAAAAGGGTATCCAAACCCGAAAGGCTCTTCTGGATCGCCTGGCCACGGACCAAACGCAAGTGATCGGCTTTCATCTGCCGGACATGGGCATCGGCCGGGTCGAGCGCACAGGTTCGGCTTACAAGTTCGTGGCGGGCTAAAGCTGCGAAGCCGCCCCGGCCTTGAGCCGGGGCCTCAATAGTGGTCCCGGCTCAAGACCGGGACTGCACTAATCCGTAGAACTCTGCTGCCGCTATTCCGCTGGATGACGATGATCGGCGCCATCACTCCGCCGGAAAGCCGCGAGGGCTGAGCCTTCGACGAGCCACGCCAGACCAACCCGGGCGCCGAATGCCATGGACAGCATCACGATCGGTGCCGAGATCGCCATGGTCGAGAAACCCGTAATGCCCTGCCCAACGGTGCAGCCCATCGCGAAAACACCGCCGATGCCCATGAGTGTACCGCCAAGAATGTGACGTCCGAGTTCCCGGGCATCATCACAGGCTTCCCAGCGGATATCGCGTTTCCAGAGAGCTGCAAGAACCGCACCAGTCAGCGTGCCCGCAACAAGTCCGACACCATAGTCGGGCCAAACACCGGTGTAGGTGATCAGCTGTAAAATGCTGTCTCCGACAGGCACAACGAAGGACCCTGCCTCGATCTGTACCGGATCAAAGGAATTTGCGGCTACGTAGGTTGTAGCCCACCAGCCGAAGGGGATGACCAGACCGATTGCTACGGCAGAGGCAATTTTTGTCCTGGCACCGCGATAGGCACTGTCCTTGAATATCCAGCCCAATCCAAACGCAACCATGAGAAGCGCGACCAGCCACCGCAGATCGAAACCGGCCAGACTGGAGACAATATCGCCCATGGACTGACTTCCAGCGGCGGTGAAGGTAATCATTTGATCATCAACCAACGGCACCCGAATGATGCCGACGATCCCGCGCTGCGCGGCCAATGCGGCCAGTCCGATGACAGTCAGAACCACCAGAGCTCTGAGACTGCCGCCACCAAGGCGCAGCACGGCGCCAAACCCGCACGTGCCAACCAGGGCCATGCCGAGGCCAAACATCGCCCCACCGAGAACCGCGCCGGTCCAAGGAAACCCCGGATCGAGATAAAAGGACGCTCCAGTGTCGGCGAGACCGAATGCGACAAGCACCTGCGTTCCGATTAAGGCAACCACGGCTGCAAGCACCCAGGTTCTGAGCCCGGAACTGTCTCCGGCATACCAGTGGCGCTCCAGCGCGGACAGAGTGCAAAAATGTGTGGCGCGGCCAATAAATCCAAGAACGCATCCGGCAAGAACGCCGAATACAGGCAATATTAGCGTTAGGTCTAATTCAGGCATTGTTGGCTGCCGTTACCGGCCCCTCGTCGCGTCCCCCCAAAGGCCACTCTCCGGTGGCTCTTTTTAGAGAGTAGCAAGGGGGATAAGGCTCTTCAACGCTCAAGCGTGCTGCAATGCACGCGGCAGCATAGTCCACGCTTACTGATTATCGCTGGGCTGCGGACGCACGTCCTTGCAGAAGAGATCATACAAGGTGGAGATGATGGAGCTCACCTCATCATCAACAAGACTATAGTATATCATCCGGCCTTCCCGCCGCGTCTGGACAAGCCCCTCCAGACGCAATCGGGCGAGCTGCTGAGACACAGCAGCCTGTGGCACAGTGAGGATATCTTCTAGTTCTGAAACAGATTTCTCGCCTTCAGACAGTAGGCACAGGATCACAAGACGCACTTCATGCGACAGTGCTTTCAAAAGATCACTTGCCTTGCGCGCCTGACCCATCAACTGGTCAAAGTCTTCGGCGCTCATATCCTTGTTGAAGACGGGCAGGTTCATCGAACGTTTCAGTATCCGTACAGGTTCAGCGAAACTATTGCAGCGCAGCAATTCTGCGCTCATTCGGGTAGATGATGCAAGTGGCAGCAATAATCAACTGCCGCTTTTTCTGTGCTCCTCCAGTTTGTCAAGCATATCGCCGAGCAGTGGCCAGAAAAAATGCTCACCGGGATACCCGCGGAGCCGTGCGATCTCCTTGCCATCTTCAACAAGAATGAAAGTCGGTGTCAGGCGTTCCCGTTGAACGTTTCCCAGATCTTCCGGCCAGCCGTCCGTGATATCCACACGGCGTAAGGGAGCACGTTTGCCCTCATCGGTTTTCGGATAGGCAACGCCGATCTCTTCATTCCAGACCATGCACCAGGAACACCCCGGTTGTTCAACCATGATCAATTCCGCTGCACTTCCGGACGTTGGAAGCGCAGCAAGTCCGGCAAAAAAGGCGCTCGCAACCAGCGCTCTCACAACATTCAAACGACGCACTTGCCATTCTCCGTGTTTTCTGTGATTGCAATATATATGACTTTTTGAATATTTTAAACAAAACACAAAGTCGTCATGTCTGGGAGGACACTTTATGCTCGAGGTTTCGTGGGGCGCGGCGTTTCTGGCGGGATTGCTGTCCTTTGTGTCGCCCTGCGTCTTGCCAATCGTACCACCCTACTTGTGTTACCTGGCCGGCGTGAGCGTTGACGAGTTGAAGGGTGATGCGGCAACGGCCGCCACCGGACGCCGGGTGGTCCTGGCCGCAATCGCATTCGTGCTTGGCTTCTCAGCCGTGTTCGTGGCGCTTGGAGCAACCGCGAGCGTGATCGGGCAATCTATCGCGCGCTATTACGATGTTCTGTCCTATGTCGCCGGCACGATCATCATTATAATGGGTCTGCACTTCCTCGGCATTTTCCGGATCGGTCTCTTGTTCCGCGAGGCAAGAGTTCACGTGGAGACCAAACCGGCTGGTCTGGTCGGCGCATTCATCATGGGGCTCGCCTTTGCATTCGGCTGGACTCCGTGTGTCGGGCCAGTGCTTGCTGCAATCTTGTTTGTTGCCGGATCGTCGCAAACGACGTGGCATGGCGCAGGCCTTCTGGCCGTCTACGCCTTAGGCATCGGTATTCCGTTCATTCTCGCAGCCGCCTTTGCCAGCCGGTTTCTGGGCTGGGCCAGTCGCTTCCGCAAACATATGGGTACGATCGAAAAGATAATGGGCGGGTTCTTGGTCTTGACCGGAGTTCTGTTCATCACCGGCCAGATGTCGGCCATTGCCTTCTGGCTGTTGGAAACATTTCCGGTTTTTTCACAAATCGGCTGAGCGCATCTGGGAGGAGCTCGACATGCATGAGATCATCAAATCAATCGTAGCGGCAGCGGTTTGCTTAACGCTGAGCCACACTGCAGGACGTGCCGCAACCCTCGGCGAAGACGGGCTCCACAAACAGCCCTGGTTCACCATCACTTTCAAGGATATCGCAGAAGACATTGAAACAGCATCCGACGAGGGAAAACGCCTCGCCTTGGTGTTCGAGCAACGCGGATGCATCTACTGCAAGGCGATGCATGAGAAGCTCCTGAGCGACCCGGAAGTGACGGATTACATCAAAGAGCACTTCATGGTCGTGCAATACAACATGTTCGGCGACGAAGAAGTTATCGACATTGACGGAGAAGAGCTGACCGAGAAGACCGCCGCACGGAAATGGGGCTATGTGTTCACGCCGACAATCGTCTTTCTTCCAGACGAAATACCGGAAGACGGAACGGTCGCGGATTCGGCGGTTGCGACAATGCCAGGGTCATTCGGCAAGTGGACATTCCTGAATATGTTCCGCTGGGTGAACGAAAAGGGATATGAAAGTGACGAACACTTTCAAAAGTATCACGCTCGTATAATCAATGAGTTACGTGACCAGGGCCGTCTCGGCGGGGACTAAAACTTGCACAAATTTGAAAGTCCGCAAAAAGGCGTATTGCATAACATATGCAAAAAATCATATCTTTTAATGTGAGGAGAACAGATGGACCGTGAAAATGAGTCCATCTTGGGTACGGTGGAGCGTACCCGCACTGAGGAGGAAAGCCGATAACATGACAAAGGGCGCAACACTTAAACGCCTGCCGGTAGCAATAGCCGGACTGGCCATAATGGCTGCATCCGCTGTGACTGCGGAAACAGTGGCTCCGGACAGCGTTCCAATTGAAGACATGGAATTGAAGGTCTCTCTGACGGGGACACCAGGGGATGCCACCGTTGGCCGCGAGACTTTTGCCGATCGAAAAAAAGGCAACTGCCTTGCCTGCCATGCCAATGAAGATCTCAAGGATCAATTGTTTCATGGCGAGGTCGGACCTGAACTGAACGGCGTGGCCGATCGTTGGACTGAGGAGCAGCTGCGGGCGATCGTTGTGAACAGCAAAGCTGTCTTTGGCGACCAATCCATCATGCCCGGTTTCTACACGATGAAGGTCGGCGTGAACGTTGCTGAGAAGCATCAGGGGAAGACCATCCTTTCGGCGCAAGATGTCGAAGATGTCGTCGCCTACCTCATGACACTTAAAGAAAACTGATCTCGGGACTCAAGGAGCAAGAGATGACCATCACCAGACGCCAGGCATTGGGCTTGACTGCAGGCGCAGCGGCTTTCCTGACATTCGCACCGCGGATCTCTTTCGCGGCCACCGCAGAAACCGATGCAGCGATCAAAGCTTTTACGGGCGGAGCAACTCCAACAGAGGGGACAGTTTCGCTAGACACTCCGGAAATCGCTGAAAACGGCAACACCGTTCCCGTGGGTGTGACTGTCGATAGCCCAATGACTGAAGACAGCTATGTTGAGTCGGTTCTAATCCTCGCGGATGGCAACCCGAGCCCAGCAGTCGCTACATTCCACTTCACAGCCATGAGCGGAGCAGCGGAGGCCAAGACCCGGATCCGTCTTGCCAAAACTCAAAATGTGATCGCTGTAGCCAAGATGAATGATGGCTCAACTTTCATGGACACCAAAGAAGTCAAGGTCACGATCGGCGGCTGCGGCGGATAACGCACGTTTTTGGCGGACAATGACGGTCTGCCATCCATGCATCTAACGAGACATGACTTTGGGCCGAAATCAGCAGCGTAGAATTCAGCGCAGATCGGTCCAAACGAGGAAAGGAACAAAACAATGGCAGCTCCAAAACCCCGCGTGAAGGTGCCGAAAAAGGCGTCTCAGGGCGAAGTCATCACCATCAAAACGCTGATCAGTCATCCAATGGAATCTGGTCAGCGCAAGGATAAGAAAACCGGCGAGCTCATTCCGCGAAAGATCATCAACAAGTTCTCTTGTGAATTTAATGGCCAGGTGGTCTTCAGTTGTGATCTCGATCCCGCAGTCTCGGCCAACCCTTACATGGAGTTCAACGCCAAGGTGAACGAGCCCGGCACGTTCAAGTTCACCTGGGTGGACGATGACGGCAGCGTCTACGAAACAGAAAAGAAAATCACAATCGAATAGAGCCGCAGTCAGTTGGACCGCACAAATCGGGAGGAGACGATTTGGCCAAAGTAGTAAAACATGTCGCCGTGCTATTTGCCGGTGTGATGCTTGGGGGAAGCACCGCCGCATTCGCAGGAGGTCCCTCGGATGACAAGTTGGTTATCGATGACGAGATCGAAATCATCACTCGAACAGCTGCTCCGGAAGGGCATCCGTTGGATGAAGTGATTTCAGGCTGGCACTACCGGACAGAGGAAACACGCGCGCTGGAGGCCGACAGTTTCCAGAACCCGGGCATGCTTTATGTCGAACGTGGTGAGGAAATCTGGAACACGGTCGACGGCGCTGCCGGGAAATCCTGCGCATCTTGCCATGGCGATGACGGTGAGTTCCTGAAAGGGCTCGGGGCGAACTACCCGAAATGGGATGAAGCCAACAATCGACCGATCAACATCGAACTGCAGATCAACGCCTGCCGCGAAGCCAACATGGAGGCGAAACCCTACAAGTTTGATGCTGCCGATCAAAAAGCACTGACAACCTACATCAAGCACCAGTCTCTAGGCATGCCGGTCGAGGTCGATTTGACCCAGGGCGAGATGAAGAGCTGGTGGGACAAGGGTGAGGAACTCTATTACACCCGGACTGGCCAGTTGAACCTGTCTTGCGCAACCTGTCATGAAGACTACAACGGTAATTACATCCGTGCGGATCACCTTAGCCAGGGTAACGTCAATGGTTTCCCAACCTATCGTCTTAAGCAAAGCTCGATGGTATCCCTGCACAACCGGTTCCGCGGCTGTATTCGCGACACCCGGGCGGAGTTTCCAGCAGCATTCTCCGACGACCTGATGGCATTGGAAGTCTACGTGACTTGGCGCGGGTCCGGCCTGTCGGTCGAAACACCGGCCGTGCGCCAGTAAGACAATACGAGAACTTGCAAGCGGCGGTAACCTGCCGCTTCTCAAACTCCGGCCAGGGCGCCGGCGACTGATCAAATCAACACCGGTCGATAAAACGATCAAGGTGCGTAAATTTTTACGCGCCAACAGAAAAACTTTGCCTTTTGCCATTGGCTATTTGGAGGCTTCGGCCTCATCAGGAATCAGGAGTTAAGTGAATGTTTTCAAGACGTGAGTTCTTGATGGCGGCAACCGCAACCAGCGCCCTGCTCGGCTCCGGCATGGCCGGGTCGTGGTCAAAGCTGATGGCACAACAGGCGTTGAGCGAAGACCAACTCATGGCCATGGAGCCGGCAGGGTCCCTGACGCTGGTCCACATCACCGACATTCATGCCCAGCTGAAGCCGATCTACTTCCGTGAGCCGTCCATCAACCTTGGTATTGGCGATGTCACCGGCAAACCACCGCATGTGACCGGAGCGGATTTTCTGAAGCTCTACAACATCGAAGCCGGTTCGCCGGACGCCTACGCCCTCACATCAGAGGACTTCGCCTCACTGGCTAAATCCTACGGCAAGATGGGCGGCATGGACCGGGTGGCAACCGTGATCAAGCGCATCCGCGCCGAGCGCGGCGATGACAACGTCCTGCTGCTGGACGGGGGCGACACCTGGCAGGGCAGTTACACGTCCAATCAAACGCTTGGCCAGGACATGGTCACGGTCATGAACGCCTTGAAACCGGATGCCATGACCGGCCACTGGGAATTCACCTACGGCACGGACCGGGTTCAGGAGATCATCGACGACCTCCCCTTCGCCTTCCTGGGCTCAAACATTTACGACAATGAATGGGATGAGCCGGCGTTCGAAGCCTGGAAGATGTTTGAGCGTGGCGGGTCGAAGGTTGCGGTCATCGGGCAGGCATTCCCCTACACGCCGATCGCCAATCCACGCTGGATGATCCCGGGCTGGTCCTTTGGCATTCGCGAGGAAGACATTGCCAAGCACGTCGAAGAGGCCCGCGGCGAAGGCGCAGAAGTCATTGTCCTACTTTCTCACAATGGGTTCGACGTTGACCGGAAGCTTGCCTCCAACGTTGCTGGCATCGACGTCATCCTGACCGGCCACACCCACGATGCTCTCCCCGAGCCGGTCATTGTCAATGACACGCTGGTCATAGCGTCTGGCTCGAACGGCAAGTTCGTCTCCCGCGTTGATCTGGATGTGAAAGACGGCGCGGTTGTTGGCTACAAATACCGTCTGATCCCGATCTTCTCTGACGTGATTACGCCGGATGCAGAAATGAGTGCGCTGATAGATGAGGTCCGCGCGCCCTTTGAGGCAGACCTTTCGCGGGTTCTCGGCAAGACTGAAAGCCTCCTTTACCGGCGCGGCAACTTCAACGGCACCTTCGATGACCTGATTTGTCAGGCGCTTCTGGAGGAACGGGACGCCCAGATTGCACTGTCCCCCGGCTTCCGCTGGGGCACCAGCCTCCTGCCCGGTCAAGAGATCACCTTCGAAGACCTCCACAACGCCTGTGCCATGACCTATCCGGCCGCTTATCGCTCCACCATGAGCGGCCAGATGCTGAAAGACATCCTCGAAGATGTTGGCGACAACCTCTTCAACAAGGACCCGTATTACCAGCAAGGCGGCGACATGGTCCGCGTTGGCGGCATGGGGTACACGATCGACCCCAAAATGGAGATCGGCGAACGCATCTCCGACATGACACTTCTTTCAACCGGCGAACCGATCGACCCTGCGAAAGACTACGTCGTTGCCGGCTGGGCTTCGGTCAATGAAGACACCGAGGGCCCGGCGATCTGGGACGTCGTTGAAAACCACATCACCAAAAATCCGACCGTGAAGCTTCCGGACAATGAGTCCGTGAAGGTCATCGGTGTCTAAATTTGTTTAAGACCTGAGGACAGAAACATGACTGAGACAAAGGACAAGGGCAGCCCCTCCCTCTCTCGGCGGTCCCTTCTCAAGGCCGGCCTCGCGAGCGGTGTTGCCGCAGGTGCCGCCGGAGCTGCAGGTGCAGCGAGCGCAGCAGGTGACCCGCTGATCACGGAAATTCAGGACTGGAACAGGTATCTCGGCGATGGCGTCGATGCAGCACCGTACGGTCTGCCATCGGAATTTGAATCGGAAGTGGTCCGGCGCAACGTGCCCTGGCTGACCGCTGATGCCGTCGCCTCAATCAATTTCACACCACTCCATGAACTGGACGGGATCATCACGCCGAACGGGCTGTGTTTTGAGCGCCACCATGGTGGTGTCGCGCAGATTCGGCCGCAGGATCACCGCCTGATGATCAACGGCCTGGTCGACACACCTCTGGTCTTCACTATGGAAGACCTGAAGCGCTTCCCCCGCGAAAACCACGTCTACTTCCTGGAATGCGCGGCCAATGGCGGTATGGAGTGGCGCGGATCTCAGCTCAATGGCTGCCAATTCACCCATGGCATGGTGCACAATGTGATGTACACCGGCGTGAAACTGAAAACCCTTCTGGAAGAAGCCGGCGTCAAGACCAACGGCAAATGGGTGCTTCCCGAAGGCGCAGATGCCGCCCACATGACACGTTCCATCCCAATGGAAAAGGCGCTGGATGACTGCCTGGTTGCCTGGAAAATGAACGGCGAAGCGCTGCGCGCCGAACAGGGCTATCCGCTACGCCTCGTCGTTCCAGGTTGGGAAGGCAACATGTGGGTCAAGTGGTTGCGCCGTCTGGAAGTCGGCGATCAACCGTGGCACCACCGCGAGGAAACATCGAAATACACCGACCTTCTGGAAACAGGAAAAGCCAGGCGCTTTACCTGGGTGATGGATCCGAAATCCGTCATCACCAGCCCAAGCCCGCAAATGCCGGTTTCTCACGGCAAGGGACCAATGGTGATTTCAGGGCTAGCCTGGTCGGGCAACGGCCGCATCACCCGGGTAGACGTATCTCTGGACGGCGGCCGGAATTGGAAGACGGCGCGGATTGACGGGCCAAGCCTGTCGAAATCTCTGCACCGCTTCTACCTCGACATTGATTGGGACGGGTCGGAAATGCTGATCCAGTCCCGCGCAATGGATGAACACGGGTTCTACCAGCCAACCAAAAACGAGCTGCGGGCCGCCCGAGGCGAAAACTCCATCTACCACAACAACGGCATTCAGACCTGGTATGTCCAAAAGAACGGGGCGGTTGAAAATGTTGAAGTCTCTTAAAGCGCTTTCGCTCGGCACCGTTCTCGTCGCGCTTGCCTCCACCGCCACTGCGGGTGATGCGGCCAAGGGCGAGAAAGTCTTCAAGAAATGCCAAGCTTGCCATGCTGTCGGTGATGGGGCCAAGAACAAGGTTGGTCCGCATCTCAACGACCTGTTTGGGCGCACAGCTGGTGAGATCGATGGCTACAAGTACTCGAACGCCATGATCAAGGCCGGAGAGGATGGATTGGTTTGGGACATGGAAACCACCCGCACCTATCTCGCTAAACCGAAGGCCATGATCAAAGGCACCAAGATGGCCTTTGCGGGGCTCCGCAAGGATGCGGATCTCGACAACATTTTGGCATATCTTGCAACTTACTCGGAAGATGCAGACAACGGTTCAGAACAATCCGAGGCACCTTCACAAGATAGCGGAACTGAAGTCGCCGCCACTTCTGCCTTAACAGAACCCGTTACCGCCGCGACCTCAAACACACGAGACGGTGGAGTCTTCGGCCTTGGCCGTGTTGCCTTGGCTGAAGAAGTGGCTGCCTGGGACATCGACATCCGTCCAGATGGGCAGGGACTTCCCGAAGGATCGGGAACTGTTGCCGACGGAGAAGTTCTTTACACAGACAACTGCGCCATGTGTCACGGTGATTTTGGCGAGGCAGTAGACCGCTGGCCGGTTCTCGCAGGTGGCCATGACACCCTGACCGACGATCGCCCGGAAAAAACAATCGGTTCCTACTGGCCCTACTTGTCGACAGTCTATGACTATGTCCGCCGGGCAATGCCTTTTGGCAATGCCAGGTCTTTGTCAGACGATGAGGTCTACGCCATCACCGCGTATCTCCTTTACCTGAACGATCTGGTGGACGATGAGGAGTTTGAACTCTCCAAAGACAACTTCCTCGATATCCGCCTGCCCAATGAGGAGAACTTCATTGCAGACGACCGGGCCGAAGAAGCGCATTACGCTCAAAAGAGCGAACCATGCATGACCGACTGCAAGCCCGGTCCCGTGGAGATTACCATGCGCGCGCGCATCCTGGATGTGACGCCCGACGACGGCGGCGATGACAACGCCGGTGTCGGCGCGGTAGACTGATCCATACCGGGTCACGGGAGGAACCGGTATGGACCAAAAGCAGGAAAAGGCTGAACGGCCTTATGCCGACTTTCCGACATGGAGACATGCGGCATGGGCCCGAGCAAGGAAATGGATCGCAGGCGCGACGTTTTTACTGACGGTGCCGGCCATGGCATCGGACGGCGATCCGATAAAAGGCGAAAAGCTCTTTAAAGCCTGCAAAGCATGCCACCAAGTTGGAGCTAATGCACGTAATGGCGTTGGTCCTCATCTCGACGGCCTTTTTGAACGCCCGGCCGGGACCCTTGAAGGGTTCAAGTATTCCAGTGCGATGAAGAAACTCGGCAGTGAAGGGATGGTCTGGAACGAGTTTTCGTTGGACCTTTATCTCGAAAAGCCGCGGGAATATGTGCCTGGAACCCGAATGTCCTATCGCGGCATGCCAGACCGTCAGGATCGCACCCACATCATCGCCTACTTGAAAGAGCTTTCCAAAGCCGAACCGGCGTCAGAACCGGAGGCGGAAACTGTGACGCCGGAAATGGGGGCCGTTGCCATGCAGATCGACGGCGACATGGCCTATGGCGAGTATCTTTCGAGTGAATGTGTCACCTGTCATCAGGTCTCCGGCCGGGCCGATGGCATCCCGTCAATCATCGGCTGGCCTAAGAAACCGTTCATCCGGGCACTCTTTGAGTACAAGACAAATGTCCGCAATCATCAGGTCATGCAGAACATGACAGTCAATCTCGGAAACGAAGAAATCGCAGCCTTGGCCGCCTATTTCGGATCCATAGATCCGCAATAGGATTTGTCATTTGCAGGGCCAAACTGCTTACTTGGGAGGAAAATGACATGCCAAATCTCACACGCCGGAGTTTCGGGCTTCTGGTTGGCGCCGGGGCGACATCCCTTGCCCTGCCGTACTACGCCCGGGCGCAGGGGAAACCAAAAGTCGTCGTCATCGGCGGCGGCGCCGGGGGCGCCACAGCCGCCCGGTATATGGCCAAGGATGCCGGTGAGGATCTTGACGTCACTCTGATCGAAGCCAACCCGGCCTACACAACCTGCTTCTTCTCCAACCTATACCTCGGCGGGTTCCGAGATTTCGATTCCATCACACACGGCTACGATACGCTGTCTTCGAACTACGGCATCACCGTTGTAAACGGCATGGCAGATGCCGTTGATCGGGATGCAAAAATGGTTGTCATGGCAGACGGTTCCAAAGTGCCTTACGACCGTCTGGTCGTGTCCCCGGGCATTGATCTCATCTATGACAGTGTGCCCGGCTACTCAGAAGAAGCGGCTGAAATCATGCCGCATTCCTGGAAGGCGGGTCCTCAGACCCAGCTTCTGAAAGCCAAACTGGATGCTATCGAAAACGGCCAGCAAATCGTCATGGTGGCCCCGCCGAACCCATATCGTTGCCCTCCGGGACCGTACGAGCGTGTGTCAATGATGGCGCATATTCTCAAATCCAAGGGACTGAACGACAGCAAGATCGTCATCATTGATCCCAAGCCGAAGTTCTCCAAACAAGCCCTATTCCAGGAAGGCTGGGACAAGCACTATCCGGGCATGATCGAGTGGTATGGACCGGATGTGCATGGCGGTATCGTCAAGGTCGATGCATCGACCGGGGAGGTCGAAACGGACCTGGACACCTTCCAGGGCGATTTGGTGAACGTCATCCCGGCGCAAAAGGCGGGCATGATCGCTTCCAAGGCCGCACTTGCCAACGACAGCGGGTTCTGTGCCATTGATCCGGCTTCCATGCGCTCCAAGGAAGACGACTCCATCTTTGTCATCGGAGATGCCTGCATCGCCGGCGACATGCCGAAGTCCGGTTTCTCAGCGAACAGCCAGGCCAAGGTGGCAGCCATGGCCATTCGCGGAGACCTCACCGGGTCCCGTGTTTTCCCAGCAAAGTACTCCAACACCTGCTGGAGCCTGATCGAGACCAACGACGGCGTAAAAGTCGGCGCACAATACGCCCCGACCGAAGAAAAAATCGCGTCCACGTCGAAATTCATCAGCCAGACCGGTGAAGACGCAGGTCTCCGTCAGGCCACCTATGAAGAGTCGATCGGCTGGTACAAAGGCATCACCACCGACATGTTCGGCGCCTAACTCCTCCCCCACCTTGCTTGCGGTAGCGCCGCCTACCGCAAGCCTCTTTTTCACCAGAACTTCTGTCCATACTTCACATCACTCTCCTTTAGTGCGAAGACAGCGTCCCCCTCCATCGACATTCTGAAACAGTGTTGTTTGGAAAAACGCAGTCAAATGGAGACGCAATGACCTGGACCGCATCGCCCGACCGTTACACCAGCATGGACTACCGCCGCTGTGGTAGGTCCGGATTGAAACTGCCGCTCATTTCTCTGGGACTTTGGCACAATTTCGGCGATGACACCCCGCACCAGCGTAAGCAGGAAATTGCGCGGACCGCTTTTGATCTCGGCATCACCCACTTCGACCTTGCCAACAATTATGGACCGGCGAAGGGTTCCGCGGAGAGCGCATTCGGCGAACTCCTGCGCACCGACTTTGCACCGTATCGGGACGAGATGATCATTTCGTCCAAGGCCGGGTACGACATGTGGCCTGGTCCTTATGGCGAGTGGGGCAGCCGCAAATACCTGATTGCGTCCTGCGACCAATCGCTTAAGCGCATGGGTCTCGACTATGTCGACATCTTCTATTCACACAGGTTCGACCCGGAAACGCCGTTGGAAGAAACCATGATGGCGCTGGACCACATCGTCCGCTCCGGACGGGCCCTATACGTCGGTATTTCCTCTTACAATACGAAGAGGACCCGAGAAGCAGCAGCAATCCTGAAGAAGCTCGGCACTCCCTGTCTGATCCATCAGCCGAGCTATTCCATGCTCAACCGTTGGGTGGAAGAAGACGGCCTTCTCGACACCTTGGACGATCTCGGCATTGGTTCCATCGCCTTTTCCCCACTCGCCCAAGGCATGCTGACAAACAAGTATCTAAAGGACATTCCGGAAGGTAGCCGGGCAACACAGGGCAAATCCCTGCAGGACCAATTCCTCAGCGACGAGAACCTTGCAACCATCCGGGCACTCAACGCCATTGCCGAGCGGCGCGGGCAAACACTGGCGCAGATGGCACTTGCCTGGGTCTTGAGAGGCGGCCGCGTCACGACGGCCCTCATTGGGGCAAGCCGAGCAGCCCAAGTGATTGACTGTGTCGGCGCGCTCAACAATCTCGAGTTCACTGAAGCCGAGCTTGAGGAGATCGATGCGACAGCCAAGGACGCCAACATCAATCTTTGGGCGGCCTCGTCTGAGCGCGAAGGCCCTTCCCGGAAGAAATAGATCCGGACACTGGGCGGTTTCGACCGCCCGGTCATCCTAGACGGCCTAATAAAGCCAGCGCGGAAGCCACGTTGCGATAATCGGGAACATCCACAGGATCGCGACGGCAGCGATTTGCAATCCGATGAACGGAACCACACCGCGATAGATCTGTCCGGTGGTGATTTCTTTTGGCGCAGCGCCGCGCAAATAGAACAGCGAAAATCCGAACGGCGGCGTCAGAAACGATGTCTGAAGATTGATTGCGATCAGGACTGTGAGCCAGATCGGATCAATACCCATCAGGATGAGCGGCGGGATCAAAACGGGCAGCAGGATCACCGAGATCTCGACAAAGTCGAGGAAGAAGCCCAACACGAAGACGAACAGCATCGCGAAGATCAGCGCTCCCGTGGCGCCCCCGGGCATTTCCTTCAAAAGCTCATGAACACGGTCTTCCCCACCAAGGCCGACAAATACCAGACTGAAAAAACTCGCCATCAGGATGGTTGCGAAGATCATTGAGGTTACGGTCAGGGTCGACAGCAATGATGACTTCAAAAGCCCATCGGCAAAAGCTGCACGTAAAATTTTCAGAACAACGGCCAGCGCAAAGAGAGCAAGCCCGGCGTAGATCGCGGCAAGCACATAACCACCGATCGTCACATCGGATCTCTGGAGCCGCACGGGGAAGGCCGCAGCCGACACTGCAACTACCAGCAAAGCGATGGTCGCCAGAATGATGAGTTTGACCGGCACGCCCAACCGCCGACCGGCCAGCAAGATAGCTCCAACGGCACCAACAGAAGCTGCTTCATTCGGAGATGCCACACCGCCAAGGATCGAGCCCAAAACGGCGATGATCAACAGGATCGGCGGAACGATTGCAGACGCGATTTCCACGCCGCTTGGCGGCTCAACGCTCTCCTTCATTGCCGGAGCGTCACCAGGAAAAAGCTTCGCACGGCCGATGATGTAGACGCAATAGACGGCCACCAGCAGAAGTCCCGGAACCATTGCGGCCGCAAAAGTCTGTCCAACCGAAATCGTTTCGATCGTGAATTTGCCTTGCGCATATTGCGCCTGCTGAAACGCATTCGACATGACATCGGCAAGGATGATCAGAAGGGTCGAGGGCGGGATGATCTGACCAAGTGTACCGGCTGTACAAACCATGCCGGAGGCCAATTTCGGATCATACCCGTTGCGCAACATGGTCGGCAGGGCAATCAGACCCATCGCAACGACTGTTGCGCCAACAATACCGGTCGAAGCAGCCAGAAGGGCGCCCACCAGAACAACGGAGACACCAAGGCCGCCGTTCATCTTGCCGAACAGGCGGCCCATCGTCTCGAGGAGATCTTCGGCAATCCGGCTTTTTTCCAGGATCACGCCCATCAAAACGAACAATGGAATGGCGGTGAGCACGGGGTTGGTCAGCACCCCAAAGAACCGCTGGCCCATGGCGCCCATAAGCTGAATGTTAAAGTCCCCAAGCATCCAGCCAAGAAGCGCGAAGCCGGTTGCAACGCCTGCAATCGTGAAGGCCACCGGATAGCCGAGCAGAATGAAGGCGATCAGCGCCCCGAACATCATCAAGTCAAGAGGAAGGCTCATGCAGCGGTGGCTTTCAGACGGGAGATATCACGGATCAGGGCAGCTGCGCCTTGAACGAGTAAAAGAATGCAGTAGGCCGGAATGAGCGTCTTCAACAGGAACGAGGCCGGGATCCCGCCAACGGAAATTGGTCCCTCGAGAATTGCCCAGCTGCTGCGCACAGTCGGCCAGGAGAACCACAACAGAATAAGCAACGCTGGCGTCAGCAGAAACAGATGGCCAAAGATGTCGATCCAGGCCTGTGTGCGCTCGCTCGCCTTGGCATAGAAAATGTCCACACGCACATGGGCATTGACCAGGAACGTGTACCCTGCGCCCAGCATGAAGATGGCTGCATGGAAATACAAAACACCTTCATCGAGAAAGATGAAGCTGTAGCCGAAAACATAACGCAGAAGCACAATCACGAACTGCAACATCAGCATGCCCAGCGCTGCCCAGCACAAGGTGTTGCCTATTACCGAATTCACACGCTCCAGCACACCCGCAAGCTTTTCCATCGCGGTCGGTTCCTGTTTTTGTCTCACAAGGTCACGCCCTCATCGTGCGGAGCGAGAACGAATGGTCAAGTCAAGCAGTGGCGATCGGAGAAGCGTTTCGACTTCTCCGATCGCCAAAGGCAGGCTGTGCCTTATTTTACCGACGATCAGTCGTACTTGTAGTCGAGCAGACGCGCGTTCATCTGGCCATTGTCAGCGTAGGGCATATACTCGCGCATCAGTTTGCGGTAGCCGAGGAAGCTCTCCGTGATCTGCTTGACCAAATCGTCGCTGTCTGCACGTAGGTCAGCGATCACTTCACCTGCTGCGTTGCCCATCGCCACGATCACATCGTCCGGGAGCTTACGCACCATCACGCCATGATCGTTGACGAGACCTGTCAAAGCCTGCGCATGCTTGGTGTTGTACTCGGTCAGGACATCGTTGTAGAGGCTGGAACAGGCTTGCGTGACGACTTCTTTGAGATCATCCGGCAATTCATTGTAGGCATCCAGATTGACCGCGCATTCTTCGGCAGAAGACGGTTCACCAACACCCGGCCAATAGTAGTTCTTGGCGATCTGGTAGTAGCCAAGCGCGCTGTCCGTCCACGGGCCGATGAACTCGCCAGCATCAAGGGCGCCAGACTGCAGTGCCTGGAACATTGCCGGGCCGCTCATGGCCTGGACTGCCATGCCGAGTTTTGAGCACATTTCGGATGCAAGACCCGTTGAGCGGAACTTCAAGCCCTTGAGATCGTCAACACTGTTGATCTCGTTGCGGAACCATCCGGCCCATTGCGGACCGGAGTTGCCACACAGGAACGGCTTCAGATTGAAGCGTCCGTACATCTCGTCATACAGCGCCTGACCACTACCGTGGATCAGCCAGCCGGCTTGTTCGGGAGCTGTCAAACCAAACGGCTGGGACCCAAACAATAGGATGCCCTTGGACTTTGAGCCCCAGTAGGCCGGCACCGCATGATAAAGCTCGGCAGTGCCCTGCCCGACGGCATCGAAAACACCATTGCCCGGAACGATTTCGCCGGCAGCAAACAGCTTTACCTCGATGCGCCCGCCCGACAGGGTCGTAATGCGGTCCGCAAGCATCTGCGCGGCAACACCAGGTCCTGGCAGGTTCTTCGGCCAGGCCGTAACCATGCGCCACTGGCGGACATCTTGAGCAATGGCAGGTGCTGCAAGCGTTGTTGCTGCTGCGCCTGTTGCGCCGATTGCACCGGCTTTCAGAAAATCACGTCTTTTCATCTTGTCCTCTTTGTCAAAGGTGATTGGAGGGCTGTCCGCCGTTGTTTTTATCTCCCAAGGATACCCGGCAGGTTCAATCCCTGTTCTTTTGCGCAATCCAGCGCAATTTCGTAACCCGCATCGGCGTGCCGCATCACACCGGTTGCAGGGTCGTTCCAAAGCACACGCTCAATCCGGCGCGCGGCATCATCTGTTCCATCACAGCAAATGACCATGCCCGAATGCTGCGAGAACCCCATACCGACGCCGCCACCATGGTGCAAAGACACCCAGGTTGCGCCAGATGCGGTGTTCAACAGAGCGTTCAAAAGCGGCCAATCTGACACCGCGTCCGAGCCATCTTTCATGGATTCCGTTTCCCGGTTCGGAGACGCCACGGACCCGCTGTCCAGATGATCACGGCCAATGACGACCGGGGCCTTCAGTTCACCGTTGCGGACCATTTCGTTAAAGGCAAGACCCAACCGGTGGCGTTGACCCAGACCAACCCAGCAGATCCGGGCTGGCAGTCCTTGAAACGAGATCCGCTCCTTGGCCATGTCGAGCCAATTGTGCAGATGCTCATCATCTGGAATGAGTTCCTTCACCTTGGCGTCGGTCTTGTAAATATCCTCCGGATCACCGGAAAGCGCGCACCAGCGGAAGGGCCCGATCCCGCGGCAGAAGAGCGGCCGGATATAGGCAGGCACAAAGCCCGGGAACGCGAAAGCGTTTTCAAATCCCTCTTCCAAGGCCACCTGGCGGATGTTGTTGCCGTAATCCAGCGTTGGAACACCGGCATTCCAGAAGTCGACCATTGCCTGCACGTGGACTTTCATCGAAGCCCGCGCGGCTTTCTCAACCGCTTTCGGATCTGTCTCAGCCTTTGAACGCCATTCGGCGACGGTCCAGCCTTGCGGCAGATACCCATTCACCGGGTCATGTGCTGACGTCTGGTCGGTAACAATATCCGGTTTGACACCGCGTTTGACGAGTTCAGCGAAAACATCGGCCGCGTTGCCGATCAGGGCGACGGATTTCGCGTCACCTGCCTTCGTCCAGCGCTCGATCATCTCCAGCGCTTCGTCGAGAGAATGCGTCTTTTCATCGACGTATTTTGTACGCAGGCGGAAATCGGCGCTCTTTTCATCGCACTCGACCGCGAGACAGCAGGCTCCGGCCATGACGGCAGCAAGCGGTTGCGCACCACCCATACCACCAAGACCACCGGTAAGGATCCAGCGGCCTTTCAGGTTACCCTCATAGTGCTGGCGGCCGGCTTCCATGAAGGTCTCATAGGTACCCTGAACGATGCCCTGGGTTCCGATATAAATCCAAGAGCCCGCGGTCATCTGGCCGTACATTGCCAGACCTTTTTTATCGAGTTCGTGGAAGTGGTCCCAGTTCGCCCAATTCGGCACCAAATTGGAATTCGCGATCAGAACCCGTGGTGCATCCTTATGGGTCTTGAACACACCAACCGGTTTGCCGGATTGAACCATCAAGGTTTCATCGTCTTCCAGAGATTTCAAGCTCGCGACGATCTGGTCGAAATCATCCCAGGTGCGCGCAGCACGGCCGATGCCGCCATAAACGACTAGCTCGTGGGGGTTTTCCGCTACATCTGGATGCAGGTTGTTCATGAGCATCCGCAACGGAGCTTCCGTCAACCAGGACTTGGTATTGAGCTCTGTTCCCGTCGGCGGGAAAACGTCACGTGCATTGTGGCGGCGGTCAACCATGGTTGGCTCCCTCGGAATTTTTGGTGTGTTGGACGAGCGCAGGCGCGAGATCAGCCAGTGCGCTGAGAATTTCCTTCAGATGGACCCGCAAACGCACAGCTTTCGCCTCGTCATAAGCAAAGGGCGTATCTTCGCTCACAAGATGTGTGAACTGAGCCAGCTCCATCTGGATGGCATGGAAGCCGCGTGCCGGCTGGCCGTAGTGCCGGATGGTCCAGCCGCCCTTAAAGCGGCCGTTCAGGACCGATGTGTAGCCCTCAGCTTTCGCCGTGAGGTCGACAACGGCCTTTTCGATTTGGGGTGCGCATGTGGCGCCGCCGTTGGTTCCTATGTTGAAATCCGGCAGCGTGCCCTCAAACAGGTAGGGCACGACGGAACGGATCGAGTGGCAGTCGTAGAGAATTGCGATGCCATGTTTCGCGTGGACACGCTCCAGTTCGGCCTTGAGCGCAGTGTGATAAGGCGCATGCCAAGCCAGCCGCCGCTTTTCGATCTCTTCAGGATCCGGCTCGCTGCCGTTCAGATAGATCGGGCGTCCGTCGAAGTCCGTTGTTGGACAGAGCGTTGTCGTGTTCTGGCCAGGATAAAGACTTACGCCTTCCGGGTCGCGGTTGGCATCAATGACATAGCGGTGAAAGTTTGCCTTCACCATCGTCGCCCCTGGCAGAAGACCGGAATAGAGTTGGTCAACGTGCCAATCGGTATCGGCAAGCTTTTGGCCCACTTCATTCAGGCAAGACCAAATCTCAGACGGCACGTACGTTCCGGCATGCGGCACTCCAAGCACCACCGGTCCGTCACCGTGAAAGACCTCAACCGGCTGCATGCGTACCTCCAAGAACCAAGGCGGCATTGTCATCAAGAAACGCAACCAAGCTTCTGGACTTGATCAACTCTGCAGCGGTCTCCAGGTCCGGAGCCAGGTACCGGTCCTTCTCCAGTGCGGGCACGTTTTGCCGAAGCTGTTCCAACGCGTTTTGTAGCGGTGCACTCGTCATGAGCGGCGCGCGATGTTCAATCCCTTCGGCAGCACAAAGCAGTTCAACACCCAGGATATGAGCCAAGTTCGCATTCATGCGTGCCAATCGGCGCGCGCCATGCGCGGCCATGGAGACGTGATCTTCTTGGTTTGCGCTGGTGGGCGTGGAATCTGTCGAACATGGATTTGCAAGATGTTTGTTTTCGCTCATCAATGCAGCAGTGGTCACCTCGGCAATCATAAGCCCGGAATTCAACCCCGGATCGCGCGCAAGAAACGGAGGCAAATCGAAAGACAAAGCCGGATCCACCATCAAGGCAATGCGCCGCTGAGCAATTGCCCCGAGCTCAGCTATCGCGAGCGCAATCTGGTCTGCAGCAAAAGCAACAGGTTCCGCATGAAAGTTGCCACCGGAAACAATCCGGTCTTCTTCGATCAGCACCAAAGGGTTGTCGGTTGCCGCATTCGCCTCAATCTCAAGTGTGCTGGCGGCCATGCGTAGAAGGTCAATGCAGGCGCCTGTCACCTGCGGCTGGCAGCGGATGCAGTAGGGATCCTGAACACGGGTGTCGCCTTCCCGGTGGCTTTCACGAATTTCAGACCCCTCCATGACTGCGCGCATTGCGGCAGCCACTTCGATCTGACCACGATGGCCACGCAGCTCATGGATCTCCGAAAGGAGTGGTGCCGTCGACCCCATGATGGCGTCGGTCGACATGCTCGCGGTCAAGACCGTAGCCTCGGCGAGACGCCAGGCTTCAAAGAGACCAACAAGCGCACAGGCGGTCGAAAACTGTGTGCCATTGATTAGGCCCAGACCCTCCTTGGGGCCCAAAACGACCGGTTTAAGCCCGGCCCTATCAAGCGCGACCCCACCCGGCATCCGCTCGCCGCCAAACTCTGCTTCGCCTTCGCCAATGAGAACGGCAGCCATGTGGGCCAAGGGTGCCAAATCGCCGGAAGCTCCCACAGAGCCTTGAGAGGGCGTGACAGGCGTAACGCCCTTTTCAATGCAAGCCTCGATCAGCTCCAGCACTTCAAGCCGAACTCCAGACGCACCGCGCCCGAGGGAGAGAAGCTTTAGAACCATCATCAAACGGGTTGTCGCCGTGTCGAGCGGCTCTCCAACACCGCAGCAATGCGACAGGATCAGATTACGTTGAAGTGTCTCTGTGTCTTCAGCGGCAATCTTCACACTCGCCAGCTTGCCGAACCCTGTGTTGACACCATAAACGGCTTCTTCACCGCGTGCGGCTTTCCCGACCCGCTCCGCGGCCAACCGGATTGCAGCTTCCGCAGCCCGGTCCACCCGAACCGTTAGGTTTTCACGGTAGACGCGCTCCAGATCGGCAAGGCGAACAGCGCCCGGAGACACAACAAGAGCGCTCATTCGGCTCCTCCAAAAATACGTTTTTCTAGGGCGTTAAAGCCGATGCGGTAGCTGAGTTCTGCCGGGTGTTGAACGTTCCAGATTGCGAGATCGGCGCGTTTTCCAGCCTCCAGCGTACCGCGATCCATTAAACCGAGTGCCTTGGCCGCTTCGCGGGTCACACCGGCAAAGGCTTCTTCCGGTGTCATGCGGAACAACGTACAACCCATGTTCGTGGTGAGAAGCAGCGAAGCGAGCGGCGAGGACCCTGGATTGCAATCTGTCGCAAGCGCCATGGGCACATTATGTCGGCGCAAAAGGTCGACCGGCGGGGCTTGGGTTTCGCGCAAGGTGTAGAATGCTCCGGGCAGGATGACAGCAACTGTGCCGCGGCTGGCCATGGCTTCGACGCCAGCTTCATCCAGGTATTCCAAATGATCTGCCGACAGAGCCCCATAGGAAGCCGCAAGCGCGGTACCGCCCAGATTTGACAGCTGCTCGGCGTGGAGTTTGACGGGCAGGCCAAGCGCCTTTGCCTTTTCGAATACTTTCGCGATCTGGGCCGCGGAGAAGGCGATGCCTTCACAAAAACCATCGACCGCATCGACCAAGCCTTCGGCATGGGCAGCATCCAGCGCCGGTAGGCAAACCTCCGAGAGGTAAGCGTCCGCTCTGTCCTTATAATCTGCCGGAACAGCATGGGCACCGAGGAACGTTGTCCGTACAGTGATTGTGCGCAAGCTGCCGACCTTGCGGGCAACTCTGAGCATCTTGAGTTCAGTCTCTTGATCGAGGCCATAACCCGACTTGATCTCGATACCGGTAACACCTTCGGCAATCAGCGCATCCACCCGGGACAGCGCGCCTTCAAGCAATTCGTCTTCACTGGCTGAACGCGTTGCCTTGACGGTTGAGACAATGCCCCCACCCGCTCGGGCGACTTCCTCGTAGGACGCACCTTCGAGCCGCATTTCGAATTCGCGGGCCCGGTCACCGCCAAAGACAACATGGGTGTGGCAATCGATAAGACCCGGCGTCACCAGACGCCCGTTCAGGTTCTCATTCGGATAGTCCGAGAATGCCTCCGGCAGATCTGCTGCCGGACCAGCATAGCCAATCGTCTCGCCATCAATGGCGAGCACACCGTCTTCAATCAAGCCGTACGGATCTCCCGTCTCGGTGAGTGTTACCAATTTGGCATTTGTCAGCAGGCGCTGTGGCACCGGACATCTCCCGCTTGATTAGATTGCGATAAAAGATAATATGCATGCACATATTAACGTGTCAACGAGGGAAAGAGACCGGCATGCCTACGGCGCAAGACAGCACCATTTTCGCAGACAAGGCGCTGCTTCCCAGTGGCTGGGCGGAAAACGTCCGCGTTGATGTTTCCGCTAATGGCGAGATTTCCGCAGTCGAAACAAACTCCGCTTCAGCAGGTGGAGAGACGCACCGGGTCGGCATCCTGTTACCTGCGCCATCCAACCTCCACAGCCATGCCTTTCAGCGCGCGATGGCCGGAATGAGCGAACGCCGGGGTCAGGAGAGCCGCGACAGCTTCTGGACCTGGCGGCAGATCATGTTCCGTTTTCTAGACACGCTCACACCAGATGATGTCGAAGCAATTGCCGCCTTTGTCCAGATGGAAATGCTTGAGGCCGGATATGCGGCCGTCGGAGAATTTCATTACCTGCATCATCAGCCTGGCGGTGCGTCTTATGGCAAACTCGGCGAAATGTCCGAGCGGATTGTGGCAGCTGCAAGCAAGACCGGTATTGGGTTGACCTTGTTGCCGGTGCTTTACACCCACGGCGGCTGCGACAAGCGCCCGCTGGCACCGGGACAAATCCGCTTCGGTAATGATTTCGACCGGTTCCAAAAACTCCATGACCAAGCGGGTCACGCCCTGCAGTCCCTCGGTAATGATAGCGTTTTGGGCGTCGCTCCCCATTCGTTGCGCGCAGTCGATTCGGAAGCGTTAAAAAACTCTGTCGTACTCGCAGGGCAAATGCCTTTTCACATGCACCTGGCAGAACAGGTCGCCGAAGTCGAAGAAGTTCTGGAAGCGACGGGCAAGCGGCCAGTCGGCTGGCTCTTGGACAACCATGATGTATCGAAAAACTGGTGCCTCATTCACTGCACGCAGATGACACCTGAAGAGACCGTTGGACTGGCTCAGACCGGCGCGGTTGCCGGGCTTTGTCCAATCACCGAATCGAGCCTCGGAGACGGGATCTTCGACGGCGTCCGGTATCTGGATGCCGGCGGGCGGTTCGGAATTGGCTCCGACTCCAACATCCGGATTTCCTTGTCAGAAGAGTTACGCACACTGGAATACTCGCAGCGCCTTCGCGACAAATGCCGGGCGTCTGTGGCAAATCCGGAAAATTCGACAGGCCGCGTGTTGTTTGATGGTGCTGTTTCAGGAAGTGCGCAAGCATGTGGACGCCGTGCTGGACAGATCGCTGCCGGTCACCTTGCCGACATGGTCGCGCTGGACACAAATGCCATAGACCTTGAAGACCGCGAGGGCGACGAGATCCTGGATGCCTACATCTTCGCGGGCGATGACAGGATGGTTCGAGAGGTCTGGTCGGCAGGCCGCCATGTTGTTACCGGTGGAATCCATGTAAAAGGCGAGGAAATCCGCGCACGCTACCGGGCGACGATGAAGGCGTTGCGCGGCCGAATCTGAACAAGGAACCGATCACCTGTGGCCCTGACCGATACGAACTCCTGGACTGGCATTCGCGAAGAGCTTCTTCGCCGGATCCATGACCGCGTCTGGGAACCGGGCGCGCAGATCCCGCACGAAGCGGATCTGGCAGAAGAATTCGGTTGCGCGCGCACGACCGTCAATAGAGCGCTCAGGGACCTGGCCGAAAGCGGGCTGGTCATCCGCAAACGCCGTGCGGGCACGCGTGTTGCACTCAATCCCCCGCAGCGGGCCACGCTCACGATTCCGATCATCCGGGAAGAGGTGGAAGCGCTTGGCAAAACCTACCGGCACAGTCTTCTGGAACGGGCCTACCAACCAGTCCCACCAATGCTGCACGGAGTATTTCACGCATCGCTCGGTGATGACGTGCTCTATCTGAAAACGCTCCACTTTGCGGACGACCGTCCTTATGCGTTTGAAGAGCGTTACATCAATCTTGATACCGTGCCCGAAGCGCGTCAGCGTAAGTTCGAAGTCTCCAGCGCGAACGAATGGCTGGTCCACAATGCCCCCTACAGCCGGGGGGATCTGTCGTTTTCTGCGCTCAACGCCAACGAAGACACCGCCCGGATCCTTGATTGCACACTGGGGACAGCACTGTTTGCAATGGAGCGCATCACTTGGACCGGCGATGCGCCGATCACACATGTAAAACTCATCTTTGCTCCAGGCTACCGAATGCGCAGCCGCATATAGGAGCTGGAGGTGCTGCCGGAGGCACAGGGCACTTCATTCTAACGGAAAACGTCTGTGCAAGAAGCATGTTGCGGTTTATTGACTGAACCCTCCAAAACCACTTTTGAAAGACGCAAATTCAGGATGGTGACTTCGTTCGACATCGGTGGCAGCTTCATTCGGTATGCGTATCCCGATGCGCATGGTCCGGTGCAGGAGGCTGGGCGGGTTCCAACGCCGCTGCACTCCTGGTCTGAGTTTGTCGAAGCACTCCGCAAGTGTCTTCCAGAGACTCGCGGTCCGGCTGTTATCTCGCTCGCAGGGGCGTTCGATGCACAAACCGGCATTGCAGACGTCGCGAACATTCCCTGCCTAAATGGCCGCCCGATCGCTTCGGATCTGGCGAGAGAACTCGGCACACCGGTCGAAATCATAAATGATGCGGATGCCTTTGCTCTCGCAGAAGCTGTTGAGGGATCGGGCGCAGGCAAGGAGACTGTCTTTGCCATCATTCTTGGCTCAGGAGTCGGCGGCGGTTTGGTTCACAAGGGCAGCCTTGTTTCGGGGCGTGGCGGGATCGCCGGAGAGTGGGGGCACGGTCCGGTTGTCGATCCAACCGCGGGTGGGACGATTTCAGGCATTCCGCATTTACAATGCGGGTGCGGTCAAATCGGTTGCCTGGATGCTCACGGTTCGGCGCGAGGTCTGGAAAAAATACACGGCGCTCTTCACAACACATCGTACTCAAGCATTGAAGTAACGACCGCTTGGCACGCCGGAGAGCCGCAAGCGGCAACGACCATCGACGCCTTTACAACTATTCTGGCTCGAGCGCTCAGCATGGTGATCAATCTGCTCGGCCCGGATGTAATCCCGGTGAGTGGAGGCTTGAGCGCCGACGACCGGCTTCTGGCAGAAATTGATCGCAAGACCCGCGCAATAACTCTTGCGGAATACTGCGAACCACTTCTGGTGCGTGGCGTCTTCTCCAAGACCGGCGGCTTGCAAGGGGCAAGCATCCACGCCCGCCGTGCGTTTCCCAAAGCTTTTGCAACTTGATTTTCAGGTATTAAGGCCCGGGAAATGTCACGCGCCAGCGTTTCAAGAAAGTCTCCCGGGTCAGCTGATCCCGCGCAACCATGAGCGCCGGAGACAAACCGATCGGGCGAAGCGCCGTCGAGCTTAAGGTCTCTCCCTCAGCCCCCTCTTCCGTCTCAAGAAGCGGGCTGATCAGCAACGCTTGACGCAATACCCTGCGCCCCTCAGGCGACAACAAAAAGTCCAGAAAATCAGTAGCCGCAGCACCGTTGTCTGCCCCTTTCGGGATCATCAGGGCACGGGACAGCACCAATGTGTAATCGGTTGGCAAAACGATCCCGATCCGGTCATCTTGCTGCTGATATCCTTGGGCGTAAGATCCCAGCACATTGTAGGCGATCAGGTAGCGGCCATCGGCCACACTCCGGATGATATCGGAGGAGCAGCAAGACCGGACGGCTTGGGTGCGCACAAAGGCTTCCTGCAATGCGCCAAAGGTCGATGCCTCTTGCGCGTCGACAAAAGCAAAGAGATATCCGAGGCCGGAGCGCTCGATGTCATAGGTGGCAACGCGTCCTGCGTAAGGGGTATTGGCTGGCCGGAGCAAATCGAGAAGATCAAAGCGCGACTTGGGCACCTCAGCTGGCGGTACCAAGTCCTGATTATAGATTACGACAGCGGGTTCTCTGGAAATGCCCCACAATTCATCGCGCCACCGCAGCGCAGCTGGCAACTGCTCAGTCTCCCGCGACACATGGCTTTGGGCACAGGCTTCGTTGACCAGCTTGACCATTTGATGAACGCCGGAACTGATAACGACATCGGCAACCGGTTCCCCTTCCCTGCATTCTGCGCGGGATTGGGTGTAGAGATCGTTCGATCCCCACTGCTCATAGATGAGTGTCAGATCGGACCGTGTTTCCAAAAAAGCCTCGACAACGGGCGCAAAAACCGAGATGTCGGCAGTCGAGCGCACTATGAGGGTCTGCTCGGCAGCAGCAGCCCCATATTGTTCGACCAACTCAGGTTCGGCCGCCATTGCCGGGACACTGAAGGTTGCCAACATCCAGAGACCAAAAGCAATTGACTTGCACAGAATACCCTTCATGCAGCCTCCGCTTTGATTTCCGGAAAACACAGAGCTGCGCGAAAGGTCCTGTCGCCGTGTGTTTCCAAAACCAATTGTCCTTCAAAAGACCGGGCAACCGCATGCGCAATGGCAAGTCCTAAACCGGAACTGTTCTGACGGGACAAACCAGATTGATTGAAGCGTGTTCCCAGGGCGGAAAGGATTTCCGGATCGGGCCCACCGCCATCATCTTCCACCCAGATAGAGGCAACACCGTTTTCGGTCGTAGTACCAATGCGCACAGGTGCCCGTCCATATTTCAGGGCATTGCTTAGAAGGTTCTTGACCGCTTCTTGAAGGGACGTCGTATCCGCAAGCACGTGAACCGGTTGGTCTGCCAATTGCGGAACGACTGAAATATCCGGCCGCAGAACTGCATGGTCGCCCTCCTCGAAAACGTCCAGCACAACATCCCGGAGATCGATTCTTTCCCGGCGGACACTGTCGCCGCGATGGATCACCAACGCCTGGCTTAACATTTGATCGAGTAGCCGGCCAAGACTTGCGGACCGGGTCTGAATACGTTCAACAATGCGATCTTTGCGCTCGGGATCCTGCTCATCTGAAAAGAGATCTGCCTGTGCCCTGAGCGCCGCGACGGGTGTCCTCAATTGGTGAGCCGTATCCGAGATCAGATGCCGCATGGAATCCATCTGCCGATCCAGTCGCCCCATGAAGGCATTCAACGCCTGGATCATCATGGCGGTTTCCCGCGGCACATCTGTATCAAGCGGTGTCAAATCGTGAGGATCACGTTCTGCCAATCCACCCGCGATCCGCTTCAGCGGATTGAAAACGGCACGCACCACCAGAACAGCCAAGAGCATCATCGCCAAACCGGACGCCGCCAGCACGTAGAGCGCTTTGCGCGTAATATCCACCGCCATGGCGTTTCGCGCCTTCAGGGTCTGCCCCACAACAACCCGGATGGTCCCGCTCCAAGTGCGTTCGGCAAATCGCCGGGAGACAACAACATATCTGGCCGCTTCTCCAAAAAATGCGCCATCGAAGAAGACGTCGTTGTATCCTGTCAGCCCGGCAGGAAGAGCAATTTCATCGTAACCGGTCAGGGTTTGGCCATTTGGCCCGACGATCCGGTACCCGATCCGGTCATCAGGCGCGAGCGCCAGAAGCTCAAATGCAGAATGCGGCAACTCAAGGACCGGATTGCCATCCACCACGGTAATTGCCGAGGCAATGTCATTGGCCGCCCCTACCAGCAAGCGGTCATATGCAGAGCGGGCAGCTTCGCGGCCATATGCAAAGGCTGCGATCGAGACAATAATCCCACCAAACGTCAAAAGGAACGTCACGCCTAATGCCACACGCGCTGTGAGAGATGTCGCACCAAACCGGCTGAGCAAGCTAGTCATGGACCTCAAGCTTGTAACCAAGCCCTCTTTGCGTCTCGATCACAACAGAACTTCCAGAGAGTTTTTTACGCAAGCGCGCAACATAAAGCTCCAGCGCATTCATGCTGACATCCGTGTCCTGAAAGCTGAAAATGCCCTCAAAAAGCCGTTCCTTGCTCAGAACTTTTCCCCGATTGCGAATGAACAATTCCAGCAGTGAGAATTCCCGCCGTGTCAGGTTGACCGGCGCCTCCTTCAAACGGACAACGCGGGCCGTCGCATTAAAGGTCAGGTCCCCGATCGCCAGTTCTTCCGCTTTGTCTCCTTGCTCACGTCTGTAGAGCGCCTGTATGCGCGCTTCCAGCTCGCGATGATCAAAGGGCTTCACCAGATAATCGTCAGCACCGGAGTTGAGCGTCGATACGCGATCATCCACGGAGAACTCTGCGGTCAGCACCAAAACCGGCGTGCGATCGGAATTTTGCCGTAACTCTTTCAAGAGGTCGGTTCCAAGCCCGTCCGGTAAATTCAAGTCCAGAACAATGACATCATACCGCTGAACATCCAGAAGAGAGCGTGCTTCCTCCAGTGTTTTGGCAAGGTCACAGGCTATACCGCTCCGATCCAGCCGGATCATGATGGCTTCAGCCATGTCAAAGGTGTCTTCAACGAGCAATAGCCGCAATTCTTGGTCCTCCTGCCCTCACTCTTGCCTGCCCTCATCACTTCTTGCAAGCGCATAGACAGCCGGTGACAGGTTGGTGACAGGGTTTGCCGCTAGGTTGAATTCAAGCCCAAAGGGAGGCTCCGCAATGCGGACCTGAGGCTGAATAGGCTCATGCAATGAGCCAGTTTATGTGGAGGAAAACATGACACTCATGAAAATGACCCGCCGGGTCGTTCTGGCTGCGGCTGCAGCTTCTATGACATTCGCCAGCCCAGTGCTCGCGGACGGCCACAAGGTAGTCGATTCAATTCACTTTCTGATCCCGGGCGGTGCTGGCGGTGGCTGGGACGGCACGGCACGCGGCACTGGCGAAGCGCTCACCAAAGCAGGGTTGGTTGGCACTGCATCTTACGAAAACATGTCCGGCGGCGGCGGCGGTAAGGCGATCGGTTACCTGATCGAAAATGCTGCGTCAAACCACGGCACGATTATGGTCAACTCGACCCCGATCGTGATCCGTTCCCTGACCGGCGTCTTTCCGCAAAACTTCCGTGACCTGACGCTCGTCGCAGGAACGATCGGCGACTATGCAGCCCTGGTGGTTGGCAAGGACAGCCCGATCAATTCCATGACCGACCTCATTGCAGCCTACAAGGCTGATCCGTCCGGCACCGCCATTGGTGGCGGCTCCGTTCCTGGCGGTATGGACCACCTGGTTGCAGCCATGGCAATGGAAGCTGCTGGCGAAGATCCGACCGCTTTCAAATACATCCCATATGATGCTGGCGGCAAAGCAATGGCCGCGCTGCTTTCCGGCGAAATTGCTGCACTGTCGACCGGCTTCTCCGAAGCTGTGGACCTTGCCAACGCTGGTGAAGTCAAGATCATCGGTGTGACGTCTGACGAGCGCGTGGATGCTTATAAAGACGCCCCGACCATGAAGGAACAGGGCATCGACACCACCTTCGTCAACTGGCGCGGTTTCTTTGCAGCACCGGGCCTGCCGGAAGAGCAGCTGGTTGCTTACCAGACTGCACTAACCAAAATGTACGATACCCCGGAGTGGGAAGAAGTTCGTGCCCGCAACGGCTGGGTCAACATTCACAACAATGGTGATGACTTCCGCGCCTTCCTGGAAAACCAGGAGCAGGTTATCGGCGATCTGATGAAGAAGCTGGGCTTCCTCTAATCTGAACGGCATGACGGCGCAGACCCAGTCTGCGCCGTCTTTGCATATGAAGATGATCTCAACCGCCGCACGAGCGGACATCTAACGAAACAAACAAAGACTTGGGGAGGAGGCCATGGCGCTCGATCGATGGATCGCCATGATCATTTTGTTGATCTGTCTCGCATATGGCTATGCGGCATTCTTTACGATGGATGAGGCGCTCGCGCCTTTCATGCGGCGCAATCCGATCTGGCCATCGACCTTTCCCAAAATCCTCTCGGTCATGGCGATCATATGCTCTTTGCTGATCCTGCTTGGATTTGAGAAGAGCAGTGGCGAACCGAAGCCGAGCGAAATCAACTATCGGCGATTGACCGATTACAAACTCGGGCAGGCAATCGCCTTGCTGGGGTTGATGGTTGCTTATGCTCTGCTCCTACGGCCGGCAGGTTTCCTGCTTTCCACGTTCGGCTTCTTGTTCATAGGGTCGTTCATCCTCGGCGAGCGCAAGTACATTGTCATGGCGCTCGCATCCGCAATCGCGGCAGGTGTCGTCTGGTATCTGGTCGATCGGGTCCTCGGGATCTTCCTGAGCCCGATGCCCGTCTTCATGGCTAACGGAGGCTGACATGCTCGAAGGAATCCTGATCGGGCTGAGCACAGCCTTTTCTGTCACCAATTTGCTGATGGTTGTCGGCGGCTGTTTGATCGGCACATTCATTGGCATGCTCCCGGGCCTAGGGCCGATGTCGATCATTGCCATCATGATCCCGGTTGCCATTTCAATTGGCGATCCATCTGCCGCCCTCATTCTGCTTGCCGGTGTTTACTACGGAGCGATTTTTGGCGGCTCGACGTCTTCTATCCTCATCAATGCGCCTGGCGTGGCCTCGACCGTTGCGACGAGTTTCGATGGCTAT
Source organism: Labrenzia sp. R4_2 (assembly GCF_017743865.1). Taxonomy (GTDB): domain Bacteria; phylum Pseudomonadota; class Alphaproteobacteria; order Rhizobiales; family Stappiaceae; genus Roseibium. The sequence continues at coordinate 355,300 of NZ_JAGHRJ010000004.1, forward strand.
CCCCTTGCAAGACAGGGCAAGGCTGGCAAGGCATTGACCGTTGCAGCCATCTCGTCATTTGCTGGCGGCTCCATCGGTGCGGTTCTTCTAATGATCTTCGCTCCGGCTCTTGCAACCGTCGCACTTCTATTCCATTCAGCCGAATATTTCGCGTTGATGGTCGTCGGTCTTTCTGCGATTGCAGCTTTTGCCGGAACTGGCCAGGTTATCAAGGCACTTCTGATGACCATCCTTGGAGTCATCATGGCGACGGTCGGTGAAGGTGCGCTCTTTAACATGCCGCGCTTCACCATGGGTTTGATGGATCTGCAATCCGGCTTCGGCTTCATCACGCTCGCGATGGCAATGTTTGCGCTGCCCGAAGCCCTCTACCTCGTTCTCGATCCGAACCGCTCTAAAACCGAGAGCGGCAACAACGAGATCAAGGACCTCAGGATCACCAAAGAAGAAGCCAAGGCCATCACTCCGGTTATTGGACGCCAGTCTATCCAGGGATTCCTGATCGGCGTCCTGCCAGGTGCTGGGGCAACGATCGCATCCTTCCTTGGCTACGCGGTGGAGCGCAACATCGCAACGAAGGAAGAACAAGAGCAGTTCGGCAAAGGCTCCGTCAAAGGTCTGGCAGCGCCGGAAAGTGCCAACAACGCCGCCTGCACAGGCTCCTTCGTACCGCTCCTCACACTTGGCATTCCCGGATCAGGCACAACGGCCATTTTGCTTGGTGCGTTGATCGCCCTCAACGTATCTCCAGGCCCACGTTTGATGGTCGATCAGCCGGAGATCTTCTGGGCGGTGATTATCTCCATGTATCTCGGCAACGTGATCCTGCTGATCCTGAACCTGCCGTTGATCCCGTACATTGCGAAGATCCTCGCGGTCCCGCGCAACTTCCTCATCCCCTTCATTTTGTTCTTCACCTTGATGGGCGCCTACATCGGGCAGAACAATTCGACCGAACTTCTGATCCTGGTGGGCTTCGGGATTTGCGCGACCGTCCTCCGCTTCGCCGACTACCCGCTGGCGCCGCTGCTGATCGGTTTCATCTTGGGCCGGATGCTGGAAGACAACTTCTCCCGCTCCATGCAGCTTTATGACGGGATCGGCTTCATCCTTGAGCGGCCAATGACGATGGGTCTCTTGGTCCTGGCCGTCATCCTCGTCGTCCTGCCGAGCTATCGTGCCCGCCGGGCGCGTGCGCGGGCAGAAGGCGTGGCCGACGGCGATTGAGACGAAACGAGGACCCGGATATGACAAAACCCCTTGATGGAAGCCGGGTTCTCGACCTGACGAATGTGCTTGCTGGGCCTTTTGCCTGCCACCAGCTGGCCCATCTCGGCGCGGAAGTCATCAAGGTTGAAGCCGTTGGGCGGGGCGATCTTGCGCGCAATCTCGGCGCAGATCCGGACCTCTCGGCAAAGGGCATGGGCATCAGCTTCCTTGCCCAGAATGCCGGCAAGAAATCCCTCACCCTCAATCTCAAGGACCCGCGCGGTAAAGACGTTTTGAAGCGTCTTGTCGCCGGAGCGGATGTGCTCGTGGAGAATTTTCGACCAGGGGTCATGGATCGTCTGGGGCTCGGTTATGAAGTTCTGAAAGCGGAGGCTCCGCATCTTATCTACTGCGCGATCTCCGGGTTTGGGCAAGATGGGCCCTGGGCTCACCGCCCCGCCTATGATCAGATTGTCCAAGGTGCCTCAGGCGTCATGTCGATCACCGGCGATGCTGACAGTGCTCCTCTGCGCGTCGGGTATCCGCTGGCAGATACTGTGGGCGGTCTGACAGCTGCGATGGCGATCTGCGCGTCCCTTAACGCCGAAAAGCGCGGCACCTTCATTGACGTGTCCATGCTGGAGTCGGTTCTTGCCACCATGGGATGGGTTGTCTCAAATCATCTGATCGGCGGCGTTGCCCCAACGCCCAATGGCAATGAAAACCCAACGTCTGCGCCATCCGGTGCGTTTCAATGCTCGGACGGCTTGATCAACATTGCGGCCAACAAGGATGAGCAGTGGGACCTTCTGGCCAAACACCTTGGCCGGGAAGACCTTGTTGGACACACTGATTTTGCCTCTCGGGAAGACCGGAAACGCAACAGGCTACGGCTTAAGGCAGAATTGGAAACCGTTCTCACCACAAGGCCTGCGCGGGAATGGGCACGCGAGCTCAACAAGCTGGGCGTGCCTGCTGGCGCGGTCCTGAGCGTGCCTGAAGTTCTTGACCATCCCCAGATCAGGGACCGCGATTTTCTGGCGCGCTTCGATGAAACGCCGGGGATTGGAAAACCCATCGATCTCTTACGAATTGGCGCCATGATTGACGGCACACGCCCATCTGTGGACACCCCGCCTCCGGCCCTCGGTGCGGACACCGACCGTATTTTGACGGCACTTGGATACGCTGCAGAAGACATTGAGACCTTGCGCAAGGAGAACGTGGTGTGAGCGAGAACACAGATGTCGCCGATTGGTGGCGCACCTCGATCATTGACATGGAACCCGGTCGCATCGCTCTTCGCGGACACCCAGTCGAAGACCTAATCGGCAACCGGGGTTTTGCCCAGATGATCTGGCTGATGGTCACCGGCAAGGAAATATCCGGGCAACGAGCCAGCCTTTTTGAAGCGGCGCTCGTTGCCGCCGTTGATCATGGACCTCAAGCCCCGTCTATCGCGGCAGCACGGATGGCGACGACCTGTGGCATCGGTTTGCAATCGGCCATGGCGACCGGTCTCAATATGCTCGGCGACGTTCACGGTGGCGCGGGCGAACAGGCGGTGGAGCTTTACCGGGCAATAGAGACCGCCGGACTTGATGAACTCGGCACAACGCTTGATACCTGGCGGCAAGCTAACGGGCGTTTCATTCCAGGCTTTGGACATCGCTTCCACAAACCTGTCGACCCAAGGGCACCGCGCCTGCTCGGGCTGGTCGATGAAGCCGCAGCCGCTGGTAAGGTCTCCGGGGCATACGCTCAGATCGGTCGAGCCATCGAAGCGCATCTGGCTACTGAACGCGGCAAGCCGGTACCGATGAACATCGATGGCGCGACCGCAGTGATTTATGCCGAACTTGGCTGTCCAGCTCCCCTTGCCCGTGGCTTCTTCGGATTGTCCCGATCTGTCGGGATCTTGGCGCACGCATGGGAACAGACCGAACAAGGCGGACGCAACAAAGGTCCGACCCCACCGCATTACCGCTGGACCTACGACAATGCCGCCGGTTCCGACTGAAAGGCATCCCTTTGGCCGGACCGCTTTACCTACTCCGGCCAACCTTAGAGCCCTGCTTTGTCCGAAGCAGGGCTCTTTTTTGACAAACGCGGCATTGAATGGCCATCGCACTCCGACCGGCAAGAATTATGAACTATGCGCTTTTATGTTTTTTGTGTTATTTTCTCCGAAAAGGTGGGAGGAAAAGCGCATATGGACAGTTTCTGGAACGTGCTGGCAAGTGCCATTGGCCTTGTTTTCGCGTTTGATCCAGACCTCATGGAGATTGTTGGCCTGTCAATGCGGGTCACCTTGAGTGCTGTCGCAATCGCATGCCTGATCGGCTTTCCACTCGGCGCAATCGCAGGCGCCTTCCGACTCCCCGGCCGAACCTTATTGTCGATTGTCCTCAATGCCCTGATGGGACTACCACCTGTCGTCGTCGGGCTTTTGGTATACCTCATGCTATCGGCCTCTGGGCCGCTCGGACCACTGGGACTCCTCTACACCCCAACTGCCATGATCATCGCCCAAACGGTTCTGGTGACCCCAATCGTTGCGGCATTGACCAAGCAGGTGGTGGAAGACCTCTACCAGGAATATGGCGAGCAGTTTACTTCGCTCGGCGTCGGACCACTCGACCGCGTCATGGCACTCCTTTGGGATGCCCGTTACAGCCTGCTCACCGTCGCGTTAGCCGGGTTTGGCCGTGCAGTCGCTGAAGTTGGCGCGGTGATCATTGTCGGCGGCAACATCAACCATGTTACTCGGGTCATGACCACAACGATTGCTCTGGAAACTTCCAAGGGCAATCTTGAGCTTGCTTTGGCGCTCGGGGTGATCCTTCTGGCGATTGCGTTTGCGGTCAATGCTCTTGTCATGACCCTGCGCGCATCCGCTGTGAGGGCTGCTTATGCGTAATCTTGTGCAAGACACCCCGTCTGCTCCATCCATAACAGCAATGCCCGATGCGCGAGAGATTCTTCTTGAAACCCGCGGGCTCGGATTTGAAACCAATGGGCACCGCTTGCTCACTGATATTGACCTTCAGATACGGCGCGGTTCGCGCACAGTAATCATGGGGCCGAACGGCGCCGGCAAAAGCCTGCTTTTGCGGCTGATGCACGGCCTAATTTCGCCCACATACGGTGACGTCCTGTGGCGGGGCCACGCGCTGGACAAAGCCGCCCGGCAAGACCAGGCCATGGTCTTCCAGCGGCCTGTGCTACTCCGGCGGTCTGCAAAGGCAAACCTGAAATTCGCGCTTGGAGTTCGCGGCGAGAAGGGCGAAAAGCGCAATGGCTTAATCCAAAAAGCCTTGGCGGCAGCCGGGCTAAGCCATCTTGCAAACCGTCCTGCCCGCGTCCTGTCAGGCGGCGAACAGCAGCGCCTTGCCACCGTCCGCGCGCTCGCTTGCAAACCGGATATTCTGTTTCTGGATGAGCCGACCGCAAGCCTCGATCCGGCCTCCACTGCCGCGATTGAGCAGCTCATCCTGGAAGCGAATGCAAACGGTATCACCATCGTACTTGTGACCCACGATGCAGGACAGGCGAGCCGCCTGGGGCAGGAATTGATTTTCCTGCAAGATGGAGAAATCGCTGAAACCGGCCCTGCGCAACGGGTGTTAACGATCCCACAAAGCGCGCCCGCACGTGCTCTTCGGGACGGACAGCTTTTCGTAAAGAGTTAAAACAAAAGCACTTTTGGAGGAAAACATGATCAGACGAGTTTTTTTGAAAATCATTGCTGCCGCGTTTCTCACAACCGGCCTCCTTCAATCCGCTCAGGCGGAAAACCCGTTTATCATCGTTCAATCAACCACCTCGACCCAGAACTCCGGCCTGTTCGATGACTTGCTACCGAAGTTCACCGCCAAGACAGGCATTGACGTCCGCGTGGTTGCAGTCGGGACCGGACAGGCCATCCGCAACGCAGCAAACGGCGACGGCGATGTTCTGTTTGTGCACTCCAAACCATCGGAAGAAAAATTCGTTTCGGACGGATTGGGCGTCTCCCGTGCTGATGTCATGTACAACGATTTTGTGATTGTTGGGCCGGCCAACGATCCGGCCGGCGTCGCCGGAACCAACAACGTTGCAGAAACCCTCACCAAAATCGCCTCGAGCAAATCGATATTCGCGTCCCGCGGGGATGACAGCGGCACCCACAAAGCAGAGCTCCGCCTTTGGAAGAGCGCAGGGATCGATCCGTCAGAAGGCTCCGGAACCTGGTATCGCGAAACCGGCTCCGGGATGGGGGCAACCCTTAATACAGGAACCGGTATGGGCGCTTACGTGATGACCGACCGAGCAACCTGGATCGCATTTGGCAACAAAGGCACGCATCAAATCGTTGTTGAGGGAGATGCCAGGATGTTCAACCAGTATGGTGTCATTCTGGTGAACCCCGAAGCACATCCGCACGTCAAGGCTGACATGGCACAAAGGTTTATTGACTGGCTTCTCTCGCCAGAAGGCCAGACGGCAATCGCAGACTATCAGGTGGACGGGCAGCAACTGTTCTTCCCGAATGCCGGATCCGGTCCAAGCTAAGCCGTAAAGATGCGCAAAATTGCACCGCAGTCCTGAAGAAATCCGAAACCATAGTCCCTACGCAGAATTGACATGATCGCCCGCTTCCGGGCAGCTTGACTGCAGAAACTTAGGAAAGGAGACAGACCGTGGAGGCCCGGGGTCCAGAGACGAAAGGCTCTACGAACCCAATTGAGCCGAAAGGGGACGTGAGAGCAAAACGAATACTGTTGTTTGGCGCAACCGGAACCATCGGACGCGCCACGCTGACCGAGTTGCTGAGCCAAGGTCATCACGTCGTTTGTTTCGTCCGGCCACAGACAGCTGCAAAGATACAACGTGTCGCGCCAGAGACAGTTGTTCGAACTGGTTATGTCACCAATCCAAAGTCGATCCGCCAGGATGCTTTCCGGGGCGATCAGTTCGATGCCGTGATTTCCTGCCTGTCCTCCCGAACGGGTATTCCCGACGACGCCTGGAAAATCGATCATCAGGCGAACAGCGATATCCTAAAAATCGCGAGAGAAACCGGGAAGCCGCATTTCATTTTACTGTCGGCAATATGCGTGCAAAAACCGAGACTTGCATTTCAGCACGCCAAACTCGCATTCGAAGCGGAGCTCCAAGCCTCAGGCCTGCCCTATTCGATCATTCGGCCGACCGCTTTCTTCAAATCGCTATCCGGGCAAGTGGAACGTGTAAAAGCAGGCAAACCGTTCCTCATCTTTGGGGATGGAACGCTAACGTCCTGCAAGCCGATCAGCGATCATGATGTCGCGGCCTTCATTGCCGAATGCTTGGAGAACCCGGCGATGAAAAACCAGGTCCTGCCGATTGGCGGCCCAGGTGAGGCGATAACGCCCCGGGCACAGGGAACGTACTTGTTTCAAAGCTTTGGGCTGGAGCCGCGGTTCCGCAAGGTGCCGGTTGCACTGATGGACTGGATTATCAGAGCACTTGAGTTTGCCGGCCGGTTCGGGCCGAAATACCGGGACAAGGCGGAGCTGGCCCGCATCGGCCGTTATTATGCAACTGAATCCATGCTGGTAATCAATCCGCAGACCGGACAGTATGACGCCGACGCCACGCCTTCGTTTGGAAAAGACACGCTTTTCGGGTTTTATAAAAAGCTTGCGAACGGAGACGAAACCCCGTCCCTGGGCGACCACGCGGTTTTCGACCGGAAGTCACGCGTCTGAAACCGGCCTTTAGGTGCCCCTCGCCTCAGTCTCCAAGACGGACTGACGAGCTGCTGCCCTGTTCGGCACTGGAGAACCCTGCCCGATCCAAAACCTGGCTTGCTCCGATGGTCAGCACGATGATGGCTGCAAAGGCCGTCAGCATGGCTTTCATTGTTGTCCTCCCTCCGCTTCTTTTGGCGCGGTTGCCACCTTGAGATAGTCAACTAAATCTCTCCGGTCTTCCGGCAAGGCAATGACCTGCATCGGCATTTTCGAACCAGGAATATAATGGTCCGGACCGTCCAGAAACAATTGGTCGATCGTCTCTTCTGACCAGATGATATCAGATCCGTCCAGGCTTGCAGAATAGCTGTAATCCGGAAGAGCGCCGGCCTTTCGCCCAAACACCTTGTAGAGCGTCGGCCCTGCGCGCCGCACACCATCATCTGTCAACGAGTGGCAAATGGAGCACTTGCGCGCGAACTGCCGCTCACCGTTGGACATTTCCTCTGGTTTGCGCAGGAACTCGGGTGTTTCGGTTGCCATCGGATCAAAACTGGAAAGGTCGGCAACCGGCCAAGAATAAACAATATTCTCAATGCCGGCAGCATGCAGAACCGACCCGTCATTTGAGAAAGCCAAGGCCCAGATGGGACCTTTGAGCGCGGCGCGAAAATCGGTCTCTATCCCCCAAGACCCCGTCTCGAACACAGTGATGTAACCTTGACCATCCCCTGTTGCGAGCCGTGTACCATCGGGGCTGACATCGAGCCCTAAAATTGGCCGGCGTTCGAGTGAAAACTCGTACAGCCGGTCGCCTGTTTCAAGATCGAGGATCCGGGTCACGCCGTCTTGTGCGCCGTAAGCAAGCCATGTCTCGGGTCCGTCTGCCGGACCACCAAGCTTCAGAACATTGATGCCGAACCCATTGCGATCGACAACCCGCTTTTCAGTGCGTTCCTCAACATCCCAGAGAATGATCGAACCATCCATGGAAGCCGAATAAAGAGATTTGCCGTCTTTGGTAAAAGCAACCGTATTCACGCCCGCATTGTGCCCGCTCAGGAAAATCGGCTCACCTCCATCAACCGGCCAGAGCCCGACCCGAGCGTCCCAGCTGGCGCTGGCAATGAGGCTCTTGTCCGGCGACACAGCAAGCCCCTGAACTTTGGCGGTATGGCCTTCCAGTCTTTGTTGTGTTCCTGCAACACGGTCCCAGAGGATCAGATCATTGTCGTCGCCCCCTGACACAAGCCGATAGGTATCTATGAACTGGACAACCTTCACAGCGGCTTCATGCCCGTCGAGCCAAGTCGGGTCTCGCCCTGACCAAAGCCCGACAGAATTGTCGAAACTCGCGGTTGCGACAGCACCGGTCTCGGGTTCCACCGCAATATCCATAACCGGGCCACCGTGCCCTTTAAGGGTCTGAAACTCGGTCGCCAAACCTGGGGAAACAGGCCATACGGAACAGCACACGTAAATCGCAACTGCCACGACGGTTTTTTTCCCAACCGCCGCGAATGACCTTTGGATGAGGGACGCGCACATCGAACTGATTGCCTGAACGACTATTCAGCAGGGACAGCGTTTTTGGCTTCCCGGTCTTTTTCGGCGGCTTCGACTTCCGCAACCCAAAGTCCGTGGTGCTCCTTCGCCCACTGCAGCTCGACCTCTCCCGAGCCCATGGCGTCGTAGGCGCCTTCCATGCCAACCGACCCGATATAGATGTGAGCCAGAATGATCGCCATCATCAGGAATGCGACAATGGAGTGCCAAAGCTGGGCGTACTGCATTTCCTCATGCGGCGCGAGCTGGGTCGGCAACTCTCCAAATCCAATGAGTTGTGGCAATCCCGTCGAGTTCAGCACATTGAATGTCGCCGCAAACATTGGATATTCAAACGGGAAGAGCAGTGAAATACCGGACGCGGAAATAGACGCACCCAGAACAATGACGCTCCAGAAAATCATCTTCTGACCGAAATTGAATTTCTTGGCCGGTGGGTGCACGCCTTTTTTGAGGAGCCCGCCCCCAACTGCAATCCATTTCAGATCAGTCTTGTTGGGGATGTTGTGGACCACCCACATCACAAACACCATCACCAAGGCGATCATGAACGCCCAGGACACGTTGTTGTGGATCCACTTGGAAGCCTGCGCGATCGGGGCAAATGCGTCGTGGCCGATCAGCGGGATAAGGGCCATGCGGCCGAACAAGGTGATCAGACCGGTGATGCCGAGCAGGATGAACGAGCCGGCGAGTAGCCAATGGCCAAAACGTTCGACCGCCTTGAACCGGGTGATTGTCCGTCCGGTTTTCTCACCATCGATGCGGATCCGCCCGCGAAGCAAATAGAACAGTGCTAAAAACCCGAGAGTTCCGAGCAAAAGATAGCCGCCATAGGTGGCGAGCGGCCCCTGGCGGAACAACAACCACCGCATACCGCCATCTTGCATGAGAACGGATGCTACTTGCCCGCCAGATGAAACGGTTACATCGGCAGACCCATAACGCAGCGCCCGCCAAAGCTCCGGGTCGGATGCACCGCCGAGTGTGCCGAGTTGAGAACTCATGCTTGCGGCTGAGTCCGGATCGCCGGTCGCGTTCCTGCGGAAGTCATAATCGACCTTCTCACCGCGCTGGCGTTTCAGGATGTCTTCCAGAGTTTGTGCCCCGCCTGTCGCGGAGCGATCGACGTCAGCGCTTGGAGCCGCCGTGTCCTGCGCAAAGGCCTGCATCATGAAAGCAAACAGTACGGCAAATGCCAACACGAAGCGGTTCATCTCTGGTTCCTCACCCAATTGTTCCCGTAGAGACAGGTGAGGCGGCAAACAGCCGCCCCACTCTTTTTTCTTTTGTCAGAAGGGCGTTTGATCGGCCAGCCCAGAGCGCCTCTGAGCCGGCATTGACCAACGTATCCTCAGCCGCCGTTTTGGCCGTATGCAGAGCCCCAGCCCCAGGCGCCGGAGCCGAAGCCGCGGGCAACCACACGCTCACGGTAGATGTTGGCGACAACATCGCCATCACCTGCGAGCAGGGCTTTGGTCGAACACATTTCCGCGCAGATCGGCAGCTTGCCTTCCGCAATACGGTTGCGGCCGTATTTCGCGAATTCCGCTGTGGAATGGTTCTCTTCAGGGCCACCAGCACAGAAGGTACACTTGTCCATCTTGCCGCGCGATCCGAAGTTGCCCGCTTGCGGGAACTGCGGTGCGCCGAACGGACAGGCATAGAAGCAATAGCCGCAGCCAATGCACAGGTCTTTCGAGTGAAGGACCACACCTTCTTCGTTCTGGTAGAAGCAGTCGACCGGGCACACCGCCATACATGGTGCGTCCGAACAGTGCATGCAGGCAACGGAGATCGACCGTTCCCCCGGCTTACCATCATTGATGGTCACAACCCGGCGGCGGTTGATGCCCCACGGCACCTCATGCTCGTTTTTACAGGCGGTCACACAGGCATTGCATTCAATGCAACGCTCAGCGTCACAGAGGAACTTAGCCCTCGCTTGTCCACCAAGTGCCATTGCGTTTCCTCCTTACGCTGCCGAGATCTTGCAGAGAGTGGCTTTGGTCTCCTGCATCTGGGTAACGGAGTCGTAGCCGTAGGTTTGAGCCGTATTCGTGCTCTCGCCGAGAACATACGGGTCGGCCCCTTTTGGATATTTCGACCGCTGGTCTTCACCTTGATAATGACCACCGAAGTGGAACGGCATGAAGGCAACGCCTTCACCGACCCGCTCGGTCACCATTGCCATGACCTTGACCTTGCCGCCTTCCGGACCTTCGACCCAGACCTGCGCGCCGTCCCGAATACCAATGTTGTTGGCATCACGTGGATTGATTTCGACGAACATGTCCTGCTGAAGTTCGGCAAGCCACGGGTTCGACCGTGTCTCATCACCACCGCCTTCATACTCGACCAGACGACCGGAGGTCAGGATGATCGGGTAATCGCGGGAGAAGTCCTGCTTCTGGATCGACGCATAAAGTGTCGGCAGACGGTAGAACTTGCGGTCTTCGTAGGTCGGGTAATCCGCCACGAGATCCCGGCGATTGGTGTAGAGCGGCTCGCGGTGAAGCGGAACCGGGTCCGGGAAGGTCCATACAACAGCACGAGCCTTCGCGTTGCCGAACGGTGAGCAGCCGTGCTTGATGGCCACCCGCTGGATGCCGCCGGAAAGGTCGGTCTTCCAGTTGGTTTTCGGTCCAGCGACGGCATCAATCGCTGCACGCTCTTCATCGGTCAGGTCACCGTCCCATCCAAGATCCATCAGCATCTGCATGGTGAATTCTGGATAGCCGTCCTGAATTTCCGCACCCGGATTGGAGACACCTTCGGCCAGAAGGTTCTGACCATCCCGCTCGACACCGAAACGTGCCCGGAAGCTCAACCCCCCTTCGGCGACCGGCTTGGACATGTCGTAAAGGTTCGGTGTGCCCGGGTGTTTCATTTCTGCAGTACCCCAGCACGGCCACGGCATACCGTAGTAGTCGCCATCCGCGGGACCGCCATTTGCCTGCAGCGTCGTCCTGTCGAATGTGTGCTGGTTGGCCATGTGCAGCTTGATCCGCTCCGGAGACTGACCAGTGTATCCGACCGTCCACATACCGCGGTTAAACTCGCGGGTTGTGTCCTCGATGTTCGGCGTGATGCCGTCATCCTCAAGGGCAATGTTGCGGAAGATCCGGTCATGGAAACCGAACTTCTTGGCAAACAGGCCAATGATTTCGTGGTCGGTCTTGGATTCGAACAACGGCTCGATCACCTGGTCGCGCCACTGGATGGAGCGGTTTGAGGCGGTGACAGATCCATAGGTTTCGAACTGGGTCGTTGCCGGGAGTAGATAGACACCATCCGTCCGGTCATGAAGTACGGCAGAGACGGTCGGGAACGGGTCAATGACGACCAGCGTATCCAGTTTCTCCATCGCGGTTTTCATTTCCGTCATACGGGTCTGGGAGTTTGGAGCGTGGCCCCAAAGTACCATGGCCCGAACTTCGGCCGGCTGATCGGTGTTCGCCGGATCTTCCAGAACCCCGTCGATCCAGCGGCTGACCGGAATACCGGTGAGGTTCATGAGGTTCTTTTCTTTACCGTCAGCGCCGGTCGTCTTAGCGAACTGCCCTTTCAGCCAATCAAGATCCTCGCCCCAGACACGGGACCAGTGCCCCCAAGCACCCGCGCTCAGGCCATAGTAGCCAGGCAAGGTGTGTGACAGAACGCCAAGGTCGGTTGCACCCTGGACGTTGTCGTGACCGCGGAAGATGTTGGTGCCGCCACCGGTTGTGCCCATGTTGCCAAGAGCCAACTGCAGCACGCAGTAAGCGCGCGTGTTGTTGTTACCGTTGGTGTGCTGTGTTCCACCCATGCACCAGATCACGGTGCCTGGACGGTTGTTCGCTAGCGTCCGCGCCACGCGTTTCAGCTGGCTGCCCGGAGTGCCGGTGACACGCTCGACTTCGTCCGGCGTCCACCGGGCGACTTCTTCCTTGATCTGGTCCATGCCCCAGACACGGGTCCGGATGAACTCTTTGTCCTCCCAGCCATTGTCGAAGATATGCCAGAGGATACCCCAAATGAGCGCCACGTCCGAACCTGGACGGAAACGGACATACTCGTCTGCATGAGCAGCGGTGCGGGTAAAGCGCGGATCACAAACGATCAGCGGTGCGTTGTTCTGCTCCTTGGCGCGCAAGACGTGGAGCAAAGACACAGGATGCGCCTCAGCCGGGTTACCGCCAATGATGAAGATCGCACGGGAATTGTGGATGTCGTTGTAGCTGTTTGTCATGGCGCCGTAGCCCCATGTGTTTGCTACGCCGGCAACCGTGGTCGAGTGACAAATACGAGCCTGGTGGTCAACGTTGTTGGTTCCCCAGTAGGCCGCGAATTTCCGGAACAGATAAGCCTGCTCATTGTTGTGCTTGGCCGAACCGAGCCAATAAACACTGTCCGGGCCGCTTTCTTCGCGGATTTGCATCATCTGGTCGCCGATCTCGTTGATCGCCTGCTCCCAGCTGATTTTCTTCCACTCGCCGCCTTCCTTTTTCATCGGATATTTCAGGCGGCGTTCGCCGTGCGCATGCTCACGAACGGCAGCACCCTTGGCGCAGTGCGCACCGAGGTTGAATGGGCTGTCCCAACCCGGTTCCTGGCCAACCCAGACCCCGTTGGAAACTTCAGCCACAACTGTACAACCGACGGAGCAGTGTGTGCAGACCGTTTTCACGTTCTTCACGGCACCGGCGCCAGCTTGTGCTTTGGCTTGTGTTACAGAACCGCCCATGGCGGAAATGGCGGCCAATCCGCCAGCTGCGACACCGGAACCTTTAAGGAATGTCCGGCGGTCTACAGATTTATGTGCAGTGTCTCTAAGGATACTTGCACCTTGGGGGCGTCGCGCAACCCCATTGGTCTTTTTCCTAAGCATTTTGCCCTACCTTGCTGATACCCCATTTGGGTACGGCTGGGTGTGTCAGTGAACCGGCCATCGGGCGTCACGCAACCATCGGCCGGTGTGTTCACAGGGTCCAGTTAGAACCGGGCGCTGTCGTAATAGGCGCGGGTATGCACGGTGTCTTGCATCTTCTCAGAAGCAAGATCCGGCTCAGCGGCTTGCGCAGCTGTCCCCGTCGCGACCACAGCAGCTGCGGCCGGGGCCGAAATGGCCGCCAGTTTCAGGAAGTCACGGCGTCCGGCCTCAAGGCCTGCGCCCGACTGTTCGGGTCGTTTCATCGTTGCAATCCTCCTCTCATTCCAGGCGGCGGCGCCGCCTTAATTGCCAACGTGAATGTTAGATTTCCCGGCATCGCGTCATGCCGAAAGATCTAATTGGGCAGCATCTCGAATGCTTCTGCTTCGATCTCCATAAACTGCCGCCCGAGCGACCCGACGGCCGAATAAAGGACCGACGTCCTTGAGGCCTCCAAGTCACTGAAGAAGTGCACGGCCCAAGGGCCCACATGTGCGTTGAAAAAGGACTTCTGGTCTGCGACCGAAGTGACCTTGCCGAAGCGTCCAACGATCAGCCCGCCCATGATTTCCATGAGCGATGCGATGTTGTCCTCCGGCTCTTTTTTGCCCTCTGCGCGCTGGATACCGCGCTCAGCCATCTCTTGCCGCAGGTTTGCAAGAGGCTTTTCGTTCAAAAATCCTGTCAGGTAATGGCTCGCGTAGGGCAAGAGCTCGCCGCGTCCAAGGCCGATGAACAACGCGTTGAATTCGCGCTCGGCATCCTGTTCCGATGTCACCGAAGCAAGTTTTGCAAGGGTTTTGAGGGTCGTGCCCAGCGGGGTGTCGTCGCCCGAAAGCGCAGCAATTTGCCTAAGGAGGTCGTTGTCCGCCGGCTTTGCCAGCAATACCCCCAAAAAGTTATATAAGTCTGCTCTCGCCTGGTCTTCCGGGTCGATCACATATTCCGTAACAACAGCGGCCATGCGCCGTCACCTCCCTCAAACGCAAAGAGTTTAGCTCCCACAAGTCGGGTTCGATATTCACGAATAGTCGAACCTCATTCGGCGAGGGCGTTGAGGCGGCTCTGCCTCGACATTGGTTGTATCACCCGCCGAAGACTCAAACTCGTCACGTATTGGCATATCTTGCAACAACGCTTCTCCTTGCGTCAATTGCACAAGTGCTTCTTCATTTTCGCCACAATTATGCTGCTCTGCAGTAATTTCCTCATCTTGCACTGCAGCAATTCTTTGATTTGCTTCGTCTGGCTCGACGATCGCTTCTGCCACCTCTTCGGCGATCTCGTCTTCCTCGCCTTCTACAAACCGTTCCACCATCCCTTTACCGACCTGATAGACGGTCTGGAGGTTAGAGACGACTGTTGCGGCATCAGTGAAGTCATCTGCGTAATCAACCAAGCCATCCAGGTTGGCGAGAACCGGATTGAGGCCCCAGAGCCTGCGCAGCGCACGCCGCTTGAGCCGCTCAGGAACCGCAGCTGACAAAAATTGGCTAAAGTCATCTTTTTCGGTGAGCGTATCGGGGTCCGGAAGGTTGAGTTCTTCGAGGATCTCAGCATCGCTTTTGGTTTCAAGCTCGGCCCGTTCCTTTGCGGCCTCCGCTTCTTCTACCTGAACACGTTCCAGCTCTTCGGACCGCTGCACTGCCGCTTTTCGCCGCGACCAGAAATCCATCCCCGCTTTTTCATCGCCGGTCATTGCAAGGTGTCCTTTGGCTTGCGCCGCGGAGAGCGGTAGACATCCGTCATCTGGCGAATACGGGGGTCGCCAATTCCTTCTTCTTGCAGATCGACCCGCTTTTTATCCCGACGGCGCTTGATAAAGATTTCGTCCTCATGATGGGTCTCGGCAAACTCTCGCACCCATGCGATCAGGCCCGGCGGCATCGGAACCTTTTCAACGAGAACGTCGCTCGTATCCGCATAGTCTTGCCCTTCGTAAGCTGAAGCAGTGATCAGCATCACCTCCATGGGGACGTCCCGGTCCAGCTCTTCGGCGGGCCGCATCACGACATAAAGCGAGGGCGTTTTGTCAGAGAGCGCGGTGAGATAGGCCTCGGTTTCGGCGCGGTGCAGCTCAAGAGGAAGGGTGGCCGCATGGTACTCGACTGCGTCTCCCTCCTTGCGCAGCACTTGCCAGTCTGCATCACCTGCGCCTGGCAAAAGCGATACAGCACGCCAAGACCATTTCTGCCAGCGCGTCACGCCGGGCAAGCGGCGCACGACAATGCCAACCGGCATCGAACGGCTTCTTTCCGTATTCACAGACGCGCATCCTCCAAATATCCGGTCCGGCCGGAAATTTTATTTTTGCCCATGCTGACGCAACATCTGGAAATTTCAAGTCCTTACAAAGGCCACTTGACGGAAAGACACCTTCGCCCTTGATTAGAAACTGATGAGCCAATTTCCTGCGCGGGAGACGCTGAAATGGCATCATGGGGGAGAGGACACGCGCTCGATGACAGAAGCGAAGCTGCTGCTGTGTGACTGCTTGAAAAGCCAGTCGATTAACGCAGAAGAGATTGAAAAATATACTGGGCTGGCTTGCTCGAAAGTCCATACAGCCCTGTGTCACACGGAAGCTCCAGCGGCCGAATCAGAGTTGCAAAGCGGCGACGTCGTCATTGCCTGCGCTCAAGAACGAACGTTCTTCGAAGAGCTCGCGCAAGATCTTGAAGTAAATGATCCGCATTTTATCGACATCCGCGACCGTGCGGGGTGGACCTCGAGCGATGTTGAACCAACGGCAAAAATGGCAGCGCTCATCGCTGAGGCCATGTTGCCGGATCCGGGTGAACGCGTCGTTGACGTTTCGTCCGAAGGGACTTGCTTGCTGCTTGGTGAACCGGACATCGCGTTTGATGCGGCCAAGCTTCTTTGTGACACACTGAGTGTGACTGTTCTGGTCACCCCCGATGTCGAGCTACCGGTTACTGACGATCGCCGCTTTGATGTCGTGCGCGGTCACATCAAATCGGCAACCGGTGCCCTCGGCGGATTTCAAGTCGCTTTCGACGCTCTGCAGGAACGCATTCCAGGTGGCCGGGGCGCATTCAACTGGACAGAACCGAAAGGCGGCGGCCAGAGCGCGTGTGACATCATCGTGGACCTGCGCAGGGATGCACCTCTGTTTCCCGCCGCTGATAAGCGCGAGGGGTATCTTCGCGCGGATCCCGGAAACAAGGATGCTTATTCGAAGGTTATCCTGGAAGCATCTCAACTCATCGGGACGTTTGAAAAACCAATCTACGTAAAGGTCAACGAAGACCTTTGTGCGCACTCCAGAGCACAGAAAACCGGCTGCAACCGCTGCCTAAACCTTTGCCCAACCGGTGCAATTACTCCCGCTGGAGATCACATCACCATCGACCCGATGGTCTGCGCAGGATGCGGGATGTGCTCAGCGGTGTGTCCGTCCGGCGCTGTTTCCTATGACGCTCCGACACCGCAACACGTCTTCAAGCGGATTGAGACGCTTTCAACGACCTGGCGGAAGGCGTCAAACGAGCCTCCACGCCTGCTGGTCCATGATGCGGCCTACGGTCTCGAAATAATCCAACTGTCGGCCCGATACGGCAAAGGCCTGCCGATTGACGTTATTCCGCTGGAAGTATCGGCATTGGCCGCTTTCGGCCACGCAGAGGCTCTTGCAGCCCTTGGATGCGGATTCGCTGCAGTCGACATCCTTGTGTCACCCCAGACAGAACAGGATGGTCTCCCCTTCCAGGTCGATCTCGCAAACTCCATTTCCGGAAACAACCAGATTCGATTGCTCGAACCAACGGATCCGGATGATTTGGAAGCCGCGCTCTATGAAGAGGCGGAACGGACAGCAAACGAGGCCCCAATCCTTCCGCTTGGATCCCGCCGGCAGGTGACGCGCCTTGCCGCGAAGACCTTGAACGCACCGGACGCTGTGCTGGAACTTCCTGCCGGAGCCCCTTACGGCGCCGTTGCCATAAACGAAGACGCTTGCACATTGTGCCTTTCGTGCGTGTCCTTGTGCCCCTCCGGAGCCCTCAAGGAAAATCCTGATCAACCGCAACTTCGCTTCCAGGAAGACGCCTGCTTGCAATGCGGCATCTGCACAAACATCTGCCCGGAAAGCGCTCTTTCCCTGGTTCCCCAGCTGAACTTGACCGACGTGGCTTTGACACCGATTGTGCTGAAAGAGGAAGAACCGTTTGAGTGCATCGAATGCGGCAAACCGTTTGGGGTTCGCTCAACAGTCGAACGGATCATGGGGCAGCTCGCCGGCAAGCATTCCATGTTTAAAGATGGCGGGGCCGCCCGGATGATCCAGATGTGTGACGATTGCCGGGTCAATGCGGCTTACCACAGCGAGAACAATCCGTTTGCATCCAACGAACGCCCGCGGGTTCGAACCACCGACGACTATATCAGGCGCGACCATTGACCGTGCCTGATCAGGATCACTGGTACTGGAGCGGCGCGCCCAAATCGGCCGGCGGGATGCGTGAAACAAAGGCGAGGATGGCATCCAGATCTTCCAACGTCATTTCGACCGGGACGATGGGCGGCGGTCGTGTTTCATCGAACGGCTCCGTTACGTCTTCGATCAGCGTAAATGACGGATGCGGATTGAGCGCGAAAAACGCCTCGAATCGCGGCTTCCAGTCGGCGAGCGTTCGAAGAATCGCAAAAGACGGAGTAGAGCCGATGCCCGCCATGCGCGTTGCGGCATTAACCCGGTGGCACCGCCCGCAATGCACCACGGCGAGCTTCTCGCCTTTTCCCGCATCTCCGGCGATCAATCCGTCGTCAACTTCCTTTGCGACAGGGGCTGCAGCGGTAAACGCAACGCCATCCTTAGCCGGAAAACCATCAATGGTTCGCCGGCCGACATCGCCGGTAAGCCAGTCCATAAATCTTTTGGTACCGCCCGTTTCCTGTTCGACAGATGCGTACCATGTGCGGTCCAACCCTTCGAATACTGGTGTTCCGCCTTCCTCATCCAATAGCCGCACTTCGGCTGGATCCTCAGGCGAAACCAGTTCGATCCGCGTATTCGTTTTCAAGGAAAATCGGGGCAGCAGGTATTTCAGGAAACCGCTGTCGTTGAGATCTTGCGGCACGCTGAGCCGAAACGGCTCCGCAGAACGCACAGCATTAACAGACGCGCTCATCCAGATGCACGCAAACACGAATATCAATAGTTTCCGGCAGGCCACGCGCTCCTCCTTCACGCAGCTGACATCAGGCTATAAGCGTAGAAGCGAAGATGCCGATACGTCAATGCATGTCAAAACAACGGGGAGGTCCAAATGAACGACGACTTTAACATGTCCATGCGCAAATTCCTGAAACAGGTCGGTGTCACATCACAACAAGCCATTGAAAATGCAGTTCGCGAAGCTGGCGCACCTGAAGGCAAAAGCTTTAACGTAAAGGCCGTGATCGTGATCGAGGAACTCGGCCTTGAGCATGTCGTTGAAGGCGAAATCAAGGGGTAAGGCAGACGTGTCCCTTTCACGCGAAACTGTTATCGAAACACTCAAGGCGATCGTGGATCCGGCAACCGGGGAAGACCTCCCGGCAACAGGCATGATCCGCGGCCTCAAGGTTACTGATGGGACTGTGCGGTTCGTCCTTCAGATCGATCAAACTCGGGTTGATGAGATGGAACGGCTCCGTGAGGACGCCGTCCAGCGGCTTGAAGCCTTGCCTGACTGCTCGTCTGCGCAAGTGATCCTGACATCGCATTCCGACCAACCAACCGCTCCAGCCCCGGCGACACCACTTGCGCCGGCTCCTCAGGCAGGTCCTGGAGAGCTGAAGCCGATCAAACCGATCCCGGCCGCACCTGGCACTTCCGGACCGCAGCATGTGCCGGGTATCAAGAAGATCATCGCGATTGCGTCCGGCAAGGGCGGTGTCGGAAAGTCGACTGTTGCTTCTAACCTTGCCTGTGCTCTGGCCGCACAAGGCTTGAATGTCGGTCTTCTGGATGCGGACGTTTACGGTCCGTCGCAACCTGAAATGCTCGGCATCAAAGGACGACCGTCTTCACCGGATGGTCAGACCATTTTGCCGCTGCGGAACCACGGCGTGACACTGATGTCGATCGGCCTGATGACATCTGGCGACAAGGCTGTCGTCTGGCGGGGCCCCATGCTGATGGGCGCTTTGCAACAGATGATGAGCCAGGTTCAATGGGGTGCCCTGGATATCCTGATTGTCGATCTGCCACCGGGAACCGGCGACGTCCAGATGACATTGTCGCAGAAGTTCATTGTCGACGGAGCAGTGATTGTTTCCACACCGCAGGACATTGCCTTGCTGGATGCGCGCAAGGGCATCGACATGTTCCAGGAAATGAAAGTGCCAATCCTTGGCATGGTGGAGAACATGTCGACGCATATCTGTTCGAAATGCGGAAACGAGGAGCATATCTTCGGCCATGGCGGCGTTGCCAAGGAGGCCGCAAACCTGCGGGTTCCAGTGCTTGCGGAAATACCATTGCACCTCAACATCCGCACCGCTGCAGATGGCGATACACCAGCTGTGATCAAGGCGCCGGATGCGCCGGAATCGGCAGCCTTCAAGAAGCTGGCGACAGCAGTGACAGACCAGCTTGCCGCTCAGGAGAGCCCGGCGTGAATGATCTCCAATTTCCGCCTCTCTTCCAGGGAGAACCCGTCACCGGCTCGGCCGACCCCTTCGATCGGGCAATCGCCCTTGCTGTGGCAGGAACAGACCCCGGAACTGTTGTTTATAACCTTGGAGGTGGCACATTACGGGCAAGCCTGATCTTCGCTCCGGAAGTGCCACTGGAAGAAGCGATGAGTATGCTGCCTGTCTGC
Organism: Labrenzia sp. R4_2; assembly: GCF_017743865.1. GTDB lineage: Bacteria > Pseudomonadota > Alphaproteobacteria > Rhizobiales > Stappiaceae > Roseibium. The sequence continues at coordinate 375,531 of NZ_JAGHRJ010000004.1, forward strand.
GGCCTCGGATTTCAGGCAGCTCTTGGCGCTCTCGCCCCGCCCGAGGTCGCAGTTCATCTGGATTGGGCTGGCGGCATTCGGGTAAACGGGGCCACCTGCGGGCGTTTTCGCGCACGCGCTTCAGGAGCAAACCCGACCGAAACACCGGACTGGTTGATTGTCGGCCTGGAGCTCAGTGTTCAAAACCTTGAGGGAAATCCAGGCAACGATCCAGACCGGACCTCCTTGATTGAAGAGGGTTGCGGCGAAGTTGAACCCGAACGGCTACTGGAAAGCTGGGTTCGCCACACGCTTTACTGGATCAACCGATGGCAGGAAGACGGGCCTCGTCCGGTGCATGCAGAATGGCGCGGCCTTGCAAAAAACCTCGGTGAAGACATCGATTTCAACGGCGGAAACGGGACATTCGTTGGCGTTGATGAGTTTTTCGGTATGCTGATGCGGACGGATGGTGAAACAAAGCTTATTCCGCTATCCACCCAACTTGAGGGATCAAAATGAAGCTTGCCCGCGCGATCCATCTCGATGAGAGCGACCAGAACGTTTATTTTTCGCCAGCAAGAACTGGCGAATGGTGCCTATCCGGCGGCTTTGAGTTCTCGGACTGGACGGAGGCGGAGCTCACCGGCAAGGCCAGGCAGGCCTTTGTCAACGGCTGGCTCGGATTGGAAACCTTCGGCCGGGTGACATTTGTTGCTGTCACTCCGATTGAGGAGCCGGAGTTCAACCAACTGGTGGACCGGCTGGCACAACACTTTGTCGACATCTATGGCGCCCCGTCTGTCGAGGCAGCAAGGGGCGTTGCGTCCGAAGAGCTGTCCTACATGGCCTCCATGTGCGCAGAGCACGACGATAACACGCTCCTCGCCGTCCAGCGTGAACTCTCGGACGAAGGCCTCCGGGAGGGCTTCTCGGCAATCAAGCCCCAAGCGGCAGAGCTCGACATGGTCGCCGTGCATGGAGACATGGGCGGGCACTAAGTTCTCTACAGTTCAAAAATAGAAAAGGGCGCCGGTTGGCGCCCTTTACGTGCTGATCGTCCGCTTTTGTTGAGATCACATGATCTCTTCGAAAAGCGCTCGCGTGTTTTCGGCGGTCATCTCGATCGGATTACCACCAGTGCTCGGGTCACGAAGAGCCGCCGCGGTCAGTTCCTCGATATTCGAATCCTTGACGCCGAGTTCGGTCAAGGTTTTCGGAATGTTCATCGAAGCGTTGAACTCATCCACGAACGCGCAGAAGCCGTCAAAACCGCCTGAAATACCGAGATAGCCTGCTGCCTTGTCGAACCGGCCCGCAATTGCGGACTTGTTGAACTGGAGGACTGCCGGCATGCACACGGCGTTTGTTGTGCCGTGGTGCGTGTGGTGAACCGCGCCAATCGGATGGCTGAGTGCGTGAATGGCGCCGAGGCCCTTCTGGAACGCGGTCGCGCCCATGGCAGCCGCCGACATCATGTGTCCGCGTGCTTCCAGATCCGTGCCATCGGCGTAGGCCCGAGGCAGATAGTCCACAACCAGACGCATGCCTTCCAGCGCAATGCCCTGGCTCATCGGATGGTAGTGCGGGCTGGAATAGGCTTCCACACAGTGGGCAAAGGCATCGAGGCCCGTTCCAGCGGTCAGGAACTTCGGCATTCCGACCGTCAGTTCCGGATCGCAGATCACCACGGACGGCAGCATCTTCGGATGGAAGATGATTTTCTTTTCCGCCGTATCGACCTTGGTGATGATGCTGGCGCGGCCAACTTCGGATCCGGTCCCGGCGGTTGTCGGAACAGCGACGATCGGCGCGATCGCATCGGCATTTGCCCGGGTCCACCAGTCGCCAATGTCCTCAAAGTCCCAAAGCGGACGGGTCTGCCCCGCCATGAAGGCAATGACCTTGGCAAGATCCAGCCCGGATCCGCCACCAAACGCGACGACACCATCATAGCCGCCATCCTGGTAAACCTTAACGCCTTCAGCGGCGTTCAGATCCGTCGGGTTGGGATCCACTTCTGAAAACAGGCCCCGGCCCAGACCGGCAGCATCCAGCAGGTCCAGGGTCTTGGTGGTGATGTCCATGCTTGCCAGACCTTTGTCCGTAACAAGCAGCGGCTTGGAGATACCGGACGCCTTACAGGCATCGGCGATTTCCGAAATACGTCCTGCGCCGAAGCGCATGGCGGTTGGATATGACCAATTGGCAGTCAGCACCATCTTATTGAGCTTTCTTGAGGTGATAGGATTTCGGACGTGTCAGATTGTGATAGCCGATAATGGACAGCCCGCCGCCGCGGCCGGTGTCCTTACAACCTGTCCAGCACAGCGCCGGATCCAGATAATCTGCACGATTGAGGAAGACGGTTCCGGTCTCGATTTGATCGCCGATGGCTTCCGCGCGGGCGACATCCCGGGTCCAGAGCGATGCTGTCAGACCGAAATTGCTGTCGTTCATCAGCTGGATAGCTTCCGCATCGTCTTTGACCTTCATGATGCCGACAACGGGACCGAAGCTCTCATCGCGCATAACGCGCATGGAATGATCCACATCGACGAGGATTTGCGGCATCAAGTAGGCGCCGCCATCATCTTCCGGGAACTTTGCAGGATCGATCAGGGCCTTGGCCCCATCTGCAATGGCTTCTTGCGTCTGGGCACGGACTTCTGCCGCGAAACGGGCATGCGCCATCGGACCAAGGGTCGTTTCGGGGTCAAGCGGATTGCCGAGTTTGTAGCCTTCGACAATCTTTACCGCCTTTTCGACAAAGGCGTCATAGAGGCTCTCCACCACATAGATCCGCTCAATGCCGCAGCAGCATTGACCGGCATTGAACATGGCCCCATCGATCAGTGTATCGACCGCTGCATCAAGATCCGCATCTTCCATGACGTAGCCCGGGTCTTTGCCGCCGAGCTCAAGACCAACCCCGGTAAACGTTCCAGCTGCGGCCTTTTCCATCGCCTGACCGCCCCCTACTGAGCCCGTGAAATTCACGAAACCAAAGGACTTTTCAGCAATCAGCGCAGAGGTTGTCGCGTGATCCAGAAATACATTCTGGAATACGTCTTCCGGAACGCCTGCTTCGTGGAAAGCCTTCGCCATGCGCTCGCCAACCAACAGCGTTTGAGAGGCATGTTTCAGAACAACAGAGTTCCCTGCGATCAACGCGGGTGCGACCGTATTGATCGCGGTCATATAAGGGTAATTCCAAGGAGCCACGACAAGCACCACGCCATGGGGCACGCGCTTGATCATCCGCTTGAATGCCGCATCATCGGCAACTTCGATCGGCGCCAGTGCCTCGGCAGCAATCTCCGCCATGTAAGAGGCACGCTCTGTAAAGCCGCCAAACTCACCACCGTAGCGGACGGGACGGCCCATCTGATGGGCGAGTTCGGGAACGATCTCGTCGTTCATCTCACCGACCTTGGCAACTCCGGCGAGAACAAGAGAGATCCGGTCTTCCAGCTGACGTGCTTGCCAGGCGAGCTGAGCGGATTTTGCCCGCGCTACAGCCTCACGGGCGTCCTCGGCGGACAAGACAGGGCGCTCCGCATAGACCGAACCGTCAATCGGAGAAATACAGGTTACTTTGCTTGTCATGTTTAGGCTCTTTCAAAACCCCGGGCGATTTCAAAATCGGTGACAGCCCGGTCGAACTCTTCGATTTCCCATTCCGCTGCGCGGGCATAGTGGTCAATGACCGCGTCGGAGAAAGCTTCCCGCAGGAATTTTGATTTGCGCAGTGTTTCGCGCGCATCCCGCAAGGTGTGCGGGATTTCCTTGGCTTTTTTTGCTTCATAGACGTCACCGGATGTCGGCTTGTCGAGCGGCAGCTCATCCTCAATTCCCTTGAGGCCCGCTGCGATCTGAACTGCGAGCGCCAGATATGGGTTCAGGTCCGAACCGCCAATGCGGCACTCGATGCGCAGCGCTTTGGTCCCCTCGCCACACAAGCGGAACCCGGCGGTGCGGTTGTCGACAGACCAGACCATCTTGGTCGGCGCGAAAGTCCCTTTTTGGAAGCGTTTGTAGCTGTTGATGTAAGGCGCCAGGAAGTAGGTGTAGTCGGGCGCATATTTGATAAGACCAGCCAGATAATGCTGCATCAACGCAGACATTCCGTATTCACCATCAGGATCGCAAAAGACATTGTTTCCGTCTTTGTCGAACAGCGACTGGTGCACGTGAGATGAAGAGCCAACCTTGTCGCTCGCCCATTTCGGCAGGAACGTCGCTGACCGACCCTTTGCCCATGCGATTTCCTTTACCGCGTGCTTTGAGATTGTATGATACTCGGCGGTATCAAGAGCCGGTGCGTACTTGATATTGAGCTCTTCCTGACCGGCTTCGGCCTCACCCTTGGTATTCTCGACCGGAATTCCAGCGGCATAGAGACCGTTGCGGATCGGCCGCATCACGTCCTCTTCCTTCGTTGTTTGAAGGATGTGGTAGTCTTCGTTGTAGCCGGAGATCGGCTCCATATCCCGGTAACCGCTCTTGCGCAGCTCATCGAAGCTCTTCTCGAAAAGGAAGAACTCAAGTTCGGTTGCCATGATCGGTGTAAGGCCCAAGGCGTTCATGCGCGCAACCTGGGTCTTGAGCATCGCGCGCGGCGAGTGCGGAACTTCCTTGTGAGTGTGGTGATCAAGAACATCACAGATCACCATGGCCGTGCCTTCGAGCCACGGAATGCGGCGGATCGTGGTGAGATCCGGCTTCATGACGTAGTCGCCATAGCCGCCCGACCAACTGGTCGCGGCATAGCCCTCCACGGTGTACATCTCTAGGTCCGTTGCCAGCAGGTAATTGCAGCAATGGGTTTCTTCGTAAGCGCTGTCCACGAAATGCTGGGCCAGAAAGCGTTTGCCCATCAACCGTCCCTGCATATCGACGATGCAAGCAAGTACTGTGTCGATCTCACCCGATGTCACGAGTGATTTCAGGGCATCAAAGGTCAGATTTCCCGGCATGTTGTCTGGTCCCTATTTGGCGGTTTACGAGCGCTCTTATTCAAAAAAATTCCCGGTCCGGAGGGTTCTATTTTTCCGGACCGGTAGTTGCAAGAACCGGCCACCCCGAAGGGTGAGATGGCCGGCTCCAGGGCTTGCATTAGGTGTAGCGGTAAGGACGTCCAGCTTTCTGCATGTCCTGATTGTACTTCTTGAAGATCTCGACAACTTTCGCCTTTGTCGGAGACTCTGCAGCGATCTCATCCCAGAAGACCATGGCAGCGGCTTCAACTGTTGCCCACTCTTCATCCGGAATGGATGTCAGTTCCATCTTGGTGCCGTTGACGCGCAGGTTCGCTTCGCCGCCCCAATACCACCATTGGCGGTAGTAGTGCGATGCATCCATTGCGAGCTGGAGCATCGTTTTCAGGTGATCCGGAAGCTCGTTCCAACGTTCCTGGTTGGCAAAGAACGAGCCTGCCCAAGCGCCAGAGATGTTGTTGGTCAGGAAGTAATTGGTCACGTCAGCCCAACCGACCGTGTAGTCTTCGGTGATGCCGGACCAGGCAATACCGTCGAGCTCTCCGGTCTGAACCGCAACTTCAATATCTTCCCAAGGCAGGGTCACCGGAACAACGCCGAACTGTGCCATAAAGCGGCCGGCCGTCGGGAACGTGAAGACACGCTTGCCTTTCAGATCCTCCAGCGAGCGGATCGGATCTTTGGTGGCAAAGTGACACGGATCCCAAGCACCAGCAGAGATGTGCTTGACGCCAACCTTGGCGTATTCTTCTTCCCAGATCTCTTTCAGGCCGTACTGATTGAAGAGCACCGGCACATCCAGGGAATACCGGGACGCAAACGGGAAGTAACCGCCGAAGACAGTGACTTCGGTCGGAGATGCCATGGAGTCATCGTCAGACTGCACCGCATCGATTGTTCCCTGTTGCATGGCACGGAAGAGCTCGCCTGTTGGGACCAGCTGATCAGCGGTGTAGAGTTCGATCTCCATTTCACCATTTGCTGCCTTGTTGAAGGCATCGATGTGCGGCTTGATCACATGCTCGGCCAGCGCCGGGCCTGCATAGGTCTGAAGGCGCCACTTGATCGGCGTCTGGCCGTGAACGGCCGGTGCGGCGAGCGTTACGGCACCTGCAGCTGCAACGGTACCTGTCCCGGCTTTTTTGAGAAAATCACGTCTGTTCGTCATTACTGTTCCCCTAATTTTCGGTTCCAAGGTCAAGCGGTCCGTCCGTTTGCCGGATCTCATTTAACCGCACATTCAAATCCGTTTCCTCCGGATATATTGTTTTTGTCCCGCTCCGCGCGTCATCGGCTGTAAACCAATTCAGGCAGCCAAAGAGCGATTTGCGGGAAAGCCATGACAAGAGCCAGCGCAAGAGCCATCACCAGGACAAACGGCGTAATCGAGCCGTAAATATCCCGCATGGTGATGTCCTTTGGCGCCATTGCCCGCATCAGGAAGAGGTTGTAGCCAAACGGTGGCGTCATGTAGGCGATCTGTGTCGTGATTGTGTAAAGCACTCCGTACCAGATCAGCACTTGCCCGACCGGCATGCCCAGATCCAGCGTTGCCACCAGAGGCACATAAAGCGGCGCCACGATCACCAGCATAGCCGTGTCGTCCAGAAACGTTCCCATGACAAGGAACGACAGCTGCATCAGGATCAGGATCATCCAGGGAGACAAACCAAGCTGTTCGGTGAAGAGGTTTTCGATCGCTTTGACTGCGCCGAGCCCGTCAAAAACGGCACCAAAGCCGAGAGCCGCCAAAATGATCCACATGAACATGCATGAAATGCCGAGCGTGTTCCGCAGGCAAAGGATCAGGATGTCCATGGTCATGCGGCGTTTTATGATCGATGCAAGCAAGGCTGCCAGAGCCCCGATCGCAGAGCTTTCGACAAGGCTGGTCCAGCCGTTGACGAACGGCACCATCATCACCGCGAAAATGATCAGCGGAAGCAGTCCGGCAAGCAGAAGCCGATACTTTTCTTCCTTGGAGGCTTCCCGCTCTTCTATCGTGAGCGCCGGGCCTAGGTTTGGCTGAAGCTTACAGCGGACTGCGATGTAGACGATGAACATGGCCGCCATCATCAGGCCCGGGATGATACCGGCAAGCCAGAGCTGTCCGACAGGTGCCCGCGCGATCATCGCATAAAGCACGAGGACAACGGAGGGCGGCACCAGAATGCCCAAAGATGACCCTGCCTGAATCACCCCCGTGACCATGCGTTTGTCGTATCCGCGTTTCAGGAGTTCCGGCAGCGCAATGGTCGCCCCAATCGCCATGCCCGCAACCGACAGGCCGTTCATGGCTGAAATCAGAACCATGAGCAGGATCGTCCCGATGGCAAGGCCACCATTGAGCGGGCCCATCCAGACATGGAACATCTTGTAAAGATCATCGGCGATCTTGGTTTCGGACAGAACGTAGCCCATGAAAATGAACATCGGCAGCGTAAGCAGCGGATACCATTTCATGAGCTTCATCGCCGCAGAAAACGGAATATCCTGTCCGCCGATGCCCCACAGGCTAATGGCTGCAATGGCTGCAATACCACCGATGGCTCCAAACACCCGCTGCCCGGTGAGCAGCATGAGCATCATCGAGGAGAACATCAAAAGGGCGATCATCTCGTAAGACATCAGATGGTCTCTCCCCGGATGGTCGCAATATCCTTGATCAGCTCAGAAATGGTCTGCAAAAGCATCAGGAAAAAGCCGATACACATGGTCACCTTGATTGGCCAAAGAACCGGCCGCCACGCCGTCGGACTGCGCTCGATGTAACCCATGACCTCTCCGGCGGCAGCAGGCCCGCCTGTCAAGAAGGCGACGATCAGCTCCCAGTAAAACTCCGGAAACTCCCGGCCGAAATAACCGAGGGAATAGGCTGTAGACCCAAGCGCCCCATAAAGGAGAACACCAAGATAGAAGATCAGAAGAAGCACGGTGAAGGCATCGAACCATGCCTTCTTTTTGATACTCCACTCCGCATAAAACAGGTCCATCCGGACATTCGACCCAAGCTGAACAGAATAGGGTCCGCCCAGAACGTAGTAGGCGACCATTGCAAACTGGGCCACTTCCAGGGTCCAAAGCGACGGATTGAAAAACGTCTTGGAGATCGAGGACCATAACAATATCCCCGCCATGACAAAGACACCCCACATGATAACTTTGCCCAGACCGCGATTGAAACCGTCAACCGCGTGAACATACCAATGGGCGATCCTAGGCATGATCGGCAACCTCCTTCCGCAAGACCGTTTTGGCAGCGGATTTCAACAAAGGTCCCAAGATGTCCGCCCAGTGCAACTCCTCATTTGGCGTGCGCACTTCGTCGTTCCGGATTTCGATCATCAGGCACGGCAGCGACTTGTCTTCACCATGCCGCCTGACGGTGTAATAGACCCCATCTGAGGGGGCATAAGGCTCATTGTCGCCAACGGTCAGATCGCCACGTGCCTTCAACCCCGCCAACACAGGATTGGCGAGGCGGCGGTCGTTTTCGGAAATCAAACCGATTTCCCAGGGCCGAGTTTTGCCTTTGTAGACCGGCGTATAGGTGTGGATGGACACCACTGCAGATGGCAGCCCCTTGTCCGCTCGAAGCGCAAGCACTTTGTCAATCGCATCGTGAAAGGGGCGATGAACCAGATTGATCCGGAATGTCCGCTCTTCATCGGATAAATTCTTGTTTCCGGAGATCTCTGTCAGCTCACTCAAGCACGGCGTCAGATCTTCGCGTGTCTCTTCGCGATTGCAGTCGATGACCAGACGGGAAACCGTCGTATAAACCAAGGGCGCATCAAGCGCCTTCGATAGTGCCATGGCGACACCGAGCGCACCCGGATCCCATGAAATGTGCGCGGATTTCTCTTCATCCGACACACCAAGGCACTGATCATAGGGAGCAGGAAAATGATTCGAGGCGTGATCACACAAAAGGACCAGCTCCCCGGCACCTTCTGCATTTACAACCTCTACAGCACGGGACATTCCGCCGTTTTGGTGGTTTGATCCCATTCATCCCCCCGGAAAAGCGCCCGCTTATTTCTGTAATGTTTGTTACAGTATTGCCGACAAATTCAAACTCTGTAATATCTGATACACGAAATGCGGTTCTGTCAAACAGTTTTGATAGCTCCGCCAAAAATTGAGGCAGCAGCCCATGGAACGCCCACTTTTGGACGACATACGTGATCGGCTCGACGAGTTTACCGCGACCGAAAAGAAGGCGGCGCATGCCCTGATGGCAAATTATCCGGTGCAGGGATTGGGGACTGTTGCAGAGTTTGCAAAAGCCGCCGGGGTGAGCGCTCCGACCATTCTCAGGTTTGTGGCCCGGCTGGGGTTTCCAGGCTTCGCGGAATTCCAGAAAAAGCTCCGCAGCGAACTTGCCAGTCAGCTGAACTCCCCGCTCGCACGCAGCGCCAGTCTTGCAAAGGATACAACGGGCGACCCGCATGTCGGGCAACTGATCGAGAACATCCGTGAGACATTCGACCATCTGCCAAAAGGCGAGCTTGACGGTCTTGTCAAATTATTGGCCGACGACCGCAAGACCGTTCACCTGATAGGCGGGCGGTTCACTGATGGCCTTGCAAGGTACATGGCAGCGCACTTGCGTATCGTGCGGCCGAACGTCGTTCATGTGGCCGGGCAGCACGGGAACTGGCTCGACCAGTTGCTTGGGATTGGCCAAAAAGATGTTGTGCTGGTCTTCGACATCCGCCGGTACCAGGCAGAGATCATTCAATTTGCAGAAGCTGCGGCCAAACAAGGGGCGACCGTTGCGCTGGTCACAGACAGCTGGATGTCCCCTATTGGCCGAATAGCTTCCTACGTGCTGCCGGCTCGTGTCGCAGTTCCCTCGCCCTGGGATTCATCCCTGGCGCTGATGGCTATTGCCGAAGTGTTGATTGCCGGGGTGACGCGGGAAAATCAGAACAAAGCAGAAGAGCGGATGCGTGCCCTTGAGGCACTTCGCAACTCCCATGACCCTGCGACTGAGAGCAGGACCGATTCACCGGACATCTAAAGCCTTAGGGGCAGACAGCTTTCCGGCCCAATCCAGGAAAAATGCCTGTGCCTTCGTGAGGTTGGCGGCAGCCTCATCTGAAAGGCCTTCCTTCACCTCACCATATTCGACACCGGTTATCCCAAGTACAAAGGCGGTCGGCGCCGCGCCATAAAGGGTTTCGCACAAGGACAGGACAGTTTCAGGAACCAGACTGTGGCTGCCCAGAACTTCCGGCGCACCAGGTTTGATCTCGCGGAACGAAAAGGGCTCCGAGCTCCCAATCTCTGCGTCTGCAAACACGACAAGCTCATGTCCAGAGACATCAAAGGCGTGCTCTGCCACGAGCTGGTAATCGGTATCGATCGTCCAGGACGTCAGGTCACGCGCTGCCATGCTTTCAGAAAACGCAGGCCCAAGCCCATCGTCTCCCCGACCCGGATTGCCGTACCCAATCAACAACATCCCAGCGCCCTCATACCGACTGCGCCTTGCTATCGACCAACTCCCCATCCGCGTTGAAAAGCTCCACCTGCAATGGCATCTGGCCCAGCGCATGGGTGGCACAGGAGAGGCATGGATCATAAGCCCGGATCGCAACTTCGACATGGTTGAGCATGCCCTCTGAGATCTGGTCATGACCACTTAAGTGTTTGACGGCGACATCCTTGACCGCCCTATTCATGCCCTCGTTGTTGTGTGTCGTTGACACGATCAGATTGCAGTAGGTGACCTGATCGTTTTCATCGACTTGATAATGATGAATGAGGTTTCCGCGCGGCGCTTCGATGACGCCAATCCCCTCGCCGCGCCGGTCCCCGGTCACAACCAAATCGTCTCCTTGTAGGTCTGGGTCGTTGAGCAGTTCGCGGATCTTCTCAACGCAATGCACGACCTCGATCATCCGGGCCCAGTGATTTGCGAGCGTCGAATTGTTTGGGCGGCCATCCGTGACGGTTTTAAGCTCGTCCAGTGCCGCGTTGGCAATTGGCGTATCTATGAAGCTCGCCGTATTCATACGCGCCAGCGGCCCAACCCGGTACCAACCAACATCTGGTCCAAGCTCCTTGATGAAGGGAAACTTCATATAGGACCAGGACCGCACATCCTCGATCAGACGCTCATGATACTGCGTATAGGGCAGTTGATCGAAGATCTCGTCCCCGGTCGAATTCAATGCGCGGAGGTTGCCATGGTAGAGATCAAGCGCACCATCTCCCTCTCGTACGAGAGACATGTAGTTCGACGGAAATGATCCGAACTCGGCAACCAAATCCTCATGTTCAAGCGTGTAGTCTCTGGCAAGCTTGACCGCGTCCTGTGCCCATTCGAGCATCTCATCAATCGTGCTCAGAAAATGATCGCGTCTTTCGATCGGAAGATTGCGGTTGATGCCCCCAGGGATAGCGCCGGTTCCATGGATCTTCTTGCCCGCCGTCGCCTCGATGATCTCCTGACCGTATTTGCGCATCAGGACGGCGCGTTTGCCGAGCTCTGGCTGTTCCTTGATCACTTCGAAGATGTTGCGTTTCTCGGCAGGAGCCCCAAACCCGAACAACAGGTCTGGCGCTGCCAAATGGAAGAAATGCAGGACGTGGCTCTGCATGACCTGCCCGTAGTGCATCAACCGCCGCATTTTCTCAGCGGTCGGCGTCAACTGATCGACGCCCACGATCATGTCCATGGCCTTGGCGGCTGCCAGATGATGGCTGACCGGGCAAATACCGCACAGGCGCTGCACGATGACTGGGACTTCCCACATGAGGCGCCCACGAATGAACCGTTCGAAACCACGGAATTCGACAATATGCAGCCTGGCCTCATCCACTTCGTTTTCCGAATTGAGGTGAATTGTAACCTTCCCATGCCCTTCGACACGGGTGACCGGTGAGATTTCAATCAGTCTGGGTTCGCCCATAAACTCGCTCCCGATCAGTCGAACTTGATCATTTCACGTTCAAAGCCCCGAAATTTCCCGGTAAGCAGCTTTGAGAGCGTGTCAAAGATAATGTCACCTTCCGGCGCGCAGCCGGGAATCTGATAGTCGATCTCCACCACCTGCGCACATGGATACACCTCATCGAGCAGCAGCGGCAAAGCCGGATCATTGGGCACATTGTGGGTCGTGTTTCGGATATAGCGGCCGGTGATGTAGGCCTCGTCCAGGCATTCGCGTAAGGGCTCGTCGGAGTGCATGATTGCGTTACGCATGGCTGGAAGTCCGCCCATGATCGCGCACTGGCCTAGCGCAATCAGCACATCGCAGTTGCGCCGAAAATCCTGCAGGACATGAACGTTTTCCTCGTTGCAGCAACCGCCTTCGATGATGCCTATGTCGCAGCGCTTGGTGAAACGCTTCTTGTCGGTCAAGGGAGACCGGTCGACCTCGACAAGCTTCATCAGATCAATCAGGCGCTCATCGACATCGAGGATTGCCATGTGACAGCCGAAACAACCGGCCAGTGAAGCTGTCGCGATCCGGGCCTTGGGAAGCTCGGCCTGAGATCTCGCACTCATTTGCGCTTCTCCTCAATGTCGTGACCGATCAGCCCTTTGTCGAACTCCCGCTCGCCAATCGGAGTTACAAAACCGACCCGTTTGCGGATGATGCAGCCGACCGGACAGACTTCCGCCGAGATTGCATTGTCGGTTACAGCTGCATCTGTGTCGGCAAGGTTCTCGCCGTTCACAGCGACACGCCGGTGAATTCCCCGGCCGACATAACCAAAGACGCCTTTGCCATCGACATCCTGAGACGCCCGGATGCACCGTCCGCAACTGATGCAGCGGTTGGTGTCGAGCGCAATGTCAGGGTGAGAAGCATCGAGAGCCCGGCAAGGTTCCAGATACGGAAATTTTGTCGCCTCGGTCATGTCGAGCCGGTAAGCCATTGCCTGAAGCTCGCAATTGCCGCTTGCCTCACAGATCGGGCACAAGTGATTGCCCTCGTGAAACAACATTTCCACGAGATCACGGCGCATCTTGTTGAGATGTGGCGTTTCGTTTTCGACCGCCTGGCCTGGAGCAGCAGGCTGGGTGCAGGCGGATACGCTCCGGCCGCCTGCTTTCACGGTACAAACCCGACAGCTGCCCTGGTGGCGCAGCCCTTCATGATCGCACAAACGAGGGATGTAGACACCGGCCTCATCGGCAGCTTCCATGATGGTTTGCCCGGCATAGGCCGTGACCTCGACACCATCGATCGTGAAACTGAACCCGGTTTCCTTCTTTGTGCCGCTCATTGTGTGAAATCCCTGTCGAAGATGTAGGAACGGCGCTTAGCGATCTTCCGGGCACCCTCAATCGCCGACTGAATATCGAAGGTGTCGCGGATCCCGTCCTTGCTCGGCTTGGTCATGGCTGAATAGACAAGCGGGAAGTTCGCCAAGGTCGACAACACCGGATTGGGCGATGTCATGCCGAGGCCGCAGCGGCTGGTCTCAATGATCGTGCCGGAGAGATCCTTGAGGTAGTCAATGTCCTCGGGATTGGCGAGCCCTTTTCGGAACTTCTGGATTGCCTTTTGCAAGAAGACATTGCCGACCCGGCAAGGCGTGCAATAGCCGCAGCTTTCATGCACGAAGAACGACATGTAGTAGTCAACGATTTCAAGAATGTTCCGCTGGCCGTTAAAGACGATGATCGCGCCACCGGTCGCGAGATCGTCGAAAGTGAGCTTTCGGTGAAAACTGTCCCGGGCGATCATTGCACCGCTCGGCCCGCCAACCTGAACCGCCGCAGCATCCTGACCGCCAACCATTTCCAGAAGCTCCCAGACTGAATGACCGTAAGGAAGCTCGTAAATCCCAGGGTTTAAACAGTCACCGCAGACCGAGAACAGCTTGGTTCCATGACTGCCTTCAGTGCCCATGTCATGGAACCACTTCGCACCCTGGTCCAGAATGCGTGCGGCATGGCAGAATGTCTCCACATTGTTGACCACGGTCGGGTAGCCGAGATACCCGCGATTGACCGGGAACGGCGGGCGGGTTTTCGGCTCACCCGGCAACCCTTCACAAGAACTAATCAGGGCACCTTCTTCGCCGCAGATATAAGCGCCCGCGCCCATCTGGATACGGATATCAAAGTCGAAGCGCTTGGTGCCAAGGATCGCTTTCCCAAGCAGTCCGCGCCGGCGGCGCTCCTCTAGCACTTGTTCCAAAAGTTCGCGAAGGTAGACATACTCGCCGCGCAGATAAAGGATCCCTTCCTTCGCCCCAACCGCACGGGCGGCTATTGTCATACCCTCGATCAGAAGATGTGGCCGCTCTGTGAGAAGAACGCGGTCCTTGAAGGTGCCAGGTTCGCCCTCATCTGCATTGCAGATCACGAAGGACCGCTCAGCGCGCTCAGCTGCCGCAAATCGCCATTTGCGCCCCGTCGTAAATCCAGCACCCCCACAACCGCGCAAGCCGCTTTCTTCAATCATCGAGATAATCTGGGAGGAGGTGATGCTGACCGCTTTGGAAAGGCCCGCATCTTCGGGCACCGGCCCAAGAAGCACAGCACCGGCATGGCGGATGTTGTTGTCCACCATGCGCACTGCACGGTCATGCGGTGAGAGAGTGGCAAACCGGTCGCTGACAAGATCTTCTGGACTTCCGCCTGCTTTTATCGTCAGGGCCACTTCCCGCGCAGATTGAGCTGTCAGATTGGTCAGGACAATATCGTTGACCATCGCTGCAGGCGCTTGGTCGCACATACCAATGCAAGGGGTGTATTCAAGGGACACGGCCCCATCTGCGGATGTTTCGCCAATCTTGACCCCGAGCGCATCTTCGAAAGCGGCTGTGACGGATTCCAGTCCGGCATACCGATCGACAATATCGTCGCACAGACGGATGGTAATCCGGCCTTTCGGCTTTAGGGACAGAAAAGAATAAAAGCTCGCGACCCCTTCGACCTCGATCCGGGTCAGACCGGTTTCTTCGGCGATCTGGTCCATGGTCGCTGGTGCAATGCATTGGAAACGGTCCTGAACCTCGCGCAGGATATCCAGCATCCGGTGCTTGTCATTGCCGAATCGTTCGCAGATCTCGGCGATCGCACCGTCCGGTACTGGGGTCACGCTGCAAGCCGCCTTCGATACTCCGTTGCCAGCCTGCTGACCGTTATCCATGATTTTCTCCCAAGGTCCGGCAGGACCCGGATGCAGCCTTTTTGCTCCGTAAGGCGACACACCCGGACCTGAGGTTCGCCGCATCACTGGCAAAACTCCGTAGCCCACACCGTTCCAGAGATGGCCTGACACGTCTTTGAGCAATATCAACGGACCGCGACCAAACAGCCGGGCCTGAGCCCGAATACAGCGCCAACAAAAAAGCCCAGGCAATGTGCCCGGGCTTTTGATAACCGTAGATGGTCGATTTTACATGCTGCACTCACCAGCGTAGGCATCCGCATGATCGCTCAAGCCGGTGGCAATGATCTTGTTGGTATAGACATCGCCTTCCTTGATGACTTCGCGGACATAGATGTCCTGGATCGGGTGGTGATTGTCGCCAAACTTGAAGTCACCACGGGTCGATGCGAAATCAGCTTCCTTGAGTGCCGCGCGGAATGCATCAGCATCCTTCACATCCGCCTTGGCCATCGCCGACAGCAGAAGATTGGCGGTGTCAAAGCCTTGTGACGCGTAGAGCGACGGCAGGCGGCCATATTCAGCCTGGAAGCTTTCGACGAAGGCCTTGTTGGCCGGATTGTCGATGTCCTTTGACCACTGGCTGGTGTTTTTCACGCCCATCGCCGCATCGCCGACAGCTTGCAGAATGCCTTGGTCGAAAGAGAACGCCGGCCCAACGACCGGAAGGTCGATTCCACTGTCCGCGTACTGCTTCAGGAAGGAAATCCCCATGCCACCTGGCAGGAAAAAGAACACGCTATCAGCACCGGAGGCCCGGATCTGAGCAAGCTCTGCGGCGTAGTCAGTCTGGCCGAGTTTGGTATAAAGCTCGCCAGCCAACTCACCACCATAAAAACGCTTGTAACCTGTCAACGCGTCTTTGCCGGCCGGATAGTTCGGCGCCAGAATGAAGCTGTTCTTGTAGCCTTGATCTTTGGCGTAGGCACCGGCTGCTTCGTGCAAATTGTCGTTCTGCCAGGCCACATTGAAGTAGTTCGGGTGGCAGCCTTTACCTGCCAGAGCAGATGGCCCCGCATTTGGCGACAGATAGAATTTGCCCTGCGCAGTCACAGATGGCACGACGGCCATAGCAAGGTTTGACCAGATGATGCCGGTCAGAACATCAACATTTTCCGACTGCACCAGCTTGTCCGCTAGCTTCACAGCCACATCCGGCTTGCGCTGATCGTCTTCAACGATCACTTCCAGGTCGGAGTTGCCTGCCTGTTTCACAGCAAGCAGGAAACCATCCCGCACATCAATACCAAGCCCAGCGCCGCCACCGGACAACGTGGTGATCATGCCAACTTTGACCGGCTCCGCCACGGCGGCACCGCTCAGCATGGCCAACACACTTGCTGTTGCCGCAAGTCTCTTCAACATCAGAACTTCCCCTCTGTTCAACTGCTCCCGGACCTTGTTTTTCAGGTCCTTGAACAGCAGCTTAACTCGAGGATTGGAATTGGCAATGCTTCTTCTGCTTGACCGTAAATCTTGCCCGGTGCGCTCAGAGTTCCGTCCTGACATGCCAGAGTTCGGGGAACAGTTCGACCTCCAGCATGCGCTTCAGATAGGTCACACCTCCCGTGCCGCCGGTGCCTCGCTTGAAACCGATGACACGTTCCACCGTGGTGACGTGATTGAACCGCCAACGCCGGAAGTAGTCTTCTAGGTCGACCAGCTTTTCACCCACTTCATAAAGCGCCCAGTATTGTGCAGGATCACGATAAACCTTCTGCCAAAGGTCCACGATTTCTGGCACCTCGTCATGCGGTTTGTCCGATGGTTTTGCGATCACATGCTCAGGAACGTCCAGTCCTTGCCGCTGCGCAAATGACAGCACCACCTGATAAAGGCTTGGCTTGGCAAGTTCCTGATGCAGCAAATCGACGTTTTCGGGGACATGTTCATGCGGACGGATCATCGCAAGATTGCGGTTTCCAAGGGCATATTCGATCAGGCGGTATTGCAGGGACTGGAACCCGGAGGACAATCCGAGTGAATCCCGGAACTGTGTGTAATCGCTTGGTGTCATGGTCCGAAGCACGTCCCACGCAGAATTCAATTGCTCCATGATCCGGCTGACACGTGCAAGCAGCTTCATCGCTTCCGGCATATGATCTTCGGCAATGGCTGTCCGTGCCCCTTCCAACTCGTGAAGCATCAACTTCATCCAAAGCTCGGACGTTTGATGTTGAATTATGAACAGAAGCTCATCCGGAGCATTCGACAAAGGAGCTTGCGAGCTCAGAATAGTCTCAAGGCCGAGGTAATCGCCGTATGACATTTTGCCGGAAAACGCCATTTCCGCGCCTTCAGTCTCAGGATTATAGCCACCAGACTGAGTTTCGTTCTTGTTCTTCATGAAACACCTCACCTTCAGAATCATCCGGGAAGGTTTCAGCTTCACTCAATCAAGGCAAGAACAAACGACCAGCGACACTTAAGTCTCAAAACTCACGCTGCGGCTTCAATTCTTTGCAGCATTCAAGATCGCAGTTGCTGAAAAATCGTACTGCGACAGGCCCGTCATAGCCTGGCTGAAACCGAGAAAATCGATCTTGGCCCAGTTCTGATCACCCAACCGGTCGAGGAAGAGATTGACGTTATCCCGGGTGATCGCGGACATCTGGAAAGACACATTATCCAATGCACTCTTGGGTGCGGGCCGGTTGTGGTAATCATAGAGCATCACGATGACCCAGGCTCCGGCGAAAAAATGACCGCCATGCGTCATGGTCAACTGTCCGTTCTTGACCGCCTCCATCCCCGCCTTTGACCAATTCAACCCAGCAAAGGCAATGTTCTCACCGGGCTTCATACCAAGCTCGATTGCGGCCCGTTTTGCTCCGAGGGCAATGGCGTCATTCGCGCCCCAGATGGCATCAACCTTAGTCCGATTCAAAAACGTCTTTGCCCGCTCATAAGCAGTCTCTTCGTTCCAATTCACCGGTACTGCGCCGATTAGATCGACACCGCTGTCAGCCGCAGCCTGTTCCATACCCCTTTGCCGGTCGAGAGCCGCCGGCGTGCTATCGTCGCCGGTGAGGGCCAACATCCTTAGGCCGCCGTCGGCTGCACCTCCAGATTTTCCGAAGGAGACTAGGGACTGCGCCATCTCATAGCCGGCCCATTCATTGTTTGGGGTAATGGACCCGATGATTGAGGACTTAACGCGCTCGTTCAAAACTCCGTACTGGGATTGGGTCAACGTGTTTAGAAGAAATACTGTCTCAACCGGCTGCCCATCGAGCAGCTGCATCAACCGGGCACCTTCCTGAAGCTCATTCACCAAGATGAAATAGTCAGGCAGATCTCCCTTGCTGAGACGCTCCTGTAAGAGCTTCTCCATATAATAGGGTCGCCGGTCGGCATTCAAAATTTCAAGATCGACATCAAAGTCTGCAGCTGCCGCCTGCATGGTCTTTGAAACATGGCCCCAAAACCCACTGTCCCCACCTGGATTGATGAATGTGACACGGAAGCCAGCGGCATGAACATTGGCCGCGCAAGCACTCACGAGAACACCGAAGGCCAGCAGGATGCTGCGCAGGATAGTCATGATAAGCACCGCCCCCTTCACAATTGAAGTGTTCGCGACCGATGCTTTATCCTATTACCGACATTCCGCATTGTATACGTTGAAAAAACACCTTATCAACCACTGCGGATCGCCCGGTCGTCCTTGTCAAAGAAGTGCATGCGGCTTTCATCGAACTTCAGTCCGATGCGCGCCCCTTCTGCGATTTCTTCACTGCCGCTGATCCGCACAAGGACAGTATCAAGGCCATCAAGCGCGACATAAAGGAACGTGTCAGCCCCGAGATATTCGGCAACCTCAACGGTGCCCGAACAGTGCCCCTCTTCCGGTGCAACAACCAGCATGTGTTCCGGCCGGATGCCCAGTTTGACCGGCGCACCGGATGCACCACCATGCGGGTAATGGCCACCGCCATGTCCATCGAGCGAGAACGTATCTCCTGTTATTGAACAGGGCAGAACATTCATCTTCGGGGACCCAATAAACTGGGCAACGAAAAGATTGTCGGGCCGCTCATAGAGTTCGCGCGGAGAGCCGACTTGCTCGATCTCGCCAGCCTGCAGGACAACAATTTTGTCAGCGAGTGTCATCGCCTCGACCTGATCATGGGTCACGTAGATCATGGTCGTTCCAAGACTCTTGTGGAGCCGGGCAACTTCGAACCGCATTTCAACACGCAGCGCGGCATCCAGGTTGGATAACGGCTCATCAAACAAGAAGGCGCTTGGTTCGCGAACAATGGCCCGGCCGATGGCAACACGTTGCCGCTGACCACCGGACAAAGCTTTGGGCCTACGTTCAAGGTAGTCATCCAGCTTTAGGATCTCCGCAGCCGCGTTCACTTTCCGGTCGATCTCCGCTTTTGGCACGCCTGCAGTCTTTAGGCCAAACCCCACATTTTCCCGAACGGACATATGTGGATAAAGCGCATAGGACTGAAACACCATCGAAAGACCGCGCCCGGAGGGCGGCAATGCGGTGACGTCCTTGCCGTCAATCTCGATTGCGCCGCGGCTCGATTCTTCAAGTCCGGAAATCAATCGCAGCAGTGTCGACTTACCGCACCCGGATGGGCCCACAAAGATGACGAACTCACCGTCCTGGATATCGAGATCGATCCCCTTGATGACTTGCAGGTCACCGAACCACTTCTCGACACTCTTGAGCTGGATTGCACCCATATCTGTTGCCCCCTTAAGCCGCTTGATCTGCTTGCGATGGTCTTGCCCAGGCAAGCCAGATCGCCGCTGTCCAAGAGAATGATCCGCCACCGGCAGCTTCTGCCGTTTCCGGGCTGAAATATTCCGCAAATCCGCCGGTTTGAATGAGCGCCGCCGTGTCACGCCGAAGCCTGTCAGACCGGCTTGGGTCACCAACTTCCGCGAAACCGCGAGCAATCATGAAATTGACCATCGCCCAGACAGGGCCGCGCCAGTAACGCAAATGCTCATAGGCTTGATGTTCCGGATCGTAGGACGGCATCAGATATCGGACCTTTGCGCTGATCCGGTCGAAATGTTCGTGAAGCGGCTTTAACACCTCAGGATCAGTAAGGCCTGCATAGGGTGCAAGGAATGACGCACTTGAAACACCCTCGGTCTGTTTCCCGGTTCGCAGGTTCATGGCGACGTGAGCCTTGAGCTCTGCATTCCAAAGGCGCGCAGCGCCCGTTTCCATCCGGCTGATCCATCCCTCAATTTCCGGCTGCGCGGCAGTTTCTCCGAGGCGATCAGCGAGTGCCAAGAGATCTCGGCAAGCTCTCAAGAGAATGAAGGTAATACCGGGGTCAGCCACAAAAAACGGACAGGTTCGGGCAACCTTCTCGGGATCCCAACCCACTTTCCGGCAAGCCGCAACGATAGAAAGGTAGCGGTCATAGTCCTCTTTGTGCGGGCGCATGGCCGGATCGACATGAGAGGTATCTTTCCGCTCGTATGGAGCGACATCCTTGATTTCGACACCGCGCAAGGCGTCATCCCAGTCCGGAAGATTGTCCCGTCCTGATTCCCAGGGATGAATAACGGCAATCACACCGAGATTGTTTGGATCCCGGTAAGCCATGAACCAACGGTGCCATTGAAGGATTTTTGGGAAAAGCAACTTCGCCCGATCCAGAGCGGCGTCAGAGGCATCAAGTTCCAGCAAGTCCCGGACGATGGTTGCCGCGACCGGAGGCTGAGAGTGGCCTGAACTTGGAATGGGTCCGCCATCTGTTCCCCAAACGGATGGGCCGGGGAAGTAACTCGGATCGTCCTTCCGGAACAGGATATGCGGGACCATCCCGTCTCGCCATTGCCCCTCGAAGAGAAGCTCTATCTCCCGCCAGGCCCGATCGGTGTCGAAGGTCGCAAAACCTCGGGCAACAAAAACCGAATCCCAGTTCCATTGGTAGGGGTAAAGCCCCTTCGTCGGCACCGTGTATCCACCCTGGTCGTTGTCGGTCAGGATTTTCCGGGCGACTTGGTCTAACTCAATCTGTGACACGAATATCTCCTTGAGCTTCTTGTGAGCTCTTTGATGAGTTGGTTAGCCCTTCACACTGCCAGCCGTCAGGCCTTGGACAAGGAAGCGTTCGAACCAAAGAAAGATGAATAGAACCGGAACGGTCGCGATCACTGCGCCTGCCATAAGGTGCTGGCGCGGCACCTCCGAGGAGTTCAGCGAAACCACACCGCGCGAAAGGGTGAAAATGTCCGGGTCATCGAGGAACATGAAAGCAAACAGGAACTCGTTCCAGGCAATCATGAACACATAGAGCGATACAGAGGCCAATGCCGGCAATGACAACGGCAGCGTGATCTTCATGATCACCCCAAGCCTGGACAATCCGTCCATCAGGCCAGCTTCTTCCAATTCAGACGGAAGCCCACGGAAGTAGCCCTGCAACATGTAGAGCGCGACCGGAATTGTTGTTGCTGGATAGACAATCAGCAAGCCGGTCAATGTGTTGCGCAGCCCCAGCTGTGAGAAGACGGCATAAAGCGGGATGACCAGAACAATCGCCGGAACCATGTAAATCAGGAGCACCGAACGGGACAAAAGCGCCTGCCCTGGAAACCGCAAACGGGAGACTGCATAAGCGCCCGGCACCGAGAACAGCAGCGTCAGGATCACGGTACCCACCGACACGATGGCAGAGACCATCAGATAGCGGCCGAAATTGAACTGCGTGAAGAGCTCGACATAGGACCGGAAGAGACCGTCAAATCCTTGCGAGAGGTCGATCGACAGATCAAGCGGATTGGCAAGCAACGCCTGCTGACTTTTCAGCGATGTCATCACCATCACGTAAAAGGGCAGCGCGACGATAATCGTGAAGACGACGAAACCAATTCCCTTGAAGATCCGGATGTAGATCACCTCGCGTTCGTACCGCGACATCGACCCGAGAGTTGCGCCATTGAGGCTCACATGGTTGGCCGCCGTGACGCTGGCAACGAAGGCAAGCAGTCCGGCCAATTGCCAAAAGGGAACGTTGTTTAGAGGCAAAGTGAAAGGTGCTGCGAACGTACCCAACAGCAGAATCAACGTCAGGACGACCGCGGATAGCACCCAGGCAGGCATCCCATTTATGTCCGCAGTCTGCCGCCAAACCAGAGCCAGCGCTCCGATCAAGCCCGCCACTCCGGCGGCGGTTGCCTGAGGCAGAGCCACTTCGCCAGTGATAAGGGTCAAGGTGACCCCAATCACCACCATAGCAGTCACGCCCCAGATAAGGCCCGTGATGGCTATCAGAAGAATGCTGCCGGGTCTCATAGGCCTTCCTCCTTGGGTGAGAAGTGCAGGAAGAGTGTCGCGAACGTAACGAGGACGACAAAGATCACCACGGCTACCGCAGCCCCAGCTCCAAGGTTGGACAGCGCAAAACCTTGTTCATAAACATCGACTGTCAACGTTCTCGTTCCGGCGTTGCCGCCAGTCAGAAGGAAGATGTCGTCGAACTTGTTGAAGGTCCAAATGAAGCGGAGAAGGAACAGGACCGACAGGATGCCCATCAACTGCGGCAAAGACAGGTACCAGAACTGCTGTAGCGGTGTTGCACCGTCCATTTCAGCCGCTTCATAGATATCTGTGTTGAGCGACTGCATGCGCGCGAGAATGAACAGGAAAGACAAGGGAAAATAGCGCCAGGCCTCAAATGCGATCACGGTCGAAAGCGCCAGAGGAAACTCCATCGGGATCCCGAAGAATGAAAATTCCACGGCCCGCTGGCCGAAGAAATTGATCGGGTCCGCAACGACACCCATTTTCGTCAAAAGCGCGTTTAAGGTTCCGGAAAACGGGTCGAACAGAACCACCCAGGTGAAGGCAACGGCAATCACCGGCGAGACGTAGGGAAAGAGGAACAGTCCGCGCAGAAACCCGCGCCCCTTGAACGTCGTGTTCAAAAGTTGCGCAGCGAACAGCCCGAGCACCAATGCTCCGGCAGTCCCGAAGATCGTGTAATAGAACGTCACCCGCAGCACCGACCAAAATTCATCTGCATCAAAAATCCGGACGAAGTTGTCGAAGGTGAAGTCGAGGTTTGTCAGGACATTGTCTGCATCGCCCGACACCTCGGGGATGCTTGCCCGCTCGGGGCGGTCAGCGGCCAAATAGGCCGCGGTTACCGTTCCCTCAAAGCGCAGCCGCTCACGCCATTTTGGCGGAACAGTACCGATGTCGCATGTGATCGACGCGCCTTGAAGCGCGCAAACCTCAGGCACGCTCGTTACGTCGAACCCATTAGGTAGGGTGTCCCGCAAAACAACATCCCGGATTTCCTTTTCCTGCGAGGAGTTGCGCATCCGGTATACGAGTGTCGCCGCATCGCCTGCACTTTCCGGATTGCCGCGCATGCGTTCGTTTACCAGCACACTTGGGGGCCGGAGGTCCGCGAGTTGAACCGGCTTGAAGCTGATCCAGAAATTGGCAAGCAACGGACCGGCAACAATGGCGAGAATGATCAGGAATGTTGGCGCCAACATCAGATAGGCGAGCCGCATCTCCCGTCGTTGCATCGGTCCAATGCCTTTCGGCGGCCGGTGCTCGGCGATGGTCTTGTCCTGCGCGGTCATGGTTTCCTGCTCAAGTTTCAAACGGACAGAGATAGGGCAAAAAGTCCCTGTGCCTCGACGGTTCAACCCGTCGAAACTTCATAGTGGAAAGGCCCTCTTTAAATGAGGGGTGGTGGCCGATGGGGTTGGCCCGTGTTCGAAAACACGGGCCATTTTGCAGTTACTGGATCTTGGCCAGTTCTTCGTTCATCTGAGCAACGGTCTGTGCTGCGTCCCGTTCGCCATCAATGTATTCCCGGACAAGCCGGTTGATCGCTTGGCTGTTGATGATCTTGGAGGCCAGAGACAACTGTCCTTCCTTGACGCCCCAACGCGCAGCCGTATCGAGACCGGAAACAATGGTGCTGATGGTTTCGGCATCATAAAGATCGGTCAACGGTGCCTTGCGGTCTACACCAACCGGCAACTTGGACCAGCCTTCAACAAACGCCGTCGGATTGTCTTTGGTGCCTCGGCGGATCGGGAACTTGCCTTCCGGTGCGATCGACAGGGTCGACATGTAACCGTCATCCATCGAGAACTCGACAAACTGCATGGCAGCGTCCGTGTCCGCATCGTTTGTGATGCCGAAGTAACGCACATCCCCCCAGGCAGCGCCATCCGGATTTGACGGCCCCTTCAAGGTTGTCACGATACCGGTTTTTGACGCCAGTTCTTTGGATGTCGGGTCATCGGAAATGGTTGGCGGTGCACTGTCGCGAAGACCAGCGAGCTCATCGAGAATGAACGGAGACCAGATGATCATGGCCGCTTTACCGGCAAAGTATAGCTCGCGAGACTGCTTCCAAAACAGATCTCCTGGAGGAGATGCCTCTGCAATTGCCTTATAGAACTCGAGTGCTTCGATCGTCTTTTTCTCGTCCAGCGGCTTGAAGCCGTCATTGCCAACCGGGCTGACGCCATTGGCCAAAAGAACATGCTCGAGCACCTGGCTCATAAAGTTCTCATCAACCTTGGTGGCTGCGACGAATGCAAACATTTCCGGCGGGTTATGCAGTTTCTCAACCGCTGCCAAAATGTTCTCGTAGCTGTCAGGAGCTGCGAGGCCATTCGCATCGAAAAGATCCTTGCGATAGACAACCATTTGCGTCCAGCCATCAACTGGCACAGAAGCAATCCCACCTTCAACCGCGGCCATTGCCACCGCGCCAGGCGCAAATGTATCAGTTCCAAGATTCTCCAGAACCTCTGTCGCAGCTTCGGTGTCCAGAATACCGGCCTCTGCCCATGGCAGCGCATACTGCAGGGTGTGATAAATCACATCCGGCAGATCACCGGCAGCGAAAGCTGCGGTGGCACGGGTTCCGAGATCGGATTCCGTGACTGGAATGACATCAACCTCGATGCCAGTTTTGTCCTTGAAGGCCGCAGCCAGTTCTTCCTGTTTCGCCAGCCGCTCCGGCTGCTCTTCTGTCGTCCAGAAACGCAGGGTTTGCGCCTGAGCCACCGTAATGCCCAATGCGAGTACACCCGCAATGGTCGAGGTCAGGAAAGTGCTCCTCCCAATCATGTCAGTCTCCCTTACTGCCAGGTCATGGCTGTTGGTTCAGCCGGGACCGGAGCACTTCTGCAAGTGCCTCCGGTGTCTTATGCGGCGCGCCGTCTGATGCGCGCCGGATTAAAGTCGCTTCTGAAAGTGCCTTGAGGGTCTTCGGGTCTTTGCCATCCAAAACATCGATCAACATCCGGGCGACGCGGCTGCCTGCTTCCGACGCACTTTGCGAAAAGGTGGTAAGCGGCGGCTCGAGATAGTCACCAAAGGGCAGTCCGTCATAGCCGATGATCGTGACATCCGAGCCGACGGTGAGGCCATGTTTCCGGCAATATTGAATAGCGCCAATCGCAAGTGCATCTGTTACACACAACAAGGCGGTGGGCGGCAGATCGTTGCCTGCAAGAAGCCGTTTTGCTCCAGCAAGCCCGCCTTCTTCGTCAAGGTCCACGATCGTTTCAAGAGCGGCATCAAAAGGCACGCCCAGCGCCTCGAGACCGGCACGATAGCCATCTCGGCGCTGGAGCGCGAAATTCAGCTCTAGCGATCCGCCTATGAATCCGATGCGGCTGTGTCCGAGGCTGTAGATATGCCGCACGCCATCGGCGAAGGTTTTTTCATTGTCGATGTCGAACCACGCATGGGTGTCGGGAAGATGCGACCTCCCATGCGTGACAAAGGGAAAGCCCTGTTCGCTCAAAAACGCAATGCGCGGATCTTCAACTTCGGTTCTGGTGAGAATAAAACCATCGACCTTCCGCCGGGCAATAAGACGCTGAAGCGTCTCGATCATGTGATCCCGCGAGTGGGCTGTCGTCACCAGGAGATCAATTCCGAGTTCATCCAAAGCCCGAGCAATTCCATCGATAAATTCTGAGAGGAATGGATCAGCGCCATTGCCATGGCCAACCGGAATGACAATGCCGAGCGTATCCTGGCGGCCGCGCTTTAGGTTACGAGCCGTTGCCGATGGCTGATAACCAAGGTCCTTAACGGCTTTCAGGATGCGCTCGCGGGTGGCTTGGGAAATGTCGGTGTAATTGTTCAGGACCCGCGAAACGGTTCCCTTTGCGACGCCCACATGGCGCGCAACGTCGTCAATCGTCACTGACCCGCGGTGACCCGACATTTTTCCTCCCAAAGGCCAAGCGGCCCGAATTTCTTTCTGCCTGCGGCTCAGATGATCGAAGGCGATTTATTTCAATAATGGTTCCAAAACCGATTTCGGAAGTCAACAAAATCGGTTTTGGAAACTCAAAAATTCGTTTTTGCAGAACGGGAAGGCTTTGGCAGATAAACGAAACTTCAATCGGGAAGGTTTCGGAACAGATCCAAACAGCGCCAGCTACGCCAGCTTGGCAGTGTTACCACGCACACACTCCCCTGAGAGTATGCCTCTATCGGCAAATCAGAAGAGCACTCGCCAGCAGCTGGTCGACCAGTACTTCATACAAAACAATTAAGCCCGCGCAGAAAAGGCGCGGGCTCGATGTTGGCAATTCTGTAAAACAGGCCGTTAGAACGGCACACCCGAGACCAGAATGACATTCGCATAAGGTGTGCATTCGCCCGTGCGAATAACGGCACGCGCCTGCTTCGTCCGAGTTTTGAAGTCCTCGTGAGGCACCCGGTCATGCTCGATCGGCTTGCCGGTTTCCGCAGCCCAATGGGCCAGCCGAACTTCGATCTCGGTCGCCAGTTCCGCACTTGCCTCTTCGGCAAAAACAGCTTTCTCGACTACCAATTCGCTCGTCAGAACATCCAGGACATCAAAGAAGCCGGGCACCCCAGGGGAAACAGCCAAGTCAATGACATCGACGCCCGGCGGCACCGGCAGACCAGCGTCTGCAACAACGATTTCATCCATGTGCCCGAGGGAGGCGATCAGCGTACTCATGTGCCGATTCAGCATCGGGGTCCGTTTCATGGGCGTTTCCTTCGCATCCTTTATCGGTCAAGTCAGGGAAACCAGCGCCTCACAGAGCGGCACCGGGTCGTAATAAGGATCTGATTTGCTGGATATCAGATCCAGTCGCAAAACGGTAATGCCAAGTTGTTCCACTGCCCCGATATCATCTTCTTCGGTGCGTTGATCCGTTACGACAAAATTCAACAGCTGTTCGACCGGGCAATCGCTACCGGCATCTTTTCGAAGATAAGCAAGCAATGCCTGAACGCGATCCTCAAGCGTCATTCCAGGCGCTTCGGGATCATGACCCAAACTAGGCACATACACTTTGGGAACCGTGCGGCTGGCAACAGCTCGGCCAACACCCCGAGGCAAAAGGCTGGCAATCAGGCTTGTGTACAGGCTGCCGGGGGAATAGCAGATGAGATCCGCAGACTGCACCAAAGCCGTATTGCGCTCCGGGAACACGGACACCGCCGGTTCCCGTGTTTGCAAGCTTCTGTTCAGGAATATCTCCTCAATCGGCGACGTCAACGGCGCTTGTTCTTTGCCTGTGAGAAGGTGCTGTCCGACGACAATGTCGCCGGTTTCGAGCTTGGCCGCCAGATGCAGATTGTCATCGGATACAGCCTTAACATGGCCGAGCACGCCAACCAGTTTTGCGACCAGGAAGATAATAGGTTCCAACTGTTTGTTTTGGTTAAGATAACCACCGGCAAGAATGAGATTGCCGATGCTTGCGCCGCGCAAATCAAACGTTGGCGGGCACCCCTTCTGAAACGTCCGCAGCTGGTTTTGAATGAGCGTCCGCATCGGTTGTTCAACGACTGCCACGAGCGGATGAATGCCGGCGATCATCGCCTCAAGCTCATCTGCCAGTTCCTCTTGTCCAGACTCTTTGGAAAACCGATGCGTGAACAGCCGGAACACATCGGGCTGACCAAGAACAGTTTCATCTGCAAGAGCCATCAGACGGCTTCTGAGATCACCTATCGCAGGCATATCAAAGGCAAGCCGCAACCCTTGTGAACTGCCTCCGGAGTCAAAAGGCGTCACAAGGTGAATGGAGTTGTGCGTGTACCTTTTCAGGCACCTTGAAACATCATTCAGCGCGGAGCCACCGCTAAAGAACAAAAGCCGCGGACCCAGCTTGGGATTGGACAAAAACCGCGCGATACGGAATTGGTCCGGCATTCGCACTGCCCGGGTAATGGTCACTTCAGACACGCGGCTTCCTTTTTGCCCAATCTTTCGAGGTGTTTCAGGTCATTTGCCGCTAGAATAACAAAAAGGAGTTACCTCTCTGTGACTTAGATGGAGATTGGCGATCCAGCGTTTCCATCAGCCACAGCGAATATCGGCCACGAGAATGCCGTCTGCACCACCTTCGCAAGCTGCGATCAACATTGCAGCGGCCTTTTGATGATCCGGATGCGGCGCATAGTCTGCAAGAACAGCTTCATCGCTGACCGTTACAATAAACCCATATTGAAACAGCTTCGATTTGCCCTCCAGATCGATGTTCGGACCATGTGTGACTGACAGCACGCCGGAAAGTTTATCAACTAGCCCTGAAATCAACGCCATCGGTTCAACGAGCGCTGATAGATTGTCCGGATCCCTCAACGACAACAAAACACAGTGCTGCAGCATGCCTCACACTCCATTGATGTAAATTGCCCGGAAATCATTCACATTCGTCAGTGTTGGACCTGTCACGACCTGATCACCAATTGCTCTGAAAAACTCATGAGCATCATTCCGGTCAAGCGCGTCACTCATCGACAAACCCCTCGCAGTGGCCCTGGAAGGGGTGTCAGGACCGATAATCGCGCCGGCCACTTCGGCTGCGCCATCGACACCGTCTGTATCGCAAGCAATCGCATGGACACCCGCTGCGCCTTTGAGCGCATTTGCCAAAGCAAGTGCATACTCTGCATTGGGACCGCCGACCCCATCGCCGCGCCGTGTAACAGTCAGTTCTCCACCCGACAACAGGATCAACGGACGCTCTGATGCTCCGCGCTCCTTTTGCCTTTGCAGGGCAAGGTCCGCATGTGTTGCGGCAACATCTCGCGCCTCGCCTTCCAAGGCATCACCAAGGATCTCGACGTCGCATCCAGCCTTCTCCGCAAGGCTTCTCGCAGCTTCCAAGGACTGCGACGGCGCGGCAAAAATAGTGTTTGTCACGCGGCCCAGACGTTCATGGTCTGGCGGCAAAACTCCGGTCTGCCCAGAGAGGACCTCAGAAACCGAGCCCGGTACTTTTATATTCCATCGGGCAAGGATTTGACGGGCGTCTTCTGGAGTACTGCCATCCCCGACCGTTGGCCCCGACCCGATCTCGGCCGGGTCATCTCCTGGAACATCGGACAAAAGCAGCGCCACCATCTTTGCCGGATAAGCAGCGGCCGCAAGTTGTCCCCCCTTCACCCGGCTCAGGTGCTTGCGAACAACGTTCATTTGGCCGATCGGCGCGCCGGATGCGAGCAGCGCCTGATTGACCGCCTGTTTCTCTTCAAGACTGATGGCTCCTGTCGGTGCGGTCAAAAGAGCCGATGCACCACCGGAAATGAGGGCAAGAACGAAATCATCCCCGTCAAGATCGGATAGCAACTCCAGCATCCGTTTCGTCGCGTCCTGTCCGGCCTTGTCCGGCACCGGGTGCGCAGCCTCGACAATCTCAATGCCTTTTGTGGGGCGCCCATAGCCATAGCGGGTAATGACCAACCCTTCACAAGCCCCCCATTCTGCCTCAACGGCCTCTGCCATTCGTGCAGACGCTTTTCCAGCACCGATCACAATAACCCTGCCAGCAGGTTTTTCAGGCAATTGGCTCGCGAGGCTCTTCATCGGATCAGCAACCTCAACGGCCCGCTCGAAAAGAGCACGTAACAACTCTTGGGGGTTGGTAGCCATATTCTGTCTCCAAGGCGAAAAGGTCGGGAGCTCTTTTGAGCGCAAAAGCTGAATGAATTGCAAGCTGTGCTTGGCTGGAAAAGGACTACTTCGGATCTTGTGGTGGTATAGATTGGACGAAAATCAGAGTTCCGGTCGCTTTTGTAACCACCCAAGTCACCGCCACATACCTCTCTACCGCAGGATTGATCATGACAGTGGATCCAGTACTTCAATCACCCGCCTTTGTGGATGCCATTCGAAACCCGAAAGATCCCAATCATCTGATGGTCATCAAACCGGTCACGCGGAACATCCGCGTTTTTGCAGGCGAAACCCTGCTTGCCGAGACAACAAATGCCATTCGTGTAATGGAGGTTGGTAGAGGCGTTTATGATCCGGTCATCTATGTGCCGGAAAACAGCCTCCAGTCGCCCTTCTCTGAGCTTAGCAAATCGACGCATTGCCCGATTAAAGGAGATGCGAGCTATGTGGCCATTGGCGGAGATGAGATTGGCTGGGTCTATAAGACACCGCTTCAGATGAGCCTCCAGCTGAAAAACCACTACGCATTTTGGCCGGACAAAGTCAGGATCGTCGAAGGCAAATAGCGAAAGGACGAGCCGGACCAAAGCCGGCAACCTCAGCTTGATACCTAACAAGTGCCGACGACATCACTGCTTCCTTAAAAGAAATTGTCACTGGAAACTGTGTGTGGTAGCTAGCGGCAACTCTTCGGCAGCTTAACTGGCTGCCACCAGTATTTTGCTTAAACTGCGAAAACGACTTTCCGAGAAAACGCAAAAATGCGGCCGGCAGAATGAATTATCCGTTTCGCGATCAATACCACCGCTTAAGAAAACCATTGCTGCGGCTGTGCGACTCACTTCTGCCGGCACGTCCCCGTTCAGACTTTTTGCAGCCTCTGCTAGAGCGCACAAGTGACCCTTTCTGTTTTGAAACGGCCGCCCCAATGCCTGAACAAGCAAGAGCGTGGGCAGAAGAACGAAAAGGCGCGACAGAAAGAGAAGGCCTTTACAAAGCGCTGGCCCCCAGTTCAGTCGATCCGAAGATTGGTGTCCTGTTTCATCAAGGGCGCGTAATCTGGAAAACCAGTGACTTGCCAGAACGCGAGCGCAGTCCGCTCTTTTTTGCCCATAGGAAGTCGCCCTCACGCCAACTTCCAGAAGCTATCGTGCTTCATCACGTCTTCGGCGATAACTATTTCCACTTTTTCATGTTCATCATGAACAAGGTTTGGCTGGTGGAACAGTTCGGCTTGCCGCGCTCGATCCCCTTTCTTGTAAATGCGGCATCAGCCAACACCCCGTTTTTTCGTCAGGCTCAGGAACTGGGCGCGTTCTTTGGACGCGATGTTATCGTTCAAGGTCGGCGAGAGATCGTAAAGGTCGATCAGGCATATTTGGCTCTGCCATTTTTCTGCAACGCGGACACGATGACGTGGATTGCGAGCGTGTTCAGGGATGAAACCTCTGAACAGCCTGACAGACCAGTCTTCACGATACGGAGCAGCACGGCCCCCAATGGCCGTTTGTTTCGAAATCAGGACAAGGTTTCACGCCTTGCCGAGAAAGCTGGTTTTGAGGTGCTTGATCCGGCAACGATGCCCCTTAGGGAACAGGCAAACCGGTTTGCAAAGGCCCCCATTATCGCCGGTGCTCACGGGGCAGCCTTGACCAATATGATTTTCCGCGCAGGAAAACCGACAGGCATAATCGAGCTCTTCAGTCCGAGCATGGGCTCTCCACATTATGCAATGATGGCTCGCGAGTTTGGCTTTTGTTATCGCTCGACGCTCACGAAGAACCCGGAAGGCCGGACGTTCACCGCCAGCACCGAAGTCGATCTCGTCGAACTGGAAAAAATGTTCGACGACATGCTGGCACAGGTTCAGACATAAGAAATCATAGTCCAGATACACTGGCGCTTGCTGAACTTAATCCCGTGCGGGATCACCTGAAAAGAAATGTAAACCAATCTGATGGCGTCACCGCAAGACCTCTCGACCGTCACACGTTTGATCGTGACCTTTAACAGCGCGGACGTGCTTGAGTACTCACGTATCCCGGCGCACGAGCTTGCGACACTCGCTGTCGACAATGCCAGCAGTGACAACACACCCACCGAGGCTCAAACTCTTGGCTATGAGGTGCTGAACCTCGACCAGAACGTCGGATACGCCAACGCGATTATGGCCGGCCTTGAAAAGATCGAGACCGAATTCGCACTGATCGCCAATCCTGATGTGCAGATTTCAACAAAGGCCGTGCAAGCACTCTTGGACGCAGCTGCACGGAACTCTGATTGCAGTCTTTTCATTCCGAGAATCTTCAAGCCGGACGGCAGCGAGTTCTTTCGTTACGAAACCAGGTTTGATCCGCGTGTGCGAAACCGCGTTCCCCCATCAACAGATCAAAACGTGGATACCGTCAGCGGCGCAGTTTTGCTAGTGCGGAGAAAGCCATTCATTCAATACGGCGGCTTCGACACGAATATCTTTTTGTATTTTGAAGATGATGAACTTTCGCTGCGATTTCGAAAACTCAATCAACCCATGCGCTTTGTGGCTGACGCCAGCGCCAAGCATATTGGAGATGGGTCTTCAGGAAATACCGTCTCGGCCAACCGGATCAAGGACATTTCCTTCGGCTGGTCGTGGGGCTATTTGATGGACAAAATGCAGCTTGGAAACCGCTGGATTACGTTCTTCAAAATTCTCGGCAAACTGCTGGTCTATGTTGCCAGCTTCAGGTCAGGCAAAGCGCGGCGGCAAATAGGCATAGCCAACGGTTTTCTCAAGAACCTCGCGGGTCAACCCGCGCCATTCTTGAGAAATTCCAAGTAGATTACATGTCGACTAAAAAGTCCTGAGATCAGGCGACCGCGCGGGCCAGAGCACACTGTGACCAAAGGTCGTTGATCGCATTGACAAGACGGTCAATGTCATCTGCCGTGTGCAATGGCGTCGGAGTAAAGCGCAGCCGTTCCGTGCCGACCGGCACGGTTGGATAGTTGATCGGCTGAACGTAAATGCCATAGGTATCCAGCAAGATGTCCGAGATCCACT
Organism: Labrenzia sp. R4_2; assembly: GCF_017743865.1. Classification (GTDB taxonomy): domain Bacteria; phylum Pseudomonadota; class Alphaproteobacteria; order Rhizobiales; family Stappiaceae; genus Roseibium. The sequence continues at coordinate 408,622 of NZ_JAGHRJ010000004.1, forward strand.
TGCACTTCTTCGCATCGCCCACCATCACCGGGACGATATGGCTCGGGTTGTCCATGTGCGGGATGCCGCTTTTGTCCAGCGCTGCGCGAACTTGAGCCACCCTGTCTTTGTGCGCCTTGCGTTCAAACGGGCTGGCTTTCAGGTGTTTGATCGAAGCAGCGGCTCCGGCCGCAAGCGCCGGCGGCAAAGCCGTTGTAAAAATGAAGCCGGATGCAAACGAGCGAATGAAATCAACCACGGTCTTGGAGCCGGTAATGTAACCACCCATGACACCGAAAGCCTTGCCGAGGGTGCCCTCGATGATGGTCAACCGGTCCATGAGGCCTTCTTGTTCGGCAACACCACCACCGCGCGGGCCGTACATGCCGACGGCATGGACTTCATCAAGGTAGGTCATGGCGCCAAACCTGTCGGCGACGTCGCAAATTTCCTTGATCGGAGCGATATCACCATCCATGGAATAGACGCTCTCGAATGCCACAAGCTTCGGTGCATTCGGGTCATCAGCTGCCATCAGACGCTCAAGGTCGGCCACATCATTGTGCTTGAAGATCCGCTTTTCGCAGCGCGAATGGCGGATACCTTCGATCATGGACGCATGATTGAGCGCGTCGGAATAGACGATCATTCCCGGAACTTCTGATGCCAGCGTTCCGAGTGCTGCCCAGTTCGACACATAGCCGGATGTGAAAATAAGCGCCGCGTCCTTTGCATGAAGGTCCGCCAGCTCTTTTTCCAACAAGACGTGATAGTGATTGGTGCCGGAAATGTTTCGGGTCCCACCTGCGCCAGCGCCGCACTTTGAAAGCACGTCCTGCATGGCGTTTGTCACCTTCTCGTGCTGCCCCATGCCAAGGTAGTCATTTGAGCACCAGACGGTCACTTCTTGGGTTGAACCATCTTCGCGGTAACGCGTTGCCTTCGGGAAATCGCCTGAATGCCGCTCCAAATCCGCGAACACGCGGTAATTGCCATTATCATGGAGTTTGCTCAGTCGATCTTCCAGGTACGCATTCACGTCCATGGTGCGGCTCCCTCAATCCGCCAGGTCCAGCCCCGGCTGCTCATTCGTTTCCACATCAGCCTGCGTCCGGGCTGCGCGTTCGCTCTTTGAAAAGGCGATCCGGCTCGTTTAAGCCAGAGGGTCACCTTATATTCATTCAAAACTAAATATCAAACTTAGTTCCATGACAAAAATCAAAAACGGCTCTGCGGCGATACGCCATAGGCCGAAGATAGCCGACGAGCCCAACCCACGTATGCATGCTCCCTGAGATTATCGCTTGCAGATCACAGCAAAACATGAATACTGGTTCATGTTTGAAGAAACTGGAATTGATCCATGGGAACCACCGCCGCACCGAACAAGCACGCGTCCGCGAAAACGAGCGCAAAAGCTGCGACACCGCAGCCCAAGACGGCGCGCGGTGAAGCCACCAGGCGCGCCATACTGGCGGCGGCAGAACGGGTCATTGGAGAAAAGGGATACAACGACGCCTCCATCGGTCACATTACCAGCGAGGCGGGTGTCGCCCAAGGCACCTTTTACATCTATTTCAAAACCAAAGAGCAGGTCTTCTCGGAACTGGTCTTGGAAATGGGCCGGCTCGTTCGTCACTCGATTTCCGAATCGACGTCAACGCTGACGGACCACCTGAATGTCGAAAAGGCCGGCCTGACCGCGTTCTTGAGGTTCGTGCGAGCCCATCCAAACCTTTATAAGATCGTTCAGGAAGCCCTATTCGTTGATCCAGCCGCATACCGCGAGTATTACGCAAAATTCGCTTCCGGATATCGGGTAGGCCTGACAGCTGCAGTCAAAAAGGGTCAGATTTCTGAGGGTGATGCGGAAACGCGGGCGTGGGCTCTGATGGGAATAGCCCGCGCGCTCGGAGAGCAACTGGTGGTTTTCAATACTCAGAAAACCATTCCCGAGCTTGTCGACAGTGCCCATGATTTGATCGCCAACGGCCTTAAGCCATGACCCTGGTAGATACCGAGCACAAAGATGGTGCCATATGGCTCTATCTGAACCGGCCTGCGCGCCACAACGCACTCACCCAGCCGCTATTAGATGAGCTTTTTACAGCACTCAAACTGGCTGAAGCAAAGAAACCTACGGCGCTCGTCCTCTCCGCAAGGGGCCGCAGTTTTTCGACCGGCGGAGATATCGCAGGTTTTCTCGACCATACAGGATCACAAGACCGGCTGCTGTCCTACGCGGATCAGCTGGTTGGCGCCCTGCATGATGTGATCCTGTCTCTTCTTGCCTTTCCATCACCGGTTCTGGCAGCCGTGAACGGCCCTGTCACCGGCGGTTCAACAGGCTTGGTGCTGGCGGCAGACATGGTCGCGCTGTCGAACACCGCATTCATTCAACCATACTATTCTGAAGTTGGATTTGCCCCGGATGGCGGCTGGACAGCAATGCTGCCCGAAAAGATCGGCACCGCCAAAGCACTGGAAATTCAGTATCTCAACTCGCGGCTCTCAGCGGAAGAGGCACGGCGTTTCGGACTGGCAGCCCACGTTTGTGCCCCATCCGATGTCGAGCCAAAGATCACAGAATGGGTCACCGGGATGTCCCGCCGATTTGCGCAGACCCATGTCGCGACGCGGCAAAACGTCTGGGATGAACCACGCCTTCAATTGGTGAAGGAACGGCTCGATCGGGAAAAGGCCCGGTTCCTCGACCTGATCGCCAGACCGGAAACGCTCGCCGGCATGGAAGAATTTACAAAACAAAGCGCCTGAGCCTCAGCACTAGAGCTGACCAGGATCCAAGTGTTGGGAGGACACATGGAGTTCTTGACCGATATGGCCGCCAAGCGGGCGGAACTGACACCTGACGCTGTGGCCTTTACCGATTATGACAGCGGGCTCGCCTATACATTTTCCGACATCAACATCCGCGCAAATCAGCTGGCCAATCGTCTGCTTGAAAACGGCTTGTCACGGGGCGATCGGATGGCGGTGCTATGTCACAATCATCCAGACTTCTTTGTTCTCCTGTTCGCCGCTCAGAAGTCCGGAGTATTGTTGGTGCCGCTCAACTGGCGTCAGCCCGTGGCCGAGCTCAAGCCCATTCTGCAAGCCTCCCGGTCCAAGGTCCTGTTTCACGACGAGGCGTTCACCGAGGCCGCAAAATTACTTGCAGCAGAAACTGGTCTGGAGCTGGTTCCGATCGGCGCGATTGATGATGGCAAGAGCGCGCTCAACCAGTACCTTGAGGGCTCCACAACTTCCGCGCCCAACGAAGCCGCCATCAAAGCTATTGCACCTTGGTATCTGCTGTATACGTCCGGAACGACCGGAATGCCCAAGGCCGTTATCCAAACTGCCGGAATGGCCACTGCCAACATGATCAACTACTGCCAGGCGACTGGCCTCAGCACGCACGAAACAGGCGTCAACTTCCTGCCGCTGTTTCACACGGCCGGGATCAATCTGCCGACCATGCCGATCTTTCTGAATGGCGGGTCTTCGACGGTGCTGCGCAAGTTTGACCCCGATGTGGTCCTGGACCTGGTAAATACCGGCAAGGTCACCGCATTCTTCGGCGTTCCAGCGATTTATCAGGCCCTTGCACTGTCTAACTCCCTCAGCAGAACAGATTTTTCAAAAGTCCGCTCACTGGGCTGCGGCGGCGCACCTGTTCCAAAACACCTTCTGGTCGACTTCCAAAAACGTGGCGTCACGATCTGCAACGGCATGGGCATGACGGAAACCGGTCCAACCGTTTTCCTGATGGACAAGGACCATGCTGCAGACAAGATCGGCTCCGTCGGCAAGGCCCAGATTATGACTGATGTCCGCCTGCAGTCTGCGGAGGGGGTGGTCATTGACGGTGCGGGCGAAGGCGAGGTTCAGTTCCGCGGTCCCAATATCACACCCGGCTATATGGACAACAAGGAAGCAACCCTTGCGACCTTTACCGTCGATGGCTGGCTGAAGTCTGGCGACATCGCCCGCAGGGATGAAGACGGCTACTACTACATCGTCGACCGGATTAAGGACATGTACATCTCCGGCGGCGAAAACGTTTACCCTGCTGAGGTCGAAAAGGTTCTGGACGCTCATCCGGCCATTATGGAGGCTGTCGTGATCGGCGTTCCGGACGAAAAATGGGGCGAGGTTGGCGCGGCGTTCCTGGTACCGCGCCCTGGCGAAGAGATCGACACCGCAGCCCTGCCCCACTGGTGCCGGGATCATCTTGCCCCTTACAAGATCCCGAAAACCTTCACCATTACCGGTGACTTGCCGCGCACAGCCGCCGGCAAGGTCCGCAAAAACATTCTCAAAGTCAATTTGCTTCAAAAATTGCCCGAGGAGGCCTGAGCTATGAGTCTGATTGACGAAGCACCAGCAACGGCAACTTTCACCTGGATCCCAACCCAGGCCGAATTCGATGCTTTCGCCAAACTCTCCGGTGACGACAACCCGATCCATGTTGATCCGGACTTCTCGGCGCGCACGCGGTTCGGCAGAACGGTCTCGCACGGCATGCTGCTCTACACCCGCGTGTTCGGATATTTGCAGGAGCTCTATCCAGGTCGCGCTCATGCCGTGCAAAACCTGATGTTCCCCAACCCGTCCTATGCCGGTGAAGAACTGACGCTGCGGTTTTCCGAAACTGCCGGCATGCCTGGAGAGATCCAGATTGAAATCTCAAGAACAGCGGATGGGGCTGTCACCCTGTCCGGAAGCTGCGAACTGACGGAGGCACGTGATGTTTGAAGTCGGTCAACGCGACGAGATCAAACGGTCCTACACGGTTACCGACATGGCGGATTTTGCCGCCCTTGCCGGCCCAAAAGCAGTTGCGCCCGAGACTGTTCCCGGCCCGCTGATCGGCGGTCTGTTTTCCTATCTCCTCGGCGTCAAATTACCCGGCCGGGGTACGAATTATCTCAAGCAAAGCCTTGAGTTCTTGACGCCTGCGCCAGTCGGTGAAGAACTCACTGCGTCCGTCACCATCACCCGCCTGCGCCCTGAAAAGCATTTGGTAGACCTTGAAACCGTTTGCGAGACTGCCGACGGCACCCGCATCTGCCAGGGCCGCGCCCTGGTCTATGTCGAGGATGTGGGCAAGGAGTGATTGCTACCATTCACTCCGTGATGCCAAGGCTGTGACGCAAGCGGTCCGGCAAGGCCTTTTCTCCGACACCCCTGGCTTGATGTTGAGCCCAGTCGTTTCCAAAGCGAAAGGGAAATGGCAAAACCTATCCACACCCGCCGTCGTCATCCCCGCTTCTTGCGGGGGTCCATTGGCACCCGAGGACGAGGAAAGGGGCATGGCGTTGCAGTCCGGCTGCGGGCTCAAACTTTCCTCTGGCCGATGCGGGTAGGTGGATTGGATCCCCGCTTGAAGCGGGGATGACCGCAGAAGGAGAAGGCACGGCTTTGCCGCAATCACGGGCTGTCACCCCGGACGTGGTCCGGGGCCTACTCGTTTCCAGAGCGCCGGTGAAAAAACGGATCCATAGTCCCCCACCGGCATCATCCACGTGCCATGCGGAAATGGCCGTTGATGCCGAATTACTGGGTCACCTCACCGAGTACTAAAGCCTTGAACTTCGCCGGTTCTTCCAGATGCGGCGCGTGGCCGGAGTGGTCGAAGAGCGTGAGCTGAAAGTCCGGGACGTTTTCATCATGCCACCGGTGAACCTCGGGACTGTAAAGTTGGCTTTTTGCCCCGGCCGCGAGGTGGAACGGGACGGGAAAGGTCCTAAGCAGCTCTCGGAAATCGAGGGCTGTCAGAGACATCCACATGTCCTTGAGCCAAAGAGGATTGGCCTTTGCGATTTCCCCGCTGGCATAGTCCAGCAAGCCCGGACACGGTTCGCTGTCAGCTGCGAACATGCGCCGTGCGATCCGGCGCGGCAGGCGCTGCCAGTCGGCGGTGATTGTATTGATGAAATGGGTGTTCTGGTCGGCCGTCAAACCGCTGCGTGTTCCTTTTTGCCAGCCCGCATCGTTCAGAACCTTCGGTGACATGTCGATGGCAATCATCGAGCCAATCCGATCCGCGCCGTGCCGCTCGATAAGCGCATAGGAAACGAGTGCTCCCATGGACCAGCCGCACAAGACAACGTCTTGAAGATCCTGTTCATTCAAGTAGGCCTGGATGGCGTCCGCCGCAGCCTCGATTGTGCGCGGAACACGATCCCCCGTTGCCCCATGCCCGGGAAGATCCGGAACAATGCAGCGAGCATCGCCCTTCAAGTCCGCAACCTGGCGATCAAAGAACATGCCGGGGCAGGACCAGCCATGAACAAAAACAATCGGCCGGCCGGCACCTTCATCGCGAATGTAAAGTCCTGATGCGGTCACGTACGCCCTGCCCTCAAGCGCCCCACAATTCCGGACGGGAAGAAATAGACGGACAGAATGAACAAAACCCCGAGCCACAGCAACCATCGTTCTGGCGCGACGAGTGTGGAGACAAGCGGAAGCGCACTGGTGGCCTGTGCTGCGACACCCATGAGGTTCTGCAAATAGGTCTGCGCCAGGATGAAGATTGTGGCTCCAATCACGGCACCATAAAGCGTTCCCATGCCGCCAATCACAACCATCAGCAAGATGTCGATCATGATTTCCATCGATAGTGTTGTCGCCGGACCTGTGTACCGCAACCAGATTGCGAGCAACGATCCCGCCAGCGCTGCCATGACTGCCGACAGAACCGTTGCGGTGGTGCGGTACCAGACGACACGATAGCCGATCGCTTCCGCCCGGAAGGCATTGTCCCGCACGGCTTTCAGAGTCCGGCCAAAAGGTGAATTCACGATCCGCAGCATGGTCAAAAAGAGGATCAGCGAAGCGAAGAAGACAAGATAATAGAGCAGCAGCTTGCCATTGATCCGCACATCAAAGATCTTCTCATCGACAAGTTTAAAGGCCGGTTTGAACTCACGCGGAATGCTGTAGTTCAAACCGTCTTCACCGCCGGTCAACCAGGAGAGTTGCGACACCAGAACGGCGAAGGCGCTGGCAACGGCGAGGGTGACCATGGCGAAGAAGATCGCTTTGACCCTTAAGGAAAACAGTCCGATTGCGAGCGCGAAGACCGCTGCGACGATGGCCCCTGCAGCCGTGCCCCAGATCATGGACCCGTAGGTCGGGCCGGTCGTCGACAAGGCCAGTGCCGTGCCATAGGCACCGATCCCGAAGAACATGGTATGCGCGAAAGAGACAATGCCGGCATAGCCCAGAAGCAGGTCATAACTTGCCACCAGAACGATGAAGATGCAGATCTTTGCGGCCGTTTCCAGCGAGCGGGTGCCGGGAAACAGGAACGGCGCAAAGGCCAGCGAAATCAGGATGACAAGCAGAAGCACGGCAAGTAGACCGCTGCGCGGCGTATCGCCTGAAAGAAGTTTGATCAGCATCTGCAGTTCCTCACTTCGCCTTGACGACCGGATAAAGCCCCTGCGGCCGCCACATGAGCACCGCCACCATCAACGCGATGGTTGAAATGAGCGCCACCTTCGGCGCCAGGAACGCCGTGTAGTTGGCCAGCAACCCGACAAGCAGCGCGCCGATGAAACAGCCTTCAACGGACCCCAGCCCCCCGATGATCACCACGATGAAAACAAGCACCATGATTTCAGAGCCCATATGCGCGGTGATGGTCTCCTGGTAGAGGCCCCACATGACACCGCCAAGGCCTGCGAGCGCGGAGCCCGTCATGAAGACGATCAGGAACAGGCGCCGGATCCGGTAGCCGAGCGACTCCACCATCTCACCGTTTTCAACTCCGGCGCGGACAAGCAGGCCAATCTTCGTGTTCTTTAAGATGTGGCGCATGCCGAGAAACAGCGCGAGGCCGATGGCAACCGCGACGAGGCGGTACTTTTCAATGGCCGCATCGCCGAGGACAATCGAGCCCTGCAGCGCTTCGGGGCGCGACAGGTGCATCTCGTCCGGCCCCCAGACGACATGGATCATCTGCTGCGCCACAATCAACCCGCCCATGGTGACAAGGATCTGTTTGAGGTGTTCACCGTAAACGGGTTTCACAATCACCCGTTCGAAGGCATAGCCGAGACCGCCGGTGATCAGCATCGCGGCCAGAATGGCAACCAGCAGAGCGCTCAAGTTGAGGAGCACGCTGGGTGAGGCGGTCCAGCCAGCGAGCCACGCAAGGACAGTAAATCCGACAAAGGCGCCGACGGTCACAAACGCCCCGTGACCGAAATTGATCACGTCCATCAGACCAAAAACGACGGTCAGTCCAGACGCCATAATGAAAATCATCATGCCCATCGCGAGACCGGCCACGGTCAGGGTCAGCCAGGTGGACGGATTGCCAATTGCCAGCATCCCGGCAAGTGCCAGAACCGGCACAAGCAGGACCGGCAGCTTCTGCACCAGCTGCTCAGCGGCTGGAACCTTCTCGATGCGCGGTTTGATCGTCGTGTCGCTCATTGGTGCGCCTCCAGGCTCAATCCCATCAATCGTTCCTGCATATCCGCATTGGCGGCCAATACCGCCATGTCTCCGGAGTGAATGATCCGGCCATCATCCATGACAGCGACGGTGTCGCCGATGCTTGAGGCCATGGAGAAGTTCTGTTCCACCAGCAAGATTGTGGTGTCGGTGTTCTTCAGCTCGCGCAAGGCATCTGTCATCGCATTGATGATTGCGGGCGCAAGTCCCTTGGTCGGCTCATCAATCAGGATCAGGCGGCGCGGCTCAATGATGGCGCGGGCGACAGAGAGCATCTGTTTTTGCCCGCCTGAGAGCGTTCCGGCAGACGAATTCCAGAAGCTGCCGATAGGGGGAAACAGCTCCTTGATCCAGGACAGCCGCTTTGGATCCATCGTCCCGTTTGCCGCAGCCAGGATCATGTTTTCTTCAACCGTCAGATCGGTGAAGATCCCCATGTCTTCGGGAACAAAAGCAATGCCCCGGCCCGCGATGGCCGGTGTGTCCAGCTTAGTGATGTCGTGGTCGGCGAAATGGATCTCACCCTGACTGGCTGTCCAGAGCCCCATTATGGTGCGCAAGGTCGTGGTCTTGCCAGCGCCGTTGCGGCCGAGCAGAACCGTGACACCGCCTTCCGGAACAATCAGGTCGACACCCTGGAGGATATGATAGGGACCGATATGCGTGTGCACGCCGGACAGGGACAAAAGCGTATTTGCCATCACGCGGCCTCCGGTGTCTTGCCGAGATAAGCTTCCTGCACCACCGGCAGGGCTATCACCTCGGCCGGGTCGCCATCCGCCACCAGCGCACCGTTGTGCAGGACGATAATCCGGTCGGCGAGGGAGCGAATGACATCCATCTTGTGTTCAACAAGCAGGATGGTCCGATCCATATCGGCCTTCAGCTTGCCGATTAACTCCAGGATGATCGGGACTTCATCAACACTCATGCCCGCTGTCGGCTCATCAAACATTAGAACCTGCGGCCCAAGGGCGATCAGCATAGCGACTTCCAGCTTCCGCTGATCACCATGCGGCAGAGCCGATACGGTCTGATCGGCCTGATCAATCAGCCGGACCTCGTTCAGCACATGATCTGCGCGCTCGATGAGTTCGATATGACTTTCGGCAATGGAAAACAAATCGAAGCCCTGGCGCGCCTTGGCCTGCGCCACCAGACGTACATTTTCGCGAACGGTCAGCGTTGGAAACAGGTTGGTCAGTTGGAACGCCCGACCGATCCCCTTGTCTGTCCGTTCGGGAACCGACATCCGTGTGATGTTCTCACCATTCAGAAGCACCGTACCGTTGGTCGCATTGAGTTGCCCGGACATCAGATTGAAATAGGTGGTCTTACCCGCTCCATTCGGCCCGACGATGGCGGTCAATGTGCCACGGTCAAAGGCACAAGACACGTGATCGACAGCAACGTGCCCGCCGAAGCGAATGGTCAGGTCTTTCGTTTCCAGAATAGGATGTTCTTTGGTCACGGTTCGAAGACTTCCGAGCTCAAGGACAAAAGGATCAGGTCAACTGAAACGTTAGGGTTTCAGCCATCAAAACTCTAGCAGTGAAAGAAAGGAAACAGGGATCAAGGCAGGCTGCAACCCGCCTTGATCCGATTAGATCACTGGTTGCGGATCGGAATGTTCATGTCCTCGATCGTCAACTCGCGGACCAACTCCGGAATGCCCCATTCAACATCCGGATCCACCTTGATCTTGAAGTGGTACATGGACTGCAACGCCTGATGGTCTTCGGGACGGAACATCATCTTGCCCTTCGGCGTTTCGAACTCCATGCCTTCCATTGCCGCAATCAGCTCTTCGGTGTCGGTAGACCCGGCCTTCTTGATCGCTTCAACAATTGCAAGGCCGGCCGTCATGCCGCCGGCGGTAAAGAAATCCGGCGGCGAGTTGAAACGCTTCTGGTGCTCGGCCACCAGCCAGTCATTCACCGGGTTTTGCGGGATCTCATGGTAATAATAGGTTGCCCCTTCCATGCCCGGAAGCTCTTTATACGCCTTCATGGCCGCCAGGATGTTGCCACCAGTTGCGATCTCGACCCCGAAACGCTCCGGCTCCATCGCCTTGATCTTGGAGATCGGGTTGCCGCCACCAGCCCAGATCACGAACAGGAACTTGCGGCCCGGCTCGTCTTTGAGCGCATCAAAGATCCGCTGCGCATTGGCGGTGAAGTCCTTGGTATCGGTCGGTGCATATTCTTCAAAGACCAGATTTGCGCCGGTGCCCTCAAGGGCCTCCTTGAACGCAGCAACGCCATCACGGCCGAAGGCATAGTCTTGTGCAAGGGTTGCGATGGAGACGCCTTCCTGACCAAGAGCCACCGCATTGGCAATTGCATCCTGGGACGAGTTCCGGGAAGTCCGGAAGATATAGCGGTTCCAGTTCGCACCAGTAATGGAATCGGCAACGGCCGGTTCCACGATCAGGATCTTCTCATACTCTTCAGCAACCGGCAGCATGGCAAGTGCCACACCTGAGGACACCGGGCCAACAGCGATGTCCACCTCGTCATCGCCATAAGCTTCCGCCAGTGCGCCCTTGGCAATATCCGGCTTCAGCTGGGTGTCTTTTTCGATCACCACGATCTTGCGGCCATCGATTTCCATGGTTCCGTCAGTGGCGTACTCAAGGCCCATCATAAGACCTGTATGCGACTGCTTCGCATAGGCCTCAAGAGCCCCGGTCTTGCCGTAAACATGGGCGATTTTGATGTCCTCGGCCGCCGCACCAAACGTGCTGGCCGCCAGTAGTCCGAGCCCGGCCGCAAGCGGAGCGGCCCAGCGTGAAACGCGGATCGTCATAAAAATTTCCTCCCGTTTGCGCAGTATCGGACACCAAACGGTGCTGGCGCTAGTCTCACAGCCAGTTTGTGAAGGTCCGTCCTACGGCTGCAATATATGAAACCTGAATCAGTATTCATGTCAAGAACCAATCCCGAGAACAAAGCCTCTTGCAGGGTCTCCGGGACCTCTTTCCGTAACGGCAGGTAGGCAGATGAGAAAGACGCATTCGGGCGTTTTTTATTTGGACAAAAATGGTTGATAACTGTCCCTGTTACCGCAATGCGACGGAGCAAACATGTCGGCTCTCAAACTTACAAACCCATTCCGTATCTTCGCAAGGCTTCGCGAACTGCGGGACGAAGAACGCAAACAAGCACAGTCCAACCTGTTTTTGTCTCAGGCGCTTGAAAAAGAGAAAATGGAGGGGCACCGCCTCGCCGTCATTGCCCGAACGGTCGCGCTTGGTCTGGTCATTCTCCTGATCCCGTTTTTGAACCCAACGCTCAGTGCCCTTTATTATCAGGCTTGGGTCTTGGTTTTCATTGCACTTGGATGGTTGCAGCTTCGCTTGGCGAGCGTCGGATACTCCAGAGCGGAGCTCCTGCTAATTTTCCTGGACCTTCTTCTGCTCACCGCACTCTTTACGACAGCCAATCCCTTCGTCAGCGAGGACATACCGACCGCAATCACCTACCGGTTCGACAACTTCATTTATTTCTTCATTATTCTGGCGGTTGGCACACTCGCCTATTCATGGCGCACGGTCTGGGCAATCGGAACTTGGGTTGCCATTCTCTGGGTGCTCGGCATGCTCCGTGTTTCATTGTTCGGCCACGAGGTGCCAGAACTCAGCGCGCTGGCCGCCCAAGCGTTTTCAGCAAACCCCATAATCTTGGGGGAACTGGATCCAAACAGCGTGCAGCCCGGTGTCAGGATCCAGGAGATCGTGGTCTTTTTCATGGTCGCAGCGATACTGGCGTTGAAGGGATGGCGGTCAAACCAGCTGCTCATGCGGCAAGCGGATATCGCAGCAGAACGGGCCAACCTGTCTCGCTACTTTCCTTCAAGCCTCGTGGATGTTCTGGCTTCATCAGACCGCGATATCGGCGCCGTCCGGACACAGGACGTCGCTGTTCTTTTCACGGATATCGTCGGCTTCACCGAATTCGCCGAACGGCACAAACCTGAACAGGTGATGACCTTGCTCAGGCAGTACCATGCCATGGTTGAGCGGGTGATATTCCAGAATGGAGGCACGCTCGACAAGTATCTTGGCGACGGGGTGATGGCGACCTTCGGCACGCCTGAAACAAAGCCAGGAGACGCCGCAAATGCGCTCAAGGCAGCAACCCAGCTTCTCGAAGAAAACGAAGCCTTCAACAAAGGACAGGCGGACCTTGGCCTGGACCCGATCCAGATTTCGGTTGGAGTTCATTTTGGCCCGGTGATCTTAGGGGATATCGGACCGTCACGCCGGCTGGAGTTCGCCGTCGTTGGTGACACAGTGAATGTTGCAAGCCGGCTTGAGGCAGCCACACGAGACCTTGGATGCAGATGCGTAGTCAGCGAAGACCTGATGAGGAACGCTGGATACTCTGATGAAGCCCTGCAGCCCGATCTCGCCGAGTTTTCCGGACAACAGGCCATTAAACTTCGTGGGCGCAAAACGTCGATCAACGTCTGCACACTGTGAACGAAGTATCCGCCAAAACAACAGGCTTCATTCCCACTTAAACAATTCTATGTACCTGTAGAAATCGATAGGGAGTTTGCAGTGATTTTTCAAAAGCGCCTAAGAAAAATCATATTCACTCTTGCGCCGGGACTGATGCTCACTCCCCTGGCGTTGAGTATCTGTCTTGTTGCGCTGACACTGACAAATTCGGATGCAAAGGCGGAGGAACCTTTTCCAAACCTTCAAATTCTCACAGAAGAATGGTCCCCATTTCAATACACTGACAACGGAGAGCTCAAGGGCAAGACCGTTAGGCTGCTTACTGCCATATTGAAAGAAACCGGATCAGAATTGGGGCCTGAAGATGTCCAGGTACTGCCGTGGGCACGCGCGTACCTGAAGGTCCAACGCGAACCAAATACCGTCTTGTTTTCAACAACCCGAACACCAGAACGCGAAAACCTTTTCAAATGGGTTGGTCCGATCTTGAGAAACGACACCTATTTCATTGGCAAGAAAGAGCGCCGCTACGACATCCAAAAACCAAGTGACCTTCATGGACACAGGGTTGGCGTCATCATTGGCGACGCCAGTGCAATGTTTGCAAGACGTCATGCAATTCCAGAACAGAATCTGACCTTCAACAGTCGCGCAGACATAAATATGAAAATGCTGGAAGCTGACAGGATTGATTTCGTTGTCACGGGCTGGACTGCATTCGAAGTCGAAGCGGAAAATGCGGGAGCCGACTTGGGAGATTACGAAAGGGCATTCCTGGCCGACAGCTCGCATGTCAGCTTTGCCTTCAATCTGAATACCCCGGACGATATCGTTGCGAAGTTTGACGCAGCCTATAAGACCGTTGTTGCCACGGGGGCATTCGATAACCTGATCGGTCCGGAAAAGGGTGAGCTGAATTAGGCGCAGCGATTATCGCCGCTCTAACCATCGAGCTCATTGTTTCTATCCCTTAGATCCATCGTTTTACGCTGCCAATAGCTCGACGTCATCAGCGCGAAACTGACGTAAACGACCTGTTCGTTCGTTGAACGTGGCTCAGGCTGTTTCGCCCTCGACCAGCTGTTTCAATATAGCTGCATAGTTATCAACGCCTTGGGCGCCGGTGATCAGGTGCCGCCGGTCGAACACAACGGCCGGAACACCCTGAATGCCATTTTGTATCCAAAACTTCTCTTCTTGTTTCACCGGACCGGCGTACCGCCCATCTTCCAGGACCTTCTGCGCCTCAGTTTCATCCAGACCAACGCTGCCGGCAATCTTTACTAGAACAGCATTGTCGTTCAGATCTTTCCCGTCCCTGAAGTAAGCTTCAAAAAGTGCCATTTTCAAAGGATGTTCTTGTCCCTGCGGGCCGGCCCAATGAATGAACTGATGCGCCTTGAACGTATTGACCATCCGGCTTTCATCGGAAAACTGGAATTCAAATCCAAGCTCCTTGCCGAGCTCTGTCAATCTGTCGCGTGCAGCCTGTGACTGCTCAGCGGTCGAGCCGTATTTCCGCATGATGTGCTCGCGCAGATTTTCACCTTCCCCGGCCATATCCGGGTTGAGTTCAAACGGGTGCCACTTGATGGCAACCGAAACCCCTGTTTTTTCGATCGCTTGTTCCAGTTGCTTGAAACCGACGATGCACCACGGGCATACAACATCAGACACGATGTCGATCTGGAGCAGTTCTTCCATGTCGAGATCTGTCATATCGGTCATTGGCTTGGTCCTTTCTGCCCTGTGCACAGGGGGTATTCAAAGTGTGGCATCGCCCTTTGGCGGCGGGTTCCACCCCCGCTCTGTGCGCTCATGTTTTTCATCACCGTGATCAGTCCGCATGATTTCAAACAAAGTTTGCGAGTGCGCGCGCATCGCATCAATGTAAGACTTGTCGACGCCGCCGTCGTTATAGTTTTCCCGAAGGTCGTCCAGCATCGCACGATCGTGATACCAAAAGTCTTTTGCTTTGCTGCGCGCCCGGAACGGGTGCATGCCAAGATCAATCAAGGCGCGGCGTCCCATTGTCATCGCGCCTTCAAAGACTTCACGTTCGGCATGATGGGCCCCCGCTTGTTCGAGTTCGTAGACATGGTGGCGGTCCCGTGCTCGCGCAAGGATCCGCACTTTCGGGTATGTCTTCGCAACATGCTCAACAACCATTGTCTGCTTGTCCCGGTCATCCAATGCCGCAATGAAGAGGTCTGCATCTTGCAAACCAGCTCCGTGCAGCAAATCCGGCCGCGTTGCATCACCATAAAAGGTCTTCAGCCCCACTTTCCCAAGATTTTCAACTGTTTGCGGATCGTGATCAAGGATCACGACATCATAACCGCTTGTAATCAGGAGCCGCCCGACGATCTGGCCGAACCGACCCATCCCCGCAATAACAATGCGCCCTTTTCGATCGATTTCGTCAGCCGGTCTGTTCGATTGGGTTACGGCTCTGGGCGCAATGACCTTTTCATAGAGAATGAATAGGGCCGGTGTCAGCAACATGGAAATCGCAACGACCAGGGTCAGTGTCTGCAGCAGGGCTGGCTCCAGAACACCCGCGCTCAAAGCAAACCCGAACAGGACAAATGCGAACTCCCCCGCTTGGGCAAGCCCTAAAGCGAAGAGCCATTTGTCAGCGCCTTTCAGCTTAAAAATTGTCCCCAACCCGAAGAGAAGGACGAACTTGGTAACGATCAAGCCAATTGCCAGACCAAAAATGGTAACAGGCGCGCCAAACAAAAGGTTGAAGTCTATCCCGGCCCCAACTGTCAGGAAAAACAACCCCAAAAGCAGGCCCTTGAACGGTTCAATGTCACTTTCAAGCTCGTGCCGGTAGTCACTGTCGGACAGAACCACGCCGGCAAGAAACGTCCCAAGGGCGGGCGACAGACCAACAAAGTCCATCAAAAGGGCGATGCCGATCACCAACAGCAGTGCGGTTGCTGTGAAAATCTCCCGCAGGTGCGATTCGGCGATGAACCGGAAGACGGGCCGCATCAAATGACGTCCAGCCACAATGATGGCCGCAATCACGGCGAGGATGACCACTGCCTGCAACCAGCCGGGTAGGCTTGCCAACGCTTCGCCGCCGTGCGCAGCACCATCTCCATGTCCGCTGCCATGCTCTGCACCGTGGGAATCCCCGTGACTGCCGCCGCTGTTGCCAACCGCCAGAAGCGGCAGGACGGCAAGCATCGGAATGACGGCGATGTCCTGGGTCAAGAGAACCGAGAAAGAACTCTGCCCGCCTTCCGTCTTCAGCCAGCCTTTTTCATTGAGAGTTTGCAGCACGATTGCAGTTGAAGACAGCGCGAGGATCATGCCCAACGCGACCGCGCTTTGCCAGACAAGACCAAAGGCCACCCCCACACCAGCAAAGACAGCTGTGGTTCCCAGAACCTGAAGCCCACCCAGCCCGATGAGCTGCTTGCGCATTTTCCAAAGCATGGCCGGTTGCAGCTCAAGGCCAACCAGAAACAGCATCATCACCACGCCAAACTCGGCGAAATGCTGCACTTCGGTCGTCTCAGACCCAACGATCCCAAGAACCGGACCAATCACCACACCTGCAATGAGATAACCAAGAACGGATCCAAGTCCCAAACGGTTCGCGATTGGCACTGCAATGACAGCTGCACAGAGATAGACAAAGGCGTCACTGAGAAGTTCCATCAGACCGCCTCCCCTTTGAGAATGAAGTCGTCGAGAACATCCGAGATCTGTTTTGCCTTGGCAGCCTTTTCGAGATCGAACCGGTCCGCGACCATCGCCTTCAAAAGATCATCATAGGCATTGCGGTGCACATTCAACCGGTTTTCTTCCAAGGCTCTTCCGGCACCGAACATGATAAACGGTGCCAGAAAACGCATGCCGCATAGGTCCGCTGTTTTCTCGAACGGAGCCAGCAAACTGCGGATATCGGAATGGTTCAGACCATCGGCTGAATAGGCGTCCGGTTTGGCACCGGCTGTCGTCACATTCATGAAGCTTTTTCCGACGAGCGCTTTGCCATGAAGGCCATAGGCGAAGCCGTGCTCAAGCACCAGATCCTGCCATTCCTTCATGATTGACGGCGCCGAATACCAGTAGAACGGGTGTTGGAAGATGATGATGTCATGGCTCCGCAGCCGCTCTTGCTCCACATCAACGCGAATATCGAAGTCCGGATATTCGGCATAAAGATCAACCGCTGTCACCCCCTGGACGCCCTTTGCGGTTTCAAACAGGGGCTGATTGATCTCCGACCGGTCGGGCCGGGGATGGGCGTAAAGAACAAGAACTTTTGCCAAAGGACACTCCGGTAAGCGAGGAAGGCGGCCAGCCGTTAAGGACTGCCCGCCAACACGGGGAGTTCAAGCTGCTGCGGCTGAACCAAATTTTGTAAAATGCTACGCTTTCTTCACGTCAGCTGCAAAACGCGCCGCATTTTCCTTCAGAAACGCGCTTTCATCCGCATCGCCCCAGAAAGCCGGCTGAGCTTTCGGGATCGTCAGGGCTTTTTGAACCGCTGGACGCGCATCGATCCGGTCGAACCAGGCCTTTAGATGGTCCAGTCCATCTATCGAAACCTTTGCCCAAGGGTACGCCCGCGCCCAGGGGTAAGTGGCGATGTCGGCGATGGTATACTCATCACCGGCGAGCCATTCACGACCTTCAAGCCGTATGTTCAAAACCTCCAGCAGACGGCGTGTTTCATCCACATAGCGTTTGATGGAAAACGGTTCTTCGTGTCCGTTTGGCGCGGCGATGCGCTGGAAGTACATGGCCTGTCCCATCATGGGCCCAACCCCGGCCATCTGGAACATCAGCCACTGGTGTGTTTCTGAACGGGCCTTGGCCGCTTCAGGCAGAAAAACACCATACTTTTCAGCCAAGTACCACAGGATCGCACCGCTTTCGAATACGGCGAAGTCGCCGTTACTGCGGTCAACAATGGTCGGGATCCGCCCGTTCGGATTAAGCTTCACATAATCCGGCGCCTTCTGCTCCTTTTTGGAAAAATCAATAAAGGTCAGATCGTAAGGAACACCGGCTTCCTCCAGAAAGATCACCGGCTTGTAGCCGTTCATGGTCGCTGCGGTGTAAAGATGAATATCAGGCTGCGGCATGGGACGTGTCCTCTTTGAAAATTTTGCTCAGATGCGCATCGAAGCGGACAAAATCGTTTTCGATATCCGGGTTTTTCATGACATCATAGGCAGCAAATGTCGGAAGTTTATTGAGGCCAAAGAACCGTGCGTTCATATGCATCGGCATCATCAAATCATCGACGGATCTGCCCTGAAAGAGGAATTCCTGCGCGTCATCGAAAGCCTCGCGCGGCGCGTTGAATGTCAGGGACAACATGTAGGTTTTGCCGATGAGACTGCCGCCAGCACCGTAGTTTTCTTTTGGTGCTTCAGCTGTGCGTCCATCGCCAGCACAAAGGCGCCCATCCATACCGGCCGTGTAGACATCATCCTGATACTTCTTGAATGACCACGGCACACCCATCCAGTTGACCGGAAACTGCATGACAATCGTGTCGGCCCACTGGTGATTTCCCACCTCGACTTCTGGGTCATAGTCCTTGGCAGTCTCAACGACACGGACTTCGTCACCACGGCTTACAAAAAACGCCTTGGCACGCTCGACCAGTGCAGCGTTTAGCCTCCCCTCGGCAAATGGATAAGGCTGATGCCCGTTGATGATCAGAATTCGCGCCATGTGCAAACACCTCTTGAGCTGACATACCGCCGGACCACGACGGTGCTACTTGATTTCAGTCCTGAGATGAGCAATTAAGTTACAAAAATCAACCAGTATACTTTTTGTAACCTAATTTATAAAGAGGATCATGAGATGGCCGGTCGGCTGGAGACTGTTGGCAAACGCCGGATCGTGCTGGAAGCCTGCACGGAACCCTGTCCCATTGAGCGCGGCATGCGCATTCTTGGCGGTAAGTGGACAGGCTCGCTTCTTTGGCACCTGAAGGACGGCCCCGTCCGCTTCAACGACCTGTCAAGGATGCTGGGAGGTGCCAGCAAAAAAATGATCGCGGAACGCCTCAAACAACTGGAAGAGCGCGGTCTTGTCACCCGGACCGTTCTTCAAACCGCGCCCGTTTCCGTCGAATACGAAATCACCGAGTTTGGCGCGACCGCTTTGAAGTTTCTGGATGAACTCCGGATTTGGTCCGAAAACCTGCCCCAGGAGCAACTGGTCTACAGCTGAACCCGGCTCCCTGTTTTGCTCGACTTGGTGTTTACATAAATCACGGGTTCGAAATTGAGCGCGTCAATAAACGTTGGCACCGCTGGGCTCTCGTTCAGAATAGCTTTGAGATTTTACTGGCCCGATTGAAGCGCAGTACGCGCTTCCTGAATCACGCAGACCGCGCAAGTTTACTCAGCGCGCATCATCGTCATAACTAACAATCACTAACCGAAAAAAGGTAGGCGCCACAACGGCGCCTGTTTTAATTTGGTTTTGGTGTGCGATCTAATCAGGCCGCCAAGAGTATGTGATCGTGCGGTAGTGCATCAGCGAATTCTACGCCGCAACCAGACCCGGTGTGCCGAACAACAGTGCCCTGCAGGCGGCTTCCATCCAGGAAATCTAGGACCAGCTTCTCACCAAGTGGCAGTTCAGACATGTCCATGATTTGAGCACCGGTAATGCTGACGTCAATCAGCTGGACCGTTCTCTTTTTGCCCTGTCCGAAAGTTATCGTAACATCTTCCGAAATTGCCTTTCGCGCAGCCTTCCTGCGGTCTTCCACGTCCTTGGTGACGCCTTCGAGAAAATGCTCAACTTCACTAGCCAGGCTATTGCTTGCTTCAGATACGAGATCTGCAGCCGAGTTTACAGCCGTGGCCTCCTCTGAAGTCTGCAAAACTGCCCCGGAAACTGTCGTCATGCTGCCAGCCGCATTGGCAGTACTATCACTTGCCGATTTAGCCGAACGCGCAATCTCTTGGTTGGCTGCGCGTTGTTCCTCGATTGCGCCGGCAACAGACCCAGTCAAATCACGGATCTCGGACACTTTTTCGGCAATGTTTCCAATCGCACCAGCCGCATCGCGGACGGAGTTTTGAATACCTGTGATCCGGCCTGAGATTTCGTCCGTCGCCTTGGAGGTTTGTTCCGCCAACTCCTTAACCTCTGAAGCCACCACAGCAAACCCGCGCCCGGCTTCGCCGGCGCGTGCCGCTTCGATGGTCGCATTCAGTGCGAGCAGATTGGTTTGCTCGGCGATATCCCGGATCAAATTCACGACACTGCCAATATGTTCGGCAGCCTCAGACAACGTTTGAACGTTGTCGTTGGTCGCTTCCGCAGCTGCCACTGTTTCTGCTACAATCCGGATTGTCGCTTCGGTCTGATTGGCAATCTCTTGCACTGTTGCCGTCATTTCCTCCGTCGCGGCTGCAACGGCAGCGACATTTTCAGAAGCACTGTTTGAAGCATAGCCAGCTTGATCGGACTCCGATTTAGCATTTGAGGCCAAATCTTCGAGTGTCGTTGCTGCCTGCTGCATTCTCGCCATTTGATCCCCGACCGTGGCAAGACGGTCCGTCATGATGGATTTGAAATCGCGAATGAGGTTTTCCAGAAGGGCTTGACGCTGACGCTCTCGATCCCGCTCGCCGCGCGCATGAGCTTCAAGCTCCAACCTCTGGATAGCATTGTCACGAAACACATCGACCGATTTGATCATCTCTCCAATTTCATCAGCACGGCCGGAATCGTCGAGTTCAATCTTTGTATCACCGGTCGCAAGTCTGTTCATCGCGACAACCAGATTGTTTATTGGCTGTGTGATGGACCGTGCTGCAACGAAACCGGCAAGCGCAGCGATTCCGAGCAGAACCACCCCCAACAACAGCATTCTATTGCGCATTGCAATAACCGGCTCATAAGCTTCGGAGTAGGCTTGCATGGCGACGATGGCAAAGGATTGCCCCTGATACTCGAAGCGCATGGCTTCAATGTCGAGCCGTTCTCCGCGATGGAGGGAATCGTACCCAAATGCCTGTCCGTTTACGAACGCCTCTTCAATGATCGGGCTTTCCAACCGAGTTGCAAGAATATCATTCTGATCCGGGGTATATTCTGTGTCATTGCGCATCAATCGATCTTCGCCGATCAAAGCTAGCTCACCGGTCTCGCCGAGCCCTAGGTTGTGGCGCATCAACTCATTAATCTTGTCGATCGGCATTTGGAAAGCGAGTACTCCGATTGCCTCACCATCTGCCTTCACTGGATAGGCCATGAAGCTGGCTGGCGCATCATAGCTCGGCCCATAAGGCGCGAAGTCCTCAAAGGCAACAACGTGATGCTCCGTGATTTGCATTGCTTTCCGGAACACCTCTCCCAGATCGGACGACGCCCATTCCCCGCCACCAGACTGAAAGTTGGTCGCGTAATCCAATTCCTTAAAAACCGAATAGATCAGGTTGCCAGCAGCGTCGAACAGAAAAACATCGTAGTATCCCTCATCTTGTTGCAGCTCGTGAAACCAAGGATGGTACTTTGCGTGTATTACATCGTAAGGGCTGCCTGTTTCGGCATCGTAAAGCTTATCCTTCTCCCCTGTGGGGTGAGGATTCTCCGTAATATATGCCCGCTGCAACTCGGATTGCATATCAATGCCGGAACCGGCCATTTCTTGCCACGCGGTTGAAAAGTCTTGAACCGCCGAGACAGTTCCAGGGTTTTCAGCAATCAGGTTGAGTTGCCGTTCGATGGTTTGAAGGTAATTCAGCGTCTCATCTGCACCGACCTGCGCCGCTGCTGACAAACGAGCTTCAGTAAGCTCCTGTAAGGCTGCACTCGACGTCAAATAACTGGAGACCCCAATGCCAATACCGACCGCTGCAGCGCACCCGACCACTAGAGCTGGAATTTTCTTCGAAAGTTTCAGTCCAGACAGCATCACACCCCCAAAACACACAAGATGATTCGACAGTTGACGCTAAGGTAGATTTACAAATAAAACTTTAAATACTTAACATGATAAAATTATCGATGAATAGGCATTTATTACAATATTCATCCGCAGGGTTATGACTGTGGATTGCCCGCAATTTTTTTAAAATATCCCTCGTCAGGCGAGTTCGCGACAATCCACCAATGCACCCCGATGCTGGATAACAGTTACGGCAAGACGTGCACCTGCTGCGACGCTTGCGTCAACATCACCCGATACGAGATATTCAGCAAGAAAGGCGGCATTGAAACTGTCGCCGGCGGCGGTTGTGTCGACCACATTTCGGACCGGATCCGGCCGGAACGATCTACGGTCGTTTTCCGTCGCCACGATCACCTCTTGCGGCCCATTTTTGACGACAATCATTTTTGCACCGGCCGCAAGATAGCGATCCGCGCTCTCCGATGGGGTCTTGTCGCCAAAGTGCGCTTCCTCGTCCTCAAAGGACGGCATCACAAAATCACACAGGCCTGCTGCCTCAGTAACGCAATCCCGCATGGTCTGCGCATCTTCCCAAAGACGCGGCCGGAGATTGGGATCGAAGGCGGCCCTGGCCCCTTTCTGGCGTGCGGCTGCAAGTGACGATAGGAATGTCTGGCGGCCTTCCGGTGAAAGGATGCCGAGCGTAATACCGCTGAAATAGATCAGCCCTGCCGTATCCATCGCCGTCGACAGAGCAACAGCATCATCTGCAAGACATCGGGCAGCAGACTGCGACCGCCAGTAAGCAAAGCTGCGCTCGCCTTCTTTCAGCTGGATCAGGTAGAGACCGATGGTGCGGTCATTCAGCCGCTGGATGTGATCGGTTGCAAGCCCCGCCCCATCAAGAAACGCAATCATTTCTTCGGAGATCTGATCGTTGCCAACTGCGGTGAGATAGGAAACAGTCCAATCCTGGCTTAAGGACTTTCGCACATACCAGGCAGTATTCAGCGTATCTCCGGCAAAACCCTTTGCAAAAGTTCCTCCGCCGGTCGGCGCCATTTCCACCATGCACTCACCGATTGCCAGAAAATTTGATGGCACGAACCTTCCTCCGGGGCAGTAAAATAGTACGAAAAAACCGCAGAAATCTGCGGCTTAAATCCATTAGCACGAAACAGGTCAATTGCGGAAGGGGTGATATACGCAAGCACGGCGCGCTGCTCGCCACTGCGATAACATGGCGTTGGTTCAACCCAGAGGCTGTTACTTGATGCCTGCGCGCATGAAGCTCTGCACGAACTGGCGCTGAAACAGCAGGAATGCGATCAAAAGAGGACCGGATGTCATGAGCGTCGCTGCATTGATCACGGACCATTCGATCCCGCTATCGATAGCGGAAAACACGCTGAGGCCAACGGTCACCGGGCGTGTTTCGACCGAGTTCGTCACAATCAAGGGCCAAAGAAAGTTGTTCCAGTGGTGGCTGACGGACACCAGTCCGTAGGCGAGGTAGGTTGGTTTTGCGAGCGGAATGTAGACTTTCCATAAGACGCCGAGAACCGAAGCTCCTTCAATCCGGGCCGCCTCGTCCAGTTCCTTCGGGATGGTCATGAAGGTCTGGCGCAGCAGAAAGATTCCGAAGCCGGACGCAATGTACGGCAGCGCAATTGCGGGAATGGTGTCGACCAGATTCAGCAACCGCATGGTCTGATAGTTTTCCACCATCAGAATGTCCGGCATGACCAGCAACTGAAGGAGCACCAACGCAAACAGGACATTGCGCCCGGGAAACTCAAACCGTGCGAAGGCGAAGGCGGCCAAGGTGCACAGGAGGAACTGCCCCGCCAAGATCATCGTCACCAGGATGAAAGTGTTGAGAAAGTAGCGGTGAAACGGCGCAGCCTGCCAGGCCTTTACAAAGTTCTCCGTCGTCAGTGGCGCAAAGAGATCGAAGTTGGCTTCATAGGCAGATGGATGGATAGCGGTCCAAACCGCATAGGCGAGTGGCAGGATCCACAAAAGCGCCAGAGCCCAGGCAGCAAAGGTATTCAAAAAGCGGTCAAACATGTCGGAGGCGCGGGTCATTTATAATGCACCTTGCGGTCAAAGAAGAAGAACTGGCCGATGGCAAGGAGCGACAACAACACCAACAGGGCGACAGTGAGTGTCGCGCCATAAGCGGTCTCCCAGAATCGGAAGGCAACCTCGTAGATGTAGAAAAGCAGCAGCGCCGAGGCATTGTCGGGACCACCGTCAGTCAGAATGAAGATGTGATCAACGAGCCGGAACGAGTTGATCACCGCATTGACGCAAACGAACAGGGTCGTTGGCATCAACAGAGGGAACGTGATCCGCCAGAAAATGGTCCAGCGCCCAGCCCCTTCAATTTGCGCCGCTTCTTTCAAGGAAATGGGGATGGCCTGAAGCGCCGCCAGATAGAAAATCATGAAGAACCCGGCTTCCTTCCAGACTGTCACGACAATGATGGCGTTGAGGGCTGTTTCGGGATTGCCGAGGTAGTTGGATGCCGGCCAGCCAAACAGAAATCCGGTGATCTGATCAAACAGGCCAAAGCCGGGCGTGTAAAAAAACAGCCAAATATTAGCAACAGCAATGAGCGGCAGAACGGTCGGTGTAAAATAAGCCATGCGGACGAAGCTCCGACCAGCCAGCTTGTCGTTGACCCAAAGAGCCATGACAATAGCCAGCGCCACGGAGACCGGGATGGTCCCGATGGCAAACCAGAGATTGTTCCACAGCACCTTCCAGAAGACCGCGTCATTGAGCATGCGTTCGTAATTTTCGAGCCCGATGAATTTCGCAGGACGGCGGCCACGGGGCGTGGAAAAGAAGCTGTTCAAGAGGGTCGTGACAGCCGGGATATGCGTAAAAGCGAACAGGAACACGAGTGCGGGCAGCAACAAGAGCCAGCCATAGATCCAGTCACGTTTCAATCTCAACGTTTGCATGCGCGTCACAACCCGGAGATGTCTTTCCAGCCCGATTTTGAATGGGCGTCAACAAAAATGAGAAGCAGCGCACCGGGCCGTGGTCCGGTGCGCTGCTCCCGACCCTCCTTAGCGGTATTCCGCCAGGATCTCGTCAGCTTGTGCCTGCGCTTCTTTCAAAGCTGTCTCGGCGTCTTTCTGGCCAGTGATGACAGCTGCCAGGGCGTCGTTGAAGAGGCCGGTGACGCGCTGGTTCTGGTAGGTGGACAGCTCGGCCTTGGCAAACTCAAGCTGATCACGGGCAACCAGAGCCGGAGCGAAGTCAGCCGTGTAGGCTTTCATCTCTTCGGTTTCCCAGGTCTCTGCGCGCGGAGCGACGTAGCCGGTTGCGATGGTCCACTTTGCAGACTGTTCCGGCGCAGTGATCCACTGAACGAACTCGACAGCGGCCTTGTTCTGCTCATCGGACGCGCCCTTGAACAGATAGAAGTTGCCGCCACCTGTCGGAGCGCCGCGTGTCACTTTTGCAGGCAGCATTGCAACACCGAAATCAAACGGCGCATTGTCACGCACGTTGGTCAGGTTGCCGGTGGAGGTCCACATCATGGCCGTCTGACCTTCGAAGAAAGCCTTCGGCGTCGCGCCCCACTCGATGATGCCCGGAGCCATAACTTCGTGCTTGGTGCTCAGGTCAACGAGGTATTGCAGCGCCTCAACAACCTTCGGATCATCGAAGTTGGTTTTGTTGCCTTCCGCATTCACAAGCTCTGCACCATTCGCGATGGCGAGGCCTTGGAACAGCCAGTATGGGAAACCGGAAGACGGGATGCGCACACCCCATTGCGTTGCATTACCGGACGCGTCTTTTTTGGTCAGCTTCTTGCCGAATTCGACCATTTCTTCCCAGGTCTCAGGAGCGACTTCCGGGTCAAGACCAGCGTCCTTGAAAGCGTCCTTGTTCCAGTAAAGTACCGGCGTGGAGCGCTGGAACGGGATGCCGTAGGTCTTGCCACCAGTCTGACTGTTTTCCATGAACGCAGGATAGAAACCTTCGAGCCATTTCTTGTCTTCCTCGGTGGTGAGGTAGTCGTCGAACGGCACAATGAGGTCTTCGTCGATCAGTGTGTACATGTCGACGGACAGGATCACGCTGAGTTGCGGCGGGTTGCCACCACGCGAAGCAGTGATCGCCTTGGCAACTGTGTCCTGATAGGAACCAGCGTAGACCGCGTCGATGTTCACGTCCGGGTTTTGAGCGACGTATTCAGCGGTCAACTCTTGAATGGTGTCAGCAGCTTTACCGCCGACAGCAACCGGGAAATAGAACTGAAGATCAACAGCCTGAGCGGACGCCCAGGTGCTGAATGTCAAAGCCGTTGCAGCAACGGCCTTCAGGAAAGTGGACTTCAACATTCGTTTTCTTCCTAAGGCTAATGACTTTCTAGGGTTTGAACATCCGCACAGGGCGGGGTTTCCACGCGGGCCCACGTAGACTGTCAGGAGCGCAATTGCGCCCCAATTTCAGAAACAAGATCATCCCGGCGCGCACCGGACTGCGCATCAAAGACGTGCAAGGCATCCGGCTCAAAGCCGAGTTCAATGGACTGACCGGGTGTAACCGGATCTGCGGTCGCCAACCGGACTTGAAACGCCGTATCAGCAACAACGCAGTCGGCAAGAATGTCCGCTCCAAGATATTCAACTGTACGGATCGTCGCCTCCAGTGGGCCACCCACCTGGCGCCGCATGGCTTCGGGGCGAACACCTAACTTGTGCGATGGCGCATTTTCGAGTTTTCCAAAGGCCGCTGCCGGGAACAAGTTCATCGGCGGCGTGCCGATAAACCGGGCTGCAAAGGGTGTGGCCGGTCGGTCATAAAGCGTGCGCGGGCCTGCGGCCTGCACCAGTTGCCCCTTGTTTAACAGGACAACCTGATCCGCCATTGTGATGGCTTCAACCTGATCATGGGTGACATAGACCATGGTGAAACCGAGTTGCCGCTGAAGCGCACGGATTTCCACCCGCATTTCGTGGCGAAGTTTAGCATCAAGGTTGGAAAGCGGCTCGTCCATCAAACAGATCGGCTTCTCGCCGATAATCGCCCGTCCCAGCGCGACCCGCTGCTGCTGGCCACCGGAGAGCTGGCCGGGTTTCCGCTCCAGAAGCTGGGACAAGCCCAAGAGATCGGCGACTTTCTGCAAGCGCTCATCGCGTTCCGCACGGCCAACGCGGCGCACCTTCAATCCGAAGATGATGTTCTCTGCGACCGACAGGTGCGGGAACAGTGCATAGGACTGAAACACCATGGACAAATCGCGCTTTGATGACGGCGTATGGGTCACATCGCTTTCACCAATCTTGATGCTCCCCGACGAAACGCTTTCCAGTCCGGCGATCATCCTCAAGGTCGTGGATTTGCCACAACCGGATGGCCCCAACAGAGCTGTAAAAGACCCCGCGGGCATTGTGATGCTGAGATTATCGACGGCCACCGTCTCTCCCCAGACGCGGGAGATGTTCTCCAGAACGATCGGCTTACCGGCACTGGACAGGTTCAGGTCTGTCATTGTTCACCCTCCGCCGATCCGGGGAGATGAACAATGGTCTGTGCATCTTTCAAGCTCTCCAGAAAGGCCTGAGGCACAGGTTTGTCGGTAAAAATATCTGTGACGTCGCTCAAGTGCCCGCCCCGAACGTGGGCACTCCGGCCAAACTTGCTGTTGTCGAGAACAAGATAGGAAGTCCGGCAATTCGCCAGAATAGCCTGACGGGCCGCGACCTCGTCTTCATGGAAGTCAAGCAGCGTGCCGTCTTCATCGACGCCGGCAACACCAAAGATGCCGATATCCACCTTGTAGTTCGCAAAAAACGACTGGGCAGATGACCCAAGAACGTCCCTGTCGCCGTAGCGCAATCGGCCACCCGCAATCGTGACCTGAAAAGACGAATTGCTTGATGCACTGAACGCTACGTTCAAATTGTTGGTGAAGACCGCCAGATTCTCGTGACCGGTCAAAGCCTGCATCACGATCTCAGGCGTTGTACCAATGGAAAAAGCTATCGACTGATTGTTTTCAACCCGAGCTGCGACCTGACGAGCGATATCCTGCTTGCCCGGAAGGTTCAGAATCTGCCGGGTGGAGTAGTGGATGTTGGCAGCGCGCGCCGGTGGCTCGACGCCACCGTGGGTCCGGCGCAAAATTCCAAGTTCACAAAGTCCGTTTACATCGCGGCGAATTGTCTGGGTTGTCACTTCAAACCGCTCGGCCAATTCCTCAACTGAGGCAAATCCGGCTTTTTGCACCAGATCAGCAATCTCTGCCTGCCGTTTTGTGATATCAATTTGCCCGAGCATACGACGCACCCAACATTCCTGCCGCCGCTGCCATATCTCGTCCGACCAGGAACAATCAAATCCGGATCGAACCGCTCAGCGGCTGTTCCCAACAATCAATCATTTTCATATGAACCTTATTCGACGCTCATATGAAAATGCTATGACAGTTTCAGCCGTGAGTTTGAAAATTGCTGCAAAACGCCGAGCGAGCGTCTGGCTACCACCGCCTCTCAAAAACGGAAAGCAATTGTGCTCTGGGGGCTTCCTCGCAAGTCAGCGGCGCCCGTTTTGTAGAGACCGGATCCGCGCCGAAGCCCTATTCAATCAAAAAAACACCGAGCTATCGATAAGCTGCTTTTACAGATCACAATTGCGAAACGCCGCTGCGTTCGAGAACAGATCGCAGTGCTTGCAGGGCATTCAATCTATGAGCCTGTGCAATTTCGCTTGCTGCATTCTCATTACCACCTGAGAAAGCCTCTATCAAAGAGCGATGATCTGCATCCGCCTCAACAGGAGCGCCGTTCATTCGTGTGAGAACACGGACCGCCCGATGGATCTGATCCAGATTCAAACCGATTTCCCGCTCAAGGCGTGCATTGCTGTATTTGGCAATTATCCTGTGAAAGCGGTCGTCTTGATCAATCCATCCGGTCAGATCGTTCTGGTCCCGCGCAAGCAACGCGGCAGTCGACGCACACTCCAACTCGGCAAGCGCATCAGATTTAGTTTCAAGTCGAGCAAGAATCGAGGCCGCCAGCCCCTCAAGCGCTGCGAGGATTTCCATCACCTCTATCAGGTCCTGAAGCTGGATGGACAACACCTTCGCCCCCCGCCGCGGGATCAACGACACCAACCCTTCTGCCTCCAAACGGATCAACGCTTCGCGGACTGGCGTGCGGCTCATTTCAAGACGGGCAGCTATCTCTGGTTCGGGCGCCTGAAATCCGGGCGCAAGTTCACCGCTAAGTATATCCGTTTTTAGTTTTTCATATGCGTTGTTAACGCGGGTCTCTTTGACACGAGCAAGCATTAGCGGGCGAACCTGGTTCTTGTGGCATGGCACGAAACCCGCTTTGGACAGACGCTACCGCTCCTGGCCGTCTCATTGGCATACGAGAAGCAGCAGAATTGCATCAAACGAGTTTGTTGAGAGACGGTTCTGAGGCCAAATTCATTCTGGCTTGTAAATTTTATCATTAAGATTTTATTTAAACACGTTACGTAACGGAATAGATGACACCATATTCGATATAAGATATTGTTATTAAATAATAAATTAGAAATACACTCAACATAAAATAATTCGTAAAACTGCCAATATATAGAGACGAATACACGAGACGACAGGTGGGTTGCGATCAGCTTGGAAAGCTAAATTCAGCCTTCGAAGACACGCTGCCTCAAATCAGGATCACCTTGAGAGCCTTTTATGAACACCTTTCGGGAAACCACCCTTCATTGACGCCTGACCACCGAATTTGATGTCGCCTACAAGCGCCTACAGCGCTCCAAAATTCATGGCCCAAAAACAAATATGCGAAATTATTACAATAGATAAAAAAGACAATATTATCGATTTACATAAAAACTGTTTGTTATTACTTTTAACTTAACCTCTCACGGAGTGCGTGGGGGCCTATATGAACTTGGCGACAGCTGTAATATCGTCAAACTACAATTCTGTTCTTTTGATTTTTTCGCTTGCGCTTTGCATCGCCGGAGCGATTTTCTCTGTTCAACTCATTGGAAGGCTAAACAAGAGCGCCGGGAAAGCCCAGATCATTCGATTGATCTGGGCATCTTTGGTGCTTGGCACTTCGCTTTGGGCTGCCGGTGTGTTTGCCGCAGCCGCACCTATTCCATCGTCACAGACGGGATTTCAATTTGCGACGCTCATGGCCGCCTTGTTTATCGCAACAACCGGCACTTTTGTGAGCATCTGGCTCCCCCAGTTGGCTACAAACCTAATGATGCGGGTCGTCAGCGGCATCGTTTATGGAGCAGGTGTTGCAACAACCTTTATGATGATTGGATTTTCCTACAAGGTTGCCGGCATGCAAGCAGGAGCCGGACTTTCAGCCATCTGGCCAATCATCCTTGGCACCGTGTTCGGAGCAGCGCTATTTCCTGTGGCCCTTGACGCAGCCGCTAAGACAAAACTGGTCCAGGGTGTCTGCTTTATCTCCCTTCCGGCAGTCGTGTGCCTCCTTGCCTCACCAGTCTCGGTTCCACCTGAAGTCCCATATTGGTTTCCGCCGGGAATGAACTTGTTGCCGGTGTCCCAGACCCTAGTTGTTTCTGTTTTGCTGCCCGCGCTCTGTGCTGTTTTCGCGGCATCTGGAGATGTACTGGAACATCATTACAAACACTTGTCCCGCAGAACCTACCAGCATTTGGCCTTGCAGGATCCCCTCACCCACCTTCCAAACCGGCATTATGTCGAGAACATTGCAGAGCAATTGCTCAAGGAAGCCAGCCAAAACCAAAAAATCTGCGCGGTGGTTCTTGTCAGCCTTGACCAGTTCAAAACAGTGAATGAACTGCACGGCTACGCGACCGGCGACGCAGTCTTGAAGCAAATGGCCAGCCTTTTCCGGGAAGAATTTGCAGACCCCGTAGTCATTTCAAGGTTTTATGGTGACGAGTTTCTCATTATAAACCCGACGGTAAACAGCTTGGACGAAGCAACCAGTTTAGCCCGTCAGGTCCGCGATATGGCCAGACGCCCCATACAAACAGCAACCTACCGGCTCTCAATTCAATGCAGCATTGGTGTCGCCGTATCGCCAAGGGATGGTGAGAACCTGGCAAAGCTGGTTCAGCGCGCAAACCTTGCGGCAAAACGGGCAAAATCCATTGGCGGGAATTCCATTCAACCATATGTCACCGGCATGGAGGAAAACAATCGTTGGGAAGCCGCATTGGCGGCAGACCTTCGTTACGCCACTCTGGACAATCAGCTGAACCTTTTGTTCCAGAAACAGAACCAAACCAAAACCGGTGAACTTGTAGGCTACGAAGCCCTCGTACGATGGCGCCACGCGGAGAAGGGACAAATTCCTCCAGAGGACTTTATTCCGATTGCCGAACGCTCAGGCATTATTTTGGATATTGGTGCCTGGGTGCTTCGGGAAGCCTGCCGCGCCGCTGCTGACTGGCAAGACCCGGTCGCAGTTTCCGTCAACGCATCCCCCTCGCAGTTTACCCGCAATGATTTCAGTGGCCTGGTCTCAACAGTGCTCATGGAAACAGGGTTGGAACCGCATCGTCTTGAAATCGAACTGACCGAGAGCACCCCTATCGAAGACCACAGCCGAGTACTTCAAACCATTATTGCGTTACGCGAAATGGGAGTACGGGTGGCGATGGACGATTATGGAACTGGTTATTCCTCTCTCAACACCTTGCAGGCATTTCCGTTCGACAAGTTGAAAGTCGACCGTGTTTTCACTCAATCTCTTGAGGACAGCCCGCAAGCCAGGGCGATCTTGCGCTCCGCTGTTTTGCTGGGACACAGCTTTGGTATACCCGTTATCGCCGAAGGCGTCGAAACGGAAAAGCAATTGAACTTTTTGAAAGAAATGGGTTGCCAGCAAGTGCAAGGCTTCCTCTTCGGAAAGCACCTATTGCCAGGCCAAATCAAGTCGGCACGAGAACCCGAAAAAAGACGCGCCGGATAAAGAATTTAATCCCACATACCTTGAAAATATTTGAAAATTAACAAAAACAATTCGAAAAATAATATTCTGGACAATTATTACAATATGAAATCTACTATTTTATTGACAGGCATTAACGATAAACAATTGATTACAATTACCTTTGATTAACTATAAAACTTTACCTTAGTAGCAGATAACGAAAACGGTGCTGCTATGACAAACTCGAACGCATCTTCGACAACCGGAAAAGGTAGACGCAACGATCGGCAAACGCTCTCGCGATTGCTGATGGCGAGCGCTGCTTTGGTCGGCGTTTTGATGTCAGGCGCTCCCTCATACGCCCAGTCCCTCGAAGAAGCGATGGGCGCGGCATATGCCTTGAACCCCGGCCTGAAAGCAGAACGGTCCAGATATCAAGCGACCAACCAAGGTGTCTGGACTGCGCGTTCAGAGTTCCTGCCGACAGTGACCGGCAGTTACATCGGCGAACACAATTCGTTCCGGAACACTCGGGACACATTGTCAAGTGACC
This sequence comes from Labrenzia sp. R4_2, assembly GCF_017743865.1. Taxonomy (GTDB): domain Bacteria; phylum Pseudomonadota; class Alphaproteobacteria; order Rhizobiales; family Stappiaceae; genus Roseibium. The sequence goes on from NZ_JAGHRJ010000004.1 coordinate 440,919, forward strand.
GGGAGTACTTCCACGAGCTTGGCGTCTCCATGTCGCAGACGCTCTTCCAGGGTTTTGCCGGTGTAAACCGTCTCAATCAGGCCCAAGAAGAAGCCCAATCCGGCCGCAACCAGCTCATCGGAGCCGAACAGACGCTGTTGTTCAACACTGCGGATGCTTATTTGCGTGTGGTCCGGGACCGCGGCGTACTGGCTTATTTGAAGTCTTACACAAATGTCGTGCAGCGTGAGGTGAATGCTGCACGAGCACGCTACAAATCTGGCGATGCCACGCGTACCGACATCGAACAGGCTCTTGCCCGCCTTGCGGAGGCTCAAGGGAACAAGGACCAGGCTGTTGGCGATTTGGAAGCGTCAGAAGCGCTCTATGAGCGCCTAACCGGTCAAAAACCTGGAAAAATTGGCTGGCCGGGCATCCCCAAGACCATCGAACCTGCAGGTCTTGATGATGCCATCACAGTTGCTTTTCAGAACAACCCGTCCATTCGCGCCGCGATGAATGACGCGCGGGCGGCAAGATATGCTGCGCGCGCCTCAGTTGGCGACATGCTGCCCCGGGTTTCCTTGGAAGGCGAATGGTCGAATGGATACCGGCGCGATTTCAGCGACCGCGATCGGGAAGACTACCGGCTTGGCATTCGGGTGACGGCTCCGTTCTTCACCGGTGGTCGGAACATTGCATCTGTGAAGCGTGCCAAATACACCGCAGCGCAGGAAGAGTATGAGCTGGATGATACGCAACAGATTATCCGCGAGAACGTCATTCGGGCCATGAAACAGCGGGCGGCCGCGCGGCTTCGCGCAAAAGCCGGGGTGCGGGCAATCGAGGCCAACAAGCGCGCTGTCAAAGGTCTTCAAGTCGAGTTTGAAAGCGGACAGCGTACATTGCTCAACGTGCTGGACGGCGAACGTGAGTTGCTGTTGAGCCAGGTCGACTACGTCCGGGCCCAGTATGACGCGAAAATCGCGGACTTTTTTCTGCTGGCCAATATCGGTCGGCTGGCACCTCAGCACTTTGCCATTATCGAAGAGCGGCCGGCGCCGCCGTCCCGGATTATCCCTCAATTCAATACGTGGGATTTGCGTCTCGGGCCGACAGAGAATGATCCGTTCCAATCTGGCGTCATTGAGATTGCAGAGACCGAACCGGTGATCATTCAAGCAGAAGCGCTGCCACCGATCCAATAGAGGGAGCTGTTCGACGTAAAAAAAGCGGGCTGCAAGGCCCGCTTCTTTATCGCTGTAGAGGCTGTCCGGATCAGGAGTATTGGATACCCTCGATCTCGGCAAAGTCGACGCGGCCGCCGTCTGCAAGTTCGATGTAGCCACTGGAGTCCTGAGACAATGACACTTCACCGTTGAGTGGATCGACATTCTCAATGCTGCCATCGGTCACGGTCACCGACCAGTCGGTGCCGTATTCACCGATTTGGGTGCCATTCGTGCCGTCACCGAGATCAATGATATCAATCCAGTTTTCGCCAGCACCGCCGTAGATGGAGTCGTTGCCGTCGCCCAGCATGTAGGCAAAGACATCAGAACCGTCACCACCGTTCATGCTGTCGTCGCCGGAACCACCATCAAGAGTGTCATCACCCGAGCCGCCAAAAAGGGCGTCGTTGCCTCCCCCGCCACTTAAAGTGTCGTCGCCGCCCTCGCCGTACAAGGCGTCATTGGCATCTTCGCCAACCAGCTCATCGTCATCTTCCGTGCCGACCTGGAATGTTGGGAGTTCGATGACATTGCTGTCTTCATCGTCGCTCTCGTCATCATCATCGCCATCATTGCTGAAGCGGCTAGCCGAGGAAGCTGCGAGCTCATTGTCGTCGTCGCGCTCATCGTCATCATCGTCGCGATCATCGTCATCATCATCAGCAGCAGCGACTGGCGGCATATCATCTTCTGTATCGTCAACATCGATGACATCCAGCGTGATGGTCTCCGTATCTGAAAGTCCACCGCTGTCGGTCGCCGTTACGTCGAGTGTGATGCTCTGCTCTTCTTCAAAGTCCAGCGAGACACCGTCCTTGAGCTTGAGCATATAACCGCTGCCATCAGACACCACTTCAAACCGGTCATCAGAAACCGTAAAGGTATGCGTGTCGTCTGCGTCGGGATCAACAACTGACAAAGCCACAACACCAGCTCCGGCAGAGTTTTCGGTGACATAAATGCCGTCGTCGTCGGTGTGACCATGTGGTTTGCCGTCATCATCATCTTCATCATCGTGATCATGTGAGCCTTTCGGGCCATCTTTGATATGGCCGTGATGGTCATCATGATGATCATCCGTATGACCGCCTTTGCCTTTATAGACGGCGTCACCCACGATGAGATCGGGCGCAGTATTACCGCCACCGTCACCATCCGTTACCTCAATCGGGAACGTTTCAGACGATTGCGACCCGTCGCTGGACGTTGCGGTAATGACAACATCGATGGTTTCACCCGGTGTCAGGGTTGCGCCATCGGCCACGGTCACAACTCCGGTGTCTTCATCTATGTCGAACCGGCTGTCGTCGATCGTGTAGGTCACCGTGTCTGCGGCATCTGCATCTTCTGCAAATGCCGTCAACCCAACCAACGCCCCCGCTGCAACAGAGGCGGCAACAAGGTTCTTGGCAGAATCGGCATCCTGAACCGGGCCGATATCTGTGTTCGGCACTGCCGGTCCATCATCATATCCGTTGACGGTGATCTTCAGGTTTGCAGTGTCCGTGTTCCCACCACTGTCGGTGACGGTGTACGTGAACACTTCGACATCGGATTCCCCTCGGCCAAGCGCCTGCGCGGCGGGGCTGTCGGGATCAAGGATGTAGGTGTACGTACCGTCAGAGTTGATCAGCAGCGACCCGTAGTCACCTGGGATGGTCGAGCCTGGCGCATAGTCCTGGCCGTCGAAGGAAACATTCGTGACCGTCAGAGCACCTTCCGCATCCGTGTCATTGGTCAGGACATTGCCTTCCACTTTTGCTGTCTGACCAGAAGAGTTGGCTGTCTCCGTCGCGCCCCAACCACTGTCGTTCATGACATAGTCATCCGGAACAGACACAGTCCCCGTCTCCGGGTCGATCTGATAAACGCGGCCGCCATTGGTGAAGGCGTAGAGTTGCCCGCCATCGTCACCGACCAACCCAAAGGCGTTGGACACCGGCAAGGTCGCAACAACATCAATGGTCGCCCCGGTATCCGGATCGATTTCCACGATTTTGCCGTTGGATGTTGACAGGTACAAACTGCCATTGGCAAAGGCCAAATCACCGGCAGAACCATAGTCCATCTGCCCGATCGTGGTCAGGCTGCCATCGTTCACGTCGACTGAGTACAGTTTCCCAGAAGTGTCCGCAGCGTAGAGCGTACCATCCGGCCCAAACTCCAAAGCGTTCATCGACGTTCCGAACCGAGAGGTTGAAATGAGCGACGCCTCGCCAGTATCCGGATCAATGGAGTAAAGCTTACTGAAGCTGATGCCATAGAGATTTCCGGCACTGTCCAGCGCAATGTCGGTCATCGCCCCAACACCCGTCGACCCGATTACAACGTCGGAACCATCCGAACTGATTAGGTGAATTTCACCGTCATCGTCGCTGTAATAGAAAGATGTCTTGGTCAGCCCGACTGTCGCCGCATCGTCATTTGCCACTGGCGGCTCGTCAAACTCCGTGACATCAATCCGGAATGTCTCAGTAACACTGGATCCATCTGTAGAGGTTGCCGTGACGTCCAGATCGATAAACGGTGTTTGCTCCGCATCAAAGCTGGCATTGTCCGCAACGGTCACCACACCGGTGTCCGGGTCAATCTCAAAACGCGGATCAGTGATTCCGTAGGTCACACTGTCCCCGGCATCCGGCTCATTTGCGAACGCCGTCAAACCAACAACAGTGCCGGCCGTTGCGCCCTCGGCGATCACATTATCCGATGTGTCGCTATCAATGAGATCTGTGAGCGGTGTGTTGGTCTCATCGATGTCAATGACATCAATCACAACCACTTCCGTATCAGACAAACCGCCCTGATCAGTCGCAGTTACTTCCAGGGTAACTTGCGTTTCAGTCTCATAATCGAGCGCCTGATTGTCCTTCAGCTTGAGCATGTACTTGTCGCCAGAGACAACAACTTCAAACCGGTCATCAGACACCGTGAACGTGTGGGTGTCGCCTATGTCAGGATCAATGACCGACAACGGAACGATTTCCGCGCCGAAGAACTCTTCAACAACAGCTGTGCGATTGTCTGAGACGATGGAAACGCTGTCGATCAGTGCTCCGCCGTTGTTGTCAGACCCGATTTCAACAAAGGTCAGCGTGTTGGAGCCGTCACCGGATCCACCGACAATGTTGAAGTTGTAGGTCTGCCAGCCGGTTCCCGTGGTCGCCGGATCAATCGTGTCGATCAGCTCGCCATTCCAGTAAACCTCGGCAACACTCTGACCGACACCGCCCCGAGACTTCATGTCAAACTGAAGCTCGTAGACCTGACCTTCCATCTGGCCTTCGATCTGCTGGGATGCCCAACCGTTCGTGACCGAAGCCAAATCCAGATGGTGATTGCCGTCAGTGGCACCGAAATTGTTGTGGCCCGCCTGATGGACATCAACGTTGTCGTAGGACCAACCTTCAATCGAATTCGGATCCTGGTACCAGCCAGATCCATCCGAGCCGCCCAACTGTCCGTCAAAGTTCTCAAAGCTGCCGTTGATGATGAACTGCTGCGAACCGCTTTCCAGCTCAACGATGAGATCGGGCGGTGCGTTACCGTCCGTGATATCGATCGAGAACGTCTGGCTGGAGGAAGATCCATCCGTTGAGGTCGCCTTTACAGTCAGGTCGACAGTTGGCTCGGCCTCGGCATCGAACTGAGCACCATCTTTGACAGTGATAACACCCGAGGTCTCATCAATCTCAAAGCGGTCACCGCCGCCAGTCAGCTCATAGGTGACCGTATCGGTCGCATCTTCGTCCTCGGCAAAAGCCGTGATGCCAGTGTTTTCGCCACCATCTGAAGACTCGGAGATCGTGTTGTCGCTTGTGTCGACATCCGAAACCGGGCCGATGTCGAACTCATTTTCATCACCCACTTCAACCGTGAAGGTCTTCGTTGTGGACGTCCCGTCTGTGGACGTCGCCTTGACCGTGACGTCAATCGTCGGCGTGGTCTCGCGGTCGATATCCACACCCGGAGCGACCGAGATCACACCAGAAGTCGGGTCGATCACGAAAGGAGAGTTCTGATCTACGATCTCATAAGTGACATCGTCAGACGTATCCGGATCGGTCGCAAACGCTGTCACACCAACAACGGTGCCAGCATCGGAATTTTCCGCAACCAGGTTCGCAGTAGCGTCGCTATCTGTAAGCGGGCCGATTGGTTCTGCACCCTCGTCAATGTCGATGACGTCGATCACCACTGTTTCCGTATCGGACAGACCACCGGTGTCGGTTGCTGTGATCTGGACGGTCACCTGTTGCTCGGTCTCATAATCGAGCGCCTGGTCGTCTTTCAGCTTCAGCAGATACTTGCCGTCGGCGGCAACCACCTCGAAGCGGTCGTCGGACACTGTGAAAGTATGCGTGTCGCCCACATCAGGATCGATGACGGAGAGCGGAACAACCTTGGCACCTTCCAATTCTTCATAGACGCCGATCCGGTTTGTGCCGGTCAGTTCGACGTTATCGATGAACGCGCCATAGGTGTTGTTGTCCTCACCGGTTTCACGGAACTCAAGGACGTCATTGCCGCCTGTTCCGACAACCTGGACCTCAAGCGTTTCCCAGTTGCCGAAAGCTGGATCGACAGTGGAAACCAGTTCACCGTTCCAATAAACCTCGACGGTGTTGGAGGCATCATCTCTGCGCGCCTGGACATCGAATGAAAGGTCATAAACCTGACCCACCGACGTCTCGACGGTTTGGGAAATCGAATTGACGTTCTTTTCAGAATCCAACTCCAGATGCTGGTCACCCTCGGTGGCTTTGATACCGCCGAAGTTGTCCCAGACCTCCATTTTGCCGTTACTCGTCCACGCACCAGAACTGTCTTCAGAAAATTGATTCCACTTTCCGGTGGCAACGTCGAAGGACTCGAACGAACCGTTTTTGATGAGGTTGGTGCCGATGTCGCCATACTCAACAACGAGATCCGGCGGCTCGTTGCCGTCTGTGACATCAATCGAAAAAGTGTTACTGGACGAAGATCCATCCGTGGACGTTGCCTTGACGGTTACGTCGACAGTCGGTTCTGTTTCCGCATCAAACTGCGCACCGTCTTTCACGGTGATGACGCCGGTCGTCTCGTCGATCTCGAAGCGATCGTTGCCATCGGTCAACTCATAGGTGACGGTATCAGTCGCGTCAGGATCTTCAGCAAATGCCGTGACACCGACAACCGTCCCGCCAACAGCGTCTTCATTAACGAAATTATCTGCATTGTCTGTGTCTGTGACCGGGCCGATGTCAAACTCATCCTCATCGCCGACTTCAATACGAAATGTCGCTTGGGATGTCGAACCATCCGTGGACGTGGCCTGAACCGTTACATCAAAGAACGGCGTGGTTTCCCGGTCGATCTCGGCGCCAGGTGCGACACTGATAACGCCAGTAACCGGGTCGATGACAAACGGCGTGTCTCCGATGATTTCATAAGTGACCGTATCGGTAGCGTCCGGATCCTCAGCAAATGCCGTAACACCGACAACCGTTCCCGGATCAGAGTTTTCAAGGATAAAGTTGTCTGTCGTATCCGTGTCGACAACAGGCCCGATCGAGAACTCATCACCAACTTTGACGCGGAATATTGCCTCGGATGTCGACCCATCCGTAGACGTTGCCTTCACGGTTACGTCGACAGTCGGTTCTGTTTCCGCATCAAACTGCGCACCGTCTTTCACGGTGATGACGCCGGTCGTCTCGTCGATCTCGAAGCGATCGTTGCCATCGGTCAACTCATAGGTGACGGTATCAGTCGCGTCAGGATCTTCAGCAAATGCCGTGACACCGACAACCGTCCCGCCAACAGCGTCTTCATTAACGAAATTATCTGCATTGTCTGTGTCTGTGACCGGGCCGATGTCAAACTCATCCTCATCGCCGACTTCAATACGAAATGTCGCTTGGGATGTCGAACCATCCGTGGACGTGGCCTGAACCGTTACATCGAAGAACGGTGTGGTTTCGCGATCAATCTCGGCGCCGGGTCCGACGCTGATAACACCCGTAACCGGGTCGATGACAAACGGTGTATCGCCTACGATTTCGTAAGTCACCGTATCGGTTGCATCCGGATCCTCGGCAAACGCCGTTACTCCGACAACCGTGCCTGGATCAGAATTTTCGAGAATAAAGTTGTCTGTTGTGTCCGTGTCTACAACAGGCCCGATCTGAAATTCTGTATTATCGTCTCCAACTTGGATGACAAAAGTCTCAACGACAAACGATCCATCGCTGGAAGTCGCCTGCACCGTCACACTGATAGCCGGCGTTTCTTCTCGATCAATGACAACTCCGGGACCAACAGAAATCACACCGGTCTCAGGATCGATAACAAATGGCGAGTCGCCGACGATGGAATAGGTAACGTCATCTCCATCAGGATCTTCTGCGAACGCGACAACCCCGACAGTTGTTCCAGGATCTGCATTTTCTTCGACAAAGTTTACGTCGAGATTGATATCAGTCAGCGGGCCGATCGGTTCGCCGAGATCGTCATCGCCGCCGCCGTCGCCATCACCGCCATCGTCATCGTCGCCGGCATCATCGCCGCCGTCGTCACCGTCATCGTCGGCCAGAACGGTCGTGCCGCCATCGCCGCCGCCTCCACCGCCGCCAATGCCGTCACCGATGCCATCGTCACTTGTCGGAATGCCTTGACCGCCAAGATTGAATTGAGAAAGCCCGGCATCAAGGCCGCGCGCTTCGGGAACATCCCCGCCTCCGAGACCACCAACATCGCCCAAACCACCGTCAGATGTTTCCGCAACATCCTGAAGACCATCCGGGAGCGGCACGTTATCATTGCGGTCCAGACCCAAGCCGTTGCTAGGACCATCGTTACCTGCTCCGCCATTCAAGCCGCCGTCACCGCCAAGACCGTCACCATCGTGAAGAGAGGAACCGCTTCCTTCGTATTCCAATGGCACCGCCTGGAAGAGGTTGGCAACCGTTGCCTCACCAGTGTCCTCTGGATTGATGGACAAGGAGTAGTCGTTGCCATCCGCGGGCTTGTACGGATCACCGGCCTGAGCTTCCGCACGGGCAGCATTTGGCGAGTTCGCACCTGAATTGGTTCGTGCAGCCGCGTCTGCGCCCGCGCCTTCAGTCGGTTTGCCAGATGTTTTCGGTGTGTCGGTATCAGCCATGCTCGCACAAGCTCCATTAGATCATGAAGCCATTCGCGCAGGCTTGTCTTAACAAAAACCAACCAGAACCTGTGAAATACCACTATATCTTGATGTAAATTAGCGAGTTCCATAGTTCTTGGTAAACGCTTTTGAAACACTTGCGCGCCTTAATAGAGATAGGAGGCGCCAAGTATGGTCAGTTTTATCAGCAATGCTTTAGCTAACACTGCGTTACCTCAGCTGAAATTTCATTCATCTGAGACAGGAGAGCAAGTTAAAGCCCCAAATTTGCCGCGCTCGGTGGTAATGGCCTCGATACTTATAAATGTATTGGGCTTGGCGATGCCCCTGACAATTCTTCAGGTATATGACCGAATTCTTCCAAACCAGGCTATCGATACACTGGTCGTTCTAATTGTCGGGCTTGGGATCGTCCTGGCGGTGGATGCGGTATTGAAGATTGCTAGATCATTTGTTGTCGCCTGGTCAGCAGCTTCCTTTACACACAAAGCAAACATGGAAGCGACGCACCGTCTGCTCTGCTCCCGTTCTGATGCCGTGACCGATGCCAGTGTTTCCAAGCATCTGGACTCTCTGAAGTCACTTCAGTCCCTGGGAGACCAGTACGGCGGACCGGCGCGACTTTTGGCGATCGATCTCCCGGCTAGCCTTATTTTTCTCGTTGTCCTGTTTCTCATCGGCGGCCCGATCGGTTTCATCCCGCCGATCTTGTTGTTGATTTTCGTGTTGCGGACTGCTCACCTGAATTCCAAACTCAATACGCTCGTTGAAAAACGCGCTGTCCAGGACCAGCGCAAATACGATTTCATTTTTGAAGTCCTGTCCGGGCTCAACACGATCAAGGCAATGGCGCTTGAACCCGTGATCCTCCGGCGATTTGAAAGACTGCAAACCCAGGTCTCCCGCCTCGGTTACGACCAGATCGACCTGAACAACAAGGCGCGCAACAGCAGCGGCTTTTTCACTGTCCTGACAACGGTATGCGTTGTATCGGCTGGTGCATTGCTGGTGATGGGAGGCTTCATAAGCATCGGTGCTGTTGCTGCCTGTACGCTCCTTGCGGGCCAAGTCGTCCAGCCTCTTTTGCGGGGTATCAACCACTGGACGGAGATGCAGCGGGTCAAGCACGACTATGGTGCCGCTCAATCCCTTTTTGATCTGCCAGTTCAAAACAGGCACCAATCGCGGAATATTCCGATCATCGGCAATGTACAGATCCAAAATGCTGGATACGATTCAAGGCATGACGTGATCGTCCCGATCCACGGACTGAACCTGTCCGTCAATGCTGGAGAAACGATAGCCTTTGAAGGCAAAGATGGTAGCGGACGATCAACACTCTCCCGATTGATTTCAGGCAGCCTGGAACCGACTTCGGGATCAGTCATGCTTGATGGTCATGATCTTTACGGTGAAGATCATTGGGGTCTTCGGAAACACATTGCCTACGTCGGCAACGATTCTGAAATGTTCGCCGGAACAATCTTGCAGAATCTGACTTTGTTTGGGTCTCAGTCGACGCCGCAGACCGCACGAATGGCCGCAGAACTCATCGGCCTGGAAAAAGACATTCACCTGCTCCCGCTGGGCTACGACACACAATTGGGTAACACCATCGAGGAAAATCTCACGGACTCCATGATCCAGCGGATCGCGATTGCACGTGCCTTGGCCCGAGAACCAAAAATCTTGATCCTGGATGATGCAAACGGCGCCCTCGATCACCGCAGCGAAGCTGAGCTTGCGGAAGGACTCAAACGCATCAAAGGCCAGCTCACGATGATCATTGTCAGCCACCGCCCATCCTTCCGGGCAATTGCTGACAAGCAGTATCTGGTGGAGGACGGGAAATTGAAATCAGTACCGATAAAACCCGCCACAACAAAAAAATACAAGCTTCAGCCGCGTATACGCAAAGAAGCGCCAAAAATGAGCCAAGGAGCCTGACATGTCCCTGGCAGCGTTTGAAAACACCTCCGCCTATATTCAAGGTTCAGACCCGTCTACCCGGCGCTTAAATCTGGCAAGCCGGGTCCGCCAGCAAGCAGGCACCCATATTGACCGAAACACGGCAGCTGAAGCATGCCTCTTGCCAGTGCTGGAAGCACTTGGGTGGGACGGCATGGAGCGGCACCTGTTTGAGGCTTTGCCACATCTTGAGGGCATCACTGAAATCTATGATTTGCGGGCCGTGCTTACCCGGCTCAATTACCGGGTCACCAGCTCCTCAAGGCCGATCAAGCAACTCACAGCAGAGCAATTTCCCTGCTTGTTAAAGGTCGGACAGAATGTCTGTGTCGGCCTTGGACCAAGCGGGGACGGCCGACTTCGTGTTTTCAGCGGTGAAGCTCAGCAAACGGTAAATCTTGATTACTCTGCCCTGAAGGATGCAGAGCTGTTCCTGATTGCCGAAGATGACCCAACAGCGACTGCCGGTTTTAAACACTGGTCATCCAGATTGTTTCACAGATTTCGGGGTACGCTGACCTCGATTATGGCAATCGGCTTTCTTGCCAACCTGTTGGCGCTCGGCCTGCCCTTGTTTGTGATGAACGTCTACGACAAAGCGATTGGCGCAAAGTCCGTTTCCGTTCTCATTACACTCATGATCGGCATTGCGGTGATCTTGTGTATGGATTGGCTGGTCAAGGGAACCAAATCCCGCCTCCAAGCATACCTTGGCGCACGACTGGACGCTGTCGTTGCGAATACGACCTTCCGCCATTTCTTGCACCTGCCTCTGCCGTTGACGACTTCAGCACCAATTGGCGCGCAGATCACCCGCTTGAAGCAGTTTGACGGTGTCCGGGAAATCTTTCACGGCAACCTTGCTAATGCTCTGATTGATTTGCCGTTTTCCGCACTGTTCGTGGTGGTTCTTTCACTGATCGGCGGCCCGCTCGCGCTGCTTCCGCTCGGTTTGCTGGGTCTCTACATCGTTGCCGCGCTTCTCATCGTTCCGCGGATGAAACGTGCGATCAACCTTGCCGGGGAGGCCAAATCCCGCGTCCAGAACATCACGGTAGAAATCCTGTCAAAGCGCGATGCGATCCAGAATTTGTCCGCAGATGACGTTTGGATCGACAAGTTTCGTGCCCTGTCAGCAGATTTCGCGCAAAAGAACCTGAAAACAAAACACCTGTCTCAAATAATGCAGGTCATCTCGCAAATGATGATGACCCTCTGCGGCATCGGTGTTCTGGGTTTCGGGGCCATCATGGTGATGAACCAAAGCCTCACACAAGGCGCCTTGATCGCAGTGATGGCTTTGTCCTGGCGCGCGATGAACCCAATGCATCAGGCCTTCTTGAGCTTCTCACAGCTTGGCCAGGCCCAGCAAACGATCGAACGGATCAACGGTCTCTTGAAGATCGACATGGAACGGCAACCGGGCAAACTCCCGAGCTTGCATCGTCAGTTCCAAGGTACGGTCCGCTACTCCAACGTTGTGCTTCGCTATCCGGCCCGCCAGGAACCGGCATTGCGGAATTTCTCTTTACAGGTCGAACAAGGCGCAGTCGCTGCGATCACAGGCCCAAGTGGATCAGGGAAAACTTCTCTGGTTCGTGCGACGCTGGGGCTTTACCGGCCACAGATGGGGGCGGTCTTGGTGGATGACCTCGATATCCGCCAGCTGGATCCGGGTGAATGGCGCCATGCAATTGGCTATGCACCCGAACACTACGATTTCTTCTACGGGACCATCGCCCAGAACTTCCGGATGGCCAATCCGCAAGCTGACAATGATCAGGTCCGCGGCGCATTCGAAGACTTTGGCCTCAACAACTACGCAGAATTGCTTCCTCAAGGAGTTGAGACCCGTCTCACAGGCCAGCTTCTGCAAGTGCTTCCAGACAACGTGAAACAGCGGATCCTGCTTGCAAGGGCCTTCGTACGGCCGGCCTCAATCTACGTTCTGGATGATCCAGCCGGCAATCTAGATGTTGATGGCGACAAGCTGCTGATGAAAAAAATTGAACAGGTTCGCGGTAAATCAACCGTCATCCTGACCACTTATCGGCCAAGCCACATGCGGATCGCTGACCAGCTCGTCTACATGCAGAACGGAATGGTCACCATGGCAGGTCCGCCATCAGAGATTTTGGACGACGTCCTGAAACAGCAATCGAAGTAATTGGAGCGTGCGCTGAGAAAAGCCGCACCTCACGACAACCGCCGAGGAAGAAACCGATGGCAGCCAAAGATACCTCAGATCCGCTTCGCAAAGCCGTTTATGGCCGAGTAGGATTGCCACTCGAACTGGAGGACGGGGTTCCACCGGCCTTCTACACCCGGCTGTTGATCGGTCTCACGGTTGCGACCCTGGCACTGCTGCTATGGGCAGCCATTGGTCAGATCCGTGAAGTCGCCAACACGATCGGTGAAATCACGCCTGCAGGTCAGATCCTTGCTGTCGAACACCTGGAGGGCGGTATTGTCAGTGAGATCCTCGTTGAAGAAGGCCAACTCATCATGGCAGGCGACCCGATCGCTCGCCTCGAGAAAGAAGACACTACTGCCGAACTTGGCCGCATTCAGAGCCGCCTGAGTTATCTGGAACTCGAAGAAGAGCGGCTAAGAGCCCAAGAGTTCAGTGATCCGAACACAGTTGGACTGCGGCTCGACCCGGCAGTCAGCGGTTTGAGCACACAACAACGGGCGGCACTCACGGCAAACCGCAGAGCAGTCGCCGATGAACAAGATGCATATACGGCTCGTGTCGCACAAAAACGTGCGGAAGTGGCCAGCCTGGAGGCTCAGGTTGTTCTGCAACGGTCACAAGTCGAGTTGGAACGGGAAAAATTCCAGATTCAGGAAAACCTTCTGAAAGATGGCTACACATCCCGCCGCCGGTATCTTGAATCAAAAGGTGAATACCAACGTTCCCAGGTAACGCTGGAACAGCTCGTCGGCAATCTGGCGCAAGCCCGTGAAATGCTGACCGAAGCTCAGGCGAGCCTGAACCAGGCGGGCGCTGAGGTGAACCGGGATGTGGCCGATGAACGCGCTCGAATTGCTCAAGAGCGGGCTGAGCTGGCACAGGAAATCGCCAAACTCGAAGACAGGCAGAATCGCTTGTTCGTAAGGGCTCCAGTTGATGGCTACATCAAAACACTGGGTCAAACCGGACGTGGTGCTGTTGTGAATCCGGGCGACATGATCGCGGAGATCGTTCCGCAGACCGAAAGCATGGTGGCTGAGGTGAAGGTCAATCCACGCGACATCGGCCACATCAATGTGGGCGACAAGGCTGAAATCACGATCACCAGCTATGACCCGAACATCTATGGGACGATCGTCGCGGAGGTGGACACCATCTCAGCATCCAGTTTCCAGGATGAATATGGCGAGTACTATTTCAAAGCTGACCTTGGCTTTCCGGGCAACACGATCGGCACCGGTAATGTAACCAGCCCCGTCCGGCCGGGCATGCAGGTGAATGCACAGATTGTGACAGGATCCAAATCAGTCCTTGCCTATCTGCTGAACCCAGTGACCCGCGCGATGCGCACGGTGTTCTCCGAACGCTAAGCGATTAGGCCATTGCAAACAAAAAACCCCGGTCAACCGACCGGGGTTTCTTTTTGTCTGGTTTCAAGCCTTCAGTGGGATGCTGGCGTCACCATCGCACTGATGGTGTCTTGAACGTTCAAAACGCCCAAGGGCTTGCCATCGCCGTTGACAACGCAGCACTCGCCTTGACCGGTTTCGGCAAACTTCTTGGCTGCTTCTTCCAGCATGATCCCGCTCTGGACGGTCAAACCGCCCTCGAGGGTCTTTGTCTTGTCCATGACTGTATCGACGAGGATCACACGCCCACGGTTCACCTCCTTGACAAAATCGGCGATGTACTCATCCGCAGGCCGCAGGACAATCTCTTGTCCAGTGCCTTGCTGAATGACTGCACCATCGCGCAAGATCGCAATCTTGTCGCCGAGCCGAAGAGCTTCATCCAGGTCGTGAGTGATGAAGACGATTGTCTTATGAAGCTCTTCTTGAAGATCAAGCAAAACAGTCTGCATATCCATACGGATCAACGGATCAAGCGCTGAGAACGCTTCGTCCATTAGCAAAATGTCCGCATCGTTTGTCAGAGCCCGGGCAAGACCGACACGCTGCTGCATACCGCCCGACAACTGGTTCGGATAATGGTCTTCAAAGCCTTCCAAGCCAACACGAGCGATCCAGCGGGCAGCCCGTTCTTCAGCCTCCTTCATGGAGACGCCCTGAATTTCCAGGCCGTAGACGGTGTTTTTCATCACGGTCCGGTGGGGCAGAAGCGCGAACTTCTGGAAAACCATCGCTGTTTTGTGGCGACGGAATTCCCTCAGCTCACCCTGAGACATCTTACAGACGTCTTCATCACCGTAGAGCACTTCCCCGTCTGTCGGATCGATCAGCCGGTTGATGTGCCGGATCAAGGTGGATTTCCCCGACCCGGACAACCCCATCACCACCTCGATCTTACCGCCAGGCATCGAGATATTGATGTTGTTCAAGCCCAAGACGTGATTGTGCTTTTCGTTGAGCTCGGCTTTGGACATGCCGTCCTTGACGAGCTGCACCATGTCTTTGCCGTTTGGACCAAAAATCTTGTAAAGATTTTTAATCTCAATGCCTGTCGCCTCACCCATGGATCACCTCCGAGTGTTTCTGAAGGCGCTTGCCGTAGGCCTGGGTCGCGCGGTCGAAAATAATGGCAATCGCAACGATCGCGAGACCATTCATGACGCCCATCGTCAAATACTGGTTCGCAATGGCGTTCAGAACCGGCTGACCGAGACCTTTCACGCCGATAAGAGCCGCAACAACAACCATCGCAAGTGCCATCATGATGGTCTGGTTCACGCCAGCCATGATCGTTGGCAACGCAAGTGGCAGCTGAACATTGGTCAACTTCTGCCAAGAACTGGACCCGAAGGCGTCGGCTGCCTCAAGAACGTCTTGGTCAACAAGACGAATACCGAGGTTGGTTAGTCGGATCATCGGCGGAATGGCGTAGATAACCACCGCAATCATGCCCGGCACTTTGCCAAGGCCGAAAATCATGACCACCGGAATGAGATAAACGAAGCTCGGCATCGTCTGCATGAGATCGAGTACTGGATTGATGACGCTCTGAATTCGATCTGAGCGAGCCATCAAAATTCCAAGCGGAATACCCAGCACGATCGCCATCATCGTACAAACAGTCACCATGGCGATTGTGCGCATGGTGTCTTCCCACATGCCGAGATAACCGATGACGCAAAGCGCCACCAAGGAGCCGATTGTAATCCGGGCGTTCCGGCTCATGAGGTAAACAATCCCGACAAGCACTGCCAGGATAATCGGCCAAGGCGAGTTGATGAGCAGTTGCTCCAAAAAGATCAGGAAGTCCTTGATCGGATCAAACGCACTTTCGATTGCGTCCCCGTAGGCACGCGTAAAATCCTTAAAGGCTCCGTCAATTGTTTGGCGCATTTCGCGCAAGCCACCCCGGCTCATAGCGGGGAATTCTTGTAACCACTCCATCACTCTCGTCCCGTTTCTTTGCCCCTCAATGAAGAGCCCGCATCGTGATGCGGGCTCCTTTTCGCTTCAACGGATTACAGAGAAGCTTTCACTTTTTCAGCGACTTCCGGGCTGACCCACTGGGTCCATACATCTTCAAAGTTTTCAAGGAAGTAGTATGCGCCGTCTTCGTTGGTCGCCTGATTGTCAGTCATCCATGCCAGGACCTTACCGGCTGTACGGTTGTCCCAGGTCCGGCCTTTCACGTAGTCCATGGTCGGACCAGCTTTTTTGGCGAACTCTTCGGTGACAACTGTGAACACCTCGGATTTAACCCAGGAGTTTGGCTTCGGATCCGGACAGTCTTCAACAACTGTACACTTGTCCCACTCTTCCTTGTCGTGTTCCACTTCAAAGTCGAGCAGTGTCATGTCGTACTTGCCGAGGATCGCTGTCGGAGCCCAGTAGTAACCGAGCCAACCTTCACCGCGCTCGTTGGCACGAGCCAAAGACCCGTCAAGACCGGCAGCAGAACCCGGATCTACGAGTTCGAAACCAGCTTCATCGAAACCGTTTGCGCGGAAGAGGTTACCTGTCGTGATGCGGCAGTTCCAACCGGTCGGACAGGTGAAGAAGCCACCCTTGCTGTCGTCCTCGGCACCTTTGAAGAGATCTGGACGCTCTTTAGCGGCAGCTACGGTGTAGATGTCATGCTCTTCCGCGATAGCGGTCGGAACCCAAAAGCCTTCAACACCACCTTCGTTCAGGATTTCACCACCGATGATCAGAGAACCTTCAGCGACGGCCTTATCAAGCGGCTCACGTACAGCGTTAATCCAGAGCTCCGGAGCCATGTCCGGCTCACCCTTCTCGTTCATGGACGTGAAGGTCGGCATGGTGTCGCCAGTGACCAGCTCAACATTACAGCCGTATCCATTTTCAAGAATGATCTTGTCGATGTGCGCAATCGCGCCGGCAGATGCCCAGTTCATTTCCGCAACAGTGACTGTTCCGCATTCTTCGGCCATGGCGGAAGACGCCATCCCGACGAGCGCAGTCGCAGCGACTGTGACAAACAACTTTTTCATGGGGTACTCCTATGCAGTCTGTTTGTTGAGTTTTCCATTGGCGCATCCTGAGAATACTAGAGCTCTAGTATTCACCTCCCGGCGCATCAATTGATCATGTAAATTGGGAATGTGGATCAAATCACACAAAAAGGCGGGAAGATCTAAGATCTCCTCAACTGCCTTTACTCGTAGCATCTACTTCGACCCTGCTCCCTAATCTTCAGCATGAGCCCATTGGGCCGCACGAGGTCGAAACAGGTATTTCGACCAAGCTCTTGGGCTCGCTCTCAATACCATTGCATTATGCGACGGCCAGCACAACAGTTGACCTGCACTTCTTTTGCGGATCGTTCCTATTATTTCCCAGACTAGCCAAGCAGCGACATTTTCCTGCCAAGAAACGCCACGATAGATAACATTATAACTTTTACGTGCAGTTCTGATTACACTATTTGAGCTAATTTCAGAATATAAACATCTTATAGTTGCATATTTTCGCAATCTGGATTGGATTCATGAGAAGCTCCTAATGCGGTGTTTTGCAAAAGCAAATCTATTTTGGCGACGAGGGACATGGTCCGTTGCAGCAAGACAATCGAACGCTTCGGGATGGAAGGAATTGGCGACGCCGAAGCACAGAGATCGGAATGATGTATTTCGAGACCAGACCAACGAGGAACTGCCGCTTGCCCAAGCCCCTCATGGACCATTGCGGCAATGGTCTCCGGGGAATCCAGTTCACACAAAACAGGCACATGCGAATTTGCCTTATCGAGATAACGGCTCGCCAGCCCCCCTCCCCAAGATGACCGGTCATAGATAATCCAGGGTAGAACATCGTTCTTATCCTGCCGAAGGTGCGTTTCTGGGCGGATATGCAGAAAGGGCTCTTCTGCAACCGGGAAGCACCGGATCCCCTTCGGCAGCTGAAACGGAGGTGCGACACAAATCACTGCATCAACCTTTTCAACCAACAGATCTTCATAAAGCGAACGGGAGTTGCCAGGCAGAACGGACAGTTGCACATCGGGCGCCTTTTCACGAAATGCCCGTACAACCTTGGGCACAACATCAAGCAACGCCGTTGAAATAGCTCCAATGCGATAGGGCCCGCTCAGACGGTCATTGGATATCCCAAATGACAACCGGCTCGCATCACGAACCAGCGCGCTTGCTGCTGGAAGAAGCCGCTGACATTCCGGCGATGGCTGCACCGTTTTCGCGGAACGAACGAGAAGTCTGCAATTCAAATCAGTTTCGAGCACCTTGATCCGCTGACTGATTGCAGCAGCGGTTAAGCCTTGTTGGCGCGCAGCCCCGGCAATGGACCCTGTCTCGACCACAGCAAGGAGGCTTTCCAAAAATCGCGTGTCCAAAATTTTTTCCTATGCTCAGAGAAGAAAAAACATAGTAATTGTTTTTCTCAGGCTCTGCTATGAAACAAAGACCTCAATTGGAGACGACATATGCAGCCCTGCTTTCACCTCGCTTTTCACGTGACCAATCTTGATGACGCCCGCGCCTTCTACGGTGAACTGTTGGGCTGCCAAGAAGGACGCAGCACCGACACATGGGTCGACTACAATTTTTTTGGACACCAGCTTTCGCTGCATATCGGGAAACCTTTCGAAACCACCAACACCGGAAAAGTTGGCGAGCACATGGTTCCGATGCCGCATATGGGCGCGGTGCTTGACATGGGCACTTGGAAAAAAGTGGCGGACCGGCTTACGAGCGCGGGCGTCGAATTTGTTATCCCGCCTACCATCCGTTTCGAAGGGCAACCAGGGGAGCAAAGCACCATGTTTTTTCGGGACCCTTCCGGCAATCCGATCGAGATCAAGGGATTTGCCGATGAAACGGGAGTTTTTGCTGCATGATGCCCGTAATACCTTTCGTTTCCGAAGTCGGCGGTGTGGAACGGAAAGCCTGGAAAGATGCACTGCCGGAAGCCCTGAGCGGGATTGCGCAAGTCAAGGCGTTCGATGATCTGACACAGGTTGAACGAGAGAAAGCCACCGTCGCTATCGTCGCAAATCCAGACCCGACAAAAGTGGCCTCACTGCCCAACCTGGTTTGGGTTCAAAGCTTGTGGGCTGGCGTTGAACGTTTGGTCGCCGAATTGCCGGACACGGGTCCCCAGATTGTACGCCTCGCGGATCCGCAAATGGCGGAAACCATGTCGGAAGCGGTCCTTGCCTGGTCTCTCTATCTCCACCGCGACATGCCGGCATATATGCGGCAGCAGCGGGACCATGTCTGGCAACACCATCTCCTGAAAACGCCTCATGAGGTAACGATCGGTGTGCTGGGGATTGGAGAACTCGGATCAGCTTCGGCACTGCGCCTGAAAGCCAATGGCTTCAATGTGCTTGGGTGGAGCCGGTCCCGCAAAACACTCAAAGGCATCGAGACATTTGCCGGAGCAGAGGAACTCGGCGCGGTCTTGGCCCGATCCGACATCCTTGTGCTGCTGATGCCTTTGACAGGCGACACACGCGGTCTGATCGGCAAGCAGGCACTGGCTTCGGTGAAACCGGGTGCAAAGCTGATCAACTTCGCCAGGGGGCCGATCGTAGACACCTACGCGCTCCTTACTGCCCTTGACGACGGCCGTGTCGGGCATGCCGTGCTGGATGTTTTTGATCAGGAACCGTTGGACAAGGACCATCCCTTCTGGTCCCACCCTGAAGTGACTGTCCTGCCTCATATCTCCGCGCCAACAATCACCAGCACTGCATCTGCGATTGTTGCTCAAAACATCAAACAGTATCTGGAAACTGGCAGCATCCCGCCAACCGTCGATCGTCAAAGGGGCTATTAGGGGGCTCCCTAACCAAGCACCGTCAACGGCCGTCGCAAAACTGTCACCGGTTACCGCCTATGAGGCGGACATTGATGTTCAATTTTTCAGAGCCTTATATGTCCAGTCTTCCTATCCTTGGCGCTGCCATGTCGCTGTCGTCTTTCCAACGTCACCGGGATCTCATGCTTGAAAAGCAGCGGGACCTGGAACTACAGGATTTTGTAACCGGGGAAGTTCTGAATGGAGACTGGGCGTCCGTTGCAGACCACGCCAAGAAACTGCTGGATGGACATGAAGGTAGGGTTGGCATCCATGGCCCCTTCTGGGGCTTTACAGTTGATGCAAAGGACCCTGACATACGAGAGATCGTTAAGAAACGTCTGTTGCAGGGGCTTGAGGTTTGCGAAGCCATTGGTGGCACACATATGGTCGTGCACAGCCCTTACTCGACTTGGGATTACAACAATCTCGACAACTACGAGACCGGCCGGGCAACAAAGATCGAACTCTGTCACCTCACGATGAAAGAAGCGGTCAAGCGCGCAGAAGAGATCGGTTGCGAACTGGTACTTGAAAACATTGAAGACAAGGACCCTTACGCGCGCATCGAACTTGCCGAGAGTTTCGGTTCGCAAGCTGTAAAGATATCCATCGACACGGGTCATGCCCACTACGCCCACGGGTCCACAGGCGCACCGCCGGTCGACTATTTCATCAAGGCTGCGGGCAACAACTTGCGCCACATTCATCTTCAGGATGCCGATGGCTATGCGGACCGTCACTGGACGTTAGGAGAAGGCACCATCAACTGGCCGAGCGTGTTTGCAGAACTTGGAAAACTGGACAGCGACCCGCGGCTGATCGTTGAACTGCGGGACGTTTCCGGGCTACCCGCCTCAATTGCCAACATGGAAGCTCTAGGGCTCGCCCAATAGACAATCGGCGTTCTATTTTGGACCTGTGTTTTTGGGAATGACGCACGGGCGGGCGTCTTTATCGATGGCGCCTGATCCGGAAAAGATATGACCGAGGACGTTGATGGGAAGTGACAAGACCTCTCCCATGGCTCGGCCAGCTCCGCCGTCTTTCACAATGACTTCCGGGTCCGACAGGTTGCCCTTGATCTCAAATGGAGACACAATCTCAACAAGTTGCTTTTTCTTAGCGCGCGGCAAAAAGGCCAAGTCCAGATTGCCGCTTTTGAAGTTGACTGAGCCGCCTCCGACGATCTGAACATTTTCGGTTTCGACAACCAGGGAATTGCCTGACGCGTTACCGGATTTGAACCGGAGTGGCAGAACCGCACAGACCAGCTTGGCACCCTGTTCCGAATTACCGGACATCAGCCAGGTGAAAACACTCAAACCGCTCAACTCGATCAGCCGATCCGGAAAACGTCCTCCCCACAACGATGTTGTCATTTTGCCGTTCAACGTATCCAGAAAAGCGTTCATGGAGCCTGTCTCTCCTTGGAGATCGAGACTGGCGTATACAGTGCTGCTGATCGGAGCCGTGAGGCCAAGCTCATTCATCAGGCTTTGGAGTGGAAACTTTTCCATCCGCCCCTTGACCGAAGCCACCGGCGGTTCTGTTTTGAAGTTCAAACCGAGATCACCGCTCACCCGTCCGCCGATATATGCCAATGCCAACTCTGCAATGCTCAAAACCTTGTCCTCGAATTGAACGTGTGCCGAGATGTCACCTGCTTTCTTTTTGCCCGCGACCAGGCTTTTCGCTGCGACATGAATGCTGGCCGCAAACTGCGATGCGTCACTGTCAGTGATCTCAAGTCCGGTCTCCGGTCCTTTAAACCCAAGCTCGGCGAGCTGTGCCAGACCCGATAACTCCGAGAGGTTCAAAGCTTCGGAGCGAATATCACCGCTCAAGAGCCAGGTAGAAGTCTCGGGCTTTGGACCAACATTCAGATCGGCCGAGATAGCGCTGCTGCCGGAAACAAACTCACCGGAAATCCCGAGTTCGCCCGCTTGCAGGCTGCTTTGACCTGAGAAAGTGATCTCTGGCAATGGTTCTGAAGCCGCCCCCGAAACCAGCTCTACGACTGCTGCAGGGTCCGGAATTGCAAATTCGGTTGTGAAGTTAAGCTTATCAACGCGGCGCAACTCAGGCACGGTCAGGTCAAAACTGAAATCCAGCAGGTCAGTGCCTTCCACCGCCCCCTTGAACGTGTTGAGAGCAAACCAGCTGTCGGAATCGCTAAGTTCAATCTGCCCGACAAGCGTTCCAAGATCCGGTTGTGGTTCTTTGTTCGAGTTGAGAAAAAAGGACACCGGATATTCAAAACGTCCGGCAAGCGTTATCCCGTCCAATGCGATCACATCATCTATCTGACCAGCCAGTGTGAGGTTTGGACCGCCATCGGTCCCATTATTGATAGTCAGCTCCTGCAGGCCTACCCGGCCGTCTTCGGACTTTACAATGTGGCCCACGGAGATTGGGCCGATCGTCTCAATATCCAAAATGGCGGCATTGGTTCTGACTTGCGCATTGCGGATTGCCAGATCATTCAACGGGCCGTAGATTTCGCCGGCCAGCGCCAAAATTTCAATTGCCAGTTCATTGTCCGTTGACGCGAACGGCGCCAAAAGCGCGTTGAACGAAAGATCCAAAGACGGATCCAGGCTGGCGTTTTCGACCGCCCCCGTTATCGTCACCTTGTCGGAGTGCCGGCTTGTGAAGTTGATCTCGATGTCGGAAATCGATAACGACTCAAGCGTTCCGGAAAACTTCCAGGACGCATCGACTTGACCATCGACTTCACTGGTCAATCCACCAGAGGCTAATGCCTGAGCCAACGAGCCTGAAGACAATTCCAGCTCTCCGTCAACACCGGCGTAGGCTGTCGAGGTGTTGATCCTGCCGGAAATCTTGGAGTTTATGCCGGGAAACGTAAGGGCGAGTTCAAATGCGCCGTTTTGCAGTGGCCCATTTTGCGGTGGCCGGGCAATTTCACCCGAGATTTGAAGCGGAGTTCCGTTCAAGTCGGCATCCAGCTCAATATCGAGCGTGTCCGTTTCTTCCGACGAACCAATGGTGAGCGAACGGATAATCACACGCTCATTCCAACCACTTTGGATGCCAAGATAACGTAAGGTAACGTCGGTCAGTTTCAGGGCATCAAACACCGGCAGATTGATAAGTTCGGAAGGCAGCTGGTAGTAGGCCATTTCCGCCTCGGTGGTCTCCCCCGGGGACGCCAGCAATTCAATGTCAGCACCAGCCATTTCAAAATTTGAGATACCGGATAAGTCACCAAGAAGAAGTCTGTAAGGTGCATCAAACCGGACATAATCAAAGAACCTTCCGGTGCCGCCTTTTGGCTGGCTGTACCGCTCGACGACGGCATCCTCCATCCGCACAACGATCTGAGACCCAAATTCGATCCGGACAGGACCTTGCACCTCCGCCGACCGATTGAGCTGCACCGTCAGAATGCGGCTTGCGATGGATTGCCGGAGAGGCTCGAAAATTCCAAGGGTTAGAGTCGAGACCACAAAAGCAGCCAATACCAACAGACCAACCACACAGCCGGCGAAGACACGCCGGACTATTCTGATGTTCGGCCGAACCGCCACTTTCGGGGTTTGTATTGCCATCTTGGAGACCGCTTGTCTTGCAGCCCCCCGCCGGGGGATCTGAGTGCACACGGCAATTACAGATCAAACAGGTATCGCTTTCAACCGAGAAGTCTCCAAAGCGTAGATTTTAACCTTGAGCGCCCCCACGCGGAGGGTCTTCTGGCAGCACCGACAAACTGACCTCGATCATCTTGTCCAGCTCAGTCAGCGAAAGCCCAGCTTGGGCCATGGACGAAATGGCAGCCGCTTGTCCCGCGAAGAAGTCTGCAATTGCATTGATATCGGTGCTGTCCGGCAACTCGCCTTCGGTCTCGGCCCGCCTTAAGCGGAGAAGAAAGGCGTCCCGCCGCTCAAAATTGAGGTCTTTCAGCGCCTGTTTTAATTGCTGGCTTTGGGCCGAACAAGCGAAACTGTTGTTGACGATGAAACAGCCCTCGGGCAGTCCGCTCCCTTCTTTCGCGTGCAGAACACCCCTCAAAGCGGTTCGCAGGCTCTGTTTCAGAGGTTCAGGTGAGTTCACGAGATGGTTGACAAGAGCCGCGCCAATCTCTTCCTGGTAGAGCCGCAAAGCCTTTTGGAAAATCTCGTCCTTGTCACCAAGGTTGGCATAAAGGCCCGGCTTGGCCATTCCCGTAGCGGACACAAGATCCGCCATGGACGTGCGATCATAGCCCCGCTCCCACAAAGTGTGCATAGCGGTTTTAAGCGCATCCTTCGGTTCGATTTTTCTCGGCCGGCCTCTCGGCATGTGCTGGTTGTCCTGCGTGATCGCAAATTAAAATACCAATCCGTATTTTATTGTCTTGAAACTCGCTTTCAAGCACTTATTAAAATACCGTATCGTATTTTATTCGATCTACCACCAGAGAGGACGTTTGCAAATGTCGAAAATTGAAGGAAAGGCCGTCTTGGTCACTGGCGCGAACCGGGGCATCGGACGGGCGTTTGTCACTGCGCTTCTGGAACGCGGCGCCGCAAAAGTCTACGCAGCCGCACGCCAGCCAGAAACACTGAATGATTTAGTTGCGCAGAACAATGGCAAGGTGATTCCAGTCAAGCTGGACGTGACTAAACCGGAAGACATTGCGGCCGCGGCAGAACACAAGGACGTGGCACTTGTGATCAACAATGCGGGCACCGCCGGTTTCTCAAGCTTCACGAATCCGGATGCCGCAGATCGCGGGCGCTTTGAAATGGAGACCAACTATTTCGGCACTTTGAATGTGTCTCAAGCCTTTGCTCCGATCCTGAAAGCCAACGGCGGAGGCGCGATCATCAACCTAGGATCGATCGCCTCGCACGTGAATTTCCCGGTCTTGGGGACCTATAGCGCCTCGAAAGCGGCCGTACACTCGCTGACACAGGGCCTTCGAGCGGAGCTCGCAGCACAAGGAACGCTAGTCGTCGGCGTCTACCCTGGACCGGTGGATACCGACATGGCCGAAAAGTTTGAAACCGATAAAACCTCGCCTCAGGAGGTTGTCCGGCAGATCCTTGATGCCTTGGATAAGGGGGAAGAGAATGTCTTCCCAGACCCTGCATCGACGCAATTGTATGAGCAATTTCTCGCAGCGCCCGATGCAACGGCACAGTTCGTCGGTCAGACATATCTGCCAGGCTAACAAGACGGAAAACTCTCGAGCGCGCCACTCGGCGCGCTCAAACTGGCCCGCCGGGTCTGGCTCTATGATCCGCCCTTAACCCATCGCCCAGGGACCGTGATAGCCACCACCCTCCTTGTCCGTACGCGCAAATCCATGTGCTCCAAAGAAGTCACGCTGTCCTTGAAGCATGTTCGCGGTCGAACGCTGGGTCCGCATTATGTCGAAATACGACAGCGCTGCCGATAGGGCCGGAACCGGCAGACCGTGAAGGGTGGCCTGTGCCACAACCTGGCGCAGGCTCGCCTCGGTTTCTTTCAGCTTTCCGGTGAAGAACGGGGCCAGCATCAGGTTGCGGTTCGCATCGTCCGACAGTGCGGACGACATGTCGTTCAACATGGCAGAACGGATAATGCAGCCGTTGCGCCAGATCTTCGCGATCTCCGGAAGCGGCATGTCCCAGCCATACTGTTTCGCCGCCTCCAGGATCAGACCGAAGCCCTGCGCGTAACACACAATCTTTCCGGCAACCAGCGCAGCTTCCAGCGCGTCAATTCCGATGAGGTCCTTGTCCATGCGCTGAGGCGCAGCACCGAACACCTTTTCGCCCTTTTCACGCTCTCCAAGCCTTGCAGACATGTTGCGTGCGGCAACGGCAGCCTCGATTGCACTGGCAGGCGTGCCAAGCATCAACGCCTCGATCGCCGTCCAGCGGCCCGTGCCCTTCTGGCCCGCAGTGTCCAGAATGATATCCAGCATCGGCTTGCCGGTGTCCGGATCCGCCGTCTTGGCGACCTTCCCGGAAATTTCGATCAGATAGGACTGGAGTATCCCGCCATTCCAGCGTTCAAGTACCTCACCCACGTCGGCTGCGCTCATGCCGAAGCCATCGCGCATCACACCATAGACCTCGGCGATCATCTGCATGTCGGCATATTCGATGCCATTGTGTACCGTCTTGACCAGGTGACCGGCACCGGCTGCTCCGAGGAACGCGGCACACGGCTCGTCCTCATACTTGGCCGAGATCGCCTCCAGAATATGCCCGACGCGGTCCCAGGCGGATTTGTCGCCCCCGCCCATGATCGACGGACCAAACCGGGCCCCTTCCTCGCCGCCAGACACTCCGATGCCCATGAACCGCGGCCCCTTTTCATCGGCTTCTTCCGCCCGCCGATTAGTGTCGTGGTAGTTGGCATTGCCCGCATCGATGATGAGATCATCCGCATCCAAAAGCGGACGAAGAGCTGCGATCTGCGCGTCAACGGCCTCCCCGGCCGGCACCATCAAAATGATTGCGCGTGGTGAAGCGATCGACGCAACGAAATCCTCAAGGGCCTTGCTTGGCACGAGTTTCTCAGCAAGCGAACCAGACTTTTCCATGAACTGATCGGTTTTTTCCGGTGTCCGGTTGAACACGGCAATCCGAAAACCGTTTTCGGCAATATTGAGCGCCAGATTTCCGCCCATCGTTCCAAGGCCGATCAGGCCGATTTCCGCTTTAGCGCCGTCAGTTGTCATGCAATGTGCCCGTTAGTTTTCTTTAAATCGATTTGACGTGGTGATAGCCGACCTCATGACAATCGGCAATTGCCTGGTATCATCGTCAGTGAAGGGGCAGCGTATTTTCTCAATCGTCCGTCAATAGGACGGAAGCCCCAATCACGTATTTTTACCTAGCAGCCAAAAAAAATCTGTCACACAAGCCTGATAGCCAAGGCCATCTGTTAACCACCAGTGGCCTTTCGCAAAAGGATCCGTGACATGAAAAAGTTCCTGATGGCTGCCGGCATTCTTGCCGGTGCAACCGCATCCGCATTTGCCGGCGACGTTGCCGGCAAACTGGTTCTTTATACCTCCCAGCCGAACCAGGACGCTCAGGCAACGGTCGACGCGTTCACCGCAAAACACCCGGACGTTGAAGTTGAATGGGTGCGCGACGGCACCACAAAAATGATGGCCAAGCTGCGCACGGAATTTGAAGCAGGCGCGCCAAAGCCAGATGTTCTCTTGATCGCAGACATGGTCACCATGGAAGGGCTGAAGCAGGAAGGCCGTTTGATGGCCCACGAAGGCGCTGATGTGTCCGCCTATGATCCGGCTCTGATGGATGATGACAAAACCTACTTCTCCACCAAGCTGATCACCAGCGGCATCGTTTACAACACCAATGCACCGATGAAGCCGTCCTCCTACAAGGATCTCCTGAAGCCGGAAGCCAAAGACAAATTGGCCATGCCGTCTCCGCTGACATCCGGTGCGGCCACCATCCACATGGCAGCTCTGACCTCCAACCCGGATCTCGGTTGGGCCTTTTACGAAGGCCTTGCAGATCAGGGTGCCAATCCGAAGGGCGGCAATGGCGGCACCTACAAGGCCATCGCCGGCGGTGAAAAGCTCTATGGTTTCGTCGTGGACTTTCTTCCGATCCGCGAAAAGCTGAAAGGTGCTCCGGTCGAGTTCGTGTTCCCGGAAGAAGGTGTTTCTGCTGTCACCGAACCAGTTGCGATCCTGTCTACCGCCCAGAATCCTGATGCGGCCAAGGCTTTTGTTGACTTCCTTCTTTCCGAGGAAGGCCAGAAACTGGCGTCGTCTCAAGGATATCTGCCAGCCCATCCGGCTGTTGCAGCACCGGAAGGTTTTCCGGCTCGTGACCAGATCAAGCTGATGGACTTCGATCCAGCAAAGGCCCTCGAGCAAGATCAAGCAAACAAGATCAAGTTCACCGAGATATTCGGTGGCTAAGACTTGATGGCGCAAGCCCGGAATTCAAAACTGCTCAATGGCGAGAGGATCTCTCTCGCCATTTTGGTTCTCTGCGCGACGCTCCTGTGCGGGTTGCCGCTCCTCCTCTTGTTCAAGATCGGATTGACCCAGGACGGCGCGCTTGCTTTGGCGCCGCTGGCAGAAGCCCTATCCAGCCGGTCTGTCCAAAGGGCGCTCTGGCACTCCATGGAGAGCAGCCTCTTGTCGGCGCTCGCGGCAACAGTCTTGGGAACAGTTCTGGCCCTGATTGTCGGACTGACAGATGTTCGCGCCAAGGGACTGCTCGTCTTTTTGATCCTCCTGCCGATGATGATCCCGCCGCATGTCACGGCAATTGCCTGGATCCAGGCACTGGGGCCGGCAAGTCCGGTGCTTCGATGGATTGGGCTGGCACCCGAAATCGGGTCGACGCATCCGCTTTATTCACGCGAGGGTCTTGTTCTTCTTCTGACACTCCAGCACAGCCCCTTGGTGTTCCTGCTGGTTCGAGCAGCGCTCCGGTCCTTTCCGAGGGAATTGTCTGATGCTGCGCGCGTGTCCGGCGCAGGGGCATTCCGTCTTTTGACAAGAATTACGCTGCCACTCCTCGCGCCAGCTTTGCTCGCCGGCTTCGCTCTTGCGTTTATCGCAGCACTTGGAAACTTCGGCATCAACGCTCTCATCGGCATTCCGGCACGCTACACGACATTGCCGGTTCTGATTTGGCGAAGACTGGCGAGTTTCGGGCCAGACGTCCTCCCGAATGTCGCGATCATTTCGGTCATCCTCGCGCTGGTCGCTCTTGCAGCCCTCCTTATACAAGGGGTGTTGCAACGACATATGCGCGCCAGCCTCATTGGCCTGCCCCAGGACCCGCTTGCAATCTCGCTTGGCTCAAAACGCAAATGGGTAGAAGCAGGTCTTTGGAGTTTTGTTGGCCTGGTTCTGTTGCTTCCCGCTGCATCGCTTCTGGCGACTTCCTTGGTGAAGACATACGGGCTCCCGCTTTCAGCAAGCACTGTGAATCTGGACAACTTCGCAGAAGTTCTCTGGCGCCAGTCTGTAACACTGAGAGCCTTTGCGAATTCGACGTTGATTGCCGCAATTGCAGCGGGCGTCATCGCGGTCATCAGCATCTTCTTGGGCTACTTCCTCAGTCACCGGCATAACGCTTATCGCCGTACGGGGACCGCAACGGCCGCACAGGCGGAGATCGCTTTTGCCGTGCCAGGTCTGGTCATATCCATCGCCTTTATTCTGGCGTTCATCCATCCCCTGCCGTTCTTGAATATCTCGCTCTACAACACGCTTTGGATCATTTTGATTGCTTATATCTCCGCTTTTCTCGCGGTCGGATTAAAACCCGTTGCAGCTGCCTTTGTGCAGATGGACAGATCACTGGAAGACGCTGCCCGTGTATCCGGCGCGGGATTTTTCCGGCGCATCCGGCGTGTATTTGCGCCGCTTGTTGCGCCGTCTGCAGCTTCCGGCGCGATTCTGGTGTTCCTCACTGCCTACAATGAGGTCACTGTCTCGGCACTACTTTGGTCCACGGGAAACGAGACGATCGGAACCACCATTTTCAATTACGAAGATGGTGGTTACACCACACTCGCAGCAGCCATGTCTGTGGTGGTTGTTCTGGCAACAATTTTGGTCATGCTCGGCATGAACGGTCTGGCGAAACGCGTGCCCTCTGGAACGATCCCCTGGAAGGACTAGTATCGGTCTTAGAGAGTGTGAGATTTGAAGATCAGACAAACACGCAAAAGCGATATCTCAGTTCTTCAGGCCGTGGAGATTTCCGCCAGCAGAGCCTTTCTAGAAATCGAAGGATTGGAAACCTTCGCGGATGGCAGTTGCGCGACCGAAGAACAGCATCTGTCTGCAATCGAACCCGGCACAAGCTGGACCGCGGAAACAAATAACGGACAACAGGTTGGCTTTCTGGCAGCGATCCCGGAAAATGACGCTCTCCATGTCTACGAGATTTCCGTCCATTCCGATTACCAGAAAAAAGGGATCGGCAAAGCGCTAACGGAACACGCTGAAGCCCATGCGAGAGCGCTCGGACTATCGGAAATGACATTAACGACGTTCAGGAACGTACCCTGGAATGCACCGTTTTATGAAAGACTGGGGTTCCAGATCCTGAAGTTGAAAGAATGTGATGCGCGGCTTGGAAGTATCCTCGCAGAAGAACTCGGCCGCGGCTTGCCCTTGCCCGAACAACGCTGCGCCATGCGCAAAACGCTGACTTGAGCAGGCCATTTACTCCGGCAATATCCATCCGCGGAGAATGTCCAGAAACAGAGTTTCGCCGGTCACAGCCGGGCGATTGAGGGTCATCAACAACGGCATTGAGAGCCCTTCGAGGGCCACAAAAACTTCCCAGAAACCGCCACGGTAAATCGTCCGCTCAACGGTTGCTTTAAGACCGTGCCCACCAACAGATGGAACAAGGTGTTCGGGCCGCAGTATCAACGTTGCCGACCCGGTTCTGGTACCAACAGGGCAGTCCACGTCGACCCGGTGCCCGGCAAGTGTAATATTCGCGTGGCCGGCTTCGACATGGTTGACCTCAACGCCAACCAGACTGCTGCGCCCGATAAAACTGGCAACCTTTCGTGATGTCGGCCGACGATAAAGCACATCGGGCTCAGCAACCTGCAAGATCTCGCCGTCCCACATAACCGCGACCTGGTCGGCGAGTGCCATCGCTTCGCGCTGATCATGGGTGATGAACAGGGTCGTCGCGCCACTGGCCTTGTGAAACGCCGCAAGCTCTTCCTCCATGGCACCACGCAAATGCGGATCAAGGTTTGCAAGCGGCTCGTCCATCAACACTGTTTTTGCGCCTTGCGCCAAACAGCGGGCGAGCGCAACCCGCTGACGCTGCCCACCGGAAAGATCGGCCGGTTTCCGATCGCGAAACGCCGTCAATTCCACCGTGGCAAGGTGTTCATTGGTGCGTGTTTTGATGTCGGACTTTTTCAAGCCAGACGTTTCCATCGGAAAGGCGACATTTTCAGCAACGCTCATGTGCGGCCAGAGAGCGTAGGACTGGAACACGACGCCAGTTTGCCTCCGTTCAGGCTCCATATGGTACCCGTCTCGAGCGACTGTTGCGCCGCCCAGCGCGATTTCTCCACTGTCTATGGGCTCCAGTCCGGCGATCGTACGCAACAGTGTGGACTTGCCGCAACCGGAAGGACCAAGCACCACAAAAAATGTGCCCTCCGGGATCGAAAGAGATACGTCCTTCAGAGCTTTGTGTGACCCGAACGACTTGGTAACGGACGCAATTTCAATAGACATATGACCCCGTTACCGGCTTCCTATGACAGCCGGATTACACCCGTTCATGGTCGCTCCGTTCACTTTCCGCGCAGTCTGAGGAGAAGGTCGACCTCTTCTTCCAGGGCACGTGCATAGGCACGTGAGGCCGGTGCGTTTTCGTGGGTCAGGGTTTCCTGCCGAAACAGACAATATGCGGCCAATCGCCAATGGTAGGCGGATCGTTCAGCCAAAAAACGATCAACAATCGCGCGGTCCGGATAATGCTCCAAAAACAGGTCCTCGGCATAAAGGACGAGTGGTTTCAGGCCATAAAGCGTGAGGAGACCGGGGGAGAGAAAACAAGCGATGTCTTCAACGGGATCTCCGAGACCAGCATATTGCCAATCGATCAAAGTGGGTCCTGCCGCTGTCATTTGCACTGTGCCGAGGCAAAGGGACCTGTGAATCAGGATGTGTTGGGGTGCCGCAGATACCACAATCGAACTGTCGTGGGGCCGGAGACGTTTCAAATTGGCGGCCCGGCGGCTATCCGGAATCTTTTCCAGAATAGCATCAGCATGAGCGAGCACCTGGTGATACCCGGACGGCACCATTCTGACTTCCTCTGGCGCAAGCTCCAGAGCTGCAAAGCGCCCAAGCATCAGAGCCGCATCACGCACATCAATTTCAGCTTCCGAGCCGCGTTCATATCCGTAAATCACCAAAGGCGACCCAGCAGGACTGTCTAGAAAACACTCCAAACGCGGCGCCAATCGATGACGCTCTAACAAGGTCAGGGCAGTCGCTTCTTCCTGAGGTAGCGTCGGATAGAGCGGATTGTTCTCAAGGCCAGGAAAATACTCCTTGATGACATAATCACGTTCGCGCGTCTGGAGGCGCCAAAACCGATGTGTGTAGGAACTCGGAAGAGGCCGTAGCCGCGCCCCGCCAAGATCCCCGAACGGATAGCGGCCTTGCAAAAAGTCCAGCAATTCAGCGTCGGTCATCCTGTCAGTCACGCAACACCTTCAAAATTCACTTCATTTTTTTGAAGCCTTTGCAACGCAGACGTCAAGCTTCGTCAATAGCCGGGCTGACCCTATTGACCGCCGGATCTGGAAATGTCGCGAAAGTGGCAACCGCCGTCGTTCTGAGACGCCGTAGAAAAATGACCCTCTCGATTAAGGTTGAACGACAGGTTTGGGCAGACATCTGCTCACGGCCCCAAAGTCTTTCACGCTCTTCGTATACGGCCACGGAAAGGTGTCTCGCCATGTCCAGTCAGCTCGATCTTGTTGAGACCACGGAAGCGGCGCCAGTAAGGCGTGGCCGCCGCCGGCGAGGCGGTGGAGACAAAGCGGGCCCGGAGCTCTTCCCTCAAAAGCCATTCAAACAACCCCGCCACATCTACAAGCCTGTGGAGGCTGTCTCCGCTGATGAGCTGGAGTCCATTCATGAAGCTTCAATGCGGGTGCTCGAAGACATCGGCATCGACTTCCTTCATGAGGAAGCAAAGGAAATTTTGAAGGCTGCTGGAGCGGATGTAACACCGGGATCAGACCGGGTTCGCATGGACCGGGCCATGGTTGAAGAGCTCGTCGAAAAAACACCGGATCAGTTTACGGTTCATGCCAGAAACCCTGCGAACAACTTGATCCTTGGCGGCGACCATATTGCCTTCTCCTGTGTCGCAAGTGCACCGAATGCTGTCGACCGCGAGGGTGGGCGCAGGCCCGGAAACCAGACGGACTATCGCAATTTCCTGAAGCTTGCGCAGTTCTTCAACATCATTCACTGCGTCATGGGGTATCCGGTCGAACCGGTCGACATTCACGCCTCTGTCCGGCATCTGGATTGTGTGTCCGACATGATCCGCCTGATGGACAAAGTGTTTCACATCTATTCGCTCGGCAAGGAGCGGAACCGCGATGGTCTGGAGATGACCCGCATCGCGATGGGGTTATCGGAAGAAGAGTTCCGCAAGACCCCGAGCGTTATCACAATCATCAATTCTTCCTCCCCGCTTCGGCTCGATACGCCGATGCTCCAGGGCCTCATCGAAATGGCACGGGCCGGACAAGTGAGCGTTCTGACGCCGTTCACGTTGGCCGGCGCAATGGCTCCTGTGACGGTCGCGGGAGCATTGACACTCCAAAATGCCGAAGCACTCGCCGGCATCGCCTTCACCCAAATGGTCAATCCCGGCGCGCCGATGGTCTATGGCGGCTTCACGTCAAATGTGGACATGAAATCCGGCGCACCGGCCTTCGGAACGCCGGAATACATCAAGGCCGCCCTCGTCAGCGGACAGCTTGCCCGGCGCTACGGTCTTCCCTTCCGAACCTCCGGCGTGTGCGCAGCCAATACGGTCGACTATCAAGCTGCACTTGAAACGACATTGTCAGAATGGGGTGCGATCAATGGCGGCGGCAACCTGATCAAGCATGCCGCTGGATGGCTTGAAGGGGGCCTATCGGCCGGGTTTGAGAAATTCATCACGGATATCGACCTCCTCCAGATGCTGGCCGAATATCTGACGCCCCTCGATGTGTCAGAAGAGGCGCTTGCAATCGAGGCTATCCGCGACGTGGGCCCGGCAGGACACTTCTTCGGAACCGAGCACACTCAGGCACGCTACAAGGATGCATTCTACGCTCCGATCGTGTCCGATTGGCGCAATTATGAGACATGGCAGGAAGCGGGAAGCCCGGTCGCGTACGACAAGGCGAACACGCTCTACAAGAAGGCACTTGAGGCCTACGAAGCCCCGGCACTTGATCCTGCAATTGATGAACAACTCTCTGCCTTTGTCGCAAAACGCAAGGAAGAAGGCGGCGCGCCAACCGACTTCTAACGAGCCAATTTTGACATGCCGCGCTTTAAGCGGATGAAACTGACTTTTCGGAGCAATAGAGAATGAAGTCCCATACTCAGGTCGTCGTGATTGGTGGCGGTGTCGTTGGCTGCAGTGTGCTCTATCACTTGACCAAGCTCGGCTGGAAGGACGTGGTCCTGGTCGAGCGGAGCGAACTCACATCCGGCTCCTCCTGGCACGCGGCGGGCGGCTTTCACACCCTCAACGGTGACCCGAACGTCTCCCAGCTTCAAAGCTACACGGTCGATCTCTATAAGGAACTGGAAGAGATCTCGGGCCAGTCCTGCAGTTTGCATCTGACCGGTGGCGTGATGCTGGCAGACACTCCCGAGCGGATGGATTTTTTGCGCCTCGCCCAGGCCAAGGGCCGGTATCTCGGCATGGATCTGGAACTGATCTCGGTCTCTGAGGCCAAGAAGATGTTTCCGATCCTGGATGAGAAATACTTCATCGGCGCCTTGTGGGATCCGATCGAAGGGCATCTCGATCCTTCGGGCACCACCCACGCCTATGCAAAAGCGGCGCGGATCAATGGCGCAGAGATCTATCGGCACACCAAGGTTGAGGAGATGGTACAGACCCCGGAAGGCACCTGGGATGTCATCACAGACAAAGGCACCATCCGGGCTGAACATGTCGTCAACGCGGGCGGTCTCTGGGCCCGTGAATGCGGCCGCATGGTCGGGATCGAATTGCCGGTGCTCGCCATGGAGCACATGTACCTCCTCACCGATGAAATGCCCGAAGTCGTTGCGCACAACGAGGCGACCGGCAAGGAGCTGATTGGCGTCCTTGATTTTGGCGGTGAAATCTACACCCGTCAGGAAGGCAAGGGCATGCTGCTCGGCACTTATGAGCAGAATTGCCGCCCCTGGAGCCCGAAAGAAACGCCATGGGATTTCGGGCACGAACTCTTGGCACCGGACCTTGACCGGATCTCTCCGGAACTCGAAGTCGGCTTTGAGCATTTCCCGGCCCTGCAAAACGCCGGTATCAAGCAGATCATCAATGGACCCTTCACTTTCGCCCCGGACGGCAATCCATTGGTTGGCCCGGTGCGGGGCCTCAAGAACTACTGGGTTGCTTGCGGCGTCATGGCCGGCTTCAGTCAGGGTGGCGGCGTCGGGCTGACACTTGCCAACTGGATAATCGACGGCGATCCGGGCTACGACATCTGGGGCATGGATGTGGCCCGGTACGGCGACTGGGCGACGCTTGCCTATACGAACAAGAAAGTTCAGGAGAACTACAGCCGCCGGTTCCGCATTCGCTTCCCGAATGAGGAATTGCCTGCCGGGCGGCCGCACCAAACAACACCGCTCTACGACAAGATGTTGGCGCAAGGGGCTATCATGGGCGACAGCTGGGGGCTTGAAACTCCCCTCTGGTTTGCGCCCGATGGCGAGACAGCTGAAGATGTCGTCTCGTTCCGGCGATCCAACGACTTTGACGCGATTGGAGCGGAATGCCGGGCGGTACGAACCGGGGTTGGTATTACAGAAATCGCCAACTTCGCGAAGTACAAGATCACCGGCGCAGGAGCCGAGGACTACCTGTCCTATCTGATGACCAACACCATGCCGAAGGTGGGGCGGATTGTGCTGACGCCGATGCTGAACGAAGCCGGCAAGCTGATCGGCGACTTCACCATCGCCCGCGCCAGTGACGAGACGTTCTACATGTTCGGGTCAAGTCAAGCCGAAGTCTATCACATGCGGTGGTTTGAGAAGCATTTGCCGGATGATGGCAGCATTGCAATTGAGGCCATCAACCTTGGCTGGATGGGTCTTTCCATTGCAGGTCCGAAGGCCCGCGATGTCCTTACGAAAGTCGCCGGGGACGATGTCTCCAATGACGCTTTCCGGTTCATGGACTTCCGTGAAATGGACGTCGCGAATGCGCCCTGCAAGGTCAATCGGATCAGCTACACCGGTGACCTTGGCTACGAGATCTGGATGACACCGGAATACGAGCGTCAGGTCTACATGGCTCTAATGGAGGCCGGGGCGGAATTCGGCATCCAAAACTTTGGCATGCGCGCGCTGCTCGCCATGCGCCTAGAAAAGAACTTCGGGACTTGGTTCCGGGAGTTCCGCCCGATTTATGGTCCGTTCGAAGCCGATCTTGGGCGGTTCGTAAAACTCGGCAAAAACAACTTTATCGGCCAGGAAGCCGCGCGCAGGGAATACGAGGATGGGCCGAAACGATCCCGGGTTTCCTTCGTCGTCGATGCACTCGATGCCGATGTGATGGGCGATGAACCGATTTGGCACGAGAACGATGTGATCGGCTGGATCACGTCGGGCGGCTACGCACACCATGTCGAGAGGTCTTTGGCTCAGGGCTATGTCCCCAGTGAGTTTGCGGGAAACACGGATGACGGAGCCTTCGAGATCGAAATTCTCGGAGAGCGCCGCAAGGCCACCCTCATCACGGATCCATTGTTCGATCCCAAAGCGGAACGTATGCGGATGTAGGCGGGACACGGCATTTACGGGATTGACCAATTGGCGGAGGAGAGCAGGCGGTCATGAATACGGAACACTTTGGCCGGCACCGGCGAAAAATTATGCCGGCTGTTTTGCCCGATCATCCTGGCGATACAGCTGGATACGAGGCGCTGTCGGCCTATGCGACTGAAAAAGCCTCTGCGCTCAATCGTCATGTCCTTGGATATGGTGATCTTGCAGAAACCGAGTGGTCAGCGCTTGGCCTTGCAGCACCTGACCTGGATGCCGTTCGGGAATACCGGCTTCAAAGAATTCGCCAACAACTCCAGTCCTTCGACTTGAGCGCGGCCATTCTGTGTGATCCGCTGAACGTTCGGTATGCGACCGACAGCACCAACATGCAGGTCTGGAGCACTCACAATGCGGTGCGCTACACGCTCGTGACGCTGAACGGCCCGGTCATCGCCTTCGACTTTCACAACTGCGAACACCTGTCCGCGCACAACATGCTCGTTGATGAAGTCCGCCACGGTGTGCCCTGGTTCTATTTTGAAGCCGGACCGCGGTCTGCGGAACTTGCGCAGAAGTGGGCTGATGAGCTGGCCGATCTGATCAAGACTTATTGTGGCCCAAACGCTCGGATCGCCATCGACAAATGCCGCCGGGAAGGCGTTGCAGCACTTCAAGGCCATGGTTTGACGCTGCATGACGGTGAAGAGGTTATGGAACTTGCCCGTGCCGTTAAATGCTCCGACGAGATCAAGGCGATGCGCCGGTCCATTGCTGCCTGTGAAGCTGCAATGTCGGAAATGGAAGCGGGCCTCCGGCCGGGCATGACGGAATGGGATCTTTGGGCATTGCTGCATGCGGGGAATATCCGTCGCGGCGGCGAGTGGATTGAAACACATCTGCTCGCTTCCGGCCCACGCACAAATCCCTGGTTTCAAGAAGCCTCAGCGCGCGAAATCCAATTTGGCGAGTTGGTCGCCTTCGACACCGATCTTGTTGGGCCCTACGGCATGTGCTGCGACATTTCCCGCACGTGGCTGTGCGGCGGCGGACAACCGACCAACGAGCAGAGATCACTCTATCAAATGGCGGTGGATCAGATTGAAGCGAACATAGAAATGCTCGCACCCGGGCGCAGTTTTCATGAGCTTTCCCACAGCGCCAAGAACCTACCGAAAGACTATCAGGCGAATCGATACTCGGTTCTATTTCACGGTGTTGGCCTGTGTGATGAATACCCGGCAGTCCCCTACCCCGCAGACTGGGCGAGCGGTGGATACGATGGGGTACTGGTACCTGGAATGGTGGTCTGTGTGGAAAGCTATGTTGGCCGCCACGGCGGACATGAAGGCGTAAAGCTGGAGGAGCAACTGCTTATCACAGAAACTGGCTATGAACGCCTCAGCACGTATCCATACGATGCCCGGTTGATGGGCCGTCAAATCTGACGGCCTATTCCAACCAAGACTACTTCAGACGGACTATCTTGGCACCAAGCCCACGCACGTAGTCATCTTGGGTCATGACGACCACGTTGGTCTCATTGATTTCTGTTTGCCGGAGCTCCAGTGGCGTCTTGCCACCTGGATTGATGATCACCTTGCGGGTTGGCGGCAGACCGCGGAAAACCAATACGCCCGCTTCCTTGGTCACGATGGCGCCGTACGGCTCGTCATGAAGGATACGGGTTGTGTCGCCCGCATAAGCCGATCCGGCAACAACGATCGTCGCTGCAGCGACAATAGTTTTTGTCAGGATATTCATTTGAGCGCCTCTTCGCTGAACACACTTTTGCAATTCGCGAAAGAGTAACTCTTTGTTAACCATGTGGCGATGTGTTTTTACGATCTGTTAACTTTATGGTTAACGTTACCCGGACACAGGCGCACCGCCAAGCGTGATCTCCTTGAAGCATTCCTCAACATGCTCGGCAAAGGCATGGGTCGCGCGCCCAGCGCGCGGACGCTGCTTCATGACGATATGATAGTCGCCAATCTTTGGCAGTCCGTGACGATCATCCAGCACTTGCAGAGGTGGCTCAACAACACTGGCCGGAAACGGTGCAACTGCGAGATCAGCCAACAAAGCGGCCTCCTGCCCCGCGCTGTGAAAGCTTGTGTATGAGATGCGATAGGGTTTCTGGGCACCGTCCAGCGCAATCCGGGCCGCACGCCGCCATGGACACCCAGGGGTCGACACAGCCAATGGAAGCGGGTCCCGGTCGTAGGCAATCCCCCCCTCCAAACCCACCCAAACAAGCGGTTCGGAAAACACAACATCCGTTCCCGTTGGCATCGGTGCTCCAGGACGGACCGTTGACAGTACAAGATCCAACTCGCCCTTGCGGATTTTATCATCCAACGCCGGACTGCCGTCCAGATGCACGTCGACATTCACGCCGGGATGAGACCGGGCAAAGCGGGACAGGAAATTTGGCAAGAAACGTGTCCCAAAATCCGCCGGTGCGCCGAACCGCACTTCACCCTCGACAGATGGCGAAACAAACAGACTCACAGCCTCTTCGTTCAACATCAATATCCGGCGAGCGTATCCCAGCAATGCCTCACCTTCTGAAGTTAACCGCACAGCGCGACCCTCCCTTGCAAAAACTGCAACGCCGAGAATGGTTTCCAACTTCTTAATCTGCATGGAAACGGCAGATGGCGTCCGGCCAATCAGGTCAGATGCTTTTGAAAAACTTGAAGTTTCAGCGATGACAAGGAACGTTCGATAAAGATCCATATCGATCAGTTCAGTTCCTGTCCCTGGCAATTTTTCCATAGCTGAATTCCGGATTTTCTGAGTTCAATTTTTTTGAACAAACCGATGAATACTATTCGATTGATTGAACCGCAAGTTATGCCCATATAGCAGTCAAGCGGCCCGTTATTTAAGCAGCGGACCGCACTTTCAAAATCAAACTTCGAACTGAACTCAGGATTG
The DNA here is from genome assembly GCF_017743865.1 of Labrenzia sp. R4_2. GTDB lineage: Bacteria > Pseudomonadota > Alphaproteobacteria > Rhizobiales > Stappiaceae > Roseibium. The sequence continues at coordinate 480,145 of NZ_JAGHRJ010000004.1, forward strand.
GGAAGACCATGACCTATCTTGCACAAGCCCTCGGCACCAACCTCATGGGTGTTGTCTCCGGCCGCTCCGCTGCTGAACTCGCCCGTATGAACCAGACCTTGCGTCTGGGCGAAGCTGCAAAAGCTCGTATCCTCGGCCGCTAATTGCCGAGTGGAAGCATCAAGCAAGGACGGAGTAGTTTTGCGCCCTTGCATCAGCTTCCATATCCAGGATGACTTGATAGTCAGCCAAAGACAGTTTTGAAAAGCCGCAAATGCGAAGGCGTTTGCGGCTTTTTTCTGTCTGCGGATTTGAAAGAACACGAGACACCGCGGCGGATATCTCCGCATGTGTTTCCGCGCCCAGATGCATTGAGGTTATGAACGGCAAACCCGGAACTTGCGCGGTTTGCGCTAAAGCGCGCAGTTGGTTGGCAAGCCCAGGCTTTTCTTGTTCAGCAAGGGCCCAGCACACCCCGTCAATGGCCGCAACATCAGCCCGCCCCTTGGCAACAGCGTCCATCGACGCCAAGTGACCACCACTTTCTACGACGCTGTCAAAGAAGCCCCCCCCATCCGACATCGGTGCGATGGTATCTCGAAACGCATTCATGCCAGATTGACTGTCCGGACCGTTATAGACAGCGCGCGCTCCCTTCAGATCGGTCAACGATTGAAATGGGCTGTTCGCAGCCACCACAATTTGGCTGCAATACTTCGCGCCTTTGCATCCAGTGGCCCTGTAGTGCGGCGCCCCCAGAAGATGGACCTTGCCAGCCAGTTTGTGCGTGAGCGGATATCCGCAGGTCTGCGCGAAAAGCAAGGCTGGATAGGTCCACAAATCATAAAGACTGATCTCAGGATCCCAGGGTTCCAAAGCAGACGGAGCAATGGCCAGCGCGCTGCAGATCTCATCCGTCAGCGCTACTTCTAGTTCTTGTGTTTCACTAGCCACTTCCGGCCAATCGTACATCGGCAACCGAACCGGCCGGAATGATCTTTGGGTCATGATGGTGGCAGTGCGCGACCGGCGTCGGCATTCCGAACGAGAGGATGTGGAACAGGTTCCTTGACCTTGAAAAGGAAGGCTTTGGCCATTTGCAGATAACTCTTGAACACATACCCCTGATTGCGCGCCTGCCATTCGTCCCGAGCGTCGTGGTACAACTTTGGAAGCGTATACCAAGGCGCCCGTGGGTGCGAATGGTGCACGATATGAAGATTGTTGTTTAAGAAAAGCAGCGAAAACAGAGGGCAAAACTCTACGATCACAGATCGCGCCTCGGCATTTTCGTGAGCCCTGTGCTCTGCGTAAGTGCGCAACATCAACAAACTCATTCCGGGATAGGCTACTCCAAATATGTAGAGCCAAAGGGGGATGCCGCCAACAACCGATATGAATGCTAGCACGAGAACAAGGCCCACCAGATGATGCGCCCATGCTCTTGCAATACCGCTGTCTCCGGACGCTACCGCGCGAAGTTCCGATCCATAGAACCCGACCAAAGACACAACCGGACCAATCAGCAAGCGACCGGCAAGTGTGTTGTTCAAGGTCAATACGAGTCGCAAGGCCCAATGCATTTTCTGCCAGTCTCCCCAGGCGAGGTAAAAACTCTCCGGGTCATCGTAAGGGTCCGTCAACCGGTCATCATTGTGGTGGCGCAAGTGCAGCGTCTTGAACCGGCGGTACGGGATAAACAGTCCGAAAGAACAATATATCAGGGCTTCATTGAGCCCCGCATTTCGGGTCGGATGACCATGCAGGACTTCATGCTGAAGAGAAGATTGAAGCGTCACAAGCAGGGCAGCCAGCGGACAGACGATCCAGCCTCCCCAGTCCGAATAAAACGAAATGACCAAAGTCCAAGCCGCCGTTGTGGCCATAATCAGCGCCAACGTCGGCCACTCGCAGGATTTCCCAAGCGGCACGCTTTCCCCCAAATATCTGATACATTTTGAAAAACCGAAATGGTTTGGGGAGGATGCGGAGTTGGTAATTTGCATTCAACGAGAGACTTGGGAACAAAGTCTACAAAGCGTAATTTACCAATCTAATTGATGATTAAATTGTATTTTGATGAATTATTTAAGCAATATAGCTGTATCGGCACCGACATGAAGACAAAACATCGGGTACACGATCAATACGGCGACTTTCTCCAGAAAGCGTCCGATCAATCAAGACAGTTCATTCTCGGTGCTCGGGTAACACATCATCGACGGCTTTCCCTTGGCGCGCACCGCCAAATCAGGTTATGGAGGCAGCTCGTTTGAAGATCCCGGAGATACGATTTGGCTTGGTCGCCTCAACAAGATACCGCCTTGAAGGACGCCGCAGCCTGGCTGAAACGCGGCGACCGGCAGGTATTCAGGCTGTTCGGGTTTGCAGGGACGGGAAAAACCACGCTAGCGCGGCATCTGGCTGAAGACATTGACGGCGACGTCTGCTTCGGGGCTTTCACAGGCAAGGCAGCACATGTTCTGCGCCAGAAAGGCTGTGAGGACGCTGGCACCATTCATTCCCTGATCTATCGCCCCCGGTCTGCCAAGGAAGAAGAAGCCGTCGATGACGATGAGGAAGACGCAGGACCACAGTTTGCCATCAAGCGGGACAGCGCGGCGGCCACAGCCCGGCTGATCGTTATCGATGAATGCTCTATGGTCGACGAGGAACTTGGCCGCGATCTTATGTCGTTCGGCACACCGGTTCTGGTTCTGGGCGACCCGGCGCAGCTCCCACCAGTGAAGGGCGGAGGCTTTTTCACGGAGGCCGAGCCAGACATCATGTTGACGGAAGTTCACCGCCAGGCGCAGGACAATCCCATTGTTCGCATGTCGATGACCATCCGCGACGGCGGTAAGTTGGACTACGGGGATTTCGGTGAGAGCAAGGTGATCAACCGGCGCCAGATCGATAAGGATCAGATCCTTGCCGCCGATCAGGTTTTGGTCGGCACGAACAAAACGCGGCGGCTGTACAACAGCCGCATTCGTGAACTGAAGGACTTCACCACTCCGATGCCGGCTGTTGGCGACAAACTGGTTTGCCTACGAAACGACAAAACCAAAGGTTTGCTGAATGGCGGCCTCTGGACGGTGAAACGGCTGCGGCAGCCGCGCGGAAACACCTTGCGTTTTGATGTGGTTTCGGAAGACGAGCTCATCAAAACGGCGGTGAAGGTCAAGGTTCTCCCGGCCATGTTCGAGGACGGGGCTGAGAGCATTCCATACGCCATCCGGCGCAAGGCGGATGAATTCGATTATGGTTACGCCCTGACGGTTCACAAGGCGCAAGGGTCCCAATGGGACGATGTCGTGTTGTTTGACGAAAGCTGGGCTTTCCGTGAGCACCGGGACCGCTGGCTTTACACGGCCGTGACCCGCGCTGCGGAACGCATTACTGTCGTAAAGTGAAGCTATTGGAGGTCTCTAGATCAACGCTTCCATAAGACGGCAATGCGCGCATGGCTGTTTCAACGAATGTGTCGATTTGGTTCTTGGTGCCACCTGAGCGCGCCAATATGGAAACTGCGGCCAACTGTCCGTCAATAAAGGTCGCGAGTGTATCCGGATCCTGCTCCTCAGGAACCTGTCCGGCATCGATTGCCTTCAAAACGCGTGTTTTGATCGCATTGAATCGAGCCTGCCCGAGATCCGCAAGCAACGCCTTATGACGCTCAGAGCCGTAAGCGACCTCAACTTGCGAATTAAATAGAAAACACCCCATTGGCGTGGATTCATCAGCGGCCAAATACCCTACGGTCCGGATCAATTCTTGAAAATCCAAAAGGTAGTGATGGTCTGCTGCAGCAAGCGGACCAAAAACCATATCCCCGTAACAGTCGAAATAGTGCAGGAGCGATTTTTCAAACATCGCTTCCTTGTCACCGAAAGCGGCATAAAGACTGGGCTTCGCCATCCCCGAAGCATCGACAAGATCATTCATGGATGTCGCCTTGTAGCCGTTCTGCCAAAAGGCGCGCATGATGCCGTGCAATGCGTCTAGTGTTTCCGTTTTCCGCGGTCGGCCTCTTGTCACACCCACATCCCCACTTGCCAATGTCTGCTCACAACGTCAGCGCCCAAACCAACAATGAGCCCAAAGCAGCATTATTCGCTATTCAGCACTGTCGAAACTACCAAATAACAGCGGCGCAAGAATACGCAAAACTAAGCAAATCGTTCGATTGTTGAAATTTTAAGCAATATTACTGACCAATCGCCGAACAAAACTGCACTCTATACGCGATTTTTATCAAACATCCATCTTGAGTTTTTGCGGCCCAGGTCTGTTGCTGGCCTTCAAAGTTTTCAAATTTGGAAGCGCATGGCGATCGACTCACCAGATATCGAGAATTGCCAGTGGATCATAGATCGGACCTCTTTTGCGCGCAGGGTGTCCGAATTATCGTCCCTGTCTCGTTTCCAGTCCTGAAAGTGTAGACCCAGATGACAAGCGTCGTTGCTCCAGACCCGACATCCCAGAAGTCAGCTAATTCCCTCCCCGCAGAAACGGCGCTGCGGATCGCAAGAAGAATTGCAGACGAAATCGGCTGCCAGGCCGGTCAGGTGAATGCAACTGTTCAGCTGCTGGACGAAGGATCGACAGTGCCGTTTATCGCCCGGTACCGGAAAGAGGCTACGGGCGGACTGGACGACAGCCAACTGCGCAAGCTCGAGGAGCGGCTGATTTACCTGCGCGAACTTGAAGACCGGCGTGGTGCAATCACCCGGTCCATCGATGAGCAGGGCAAGATGACCGAAGCCCTCGCTGCAAGCATTCAGGCAGCCGAGACCAAATCGCAGCTCGAAGACATCTACCTGCCCTTCAAAAAGAAGCGCCGCACCAAAGCCCAGATCGCGCGGGAAGCCGGACTGGAACCGCTCGCGGACCTGCTGCTGGCCGATCCTGGAAAAACACCGGAAACGGAAGCTGCAGGTTTCATCGACGACACCAAGGGCGTTGCCGATACGAAAGCTGCGCTTGACGGCGCCCGCCAGATCCTCATGGAACGGTTTGCCGAAAATGCCGAGCTCGTGGGACGGCTGCGCCGGTATATGGAAGAGCGCGGCGTTGTGCAGTCCAAGCTGATCGACGGCATGGGCGACAAGGGCGCAAAGTTCGCCGATTATTTCGACTACTCGGAGAGCTGGTCAAGGATCCCTAGCCACCGGGCGCTTGCCCTGTTCCGTGGCCGCAATGAAGGCATTCTGTCAGTCGATCTGACAGTCGACGCCGATGATCCGGCACCGATCCTGCCAGCTGTGAAGATGGTCTCAGACACCTACGGCATCGCCGATCGAGGCCGCCCGGCCGACAAATGGCTGATGGATGTCGCCCGCTTTGCCTGGAAGGTCAAACTGGCCCTTCATCTGGAACTCGACCTGATGGGTGTTCTTCGGGACAAGGCCGAGGAAGAAGCCATTCAGGTGTTTGCCAAGAACCTCAAGGATCTGCTGCTTGCCGCTCCTGCCGGGTCAAAAGCAACGCTCGGTCTGGATCCGGGCATCCGGACCGGGGTCAAGGTTGCCGTGGTCGACGAAACCGGCAAGCTGATCGACACCGCAACGATCTATCCGTTCCAGCCGCGCAATGATCTTGCCGGATCCCGCAACACGCTTCTGGCACTGATTGCAAAGCACAAGGTCGGTCTGATCGCCATCGGCAACGGCACAGCAAGCCGGGAGACCGACAAGCTGACCGGCGACGTCCTTGCCGATGTTCCGGCGGCACAACGGCCGGTAAAGGTGATCGTCAACGAGGCGGGCGCATCGGTCTATTCCGCCTCGGAACTGGCCGCCAAGGAAATGCCGGACGTTGATGTCTCCCTGCGCGGTGCCGCGTCAATTGCCCGGCGCCTTCAGGATCCTTTGGCTGAGCTCGTCAAGATCGAGCCGAAGTCCATTGGTGTTGGGCAGTACCAGCATGACGTCAACCAGACGAAACTTGCCCGCGCCCTGGATGCAGTTGTCGAAGACGCGGTGAACGCGGTTGGTGTTGATCTCAACACCGCCTCCCCGGCCCTTCTGTCCCGAATTTCCGGCCTCTCCGACAGCCTTGCAAAGGCGGTCGTTGAACATCGCGATACGATTGGCCGGTTTGACAAGCGCTCACAATTGAAGGACGTGCCACGTCTGGGTGCAAAGGCGTTTGAACTCTGCGCCGGCTTCCTGCGCATCAACGATGGAACCGAACCTCTCGATTCTTCCTCGGTTCACCCGGAAGCCTATCCGCTCGCCAAGCGCATCGTGAAAGCCTGTGGCCGGGATGTTCGCCAGTTGATGAGCGACAGCAGCATTCTGCAGAACCTGGAGCCGAAAGACTTCATCGACGAGAAATTCGGCTTGCCGACGGTCAAGGACATCCTGTCCGAACTTGAAAAACCAGGCCGGGACCCGCGTCCCGAATTCAAGACCGCAGCCCTTCAGGATGGTGTCGAGGAAATCTCGGATCTGAAACCGGGCATGAAACTGGAAGGCACGGTGACCAACGTCACGAACTTCGGAGCCTTCGTGGACGTTGGGGTGCACCAGGACGGCCTGGTGCATGTCTCCCAGCTTGCGGACCGCTTCGTTGATGACCCGCATCAGGTCGTCAAAGCCGGCGATATCGTCAATGTGACCGTGCTGGAAGTCGACATTCCGCGCAAACGCATCTCAATGACCATGAAATCGCAGGCCGATTATCAGGGGCAAAAGGAGCGCAATGCGCAGAACCGGCCGGCTGGTGCAGGCGGGAAAGGATCAGGTGGTGGCCGGGGCCCGGCTAACGCCTCACGCGGTAACAAGGGCAGCCCTCAAAAATCCTCCGGCAATGACGGCGGAAACAACGCCATGGCCGCAGCCCTTGCAGCAGCGATGAACAAGAAGCGGAAGTAACTGTTTCGATTCGTGTCAAAACCGGTCGGCGCGGAACGGATCCGGGTCGACCGAAGGCGTTGCGCCGTCGATCATGTCGGTGATCATCTCCCCCGTCACCGCCGCCTCCGTCAGCCCATGATGGGCATGCCCGAAGGCGTAATAGACCCCATCCGCCCGCGGCGCGGCGCCAATCACAGGCAGACTGTCCGGAATAGAGGGACGGAAGCCCATCCAGCGCTTCCCCCCTTCAGTTTTGAGATCCGGGAAGAAGCGCCGCGCCTTGGCAACCATGGCATCAACCCGCTTCCAGTTTTCCGGCAGGTCCAACCCGCCGAACTCGACGGCTCCGCCGACCCGCAATCCCGTGGACAGGGGCGACAGGACAAAGCCGTGTCCCGGCAACATGATGAACCGATTGACGGCAACACCGGGCTCCGGGATCGTGATGTTGTACCCCCGCTCCGTATCCAACGGGATCTTGTCTCCAAGCTGAGCGGCAAGTATCTTCGACCAGGCTCCACACGCGATCACCAACCGGTCAGGATGACAAGTCCGGCCATCGGCAAGCGTCAATTCCGGGCCTGAAGACCCGGACTGAACGTTCACGACATCCCCGACATCAAAAGAAACGCCCTGGCTTTTCAGCCAATCGGCCAGAGACAGGCACAACAGTTTCGGGTCGTCCACCTGCGCCCATTCGGGCACGAGGGCACCGCCCACAACTCGATCAGACAATGCCGGCTCCATATCGTGGATCGCTGCCAGATCGAGCTCCTGAACATCAATGCCGAAGGCGCGCTGTTCCTCCCATCCCGAATGCGCATCTTTCAGTGAACTGACGGTATCGAACAGCTCCAGGCATCCATCCTTGCGCACCTGATTATGCGTCCCGGAAACGCGCCACAAACGCTCCCAGGATGGCCACGCTTCCGCATTGAGTGCAGCCAAAGCCTCGGTGCTGCGCTTCATCTGGTTCTGATTGGAGGCCGCCATGAAACGGAGCATCCATGGCAAGATCTTGACGGAATAAGCCGGGCGAACAGTCAGCGGCCCAAGCGGATCCATCAACCATTTGATCGCCTGTTTCCAAAGGCCGGGACTCGCGAGCGGGGCGACATCAGTCCAGGCAATCGCACCGGCATTACCCTGGCTCGCGCCAGCCGCGGGTCCTTCGCGATCGAGGATTGTGACACGGTATCCGCGTTGCAGGAGATTTGCCGCCGTCGCCAGCCCAATGATGCCGGCTCCGACGATGGTGACGTCAGGTTTGCTCATGCATCCCTTCAATCAACCCAAACCGGATTTTGCAAGCCAAGTATCGGGTTTAAAGCGCGCGTTACCGGTTAAGCCTCAGAGGGTTTCAGGGCTTCCTTCTCCGACGTTTTTGATTGCAGGAGCCAAGTGAACACCGCAAGGGCAAGCGCCGCCCCGATCAGCTGGGCAACAATAAACCCAGGCACATCAACCGGCCGGATGCCTGCAAAGGTATCGGTAAACGCACGGGAAATCGCGACCGCCGGATTGGCGAAGGATGTGGAAGCGGTGAACCAGTAAGCTGCGGTGATGTAGAGTCCTACCAGCCACGGCACTGCGTCAGCGCGGAACCGGATACCCGCCAAGATACTTGCGAGCAGACCAAAAGTGGCGACCACCTCTGCGACCCATTGGGCACCGCCGGTTCGAACCGTGGTCGATGCCTGCCAGACCGGCAATTCAAACATCACATGCGCGATCAGCGACCCGCAAATGCCGCCGAGGATCTGAACAGCGACATAGGCCGCGGCCACCGGAATTGTCAGTTCACGCTTCAACCAAAACACAAACGTGACCGCCGGATTGAAGTGCGCCCCCGAAATTGGTCCGAACAAGGTGATCAGGACCACCAAGATCGCACCGGTCGGGATCGTGTTGCCCAGAAGGGAGACCGCAACATCCTCGGACAAATTGTCTGCCATGATGCCGGACCCGACAACGGTTCCAACCAGCATCGCGGTTCCAAGCGCTTCAGCGACGAGACGCCGTGAGAGAGAAAATTCTGACATGAGACGTAATCCTAGTCGTCGGCCGAGGCGCCGATAGCGGAGAGTTGTTTTTTTCCATCAGCTGCTGAGAAGACATCATCGCCAAGCGCGAGCATCGCACCGATGCGGCGCTCAAGACGGTCATAAGCAAGGTCGAAAGCCTCAGCGCGGGTCGCATCATCGCCCTCAACGGAGGCCGGATCGGCAATACCCCAATGCACGACAAACGGATGCCCCGGCCAAACCGGGCAGGCCTCTCCGGCTGCACTGTCACAAACAGTGATGATCAGATCCATTTTAGGTGCATCCGCACCGGCAAACTCTTCCCAGCTCTTCGATCTGAAACCGTCTGTTGGAAGGTTCTTGCGCTCCAGGCAGGAGAGTGCGTCCGGATTGACCATGCCCCGCGGTGTCGAACCCGCTGAATAGGTGTTGAATTTTCCCTCGCTCATATGGCGCAGGATCGCTTCGCCTAAAACCGAGCGCGCAGAATTGGCCGTGCAAACAAACAAGGCGTTACGCATATTATGAAGCCCCACTTTTTCCGGTTCTAACACCGGTCCTTTTCAACGCTCACACTATCGCCGAGCATGGTCATGATCGGGGCGCACATCTCCGGGTTTCCGCCGCAACAATCTTGCAGCAGATACGTTGTGAGCGCGCCCATGGCGGAGAGATCCGCGCGGTAATGGATCGAGCGCCCGTCCCGTTCGGCGTGCACAAGGCCGGAGCGGGACAGGGCGCTCAAGTGGGTCGATAGGGTATTCGGACGCACGCTGAGAGCATCTGAAATGGCGCCCGCTGCCATGCCTTCTTTTCCCGCTTTCACCAACAGGCGAAAGACGTCGAGGCGGGTTTCCTGACCCAAGGCCGCCAATGCTCTCAAGGCATCTTCTTTTTCCATATTTCGAGAATACTCGAATTATGGAAAAGTTCAACCCAAACTCCCGCCAAAAGAGAACCTCAAACGGAGAAAGTCATTCAACACAAGGATGGAAGCTGGAAGAATATGGCTGGGAGACAAAATGCCAGGAAGGAACTGATCTAAAACCGTCCAGCAGACATGACACGCCAAAGCCTTGTGGGGCTAACGGTCATTAGTCGCATTTACGCTTAATCGATCAGGTCTATGCCCTTAAAGGAATGGCCACCGAGCGGATCCATAACGTATCCGGTGACTTTTGCAGACATCGTAACATAAGCCATGGAATGCGCGATGGTCACCCAAGGGGCTTCTTCCTTGAAGATACGCTGAGCCTCTTCATATAGCTTTGCGCGCTCTGCTGTATCAAAGGTAGTGCGAGCGTCCTGTATGAGCGCTTCAAACACATCGTTACACCATTGGGCCCGGTTGGAACCGCCGACACGCTCACAACTCAGAAGTTCACTCAAGAAGTTGTCCGGATCACCATTGCGACCGGTCCATCCGAACAGCACAGCACCCTGCCGATTAACGTCTTTCGACAACGACAAGTACTTACCCCATTTGCGGGAAACGATTTCGACGCGCACACCAACCTTCTCCAAGTCAGCTTTGATGTATTCAGCCATCAAACGCGCATTCGGATTGTACGACCGCGGAACCGGCATCGCCCAGATCGTCAGGGAAAGATCTCCAATGCCGGCCGCGGCAAGCATTTCCGTTGCGAGGTCCGGGTTATAGGCATCGTCTTCGATCGCCGTGTTGTAGGACCAGACTGTCGGCGGGAACGGATTTTTCGCAACGTGACCAGCTCCCTGGTAAACCGCCTCAAGTATCTCCTGCTTGTTGATGGCGTGATACAGAGCCTTGCGAACCTCCTTGCGATCGAATGGAGGCACTTTGGTATTGTACGCCAGATAGCCGATGTTCAAGCTCGGCTGCTCCATCAAAGTCAGATCGTCATCTGAGCGAATATCATCGATATCCGTCGGACCCGGGCGTGACATCACATGACACTCGCCCGCCTTGAGTTTTTGAAGCCGGACTGCTGCGTTCGGGGTGATTGCGAAAGTCAGGTTATCGATGGCTTGCTTGCCATCCCAGTAATCGGAATGCGCGGAGAAGCGAACGATCGCGTCTTCCTGGTAGCCAACAAAGGCGAAAGGCCCCGTGCCAACCGGCTGGACGTTCAACTGCTCTTTTGCACCCGCATCCTCAAGCTGATCAGCATATTCAGCTGACAAAATGGACGCGAAATCCATCGCAAGGTTTGCCAAAATCGGCGCTTCCGGGCGTGTCAGCACAAATTTCACTGTGTGGTCATCGACCTTGACGATGTCCTTGATGAACTCCGGCATGGACATAGCATCGAAAAACTCCCAAGTAGTGCCAGGCATGTAGGCGTGCCAGGAATGGCTTTTCTTACGCTGGCGCTCGAAAGAGAACAGCACGTCGTCAGCATTCAACTCACGGCTCGGCGTAAAAAATGGGGTGTTGTGGAATGTAACGCCTTTGCGGAGATGGAACGTGACTTCCCGCCCATCATCAGACACGTCCCAGCTCTCAGCCAAACCAGGTTCGACTTCAGTCGTTCCGGGTTTGAATTCGACCAAACGATTGTAGAGGGGCTTGGAAGACGCGTCGAAAGTGATCGTTGAGGTATGAAGAGCCGGGTCAAAACCTTCTGGTGAGCCTTCCGAGCAAAACACCAGCGTCTTTGCTTCCGATCCCGAAGCGGTGGCCACCACCAAGCAAACACCCAGGACCGCGTACTTCAAAGTTCCCGAAAAAGTCATCAAGCGCATCTCTTCTTTAGTCAAACAGCATAGCCCTCAACCATTGGAACGTTCTCTTTGAGAAGAACTTGAGCCCGCAGGAAACAGGATGCAACGGCTCGGAAGATAAACAAATTCGATATGTTGGAAATGCGTAATTACAAAAAAGCCCCGGCAATGCCGGGGCCCTAATTGTCGGCCTAGTCCAGATTGGAGCGCGTTCTTCTGACCGCGTCTTTCCAACCGGCCAGAAGCTGATCTCGCCGATCCTGGTCAAGATTGGGTTCAAACCGTTTTTCCAGTTTCCATTTGGCTGAGAATTCCTTCTGGCCAGGCCAAATCCCGGCCCGACTTCCTGCAAGCCAGGCAGCGCCGAGGGCTGTGGTCTCAGCTACGGTCGGACGATCCACCGGCGCACCAAGGATATCGGACAGAAATTGCATCGTCCAATCGGACGCCGTCATACCCCCGTCGACCCGCAATACGGGCGAATGCGCATCCGGCCAGTCAGACTGCATCGCAGAGATGAGGTCACTGGTCTGATAACCGACACTTTGCAGAACCGAGCGGGCGATTTCCTTCGGCCCGGTGTTCCGGGTCAAACCGAACATCGCGCCACGCGCATCCGCGTCCCAGTATGGCGCACCGAGACCGACGAAGGCCGGGACCAGATAAACATCCTGGTTAGGGTCGGCTTGCTCAGCAAGAGTCTGAGAGTCGGCCGCATTTTCAATGAGGCCGAGGCCATCACGGAGCCATTGGACCGCGGCACCTGCAATGAAAATCGATCCCTCGAGCGCATAAGTCGTCTCACCGTTTAATTGGTAAGCGATCGTCGTCAACATCCGGTTTGCAGAGGCGACCGGCTTCGTACCCGTATTCATCAAGGCAAAACAGCCGGTGCCGTAGGTCGACTTCACCATGCCCGGTTCAAAACACGCCTGTCCCACAGTGGCAGCCTGCTGGTCCCCGGCGACGCCAAGGATCGGCAACTCCCGCCCGAAGAGATCCGCCTTGGCCACCCCGAAATCATCCGCGCTGTCTTTGACGTCGGGCAGAAGACTCATTGGGATTTTCAATAGCTCGCAAAGCTCGGCATCCCAGGAATTGTCATGGATGTTGTAAATCAGTGTCCGGGATGCATTGGTAGCGTCAGTCGCGTGCACCTCTCCTTCTGTCAAATGCCAGATCAGCCAGCTATCAACCGTTCCGAACGCAAGTTCACCGCGTTCGGCTCGTGCACGAACGCCGTCGACATTGTCCAAGATCCAGGCGATTTTTGTCCCGGAGAAATAGGGATCAAGCAGCAAGCCAGTCTTGGCTGTGAATTTTGCCTCAAGACCGTCTCCGCGAAGTTTTGCGCAAAAGTCGGCGGTCCGGCGGTCCTGCCACACAATCGCATTGTAGACCGGCTCACCGGTTTTGCGATCCCAGACCAGCGTTGTTTCACGCTGGTTTGTAATCCCGATCGCTGCAACATCGGCACCGTTGCCTGGTGCTTTTTCCATCGCCTCGCGGCAAACACGGAGCGTGCTGGTCCAAATATCGGATGGTGAGTGCTCAACCCAACCAGACATTGGAAAGTGTTGCGGAAACTCCTGCTGCCCGACACTTACCGGCTGAAAATCCTCACCAAAGACAATGGCACGGCTTGACGTAGTGCCCTGGTCAATCGCCAACACACATCCGGCCATGGCGCTCCTCCCAAATTTCATGCTTGTTGTTTTTAAAAAACCGCCGGCGGCTCCCGGCGGTTCGGTCAGGTTTTGACAGTACTATGCAGCAGTGCCAACCAACTCCGCAAGATGAGCAGAGAGGTAGTTGTCGAGCGCGGCTGTTTCCACTTCGCTCAAACGCAAACCCAATTTGGTCCGCCGCCACAAGACATCTTCTGCGGTCCGGGCCCATTCGCGGCTGACGAGCCATTTCACTTCGGCTTCATAGAGATTGTAGCCAAACAGCTGACCAAGATCAGAAAGTTGCGCTGCCTTGCCCAGGATAGACCGGGCATCAGTGCCGTAAAGGCGGATCAGACGCGTGGCGAAGATTTTGTCGAGGAAAGGATAATGGGCCTGTAGCGCCGAGACTTCTTCTTCAAAAGCCAGAACGTTGAAGTTTCCGCCTGGCAGCACGTCCTGATCCGTCCACTCTTCGCGTTTGAATGGCAGATGTGGTTTCAGTTTTTCCAGAACGTGTTCGGATAGCTTCCTGTACGTTGTGATTTTACCGCCAAACACAGATAGAACGGCCGGTTTCTTGTCCCCGGCATCCAACTCCAGGACATAGTCGCGTGTGGCAGCCTTCGCATCTTTCGCGCCGTCATCATAAAGTGGGCGCACGCCCGAATAGGTATGGACGACATCATCCGGAGTAACCGGCGTCTCGAGATATTCGCTCACCGCTTTGCACAGATACTCAACCTCGTCTTGAGAGATTTGCACCTTGCCAAGGTCATCCTGGTAATCGACGTCGGTGGTCCCGATGAGCGTAAAGTCATTTTCATACGGGATCGCAAATACAATCCGGCCATCGCCGTTCTGGAAAATGAAGCACCGGTCGTGCTCGAACTGACGCGGCACGATGATGTGACTGCCTTTAACGAGGCGGACGGCCGACGAATTGTTTGCTCCAACGACTCCGCGCAGCATTTCCGCAACCCAAGGCCCGGCAGCGTTGACCAAAACGGAGGCTGTCACGGTGCGCTCAGTGCCGGACGACAGATCTTTGAGGACAACTTGCCAATGATCTCCCTCCCGGCGGGCGCTGACGCATTTTGTGCGGGTCAGGACTTCAGCCCCGCGATCGGCAGCATCGCGGGCATTCAGTACCACTAAACGCGCATCGTCGACCCAGCAATCTGAGTACTCAAACCCCTTCTTGAAAAGCTTTTTCAAACCCTTGCTGTAGGTCCCTTGATCCAGGGGCACGGTCTTTGTCGCCGGCAGAAGTTTACGGCCGCCGAGATGGTCATACATGAACAAGCCGAGCCGCAGCAGCCACGCCGGACGCAGATCTTTATGATGGGGCAGAATGAAACGCAGTGGCCAGGCGATATGCGGCGCCAGCTTCCAAAGGACCTCGCGTTCCTTCAGCGCTTTGCGCACCAAATCGAACTCGTAATACTCAAGATAGCGCAGGCCTCCATGGATAAGCTTGGTCGATGCAGACGAGGTTGCTCCCGCAAGGTCTCCCATCTCAACAAGCATAACCGACGCGCCCCGACCGACAGCATCACGGGCGATTCCTGCACCATTGATCCCGCCACCAATTACAAAAAGATCGTAGTCCGCCGCCATGGTCCTCTAAGGCTCCGTATATTTCGCGCGATTTCAAAAACGAAAATAATTCGAAACCAGTCGAAAATCAATCACAATTCATTCACGCATAAGAAAAGCCCCTGCCAGAGGACAAGCCAGCCAGCAGAGGCGCAGAAAAATGCAAGATGGAAGTATGCGGCTAGCGGTCGCCATCCTCCGCCGGCGCGTCGTCGGCGAGCGGTTTCGGTTTCTTGGTGGCCTTGGCTTGCGTGACTTTTGGTACATCGTCCTTCGCATAAGCTGGCGTTGCTGCATGATAGGTCACTTGCGGGAACGGGATTTCGATGTTGCGCTCGTCAAAAACCTGTTTGACATACTCGTTATAAGCCCGACCGACCGACCATTGATCACCTGGCGTGGTTTTGATCCGGGCACGAATGTCGATCGAACTTGCACCGAAGTTTGTGACCCCGTGCATTTCAAGATCTTCATATATCTTGGAACCGTAGTCGGTCGCTTTGAGACGCCGGAATGCTTCCTGCATCGCCTCTTTTGCCTCGGCGATATCTGTATCGTAGGACACCCCAATCAAGGCCACGTGATACGAGAAACCGCGCATGAAATTGGACACCATGTCCACAGACGAGAATGGAATGATGTGTGTCGTCCCATTCAGGTCGCGAATCCGGACAGATCTCACGGTAATGCCTTCAACAGTGCCGGTGATGCCTGCGACGGTCACAACATCTCCCTGGTTGATTGCGTTCTCAATCTGAATGAAGGCGCCCGTGATGATGTCTTTCACAAGGGTCTGCGCACCGAATGAAATCGCAAGACCCACTACACCGGCACCGGCGATCAGCGGGCCGATATCAATGCCGATTTCCGACAGTCCGAGCAAAACGGTCATCACAAGAATGACGACGGTCGCGGCATTTCGAAACAGTTGGAAAAGTGTTCGCTCGCGCGCGGTAACGATGTGACCGCGCCGCGATTGCAGGCGCAGGTCAACCCAAGACATCAACGCCAACCAGATAGCGAAACCAACCAGAACAACAAGGAATGCGGACCCATAGCTGCTGACGAGCCGGTTACCGGTTTCAGACGACAACCAATCCAGAATGCTGAAGAGTCCCCAAACTTCGAAGAGCAGGAGAACGGTTGCGATAAAGACAAAGAATCGAACCAGCTTGAGCAGTCGCGGAACGAAGGCATTTAGCCGGTGTTGGAGTGCTGGAAGCTTTGTGTTCAGATCTTCGGGCAGTCGTATTCCGCCCTTGATGGCTCGGGTAACGATCAACGACAGCGCCATCCCTGCCATGATCGTGACAATCGACAGGACGGTCGCCCGCAAGATGATGGTTGTTGCATCAAACGGCCGGGTTACCCAGACGACAAAAATCGCGACGATGTAGCCAAGCGCGCCAACATGCCAAAGCTTTCCAAGGTTGGATAGAGCCCTTTGCGCCAGATTACTCTGCAGCGTTTCCGCATATCCTTGCGTTCCCTCCCGCACCCGGACGCGGTTCCGCACAATCAACACCATCAAGTAGATCATGCCGCTGAGCACGATCAGAAAGCGAAGCGCATTCCCAAGAACAAACGAAACAGCAATGTTGGAAACGGGAACAAGCAAAAATATGCCGAAGTTGTTCCAGTACATATACAACCGAAGCCTTGTGTACCAATAAAGGGCATTCTGGTCGTCGAAGGGAAGCAATCGCAACTCCGGACGGCGCGGCGCAAACACAAACCGAAGCGCGACATTGGCCATGCCCGTTATGAAAAACGCATTGAGCGCAAGACTTTCCTGAATGGTGACGCCAGCTGCAAACCCGCCATACGCCAGAAGAGCGACAAAATAGCCAACGCCCAAACCGATTGCGACCGTGATCCCGTCAATCACGGTCGACAAGACCAGAATGGATGTCCGCATCAGCCCGCCACCATAACGCGCCTTGAGAGCGAGCCCGGCATACGCTTTTCGAGCAACCAACTGACCTGACCAGAAAGCCAAGTATGCGGCAAACAAGACCGCTGCAACTTGCACAAATACCGTTTGAACCCGATCCCACTTGATCGGAATATCACCTTTGAGGATCAAAAACAGTCCGTTCAGCGAATGCTCTGCTCTATCGAGGAAGATGCCAACTTCATCTGCAAGCTTGCGGGTGTATTCCCCTACCCTCAGCACAAAGCTCTCATTGGCCTCAACTGGTGTCGCCGTAGCGGGCTCGGACTGCGCGCCAGTTTGATCACTGCCATTATCCGACGTCTGCTGGTCTTCGCTCAGTTGTTTGATGAGTGCCGCGCGGGTATCAGGATCCTCTAAAATCTTGATCAGTGCGTCCCGCGCCTGGTTGATTTCGTCTGCTTGCTGGGTGGAACCAGCAGCGTCTTGCGCGATTGCCACACCTGGAACAAGCATAAGAAAAATGATCAGGCAAAGGCTACGCATAAGGACGGTCATAAAGGCTTCCACCAGCACAGAATTATCGTTGGAAAGACAGTATGCTAGAGGTGACGTAGGCCCACGGCAATCCCGGTTTGATGTCTTTAGCGGTTCGCTCAACAGAAGTCATGTCTGCTCCCGATTAGTCAATACATTGCGATTTATGACGATATACGTCGCAAAATATCAAGAAATATCCTAAATTTCCGCAAGGTCATCTTTAACTTTCGGACTAAATGGTAACGTATTAATAACAGTATGAAGCTTTCCTTCCGTGTTAAGAGGAGGAAAGATGTCAGTCACGCTGTTAAAACTTGCCGAGGAAGGTACAGATTCCGCACGAGCGGCGCTGTTCGGTGAGCTTTGCAGGCTCGTTACTGATGATTTGGACCAGCGCACCACACCGGAACTCACAATATTTGCTGAGGTAACGCTCAAGCTTTACAGCGACGCCACGGCCGACGACCGCGTACGCCTCGCGCAGAAACTGTCAAACTGCCCAGACGTACCCGATGCGTTGGCCAAAAAAATCGCGGAAGATGATGCACCAATTGCATCCCCCCTACTGGCGTCTTCTCCTGTCTTCTCACAGGAAGATCTTCTTCAATTCATTCAAGAACTGAGCAATGCGCATTTGCAAGCCATTGCCCACCGACCAGACCTCAGTTCTGAAGTCTCCGACGCACTTGCTCAAAAGGGTGACACCCCGATCCACCGCATCCTTGCGGGGAACCGGGAAATTCGATTGTCCCGAGATGCCATGGTTTGCCTCGTACGGCTTGCTGCCGAAGATACTAAAGTTCGGGAAAGCTTGTCGCATAGATCGGATTTGACGCCCGCGATCTGCCAGCAATTGCTGCCAATGGTCAATGAGGACGCAAAGAAACGTTTGACGTCAATCATTCAAGGTGCCCTGTCACAGGAACAGCTCGATCAGATTGCGAAAATCAAGAAACTGAGACGGGAACTTGGGCATGCCTTGGACAATCACGATATGAGCTTGTTGTGGCCGGATGCACAACGCGCTGGTGCAACACCGGATGAGCTGATCACGCTCTTGCTCCAGGACCAGCGGTTCAACCACGTCATTGAGCTCATGAGCTTGCGCGGACGGATAGCGCAAAAAGCCTTCAAGGACGCCGTTTTCAACGGAAAACTGGAAACCGTCATGCGGACGGCTGCCCGTTGCGGCCTTCAACCTCAAACATTTGCATTGTTTGTGAAAGCTCGTTGCGACCACCTTCGGATTCCTGCCAAGAAGGGCTCCAGCTGGATCGGCGCTTACGCTGCGCATCTCAAGGAGCTGGAAGCGTCCAAAGAGGGCCGGTGCTCCGACTTCCAGGCAAATCGCAAAGGCAAAAAATCAGACGCGGCTGCGACGGTTTCTAGCAGGCTCGCTTTTGCGTAATCATTCTCCGGTCGCCCGCTGGCACAAGGCTGCAGCAAGTGCGGTCGCAAGAGTAGCGCCGGCATAAAACCATAGCCCCGGCAGGATCGAGGCGGCCGCCAAACCGCTGGTTTTCGCCGCAAAGAGGACCAGCGCGACAAGCATCACATCCAGCATGGACCACTTACTGAGCGTCGACAGCAACGCGAGCGATCTCAGCCGTGCGCCTGTTATCACGGCGACATGTACAACGATGATCTTTGCAGCAGGAAACACGACGGAAAACAACGCGATGATCACCGCTAGCGCTCCATCCCCTTCCAGCCACAAACCATGAATGACCTCTAGCAGAGACGGCCGCTCCTCCAGAAAATAGAGTTTTTCAATACTCATCAGCGGGAGGGTAATGCCGAGTGTGAATGAAAAAGTTGCGATTGGCAGGAGTAGTGCAATCATCAACCGCATATTGGTTGCTCCTGCAGAAGGTTTATTCAATTTCAGAAGACGATTTCGTCCCGCAATTTATGTCGCGAGAATAGTATTCCAAATATATCTTTATAAAGGCGACTGGCTCACACAATTTATACGCCGTGGCCAAAACCGCCGCGGCGCCTGTTTCACAAACCGTTCCTGATCTCAGTATCTGGACCGTCCACGCGCAGCAACTTCATCAAGTTGTTCCTGCTCTGCGGCTTCCTGAGCGGTGCGTTCGCGCTGCTGATCCCGCTCTTCCAGCTGTTCGAACTTCTTCAGATCTTCAATAGCCTCGCTGAGCTCGTCCTGAGCGCGCTGCAACTGATCGTCCAGTTCATGGGCCGAATTACGCAAATTGTCTCTACGATCAGCAGCAGCCTTTGCGAATGTCGGGTAGGCGAAATGACTGACGTCGGTAATCCCTGTCCGCTCCTGCTCGGTGCGAATCTGATCATCGAGCTCGTCCGCCATCCGGTTGAACTCGGATATCATGCTCTCGATCTGGGCGAGCTGCCGCCGTTTTTCGTCAACCTGAAACCGCTTCAAACGGATCAAACTGTCTCGGGTTTTCATTACTCAATACTCCCCTTACACGGGTAGTCTATCCCTGAGTCATTTCCAAAAGGTTGGCAAGCTGCGCATAACCTTCAAAAATTGTTGTCGACTCGTCTTTGCCCTGATTCAGGAAATCATCAATTGGCCCGAATCGAAAGATTGCCTCATCAACAGTCGGGTCCGATCCCCGCCTGTAGGCACCAAGCCGAATGAGTTCTTCCATATCCGTATAGGTGGAGAGAAGCTGCTTTGCCTTTCTCAAGACAGGTTGCTGCTCCGGAGGGACACAACGCGGCATGGTCCGCGATACAGATTTCAAGACATTAATTGCTGGATACCGTCCCCGTTCCGCGATCCCGCGCTCCATCACAACGTGCCCGTCCAGGATCCCGCGCACAGCATCAGCAACAGGTTCGTTGTGATTGTCGCCTTCCACAAGAACAGTAAAGAGCCCGGTAATCGAGCCTGATCCAGTTTTTCCGGGGCCAGCCCGCTCCAGAAGGCGCGGCAATTCGGTAAAGACCGTCGGTGTATATCCTTTTGATGTCGGCGGTTCCCCGATGGAAAGGCCGATTTCGCGTTGCGCCATAGCGAATCGGGTTACCGAATCCATCATGCACAGAACTTTGTCGCCCTCGTCCCGGAAATGTTCTGCGACCGTCATGGCAAGATAAGCTGCCTGCCGCCGCATCAACACACTCTCATCAGAAGTCGCGACCACAACCACCGACCGGGCCAATCCTTCTTCGCCAAGATCGTCTTCAATGAACTCTTGCACTTCCCGGCCACGTTCACCGATCAACCCGATCACAGCCGTGTCGCACTGGGTGTTTCGGGCCAGCATCGACATAAGCACAGATTTACCAACGCCCGAACCGGCGAAGATACCCATACGCTGACCTTCACAGCACGTAACGAAGGTATTGAGTGCCCGGACACCAAGATCCAGCGGTGGCCCCACCCGGGCCCGTTCAGAGGCCGGCGGAGGTGCGCTTCGCAATTTGCGAGGCAGACCGCCATTTGGAAGAGGTCCTTTACCATCAATTGGTTCACCAAGAGCATTAATCACTCGGCCAAGCCAGGCATTACTCGGATGAACAACGCTCTCCCGGGAGGTGATTACGGCCTTGCATCCCATCCGCACTCCTTCAAGACCGGAGAAAGGCATACACAGCGCGTGCCCTTCCCGGAACCCTACAACTTCTGCAGGAACCTGCGGGTTATCCTCACCACTGTCGATCAACAAACGGGATCCGACACTCATTTCGTGAATGGGTCCGGCAATCTCGACAAGCAGCCCCTGAACGGCGGCTACACGGCCATAAATTTCCGTAGCCATAAGCGAATCAATTTCCGCAAAAAGCGCCTTCACCTAAGAATCCTCTAACCATTAATGGTTTTGGTAACCGATCGTTTACGAGTCTGGTTAATCTTAACCTTTGAAAGGCAGACGAGCGAGGGTCATTTCTAAGTTAATCTGGCTTTGTTGAAAGGAATCTGAACGGAATCGGTTACGCCGGTTTCTTAACGCACCACTTTAAGAAAGATGAATCGGGATTCTTTCCGGGGATTCAATTAGTTGGGTGTTGTTCACAGAAACGTTCCAACGAGCCTTGCCGCTATGAAAGAGAATTTGTTAACCATTAACCGATAACAAATGAGTCGGGGTTAACAGCAGTCCTTCGTAGCAGGCGCCGACACAGCCGTTGCGACTTGCCCAGGAAAGGCAGA
The DNA here is from genome assembly GCF_017743865.1 of Labrenzia sp. R4_2. Lineage (GTDB taxonomy): Bacteria > Pseudomonadota > Alphaproteobacteria > Rhizobiales > Stappiaceae > Roseibium. The sequence goes on from NZ_JAGHRJ010000004.1 coordinate 501,561, forward strand.
ATAAGGGGATTGGCATGCGTGTATTGTTGATTGAGGATGATAACGCGACAGCGCAAAGCATCGAATTGATGCTGAAGTCCGAGAACTTCAACGTCTACACGACAGATCTTGGCGAGGAAGGTATCGACCTCGGCAAGCTGTACGATTACGACATCATTATGCTGGATCTGAACCTGCCGGACATGTCCGGGTACGAGGTTCTCCGCACACTTCGGGTCTCTAAAGTTAAGACACCGATCTTGATCCTGTCCGGTAACGCCGGCATCGAGGACAAGGTTCGTGGCTTGGGCTTTGGCGCCGACGACTACATGACCAAGCCGTTCCACAAGGACGAGCTTGTGGCCCGCATCCACGCCATCGTGCGCCGGTCGAAAGGTCATGCACAGTCCGTCATCGTCACTGGCGATCTGAAGGTCAATCTGGACACCAAGACCGTTGAGGTCGGGGGACAGCGTGTGCATCTGACCGGCAAAGAATATCAGATGCTTGAACTTCTCTCTCTTCGGAAGGGCACGACCCTGACCAAGGAGATGTTCCTGAACCACCTTTATGGCGGCATGGACGAGCCCGAGCTGAAGATCATCGACGTCTTTATTTGTAAGCTGCGCAAGAAATTGGCCGCTGCGACGTCTGGAAAGAACTACATCGAAACAGTTTGGGGCCGTGGATATGTTCTGCGCGAACCGGATGTTGAGGCCGCCGCATAAACACGCGGCTCAATAAGATCGAAAAAACCCGGCTGAAAACAGCCGGGTTTTTTGTTGCTCAAAATAGAAGCGGCTGGATCGAGCTCCAGCCGCTTCCGCCTCTCTAGTTTCAGGGATGGGGCCTGTGCACTAGAGGCTAAGCTGATAGGACGCTGGTACGTAACGGAAGCCGTCCCCGTCCGTTGCGACATATCCGACTGCTGGGAATGGCATATGGTAGCCGACAAATGGGATGCGGTCGGTTGCCAGCATGCCCAGGACAGATTTCCGGGTTGCTGCCGCAGCTTCCTTGTCCATATCAAACCGAACTTCCCAGTCAGGGCGCGCCAACGACCAGACATAGTGGTTTGCCAGGTCGGCAGCGAGAAGAAGCTGCTGACCGCCATTTTCCAGCATATAAAGTGTATGACCCGGTGTATGACCGTAGGCAGCCATTGCGGTGATCCCACCGGCAACGCTGCCACCTTCATCCAGGAAAGTCATCTTGTCCGCGAGCGGCTTGACGTTTTTGGTCATCAGTTTGGTGACACCGTTCGCTTCCGGATCCATTCCCGCCCAGAAATCATATTCTTTTTGAGCGATCACGTAACGCGCGTTCGGGAAAGCTGGCGCACCGCCCTCCATCAGGCCACCGATGTGGTCAGGATGCATATGGGTGATGACCACGACGTCGACCTGTTCCGGAGTGTAGCCTGCGCTTTCCAGGGCAGCACGCATGTTGCCCCGCGCTGGGCGTCCACCTTCGCCAACGCCAGTGTCAAAGAGAACCAGCTCAGAGCCTGTATTGACCAGAGTGGGTGTGAAGAAAGCTTTGAAAGTATCCGCAGGGATAAAGGACTCTGACGATTTTGCCGCAAATGTGTCCGCATCGACGTTCATGCCGAAGGTCTTTTGTGGCTCACCAACGGTCACGGCACCATCCAGCAACGTGTTGACCTCAAAAGAGCCGACATTGTACCGCGCGACGGGTGCCGCCATAGGGCCTTGCTTCTCGGCAGCAGCATGCACTGCGCCGGAGGACACCACTCCAGCTCCCACTGCAGCAGCCCCTGCCCCAAGAAGCGCAGCGCGCCGCGTCAGTTGGACTTGGATATCACTCATGTGTATTTCCCCTGATTGATCAAACTGGGTCCAAGGCTCTTTTTAACTCGTCATACAACGAAGCCGTGAACGAACACATATGGATAACTGGGACACAATAGCTGACGGGAAACCGCCTTAGACCAATTGAGCCCTCATTAATTCGTGAATTCTTAAGTGTAAAAATAATATCAACCTTTTCAGATGCTTATTGACGTTTTCCATTCATGCATCATCAATGGTATGATGAATCCTGTCCGATGGAAGGAATTCTGAATGACGCGGCACGGGTCGCTAACACTGTTTGGGCTGACCCTCGCCGCAGCGGGATTGCTGGCTGCGAACCAACAGACGCGGCCAGAGGGATGGCCAGTCATCGGCGTCTATGGCTATTGGTTGGTACGGATCGGAATTGAATCCACACTGTTTATTGCCTTTTTGCAGCTGCTCAGCTTGTTGCCCAGAATTGCCAAGCATACCCTTTGGGCAATCGGCCTCGCTGCACTCGCAAGCTACATTCCCTTTGTCCTTTCTGTAACCGCACTGGACATTGTTCTCGGACTCCCTGAACTCGACGCGCCCGCATTGGGCGAAGCGGGATCCGCAATTCGGCTTGGGGCGTTTCTGCAAGAGCTTGTCTATCTCTTGGACAACCATGTCGCTTTGTGCGCGTTGCTAAGCATTCCCATGATACTCCAGGCATGTTGGATACCGGTACAGCTTCAGCCACTCAGCGGCGCAAACACTGGCTCAACGGAGATGTCCGCTGCAGAACCATCCGGCCCGGCAATTACAGAACCAGAGAACACCTCGACAAAATCATCTTTGCTGGAGAGCCTTTCACCACCATTTACCGACCGCATTCTCCGCGCAGAGGCTCAAGAGCATTATGTGAAATTGGTCGGCCCGAATGACACACAAATGGTGCTCTACAGGTTCAGCGATATTCTCCGGGAGCTTCCGGAAAACACTGGCATGCAGGTTCACCGGAGCCATTGGATCGCCCACGAGGCCATTCAGCAGGTCCAGAAAGAGGGCAACAATACGCGGCTCGTGTTGAACGACGGAACTCAAATCCCGGTTAGCCGACGCTATGTCAGCACGGTAAGAGCCTGGGCAGAGCAAAATCTGCGACAACCGTCAGCTGATGGTGGATCTCAAATCGATAGGTAGGACCTTACGCCGTCAGGACGAACTGGCGCGGACCTCCGCCGGCACTTGCATCTTTCCAGATCAAAAGAAAAGCCCGCTAAGTTTTCGGGAAAACCAGCGGGCTTTACAGAAATTTGGAGTGTCGCCTTAACGGAGCGTTGTTGCACCAACTGCCAGCCGTGATGTTGCCCCTGCCAAAGCAGGACGTGTCGCTGTCTGAGCAGCCTGCTTTTTCTGAAAAAGACCGCGTTTCCCAGGAACCGGTTTGAAGGCATCAGTCAAGCCAACCACCGTTTCAGCTGCGCCCAAAACCAGGAAACCATCGTCCGGGAGAGCCTTAGCGATCCGCTCTAGGATCTCGGTTTTTGTCGGTTGATCAAAGTAGATCAAGACGTTCCGGCAGAAGACGATATCGAACTCCCCGATATGGGAGAACTGCTCCAGAAGATTTAGTTTCTTCCATTCGATCATAGCCCGCAATCCGGCATTGATCTGCCACATATCGCCCTTTTGATCGAAGTATTTCAACAGCAGCTGGATCGGAAGTCCGCGTTGAACCTCGAACTGGCTATAAAGTCCGGTTTTCGCCTTTTCCAGCACTTCCTGCGAGAGGTCTGTGCCCAGGATGCGAATGCGCCAACCGCCGACTTTTGCGGCCGCCTCTTTCAGGCAAATCGCGAGCGAATACGGTTCTTGGCCGGTCGATGCCGCCGCGCACCAGATTTTAATCTGTTTACGTGTTGCACGGTTTTGCAACATTGCCGGAAGCATCGTCTCTTTGAAATGCTCAAACGGGGTCTTGTCGCGGAAGAAGAACGACTCATTGGTCGTCATGGCTTCGACAACTTCCGTTTCCAAAGCCCGGTTGCCACCTTTTTGCAGTGACTGAATCAGCGCACTCAAGGTTTCTAACTTGGAACTACGGGCGATCGGCAGCAGCCGGCTTTCCACCAGATATTGCTTGTCGTTTGACAGAACGAGACCGGAGCGCGTTTTCAAGAATGTCTTGAGGAAATCAAATTCCATAGGGGTCATCGTGTGCTCCCCTTCAAGACGCGGGACACCTTCGGTCCGATTGCCTTCAATGGCAGAACTTCAGAGCACATGCCGGTGTTGGCGGCTGCTCCAGGCATACCCCAAACAACACTTGTTTCTTCATCCTGAGTGATAATGCTACCGCCTCCTGCGGCAATTGTCCGGACGCCATTGGCCCCATCGGAGCCCATGCCGGTCAAAATCAAACCAAGGCAGGCCGACCCATAGGCCTTCGACACACTGTCAAAAAGCGGATCAACTGCTGGCTTACAGAAATTGACAGGCGGTCCGTCATTGAGCCGTATTTTTACGGCTCCACCCTCTTTTTCGACTGTCATGTGCTTGCCACCCGGAGCGACATAGATATTTCCGGGTTTCAATACCTCGCCATCCTCGCCTTCTTTTGACGGGCGCAGCGCGGCCTTCCCCATATGTTCAGCGAGAATCGCCGTAAACGTCGGCGGCATGTGCTGTGTAATGACCACCGGCACATCATTCATTGCCGTGCCAATTTCCTTCATGACTTCCTGCAAAGCCTGAGGTCCACCGGTCGATGACCCGATTGCCAGGATCCGCGGACGCGCTGAAGAATACGGCCGGAGTTTAAACTTCGGCGTCGCGGCTGCCCCTTGAGGACCAGCTCCGCGAAAGCTTGCACGCGTATCAACAGCTGGGCGCGCAGCCGGAGACGTTGGTGCGGATGGCCGTGATGTCTGGCCAGCACGCGTCTCCGCACGCATCGTCCGCACAGGTGCACGCATCCGAATAGCACGGGCGCCAAGGGCTTTGACCTTGTCGATCAGTTCCCGGCGGAAATCGACAGATGTAGTGACTTCAGAAGTCGACTCCGGCTTAGGGACGTAATCGGCGGCGCCCAAGGACAGGGCCTTAAGACTGACCTCCGCGTTCCGACGCGTCAGTGTGGATGCCATGATGACAACCAAGTCCCGTTTCTTTGCCAACATAAGCGGCAAAGCAGTCATCCCGTCCATTTCCGGCATTTCAATATCGAGAACCACAACATCAGGGTTGCTTTTCTCGATATCCTCCACGGCCAACCTGCCGTTTCGGTGAGAGCCGACAACTTTAAGCGCCTTGTCCTCACCGAGCCACCTGGTCAAAAGCCCACGGATCACGACGGCATCATCCACCACCATGACCTTAATCGGGTCTGCACCCGGCGTGACCCCAGCCGTCACATTTCGTTGAGCAAATGCCATATTGATCGACCAACTCTGTACTTAGATAAGCCCAACTTCTTGAAACTTGGCTTCCACGATCTCACGATCAAACGGCTTCATGATGTATTCGTTTGCACCCGCGCGAATTGCCCGGGCGATATGAGCGACATCATTTTCCGTCGTACAAAACACGACCACAGGACTTTCGCCGCCTTCCTCTGCGCGCAGGCTGGTCAAGAACTCCAGCCCATCCATGACAGGCATGTTCCAGTCCAGAAGGATGGCATCCGGCATTGTCTTCCGGCATTCTTCAAGCGCCTTCTGACCGTCCTCTGCCTCGACAATCTCGAAGTTCATATCTTCAAGGATCCGGCGTGCGACCTTTCGAATGACGCTAGAGTCATCGACGACAAGGCACTGTTTCATCGGGCGTAACTCCACTATCGACCGTCTTGCAGGTCTTTTTATGCTGCTGCCATGGGTTCGGTGAACATTGCGCCAAGCAAGCGGTCCACGTCCAAGATTACCATCAATTGGCCATCAAGCCGATGGACACCGCCTGCGATTTCCGCCCAGCGGCGGTCCAGGTTCGATGGGTTTGGTTCAGCTGAACTGGACGGCAGGGTCAAAACCTCACCGACCGTGTCGATAACCAGTCCATAGCTCTCATGTTTGTACTCGATACCGACAGCCATCATCTGCTCATCCTGAAGCGGCGGCAGATGCAGTCGGCGCCGCATATTGATCGCAGTGACAATACGTCCGCGAAGGTTCAATACGCCTTGTACTTCCGGCGCGGACATCGGGACCCGTGTCACGCTCTCAGGAACAAACACATCGTGAACCTGAGAGATCGGCAATCCAAACAACTGACCGCCAATCACTACGGTCACATATTGGATCATGTCGTTGCCGGCATTTTTATCTCCGGCAACCTTGTTCTCCAACATACTCATGCGGCAGCTCCCAAATCACCGGCAAAGATATCTTTCAACGCTGCGATCAGACCTGGACGGTCGAATTTTGCGACGTAATCATCAAATCCAGCCTGACGGCCACGCTCGATGGACGCGGGCGTCACGAGCGAAGACAGTGCTAGGATTGGCATCTGTCGGAAACGCGGATCACGACGGATTGCCTCGCAGAACTCGAAGCCGTTGATTTCAGGCATCTCGATATCGCTGACAATCGCATGGAACTTGTCACCGTTTTCCAACAGTTCAAACGCCTGCGATACACCAACACAAGTGGTCACATCGTAACCGGCGGCTTTCAGAACCGGTGTCAGCATGTTGCGGAAGAAAGAAGAGTCGTCGACAAAGAGAACTTTCTTTGTAAGTGCCTCAATGTCCATTTCTTTCCGCATGAACCAGTCTTCGAACGCCTGCGGCAGATAGAAGCCAAGGTCGATGATCTCGGTCGCACGTTCTTTGACAATCGCGGAGCCGAGAACGCCCGGGCGCTCCGACCCAACTTCGATGTTCATACGGTCCTCGACGATGTCGACGATTTCGTCGACCACAAGGCCCATGGATCGACCCGCATCGGAGAACACCAGCATCGGCTGGGTGCCTTCGGTCTTGTGGCTGTCGCCGTCGTTGACGTAAACGAGCGGCATGAGCGCACCGCGGTATTGCACCAGATCGCGACCATTGGAACGTTCGATCTTGGAAATGTCGAACTCTTCCAAACGCGTGACCAGCGACAGCGGAACTGCCTTCGGTTCTGGAGCACCGGCGCGGAAAAGAAGCAACGAAATCGCGTTCTGTCCGGTCATTGCCTTTTGCTGCAAATCCTCTTGTTCGTCTTCGCTGTTTTCGGCGACAGCACTGGATGCATGGCTTGCCATTGCGCCCGCAATGCCGTTCGGGTCGATGATCATGATCACCGAACCATCGCCGAGGATGGTGTTGCCCGAGAACATGTCGAGATTGCGCAGCATGGTGGACATCGGCTTGACCACGATTTCTTCCGTGTGGAAGACACCGTCTACGACAACACCGAATGTCTGGCTGCCGACCTGCATCACAACGATGAAGCCGTTGTCAGCATCAATCGCTTCGTCTGCGTTTTCACCCTCATAGATACCCAAAAGTTGGGACAAGTGGACGAGAGGAAGCAGCTTGTTGCGCAACCGAAGGACCGGCGTGTCCTTGATGCGTTCAATCCGATGCTCGGAGTTCTTCTGAACACGCACCAATTCCACGACAGAAAGCTGCGGAATTGCAAACCTGTCACCACCGGCCTCAACGATCAACGTAGAAACGATCGCGAGGGTCAGCGGGATCTTGATAATGAAGCTCGAACCCTTGCCCGTAACAGACCGCAGATCAACGGTTCCGCCGATCAATTCGATGTTGTTGCGGACAACGTCCATCCCGACACCGCGGCCAGAAACGCTGGTCACTGCCGCCGCTGTCGAGAAGCCTGCATGGAAGATGAACTTCTGAACCTGAGCATCCGTCATCTTCTCGACTTCAGCCTCGGTCGCAAGACCACGCTCGATGATCTTGGCCTTTACACGCTCAACGTCGATACCCTTACCATCATCACGAACTTCGATGATGATGTGGCCACCTTCGTGATAGGCAGCAAGGGTGATGATGCCCTTCTCCGGTTTGCCAGCTGCGCGGCGTTCTTCCGGACGCTCCAATCCGTGGTCGGCGGAGTTCCGAACCATGTGCGTCAGCGGATCCTTGATCATCTCAAGAACCTGACGGTCAAGTTCGGTGTCAGCGCCGATCATTTCCAGTTCGATCGGCTTCTCTAGATCCTGGCTCAAATCGCGGACGATCCGAGGCAGTTTCTGCCAAGCATTGCCAATCGGCTGCATGCGGGTCGCCATCACGCCCTCTTGCAACTCGGCAGTCACGTTTGACAGGCGCTGAAGCGGAACCTTGAATTCACTGTCTTCATGACGGCGTACAATTTCCAGAAGCTGGTTCCGGGTCAGCACCAGCTCGGACACCATCGTCATAAGGTGTTCAAGCGTATCGACCGCAACACGGATGCTCTGGTTGGAGACACCACCGCCGGATGCTTTCTTCTCGCCGCCCTCACCAGAAGGCTTGGCTTTTGCCGCTGGCTGCGCCTCTGCAGGCTTTTCAGGGGCTTTTGCTGCCGCTGGAGCCGGGGCCTCAATTTCTTCCGGCTGCTCGTCCGGAGCCTCATCTTCAGCGCTTTCGGCAACCTCGACTTCAATCTCGGTCTCACGGAAGGCACGCTCAAGCTCATCGAGCGAAACTTCGCCAGGTCGCAACGGCCGTTCAATGGTTTGTTCAGGCAGTGTAAAGTCGTCACTGTCGGTCGCAGCTTCGGCTTCCGGCTCAGCATCCGCCGCCGGTTCATCGGCTGCGCCGCCGCCGGCCATCGCGGCATCAGCCGCTGCAGACATCTCTTCCAGCTTACCGATCAGCTCGCTGTCATCGCCTTGCGGTTCTTCGCCTTCAGCAGCTTCCAACTCACCAAGAATGTCCTTAATCTGGTCAATGGAAACCAAAATCAATGACACCGCGTCTTGGGTGACCGGCGCACCGTCGCGGAACTTGCCCATAAGGGTTTCAGCCGCGTGTGCAATTCCTTCAAGCCGGGGAAGGCCCAAGAACCCACAGGTACCCTTAATCGTATGTACCAGACGGAATATGTTGTCTAGAATCGTAGCGTTGTTCGGTTCTTGCTCGAATTTTACGAGCTCCACGTCTACAACGTCGAGACTCTCATTGGTCTCGGTAATAAATTCCCTGAGGAGGTCGTCCATGGCCTGCTCTCACCCGACTTGTTACTGGTTCCGCACCCTGAAAAGGATGTCTGGACCGGGAAGTCCATGAGAGTAGATTGGCGTCAAAGCGTTAAGATACGCTGAAGCAAAAGGATTCTTTTCGGGCCTAAGTTATTCGGTCGGAAGAGCTGTTATTTTTACGCAGTCTTCGTCTTTATCTATTGTTAACTCCATCCCGCACTCACGCGCCAGAAGCAACGAGTAAATCGGCTGAACAGAGTGTGCATCAACGCGCTCAGGCTCTTCTCCGCTCAAGGTTTCCTTCATTCCAAGCGGAATTCGCGGGTTCAAACCAGCCGCATTCAAAGTAAAGGACGGAGATTGTGGTGTCCCACTCATTTCAACCTTGATCTCGCCCCCACGCGGAACGCACTGATTGGCGATCAGGATGAGATTGAGAAGCAACTTCACAAAATTTTTCGGCATCAAGTGCCGGTCCAGTTGCCAATTCAGGTTGGATTTTTCATTTTCCATAAACCCGGTGGCAACCACTTGGGCATCGCCAAGATCAATCTCTGCGCCGGCGGATCCGGCAGCACCAAAGGCAAGTCGTGCAAACTGCAGCTTGGCAGACGCCTGTCGCGCACTTTTCCGGATCAGATCCATGGCGAATTCGCGCATGTCCTCAGACCCTTCTTCATCCAGAACTTCCAGTCCATTGGTGATCGCACCAACAGGACTGATGATGTCATGACAGACCCGGCTTGCCACCAGGGCTGCAAGATCCATGGATGAAAGCTCTTTAAGTGCGGACATTGCTCGACGCTGCTCTTTGTAAAAAACCTGCCAAAACGACCTGATTCGCAAGCCGATATGCCAGCGTTACACATCCGCAAAGGCCCTGCCAAGGCGGCAAATCAGCCGATTTCCCGGTCATCCAAGCTATTTTTGGAGATACATCCGCCGAAACCGGCAAACCAAACTCAAATCCGACCCAACGGCCACATCAACCGTCATTCCGGCAGGCAGCCGACAGTTTCGGCATGCAAACGGGCTTCGGTGAGCCTTTGGGTGCCATTCACAATGAACAGAAACCGATTGACCACCGAATAGAAGAACATCAGCCGCCCCTCGACGATCGCATAGATGAACGGATTTCCGGCCGTCGCGAAGCCTTCCGACAGGCCATATCCGCCGCAAGCCGCAAACATCGGGGCATAGGCATTGGGGTGCAGCTTGAAGGCTTCCATATTGCCCTTGTTGACAAAAACCCACTCGGTGTTGCCCCATTTATATGTGTATTCCCGGCTTCCCTTCCGCGGGTATCCATCAACAAAATAACTAACCGGGTCGTGCCCACCAATTGCGTACCCAGTAATCGGATCCGGCACAAAACTCCTGGGGCGAGCCTTTCCGTCGACGCTCCACAGGCAAATAACCGCTGCAAGGATTGCAGAAAGACACATCCACGTCTTTTTTGGGGGCCAACGTTTCATTGATTCGGCGGACACGTCTTTCATCAATTGAACTGCGAATCATCACTGTATTCGTTAAGTTTAACATCGAAGAGACGCAACGCAGCGAGAAAGACGTCGCCTGCCTGGCGACAAGGAGTTTACTGGATGGCACACATGTCACGGCTCGTATTTTCAATTCTTCCAGCCGCCACAGTCATTCTGCTTTTGTCAGTTGGCCCCAAAGCTGCGTTCGCACAGACCTCAACCAACACGCAGTCTCCTCCCGTCAACACTTATGACCAAGATCAGATCCTGCAAACGGGGCATCAGTTTTTCGGATCTGTGTCTGGTGGGCTGGCCTCCGTTGTGGAGAGAGCTTTTGCAAGTTATGGCGAACCAAATGGGTACATTCTTGGGGAAGAAGGCTCTGGTGCATTCGTTGCAGGTGCCCGGTTTGGAGAGGGTCAGCTTTACACCCGCAATGCAGGCAACCACAAAATATTCTGGCAAGGCCCCTCTATCGGTATCGACTTTGGAGCTGACGGCGCACGCGTCATGATGCTGATCTATAATTTGCCGAGTATTGACCGGGTTTACGACCGGTTCAGCGGCGTCAATGGGTCCGCTTATCTGGTTGGCGGCGTCGGCATGACAGTCCTTGCAAAAGACTCAGTCTTCGTGGTCCCCATCAAGGCCGGGGTAGGCGCACGCCTCGGGTTGAATCTCGGTTACTTGAAATTCACAAGAGAACCGACTTGGAATCCTTTCTAGAGACCTGCAAAAACTATCAGGGTCCAGCCTCAACTGGAGCCCAGACTTGGCTATTAAACCGATGTCCTCTAATGATGATGTAACGTCTTGATGCTTTGAACGGCCACCGGGAGCCTGATGTGATAGAAGCGGCGATGTATGTGGCACTAGGGTTTTGCACGGCCGGGCTGATTTGCCTTGCGATCCTGCCAGCTTTCTATCGCCGTGCCGCCAGACTGACCGAAGAGGCTCTGCGGGCTGTCAATCCATCCAGTTACGCAGAGGTGCGAGCTGCGCAGGACCAGGCACGCGCACAACATGCCGTCGATCTACGCCGCGTTGAACAGTCTCTGAACGCCGAGCGGGAAAAGGCTGCAAAGTGGCACGTGGATGTGACACGGCTGAAGACAGAAATGGCTGCGTTGGAAAAACGCCACGAAGGCGAGATTTCCAAACTGAACGCAGAGCTTTCTGCGAAAGCCTCCGATGAGAAATCAGCTGACATGCTGTCCTCGGAAGTCGCACAACTAAAGCAAAAACTCGCCGAAGCTGAGAAGGCTCTGGCGGAAAGCTGGTCACAGAAACCGGAAACCGGCGAAGACGGGCCCGCAAAAGGCGCGCAAGGCGAAGACAATTCCGATTGGCTGCCTGCCACAGACACGATGGCGCTTGCGACCATCACGGGGCTGGAAGCTGAAGTTGCGACCTTGAAAGCGCGCCTGGCCAAGGCGGAACCGTCTGTTGCCGGTGAACTCGACGCTGAACGAACAGAGACTGCGCGGGCCCGCCTTGCAGAGCTGGAAGCCCAGCTTGTGGATACTGAGGCAAAGTTCATAACTGCTCAGGCGGAAGTGACCCGGCTTTCCCTGCAGCTGGACGCAGCCGACATCAAAGACAGCGATCTTCAGAAGCATTTGACGGAGCAGTTGGAAGCGCTGGCAACAGAAAACGCGCAAAGACTTTCTCAGCTAAAAAACAAGGACCGCACGGTCAATCGGCTATCTGGGGAGATCAAGAAGCTTCGGCAAGACCTTGCCGCCACCTCTTCCCTTGCACAGGTGCGGCAGGATTTCCGGCAGCTGGTTGCTCAAGTGTCAGCGGACCCTAACAACAAAAAGAAAGCCGCTTCCAAGCCCTCCCCCAAAGCAGCCGGCAATTCGGCACCTGTGTCAAGTACCGCTGGTGACATGAAGCCCAAGAGAAAAACACGCCGCGCTGCCACCAATGCCGAAAAGCCAAACACCGCGCCTCCACCGGCTCCCAAAGCCGCGGAAAGCTCATCTACCACAGATATCGCCAACGCGGCGGAAGCCCTTGTTAGCCGGATTGTTGCGTCGACCCGAAAAAACAAAGAGCCCTCGAGTGACAACGATCAAGTGCCCCCTGAAAAGACAGATCCGCCGACTGTGAAAAAGCCGAAACAACGGCGGACCGCCGGGGCTGCCTGACAAGAGTTCTGCTGCGACAGAAGGCGTCAGTTTGTGTGCGTTTTGAATTATTGAACTAACTTCCTACCGGACCAATACCTCATGCTTATCGAACGCCATAACGCCATTCTCGAACTGGCCCGCCAGATGGGCCGTGTCAGCGTGGACGACTTGGCGAAAAGATTCGAAGTCAGTCCACAGACCATCCGAAAAGACTTGAATGAGCTGTGTGAGCGCCGTCTTCTCGCACGCACGCACGGCGGAGCCTTGCTCTCATCTGGTATTGAAAACGTCGGCTATGAAGCAAGGCGCATCATCTCCAGCAAGGAAAAGGCTGACATCGGCTCCAGTGTTGCTGCACTCATTCCCGACAATGCGTCTATTTTCATCAATATCGGCACGACAACTGAGGCGGTCGCACAGGCACTTTTGCAACACCACGGACTGATGGTGATCACCAACAACCTGAATGTCGCCAGCTTGATGCGGGGTTATTCCCAGATTGAAGTGGTTGTTGCCGGCGGGGTTTTAAGGCATGCGGACGGCGGAATTGTCGGAGAAGCCGCAGTTGATTTCATGCGCCAGTTCAAGGTGGATTTTGCGGTGATAGGCGCATCCGCCATTGATCCAGACGGGTCTTTGCTCGACTACGACTATCGCGAAGTCAAAGTCACCAAAACGATCATGGAAAATGCTCGGCATGTGATCCTGGCAGCGGACAGCACCAAGTTTGAGCGCACCGCGCCCGTCCGGGTTGGCCACCTCTCGCAAGTTACGACGCTTGTAACCGACCGTTGCCCGAGCCCGGAATTCGCGACGATTGCAAAAGACTCAGATACGCAGCTTATCGAAACTGAAAACCTGCCGGCCATCTAGAAACGGGCAAGTGGTAAGGCTTTTCGAAACCAGCCACTAGTGACCAGTTTAAAAATAGACCCTAGTTATCGAGAGAAAGTTGGCACGCCCAACGGGACTCGAACCCGTGTTTCCGCCGTGAAAGGGCGGCGTCCTAGACCGCTAGACGATGGGCGCGCGGGGCTTGAAAGTTGTTTGTTTCAAGCCGAGGACCGTGCGTATAAAGGGGGTTAGAGCAGGACGCAAGCCCCCTTGGTCATTTTTTTGAAGTCCACCGGTCTATATCCACTACCGGCCGACGAAAACCGTCCGGCCTAATAATTTTCCATCTTGCGGATCAAACCGGAGCAAGGCGGTGGTGGTGCCTTCACGCACGAGAACGAGCATAATCCCTTCGGATATCGTTGCCTGCAGTACTTCGGCATCAGCACCGACATTTATGGTTTCAACGATTGCGGCCTCAGATGGATCGGCCTCATAAGTGTTGATCTTGTAAAGGATTGCTGCAAAGACAGCGATAAACCCGGCAAACATGATCAGGGACGACCCGAGCAACAGGCGCTTCAGTTTTGCCTGAACGCGTTCGGTCGCAGGATCTAAAGGGGCATCTTCCGGACCTTCATCCCGGAAATCAGGTTGAGACATGACAGACAATTCCCAAGACGATCCGGCCAACTTTGACGCGGATTTCATTTTAAAGGTTGATCCTGAGGACGCCGGGAAGCGGATAGACGCCGTCCTTGCATCGCATTTGGAAACATTGAGCCGGAACAGAATTCAGTCACTGATCAAGGCGGGCGACGTTTCCATCGGAGGCGCGAAAATAGGGGAGCCGAAATACCGGGTCAATGAAGGTGACGAGATTACTTTACATCTTCCTGAACCGGAGGACCCGGATCCCAAAGGCGAAGACATTCCGCTGAATGTGGTTTTCGAAGATGCACATGTCATCGTAATCGACAAACCGGCTGGGCTGGTCGTTCACCCTGGTGCCGGCAACTGGACCGGCACACTGGTCAACGCCTTGATCCATCATTGCGGTGCCAGCCTGTCGGGAATAGGCGGGGTGAAACGTCCCGGCATTGTTCACCGGATCGACAAAGACACGTCAGGGCTTCTAGTCGTCGCCAAAACGGATCCGGCACATCAAGGGCTAGCAGCACAATTTGCAGATCATGGCCGCACCGGACCACTGGAGCGCGCATATTCCGCGCTTGTGTGGGGGGCGCCATCCAGCCTCAAGGGTACGATTGATGCCAATCTGGCTCGTTCTCAGGCAAACCGGCAGAAGATGGCGGTTGTGAAAACGAGCGGGCGTCATGCAATTACGCATTGGCAGGTCAAGGAACGTTTCGGCGCCGCGGACCAGCCTCCACTTGCCTCACTCATGGAATGCAGGCTTGAAACGGGCCGAACTCATCAGATACGGGTCCACATGGCCCATATCGGCCATCCATTGCTTGGCGACGATGATTATGGCTCCGGCTTCAAGACGAAAATCAACCGGTTGGAAGAGCCATTAAAGAGCCTTGTCGGCGGTTTCACCCGGCAAGCTTTGCATGCTGGACTGTTGGCATTTGAGCATCCGGTTTCAGGCGAGACGCTGCGCTTTGAAAGCCCATATCCCGATGATTTTGCAAATCTTTTATCCGGATTACGAAAATTTTAGAAAGCCAATTCGCATTGAAGCCATGCAATCGGCTAAATTCAATCTATATTAGCTGTTCGCGTGTGCCGATAGGGCACGCATTGTAACTTGGTTGCCTCAGCCAAACGCCTGCGCTCTGCGGGGCAAAGTGAGGAACCGGGTGATTTCGACGAGAGGGGGTGCATTCAATGGCCCAGAACTTACCGACACTCACTGCAGGGGAAGGCGGACTTAGCCGCTACCTTGATGAGATTCGCAAGTTTCCGATGCTTCAGCCGCAGGAGGAGTACATGCTCGCCAAGCGGTACAAGGAGCACGAAGACCCGGAAGCTGCCGAGCGCCTTGTAAATTCACACCTGCGCCTCGTTGCCAAGATCGCCATGGGTTATCGCGGGTATGGTCTCCCGATTGGCGAGGTCGTATCCGAAGGCAACGTTGGCCTCATGCAAGCCGTTAAACGTTTTGAGCCCGACAAAGGGTTCCGTTTGGCAACATATGCCATGTGGTGGATCAAGGCTGCCATTCAGGAATACATTCTCCGTTCTTGGTCACTCGTCAAAATGGGGACGACAGCCAACCAGAAACGCCTGTTCTTCAATCTGCGCCGCCTGAAGGGCAAGATACAAGCGCTGGAAGAGGGCGATCTGAAGCCGCACCAGGTACAGGAAATTGCAACCCGTCTCGGCGTTTCGGAAGAAGAAGTCGTGTCGATGAACCGCCGCCTCGGCGGCGACGCAAGCCTGAACGCACCGATCCGGGCGGAAGCAGATGCTGGCGAATGGCAGGATTGGCTCGTCGACGAAAGCGATAGCCAAGAAACCTTGCTTGCCAATCAGGAAGAACTCGACATGCGTCGCAAAATGCTCAGCGACGCTATGGATGTTCTAAATGATCGGGAACGCCGGATTTTCGAGGCCCGCCGCCTGTCGGAGGACCCAATGACGCTGGAAGATCTTTCCGGAGAGTTTGGTGTCAGCCGGGAGCGCGTGCGGCAAATCGAGGTCCGTGCTTTTGAAAAGGTTCAAAAAGCGGTCCGCAACAGTGCTCGCACACTTGACCAACAACCAGCCGCTTAATCGTTTGGAACATGGATTTACTGAAACGCCGGGCAAAACGCCCGGCGTTTTTTGTTTGCGGGTCCGTCTGAGCTTGCTCCTTGGCGCCTTACCACCCTAGGGTCAGGGCCACTGCTGGTTAGTTTCAAGACATCAGGCACCAATGACGTTTCGGATAGACCCTTTTTTTTCACGGCGCGGTTTTGTTGCGCTCACCGCAACCATCGTCCTGATTCTGATGACCGGGCTTCGGATTGCCAATCCGGACTTTCTCGTTGCCGTTCGGGAGCTCACATTCGATTACTATCAACGTTTCAGTCCGCGCGAGTATATGCCCGCCCCAGTACGGATCGTTGACATTGACGAGACCTCCATCACCGAAATAGGGCAATGGCCGTGGCCACGCACCAAAGTTGCCGAGCTGGTTGAAACCCTGACTGAAATGGGCGCAGCCGCCATTGCATTCGACGTTGTTTTCGCTGAACCGGATCGAACGTCGCCAACGCAAATCCGTGCGTCTCTTCCCCCCGAGACGCCAGCGATTGTTCAGGAAGCTCTGCAACAGCTGCCAGACAATGATGAACGTTTCGCCGCAACAATAGCCAGCGCACCGGTTGTTCTCGGCTTCGCTATCTCGGATCAGTTAACCGGCCGAACGCCTTTGAAAAAAGCCGGCATTGCCTATGGGGGAGCAGATCCTGTTGCGATCCTGCCGCCCTTCTCAGCCGCAGTCCCGAGCCTCGACGCACTGCAACAAACAGCGAGCGGAATTGGATCGATTTCTGTTTCCCTCGATGATCGCGATGGCGTCATCCGCCGCATTCCGTTGATTACGAGCGACGGAACCAGCGTTTATCCAGGCCTGATCACAGAAGCCCTTCGGGTGGCCCAGGGAGCCAGCGGCTTGATAGTCCGAACGACCAGTGCCAGCGGCGAAGTAGACAGTGGCACTCCAGCAATAACCGACCTTAAAATTGGTGCTTTTGAAGTTCCAACAACAGCTGCAGGGGAAATGTGGGTCCATTACACACCGGACAAATCAGATCGATATGTCCGGGCGATGGATTTTTTTAAACCGCAGAACTATGGCGTACTTGCGCCGTTGATCGAAGGGCAAATTGTGCTGGTCGGCACGTCTGCAGCAGGCCTCCGTGATATCCGCGCAACCGCGATCGGTGAACTGGTTCCAGGTGTGGCAGTGCATGCTCAGGCGCTTGAGCAAATCATCAACGGTCAGTTCCTGACCCGGCCAGATTGGGCAAGTGGCCTTGAGACACTCACGACTTTTTTGGTCGGTGCAGTTTTCATTCTCATCTTGCCCATCGTTGGCAGCCTTGGAACAGCCTTGCTTGGCGGTATTGTTGCCGCGGTGCTGATCGGCGGTTCTTTCTACCTCTTTTTGGACAAAGGGCTTCTCATCGACCCGATATACCCAAGCCTGTCGGTGTTTCTTGTCTTCGCGGCAGCAACGGTCATGCTCTATTTCCTGACCGAACGTGAAAAGCGTTTTGTCCGGCAGGCATTCAGCCAATACCTTTCTCCGGATCTCGTGACCCAGCTTGAAAAAGCGCCGGAGCAACTGACTTTGGGCGGTGAGATACGGCCAATGACAATTCTGTTCATGGACATTCGCGGCTTCACGCCAATCTCCGAGCAACTGACGCCCACAGAGCTCGTTACCTTCCTCAATACTCTTCTCTCTCCGCTCTCAGATGCCATCCAGGCCGAAGGAGGAACGATCGACAAGTATATCGGTGACAGCATCATGGCGTTCTGGAATGCCCCAATACCCGTGCCGGACCACGCAGAAAAAGCAGGCCGGGCCAGTCTCGCTATGCTTAGGATTGTCGATGAACTGAACGAGAAAGACGCATTCGGTTTCAAGGCGCGCGGATTAAAAGCACAGACGGTTCAGATCGGCATAGGTCTGAACAGCGGCGATGCCTGCGTTGGCAACATGGGCTCAGAGCACCGGTTCAATTATTCGGTGATCGGCGATGCGGTAAACGTGGCATCGAGGATTGAATCAAGTTGCAAGGCGGTGGGCGCAAATCTCCTCGTCTCGGAAGAGACAAGAAAGCAGGCACCGGAGCTGGCCTACCTGGAAGCCGGCGAGATTTCTCTCAAGGGCAAAAGCGAAACCGTTACACTGTTTGCGCTGTTGGGCGATGAGAACTACGCAAAATCCGAGGACTTTCAGAAGCTCGCTCAAACTCACGATACACTTATAAGAGCGATCGAAGCAGGCAATGTAACTGCCGCACATGGTGCCCTCACTGCCGCCCAGCAGTCCGCCTCACGGCTCAGCAGCTTTTACACCCCGTTTGCCGCTCGGATTGCAGACCTCCCCTTGGCGCAAGACGAAAGCAGCGCGGCATCCTGAGACACCGCGCTGCTGATTTCCGAGAAGTTAGTGATGATCAGCGGATCTCGACCGCATAGGTATCGACAGGAACCACTTTAGAGATCAGGTCATTTTCAGCCATGAACTCAGCAAAACGCTGATAGCGGCCTTCATCAAGGGCTGCAGGACGTTTTGCGAAACGCGGGAGCGTATCGGCCCAGGCGCGTTTGTTCAGCTCGTCATTCAGGTTCGGGTAGGCTTCGATGAACGCATTCCAAGCTTCGTCCGGATGGTTCGTCAGGAAAATCGTGGCCGCTTCGATGGCCGCCATGAATTTTGCGTAGCGCGGATCATCTGTCTTGTCCTTGTGAACAACGTAGATCAGCTCGTCAAAAATCGGCACACCGTTCTCTTCCGGATAGAACGCCTTGCCTTCCTTGCCTTCAATCTCGATCTGAGTGAGCTCGAAATTCCGGTAAGCACCGATGACCGCGTCGACTTGGCCGGACATCAGCGACGGTGACAAAGCAAAGTTGACGTTGATCAGCTCGACATCGTCGACACTGAGATCGACTGACCGCAGCATCTGGCCAAGCATGGCGTCTTCAAACCCGGACACAGAAAAACCGATTTTCTTCCCCTTGAGGTCTTTCAACTCCTTGATCGGGCCGTCTTTGAGGACGATAAGTGAATTCAATGGTGTCTCTACGAGCGTTCCGATCCACTTAAGCGGAAGTCCTTCCTCGATCTGGGCGTGCAAAGTCGGCTGATAGGAAATGGCAATGTCGCCCTGTCCTGCTGCAACCAGTTTCGGCGGCATCGCGGGGTCGGCAGGTTCTATCAATTCGACATCCAGACCTTCTGCCTCAAAGAATCCCATCGCTTGGGCGGTGATCAGCGGTGCGTGGTCGGGATTGGTGAACCAATCCATCAAGACCGTCAGCTTTTCAGCTGCTTGTACCGGTGCCGACGCAAACAGAGTGGCTGCGAAAGCGGCAGAGAGCAGTGATTTTTTCATTCAATCCTCCAAGGAAAAGCAGATCAGTCTTCAACCTGCCAAGGAACAAGAAACCGGGTGAAATGGTCTACAGCGAACCGCAATAACAGAACCATGAGAGCGAGCAGGATCAGCGCGGCAAACATCACATCGGTCTGCATCCGCGCGTTGCTTTGAAGCATGATGAATGCGAGCCCGCCCTTCGCGCCGACCCACTCTCCGACAATCGCACCGATTGGCGCAAAAACAGCCGCGATCCTCAAGCCTGAGGCCAAGGCAGGCATGGCAGACGGCAGCCGGAACACCCAAAGTTCCTTGAGGCGGGATACACGATAAAGGCGGCTGAGGTCCGAAAGCCCGGGATCAAGGCGGCGCAGCCCATCATAGAACGTGGAGGTCACGGCAAAGAAGATCACCAAAACCGCCATGACAATTTTGGAAGCTAGGCCAAATCCGAGCCACAAAACGAGGATCGGCGCGATCGCAAAAACGGGCAAGGCCTGGGTGACGAGGATCGTCGGCATAATCGCCCGTTTGGCCACGGGAAACACCCAAATCAGGATCGCCAAAAGGCACCCTGCAGCGACCCCAAAGACGAAGCCGAGAAGTGTCTCGGAAAAGGTGATGCTTGCATGGTGCAGGAGAAACAGGCCCTGGTTCTGAAACGCAACAAAAACGCGCTCAGGGCCAGGCAGCATATACGGCGGGATTTCAAAGAAACGGACCAAGGCCGCCCAAATGAAAACGGCGACCGCAACGCCGGCACAGCGTTTCAGCAGGAAAACCAAAACCATCATATATCGCCGCTCCCTGCCGGGATGGCGTATGGTTTTGTGCTTCTATAAAGGGCAAACAGCTGTTGTACAGCGTGTGCCCCGCGCATTAGCGCATAAGCAGACATAAGGATCTCCTGTCTTCAGCAAAGCCGAAAATGACACTGGAGATCCGGGAAGAGGCTAAGGTTTCCGTCCCTTCGCCGGCATGACCCGGATCAGGTTCTAAGGGTTCGGCGCGATGCCATCTCAGTTCCGGAAACCGGAACACCCCTCGGACCAAGCGGGACAATGCCCCGCCAATTTACAAATTGCAAGAGAAACTGCGGAGCACCCGCTAAAAACGCAAGATGCTGGATCTGCTTAGCCGGCTTGCCAGGCAGTGACTGCCTTTTCAACGGCATCTTCGCCGATCGGGCCCTTCTCGAGCGTAAGAATGCCGCGTTTGCCATTCTCATAAAGCATCGGGATGTCGATCCAGCCACGCTCACGCAGAAGTGCCAAATTGCGTTGTTGCTCATTGGGCAAGCTGGACAACGCAATCCAGAAAAAGCCGGGAGAGACCTTCACGGATGCCCCGATCAAGGCATCGCCGCGCGCTTCCTCGGTCGGCTTCATGACCAAGCCGGGAACATTGACGATATCACCGCCGGAAAACCCTTCTGGAAGTTCATATTTGATCTCAACAAGATGGCTTGCCGGCAGGGACGTATCATCGTTGGGCTTGATACGGATATCGACTTTGATATCCCGCTCCGGAATTTCGACAGCAGCGGAGAGGACAGACTGCGCTTCACCGCCAAGATCGGTCTCTTCGCCAAGTGTCCAGATGACGGCTCCTTGTGCCGCAGTACCGGTAGAGCTGGCATCTGCCCCTTCCTCATAAAGGATGGAACGTTGCGCTCCGGAAGCCGGCACCTGGGCTGCCGGTGCCGGTTCGGATTGCTCTGGGCTCACGGCAGCAAGACTGTCCGGTTGAACGCCCTGACTTACTTCGGCGCTATCCGTCGCTGGCGTATCGACATCGGCAGATGGGGTGCTTTCCACATTCGTCACGATCGACGGCTGAGCAACAGTTCCCGGTGCTGTTTCTTGCGGGTTGATGGTCGTCGTTGTCACTGCGCGCGCGTCAGGTGCAACCACATTTGCATCGGTCTCATTCAAAAGACGATCAGTGTTCTTGCTCGCCTCGTCTGCATCTTCCGAGGATGCGGCCACGGTGTCTTCGACGGGTGCCGCTGGTTCGGTAACAGCCGTTGTTTCCGGCTCTTGTGAAACAGCCGGTGCGGCGTCGGTCACAGCCTCATCAGACGGCCCGGACAAGAAGAAATAGGCAGCGGCTCCAAGAACCAGAACGGCAACCACAGCAGCAGCTGCAATCGGCACTGTCCGGCTTTTTTCGTCCGAACCGCGAAGCGCCGCTGAAGCAGACGATCTTGAACGGCTGGCGCGGGACGATACTGGGGCGTCTGTTAAGACTGCTGTTCCGGTCTGCGGCTGAACCACCTCATCTTCAAAGAGCGGTTCTGTTTGAGAGACTTGATCATCCGAGACCGGAGCCGGTTCGAGTGAAACAGGGTCATAGGCCGGAGGTGTCTCAGGTGAGGATACTGGACCTTCGGGCTCAGCCAGACTTGAACCAGTCGTTCCTGATAGAGGCGCGGCTTGTGGCGGGCTGTCATATGAAGCATCGGACGAAGGAGCACTTGCGGGCTCTTCGACTGGATAGGCAGACGGCTCCGGAGATGTCACCTGCGGTGCAGGCGCCGCCGGGGTCTCAACTGGAGAGGTCGTTGTGGCCGCAGGGACAGACGGTGCCGGCTCCGGCTCGCGAACCGGCGGTGCAGCTGGGGTGGCAGGCGCCGGCGGTGCAGATGGCTGCAATCCCAGGCTTTCTCTGGCAGCTTCCGCCTCGACCTTCCGGATTGCCTCTTCCAGACGAAGTTGTTCTGCTGTGATTTCCGATGGCGACAGTGGCGGCTCATAGGCCTTGAGCTGATTCACGATGGCATTGCGCGCACGGCTGTAAACGCTGCGCCGCGCTGCACCGTTGCTTTCGGGCAAGGACGCGATTGTTTTCTTTAATATCGAATAGTAATCAGCCATCTTCCTGCCTACCGGCCAACTGCACTCCTGCGTCTCCTGGATCAGATTCGCGACTTCTTCGTGACTTATACCAAGCTTTCGAAGAGATTTTCGCCTATCAGATCGCGCGAGACGCGCACAATTGTCGCTCCATCTTGCTTCTGATGCCGGAGACCCCGGACTTCAAAAGCTGCCGAGTGCGTAGCGATTCGCAACGCACTCTAAGCATCTTTTATATTGTCTTGTTTACGTCAATTCGCTCAGTCTTGGAAAGGATTCTGCACAAGAATTGTGTCATCGCGTTCCGGACTGGTCGACAAGATCGCGACCGGTGCACCAATCAGCTCTTCAACATGCCGTACGTATTTGATCGCTTGCGCCGGAAGCTCAGCCCAAGTCCGCGCACCTTCAGTGGATTCTTTCCAACCCGGCATGCTCTCGTAGATCGGCTTGACCCGTTCCTGGGCGCCTTGTGACGCTGGAAGATAGTCGATGCGCTCGCCGTCGAGTTCGTAGCCAACGCAGATCTTGATTTCCTCAAGACCATCCAGAACATCAAGCTTGGTCAGCGCGATCCCATTGATACCGGACGTACAAACGGTCTGACGCACAAGAACCGCATCAAACCAGCCACAACGGCGGCGGCGGCCGGTCACAGTGCCGAACTCATGACCACGGGTCCCTAGAAACTCACCAACCTCGTTTTCCTGCTCGGTCGGGAAAGGCCCCTCGCCCACACGCGTAGTGTACGCCTTTGTAATACCAAGAACATAGTCGACCGACCCAGGTCCAAGGCCGCAGCCAGTTGCAGCCTGCCCGGCCACTGTGTTGGACGATGTCACGAACGGGTATGTACCGTGGTCGATGTCGAGAAGAGCGCCTTGTGCCCCTTCGAACAGAATCCGTTTGCCCTGGCGGCGTTGTTCGTCGAGCAAATACCAAACCTTGTCCATGTAAGGCAGAACCTGATCTGCAACGCTGGACAGCTCTTCGAAAATGGCGTCCGCTGAGATTTCGTCCTGCCCCAGCCCCCGGCGCAAAGCATTGTGGTGGGTCAGAAGTCGGTCGATTTTCGCCGGAAGCGTTGTGAGGTTTTTCAGATCCATCAAACGGATCGCACGGCGGCCAACCTTGTCTTCATATGCCGGACCGATACCGCGTTTTGTTGTGCCGATTTTGGTGCCGGTATTGGAGTTTTCGCGAAGAGCGTCCAATTCCCGGTGCAAAGACAGGATCAAGGTTGCGTTTTCAGCCACCCGCAGGCTTTCAGGCGTAACGACCACGCCTTGCTCACCGAGCCGCTTGACCTCTTCGGCCAACGCGTGGGGATCCAGCACAACACCATTGCCGATCACAGACAATTTGCCTGGACGGGCCACACCGGATGGCAGCAAGGAGAGCTTGTAGCTCACACCGTCAATAACGAGTGTATGTCCAGCGTTGTGTCCGCCCTGGAACCTTACAATGACATCGGCTTGTTCCGACAACCAGTCGACAATCTTGCCTTTGCCTTCGTCACCCCATTGCGAACCGACAACAACCACATTCGCCATCTAACTTTTGCTCTCCTAAAGCAGGTTCGTGACGTCCTTGACGCCAACACAACAAGCCCCGGACAAGGCCCCGGGGCAAACGGCGCGGACTATAGACAGGATTGGTTTGCCGCGCGAGTCTTCCCAGCCATTTAATTGAAGAATTGCGCAAGCTACCGGACAAACTCTCCCCAATTCCGGTTCTTGTTCGTTTTATCGCTGTGCAAGACAAGCCTGAGCGGCCAACATTCGCTCGGTTTTCGGGTGTCGGGAACCGAAAACACATGGTACCCGGGAGACATTCACCTGGTTGGAGCTCCCACATGAAATTGCAGCATTGGATCTTGCTGATTTGTCTCGGCGCGATTTGGGGCGGATCGTTTATCTTTGCCAAGGTTGCGGTTGCCGAAATCCCTCCGCTGACGCTGGTATTTTTCCGCGTCGCGTCCGCCTGCCTCGCACTCTGGCTTGTGCTCTGGGCCCAAGGCACCCTGAAGCAGTTTCCTATCAAGATGGCGGCCTCGTTTCTGGCAATGGGCCTATTGAACAACGTTATTCCGTTTTCGCTGCTCTTTGCAGGACAGACTGTGATCGGGGCAGGTCTTGCGTCTATCCTCAACGCAACGACACCGGTCTTCACCGTTTTGGTCGCCGGAGTTCTGTTCCGCCAAGAAACTCTCGGCATTCACAAGATCGCCGGAATTGTTCTCGGGATCACCGGCGTCGCAACAATGCTTTCTGGCAGTTTGTCCGGCATAGTCTCAGACCCCTTATGGGCTCAGGTTGCATGTCTGGGAGCAGCGCTGTCCTATGCCTTTGCAGCAACCTTTGCAAAACGCTTCAAAGGCCTCCCGCCCCTGATCTCGGCAACTGGTCAATTGTCCGGTTCAACCCTGATCATGGCCCCGATCGCTCTGTTCGCATCCGGTTCTTGGAGCGTGGCGGATCCAAGCCTCATTGCCTGGCTCAACGTTCTCGCGCTCGGCATCTTCGCGACAGCACTTGCTTACCTGATGTACTTTCGGCTTCTGGCCGAAGCTGGCGCGACCAACGCTTCGCTGGTCACGCTTCTGGTGCCAGCCAGCGCCTTGTTCTTTGGCTGGCTTTTGTTGGGCGAGGAACTGTCGGCGATCCAACTTGCCGGCTTCGCACTCTTGTTAAGTGGGCTGGTCGTTCTTGATGGGCGGCTCTTCGCCCGTTTCAAACCAGTATCCACGTCCGCAAAATAGCAAGCGCCCGGATGACTTTTCAACCGGGCGCCCTTGGTGTCAAAAGCGAAGCGGCTTGACTTGCTTCACATGGGAGACCGTCTCCAAGCGGGCCATGACCTCTTTTGAGACCGGAGCATCCACTTCAACGAGACATATCGCTTCCTCTCCCGGTGCTGTCCGGCCGAGGTTGAAGGTCGCAATATTTACCTCGTTGTTGCCCAATTCCATTCCAAGGTGGCCGATAAAACCCGGTTTGTCTTCGTTGGTGATGTAAAGCATGTGCTCGCCGAGCTCAGCTTCCATATTGATACCTTTAACCTGGATGATCCGAGGCTTGCCGTCGGCGAACACCGTCCCGGCAACGGAGCGGCTTTGGCGCTCGGTTTCCACAGTCAGGCGGATGTAGGTCTCATACGCCCCTTGCTTGTCCCGCCGGACCTCTTCGATTTGCATGCCCCTTTCTTTCGCCAGGATAGGTGCAGAGACCATGTTGACGGTCTGCAAAAGCGGTGTCAGCAATCCTGTGAGTGCTGCCGATGTCAGTGCCTGAACGTTCATGTCGGCGACGGCACCGGCATATTCCAGGCGAACCCGTTCAATGCCGGTTTCAGTAAGCTGTCCAGCGAAAGACCCTAACTGCTCGGCCAACCGGACAAACGGCGCCAGTTTCGGCGCTTCTTCCGCCGTAATTGACGGCATGTTGAGTGCATTCCGGACAGCACCGCTCAAGAGGTAGTCGCACATTTGCTCGGCAACTTGCAGAGCAACGTTCTCTTGGGCTTCCTCCGTTGAGGCTCCAAGATGCGGTGTCGACACGAAGTTTGGCGCGCCGAAAAGCACATTTTCCTTGGCCGGTTCATCGACAAAGACGTCGAAAGCGGCGCCCGCAAGTTTCCCGCTATCAAGTGCATCACGGACAGCCTGTTCATCAGCAAGACCACCGCGGGCACAGTTGATGAGGTAAGCCCCGTCCCGCATTTGGGCGATCGCGGCCGCATCAATGATGTTCCGCGTCTTATCAGTGAGCGGTGTGTGCAACGTGATGAAGTCAGACCGGGAGAGAAGCCCTTCCAGTTCCACCTTCTCGACGCCGAGCGCAAGCGCCCGTTCCGGCGTCAGGAACGGGTCAAAGGCGATTACCTTCATCTTGAGGCCGATACCCCGCTCGGCAACGATCGATCCAATGTTTCCACAGCCGATCAGGCCCAAGGTTTTGCCGGTTATCTCACGTCCCATGAACCGGGACTTCTCCCACTTGCCGGCCTGGGTCGACGCATCAGCGGCCGGTATTTGACGGGCCACCGCCATCATCATGGAAATCGCGTGTTCGGCCGTCGTGATGGCATTACCGAACGGCGTGTTCATCACGATGATGCCGCGTGCCGTGGCCTTGGGAATGTCGACATTGTCGACGCCGATCCCTGCACGGCCGACAACTTTCAGGTTGTCCGCTGCAGCAATGATTTTTTCGGTCACCTTCGTGGCAGAACGGATCGCCAGACCATCGTACTGACCGATAATCTCGCGCAGTTTTTCCTTGTCCTTGCCAACATCTGGCAGGAAATCCGCCTCCACACCGCGATCCTTGAAGATCTGCACGGCAGCTGGAGACAACTTGTCAGAAATCAATACTTTCGGGGCCATATGAGCCTCTCCTTGACATCAATACCTGACCGGGCAGCGTACCGCCCGGCATTGGACTTAGCTGTTCAAAGAACAGGCTCAGGCGGCCTGAGCGTGTTTCGCTTTTTCGGTTTGGAAGGCCCAATCCAGCCAGGACGTCAGCGCTTCCAGATCGCTGGCCTCAACGGTTGCCCCTGCCCAGATCCGAAGACCGGATGGTGCATCCCGGTAAGCGCCGATATCATAAGCAACGCCTTCACTATCGAGCAGGGAAACCATGCCCTTCGCGAAAGCGGCCTGCTGCTCATCTGACAGGGCTAGAATGTCCGGATCAACCACGGTCAGACAGACGGACGTGTTGGACCGGTTGGCAGGATCCTTCGGTAGAAAATCGACCCAAGGCGTCTGATCAACCCAGTCAGCCAGAACCTGAAGGTTGCCGTCAGCGCGCGCAACAAGACCGGCCAAACCGCCGAGATCGTCAGCCCATTTCAGGGCATCGAGATAGTCTTCAACGCACAGCATTGACGGCGTGTTGATCGTCTCGCCGCGGAATATCCCTTCAATCAACTTCCCGCCTTTGGTCAGGCGGAAAATCTTCGGCAAGGGCCAAGCCGGGGAATAGGTTTCAAGGCGTTCGACAGCGCGCGGACTGAGGATCAGCATGCCATGTGCAGCTTCACCGCCAAGCACTTTTTGCCAGGAAAACGTCACCACATCGAGCTTGGCAAAGTCCAGCTCCTGAGCGAATGCGGCCGAAGTCGCATCGCAGATTGTCAGACCTTCGCGGTTCGCTGGAATCCAATCTGCGTTCGGCACACGGACGCCCGATGTGGTCCCATTCCATGTGAAGACGACATCATTCGAAAAGTCGACCGTCGCAAGGTCCGGCAGCTCGCCATAAGGCGCTTCTATCTTGCGGACATTTTCCAGCTTCAGCTGTTTGACCACATCGGTCACCCAACCGGATCCGAAGCTTTCCCAGGCGGGCATGTCGACGCCCCGGGCACCGAGCAATGACCACATGGCCATTTCAACTGCGCCGGTATCGGAGGCCGGAACGATGCCAATGCGGTAATCTGTTGGAACGTTCAGGACCTTGCGTGTCAGCTCAATGGCTTCCGCAAGTTTGGCCTTGCCCGGCTTGGCGCGGTGCGACCGTCCAAGCGGTGCATCGGAAAGCGCTTCCAGCGACCAGCCGGGACGCTTGGAGCAGGGACCAGAAGAAAAATTGGGATTGGCCGGACGCACGTCCGGCTTGGAGATAACTATGCTCATTTCAAGTCTACCCTCACAGATAGGAGCCCCTCGTTGGGGAGGGGTGGCCCACCTATGGGGATAAAGCCGAACGGCAGTTACGTCAATTCAATTGCGAAAAAGACGAGAAAAAGGGCCGGTCGATGACCAGCCCTTTCGCCAACACGTATGCTGGATAATCAGAAATTGCTCGTGATCGGGCCGGCTGGATAATATGCCGGAGCCGCTGCAGGTGCGTTGAATGTGTAGCGCGCACCAATGCGGAACTCGTGAGCGGTCAAATCTTCCCAGACTTCACGGGATTCACCGGTGCCAACGTTATAAAGCTTCACGGTTTTTGCTTCGCCAAGGTCCTTATACCGGTAACCCGCATCGATGCTCCAATTCGGCGTCACAGCGTATTCTGCACCTGCCATCAAGGCCCAGGCAAAATTCCAATCGCCGTTGCTGCCGTCATAGCTGGAAAACGTACCGTCCGGGTTGAGGGACGTTTTGTTGCTGGCGCTCACGTATGACGCACCGATACCGGCACCGACATAAGGTGTGATCCGGTTCCAGGTCGCAAGATCGACATAACCGTTCAGCATGACGGTCCAGACGTCGATATCGGCCTTCTCGGTTGAGAATTGGCCTGCAGCCGCACAGCCACCACACGGCGCGTAGCCGGTTGCAGTCGCCTTGGCTTCATAATCGACCGTGACATCACTTCTGAAGTATCGGTTGAACTGATAACCGACACCTGCGCCAATCATCCAGGTGTTGTCGAGGCTTTCGCGCTCATAGCGCAGTCCACCGATCGCGGAATCGCTGAAACTTCCACTGGGGTCGCCGTAGACCTTGTAGCCGATATCACCGCGCAAGTAGAAACCGCCAACGGCCGCAGGAGCGACCGGAACGTGTTCAATGACCGGCGTCGGCAAGTCTGCTGCAAAACCCGCAGTGGACAGCACAACAGCAAAGCCGGTCAAAGACAAACGTTTAAAGAATCTATCCATGTCTTCGTCCTCTTTCGATGTAGCGTCTGCATTTCATTGCCGACACACCAATCTCCAGGCCAAAAATGACGCGTATTCATTAAGGTTGACTTAACTGTGTTCTTTAACCGAGTTTTTTTACGTAAATGAATGGTAAACTCTATGCCTTGCTTTTTACCAAACATTAAAAAAGCCAGCTGAATCAGCTGGCTTGATTGTTAAGAACGTAAGTGAATCTCAGAGGGGGCAGGCGCTACGCAGCGGAAGACGCAACAACCCCGGCAATATCGTTCACAACTTGTTTAACCAAATCCGCGTCATCGCCTTCAGCCATAACCCGAATCAAAGGTTCTGTCCCAGAAGCCCTGATCACGAGACGGCCGGATGTTCCGAGACGGGCTTCGCCGTCCTCAATCGCAGATTTTACCTCGGAATGCTGGAGTGGCGCGCCGCCTTTGTAACGGACGTTTTTCAGGATTTGCGGAACAGGCTCAAACCGGCGGCAAACTTCTGACACGGGTTTATCCTGCTGCTTGATGCAAGCCATAATCTGAAGTGCCGCGATCAGCCCGTCACCCGTGGTCGCGAAGTCCGACAGAACAATATGGCCAGACTGCTCCCCGCCCACGTTGAAGCCATTGGCGCGCATATGTTCAACCACATAACGATCGCCGACTTTCGTGCGCTCAAGACCGAGCCCCAGATCCCCTAAATACCGTTCCAGCCCAAGATTGGACATAACAGTTGCAACAATACCGTTGCCTGCCAAGCGGCCGTTGGCTTGCCAGGAATGGGCAACCACCGCCATCAACTGGTCACCGTCAACTACGTTTCCGTTTTCATCTACGATGATCACCCGGTCCGCATCGCCATCAAGAGCGATGCCGATGTCGGCGCGCACTTCATGAACCTTCTTGGACAATGCATCTGTGGAGGTCGAACCGCAGTCCTTGTTGATGTTGAACCCATCCGGAGACACGCCCATCCGGATTACATCCGCACCGAGCTCAAAAAGGGCATCCGGCGCAACTTTGTAGGCCGCGCCATTGGCGCAATCGACGACAACCCGCAGGCCTTCAAGGCTCATCTTACGCGGCAGGGTGCGCTTGGCCGTTTCAATGTAGCGTTCTTGGGCCCCGTCAATTCGTTTGGCTCGTCCAAGCTCCTGAGCGCCTGCAAGATGCGGTGTCAGATCGCTTTCGACGAGTTCCTCAATGGACTTCTCGATATCGTCACTCAGTTTGAATCCGTCAGGCCCAAAGAACTTGATGCCATTGTCCTGGAAGGGATTGTGAGACGCGGAGATCATGACACCAAGATCCGTACGTAAGGAACGGGTCAGCATCGCAACAGCAGGAGTTGGAAGAGGCCCGAGCAGGAAAACATCCATACCGACCGACGTAAAACCTGCCACCAGAGCATTTTCCAGCATGTAACCGGACAGTCTTGTGTCTTTTCCGATGACAACACGATGGCGATGACCGCCATTCTTAAACACCAGGCCCGCCGCCATGCCGATCTTAAGAGCCATTTCCGCGGTCATAGGATAGGCATTCGCCTGTCCGCGAATACCGTCGGTGCCAAAGAACTTGCGCATAAACCAAACCTTGTCGTTTTCGAATCTTTGTCGTTGTAACCGAGATTACCGGCGCGGTGTGTCACATCTTATGAGCAAATGTTACCACCGGCGGCCAGTTCATATCTATCCAAACACATGAAAAATGCCCGGTGAGGCACCGGGCACTTTAATTGTTCAATAGAGGGGCGTCTTAGGCCTGAGGCTGAGGCTCCATGCCGCCGCTCGGCTCATCGCCGCCGCGCTTTGCGCCCGCTTTCGGCACCGCAGAGGACCGACCGATCGGCTGATCGTCATCAGTGTCCCGCACCGGAGTCTTGCCATCGAGAAGATCCTTGATCTCATCGC
This sequence comes from Labrenzia sp. R4_2, assembly GCF_017743865.1. Taxonomy (GTDB): domain Bacteria; phylum Pseudomonadota; class Alphaproteobacteria; order Rhizobiales; family Stappiaceae; genus Roseibium. The sequence continues at coordinate 532,346 of NZ_JAGHRJ010000004.1, forward strand.
CTGAAAGCGTCTCGTATTCGAGTAGACCTTTCGCAATGCTGTGCAACTGGTCCTCGTGATCACCAAGGATCTTCTTCGCTGTCTCATATCCCTGGTTAACGAAGGATTTGATTTCAGCGTCGACGATCTTCTGGGTCTCGTCCGCTACGCTCTGGTTTTTCGCAACGGAATGGCCGAGGAAAACCTCTTCCTGGTTTTCGCCGTAGAGCAGCGGACCGAGCTTGTCGGACATACCGAATTGGGTTGCCATCGCACGGGCAAGTTTGGTCGCCATCTGGATATCGCCAGATGCACCTGAAGTCACCTTCTCATATCCGAAGATCATCTCCTCGGCGACGCGTCCGCCCATCGCTACGGCCAGGTCGGCCTTACACTTGGCACGTGTCAAGGACACCTGATCTTTTTCCGGCAACCGCATGACCATGCCAAGCGCGCGACCGCGCGGGATGATTGTCGCTTTATGGATGGGATCAGAAGCTTCCTGATGAAGAGCAACCAGAGCATGACCAGCTTCATGGTAGGCCGTCAGCTTCTTCTCTTCCTCAGTCATTACCAAGGTGCGGCGCTCTGCACCCATCATGACCTTATCCTTGGCGTCCTCGAACTCGGCCATCGTGACCAATCGCTTGGACCGGCGCGCCGCAAGGAGGGCGGCCTCATTCACAAGGTTCATGAGATCTGCGCCCGAGAAACCCGGTGTGCCGCGTGCCAGTGTGCGTACATCAACATCCGGAGCCAGTGGCACTTTGCGCATGTGAACCTTGAGGATCTTTTCGCGGCCAGTCACGTCCGGGTTCGGAACAACAATCTGACGGTCGAAACGACCAGGGCGCAGAAGAGCAGGATCAAGAACATCCGGACGGTTGGTGGCCGCGATGATGATGATGCCCTCGTTCGGCTCAAAGCCGTCCATCTCGACGAGAAGCTGGTTGAGCGTCTGCTCGCGCTCATCATTACCACCACCAAGACCTGCACCGCGGTGACGGCCAACGGCGTCAATCTCATCGATAAAGATGATGCAAGGTGCGTTCTTCTTGGCTTGCTCGAACATGTCGCGGACGCGGCTTGCGCCTACGCCGACAAACATTTCCACAAAGTCAGAGCCGGAAATCGTGAAGAACGGAACGTTTGCTTCACCTGCCACCGCACGTGCGGTCAGGGTTTTACCAGTACCTGGGGGGCCGACAAGCAGCACGCCGCGCGGAATCCGACCGCCAAGCCGCTGAAACTTTTGCGGATCGCGCAGGAATTCAACGATTTCCTGCAAATCTTCTTTGGCTTCGTCGATGCCGGCAACGTCTTCGAATGTGACCCGGCCGTGCGCTTCGGTTAGCAGTTTCGCCTTGGACTTGCCAAAGCCCATGGCTTTGCCACCGGAGCCTTGCATCTGCCGCATCACGAAAATCCAGATGCCAAGAATGATCAGCATTGGAAGCCAAGAGAACAGCGCGCCGAGGAGCGGTGAACTTTCGGCCGGCGGACGCGCGTTGATCAACACGCCTTTGGTGCGGAGTTCTTCGACATATTGCGCACCTTCGGGCGCGTACGTCTGGAACGGACCCGTCGTCGAGCTGCCCGAGATCTTCTGTTCCTGAATGGTCACCGATCGCACATCGCCGCGATCGACTTTGTTCATGAACTCGGAGAAAGCGATCTCGTCCGTTGCACTGTTCTGTGTTGGGCTCTGAAACAGCTGGAACAAAGCGATCAGCAGAAGGGCGATTATCACCCAGAGCGCGAAGTTGCGAAAATGTGCGTTCATTTCTATCCCTTAACCGCCCGACGCGACTTTATTAGAATGCGCGCGGTTACATTTCTTTCAGCGAAGATAGGTCGCCCATAGCCCTATGCCAAGGTGGTGCGCCATATTGCGCATGCACACTGACTATTTTCTTAAGAGACACCCCTAACAGATGTTTGCGCCCGCGAAAACCGCGGAAATCCTAAGACCCCTCAAGATCTGTCCTATAGTTACCGGCCAATTTTGCCGGAACGGGGATCCGCTGAAGCGAAATTTCGTACCCGCCGCGCCGCGCATCATGCCAAATCAAAGAGGCCGCAGACCGAACTCCAACAGGTCCATTGCCGATCCAGAAAACCGGCGCGCTTTCAAACGCCTCCTTTGGCCACCCATTTGGCCAGGAAATTTGCCGCCGGTCGACCGGCGCATTGAACAGCGGGCCGAGGCTGACTGTCATACCGTTCGGCGGCGCCCCCTCTGTGGCTTGAACATCGAACAGAAAGCGGGCGTCCCATTTCCCTCCTCCGCAGAGGTTCTCAAGAACCACAGGCGGTGATCGGCCGATTTCTTTCCAAACAAATAGAGTATCCCGTTTCATTTCCACAACGGCCCCACCCAGTGTTTGGCGCCCTACCTGGTTGTTCAAAATCCAGTGATCGAGGGCTTCGATCTTCCGCAACTTCGGTTGATAACCTCGGCCGGTCACCCGCTCGATCATGAGTATGAGCAAACGCAGCCTGAATTCTTCTGACTGAGCGCGCAACATCAGCGCCGACGTCTTGACGGGCCCTGCCTGATGTTCCTCGACATGCTGACCAAAAAGCTCCGCAAGGACCGTTTCCAGAGCTTCGCGCGCACGCCTAAGCTGCCGTGCTGTCGTGGCAATCCGGCTCGGCGACAACCCCTCTTCCGCGAGACTGCTCGAAATCGACCGCAAACGGCTGCGCTTGTACTTCAAACTCTTATTGGAAGGATCTTCACACCATTTTTGACCCCGGTCTTCCAAGGTCGCCAAAAGACGGCTTTTGGGCTCACCGAGAAAAGGGCGCAGCAAACGAAGACCGGCAGGTCCTTCAAGTTCATCTGAAGCCATGGCGCCAAGCCCGTTTAATCCGCTTCCACGGGTCAAACGATCGAGAAACGTTTCAGCCTGGTCATCGAGATGATGCGCGAGAAGAACGGCTTCATAACCCGACACAGCTGTCTGTTTTGCGATCAATTGGTATCGCGCGTCGCGCGCCGCCTCTTGGACACCAGTGTCCGGTTTGTCATCCGTCCATTTCAAAATATGGCAGTGCAAACCATGTTGTTCGCTCAATTTCCGAACAAAGCACGCTTCTTGAGAGCTTTCTGGACGCAGCTTGTGATCAACAACGACCACCTCGCAAGCTCCTTCCCAGTTTTGTCTCGATCGCCATTCACAAAAGGCAATCAGCAGGCAAACTGAGTCTCCACCGCCAGAGACAGCAAGAGCAATCTTTGAAAAGTTGTTTAATGAATGAAATAGTTGGTCAATTTCCCGGTCAGTGAGCCCGGAATAGGGATCCGGCTGGTTACGAACACTGGGCACTTTGGCGTTCATCCCGCGCTTGTGACAAAACCGCCGGCGCAGCATTTGGAAATTTGCTCAAGAGTTCCGAAAACGTCGCGCAAGCAACATCGGTTTCACCGAGCCCGCGCAGCGAAACGCCGAGTTTCAGCAAACTGTCCGGACTTTTTGAATTGCCGGGATGATCCCGGTAGGTTTTCAAAAACGCGTCCGCAGCCTCGCGATAGTTCTGCTGGGCCAGGAGGCTTTCGCCGAGCCAATACTGCGCATTGGCCGCCAGCTGATTGTCTGGATAACTTTCCAGGAATGTGCGAAATCCGGCCTCAGCCGCAGCATAATCTCCATTCACTGCCATGGAATACGCGCGGTCGTAGTCCGTCCGCGGGTCACCACTTCCAATGATACCGGCAATCTGGTCATCGTCTGTCGAAAACTCAGGGCTGGGTGCAGAGTCTGAAGCCGCCCCGGGTGGTACGACTTGACCTTGTGCCAGAGACGATAAATCAATCGGTCCGTTCGAAGGAACGCCTGTACCGGCTTCATATCCGCCCGATTGGGACCAATCTCCGTCCCCAGAGCCATCAGCAGGAAGGGTCGCAAATCCGCCGCCGGGTGCGACCAGGCTTCCAGACTGAGGTGTGCCATCCGGCGCCAGCCCAGGAGAAGCGTCCGACCGTTTGCCAGGCGTCCCGCCTTCAAGCTGCTGAAAACGGTATTCGTTGTCTTCTTGCATCCGGCGCATTTGATCTTGCAATTCACGCATTTGAAACGCCATTTGCTCGATTTGACCGGTCAAAACCCGAATTTGTTCTTCCAACTGACCGATACGGACACTGGAATCGTCATTCCGTTTTCCGAAAAGCTGCGCATGAGATGGTGTTGCCACTGAGATGAGCATTACGGCCAATACAGGGCATACCAGCCTGTAAAATTGTTTCATTCGTCCCTCCGCTGTGCAGCCACTTGTCATATACCAATACCGATAAATGGAAAGCCACCAGATTGGCAGGGAGAGGTTCTCACCCGTATGGCCACACGCTGAATTCTAGCGCAAATGGCGCTCCGAGTTCGGCCAAATTTTGACAAACAAACCGGGAAAGGGCGTGTTTTTGCTCAGGGCAAATAAAAACGCCGGGCTGAACCCGGCGTTTTTAGCGTTATTCGGACACTGATCAGTTGGTCGCGTTGTTCAGCACGGTCACTGCCCGCCTGTTCTGAGACCAGCAGCTGTTGTCGTTACAAACGGCAACTGGCCGTTCTTTGCCATACGAAATCGTTTTGATCCGGGAGGCAGAAACACCCTGGGATACGAGGTAATCGCGTGCGGCCTGTGCACGCCTCGCGCCAAGTGCGATGTTGTATTGGCGCGTACCGCGCTCATCAGCATGGCCTTCCACGGTAATGGTGTACTGCGAGTACCGTTGAAGCCATTTTGCTTGGTTGGCAAGCGTGGCCTGCCCCTGCGAATTCAGGGTAGATTGGTCTTCTTCGAAGAACACCCGGTCCCCGACATTCACCACGAAATCCTGCCCGGTTCCCGGCTTGACGTTGGTCGCCAGCCCGTCCGGCTTGGTTTGCGCGCACGCTGCGGCAAATAGGACTGCAAAACAGACTGCAATCCACCGCGCCCCGTTGGAGGCACTCACCATATTGAACATTCCTGTCTCCTTACCCCAGCCCGCTAAACCGGCTTTCCAAATGCGCCCCCACATTTTGGTAAACGCTTTCTAGCCAAAGTCGGTTAATGCGCTCTCAATAAGGCTGGTAAACACTTCGTTATTCGTTGTCTCAGTCGATCAATGGCGACCAAGACGGATCTGATGCAAATGCCGGTGTTTCCAGCCTTTGTTCGTTGTAGCCGGTCAAATCGACGGTCCAGACCTGCGGACCTCCATTTGCGCCCGGCGTATCACGGAAGAACACCAGAACCCGGCCATTCGGAGCCCAGGCTGGTCCTTCGTTGTGATATCCCTCTGTCAGAATCCGCTCGCCTTTTCCGTCAGGCCGCATCACACCGATCATGAACCGGCCCTGGTGCTGCTTGGTAAAAGCAATCAGGTCGCCCCGTGGAGACCAGACCGGTGTCGAGTAGCGCCCCGGGCCGAAGGAAATCCGCTGAGCCTGGCCGCCCGCTGCACTCATCACATAAAGTTGCTGTGAGCCCCCCCGATCGGATTCAAAAACGATACGGCCGCTATCCGGAGAGAAAGACGGGCTCGTATCAATGGCGGCTGTGTTGGTCAAGCGGGTCGTCTGCCGCGACCGCAAATCCATTTTGAAGATGTTTGCGTTGCCACCCTGCTGCAAACTCATGACCACGCTCTGTCCATCGGGTGAAAACCGCGGCGCAAAGGTCATCCCCGGAAAATTGCCCACGATCTCGCGCTGCCCGGTCTCGATGTTCAAGAGGTACACACTTGGATCCGCACCTGCATAAGACATGTAGGTGATCTCCTGGCTCGTCGGCGAAAAGCGCGGTGTCAAAACCAGATCATCGCCCCGGGTGAGGTATCGAACATTGGCCCCGTCCTGATCCATCAGTGCCAAGCGTTTTACGCGCTTGTCTTTCGGCCCCGTTTCGTCGACGAACACAATGCGCGTGTCGAAATAGCCTTTTTCGCCGGTGAGACGTTCGTAAACGGCATCCGCAATGATATGGGCGAGCCGCCGCCAGTTTTCCGGTGTCGTATAGAACTGTTGCCCAAGCATCTGCTCTGCCGCAAAGACATCCCAAAGCCGGAACTCAGCGCGCAAGCGGCCGTCCGCCTGCTTTGTCACTGTTCCCGTCACAAGCGCCTGTGCACTGATCGTGCGCCAATCTCCAAAGCGCGGGGTGGAATTCACGCTCATGTTCTTCTGAATGAAGCTCGCTGGATCGAGAGGATTAAAGAGACCGGACCGTTTGAGATCCGCCGCGATCACCGCGGTCATGTCGGCGGCCAGTTTGCTGTCGCCACCTTCTGCAGAGAACTGCGGCAAGGCAATCGGCAGCGGTTCGACATTCCCTTGAGTGATGTCGATTTCAACCAGCGCAGCGGCCGGGATCGGACTGAGTACTGCTAGAAGTGCAACAAACCCACCGCGGACGCGGGCCGAGGACCCGACGAACCCTAAAAAATGTTTCCAAATCTGACGCATGAGCAATACAGCTCCTTCACCTTTGGGTTCCGACTGCGAAATCGGCTTAGCCCCCGAGCATCTCTCTCGGGTCAAAATTGATAATCACTTCCTGCCACGCATCATATTTCGCAATTGGCAGGCTGTATGGCTGGCAGCGCATCACGGCACGGACCGCACTGCTTGCTGCTGCGCGGAAGGCCGGATTTGCATTGGAATTCATGACTTCCGGACCATTGGACACTTCGCCGTTCTGCGACAGGTTGAAACGAACCCGCACATTCAGATCTTCCGCACCCACGGCCCCAACAGGAGGGCTCCAACACATAGCAACTTGGGAGCGTAACGCATCCAACTCCGATTGGGTCATGCGGATGTTCGGCGCGCCTTGCCGTGTTCCCAGCGATGCAGGCGTATCGGGTTGTCCCCCGGTCTGGCCGGCTGGCTCCACCTTGTTGAGCAGGGCCGCAACGTCGCTGACAATAGAATCATCTCGTGGCTCCTGTCGCTGCGGCCGTGGCGGTGCCGGTTTTGTCCTTGGTGCAACGCTTGTCAGAATCGGCTGCACAGCCGGTGCGGCTTCCTGCTGAGGTACAGGCTCCGGTTCAGGAGCCGGCTCTGGCTCAGAAGCTGGTACCGGTTCGGGCGCAGGTTCAGGTTCCGGAGCATCTTCAGGCTCTGCGACTGGTTCCGGTTCAGGCGGCGTCGGAGTTGGCGCTGGCGCCGGCGTGGGAGGTGAGGGCTGCTGAACTTGACTGTCACCAGGTTTGTCGGCCGGTTGCGGGGTCTCTTCAGCCGGTGTGTCGCTCGGCTGCAGCGCCGCCACGTCCCGGACTTCAGCCGTTTTCTCACCTAAGCGAAGCTGTGTAAATTCCTCGATTGGAACGAGATCCACCGGCAGCGTTTCGACTTGAGGAACGGAAAAACTCTTTGCGTCCGGAAAGGCTATCAAGCCCCAGACCAAAAAGACCGAGTGACCGGTCAAAGACGCAATGAGACCTGCGCGCATTCTGCGTTACGAGTCCCGTTCTTCGAGAGTGACAAGGCCGAGCCGTTTAAAGCCAGCCGCGTTGATCCGGCCCATGAGTTTCATCATGGTGCCGTAATCAGCATCCTGATCTCCACGCACGTAGATGCGTTCTTCGTACCCGTTGGCCGCAATCGCCTCCAATTTGGGAACGACCTCATCAATGAGGATCGGAGTATCCTGAATAAAAATTTCGCCTGCCGAATTGATGGAGATTGTTATCGGCTCGGTGTCCCCTTCCAGGGCCTTCGCACGTGTCTCCGGCAGGTCAATCGGCACACCGACCGTCAGCAAAGGTGCTGCGACCATGAAAATGATGAGCAGCACCAGCATCACATCGACGAAGGGTGTGACGTTGATCTCACTTATCGGAAGACTGCGCCGCCGGCGCCGTCCCCGGCGGCCGCCACCTGCTTGTCCACCACCGGCCTGCATGCCCATGGATCAGGCCCTCTCGTCGATCTGCCGCGACAAGATCGCGGAGAACTCGTCAGCAAAGCCTTCCATACGAGCAACCGCCCGGCCGACATCCGAGGAGAATTTGTTGTATGCGATAACCGCAGGAATGGCGGCCAGAAGACCCAGAGCCGTCGCAAACAGAGCTTCCGCGATACCGGGAGCCACGACCGCAAGGTTCGTGCTCTCAGACGCCGCGATCGCCTGGAATGCAGTCATGATGCCCCAAACGGTTCCAAACAGTCCGATGAACGGAGCAGATGACCCAACGGTCGCCAGGATCAGCAACCGGTTTTCCAGCCGCTCCTGCTCGCGCTGGATTGTGACATCCATAACGCGGTCGATCCGTTGCTGAAGACTGCCGATCGCCGGGCGTGCGCCCTCGTGACTGCGCTTCCATTCCCGCATAGCCGCTACAAAAAGCGCCGCCATGGAATGGTTCACACGGTTGTGCAGCGTTCCATAAAGCTCTTCCAAAGACTGACCGGACCAGAACACGGTTTCGAACCGGTTCATTTGCCGTTTTGTCTTTCCGAAAATCATGATCTTGTCGACAATGATTGCCCAGCACCAAACCGATGCAGCAAGCAGTCCCAACATTACGATCTGTACGACAATGTGCGCTTGCCAGAACAAGCCATAAAAAGAAAGGTCGCCTTTCGGCGCCGCCAATGTCGTTTCGACTAGTGTTTCCATAAACTCGAAGACCTCTCGGCCGAATGATGCGTGTTGCATTCAGAGTACCGGCGCCCCGATTGCACCGATCACGGGGGAATTCGCCCCTATTCGCCGACCGCTTCTCTGACGTTTGATTTTGTCAAAACTGGGACTTATTACGCGCAATTGCGCGCTTTTCTAAAAGAATCAATTAAGGTTACTGCAAGATTAACGCGACCCGGTCGAACCGCTTATTTTTGCCGCTGGTGCGCTCAATAATGCGTTAGCGTTTGCTCGCAAACAGCGAAGTCAGTCTTGCTCAGAAGGCCTGTGTTTTAGCAACTTCTCCGAAAGGGCTGACGGAAGACGAGTCGGCCGACCTTCAGATGAAATGACAGCAACGGTCACTGCCGCCGACACAAGCAGTTCATCACCTCTGTAAATGAGTTGATCAAGCTTGATCCTGGCGCCTTTATACTCGGCTAGAGACGTCTGCACTTCCAGGACATCATCGATCTTCGCAGGTTTCTGGAAATCCAAGGTCATTGTGCGCACGGCAAAAGCCAGCGATGTGCCATCGTCCCCTTCTGCCAACTCACTGTGGTGAATACCGATCAGCCTCAAAAAGTCGGATCGGGCCCGCTCAAAGAAACGGACATAGGCGCCGTGGTAGACGATACCTGTGAAATCGGTGTCCTCATAGTAGACGCGTACGGGCAGAACGTGACCGCTTTGGTCCAAACGGCCTGCGAGATCCGGCCAATCACTCACGATAGTGTCTCCACAAATCCAAAAAAGGCTTCCCGATCAAGAGACCGGAAAGCCCATAACTCAATTGATTTAGGAAGACGGTCAGGCCGCTGCAACCTCATTAAGGAATTTTTCGACAGATCCTCTCAAGCGATCCGCCTGCTGTTTCATCTCGATCGTCGCGGACAACATATCGTCGACTGCTCGAGAATTCTCGGTCACACCATCGTTTAGGGACGCAACCGTGGTGGCAACAGAACGGGTCCCATCGGCAGCTTCGGCGACGTTTCTGGAAATTTCGTTCGTCGCAGCACCCTGTTGCTGTACCGCATCCTGGATGGTGGATGTGTACTCATTGACTTCACCAACGGACTCCGAAACACGCGCGATTTCCGCGACCGCCTCTGTGGTGGACGCCTGAATGGCTGCAATCTGCGTTGAAATCTCTTCAGTCGCCTTGGCCGTTTGCCCCGCAAGCGACTTCACTTCAGAAGCAACAACAGCAAACCCGCGGCCCGCCTCACCAGCGCGTGCGGCCTCAATCGTCGCATTGAGTGCCAGCAGATTGGTCTGTTCGGCAATCTCGGAGATCAGGGAGACAACGTCACCAATCCGGTTGGCAGCTTCAGCCAACCCAGAAATTTTACCGTTAGACACCTGCGCAGCAGTGGTTGTTTGAGCCACGATGCCGGCCGTGGTTTCGACCTGGCGGGAGATTTCTGAAATCGAAGCATTCAGTTCTTCTGTTGCAGAGGCAACAGCCTGCACATTTGCAGATGCGTTTTCGGACGACACCACAGCAGTTTGTCCTTCATCTGCTGCAGCTCCAGATCGCTCACGCAATTCTGCCGTGACGGCTTCAACCCGGCCGATATTGGCCTCAACCAACTCCAGAACGCCTTGGGCTTCTGCGCGGAAGCCATTGATCAACGCATCGATATGTTTCTCACGCTTTTCGCGAGCAATGTGGCCAACTTTCCGTTCAGCAGCCAACCTCTCCCGCTCCACCGAGTTGTCTTTGAAGACTTCAATACAGCGCGCCATCTCGCCGATCTCATCCGAGCGTTCGGTCGCATGCACAGGGACTTCAAGATCACCGTCTGCAATTTGCCGCGCTGCCGCAGATAGTCCTTGGAGCGGCGCAAACATTCGGCCCGTCACCCACCAGATGACACCAACGATTGGGACCAGGCACAAGAACCCGGAAATGACCGCGCCATAGGTAATCCGGTCGGCAGCAGCAGACAGCTTGGTCTGGAGAACAGCATCCACAATCCCGTAAGGCATGTTTGCGAATGAGGCGTCAGCTTCTGCATACCGATAGTCGTTCCCATCCAAAACAAGTGTTTCATTGCCCGCATAGACCGTTTGCTTGTCATGGACGACTTCAGCAGCCCCTGTCGCGTCCAGACCGACCAACTGCCCGGCAGTGTCAATCAGGAATACCTTTTCGCCATCTTCAAGTTCACCAGATCCGCTGACCAGGTTTGCGAAGTTTGCCATGTTCACAGAGAAGGCCGCGGCGCCGAAAAACCGGTCGAGATAGAAAACCGGTGTAGCGATGATCATGGAAACTTTGCCGTCTTCGCCGGTCATGAACCCTGACGTAAAGATCTGCCCCGCTTCGATCGTCTCATTTGCCACCGCGTCGAACAATGGGCTGAATGCGATTTGGACAGGGTGCCCGGAGATCTCAGCATCGCCGATGTGAAACGCGAACTCATCGCCTTTGGCATAAGTATAGGTAATTACACCATCCGGAGTTGCCAACGCCACATCCGAGAACACGCCCTGGCTGACCAGATCCTGGAAGATCGGGTGCACCACTTTGTGGTTGTTCGTGTACTGATTCCCTTCCGCGGGCTCAATCAGCAAGTGACGCTCGTCCGGAGAATGCGGGTTATTGGTGACGTAGATCCCACGCAGGGTCGCGTTCTGGCCTTCTTTGAGGTTCTTCCAGCCAACAAGCGTTTTCATCAGGCTGTTCTTGGCATCTTCGAGCGACGCAAAGAATTTGGCACTATCAGCTGCCTGACCCAAGGCGAGTTCAGCGACTTTCAATTTCGCTTTGGTTCCGCTTTGCAAAGCGGCATCCGCCTGACCATTTGCTACATCGCGCGAAAGCGTCGATGTAACTGTGACAATCGCGATGCACATTGTAAGTGCACCGGCCAAGAACATAACAGCAAGTTTAGTTGAAAGCCGCTTACGCATAGGTCCCCCCAGAATTCGGGCGAACCCTAGGAAAGAATCGGAAATTATTGGTTAACTAGTAAAAATCCCTACCGTTAAAACTGCAGACATCTTTAGAAGCATTTGCTCCAATGTAAATGCCTGCCGAAACCTCTAGGAACGCTCGGTTTAAGGGTCACTGATCAGAATCGAGGAACAAACCCATTTGCGGTCCATCCGGCCGCGAGGGCACGGCAAGACCAAGATGCGAGAATGCGGTTGGCGTCAATATGCGTCCACGCGGTGTCCGCTGCAAAAATCCGTTTTGTATTAGGTAGGGTTCCACGATTTCTTCAATCGCGTCGCGCGGCTCAGACAAGGCGGCTGCGATGGTCTCGATCCCAACCGGGCCACCGCCGAAGTTGACGGCGATCTGATTGAGATAACGCCGATCCAGGCTATCGAGCCCGGCGCCATCGACCTCCAGCTGCCGCAAGGCCTTATCCGCCAAGGCCCGGTCGACTTTCTCGGCACCTTCAAAAACAGCGAAGTCCCGAACCCGGCGCAGCAGACGGCCCGCGATCCGGGGCGTTCCACGGGACCGTTTCGCGATCTCATGGGCGCCGTCTTCCGCCATACCAATCCCAAGGATGGACGCGCCACGTTTTACAATATGCTCCAGCTCCGGCACCGTGTAGAACTCCAGACGCACCGGAATACCAAACCGGTCGCGCAGAGGCGTTGTGAGAAGTCCGAGACGCGTTGTGGCTGCAACCAGTGTGAATTTCGCAAGATCAATCTTCACAGAACGGGCAGCTGGCCCCTCCCCGATGATCAGATCCAGCTGATAGTCTTCCATCGCAGGATAAAGGACTTCCTCAACGGCCGGATTGAGTCGATGGATCTCGTCAATAAAGAGAACGTCGCGCTCTTCCAGATTTGTCAGCAGAGCTGCCAGGTCACCCGCCTTGGCAATGACCGGGCCGGACGTCGCCCGGAAGTTCACGCCAAGTTCGCGCGCCATGATCTGTGCAAGGGTTGTTTTGCCGAGCCCGGGAGGCCCGACGAACAAGACGTGGTCCAGCGCTTCCCCACGCGCCTTGGCCGCACCAATGAAGACCTTCAGATTCGCACGGGCTTGCGCCTGACCGACAAAGTCATCAAGCGCTTGCGGGCGCATTGTGCTGTCGATCTCATCGCCCCGGATTTCCGGAGAGACGATGCGCTGGTCATCCGACATGGCTGACCACCACGAACAACAAGACGAGTAGGAACAGAGAGTAGGCGACTCGGATAGCATAGAATTTCCGGAACTGTTTCCGGACAAAAGGATCATCGGTCTCGATACGGCGCCCCTTGATCGCAAACGGCCGGTCGCCAACCGTCAAAGAAAATCGGTGATCCAGATACATGATCCCGCCGATACCGAGCACGACGAAAGAAATCGCTATAACGGCATAGGTAAAAACAATCATCCCGCGAGCTCCTTCAGCCCAAGACGTATCAAGGTTTCCGTTGTCGCATCTTCGCCCGCAGACTGCATCGCCTTGGCGACAGCGGCACTCGCTTGTGGCTGCCCATAACCAAGATTTGTCAGGGCGGACACCGCCTCTGCAACTGGGCGAGCCGCGACGTTGTCCGCCACCGTTTGAGACACTTCAATCGTATCCTGGTCAATGCTCGCAAGGCCGGGTGCCTTGTCTTTCAATTCGCTCAGGATCCGCTCTGCGACCCGCTTGCCCACGCCTGGCGCACGCGAGATTGTGGCCTTGTCGCCCAGCGCGATGGCATTGGCAACTTCGCTCGCCTTCAAGATCCCGAGTATGCCCAGCGCCACCTTTGCACCAACGCCCTGCACCGTCATGAGGATGCGGAACCATTCCCGTTCGGTTTCCGCTGCAAATCCATAAAGGCGGATCATGTCTTCGCGCACGATTGTCTCGATAAACAGAACGGCTGCTTCCCCAGCCCGCGGCAGCGCTTGCAGAATCCGGGACGGGCAATGCACCTGGTACCCGACGCCGTGAACATCAAGGATCACGTGATCCTCTCCATAGCTGTCGATTGTTCCCTTCAGTTTCCCGATCATGCGGCCCCCAAGGCTTTGAGTTGCGCAGCCGTGCTCGCCCGGTGCTGGGCATGACAGATGGCAATCGCAAGTGCATCTGCTGCGTCGTCTGAATTGAAGGTCGCGCGTGGCATCAAGACTTTCACCATGGCCCGGATCTGTTCTTTCTCCGCGTGCCCGGTCCCGACCACGGTTTTCTTCACCAAGTTCGGAGCATATTCGGCGACCGATAGCCCGGCCAGCGAAGGCACAAGAAGCGCCACGCCGCGCGCTTGACCGAGCTTCAGAGTTGCCCCTGCATCCTTGTTGACAAAGGTGTGCTCGACGGCGGCCTCTGCCGGATTGTGCTGACGCACAACTGCGGTCAACCCGTCATGCAACTCGACCAGGCGCTCTGCAAGGCTCTTCTTGTTGTCGGAAGTCACGGTCCCTGAGGCAATGAAGGAGAGCCGGTTTCCAGCCGCCTCGATCATGCCCCACCCGGTCCGCCGGAGGCCGGGGTCAATGCCCAGCAATCGAATCGCATGTGTCATGGAACAAATCGGTAACAAAACTTGCCCATTGACGCCAGCTAAAGCGCTGCTTACGAACATTTCCCACAGCGCCCTTCCGCAAATTGCGAGATTGCATGTTCGACACTCTGGCGTCTTTTTCCCCGCAGTTGCTGGTTTTTCTGGCGGTGATCCTGTTTGTTGCCGGGTATATCCGAGGCTTTGCAGGATTTGGCGCAGGAATGATTTTCATGCCGGTCGCCGCAAGTGTGATGCTCCCCTCAACGGCGGCCGCCACATTTCTCTTTATCGACAGCATCGTCTCCTTACCTCTGGTCCGCCGGGCGATCCATTTGTGTGACTGGTCGACGGTACTTCCTGCAGTGATTGGCTCTGTCCTATTTGTCCATGCCGGAGCGTGGCTTCTGGCGACTATGGATGTATTGACCTTGCGTTGGATAATCAGTGCTGTCGTCGCAGGCACCCTGGCGCTCGTGGTGTCCGGTTGGCGCTATCAGAAACACCCAACACCTCAGGTTTCATTTGGCGTTGGAGCAGTGTCCGGAGTTCTGGGCGGTGTCTCACAGGTCTCTGCACCGCCGGTTGCTGCTTTCTGGCTTTCCGGCAGGAACGACACACCAGTCATCCGCGCCAACCTCATTATGTTTTTCCCGCTGGCAAGCATAGGAACATTTGTCGCCTACATACTGAATGGATTTTTCACGGTTGAGGTCGCCCGGCTTCTGGTCGTGGCCATACCGGTATACGGACTTGCGCTTTATCTTGGGTCCAAGGGCTTTACCGGTTCAAATCAGCGGACATACAGATGGATCGCAAACCTGCTCATCGCCATTGCAGCCATTACCAGCCTGCCACTACTAGACCCCTTACTCCGTTAGTTTCGCCTGCCACTTGGCAGACTTTTCTCGCATCAAACGGTCAAGTTCTGCCAAAAACTCTTCTGAAGTTTCGCACGTTTGAGCCAAAACACTCAAGGCAACCAAAGCCGCATCAGCCGCCTCCTCGCGCACATCCTGAAGGGTATGCGCCTTGTAGGCACTTCCGGGCGCATCGGTGACTGAAAGCACAGCCTCGGCCAACTCGCCGGTCTCCTCGGACAGTTTCAAGGTGCGCTGAAGGAGAGACTTCGGATCCGCTTGGGTGAGTTCGAAAATCTGAAACATATCGCTGAGCCTTGGATTCAATGATCAAAAAGAAAAACCCCGGAAAATCCGGGGTTTGACAATCGGTGTTTCAAAGACCCTAGGAAGCCAGTTGGGCCATGGTTTCTTCATCAACATCGAAGTTGGTGTAGACGTTCTGGACGTCATCATCATCTTCCAGCATGTCGATCAGTTTCATCAGCGTCTGGGCTTTGTCAGCATCGACTGGTGTCAGGTTCTGAGGCTTCCAAATAATTTTTGTGGAGTCTGCTTCGCCCAACGCCTCTTCCAATGCCTTTGCGACATCGTTGAGATCTTCAAATGCTGTATAGATCGTGTGTCCGTTTTCATCGGATTGAACGTCTTCGGCACCAGCTTCGATGGCCGCTTCAAGAACAGCATCCGCCTCGCCAGCTTCCGGCTTGTAGATGACCTCGCCAACACGGTCGAACATGAAAGACACAGAACCGGTTTCGCCAAGAGACCCGCCACACTTGGTGAAGTAGGAGCGAATGTTGGACGCCGACCGATTGCGGTTATCTGTCAGGGCTTCAACGACAACAGCAACACCGGCCGGACCGTAGCCCTCATAGCGGATTTCGTCATAACTCTCCGCATCACCAGCTTGCGACTTGTTAATTGCGCGCTGAATGTTGTCTTTCGGCATGGACTGAGCTTTGGCGTTATTCACCGCCAGGCGCAAGCGCGGGTTGGAGTCCGGATCCGGGTCGCCCATCTTCGCTGCAACAGTAATTTCCTTGGACAGTTTGGAGAACATCTTGGAACGAACGGCGTCCTGACGTCCCTTGCGGTGCATGATGTTCTTGAATTTTGAATGGCCTGCCATGGCTCTTCTCGGCTCTCAGTCGGATTTGCTTTTAACGAAAACTGCGCCGCTTATATGCAAGTTGGCGCGGAAAATCCAGTTCCTGAAAATTCGGAACTAGCTTGCGGCCCAGAATGGTGGCAGGACCGGCTCAAGACGCCCGCCAATTCTGACCGGCGCAATCGCTTGGGCCAGTCCGGTCCGATCATCTGTTTCGATCGCCACACCGCAGATGGTCGCGGCACCTGTCGCCGGCGTGAATCTGGAGCCAGGGATCTTGCGCTGAAAGCGATTGACCGGCTCTTCCTTATCCATGCCCAGCACACTGTCATAAGCACCGCACATGCCGGCATCCGACATGTAGGCCGTGCCGTTTTCCAAAATCTGGTGATCTGCCGTCGGAACATGGGTATGCGTGCCAACCACCAGGCTGACCCGGCCGTCAAGGAAGTGGCCCATCGCCTGTTTCTCGCTGGTAGCTTCCGCATGAACATCAATAATAATGGCATCTGCGACATCTGCGAGCGGGCAATCGCCGACGACCTTGTCTATTGCCGCAAACGGATCATCGAGAGCGTCCATGTAGACACGCCCCATAACGTTCGCGACCATGACCTGAGCGCCATTGCGTGCGGTGAAAAGATGCGCTCCGCGACCAGGCGTGCCGCTTGGATAGTTGACCGGCCGCAGCAACCGGTCCTGACGTTCGATGTAGACAAGTGTATCCCGCTGGTCCCACACATGGTTGCCGGTGGTCACAACATCTGCACCAGCATCCAAAACATCTTGAAGGATCGCTTCGGTTATGCCGAAACCGGATGCGGAGTTTTCGCCGTTGACGATGACAAAATCGAGCTGCTGTTCTTCTACCAGGTCCGGCAGTTGTTCAATGACTGCCGTTCGGCCGACGCGGCCCACCAAATCCCCCAGAAAAAGAATACGCATCAAACCTCACAGAACGCCGACTTCGCCAAACGGCCATCCATTAGCAGAACGATCGGTAGCCGTCTTCCGTTAATATCCCAGCGAGGGGTTTGTCGTGGCCTTCAGCCGGGACAAGCTCCACCTCCTGCAAGGCAAACGCAAGGCCAATACAAAGAAGCGGCCCTGATTTCTCAAGAGCAGAGATTGCGGTGTCATAATGGCCTTTGCCGTACCCGATCCGATTGCCCAGTCGGTCAAACCCCGCAAGAGGCATCAACAGAACATCCGGCAGCAGCTCCTCTGCATTTGGACCGGGCGCCATTGTGCCAAAACCGGCATCTTCCATTACACATCCTCGGTCCAGCTTCCGGAATATCAAATGAGGCTCTGCGACAACCGGCAAACACAAGGTATGGCCGTTTTGACGAAGACGGTCGAGCAGCGGACGCGGATCGATCTCGTCCCGGATCGGCCAAAAACCTGCAACGATTGCCCCAGCGGGGATCGGGAGATCAGAAACGTGATCGGCGAGCGCCAAGCTTTTCTCGATCCGAACGATCTCGGCCATGGCCTTGCGGCGCGCCAAAGCTTCTTTGCGGAGCCGATGTTTTTCGTCTGCGAGTGAAAGGTTTGAAGTCATGGGCGCTCATATCATCTATTTTGACCGGCCCGGCTTGAACGAGACATGCTCAAGCTGCGTAGCCACCCGACCGTTGGATGTGCAATCCCGGAGAACCTACAAAGTAGGTGGGCGCCGTATGCAACGGACCACGGCCCAAAGCAGGGACAGCTCCCTAAGGAATGCGTAAGGCCCCGGGGATAAGTGTCCTGACAAATCGGGCAGCCACGATTACCGCATATAGAGGCAAGCCTGCGCAATTACCAGTGCGGCGCCGCGTTGATCACAAACGAAGTCTTGGACAAGGCGGATTTGGCCGCTCAGTCATTGGCCGTTCGCAGGCTCTTTGTAAGTCCGTCGGCAAGGCTTTCGATGCGCGCCGCAGCGGTGTTTACGGCTCTCGAAAGATCCTGCTCATTCTGGCTCATATTATTGAGGGCAGCCACTTGCTGATCCTTGGCTGTCGCCAACTCCTGCTCAAGCCGTGTGACTTTACGTTCCAGTTCCGACAACTGATCGGTTGCCATGATGCCGGCCATCACAGTCAGGCGCTGATCACCGATCTCACCAAAGGCCGATTTGAGCTCGCCAATCCAGCCATCGAACCGCGCAGCCAACCCTTCGAGGCGCTGCTCTTCGCCATCATCACACGCCATCCGAAAGGACTTGCCATTGATGGTTACGCTAATCTGAGCCAAACCGCATCAGCCTCCGTGGGTGTCCAAAACGCTGCGGATCGTTTCCATGGCCGTTACCAACCGGCGGGAAACATCTTTGTTAGCTTCTTCAAGCCGGGACGCGCGCGCTTCACTTTCGTCCAAAGAGGCAGCCAACTGAGACCTGTCCTCGCCCATACGCTGGAGGTCATCCTGAAGTGAGTTTAGAGAGCGATCAGCATCCAAACGGCGCTGGACGGCAGTCTCCAACTGGCCGAGGGCGGATTCAAGGCGCTTTACGGCATCGGACAGGCTCGTCTTTTCCATGACATCGACTTCCGCCATATAAAGCGTCACCTCAATCCCTCTCGGAGCGGTTTTTGCCGCTTTGTGTTATGCCTTACCCTCAGCGTAGCTTTTCGCATAAAAAAAGCAGCGTCCGCAAACAACCAGCGGGTTTCGCGCTTTTCCTGGCAACCTGATAAATCAAAAAAGGTAAATCCGGCTCCGGCAGCTGAGATTAGGTGCACCATATTCTTCCCGTCAATGGCACCATTGTTAGTTTCCTCAATTCGATAACCCCCAAATGCGGAATTTATTCCCTCTTTCGCTATTCAGGGCTTTATTGACTCGCTGACCGTTCCTGATATTTGTCTGGCGCCTGATCGGAACTGACAACAGTTGCCTTTAAAGAAACAACGCACCTTACAACTCCACGCCGGACGGTCCACGCTGGCGGCAGGGGCTCCAACGCAAGCGACGGGACACAGATGAGCGATCTTGAAAAACACCAGCGCATGGCGAATGCAATCCGCTTTCTTGCCATTGATGCCGTGGAACAGGCCAAATCCGGACACCCTGGATTGCCAATGGGCGCGGCCGATATCGCCACTGTCCTTTTTACAGAATTTCTGAAGTTTGACCCAACCGCGCCGAACTGGGCTGACCGCGACAGGTTTGTTCTGTCGGCGGGTCACGGATCCATGTTGCTTTACAGCCTGCTGTATCTGCTCGGCTATGAAGACTTCCCGCTCGAAGAATTGAAAAACTTCCGTCAACTCGGCGCAAAGACCGCCGGTCACCCGGAATTCGGTCATGGTGCGGGTATCGAAACGACCACAGGCCCGCTGGGTCAGGGGCTCGGCAATGCCGTCGGTATGGCGATTGCAGAGCGCTTGCAAGAAGAGCGTTTCGGCAAAGATCTCGTCAATCACTATACCTACGTTCTGGCCGGCGACGGTTGCTTGATGGAAGGTATCAGTCAGGAGGCCCTGTCGCTCGCAGGTCACCTAAAACTGAACAAACTGATCGTGATCTGGGATGACAACGGCATCTCGATCGACGGCGCTGTAAGCATCACGGACTCCACGGATCAGGTTGCCCGTTTTGCTGCTTCTGGATGGAACACACTGAACGTCGACGGGCACGACCCTGATGGCATCGCGGCTGCAATCCGGCAGGCTCAGGCCAGCGACAAACCAACACTGATCGCAGCGAAAACAACCATCGGCTTCGGCGCCCCGACAAAGGCCGGTACGGCCAAGGTACACGGCGCTCCCCTCGGTGCTGAGGAAATCGCAGGTACCCGCGAAACACTGAACTGGCCGCATGAGCCATTTGAGGTGCCAAGCGATATTCTGGACGCCTGGCGCATTGCCGGCCTTCGTTCAGCCCACGCTCACAAGGATTGGCAGAAACGCTTCAACGATGCGGACACCGAAACCCGAGCCGAATTTGAACGCCGCAACCGTGGTGATCTTCCGGCAGGATTTGAACAGGCTGTCCTCGACTACAAGAAGAAGCTTGCCGAAGAACAGCCGACAATGGCAACGCGCAAAGCGTCCGAGGCTGTTCTTGGAGTCATCAACGGCGTTATCCCGGAAACAATCGGTGGTTCTGCCGATCTGACCGGGTCCAACAACACCAAAACGGCCCAGACCAATCCGGTTACCCCGGATGACTTCTCAGGCCGCTACATCCACTACGGCATTCGCGAACACGGCATGGCAGCCGCGATGAACGGCATGGCCCTGCATGGCGGCCTGATCCCCTATTCCGGCGGGTTCCTGATTTTCTCCGACTACTGCCGTCCATCGATCCGCCTCGCAGCCCTGATGAACCAGCGCGTCATTCATGTCATGACGCACGATTCAATCGGTCTGGGTGAAGACGGCCCGACCCACCAGCCGGTTGAACACTTCGCAGCGCTTCGGGCGATCCCGAACCTGACGTTCTTCCGTCCGGCTGATATCACCGAGACACTGGAATGCTGGCAATTGTCGCTGGAGAACAAGGATGGACCGTCCGTTCTTGCCCTGACACGCCAAAACCTGCCGTCTCAGCGAAAAACCTTTGAAGAGAAGAACCTGAGCGCAAACGGCGCATACGTTCTGATCGAAAGCGAAGACGACGCAGCCGTTACAATCTTTGCCTCAGGTTCTGAGGTGGAGATCGCCGTTGACGCGCATAAGGAACTGACGGACTCAGGTGTTGCCGCTCGCGTTGTTTCCGTGCCGAGCTTCGAACTCTTCGAAGCACAGTCTGCAGACTACAAAGAGGCCGTCATCGGCTCCAGCCCGGTCAAGATCGCCGTCGAAGCCGGCATCCGCATGGGATGGGACCGGTTTATCGGCAATGACGGTCTGTTCATTGGCATGACCGGGTTTGGTGCCAGCGCGCCTTACAAGGAATTGTACGAGCACTTCGGCATCACAATGGATGCCGTCGTTGCGGCGGCCAAGGAAAAACTCAACGTTTAATGTAATGTGTCCCGGCGGTGTGCGGCGTCTCTGCACACTGCCGGGACTTTTTTGGCAATTATTTTGCCTTTTAAATCGATTAGATATAGTAACCTATTGATAGGCGCAGGGCCTAAGCTGGCCCCAAATGCGGGAGAATACTATGGTAACCAAGGTAGCAATCAACGGCTTTGGCCGCATCGGCCGCAACGTTCTGCGTGCCATTATCGAATCTGGCCGCACTGACATTGAGGTCGTCGGCATCAACGATCTCGGCCCGGTCGAGACCAACGCGCACCTGCTGCGCTACGATTCTGTTCACGGCAAATTTCCGGCAACGGTCACAGTTGACGGGGACACGATTTCCATCGACGGCGGCAAACCGATCAAGGTCACCGCGATCCGCGACCCGAAAGATCTTCCCTGGGGAGAACTGGGTGTCGACATCGCCATGGAATGCACAGGCATTTTCAATTCGAAGGACAAGGCTGCCGCACACCTCGATGCTGGCGCAAAGCGCGTCCTCGTATCTGCACCGGCGTCTGGCGCCGACAAGACAATTGTTTACGGCGTCAACCATGACACGCTGATGGCTGAAGACCTTGTCGTTTCCAACGCATCCTGCACCACCAACTGTCTGGCACCGGTCGCCAAGGTCCTGCACGATTCCGTCGGCATCGAAAAAGGGATGATGACGACCATTCACTCCTACACCGGTGACCAGCCGACATTGGATACGATGCACAAGGATCTTTACCGCGCCCGCGCTGCAGCCATGTCCATGATCCCGACATCAACCGGTGCAGCGAAAGCTGTCGGTCTCGTCTTGCCAGAACTGAACGGCAAGCTGGACGGCTTCGCAATGCGCGTTCCAACCCCAAATGTTTCTGTGGTTGACCTCAAGTTCATCGCCAAACGCGACACCACGGTTGAAGAAATCAATGCTGCAGTCAAAGCGGCAGCTGGCGGCGCGCTCAAAGGCGTGCTCGGCTACACTGAAGACAAGAACGTCTCCATCGACTTCAACCACGACCCGCACTCGTCGATCTTCCATATGGATCAGACCAAGGTCATGGACGGGACAATGGTGTCGGTGCTGTCTTGGTATGACAACGAGTGGGGGTTCTCCAACCGGATGGCGGACACGGCCATCGCCATGGCAAAACTGATTTAAAACATGGTCTGGATGGACAGCCATCTGCTATGACATATAGGCGGATGCAGGTCTCCTGCATCCGCTTTTTGTTTGCTTAAAACATCCAACCTGGGGGCACGCTTGCTCGAGCTTTTCACTGTAATTTCACTGACGATTGTTGTCGCCATCGTTCCAGGTCCTGACTTCGCCGTTGTCCTTCGCAACGCGCTCATCGGCGGCCGTTTGGCCGGTATTATGACCGCACTTGGCATCGGCCTCGCCCTAGGCGTTCACGTTACCTACGCACTTGCCGGGATTGGCCTGATCGTCTCGCAATCCATTTTTCTCTTCAACGCGCTCAAGTTGATCGGCGCGGCCTATCTGGTGTTTCTGGGCATCACCATGTACCGGACAGCTTCAAGGGAAATGCCGGCCGATAGTGCGCTCGCCGGTATGCCGCCGCTCAAGGCCCTGCGCTGGGGTTTCTTCACCAACGTGACCAATCCCAAGGCGACAATGTTCGCTCTCAGCGTCTTTCTGCAAGTCACCTCCCCGGAAACAGCGCTTTGGACCAAGGTCAGCTATGGCGTGATCATGGCAAGCGGCGTATTCCTTTGGTTCGTGCTCGTCACTTTCTTCTTCACGCTGCCGCCAGTGCGCCAGCAATTCATCCGCGCAAAACTCTGGATGGAACGGTCATTCGGCGTTCTCTTGACCCTTTTCGGGATCGGCATCGCTGTTACAACCAGTTCAACCCGCCCCTGACAACTAGGTGGATCTCATGACTTACAAGACACTCGACGACATCACCGATCTTGCAGGCAAACGCGTCCTTGTTCGCGTTGACCTCAATGTTCCGATGGACAATTACAAAGTCACCGACACAACCCGTATTGAACGGGTTCTACCGACAATCAAAGAACTCTCCGAGAAAGGCGCCAAGGTTATTCTGCTCGCGCATTTTGGCCGACCGAAAGGTGAAAAGGTCAAGGAAATGTCCCTTGCGCCGGTCACACGAGCCGTTTCTGACTTGCTTGGCAAGACCGTTGGCTTCGCGGAAGACTGCATCGGCCCCTCGGCGGCCGGCGCGGTTGCGGTCATGCAAAACGGCCAGGTTCTTCTGATGGAAAACACGCGTTTCCACAAAGGCGAAGAAAAGAACGATCCGGAGTTTGCAAAAGCGCTCGCCGCCAATGGCGACATCTATGTGAATGATGCGTTTTCCGCCGCTCACCGGGCGCATGGTTCGACGGAAGGCATCGCCCAGCTGCTTCCGGCATATGCAGGCCGCACCATGCAGGCAGAGCTAGTAGCACTCGGCTCCGCGCTTGGTGAACCGGTCCGCCCTGTTCTGGCTGTTGTAGGCGGCGCTAAGGTGTCGTCCAAAATCGACCTTCTGGAGAACCTCGTTGCCAAAGTGGACATGCTGGTGATTGGCGGTGGCATGGCCAACACTTTTCTGGCCGCCAAAGGCGTAGATGTCGGCAAGTCGCTGTGCGAACATGACCTTGCGGACACGGCAAAAAAGATTATGGCTGCTGCGGAGACCGCTGGCTGCGAAATCGTGCTGCCGATCGATGCCGTTGTCGCCAAGGAGTTCAAGGCAGGCGCGAACAACGAAACCGTGTCGGTGGACGCTATACCAGCGGATGGCATGATCCTGGATGTTGGCGCGGCGTCCGTTGAGGTGGTGAAGTCGAAAATCGACGCTGCCAAGACCCTGGTCTGGAATGGCCCCCTCGGTGCCTTTGAAATCGCCCCGTTTGATACTACGACTGTGGCGGCTGCCAAACACGCTGCCGAGAACACAAAATCCGGCAAACTGAATTCTGTTGCCGGTGGCGGTGATACGGTGGCAGCCCTCAATCATGCAGGAGCTGCAAGCGATTTCTCTTATGTATCGACCGCAGGCGGCGCGTTCCTTGAGTGGCTTGAAGGCAAGGAACTGCCGGGCGTAAAGGCTTTGGAGAGCTGATCTACAACGCTTCGGGAGATTGAAATGCACCGCGCTTTCACAAACATCCTGACAGAAGAGGTCGCGGTCACCGCGGCCTTTTATCAGAAGCTCTTTGGTTATACGGCGAAGTTCTCTTCTGACTGGTTTGTAAACCTGGAGGCCCCTGATCAAACGGGTTTGGAGCTCGGCATACTTCTCGCAAGCCATGAGATTGTGCCCGAGGCCGCTCGGCATCAACCCGCAGGCATCATCTTGACGTTTGTTCTTGATGATTGCGATGCTGTTCACAACAGAGCATTGGAGTTGGGTGCAAACATCATCGAAGCGCCGCGCGACATGCCATATGGACAACGCAGGATGATCTTGAGCGATCCATCAGGAACAATCATTGATGTGAGCTCACTGATCCAGGCTGGCAGCTGAGTTCTTTAAAAACCACCTCATTTAATTCACGGGTCAAATTAATCACAACCGGGTAGAAACCGGCATCGCCTTGAAATTAAATTGATTTAAGAAACCTCTCGCCCCTTTTCCTCTGCCGGATTCTTGATAGAACCACCGGAGATTGACGCACCGCAACACCCGGATCGTAAAACAACCCCAAAGTGGACGCTGCGATACCGGCTTCTGGGAGACATAAATGGCCCGCATTACACTCCGCCAGCTGCTTGATCACGCTGCCGAAAACGATTACGGCGTGCCGGCATTCAACATCAATAACATGGAACAGGCGCTGGCCATCATGGCCGCCGCCGACCAGACCGATTCTCCGGTGATCATTCAGGCCTCCCGCGGCGCCCGGGCCTACGCACATGATGTTATGCTGAAGCACATGATGGACGCGGTTGTCGAAATCTACCCGCACATCCCAGTTTGCGTTCACCTGGACCACGGCAATGCGGCTCAAACCTGCATGACGGCCATTCAGGCCGGCTTTACATCCGTCATGATGGACGGCTCTCTGGAAGCGGACGGCAAAACTCCTGCGTCGTGGGATTACAACGTCGGCGTCACAAAAACCGTGACCGACATGGCGCATCTCGGCGGCATCTCGGTCGAGGGTGAACTGGGTGTCCTCGGCTCCCTTGAAACCGGCATGGGCGACAAGGAAGACGGTCACGGTGCAGAAGGCAAGCTGACAGAAGATCAGCTCCTGACCGATCCGGTTGAAGCGGTAAAATTCGTCAAGGAAACCAAGGTGGACGCGCTGGCAATTGCCATGGGTACAAGCCACGGAGCCTACAAATTCACCCGCAAGCCAGATGGTGATATCCTTGCCATGCACGTGATCGAAGAGATCCACCGCCGCCTGCCGGACACACATCTTGTGATGCACGGGTCCTCTTCGGTACCCCAGGATCTTCAGGACATCATCAACCAGCACGGCGGGGAAATGCCGCAAACCTGGGGTGTGCCGGTTGAAGAAATCCAGCGTGGAATCAAAAACGGCGTGCGCAAGGTCAACATCGACACCGACAACCGCATGGCGATGACGGGCCAGATCCGCAAGATCTTGCAGGAAAACCCTGGCGAATTCGATCCGCGTAAATACTTGAAGCCCGCACGCGAGGCAATGCAAAAGCTCTGCGTGGCCCGTCTGGAAGCGTTCAACACCGCAGGCCAAGCATCCAAGATCAAGAAAATCGTTACGCTGTCCGACATGGCAGCCCGCTACGAGAATGGCAGCCTGGATCCGAAGATCGCCTAAGAACTGGCAGCATCTGGCAAGCTGGTCAGATCCAAATCTTGAAAGAGGGGCCTTGCGTCCCTCTTTCGCCGTCTTTAGGGACAAGAAACAGCGGCAATGAGTTGCCAGATTTAAAGATACATCAGGACAGACATTCGTGAACCGACCCCGCCTATTCCTTGTGACACCGCCTGCGTTCGATACGGCAACGGTTGCAGATCAGCTGAAGCAAGCTTTCACGGGCGGAGATATCGCATGTGTGATGATCTACATGCCAGGTGCGTCAACAAAAGACATTCAGGCTGCGGCAGATATTCTTGTCCCGATCATCCAGGACGGCGGCGCAGCTGCTCTGGTTTATGGTGACACACAAGCGGCAGGCCGCTCCGGCGCCGATGGGGTCCATGTCGACAAGTCCCTTGAGGATGTGAAACTAGCCGTGGAGAGCTTCCAGCCTGACCGGGTCGTCGGGACAGGTGGGACCAAAACGAAACATGATGCCATGGAATGGGCAGAGACCGGCGTCGACTACCTGTTCTTCGGCAAGCTGGATCTGACGGAAAAAGAAACCGCCCACGACAAGACCCTGTCCGGTGCTAATTGGTGGGCGGAGCTTTTCGAGACACCTTGTGTCGCCTTGGCGGGCAACACACTTGAAACACTTGCCGAGGTGGCGGCCACTGGCGCCGACTTCGTTGCCCTGAAGGATGCTGTCTGGCATTCTGAAGACATCGCCAAGACAATTTCAGATGCCAACACGGTGCTTGAAGCGCACCCGTTCCCGGAGGTTGACTGACAGCCGTATGAGAGGTCTCAAACCGGCCATGGATAAACTGATCACCACCCCGGTGGTTCGGCAAACTGCAGCGGCAGCATTCGTGTCTGCAGCTTTGATTGGATTGCCCTTAGCCGCATCCGGACAAACGGAAACACCCGCGGCAGATATCTCGGCAGTTGAAGCTCCAGGCACTGCGAAACTTCCTGCACTTGTCGATGTCACGACGCGGGACAAAACCATTGCCAGCCTGATCGATTCCGGCCCCCCGTCGCTGGCCGATGAGGAAACGGCTTCCTCAGACACAGCCTACAGCGCCTTCCAGCGCGGCTGGCATTTGACCGCTTTGGCCTTGGCAACGCCGCTCGCGGAGAACGGCGACCGATCCGCGCAAGCGTTGTTGGGTGTTCTCCACGAGGCAGGGCTTGGCATCAAGCAGGACAAGGCAAAAGCTGCGGACTGGTATGGTCTTGCAGCGGCACAAGGCGACAATGGGTCTGCGCTTCAGCTCGCGCAACTATACCTGCTCGGCGATGCCATACCGCAGGACAAGGCCAAGGCAGCCGAACTCTTCGAACAAGCCGCCGAAGCAGACAACCCGTCCGCGCTCTATAATCTTGCGATCCTTTACAAGGAGGGCGAAGGGCGGCCCTACAATGAGGAAAAGGCACGGGAACTTCTCGAAGAAGCAGCTCAACTCAACGATCCTGAAGCGCAATACACACTCGCCTTGGCATATCTTGAATCCGGTGACGGTCTCAATGATCCTGGCAAAGGTGCCTTCTGGATGGGGCGCGCCGCCCGCAGAGGTCATACCTTTGCGCAGGTCTACTACGGCATCCTCCGGTTTCAGGGCCGCGGCGTAGATCCAGATGAAAGCGAAGCTGCCGATTGGTTTGAACGCGCTGCCACTGCTGGAAACCCTGTCGCCATGAACCGGCTTGCCCGGATCTATGCGTATGGCCGCGGGCGCGAGCATGACAATGCTGCGGCTGCCGGATGGCATCTTATTGCCCGGACACTCGGAGTTTCCGACCCGACACTGGACGGCATCTTCGGGACCCTGGACGACGAGACGCTTGCTGCCGCAAGAAAGCTGGCTGAGCAGTATTCCGCGACCTTGATGGCACCATCGGACGAATCGTACCTGAACTCTCCGTAATCCTGGCAATTGCCCGACTGTTTGTGGCCGGAGCTCGCTTTTTTCCTTGAAAGAAGCGAGCATTTATGGTGGACAGGCGCAATCCATTGTTGGCGCGGTCTATTGAACTGATTTTTGCGCCGTACAAGATCCAGACAAATCAAAAATCGGTCGTTCCATGAAAATCAACGGTAACGAAATCAAGCCGGGCAACGTGCTTCAGCATCAGGAAACCCTGTGGGCCGTCGTCAAGGTTCAACACGTAAAGCCTGGCAAGGGCGGCGCATTTGCGCAGGTCGAAATGAAAAACCTGCTCGACGGTCGCAAGCTCAATGAGCGCTTCCGGTCTGAAGATAAAGTCGAGCGCGTCCGTCTTGAGCAAAAGGACTTCCAGTACCTTTACACGCAAGACGACATGCTGATCTTCATGGACACAGAGACCTACGAACAGCTGGAATTGCAAACAGAGTTTGTCGGCGATCGTGCCGCCTTCCTGCAGGACGGCATGATGGTAACCGTGGAACTTCATGAAGAGCGCCCGATCGGTATCACTCTGCCGCAACACGTCACGCTGGAAATCAGCGAAGCCGATGCGGTCGTGAAAGGCCAGACCCAGTCTTCATCCTACAAGCCGGCGCTCATGGAAAATGGCGTTCGAGTGATGGTGCCGCCGTTCATCACCGCTGGCGAAAAAATTATCGTCGACACCGGTACGCTGGAATACGTGAAGCGCGCAGACTGACGCCTCAACCAGCTGAACATCTGGCGCAGCGGATCTGCCGTTGCGCCCAACAACAAGTGAAACAACATGGCCCGCACAGCAATCCTCAACGTCATGGTTCAAGCCGCGACCAAAGCCGGTCGCAGCCTCGTCCGTGACTTCGGTGAAGTTGAAAACCTGCAGGTATCCCGGAAAGGTCCTGGAGATTTCGTCTCGGCTGCCGACCGGAAAGCTGAGGAAATCGTGCGGTCCGAGCTGACCAAGGCCCGTCCGACCTTTGGCCTCGTTATGGAAGAAAGCGGTGAAGTTGAGGGAACGGACGGTCAGCATCGCTGGCACATTGACCCTCTCGACGGCACGACCAACTTTCTGCATGGCATTCCGATTTTCGCTACATCCATTGCACTTGAGCGGAACGGCGAGATCGTTGCCGGTGTGATCTACAATCCGGTCATGGACGAGCTTTACACTGCCGAACGTGGTCGTGGCGCTTTTCTCAACGACCGCAGACTTCGTGTTGCGGGACGGACGGAGCTGCCAGAGATGGTGTTCGGGACCGGTTTGCCGTTCATCGGACGCGGTGATCATGGCCGCACACTGCGCGAGCTGCGCCACATCATGCCGGAAGTGGCAGGCATTCGCCGGGCAGGCGCCGCAGCGCTTGATCTGGCTTGGACAGCATCCGGCCGGCTCGACGGCTATTGGGAGCGCGACCTCAATTCCTGGGACATTGCTGCCGGTCTGTTGATGGTCCGCGAAGCGGGCGGCTTCGTCAGCGATCTGGACGGCAAATCCAAAATGCTGGAGACCGGCGATGTTGTGGTCGGCAATGAGGATGCCCACAAGCACCTCCTGCGCCTGCTTAAGAAAGCAGCGGCCCCGCAACAAGCATAACACCCCACATTCACCCGCAAATGTCATTTACCGGCAGCCCCATGAGGCCTGCCGGTTTTTGGGCTTTCCAAATTTAATTGGGGTTGCCGGGCCGATTCACGGTTTCCAAGACGTTAAAAATCACGCTATCAATCAATGACCTCTGCAGAATGGTGATTGACAGCAAACATGGCACGTGAATTTGACCCCTACAGCTTGTCGAGCCCGAGGGCCTATCTGACGTTCATGATCATCTTTCTGGTGATCGTCGCTTTCATTGCCTTCATTCTATTTCCGCAAGTCTCAACAGCTTTCATAAGCAATCCGGGCCTCAACGGCCTGATTGTGTTTGTTGGTGCCTTTGGAGTTCTCCTCCTTTTTGGCCGTGTCATTCGTTTGTTTCCCGAAATCGCATGGGTCAACAGCTTCCGGATCGGAGATCCTGCGCTCGACACGCGGTCTCCCGTTCTGCTCGCACCAATGGCAGCCCTCCTCGGTAACAAATCCGGCGACATGGCGCTGACCCCGACAATTGCTCGTTCCATTCTCGATTCCATCGGCATGCGCCTTGAAGAATCCCGGGAAATTTCCCGTTACCTAACCGGACTGCTGGTTTTTCTCGGTCTGCTCGGGACGTTTTGGGGCCTCTTGCAAACAGTGAGTTCGGTTGGCGCGACGATCCAGTCCTTGGATGTCGGCTCTGGCGATGCGAATGTCATCTTTGAGGACCTAAAAGCCGGCTTGGAAGCCCCATTGTCCGGCATGGGCACTGCGTTTTCATCATCCCTCTTCGGTCTGACGGGGTCTTTGATCCTCGGCTTTTTGGATCTGCAAGCAGGTCAGGCACAGAACCGGTTCTACAACGAACTGGAAGACTGGTTATCAACTGTCACGGATATCGATCCGGAAGACGGTATGTTTGGCTCTGGAGACTCCCCGGGCGTCGAACAGATCCAGGCTTCGATCTCAGCCTTGCAGAAAAGCGTTGAAGAAGGCGGCAACAAAACCGCCTCCCAGGCCATGGCAAACCTTGCCGAAGGTATTCAGGGACTGGTCAAACATGTGCGCTCCGAACAGCAGATGATGCGCGACTGGGCGGAATCACAAGGCGAACAGCAAAAGCGGATTGAGGGTCTACTGGCCTCGATCTCCGCCGCGTTCGACCGGGCGAAGGAGTAATCGCGGATGGCTGGCAGCCTCAGGTCGCGCCGCCGCGCCCAACAGACCGACTACTGGCCCGGCTTCGTCGATGCGATGGCCACACTCCTGTTGGTTATCATCTTCCTTTTGTCGATCTTCATGATCGCGCAGTTTTTTCTCTCGCAGCAACTGTCCGGGCGCGACACGGTTCTGAACAGGCTGAACGCCCAAATCAGTGAACTGACCGAGCTGCTCGCACTGGAACGGGCCTCCTCTGGCGAACTGGAAGACACCATTCTTGGACTTCAGGCCAGCCTCAGCAGCGCTGAAGCTGAACAGTCTCGCCTGCTGGGCCTTTTGGAAAGCAGCTCGGGAGATGCCGAGGCAGCCGGCGGCAGAGCAGCACAACTTGAGAATCTCCTCGATGATGAGCGTCAGGTCAGCCAGGAGGCATTGGCCCAGGTCGAACTGCTTAACCAGCAAATTGCGGCTCTTCGCCGTCAAATCGCAGCAGCAAACGCTGCCCTGGAAGCCTCAGAAGCCAAGGAAGCCGAAAGCCAGGCGAAGATCGCGAGCCTTGGCAGACGGCTGAACGCCGCTCTGGTGCAGCGGGTTCAAGAACTCTCGCGCTACCGTTCAGACTTTTTCGGAAGGCTGCGAGAAATCCTTTCCCAACGTTCCGACATTTCGGTTGTCGGCGACCGCTTTGTCTTCCAGTCGGAGGTGCTCTTTGATTCAGGCTCTGAGGACATCAACCCGGAAGGCCAGCAGGAACTGGACAAGCTTGCGGAGGCAATTCTCGAACTAAGCGGACAGATCCCGGATGAGATCAACTGGGTCTTGCGCGTGGATGGTCATACCGATGCCCGACCGCTTTCCGGCACTGGGCGCCTGCGCAACAACTGGGAACTGTCGGCAGCCCGTGCCATCTCGGTTGTCCGGTATCTCATTGAGAAGGGTGTCGACCCAAAACGGCTGGTAGCTGCGGGCTTTGGCGAGTTCCAACCTCTGGAAGAAGGTGAAACGCCGGATGCTTTGGCGAAAAACCGCCGGATCGAGCTGAAACTAACCGAGCGCTAATCCGCCGGACCCTTCTCAATCTATGAAATCCGTTCTTTAAGGATAATTTCAGGAGGCAGTATTGCTCAAAGGTCGCTGCGATTGCGGAAAAGTCCGGTTTGAAGTCCCGGAGGTTAGAAAAACAGTCACGATCTGCCATTGCGGGCAATGCCGCCGCTCCAGCGGGCACACTTGGGCGTCGACCCACGCCGCTTTCAAGGAATTGCAGTTTACAACTGACGAAGGCCTGACTTGGTATGAGTCATCTGATTTTGCCAAACGCGGCTTTTGCAAATTCTGCGGATCCAGCTTGTTTTACCGCATGAACACCGAAGATGGCATCGGAATAGCTGCCGGTTGCCTGGAGAGCCCGACAGGGCTGGAGATTGGCAAGCACATCTTTGTCAAAGACAAAGGTGACTACTATGACATCACCGACGATGCCCCACAAATCCAGAAATTTTAGCCGGCGCCTCCACCTCTACGAAGGTTAGGAAGAGAGACAGACTCCGGGCCGGATTGGTTTCCGCTATTGACATGTGAAACAAAAACCACCGGATGACACGTCATCCGGTGGCTCCAGAACTGTTACTGTGACAGGCGTTTAGAGCTTAGTTGAGCTGTCGTCGTCTGTTTCGTCGTTGCCATCTGCGTCTTTCGGAGAGTTCAGATTGGCGAACACGGCGTCGACATCGATCTCTTCTTCTTCCTCGCGCTTCGGTGCGGTATTCGGATCGAGCGAGAACGCTGCAGCAATTGCATCTTCGCTGGTGCTGTCATCAACCGACATCAACGTTTCTGCAGGCTCGCCTGCCATCGGCTGCGGTGCATTCTTCGCGGCCTTTTCAACTTCAATGTCGAGCTCAAGCTGGCTGCAGAGGCCGAGGGTCACCGGATCGGATGGCGTCAGGTTCGCGGAGTTCCAGTGGGTACGGTCGCGAATGGCGGCAATCGTCGGCTTGGTGGTCCCAACGAGACGCATGATCTGCGCGTCTTTCAATTCCGGGTGATTGCGCACCAGCCAGAGAATTGCATTCGGGCGGTCCTGACGGCGCGAAACCGGCGTGTAGCGCGGGCCTTTGCGTTTGGTTTCCGGGACAACAACCTTTGAGCCTTGCAGCTTGAGTTGGTAGTTCGGATCGTTCTGAGCACGTTCGACTTCTTCACGCGTCAACTGGCCTGTCAGAACCGGGTCCAAACCCTTGATGCCCTGGGCCGCTTCACCATCTGCAATGGCTTTCACTTCAAGCGGATGCAGCTTGCAGAATGTCGCGATCTGCGTGAAGCTCAGCGCAGTGTTGTCCACGAGCCAGACGGCAGTTGCTTTCGGCATAAGCGGCGTGTTCGCCATCGGTCAAATTCCTCTTGTCTGCTCCCCCGGCCGGCAGGTCGGAAGAGCGGTGTTCCATTTAAATTTAATGGGAATTGGCGCGAATATAGGCTGAACGCGGCGGAAACGCAAATGATCTTGCGAACCGCCAAAGTGCCCAGGTCCGCTCGGTCTTCTAGGATCCGACCGTCATGACGATTTTGCCAATATGGCCAGAGCTTTCCATGCGCCGATGAGCTTCAGCAGCCTCACTTAACGGAAAGGTGGAATCGATCAAAGGTTTGATCTGGCCTGATTCGATCAATGGCCAAACCTTGGATTTCAGGCTATCGGCAATGGCAGACTTGAATGCATCATCTCTCGGCCGCAGCGTTGTACCGGTGTGCGTCAGCCGTTTCACCATGAGGCGCGAGAAATTCACGTCATGGGAAACACCGTTCAGGGTCGCGATCTGACATATCCGGCCTTCAATGGCCGCAGCTTTCCAGTTCCGCTCAACATAATCTCCGCCAACCATATCCAGGATGACATCAACACCCTGTCCGCCAGTGACCTCAAGGATGACCTTCTCGAATGCCTGTTCCCGGTAATTGATGACGTGATCGGCACCAAGGGTTTTCACCGCTTCGATCTTCTCTGATGAACCGACCGTGGTGAACACTTCAGCACCGAAGGCCTTGGCCAACTGAATCGCACATGTGCCAATTCCGGACGCCCCACCATGAACCAGAAAACGCTCGCCCTCCCGTAGACCGCAACGGTCGAAAACGTTGGTCCATACAGTGAAGAATGTTTCCGGCAGCGCCGCGGCTTTCAGCACACTCATACCCGCCGGCACCGGTAAGGCATGACCCGCTGGCACCTTACAATACTCCGCATAGCCTCCGCCCGGGCAAAGAGCTGTCACCTTGTCACCGACTGAGTGCCCATGAACGGCTGCCCCAACAGCAACCACTTCGCCGGCAACCTCAAGGCCCGGAAGGTCCGATGCGCCCTTCGGAGGCGGATAAGCGCCCATTCGCTGAAGGACATCGGGGCGGTTCACACCTGCAGCCTCAACCCGGATCAGGATATCGCCGTCGGCCACGTCCGGCAGGGCGCGCTGTTCCAAAATGAGAACCTCAGGTCCACCCGGTTCTGAAATCGCAACAACTGTCATGGTGTCCGGCAAATTCTGCATATGGAACTGTCCTTATGATCCAAATTGGGACATACAGCTGCGCTTGTCCCGGTTCTATGGTAAATAATGGCCGAGTTTATGAGGATCAAACACGGGTGAGCAAGATTGCCATTCGCGTAGATCCAGCAGGAGATATGACATGGGCCTCTTTGACGATGATATCCCCAAAAAGCAGGAACCGAATGTGGTTACCGTTGGCGAAGATCTCAGCCGCTTGTCAGAGGACGAACTCCATGACCGGATCGAGGCATTAACCGCGGAAGTTAACCGTACAAGAGAGGCGCTTGAGCAACGCGGCACTATTCGCAATGCTGCAGACGCATTCTTTCAGAAGTAACCTTGTAACTATCTGCAAAAATTGTGAATTTATTCGAAATCGACAACCTTTATCCTTAACACCTTTAATAGATTTTTATTCATTTACCAATCATTAATCTTTCCAAATTATAAATTTACGCATCCAGTCATCTGGATAGGAGTGGTTCAGACCACTCTGTTTGACGCCTCCCTGTTAAAGACTTAGAGCCGCAACCGTGCGGCTCTTTTTTTTGCCGTTCGAGCGTAGTACTCTGCGGTAGTTCTGGTTAACGCGGCTCAAGTGACTGCATCTGGCACACGGATTGCTGTGTGAAGGGCACACGGGCTCGCACTGTTTCAAATGTGCACACCTGACCAGAGGTGACACAAACGGGACAACAACCGCGGGCAACCAGAATAAGTAACCGAGGCGTAGTAAGCTCATGACGGAAGATATCAAGACAACGGACCGCACTTCTGATGCCGTACACATCGCGCATCATCTGGCCAGCTCCGACAACTTCCAGACGCTTTTTCAGGAAGGCATGTCTCTGGTCGAAGAGACAGCGCTTTATCTTGATGGCGACGGGCGTGAAGAAGCCAAGAAGCTTCCACGTCCAGCCTCGCTGGCTTATGCAACTGAATCCATGCGCCTGACAACGCGCCTTATGCAGCTGGCTTCCTGGCTGCTGCTGCAACGCGCCGTCAACGAAGGCGAGATGTCCCGCGAACAAGCCGGTAGCGACAAGAACAAGGTCCGTCTAGACAAACTCAGCAGCGCAATGGGCGGCCCGGCCTGGGACGACCTGCCGGAAAGCTTGCGCAATCTTGTAGAACGCTCGACCCGGCTGCAGGAGCGCGTCGTTCATCTCGACAAGATGCTCTACAGAGCTGAAGAAGCCGCACCGCAGGAAGAAGCGAACAACGACAACCCTGTGGCATCTCAGATCAACCAGCTGCACGCCGCCTTCGGCAAAATCGGCTGATAGATCGTCTTCACGTTTCTCTTCTTTTAAGCCGCCCATCGGGGCGGCTTTTTTTGTGACCAGAAAACAAGGCAACAAAAAAACCCGGCCTTTCGGCCGGGTCTTGAACAGTCACGCTGTTGGCTTGGATTTAGGAACCCAGGAAACCAGCAAACTTGTTCTTGAAGCGCGACACGCGGCCGCCCCGGTCCATCAATTGACGGTCACCACCGGTCCAAGCCGGGTGAGAAGTCGGGTCGATGTCGAGCTGCAGGGTGTCGCCTTCCGCGCCATAAGTGGAGCGGGTGGTGAATTCGGTACCATCGGTCATTACGACCTTGATGGTGTGGTAGTCGGGATGGATATCCGCTTTCATGACCGGTCCTTTCCAGCGCCTTCAAGCCATCTTTGGTCAGAATGCTATGGAGCGCAAACAAGATAAAGGGCCGCCGATCCAGTTGCGGATGCGCCCTTAGAAACATGAGGCGGGGGTATACCCCAAGGCAGCGGACAAGACAAGACCGAATTTCCCGCAATTCCGGACATTTCCGGGAATCAAATCCACTACAGCATTTCAGCGCATAACTGGCTTTAGAAACCTCCGGTTAGACCAATACGGGATTGGCATACTGCACCCGTCCAATTAAGTAGGCGGATACATAGTTTTGGAAGACCGGTTTTCGCAAGGCAACACATGACAACAAATGCCCCCTCTGACACCAGAAGGTCTTTGCGCCCATTGACCCGGTTGCTTCCGTACCTGTTGAAGCACAAAGGCGTGGTGCTGGCCGCGCTCGCTGCCCTTTTCTCCGCCGCGATCATCACATTGGTTCTTCCCGCTGCCGTCCGGCGCATGATCGACTTTGGCTTTGGCGCAGATGATCCGGCGCTGGTCAACTCCTACTTCGCTGTGCTGATCGGTGTGGTATGCGCCCTCGCCTGCGCCAGTTCTGTCCGATACTTTCTTGTCATGTGGCTGGGAGAACGGGTCGTGGCCGAGGTCAGGGCCGATGTGTTTGCTCACATGACCCGGCTGAGCCCTTCATTTTACGACAGCGCAAAGTCGGGCGAAATCCTGTCCCGATTGACTGCAGACACAACCCAGATCAAAGCGGCCTTTGGCGCAAGCGCATCCCTGGCGATGCGGAACACAATCATGTTCACCGGCGCCTCGGTGATGATGGTGGTCACCAGCCCCCGCTTGTCGGTCATTGTGCTCGCGGCGATCCCGGTTATCCTCATCCCGATCATCGGGTTCGGCCGGAAGGTCAGAAAGCGCTCGCGTTTTGCGCAAGATATGCTGGCAGACGCCTCAGCCTATGCCGGGGAAATGCTCGGATCGGTTAGGACATTGCAAGCTTTCACGCACGAAAGCCGCAGCTCCGGGATCTACCGATCTGCTGTGGAAACAGCGTTCACCGCTGCCCGCCAGGCGATAACCGCCCGCGCCGCATTAACGGGATTTGCCATCCTCGTCATTGGCTCTTCCATCGTCGCTGTTCTCTGGATCGGCGCGAGTGACGTTTTTGCCGGACGCATGACCGGCGGTGAACTTAGCCAGTTCCTTTTGTATTCAATCCTTGCCGCGGGCTCATTGGCCGCTTTGTCCGAAGTCTGGGGCGAGCTGTCACAGGCAGCTGGTGCCGCTGAACGTCTCTCCGAACTTCTGGAGATCACGCCGGAGATCCGGGCCCCTCTAAATCCCATCCCCCTGCCGGACACACCACGGGGTGAAATTCGTTTCGAGGACGTTTCATTCGCCTACCAAGCAGCAGGCAATCTACCCGTGGTGCAGGATCTGACCTTGACCATTGCTCCGGGAGAGAAAGTTGCGGTTGTTGGCCCCTCGGGCGCCGGCAAAAGCACGCTTTTCAGTCTGCTGATGCGCTTTTATGACCCGACATCCGGAGCCATTCGAATGAATGGCGTGGAACTGCGTGACCTCGACCCAGATGAACTTCGGCGCAACATCGCGCTGGTGCCGCAGGACACCGCTGTATTCGGCGCCAGCATCGCAGAGAACATTGCCTATGGCCTTCCCGATGCAAAACGTCAGGACATCATCAAAGCAGCCACGGCCGCCCTTGCTTCCCCATTCATCGAAACCATGACAAATGGCTACGACACACTCGTCGGCGAACGCGGCATCACCTTGTCGGGCGGGCAACGCCAACGAATTGCAATTGCCCGTGCCGTGTTGAAACAGGCTCCTGTGCTGTTGCTTGACGAAGCAACCAGCGCCTTGGATGCCGAAAGCGAACAACTCGTCCAAAAGGCTTTGGATCAACTGATGGAAGGGCGAACAACCCTGATCATTGCCCACCGGTTGGCTACGGTGCTGAAAGCGGATCGTATCATCGTCATGGACGAGGGCCGGATCGTTGAAACCGGGACACATGAGCAGCTGAGTGCGGCTGGCGGGCTTTATGCGAAACTCGCCAAATTGCAATTTGGCACCGTGAAGGAGCCGGAGCCGTCCGAACTCTGAGGGCGCAGTCCACAATCTGCATTGCCGATTACTGAATAGATAGATCGAGATTGTAGCCAACAGTCTTGCCGGCATCCCGATCATTACCCAATAGATACACACGGATTGTGTAGACACCGGTTTCCGTCAAATCGATGGTCGTGCTGTTGCCATTGATTGAGCTGTTGTAGACAGCCACGCCATCACTGCCCGGCGGCAGAACATTAAAATAAACGGTTCCGGTGCCGTTCGTGCCCGAAACCGTCAACTCTGCGAACATCTCCTGCCCGGCTGCAACATCAAGACGGTAATCGAAAAACTCGTCACCGATGATTGCTCCGCTTACCATGGCGCCGTAATTGCCAGGGGCGAATTTCACATCAGAAGTGTTCTGTGCTGTTGCTGGCCACACAAGAAGCATGGACCAGACACACCACCAAAGAAGCTGTCTCATATTTGCCTCCCCTCCCAAAGCGCTGGCACTTCTGTCACACCGAGCAAAGCGAACGCTCTCTTGACATGAAGACGCACCAACGCGGTGAAGTAAAGGCGGATGCTTCGAGACTCAGTCGTCTTCTGGAACGGCCACGGTGTAATTCAACGGCATCCGGCCACCATCTGCAAAAATTGTCTGACCCGTGACGTAACCGGCATCTTCAGAAGCAAGGAAGGCCGCTACACCTGCAATTTCTGATGGCTCCCCGATACGCAGCATTGGCGTGCGGGACATGATCCGGTTCTTTGCAGCCGGGTCGCTGTTCACGGAGGCAAGCATCTCGGTCATGATCGAGCCGGGCCCGATCGCATTGACGCGGATACCATACTTCGCAAGAGACAGAGCCGTCGTTTTGGTCAGCTGTGTCATCCCGCCTTTGGAGACGCAATATGGGATCTGGTTCGGGATCGCGACCACGGAGTTGATCGATGACATGTTGATGATGCAGCCAGGATCCCCGCCATTGTCGACTTTTTCGACCATATGCCGGGCAACAGCCTGCGAACACAGGAAGGCCCCTTTCAGGTTGATCGACAGGACCTTGTCAAAATCGTCTTCTTCCAGGTCAAGGAATTCGGCGCCGACAACAATGCCGGCATTGTTGACCAGAACATCAATGTCGCCATAGGCGTTCAGCGTTTCGGCAACCAAGTTGCGGACGTCCAACCGCTCCGCAACATTACAATGGATGTACATGGCAGTGCCGAGGCCACTGAGATCTTCAACAGCCGCTTCGCCAGCCTCATCATCAACGTCGGCAATCACAACCTTTGCGCCGTCCATGACAAAACGCTTGGCAACAGCAAAACCGATACCTCGGGCTGCGCCAGTTACGATGGCGACTTTATTTTCTAAAGACACGGAAAACCTCACGGCTGTGCTAACAAAAACACCGCCGCAAATGCGACGGGCCGCTTCGCGGCGGCCCGACCATAAGTCCGAAAATTACGTCTGTCGATGCCTCTGGCACACCTCCAGTTGCGTCACCTTTCCCGCTTATGCGGAAATCCCATGTGATTTTAGGGCGTCGGTGATTTCATCGAGGATTGCCGGGTCGTCAATCGTTGCCGGCATCTTGTACTCTTCGCCGTCGGCGATTTGACGCATCGTCCCGCGCAGGATCTTGCCAGACCGGGTCTTTGGCAATCGGTCAACCGTAATGGCGATTTTGAAGGCCGCAACAGGGCCGATTTTTTCGCGCACCAGCTTGATCAGTTCTTTTTCGATATCCGCATGATCACGATCGACACCGGCTTTCAGAACAACAAAGCCGCAAGGCAGCTGACCTTTCAGTTTGTCGGCTATCCCGATCACCGCACATTCAGCAACATCCTGATGGGTGGCAAGCACTTCTTCCATTCCGCCAGTCGACAAGCGGTGCCCAGCAACGTTGATGATGTCGTCAGTCCGCGCCATGATTGACAGATACCCGTCATCATCAATCACGCCAGCATCCGCGGTCTTGTAGTACCCCGGAAACTCGGCGAGGTAAGCATCAAAGAAACGCTTGTCTGCATTCCAGAGAGTCGGCAGCGCGCCAGGAGGCAACGGCAGTTTTACGACGATGTTGCCCAAAGTGTTTGCTTCCAGAGGGTGTCCCGCATCATCCAGGATCTGGACGTCATATCCGGGCATGGGAACGGTGGGTGAGCCCGGCTTGACCGGAAGCGCCCCGAGCCCGAGCGGGTTGCCAACGATGCACCAACCCGTCTCTGTCTGCCACCAGTGGTCAATGACAGGCACCTGCAACTGATCAATCGCCCAGTTCACCGTCTCCGGATCGGCGCGCTCTCCTGCAAGGAACAAAGAGCGGTAGGTCGACAGATCGTATTTCTTGATCAGTTCACCGTTCGGGTCTTCCTTACGAATCGCGCGGAACGCAGTTGGTGCTGTGAAAAGTGACGCGACGCTGTGTTCAGAGATCACACGCCAGAAGGTACCTGCATCCGGCGTTCCCACAGGTTTGCCCTCAAAAACAATTGTAGTGCAGCCGTGAAGAAGCGGTGCGTACGCGATGTAACTGTGGCCCACGACCCACCCCACGTCTGACGCTGCCCAGAAAACTTCGCCGGGCTGAATGTCATAGAGGTTTGACATGGACCACTTGAGCGCGACCATATGGCCGCCATTGTCACGGACCACGCCCTTCGGCTGCCCGGTGGTGCCTGAAGTGTAGAGAATATAGAGCGGATCGGTCGCCTTGACCGGCACCGGCGGCACACGGCGGCCAGCAGCAATCGCATCTTCCATCAGCTTGCCAAGATCATGGTCCCTGCCCTCTACCAGCGAGGCAATCTCTGCCTCACGTTGATAGACGAACACGCTGTCCGGCTTGTGCGTGGACAGTTCAATTGCTTCGTCAATCAGCGGCTTGTAGGAAATGACCCTTCCCGGTTCGATCCCGCAGGACGCTGCGATAATCGTTTTCGGGGTTGCATCATTGATCCGGGTGGCAAGTTCATTGGCCGCAAAGCCACCAAACACCACAGAGTGGATCACGCCAAGACGTGCGCAGGCCAGCATCGCCATGACCGCTTGCGGGATCATAGGCATGTAAATAATTGCCCGATCCCCCTTTTCCAGTCCGTTGTCCTGAAGGACCGCCGACAGCGCTTCAACCTCTTCCAGCAGCTCAGCGTATGTATAAGTTGCTTGAGCTCCAGTGATCGGGCTGTCGTATATCAGCGCCGGCTGGCCGGGCCGGCCGCGCTCCACATGACGGTCCAGGCAATTGTAGCAGGTATTGCATTCCCAATCCGGAAACCAGCGGCCAAATTGACCTTGATCGGGATCGAAGACCTTGTCTGTCGTGCTAATCCAGTCAATCTCGGAAGCGGCATTTTTCCAAAACCCCATCGGATCGGAATGCCAGCCTTGATAAACGTCATGATACCGGCTTGCCATCGTCTTCCTCCCAAACAGCAGCACTCATCGATTTTCGCGAGTGTGTTGCAAGTATGGTTTGAAAAGCAAGTGTCACTGACTTAGCAATTCGATGAGCGGACCTTTACGTAATCCCTCCGTCGTGCTTGTTTGCAGCGCCTTTTCCCACGTCATAACAGTGATTTTTGATGCTTCTCATCACCGACCCCTGGTTCTATGCAGCTGCTGTCCCTGCCGTCATCTGCGTCGGCTTGTCAAAGGGAGGGTTCGGTGGAACGTTCGCCATGCTTGGGGTTCCCATCATGTCGTTGGTGATTTCGCCGCTTCAGGCCGCCGGGATCATGTTGCCGATCCTGCTGGTGATGGATGCCGTTGCGTTGATGGCTTACAAAGGCAAAGCAGATTGGCGCAGCCTGGCTATTTTGCTTCCGGCAGCAATGGTCGGGATCGGTATCGGCTGGGGCACGGCTGCCTACGTGAATGATACATTCGTCACGCTGATGATCGGGGTGATCTCTCTGGCGTTTGTCGCCGACTATGTGTTCAAACGCAGAAAAGAGGCCGCAGCCCTTGGCCACAACATACCGAAAGGGTCTTTCTGGGGAGCAGTCGCCGGTTTTACCAGCTTCATCAGTCACACCGGTGGCCCGCCATTTCAGATGTATACGCTGCCTCTGAAACTCGCACCGATGTTGTTCGCCGGGACAGCGGTGATGTTCTTTGCCACCGTGAACGCGGTAAAGGTCATCCCATATTTCTTTCTCGGGCAATTTGATACGACGAACTTAACCACATCAGCGGTTCTGTTCCCGGTCGCACTGGTTGCTACGCTGGCCGGTGTGCGTCTTGTCCGCATCATCAAGGCGGAAACGTTTTACACCATCATCTATGTTGTCATGGGCCTGATCGGCGCAAAATTGACGTATGACGGGCTCGCTGGACTGCTTGCCTGACCGCAGTACCACAAACGCCCTTTGTTGCATTGCTCCCAAAGACTTTTCCGGCTTTGATACCGGGCAAAGACGATTGGGAGGAAAATCATGGACGCGACAGTTAGCCCCTTTGCCAAAGGACTGGACAAGACTGACGCTAACTATGCAGCGCTGAGCCCCTTAAGCTTCTTGGCGCGGGCCGCAGATGTGTTTCCAGATCACACCGCGATCATTCATGGCAAACAGCGGACAGATTATCGGACATTCTACCAGCGCTCGAAACAACTGGCATCCGCACTGAGCAATCACGGCATTGGTAAAGAAGACACTGTCAGCGTGATGCTGTCCAATGTTCCGCCGATGCTTGAGGCCCACTATGGTGTGCCGATGACGAAAGCTGTCTTGCACTCCCTCAACACACGGCTTGATGCAGCGATCATCGCGTTCCAGCTCGATCACGCCAACTGCAAGGTGCTGATTACGGATCGCGAATATGCGCCCGTCATCAAGGAAGCGCTCGAACTGGCCACCGTCAAACCGACCGTGATCGATTATTCAGACCCCGAATTCCCGCAGGATGGCGAGCGTTTAGGGTCACTGGATTATGAAGATTTCCTTCAATCCGGGGACCCGGATTTCGCCTGGTCGCTCCCTGATGATGAATGGGATGCCATCACGCTGAACTACACGTCCGGCACCACAGGAAATCCCAAAGGTGTCGTGTACCACCACCGCGGCGCTTATCTGCTGGCCCAAGCAAACGTGATCACCGCTTCGATGGCCAAGCATCCTGTCTATCTTTGGACATTGCCCATGTTCCATTGCAATGGTTGGTGTTTTCCCTGGTCCCTATCCGTTGTCGCCGGAACGCATGTTTGTTTGCGTTGGGTCCGGCCAAAAGCCATGTGGGATCTGATCGCGGATGAAGGCGTGACACACTTGTGCGGTGCGCCGATTATCATGTCGACACTGCTAAATGCCGGCGACGACAAACGCGATCTGGACCGCGAAGTCGAGTTTTTCACCGCCGCAGCGCCCCCGCCGGAAAGCGTTCTGGCAGCAATGAAAACGGCCGGGTTCAACGTAACCCATCTCTATGGATTGACCGAGGTCTACGGCCCAGCGGTGGTCAATGACTGGAAAGGTGAATGGGATTCGCTGCCTCTTGAACAACAAGCTCAAAAGAAAGCGCGGCAGGGTGTCCGCTACGTTGCGCTCGAAGATCTGACGGTTCTTAACCCGGAGACCATGGAACCGGTTCCCGCTGATGGGCAGACCATTGGGGAGGTGATGTTCCGCGGCAATGTCGTGATGAAAGGGTATCTGAAAAACCCGGAGGCGACGGATGAAGCCTTTAAGGGCGGCTGGTTCCATTCCGGCGATCTCGGTGTGATGCACCCAGACGGCTATATCCAATTGAAGGACCGGTCCAAGGACATCATCATTTCGGGCGGGGAAAACATCTCCTCCATCGAGGTCGAAGATGTCCTTTACAAACACCCGGACGTTCAGGCCGCGGCAGTCGTTGCTCGCCCGGACGAAAAATGGGGCGAGACCCCCTGTGCATTCGTCGAACTGAAATCTGGGTCAGACACGACAGAGACCGACCTGATGGCCTTTTGCAAAGAACATCTGGCAAGCTTCAAGTCTCCGAAGACGATTGTCTTCTGCGACCTGCCTAAAACATCGACCGGTAAAATCCAGAAGTTTACCCTCCGGGAGCAAGCCAAAGCCCTCTAAGAAGTTCATCTCCATGAATAAAAAACGCCGCGCAGATGGCGCGGCGTTGAATTTCCCGAATTCCGTGCGATCAGTGGATCGTTACATCTTTTCGTATTCGCTCAATCTCATCCTTGATCTTGAGTTTTTGCCGTTTCATGTCAGCCAATTTCAGGGAGTCCGTACTCGGATGTAACAGAGCGTCTTCGATCTTGCGTTCCATTTCCGCATGGCGGCGCTCAAGTTCTGCGAGATGTGACTGCATTGACATGGATAAACCTCCTGTCTGTTGGCTCAACGAAAGCATCGTGCCACACATTTTCAGGCGTTGTCGATTGCAGATTCTGCATACCGGAACCATTTTGCCGTCGTAGAACGGGTTCTCGCCACTATCCTTTAGAATTCCTAAATTCCGGCACATACTTAAGACACTAAAAACTATCGGTTTTTGATCATGACAGATTTGCCATCTCAGAAATTACGGCACACAAGAAAAAGTAGTTCGAAGGGCCCGGGCCCAATCCTTCGGTGAATAAACAGCAAAAACTGATGCTGTCTTGCCCGTACACCCAAAAATGGACTAGGACTAGGGACTGGTTCTGGGGGATTGAAGGCACGAATGGATACTGAGGCTTTGCGGGTGGAGCTTGCGCAGCTCCGTCAGGAACACAGGGATCTCGACGTCGCCGTAGAGGCATTGGCGGCCACGTCCAATCACGACGCTCTTCAACTTCAGCGCTTGAAGAAAAAGAAACTGATGATCAAGGACCGGATCATGGTTTTGGAAGATCAGCTGCGCCCCGACATTATTGCCTAATCTCGACACGTCAGTGCCAAACAGCCCTGCTTAACAGAGCTCCTTGATGTTTCGTCTGCATTGATGCTTGCGAAGCAGCGCTCCGTGCCTATACTCCGCGGCTCTTCCGGCCTCCCGCAACACTTGGAGTAGAGAATGGCGCAGGCAGACGTTGCAATTATTATGGGCAGTCAGTCCGACTGGCCGACCATGAAACACGCTGCCGACACGCTTGCCGAGCTTGGCATCTCCTTTGAAGCGCGCATTGTTTCCGCGCACCGGACGCCAGACCGCATGTATGAATTTGCCAAGGGCGCCAAGGCCGAAGGTTTCAAGGTTATCATCGCTGGCGCTGGCGGTGCGGCTCACCTGCCCGGCATGACCGCAGCTTTAACACCTCTGCCC
Source organism: Labrenzia sp. R4_2 (assembly GCF_017743865.1). GTDB lineage: Bacteria > Pseudomonadota > Alphaproteobacteria > Rhizobiales > Stappiaceae > Roseibium. The sequence goes on from NZ_JAGHRJ010000004.1 coordinate 577,258, forward strand.
GTTTTCGGCGTTCCGGTCGAAAGCCGTGCGCTTTCCGGGGAGGATAGCCTCCTGTCGATTGTACAGATGCCCGGCGGCATCCCGGTTGGCACCTTGGCAATCGGCAAGGCCGGAGCGACCAACGCGGCATTGTTGGCAGGCGCGGTCCTGGCCCTCAACAATTCTGATATCGAAGAAGCTCTCGACACGTACCGGGCCGGGCGTACTGCCGCAGTCGCAGAATACCCAGTCGACGACACCAATTAATCACCAGACGCAGGATAGGCTGCCATGAGCGCTTCCATTCGCCTTCAACCCGGTGACACGATCGGAATTCTTGGCGGCGGCCAGTTGGGCCGCATGCTGGCTCAGTCGGCTGCCAGCATGGGCCTCAAAACACACATTTTCTGTCCTGACCAGAACAGCCCTGCGTTTGATGTCAGCGCCCAACACACGATCGCAGCTTATGAGGACACAGCGGCGCTGGAAGCATTTGCTGATGCCGTGTCCGTCGTAACCTACGAGTTTGAAAATGTCCCTGGGCCCACCGCGCAGCATCTTGCGGGCAAGGTCCCGGTTCGCCCCGGCGTCCGTGCTCTTGAAGTTTCCCAGGATCGTCTGTTTGAGAAAGAATTCCTTAAAAAATCAGGTGTGGCGATTGCTGATTTTGCAGATATCACCTCGCAAGCGGATGTCAAAACAGCCGCTCAAGACTTTGGCGGCCAAGGCGTCTTGAAAACCCGGCGGTTCGGATATGACGGCAAAGGCCAGACCATGATCCGTTCGCCTGAGGATATTGGCGGTGCATTCGAACGGATTGGCGGTTCTCCTGCGGTTCTGGAAGCCCTGATCGACTTTGACTGTGAAGTCTCAGTCATCGTCGCACGGGACTTGGACGGCAACAGCGCAAGTTATGACATTGCGCGAAATCATCATGAAAACCACATCCTCAAGACATCAACGGTTCCGGCTGGCGTCTCTGAGCAAACGCTGAAGGCAGCGCGGGAGATGGCCGAACGGATTGTCTCAAGTCTCGACTATGTTGGCGTGATGGGCGTTGAGATGTTCCTTGTTCGCGACGGCGGCGGGGAGAAACTGTTGGTCAATGAGATTGCACCGCGCGTTCACAATTCGGGTCATTGGACCCAGGACGCGTGTTTGACGTCCCAGTTTGATCAACACATTCGTGCGGTTGCCGGTTGGCCGCTTGGCCCGGCAGACCGGCATTCTGATGCCGTCATGGAAAACCTCATCGGGCGCGATGCAGAAGACTGGCATGGCATTCTCAAAGACCCGGCGGCTCAACTGCACCTTTATGGCAAGGCCGAAATCAGGGATGGCCGCAAGATGGGGCATGTGAACCGGATCTCTCCAAAGACCCGCTGATCAATTGCGCTGAAGCAATCCGAGTCTTTCCCGGCGGGCAAAGCGGACGTTGGACAAGATCGCGACCGACAAGAGGCCGCCAGCAAGACCGCACCAGACCCCGACACCGCCCCAGTCGGCCAAAAATCCGAGGCCAAGCGAGAGGCTGATCCCGATGACCCAGTAGCCGAAGAGGGCGTAAAACAGTGGAATGGTCGTGTCTCCCAGTCCACGCAGGTTGTTGACGCCTATGATCTGACCGCCATCGGCCAGCTGAAAGAGTGCTGCAACAAGAAGGAAAGACACGCCGTAGGCGAGCACTTCTTGCGACTGCGGGTCGCTGAGGTCCAGATAAAACCCAACAAGTGTCTCCGGCACGGTCCAGAACAGAACCGCGAACGCCCCCATAAAGGTCATCGTCACGCCGAGCGCCGTCCACCCGGCACGGCCAACACCTTCTTTGTCGCCGCGCCCGTCAGCCAAGCTCACCCGGGTCATCGCAGCAACAGACAAGCCAACGGGGACCATGAACGTCAGGGAGGCGATCTGCAACGCGATGCCATGACCGGCAAGCGGTATTGTGCCCAACCATCCGATCATGATTGCAGATGCAGCGAACAATGATCCTTCAGCCACAATCGTGACCGCGATTGGCGTTCCCAACCGAACGATCTGGAAGAAAACGGGCCAGTCCGACCGCCAAATTCGGCCGAGGATGTGATACCGCCGCAGTCTCGGATGATAGAGCGCGTAAAAAAGCAGAAACAGGAACGTTGTCGTTGCGCTGAAAACGGAGGCAATACCCGCACCTATCAATTCCAAACGCGGAAAGCCGAACTCACCGAAGATCAGAACGTAATCAAGGGCGGCATTGACCAAGGCTCCGGCAATCGTTGCCCACAGGACGACCTGTGTACGTTCCATCACGGTCAAGAAGCCGCGCACGGCCATGATCAGAAGCGCCGGCAACATGGTCCATTGCAAGACGCCCATGTAAATGCCGGCGAGCCGGGCAAGTTCCGGATCCTGACCGAAGAGCAAGAGCAATTCTTCGGTGAAAAAAAGAAGCACCCAGATCGGCAGGCAGTACAGAACCGAAACCCAAAATCCCATCCGGACCGCGCGGCGAAGATCCCGCGGTTGCCGCCGCCCCCGGGCACGGGCTGCAAGGGGAATCACCGCCTGAAGAAGTCCCATGCCGAAAAACCAGAGCAGCATGTAAAAATTGAAAGCCAATACCGACGCGGCCAGCTCTTCGGCGCCCAACCGGCCGATCATCAATACATCAGTTGTGTTGATAGCCATTTGCGCCAACTGCGCACCAGCCAAGGGCAACCCAAGCGAAAGGGTTGGCAGAATATCGCTCTGCCACAAGGATTGTTTTGTCGTCGAATCAGGAGCCCCTGCAGCGCGCTGCGCCATTCGTCACTCCAAAGCATGGGCGGGAATTGAAAAACCACCTCTACTCGTCTAACTCACCGGTGTCCACCACGTTTCCGCCCTTGCTGGGGCGCATGGAAATGACCAAATCACGGATTTGAGCCATTTCTTTTTCAAATCACTGTGGACTCAATCCCCGGCCTCTGGTAAACACCCGGCTCAAAGTGAGCGACGCGTCAGCGGCGATCCAGTTTCTGTACACTAGTGGATGCACTCTTGCGTTGACTGCATGTTGTTCAGAGCAGTCTCAAGTTCGTTTGACGAAACCTCGCTTCAATCATGGTCTTAATTCGCTGCGGAATTGACCGTAGCATATTGAAAACGGGAAAAAACGCGTGCAGGTTCTGGTTCGCGACAACAATGTCGATCAAGCGCTGAAGGCGCTCAAGAAAAAGATGCAGCGCGAAGGCATCTTCCGTGAAATGAAGCTTCGCGGTCACTTCGAAAAGCCGTCTGAGAAAAAAGCGCGTGAGAAAGCCGAAGCTATCCGCCGCGCTCGCAAGCTGGCTCGCAAGCGGGCTCAGCGCGAAGGTCTTCTGCCAGGCAAATCCGCTCGCCGCTAATCCCGGCTTGAGCGTGCTGCTGGCAGCAAGCTTTCAGCAAACCATATCTGCCGAGAGGCCGGCCGTAAGATCGGTCGGCTTTTTGGCGTTTGTCGGGGATACCCGCTCCGCCGTGGATGGCAGCGGACTTAAGAGCCATATTACCGCCTAATTGGAGGCAGATGAACGGCATGTCCATTGGCTTGACTAAGATGAGTTCCATGCGCCGGATCAGGAATTTTCTGCCACACGCCGCCCTTTTCGGGATGGTCACGCTCCTGGGAGCTTGCCAGGGCAGCGGGGTCTATCAAGGTGTGCCGGTCAACTCGTCTGCAGGGTCTTCGACGAACATCGCCTCCCTGACATCCGTGATTGAAGCCAACCCGTCTGATGCCAACGCTTACAGCACACGTGGCATTGCCTACGGCCAGGCGGGAAAACTCGACAATGCGATCGAAGACTTCAATCGGGCCCTGCAACTCAATCCGCAGTCTTTCCAGACATACGCCAACCGGGCTTTGGTCTACCGCCGGATGGGCCAAAACGACCTGGCCATTTCCGACTACACACGGGCGATCAACATCAAGCCGGACTATGACGTCGCTTATGTCGGCCGCGGGAACATCTACCGTCAGCAGGGCAACTTTACAGCGGCTTTGAACGACTTCAACTCCGTGATTTCACGGGACAGCAGTGATGCTCGAGCGTTCTATAACCGCGGGCTAATCTATCAGGCGCAGAACCAGAACCCGCGCGCCATCGAAGATTTTGCAACAGCGATCGGCCTTAACCCGAAAGCCAGCGCGCCTTACATTGCCCGCGGCATTTCCTATCTCGCTGTCAACGATCCGAATGCAGCGTTCTCTGACCTATCCATGGCGGTCAATTTGGACCGCGATTCGTCCGTTGCCTGGGCAAACCGGGGGCTTGCATTGGAGATGCTTGATAAGCCAAAAGATGCGCGGCGCAATTTTACCCGCGCGATGACCCTCGACAATTCGAACCAGATAGCACGAGACGGGTTGCGCCGGGTGGGCGGCGCATAACCGGCCGACGCATCTTAGCTCCTTTCTGATTGACCGGTCTCAAGGCGATCAATCGCAGAAACAATAGAGTGCCACCGTCTCCATTAGAATTCGGAGAGGTCAATGGCTATCGCAAAACGTATCGTGATTTTAGACGGGCACCCGGACCCTGTTCCTAACCATCTGTGCCACGCCCTTTCGGAAAGCTATCGAAACGGCGCTGTCGAAGCTGGTCACGATGCAACGTTAATTCGAATTGCCGATCTGGATTTCCCGATCCTCCAAACACCGTCCGACTTTCAAAACCAGCCAACACCAGTCCCTTTGCATCCGGCCAGAGATCTCCTCCTGGCTGCGGACCATGTTGTGCTGGTGTATCCCCTTTGGCTCGGCACGTTGCCCGCCTACACGAAAGCCTTTCTGGAACAGATATTCCATTACGACACCGCCTTTGAGCGCGGTGCGGATGACGCTTGGCCTAAAGGGAAAATGAAGGGAAAGTCAGCACGAATTGTCGTGACGATGGGGATGCCCTCGCTCTTCTACCGCCTGTGGTACCGGGCCCATAGCCTGAAAAGCCTTGAGCGTAACATCTTTCGCTTCATCGGATTTTCGCACGTCAGGTCAACGCTATTCGGAATGGTTGAAGCTGCAGACGACACCAAAATCTCGAGCTGGAAACGAAAAATGAGTACCCTCGGACAAAAAGCTGCTTAGGGTATTTTGGAGTTCAAAACTCACAGAAAGCATCGAACGTGACGCGTTCTCCGCCGGTTGGGTGATGCAAGGTCAGACTTTCTGCATGCAAGCGCAAACGCGGCGAAACTGAAAGCGCGTCGCCAGTCGCATAAAACCGGTCACCAACAATCGGATGGCCGAGTGACAGCATGTGAACACGCAGCTGATGAGACCGGCCGGTAAACGGGAAAAGCCGAACACGCGTGGTCCGCTCGTTCCGCGCAATCACCTGCCATCTGGTCAAGGCCGGCTTGCCGTGTTCAAAGCTCACCATTTGCTTTGGGCGGTTCGGCCAGTCACAGATAAGCGGCAGATCGATTTCTCCGGCATCCTTCTCAATTTGACCCCAGACCTCTGCCACGTAGGTCTTTTCCGTTTTCCGCCGCTCAAACTGAAGACCAAGGTGTCGGTGAGCCTGAGCATTCATGGCTAGCACCATGACACCGGAGGTATCCATATCCAGCCGATGGACGATCCGCGCCTCTGCATAGGTTTGCCGCGCGCGGGCCTCGATGCAATCAGAGTGCTCCAGGGCCTTACCTGGGACACTCAGCAGTCCGCTTGGCTTATCAACCACCAAAAGATCCGCATCCACGTGGAGAACGGTCAAAAACGGCTCTCTCGGCGGATCGTAGACAAAAGAAGCTGGGGCGGATTGGTTCATGCCCGGCTTATAGCGGGTTTTGCCAAAAACAAAAGGCGCGGCAAGTGCCGCGCCTTTCAGAACCCAAACCAGATGAAACCGATCAAAGTGCCTTGACGATTTCCTCGGTCATTTTCTTGGCATCGCCGAACAGCATCATCGTGCGGTCATTGAAGAAGAGCTCGTTCTGAATGCCCGCGTAACCGGAGGCCATGCCACGCTTGACGAAGAGGACGGTGCCCGCCTTGTCAACATCCAGGATCGGCATACCGTAAATCGGTGATTGCGGATCATCGCGAGCAGCCGGGTTGGTCACATCGTTCGCCCCGATCACGTAGACAACATCTGCCTGCGCAAACTCGGAGTTGATGTCCTCCAACTCGAACACTTCATCATACGGAACGTTCGCTTCGGCAAGGAGCACGTTCATATGACCCGGCATGCGGCCCGCAACAGGGTGGATGGCGTATTTGACTTCAACGCCCTCCTCCTTGAGCTGATCCGCCAACTCGCGCAGCGAGTGCTGCGCCTGAGCCACGGCCATACCGTAACCTGGAACAATGATCACCTTGGACGCGTTCTTCATGATGAAGGCTGCATCGTCCGCAGCACCCTGTTTGACAGGACGCTCTTCGCCGCCATCACCGCCAGTGGCAGCTGTTTCGCCGCCGAAGCCCCCAAGGATAACGGAAATGAACGACCGGTTCATGCCCTTACACATGATGTAGGACAGGATCGCACCGGAGGAGCCCACCAGCGCACCAGTGATGATCAGCGCCATGTTGGACACCGTGAAACCAATACCGGCCGCGGCCCATCCGGAATAGGAGTTCAGCATGGACACGACCACCGGCATGTCCGCGCCGCCGATCGGTATAATGATCAGGACGCCGAAGATGAACGCTACGATCACCAAGGCCCAGAACACTGTCATGCTTTCCGAGCCGACCAGAATGATCGTCAGAACCACCATTCCAACTGCCAGTGCGATATTGATGGCATGCCGCATCGGCAACATGATCGGCTTGCCGGACATGCGGCCGTCAAGTTTCAAGAAGGCGATAACCGACCCGGTGAAGGTGATCGCACCAATTGCCGCGCCAATGGACGCTTCAACCATGGCCGAGGTGTAGATCTGACCCGGCGCGCCGATCCCGAATGCGCCGGGCGCATAGAGCGCACTGGCCGCAACGAACACCGCCGCAAGACCAACCAGCGAGTGAAAGGCTGCCACAAGCTGCGGCATGGCCGTCATCGGGATACGCTGCGCGATATAGGCACCGAGGCCGCCACCGACACCGACACCGATCACGATCAGGAAGAACGATCCCGCGGTCAGGCCCGTTGCGAACAACGTTGTCAGAACCGCGATGGCCATCCCGACCATACCGTAAGTGTTGCCCTGACGGGAGGTCTCCGGGCTGGACAGGCCGCGAAGGGCCATGATGAACAAGACTGCGGATATGAGGTAGAGAACCGCCGTAAGATTAGCTGACATGGGTTCGGCCTCCTATCGCTGCTTTTTCTTGTACATTGCAAGCATTCGGCTGGTCACGAGGAACCCGCCAAATATGTTCACGCTAGCAAGGACAAGGGCCAGGAATCCAAAGACCCGCGCCATGTAGGCGCCATCGCTTTGGGTCAGGTCAACACCAACTGCCAGCAATGCACCGACGACGATAACCGAAGAAATCGCGTTGGTGACCGCCATAAGCGGCGTGTGCAGAGCCGGTGTTACCGACCAAACCACGTAATATCCGACAAAGATCGCCAGGACGAAGACCGAGAACAGAAACACAAACGGTTCGATTGCACTCGTTGATGCTGCTTGAACGGCAACATCGGCAGCTCCGCCTGCGATCTGATCCACATAACTCTGAGCTGCCGTGGCAGCTTCCTGCGCATTGGACGCGGCTTCCCTGGCTGCTTCCGCGGCCGCTTCTGCGCGTTCCAAGGCTTCGGTTTGAGACAAGTCGCTCATCACTCTCCCCCTTAGCTTTCCGCAGGAGCGAAGGCGGGATGAACCACCTTGCCATCGCGGGTCAATACAGTCGCCTGCAGCAGCTCGTCCTCGAAATCAGGTTTCAAGGCCTTGGCTTCCTTGTCGATCATGGTCTCAAGGAATGCGATCAGGTTCTTGGCGTAAAGGGCCGAGGCGGACGCACCGATGCGACCTGCCATGTTCAGGTGACCGACCACCTTGACGCCCGCGACCGTTGCTACCTTGCCAGGTTTGGCTCCTTCCACGTTACCGCCGCGCTCAACTGCAAGATCGACAACGACAGCGCCTGGACGCATGCTCTCCAGCATCGCTTTACTAACCAGCTGCGGTGCCGGACGACCGGGGATCAACGCTGTTGTGATCACTATGTCCTGCTTGGCGATATGAGACGCAACGAGTTCAGCCTGCTTCTTCTGGTACTCTTCGGACATCTGCTTCGCATATCCGCCAGCAGTTTCCGCCTGCTTGAACTCTTCGTCTTCAACGGCAACAAACTTTGCACCGAGAGATTCAACCTGCTCCTTGGCAGCTGGCCGAACGTCTGTTGCAGTGACGACAGCACCCAGGCGCCGCGCGGTCGCAATCGCCTGAAGACCGGCAACGCCAGCGCCCATAACGAAGACACGCGCCGCGGGAACAGTTCCTGCTGCGGTCATCATCATCGGCATGGCGCGATCATACTCGGCCGCTCCTTCAACGACGGCTTGATAACCTGCCAGGTTGGCTTGGGAGGAAAGGACGTCCATGACTTGCGCACGGGTGATGCGCGGCATGAACTCCATTGCGAAGGCGGTGATGCCGGCTTTCGCCATGGCCTCAACGTCCTTCTCGTTGCCATAAGGATCCATGGACGCCAGAACGAGCGCGCCTTTTTTCATGGCTCCGAGCTCATCTGCGGATGGGCGGCGGACTTTCAACACCACGTCGGCGTCGCCAACCGTTGATGCATAGTCGGCCGCGATTTCCGCGCCAGCGTCTTTGTAATCCTGGTCGGGAATACGCGAAAGCTTGCCGGCGTCCTTCTCAACAACCACGGTTGCGCCGAAGCCGATCAGCTTTTTGATCGTGTCAGGCGTGGCGGACACACGTGTTTCAACCGCGTCGGTTTCGCGCGGTACAGCAATTTTCATATACCCCTCCCCAGGATTTGCGGCCCCGGGATCCGGGGCCAGAGCGTATGTCAGGTAAGGCTTAGACCAGCAGGATGCACAGAACGCCGGTCAGAGCAAATACGACTGTTGGCGGGACCCATCCCTTTTCGCCCAGCGCCATGCCGATGCCAGAGGCCAAAAGCGTCGCGATGAGCATCAACCAACCGAAGACAACAGCAGAGGTGCCACCGAAGGCAAACAGGATCAGGCAAAGAACAATGTTCAAAACCGCGACGGTGCCGATCTTGGAGAAGTTGATGAACCCCTCGTAAGTGCTCTCGTGCGTTTCGTAGTCCATTGCCGGTGCAGTTTCGTCAGACATAAAGTCCCCCAAATAAATTCCTCATTCAGTGGTCTTCCTTACAATAAACCCTTGCCGCTCGGCAATCTTTTGCATTGCAAATTCGAAGGAAGCATAGCAGCAATTCCGTTTACGTAAACGGGATGCATATCCGACTTTCGAGTTAAACCTGCAGGCTAAAGGTGATAGGGACCACGCCTAAGCAGCCCGTCCAGCCTCAACAAGGCCCGCAGCTTCAAGCGCAGTTTCCTGCCGATTGCGAACTGTACTCGCTTCAAATCCGTCAATTTGCTCATTGAACAGTTGAAAGAAATTCAACTTTGCCCGCAGGTGCAAAAAGACACCACCCAGGCCGATTGCGGCCCTGTCCATGAAAACGAACTCCTGCGGCACTGTGACAGGGCCGAGTTCTTTCAGCGCAGAGTGCACCCTGAACGCTTCCTTCCGGCCGTATTCAGCCGCCGAAACGCCATCTGCGATCGATCGGACACGATCCGTGAGAAGCGGACCGTAAATAAAGCGGGCCCAGATGTTCAGGACCTCAATGACTTCCTTCTTCAGGTTTTGAAATCCCCAGCGTTCGTATGCGGCAACCACACGGTCATTATCCTCTTCCAAAAGCCCTTTGTAGAGTTCAACAACGCCCTCGACAAAAGCTTCAGGGAAGATTCGGATGCAGCCATAGTCCAGAAGGTTGATCCCGGAGGGCACGCCCTCTTCCTCAAACACCGTGTAATTGCCCAAATGTGGATCACCATGGATCACACCGTAATGGCTGAAAGGATGCCACCATGCGTGAAACATGGTCTTTGCCAACCGATTTCGATCCTCTTGATCATGCTCTTTGAAATCAAGTAATGGCCGCCCGCGCAGCCAGTTCATCGTCAAGAGCCGCTTAGTCGACAGATCCGGCACAACGTCGGGAACACGGATATGCGGCGTATCCTCGAGGATCTGCTTGTAGAGCCCGATGTGCCCGGCCTCGCGGCCATAGTCGAGCTCCTCGCGAACGCGGGCACTGATTTCTTTCGCAATCTCGCTGGTATCAATTGCCGGCTTCATACGCCGGTGTAGTGAAAACAGCATTTGCAGTTGCTTGAGATCAGCCTCTACTGCGGATGCCATATCCGGATACTGAAGTTTACAGGCCAGAACACGGCCGTCGTGTCCAGCGGCGCGATGCACTTGGCCAAGCGATGCGGCAGCAGCCGGTTCGCGCTCAAAACTTTCAAAACGTTTTTCCCATCCAGCACCAAGCTCAGCCCGCATGCGCCGTTTGACAAACGCCCATCCCATAGGGGGCGCACTGGCCTGGAGCTTGGCAAGTTCGGTGGTGTATTCCGGCGGCAATGCATCGGGGATCGTGGATAGAAGTTGCGCCACCTTCATCAGCGGACCTTTGAGCCCTCCCAAGGCAGCAGCCAGTTCGGAAGCATTCTTGCCATTGTCGAGATCCATGCCCAGCAGTTTCGCGCCGGCAACCTTGGCAGCAATGCCACCAACGTTGGTGCCGACCCGCGCATATCGGCCCATACGTGCGCTGAAGCGGTTGCTTTCCCGATCCTTGTCCTGAGGCATGTGCCCAGATGCTCCTTACCGAACGAAACGTTTCTATTGACCGGTACATATAAAATTGCCCGCCAACTTCCAGTCCAGAGGCTCAGAAACGACGATCTGTCACATCACTCCAGCTTCAGAAGTGGAGAGTTCGGTGAGCGTGCGTGCCAGTTCATCCCGCGCATTGGCCAAACCTTTGTATTGCAGCTGGTCCGGATCCAGCGCCATCAACTGCGTTCTGAGTTGCCCGGCCAACTGCCCCCGCTCTGGATGTCCCTCCAATGCGCGCAATGGATCATGATGGATTTTGATCGTGAAGATAATGTCCCCACTTCCCGGCAAACGGCGCAGAGTTTGCCGTTCAACTCTAAGGAAGAGGCGCGACAGGGCCGGCTCGCCATCCCGCATATCGATGCGATGGGGCTTTGGATTGTAGAGCTCATCATCCGGGTAAATCGACCAGTTGAAGCGGCACACAAATTGGCCCACCTTCAGGTTCTCGAAGAGGCGAGCGACCATTAGGCCCATGCGCGCGCCGTTAAAACCCGGGACCGTCTCGTGAATTGCACTCATGGATTTCGAGAACTTCTCGGCCAATGACCAGGAAGACGGAAAACTCAGGCTGGCCGCCGCCAACCTGTAGCCGTCCGGTCCCGGACGCATCAGAACCAAATCTTCTTGGACAAGGCGCGCGGCTGTCAGAAGGGCTGGCTCGTTGGAAAGGTCGACGACCGGCCCTCGATCCGCAATCACCACACGACCAGCCTGAAACTTGTGGGTCTTGCCGTGATACTGCTTCAGGTTTTCAACGATAAGCGCAAGCACTTCCCGCTGCGCCTCTTCCGTGCCGTCCTCAGCGCGGAAAACAGCATCACGGCGTTCGGATACCAAGCGGTCCTTTTCAGCGAGATGCGGGACAAGGAAAGCATCCGGCTCGAGCCATTCCCCTTCGTCGATCGGCTTTAGACCGACGGTGAATGGATGGCTGGAGCCGTCATACGGGGTATGCTGAAACCGGAAAACTTCCTTGGACATCAAAGCAGACCGTTGCTTAGGCCTGATCCAGAGTTTCCAGCTCATCGATCAAACGTTCGATGACGGACAGACCTTTCTTCCAGAAATCAGGATCGGTTGCATCGAGACCAAATGGCTTCAACAGTTCGGAATGATGCTTGGTGCCTCCAGCTTTCAGGAGATCGAAATACTTTTCCTGAAACCCAGTCTCAGCTTCCTCGTAAACCGCATAAAGCGAGTTCACGAGGCAATCCCCGAAGGCGTAGGCATAGACATAAAACGGTGAGTGAATGAAATGCGGGATATAAGTCCAGAAAGTCTCATAACCTTCATTGAGCTTGATGGCCGGGCCAAGGCTCTCACCCTGCACTGACAGCCAGAGTTCTCCGATCTTGTCCGCGGTCAGCTCACCATTACGCCGCTCCGTGTGAACCTTTCGCTCAAAAGTGTAAAATGCGATTTGCCGGACGACCGTGTTGATCATGTCCTCTGCCTTGGAGGCGAGCATGACTTTCTTGGTTTTTGGGTTTTCCGCTTTCGCAAGGAGAGATTTGAAAGTCAGCATCTCTCCAAACACACTCGCGGTTTCAGCAAGTGTCAGAGGGGTTGGCGCCATGAGCGGACCATTCGGACCGGCGAGCACCTGGTGAACGCCATGGCCGAGTTCATGAGCAAGGGTCATGACATCCCGAACTTTGCCCTGGTAATTGACCAGAACGTACGGATGCGCGCTTGGCACTGTTGGATGGGCAAAGGCGCCTGGCGCCTTGCCGGACCGCGCCGGGGCATCAATCCACCCCTTGTCGAAGAACCAGCTCGCGATCTCCGCCATATCTGGTGAGAACTTGTTGTAGGCAGAAAGCACGGTGTCCTTGGCTTCAACCCAAGGAATGATCCGCGTATCGGCATCGGGAAGCGGAGCGTTTCGGTCCCAGGTGTTGAGTTGATCAACACCAAGCCACTTTGCCTTGAGTTTGTAGTACCGGTGCGAAAGCCGCGGATAGGCCTCCCGGACTGCGGATACCATTGCGTCAACGACTTCACGCTCGACACGATTGGCCAGGTGCCGGCTATCGGCAATATCGGAGAAATTCCGCCATCGGTCGGAAATCTCCTTATCCTTGGCCAAGGTGTTTGTGATCAGTGCAAAGGTGCTGAGATTCTTGGAAAACGTCTCGGTGAGCGCCTTTGAGGCTTCTTCCCGCCTTTCAGGTGAAGGGTCGGTCAACAAATTCAGGGTCTGCTCGACCGGCAGCTCTTCGCCTGCAACATTGAAGGTCAACCGCGCCATCGTCTCATCGAAAAGGCGGTTCCAGGCACTGCTGCCAGTGACCGACTTTTCATGAAAAAGCTGCTCGACCCGGTCTTCCAGCTGGTACGGCTTGTCCTTGCGAAGATCCTCGATCCAGGGCCGGTAGTGGGAGAGATGTGCATCCTCCAACGCGGCATCGACCACAGCATCCTCGATCCGGTTCAGTTCCAGGCTGAAAAACAGCAAATGCGAGCTTGCCGTCGTGATTTGCTCTTGAACATCGCCATAGAACTTTTGCGCAGCCGCGTCTGTTGTGTTGCCTGCATATACCAATCCGGCAAAAGAGATCAGGCGGCCCATGAGGTCTTCCAGATCTTCATATGCGCGAACGGCTGTCACCAAAGCCGCAACATTATTTGCCGCCAAATCAGCGAGCCGTCCCTTGTAGGACGCCTCGAATGTTTTTGCGCGATCGAGCGCTTCTTTTAGATCAGAGGTGACTTTGGGTGCGTCGACGGACGGATAGAGGTCCGTCAGATCCCAGACGGGGAGTTCGCCAAGCTCTGCTGTCCCTGAGGCGGCAGGCGCAAAATTTGGGCTCAAAAAGGGCATTTCATACTCCGGAAAACGGCGGAACGATTGGTTGCTCCGGTGGGATATTTAGAGAATTTGTAGGCCGTAGCCACCTGTAGCTGCAATCGAAAAACAGCATCTTTTTTCAATTGGACTGGAGAATTTGTTTACCGCTTTACGACCAGAATGGCCCGAAACGAGACACCTTGACGAGTTCGAAGGCACCTGATGCAAGCACTCAGCGGCAAAATTCTCATTGTTGACGACGATCCAATTCAGCGCCGGCTCCTGCAGGAAGCCGTGCACAAATTTGGTTACAGATCCAAAACTGCCGAAAACGGCGCGGAAGCTGTGCGGATCATGACCGGCCCAGAAGCCAGCGAAATCGATCTGATCATCCTCGATATGGTGATGCCGGAACTTGACGGTCTCGGCGTGCTGGAGCGCCTGCGCTCAGACAAGATTTCCACTCCCGTGATCGTTCAAACAGCTCATGGCGGCATCGACACGGTTGTTTCGGTGATGAATGCCGGTGCACAGGATTTTGCAGTAAAGCCGGTCGCGCCTGAGCGGTTGAATGTCTCGATCCGAAACCTTCTGAAAACGTCCGCCCTGGAAGGTGAAATCACCCGGATCCAGAAGAAGGCTTCCGGGACCCTGACCTTTGCCGACATCATCACCCATTCACCGGCAATGGAGAGGGTGATTAATCTGGGCAAGCGGGCTGCTGCCTCCAACATTCCCATCCTAATCGAAGGGGAGAGCGGTGTTGGTAAGGAAATGATCGCAAGCGCGATCCAAGGATCCAGTGACCGCAAGTCAAAGCCGTTGATCACGGTCAACTGCGGTGCCATCCCCGACAATTTGGTGGAATCAATCCTTTTCGGCCACGAGAAAGGCGCTTTCACTGGAGCAGTCGACAAGCATGTCGGCAAATTTCAGGAAGCACATGGCGGCACCCTTTTTCTAGATGAAGTGGGTGAATTGCCACAAGATGTGCAGGTCAAGCTGCTCCGCGCCATACAGGAAAACGAGATTGATCCGATCGGGTCTCGCCGGCCGGTCAAAGTGGATTTCAGACTCATCTCTGCAACGAATCGCAGACTCATTGATCAAGTCAAAGACGGCGCGTTCCGTGAAGACCTTTACTACCGCCTGAATGTTTTCCCCATTTGGATCCCGCCATTGCGAGACCGCCGGGAAGACATCCCAGCGCTCGTGCGGCATTTCCTGGCACGCTTTGCGGCTGAAGAAGGTAAGCCCCAAGTGTCCGGTGTTGCCCAAGACGCATTGGCCATGCTGCAGGAGTACGCTTGGCCCGGCAACATTCGGCAATTGCAGAACACCGTCTTCCGGGCCGTTGTCTTGTGTGATGGAGCTCAACTGACCATCGACGATTTTCCGCAAGTTGCAGCCGCAATCGAGTACCCTGGCAGCCAGTCCGGCGTTGTCCACCCAAGCGCTTCAGCTCCATTTGCCGCAGGTCCGCAAGACCCGGCTGCTAGTGCACCGCCGCCACCTGCCCAACAAGGTGCGCCGACAGCAACGACCACCTCAACACCCGCCGGATTTGAAGGCTCAGCACCCTTTGGCTTCATGCGGAACCTCGACCCAGAAGGACATGTCAGAAAACTGACTGATATTGAAGAAGAGCTGATCAGGGCCGCCATCAAACACTATTCTGGGCGTATGACAGAAGTTGCCAAGCGGCTGGGCATTGGCCGCTCCACCCTCTATCGCAAGCTCAAAGAATACGGTTTGGACGATGGTGGCACGGATGCAGCTGCCTAATTTCCGGACACTTTAAGACGCCTACTCGGCTTTGGCCGATTTTTGGACACATTCGGGCGGTACGGGATGCCCTTGGGTTATTGCGCGCAATCCGTTGCGGATAACCGCCCAACAAGTTGCAATATTACCACGATTTCTGCAGAACTGAGATTAGGGTAAAAACTTCTTAACCTGCGGCATGTAAAACTCGGGTTCTGCTGGGGAGCACGGGATGGGTGCAAGCCACCACAAAACGGCGGGATAGAAATTGCGTAAACGGTCTGTTGGTTTCGACGCCGTCGCCTGGATGATACGCGCCGCGATTTCAGCGGCAGCGATCGTGGCGTTTGCCATGACATTTGCAGGCACGGTTCAAGCAGAAACCAGAACCTTGAAACTATATAACACGCATACCAAAGAGCGTGTTTCGATCACTTTCAAGAAGAACGGCCGGTATATTCCGTCCGGTCTGCGGGAAGCCAATCGGTTTCTGCGCGACTGGCGGCGCAACGAAATCACAAAAATTGATCCAGAACTGCTCGACCTTGTTTGGGAAGTCTACCAAAAGGTACGAGCCAGAGATTACATTCACGTTGTATCCAGCTACCGGTCGCCTGCAACGAACAACATGTTGCGCAAGCGCTCCAAGGGCGTTGCCAGAAACAGCCAGCACACGCTCGGCAAAGCCATGGATTTCTATATTCCTGGCGTGAACATCAGAAAGCTGCGTGAAACCGGCTTGCGTAAGCAAGTTGGCGGTGTCGGATATTATCCGCGCTCGGGATCACCATTTGTCCATCTGGATACAGGCAGCGTTCGCCATTGGCCGAAGATGAGCCGGTCGCAGCTTGCTCGGGTATTCCCGAACGGCAAGACTTTACATATCCCCTCCGACGGCAAGCCGATGAAGGGCTACAAAATCGCCCTTGCAGAATCTAAATCAGGCCGGCGGAGTTCAACACGGCCGACCATTGTCGCATCAAACGACACATCTGCTGCTCGGAACATCAATGATCGGGATCAAGGCGCACGGACGCTTACGACCCGGAACCAGAGTGTCCGCAGTACACCAGCACCAACGCCTCCGGCAAATGTTACGCGTGAAGCGCCTGAGGGCGGTGGTAATTTGTTTGCGAGCCTGTTTGGTGGCGGCGAGCGCACTGGAAACTCCGATGCAACCCGGCCCGGCGCGGTTGGCGGTCGCCAGACGGCATCACAGGCTGAGACAGTCTCTCCGGTCATAGCCAATCCTCCTGTGCCTACTCGCAAGATCGTAGACACGCCTGAGGAGGCTCCCGTCATTGCAGTGGCAAGTTCAGCTCCAGAGTTGAAGCCAATCGACGAGCAGCCGGTCCAAATTGCAAGCGCGGCATCTGTTCCAACACCCGCGCCCAACACGCTCGATGGTCAACGGGCAGCTTTGGATGCCGGCCAGCCTGCGGCTGCAAGCGAACCGCTCGACGCACGGTTCCAGATTGCAAGGGCTCCGGCACAAAAGCCAGCAGCGAGCCTCCAAGCAGCTGCG
Organism: Labrenzia sp. R4_2; assembly: GCF_017743865.1. Taxonomy (GTDB): domain Bacteria; phylum Pseudomonadota; class Alphaproteobacteria; order Rhizobiales; family Stappiaceae; genus Roseibium. The sequence goes on from NZ_JAGHRJ010000004.1 coordinate 594,135, forward strand.
CAAGCCGCAGCAGAGAAAATCAGTGGCTCTGAGGGAACAACGGTTGACGATCCGGTGGCGGCAATTGCTGCTGCAACGGGAACTGCAATCCCGTCACCAGCCCCTGCCCCGCGCTCAGATACCACACTTGCCTATGCATCGGCGGCACCGACACCGCCCGAGTTGACACGGTCACTACGGCCTGGAACCGCCACGAACCAACAAGCTGCAGCGCCACGTCCAACGGCTGCACCAGCAGCGGCCGCAACGCGGCCATCGGTATCCGGGCGCATTCCGAAAGACCAGATTGTTGATCCACTTGCTGGATTCGCGAGCCTGCCGGATCGGTCCGAACCGCTTCTGCTGACTGGCGCAGGCACTGCCCGCCACCAGACTTTTGCGTGGCTGAGCCATCCCAATCAACGGCAACTGAACAATGTGATGAAGCCGGGTAACAGGTTCGTAGCTGCAAGCTTTCAGCAAGATCCTTACGGCAATCTGCGCACCGACCGATTTGACGGACCTGCGATCGTGGTGCTGCCTGTCCGGTTTGCCAGATAGCGACATTTCAGAACGCAGTGATATCAAAAAAAACGCCGGGCCAACTGCCCGGCGTTTTCAGTTTCGGTAATCAGCTCAGCCCTCGGAAGGCCCAGGCCCTGCCATGCCGAGCGCGTGCAGGTAGAGGTCGAGCACAGCTTCTTCTTCCTCGCGCTCATGCGGCTGCTTCTTGCGAAGAGAGACAACCTTGCGCAGAATTTTGACGTCATAGCCATTGCCCTTGGCTTCGGCGTAAACGTCCTTGATGTCATCCGAGATGACCTTCTTTTCTTCTTCCAGACGTTCAATACGTTCAATGAAGGCGCGCAGCTGGTCTGCGGCCACTCCACCCGGATCGGACATTCGAGTGTTTCTCCTTGGCTAGTTGTGTTCTTCTTCTGCGATCACGTCACGGACGGTGCCACAACACCAGTCCACGTTAATTCCGGCCGGTGCCGTGCCAGACTTCAAGACGCACGTCAAGCGGACCAGACCAAAGCCCTCAATGCTCAGGCTTGTTTTTGTCAAAAGCGGCTTTCTGCTCAGCTGTGGCCTCGGTTTGATACTTTGCCTTCCAGTCACCGTAGGGCATGCCGTAAACGATCTCGCGAGCTGCGTCCTTGTCCAGGTTCATGTCCTTTTCGGCAGCCGCATCCGCATACCAATTGGACAGGCAATTGCGGCAAAAGCCTGCAAGGTTCATCATGTCAATGTTCTGAACATCGGTCCGGCCACGCAGATGCTCGACCAACCGACGGAAAACGGCAGCCTCCAGCTCAATTTTCGTTTGATCATCCATCAACTCATCTCCCTCAAGTCTGCTCCTGAAACCGAGCGGTCATTTGTTGTCACATCGCGAAACATAGTGCCGAACCTGACGGCATTCCGATGATTGTGCGAGTTCTTTCAGTATAGGCTCCAACCGATCGGCCCACTCCAACGCCCCCCGGGTATCTCCGATCAGGTCTTGCCGGATCTCTAGAAGAGCCTGAGACAGGCCCCGCTTGGTTGCGTGCCGATACATCGTGTCGTTTTCAAGGGCACCGTCGTAAGGCTCGTTGTCTCCGACAACCAGATCGGCTTGTGCCCTCAAACCAGCCAGCATGGGATCGACAGCGCGCGGGTCGCTGTCCCAGAGCACCGTAACATGCCAAGGTCTCGGGACGCCCCGCCAGACTGGCGTGAAACTATGGATCGAAATGATCACCGGCGCCAACGCAACCGCCATCATCCGATCCAGCGTTGCATCGATCAGGTCATGATACGGCTTGTGAAAAAGATCAATCCGCCGCCGCCTCTCGGTGGCATCAACTCCCGCATTCCCAGGGACAACGGCACCGTCCGACAAGCGCATGATTAGGGTCGGATCATCTTCGCCCCGATTGGGATCAATCAACAGTCTTGAGAATGTCGACAAGCAAGCCGGAGCATTGAGACGCCGGGCCAGTTCCAACGTGACCGCCCGAGCTCCGATATCGTAGCCGATGTGCCGCTCAAACTGAGCGGCAGGGACCCCAAGATCGCCATACTCATCCGGGACCGTATTCCGCGCATGGTCACACAAGAGCAGGATGCCTGCGGTCTCGTCACCATGAACATATTCATACGGCTGAAAAGACGTGTCCGGCATTGGGACAGGATCGGTCATCGTGGTCTTCTTGATTGCTAATGCAGCTGTGGAGGCAGGGCGCCAGATTTACGACAAAGGCTCAGCGGAACCAAGCCCAATTCCAACGACAGCCGCTTATATGGGCCCGAATCGTGAAAAATCAGCCCGTTAGATGATCGCAGCTGCCAGCAATCAACAACCCAGGTTTTTGATGTGGATGAAAGTGTTTGGTTACCCTTTTTTGACGGCTAACGGCTACCCACGGAGATACGGTCATGTTCCCGCCCCAATTATAACTTCATAGGGTAGCTTGGTTTCATCTGGGTGGGCCCAAGAGATGGAAGCGATGGATGTCAAGGGGTTTTCCTCCCGCACATATCTTGTTAACGACGTTGACAAGACACTTCTGTCCACGCAAAAAGCCAATGTCTGTAAAGCAGCAAAGTGAACGACTGCGTATGTTAGAGGTAGGGGAACGGCACCGGGGCTGGTCGCAAACGTGGATGCGTGCATCCATCCAGACCTTCTGCGCCTTAAGTCTGGCCGTCTTCCTGAACACCATTTTCAGCGACAACGCACACGCTGATCTCCGTCTATGCAACAAGACGGACAGCCAGGTTGGTGTGGCTATTGGATACAAGGACAAGTCCGACTGGATCACTGAAGGTTGGTGGAACCTTGCGTCCAACAGCTGTGAAACACTGGTCCCCGGCGCTTTGGTGTCACGCTACTATTACATCTATGCGGTGGATTACGATCAATTCGGCGAATGGGGCGGTCGCGCATTCATGTGCACCCGGGAAAAAGAGTTCACTATTCGCGGAATTGAAGATTGTGTTGCTCGGGGATTCGAGCGGACAGGCTTTTTTGAAATCGACACGGGAGAACAAAGCAGCTGGACAGTCCAGCTCACAGAACCCGTGCAACAAGGGACAGGTGGGCGATGAGGCGAAACCGACGAGTTAAAATTCTCGCAACTCTCGGACCCTCCTCCTCAGAACAAGACATCATCGAAAAATTGTATGTAGCTGGTGCTGATGTGTTTCGCATCAACATGAGCCATACCGATCATGATCGTCTCAAGATGCTGGTTAGCCGCATCCGTGCTGTGGAGGAAGTAACAGGAAGACCGATTGGGATTCTTGCCGACTTACAGGGACCAAAACTGCGCGTAGGCACATTCGGCGATGGCCCGGTGATGCTTGAAAACGGCGCAGTCTTTACATTGGACGCAGACACATCGGCAGGCGATGTCAATCGTGTCCACCTTCCTCACCCCGAAATCCTAAAGGCTCTGGAACCCGGCCACCGGCTGCTTCTTGACGATGGCAAGATCCAGCTGCGCGTGACAGAATCGTCTCCGACGAAAGCTCAGACCGAAGTTATCGTCGGCGGTAAGCTCTCTGACCGGAAAGGCGTTAGCGTCCCAGACTCTGAAATCGCGACCAGCGCGATGACGGAAAAGGACCACAAGGATCTGATTGCCGCGCTTGAGCAGAATGTAGACTGGGTTGCCCTGTCCTTCGTTCAACGCCCGGACGATCTTGCAGAAGTGCGCAAAATCACCCGCGGCCGCGCCGGTGTACTTGCAAAGATTGAAAAGCCGCAAGCGATTGGTCGCCTTGATGAAATCATCGAGCTGTCAGACGCGATCATGGTGGCTCGTGGCGATCTTGGCGTTGAAATGCCGCTGGAACAGGTTCCGGGTCTGCAAAAGCGGATCACACGCGCCTGCCGGCGCGCAGGCAAGCCCGTGGTCATCGCAACCCAAATGCTTGAGTCCATGATCACCGCACCGGTACCAACCCGTGCAGAGGTTTCTGACGTGGCGACTGCCGTCTTTGAAGGCGCTGACGCAGTCATGCTCTCCGCGGAATCGGCAGCGGGCGACTTTCCGATCGAGGCCGTGTCTACAATGGACCGGATCGCTCAACAGGTGGAACAGGATCCGAACTACCGGACCATCATCTACGCCCAGCGTACCGAACCGGAAGCGACCGGTTCTGATGCGATCTCTGCGGCGGCACGCCAAATTGCGGAAACGCTTAATCTGGCTGCAGTGGTTTGCTACACGACATCCGGCGCCACGGGTTTGCGCGCTTCGCGGGAACGCCCGTCCAGCCCGATCATCGTATTGTCACCCGTCATGGCAACGGCCCGTCGGCTGTCGCTCGGTTGGGGTCTCCACTGTGTGGTCAGCGAAGACGCTGCCAACGAAGAGGATATGATCGATCGCGCCTGCCGGATTTCTCATTCTGAAGGATGGGCAAAACCGGGTCAGCGGATCATCATTACGGCCGGCGTCCCGTTCGGCACACCAGGATCCACTAATATGTTGCGGATTGCGTTTGTCGGCACAGACGGCCAGGGTGGCATTTGACGATCTAATCGGTTGAAATTTCCAGAAGGGCGGCAACTGGCCGCCCTTTTTTATGCGCTGCTCCGGCAATCCAATACGCCTGCCCTCCCGACACGGAGAACAAGCTGGTCCAAAGCCTCGACAATCGCATCCGTTCGGGTGTGATGCGGCATGTGCCCCGCCCCCTCCAAAACCACAAGCTCGGCATTTGGAAGATCGCGCAGCAAACCTTCGCTGTGAATAGATGGCCACACAACCGTGTCTTCCGTGCCGGTTAAGATGACAGTGGGCTGCTCCAGATCACCATAGTCCTTGGACTGCGCTATCACGTGAGGCTTCAAACGAGCGATATCCATGGCATTAGAACGGAACGCGTCCGGCAAAAAGAGCAAAGGCAATCGTGTTGCCTGATTATAGTTCTCTGGCTGCGGCTCTGGATGAAAAACGTGCCGGATGGACCGAGGCGCCAAATACTCGGCAACAGGAAGCGTCAAGATCCGGCAGAACAACCACCCGATTACCGGCGCCGCTGCCACATGATTGTACCATGCGACACCGCCAGGCCAAGGATGTGTTGCAGGCGCTAAAAACGCCAAACCGCATATTCGGTCCGGCGCCCTCAGCCCAAGTGCAGCGGTGACAGACGCGCCGAGTGAGTGTCCGATGGCAATACACCGATCAATGCCCAATTCGCGAAGCAGTCCGTCAATCAGCTCCGCCTGACGCGCGGGCGAGTTCTTTCCGTCCGGGATCGTACCGGAAAAACCCAAACCGGGCCGGTCCACAAACAGCAGCGGATAACGCCCTTTCAGCGGCTTTAGAAACGCGAGTTGAGAATCATAGGCATTTCCGCTTGCACCATGCAGGAAGACCAAGGTCGGCGTATCGGGACAGGCGTTTTCCGCTGGGAAAAAATGATAGTGGAGTAGGACACCGTCCACGGTGCACATTTCTCCATCAGGTCGGATCGAGCGTCTGATCTGATGAAACCGCAAGGCCGAGTAACCGGCAAGCGACGCGAGTACTACAAGGATTGCGAGCAGAACTGAGAGCATGTTGAGGGACTGAAACCGTATAGTTGGAACGCGTCATACAGGTTAAGTGGCGCAGGATTTGCGCGTTTCCATCAAACGGGTTCGCCCTCTGCTTCCTTTTCCAGAGATTCGACCGCTTCACTTGCGTTTTCGAGACCTGGATGGATTTTCAATGCCCGCCGGAACGTGGACAGCGCTTGCTCTTCAAACCCCAATCGGCGCTGGATGATCGCAAGGCCTGAAAGTGCACCCCAATGCCGGGGTTCCAAAGCCAAGGTCCGCTCAATATCGACAAGTGACTTACCGAAGTCTTCCTTCATGTAATGCACGGTCGCCCTGCGGTTCCACCCTTCAGCAAAGGACGGCTCAAGGACGACAACGACGTCGAGAAGATCAAGTGCAAGCCCGTGATCCTCGGCCTGGATGGCGCGCCCAGCGCGCGCCATTAACAGATCGACAGTATCAGAGCCCGAGTCCATCCAAATGCGCCGGATGTCGCGTGCAACGCGTTGGCGCGCAGCCGGATCTTCAGCACCTGCGAGATCTTCATAAAGACTATCCAGCTTGGATAGAGTTTCGCCAGGGTCGGTTTCTTCCACGACCACCTGCCCGCCTTCGTCTGGCTCTGCATCCGGCAAGGCATCAAAATCATCAATAGAGGGCGCGTCCGTCTCTGGACCGAGATCAGGCACCGGTTGGGCAAGACCCACAACCGGAGACAGAAAAAGAAAGGTGGCAAACACAAAAATCCGCATACAACGATTATGGGTCGTTGAATGCGGCGGTCAATCCCGAAAACTCACACGTTCACACAAACGCGAATTGAGCACATTGTGATCCAGCGCCTTTCTAAGGCGAGCATCAGACAATGTCTGTTGCGTGACGCTGCCAAAAGCAGCGTCAGAACACTCAGCCCTGACGTGCCTTGAAGCGCGGGTTTTTCTTGTTGATGATGTAAACGCGGCCCTTACGGCGGACCATGCGGTTTTCCCGGTGACGGGTCATCAACGCTTTGAGCGAATTCTTGATCTTCATGTCATTGTCCCCGTGGGGTCGTCTGTTTAGCTTCAAACCAAATGAGCGCCCAAGGCGCTCATTCTTCTCAGTCATTTTTGCCGGAAGTCGCTGCAGATATCTGCGCGAGTCTTCCAAGCTAGAGCGCGTCACAAATTTGATCTGCGCAATAATGGTGGGCGTGACAGGGATTGAACCTGTGACCCCTTCGATGTCAACGAAGTGCTCTCCCGCTGAGCTACACGCCCGAATTTCTTCGGCCATCGGCGCCCCAACGCCGTGGTGGGGTGCGATATAGCGGGGATCCAAAGTCTGTGCAACCCCCTTTTAACCGAACTGTCAAAAATTCCTTTTTCGCTCTTCAGCCTGTTGAAAATGCCGATCAGGCAGCGAGCATTCGCTCCACTTCCTGCACCAAGTCCTTGAGGTGGAAGGGCTTTGAAAGAACCTTTGCATCCTTCGGCGCATCCGATTCAGGATTGAGCGCAACGGCTGCAAATCCGGTTATGAACATCACCTTCAGATCAGGGTCGAGCTGTGTTGCACGCCGCGCGAGCTCAATGCCGTCCATCTCCGGCATCACAATATCGGTCAGGAGCAGTGAAAACGGTTCTTCGCGCAGTCTCTCATACGCGCTTTTGCCGTTATCAAATGACACGACGTCATACCCGGCATTTTCCAGAGCCTTCGCCAGGAACCGGCGCATGTCGTTATCGTCTTCGGCAAGCAGGATACGCGGCATAGTTTGCAACCAATTTCCTTCGCATTACGGAGCGTTCAAGTCTTTCGCCGGTTATAGCTCGAAATCAACAGAAAGATAGGGTGAATTGGTTCTCCTAAGCTTTTGCGCGCTCGACTGTGGACTGCGTGTTGATTCCTTGGCACGATAGGCGATCGCCGCAAACGGGACACACATATTGACAAGTTCAACGCCCAGCGCCCCAAACAGCCAGTTCGAAGTCGACTTCAACGGCTTTCCTGCATTTGATGTGTTGTCCCCTGCTGATCAACGGCTGCCATTTGTTTTCAACTCTCCTCATTCGGGCCGTCAGTATCCAGAGAGTTTCCTGGCTGCCTCACGGCTTGATGCGCGCTCGATCCGGCGGTCCGAAGATGCTTATGTGGACGAGCTCTTTTCGCATGTGGTGCCACTTGGTGCCCCCATGCTGCGGGCACACTTTCCGCGCGCTTATCTGGATGTGAACCGGGAACCTTATGAGCTCGATCCGAAGATGTATGACGGCCGACTGCCGTCTTACGCAAACATCCGCTCAATCCGTGTAGCTGGTGGCCTTGGAACCGTCGCGCGCATTGTCAGCGAAAACCACGAGATCTATCGGCACAGGCTGCCTGTTGAAGAAGCGCTCAACCGCATCGAGACGATCTATAAGCCCTACCACTCAACACTGAGGCGTCTGCTGGCGCAAACGCACGTGACATTTGGGCATGCGGTCTTGATTGACTGCCACTCAATGCCGTCAACAGTGAAATGTCAGACCACAGATACACGGCCCGATTTCATTCTAGGTGATCGCTACGGCACCAGCTGCAACAGCGACCTCACCGACTTTGCGTTTGAAACATTGCGGAGCAAAGGATACAGCGTGAGCCGCAATAAACCGTATGCGGGCGGCTTTATAACGGAGCATTACGGCCGACCGTCAAGCGGACTGCATGCTCTTCAAATTGAAATCAATCGCGGCCTTTACATGGACGAAGCGACCCATGAGCCGACGGCCCATTTCGGACAATTGTTCCACGATCTGAAAGACTTCGTCCGGGAGTTGACCGCAATGCCGGACGCCGGTCTCGTCGCGGATCCAATCGCGGCCGAATAATCCCTGAATTAAATCGAATTAAAAAAAAGGCCGCACTCGAATGAGGCGGCCGAAGTCTAGGGAGGAAACGCCCAAGGAGGGCGGTACGACAGAAAGCTCTATCGCACCGCAATAAGATCGCACTGCACCGCACAAAATGCAACCCCAACAGCGGTTGTTTCATGCTCAAAATATGAGCATCAATTCAGGTATTCCGAATTCTTTTTTTGCAAATCAAGTTATAAGACAGCCACCTGCGGTCGTTATGACCGAAAAGAGACACATCCGACTGGAGGCCATATGTCCATGCCGCTCGCTGCCAGCGCAAACCCGCTGGCTCCATTTCTCGATCGCCTGGCGGACGCTTCCAGCGCTGCAATTATGCCGCACTTCCGGCAAGGCTTCTCGATCGACAACAAGTTGGAAAGCGGTTTCGACCCAGTCACAATCGCCGACAAGAACGGCGAAACAGCCATGCGGGCTCTGATCAACGAACATTACCCTGACCACGGCATCCTGGGGGAAGAACATGGACCAGAGAACCTTGATTCTGATCATGTTTGGGTCTTGGACCCGATTGATGGCACACGGGCCTTTATTACCGGCCTTCCAACTTGGGGATCTCTGATCGGCCTCCGGTCAAATGGCAAACCCAGCCTTGGCATGATGGTCCAGCCTTACATTGGCGAGCGCTACAGCGGGGATTGTGAACGCGCCTGGTATCATGGGCCTCTCGGCCAAAAAGATCTGAAAACGCGGGCCTGCACATCGCTCGACAGCGCGACCTTGTTTACGACAACACCCGCGCTTTTTAACGCCAGCGAACGGCCGGTCTTTGATCGACTGGAGGCAGAGGCACAGCTGACACGATACGGAACGGATTGTTACGCTTATTGCATGGTGGCAGCAGGTCACGGCGACGCTGTCATTGAATCCGGGCTACAGGCCTATGACATCGTTGCACTTGTGCCGATCATCGAAGGCGCTGGCGGGGTTGTCACGACCTGGACAGGCGGCTCACCGGCAGATGGCGGCCAGATCGTTGCATCCGGCGATAAGCGCCTCCACGACATCTTGTTGACCGAACTGGCGAAGGCTGCCTTGTGACGTCTGTCTCAAAAATTCGGCCAGGCGCCGTATCACTGACACTCAATCCGCGCCCACCTGGTCCAACACCAAATCTGCTTCCAATCCTGGCACAAACGCGTCAAATGCCGCCCAGACCTGATCCCGGTATCTGTCGGCTTCCATAAGAAGCTCGTGTTCCGCGCCCGAGATCTCGATATACGAAGCATTTTTTGTACGGGAGACAAACTCCTCAATTGCAGGCGTCGAAACAATTCTATCCCGACCAGCGCCTAGTATAAGGCACGGCAGTCGCATTTCAGGTCCGGCGCGGCGCTGACGCATCGACTTCATGGCCGTGGCGGCTGCGTTCAGCCAGCTCATCGTCGGCGATCCAATACCGATTTCCGGGTGCTCTTCCACAACCTTGGAAAACCTGCGATAGCGCTGACGGTCAGTTGTCTGGCGGTTTTCTTCGAATGGGAGCGTAAGCTTCCCGTTTCCACCTGGAACGTAGAGCCGGCCCAAAAAGGTCCAGGCGCAAAATCGAGCAAGGCCAAAACCGAGTGTCTCGGTCAACCGGGAAGTGGAGGGGCGGGTCGCCCTGAGTTGAGGTCTTCCAAACAGCCCCAAAGTCAAAATGCGGAGCAGCTTTCGCAAACCGGCTGTCAGATCGCTCTCCCAATCCCTTGGTGCGATCGCCAGGAGCGGCGCCGTAATAACCGCACGGTCCAACATCGTCCGCAGTCGCTGTGAACATGACATCAAAATGAGGCCACCCGTTGAGTGCGCCAGCGCAAAATGCGGCCCCGGGTAGGTTGCAAGGGAAACGTTTTTCAAGATCGCCAGCAAATCCTGCTGATATCTTTTGAAATTCGTGACGTGTCCCCGCGCCGGGCTTCGGGTCAAACGCGTCGAACCGCCCTGCCCGCGCCAATCGAACGCAACAACAGCATATCCGCGCGAACGCAAGTCGGAGACAACTTCATAGTATTTTTCGATAAACTCAGCTCGTCCCTGGAGGATGGTCACAGTGCCCCGACACGACTTGCCCGGCGCAGCAGGCCAATGCGCATAGCGCAGCTTGACCCGGCCATTCATCTCCAGAAACCCGGAAACGGCCCCATCCGGGATCGGATTATCCTTGGTGTCAATCAGGCTCATCTTGATCCGATTCGCTTGTCGCAGCGATCAGTGATAGCCGCCTGAGCCCCAGCTCTCAATATACTTTGAGCCGGCCCCGCAGGACCGGCTCCAAAAGTGACCAGAATTACCAACGGCTGTGCCAGTTGTACCGTGGGCCCAGAGGGCGGCTGCGCACGATATCTGCATTGCGGGAATCGACAACGAGTCTGACAGGAAAACCACGCCAGCCACGTGCTTTGATGATGTACATCGGGCCGCGGCGATCAATGATTTTGATCCGGTGAAACCCGCGATGGCGCAAGCTGCGGCGAATTTGCCTCGGCCCCAACTCGTATTGATGCCGACCGTGCCCACGGTCCCAACCGCGTCCTGGCCCTCCGCGGTGATCAACTGTCATCGTCATGCCGCTGACTACCGGTGCTTTTGCCCCTAAACCTGAGACAGGAACAGCCTGCGCTTGCGTTGCTGCACCGGCGGCCAACAGCAAAACCGCTCCTGCAATCGGGGCAGACGCTTTCGTGGAAATGCGCTTCATGAGTGACATCGACATTGTGTGATCTCCTTGTTCCGCCAGCCCCGTGCTGGCGATACCCGGAGAATGCCGAAGAGCGTTTGAACGGGACCGGAAGGCCTTATTCATCTTCAGTTCATCGCCGATGTTACCGCTTGTCCACGACCTCTTGAATTCAAAATTCAGAATTCCCATCTCGATCAATGCAGGCGCCAAAACGGGTCTGCGCAGCATTCCAGTCTCGCCAATGATGGGGGACAGGAGATCGCAAAAATCAGAAGTAACAGTTGCTCAAAGAGAGGACAGACTATGCGTCACTTCGACTTTACCCCACTTCACCGTTCCACAATCGGTTTTGACCGCCTTTTTTCAATGCTGGATGCAGCTGGCAATGAAGCTCCCAGCTATCCGCCGTACAACATCGAGCGGACCGGCGAAAACTCCTACCGGATTACCATGGCTGTTGCAGGCTTCAGCGATGCGGAACTCTCCGTTGAAGCAAAAGAACACGTTCTGACCATCAAGGGTGAAAAAGCAGAAGAAGCTGCTGATCGCGAAATCCTGTATCGCGGCATTGCATCCCGGACGTTCGAACGCCGCTTCCAGATCGCGGAATACGTCCGCGTTGACGGTGCGAGCCTCGAAAACGGTCTCCTTCACGTCGACCTGGTCCGTGAACTGCCCGAGGCCATGAAACCCCGCAAGATCGAGATCACATCCGGCGGGACCAAACAGATTGAAAGCACCGCTCACTAACCGGCAGCTTCTCCCCTGAGCTGAAGCGGTGCGGAGGCGCCTGTCAAACAGGCGCCTCTCTTCATATCTAGCGCAGCCTCAAGATATCTCCGACAGCGCACCCAAGAACGCTGCCACGTCGTCTTCGGTCGTTGCAAAGCTGCAGACCATGCGTAAGCAAACTTCATCCGCCTGCGGAGCGTGGTCCTCTGGCAGATCTTTCGCCGGCCATTCGTAAATTTTTGCGCCTTTGGCTTCCAGTTGCTCGAACTGTCGACGCTTCAGGATTGGAAACAGCTCATTGGCTTCAACAGGCCAGGCTGTTCTTCCACCAGCAGACCGAATGCCTTCGGCAAGTCTTAGTGCCATCGCGTTGGCGTGTGCTGCCGTATCCAGCCAGCTGTCTTCACTGAAATATCCATCAAACTGAGAAGCCACAAACCGGCTCTTGGAAAAAAGATGCCCGCCGCGCTTACGGAAATACTCAAATCCCTTGGCAGCTTCCAGATCGAAGAAGACGACCGCTTCCGCGCACCAGCACCCATTTTTAGTGGCACCAAAGGAAAGAACATCCACCCCGGACTTCCAGGTCATGTCGGCGGGTGAACATCCAAGCGTTGCGAGCGCGTTTGCAAAACGAGCGCCGTCCATGTGCAAGGGAACGGACCGGGAAGCAGCGACGTTCTTGATCGCAGCAATCTCTGTCAGCGTGTAGACTGTTCCGCTTTCGGTCGCCTGGCTGATCGAGACACTTGCGACCTGACCATGATGTACAACGCCATCGGGGAAAGCGGACATGGCTTCGATCAAGCCGCTTGCGTCAAATTTACCATTTGGCCCAGAAACACTGACCAGCTTGCCGCCGCTGGTCATGAACTCCGGACAATTGCACTCATCGACCTGAATGTGCGAATCGCGGTGGCAAAAAATGGCGCCGCCCGGTTTTCCGTAAGCCGCAAGGGCGAGCGAGTTTGCGGCCGTCCCTGTTGCCACAAAAAAAACTGCGACTTCCCGTTCAAACAGCTCGTTGAACTTTTTGGAAACGCTTTCGGTGAGAGAGTCACCGCCGTAAGCCGGCGCATGACCACTATTATGGCGGGTCAGCGCCGACATCACCGCCGGAGCTGCACCCGCCCAATTGTCACTGGCAAAATTCATGGGGCCGTTAAATCACCACGGCCCCAACCGGGCAACCACTATTTCCTAGTAGTACATTTCCCGCTTGCGGTACTGGACACCCAGTAGCGCATCGAGCGAAATCAAACCCGGTCCTTTTAAAGTCGGCACCAGAAGCAGGAAGATCCACAGCAGCCGATCATCCGCAATAATCGCGTAAGGATCTCCGTCAAACAGCGCCCCGATTGTCTTGGCATCGGCCCCATGACCCGTGATGTCGACATAAGTCATGACAATAATGAAGACGATCATGCCAAGGCTCGCCGCGCGGGTGAAAAGGCCAACAACAACAAGCACCGGCAGGATGAACTCGCCCCAAGTTCCGAGAAGGACAATCAGTCCATATGGAAAAAAGGCGATCTGGCTGGTGTCATAGCTGACCTGCTCCATCATGGCCGGCAGCATTTGGGCATATGCGCCAGCCGTCGGCGTGAAGATGTTCATGATGTTGCCGCCAATTTTTGTGAGCGCCGAGTTCCAGAAAAACTGGAACAGCACAGCAGCAAAAATAAGCCGGGAGGCAAGACCCAAAAACCAGCCTTCAGTCAGCCGCTCAATTGCGCCGAACACCAACGTGTAAAGCCTTACAAAAAAACCAATAACCATCCGCTTCATAGCCTCTTTTGTTGTTTCTAGCCGGATCCCGCTTAGGCGGGTTCTTTGGTCTGCAAACCGGCAAGAGCCCCATTTGATAGAAAGTTCGACAAACAATCAGCCAGTGTAAAACCGCTGTCTATTTCAAGTGCCGTTTCAGCCGCTTCCCCCAACGTTGCCCCAGAAAAAACTGCGCCACCGAACGTGGCATGGCTTGGTTCCAAAACCCGGACATCGACATCAAACTCTGGCCGGACGATCAGCACGGGCTGGGCAACAGAGAGATCGATCTGCGATTGCTCTCCATCTTTGAACCGATTGACCTTCACGAGATCCCAGATCGGCCACTCTGAAGCCACGATCGTTGCGGCGGGGTGGCGCTGAAATCTCACGCCTCCAAGATCTGTGGGCGGGATCGTCGCTAGAGCGGCCGGATCAAAAACTTCACAGTCTTTCGCATGGTAGGATTGAAGCCAAGCCCATTCCAGGCGCGCCACATCTTCCAGATAAGGATAGGCCTTCAGCGGCGGGAATGCGCCAAGAAAACTTGGAAACTCTTCTCCATACCAGATCAGGACAGGGTTTGACGGCTGATGTTCTGCGACAAACGCACGGGCCAAAGCCGCAAAATATTCGTCACCGAGGAGCGCTTTGATAGTCGGATAGGTCTCGCCCAGCGCCTCACAAAGGCTGACGATGACATTGTTCCTATAAACATTGAAGCGTTTCACGTCCGGCAGTCCATCGGGTCCGACAGCGCCTTCGGGTGTCCCGAGTTCCGGATTGATGAGAGCGTCGCCAAAGTCAGCTGCGGAGAGCCTTGGCAGTGCAAACACTTGTGCCATGTCAGCTGACCGCCTTCAGGTCTGCGTTTTCGGCACGACGCAGGATTTCCTGCGCAGCATCTGCTTCACGAAGCAAAACGGGCCATGCAGGAACATCATTGTCCCATTCAATCAATGTCGGCAGGGCGCCGTGCATTCCAATCACGTCTTTGTAGAGAGCCCAAACAGCATCATCGACGGCGCGGTCATGCGCATCAATCAACAGCGGACGTCCCGCCTCGTCCATATCCGGAGCATGGCCTCCAAGATGTATCTCACCGACATATTGCATGGGAAATTCGTCCAGGTAAGCGGCCGGCGACTGTTCCTGGTTAGTACAGGACACGTAGACGTTGTTGACGTCGAGCAGCAGACCACACCCTGTCCGGCGAGTGATCTCTATAAGGAAATCCAACTCACTGAAGGTGCTCTGAGCATAGGCAATGTAAGTGGACGGGTTCTCCAAGAGCATCTGCCGCCCCATCACATCTTGAACTTCATCGATGTGATCGCACACGCGTATGAGAGTTGCCTGGTCGTATGGAACCGGCAAGAGGTCATTATAGTAGGTCGTCTCGTGTGTAGACCAGGCCAGGTGTTCAGAGAACAGACCGGGCTCATAGCGTTTGTTCAACTCCGCGAGCCGAGCCAGGTGATCTTTGTTGAGCGGGTTTTCGCCGCCAATGGACAGACCAACCCCGTGAAGCGATAGCGGATAGATGTCGCGAATTGCCGTGAGTTGTTGATGCGGCCGCCCTCCGGAGCCCATATAGTTTTCCGCGTGAACTTCGAAAAAACCGATGTCCGGGTGGCTTTGAAGAATGTCGGCGACATGCTCCGCTTTCAAACCAGCGCCGGGCCGGTTCGGAACGGCCGCCTGAGTGCCAAAAGCAGAAACGGGTTGCTCGTCGGACCGCATGGCAAGCTCCAGACCTTGAACTACGGTGTGAGGCGGGCGGCGCAAACCGCCAGCCTGAGTTCGTATGATCGCCCGTTAATGGCCGATCCGAATTCTTCCAATTACGCTTCCGGAAGGTCGCGAGACAATTCCGTCAAGGACCCCTTGCGGCCATCCGGCAATTCCATTGATACGCATGTGCCTTTCGGAACCAGCGTCCAAGCGTTGCCTTGGTAGTCAACGGTTGAAGAACCGGCACACGTCGTGCCCGGACCGGCTTTACAATCGTTTTGGCCTTTCAGGGAAACACCATAGCATTTCTCTTTGGCTTGAGCATGGGCCGGTGTCGAAGTGGTCGCCGAAAGACCTGCAATTGCAGTGGCAACGGCGCCAGCAACAACTGCTGCAGACATAGCCTTGTTTTTCATATCAAACTCCTCTGGTCAAAAAATCAGCGCAGCAACCATGATGCCGTATAAGTGCTGCTACACCCGTTACATGGCCGGATTGGCGTTCAATGGGAAATCAAACGCCTGTGACACTGCTGCGAGCTGTCACCTACCTTAGACTATTAAACGAAAGATTCTTACTCAAACCCAACTCAACGCGACGTTTCCGGACGATTGGCACTTTACGTACGAAACAATTATAATAGCGACAAAGAAACACACTTGCTCCTTGCAATGAAATCTGTCATGTTCCGGCCGCTTGGAATAGGACAGGCATACTGTCCTTTTGAGGTAAGGGAAACACCACCGGACCGCCGGTCGTGATAAATGTAAGATCCAAGCAGCCGCTTGCTCGGTCCGGGGAGGGCCTCCAGCAAGATGAGGCGATTGTGTTTCAACAGCGCTAACTGGCGCTGCGGCAATGCGACGGTTTGCCAGAACAAGCCGCTGCAGTAAGTACATCGACAGAGCCGGGGCAAAAGCCAGGGTTCACCGAGCCGCACTCTTGATGGAATGCGACCCGAACGGAACCCGACGCTCCAAACCACGGCTAACACTGGGGTAACAGTGAGGGCGCACATGACGAAGACAGAGCTGACGACCAGCACAGCCATGCAAGCAGGCCAGACGGAGACAAACGCCGTGACAGCCACGACACTTGCCGATCGACTGGGCACGGCCGCCGACAAAGGGCTCTACAATCCGTCGCGCGAACACGATGCCTGCGGTGTTGGTTTTGTTGCGCACATGAAGGGCGCAAAATCCCACAAGATCGTTGCAGATGGACTGCAGGTTCTGGAGAACCTCACGCACCGCGGCGCAGTTGGTGCAGATCCGCTCATGGGCGACGGCGCCGGCATGCTGGTTCAAATCCCGCACGGGTTCTTCGAAGCCGAGATGTCTGCCGCTGGCACACCGCTTCCGGAATTCGGCGGCTATGGCGTGGGCTTTATATTCTTGCCACAGGACGATGTCCTGCGTGCCAAGTGCGAAGAAATCGTAGAGCGGGTCATCAAAGCCGAAGGACAAGAGTTGATTGGCTGGCGCGATGTGCCGGTCGACAACGCGTCCCTTTCCAAAGCTCCAGACATCGCAGCCACCGAGCCGGTGTCCCGTCAGGTCTTCATCAAACGCTCTAATGGCGAGGATCAGGATGCGTTCGAGCGCCGGCTTTATGTTCTGCGCAAGGTGATCTCCAATACGGTGCGCGCGGAAACAGATGCGGTCACCAAGGGCTTCTACATCGTCTCGCTGTCGAGCCAGACCATTGTCTACAAGGGCATGTTCCTCGCCTATCAGCTTGGTGCTTATTACAGCGACCTGAAGGATGAGCGGTTCACCTCTGCTCTCGCACTGGTTCACCAGCGTTTCTCGACCAACACGTTTCCGTCCTGGGACCTCTCCCACCCCTACCGGATGGTGGCCCATAACGGCGAAATCAACACGCTCCGCGGCAACGTCAATTGGATGGCTGCCCGCCAGGCATCTGTTTCATCCGCGCTGCTGGGAGACGACATCTCGAAGCTCTGGCCGATTTCCTATGAGGGACAATCAGACACAGCCTGTTTCGACAATGCGCTCGAATTCTTGGTGATGGGCGGTTACTCGCTCGCACATGCTGCGATGATGCTGATCCCGGAGGCTTGGGCCGGTAACCCGCTGATGGATGACAATCGCCGTGCCTTTTACGAGTACCACGCTGCATTGATGGAGCCATGGGACGGCCCGGCCGCCGTTGCTTTCACCGATGGCCGTCAGATCGGTGCGACGCTTGACCGGAACGGTCTGCGCCCGGCCCGCTACATTGTGACTGAGGACGACTTCGTCATCATGTCATCTGAAGTTGGCGTTCTTCCAGTTGAAGAAGAAAAGATCGTCCAGAAATGGCGCCTGCAACCGGGCAAGATGCTGCTTATCGACCTGGAAGAAGGCCGGATCGTCTCTGACGACGAAATCAAGCGCCAGTTGTCCACGGCCAACCCATATAAAGACTGGCTGCACAAGACACAGATCGTTCTGGAAGATCTGCCGGGCGTCCGCCAGATGGCCCCTGTCGCAGGGGAAAGCCTGCTCGACCGTCAGCAGGCCTTTGGCTACACCCAGGAAGACATCAAGCTTTTGATGACCCCGATGGCAACAGTCGGTCAGGAAGCCATTGGCTCCATGGGCACCGACACGCCAATCTCGGCGCTGTCAGACAAATCAAAGCTGCTTTACACCTACTTCAAACAGAACTTCGCTCAGGTCACCAACCCGCCGATCGACCCGATCCGTGAGGAACTGGTGATGAGCCTGGTCTCGTTCATCGGACCGCGCCCGAACTTGTTTGACCTGAAAGGTCTGTCGACGTCCAAACGCCTGGAAGTCCGTCAGCCAATTCTGACCAACGAAGATCTGGAAAAAATCCGGGTAATCGGCGACATCGCCGACAATCAGTTCTCGGCCAAAACTCTGGACATCACCTACAACGCCGACAAAGGCGCTGAAGGTATGGAAGGCGCATTGGCCGAACTCTGCGAGCGTGCAGAAAAAGCAGTGCTCGACGGCTACAACATTATCATCTTGTCGGATCGCATGATCAACCGCTCGCGGATTGCGATCCCGGCCCTTTTGGCAACGGCTGCCGTCCATCATCACCTGATCCGCAAAGGCCTGCGCACATCTGTCGGCTTGGTCGTTGAAACCGGTGAAGCCCGTGAAGTGCACCATTTCTGTGTTCTTGCTGGTTTTGGTGCCGAAGCGATCAACCCGTATCTTGCCTTCGAAACCCTTCTTTCCATGCACATGGAGATGGACTTCCCGGAGGAAGTTGACCAATACGAAGTCGTCGAGCGCTACATCAAGTCGATCGACAAGGGCATCTTGAAGGTCATGTCCAAGATGGGAATTTCGACCTACCAGTCCTATTGCGGCGCCCAGATCTTTGACGCGGTTGGTCTCTCCTCTGAATTCGTCGAGAAGTACTTCTTCGGCACGGCGACCATGATCGAAGGCATTGGCCTGAGTGAAGTTGCCCAGGAGACCGTTCAGCGCCATTCCGAGGCGTTCGGCGATGTTGCAATTCTGCGCCGATCGCTGGATGTTGGCGGCGAATACGCTTACCGGATCCGCGGCGAAAACCACATGTGGACGCCAGATTCCATTGCCAACCTGCAGCATGCTGTCCGCTCCAAGCTTCCGGACATGTACCGGACGTTCGCAAAAGAAGTGAATCAGGAAAGCGGACGCTTCGCGATCCGTGGCCATTTTCGGATCAAAAATGCAGAGGAAATCGGCCGATCCGAAATCGACATCTCCAAGGTTGAGCCCGCTGAGAACATCGTCAAGCGGTTCGTCACCGGGGCAATGTCGTTCGGGTCGATTTCGAAAGAAGCCCATTCCAGCCTTGCCGTCGCCATGAACAAGATTGGCGGCAAGTCCAACACCGGTGAAGGCGGCGAAGAGCCAGAACGTTTCAATCCGCTCCCCGATGGCACCATGAACCCGCAACGGTCTGCCATCAAGCAGGTTGCCTCGGGACGTTTCGGCGTGACCACCGAATATCTGGTTAACTCCGACATGATCCAGATTAAGGTTGCTCAGGGCGCAAAGCCTGGCGAAGGCGGGCAGTTGCCGGGCCACAAGGTTGACGCGGTCATCGCAAAAGTCCGCCACTCGACCCCGGGCGTTGGCCTCATCTCGCCTCCCCCGCACCACGACATCTATTCCATCGAAGATCTGGCACAGCTGATCTACGACCTGAAAAACGTAAATCCGGTCGCGGACATCTCGGTGAAGCTAGTCTCCGAGGTCGGCGTCGGGACTGTGGCCGCAGGCGTTGCCAAGGCACGGGCAGACCACATCACCATTTCAGGCTTTGACGGCGGCACCGGTGCATCACCGCTGACCTCGCTCAAGCATGCCGGCTCTCCGTGGGAAATCGGTCTTGCAGAGACCCAGCAAACCCTCGTTCTGAACGGCTTGCGCTCACGCGTTGCCCTGCAGGTTGATGGCGGGCTTCGCACGGGCCGTGACGTGATCATCGGCGCTCTGCTGGGCGCGGACGAATTCGGCTTCTCAACCGCCCCTCTGATCGCGGCCGGCTGCCTGATGATGCGCAAATGCCACCTGAACACTTGTCCGGTCGGCATTGCGACGCAGGATCCGGTTCTGCGCAAGCGCTTCAAGGGCACGCCGGAACACGTCATCAACTACTTCTTCTTCGTCGCCGAAGAAGTCCGTGAACTGATGGCATCTCTCGGCGTTGAAAAACTCGATGACCTCATTGGCCGCTCCGGCTTCCTCGACAAGGAAGCCGCGCTCGATCACTGGAAAGCCAACGGCCTTGATTTCTCCCGGATCTTCTTCCAGCCGGACGCAAAGCCGGAAGAAACCCGTTGGACGGAGCGTCAAGAGCACCCAATCGTCGACATTCTCGACCGTCGCTTGATTGAAGCTGCCCAACACACGCTGGACACCAAGGAACCGTCGACAATCGAAGAGACCATCTGTTCGGTGGACCGGTCGGTTGGTGCCATGCTGTCTGGCGAGATTGCCAAGCGCTACGGCAACAAAGGCCTGAAGAAACCGGACACACTGACAGTCAAACTCAAGGGAACAGCGGGTCAGGCGTTTGGCGCGTTCGTCGCCAAAGGTGTCACAATGGACCTGGAAGGCGATGCCAACGATTACGTCGGCAAAGGTCTGTCAGGCGGCAAGATCATTGTCCGCCCGCCGGAAAACACCCGGATCGTTGCCGAAGACTCCATCATTGTCGGCAACACCGTGCTTTATGGTGCAACCGAGGGCGAATGCTACTTCCGCGGCGTTGCAGGTGAGCGGTTCGCGGTCCGCAACTCCGGTGCGGTTGCTGTTGTTGAAGGCGTCGGAGATCACGGTTGTGAATACATGACCGGTGGTGTCGTCGTCGTGATTGGTCAGACAGGGCGGAACTTCGCAGCTGGCATGTCCGGCGGCATCGCCTACGTTCTCGATGAGGATGGAACCTTCGGATCCCGTTGTAACCTGGCAATGGTTGAACTTGAGCCAGTCACTGAAGAAGATGATCTGCTTGAGAAGCTGCATCACCATGGCGGTGACATTGAGCACAAGGGCCGTGTGGATCTTTCCTGCGACATGACCCGTCATGATGATGAACGCCTGCGGCAGATGCTGACCAAGCACAAGGAGCTGACCGGCTCGACCAAGGCAGCAGCGATCCTGGACGATTGGGCCACTTACCGGCCGAAATTCGTGAAGGTCATGCCGGTCGAGTACCGCCGTGCATTGCGGGAAATGGAAGAGCAACGCCTCGGCATGGTCGCGGCGGAGTAACCGGCACATTGAACAAAATGGCTCTCGGCCGCTGATCGCGGCCGATTGCAGCCACCTTGAGGACGCACAAATTTGAGGAGGTCGCCTTGGGCAAGGTAACCGGTTTTTTGGAAATCGATCGTCAGGAACAGAAGTACCAACCAGCTTCTGACCGCATTCGCCATTTCCGCGAATTCACGATCCCGCTCAACGATCAGGAAGTCGCCAACCAAGCGGCACGTTGTATGGACTGCGGCATCCCGTTCTGCCATGGACCAAGCGGGTGTCCGGTCAACAACCAGATCCCGGACTGGAATGATCTGGTCTTTCAGGGCGACTGGGACATCGCGCTGCGCAACCTGCACTCGACCAACAACTTTCCGGAATTTACCGGACGGATCTGCCCGGCCCCATGCGAAGAAGCCTGCACGCTGAACCTTGAAGACATTCCGGTCAACATCAAGAGCATTGAGCAGGCAATCGCCGACAAGGGCTGGGAAGAAGGTTGGATAGCACCGGAACCGTCCGCCACGAAGACAGGCAAGGCTGTTGCCATCATCGGTTCAGGCCCCGCGGGGATGGCCGCGGCCCAGCAACTCGCCCGGGCAGGCCATACGGTCCACGTCTATGAACGGGAGCCCAAGGCCGGCGGTCTGCTGCGCTACGGCATTCCGGACTTCAAGATGGAAAAGCACTTCATCGACCGCCGTGTCAAACAGATGGAGGGCGAGGGTGTCACTTTCCACTACAACGTCGATGTCGGCGTAACGGTCAGCATGGACGAGCTTACCGAGCGCCACGATGCTGTAATCTTGTGCGCCGGTGCTGAACGTCCGCGCGATCCTGGCGTTGAAGGCATGGACCTTCAGGGCTGCCATTGGGCAATGGACTACCTAGTTCAACAGAACCGCCGCGTTGGCGGCGAACCGGAAGGCGATGAAGCTCCGATCTGGGCCGGCGGCAAACATGTTGTCGTCATTGGCGGCGGTGATACCGCATCCGACTGTGTTGGAACTGCATTCCGTCAGGGTGCGCTGTCGGTTACTCAGCTGGACATTCGGCCGATCCCGCCTCTGAAAGAAGACAAGCTGACAATCTGGCCTTACTGGCCAACCAAGTTCCGCACATCCTCTTCTCAGGCAGAAGGCGCAGAGCGCGAGTTTTCTGCTGCAACGCTCGGTTTGGTCGCAGACGAGGATGGTGTTGTGACCGGCGTGAAATGCGCGCGTGTCGACGAGAAGCGCAAGCCGATCGAAGGCACGGAATTCATCCTGCGTGCCGATCTGGTCTTTGCAGCGATCGGATTTTCCGGACCACGCCTGGACACCTACATCGCACAGGCCGGTGAGAAACTCGAACTGGATGGCCGCACCAACGTCAAGGCCAACACTGACGACTATAAAACGTCGATCGACAAGGTGTTTGCAGCGGGCGATGTTCGCAAAGGGCAGTCGCTGGTCGTCTGGGCAATCCGTGAGGGCCGCCAGGCAGCGCGCGCGGTAGACGAGTACTTGACCGGGTCAAGCGACCTGCCGCGCTGATCGAAATACGTCAAACGACATGCAAAAGCCGCCGGATCTCCGGCGGCTTTTTTGTTACGTTGAGATGTACATCTGACCCGGAACAGAAACTCATGTGTCTCCGGCTTCCGCCTCTATCAAGGAGGACACGCTGTCGTTCCCGATCATGCGCGGATCATCAACACGCCCGGACACCGGCGCCAGCGGCTCGCCTTCAACGAAGAACCGGTAGGCCGTGCTGCTGGTGTCAATTTCGGCATCGTCCTCACCGCCAAGCAAAAAACCTTCAGGTGATGTTGTCCGGCCCGTCAACACGATGAAATTGGGGTCATCCTCGACACCTTCGAACGCCAGTCCACCATAGCCGCCAAGAAGACGCGACAACTCGCGTTCGACAAAAAACGCAACTTTTCGGTACCCAGCCCAGGTAAACGCGATCCGGTCATTGGTCCGAAGGCGGGTGTTCTTACCGTCCACATCGGGACCAAAGGATGTGTAGGCGCCATCCTCTGAGAGGAAGATATCCCACAAATCAACATATCGGACACGCCGCTCTTCCGCTGCCCCGGCAAAGATAGAGTTCAGTTGGGTGAAATCGCCATTGAGAAGTTCATCATTGGTGGGCGGCAACCCTACCCAGACAATTGGAAGCTTCTCCTGCCGAACACTGCGAACCAGCGCCATGACCTTGTTTCGATAGGTTTCGACCCATTCCGCCGTCATATACTCGACGGGCGGTTCGCCTGGAAACTCTGCGTCCCGGTCACGCCATCCCATCATCACGACAACAGCTTTGACATCCGCGCCCCGAATACGGGAGAGCGTACGTGTCGCCCAGTCCGGCGGCTCTGCACCTGCAAAACCCTCCCGGTCTTCGGTGATTTCCTCAACCTTAATATTTGGTTGTTGGGCCAGCGTAAATCGCAGACCATCGGCCACACCCCGAGCCATTCGGTCTCCGACCACAAGGATCAGACCGGCGTCGGGGTCTTTTTCCATTTCCTCAAAGCGCGGCGGGAGGCCGGCAGGCCGGACCACTTTTGGAGCTTGCTGAACTGGAGCTTGCCGTTTTTTCTCACGGCCACCACCAAACAAACGCTGAATTGGGGCGAACGGGTTGAAGCCCCGAAATCCATTATTCTGAGCAAGCACTATCGGCTCTTCAGCTATGGCCTCTCTTTTAAACCAGCCAGTTGGCTCAGCCGGACAAACAAGAAGTGCCAGGGCAATTGCGAACGGCAACGCAGATGGCCGAGCCATCTGCGTCAAACGACGAAGTGAAGTTTTGAAAGCCACTGTTCGCGTCCCGACACCGATCCGTGTTCAGGTCAGTTTAGCGGCCTGTTTTCATGTGCGCCAGCAAAACAACTGACGGATGCCCATCCGGCACCATCCCTTTTGACCGCTGATAGGCCCGGATACCCCGGCGTGTGGCCGGGCCGACTTTGCCGTCGGCAGCCCCAACAGAAAAGCCCTTCTGGTTCAAAAGCGCCTGCAACTCGGTCGTTTCAGACCGTGTTAGAGGAAGATGTTCCTTCGACCAGTTTCCGGCCAGAGGTCCACCACCAATAATACGATCCGCCAGATGGCCAACTGCCAGGGCATAAGCCGTTGCGTTGTTGTACCGCTTGATTACGTAAAAATTGCGCAACATCAGAAAGGCGGGGCCGGAGGCGCCGGCCGGCAAGACAAGGATGCCGTTGTCGGATGGGCGCGGAAACCCGCGGCCATTGACCCGGCGGATGCCATAACGCTGCCATTCACCGAGTGTGAGTGTCTTCTCACCATCGGCAAGATTGTAGTCAAAACCGTTCGGGAGCTGAACTTCATAGCCCCAGGTTTTGCCTGTCTGCCAGCCATGGCGTTTCAAATAGTAAGCGGTGGACGCTAGAGCATCCGGAATGGAGGTCCAGATATCCCGCTTTCCATCACCGTTGTAATCCGCCGAATAGGCTTTCCAGCTGGACGGCATGAATTGGGTATGCCCCATCGCTCCTGCCCAGGAGCCCTCCATATCGGAAAACTTAACATGTCCGGCCTGAACAATCGCAAGTGCCGTTACGAGTTCTTTGCGCCAGAAGTCTGTCCGCCTCGGCGCGGCATAAGCCAGCGTCGCAAGCGCCTGAATAACGTTGTGACGACCCATGAAGCCGCCATAGTTGGTTTCCATGCCCCAAATGGCGAGCACGGCCTCACGGTCGACACCGTAGCGGGCTTCGATTTGGCGCAGGACACCATCGTACTCGATCAGAAGCTCACGGCCCTTTTCGACACGGGTATCGGAAACTGCGCTATCGAGGTATTCCCAAATCGGCTTTACGAACTCCGACTGCTTGCTCATCAGGCGGATCGTATCGTTGTCGGGCTGCATGCCCGTGAAGACCGCATTGTAGGTCTGGGCGGTGATGCCAGCAGACCGGGCTGTCGGCCAGAAATCCTTGATAAAGCGGGTAAAACCGGGATCCGACGCCCCACCGCTCGTAGCGAAGGCAGTACTGGCACTTAGACTGCCAACCGCAATAACAAGCGCTCGTAGGCTGTTACGCAGCACTGGTTTGAAGGAAAAAACCGAAGGCATTCCGCCGATCACACGTGTCGTTTGCCGAAAAATATCCCGCATACGGGCCTCCTAATGCCCTAACCGTAGTGTCGCCCCGCCTCGTCCAAATGATCTGTTTTTGGTTACTGTGTAGTTAATGCCGGAAACGAAGGCCGGCTTCAATGGCGTTTTCGGTGTAATCACCACCGTCTTGGGAACTCTCAAAGCGGCGATGAATGTAATTTGCAGTGAGCGCAACGTTTTGCGTCAACGCGTATGTCATTCCACCAAAACCGGTCAGCGTGTTTTCCTCGATCGAAACACCTTCATATGTCCGATAACTGTAACCAAGCCCAGCCTCGCCTACCCACCGGTCGCTGAAGGCATGCGCAAGCCGAAGATCTCCCGAGTAGATAATGGAACCGCTGGCATTGTCGATGTCCGTTGCATCAAAACTCGTTCCAACGCCAGCTGTGACCGTTGTCAGGCGGCTGGGCGACCAGACCAGCGATCCGTCAATCACAAGTCCCGACAGATTTTTCAAACGGCTGTCTTCAATGTCTTCCAAACGCCAACCGGCGCTGACTTCACCGACGAGTTTTGGGCCGGCCGCAATGGCAAGACCGCCACGAAGCTCATACCCGTCTGCATCCCGGATTTCGCAGATACTGTCGCTGCAGGTTTGATCGAACCGGCGGAAAAGGAGCGAGCCTTGAGCAAACGGTGACAACGAGCCTCCGGCGTTGCTGCCGAGCCTCAAACTCGCGGAATAGACTGTGTTGTCACGCCCGCTCTCGATGGTGCTATCTGAATCATAGACCCTGCGATCTGCGCCAACGGCTGCAGTCGCAGCAAGAAGACCGACATTGCGCGTGACACCGAGATCGATATTGCCTTCATGGATGAAAGTGTCATTCCCGAGCGACTCGGCGCTCCCATCTTCCTCCCGGCTAATGCCGTAGCTGATGTCCGCATCAACCCGTGTTGCTTCGGTTATATCGAGACGCAGGCCCGCAGCGGCGGACCCGAAAATGTCATCGTCGTCCGGATTTCCAGGATAACCGATGTAACTGCCGCGCAAGGAGGCATCAAACTGGTGCCGGACCCAATCCGAAGTCAGAGAAATGTCCGGGGCGATTCTGTAAAGACTGCCCGGACCACCTGTTGCTGATCTTGAGGTGTTGTCGGTATAGCCAGCGGTGACAGTCAATTGCGGTGTCAAAATGAACGAGCCGAGGCGAATCCCGTCTGGCGCATCGAACGTGGTGTCACCGCCAAAGACAGTATCGTCGATTCCGCCCTGAGCGAGAGGGACGGCACGCGTTACGGCAGTTATCCTGTCGGAGAATGGCCTCACCGGCTGAACACGTCCGGCTGCACCGAGTCCCGTTGATCCATCCTCTTCTTCCGCGATATTGACGGAAGGCCGCAGAGCAAAAACGTTTGATTGTGTCGGGTTCACACCTGCCGGCGTTTCTGCTTCTTCCCGGCCATCATCATCTGCAGCATTGACACGTCCAGGAACATCCGAACCACGCAGACCCGGCACCGCCGTCTGAGCGAACGACGGTTCCGCAAGCGCCAGGCTAAGCGCGAAACAGATGATGCATGTTAAAAAACGGGTCATTCACAGCCAGAAAGCGGTCAGATTATACCCGCCCAACCTGACGAAGGATGGTTAATGCTTCGTTTCCATATTGCAAAATGCCAACGCTGATTAACCATAGCTGCTGGATATGGACATAAAATAAACAGGTTCTTGAACGAAAGCCTGCGGTGGCCTAATTCTAGCGCCGAAAAACAAGAAAGACCGCGATCCATGACCAGCCCAGCTCAAGACCCCAACACTTCGGAAAGCTCAGAGCTGCACATGGAGTATATCGTTTCAGCTGAGCGAGCCCTGGAAACCGAGATGGCTGGGCTGAGCGCATTGCGGGTGGCTCTGAAAGATGGGCTGGCGGCGCCTTTCCAGAAAGCCTGCAGTCTGATCCAAGGCATTTCCGGGCGTGTCATTGTCTCGGGCATCGGCAAGAGCGGTCATATCGGGACCAAGATCGCGGCAAGCCTTGCCTCCACAGGGACGCCTGCGTTCTTCGTCCATGCCACAGAGGCAAGTCACGGCGATCTCGGGATGATTACGCAAGACGACGTTGTCCTTGCGTTGTCCTGGTCCGGTGAAACACAGGAACTTGCCAGCCTTGTGGCCTACACACGGCGCTTCAAGGTGCCTCTCGTAGCCATCACATCACGGCAGGACAGCACGCTCGGCAAGGCCGCGGACATTATTCTAAAGCTGCCAAGTGTGGCTGAAGCCTGCCCGCACGGGCTGGCACCAACAACATCTGCTCTGGTACAGCTTGCCCTCGGCGATGCTTTGACGGTAGCGCTTCTCGAGGGGCGCGGGTTTACTGTTCAAGACTATAAGGTCTTTCACCCTGGCGGCCGCCTCGGCGCCAGCCTCAAAACAGCAAAAGACATCATGCATCTTGGTGAGTCGCTTCCACTTGTCCCGGCAGCTACACCCATGACCGATGGTATTGTTGTCATGTCACAAAAAGGTTTTGGCGTCCTCGGTGTCGTAGACGAGTTGAACCAGTTGATGGGCATCATCACCGATGGTGATTTGCGCCGCCATGTGACATCCAACCTTCTGGAAAAAACGGCTGGTGACATCATGACACGCGGGCCGAAGACTGTGCATCCGGGGACACTTTCCGCCTCAATCCTGGAACTCCTGAACAGTTCCTCAATCACGACTGTTTTTGTGGTTGAAGACGGCCGGCCGGTTGGAATTGTCCACATGCATGACCTTCTTCGAGCCGGTGCCGCTTAAACGAAAGCTTTGCGTTCACAAGCTGGTCACGGATTCTGACATTTTCTAAGCGCTGCGAAATTTAAATGGCAGCATTAGCATTTGATTAGCCATAGCGAGCCTACACTGCTCCCAAGTTTGACTGGGCCTTTCGCCCGAGACCTTGGTGTGTTTGTATGGATCTCGCGACCCTACTTGGAATTATCGGTGCGTTTGCCATCGTTATTACCGCTATTTTTCTTGGCGGCAGTTTCGGCCAATTCGTCGATGTTCCATCTATGCTGATCGTTATCGGTGGCGGCCTCGCCGCGACCCTTATCCGATTTCAGGTTTCCGATATCGCAGCGGCGTTCACGACCGCCTTCAAGGTTGCGTTGTCCGGAAAGAGCGCAAGCCCGCGCGACCTCATTTCTGAAATTACCAACCTCGGTGAAATAGTTCGCAAGTCGGGCCCGCTCGGTCTTGAGAACGTCGACGTTTCAGATCCGGTCCTGGCCAAAGGTGTTCAATACATCGCCGACGGATACGAATTGGAATTCATCAAGGAAGCCATGGAGCGCGAACGCGACCTTCAATTAAGCCGTTTGTCGGAAGGCAAACGTGTGATGAAAGCCCTTGGCGATTCAGCACCGGCCTTCGGCATGATCGGTACGCTGGTCGGTCTCGTCCAAATGCTTGCGAACATGGACGATCCGGCCGCGATCGGCCCGTCCATGGCGGTTGCTCTTTTGACAACGCTCTATGGCGCATTGATTTCCAACATCTTGTGTTTGCCAATGGTCGACAAGCTTGATGCAAAGTTTGATGTCGATGAACTGAACCAGACCCTAATCATCGACGGCGTGTGCCAGATCCGCGAATCCAAGAGCCCGGCACTAATCAAAGAAATGCTCGTCGCCTATCTGCCCGAAAAAGCCCGGGCCGATCTGGCCGAAGCAGCCTAACAGCGATCGAGGCGAGTAACGAGCAATGGCCAGGAAAAAACCACAAGGAGGAGGAGGCGCACCCGATTGGCTGGTGACGTTCGCCGATCTGATGTCACTCCTCGTGTGTTTCTTCGTTCTGATCATCTCGTTTTCCATTCAAGACAAGGAAAAACTTCAGGTCGTCGCCGGTTCGATGCGCGAAGCCTTTGGCGTGAAAGAAAACTCTCGCCGTACCGGGATCATCGAAGTCGAAGGCATCCCGATCCGGGACTACATGAAAGATATCAGCCAGGTCGAGCAGGAACTGGACTCAGACTTTGCACAAGAGCGCCACGAAAAGCGTCGCAAACAAGGCCCGGAAGCCAACACGCACGACACGATGGAAGCGGAAATCGAAAAACCGCGTCAGTTCGCAACCGCCGCGGCCTCCCTTCGGCAAGCCTGGCAGGAAATGCCGGAAATCACGGAAGTTTCGACCAACATCATTCTGGAAGAGACCGAGGAAGGCCTGAACATCATGCTGGTTGATCAGGATGGCCGGTCCATGTTCCGTGAAGGGTCGAAATATCCTTACGAAACCACGCGCCGGCTGATCGCGAAGATGGCGCCTGTACTTGCCCGAATGCCCAACCGGATCGAGATCACCGGTCACACAACTGCGGGTGCAGCAACGGTAGACCCCAGCTACACCGGATGGGACCTGTCGACTGAGCGTGCCAATGTCGCCCGCCAGATTCTCTCAGAGTATGGTGTGCCGGACGGACAATTCTATTCGGTGGTTGGAAAGTCGGACACAGAACCTTTGTTCCCGAACGATCCTTATCTTGCGGCCAACCGGCGGGTTGGTATCCTATTGATGGCCGAAGAACCACCGATCCCGCCGGGCCACAAGCTCTGAGCCAGTGTTGCGATCTACGACGGGGCTAAGACGTGCTCTCCCCGTTAACATCGGACACAACCAACCGAGCGCCGTCGACACCATCGACACGCACTTTTGTGCCTGCCGGCAAATCTGGGCCTGAAATCCGCCAAATCGTATCATCAATTGACAGCTTCCCAGCGCCTTCGCTTAACGGCGTCGTGAGGGTGAATTCACGTCCAATGTAACGGCTGCCGCGCTTGTTCAACCCCGGATCCCCGGTCTCAGAAGCCGCTTTCAGCATCAGCTTACGACCAACCAGCAAGCTGACAATTGAGAGGACAACAAAGAGGCCGACATGAACCTGCCAGCTGAAATCGAAGAGCAGCGCAACAATCCCGACCACAATGGCAGACAGTCCAAACCATAGGAAGACCGTGCCAGGAGCCAGAATTTCCAGTCCCAGAAGGATCAACCCCAGGACGACCCAGCTCCACGAGCCGAGAGCCTGAATGATGCTCTCTGTAAGACTCATTGCTGTTCTCCGGTCGATGTACGTGTAACCGGCACCCCAGATGATGACCGTTGGGGTTTATCGCCATCACCAAAAGCTTCCTTCGCGATCTCGCCGATACCGCTCAACGAGCCTAGCAAGGAGGTTGCTTCCATCGGCAAAATCAGGGTCTTTTGGTTGCGGGACGTAGCCAGCGCCGTGAAGGCTTCAACGTATTTATTGGCAACGAAGTAGTTGATCGCCTGCACATCACCATTGGCGATGGCCTCACTGACCATTTGCGTTGCTTTGGCCTCGGCTTCCGCCTCACGCTCTCTGGCTTCCGCGTCCCGGAACGCTGATTCTCTGCGCCCTTCTGCCTCAAGGATGAGCGATTGCTTCTCGCCTTCTGCCTTTAAGATTTCGGACTGACGTTTGCCTTCCGCTTCAAGGATCGATGCCCGTTTTTCCCGCTCGGCCTTCATCTGCCGGCCCATAGCATCAACAAGATCACGCGGCGGATTGATGTCCTTGATCTCAATCCTGGTGATCTTGATACCCCACGGCTCTGCAGCGGCGTCCACAACCCTCAGAATTTGGGCATTGATTTCGTCGCGGTTGGACAACAGACTATCAAGATCCATGGATCCCATGACAGACCTGATATTTGTCATTGTCAAATTGAGGATAGCGTTCTGTAGACCCAGAACTTCATAGGCTGCCCGGGCGGCATCAAGCACCTGATAAAACGTGACACCATCGGCCGTCACGGTCGCGTTGTCTCGGGTAATCACCTCTTGCGAGGGAACATCCAGGACCTGCTCCATCATGTTCAGCTTGTGACCGATCCGGTCGATGAACGGGATGATGAAGTTCAGTCCTGGGGTCAGTGTCTTACGGTACCGCCCAAAACGCTCAATCGTGTAATTGTATCCTTGCGGGACTGTTTTGACCCCGGCAAAGAACACAAGGATGACCAGCAAAAGTACGCCGATCAAAACAATATCAAATCCGGCAATAGGCATTTCAGCCTCCTAAAATCATTATCTGACAGCACACTACGACGTGAGGTCGGGTTGTTCCAGACGAAACACCCAGCGTCAACGTGGTGTGACTGTTTTCAAAATGATATTAGGCGCTTGAGCCTGGCTGGATTATGACGGCCTCAATACACTGGGCATTGCTGTTCGCAACGCCCGATGAACTTCAACTTCAAATTCAGATCAAATCCAACCGCCGAGCTCGCGGCGAACGATCGTGTTCAGAACATCCATTCCCAGATCGCTGTCGTTGAGGCATGGGATATGAGTGAAGTTTTCGCCGCCGGCCTCTTCAAAGATCTCGCCAGCCTCGCCAGCGATTTCTTCGAGCGTTTCAAGGCAATCCGACACGAACCCAGGGTTCATGACAGCAATGTTCTTCATGCCGTCTTTGGCAAGTTGTTCAACGGTCTTGTCGGTGTAGGGTTGAAGCCACTCTTCTGGCCCGAAACGGGACTGGAACGTGGTCCGCAATTTCGTTTCATCCATGCCCAGCACCTCACGCATCAGGCGCGTCGTTTTCATGCAGTGACAATGGTAAGGATCGCCCCGTTTGAAATAGGACTGCGGGATACCGTGGTAGGACGTAAGGATCGTTTCCGGCTCAAAATCCAGGCTTTCCAGATGTCTCTCGACCGATTTCGCCAGGGCGTTCACATAGATCGGATCATCATGATAGGGTGGCACAGTCCGGATTGCCGGCTGCCAGCGCATGTCAATCAGGGTTTTGCAGACAACGTCGTTCACAGTGGCCGTGGTTGTGGCCGAATACTGCGGGTAAAGCGGGAACACGAGAATTCTGTCGCAGCCGGCATCCTTCAGCGCTTTCAGCTTATCGGGGATTGACGGCTGGCCATAGCGCATCGCCCAATCCACTTTCAGCCGGCCATTGGCATCGCCCAACATTTCAGTGAGCTTGTCCGACTGACTGCGGGTAATGGTGCGCAGGGGCGACTCATTCTTCTCGTGATTCCAGATTTCTTCATAGGCTTTGCCGGATTTCCCCGGGCGGGTCATCAGAACAATGCCATAGAGGATCGGATACCAAATCGCCTTAGGCCATTCGATCACGCGTTTGTCCGACAAGAACTCTCGAAGATACCGGCGCATTGGCCAGTAGTCTGTCGCATCCGGCGTGCCGAGATTGACAAGAAGGACGCCGACCTTTCCGGCTTTCACATCCGGGTGTCCCTCAGGCAGGCGGACTTTTTGAAACTCAGCCGCCTGATCGAGGATGGGAGCTGTCGGTTGAACGTTCATCTGCTTTCATTACCCTTACGCTTTGCGTCACTTTCGCCCATACATAGGACAACGACTGCGGAAGGCCAATGCGGCATCACCGGCGCAGATGATCTTTTCTTAACAGAGACCAACCAGGCGACTGGCAGTCTTAGCCGTAGTCGCGTTCGTCAGCGATGACTTTCCCGTCGTTCGGCAGCGTCCCGGGAGACACAAGTTCTACATCTCCCTTTAATCGGGTTACATCCCGCAAGGTATCTGCAACACGCTCAGCAAGCCCGTTGCCCATCACCTCCGTCTCGACAGCCAGCTTCATGGCATCACTTGCCCCGGCACGGCTGACAGACAAGCGTGCTTTCTTGACTTCCGGATGGCTGCTGAGGATCTGGGCGATTTGGGACGGGTCGACGAACATACCTTTAATTTTAGTCCGCTGATCGGCCCGTCCCATCCACCCGGCCAGCCGCATGTTGGTCCGCCCGCAGGGCGACTGACCAGGCATAACCATCGACAGGTCCCCGGTTCCAAACCGGATCAACGGGTAGAGGGGGTTGAAGTTGGTGACCACAAGCTCACCGACTTCGCCATCGGCAACCGGCTCTCCGGTTCCCGGGCGCACGATCTCAACAATATAGTCCTCATTGACCACCATGCCTTCGCGCGCTTCGGTCTCATAAGCAATGACACCGAGGTCGGCCGTCGCATAACACTGCGCAACGGATATGCCCTTTGATGCATATTCCTCGCGCAAGGCCGGGAACAAGGCACCGCCGGAGACCAGCGCAACCTTGATGGAGGACATGTCCCGGCCCTGCTCTGCCCCACGGTCGAGGAGAACCTTGAGGTAGTCTGGTGTTCCCGTGAAACCGGTCGGCTTCAATACTTCAACCGCTTCCACTTGCATATCCGTGTTGCCAACACCGGCAGGAAACACGGAGCAGCCCATTGCAATCGCAGCCTGATCCAGGATGAAGCCGCCAGGTGTCAAATGGTAAGAGAAGGCGTTGAGAACGGTATCGCCCTTCTTGAAGCCTGCAGCGTGCAACGCCCGCGCGCCGTTCCACGGATCCAGACCGGGTGCTTGAGGTTCCCAGATCGGTCCAGGCGACATGAAAACGCGCGCGGCCGTGACACCGTTTTGCGATAGGAAGCCACCAAACGGAGGAGCCGCTTTCTGCTTCTCGAGCATCTCGGATTTGCGCAAGACCGGTAGTTTTGCAAGCGCCGCACGGTCTGTTACGGAATGCGCATCTATACCATCCAATTGCGCCGCCCACCCTGGGGCAGACTGCATGGCGCCACTCAGTTGCTCCGGTAGCCGGGCAAAGAGATCCTGTTCGCGCTGAGCAGGGCTTTGCTGCTCGCGCGCCTCATATGGTTGATTGCTCATGGTCGTCTCCGCCTGTAAGCCCTTGTTTAGGCCAGCCAGCGCTTTCTTCGTTTGTAGTGTTTGACGTCCTTGAAGGAGCGGCGTCCTTCGCCGCCAACACCAAGGTAGAATTCCTTGACGTCTTCGTTCTCCAGAAGGGATTTCCCAGCCCCATCAAGAACAATCCGTCCGGATTCCATTATATAGCCGTAGGTTGCGTATTTGAGCGCAACGTTGGTGTTCTGCTCAGCCAAGAGGAAGGAAACACCTTCGTTTTGGTTGAGCTTGCGAACAATTTCGAAAATCTCTTCCACGAGCTGCGGCGCAAGGCCCATGCTCGGTTCATCCAGCAGGATCATCTTCGGCCGGCTCATCAGAGCCCGGCCAATCGCGCACATTTGTTGCTCACCGCCTGAGGTGTACCCCGCCTGGCTCTGGCGGCGTTCTCTCAAACGGGGGAAATAGTCATAAACCATCTCCAGGTCTGCCTTTACCGCAGCGTGCCCGTCCTTGCGGGTGTAAGCACCTGTCAGCAGGTTTTCTTCAATTGAAAGGTGACCAAAGCAGTGCCGGCCTTCCATGACCTGAATACACCCGCGGCGGACCAGATCATTTGGAGACAGCGCTTGAACTTCTTCCCCTTCAAACAGAATCTTGCCCTTTGTCACATCTCCGCGCTCAGCGCCGAGCAGATTGGATATGGCCTTCAATGTGGTTGACTTGCCAGCGCCGTTCGCCCCTAGCAGAGCCACGATCCCACCCTTCGGCACAGTCAGGGACACGCCCTTGAGCACCAGGATCACGTGGTCATAAATCACTTCGATATTGTTGACCGACAGGATCGTTTCAGCCGGCTCAGCGGCAGCTTCCGTGTTCGGCGTTTCTACATCCAATAAAGCCATTCCGTCCTCTCCTGAGAGGCTCCGCCGCTGTGGTGCGGCGGAGCGAGCTGCCAATCAGTTCGGGCAGGGTTCAGTCCGTGCGGGCCACGGAGCGTTTTTCTCTGCGTATTCTTTAGCCGCAGCTTCGATAAGCGGACGAACGACGTCGGTCATCGGTTCAATCCAGCCAGATGCCTGCTGCCACTTTGTGCCGTTCCACTCTTGAACGAACACAGGATGGCTGCCGGAGTGGTCTTCACAGGTCACCTTCATCGGATGTGCAAAGCCCTTCAGGCCCAGTTCCGCAAGACGAGCTTCGTCCAGATTCAAGGCTTCCAGACCCATCCGCATATCTTCACCGGTGATCACTTTCTTACCGGTCAGTTCCTGAGCGGTACGAATGCCTTCGGCAACGATCACGGAGTTCAAGACACCACGGTTGTAGAGCGTCTGACCCAGTGTCTCGCCGTCCGTGGAAGACAGACCAGCGTCAATGACATACTTCTGAATGTCATCCAGAGCCGGGAAGTCACGGCCAACGCCAGAGAAGTTCAGAGCCTTGTAGCCTTTGGCGTCCTGACCGCCTGCAGCCGCATCGTCATCGCCTGCGGACCACCACACACCAATGAACTTGTCCATCGGGTAGCGGATCTTGACGGCTTCCTTGATCGCGGTCGGGTTCATTGCGCCCCAGCCCCACATGATCATGTAGTCCGGACGGTCACGGCGCACGTTCAGCCACTGTGAGGACTGGTTCTGCATTTCCTTAAGACCAACCGGGTACTTCAGGAGCTCAAAGCCATGCTTTTCTGCGAGCTGTTCCAGAAGCGGGATCGGCTCACGGCCATAGCCGGCATCCAGGAAGATGTAACCAATCTTTTTGCCGTTCAGATTGTCCAGGCCACCTTCCTGTTCACCAATGTATTTGATGACCACGGAAGCACCGTCCCAGTATGTGTCCGGCACGTTGAAGACCCAAGGGAATGTGTTGCCGTCTGCGGCCGCAGACAGACCGTAACCCATTGAGAGAACCGGAATTTTATCAACGCTGGCCTTCGGGATCAGCTGGAGCGTGATGCCCGTTGAATACGGGTTATAGACCAGCGCGCCTTTGCCTTTGGTTGCTTCGTAGCACTCCACGCCTTTTTGCGCGTTGTAGCCGGTTTCGCACTCTTCGAGGGCCAGCTTGACACCGCCGATACCACCATCGCGCTCATTGAGCATTTTCAGATAGTCATGCATGCCGTTGGCGATGTGAATGCCTGAAGCTGCGAACGGACCGGTCCGGTAAGTCAGCAGCGGAACATAGTTGGTGTCTTCGGCCTGGGCGACAGGCGTCATAGCACCCGACAAGCCCACACCGACGGCAACAGCTGTTCCCAGAGCAAGTTGCTTGAAGTTCATTTTGTACTCCTCCCATGCGGACCGGACGATCCGGTACCGCCAGACCAGTGACGCCATTCCTCCCCGGACTGGTCCAAGTCCGGATGGCGGGTATAAGGCTGGCCGCCTTAGTACGGGAACGGCCAGACCCTGAGCTTTTGTTTCCCGATCTGCCACAGCCGGGCAAACCCGTGCGGCTCGACAATCAGGAAGAAGATGATCAATGCGCCGACGATCATAAAGGTGACATGCTCGACCGCTTCTGCTGCCACGTCAAATCCGAGAACACCCGGAATGAACTTCAGGAAGACCGGCAGGATCCAGATGAACGCTGCGCCCATAAAGGCGCCTGCAAGGCTGCCCAAGCCACCCAAGATCACCATGAACAACACCTGGAAGGACAACTGGATGGAGTAGGATGACGGTTCAGCCGCGTTGAGCCAGAAGAACACCATCATCGCACCTGCAACACCGCAGATGTAAGACGACACGGCAAAGGCCAACAGCTTGGTTTGCAAGGGGCGGATGCCCATCAGTTCCGCGGCGATGTCCATGTCGCGGATCATCATCCAGGACCGTCCGATCCGGCCGCGCAAGACGTTCGCCATCAACATCGCAATGCCGACGGTGATTGTCAGAACGATGAAGTAACGCACCAGTGGAGACGATTCCGCGCCTGAGACAACGACACCGAAGGCTTCACGATGCGGGATTTCGATCGCCCCGGACGCATTGTAGTTGTAGAGCCAGCCAATACGGATGAAGCACCACTCAAGGAAGAACTGGGCCGCCAGTGTGGTCACAGCCAAGTAGAGGCCTTTGATGCGCAGGCTCGGAAGACCAAAAATTGCGCCAACCCCGGCGGAGAACACACCGGACAACAACACCATCAAGATAACGTTGGCGTCCGGGAAGATGGTTGTCAGTTTATAGGCAGCATAGGCTCCGACACCCATGAAGGCGCCGGTGCCGAGTGACAACTGCCCACAGAACCCTGTCAGAACGTTCAGCCCGATCGCCGCCAGCGAAAACACCAGGAACGGGATCATGATGGACGTCAGAAAGAAGTCGTTGGCAAAGAACGGAATGGCGACAAATGCGATCAGCAGGATTGCCGCAAGACCGATCCGGTCCTGACGGATCGGCATAAGCGCCTGGTCCGCCTGGTAGCTTGTTTTGAATTGGCCAGCTTCGCGATAAAACATGGTGTCAAACCCGCTCGATGATCTTTTCGCCGAACAGCCCTTGAGGCCGGAACAGCAGGAAAATGAGTGCGATGATGTAGGCGAGCCACGACTCTATGCCGCCGCCAACAAGACCACCCCAGTAAAGTTCACCGATCTTTTCGCCGAACCCGATGATAAGGCCGCCAACAATCGCGCCGGGGATCGAGGTAAAGCCCCCGAGGATCAAGACCGGCAAGGCCTTGAAGGCGACGATCTCAAGCGCGAAGGAGACGTCGGAGCGCGCGCCCCACATGATCCCAGTTGCAAGCGCAACCAGGCCTGCTGCGAACCAGACAATTGCCCAGATCTGATTGAGCGAAATGCCGACGGAAAGCGCTGCCTGGTGATCATCGGCAACAGCACGCAAGGCGCGGCCAATACGCGTCTTGTTGAAGAAGATCCCGAGCGACGCCACCATGATGACCGCAATCACAGCCGCTGCAATATCAATATGTTGCAGGATAACCAGACCACGCTCACCGAATTCGAATGCCGTTGAACCGGTTGGCAGGCCAAGTTCTTGAGTGATCATTTGCTTGGGCTCACCACCGAAGACAAATTCACCAAACCCAATCAGGAAGTAAGTCAGTCCAATGGTCGCCATCAGCAAGATGATGTCTGGCTGATTGACCAGCGGACGCATCACAACCCGTTCCACGCTGTAGGCCAGCACACCCATGACACCGATGGTCAGCAGCAAGGCCAGATACGCCGGAACGCCATTTTCATGAAGGCCTACAAGCGTCAAGCCGGCAAACACCACCATGATGCCCTGGGCAAAGTTGAAGACACCGGAGGCCTTGAAGATAAGCACAAATCCGAGCGCAATGAGCGCATACAGGATCCCGGCAACAAATCCTTCCCAAAGCACCTGCAGGAAAAAGTCCGGCATCTGATACATTTGGACGAAGGGATCAATGAAAATATCGTAGAGCATTTGGTTCCCCCCGTTAGTGGCTCACACCGAGATAAGCGTCGATAACGGCCTGGCTGGCCTGAACTTCCTCGGGAGGACCGTCCGCAATCTTCTTGCCGTAGTCGAGCACGACGACACGGTCGGAGAGATCCATGACAACACCCATATCGTGTTCAATCAGAGCGATGGTGGTTCCAAACTCCTGATTCACGTCGATGATGAAGCGGCTCATGTCTTCTTTTTCTTCCAAGTTCATGCCGGCCATCGGCTCGTCCAGAAGTAGAAGATCCGGTTCCATGGCAAGCGCCCGGCCAAGCTCAACCCGCTTTTGAAGGCCATATGGCAAACGGCCGACAGGGGTTTTGCGGATCGCCTGGATCTCGAGGAAATCGATGATGTCCTCGACCTTCTTGCGGTGCTCGATTTCTTCCGCCTCTGCCGGACCACGCCAGAGCATCTGCCAGAAGAAGTTCTTGTGCATCTTCAAGGACCGGCCGGACATGATGTTGTCCAGCGTCGTCATCCCTTTGAACAGCGCGACGTTCTGGAAAGTCCGGGCGATGCCATTGCTGGCAGCCTCATACGGTTTCATCTTCCGGCGCACTTTTCCTTGCCAGGTAATGGTGCCTTCCTGAGGATGATAGAACCCATTGATAACGTTCAACATTGAGGTTTTCCCGGCCCCGTTCGGACCGATGATGGCGCGGATTTCCCCTTCCAGGATGTCGAAAGAGATGTTGGTGATCGCTTTCACGCCACCGAACGACAAGGACACGTTATCCACGCGCAGAAGCTCTTCACCCGCAGCTGGTGCTCCAGCGGCAGCCGGTGAAAGTTCTTTCTCTGATACTAGAGCGTTCATTCGGCTGCCTCCTGGAACCCTGCACCGGGCTCGTAGGTCTTCATGTCGCGAATTTCGACAGTCGCCTCAATGGCGCCCTTGCGCCCGTCTTCGAAGGTGACTTCCGTACGCACGTGTTTGCTGGTCGACCCGTCATAGAGCGCCTCGATCAACGGGGCATACCGGTCTGCGATGAACGAACGGCGGACCTTCTGCGTCCGTGTCAATTCGCCATCATCAGCGTCAAGTTCCTTGTGCAGAACCAGAAAGCGCTTGATCTGTGCACCAGCCATCATCGGCTCGCCGGCAAGGTCACGGTTGACCTGATCAACATGGCTTTCGATCATCGCATAGACTTCAGGGTTGGACGCCAGCTCCTGATAGGACGCATAGTTGACGTTGTTCCGCTCAGCCCAAGACCCGACCGATGTCAGGTCGATGTTGATGAACACCGTCACCATGTCCCGCTCATGACCGAAGGCAACCGCCTCTTTGATGTTCGGGAAGAACTTCAGCTTGTTCTCGATGTATTTCGGAGCGAACAAAGCTCCGTCATTGAGTTTGCCGACATCCTTGGCCCGATCGATGATCTTGAGATGTCCGTTGTCTGCAATAATGCCGGCGTCGCCCGTATGCACCCAGCCGTCTGGGGTCTTGGTACTGGCTGTCGCCTCATCATTCTTGAAATAGCCGACGAATACGCCCGGTGAGCGGTACATGACTTCGCCGTTGTCGGCGATTTTGATCTCAACATCCGGTGCCGGTTTACCCACCGTGTCACCATAGATCTCGCCGTCCGGCTGAAGGGTGATGTAAACGCTGGCTTCGGTCTGGCCATAAAGTTGCTTGAGGTTCAACCCCAGTGAGCGGAAGAACTGGAAGATCTCCGGACCAATTGCTTCGCCTGCAGTGTAGCCAACTTTCAAGCGTGTCAGACCCATACGGTTTTTGAGAGGGCCGTAAACGCAGAACTCGCCGATGTTATAAAGAAGTCGGTCGCCAAACGAGACCTGCTCACCGTTCAAGATGTTCTCGCCGACTTTCCGGGCAACGCCCATGAAATAGTCAAACATCTTTTTCTTTAACTTACCGGCGTCTTCCATCTGGACCATGATCCGGGTCAGCAGATTTTCATAAACGCGCGGCGGGGCGAAGAAATATGTTGGCGCAATTTCGAGGCGATCTGTATCGATCGTGTCCATGCTTTCCGGGCAGTTCACGCAATATCCGGCCGTAAATGCCTGCGCGAGCGAAAACACGTGATCGCCAATCCAGGCCATCGGTAGATAGGCCAGAACTTCTTCCGTCTCATCGAGGTTGTCGAACGCATTTCCATTGCGTGCCGATATTACCAAGTTGTCAAACGAAAGCATGACCCCCTTCGGACGCCCAGTGGTTCCCGAGGTGTAAAGCATCACTGCAATGTCGCTGCCTTGATACCCTGAGAACCCGTTGACCCATTCGGCTTCCAGGCCGGAGTTCTCAGACAACTGTTTCCGGCCGATTGCCTGAACCGTGTCGAAGAAGTGCAGATGATCCTGCTGATAGTCGCGCAAGCCACGAGGATCGTCATAAATGAGATGCTCCAGCGACGGAACTTCATCGCCCATGCTGAGCAGCTTATCGACTTGCTCCTGATCCTCGACCACCGCGAACCGCACTTCCGCGTGGCCGAGGACATATGCCATCTCTTCCGCAACAGAATCGGAATAGACCGGCACCGGCACCGCGCCGAGGGCCTGCGCGGCCACCATCGACCAGTACAGACGCGGCCTGTTGGCCCCGACAATAGCAATCTTGTCCTTGGGTTTCAGACCCAAAGACTGAAGTCCGATTGAAAAAGCACGGATTTCATCAAGCACCTCAGACCAGGTCCAGCTTTGCCAGATCCCCCGATCTTTTTCCCGGAACGCCGTCCGAGATCCGAATACCTTCCCATTGCTTAGAAGGATTTTCGGAAAGGTGTCCTCCGCACGCTGTCCAGCGCTGGCCGACCCTACCATAGATGTTTCTTCCCTTAGAAGGCGCCCCGGTTATCCGAGGTCGTTCTCATGCTGGATATGAAACTACCTAGTGCCATCCCATTCAACCAGAATCTGGTTTGTCGAACGGACAAAGGTTTGATCCACTTCCAACGCCTTCACGCTAATTCGGGTGGTTTGCAGCAGTATGTTCAAATCTTATCGAAATGTTGCAAGTTCGCTGCGGGTGCGAAACAAGGCAGTAGCCAAAGCCTCCATCGCACCTTACTGTTCGGGTATGGAGGAGACCAAACAACTCAAAGCGCAGATCGACCTGCTGCAGGCGGCTCTTGATCATATTAATCAGGGGTTTACCGTCTTCGACAGCGACCTTCGGCTGGTCGCCTGGAACCGCGGTTTGTACGATATGCTGGACATGCCGGAGAGCATTGTGCGGCGCGGTTCTCACCTGCAAGATTTTATTCGCGTAAATGCCGAACGGGGCGAATATGGCCCGGGAGACATCGAAGCCAAGATTGAACGCCGGATCGAACGCGCCAAGCTTTTCGAGCCGCATTATTTCGAACGCATCCGCCCAAACGGTCAGATCATTGCGGTTTCCGGGACACCCCTCCCCCAAGGCGGGTTCGTGACGATTTACTCAGATGTCACCGAAGAACGTCAGCGGCAGGAGAAACTCGAACGAACTGTCGAAGAAAGAACGCACGCCTTACAACAGAGTGAGGACTGGCTGCGTCTCGTGACGGACAACATCCCGGCCCTCATTGCGTACCTTTCGCCAGGGCCGGTTTTCAGGTTTGCAAACCGCAGATATGCGGACTGGTTCGGCCATTCCATCGTTTCGATTGCCGGGCGTCCGGCGCGGGATATTGTGGGCGACGAGCTGTTTGCAGAGCTTGAACCGCATATCAATCGCGCCTTTGAAGGCAACGCGGTTAGCTATGAGTACCAAAGGGAACGCCTTGATGGGACGATGGCCTATATGCGATCGACTCTCATCCCCGACATGACTGTTGACGGGCGGACTCTCGGAATATTCGTTTTGTCCCTCGATGCAAGCGATCAAAAAGCAGCGGAAGCGGCGCTGGTCCAATCCCAGCGAATGGATGCCGTCGGCAAACTGACCGGGGGGTTGGCGCACGACTTCAACAATCTCCTCGCCATTATGATGGGCAATCTGCTTACGCTTGGCCGGATGAAAACACCTGTTGGCAAGGAAGCGCTCGACAGCAAAGTCACCCCGATGCTGGAAGCCGCTAAACGAGGATCTGATCTGATTCAGCGCCTATTGGCCTTCAGCCGTGGCAAGCCGGTTGATCCACAAAGGGTTCCGGTCGCCGATGTGATTGGGTCAGCGGCGCGACTGCTTGAAGGCTCTCTGCCGTCTTCCATCTCGCTCACCATAGATGCCGAAGGTCGCAGCATTGGCGCATTGATCGATCCGACACAGATGGAAACAACATTCATCAACATGGCCTTCAACGCGCGGGACGCGATGCCGGATGGCGGCTCGCTCTCCATCGCCTTGGAAGCAACTGATCTGGATTCTCAACAGGCCCAAGAATTGTCAGTGCCGGTGGGAGAATATGCCGCGATAACCGTTGCTGATACAGGCAGCGGTATGGATGAAGACAGCCAACTCAAAATCTTTGAACCCTTTTTTACGACCAAGGCTTTCGGCACTGGCAGCGGGTTGGGTCTGTCGATGGTTTATGGCTTCATTCAGCAGTCCGGCGGTGCGATCCAGGTGCGCAGCAAGCTGGGAGAAGGCACTGCACTTACAATCTACTTGCCGCTGGTAAGGCTGCAGGACGCGGGTGACATCGGCAAAAGCGAAGACAAAGCATCCCTAAAATACGGCTCTGGAGAACTGCTTCTGCTGATCGAGGATGATCCGGATGTGAGCGAAACCATCGCTGATCAGCTGCAGAACCTCGGGTTCGCGATATTGAAGGCGGAAAACGCGGACGATGCCCGTCAACTCGCGCTGGACCTGCCGGAGCTGCGTGGAATTTTGAGTGACATCATCATGCCAGGGCAAACCAACGGTTTGAAGCTTGCCCGTGAAATACGCCAGAACCGGCCAGAACTCGGGATCGCTTTAATGACGGGTTACGCGGACTGGTCGGCACTCGCAGACAACAGCAGCAGCTGCGAATTTCCTGTTTTAGCTAAACCTTTTAACGACTACCAACTTGCGGAAACACTCCGCAAAATACTGCAACCATGACATCAGAACGCTCTTCGCACTCAAAGCCTTTGGCAACGGGAAAGACCCGCGCATTCATCGTCGATGACGAACCGGAGATCGGTCGTCTGTTGATCGAGGCGATGCAGCCCTTCGATATGGAAGGTGAGGTATTTTCAACTGCAGCGCAGATGCTCGCTGCTCTTGAGGCAGAAACACCAGACGCATGCATTGTCGATCTTGGCCTCCCGGACATGGAGGGCATGGCCTTGATCAATGAGATCCGTCGGCACTCTTCGGTACCAATCATCGTTCTATCTGCCCGCGCACATGCAACGGATCGGGTTCTTGGCCTGGAACTCGGCGCAGATGACTATGTTGTCAAACCCTTCGATCCGAGGGAAGTCGTGGCACGGATCCGATCCATTCTCCGAAGATTGGGGGGCGAACCGATCCGCGCTGCCAAGAAAGAAGAAACCGCGCGCTTTGCAGACTGGAGTTACATACCGTCTTCCCACTGCCTGAGATCTCCGGAAGGGGAGGAAACCTTTTTGTCGACCGGAGAAGCAACACTCCTGGAGGCACTATTGCGAGCACCAAAGCGAGTACTCACCCGGGATTACTTGCTTGAACACGGCGGCCGCGATGAAAGTCTCGACCGGTCCATCGACGTTCGCATATCGCGTATCCGCAAGAAACTGAATAGAAAAGACGGCCCTGCGCACATCCGGACGATTTACGGGTCCGGTTACATGCTGACCTGCGATGTGAAGTGGGATTGAGCTCAGTCCCCAACGCAGCAACCGCCCATCCAAACAAAAAAGCGGGGAGATTTCTCTCCCCGCTTTCTTCGTTTCTTTTTAACCTAGAAGCTGAGCGAAATGTCTCTGTGATCGGATAGACATCCGGCGACTTCCAGAGCCATAGCGTCCGGCAAGCGATCCTGTTGGCGCAGACCGATGTTGTTGCCAACTGCAGCGTCATACGCCTCCAGTTGCGGCAGCAGCTCCGATGCCGCACGTTGGCGCCAAGCAAGATCCGCTTGGACTGCAGCAATCGACTTGTCGATCTCCGCAATCGCCTCTTCCGCGTTGGGTGTCCGGCTCCGCATGATCTTGCGGGCTTCCGTCAGACCATCGCGAATATCGCCTGTGCCTTCAGCTGTTCCGACCTTTGAACGCATCTCGGCAATCGCGTCCACAGCGGCTTCAGGCTCCAACTGGGCAACCTGCTCTTTCAAAGCCTCAAGTTCAGCTTCGAAACCGGCGACAACGTCGACGTC
This sequence comes from Labrenzia sp. R4_2, assembly GCF_017743865.1. Taxonomy (GTDB): domain Bacteria; phylum Pseudomonadota; class Alphaproteobacteria; order Rhizobiales; family Stappiaceae; genus Roseibium. The sequence continues at coordinate 638,673 of NZ_JAGHRJ010000004.1, forward strand.
GCGCAGGATTGCCTTCAGCTCGAGCACTGGCTCGTAGGCTTGATCCGCATTGCGGCGGTACGTCAGACGTGCCGTATTTTCCGCTTTCTGGATCTGCGAGAAGGTCGCATAGGTGTCGTTCCATTCCTCAGGGATCTGAGCCAGGAGCGCATCATGCTCGGCCTGGAGAGCGTCGATCCGTGCCTGAGCCCGTTCGCCTTGCTCCACCGTATAGATGCCTTCCGGACCAGACCGGCTGACGACCACCTTAAGCTCTTCGATCGTCTCGTCGATCCGGCGAGCATCCCGCTCCAGAGCCCGTACCAGGCCGTGGATTGGGCGGTAGTCGCCCGCAGCTGCCGCTACCGCCGCCTCTGCGTCCTTGATCTCCTGCATCAACGGAAGTGCGTTCTGCGCTTTTTCAAAGCCTTCGACCAGGTCTTCACGCAGATCCTCCGGCAGGTAGCTCATGTCTACGTTTGCCGTCGACTGGATTGTAGACAGAATGCCATCGCCATTCTGCTGGAAGTCCTCATGAACGATTTTTTCCATGCAGTATTGAAGACGCGGGTTCTTCGGCGGCGGTGCGGTCTCCGACAATAGAGTCGAGCGGTTCGGAAGATAGTTCACGAGCTGCGGATTAAACCCGACAATCGCGAGCGCAACGAGCTGCAGTGCAATGAACGCGATCACACCCTTGTACATATCGACCGTTTTCACGATCGCCGGTGCAACCCCGCGCAAGTAGAACAGCGCAAAGCCAAATGGTGGTGTCAGGAAGGAGGTCTGGATGTTCAGACCGATCATCACACCAAGCCATACAGCCGTGACGTTTGCAGACGGGTCAGCAAGCAGGATCGGTGCAACAATCGGCACAACCACAACGGCAATCTCGATGAAGTCGAGGAAGAAGCCGAGGATGAAGATCACCAGCATGACGATGAGGAATTGCGCCCAGAAGCCGCCAGGCAGCCCCTGCAAAAAGTCCTTCACAAGGTCTTCACCACCGAAGGCCCGGAACGCGGATGTCAGCATCGCCGCACCAAGCAGGATGATAAAGACCAGCGACGTCGTTTTCGCGGTTTCGACCATCACTCCACGGAGGGTGTCTTCCAACTTCAATGTGCGCCAACCGGACCAGAAAATCGCAATCAGCAGCAACGAGACGGCAATCAGAGCCAACACAAGTCCAAGAAGGTCCTGGCTTGTCTGGATCAACTTGATGTTCACGGCACCAATGAAGCTGATCACAATGGCAATCGCCAGCAACGCCACGATCGCGATGATCGCAGGGGTGTATGCCCCCTTCTCACCATCACGCAGCCTGTACCCAGCCATGATCATGGCGCCGACAGCACCGATCGCGCCAGCCTGGTTCACCGTTGCAATACCCGCAATGATCGAACCCAGAACCAGGAAGATCAAGGCCAGCGGCGGAACCAGAGTAATGAAAACCTTCACTGCGAACTGGCGTGTAAAGGTGCCTTCCTCATGCACTGCGGGTGCAGCACTTGGCTTCAGAAGTGCAAAGCCGAGGATGAACAGCATGTACAGCCCAACAAGGACGAGGCCTGGCAAGAACGCGCCAAGGAACATCTCGCCGGCACTGGTCGACACGACCGAGAAGTCGGACGGCATCGAAAGTTCGCCGGTGTTGTCCTTGTAAAGCGCCTGCCGGATGGACCCGGCCTGGTCGACCGCACTTGCGAGCTGGTCAGCCAAAATGATCAGAACGATGGACGGCGGAATGATCTGTCCGAGCGTACCCGAAGCCGCGATCGTACCCGTTGCCAGCGGCACCGAATAATTGTTCCGCAGCATTGCCGGCAAGGAGATCAGACCCATCGCCACAACGGTCGCACCAACGATGCCCGTCGTTGCCGCCAGCAGCGCGCCCACGAACACAACAGAAATGCCGAGACCGCCCGGAACCGGACCGAAAAGTCGCGCCATGGTCACGAGAAGATCCTCAGCGATCTTGGACCGCTGCAGCATGATGCCCATGAACACGAAAAGCGGAATCGCTATGAGCGTATCTCGTTCCGCTTCCCAGTAGATGCCCCGGAAGTTGGTAACACCGGCACTCAGCCACTGTGCGGCGCTGCCGGAGTGGAAGAACGCGTCCGCCCCGCCGCCGAAGAGCGCGCCGGCACCGGCAGCAAGTCCGATTGTGATGATTGCCGCGCCTGGAAGGGCGAAAGCCACCGGAAAACCGCAGCCAAGCGCAAACGCCATGATCACGACAAGAAGAAGAAGGAAGAAGAGTTCCATATCAAACGATCTCGTCTGGCTCTAGTTAACAGGGTGGTTTTCGTGATCCCGTCCGCCAGGTTCACCGCGAATGTCGGCAATGGCGTCCAGGAAATAGGCCACGAATTGGATCATCATGGAGGTGGCGAACACTCCCAGAAAACCGGCCATGAGGTATTTCACGTAAAGACCAAATCCTGCCTGTGTCACTTCGTAGGCCAGGATTGGGCTGTTGATGATGTTCTGTTTTCCGCCCATGCCTAGAACAAGGATCGTCGTGCAAAGGCTCATGCCCAGTACAACCGACCCGATCGCGTTGACATAGCCTTTGGTCTTCGGAGCCATACCGGCGTAAAACACATCCACTCGGACGTGCCCTTCTTCAAGCAGCGTATAGGCACTCGCGAACAGGAAGAGTGCTGCGTACCAGAAGCGCACCAGGTCGGCGAGGAAGGCCTGCTCGTAGGAGAAGACAAAACGGCCAATCACGATGGCCAGCTCGGCCACCACCACAAGCAGTGCGAGCCAGGTAAACCCAAGTGTTCTTGTAAAGGCGGCGATCACGATCGACAAGGCAATCAACGGCATGTGGACGTAGGCGCCGCGGAACCGAGACTTGCCAAGCTCATCTGCGAGATCCTGCCCAACAATTCCCGGCAAGAGCTCTTCGATCCGCAGGAAGGAGATCGCACTGTCCACCAATCCAACGATCAAAACCGCAAAAAATGCGGCTCGGATTATGAAGGTGTTGATGTTGCTGATCCGCGCGCTGTCGACGCGCAGCGGTGTTGTACTCCGCATCACATAGACGAACACGGCCGCCAGAAAACCGGCGTAAACAGCCATTTGCAACCAAGACCAGACGATCGGCAGCGACCCGTTTGCAGCATCACCATAGATGGGCGCGATGCCAGGTAAGTCTTGCCAGTACGTCAGGTAATTGTTCAACAGATATGCGGCCATGATGGCCAGTACGCCCCAACCGAATAGGCGGAAAAGACGTGCGCTTTCTGGTGTTGGTCCCGTGCCGGTATTCATGGCTGGAGATCCGTCTTGAACACTGTCCAAGGCAGTCATCGTGGCGGAGCCTTTTTTATCGTGTCAATAAAAAGAAGGGACGGGAAGTTTCCCGCCCCTATCCGTAGAAGAGCATCCCTTATGAAGGAATACCTAGAACGGCGTTCCGCTTGTTGCTGTATGCAACGTCGGAAATCGCCATCCAGCTGCCGATGTCCTTGCGGGCATTGATGAAGCTTTCGAAGATCTTCTTGGCCATCGGAGAATGGTCCATTGCCTCTTCAAGAACTTCCTGAGCTGCTTCACCGAACGCATCATAGATTTCGTCGTTGAATTCACGCAGCTCAACGCCGTGCTCGTTGATCAGACGGTTGAGGTAAACACCGTTGTTGGCGTTTGTCTCAGCCATGGTCAGGGCGTTTTCTTCGTTACAAGCTGCCGCGATGATCGCCTGATCGGTCGCGTCAAGTGTATCCCACCATGCCTTGTTGATGCCCATGGCCAGCTGTGCGCCCGGCTCGTGCATACCCGGATAGTAGTAGTACTTCGCAGCTTCGTAGAACTTCATGAAGTAGTCGTTGAACGGACCAACCCACTCAGTCGCATCGATTGCACCGGAAACCAGGTTTTCGTAGATCTGGCCACCCGGCAGAGAAACCGGAGATGCACCGAGTTTCGCCATGACGTCACCGCCCTGGCCCGGAATACGCATTTTCAGACCTTTAAGGTCGTCAGCTGTCTCGATTTCCTTGTTGAACCAGCCGCCCATCTGAACGCCGGTGTTACCCATGGCGAAGTTCTTCAGGCCGAATTCACCTGCCAGCTCATCCCACAGTTCCTGACCGCCGCCGAACTTAATCCAGGCGTCCATTTCAGTGTAAGTGAGACCGAACGGAACAGCAGTAAACGCAGCCCAACCCGGGTGCTTACCTTTCCAGTAGTAGTCTGCGCCGATGTAAGCTTGCGCGTTGCCGGAAGCAACTTCATCGAAGGAGTCGAAAGCACCAACGCGTTCGCCAGCGGCGAAGTACTGAACGTTGATGCGGCCTTCGGTCAGCTCTGCAATGCGAGCTGCGAGGCGCTGAGCCGGAATACCAAGACCCGGGAAGTCCCGCGGCCAGGTTGACACGATGACCATGTCCTTGGTGCCCTGCGCGATGGCCGGAGCCGCAAGAGCAGAACCTGCAGCGATACCACCAGCACCAAGACCAGCTTTTTTGATAAACGAACGACGATCCATTAGTTTCCTCCCTAAACGGACCTGATATCGGACCGGAATACACCCTTGCACCGATCTCGCCGTATGTCTAGTTGACCAAGCGGCACTGATGCTATTCGTGGTTCTGCGCATCTTTTCAGTAGTACTACTGAATTCCACGCAAGAGAGTGCTATTAGGGCGCCGGTTCGCGCAATATGAGGAACAAGTGGGTGACGTTTAAGACAAAATTGCTGCTGATCACGATCTTGCCACTGATCGCTGTTTCGTTGCTGATCGGCGGCGTCAGCTATTATCAGTCCAGCGCGCTCATTGATGCCGAGACCCGTTCCGTTGAAACGCGGATCCTGGCCGCAAAACGCCAGGAAATCCGGAATTACGTGAGCCTTGCGCTTACGTCGATTGAACAAATCTATGAAAACGAACCGGACGGAAGGCAGGCTGCTCAAGCTGAGGTCAAGGAGATCTTGAAGAATCTGACCTTTGATTATGACGGCTATTTTTTCGTCTACACGCTGGACGGCACCAACGTTGTGCACCCCAAATTACCGCAGCTCGTCGGTAACAATTGGTGGGACTTGCAGGATAAGACGGGCGATTTTGTCATCCAGAATCTGATCAAGGCAGCGCAACAGGGCGGCGGCTTTCATCAATATGTCTGGCACAAGCCGTCGACCGGAACGGTAGAAGAAAAGCTCGGCTACGCAATTCTTCTGGACAAATGGGGCTGGATGCTCGGAACCGGTCTCTATACCGACGATATTGCGAAGGAAATTGCCGCCATACGAGCCGATTTTGCCCGCAGCATCCGTCAAACACTTTTCGTGATTTTTTTGATTACGCTGGCCGCGATCATAATCGTTGGCACCTTGATCGCTGCCGTCAGATTCTCTGAGCAGCGCTTTGCCGACACGCGTTTGAAGGCCTTGACCAACCGAATCCTTGAAGTTCAGGAACAAGAACGCAAACGCGTTTCCACCGAACTTCATGACAGTATATCGCAGCTGTTGGTTTCCGTGCGGTATGGGCTTGAATTGATCCATAGCGAAGCCAACCAAAACGCGGACCTTCAGGCCCAAGCTGCAAAATGCCTGAACATCATCGACGGAACCATCACCGAGGTTCGCCGGATTTCCCGGGACCTGCGGCCAAGTGTTCTGGACGACATGGGTCTGGCTGCAGCGCTCGGGAGTCTTGGCAAAGAGTTCCAGGCCCAATCGGGCATCACCGTCAACGTCGAGGCAGAACGATGCCACGCCCGCTTGTCAGAAGGCGCAAAGACGTCACTTTATCGCGTTGTGCAGGAGTGCATGACAAATGTGGCCCGTCACGCTGAAGCCGGGGAAGTCAACATCTCCCTGACCGTCGGCGCGCGCACGCTCAAGCTGCGGGTTGAAGACGATGGGATTGGACTGCCTTATCCGCTGCCGAAAACTGGTGGTCTGGGTTTCCGGAACATGCGCGAGCGTATCGAAACATACGGCGGCAAATTATCCATGAGCCGCGGCAAGTTCGGCGGCACACAGATCGACGTTGAAATGCCTCTCGACAACGCCACTGCAATGGCTGCATGATATGAACATGACAGTTCACTCACCTAATCTTGAGCCAATGACCAAACCGATACGGGTTTTGCTGGCCGATGATCATGCACTTGTCCGCGACGGGATAAGGGCCCGGTTGAACAAGGTTCCGGAAATCGAAGTTGTGGGCGAAGCAACGAATGGCCGGGAAGCTGTTAAACTGGCGCATGAACTCCGGCCGGATGTCCTCTTGATGGATGTCTCGATGCCGGTCATGAACGGCCTTGAAGCCGCTGCGGAAGTTCGCAAATCCTTCCCGGAAATCGCGGTGCTGATCCTGTCGATCTATGACAACTCTGAATATGTGCGCGGCGTTGTTCAAGCCGGTGCCCGCGGTTACATCCTGAAGGATATTTCAGCCCCTGAAATGATCACTGCGATCTCGAGTGTGGCGTCCGGCGGATACTATTTCTCCTCTGCGGTGGGGCCGACACTTGTTGGCACCGCAACCTCCGCTCCGATTGAAGATCCCTATGGATTGACTGACCGCGAGCGCCAGGTGCTCACAGCAATTGCCAAAGGCCTACCCAACAAGGAAGTTGCCAAGAGCCTCGGGATCAGTGTGCGGACGGTTGAGTCTCATCGCCTAAACTTGCGGGAAAAGGTCGGCAACAAGAACGCAGCGCAGCTCTACAAGGTTGCACAGGATCTTGGATTGCTCGATTGATCGGCAGGCAGTATCACTCTCTTCTGATCTCGTAACGTTCTGTCCAGACAATCTGATAAGGCAAAACCATGTCCAAACCGCTGGTTCTCGTGACCGCCGATGTCAAATCCATCGATGGCTTCAACTGGCATGCAACCATCTCCACCTATTTGCAGGCGGTTCTCAAAGGCGCAGACGCCATACCCATGATCCTGCCGGCTCTTGGAGCAGACCTGGATATCGATGCTGCTCTGGACAACGTAGATGGAGTTCTGGTGACCGGGTCGCGGTCGAATGTAAATCCGCAGCTCTATGGACAAGAACCGACCGAAGCCAACGGGCCTTATGATCCGGACCGCGACGCAACCACCTTGCCGCTAATCAAGAGGGCTGTGGAACGCGGCGTTCCGGTGTTCGCGATTTGCCGCGGTATGCAGGAGATGAATGTAGCCTTTGGCGGGACACTATTGACCGAGGTTCAGGAGATTGAAGGGCGTAAGGACCACCGGCCGCCGACATCAGACAGTCAGGACGAACGTTTCCGTATCGCTCATACCGTCGAGATCAACACAGGCGGCCCGTTGGAAACCGTCCTAGGCGAGGAACCGTTTGAGGTGAACTCCCTCCACCGGCAAGCAGTCGGGGAACTCGGCAAAGGGCTTGTGATCGAAGCCAAAGCGGAAGACGGCACGATTGAAGCCATGACCATCAAGGATGCGCCAGGCTATGTAATGGCCACCCAATGGCACCCGGAGTACTGGGTTATGACCGACGGGCCCTCCAAGAAATTGTTTTCAGCTTTTGGAGACGCCGTTCGCACTTACAGGGAAAAAAGGCTGGCACTCTAAGCGCCAGCCTAAATTCTCTTTCTTTCGGAACAAGTCAGTCCCTATCGCCAGCCGACAGCGGCGATCAAAAGAGTAATCCCAAGCAAAAATACCACTGCGGCGCCCAGGATCTCGATTGTACGGTGCACTCTGACCGCCATGGGACTGCCTTCGCCGAAGAGGCGGACGGCCAGATCCTTGGCCGAGACGGCAAGCCCCGCCAGAAGCGCAACGGTAATTCCCGTACCGACGGCCATCGCAAGCGTTGAGGCAATCCCGGCAGCGATCATGCCTTGGGACAAAGCAAAGACCAGCACGACAAGCGCACCTGTGCAGGGCCGCAAGCCCACTGCCAAGATGATGGACACAGCCTTGGACAGCGTGATTTTGCCCTGAAGCATATCCGGTGTCGGTGCGTGGGCATGCCCACAACTAGAGCACACACCGTCCGGGCCGATGTGATGGTCATGGTCATGATGATGGTGGTGATGACCGTGATGGTGATGGTGATCGTTGCCATGATGACCCCCGGCATGGGCACCGGCAAAAGCAAGCCCTTCGTTGGCCTGACGGTTCACCATGCTTGCCAGAACGGGTTTTCCCGCCTTTTGCCACAATAGCCAGGCGCCCAGCGCTGTGATTAGGACATAGGACCCGATCTCGAACCAGCGCGCCGTATCTTGAATAGCGATACTCGTGAGATTGAAGACAACGGCAAGCCCGCCCACCAGCACGATCGCGGTGACGGCTTGAGCGAACGCGGAGGCGAAGGAAAGTATAATACCTTTCTTCAAGGTTTCGTTGTTGGCGACGACATAAGACGTGATGATCGCCTTCCCATGCCCCGGACCTGCCGCGTGGAAAATCCCATAGGCGAAGGAAAGACCGACGAGCAGCCAAAACGCATTCGGATTGGTCCGGAAGGACCGCAAGCTCGCGACCAGCTTTTGATAAAAGTCCTTCTGCATCTGGGCAATCGATCCGAAAATCTGATCCATCAAACCCGGCTCTATCGTGATCGTCTGCTGTGTGTTTTGTAGAACATCTGATGCCCGGGACATCGGCTCTGCACCCGGGCCTTGCGCGATTGCACTTTCAATTGCCGCTGCCGCAGTCTCTGGAGAAGCATCTACTGCCGCAGGTTGTTGTTCTGAAAGCTCTGAAGCGTTGGGAGCGGCGGCTACTTGAGCAGCAGCCCCACAGGTGACAATCATCTGGTTAACTTGTGTCGCGGCAGCAGATTGCAGCTCGGGCGGCAAGTCTCTTTGATCCGGACCGATTTGAGCAAGAGCATAGGCCGTCGCATCATCAAGCGGCGGCGGTTCTTTGCGCGAGATCTGACACGCACCAGGCGCATTTACTGTTCCGAGTGCGCTATCCTCTTGGCCAAACCGGAAATCGACGTAATAAGTCGGGTCATAGACATCAAGCGTGATTGGTGCAGACGCATCACTCGGATCTTTGAGCGGCAACGTGAAATGCAGCTCCAGGAGCTTTACATCCTCCGGCATTTTGCCGCCGTTCATTTGAATATCTTCGGCGATCGCCTCAAAGTCCTCTGGCTTCATGACCCAGTAGTCTTCGAGTGCGACAGTCTTCACCTCAAGCCAGTAGTCGGTCGGCGTTGCGAAATCCAATTCGATGCGCGTGTTGTCGCCAAACGTGAAATAGCCGAAATCAGCCATACTCTCGACATTGACGTCAGCCAGTTCGGCAAGCTCTTCCCGAGAATAGATGCCGTCCTGATTGGTATCGAAGCCCTGAATCGCAAAGGCTGAAAATGCGTCATCGAAGCGGAAGATATGCCGGACGGCGACAGCATCACCGTTGTCATCGAACACAAGGGAAGAGCGCGCCTCCACGAAGACGTGCGGGTGCGCCTGAGCGCCGGTCGCGCCAAACATCGCAAAACCAAATACCGCAAGGAGCAAGACTGCCCTGGCGTTCATCAAGTTCCACGCGCGAACGATTTGCTGACGCACTTGTTGCTCCTGCTCGAATCCCTGACCCTTAATATAGCGCAATCGGGTTGTTGTCCCAGAAGGCGGCAACATGATGACCCAAACTGTTCGCAGCCGCAAAAACGAAATGAAAAATTTTTCACAATAGTTCTGAGAAGCAGGAAAGAACCTTCACCTAATAGCATTCAATTGAGTAAGAAAAGCAGCAAATTTCAGAATGTCTGAATAAAATATACTCAACAACAATCATTTTGAATTGAGCCAACCATGAACGCCATCCATACCACTGTCCATCACACCGCTGTCTTTGACCATCCGGAGATGGAAGACCACGAAAACATCGTGATCGTTCAAGATGCGAATACCGGTCTGAAAGCGATCATCGCCGTCCATGACACCCGGCTTGGTCCCGCTCTCGGTGGATGCCGCATCTGGCCTTACGCCACGCCGTCCGAAGCTTTGAACGATGCGCTCCGGCTGTCCCGAGGCATGACTTATAAGAACTCACTCGCAGGCCTTGAACTTGGCGGCGGTAAGGCGGTCATCATCGCTGATCCGCGCAAAGATAAGTCAGAGGCTTTGATGGAAGCCTTTGGACGGCATGTGGAGCGGTTGTCCGGCACTTACATCACGGCCGAAGACGTCGGCGTCTCACCAGAAGATATGGAGGCGGTTGCGCGCCACACGGACCACGTGCGCGGCACCCAGGCAACAGGACTGGGAGACCCCTCACCCTACACCGCGCTCGGTGTCTTTGAGGGCATTAAAGCTTCCGTTGCGCATGTCTTCGGCGATCCGTCCTTGTCCGGCCTGACAGTTTCGGTTCAAGGCCTTGGACATGTCGGCTTCGATGTCGCCCGTCAGCTTCATGAAGCCGGCGCCAACCTGATCGTTTCCGATATTCATAAGCCTGTCGTTGAGAAGGCTGTCGAAGCCTTTGGTGCAAAGAAAGTTGATCCGGCGGACGCGCACAATGTGGAGGCAGATGTGTTTGCACCGTGCGCTCTTGGCGCAGGCCTTAACGCCCGCACCATTCCGGAAATCAAGGCGCGGATCGTGGCGGGTGCTGCGAATAACCAACTGCAGACACCGGCTGATGGCGTGGCTCTCAAAAATCGCGGCATTCTCTATGCACCGGACTATGCGATCAACGCAGGCGGCGTTATCTCGATCGCTCTGGCAAAACCAGGCGGCAACGACCAGGAAGTTCGTGAAAAAACAATTGCAATCGGCGATACGCTGACCCGGATCTACGACCGGGCAGTCCGCGAGAATGCGGCACCGGAACAGGTTGCTGACAGAATGGCCGAAGAACGCCTCTCAGCCGCACGTCCGATCTAAGTCTCCTAAGACTAATCTTGGAATGGCGGGTTTAGTCCCGCCGTTTCTTAAACAAACTGCCGTCTTTAAGAGTATTTGCTCTCGTTCGCGCTCTTGAACATTTGACGAACCAGACGTTTGGCATCTTCTACAGCCTGCTCGCCCAGTTCCGCGTAAGAAGCGGTTACACCCTCGTGGAGAAGATAGAGCGTCGAAGCGAACTGCATCTGACCACTGAGATTTCCAAAAAACGTCAGCAGCTCCGATTTATGCCGGTTCACGGTTTCGGCGATGTCTGTACTGTCAGGGTTGGCCGCAAGAGCCTGCCGGAAAAAGCACTCTTTGCCCTCCGTCATCCGCATCCAGCCACCCAGTTTGTCGAACAACTGCTCGGCAGCACTCAAACCAGGCTCTTCAACACCATCTGTGACGTACCGCATGTACCGTTGATGCCGGAACTCCAGAGCGCCCAAGATCATCGCCTCACGGGAGGGAAAATACCGGTAGAGGGTCCGCATGCTGACACCGACGCCGGCGCGCAAGACGGGAACGCTTGGTTCCGCGAAACCACGGCTCCAGAAAACCTGTTCCAAGCCTGCGGCAATATCGTCCTTGGAGTCACTCATGTTCAGATTGTGAGCCTGTATTTTTTTTAATCAAGAAAAAATTACACTTATTTTCGCCGCACAGGGTCTTGTTTACCCTAAGTCACTCAAATTCCTAGCGCTAAGCCTCGGTGCGCGCATCCGCCTTTGATCGAGCCGCATACCAGCTGACAAGAAAATCTACCAGCGCGCGAACCTTCACAGTCAGATGCCGCCGGTGCGGGTAAACGGCATAGATCCCGCGCATTGGCTCTTCATGTTCCGCCAGCACAATCTTGAGACGGCCTTCATTAATGTACTCTGAGACGAAAAACAGTGGCATCCGGATGAAGCCAAGCCCCTGAAGCGCGGCCTCACAGACCGCCTCGGCGCTGTTGACCTCAACCGGCCCTTTTACAGTGACCATCTGGCGTTCGCCTTGGCTGCCAAACGCCCAGTTTTGCTTGTACCGGTAATTGGTGTCGATGATGCAGGGGCGATCGGCAAGATCAGCCGGTGTATTTGGAACACCGACTTTAGCCAGCAGATCCGGACTGGCACAAATCACTGTCCGAAAGGGCGCTATTTTTCTCGCAATCAGACTTGAGTCTTCGAGCTGCGTTACCCGCACCGCGATGTCGAACCCCTCCTCCACCAGGTCCACGAACCGGTCTTCAAGCCTGAGATCAAGAACGACATCAGGATGCTGCGCGAGAAACTCCATCATGGCTGCATTCAAGAGCTTGTCACCCATAGACCGCGGCGCCGACACACGCAGCCGCCCGCGGATCTCCTGATGGGATGACTGAACCGATGCCTGGAGGTCGTCAATGCGCTGGAGGATTTCAGAGGCTTCCTTGTAGTAAGACTCTCCAACTTCGGTCATGGAAACTTGCCGGGTTGTCCGGTTCAGCAACCGGACCCCCAGTTCATCTTCCAACTCGCTAACGTATTTGGAGACGAGCGCCTTGGACCGCCCCATGTCTCTGGCAGCGGCGGAAAACCCCTTGGAATCCACGACCTGAATAAAACAACGCATCCGCGTCAGCGCGTCCATAGGGCAAAGCCTCCACCGAATCTGAGGTGTTCACATCACCACAGTTCAAGCGGGGGCGCGACGGCGCGTCAAGCGGACAAGTCCTGACAAGCACCAAATGAGAATGAAACCACCCGCAGCGCCAATCCCAGCGCTCGCCAGACCGACCGGGGTGACCGGAATAGCTGGCGCATAATCCTCTGCGGTCGCTTGCGCCAATTCGCGGTCCGGGCTCTGAATGAGAATTAAGATCCGCTTAAACGAACTGGCTGTTTCAAAACCGGATCTTTGATCTTTCAGATGAACAAGACGCTGGCTTGCCCGCTCAATACTTGCGCCCCGCGCCTGAATGAACGGATCTGCCGATGCCTTTTGCCGGTCAATCGCCTCTGGAACAGTGAGACCATAATCCGCCGCATCTCGCCGGAAGTCCGCCATCACCTGCTCCAACGCATCGATCGCACCACCCAGGCGCTGCCGGTATTGTTGCGCGAACTCCGGAAGCTGTGATGTCAGCGTACCGCTGGCTAGCATCGTCAAAACTGTGAAGATCCGCAGCATCCGCGCCACTCCATGAAATGATGCAAGCCTAATTCACAGCCAAGACAATCAGATCACAAAGATCTACCCGTCCTGAAGCGAGATAATGCCCGCATCGTTCTTTTCGCTGCCGAAAGCGAGCCGAAGCCCTGCGTTATCCCAGCCAAGGCTGGTGATTGGATGGCCTCCAGGACGCCGCAACAGGACTTCCGCGTTATCTTCGAACCGGCTCATCATGACCATGCCGTCCTGATAGCCCAGCGCGACGACCTCTTCCTTTGGATGGCAGGCAACCGCCGTAACCAAGACGTCACTCCGTGTCCCAAGCTGCAATGGGGATTGGCCCATGGGACCGGTTTTTCCAAAAAACGGCCAAACGATCGCGGCATTGGCCCCGGAGGTTGCAAGATACTTGCCTTTGACCGACCAGCTGAAGGACTTAACTTTTGCCGGATACCCGGTCATGCGCATGTCTTGATTGTCAGACAGGCGCCAGCCATGCAGCGCGTTTTCCTGCATTGCCGTCACGAGGTATTTGCCGTCCGGTGAAAAACTGGTTCCAAGATGCGCACCTTTCCAGGTCAGGTTGACCGGCTTGCCTTCGGTGCCGGCCCACCACAATGTGGCGCCGTCGTACCGGGAAACTGCCAACCGCAGCCCCTTGGGCGCAAACGCAATGCCCCCAACGGCCCGATCGTGGGCAAACTCTTTTTCCCGACCATCCGACAAGCGAACCCACGCTGTCCGGCCGCTCGCAAAGGCAACAGCGCCGTTGGGCCCACTGGCAATCAGATCAATCCACTTGCGTGGGCGTTCTGCCAGAAGCTCGCTCGATCCATCGGGTGACGAGGCATAAATCGCACCATCATCGCCCGAAGTGATCAGGGACTTGCCATCAATGGATGGCTCCGCCGCCAAAAGGCCGTTCTTGTGCGGCGCCAGATGAGTTTCGCCTGCTTCAACGAAGTGTATGACGCCCTCACCCGTCGCGACATACGCAGCATCACCCAAAAAACCGGCTCGGACGACGAAGCCGTCCACGTCCATAGGAGCAACAATTGGCACCCTCAGCTCCTATTCCGCGGCACAAGCCTTGAAGTTTGCTTTCAGGACATCCCAGTTCAGATCCCGGCCGATAAAGACCAGCCGGCTTTCGCGCGGTTCGTCGTTCTTCCAGTCCCGCTGATGATCTCCCTCGACGATCATGTGAACGCCTTGGATGACATAACGCTGTGGGTCATCCTTGAACGCGAGGATCCCCTTCATTCGGAGAATGTTCGGTCCCTGGATCTGAGTCACCTGATTGATCCACGGGAAGAACATCTCGGGGTCGAGATCACCCGCGGTCAGTGAGATGCTTTTGACGGAATGCGTCTCTTCGTGGCCATGATGGTGGTGACCATGATCGTGGCTGTGGTCATGATGATGATGGTCGTGGTCATGATCACAATCCGGGCTGCATTCGTGGGCGTGATGACCGTGTTCCAGGAAGTGGGGATCGAGCGACAGGATCCGATCAAGATCGAAGGCCCCGCGATCAAGCACCTTCGCGATATCGACACCGCATCGTTCGCTATGATGAAGAACCGCATACGGATTGATCGACCGGATACGGGCTTCAACCGCGCTCAATTCGTCAGCAGACACCAAGTCGGTCTTGTTGATCAGGATAACGTCTGCAAAGGCAACCTGATCTTCAGCTTCCTGGGTATCTTCCAAACGTTGCAGTACATGACGAGCATCCACAACCGCCACGACCGCGTCCAACTTGGCAGCTGCCCGCACATCATCGTCCATAAAGAAAGTCTGCGCGACGGGCGCAGGATCGGCGACACCTGTGGTCTCCACGATTATGGCGTCAAAGGCGCCCTTGCGCTTCATCAGGTTCTGAACGGTGCGGATCAGGTCGCCACGAACTGTGCAACAAATGCAGCCGTTGTTCATTTCGAAGATTTCTTCATCCGACTCGACCAATAGGTCGTTGTCGATACCGACTTCTCCGAATTCATTGACGATAACGGCGTACCGCTGACCGTGGTTTTCGGTCAGGATCCGATTGAGCAAGGTGGTTTTTCCGGCCCCCAGATATCCTGTCAAAACGGTGACCGGTATCTGAGCCGGGGTCTCCTGGGTCGCAGACATTGCGTATCTTCCTGGAAAATTGAAAAAGGCAGGCTCATCTGAGCCCCTGTTAGCCGCCATATAATCATATCCTTGCCGAATTGGGAGAGCAGATCGCGATTTTTACAGCTGTTGGAGGTCAGTGCGCGAACCGCCAGACCCCGAACTGCTTTCAGCACAAGCGGCCTTTCAGGCCTCTCGCAGCGTGCTATCAGTTGAGTCCAGTCAGATTTACAAAGCGGAACGATGACGTCATGAAAACGATTTCTGGGTTTGATCGGATCGGTGAGGAAAATGCATTTGCCGTTCTTGCGCGCGCCACGCAGCTGGCAGGAGAAGGGCATGACATCATCAATCTCGGAATTGGCCAGCCGGATTTCCAAACGCCGGACCACATCGTCGAAGCTGCCATCAAGGCCCTTAAGGATGGCCACCATGGCTACACACCGGCAACCGGCATTGCCCCGTTGCGCGAAGCGGTATCAGCTGATCTTCATGAGCGTCACAATGTCGAAAGTAATCCGGACAATGTCGTCATTGTGCCAGGCGGCAAGGTCACCATGTTCATGGCGATACTGATGTTTGGCGAACCCGGCGTGGATATTCTTTATCCGGACCCCGGTTTTCCAATTTATAGGTCAATGATTGAGTTCACAGGCGCACGCCCGGTTCCGGTGCCCATTCGCGAAGAAAACAATTTCGGGTTTTCCGCTGAAGAAACGCTATCTCTAATGACAGAAAAGACCCGTCTTCTGATCCTCAATTCACCAGCAAATCCAACCGGCGGTGTGACGCCGAGAACGGAAATCGAAACCCTGGTCAAAGGTCTGGCTGCCTTCCCGGAGGCAGCCGTTCTTTCTGACGAAATCTATTCTCAGATGACCTATGACGGCATGGAGCACGTGTCGTTGCTGTCGTTTCCGGAAATTTGCGACCGCCTGATTTTACTGGACGGATGGTCCAAAACCTATGCCATGACCGGATGGCGGCTCGGGTTTTCCTTGTGGCCGGATCAGCTGATCGACAAGGCACGCAAGCTTGCGGTCAACGCCTGGTCCTGCGTCAACGCCCCTGCCCAATATGCTGCACTTGCCGCGCTGACCGGTCCGCAAGACGCCGTTCATGCGATGGTTCGCGAGTTTGATCAGCGCCGAAAGATCGTCGTCGAGGGTCTGAATGCAATAGAAGGGATTTCGTGCAAAACACCGCTCGGTGCGTTCTACGCCTATCCAAACATCAAGCAGACCTGTTGGCCGGCAAAAAAACTGGCGTCTGCACTCCTTGAAGAAGCCGGCGTTGCCGTAATCGGAGGCCCAGACTTCGGTGTACTCGGCGAAGGTTACATCCGCCTCAGCTATGCGAATTCATCCGAAAACATCCAGAGAGCGCTTAACAGGATAGAAATTTTCCTATCCGGTCAAAAATCATAAGTCTTTATCCACACCCATCTTAAGATACTTCTGAATAAGACATAATTTACCTTAAGAAAATTCGAATTCCGCTACGTATTGTTTTATTAAACCTTTAGGCCGTTCAATGCCGCTCAAGCTAAAAATAGCGCGATGGTGGGAAACGAGAGATGGCGACAAATATTGCCTTGGATCTGGAGCAATCCTTTGGAGAGCTCAACGAGTGTGTTCTAGTCACGCAACCCGACCGCACGATCATCTTCGTCAACAAGGCGATGGAAGACTTGCTCAAGGTGGATCGTCAGGACCTAATTGGCACGACGACCGAGCGCTTTTTCGCAGACAAAAAGCATTTCGAAAATCTTGGCGAGATCTACGACACGCCGACTGACCAGCGTCACCGCAAAGCGTATGCCTTCGACATCAAAACAGGGGACGGAAGTGTTGTCCCCCTCGAGGTCGTGAGCGCACCGCTCTTCGACGCTGATCACGAACTGACTGGCATCCTGTTCATCTCACGCGACCAATCTGAGCGGATCGCGTTGGAAAAACGGGTCAAAAACATCGCGGAAACGCTGGACGATGCTTTGGATGCAATTTCGGAAGGCTTTGCAATCTACGACACGGATGACAAGCTGGTCGTCTGCAACAACACCTACCGCGAAATCTACGCGCCTTCAGCGCCCGCCATGCAGCCTGGCAACTCCTTTAAGGCCATCCTGAAATATGGTCTCGATAGAGATCAGTACGACACCAAAGGCCTGACGAAAGAGGAATGGCTCCAGGAACGCCTGAGTCATCATAAAGCCGCCGATGGCAAGGTGATTGAACAATCTCTGGCGGATGGCCGGTGGCTTCGGATTTCAGAGACCAAAACCCGGAGCGGCCGGAGAGCAGGTATTCGGGCAGATATCACGGAGATGAAAACGGCCAAAGCTGAGGCCGAATCCGCTTACCGGAATCTCTCACTGATTGCCGATAACGTTTCCTGTTCCATTACTGAGGTTGATCTTGAAGGCCGGTGCGTCTTCATCAACAAGATAGGCTGCGAATGGTTCAATGGCACACAGGAAGAACTCCTGGGAACCCGTCTTCGCGAACGCCTTCCGTGGAAAGAGCGCGAGCAGGTTCGCCAGGTGTTTCAAAAAGCCTATGCCGGCGAGAAGTCTGCCGCAGACATCGCTTTCCACTTCCCGGATGGCATTTCCCGCGAATGCCAGTTTGAGGCAACACCAAGGTTTGACGAGGCGGGCGACGTCTCAGGCCTCGTGGTCATGATTGTCGACATCACGGACAAGAAAAAGACAGAGCGCACACTCGCAGAGCTTTATGCGATCACGTCAACCAACGAACTTACATACGAAGACAAGATTGCAGAGATCCTTCGGCTCGGATGTGAGCATCTCGACCTGCCATGCGGGATCATCAGTCACGTCATAGATGACCGCTATTCCATTAGCCATGCGCACAGCCCGGGATGTGTCATCGAGCCAGGCACATCCTTCCCGCTGGAAGATACCTATTGCACCCTGACTCTGGATGCCGATGGCCCGATCGCAACGGCAGAGGCGTCAAAGTCTGAGTTCGCAAAACACCCTTGCTACCGGGTTTTCGGCCTGGAAACCTATATCGGTGCTCCTCTCCTGGTCGATGGGGAAATCCACGGGACGATCAACTTCACGTCCGAAGAAGTTAGGAAACGTCCGTTTACAGAAGCTGATGTTCAAATCGTTCGGCAGTTTGCGGATTGGGTGGGTCATGAGATCGCTCGCGACCGTGCCCACAAGGCTTTGATGCAAGCCAAGATCAACCTCGAGCGGATCGCTAGTATCGACGACCTGACCGGCATCATGAACCGGCGGGCTTTCCTCGAAGCCGCCAACACGGAAGTCGCTCGCTACCGCCGGACACAACGCCCCTTCACGGCCGTCATGATCGACATCGATAACTTCAAGCGTATCAATGACCGATGCGGCCACGCTGTCGGCGATGAAGTGCTGAAGAAGTTTACCAGTATTATCGGCGGCGCTCTGCGCGCGGTTGACGTATTTGGACGCGTCGGCGGCGAAGAGTTCTGCATGATCCTGCACAACACCACCATGGAAGATGCCATGCTGGTGTCACAGCGGCTTCGCGAAAAAATTGTCGAAGAGTGCCAGTTCGACAATGTTGACCAGACGATTACCTGCAGCATGGGGCTTGCATCTATCGCGCGTGAAGATGTCGAGTTTTCCACGCTCATGCAGCGCGCCGATACGGCCCTTTACACCGCAAAAGAAACTGGCAGGAACCGCTGCGTCGAGTTCACGCCCGCGCTGGAGCCGGACGCTGCAGTTTAGGAACGACATCCGACTTTGCGACAGGGTGTCGCAGGTTAGCCGGAGCATGCCGTACATTTGACAGTCGAACATCACGGTGAGACCCTACCGTGGTGTTTGGCGCATGAGTACGTGAGCATAAACCAAGCCCATCACAGAAAAATTTGGAACGCGACCGCGCCATTACGGTTTACCTCGACGACAACGTCTTGGTGAACGCAACCATGGGAGGTTCGCTTGTTCAAAAAAATACTCGTTCCAATTGACCTCAGACACCCTGATGCGCTTGAGAAGGCGATCTCGGCTACGGCAGCAATCGCCAAGCCTGAAAACATTCCGGTTGTCTTCGCCGCAGTATCAACGGCAGCCCCGTCTGCGCTCGCCCACAATCCGGATGAACTCAAATCCAAGATGGCGGAGTTTGCCGAAGCGCAAGGCAGGCAGCATGGGATTGATGCGACCGGACAGGCGTTTTTTTCGCATGACCCGTCGGTTGATCTGGAAAACGCTCTCTTAAAGGCGATCGACGAAACCGGCGCGGATCTGGTGGTTATGGCAACGCACGTGCCGCACCTGTCCGATCGTTTCTGGCCGTCCAACGGCGGCCGAATTGCGTCCCACGCGGGCGTTTCGGTCTTCCTTGTCCGCTAGACCCGCCTCTCACGTTAAAAGGAACGCTCCATGAGCGACGATACAAGCAATCAGGGCATCCCGGATCCCGACGGCGCTGCCAACATGATCGATACCGACTATGAGATCGGCCAAGACAATATCGAAACACAGGTTGGACCATTTAATTTGGACATCCATAATCCTGTTTTTCTGGTGTCGGGCCTGACAATCGTCGCGTTTGTCTTTCTGACGCTCGCTTTCCAGACGGAAGTTGGACCGGTCTTTGACGCCCTGCGAAACTGGTTGACGTCCAACCTGGACTGGTTCTTCATCCTGTCTGGAAATGTTTTCGTATTGGTCTGCCTTCTCTTGATTGTGACCCCTTTGGGCAGTGTCCGCATTGGGGGCAAAGACGCAGAACCCGACTATACCTACTTCGGCTGGTTCGCGATGTTGTTCGCAGCAGGCATGGGCATCGGTCTGATGTTCTTCGGCGTGCTCGAACCTGTCTATCACATGGCGTTTTCATCGCCGCTCGGTGTACCGTCACCCTTTGATGCAGATGGCAACCTTATCGAGGAGAATGTTGCCGCGGCCAAGGCCATGGGCATGGCCGCCACCATCTACCATTGGGGCCTGCATCCCTGGGCGATCTACGCAGTGGTTGCGCTTTCGTTGGCCTTGTTCTCATACAATAAGGGCCTGCCGTTGACGATGCGCTCCGTCTTCTACCCAATTTTTGGAGAGAAGACTTGGGGTTGGCCGGGACACGTCATCGATATTCTCGCGGTTTTCGCAACACTCTTTGGCCTTGCAACATCCCTCGGTTTTGGCGCTCAGCAAGCCAATGCCGGACTGGAGTTTGTCTTCGGCATTCCGGTCAGCGATACGGCACAGGTCATTCTCATCATCGGCATCACGGTTGTCGCTCTTGTGTCGGTGATGCGCGGCCTCGACGGCGGCGTGAAGGTGCTGTCAGAGATCAATATGATGATTGCGGCTTTGCTGCTGCTGTTCGTCATCATTGCCGGCCCAACCATGACGCTTGTCAGCGATTTCTTTGCGAACCTTGGCGCTTATGCCCGCGAAGTTGTGCCGCTTTCCATGCCATTCGGCCGGGAAGATGACGGTTTCCGGCAGGGCTGGACTGCGTTTTATTGGGCGTGGTGGATTTCCTGGTCGCCGTTTGTCGGCATGTTTATCGCCCGGGTCAGCCGCGGCCGCACAGTGCGCGAGTTCGTAATCTGCGTCTTGATTATTCCGTCAATCGTTTCGGTTCTCTGGATGACCGCCTTCGGCGGCACCGCGATCGAGCAAGTACTGACGGATTCGGGAAGTCAGGTTCGAGAATACGTGATCGCGTCTTACAGCCCCGAGCTTTCCTTGTTCGGAATGCTTGCGGATCTGCCGTTCGCATCCATCACGTCGTTCATTGCCATCATCCTGGTCATTGTCTTCTTCGTGACCTCGTCGGACTCCGGTTCCCTGGTCATTGATACGATCACTGCCGGTGGCAAAGTAGATGCGCCTGTTTCTCAACGGGTCTTCTGGTGCACGTTTGAAGGCTTGGTAGCGATTGCGCTCTTGCTGGGCGGCGGCCTCGGGGCCTTGCAGGCGATGGCGGTCTCTACTGGCTTTCCCTTCACAATCGTCTTGTTGCTCGCTTGTTATGCGATCTTCAAGGGATTGAAAGACGAACCGCGCTAGGTGAAAAGTGATTTAGACACGTGAATGGGCGGCCAAGCCGCCCATTTTTGTTGACGTTGTTTAGTCCGGGAGCTGCGGCGCCAACCGCACTCCGGGCGGCGGCGAGCTTTCGCGAACCCGCAGTTGGGGTTCGATGACGATCGGTGTGTTCGGAACACGATCACCCGCGATTTGCCGGAGCAGTGTCAATGCTGCCAGCCGCCCGATCTTGTCCGGTTGTGCACCAACGGTCGTTAGAGCCGGTGTGCGGGCATCGGCACCATCAATGTCGTCATACCCGGTGATGGCCATTTCCGGCCCAGGTTCGACGCCCGCCCGCCGCAAGGTGGTCATCATGCCAAAGGCGACCAAATCATTGAAACAAACTGCCGCTGTCGGCCGTTCAGCGGCTCCCAGGATCGCCGGTGCGGCCGAGCGCCCGTCTGCTTGGGTCATCAGCTCCGGCATATCAACTTGCGCATCCGGATCTAATCCAGCATCCAGCATGGCATGCCGCCACCCTGTATGCCGGTATCGGCCGGTGGAACTGTCCCGGCGGCCACCCAGCATGGCGATCTGACTGTGCCCCTGATCAATGAGGTGCTTTGTGATTTGGTACATGCCGGCTTCATCGTCGCCGCGCACACACGGCGCCCAGACCCCCGGCACCTCACGCGCGACCAAAGTCACAGGGATGCCCTGATCGACAAGGCGGTTTATCTCCTCAGCTGAAGTTCCAACCGAGGGACACAAGATCAGACCGTCGGCACGGTGCTGAAGCAGGGTATTCACGAACGCCTTCTGCCGCTTAACATCGTCCCTGTGATTGCAGATAAAGATCATCTGCCCCTGTTCCTCCAGAACATCCTCGAGCGCTGAGAACACTTCGGCAAAGAACGGGTTCAAGATGTCATGGACAGCCACCCCGACAATTTGACTTCTCGAGGTGCGCAGAGAAGCGGCTGACCGGTTGTAGATATAGCCGATCTCTTCAGCTGTCTGCTTGACCTTTGCCCGGGTTTCTTCAGCAACCAGCGGACTGTCCCGCAAGGCCAAAGAGACTGTCGCTGTCGAGATCCCAAGTTGGTCGGCAATATGACCCAGCGTCAGGCGTTTTCCGGGTTTTTGCGTCCCTTCCGGTGTGCGGGACTTGTTATTTTCACTGTCGGGCATGCCGTACACTCAAAGTTCGGTTGCAGCGGGCGGCAGTTTGGAACACTGCGCCAGCTGGAACGATACCGCGTAACAATCCTCTGATCAGTTACTTTGGGGAGCGGAAGCGTCGAATTCTTCTCGCAAATTTACGACGACGCGGCGGTTTTGCGACTGACAGGTCACCGCATCGCAATCGGTTACAGGACGCTCCACGCCATAACCCTTGGTCCACATGCGTTTGGCATCGACACCCCGTGCAACAAGCGCGTTGTAAACCGCTGTTGCCCTTTGTGTCGACAATGTTTTTTGGGCCGCTTCACTGCCCGGATCATCGGCATGGCCCTGTACTTTCACCAACCAGGATTTGTTCTGCTTCAACCATTTTGCCTGGTTATCGAGGGTCATTTTTGCTTCATCAGAGATCGTCGCCGATCCTCTGTCGAAATAAATCCTTCTGCCCACATTGATGATGAACTCTTCTTCAGATCCCGGACGGATTTCGGCAAAACCGGCCGCCGGAGCATTCGTTACGTTCGGTGAAGCAAGGTTTGACGCCGTGTTGCAGCTGGCAAGCCCCAGGCCAAAAACGACAGCCAAACAGATGCCGCCTGTCGTACGGCCAAATCGAATAGACAAAAACGCCCCCAATTGTTTTTCATTTATGACCGGGTTCAACCGGCATTTGCCCCAAGGTGCTCCAGGACCAGCACACCTGTGCCCTTCGGACAGCGCTGGTAGAGATCGATCACATCCTCCGGGAACATCCGGATACAGCCACTCGACACATCATGACCGATACTCCAAGGCTCCAGGGTGCTGTGCAAACGGTATCCAAGGTCAACGCCATCGCGGTAGAGATAAAGCGCCCGCGGCCCAAGCGGGTTGTTCGCCGCCCCGCCTTCCACTTTGCGCGGCAATTCAGGCTGGCGTTTCAGCATTTCGGGGGGCGGCACCCAGCGCGGCCATAAGGCCTTCCGATCAATGCGGGCCCGCCCGTACCATTTGAAGCCTTCCCGGCCAACTCCGACCCCGTAACGGAGCGCAGTATTGTTTTCCCAGACCCAATAAAGGAAATGGTTGTTGGTATCGATCACCACCGTGCCAGGAGGCTCCGGACTGAAGTACTTGACCATCTGACGGTGCCAGACCGGATCAATCTTCTTGAAGTTGGTCCGGCGATACCGATACCCGTTGTCATCCTGGTATCCGGTAAAGTAGGCATTGGCTGCCGCACTTGCGCGCGCAGCTTTGGGCAATGCCATACTTCCGGCAACAACCGTTGCACCCTTCAGCAGCGTCCGGCGATCAAATTCCATCCCGATCCTCCCAGGCAATCCAGCCAATTGAGACCTGACATTTCAAATCTGGGATTATTAAGCCGTCAACTCCAGCGCAGGGTCAACAGGGGAGACACCGGAATTGCGGCTTACGCTGCCTTCACTTGCTCCCGGTAGAGGATGTAAAGCCCGGAAGCGACAACAATGGACGCTCCCAAGATCGTCGTCACGGTCGGCACATCGTCAAAAATCAGATAGCCAAGAACAATCATCCAAACGATCTGAACATAAATCAAGGGCGCAAGGACAGGGGCTGGGGCCATACGGTGTGCCAGAATGAAGAGAAAGTGACCTCCGCCGCCAAGTGCCCCGGTCGCAACCAGCAAGGTCCACTCCCAAAGCCCATTGGGCGCTTGCCACACAGAAATGCCCACAGGCGCCATAGCAACCGCAGCAACGACACCTGAAATGATCAACATTCCGGCAGAGCTGTCGGTCGCAGCCAATTTCCGGGTAAGGAGCGCATAAACGGCATAGAACGTCATCGCGGCAAGTGAATAGACGACGGCCCAATGGAGCCCTCCAAGCCCCGGCCGAGTCACCACGAGTACACCAATGAACCCGACAACAATGGCAGCCCACCGACGGATTCCGGCCCACTCCCCAAGAAACGGCCCGGCGAGAGCGGTAATGACAAACGGTGCTGCGAACATGATTGACATCGTTTCGGCAAGCTGCAGATAGCGAACCGCCAAGAAATTGAAGATCGTCGTCCCCAACAAGCAAAAGGCACGCACGATTTGGAGCCCCCAGCGGTCTGTACGCAAATACTGCGGTGACTTCCAAACCTGAAACAGAACCAGGGCGAGAACCACATGGCTGACAAACCTCACCCAAACAATTTGAAGCGTTGGCAGGCTTGCGGACAGGTACTTTGCGGTCGCATCCAGAACGGAGAAACACAGGCAAGCAAGAATAATCAGCCCGATCCCGGCAATTGGAGCCGTGGTATTGGCACCACTGCTGCCATCATTTTGTCCTTGACCTGACACTGCAGACATCGCCAGTTGACCTTTCTAGAATGCTGCAGTTGGTGTTGAAGAGAACCAAAAACGCAGATAACGACCCTGCCTCGGCCTAGGGAAACAGGTGCAGGGCCACAAGGATACAAGATGCCAGTTGCAGGAATTGAAACATGGCTGGGCTGCCTCACCGTGACAGAAACCGATGGCGCCATCACCGACCTACAATGGAATGGTGAGCCAAGCCAAGCGGAAACGCCGCTTCTGCAAGAAACTATCCGCCAATTGTCAGCCTATTTGGAGGGAGACTTGAAAAACTTCGATTTGCCTCTGAGCCCCAAAGGCGGTGATCTGCACCAGGCCGTATTCAAAGCCATGCTGGAGATCCCGTACGGCGAGACACGAACTTATGGGGACCTGGCACGGGACTTGGACACTTATGGACAACCCATCGGCCAAGCCTGCGGAGCCAATCCGATCCCGGTCATAATCCCATGTCACAGGATTTTGTCTGCCAACGGGCTCGGCGGTTATTCCGGTTCTGGCGGCACTGAGACAAAAATTGCGCTCCTCAAACTCGAGGGCGGCTTTCCATTTTTAATTTAGCCCGCATTCTGAGGCTTAGGCGTTAAAGAAAGAGCGTCGCGGACATGACCAGAAGTGCAAGGACAAGCCAAAATGCCAAGGCTTTGTTCTGAGAATTATACCGGGAAGTATCTGAGCGCCGCCCAATATTCATATTGAATGGATTTCGCGGTCCACTGCGCCCAAGAGAAGCCGTCGAGACCTTATTGAACCGTTCGCGCAATTCCTCAGCCCGTTTAGCGCCTCGTTCATTGTCGATTGTATGGCCGGACATAACCGCCCTCTCTTTCTCCTTGAAATTTAGATCGTTCGCTTTTGACGTGGGTCGGCTACAAGAAAATTCAAATGAGCGTTTTGTAATCTTTGGCACCAAGACTTCTGTCTTGCTGGGGTCATACAGGCGCACTAGGAAACCGAAACACCAATGCGCGTGACCGGATCCCACATGTCAGTCAGTCCCGACACCAACAAAAATAACGAAAACCACAATGGTAACTTGCCGTCTCTTGTGGAGGTGACGAAAGTCGCGTCGAAAGTTGGGCTTTTGTCTTTTGGTGGCCCTGCGGCGCAAATCTCGGTGATGCACCAGGAGTTTGTCGAAACCCGTAAATGGCTCTCCGAGGAGCGTTTTCTTCATGCCTTGAATTACTGCATGCTTCTGCCCGGTCCGGAAGCCCAGCAACTGGCAACCTATTGTGGCTGGTTGACTGGCAAGACTTTGGGTGGGCTGATCGCCGGTTTGCTATTTATCTTACCCGGCGCTCTCACCATGGCTGTCGTGAGCTACATCTATGCGGCATATGGCGAAACCCAGACTATCAACGCGCTGTTCTACGGCATCAAAGCCGGAGTGCTGGCAATCGTACTGCAAGCGTTGTTCCGGATTGGCGCAAAGGCACTAAAGACCCGATTAAGCTGGCTACTATGCGGTCTTTCGTTTTGCGCCCTGTTTTTCTTCGCAGTTCCCTTTCCGTTGGTCATCATCACAGCCGGAGCTATCGGGCTTTTCTTTGGCAAGCGGGAAGAAGAAAAAGAGCGACCGGCAGACACATCGCAGTCTCATCCATCTGCCATCAACACGCTCAAGACGCTCGCAATCGGAGGGTTTGTTTGGCTGACGCCGCCGTTCCTGGCTGCTCTATTGCTGACACCCCAGTCCGTCCTCGTTGACGTTGCAGGGTTCTTTGCAACTCTTGCTGTGGTCAGTTTTGGGGGAGCTTATGCCCTCCTCAGCTACATGGCCCAGGTCGCTGTTGACACAAAAGGCTGGTTAACTGCAGGCCAAATGCTGGATGGCCTCGGCCTTGCCGAAACAACTCCGGGCCCACTCATTCTGGTGACGCAATTCGTCGGGTTTCTGGGAGGCTGGCAGAACCCAGGACCGTTCACACCGGTAACCATGGCGTTGCTCGCTGCAGCAATGACCACCTGGGTAACGTTTGTGCCAAGTTTCTTGTTCGTTTTGGCTGGTGCCCCTTGGATGGAACGGCTCTATGGGAATGCGTATTTGGCAAGCGCTCTATCAGCGATCACTGCTGCCGTTGCGGGCACAATCTTGAACCTTGCCGTATGGTTCGCAATCAATGTTTTGTTTACTGAAACAAAGACCGCGTCGATCGGTCCCGTGACAGTCATATCGCCGACCCCTGGCAGCTTAGACACGATCCTTTTTGCGATCGCCGTTGCCGCCGCCATACTTGTTTTTTGGGCAAAGCGCGGAATGTTCACAGTGATCGGAACAACGGCTGCCCTCGGCCTGGCCGCAAAAATGCTGACCAGCTAAAACACACCTAGCTTAAGAGTGTGGCGCTGACCGCTCCCTATTAAGCGGCAGTCAATTCCTTATTGGTTTTGCTCGCTGTGTCCGCTTCGTCGGGTTCCAGATCCTCTTCGTGATCCGGGTCATCATCAACCGAGACAGACAGATTTTTTTCAACCTGCCGCAAAAGCTTACGCAGTTTCTTGCGATCCTTGTCTTCAATGCCCGCCATTGCCTCACGTTCCAAACGCTTCCAGGCTTTATCGACAGAGACGACTAGGTCCCGGCCAGTTTCTGTCAGATAGACACGTGCAAGGCGTCCATCTGAATCTGACACCTGACGGCGGACATATCCCTGACTGGAGAGCCGGGTAACCATTTTGGTGACCGTCGGCGGCTGAACCCCAAGGGCCAAAGCAAGCTGGCTCATCGTCCGGCCGTCGGCATCCGCCAAAACCTTCAAAACAAGCTCCTGCCCAGGATGCAAACCAATCCGCATCAGATGCGCACCTGACCGGGCGCGCTGTGCTTTGGCGGCCTGTAACAGCCGGAATGTAATGCTCTTTTTGTAGTTGAAAGGCATTAATGGATCCCCGAACGCAGATTCATTCAAATCGTTCATCTTGAACGGGGGGAAACCTAACCAAGTTATTTAACCGTCAAATGACAGTCTGAATTTCGACATCCCACAAGCGTGTTCTGCGCAAAAAACTTGCCGCAGCTCAGAAGCCTTGGAAGGGCAGTTTCACGTCAGCCCGCCTCAAGCGTCTCTTCAGGTGAACGTGCGACCTCAAGGCAGCGGCAGCATTAACTGTCATTGAAACCCATGGCGGATATCATCTCATTCCTGGAAGCACTTTTACCATTGAGCCTGACGATCTTTATCGCAGGTGGGTTGGGTGGCATCGCTGCATTTCTAACCACATCAAAGACCGCTTCGACGCAGGTTCGGTTCGGTATGGCCGGTTTTGCGATAGTCGGCATCATCGCCGCTTTTACTGTTCCCCTTTTCCTTTCACTTCTACAATCGAACATCCTGAATAAAGTTAGGAACGGCGAAAACAGTGAGTCCTATCTCATTTTTGGAGGCTTCTGCATATTGGCCGGTTTCTCGGCAAAGGCCTTTCTGTCGAGATTGTCGGATCGCGTCATCAACGAGCTGACTAACAAGATGGCCGACAGCCAACAGCGCGCGGAAGTTCAAATTCAGGAGCTAAAGGACAATCTCGCCTATAAACTACAAAAGGAAGAAGCCGCAGTTGCTAATCAAAACAATCCTCTTTCGCCGAAACTCAGCCAAACAGGACGGTCGCTGAGCGATCTTGAGAAAACGGTCTTAAGCGCATTGGGCGATTTGGCTGTCCGGACAATAGACGGCATTTCCCAGGATTGCGGGATCACAAACGACCAGACAGAAGACGCCATCGCGAAACTGATCGACCGCAAGCTTGCCACCCACCATTTGCCTTTCGGAACCCGCCGGAGGCTTGTTTCGCTCACACAAGATGGTCTCGAATTGGCAGCCCGTCTTGCAACCGGTGCAATACTCTAGCATCACGCTGGTATCATGAATGAAGCCGAAAGCGTCTTCAGGCAAAAAGCGATCCTGCTGCTTGTTGCAAGTCATTCGCCCGCTCCAAGGCTGCTTGGTACGCCTCTATTGCGCTGGCGTCAGGTCGGTTGCGCGAGGAGCTGCTACTATCATCCTCTTTACCGGAATTGGCATCTCTTGATGATCCTGCCTCGTTGGCGCTAGCGACATTTTCAGATGGGTTATTCCTGCTCGCCGAGCTGTTCTCAGCACCCGGGACGTCTGACGTTTCATCAGTTTCATCGCCGCGCAACTCTTCCAGTTTTTGCTGACGCAGCTCAGCCTGGGCCTCAGACAATTGTGAACGTGCCTGTTGCGCAACTCTCAGGTCTTGGCCAGACGGTTCGGCCGGGGCCAGAGCAGCGCTGATTACCACGCGCATTTTCCGGATCGTTGCCTCAGGCGTGCGTTCTGTCGACGTGTCGATCTGTACCTCACCACCTACGGCATAACGCTTGCCGTCAGGGCCTTGCTGGAACGTGTAGGTCGGAGCACTTGCATAAGCGCCGCCCACCCGGGCATGAGCCTGTTCATGTGCCCGGACTTCACGGTCTCTTTGCTTCAGTTCCTGAACCTGTTTTTCTTCACCCTCCGTCAGCCCGTCTCCATCTGCATCGTCGTCCGGCTCTGCCTGCTGTGCCGCATCCTGACCAGCAGACGCTGGGTTAGCAGGCGATTGCGCGCCGGCTGATTGCGCTGCATCAGCACTCACTGTATTGCCGGACTTCTGAGATTGCTCCTGGTCACTTTCTGCAGATAATTGGCGCCCATCACCTGACGGTTCTGCCTGCGATTTTCGGCGCGCCGGGGCGTCCGTTTCATCGGTTTCCTGCAAGGCAAGAATCGCTTGCGGCGTTAGAATGGGCGCCGCACCGGTCCGGACAGCAACAGCCCTTGGGCTTGCCTGACTGTCGCGCACAGCAGGCCCGTCCCGGTTCTGGGCTATCTCCTCAGAACCGGGAGCCGCATCGCCAGCGACACTGCTGCTTCTCAATAGGTTCGCCGGCGTTTTGGATAAAAGTGCGCCGATCATCGGGCTATGTATCCCCGAAAATAATCGCCAATTTGTTAATTTAAATTAAGAATTCGACATCAAAACTTCGCGAGGATCATTTAGCGCCCATTTTTTTCAGACACCAGAAAATCGGGTATCAAGAAGGCGAGACTTAGAATCAGGATACCAAGAATGCTGCCCAAACGTTTCTGGCATGAGATGACAACAGAGGATTTCAATAGTGCCGGTACAGAAGACTGGATCGCAGTCCTGCCTGTGGCAGCCGTCGAGCAGCACGGGCCGCATTTGCCACTGTCGACGGACACTACGCTTGCCGAGGGTCAGATCCGACGGGTAATTGAGCTTCTTCCTAACCACCTTCCAGTGACATTCCTTCCTGTACAGACTGTCGGCAAATCAGACGAACATATCGATTACCCTGGGACACTTACACTCAGCTGGGACACCATCACCAATTGCTGGATTGAAATCGGTGAGTCCATCGCCCGTGCCGGAATACGGAAACTGGTTATCATCAATTCCCATGGCGGCAATGTTCCGGTGATCGATATCGTGAGTCGAGAATTGCGCGTTCGGCACGACATGTTTGTGCTGGGGACGAACTGGCTCCGCTTTGGACAGCCAGAAGGTCTTTTTCCGGAGGACGAATTTACCTACGGCATCCACGGTGGTGACATCGAAACGTCGCTCATGCTTGCTCTACGGCCAGAATTGGTGCAGATGGAACTTTCACAGGACTTCTCATCAGAACAACAGAGTTTTCTCAAAGAATTTAAGCATTTAAGAGGGCACGGGAAGGCACAATTCGGCTGGAAAGCACAAGACCTCAACCCGCACGGCACTCAAGGCAACGCTTCTGCAGCGACCGTAGAAAAGGGGCAGCAATCACTGAACCACGCGGCTTACGCCTTTATCGAACTCTTAGAAGATGTGCAAAGCTATGATCTTCACCGGCTTAAGCACCGTTAATGAATGAACCACTTCCCAACGCATATTTCACAACGGAAAGTATACTGAGTAAGGTTCGGAATGCTCTGCGCGATTGCTGCAAGTTGAATTTTTCCAACAACGACAAGCAGTTGACGGTGGTTAAATTCAGTTCCACAGTGTGAGGGGATTTGCGGATTGTAACATAGAGCCTCTATGAACCTTTCAATCAGGCAGCTTGCGACCTTTCGGGAAGTCATGCGGTGCGGATCAATATCTGAAGCCGCGCGAACGCTTGGGCGAACGCAACCGGCCATCAGTTCAACAATATCCGGCTTGGAAACCGAACTCGAACTCAAACTTTTTGTGAGGGAACAGGGTCGGCTCGTGCCCACACCCGAAGCTGAATTCTTCCTTGAGGAAGCGGACGCTATTCTGAAACGCCTCGAAATTTCCAAACGTACTTTGCGCGGACTTGCCAATCGGGAACAAGGTCAGCTGCGTATCGCTTGTATTCCGGAAGTCGCGGAGGACTTTCTGCCTGATGTGATATCGCGTTTTTTGTCCGATAAGACAAAAGTGAATATCGCGCTGGCCGGCAAGTCTTCCGCAGAAATTGAAGACCTGATTGCAGCGCAACACTTTGACATTGGCATTGCTGAAACCCCGAGGGTTAGGAGTTCTTTTGATCAGGTTGATTTCGAGTTGGAGTGCATGTGTGCACTTTCCTCTTCAGATCCACTGGCATCTAAAGAAGTAATCACACCGGCAGATCTCGATGGGTACCCGCTCGCTCTGCTGCATCCAGAACACCGCAGTCACAAGCAAACCTTGGATCGGTTTCGTGATACTGGCGTCCAATTAAATCAACGATTTGAACTCCAAACATCCAAACCTGGTCTAAAGTTCGTGGAAGCTGGCCTTTGTGCGCTCATTTGCGATATGGTGACAGCATTCAAAACTCAAGAAATATACAAGCATGGTTTTGGCCCTCCACTGATAGTCTTCAGACCCTTTCGGCCTCGGATCCAGAACAATCTGTCCATACTTACTCCGACCCATCGGCCGATATCTATCGTGGCAAAGGAATTTTCCGATACGCTTGGCGAACGCATTTCCGAAATTCGGTCATCAATGATTAGGCCGGTTTCTTGATGTGCGAATGTATTTTTAGTTTGGATTGGGGCAACCTGAAAATGGGCGGCGGAGACCCAATCATATCCGGAAATATCGCCTTAGCATTTGCCTTTTTGTTTGAGCTTTATTGCTTTTTGGTCGTCTGCCATGAGTTCGGATCGCAGCTGTTTCAAGACGCGCATATCCCCGCTAAAGAGCGAGGTTTTGATTTTTTTGGGGATTTGTTTTCGGGAGCAGGATTTGAATGTTTTCTGCCCCGTTGCGTCGGACGTTGTGCTCCTTCCGGGGACCCCGTCAGGTCAAAATCAGCGACCTCTTCCAACAAAAAAGCCGCCCAAAAGGCGGCTGTTTTTATTGGTTGCGGGAGCAGGATTTGAACCTGCGACCTTCAGGTTATGAGCCTGACGAGCTA
>NZ_JAGHRJ010000005.1 GCF_017743865.1 Labrenzia sp. R4_2
CTTCCTTGTCTGAAAGATCAGCGTACCTGCGTAACTCTTAAAACACTCAAGCCCATAAGAACCCAAGCATCGCAAGACCAACGCCGCCTACGCTTCCCTTCCTTCAAATATCAAATTGTCAATGAACCATTCACCGGAGCGAATGCGGCTTGAATTGCCGACACCGGAAGACACAGAGCCGAGGCCTTGTTGAGGCGTTTGGTTCAAATCTTTCGGTAGAACCGACGGTGAAGAGCGCCGCGTCAGCAGCGCCGCCGTCGATGGAGGGGGTTATACGCATCGCCCCAGTTGGAGTCAACACAGTTTGTCAAAAAAGATTCACAAAAAACAGAAATGCTGGAATTGTTATTTTTTACAGTATCTTATGAAAGACAACGGGGGCCTTCTAGCTCGCTTCACATGCATATATCGAAGCCTGCTCTCACACTCGGCCAAAGCCCGGCCCCAGAGGCGACTATATATAATGTGGGACCAGTTCGACTGTATTAGCCCAATTGGGGGCTCCGGTTTCTCGTCGCAAATGCCGGTCTTCTAGTAACATATTTATGCCGGATTTCAGACATAGGCCCTTATTTCTCGGGCAAGCAGGGTAATCTCTGAAGATGAATGTTTGACGTTTTTGCCGAAAACCGGCATTTAGCGTCTTCAGCTGTTAACCTGCAGGGCGCACACCGCTTTATATTTGCAGCACCGCTTCATTGAGCGATTGAAAGGACCGGACCGGTTACACATGCATCTTGGGCCCTTCCATAACCATCAACGATCGCAAATCGACCTTGGGAATGAACCTCCCCTTCGTTCCTATGAGGCAGGGCAGGGATTGCCGGACCGTCGGCAAGTCTCTTTCAGGTGGTTGACCGGAACTGTTCTGACAGGCGTGACATCTCTGGTCTTGATGGGCGGCGCGCTTACGGCCGCACTGGACGGGCAGTACAGTGTTGCAGCCACACCATCGTTTGAATTTGGCGCCAACGGTTATCTCGAAACTGGCGGGCGTGGGTCGAAGGGCGACCGGGTGCTTCGAACCGCCACCGAGTATTCCAACAAACAGGTGCTTGACGTAAATGTGGTAACCCGAGTTGGGGAGCGCGAAAATATCCGGGTGCAACCTCATATTTTCGTAAGTGCCAGCCTTGCTACCCGGTCCGATCCGGATCTCGCCCAACTCATCCCCGATTTCAATCCGATGGCGATGTTTGCAGACAATCAGGATTTGAACGACGAGGGCGGGGCACCTGGAGCTGAAACGTTACTCCTCGCCGACTCCAGCTATGGGGCAAAACTTGAAAGCGAAGTCAGCATCAGTCTGACCGCGTTCCCATCAGACAGCGGCTCGATTGCCTTGGATGCGACTCCCACTGAAACCGAGATTGAACTCTCGGTGCGCGAAATCGCACGCACAATGTCGATCGACACGGTTGAGATGGCCGCAAAGACCCTGGTTGATCCGGGCCGTTTTGACTTCAACCTTGCGCTTCAGCCCGATCTCGAACGGTTTGCCGTGCGCATCACGCCGGAAAACGTCTCCTTCGTCTCCAAACGGGAGGAAGAAATCCGGTTTGCCGGCATGGATGAAAAAATCATCCCATTGAGCTCGGGCCAAAACCTTGCTGATCTGTTGCTGGAACACGAGGCCACTGACACGGAAGCCGCTATCATCAATGATGCATTCCGAGATGTTTTCGGCTTTACGGAAATCGAGGATGGTCAACGGCTGCGGATTGCGTATGCCCCGGATCCGGAAAATCTGGAGCGGATGCGTCCGGAACGGATCAGTCTTTACACCGATACCGAACACCAGGCGACTGTGGCCCGCTCTGACAGCGGATCCTACATCGAAGCCAAAGAACCCGACACGTTTTTGGCGAATGCGTTTGAAGAAGCCGACCGCATTTCCTACGGCGGTCCGACGCCCGCAATTTACGACAGCCTTTACCAGACGGCCCTCGAACAGGACATGCCGGAAGCAATCATCGACGATCTCATCCGGATGTTCTCCTTTGATGTCGATTTCAATGCCCGCGTCCAGCCTGGTGACGCACTTGAGCTGTTCTTTACCGAAAGCGAAGCCGGCGGTCCTCCGAAAATCCTTTATGCGTCTTTGAAAACCGGAAATACAAGCCGCGAGTTTTATCGCTACCGGACGCCGGATGACAATGTCATCGACTTTTATGACGACTCTGGCCAGAGCGCGAAGAAGTTCCTGATCCGGAAACCGTTGAACGGCGGCAAATTCAGGTCTGGCTTTGGCATGCGCCGCCACCCAATTCACAGATACACGAAGATGCACCGTGGTGTGGACTGGGCAGCGCCACGTGGAACTCCGATTTTCGCGGCTGGCAACGGAACAATCAAGAAAGCCGGTTGGAGCTCCGGGTACGGACGGCGTATCGAGCTGCAGCATACGAACGGCTATGTAACCACCTACAGTCACTTGACCGGGTTCGCCAAAGGGATCCGAGAGGGGGCGAGGGTCAACCAAGGCACCGTTATCGGTTATGTCGGCTCCACAGGCCTGTCGACCGGTCCGCATCTGCACTACGAAGTACTCGTCAACGGCCGCTTTATGGACCCAATGCGGATCAAATTGCCAAAGGGGAGAACCTTGGACGGCGAACTGCGCACAGCCTTCGAGGCGGAGCGCTACAGGATCGACACCTTGCTCGACAGAGCCCGCAAGCCTTCCCGGATCGCATCATTGAATTGAGCCGGCCTGCGTAAAGAGCAGAGATCGGAGAAAGTGAAAAGCCCGCGGAGCAACTGCTCCGCAGGCTTTATCTTACCTTAAGCTGCGCTTCGGTTATGCGGCCTGACTGTCAGCGCCTGCCACCTGAAACAGCAGGCGGTCCGTCCCGGCGGATACATTTACTGTTTGCCCATCGAGTACATCACCGGCGAGCAGCTTCTCCGCTAACGGATCCTGGACATCCTTTTGGATCACCCGCTTCAGCGGGCGCGCACCATAAGCGGGATCGTACCCTTTTTGAGCCAACCAACCGAGGGCCCCATCGTCCAGATTGAGCGTAATCTTCCTATCAGTCAAAAGACCGCGCAAACGCTCAAGCTGAATTTTGACGATCGCCGACATCTGAGACCGCTGCAGCCGATGGAAGAGAACAATCTCATCAAGCCGGTTCAGGAACTCCGGACGGAAATGCCCGCGGACCACAGACATCACCTCAGTGCGAACCGCGTCGCTGTCTTCGCCTTCAGGCTGGTTGACCAGGAACTCTGATCCGAGGTTCGAGGTCATGATGATCAGCGTATTCCTGAAATCCACAGTCCGGCCCTGACCATCCGTCAAGCGGCCATCATCGAGGACCTGCAGCAGCACGTTAAAGACATCGGAGTGCGCTTTTTCGATTTCATCAAAAAGCACGACCTGATACGGGCGCCGACGAACCGCTTCGGTGAGAGCACCACCTTCCTCGTATCCGACGTAGCCGGGAGGGGCACCGATCAACCGGGCAACAGAGTGTTTCTCCATGTATTCCGACATATCGATGCGTACCATTGCGCTGTCATCGTCGAACAGAAAGCTGGCAAGAGCTTTGGTGAGTTCGGTTTTACCAACCCCGGTAGGTCCAAGGAACATGAACGACCCGATCGGCCGGTTCGGATCCTGAAGCCCGGCGCGCGCCCGCCGCACGGCGGTCGACACCGCATGGATCGCTTCGCTCTGACCAATCACTCGGCCAGCGAGAACATCTTCCATCCGGAGCAGCTTTTCGCGCTCGCCTTCCAGCATTTTATCGACCGGGATGCCCGTCCATTTGGATACGACCTGAGCGATATGCGACGGAGTGACCGCCTCATCGACCATTGCATCACTGTCCTCGGACGCTTCTGCATCAGCCAGTTTGCGTTCAAGATCCGGAACAACCCCGTAGGCCAGCTCCCCAGCCTTCGCCAAATCGCCTTGACGCTGTGCGATCTCCAGATCAATTCTGGCTTGCTCCAACTGCTCCTTGATCTTTTGCTCAAGGTTCAGTTTTTCCTTTTCGCCAAGCCAGCGGCTGGTCAACGTTTGGGATTGCTCTTCCAGATCCGTCAGTTCTCTTTCGAGTTTTCCTAGACGGTCTTGGGCCGCTTCGTCGCTTTCTGTTTTGAGGGCTTCCCGTTCGATCTTGAGCTGGATAATCCGCCGGTCCAGTTCGTCCAGTTCCTCCGGTTTGGAATCCACCTGCATGCGCAAGCGGCTTGCCGCCTCATCGACAAGATCAATTGCCTTGTCCGGCAAGAACCGATCCGTGATGTAACGGTTTGACAGAGATGCCGCCGAAACAATTGCCGAGTCGGTGATGCGTACACCGTGGTGCAATTCATACTTCTCCTTGATCCCGCGCAGGATCGAAACCGTGTCCTCCACTGTCGGTTCGGTTACGAAAACCGGCTGGAAACGGCGAGCAAGCGCTGCATCCTTTTCAACGTGTTTGCGGTACTCATCGAGCGTCGTGGCCCCGACACAGTGCAGTTCTCCGCGTGCGAGCGCAGGTTTCAGGAGGTTCGATGCATCCATAGCACCATCCGCCTTACCGGCACCCACAAGCGTGTGCATTTCGTCGATGAAGAGAACAATGCCACCCGCTGCGGCCTCAACCTCAGACAAGACGGACTTCAAACGCTCCTCAAACTCGCCGCGGTACTTCGCACCGGCGATCAGGGCACCCATGTCGAGTGCCAGCAACTGTTTGTCCTTCAAGGACTCAGGAACATCGCCGTTGACAATCCGGAGCGCCAAACCCTCCGCAATCGCGGTTTTGCCGACGCCCGGCTCACCGATCAAAACGGGGTTGTTTTTCGTTCGCCGTGACAAGACCTGGATCGTGCGGCGGATTTCCTCGTCGCGGCCAATCACCGGATCAAGTTTTCCGTCCCGCGCCACCTCGGTCAGGTCTCGGGCATAT
Source organism: Labrenzia sp. R4_2 (assembly GCF_017743865.1). Taxonomy (GTDB): domain Bacteria; phylum Pseudomonadota; class Alphaproteobacteria; order Rhizobiales; family Stappiaceae; genus Roseibium. The sequence goes on from NZ_JAGHRJ010000005.1 coordinate 4,908, forward strand.
TTTTTCAAAGCTTCATACTGGTTTTCAGCCGTCGCACTGTCAGCCGTGCGGCCTTGGCGCAACTGATTGACAGCTTCATTCAAGGCATTCGGCGTGATGCCGTGACGCTTGAACAACTTGCCAGCTTCGCTGTCTGCATCCATGACCAGAGCCAGCAACAGACGCTCGACAGTCACGAAACTGTCGCCGGCCTTGTCAGCTATCTTTTCTGCCTGATCAAACAGCCGCGCGGTTGCCTGGTGCATGTAAAGTTGACCAGAGCCACCGGAGACTTTCGGCATTTTGTCGAGAATGCCTTCAAGATCACCCTTGAGAGCTTTTGCATCTCCGCCAGCTCGGCTGATCAAGCCGCTTGCCATACCTTCCGGATCATCCAGAAGGACCTTCAGAACATGTTCCGGAGTAAACTGCTGGTGGCCACGGCCCAATGCAAATGTCTGGGCAGATTGAACGAATCCACGGGCCCGTTCGGTATATTTTTCAAAGTTCATGTGCAATCCCCTTCCCGTCCGCACCACCCGAAGCGTGGGGAACGTTTTTGAGTTTCAGACCCCTTGGTGGGCATCTGCGCAGCCTCGTAAAGCACTGCCTACCCAATATAGTGTTGCATTTTCATCACAAAAGACCCGAGCACCAAATTACTGCCCGATTGCCGGGCAAAATAAAAACGGCGCCCAAATGGACGCCGTTTTCTTATCATTCAGAGCTTGTTTGACGCTGGCATCATTCACCAGCTGCAGCCGTTTCGGAAGGTGTATCTTCCGTTGCTTTGGTACGGCGTGTCCGGGTTGTCCGGCGCCGCGGTTTTGGTTGCACTTCGCCTTCATCCGCAGCTTCAGGACCGCCGTCATCAGCTTGCGCTTCATTTTCAGAGCCAGCCTCTGATGCAGCTTTGCGCGGGGTACGAGTCCGTGGCGTCCGGGTCCGGCGGCGCGGCTTCTCTTCAGCTTCGCCGGCTTCATCAGACGCCTGAGCTGCCCCGTTCACCTGACCTTCTTGATCAATCACCGGCATATTGTCGATAAACGGCTGCGGAGCATCTCCATCAACAACGGTGTTGTCCGCGGATGGCTTTGACGGCTGGTCACTGCCTTGAGATCCGCCAGAGCCGTTTACGGCTGCCTGATCCTGGTTGTCATCCGCCTCATGACGCGCAGTGTGCTGCGTGTTCTGCTGCGGCGGCTGTGCAGCCGCTACGATACGGAGATAGTGCTCAGCATGCTGATTGTAATTCTCGGACATCACCCGGTCGCCCGATGCCTGTGCATCGCGGGCAAGCTGCTGATACTTCTCCGCAATATGCATCGCTGTGCCGCGGATTTTCACATCAGGACCGTTGGATTCATAAGTCCGGGTTAGCGGATTAGGTCCCTTGCGGCCCCGTCCGCGCATACGCTTATTGCTTTGATTTCCTGGTCTCATCCTGCCGTTTTCTCTTAAGGAACGGCGGTCAGCCCATGGCCGACCAAACATCGGAATATCTTTAAACCGATACGAAATACGCGCCGAAACCAACCCGTGATGGCCTGCAGCTGTCAATGAAAAGTCAGACGCTGGAAGCCCGGCTGAAAGCCAGTGCCCATGTCTTTTTCTCCGACAGTCCAAAAACCGGTTAGCCCGATTGACAACTACATTCACTGCGCAAGTCAGCACATTTTGTGAAGTTGCCGGATGCGTATGCCCCGCTTAAACGCTTATCACATCTCCGGTCTCGGCAAGCCGAACGTACCCCGTTCCGCTACGATTTCCAAGTGCTTTTTCGCAGCAAGATTAAATCATGATCATTAAACCCGGCGAGCTGTTGCAACCCGGTCACGCCCGCCAAGATCCTGAATGATATCAATTGCCTCAAAGCCATGATGACGCAGCTGGTTTTTCAACTCTTCGCCCTGATCATAGCCTATTTCCAAAGCTATTCGCCCACCCGGCACCAAAATGGAAGCCGCCTGCGAAACGATCTGCCGATAGGCTTGCAGACCGTCTGCGCCGCCATCCAAGGCAAGAATCGGATCGTGCTGAAGCACGTCCTTGGAAAGTTCACTCAAGACCGGCGTGCGGATATAGGGGGGATTGCTGATTACCCAGTCAAATCCATGCTGCAGCGCGGCTACATAGTCACCACGAACGGGAAGAAAGCGGTCACCAACCTCATGATTATCGGCATTGCTTGCTGCACAGCCCAGCGCATCTTCTGAGATGTCGACCGCAACCATGATCGCTTCCTGCAACTCAGCAAGCAACGTCACGGCGATGGCCCCGGTTCCCGTCCCAATGTCACACATTGTCAGCGGCCGGACCGGATCACAGTCCTTCAGGACAGTTTCAATCAGGGTTTCCGTGTCCGGACGCGGCTCAAGGGTCGCATGATTTAGCCGGAAGGTCCGGCCGTAGAACTCACGTTCTCCAAGTATCCGGCCAACCGGTTTTCCGTTCAGCCGCTGCGTTGCGTATTCCAACGCGATACCAGCTGCTGCATCCGGGACCTCCTCGCTTTCGCTGAGCAACAACTCTGAGACAGATATCCGCAAAGCGGCGCTGACCAAGAGTTTCGCATCCAGTTCCGGTGTTTCCAGTTTGCCGCCACGGAACTGATCGCGGATCTGGCGATAAAGCGCCCCGGTTTTCATGAGCTGCCTTCTTGAATCAGGCTTCTTCCGACGCCAAAAGGTTTGCCTGGTAATCCAGGATCAAGGCTTCGATCACCTCATCAAGGCTTTCTCCGGCGATGATCTGATCAAGCTTATAGAGCGTCAATCCAATCCGGTGATCGGTGACCCGGCCTTGCGGGAAATTGTAGGTGCGGATGCGCTCTGAACGGTCCCCGGACCCAACTTGCAAACGGCGCGCCTCGGTGCGCTCGCTCGCAGCCCGCTCCCGCTCCTCATCATAGATCCGGGCGCGCAGTAGCTGCATCGCCCGCGCCTTGTTTTTGTGCTGCGAACGTTCGTCCTGAACCGCGACAACGATCCCGGTCGGGATGTGCGTTATGCGGACCGCAGAATCCGTCGTGTTGACGTGCTGGCCGCCCGCACCAGACGCCCGGAAGGTATCGATCCTTAAATCGCTATCCTGAACATCGATATCAACGTTTTCCGCTTGAGGAAGAACCGCAACAGTAGCAGCGGAGGTGTGGATCCGCCCACCGGATTCGGTCGCAGGCACCCGTTGAACGCGGTGAACTCCAGATTCGAATTTCAGCCGGGCAAATACATTCTCGCCGGAAACGGAAGCAATGACTTCCTTGAAGCCACCGACTTCGCCTTCGCTGGCGGAGAGAATTTCGACTTTCCATCCGCGCAATTCGGCGTAGCGCTGATACATCCGGAACAGATCACCGGCAAAAAGCGCGGCCTCATCACCACCGGTACCGGCACGGACTTCCAAAATCGCATCGTTGGTGTCGGCTTCATCCTTGGGAAGCAAACCGATGCGCACATCCTGTGTCAAACGCTCAAGGTTCTCGGAGAGTTCGTCCCGTTCAAGTTCCGCAAGTTCCCGCATCTCAGGATCGGTCGCCGGATCTTCAATCAGATCCTCAGCACCCTTCAGGTCTTCTTCTGCCTTGACCAAGGCCCGGATCTTCAGGACCAAAGGCTCAAGCCCGGCATATTCACGGGACAGTTTCACATAAGATGCCGGGTCCGGATTGGCGGACATCATGTGTTCAAGTTCGGCAAACCGATCGAGCAGGTTATCGAGTTTGTGACGCGCCAGCATACGCGCTGTGTCTCCTGAAATCCCAAAATGGGGTGGCTAGGTTCGGCAAGCTGCTAAAGCGCAACATCCATTTCTTCGGCAAAGCGGGTCAAAAATGCCCGAATATCGCTATCGCGATGCCCAGGCTCCATTCTTGACAACAGCCGCGCGCTCAATCTGCCGGCATCCAGGGTCCGAAGCATGGCTTTGACGGGCCCCAAGGATGCGGGCGACATCGACAAGTTTCGATATCCGAGCCCAATCAGTGCCATGGCCGCCAACGGATTACCAGCCATTTCGCCGCACAGTGTCACCGGTACATGTGCTTTATCTGCCGCATCCACAATTTGTTTCAAGGCCCTCAGGAACGGAGGGCTTAAGGGATCGAAACGGTCTGCAACGCGGGTGTTGCCGCGGTCTACCGCGCAAAAGAACTGGAACAGATCGTTGGAGCCGACAGATATGAAGTCCACATGGCCCAGAAGTTCTTCAAGCTGGAACAGAAGGGATGGCACTTCCACCATCACTCCAAGACGGATGGTTTCCGGCACCGGGTGTCCGTGGCGGCGCAGGTGCTTCAGTTCTTTCTCGACCAAACCGCGGGCCTGAAGGAATTCATCGACTTCCACGACCATTGGAAACATCAGTTTCAGATCACGCCCAGCCGCTGCGTGCAGCAGGGCCCGGATCTGCGTGCGCAGCAGGCCAGGCCGGTCGAGGCCGAGCCGCAGGGCGCGCCAGCCCATCGCCGGGTTTTCCTCCAAGATGGACCGGAGATACGGGAGAACCTTGTCGCCGCCAATATCGAGCGACCGGAACGTGACCGGCTTGCCGCCGGACGCATCCAGAATTTGCGTATATTGGGCTTGCTGATCCCGCATCCTGGGAAACGACGAGGCCACCATGAATTGGAGTTCTGTCCGAAACAGCCCAATCCCGGCTGCACCGGCCTCTTCCAGATGCGGCAGATCCACCAGGAGGCCCGCATTCATCTGAAGGGCGACTTCAACGCCGTCTTTGGTAACCGAGGGTTTGTTGCGCAGCCGCCGGTATTGAGCCTGTCGCCGGGCGCGGAAGCGGACTTTTTCTGCATACGCATTTTCAAGATCCGCAGCCGGACGCAGATGAACCTCGCCCGTGTCCCCGTCAACGATAATTGCATCACCGCCATCGGCGAGGCTGACGATGTCATCTACCAAACCGACAGCTGGAATGCCGAGCGCTCTTGCGACAATTGTCACGTGGCTGGTTGGACCACCTTCTTCAAGAACGAGTCCCCTGATCCGGTCGCGGCCATAATCCAATAGCTCGGCAGCGCCCATGTTCCGGCCGATGATGATGGCATCCTGCGGCAGCTCGTCGATCCCAGGGCCGTGCTCGCGGCCCATCAATTCACGGATCAACCGATGCGCAAGATCGTCAAGATCATGCAGGCGCTCGCGCAGGTACGGGTCTGTCTGCCGCAACATCCGGGCGCGCGTGTCGCTCTGCACCTTTTCAACGGCGGCTTCCGCCGTCAGACCGTTTCTGATCGCTTCTTCAATCTTCCGAATCCAGCCGCGGTCATATGCAAACATGCGATAGGCTTCGAGCACTTCGCGATGCTCGCCGGTCGCAGCGATTTCGCCGCTGGCCAAAAGGTCGTCAATCGATAGCCTCAGACGATTGATTGCACCGTCAAGCCGTTGCTTTTCCTTGTCGGCATCTTCTGAGATGAGATTGGTGACAACAACTCTGGGCTCATGGAGAACCACGTGCCCCAACCCGACACCTTCGGCCAAACCAACGCCTGACGAGGCGATCGGCCGGGACATATCCAACCCGGTTGCCTTCTGTGAAATCGCTTCAAGCTCTCCGGCCGCAACCATCTCCGCGATGACCATGGCTGTGGTCTGAAGGGCTTCGACCTCGTCTTCGAGATAGGTGCGGTGAGACTGGTTCTGGACAACGAGAACCCCAAGCGTCCGCCCTGCCCGCAAGATCGGCACGCCGAGGAAGGAATTGTAAGCTTCTTCCCCGGTTTCCGGCAAATAGGCGAAGCCGGGATGCGCACTTGCATTTGGGAGATTAAGGGGACGGGCCTCTGCCGCAATCAGACCAACCAGGCCTTCCCCAACGCGCAATGAAGCATTGTGAACAGCTTCGCGCTTCAGGCCCTCGGTGGCGTAAAGTTCAAGAACCCCATCGGCACGCAGAATATAAACGGAACACACTTCGGCAACGACGTTCGACGCGATCAAAACAACGATCTTGTCGAGACGCTCCTGCGCCTTGATGGGCTCCGCCATGACTTCCCGGAGCCGGCGGAGCAATAGGCGCGGTCCTGCTAGGTTGCTGCGCATTCCGCCCCCGAGTAATCCCGCTAAGCAAAAACCCGGTCTCGACTAGGCCGAAACCAGACTCACGGATTCTTATCCGTCCAACCCGTATAGCGAATGGAGAGTCCGGACTGCAAGTTCCGCATAGGCAGAATCGATAAGAACGGAAATCTTGATTTCCGAGGTCGTGATCGCGCGGATGTTGATGCCCTTGCTCGCCAAACCGCTAAAGCACTGGGCTGCGACGCCGGCATGAGACCGCATTCCAATGCCGATAACGGACACTTTCACAACATCAGCAGCGCCCTCGAGGTTTTGGAAACCGATCTCATCGCGATTGTCTTCCAAAACTTTTTTCGCCCGAGCGAAATCCGCTTCAGGAACCGTGAACGTGATGTCAGTCGTCTTGCCATCGGGAGAGATGTTCTGAACGATCATGTCCACATTGATGCTGGCATCCGCCAATGGGCCGAAAACGGATTGAGCGACCCCCGGCTTGTCCGCCACGTCACGGATAGAGATCTGAGCTTCGTCCTTGGCATATGCAATGCCGGTGACAACCTGCTGTTCCACGAGTTCATCCTCGTCGCAAATAAGAGTACCTACCGGAAGGCCGTCCTGGCCAGTCTGCGGTGCATCCGGGTCATCAAAGCTTGACCGCACAAATGTGCGAACGCCGTGCACCATGGCCATTTCAACCGACCGCACCTGAAGAACCTTCGCGCCAAGAGACGCCATTTCGAGCATTTCTTCAAACGAGACGCGGTCAAGGCGTTGTGCCTGCGGGACGATCCGCGGGTCGGTCGTGTAGACCCCGTCAACATCTGTGTAGATATCACACCGGTCAGCCTTGATGGCCGCTGCGATCGCAACCGCACTGGTGTCAGAGCCGCCCCGGCCAAGCGTCGAAATCCGGTTGTCCGGCGAAATGCCCTGAAAGCCAGCGAGAACAGCCACCTGTCCTTGCTCAAGCCGCTCGGTCAAAAACGCACCATCGATCTCACGGATGCGCGCGGCACCGTGATTTTCGTCCGTCTTGATCGGAACCTGCCACCCCTGCCAAGAGCGTGCATTGACGCCCATGTCCTGCAGGACAATGGCCAGGAGGCCAGAAGTCACCTGTTCGCCTGAAGCAACGACCGCGTCATACTCGCGGGCATCATGCAGCGGTGAAGCGTCACGGCAGAACTGAACCAGCTTGTTGGTCTGCCCGGACATTGCTGAAACAACAACAGCGACCTGGTGACCTGCGTCCACTTCCCGTTTGACGTGGCGTGCGACATTGCGGATGCGATCGAGGTCAGCAACCGATGTCCCGCCAAATTTTAAAACCAGTCGGGCCATACCACTCGTATTCTAGTTATGACTTCCCGGGGCGCCGGTCGCGCCTGTTGGATCGGCGGACATGCATACAGGGTGCGTCGCGATGCTGCAACAGGTTGGCTTGACAAATAGGCTGCGACCTTGGAACGACAGAGAACACTTTTGAAATATACGGAGTGGCGCTCCCCGCCACTCCGATGAAGGGTCTTCAGATGACAAGTACGGCACAAAAAACCAACGGAACGATCGACAGTGATGAAGTTGCCCGGTTTTCAGCGTTGGCCGATCAATGGTGGGATCCGACCGGCAAGTTCAAACCACTGCACAAATTCAACCCGGTACGGCTGTCCTACATCAAACAGGAGGTCTGCCGTCAATTCGACCGAGATCCAAACTCTCCGGACGCGTTTAAGGGCCTAAGGTTTCTGGACATCGGATGTGGCGGAGGCCTCTTGAGCGAACCGATGGCCCGGCTCGGAGCCGATGTCGTCGGCGCAGATGCCTCTGAAACCAACATTGAGGTTGCCAAACTCCACATGCAATCCTCGGGCTTGGACATCGACTACCGCGCCGAAACAGCGGAAGCGCTGGCCGAGGCCGGCGAAACATTCGACGTCGTTCTGAACATGGAAGTCGTTGAACACGTCGCCGATGTCCCGCTTTTCTTGAACGCGACGAGCCAGATGGTCCGCCCAGGTGGCCTCATGTTCGTTGCGACAATCAACCGGACTTTAAAGGCTTATGCTCTGGCGATTGTGGGGGCGGAGTACGTTTTGCGTTGGCTGCCAAAGGGCACACATTCCTACGAAAAACTGGTCAAACCGTCTGAAATCGAATCTCCTCTCAACGCAGCAGGCCTGACCATCATTGACCGGTCCGGTGTGAGTTTTAACCCCATCACCGACACCTGGGCCCGTTCGCGCGACATGGACGTCAACTACATGCTACTTGCAGAACGGTCCAAGGCATCCTGATGAGCGATCCGATTCTGTTTGTCCCGGGACTTCTGTGCACCGAAGCCCTGTACGCACCACAGATCGTTGCGTTCGCGGACCGCCCGATCATGGTTGCCAATCACCGCGAGCATGACAGGATTGAAGCGATCGCGGCCGACATCTTGAAACAAGCGCCTGACCGGTTCTCTCTGATTGGCCTGTCCATGGGCGGTTATATCGCTATGGAAATCATGCGCGAGGCACCAGAGCGGGTCGGCAAGCTCGCGCTGCTGGATACGAATGCGCGTGCGGATACTCCGGAACAAACAGAGCGGCGCGAGTTCCTGATCAGACTGGCTAGGGAACGGAGCTTTGAAAAGGTTCCTGAACTGCTCTTTCCCGGATTTGTCCACGAGAGACGGCAAGACGACCACGATCTCAAACAAATCGTTGTCGAGATGGCATCAGACACTGGTCCAGAAGCCTTTATTCGCCAACAGACAGCGCTGATCCATCGACCCGATGCACGGCCACGGCTTCATGAGATATCCTGTCCTTCGCTCGTTCTGGTCGGAGATGGCGATACCCTGACGCCTCCTGAGCTAGCGCAAGAGATACACTCGCTCATTCCAAATAGCAGTCTGGCCATTATCAAAGATAGCGGCCATCTTTCCACGTTGGAAAAACCGGATGAAGTGACCGGCGCACTGCGCAACTTCTTGAACGATGCCTGAGAACCAGTTCTGGCCTTCGCTCAGTGTCCAAAATGCCGCAGTGAAAAATTGACCTGCATCAAAGTTAGGCCGCATATCTGCCGTAAGGTCAAAAAATGTTTTGGCGCTGCTCAGATTGCAGTGTCCACGAACCGGAACTGACGCCGGCTTAAAAATTCCCCCCGCCGGCGTTCGCGGAACAGCCATTTTGAAGCGGAGGGTCCAATGCCAACCAAACGTAATACGACAAGTTTCGATCTCACCGGCATGATGCCGGAATGGCCAATGCCCGCGTTTTCCAACTGGGCGTTCGCCGAACGCGAAGACCGTATGGAAGCCAAGGCCGTCGCCAGTTTCCAGAAAATGGGAGAAACCATGTGGACACATGCCGGAAAGGCATTCGAAGACCATATGGATTTCGTAAACCACCGGTTTCATGAAGATTTTGAGTGTGCGAAATCGCTCAGCCAGTGCACGGCACCAGAGGAAACCTTTGCCACACTGCAGGCTTTCTATTCAAAAATGACCAGCGAGTATCAGGCGCACTTTGAGAAGCAAGCCGCTTTGATGCGCGAGAGCTTCACCGAGAACGCTGCAGCCGCGGAAGAATTGAACGAAACAGCGATGGAGACCGTGAGCGAACTCAGCAAGGCGGTCGAAGAAAGCATGCAGGAAGTCGAGAAACCGAAAGCACGCCGGAAGACAGCTGCAACGTCATAAAGAGGATTCGGAGAGGTTCAGCGCGACAGCTGCCTCTCCACCTTTGACGGCCACGGTGTTTTGCGACCGGCAGCTTTGTCAATTCTTGTCGTCAGGCAACTCAGGCAGAGGAAGAACAGAGATTCCTTCGTCGATAAGGTCCATCGCTTCTTTCGGTGAGGTTTCACCGTAGATATTTCGTTCTTCCGCTTCGCCGTAGTGGATCTTGCGGGCCTCAGAGGCAAAAGAAGATCCAACATTTTCAGAATTTTCTGTCATTTTGGCACGCACCAGCCGCAATGCCTCTACAATCTCTTTCTGACGCACATCATTGGGCATGAGTGCAGAAGCTTGCGGTTTGACGTCACTGGCAGAAGCTGGAACCTGTGGGCTGGATGCTGGCGCGGCGGTAGGAGGAGGCGGCGCAGTTTCAGTGATATCAGGAACCGCCATGGCGTCCTTTTTCCGCGACGTCGACACAGCAGGCGCCATCAAACCCTTCTTGACATCTGTGCTGTTACAGACCGGGCATGTCACAAGGCCACGGCCGCATTGCATTTCAAAGTCTTCCGAATTACGGAACCAGCCTTCAAACCTGTGCGGCGCATCGCAAACAAGCGTGTATTTAATCACGCAGGTATCTCCTTCAGACCATGGGCAATACGAGACGCGAATGCCCGCTCGTTTGCGATGGCGGGAATGCGCGCCCTTGCCTTGGCAACATTCTCAGTCTCAATAGCCGCGACGATGAAATCCGGCTCATCATGTTCCAGCTCGGCAATGACCTTTCCCCACGGGTCGACCATCAGGCTGTGGCCGTAGGTCTCACGGCCGTCTTCATGGACACCACCTTGGGCCGCGGAGATCATGTAGGCTCCGTTTTCGATTGCGCGGGCGCGCTGTAGCACATGCCAGTGCGCTTCACCAGTCTGCCGAGTGAAAGCTGCCGGTGCGGTCAGGATCTCCGCACCGCGCCGTGCTTGTTCACGAAAGACGGCTGGGAAACGAACATCGTAACACACAGCCATGCCAACACGCCCAAAGGGCGCATCCGTCAATATCGTTTCCTGACCCGGGTCATAAGTTGCCGACTCTCGCCAGCTCTCGCCATTTGGCAGATCGACATCGAACATGTGTATCTTGTCATAGGACGCTTGAATTGCGCCATCTGTGCCAATGAAAAAAGCCCGGTTGGCGACTTTGCCGCTGTCTTTCATGACAGCCAACGAACCGAGATGAAGATACACATTGAGCTCTGAGGCTACCCGTTGCGCCATCTTCAAGAATGGATCGGCAGTGCCAGACCCGATCCGTTCCATCAGCTCTTCGCGGCTGCGGACCAGAACATTCGACATTTCCGGTGTCTGGATATAGATCGCTCCAGCCTCGGCCGCTTGCCGGATCAACTGTTCCGCAACACTTGCATTTTGCTCAATGGATTTACCGCTGCGCAGTTGAATACACGCCGCTTTGAAGGTGGCCATTTCTTCATCCTCAAAAGGAAATCGTTTTGAGCTCCCTCAGAATTACGAAGCGAGCAACTGATCCAGTTTGCCTGCACGGTCAAGGTCATGCAAATCATCACACCCACCAACGTGTTTTGATCCGATGAAAATCTGCGGGAAAGTGGACCGACCATTGGCCTTTTGCACCATCTCTTGGCGCAGTTTTGGGTCAAAGGTCGCGTCATGCTCGGTGAACGAAACACCCTTCTTTTCCAGAAGGCGCTTTGCAGCCGTACAGAACCCACAGAGTTGCCGTGTGTAAATCGTGACGTCAGACATTCCTGATTTCCTTTTCTCGCACAGTAGATCGTCTCCATAGTGCGCAATGGAAGTTGCTTGCAGCGGTATATGCGTTTGATAGCCCGAAAACTCAAGAATTTCGGGCGACTTGCTTAATCAGGACGGTCAACGTCTTCGTGATTGGCAGGATCTGCCAAGGCAAAAGTCAGGACATCGACGGTACTTGCACCTGCAGATTTCAGCACTTTTGTGCACGCGCGCACTGTGGACCCTGTCGTGTAAACATCGTCGACGAGAACCACACGTCGCCCAGCGAGCTTTTGCAGTTGATTGTCCGGCACTTGAAAGGCCCGCCGCACGTTGCGCTTGCGCGCCTTTGCAGGAAGCCCGACTTGTTGCTGCGTCCGCCTCGTCCGCTTAAATATGAACGGGGCATAGTCTGCGCCTGAGATGTTCGCAACAACACGTGCAAGATCCGCGGCTTGATTGAACCGGCGCTGCCAAAGGCGCGTCCAATGGAGCGGCACTGGGATGACCAGGCTATCACCCAAAAATTCAGCACCTGAACGCGCCATCCATGTGCCCATAGCCTCCGCCAATTCTCTGCGCCGAGCAAACTTTAGCGCTAAAACCAGATCCTTTGCCGGCCCTGTGTAGAAGGCGACAGCTCTCAAACGATCAAATTCAGGCGGGTCGGCGATGGCTCGCGGGCTCAGTGCATTTTCGCCGACATCGTGGGTGAACGGTGTTCCCATTCTCTGACACCAAGGCCGTTCTAAAAATCGGACTTGTTGCCAGCAGCTGCCACACAAGCCGAGACCGCTGGCAACACCGCACTCACAACAGGGGCAGCGCCTTGGCAATAAGGCATCAAGAAGGTAACCCCCGGCTGTCATCGCAGGCAAAGACACAAAGGATTTGAACGTCATACGCACCTCACACACCCAAAGAGTGTGCACAAGGCCCACAGCAACACAAGATGCAATCAGACTACTGAGACTGTCAGATGGTTTTGACGCATCTTTGCAATTGACTTATGTCGACGGCAAGAAAGTACAGGAAGGCAAAATCCGTGACCGCGCAACCCGAATTGTTTGATCGTGAACTGCTGCGGATGAGGCGCAGAACCGCTCTGGTGAATGCAAAACCCGGTTCCGACTTTTTGTTGAAGGCCGTCGCAGAAGATCTCGAAGAGCGGCTATCTACGATCACCAGGACTTTCGAAACGGCGATTGATCTGGGCGGCCACTGCGGGCATGTCGAGTCATTGCTTAGCGCGACCGGCAAAGCAAAAACACTCTACAGGGCTGATCTTTGGCAACCAGACCCGCACCTGACCGCTCCGGCCTTTGTCGCAGATGATACGGTGCTGCCTCTAAAAGATCAGTCCACCGATCTCATCGTGTCCGCACTTTCATTGCAATTTGTGAACGACCTGCCAGGAACCCTCATTCAGATCCGCAGAGCATTGCGGCCTGATGGACTGTTTTTGGCAACCCTTGCAGGTGCTGGCACATTGACGGAATTAAGGGATTGCCTGACACGTGCAGAACTGGAGCTCAAGGGCGGCGCAGCAGCACGTGTCATGCCCTTCGCAGACACTCGCGATTTGGGCGGACTATTGCAACGTGCCGGTTTCGCATTGCCAGTCACCGACATGGATCCGCTCACTGTCCGCTACAATTCCATGTTTGATTTGATGGCTGACTTGAGGGCGATGGGAGCAACAAACATCCTCAAAGATCGTAGCAAAAAATCTTTGGCAAAATCAGTGTTCTTCAGGGCAGCGCAATTGTATGCCCAAGATTATGCCGACCCCGATGGGCGGGTCCGCGCAACCTTCAACATGGTCACCTTGCTCGGGTGGGCACCACATTCGAGCCAACAAAGACCGCTCAAACCAGGGTCAGCCAAAACCCGGCTGGCCGCTGCTTTGGGTACAGAAGAAGTTGGATTGAAACGGGGTTGAATATCTAGAATTCACTGGTTTTAGTTTTGCGCAGCTTCGTTTGCGCCCGTCAGCATGACATTGGAGATAACTTGAAATATATCATCCCGGACCGTTCCTCCAATGCTACCAACAGTCAAAAGGATTGCGACACTAAGAGTTGCAACAAGCAGGCCATACTCAACCATGGTGGCACCGCTGCGATCATGAACAAGGCGCTGAAGGTGTTGAAATAGGAACTGCTTAGTCACGGAATACATTTCGCTCATCCCAGCATTGATCTGATTTAGACCGCATCCATTATGTGCGGAATCAGTGGTTCATCCGCAGCTGGCATCGGGTAGTCCCGTAACCTCATGGCACGGACCCACTTAAGTGCCTGATTTTCCCGGCCGCGGGGAATGCCTTCCCATCTTCGGCAGATGTAAAGTGGCATGAGAAGATGAAAGTCGTCATAAGCGTGGCTTGCGAAAGTCAAAGGGGCAAGACACGCTTCATTAACCTCAATTCCGAGTTCTTCGCGCAGTTCACGGATCAAAGTCTCCTCCGGGCGCTCACCAGTTTCGACCTTTCCGCCCGGAAACTCCCACAAACCCGCCATCGATTTACCTTCAGGACGCTGCGCAAGCAGGATACGTCCATCAACATCGACAAGCGCACAAGCAGCAACAAGTACGATCTTGGTCATTGTTCTTTGTCCGATTTTGAAACAGTTTTCGCGGGGTATGATAAATCCGTCGCAATTTAATTAATCGACGATCAACTTCTATAGTCGCCGTTTATTTCTACATATTGCTTCGTCAGATCACATGTCCAAACAACCGCTTCACCTGCTCCGATGCCGAGATCTACGCGGATCGGAATCGTTTCTTTTTTCATTACGGCGGAGGCAGCCTCTTCGCTGTAATCCGGATCGCGCTCCCCCTCTATAGCGACACGAACATCGCCAAACCAAATCGCCAGCCGGTCGCGATCGGCCGGTTCCCCTGCTTTGCCAACAGCCATAACTACCCGACCCCAATTGGCGTCTTCACCAGCAACGGCGGTTTTCACGAGTGGGGAATTGGCAATCGAAAGTGCAATTCGCTTTGCCGACTGGTCGCTCTCCGCGCCTTCAACAGAAATTTGAACAAACTTGCGCGCGCCTTCACCGTCTTTGACGATTTGGTGCGCCAGATCCGTCATCACGTCTGCGAGTGCCGCCCGGATCACTTCAGTCCTGGGATCATCGATCTTGGAAACAGCCTCCACGCCCCGTTTTTCCGCAGCACCGGTCGCAAAGAACAGCACGGTGTCAGAGGTCGATGTGTCACTGTCGACAGTGATGGCATTGAAGGACGTTTCTGTGTTTTGGCCGAGAATTGTCTGAAGGACACCAGGCGCTATGGGCGCATCAGTGAAAATAAATGACAGCATCGTCGCCATATCCGGTGCGATCATGCCCGCCCCCTTGGCGATGCCGTTGATCGTTACCGTCTCGCCATCGAGCTCTACGGTAGCTGTCGCAAGTTTCGGATAGGTATCCGTTGTCATTATGGCTTTGGCCGCATCCAGCCAACTTGCCTGCCCCTGCGCTGCCACCAAGTCATCCGCAACCCCTGCAAACTTCTCAGCTGGAAGCGGCTCCCCGATCACCCCGGTTGATGCCAGATATATTTCGTTCTGAGGACAGGACATAGCGCTGGAAACAATCTCAGCAGATTTGGCAACCGCGGCCTTACCCTTTTTCCCGGTGAACGCATTGGCATTTCCTGAATTGACCAAAAGGGCCCGAGCGTGCCCTTCACTCAGGATCCCTTTGCACCAGTCAACTGGCGCGGATGAACATTTAGACTTTGTGAAAACGCCTGCAACTGCGGTCCCTTCAGACAACGACGCGAGCAAAACGTCCGTCCGGCCGGAATATTTGATCCCAGCACCGGCTGTCGCAAAAGTGACACCCTCGATGTCCGGCATGTCCGGATAGGATTTGGGTGCAAGTGGTGAAACGGTTGTCGACATAGGATCGGCTCCGGGATGCGTGAAACAGCTGTTGTTGTCCCTAGCCAGAGGCAAGCGGGTCTGCAAGCCTTTTCAGGAACACGATCTCGCAGGCAAACAAAAACCCGGCGGCCTCGTGGCCACCGGGTATTACTCACTCACAGCACTGTTTACTCAGCCGCGGGCTTCTCGCCCTCTGCATTGGCGAGTTGTTCATCCAAGATCTCGACAGCATATTCGTCTTTCAGCTCAATCATACGCGCTTCGTAAAGCTCTCGCGCTAGCTGCTGACGCAGGTTTGCTTCAACGGTTTCCAAAGCAGGCTTTTCCTGCCGGCGCTTGTCCTCCACTTTGATGACGTGCCATCCAAACTGTGTTTCAACCGGCTCTTTGGTGTATGTACCCGGCTCCAATGCAAAGGCTGCCGCCTCAAATGGTGGCACCATTTGGCCTTTTGCAAAAAAGCCAAGATCACCACCGTTCGGCCCCGAAGGTCCTGTGGATTTTTCCTTGGCGAGCTCAGCGAAGTCGGCACCGCCATCCAGTTCGGTTATCAGAGCCTCGGCTGCTGCTTTGTCCTCGACCAGAATATGACGGGCATTGATCTCTTCAGGACCTTCGAAATCCGCGAATTCTTTATCGTAAGCGGCCTTCACGTCGTCATCAGAGATAGAACCGTTAATCTTCTGGCCGAGATAAGCGTTGCGCAGGGCACGCAGCTCAAGAAACTCAAGCTGTTTCTTGAAATCCGGATCCTGATCGAGGCCATCATTCTTCGCAGCCAGAGCCAGTAACTCCATGTCAATCATGACGTCGAGCAGCAACTGGCGCCATTGTGCTGGCGGGAAACGTTGAAGCTCTTGACCCAAGTCCTGGGCAGCAAACGCAATATCGGCTTCCGTGATGACCGCATCGCCAACCTTGGCAACGACATCTTCCGGTTCGGCCGCCGACAAAGAAGCTGATCCGAGCGTCAGCGCCATGAAGGAAACGGCAAGAGCCTTGAATGGCCTGCGCATCGAATTTCGGAGCATGAGAAAACCTTTACCTATGGGAACATATCTCTTTTATCCCTCGGAACACGAGGGCTTGGGTACATTGCCTATTCCAGCAGCGTTGACAAGCATTCACCCCCCTCTTAT
The DNA here is from genome assembly GCF_017743865.1 of Labrenzia sp. R4_2. Taxonomy (GTDB): domain Bacteria; phylum Pseudomonadota; class Alphaproteobacteria; order Rhizobiales; family Stappiaceae; genus Roseibium. Next base: position 21,407 of record NZ_JAGHRJ010000005.1, read on the forward strand.
CTCTCGGGCGGCCCTGCTGCGAGGCTGGGATGGCATCTTTTCGGCCACATGAGTTGGCCAGCGCGCTGCGCTACGTGTGCAACGTGTACAACAAATTGAGACGATTTCATGGGCAGGTGTCAGATTGCCAGTGACACCGACCGTAAAGGAAGGACCGCCACATGGCTGGCCTCGGCGCAATAGCACGTAAGTTATTCGGATCTTCAAATGACCGGAAAGTGAAGTCATTCCGGGCGAGAGTTGAGCAAATCAACGCTCTGGAAACTGAGATCCAGGCTTTGTCGGACGAGGACCTTCGCGCCCAGACGGAGAAATTCCGCGAACAACTGAAAAACGGCGCGTCTTTGGACGACATCCTTGCTCCGGCTTTCGCAACGGTGCGCGAAGCAGCCAAACGGGCACTCGGTCAGCGTCACTACGATGTCCAGCTGATCGGCGGCATGGTGCTGAACTCCGGTCAAATCGCGGAAATGCGAACGGGTGAAGGTAAGACCCTTGTGGCGACGGCACCTGTCTACCTGAACGCCTTGTTGGGAGAAGGTGTGCACGTCGTTACCGTGAACGACTACCTGGCTCAGCGCGACAGCGAGTGGATGGGACAGGTTTACAAGTTCCTGGGGCTGTCTGTTGGCTGCATCACACATGGCTTGTCGGATGAAGAACGCCGCGCAGCCTATGCCGCTGACGTTACGTACGGAACGAACAACGAATTCGGCTTCGATTATCTTCGCGACAACATGAAACATGACCGCGCCTCAATGGTGCAACGTGGCCATGCCTTTGCAATCGTCGACGAGGTCGATTCAATTCTGATCGATGAAGCCCGGACACCATTGATCATCTCCGGTCCCCTGGAAGACCGCTCTGAGTTTTACAACACCGTTGACGCCTTCATTCCGAACCTCACGGAGGAGGATTACGAGCTCGATGAAAAGGCGCGGTCAGCGACATTCACCGAGGCTGGCAACGAGAAACTCGAGGGGCTTTTGGCGGAAGCCGATCTTTTGAAAGGCGATTCGCTGTATGATGTGGAGAACGTCTCAATCGTTCACCATCTCCAACAAGCTCTGAAAGCTCACAAACTCTTCCAGCGGGACAAAGACTACATTGTCCGAAATGGCGAAGTTGTGATCATCGATGAGTTTACCGGCCGCATGATGCCGGGCCGCCGGTTCTCCGAAGGTCTCCATCAGGCCCTGGAAGCGCGCGAGAAGGTCCGCATTCAGCCTGAAAACCAAACACTCGCATCGATCACGTTCCAGAACTATTTCCGCATGTACGGCAAGCTTGCCGGCATGACCGGTACAGCTTCAACGGAAGCCGACGAATTTGCCGACATCTATAAGCTGGAAGTCGTTGAAATTCCGACAAACGTTTCCGTTCAGCGGATCGATGACGATGATGAGGTTTACCGGACCTTCCAGGAAAAATTCAACGCGATCGTCAAGTTGATTGATGAGTGCAAGGAACGCCGGCAGCCGATTCTGGTGGGCACGACCTCCATCGAGAAGTCGGAAATCCTGGCCGAGCTTTTGAAGCAACATGGCTACAAGCAGATCGATTTGAGCGATCCGGCCGCCTTTGCCGCCGCGCAGAAGAAGGACGATGGCAAGTCCAAGGTCTTTGCCGTTTTGAACGCGCGCTATCACGAGCAGGAAGCGTTCATTGTTGCTCAGGCTGGTTTGCCAGGCGCTGTCACGATCGCAACCAACATGGCCGGCCGTGGTACGGATATTCAGCTCGGCGGCAACGCCGATATGCAGATCGAAATGACCCTTGGCGAGATGCCGGAAGGGGAAGAACGAGCCGCGAAGGAAGCTGCCATCCGGGCCGAAGTCGAGGAGCTCAAACAAGAAGCACTCAAAGCCGGCGGTCTTTACGTGATCGGCACCGAACGGCATGAAAGCCGCCGTATCGATAACCAGCTGCGTGGTCGTTCCGGCCGTCAGGGCGATCCGGGCCACTCCAAGTTCTTCCTATCGCTTGACGATGATCTAATGCGGATTTTCGGCTCCGAGCGCATGGACTCAATGCTGCAGAAGCTGGGCCTGGAAGAAGGCGAAGCAATCATCCATCCGTGGATTAACAAAGCTCTCGAGAAGGCGCAGCAAAAGGTCGAGGCGCGAAACTTCGATATCCGTAAAAACCTCCTGAAATTCGACGACGTGATGAACGACCAGCGCAAGGTCGTCTTCGATCAACGTATCGACCTGATGGACAGCGACGCGATCCAGGATGCTGTGACGGATATGCGGCACGACGTAATCGACGATCTGGTCGCAAGCCACATTCCAGAGCGCGCTTATCCGGAACAATGGGATACCGAAGGACTTCAGGAAGAAGTCCGCAAGTACCTAAACCTTGACTTGCCGATCAAGGATTGGGCGGCCGAAGAAGGTATCGCGGATGAAGAGGTCAAGGAACGGCTGACACGGACGGCTGACGAGGCCATGGCCCAAAAAGTCGCCAAGTACACACCCGAAGTCATGCGCCGGGTCGAAAAGGCAATTCTGCTTCAAACGCTTGATAATCTGTGGCGGGAGCACCTGGCCAACCTTGACCATCTGCGCTCCGTGGTCGGGTTCCGCGGATACGGTCAACGCGATCCTTTGCAGGAATACAAGACCGAATCCTTCACCCTGTTTGAATCGATGCTGGCACAACTGCGCCAAATCACGACAGCTCAGCTGCTTCGCGTTGAGCTGGTAACCGAACAGCCACCGGAAATGCCGCAGATGCCGGAGATGCATGAGCATCACATCAACCCGATGACCGGTGAAGACGAAATGGCGCAGCCGAACGTTCAACCGCAAGCAACCCGGGAGCGCGATCCAAACAATCCTGCGACTTGGGGAAAAGTTGGCCGCAACGAAGCTTGCCCGTGCGGGTCCGGCAAAAAATACAAGCACTGTCACGGAGCGCTCGTCTAACCGCACGCAGTTCTAACGAATAGCAAAAGCCGGCGCTCAAAATGAGCGCCGGCTTTTTTGCTCTGAACCACCAAAGCAAATGCTAAAGCACTATTTTGCTTCCGCAGTTTTCTAAAGGCTGGCGTTTCACGGTCTTTTCCGGCAGGTTGCCGCGAAGATCCAAACAGCCACCGTATCAATGCAGCAAAAACAAGCCCCAAAAATCTACGTATCCCGCCGGAAAGAACTCCGAACGGAAAGTCCTATGATCAGCGTCATAGTGCCGGTCTACAACGAAGAAGACGTTATCGGTCACTTTCTGGAGGAGACCAAACGCGTTCTTGAGGAAACAGGGCTGCAGTACGAATACGTTTTCATCGATGATGGTAGCAGCGATGCAACGGCTGACATACTGACGGATAGGCTTGCCAACGGCTTACCCGGACGGCTGCTCGGCCTCTCTCGGAACTTCGGCAAGGAGGCGGCCCTTTCTGCCGGTTTGGAGGCCGCCAATGGCGACATCGGCGTCATCATTGATGCAGATCTTCAAGACCCACCCGAATTGATCCACCAAATGATTGATGGCTGGCGGGCCGGCTATGATGTGGTTTATGGCCTGCGGGTGGATCGAACATCAGACACACTGATGAAGCGATCGACTGCAGGCATGTTCTACAAGGTCTTCAATAAGCTTTCGAACATTGACATGCCTCCGAATGCCGGTGATTTCCGCCTGATCGACAGGGCGGTAATTGATGCGCTACTTCAGTTGCCGGAACGAAACCGATTTATGAAAGGTCTGTTTGCCTGGGTGGGTTTTCCCGCCATGGCTGTTCCTTATGAACGTCCCCCGCGGAAGGCAGGCGACGGAAAGTTCAACTACTGGAAACTCTGGAACTTCGCGCTCGACGGCATCACGGGCTTTACAACGATGCCCTTGAGGATGTGGTTTTACGGCGGCGCTCTGGTGTCAATCCTCGCCTTCGCCTATGCCATCTATCTCACGATCAGGGGAATCATTTTCGGCATCGACGTTCCAGGTTACACCTCCATCATGGTTGCAGTGCTGCTCTTCTCAGGAATCCAGTTGCTCTCAATCGGAATGATTGGTGAGTACGTGACCCGGCTATTTAATGAATCGAAGCAACGGCCGGTTTACCTACTGCAGGATGTCATTGAGAGCACCCCTCCGCAAACCCATCAGCAAGATGAACATGATCACTGACCGCAAACGTCAAACACTGAAAACGGAAGCCAATGCTGCCGGGAAATTTGCGGTGGTCGGCGTTGTTGCAACGCTCATCCATGCCACTGTGGCCGGCTTTCTCCTGGAAAGCGGACTGCTTCCGCCGATGCTGGCAAATTTCGCCGGCTTTCTGATTGCGTTTGGCGTTTCCTTTTCAGGCCACTTTTACTGGAGTTTCTCGCACCTCCGCCAAGAAAAGACCGCATTGAAGGCAATGCTGAGATTCTTATTGATCGCGGTATCAGGCTTCACGCTCAACTCAAGCGTATTGGCTCTTTGGCTGAACCTTACGCCATGGCCGGATCTGCTCGGTTTGATGGTTTCGATCGCAATTGTTCCATCCCTTACGTTTATTGCCACCCGCTTCTGGGCTTTTTCGCACCCCGAAGTTGATCCGTGATTGGACTGGAGTAATTGATGAACGCCAGCCGCGCTGCGCTTCTGTATGGAGGGCTTCTATGCCTTCTTTATGCACTGGTTCCGACCTTGAGCTTCCCCAATCCGCCGCTGGATGTCGTTGAGGGATTTGCTTGGGGCAGAGATATTCAACTCGGCTATACTAAACATCCGCCTATGCAGGCTTGGCTCCTTGAACTGAGCTATCACCTGACCGGTGGACACGCCTATGGAGCCTATTGGCTGAGCGCAATAAGCATTGGCATCGGATACTGGTTCGTCTGGTTGATAGGAAAAGAGCTTGGCTTCTCAGGACAAAAACGGTTCTGGGCAATCGTGCTTACCAGCGTAACGTTTTATTTCACCCTCCCCGTACCCGAGTTCAACCCGAATATCCTCCAGATGCCGGTCTGGGCAGGAATGGTTTTTTTCTTCTTGCGCGCGTTGAATTCAGGCGCAGTCCGATACTGGATCCTGTTGGGGGCAGTCGCCGCAATTGGCTTCTACACCAAATACTTTGTCTTCCTGTTGATCGGCACAATTGGACTATACGCCCTTGTTCACACTGACGGGCGCAGGTATCTCGCGACCTCCGGGCCATGGATTTGCTCAATTTCGTTCCTTCTTCTGGTAGGCCCCCATTTGTATTGGCTTTATGAAACTGACTTTCTGACCTTCCGTTATGCCATCGGCCGAAGCAATGCAGCAGGTTCATTGTTCGACCACGTCTATAATCCGATAAACTTCCTTTTGGCACAGTTGGCCAATCACGCCGGATTGTTTCTGGTCGCTCTCTTGGGGTTCAGCTGGCAAACACTTAAGTCGGCAAAAGCATCGTGGTCCGCGAGCAAAAACGCTGATCTGACTGCACAAGCCGACAGATTTCTTGTCTGGTTCGCTTTTGTGCCTCTTGCCGTCGTTTTACTGGCATCTGCTGTAACAGGCAGTGAATTCAAACATATGTGGGGCACGCCACTCTTCGTGCTGTCCGGGTTGGTGGCAGTTCGATATTTTCATCTTCCGGCTTTTTGGTCTGCGCCCAAACGCGCATTTACAGGCGCTCTCGTCATCCAGGCCATTTTTCTGGGAGTCCTCTTTGGGCAAGCTGTTCTGGAGCCTCTCTGGAAGACCAAACAATCCCGCATTCATTATCCAGGCAAGGCAGCCGCGGAATTCCTCTCTGATGTCTGGGAAAAGGAAACAGGTACGGAACTGGCGTATGTCGCCGGAGATGAGTGGACGACAGCCAATGTAACCCTTCACGCCGCATCGAGACCTTCAATGTTCTTGGAGCACAACACAACATTGAGCCCCTGGATCGACTTAGATGATGTCCAGAAAAAGGGCGTGATGATCCTTTGGCGCGGCGAGAACTCAGGACCTGCTGGCCGGACTATGGAACTTTATCCAAACGCCAGCCGCCGGGGCCAACACACGCTGCCGTTCCACTCTTATGGCACTTTTCCGGACCTCACGATCAATTGGATCATTGTACCGCCGGGAAGCGTCGCCACATCAGTGGACGATGAACGCACCGATTAGAAAGCCTGATGGCACAATCAAGAAAAGGGTCTAACCTCCCCGCATGATCGACATGATGGAAATCGATGGCATCGAGGACTGGCTGATCGGCGAGGCCCTTGGCGACCCCGAGATGACGCCTCTTTTTGCCGAGTTATGCGAGCGCCTGCGCCAATGCCACGTTCCAGTCGATCGCGCAATTCTTGTCTGGTCGACGCTTCACCCCATGATTGAAGCGGAAATCGCCTTTTGGGAAAACGGCGGCGAGGTCTACCATGAAAAGATCGAGCACTCCGAAGAAGATACGGAAGACTGGCTGCAAAGCCCCATTCGAGCCGTTTTGATCAATGAAGAGCCGATGCTTCGCCGGCGATTGACCAATGCCAATGCACAAACCGAATTTCCGCTTCTGAACCGTCTGGCCTCGGAGGGTTACACGGATTACCTGGTTATACCGACCCACATGGAGATACCTGCGATCAAAGGTGAGTATCCAAACACCGGGATCATCCTAAGCTGGGCAACTCGGGAAGAAGACGGGTTTTCTGAAGATGCCCTCAACGCGATACACTATATCCAGAAACGGCTCGCCCTCGCCGCAAGGGCCGTGCTTCAAGGCCACATCACAAAAATCATCGCCGAAACATACCTCGGCAGCATCGCAGGAACCAAAGTACTGAATGGACAAATCCGCCACGGAGATGGCGAGACTATCGACGCGGTGATCTATTACAGTGACATGCGCAATTCCACGGCTATTGCAGATGCCCTGGGTCCCGAAGATTATCTCAAGTGGCTGAATACCTATTTTAAAGCAACTGCCGGCGCGGTCCTTCAGCAAGGCGGCGAAGTCCTAGACTTTATTGGCGATGCGGTTCTGGGTGTCTTCCCAACACAAAAGGGATCACTCTCAGAAGCGGTCCAAAAGGCAATTGCAGCGGCGGATGAAACCCGGCGGCGGCTCCATGACATCAACAAAACCGTCTCTAACGGTCACAAAATGAACGCAGGAATCGCTCTATCGACCGGTCGTGTCATGTTCGGCAATATCGGCGTTGCAAACCGGCTGACCTTCTCGGTTATTGGTCAAACGGTTCACGCCGCCGCGCGGATTGAACATCTGACCAAGCGGATCAAGTCCGACGTTCTCATGACCAGTGAAATCGCTGAATTTGCGGGCGATCGCGCACAAAATGCTGGAGCCTATGAGCTGGACGGCTTTACCGACCGCCAACCGCTTTTTTCACTTGAACCTCTGCCCGTTCCCGGCGCACCACACTCCTGATCCCAATTTCTTGATACCAAACGGATACCCATGACAGACCTTCGCCCAAACCCCCGCACGACCCTGCCCTTTCGCGAACAAGTCTGCGAGACCGGCGATCACGGCGCGCCTGTCATCCTGCTGCACGGCTTTGGAGGCGACCGCCAAACCTGGGTGAACATTCAAACTGGTCTTGCCAGCCGCAAACGCTCTCTGGCGTTTGATCTGCCCGGTCACGGCGAAGCACTGGATTGGCCCAAGGTCGGTCACGCTGGGATTTCCGCAAAAGCTGTCACACAATCCCTTGAAGCACTGGAATTGAAACGCGTGCATCTGGTTGGCCATTCCATGGGCGGGGCTGTTGCCGCATTGGTTGCCCTGCGTGCACCGGAGCTGGTTGCCAGTCTTACGCTTTTGGCGCCCGGTGGATTTGGGCCGGAAATCAATCATCGGCTTTTGCGGCGCTATGCGGTTGCCTCTGAGACAGCGGAAATGGAAGTTCTTCTCGAGCAGTTCTTCGGCTGGGAATTCAAGCTTCCCAAATTCCTCGCAAAAACCGCTGCAGAAAGCCGGGCCCGGCCAGGAGGAGCGGCAACTCTGTCGGCGATCGCCGACGAAATCATCGACGGCTCCGTGCAAAAGACTTTGCCGCGGGACGACATGGCAGCGCTTCCAATGCCGATCAAGGTGCTTTGGGGAACTCAGGACCGTGTTCTACCGACACGGCAGGCGCACAAGCTGCCTGGCATTGTTGCCACGCACATCTTTGAGCGCGTTGGTCACATGGTGCATCTGGAAATACCAAAAGAAACCACCCGCCTCATTCTTCAAAACGCGGCTGCAGAATAAGGCGCTCGGCCAGCCGACATGCTGAGGGGTCTTGCAGGAGCGTTATCGGTTTTCAACGCTAACGCTCCTGTATTCAATGGCTGATCGTCTATGCGTCCGGGAGCAGGTCGTCCCGCCAGATCTCGCCGATCACCCGCCGCGCCATCATGTGCGAGCGCGGTGAATTGATGCTGTCGACCGCAATAAGTGCATTTTCTTTCAGATACGCAACGTAGAACTTTTTAGCGGCTGGGTCGCCGACAACGATTGTCTTGTCATACCCTTCCGACAGGCCCGCGATCTGCAGCTTGATTTCATACTGATCCGACCAGAACCACGGCAAGGGATCATAATCGACGTTCTGCCCCAGCAAAGCCTGGGCCGCGATTTTAGCCTGATCAATCGCATTTTGGACGCTTTCCATCCGCACAGAGCGTGAATACCGCCCAGAATAAAACCGGGTGCAATCGCCAACGGCGTATATGTCCGGATCGCTTGTCTGAGCTGCACCATCAACAAGAACACCGTTGTCTGTATCCAACCCCGCATCTGCGGCCAGTTGATCATTTGGCTCGGCGCCAACGGCGACAAGCACAAGGTCGGCCGGGACACTGTCCCCATTGCTCAGCTTGATGGATTCGACCGCCTCTCCACCCTCAAGCGCTTCAATGCCTGTGTTCAAACGCAGTTGAACGCCATTATCGGAATGCAGTTTCGCGAAAAAGCACGACACAGTTTCGCTCACGACCCGCTTCATCGGCCGGTCCTGAGCTTCAATCACGCAGACATCCTTGCCGAGCGCGCGGGCCACTGCAGCGACCTCCAGACCGATGTAACCGGCACCGATGATGACGAGGTTCTGGCTCTTCGACAAACGGTCACGGATCGCATCAACATCGCCAATGGAGCGCAATGTGACCACGCCGTCTTTATCAGAGCCCTTGATTGGAAGGAGACGCGCTTTTGTTCCCGTCGCAAGGACCAGTTTTCCGTAAGATATGGTGTCGCCGTTTTCGAGCAAAACACGTTTTGCCGACCGATCGATCCCAACAACACTTGTGTTTGGGATGTGGTCGATGGTGTTGGTCGTGTAGAACGCCGGCGGCCGGAGCCAAAGCCCCTCGGCGCCAATTTCACCAGCCAGAAATTTTTTGGACAGTGGCGGGCGTTGATAAGGTGGATGAGCTTCGTCGCCAATAAGCCGCAACGCGCCTTCAAAACCACCTTGACGAAGCGATTGAGCGACCTGGGCACCAGCTTGACCAGCCCCGACTATGACGATCTCTTCCTGCATCCCGTTTCACCTTCTTCGTGCAATCAGACTCGTCCCTAGCACGAAGAAAAGCCGCCCGCCAGCGGGGCATTAAGTCCCGGTTGGCAAAGCGGCTTTTGAAACTTCTCGCCTATGCGTTAAGCGCTGCGAACACCTTGCAGGAATGTCGCGATTTCCTGACGGATGAGCCCACCCTGCTGAGACAGGGATTGCGCCAGTTTATCGACCTCAGCACCATTGGTTCGGGCGAGTTCTGCAGCGGATCCAACGCTCGTCATACGATCAGCTGCTTCATCAGACCGCTGAGACGCACTGGAAACGTTGTCGGAAATCTCTCGGACCGCCTGATCCTGATGCTGAACGGAATCTGCAACCGACGATGCCAGGTTTTCCATGTCGGAGATAATTTTGCTGACATCCTCAATGGCCTGCACAGCGTGACCGGACGATCCCTGGATGGCTTCAATCTGGATCGCGATCTCTTCCGTCGCTTTCGATGTCTGATCGGCCAATTGCTTGACCTCGGCAGCAACAACCGCAAAGCCCTTACCGGCTTCTCCTGCGCGCGCGGCTTCGATGGTTGCGTTCAGAGCGAGAAGATTGGTTTGACTTGCAATGTCCCGGATCAGGCTCATGACTTCGCCGATCCGTTCTGCCGCGCTGGAGAGCTCTTGCATGGTCGAAACCGTTGTGGAGGCACTCAAAACGGCTTGCTGGGCAACTTCGGTTGACCGGGTTGCCTGATTTGAGATCTCCGCGATGGAAGCAGCCAATTCGTCCGCAGACTGGGCTGCCGATGTGACATTTTCCGCAGCTGTTCTCACCGCACCGGTTGCACCAGACGATTGGTCCGCCACATCGTCGGCCGCCTGTTCCATTGATTGGGAAGTCTGGCGCAGTTCGTCATTGGCCCGGTCCAAACTGCCGAGCGCGTCTGTTACCGTGCCTTCAAACCGGCCGATAATGTCTTCCAGACGGGCGACACGTTCTTCACGGGCCTTGTTTTCCTGTTCCTGGGCTGCTGCAAGCTGCGATCTCTCGACCGCATTGTCCCGGAAGACCAAAACCGTTCGGGCAATGGCAGCAAGTTCAGTTTTACCCTTTGCTTCCGGCAAGGCGATGTCTGTCTGACCACCCGCCAGAGCTTCCATGGCTTTCTGCAGATGCGCCAACGGTCCGGCTACCGATTGACCAACTAAAAATGCGATTGCGGGCAACAAGATCAGCAAACCAAGAATGGTCCCACCAATTGCATATGTTGCGATCGACCGGGCTGTCTCGAGTTGAGTGGCAGCCTGCGCCTGCAGGTCTTTTGCAGCGGCATTTAGGGCGTCAATATGTGGCGGCACCAGTTGGAAGAGGTTTTCCAGAAGAGCGGTGCTGCTCGTCTCTTGCTCAACGGCTGCCGTATACTGGGCAAACGTCTCCTGATACGCCGTCATGTTATCGGCGAGCTCTTTCTTGATCGCATCTTGAATGTAGACCCTCTTGAGCAGTTTCTCGAACGCCGCAAACTGCTCATCGAAGACGCCGATTGCTTCGGGCGTGCTGTTAAGGGTGAATTCTTTTTCCGCGAGCTGCACAGCGAGGATAGCGCGCGCCAGCTTTTCAAAGTCCGGGCCGCCGCCAAACTTCATTTCTTCAAACAAACGATCTTTCACTGCACCGGTGAGCGAATCGAGGCGTGCCAGCTGCCCATCCTGGTTCGTATAACCGATTTGCTGCCGGACGCTGTCCAGCATCTCGAACGCGCCGCTTGTGCCCTCTAGCGTATCTTTCACATCGGCTACCTGGGCGGCGTAGCTCGCCGCGGCAGGATTGTTTTCCAGTTTGGCAACCAGGTCCGTTGCAACGGTCATTTCGGTAGAAAACCTTTGAAACGCCTCGGCAGAAGGCGCTGCAAAGTATTGATTTTCAATGATCTGCAGCCGTGCTGCCGTCTCAGAGAGCGCTGCCACTTCTTCGGCAAGATCGGCGCTTTGGTTCATCCTGCTAAAAGCCGAATTCAGCTCGCCCTGGCTCCAGAAATAGACCCCGCCGATAATGACGAGGCCAACGACTGTCACGAGGCTGAGCGCCATAACCCGCACTTTGACCGAGAGTTTGGACAAAACTCCAAAAGTTGATTGCGCACCGATTGCCACTGGCTTATGTCCCCTGAGAGAAATAGTGTTTCCTCAGAGTTAGCTAAAATTGCCAATTTCCGGTTAATCTGAAAATCATTCTTTTTCATTTCCCCTCATCGACCACTTTGCTGGTTTGGCAAACCACCCCCGGAGATTGACTTGGCATATCTGGCCAAAATTGCCCCTGCGCTTTTTGTTCTTCTATGGTCAACCGGTTTTATCGGTTCAAAGCTGGGCGCGCCGTACATCGAACCAATGGCTTTCCTGACGGTCCGGTTCGCTGCGGTCTTGCCCATTTTGTTCCTTCTCGGTCTGTTTTGGGTGAAATCCTGGCCGAAGGACAAAAAGGCAATTGGCCACTGCATTGTGACCGGCATGCTGGTCCACGGGATCTACCTGGGCGGCGTTTTCTGGGCCATCAAGCAAGGCATGCCTGCTGGAGCTTCAGCGATTATCGTCGGATTGCAGCCGGTTCTGACAGCTATTTTTGCAGTTGGTATGATCGGAGAAGTGATCAGCCGCAAACACTGGATCAGCATGGCGATTGGCCTGAGCGGCCTCGGTCTTGTGCTTGGACCCAGGTTTGATCTAGCCGGGTCTGGCATCACACTCGTTACGATCAGTGTTGTCTTCATTTCTGTTATCGCAATCAGTGTTGGCACGGTTTATCAAAAGCGCTTCGTACCCAACACCGATCTTCTGGCAGCAACCTTCTGGCAATATGTCGGCGCCCTTTTGGTCACAACACCACTCAGCCTTTTCGAGACTTGGCAAATCACGTGGTCGGGCGAGTTGATCGTAGCGCTTGCCTGGCTTGTTTTGGTGCTGTCGATCGGCGCGATCATGTTGTTGATGCTACTCATCCGCCAAGGCGCGGTTTCGCAAGTGGCTAGCCTGTTTTACCTCGTGCCGGTCGCAACAGCCATTGAGAGCTACTTCCTGTTTGGAGAAACCCTCTCAATGATCCAGATCGCTGGCATGGCTTTGGTGGTCGGCGCGGTCTTGATGATCCGCGCGGCTCCTAAACGGACCTAAGCCTGCTGCTGCCGACCCAATTGACGATCGCGGAAGGCACGTTGCCGCGCGATCGCGGCATTGAGCTCGCCGCCCAAGATGAAGGCGAGCGAGCAGATATAAAGGAAAATCAGCGCGGTCATGATCCCCGCCAGGCCGCCATATGTTGAGACATAATTGGCAAACCGGGCGAGATACGCCCCGAAGGCACTGCCTGAAACGATCCACAAGAGCAGAGTGGCAATCACGCCCGGCCAGATGTCTGAAAACGACCGCTTTCCCGAGGGCAGCAACTAGTGCGTCATGAAAAGCCCGACAATCAACAATGACCCGGCCAGCGTGTAGCGGGCAATGTTGATCGACAACAGAAATGTTTCGACCTGAGGCACAAATCCTCTGAGAGCCTCGATCCCAAGCGGCGCAAGAACGACAAGAAACGTATAGGCCAGCAGGATCACCGCGCCCAGGATCACAAGAGCCAGCGATTGAATGCGCAACAGGATAAAGGACCGCTTTTCAACCTGCCGGTAGGCCCGGTTCAGCGCCGTTCTAAGCGCCTCGACCCCATTGGATGCAAACCACAATGCGGCCACCGCACCAAAGGTGAGTAAGTCACTGCGGGGTACCGTCAGTACATTTTCGATTTCACGGACCACAGGCGCCGCAACAGTTTTCGGCCAGGCGTCGAAGACAAGTTCAGACACCGTGTCTGCCGCACCGACCATTCCAAAAAAACCCGCAAGAGACGCAATGAAGATCAGCAAAGGGAAAATCGCGAGCAGGCCGGACAGGGCCACGTGACTGGCCATTGCAAAGCCGTCATCACGTGAAAAATGACCGATTGCATCTTTCAGCACAGCAAAAGACGCCTTGGCAAAAAGGTAAAGACTCATAGGTTTCATGTTGCTTGGCCGGGAGCTGTCGTCAAGTCTGTGCCCTCGTTATGACAGCCCCCTTCGAAAGACCAACAAGTTTTGGCTCGACAAAGCCCGGTGTGCGACGCAACATAGCTTCAAGAAAACGCGCGCGCGCGCAACAAATGAAAACGGAGATGCCAATGTCCACCGCAGCCATGAAGGCCGCAGAAATGCAGCCGACTCTATCTGAGCGAACCAACGCGATCGTCCATAAATTGGACGGTCTCCTGGATCTCGCAGCGCAGCGTGTGCGCGAGCGCGTTACGGCGGACGGACGGATTTCTTCCAGCCGGATGGAAGAAGAACAACGTGCAACACACGGGCTGGCATGGCTTGCAACATATGTCGAAGCGCTCCGCCAGCTTGATGCCTATGCACAGCGGTTGACCGAGAGCGGCCGCTACGGCGATCTGGAAGACAAGATCGTTCAGCTCGGCTTTGCGGAATACGTGGCGCAGATCTTCGGCGGCATCCCGATGAACCAGGGCGAATTCGTCCGCCTTGCCGATCTTGGCATTTCCGATGACGAGGCCCGCTCATTTCGGACCGCAGACATGGATGCCGTCATTGCGACAGGCAACACCATTGAAGTTCGCGAAGGTCTCACGGAGCTGATCCGGGCTCAGGCAGGCCAGTCAACCTTCGGTGATGGCGGTCTTGATGAAACCATGGAGCAGATCCGTAACGAAATGCGGAAGTTTGCTGAAGATACCGTCGTGCCCAATGCCCATGAGTGGCATCTGAAAAACGAGTATATTCCGCTCGAAGTTGTCAGTCAGATGTCGGAACTCGGCGTTTTCGGTTTGACCATCCCTGAGGAATACGGCGGGCTCGGTCTTGGCAAAGAGGCAATGTGTGTTGTTTCCGAGGAGCTCTCCCGCGCTTACATCGGCGTCGGCTCGCTTGGTACCCGGTCGGAAATCGCCGCTGAACTCATCCTGTGTGGCGGCACCCAGGAGCAGAAAGAGCATTGGCTTCCGAAAATCGCCTCCGGCGAAATCCTGCCGACCGCCGTCTTTACCGAACCGAATACCGGCTCAGACCTTGCCTCGCTCAAGACACGTGCGGTGAAGGACGGCGACACCTGGAAGATATCGGGCAACAAGACCTGGATCACCCATCCGGTGCGCGCAGACATCATGACCCTCTTGGCTCGGACCAATCCGGCTGAACCCGGATACAAGGGCTTGTCGATGTTTATTGCCGAAAAGCCACGCGGAACGGATGCAGATCCGTTCCCGGCAGACGGCATGACCGGCGGCGAGATCGAGGTTCTCGGCTATCGCGGCATGAAGGAATACGAGATCGCCTTCGATGATTTCGAAGTAAAGTCGGAAAACCTGTTGGGTCAGGTTGAAGGCGAAGGTTTCAAACAGCTGATGCAGACATTTGAGGGCGCCCGAATCCAGACCGCTGCCCGCGCCATAGGTGTTGCGCAATCCGCACTGGATATCGGACTGCGCTACGCAGAGGATCGTGTTCAATTCGGTAAGGCGTTGATCAGTTTCCCTCGCGTTTCCGACAAGCTGGCACTCATGGCGACCGAGATCATGATTGCCCGTCAGCTGACGTATTTCTCAGCCTGGCAGAAAGACTCCGGCAAGCGCTGCGACCTGGAAGCTGGCATGGCCAAACTGCTGGGCGCCCGTGTCGCTTGGGCAGCCGCAGACAACGCCTTGCAGATCCATGGCGGTAATGGCTTCGCTCTTGAATACGCCATCTCCCGTGTGCTGTGCGATGCAAGGATCCTGAATATCTTTGAAGGTGCAGCCGAGATCCAGGCACAAGTTATCGCCCGCCGATTGCTGGAAACCCGCGGCAACGCATGATCAAACAATAGGGCGCCAATCGGCGCCCTGAGCTTGATGACAAACCTTATTCCTCTCAGTAGTCATCCTCGGCCTTGTGCCGAGGATCCATATTTTTCAATGTTTATGGATGGTCGGAACAAGTCCGAACATGACGCCGGGGAAAAAATCGGGCTTTGTCAGCAGTCTGAGGGCGCCAATCGGCGCCCTTTTCTATTCAACCGTGATCGTGATCCGCTCGGACATTACTGGCGGATTGTGTGGGATATGGCTCCAGTCGCCCAAAACCAGCTGCAGCGTGTGTTCACCGGGCGCCAACTCAACTGTGGTTTCGGTCTGCCCGCCGCCAAAGTGTTTGTGATTGTCATCGGCCGGGATGGCTTCGTTGAGTTCTTCGCCTTCAATCGTTTCATCGATAATCAAATGGTGATGGCCGGTTTTTTCTTGTTCAACACCGGCCGGCGCCACACCCATTCCGGTCAAGCCGAACTGGATAAAGACCGGGCCTTTGACACTGTCACCGTCCTTCAAATTGATGAAATAGACCTTCGCACCGTCCGGGGATGGGGTTTCACCGGCATTGGCCGAAACCGCTAATGGCAAGACGAGGCACAAAGCCATCGCAGAAGATTGAAAATATGATCTCATAACGATTCTCCCGTTAAAGAAACGCCCCTCAGCCCAAGCATTACGCTTCTCATCACTGATGAAAGTGACGATAATCACACAAAGGTGCCAGGAACGCTTGGTAAACTTTATTTGTAATTCTGGCTCACATGCCCATATCCATCATATGCCGCGAACAGGAATTACGTTGAAATGACCTCCTCATCCCCATTTGAAGATCTGGGATTTGACCCGGAAATTCTCGGACCGGAAGAGGAACAAAATGAAACGGTCCGTCAGAAACTGTTAAAAACAGCCCGGAAGGCGGCGCGCCAAATTCCGTTTATGGAAGATGTGGTCGCCGGGTATTACTGCGCGCTTGATCCTGCCACGCCAACAAAGGTGCGCGGGACACTGCTTGCTGCTTTGGCCTATTTTGTGTTGCCGCTCGACGTGGTGCCGGATTTCATCCTGGGCGTCGGGTTTGGAGATGATGCAACGGTGCTGATGGCAGCGATTTCAATGATCCGGGCCCATATCCGGCCGGACCATTACCAAGCCGCCAGAGATGCTCTTGAGGACGGAGAACTATAAGTCTTCATCCGTTGATTTCTCGTCATGCGGTAGACCTTTATTCCGCGGGTGCCAGCTCCCGGCGGTCCGTCCAGCAATAATCCAGTAAACAGCCCCGGACACGAAGCCCGCTGCCAGCACAACCGGACTACCGGGCCTTAAACCAGCATCCGCTGTCCCATCAAGTGTCCAGAGCAGAAAAGCGATGGCACCGGCGCTTGCAACATGAAAAACGATCCCTGACAACCGCGCTATTTCGGAAACCAAGATGACACAAGCTGCAGGGACGAATGCAATAGCACCCAGGACACTCGCAGTGACAAACGCCGTTCCGATCATGGCCGCAAACGCAGCCGGATCAGCCTCCGGAGATCCAGGCTGAAACAGCCCCCAGGACAAAAACAATCCGCTGGCGATAACGGCTATTACAAAGCCCACGATGATTTTGATGAGCTGCCAGATGAACAACGTTCCGTTCAATCGGATCTCCTGCTTCGGCAATGGAGGTTCAAATTGACGCCCGGACCATCCAATTGCAAGACGCCACTGATTTCCAGCGTCGAGCAAGATTGAAAATGTAACAAGGTTGCGCGCCGCTCAAAAAAATCTGTCTAAGGCCCAAGATCGGTGTTTTTGGTTGACTTTTTGGGCGTTTGGCACGAGCTTGGGGCTTGGCGTTCGAGAAGACGCGGCGAGACCCTTGGAGCGAACGTTCCGGGGCCGTTTGCGTATAAACACAGGCTTGAAAGCCAATTAAACTGAAACCGCAGAGGAGTTTGCGACCATTCGCCGTCCGTTCCGCGCCCCGCCTCCCACGAAGGAAGGCCCGCGCACAAACCAAGAAATTCGCGTTCGCGAAGTCCAGCTTATTGACCACGAAGGCGCCAACCGCGGCGTTATATCGACCGAAGAGGCGATGGATATCGCCATGGATGCCGGTCTGGATCTTGTAGAAATCCAGCCGAATGCCAATCCACCGGTCTGCAAAATTCTGGACTACGGCCGATACAAATATCAGGCACAGAAGAAAGCTGCAGAAGCCCGCAAAAAGCAGAAGACCGTCGAGATCAAAGAGATCAAGATGCGTCCGAACATCGACACCCATGATTATGAGGTGAAGATGAAAAACATGCTGCGCTTCTTCAACGACGGCGACAAGGTGAAGGTCACGCTCCGTTTCAGGGGCCGCGAAATGGCGCACCAGGATCTCGGCATGAAGCTTTTGCACAAGGTTCGTGATGAGACCTCGGAAATTGCCAAGGTGGAATCCCATCCGAAACTGGAAGGCCGCCAAATGGTTATGGTGTTGGCCCCGATTAAGTAAGCAACCTGTCAGAAACGTTACAAGGCCCCGCCAATCGGCGGGGTTTTTTGTTGCCCATCATGGCGGGCAAAGTGTTTGCGAAAGGCGTTTGGAGTGAGCCCCGTCAGTTTTGTGAAGAGCCGACTGAACGACGGCGGATCCTGATAACCGACGGCAAAGCAGATTTCCGATACAGTTCGGCCCGTTTCGATTAGCAAACCCCTTGCCCGCTCTATACGCAACTCTTGCAAGTATCCATTGGGTGTCATCCCTGTCGCAGCCTTGAACCGGCGCAAAAACGTGCGATCCGGCAGCCCGGAAGCGCTGGCAATTTCCTTAACGCTCAGGACATCTGCATATCGCGCGTCGATCAGGTGTTGTGATTTTAAGATAGCCGCGTCGCCATGCCGCAGATGCGGTGAGAACCGCCTGAACCGGCGCTGGTCCCGGCGGCGCATGTCGACAATGAAATAGCCAGCCGTGCGCGCCGCCACGCCGTACCCGAGAAATCGTTCGATGACCACCAGACCAAGATCAACCCAGGCCATCAAACCACCGGCCGTGATGAGGTCGCTGTATTCGATCAACAATTGATCGGTATTGAAGGACATGTCGGGGTAGCGCTTGGACAGCCTCTGTTCCAGCCCCCAATGCGTGGTGACGGGCCGTCGGCCAGCAATGCCCGCTTCTGCGACAAAGGTAATCCCGGTGCAGGCGGAACAGACAACCGCACCCTTCCCGTGCTGGTAAGCCGTGTATCCTGGCAATTCCGGCACATCGGCTGCACGCACCTCCGATGCAGAGGGCGGCAGGATCAGTGCGTCGAACGAACGGCCTCCCGGCTCAAAGGTCGAGATCGTTTCAACTGCAACCGAATGCTCCGAAATACTTGCGGCATACCCAAGCACATCCTGAAGCCCCAGGACGGCCGATTGAAGACATCCCGGATAAGCCAAAATCGCCAAACTGTAGGAGCGTGACACCATCTGGCGTATCTAGCACAAGATTTGTCATTTGCGCCAATCGCACTCATCGGTACCTTCTGTACTTTTGAGGACAATGGAAATTCATGGAGCTCTCATGCCAACTACAAGCACCACAAGTCCTCTGCACATCGGCGACATCGCAATCACGCCACTTTCAGATGGCCACCTCGATATTCCCGCCGCCTATTTCTCCAATGCAAGCGATGAAGAGATCCAGGCGGTCAGTCCAACCACCCGGCTTGGCGCAACATGCTGGCTGATCGAAACCGGACCCAAAAAAGTACTCGTGGATGCCGGGTCCGGAACTTGGCTAAAAGCGCGTTTTCCCGAGACCGGATTCATCACGGCATCGGGGTCTTCCCTAATAAACGCGGCCAACGACATCACAGACATCATTCTGACTCACATGCACGCCGACCATATCGGCGGCCTGGTTGCGGACGGCCAAAGCCTGTTTCCCAATGCAACTGTCCACCTGCAGAACAGCGAGTGGGCGTTCTGGACCGACGAAAACCTGGTGGAGGCCGTGCCGGACGACAAAAAACCCATCGTCCAACTGATCCAATCCTTGGCGCGCCCAATCGCCTCCCAAATCAAACTTCATGACGGGAATGCGGACCTGGAAGATGGAATTCATGTCACGAGTGCCCCCGGACACACGCCCGGCCATCAGGTCGTCAGGATCTCAAGTGGCGGCAAACAGGTGATGCTTCTGGGGGATGCCTTGGTGTCCGGCGTTCTGCAGTTTGCTAATCCTGACGTCCACTATGCCTTGGACAGCGCGCCTGAGACAGCGGCAGAAACCCGGAAAACCCTGTTTGCAGAACTCGCCGCCGAACAAATCCCTTTCGCAGCAACCCATCTTGAAACTCCGAGTTTCGGTATGCTGACGGCAACCGGCAGCGGCGGATATCACTTCGAGCCTTTGGCTTAGGTGCTCTAGCTGAGAGACACCCAACCACCGTCCTTTGCGGATTGAAACAACGCATCCAGAACAGCCATGTTCTGGATTGCGTCCTCGATTCCATAAGGAAGGGGTACTTCACCAAGAATGGCACGGCCAAAGACATCTGCCATTTCGGCATACTGATCACAGGGCGCGATGGTCTCGCTCACCGCGGACCCATCTCCGAGCTTTGACCCGTCATCCAGCCTCAATTCGGTTGCCCCACCTTGCGGCGCGTTGACCGGAATAAGAAGTTCGAGCCGCTTCTTCGTTCCGACAAGCTGGAAACGCTGGTGCGGCGTCAATTGGGTGGACACGGTGAAACTCAAATGACGGCCCTGCCCGAAGTCCAGCATGGCACTCGTCGTCCGGTCGGTTCCGAATTCCGGATCCCGGTCGATCAGCGCAACAACACGGTTTGGCTCAGCGTCAAAGAAGTACCGGCCGGCCAGCATCGTGTAGCACCCGATATCGAGCAGCGCGCCACCGCCGATTTCGGCGTTGTTTCGGATGTTCGCCGGATCCGCATTGAAGTAGCTGAAGAACGCTTGAATTGCTTTCAACTCGCCCAATTCTCCGGACCGGACCAGATCACGAGCACGGATCCATTGCGGATGGGCCCGCACCATAAAGGCTTCCGCAATCAACCGGCCTTCCTGCGCACGCAAAAGCTGACGTGCCTCGTCCGCGTTGAGGGCAATCGGCTTCTCGCACAGGACGTGTTTTCCGGCAGCTGCCGCCTGCAGGGTCAACGGCACATGCAAATGGTTCGGCAGCGGATTGTAGATCGCATCGATATCCGGATCGGCCAGAAGGTCTTCGTAGGTCCCATAGGCTTTGGGAATTCCCAGCTGATCGGCCGCGTCTTGGGCACGTTCGAGGCCACGGGAAGCAATAGCAGCAACATGTCCGGTCTGGGACGATTTTATCCCAGGAATGACCTTCTCCCGGCCAATTTTTGCCGTTGACAGAACGCCCCACCGGATTTGCTTCGTGCCGCTCATGTTTATCTCCTGCAACTCAAACAAAAATCCCGGCCAATGGCCGGGATTGCCAATTTCTTCTACCAAAACAATCAGTATTTATCAGGCACGTAAAGGTGTTCCGGTAGAACTTTGCGCTCGTAGTCCGGGTTAAACCGGCGTTCCGGCAGGGTAATTGGATCATGCGGCACGTCTTCGTACGGCAACATCGACAAGAGATGGCTGATGCAGTTGAGGCGGGCCTGCTTCTTGTCGTTCCCTTCCACGATGAACCACGGCGCTTCGGGAATGTTGGTCCGCTCGAACGTCTCTTCCTTGGCCTTGGTATAATCTTCCCAACGCACGCGTGACTCCAGATCCATCGGCGACAGCTTCCACTGCTTCAACGGGTCATGAATGCGCATCAAAAAGCGCAGCTGCTGCTCTTCATCGGTGATGGAGAACCAGTATTTGATCAACCGGATGCCGGACCGAACCAGCATGCGCTCAAATTCCGGAACGTCGTTGAAAAATTCCTCGACCTGATCTTCTGACGCAAAACCCATCACCCGTTCAACGCCTGACCGGTTGTACCAGGAGCGATCGAACAGCACCATCTCACCAGCTGCCGGAAGATGCGGCACATAACGCTGAAAGTACCACTGGCTCTTTTCGCGGTCTGACGGTGCAGGCAAGGCAACGACACGCGCCACCCGCGGATTAAGACGTTGTGTTATGCGCTTGATCACACCACCTTTGCCCGCAGCATCCCGGCCTTCGAATATCACAACGATCTTTTCGCCGGTATGCTGAACCCAGTCCTGCAGCTTGACCAGCTCGGCCTGGAGCATCAACAGCTCATGGAAATAGGTTTTCCGGTCGAGGGGGGACTTGTGCTTCTTGTCAGCAATGTACTGAAGATCCTTGGCGATCAGGAAATCATCGATTTCCATCTCGAGCTCTTCATCCATGCTGTCGGCCCACTCGTTTTCCACCCAGGTCTTGGCGTCCTCACTCATCCGACTGTTCCTTATGCATAATTTAAACGCGTCTCACCTGCACTGAGAGCCCGAAATCCATGACAGGAGTTTGACAGTAGCGTCAGTCGATGGACCGTCGCAATGCGCTCCGTCAAAGTCCATACCTCGGAATCCGCTTGCTAAATGAATGAACGTTCATTAATATGATGAAAGTGGAGGAGACGTAATGGCGCTTTCAGCACGCCCGCAGCCGCGGCAACGCGGCCTGGAAACTGCAGAAAAGGTTCGAAAAGCGGCCCTGCGGCTCTTTGCGGCGTCAGGATACGCAGCCGTGTCCATGCGGGACATCGCAACCCAGGTCGGCGTTCAGCCGGGTGCGCTCTACAATCACTTCCCCACCAAGCAGCACATTTTGAAAGACTTGATGCTGAGCCACATGGCCGACTTGCTGGCTGCTTGGGATACAGCAGATTTCCCGGATGATACCGACCCGATCGAACGCTTTGTGCGCTTTCATATCCGGTATCACCTGGAACGCGCAGATGAAGTCTTCATCGCCTATATGGAATTGCGCAGCCTTGACGCCGAGAACTTCGCGATCGTCGAGGCCGAGCGCCGGCGCTATGAAACCATTCTGACAGAGATCTTGAGCGAAGGCGCAGCAAGCGGCCGCTATCACATCGACAACGCCAAAGTGACGACACGTGCGATCATCGCCATGCTGACCGGCATTCCGGCCTGGTACCGGCCCGGCGGCGATCTGTCGAAAGAAGAGATCGAAACGCTTTACCTGAACATGGTGCGCAAAAGCATCGCCCCAGAAACAAACGACAATCCTGGCAATCCAGACACCGGAGACCGGATGGCATGAGCATCCTCAAATCGAGCCTATCGCCCAAGAGCGCCGAGTTCACCGCCAACAAGGCCGCGCATGAAGACGCCATGGCGCAAATCAAGGCCGCTGCACAAACAGCGCTGGACGGCGGCGGAGAAACCGCCCGTGAGCGCCATGTCTCCCGCGGCAAGATCCTGCCGCGCGAACGTGTCTCCCGCTTGCTGGATCCGGGCTCGCCGTTTCTGGAAGTCGGAATGCTGGCCGCCCACGACATGTATGGCGGCGCAGCACCGTCGGCCGGCATGATTGCCGGCATTGGCCGGGTCGAGGGACAGGACGTCATGATCCTGGCCAATGACGCGACAGTCAAAGGCGGCACCTACTATCCGTTGTCGGTAAAGAAGCACCTGCGCGCCCAGGAAATCGCCGAGCAGAACAACTTGCCATGCGTCTATCTGGTCGACAGCGGCGGTGCCAACCTGCCCAACCAGGACGAGGTCTTCCCGGACCGTGACCACTTTGGCCGGATCTTCTTCAACCAGGCCAACATGTCGGCGAAAGGCATTGCCCAGATCGCGGTCGTGATGGGCTCCTGCACGGCTGGCGGCGCTTATGTTCCGGCCATGTCGGACGAAACCATCATCGTCAAGAACCAGGGCACTATTTTCCTTGCCGGTCCGCCTCTGGTGAAAGCGGCAACCGGCGAGGAAGTTTCCGCAGAAGACCTTGGCGGCGGTGACGTCCATACTCGACTGTCTGGCGTCGCCGATCACCTTGCGCGTGATGACGCGCATGCGCTTGCCATCGCCCGCCGGTCCATCGCCAGCCTGAACCGTACAAAGGCCTCGCAGCTTGCACTGCAGACACCGGAAGATCCGCTCTACGATCCGGAGGAAATTCTCGGCGTCGTCCCGGCGGATTTGAAGACCCCTTATGATATCCGCGAGGTTATTGCCCGCGTTGTGGACGGCTCAAGGTTCGACGAGTTCAAGGCCCGTTATGGCACCACACTTGTCTGCGGCTTTGCCCATATTCACGGCATGCCGGTCGGCATCATCGCCAACAACGGCGTTCTCTTCTCCGAAAGCGCGGTCAAGGGCGCGCATTTCGTCGAACTCTGCTCCCAGCGCAAGGTGCCTCTGGTATTCCTGCAGAACATCACGGGCTTTATGGTCGGCCAGAAATACGAAAGCGGCGGGATCGCGAAGGACGGTGCCAAGCTGGTAACCGCCGTTGCCACGACGAAGGTACCGAAAATCACGATGCTGGTCGGCGGGTCTTTTGGTGCCGGCAACTACGGCATGTGCGGCCGGGCCTACTCTCCGCGGTTCCTGTGGACCTGGCCGAACTCGCGCATCTCAGTGATGGGCGGGGAGCAGGCCGCCGGCGTTCTGGCAACCGTCCGCCGCGACGGTATCGAGCGCAAGGGCGGCAGCTGGTCCAAGGAAGACGAAGCTGAGTTCAAGCAGCCGATCATCAACCAGTTCGAGGAACAAGGGCACCCGCTCTATGCCTCTGCCCGGCTTTGGGATGACGGCATCATCGATCCACGCAAAACCCGCGACATTCTGGGTCTTTCTTTGTCGGCGTCCCTGAACGCCCCGATCGAAGACACCAAGTTTGGCCTGTTCCGGATGTGATGTGATGATCTTGGAAGAACTCAAAAAGAAATATCCGGGCGCAGAAACCTTCAAGTTCGGCGACGGACCCGAACTCAGCAGTTTTCTGATCGGCTTGGTCCGCTCAGGCAAAAAGACTGCGACCTGCGGTGCTTTGCGCGACTTTGCAGACGGCGGCGAAGCCATGCCCGAGGTTGGACGCACGGATATCGTTCTCAACTGGGACGGGTCTCCGGCGCTTGTCGTTGAAACGCTCGAACTGACCCAAACCCGCTTTTGCGATGTGTCGGCGGACTTTGCACTTGCAGAAGGTGAGAACGACACACTCGAAGGCTGGCAAAAAGACCACCAAAACTATTTCGAACGGAACGGCGGTTTTGATCCTGAAATGATGCTCGTTTGCGAACGCTTTAGACTGATCGAGGACTGTCAATGACTTGGCAAACGCCTGAAACGTTCAACTTTGAGGGCCATACGATCCGATGGGGTGCCGTCGGCGACGGCGTGCCGCTTATCCTGATGCATGGAACCCCGTTCTGGTCCTACGAGTGGTCACGTCTGGCACCGCTGCTTGCTACAGAACGCAAGGTCTATTTCTACGACATGCTCGGGTATGGCAATTCAGACCGTCCAGACGCTGACGTGTCGCTTGGCATTCAGAACCGGTTGTTTGCAGCACTTGTTGGCCACTGGAAAGTGGAAAAACCAGACGTCGTTGCCCACGATTTTGGCGGCGCGACAGCTCTACGTGCACACCTGATTGACGGCGTCGATTACAACAGTCTGACGTTGATCGATCCCGTGGCCGTGCGGCCGTGGGGCTCGCCCCTTGTACAGCATGTCAAACACCATGAAGCTGCTTTCGCTGGGATGCCGGGCTACATGCATGAGGCTATTCTTCCGGCCTACCTGCAATCAGCGATGAAGAAAACAGTGACAGCGGAAACACTTGCACCATACGCAGAGCAATGGACGGGTGCGGAAAAACAAGCCTCGTTCTACCGGCAAATCGCGCAGATGGATCAGCGATACACGGATGAGGTACAAGACCAGTATTCCATGATCCGCTGCCCAACCCAAATCCTTTGGGGTGAAGACGATGAGTGGATCCCGATCGAACGCGGGCAAGAGCTTCATAACCTCATTCCAGGTTCAAGGTTCGTAACTGTCCCAGGGGCTGGTCACCTCATGCAGGAAGATGCGCCTGAGGCCATCGTCCATTTCGTCCAATCATTTCTGAAATCAGAAGGACGCACCTGATGTTCAAGAAAATCCTCATTGCCAACCGTGGCGAAATCGCCTGCCGGGTCATGGAAACAGCCCGCAAACTCGGCGTTAAAACCGTGGCCGTCTATTCTGACGCCGATGCAAACGCCAAACATGTTGCGATGGCCGATGAAGCGTACCGCATCGGTCCAGCTCCAGTCTCCGAGAGCTATCTGCAGATCGCCAAGATCATCGAGGTCTGCAAACAAAGCGGCGCAGAGGCGGTCCACCCGGGATACGGCTTCCTGTCGGAAAACCCGGACTTCGTTGACGCGCTGGACGCGGCGGGGATCACCTTCATCGGCCCGAGCGCAGATGCCATCCGCGCCATGGGCCTGAAGGACGCCGCCAAGGCACTGATGGAAAAGGCCGGCGTTCCGGTCGTGCCGGGCTACCACCGGGAAACCCAGGATCCCGGGTTCCTGCAGATCCAGGCCGGCAAGATCGGCTATCCGGTTCTGATCAAGGCGCGCGCTGGTGGCGGCGGCAAGGGCATGCGCAAGGTTGAACGGGCGGAAGACTTTATCTCCGCGCTCAAGTCCGCCCAGCGCGAAGGTGAGGCAAGTTTTGGTGATGGCCGGGTCCTGATCGAGAAATATGTCGCCAAACCGCGTCACATCGAAATCCAGGTCTTCGGCGACAATCATGGCAATGCCGTGCATCTGTTTGAGCGCGACTGCTCGCTGCAAAGGCGCCACCAGAAGGTCATTGAGGAGGCTCCGGCCCCCGACATGCCGGAAGAGATGCGCACGGCCATGGGGGAGGCGGCCGTTAAGGCGGCCAAGGCGATCAACTATTCCGGTGCCGGCACCATCGAGTTCATCGTTGACGTCTCCGAAGGTCTGCGTGCCGACCGCTTCTATTTCATGGAGATGAACACCCGTCTGCAAGTTGAGCACCCGGTAACAGAGCTGATCACCGGACAGGACCTCGTCGAGTGGCAGCTGCGTGTTGCCTCCGGAGAGCCCCTGCCAAAGGCGCAAGAGGAACTTTCGATCAACGGTTGGGCTTTTGAGGCCCGCCTGTATGCGGAAGACGCGCCGAAGGGCTTCTTGCCCGCGATTGGCACGTTGGAGCATCTCGTTCTCCCCGAAACTCAGGCCCGCGTCGACAGCGGCGTCCGGGCAGGAGACGAGATTTCCCCCTTCTATGATCCGATGATCGCGAAGGTGATCGTGCACGGTCCGTCGCGTGATGCCGCGCTTGGCAAGTTGCTCGCCAGCCTGGAGGCGACGGAAGTTGCCGGTTGCGTGACCAACGCCGGGTTCCTCGCAGCGCTTTGCCGCCACGAAGGCTTTGCCAAAGGAGACGTCGACACCGGCCTGATCGACCGCGATCTGGAAAGCCTGATCGCCGAGCCGGAGATGCCGGAAGACGCAATCGCGCTTGCTGCACTGACCGCGCTTGGCCTCACCCACCCAGCCGAGGGAAATGATCCGTTCGAAACACTCGCTGGATGGCGGATCTGGAGTGCCTCACGTCAGTTCGCGCTTCTCGAAATTGCCGGTGAGCGCAGGGATATTGAGGTTCACGCCCAGGGCCAAAACAAGTTCGCCGTGCATCTCAGCAGCGGTCCGAAAGATTTCACTCTGGTTCAGGTGGACAACAGCACCATCACCTATGACAGCAACGGCCACCGGGCTTCCGGTTCGGTGGTTCACGATGGCAAGGGGCTTACGGTCTTCATGTCCGGCCATGCCTTTACGGTTGGACTGCCGGACGCGCTGAGCTCTGACGAGGAAGCTGCCGGTGCGGGCGATCAGCTGATTGCCCCAATGCCGGGCCTTGTCAAAATGCTGAACGCCAAGGCCGGCGATGCGGTCACCAAGGATCAGCCCTTGATCATTCTGGAAGCCATGAAAATGGAACACACGCTGAAAGCCCCGCGCGATGGGGTCATTGGTGAAGTGATGGTCAATGAGGGCGAACAGGTGACCGACGGAACGATCATTCTGGTTCTTGCGGAGGAAGCCGATGCTGCTGCCTGAGGCAAAAACCTACAAGGAGCTGACCGAGAGGTTTTCGTGGCAGATCCCGGAGCGGTTCAACATCGGTGTCGCGATTTGTGACGCCTGGGCCGACAAGGAACCACGCCGCGAAGCTCTGGTCTATGCCGAAGAAGGCCAACCCGCTCACAGTTACTCCTACGGCGCTTTGAAACGGCTTTCCAATCAGCTGGCCAACCTTCTGAAGAGCAGGGGCATTCAGCAGGGCGACCGGATCGGCGTCCTGATGCCCCAGCGCCCGGAAACAGCCTTTGCTCATATCGCAGCATTGAAACTCGGCGGGATTTCGATCCCGCTGTTCGTCCTCTTCGGCGAAGAAGCGCTGGAGTACCGGCTTAAGGATTCTGGTGCCAAGGCCGTCATTACGGATGAAAGCGGTGCGGCGAAGCTTGAAAAAATCCACGGCGGCTTGCCCGAGCTGACAACCGTCTTTTGTGCAGATGGCGCACACCATGGCGCCGATGATCTTTGGGCCTCAATGGAAGGTCACGAAGAGACCTTCGAACCCGTCGACACACAGCCAGATGACCCGGCCATCATCATCTACACCTCCGGCACGACCGGGCAGCCAAAGGGCGCACTCCACGGACACCGAGTTTTGCTCGGACACCTTCCCGGGGTTGAGATGAGCCATGACTTTCTGGGTCAGCCAGAGGACCGCATCTGGACACCTGCAGACTGGGCCTGGATTGGCGGCCTACTGGACGTGCTGATGCCGGCGCTTTATCTCGGTGTCCCGGTCGTGGCCTGCCGTTTCAAGAAGTTCACGGCGGAGGCGGCCTTCCAGCTGCTTCAAGACCAAAACATCCGCAACGCCTTCATCCCGCCAACGGCGCTGAAAATGATGCGCCAGCTCGACGCTCCGGAAGACCGCTGGCAGTTGAATTTGCGGACCGTCGCCTCCGGCGGCGAAACCCTCGGGGCAGAGCTCATTGACTGGGGCCGCAAAATCTTCGGCCGGACCATCAACGAGTTCTACGGCCAGACCGAATGCAACATGATTGTTTCAAGCTGCTCTGAAATCATGGACGCACGTCCCGGCATCATGGGCAAGGCTGTACCCGGGCACGAGTTGGCTATCGTCAGTGATGCCGGTGAGGCTCTGCCCTCCGGCACATTCGGCAATATCGCCGTCAAACGGCCCGATCCAGTCATGTTCTTGAAGTACTGGAACAACGAGGCCGCCACTCAGAAGAAATTCGCCGGTGACTGGCTGCTGACGGGCGACACGGGCGAGATGGATGAGGACGGCTGGATCCGCTTCGTGGGCCGGGACGATGATGTCATCACCTCCTCCGGCTACCGGATCGGGCCCGGCGAGATCGAAGACTGCCTGATCAAGCATCCCGCCGTTGCGATGGCCGGTGTCATCGGCAAACCGGATGCCCAGCGCACCGAGATCGTCAAGGCCTACATCATCCTGAAGCAGGATGTCGAACCGTCCGACGCCTTGGCCAAGGAGATCGCCGACTTCGTCAAGATCCGGCTGGCCGCCCATGAATATCCGCGTGAAATCGAGTTCGTTGACGCTCTACCGATGACCACCACCGGCAAGGTCATCCGGCGTGAGCTCCGCGCCCGCGCGGCTGAGACTGATTAAGGAAAAAGCACTCATGTCCGAGTTTGTCACCATCTTCGAAATGGGTCCGCGCGACGGGCTTCAGAATGAAAAGCGGTTCGTCCCGACGGAAGACAAGATTGCTCTTGTCGACCGTCTTTCCGAATGTGGGTTTCGCAAGATCGAAGTCACCAGCTTTGTCAGCCCCAAATGGGTGCCGCAAACGGCCGATGCGCAAGAGGTCATGGAAGGTATCTACCGCCATCCGGCTGTTGTCTATTCTGTTCTGACACCGAACGTCAAAGGCTACACGGCCGCTCTGAAGGTCTCGGCGGACGAGGTGGCCATCTTCGGCTCGGCTTCCGAGGGCTTTTCAAAGAAGAACATCAACTGCTCGGTCGCAGAAAGCATCGAACGTTTCAAGCCACTGCTGGAAAAGGCCCGTCAGGATGAAATGCCGGTGCGCGGCTATGTTTCCTGCGTCACCGATTGCCCATATGACGGCCCGACGCCCCCCGAAAAGGTCGCCGAAGTCGCAAAGATCCAATACGAGCTTGGCTGCTACGAGATTTCCCTTGGCGACACCATCGGTGCCGGCACGCCGGAAACCATAGGCCGGATGCTCGACGCCGTTCTGGATGTGGTTCCGGCGGAAAAGGTCGCCGGGCATTATCACGACACCAAGGGCCGGGCGCTGGAAAACATCGAGGTCAGCCTTGAGAAAGGCCTGCGCACGTTCGACAGCACCATTGGCGGGCTGGGGGGCTGTCCCTATGCCCCCGGTGCCAAGGGCAACGTCGCGACAGAAGCCGTAGCAGAGCTGATGCAGCGCCGCGGTTTTGAGACCGGTTTGAGACTTGAAAAACTGGCCGAGCTTGCCGAATTCGCAAAATCCCTTCGGAGTGACACCGCATGATTTTTGAGACGATCACGATTGAAACGGATGACCGCGGCGTTGCAACGCTGACCCTGAACCGTCCGGAAAAGCATAATTCGCTGTCGGCCAAGATGATCGACGAACTTACGGACGCTGCAGACCAACTCGGATCTGATGGTTCGGTCCGTGTTGTTGTCCTGACAGGCGCTGGCGAAAGTTTTTGTGCGGGAGGCGACCTTGCCTGGATGCGCGAGCAGATGGCGGCCGACCGAGACACACGCATGGCAGAAGCCCGCAAGCTCGCCATGATGCTGAAAGCTCTGAATGAACTGCCGAAACCTGTGATTGGGCGTGTGCAGGGCCAGGCCTTCGGTGGCGGCATCGGCATGATGAGCATCTGCGATACTGTGGTTGCCGTCGACACCGCGAAGTTCGGCCTGACAGAGGTTCGGCTTGGCCTGATACCGGCGACCATCAGCCCCTACGTCCTGGCCCGGATGGGAGAAGGCAAGGCGCGCCGGGTGTTCATGTCCGCGCGCATTTTCGGTGCAGAAGAAGCCCGGGATCTTGATCTCGCCGCCAAGGTGGTGAGTTCCGATGACCTTGATGCGGCCATCGAGAAGGAAATCAAACCTTATTTGAGCGCGGCTCCTGCAGCTGTTGCCGCGTCAAAGGCCCTTGCCCGGTCTCTTGGCCCCGTGATTACAGACGCTGTCATCGACGATACGATCCAAAGACTGGCGGACACGTGGGAAACGCCGGACGCCAATGAGGGCACATCTGCGTTTTTTGAAAAAAGAAAACCAGCCTGGACGAACTGAGGATCAGACGCCTTACGCGTTCCGCCGGGCGTGCTCGATCAAAGCTGCAATCCGGGCGACATCGAGTTGCTCGGATTTCGGTGCGGGCTCCTCAACGCGGTACATTTTTTCCCGCCGCCGCCGGATCTTCTTGCGTTGCCATTCGCTGATACCTTCCGGCAAATCCACTTCGGCACGGTCCATGCCAATGAGAACACGTTGAAGGTCCGGAATGAGCTCAGATGAGATGGTAAATGTGGACCCGTCGTTGCGGCGGAAGACCAAGGTTTTGGTTGTTTCTTCACCGTTAAGCAGCACGGCTTTTTTCCGCCCACTGGAGCCAATCGTCGACTGGAACCAGGCAACGGCCCCCGATGCATGCCACAGCTTCACGCTGACCTTTTCAAGATCGGTATAGGGCACACGCACCCGCAAGCCGAATTGCGTGAACTCGAAACCGTTGCCGAAAAAACGCACCCAAGACGTTTCCTGGCGCACAGAAACCGTGAAGAAAACGAGAGACATACTGGCCGGGAGCAAACAAATCAGAGCCAAAGCTGCCAAGGCACCCGTTGCCGATGCGAGACCAAGAACCGCGAGTGGCAGAAAAACCAGTCCGAGCCCGAAACCAATCAGGTCGAGTGTCAGGACGGACGGGCGGGACACTGGCCGGATCGCACCTGAGGCCGGCTGTGGCCGGGGCGGCGCAAGATAGATCGCGGCCGCAGCCACCAAGCACATGATGCTGCTGAGCAGTGTCATGAAGTAAAACCAACCGGCAATGCCGAGCACCGCCAAGCCTAAAGGTAATATGCGCCGGAGATATTCAAGCCGTGCTGTTTTGCCCACGCCGCGCTCCTTGGTATCGGGGCGAAATCGCTACACATCCGCTGAAGTTCTGATTCTTCCATTGAATCAACTTGACCGTCCGTAATCAAGACAGACACAGCACTATCCAAAATGATTGTAGGAAAACGGCAAATAATACCGGGAAAATTTGATTTTAATCCCCGCAATAAAAGTGATCTGGTTACAGACCCGTGGCTTTGTTTCTTCAGGACGCCTTGCGTTCGCGCTCAATGAAACTGAACACGTCTCTGACCTTGCCGAACTTTGGCTTGTCGATTTCCAGGTAGTCGTGCATCAGCATATCGATGTCAGCCGCGTTGAAGGGCTTTTTCAAGAAACCGGAGATCCCGACAAAGGCGGCAGACCGTTCGAGATACGTCGTATCGTTTGTCGACATCATGTAGATGCCAACCTTGCTGGATAAATCCCGAATGGAACCGGCCAACTCCAGACCGTCTACACCCGGCATGTGAAAATCGGTCAATACCAGTTCGAATTTGCCGCGAGAAAGCGCTTTCAACGCCGCATCGGCACTATCTGCTTCCGAAACCTCAAACTCGAAACGGCTGCTCTCCAAAACCTTTCGGGTCAATTTCCGCATTGTTCCAGAATCGTCGACCACCAGGATCGGATAGGATCGGGTCATGATGCGATAGGTGGCAATAATCTCGGAGATTTCGGCGGGGCTGAAGGGCTTTTGCAGGAAATGATAGGCGCCAAACCGCTTCAGCACCGATTCCGCCTTGTCATCAAGACTGCTCGACATGGCCACGGTCAAACAGTCATTCGACTGGGTATCGCGCATCGCCGAAACGACTTCCGGACCGTTCAGGCCTGGCATGTGAATGTCGACGAAGGCGACGTCGATGCGTTTCGCTTGGAGTATCTCGAGGGCCGCCCGGCCATTCGATGCTTGCTCAATCTCGATATAGCGTTCACCACGATGGGCCTGAATACCTTCCGCAACGATGTCCCGAGCGATTGAGCTGTCGTCCGCGATCATCACGCGTATTATTTTGTGCAGCACGGCTTCCCCATTGCAGAAACGGCCATGCAAAATGATGCCAGCGGCCTAACTATGCAGTTGTTCAAGTAAAGTTATTTCACATCATTCGTATAATTTCGGTTACTGGCATCATTACTCAAACAACGCCCAAACCTGAACGAACAATCAGATTTAGATCAAAAACCGCAAGTACCAGTGCAAGCCAAATCTACCGCGACACAACAACATCCAAAAATGCGAGGGTTTTGTTTTGCTCGATTTGCTTGAGCGCCTCTTTGAGAGCTGGCTCCAAATCTGCCGCCTGTTCAACACGAGCAGCGAAGGCGCGGCTGGCCTTGGCAACATGCGTAAAGTCGGGCACCGGCGACAATTGGGTCAACGGCATCCTGTTGCTTCGAGCCGCGTAGCCATCTGGATAATGATCCAGAACAGACCGGCGTACCGCACCCCACTCTGCATTGTTTAATACGATCACAAGGATCGGCAGGTCGAGCGCTTCGGCAATCTGATGACAAACCACCGGGTTGGAAAACATGTAGGACCCGTCCCCCATGGTCGCCACGACAGTCCGATCCGGAGTACTCAATTTCATGCCAAGGGCCGCCGGGAAACACCAGCCGAGCCCGCCAGCATGCGGCTCCTGATACCAAGCCTGCCAATGGTTTAGAGCCATGGGAGCCGGAGGACAGCCAAGTTCTGATAGCACCGACGCTTTTCTATCCCCCAATACGCGGGACAGGCACAGACTGACCAAATTCTTGGTGATGCCCCCCGCTCCATCGGCTTCAGCCGATGCCAAAACGGCTTGCCGGTTTGCTTTGTTGCGCGCAGCCCATTGAGCCCGTCTCGGCGCTGCTTTTTCGGACAGTTCAAGCTCATCCAAAGCTGCCTTCAAAGCGACGATTCCCGGCTGCACGTCCGATGCGATTGCTAGATCACATTGGAAATTGCGCACAGGCACTTTGCTGAAGAGCGGGTCCTGGCCAAGGTGTATGACTTTGCATCCGGGCTTCAACTTATGTTTGTCCGGTGCCCAAGGGGCCAGACTGTCGATAACCAGAACGACATCTGCGGTTTCCAGAAGAGCTGCCGGCTCGTTGCCTGCAGCCATCGGATGATCGAGATCCATCGCAAGCCGCACAGCCCAGTATTGGCAGACAGGTATGCCCCATCGCTCCGCCATCCCGGCAAGAGCTGCAAAGCCGTCGGCGCCACCGGCTCCGCGCTGCGCGAAAATCACTGGATTGTCAGCTTGGGAAATAAGTTCGGCTGCCCGTGCAATGGCATCTTGGTCGATACCCGGCTGCGGCGCGACCATAATCGCCGGCGAGCCCAATTGGTCCGCCGGGCAAGGCTCACACAGGACCTCGCGCGGCAAGCTCACATAGACCGGACCACGTGGTGTTGTCTCGGCAAGCGCTTTCGCCCGGTCAACCGTTTCGACAGCCTGCTCGGGAAACCGCAGTTCATAGTCCCATTTGCAGGCTTCACGGACCAAAGCGGTTTGATCGCGCATTTCCTGTCCCCAGCCGATCGGAACGGTTCGCGACCCGAACCGCCCCTGCTCTGTTGTTGGGGTTCTCCCGGAAAAAAGCATCATTGGTATGTTTTCGATCGAAGCGTTGATCGCGCCTATCGCGCAGTTGGCGAGACCAACATTCGTATGCGCCATCACTGCAGCCGTTTTGCCGGTGCTGAGGTAATAACCATGCGCCATGCCCATGGCCGCACTTTCGTGCGGGATGACAATCGCTTCCGGTAGATCGATGTTCTTGGCATCAGCCTCGGCAAGACCTTCGATCACGGGCGGGAAATCCGTTCCGGAATTTGCAAAAATATAGTCAATACCGATCGCCTTCATCCGGCTGAGCAGAGCCCCTCCGGAAGTGATGGAGACAGCCGCTTCGATCCCGTTCCCGGAAGGCAATGCATCGTTATTGACAACGGACGTTGTAGTCTTGCTCATGAGGAGAGTTCCAAATTTTCAATGGCGGTTTGAACAGCCAGCCGGAACACCTGCTCGGCCGGACTCGGCTGGGCATCAGGCCGCGTCATCAACCCGATCGGCCCTTTGGTGATGTCGCTTTCGAAGGGCAAGCGGATCAAATCGCCATCAGCAGTTTCATTGCGCACCACACCGGAAGAGATGATCCAGACAGCGTCGGACTGACGCGTATAAATACGACCGAATGCGCCGGACACGGTTTCGATCCGGTTCGGTATTTCGGCAACGCCGTTGGCGATCAGATACCGCTCAACCAAAGGGCGGATGGCCGACCCTTCCGGCGGATAAAGCACCGGCCAGTCGACAATGCGTTTGATGTCCGGCGCCTCCAGGAGCGGATGACCAGCCCGGACAACGAACTCGACCCGCTCAGAATAAAGCTGTGTGAACGAAACCCCTTCCATGGTGACCGGGCGTCCGAGGCGGCCAATCACCAGATCGATTTCACCCAGCCGCAAACGCTCGATCAGATATCCATGCGGGCCATCCAGGATCTTCAGCATGACCGCTGGGGCCAGGTCCCGGAATTCACGGATGGCAGCGGGCAAGAAGCTTCCCGAAACACTCGGCAAAGCTCCAACGGTCAACGTGGCTCGCGCCTCCTCACCGGCATTGACCACACCGTCCAGGCCCTGCTGGAGGCTGGCTAGGGAAATCTGGGCAAAATGCAGGAACATCTTGCCTTGCGGCGTCAGCGATATCCCCGCGCGGCTGCGGGTCATCAGTGTCGCGCCAATCGTTTCCTCCAATTCCTTGAGGGTCTTGGATATGGCCGGTTGAGTAAGGTTAAGCTTGTCGGCAGCGAGCTTCAGACTGCGTTCCTGCGCAATCTCGACAAAACATTGGATGTGCCGGAATTTTATCCGCCGATCGATCATTTATTTATCCATTTTGGAAATCAAATCGCCTAATTTGTCATTTTACTTCACCATTTCAGATAAACAATATGCTCAAAAACGCGGGGAGGTCTAGATGCGTACTCAAGTTGTCATTGTTGGAGGAGGTCCCTCCGGGCTCCTGCTGGGGCAACTTTTGCACCTGAAAGGGATCGACGCGGTCGTTCTGGAGCGCAAGACCAAGGACTATGTGCTTGCGCGAATCCGGGCCGGCATTCTGGAAACGGGTCTGGTCGAACTGATGCGCGAAGCCGGCGTGTCCGAGCGCATGGACAAGGAGCGTTTTGTCCACACAGGCACCTGTATTTCCTATGAAAACGAGATGTTCTCGATCAACTTCGAGGACCTGATCGGCAAGAGCGTGATCGTATACGGCCAGACAGAGGTGACACGCGACCTCTATGAAGCCCGCGAGGCGTCCAATGCAAAGACCATCTTCGAAGCAGAGGGTGCCGCAATCCACGATGCCGATACGGACGCACCATACGTCACTTACTTGAAGAATGGCAGCGAGCACCGGATCGACTGCGATTTCGTGGCAGGGTGCGACGGCTTTCACGGGGTCAGCCGAAAAACCATCCCGGAAACCGTCCGCAAAGACTATGAGAAGGTCTTTCCGTTCGGTTGGTTGGGTATTCTTTCCGAAACGCCGCCAGTGCACGAAGAGCTGATCTACGCCAACTCCACCCGCGGATTTGCACTCTGCTCCATGCGCAATGAAAACCTGTCCCGCTATTACGTCCAATGCGAGCTCAGCGATAAGGTCGAGGACTGGAGCGATGAGGCGTTCTGGGAAGAACTGAAACGACGGCTTCCGGAGGATATCGCGGAAAAGCTCGTCACCGGGCCGTCGATTGAAAAATCAATTGCGCCTTTGCGCTCCTTCGTGAGTGAGCCGATGCGCTGGGGCCGATTGTTCCTCTGCGGCGATGCTGCGCACATCGTGCCTCCGACTGGGGCAAAGGGCCTCAACACTGCTGCGTCTGATGTTCACTATCTCCACCGCGCGTTGTCAGCCTATTACCTCGACAAGGACAGCACAGGCATCGACACCTACTCCGAAACGGCGCTGGCACGGGTCTGGAAGGCGGAGCGGTTCAGCTGGGCGACCACCAATCTGCTGCACCGGTTTCCGGATCAATCCGAGTTTGATCTGAAAATGCAGCGGGCCGAAATTGAGTCTCTGCATTACAATCCAACCGCCCAAAAGTGGTTTGCCGAGAACTATGTGGGACTGCCCTACTGATGCACATCGCACGGCTCACAAATGCGGACATTCACTGGCGCGAAGACGGCGACCCGGCCGGCACGCCCGTCGTGTTTGCAAACTCTCTCGGCACGGATCTGCGCCTCTGGGACAAGGTCATCAAGCATCTTCCCGAAGAAGGCTTCCGCTACATCCGCTTCGACAAGCGCGGCCACGGCCTCTCCTCCTGCCCCTCTGATGTTTACTCCATGACGGATCTGGTCGTAGATCTGGAGGAATTGCTCGGCCATATCGGCGTAACGCAATTCTCGCTGGTCGGCCTTTCCATTGGCGGAATGATCGGACAGCTGCTCGCCCATCGCCAGCCGGATCGCATGACCAGTCTTGTTCTGGCCTGCACAGCGGCAAAAATGGGCACAGAAGACATGTGGCAGACCCGGATTGCCGCAGTCCGCAAAGGCGGTGTCGAAAGTATCGCCGACGCTGTTCTGGACCGTTGGTTCTCCGGCCCTTTCCGGCACTCTGACGAATGCATTGCCTGGCGGAATATGCTGAGCCGGACGCCAGCTGAGGGTTATATCGGCTGCAGTGAAGCCCTGGCAGCGACGGATCTCACCGCAACAACCGCCGAATTGACTCTCCCCGTTTTGGGGATTGCCGGATCTGAAGATCTCGCCAGCCCTCCGGAACAGGTAAAGACCACCACGGACCTGATCCGTGGCAGCCGGTTTGTCGAGATAGCAGCCGCCGGTCACCTGCCCTGTGTTGAGCAGGCTGACGTGTTTACCGGCCATTTGCAGGATTTTTTGAAGGAGAGCGCTCATGTCTGACCGGTATGAGCAGGGTCTGGATGTCCGCCGCGCCGTTTTGGGCGACGCCCATGTTGATCGCGCCGAAGCATCCAAGACGGATCTCGATGCGCCCTTTCAAACACTTATCACCGAGGCGGCCTGGGGAACGGTCTGGGCATCTGACGGCATCAGCCCGCGCGAGCGCTCCATGTTGACGCTGGCCCTCTTGGCAGCTCTCGGGAATTTTGAGGAAATTGCCATGCACATCCGGGCAACGGCCCGGACAGGTGCCAGCAAGCAGGATGTTCTGGAAGCCTTCCAGCATGTCGCGATTTATTCTGGAGTTCCGCGGGCCAACCAGGCGCTCAAGATTGCCAAGGACACTTACGCGGACATGGAACGGGAGGAGGCGGGCGAATAACGCCGGCCGGGAGGAACGCCACAATGAAACCAGGCCCCTATTACCAGCGTGACCGGCAATGGCAGCCGCCCGCGCTGACGCCGGACTACAAGACCAGCGTTTCCAGATCCCCTCAGTATTCGATGATCAGCCTGGAAACGACAGTCAGCGAAATCACCGGACCGGTCTTTGGACACAACGACATCAACCCGCTCGACAAGGATCTTCTGTCGAACTACGCAAAACCGGGCGAAAGCCCGATTGGTGAGCGCATTATCCTTCATGGACGGGTTCTCGACGAGAATGCCAAGCCGGTCCCGAACACACTGCTCGAAATCTGGCAAGCCAATGCCGGTGGCCGCTACCGGCACAAGAAGGACACCTATCTCGCGCCGATCGACCCGAATTTTGGCGGCTGTGGCCGCACACTAACGGACGAGAACGGGTACTACGCGTTCAGAACCGTGAAGCCTGGCGCATATCCCTGGCGCAATTGGGTTAACAACTGGCGGCCGGCCCATGTCCATATTTCCATCTTCGGTTCCGCCTTCGCACAGCGCCTGATCACGCAGTGCTACTTTGAAGGCGACCCGTTGATCGCCAAATGCCCGATCGTGAACTCCATTCCGGACCCGGACGCGGTTGATCAACTGGTCGCACGACTGGATCTCAACGCCACCATCCCCCTCGATACCATCGCTTACAAGTTCGACATCGTGTTGCGTGGGCGCCGGTCGACGCTGTTTGAAAACCGGCCGGAGGGGAACTGATCATGCGCCAGACACTGAATTACTTGAAAGAAACACCCTCCCAGACGGCGGGCCCTTATGTCCACATAGGCCTTGCGCCCGGAGCCGCCGGTTTTGACATCTACGCCCAGGAGCTCGGGCATGACATTGCCGGGCCAAACGCAAAGGGCGAACGCATCCGCATTGAGGGCCGTGTCATTGATGGCATGGGGTCTCCGATCAAGGACGTGCTTCTGGAAGCCTGGCAGGCCAATGCAGACGGCATCTATGCCCATCCAGAGCATCCTGGTGAGGTTGAAGACGGGTTCAGGGGCTGGGGCCGGGTCATTCCGGATTTCGACACCGGCTACTGGACTTACGAGACAGTCAAGCCGGGTGCGGTTACGGATCTGAACGGTCGTCAATTGGCCCCGCACATTAGCCTTTGGATCGTCGCCCGCGGGATAAATGTTGGCCTGCAAACCCGGCTTTATTTTTCTGATGAGACATCCGCCAATGCAGCCGATCCGGTGCTCAATCTGATCGAGTGGGAGCGCCGCCGGGCAACGCTGATTGCAGAACGGACAGACAGCGATGGAACGCCAGTCTACCGGTTTGATATCAAGCTGCAAGGCGAAGACGAAACCGTCTTTTTCGACATTTGAGGCGGATATGAGCAAACCTTGCATCATCTGTGTTGCGATCACCGGCTCGTTGCCGACAAAAGAAAACAATCCGGCTGTGCCGGTCACTGTTGCTGAACAGGTCGAAAGCACGCACGAGGCCTTTGAAGCCGGTGCCACAATCTGCCACGCCCATGTGCGCAACGAGGATCAAAGCCCGTCTTCGGATCCGGAGAAATTTGCACGGCTAAAGGAAGGTCTTGAAAAACACTGCCCCGGCATGATCATCCAGTTCTCGACCGGCGGGCGCTCGGGCGCCGGAAATGCGCGCGGCGGCATGCTGCCGCTAGAGCCGGACATGGCCTCCCTTTCCGTTGGCTCGAACAACTTTCCGACGCGGGTTTACGAAAACCCGCCGGATCTTGTGGACTGGCTGGCCGCAGAAATGCGGACCTACACCATCAAACCGGAGATCGAGGCCTTCGATCTCAGCCACATTCACCAGGCAGCGGCGATGAACAGGGATGGCCGCATACCGGGCAGTCTTTATGTCCAGTTCGTCATGGGTGTGAAGAACGCCATGCCCGTCGATAAGGATGTGTTCGACTATTATATCAGGACCGTCGAACGGCTTGTGCCGGATGCCGAGTGGTGCGCTGCCGGCATCGGCCGTCACCAGCTGACCATCAACGAGTGGTCAATCGCGGCCGGAGGGCACACCCGCACCGGACTGGAAGACAACATCCGCCTCGACAAGGACAGGCTTGCTCCGTCGAACGCCGCTCTGGTCAAACGGGCAGTCGAGCTCTGCGAGAAGTACGAGCGGCCGGTTGCAGACTGGCAAAAGGCCCGAGAGATCCTGGAGATTCCGCTCAAAGCCGCTTGACGGCTAGAGCGTCGGGCGGTTTGATTGAAATGCCCAAAGATGCTCGACCACTAAAGAGCGATCAGCTTTGGGCGTGAAATCGATCCCGATTTAACGCCCGCTGATCTAGTCTCTGTTGTTTCTTGATCAAGCTCCCTTTGTTTGAGTCCAGTTTTCATGCCTGTTTCCCTGTTTTCCAGCCCGGTTTTTTCCGACCTTTACTCCGACGCCGATCTGGTTTTGCGGCTGGATGAGGACGCCGATCTCCTTCATATGATCCGGTTCGAGCAGGCTCTCGCAAAAGTGCAAGGTGCCCTCGGCATCATCCCCGACGAAGCTGCTGAGGTCATCGTCTCCACTCTGGAAACCTGTGAGATTGATCCGATTGCTTTGTGTGAGGGCACGCGGTCAGCTGGAATTCCCGTTCCCGCACTTGTGGCTTCTTTGAGAAAGATCGCCGGTGACGACGCAGGCAGCTGGCTGCATTGGGGAGCCACCAGCCAGGACGTGATGGACACGGCGCTGGTTCTGCAGGCAAAGAGCTGCCTCGATGGGCTGGAAGAGCGCCTTGGCAGACTGATCGACACTTTGGAAACAGAAAGCGTCCGGCACGCCAATCAGCTTCTGGCCGGCCGGACACGGTCGCAGATTTCGACACCTGTCACGTTCGGCTACCGGATTGCGCAATGGGCACACAGCCCAATTGACGCTGAGGCCGACCTGCCAGATCTTCGCAAGAAAGTTCTGAAAATCCAGTTCGGCGGGGCTTCCGGAATCAACAGTGCCGTGGTGCCAGATGGACCGCGGATCGCAGAAGCCCTTGCCAAGGAACTCAAGCTCCATTTTTCGCCATCCTGGCACACGAACCGATCGAATATCCTCGCGCTGTCCGCCTGGCTGCAAGCCCTCACCGCCGGTCTTGCCAAGATGGCCGGCGATCTTATTCTGCTCGGCCGATCAGATATTGCGGAGGTCTCGTCGGGAACAGGCGGCGGGTCCTCGACAATGCCGCAAAAGGCCAATCCGGTTCAGGCCGAAGCTATTCTGACGCTCAACACCATCGTGCAAACGTCCGCAGGCGGGATTGCGGCAGCGGCCAGTCCTGCAGAAGAGCGCGACGGCGCGCGCTGGCCACTGGAATGGGCATTCTTGCCCCAGATGCTGATTGCAACCGGCGCAGCCCTCCGCCACGCCCAAGCGCTTGCAGACAGCATGTCTGCGAACCCGGAACGGATTTCCGCTGGTTTCAAAAACCATCCGGAAATCATGGCAGAGGCCGCGAGCTTCGCGCTTGCCAAGAACGGCGTTCCGAGAGGCGAAGCCAAGGACATTGTTGCCAAGGCCGCGTCACAGGCTGACTTTAAATCAACCTTGAAGGAACTGGCGCCCAACGGGATCGACTGGGACACCGTTCTTGACTCGGCTACGGTCATACCGGCCTGCAAGGAAATGACCGCCGAGATATTCGCCCGGCGAACGAGATAGCCTCTCCGCTTCGCTTTGAGGGCAGAGCCTGACAGGTTGCTAACCAACAGATCGCAATATGCGCTAACTGAGCACACTCGGCAGCCACAACGTCAGCGCCGGGAAACTGACTAGCAGCACCACACGCACCAGCTCCGCACCAAAGAAGGGCGCAACACCTTTAAACGTCTCGATCATCGGAGTGTCGCGGGCCAGGGAGGAAATCACGAACACATTCATTCCGACCGGCGGCGTAATCAGTCCAAGCTCCACTACAATGAGCGCGAGGATCCCGAACCAGATCTTCAGATCTTCAGTGCTCATACCGAACCCGGCGCCGTCAGCGCCCTGATAGATCCCGCCATTGATCTCGACCAGAACCGGCCAGAAGAACGGAATCACCAGCAAGATCATCGACAGACTGTCCATCAGGCAACCGAGCAGGATAAGCGCAACGAGCAGGAGGATCAGGACCGTCATCGGCTCAAGGCCCGAACCGGCGATCCAGGCAGCGGTTTCCTGAGGCAGGCGTACCCGCGACATGAAAATCTTCAGCAGTTCTGCGCCAAGGATGATCAGATAAATCATGCCCGAGGTCGCAGCTGTTTCCTTGAGCGCGCCCAGCATGTCTGGCCAGGACAACTTGCGTTGCAGGATGCCAAAGACCAACACCAGAAACACACCGGCCGCAGCAGCCGGGGTCGGGTTGAAAAAGCCAAAATAAATGCCGCCGATCACAAGGGCAAAGATCAGCAGAACCGGGATCATTCCGGCCGTTGCCTCGATGAACTCCCGGCGGTCCGGCACACCGCCTTTCGGGCCGGCCTCCGGCTTGATCGCCACATAGATCGCAATGGTCAGCAAAAAGAGGACGACGGCCAGCAGCCCGGGCAGGAACGCGGCCATGAACATCGTCACGATGTTCGCCTCAACGATGATTGCGTAAATGATCAGGACAACAGAGGGCGGGATCAGGATTCCGAGCACGCCGCCCGCGGCCAGTGTCCCGGTGGCAAGGGCCCCGGAATACTTGTAGCGGCGCAGTTCCGGCAAGGCGACCTTGCCCATGGTGGAGGCCGTCGCAAGGGACGATCCACACACCGCCCCGAAACC
Source organism: Labrenzia sp. R4_2 (assembly GCF_017743865.1). Lineage (GTDB taxonomy): Bacteria > Pseudomonadota > Alphaproteobacteria > Rhizobiales > Stappiaceae > Roseibium. The sequence continues at coordinate 63,973 of NZ_JAGHRJ010000005.1, forward strand.
GGCACATCCGGCAATTGCCGCCATCGCCGTGCCTCCGCGCAGCCAGCCAAGCCACGCATTTGCCCCCCGGAACAGCGCCTGACTGAGACCCGTCTTGGAGGCGATCGCCCCCATCAACACAAACATCGGCACGACGGACAGATCGTAGATCGAGAACTGCCCATAAGCCAACGTCTTCAACTGGCTGAAGACCAACGCCGGACCGTTGAGCAGCATGGTGCCGACGCCGCCAACCAGGATCATCGCGTAGGCAATCGGCATCCGGATCGCAATCAGGATGATCAGCGCGACGAGCCCGCCCACGCCGAGAACAACAGCGTCTGCCATTTATCGTTATCCTTTCGACAGGGCTGAAGTGTCACGCAACAAAGTGACGAGCGCTGCAAGAGCCAGCAAAACAAGAGATACAAGGATCGGAAGAAATGCCATCCAGTGCGGGATCTGCAAGATCGTGGTCGTATAACCGTATTCTTTTTGGTCGAGCATGCCGTGGAACATGCGCCAGATCAGCAGAGACGCAAACCCAAGCGCAACCAGCGAGCCCAGCAACGTGAAGAACGCGATCAACCGCTTCGAGGCTCCAGCTGTGAAAATATCCGCTGACACATTGGCGCCTGTCAGCTGGCAATAGGGCAGGAACGCAAAGACTGCGATCGCGACGCCCATTTCCGTGAGTTCAAAGTCACCGGGGAACGGCTTACCGAACATGGATCCGATGATGGACATCATGTTCACCGCAACGACGGCCAACAGAACACCGCCGCCGAGGAGAGCCCACACCGTGATGACCCAGCTGGCAATCCCGGTGAACCCGGAATTGCCTGTTTGTTGATCTGTCGGCATCAGTTGGACGCGTTGTTCGCAACAGCGGCGCGGGCCTTGTCCACCAAAGCGGACCCATCGATGCCTTTGCTGGAGACTTCCTCGACCCAGCGGCCGACAACCGGTTCCAGCGCGGTGTTGAACTCCGCGGTTTCTTCTGGCGTCAAGGTAATGTGCGTGTTGCCGGCCTTCACCGCGAGCCCAATGCCAAAATCATCTGCACCAGCCCAGATATCGCCAACTTCCTTGGACCAGGCAGCATCCGATGCATCGCGGAAGGCTTTCTGGACATCTCCCGGCAAGCTGTCCCAACGGTCCTTGTTCATGGACACCTGGAACACCGTCGTGCCAAAGCGTTCCTTGTCCGCCCCTTCGATCTGGTAATTGGTCTGCTCCTGGATCTTCAGCGGCGGAATGATCTCCCAAGGGATCATGGCCCCGTCAATAACCCCCTTCTGCAATGCAGGCGGAAGTTCCGGCACCGGCATGGCAACCGGGGACGCGCCAAGCGCTTCAATCACCCAGGCGCCCGTGCGGGTCGGGATCCGGATTTTCTTGTCCTTGAGGTCTGCGACTGACCGCACTTCGGTGTCACGCATATGAATGCCCTGACCGGCATGCACATGGAGGAACATGACCTCAACGCCCTTGTAGTCGTCTTTCAGATCACTCTCGAAGAGTTCCTTAAGCGCCAGATTGGTCGCTGCGGTATCGTTCTTGTGGACCCCCGGCAGCTCAAAGACTTCAGAGCGCGGGAACAGGCCGGGCGTATAGCCGTTGACCGTCCAGACGAGGTCCACAACACCATCACGAACCTGGTTGATCAGCTCCGGCGGACGGCCGCCCAGGGTCATCGCCGGATAGATCTCGATGGAGACCTTGCCACCGGAATTTTCCTCCACCTGCTTGGCCCAGGGCACCAGCATCTTGGAGTGTGCCGGGGCTTTTTCGCCCAGGAAGTGGTGCAGCTTGAATTCGTGATCTGCAGCCTGCACTGATGTTGCGCCTAGCGCCAACAGGGCTGCGCCGAAAACCGCCTTGAAATGCATGATCGTTCCTCCTCCTACGCCGGATATTCAAGTAAAAGACCAGTCCGGCTGTGGCCGCGCCTCATTCGCGCTGTTGGTTGCCCAAGCTTATCGGGTGCAAGGTGCCGCTGGCACACAAATTTTCACCCTATTGAAGCCTATCCCACCATTAAACAGGAGACATGTCTCCTCCCGAATTCAGTTTTTACTAATTCACTTGGTAATGTAAAATGACATAATGTTGGAGTTGATTTCCTTTTTTGGAAACTAAGCGCCGATTACCCGTGACATCAACACCGACCAGTCCCCCAGACATCATCTCAGCCTGTACTCTGCTGAGGGAGCCGCATAGAGTGAGTTGCAGCACCTCGTGAGAACACTACAGGAGATAACTGGATGATGAGCCAACTGTCAGCGCGGATGAGCGTTGTTGCCGCGGCAATATTTGCTATCGGCTTCAGTGCAGCCGCGCATGCTGACGATGCCATTTCCAAGGTTAAAGCGGCAGCACCTTTGGCGGTTTGCGAGATTACGCCGAAGGAAAACGGCAAAGCCTACGTGATATGGCATTTGACGGCTTTTGATGAAGACGGCACCCGCTACTACCGGGCGATCACCAGCAACTTGATCGAACTGATCGTCAAACCGGACGGTTCCATCCAGAGCGATGCCAACCCGTGCACGAATGAACTGACATTCTATTCATCGAGTTATCGCTGAGCTGTCAGGATACCGCCCAGGTGGTGGCGCATTCATATGCGCCGCCGACCGCTGATCGCGGTGCCGCGCTCTGCATTAGAGATGCCATTAACCGGGATAAGTGGTGCAAGTAAGAGATGCGCTCACGCAGGCCGAAGGCCGATAGCGCATTAAGAGAAGGTGGTGCCGCTGATAGGACTCGAACCTACGACCCCATCATTACGAATGACGTGCTCTACCAACTGAGCTACAGCGGCTTGGCTCTTGAACAACTCCAAGAGACGATCTCAATGGCAGTCCTCAAAAACTGGCGCTGCCCGAGTGGGCCGCTAATTACCGGAGCTTCGATCCGGATGCAAGGGCTTTTCCGGGTCCGGGAATTGATGACCACACCATCAGGTCATCAGTACTTTCCGGATTGAAGCTTCCCTCCCCAGCCTAGTTAAAGAACCGGGGGCGGGAACCTTTCTTCTTGTCGTCCGCATCCTCGTCATCGTCCGTGCCAGGATCATCCGGCATCCGCGAGAGAGGAAATTCAATCGGACGATCTAAGTCCTCGTCTTTGGCCTTTTTCTCATCAGACTTGCTGTCTTCAGATGTGCCATTAACGGCGGAAGCAGGTTCAGCGGCCTGTTTGTCGGGTGTGGCGTCTGAAGTGGCCTTTTCAGCCGCGTCTGTTTTGGCTTTTTCTGCATCGGCATCTTTTACAGGTGCCGCGGCAGCGGAAGCCTTATCAGACGGAGCTGAAGCTGCGGGACCGTCCGGCAAGTCCTTGAGGGCGGGGGCGAATTTCACATCGTCCGTTGTTCCCTCATAGCCTTCCTTATTAACCGGAGCAGCAGTCGCTTTTACGTCGGACTTAGCGCTTGGTGCAGGTTCCGTCTCCTTGGTCGTTTTTGACGGCTCCTCGCTTTGAGGCTCGGCCTTCAACTCAACGACCTTGGCATCGGCAGCCTCTTCCGGTTTTTCGTCGGACGCGTCTTTGGTCTGCGAAGGTGCGGTCGCCGCCGGCTCGACAGGCTCTGCAGCAGGTTCCTTGGCTGGTGCAGCCGCAGGCAGAACAGGGGCCTCAAACAAACTGTCTTCCAACAGAACACCATCTTCCTCGTTGAGGCTGCCCGGCGATGACCATTGGAACGCATCAAGCTTCCCGGTGACAGGCGACACGGCCTGCCATTCAGAAGACACCACGCCGTCGGCGATCCAGGCTTTGTCGAGCGGCGCCTTGACCGCCCGCGCAAGCCAATCGCGGACCCGGCCCTTGTCGCCGGTCTCGGCCTCTTCCACTTCGGCCATCAGGATGAAGGCCGCCCTGGTCGGCTCGGATTGCAGCACTTTCTTCAGCTGTGTGCGGGCTTCTTCAAATTCGCGCGCTTCCAATGCAGCCTTGGCGATCGCGATGGCCCCTTCCGCGGTGTTGGCGCGCTGCGCCGCAAGGCTTTTGGCGCGCTTCAGGCGGTCAACAGCTGAATCGCCCGTGCGCACATGGGAATAGGTTTCGGCCAACTCCGGGTGCGGCGACAACCGCCAAGTCGCTTCGATCACTTTCGACGCCTTGCGGATATCGCCACGGCGGGTCGCCAGCCGAGACGTGATGACAGCGGCCGGCACCAAATCCAGTGCCAAGCCGTGCGCTTCCTTTGCCAGCGAGAAGGCCCGGTCCGGATCGTTGTCTTCCAGTTTGTGGGCAAGCGCGGTGAGGATGACTGCACGCTGACGGCGATAGGCCTTTTTATCCAGGAGTTTGGACGTATAATTCCGCTCAAGGGTTTTCAGCGCCTCATCCCAATGATGGGCGACCGCCTGATACCCGAGAACGGCTTTCCCGGCCCACTCAAGACCCGGCGCGGATTTCGCGGCCTCTTCGGCGTAATGGCGCGCGGCAACCGGCTCCTTCTGGCGTTCTGCCTCGACAAACAGGCCATGCAAACCGAGCGTTTTGGTTTGCGGATCGTCCAGCATGGCTTCAAACCGCTGCCGCGCTTCGCCGTCCTTGCCGGCAAGCTGCGCCGTTTGCGCAAGAAGGAGTTTAGTCGCCGGCTCTTCATTCAGCAGCTTGTCTGCATCAAGTCCGTAGCGCCGTGCCATTTTGGCATTGCCCGTGCCAAGTGCAATCAACCCTTGCGACAAGGCTGTGTAACCTTTGTCCTTCCGGCGCTGCTTGAAGAAACGGCCAGCGATTTGCGGCGACTTCAGGATGGCGCGGATAACACCGACAACGACAAGAAACGCGACGAGAACAAGGCCCACCACCAGGGCAACCACCACCGGCGGCTGTTCCCAGACATAGCCGTTCCAGCTGACCGATATCGTTCCAGGCAAATCCGCCATCCAGGCAAACCCGAGGGCAGCCAAAAACAGCATGGCGAAAAAGATGAGGACGCGGATCATCGGTGTCGCTCCCAAAGTGCGCCGGACCATCCCGGCAGAATAAACTCAAATCCGGCTGGCCGCTGAACGGCCACCGGCTCAGCTGTCGTTTTTCGCGAGCGCGCTCAGAACTTCCTGAGACGCCTTGTCCGTCAGCGCATCAACTTCAACCCGCGCCTCGGCCCGGTTTGTCCAGTCCGCAGCTGCGTCCTGACCCGCTTGCGGCAGATCCTTGGAGGCCGTAAGCGCCGCGCTCAAATCTCCCTTGGAGACAGCATTTTCCATCCGCCGCAAGACGGCATCCGGCCCGGAGCCGTCTGCATTGCCCGGCCCGCGCACTGCCACAAGTGACCGGGCACTCGCCAGGAAGCTCTGTAGCACATCACCGGACTCGTCCGGCTCTGCGAAGGTCTGGTAGACGCTGCGCGCAACATTCGGGAACTGCGCAATCAGCACAGACACCGGCTCCACACCGGTCTTTGCGTGTGCTTCAAGTGCAGACAGGTCCATATCTGCCGGAAGGCCGGCTTTGACGGCTGCAAGCTCGGTTTCATAAGGACGGCCTGTATCCACCGCCGACTTCAGAGCCGAAACAGACAAGGCCCGCGCCGCGGTCTCCCGCGCTGTAGCATCACCCATGGTTGATTCAACTTGTGCCAGTCTCTTGGACAAGCTGTCGAGTTCGGCCCGCAAATCTTCAAGCGCTGCGTTGTTGGCAGCACCGACGGACTGAATGTCTGCCGAGAGGCTCGAAAGTGTTTCCGTGGCCCGCGCCTGGCTGTCCGCAAGGGTTTTCAAGGACACATCTGAGGTCGACACTGCTGTTTGCGCAGCTTTTGCTGTTGCCTCGGTGTTCTGCAGACGGGTCTGCAGTTCGGTCAGCTGCGTCTCAAAACCTTTGACCTGACCTTCAAGGTCCGTCATGGAACCAGAGAGTTTTTCCGTCTCTGACGTCGCCGCAGAAGTGCCGCCTTCCAGTTCGGAAAGACGGGACTCAATCGGGGCGAGATCAACGGGTGCTGCGGCTTTCACCGTATCTTCCAGGCTGCTCAGCCGGGTTTCCAGCGGCGCCAGATTTACAGGGGTTCCGTCTGCAGACGTTGCAGAACCGGAAGCCAGATCTGCTTTCAAGGCATCAAAGTCCTGCTTCAACGCATCGACGGCACCAGACACATCAGCTCCACCAGACTGGGCAGCTTCTGTCAAAGACTGCTCCACGGCAGCGACTTTGCTCTCCAAATCCGAAAGAGCTCCGCTGACGTCTTGTCCGGAGACAGTCGTTCCAAGCGCGCTCAGCTGACTTTCCAGATCCGAGATTTTCCGTTCTGCTGCGGTCAGGGCGCGGGACATCTCCTGATCCTGCTCAGGTGTCAGCTTGACGATGCCGGCCTGATAGAGACCAAAGCCTCCGCCGAGCACCAGGACGCCGCCGATCACCGCGGCGATCAAAACACCGAACGCACCAACACCGCTGCTTTCCTGAGCCGCGGGCGGATTGGAGAAACTTGCAGATCCGGATGCGGGTTTCTGCGCCGAACTACTGGAACTGGAAGACGGTTTGCTTGTTGCCGCACTTGCCGATGTACTGCTCGAACTGCTCTTTCCAGCGTCCGTAGCTGATGTCGTCGGCTTCGAAGCGGACTGAGAGGACGTGTTACTTGCGGCCGAACCAGCGGGCTTGGAAGCGGTCGACGAAGACGAAGTCGCAGATGACGCGGCGCTCGACGGACGCGTTGAAGATGTTGAGGAACTTGTCGTTGGGGACGTTTTCGACTCGACGGGCTTGGACGATCCGGATGTCCCGGATGCTGTCGAAGACGGTGATTTGTCGCTCACCTTCTCCGGCTTCAGATCAATTGTGACCGGACGCTTCGATCCGGACGACCCAGAACTGGAGGCGGAGCTTCCCGATTTTGCGGATGAACCGGATCCTTTGCCATCGGATGATGGTGTTCCGCCAGGAGTTTTGTTGTCACTTGCCATCTATCTCTCTCCCGCACCCAGCCAGTCCCAAGATCTTAACTATACACGTCTCTTTGCAAAGCGGTAGCACCGCGGCAAAGAGTCTTGCGCGCTGCAAAACAACGACTCCCCCGGTTCGGGTTAACACTCTGCTAACAACAGATCGAAGAGCGCATCTTCACGCGGCGCGCTGGCGATATGAACGTCATTAAAGCCCTGGAGACCTGCTGCTGCTTGGCCGGAAATTGCGTAGACCGGCAAATTGGAAAAAATGTGTTCTGGCAAATTGGCGGTGAGGAGCCTCGCGAGGATTTCGCCAGTGCGGCGCGAAAACACCAAAACACCGTTATAGTCTTCATTTGCCAGCCCTGCGAAGACAGTCTTCGGCAGGTCCGGAACAGGCTCCATTCGGTAAACCGGAAAGGTCTGGCAAGTGATGGCACCCTTTTCCAGAAGCCCCCCGAGATCGCCCGATCGCAGTTCTGCAGACAGATAAAGGACCTTGCGCAAGTCAGATTCAGCCGAAGACAAGATCAGGCTGGCCAGACCCGCGACATCGGAATCAGCTGAGCGAACATCTTCAAAACCCACTGCCCGACAGGCTGCAGCGGTTTTGTCTCCAACCGTGAAGGCAGGCAGGGACGTCAATTGTGTCAGCTGTGCGTGACGAGTGATCGCATCAACAGCACGGCGGCTGGTGAGCGCCAAAGCGTCAACACCAGTAAGATCAAAACTTGGCGGCGGACAGGGGCAAAATTGCAGTAGGGGCATCTCGTCCGCCTCATGTCCTAAGACCCGCAACCGATCGGCAGTTCTCTTGCAGTCAGGTTGCGGACGGGTCACAAGGAAACGCATCGGCTCAGTGGTTCGAGAGGAACCCGGGCCCCATCTTGGCTTTCAAGGCTTCACCAGCGACCTGGCCGATTTGAACAGCATCAGCTGCGCGTCCGGAACGCACCTCATCATGGACCTCAGAGCCGTCCGGTTTCAAAACTATGCCTTTCAAGGTCAACTCGTCGCCGCTCAACAGGGCCAGACCGCCAATCGGGGTTCTGCAGGATCCATCCAGAACCGCAAGGAACGCGCGTTCCGCATCAAGACGGATTTGGGTCTCCCGATCATGGATTGCCTGCAGCATTTCAAGCGTCCGTTCGTCACCTTCGCGGCTTTCGATGCAGATCGCGCCCTGGCCAACAGCCGGCAAAAAATCCTCGGTTTCGAGAAGACTGGTCACCTCTTCTTCAAGGCCAAGGCGGCGCAAGCCTGCATAGGCCAGCAGCGTCGCATCCACTTCGCCCTCTGCGAGCTTGCGCAAACGGGTCTGCAAGTTGCCGCGGTACATCACCACATCAATATCGGGGCGAAGGCGTTTGATCATCGCCTGGCGGCGCAGCGAGCTGGATCCGACCACCGCGCCATGCGGCAAATCCATCAGGGTTTTGGCTTTGGGAGACAAAAATGCATCCCGAACATCTTCACGCGGCAGGAAGGCAGTCAGAGCCAAACCGTCCGGCAGAACGGTCGGCATGTCCTTGGACGAGTGTACGGCCAGATCAATACGCCCATCCAGCATGGCCTCCTCAATTTCCTTGGTGAACAGGCCTTTCCCGCCGACTTCAGACAGGGGCCGGTCCTGGATCTGGTCTCCGGAGGTCTTGATCACCTCGATTTCGAAGGCGTCCTCTGGAAGGTCATGGGCAGCCATCAGCCGGGCACGGGTTTCATGGGCTTGAGCCAGAGCCAGCGCGCTGCCCCGTGTTCCGATGCGCAAAGGATTTGATTGCAAGGTTTACCGTCCAAATGCTACGCCCGGCTAAAGACGCGCCGGGTCTGTTCGTTCTTTCTGGTATATGACCTAGCACAAATAACTGCGGCAAGACCAATGACCTTCGTCAATGAAAATCGAGCGGACACCCGATTAACGGTTCTGGGCATTGAAACAAGTTGCGATGAAACCGCAGCTGCCGTGGTGCGCGGACCGCTCGACAAAACCATTCTATCAAATGTCATCCGGTCCCAGATCGACGAACATACGGAATTCGGCGGCGTGGTGCCGGAAATTGCGGCCCGGGCACACATCGAGATCCTGGACAAAATTGTTGCTGAAGCGCTCCAGAAATCAAAATGTTCCTGGGATGACATAGATGCTGTCGCCGCAACGGCCGGCCCCGGGCTCATTGGCGGTGTGATCGTGGGCTTCATGACTGCCAAGGCAATTGCCATGGCCGCCGGTAAGCCTCTTGTTGGAGTGAATCATCTGGAAGGCCATGCGCTCACCGCGCGCCTAACCGATGATCTGGACTTTCCGTTTCTGCTACTTCTTGTTTCTGGCGGGCACAGTCAGTTTTTGCTCGTACGCGGGGTCGGCGATTATGAACGCCTCGGAACGACCATTGACGATGCGATTGGCGAGGCGTTCGACAAGACCGCAAAACTGCTCGGCCTGCCCTATCCCGGCGGCCCGCATGTTGAGCAGATGGCGAAAAAAGGGGACGTGACCCGTTTCAAACTGCCGCGTCCGCTGCTCGACCGGCCCGGCTTGGACATGTCGTTTGCTGGTCTGAAAACCGCTCTTCGCACGCAGGCAAAAAAGCTGGAACCGGTCGATGATCAGACCGTTGCAGATTTGTGCGCCGCCTTCCAGCGCGCGGTCGCAGACGTACTTGCTGCGCGCACGAAATCGGCTTTGGAACTCTTCCGGGAACGTTATCCGGAGACAATACCGAGCATCGTCGTGGCAGGTGGTGTTGCTGCCAATCAGGAAATCCGCAGCAGCCTGCTATCCGCTGCTGACGAGGCTGGCGCCCGTTTCATTGCGCCCCCCATGGCGCTTTGCACGGACAATGCAGCCATGATTGCTTGGGCCGGAATAGAACGTCTACTGGAAGGCCACGTAGATGACATGAAGCTGCCGCCCCGTCCGCGCTGGCCACTCGATCAGTCCAACGCCGGTGTCTTGGGGGCCGGAAAAAAAGGCGCAAAAGTCTAGACGTCCTTAGAGACCGGGTTGCGGCAAGGCACGGATCTGCGCGAGAGCAGCTTGCACTTTCAAATCAAGCATTGTCTGACCGATGTCCGCGCTGGCGAGGGACGGTTCTCCGATGACACCTGTTTCGCCAGTTGCATTCAGCACGCCGGGAACAGCGGTGTTGAGAGCACGAACGCCATCGGTTTTGAGTGCCATTACTTCGGATGTATCCCTTATACCGGCATGCGTCCCGATCTGATCTAAGCTGAACCCTTGTTCTTGAAGCTCAGTGATTTGCCCATTTGCCTCGGCAAAATAGTAATCGCTGATCTGAAACACCTGGGCTGGGGCGGACGACCACCAACCACCGCGCATCCGATCCGCCGCAGCCTTCTGACCCCGCTGGGTGCTACCGCTGTCACCTATGAAATAGATCCGTGAGAACCCGTGTTGGAGCAGGCTCTGCGCGGTACTCACCAAGATGTCTTCAAATGTCTCTTCCGATATCGTCAAGGTCCCCGGAAACCGCATGTGCCCCGTCGGCGGGTCGATATTTCCTTCCGGGACATAGGTCACAACAGGGGCAACCAGCGTCTTGCCAAGCTGTGATGCCAATGCACCAGAGGTGTACCGAACCACGATGTTGTGCTTCCCAAGCACCATGTGGGGACCGTTTTGCTCAGTTCCACCGGAAGGAACGATCACGTGCGTATAGCCCGCGTCCAGAGCTTTCCTGACCTCGGTCCAGGTTAGGTCCTCAAGATGCAAAGAGGGCGGGCTGTAGCTCTCATCAGCCACACTGTCCTGCGTTGGTCCGAGAAGGCACAAGAGGCACGCTGTTATGACGGAGAAGACTTGTTTCATTCGTCTGCTTACCCGCCGCCAGGCCCAAATGAACGGCTTCCACAACATCTCGTGGGAGGCGTGAAAAGGATTGGCCTCATGCCCGTCAATTCCGAATTTGAAGGTCTCTTTTTCTCTCGGAATATAAAGCGTCCCGAACAGCCAGTCCCACCAGGAGAAGACCAGCCCCATGTTCTTGTCCCAATGCCGGACTTCACTGCTGTGGTGGATCTGGTGCATGGCCGGGCTGACCAAATGACTGCTCAACCAGGCGGGATACGACAGCCAGATGTGCGAATGGCGCAAGTTGTAGCCGAACAGGTAGAAAAGAAAGATCCCTACGTTGATCCCGAGAATTGCGAAGATGTCAGGCGCCGGCCCGACAAACATCAACCAGAGCGCACGGGCTCCCGCTTCGCAGATGACAACGGCTGCACCCGTAACAATTAGATCAACGGGCGACATCCGGAAAACGGTAAGCGGCGTCAACACCTCTGCAGAGTGATGAACCTTGTGGAACTCCCAAAGGATCGGGACCTTGTGCTGCAGGTAGTGCGTGAAAAACACTGCAAAATCGAAGGCCAGCAGAAGCAGAAAGGAAAAGGCAAGAATGGACCAAAAACTATGGTCCGATGCTTCGCCCGCTTGCAGCGTTGCAGGCTCAACCCAAATGCCATGCATGCTCGTTCCCAGCCAAGCCAAGGGAACAGCAACGAGAACACCCTTCAGCAATGCCATCCAGAAATAATAGAGATAATCCTGCTTTGCAGACGGGTGCAGATAGATGTCTTTTGGGAAACAGTATTTGAGAAACGCAACGGTGGGTTTGCGGAAGCGATAAACGACATAGACAATCGCCAGGGTACTGAAAACATAGAGGACAAAAATGCGCTCGCTGGGAACGCCGATCGCCACGATAGACCGAAAAAGGGTCGCGACTGCAATTTCGATGTGTTCCATGACCAACGCCGCTATGGTTTTCGACATAACAGCGATAGGTCAGACTGGTTAATCTCCGGTTAGGAATTACGTTGACAATCAATCTTTGCCAACCGTTCTTCGGCAAAGAAACAGGTTGAAATGGGAGCCGGTCACCCCGGCTCCCGGTGTTAACCGACAACCCGGTGCCCACGTCCACGCATGCAGTTCATGACGATCTGTTTGCGTTCGCCATGCGCGTTGAGAGCACCGCCGCCAGCCCCGATCGCCCCTCCGGCCAAGGCTCCGGCCACCGCGTTCCCGGCAGCATTTTTTCCGTCGTCGTCTTCGACAGCTCCCAGTACTCCACCGATTGCTGCACCAGCCAAAGCAGCCATCTTGGTTTCGTCATCAAACAGACGCCGCTGTTCGGCAAGAGCTTTACAATCTCCGAGATCCTTTTCGTAGGTATACCCCATCGGACCGTCGACGATCGGCCGGTAATTCGAACCGGTTTGACCGCAAGCCGTCAGACCAACAACCAAGACTGCAGTTACGGAAAGGCGTGGGAAAAGAGTGCCAAAATTCATCAGTGGGGGCTCCGATAAGCAATAAATTGGGTCGAAAGACCCCTGCCGCGGGAGTTCTGATAGTTGATCAGAATCTTGAACTCAATCATTTTTTATTGTTTTACGATAATTTTTTAACTTGAATTTCGTCCCGGGGACGGCTTTAGACAATCAAATCAGGCAGATATGCAACTTGGTCTTTTTCTGCCCGAGCGGGACTGATACGAAGCAGGCACCACAGCGCGCAGCGGAATCCCTGATGAAGATCTTTCACAAAGCCTATGTCTATCTGACCTGCGGACCGGAGCTTTTGGTGTTCGAAGAAGCCGACAATCCGCGGCCGGATCTTCAGGTGCCCGGCGGCACGCTCGATCCAGGCGAGAGTTATCTTCAAGGGGCCATACGTGAATTTTCCGAGGAGACCGGACTAACCTTGGATATCGCCCTCGAATCGTTCGCCGACCAGGATCACTTCATCGACAATGTGCCCGGAATTCTCGATGGCCTTCATCGCAGACGGCATTTTCACGGCACGATTCCGGAAAAGCCCGCTGACGAATGGGAACATTTTGAAATGACGCCAAGCGCGGGTGGAGCACCAATCCGGTTCCGCCTGTTCTGGGTTGATTTGTTCTCAGAGGAAGCGCCGCCCGAGACCCGTTATTTTGAAGGGTTTGGAGCGCAGCTTGAAACACTACGGTCGCGCATGGAAGGGCAGATCAATGGGGGCCGTTAAGTCGATCGGTGTCATCGGCGGCGGCGCCTGGGGCACCGCGCTTGCTTTAACTGCGGCTCGGGCTGGAACTACCGTGCGCCTCTGGGCGCGGGATCCTGCAACAGTCTCTGAAGTCCGGAGCAAAAAGCAGAACACGAAGTATCTGCCGGGGATCACGTTCGATGAAGATCTGAATGCAACCTCGTCTTTGAAAGATGCCGCCGATGCAGATGCGATTCTGCTTGTGACACCGGCACAAACTACCCGAGCCATCCTGAGCGCTCTCAAAGAGACCGGCGCTGTGCGCGGACCTGTTGTCTTATGCGCAAAGGGCATCGAGCAGACCGCCGGCAAGCTTTTGTCGCAGGTGATGAAGGAAGAGCTACCAGGCATAGAACCCGGGGTCTTGTCCGGACCGAGTTTTGCTGACGATGTCGCTAAGGGCCTCCCAACAGCAGTTACCGTTGCCGCACACACGGCAAAAACAGCTTTGAGCCTTTGCGAAGCGCTGCAATCGCCCTGCTTCCGTCCCTATGCCTCGATCGATGTCCTCGGAGCACAAATTGGCGGCGCGCTCAAGAACGTCCTTGCCATCGCTTGTGGCGCAGTGGCTGGAAGAAAACTTGGCGCCAGTGCGCAAGCAGCATTGACGGCACGCGGATTTGCGGAACTGAACAGGCTTGGCAGCGCGATGGGGGCACAAGGCGAAACCCTGACAGGCCTGTCCGGTCTGGGGGACCTTGTACTGACCTGCTCCTCTACCCAGTCGCGCAATTTCTCATTTGGAATGCGACTCGGCGAAGGCTTTATGGCCTCGGAGCTGATAGCCGCCGGCGGCAAGCTGGCTGAAGGGGCATACTCGGCGCAAGTCGCGGTCAAATTGGCTCAAAAGCATGAGATCGAGGTGCCCATTTGTGACACCGTCGCCCGGATGGTCAGTGAAGACATGACGATTGACGAAGCTTTGAACACCCTCATGGCCAGGCCGCTGAAATCAGAAACCGACTTTTTTTGAGACGCCTAGCACTGCAAGACACATCAACATGAAAAGGCTGCCCTTCTCGGCAGCCTTGTCTTCATGAGATTGTGCTTTGAGGCTCTTTTTGCAGTTTCCAGCCCCTTTTGGCCTGCCGATGCCAAATGGCTGCAGCGATATGGCCCGTTATCAAGACGAAAAGGGCGAAGGCCGCTCGATTATGCAAAGACTGCGGCGGAGCTTGGGCTAGAAGTTCTGGATCGGGAGTGTTGCCGCTCAGGATCTCGGGCGCAGCGCTTGTCAAAACCAACATGCCCACCCCGCTCACCAGAAGAATCACGGGCAGAACGCTCAGAAAGCCGTGAACCATCTTGGCCGCCCAATGTATCCCTTTTGATTGATGCCCAATCGTCGAAGCCTGTCCTCCTGCAACCAGCCAGACGGCTAAACGCACCAAGGACAACAATCCGGCGAGCAAACCAGCCGCGAGATGGATCCTCAGGAACTCACCGCTCATGGATGGTATCTGCTGCGCCATGTAGCCCGTCGCAAGCGCCAACGCCACGAACACAGCAATCAACCAGTGAAGGGTTCGGGTTTTCGAAACGACTCGAACCATCACGACCCATCCTCCTGTTCGATCGGCACGTAGAGAGCTGCATGAAACACAGTTCCCTTGAGCGCGCCCGCAGCGCCGCTCTCACGGTATTTTTGGATTGCCGCGGCATAGTCATCGGCACTCTCCCATCTTGCAACGTTCACAAGCTGGAACCTGGCTTTCGGCATGATTGATCTGTGAAGCTGTGTTTCGATGTAACCCGGCTGGGTTTCCAGAAAAGCGCGCGCAGATCTCCAGCCTTCAATCGTTGTCTCAACCTGGTCCGCCGGCACTTCAAACGCATTGATGAGCGTAACTGGTTCTTTGGGTGACAACTCCTGCGCTGGCGTTTGAGCGGAAACTGACAGGGCCGATGCAGCAATCGCGAGAGTCCGGGTGGTTCGTTTACTGAGCATTTGCAATCTCCATTAAATAGCAAGCTATATTTATTTATATAGTATGCTATGTATCGTATATGCAAGACATGGCATTCGAAAAAAATTCTTCAGCCGGATATCTGGCAAATCATTTGGCGCGCCTGTTTGCGTCCGGCCTTCAACGGCGGATCAAACCCCTCGGGCTAGCAACCGGCCAATTCCCGGCACTTGTCGCGCTGTGGCAGAAGGAAGGCCAGACGCAGAAAGACCTGGTCGCAGCACTCGACATTGAACAGGCAACGCTGGCAAACACCTTGTCGCGTATGGAGCGCGACGGTCTCGTGATACGCAAACCGTGTGACGAAGACGGCCGGGTTCAGCGGATCCATCTCACGCCCAAGGCGCGGGCGCTCAAGGACGATGCCATCGGTGCCGCCATGGCGCAAAACGCCGTTGCGCTGGACGATTTCACAGAAGAGGAAACCGCGCAGTTTCTGGAATTCATGCGCCGGGCAATTGCCTCAATGCAGGCCGGCTAGGTGTCCCGGTCTCACGCAGGCTGGATCAGATCCCATTTGTTTCCAAACGGATCCTGAAACACCGCCACTGTGCCATAAGGTTCGCGCCGCGGGGCCTCCAGAAACTGGACACCCTTCTTCGACATAGCGGCGTAATCCCGATCGAAGTCATCGGTCGTTAGAAACATGAACACCCGCCCGCGGGTCTGGTTGCCGATGGCTGCCTGCTGGTCCGGCCCATCTGCCTTGGCGAGGAGAAGCCGCGTTTCCGCGCTACCAGGAGGAGCGACGAGAACCCAGCGCTTGCCAGGCTCCAACTCCGTGTCTTCTATCAGCTGACATCCGAGCACGTTGACGTAAAATTCCAACCCTTCGTCATAGTTCGGTACGAGAAGTGACACAGCGCTGATAAACTGTTTCATGAAGATGCTATCCTGCGGAAACGGGGCTTGCACCGCTATCACGGGCAACAGTCATTTCCAACGCTGCATCTGCAAGCATCCAAAGAAGTTCCCGCCCCTAATTCGCTGCGGTCTGCCTGGATCAGGCAGCCTTGTCCTGATCGTTTTCCCAGATGTCGCTGTTCAAAAAGTCATCGACCGCCTTGCTCAGGGAACTGCTCACATCCGCCAAAACACGGCTGAGTTCTTCGACTTCATTGGAACTGCCGCGCGTTTCCGTGATGGCATTTTGCAAGACATTGACATTTTCGGTTGCGCTGCGGCTGCTTTGGGCCGCGCGCGCCATGGCCTCGCTGATTTCACCTGTTGCAGCGCCTTGCTCTTCAACAGCGGAGGCAATTCCCGCGGTCACCTCTTCAACCGTATCCATGTGCTGTCCGATGGACTGGATTGCCTCTACCGCCCGGTTGGTGGACGATTGAACGGCCGCGACCTGAGATGAAATCTCGTCGGTTGCCTTTGCGGTCTGCGTCGACAGTTCTTTCACCTCAGCCGCCACAACGGCGAAGCCTTTCCCGGCCTCACCGGCACGGGCTGCTTCAATTGTCGCGTTCAACGCAAGAAGGTTGGTTTGCTCCGCGATGTCCCGGATCATATTGATAACATCGCCGATCTTTTCCGCCGTTCCGGCGAGCTCCTTGACATCGGTATCCGTTGATTTTGCCGTCTCGGCCGCCCCCCGAGTGATGCTTAATGCGCGGGTTGTGTGTTGATTGATCTCCTGAATGGAAATCCTGAGTTCCTCGGCAGCAGACGCGGACGACTGAACGCTGTCGTCAGACAGACGTGCCGCTGCGAGCGCTCCATCAGCGGAGTCTGAAGATGCCTCCGCGATCCCCACCAGTTTTTCCGACGTCGCGCTCATCACGTCAGTTTGCGTCGACAGCTGTGACTGGATGTCAGAGATCTGGGTTTTGAAACGATTGACCAGCCTGTCCATCTCGGATCGACGCACGTCTTCCTGCGCACGGCGTTCCTGCGCCGCAGCCTCACCTTGCTTCACCTCAAGGGCGTTGTCGCGAAACACCTTCATCGCCCGTTTCATGTCTCCAAGCTCATCAGCTCGGTCATCATTTTCGACCACGGTGTCGAGACGTCCATCTATCAGGTCCCGAATATTGCCGATCAGTTGTCCAAGCGGGCGGGTGAAGGTCAATGCCAGCAGATATCCGCCCACTCCGGCAAGGGCGAACAAGACAACCCCCGCGGTCCCCATCCAGAACTTGAGATCGGTCAATGGCCTCATTGCTTCGGCTTCGGTCTGCATTGCCAAAACCGCCCAAGTCACACCTTGGTACTCAAAGGACTTGCCGACCTGAATAAACCGCCCATCCCGGTGCGCCGGACCGATCATGACTTTCGTCTGGCCATTCAAGGCCGCATCCGACGCTTCGGTTTGGAATTGGGTTTCAAGTATGTCG
Organism: Labrenzia sp. R4_2; assembly: GCF_017743865.1. Lineage (GTDB taxonomy): Bacteria > Pseudomonadota > Alphaproteobacteria > Rhizobiales > Stappiaceae > Roseibium. The sequence goes on from NZ_JAGHRJ010000005.1 coordinate 81,218, forward strand.
TTCTCATCCGTGAACCTGGAATTGTTCCGCAGGAACCCGTTCGACCCGACAATCAGCGTTTCGCCGCTGTTCCCCAATCCGGCAGACCGATTCATCAGTTGATTGATACGGTCGATCGGCATTTGGAAGACGAGAACGCCCGCTCTCTCGCCATCTTCGATCATCGGCATAGAGATGAAACTGGCCGGTGCACCATGGCTCGGTCCGTAGGGCGCAAAGTCAAAGAAGTGGAAAGCATCCGCAGGACCATCATTTGCCGCACGGAACGCTCGCCCGAGATCGGTATCAGACCACGGACCACCCACCTTGAAATTGGTCGCATAGTCTTCTTCCTTGAAGACCGTGTAGATCAGGTCGCCGTCCGGGTTGAACAGGAAAACATCGTAGTAGCCGCGTTCGAGCAGAAACTCCCGAAACCAAGGATGAAACTCCGCGTGAGCGGCATCATAGGCGGTTTCGCCGCCAGCGGCATCAAGGAGATGTTTTTCTCCAAGCGGATGTGGATTGTCGCGAATATAGGCAGCCTTCAGGATCTCTGTATGATCGCCTTCAATCTCTTGCCAGGCACTATCAAAGGCTGACAGAGCATCGTGCGCGAACGGGAGCGTACTGACGAGCTTCAGATCTGCTTCGATGGTGTGCAAATAGTCTGACAGCTCGCTGACACGGTTGGTTGCAATCGCTTCCAACCGGCTCTTTGTCAGCTTTTGAATTTCGCTGGATGCAGAAAAATAACTGCTCAGGCCAATGCCCGCGCCAACGGCCAGCGCAAAACCCAGTATTGCAGCTGGAATCTTAAAACGAATGGACAAACGATCCCACATGGAACCCTCCCTAATTACACGCGAGGGTTGGTGAGTACAGTTAATACATTATTAAATCTGTGGTTGCATTTCTCAAATTTTATGCAACCTCCGCATATTTCTCTAAGGCCGCATCAGAAAGAGGTCAGGGGGGTCGATATAAATTCGGATAGCTTGAAATTGCCCTAAAAACCTCTTGGCGCTGAGCTGCAGTCAGCGACCACCGAATCTGATCCCCATAAACTACTGTGCGCGGCGGTAAACCGATACGTTTGTAAAGCTGGCAACGTCGACGAGATGGACCGTTTGGGTCACTGTCAGCGTACGCCCATCTTCGGAAAGCTCCCGCTCCGCCTTCATGATGGTGAGGCCTCCGCGCCGGGCCTCGGACACCAGATTGCGGTCATTTGCAAAGACCAGCCGCATGGCATCGACCAAACCGCTTTTCCCGAGCTTGACTTCTGGCCCATCGGGAACGGCTTCAAAGCTGTCGTTGGTGACATCTCCATCAGCTGAAACCTGGTTCATGGTGAAGACCGCCATGCCGAAATTGTCTTCAATCTTCAGCGTCGCACTTTTGGGCGGATCGCCTTGCTCGAATTCGCTGGCGTCGGAATCAAGGATCCAGGTGCCGAGAAACGGAGCGATTTTATCTTCGATCATAACAGTCTCAGGTCAAACAAAGGAAAAGCCGCCACCGGGATACCCGGTGACGGCCTTGGGTGCAAACAAGGATTTGCTTAGCCCTTAAGAGCGTCCAGCTCGGCGACGATGGCATCGCCCATTTCAGCGGTCGACACAGTGGCTTCGCCTTCAGCTGCGATGTCCTTGGTGCGTAGGCCTTTGTCCAAAGCGTTGGCTATGGCCTTGTCCAGAAGATCAGCCGCTGCAACTTCCTCAAAGGAATAGCGCAGAGCCATTCCGAAAGATGCGATCATCGCAATCGGGTTGGCCGCACCTGTGCCGGCAATGTCCGGAGCAGAGCCGTGGACCGGCTCATAAAGCGCCTTGCGCTTGCCGGTCTTAGCATCCGGAGCCCCGAGCGAGGCGGACGGCAACATACCGAGGGACCCGGTCAACATGGCCGCAACGTCTGACAGCATATCGCCGAACAGGTTATCAGTGACGATCACGTCGAACTGCTTCGGCCAGCGCACGAGCTGCATGCCACCGGCGTCCGCCAGCATGTGCTCCAGAGTGACGTCTTCAAAGCCGTTCTTGTGTGTTTGCGTCACGACTTCGTTCCAAAGAACGCCGGACTTCATCACGTTCCGCTTTTCCATGGACGTGACTTTGTTGTCACGGGTGCGGGCAAGCTCGAATGCGACCTTGGAAATGCGCTCGATTTCGTAGGTGTCATACACTTGAGTATCGACACCGCGTTTCTGGCCGTTGCCAAGATCCGTAATTTCCTTCGGCTCTCCGAAATAAACGCCACCGGTCAGTTCCCGAACGATCAGGATGTCGAGGCCCTCGATCACGTCCTTCTTGAGCGAGGAAGCATCGGCAAGTGCCGGATAACAGATCGCCGGCCGCAGGTTGGCGAACAGCTCCATGTCCTTGCGAAGGCGCAGAAGACCGGCTTCCGGGCGAACTTCGTAGGCCACATTGTCCCACTTCGGACCGCCCACCGCACCGAAAATCACAGCATCCGCCGCCATGGCTTTCGCCATGTCTTCTTCGGAAATGGATTGCCCATGCGCATCATAGGCGGACCCGCCCACAAGACCTTCGTCGGTTTCAAAAGCCATGCCGCCTTTGGCGTTAAACCAGGCAATGACCTTTTTCACTTCGACCATGATTTCCGGGCCGATGCCGTCACCCGGCAAAAGCAGCAAGTTTTGAGAGCCCATTTGGCGTACCATCCCGCAGATTATAGAAACAGATGGCGTTGGGTTACCGCGCTTGCCGCTTTCTGGCAAGGCACGGGATGTTGCAAAGAACTCAAGCAACGCCTACGGAAAGGTCAAGGGCGCTGCGAAAGTTGTAAGCAGGCCTCAGTGCACGGGCTGCTGGAAAAGTTGTCCGAGCGTTGCTTCGGCAATGCCAACCGGATTGCCCTTCGCTTCACTTTTCAAGCTTGCGATCTGGCGGCCCAGGATGTCCTTGCGATCGACACTCAGGCCGACCGGCAGGTGCAAAATGGCTGCCGAACAGCGCAAAAGCGGAAACTTCCTTGAAATACCGTGGCGGTCAGACGCCTCGATGTACCCCTGCAGCCGGTCAGCCGGATCATAGAGGCTCTCCGCCTGGTGGCGGAATTCTTCCTGTAGATCATAGACCATGCGGCGCATTTCTTCGGACGTCCGCCCGCGGGCGCCAATGAAAAAGTCGTCCCCGCCAATATGGCCGGCAAACACGTTCTCACTGGTCGCCATACGCTTCATCAATTCAGAGAACAACAGCAGCGCCCGGTCTCCAAGCGTGAAGCCGTAGGCATCGTTGAACGGCTTGAAGTTGTCGAAATCGAGATAACAAAATGACCGCTCAATGTCCGGGCTTTGAGCATCGTTCTGGACATATTGAATGATCAGCGCGTTGCCGGGCATTTTGGTCAGCGGGTTCTGGTTTTCCGCGGCACGCATCCGGACTTCATTCGAAATCTTCAGCAAGGATGTTGTTGTCAGGAAGCCGCTGTATTTGCCGTTTTTCGTGATGATAATGCCCCCGGCCTCATCATCTTCATCTGCAACCATCGCAACGAGCTGATCAAGCGGCGTATTGACGTTGGCCACCGGACACCGGTGCGTAAACGCCGCCAGGCTGTTGCTCATCACCGGGTTGAGCAGGAGGTCCCGACCAAACGGCATGTAGACGAAGGTTTTGATATCCTTTTCCCGAATCAAGCCGCGCGGTTCGCCGCTCGAATTGATCACCGGAATGAAAGGATTGGCCCGGCCGGCCCGCAACAGATTGAGGACTTCCTCCATCCGGGCATTGTCCTGAAGCGGCACCAGCGGCCGGATTTCACGGGCCACCAGATCAGCGTCGTCCCGCGGCATCATTGGCGTGCGTTTCACAGCTGTGGCCACAACCGGATAACGGATTTCCGCTTCTTCCAGATCCTGGAACGGCCGCGACACCAGATACCCTTGGATCAAGTCGCAGCCGATTGCCTTGCAGACCGCGAGTTCCTGCGTGGTCTCGACACCCTCTGCGACCACGCGCATACCAAGAACATGGGCGATATCGACGACGGTTTTCACCATCAACCGCTTGCGGGAGTCGGTGTTAATCGATTGGATGAAAAACCGGTCCACTTTCAAAATATCAGGCTCGACTTCATACAAGGATTTCAGCTGCGCGTATCCGCGGCCATAGTCATCGATTGCAAAACCGAACCCGAGTTCGCGCCCGCGTTTGGTGAACTCGTTCAGCCGGCACGTCTCATTGACGTCCCCTGTTTCGCTAACCTCCAGGATAATCTGCGCGGCGGACAGATCCCCCTCGTCCAGCAGAAGCCGGGTCTCGTCGAACAAGAAGCCATCGACGTCCAAGAGGCGGGCATCGACGTTCAGGAACAGTTTTGTCTTGCCTCGATTGGGCATGGCGACGAATTTCCGGATCGCCTTTTTCCTTAAAAGACATTCCAGCTCGACCAGAACACCGGCATCTGCCGCGAAATCAAAGACATCACAAGGCGTTTGAAATCCAAGTTGCCCCACATTGCGCAGCAACGCTTCAAACCCGTAGCCATCGCCAGAATGCGCATCAACTATGGGCTGAAACGCATAATCGAGGAGCGTTTCCGCGCTTTCAAGGAACGCATGCGTACTTGGAAATCCATTCAGCAATGGGACGAACGCCGGTTGTGCCGTCATGAAGTAAGCCTTGTTTTTCAAGGTGTTGACGGTTGAAGATTATCCGCGTCGCGCCGCCAATGTGTGTAACTTAGACGGCAAAATTACTTGTTGGTTATCAATTGGTTACGGCAACAAAAAACTGTTTCATTCCAATGCTTTGCAATTGTTAAAATTGACACTATCTAGTTTGAGTTCCAAAGCCCCTGCTTTTTTTGAAACTCGACGTTTCCTCGGCGTTAATTTTTTGCCTGAGGCCATCAGATATTAAGTCGTTGAGCCCGCACAAAACGCCATCAAACAATACCAAGCGCCTGAAGCATCAGGTTCAACGCAAGGACCGCCATCACCCATCGGAATCCCTTTTTGAATGTCTGCTCATTCATCCGCCCAAGCAGTTGGCTACCTGCAAGTGTTCCAAGAAATCCGCTAGCGATCATCGCAATGATAAGACCCAGCCAGGGTGCGAAAGCAAATCCCAGAAGGCCGAACGCAGCAATCTTGAAGACATGCATCATCATGGCCGTAACCGCTTGATTTGCAACGAATTGATGGCGGGTGAGACCGAGCGTAGACAGCACCGATCCGCCAATCGGCCCGGCGGCTCCGAAAAACATGGACAGGAACGTCGACGCAAAACCGGCACCGGCCATGGCCCGTTTTTTCATACCGCCCAATTTAGGCGGCCTGCCCCAAACCACCCAGACGACAAACAGGGCGATCCCTGCTTTCAAAATGGCTGCCGGCAACTGAACCGCGATGGAACCTCCCAGCGCCGCCCCTGCCGCAGCTCCAATTGCGAACCAAACAGCAATCAGCCAATCGACATGTTTGATTTGAACCATCGCCCGGCCCGCATTGGAGCCGAACTGGACAACGCCGTGCACAGGAACCAGGGCATTCAGCGGCATAATCAGCGCCATGATCGCAATCAGAGCAATGCCCCCGCCCAAACCGACGGCAGCCGTCAAAGCAGATGTGAGGAAGCTGCAAGCAACCAGTAGCAGCGTTGCCAGACCCGACAGGTCTTGAGGAACGATGAAGTCAACCAGGCTCACGCTGTCACGACCATCGTGTGTTTGCGTAATTAAGCGCCTCGCGAACATCGAGCTGGCGCGTAGAATTGCCACTGCGCACGTAGAAGATCGATGATTTGCCTTCTTCGAGGTACACAGCGCGCGGTGCCGGCCGGATGATGATCATCGCAACATCTTCCCCGCCAACACTAGAAAAAACCGTATGAATATAGGGACATAAATCACCCCCAAGGTTTTTCGAAACGATATCGTTTACTGTCCGCTCAAAGGCATCGTGATCCGGGCTCCGCAGGGTGGCAAGGTCTTTGGCAAGGCCAAGCGGTTTGCCGTCGTCATCGACACCAACAATCAGATGCCCGCCTTTGGCGTTGAAGAACCCGGCGATTGTTTTCGCAATCACCTTTTCTAGTCCGCGATTGATCCTGTTTTCCTGAACGTCCCACCTCAGCGATGATTTGAACTCAACCCGGTCGGTCTCACCCTGCGCAATCAGTTGCGGAACAAGCGCAATTTGTTCTTCGCGTAGGGATTTGTAGGCCTCACTCGCCCGCAGATAGTTGCGGGTAAAAACACCAAAGGCGAGACCCACGACGGCACCAACAAGGGTGTAGGCAACTGCGACGTCCCAATGACGCGGCAGCAGTACAAACCACAAACGGGCGTTCAAGAACTCGATGAGCAGCGGCGCGGTTTCTGAAAAGCGCGCCAATTCCCACCAAACGACCACCAGATTGAGCGGATGAATAACAAGAACACCGACAATGGCGCCAACAAGGACGTAAGTCGGGATGATCGGCAGGCGGGAAGATAGAAAAGACACAGCAGGAACCCGAAATGAAAACGCCGGAGTAACTCCGGCGTTTTCTAGCACATATGATCAAGCTGCGCGCGGCATTGCCGTTTCAACCAGTTTGACCCAATAGGAACAACCAACTGGGATGAGTTCGTCATTGAAGTCATAGGCCGGATGGTGCAGCCCTGCGCTGTCACCGTTACCCGCAAAGATGAAAGCGCCCGGACGTTCTTCCAGCATGAACGAGAAGTCTTCACCGCCCATCATCGGGTCAATCGACCGGTTGACCTTGCCTTCTCCGGCGATGGTCTCGGCAATGCCAGCTGCAAAGTCGGTCTGCTCATCGTGGTTGGCCGTAACCGGATAGCCGCGCAGGAACGTGAGCTCAGCGGTGGCGCCAAATGCATCAGCAACAGAGGTCACAATCTTGTTCATGCGCTCTTCTGCCAAATCCCGCATCTGCGGGCTCAAGGTCCGAACGGTACCGCGCAAGGTTACTTCCTGAGGGATAACGTTAAACGCATTCCCGCCGTTGAAGACGGTAACCGATACAACGATAGAATCCAGTGGGTTGGCATTCCGGCTCGCAATCGTCTGCAGGGCATTGACCATGTTCGTGCCGGTTACGATCGGATCGATGGTCTCATGCGGCTTGGCCGCGTGACCACCGCGCCCGGTGATGACGATCCGGAACTCATCGGTCGCGGCCATGATCGGTCCTTTGCGGATCGCGAACTCGCCAACCGGCATACCCGGGAAATTGTGCATGCCGTAAACTTCATCAATCGGCCAACGGGTCATCAGACCATCATCGATCATGGCTTTTGCACCGGCGCCGCCTTCTTCGGCCGGCTGAAAGATCACAACAACCGTGCCGTCAAAATTGCGGGTTTCTGATAGATACTTTGCAGCACCCAGAAGCATCGCGGTGTGGCCATCATGACCGCACGCATGCATCTTGCCTGGGACTTTCGACGCGTACGGTTTACCGGTGATTTCCTCGATCGGAAGTGCATCCATGTCTGCGCGCAATCCGATCGTCTTGCCAGCACCGCCATTCTTGCCCTTGATCACGCCGACAACACCGGTTTTGCCGATGCCAGTGACGACTTCATCCAGACCGAAGCTTTCCAAGAGTTCGGCAACCTTGCCGGACGTGCGGACCGTTTCGTAGAGGATTTCCGGATTCTCGTGAAAGTCGCGGCGCCACGCTGTGATCTCATCAGCCAGATCTGCGAGGCGATTTACGATGGGCATGAAGAACTCCTTGAAAAACTTCAGTTTTGAAGGGGTGTCCGCGTCAGCGCATGATGTGCGGCCAAAACGGAAGAGACTGTCAGTTGGTGGAAAATGTCACACATGCGAACGGTTTGGCAAGGATGTCCGTGCCCGAACCGGCCGTCAGGATTGTTTTTCCGCCACCTTGTAGACGCGCGTATTCTTTATTTCGTTGTCCTCCAACTGACCGACAACTGGCACTTGGTATTCGGCCAGTTCTTTCAGCCGTTCCTTCGGCAGATAAGACCGGCCCGGATCACCGACATAAACCTCGATTCCGGCCTCAATCAGCGCGTCCAAGAATGTCATAACCTGATCGGCCATGTGCCGGTCGTAAAACACGTCCCCGCAAAACACGACCTCAACATCCGGAACGGAAGACTGTGTGATATCTCCCTCGGCGAACGTTGCCACCACGCCATTCAAGTCCGCGTTAATCCGGGATGCCGCGATGGCAAATGGGTCAATGTCGACCCCGTGACAAGAGTCCGCACCTGCCATTTTTGCCGCAATGGCCACAAGACCAGACCCGCACGCAAAATCCAACACGCGCTTCTGATAAACCACTTCAGGGTGATCGAGCACATAGCGGGCAAGACCTTGACCTCCGGCCCAGGCAAACGCCCAGAAAGGAGGAGCAAGACCAAGCTCGCCAAGCTCCTCTTCAGTTTTTTGCCAAAGATCCATCGCCTCATCTGCAACGTGAAGAGAGATCTCTTCCGCATGCGGCACGGGCCGTATCCGGGTTTCTTCCCGGATAAACTTTTCGGGATCGGTAATTCGGGCCAAAAGCGTTTCCAAAAACCGGGTGTCGGATCAGGCTGGCTTGGACATTCCGCCCATTTCGCAGACGATCTTCCATTCCTCTTCCGTGACGGGCTGAACCGACAGACGCATGGAGGTCACCAGGGACATTTTTTCCAAACGCGGCTCCGCCTTGACCTGTGCAAGTGTCACCGGGTTCGGCATGTCGCACACGGCCTTGAAGTCCACGCATTCCCAACGTGGATCATCCGTTGTGGTGTCTGGATGGATCTCGCTGCATACCTCGACAACACCGACGACTTCCTTGCCGATATTGGAGTGATAAAAGAAGGCTTTATCGCCAATCTCCATGGAGCGCATATTGTTGCGCGCCTGATAATTGCGAATGCCGTCCCATTGTTCACCGGCATCGCCCTTGGCTTTTTGTTGCTCCCAAGACCACTTGTCCGGTTCGGATTTGATCAACCAGTACTGCACTTATGCGTTCTCCGGGTTTTTCACGACCCAATTCCAGGGCCGGATTTCAACGCTCTCAAACAATCCGGCTTTTGCGTACGGGTCTTCCTCGGAGATCGCAAGCGCTTCATCCCGGTTGGCCGCTTCAATCACCACAAGGGACCCGGTCATGTTGCCATCATCATCCAGAAACGGCCCAGCTGCCTTCAGGCCATTTCCCATGCCTTTCAAGAAAGCAAGATGTGCTTCGCGGTTATCGAGACGTGTTTGCAGGGCACCGGGTTTGTCGGTGCAGATCAGGGCATAAAGCATTGACGGGTTCCCATTAGACAGAATGACGCTGAACCTAGTGCCCCACCGTCACAAACTCAATGCCGCCAGAGTGCCCAGCAGTACACTGCTACAGCAAAAACAGACGTTTCATTCCAATCACGATTGCATCGACGGAAGCCCGGCCGAAATCCAGAACTCCCGGTCGAAAAACCATCGTTTCTGAAAACTGCTCGACAAGCGGATTGTATGGGTGTTTCTTTGCGCTCCCGGCCATCATCTTTCTGCCGGGCGCTTTGAGATTGGATTTTCATGTCTATTGGATTTGTGCGCTCGGCCATTGTGCTGGGCCTTTTGGCCGTTGTTGGTCCCTTCGCTATTGACCTTTATCTGCCGGCCATGCCGCAGATCGTGGCTGATCTGAACACGGACGATGCGGCCGTCCAGTTTACGTTCACCGTGTATTTCATCGCGTTTGGCTTGGCGCAGCTGATCTATGGCCCCCTTGCCGACCGATATGGCCGGCGCCTGCCAGTGTTTCTCGGCCTCGTTGTCTACATTATCGGATCCTTGATGTGCGCCTGGGCTGCTGATGTTGACGCCTTGACGCTCGGCCGCCTGGTTCAGGCGATTGGAGCAGGCGCGCCCATGGTGATTGTGCGCGCTGTTGTGCGCGATCTGCATACCGGGACCGAAGCAACCCGACTTATGGCGCTGGTCATGCTGGTCTTCAGCGTCTCGCCCATGCTGGCACCACTGGCTGGCAGTGTACTCATCACGTTTGGCAGCTGGCGGCTGATTTTCCTGACACTTGGCGTTCTGGCTTTCGCATCGATGGTGATGATCTTTTTCCAGCTTCCGGAAACACTGCCGCCCGAGCGGCGCAGCAAGATTGATGCAACCGCTCTGATTCGCAGCACGGTTTATCTCTTCGGTGACGCCCGCTTTTTGGGACTGACTTTGATTGGCGGGTTTGCATTGGCAAGCTTCTTTGTGTTCATCGCCGCTGCGCCGCTGGTTTACATGACCCAGTACGAGCTCACACCGACCGGTTTCAGCATCGTCTTTGCGATCAACGCGGTCGGTTTCTTTGCTTCGTCTCAGTTCGCCGCCCCGTTGGGCGAGCGCTTCGGCATGGCCCGTGTTGCCTTTGTGGGTGTGGGTGGTTTCACGGCGGCGACAACGACACTGTTCATCCTGGTCTGGTCGGGAATAGACGGCCTGCCGGTCCTGATGGCGCTTTTGTTCGTCGCAAATTCGTTCCTGGGTCAGGTCATTGCTCCTGCCATGGTCATGGCCCTTGAAGACCATGGGGAACATGCAGGGATGGCGTCCTCGCTCGGCGGCACGCTGCAAATGGTGGCCGGCGGTGTGATGATCGGCCTCTGCACACCGTTCTTCGACCGGACGGCCTTGCCGCTAACAGGCGCGATCGCCGCCTGCGCCATCATCACTTTGGCGCTTGCGCTTATGACATTCCGGCCGGCACGCCGTGGAGACGCCCCGGCCGAATAACCTGGTTCAAGTAGCGCCGCCGATTTCGTCCAGCTTTTTCTGCAGGGACAATTTATCGAGCGACGTTAATGGCAAGCTTGTAAAAATCGAAATCCGGTTGCTCAACATCCGGAAAGCCTCGGCAAAAGCCAATTGCTGCTCGGTCTCGTTGCCCTCCACCGCTACAGGATCGGGCACACCCCAATGCGCACTCATCGGCTGCCCTGGCCAAACCGGGCAGCTTTCCTTGGCCGCATTGTCACAAACCGTAAAGACAAAATCCATTTCCGGGGCGTCCGGGGCCGCGAATTCGTCCCAGCTCTTTGAGCGGGCATCTTCAGTTTTATAATTCATCTTTCCAAGGAGTGCCAAAGCTTCCGGCCGCACAGATCCAGAAGGCGTGGAGCCGGCAGAAAAGGCCTTGAAACGGCCCCGGCCGTCGCGGTTCAGGATCGCCTCGGCCATAATCGAGCGGGCGGAATTGCCCGTACACAGAAAGAGAACATTGTAGGCTTTATCTGACATTACAAACCTTCCCGATGGTCTTCATTTGACGTTGTCTCGGCTTGGCAGGTCACGATTTCCATAACCTGCGCGCATAAATCAGGGTGGCCACCACAACAATCAGCCAGCAGAAACGTCAGAAGATCGCGCGTCCGGTCCATATTCGCGAAATAGCGGATGCTGCGGCCTTCCCGTTCGTTCTTCACGAGCCCTGCCTGAAGCAGAACGCTGAGATTTGCGGACATGGTGTTTTGCCGAACACCCAAAACCTCTCCAATTTCTCCCGAGCTCATCCCGTCCGGCCCGGCCTTGATCAAAAGACGGAAGACGTCCAATCGTGTTTTTTGGCTTAGAGCGCCGAAGGCCCCCAATGCGAAATTTATATCCATAAATCATGATATATTGATTTGAAAGCAACTGGCAAGGCGTTTTGCAGGTTTGTTCGCCCCTGTCCCGGCAGCCCAATGTCGGAAAAATCGCTTGAGTAGATTGAAAAGAACTGATCCTCTCTCCGCATCGAGATCAATTCCAACAAACAGTCAAAGCGTTGATACCAAACGCATTGCTTCGACAGCAAAACAAACAGTCGAAAGAAGCGCCGATGTCAGAAGCAGATTTTTCCGTGACGGAATTTGAGGATCGCGCAGAAAGAGCTCAACGCTTGATGCGTGAACAGGGTTTCGACGCGCTTCTGTTTACGACCGAAGCCGAGGTCCGGTATTTTACAGGGTTTCGGACGCTCTTCTGGCAGAGCCCGGCGCGGCCCTGGTTCTGTATACTTCCCCGAACCGGCAACCCCATCGCCGTCATCCCGCAAATCGGCGCGCATTTGATGGCTAGCACCTGGGTTGATGATATCCGAACATTTGCAGCGCCCCACCCCACAGATGAGGGGGTCCGTCTCTTAAGCAATGCGCTCAAACCCTACGCGGTGGTCGGGATGCCGATGGGCCGCGAGAGTTCCCTGCGCATGCCGCTCATGGATTTCGAAAGGGTCAAGGTCACCCTTCCGGGCACTGAATTCCGGAACGCCAGCGCGCTTGTCCAGTCGGTCCGCCATATCAAGTCGGAAGCAGAAATTGCGATCCACCGTGAGATCTGTCAGATCGCTTCGCGCAGCTTTGAAAGCGCGGCCAACCTGTTTCACGAAGGCCAAAGCCTGAAAAGCGCCTTTCGAAGGTTCAAGATTGATCTTCTGGAGCGCGGCGCAGACGATGTCCCGTATCTTGTCGGCGGCGCCGGTCCGGGCGGGTATGGCGATGTGATTTCGCCGCCCACCGACGCACCACTTCAAGCAGGCGATGTGCTCATGCTCGACACAGGCGCGGTTAAAAACGGCTACTTTTGCGACTTTGACAGGAATTATGGGATCGGGCATGCCAGCGATCCTGTCCGTCAAGCTCATCGCAAACTTGTCGAAGCGGTGCATGCCGCGGCCGCCATTGCCCGGCCCGGAAAGACCTGCGCGGATCTTTTCAATGCCATGACCGATGTGCTTGGACAAGCAGACGGCGACGTCGGCCGGATGGGGCATGGCCTCGGCATTCAGCTGACGGAAACACCATCGCTCACTGCATTCGACACAACCGTCCTTCAGGAGCGCATGGTTCTGACCCTGGAGCCCGGCATTGATCTTGGCGGTGGAAAGATGATGGTACACGAGGAAAACATCGTCATCCGTGATGGAGCGCCGGAATTCCTGAGCACCCCGGCAGACCCGGAAATTCCGGTCATTCAATAACAAGAGCGCACGACATGGACCTCAATTTCCAAACAGACAAAGGCCTTGCCCACAAAGCCGCCCTTGGGCTGATCGTTCTGCAGGCGGACGAGACGATCGAAAACGAATTTCGGCCTTTGTTCGACATCGACGGCGTGACCTTAAATCACACCCGCATCGAAAGCGCCCCGGAAGTCACCGCCGAAACCCTGATGCGGATGAAAACGCAGCTGACAGGGACTGCTGCCCTGCTCCCGAACGCCCGGGCGCTGGATGTCATCGGTTACGCATGCACATCCGCCTCGACCGTTATTGGCTCAGAAGAAGTTGCCAAAGCCGTTCAAAAGGCTCATCCAACCGCCAAAGTAACCAACCCGGCTGCAGCTGTGCTGGCCGCGCTTGAGCACTTGAACGCAAAAAAGATCGGGGTGGTCACGCCCTATATAGCCGAAGTTTCCGAAGCGGTTGTTTCTCTGCTTAAAGACAACGGTCTTTCCGTTGTGAAGCTGGGCTCGTTTGGCCAATCCGAAGAAGCCGTGGTCGCACGGATCGCACCGGATTCGGTGGAAGCAGCAATCTGTTCCGTCGGTGGAGCTTCGGACATCGAAGCCGTTTTTGCCTCCTGCACCAACTTGCGGACGTTCCCGGTGATCGAGGCCTGCGAAGCAAAACTCGGCAAACCGGTCATCAGTTCCAACTCGGCGCTTGCCTGGCACATGATGAAGCTGGCCGCGATTGAAACCAAAGGGCGCGGACCGGGCCGGCTGTTCGACTGATCGAAGAAACCGTCGCCTTTCAGCAACAAACGAAAACCCAAAGGCCGGGTCTGGCCGCTTTGCGTATTGACTCTCAAGGTTTTCCGGGCAAAAAGAGCGCCGTCTCGAGTTTTGTCGAATGTGAGTTTCCGATGACCCGGCTGAAAGCCGACATTCTGGATATGATGTCTGAAGCCCTTGCCAGCGTGACCTTCATGCGCGGCGGGACGATGACGCCCGTCAAAACCACATTCAAGCACACGACAAAAACTACCAAGACCACCGCTTAAGGTGCCGCTCATCCCGCCTCCCCGGGGATGGGAGGCGCCAGGAAGCTGGCATGCCTGATGACCTGGGCAGCTGGTGAAGCGGGGAGACGGACAAGGACAGTCAAATGGGTTTCAAGATCGCAATTGCCGGGGCAACCGGAAACGTTGGCCGGGAGATGCTGGACATTCTCGCTGAGCGCGGCTTTCCGGCAGACGAAGTCGTCGCGCTGGCGTCCCGCCGCTCCCAAGGCACTGATATTTCTTTTGGCGACAAGACGCTGAAGGTCCAGGCGATGGAGAACTATGATTTCTCCGACACCGACATCTGCCTGATGTCCGCTGGCGGCACCATCTCCAAGGAATGGTCTCCGAGGATTGGTGCGAAGGGCTGCGTTGTGATCGACAATTCGTCCGCCTGGCGCTACGACGCGGACGTGCCATTGATCGTTCCTGAAGTGAATGCCGATGCCATCACCGGCTTCACCAAGAAGAACATCATCGCCAACCCGAACTGCTCGACTGCGCAGCTCGTTGTTGCGCTGAAGCCGCTGCACGATCATGCCAAGATCAAGCGCGTTGTTGTCTCCACCTACCAGTCGGTCTCCGGTGGCGGCAAGGACGCCATGGAAGAGCTGTTCAACCAGACCCGCGCCGTGTTTGTGAACGACCCGATCGAGCCGGAAAAATTCACCAAGCGGATCGCATTCAACGTCATTCCGCACATCGATGTCTTCATGGAAGACGGCTACACCAAGGAAGAATGGAAAGTGCTGGCCGAAACCAAGAAGATGCTTGATCCGGCCATCAAGGTGACCTGTACCGCGGTACGCGTCCCGGTCTTCATCGGCCACTCCGAAAGCGTCAACATCGAGTTTGAGAACGAGATCACGGCGGAAGAAGCCCGCAACATCCTGCGCGAAGCCCCGGGTTGCCTGGTCATCGACAAGCACGAAGACGGCGGCTACATCACGCCGTATGAATCTGCCGGCGAAGACGCGACTTACATCTCTCGCATCCGCGAAGACGCAACCATCGAGAACGGTCTCAACATGTGGGTCGTGTCCGACAACCTGCGCAAGGGCGCAGCGCTCAACACGGTGCAGATCGCCGAGGTTCTGGTGAACCGCGGCCTGATCACTCCGAAAAAGGCAGCAGCCTGATCCTTATCAAGCGGGCGCCATTCGGCGCCCGTTTTTTTTGTCTAGCCAGCAATTTTCAAAACAAGGAGCCCGGCACGATGCCCGAGGCTTTTTCCGGATCCTCTCAGGATTTCCTGACAAGCACACCCGATGCCCGGTTTACCGACTGGCTTGCCGCCCGCGCCGAACCGCACTGGAGTGCAGCCACCGGTCATGCCTTTACCCAAGCCATCGGCGACGGCAGCATGCCGGATGACGCCTATGTCCGGTATCTGATTGAAGACTATACCTTCATCACCGATCTCGCTTCGACACTCGGATTTCTTGTCGCCAAAGCGCCCTCCATGCGCTCCAAGGCCCGCCTGTCTGGTTTTCTGGCTTTGCTGACATCGGAGGAAAACGACTATTTCCTCCGCTCGTTTGAGGCGCTTGGCGTATCACCTTCCGTCTATGAAACAGCCGCTCAAGGTCCAGTGACCCGAGCGTTCGCGGAGCTGCTTCTCACCTCCTCCGGAAAGGGCACATATGCCGAGGGCCTGGCCTGCCTCCTGTGCGCGGAGTGGTCCTATCTGATCTGGGGGCTGCGCGAAGCGCAAAAGCCACGCCCGCAACACTTCTATCTCGCCGAATGGATCGATCTGCACGCGGTCGAGGGTTTTGAGAGTTTCGTCAACTGGATCCGCGAAGAGATGGATGCCGTTGGCAGCGCGCTTGGCGCAGATGAACAGGAGCGGCTGGCAGTGATCTTTACCCGCATGAGCATGCTTGAAACGGCGTTTTTTGACGCGGCCTGGACCGGCGAAGCAGCTCTCCCGGCTGATCTTGCCGCGCGGTCTTAAAAAGAATGTTCGTCTATGAAGCTGCCGCTCTTGGTGCCGCCGCCCTTTGGGCTCTAACCGGCTTGATATCGGCGGGGCCGGCGCAGCACTTGGGTGCGATTGCCTTCAATTGCACCCGCATGGTGCTCGTCGCGCTGATGCTGATTGCCTGGGTGGCGTTCTCCACCGGTTGGGGATCAATCAGCGCTGACCATATTGTGCCGCTGATGCTCTCCGGCGTGATCGGGATCTTCATGGGTGACACGGCGCTTTTCCTGACGCTGAACCGAATGGGCCCGCGCCGCACGGCGATGCTGTTTTCGCTGAATGCGCCGATGTCGGCAATCCTCGGCTGGCTGCTCTTGAACGAAGACCTGACGGTCACACAGATCCTCGGAATTCTCATCACCTTCAGCGGTGTGTTGCTGGCCATCCGCTTCGGCAAACGCAAATCCCAGCTGCACCAATGGGAGAGCATTCGCGGCCCGCTGTGGGCCGGCGTCTTGCTGGGACTGGCCGCTGCCCTGTCGCAGTCCATCGGCTCTCTGATCGCCCGGCCGGTGATGGAAACCGGCGCCGATCCGGTTGCCGCCTCCAGCCTTCGCGTCGGCATGGCTGCGCTCTGCCTTCTGGCATTGACCCGCCTTCCGGTCTCCTGGGTGAAACCGGCCGGCCGGTTTACCCCGTCACTTATTGGCCTGATCGCGCTGTCCGGTTTTCTCGGCATGGGCGTCGGCATGACGCTGATCCTGTTCGCTCTGTCCGGCGGTGAAGTCGGCATCATCGCAACCCTCTCCGCCACCACGCCGGCCCTCATGCTGCCGATGCTCTGGTGGCGGACCAAAGAAATCCCGGCCCTTGGCGCCTGGGCCGGTGCCGGTCTGGTTGTTGTGGGAAGCGCGTTGCTGTTTGCGAGTTAACGTCGCGAAGGCGCCTACGCTGCCTGCACCACCATCTCAATTTCGATTTGTAAGTCTGGACTGGCGAGTTTCGCAACGCCAATTCCCGTGAGGCTCGGACGCGCTCCGTCAAGAAATGCCGTGAGCTGCTTCATGGCCTCGGACAGCGTTTCGTTCGTCAGATCAGTAACATAAATCCGAATTTGAACAATGTCATGGGGCGTTGAACCAATCGCCTCCAAGGCCCGTTCCAGGTTTCTAACCACAAGAGCGGTTTGTTCGGAAAACGCCGCAGGGGATGGTGCTCCATCGGCGCTCCAGGCAACTTGGCCAGAAACAAAAGCAAGTCGCTTCGGTTCGACAATCGAAATCTGCGAATATCCGATTTTGCCGGCATCAGGCAGTTCGATTGGATTTAGGCGCTGAAGTGTATCTGACATTTGAAAACCCTTTTCTTTTGAGATTGGGCTTCTCTTTACGCGATTTCACAAGCGATCTATTTTCGCAATAGTAACGAATCTTCTTCGCCAATTAGCAGGTAAAAATGATTGGATCGCGGGTCAATGACATTCTGATTTTCATGTCGGTTGTCGATAAGAACAGTTTTGTCGCCGGAGGAAAAGCATTTGGGCTCACCCGGTCGACGGCAGGCAAGGCAGTTGCGCGACTTGAAGATCACTATGGAACCCGTCTCCTCAACCGAACAACCCGGGCGATATCGCTAACACCGGAAGGAGAAGACCTTTATCGGCACGGAATGCAAATACGCGCTGCAATCGAAGAAACAGAAACCACATTGCAACATTCCGCCGGCACACCCCGAGGCACCTTGCGCATCGCTGCCCCTGGAGCGATGGGGCGAAAACTCCTGTTACCGACAGTTCAGCGTTACCTTAGGGATTGGCCTGACATCCAGATCCAAATCAGTTTCTCAGATCGCGTCGAAAACGTCGTTGCTGATAATTATGACCTGGCCATTCGGATCGGTGTCACCGAACCGGACCAGGGACTGATCATGCGAACACTGTTGATTGATCGAGCAGTGCTGTGCGCCGCACCAAGCTACTTCGCTGATCGCCCTCGACCCCAATCCATCGAACAGCTTGGACCGATGGATCTCCTATATTTTGGAACACATCCGGAAAGGCAGGGCTGGCATCTGAGTGAAAAAGAGGGCATTTGGACCCGCGTATCCGGCCACACACGCCTTCGTGTCGACAATGCCAGCGCGTTGCGAGATGCCGGTCTGGCCGGTTTTGGAATCGCTCTGCTGCCACGGCTGCTTGTCGAAGACGATCTGGCGGATGGTCACCTGGAAACTGTTCTACCCAACGTGTCCTGCGGTCCCATTCCTATACTCGCGCTTTATCCGCAAAGAAAACATCTTGAACCACGTGTCAGAAAGTTCCTCGATCTCTTGCGCAAAGACCTTGACCGGTTCCGTCAGCGCCGAGAAAACTCAGAGCTGACGGAACCAACTTCAACTACATCAGATCCGGCATGAACGGCAGATCTGTTTTGCCGATGTCTATCCCGGCCTGCATGTAAAGCGTGGACAGCTGGCCCCGATGGTGGGTCTGGTGATTGAACATATGCGTCAGGCACAGCCAGCGCGGCCGCATCCGGGTCTGACCGTCACTGCGACTGGTCCATTCCAGGTTTCCGGCCAGCCATTCGGATGTCAGTCCACCGGCAAACTCTTCAATGTCGGCGCAGATTTCGAAATGCGCGGCCTTGAGGGCTTCGTAATCCTGGAAAATATCGACGCCCATCCCGCCGACTTGGTAATCCCGGCCCGTGAAGTGGCGCATCCAAGCGCGATCACCAAAAAGCAGATGATTGAGCGTGGAATGAACGGATTTGAAGAAAGCCCCGCGGTCCTCTCTGCGATCCGCATCGCTCATCTTGCCCGCGGCCACATAGGCTTTTTCCGTCATCCAGGTGTTGTATTTGGCAAGACGCTGGTAAATCGCAATTTCAGTTGTCATGGGAAGGCCTTGGAACAGATATCGGAATTGGAACCGCTTGATGCCAAAAAGCTGCTCACCCGGCTAGGCCCAATCAAGCAACCCGCACTATTCAGCGGCGACCGTCGGGATCGGCATGGCTTCCGGACCGTCCGCGGTTTCAAAACGCTCTGTGACCGGATCCATCACCCGCAGTTCCGCAGACCCGATATCGAACCAGGCGCCGTGCAGTTGCAGCTCGCCCCGATCAACCGCCTCTTTCACAAATGGGAAGGTCATCAGGTTCTTTAGGGATTGCCGCACGCCAGCATATTCCATGGCCAACTGCGGGTCCTCGATCTTGTCGACCGGCATACATGCCATTGAGATCGCTGCAGGTTCCAGAAGCTTGATCCAGCGTCCAATGAACCCCTTCTGCGCATGGTCCTGATTGGCGCTTTCGCGGAAGGCCTGGATGCCTCCGCACTTGCAGTGGCCCATGACCACGATGTGCTTCACGTGAAGACCTGTCACGCCATATTCAATCGCCGCACTTGTGCCGTGCTGGCCTTCCGTGGCCTCGAACGGCGGCACAAGATTGGCAACGTTACGGACAACAAACAGCTCACCCGGACCCGCCCCGAAGATGCCTTCCGGGGTTACACGGCTGTCGCAGCAAGACACCACCATGACTTCCGGCGTCTGCCCGTAGATCGCAAGATGCTCTTGAATTTCCTTATGGCGCACAAAGCCCTTGTGCAGATAACGGCTGTATCCGTTTAGCAATTCGGATGGGAATGCCATCGCCGTGATCTCCTGAGCAGTGGCGCACGCAGTGCAGTCCAACAGTTTTACGGGATCACTCGGGTACACCCAATCAGGGAAAGTACGTACACGCCCTCAGCAAAAGTGGCTAAATGTCTGGAGTGTTGAGGTCTTAGAAGCGCTCGGCGCGCAGGACCTGGCAATCGGACACGCAGACGACGCCGATATGCCGTTCAACCACGCCAAATGAAGCTTCCAAGAGCTCATCCAGGCGTTCCGGACGGATAATGCAAATGATCGAGACCATGCCGCCGGCGCGGGACACCTGGCCCTCGCGGCTCCACCGGCCAGACCGGCCACTGCCGCCCAGAACCGGCAAAATCGTGTAGCCGGTCACACCGGCCCGGTCGAGCGCGTTGGTCAAACGCGTTTCCATCGGCGCTTCGATCGTGATCTCGACCCGCTTGGCCTGTTTCATTTCCATGGCTTATCCCCCCACTGCCTGCGCGACACTTAAGTACAGCGGTATGCCAAGTGTCAGGTTGAATGGAAAGGTTATTCCAAGCGACATGGTGAGATAAATAGACGGATTGGCCTCGGGCAAGGCCACACGCATGGCCGCAGGCACCGCGATATAGGAAGCAGACGCGCTCAAGGTCATCAAAAGAACTGCCCCGCCGGTCGACAGGCCAATCAGGCTGGCGGCGATCAATCCGGCCGCCGATCCCAGCACCGGCATCAGGATGCCGAAGCTGATCAGGCCCGGCCGCAGCTGGTGGGCGCTCGCCCGCAAACCACGGCCCGCAACAAGCCCCATGTCGAGAAGGAACAGGCAGAGCACGCCTTTGAACGGGGAAACAATGAAACTTTCGATCTCCTTGAGGCCGTCTTCGCCGGTCATGAAGCCAATCAGGAACGACCCTACCAACAGCACAATGGAGCCGTTGAGCAAGATCTCGCGCCACAAGCCCTGCGTATCCTGTTCACGTTCCTTGGCTTCCGCGCTTGAAGAGAACCGCGCAACGATCCAGAGCGCGGACAAAATGGCCGGCGCTTCCATCACAGCGGCCACAGCCACCAAATAGCCTTCACTGGCAATGCCCTGGCTCTGCAGAACGGACGTTGCCGCGACAAATGTGACAATCGAGATTGAGCCGTAGTGGCCAGCGACAGCAGCCGCATCCACCGTGCTCAACCGTGTCATGCCACGCAGAAGAGCGAACGCCAGGAACGGCAGCGCGAAGGACAGGATCAGACCAGCGATCATGGACAGGATCAAGGTCGCATCAATCCCGTGCGCACTGACACTCACCCCGCCCTTGAAACCAATCGCAAAGAGCAGATAGATCGACAGGGATTTGGCGGCCGCTTCCGGGATCGTCAGGTCGGAGCGGACGAATGCTGCTCCCAAACCAAGCGCAAAAAACAAGATGATAGGCGACAAAAGGTTTTGCGCCGCCAATCCAAGAATTGTTTCGATCACCTCTGGCCGCCCCTGCTTGATCTGATTTTCGCGAGCCAACCGGCACGCTCAAAAATACGTAGGATCACCTACGCCGCGCGGTATGAGACGTTTCCCGGCGGATTTCAAGGAAAAACAGCACTGATTGCACCCGATTGACTAAGCCTTACGCAGCTCAAGTCGCGACATTTACTGCGTGCGGTGGTTCTTCACCGTCCGGGTGATCTTCATAGGCATGCCTGACGTTCTGCGGCGGCACTTTGTCGACCGGTCCGGGCAACGGATGAACAGGTCCGTGATCCACTCCAGGCTCAAGAACTTCAAGAGCTGCCGCCTTGTAGGCAGCAATCCCGTCCAGGGTATGATCTACAGTGTGATGATCGTCAATGAGAACGGCCGGGTCTTCAGTCGAGGAACCGGTGTCTTGATCCTGGCGCTCTGCGGTACGCTTTTTATCGCGGCCATATCCGGTGCCATCACCGTCCCGGTCCGCGGGATACTCTGTCGCATGCGCCACGACCTGGGCCGCGATGGGCCTTTCAATCGTCGTCGCCATTTCGGCCTCCTGGCCATCAGAGAAAGTTTGCCTTCTGGCAAACCTTCTTTGAGTTTCACAACAAAGAGTTAACGAATCTTTACGTTATGTTAACCCGTTGTTCCAGAAGCAGCAAATCTGACAGGACCGGTTACTACGACCTAAGCAGCCTTTTCCGCAGCACCGCCGACAATCTTGACGACATCGGCCATAATGTCCGTCAGCTGAAAGTCCTTGGGCGTATAGACCGCAGCAATTCCCATCGCTTTCAGCTGCGCGGCGTCTTCATCCGGGATGATGCCGCCGACGACCACCGGAATGTCATCCGCGCCAGAGCTTCTCAGGAGATCCATGACATCACGCACCAGCGCCAAATGGGATCCAGAAAGAATGGAGAGGCCAATGACGTGAACGTCTTCTTCCACCGCCGCATTGACGATTTGGGCCGGGGTCAAGCGAATGCCCTCGTAGACGACCTCCATGCCGCAATCCCGCGCCCGCACGGCAATCTGTTCCGCGCCGTTGGAATGTCCGTCCAGCCCAGGCTTTCCAACGAGGAATTTGAGACGCCGGCCGAGTTTTTCTGAAGCAGCTTCCACATCCGCCCGCACGGCGGCCAGATCACCGGCGTCATCGCTGACGGATTGACCAACACCCGTTGGAGCCCGGTACTCACCAAAGACCTCCCGCAAGGTGCGACCCCATTCCCCGGTCGTCACACCGGCTTTTGCCGCAGCAATGGACGGTTCCATGATGTTCCGGCCTTCCTGGGCGGCCGCACGCAGTTCGGAAATGGCAGCATCAACAGCCGCCTGATACCGTGCCTCACGCCAGGCTTTGACCTTCTCGATGGCCTCGCCCTCAACATGCTCGGGCACTGTCAGGATGCCGCCGTCTTCGCCTGCGGCTAGTGGCGAGGGCTCAGTCTCGGTCCATTTGTTGACACCGACGACCACCTGATCACCGCTTTCGATCCCGGCAAGGCGCGCCGAATTGGCTTCCACCAGCTTGCGTTTCATGTAGCTGGACTCAACAGCCGCAACCGCCCCGCCCATCGCGTCAATGCGTGCGAGTTCCTCGCGGGCTTCGTCTTTCAGCTCTTCAACCTTGCGGGTGATTTCCGCAGACCCGTCAAAAATGTCGGCATACTCCAGAAGGTCGGTCTCGTAGGCAAGGATCTGCTGCATTCTGAGCGACCATTGCTGGTCGAACGGACGCGGCAGGCCCAGCGCCTCGTTCCAGGCCGGAAGCTGGACAGCGCGAGCCCTTGCGTTTTTGGACAGAACGACAGCCAGCATTTCAACAAGAATGCGATAGACGTTGTTTTCCGGCTGCGGCTCGGTCAGGCCGAGCGAGTTGACCTGAACGCCATACCGGAAACGGCGGTAGCGCTCGTCTTCAACACCGTAGCGCTCGCGGCAAATCTCGTCCCAAAGCTCTGTGAAAGCGCGCATCTTGCACATTTCAGTGACGAAACGCATGCCTGCATTCACGAAGAAGGAGATCCGGCCAACCGCCTTCGGGAAATCTTCCTCCGGAATCGCTCCGCTTGCCTTCATGCTGTCGAGAATCGCAACAGCCGTCGCCAGCGCAAAGGACAATTCCTGGACCGGCGTCGCGCCTGCTTCCTGCAAATGGTAGGAGCAGACATTCATCGGGTTCCACTTCGGCATGTTGGAATAGGTCCACGAAATGACATCCGTCGTCAGACTGAGCGACGGTGCCGGCGGGAACACATAAGTGCCGCGGGAAAGGTATTCCTTGATGATGTCGTTCTGTGTTGTGCCGGAGAGCAGCTTGCGGTCTGCGCCTTGCTCATCCGCCGCAGCGATATAAAGTGACAAAAGCCACGGCGCGGTCGCGTTGATCGTCATGGACGTATTCATGCGCTCCAGCGGGATCTCGTGAAAGAGTGTCCGCATATCGCCGAGATGGGCAACCGGCACACCGACCTTTCCCACTTCACCGCGCGCCAAAAGATCATCCGGATCATAACCGGTTTGTGTGGGCAAATCGAAAGCCACGGACAGTCCGGTCTGCCCCTTGGCCAAATTGCCCCGGTACAACTTGTTGGATTCGGCGGCTGTGGAATGCCCCGCATAGGTGCGAAAGATCCAAGGACGGTCCCGCTCTACCTTGCCATCGCCTGCTGCGCTCATGCCGCTTCTCCTCCTAAGGCCTTATTTTGCCAGTCTTCTTTTCCCTGTAGCACCCGATTTACCGGTCTATCTCCCAAGACCAACAGTGTGCCGGAGTTTGCGCGCACGCGAAACCCTTCTCTTGCAATGCAAAATACGACTGGCCAAAAAACGCAAGTTAAGCAATAGTCGTATAGATACGCATCTATTTTTGAACAATAGTTGCGCAAATTGGGGTTTTGCCCCGATAGAGCCTTTTGCACATGCGAAAGAAAATCGCGCCAAAGACAGCCCTGGGAGGGGAGAGTGACAGCAACAGCGCAAGCCAATGACAACCAAACGCGGGGAGACGCTCCGTTGAAAGATCTCTACGAAATCGGTGAAATCCCACCGCTCGGTCACGTTCCTAAAAACATGTATGCGTGGGCGATCCGCCGGGAACGTCACGGCGCTCCGGAAGACGCGATGAAGCTTGAGGTCGTACCGACCTGGGAACTGGACAGCCATGAGGTTCTGGTTCTCGTGATGGCCGCCGGTGTCAACTACAACGGCATTTGGGCCGGCCTTGGCGAGCCGATCAGCCCGTTCGACGGCCACGGCGCGCCGTTCCACATCGCCGGTTCAGATGCATCCGGGATCGTTTGGGCCGTTGGTGACAAGGTCAAGCGCTGGAAAGTCGGCGATGAGGTCGTCATCCACTGTAATCAGGACGACGGCGACGACGAAGATTGCAACGGCGGCGACCCGATGTACTCCAATTCCCAGCGCATTTGGGGCTACGAGACCCCGGATGGGTCCTTCTCCCAGTTCACACGGGTTCAGGCGCAGCAGCTGATGCCGCGTCCGAAGCACCAGACTTGGGAAGAAAGCGCCTGTTACACGCTGACCCTTGCAACGGCTTACCGGATGCTCTTCGGTCACCACCCGCACGAGCTGAAGCCGGGCCAGAACGTTCTGGTTTGGGGCGCATCCGGCGGTCTTGGATCCTATGCGATCCAGCTGATCACGGCAGCGGGCGCCAACGCCATCGGTGTCATTTCAGACGAAGACAAGCGTGACTTCGTCATGGATCTGGGCGCAAAGGGTGTCCTGAACCGCAAGGACTTCAATTGTTGGGGCCAGCTGCCGAAGGTCGGTTCCCCGGAATATGCCGACTGGTTCAAGGAAGTGCGCAAGTTCGGCAAGGCGATTTGGGACATCACCGGAAAAGGCAACAACGTCGATATCGTGTTTGAGCACCCGGGCGAAGCGACGTTCCCTGTCTCGACGTTCGTCTGTAAAAAAGGCGGCATGGTTGTGATCTGCGCCGGCACATCGGGCTTTAACTGCACCTTTGACGTCCGCTACATGTGGATGCACCAAAAGCGCCTGCAAGGCTCGCACTTTGCGCATCTGAAGCAAGCATCGGCCGCCAACAAGCTCATGATTGAACGCCGGATCGATCCGTACATGTCTGAAGTGTTCCCGTGGGATCAGATCCCGCAAGCGCACACCAAGATGTGGAAGAACGAACATGCACCAGGCAACATGTCCGTTCTTGTTTGTGCCCCGACGACGGGTCTGCGGACCTTGGAAGACGTGATTGAAGCGGGAAAACGCTAGATCAACCATTCTCCCCGAAGGCTTAGAGCCTAATGCAGCCTGCCAGCCCGATATTCGGGCTGGCTTTTTTGTTGGCCGGCACCGTCAGACTTTCGCCATCTGTGGGCAGCCCTCTCTGCATTGATCACATGGCTTGTAGAACCAGTCCCAATTCTGCTGCTATTCGCCGACACAGTTTCTGCATCGAATCACGATGCACTCCAGATACAGGCGCTTATTGAACATGCGTGCGACAGCCCGGCGATCCCTCTCCAGACTTTTGTTGATCCCTATCGGGCTTGCTGCCTTGGGGCTGTCCGCCTGTATGGGCGATCGCCTGCAGACGCCGCCGTTTTATCAGGATCTGGCAAAAACGGATGGACAGGTTGATCCGGCGACGGCCGCCCAGATGATCTCGCAATACCGGATCAACAACGGTTTGTCGGCTGTCACGCCCGACCCGCGGTTGACCTCCATCGCGCAGACCCAAGCCAACGCCATGGCATCCGCCGGAACGGTTCAGGCATCGCTTGCGTCCAATCTGCAACTGGAAACCCGCATGGCCGCAATCGGGGAGCCAAAAACCGCCGCGTCTGAAAATGTGAGTGCCGGATACCGCACTTTTGCCGAAGCCTTTTCCGGATGGCGGGAGTCTCCGAAACACAACGAGGTGCTTCTCGCAAACTCCGCCACCCGCCTTGGCATCGCGACAGCCTATTCTGCCAATGCCAAACACAAGGTCTTCTGGTCGCTTGTTCTGGCAGCTCCGGCGCCAACTAAATAAGCCTGATCAGGAACGTCTCGGACCACGCGGCGGTTGCATCGGCTGGTGCGGACGGGGTGGTCTGACCTGGGCCCGGGGCGGGCGGTCCGGCAGAATGGGTGCAACAGCACGCGGCGGTCTCGACTGATAATATGGACCACGCGGACCGCGGGGCGGCGGCGCATAAACGCGGGGGCGTACCGGCCGATTATAGATGGTCACGTTTCGGTTGATTATAGGCACGCCAATATAAACGCCCGCACTCGGGATAGGCTGGCGGTAATAGCTGCCACGCGTTCCATAAACCAGATAGCTTCCGGAAACCCATCCGGACATATTCCCGTAGCTCGCATCACACCAGCCATATCCGGCGGTACATCCCGAAATCTGGACTGCCGCGCCTTGCGGCAGGGTTGTTATGACAGGATAGCTGGTTCCGGGCCCAGCCCGCATATTCAGCCCACTTGTGGTGTAGGCGACTGATGCATTTGCTTGGGACATGGCTGGCTGCGTAAGAAACCCTGCGGCCATCATCACCAATGCGGCTTGCTTCAACATGATCTTCTCTCCAAAAACTACCCATGACACGGCAGTGATGTGGAGATTTAAGATGGCCCAATTGCAACAGAGCCATTCATCTACGGTTCATGTCGCAAATCCAGCGCAGCTTTCTGAAGGACCCACAAGAACTTAATGAAATTATTAAATATAATACAGACAGCAATGAAACGATATCTTCCAATATACGTTTCAAACTACTCAAAAGAACGGCTTGGTGCGGGAGGATGGCAGCCACTGCCAAACGAAAGCGCCCGCCAAAATACGGGCGCTCCTTCCTTTGCCGGATCGATCATCGGGTCAGTACCGGCGGTAGCCGGGCAGGGGCTGAACCCTTACCGGCCCACGCCCATAGACCGGATAGTTCCGTTGATAGCGCGGCACACCCACATAGATCCCGGATCGCGGAATCGGCTGGCCATAATACCGGCCCTGAACGCCATAGCTGAGATATTTCCCCGAGACCCAGCCTTTGACTGTCGTGAAGGCCGCATCGCACCACTGAAAGTCGGCGGTACAGCCGAACACGGTGACCCCGGCGCCTTGCGGCAAGGTTGTCAGCACCGGATAGTTGGTTCCGGGCCCAGCGCGCATGTTCAAATTGGCCGTGGTGTAGGCGATTGCCGGGCCGCCGGACTGGGCGAGAGCCGGTGTTATTGTCAGGACCGCAGCGGCCAGAGCCATCGCAAAGCGGTTCAACATCCTCAAAACTCCTGTTTATCTGCCCAGACATCGACCATGTGAGCCGATAACGTGGCGAAAGTATAGCACCCTCAAGCGTTTCCGCGTTCAGACGGTATCATGTTCGCCCTTGATTTCGGTCAGAAGACCAGACTTCATAGAGCCTTATCTTCAGGGGGGCTCAAAACGTGATCGATTTTAATCTAAAGGCCTGCGCACGCCGGGCATTTCAGGGCGCATGTATAGCGGCGGTTTTGGCGGCGGGCACGCTGCCATCCAGCGCTTTTGATTCGCATGCGGGCTATTATTATCCAGCTCCTCAGACAAGTGAGCCCTACATTTCAAACGTTGAAACAGCCCTTGATGCAAACAAGCGCTCAAGAGCGGCCTTTGTGATCGGGCTTGCCGCTCAGCAGTCGAAACAAGCTTATGCCCCCGGCTACCACCTGTTCGCCAAGGGCGCGGAGCTGGAAAAACTGATCATTGTCGCCACAGGCGACGGTCAGTATGACACGCTCTACCGGATGCGCGCCCTTTTGGCGTCGCTGACCTCCATGGCCAGGGGCACCGAGCTCTTCGCCCGCACCGACCAGCCGCAGGAATTGAATTTCCTCGATTTCTGCAAACTGATCGGCTTCAAGCAAGTCACCGTCAGCAACGGCAAGGATATCACCCACCAGATCAAGGTGAACTGATCCAGCCAACAGGGATGAGGCTAGCGCTTAAGCTCGCCGTTGAGCCAGTCCCGGAATTGCGACTTCGTGCCG
This sequence comes from Labrenzia sp. R4_2, assembly GCF_017743865.1. Taxonomy (GTDB): domain Bacteria; phylum Pseudomonadota; class Alphaproteobacteria; order Rhizobiales; family Stappiaceae; genus Roseibium. The sequence goes on from NZ_JAGHRJ010000005.1 coordinate 109,214, forward strand.
AAGAAGGCATTGCGGTCGACATCACCTTTGATGCCCGGGATCCGGCCTTCTGCAGTGTATTGCCAGAAGACCCAGTCGTCCCGCTGTTCGTAGATGTTGTTCGGATAGGTCGCCACTGAGCGCAGCCAGAAGTGTTCATCCGGGAACGCCCCCACAAGACGATCCCGATGGAAGTCCACGGAAGAATAGATCACCGGCCGCTTGCCATAGTGCCGCTCCATCTCGTCCAGAAAGAGCTTCATGTCCGGCAGGATCCGCTCCCGAGGCGGACGCGTCGTACAGGTCTTGGAGTGCGCGTTCCACTCCATATCCAGAACCAGCGGCAAAGCCTGCGGATCGACTGGAACAACTTCCTTGACCCACGAGATCTGTTCCTCGACCGGACGGCAGAAGTAATAGAAGTGATAAGCCCCACGCCGCACACCGGCTTTCCGGGCCCCAATCCAGTTGTCGACAAACCGGGGATCGGCGTGGTCCCCACCTTCGGTCGCCTTGATCCAGGCAAAGGCAACGCCGGACTGGCGGACCCGGTCCCAGTCGATATCCCCCTGCCATCTTGAGATATCGATCCCGTGAACCGCAAAGTCCTCCGGTGTCGGATCTGGAAAATCATAGGCAGAACACGCGCTCAAAAACGCGAAACCGACCAAAGAACAAACCGTTTTGATCATTGCGAGCACAGCAACCTCGGCAGGGTTAAGAAAAGGTTTTTTCGACCGCTAAAATGCTATGGAGTTCCTAACGGAACGTGGACGAAACTCGAATTTCCAAGCAAAATTACGTAGCCACCTTCACGATCACCTGACTACGGCTGAAATGCGGCGGTTCAAAGTCGGCAGCAGGGCCATCAAACTGCATCCCCATGCAAGGCTCCCTTGGCTCTTTCAGACATAGGGAACCATATCCTTTGTCAGGAGAGGTGATGGTATCGGGTTGACCAGGCGGAGACTATTGTTGACGATCCCGCCGCTGCACGATACGCGGCTTCATCCAAATTCTCATTCAAGGCTAATCAGCCCAAGGATCCTCATGACAAACCGGCTTAAACTCGTCACCTGGAACATCAATTCCGTGCGTCTGCGCATGCCGATTGTCGAACAATTGATCGAGGAAGTCGCACCGGACGTCATTTGCCTACAGGAAACGAAATGTCCGGACGCAAATTTTCCGGAAAAAGCCTTCCGGGCGGCCGGCTATGAGCACATGGCCATCAATGGCCAGAAGGGCTATCACGGGGTCGCAACGCTCTCCAAGCTGCCATTGAGCAATGTCGAGAAGCGGGATTTCTGCAATGTTGGCGACAGTCGCCATGTGGCAGTAGATGTGCCGTTCAACGGAGCTGCAATACGGGTTCACAATTTCTATGTGCCGGCGGGCGGCGATGAACCCGACAGGGAAAAAAACGACAAGTTCGGCCACAAGCTAGATTTCCTCGGCGAAATGCAAGACTGGCTGCAAGGCGCAGAAACCGCCAAACCCGCCGTTCTGGTGGGTGACTTGAACGTCGCCCCTTATGAACACGATGTCTGGTCTCACAAGAAACTGTTAAAGGTCGTCTCACACACACCAATCGAGACCGATCTTTTCGAAACCGTGCGGGAAACCGGCGGCTGGCTGGACGCCATGCGCCAGTTCACACCGATGGAGGAAAAGCTCTACACATGGTGGAGCTACCGGGCAAAAGACTGGTCGGCAGCCGACAAGGGCCGCCGTCTGGACCATGTCTGGGTGTCCGAACCGGCATCAAGCCACATCAAAAGCACGGAAGTGCTGCGTGATGCCCGCGGCTGGGAAAAACCATCCGATCACGCGCCTGTTGTTGCGGTGTTTGAGGCTTAATCCCGATAAGAAATCTCCGTCCGGTTTTCCGGACGGGCGGCCCATTCAAAATAGGCCTTGTGCAGCGCTGCCGTGATCGGGCCCGGCGCATCATTTGAAAAGATCCGGTCATCCACCCGGGTGACCGGTGCGACGCCGCCACCGGACGTGGTGATGAAAACCTCGTCGCTCTCGAAGAACTCGCTGAGCGTCAAGGCCCGGATCTCAATCTCAAGACCCTGTTCTGCCGCGATATCCAGCACCGTCTGACGGCTGATGCCTTCCAAAACACCGCTTTCGGCCGTCACCAGCGTTCGACCTTTCACGGCAAACACATTGAAACCCGGCCCTTCGGTCACATTGCCATTATCATCCAGCAAAATGACAGTCTCCGCGCCGTTGTCCTTGGCTTCAAACAGCCCCCTGGTGAAATCCGCCCAGTGGTAGTTTTTGACCTTCGGATTGACACTTCCGGGCGAAATCCGGTGCACGGTCTTGGCAACATGAACATGGGCGCCTCTTGCCGCGATCTCAGGCCGGATGACGTGAATGTAGGGCACGCACCAGGCAAAGAAGTGGTTCTTGCAATCTCTTGGATCCCGCGAGCCCGGCACCTGGTTCACGCCCCGGGAGGTGACCATGGCCACATAGGCTTTTCGTAGTCCCGTCGCCGCCACGAGTGATTGAAGGGCGTCTTCTATCGCCTCATTACTCAACTCGGGGTCCAGCCGCAGTTCGTCCATCGAGCGGCGGAAACGGGCCAGATAATGGGGCAAGCGAAAAAATGCACCGTCCAGTACCGGCACCACATCATAGGTGATGTCCGAATGGATCAGCCCCCAATCGGTAACTGGCAGCGCAGCTTCTGCGACAGGCATCACCTTGCCACCCATCCACGCGGCACCGTTGGAAAGATCTGCGACGGTAACGCGAACATCGACGATGGAGGACATGGATGGCAGCTTTCGGAGTAATGGACGGTAATTCGGCCAGACTACGGCACGAGAATAACCTTGCCAAACACCTTCCGTGCCGCGATTTCATCCAGCGCCGTTCCAATCTTCTCAAATGGATAAACGGCGTGAATGTGCGGCTTGAGCTTGCCCTCACTCACCCAGGTCAGAAGCTGGCGCATATTGGCCTTGTGGCCGTCCGGATCTTTCTTGATCGCCGCGCCCCAGAACACGCCCCGGATGTCACAGCCTTTCAAAAGGGTGAGGTTAAGCGGGATTTTCGGAATATCACCCGATGCAAAACCGATCACCAGGAAGCGTCCCTCCCAGGCGGTCGCCCGAAGCGCTTGCTCAGCAAGGTCGCCACCAACAGGATCATAGACGACATCGACACCGGCACCGCCGGTGAGCTCCTTCAACGCGTCCTTGAGCGAGGCTTTTGAGTAATCAACCAGCTCGTCTGCCCCGAGCGATTTTGCAAAGGCGAGTTTTTCTTCCGACGATGCACAGGCAATCACCTTCGCTCCCATGATCGATGCGATCTCGACAGCGGCTTGGCCAACGCCGCCGGATGCCCCGAGAACCGCGACCGTTTCCCCTGCCTTGAGCTCGGCCCGGTCGCGGAATGCGTGAAGGGTCGTGCCATAGGTGACTGTGAGACCGGCCGCGGTTTCGAACGAAATGTCGTCAGGCATTTTGACCAGCGCATCCGGCGTGATGACCACCTTCTCCCGCGCGGCTCCAAAGACCATGTAGCCCATAACCCTGTCACCGACGGCAAATTCGGTGACCCCGTCGCCGACCTGTTCGACAATCCCGGCGAATTCCGCGCTCGGAGAAAATGGCGGTTCAGCCTTGAACTGATATTTGCCCTGAATGATCAGGGTGTCGAAGAAGTTGAGCGCACAGGCCTTTACGGCGACAACGACTTCGCCAGCTGCGGCGATCGGATCTGCGAGTTCCTCGATGACAAGATTTGATGGCGGGCCGTAGGACGGGCAAATACAAGCTTTCACGGGGCACTCTCTCAATCTGGAATTCTGTAAAGTTCCCTATGCTTAGCAAGCCATGAGAGACAGGGGAACTGGCTCAAAAGTCGTAACGGCTGGCAAGGTCGGCAATTGATCCTGCCGGCAAAGGTTCAAACCACGACAACTTTCGGGTATGAGACCGGAAACCCATCATAATGAACGAAGAACGGAAGAAAAATGCGCGGATATTTCGCGGTCGGAGCCGAAGGCCTGTCAAAACGGATGAACCTTGGAACGCTGATGCGGTCCGCTCATGCCTTTGGTGCGAGCTTCTTCTTCACCGTGGACGCCGAACAGAAGATCCGCAGAGCTCCTAAATCGGACACCTCCAAAAGCCCGGGACACTTGCCGACTTTTGACTGGGACAGCGTGGACACCATGGACCTTCCCCGCGGATGCCAGCTGGTCGGGATCGAATTGACAGACGAGTCCATCGATCTGCCGAGCTTCGGTCATCCCTTGCAGGCCGCCTATGTGCTTGGCCCGGAGCGCGGATCATTGTCACCGCAAATGCTGGAACGTTGCGATCACGTGGTGAAAATCCCGACGAAGTTCTGCATCAATGTCGCCATGGCTGGCGCGATCGTCATGTATGACCGGCACAGGGCAATGGGACGTTATGCGGACCGGGCCGTATCGTCAGGTGCCCCGACCGTTGAACGTCCAAAGCATGTCAGCGGCGGCCCAATCAGCCGGACCGGGCGGATTGTTCCGGGGAATTGATCAGTTCACGTCGACAGCTTCGTCAGCCTCTATCAGCTGACGGAGCCGGCCAAAGGCAAGACGAATTCGGGATTTGACGGTTCCAAGCGGCAAGCCTGTCTGGTCGGAAATCTCGCTGTGCGACAGCCCGATGAAAAACGCGAGACGCACAACTTCTTTTTGCTCGTCCGGAAGCGAGGCCATGGCGGCTCTCACGCGCTCTTCGCGGAGCCGGGCGTCCATTTCATCCGCAACATCTGGCAGCGGGGTTGGCTGCAATGCGGGTTCTTCCGGATCCAGCTCTGCGGTTTTTTGCCGCCGCAACCGGTCAATCCGGCGGTTCCGGGCGATACGAAACAACCAGGTGCTTGCAGAAGACTTGCGTGGATCAAACAGGTCGGCCTTGCGCCATAGGGTCACCATGACGTCTTGTGCGACTTCTTCGGCAACGGCGTCGTCGGCGCCCTGTTTCATCAGGTAGCCTTTCAGACGCGGTGCGAAATGATCGAACAGCTCGACAAAAGCCGCTTTATCCCGGCTTGTCGCGACCTTAACAATCAGATCGGAAAAATATTGCGTTTGTGCCAAAGGCCAATCAACTCCACTTCAGTCCCCTCTGTTTAGCAGGTTCGGCGCAATTCGGAAGAGGGAACAGCAACATCGCCACACTGTCGCCCTGTTTTCTCGCGAGAGGCAATGATGAACATTCGCGAGGGCGCGCCTTTGCATTCTAAAGAAAGGAATTGTCGGCTTTGGGGCTTCAACCCTTTCGTAACCCGCTTTAAGTTATCATTAAAGCAACGTTTATATGTGTGTCGGCAATTGAATTAAATTTGACCGGAACCCCAAACCAAACGGTGTGGAGATCATGAAAGCAAAAACGCTGGTACTGGCCCTGGCAGGTTTCGCCGCCTCAACTGCGGTAGCGTTCGCGCAGACCCCGACGCTGTTGAAACAGCACAGGGATTGGGCGGCCTACGCGTTGACGAGTGGCAGCGGTAAAGTTTGTTACGCTTTGACCAAACCAACGACGATGCTTCCCGGCGACAGAAACCACGGCGATGTCTTCTTCTTTGTGACGTCCCGTCCGGCCGAGGGTGTCAGTTCTGAGCCGAGCCTGCTGGTCGGCTATCCGTTCAAGGACAAGTCGTCTGTCAGTGTGGATGTGGACGGACAAGGCTTTACCTTGTTCACCAACAATGACGGCGCCTGGGTCGAAAATGCAGCCACGGAGGCTCAGTTGGTTGCCGCGATGAAGGCTGGCCGTGAGATGTCCGTAAATGGTGAATCCAGCCGCGGCACACGGACGACATACAAATTTTCGCTCTCCGGAGTGACTGCCGCCATCGACACAGCCAGTCAGGCCTGCCGCTAACGGCAGGCATCGTCTCCCGGACGGCTTCACGCATAGCTCCGTTGCGCTCGGAAAACTTGATTTTCCGGGCGCTTTGTGGTTTTGAGACCGTCAGCATTTCCCTGACAATAACAGGTGAACCGGCATCGGCGCCGCCGCGGCAGGCGGCACGCATTCGTGGCCGGACAAAAAACGGATCACAAAATGGCGGTTACGCTCGACATCGCGCGGGAAAATCCCAACGCGCAAACAGTTACAGGCATTGCAGCAACTCCGGGCGCAGATGACGACAAGCCGACGCTCATCGGCCTGTCGCGCGAGGAACTTGGCGAAGCTCTGGGAACGATCGGCGTGCCGCAAAAGCAATGGCGTATGCGGTCGTCGCAGCTGTGGCATTGGCTTTATGTGCGCGGCGTTTCCGACTTCGCGGAGATGACGAACATCGCCAAGGATTTGCGCGCCAAGCTGGATGTGGCGTTCACCATCGCCCGCCCGAAGATCGTGTCGGAACAGATCTCCGTCGATGGCACCCGCAAGTGGCTGTTCCAGTTTCCGCCGCGCGGGGCCGGAAATCCTGTCGAAGTCGAAACCGTCTACATTCCGGAAGAAGGCCGTGGCACGCTTTGTGTGTCGTCCCAGGTTGGCTGCACCCTCACCTGCACCTTCTGCCACACCGGCACACAGAAACTGGTCCGCAATCTGACGTCTAAGGAGATCCTGTCCCAGATCCTGATCGCCCGCGACCGGCTTGGAGATTTTCCGGATGCACACACGCCGCAAGGCGCGATTGTGCCGTCCGAAGGCCGTCTGGTCACAAACATCGTCATGATGGGCATGGGCGAGCCGCTCTATAATTTCGAGAACGTGAAAAAGGCCCTGCTCATCGCCTCAGATGGGGACGGACTGTCGCTCTCCAAACGGCGGATCACCCTGTCGACATCCGGCGTTGTCCCGGAGATCTTCCGCACAGGTGACGAGATCGGCTGCATGCTGGCAATTTCCCTCCACGCCGTTCGGGACGAGGATCGTGACATCCTGGTGCCGATCAACAAGAAGTGGAACATCAAGGAACTTCTGGACGCCTGTCGCAACTATCCGGGCCTGTCGAACGCCAAACGCATCACCTTTGAATACGTGATGCTGAAAGACATCAACGACAGCAACGAGGACGCGCTAGAGCTGGTTCGGTTGCTCAAGGGCATTCCGGCGAAAATCAATCTCATCCCGTTCAACCCCTGGCCGGGCTCCCAATATGCCTGTTCGGACTGGGAGCGGATCGAGGAATTCGCCGACATCGTCAATCGGGCCGGTTACGCCTCTCCCATCCGAACCCCGCGTGGACGCGACATTTTCGCCGCCTGCGGACAGCTGAAGTCAGCCTCTGAACGCATGCGCAAGAAGGACCGGGATGCATTGGCGGCAAAAAAGGCTGCCGTATATTGAAGAAAGCCGGGACAATCTCGTCCCGGTATCCAGTGGATCAAACCGTAGGATTGTTGACTTCCACCTTGCCAGCAAACGCCCGTGCACCAACTACAATCAATGTAGGGTTGCTGGGTGACAGAATATGGCCGGAAGGCGAGTTACACGCAGACATATCATATTCGGGATTTGTTCAAGCCTCGGCTTTGGTCCGCTGACGGCGTCTACAGCTGCCCAACGATATTTATTTGTTACCGCGGAAGTGCCGCCCTACTCCTTGCCATCTGATGAAGGCCGAACCGGGTTTGTTATCGACGTGGTCCGCGAACTTTTGTCGCGTCTGGACGCTCCTTTGGAAATCGTTTCGCTGCCCTGGCGCAGAGCCATGGAGACCCTGAAACAAGGCGAAAACGTCTTAATGGCCCCATTGGCCCGTACGCCGGACCGCGAGACACGATACAAATGGGTCGTCCCGATCCTCACCGAAGAAGTCCGCCTTTACACCATTGACGACGGTCCCATCCTGACACTCGAGGCTGCGCGCAAACTCCCAAGCATCACAGTACAGGGCGGATCTGCGATGGAAGAGCTCGGGATCCGGCTGGGGCTTCAAAATCTGGACGTCGCGCCAGACAATTTTTCCATGGTGAAAATGTTGGCGTATGGCAACTCGAACGCAATGATCAGTTTCAGAATGCTGGCGCTCTGGTCGATGGAACGGGAGGGGCTCGATCCGGAGCGATTGGTTCCGGGCGAAGTTCTGGACCGGTTCGACGTTTCCATAGCTGCAACTCTCGAAACGCCTGAAGAAATACTCCAGCCGATCCGGGAGGCGTTTGACGTGATGCGGTCCGATGGCTCTCTTCAAATGATACTTGAGCGGTACAGTTTGGGATCATGACAGGAAGAGCTGCGTCGGACGCATAAGTGCTTTGCAAAACCGATCAGTTCCTAACTCACCTGTGAATTGAACGTGACGCTTTCAATCCCCATTTCACGGGTTGCCGGGGTTGGTCCCGGCTTTTTCTGCCGAACAGAAACTCCCCGGAGATCGTCATGACGAGTATTGATTACAGCGGCTCCCGCCGCCGCGAGCCAAGTGCGCCGCGCCTCCTGCCTCCTCTTACCCCAGCCACTACCATCACTCTGCTTCTCGCCGGCTTGGTTGCCACCGGTGTCTGGGAAGTTTGGGCGCGGGGTGTAACACCTCTTTTAATCGGAGGACCCTTGGAGCCTGCGGGCCTTATCAAATCCAGTTTCGGGATATCCTCCAGTTTTCTGGCCGAGACGATCCACATAGCAACCGGTCTCATTATCTATCCACTCGGATACCTTTTTGTCGCGCAACCCATCGCCCGGCTTCTGCCGGTCGAGTTCCCCTGGTCACTGACAGGCGCAGGCTTTGGCATCGGCCTTTGGATCTTTGCCATGTATGTGATGGCGCACCTGGTCGCCGGCTTTCCAGCGTTTCTGGGTTTTGGAGATCTGGCATTTGCCTCGTTCTTTGGGCACTTGCTGTACGGCCTTGCCGTTGCCGGGATCGTTGCACTGCGCAGGGCGTAACAGCGCTCTGATCCCATAACAGCAAAAAGGCCGCCTCCCGGGCGGCCTTTCGCATTCTTCATCTGATCCGTCCTAGACCAGACCGGCTTTGGTGAACGGCAGACTTGTGATCCACTCGTCCTTTGCAGCCGCAATTGCATTGGCCACAGCCGGGCCAATTGGTGGTGTTCCCGGCTCACCGATCCCGGTTGGGGCTTCGGTCGAGGCAACAATGTGCACGTCGATTTCGGGCATGTCGGAAATGCGCAGCGACTCATAAGTGTCGAAGTTTGTTTCTTCGACATACCCGTCGGAGAGCGTCACCTGGTTGCGCAGGATCGCGCCGAGGCCGTAGCCAATACCGCCTTCAACCTGAGCACGGATGTTGTCCGGGTTGACCGGCACACCGCAGTCGACGGCCGCTGTGACCTTTTCCACCTTGACCGTTCCATCCTCGCGGAAGGAGATCTCGACGACTTCCGCCACATAAGACCCAAAGGACTTGTGAACGGCGACGCCGCGATGGCGGCCTTCCGGCAACGGCGTGTCCCAACCGGCCTTTTCGGCAGCCAGCTTCAACACATTCGTCTTGCGCGGATCGTCCTTGAGAAGCTCAAGGCGCAGAGCCACCGGGTCTTTGCCGGTTTCCTTGGCGATCCGGTCGATCATCGTTTCCATGACATAGGCTGTGTGGGTGTGCCCCACAGACCGCCACCACAGAACCGGCACCGGCGTTTCCTGGAAGGCCTGATCCATGTTCATCATCGGGAACGAATAGGTCGTGTCGGATGCCCCTTCGGTCATGTTGTGATCCACACCGTTCGGCATCAGCATCGGCTCAAAGGCAGTGCCCTTGATGATGGACTTCGCCGCGATGTTGTATTTCACCGCCGTGACGTTGCCGTCGCCGTCGAGACCAACCTTGATCTTGTGGGCTGACATTGGGCGATAGTAGCCGCCAGCCATGTCGTCTTCACGGGTCCAGACGATCTTCACTGGCCGCGGGTCCATACCGGCTTCCCGCATCGCCTTCAACAGGAAAGAAATCTCCGAGACAGGATGCGCATCCCCTTGCGCCCGGCGTCCAAAGGATCCACCGGCCCACAATGTGTTGATGCTGACTTTCTCGAACGGAATGCCGAGGATGGTGGAGGCAACGTTATGGTCGATGGTCGGGATTTGCGAGCCAAACCAGAACTGTGCTGTTTCACCATCGAATTCACCGACAATATCCAGCGGCTCCATGGCGCCATGGGCAAGGAATGGGAAATCGTAGTCGATTTCCATGACCTTCGCCGACGCGTCCAAAGCAGCATCGACATCGCCATCTTCGCGAACCTTGAGGCCCGGCTTGGTGGTCATGTCCTTGAGTTCGGTCATCATTGCGTCAGTGGAGCGGGTCTCAGCTGCACTGTCGTCCCATTCGATCTCCAGAAGATCGCGCGCCTTGATGGCCGGCCAGGTGCTTTCTGCGACCACGGCAACGCCATTTGGGATCTGGAAGATGTCGACGACACCTGCGACCTTCTTGGCTTCAGTCGCATCGAAGGACTTGACCGTGCCGCCAAACCGCGGTGAGCGCGCAACCGTTGCGGTCAGCATGCCCTCACGGTTGAAGTCGATGGTGTAGGTGTTCGGCGCACCAACCGTTTTGTTCTTGACGTCCTTCCGCGGGAAAGACTTGCCGATATACACCCACTGGTCCGGTGTTTTCAGTGCCGGTTCCGCAGGAACATCTTCGTTTGCTGCCAAACCTGCAAGCTCACCGAGTGTTGCCGATTTACCGGAAGAGTGGGACACAACTCCGCCGGAAACGGTGATTTCACCGGCCGGCACGCCCCATTCCTTGGCCGCCGCGGAGACAACCATCGCCTTTGCGGCTGCACCCGCCTGGCGGTACTGCATGAAGGCATTCGGCATGGCTGTAGACCCGCCCGTGCCCTGAACGCCGAACAGGCTGTTGGCATAAAGCTGCGGGTTGGATGGTGCCAGCTCCAGCAAAATTTGCTCGTGAGATGCGTCGAGTTCATCAGCAACCAATGTTGCCAGACCGTTTGCCGTGCCCTGACCCTTGTCGAGGTGCTTGGACAGGACCACGACCGTGTTGTCCGGCCTGATGTGTACAAACGGCTGTACAAATTCACCCGCATCAGCAGCGGCTTTCGCAGCGTTTGGCATCTTGGCGGCGATGATCAGACCACCAACTGCACCGGCTGACATTTTCAGGAATGTCCGGCGGCTCGGCTTGGGAGCTTCAAGGGGTTTTTGAAGGAGATGCAACATGACTTAGGCCTCCATCTTGTCGGCTGCGGCATGGATCGCCTTGCGGATCCGGGCGTAGGTCGCGCAGCGGCAGACGTTTCCGTCCATGGCTGCGTCGATATCTTCGTCGGTCGGCTTAGGAGTGTCGGTCAGAAGCGCCGTGGCTGCCATGATCTGACCGGACTGGCAGTATCCGCATTGCGGTACGTCCAGCTCGTTCCAGGCTTCCTGGACGGCTTTTGCGGCTTTTCCGTTCACGCCTTCGATTGTGGTAATTTCGGCGCCCTCAAGGTCACCGACCATGGTTTGGCAAGAACGGATCGGCATACCGTCCCAGTGGACCGTGCAAGCACCGCATGAGGCGATGCCGCACCCGAATTTGGTGCCGGTCATTCCGAGCTCGTCGCGCAGAGCCCACAGCAGAGGGCTCTCGGGATCCGCATCAAGCGTGCGCGTTTCCCCGTTAATTTTCAAAGTTACAGACATGAGGAGGCGTCTCCCTTGGCTGGCCTAGACTGGCTGAAGGATGTAAACTACACTGTGCAGTGTAATCTCTGGATCTGCATCTGTAAACGCCCTAGTTTACATAGGGCTCAAATTTTGGGATTAAAGAGCGATAAGAAGCGCTGGGTAAACAATGTCGGTATCCGACCAGAAAAAGAAACAAATCGTCGAAGCGGCCATCGCCGAGTTCCAGGAAAAAGGTTTTGCCGGTGCAAGCATGGACCGGATTTCGGAACGGGCGCAGGTTTCCAAACGGACCGTCTACAATCACTTTGAAAGCAAGGAAACGCTTTTCAAAGCGATCAACCAGTGCCTGGCAGACCAGGTCAATTCAGCGCTTGAGGTCCCTTATGACCGGGACAAACCCATCCGCGATGCCTTGATCGAACTCGGCTGGGCCGAGGGCGAGCTGATGGTTTCACCGTGCTTCATGAACCTTGCCCGCATGGTGATGAGCGAAACGATCCGGGATCCGGAACTGGCGGCGGACATGAACGCCCGCATGACAAAGCTCAGCATTTTCGCAGAGTTCATGGAGCGGGCGACATCCGATGGACGTTTGTCGGTTCAAGATCCGGCTGTCGCGGCAGAACAGTTTCTCGGCCTCATCAAGTCGCGCAGCTTTTTTCCGAACATCTATGCCAACCGGGTCGCCGAACGGGATGAGATGGACAAGATCATCAACGAAAGTGTCGATCTGTTCCTGGCGCAATATGCTGCGCCTGAAACTGAAGCTGCAAAAAAGTCTGCTTGATCAGCTCATCGGGTCCTGATCCTAGCTTTTCCCCGAAGGTCCCACAGGGTTATCCAGAAGCTGTCCCCAGCGTGTCCGGTCCGCCATTTGGGCCCGGGTTTCATCGGAAATGAGACCGCGGACGTTCTCTGGCGCCCAGCCACCACCGAGCCCCTTGTAAACCGCAACGAGGTTGGTCAGCACATTCGCTTCCGCAGCAATCAACCGCTCCTCGGCCACAAGCAGGCTCTTTTGCGCATCAACCACGCGATTGTAAGACGCAGTACCGTCTTCATACTGGGCTTCAACCTCGCCGACAGAACTGCGAGCCGCCCTCAAACTCCGCCGAAGATAAAGCGCCTGCTGCTTGGAACGTAAGAACCCGGTCAGCGCGTTTTCCACTTCCGCATAAGCGGACAGCACCGTGTTTTCGTAGTTCAGCAAGGCTTCCTGAAACTTGGCGTCTTGCACCCGGACATTGTTCTGGATCCGGCCGTAATTCAGGAAATTCCAGGAAAAACCGGGATTGAAGAGGGCTGCTGTCGCCCCGCCCGTGAAGAGATTCGAAAAATCATCTGCCCGTACACCGATCGCCCCGGCAATGGTGAATGCCGGGAAGAGATCTGCCTTGGCTACACCGATTTGTGCCGATTGGGCAGCTGCGATGTACTCGGCTTGGCGAATGTCGGGGCGGCGGCGCAACATGTCCGCCGGAACGCCGATCGCGACTTCCGCTGGCACCCGGGGGAAGCCTGACCGGCCGGAAAATCGGGCTTTCATTTTACCCGGCGGCTCGCTCAACAACACACTCATGGCGTTGTAGGCCTGCGCAAGTTCAGCTTCATAGCCCGGTATGGCTGCCAGGGTATTGTTGTAAAGAACGGTCGCTTCATGAACATCCAACTGGGATGCAACGCCATTTTCCAGCCGGAGCTGAGTAAGGTTCAGAGACTTTTTTTGAAGCGCCGCATTCTTCCGGCTCGAGGCGACGAGTTGCTGCAGCTCGCGAATGGTGACGTATGTCGCCGCAATATCCCCGGTGAGCGTCACCAGCGCATCATCGTAGGATGCCAGGTTGGCGTTCAAATTCGCTTTGGCAGATTGAACGTCCCGGCGGATCTTGCCCCAGATGTCAATTTCCCACGCCGCGTCAAACCCTGCAGAAACACGCGAGATGTGACTGTCCACCAGACCGGCCCGCTCAAGATCACGGATGATCGGATCCTGCGTGCTGAACCGGATGTTCTCCGAGTTCCCTTTCAACTGCTGGACCTGAGGAAACAGCTCGCCGCGCGCGATGCCTAGCTGGGCGCGCGCCTGGTAAACCCGGACACCGGCTGCCTGCAGCTCAACGTTCTGACGGTAGGCCTCCGCGATCAGGCCATTCAGCGTTTCGTCCTTAAACACATGCCACCACGGCACGGAGGCAGCGCTGCGGGTGGTAAAGCCGGTGCGGTGATCAACGGTGAGGTTTGCGCCCTCACCCCAACTGTCGAGCACCGGAGCCTCGGGGCGCTCAAAATCCGGACCGACCATACATCCGGACAAGAAAGCGGCGCCTGCAACGCTGGCAACCAAACCCAATTGTCGAAACACGCTCACAGGCATCACCTACACATCAAACGGGATGATGAAGTTCACCCAGGCATACAACCGCATATTGACCCGGCGCAGCACGGATACCCATTCGCCGCCGCCGCCCGTATAGATTGCCGCAGCTCCATGAGCGCCGCCCGGAAATCGCTTCAGCGCCGGATCTTCATCCATCACGATCTCAACCGCAAACCGCCCCTGCGGATGCATGAAGAGGAAGTTTGGCACATTTCCGCTCGGCTTGATCTGACCTTGCCCGGTTCCTTCCCAAATCGCTTTCACTTTTCCGGTAAACACCTGACCGGGATAAATATCGAGGGCAACCTCAACCGGCTGGCCGGGCTCCACGAACTTCAGGTGTTCCTGATAGAAGGTCCCAAGGAAATAGGGATTTGCATCCGCAACAAAGGCCGCGATGGATGCGATCCGGAAGCCACCCACAACAAGTCCGGGACGTGCCTGCTGACTGATGATCCGGCCATCCTCTGGCGCATAGATCGTCGTCTGATCAACATAGTATTGCGCCTGGTCGACCTGGGCCCGAGCTGCGGCCACCTGGGCATTCACACCATCGATTTGCGCCGCAACGGCGAGCTGCGCTTTCGTCACATTCGCCTCGGCCTCAGCCACTTGCGCTTTCGCCCCAGCTAATTGCGCGGTCCATTGATCCAGCGTTTCCTGGCGGGCACCGCCTTTCGGAACAAGATCCGTGTAGCGCTTGACCTGCTCAGACGCGAAGGTTTCATTGGCCTCAGCCTGAGCTAGCTGGTCCTGCGCCAGGACGACATCTTCTTGAAGGATCAGTGCATTTTGCTGCGCCTCGACCAGGTTCGCCTGCGCCTCTGCAAGCTGAGCGTCATAGAGCGTTGATTCAAACTGGTAGAGTTTGTCGCCCTTCTTGACCGGCTGGTTCTGAGTGACGAACACCTCTTGCAACAAGGTTGGATGCGGCAGCCGGGGTGCGATCTGGATCGTCTGGCGGATCACATGTCCGTCAATCGTGTAAGGCGCGAAGAAGCGCAGGAACACGACCAGAAGAAACAGGACGTGAAACCCAACCCAGAAGGTCACCACCCCCCAGGCAACGTTGAACTTCAGAAGTTTGAACTTGTAGAAAACCAGCGAGGCAAAGATGCCATAGGCCCCAAGGATCAGAAGGGCAATCGTCATGCCGCGCCCCCGGACTTTGGCAGCTCTTCTGATTGCGCGCTGACCTGAGCCTCGGCTTCACCGGTGGCATTGGACAGGACCGGCGTCGCTGACAACTGATCCGCCCCTCCATCCCCGGCGTCTTCGTTTGCCTTGACTTCAGCGCCTTTTGGCAGCTTGCGAATGTCGATCGTCAGGGAGTCGTGATAGGACCACATCAACGCGTGGATCCAAGGAAAAACCGTGAAAAGACCAATCCAACCGCCCAATTTCACGGATTCAGCGTGCGGGTGCTTGCGCTTTTCCGCGAGTTTGCCAGGAAGCCCGCCCAGCGTGATCATGACATAAAAGAAGGCGACAACCGCCAGAACGCCGATCAAGAAGGTCAGGTAGTCATAGCTATCGAGCTTGAAGTCAATCAGGTTCATGGGTCCTCCGCGCCAGCCCCCACATGGTTAAGCTTCGCCCTTTCGACACCCTCAGGCGCTCGGCTGGCAATTGCAACCCTCTTTGCAGCCCGCTCCACGCGTGTTTCAAGTGAAGGATCTTTGAAACGGCAGTCCTTTGCGCGCTTCTGGGGCTTGCGCGGCGAATAGAACCGGCTAAATTGCCGCAAAATTTCAACAAAGCGGACCCCTCCGCACAACTCACGAACTGGACCCTCCCTCAATGGCGTATGGTGACATCAAGAAAGTCGTGCTGGCCTATTCCGGCGGCCTCGACACGTCCATCATCCTGAAATGGCTGCAAACCGAACTCGGCTGCGAAGTTGTAACCTTCACAGCAGATCTCGGACAGGGAGAAGAGCTGGAGCCGGCGCGCAAAAAAGCCGAGATGATGGGCATCAAGGAAATCTACATTGATGACCTGCGCGAAGAATTCATTCGCGACTTCGTCTTCCCGATGTTCCGGGCCAACGCCGTTTATGAAGGTGTCTACCTGCTCGGCACCTCGATTGCCCGTCCGCTGATTTCCAAGCGCTTGATCGAGATCGCCGAAGAAACCGGCGCCGATGCGGTTGCCCATGGCGCGACCGGCAAAGGCAATGACCAGGTTCGCTTCGAGCTCTCCGCCTATGCGCTCAACCCGGACATCAAGGTGATCGCGCCGTGGCGGGACTGGACCTTTAAATCCCGGACCGACCTCTTGGACTTCGCCGAGAAAAACCAGATCCCGGTGCCAAAAGACAAGCGCGGCGAAGCCCCGTTCTCGGTCGACGCAAACATGCTGCACTCGTCTTCCGAAGGAAAGGTTCTGGAAGATCCGAACGAGGAAGCGCCGAACTATGTGTTCCAGCGCACTGTTGACCCGACCGAAGCGCCGGACGTTGTCACCGAAATCGAGATCGGCTTTGAAAAAGGCGATGCGGTATCTCTGAACGGCGAAAAAATGTCCCCGGCCACATTGTTCGCAAAGCTCAACGACTATGGCCGCGACAACGGCATTGGCCGGCTGGACATGGTTGAAAACCGGTTTGTCGGCATGAAGAGCCGCGGCATCTATGAAACCCCGGGCGGCACGATCCTGCTGCAAGCCCACCGGGCCATGGAGTCGATCACGCTCGATCGCGGCGCAGGCCATCTCAAAGACGAGTTGATGCCGCGCTACGCCGAGCTGATTTACAACGGCTTCTGGTTCTCGCCTGAGCGCGAGATGCTGCAGGCCCTGATCGACAAGAGCCAGGAACATGTCACCGGCACCGTTCGCCTGAAACTCTACAAGGGCAACGTGATCGTTGTCGGCCGTGCATCACCCTATTCGCTCTATGCAGAAGAGCTGGTGACATTTGAAGATGACCACGGTGCGTACGATCAAAAAGACGCTGCCGGCTTCATCAAGCTGAACGCTTTGCGCCTGCGCACGCTTGCCAAGCGCAACCGGCTCGGCTGAGCCATGAACACACCCGCCGCAACCCGCTTTTCCGAAAAGCTTGTTGCGGCGGGTTTTCTTTTGTTCGGCGGTTTTCAACCGGAGAACACAGACCTGGCACCGGAGATCAGCGCCGGTTCTGCGCCCAAAACCCTGCTGATAATCGGCAGTACAGGCCCAAGCCTATGGCCAGCTTTCAAGGCAGCACCGGAAGCTCAGGACGGCCAGCCGGATCCGATGGACCGGTATACACGGCGGGTTTTGAGCAAACTTGCAGCCGACTTTGGATTCCTGCCGCTCTTCCCTTTTGACGGCCCGCCCTATCATCCGTTTCAAAAATGGGCTTTGAAGTGCGGAGGGTTCTCCCAGAGCCCGTTTGGACTTCTCACGCACACAACATACGGGCCTTGGGCCGGACTCCGAGCCGCCTTTCTGTCCGCCGATGAGCTGGACACCTCTACTGGCGAAGACACTCCTGGTCCTTGCCTCACGTGCCAGGAAAAACCCTGCCTTACGGCCTGCCCGGTCAACGCCATTCAATTGGACACAGGCTATGACGTCCCGCATTGCCTGGAGTATCTCCGCAGAACACCAGATGCCGGATGCTGGAGCGGGTGCCAGGCCCGCAAAGCCTGTCCAGTCGGCCAGAACCACGCGCCGAACGCTACAAACGGCCGCTTTCATATGAAGAGTTTTGTAGGATTAGCCTGAGATCAGCCTCAGGCAGGAAAGCAATCCACCACTGCTCTGGCCGGTCATCACCCTGATATCTTCACCACGCCGTCCTGATCTGGGCAGGTTGTCAGGGCCTCTGCGGCTGTCTGACCGTCCACCAGCGGTGCATCCGGCCAGATTTCGGCAAGCGGGATCAGAACAAAGGCGCGATCCCCCATGCGTGGGTGCGGCAACTCCAGATCGGGCTCATTCACAGTCCGTGTCCCGTAAATCAGGACATCAATATCTATGATCCGCGGTCCCCAGCGAACATCGCGGACCCGGCCCAGCTCGGTTTCGATGGCAAGACACCGCGCCAACAGGTCCTGAGGCGATAAGGTGGTATCGACGACTGCACAAATGTTCCGATAGTCGTCCTGTGGAACCGGGCCCCAGGGCGGTGTGCGGTAGTCGGACGATCTGGCGACAACCGTAATTCCCTCGCTGGCGTCCAAGTGGTCCAGCGCCTTTTTCAAATGCGCGGCCGTATCACCGATGTTCGACCCGAGCCCGAGGGCACATCGGGTCGGTGCTGCCACTTCGGCCGTGACAAGGTTCGTTTGATGGAGGGTCATTTATACGGGGTTCCGTTCCAGTCGTGTTGCCTCCGATATACGCACACAATCGGCATGTGGACGTACGTCATGGACTCTTATTATTGAAGCACCCTTCATAACGGCTGTCATATGCACGGCGATGGAGCCAAAAAGCCGTTCCTCGGTCTCAACGCCCAAAACCGCGCCGATCATGCGTTTCCGCGACGCGCCGGCAAGAATGGGCAGGCCGTGCTTCTGCAGGGTCTCCAGCCGGTTCAGAATGAGAAAGTTCTGATCAATGGTTTTGCCAAAACCAAATCCTGGATCGAGGATCTGCTTGTTTTCCGCGAGGCCAGCCCGCTCAGCCAACGCCATGGACCTCTCAAAGAACTGGTCCATGTCAGCGAGGATGTCGATGTCGGCATCGGCATAATCACGGTTGTGCATCATCACGACCGGCACACCGAGCTCGGCAACCGTGTCGGCCATCGCCGGATCTTTTTGCAGGCCCCAGACATCGTTGACGATCGCGGCACCCGCAGCGCCAGCCCGGCGCGCGATCTCCGCCTTGTAGGTGTCGATCGAGACCGGACACCCAAGCTCGCAAACAGGCTCGAGAACCGGCGCCAGGCGCGCCCACTCATTCTCCAGCCCAACCGGTTCAGATCCGGGCCGTGTGCTTTCCGCGCCAATGTCCAGAATGTCTGCCCCTTCGGCGATCATGGACCGGGCATGGTCCAGAGCCTTGTCTGCCGCGTCGAACCGGCCGCCATCGGAAAAGGAATCCGGTGTCACGTTCAAAATGCCCATCACATGGGCGCGGCTCTCCGGTAAGGTGTAGGCAGCAGCTTTGGCCATCAGTCGTCCTTCATCGTCCACCAATTGGACCAGAAGCCTCGTCTGATGCCCCGCTCTTCACGGCAGGTCAAGCAAATGAATCCCGTGGACACGGGATAATCAAGACGTGGTTATTCAGCTGCGGCGTGCTGGGTGTCTTGGCCGCGGAGCAACAGGTAACAGACAACGCCCACCACCGGCATTGCCGGAAGCACAAACGCAAGCCCGAGAACAGGATCACCAACAACCGCCACGATCAGACTTGCAGCCACTCCGCCGCCAAACTGGAGGAAGCCAAGCATGGACGAAGCTGCGCCTGCAATGTGCGGGAACGGGGCCATGGAATCTGTAAAACTCGCCGGAAGAACAAACGCCAAGGCGAATACAAACAAGCCAACGGGCGCCATGACGGACGCCACAGAGGGCGCTTGTGTCAGAGTCATGCCGCACATCAAGACAGAGGCAACAACCAGCATGACCAATCCGAAGGGAACCAGCTTGTGCGCATCGGTCACTTTCAAGAGCTGACCGGTGACCACGGTGCCGAGGATAAATGACCCGGACTGCAGGATCATGGTAAGGCCAAAGACAGAGGGCGACAGGCCGACTTCGTAGATCAGCACGAATGGCAGCACGGTTGCGAGGGCATAGATGTTGCCAAGGCCGCAGCCGATCAGGATTGCCGGTGCGAGAAACCGTGGATCTTTCAAAAGCGTGGTGTAATTGATGGCGAGCTGACGCGGGTTTAGGTGATGTTTGCCCGGCGATGGGTTCGTTTCCACCTGAAACACGGTGACGGCCGCCATCAGCGCCACGCCGTAGATCACCATGCACCAGAAGACTTCCCGCCAGCTGAACAGCTCGAGCACGAATCCGCCGATCGTTGGCGAAAGCGCGGGCCCAAGCGCCAGCATCATGGCAATGGTGTTCATAATCCGCGCGGACGCCTGACCGGTGAATTGATCCCGCACAATTGCGCGCGAGACAGAAATCCCGATCGCTGCGCCAACCCCTTGAAGGGCGCGGGCTGCCACCATGAACTCTACTGTGGGGCTGAATGTCGCCAGCACGCTGGAAATCAGATAGATGCCGAGAAACAGAATTGTGATCGGTTTGCGGCCGAAAGCGTCGGTCAATGGCCCGCACACAAGCTGTGTGGCGGCAAATCCGGCAAAATAGGATGTCAGGGTCAGTTTCACCGCACCGTCGGTCGTGCCGAAAAACTCAACCAGCGCCGGCATGGCCGGCGTATAAAGCGCCATGGAAATGGGCCCGACGGCTACAAGACCGGCCCCGAGCAGTGCCGTCCTGCGGGCACTCATCAAAGTGGCGGGTGTTGCTGTCATTTGCCCTTCCCGTTCGGCGAAAGCAGCAAAAGACTATCTTTCATGTTTTGAAGAAGGGTTTCCAGCACCTTGCGATCTTCCCCCATCACACCTTCCAGCGCTCGCGCCCGGACGCCCTCCAGAGCAACGCTGATGCGCTCCAGCAGCGGGTCGGCGTCTTCGGTCAGCAGCACCAGTTTCGCGCGTTTGTCGGACGGATCGGGTTGCCGTTTAATAAGCCCAGACTTTTCGAGCGAGTCGAGATAGCCCACAAGGGTCATCGGTTCCACGTACATCGCATCGGCCAAAACCGCCTGCCGCTGACCCGGCATCCGCCAGACGTAAAACAACGTCCGCGCCTCGCCAACGGTCAAGCCTGTCTCGACATCGGCAAGGGCTGCCTCGAACTGACGGCGCAGCATGCGCGCCAGGTCGACAATCAGCATCGTCACACCGATATTGGGTGGAGGTAGTGTCATGAACAGCTCAAATTAATAAGGATACCTTACTAGTTAGGGCGGAGGTTCATTTCTGTCAATGCGCAGAACTACCACTGCATTGCACAATTCAAGGACTGCGCGTATAAAGGCGCCAAATTCGGCCCGGCAGAACCAGACTGCAGCCGATCCCGGAAATTCATATCCAGATGTGCTGCGGGTTCCTATGGGACCCGCTTCATGTCTTTTGGAGCCTACTCATGAAACTGCGTAACATTGCCATCATCGCGCACGTCGACCATGGCAAAACCACTCTGATCGACGTCCTCCTGAAGCAATCCGGTGCGTTCCGCGACAACCAGCGCACCGAAGAACGCATGATGGACTCCAACGACATCGAGCGCGAACGTGGCATTACCATCCTGGCGAAGGTGACCTCGCTTGTCTGGAAAGACACCCGTATCAACATCGTCGACACCCCTGGCCACGCCGACTTCGGCGGCGAGGTGGAGCGCATCCTGCACATGGTCGACGGCGTGATCCTTCTGGTCGACGCTGCCGAAGGCCCGATGCCGCAAACGAAATTCGTTCTTGGCAAAGCACTGAAACTCGGCCTGAAGCCGATCGTTGCCATCAACAAGATCGACAAGCCGGAACAGCGCGCCGACGAAGTTCTGGACGAAGTGTTCGACTTGTTCGCCTCCCTCGATGCCAACGAAGACCAGCTCGACTTCCCGGTCCTTTATGGCTCTGCCAAGCAGGAATGGATGGCGCTGGAGCCGGATGGACCGCAGGACAACATGGATCCGCTGTTCGACATGGTGCTCGACAAGGTCGCCGAGCCGGAAGCCGAAGACGGCGAGTTCAAGCTGCTGGCGACAACAATCGAATCCGACCCGTTCCTTGGCCGCATCCTGACAGGCCGTGTCGTTTCCGGAACCGCCACCCCGAACATGGCCATCAAGGCCCTGTCGCGCGACGGCAAGCAGATCGAGACCGGCCGCGTCTCGAAAATCCTCGCCTTCCGTGGTCTGGAGCGTCAGCCGATCGAAAAGGGTGAAGCCGGCGACATCGTCGCAATTGCGGGCCTGACCAAGGCAACCGTTGCCGACACGCTCTGCGCGCCGGGTGTTGACGAGCCGATCCAGGCCCAGCCGATCGATCCGCCAACCCTCTCCATGACCTTCCGCGTCAACGACAGCCCGCTCGCCGGTACCGAAGGCTCCAAGGTTCAGTCCCGCGTCATCCGCGAGCGCCTGATGAAGGAAGCCGAAGGCAACGTCGCGCTGAAGGTGGAAGACACCGACGAACCGGATGCCTTCATCGTCTCCGGCCGCGGCGAACTACTGCTCGCGATCCTGATTGAGAACATGCGCCGCGAAGGCTTTGAGCTCGGTGTTGGCCGTCCGCGCGTCGTTTATCAATTCGACGACGCCGGCAATCGTCTGGAGCCGATCGAGGAAGTCATCATCGACGTCGATGAGGAATTCTCCGGCGCCGTCGTTCAAAAACTTCAGGAACGCAAAGCCGATCTTCTGGAAATGAAGCCGTCCGGCGGCGGCCGCACCCGTCTGGTGTTCCACGCCCCGACCCGCGGCCTCATCGGCTACCAGGCCGAATTGATGTCGGACACGCGCGGCTCTGCGATCTTCAACCGCCTGTTCCACGCCTATGAAGCCTACAAGGGCCCGATCACAGGCCGTCACACGGGTGTTCTTCTGTCCAACGGAACGGGTGAAGCAGTGGCCTATGCGCTGTTCAACCTGGAAGACCGCGGCCCGATGATGATCGATCCGGGCACCAAGGTGTATCCGGGCATGATCGTGGGCGAGCACACCCGCGGCAACGACCTGGAAGTCAACGTCCTGAAAGGCAAGCAGTTGACCAACATCCGCTCTGCCGGCAAGGACGATGCGGTGAAACTCACCACTCCGATCCGACTGACGCTGGAAGCTGCGCTCTCCTACATCGCGGACGACGAGCTGGTGGAAGTGACCCCGGAGTCCATCCGCCTGCGCAAGGCCGAACTCGACCCACATGAGCGCAAGCGCCAGGAACGCGCCATGAAAAAAGAAAGCGCCTGAGTTTTCTGATTTTCTAGGTGGTCTGAATTTGAAAGCCCGGGTCGAAAGATCCGGGTTTTTTGTGAGCTTTAAGTACTTTATTATCCCGACGATGAAGTTTTCGGCACCGGTGGAGCTACTCTGTCACGACAATCAACAATTTTGTACGGCTGTTGAGTAGACTGTCCCACGGTAAAATCTACTTGGATTGCAATCTGTTTTACGATCTCGTTAGAAGCATAAATAAAATTTCGCGCTTCACAAATTGCATATGCAGGATCATACCCTTCATCTTTGCGGATTTCATCGGCTATCCTAATCAGGGAATCCTTGTAATCATTTAAATTACTAACATTTATCTCGCCTTCTAAAATTGTTTCAAGCTCTACAACTTTCCATTGAAGTTTAGTGATTGAGTTCTCAAGTTTTTGATATACTTCTCTTTCTTTTTTTGGCCTTGGATTAATATTATGTCTCTTTAAAAGATTTAGAAAACTGATAGATTCGTTATTTAAATTCTCCATATTACTTATTATGTAAGACGTTCTTATTTTTTCCTTTTCAAACTGCGTATTGAAGTATGGAACAAGTAGATAAGTTATAATAGATCCCAATAACATCAGTATTAGAGTCATCCATACTGGCATCTCCTTATCTCGAAGAATTTGCAGCAAACGATTTTTATATTCAGATAAACTCATTATTTACTATGGCCGCTCGACATTTAAGCCGATTCCATTTCTAGCATCAGTGCATTTTTTTTGTAACTCATCATACTGCCCCTGGTTCATTGAATTGAGGATTCCTCTCATCCTATCGTTACATTCATTCTGAACTTCAGTGGGCGCAGCTTCTCCATTAAACTCAAGGCTAACTCCTCCTAAGGCGTCCTCGAACGACAAACCACCTAGAGCTACGGAGATTATTCCCAAAACAGTAATAGCCCCCAAAGCGGCAGAACCAAAGCCAATCCTTCCAGGCGAATTGAAATTGAATGTAAAGTCTGTAACCTGTTCGCCGTTATAATGTTGAGCAATAATCTGGGCGATATTCTGCCCGCGAAAATCTGCTCCTCCGCTCCCCACGACAGTATTCATTGCATAGACTGCTTTTATAAGATCTGTCGCGTCAAATATTCCTTGCGGCTCTTTAGAGTTGTAGGTGGGACCACTCAGCGTGATGTGTGACTGGTCTTTGAAGATGAAATTTTGATAGGCAAACTTGTAAACATCGTCAGAAATAGAATTTAGATCTGACCAATTCTTATTCAGATTAATTACTGCATGGCGATTTTCCAGCCGCTTAGATACATATTTGGAAAAATTTCTCTTTGGAATTTCTGTATTTAGCCAATTAACACGGCGAAATGGTGTCGCTTCATCATCATACTGGCGAAGTAATATTAAGTCATCAGAATCGAAACTTGTTTCTATTTCGCCAATTAATACAGACTTATAGTGCCCTTTCCCAGGAACTAAAACTAAGTCACCAGCCTTAGCTTGGTGGAATAAACTCATGACATTTCCAACCTGAGAATTAAAAGTCCGAGCCCCTTCTTCGGCAATATCTATTGGATTTCCGTCATATGCATCTAGGTTTCTAACAGGAGGGTTAGTTGATTGTCCGATTATCCATTTCAACACTCCATCCGACATGCGAATTGCCTGCCTTACGCTCTGCAGATTTCCGAAGTCTACACCCGCTGAAGGCAAACCTGGCAGCTCTAAAAACACGACATTGTTTTCTAGAAATGTTTCATATTGACGTTTGTATCGCCCAGCATGTACCGCCCAGACATTGTGATCTTCAGCAATATATTTAACTTTGAGATTTTGCATTCCACCCCCAAAAAAAGATTAATAAACAACAACTAACCCCAGATCTTTATGATGGTATTGTTTCAACAAATCAACCACAAGTGTATTTTCGACTAATCCTATTGATGTCCTGTTTTGCTCTGGAAACGGATGGCCGCAAAACCAAGGCCAGGGGTAACAGTGGCGGATGTGGCAAAGGTCTCGCCTTCCCGTCGGCGGTTATCGTGACTGGTTTGCGCCTCGATTGAAGCACTGTGCAACGAATGCCCGTAAAAAGACCGATTTACGGTTGTAAATGCGGCAAAGGCTTCTAGCCTCACTCCGTCATCCCATGGTCAAGCCATGGGATGACGGCGGAGTGTCGAAAAAGGCTGCTCCTTCTCCGCGCCGTCCCGGCCTCTGAGCCGGGACCTAAGCCGGACAGACAGGTCCCCCGGATCGGGTACGGGACAGATTCCTCAAGTCCGGGACGGCAATGCGGATAAAGCCCCGCAAAGAATCTTATCCACGCCCCTCACCCCTGCCCGTATACTTCTCCCGTGCCTGTTCGACGGGCTTTCCGGGGGACCGTCCCTTGGGAGGGAACAGGCCGGGCGGGGCTGGGGGAAAGAGGTAACGGTTCTTTCCTGGCAGGTCCGGTGGTCAATGATCCCGGGGACCGTAGACCCGGGTGGAGCGGTGCGGCTGCGGAGGGCGCGGTGCGGGGGTGGCAACACCCAAGCGTCTGTTCGTGAGGCGGATCCACCATTGCCATGAGAAACAGCCCGGGCGGGGCGTGACAGCTTTTGCCGAAGAAACAACATTAACAAGTAGCGCAAGGCAAAGCCTGGCGCGCCCCGCCACTCCTGTCTCAAACGGGAGGTGACAAAGCAAAAACGCCGGAGGAGATCCTCGCGGCGCTTTTGGTTCTGGCGCAGTCTGATTGCGGCGTGCCAGATTTTACTGTGTCTGTTTGTGCCTTGTCTGTTTGTGCCATCCCGGCCTCCGAGCCGGGATCAAGGTCGCGGGAGAAGTTCCCGGTCAGGCGGTCCTTTTCGTGAGCGTTGAAAACCGGACTGAATTGGTCTGCCGCACGAAACTCAAGAGGCAAAGCCCGCCAATCACCAGCTCAACCACCAGCGCTGTCACCAGCCCGCTGTGCGGCGCGCCGTCCAGCCCCATGCTGACAAAGCGGCCAAACGCATAGGCGAGAAATACGGTGGAACCGAGCGCTGCGGACAGTCGGCTCACACCAGACAGGAACGCTCCGGCCAGAATGAGACCCCCAAGCGCTGCAAGGTTGGCACCCGGCGCGCGCAGTTCATTCAAAAGGCTCGGATTGCTGCCAAGGACGATGTCATAGGCAGCGTAAAAGCCTGCCGGTACGGCGGTAATGGCAAGGCCGATGCCGAGCGCTATTACACCGGCGACGCCAAGGATTGCTCTGTCAAACCACGGGATAAGCATGATGGATCTCCTTCTTCACACACGTCAGGCAGCTGCCGGCCAGGCACCGGAGCGCGCGGCATCCCGGGCATAGTCCGCAAAATCTTTCGGCGGGCGGCCAAGAGCGCGCTGCACCCCATCGGCAAGATGGGCGTTGCGGCCATCCAGTGTTTCGCGGGCGATCTCGGTAATGACACCGGCGATCATCTCGCCGCTGGAACGGGCAACTTCTGCCTGGAACTCTTCGAAGGAGATCGGCAGATGCTGAACAGGGCGTCCGATCGCAGTAGAAAGCTCTTGCGCCATATCGGCAAAGCTCAAAAGGCGCGGACCGGTGACTTCATAAAGTTCGCCGTCATGCCCGTCCTCGGTCAGCGCGGCGACCGCCACCGCTGCAATGTCATCGACATCGACGATCGGTTCGCGGATATCGCCGCCCGGCATCGGCAGCACACCGGCCATAACGGGTTCAAACAATGCACCTTCCGAGTAATTCTGCGCAAACCAGGCCGCACGGACGATGGTGAAGGCAAGTCCGGACGTGCGGACAACTTCTTCGGCGCGTTCCGCGTGATGCTCGCCGCGGCCGGTCAAAAGCACCAGTTTTT
This sequence comes from Labrenzia sp. R4_2, assembly GCF_017743865.1. Taxonomy (GTDB): domain Bacteria; phylum Pseudomonadota; class Alphaproteobacteria; order Rhizobiales; family Stappiaceae; genus Roseibium. Next base: position 135,908 of record NZ_JAGHRJ010000005.1, read on the forward strand.
GAATACCGGCATCCTTGGCCACCTTGGCGAACGCCTCGACCTGCTCCACAGCGCCGGGCACGGCAATATCGGGAAAGTAAGACACATAAGCAGCCGAGATCCCCTGAAGCGCCGGACCCCAAGTTTGCGGCTGCTCCCAATCAAACGGCACCTGCGCGCTGCGCGAACCGCGGCGAACGGAAATGCCCTTATCTTCAAGCGATTTGGCGATGCGGGAGCCGGTCTTGCCGGTCGCGCCGATAACGAGAATGGTCTTGTCTTGCATGGGTCCTCTCCGGATCAACTGTTGCGATGACCCAAAGATATGGATCTCGAAGAGACGAACAATTCTCGAACGTCTTCACTTCTTATCCGATCGTCCAAAGAATATGGACGAACAGGAAACTTCGTGGCACAGTCTTGCCCATGATGATGACCGCAACCCCACATGTTCCGAACCCGGATGCCATTGCCCAGCCGCTTGGCGACCCTCTTGGTGAAATCCTGCACCTTCTAAAACTCACCGGCACATTTTATTGCCAGTCCCGGCTTACCGCCCCCTGGGGCGTTGCAATCCCGGGCTTTGACAATGTGATGAGTTTCGCTGTGATCATCGGCGGGCGCTGCTGGATGACGGTCGGCGGCGGTGACCCGTTTCAGGTGGAAAAAGGCAACCTGGTGCTGATGACCAAGGGGCAGGAGCTCAATTTCCGAAGCGATTTGGATACCCCGCTGTTAACGCTTGATGAGTTGCCGATCCGGAAGGTCACTGAGCTCTATGAAACGCTGGAGTTTGGCGGCGGCGGTGAGGAAACCAGCATCATGTACGGCATCGTCCGCCTTGATCATGCTGTAAGCGGGCTGTTGATGCAGCTCTTGCCTGAAGTCTTGAAGATCGACACCTGGACCGAAGATGCCGGCAGCTGGTTGCAGGGCACGCTGCAATTCATCGCGAGGGAAGCGCGGGAGCTCAGACCGGGCGGAGAAACCGTGATTACGCGGCTTGCCGATGTTGTGGTGATCGAGGCGATCCGCCGCTGGATCAACACGGCGCCGGAGGCCAACAGGGGCTGGCTGAAAGCCGCCCGTGATCCGCAAATCGGCCGGGCCGTGCTGGCAATCCACCGCGCTCCGGCCGACAGCTGGACGCTGGAAACGCTGGCCGACGTTGCCGGCATGTCGCGTTCGGCGTTCTCTGCCCGTTTCACAGAACTCGTCGGGATGCCGGCAATTGAATACCTAACGGTCTGGCGGATGCATCTTGCCCGTGCACATCTCCTGGAGACGAACCAGCCCATCGCCGCCATATCGGCAAGTCTCGGCTACCAGTCGGAACCCGCCTTTAACCGCGCCTTCAAACGGGTGTTTCAACTACCGCCGGGACAGGTCCGGAAAACCCGTGCCGCCAACATTTGACGGGCAGTCGCTGATAGTCGGCGCCCTTTCGCCTTTTGGGGGCCTTTTCTTGTGCGGCGCAAACAGGTTTAATCCGGCCAACGCAAATCTTAAGGGAGGCACGGGTGAGCAAGACGAACGCGGGTAATTTTTTCGAGGACTTTCAAATCGGTCAGGTGATCAAGCACGCCACGCCGCGCACCATCACCTCCGGCGACCAGGCGCTGTACACCGCACTTTACGGCTCTCGTTTCGCAGTCCAGTCCTCCGATGCTTTCGCCCGTGCGCTCGGTTATGCCCACGCTCCCGTGGACGATCTCCTGACGTTTCACGTGGTCTTCGGCAAGACCGTTCCGGACATCTCTCTGAACGCCGTTGCCAATCTTGGTTATGCCGGTGGCCGGTTCCTTGCGCCGGTTTACCCGGGTGACACGCTGTCCACCGTCTCCGAAGTCATCGGCAAGAAGGAAAACTCCAACGGCAAGACCGGCGTCGTTTACGTGCGCTCCACCGGCTATTCGGACGACGGCACGGAAGTGCTTGATTATGTGCGTTGGGTCATGGTGAAGAAGCGCGATGTGACCAGCCCGCCGCCCGATGCTGTTGTGCCAGATCTGCCCGCCGCCATCGACCCGCAGGCCCTCGGCAACGCCGTGCCGCTGCTTGATACCGTACACTGGGAAAATGACCTCTCCGGCTCGCCCTTCCGCTGGGCCGACTACGAAGTCGGCGAAAAAATCGACCATGTCGACGGCATGACCGTTGAAGAGGCCGAGCACCAGATGGCGACCCGGCTCTATCAGAACACCGCCAAGGTGCATTTCAACCTGCACACGGAGGCAGAAAGCCGCTTCGGCAAACGCCTGATCTATGGCGGCCATGTGATTTCGCTGGCCCGGGCGCTGTCCTTCAATGGCCTTGCCAATGCCTTCCATGTTGCCGGGATCAATGGCGGCCGGCATGTGGCCCCGCTCTTTGCCGGCGACACCGTTTATGCCTGGTCAGAAGTTCTGGAAAAGGCAGAGATCGATGGCCGGTCGGACGTTGCCGCCCTACGGCTGCGGCTCGTCGCCACGAAAAACCGCGCCTGTGCCGACTACCCGCTGAAGGATGCCGACGGCAAGTACGAAGACGGCGTCATTCTCGACTTCGACTACTGGGCGTTGATGCCGAAATAACAGGATAGACTTTCCAAACCAAATCGGCGAGCGTTCCGGTTCAGAAAAACAACTGGAGGCAAGCTTATGAAAACGGTCTCTTTCACACAGATGAAGGACGGCACCAAAGAGGATTACGATCTTCTGGCAGAGGCCGAAAAGCCGTTTCATGCTGCGACCGCAGAGCGGATCCTCGCCGAGCTGAAACGGCAGGGCGAGGACACCATGACGGGTTACAAGATCACCCGGATGGAGCACGGCCTGCAATCGGCAACCCGTGCGCTCCGGGATGGCGCCGACATCGACTGGGTGGTCGGCGCGCTCTTGCATGACATCGGTGATGGCTTGGCACCGCAGAACCACGACCGGTTTTCAGCCGAAGTTATCCGCCCGTTCGTGCGCGACGAGGTAGCTTGGGTGGTTGAACATCATGGCATCTTCCAGATGCTTTATTACGCTAAGCACTACAACTGGGATGAAAACGCCCGCGACCAGTTCAAGGATCACCCGCATTTTCAGGCGTGCGCGGATTTCTGCGAGCGCTGGGATCAGGCGTCCTTCGATCCGGACTACAATAGTGAACCGCTGGAGACTTTCGAGCCGATGGTGCGCGAGGTCTTTGACCGCAAGGCCTATGATCCTGCTGTCATCCGGGAGGGTGTTTCTACCGGGCTGCCCAAGCTCGCCAAATAGGGCGATTTTTAGGGTTTTTGAGCAGGCACAACATCGGTTGCGATCGGACCAACACCAGCTTCTGCAGCCTTGGGTCCGAAGGGCACCCAGCGCTTGAAGAAGTTGGCTGTGGAGCTCGTCCGGCTTTCATTGTTGGCCGCAAAGGCGGCTTCCACCGGTTGATTTTCCGCCGGAGACTCGGCGTTTGCGACGGCCGTTGGTGCGGTCTCTGCCGGTGCAGCTTCTGATGCGGCGGCGACGGGCTCTTCTGTACCCTCGTCACCGAAGCTCAGGACTTCGGCAATCTGGCTTTGCCGGTCTTCCCACCGCTGCTTGCGCTCTTCGCGGGCATCAAGCCGGGCCACGATGGTCTCAAACTTTTCGCTGTCACGATTCTGCTTGGCCGCAACCGCCATGGCAATACGCGGGCTGACTTCATAAGCCGGACATTTTGCACTGGCACGGAACGGCACCCCATCGACCAACGGTGTTGCGTCGAAGACGTATTTCTTTTCGCAGACAGAGATTGCCGGAGGCGTGTTGGTCACTTCGAAATGATCATACCCAGTCTTGAGCATCTTCCAAAATGCCAAGTGCTCACTGTCGTGATGCTTTGCCAGGTTTTCAGGTGTCATGCGAAACGGGAACGCCTGTACCTGGAACGACCGTGCCCCGCCCTTGAAGCTGTCGCGGGCCAGCGCATAAATATCCTGCACCTGTTCATCGGTCATGGCGTAGCAGCCGCGCGAAGAACACGCGCCGTGAACCATCAGATGCGAGCCGGTCCGCCCATGGGCCTGGTCATAACGGTTTGGGAACCCAAGATTGAACGCCAGATGGTAACTGGAGTTCGGGTTCATCAAAGCTGGCGTCACTTCATAAAAGCCTTCCGGGGCCTGACGGTCACCTTCCTTGAATTTCGGTCCAAGTTTGCCGGACCATTTGCAGATCTCGAACTCTTCCAGGAGCTTGAATTTACCCGTCCGCGTCTGCTTCCAGACCTCCAGTTCGGATTCTTCCTTGAAAATCCGGATCATGATCGGTGACGTAGACGGCATGTTGAGGTCGGCCATCTTGCGCTTGATGGACGCGCTCACAGGAGCTTTGTGCTTGTTGGGACCAGAAGCGAAGTCGTCGGCCTGGCATCCGACCAACACGCCGGCCAAGAGAACGGCTGCCGCACGGGTACACGCACGTTTATGCATGCGTTGATGGTCCGCCTGCCGGTTTTCCGCTGAAGACGAGAAACGCCCGAAGATCATATACCTGTCCCAAACTGATCGGATCTTGTTCAACCGTTTCCGTATCGGCCGGCCAAAACTCCCATCTCGCCCCCAAAGACCAAGCTAGGCAAGGATGGTTGATGATACGTTACTGTATCTGCAGAAAGGCAGCGAACCACAATCCGGTGATAAACACAGCTATCCCGCTGGCTCTTTTCGCAGTTCTGCCTCAGTGACGGCAGAATCTGGCCACACAATGGCGAAAAGCCGCCAAGTGGCGGCCTTTCATCAAAATCTCGTCAGAAAAGACGGATCAGGACAGCGTCCGGCCAATAACGATGAACTTCTCCCGCCGCTGCTTGCGCAGCTGATCGGCGCTCAGCCCGGCCAGTTGCTTCAACTCTTCTTCGATCGCGGATCCGGCGGTATCGATGACAATCTCGCGGGCACGATGCGCGCCGCCGACCGGTTCATCGACAATGCTGTCGATAACACCCAGCTGTTTCAAATCCTGAGCTGTGATTTTGAGAGCTGTTGCTGCGTCCTGAGCCTTGGCGCTGTCGCGCCACAAGATGGATGCCGCCCCTTCCGGCGAAATCACCGAATAGATGGCATGTTCCATCATCAAGACCTTGTTGGCCGTAGCGACTGCGATCGCGCCACCTGAGCCGCCCTCACCGATCACTACGGCAACAGACGGCGTTCCAAGCCCAAGACCGGCATCCGTCGACCGGGCGATAGCCTCGGATTGACCACGCTCTTCAGCTCCGCGGCCTGGATAGGCACCGGATGTGTCCACAAACGAAATCAGCGGCAAGCCGAAACGCTCAGCCATTTCCATGACGCGCACAGCCTTGCGGTAGCCTTCCGGGCGAACCATGCCGAAGTTGTGCTTCAGCCGCGTTTCGGTGTCGTGGCCTTTTTCCTGGCCAAGCACGGCAACGGACTGGCCACGAAACCGGCCGATACCGGCCACAAGCGCATGGTCTTCAGCGAAATTCCGATCACCTGCGAGCGGCGTAAAATCCTCGATCAGTCCGGTGATGTATTCAATCGCATGCGGCCGGTCCGGATGACGGGCCACGAGTGTTTTCTGCCAGGGTGTCAGCTTCGCGTAGATGTCTTTCAGCGTCTGCGCGGACTTCGTTTTCAGCCGGTCGATCTCGCTTTCAACATGAACAGCTTCACCATCTTCTGCGGCCAATGCCCGCAATTCCTGGATCTTGCCTTCGATGTCGGCGACGGGCTTTTCGAATTCCAAATAGCTGTGCATGTACTCGCTAACCTGAAACATGTCGGACCCGCAGCTTTTTACGGAGCCGAAAATCAAGAGCCGGCAGCACAGGTGTCCCACCGGCATTGTTATGAGGGCTGTATCAAGAGACGGGAAGTGGTGCAAGCTTTCCCGGCAACTCAGATCCCGCCAGCCTGATCAACTTCTGCAACAGACTGGCTTGGCATTCAATAGAAGACCATCGGACGCAGGAGGTTGAATTCCGGAAATAAAGTTATCGTGCGGCCCGGTCACTGCCATTGCCATCAATGTTGAGTTTGGAAGCCTCAACCAGCAATCGGCCATTTTTAGTTGCAATCGAAATCCGGTAAGGCACCAGAACATTGTCCCGGCCCATCGGCGCCAGCCAAATCTCCATGGGCGCCTTTGCCATGTACTTCACCGACTCTTTGGATGGACGGTGACCTGCAACCGGAACCCATTTGGCTTTGCAAACTACGACCAGTCCGTCATAGCCGCGGCCGGAAACTTCCTTGGTGCCCTGGTACGACAGCTTGATGTCGAACCGGGTCCAACCGTCAAAAATCGGCAATTTGCGCGAACAGGCTTTCGGACCGAGGCTGTCCTTTGCCCGCCGGACGGGCATCAACGCAGCGCTTAGGGGATCCATCGCATTGCGGCGATGGCGGTTTGTCACTTTGATGCGTTCCGCATTCGGCTTGAATTGCGGTGTGACCTCCATGGACCGGATGTTGCCCGAGCCCTGGTTCAGGTTGACATAGAAATCCAGATTGGCCGCATGTGAGGCCATGCGGTATTTGGACGGCACCACCTTGGAGCCGACAAGCCAGCCGGATGCCTCAGCGCCGCCCTTTCCGGTCGAAAAGAGTGTTCCGATCCCAGCCGGTGCCATCGCGACCTTTGCCGAATAGGCATTGCCTTGCATCACCAGAGAGAGCGTCCCTCGAGCAACCTTGAACCCGGCAATCGATATGGAATAGACACCCCCGACGGTGCTCTTCTTAGCGTGCGCCGGAGTAATCAGGAGAGCTCCTGCCAGAAACGGCAGAACTGCCATCCGTCCAATTGACTTTATACCAATCACTTCAAAACCTCCGCGCCGCACTGCCGGCGGCGTTCGCGCCCCCGCGCCAAGGATGTTCCGCAAGGTCAACAATAGCATGAAATCACCCTTGCGAACCGTGTCAATTCTTCTAAATCTTGGTAACTCACTGGTTAACACATTGCCGAATGCGGAATAAAAGTAAGGAATCGCATCAAAGGCGCGCAGATGTCTTGACGTTCGCGCACACTCCCTTTATAGCGGGGCAACTTTTTTCCGAGAATTGCCGGAGACGATGTCGCCGGACCTCAGGTCCGCGCCGCTTCCGGTTGGTCTTGCTGGGTTCCTGTAACGGCCCAGCCACAAAAACAAAAGGTGATATGATGGCTCGCCGTTGCGAACTCTCTGGCAAAGACGTGATGACAGGCAACAACGTCTCTCACGCAAACAACAAATCCCGTCGCCGGTTCCTGCCGAACCTGTGCAACGTGTCCCTGATGAGCGACACGCTCGGCGAAACATTCAAGCTGAAAGTCAGCGCCCACGCTCTGCGTTCTGTTGAGCACCGTGGCGGCCTTGACGCGTACCTGATGAAAGCTTCTGACGCTGAGCTTTCCGACAACGCACGCAAGATCAAAGTCAGCATCAAGCGTAAGCAGGAAGAAGCTGCTGCTGCTTAACCCTTAAGGGGTCAAAAATGGAAAAAACCCGGAGTTTCTCCGTGGCCGATCTCGCCATCGCGGTCTTCGCGATGGCGATTGTCGTTGTGGCCTCGAATTTTCTGGTCCAGTTCCCGGTCGAGCACACGCTGGCCGGAGTTAACCTAGCGGACCTCTTGACCTGGGGCGCCTTCACCTATCCGATCGCATTTTTGGTCACCGACCTGACGAACCGGCGCTTCGGCCCGTCCGCAGCCCGGAAAGTCGTTCTCACCGGTTTTGTGATTGCGATTGTTGTCCCGATGATTTTCTGGACGTTTGATGAAGCCTTCACGACCCCCCGGATCCTCGTCGCCTCTGGAACAGCGTTTCTTGTTGCCCAACTGCTCGACGTGACGATTTTCGATCGACTCCGCCGCTTGACCTGGTGGAAAGCACCGATCGCCTCGTCACTGATCGGCTCCATGATCGACACCCTCCTGTTCTTCGGGATTGCCTTTGCCGCAGCCTTCGCCTTTGTCGACGTGAGCTTTGGCATGGAAGACGGCTCACTTGCGTTCCCGGTTCCGTTCCTCGGGATTGCCGATGCCTTCCAGGTTCCGCTGTGGGCTTCGCTGGCCGTTGGCGACTTCATGGTCAAGATACTGGTCGCTGTCGCGCTGCTTGCACCGTACCGGATCGTGCTGAACATGTTCCAGCCGCAGCCAGGCAACTCCGCAGCCTGAAGCAAGGCTCAATAGAAAATTGATAAGGCGCCCATTGCGGCGCCTTTTTTATTGTTCATTCAAACGGAAGCGCAAAAGCAGGGTGCGTTGCAGCAGCGAGCGGTTGTTGTCCGACAAGAGCGTCAAGATGGTGTCACCAGCCGCATTCTGGTGAACGGCCAAGGCTTCCATGTTGTCTATCTGGTAATTGAAGTCCGCCTCCAGAAGGATTTCCCCGTCCAAGACAGCCCCGGCCTTGAGATCGCTGCCAGAAAGCCGCCGCAACCTGAGACCAATCAGGTCTTTCATATTGAAGCGCCGCTCCATCAGGAGAAGGTCTCCGTCGGGCAAGAATGCAGCATCTGTCACATCAAAGCGGTCATGACGTTTGATAGAGAACTCTTCAGCACCGTCCGGACCAAGGACAAACCCGAGGAAATCGTGTTCATCGCTGGGTGTTGTTTCGCTGATCGCGATCAGCTTGCCATCAAGATCACCACCTGCCGGTCCTGCAGCCAACGCTTCTATGCCCGTGTTGCCCGGCAATCTGTCCAGCGCCTTCGGCAAGGCCAGCTGACCAAGCATTCGTTCATCCCCGGTCAGGAGCGGCCACTCATAGTGATACACTGCGTGATTGCGCTCTGCGGACACGTAGAGGCCGGTGGCATCGAGGGTCAACGCCTCGGTGTCATGTCCCCAGCGGGCTCTGAGTGACTTTCCATCCGCACCCAACAGGACCGCGTAACGCAGATCCGACAACCCGGTTGGAGCACCTTCGTCCGTTTGCTCGACCGTTGCGGCAACCCAGTGGCCATTGTCGGTCACTGCAAGCAAGCGATTGCCGTCATCAAGACTGATAACCCCAGACAATCCGCCGGTCTTGCGATCAGAAGCCAGGATCTCGAAACCGCCCAGAAACGTCAGCTTCCCGAACTCGGTGTTGGAATGACCTATATGGAAGGTCTCAATCGGCCGTGTCTTCACCCGAACCTGTTTTGCCTCATCCAGGAGACCTTCGGCCGATACGGGCGCTGAAAACGAGAGGACCGCTGCAGCCAGTCCGGCAGCAGCGGTCCCGACAATCTTGGAGAAGAAAGCGCTCATGCCCTCATAACCTGCTTACCTGCGTCCAGCCCGGCGTTGACGGCCCCGGCCGAATTGCGCCGCCATCTGAACCTCGTCGTCAAAGAGGTCCGCAAGCTGATCCGTCATCGCGCCTGCAAGCTCTTCTGCGTCGACGATGGTGACAGCCCGGCGATAGTAGCGCGTCACGTCGTGGCCGATACCGATAGCAATCAGCTCCACCGGCGAGCGCGTTTCAATGTCCTCGATCACATGGCGCAGGTGACGCTCCAGATAGTTGCCTGGGTTGACCGACAAGGTCGTGTCATCAACCGGAGCACCGTCTGAGATCATCATCAGGATGCGGCGCTGTTCCGGCCGGGCCATCAACCGGTCATGTGCCCAGAGCAGCGCCTCACCGTCAATGTTCTCTTTCAAGAGGCCTTCGCGCATCATCAAGCCGAGATTGCGCCGGGCTCGCCGCCAGGGGGCATCCGCGGACTTGTAGATGATATGCCGCAGGTCATTCAGCCGTCCGGGTGTGGGCGGTTTGCCAGCACCGATCCAGCTTTCGCGTGACTGACCGCCCTTCCAGGCTTTCGTCGTGAAGCCGAGGATTTCGACTTTCACCCCACACCGTTCCAGAGTCCGTGCAAGAATGTCGGCACAGGTGGCCGCCACCGTGATCGGACGGCCGCGCATGGAACCTGAATTGTCCAGAAGAAGCGTGACGACGGTATCCCGGAAGTTGGTGTCCCGCTCTTGCTTGAAGGCCAGAGGTGCCATCGGGTCGGTCACAGCCCGTGTCAGGCGCGCGGTATCCAGAAGACCTTCTTCAAGGTCAAAATCCCAGGCCCGGTTCTGCTGGGCCATCAACTTGCGCTGCAACCGGTTGGCAAGACGCGCCACGGCCCCTTGCAGATGGGTCAGCTGCTTGTCGAGGAACCCGCGCAGCCGGTCCAGCTCAGCGGTGTCGCACAGCTCTTCAGCCGTGATCGTTTCATCGAACTGGGTCGTGAACACCCGATAATCGGATTCAGGCGGCTTGTTGGAGAAAGGGTGATCCTGACGGTCACTTTCGCCAGCTTCTTGAGAATCGTCGGCCATATCCTGGTCGACCATTTGGTCGAAGTCGGCTTCAGAGGCTTCCGTATCACCAGAATCTTGCTCTTCACCGGAGAGTTCCATTTCCTGAGGCGCGGCTTCTTGCTCACCGCTGTCCTCCTCGGTGTCGTCCCCGGTCTCCGCTTCGTCGTTGTTGCCATCATCCTCGTTTTGCTCCGGGTCCAGGTCTTCGTCCTGTTCTCCGAGCTCATCCGCCATATCGAGAGATTTCAAAACATCGCGCAAACGCGAGGCAAATCCGTTTTGGTCCTCAACCTCGGCTTCGAGGCTGTCAAGCTCCGCGCCGGCCTTGCTTTCCACCCAGTCGCGCCACATGTCGACCAGCTTGGCGGCACTTTCCGGCGGCTGAGCACCGGTGAGGCGTTCGCGCACAATCAGCGACAGAGCATCTTGAAGGGGGGCCTCTTCCCGGCTCGCGATGTCCGGCGCGCCGGACTTGCGGTACTTGTCGTTGAGCATCACAGCCAGGTTGTCGGCCACACCCTGCATACGGCGGGCACCGACCGCTTCACAGCGCGCTTGCTCAACAGCTTCGAAGATCGCCCGCGCATCCATGCCTTGGGGCATGTTTTTGGCGTGAACAGCCTTGTCGTGACAGGCAATCTTCAGCGCCATGGAATCCGAGAGCCCGCGTGTGACCGCGACCTCATGCGCATTCAGCTTACGGGACGGTTCAGGCAAGCGGGCGGACAGGCCCGACAAGCCCGGCCGGTCGCCGGAAAATGTGACTTCCAGCTCCGCCTCGCCCGATATCGCCCGCATGGTTCCGGCGACGGACTGTTTCAGCGGTTCCGTCGTCGGGGCGGGCTTGTTGCCCGGAAGAGAGTTGCTACCTGGCCGCGGCGCCATAGGGACCTCAGCTCATTACAACGTTAACGGCGGATTCCGGCAGATCTTCACCAAAGCAGCGTTGATAGAACTCTGCCACAAGCGACTGTTCCATGTCGTCGCACTTGTTCAGGAAGGTCAACCGGAAGGAGAAGCCGACGTCACCAAAGATTTCCGCGTTTTCCGCCCATGTGATCACCGTACGAGGGCTCATCACAGTGGAGAGGTCCCCATTGATGAACGCGTTCCGGGTCATGTCCGCAAGACGAACCATCTTGGACACCGTGTTCCGGCCTTCATCGTTTTGGAAGTGTTTGGCTTTCGACAGAACAATATCTACTTCGTTGTCGTGCGGCAGATAGTTCAGCGTGGTGACGATCGACCAGCGGTCCATCTGTGCTTGGTTGATCTGCTGCGTGCCGTGGTAAAGACCGGACGTATCGCCGAGACCGACCGTGTTCGCTGTTGCGAACAGCCGGAAGGCGGCATGCGGACGGATGACCCGGCTTTGATCGAGAAGCGTCAAGCGGCCCGAAGACTCCAGGATCCGCTGAATCACAAACATCACGTCCGGACGGCCGGCGTCGTACTCATCAAACACAAGCGCAACATTGTGCTGATAGGCCCACGGCAGAATGCCGTCCTTGAATTCGGTGACTTGCTGACCGTCCTTCAGAACGATCGCGTCTTTACCGACCAGATCAATACGCGAGATGTGACTGTCGAGGTTGACCCGGATACACGGCCAGTTGAGACGCGAGGCAACCTGCTCGATGTGCGTCGATTTGCCCGTCCCGTGGTAGCCGGTCACCATCACACGGCGGTTATGCGCAAAACCCGCCAAGATCGCGAGGGTCGTTGCCCGGTCGAAAAGATAATCGGGATCGGGTTCCGGCACATGCTCTGACGGCGTGGAAAAGGCCGGAACTTTCAGGTCCGACTTGAAGCCAAACACCTCTTCGACGGAAATTTCAGTGTCCGGCATCGCCATGGCCGCAGTCGTCGTCTCAGTCATCAGTCCTCCGCAGTCCCGGAGCGCCGGGATGGGTCGTTTGGGAAAAGCAAGCAGGGGCCTGCAAGCTTAGAGGAAACCGGCCTTTTTCAGAACGTTGTACGCCTGAATGATTTCCCGCAGGCGGTCTTCCGAAGAGCGATCCCCGCCATTGGCATCCGGATGGTTTAATTTCACAAGTTCTTTATAGCGCGCTTTGATTTCGCTTCCACGTGCTGTGTACGGCAGATTGAGCACATCAAGCGACCGTTTTTCAAGCGTCAAAAGCTTTCTTTCGCGCGGGCGGCGTACTTGTTCGGCCCGGCGTTGCGCATTGCCGCGCATCGATGCCCTTGCGTCAAACCCGTCAGGTCCATCGGCCGCCTGGCGGTTGACGCCCATTTTCCAGGTCGGACGGTGGCCGGTCAGACTGTCCTTCTGGTAACTGCGGACATCATCGTCGCCCATACCAGTGAAATAGTTATACGTCTTATTATATTCGCGAACGTGGTCCACGCAGAAGTGAAAGTATTGGCCTTCGCGGTCACGACCTTTTGGCGCCTTGTGTGTACCCGGGCGTTTGCACCCCGGGTGTTCACAAACGGGATGCCGGTCTTCGGTCATCCGCTCCTTGCGCCCTTTGTCCGGCTTCACCCGGATGCTGTCGAATATTTTTGAATCGAGTTTCATTGGGTCGATTATGGGATCTTGTATCCACCAGGCAAGCCGGTGACGGTGGTATTTGGCGGTCTTCCAGAGTCTTTTCGACGTTGAAACGGGCTCAGGAAATCAAACAGCCTGAGACAATATCAGCCTGTGCAGCACACGCCTAGACTTGAACTTTTCATCCATGCTCCCCAAAGTCCGGAAATGAGCATGAAACAGACCATTACCGACAAGCTGACGGCTGCTTTTGCGCCGTCCCACCTCAGTGTTATTGACGAATCGGAAAACCATCGCGGGCATGGTGGCTGGCGCGAGGGCGGCGAGACCCACTTCCGGGTTCAAATTGCCGCTGACGCCTTTCAGTCGATGTCCCGCGTTGGACAGCACCGCGCCATCAATGAGGTCTTGGCCGACGAACTTGCCAGCAGCGTTCACGCGCTGGCCATCGAAGTCAAAAAGCCCGCGTAATTCCCAAACCAACTGACTGGATCAAGCGGAAGCCGCCGCCCGGATTTTGCTGAGCGGCATGATCCTCAGCCGTGTGATCCGGTTTTTCTCCCGCCGCAATACCGTAAAGCGGAACCCGTGGAAGGTGAAGATCTGGCGCTCTTCCGGGATCATCCGCGCCTCATGGATAACCAGACCAGCGATGGTCGTTGCCTCGTCATCCGGCAAGTGCCAGTCCGCTGCACGATTGAGATCCCGGATCGGTACCGAGCCGTCGACAATGACGGACCCGTCCGCTTGCGGGCGTAAGCCTTCAAGCTCCAGATCATGTTCGTCTGCTATCTCGCCGACGATCTCTTCCAGAATGTCTTCCAGGGTCACCAGACCCATGACCTCACCATACTCATCCACCACCAGGGCGAAGTGGGTTTTCTTCCGCAGGAACGCATTCAGCTGATCTTGCAAACTGGTCGTGTCCGGTATGAACCATGCAGGTCCGGCAATTTCGAGGATGTTGATTTTCGCGGCGTCACCGTTCGCCTGGTTCAGAGCGCGCAGCAGGTCCTTTGCGTGGAGAACCCCTACAAAATTATCGCTTTCTCCACGCCAGAGCGGCAAACGCGTGTGAGGGGAGGCAAGCGCTGCCTCAACCAAATTGGCCGGGTCATCATCTGCGTTAAGCGCCACCATGTTTGTGCGATGGACCATCACATCGGAGACTTCCAGCTCAGCCAAGTCCAACAGACCGCCGATGCGATCGCGCTCACCTTTTTCCAGACCGCCTTCCATGTGCTGCAAATCAACGGCTCCGCGCAGTTCCTCATGCGCGGACAGGATCGACGCATCATCGCCGATGTTCACACCGAGCATCTTCAGGAGCATACGCACGATCCATTCAACCCCAATGACGACGGGGCCGAACACCGCGACAACAACCCGCACGATCGGCGACACGGTCAACGCGAACCGCTCGGGATTGGAAATCGCCCAGGTTTTCGGAAGAACTTCCGCAAATACCAGGACAAGTGCGGTCATGACCAGGGTCGCAATCGCCACGCCGGCTTCGCCAAACAACGCCAGAAACACTGTTGTCGCCAGGGCTGACGCGAGAATGTTGACCAGATTGTTGCCCAGCAAGAGCGCACCGATCAGGCGTTCCCTCGACGCAATCAAACGCCCCGCAACCCGAGCCCGCCAATCTCCGGTTTTCTCAAGCTGATGCACCCTTGCGCGGGACGCAGCAGTCAACGCTGTTTCGGAACCGGAAAAAAAGCCGGACAAAAACAGAAGAAAAAAGATGGCGGCAATTGAGAGCCAAAGTGCGGTCTCGGTCATGGGCTCAGTTTTTCCTTCAAGAACTCTGACACCAGATAGGGATCAACACCCTTTTCGACAAAGGCTTCCCCGATTCCCCTCGTCAAAACAAAGGTCAGAGCACCCCGGCTCACCTTTTTGTCCTGCGCAATCAGATCCATGAACACCTCGACACCGGGCAGTTGCCCTGGAATATCGGTGATCCGGATCGGTAGTCCTACATCTGTCAGGTGTTTCTCAACCCGGCCAACAGTGTCTGCTCCAATGAGGCCGAGTTTTTCGGAAAACTCATGCGCCAGCATCATGCCAATCGCAACGCCTTCACCGTGCACAAGACGCTCGGTCTCATATGACACCGCGCCCTCCAGCGCATGACCGAATGTATGGCCGAGATTCAGAAGCGCCCGGCGACCCGATTCCAGTTCATCGGCGGCAACAACATCGGCCTTTGCCTGGCAGGACCGCGCAACGGCCTCGTCCCGCTCTTGCCCACCTGCAAAGATGCCCTGCCAGTTGGTTTCCAGCCACGCAAAGAAATCAGCATCACCGAGAAGACCATACTTCGCGACTTCAGCGTAACCGGCCCGGAAATCGCGCGGGGTGAGCGTGTCCAGAATCGCGGTATCGGCCAATACGAGCGCCGGCTGATGAAACGCGCCAATCAGGTTCTTGCCATGGCGTGAGTTGATCCCGGTTTTTCCGCCAACGGAACTGTCGACTTGCGCCAGCAAGGACGTTGGCACCTGGATGAAGGCCATGCCCCGGCGCACCGCAGATGCCACAAAGCCCGTCAAATCGCCAACCACACCGCCGCCCAGCGCAACGATTGCGTCGTTGCGTTCGAGCCGCACGTTCAGCACCTCGTCGCACAAGCGCTCAAACTGCGAAAAGCACTTGGTGCTCTCACCGGCAGGTACCGTGATCGGCGTGAAGTCAATCCCGGCCTTCTGCAGACTGGCACCGAAAGCTTCAAGGTGAAGTCTTGCGACATTTTCATCCACAATCACCGCCAGCCGGGCGCCCGGCAGAACCGCGGCAATTTCCGCGCCCGCAGTTTCCAGAACATTCCGTCCGATGCGGATATCGTAACTGCGCGCCCCGAGGTCGACGCGAACGGTTTGCATTGCTTGCGACGTGATGGCGTCAGTGGCATCCAGATTTGCCATTTGCTTGGGTTCCAAACTGCAATGGTTGTCAGGAAAGGCTCAGTCAGCCTTGTCCATAAAGGTGGTCTGCGAGGGTCAGGACAATCTGGTCAACCACGGCCTCGTGGGGCACGTCTTTCGAGGTCACCGTCAGCTGAGCCCGCGCATAGACCGGTTCGCGTTCGGCCATCAGCTTGCGCATGGTGCCTTCCGGATCCGGATTGCGCAGAAGCGGACGTGTTGAACGGCGGCGCACCCGCGCCATGACAGTCTCAAAATCAACCTTCAGCCAAATCGACAAGCCATTCGTTTCAATTTCCGAGCGGGTCGCGTCGCTCATGAAAGCACCGCCTCCGGTGGCCAGCACTTGCGGGCCTTCTTGGAGAAGCCGGGCAATCACACGCTCTTCACCACTGCGAAAATAAGGTTCGCCGTGTTCTGCAAAGATTTCCGAAACGGTCATATTTGCAGCGCGTTCAATCTCGCTGTCAGCGTCCACAAACTCCAGGCCGAGCCTTTGAGCAAGGCGCTTGCCCACCGTTGATTTGCCGCATCCCATGATACCGACCAATACAATCGACCGTTTGCCAAGCGCAGCAACAAGGTGCTTCAGATCAACCGTGTCTGCCCCCCTGCCATCGGCAGGGTTTGGCGAGATCTGGGTGTTTTCGTGTTTCTTCATGGCGGCGTTTTACCATATTCGCGGCAAAACGCACGAGGGCACAGCCGGAAACATCAACGCTTGCACTCTGCAGCGAACTTGCAACAGACAACAGCTTGGGGAACCATTCAAAGAAGTCTGATTCGACACCAACGGAGACCACCGTGCCAACGCTCACACGCCTCTTGATCGTGCTTCTTATCTTGGGCGCACTCGGCTACGGCGCGGTCTATTCACTCGCGACATTCGTGGAGCCACGCGAACGCGAAATTACTGTGCGGGTCAAGAAAGATGGATTTGGCCGCTGATGGCAACCGGGTTTGATCTGGAAAACTTCCTGGAAATGCTCGCCGCGGAACGCGGCGCGGCGGAAAACACGCTGGCAGGCTATCGGCGGGACCTGGAAGACTTTTCCGATTTTTTAGGCCGGACAAAATTGGCTGAGGCAAATTCGGATCACATCTCGGGATACATGAGTGACCTCACCCGCCGCGGATTCGCGGAAACGTCCCAAGCACGGCGGCTGTCGGCCCTCAAGCAGTTCTACAAGTTTCTGTATTCGGAGGGTAGCCGCAAGGACGATCCAACCCGAACCTTATCGGCGCCAAAGAAACGTGGCAGCCTGCCAAAAGTCCTTTCCATGGACGACGTCGATCGCTTGATCGAAACGGCACGTCTGCAAACAGAAGTTTCTCATAAATCAAAAGCAGCCGCCTTGCGCGCGCAGCGCATGTACACGCTCATCGAGGTGCTTTATGCGACCGGGCTCCGGGTCTCCGAGCTGGTAGCTTTGCCGGTCACCGCCGCCTTGAGAGACGCACGGCTGATTGAGATCAAGGGCAAGGGCGGCAAGGAGCGCCTCGTTCCTTTGTCTCATGCCGCACAGTCTGCCATGAAGATGTATGTCGGGCTGCGTTCGGCGGAAGGCGCTTATGAAAACAGTCCGTGGCTGTTCCCCTCTCATGGTGGAAGCGGGCATTTGACGCGTCAACACTTCGGCCGGGACCTCAAAGACCTCGCGGCCGCGGCAGGATTGGATTCGTCGATAGTCTCCCCGCACGTCTTGCGGCATGCCTTTGCATCGCATCTCTTGCAAAACGGTGCGGACCTGCGCGTGGTCCAGCAACTTCTTGGCCACGCGGACATTTCCACCACACAAATATATACCCATGTGCTGGATGAGCGGCTGCGGGAACTGGTTGAAACGGCCCATCCGCTTGCCCGGAAATAGGCCGCAAATCCTCTGTTGCGCCGCAGCAAAGCAACACCTACACTCCGCTGCCTAAAATTTTAGCACCGGACTTGGAAATATGCTGCAGCCCGCCAGCACTTACGACACGCTCACACAGAGTTTTACATGGCCTGAGCCGGCGACGTACAACATGGCTTCGGTTGTCAGCGATCAATGGGCAGCCGCAACACCGGACCGGCTGGCGATCCGGCGTGTGTTTGATGACGGGCAGATCGAGGACTGGAGCCACCTGGAACTGAACAGGGCCGCGAACCGGTTTGCGAACGCCTTACAGGCACTCGGAGTAAAGCCCGGAGACCGGGTCGCCTTGCTCTTACCGCAAATCCCGCAAACCGCCATTGCGCATCTGGCGATTTACAAGATAGGTGCAATTGCGGTTCCATTGGCCGCCCTGTTCGGCTTGGAAGCCCTCAGCTACCGGCTGTCTGATTCCGGCGCGAAAGCTTTGGTGACAGACACCGCAGGCCTTGCCAAGCTGAGCGAGGTCCGGGACCAACTTCCGGGTTTGGAGTTGGTCATCTCCGTTGTTGGAACCGAGCAAGGCGTTGAAGCATTTTCTGAGTTGCAGGAGCGCGCTTCAGACACATTTCAGACAGTCCAGACTGGCCCGAACGATCCGGCTTTGATGATCTACACATCCGGCACTACGGGCCAGCCCAAGGGCGTACTTCATGGTCACCGTGTGCTGATGGGACACATGCCGGGGATCGAACTCTCGCAAAACTTCCTTGGACAACCGGACGACCTTTTCTGGACACCAGCCGATTGGGCTTGGGCGGGCGGTCTGCTGAACGCTCTTTTTCCGGCGCTGTCGCTCGGGGTTCCAGTTGTCTGCCACGCTTCACGAAAGTTCGATCCGGAATTCGCATTCCGGCTTTTGGAGCAGCAGAAGATCCGCAATGCGTTCATTCCACCAACCGCATTGCGCATGCTGCGGGCCATCGAGAACCCGGCCAGCCGGTTCAAGTTGAACTGGCGCAGTGTCGGTTCAGCCGGAGAATCGCTCGGCAAGGAAACCTACGATTGGTTCGCAGATGAATTCGGTTTCAAGGTCAACGAGTTCTATGGTCAAACCGAATGTAACGCAGTCCTCGGCTCCAGCGCGGCCCTGGGCATCACCCGGTCCGGCGCGATCGGCAAGGCAACGCCCGGCCATGACGTTGCGATCATTGACGATGCCGGAAATCCTCTTCCCGCAGAAACGCTCGGTCAGATCGCCGTAAAACGTCCGGATCCTGTAATGTTCCTTGAGTACTGGAACAAACCGGAGGCGACGAAGGACAAGTTTATCGGCGACTGGATGATTACTGGGGACCAAGGGGTGATGGATGAGGACGGGTATGTTCATTTCGTCGGCCGCGACGATGACCTCATCACCTCCGCCAGTTACCGGATCGGTCCAGGGGAAATCGAAGACTGCCTGATCAAACATCCGGCCGTTGCGCTGGCCGCAGCGGTAGGAAAACCGGACCCGCTGCGCACCGAAATCGTCAAAGCCTATGTGGTTCTGAAAACCGGGGAACAGCCGACACTCGCACTGGAAGACAGCATTCGCTCGTTCGTTCGGGATCGCTTGTCCGCACACGAATACCCTCGTGAAATTGGCTTTGTCGACTCCCTGCCCATGACCACGACAGGCAAGGTCATTCGCAGAATTCTGCGCAATCAGGCCCGCGAAGAAGTCGCATAAAGTGGCGTCTCTTTAATCCGGACGGTCAGGCAGCCAGCAAGGCGGAGAGATCCGCATGGCTGTCCACCACCTTGTGCGCGCCCGCACTTTTAAGCTGCTCCGCGTGACCATCATGACTGTGGCCACCACCGACAAATCCCCAGACGGTCATCCCGGCGGCAAGGCCGGCCAGAACACCATTGGAACTGTCCTCGATCACCAGACAGTTTGCCGGTGCAACACCCAGTTTTTCAGCCGCGAACACAAACAAGTCCGGTGCCGGTTTGCCGTTTGTCACTTGTTCGCCGGAATAGATATGGGGCGCAAAATAGTCGTGGAGGCCGGTGTGCTGAAGCTTATGGATCAGACGGTGGAGGCGCGACGATGAAGCAACCGCTCGCGGACCGTTATGCGCTTCGAGCAAGGCCTTGATTCCGGCGATTTCTGCGAGTTCGGATTTGATCCGCTCCAAGGTGGCGGCATCGAGTTCCGGGCCAAACGTTTCGGGCAGAGGCCCTTTGCCTAATGCTTGGTGATCATCATCCAGCCTGGCCCAGAAATCGGCACTCCCAAGCCCCTGAAAACGGTTCATGTAGTCTTCCAGGCTATAATTCAGGCCAATCCGGGCGAGATGTTCACGCTCCACCTCAACATAGATTTTCTCAGAATCGACCAGAACGCCGTCGCAGTCGAAGAGGATCGCCTCAAAAGTCATGTCATTCCGTATTTGTTAGTGTGAGCCGTCGAAGAGACCTTTAACCACCTGTCTTTGAAACAAGATGACAAGGATGGCTGGAGGCAAAACGGCGACGACCGCGAGCATGACCCCGGACAGGCTGTTCTGTCCGAAAAACTGCATTCCCCTGACAACTGTGTAGGACGCTTCATCGGATGTGATCATGACCGGCCAGAGGTACTGGTTCCAGCCTGTGACGAAAAGCACCAGAAACAACGCAGATGCTGTGGGCAGGCACAAGGGCGCAAGGATATCGGCCAGGAACCGCAATGGCCCGGCCCCGTCCAGCCGTGCGGATTCCTGGAGCGTGTCGGGAACCGTCATCAGGAATTGCCGGAAAAACAGCGTGCCAAGTCCGGACGCGGCGAGCGGTAGGATCAGTCCGGCGTGCGTGTTGACGAGCCCAAGATCGGCGGCAACGGCGTAGGTTGCAAGAAACCGGGATTCCAGCGGAAGCATCAAGGTCAAGAGCAGAAGCCAGAAGATAAACGTCGCAAACCGGACCCTGAAATAGAGAAGCGCAAAGGCAGCCAGAAGCGAGACCACGGTTTTCAATGCAGCAAATCCAGCCCCGAAAACAAAGGAGTTCCAGAGCATCAAGGCAGCGGTCACATCGCCGGAAAAGCCTGCGCTTGTTGTGAGAAACGCGGTGTAGTTCTCAAGACCATGCGCCCCAATATCCAGGCGCGGTGCGATCCGCGTGCCAGGCGGATGCGTGGTTGCTGCAAACAAGGCGTAAACCGGCAAGCTCATGAACAAAGCACCGGCAATCAGAATGATATGGTCAACAAATTGAGCGCGAAAACGCCGCCAGGATGGCATCAGGAGTGTTCCGGAAAACAAGAAAGAGCGCGGAGAGTAGACCCATTCGCAGCGAATTGAAAAGGCTTAGAGCACGACAATACCCGAATGCTTCGCCTTGTGTTCCGGCTCCACGTGTATGGTAATCCGGGCACCTGGAACATCCTCACTGATGGCTGCCTCGATCCGGTCGCAGATCTCATGGGCTGCTTCAACGGTCATGGAGCCGGAAACCACGAGATGAAAATCAATGAAGGTTGTCTTTCCGGCGATTCGCGTTCGTAGGTCATGCGCTTCCAGCGCGCCTTCGCCTTGCTCGGAAATCTGCAGCCGGATCTTTTCAAGAACATCGGCTGAAGCTGCCTCATCCATAAGGCCACCGACAGATTCTTTCACCAATCCCCAACCAGACCACAAGACTGTGAGGCCAACCAATATCGCCAAGACCGAGTCCAGGATCGTCCAACCGGTCAAAAGAACGAGAACCACGCCAATCAGAACACCAAGGGAACTTACAACATCAGTGAAAAGGTGCTTGCCATCGGCGACAAGCGCCGGCGATCGGACCTTCCGGCCGACCCGCATCAGATAAGCCGCCCAGAGCCCATTGATCAGTGCGGCCAGAACATTCAACCCGATGCCGAGCGGTGAAAAATCGGGACTGTCGCCGTGTACAAGGCCCATCCAGGCGGCCCTGAAGATCGACAAAGCGGCCAACACAATCATCACGCCAACAAGAACAGCGGCGAAATACTCTGCCTTGTCATGACCATAAGGATGGTTGCTGTCGGCAGGTTTGGAAGCGAACCAGACCGCTATGAGGGCTGCAAAGGACGAGGCTACATTGACGATTGTTTCCAGCGCGTCGGAGTAGAGCGCAACAGACCCGGTCAGCCAGTAGGCACCGAATTTCAGGCCAAGGACCACAAGACCGATTGCAATGCTGAAAAAGGCAATACGGAGCTGCAAGCCAACCGCCATTAAGACCCCCTAAGGCCTCGCGGCCCGCTGGTTTTCTGAGCGCTGCAAGGCGTAACAGGTTTTGCCCTCAAGACAACCGGCAATCGGGACTATCAAGTGAAAACCGGGAACCTATGGCGTGTCATGTTTGATTGAATTCAGGCTGCTTCAGGTTTCCCGTACGAGACAAAGCCGCGTGGCACCGAAACCTGAATCCGTTTGAACGCGACGTGCTCTATAACCGATCAATGCTCAAACAGCACTTGGCCTGATAGCCTTTCAAAAACAATCCCCGGCTGTTGGCCGGGGTGTTTTGGCGGGTTGGCGATTTCTCAGAACTTGTGCGGACCGGCTGGACGCAGCACCTAAAAACCCTTCTTCCAATCCATCGCCGCAGCGCCAATGATCTGGCCGGGTCCCTCATTATCCTCAACCTGGATCAAAATGATGCACCGGGCGTCGCTGATCAGATTCAGCTTCGTTTTTGCCATGCGGAACGTCTCTTCGCCGCCCGACCACATGCCCATCGGCATGAGATCCCGAACGACGTTCACATAGGTGATTTCGCGGCCCGCATTTTCCCCGCGGCCAATGTCCACTGTCGCTTCATCCTGCACGCGCAGGAAATAGACAGTTGCCATTTTTGCACCCGCAGGCAACTCACCGCTGACCTTAGCCTCAACAGCCATGTCCGAGATTTTGAGCGTCACGTCGGTTGCAAGCGGCTCAGCGCGCTTCAAGGCAGCACGAACATCCGCCTCGCGGCTTCCGACAACATGTTCTTCACCGTTGATCACCATCTGCGGAGTATAAACCGACCGGTCGCCGCGCTTTTGAGCGTACGCACGCTGGCGCTGCGAATGAACCGGGCTCGCAAGCGTGTCTTTCCATCCAAGGTAATCCCAATAATCGACCGGCAAAACCAGCGTCAGGATATCCCCCTCTTCCTGTACAAGCTGCTCAGCGAGCCGATCAGCTGGCGGGCAGGAAGAGCAGCCTTGGCTGGTGAAGAGCTCGACGACCTTCTGCGGCCCCGCGTTCGCAGCATTCGAGGAAATGCCCGCCGCAAATAATCCGCAAACAAAAATGAAACACGCTCGGACAGCGTGTCGTGCTGTCCGGGTATGGATGCCCACCATTGGCTCTTGTCCCGTAACTGTTTTCAGTAAGATAGGCAGGCACCTTGTAAAGAGCGAGTCACGTGGCGGTGATAGCGCGCGCAGCACTGGTTTTTCGCACGTTTGTGAAAATTGAAAGACAGCCCGTGATCAGCGCGAGGGTTTCACCCCTCGGCCATAATCTTCCGCAGTTCCGGAAGGAAACCGGTCTCATAGCTTTGCGGATCGAGCGGGCCGATGAACTTGTAGCGGATGGTGCCGGTCTTATCGACAATGAAGGTTTCCGGAACGCCGTAGACACCCCAGTTGATGGCTGTCCGTCCGCTGTCATCGACGCCGATGCGGTCATAAGGGTTGCCGAGACTTCCAAGGAACCGGCGCGCGTTCGCGGCTTTATCCTTGTAGTTGATCCCCAGCAGCTGGAAGCCGTCGAGCTTCGCCAATTCTTCCAGGAGCGGGTGCTCCTGCCGGCACGGGCCGCACCAGGACGCAAAGATGTTCACGACGGAAACCTGACCGATCAGGTCTTCACGCGAAAATCCGGGCATCGGAGCGCCGTTTTCAGACAAGCCCTCAAGCGGCTCCAAGGAAAACTCCGGCGCAGGTTTATTGATCAGCGCAGACGGGATCTTGCTCGGATCGTCTCCGAGCGTCAGCTGAAACAGGAACAGCCCGGCAAGCGCTGCAAAAACAATCAAGGGCAGCAGGACGAGAACAGGAAAGCCACGTTTTTTGGGCTCAGATCCCGAACCATTTTCAAGTGTGCTCATGAGACCTGAGTGCTCCCGTCTTCCGGCCTTGCGCGTTTGATGCCTTGGTCAGCGAGGTCGTTCAGAGCTTTTTCCTGCGCGACCTTGTCCAATCGCACCCAGGCAATCAGGACCAGAACCGTTAATAGGCAAAGGCCATAAGAAGCGAGGATAAATCCGGCGTGTGGTCCAAGATCCATGACGTCACTCCGCAGGTTGGGCGGCCCCGGCAGGACCTGGCTGTGCGGCACTCGCTGCACGCATCCGCAGAGCGCGGACACGCCGCCGCAGGATTTCATTGCGCATGGCCATCAAGTGAAGAACGAAGAACATCAGGGTGAAGGCAACGGCCATCACCAACAGCGGCCACAAGATATCCGGGTGAATGGTCGGGCCATCAAACCGCATCACACTTGCCGGCTGATGAAGCGTGTTCCACCAATCGACGGAAAACTTGATGATCGGCAGATTCAGGGCGCCGACGAGCGTCAGAACAGCCGCAGCTTTCCCGGCCTTGATCGGGTCTTCCATCGTGCGCCACAGTGTCATCAGGCCCAGGTACATGATGAAAAGGACGAGGACGGACGTCAGGCGGGCATCCCAGACCCAGTAGGTGCCCCACATGGGCTTGCCCCACAAGGAGCCGGTCACGAGCGCCATAAAGGTGAAAGCGGCACCGATGGGGGCAGCGCTTTTCGCCGAAACGTCCGCCAGCGGATGCTTCCAGACCAGGGTTCCGATCGACGACAGGGTCATGACCGAGTAGCACATCATGCACAGCCAGGCGGCAGGGACATGGATGTACATGATCCGCACCGTGTCCCCTTGCTGATAATCCTCCGGCGCGACGAAGAAGCTCATGTAAAGCCCGACCGCGAACAACAGGAGACACAGCCCTGTCAACCAGGGGAGGACCACCTGCACGAACCTCAAAAACCGCGTCGGATTTGCGTAATCCCAGAATGCCATGGAACCGTTCTAATCTAGAGCTTTGCCCGCTTCAATGGACAAGTCTGCCGCAGGAGGCATTGAGGGCGATCAATATGGCTTTAGTCTGACGCAAATCGCAGTGCTGTTGCAGATGCTATCGGGCCAACAACGGCCGCAATGAGAGACAGCGCACAGAGGATCAGAAACGGCGTCAGGAAAGGCACAGGATCACGGATCGCAGCATCAGCCGAACTGACGCCGAAAATCAGAACAGGGATCGCGAGCGGGACAACCAGAACGGCCAGCAAGAGGCCACCACGGCGCAGAGAGACCGTCAGCGACGCACCGATTGCGCCAATTAGCGTAAGCGCCGGGGTTCCAACCAGCAGCGTTGCGGTGACCGCCGCCATGGAGACTGGATCTAGGTTCAAGAAGATACCGAGCACCGGCGCGGCGACCACCAGGGGCAAACCTGTCGCGGTCCAATGCGCCAAACATTTGATCAGAACAACCAGCTCCAGGGGTCGTCCCGCCATCAACATAAGATCGAGTGTTCCGTCATCGCGATCCGCTTGAAACAGGCGATCCAGTCCGAGCAGCGTTGCCAGCAGGGCCCCGATCCAGAGGATTGCAGGACCGATCCGTGCCAGCAGATTGAGATCCGGGCCAACACCAAAAGGAATGACCGTCACAACAGCCAGGAAAAACAAAACACCGACCAAGGCACTGCCGCCCACCCGAACCGACAGCCTCAAGTCCCGTTGAAACAACGCCATAGCCCAGCCTGTCATAGGAAGCCCTCCTCAAGGGCCTGCTCAGCCGGTTGTGCAGCTTCCAGATGCAGTGTTTGAATTTTAGTCAACGCCAACTCGGTATGGGTCGCCGTCACGATCAAGCCACCGGCTTCCAGGTGGCCATTCATCAAACTCAGGAGCAGGGCTTCGGAATTCTTGTCCAGTGCAGAGGTCGGCTCGTCCATCAACCAGATCGGCCGCGCAGTTACCAACAGCCGGGACAACGACAACCGCCGTTTTTGACCCGCAGACAGATAGGCAGCGGGCAAGTGTGCGGTATGACCAATCCCGAGCAGTTCCAAAGCCTCCATCGGCTTACGCGGCTCGCCGGCAAAACCAGCTGCAGCCGTAGGTGCTGTAAAACTTTGCCAGAACTCAAGATTTTCGAGCACCGACAATGCCGGCTTCACCGAGTCTTGATGGCCGAAATAATGAGCGTGTTCATGCGCTGGCCTGTCGTCTTCACCGCTCTCGTAACGGATCATGCCACCCGCCAGAGCAACCAGGCCCGCCAGGGTGCGCAACAATGAAGACTTGCCGATACCATTCGCGCCGGTCACCACAAGGGCGGTGCCTTGGCTGAGAGTGAAAGAGAGGTTTTGAAACACCCGGCGCCCGCCGCGATCAATGGTCAGGTTCTCAGCAATAAGGGTCAGGACACCGCTCCGGAAAATCGTACAGTTCGTCTGCCTTGTTAGTGCGATCTTGAGGGAAATGGCAAGCGCACTCTCTCATGCAAACTGCTCTGCAATACGATCTTTACGTTGTCGTCTTGGCCCGACCGCAGCTGCAAGCCACGGAATGTTAATGTCCCCATGTCATAAATACGGAAGAATACGCAAAAGGAATTTTTCGTGCAGTCTCCGGACAATTCGACGCCCAATACCGGTCAGGACGCGACCCTTGCTGCGCAGTTGAAACAACTGGCCACGCGGGCGTTCGGCCTATTGGGGGCGGGTGGAACGGACAATCAAGCCGCACAGCGGATGGCCATTGCAACTTTCGGAATTCGTGTAGGCGGCGCAGCACTTGCCTATCTGTCCCAGGTTGTCCTCGCACGAATGCTTGGTGCCTATGATTACGGCGTCTTCGCCGTCGCCTGGACGTTTGTGATTATCCTTGGCGTTATGGCCTGTGGCGGATTTTCCTCCTCCGCCAGCAAATTCATTCCGAAGTACCGGGAGGCCGGAGATCCGGACAGCCTCCGGGGTTTCATCAGCACGAGCCGCCGGTCGGTGTTCCTGATCGGATCGACGATTGCCGGTGTCGGGATTGGGGTCATCGCATTGCTGCAGCCGGTGATCGATCCGAGTTACGTTGTTCCGTTGTCAGTTGCCTTGCTCGCCTTGCCATTTTTCTCCTACGCCATGGCACAAGACGGTATCGCGCGCAGTTACGACTGGCCGTTCCTGGCAATGCTGCCAACCTATATCTGGCGCCCAGCGGCACTCCTGATGATCATTCTGATTTTTCTGGTCTTTGCCGGTAAGGCAACCGCAACCACTGCGGCGATGGCAGCTGTCTTGTCGGCGTTTCTGGTCGCCGCCTACCAGCACGTTCACCTCAACCAGCGTTTGAAGCCGGTTTTGCCGAAAGGGCCAAAAAAGACTGATGTTCGGCTCTGGATTTTGATTTCCCTGCCGATGCTGGTTGTCGACGGTTTCTTGCAGCTGATCACCAGTGCCGATGTCATAATGGTGAGCTTCTTTGAAGAACCGGATCAGGTCGCAATCTACTTCGCAGCCTCCAAGACACTGGCTCTGGTGCATTTTGTTTATTTTGCCGTACGCGCCGCCTCGGCGCATCGGTTTTCCCGCTATCTGCACAGCGATGACATGACCGGGCTGGCAGCTTATGTGCGTCAGGCGGTGCACTGGACCTTCTGGCCGTCCGTGGGAGCCGGTATCGGCTTGCTGATCATCGCCCCGTGGCTTCTTGAACTGTTTGGATCCGGTTTCGCAGATGGGTATCTGCTCATTGCCGTGCTGATGATTGGCGTGCTTGCACGTGCTTCTATCGGTCCAGCCGACGCACTGTTGACCATGACCGGACTGCAGAAAACCTGCGCGGTCATTTATGGAACCACGTTTGTCTTGAACGTCGTTCTCAATCTCATTTTCATCCCATGGCTCGGATTGATGGGAGCTGCTGTTGCCACGAGTTGCGCAATTTTATTTGAAACCACCGCTCTTGCTTTTGCCGCCAAACGAAAGCTCAATATCACAACTTTCATTTTGCCATTGATGTTTCAAGCTAGGAACGCCGCCGCTTGACCGATCCATCGGATAGGAAGGATCAGCTGGAAGTCCTCTGGCTTGACCCGCTCGCGCCCGAAACGCCGTTGGACCAATGGCAGGATCTGGCAGACAACTCCGTTGATCCAAATCCTTTCTTTACACCGGAGTTTCTTCAGCCTTTTCTGCAGGCCTTTCCGGCAGCAACGGTCCGCCTTCTGGTGATACGGGCAAAGAGTTCCCAAGACTGGCGAATGGCAGCACCTATCGGGCGTCGCCGGGCAGGGCTTGCTGTTCCGATCAAGACGACATGGACTTCTTACTTCGCGCCGCTCGGAACGCCGCTTTTGCGTGACGCCGGCGGACCTGACGATGTCGCAGCATTTGTCCAGGCTGGGGCCGGATCGGCAAACCTCATGGCCATGCCCTTTCTGCCCTGCAAGAGCCGGGTTGCGTCGCTGGCTGCGGAAATAACCGGCTGGGAAAGCCGCTGGGCAGAGAAGCTTTCCCGCGCAGGCCACAGCTTCGGAGACCTTGGAGAAATCCAATACAAAACAGCGATGTCCGGCAAGCGCCGCAAGGAAATGCGCAGACAATTGCGCCGGCTGGAGGATCACGGCCCAATTCGGATCTCCCATCTAACGGGTGAGGAGGCAATCGAAGGCTTCGAAGAGTTTT
This sequence comes from Labrenzia sp. R4_2, assembly GCF_017743865.1. GTDB lineage: Bacteria > Pseudomonadota > Alphaproteobacteria > Rhizobiales > Stappiaceae > Roseibium. The sequence goes on from NZ_JAGHRJ010000005.1 coordinate 164,154, forward strand.
TAAAGCTCGAAGCCGAAGGCTGGAAAGGGCGCGCTGGCACTGCGCTCTCAAGCAACCCGGAGACGGCGCTCTTCTCCAGAAACGTGATCAAGAACCGCTCTTTGAACAATGGCGTTCGCATTGATCAGCTTTGGGCTGGAGACACCTTGATCGCCTCGCTCATCCTTTTCATTGAGGGGGCTCACGTCTTTTCCTGGAAGATCGCTTTCAATGAGACGTTTGCGCGAATGTCACCGGGTGCTCAGATTGCAGCCATTTCCATGAAACAAAACCTGCAAAGCCCAGGCATTCTTGAAGCGGACTCTCTGGCTGTCCCCGGTCACACCATGATCGAACCGCTTTGGCGCGGCCGGGTCGATATTGGAACATTGGTCCTGTCAAAAGGTCCTTTGGGATCTTCGCTCGCAAGCCTCACGGCTGTGGATCTCAAATTGGAGCGCTCATTGCGGAGCAAAGCGAAAGCTATGAAGGCCGTTTTCGGCTAGAGGCCCCGCCAATCAAGCTATCGAAAAGTAGCCAAGTGCTTCTCTCACCTTCGCCCGACGGCATTACTTCCCGACCTTCATAAAAAAAGCCCCGGGGAATATCCCCGGGGGTCCAAGTTTGCGGTCCGAGCCAATAGACCGCCTGGGAGATTTCGGTTGGCCGGCTGGGGAAAGATGTTGAGCCAAAACCCCGCCAGGCCGGACCGCCGCCATTTCTGGCGGCAATCCATAAGTGCGATTTACATGCGCTGAGAGCCGGTTCCGAATTCCGGATAGGCTTCGACACCGATCTCGACCTTGTCGAGACCCAGAGCCTCTTCCTCTTCGGAGACCCGGATGCCCATAGCAGCTTTCAGGATGAACCAGACAATGCCGGATGCAACCAGTGTGAACACGCCGTAGGAGACGATACCGACGATCTGGGTGCCGTAGGATGCACCGTCGTTGGACAGCGGTACAATCAGCGTGCCCCAGATACCTGCAATCAGGTGGACCGGGATTGCGCCAACAACATCGTCGATTTTCAGCTTGTCGAGCAGCGGCACAGTGAAGACAACGATCACACCACCGATGGCACCGATGAAGACGGCTTGCCATACGCTCGGAGCCAGCGGCTCAGCTGTGATGGAAACAAGACCTGCCAGAGCACCGTTCAGAGCCATTGTGACATCGACTTTTTTGTACATGACCTGGGTCAGGATGACCGCAGCAACAACACCGGCAGCAGCAGCCATGTTGGTGTTTGCAAAGATGCGGGAGATGTCGGTCACGTCACCGATGGAGCCCATTGCGAGCTGGGATGCACCGTTGAAGCCGAACCAGCCGAGCCACAGGATGAAGGTACCCAGTGTTGCAAGCGGCATGGAAGAACCCGGCATCGGATGAACGGCACCGTCCGTACCATATTTGCCTTTACGGGCACCGAGGATGATCGCGCCAGCAAGAGCTGCCCAGCCACCAACGGAGTGAACCAGTGTGGAACCGGCGAAGTCGGAGAAGCCCATTTCAGAGAGCCAACCTGCGCCCCACTGCCAAGAGCCAGCGATCGGGTAGATGAAGCCGGTCAGGACAACGGTGAAGATCAGGAACGGCCACAGCTTGATGCGCTCAGCCAGAGTACCAGAGACGATAGATGCTGCGGTTGCCACAAACACCATCTGGAAGAACCAGTCAGATGCAGTGGAGTAACCGGTGTCCAGCGCATCGCCGCCGACCGGATCGAAGGAATACGGTCCGAAGGAACCCATGAACCCACCGTCAACGCCGGTGTACATCAGGTTGTAGCCAGTGATCCAGAACATCAGACCTGCGATGGAGTACAGGGAAATGTTCTTCAGGCACTGCATGGAGACGTTTTTGGAGCGGACGAGACCGGCTTCCAGCATGGCGAAACCAGCTGCCATCCACATGACCAGGAAACCACCGATCAGGAACAACAGCGTGTTGAAGATGTAGGCGACTTCCGGCGTGACGGCCGGAGCTGCTTCAGCGTCCTGGGCCAATACCGGCAAGGCGGAGAGGCTCAGAAGAGCCAGCGATGCCGCGCCCTTAGCGACAAGTTTTTTCATGAGTACGTTTCCTTACCTGAATGTCAGAGAGCTTCGGCGTCGGTTTCGCCGGTGCGGATGCGAACAACTTGATCGATGGAGTAGACAAAGATCTTGCCGTCCCCGATTTGACCGGTCTTGGCGGCCCCGGAGATGACCTCGACGACTTTGTCGACAGATCCGCCGTCTACGGCGACTTCGATCTTCAGCTTCGGAAGAAAGCTGACCGCATATTCGGTCCCGCGGTAAATTTCGGTATGACCCTTTTGGCGGCCGTAGCCCTTCACTTCTGTAACCGTGAGCCCCTGGATGCCGATGCCGGTCAAGGCATCACGCACTTCGTCGAGCTTGAACGGCTTGATGATGGCCATCACTATTTTCATTGCTCGTTCCATTCCCCTCTTTAGTGCCCCTTCCCGGCGAAGAAGCTCCGCAACCGATCCGCCTCTATGTCCGTTGTTCCCCTCTGGATGGGCCTTGGATCTTGGTGGCGCCGACAGTCGGCACACGAACCGGTGTTGCGCTCTCCTTTACAAAGACCGTGCCAACTTGAAGATTTGATTCAATAAACGGCTGTTTTCCGGCGTTTACCGGGCAAGAATTTCAACGGCGAGCAGATTTTCGAGCAGGGTAGTGATGGTTTTTCAGGCAACAATTCTGCACAAGAATTAAACAGGTGAGCTCAATTTGCTGAAGCAATGGGCAAAATTTTTGTGCAGCGCACACACGCATAAAAAAACGGCAGATCCGAAGATCTGCCGCAAACGCAACCTTGAAGGCCGTAAGGTTAGGCGGAGAATCCACCACCTTTTAAGAAGGCGATCTCGGCTTCGGTAGACGCCCGGCCCAGAATGTCGTTTCTGTGTGGAAATCGGCCGAAGCGGCGGATGACATCCATATGGATCAATGCGTAGTGGTAAAACTCCATGTTTCCGAGCGGCTGGCACAAATCCACCGCACGCTCCTGAAGCTGCATATCTTCAGCGTGCTCAAAGGGCAGATAAAAGAATACCCGAACCGCCTTCGGGAAGGCCTTGTCATATCCACGTGCGACAGCCGCCTCTGCTATCGCAACCGCTTTTGGATCGGCGGCAAATGCTTCTGCTGATCCTCGGAAGACGTTCCGAGTGAACTGGTCCAGCAGAAGAATCAAAGCTAGGGCACCACTCGGCGTTTCAGCCCATTCATCCAGGTCGCCCTGCTGAGCCGCCTTGATCGTAGCAAGGAACGTGTCCCGGCAGCGCGCATCAAAACCATCATCGCTTGCGAACCATTTCTCTGCGCCCGCTTCCCACCAAAAGTCCAGGACGTCTATCGGACTTACCAGACCATCGCTCATCAAAGGATCCTCTTTTCACGGCACCACCAGGGTATTCTCGGCGCCCGTTTCCAGGATATATATGCAAGTCAAGCAAGGTGCTGTGAATGGAGTTCTGCGCGTGACCGAAAACACCCTGGATTTGATGGGCCTGAAATGCCCGCTTCCGGTTCTGAAAACAAAAAAAGCACTTTCAAGACTGAATGCCGGAGCAGAACTCACTGTCCAAACGACGGATCCGATGGCTGAAATTGACATCCCGCACTTCTGTCAGGAACAGGGCCATACATTGGTCGACAAAGAGAAGACCGAAACAGGGCACAGCTTCGTCATCCGGAAGGGCTAAGCCGTTTTACTGGGTGAACGGAAACGAACCGCAGAGTTCGGAGCCGGCTCTTTGGATGCACCCAAACGCCGGAAAATGCGTCACGGCGCGATTATTTTCCCGCAAACTGATCGATCTTTTTCGCAAGCTTCAAATCCAAGGCACTCAGTCCACCGACGTCGTGTGTTGCCAAGGTGATCTCGACAGTGTTGTAAACGTTAAACCACTCAGGGTGATGGTTCATCTTCTCTGCGGCCAGGGCAACTTGTGTCATGAACCCAAAGGCTTCCAAAAAATCACCGAATTTGAAAGTTGCGGTGATTGCATCCCGGCCATTGACGAGTTGCCAATTCTCTAGGCTCCCCAAACCAGCAGAGCGCTCCTCCGGCGTCAGCTTTTCAACCATGCTTCACTCCCTTTAAAAAAGCTGTCTGCATCTTGCCGACACCCTTGATTTCAACAGCGCCTCGCTCTTGAAAGTCGAAATTAGACCCTGCCATACTACGAAATGCGTCAGTCACCTGGATCTCTCCGGCCACGGAATGCGATTCCATGCGGCTCGCAACGTTTACGGCATCTCCCCAGACATCGTAGGAAAACCGCCGCTTTCCAATAACACCGGCAATGGCTGGTCCAGTATGAATACCAACCCGCAAGTTCAAATGCACACCGCTGAGCGGTTCACTGGACTGGATCACACTCATCATCTTGAGCGCCAGATGACCGACCGCAACCGCAGCCTCGTGGGGCGGACCATTCAGGCCACCAACAACCATGTACGCATCCCCAATCGTCTTGATTTTCTCAACGCCAAACTCTTCGACCAGATGATCGAAATCCCGAAACAGGCCATCAAGAAACCCGACCACCTCATCCGGTTGAAGGTTCCGCGCTGCCGGAGTGAACCCAACGAGATCCGCAAAGAGCACGGTCACAGCGTCATGCCGGTCAGCAATTCGTGTTTCCGGCGCCTTTTTTAGCCGGTCTGCGATTGCCCGGGGCATGATGGTCTCGATCAGGGTTTCGGCTCGCTCGTGTTCGGCTGCCAAAGCAGCTTCAGCGCGATGCAACGCCGTCAAGGAATATACAATCAAGACACTGGAGATGATCAGAACATTGACCATGACCTGCGCTGCCAATTGCTTTCGAAAGGCAAGGTCATGAGGCATCACAGGCCCAACGTTCGGCGCAAAGACGTACGCAGAAACCAGAAGAACCAGAGCAAGACAGAAACAGCCTGCGAAAAGGCGCCAATGTCCCACTCCAAAAAAGATGAAGGCCGCACCACCGAGGGCAAAATAGGCCTGTGTCCCGCTTTCCAAACCCAGCGTCCAAACTACGAACGTGTTTCCGGTCGCAATCACTGTTACAAAATAGATCGCTGCAACGTTGTCGCCAAAGCGATGCAATCGCGAAGTCGCGGCAAACAGGCAGATCATGATGATCCCATAGATGCTGAGCGGCATCAGTTCATGAAATGCATAGGTCAGGTTCTGGATCGTATGAAACAGGTTGTCGGCTATGCCAACCAGCGCCGAAACGTTCACGACCATCTGCCGTCGCCGGACATAGGGATCCGTTGACGTGATGCCAGCAGAAGCCAGCCCCTTCAGCCAAACGGGCCACCTGACCTTGCTGAGTCTTTCAATCACCGCCAAACCCGACGCCTTCATTTTTTCCCTCATCGACCTTTGTGCCGGTGATTCACAACTCGGCGCCCGGCACTCTGAGGGATGGTTTTCAAAACGTGTACCCGACAGCAAGTGTCAGGACCGCAGCCGATCCGCTTGACAGCGGCGACTATGCTCGGTTGATAGGCTTATGACTTCAGTACTTTTCGTCTGCCTTGGCAACATCTGCCGTTCACCGCTCGCCGAAGGGGTTTTTCGCGCCACAGTGGAAAATGCCGGATTGAGCGATCGCTTTCTAATTGATTCAGCTGGAACGGGCGCTTGGCACGCAGGAGACCCGCCGGATCCCCGATCGATTGAAGTTGCCGCTCGGCACGGAATTGACTTGACCGCACAGCGCGCCCGTCAGGTGACGAATGGCGATTTCACGCAGTTTGATTTCATCTTGGCGATGGACTCAAACAACCTGAGCACGCTAAAATCACGCACCAGGAAAGACCATCCCGGCCTGCGTATGTTCCTGAACTCACCGCCCACCGATGTGCCAGATCCTTATTATGGCGGCGAGGATGGTTTCGAACGGGTCTACCAAATGATTGATGGTGGCAGCCGATCCTTGCTGACCGCTTTGAAGGCGCATTTGTGACGTTCGAACCAAGAGGTTCATAAATCCGTCTCAGTCGCTGCGCTATTCAGAAATTGATCGTTTCAATTTCTGGCGCTGAAATGAAAATCCTGTGGTGGTCACTGGCCGCTGTTCTCATCCTGCTCGGCCTGGCGACCGTATGGTTGCCGATCCCGACTGGCGTCCCGCTCTTGGCGCTCGGCAGTGTGGTCATCATCGGCACAAGCCGGAGCGCAGCCCGCCACCTGCGCAAACGCCGCAAGTCAGCACCGCACCTGAATGGCATGATCACCTGGGTGGAAGACCGGTCGCCATTGCGATTTGCCCGGATCCTCAAACGCACACGGCCGAGAAAAAAGTGACCCCTTAGGCTCTCTAGCTCTCCGACTGTGCGCTCCCGGAACCACGAAGGGCTTGACGCAACCGGACAAGAAGCCGTTTTGCCAAACGATGCAGCCGACGGCCGTTTCGGGTGAACCACTCGTCCAGCCCCTGATCCGTCATTAGGGGCGGTTTTTTCAAATATAGCAGCCAATAAACGCTCAGGATCACAAGGAACGTCAGCCCCCAGGACAACATGGTGTCGGAGAAGAAATGCCCGCCAAAGGCGACCCGGTTGATTGACAGGATCAGACACAGCGGCAGCACAAATGCGAGAACCGCCTTCCGCCAAGAAGCCGGAACCAGAAACGCCATTGTCACGAGCCAGATACCCGCAGCCCCTTCGCCGGACGTAAACGAGCAATTCCGTTCGCAGTAATCAGTCATTTTCCAGACTGGTTGAAACGGCAACTCCCCGCCAAACTCTTCAATCGAGCGCGGCCGTGGGCGACCCCAGTTGTCCTTCAGGATCGAGTTGACCAGGATGCCCGGTCCCAGGATCAATGTGGAGATGAGAAACACCGGCTTTCGCAGCGGCACGATTGGAGGTCGGCCCGGCAGCAACAACTTGATCACCAAAATGGCCACCGAACAGATGGCGATCGTTTGAACCAGATACGGTCCAAGATGCCGGACTTTTTGCAGGAACGGATTGTGTTGCGCCCAAAAGCCATCCGTTTGACTGTAGAAAAGACCGCTTACCCACAAGTCGGTTCGGGGAAAGGCCAGAAAAAACGCAGACACCAGAGCCACATAGGCGATGGTGGCCAAGAACGGATGTGCGATGCACCAGGCAACAGCTTTGCTTGAGGCAATCTTCTGGATATGCTTTGTCAAACGCGTGTCGATCATGGCCGCTGTTTACCGCATCCCTGTTGCGCATCCAATCCTTTCCTGCCGTTTTCTCCGGCGTGCTTCATGAAAAACTCGATCGCTCCATGACCACTGACCCGAAACTCCAGTCCAACGTTGTTCAACTGCATGCGTCAAAGCAGCCGACAATCGAGTTCTGGTACGAATTCGGCTCTACTTACAGTTACTTGTCTGCAATGCGGATTGAAACACAGGCGCGGGATGCCGGGGTAAACGTATCCTGGAGACCATTCTTGCTTGGCCCGATTTTCAAGAAGAGCGGCTGGGACACGTCGCCGTTCAACCTTTATCCGGCCAAAGGCCGTTACATGTGGCGGGATATGGAGCGCCAATGCGCCCGGTATGGCCTGCCGCTGACTATCCCGGATCCATTTCCTCAGGCCGGATTGCTGGCCGCGCGGATTGCTCAGGCAGGGCGGACACAGCCTTGGATCGGCGACTTCACGCGCGCCGTTTTTGTTGCCGAGTTCGGCAGCGGTGAGGACATTTCCGATGAAGCCTTTTTGGCGCACCTCCTCCTGGAGGCAGGCGCTCCTGCCAAGGACGTTCTTGAGGCTGCTAAATCGCCAGAAGTAAAGGACGCGTTGCGCGCATCTGTCGGCGAAGCGGAAGAAAAAGGTATTTTCGGTGCACCCAGTTTCGTGCTTCAAAATGGCGAACTGTTCTGGGGCGATGATCGCCTCGCCGATGCGCTCGAAATGGCAACAGAGATCGCAAAAGCCTAGAGACCACACCGCTGCCCGTCTCGACGACTGGTTAGATCCAGTGAACACTCTTGAGTTGCTGCGCTCTTACGAGGACATCGTAAAGAGCAGACGGCGCCAGCGGCTTGCCCAACCCCTCCATAAATCCAGCCTTGCGCAGTAAGTCATCGCCGAAGGCTTCCAGAGCTGCAGTAACCGCTATGAGCGGCAACTCCTCCGCCGGCCGGTTTCGGCGCAGCTCCTGGGCAACTTCAAGACCACCCATGCCGGGCATGTGAAGATCCAGGAGAACGGCCCCGTATTCCTTCTCCAGAGCCAGTCTAATCGCATTTTCGCCCGAATGAGCAATGTCGGAGGTCACGCCAAAGGACTCTAACAAGGCAGCCAAGAGGCGGCAATTGGTTTCATTGTCGTCCACGATTAGGACATGGTCAGGAAGTTCATTGTCTTCCGCGCCCGCCTTTGAAGCAATCTTGGCAACTTTAAACCCGGGCGCGGCCGGCCTTACAGGAATTTGCACTTCGAAGCGGCTGCCGCCCGCCTCCGGGGAGGAGTGGTTCAAGACACCGCCCATTTGCCGGACCGTTTGGGCAATTCCCCAAAGACCAAGACCGCTGCCCGGTGTGTTTTCCCGAGCTCTGCGCCCTCGCACAAAAGGACGGAACAGATCATCCCGTTCCGTTGGATCAATACCAGGTCCTGTGTCTGTGATGGAGAGGCTCACCCAGTAGGCGTCTGCAGTGCTCGCATTCGATTGCTCGGAGGATCCAAGCTGCTTTTCAGGAAACGGACAGGAAATCACCTCAAGACTGATCCCGCCTCTCTCCGTGTACTTGATCGCATTGTCAAGCAAGGCAGAGACAGCCCGTCTGAGCTGGCCAGCAGCACCAGTCTGGCACGCGCCAGCCGTGTCCTGAAGCCGGACCGTGAGTTTCAGGCCTTTTTTCTCGGCAGCCACACGAAACAGATCTGCACAATCGTGAACAAGTGATGATATTGAAACGGCTGCATCTTCGCCCGCATCCCCAGGAGCTGCGTCCGTAATCAATTCCGTTGTCATCTGCTCGAGAGAGTCGATGGCCCTCATGAGCACGGACAGTTGCTCTGATTGCGCATCATTCAAAGGCCCTGTTTCAATCAGTTCAGCTGTCAGCCGCATGGCGCCCAAGGGCGTGCGCAAATCATGCGCCAGAAGCGCAAGATTGACACTGTCCTCATCGTATTCAGCCATTCGGCGCGACCCCAATTCAAAACGGATGGCATCAGGGGCTTGCGTCCCGATCTCCAGCGAACCAGTATGACAGACTTGCTTACCTTCCCCGCTGGCCGGTGTCCACCAGCCATGCTCAAGCCCCGTCAAAGGCATGTTTGTTCAAACACTCACAATCGTCGCCCCTGTCTTTCTGCTGATCGGCTTTGGATACGGCCTGGCCCGAACCAAAATCCTCAGCATGAAGGTAAGCGAAGCGCTCGGCGAATTTGTCTATGTGGTCGCCATTCCGATCCTGATTTTCCGGACGCTTGTGACAGCAGATCTGTCGGCAGGACTGCCATGGGCGCTTTGGGCGAGTTATTTTCTCGGGATCGCGTGCGCCTGGACACTTGGAACTCTCGTCATTCGCAAAGGCTTCGGGCGCGATGCCCGTGCCGGTGCGATCGGAGCGATCTCGGCGGCCTTTGCAAATACAATTCTGGTCGGCCTGCCGCTGGTCGCAGCGGTTTACGGAGATGACGGCCTGATCCCCTTGCTGCTCATCGTTTCCATTCACCTGGCTTTTATGACCGTTTTGATGGCGATTGTTATGGAGCGGGCCGCTGCCCATGACAGCGGCGGGGAAAGCCCGCCGGTACTGACCTTGATTAAAAGCGCCGCGAAGAGCCTGATCCGCAATCCGCTTGTGATCACCATAATCGCCGCGTTCTGCTGGCGCATGACCGGGTTTGACCTGCCGTCTTTGGCCAGTGATCTGCTGAACCGGATCGGGGCAACCGCACTACCACTCGCCCTGATTTCGCTGGGTATGAGCCTTGTTCAATATGGCATGCGCGGCAACATACTGCCCGGGCTGGTTCTGTCAGCGATCAAGATTGTTATCATGCCGGCAACCGTGTTCTCGCTGGGGTATTTTGTCTTCAACTTGCCACCGCTCTGGGTGGCGGTCTCCACTTTGACGGCTGCCTGCCCAACCGGCATCAATGCCTATGTTTTCGCGAACAAATATGGCACCGGTCACGCTATGTCAGCGAACGCGATCACCGTAACCACGGCACTCGCCGTTTTAACGACAAGTCTCTGGATCTGGTTCCTGGAGTATGTGCTCGGGATGTAGTGAATAAGGCAGAGCATTAGAGCCCAATACGCTTGCGAAGATCCGCATGGGTCACGCCGGTTTCCCGCAAGGATCGCAGGCTTGTATCCCGGTTTGACTTGGACAATTTGCGGCCATCGTCACCAAGGATCAGCCGGTGGTGGCGGTAGCGCGGCTCCGGCAGGTCCAGCAAATGTTGCAAAACGCGGTGGACGCTTGTTGCTGCATAAAGGTCCTGGCCGCGCAGCACATCCGTGATTTCCTGGCGCGCGTCATCGACGACAACGGAGAGGTGATAGCTGGTAGGCGTGTCTTTCCGGGCCAGAACTACATCGCCCCAGGCAGCGGCATCAACGGCGATGGATTTCGCTGGCTCGAACAACGCAGGACCTTCCGCCCCATACTCCTGCCAGGTGAGCGGTTCTCCGATGCGGCTCAGAGCCGCCTTCATATCAAGCCGGAGGGCAAAGGGCGCATCACTCTGAGACCGTTGTTGTATTTCCTCTTCGCTCAGAACCGCATCGTCTCCGGGATAAAGCGGCGCGCCATCCGGATCCCGTGGCCAAGGGCTGCCCTTTTCTTCGTGACCCGCGACGAAGCGCTTGATCTCGGCCCGCGTCAGGTAAGCCGGATAGACCAGCCCGAGGTCCTGAAGCTTTTCCAGCGCCGACCGGTAGTGCGGAAAGGCTTCCGACTGACGCAACACCGGCTCATCAAGCGGAACCCCAAGCCATGCCAGATCCTCAAACATATCCCGTTCCAGCTCAGGCGTGCACCGGGTCTGATCGATGTCTTCGACACGCACCAGGAACCGGCCATGCAACGCCACTGCCGCGCGGGCATTCAGCAAAGCCGACAAGGCATGGCCAAGATGCAGATGGCCATTCGGAGATGGCGCGAAACGAAAGACGGGCTCAGTCATGAAGTTTGAGAACGGTTGATTGGAAGCTGCGGGTCTTTTACGGCTAACCGTTCCTATCATTCCAAAGCCCTTGCGCAAGCGTGGAGGTCGTCGAAGTCCCGTGATGAAGCCAATTCACACAGAAGATGACTTGAACCGGGGGCTTTCGGAGCTTCTTACTGCAAATCCACGCTTGCAGAGCATTTCTGAGATGGCAGGTCCTTTGCCCCTGCGCCGCCGGCCAGCTGACTTTGAAGGATTGGCGCACATCATCACCGGCCAGCAGGTCTCCGTTGCCAGCGCGAGCGCAATCTTTGCCCGCTTGCAGACCTTGGTCACGCCATTGACCGCTGAGAACCTGTCCTGCTTTAGCGATGAAGATCTGGCCGCAGTTGGCTTGTCCAAACCCAAAATCCGAACTCTGCGCGCCGTAACAACAGCGTGTCAGAACGGCCTCGATTTGGCGGGGCTGGCAACTGCCCCAGCCGAATACGCGCACACCCAATTGTGTGAGATCAAAGGGATCGGGCGATGGACGGCCGACATATTTCTTCTCTTTTGCGCAGGCCACCCGGACATTTTTCCAAGCGGAGATCTTGCCCTTCAAATCGCTGTTCGTGACGCGTTCGAACTCAGTGAAAAGCCGGACGTAAAAACACTGGACCGGATTGCGACAGATTGGGCACCTAACAGAGGCGTGGCAGCACGGTTGTTCTGGGCCTGGTACCGTGTACAGAAACAAGGCAAGGAAACCCTCCCGGTCTAATCGAAAACCATCGATCTGAGATACATTGCCCGTAAAGACTTCTGCGCTAAGGCTTCAGGACAAGGTCTCCAGAGCGATTTCGGTGGTGCAATGAGAACTGTTGTCTGTTTCTTCGCGATTCTATTTGGGTTTGTCCTGACACCCGCTTTTGCCAGCGAACCGCTCTCAGCATCTGAAAACAGATGGGCACGAATGTCGAACGCCTGCCAGATTGAGCTTGGCCTCTCGGCAGACCAATGCGGCTGCATTTTCACCAAGTCACTGGACACAAGTCTTTCCAACGTCGATCTCTCATTTTACTACGCCAACGAACCGGGCCGCCTGTCTGCGCAGGCGCTCGCCAAGTTGAATGAACTTCGCCAAATCTGCACAACAGACGGGACGGCCGGTGGCTCAGGTCAGCCAAGTGAACACACCGCCTTGTGTGAGAGTAAAAGCAATATGGACGGGCCCCGTTGCAGCTGTTTCTTGCGAAAAACCACCGCGGCCAACTACGCATCCAATGATGTTGAAATGTTCCTGCGCGGGCGTGCATCGAAGGTGAGCGACTTCAGCCTCTACACCGAGATGACCATGCATCTTCTGGATTGCGAGAAGGAAGTCATTCAAGGCCGTTAAGGCTCCGCCAATCAGAATCCGTAAGCCGCTCGCCAAGGGCCTTTAGGAGGACACGGACCCAAATCATGGAAGCGGCAGACCGGATCAGCAACTCGATGTCTTCTGGCCGCGACAAACGGTGATCACCGTCCGGAACAACTGTAAACGTGACATCATCTTGTGGCAGAGCCTGCACCAGCCGTTCCGCATGACCAAGTGGAACATCCGGGTCCAGCGCACCTTGCAGGATCGTCACCGGCACCCCGATCTGAAGAGGGCTGCCGAACAGCAAATGAGACCGCCCGTCTTCGATCAACTTGCGGGTAATGACATAAGGATCATCGCTGTAGTCGGACGGCTGCTCCCAGCGTCCGTCCTGCAGGATCGCCGCGCGAATTTCGTCCGAGAACCGCTCTTTCCACATTAGCTCCTCTGTGAAGTCAGTCGCAGGCGCGATCAAAATCAAACCCTTGATCCGGCTTGTTTCCTTGCGTGAGAGGGCCAGGAGAAGAGCAATCCAGCCGCCCATGGACGAGCCGACAAGGATGGTTTCGCCGCTCGTGCAGGTGTCGAACACCGCCTCGGCTTCCTCAAGCCAATCGGACACGCACGCCTCTTCAAATGCGCCTTCTGAAAGTCCGTGCCCGGAATAATCAAAGCGAACCGCTTCCTGCCCCCGCTCCCGAGCAAATGCAGACAGGGCCTCAGCCTTGGTTCCGCTCATGTCAGACTTGAAACCCGACAGCCACAGGAGACCGGGCGATCTTCCTGCATCTTTCCGGACAGCGATTTTCCGCCTCTGACCGTTTTTTCCGACCTCAATGAATTGCGGTTCCGCCGCGCCCATACTATGGCTCTCTTTCAGTTTCTTCTGCTGGTGTCCTTTGGCACAGCCATCCGTCATTTAAAAGACCGCCCGGAGCCCTGCTGGTGTCCCTGCCCACCGCCCCAACCGTATTGCAAGTGATCCCCGACTTGAACTCCGGGGGCGCGGAACGCACCACTGTCGATATTGCCCGCGCTCTTATCGCTGCAGGTGGAACAGCGCTCGTCGCCAGTCAGGGCGGGCAGATGGTGCGCGAGTTGGAAGATATTGGCGCACAGCATTTCACATTGCCGGTCAAATCGAAAAACCCGATCACTCTTTGGAAAAATGCCGGCCTGTTGAGCGATCTGATCCGCGCGCAGGACGTTGACATCATTCACGCCCGAAGCCGGGCTCCGGCATGGTCTTCGCTCTTTGCCGCCCGGCGGACACACATTCCGTTCGTCACCACCTATCACGGCAGCTACAGCCAATCGAATGCGGTCAAAGGGCTTTACAATTCAATCATGGCTCGCGGCGACACCGTCATTGCGAACTCAAAATACATCGCCGATCTCATTTCCGACCGGCACCCGTTTGCAAAAGATCGCATCACCGTGATCCATCGCGGCTCGGATTTGAAAGGTCTCGCGCCGGAAAACGTCAGTGCCCTTCGCCGGCAGGCCCTGAAAGACAGTTGGGGTGTTCCCACAGGCCGCCCGATCATCATGAACATGGCCCGCCTGACGAGCTGGAAAGGCCAGAAGGTGTTGATCGAGGCCATGGGCACGCTGAAGGCCTCGGGGGTAACGGCACCGATTGCCATCCTTGCCGGCGATGCTCAAGGCCGAGACGGTTATGTGGCAGAGTTGAAGCAGTTGATTGCCGATTGGAACCTGCAGGATCAGGTCCGGCTGGTCGGCCATTGCGCGGACGTGCCGGCGGCCATGGCGCTGTCGGATCTTGCCGTTGTCGCCTCGATCGAACCGGAAGCCTTCGGCCGAGCCGCTGTTGAAGCACAAGCGGCCCGTGTTCCAGTCATCGTTTCTGACCTTGGCGCAGTGCCCGAAACCGTGCTGGCACCGCCCGATGCTGCAGAAAAAGACCGCACCGGATGGCGCGTTCTGCCTGGTGACAGCGATGCGCTGGCCTCGACGATCAAGACTGCGCTTGCACTATCAGCAGAAGACCGGCTCGCACTGACAGGCCGGGGCCTGACCCATGCGAGCCGGAATTTTACCGTCGAAACAATGTGCGCCAAGACGCTCGACGTTTACGCCAAGCTGATGAATCGCTGACCGTTCCGTTTAAGCTGCCCGGATCTGGCCGAGGAAGCGGTTCACTTCATCGCGCAGCAAATTAGACTGTTCGGTCAGGTCATTGATGCTGGATTGGACCGCATGGGTTGCATCGCTGGATTCCACCGATGCGTCTTTCACGACCTTAATGCTGTCCGAAACATCCCGAGTACCATTCGCGGCCTGGGCAACGTTTTCAGCAACGCTTTGAGTCGTTGCCCCCTGCTCTTCCATGGCGGACGCGATCGCGGTCGAAGACTGTTCCAGATCGCGCATGACATCGCCGATTTTTGCGATAGACCCAACCGCGGTCTTGGTTTCCGCCTGAATTTCCGTCACCAACTCCGAAATGTTTTCCGTTGCCTTGGCCGTTTCGTTTGCGAGTGCCTTCACTTCACTGGCAACAACCGCGAACCCCTTCCCGGCCTCACCGGCGCGGGCAGACTCGATGGTCGCGTTCAGTGCGAGGAGATTGGTCTGCTCGGCAATATCGGAAATCATCGAAACAACTTCACCGATACGGTCGGCCATGTTGGCAAGTGTTTCCATCTGGGTCGCGGTGCCGGTCACATCCTGAGCCGCGCTCTTGGAAGCAGCGGACGCACGGATGATTTGCTCATTGATCTCGCTGATTGACGCGGTCATTTCCTCAGCAGCGGACGCAACGACGGAAACGTTTTCTGTTGTCTGCGCAGAGGCCGACGCTGCCACTTCAGCGCGTTCGCTGGTGTTTTCCGATACACGTGCCATGGTCTGTGCGCTTTGATCCAGATTGGCAGCGGTGCTGGAAACACGCTCCACAATTGAACCCACGGAAGCTTCGAACTGGCTTGCCAGATTCTCCATCAACGCGCGTTTTTCTTCTTCGGCCCGCGCCGTGCGATCCTGTTGCTCCTGTTCAAGCTCTAGTGTGCGGATGGCGTTTGCGCGGAAGACTTCCACCGCACGGGCGATGCTGCCGATTTCATTGCCGCGGTCAGCATAGGCGACGGTCACATCATTGTTGCCGCCCGCCAATTCGTTCATGACTCCGGTGAGGTCGTTGATCGGGCGTGTGATGCTGCGTCCGATCAGCCAACCAAGACCAATCGCCAGTATCAAACTGATTGACCCGATCACAAGGAAGAGGTTGTTCGAGAAACTGCGCGCAGATTCGAGACCGGCACTTGCAGCCTGCTTGCCAAGATAAGCGGCTTCGGACAGCTTTGACCAATCCGGCATGATCTTCGCAAAAGTCTCGTCCGCGGCTGCGACCTGCGCATCAATGAACCGGGCCTTTTCAGCAAATTTTTTGAAAGCCGCCTGGTATGTATCAAGAAGCGCGCTGATTTCTTTTTGCTCCGCATCCGGCAGGCCGCTGTTGGGAAGCATTTCTGCAAATTCACTGCGCCGGTCATCGATCCGGCCGATGTATTTATCGTCGCCGCGAAGCATGAAGTCCTTCTCATGACGGCGCATCATGAGCATCTTGACTGTCAGCGCATCCAGGTTGGCCGCTTTCAACTTTTCTTCGACGTTATGAACAGCGCCGCGAAGCTCACCTTTCAGACCAACTTTCTCGTTCAAACCCATTTCCGTGGATTGAACCACAATCGCATCGAAATCGGATTTATGCTGTGCAAGCGTAGTCTCAAGGCTTTCGATCACCGGCATCTGATCGGCAGCTTCCGGTTTTTCCGCAGTCAGTTTCAAAAACTCTACTGCTTCGCCATAACGCTCAGCATAAGTGGCCTGAAGCGTCTCGTCTTTCGTCAGCAAGAAGTCCTTTTCCAACCGCCTCATGTCCTGCGCCTTCGCCAGAACCTGGGACACGTAGTAGTCCATCTGGGAGTATTCAGCGAGGCGATCATTTTCGGTGCTGACAAGCTCCTGGCTATGCCGGGCGACAAAAAACAGGAGAACGATTGCAACAACGGTGATGGCCGAAAGACTGCCCACCCGAGCGGCGATCGACAGATTGGTGATTGACTTCATGATTGCACAGACTCTTTTTTATTACCGCAAGATGCATTACACAACTCACGAAAGGTAAGTACAGAAGAAGCAAAACGAATTAATATTCCTTTACGACTGATCTCTGAAAACTGGATATTTGAAGGTATTTTGATTGAATCTATTTGAGAAATACAACCAAGAGATGATAAATACGGCTAAATACTAAGCCAGCAAACAAAATTTCAAATTATCAATCAGAAACTCAGTGGAAAATGTCTGACGGTCACAATTCGCGTCCACGGAAGCTTCATCGCTAATGCGACCTCATAGGGTCGAGATAAAAACTCGCGCGTCCGCTGGACATCCGATCCGCAAACCCGCAGATCGGACCTTCGCAAAACACTCAAGCTGCCAGTGGGTAAGCTTCTTCCACCAAGTATGGCCCGCCACCAACACTTGATTTTGCAGAGAACAAGACGAACCGGCCTGCAATAAATGGCGGAGCCTGGAAGTTACCGCGCTCGCACAACCACTTGGCAACATCTTCATTATTGGATGTTTTACAGCGGGCCAGAGTGACATGGGGCACGTACTTGCGCCGCTCTGCCGGCAAGTGAAGCCGTTGCAGGATGCGCTCTTGCTCGCTTTGAAGCTCGGACAAAGCCGATGTCAGCTGCACACCGGCCCAGACCGCGTGTGGCTTGCCATTGCCGAAGGACCCAAGGCCATCAAGCCTGATCTCAATGGGATCGCGGCGGATCCGGTCGAGTGCATCAACCACTTCATCCGCCGTACGATCATCGATATCGCCAATGAAGCGCAGAGTGATGTGATAGTTTTCCGGATCGATCCAGCGGGCACCCCGAAGGCCTCCCCGGAGCATGGACAACATGAGGGCCGTCTCAGACGGAATCTCAAGGCCTGTAAAAAGCCGCGGCATAGGTGTTCCCTCCGCCAAACGCTGATGTCCCCATCAGGAATCAACTTGATGAAATTGGCAAGACAAAAAACCAACACTTTGAAGACAATGCAGTTTTTGTGTGGAGAGAGATTTCGAGCCGGACAATTCCTTGCCCGGCTCGAAGGGAAGACCGTGGTTTGATTCTCTTAAAAACCGCGATGGTCAGTTACGGCGCGGTGTTGCCGAATTCCTGATGGATCGCGTCGATCTTCTCAAGGACATCGCTGCTTAACGTCACATCGGCAGCAGCAATGTCATTCTCCAGCTGATCCATGCGCGTTGCCCCAAGAATGACGGACGTCATGAAGTCACGGGACTTGGCAAAGGCAATCGCCATTTGTGCCGGATCGAGACCGGCTTCATCTGCCAGATTGACATAGGCGTCATAGGCTTCGATCGACCGCGGATGCTCATAGCGTTGCAGGCGGTCAAACAGCACTTTGCGGGAGCCGGCCGGCATTGCGCCGTTCCTGTACTTGCCCGTCAGATAGCCTTGCGCGAGCGCGGAGTATCCAAGCAAACCAACATTTTCGCGTTGCGCGATCTCTGCCAATCCGGTTTCGAAAGTGCGGTTGACCAGGTTGTAGGTGTTCTGGATCGAGGCGACCCGCGGCAAACCAAGGTGCTCGGACGCCGCCACATAGCGCATGGCGCCCCAGGAGCTCTCATTGGAGATCCCGATGTGGCGGACCTTGCCGCTTTTCACCAGGTCCGCCATCACTTCCAGCGTGCTTTCAATGCTGTTCTCGTCTTCATGAAGCTCCGGCGGAGACCAGCGCGCCGGATTGGCGCCGAAGTTGCTCATGTTCCGATCCGGCCAGTGGATCTGGTAAAGGTCGATATAGTCGGTCTGAAGGTTTTTCAGGCTCCGGTCGACCGCAAATTCGATTTCCGCTCGAGTCAGGCTGGCACCCTTGCCGTGCTCGCGGAACCAATCCATGCCGGTCCTGCCGACAACCTTGGTCGCCAAAACGACTTTGTCCCGGTTGCCGGTTTTTTGAAACCATGTGCCGATGATCCGTTCCGTCCGCCCCTGCGTTTCCTTCTTTGGCGGGATTGCATAGAGCTCGGCCGTATCGAAAAAATTGATCCCCTTCTCCAGGGCATAATCCATTTGAGCATGACCTTCGGCTTCCGTGTTTTGTTCGCCATAGGTCATTGTGCCAAGGCACAATGCGCTGACCTTTATATCCGTGCGGCCAAGCGTGCGCAGTTCCATGAGGGATATCCTTGTTTACAGGTAATTTGTGTTCGGCAGGATCAGAGATGTCTGAATGCTACTTTTTGGAGACTTGTACCAGCAACTCTTCGACCGTTGGTAGAATGTTTTCAACGATAACGCCAACGCCCTCCGCATTCGGGTGAATGCCATCGGCGAGATTGAGATCCGGGTTCAGCGCAACACCTTCCAGAAAGAAGGGATAGAGCAATGCGCCATGCGCCTCGGCGATGTCTTTATAGATCGTGTCGAAGGATGCAGCATAGTCCTCGCCAAGATTGCGTGGGGCGAGCATGCCCGCAACAAGCACCGCAATGTCCTTGTCGGTCAGGCGTTTCACGATTTGTGTAAGGTTGTTCCGTGTCAGATCCGGCTGAATGCCGCGCAAGGCATCATTGGCTCCAAGCTCAACGATGACAGCGTCAGCGTCAGTTCCCACCGACCAATCGAGCCGGGAAAGTCCACCGGAGGAGGTGTCACCGGAAACACCGGCATTGACGACCTCCACAGAATGCCCGCGTGCATCCAGCGCTTTTTGCAGCTGTTCCGGAAAGCCTTCCCCGGCCTGCAGCTGATACCCGGCGGACAAACTGTCTCCCAGCACAACGAGCTTTATATCAGCGGCATTTGCAGTGCTGGTTCCCAACCACAACAGAGGCAGCATGAAAAACAGAAAGAAACGATACACTCTAATACACTTTCCTGACTGGAAGACTTGGCACAACAGGCCCATATGGTCGCAAAGTGACCACTTGTCGAGGGCATGTGATGGCCAGAACGGCCAACATATGACCGTTATAAAGGCCCAAAGATGACGACGACACCAGCCATTGCCTTGAAAAATGTCCACTTGACCCTTGGAGAAGGGGCCGGACAGGTTCACATCCTGAAGGGTATTGATCTGGAGATTGGAAAGAGCACATCCGTTGGCCTGGTCGGACCATCCGGCTCGGGTAAATCGACCCTCCTCATGGTGATGGCCGGACTGGAACGCGCCGATGAAGGATCCGTTGTCGTTGCCGGATCAGAACTCGGCGGACTTTCAGAAGACCAGCTAGCGCTGTTTAGAGGCCGCAATGTCGGCATCATCTTTCAGTCGTTTCACCTTGTCCCGAATATGACAGCGCTGGAAAACGTCGCAGTGCCTCTTGAACTTGCAGGCGATGCGGACGCCTTCAAAAAAGCCCAGGCGGAGCTTGAGGCCGTTGGTCTTGGAAAACGCATGCACCACTATCCGGCACAGATGTCCGGCGGAGAGCAACAACGGGTCGCCGTTGCGCGCGCGCTCGTTGTGGAGCCGGAAATCCTGATCGCAGATGAGCCGACAGGGAACCTGGACGAAAGTACAGGCGCACAAATCGTCGACTTGATGTTCTCAGCGCAGCGCGACCGCAAAACCACGCTGGTTCTTGTGACGCACGATCCGGCCCTTGCCGAAAAATGTGACCGGGTCATCCGGGTCCGCTCGGGCGAAATAGAAGAAACCACCCAAAATCTGGCCGCAACGCAAGAACAGGTGTCCGCATGAGCGGATTTGTGTCCGGCGAGCTTGGCCGCAACAACCAGACCTTCCGCCTCGCCCTCCGGTTTGCCCTGCGCGAACTGCGCGGCGGCTTGAAGGGCTTTTACATTTTCATTGCCTGTATTGCGCTTGGGGTGGCCGCAATCTCCGGTGTGACCTCGGTTTCCCGAGCCTTGACCGAAGGGATCTCGCAGGAAGGCCAAGCCATTTTGGGCGGCGATCTGTCCTTCCGTCTGGTTCATCGTCAAGTGAATGAGGACGAGCGGAGCTACATCGACAGTCTCGGTGCAGTTTCGGAAGTCGCGACATTGCGCGCAATGGCCCGGCGCGCAGACACAGCGGACCAGGCGCTTGTAGAGCTTAAGGCGGTCGATGATGTTTATCCGCTCTATGGCGCGCTCGAGCTGCAATCAGGGCAAAGCCTTGTGGGCGCACTGGAACAGCGTGACGGGCGCTGGGGAGCTGTGGCCGAACTGGCCCTGCTGGCCCGTCTTGATGTTGAAGTTGGTGACACACTTGAGCTTGGCCGCACGAGTGTCGAAATCACGGACGTCATTGAAACTGAACCCGACAAGCTCGCAGGCGGAATGGAGTTCGGCCCCCGCCTGATGATCTCCACCGAGGCAATCGGCGAAACTGGTCTCGTTCAGCCGGGCAGTTTGGTCCGCTGGCATTACCGGGTGCGCATGGATCCCGCGCCGAGCATCGGCGAGCTTAAACAGATCGAGGAAGAAGCGGAACAAACTGAAGCCGATGCCGGTTGGCGGGTGCGCTCCAGAGCCAACGCGTCTCCCGGCCTTCAGCGCAGCATCGACCGGTTTGCACAATTTCTGACGCTCGTTGGTCTCACAGCTCTTGTTGTGGGCGGCGTTGGCGTTGCCAATGCGGTTCGGGCCTTCCTGGAAACGAAGCGGGAAGTCATTGCAAGCTTCAAGTGCCTGGGCGCAACCGGGGGGTTCGTTTTCCAGATTTATCTGGTTCAGATGCTGGCGCTTGCCCTGATCGGGATTGGCATCGGGCTGGTCATTGGAGCAATGATCCCGTTTGCCGCTGGTGCTGCGCTTTCCAATGTTCTTCCGGTCAAACTTGCGGTCGGCATCTATCCAAGCGAACTGGGCCTGGGCCTCGTATACGGCCTCTTGACCGCGCTGGCTTTTGCGCTTTGGCCGCTTGGCCGGGCTCATGACGTTCCACCGACCGCCCTGTTCCGCGATATTGTTGCGGCGGGCTCCAAATGGCCCCGTAAACGCTATTTGTTCGCCACGGCTCTCACCGTGGTCGTCCTTGCGTCCATCGCCATCCTGCTGGCCTATGACAAGCGGATCGCAACGATCTATATCGCGGCGTCCGCCGGGGCTTTTGTGCTTTTGGTGGTTGTGGCGCGGATCATCATGTGGCTCGCCAAACGCCTGCCTCCGGTCCGCTCCACAGAGTTGCGGCTGGCAATTGCCAACATTCACCGCCCTGGTGCCCTGACGCCGTCCGTCGTTCTGTCTCTTGGCTTGGGCCTCTCCCTGCTGGTCGCCCTGACCCTGATTGATGGAAACCTTCGCCGGGAGCTCACCGCGACCATCGCAGGTGAAGCGCCAAGCTTCTTCTTTGTCGACATTCAAAGCCATGAGCGGGACGCGTTTGAAACCCTGCTGCGCGAAGAAGCTCCAAACGCAGACCTTCAAAGTGTGCCGATGTTGCGTGGCCGGATTGTTAGCCTCAACGGCATCAGCAGCGATGATTTCGTGCCCGCCCAAGAAGGGTCCGACTGGGTACTGCGCGGCGACCGCGGCATCACTTACGAGGCTACGCTCCCGCCGAACTCGGAACTGGCGACCGGTGAATGGTGGCTGCAAGACTATTCCGGGCCTCCACTGGTCTCCTTTGACGCGGAGGCTGCAACAGACCTCGGCCTCAAGATTGGCGACACCGTTTCTGTGAACGTTCTTGGCCGCGAAATCTCCGCAGAGATTGCAAATACGCGGGACGTGGAATGGCAGTCGCTTGGCATCAACTTCGTCATGGTGTTCTCGCCAAACACATTTGCCGGGGCGCCGCATGCGCATCTGATGACCCTTGGCTGGGATGATAACGTCCAGACAGATACCGAGTTGGCCTTGTTAAAGACCGTCTCCAGCAGCTTCCCGACCGTCACCAGCGTCCGCGTGAAAGATGCGATCTCCCAGGTGAACAACATCGTGGCTCAGCTCGCATGGGCGATCCGCGGCGCCTCCTCCATAACGCTGATTGCCAGCATTCTTGTCTTGGCAGGCGCACTCGCCGCCGGGCATCGCAGCCGCATCTATGACGCCGTCATCTTGAAGACCATTGGCGCCACACGAACGCGGCTGATCCTGGCCTATGGCCTCGAATATGCGATCCTTGGCCTTGTTACAGCAGTGTTTGCCGTTTTGGCGGGCGGCATTGCTGCCTGGTATGTCATCACTGCAATCATGGGCGGAACCTTTACGCTGCTGCCAGTTACAGCGTTCAGTGCTGCCCTAATCGCGCTTGTCCTGACTGTCGGTTTCGGCCTGATCGGAACCTGGCGCGTTCTTGGCGAAAAACCTGCACCGGTTCTTAGAAACCTCTGATACGGCCAAAGACGGTGTTAACCGTCAGAAAAATTTCATCAAACTCACCGCAGATGTGCGCCGGTTCATGACCGGCGCGCCTTGCGTCATGCGATTATCTTGGATATCGGAAGAGAGATTTATCTCTTAAAGGGGCACTCCGAAATGCCGGGCTATCGTTTGAAATCCATGTTTAAGACCACTCTAGCAGCCTCAATTGCGGCTTTGACCATGCTGTCAGCCGTGCCGGCCGCTCAAGCTGAAAGCCCGTTTCACACTGGCGTTTGGCAGCTGAATGACCCTGCCGGCAAGCGCGGCCTCGTTGTCAGTGACTGGCTGGTTTGGGAAGACGGCCTGCCGAAGCGCTGGCTTTACCGCCGCGCGGGAACCAATGACGCCAACCAGTTTGATTTCTTCACCCGCTCAATCGGTGACAGCGGTTTCACGCCGGTCGGCATCCGCGTTTATCGGACCGGTGAGCATGAGATGAAATACACCATCTCTGAAAAGGGGAAGGATCCGATCGAGGTTTCCGCGAACCGTTTGTCGATCCCGAACTACAAGAATTCTTGCCTCTCGGTTGAAAACAAGGGCAACCGGCTGACCGGCGGCACCTGGACCGGCACACCGCAGTCTGCCGGAAAAAAACTCCGCCTGACCAAATCCAAGCTGACCATTGATGGAAACGCGCGCAATGTGACCGTCGAAGATGTTCGCGTGGGTCGTGTCGGAATCATGGAGGACGGCAAACCCTTGGCGTTTTTCACGGATGCTGGCGGCGATTATGGCGTTCTTCAGTGGTTCAAGCCGGGCGTAACGCCGGAAGTCATGCGCGACACCACAAAAGAAGTTATGGATTTCAAGGCAGAAGAAATCTTCCGCTGGCCACAAGGCACTTGCGATCGGCAGATCGAAAGCCGTCTTAAAGCCATGAAATAAGAACTCTTCTTAATCATAAGGCCCGGAAATACGGGCCGTAGCAGAAAGATTGCGATTTTTTCAGGAAAGTCATCTTGTGCTAGGGTCCGTATTCTCCCATATGTTGAGGGAGCTGTGCTGCAGGACTCCCTGCGCGCACAAGTTTTGAACGAAGGGGAATCTTAAGACCATGTCGACCTTTGATCGCCAATCTCAAGGCGCTTACTCGGTTGCCGGCGCTCGTGCCGAGGCCGGCATCGATCAGGGCCTGCGCGCCTACATGCTGGGCGTATACAACTACATGACGTTCGGCCTCGCGCTGACCGGTTTCTTTGCCATCGGTACCTACATGATGTCCGTCGTAACCAACGACGCTGGCTCGATCGTAGGTTTGACACCGCTGGGCAACGCCATCTTCGCCTCACCGCTCAAATGGGTGGTTATGCTGGCGCCGCTCGGCATGGTGCTTTGGCTCTCGTTCCGGATCCAGTCCATGAGCGCGTCAACCGCTCGGACGATGTTCCTCGTCTACTCCGCCCTGATGGGTGTATCCCTATCCTCGATCTTCATGGTTTATACCGGCGGATCGATCGCGCGCGTGTTCTTCATCACCGCAGCGTCCTTCGGTGCGCTGAGCATCTTCGGCTACACCACGAAGAAGGACCTGTCCGCTTGGGGTTCGTTCCTGTTCATGGGCCTGATCGGTATCGTGATCGCCTCCCTGGTGAACATCTTCCTCGGATCTTCCGCGCTTCAGTTCGCGATTTCTGTGATTGGTGTCCTCGTGTTCGCTGGCTTGACTGCCTACGACACACAGCAGATCAAGGAAATGTACTACGAGGGCGATTCCGGTGAAGTTGCCACCAAGAAGTCCGTGATGGGCGCTCTGCGTCTCTACCTCGACTTCATCAACATGTTCCTGATGCTGCTGCAGTTGTTCGGCAACCGCGAATAATCTGCGCACCATCATAATGTAGAAAGCCCGGCCATTGCGCCGGGCTTTTTGTTGTCTTCCGACAAAAGATGTCGCTTCCAAATTTCAGATGGTCAGCACGTGAAAAACGGGTAAGTGGCGACCGCTCCGGGTTTCGATCCGTGCGCCCCTGTGTCAGGCGTCGACGACCCGAAGATGCTTTTTCTTTTCCAGAACTCTCAGGACCTGCGAAAGATCGTGGCCACGTTTCAGAATCATGCCACCAGTCGCGACGACCGAATATGCGCCCTGCCGCCGCGCAAGTTTAGGATCCTTTTCGATGCGATAAAGAGGCATTTCAGAGGCGCGGCGGAAAATTGAGAAAACAGCCCTGTCATTCAGAATGTCAATTGCGTAGTCCCGCCACTCACCATCGGCGACCATGCGGCCATAGAGCCTGAGGATGACATCGAGTTCCCGGCGGTTGAAGGACACCACTGGTAAGGAGGGTGGAGCTTTTTGCCCAGATCCATTGAGGCTCAAGCTCCGGCTGTGCTGAGATGCGCTATCATCGGCTTCGCTCATTCCGCCTCCCTTTTGAACCGCCTTGCACCCTGCACTGCTGTCAGCATTTGCCCGGCGCATGTCATCCAGATGTCATGATGGTCGCGGTTCGCCGGGAATTGCAAGTGCAGGCCGGAAGAAAGCTGAGAAACGGTTGCTTTCATTCATCAATCGTGACCGAAAAACATCAAAAACTGACGCATGGGCAACTTTTCAAGAAAGAATACCAAAATTTTCATGTTTTCGCCGCATTCCAGCCCTTGGCCAGCCAAAAAGCACACCCATATTAGCATCATACCTTGATGGGAACGGTCTACGGGCACCGCGGTATGCAATAGCCCCCCAGCCCCCCGTGGTGAATGTAGAGCGACCAGATTTTTTGAGTCAAACATCAGGGCAACTGAAGGGCCGGCAACACGCCGGCCCTTTTCATTACCTGACACCTTTGGCGGACAGTCTCAAGAATTCCGGCAGTTTTCCCGAACCGAAAACGTTTCAAGCTTCCCCTGGGGACGCCTTGTAGTATTCTTTTCCCAAGATGACTCTTGACCTGATTGATCTTCGTGCGGCGAGACCGGCAGACTGCGAAGCGCTCGCCAGCATCCATAGCGAAGCCTGGCTCGGCGCTTATCGCGGCGTGTTACATGGCCTTGACCTTCAGCGAATGGTCTCAAGGCGCGGCGAAAACTGGTGGCGCGGAGCTCTGTCGCGCGGCGTCAACATCAAGATCCTTTCCGTTGCTGATGTCCCGGCCGGATATGCCACCTTCGGCCCGTGCCGGCTAACGAACACCAGCATGGATGGCGAGATATACGAACTTTATCTCAAACCGGAATATCAGGGCCTGGGTTTCGGCCGGAGGCTTTTTGAAGACATCCGGGCTTCGTTCCTCGAGCAACATGGCTCGGGGCTTGCCGTCCAGGTGCTTAGCGACAACACGCCCGCCCGGGAATTCTATCGTGCGGTGGGAGGCCAAATCGCCGGGAAATCATGGCACCGGATCGGCGGTAGACGGCTCGAATTGCTCATCTACATCTGGCCGAGGCGAACGCTCTGACAGGCTCACCTTTATGCCTTCCAAGACAAGGATCTGGCGCGCCCGCGCCACTTCCGGATCATTAATCAATTAGGTGCAATGCAAAACTAAAGACTTGAACTTCTGTCTTCGGATTGCGATAGACGGCGCAACGATCCAACAGGAGTTCACAGATGCGTATTGACGCCGTGCCGATTGGCAAAAACCCGCCGGAAGACATCAACGTGATTGTTGAGGTTCCCGTTGGCGGTGAACCGATCAAGTATGAGATGGATAAAGAAGCAGGCGCGATGTATGTCGACCGCTTCCTCTACACGCCCATGCGCTATCCGGGGAACTACGGCTTCGTCCCGCACACACTTTGCGGCGATGGCGATCCGATCGACGTGGTTGTCGTCAACCAGCGTCCTGTTGTACCTGGCGCCATCATGACGTGCCGTCCGATTGGCGTTCTCCTGATGGAAGACGAGTCCGGCCAGGATGAAAAGATCATTGCGGTTCCGAGCCACAAGATCACCAAGCGCTATGACGGTGTTTCGGACATTACCGACCTGCCGCAAATCACGATCGATCAGGTCAAGCACTTCTTCGAGCACTACAAGGATCTGGAGCCTGGCAAATGGGTGAAAGTGACGGGTGTTGAAGGCGCAGAAGCTGCGAAACGCATGATTGTGGAATCAATCGAGCGCGCCAAGACGGAAGCGGCCGAATAAATGCAGCCCGACTATCCTTGAGGCTGCCGCCGCTGCATCACCTGTCGGCAGCGGCCTCGAGACGCTCCATGTCCTGATCGCTCAAACCGAAATGGTGACCGATCTCATGGATAAGCACATGGGCGACCACATCTCCGAGCGTTTCGTCCATTGCGGCCCAATAATCCAGAATGGGCCGGCGGAAGAGCCAGATACGATTTGGCATTTGCCCGGTATGGGACAGCTCTTCGCCCTCGTCCAAGCCGACACCTTCAAACAATCCAAGCAGATCGTGCGGATCTTCGATCGACAGTGCATCGAGAACATCATCAGGTGCGTATTCGGCAAGTGTGATCTGCAAATTGCCGCAGCGAAGCAGCAGATCGTCCGGCATGGTTGCCAGTGTTTCGCTGGCCATTGCCTCAAAGTCTTTCAGGTCCGGCGCTTTGAGGTCGGTCCAGTGGCTTCGGCTGATTGGATGAATTGACGCCATATTTTGTTCCAGGCTCCAGTGAGCGCTGTATTTCCTTTTTCGCGAGCCTCCCAACTCAGTTGGAAGATTACCTAGAGGTAGGTAACGGTAAGGTAAATCACCAGACCAATTGCAAACATCAAACCAAGCGACCGGCCGATGCGCGTACCCCAGACTTCGATGTGGTCATCGGCATCCTTATCGGCCGCGCTCATATGGTCCCGCGCACGATCGGCCATACGAACAAAGGTCGAGCCAACAACCGTTTCGCTTTCCGCTTGCGCACGGTCAATCGCTCTCAGCGCCTCGTCGCGCCTTTCCTGATCGGCCTTGTGTTTTGACGTGCTCATGCCGGTGACTTTGCCATGGGAACCCGGAATTTCAAAATTCCGGCAGCAAGAAGCCCAAGTCCGGCCAACCCGGCAGATGCAACAGCATTCCACCCGGCAAAGGACAGGCCCAGCATCCGCCAGCTGGCTTCGGTGCAGCTCACAACCCGGGTCGATTGCAAGGCTTGCAGCATGTTGGAAGCAGATGCCGGCGCCGCGGACCCACCGCCGCAATCATTCGGGCCATCCCAGAACTGCCATTCCGCTCCGGCCTGATAAATCCCGAGACCAGCCCCATAAGCGAACACGCCCGCGACTGCAAGCAACAGGACCGCGGCAATCCCTTTGCGACCGGACACCAAGGCAACCAATGCAACAAGGGCCAGCGGCAACCCGGTATAATAAGGAATTCGCTGCTCCAAACACAGCTTGCAGGGGACATAACCGCCAATCAGCTGATATCCCCAAGCCGTTCCAATCACCAAAAGGCCACCGGCCAATAGCAGGAGTGTTAACGACTGCGCCAGTTTTTCAGCGGACATCGGATCCTCATTGCTTAGATAAACTTCAGCGCGGCGAAACCGCCGACCAAAAGCACGACGAACAGGGTGAACATAAGACCGAGGCGTTTCTCGATAAAGTCCTTGATCGGCGGGCCAAAGAAATACAGGAGCCCAGCGACAATGAAGAACCGGATCCCCCGGGAAACAATGCTCGCAAGTATAAAGATTGGCAGGCTTAGGCCTGCTGCCCCGGAGGCAACTGTAATCACCTTGTAGGGAAACGGGGTTACACCGGCGATAAACACGAACCACCAGCCCCACTCGGCGAAGATATGGCGGAATTCCTCGACGTAGTGGAGTTTGCCATAGAACGCGAGCACCGGCTGTGCAACCTGTTCGAACAGGAACATTCCGATGAAATAGCCGAATACACCACCGGCCACAGAGGTCAGCGTGCACAGCAGCGCATACCACCAGGCCTTCTCGCGCCGGGCGATGACCATCGGGATCAACAAGATGTCCGGCGGGATCGGAAAGAACGAGCTTTCGACAAACGAAACCGACCCCAGCGCTGTAGGTGCGCGCGGTCCGGCAGCAAGGGACAGGGTCCAGTCATAAAGGCGTCTGATCATGACGCCTCCATACCTGCTGCAACGCAAAAAGTCACCTGACGAAATTCAGGCTGGGAACGGTTTGACGCGATGGTGGCGCACTAGAGGCAACTGCCCCCCTCAAACGAGCGCCTAACGGTAAGCCCATTGAAATCTGCAGATAAATGACGAGTGTATAGATGGTGCCCCCCGCCGGAATCGAACCGGCACTCCCGAAGGAACGGGATTTTGAATCCCGCGCGTCTACCAGTTCCGCCAGAGGGGCAACTGACACCGAGGTGCGTGAATATCACCGCCCCCGTGCCGATGCAAGCAGAGATACGCCTCAAATCCGCAAACTATCCACGATCATTTCGAAGGGCCGTCTGAAGTCAGCATTGACCTTACCAGCCGCTGCATCATTGCACCGCATGAACCACAGAACTAAAGCATAAAGCGCTGAATGAGCTTGGGCGGAGATCTGAAACTGCGGCAAACATTTGTGTAGCCTCTAGCGCTGGCACCCGCACCGCAGTCTTGCGCAGCAAGGAGATCCAACAATGCGCAGGTCACTGCGCTGATTGCATGCGCTTGACCAACTTTAAGAAATTTTGCCGGCGAAGAAAGGCGCAAATTGTGCGCTTTTTCTAGACAAGCTTTTTACCTTTCGATACATCTTCACCATGACCAAATCAGCACGTGAAATCGAGCTCAAACTCGAACTGGACCCGGCAGCGCAGGACGAGATCAAGCGGTCCGGCGCACTCAAGGATTTTGCCGCCTCCCGATCGCTCACCAAGACCCTGCAATCCATCTATTTCGACACGCCGGATCAAGCTTTGCGCCAGGCCAAGATCTCCTTGCGTGTGCGCAAATCCGGCCGCAGCTGGGTGCAAACCGCTAAGCTTGGAACTGGCGTGATGGGCGGCCTGTCCTCGCCGATTGAAGCCGAACACGCCGTTTCCGGACGTGCGCTCGATTTTTCTGTCATTGAAGATGCTGACGTGCGCGCAAAACTTGTCGAGACGATCGGCGACGCCAGCGTATCTGAGTGCTTTGAAACGGTCATGAAGCGCACAACGCGACAACTGACGCGGGAAACCGATGGCGCACATATCGAACTTGCCTTCGACACCGGCAACATTCTGGCCGGGCCGGAAAGCCACCCGCTGGTCGAGCTGGAGATGGAACTAAAGGCTGGACCAAGCGCCGCGCTTTTTGAAGTTGCCAAACAGCTTCTAAATGATGTGCCGTTCCGCTTTTCACCTTACAGCAAGGCCGAACGCGGCTACCGGTTCGCCGAAGGCCAACCGGACGGAAAAGCCGTTCCCTTCTTCGCTGAAAACGTGGTGTTTGAGCAAGGCATCACAGTGGAACATGCTTTCCGCGATGTGTTGCGGTCCTGCCTGACGCAGATTGCGGAAAACCGCCTGGCGGTTCTCGCCAGTGAAGACCCGGAAGGGCCGCATCAGCTGAGGGTTGGCCTGCGCCGGCTCCGCAGTGCATTCCGGCTGTTCAAGCCAGCCCTTAATCCGGCGACCATGACGTCGCTGGACCAACTGGCCAGAACCATCGCGGCCGAAGCCGGTGCCTTGCGCGATTTCGATGTTCTGATTGACGAGATCGTCGAACCGGTCGTGGACAAAGCACCGGAAAGCATTTCCTTCGACGCCCTGCTAGCCGATCTTCATGCGTCCCGCGGCAAGGACACCCGCACCGCACTGGTCACCCATCTAAAATCCGCAGAGGTGAACGCGTTCCTGCTCGATCTGGCGGCATACACGGAAGGCCGGGGATGGCTCGACCCGGAGAACTTTGACCAGAGCAGCCTTCTGGCGCAGCCAATCGAGGATTTTGCAGCTCAAGCCCTCGCCAAACAGTGGAAGAAGGTCAACAAATACGGCAAGCGTCTGGACGAGTTGAACATCCCGGAGCGTCACGAGATGCGCAAGGCCATGAAAAAACTGCGCTATGGCATTGAGTTTTTCGGGAGCCTTTACCCGAAAGATACGGTCAAACCGCTGCTCAAGCGGATGAAACGCCTGCAGGATATCTTCGGCTATCTCAATGATGTCGCCATGGCAGAACGCCTTCCCGAAATGAGCAATGTGACCGGCAAGAATGCGTTGACCGCCGGACAAGCCATCGGATTCACGATCGGCTGGCATGAAGCCCAGAGCCAAGCCATGTGGCAGCACGCGCGGGGTTATTGGGATGCGACCAAGGATGTGCCGAAGTTTTGGTCGTAGAGTATCATCCGCAAATCGGCGGGCATATCCCGTGAACGTGTTGTCTATCACATTTGTGTTGCACCCGGCTTGATATGCAAACACCAGACTTGATAGGCACTTTCAAATCACGGGATTGATGAAACATGGCAGCCATTGGCACCCAAAACCGCTATGCGGCTCCCTCCAGGTTGTTGCATTGGGCAATCGCGCTGCTTGTGCTGTTGACCTGGCCGTTGGGGCTGATGATTGGGTTTGCCAAGAAAGATGTCGTGCTCGATTTCTATCTCTTGCACGAGAGCATCGGGTTTCTTGTTTTGTGGCTCATGCTGATCCGGGTCGGGAACCGCTGGCTGAACAGACCGCCGCGTCACGAGGCTCCCCCGCTTGAGCGGTATGCCGCCGAAGCGGTCCACGGTCTCTTGTATTTGTTTTTGATCCTCATGCCGGTCTCGGGTTTTCTTGCCACCAATGCGCATGGTTTTCCGCTGAAGTGGTTCGGTATTGTTGAGGTGTGGAGCCCGATCGGCAAAAGCCCGGATATCGCACCAATCTTTTCAGCAGTTCACGAATGGAGCGCCTGGATTCTGCTTGGATTGTTCGCCGTCCATATTGGCGCAGTGCTGGTGCATCATGTCATCCGCAAGGACGACACGCTTTTCCGGATCATCTGACGCGCCCGGCCTGCCTATTGGGATTGGCAACCGCACGACCAGACCAGATCCTGAGATCCCGGATTGCCTTGAGGGTGGCGACAACCACGGCAACACAGAGGATTGCCTTGGTGACGGGCTCCATGGTCCCTTCAATCAGAAACGCGTGAGCCGAGCCACCCACCACAACACCCAATGCAAGGGTCGAATGGATCTTCTGCCAGGTTTTCGGACGCCAACGAAGACGCCGCCGCAGCACCGCGACTAACCCTGCAGCAAAGATGCACCACATGGCGATGACACCCCATGCGGAAAAGGGTGTCGGGGACCTGAGTAAAAGCGCATCAACGACATCCGGCGGGCTGGTGACCCACAATCCGCCAACGTGAAGGACCACCATCAAGACCAGCATCCCCCCAACCCAGCGATGGACGGACCTGCTCTTTGCAAGAGACACCCCTGGCAACGATCCGCTTGCCAGGAGCGGCTGCAAAACCATCAAGGCCATTGCCAAGATGCCGGCGAAACCGGAAGCAATGTAAATCGGGTCCCGCCATGCCAGCAAAGGGCTAAAAGCGGCCGCCACCAGCGGAGCAATCACAACTGCGCCTATTAGACCCCAAAGAATGGCCTTTTGGGATGGTTTCATTCCAAACGCGGCCTGATTATGCCGGGTTTAAAACAAAATGCGCTTCAAGGCTCTTGTCTTGAGAACTCGGCATCACAGGGCGCAAAAACACGGTTTCAAAGTCACCGCTGTCATAGGCAAGGTGCCCGTGCGGCTGGCCAAAGGCTGGCACAATTTGGGGCATTTCAAGCCGGAATACACCATTCTCGTCGGTGAGAGTAGCCCCGTGGCTCTCCGGATCCCGTTCATGTCCTTCCGTCGTATGTGCCCAAATCTGGATCCGTTGTCCCGCCAATGGCGCACCGTCACCGGCCCGGCGCACAGTTCCCGTCATCCAGAAGCCGCCGCCGCCAATACGGTCCACGATCGGCGCTCCAGGCCGGTAGTTGTTGGCGCCGCCGCGCATCGACGGTGTCGGGGCAACACCTTTTGCTTGCGCAGGAACAATCAGTCCGGAAGCGCTGGTTACAATTGCCGCACCGCCAGCTGCAAGAATGGTCCGGCGGGAGAAATCGACTGCCATGAATATCCTCCTATCGGTCGGAAAAAGTCGGACGCTGCACATTATTGCAGCGCATTACCGCAGGATATAATGCAGATCGGGACATTTCCGAGGCCACGGCCAAGACTTGAGCCATTCCTGAGCCTCACGGTTTCGTGAGCGAAAGACGAACGGTCCCTTCATATCAGGAAGATGACAGAGCTTGAGCAGACTGACCTCCCAAATAATTGCCCAAAGTTTGCGAGCGGGGTAAGCAAACAGGGATGCAACCAAGACAACATCCACAGCCGCCGGCCGATGCAATTGTCCTGCTGGGAGCTGCGGTCTGGACAGGCGGGCGGCCCAGTCCGACACTGTTCCGAAGGATCGAACATGCAGCCGCGCTTTATCACGCCGGCGCGGCGCCGGTTGTTGTTGGATGTGGCGGGCTTGGAAACCATCCCCCGGCAGAAGCTGAGGTCATGAAACGCGAGCTGATCGCTTTGGGTGTCCCGGAAAGCGCGATCCGCACCGAGATCCGGTCACGAAACACCTTGGAAAATGCCGTCTTTTCCGCACGGATCTTGCGACGGGAGAAGCTTGAAAATATTCTGATCGTCTCCGACCGGTATCATCTGCCTCGGGCGGTTTTGTGTTTCAAAACGCTCGGATTTTCAGCGGCAGGTTCTGGCCCTGGACGTTCCGTTTCAAAGACACCGCTCAACAGATGGCTCTATGCCTGTCTTCGAGAAACGGCAGCTTATCCGCTTTATCTGGCCAAGATGCGTGCGATACGAAAACGGTCTCGCTTTTGACCGGGCCAGCCGCTCACATCATTGCCCATTCACAACAAGCTGGATCCTGTCAGCAGCGGCGCGCGTGCGGGTGTATTGCAGCGGACGGCCATCAGGATCGACATTAACGCTTTCAATGACCACAACCGGCTGTCCCAAGGCGATGCCAAGTTGCTGAGCGTCCTCAGTATCGACCAGTTCTGCAGAAATCCGGCTTTCTCGCCGGCTGTAGTCCTTGATGCCGCCCCGGCGCAAAGCTTCGGTAATGGTGCCGCATTCCGCGTAGTCGGCCACCAAATTCGGAACCCGGGCCTGCTCAAGCCAGCTGGTTCCAACCATCATTGGCACACTGTCGGCAACACGTAAGGTCTTGAGGCGGATCAACGGCGTTCCCAACGGAACCTCCAAGTGCTGCGCCAACAACGCATCCGCATCTTCGATTTCTGACCCAATTAAACGGCCGCTTGGCGAGCGGTCCTGGCCGGAGACAATCTCCGAAAACCGTGTCCGGGCATTGATGGGGTAGCTCAGCGGAGCGCTCGCCACAAACGTCCCCCGGCCTTGATCAGCGCGCAAAAGCCCCTCCGCCGTTAACGCAGCGATGGCCCGGCGGACCGTATGCCGGTTCACTCCGAACCGGGACGCAATCTCGGATTCCGGCGGAAGGCGGCTGCCTTTTTCGTAGCCACCGGCGGCGATTTCGCCCTTCAGCATTTCCATGATCTGGCGCCAAACGGCAATGCCTGCAGCCCGGTCCAGTTTGCTTTGTCCTGTCATGCGCCCGTCATCAAATTTCGCTACTCAAGAGTCAATAAGTTTATTTGTCTATACAAATAGACAAATTGAGTCTACAACCCGCTCACGCACCGGCCTCAAACTCTCAAAGCGGCCAACAAACACAGAGGCGTGTTCATGACCGAGACCACACCGTCTTCCACAATTGCCGGCGACCAAGCCGCCCGGCAGAAGAACCTTGCCATTCTCGCCCAGGCTCCAGCCGAAATCCTGGACCAGAAATTCAATAGCCTAACGCCACCACCTTACGAACTTGTGCGCCAGCCGGAGACGGGTCTGGTGATGGTCCGTGGCCGGATGGGCGGGACCGGCAGCCCGTTTAACCTTGGAGAAGTGACCGTGACCCGCTGCGTTGTCCGCCTCGACAGCGGAGAAACCGGCAGCGCCTACGCACTTGGCCGCGACAAAACCAAGGCTCTGCAATCGGCCGTCATTGACGCCCTATGGCAGCGCGGTGAGACGCGGGCACAAATCGAGACGGACATCATCGGCCCGCTTTCGAACAGCCAGACGGAGCGCAAAACCACCGTCCGCGAGGAAACCGAAGCAACGCGGGTCAATTTCTTCACGATGGTGCGGGGAGACAACTGATGACCGCAACCGCTGCACTTGCCGCCGGATTTGCAGATCCTGTTCACGACGCACAAGGGTGTTTCCGGACCATTATGAACGCTATGGCGCGACCGGGAACGCTTCAGGTCCTTGGTCAAACCCATCTCACACCGCCAGCGCCGCTGACACCAGCAGCCGCAGCCATCGCGCTCACCCTGTTCGACTATGACACGCCTGTCTGGCTCGACAAACAGCTTGCGCAGTCCGAGAGCGTAAAGGCCTTCCTTCGCTTTCACACGGGCGCACCAATCGTATGCGAACCTGTCGAGGCAGCCTTTGCCCTGATCGCAGATCCGGCCAACATGCTGCCGCTTGCAAGCTTCAATCAGGGCTCGGCGGAATACCCGGACACGTCCACGACACTCATCCTGATAGGCCAAAACCTGAACAACGCAGACGGTGTTATGCTCGAAGGGCCCGGCATCAAGGACACGCAAACGTTTGAAACAGCCCCAGTGCCGCAATTGTTCTGGGATCAGGTCATTTCCAACAACGCCCAATTCCCACGCGGTGTCGACCTGATCTTCGCAGGCACTGACACCATCGCAGCCCTTCCCCGCTCCACCTCAGTCACTCTAAAGGAGGCCTGAGCCCATGTATGTTGCTGTAAAGGGTGGCGAGAAGGCCATCCGCAATGCCCACAAGCTAACCGCCAAGCGGCGCCGCGGTGACACCTCCGTTCCCGCGCTGACACTGGAGCAAATCGCCGAACAGCTGTCACACGCGGTGGCGCGGGTGATGGGGGAAGGTTCGCTCTATGACGAAACGCTCGCTGCTCTTGCAATTAAGCAATCGCGCGGCGACCTGATCGAAGCCGCTTTCCTGATGCGTGCCTACAGGACGACGCTGCCGCGGTTCGGCTACAGCCAGCCCGTCGACACGGCTAAGATGCTTGTCGAACGGCGGATCTCGGCCACATATAAGGACTTGCCGGGCGGCCAGATGCTCGGCCCGACCTTTGACTACAGCCACCGGCTTCTGGATTTTGCGCTGGCCGCTGAAGGGGAAGGCGGAGACCTTGATGCAGAAACGTCTCCGGTTGAAGACGAACCGATGCCGCGCGTCACCGATCTCCTCGGAGATGAAGGCCTCATTGAACCGGACCCGGCAGCCGATGAAAACGCGCCGGTGGGCGATCTCACCCGCGACCCGCTGTCTTTCCCGGCAGACCGGGACCTGCGCCTGCAAAATCTTGCACGGGGCGACGAGGGCTTCTTGCTCGCGCTCGCGTACTCCACACAGCGCGGTTACGGCCGCACGCACCCTTTTGCCGGTGAAATTCGGTACGGTGAGGTCGAAGTGGAGTTTTTCGCGGAAGAACTCGGCTTTGCCGTCACCCTTGGCTCAATCAAGGTGACCGAGTGCCAGATGATCAACCAGTTTGCTGGATCGGCGAAGACTCCGCCCGCCTTTACGCGCGGCTACGGCCTCGTTTTCGGACAAGTCGAACGCAAGGCCATGTCCATGGCCATGGTTGACCGGTCTCTGCGCTGGGAAGAACTCGGCGAAGAACAGGTTGCCCCGGCCCAGGACGGTGAATTCGTTCTCTCCCACTCCGACAACATTCAGGCAACCGGTTTCGTCGAACACCTGAAACTCCCGCACTATGTCGACTTCCAGGCCGAACTCGATCTGGTGCGCCGCATGCGCGGCGAGTGGTTCGAAAAACGGGCGCGCGAAGACGCCGAAACCGCTGCCAAAGAGGCTGCGGAATGAGCAGTGGCCTCAGCCATATGACCTTCATCGTCAGTGATCTGGACAAGATGACCAGCATCCTGACAGATGTCTTGAAAGCAGAAGAAGTCTACGACAGCGGCCAGGAAACCTTCTCCTTGTCGGAGGAAAAGTTCTTCCTGGTCGGCGATGTCTGGATCGCAATCATGAAAGGCGCACCACTTTCCGAGCGCACCTACAATC
Source organism: Labrenzia sp. R4_2 (assembly GCF_017743865.1). Classification (GTDB taxonomy): domain Bacteria; phylum Pseudomonadota; class Alphaproteobacteria; order Rhizobiales; family Stappiaceae; genus Roseibium. The sequence continues at coordinate 201,045 of NZ_JAGHRJ010000005.1, forward strand.
ACGTTGCCTTCAAGATCGAAGAACAGGATTTCGAGGCCCGGCTCGCCGCGATCCAATCGCTCGGCCTTGAGTTCAAGCCACCGCGCGACCGCGTCGAAGGTGAAGGCAGGTCCATCTACTTCTACGACGCCGACAATCATTTGTTCGAGCTGCACACCGGCACACTGGAAATGCGGCTCGAAAGCTATCGCAAAATTCTCGATGAACGGAGGGCCGCACAATGAACGCCACGGCTCAGATTTTCGATCAGGGTGAATACAATTTCGCCTATCTCGATGAACAAACAAAACGCATGATCCGCCGCGCGATCCTGAAGGGCATCGCGATCCCCGGATACCAGGTGCCTTTTGCCTCACGCGAAATGCCGATGCCCTACGGCTGGGGCACCGGCGGGGTTCAGGTCACCGCTTCGATCCTTGGCAAGGATGATTGCCTGAAGATGATCGACCAAGGCTCGGACGACACAACCAATGCGGTCTCCTTGCGCGGGTTCTTCGAAAAGACCGCGAACGTGCGCACGACCTATGAAACGTCCGAGGCAACCGTCATTCAGACCCGCCACAGGATCCCGGAAAAGAAACTGCGTGAAGACCAGGTCTTGGTGTTCCAGGTCCCGATCCCCGAACCGCTTCGTTTTTTGGAGCCGCGGGAAACGGAAACCCGCAAGATGCATGCCCTCGAAGACTACGGCCTCATGCACGTGAAACTCTACGAGGACATCGCCAAGAACGGCCACATCGCCACCACATACGCCTATCCGGTGATGGTCAATGACCGGTATGTGATGGACCCCTCCCCGACGCCGAAATTCGACAATCCGAAGATCGACGAAATGGCCGCGCTGCAGCTTTATGGCGCGGGCCGGGAAAAACGCATCTACGCAATCCCGCCCTACACCAAGGTGAAGAGCCTCGACTTTGAGGACTATCCGTTCGAGGTCCAGAAGTTCGACAAGCCGTGCGGGCTGTGCGGCGCAGAGCATGTCTATCTCGACGAGGTCATTCTCGATGACAAGGGCGGGCGCATGTTCGTTTGCTCAGACAGTGACTATTGCGAAGAACGGCGCGCCGCAGGGCATGTCGGACCGATGGCTGCAAACCCGGCGGCCCAGCAAATCGGCGGACACGGCACAAACGCAGAGGAGGCGTCCCGATGAACGTCTTTCAGGCTGACGACCCGCTGCTGCAGGTCCATAATGTAACCCGCTATTACGGAGACCGGATCGGATGTACCGACGTCTCCTTCGATCTTTGGCCCGGCGAAGTACTGGCCATAGTCGGGGAAAGCGGTTCAGGCAAAACAACCCTTTTGAACTGCCTGTCGACACGCCTTGCCCCGACTGCAGGCGCTATCGAATACCGCATGCGCGATGGATCGATGCGCAACCTCTATCAGCTGTCGGAAGCCGAACGCCGCTTGCTGATGCGCACCGATTGGGGATTTGTGCATCAGAACGCTGCCGACGGTCTGCGCATGAACGTCTCAGCCGGTGCCAATGTCGGCGAACGGCTGATGGCGGTCGGCGATCGGCATTACGGCAAGATCCGCGAAACGGCAGATGATTGGCTGGGCCGGGTGGAGATCGCCAGTGACCGGATCGACGATAATCCGCGCTCATTTTCAGGCGGCATGCGGCAACGGCTGCAAATTGCCCGAAATCTCGTAACCCATCCGCGGCTGGTCTTCATGGACGAACCGACCGGCGGTCTGGATGTTTCGGTGCAGGCGCGTTTGCTCGATCTTCTGCGCCGGCTTGTGGCCGATCTCGGTCTGTCGGTTGTCATCGTAACCCACGATCTGGCGGTCGCCCGTCTGCTGTCCCACCGGATCATGGTGATGCGTCACGGCCGGGTGATAGAAGCGGGATTGACCGATCAGGTTCTGGACGATCCTCGCGAGCCTTACACCCAGTTGCTTGTCTCCTCCATTTTGCAGGTCTGATCATGCCAGTGCGTCTTTATCTCAATAGTGTCGGCAAGTCTTTCACCATGCACCTTCAGGGCGGCACGGTGATCCCGGTTGTCGAAAACGTTGAATTCTCTGTCGATGCCGGAGAATGCGTGGTCCTTGGCGGCCCGTCCGGAGCGGGCAAGAGCTCGATCCTGAAAATGATCTACGGCAACTACCGCTGTGATCAGGGACAGATCCTAGTGACTGTTGGTGATGAGATCATCAACGTTGCAGATGCGGAGCCGCGCCAGGTCTTGCGGCTGCGGGACAACACAATCGGTTATGTCAGCCAGTTCCTCCGCACGATCCCTCGTGTTTCTGCCGAGGAAGTGGTCGCCGAACCGCTAGTTGCCCAAGGCACAAGCGAAGCGGAAGGGCTCGATACGGCGCGCAGCCTGCTCTCCCGGCTGAATGTCCCCGAGCGGCTCTGGAAGCTGCCACCGGCAACCTTTTCCGGAGGCGAACAACAGCGGGTCAACATTGCTCGCGGTTTCATCGCACACTACCCGATCCTGCTCCTTGACGAACCCACCGCCTCGCTGGACGCCGCGAACCGCGCTGTTGTCGTCCGCCTGGTGGAAGAGAAGAAAGCCAAAGGAGTTGCCATGGTTGGGATCTTGCACGATGAGGATGTCCGGCAGGAAATCGCCGACAGGGTCATCGACGTCACCAGCTTCAGCGCCGACGTGGCTGCTTAACCGAAAAAAATTGCCCGGAGCGATGGCATGTCACAGAACAGTCATCGCTTCTGGCTAAGGGCTTTGCTTCGGCCATGTCCGGTCTCCTAATTCGCGACTTTTTCCATGCGCTACGCCATCTATTTCGCAGCCGACGCTGACGCACCGCTCATGCGGCTAGGCAACACCTGGTTGGGCCGTGATCCCTTCACCGGATCACGACTTCAGCAACCGCCCTTTCCGGGCCTGGATCCCGCTCGCTTCGAAGATCTGACAACCAGCCCCCGGCGGTACGGATTTCATGGCACGTTGAAAGCCCCGTTCTCGCTTGCAAAAGATGCAACCGAAGACGCCTTGATCGCTGCCTGTGCCAGATTTGCAGAGACCGTTGCCCCTTTTGAACTGCAGGAACTTAGCGTCAATCAACTTGGCAAGTTCCTCGCGCTGACCCCGGCTCAGGCAGAGCCAGATCTGGAAGCCTTTGCGTCTCTGTGTGTGCGCCAGTTTGAACCGTTCCGCGCGCCTTTGAGCGCCGAGGATCTGGACCGGCGGCGCCAGGCAAACCTCACGCCCAAACAGGACGCATATGTCGAGACCTGGGGCTATCCATATATTTTCGACGAGTTCCGCTTCCACATGACGCTGTCCAACATGCTGGAGGACGACGAGGAGGCTGCACTCCTGGCGCGGAGCGCGGAAACGCATTTTGAATCCGTCACCAATTCAGCGCTTACCTGCCGCCACTTCGGTCTTTATGTCGAACCAGAGCGCGGCGCCGCGTTTGATGTCCACCGTATATTTAAACTGACGGGCCCGCAAAGCCCTATCTCTGCGCTTAAAAACACGCTGGCAAACTCCAACGAGGAAGTCTCATGAGCACGCATCCGAAACTCTTCAAAAATGCCAAGCTGGTTCTGGCGGAAGACGTGATCAACGGCTCTTTGACCGTCGATCCGGACGGCCTGATTTCCGATATCGGATCAGCAACTGAGGCCGTGGGGCACGACTGTGAAGGCGATTTCCTTCTGCCGGGCTTGATCGAGCTGCACACCGATCACCTCGAAGTACACTATGCTCCGAGGCCGAAGGTCCGATGGAACCCGGTTGCGGCCGTTCAGGCACATGATGCCCAGATCGCCTGTGCCGGCATAACAACCGTGTTTGACGCGCTCCGCGTTGGCATGGATGAGGATGATGACAGCAACGACACCATGAAGGTCGCAGACATGCGGGCCCTCGCAGATGCAATTGAAACGGGTCAGAAGGAAAACCGACTGCGCGCAGATCACTACATCCACCTGCGCTGCGAAGTCTCCGCGCCGGATGTCATCCGAGCCTACAACTACTTTGATGGAGACGACCGCGTCCGGCTCGTCTCCCTGATGGACCACACACCCGGTCAGCGCCAGTTCGTATCGCTCGATTCCTACATCAGCTACTATCAGGGCAAGCGCGGCTTCACCGACGAGCAGATGGCCGAATTCATAGAAATGCGCAAAGCCAGGGCCGACAAGAACACCCCGGGCAACCGCAAGGCGATTGCCGCACATGCGGACGAAAACACAATCGCAATTGCCAGCCATGATGACGCGACCATTGCCCATGTTGATGAAGCGATTGCGCTGAACACCAAGATTGCGGAATTCCCGACCACAGTGGAAGCGGCCAAAGCATCGCATGAGGCCGGCATGGCCGTTTTGATGGGCGCACCGAACGTGGTGCGCGGTGGCTCCCACTCCGGTAACGTTTCGGCCCGTGAACTCGCCGAAGCCGGATACCTCGATGTCCTGTCGTCGGACTATATTCCGGCATCGCTGCTGCAGGCGGCGTTCCAGCTTGCGGACGAGATCGATGGCATCACCCTGCCGAAAGCAGTTTCAACGGTAACGTCGACACCGGCGAAAGCCATAGGCCTTTCCGACCGCGGTGTGCTGGAGCCCGGCAAACGGGCGGATCTCATTCAGGTCAAGCTGGTTGGCAATGTGCCGATTGTACGCGGTGTCTGGCGCGAAGGCCGCCGTGTTGCCTGACGCCCGAATGCACGCGCAGGACAAAGTCGGCCCAGGCCGGATGATCTTGGTTGTCGGCCCGAGCGGGGCCGGCAAGGACACGCTCATGGCCGCCTTGAAGGACCGAGTGAAGGATAATGACAGCGTTGTTTTTGCCCGACGCGCGGTCACTCGGGATGCCGATGCCAGTTCTGAAGATCACGACACACTGAGCCGGTTTGACTTCGAGACCCTTGTCTCAGCAGGCAATGTAGCCTTGTCATGGGAAGCCCATGGATTGGGGTATGTTGTGCCCCAGTCTTATGACCGTGCAATTCGAGACGGCAAAACGGTCATCGCCAACGGCTCCCGGAAGGTGCTGAAAGAAGCGTCGGAAAAGTATGAAACAGCCATCGTCCTTCTGATCACCGCCCCAGTCGAGATTTTAGCCGAACGCCTTGCTGCCCGGGGCCGGGAAACCCGCGAGGATATTGAAGCCCGTTTGAAACGCGCGGACCTGGAACCGCAGAACGTTCCGAACCTTATCCGGATCGAAAACACCGGCACCATAGAGACGGCGGTTTCCGCAATGATGACGGCACTCAACATCCAGAGTTAGTTCTGGCCCTGGCCTTGCTCCGGCTCTTGCGATTTCTGGCGCCCGAAAACGTTGCCCAACAAGCCGGGTGGCAGCCCAAAGCCTTCTTCGACGGCCTTCAGCACTTCTTCGTCGTCAACGTCGCCATCGATCACTTTCTCGATGTCAATCTGGGTTTGACCACCAGTGGCACGTTGGATCACCTGATTCGCGGTGTCGGTCAGGCTTTCTGGCACATCCGCTTCGCCCTTCAGGATCGAGATCAGTTCACCACCGACTTGTTCCAATTGCTCGTAGGCCGCCTGCGGATTTTCCAAGATGCCCGCAATGTCAGGATAGATGCGCGGATCACTCCAGGACCCATCCACCACAATCGGTACGCCCAGCCCAGCCATCGTCTTGTCGGTGCCTTTCGGGCGCGGCATGGGAGCCTGGCCTTCCAGTGTCGCCACAATTCTTGGCTCCACCCGCCAGGACAGCCGTTGATTGGGCATATCCGTGGTGCCGCCGCCGCTCATGCGGATCAACGGCCCGATCAGAGACAGGTCACTGGTGGTCGCAATTCCGTTTTCGATCTGAAAAGAAGCCCCGAGCGAAGAAAAATCCGTCTTCTCGGAGGGGCTCGCCTGCCATCCAAGCAAGGTCTCAACTGAGAGGCTGCGCACCATCTGCGGAATATTGATCCCGCGGATTGCGCCGTCTTCAAACATGTAGCTGGCGGTGCCTTTGAGGTTCTGAACCATCTGCTGCTCGCTGGCACCTGACGTTGTTACATCCAGGCCAATGAGCGTTTTGCCTTCAATCCAGGTGAAGTCCGCCGCGTCCCGAAGAAGCGGATAGGCATTGAGGCCGGAGAGGTCAAACTTTGCCGACAATGCAGGTGTTGCAGCTGCACCATTCAGCCTGACGGAGCCCGTGCCTGTGCCGTCGTAAAGCGACAGTTTCTCAAGATCCGCCGTTAAAACTCCATCCTGGATCGCAACCGAGAGAGCGCTTTGTCCAATCCGGATCTTGTCCATACGGATCTCGTTTGCAGTTGCCTTGAAGTCGACATTCGCAGCTCTCAGGCCCGAAAAATCGATCGGCTCTGTGCTCCAGGGTTTGCCCGCAGCCGGAGGTGCCGCCGCCGCTGGTGCTGAACCACTGCCGCTGCCAGGCTGAGCCGCGGGCTGTCCACCGGCTGATCCTCCGCCAAGGTAAGGATCCAAGACGAGCTCGCGCAAATCAAGACGCGCCGTCACCGTCGGCTTGCCGCCCAGGGTCACACGGCCATTGGCTTCGCCGGAGGATTCATCCAGCGTGAAGCGTGTCTCCTCGAACGAAATCGTGTCCCCTTGAAACCCGAAAATTCCGGACGCACTGAACGCCCCCAAGCCACCACCGGCCGCCAAGGGCTGCCCCATCCAGGCCATCAAACCTCGAAGGTCGGCCGTTTGCATCCGAGCTGCGCCATCCACGGTGCTTGGCAGTTGAGCAGATCCATCAAACCCGACGCTCAACCTATTGCCTTTAAGGGAAACAGAAACTGCGCCGGATTGACCTGCCAACAATTTGGACGTATCGGCTTCACCAGTCAAACTGAACCCTTCTCCGCGCCAGGTCAGTGCACCGCTTGCAGACAGTGGGGCTTCAAGTCCTTGCATCTCTAGAGCAAGAGACAGTCCGGTAATCCGGTCGGCTTCCGGGTCGCCGCCCACAGCGTCTGCCAAGCCAAGTCCGCCAATTTCGCCTTCCGAGATGTTCACCGATCCGTTGACATCCAACCCTGCCAGCATTTCTTCACCTGTCAGACCAACCGTTTCAAATGCCAGATCGGCGCTCAACAGCCCGCTTGCCGGCAGCTCCTGACCGGCGAGAAGCAACAAATCCGCAATCGACCCGTCTTTCAGGACAAGCCGGCCGGAGACTTCCGGAACCAATCCAGAGAGATCCGCATCGGCCGCACCGCCAAGGGAAAGCTGGCCCAATACCAAATGAAGATCTGATACTGAAACGGCTGCTTCAGAGCCCCGCACTTGTGCATCAAACTGGTAAGCGCCTGGATCTGCATCGAGCGACTGTCCGCCCAGCGCGGCTAGAGTTTTTAACGACGGTCCTGACGCAGCGATCGCGAGTTCAGCACGGACCGGCTCCAGTCCTGTGGTCCCCTTGATCGTGATGGAGTTTTCTGACGAAGTCAGAGCCAAATCGACGGGCACCTGGTCGCCGGATGCCAATCCCAGCGGGTTGGACAACGTGCCCGAAACCTCGAGAGGAACGTCCTGAAATTGGAAATCGGAGGTAAGCTGGACATCCCCGGTTAAGTCCGGTGCAGCGAGCGCAAGGTTGAGGGCCTGAATGACAAAGTTCTGATCTGCCGTGGCATCAATGTAGGTCAGCTCGCCGTTGGTGATCTGGAGACTGTCGACACCAATGCTCTCCAGATATCCCTCGCCGGAATCAGCCACGGCGTTGTCTGCAACGCTGTCTGGTGCGGACTGAGTGCTATCACCTGCCGAAGCGTTGCCTTCTTCAGCTTCGCCTGTCAGAACTTCCAAGGACCGGCGCGGTGCCCAGCTGGTGGCGCCGTTTGCGTTTTTCTCGAGATAGATCAGCGGTTCGTCGAGTGCGATGCCGGTAACTTTCACATTGCCCGACAGCAGACCAGACCAGGCAAGACCGAAGTCCATGCGTTTGGCTTTGGCGAACTCAATACCGTCCGCGCCAGCGGCACCGGAAATACCAATGTCTTCCGCCGTCAACTGAAAGCCGGGAAAGAGTGACAAGGAAACAGGGCCATCAAGCCGGACGCGCCAACCGAAACGGTTGTCGATCTGTTGGACCACCTGCTGCTTGATCTGATCCTTGGGCAGGAAAAACGGAACCACAAGAAGAGCGGTGACAACCAGAAACAGGAAGCTGCCCAGACCGATCAAAAGCCGTTGCATATCAATGTCTCCTCGTGGCGAATCGCCACAATGTAGACCAAACCGACCGGCAACATGCCGGTAGATTTTGACAAAAGGTGGAAAAACGGCGGTTTATCAGGAATTTCCGTTGCAAGGCAAGTTTGGCAGTACCGATTTGGTCTGCTTAAATCCGGAAAGCCGTCATGTGGTTGTCCCACGCAAAACCTGCGGGTCGGGCCAGTATTTCCGCCCGCTCTCCTGGATCTGAGAGATAGGAAACGCCGCCATTCCCATCGGAGATCAGAAAACTTCCCTGATCAATAGGGGCAACACCGCACCCATCAGAGATGTTTTGGTGGCCAAGATAGTCCCCGGTCTCTGCCTTCCAGAAAAGAGTTTTGCCGCCACGCGGCGCGGACGTTGCAATCACACTTTGATCTGTGGTGGCCGTCACAGACCCGATATAGTTTTCAAGCTGGCCCATAAGCTTCCCGGGCAGGTCCAACAAAACCGGCGCTTCATCCCTTGAAATGACGGCAACCAGCGGCGGAGTGTCTGTCTTCGAGCCTTCAAACTGCCCACCAACCCAAGCCCGGCCTGCCCCGTCCAAAGCCATGTGCCGCAAAGACAACTGATGCAGGGATCTGTCCAAACGATGCTCTGCCAGCAGGTCTCCGGTTTTGACATCCAGGAACACCACGGATGGCGACATGGTCTCCAAGTTGAGCTTTTCGCGCCCGTGGTCGGGGTGCGTTTCAATCCCGCCATTTGCAACAATCAGGACAGTGCCATCCGGGCTCAACAAAACCTCATGCGGGCCAATTCCGTGACTGTCGAATTCGCCCAGCCGGGTGATGGTCTCTCCACTCAAGTCATAGACGCCGACAACACCGCGAGCAGACGCAAAATCATTCTCCACCGCGAAGAGAATTTGCCCGTCCTTTGAAAAACAGCCGTGCCCGTAAAAGTGTCGGCCGGGGGCGGCAACGATGGTCTGCATTGGCTTACCGGAAAATGGCCAGGCAACGATCGCAAACGTTCCCGGGCGGCGGGCAAACGCGGCCAGGCAATCTCCCGTATCGGACACCGCAATGCCGTGACCGCGCCCGGGCAGTAAGATTTCCGCCTGGATCTGGCCCAGATCGTCGAGCACGGCTATGCCATATCCGCCCGCAGACTTCTTGAAAGCGCTGGCAAAGAGAGGCGCATCTGAAGAGCTCAGCAACCCCGCCCCGAGACCGGATCCTGCAAAAGCCGGGAGCGCAACCAGTCCGCCCAGCGCGGACAAAAAACCGCGCCTGGAAAACTCGACCGGCTTAGTCGCCATCAAGGGCATTGAACCCTCCGGCAAGTCCCAATGCGCCCGCGACCCGCTCACCAACAAGACGCTGAAGAGAATTCAACGAGATAACCAAGAGCGACAACTGACCATAGGCGCCGGAGGGTTCAAACGTCTCACGCAATGGCGGCTGGAGCTTACCAAGAGTTTTCAAGGCGTTTTCGAACTCAAAGGTCATCGACCCGATTAGCCAAGCGTGTTCCTCCGGCATCATGGGTTCAAGATCCATGCTCTGGATCGCAGCCAATATCCCGTCCATTTCGGATGTCAGAAACACAACACCATTGCCGGACCGGGAGAACGGGATCCGGTTCGGCCTCGCCTTCTCTTCCGAGCTTCCAAGCGCAGGCGCAATGTTTTGGTCCCCAACGACGATCAGCGCCGTGGACAGCGTTTGAAACACATCTTCCAAGGCTTCCTGGTCGGTCTGATAACGGGCGTTGCTGCCGCCGGTTTCCAGAAGAGTTTTCGAGAAACCATCGGCATCGAACCAGGAGAGCATGACGTCCTGGGCAATGCTGGCAACATTCTCAGAGATCGCCAGCGCATAAGAACACGTGAAGTCCCCGCGCTCCCCCTCTTCGCCAAGTACGACGGCGCCGGTCTTGTCGAATGCAATCAACTGAAGCGCTGTCAGCCCTTGCAAAGCCACACTTTTTTCCGACAGGCTTTCCGCCGTCCTTACGCTCTCATCTTGACCGCCATAGAGCTTGCGGATCTGCCTTTGCGCAATGCCGCGTGGATCCGGCTGGAAGGCGAGACGGCTGATGCGGTCGTCTTCAATCAGGGGGCCAAGCCGCAGGAAATGGATGCGGGCAAACTGACTAACAGCATCTGAGAACACAACCTTGAAATCCGACTTCGCCTCATCCGTCGGTGCTTGGCAGACCTCTTTGACAGCCTCCGGCAAGCGGGCTGCAACATCAGAAAAAACCCTGGTCTCAGGTTGAATGTAGCCGGCAATCATCTTCTCGATCGGCTGCGTGAGATCAGCTGCAACTGCCGGCCATGTCATCAGGACCGCAGCCGCGGAGACAAGAATTCGCTTCATCAAAGGGACTCCAGAAACCGGATGAGAGAGACGCGGTCGTTCGGCTCCATGGCGACCACCTGATTGCGGGCAGCTTCCGCTTCCCCGCCGTGCCACAGAACCGCTTCGAGCAGATTGCGCGCCCGGCCATCGTGCAGGAAACGGGTATGATTGTTGACCGTTTCCGTCAAGCCAATGCCCCAGAGCGGCGGGGTCCGCCACTCACGGCCCGAGGCATCGCCAACTGGGCGGTTGTCGGCCAGACCTTCGCCCATGTCATGCAGCAAGAGATCCGTATAAGGCCAGATCAGCTGAAACTGATGCGCCTGAGTTTTCGCATCCCGTCGCGTGACATATTTCGGCTGATGACAATTGGCGCAGCCCACGTCGTAGAACAGCTCTTTGCCACGCAGAACTTGCGGATCAGATACATCGCGCCGGGCCGGAACTGCCAGGTTCTCCGAATAGAATGTAACCAATTCCATGACCGGATCAGGCGCTTCCGACACCCCGAGATGCGCCTGTTCGCCGTGCGGCAAAACCCGGCATTCGGTCTGGCGTTGTGTGCAATCGCCATAATTGTCCGGTTTGTCCGGCGAACTGATGCCGATATCGCCAGAAAAGGCGCCGGCCGTCTGATCACGGATGTTCGGGTTGGACGCCTTCCAGCCGAACCGGCCGATGGTCAGCTCACCTGTCCGGCCGTCCCGGACCCGACTGACTTTGCCGGAAATCCCGTCTCCATTCAGATCATCAGGATCCGCCAAGGCTTCAATATCCCCGGGGTGAATCGCCTGCAGCAATCCGAGACCAATCATCGGCGGTGCGACCCGCGGCGAGATCAAGGTTTCGGGATGCATTTCGCCAAATCCAAGATCCCGGATCTTGTAGACGGGCTTTTGCAAGATAGCCGTTTGGCCGCTATTCAGCGGGACCACGATCTCTTCGTGTTCAATGTCGAAACGCCCTTCCCCGGCAAGGCCTGGGACAGCAAAAGCCTGAAACTGCCCGCCATATGTCGGCTCTGGGATGCGGAGCAGTCTTTTGTCCTGAAGGGCCGCCCGTTCTTCATCGTTTTGTGGCGGAATGGAAAGGCGCAGGAAGAGGGAAACAGCCTCATCGCCCGGACGCGGCGGCCGCCCGCGGCCATCCTTCAAGTGGCAGCCCTGGCAGGAGCGCGCATTATAGAGGGGCCCCAAACCGTCGGACGCCTTGGTGGAGGCAGGCGACGAGGCCCAGAACTTCTTGAAAAGCCCGTTGCCAACCTTGAAATTTTGCTCTTGCTCGAACGTCAGATTTGCAGTGGCATGAGAAAAAGCATCGCGGTTGATGCGCTTACGGGACGTACCGGCACCGCCCTGCATCTGTTCAAAGGTTTCTGCCTTGGAAAAATCATCGGTGAGCGGGAGGACGCTTAAAACCTTGGTCCGGTCCTGCTCTGACAGATCATCGCGATGGCTCAACAGCCCATCAGCCAAGGCGGTCTGGCCAATCAGGCCTGCACATAAAACAGCAGCGCCCAAAATGGCGCTTTGTCCTGGGACAGTCATAAGGTTCGCATCCTGAATTACGCCCGCCAGAGCCCCAATTCCGGCGGGCAATAATGGCGGGCAGCAGAACCACCCGCCATAAGGGTCTTACTCAAAAACTGCAGTCGGGTTGTCCAAGCTGTCAGAGCCTTCGAAAGCAATCTCATCGAGCTCAAGCACTTTCACGACACGCTCGATCGACGCGGTCTGGTCAACCAGCGCATCAACAGCCGCTTGAACGACAGCGTTGCCCTCGTCGTTGCCTTCGCCGATCATCTGATCATACGCTTCACCAGCTTCGGCGCGCGCTTTCATCGCTTCGAATGCAGCCAGCGTGGCGTCCAGCTTGGTTTGCATTTCTTGCGCTAGAGCCGGATCTTTCGCGGCGACCATCTCGGCAAGGGATGCGCCCTTCACATCGTTGCCGAGCGGGCTCTTGTATTCACCGAAATAGACGTTCCGGATGCCGACAACATCGTTGTAGTGAGACATGTGCGTGTTGTCGGAGAAGCAGTCATGCTCTTCTTCCGGATCGTGCAGCATGAGGCCAAGCTTCATCCGCTCACCGGCCAGTTCGCCATAAGAAAGAGAGCCCATTCCGGTCAGGATGGTCGCCAGACCGCCGGCTTCCCCCTTGCCGCCCAGTTCTTCGCGCGCAGCTCCGCCCGGTGCCCAGGCAGCAACCATTTCCTCAAGATCGGTAATCAGAAGTTCCGTCGCAGCTTTGAGGTATTGCGCACGACGCTCGCAATTGCCACCCGTGCAATTGGCTGCATCGAAATCACTGGCCGGACGATTGCCGGCACCTGCATCTGTGCCGTTGAGATCTTGCCCCCAAAGCAGAAATTCGATTGCGTGGTAACCGGTGGCCACGTTGGCTTCAACTTCCCCTGCTTCCTGCAGGGATTCGGCCAGAAGAGCCGGCGTGATCACGCTGGCATCGATGGTCTCGCCCCCGACTTTCAGGGTCGGATTGGCAATCACGTTGGCTGCATAAAATGCGTTCTCTTCGGAATCCTCGCCATAAGAAACGTCGACATAATCGATCAGTCCCTCATCCAGCGGCCAGGCGTTCACCTTGCCTTCCCAATCGTCGACGATGGCATTGCCGAAACGGTAGGCTTCTGTCTGCTGATACGGGTTGCGAGCTTCGATCCAGGCTTTGCGCGCCGCGGCCAGGTTGGCGTCGGTCGGCTCGGCAATCAGCTTGTCGATCGCGCCCTGGAGCGTTTTTGCTGTTTCAAGAGAGTCGGAATACTTGGCATAAGCAATATCGCTGTATGTGCCGAGAACATCGGCAGGCGCTGCGGCCATTGCAGGCGTTGCCAGAAGGGTTGTTGCCGCAAGAAGCGCGCGCGTTAGGGATTTCATTGGATTGTTCCTAAATCCGGGGCAATGCAAACGGCCGGAGACCCGATCTGCATGCATTTTTGAAAAATCTGCAGCGCGATCCTGCGCCGCCCGGACAATGAAAAACATTTCATGAATAAAAAAGTCAAGTTATAAAATTGAGAAAAATCAATATATTAGAATGATTCCAAAAAAGTTGAAGGTCAAAATCCACTTTTCTGCACTATTCAAAAGTTTTAAACCGCTTCCCAACTGTTTGATGCTAAACATGGAATAAGCCCTGTCGGGCCAAGAGAGAGTTTGAGACTACGTAGTACACCTAAGTGCACTGCCGAATGGCTGGTCCGCCGGCCAAACAACAGGGACTGACCGTATGCTGAACGCGCTGAAGAGCTTCGTCCGGGAGATCACGTTCGGAGACAGTGGCAAGAAAACATTTGCCGAGGACGACAAGCGGCTCGCAGCCGCCGCACTGCTGTTTCATCTGGTAGACATCGACGGCATCATTGAAGACAGCGAGAGCGAGAAACTTCGGCAGATTCTGCAGGCGCGTTATGAGCTCTCTGACGAAGAGACCAGCGAACTGATCGCAGCGGCCAAACAGCGCGATGAAGAGGCGGTCGACCTTTACGGCTTCACCTCCGTTTTGAAACGCACGACAGACGAAGCGGAACGCCTCGCCATCATCGAGATGATGTGGGAAATCGTTTATGCGGACGGCCACGTGCATGAATTTGAAGACAACACCATCTGGCGGGTTGCCGAGCTGCTGGGAGTTTCGTCCCGGGACCGGATGACACTGCGCCACAAGGTGGCCAAAACCGCGCCGGAAGCTGACGAGGCTTGAGGCTCACAAATCTTAAGGCTTTATCACAATCGCGGCGCAACCAAACCGCGCAAGAGACTCGATTTTTTCAGGCTGCTCGCTAATATTGGATCTATGGATTTTTCTTCGAACCACGGAACGTATCGCCCCAAAGTGCTGATTGTCCTGCACCAGGAACATTCCTCGCCCGGACGGGTGGGGCACGAGCTGGTGAAACGCGGTTTTGCACTCGACATTCGCAAACCCCGCTTTGGTGACAGCCTCCCGGATACCATGCGCGACCATGCCGGTGCCGTTATCTTTGGCGGACCGATGAGCGCCAATGATCCGGACGGGTTCGTTCAAAAGGAAATCGACTGGATCAAGGTTCCGCTTCAGGAAGAAGCACCGTTTCTCGGCATTTGCCTTGGTGCGCAGATGATGGTGAAGCAGCTTGGCGGCGCAGTTTCCGGTCACCGGGATGAGCTGGTTGAAATCGGCTATTACCCGCTGAAACCAACCGACGCGGGTAAAGACCTGATGGATTGGCCCAAGAAAGTGTATCAGTGGCACCGGGAAGGGTTCGATCTGCCGTCGGGCGCGGATCTGCTGGCAACCAGCCCAACTTATCCCAACCAGGCCATTCGCGTTGGTCCGGCGGCATACGGGATTCAGTTCCACCCGGAACTCACCCACCAAATGATGGTGAAATGGACCACAAAGGGCGCTCCGCGGATGGAACTTCCCGGGGCGCAGCAACGCCGCGATCATTTTGCCGGACGCTTCGTCTACGACACCGCGGTCCGCGCTTGGCTGGACCGGTTTCTGGACCTTTGGATTGGCACCGCCGAAGCGCCTGTTCAGCACGGCCGTTTAAAGGCGGCCGAGTAAGCCGCTCTTTGCATCGCTTGGAGGAGTAAAAGGGCCGCTTGCGCGGCCCTTTATTTATGCCTCGAACACCACCAGGAGGTCTTTGGCATCGATCTGAGCACCCGGTGTGACGAGCACTTCGGAGACCTTGCCATCGCGCTCGGCGTGAAGGGCGGTTTCCATCTTCATGGCTTCGATCGAGACGAGCACATCGCCGGCCTTGACCTCCTGTCCGGCAGCAATCGCAACCGTGGAGATGACGCCCGGCATTGGCGCACCAACATGGGCCGCATTGCCGTCTTCGGCCTTGCGCATGGCAGCTGCCCCGACCGCACCATGCGCCCTGTCCGGAACCTTGACGTTGCGCGGCTGACCGTTGAGCTCGAAGAAGACTTTCTTCTCGCCCTTCTCATCGGTTTCACCGATGGCCTGACAGCGGACCACAAGTGTCTTGCCGGGCTCCAGATCAACAAAGATCTCGTCGCCTGATTCAAGACCGTAGAAATAGACCGGTGTCGGCAGCACGGAGGTCGGTCCATATTGCTGCTGCGCCTTGTCGAAATCGGTGAAGACCTTCGGGTACATCAGATAGGATGCCAGCTCCGTATCATCGATGTCGTGACCTGTTGCAGCCGCAGCGGCTGCCCGTTCAGCTTCAAGGTCCGCCTCTTCCAGCAGAGACCCCGGGCGAACGGTAATCGGCTTTTCCCCTTTCAGCGCTTTTTCCTGAATTGCCTTCGGCCATCCGCCCGGAGACTGGCCGAGGTCACCATGCAGCATCTTCACGACACTGTCCGGGAAGGCAACATCCTTGGCCGGGTCTTCGACATCGGCAACGCTGAGGCCCTGGCTCACCATCATCAGCGCCATGTCGCCAACCACCTTGGAGGATGGCGTTACCTTGACGATGTCGCCAAACATTTGGTTGGCATCGGCATACGCTTGGGCAACTTCGTGCCAGCGTGTTTCCAGACCGAGAGACCGCGCCTGTTCCTTCAGGTTGGTGAACTGTCCGCCAGGCATTTCGTGTAGGTAAACCTCTGAAGCTCCAGAGCGAAGGTCGCTTTCAAACGCTCTGTACTGCGCGCGAACGGCTTCCCAATAGAAGGAGATCTGGCGGATTGTCGCCGCATCAAGGCCCGTATCCCGATCCGTGCCCCGCAGCGCCTCCACAATAGATCCAAGGCACGGCTGCGACGTCAGACCGGACAAGGCATCCATGGCCGCATCGACCGCATCGACCCCGGCTTCAACGGCGGCCAAAATGGTGGAGGCCGCAATGCCAGAGGTGTCATGGGTGTGGAAGTGGATCGGCAGGCCGACCTCTTCTTTCAGCGCTGTCACCAGGATCTTGGCCGCCTGCGGCTTCAACAACCCAGCCATGTCCTTGATGCCGAGGATATGGGCACCGGCTGCTTCCAGTTCCTTCGCCAGATTGACGTAGTATTTCAAATCATATTTCGGACGCGCACTGTCCAGCATATCGCCGGTGTAGCAAAGCACACCCTCACAGAGTTTTCCGGTTTCCTGGACCGCATCCATGGAAACGCGCATATTCTCAACCCAGTTCAGACAGTCAAAGACGCGGAAAAGATCCACGCCGTTTTCGGCTGCCTGATGGACGAAGAACTTGACCACATTGTCCGGATAGTTGGTGTAACCAACCCCGTTCGAGCCCCGCAACAGCATCTGGAGCAGGATGTTCGGCGCTCGTTCGCGGATCTGATGCAGCCGCTCCCAGGGGCTTTCCGTCAAGAAGCGCATGGACACGTCGAACGTGGCACCGCCCCAGCATTCCAGGGAAAAGAGCGTCGGCAGACCGGTCGCATAAGCATCCGCGATGTTGACGATGTCGTGGGAGCGCATGCGGGTCGCCAGCAAAGACTGGTGGCCGTCACGCATCGTCGTGTCGGTGAGAAGCGCTCTTTTTTCCGACTTCATCCAGTCGGCAAAGCCTTTCGGACCGAGCTCATCCAGAAGCTGGCGCGTACCCTTGGGTTTCTCATCGCCAAAATCCGGTACGACCGGCGCGGCCGCATCTTTCGGCGGGCGCACCCGGTCCTTGGTCTCCGGGTGCCCGTTGACCGAGACGTCGGCAATATAGGTGAGCAGCTTGGTTGCCCGATCCTGGCGTTTTGTCTGTTCAAACAGCGCAGGCGTGTCGTCGATGAAGCGGGTGGTATAGGTTTGGGCGCGGAAATCGGCATGATCGATTATGTTTTCCAAAAACACCAGATTGGTCGCGACGCCGCGGATCCGGAACTCACGCAAGGCGCGGTCCATGCGTTTGCGCGCATCTTCGGCCGTCGGCGCCCAGGCCGTCACTTTTTCAAGAAGCGGATCATAGAACCGGGTGATCACCGCCCCTGAATAAGCGGTCCCGCCATCGAGGCGGATACCGAAGCCGGTCGCGCCGCGATACGCGGTGATGCGGCCATAATCCGGAATGAAGTTTTGCTCCGGATCTTCCGTGGTGATCCGGCATTGCAAGGCGTGACCGTTGAGGCGAATGTTCTCCTGCGCCGGGACACCGCTTTCCGGCGTTCCGATCTTTTCACCATCGGCGATGTGGATCTGTGCCTGGACGATATCGATGCCGGTGACTTCTTCGGTCACCGTGTGTTCGACCTGGACCCGAGGGTTGACTTCGATGAAGTAAATCGCGCCCGTGTCTGCATCCATCAGGAACTCGACAGTTCCCGCGCCGCGATAGTTCACCGCCCGGCCAATTTTCAGACCGTATTCGCAAAGCTCGCCGCGCTTGGCATCATCGAGATAAGGCGCCGGGGCCCGCTCGACCACCTTCTGGTGGCGCCGCTGGATCGAGCAATCCCGCTCAAAGAGATGAACAACAGTTTCACCGTCCCCAAGGATCTGGACTTCGACGTGGCGCGCCCGTTGAACCAGTTTCTCCAGATAAATCTCGTCCTTGCCGAAGGCGGCCTTGGCTTCCCGCTTGGCAGCCAGCACTTCCTTTTCAAGAGTTGCCTCGTCCGGAATGACGCGCATGCCCCGGCCACCGCCGCCCCAGGACGCTTTCAACATCACCGGGTAGCCGATCTCCAGAGCCTGCTTCTTGATCTCATTCAGATCGTCAGGTAGTGGGTCCGTTGCCGGCATGACCGGCACGCCAGCCTCGATTGCCAGGTTGCGGGCGGCCACCTTGTTGCCCAGACGGCGCATCGTCTCGGATTTTGGCCCGATAAAGGTGATCCTAGCCGTTTCGCAGGCATCCACGAATTCCGGGCTTTCCGACAACAGGCCATAGCCCGGGTGAATGGCGTCAGCGCCGGAATGTTTGGCAACTCGAATAATCTCGTCGATGGACAGATAAGCCTCGATCGGACCAAGACCCTTGCCGACCTGATACGCCTCATCGGCCTTGAACCGATGCAGAGCCAGTTTGTCTTGCTCGGCATAGATCGCAACGGTCTTCAGACCGAGTTCGTTGGCAGCCCGGAAAACCCGGATTGCAATTTCAGACCGGTTCGCAACGAGAATTTTTCTTATCGCCAAACGCCCACTCCCCCTAATAATCCGCAACATGCAAGGCACATTTCGGCAAGATTTCTACTTACGTCGAAGCCAATTGAAAAGGGGCAGCATGCTTGTCCTTTTTTCAGAAAGTGAAATATTTTTGCTCTGACGGCGATAAACCTTAGAAAAATGGGCACAAATCCTACGCCTGGGGATGAGCACTTATGGGAGATTTTTCTGCTGGCGGCCCGTCTCACTTCGCAGTGCGAACGCCAAACCACGCCCCAATCTGAAACAATCTCCTGTCACCGAAGCGGAAAATCGTAAACACCCGGGAGATTTCTTAGGCGCTCAATCGGTGTTTCGAGGCAACGGTCTACCAGATCGGGTAGGAACAAATCAAAAACATGATCAAAACACCGATTCGTCAGCGATTCGTTCTGCATGTGTCCATGGTTAATGGCGAAAGGCCCAGCATGCCCGAAAAACGAATCTTTTTTTGGTTTGGAGATTGACAGGCTTTTTGCCCCAAAATTCAGACTCGAGGTGATTTGGCGCAAATCCCTGAGCAGATTCAGCATTTCGTACTAATATATGGATTCAAATCCACATTTCGTAGGGAACAAATCCTGAATCCCCAAGAGTCCGCGATTCGGTTTCGGTTTGTTCCAGAGTCGTTCTCCACAACTTTCTGGATACACATTGATACAACGAAGGAATAGCGAGAGCGCGTCGAAAAAGGGCAGGACAGAGCCACAACGCCTATGCTAGACACGCGCATCCGAGTTCAGGGCACGTGCCTTGGGAGAGCAGGCCGCCGGACCGGCGCGCCATACACTGAGATTTCTGACCGCATCACCTCTATGTCCCGCCCCCAAACCCTGCAATTACCGCCGAGCGCCCGCTCCCGCACGGTCACAGCCGTGCTTGGGCCAACCAACACCGGCAAGACGCACCTTGCGATCGAGCGCATGCTGGCGCAGCCGTCGGGTTTGATCGGTCTGCCGTTGCGGCTTTTGGCACGGGAGGTTTATGGGCGGATTGCCCAACGCGCCGGGACCGACACCGTTGCCTTGATCACCGGCGAAGAGAAGATCATTCCGAAACAGCCGCGGTTCTGGGTGTCCACGGTCGAGGCCATGCCACTCGATCTGAACACCGAGTTTGTCGCTATCGACGAAGTGCAGTTGGCCGGCAATCTCGACCGCGGCCACGTCTTCACGGACAGGATCCTGAACCTGCGCGGCCGCTCCGAAACACTCCTTTTGGGGTCTGCCACGGCACGCCCGCTTCTTGAAAGGCTGATCCCGGGGCTGAATGTTGTCACCCGTCCGCGCATGTCGATCCTCTCCTATGCCGGATCGAAAAAGGTCTCCCGCCTGCCCGCACGATCAGCAATCGTCGCGTTTTCATCCGATGAGGTTTACTCGATCGCCGAACTGTTGCGCCGCCAGCGGGGCGGAGCGGCGGTGGTCCTTGGCTCGCTGAGCCCTAGAACCCGGAATGCGCAGGTCGACCTGTTCCAGAACGGCGATGTCGATCATCTGGTAGCAACTGACGCAATCGGCATGGGCCTCAATCTGGATGTCCATCACATCGCTTTTGCCGGCAACCGGAAATACGACGGGTATCAGTATCGCCAGCTGACGCCTTCGGAAATGGGTCAAATCGCCGGACGGGCCGGCCGCCACACTAAAGACGGCACCTTCGGGGTCACCGGCCGCGTCGATCCGCTGGACGATGATTTGATCGAACAAATCGAAAGCCACCATTTTGACAGCCTGAAAGTGCTGCAATGGCGCAACAGTGCTTTGGATTTTTCATCCACCAATGCATTGCGCCGCAGCCTTGATTTACCGCCTCGGGAAGAGGGTTTGGCCCGCGCGCCGACTGGCGACGACATCACGGCGCTTGAACATTTATTGCGCGATAGCGCAATTTCTGACATGGCAAAGGGCGCAAAATCAGTAGAACTGCTATGGGATGTGTGTCAGGTCCCCGATTATCGGAAGATCGCCCCGGCCAATCATGGGGACCTTCTGGCAACCATTTACAACCACCTGATGCGCCACAATGCGATTGAAGATGACTGGTTCGCCCGTCAATTGGCCTTCGCAGACCGTGTAGATGGTGATATCGACACACTCGCGAACCGGATCGCTCATATCCGGACCTGGACGTATGTCGCGAACCGCCCTGACTGGCTGGCCGATCCGGCCCATTGGCAGGACGTGACCCGCGGCATAGAAGACAAACTATCTGACGCCCTTCACGACCGGCTGACACAGCGGTTCGTGGATCGGCGGACAAGTGTATTGATGCGACGTTTGAGAGAGAACGCAATGCTGGAAGCGGAAATTACATCGAGTGGGGATGTGCTCGTCGAAGGTCAGCACATCGGAAATCTGCTTGGCTTCCGGTTTGCCCCTGATGCGGCGGCCGAAGGCCCGGACGGAAAAACGGTCCGTGCTGCCGCACAAAAAGCCCTGACCACGGAAATCGAATCCCGTGCGGAAAAGCTTGGCAAATCAGAGAACAGTGATTTTGTCCTGACATCGGATGGTGCCATCCGATGGCGCGGTGAACCTGTAGCCAGATTGTCCCCGACCGACGATGTTCTGGCCCCGGCGGCTCTGCTTTTGGCCGATGAGCACCTGACAGGCCCGGCGCGCGACACCGTGCAGAACCGTCTGGATCTTTGGGTAAAGGCCCAGGTTGATACTCTTTTGAAACCGCTGATGGACCTGAAGACAGGTGAAGGGCTCGAAGGCCTCGCGCGCGGCATTGCATTCCGGATCGTCGAAGGACTCGGCATCCTGGAACGTCAGGACGCCTCTGACGAAATCCGTCAGCTGGACCAGGACATGCGCGCGTCCTTGCGCAAGCACGGTGTCCGCTTCGGCGCTTACACAATTTTTGTTCCGGCACTTTTAAAACCGGCTCCAAGCCAGTTGCTTGCCCAGCTCTGGGCCCTGAAGCACGGCGAGCTGGACATGAACGGCATGGAAGAACTGCCGCAATTGTCAGCCTCAGGCCGGACATCCATTCCGGTCAACCCGGAAATCCAGCCGGCGCTTTATAAGGTTGTCGGGTTCCGCGTGTGCGGCCCGCGGGCTGTACGCGTTGACATCCTGGAGCGTCTTGCCGATCTCATCCGTCCGCTGATTGCTTGGAAACCGCTCGACAGCGAAGTCGCTCCGCCGGAAGGGGCAATCGAAACCGGTGGCGGCTTTACCGTGACGGTTGCCATGACGTCGCTGCTGGGCTGTGCCGGGGAAGATTTTTCCGCTGTTCTGAAGTCCCTCGGCTACCGTCTGGAAACAAAGGAAGTCCAGCGTCCGGCAACGCCAAAAGCAGAAGCCACCGAAGCGACGCCAGACACAGCCGAACCCGCTGCAGTTACGGACACACCCGCGACTGAGGCAGAGGCGCCTGCCGAAAGTGCTGAGACCGAAGTTGCTGCTACTGAAACAGCTGAAGCCTCTGAGACTTCTGCAGCGGAACAAGCTGCCGAAGAAGCACCCGCGACTGCCGGCGCTGAAACGCCCGCAGAGGCACCAGCTTCAGAAGCCGCGGATGCCCAGACGGCAGAACCAACGCCGGCCGGCGAACCGGAAATGGAAACTGTCACCATCGAAATCTGGCGCCCAGGCCGTCAAGACCGCCGCCCGCGCGGCCGCCAAGACCAACGCCGGGGTGGTGACAATCGCAAGCAGCAAGGTCCCAAAGGCGCTCCAGGAGAACGCCGCCACGGTAAACCTGGCAAAGGCGGTCCGAACAAGGGGCGCGCCGGTCAGAAACCCTTTGATGGGGGCAACCGCCGCGACAAAGCACCGAAAGACAAGCCGATCGACCCGAACTCGCCTTTTGCAGCCTTGATGGCGCTCAAGGAGAACATGGGCGACAAGGACAAGAAGTAATTCCGGGCGACGATCAAAAGTCGGCTGCCGCCTCAAATCAGGGCAGCCTGCGTGTCGACAAGTGGCTCTGGTACGCCAGGGTCACAAAATCCCGTTCCCTTGCACAGAAACTGGCTGCAGGCGGACATGTCCGGATCAACAAGGACAAGATTTCCTCCGCCAGCAAGACCATCAAAACCGGCGACGTTTTAACCATTGCCTTGGAACGTCGCATTCTTGTTTTGAAAGTGGTTGCACTTGGCTCTCGGCGCGGACCTTACGAAGAAGCAAAAAAACTCTACGAAGACCTGTCCCCGCCACCGCCGCCAAAGGCCGAAGCGCCACCTCCCCCCCCCGGACAGAGGGAGCCTGGCAGCGGGCGGCCAACAAAACGTGACCGGCGCAAAATGGATGCTTTCAGGCAAGAGGATGAACACTAAAAGCTCTATGAGCCTGATCCGTTTTATGAATCTTGAAAAAAAGGAAATAGCTTTCTCAAACAGAGCTGCGATGCGACCTGTTGAACGCTTGCACCCGCCTGCCAAAAGCGATACCCAACTGCAATAATAAAGGCAGCAGAGGTCAGAGCCTGCGCATCAAACCGACGCCAGATGACTGCATCCGGTTACAACTTTCGTACCCGATGCTCTGACTAAAGAGGATTGCGATGACCTACGTCGTCACAGACAACTGTATCAAGTGCAAATACACCGACTGCGTTGAGGTGTGTCCAGTTGATTGTTTCTATGAAGGCGAAAATTTCCTCGTCATCAACCCGGACGAATGCATCGACTGCGGTGTTTGCGAGCCGGAATGCCCGGCTGAAGCAATTCTTCCGGATACGGAACCAGGTCTCGAGAAGTGGATCGAAATCAACGCCGAATATTCGGAAAAATGGCCGAACATTACGGAAAAGAAAGATCCAATGCCCGATGCAGATAAATTTGACGGGCAGGAGAACAAACTGGAGAAGTACTTTTCTCCAAATCCGCCGGCATGATTCGCTTATCTGAAGTTGCGATAAATTCGTAAATCTCGAAATCCGCAACCTGAGATAAGTTCAAAACACTATTGATTACAGCTGCCTGAGCGGAACCTTCGCTCGGGCCCTAATACTGTTTCGCGCCCGCGAAAGAGTTCCTCTTTAATTTTCCACAAAAGTATGTTACATTGTTTCGATAGTCGCCAACCACGAGAATAACCCCAAAAACGGAGTCGTGCTTACGTGTCCCGTGATCTTTATCTTCCGGGCCGCGAGTGATCCCGACAGCTTATGTATCCAAGCAAGGTTCTAGAGTGGAATTCGACGACTGACCAGCCCGACACGCCGCATATCAACAGGCGTTCCAAGATTTGGACGTCAAAGCGATTGCGTGCCGCACAAACAAGGACCGTTTCAGCGGTCCATTTCTGGTCTGCAATAGACCGCTAACTGCGCAGGAGAAACTACGAGTATGGCAACAAACACCAAAAAGACCGCGCAGCGTCAAGGTTTCAAGACTGGCGAGTACATCGTTTACCCGGCTCACGGCGTAGGCCAGATTACCGCCATTGAAGAACAAAACGTAGCAGGTCACTCTTTGGAGTTGCTCGTCATCGTTTTTGAACAGGACAAGATGACACTTCGCGTCCCGGTCGCGAAAATCGCATCTGTGGGAATGCGGAAGCTCGGCGACCCGGCTGCTGTCAAGAAGGCACTCGAAACAGTCCAGGGACGTCCGCGCATCAAGCGGACAATGTGGAGCCGCCGTGCCCAGGAATACGAAGCGAAAATCAACTCCGGCGATCTGATTGCAATTTCGGAAGTCGTCCGGGACCTTTTCCGCTCGGAGAGCCAGCCGGAGCAGTCCTACTCCGAACGCCAGCTTTACGAAGCTGCCTTGGATCGTATGGCACGCGAAATTGCCGCAGTGAACAAATGCTCGGAAACCGAAGCAATCAAGGAAATCGAGCAGAACCTCGCGAAGTCACCAAGCCGCATTAAAGCAGCAGCCGCAGCTGCTGCCGCGGCAGAAGATGGCGAAGATGGCGACGACACTGAAGAGGCCGCCTGAAAGGCTGCTGATCGCTGATCTTTCAATTGCGAAAAGGCCCGGAGCAATCCGGGCCTTTTTCTTACGTCCAACGGCGAGCAACCGTCAGCAAGATCAGCGGGCAGTCATATCGAGACGCTTTCACGCCCGCTGATCTAGACTGCAGCAATTCTCTACCCTTCTGTCACGACATTGTGCGTATTCGTGCGTCCGTGCGTTTTCGAAGTGATCTATTCTGACTTTGGGTCCGTAGTATCACTAACGTCACGCCTGGAGTGCTACACATGTCCACGTCTATGAGTGAAAGAAGGCATTTGGTGAAAGCGGCGATGAAAGCGCCGTATTTGACCCGTGAGGAAGAGCTGGAGCTCGCCATTCAGTGGCGGGACAACAAAGACGAAAAGGCTCTGGAGAAACTTTCTCTGTCCCACATGCGGTTGGTCATTGCCGTTGCCTCGCGGTTCAAGAACTTCGGCCTTAATCTCGGTGACCTGATCCAGGAAGGTCATGTTGGGCTGCTGGAGGCAGCTGCGAGGTTCGAACCGGAACGTGAGGTTCGCTTTTCGACGTACGCCACTTGGTGGATCCGCGCCTCAATCCAAGACTATATTCTTCGGAACTGGTCCATCGTCCGGGGCGGCACGTCCTCTTCTCAAAAGGCGTTGTTCTTCAATCTCCGCCGATTGCGCGCAAAGCTGTCCAACAATCAGACACCTCTGACAGACAGCGAGCTGCATCAAAAGATCGCAGACGCCATTGGCGTGAAGCAATCTGATGTCGCTGTCATGAATGCGCGTTTGTCCGGACCCGACACGTCACTGAACGCACCGGTAACAGACACAGAAGGGTCCAGCGCCGACCGTCAGGATTTCCTCGTTTCTGATGCACCGCAACCAGATGAGATCGTCACAGAGAACATCGACGCAGAACGGCGTAACACATGGCTCGCATCTGCGCTGGACGTCTTGAGCGAGCGGGAACTCAAGATTGTCCGCGAACGGCGCTTGTCTGAAAACGGTGCGACACTTGAATCACTCGGCAAGAAACTCGGCATTTCCAAGGAACGCGTGCGCCAGATCGAAAGCCGTGCACTTCAGAAGCTGAAGTCTGCACTGCTGGCAAACCAACCGGACAAGTCGGTTTACGCCATTTCGATGTAAGATAAGCCCGGGCCATCGCCCGGGCTTTTTTGATCGTATTTCTCGAGGTGGTCAGTCTACAACCAGCTTGACCGAAGTCCCTGCCGGAATTGGCTCGTTCGGGCTCAGATCATTCAGAATTGAGAAAAATTCCAGGCGCCGGGACGGCTCGACACCGCTCATGCCTACGGCGAGCTTGCGCGGCGTATCGCCCGCCTGAGTGGTCACCACCTTGATCCTGAGAGATCGCAGGCGCGCACGTTCTGTCGGCGTCAATTGCCGAAAGCTCTCAATCGTTCTCCGGAAATCCTGGTCAAACTGATCCGACGGAGACCGGCTTGCAAAGATGAACCGGTACCCGGTCTTGCCGATCCGGACAACAGCTATCCGGAAGGACCACCCTTGGGTGATGGCAGCGCCTGTCACGGCCGGCAGACCACCGATTGTTGTTTCGCGCACACTTTGCGGCAACAGTCCATTGATCCAGCCGGACGTCATGTAATCGGCAAGACTGGAATAAGTGCTGACGTCAGCTCCATCAAAACGAATCGCCGTACCAGACCCGTTGCTTGCAAGGACAGCTTCCGGCGAGTTCTCCAGGATATACCCGGACGGCACCGTGAAACCGATGCCAAGCGCCTTGTGCAGGAAGGACCTTCCACGCACAAACCCCTCAAGGGGGTCATCACCATACAACATGCCGTCGATCTGGCTGAGGTACCGGGTGCGATCCCGCTCACCGATACCAGGGGCGCCGATTTGCCGCGCAGAGCGCACCGCGATTTGAAGCCGCTCGGGCGTAGACGGGTGCGAAGACAGGAAATCGGGCGCTGAACTGCCCTCTTTTCCAGCCGTTTGGTATTGCGCAAATTTCGCCATGGACCGCAGAAAACGGGCCGCCGCGTAGGGATCAAACCCGGCTTTCGCCAGAGTTTTGACACCAATAGCGTCCGCCTCAAGCTCCTGGACCTGGCTGAAACGCGCGAAGGACAGTTGGGAGGAGACAATGGCCTTGCGCGCCACTTCCGTGTCCTGAACCACATCAGTTAGGATTTGATCTGCAAGTTCCCGCGCTTCTGCCCGTTGCTGGCGTTTGATGGCGTGATTTGCTGTCACGTGCGCCATTTCGTGAGCCAGCACCGCGGCCATTTCGGACGTGTCATTGGCCAAGGCCAAGAGCCCTCGCGTGACATAAAGATACCCGCCCGGAAGCGCAAAGGCGTTGATCGCCGGGGAGTTCAAAATGGTGATTTTATAGCTTTGCGACGGATCCTGTGAAGCAGCAACCAGACGGCCGACCACGCTGGCAACGGCACGCTCCGCCCCGGGGTCTTCGTAGACGCCCCCATAGGTCGCTACGACCCGCGGGTGTTCCCGCGCCCCGATGTCTGCTGCAAGGCTTGGCCGAAGAGTGCCAGGCGCGACAGTTCCAACCG
Source organism: Labrenzia sp. R4_2 (assembly GCF_017743865.1). Taxonomy (GTDB): domain Bacteria; phylum Pseudomonadota; class Alphaproteobacteria; order Rhizobiales; family Stappiaceae; genus Roseibium. The sequence goes on from NZ_JAGHRJ010000005.1 coordinate 228,053, forward strand.
AGGTTCCATCGCCAAGCAATTGGCATCCGGCAAGCGCAAGGGCCGCGCCGGCAAGGACAGCCATCCGCAAACGCGCCTTCAAACGCTTACCAAGCCTGCTGCCCATTGGAACAGAAGCCGGTATATCAGCCAAGTTTTCAGTCCCGGTTTTGGCCGTCACGACCTGCCCTTTTTTGCTCGACAACAATCAGCTGCTCTGGATGATCCCACGCCATGAGCGGCCCATCTTTCACATCCAAAACACCGCGAATTTCGACAGCCTTCTGAGCAAGGTCCTCAAATGACAATCCGATCTCAGACAGATGCGTGGCAATCGCGTCCTCTTCGCTGCGCGCGATCGTCACGGTGAAATCCATTTTCCAGTACGTTCCAAAATTCAGATAGCGGGTGCGCGGGGTTTTTCCAAGGGAAACAATACGGCCTTGGACAATCACATAGTCTCCAGCAGCTTCCAGCAGCAGGTTCGGATTGCCCGCCCAGTACACCGGCGCAGCACGGTTCTGCCCCCACAGACCGTGCCCGGCACGGCGCGCAGATTGTTCACTCTCGCGAAGGAGCTTTGCGCACGCAGCACCGGAGGCTTGCGGCATGAAAATCGCCTCGCCCGCGGCCAGAAGTTCTTTTTGAAACAACGTCTGAGCTGAGTTCGCATTCCTCACGATTATCGCAGGTGTCATTTGCCAGCGGTTTTTAGGACCAATCGGCAATGCCTGAAAGTTGGCCTCATTGGCGGTCGGTCCGATACTCTGATGCCCGCCCGCCAAAACAGGCAAGACTTCACTGGCGTAGTAGTGCTGCCCAGCAGCATCTGAAAATACACCAGTTTCTCCGGTCTCAACGACCGGGACAGGCATGACGTTTTCTGAGACACAGGAGCCAAGCTCGGCATGAGCGCTGGTGGCAAGGAAGACAGAGAACGCGGCAACCACGGCAACCATCCACATTTGTCGTTGCCAGCAAGCCACGACGGTACGCCCTCCCTTGTTCTCTAAACTTCCGCGCTCCTGTTTTCTGACCTGAAAGACAGGCAGAAAACCCTGACAGCGCACCTTACCGAAAAGCCCTTCCTTTCGGCTAAGCGGCAAATACGGCGCACCTAAGACAGATGCGGATTTCCTGTAGAAATATCTGCCGATCCGGGCCCACCTGCCTTAACACTCGCCATCCCGCACAATTCATGATACTCGAGCAAGCGATAGGCCCCGTAGCTCAGCAGGATAGAGCATCAGATTCCTAATCTGAGGGTCACAGGTTCGAATCCTGTCGGGGTCACCAATCTTTTCAATGAGTTACGTACACTGCACCGTTTCAATTGGAAGATTTGAAACGGTTTTTGAAACGGTTTTCGCTAAACGAAAGCTCCGGTCGAGGCATGATCAACCGATTCGACGGTCACATGCTGATCAATGACACGTAGCTCTTGACCTAATGGGATGAACTGCCTTCCCACCGAGACGCAGCTATTGTTGCGCGTATTGGTGGAGAAGAAGGAGCATTCTGATGGACATCACGGTTCTTGGGATTGATCTGGGCAAGTCGGTTTGTAGCCTTGCGGGGCTTGATGCCAGCGGCGCTGTAGTTTTTCGCAAACGCCTCCAACGATTCCGGTTGCTGGATTTCTTGGCGGAGTTGCCAAGCTGTATTGTCGCAATGGAAGCCTGCGGGGGCGCACATCACATCGGGCGCTTCTGCCTCGAACATGGGCATGAGCCCCGATTGATGTCGCCGCTGTATGTCCGACCTTATGTGAAGGTTCACAAGAATGACGACCGCGATGCGGAGGCGATCGCCGAAGCCGCCACCCGACCGACCATGTCATTCGTCGCAATCAAATCCGAAGAACAGCTCGACCTCCAGGCATTACACCGCGCGCGGGAACGTCTGGTGTCAGACAGAACTCGACTGATCAATCAGGGGCGTGGCTTTCTGATGGAACGCGGCATCCGTGTCGGCACAGGCCGTCACGTATTCCAGAAAGAGCTGACAAAGTTGACGACGCAGGGCACCGTCGATCTATCTCCCCGGATCGTCTTGATGCTCTCAGACATGGCATCTGAGCTGGGCGAGATCAACCGGCGGGTTGCTGCCATGGATGCCGAGATCAAATCGCTGGCCAAAACCGACGCCGACATGCAGCGACTGATGGAGATCCCCGGCGTTGGTCCGACGATCGCCTCAGCTCTCGTCGCGGCCGTCGGCACGGGAAGCAGCTTTAGCAAAGGCCGCGATCTTGCAGCTTGGCTCGGGCTCGTTCCACGACAAATCACAACGGGTGGAAAGGCAAAGCTGATCGGCATTTCGAAGCATGGAAATCGCTACTTGCGCAAGCTCTTCATCCATGGAGCACGAACGGTGCTTCACCTCGTGCAGAACAGGACGTCGCCGATAACGCGATGGGCGGATGGTCTGAAAGAGCGAACGCATGTGAACGTCGCCGCGGTGGCTATGGCCAACAAGATGGCGCGGATTGCCTGGGCCGTTTTGACGAAAGGTGAGCGATACCGAGCCACTGCGTTGGTTGGTTCGTAAATCCGGGCGAGACGAAAAGACAAAGGAAACTGCGGGCGAGAAGGAGATGGACCAACGACCAATCGGCGTTCTGTAAGTCTGACGGGGAGCATGGCTCTCGAGTGCCGATGAGCTAACGAGACACAGGACGCGCGACTTCCCATCTTGGTCAGAGGCAAATCGAATGGCCTCACAAACAGACCGAATACATAGAAGCAGGGTCAACGGTGCATCGACAAATCGCTTGCAGGGGAAGGCAGTTCATACATGCTCCCCTGAAAAATCCTCGTTTTGAGGTTAGTCTGTTCCCAATTGAAGGAAACAGACGATGAAGCGATATCTGAATAGCCCCGCGTTTTCTAGACGCCTTCGGAGTTCATTTCCTGCTGCCGTTCAAACTCAACGGGTGACAGCATCCCGTTTCTGAGTGCGGACGGTCAATTGCGATGGTCGACAATGGTGAGAATGTACAATGTCCCAGCAAGCCGCGTTAGATTACCAACTTCCGGAGATATCTGAGGCTGATCGGGCCACAACGGCAGGCGGCCCGCGGTGCGGAATTGTCGGTGAGACAGGCGAGGGTTTCAAGGTCTATGTCGCACAGTGCATGGTACGCTCATCATCGGCCCCCATCATCTATGCGCCAACTGGCCGGAGGATGGTTCCGCCGAGCTCCAGTAATTCGCGCAGGGCATCAAGCAGCCTGAGGCGGTTGTAGGCGGCCAGCTCGTGCGCCGCGCGTTGACGGTAAGGGCGCCCCGCGTTCTTGTCGAGCGAGCAGGTTTGCGCGTGTCTCGGCAAGTTCGTTCAGGACCATGGATCCACCGTCGATCTCGGCAAGGATGGCGAGAAGGCCGGTGCCTGCCGAAGGTTCGAGCACCAGATCGTCCGGCCCGACCGCCGCTGCCGTCAGAACCGCAAGGCCAAGCGGAATAGGCGTCGAGAATTGCTGAAAGGTCTGGCTTTCCTCCGATCCACCCGTTTGCGTTGGCAGGAGATCCGCAATCCTGGTGAGGGTGGAAAGCCGTAAATCCTGAGACCCGGCTTTACGGAAAAGCGCCTTTCCGTATTTGCGCAGGAAGAGAACGGTTGCCCCCTCGCAAGTCTCGTAGGCCATCTTCCAGTCCCAGGCGCCGCTGGCGTCGGAGGCATCGAAGGCGATTTCCATCGCAGAACGGAGCGGGGCGGTGTCGATGCGTTCGCCTCGGTCGATATGCGATGGAAGGAACTGCGCCGCCACGAAGATCGCGGAACGACGGAAACGGAGCGGCAGAAGGCGCCACTGCGGAAGGGAAAGTTATGTTCATTGGGAAGACCTTGGGAGAGCGGGACGGGATCGAGCCGTGCAGTATTCTCTCAACCGCACCGACTCATATCCGTCCGGTCGCACTCTCCCTCTCACGCTCCGGGCGTGACGCATCGCCAACATGGGATCCGAGCCATGCGGCCGACTGTGGCGAGCTTGAAGAGTAATTGTCAAAACAGGTAGGGCTGAACCCGTTGAACCCAATCGCATACCGGGCGCATCGAAGCATGCCAGATCAGCAGGTGAGATATATTCCCTCCCGGTTGCGATCGCTCATATCAATTCAATAATCATAGACATCTATGTTATTCTCTGCTACTGCGCCTTAAGCGTTCTGAAATCGTGAGGCAAACATGACTATCAAGAATATCTTGCTTGTACATTCAGGCACCTCCGGCTTCCCAAGCAGTCTTCGTCACGCCTCAAAAATCGCCGCCAAGCACAATGCATGGTTAACTGGAGTGTACGGAAGCGATATTTCTTTTTTCGATCAGGTATTGGGACTGACAGAAGATCTGGTCAAGAAACTAGGCGTGGTGAGAAATGCCAAAATTGAATCGTCACACGAGCTATTCGAAGACGTTACCAATTCGTTAGGCCTGACAGATCGGGCTCAATTCCTCATGCCCGAAACAGTTGGCAATCTCTCGTTGCCTGAAATTGCCCGAAACTTCGACTTTGTCGTAACAGGGTGTCAACCCAAGTTGCCGACAGACGAATTTCGCGCCGTTAGCCCGGATCTGTTGGCGCTGCAGAGCGGCAGGCCTGTTCTTGTTGTTCCCGATCAATTCGAAGCAGAACAGTTGGGCAGTCATACGCTTGTCGCCTGGGATGGCAAGCGAGCCGCCGCCAGAGCATTGAATGACGCAATGAATATCCTTGAAGAAAGGCCCCGAAAGGTCTCATTGCTGACGGTGGGTGACATATTGCCGAGCTTTCCTGAAGGAACGGACATTTTTACCCACTTGGAACGGCACGGCGTTAACGTTGAAAAAATAGCGTGCCCCAAACCTACCAACAGCGTTGCAAAAACGATCCAAAAAACAGCCGCCGAAATTGGCGCTAAATTGGTTGTGATGGGTGCCTATGAGCACAGCAAGTTCTCACAAGATCTGTTTGGCGGCGTGACCCATGAACTGATACGGTCAACCAAGGTACCGGTATTCATGTCGCACTAACCCGATTGATTTCGCAGGCATGTGCCAGATCCGTCTCGCAGTCTGCACCACGATGCCGGTGGGACCAAAGCCCGACAACCCAGACACCATGTATTTGATATCCCGGAAATACGCGACACTTCGGGCTCTTTTGTCCAGTAACCTCATTTAGCATATTAAAACGATGCTCATCCTGCAGCCAGCAGTAGCCGATGTGTCTTATGAGCCAGATGTCAAGCTGCCAACGGCCGAACGCCGGCACTCCCAAGCCCCAGGGCAGAAGGTTTGATCGGCTGGATGGGCTCGGTGTTTCGAAGGCCCATGGAAATCCGGCGCCCGGCTTTACTTGATTTGCCGGTGCGCGGCAGGCTCCAGCTTTGTTCACTCTTATGAACTGGCATACGCTTAGAGCATCGTGCGATAACCCTGCACCATGGCGGTCAGCTGCCTACCGTGGTTTACTTCAACCAAATCGAATCCCGCCGGAAGGGAAAAGTTGCTTAAATCATATCGTAAATTTTCCCGGCCTCGGCCAGTAGCTTATATCTGTACATGTTCGACTTGTGGCATCGGTGTGAAAAGGAGAAGTATTTGGTGCAGAAGATAGCGGGTCGACAGAGAATCGAGTCTGTAGTCGTTGGATCAAGACTTCTGGAAGTTTTAATTCAAAGAAACGATGCTATATCTTTAACAGCATTGTCCAAGGCCGCTGAAATGGTGCCGGCAAAAGCGCATCGCTATCTCGCCAGCTATGTCGCAACCGGTCTGATCGTCCAGGATGAAAACACGGGACTGTACGATCTTGGCCCTTTGGCGCTCGATCTTGGCCTGGCATCGATCCGACGCCTGAACGTGTTGGAGATCGCCCATCCTCACATGATCGAACTTAGAGACGAAACGGGTGAAACCACCTCTTTGTCCGTATGGGGCAATTTCGGGCCGACTCTCGTACGATGGGTGCCCAGTAACGCACCTGTCAGTATATCTGTAAATGTAGGCTCTGTGCTGCCGCTCCTGACCTCCTCCAACGGTCGAATATTTGCCGCATACTCCGAGCCTGAAAAGATCGAACCCATGATTGAAGCCGAGCTTCGTCAAAACATGGTTTCCCTGGAGAAAGCAGGCCTTGGGACGCGGAAAAAAATTGACGAATTGCTGAAAAAAACGCGCGAGCGAGGCATTTCCGAGGCTGTCGGTTTAGTCGTTCCGTCAATTTCCTCGCTGAGTTGTCCTGTTTTTGATCGGGAAAACTCGATTACCGCTGCCCTGACGGTAGTCGGCGTCACCAAAACGATCTCTACCGAAACCGACAGTTCCGTCGCCGCAAAATTGCGCAAGACCGCTGCTACGGTATCAAAGAAACTTGGCGCCAAGTTAGAGAGCTGATTTTTTAGGCTTGCGCGCCGATAGAACGGCCACATCGGAGCCCGACCTCTTTCCGCAAGGGTCCCTGATCGTAACCTGCCCCTTTAGCCCTGGCAAACGGCCATTCAAGGAGACAGGTCACAGGCCTAGGTTTCCGCGCGGTTCATCGGTGCTGTTCCGCAGCATTCGAAACCACACAGCGTTCTTACCAGATCGACGGACATCCGACCGGACTCGGTTGAACGTCCGTCGATCCTAATATGTAAGAGCATCTTGTCTGCGTTTCTTCGAACGCAGGATACGCTTGTTCTTTTACGCGTTTTGCTTCCACTCGGACATGACCGGATCCAGGTTAAACAACTTTTGCGCGTTTCCACCCAGAATATTGCGTTTTGCCGCCTCATCCAGAAAGGGAATGTCATAGATGGTGCTGGGCAAATCCATATCCCAATGCGGATAGTCAGAGGAATACAGCAATTGTGTTTCCGCATTCATCATCTTGAATGTGACCTCGAGGGCCTCTTTGTTGTCCACGAGTTCGATGGGTTGTGAGGAATAGAACATCTCACGCATGTAATCGCTTGGCTTCTTCTTGAGGAGCGGCGCATCCGATGTGCGCATCATGTATTCATTGTCCAATCTCTGCATAAGGAAAGGAATCCATGCAAGCCCGCTCTCAATCCACATGGTGTTCAGCTTAGGGAAGCGCTCAGGCATACCATTCAACACCCAGTTCGTCATGTGAATAATATTACAAAAACTGAACCCAAGAGCATGAACCGAGATGAACTTGTTGAGCTGAGCGAGAGATGTATCCGCCCAATGATAGGCCGCATGAAAACCGAGCGGCATACCGTGCTCTTCCAGCTTGGCATAGATACGCATATTCGCGTTGTCATGCACCGGGCGTTTCAAATAACCGGTTGACAGAAATCCTACGACTCCTTTCCGCTCGGTGAACTCGTCAATGATCTTTTCAGCTTCATGCGGTTCGTTCATTGGAAGGTAGACCATCGAGACGATGCGTTTATCTTCCTCCAGGATACGCTCACAAAGCCAGCGGTTATAGGCGCGGGCCATCGCAACCTCGACTTCGACCTGCGGGTGGGTCGCAAGCAGCAACATCGGTGTTGGAAACAGGCAGGCCATATCGACCCCCATCGCATCCATCCAACGTCGCGCGAGGGTAATGTCGCGATGCGGCTTCTCGGGAACAATTTCCTTGTTACGCCCGGCATAGCGTGTCACGCGCCCCGCCATGTCCTGAGAGCCGATCGCTTGCGGGATCAGGCCTGCACGCCCCACATTTCCCGCGGACAGACCAAGGTGCCGCATGACAGGGTCGTCCATGTACTGCAGGATCTCGGGAAGAGCTTCCGTTTCATAGTGGTGGCTATCCACGTCACAAATGAAAAAATCTTTGTAATTCCGGTCCTCTGCTTGCTTTCTCGCATTTTTCAAAAGTTTGGTTGTATTGAACTCCTTGATCGCGGGGTCGCTATCCGAACCGAAGCTCATGGTATTCGATGTAAGAGACATATTATCTCACTCCCATAAAATTTATTGTTTCAGCGTCTGCCACATACCCAGCTCGAATACCGCCACATCGGCAGCCTCGAGAATTCCTGTCGCGGCAACCGCAACATCCGTCGCCGAAACGTCGTTGTTTTCCGGGAACGCAGAGAATTCCTTGTCATTTTCCCGCATTTTCGCAAACGCGGTCACGATTTCCGCAAATAGCGCCTGCAACTGCGCGGAGCTCAGTTGACTGGTTTCAAGCGCGCGAAGCGCGCCCAGGACTTCGTTGACCGATACGTTCAGCGCCGGGGTTTCCGGTGTTACTTTTTCAAATCTCGACATAGATACCTCCATCCCGTTCGGTCACTTTGTAGCGCTTAAGGCGAATTTTCGGATCGCCTACCGCTTCCCCTGTTTCCATTTTGAACTCCCAGCCGTGCCAGGGGCATACGAAGTGCATCTCGCTATCGTCGAAGTTCTGCCTGAGAGCGCGTTGCTGGTCGTCAAACTCGACACATACCTTGGGCATTTTGAGCCCTTCGCAGACGGGGCCACCCTGATGCGGGCACACGTTTTTATATGCGACGACATTTCCTTTGTGGCGGATAACGCCGATCTCGACACCTTCGATCTCGCAGATCTTGGCGGTCGTGTCGTTGAGGTCCGACGATGCACACAACAGTTTTTCCGGCATTAAGAGCTCCTCCGTTTATTGCCAGGCTGCCTCACCAAAAATAGTAAGATTGCCTTACTATAAGACGCATGCTACCATTGTCAATAATATAAGAACTCTAAGTTAAGGCTCCGCGACATCGACCAGGTTCAGTCCCCCTCCCGCAAACGCGGCCTCGGAGCATCGCTTCGTTTGGCCTATCATCTCTATGGCAAGCTGTTGCAGAAGCAGCTGATCGATTCGAAACTGAGCATGGCGCAGTACATTCATCTCAGAGTTCTGCGGGAAGAAACTTGCCTTACCCAATCCGAGCTTTCTGCGATCCTGGGCATCGAAAAGGCTTCTTCGACGCGCGTTCTGGATGAACTTGACAAGAGAGATCTCTTGCTGCGCGAACGAAGTGCGAAAGATAGACGTGTCGTTGTCGTTCGCCTTTCGGATCAAGGCCGGGAGAAAATCGACCAGGTCATGAAATCCGCAAGGGTTGCGGCCGATCACGCATCGAAGGGCTTCGAAGAAGAGGAGCTTGCCCAGCTTTTCAAAGCAATGGACAAACTGATCGACAACCTCTCCTCGTGATTGTCGTTGCCCCGATCCACAGGCAATTCAGGAACGCAAAATATATTACGGGGCGACAGCCAATATTATCACGCCGGCTCCGGCCAGTATCGAAGCAAAGTAGAATCTGGAACCCGGCCGGTTCTCGGTTTTGAAAACGTGACCGGCCAGCCAGGCTGCGAAGAACATCTCGACCGAAGAAATTATCGCGACCACCGTTACATTGGTGAACATCAACGAAAAGAACAATGCCACCTGACCCAGTGTCATCGAGCTGCCCGCAAGCAATTGCCAGCCGGTTGGCTTATGTATGCGCAACATGAATGTGGACCAATTGCGGAAACGAAAGCCCGCGGAGGCGCCAAAGCAAACCAATCCGGTCACCGCTCCGATAAAAACGCCTGCAAGCGGGTCCGGAAGCGTCTGCATTGCCAGTTTTCGAGCGACGAATGATCCTCCGTAACCTGCTGCAGAGCTAAACGCCATTACACGCCCTTCGGTTTTTTCCTTGGTCGTGCGCTCTGGTACGGACCTGACGGCAGTCGGTCTTGAAGGAGTGTTCGCCATCATGATCAGAACGCCTCCTGTGACAAGGAGAAAGGCAATCACGATTGTCGATGTGATGATTTCGCCGAGCAGCAGAAACGCAAAGATCGCAGCGAACACAGGGATCAGTCTCCGAATGAACCCTGTCTCAACCGCCCCGGCCAGCTCAACCGACCGGAAAAGAGTTAGCCGGCCCAGCACATTTCCCAGCAAGCCGGCAAGAACAAAATAGCCAACCCCGATGAGCGCCGCTTCTCCATAGGCTGGAAACGGCGACCCTATCGCCAGCCAAAGCAGGCCTGAAACCAGGGCCGTCATCAGAACCGACAGAAACACGTCGTTTCCCCGGCCCTGAACGGACTGTGAGCTCTTGGCGATGGCAACGGAACTTAGCGCATAACAAAACGCCCCGAACGCGGCCAGCAAGCCGCCGAAACCAGCCGTCATCGGCTATAGTCGGACCGGGTTTCGGAGTTACCTGGCATTTGTGACAAGTTGCTCCATGAAACGCTCGGACGACATGATCTCACGCAACGGCAGGTTCTCCTGAGCTTCCATGAGATCCGATGAAAACGTCAAACCCCGTCCATCCCAGAACCACCAGTAGATGATTTCACCCTTCTTTCCTCGAATGGGCATTCTAAAGATCGGAAATTTACGTTCGCTATGCGGGATTTCGGCATTGCCCACGCGAGAATGTTTCAACTCAAGCTTCTTCAGAACCGCCGACAATGGAACCATCGCCAAGGGTGCATTTTCGGCTGTCAGAACGGCGACATTCTCGGGCCGGCTCTCGTACGGACCCTTGAGAAACTTGACCACCGGAGGATAGCTTGGATGGATGTGCGTTAGCTGAATGTAGGCCAAACCATTGGGCGTTTCGACCTCAACGATATCTCCAGGCAAATACTCTTCCATTTTGAAACTCCCGCTAAAGGCTGTAAGCTTCCAACGTCGAAGGATGAAACAGCTCCTCGATCTCGACCCGGCGTGGCGAAAGCCCTTGGCTTGCGTGATAATCGAGAAACCGGTTCAGGACATGGGAGTTCTCGGCAACGCCGTAACTCCAGGGATCGTTCCCCATCAGGGTGTGAACGCGGTTCAGGTTATCCTCGACGAACGGCATCGTAACTTTGGTCGCGGAGGTGTCCGAAAGCGCGTCTTCCGCCAGCCGCTTTGACTGGGTGAAAGCCTTGAGCAAGGCAGCCGGCAGGAATGGATATTCCTCCGCCAAGCTTCGCCGTACTCCCAGAACATGCATGATCGGGAAGATCCGAGTACGTTGGAAATAGGCTTCAGCCGCGGAGATACTGTCGGAAAACAAGCGCCCGACATGTGGATGACCTTCGGAGAAGCAACGAGGCCATCGCGGCCCGACGAAACCGTCGATCTCGCCCGCCGCGAGCATGCCGTTCAAGGTGCTGCCCTCCGGCGCCTCCTCCATCACGATATCGTCCGGCAACTGAACCTTGATCTTCTCAGGCCGGCCGGGCGTGTCCATCCCGCCTCGCACCCAGATGATATCGGACGGCTTCACGCCGTGTTCTTCTTCGAGAATACCACGCACCCACACATTGGCGGAAAGCTGGTATTCGGCAATGCCAATGCGCTTCCCCTTCAGGTCACCGGGCTTTTCTATACCCTTGTCCGTCCGGATATAAACCGACGTGTGCCGGAAGGCACGGCTCAGGAAAACAGGGATCGCAACATAATGCGGATCGCCCCTGGCAACGGAGATCGAATAGGACGACAGCGAAAGCTCGCTGATATCGAACGCATGATGCCGGAAGGCACGGAAGAACATCTCCTCCGGCGACAGCAGCATCGGAATGGGGTCGACCCCGTCGATTTGCACTCGGCCATCCACGATCGCACGCGTCCGGTCATAGTTTCCCATTGCAAGAGAAAGTTTCAGATTGCTCATCCTGTCGGCTTTCGATGTTTTGTGTTGCGTTGATGCTGAAGTTCGACCGGCTGGCCGGATCTGGCAGAGCGTAGAATTGCATGGCAAACCTCAAGGCTCGCCAATCCCCACTCCCCGCTCTGGACGGGGGGGGCATCCTCTCGAACTGCCGCGACCAGCGCATCAATGACCGTTCTGCGCGGAGCAGGACCGAATTGCGCTTCAATGAAGCTACGCCTGGTATCGCCAAAGACCTCGATACCGTCCGGCATCAGTTTAAGATCCGCTCGATCGCAAAGGGCGATCACCGGACCGAAATGTTCGTTGTGTTTGGCTTGGATCGTCGTTCCATTGCCAAAAGTTCGGGTCGTCTTAAGGCGAACCTCGTCTTCTGGCGTAAGGTCCATCAGGGCTCGGCGCGCCCCTCCATATGATCCGGGGGTCTTGGGTTGCCCCAACTCACCGACATTATTCATCCAGATATCGCTGTCGAAATGGGCATAACCTGAATAGGTCAAATTGGCGATGCAACCTGTCTCGAAGGTCATGAGCGCGCTGAACGCGCCTTCGGTCGGTCGCTTGGAATCCCAAGCTCCGGTCATTGCATAGATCTTTTCGGCTATCCCGCCAGCCAGTCTCCGGACGACATCGATTTGGTGAATTGCCTGACTGAAGAGAACGCCTCCCCCCTCTTCCGTGCGCAGTTCTTCAGGTCGTCGCGGCCGATAGAGAAAATCGGTATAGTTCAGCGCCTGGATCATACGCAGTCGACCAAATTCACCGCTTTCAATCAGCTGCGCGGCAAGCTCAACAGGAGGGTCGAAACTGTGACTGGGACCAACGATCAAATGCACACCTGCCTTGCGCGTGGCGGTTATCATTTTTTCGGCATCTGCCATGGAGATCGCCAACGGTTTTTCGACAAGAACATGCTTACCGGCACTCGCCGCCGCCAGGACATGGTCCACATGCATCTGATGAGGGGTGGCGATGTAAATCGCTTCGACAGACGGATCGGCGCATAACGCTTCAACGGTCTCATAACTCTTGCCGCCATATTCTGTTTCGAAGGCGGCACGGCTTTGCTCTCTGGGAGCGGCGGCAGCGATGAGCTTTACACGGGAATCGACATCGAACGTCGGCACCATGAGCATGAACGCACGCCCAAGGCCAGCGACGCCGAGGCGAACCGGATCACAGGTCAAGAACCAGCCTCCCCGATTTCGCCCGCGACACGCAGATCATGATGTAATCGCCTTTTTCCTCGTCCATCAAAACCATGTCGCGATGATCGGCTTCCCCCACCAGGAGACGGGTCTTGCACGTTCCACATGTTCCGCTTTCACATGAACTGCTCGTCGCAAAACCGGCATCCCGAAGCGCTTCCAAGATTGAGCGATCTTTAGGAACGGTGACTGTTTCCCCGCTCTTTTTCAGTTCCACTTCGAAGGCGACGTCGTCCTGACGCACCACATCGACCGGTTTAAAGTCCTCAAAATGGATCCGCCCCTCCGGCCAATGGCCGGAAACTGCCTTGATCTCGTCCATTAAAGGCTTTGGTCCACAGCAAAAGACATGTGTTGCTCTTGGCGTGACTAGATCGTCCCAGAAATCATAAACCGCGTCAGGATCGCCGTTGTCATGATGAACTATGATCCTGCCCTCGAAGGCTTCGTTCAGCTCCGCAAGATAGGCAGCCTCTTCTGCGCTTCGAGTGACGTATATGATGCGTAGCGCTTTGCCTTTTTTGTCGAGATATCGCGCCATGGAATAAATCGGCGTAATACCAATGCCGCCTGCTATCAGTAGATACTTCTGAACATCCGTCAGGGGGAAATCGTTCTCCGGCGGCTCAATATTCAGCTCGGAACCAACATGCGCATCGTCATGCATCGACGCGGATCCGCCTCGAGATTGCGGCTCACGTTTGATGGCAACGACGTATTCAGTCGGCTCGAAACCGTCGTTCACGAGCGAGTAACGGCGCATGGCACCTGACGGCGTTTCGACTGTGATATGCGCACCTGGATCGAAACTGGGAAGCTTACAGTCGCCGACCGGAACCAACGTGAATTCCACGATGCTCGGTGTCAAAACGATTCTACTTGCGACTCGCATTCTCATTTGCTGCATGAATTCCTCCCAGTCGGATCGCGATAGAATTTATTAGATAGCTAAGTTATTGAAGTCAACCGCTTGGCAATCTGCTGAAACGTTACGTATTTTCCGTGGCCTAACGAGTTGCTTAAGTATTCCGTCCAGGCAGTGCCGCGGCGTTTCTTCTACCCGCGATATGATGCTGTCCGAGCTGTTGAACCGATTTGCAGCCAATGAAAATCAGTGTTCTGCGCACTTCGTCCTCCAGTATCGACAGGGCTTGCGCCGCCCCATCGCGGCCACCGGCCGCCAGGCCGTATAATGTCGCCCGGCCGAGAAGTACGCCGTGTGCCCCCAAAGCAAGCGCCTTTACGATATCGCTGCCCCGCCGAATGCCGCCGTCCAGCAGAACGGTTGCATCGCGGTCTAGTTGTCCGGCAATGTCCTCAATGACTTCGATGGTCGCGGGCGCACCATCGAGTTGGCGACCCCCGTGATTTGACACGATGACTCCATCAGCGCCCTCCTTGCAGGCGCGTAACGCGTCCTCCCCGCACATTATGCCTTTGATCAGCAGCGGTCCGTTCCATTGTTTGCGAATACGCCGAACATCGTCCCAGGAAAAATGAGGATTCCGTTGGGAACGGGTGAAATCCGCCAGCGCTGCGTCGCTTACCCCCTCCCCCAGGAACGCCACAAGATTCTGTAATCGTGGCCTGTTTCTGCCAAGCCAAACCGAACCCAGCCATCTAGGATGCATCAGCCCGTCCAGGATTACGGGAGCGCTCATTTTGATTTCATGTGAGAAACCGTGCCGTAAATCACGCTCGCGTTTTCCCCCAACCAAAGAGTCGACCGTGACAATCAGCGCCGCATAGCCGGCATTGGCGGCACGCTCTATGAGCGCCTCGGAAAAGCCCGGTTTTCCCCACGGATAAAGCTGGAACCAAAGAGGACTATCCGTTTGTTGTGCAATCGCTTCCATTGATGTGTTGGACGCCGTGGAAACCGCGAAACCGACACCCGCACCTTGGGCGGCACTTGCCAGATGCAAATCCCCTTTCGGCCAATAGATCCCGTTCAAACCCGTCGGGCCAATAATGAAAGGTGCAGAGAATTTTTGGCCAAATAGATTGACCGAAAGATCGACCATGCCACCGTTAAGAATTTTGGGTCTTAACTGAATATCCTCATATGCCTGCCTGTTTCTCTGCAGAGTAACTTCGTCTTCAGCCCCGCCGTCAAGAAAATCGAACACCACCCGTGGCAAGCGAATGCGGGCCAATCGTCGCAAGTCGTCAATGTTGATGGGTTGGCTCATCTTACTTGCCGATTTGCTTTGCCACAGCCCGCGACACCCCAAGATTACACCCTTGCAGCGACGACACATCGCCCCCTCCGCTCACGAAAGAACCACCCAAGACCGCGTGCGGCCTCAGGCGGATCCGGGAGGAAATTTCAGCAGAACCTATTCTGCAGCGACTGTTTTTCCCGAAGTGTTGAGAAGTGTTCGCCAGTCGGTTTCTTTCGGGTAAACCCCCTCGTGGGAGTTGATCAAAACCTGCGGGATCTCGGAATCCGTTCCGATTGCCTGACCACCTTCGGCTACTTTTTTAGCCGCATCCGCCATCAGGCGGCGGAATTCGACAATGGCCAGGTCTGACGCACCGAGGACATCGGTGTGGCGCTGGACGCGCGCGCCCATCGACACCCACATCGCAATATCCTGGTTGGGAATGCCCTTGATACCAGTAAAATTGCCTTCCTTCATCGCATCACGATCCTGAAGGAAATCGTTGTCCAAGGTGCGCAGGCAACGCCATTTGTCATCGACATCCACACCCGGCACCGCATGCGTGAACCGGCGCCACTCGTCCGTTGTCGGGACGTTCGGCCCATCCCAAGCAATGAAGTGGAAAGCGGTTTCCTCATCATTGATTGGCACAATCACCGCGGCCACCCTGTAATTGTTGTTGGGCGGTATCAGCGAGTAGTAGGGCGCAACGAATTCGGTAACCCGAATGTAATTGTGCGTAGCCGCGTTCTTGATGGGAGTACGGATCGCGGCATAGTGAAACCCATAACTTGTCGTTTCCGTTTGCATGCGAGGCGATTTGTCGGTCGAGGGCCGATACCATGACTTTTCGTCCGCCGCCGCACCTTCGACTTTGGCTGGAACCATGTCAGATGAATGCAGCGAAGACGAGTGCGCGCTGTCGATCTGGCCTTCGTGGATCTGCGCCCAATTCGCGGGGATTCGGATCTTTAGGATTGCGATCGGAGAATCCGCGCGCGGTGCAAATGCCGGCGGTTGAAACTCCGGCATTTCGTCTTTGTCGCCAAGCCAAGCCCAGACGAAACCGCCCCACTCGCGAACGGGGTAGGAACGGTGCTTCACCTTGTCCATCAGAGGACTGCCTTCCGGCTCCGACGACATAGCGACAACGTTGCCGTCAACGTCCATTTTCCAGCCATGATAGAGGCAGCGAAGCCCGCATTCCTCATTTCGGCCAAAGACCAGCGAAGCCTTGCGGTGCGGGCAAAGCTCATCCAACAGGCCCAAGCGCCCCTTTGAATCGCGAAATGCCACATAGCTTTCGCCGAGAACTTCAACGCGAAGCGGCTTGCCGTCCGGCTCTTCCACCTCTTCGATCAGGCAAACAGGAGTCCAATGCTGACGCATCAGCCGCGCCATCGGGGCGTCGCCGGTCACACGGGTCAGCAGTTCATTCTCTTCGGGTGTAAGCATTTGATCTCCCTCCTCCACGGACCGCCACGTTAAAAAACACCATCGGGCGGCTTATGGCTTCTCCAGTATTCTTAGCTTTCTAAGTTTAAGCTGTCAACTGGAGGGCAGAATTTTTTCGCCTGCTATTGCAGGATCCCGAAACCCTGACTTCGGAGTTTCCCGCTGCCGTGAAATCCGGCCTCCCCTCGTCCAACGCGAAGGCCGCACAACGGCTGTTGTTGGAGATGAAAACTCTATGAATTCAGAGCATCGTGCGATGCTTTTATGGGAGGTTCCGGCAACTGACCTAAGCGTGAAAGGTTCATGGCCGATGCACGATCTATTTGCGCCTTTTGAGAAAAATCTTGCTAGAGTTCCAACCACGAATGCATTTTTCTCATGAGCAACGGCATTACGTAACGCGTATTCAAACCTGTCAGAACGAATGCCACCAAAAACAAAGAAATCGGTGCAGATACGTTTTCGGTTAGCGGCTTTAACGCGTGGTATATTATGATCAGCAACGGATAGACACCTAGCATACTGACCACCCAGCGTTTCCAAAAAAGCGGTTGCTTTTGCACATCCTCAATCGGCTCGTTGACGACAGCGTCGCAGCGAATCTTTGCGGAAGAATTGCTCAGTTGGTGTCGGAGTTCTCGACCGATGTAGCCGGGCAAATCCCGACCATCTGATTTGAGCTGGCTGACGTCGAAACTCAAGGAAAATAAAACTTCGCCACCATGGGCGCTTCGCATTTGCCCGCTGCTCTCCGCGTTCCTGTCCGCAGAAACGATATCGACGGTTAAATCATGAATAGCTTGCGTTACGCGCGTCAGATCTTCCGGCAGAGCTGTAATTGTAAGTATCAAGCCCGACCCGTTGCCTACCGGTGCCGGTTGACCTGCCTGAATTTTTGACATGTGTAGACCACCCGTTGGTATCAGCAAGTCCAATCAAGCGGTCGAACTGATCGTAATTCTTCAAAACGCAGGTGCCGTCCGGTCGAGTGAATGTTTTCCATATTCCATTCGCACGTCGACCGGGACTAAGGATTTTCGACGTTTCTCACCCTCGCAGAAAACACGAACTGTCGTACGATCAACCCGGCAATCAGCAAGATGCACAAGCCGGATACGACGGGATAAGGGCTTACAGCCCCCACCGCCGCAACCGTTAGAAGGACTCTTTCCCAGGTGAGCAGTTCGGTCTTGATCAATCCCTCTATCGAGGCTGCGATGGCGAACGCGCCGAAGAACGCCCCGACCACTGCGAGAGTGTTTGCCAAAGGCCCGAGCTCCAGAAGTATTCCCGGATTCCAGACGAAGGCGAAAGGTAACAAAAATCCAACGATTGCAAGCCTTACGGCCGAGAAGGCAATTTTGAAGGGATCCTCGTCGGCGATCGCAGACGCGGCAATGGCTGCAACAGCGATCGGAGGAGTTAGTGCAGACAAGATCGCATAGTAGAGCAAGAACATTTGGCTCGGAAGGATCGGGAAGCCGAGCTTGGATAGCGCCGGTCCCACGAGCACGGCCGCCAGAATATAGGCGCTCGGGGTCGGCATCCCCAGACCGAGAACGATCGTGACGGTTGCGGCAATCACGAGCGTCAGTATTGGCTGCGCATCGCTAACGGTTAGAATCACATTCGCTGATTTCATCCCAAGGCCGGTCATGGACAATCCGCCAATAACCAGGCCCGCAGCAGCACATGCACCGGCAACCGGCAAGATCTGCAGAGTGGTTGTTCCAAGACCTTCCACGATTTGCCAAGGCGAAAGCCGCGTTTCTTTCAGGATCAATGAAGCGACAATCGTGACAAGGACGCCGACACCAGCCGTAAACGTCGGTGAATAACCGAGTATCAGCGCAACGATAATACCGATGATAGGCAGCAAAAAGACCCAGCCGGTTTTGAACGTTTCCGTAGCGGTCGGAACCTCGTCTTCCGACGGCCGCAGGTCGTATTTGACCGAGCGCAAGTGCACCTGGGCGAAAACGCCGGTATAATAAAGCAAAGCTGGTATCAGGGCCGCGAGCACAATCGAGTTATAGGAAATCCCCGAGTATTCGGCCATGATGAACGCCGCTGACCCCATGATCGGGGGCATCGCGCTACCACCGGTGGATGCTGCGACCTCCACCGCTCCTGCAAATCGGGCGCGATATCCAAGCCGTTTCATCACAGGGATAGTGATCGAACCGGTTGCGACGACATCGGAAGTGGGGCTGCCGGACATCGTTCCATATAATCCAGACGAGATGATCGCGATCTTGGCAGGTCCTCCTCTTGCGCGCCCGGTGACCAGAGCCGCAAGGTTAAAGAAGAAATCGCCGCCTCCTGCCTTTGACAGAAATGTTCCGAACATCACGAAAAGGAAAACGTAGCTCGCCACCACCTGAATCGGAACGCCAAACAAGCCGTCGGTCGTAAAAACGAGGATATCGAGCAGATATGTAAACTCACTAACCCGATGACCGAACGGAGGTGGCAGCAGATAGCCAAAAAGATTGTAGAACAGAAAGAGCAAGACAACCCCGGTGAGCCCCAAGCCGGTAGTACGCCGGGTCGCTTCGAGCGTCAGAAACAGGAGCGAGGAACCGAAGAACAACTGATCAATCGTGAACTCATCCAGAATGCTTATCCGGTTCGCTATCGCTCCCGAAGTCATGAAGAAATAGACGCCGCAAGCAAGACTGAGAGCCGCTAGAATCCAGTCGTAGAAAGGAATCCGGTCCGGCGCTCTGGAGGTCGCTCCAATCGCCAGAAAAAGAATGGTGAATATCCCCGAAATAAAGAGAATACCCTGAATAAGCGGGTCAGCGATAATGAACAGATTTGAATGAACTACCCATATGGCGAAGGCCGCCGACAGTACCTTGACAACGGTACTCATGGTAGGCGCGAGTTTTCTACGGCGGCCTGTTTCAGTCAGCGAAGGGAAGTCCATGCCTACACCGTTTCACGTTTGTTGTTTGAAAGTAAATTGCCTGCACTGAACGTGCCTTGCCTGTGTTTACACATGCAAAGTCCGCAGCAATGCACTTGGCAGCAGTATGCAGCCAGCGCGCTGTTGCTTTTGCGGGCCGGCTGCATTGTCTGAAAGGTGTTACTTAATAAGACCCAATTCCATGTAAGCGCGCTTTGCACCGGCATGGAACGGAAGTGTGGTCTGAGAAACAAGCAGTTCTGGCGTCAACTGCTTCATCGCGTTGTGCACACCGCGAATTTCATCGATGTTTTCTGCGATATCTTTTGCGAGCATATAGCCGGTTTCTTCGGGCAGGCTCTCGGTCGTGATCACCATTGCACCCAGCGCGACCGTAACAACGTCATCAGATTGGTTGGCGTAACTTTCGCCGGGAATTGTATAGGTTCCCGTTCCAAATTTTGCGTTCGTCTTCTCAATGATTTCCTGGGGAACACTCAGAAGTACAACTTCATTACTTTTGTCAACTTTCCGGAACGACGAATGTCCCACAAAGATGCCGTTAATAACCATGTCGGTCCGACCGTCGGTTATCAGGTCCGCTTGCTGTGCAGAGCCGCCCCGAACCAGAACTCCGCCGTTCGCTTCGATAGTAGCCTCATCATAGCCGGCTTCTTCGAGCATGAACGTCGTGATATTGGCCACGATGTTGCCCGCATTGTTGTTCGCGACGCGTATAGCCGCACCTGATTTCGCCAGATCGTCAATACTGTCGATCCCGTATTCATCGGCAATGGATTTTCTAAGAAAAAAATGCATCGGCGCCCAATTGTACATATACCCGATGGCCTGAATATTGTTGATGGGTGCCTTGAACGGCTCTTCCCCGGCGAGCGCCAACTTGATCTCGGCGTCGTGGGCCAAACCTAAGTCCGTCCGACCTGCGCCCAGCAAAGCAATGTTTGCAAACCCGCCTCCGGTTGCTTGGTATGTAACGACACCACTGGGATCGTCAGCCTTAACTGCTCGGTCAATGCCAGCACCAAGCAGAGACCAAAGACCGGACGGGTTTCCTCCCGAAAGTGTGACGGTGACGCTTTCCGCAACTGCGCTGCCTGCAATTGCACACATTCCGATGGCCGCAATAACGGCTTTAAAACTCTTTTTCACAGGTTCCTCCCTCTCCATCCTCATAGACATCTAATGTTAGATATCTATGTTATATAGGCATAATGGATTGCCTGATCTTAGTCAACTAAGATCAGGGTTTTTGGGTGGAGCCGATTTGCAGAGTTCTGCCGATTGCCCCATCGGCTCGTCACGAGAATGTCGCCAAGCGACAGGGCGCGGAGCGGCTTTCGGTCCGCCCCCGCCGCGGTATCGCTCTGAAGATCGAGGCGCCGTGTCTTCGAGGAAAACTTCCGCGTCTATGGTACGCGCAAGATCCGGCGGCAATTGCAGCGGGAGGGCTTCGATATCGCCCGTTTCACGTGGCCAGGCTTATGAGGGTCATGGGGCTTCAGGGGAACATTCGGGGCAAGCGGCTCAAAACGACGTTTCCGGACAAGTCCGCGCCAAACCCGCTCGACCGTATGAACCGCCCGTTCGACAATGCTGTCGGCTCACTGGCCTACGATGGCTAAGAGGAAGCGTGGCCCTTGGTT
Source organism: Labrenzia sp. R4_2 (assembly GCF_017743865.1). Classification (GTDB taxonomy): domain Bacteria; phylum Pseudomonadota; class Alphaproteobacteria; order Rhizobiales; family Stappiaceae; genus Roseibium. The sequence continues at coordinate 249,008 of NZ_JAGHRJ010000005.1, forward strand.
GGCGGCACCCGAACCCCACGCGATGCGGCACGTCGTTCATCTTCCTCAAGATTTCGGATCATGACAGTCAGCGCTTTTCGCAACGTGGTTTGCTCGTCCTTCGTGAGGCTGGAAAGGGCGATATCATTGGCTTCGAGCGCAAGCGGTTCAAGCAGTTCACGAAGTTCCCAACCTTTCGCGGTCAGGAACGCATGCAGACGACGTTTATTGCCCTCGACATTGCGCCGAACAATGTAGCCCAGTTCCTCCATGCGAATGAGTGCGGTATGTGCGGTCGGTTCCGTGAGGTGCGCTCTATCGCTCAGTTCGCGTTGAGACAGCCCGTCCTCTTGCCAGAGAATGCGGAGGAATATCCACTGCCCGAAGGTAACATTTTGGGTTTGAAGGCGGATCTGAAGAGAACGGTTGAAACCGCGCGCAGCCAGGCGCACCAGCCTCGCTATACGTTCAACGCCCGCCTCATCTGCCGCGCTATACTCAATTTGCTCGCTCATGGCCTCATAAGATCAGCACGACGAGCTATTGCCAAGTCCCTGAAAAGCACCGCAGCCACTTACAGCACAACAAACTGCATTGCTGCACAGCCGGGTGCTCTTTTTCGCAGGGAGATCGCCTCGGGGTTTGCAGTTTACATGGAGCGGACTCTCATCAAGCATCAAGCGAAGTCCGGCCAGTTCACGTCAACCCTCCTGCATGTTCGCCAACCGCTCTCTCCAAGCAGGTTCGACTTCGAGATTGCGGGTGTATTTCGGCAGATCGCCATCCATGAGGCGGGTGGCGTTTTCCACCAGAACCTCCGGCATGATCGAATAAAGATCGATCGTATGACCCAGGATGTGCGGCGTAAGGACGACACGATCAAGCCCGCGCAGCGGGTGATCCGCCGGTAGCGGTTCGGTCTCAGTCACATCGAGGCCAACTCCCGAAAGATGACCTTCGGACATGACCTCGACCAAAGCGTCTTCGTCGATCAGTCCGCCACGGGATGTGTTCACCAGGATCGCGTCACGTTTCATTTTCCGCAGTTCGGCCTCCCCGATCATTCCGCGAGTTTGTGCATTGAGAGGCACATGCAGGCTGATCACGTCGGACTGCACCAGTAACGCGTCGCGATCGACCAGACATACGCCTTCAGGTGCGGTCTCCGGCGTCAGGAAGGGATCGTGAACCAAGATCTCAGCCGGTTCGAATGCCCGGAGGCGGTCGATCACCCCGCCGCCGATCCGGCCCGAACCAATTAACCCGACAGTCCTGCCGCGCAGCATACGGGCATACATCTGCTGCGGACGTTTGGCGTTTTCATGCAAGAGACGCTCAGATGTGTGCAGCTTGTAGAGAAGCACGAGCATCAGCATCACGGTTGCCTCGGACATCGCGAGAAAATTCTCGGGGGTCGCTCCGTTCCCCACGATTAGCCCGCGCATTCCGCAGGCCTCGAGATCGACCGCGTCGACCCCGATCGTGGGAAACACCAGCGCCCGCAAGCGCGAAGACGCGTCGAGATCTTCTTCGCTGAGCCGAGAGCGGGAGCTGGCCACGATGATATCCACGTCCGACAATAGTGTCTGCCGCTGCTCTGCAGACAGGCGTAAAGGCACGCCTGGAACTATTGCCGGCCCCCGCACCACATCCCAGCCAAGATCGGAAAGCTTGGTCGAAGCGCTTTCGAGTACGTCCGCGAGCACAGGATCCTGTGCTATATAGATCTTGGGTTTCATCTTCATTCGCTCCGGGTCAGGCCAGCAACCATGTTGGGGTTGTAACCAGGCTGAACGCGCGCATCGATCACAACGCTCTTGCCTTCACGAACCAACTCGATGCCTTTCTTGACCGCTTCGACCAGTTCGCCCGCGGTAAAGACAGGCCCGATCCCCTCGCATCCCTGTGCACGAGCAACGCCTGCGATGTCGATGTCCGGATCGCCGATACGCTGACCGATCCACTTGTTCTCCACCGGACGGTTGCGAGCGACAGCAACACGCTCCTGGTGAACCTCGTCATTGTAGAAAGAGCGGTTGTTCGACACCACCGCCAGAAACGGTGCTCCATAGTGCGCTGCGGTCCAGAACGCCGAGGCCGCCATCATGAAGTCGCCATCCCCGAGAACCGCGACCGGCATACGCTCGCTGCCTTTCAATGCCAGCGCGGCACCGATCAGCATACCCGGACCGGAGCCGATCCCGGCACCGCCATCGGAGCCAAGGAAATCGAGTGGGTGGCGGAAATGCCACGCCTCGCCCGCCCAACCGAGCGGCAAGCGCACCATGCTGGCGCAAATCCCGTCCAGCCCTTCGCCAAGTGCCCCGGCCAGCGTCATGATATCCAGCGGCGCTTCCGGAGCGGGAGCATTCAGGGCGGGTTTCACCGGCAGGTTTTCGGGCTCGTCGCCAGCGCCAACACCCAGCAAATCCGCAATGGCATGCATCGCGCGGTCCGGCGAACTGGCCAGGTGGAGATCGAGTGCCGACAGCCCCTGATGCTCCATGCCCCAGCCATTGTGCAACTGATAATCGAGAGAGGCCTGGATAATCTTGGCTTCAACCTTGCCTGCCAGCTTGAGCGTTCCGGCAACGTCAAGCCAGTCGAGGCTGAGGATCACATCGGCTTCCCGCAGAACTTCGCCCGCCGCATCGTCGATAAAGAATGCAGGTTTGCCACGGTGCAGAGAATGGTTCGTCGGGAAAGAAGCGCCGATCCGGATGTCGGTCAGAACCTTCGCTCCCAAAGCTTCGACCAATGCCACACGCCGCGCCCAGTCAGCCGGATCGCGCGACACCCGCCCCGCCAGGACAACCGGATTTTTGGCGTTTTTCAGCAACTCGGCGGCACGCGCCACCCCCTCAGCGGAAGGGTCCGCCGGCAGTGGCGACCGGTAACGCGAAAAGTCGGGCAATGCCGGCGCTTCGGCATGCTGTTTTTCCTGGATCGACACATCAAAATTTACATAAGTCGGGCCGTGCGGTTCCGCCCGGGCAATCAGATTTGCCCTCAGCATGGATTCGATCGCTGCCTCCATCGAAGCAGGCTGGTCATCCCATTTCACATAGTTGCGTATCATTGAAGCCTGGTCGCGGCAGGTATGCAACCAGTCGATCCATGGACGGCGCAACGCCGCATCCACAGGTCCGGTCGCACCGTAGATCAACACAGGCACGCGGTCGCACCAGGCGTTGAAAATTGCCATCGTTCCATGCATCAGCCCGACATTGCTGTGCAGGATCACAGCAAGAGGTTCACCTGTAACCTTGGCATATCCGTGCGCGATTGCCACTGCATGTTCCTCATGCAGGCAAAGCAACATCTGTGGGTCTTCGTTGCCCAGGTGGTTCACCAGGCTGTCATGTAGCCCACGAAAGCTCGATCCTGGATTAAGGGTGACGTATTTAACGCGAAGACCCCTAAGCATCTCCGCAAAAACGTCGCTCCCCCAAACTCCGTCGCTGTCAGAGGCAACCGGCCGTTCAACTCCCGAAGGTCTTTGATCAGTCATGCGATAAGTCCATGTTATTGAGGTTTCAGTGGTGGCTCAGCAGATGGCCGAAACCATGTGGTTGATCGTTGAACCCGGCTGTTCTCAGCAGATGCCAAGCCATGACCTGATTGCTTGTGATCACGGGTTTGCCAAGCTGCTCCTCGAGGAGGCTGACGACCTCGAGCGAACGGATCGCCGTGCAGCTGACAAAATATGCATCGGCTTTTTGGGCGTAATGTTCTTTCGTTAACGCAAGCCAGTCTTCCGGCGGCAAGGCGGCCATATCCCTTGGATGGTCTATTCCGAGACCATGGGCATCGATGACGTCAAATCCATGCCGATTGAGAAATGCGACTTCGCTTTTGACGATGTGGTCGACATAGGGGGTAATCAAGACCAGCGTTCGCGCCGTCAGTGCATTTAGAGCGCTTACGATCGCTTCAGACGTAGCGACGACCCGTCTGCCGGAGGCTGAACACGCGCGCGCCAGAATATCTCTCTCCAGTTGCTCGCTCAGCGTGGAAACAGCAGTACAATGAAATCCGACGACCGCAGGATCGACATCGCCCACAAGCGAAGCCGCAGTTTCGACATCTTCTGCCATGGCGTTTAGTTGTTCGCGCGAACTGCCGGTCAGTCGCAGGCGCGTCACATGCAAAGTGATATCCCGCGGTAACAATGCGGCCAAATCTCCCTCAGCCACAATGTTGCCGGACGGCAAGATCACTCCGAAACGCGCGCGCCCGCCAAAACGGAACCCACACGCAAGACTGTTCAACCGGGGCGGCGCTACGAGATCGCGATTATCGCTCATCATTTGTACAGATGGTTCAAGGGTTGTCCGGGCTCGGTGACACGACGGATGTCACCGAACCCAATGCCATTTATTGCTTGACCTTGGAGAAGACTTCTCTTTCCAGCAGTGCGGTGAATGCATCGACATCGCCCTCGACGCCCTGAACGAGGCCGTCCCAGCGCTGCAATGTCTCGATATGTTGCTGAACAATCGCCTTGGCGTCAGACGACCCACCCAATTTGACGATGTCGTTCGCTACCGCCTCAAGCTCGCTGGCGCGAAAATCTTCCATCGCTTCGTTGAACGCGTCATCAGGTTTCCAGAAGACCACGCCCTTTTCGTCGGCCGCCATGCGCGCAGCAGCCTCCTGGTCGGCGTAGGTCTTGCTGATCTTCGCAATCCGTCCGGGGATTGCCGAAATCAGCGCCGAGCGGTTCGCTTCGTCCAGATTTGCAACAGCATCACGGTTGAAGATGAATTCACCCAGGCCGTGATAGCTTCCGATCGGTTGATCGACGATACCGCGCACGGAGTCGATCAAACCCAGCGTTTGAAGCCAGGCGAGATTACCTACCGCGCAGTCGACCTGGCCCTGCTGCAAAGCAGGCCCGACTTCACTCGCCGGCAGCGACACAGGTACAGCTCCCAGGGCATTGATGAGGCGCACAGCAAATCCACCCGTCACACGAATTTTCTTCCCGGCAATATCGTCCGAGCTAGAAATCGGTTGCGCGCACATCAGATACCATGGCGAAGCTGCATGCCCTCCCAACCAGACCGCGTTTTGCTTTTCAAGATCGGCGATGCATTCGTCGCAGTTCAGCAACATCGTTTCGTTGGTCGCGCCTGCGGCAGCCCAGAAGTTGGCCGCAAACGGCAGAAGCTCCGGCAGCATTGCAACATGTGGGATTTCGCTGGAATTCAGCGTAGGCACGATAAATCCGGCGTCCATGACGCCGGCGCGAATTCCGCCCAGGCTAGCTTGGCCACCCAACATCTGGCCTCCGACGAAAACCTGCGTTTCGAGGGCACCGTCCGTGGCAGCCGCGAGTTCATCGAAGAATTCTTGCGCCTGCACGGCTTCAATGGCCAGCGGCGGCATGAATGTGTTGTACCTGAGTTCATCTGCATTTGCGCTGCAGGTCAACCCTAGAAAAGCTGCGACTGCGGCAGTTTTTATCACTCTATTCTTCATACTTCCTCCTCCCATTTTGGACTTACTGTTCGACTGTTTTCAAAGCCCCATCAGCCTCGGCAACAAAAGCGTTATGTCCGGAAATGCGATCAGCAGGCCTATGACCAGAAGGTCAACGACCAAGAACCACAGAACTCCGCGATAAATCATACTCAGCGGCACATCCGGCCCCACCAGCGATTTGACCGCAAAGACGTTCAACCCGACCGGTGGCGACATCAGCCCGATCTCTACAAATTTAACGATCAAGATGCCCATCAAGGTCATGTCGAGACCAACAGACTTGAACATCGGCAGCATTATCGGGAGCGTGAGAAACAGCAGGCCCAGTGGGTCCAGGAACATGCCGAGCACGAGATAACAGGCGCCGGCGATCAGAATGATCCCGAGCGGCGAGACATTCGCGTCGGTCATGATTTGCGCCAGAAACATCGGCAACCCGGAAAATGCCAAAAACCGGGTTAGAAGCACGGCTCCAAGCACAATGAAGAACAAGGTGGCGGTCCCAACCAGCGCATCCCAGAAACTGGATTTAACAACCGGCCAAGACAGCGCGCCGTTCAGTAGCGCAATGACAAATGTCAGTGCGGCGCCGAACGCTCCCGCTTCGGTCGCCGTGACGACGCCGCTGTAGATGCCACCGATCACGCCGAGGACCAGTACCGGAAGCGGCCAAATCGCTGCGGTGACGGTTAGTTTTTCGCGCAGAGTCGGTTTTTCGACCATACGCGGCGCCGTATCAGGTTGAAGCTTGGCCCGCAGAATAACCATCAGGGCAAAGGCGAGCGCGGACAGAAGACCCGGCGCAATACCGGCTGCAAAGAGCTTGAGTATCGAAGTCTGCGCAAAAACCCCAATCAGGATCATCATGACGCTGGGCGGGATCAATGATCCTAAGGTCCCTGCAGAGGCGACAACGCCGGTCGCAAGACCCATGTCATATCCGGCTTTCTTCATCTCGGGTAAGGCAATTCGGCCCATGGTAAGGGTCGTCGCCAGGCTGGAGCCCGAGGCGGCGGCGAACCCCGCACAGGCGAAGTTCGTGGCCACGGCAAGCCCGCCGGGTAACCAGCCCAGCCAAAGTCTGGCCGCGTCGAAAAGAGCGCTTGTCAGGCCCGACCGGAAGGCAAGCGCTCCCATGAGAAGAAACATCGGGATTGCCGAAAGTTCCCAACTGGCGGCCGTTTCGTAAGGTATCAGGCTCAGAATGCTGAAAGCCGCGCTCCAGCTCGACACAGCGGCTATTCCGACGAATGCCACAATCCCCAAAGCCAGCCCGATCGGCACCCGCAGCGCAACAAGCACAAGCGCAATCCCCATACCCCAAAATCCGATGGCCAGTGGAGTCATTGGGACAGTACTTTCGCTTTGTCGGCTCCAGAAACGGTCGCCTTCGCGGATCCGTAGGTGATGAACCGAACCATCTGCATCACAAGGTTCAGGACCGAGACGATAACGACCAGCGATAACGCCAGAACCGGAATCCAGCGCGCGGGCCAAGTCGGCAAAAAATAGGATGGTGTCTGGATCTGTTCGGTGATTTCGGTTGCGCGCAATGCTTCGGCCCCCGCGCACCAAGCAAGCAACATCGCGAAGACCGCCATCAATAGCGAAGTCAGACAGTCGAGCAAAAAGCGCGATCTTGTTGACAACATATCGCTGATCAGGCTTGCGCTGATGTGCTGGTCAGTGATCTGAACAAAAGCGATCGGCAAAAAGATCAGCGTAACCATGTAATAGCGCGACACAATCTCGGTCGTGCCCGCCAGCGGAACGCCGATTACATAGCGCAAGCTTACGTCTAGAACGACATGCGCCACCATCAGCGCCATTACGACACCGGAAATCATGACTGCGAGCTCGCTAAGCCAGCTCACACATTGCAGGGCGCGTCCGAACAACGATTGAGAATTTGTCCCAGTCACTCTGCCGGCACCTTTACTTCACAATTGCTGAAACCGGCAGCTGCGGCGCGCTCGTTGAGCAGACCTGCCGGGACGGTTTCCAACCAGCAATCGTCGATATCGGCTGCGCTCAGCGATTTGCCGGTCTCTTCTGCACGCCGACGCGCGGCTGCCCAGACACGGCCACGAATAGAAGCGCGCAGAGGGATCGGAAGGGTGAAGATGTTGGTTATCAGGCGCGACCATGCTTCTTCGCTCCAGACAGCTTCATACGCCTCGCGTTCCGGCCCGAAACTGAAAATGGCTGGAGCCTCCCGAGAACCCAGCTCGTTCCTCAGCCGTTCAGTCCCAGCCAGGTCGAGCGCCCCGTCCTCGATAACGACCTTGTATGTTTCCCTGGCCGCCTTCTCGGAGACCAGCCCGTTCCCTACGTCATGTAAAACCTTGGCCGGATCGCGGTCTTGCGGAGACCCGTACCCGCCGCCGCCCGGCGTAAGGACCCGAATAACGTCACCGCAATTCACGTTGAGCGAGTCGATCTTGGCGAGAGGCTGGAAATCCTTTGTTCCAGCTCGCCGGATGAATACGCCGGCCATTTCGCCGCAGCAGCCGCCCAATAAACCCCATGGGCTGAACCGATGCCGCTCCTGCCCGCGAGCGGTTACGAGACAGTCATGCTGGAGAACCTCGAAATCAAAGATGATGCCCAGGCCGCCGCGATATTTGCCCGCGCCGCCTGAATCCGGCCGCAGCGCATAGTTCAGAATACGAACGCCCGAAGTGCTTTCGACCACCTCGAGGGGACTGTTGCGCAAATTTGCGATGTCCACCACATCGCGCGCGTTCAACCCATCGCCATCCTCGTGTGCGCCTGTGCCACCAACCAGCGGCTCCAGCACATTCACCTTCAGGCCGCCTTCGGCCAAATTCGGCTCGGTGAAGACGATCGGCGCGATGTAGCCCGCACCCGCCGCCGGAATGACTTTCGGCAAGGCCTGCGCCAGCGCGCCGCGAATGGCGTCCTGCACCCGCACCCCGGTTGTCGTTCGCAGCCCGACCGCTGCAGGTGCCTGACAGTTCACAACCGACCCGGGTTGAGCAATCACGTTCACCGATCGCATCAGACCTGCGTTGACGGGAATGTCGCGATCGATCGTCAGCAATACGAACATTATCGTATACACCAACCAAGGATGCGCCTTCCCGTCCGAATAGATATTGAAGGCGGTTCTTAACTGGGTATCGCTGCCGGTAAAATCTATTGTGATCTCGTCGCCGGCTACGGTTAACGCGACACAGAATTTGATCGGAATTTCTGAGATGACATCGTCATCCAGATAGTCTGAAAAACGGTACGTACCGTCGGGAATACCTTCAATTACCGCACGGGCTCGCATTTCACTGTAATTCAGCACATCTTCCATCGCGAGCACAACGCCGTCGACGCTGTATTTCTCGAAGCATTCAGTCATCCGGTGCTGGGCGACACGAAGCGCGGTAACCATCGCCTTCAGATCGCCCCAGTTGTCGTTCGGAACCCGGCAATTGCACAGGATCAGGTGCAAGAGTTCTTCGTTCAGCTTGCCTGCCTTGTAGAGATGGGATGGAGGGATCCGGATCCCTTCCTGATAGATCTCGTAACTCGACGGCGAAAGGCTCCCGGCAACACGCCCTCCCACATCGGTCGAATGGACGTAGGCGTAGGCAAAGCAGATCAGCTTTGTGCCAGCATAGATTGGAGCCAAAACGCTGATGTCGGGCAGATGTGAAGACAGGCCGCCGCTCGCGTATGGATCGTTGCAGACGACGATATCGCCCGGTTCGAAACTGCCGATGCTGTCGATCGTCTTCTTGAAGTTCAGATTGGCAAACATCGTGATGCCAATGCTGTGAGGATAACCGAAAATCTCGCCATCGCGGGTTACCAGAGCAACACCTAGATCAGCGGTTTCATTTACAAACGCCGTGTGCCCGGTCCGTTGAAGCGAATATCCCATTTCTTCGGCGATTGATCGGAACCGCTGGACGAAGATATCAAGTTGGGCTGAATCGGTGCGCAGAGAAAACGTTTTTTCTTTCATTGTGTTATCCTCTACGTAGCATGGATGAGAAGGTTGCCGGCGCCATCGCAGCGCGCCGCAAAACCCGGCGTGACAATGGTGGTCGTGTCAGCCTGCTCGATTACGGCAGGTCCTTCGACACGGTCTCCATCGCGTATGTCGTCGCGACTGAAAACGGAAGCGACATGAGGCCGCCCGCTATGAAAGATCGGTCGTTGGCCGGTGGGCTCCAGTTTGGCGGAGTTGGTCCGTTCTCTTGCCGGTGGCAGCATGGGTTTCCGCCTCCGCCCGACGACCTTGACCCGCAATGACACAAGTTCAACCGCCGACCCGGGATCGCTGTTGTGATACAGCGTCTCGTAGGTATCGTGAAAATTCTGCGCCAGCAGCTCTGGCGTCAGGGCGTCCACCTCCAGCGTTGCCGGCAACGTGACGTCGACATCGAAAGATTGGCCGCGATACCGCATGTTTGCAGAACGCAAGACTTCGACACGTTCGATTATCGGGCTTTCCGAAGCGAGGCTGTTGCGTCCCTCCTGCTCTAGCTGGCGATAAACCTCGCGCAAGACCCCGGAATCCAGTTACGCCAGCGGACGCCTCAAACTTCGGATGAAGTTATATTGATAGTCAGCAATAGTCGCTCCCAGAGCGCACATGGTGCCTGGCGATCGCGGCACGAGAATTTGTTTTATGCCGACCTCTTCGGCCAAAAGGCAGGCATGCGTCGGCCCGGCACCGCCAAAAGAGATCAACGTGAAATCGCGTGGATCCAAACCCCGCTTGGTCATCATCGGAAGAATTGCGCTGGTCATCGTGGCGGTAGCCAGACGCAGAATGGCCTCGGACGCAGCTTCGACAGAGCAGTCCAGTCGGCTGGCAATGCGACCCACCGCCGCCAAAGCGTTCTCACGCTTCAATGGCAGGTTCCCCGCAGCGAATTTGTCGGGGTCAATGTAGCCGGCAACCAAGTAAGCGTCGGTGACTGTCGTCTCGGTGCCGCCACGGTCGTAACAGGCTGGCCCCGGATCGGCGCCTGCACTTTGCGGACCCAATTTAAGGATTCCAAACGGATCGAACCATGCGATGGAGCCGCCCCCGGCTCCCACTGCGAAAACATCGACCGTTGGCATGACGATTGGAAAATCGCCGACCGCCGCATCGGTGGAGTAGACCGGCTCCCGGTCTCGAATGATTGAAAAATCGGCGCTGGTGCCGCCGATGTCCAGCGTCACCGCGTCGCAAATGCCGCTCAGCGCCGCGACATAGGCTGCGCCGACCACGCCTGACGCAGGTCCGGACAGCATGGTGTTCACGGGTTTTACCTTGGCGCTGGACGCGCTGAGAATGCCGCCATTCGACTGAGTGATCTGCAAGGCGGTATCGAGCCCCACCCGCTGCGTGTCGATAGACAGGTCATCAACATAGCGGCTCATGATCGGCTGAACGTATGCATTCAGCGAGGCTACACTTGCCCGCTCGTATTCACGGATTTCCGGCCAAAGGTCGGATGAGCACGAAATGTAAAGCTCAGGCCGCACCTCACGTAGCCGATCGGCGATCTTCTTTTCGACCGCCGGGCCTCTGTAAGACCCCAAAAGGCAGATCGCGACACTTTCTATCTCGGCGGGCAGGCTCGAGATCGTCGCCTCTATCGCGTCATCGGCAACCGAGAAGTCCTCGTCATCCCCACGCGCCGGGATCTCAAACACGTCCTGCCGCGCGACTATGGCATCCGGCAGCGCGGCCTTCAGATTAAAGATGTCAGGCTTTCGCAGCCTGGCAATTTCCAGGATATCTCGATTTCCCTGGCTGACGATCAGCGCACCTCGCGCGCCGCGCCGCTCCAGGACCGCGTTCAGCGCGATCGTCTGGCCGTGCACGAAATAGGTGATCGCATCCGCCGGCCGGCCGATCGAAGCCATCAATTCGCTGATGCCGCGTGCCACGGCTTTCGACGGAGAACTCGGCGTGCTTGCGACCTTGTGAGCGTGCGATGCGCTGCCGTCATGAGACAACAGGCTGAGGTCCGTAAAGGTGCCACCGATATCGATTCCGAGCTGGAAACAGTCTTCGCTCACATCGTCCTCCCAAACTCAGGCGAATTACTTATTAAATAACTCAATCACATATTACGTAAATCAAGTCAACTGACGGTCCGGGCGCTGGACGAAAAAAAGCGGCGAATTTTCGCCGCCGCGCGCTTTTTTGTCTGTGAGATCAGAAATCCAGTCCGAAATCGACCGTGCCAGCCGAATGGGTCAACGCTCCCGATGATATGTAATCAACTCCCGTTGCAGCGATCTCTTGCAGCCGGTCGATGCGTACATTGCCGCTCGCTTCGGTCTTCATCCGACCGTCGTCTATCCGGCGCACGGCCTCTGCCATGTCCTGGGTCGACATGTTGTCAAACAGAATGACATCGGCGCCTCCTGCCTCTAACACTTCATCCAATTGCCCAAGCCCGTCGATTTCGATCTCGACAACGACCATATGCCCCGCAGAACGCTTGACCGCTTCCAGAACCGGCCTGATTCCTCCGGCCGCGGCGATGTGATTATCCTTGATCAGGATGGCGTCCGATAATGAGAACCGGTGATTATGGCCTCCACCGTGAAGAACAGCGAGCTTCTCGACAAGCTTCATGCCTGGCGTCGTTTTTCGGGTGCACGTTATTCTGGCTCCGGTCCCTTCGAGAGCCTGCCCGTATGCAGCTGTAAGCGTTGCCGTCCCTGAAAGTCGGCCCGCGAAGTTCAGCGCCACACGCTCGGCAGCGAGGATCGACGACGCCAGTCCCTCGACTTTCAAAAGCGTATCGCCGGCTTTGCAAGCGGAACCGTCCGCAACGACCGTTTCAATCTTCAGGGTGGGATCGATCAGACGAAACGTCAGGGCTGCAACTTGCATACCGGAAACAACCGCGGCCTGCCTGGCTTTCAGTTCGGCCCGATAACGCGTGGTTTCCGGAAGAACGGCACGCGTCGTAACGTCGCCGGCGCCTCCTAGATCCTCCATGATGGCGTTTCGGACCATAGGCTCCAATATGATGTCCGGAACCCTAGCAAAGCTGTTCACTGTGTTTGCTCCTTCTCGGTTGTCACCGCGCACTCGCCGGTCTCACAACGAGGGGCGCCTGCCTGCAGGATCGCGGATGCCCTCGTCGGCTGCTGTCAAATGAATACAATCGACGGCAAACCCATGGAGTGGCGCCGTGCCGGGACGCCACCCGACCGCAAACTTATTGGCCCAGCAAATTGATGTGGATGTTCTTTTCGTGAGTGAAGGAAATCAGCTCTCCGATCCCTTCTTCCCGTCCGATACCGGATTGCTTCACCCCACCGAAGGGAGCCCCCAGGAAATGGCGGCCGACCTCGTTGACCCAGACAAAGCCTGCCTCGACGCGTGCAGCCGTTCGATGCGCGGTAGCGAGATCGCGTGTCCATATTGCGCAGGTCAGGCCAAGCTCGAGCGCATTGACCTCTCTCAGCATTTCGACTTCGTCGCTCCACTTCCGAATAGCCAGTACAGGACCAAATATTTCTTCGCGAGCGATCCTCATGTCCGGTGTCACATCGGCGAAGATCGTCGGCGCGATGAAACAACCCTCGGCCAAAGCGCCATCGGTCACCGCGTGCCCGCCCGTCACCGTACGCGCGCCCTCGTTCACGGCCGACTCGATGAAGCTCAGCACGCGATCGAATTGAGTTCGGCTGACAATAGCTCCCATGGTTGTCGTCGGATCGGTCGGGACGCCCGGCTTGTAACGCTCGACTGCTTTAGCCAGGAGAGAAACGACCTCGTCGTGAATGTCTTCATGAACAAAGGCTCTGCTGGTCGAACCGCATGACTGTCCGCACCAGCCAAAGTTCATTCCGGCAACGATCGCATCGGCGATCTTCTTGGGATCGCTGTCCGGATAGGCGATCAAGGCATTCTTGCCGCCCAATTCCAGCAGGACAGGTTTAACTGTGGCGCTCGCACTGCGCATCACCGCGCGCCCGGCCGGCACCGAACCAATCAGCGTTACCTTGGCCACGCCTGGATGCTCGGCCAAACCCGCACCGGCTTCAACACCGCCAGGCAAAACGCTGAAGGTGCCCTTCGGCAACAACCCTTCAACGATTTCGGCGAGGCGAAGAGCCGAGAGAGGCGCTTGCACCGGCGGCTTGATGATAACGGCATTGCCCGCCGCAAGGGGCGCAGCCATCTTACCGCCGCAGAACATGAAAGGATGATTGAAGGCAAGGATACGTGCGACCACGCCGAGCGGCTGGCGCGATGTCATGTTGACGCGGTCCGGCCCCATCGGAATCGTGTCGCCTTTCATCTCGGTCACGAGGCCTGCAAAAAAGTCCATTTGAGCCGCCGCAATCGCGGCATCCCCGCGCATTTCCGTATAGGGATTCCCGCAATTCGCGGCGTCGATCAGTGCGAGTTCGTCTCCATGCTTACGGAGAAGGGTAGCAATTTCCTTCAGGATCCGTGCCCGCTCCAGGGGCAAAACATCACGCCATTCATGGAACCCTTTGAGCGCTTCCGCCACCGCTCTATCGACATCGGCACGACTCGCGGTGGCGACCATGCCAATCGGCTGGCCGGTTCCCGGATTCAGCGTTTGTTCGTAGCTGCCTTCGACCGGTGGAACCCATGCGCCACCGTAATAAAGATCGGCCTGTTTCGAGAGCTTCAGGTTCGCGTCAAGGTTCAAGGTGTCCATCAGATTTGTCCTCCTGCATGCACACCTGTTATCTTAGAGTTCTAATTACTGTCAATCGGAGAACGCATCCGTCGCCAACCGGAGGCGCCGCAGATGGGACAAATGTTCCATGGCCTTTGCGTCTGGGGCTCGTCTGCCGCTGCCAATCCGATGCCGAACACCGCACCGGCGGTACCGCACCGACCGATCAGCTGGACGCAGCCGATCCTGGCCGAGTTCTGTTTCCAAGGGCCAGGCATGGCGGCGCCATCGCTCCGGGGCATTTGCCGGAAATGTCCGGCGCGCGCCACGAGCAGCACCATGTTCGACCTGAAACTCGGAGAGAAGGACCCCTCGAAATTGGCACCCGATTTGACCAGGGAACGAAATCGCTCCCAAAGTGGCCCGAGACCCCTCAGCCGACCATTTCCTCCGCACGCTTGTGCAACAGCCTCGCCAATAAATCGGCGGGGCTGTCTTCGTTGAAGGTGAACCTGCGCGTAATCCCTACCGAACCAGCCATATAGTCCGACCTGAGTTCGATTGCCGCTAGCGTGCCCCGCCGCAATTCGCGCTCAACGACCCCGCGCGAGATAAACCACAGCATGTCGGATTGTTCGACCAGAGACAGCGCCAAGGGAAGGGCCACCGTCTCGAAGGCCGGAACAAGCCCGCTCAGTCCCTGCGCGACCAGATACTGATCCACGATCTGTCGGATGATCGCTCCGGGGTTCGGGGCTATCAGCGGAAAAGTGGTCAGCGCCTTTGGCGCGGGCATTGCCAGCGCGGGATGATCGGCCCGCGCCACGAGGAGTACCGGCTCGTCATAAAGATGTTCGAAGGTCAGGCCCGGCATGTTCTTGGCTGACGGCATTCGCCCAACCATGAAGTCAATCCCCCCCGATCGCAGCATCTCCAACAAATAGCGGTTAGGCCCGGTGATGATTCCAACCCGCGCATCCCGATGCGTGCGATGATAATCCAGTGCAACCGTTGGAAAAAATCCCCCCGCAACCGTGGGCAACACCCCGACTTTGACCAATCCGACCGGAACTTTTCCCGAAAGATCGCGCACCCCCGCCTCAAGACTCTGTAGCGCGGCCAATGCATGCGCGCGAAAGCCCTCTCCTGCCGGCGTAAGGATTGCGCGCCTTCCGGTCCGTTCGAATAGCGCTGTCCCTAAAATGGTTTCGAGCTCATTGACCGTTTTGGACAATGCGGGCTGCGAGACATTGCGCACCCGCGCAGCAGCTGAAATCGTGCCACTCCGCGCGACCGCTAGAAACGCCTCGATATGGCGCAGTTTCAAACCAGGTGGTATATTCATTTGGTTATATTTTTGGCACGTTTTTGTATTTTTCGAAACCTAAAAATTATGTGAAGGATTGCTCGGGAGGGACCGATGCAAGCACTAACACGCGACTGGGGAATAATGCACACCAATCACCGTTCCGGTGAGGGCAGCCAGCTGGTTTTCGTCAATTCACTCGGTACGGATCTGCGGATGTGGGACGCGGTGGTAGCAGCCCTGCCGACCGACTGGGCCTGTTTGCGCATGGACAAGCGCGGTCACGGCCTGTCCGAAACCGCCCCTCCCGGCTATGGCATTCCGGAACTGGCCAGCGATGTTTTGGCCGCGATGGATCAGGCGGCCATGGATCGCGCAGTCATCGTCGGTTGCTCTGTCGGGGGGCTGATCGCGCAACACATCGCTTTAATGGCTCCAGAACGCGTTGACGGCCTGGTCTTGTCCAACACCGCATCGACGCTGGGTGCCGCCGAGGGCTGGCACACGCGTATCGCGGATGTGCGCGAACACGGCATGGCAGCGATGGCCGAGGGAATTCTGCCACGGTGGTTTGGACCAAAGATGCTCGCGGACAACAAAGCGTTTTTGTGGCACACACTTTTGGCACGCACATGTCAAGAAGGGTACATCGCCACCTGTGCCGCGATTGCCGGCACGGACATTTCTGATCGTCTGGGTGAAATCACACAGCCCACGCTGGTACTCGGCGGCAAGTACGATCTGGCAACCCCACCTGAAGTGATCGAAGCGCTTGCCGTCAACCTTCCATTCGCCTGTTTGGTGATGTTCGGAGACACCGGGCATTTGCCTGCGATTGAAGCGCCTGATGCTTTTACCGAAGCGCTGACGCAGTTTGTAGAAAGGATTAGCGAATGAACAACAGATTCGATCAGGGCATGAAGACCCGGCGCGAGGTTTTGGGCGATGCCCACGTGGATCGTGCCGAGGCAAAGAAGACTGAATTCGACCTGCCGTTTCAAACCCTCATCACCGAGGGGGCTTGGGGTGTAGTGTGGTCCTCGGACAAAATCTCGCGCAGAGAGCGGTCCATGCTGACCATCGCGCTTCTGGCGGCGACAGGCAATTTCGATGAAATTCCGATGCATATCCGGGCCACCGCGCGCACGGGCGCGTCAAAAGACGATGTCGCGGAAGCGCTGCAGCATGTGGCTATCTATGCGGGAGTTCCAAAAGCAAACCATGCCCTGAAACTTGCCAAGGAAACCTTTGCTGAAATGGAGGAGAGAGAATGACTGGCCTATCGAACCGGGATCAAGGACCACTAATCCCGCGCAATCGTGCAATCCATCCCAACCCTTACGATGTCGGTTACAAAACGAGCGTAACACGCTCGCCCAACCTGCCGCTTCTGTCGATGGAAAGTTCCCCGTCGGAAGAGACGGGCCCGACCTTCGGTCACAGCAAGCTCGGTCCGTTGGACAACAATCTGGTTCTAAACTGGACCAAGGGCGCAGCTCCGGCTGTGGGGGAACGTATTCTGATGCATGGTCGCGTGCTGGACGAGATGGGCCGACCCGTACGCAATACGCTAATCGAGATTTGGCAGGCCAACGCGGGCGGGCGTTACCGCCACAAGAAAGACACTTACTTTGCTCCGCTCGATCCAAATTTCGGTGGCTGCGGCCGGACCATCACAGACGAAAACGGCTATTACGAATTCCTCACTGTGCGTCCAGGAGCTTACCCTTGGCCGAACGGCGGCAATGACTGGCGTCCGATGCATATCCACATATCTATTTATGGCAACAGCTTCGGCCAACGCCTGATCACCCAGATGTATTTCGAGGGCGATCCGCTCATCAATCATTGTCCGATTGCCGCTACGATCAAGGATCGCAGTCAGCTTGACCGTCTCGTCGCACCGCTCGACTTCTCGAAATCCCGGCCGCTCGATTTCCTCGCCTATAAATTTGACATCGTGTTGCGCGGTCGCCGCCAAACCATGTTTGAGAATAAACTGGAGGGCATGTGATAATGGTACAGAAACTCGACAACTTGATCGAAACTCCGTCCCAAACGGCTGGACCTTATGTTCATATCGGCTTGATGCCGACCTATGCGGGCAATGCCGGCTATTATCACGAAGAGATCGGCACCACCCCCATACAGGGCGACGTGAAGGGCGATATCATTGAGATCGTAGGCTCGGTCTACGACGGCACGGGTTGGGCAATGCGGGACGCACTGATCGAAAGCTGGCAGTGTGACGCGGGAGGTATTTTCCCGGGCACCGAAGGAGCCGATCCCGCCTTTACCGGCCATTGTCGTTTTGCCGCGGATGCGGACTCTGGTGAGTTCACGCTGCGCACGGTCAAACCCGGCCGTTACAAAGGCCGTGGCGGTGTCGAAAGTGCGCCGCATATCTCTCTTTGGGTGGTGTCCCGCGGGATCAACATCGGCCTCAACACTCGGCTTTACTTCGAGGATGAGGACAATTCGAAAGACCCGCTGCTAAACCGGATAGAACAGCGCCATCGCGTGGAAACGCTCGTCGCAAAGAAAACCGGCGAGGGCAAATACCGCTTCGACATTCGTCTCCAGGGCGAGGGAGAAACCGTCTTTCTCGATATCTAGAGCATCGTGCGATATTTCCGGTTTGTTTTGCCAAGGGGGCGGCATGGGTCGCCCCTTTAATTCAGGGCCTTTTTTGTGAGCTTATCTGTTTTCGACCACCCTTGGCTCTCCGGTCTTTTTGGCGATGCGGAGATGGCCAGGATATTGTCGCCGGAACGCCAGATTAGACATATGCTGGCCTTCGAGGCAGCGTGGTCGCGCGCTTGCGCAAAGGTCGGGTTGTTTGATGCGGATACGGCCGAGACAGCGGCGGAGGCAATCGAAACAGCGGAAATTGACCTGGACGACATTGCCAGGGGCATGAGTCAAGACGGGGTTCCGGTTCCGCGGCTTGTAGATCAGTTGAAAGCCGTTTCCCCGGATAACGTGGTGCACAAGGGTGCAACCTCACAAGATGTGATGGACACCGCGCTGGCACTGACGTTGCGCGAAGCATCCGACCTATTATCTCAGCGCCTGGTAGCGCTTTATCGCAGTTTCGAGGACGTAGAGAAACGTTTTGGCGATGAGCCTCTTATGGGACGTACCAGGATGCAGTCGGCCACCAAGATCAAGGTACGCGATCGGGTTCAAACGTGGAGATTGCCGTTGAACGACCACTTGGCGCGGCTGTCCGAATTGCGGCCCCGCGTGGAAAAGGTTCAGATCGGAGGCGCTTCCGGCGATCGGAAAGCACTGGGTCAAAAAGCCGATAGAGTAGTTGTGGAGATTGCCGCCGCACTCAGGCTAGCCCCGACTGATAAAGCATGGCACGCGACACGCGACGGAGTGGCGGAATATGCAGGCTACCTGTCGCTTGTCTCCGGTACGCTCGGTAAATTCGGCCAGGACGTGGCATTGATGAAGCAGCAGGGCATCGAAGAAATAACGCTGTCTGGAGGAGGAGGCTCCTCGGCAATGCCGCATAAGAAAAACCCTATCGGCGCAGAGTTGCTGGTGACGTTGGCTCAGTTCAACGCTGTGCAGGTCTCAGCCATGCACCATTCGGTGGTGCATGAGCAGGAACGATCGGGCAAGGCCTGGACGCTTGAGTGGATGGTGTTGCCGCAGATGCTGATGGCAACCGCAAGGGCCATTGCTGTTGCCCATACCATCTGCAAAAGTATTGAGCATATTGGATCCATGCAAAGCTAAGTTGAGTTTCCGAGGTTTTCTCGATTGAATGAGACGTTTACGGCTCAGCCAGCATCGGGACTGTCAGACAAGTTGATCTGAGATCCCTTTTCCTCCGCATTAGCGCGGAGTCCTTTGGTCGATGCGCTGAGACCGAAGTCTGGAGCGCTGGAAGCCGGCGTTTTTCCGACTTCGATCACGATGACGGGCTGGTTGCCTCAGCGGGATTTTGCAACGCGGCGCTCGAGTTCCTGGCAAACGCAGCTCTGATCCGCTCCATCAATTGTTTTTGCGCTTCAGTGAATACGGCCTGGCTGTTGTAAACGAGATAGAGTGGCATTGATAAACTGATTTCGGGAGTTTTCACGAAACGCAGCCCGTATTGGTTCATGTCAGGCGGGAGCGCGCTCTCGAAAACGAAACCCACTCCTACGTCAGCTCGGATAGCCTTCAGAATCGGTTCCGGATGACCGAATGCCATTACGCTATTCGTTCTGAACAATCCCACTGTCCGAAGCGCTTCATCGATTAGTTCTCGGGCAATCTGACCTCGGGGAGGTGTTACGAGAGGTAAGGACGAAAGCTCTTGAAGCCCGGCCACGTCTTGGACCAGGTCGCTTTCGATAGCCGCGACCAGGTAGAGAGGCTCTCTCCAAAGCAATTCAATTTCAAGCTTGGACGTGTCCTTGTTTGGGTTGATCAGCGTCACCCCAAAATCGCATTCGCCGTTCAAGACCGCCTCAGTCGCCAAATAGGGTGTCAGGACCGACACAGAAACCTTGTGCGATGGGTTTGATCTATGATTTTCGAGTATTATATCCGGTAGCTTATAAGTCCCCACGACCATCGACGCTGCGATCTTCGTTCTCTCCAGACCGCCATTGTTGATGTCCACAAGGTCGAGAAACATCTCAGAACTGCGATGCAAGATCTCGGATGCCCAAGTATATATCCGTTTTCCGGCATGGGTCAGCTCTATGTTACGACCGACTTTCTGCACCAACTGAGCGCCAACACTTTCCTCCAGACCGCGCAGATGCGCCGTCACCGCAGGTTGAGCAATATTAAGTTGCTCCGCTGCGCGCGTTACACTGTTGAGTTGAGCGACCTTGCAGAAAACATTGAGTTTGTGGAGTGTCAAATTCCTTGAACGCAGAAAGCTGTTTGGCAGCTGCAAATCTACGTTTTGCAAAAGCGACTTAGACATACCTGCTCTTCCCCTCAACCTGCACGCTATCGAAATCGACGCTTCGAAAACGCTTTATCTGAAAGCAGGCCGACGCCGGACAACAGCTTATTCTTATCACTCAATACATAACCTGAACAATATAAATCATCGCCAAATTCATATTGGACAATCATCGTCGCAGTACACCACGATTTCGCAGATCAAGGCGCGCCGCCAGGCACGTCATATCGAGAAAAAAAGCAAAGAGATCCGCTTTTCGGCTCAGGCGACTGACTTTGAGCCTTACCAGTTAAAGGGGTTGGACATGGAGGAGAGACCCAAGGTGACCATGCATGGCTTTGGAAGAAAATTCCCGGCAGGCTGAAGCATTTGCGCAGCTGGCGTGACTTCAAGAGCTGTGTGACTGGCTCGCGGAGACCAGGCCGACCGGCCAAATGAATACTCGCTAGAAAATGCAGGAAAACGACGCGCCAAGTGGATGCGCACGTCTGCGGAATTGCCAATTCAAGCATGGCGCAAAGGGGAGAATTACATGCGAGGCGTAACGTTTCCCGGGGATCGCAAGGTTGAAATCATGACATTCGATGATCCGACTCCAGGGCCGGGAGAGGTCGTGATCGAAGTTAAGGCGTCAGGTCTGTGCGGGAGCGATCTGCACGCCTATCGGGCACCGTCAGACGATCAGGCATTTCGTGAGCTGGCCAAGGGAAAACCTTACGAGACCATGCGCGACAACGGGCCAATGATCGGAGGCCATGAACCTTCCGGTGTTGTGGTTGCGGTCGGTCCGGGAGTGAGCGAGCGTGTCGCCCGCATCGGCCAACGCGTCATGATACATCACTATTCCGGCTGTCACATATGCGACCAATGCCGGACGGGATGGCCTCAAATTTGCGAGACCATGGTTCCCGATATCTATGGTTGGACCGCACATGGCGCGCATGCCAAATACATGAAATGCGCAGCTCATACGCTGGTTACGCTCCCGGACAGCCTTTCGTTCGAAGCCGGTGCGGCGATCGCATGCGGCTCAGGCACTTCTTACTCAGCTCTTCGCAAGGTCCAGCCGAATTCGAGCCATACGGTTGCAATATTCGGCCAGGGTCCGGTCGGGTTATCCGGCACCCAGTTCGCTGCCGCAATGGGCGCACGGGTTATCGCACTCGACGTTAACGCAGAACGTCTCGAGATGGCCAATCGCTTCGGCGCCGCCGAAACGATTAACCCTGCGGATACAAATGCGGTCGAGGCGATCAGGGATCTGACACACGGCAAAGGCGCACATTTCTCGATCGAAACATCGGGGGCGCAGCAGGCGATAACCGATGCAATAAAGTGCCTTCGGCTGTGGGGAACCGCTGTGTTTGTCGGACTGGGCAGGCCGGCGTCAGTCGATTTTTCCGCCGACGTGATTTTCAGGCAGATCAATGTGGTCGGGTCTTTCACCTTCTCAACGAACATCATGGAGGAATGCGGAACGTTCTCGGTGGATCGCGGCGTCGACGTCGAGGCAATTTTCTCCAATCGCTGGACGCTCGATCAGGCCGGAAAAGCTTATGAGCTTTTGGACAAACAAGCGTCTGGAAAAGGAGTGATCGTTTTCTAGGGAACCGAATGGATCGAGACGAGAACCAAACCGAATTCGGGAGTTGTATTCGGTCGGTTCTTTGGGGGCAAAGTATCCATCAGCCATGTGCTTAAAATAAAACAGGAGGAACGCAGATGAAAAACATAATATACGGCCTTGTCGCGTCAATTGTACTGCCACATGTCGCGACGAACCATGCGATGGCGGCCGATTTGAAAATCCTTTCAAGCTGGGATCAGAGCTATGCCGCCGTCGGTGAGGTTTTGATGCCATTTATGGAGTATCTCGAAAACGAGACCACCGAAAATCTGAACTTATCCAGGTTTGGTCCCGAAACGGTACCGCCTTTCGAACAGTTCAATCCGGTCGCGCAAGGCGTATTCAATATGCTCTATACAAATGGAGGATATCACTACAACGATATTGCCGTTGGTATGTCTTTAGACGCATTAAGCGGTTCCAGCGAAGAACTTCATGACTCCGGCATTTGGGATTTCGCCGACCAAGAATACCAGAAAGTCGGACTGAAACTGATCGCCGTGTTCTATGATCGCAACGGCTTCCACATGCTCCTGAAAGAGCCTCTGGGTGAAGACGCACTGAATGGCCGTCGCATCCGGGGAACTCCACTTTATCATCCCGTGATCGAGAAACTCGGCGGCTCTCCGGTTGTTCTGCCTGGGCCGGAAATCTACCCCGCACTCGAACGTGGGGTAGTCGATGGTGCCGCATGGCCGACCGTCGGCGCGGTGAACTATCGCTGGTTCGAGGTTGCCGATTACTTCGTGCGGCCGACCTTTGGCCAAGTCAGCCATATGCTTTTGATGAATCTCGATACATGGAACAGCCTCGATGAAACAACCAAAGCTGAGATCGAGGCTGCGGCACTGGCTTATGAGAAAGAAAGCTCGACAATTTTCGATGGTCTTGCGACGACCGAAATGGAGATGCTGATCGCCGAAGGAATGGAAGCCACCGATTTCCAGCCCGAATTTGCGGCCACGCTCAAAAGCGCCTGGTTCAACGGCGTGACGGAGTTGGCGAGTACCGTCAACCCCGAAGCGATTGCCGAAATTCGGACCATGGCAAACAAAGCCAATATCTCAGACTGACCGCAGATGCAGATGGTTGCCCCTCTGGGGCAACCATCTTTCACGCTAACAACGGAGTCAGGGATGAGGGCTTTGTTCCACCGTTCGTTCAGGACGCTTTTGCGCCTTCACGACGTTACTATCAGTATCGGCTACCAACTCGGATCTATGGCACTCGCTGTTATCGTTGCGATTTTTGCCTATGAAGTCGTGATGCGATATTTCCTGGGCGCACCGACAAAATGGGCAAGCGATTCAGTCTCTTTTCTTCTGCTGATTTCCGTTTTTCTTGTCATTCCCCATGTCACCCGAATCCATGGGAACGTTTCGGTTTCTATATTTCTTGACGTGCTCGACGAACGCAAAGCCAGGATATTGCGAAGGTTCGGTTTTCTCGTCGGTGCCGGGGTTTGTCTTTGGACAGCGTATATTTTCTTTGGTGAAACCCAACGATTGTACATGCGGGGGACCGTCACGCTCACAACAATCCAGTTTCCAAAATGGATCTTATTCTCATTTGTTTTCCTGGGCATGTTGAATACCGGCCTGAGTTTTCTGCGCATGGCGTTCGGGCAAAGCTTTCAAGGCTCAAAGGGGCAGTTCCAATGATCGAGGGAATTCCAGCTGTTCTGGTTGGCGTGGGACTGCTATTGCTGGCGATGGGCAGCGGCATGCCGGTCTTCGTGGCTTTTCTCGTTGTCAATCTCGGGGCTTCGATGCTGCTGTTGGGACCGGCAGGTTTCGGCATGTTCTCGGGTAGTTTCTTCGAAACGGCGACCAGTTCCTCCCTGGTGACGATCCCGTTATTCATTCTTATGGGCGAGTTGCTTTTCAGGAGCAGAGCCGTCGAGGTTCTTTTCCAGTCGATCGATACGCTGGTTGGGCGCGTCCGCGGCCGGCAGTTTATTTTGTCCATAGTGCTCGCCACAGTCTTCAGCACATTGTCAGGGGCCGCCATGGGCGTTGCGGCAATGCTCGGTCGTTCTTTGTTGCCGGGCATGGTTTCCAGGGGGTATGACGCGCGTCTTTCTATCGGCACGATCCTCGCGGGAGCCAGCCTCGCGCCGCTGATACCGCCCAGTGTGCTGGTCATCATAATCGGCACCCTGGCCGGTGTGTCCATCGCAGGTCTCCTTATTGCCGGGATTATTCCGGGGCTGGTTTTCTCTTTGCTATTTGCGGCCTACGTGTTCATCAGAATTTGGCGCAATCCGGCACTCGCCCCTGTGGATGAGGATGCTAAAAGCCGACCCAGTCTCCTTGAGGCGGCGACGGCGCTTATAAAACTTCTGCCGTTCACAATTATTATCGCACTGGTGATGGGGCTGATCCTGATGGGCGTCGCCACACCGACCGAAGCGGGAGCAATGGGGGTGTTGGGCTCGCTGATGACCGCTGCCATTTACCGGAACCTCAGCATTCGAATGGTCGTGGAGGCGGTAGGAGAGTCAGCCAAGATCTCGGCCATGATCCTCATCATCATGGCAAGTTCCAAGCTGTTCAGCCAACTGCTTGCATTTTCGGGAGGGGCTTCGGCCCTGACGCAGTGGATCGTCGAATTGCAGGTATCGTCATGGTTCATGCTCTTCATGCTGATGCTCCTGCCATTTATACTGTGCATGTTTATCGACCAGATCGCGCTGATGCTTATCGTGATCCCGATCTACCTGCCGATCATCGACAGGTTCGAATATGATCCGATCTGGTTCTGGCTCCTGTTTTTGGTGAACATCACCGTCGGCGGCATAACCCCGCCATTCGGTTACACCCTTTTCGCCCTAAAGAGCGCCTGGAACGAAGGATCCCTGTCATCGGTGTTTGCTGCGGCCTGGCCTTTTGTCGGGTTGTTCGTGATTGGCATGGTGATTCTTGCGTTGGTTCCAGGGTTGACGACTTTTTTGCCATCAATGCTCTGATCCGATCCGGAACGAATGCCGAGATTTAAACCACGGCATGACAACCGGTTGAGATGACGGTGAAATCGTCACGCCCGGTTTGAGCTTTCTTGCGAAACATGACGGGTATGCCGGGAGACAGAAATGAAAGATGAACTCAAGAAATATCGAATGTTTATTGGTAACAGCTGGCGTGACAGCGCGTCAAAGGAAACCTTTCTGAGCTATAATCCGTATTCCGGAGAACCGTGGGCGGAAATTCCGCGTTGTGACGAACGCGATGTCAACGATGCCATCGAAGCTGCGCATTGTGCACTTTACGCCGGGGTCTGGGGTAAGATGTCTCCGACCGAGCGCGGAGCATTGATGAGAAAACTCGCCGGTCTTGTTGAACGCGACGCCGATCATCTTTCAGCGGTGGAAGTTCGCGACAACGGAAAGCTTTTGGCAGAGGTAGGTGGTCAGATCCGCTATATTCCCCAGTGGCTGTATTTTTATGGCGGGCTGGCCGACAAGATCAACGGGGCGGTGGTTCCGATCGATAAGCCGGATATGTTTGCATACACGCTTCGCGAGCCGGTGGGCGTCGTTGCGGCAATCGTACCGTGGAATTCGCCGCTCATGCTGATGATGTGGAAGCTGGCTCCGGCTTTGGCCGCAGGCTGCACGCTAGTGATCAAACCATCAGAGCACACGTCGGCTTCAGCGCTTGAATTCGCCGCCCTGGTTAAAGAGGCGGGATTCCCGGAGGGGGTGATCAATATCATTACGGGGTTTGGGCAGGATGTCGGAGATCCGTTGACCTCGCATCCGAAAATTTCAAAGGTCGCGTTCACGGGTGGCGAACTGGCAGGCCAGAAGATAATGCAGAATGCCGCTCCGACCTTCAAAAGATTAACGTTGGAACTGGGCGGAAAATCAGCGCAGATTGTCTTTCCCGATACGGATCTGGAGGCGGCTGTCGCGGGTGGAATCGCGGGAATTTTCGCGGCCACGGGACAAACCTGCATCGCGGGTTCTCGCCTGCTCGTACATGAAAGCATCTATGACGATTATCTGGAAAGATTTGTAGGGCTCGCAAAAAAAACGAGGATGGGTGATCCAATGGACCTGACAACCCAAGTCGGTCCGGTGACGACAAGGCCACAATACGAACGGATTCTCTCTTATATCGATATTGCCAAATCCGAAGGTGCGAGATGCGCCTTGGGCGGTGCTCCAGCCGAGCGTCCGGAATGCGGGAACGGTTGGTTCGTCGAGCCGACGGTTTTCGCCGATGTGGACAACAAGATGCGTATTGCACAGGAGGAAGTATTTGGTCCTGTGGTGTCGGTCATCCCATTCAAGAATGACGACGAAGCTTATCAATTGGCAAATGACACCGCCTATGGTCTGGCAGCCGGCGTTTGGACAAGCAGTATTAAACGCGCGACCGTTGCGCCCAAACGTCTGCAGGCGGGAACTGTTTGGGTAAATACATATCGTGCCGCCAGTTTCCTCATGCCGTTTGGCGGCTTAAAAACGTCGGGTCTTGGCCGCGAGAACGGGATTGAGGCCATCGATCCCTATCTTGAAACCAAATCGGTTTGGCTTTCCTATAGTACTGAGATTAGCAATCCATTCGTCATGCGCTAGGTCTCGGTCAGGAATTAATCATTTGATGTTGGCAGGCAGCCCTTCGGCAACGTTGCGCCGCTTGCCCGATACACCACCCCGACAAGCGCAATCCGCCTCGTCGGCGGACAAAAGGAGATCCGGTCAAATGGTGCAGAGTTATCTGCACCATGATCTGCGTCTCCAGCTCATGGGAGGAGCAGGAAACATGCGCTACTCTACCTTGAGGCGGTCGACGGCGTTGGCTTCGCGCAGCCAGTCGAAAAGTGCCGTAAGCTGCCGGTCGCGTTCCATGATGGTCTCGCTCCGATCACCCTCGAATGCATACCAACCCTGCCCCGTCATGAGGCCGAGATCGCCCCGCTCCACCAAGTCCCGAAGCGCCTTTCGCCCCTTGTAGTTTTCGTCACCCGTCTGCTCGTAAAGAGAATCCGTCACCGCCAGGGCGGTTTTCTTCGAAACGATCAGATCCTCCGTCAATAGCGGTCCCCAAAGGGCAAGCCGGGGCCCGAGGCTCAGGCGCACGGCAGCGTCGATATCATCGCGGCTGGCAAGACCCTCGTCGACTAGCCGGTAGACTTCGGTCAGCATCGCGAACTGGATCTTGTTAATCAGAAAGCCGGGCCGTTCGGGACAGGCCACCCCCACATGATCGATGGAATGGATAAACGCGCGCGCCCAGTCGATCAGCTCGGGCGGAGTGAAGCTGCTGTGGATGATCTCAATCACCGGGATGATGTGGCCCGGCGTGATATAGTGAATTCCGAGAACACGCTCACGACTGGAGACACCTTCGGCGATGTCGGAAATGAGAAACGAGGAGGTGTTCGAGGCCAGGACAACATCCGGCGGACACAGCCGATCCAGTTCCTCGAAGACAGCCTGCTTCGTCTCAAGCACCTCCTGCACCGCCTCATGCACCATGAAGGCGCCGGCAACCGCATCCTTCAGGGACGACACGGTGGCGACGCGGTTCACCATCGCCTCGACTTCGGTGCTGTCATCGGAAAAGCTTGCAGCGATGGGCCGCGCACGTTCGGCATAACTTTCGAGCATGGCTGCCTGACTGTCGCAGATGACCACGTCATAGCCGTGGCGCGCATAAAGCGTTGCGATCACGCACCCCATGAAACCCGCACCGACAACGCAGACGCGACCACCCGAAGGCGGCGCAGAAGCAATCCTCCCGGCCATCAGTGCACCGCCGCATACATGATGCGTTCCTCTGTGGCATCTTCGGGTGTGAATTCTTCGACGATACGCCCGGCCCGGCAAACGAGGATGCGGTCGGATATATTCATGATTTCAGGTAGGTAAGACGAGATTACCACGACGGCGATTCCTTCTTCTGCCAGCGTATTGATCAGATGGTGGATTTCCGAGATCGCCCCCACGTCGACGCCGCGCGTCGGCTCATCGAAGAAGATCACCTTCGGCTTCTGAACCAGCGACCGCGCGATCACGACCTTCTGCTGATTACCCCCAGACAGCTCGATGACGCGCGCATTGGAATTGATGGCCCTGATGTTGAGTTTCCGCGTCCATTCGGCGGCCATCTCCTTGATCTCGGAATAGTTGAGGAAGAGGCTCGAACTGACATTGGCAGCCTGTGCAGCACGATGAATGTTGTCGGCGATCGACATGCTTTCATAGAACCCCTCGACCTTTCGATCTTCGGTCACATAGACGATTCCATCCTGTACGGCCGGGCGCGGGGTCCGGTAGCGAATGGGCTTGTTCTCGAGCCTGACCTCGCCGCCATGAAAGAAGTCGCGCTTGTAGATGCCGGAGATCACCTTGGCGGCTTCGGTGCGCCCGGAGCCGATCAGGCCGAATATGCCGGTCACCTGGCCGCCATAGATCGAAAACGACGTGTTCTTGACGACCCGCGACATGGAGAGGTTCTGCACCGACAGGATTTTCCGGCCCGGCCGGCGGATCTTGTCTTCCCCGTGGCTGTGATAAAGATCGTCCGACAAGGTGCGGCCCACCATGGCCTGAACGATCTTTTCCCGGTCGAACTTGTCGACGGTATCGCTCACCACCAGTTCACCATCCCTGAGAACGGTGATCCGATCGGCGATGCTCAGCGCCTCCTCGAGGGCGTGACTGATAAAGATCACCGCGACACCCCGCTGCCTGAGGTCCTTGACCAGCGCAAAGAAATGCCGCTTTTCCTCGGGCGTGAGCGTGGCCGTGGGCTCGTCGAAAATGATCACCCGGGCGTTCTGCCGCACCGCCCTTGCGATCTCCACCATCTGCTTCTGGGCGGCGCCGAGCGTCCCGACATCGGCCCAGGGGTTCACCTGGAAGTTCAGCGATTGCATGAACTGCTGGGCGCTGATGTAGATGCCGCGAAGACGGTTGAAGAGTTTCTCCTCGCCCAGGAAGAGGTTCTGGGCGACCGTCATGCTGGGAACGAGGCTGGTTTCCTGAAACACCATGGCCACACCATGCGACAAGGCTTCGCCGGGCGTCATAAAGGTAACCGGCCGGCCGTCGAGCAGCATCATGCCCTCGGTCAGTTGGGTGACCCCCGCCATCATCTTCGTCAATGTGGACTTGCCCGCCCCGTTCTCGCCCAAGAGGGCGTGAACCTCACCGGGCATGAGCGTGAAATCGACGTTTCGGACCGCTGCAACCCCGCGATACTCCTTGGTCACGGACCGCATTTCGATCAGTTTGGATGTCTCCATGATCCTCTCCCTATATCTTCGCTCGCACGACGATATCGCCACCCCTGCACGTCATCAGCAGGCCATCGCCGGTGGGGAGGCAACTGGTGACGCCGTGACGCACTCCGTCCGCTCGGGAGTGCAGGCTCTCGACGGGATGCCCGTTGCCATCCAGACGCACCGCAATCCCCAGCGATCGCGATGGCGCCCAGGGCTTGAGTTCCCCGAGCTGCTTGAGGCTGCCGCCCTGCATGGGCTCGAGATAGGACTGCGGGTGATGCAGGGAGGGCGCGATCCAGTATTCAGGGTCGATCGTATCCACCATGCGACGACGGTATTCGTCTTCGCGCAGGACGAATTCGATAAGTTGCGTGCGCGGAGCAAAGATTGAAAGCCAAAAGTCTCCGCCCTCGCGCTCGTGTGCCATGCGTGCCGGATACCCCGGCAGTTCATCGACAACGACCCCGATTTTCCCATCCGGCGAGATCCGCAGCAGGCGATGACGCCAGCTTTCCGAAACGACGATATTGCCGTTTTCGGTCACGTGGACGCCATATGGGAAAGCGAGTTCTTGCGCCATACAGGCCGCTGCGCCACTGCCAAGGTCGATTTTCCAGACAGACCCGCTGGCGCTGTGTGTCATCAGATCGACCTTCCAGTCGCTCATTCCGTGATCCTGGCTGCCCAGACAGACGAACAGGGTATTGTCATCGGCAAAGGCAAGGGCGGAAGGGGACACGATGGGCAGATCTCCCAGTTTGGTGAACTCGCGTCCGTCATGCGCTCCGCCCCGGATGACGAGACGCCCCTCGTCAAGCCCCAGGGCCAGCATGCCCGACGGATGAGCCGCCAGACACACGATGTCGCTTGACGCCGTCCAGAGAGTATCGATGGTTTTCGATGGGCTCAGGCCCAGCAACCGGGCGCCGGACGACAGCAGGATGCCATCCGTTCCTAACGCGATATTGTCCGGAGCCGTCACGGCGGCCATTTCCTCGGCTTCATCGATGCGGGTGTTGGGACGCAATGCCCCGTCCATCGGTGGCAGGGTGATGGCGGCGCTGCCGCTGCCGCGGAAGCGGTCGAACATACGGGCAAAGAGGTTACTCACCGGACTTGCCTCCCCAGTAATGGCTGATGCCTGTCCATTCCATGTCGGCTCCGGGAATGTCGTAGACACCGATCCGGTCGTTGAAGAGCCCTCCCAGGAACAGACGTCCCTTGTGCTCCCGGATCGACGTGATCGAAGGATGCTTGATGCCGTCGCGATCCCAGAGCACGTCGAGCACCTGACCGGTCAGATCGAATTTGAAGACGCATCCTGAATTCATGTTCGGATACATCCATTCGTCGCTTGCCACGCGGTAGACCATGCGCCGGCGGAGCTGCGGCATTCGCTGGGCGAGGTCGAAGGTGGGCGATCTCATGCCGATGATGGCGCACCAGAAGGTGCCGTCGGAGGCCTTGTTGATATTGTCGGGGTAACCTGGAAGATCCGGTATCACGACTTCTCTTTGTCCCTTGCGGGGGCCGTCGAACCAGTATCGGCTGATCCGACAGCCCCAGGTCTCCGCGAAGAGGAAGGATTCGCCGTCACCCGCCATCGTGATTCCGTTTGGAAACTGCAGCTTGGGCAAAATAGTGCGCGATGACCCGTCACGCGGGTCGTAGCAAATGATGCGGCCATTGCCCCGCGATTCCAGTGCGTCGAGCACCCAGTCGTGAATCTCGTAGCGGATCGTGGCTTCCGAAAAGAAGATCCGGCCGTCCGGCGCGATGTCGAGATCGTCGGCGAGCCGCATGCGCGAGTCGTCGATGATCGAAAACATGGACCGGTTCGTCTCGTCCGAGAGCTTTACGGGCTTGCGATCCTTCGTAACCTTGTAGAGCCCCATCCCGCCGACACAGACGACAAGTTCCCGGTCCCGGTTGAACGCCATTCCCAACGGATGGCCGCCGATATGTACGTAGACCTCATGTCGTTGGTAGTCGGGCGCAAAGAACCGGATGATGTCGCCATGCCGGCTGCCGCAGTAAAGATTGTCGTCCTCGTCGAGGATGATGTCCTCGGGCCCGTCGAGCTCCCCCTTGCCGATCGGTTGCGCAGAGGCGAGCTTGTTGTTGACCTCATAGGGCGAACCGGACCCTTCGGCGGTGGGCGGGCACGGCGGCAGGGCAAAATAGGTGGGTGAGACATAAGCGCGATTGAGGATCTTGAGGCGGTTCTTCATCCACTTCACGTCTATGGCCACGGCCACGAGCAGAATGAGACCCAACACGAGGTCGCCGGCGCCGGTGCGCAAGCCCATGCGCACCAAGGCATTGGTGACCATGACCACTATGACGGTTCCGATAATCGCCTTCGCGACCGACCCGCGCCCGCCGCCCAGACTGTTACCTCCGAGGACCGCGGCAGTCAGGATAACAATCTCCAGCCCGACGCCGACGGAGCCGCCTATGCTGCCGAGTCGCGAGGCATAGAACAAGGCGGCTGCCGCTGTGAAGACCCCCGACAGGATGTAGGTCTGGGCCACGATCCACTTGACCGGCAGGCCGATATTGTAGGCGGAACGGCGCGACCCGCCGACAGCGCTCAGATGCCAGCCGAACCGCATGCGAGTCATCAATATATGGGTCAGGATCGCCACAATGACGGCAACGAACAGCGAGAGCGGCATTCCCAGGATCCGGGCTGAGCCCAGATAGTCCCACATTGGCACCGGCGTTTCCGAGTAAGAGGCATCGACACCGTAGTTCAGGGACAGCAGCTCCACTATGGCGCGTACGAGGATGAGCGTGACCAAGGTGGTCAGAAACGCGCGAAGCCCGAGGAATCCGACGAGGACTCCGTTCAACGCCCCGACGAGACCGCCAAGTGCCAGAACGGCCGGGATGACGACGATCAGCGGCATTCCCAGGGCATTGACCAGATAAAGCGCGCAGAAATTGCACAGGGCGAAGACCGATCCGACGCTGAGATCGATGCCGCCGGCTTTCAGAACCAGCGTCATACCGATGGCGACGAACAGATATTCCGCCAGGAGTTCGCCCATCGTGCCGAGGCTTCCTATCGCCAGGAAGTTCGGGATGATGAAGGAAAAGACGGCGACGGCGATGGCAAGGAACATGAACGGGATCGCATTGTCGATCCAGTTCTTCGACAGGATCTCGCCCATGACGTGGTCGGGAAACAAGCGATATCGCCAGCGCAAATAGGCTTCGCGCGCACTCATACGTATACTCCGGGGGTTTTGGCTTCGGACGATCGTCGCCAGATAGGTCGATCGCCCGTGCCTGGAGATCAGTTGCCGAGTTTGATCTGGTCAACGGTCCAGCAGGACGTCGGAGCTACCGTATCCGGTGTCAGGATCTGGTTCTCTGTATAGACGGCAAAGGGCTGCGTGCCGGGTTCCGGCTGCGTCTGCAACAACATCTGGATCGCGGAGGCAAGCACCTTGGCCTGATCGCGCGTATCGACCTTCACATACGACGAGAACGCCCCGCTTTCGACATTGGTGCAGCCGAGATCCTTGTTTCCGCCGCCAGTCGAGACAAGTTTGATTTGGTCCTGCTTGCCGGATTCCCGGATGGCCGCGGCAATTCCCACGTCCATGTTGTCCCACAGCCCGATAAAGCCGCACAAATCGTCGTGCTGCTTGATGATCGTGGAGGCGATGGAATGCGCTTTCGAGGCATCCCAATCCGCGGCCTGAGTGGCCACAAGTGTCGCATCCGGGTAATCCACCAAGGTATCTTCGACCCCGGCAACGCCGAGCTGGTTGGGCGGTGCGGTCACCGGGCCCTGAATCAGGGCAATTTTTCCGGATGTTCCAGAACCACAAAGACGGGCCGCTTCTTTCGCGGTTTCCACGCCCACGCCATACCAGTCTCCTCCGACGAAAGCATCCGAGTTGACCGGTGTCTTCATGTTCATCTGGATGACGTTGATGCCGGCGTCCATTGCGCGTCGGATAAGCTTGACGTAGGCCTGCATGTCTGCGTTCTGAATTATTATTATGTCCGGCTTCTCGTTGATAAGTTGCGAGATAGCCTGTGCGCCTGCATCGACGCTATAGTTGGCATCCCTGATCGTCAGCTCGTAGCCAAGCCTATCGGCATCCCGCTGCACTGCGGCCATCCAGCCTTGTGTCAGGTCCCATCCCATCGTGACCGGAACGAAAGCGACGGTCTTGCCCTCAAACGCCTTCTGGTACTTCAGGATCAGGCCGTCATCCGGGCGCTCCGCCGAGGCCGGCGCGACCTGACCTAGGACACCCAGCATTACGGCTGCGACCGCACCTATCCTCTTGAACATAGAAAGTTTCATGTCTTCCTCCCTAGAAATGTGGTTCTTTTTCCGGATCGCCCGTCTGGACCACCCGGAATTCTAGATGTCGCCTTGCTGCGATGTCTGTTCGTCGCGGGGGTTGAGCAGCGAGTCCACGATGATGGCCAGCAGCAAGATCAGACTCTTGATGATATTTTGAGCCGAATAATCCACGTTCATGATCGTCAGACCGTTCAACAGCAGTCCGATGAGAACCGTGCCCGAAATGACATTCCGGATACTGCCCTTGCCGCCCGCCAGACCGATCCCTCCGATCACCACGACCAGGATGATGTCGTAGATCATCGTCGAGCTGGCCAGCTTGGTGTTTACCGATGACACGGTCATCGCCATGATCAGGCCCGCGCAGAAAGCGACGAGGGATGCGAAGCTGTACATCAGGACCGTCATGGGCCGGATAGACATTCCGCTGTTGCGCGAAGCGAGCGGATTGTCACCGATCGCGTAGACGAAGGCGCCATAACGCGTCAGGCGCAAGGCCACGAACGCGAGACAGGAGATGATGAGGAACAGCAGAACCGGCATGGGAACCGCCGCGAGCGCACCGGTTCCGAGAGACGCAAACCAGCCCACATCGCCGCTGATGAAGATGTTCTCGCTCGACACAAGGGCAAAGCGTCCCAGCCCGGAAATCACGGTCGCCATCGCAAGCGTGGCGAAGATGGCCGGAATCTCGACATAGGCGATCAGGAATCCGTTGACCGCGCCGAAGGCCACCGCCAGCAGCAGACCCAAAAGAAGGGCCGTCTCCACCTGCATTCCTCCGGAGAAAAGCGTGAAGCTCCAGCCAGTCGAGAACACCATCACCGCGACCATCGTAAGGTCGATGCCGCGACCGATCACGACGACCGCCATTCCGATCGCCAGAATTCCCAGGATCGAGACGCTCTGCAAAAGAGAGAGCAAGTTCGATATCCGGAAAAACCCATCGAGAAAAATCGAAAACAGGACGAACAGAACCGCCGAGATGGCCATAACCATCTGTTCCTGATTCAGCGACAGAACGGCATTCCGGTCAAACTTCAATGTATTTTCCTCCCCATGACCCAAGCCGAATTCCCCGGGGTTGGTCCCAGCGATCCGACACAGGCCCGCCGCCTGGTGCGTGTTCCATTATGCACTGAAGGCAGCCTCACGCTGGCGAAGCGATCTGCGTTTGTCCAATATTGAGAAACGAGAAATATATAACCTTATCCTTATGAAAAGAGCAGGCGGCCGGTGTGTAGGCCGGTATTAAATTATGTCCGGACCCCCGGATTTCCTGGGTTTGCACGGAGATTTTAGGGATTTTCCGGAAATTGGAGCATCGGACGAAAACTCCACTCGATGGTGGGTCGATGCCAACCCGTTCGCGGGAAACAGCCAGAATCATAACTGAAAAGCGTAATTACGACACCGGGACTTTGTTGAATGAATTATCCGACAGGTACCTTCGCCTAAGAAGTCTGACAGGGCACAAGCTTGACATCTCCCGGTTTCGTTCAGACACGAAGCGTAGTGGAATTCGGCCATCCGGAGCCAGTGGCACGCGCCGTGCGCACCGGGCTTGGAGGCAAGCGGATTGAGGAGGATGCCGACCCTTCAGATGAAGATGGCGATATCTCTTTTTGCTTTTCCACTGATGTCGAATTTTCTCAACCGCAAGACGATCTCACAAGCAGGACATTAATACTTTATCAAAAAAAGGCTTACTGGCGACAAAGAAATAAAATTATGAACAAATCTAATTTATTACTTAGGCGATCCCTAATTCGGACGGCAACAGTGCCATGTCGCCAAATTGCCGTGCACCGAAAAGATCTGGGGTCGACTTCGTTTCTTTCGGCACATAAGCGAGACACGACATGCCCGCTCTTGCGGCGGCTTCAAAACCACTGGAGCTGTCTTCTACAACCAGGCAATGCTCAGGCAGGATACGATTTGCTTGCGCAGCGTGGAGAAACACGTCCGGGGCAGGCTTGCTTGCTCCAACTTCATGCGCCGAGAACATATTGCCTTCAAACCAAGGAAGCATACCCGTTGTCTCCAACGTTGCGCACATCTTTTCCATCAATCCATTTGAAGCAACGCAAAATTTTACTTCATGATTCTTTAGTACTTTCAGCGCCTTTTTTGCACCTTTAATTGGCTTTATTTCGCTCTTCAACGAAGCTATCAATTCCTTCGAGAACGGAACCAACCAATTTTCGGGCACTTTCAAGCCTTGTTCCGATAAATACCTTTCGACATCATGCCTGCTTTTTCCTATGAACCTGTCGCAACATTCGGAAAAGGATATGTCAGCGCCGCGTGAAAGCAGAAATCTATGAAGATGCCGATTGGAGATCGTTTCGGAATCCACAAGCACACCATCGCAATCAAATATAATAAGCTGCGGAATGCGATCTGGATGCTGCACCGCAATATGTCTCTTACCTGGAATCATAGCCACATAGAGCCTTTCAAAGATATTAGCGTCGTCAACGATCAGAGAACTAACTAAATCTATAGTGCCCCTGAGCACGCACTCAGCAACCGGCTCCAGCGCCGAACCATCAACTTAACTGGAATCTGAAGCAGTTGTGACGACGTTCACAGTGTAAGCCGTAAGGACGCCACCATAAGCGTTTCCTTCTGGAATTACGGGACGTGGTATGGTTAGCCTAACTTGCTGCACCAAATTTAAAAAAATCTCTCCATCTATTCTTCGCTCTCTGGAATGAGATGTTTTTAGCAATAAGCTACGATCAACTGGGAGGTGAGAGGGAAGTTTGTGCATTACGCTTAAGATAGAATTGAATTAACGGAAGCACTCAACTAGAGACGCGATGAATAGGTTCTTACCTGACCAGTGCTCCAATCCCCAAGTAGGAACCACAGGATCATGGAGTTCTCCATCTAGTATCACGGTTCCGGGCTGGAGATGACTGGGATAATACAGCGCATTCGGAACATTGATTCTGATCGCAAAGCGAGGCTGATCCTCATAGTAATGTCTACGCCAAACCTCCAAATTTTCGCGGGAGTCCGCAAGGGTCAGAACCAATACAAGTCCAGGAACTCTGTTCGAACCATCCATTTACCGCCTATATGCAGGCATTATCCATCGGTTTCTCAGGTCTAGAGAAGTCCAGTGCGATCCCCTTGGTAGGATCAAAAATCCAGCTTCAGTGGGTTGAACTCCGAGCTCTGATCAACACTCATGCGCTAATCGGAGCCAATATGGATATTACCAGCGGTGGCTTTCCTGAAAGTAGCAAGCAGCAGATCATCGCCGAACTGCTGTGCATAACGGGCATCCGCATCAACGCTGCTGTCGAACTCGCTGGCCGGCCCGCCCCGAACTCTCGCCGGAAAGCGTAATGCTCAAACAGGAACCGGACGACAAGGACTGAAAGACCTAGTGCAGCACCCGCCGCACGCCCGACTGCACCTTGAGGAGCGCCGGCAGGTAGATGGCGACGAGGTCGTCCAGGCTCGCCTGCGCGGCGGCCATGCCCGTGTTGAGCGCCGCCACCACCCGGTCGCGGCTATCGTAGACCGGCACGGCGAGCGACCTGAGGCCGATCTCCACTTCCTGATCGATGACGGCAAAGCCTTGCGTGCGCGTTTCACCGATACGGTTCATGATCTCGTCCGGATCGGTCAGGCTCAGCGCCGTGCGCGGGGTCAGGTCCGAGCGCTCCACGAGTGCCCGGGCCTCTTCTTCCGGCAGCGCCGCCAGCAGCACGCGGCCCATCGACGTGCAATGCGCGGGCAGCCGTGAGCCGGGCGTCAGTCCGATGGACATCACCCGTTTCTGCGCGGCCCGCGCCAGATAGACGATTTCCGTGCCGTCGAGGATCGATACCGAGCAGGACTGGCAGATCTGCTCGGTAAGCTGGTCGAGCCACGGCTGCACCACCTGCGGCAGCGGCAGCGAGGCGAGCGCCCCGAGACCCAGCCGGAGCGCGCGTGGCGTCAACGTGAAGAACTTGCCGTCGTAGTCCGCATACCCCTCGTGATGAAGGGTGAGCAGGCAGCGGCGCGCGGTCGCCCGGTCCAGCCCCGTGGCGTCGGCGACATCGGATATCGACAGACGGGGGGTGTCGGCCCCGAAACACTCGATCACCCTCAGTCCCTTGGCGAGCGAAGCGATGTGATCCGTCGGTTTGTTCAACATGCGCACAAAATTCAGTTCTATTTGAACAAATGTCAACATGCGAACAAATTGACTGGCCGAACCGAAGCAGCGGGCCTAGACAATCCTCAACCGAGGAGGTTTCCATGGATAAGACAATAACGTCCCTTACGGCTGCGGTCGCGGACATAAAGGACGGTTCCCGACTGATGATCGGCGGCTTCGGCGGCTCCGGCGCGCCGATCGAGTTGATCCACGCCCTGATCGACCGTTTCCGCGAAACCGGCAGCCCCAGGGACCTGACGGTGATCAATAACAATGCGGGCAACGGCGGCATCGGCATCGCCGCGATGATCAAGGCCGGCATGGTCCGCAAGATGATCTGCTCCTTCCCGCGCTCGTCGAATGCGGAAGCCTTCAACGAAAAATATCTGGCCGGTGAAATCGAGCTGGAGCTCGTTCCCCAAGGCACACTCGCGGAACGCATCCGCGCAGCCGGTGCCGGCATCCCCGCCTTCTACACGCCGAGCTCCTTCGGCACCGAGCTGGCGGAAGGCAAGCCCACGGAAGAATTCGACGGCAAGATGTATGTGCGCGAACGCTGGCTGAAAGCCGACTTTGCGATCATCAAGGCGCAGGTCGGCGACACGCTCGGCAACCTCACCTACCGGTGTGCGGGCCGCAACTTCAGCCCTTTGATGGCCATGGCCGCGGACCGCACCATCGTCCAGGTCAGCCATCTGGTCGCACCCGGCGGCATCGACCCCGAAACCGTCGTCACGCCCGGCATCTTCGTCGACGGACTGGTCGCAGTTCCGGAACCTGAACAGGAAGAAGTGCTCGTCCGCGCGGGAGTGGTTTACTGATGGCCTATACGAAACTCACCAACGCCCAGATCGCCTGGCGCGCCGCCCAGGACATCGAGGACGGCGCCTATGTCAACCTCGGCATCGGCTTTCCCGAAATGATCGCCAAGTTCCAGCCCGAAGGCCGGGACGTGATCTATCACACCGAAAACGGCGTGCTCGGGTTCGGCGGAGCTCCGAAAGAGGGCGAAGAGGACTGGGACCTGATCAATGCCGGCAAGAAGGCGATCACGCTGAAACCGGGTGCCTCCTTCTTTCACCATGCCGACAGCTTCTCCATGGTGCGCGGCGGCCATCTCGACCTTGCGGTCCTCGGCGCTTACCAGGTGGCCCAGAACGGCGATCTGGCGAACTGGCGTGTCGGCTCGAAGGGCGTGCCCGCCGTCGGCGGCGCGATGGACCTCGTCCACGGCGCCAAGCGGGTCGCGGTCGTCACCGACCACGTCACCAAGGACGGCAAGCCGAAGCTGGTCGAAACCTGCACCTTCCCGCTCACCGGCGTCGGCTGCGTCACCCGCGTCTACACCTCCCTTGCCGTGGTCGACATCGTCGACGGTCATTTCGTCCTGCGCGAAAAGCTTCCCGGAATGACACTGGAGGAATTGCAGGACGTGACCGGAGCACCGCTGCATCTCGAGGGCGACCCCGCCGACCTGACCGTACCCGCTCTGGACTGAGGAAAGACCTGTGCAAGACGTATTTATCTGCGACTACATCCGCACACCCATCGGCCGCTTCGGCGGTGCCCTCGCCCCGGTGCGCACCGACGACCTCGGCGCGATCCCCCTCAAGGCGCTCGCGGCCCGCAACCCGGGCCTGGATCTCGCGGCGATCGACGAGGTGATCTTCGGCTGTGCCAACCAGGCGGGCGAAGACAACCGCAACGTGGCGCGCATGTCTCTTCTGCTCGCCGGCTACCCGGAAACGGTGCCGGGCACCACGATGAACCGCCTGTGCGGCTCGGGCATGGATGCCGTCATCACCGCCGCCCGTGCGATCAAGGCCGGCGAGGCCGAACTGATCGTCGCCGGAGGCGTCGAGAGCATGTCGCGCGCGCCGTTTGTCATGCCCAAGGCCGAAAGTGCCTTTTCCCGCACCAGCGAAATCCACGACACCACCATCGGCTGGCGCTTCGTCAACCCGCTGATGAAAGCCCAATACGGCGTCGACAGCATGCCGGAAACCGGCGAAAACGTCGCCGAGGATTTCAACGTTTCCCGGACCGATCAGGACGCCTTCGCCTTTCGCTCCCAGCAGAAAGCCAAGGCCGCGATGGACAATGGCAGGCTCGCCCGCGAAATCACGCCCGTCTCGATCCCGAGGCGCAAGGGCGACCCCGTCATCATCGATATCGACGAGCACCCGCGCCCGGAAACGACGCTCGAAGGTTTCGCCAAGCTGCGCGCACCCTTCCGGGACGGCGGCTCGGTTACGGCCGGCAATGCCTCCGGCGTCAATGACGGCGCGGCGGCCCTGATCGTGGCCTCCGGCGAAGCGGCAGCAAAATACGGCCTCAAGCCGATTGTCCAGGTGCTCGGCGGCGCGACCGCCGGCGTGGCGCCCCGGATCATGGGCTTCGGTCCGGCGATCGCCTCCAAAAAGCTCATGGCGCGGCTCGGCCTGGCGCAGGCGGACTTCGACGTGATCGAACTGAACGAGGCTTTCGCTTCCCAAGGGCTTGCCACCTTGCGCGATCTCGGCATCGCCGACGACGATCCGCGGGTGAACCCCAATGGCGGCGCCATCGCCCTCGGCCACCCGCTCGGCATGTCCGGCGCCCGGATCACCGGCACGGCGGCTCTGGAACTGTCGGAGAAAAACGGCCGTTATGCCCTCTCGACCATGTGCATCGGAGTTGGCCAAGGAATTGCAATTGCACTGGGAGCTTGCAACTAGTTTCGTGAACCTGAGCTGCACGTCTTTCAAAACACGAACCAAGACTAGATGATGGATTTATTAAAATTGATCCAAGGTCGATCTGATATCATATTGAAAGGTGCAGGTATATTTTTGACCTTTTCCACTACATCTATCATTTCTGGAGGCATATGGAGAAAGTTTATTTACGTCGGCGATGGGGCACATGAGGTATGTTTTGGAAAAGCACCCAAGACTATACTCAGCTCTCGAATTGCATCGGCATCATGTGCCGGTCCGCCAAAACAATTGAGCCTGAGAGGAGGTCACATGAAAGGGACATCAACATGGCTTTTTGAGCATCATAGACCTACTCGGAAGAGAACGTAGTCGATGAGTTGCGTTCGGGTGGTAGGTTTCCGTTTGCCGAACTTACGCGGTGAACCGGCTTGACCCAACGAACAAACGTTACAGATCCCGTCGGCCCGGTCAGGCCGCTTTGGAACAGCGGATCAGAGAGATTTGTCAGAGGCATATCCGGTTCGGATAGCAATGCTTGGATGTATTGCTGTGCCGAGAGTGCTGGATGATCAGTCAGAAGAAAACCCGTCAGATCTACAACGAGTTGGGCCTCCAATGAGGAACAAGTTTCTGGAGCGCCGGATGAAAGCAACGCTTCAGGAAGATCGCCAATCGGCCGTCGGGCCGAATGACGTTGGGCTATGGACTTCATGCATGACCAGCACGCAACTGATCGAAAATCCGCGTTTTGACCGTGTTCGATACGTTCTCTCGCTATGTGCCGGGGCTTGATCCACGGCCAAGTGATCGGGGAGAGGATGTTGCGAGAACCCTGAGCAGGGTGTGTTCTCGATTTCACGCAGTCGCCGACTCTAATCTTCCAAATCCCCGATTGAGCTAACGATGTTCCAGAGCATTCACAATTAACAGGAGCGACATGGAAAACTGGGCAAGAAATTGAAGTCGGTTGATTCTTTGAAACACAAAAGACGCCTCGCAGGGCCGATAGAAATAAGACACCTGCGCCACGCTGTGGCGGTCGAAAGTCATGGAAGTTTCAGAAAAGCCGCACTCGCGCTCAGAGTGAAGCAATCGACACTCAGTCGGACCATTTCTCAGATGGAAGCTCGTCTGGGTCTGATCCTTTTCGAACGAACGAGTGGCGGTGCGCGCTTAACAGAGGCGGGTGCCGAGATCGTGAAGACTTCCCGCTATCTCATCCAGTCATTGGACCAAATGACACTAAACGCCCAGGAGCTAAGCCGAGGCAATACGGGACAGTTTCGTCTTGGATTTTATACGTCCCTCTCGATGGGCAAATTACGCGCAAGGCTCACAGAATTTGCAACAAGGTTCCCCAATATGGAGATCCTCACGATTGAAGCTTCGCGCTCGCGTCTTTTGTCTGATCTTGCTGGCGGTTTCCTGGATATAGCCATAGTCACTGGCGATCCTTCTCCTGGAGAAGTTGGCGCAAAGTCTCTTTGGACAGAACGTATTATGGTCCTCATGCCCAGCACGCATCCGCTAGCTCAAAACAAAGTCCTCCATTGGACCGACCTGAAAGACGAAACTTTCCTTATTAGCGATCATGATCCAGGTCCTGAATTGCGAGATGTCCTTGTTTCCAAGCTTGCGCTGCTCGGCGGACAACCAAAGTTGGTTGCCCACAATGTCAGCCAGGAAAATATCAAAGGTCTGGTCTCAGCCGGTTTCGGCATAAGCCTCATTCTCGAAGCAAGCCTGGGGTCCAGTTTTCCCGGCGTTTCGTTTCTCGAAGTCCGTGACGGGACTGGCGCAAACCGCATCAGCTTTTCCGCGCGTTGGCGTAGCGACAACAACAATCCGGCTTTGAGCAACTTCATTGCTCTCCTGGAAGAACGCTATCCCTCACCTGCCGGCCGTGACTAAGAATCCGACGCGCCTTCGCAAACCCACGATCCGTCGCAATAAACCGTTCCAGCATCGGAACGATCAGCCTAGAAGGATCCTCGACGGTCTGCCCGCTCTGCCGACCGAGAATCTCGGCATAGTCCACCAGATCCCGATGCAGCTTCGCCGGCAGTTCCACACTCACCTTGACCGGCTTGTCGTCCGGTAACGGCCCCAGCTTCAGTCTCACCATGGTCATCCTCCGTAAGGTTCGAGCACCAAATCACGGGTGACGATCACCCTCACCGGGAACCCCGGCCGGATCGTCAGCGTGGGCGCGACCTGCAACTGGCGCTGAACGATCTGCTGCCCGGCATCATCGATCGTGTCCTGGGCACCTTCACGGACCGCCTGAACCAGGCGGTCGTCGTCACTTGCTGCGAGTTCCGCACCGACGCTAAGCAGCGTCGACAGCCCGGCCGCCTTGGCGAGATCCCACCAGTGGTAATCCACACCGTCTTCCAGACCGGCATAGCCACTTGGGTCCGCTCCCGGCTGGCGTTCGAGCACGATGGAGCGGCCGTTCGGGAGGATCAGCCGGTTCCAGACGAGCAGCACACGGCGCTGACCGAACCCGACATCGTTGGAATATTCGCCGACGATGCGCGTGCCTTGAGGGACCAGGAGCAGTCTTCCGGTTGGACTGTCATAGACATGCTGCGTGACTTGGGCGGTGATCTGCCCGGGCAGGTCGGAGCGGATCCCGGTGATGAGTGCAGCGGGAATGACGGACCCGGCCTGCAGCACATAGGGCGATGCCGGTGCCGTAACGCGATCGGATGCCGTGGTCCGTCGGTCCACGGACGCATTCAAAAACGCAAGATTGCTGTCTTGTGCCGAAACTCCACCTGAAACACTGCCGCCGATCGACGGCACTGTACCCAGCCTTGCTCCGCCCGATGCCGCCTGTCCCGTCTGGAAGAAGACCCGGCTGGTGCGGGCAGCCTCTACCTCGGCAAGACGGCGCTGTTCCTGTTCATCGAGCGTGGGCGTTTGGATCGCTGGAGGCACGACCGGCTGACCGCGTTCCTGCGCCTTGAGGATCGGCCGGCCTAGATCTCCCGGCAAGGGCGGTCCTAGAACCGGGCCGGCATAGTCGCTCGGCAGGGTACTCAATCCGTCAGCGGTGTTGCGGTTTTCCGTCGAAAACAGTTCCTCGCTGCCGCCCCTCCTGTCCGGTGCCTGGAGCGCGTAGATCAAAGCCCCTCCGATGCCGAGCAAGGCAACGAACCCGACCCCTGCCAGCACCTTGCGCGAGAGACGCGTCACCCGCGGCGGATCCACTCGCAAACGCATTGCCGCCCTGACGTCAGCGTTCGGGTGAGGATCGTCGTCTTCCCTATTCTGCTGCGGACTGCTCATGCCCCCTCACCTCCATCGCCGATCGTTGGTTGCTCTGAAGGCTCACCAGCACCATGTCCCTTTGTCAGGTCATGGCGTTTTCCATCGGTCCGAACAATCCTGACCGTCTGCTGGTGCTTGCCGCTGCCAAACCGGAGTTCCGCAGCCCCAAATATCCGGTCGACGATCAGGATATTCCTGTAAACGCGGCTGTTGACGATTTCCGGGTTTCCGTCGGGCCCGAGAACGAAGACCGGCGGCATCTCCCCCTGGACGATTCCACCCGGAAATTCGACATAGACCCGCCTGCCATCGTCATAGATGGAGACCGGGCGCCAGGGCGGAGTGTCGCCGGTGAGCGCATATCGATAGTTCCGTGCCGCGAGCGCCGGAATGCGAGGCGTTGTCGGGACGACGGGACGCTGTGAAAACGAAGACTGCGGATAGTTCCAGGCGACCGCGGGCATATAGAAACCCTCGCCTGAGCGCAGCTCGATCCTGTAAACCCGCCGGTCGGTGGTGACGACTAGATTGGTCTCTATGTCCGGGCGCGCCGGTTTGACGAGGATGTGGACCTGCGGCTCTTCGCCGGAGCCGCTGGTGGTATCGCCGATGATCCAGCGGGCCGTATCGCCGGCCGCGACCGGGCCGGCGCCAGTCAGGGCTTCGCCCGGTTCCAGCGCAATGTCAGTGATCTTTCC
Source organism: Labrenzia sp. R4_2 (assembly GCF_017743865.1). Taxonomy (GTDB): domain Bacteria; phylum Pseudomonadota; class Alphaproteobacteria; order Rhizobiales; family Stappiaceae; genus Roseibium. The sequence goes on from NZ_JAGHRJ010000005.1 coordinate 293,362, forward strand.
GGGAGTCGTATAGACCTGATAGAGCGCCCCTTCCGACCAGGGATAGATCTGGATGGCATTGTAGTAGCCTTCGCGGCGCGGCTCGATGCGCGCAGCCGCATTGGCATTCTCGATCCTGCCGGCTGACGTTGTTGCCGCGTCGCCTCCTTTTGCCGGGGTCCAGGCCGGAGGCACATGAAGAGGCTTGGGCCGATCGTCGCTCGCAGTTTTTGGTACCGCCGGCAGGGGCGGCACGCTGGCATCGTAGCTGATCTGCGGAGGCTTGTAGGTGGCACAGCTCGCCAACGCGGTTGCACAAAGAAGGACTGCCGCACTTGCGGAGAACCGGAATGCCGGAAGCGCGGGTTTACGCAAAGCCGTCTTCATTGCCCCATCTCCCGCGACCAGTTGATGGCGTTGACATAGATGCCGAGCGGATTGGCCCGCAGCCGTGCTGCATCGCGGGGCGGCTGGATGACGATGGTCAGGATCGCGGTCCAGCGCTCTGTCGCGGATAACTGTCCGTTCTCATAGTGCCGCTCTGTCCAGGCGACGCGGAAGCTTCCCGGCGAGGCCCGGATGACACTGGAAACCTCGACCGCGATCTGCTGCCTGCCGACCCGGGCGAAGGGATCGTTTGACCGCGCATAGTCGTTGAGCGCGAGCGCCCCGCGGTCGGTGGTGAACTCATAGGCCCGGAGCCAGTTCTGCCGGACGATGATGGCATCGGCCGGAATGCTGCGGACCTTCTCGATGAACCGCGCCAGATGAAACGCGATCTGTGGATCGGACGGTTCATAATCGGCGGTGGCGGCCGCTACAACTTGCGCCTCACCAAGCTTGTCCACCTGCACCACCCAGGGCACGACGGAGCCGTCGACGGTCTGCCAGATGAGTGCCGCGGCAAAACCACCGGAGAGGATGAGAGAGCCGAAGGCCATCAGCCGCCAGTTCTTTGCCTGAACGCGAGCCGAGCCGATGCGCTCGTCCCAGACCTGGGCGGCCTTCTGGTAGGGCGTTACGGGCTCTGGGGATTTGCCGTAGTGAACGGTAGATCGTTTGAAGAGGCTCATGAGCGGTCGCCTGTCTGAAGATTGATGGAAGCACCGCCCCCGTGACTATCGCCCGAACGGACGGCATGAGCGGCTGCGGAAACACCGTGGGAAAGTTGCTGGGAACGCTTCATGCGTTTTGCCCAGGCCGGCGGGCCATCGGCGGCGGCAGGTACTGCGGGTGCTGGAGACGCAGACGAGGCGTCTGAACTATCTGTGTTGCCAACCGTGCCGCCCGTTGCCTCGAAGGCCGTCCGGGCTCCGGATTGATGGCTCGCCTGAAAACTTTCCGCTGCCTTTGACTGCAGTCTTTTGAGCGGCGATGCTGCGGCTCGCGCTCCAGCACTTGCCACAGCACTGATGCCGGAGGCGACACCACTTGTGCCTGATTGCCCGGCCGATCCGAGTCCGTAGGCTGTTGACGCTCCACCCGCGATGGCAGCACCGCCGCGTGCGGCCGCCGCGGTCCTGGACAAGGCGAGCGCGCCTCCACGAGCTGCCAATCCAGCAGCCCCTACTCCGGCGACAGCAGCACCGCCAACCGCAAGGCCGGTGCCGACAGCGGATCCTGCACCCAGCTGCGGTCCGCCGGAGACGAGACCGTTCGCGATGCCTGGACCGAAGATCCCGAGGCCGAGCAGGGACAAAGCCGCAAGCACCACGGCCATCGCCTCGTCGATGGTCGGCGTGATACTGCCGAAACCGGCAGTGAATTGCGCGAACAGCGTCGAGCCAATGCCGATGATGACGGCCAGCACCAGCACCTTGATGCCGGAAGAGATGACATTGCCGAGCACGCGTTCGGCCAGAAAGGCTGTCTTGCCGAACAGCCCAAAGGGAATGAGCACAAAACCTGCCAGGGTCGTCAGCTTGAACTCGATCAGGGTGACGAAGAGCTGGATGGAAAGGATGAAGAAGGCCAGGATGACGAGCGCCCAGGCGAAGAGCAGGCAGGCGATCTGAATGAAGTTCTCGAAAAAGGCGACCCAGCCCATCAGGTCGGAAATCGACTCCAGCAGCGGCCTTCCGGCATCGAGACCCACCTGCGCCACCTTGCCCGGGCGCACCAGATCGGCGGCGGAAAATCCGGTGCCGGAGGCCATCAGGCCGAGCCCGGCAAAGCTCTCGAAGACGATCCGTGCGAGATTGTTCCAGTTGCCGATCAGATAAGCGAAGATGCCGACAAACAGCGTCTTCTTCACAAGACGGGCAATGATGTCGTCCTCGGCGCCCCAGGACCAGAAGAGCGCGGCCAGCGTCACATCGATGACGATGAGCGTTGTCGCGATAAAGGCGACCTCACCACCGAGCAGACCGAAGCCGCTGTCGATGTAGCTGGTGAAGACCCCGAGGAAGTTGTCGATGACACCCGTGCCGCCCATGGATCAACGTCCCTCGCCGGTTCGAGGACCCCGACCGAGAAACCGGTCCCGGCTCTGCTGCCAGGTTGCCAGACAGTCTTGGTCATCGACCGCAGCTCTGCCCATCTGCTGACAGCGGCGCAGATCGGCACGCACAGTATCGTCGGAAGGCTGTGTAGCCGGCGCAGTCAGCTTGGGCGCCGGATCGTCCTTGCGGGACATCTCGATCAGGCTCGCGGTGATGGCGATTGCAACAAAAACGATTGCTGCCAACCGGGCCAGCATCCTGCCGTCCATGGAAAATTCCTCCCGAAAGATCAGTTATTGAACATGCGCGCGTTGCCGGGCTGGTAGCCGGAGCCCGGCGACAGGAAGCGCTGGCGTTGGATGCGGCCTTGTTCGGCCGCGGCCGTTCGTTCCGCTTCACTCAAGGCGATCGCCCGGCCATTGGCAGCGACGACTGCGGTGAGGTCGGAAAGCTGCTGCGCCTGGAGCGCGAGGAGCTGGTTGCCGGCCTGGGCTGTCTGAAGTGCTCCGGTCGCCCCCTGGCTCTGTCCGATCAGCGCGGACATCTGCGCGCGGTTGGTCTCGATATTGCCGACGACGCCGGCCTGCACGCGCAGGGCGTCCTGAAGGCCGCCGACCGTGTTCTGCCAGCGGCTACGCGCACCGGCGACCAGCTGCTGTTCGCTCGCGCTCAGATCGATATTGCCGTATTGCTGCTGGAACAGCTGATCGATCTGCTGGACGTCGAAAGCGATGTTCTGAGCCTCCTCAAGAAGCTGCTGCGTCCTCTGCACGGATTGCTGGAGCTGCTGCAAAGCCGAATAAGGAAGGCTGGCCAGATTGCGAGCCTGGTTGATCAGCATCTGCGCTTCGTTCTGAAGCTGGACGATCTGGTTGTTGATCTGCTCCAGCGTCCGTGCCGCCGTCAGCACATTCTGGGCATAGTTCGACGGATCGAACACGACACGCCAGGCAAAAGCCGGCGGGGCGAACGTGACAGAGCTGAGAAATGGCGCACTCAGAATTGCGGCAGCAGCGACAACGGCACGGGATCGGCGGAACGTCATGAGGAGGTCTCCAGGTTGGTGAGGTCGGGGATCAGATCGGCCGCCCACGGAAGACCGCGGTGCCGCAGCCAGGCATCGAGGAAACCTTCACGGCTGTTAGCCGCGAGAATGCCGGCAATGACTGTCTGATCGGTCTTCGAGGCGGTCGCGCAAAGGGCCAGCGCGACTTCGGACAAGCCCAGTTCAAAGAGCCGGTTGCCGCGCCGGGACTGACAGTAATAGTCGCGCTTGGGTGTCGCCCGCGCGAGGATCTCAATCTGGCGGTCGTTGAGACCGAAACGGCGATAGGTTCCGGCAATCTGCGGCTCGATTGCGCGTTCGTTCGGCAGCAGGAGCCGTGTCGGGCAGCTCTCGATAATGGCTGGCGCAATAGCAGAGCCGTCGATGTCGGACAGAGACTGCGTGGCAAAGACGACGGAGGCGTTCTTCTTGCGAAGGGTCTTCAGCCATTCCCGGAGCTGACCCGCAAAACCCTGGTCGTCGAGCGCCAGCCAGCCTTCATCGATGATGATCAGGGTGGGCGATCCGTCTAGCCGATCCTCGATCCGGTGGAACAGATAGGCGAGCACGGCGGGTGCCGCACCGGTCCCGATCAGCCCCTCGGTCTCGAAGGCCTGAACGCTGCTTGAGCCCAGGTTCTCGCCTTCCGCATCGAGCAGCCGGCCATGGGCCCCGCCGATGCAATAGGGACGCATGGCCTGTTTGAGATCGTTGGACTGGAGCAGTACGGAAAGTCCGGTGAGCGTTCGCTCGCCTACCGGCGCGGAGGCAAGCGACGTCAGCGCCGTCCAGATATGCTCCTTGACGTCCGGGTTGACGGTGACGCCTTCGCGCATGAGGATGGCAGCGATCCAGTCGGCGGACCAGGAGCGCTCGGCGGCGGCATCGATCCGGGCAAGAGGCTGCAGCGATACGTCTCGGCCTTCGGTGAGGCCGCCGCCGAGATCATGCCAGTCACCGCCCATGGCGAGGCTCGCTGCACGGATCGATCCCCCGAAATCGAAGGCGAATACCCGGGAGTTCCTATAACGCCGGAACTGCAGTGCCATCAGCGCCAAGAGGACGGACTTGCCCGCCCCTGTCGGGCCGACGACCAGCGTATGGCCGACATCGCCGACATGAAGGGAAAACCGGAACGGGGTCGAGCCTTCCGTCTTGCCGTAGAGCAAGGGAGGAGACGAAAGATGCTCGTCCCGCTCCGGCCCCGCCCACACCGCACTTGAGGGGATCATGTGGGCGAGATTGAGAGTTGAGATCGGTGGCTGGCGGACATTGGCATAGACGTGCCCCGGCAGGCTGCCCAGCCAAGCGTCGACTGCGTTGATAGTCTCCGGCAGACACGTGAAATCTCGGCCCTGCATGACCTTATCCACGAGCCGCAGCTTCTCGTCGGCGATTTTGCTGTCCGTATCCCAGACCGTGACGGTCGCCGTGACATAAGCGATGCCGGCATGGTCCGCGCCGAGTTCCTGCAGTGCCAGGTCGGCATCAGCCGCCTTGTTCGCGGCGTCGGTGTCGACGAGTGCCGACTGCTCGTTGGTCATCACCTCCTTCAGGATCGCGGCGATGGATTTGCGCTTGGCAAACCACTGGCGCCGGATCCGGGTCAGGAGTTTTGTTGCGTCCGTCTTGTCCAACAAAATCGCGCGGGTTGACCAGCGATAGGGAAAGGCCAGCCGGTTGAGGTCGTCAAGCAGACCGGGCGTGGTCGCCGTCGGAAACCCGGAAATCGTCAGGACCCGCAGATGCTTGTCTCCGAGCCTTGGCTCCAGGCCGCCGGCAAGCGGCTGATCCGCAAGCAGTGCATCCAGATAGACCGGTGTCTCCGGCACGCGAACAGTGTGCCGGTTGGTCGAGACCGCCGAATGCAAATAGGTCAGCGTCCCGGCGTCATCGAGCCAGACGCATTCGGGCATGAAAGCGTCGATCAGCTGAAGGATCCGGTCGGTACGGTCGATGAAACCGGTAAGCACCTCCTGCGGGTTGATGTCATTCGTCTCCCTGCCTTCGAACAACCAACGTTCCGTGCGAGCGGCCTCTTCGGCTGGCGGCAGATAGGTGAAGGTCAGAAAATAGCTCGACTCGAAATGCGCACCGGCTTCTTCAAAACTTGCCTTGCGCTCCGCGTCGACCAGTGCGGAGGCCACATCCGGAAAGCTGCTGTCAGGGTAGTGATTGGCAGCATGACGCTGTGCCTCGACAAAGATGGCCCATCCGGACCCGAGACGGCGGAAGGCATTGTTGAGACGGCCGGTAACCGCGACGAGTTCGGCAGGAACGGCGCTGTCGAGATCCGGTCCACGGAAACGGGTTGTTCGCTGGAAGCTGCCGTCCTTGTTAAGCACCACGCCCTTCTCGACCAGCGCTGTCCAGGGCAGATAGTCGGCAAGGCGGCAGTTACGCGTGCGGTATTCGGCGAGGTTCATCATCGGCAGGGCCTCCGCTCACACGCTCAGATGTGCGGGAAAGCGCAGATGCCGGCGACCGACCTCGGCGAAGAGCGGATCGTGCTTTGCGGCCCAGACCGCGGCCAGATGCCCAATCAGCCAGATGGCAAGCCCAACGAGCCAGAGGCGCAGACCGAGACCGACGGCCCCTGCCAAAGTGCCGTTCAGGATCGCGATTGCCCGAGGCGCGCCTCCGAGCAGGATCGGCTCGCTCAAGGACCGGTGCACCGCCACCGTGAAACCCGGCACCTGATCACGATGTTCGAAGGTCTCCGCCATCAGACAAGCGCCCCGCCACCGAAGGAGAAGAACGACAGGAAGAAGGAACTGGCGGCGAAGGCAATCGACAGGCCGAAGACGATCTGGATCAGGCGGCGGAAGCCGCCGGACGTATCGCCGAAGGCCAGCGACAGGCCCGTCACGATGATGACGATCACCGCGACGATCTTGGCGACCGGGCCCTCTATGGATTCCAGGATCGACTGCAGTGGCGCTTCCCAGGGCATGGAGGATCCGGCAGCGTGGGCGGCAGGAACCGCGAGCAGGCTGATATGAAGCACAGCGACGGCAGTCGCGATAGGACGACGTGTACGAAGGATGGTCCGGATCATGGATGATCTCCTGAATGGGAGGAAGTTGTGGGAACGGCCGGGGAAACGCGGTAGTCGCCGTCGGGACCAAAGCCCTCGACGCGGGCGAGCTCCACGAGACGCCGCTGCGAACCGCGGCCTGCTAGGACGGCAATGAGGTCGATCGTCTCCGCGATCAGGGCACGTGGAACGGTGACGACGGCTTCCTGGATGAGTTGCTCGAGCCGGAGCAGGGCCCCGATGGCGGAACCGGCGTGGATCGTGCCGATGCCGCCGGGATGTCCGGTTCCCCAGGCCTTCAGGAGGTCCAGGGCCTCAGGTCCGCGCACCTCGCCGATCGGGATGCGATCAGGGCGGAGGCGGAGGGACGATCTGACGAGATCGGACAGCGAGGCGATGCCGTCCTTGGTGCGCATGGCAACGAGATTAGGGGCCGCACACTGAAGCTCGCAGGTGTCCTCGATGAGGATCACACGGTCGGAAGTTTTGGCGACTTCGGCCAGAAGCGCGTTGGTCAGCGTGGTCTTGCCGGTGCTGGTTCCGCCGGCGACGAGAATGTTTGCGCGTGTCGCGACGCCCGAGCGGAGTGTCTCGGCCTGTGCCGGCGTCATGATCCTGGCGGCAACGTAGTCCTCAAGGGTAAAAACAGCGACGGCGGGCTTGCGGATGGCGAAGGTGGGTGCGGCAACGACAGGAGGAAGAAGGCCCTCGAACCGTTCTCCCGTCTCGGGGAGTTCGGCCGAAACACGCGGCGCAGCGTGGTGCACCTCAACGCCGACATGGTGCGCGACCAGGCGCACGATGCGTTCGCCGTCGGCCGGTGACAACCACTCTTCGGTTCCGGTGAGACCTTCGGAGAGGCGGTCAATCCAGACACGCCCGTCCGGGTTCAGCATCACCTCGATTACGGCAGGATCTTCCAGAAGACGGGTGATCGCGGACCCGAGCGCCGTGCGGAGCATACGTGCGCCGCGTGCCTGGCCTTCCGGATTTTGATGTGATGGTGCCATGGGATCCCCGTTGATGCCGGGGATGGCAGGAATGCCCCCAGACGGGGATGATTAAAAGAACCTGATTTTGGAGAGGTTCAATAGCTGTTTAACGGAGGAGTAGTGTGGCGTGCAAAGACAGGAAAATGGCGGCGGGGCTATCGCTGACAAGTCCTTTTAGAGTTCTTGTAAACGACCGTCTCGGGGCCGGGAGGCGACAGGTAGGTTTGGCCTCGCCAATAAACGAAGCGGACATTCGCGCTTGGGAGGCGCATAGTAGCAATCGGCCCATTGCTGTCATTTGTGACGTGACCAATGAAAGTCAGCTTTCCAGAATTTGCATCAGAAACCTGTCGCAAAAGTCGGGCACAAAATATCGACTTTTGCGCCCGACTTTTGCGACAAAAATACCGAAGGCTTTTCAATCGGTCCGGTTCTACTGCAAAAACCAGGAGTTCTGCGACAATCCAGGGTGGTGGGCGGAGATTCGAGGATATTCAGTCGGCCGGACCAGCAAACAGTATGAGATTTCCGTCTGGGTCCAGAACAATGAAATTTCGAGCACCCCAAGGTTCTTTCTTAAGCGTCTGGTGAAAATCCACTCCGGAGGCTTGGAAATCCAGAAAGAGTTGCTTGATCTCGCTTGCGGTATCGACCGTAATTGAGGCGGAGAGCAGATGTTCGCGTTCTCGTATATCATCAACAAACACAGGTTCGCAGACCAGCCGAAGCGCGAGCTGCGCTTTGTTACGTTTAACCTGTCCGTAGAACGGTGGGTCCCCATAAACGAAGTCGATTGCAAAGCCGAGTTTGTCCGCGAAAAAGTCACACGACGCATTGATGTCGGAGACGAACAGTTGCGCGGAGGTGGAACTCAGAACGGGGCGAGGTGCAGTCTGTTTGCTTTGAGTGGTCATGGCATGGGCTCCGGACTTGAGCGCCTGCCATCCCTCGAATCCCAATTGACGTGCGACAAGTTCTTGCGCGTCCATTAGCTTGAAGCTGGATTCAAGTATCTGAGTATCGTTGAGGTGCTGAAATCGTGGCAAAGCAGCCCTGATTTGGGCCGCCACCGGATAGTATCGCTCGCGATGCCAGCGCAAATACTGCTTGGCTTGCTTCTTAAAGTTTTCGAGGTTTGGCATAGGCGCTACCTTTGAAGTTCGCAGGCGGGCATTGCCCAGTCGGCCCGGAGCCGGTGCACCCTACGTAGCGCGCAATATCACTATCGCAAAATTCACGTGAGATTGTCAAGAACCACACTCTAGTAGCTCTCGGCGATCTTCTGTCGCGAAAGTCCCGAGTTTTGTAGCGATTGCGCGCCTGATATTTGCGACGCCGCAAAATAGATACTTTTGCGACGATTGGACGGACCTCTTTCGCGAACCCGCCATTCGATCACCCCGCAACGAACGGCTGCTTTCAGGGCTAAGCTAAGAATAGGCGAACGACAGAAACGGGGACGCTTTTCTGCCTGTCATCTTAAGCATATTTCCCCGTTGTCAAATGGTACAAGAGCATGCTGCGAGGACGCGTCGAGATCGAAACGCAACACCCTTTCAAACCCGGGCGCGGCTACCCTTGTTGGACAGCCCTAATCTGACTCGCCTGGAGCATCCTCTGCAATCTCTTGCCTGAGCTTAGGCCCCTTGGCCAATCGTCTCCCAAGCGCAGTGACGAAGGTATCGTACCGTTCTCCAGCCTTGGCGCGCGCGGCCTGTGCGGTCGGTTTCGGTAGCGCAGGTGTTGTCGCAAGCCAGAAGCGAACGAATATGGCGAGTGTCTCGACAGAAATCCCGAGATCGCGCTCCAACCTGGTCAACCGCCGGTCGATCTGGTCGAGGCGTTTGGTGATAGCCGCCTCGCGTCGCTCATCTGCGTCCGGCGACAAAAAGGACGCAATGGCAGCCTCGACGACCAATGACTGCGAGAGGTCCCGGCGCGCAGCGTAATCGGACAGCATCTTCATGACGTCCTGGTCGAGATAGGCAGAAATCTGGGCCTTCTTCTTGCGAGCTGCCATTGCCGTCAAAGCTCCATGCCATCGCCGGGATCAAGCGAGACTTGCCGTGCCACACCTTGCATGACCCGGATCATCCGGCTGGTCCGGGCGGTGTCATCCTCATAGTCGTCAGTCAGATCGACCTCGAATTCATTTTTGACCGGCTCCTTCTGTTCGACAGCCTCAGCTCTGTTAAGTTCCGGTTGGTGTCGGCGTTCGGATCCGGTTGGATCCTCGTCCTCTCCCATCTTTTCCGACGTTTGTTGGCTGGCTTCGGAGCTGGCAGAAACCGGCAGGTCGCTCCAATCATCGGTCTGTCGTTGGACAGGCGAAGCCGGTTCAGGCGGCGGCAGGATACGTTCGATGAGCCGCTTGTCTTCGTAATAGCGCGCCTTTTTCGCCCGGATCGGCAGCGTGCCCGCAACCATGACAATCTCATCAGTTGGCGGAAGCTGCATGATTTCGCCTGGGGTCAACAACTGGCGTGCGGTCTCGGACCGGGAGACCATGAGATGACCGAGCCAGGGGCTCAGCCTGTGACCGGCATAGTTCTTCATCGCCTTCATCTCTGTAGCAGTGCCCAAAGCATCCGAAACGCGTTTGGCCGTCCGCTCGTCATTCGTGGCGAAGCTGACGCGAACGTGGCAATTGTCGAGGATCGAATTGTTGGGTCCGTAAGCCTTCTCGATCTGATTCAGAGATTGCGCGATCAGGAAGCTCTTGAGGCCATAGCCGGCCATGAAGGCAAGGGCCGACTCGAAGAAATCCAGTCGGCCCAGAGCCGGAAACTCATCGAGCATCAAAAGCAGACGGTGACGGTCGGAGTTTGCCCGCAGGTCTTCCGTCAGACGGCGGCCGATCTGATTGAGGATCAGACGGATCAGCGGCTTGGTGCGATTGATGTCCGATGGCGGCACCACAAGGTAGAGCGTTGTGGGCAGATTGCCATTCACCAAGTCCTTGATCCGCCAGTCGCAACAGCGTGTCACCTCAGCCACAACGGGATCCCGATAAAGTCCAAGGAACGACATGGCTGTTGACAATACCCCGGAGCGCTCGTTCTCAGATTTATTCAGCAACTCGCGCGCCGCACTGGCAATCACCGGATGCGGTCCGGCTTCCCCCAGATGGGCGGTCTTCATCATCGCGGACAAGGTCGACTCGATCGGACGTTTAGGGTCGGACAGGAAAGCCGCGACACCCGCCAGTGTCTTGTCCTTCTCGGCATAGAGGACATGCAGGATCGCGCCGACGAGAAGCGCATGGGACGTCTTCTCCCAGTGGTTCCGCTTTTCGAGCGACCCTTCCGGATCCACCAGGATGTCCGCGATGTTCTGAACGTCCCGCACTTCCCATTCGCCGCGGCGGACTTCGAGCAACGGATTGTAGGCGGCCGATTTCGAGTTGGTGGGGTCGAACAGCAGCACCCGACCGTGCTTCGCGCGGAAACCGGCGGTGAGCTGCCAGTTTTCTCCCTTGATATCGTGGACGATGGCCGAGCCCGGCCATGTCAGCAGCGAAGGCACAACCAGTCCGACGCCCTTGCCGGATCGGGTAGGGGCGAAGCAGAGCACATGTTCCGGACCATCATGACGGAGATAGTTCTCTTCGTAGCAGCCTAGAATGACGCCGTCAGGGTTGAAAAGGTTTGCCGCTCGCACCTCTTGCCTTTCGGCCCAACGAGCAGACCCGTAGGTCTCAACGCGTTTTGCTTCGCGCGCCCGCCAGACCGACATGCCTATGGCAACGGCAATAGACAGAAATCCGCCGGAAGCAGCGATGACGGCGCCGTGCAGAAAGACGTTCGGCGCATACGCATCATAGAAGTACCACCACCAGAAGAAGGCCGGAGGATAGTAGATTGGCCAACCGGCCACTTCGAACCAGGGAGTTCCGAGCTGCCCCTGAAAGCCCAGTTTCCAGGCAACGTATTGCGTTGCGCCCCAGGTGGTGAACACCACAATGAGAGAGACCGCCAAAAGTTGGCCCCAGAGGATTTTTGTCGCAGACATTGTGGCCGTCCTGATTGATTGGTTTTTAGAGCCCAAGCCCTCGCTTGCGCCCGAAGCCCCAGTCCACACCACCATCCGAGCGGGCAACACCCGAGACATGAAGGCCGCGTTGTTTTTCGAGCGAAGGCGTCCACGGCACGAGCTGGAAACCAAGACCGTCATCGATCATTGCGAAACGTCCCGAGGCGAGGTCAAAGCGTTGACGATAAGTGCCGGCGACATACTCGCCGGTGCTCACACGAGTAATCGGCAGTCCGGCATTACTTGCGAGTTTCGTCCCAAGGGCATCAAGCTCGCGGCGACGTAGCGTCTCGATAAGATTTTGCGCATAGGTGACACGCTGTCCCTTGCGCTCAGCAAGGCCCTCCTCGATCAGATTCTCTGCCCGGCGCTCGAGAGCGTCTCTGACCTCGGCACCGAAACCACCCTCCGAGAGCGCAACAGGTTCGCGGGCAATGTTCTGACGATCGAGCCAAGTGGCTCCCGAGGCGGTGACCTGCCGCTCGATGTCGAGATCGGAGCGGACCGCAAGTGCAACGCGCCGCTGCCCGCGCGCATCGGTGAATTGTCGGAGTTCAGCGATAGACCCCGGCGCGCTGTCGCCGGCAGCGTCAATGTCGAGAAGTCTGATGTGGTGGGTCCGCCCGTCGACACCGTCGACGACGGCATAAGCGGACCCTTTCAGTTCATCGTCGAGACCGCGCTCGACCAGGCGGCCGATGACGGGCGTGTCCAGATTTTCGGCGGCGAGAACGTAGCCTGCTGATCCACGCTCGATACCCCGACCAGTCAGGGCCCGGTGCATCCGCTTGATGACGTCTCCACGTTCGCCGAGTTCACGCAACGTCGCCTCTGCGCCCTCGCCAATCACCCATTGACCGGGACCAACCTGATCGGCCAGGCCAAGCGTTTCCAGCTTGCGCAAACGTCCGCCCTTCAGGGCGTGGTATTCATCCGGCGCCCGGTCCGGGTCGGGCGCCATATCAATGATACCGGTCCTGCGGCCGTCTCGAAGAAGCTGACGGTCAAGCTGGGTCCAGCGCTCGGCCTCGACCTGGCACTGCAGATGGTTTCGGATTTCGAGGTCGGTGCGCGGTCCAAGCTCCAGTGTCGCCAGATCCTGGGCGCGGGCGCGCATGCCTTCCTTGATATAGTCGCGGGAAATCACCAGGTCCTGGCCGTCATCAAGCTTTCCGCGCAGGATGATATGGACATGGGGATTGTCCGTATTCCAGTGATCGACGCCGACCCAGTCGAGGTCTATGCCGAGGTCCTTTTCCATCTGTCGCATCAAGTCCCGGCTGAAGGATTTCAGATCGGCGAGGTCTGAGGCGTCTTCCGGCGAGACAATGAAACGGAAATGATGCCGGTCATCCTGGCAACGCTCGGCAAACTCCTTCGGATCGACAGCATCGTCGCCGGGACCGAACACCCGAGCCTTTTCCCCGTCCCGCGTCACCCCTTCCCGGCCGAGATATTTGAGGTGTGCGGCAAGCGGTGCGGATCGTGCCGAATGGCGAACCACCCGGGTTTTGATGACGACGACACGGGATCTTCCGGTCAGCAAGCGATTGGCCAGAACACTTGCCCTCCGGCCACGTCCGAAATGCGAGTGCCTGCCGGTGCTGATCCGGCCCGAGCGCGACACATGTCCACCAGCCTTCTGGGCAGCCGCCAGTGCCTGGGCAATGAACGGGCGGGCCCGCTGCGCGCGCGATGATCGGACGCGCCCGGGCCGGATGCGGAAATCGTGCTCATCGGACATGTGACATCTCCGCAATGTGTAAAGATCCAAGCAAAGTCAGGGAGATAAGCAGTTGGCACACATTGCGGATTTTCACGGCACATTGCGCCACGAAGCAAAAAGACCAGCAAAAACAACCGACCGGCCCAAGCGCACCTTGCGCCCTTTTATCTCGCCATCCACCGGCCGCGTCACACGCCGCCGGCCCTAATCCGCTCTGTCCTGCGCGGGAGCACTCCAGAGTGCGGGCTCCGTCGACTGCGCTCATCGAAGACCCTCTCTGGAAGATCTGGAGACAAACAGCGTTCCAGCCGTCCCGGAGCGCGGGTACCTGCGGCCTGTTTCAGCTGCATTCGGCGCAGCACTGGACCTGCCATCGAGTTGCTGCCGATTTGCAGATGTGTTGGCGATCTTGAGACCCGCAAAGAGCGGTGCGTCACGCCAATCCTGGGAACACACGGATGCTCCGTCAGCGTCCGGGAGGGGTTGGTCGCCGAGTGTCGGGGCGAGCAGCGCGACATAGGTCCGCGTTTCGGATGGCAACGCTCGACAGGCTTTCAGATAGGCGTCGTAGCGCGTTGGGCCGGCATTGTAAGCAGCCAGCATGCCAGTGATATCGCCGTACCTATCGAACATCTCGTGGAGATACGCCGTGCCCGCGAGGATGTTGTCGCGCGGTTCATACGGATCGGCGCCAAGACCGTATCGACCGCGCATCTCCTCCCAGGTTCCGTGCATCAGCTGCATCAGTCCCATGGCGCCGGCGGCGGAGACGGCATTCGGATTGCCGTCGCTTTCCATGTCCAGGACCGCTCGGATCCAATGCGCCGGAACGCCAAAACGCTGCGAAGCTTCTGCGAAGTGAGCGGTATATGGATCGCCTGGTATCGGTTGCCCGGACGTTGCGGTTCCCGCCGACACCACATCTGCCGAAATGCAATCGAAGAACAGGCCGGTAAGGAGAAGGAAGGCAGCGTGACGCATGGCATTACTCCTACCCGCTCGATCGAGAAGTACTGCGACGGTTCTGGAATTGCGTGAGGCGAGCAGACTCCTCAGTCCAGACCGGCGTGAGCTTTGCGGAAATCACGGTGACCGGAAGCGGCCCGAAATATCGGCCGTCAAAACTGTCCGGCGCGTCCGGGTTCATGAGAAAGATTTCGCCCTCACCCAGCCCGCGGCAGCCCTGCCAGCGCGGCAGAGAACGGCCCAACCGGTCACGTTCCCGCGCCTGCCCATACGGCTTGCCCCCGACGAAGATCGTCGCCCCGTTGCGACAGACACCGGTTCCGGGCAGCACGAGCACGTACTTGATCAAAGGGATACCGCGCGGAAGGTATTCCCGCTCAGCGAGGAAGTCGGTGAGTGCCGTGGGCGGCGTAACGGCAACCAGGTCGCCGACCTTCAACTGACCTACGGGTTGCGCAAAATAGAGCCCGACCGGCACACTGGCCGACGCATTCCAGATCAGGCGTGGTTGCCAATCGAAGACCACCGGTGCCAGGGGGAGTGCCGCGGACAGGGCAGTCGCCGCGAAGATGAGCCAGCGTCTGCGCATCACTGTACCCGCCGCCGTTTGAGCCAGGCATGATGCTCGGGCCGCGTATAGGGATGGGCTTCCTCGCCGACGGTCAGGCGGTTGTGAAGATGACGCCAATAGTCCGGTGAGGCATCCGCGGGATCGATGGCGAGCGCCTCGATCGCATCGATCGCCTGCAGCACCCGCTCGACCTTCGGCCAGCCATGGATCTTCAAAAGCAATTCCCCACCGGGGCGCACGAAGGGCAATGTCTGGTAAGGGGCGCCGCGTCCGACTGCACTCAGGATATCGATGCGGGAGACCACCGTGCCGTAGCCGTTCGCCGCCCACCGGACAAAACAGAATATCGACCCGGGCGAGAAACCGACGATGCGGGAGCTGCCGTTGAGAATGTGCTCATAGGACTGGCAGCCGAAACGGATCCAGTGCTCGATCTTGCCTTTTTTCCAGGTGAGTTCGACCAAGGTCATCTCCGCGGTGACCTCGTCGGGGAGCGGATGGCCCATCCAACTACAGCGCGGTTTCTCGCTCATGGCATATCTCCGTCGGTGATTGGAAATTCACGCGAGAGCAACTCGCGCAGCATGTCGGCAACTGTGACCCCGCGCTGGAAGGCCACGATCTTGATCCGCGCGCGCTGATCGGGTGTCACGTCGATGGTGAGGCGCGCGGTAAATACGCTCGCATCGGCGGCGTCTGTTTTCCGTTCAGCAGCCTTTACCCAACGCTCCGGATCGGCTGGCCGTGATGCAAAGCCTTTGCGGGTGGACTGTTTGCTCATGAGCCGGACCTTTCAATCCCGAGCCTGTCAATCTCTGAGACCAAGGCTGCGATTTCCCTGGCACCCGGCGTCTCCTTGTCCAGTTCGCTGACGAGGCGTCCGGACTGCGCAGCGCTCGCAAAGGCAACACGCTGACCGACGGTTTGGAAAAGAACTGGAGGATCGTTGTCCGAAAGAGCTTCAGCCGTATCCCGGGCGATCAGAGTACGGGCAGCGCAACGATTGAGAACGAAGCGCGCCATCAGCTGTGGCCGGTAGATGCGCGCTTCGTTGACGAGGGCAAGCATCTCCGCCGACGCCCAACCGTCGAGCGGCGATGGCTGCACGGGGATCAGAACCAGATCGGCAGCCAGCAGCGCCGAGCGCATCAACCCGGCAACGCGGGGCGGTCCGTCGATGACGATATGGTCGGCGTTCTTGGCGAGATCCGGTGCTTCCCGGTGAAGGGTGTCGCGGGCAAGCCCGACCACTCCGAACAATCTCGGCAGGCCTTCCCGGCTGCGGGCTTCCGACCAGTCCAAAGCCGAACCTTGCGGATCGGCGTCAATGAGCGTCACACGCTTGCCGCACCGCGCCCATTCTCCCGCGAGATTAAGCGCCAACGTCGTCTTGCCGACACCGCCCTTCTGGTTGAGCAGCGCGACGATCATGACGCGACTCCACGGCGGTACAGGAACTTATCCGCAGGGCTTGAAAATCGCGCAGGCGTTAGAAGAATTCCGAAGGAATTCTGGTTAGGAAAGTTACGGGACGCGTAAGCTGTTGGCCTGGCATCGAAATTAAGCGTTTTCGGTCCCCGATAGCACGAGGTTCGGGTCCCCGATGGCACGATAGTTCGGGTCCCTGATAGCACGAGTGAATTCACAGCTTTCCCCCAGAGCGAGTGTTGGCGCGGCGTTGATGGGGCGCGCGGGAGACAGACGCCTCACCGGTCGGAGCGAAAGACAGGCGCGGTGGCGCATCGGGCGATCTGTCCAGTTCCAGGCGATAGCCAGGCAAGGGCTGGCGGTGGACAATGTCGCGCAGGTCGTAGGTGAAATGCTTGAGCGGCGAGAGGCTGCCTGACTTGGCGTGGAGGTGCTTGAGCGAGAAACTCCAGCCATGCTCCTGGCGGCCGCCATGTTTGCGCACGAGCCGGTAAAGCCAGCGCTCAAGACCGCCGGTCAGGCTGAAATAGGCGCGGTCGATGGTCAGCACGAGCGCATCTTCGAGGACCGTGGAGTAGAACCAGTCTGGCAGGATCAGTTCGAGGCCAAGAGGGCGCCCGCGATGGTCGGCCCTCTCCTTCCACTCGTTGATCCACGAAAATCGATGCATGCGCCGTTCGGTCGGCTGACGGATGGAAGTCGCAACGGTGGTGGATTGCAGCCGGTCGAGAGCGGACTTGAGCCGGTCGTAATCCCTCCGGCTGACACCCCGGCCGATGAAGGTCAGGATCTCGTAAGGAGTGGCCGACATCAGACGTGAGGTCCGAAGACCGGCGTCTCGTGCCTCGACGATCTGTGAGGCGGCCCAGATCAGGATATCCGCATCCCAAATTGTCGCCATGCCATGCTCGGCGACGGCCTCGACGCAGATGACGATCGGCCCCGCCTTGAAATCTATCGGTTTCAAGCGCCTGGACTTGGCGAGCGAAAAGAAGGGGTAGGCCATCAGATCCTGCGCGTCGCGCGGAGCAAGATCTCCGGGCAGTGCCCGAAAAAAGTCGAGCTGATCGTGAGGCGAATGCGCCTTGTGGTTCACCAAAGCACTCCTCATCGCACAGCGCGGCCCGAACCGCTTGCCTGCTGCGCATTATGACGCTTTGCCGGAAGCACCTGCCCGCTCGGATCAGACGTGGAGGTAACAGCACCCCGGTTGGCCCAGGCCTGCAGGTCCTCGAGCGAATAGACGACGCGGCCACCAAGCTTGCGGTATGCAGGTCCCGTTCCATAGGTGCGATGCTTTTCGAGCGTGCGCCCGGAAAGGCCGAGAAAACGGGCAGCTTCGGGGGTGCGCAGATAGCGCGGCGGCATTCCGGCGAGCGGATCGGGCATGGTCGAACCTCCAGGAAGTAGTGAGCACCGCTGGTCAGCAGCGGCCGATGGAGGTCACGATGGCGGAGTGGCGCGGCGAAGAGGGAGTGCGAAGATGAGGAGACGAAAATCGCACCCCTTCGAACTTTCGGGCTTTCTAGCGGCGGAGCAGGTCCAGATAGCCGCCGGCAACCATAGCGAGGCCGTCCCGCACAAGCCTTATGGTCGTGTCGCGAAGGGGAGAGGTTTTCCATGGCTCTGACGCCACCCGCCTGGCCCCGAAGAGACTTTCGGCAATCTCCCTGTAGGACGCACCGTTTGTGCGGCCATCGACCGCCCGCAGCATGGATTTGAACCGAAGGCGTTTCTGTGGGGTGAGCCGGCTGTCCGCGCCAATCTCTTTGCCTTCGAGGAAATCCAACAACCTCCCAATTGCCCTGTGACGGGCGCGAGCACCATCGTCCAATCGGGATATAATACAGAGCGGATATTCGGTAAAGCGAGCGTCCTGAAGCAGAAGATGGACGGATTTCAGCCCTTTTCCGAGGATGGCATGCATCCCATCAGGGCCCTGGCGGGTGATCCCGCTGCGGAGGGTTTGAATTGTGAGAAGGCTGGGTTCGTCCGATCCAAAGCCGGATTCCGCTTTTCTCAGGATGACCTTCGACTTATCGGCAGCCGGCTCCCAGTGAATGGGTTCATCCAGAGCCGTCAATTCCGGACTTGTTGCGAAACGAAATCCCCCAGCGAGCGCGGAGCAATGCGTCCATCTCGTCAGGAGACCTCCCTTCGGCTTTCAGGTCTGCGTACTCTCGCTGATAGTTGGGACTTCGTCTTAGGCCTTCCCAGCAAAGATCGGGGACACTCGAATCGTCAAAGTAATCGTACGCAGCGTCTGATCGCCACTGCGAGACATCCGGCACCATCGGCAACCTCCTGAAATGCAGGAAAAATGCAATTGGAGGCCGGAACCATCATAAGTTGTAGTGAGTATGGGAACCCCTTGGGTTGGGAGAACATGATGCGCGGAACGCATCGCCAAACACGGTCATTTCCTCTCGCCTTCCGCCAGCATGAGCCGGTAGCCGTGTTCTGTCATCCATTGCGCGCGCGCCAGATGGCTGTCGTGCATACGCCGTGCCCGCTCGGGGTCCCTATCCGGATCGAGACCGAACAAGACCTGGACGGCTTCTGTCCAATCCGCGCCGTCCGCCTTGGCGTCCAGAAGACGCATATAAAGCTTGAAGTGCTTTCGATCGTAGTCGGTGAGTTGATTTTTGTCCGGCGCCTGATCGAGAAATCCCGGCTCAGTCATCGCGCGTCCCCTCTTAAATTCGTGCCGCCGTGAAAGCAGTGGTGCCCAAGTCTTTTTAACAATTATTGAGATCGGTTGTAAGGTTCGCCCAACGCATCGCGTGATGCATGCAGCGCATTGGAACGGGTGAAAAACAACAAATTCGGCCCGCGATAACCACCGATTACACAGAGTTTTCTGCGCAGGCGTACGAGTGCAACCCGAGGATCAGTCCCGGCACAGCTCGTTTGTAGAGAATACTCCGTGGTGAAATACTCTTCAAGGCGTTGCTCTCGATTTTATGGAAATCCGAGAGGTGTTCGCGCAAAACCTGAGAGCATTGCGGCAGGCTAGAGGCCTGTCACAGGAGGAACTTGCGCATGAAGCAGGAATTGATCGGACCTACATCAGCGCCTTGGAACGCAACGTGTATAACGCCAGCATTGATGTCGTTGACAGATTGGCGCAAGTGCTCGGTGTAGAAGCCGCGCAATTGCTGAAACGACCCTCTGCCGACCTGGAAGAATCGAAACCCGACTTTGATATCTAGAGAAGTACGCAAACTGTGATTGATCGGCGCATTGGTATGCACCAGCTCGTCGGCCGGAACCTTGCCTGCCTGCGTTGGAAATAAAGCCGGACATAGGAGCGGCTTGAAGCGCGTTCGGGACTTTTTCAGCAATTTTTAAGCGGCATCGAACGCGGAAAACCTAATCCGACGGCCATTACGATTTACGAACTAGCTCTGGCGATGGGCGTATGCCACCTGGAATTGATGCGGGCAGTTGACGGGGACCAACCAACCTCAGACAGGGCAGCAAAGCGTCCCCATTTCAGTCGGTCGCGTCGTCGGACGCGCTTCTTAGGACCAGACATTACCAGAACAAGTTTGTATCAAATCGGAGGTTTTACTGGGAGCATGTCAGCTAATACCACGTCGACCAATCGATGCGATAATCTTCTCGTTGATTTTCCGTCTAGTGGCTAACTGCGCAGGGCTTAGGTTTCGTTTCCGCATCGTATTTTGCTGAAAGCCATATTCCCAATCATTAATAATACCGCTTTGATAAAAGAATGCCGTCGCATCACTTCCAACGCTCTTTGTAATATCTTTTCGTATGCGCTTCAAAGAAGCAAAGATAAGATCAGAACGAAAACCGAGGAACCTTTTCACACAAACGTTTCCAACATCCACAGTTCTTTCAGTGGTGTTATTTGAAATTGTGCAAAGCTCAACGATAGGAAAATGGCCGCATAGACATGTTTCGGGTTCACTTGCCTCCGAAATGCCTACCAACTTCCATTCTTTTTTGGCGACTTCCCAATCGGTCGCACGGCTCATAGCTAAGATCGCTTTTTTCAATTGTGCAAAGTTATATCCATCGCCCATTGGTTCACCTTTTGAGTATTTTTTTTAATAATCGCCTTGTCACACCATCATATTTAGCTCGCGGAAAATTAATGAAGCAAAAGTATTGGGAATTAGAAGGTAAAATCCGATGATAAATGATAGACCTAAGGCATTGCAAGATCGTCCTGAATACTTTTTGCTCCCAAAATCTCCTTTCGCTGTCTCTTGGGAATGGGTACCAGAACCGATAAATGTATCGCTAATGCCACTTGGGGGTATTCAGCCAATCACAGGTAAAATGGCTGATTTAACTAATGGCATATTGCATGATGAGCCGTCGGACGCTGAGGTCGAATATTTCTCTACTCTCAATGCTACATTTCAGCCAATTCTACTCGTACTGAGTTTAGCGCTGTTCTCGGATGATGATGGCACTTCAACCGGGGTGCCTTACGCGATCTCAAATCTTCCGATGTCAAAGCGTGGAACAGTCACCACTGTCAACATTCATTCGATCAAAGCGCATCGGGGTGGGGCTGCTTTTCAAGAGACAGATTGGGCCTATGCAGGTTTTGATCCGTTCGTTGGACAATGGGAAGCCTTTTCAGAGATTTCCACCATCCTCGGTCTGAAAGGCGGCAAGGGATACGTTGACGAACTTGGACTGGTAGTCGGAATGTACTACCTCCATACAGACTTTGATCGAAGTGAAGTATCTGAGTTCGACGGATTTCTGCCTGATGAGCGCTCGCGGATTCGGTTTCTTCGAAATAGATTAAAGACAATTTATCAACCATTCAAAAAGGTTGAAACGCGAAGAATTTGGGGCGCTCAAACTCCAATTGAACTATTCCTGTATCAGGAACTCCTCTACCGCGGGCTTCGACCAGAATTGCAGCGGCTTGTATTTCCTGATGGGCGAACATACCCGTCTCTCTACGACGCGTATGCGGATATCGAGCTTCGACATGATCTTCAGTTGGTTACCGAAATAGATATCTTTTTTCCCGATCAGCGTCTCGCTGTATTTTGTGACGGGACGCATCATTCTCGAAGAAGGCAACGCGAGAAAGATAAGAAAATCGACGAGCAGCTTGCAGCTCTCGACATAACTTCTCTACGCATATCTGGGACTCAGATAATTAACGACCTGAAGGCAGCTGCAGACATCGTTTGTTCTAAGCTCTGATGAAGAGCTGGTATATTCATAAATACGCTCTCTCGTCGAGCGCCCAAGCGTCGCTCAGCAAGTCTTTCATCATGACCGCTATTGCTATTCCGAATGTCAGAAGGCGCCAATCAACAGTCGGCCCCTTTCTTGTCGTTCTTTGTGGGAACTGCGAAAGGTGACTCTTTCACTTATTTGCACATTGAGTTGGACGACGACGCGCCACTGTGGATGCACAAAGAAGAGGGAATTAGCGGTCGTTTTCTGACTGAACTCCGGAGTTCAAGAGATGCCCGGCGGATTGCTCCGCCGGGCCGAAGATACCCGCCTCAAAACGGGATCTCGTCCTGGTCATCAGGTGTGCCGTCCTCGGTCTCGGTCTGCTTGGCGCGGCTCAGGAAATCGACCGTCTCGGCGATGATCTCGCAGCCGTAGCGGTCGACACCCGCCTGATCGGTCCACTTGGTGTAGTGGATGCGGCCCCGAACCAGGACCTTCATGCCCTTCTCGCAATACTCCTGAACCGTCTTGCCGAGGCCGTTGAAGCAGGTGATGCGGTGCCATTCGGTGTCCTGGACGCGATGCCCTTCTGCGTCGCGGATCACCTTGCCTTCGGAGTAGCGCGGGCGCGAGGTGGCAAGGGTGAAATGGGTGATGGAGGTGCCGCTCTGGGTGGTGCGGGTTTCCGGGGCCTGACCGATGTTGCCGGCGAGGATGACGATGTTCTGCATGTTTAGTCTCCGTTGCTTCAACCGGAGGGACCGTCCCTCCGATGATGCCCGGCCAAGACCGTCGGGAGCGGCCTGCACGGATGCTTCGGCATCCGCCCGACCCCCAAGGCGGGACGTGGTGCGGGCAGGCGCGGCAGGCGCCAACACGGGTCCGGCCGCGGGGGTTGCCGGCCGAGACCGAACGGGCTTAGGGGATCACAGAAGAGGAGGGACAGGTTTTTCGGGAAAGCGTCTTCGGAGACGCGGTGCGGAAACATCATTCTGGCGGGCAGAAAATCATCGGCAGCCTCGGCCACCCCAGTGCCAATTGCACTGACGGACGACTTCATTATCTGCCACCCGCGCCATGACATCCGCGGTCAGGAGCTATGGCGAGGACGGTTTCGGACTTGGGTACCAGGCTCTGCTCATGTTGCGGAAACGGTCGGAAAACGGGTCGGGGGTATGCGTGAAGGTTCGGTCCGGCGCTGAGGCAGTACCCACCAACCCGTTCCTGTGCGCGACACCCGCGGGTCGCCGCAGCGACTATCGCCTCATCGAATTCCACAGTCGACCAGGACCCGCCAGAACAAGGTGGTGGGACACAGACCGGTTGAAGCCGTATTGGAACGGCAGGTCCAAAGGTTCCGGCTAGGTGTCCGACGTCTCTGCCGTGCGAAGCAGCAGATGCCTGACCAGGCCTCTCCCTGTGCCCGTTCACCGTGACAACACATCCTCGCCGAGCGCGCTGAGATTGGTCATTGCAGCGACCGCCACGATCAACCCGCAAGTGCCGCAGAGAAGGTTGAGCGCAATCTCGGACTCGAGAGCGTTTTTCGCGAGCCCATGAGCAAGCGCATAACCGGCAACCGCCGCCGGTGCCGCGAACACCCCCAGCGCCACGAGACGCAGAAACGGGTTCCTCGCAAACCCCAGGATCGCGATCACCAGACCGACAGAGAATGCCGCGCCACCAAGCGCCGCGAGCGCCGACGGGCCGAAACCAGCGCCAGCGGCGTGGACAAATTGGAACGCCGAGATCCCGGCCATGACCGGCAGCGCATAGATCGCAAAGTTGAAGGCGAGCACGCAGAGCGTAACGGAAAGGGAGATGGCGAGCAGAATGAGCGTCATGACAGCCTCCGGCGTCGGTGATTATTAAGGGATCACGACAGGCTGCCGATGGATACGCTCCGCCTGCGACTATATAGCTTCGCCGGTTCTGCAAGTCTGGATATTTGACCCCGAGACGACTTCCTGGGTCAAGTCTGTCATGCAAGAAAAGGAGGCGCTTACGCGCCACCCTCGTATTTCAGGACCGGGATACCGAGCTTGCGGGCCTTGTCGGCGAGGTTTTCCTGGATGCCCGTGCCGGGGAAGACCAGGACTCCGATCGGAAGCGCGTCCAGCATTGCGTCGTTGCGCTTGAAGGGTGCTGCCTTAGCATGTTTGGCCCAGTCGGGGCGGAAGGCCACCTGCGGCACCTTGCGATGGTCCGCCCAACAGGAGGCAATGAGCTCAGCGCCTTTCGGCGATCCGCCATGCAGCAGCACCATGTCAGGGTGCTTGGCGTGGACCTGATCGAGCCTTGCCCAGATCAGGCGGTGGTCGTTGAAGTCAACACCGCCGGTGATGGCGACCTTCGGCCCCTGCGGCAGGAGCATCTCGGCTTCGGCCCGGCGTTTCGCGGCCAGGAAATCCCGGCTGTCGATCATCGCCGAGGTGAGGTTGCGATGACTGACACGCGAACCATTGCGGGGCTGCCAGGGCTTGCCCTGATGGCGCTCGAAGCCTTCGACGGCGAGGTCCCGGAAGAGCTCCAACGCGTTCCTGCGCTCGATCAGGCTCTGCCCCTCGGCCGTCAGGCGCTCCAGCTCGACGGACTTCACCTCCGAGCCGTCCTGTTCCCGCTGCAGCCGGCGCTGCGCCTGCTCGTTGTCATCGAGTGCCCGTTCGGTGCGCGTCGTGGCGCGGTGGAAGAGATTGACCGTGCCCCAGAGCAATTCGTCGAGTTCGGGTTCAAGACGTGTATCGCCGAGTGTCGCGATCAGGGCGTCGAAGATGTCGGTGACCGCGCTGGAGACCATACTGTCCTCAGGAAGCGGCCTCGGATCGGGTTCGTCTTCGAACGGACGCCAGCCGTAAAGCTGGAGTTCGGTGAGGGCGTGACCGGTCTGAGAGGAGCTGTGGACCGGCTCATTGGCTGCCGTATCGTTTGAAAAGGTCATTTCGGGGTTCCTCGTCGGGTGAGCCGCGCCCATCGCGGCCTTCGTGGCAGCGACCAGCCCACGGACGGGACGGCCGGGCAGCCCGAGAGAAGCGAGGGTCCCGATGGCCAAGTCCGGCTATTTTGCCTCGCGATGCAAAGCGCCTCCCTGGAGGCGCGGCGGAAAATAGCCGGGCGTGGCCATTGCCCGGCCGTCCCGTTTGTGGGCCGCCTGCCCTCTCAAGAAGGCCGTGGGCGGCGACGTGTCCGACGAGGAAGACCGGGAGGACCGGATATGACAGGAGGACGGCAACCGGTGTGCCACAGTCCTCATCTGCCGCTCCCTCACGCCGCCAGAAAGCGTGCCACGTCCTCGGGATGGAGCTGAAGCCGCAACCGTTCCCGGAGGGTGTCAATGCCGTCGCGCCTCAAATCGTCATTGAAGTCGCCTAGCCGCGGCGTCAGCGCCAGTGCCTCGATCCCGGCCTCGGCGGCTCTGGCCAAAAGAACCTTCCGCGCGCCCTCACCTGCCGGATCGCGGTCACGCAGGACATAGAGCCGCCGGAGACTCTTGGGGAACAGGATGGCGGCGAGATGGGCCGCCGAGAGCGCCGCCAGCACCGGCAGTTCGACACCGGCGGAGCGAGCCGACAGCACAGTCTCGATCCCCTCGCCGGCGGCGAGAACATCTTGCGCCACTCCAAACCGCACCCCGTGACCGAGCAAGTCTCCCATCGCCCGCCTCGGTGTCTCGATGTCCGCCTTGCAAGAGCCGTCCGCCGCGAGCCAGGTGCGATGCGCGCCGGTCTGACGCCCGCCGAGATCGGTGACGGTGGCAACCATCGCCGGAAGCTGTCTGGTCGAGCCGCCGCCTTCCAGCCGGTAGTAGCATGTTGGATGGAAGCGCAGGCTTGCGGTTGCGTGCAAAGCCGTAATGCCGCGATTACGGAGATACGTTTCCACGAGTGTTCCGGCGATCGGCTGCGACATGGCAAAGAGCCGCCTTGCGGCCGCGGCAGAACCGGATGGAACCGACGACAGTTGTCTGGACCGTTTCTCGGGCTCAGGACGAGGCAGGCTCAGAAACCGCCGCGCTTCCTCGGCGACATCGCGAAAGTCGGAGAACCCACAGCTTTCGCGGATGACATCGAGCAGATCGCCATGTTCGCCCGTCGCGGCATCTGTCCATTTTCCAGTAGCGCCCTTGCCACGATCCGGTCCCTTGAGCCGGACAAACATCGACCGGCCCGGCGAACCGTGTACATCCCCCACCAGCCAGTAGCGGCCGGATTTTTGGCCGGCTGGCAGGTAGTGGCGGCACACCGCTTCGGCCGCTCTCGCAAGACGCACCGCCAGATCGGAAGCCTCAACACGGGACATCAGGCCGCCCCACGGTCCAGGACGCGCTCGATCGGCCAGGCTTCCATCACTCTGCCGAGCACCTCCGCCCCACGTTCATCGGCGGGCACGAAGAAGCGCAGCTTCCAGGAGATGATCTCCGAAAAGAGCCCGAAGGCCTTGAGCCGATCGCGCATACCTTCCGAGAACCCGGTGAGCTCGATCCGGTTTGCCCCCATGACGCGGCCCCGCCGGAGCAGCAGACCTTCGGCCAGATCCAGGATCGTCTGGCCATCGATCAGTGCAGCATAGGCTTCATCGGGAGACAGCGTCACCGATCCCGTCGCGGTTGCATTGGCCGCCCAGGCGGGCGAGACGCGGCGGCCGATGATGCGCTCACCCTCGTCGGTCTGCAGCCGATAGACCCGTGTTGACTCGTTCGGCAGACGCTTCCAGACCGGCAGGAGCAGACCGCAGACCATTTGCAACGTGCTCTCGGTGAATTCCGGAATCTCGGACCGTTCGTGGTCCCAGGCCGAAGCGAACGCATCTCGATCCGCCACTTGCCAATGGCTGTCGGCCAGCACCTTGAGCGAGAGGTGGCTGTGCTCCATCGGCCGGATCAGCCGGACACGGCGCTCAATCTCGCCATCGTCGATCATCATCGACGGCGCCTGCACCTGAACGGCCGCCCGCCCCGACTTGCCGTTGACCAGCAGCCTGGCACCGGGCTCCGTTTCAGCACGGGCAATTGCATCCTCAAGCGGCATGGGCCTGTTGCGACGCTTCTCGGAGATGGTGAGCAGCCGGGTCCCCGCACCGGTCGCCGGATGGGTGTGGATCGTCCGGCGATCGGTGACCACAAAGCTCTCGGCCGTCAGTGTCTCCAACCCGAGATCATAAGTGCCGCTGGCGATCGCCCCCTCGATCCTGGCGTCCAGCAGTCGCTCGAAGGCGGCAAAGAGGATGGCTTGAAGCTCGATCGTCAGCGCCAGAAGCCGGTTGAGGAAGGTGGTAATCGGCGGCAGATCGTCCCTGATGCCGTTCGCATCTGTCAGCTTCAGGCCGGTGGCGGTCTCGAACCGTTCGAGCGGGCAGCCCTCGACCTTGCCGCGCACGATCATAAGATAGAGCTGGCGCAGCGCATCGCGGGCATAAAAACTTTCCAGATTGTCCTCGGGGCGAAAGAGCCCCTGCCCGCCGGTCTGGCGCTGGCCGCGAGTGATAGCGCCGAGCGTGTCGAGGCGGCGGGCGATGGTCGACAGGAACCGCTTTTCCGCCTTCACATCCGTGGAGATGGGCCGGAAGAGCGGCGGCTGCGCCTGATTGGTGCGATTCGTCCGCCCGAGGCCCTGGATCGCGGCATCCGCCTTCCAGCCGGGCTCGAGCAGGTAGTGGACCCGCAAGCGTTGGTTCTTTGCCGAGAGATCCGCATGATAGCTGCGCCCGGTGCCGCCGGCATCGGAGAAGATGAGGATGCGTTTGAGGTCATCCATGAAGGCGGACGTCTCGGAGAGATTGGCAGAGGCCGCGCGGCTCTCGACAGAGAGACGATCACCCTTTCTCACGATGCGCCGCGAACGGCCCGTCACCTCGGCAACCGTGTCTGTGCCGAAGCGTTGGACGATCTGATCGAGCGCACCGGGAACCGGCGGCAGCGCAGCGAGCCGCTCGATCAACTCGTCCCGCCGGGCGACCGCCTCGCGGCATTCCACCGGTTGACCGTCCCGGGTTACCGGGCGCGAGGAAAGATTGCCCTCGCTGTCGGTGAAGGGCTCATAGAGCTGCACCGGGAAGGAATGGGCGAGATAGTCGAGAACATATTCGCGTGGGGTGATGTCCACCCGGACGTCATTCCACTCCTCTGTGGGGATCTCGGCGAGCCGGCGCTCCATCAGCGCCTCGCCCGTCGAGACGATCTGAATGACAGCAGCATGCCCCGCCTCCAGATCGCGCTCGATCGACCGGATCAGCGTCGGTGTCTTCATCGATGTCAGCAGATGACCGAAGAAGCGTTGCTTGGCGCTCTCGAAAGCGGATCGCGCAGCGGATTTGGCCTGCCGGTTGAGCGTACCCTCACTTCCGGTGATGTTTGCAGCCTCCATCGCCGCGTCGAGATGGTTGTGAATGACAGTGAAGGCCCCGGCATACGCGTCGTAGATGCGGCGCTGCTCGGCCGTCAGCTGATGTTCGACAAGTTCGTATTCGACGCCGTCATAGGAGAGCGAACGGGCGGTGTAGAGCCCGAGTGACCTGAGGTCGCGGGCCAGCACCTCCATCGCCGCGACGCCGCCCTCCTCGATCGCCTCGACAAACTCGGCCCTTGTCACAAACGGAAAATCGTCGCTTCCCCAGAGACCGAGCCGCTGCGCATAGGCAAGATTGTGCACACTGGTGGCACCGGTCGCCGAGACATAGACGACGCGGGCATCGGGCAGCGCGTGCTGAAGGCGCAGTCCCGCGCGACCCTGCTGCGACGGCGCAACATCCCCGCGCTCGCCCTTGCCGCCACCGGCGTTCTGCATGGCATGGCTTTCGTCGAAAATGATCACTCCATTGAAATCCTTCTCGGCCTCGGCGCCGGGACCGGACTTCAACCATTCGACGATCTGCTTCACCCTGGAAACCTTGTCGCCACGGTCGTCGGAGCGCAGCGTGGCGTAGGTGGTAAAAAGGATGCCTTCGATGAGCGTGATCGGCTTGCCTTGAGGAAAGCGCGACAGAGGCGTGACCAGCAGCCGCTCCATACCGAGGGCAGACCAGTCGCGCTGCGCGTCCTCGATCAGCTTGCCGGATTTGGAGATCCAGACCGCTTTGCGGCGGCCGCGCAGCCAATTTTCAAGGATGATCGCGGCCGACTGGCGGCCCTTGCCCGCACCGGTGCCGTCGCCGAGCATGAAGCCCCGGCGGAAGCGGAAAGCGCCGGCAACCCCTTCGGGCGCTGCCTGGACGAGATCGAAGGTCTCGTCGACTGTCCAACTGCCGGCAAGATGACCAGAATGAGCCTCGCCCGCGTAGATCACCGTCTCGAGCTGCGCGTCCGACAGCACTCCCTCGGTGACGACGTTCGCCGGCAGAAACGGTCGGTAGCCTGGCTTGGGCGGGGCGACCGACGCCATCGCCGCCGACTGCACCAGTTTTGTGGGATGATCCTGACATCCGGGAATACGGATCGACTGCAATCCGTAAGCCTCATAGATTGCGTCGGTAAACCCGGCGCCCTCAGGCGGTGTCCAATCGACGGTTTCGTAGGATAGCTCAACGGCCTCGGGATCGGCAACGGCGGGCCTGGCCGGACGAGATTTTGCCGGGCACGCCGGACCGCCTCGCGCCGCTCGGCCAGCAGAGGGGACCGGTGATCGCGGACCCTCGGGAAGCGAAACCGGCAGCCGAGGTGGAACCGCGTTTTCGATCCAACCGAGAAGCGTGGCGACGTCCGGTGCCATACCAGGCGAGGACGGGAACAGGGTCGGTTCCACTGCGGGTACCTTGTCGATCACGGTGAGCCGCGTCGGGAAGGTCGTTCCGTGTTTCGCGTAAGCCGATCCGGTGATCGCTGCGGAGAACACGACGGTGCCGCGCTCCTGCAGGCGGACAAAGGCTTCGCGCCAGCCCGGTAGTTCCGGACCGACATTTGCCCCGGTGATCGTCACCAGCCGCCCGCCCGGGGCGAGGCGGTTCAGCGCCGAGGCGATGTGCCGGAAACCGGCATCGGCAATGCGCCCAGAAACATTCGCGAGCGCCGTGAAGGGCGGGTTCATGATGACGACGGAAGGCACCAGCCCCGGATCGAGGTGATCGTCGATCTGCGCGGCGTCGAACCGGGTAACGTCTTTTGCCGGAAAGAGAGAAGCGAGCAGGTCGGCGCGAGTTTCCGCAAGCTCGTTTAGGATCAGCGATCCACGGGCGATCTCGGCCAGAACCGCCATCAGGCCGGTACCGGCCGAGGGTTCCAGCACACGATCGTTTTCGGCAACATGAGCCGCCGTCAGCGCGGCAAGGCCAAGGGGAACAGGCGTGCTGAACTGCTGGAGCGTCTGGCTCTCTTCGGACCGGCGCGTCTGCGTTGGTAGCAGCGCCACGATCTTCTCCAGCACGGAAAGCCGTGCAGCTGGAATGGCGGCTTTACGGAAAACCGCCTTGCCGTATTTGCGCAGGAACAGAACTGTTGCCACCTCGCAAGCGTCATAGGCGTCCTTCCAGTTCCAGGCGCCGGATGTATCAGACGCGCCGAACGCAATTTCCATTGCGGCGCGCAACATGGCAGCGTCCACGCGCCGGCCTTGTTCAAGATGCTCAAGAAGATCATGGGCGACGGCCAGGATGGCGGGCGCAGGAGCGATCGGCGTGGCCGGGGCGGTCACGGGTGCGGTCATGTTCATGAGAGGAGATCCTCGAGAGCAGCAACGGGAAAGCCCGGCCAGCGCTCTCTCGACCGCCCGGGCTCACCACGTCCCGGCAGCCCTCTCCCTCTCAGGGCAAAAGAAATCGCGCCACGCAGGAAGGCGGGCGCGATCAAGCTGGAAGAAGGTCAAAGGTCGGTGGGAAGCAGGAAGCGAGCTTGGCTCCTCGAGCGCCCTTGAGCCCGCCACGGTCAAATGCGGCAAGTGATTTCGGGAACCGGGGCTCAACGACCTCGGCCGACCGTGAGGCGATCGCCTCACGAGAAAGGATCGATCTCAAACATCACAGCCACCTCGTCGCCGTCGATTTCGTCGGCGGTTAC
The DNA here is from genome assembly GCF_017743865.1 of Labrenzia sp. R4_2. GTDB lineage: Bacteria > Pseudomonadota > Alphaproteobacteria > Rhizobiales > Stappiaceae > Roseibium. Next base: position 323,740 of record NZ_JAGHRJ010000005.1, read on the forward strand.
AGCACCGAAGGATCCGTCGCCAGCCCGGAAAACGACGATGGAAACCATCAGTGTGGCGGCGAGGCTGGAAGCGAAGGCGGTGGCGTCTTGAAGGGTCATTGTTCCGGCTCCTGTCGTTGGAGGCAGGGGACCATCCCCCGCGCGACAGGCGCCCGTAGTGTCTGATCGAGAACGGCAATCACCGCGCGCGTTCGGGCTCGTCCCGAATCCGCGAGGCGGCACGCGCGCGTAAGCCGACCCCATGCGGGTTGAATGACAAAGCCTCGTTCAGACCAAGGTCAGCGAATGGAAGCGGGGGATGGTTTCCGTGTCCGTCAGAAGCCGGAAACCCGGAAATGCGTTTGCACGACCACCTCTGTCCTCTGCCAGCCGATCGAGAGGGAATGCAACGATGGGCAGAAGCGAAGCCATAGGTCAGGCAACCGGCGGATCTCCATCGGAGCACAATTGACTTGATGGTGTTGGGTCCTTTGAACAGCCCTGTAATTGCTGCCCGACCAAGGCCACCATGAAAAAAGCCCGGAGCCTTGCAGCTCCGGGGCGGGATCGCGTTACTCGGCAGCTACAAGGGCGGCGTCATCCTCGTTAGCTTCCGCGTTCTCATCGTCGCCGTCATCATCGGTGAGGAACGCCGGAAGAGTCTCATCTGCTCCGCCCTCCTCGTTTTCCGCCTCGACCGGCGAGGCATCGCCAGCGTCCGTCATGCGCAGCGGCTCCGGCAGCCAGCTTGTGTCAGCCAGCAGCCGTTCGGCCTCCTTGGCCATATCGCCCTTCTTGAGATGGTTGATCAACTCGGCGGCGCGCTCGCCCGCCCCTTCGCGTACGGCTTCGAGGATGCGAGGCTTGGTGACGCGGCCGAGGTAGTTTTCGGCCGTTGGCCGCCAGCCTGCTTCCACCATGTCGAGACCGACAGCGCGGGCGAGACGATCGGCCTCGGCGAGACGCTGCTGGATGCCGTGCACGGTGACGGTGCCGCCGCCGTAGCGATCGGCCTTCTCGTAGAGAGCGTTGACGCCGAACGCCGCGCAATGAGCGAAGAGCTCCGCCTGCTCGGTGCCTTCGAGCGAGGCGAGCCAATCCCAGAGGGCGGCCTCGTCGTCCGGCATACGCGCCTCCCAGGCCTTGTGGCGTTCCTCGATGGCCTGTGCCGCCGGAATTTCCTTCAGGCCGGGCGCTTGCAGGGAGAAGCCGGTGTTGCGCACCGAGACTTCCATGGCCGGGCTATAGGTCATGTAGCGAGAGAAGACGTCCCGGCAGAACTTGTGCAACACAGCCAGGAACGCGACGGACGGATTGTTCGCCAGCCTGTCGCGCAGCGCCAACGTCCGTTCGGCCGTCAGCTCTGTAACAAGGCGTTCCGGAAGCGGCTTGATGACGTCGCCTTCGTCGTCATCTGCATCCATCGGCTGGCTGCCGATGGTGATGACAGCGCGCCGCGCCGAAGAACCGACACCAGCATCATCGTGATCGATGCTGGCGTCACCTCCGTTTCCAGAGCCACTGCCCTCGACGGCGGCGTCAAGCTCATCCTCGGGACGGACATAGCCATGATCGACGACGAATTCGCCATCCCGGCCGATGCTGAGGAAGACACCGGCGCGGGCAATCTCTTCCGGATCGAAGCTGACGGGACGGTTTTCGAAGGCCTCAAGCGCGGCCTCGATCTCCGCCAGACGCAGATCGACCTCGTCGGGCAGATCGCTGGCCTCCGTGTATTCCGCCTCGAGGTCGTCATGCTCCTTGCGGAGTGCTTCTCGGACCGCCCGTTCCTCTTCGGTAAGGTCCTGCATCGCACCGGTCAGTTTGCGCAGACCGTTGGCGTGGCCGTAGGGGAGTTCGACCGAAGCGTCGATCCATTTCCAGCCCTGGTCGGCAATCTCGTCCGCCATACCTTTTAGCTTCTGGTCAACCAGGCTATCGAGCAGGGAGACGTCCTGCAGCCAGCCGTCATTGTCGTGGGAGAAGAGATCGCGCAGGATTGCGCCGCCCGCCGCCTCATAAGCTTCAAGGCCGATGAAACGGGCGCGCTTATCGGATGCCGGCACCGTGGTTTCGGTGAGCATGCGCCGGATCTGCCACGGCTCCTTCTGCCAGGAGTTGCGAATGCTTTCCAAAACCTGTTCCTGACGGGCATGGTCCGGATTGACGGTGAAGGCCATCAACATCTCCAGCGTCATGCCGTCTGCGGCATAGACTTCGAGCAGCACGGGAGACACAGTGGCAAGGCGCAACCGCTGCCTGACGACCTGGACCGTGGTGAAGAAGGCCGCCGCGATCTCCTCCTCGCTCATGCCCTTGTTCCGCAATGCCAAGAAGGCACGGAACTGGTCGAGGGGATGCAGCGCGACGCGCTGGGTGTTTTCGGCGAGACTGTCATCCTCGGCGAGGATGCTGGTCGCCGGATCGCGGACAACGCAGGGCACGGGTGCGGTCTTGGCGAGACGCTTCTGTTTTACGAGGATTGCCAGGGCCTGATAGCGGCGTCCGCCGGCCGGCACCTCGAACATGCCGGTCTCGTTGCCGCCCTCATCGAGCACGGGGCGGACATTGAGGCTCTGGAGGAGTGTGCCGCGGCGGGCGATGTCCTCGGCCAGTTCCTCGACCGAGATGCCGGCCTTGATACGCCGGACGTTCGACTGGCTGAGGACGAGCTTGTTGAAGGGGATGTCACGCGAGGGCGACAGGGTGAGTTTCTGATTGGCAGGTGCCATTGGGATATTCTCCGCGACGGGCGCCGAGAGCCTCTCTCTCTGCACTCAACCCGTCGCGAAAGCCCCAGCCCTCCTCTCCCTCTCGATGGAGCGTGGCCTGCCCCCTGCGATCGGAAGCCACCGCTTCGGGACCGAAGGTCGAATGCAGCCGGGTTCCGTCAGCGCATTCTGCAATCCATCAGATCTCGCCGCGGGCGCGCAGACTGACCTCCCGGCCGATGCCGACGATGATATGGTCATGCAGCGTCAAGCCCAGAACCTGGCAGCCCTTTCTGATTTCCTTCGTCATCGTGATGTCGGCGCGCGAGGGCTCGGGATCGCCGGACGGATGATTGTGGACCAGGATCAGCGCGGTGGCGTTGAGTTCGAGACCGCGCTTCAGGACCTCCCTTGGATAGACCGGCACGTGATCGACGGTTCCGGTCGCCAGACACTCATCCGAAATGAGCCTGTTCTTCTTGTCCAGATAAAGCACATGAAACCGCTCGACCTCGCCGCGGATGGTAAGGGCGCAATAGTCGAGCACCGCCTGCCAGGACGACAGGACCGGGTTCTGGTTGAGGTGGCGCAGCAGAATCTGGCGCGCTTCGTAAATAACCACCCGCTCCTCAGCCGAGATTGGTGCGTGCTGCGTTTCCATGGCAAATGTCTTCTGATGCCGGGTCATGGTCTGGTCTCCCGACGGGCAGCAGGCCCCTTGCCAATGCTCACAACCCGTCACGAGGAACCGCGCCGCCCTCTTCCTCTGAGAGCGGCGCAGACCCGTAAAGCACTGCAGCCAGAATTCAGGCGTTCCGGTTTTCCGCATCCACGGAATTCCTGTTGCGCACATCATCGCTTCGATGCCGGGCATAAAGCATGCGCTCGGCCGCGCGGATGCTGCCGGCTTGACGGGCCGCTTCCGCCCAGACCGAGACCGGCACGTCGGTCTGAAACAGGATGTCGCGCTCGATCCCCATGCCGAAGGGCAGCCGGATGGATTCCAGGTCCCCCAGCGAGAAATGCCCAAGTTCCGGATAGCCGAGATCAGCAAGGCCGAACAGAATGTCGCCGTCAGGATCGAGCTCGGTTGCTAGCCAGACGCCTTGGCCGAAAGGATTGAAGAATTTGACGACCGGCACGTGGTCGGCGTCGCGCTCACGGCCGTTGGCAAGCAGGCGTTCACGGAGATCGGGAGTCAGGAGGATCATGCCGCCCTCTTGTCGCCAGTGCCGGCGTCGGCGGAACCAGTCTCATCCGAAAGGAAGGACTCGATCCAGTCGGCTGCCCGGCTGGCCTCCGGCTCGGCGATGATTTTGTCGGTGATTTCGGAGTAAAGGTTGGTCCGGTTGCTCCGGGCGCCGGATTTACGGTTCTGTTTGGACATCGCGGGTCTCCGCGACGGGCGCTGGAGGTTTCTCCTCCGGTCCTCATCCCGTCACGGCAAACCCGTCCGCACTCTCACTCTCAAAGGGGGCGTTGCGGGGGATTCCCCCGCTCGAAGGGGTCGGCCAAGACTACAGGCTCGGTCGCAGGGGAAGGCTTTCCCCTCCATCTTCTTCGAGCGGTCAGCTACTTGCGATTACCTTCAGCCGCATGGCACGCGTCTCAAGGAGATAGGTTTCCACGCTGGCTAGTAGATGCAGCCCTTCCTCTGTGACGGCCGCTCGCGACAGTCCAGGCTGAACAATGCGCACATCGAATTCGTAGCGATAGTCCTGCCAGCTCGCTTTCAGCTTCTTGAGGAAGGCGGCCGTTCCATGTTCGAAGCGGGAAGTCTGGCCCTTCTCGAGGCGCAACTTCTCCCGCTTCAGCATATGAATGAACATTCGATTGGGACGATCACGCCAGCGGGCGGATTTTTGGGCCTGCCCGCACACTTCATAGAGATCTTTCACCCGTGCACCAGGCGTGTCGGAACTGGAATATTTGCAATGGTGAAGCGTCACCTGCACCAGACCTTCAGTTATTCGAAGAGTGACCACATCCGCGATCTCGCCGGCGCCGTCATCGTCGAAAATGAGGTCATATGCGTCACGCTCTGCGAGCAATGTCTCGATGACGCGTCGCTGCACCGAGTCGGCACGCTTCTCAGGTCCCTGCGCCTCGGCGCGGATATTGGTTTTCGACCAATCCCAGGCCTCGATCCGGTCGTTGGGATAGGGTTCGACCACGACGCCTTCAGGCAGGGCATAGAGGTGGCTGTAGATCAGCAGTGAGCCATCTCCAAAGTCGATCTGCGGGGAATCCTCGCCGAAGGATTCCGACAGCGGTTTCACCTTGCCGCTGACCTTTATGGTTGTTTTCGGACCAGAGCGCTGCGGATAGCGGGCGACACCTTCGGCAAACACGATTTCGAATTCGGCGATATGGGTGTCGCTGCGCACAGCGAAGCGCAACGGACCCGTGCGTTCATGATCCAGCAGCTCGATGTCGCATTCGGCGAAGGCTACGGGCTCGGCGCCGAAACTGATTTCTATCCGGTCCTCGATTTGCGTCAGCAGCGATTCAGGCCAGTGGATCGCGACCGGCGGCACATTTGGGCGTTCGCTGATCTGGCGAGGTCGCATCGCGCTCTTGAAGACGCCATCGGTGGTGATCCCTGGATCGTTGACGGCCTTGCCGATATCCGCGCACCATTCGACCCAGTCAGTCAGATCACGAACCCGCGAAATCGACCAGAACTTGCCTTTGGCTGAACAGCCACGAGAGGCGGGAACGCCGTCGAGGAACCCGGTTGCGAACACGTTGTTCTTGATGCGCGACTGGGACTTCGCCGTGTCGAGTCCGTCGGCGACATCGACACCCATATACATGGAGTAGCGGACACCGCGTCCCTGATGGTGCGTCAGGCCAAGATTGCGCAGGATCAGGCGATTGAACCCGTGCAGGCTGCGGAACACCTCCTCGCCCTCGACCCGGCGTGTGGCCTCACCGCAGACCGCCTTGGCCAATCGGTCATACGGTCCCTTGATTGAGCTGCTGATATAGAGGAGCTGACTATCGGGATCCCAATGCATCATGTGCAGGTCCCAGGTGACATTGGTCGCGTGCTGGGCCGTGGTCCAGCCGGCCTGCTCTTCGGAGCGGGTGACGAAGATGGCGACACGCTGGTGTGGGTTAACCTTCATGCCGAGATAGACGCCGGGACTATACAAGTCCTCGGCCCGCAAAGGCTCCCAACCATTGCAATTGGTGCGATAGACGACGGCGTTCATCTTCGGTTCAAGCGTCTGCAGCGGAATGTCGCTCAAGTCGCCTACAAAGCCCTTGAACATCTCGGAACGGCGGACCTGCCGGTCGATCTTCGCGGTGCTGAGTGCCTCAACCAGTGCGTTCCAGTCGGCATCCTCCGCATAGAGCTTGGCCAGTGAACGATCAATGTCGTCAATGCCGGTGTTGGCGATGACGGTGGCGTCGCCGAGGCGCGGATCCTGGCGGGTGAAGCGGCCGACAAACTGGATGGTGACGGCTATGCTCTTGTGCGGATCGTGCAGGGCGGCGATCTTCAGTTCCGGCAGATCGAAACCTTCGCCAAGCATGTCCACGCAAACGATGATCCGGCTCTCGAAGCGCCGCAGAGCGGCAAGGTTTGCACGACGTTCACGGATCGACTGCTGGCTATGAACGATGACCGGACGAAGTTCCGGGTACATCTCGCTGTAAAGCTGGTGGAGGGTTCTGGCACGGTCGATGGTCTGACAGCGCGCCATGGCGAGATGGTTGAGGCCGGCGGCCAGATCACCCTGGAGGACTTCACCGAGCTTCTCCGCGACCGCGAGATCGGCGTCCGCCTGATCGAGCCCGAAAACAGCCTCGAAGCGGATCGGTTTGAAATAGCCTTCGGCCTGCGCCTTCTTGAGCGGATAGGTGTAGATGAACTCGCCGTCGACGCGCCGGCCGTCCTCACGGAACGGTGTGGCGGTGAACTGGACGATCGGAAGCGGCGGCTCGCGATCGGCGAAGAGACCCCGAAAGCGGGCCCAGGTCGGGGCACCGATGTGATGAGCCTCGTCGATAAACAGCGCAGAGGCACGTGCTGCCATCCGCTCCTGGACCGCTGCTTCGGCCCGGCCGGCGATCTGCATCGTCGTGACGATGACATTGGCGCTGTCGAAGATCTCATCCACCTCGGCTACCGTCGTCGGAATGTGCGAAAGGCGCATCACCACGGGAAATACTGCCTTGTCTTCCAGGCATTGCTGTTGCCTCAGCACGCCGAAGGTCTCGAATTTGCCCGCGATCTGCTCTCGCAGGGCGTCCGTCGGCACCACGACCAGTAGTCTCTCGAAGCGCTGGTGGGCGTTGAGCGCGAGCATGGTTTCCGTCTTGCCGGTGCCCGTCGGCATGACGATGGTGGCCGGATCGCTCGATCGCGTCGCATGGGCCAAAGCCGCGTGCAACGCGCCGATTTGAGGACGTCGCAGACCGGGCTGGGCTGGCTGCTCACTTTCGGCTGCTCGTCCCTCCCGGAGATGAAAGGCGCCTGACCAGGATGCCGAAACCGCTGCCAGCCGTTCGACCCGCGCTTGGCGCTTCAACGTGTCGATGCGGATGGGCAACGCAGTCATCCACCGGCCTTTGCCGGCATCGAGTGCTTTGGCGATCTGCGCAGGTTCACTTGCACCGGGGACCAGAAGAATGAGATCCGCCTCCAGCGAGGTGGCAGTCTTCGCATTGAGAATCTTCAGTGCCTCGCCGGTCGGCAGCGTGGTTTCATGACCCGTCGCACGGCGGATCGAAAAGGGTCGCAGCCGGCAGCGCACGCGCAGCGGCGGAACCGCCAACTGGCGTATCGGACTTCCCAGGACCTTGCCCTCGATCGCAAGCCGAGCCGGCAGCAGCAGTTCGACCTCGGGATTGAAGAGATCGTCCTGGGCGGGTTCGGGGCGTTTGCGGGAGGCCATGGTCGCGTCCCAGACTAAGCCGCAATCGTCTGGGGCGAAGGCGGGACGGTGATCACCGTTCCGCTCGTCATCAGAACGATCAGGCCCCGTTCAGCACCGGTCATGTCGAGATAGGCAAGCACTTGGGCCCGATAGTGATCGAGTGTCTCCTGGGCGGGATTCACGTCGCTCTTCCAGTCGATCACGACGGTTGGCCGACCTTCCGGATCAATTGTAAGCGCGTCCGCGATGCCGGCAGTCGCAACCAGCTCGGCATCCTCTTGCTGAAGGGCATAGACCGGAAATTCAGCGAGCAATGAGGGACGCAAGGCCGCCACCTCCGACAAGGCCAGCGTTCGCGTAACGCAACCGACCAGTTCCTCAGGCGAAAGCCCGTTCGCCGGCTCGGAGGCGGGCTCCTCGCCGAGCGCACGGATGAGGTCAGCGGCACGCGCGATGAGAGCCGCGCCGGCCTCGTCGCATTCCCCTGTCAGAATTTCTTCCATGAGCTTGTGAAGGATAAGTCCACGCGCGCGCCCGCCCTGGAGGGAGGCGGCCGCTTCTGCGTCTGGTGCCGAAGTATCAGCGGAGCCGATCCATATATCCGGCTCTTCTTCCTGAAGCACCGAACCGGTCGCCGTCTCGTCGCGGCTCGGCGCAAGCCAGGTCAGGTGCATCTGCCTTTCAGCAATCAAATCAGCCTCAGTGTCAAAGCTCTCCCGTGTCTGGTCGTTTGCGGCATCGCCTGTCACCACGATCGGATCGATCGGCAGATGCGACACGTCAAGGGGAGGGAGTTCTGTCAGGGACAGGTCCACCAGGCCGATCCAGGCCGACGCTGAAGGCGTGGCGTCGAGCCGCGGCAAGACCAAGAGCTCCCGGGCGCGGGTTGCCGCGACATACCAGAGCCGAACCCGCTCGCGGTCCAGTTCATCCTTCTCAGCCTGCCGCGCCGCGTCGTAACCGGACGGAGGGACACCCAGAACCGGGCAGTAGAAGGTATCAGTCTGGCGATCGGTCACGGCGCTATCAGGCGCCATCACACCTGTCATGGTGTTAATGGGGATGACGACCGGCCATTCGAGACCTTTCGCGGCATGCATCGTGTAGAGGGCGACGGCTTCTTCCTGCGCATCAGGCCGGCCTTCCACGGCACGGGCCTCATCCATCCATGCCGCCGTTATTGTCTCGGAAAAGGCCCGCAGGCCGCGTACTGCATAGCTGACGGCGAGGCTGAGATAGAGATCGACATTGGCAAGCGCTCGTTCTGCCTGACCGCGATGCCGTTCCAGAAGAACAGGGCGTACCCGAAGGACATCAACGGCCTGCGAAAGAAGATCGTGCGGTGTCGTGCTGTTGGCGCGTTTCTGGAGCGCCTGCAGCCGCTCGATCACATCGCGCGCCAGCGGATGCATTATTGTCGCCGGGTCGACACCGAGGTCGAGCCACGGGATCCGGTCGGGTTCTTGTTCCGAACGCGGAAGCGCCCAGACGATGTCCAGGAGTTCCTCTTCGCTGAGCCCGACAATCGGGCCGCGCAGCAGTGCGCCGAGCGCCAGCGTATCACGACGATCGGCGAGAACCCGCGTGATCGCGATGAGGTCCTGAACTTCCTGCCGACGAAACAGACCTTTACCGGCCTGGGTTGCGACCGGGATGCCACGGCGTTCAAGGGCTTCTTCATAACGCCAGAGTTCCGCGCCGGTCGGGGCGAGCAGGGCGATGTCGCCTGGCTGGCAGGGGCGTTGTGCACCGGCTTTGCGATCCCGGACCGGATGACTGCCGATCAACCGCGCGCAAAGTTCAGCCACCGATTCGGCTTCGGCGTCGCGTCGCTGCTCGGCGCTGGCCTTGCCGTTCTCGTCAGCAACCGCGATATCGATCGCCGCGACGCAGACGCCATCATCCGGATCGCTGTGGAAGGGATCGAGCGCTGTGAAGCCGGGCTGGCCATCAGCCGATAGAACAGCCTCGAACCGTTCGTTGACGAAAGTGAGGATCGAGGCACAGGAACGGAAATTGGTCGAGATCGAAACGAGTCCGTCCACGTCCTGATTCGAGAAGGCCGTGCGGGCCTGGACATAAGCACCGACATCCGCGCTGCGGAAGCGGTAGATTGCCTGCTTGGGGTCACCGACCAAGAAGAGTGCGCCCGGCCTAATCCGGAAGTTCGTCCAGTCCTTCGGGTCATCGCCGGGATCACCGCATAGACGCCAAAAGATTTCGGCCTGGAGCGGGTCGGTGTCCTGAAACTCGTCGACCAAGACCTTTGAATACCGCTGACCGAGCGCCTGTCGCACAATTTCATGGTCACGCAACAGATCGCGCGCGGCGTAGATAAGATCGTCGAAATCAAGCTGGGCGCTGGCGCGCTTGTGCTCGCGATAGCGTGCCAGGATTGTGCGTGCTTCATCTATCAATGTCGTCAGGACCTGGCCGGAAACCGCCTGGAGCAGTGCGGTCCACGCGCCACAGCACGCCTCGTACAAACCGCTGGCCGTATCGTTCAGCCTGTCACCGTCTGCCTTGGAAAGCCCGGCCTGCTTGGCCGCCGCCGCCCATTTGCCCTTCTTGCGGTAGGCGTAAAAACTGCCTGCCCCGGTCGTAAGGTCGGGATGCGGACGTGCAACCAGCAGCCCGACGAGTGCGGCGGGCGTGGAACCATCTGCAACGGATGGAAGGGCAGCCACCATTTCAGAAAAGCGCGCGGCGAAGACCTCCGTTTCCGGCTCATCGACGCCGGCACCTTGCACAAAGGCCGATAGTTCGTCGGCCGCCTGCTGGAAGGCTTGCAGGTGGCTTGCAAAGAGCATCGCGTCCGGTGCGACCAGATTCCTCGAACGCCGGAGGGCTTCGGCGATCTTATGCATCAGAGCGACGGTCTCTCCCGGGCTATGCAGCACCATCTCGGCCAGGACACCGCCCTGATCGCCAGACAATCGCTCGCGCAGCCAGCCATCGACGATTTCGAGGAAGTTGAGATCGGCCTGGTTGCGATCGATGACCGCTGCGCCCGGATCGATATCAGCTTCCGCCGGGTAGGGCTTGATCAATCGCTGACAGAAGCCGTGGATGGTCGAGCAGGTGATTTCGTCGATCGCCGTGCTGGCCGAAATCAGATTGTCGCGCTGCGCCGCAGACAGTCCCTCCGGCAGGCCGGCGCGGAGCTCCGGTGCGACATGGCCGGCGGCGAGATCTTCGACGAAATCGCGGACGCGCAAGAGGAGCTCGCTGGCCGCCAGTTCTGTAAACGTAACCGCGGCGATGGAACTTGGCGCGACACCCTGCGCCAGCATGACAGCGATCCTGCCGGCCATGACGGCGGTCTTGCCCGACCCCGCGCCGGCCTCCACCAGGATGGACCGGTCGTGGCGGCTGATAGCGTCACGCCGGGCACCATCATCCTTGAGGACTTCCACGCTGCTCATCATTCCGCCTCCCAGATCGGCGCGACTTCGCTCAACCGCTCGATTGCAGCGGCTTGCTTGCGTTTGCAGTAGGTGGCGCCTGCGTTTGCCGGCAGGGCAAAAGCGAGATCGTCATAGTCGCCTCCGGTATCCGGCCCGGGCAGTGCAGCGCCGCTGGCCAATGCGGTTCTCGCCGCCTGCAGATATGCCTTGATCTCCGCCAGGACGATGTCCGGCTCGTCAAGCCGGAGGTCAAGCGGTTCACGCGGATAGAGCAGCGAGGCACTGATCGCGATGTGGTCGCCCAGGAGCGCCTTGACGGCGAAGGCATAGAGGCAACGCTGAAGCTCGCGGCCGCCGTTCATGCGGATGTTGCCTTTGGGCGACTTACCGGTCTTGTAGTCGCGTACGAGCGCCCAACTGCCGTCATCAGCGATGTCGAGCCGATCGATATAGCCGGCAATCTGAAATCCGGTGTCGGGGATGATCACCGGCACACTGGCGTCCCAGGGCAATGCCGCCTCCGACTTGGGCTCGGACCCGCCGAACGGGACTTCGCCAAAGGATCGGCTGCCCGGCAAATGATCATTGCCATAGGCAAGCGCCTGTCCGGCAAGAGCGCGCGCGTCCCCAAGCGTGCGGCCCCAGATAACAGCGGGCGGAACGGGCCGTTCGCTTTCCCATTCGGCCGCCACCGCACCAGCAGCTTCGTCCACCGCAGCCCGAACGGCAGCCACGTCGGCGGACGCGATACCGCCTGTCGCCTCGAGGTTTCGCAGGGCGCCGTCGAGCACCAGATGGATGAGGTCGCCGGTTTGCAGGGCGTCAAGCACGAGCGGCTCGGCACTGCCTTGCGGGGATTTCCAACCGAGAGCATAGCGCCAGAGGAAGTTGATGGGGCTGCGCAGCAGTGTCTTGAGCGAGCTCGCCGACTGGGTCCGCGCGAGGATCGCGAGAACCAAAGGATGATCAGACCTGACCATTCCATCATGAGCTGTCACATCGGCCATGCGCCAATCGCGCCAGCAGGAACGCGCACTCAATGCCTGGGGATCGGCGGCGAATTCCTGTGGCCGCGCCATCAGCCGGTCGGTTTCACTGAAGGCATGGGCGGGAACGGCGTTGCGCCGCAGATAGGCTTCCTCGTCATAGGTGGCGAGGAGAGGGCTGCGACCCAGCAGCCGGCCGTCGCTGTCGCGTCGGGCGCGGGTGAGGACGACGTCGCTGCCCGTAGTGGCGAGGATCGTATCAAAGTCACGGCGATCTGCCAGATTGACGGGAAGCGGGTCGAGCTCGCCCGTTGGAATGATGTGGTCCGGGATCAGCCGATCTTCGGCGATCCCGCGTGGCCAGCGGGAGGAATTGAGACCGATCAGCCGAGCGAAGCGTCGCGGCGACGCGGCGAGGGCGCTGGCCGGCATCCAGGCCACGGAGACGGAGGCCTCGAGCCCGTCATCCTGTTTCAATGATTCCAGCGTGCTGTCGATCGCGCCGGCGGGCCCTGCCAGAAGGGCTTTGCGCCAGATGGACAATGCCCGGCCCTTGAGGAAGGCTTCGCCGATCTCCTGTACCGCGTCCGGTCCCTTTGCCAGCAGATCGACCGCAGCACGCAACACCGGGGCGTGATCCATGCCGTCAGGCCAGTCGTCTGGCGCGAGGCGCGCCAGCAGTTGGTTCCAGGCGGACGGCGTTGACAAGGGTGCATCGCTTGGAAGGACGCGCATCCAGCCATCGGGAAGGGAAGCCAGAGGTGCAGAATCGCGGCACAGGGCGGCGAGACGGCGCAAGCGCGACTGCGAAAGTCCGCGCACGACGATGTCGGCGAGTGCCGCTGCCGCTTGTCCGTCACGTGTCGTGACGGCAGGGACGCCATGAACGAAATGCAGATCAATATTGGCATCGGCTCGCAGCGCGAGAAAATGATCGTCGTAGTCGGCCGGCGACGCGGTGGCGATGGCAATGTCGGCGGGCGATACGCCCGACGCGAGCAGTGACCGAACCCAACGCAGTGTCTCGACTGCCTCATGGTAAGCGGTCGCGGCACTGACGGATCGAATGGTCGGCGCCTCAGCATCGCCTCGAGAGACAGCAACTCCGCTTTCCTTGAGCCAGGCTGGGACAGGGCGAGGACCTGACGTCCATTGCATGGGGATGTGCTCGGCGAGCGCCTTCAGCAGAGGCCGCCAGCAGGGAGACAGTTCGGTCAGTCCGACGATTTCCATCGAGCCGAATATGGCGGGCGCATGGGTGATCCGGCTGATGGCTGTGGCGACAATATCGACCGAACACATCATTCCGCCCGGAAGTTCGGTGAGAACAGCGGCCTCCAGGCGAGCGATGGCTTCAAGCCTTGGATGATCAGCTGACCGGGAGGCAAGATCGATACCTGCCCGCCACGCCTTGTGCAGTGTGTCGGCGGCCGCGCCGATCATGCCCGGCAGCATCTTGATATCTTCCAGTTCGCCCATCGGTGTTTCAGGGAGGACCGTCTGGATCGCCGCGCGCAGGCTTTCTTCGTCGATCGCGCGGGTGAAGCCGCCCGCGAGCCGCACCGCGGCTTGTTCGAATGACATGATCTGGAGGCCATGTTGACCGCCACGAGCCGCCGCGAGGCGGGCCTCCCGCATTGCCAGGCGACCATACACGACAAGGGTGGATCGCTTCGCGGCCGTCATCGCTGCCCCCTTTCCGGGTTACTTCTTGTTCGGACGCTGGGTCAGCGCCGACGCAGCCGCGCTCTTGGCTGCCTTGCTGCTATTCGGGTTCCGTAAGACCTTCGCGGCTGCGCTCGCCGCCTTCTTGCTGGTTACCTCACGGTTTGCACTGCGCTTCGGCATCACCCTCTCCTTCGGCAATTAGCGATGTTCTGCCGTTGACGAACGGCTATAATGGGAATAATAATTACACGGACTTTCCGTCTTGTCCATATAGTTTATAGTCTGACCAAGGTGGCCAATCGTATAGTTTCTCGCAGTCAGGGAGCCGTGAGTGCGCTGGGGTGTTGAGCAAAGGCTTGAATTTATTGAGTTTCGCCTGTTCTGGGAGGGCTCGATCAACCGCGCCGACATCGTTGAGTTTTTTGGCGTGTCGGTTCCGCAGGCTTCGAAAGATCTGGCGCTTTATCAGGAGAGGGCGCCCGGAAACATGGAGTATGACAAGCGCGGCAAGCGCTATGTTGCTGCCAAGAAGTTTGTCCTGCGCTTCCTGGATCCCGACCCTTATGTCTATCTCGCCCAGCTTCGTTCAGTTGCCGAAGGCTCCGTCCCATCAAGTGATTCCTGGATTGCGGAACTCCCCAAGACCGATGTTGCGCTAACGCCCAAGCGGGATGTCGACATCGAGGTTCTGCGCAAGATTCTCGATGCCGTGCGCGAAGGCGTCTCGGTGGATGTCTTCTATCAGTCTATGAACAAAGTTCGCCCGGATCCGATTTGGAGAAGGATCACGCCGCATGCGTTTGGCTATGACGGGTTCCGTTGGCATGTTCGCGCCTATTGTCACCTTGAGCACAAGTTCAAGGACTTCCTGTTGCCACGGACGCTTGAAGTCGGCGGCAAAGGCGACCCCGGGGCAACTGGCGAGCAGGACTGGCTCTGGAACAACTTTTTCGACGTGGTCATCGGTCCGCATCCCGATCTCACGGAGAGCCAGAAAAAGGTTGTCGCCAAAGACTACGGGTTCGACCACGGGAGCGGCGTTCTTTCGGTTCGCTATGCAATGCTGTTCTATGTTCTCAAGCGACTTGGCTTGCTTGTGGATGCGGCAAAGCAAAGCCCTCGTACGCAGCATATCGTTGCATTAAACCGCAAGGAGACTGAGGCGGCGCTGGAAAAGGCGGAGCTTCAGCTATGAAGATTTCGGGGGGAAGCGTCGACTGATGGGTGCAAAACTCGAGGATGTAAAGAACGGCGCGTCGATCTGCGGTATTGCCTCGGCGAGGCCGGCGCATGTCGTTTCGGTCGACTGGATTGGCGACCAGGCGATTAACGTCGTCTACCGCGACCATAACGGAACGGTGGCGGAGTCGGTCCTCTATCGCGACGATGAGCATCGCCTTGAGGTGGAGCAGAGCGGTCGAGCCTGGTCGTTCGATGCCGATGGCGCGCTTTTGCGTCTCGTGACCGAGGCCAACCGCATCAAGCTGGCACACTATTTCGACCCCTACCTCGCCATTCACACGAGCCTGGTCGATCCGTTGCCGCACCAGATCTCAGCAGTATACGGCGAGATGCTGCCGCGCCAGCCGTTGCGTTTCCTCCTCGCAGACGACCCTGGTGCCGGTAAGACGATCATGGCCGGCCTGCTCCTCAAGGAGTTGATCGCACGAAGTGATCTCGAACGATGCCTGATCGTCGCGCCTGGCAGTCTTGTTGAGCAGTGGCAAGACGAACTCGGGCAAAAATTTGATCTGGAATTCGACATCCTCACACGTGACATGATCGAAACCTCGCGGTCGGGCAACCCGTTCAGCGATCGAGACCGGTTAATTGTCAGGCTCGATGTGTTGGCGCGCAACGAGGAGCTTCAGGAGAAGCTCATGAGCGCCCGCGAATGGGACCTGATCGTCTGTGACGAAGCACATCGTATGTCAGCGACGTATTTTGGCGGCGAGGTGAAATATACACGCCGCTATCAAGTCGGGCAGAAGCTTGGGCAAGTCTGTCGCCATCTCCTGCTCATGTCGGCGACCCCACACAATGGTAAGGAGGAGGACTTCCAACTCTTCATGGCACTGCTCGACGGCGATCGTTTCGAAGGCCGATTCCGGGACGGCGTACATTACGCTGACACCGAAGACATGATGCGGAGGCTGACGAAGGAGGAATTGCTCAAGTTCGACGGCCGGCCGCTTTTCCCGCCGCGCCGTGCCCGCACAGTCAAGTACGAGCTCTCCGAAGGCGAGGCCGCCCTTTATACTGCCGTCACCGAATATGTGCGTACCGAAATGAACCGTGTGCAGCGGTTCGCCGAAGGGGATAACAAGAAGCGCAACAATGTTGGTTTCGCATTACAGATCCTGCAACGGCGCCTCGCTTCATCTCCGGCAGCAATCTACCAGTCGCTGAAACGCCGTCGCGAGCGTTTGGAGACAGAGTTGGGCGAAGCGCGGCTGGCGGCCAAAGGGCGCCGTGCCGGAGTCGCTGAGCCGGCGCTCAACGCTGATATGCTGGGCAACATCGAGGAATACGGCCAGGAGGAGATCGACGAACTTGAGGATCTGATTTCAACTGGCGCGACGACGGCTGAGACGATCGAACAGCTTGCGTTGGAAGTCGAGACGCTGAAAGACCTCGAGTCCAAAGCCATGGGCGTCCTGCGTTCCGGCGTGGACACGAAGTGGACCGAACTCAATCGTATTCTCGACGATGATCTCATGACTGACGCGGCGGGGAATCGCCGTAAGTTGATCATCTTCACAGAGCCCAAAGACACGCTTCACTATCTTCTCGACAAGGTACGTGCGCGCCTTGGCAATCCCGAGGCAGTCGACGTGATTCATGGCGGGGTATCGCGCGAGGAACGTCGAAAAGTTATCGAGCGATTCATGCAGGACAAGGACTTGCTTGTCCTTATCGCAAACGACGCAGCCGGCGAGGGTGTGAACCTTCAGCGCGGGCATCTGATGGTCAACTACGACCTTCCATGGAATCCCAACAAGATCGAGCAGAGGTTCGGTCGCATCCATAGAATCGGGCAGTCCGAGGTATGTCACTTGTGGAATCTCGTGGCGGCTGACACGCGCGAAGGTGAAGTCTATGCGCGGCTCCTAGAAAAGCTGGAGACGGCACGGGAGGCATTGGGCGGTCGCGTCTACGATGTGCTGGGTGAGCTTTTTGAAGGTACGTCGCTCAAGGAGCTGCTCCTCCAGGCAGTGCAGTACAGCGAGCAGGAGGATGTGAAAGCATATCTCTTCCGCCAGGTAGATGGAGCAGTCGATCAATCCCATCTGCTGGAGTTACTTCGGCGGCGGGCGCTGACCAACGACACTATGCCCGCGGCCAAGGTCGATGAGCTGCGACTCGAAATGGAGCGTGCCGAAGCACAGCGGCTCCAGCCTCATCACATCCAGAGTTTCTTCATTGAGGCATTCCAGCATCTCGGTGGCCGTCTCAAGCGTCGCGAAGATGGGCGCTGGGAGATCACGCACGTTCCGGTACGCATCCGCGAGCGCGATCGGCAGATTGGCACCGGAGCGCCTGTTCAGAAACAATATGAGCGGATTTGTTTCGACAAGGCCCACATCAACCAGCAGCCAGTCGCTTCCTTTATCTGCCCCGGTCACCCGCTTCTGGAGGCCGTAATCAGCCTGATCCGCGAGCAATATGAGCAGATCATGCGCCAAGGTGCAATCATGGTCGATGAGACCGATCCGGGCGACGCGATTTCGGCAATCTTCCTTCTGGAGCACACAGTACAGGACGGCCGAACCACAAGCGCAGGGAAGCCGCATGTAATCTCGCAGCGCCTCCAGTTCGCCGCAATCGACCGAGCCGGCACGACTGTCAACGCCGGAATCGCGCCTCATCTCAACCTGCGACCGGCAAAGACAGAAGAGATCGACGCTGTGCGTGACCTGCTCGACGAGCAATGGCTGACCAGCGAACTGGAGAAGTCTGCGATCAGGTTTGCCACGGTGGAACTGGCCCAGGAACATGTCTCAGAGGTCAAGGCCCGCCGGTTGCCTGAAGTCGAGAAGGTCGAGCAGGAAGTCCGGGCCCGACTGAAAAAAGAGATCAATTACTGGGACTCGCGTGCCTTCGAACTGAAAGAAGAAGAAAAGGCCGGTAAGCGAACCCGGCTAAACTGGCAGAACGCGCAGCGTCGTGCCGAGGACCTCGCGGAGCGGCAGAAGCGCCGAATGGACCAGCTTGAGCAGGAGCGGTTTATTTCATCCCAACCGCCACGTGTGCGCGGTGGCATGGTGGTCATTCCGCATGGCCTTCTGGCTGCGCGGGATGCCCCCCGAGTTCCAGACCATTTCGCGGAAGATCCCGCCGCCCGCAAGAAAATCGAGATTGCCGCGATGCAAGCGGTGATGGCGGCGGAACGCGCTCTGGGACACGCTCCTGTCGATGTCTCCGGCCAGAAGGTTGGCTACGACATTGCTTCACATGATCCGAAATCGGGGCATCTTCGGTTCATAGAAGTCAAAGGTCGCATCGATGGTGCAAATTCCGTGATGATCACGCGCCAGGAAGTCATCACGTCCTTGCACGAGCCGGAGAAATTCATTCTGGCGATCGTAGCGGTCGCCGACGGCTTCGCCCATGAACCGCGCTACGTGCGTGGCCCGCTCGTCGAGCGGGAGCCCTCGTTCCTTGAAACAGCAATTCAATTCGACCTTCGTCGCCTGCTGGAGCGGGCGCAAGAGCCAGCTTAGGGGGTTGTCGTGATTGATATCCAGGACTTCTCCATCCTCGCCCCTGTTCCGCTGGAGCACCTTCAATCGGGAGCCGAAATCTCCGGCAATACCGGCTTCGTTGCATTTGGCTCGCGCAAGTGGGAGCTGTTCCGCAAAGTCGACGAACTGCGCGCCGATCAGCGTGTTCCTGTCCTCATATATCCGTCGCATGAGGACGTACCGGCGAAGGACAGTTTTATCGTGTCCTGGGTGGGATGGTATGTCGGTTGTGAGGAAAGCGGAAACGGCAAGCATTCGAATGGCATGTTGCATCGCCCCCCGACTACGGGGCAATATTCGTCGGATAATCAAGGGCACTGGGCGGTATTTTGGCACGTGTCCGAACTGTGCGAGCTGGCTGCCGCGCAACGCTTGGCGATTTCCGCGATCCAAACGGTCAAGGGTGGCTGGCGCAAAAGCTCCCCACCGCGCGGACCAGAACTGGTAGCCACTCCCTCTACACTTGAGTGGCCGCTATGAGCGCGGGGCGTCAAATAGCGGCCAGCGCCGCCGCTCCCCCCGGCTATTTCCATCGGATACGGGAAAGCGCGTCGAGACGTTGGGACCAGCTCGAAGCGGACCCGGAGCTCGCAGGTCCTTGGCACCAGCTCTTCAAACAGGTGCAAAGCCCGCGACACATTCTCTCGGAGCTGCTTCAGAACGCCGACGATGCTGGCGCCAAGGAAGCGCGGGTATCGATCGAGAATGATCGCTTCGTGTTCGAGCATGATGGCGAGGATTTCATCGAAGCTCATTTCGCGTCGATCTGCCGCTTCGGCTACTCGAACAAGCGCGCCCTCCATACGATCGGTTTTCGGGGAATCGGCTTCAAGAGCACATTCAGCCTGGGTGATCGGGTCGAGCTTTTCACGCCGACTCTCGCTATCGCCTTCGAACGCACCCGGTTCACCGAACCGCGCTGGATCGACGGCGCGAGCACCACGTCGGGAACGACGCGTGTCGAGGTGGCGATCTCCAACCCCTTGCTGCGCCGTGAGGTCGAAAAGAACCTCGACGAATGGCTGAAAAGCCCGGTGTCGCTGCTCTTCTTCAAGACAATTCGCCGCCTTCAAATCGGCGATGAGGCAGTGCATTGGCAAAGCCTCGGCCCGGGTCCCATCGCCAACAGCGAATGGATGGCCCTTGACGATAAAGCGGATGATCCCTTCCTGCTGGTGCGCTCGGCCGAAGAGGAGTTTCCGGTCGATGCGCTCGACGAGATCCGTAAGGAGCGTATGATTGGCGCCGAGGACGGCGGCGACTTTCCACCCTGCCGGGTGGAGATCGTCCTGGGAGCGAAAGGACGACTCTATGTTGTCCTGCCGACCGGTGTTGAGACCCCGCTTCCCTTCGCCTGCAACGCTCCCTTCATCCAGGATCCTGCGCGACTTAAGATCAAAGATCCAGAGACGTCGCCGACCAATCGCTGGCTGCTGAAGCGCACCGGCGAGCTCGCCGCCAATGCGATGGCAGATTGGCTCGAACAAGCCAAAGCCAGTCCGCGAGAGAGGGCGGATGCCTACGGGTTTCTCCCAGACGTCGACCGAGAGGCGAGCACGCTAGAAGGGACTTGTGCTGCCATTGTCGAGCTGGCGTTTGATGAAGCGATCGGAGATCGGCCGGTCCTGCTCACCGAAGAAGGCCATGTCGCCGCAGCCAACGGGGCGATCGCTGTCCCACAGCCGATATTTGATATCTGGCCCGCCGACCAGGCGATGGCCTTGCTCGATAAACAGTCGCGACCGGCGCTCTGCCAGCATGTGTCGTCGAGAGACCGAACCAAGCTGGTTCATTGGAACCTAGTCGAGGAATTTTCGAAAGCCGATCTGCTTGAGCAACTGCGTAACAAGCATCTCCCCCGACCGTCCACGTGGCGACACCTGCTGAATTTGTGGTCGTATATCGCGCCCGAGGTGACTGGCTGGCAATGCCGCAACGCCGATCAACTACGCGTCGTTCCGGTCCAAGGCAAGGAAGTGCTCTACTCAGCCTCGGAGGTCGTACGACTCGGCGAGAAGAAGTTGCTACAGTCGGACGAGGACTGGGAGTTCCTGGCCGACCATCTGATAGTACTCAACCAGAACTGGACGCGCTTCCTCGCTGAACAGCGTCGCGGCAGGAGTGCCAAGGACACTGGGCGAGGCGACGCTGTCGAGGCAGCCTTCGCGGTGCTAGAGGAGATCGGCCTTGACGGGACCAGCGACGTCAATGCCGTGATCGAACGCGTCGCCGTCGATTACTTCAGTTCTGATCAGCCAAAGCTGGTCGAGTGCGTCCAGCTTGCCCAAATCGCAGCTAAGCTGGGGGTCACCATCGGCGGATCCTTTCGGTATGCCTGTGCTGACCTGAAGCTTCGCGCTATCGAAAAGGCCGTGCTGTTCGATGAGCACGGCACGCTGGAACAGCTGTTGCCAGAGGCAATCCAGAAAACTCGGCTTCTACATCCCGATTATGTTGCGAGCTTCAAGTCCTGTACCCGCGACGAGTGGCTCCAATGGATCTCGTCGGGCAGATCGGGGCTGCGGACATTCCCACCCCTTGCAGAGACGCGGACGTTCTCGGGACGCGAGTCTTCGCTGAATGTCGAGCTCAAGAAGCGAGCATTCTCGGGACGGGTTGAGTATCGGTACAAGGACCCGTGGTTCTATATTAACGATTGGGACTTTCCAGCTGAGCTTTGGACGCATTGGCAGCGCGCAGCAAAGACGGACGACGGCATATGGGCTGCCGTCGCGGAGAGACTGATTGCGGAGAAGAGCGATTTCTGGTCACAGAAGGCATCTGCGACAATCGTTGAGGAAGCTTCCAACGGCCATCGACGAACCGTATTGCGCCGCGGGCTACTTCCGACGTGGGCATCGCGGCTTCGGGAGCTGCCGTGCCTTCGCGATGTGCGCGGTTTCCTGCATAAACCCGGCGATCTTCTGCGGCGCACCCCGGAGACGGAAGCACTGATCGATGTCGAGCCTTTTGTGCAGGGGCTGCTCGACCGGGAAACGACCCGCCCGCTGCTGGACTTGCTCGGCGTCCGGAATACACCGAGCGGCCCGGAGCGCTTGCTCGACCGGCTGCGCGCATTGGCAAAGTCGGACAGGGCTCCTAGCCACGAAGTCGAGAAATGGTATCGCCGTCTCGATCAGATGTTTGACGGAAGCTCGACCACGGACGCGCAGAGCATCAGGGATGCCTTCAGGACCGAGAAACTCATACTTGCCCACGACGGCACGTGGGTCACGTCGGGAGGAGTGTTCCTAGCCGGGGATGAAGAGGATGTTCCTGGCGCTGCGACAGTCCGGGTCTCGGTGGTCGATCTCAGCTTATGGCGGCGCATCGGTGTCGCTGATCGTCCGTCAGCGGACCTGGCGCTACAATGGCTGGGCACTCTGGAATCAGAAAAGGTGCTGTCGCCCGACGATGCGCGTCGCGTTCGCACCCTGCTGGGACGCTACCCGACGCGAATCTGGGAAGAGTGCGGCCATTGGGTGAACCTGCTGGGCGAATGGGTTCCGGTGGACACGCTCGCGTATATGCTCAGCATGCAAAGCCTGTTCACTTACGGGCACCTTCACAATTGGGTAAAACGCAGGACTGCGGATCTCCGTCAGCTCTCGGCCGACACGGTTCAGGCTGTCCCGTTTGCGTCAATGGCTGCGCTATCGGACCTCGTCGAAGAGCGCTTCAACCAGCCTTCGTCGCTTACGGGTCTTGAAGACCGGCGCGCCTGGTTGACAGCGTTCGGAGTTCAGCTCGGGCGGATCGAGTTTGCCGATTCCGCCGACACCGAGCGTGTGAGAGCACTAGCGGAAGCGATTGCGGAGACAAGCTGGGTCCAGGCGCCCAAACTGGAGGTCATTCCCTACCTCGATGGTATGCCCGCTGGCACCGCGCGGCTTACCGACGTCCTTTGGCTGGACCGTCAACTGTTCGTTGGCCCTCTACCGAAGGCGAAGCTCGCCAAGCGCGTGCCCGAGGAGATCGGAAGGAACCTGACTACCGATATTCGCGCAGCCCTAGCCTATGCGTTCGATCGATCGCCTGAGGACATAAAGGACTACCTCGAGGAGAACTTCACGCTTGGCCCTGAGCAAGAAACCGTTGCGTCGGCTGTCGAGCTCCCGCCCGAAGCCGCACCGATTGAGGACGGTGTAGTAGGGGAGCCTTCCGCGGGCGCTGATGAGGATGCTGCGTCGATCGCGAAGGACGATGTCCATCTGTCGGAGGACGATGAATCCACCGCACCGCCCGAACCCGAGCCGCAGCCCAAAGAGCTGGATCATGACTTGATTGACGCTGAAATCGCCACCAAGCCCCGTGTTGCCCCCAAGCCTCCACGTCCCAGCGTCATGGCGCGTTTCGCGCTCGCCCACGGTTACAAGGCCGACGGCAACGACCGCTTTTTCAATTCGGATGGAAGCTGGATCGGCCGCGCCAATGGTGCGAGATTTCCGTGGGAGCGCCGCTCGGCAAGCGGCGAGGTGTTGTGCCACTACTATCCGAAGGAACACTGTCTGGAGCGCGACGCGCTTCAGATCGAAGCTGACATCTGGGGCCTGCTCGATCTGAAGCCCGACGTGTACTCATTCATTCTCGTCAACCCGGAGGGCGAGCCCGTCGAGATGACGGGGACTCACCTACGCGCGCTGCGCGACAACGGCGAGATCACCATTCATCCCGCAACATACAGGCTCGTTTATGACCTCAACGACTAGCGCTATGGCGTTGCCGCTCGACCACATGGCTCGTTGGGGTGGCGTTTCCAAACGGGTCCTTCAGGCGTTTAACGGGCACAGCAACCTCCCCGTCCATGAATTGGCGAAGGCCAAGGTGGAGAAGCCCCACGGTCGTACACGACCGCTACCGAAAGCATCGGGCACCGTGAATTTCAGTGCTTGGCGTCTCGCCCACGCGGTCAAGAAGGCTGATTGCTTGCGGTGGCCGTCCGCGCCAATTCGGTGGGTAGGGGCTACCGGGTTTCTTCTCGAAAACGGTCACCTGTTCGATTGGGACGCGAGCGAATGGTGCCTGAACGAGGGCATGTCAAATTTCTATGCTGACTTCGCCGGCACTGGCTTAGCCGGTCGGATTGCACAAGGTATGGCTCTACTGTTCCTGGAGGACACCGGCTACGCCTATGTCGGTCGCTTTGAAACCGAATGGAGGAAACGCGCCACCACGCAAAATAGGCAATGGCCAGCAGACAAGACGAAGGCACCAGACTTCATCGCCGAAAACGCACGACAGGAATGGGTGCTCGCCGAGTGCAAGGGTGGGTTCTCGACTCCTGGACGGAAACCGCCAATCAAAGGCGCCCTGAGGGAGGGACTGACCCAGCTCGACGGTTGGGACAAATATATCACCCCCCAGCCAATCAAGAGCTTTGCGATCGGCACCTTCCTACGTGAAACCGGAGATACTTCCGGCGAGACATCGCTTATCGCTTTCGTCGACCCTGAACCGGAGATCTCTGAAAATCCTGTCGAATTCCCCCGCGACGCGGTTCGCCGGGCTAATTATTCCTCGTGGCTATCGCTGATGGGATTGGACGACGCGGCTACTCGGCTTCGGGAAGACGAAGAGGAGCCGCGGCGATACGAGTTTCCTCTTCTATCCGTGGGTGGACGCCAATATGCTGTCAGCATCGCGTCTGTGGCGCCGAGGTATCCCGACCTGTCTAGCCGCAAATTCTGGCGTGAATTCCGAGACTGGCCGTTTTGGCCTTTCCCCTGGTTCCGGGATGGCATCGACATCGAACTTGTCGGCCTTGATCTGAAAGTCCTGCGCGCTCTGAGTTCGGCGGTACAGCCGGCTGGTGCTTCAGAGTTGATGGCGCTGGAACCATCGGAGCGGCGAGACACGCCCGCCGATCTGGATGGCGGGACATTTTACGGCAGTGTTTTTTCGGACGGTTCCTTGATGGGCGAGCTAAGGCTTCGGCATCCGGGCGAGCCGTTTCCTGATTTCGATTGGATCGAGGTGGAACTGTGACAGCTTACAAAAAGAAACTCATCGAAGTCGCCATTCCGCTCGAAGCGATCAATGCGGCCTCTGCGCGCGAGAAGTCGATCAGGCATGGCCATCCGTCAACGCTGCATCTGTGGTGGGCGCGGCGGCCGTTAGCTGCGTGTCGAGCTGTTCTTTTTGCCCAGCTGGTTGATGACCCTTCGTCTCACGCCGAAGAACTGCTCGCCAACTCCTCACTCCGTGCTCAGGCGGAAGCGGAACTACCGGAGCGCCTTGCTGCTTGGGAGAAGAGCAAGGCTTCGGCGCAGGGGACGGCGGCGGTTTCACCAGAGCCGACGCTGGAGGACGTAGCGGTCGAGATTGAGCGCAAGCGGCTCTTCGCCATCATCGAGGACCTGGTGAAGTGGGAGAACTCGACTAACGAGAAGGTGCTGAAACGGGCCCGTGTCGAAATCCGCAAGAGCTGCGGCGGCGAGTTGCCGCCAGTCTATGACCCGTTTTCGGGCGGCGGGTCAATCCCGCTGGAGGCGCAGCGTCTCGGTCTGCCCGCCTATGGGTCTGATCTGAACCCGGTCGCGGTGATGATCGGCAAGGCGATGATCGAGATCCCGCCGAAGTTCAAGGACAAGGAGCCGGTCCATCGGGGCGCGAAGGACCGGCAGTTCTATCGTAACGCCGAGGGTCTAGCGGAGGACGTCAAATATTACGGCGAGTGGATGCGCAAGAAGGCATGGGAACGCATCGGGCATCTCTATCCGCAGATTGAACTGACGAAGGGATATGGGGGGGCCAGGGCGACAGTGATTGGTTGGATCTGGGCGCGCACGGTGCCAAGTCCCGATCCAGCGTTCTCGAATGTTGCGGTACCAATCGCATCGAGCTTCCTGCTCAGCACTAAGACCGGCAAGGAGGCGTGGGTCGAGCCCATCGTCGATAAGCAGGCGAAGTCCATTTCCTATCGGGTCAGGCATGGCGGAACCAAAGCCGAGATCGCGGCGGCCAAGGAGGGGACCAAGGCAGGTCGCGGCGCGAATTTCCGCTGCCTTATGTCAGATGCTGCAATCACTCCTGACTATGTGAAGAGTAATGGGCGTGCCGGCAAAATGGGCCAAACGCTGATCGCCATTGTTGCGGAAGGTAATCGCAGCAGAGCCTATGTCGCGCCTACGGAGATGCACGAAACAATCGCCCTGTCGGCAAAGCCTGTATGGGAACCGGTAACCAAACTCCCGAACGATCCTCGCAATTTCTGGACGGTGGACTACGGCCTAGCGACTTTCGGCGACTTGTTCACTGATCGCCAGTTGGTGGCTCTGAACACTTTCAGCGATCTGGTACAGGAAGCACGGGAACAAATTGAGGTCGATGGTTTGGCCGTCGGACTCCAGAACGATGGCGTACCTTTGCGCGATGGCGGTAGCGGAGCCCAAGCCTATGCTGAGGCAGTAAGCGTCTATCTTGGATTGGCGGGTAGCAGACTTGCCGACAGCTGCAACACGATCTGCCGGTGGGCAGCGGACAAGACGCAGCTAAAGAATATGTTCAGTCGGCAGGCTATTCCCATGTCGTGGGATTTTTTCGAGGCCAATCCATTTGCAAGTGCTGCTGGCGATTTTCTCGTGAGCGCGACAACGGTTTCCAAGGTTTTGGACCGGTTTCTACCATTTTCACCGGGTATCGAGTGTAATCAGGACGCGCAGACCGCCGAATACCCAGCGGGGACCGTTATTTCGTGCGATCCGCCCTATTATGACAATATTGGCTATGCGGATTTGTCGGACTTTTTCTACTGCTGGATGAAGCCAAATATCCAGAAGGTATATCCAGAGGTCTTTTCCGTTCTCGCCACGCCCAAGGCCGAGGAGCTGGTAGCAACGCCGTATCGGCATGGGGGGCGCGAGTCTGCCGAACGCTTTTTCCTTGATGGGATGAGCCGTGCAATCGCGAATATGGCGGCCCAATCATCGGATGCGTTTCCGGCGACGATTTATTACGCATTCAAGCAGAGCGAGATTGATCAAGAGGGCATCAGCTCGACAGGTTGGGCCACCTTTCTGCAAGCAGTAGTCGAAGCCGGCTACGCTGTCGTTGGTACTTGGCCGATGCGTACCGAAATGGCGAACCGCATGATCGCCTCGGGGACCAATGCTCTTGCCAACTCCGTCGTCCTCGTTTGTCGAAAGAAGGAAACCACGGCAGAAAGCATTACACGCGCTGAGTTCATCCGTGCATTGAAGCGCGAGCTGCCGCCATCGATCTCCGAGCTTCAGGCCGCCAACATCGCGCCGGCGGATATGCCACAATCAGCCATCGGCCCCGGCATGGGCGTGTTCTCGCGCTACAAGACTGTGCTGGAGTCAGACGACAATCCGATGAGCGTGAAAACCGCGCTTCAGCTCATCAACAAAGAACTCGACGAGTACCTAGGGGGCATCCAGGGTGAGTTCGACGCGGACACCCGGTTCGCCATCACCTGGTTCGAGCAGCACGGGAAAGGCAAGGGGGACTATGGTGTGGCTGACAACCTTGCCCGTGCGCGCGGTATCGCGGTCGAAAGCGTCAAGCACGCCGGGATCATAGATAGCGCCGCCGGCAAGGTCCGCATCCTCGCCCGTGACGAACTCGACAAGGATTGGGATCCGGAAGAGGACAGACACCTGACGGTGTGGGAGTGTCTCCAGCATTTGATCCGCCTGCACGAGAAGGACGGTATCTCCCACGATACCGCCGTCCTTTTGAAGAAGATCAGCACCCAGGCCGTGGCGGTGAAGGATCTCGCCTACTGCCTCTACGACATCAGCGCAAACAAGCGGAAGGATGCGAAGGAGGCCACGGCCTACAACGCCCTGATCGCCGATTGGACTGAGCTGACAAAGGCCGCGGCGTCCATCCACGACGCACGCGGCGATCGTCAGATCCGGTTGGATATTTGAGGGGGAACGGAACGTGGCAAAAAGCACGCGCCAATATGTATTTGAAGGAATGGAACTGCTGCCGGTGGCGCTGATTCCTTTCGTCGAAAAGCGGCTCGAAACCTCGCTAAAGGGGCACTGGCAAGTCCAGGTGCTGGAAAAGCTGCCGAACTTGCGTCCTAACAGCAGCGGCGCGGTCGGTTGGGACCAGGCCGCGCTGTTCAACGTCATGGATCGCTTCTGGAGCGAGGCGTTCAAAGCGGTGCTCGGCCGTGCCGAACGCTCGCTGGTCAATGAGCTGGGCGACGTTCGGAACAAGCTATCGCACAACGCGACCTTCACCTACGACGACGCCGAGCGCGCGCTCGATTCCATGCGTCGGTTGATGGAGGCGATCAGCGCCGGCGAGACGGCCGAGCAGCTCGGCAAGATGCGCGACACTATTCTGCGCACGAAGTTCACCGAGCTTCGGCGCAACGAGGAGCGACGGAAAACCCAGCGTCTCGAAATCTCGGTCGAGACCGTGGCCGGCCTATTGCCGTGGCGCGAGGTGGTCGAGCCGCACCAGGATGTTGCCACCGGCGAGTTCCAGCAGGCCGAATTCGCAGCCGATCTCGCCAAGGTGCATTCGGGCAGCGCTCCGCCGGAATATCGCGACCCGCGCCAGTTCTTCAGCCGCACCTATCTGACGGAAGGTTTGAGCGCGCTGCTGATCGGGGCAGCGAAGCGGCTGTCCGGCAGCGGCGGCGATCCCGTCGTTGAACTGCAAACTAACTTCGGCGGCGGCAAGACACACTCGATGCTGGCCCTCTATCACATGGGCGGCCCGACTCCGGTCCAGGATCTCTCCGGCCTGGACCAGTTGCTCGAAAAGCAGGGCCTTAGCGTGCCGAAGGGCGTCAATCGCGCTGTGCTCGTCGGCACATCGCGAGGACCGCAGGACGTGCTCCACGCCGAGGGTGATCGGAAAATCCGAACGACCTGGGGTGAACTCGCCTGGCAGCTTGGCGGCGCTGACGCCTATGCCATGGTGGCGGGAAACGACGCCAGCGGCATCGCACCGGGCTCGAACCTCTTGGAGGCGCTCTTCAAGAAATATGCGCCGAGCCTAATCCTGATCGATGAATGGGTCGCCTACCTCCGGCAGATCTACAAGGTCGAGGGGCTGCCGTCGGGGTCGTTCGATGCGAATTTGTCCTTCGTTCAGTCGCTGACGGAGGCGGTGAAGGCTAGCCCCGGCACACTGCTCGTCGCCTCCTTACCCGCCTCGCAGATCGAGGTGGGTGGCGAAGGGGGCCAGGAAGCGCTAGCGCGCCTCAAGCAGACCTTCAGCCGTGTGGAATCCTCGTGGCGGCCGGCGAGCCAGGAAGAGAGCTATGAAATCGTCCGGCGGCGGCTGTTCAAGGACATCCCCGGCGACAAATTCCATCACCGTGACAACACGCTGAAGCAGTTCGCCAAGCTCTATCGAGAGAACGCCAACGATTTCCCGCAGGGCTGCGCGGACGAAGACTACCGCCGCAAGCTGGAGAAGGCTTATCCGATCCATCCCGAGTTGTTCGATCAACTCTACACGAGTTGGGGTTCACTCGAAAAATTCCAACGTACGCGAGGCGTACTCCGTCTGATGGCGCAGGCCGTCCACGAGCTTTGGATGAGCGGCGACCCGTCGGTGATGATCATGCCAGGAAGCGTCGCGGTTAGCTCGCCGCGCATTGAGCCGGAGTTGCTGCACTATCTCGACGTAAGCTGGCAGTCGATCATCGCCGGTGATGTCGATGGCACAACGTCCACGCCCTATAAGATCGATCAATCGGCGCCGAACCTGAACCGCTACTCGGCGACCAGGCGGGTCGCCCGAACGATCTTCATGGGAACCGCGCCGACGCACCAGCAGCAGAATACCGGTTTGGACGACAAGCAGATCAATCTTGGAGTCGTGCAGCCGGGAGAGCGCCCGGCAATTTTTGGAGACGCACTTCGGCGGCTGACCAACCAGGCCAAGTTCATGCACGCCGATCTTGGCCGCTACTGGTACTCCATGTCGGCCAGCCTCAACCGAATTGCCGCGGATAAGGCAGCGCAGATCGAAGCGGCGTTGGTTGACGTGACGATCGACGCGGAACTCGGCAAATATGTGAATGGCCTCGCGGATCGTGGGCATTTCGACGCCCGGCAGGTCGCGCCAGCCTCCTCGGCCGAGGTGCCCGATGAAGCCGGCGGCGTGCGGGCCGTGGTATTGGGGGTCGCGCATTCGCACAACGGACGCGACACCTCGGAAGCGTTGATCGAAGCGAAGGACATCCTGATGCAGCGTGGCAGCGCACCGCGCGTGTATCGCAACACCCTGGTGTTTATCGCTGCGGACGCCCGCCAGCTCGACAACCTGAAAGACGCCGTGCGCACCTCCCTAGCGTGGGGCGAGATCGTCCGCGACACTGATCGGCTCAACCTCACCCAGAGTGACAGTGCGCTCGCTAAGGCCAAGCTGGCCGAAGCAACCGAGACGATAAAGACGCGTCTCAAGGAGGCGTGGTGCTATCTGCATTATCCGACGCAGGAGAGTGCCCAGGCCGATGTCGAGTGGATGTCGGGCAAGATTCCGGCACAGGACGGGCTATTGGCGCGGGTGAGCAAAAAGCTCGTGGCCGAGGAAGGGCTGCTCACCGAACTGGGACCATCGCGCCTCGATCGCGATCTCCAGAAATACATCTGGAACGGCAAACCACACCTGTCATTGAAGGATTTGCTGGAGTATCTTAACCGCCACATCTATCTACCGCGACTGAAGAACCGGGACGTCTTGATTAAGGCCGTACAGGCAGCCGTCAGCGGCATGCTGCCCGGACCCTTCGCCTACGCCGAGCGATGGGATGAGAATGCAGGTGCCTATCTGGGGCTTGCAATCGAACGAACCGACAATGCGGTTGTGGTCATCGACAGCGATAGCATCATCGTGAAGTCTGACGTTGCTGAGGCACACAGGCCGGCCCCCGCAGAGCCTGGCCTGACCGGCGGTTCGGAGGCGCCTGGTGAGAAGTCGCAAAAATTCGAAGAGCAAGCAACGGACGGGGCTCCCGGTTCGCCTCATTCAGAGCGGAAGCCAACGCGGTTTACCGGCACCGTAATGATCTCGCCGGAACGGCCGGCAAGGGATATCCACCAAATTGTCGAGGCGATCGTCGAACAGCTCACGACGCTACCAGGTAACGAAGTGAGGCTAAGGCTCGAGATCGAAGCAGAAGTGCCCGGCGGACTCGATCGCGCAAAGGTGCGGACGCTGGTCGAAAATGCCAATACGCTCGGCTTTGTCGAGAAGTCGATCGAATGATAGTGAGGTAGTTCTGCCCGCCTATCCTGCGGCGCTCGTCCTATCATATAGCCGCCTTAAGCGAATGTTGTGAATCGGCAAGAGGCCCCGTTGCCGATCGGCGTCGTAAGTTATTGAAATTGTACGTACCACCGGGGTCAATCCGTGACGCCGATTCACGCACGCGGCCAGCTTCCATCTCAGTGATGATCTCGCTAGAGATTTGGTCGTAAGTTTTCGTCCGGCTTGTGCGGGCGTTCTGTGTACGCCTATTTCGGGGTATCGCGATTCTCTGCGACGGTCACTAAGAGCCATTCGCTCGCCTTAGTACCTATTGGCACGCCCCGTGTGCACCTTCACTCCCCTTGGTGACTAAGCTCTTGCAGCCTCGAGTGACGCCGCAATGGCGGCAGTGGAGCGGAAGAGAACAAACGGATCGCCGCGGGAAGGTACAAAACCGCGGCGCTGCCAGAACTGCGCCGCCTCGTTATCGACAGCGTTCACCACCAATGCCCGCCCACCGATGAGAGCAGCCGCCTGAACGCTGCGCTCCAATGCATGCTTGACGAGGCCGGTGCCGATCCCCTGCCCTGCCCAGGCCAAATCGGTTGCGAGTTGTCCGAGGAGAAGGCAGGGAACGGGATCAGGCGGTTGACCGGTGCGGATCGATCTCGGCATGACGGTGGGCACGATCGATGTCGGCGCGAGCCCATAGTACCCCACCACTCGGCCATCATCATGCACAACCATGACAGCCGTAAAACCCTTCTGCTGGTTGGAGAGCGCCCGGGTCTTCAGCCAATGATCGAGAGCGGGCTTGCCACAGGAGAAATCGGTAAGAACATGCGCCGCATTCAACGGCTCCGGTGCGGAGAGCACAGTGGATTACGGCTTCGAAGTGCCGCTGGTCTCCCAAGGCGCGGCTCGCCGGACCAGATCCACCATCTCAGGAATAGGCGCCGTATCGGCGGAAACGACATCCATGAAAGCGGCGAAACCCTCCGCGCTCATTCGAATGAGACCTGACTCCATAACCACCTCTTCGGCAGCGCGCACGGCAGCCTCGCGCACGAAGTCTGTGCGCGAGCGGCCGCGCAGGCTGGCGGCCCGGTCGATCATTGCGACATCCGATTCAGGCAGACGCATCGATATCGGATGCTCCTTGCGGTCGGCAACGGTAGCCATGGCAGGTCTCCTTTGTTGCATATATAGAGAATTGTATCGCAAAATGCAATACAGTTAGACTTATTTGGCTAAGCGGCCCAAACGCGCATTCGCACGATTTCATTCTGTTCAGAGTGTCTAGAATATTCTTTTGCACGAAGGAGCTGACGACGTGCCGCACCGATCCCAAGCCAATCTTGAATTTCACGGTTCTCATTTAACGTGTTGCGAAACACTGAAAACATCGTATCGCTGATTGACTGCTGCTGCGCTCGTAGATGATCCTCAAGCAGCTTATGCCGTGTAATGTACCCGGAGTTCACGCCAGGAACCGAATGATTCATCAACATCCTTGCGTCCAGTTCCGAGACACCCGCCGGCGTCGCCACGGTGCGATAGGTCTGGCGCAGTTCATTGCCCCATTTCGACAATGTCGCGCGATCTTCCTTGTGCTCAACCAGATGACCAGTGGCACTGTCTGCGGG
The DNA here is from genome assembly GCF_017743865.1 of Labrenzia sp. R4_2. Classification (GTDB taxonomy): domain Bacteria; phylum Pseudomonadota; class Alphaproteobacteria; order Rhizobiales; family Stappiaceae; genus Roseibium. Next base: position 355,957 of record NZ_JAGHRJ010000005.1, read on the forward strand.
AAACAGCCAGTCATTGGCCTCATACGGGTGCATCTGCCGACCAAATCGAATGCATCGCAGGAGGCAACAGACCATCTCCCTCGACAGCGGGATATCAAAGGCACGATCCGCACCTCCTTTCGGACGGGGGATGTGAAGCACCCTGCGGCGAAAATCCAGATGGGCTGGTTTCGCTTCTCTTAACGCGGCCGGCCGGCACGCGGACAGCAGTGTAAACAGGTGAAACTCGCGTCGGACGGGATTTTCAAGCTGGGCAGCCTCGATAAACCATTCCTTCAGGTCAATGAGACCCATGCCGCTATCGCGGCGTTTCTCATGGTTCCAGTCCACGCTGTCGACCGGGTTGTCTGCAGGCAGTTCCCGATTGGTCTTTCGAGCGTGATTGTAGATCGCCCTGAAAGTGCGCATGCTGCCATTGGCTATGTAGGGACCGTGCTTCTCACCAATCTCGTCATGTTTGGCGGCAACCCGGCCAGGATCATCGCCAAACTGCTTCAGGGGCATCTCCTGCCAATCCTTAAAGATCCGCTCGACGTGATCCCTATAACTCTCGATCGTGCGCTCGCTCCGGTTCTTACGCTGCATGGCAATCTTGTAGCGAGCCCAGGCTTGCTTGAGCGTGATGCCGGATGCCTCGTTATTTTCGCCGTTCGTTATCTCAGAAGCGTTTGAAGCCTTGGCAGCTTTCTCACCGTTCCTGGGATGAATACCCCGGCTGAGCTGGGACAGATACTCCTTCGCAACAGACCTCGCCGCACGCGTGGAGAGCTCCCTCGTGTCGCCAATGGCGAGACGAACCGTGGAGGCGCGCTTGCCTAGTTTTCGGAGATCCGCCTGTACCATGAAGGTCTTTTTTCGGGCTCCGACCATAAGGAAGAACCCTTTTAGCTCGGTATCCCGGACAATGTAGCGTCCCTTATCGGGCGGCATAAGACGTTCAATTGCTTTATCGTTCAATAGGATACGCATATCGGCCATGTCATGATACCTGAGATTTTTGAAACGGTTTTTGAAACGGTTTTGGCGCAACGAAGTGTTTAACGGTTGCAATTGGCAACAACCGCACGCTATACGATAATTAATTGAATATCAAGAGGAAATTGATGACTTCTGAGGTTAATAGAGCTAACGGATAAGGCGGCGTACGGCTCGCTTTAAATTCCTAATCTGAGGGTCACAGGTTCGAATCCTGTCGGGGTCACCAATCTTTTTAAGGTTATCGCCGTAAGCGTATCATGCTTTTCCCCGAAACGACTGAACCGCCGGGCTGTGGCGCGCCGCGAAATTTTGCACAGATCGGCAGAACGCTTTGCACACCGCCGACTGTTAAAAGTGTCGCTATTTTCCAGTGTTGTGATTCTTAGTCTCTGCAGCGATCAACGCTACTTCGTCACCTGCGGCTGAATTAAGGACGCCATCAATCCTCGCCTCAATTTTAGTCCGGTCTTCGAGGCGCGCAGTCACTTGATCGACTTTATCTTGACCGTAAGTCTCTTCAGATATTTTACTCTCTATACGCGGGTCCAGGCTAAGACGAAGGCCTGCTGCCAAGTCAGGGACCAATGGCTTGGCAGCAATTTTCAGTTCATTTTTGAGTTCGTTTTGCCGTTCTATTACTTTGGGGTCACCGATCTTTTTCACAATATCGGCTACGGCTTCGTTGATCGCTGTCTCAACTACATTATCAATGTACTGCTTTGTTAAAGCCTCGTCGCCGTCACTCACTTGGCGCAACTCACGATACAGTTTTATCAAGCTGAGATGCTTTTCAGCAACGATCAGTAATCTTTCATAAAAATACATTATGCCCAGTGCCGCAGGTCCCCACTCTATAAGAAAAGCGATGACCACATTTGTGGTAGAAATCCATAGGACTTTGTGATCGGAACGTGATCCGGTTGCCAGTTCTTCGACTACCTGTAAAGCGGCATTAATATTGCGAATCTTTTGTGGCAACTGCCCTAGAGAGCGGCCGTATGACCGGTCTGGTATAAGAACCTCAATTGCAACCTGGCCTTCAGGCGTTTGATACGTTTCCACTCCGAATGATTGGGCAGCTTCGACTAGATGCTTCATCTTCTGCAAAAAATCTTGAGCTCCCTCAAGATACATCTGCATCTCGGACGATGACATTACTAGTTTTTTGTTTTTCGATCTGAATGCGGCCAAAAGTGTTTTCGCAACTGCATCTGGCATACACTGCGAAAAACTACTGTGAGACAAAGTGCGTTTCAATTCTATTGGGTAGGCACGAATAACCGTTTTGTTGAGCATTACCTCAGCTTGTTCACTTATCGGATGCGCTTGTTGCGCAAACTGCGCGTCGTTGAGGTTTGGCCGTTGTATCAATGCATTCACCGCCTGTTGCAGCGTAGGAATTACTTTCAAACGTTTGTAATCATCTATGATGTCGTCCGCTATCGACAGAAGCTGCCCTGCAAGCATCCTTACCTCCTTCGAATCATTCCCCTCAATACACACACGATTTGGTTGAAACGTCGAGACGCTTGCATATCTTTGGATGGCCGTAGATGATTGATTTTTGTTGTGCATGATCCTCACATCTGCCGGAATTGCATTTCTTTTCCTAATTCCCAATCACCAGCTCATTCGCCGCCTTCGGGCCTTTGGCGTTGGCGGTGTAATTGAGTGACACTTCCTTGATGTCGAACCCTTTGAAAATTTCGCGGATCTCCGGCACATCGTTGATGGACATCAGAAACCGGCCCTTGATGTTCCCGAGCTGGTCGGCAAGGCGCTGGAAGTCGTCGCGGGCAAAGAGGCCCTTGCCGTAGTAGGTTTCACAATCCCAATACGGCGGATCGAGATAAAACAGGGTGTCCGGCCGGTCGTAGCGGGCGATACAGTCGGCGTAAGGCAGACACTCGATAATGACGCCGGACAAGCGCTCGTGCACATCTTCCAGTAGCGGCACAACCTTGGTCAGATCGAACCGGGCACCGCGCAACGAGACGCCAAATGTGCGGCTGGAAACCTTGCCCGCGAAGGTGATGCGCTGAAGATAGAGAAATCGGGCCGCGCGTTCCAGATCGGTCAACGTGTCAGGTGCGGTTTCCGCCAGACGCTGGAATTCGCTCCGGCTCGTCAGCTGGAACTTCAGGACCTCCAAAAACTGCGGATAGTGGCGCTGCAGGATCCGGAAAAGGGTCACAACATCCCTGGACAGATCGTTGATCACTTCGCATTGGGGCCGCGCCGGGCGGCGAAAGAAAATACCGCCCATGCCGACAAACGGTTCCACATAGGTCCGGTGCGAGATTTGGCCGATACGGTTGGAAATGAATTTGGAAAGTTGGCGTTTCCCTCCGATATAGGGAGCCACCGGGCGGGCGGCTGGGACTTCCGCCAAATCTGCAGTGTTCTTAATCTGTTCTTTTGACATCGAATCGCTCATAAACAACCCGGCTTGCGCAAGCCAAGCGGGGCGGCGTTATCCTAACGTGCGTCGTGCGGGAAGACTTGGAGTATCCCGTAGTGGTGTCCGGCTTGCCCGAGCCGGATGCTACCCCCGCCTTTTTTGCAAGAGTGCCATCTTTTTCATACAGCCGATCGGCTTATGGAGCGCCGGAACAGTTCCAAATAGAAGTCAGAGGCGCGTTACTAGCAGATAGATCGAAAGCCTCCTCGTCAGATAGTGGCTCAACCGGTGAGTGCGTCTGGCCAATGGACATCATCGGCATAGTCGGCAGGGATCGGCTGCATGGCCCGGAGCGCTTTGGACGCGGCGTCCATTGCATCGACATAGGCTTCCGCCATCTCCAACTCAGCAGCACGTGAAGTCTGGTCGGCAGTCCAATTGGCTTCGCCAATTCGAAGGAGGCGCACCGCTTCGCGGACACCGTCATTGATCAGTCGTGTAAGGTGATCTGTGTCCCGAGCACCGTATGTTTCCATGAGACGGCGGGCGCATTCCGTCCGCACGTCATCAGGAGATGGGGCAAGAGCGGTCCGGTCCGCTGCCTCCAGCGCTGGCGCGAACTGAGCTGATATGGTCACAACCCGTTCGTCGTCAGTCTCGCCGCGGTCAATTCGTGAAACTGCATTGCGTGCCTGTTCAGACAATTGCGAAAGTGCATTCGTCAATTCTTCCGCTGAGGCGAAGGTAACGGTAGCCATCAATCAAGCTCCAATTCCGATGAGCAAAACACACGCCTCGTAGCTGCTCGCATAGGTCAGCGTGGCGCTCGTCCAGGACGGGTAAACATGGGTGACATAAACGCTTGTCGGCATGAGCCCGATCAGCATTGCGTGGGTGCCAGGGGCCGCAAAATTGAAGGTCAAGGGGCTATTGGATTGCCAGGTCAAACCGGAGGCGGCCGATTGCGAGCCGGTGTTGGGGACGCCGGACCAGATCCCCAAAATCTGTCCACCCAATAAGCCACCAGACCCACCGATTGATCCCAGCGATACCCATTGATTTAAGCGGCGCTGCCAGATTTCGAGGCTGTCTTGATCGGCATTTGATACCAGCCCTTTGTCACCGTTCACCGGGTTGACCCATTCCAAAGCAGTCGGTGCATTGCTGTCGTTTGCGTGCTCAAACGACCGGACATTGAAACCGCCACCAAGCTTCTCAGCCAGGGCTGCGTGCAGTCCCTCCGGATGCACAGCCTTGTCGTCGATATCACCGGCTTTGGTTTCCGGAATATCCGCGAGATGTTCGGCCAGCGAAGTGTTGATCTTGTCCTGCACACCGAGCGCCAAGGCAAACTCGGATGGTCTTAGTTTCTTGTGATTTCCCGCCGAACTGTCACGCAGCAGGATCCAATCGATGTTGCCTTCTGCTTCGCTGACCTGATCGCCCGTGATTTCGTCCAGGTTCTGAACGGCGAGCTTGAATGTACGGTCCTGAGAAAGATCACCGCCGCCGTCAACGCCATCTTCTGTATCGATCCGCCGTTCGGCCGAAACAAATGCGTTGATGGCCTGAATCTGAATGACCAGATTTTCCAGATCAGAAAACACAACATGGGCGCGCATGAGCGCCTCAACGGTTTGCCCTGATGACGGCACTGGTTTGTTGACGGGTGGGTCATATTTGATGATCGCAACCATGTCGCCATCGTCATCAATGACCGCCCCCTCGCGGATCGTATAGGGACCGTCCTCTGCTTCCAGCAAGCAATCAAAAAGGGCCGTGTTGGGCGCGCCCGGCACCGTGCCCGAACCCTGCACCGGTTTGCGGACAATCTCATTTTGCAAACTGGTTTCACCGCCAGTGGGCGCATAGTCGCCATCGCCAAACGCCAGGTGCGTAATTCGCAGCGGTGTTCCGTTGGCGAGTGCAGCGGCTTCCTTGTTTTTGCCCGTCGTGGTCAAAATTGAATAGGTCGGCATGGCGTGTCCTCAAAGAGCGCTGGCTGTGATGGCAAGACGGGTCATGGGCGCAACACCGGCCCTCTGGTTGCCGCTTGCGATGGGCGGGTCGAAAACAAAGGGCATCGCAACGCAAGTGATGTGCGTCATCGGAAACGCCGCGCCATAGAGCGAGCCTTCAGATCCGGCCATCGTCCGCAAGGCGGTGTCCTGGCTCCAGCGTTTCTGGGCATCGATGACCCGCCAGATTTGCCGATTGACTTTCTCGGCCCAAATATCGCCGTCGCCAAATATGTCCTGGCTTGTGTCAACCGTTATGGTGTGGGTGTCATGCGGGCCAATCGGGTCCAGATCGTACCATTGCACAATGTCGGCATTCAGCCCGAAAGCTTCCAACCCTTCCAAAACACCGCTGTCCGTTCCCTGTCGTTCATGCAAAGGAAAAGCATTGTCGATCAGCGTGCGCACAGCCTCTTCCGGACTGCCGTCCTCATCGATGAATTCGATCAACGAGTTTTCTGCGATTGCCAGCGGCAAGACTTCTGTTGGCATTTCCGAAGATGTGCGCATCAAGAGTTTGGAAAAATCAAATTCCGACGCCATTGCCTCAAAGGCACCTAACACGGCCCTGGAGCGCTCATCGTTGATGCCGGGCGGGATCAGTTTTTCAGGAAAATACCGGTTGGTCATACGGCCTCCATCGTGAGGCTCACGCCGGTCAAGACCGCAAATTGATGTTCTTCAAGCTGCCGACTGGCAAGGCCGCTGAAGGTCAGATCGACGTCAACAAGCCCATCAACAGAGCGGGCAGCGCAGGTTAGAGCTGACAAGGCCATGTAGTCACCGAGATTGCGTGACCAGATGCTGGCTGCGGCTTCTAGCGCCGCTTCGGTGCGGGCCTTTGCCTCCGACAAATCACCTTCCGCGCGCGCGGTTCCAGTGATGGTGAATGTGACAGCTTCCGGATCACGGATGGTGAGTTCATCACCTTGTGGCCGTTTAACCAGCGGCTCCAGCCACGTCTTGAGCTGGCTCCGAAAGTCTGCTGTAGGCAAACCATCAAACAAGAGCGGGTGCACGTCGATAAACCCGGCTTGCGGCTTGATGACAGCCACGCTGACGATCGCTGGAGAAAAGGCGCGTGCTTGTTGGCGGTAGCTTTCCCGGCCGCCCGCCTTGGAAATGCGGTCATGAGCATTTAGGGCACGGTAGCGAAATGGCTCCGTCCCTTCATCGTCTGCCCCGCCGACAGTCTCTGTGGTGTTGGCGATCTCAACATTGCCAATAGTCTTTTTAACCAGACCCGGCGCAATGCCATTGGCTTCCGGGCCCGGTTCTGTGGCTGTTGCACCGCCATCAGCAAAGAGGCTTCCGGCTGGAATGACAATTTCGCTGTCCAGCTCAAAGGTTACATCGCCTAAGACAAGCGCAGTGCCCTTTTCTCCAACAAAGACCGTTTCCGAACTCGGCGCTTCCAGCGTTGCACGGACAAGGCATGTGGCCGGTGCGGCTTTCAGCCGATAAGTGGAATTGTTGGCGGCACCAACATCCAGATGAGCGCCTTCCTGAAACAAGAGCCAGCGCTGTTCGGAAGCTAATTGCGCTTCTTTGCCCAGAAGGGAAAAGCCATAAGCCAGCATATCGATAAGGACTTGTTCCAGCTGCGCGGGAAAGAGTTTGCGCTGCGGTCCGTCCGGATGGGTTTCGAACCAGGTGACTAGCTTTTCTTTCCAGGCTTTTGCAGAGGTGGTGAAAAGCTTCGGCGCGCCGCGTTTGATCAGTTCTTCCGGACTGACGGCCTTGATCAAGTTGACCATTATGCCACCCCCTGCAGCTCAACCACGGTGCGGCGGATGTCCGACAAGACATCCTCGCGCGGACGCCAAAAGATCGGAACCTTGAAATGATGGAAGGCGACCGGGTCCACCTCCACTTTTTCCACGGCTATGCGCGGTTCCCAGCGGGTCAAGCCGTCCCAGATTTCCTGCGAGATGCGTGGAATTGCGATCGCGGGCGGGCGGTCAATGAACTCCAGAGCATCGCAGAATTTTTCCGGCTCGGTCGGTACTGAGAGCTTCGGCGTCAGACAGATGATCCGGATTGCCTGTTCCAGATCCTCAATGCCGGTTACGGCCTCGTCCCAAGCCGCAACCGGGCCCGGCGAAACACGCAACTGCCAATGAAGATTTTGAGGGTACATGCCGACAGGTTTCCGAGGTGAAAAACTGTCGGCAGACTATGGCTTTTTAAACTGGTACGTTACGGAAGTGTTCCGGCGTTTATTCGTCTCGCTCAGCTGCGGTTCGCAGTCCAGCTCGCGCAAGTGTTGCTTTCAAGAGCCTTTCCCCGCGTAGACTTGCGTTAATCTGCATATGAAGCGCTGTTTTTTCCCATTCACCGGTCTGAAGGCTTTTTAGCTGCTCATCATCCAGCGTACCCTCCGGAATATCAATGGTAAGCTTCTCTAATGACTCAACGTTTTCAATAGTCGCCCTGAATCCTACTTCAACCGCACCAGACTGTACGGACAGTATCCGGTACATGCCGTCAAGACGCACTTCAATGGGACTTTCCGGGATTTTCCTTACAATGTCGCGCCCCTGCTTTCCGGTGACCGACATGTCCTGACCAACGACTAACTCGTCTTTGTCTTCAAGTTTTTGAAGCAACTTGTCATTACTTTGATCTAAGGCCACTCTGGCGTTGGCCAGACGAGCATTTTCCTTGGCTAGATCGCCAAGTATACGATATTTTTCTATTTCCTGCTCAGTCGCTTTTGCATCAAATTCGACTTTCTTATCTCTCGACCTGGCTTCAAGATAGAGCTTGAAATACCATCCTGTTCCGACAATGCCAGCGACAGCCAAAATTGCAGTCAACGTTTCGGTGCCATTCATGTTTTAAGCCGCCGTTGAAAGAACATTGTTGAACACATCCCAAAGCTTGGAAGTGTATGAGGTCGAACCTTTTTCCAGATGGACAACAAGCTCTGTTTTTCGACGCTCTTCCTTACTAAGCCGTTTAACCTCCCCATAAACTGAGATCGCATATGCATCATCAATACCTTTTTGCAAGGCAAGTATTGCAGGCATAATCCTGGTAGGAACGCCGCCATCAAAGTCTTCTCCTCTAATGGTTACTCTGTATTTCGGCCAACCATCGAACTGAATGTCATCAGGCAGTAAATCCTCTCCATTTTCGATATCTTCTAAAATCCTAAAAAGATCGTCTTCGCTCGCAATTGTTATCGCCATATCAGCCTGCCATTTTTCCGGAGCAATTATGTTTCTGAAGAATCACCTGCCTTGCAACCAATAATTTCTTTCATCAGTCAAACAACTGAAATCGGCTTAGGCTAAACCGGCGGCCCAGGAGGGCCCGAAGGCGCGGACACATGACCATGCGTGTCTCCCACGTTCTTCCCGTTGTGGGTCAAGCTTGCCCCTTCAATTGCAACCGGGCCTTTCAGCGTGATGCTTGCAGCCTCCAATGTGAAGGTGTTTGCCTTCACATCAACGTTGTTCGCACCGGTCACTGAGATGTCATTCGACCCCTGATTGATGACAACCATCAAACCACCGGCAAACGCCATATAGAAAAGCTCGCCATCGCCGGTTGGCGGGCCATCCGCACTGGACCAGATCGCACCAAGAACCGCGCCATCTTCCCCATCCCAGTCCATCAGACAGACAACTTGGCTGTCCATATCCGGCATGCGGTAGAGCTTGTTCGCACCGGTGCCGCCCTGCAAAACGTGGATCCAGCCGGAGGTGTCCTCATCCTCATCGTCAAACCGGATTTTAACCCGGCCTTTTTGCGGATCGCGCTCGATCACCGTGCCACGCCTATAAGGGGAGTTCTTGCCGCTTTGATGAACCCGGTCAGACACCTTTCAACTCCAATGCTGTCGTGTAGTTTGCCCGCTTCTGGCGGTGTTTTGAAACATGGGTCAGGTAGTTTCCGGCGTATTTGCCGAAACTGCTCCCAAGCGCGATGACTTGACCGGCAATCAAAAGCGGATCGCCAATTACGGTGACACGGGCGGTGCGCCGGTCCTCATTGGCCTTGGCCAGCCGGGACTTGGCGAGCTTTTTGGCTTGGTCTTCGTCTTCGACCCGCTCATCGATTTCAAGCGTATCGCCTGCGGGCGCGCTCAAATCCTGTACTTCTTGTGTGATCAGACGTTTGTTTTCGCCCTTCAGGTATCTCACCCGTGCTTTGGAGTAGGTCTTGTCGGTCTTTTCCTTGGCAGACCACCTTGTCCCGGCTGCAAGATCCGAAATCTCCAGCGTCCGCACCGGACCCTGGCTTTCAATATCTTCCCGCTTGAAAAAAACCAGTGCCCCGTCCTTGATGGAAACAAAATGGCCGAAATCTTCGGCCAGCCGTTTGATGAACTCCAGATCCCGCTCACGGCGCTGACGTTTGTAAACAAAATTCACGGCCTCGATCGCGCCTTTGATCGTAAGCCCGTGGCGTCCACCTACGTCCTGGATGATCTTTTCCAGCGTCGTGTTCTCATGGCCTTTGGATTTCAAGGTCCGCTGCGTCGTTTCCGGAAACGCGGAGATGGCCCGGAACTTCAAGGTATCGTTGCCACGTGATCCGGACGCAGAAGGAATATCGACCTGAAACAACCCCGCCGGCACAAATGCGCCACCCCTGTAGCCGATCGCCGGAACGGTTACGATATCGCCCTGTTCCGGCCGCCAAGCCCCGCGCCACAATCCAGTGTCATCGCGCAAGGTGACAGCAATCTCATCTGCCTTGCCATGCAGATTATCGGTCCAGGCGAAGTCAATGAGGTACGGGGCAAGCTCACTGCCAACATCAACACCATTGACCAGAAGCGATACGAAGGGTTCGGGAAAGGCTGCCATTACCCGCTTCGCTTCCAAGGAGGTAGGAGACTTTCCTCCAGCCCGGTATCTTCAACCACAGGAATTCGTAAACGGAGGCCGGGCGGAAGGATCGGCGGTACGGGCGAAAGGTCCTCCAGGAACAGATCCCGGTTGGCCTCAATGATCAGGTCCATGGCATCCGCATCATTGTAGTAAGCCCAGGCAATCGTATCCCAGCGATCACCGGGCAGCGTTAGATGCTCCAGAAACTCACCTGTCTTAACGGCCATCATGGCAAAAGCCTCTTTGTCAGGGGATTGATAATGGCCCGTGCCAGACTTGCCGCGCCGCTGCCTCCGATCGAAAGGGCCCCGCCCGGCACCTCGATCAGCTCGATGCTGGCTTCCAAGCGGACAATGCGCCCGCTTTCCGTGGTTTTCTGCAATGTGATCTTGACCGACTTTGGCCAGAATTTTTTGCCGTCATAACTGCCGTTACCGAAGATGAGCGGCACTGCCTGACGTTTGCTGCGCATCGCCTTCAGCTTCGCGTACTCGGCTTCCGGGTCGCAAAAACTCTCATCGAAGAAGAACGAAAACGATCGTTTGTCGAGCTTCTCTCCAGCCTCCTGAGGGATTGGCTTACCCCGCAGGACTTTATGTTCATGGAAGCTGTTTTCCAGCGTTTCGGACGCGCCCGTCGGACCAGTCATGACCGACGACACTCCAAGCTGCAGATCTCCAAGGTAAGCAAACGCCGCCATCAGAATTCAAGCCTCTCGTCTTCATCGAGCCGTTCGCGGATCAAGGCGACCAGTTCGTCCGCATTATCGCGAAGGATTTGCTGCAGTCTTTCTTCGTCAATTGCACTGCCTTCAATCGAAATAGACGGGCTGTAGGTGATGCTGATGGCGCGTCCGCCTGAGCCACCATTTCTGGCCGACGTGCTTGCGCCAGTGGCCGGAGCCGCAAGGGCGGATTGGGACGGCGTGATCGGGCTCGGGGCAGCTCCCGCAAGAGACGGCACTGTCAGAGAAGCTGCCGCCATGGTCGCCGCAGCGGTCCGGCGCATGGCGGCAACCAACGGCCCCGGCCGGATCGACCGGGCCATGGTTTCAGAAAACTTCAGCCGGTGAATGTCCGATAGCGGACCCACTTTGGCCGGAGACGATGGCAGATGATCGCGCAAGGCCTGGGCGACCTTACGCATTTCGGCGACAACGACATGGGCACGGGCGCGCATTCCTGCCGCAATCGTGTCCATCATGCGCCCGCCCTGATATGCGAAATCAACCCCGTCCAGATGAGACCGCACCGCTGCAATCGCCGTCCCGACAATACCGGGTAAGGCCCTGGCAGCTTCTTCTGTGGCTGCAATGGCTTTCTGCGCCGCTTCAATCCTTGCCGGATCCTGCACGGTCGCTTTTGCCTCCGGCATTTGGAACGCATCGAGCTGTTTGGAGGCTTCCAGCATTTGCGCAGCGACTTCAGCAAAGGCACCGCCGCTCTCAACCACCTTGGCAAGTTCTGCCCGGTAGGTTTGAAGGCTCATCTGACCGGCCTGCAGCGCTTCTGTCAGCGCATAGCCCTTGTCAAAGTCGCTACTGAACGGATTAAGTGCCGAACTGGTGTTGGCCATGCCGGATAGGTCGGCAAAGATCCTATCAACTCCCCGCGCCCCGCGGAGAGCATTCAGCGCTTGCCCGGCTGCATCGACCGCACCGGAAACCATGGAGGCAATGGCCTCACCGAGCCCGGCCGCTGCATCCTGCATGGTGGCAAAGATTGCTTTCAGCCGGTCCCAGCCGTTCTCGGCTGCGGTGACCAGCGTGTCAAAAGCGCCCGAGACCCAGCCTGAAAAACCTTCCGGCAACTGCGGTACCGGCATGGTCAAGTCCGGCCAATTCATCTCCGGCCAGTCAAAGTCAAACAGCGCTTTGACCTTGTCCCATCCAGCCGATGCTTTCTCCGACAAGCCGTCAAAGAAACCGCTGACCCATGTGGTGATTTCGGACCAGTTGGCGATGATCAAACCGAGCGGTGACCAGGCAAACAGCGACTTCAGGGTATCCCAGGCAGACGAGGCCTTTTCCTGAATGCCAGACCAAAGATCAGCGAAGAACGTTTTGATGGCATCCCAGTTGTTGGCAATCAACGCCAACGGATGCCAGGAGAGGTTTTCCTTGAACCAGCTCCACGCAGTTGATGCTGCGGAAGTAATCCCGTCCCAGGCCGCACCCACCTTGTCCTTCACCCAATCCCAGGCGGCTGCGAACCAGGCGGTCACCTGATCCCAGTTGTTGTAAACGTACCAAGCCCCGGCTGCGAGCGCAGCGACCCCGGCAATCACGGCAACAATCGGCAGGGACAAGGTGGCGATCCCGCTGGCCAGCAAGGCGAAGCCGGAGACCAGCTGGATGACGCCGGTCACAACGCTTAGAATAGTGCTGGCGAGCGGCAATCCAATCAGCACCATGGCAAGGTTGTTCCAGCCGCCGAGCATATCAGCAGCAAAGGACAACCAAACACCGAGTTCCTCAAAGACGCCATAGGCTTCCACGCCAAACCGCCAGAGGCCTTCCAACGTTGTTATGACATTTTCGGAAATTGTCTGTGCCAGCTTCAGCAATGTGCCGTCGGCCGCCATGGCATTCACAGTGTCAAGCAGGCCCTGCAGCTTTTCCTTGGCCCATTCAAAGACACCAGCCTCAGCGATCATTAGGCGGAATTTCCACCAAAAACTGGACATGGTTGACACCATGCCATCCCACGTTTTGGCCATTTTTTGGGAAGCACCCGCTGCCCGTTCTCCCATCAGTTCAACGAGCTTAGCGATCACATCGCGGCCAAGCTCGCCCTTGGAGGCCATCTCTTGAAGCTTTGCCGCAGATTGTCCGGTTGCTTTGGAAAGGAGATCCCAGACCGGAACGCCGCGCTCCAACAACTGAAGCGCCTCTTCTCCTTGAAGTTTTCCTTTTGTCCAAGCTTGTCCAACAGCAAGGATGATTCCGGATAGGTTTTCGGCACCGCCCCCGGACATTGCCATCGTATCGACAAGTGCTTCCATCGTGCCGTTGGTCGGATCAATTCCGAAGGTCTTAAGCTGGCGGTAAGCTTCAATGAGTTGCGGTAACTCGAGCGGTGTTTTCAGCTCAAATGCACCTATCCAGTCCATGGCTTTTCGGGCTGCTAGTGCAGACCCTTCCAACGCTTCGAGCTGGACCATGTAGGCTTCATTCTGCGCAGCCGGGCCAATCACCAAATTGGCAATGCCAGCGGCCGTGCCACCAGCCCCAAGGGCCAAGCCGCCCGCAACCATCGCGCCGCTGGCAATACGTCCGAGCCCCTTGCCCATGAGCGCGGCACCCCGGCGGGTCCGGTCAAGGGCAGCGCGCAGGGAAAAGGCCCGGCGTATGGCGGTCGAAACATGACCGGTGAAACGCGACATGGCCGCAGCTGCCCGAACGATCGGGGCAGATACACCGCTGGCAGCAGCCTTCACCGCCGACATCAAGCGCTCAAGCCGGGAGGTCGCAGCAGCTAACTTGGTCTGAGATTTGACTTGGGATTTGGCAAGTTTGGCCTGGGCGCGGTTGGCCCTTTCCATGCGTTCATTGACCTTCAGCAGCTTTTGCAGCCGCTTGGAGGCGCGGTCCTTATATTCCGCGACAATACCAAGACGCATGTCAGCCATCAGCCGTGCTCCGCTTGCCCGGCTTCAATCGGAAGGCGGTCCGTCTTTTTCGCAGGTTGTTGCTCCAGGAGCTCAAGCAAGGACAGCCCGTCGCCATCACATTCTCCGGCACACAGACGCAGATCGGTCACATCCGCCAGGGCCATCACCAAAATGCCGGTCACAACACCCAGCCAAAAGGAAGGTGTCCGGTTACGCGGCATCGGTGCGTGGGCGATATGGATGTTCATCGGCGTGGGCTTCCGCCAACATCAGCCGCTTTGCGCTCCGCTTCGGCGCGAGCTTCATCAAAGGCGAGCTGGTCCTCGTAAACGGCCAGAAACTCTTCTTCCAGCAGGTCATCAAGGTAACCGGGGGACCAACCCCGGTTGACCATGTAGGTGTGGCATTCCAGCGAAGACAGGCGGATGCCTTCTTCGCTTAAGCCTTTCCCTCGCTGTCCTCGCCATCATCGTCTTCACCGGCGACGAACACTTCGGTCATGAGCTCATTGGCATCTGTCAGCGGGATGTAGGCACCAAAATCAGAAGCTGTGATGGTTTCGCCGTCGAACTTCGCTACGCGGCAGATGTAGAGCACCTGCGCTTTGCCAAGGTTGTTTTTGGCTAAACGGGTGCAGCTTGCCCAAACACCATGCTTGCGGAATTTCGGGAAGGTCACGGTGACACCGGTTTCCGGTAGAACGAAAGTCTCGTCACCCTCGTTTGCAGCCCGATAGGCCTTCAGTTTGGCGATTACGCCGGTTTTGGTTTCCGGTTCGGTAGTTTCGACGGACTTGGACATATTGGGCTCCGTTTCAAAAGAAACAACCGGCCACGGGTACGGCCGGTTGCCTTGCTGATCAAATCAGGCCTTTTCAGGCAACGGAGGAAGAGTGCCCCTAACGGGCCCAGATGTCGCCGGAACTGTTCCGCGCCTTGTTGTTGAAGACATCAACCTCCAACAAAACGCTGTCGCTGTCATGAACCCGCTGCACAAGCCGCGAACAAGTGAACTCGTAATCGACCTCGTCCAGGTCGCCGAGTTTCGCTCCGCCAAACTCAGTCTTGAAAAACTGAACGCTTGCGATGGTGATCAAGGTGCAGGAGCGCTCCCGGTCCAGCCCGTCAGGACCGTTGACATCCAGATGCTGATGGAGCTGCAACTTGTGCACCTTGGTCGGATTGTAGAATTCTTCGGCCAACTCCGGCTCCAGTGCCTGGAACTTCATGGTCCCGGTCAAGGCTTCAAGCACGCGGGTCGGTGTTTTGAACACGGCCACCTGGCCGAGCGTCTCGATATCGACGGTTTTCCATTCAATCGACGGGATCTTGAATTCCCGCGTTATCCCGAGCAGCGAGTTGTCTTCCAGATAGACATCCGCGTTGGTGATGTTGGAAAAGCGGCGGTAGTCGGTCATGGGTCTTGTCTCCTAGTGTTTCTACCGGGCCGCAGGTGCTTTAGGCAGCCTGCGGATCAGTGGCGGTTGCCAGACCCAGTGGATCGCGGATCAGATCGATGTTGATGGAGTCTTCAACGGTCAGCCGCTCCATGATGCCAACCGGCGCATATTCCTTGCGCCAGTAGAGCCAGCCATCGGCCACGCTTTCCGGCGTGGTTTTCTGACGGTTGAACGAGAACCGGAAATCATAGAGCGCCGGATCCCGGCCTACGGTTTTGGAAAGACCGTAGGCGTTGATCTGGTCTTCCACTTTTTCCAGTGATGCCGGGTTGGCGTTCCGGTCTTTCCATTCATCAAGGAAATGGAGGATTGCTTCGTTCATCACGTCTTCGATGTATTGGACGTGAATGAAATTGCGCATGTCCGTCGATGTCGGATAGGCAGCGGACCGGTTGCCAGAGACGTGCGGTCCTTTGCCCCAGCGTTCCTCGCAAGTCACCACGCCCGCGCCGCGCAGGTCCTGAACATCCGATGTCGGATCACCCGGAATATAAAGGACATCCTGTGCAGCCCCTTCAATTCCGGTCAAAGCCCGGTTGGAAGGCGAATGGTGATAGCCAAAGTTCATGACTGACATCAACATCATGCCCGCCAAATGCGCCGAATAAGGATCGGGGATAGCTTCTCCGGCCGTATCCGATGTCTCGTCCAGATTGACCACATTCATATGCGGCCAGCACAGGATGGCGCGCCGGTCATTGGTTTGCCAGTCGAATGAGCCAGACGGGCCGCGCGCCTCAATCACCTGCTGTGGTGTCACACCGAGCGGGGCATCAAGGAGGTAACGGGCCTTGATGCGGGCGGCGATCGCTTGCATCTCAGCCCGGACGCCGGTCAAACCATCAAACCCAGGCGTTAGAATGATTTTCGGGAACCAGCCAAAGGACTGATAACAAGCATAAGCATGCTTGAGGCCGCTCGGTTTTCCGGCAGCGTCCCATGCACCGATGATATCGAGCTGATCCACTTGGGTCGGGTCCGGATTTTCGCCGACATCTTTGTGAACGGCCGGATCAAAGACGTTGACAGCGACGATTGTCCCAACGCCGCGCCCCTGATCTTTGGAGAACATGGCGTTGAGTTTTTGCGGCAGGGTGTACCCCTCGCGCACCGGCCCGAAATGCTTGGCGATATCCGACTGGCGGCGCAGGACAATCCTGGTGTTCACATATTTGGCTTGGTCCTCAGCCGTTGTGTGAACCTCATGGATGGGTGCGGTACCAATCACGATCGCAGTTGCCGCTTTAAGTTCACGGACGAAAAAACCGGCGTCGTTGACATCGACGATTTCGGGACCGAAGTAACGTTCAGTGGACATTGGTTAAGCTCCCTCTTCGCCGGATTGAGCCGGTTTGATGAGTTTCATGGCCTTCCAGCCCCGCACAGCAGAGTGGTCATCCGGCAGCAGGTAGTCCTTGCCTGGATGAAGAACGGCCTCGAAATAAGTGACGGGTTCACCATCAGGGTTCTTTGCGCGCAAAGACACTGACTGGATCGGGCCAGAGTAGGTGTAGGTGGAAAAGGAATATTCGGTCGGGGCAGCCATGGCTTACTCCTCCTGGAACCTGTTGAGCGGGATACGCGGATGGGGTGGGTTCTGTTCGGCCGCGACACTGAGCGCCGCGCATGTCACGGTGATCTGCCATTCCCAGCGGCCGGCGCTTTGATCGAGCAGTTGTTCCGCAGAGAGTTTGAGCGGGCCAGCCCCTTCGATATCGGCGTTCTGCAACACCTTCCGAAGGGTATCGAGGTGCGTATATGCACCGGTGCCGCCATATTCCCCTGACAAATAGAGCAAGATCGAGAACTGCAATTCGCGGGTTTGCGCGGCATATGTGATGCCGGGTCCGTCCGCATACCGCGAGCCGGAATAATGAATGAGCGCGGCCGCATCGATCTTCGACAGATCGAACGTGTCGGGCTTGGCCGGGAATTCCGCGACATAGAATACGGATGGCAGGAACCGCTTCATGCGCGCAAGGATCTGGTCCTGGACGGTTTGGATGATGCTCACCGGTATCCCTCCAGGGCCGATGCGGCACGGCTTTCAGGAAAGGATCCGAGGATCCGGTCTGTTTGACCACCACCGTTGGCAAGACCAGCAAGATTGGCCCCAAGGTCGGTCTTGCCGTCACGAACGCCCTTGAGCCAGTCCATGACATCCCGGTACCGGGTCCGGGTGGTCTCATCGACGGAGCCCGCATCGCCGACACGGTCGCGTAGCCAATAGATCACCAGATCGGACGCCGCGCCTTTCAAGGATGGCGGCATATCCGCCGTCGCGAGGGTGCCAAGACCCGGAAAACGGGCAAGCACATACCCGTCAATGACGCTTTGCGCGCGGTCGATCTGGACCTGAAGCCGGTCCCGGTCGATGCTTGCACCGGTGGATGAGTTGAAGCCACCCACACGGGCAAGCGCCAAAAGCGTTTGCTCGTCGTGCAAGGCAATCAACTCATCGACCGTTAGATAGCGTCCGGTGGTCATGGCTTTTAACGCCTCAGTTTACTCGGCTGACTTCGCCGCTTCCCAGAGGGACGCGACTTCATCTGCGGTCACATCGAACCCGGCAGCCAACTCCACGGCTTTCACCTTCGGCGTACCGGCCTGGGTAAAGTCCGTTTCCGGATTGAGGGACGCGATAGCGGCAGCA
This sequence comes from Labrenzia sp. R4_2, assembly GCF_017743865.1. Taxonomy (GTDB): domain Bacteria; phylum Pseudomonadota; class Alphaproteobacteria; order Rhizobiales; family Stappiaceae; genus Roseibium. The sequence continues at coordinate 373,922 of NZ_JAGHRJ010000005.1, forward strand.
ATGGCCTGTTCGCGGCCTTCACCAGACGGCGCAGCTGGTTGCTCTGTAGCGGCCGGGTCACTAGCCGGTTCGCTCGCCAATGACTCACCAACAACCTTGAGCCTCTTCAGCGGCATGGCCTCGCGGTCCGTCAGCTCAACGATGTTGCGGTCCGGATCATCCGGGGCATATCGGGTGCCATTGTGGCGTAGGGTAGCAAGGACCGGATGGGGGAAGCGCTCGGACATTGTGATGGTTTCCTTGTTCAAAAAGACAGAAAAGGAGACCCCGCTTAAATCGCGGGATCTGGAACTTAAGCCGCGTTCTGGATGAGGAACCCGGCGCGCCGGGCAACGATCAATTCGCGCACGTCCTCGCCGGAGCGAACCAGCTTGCCGCCGCGCAGCCCCATATTGGCGGACATGGTTCCGGCCACCTTCTTGCCGTTTTGTGCGGTGTAGCCAAAGGTAATCCCGCCGCTTGTGTCGGCTGTTTTGTTGATGAACTGACCGGAGACAATGTTGTCCCAAACACGGGCAAGGACCGGGTCCTCACCGGGACGTTTGATGTTGACCCGGCTTTCACCGACAAGGATGCGTTTGACTTCCAGAAGATCGGCAACCTGCTGATGGGACGCCCGGCCCTGATCGCCGCTATTGGCGTGAACCGCCTTGACCACCTTGGGGTGTTTGCGGAAGGCCATCCACGCGCCGAACCCGAATGTGATCTGGTTCGGCCGCTGCCAACACGTCGCCATCAGATCTTCGATGATCGTCACCGGATCGCTGTTTGGATCAGTGAACATGTCGGCTCCGGCAAGAGCTTCAACATGATCGGCGTGATAGTTCGCCGGGTTCTTGATCAGGTTTGCTGTGCGAACCTCACGATCGAGCAGTACAATGTCGGTTGCGCGTTCTGCGGCCCGCTTTTCCGGGTCCCACTTGTTCTTCTTCGCTTCCGCGATGGTCTTGTTGTCGAGCGGCACGTCAATGCCGTACTCTTCCGTAGACCCGTCCTGTTCAGTGCCTTCGATCTCAACCTGGTTGGGCGCAGACCGGCGTCCGACACGGGTGTCGGGCAACGTGAAGGCTTCCGCCTCATCATAGACCTGGTACTTGAACGTGCCGCTGGAAGGGACACGTGGCAGAACCTGATCGGCGATCAGGCTGTAGTCCGGATTGGAGTAAGCGATGGCGATGGCCGTCAGAACCGGGCTTTCGGTAAACTGTTCGGTGGCGCTGGACATGGTCAAACCTCGTTAGAAAATGCGCTGGCGGAAGCGGATCCCGTTAAGCGGACGGGCCGTGCAAGATGGCGGGCTGGATGGTGGTGTGGCCGATGGTGCCAAGAACCCCGGCGCTTATTGCCCGGCCGATGATTGGAACAGACGCTCCAACGCCTGGTTCCGCCTTGATCGCGCGGCCAGCCGCATCACTGGTCAACGGATCGCCAAATACGACTGGCCCACCGAATTCAACCTCGCGAATGTTGTCGAGGCAGACATCAACACGGTCGCCGATGGCTGCCGCGCCGCGAATGGCCGTTGTGCCCAACAACACATCACCGACGCCCGCACGAGCCGCATGGCCCTCCGCTGATCCGAAGGTAACAAGGCGGCGTTTTTCGATAACGCTCTCGGCAGTGAAGTTCTTGATAAGGCCCAAATCCATTGGTCCGGCTCCTGTCTGGTGTTCTTCAAGAAGATGCGGGACGGCGTTAAGCCGTCAGACCGCGCATTTGTTCGATGTGAGAAACGGCATCGGAAATCGAGACCTCGATCCCGGATGCGGCTTGCTCGGCCTGGAACGCGAGCGCCGCACGGGCGATGTCTTCAGCATCGTCCGGATTGCTTGGGGGCGGATCGCCAAGATCGATTTCGCCAAACTGGACGATCTGCGGTGCGGCTTCGAAGAGCGACTTTGCAAGTTCCAAAAGGCCCGTTTTGGTTTCCTGACCGTCTTCGGAGAAAGACACCTCGCCGGTGTCCGTTGCCGCGATGCCATCCAAAAGCGCCACCACCTTTGGCTTTGCCCCAGTCGGCAGTCGCCGGTCATTGATCAATCCTTCGGCAAAGGCGAGATGGTCGGCATGACGCTGATCACGCTCACGCTGTGCAAGCGCGGCTTCGCGCTGAGTAATATCCGCCTCGCGGGCCGCGAACTCCGGATTGTCCACCGGTTGCGTGGTTGCCGGTGTGGTTGCCGGTGCGGTTGGTTGGGTCGGGGTGCCGGACATGTCGGGCTCCTTCGGTGTCGTGGGAATTTTTGAAGACGGATCTGAAAATTCGGGCTGGGGCGCTGGTTCGCTGCCTGCCTCATCGATCCAGTTGATGCGCCATTCCGGCATGGCCTGGTCGGCGGTTTCCAGATCGAACTTATCAATCAGAAATTCCCGCATGCGTCGGAAGATGCTCGCAACATCGCGCAGGGCCGGTTCACCGAACTCAATGGTGATTGCCACATTTGCATCCCCGGCAAACTGAACCGGCTTCAGGCCCGGCACAGCCGGGGGCGCAGCACCAAGAAAGCCGACATGTTTGGGATAGAGTTCACCCCCCGCCGGATTGGCTGTGGAACCCGGAGCATAAAAGGACATGGAGATGCGCTTGTAGCGCCCGTCCTTGACCGCTTCTTCAAAGCCAGGTTCCAGTTCGCCGATTTCGGCAAAGAGCCGGTCCGCATCCGTGTCATAGGTGAACTTGTCCACCCATCCATAGGCCGGGGCATCAGTTTTGGGGTGACCGACAACAACCGGAACAGGATGAGCCTTGGCATCGTATCGCGCAGCAAGAGCGCTCAAGTCCTCCGCAGTCGCGGTAAAAGACGCGCCGGACATGGCGGTGAAGGTTCCAGGCCGGAACACTTCGATCTTGCGGGATGTGGATGTCGTTTGCGGCACGGGCCGGAACTCCAGATTTGAAACTGGAGGCGACCATGGCAGGCTCAAAACAAAAACGCGCCGGAACTGTTCCGCCGCGTGTGTTCTGAGGTCTGATTGAACGGAACCCTAATCGCCGGATCCGGACAGTGCAACCGCCTCCAGCGGAACAGACGGGCGTGCCGGACAGTCACAAGGCGCTTTGCAGGGCTTCTAACGCACCTTTAACGGGCCTTGCCGGGTTTTTAGGGATCATCACATCAGACAGCGTTTTGAGTACATTGATGGGTGGTGTCTAGCGTTCTTGCTTTTGGGACAGATATGACAATCGATGATTGTACATCTATCCTTGCCCGAATTACACTCGAACGGTCTATTTTTAACCTTTTTGAGCGCGTTCATGATTGATTGGTTGATCACGTTTTTACAAGACTTCAAACAAGCGAAAGGCGCTTTGAGCAGTTTCGAGTTAATCATTGCGCTGTCGGCAATTTTCATTCCCCTTACGTCGTTTTTCGGAATTCTGATGATTGGGTCTTACCGGTTTGCAAGGCGTCGGTACATGGCAGATATCAAGGAAGCCGAGGAAATCCGGCACAAGCTCGCCGCTCGTGAAGACAGCATTAAGGATTTGAAATCCGAAATTGAAAAAAGCCAATTGACTATTTCCGCCCTTGAGGCAAAAGGGGCTGAGTTCTTTCTCAGCCAGTTGGCAAGAGAGGCCAGAGATGGAAACTTCGAACGCGAAGTTCATCTCTCTGAGTCTTATCTCGCAGATCAAAAAGAAGCGCTATCCCGAGCCTTTCGGACGTTGATGGCAGACGCGATCGAGAACGCGGCGCTTGAAGGCGCTCCAGGTTACGCCAATGCGCGCCTTTATGCGCTAGCAGGTTTGGTATTGCGCAAGGATGACATCGACCTGCGGGAGTTAGCTGATCAACTCCGGGCCGCCGAAGCCGCAGCCGGAGGTGGGGCCACGGTGAGGCTGAAAACCCAAGATAACGTGATTCCGTCCAACCTAGACGCTCTGGCAACTGCATACGAGAAAGCTTGGCTAGCAGGGCGCTACAGACTTGCTATGGAGTTGGCCAAACATGGCTTGCGGGCAGCGCTGCGCACTGCTCCAATCGCATCGGATTTGTGTTTAGGCTGGCGCCAAAGTCAGACAGTCTCAACACAGTTTAGCGGGTACCCTCTAAAGGCTTTGGAATCCGCAAAGGCTCTCTTGCTGGAACAAGAACAGTTAAACGGCAAGGATCACCCGAACACACTTTCAACAAGGTATCTGATCGCTGCCTGCCTTCACGACGCAGGCGAAGCGGAAAAGGCCCTGGTAGCCGCACAAGCTCTCTTGCCGGATCAAGAACGGATAAACGGCAGGGATCATCAGCACACTCTTGTAACGCGGTATTTGATCGCGTCCTGCCTTCACATCACAGGTGCAGCGGAAAAGGCCCTGGTGGCCGCAGAGGCTTTCTTGCCGGATCAAGAACGTGTGAACGGCAAGGATCATCCACACACTCTCACAACGCGGTATCTGATCGTATCGAGCCTCAATGCAACTGGCGAAGCGGAAAAGGCAATGGAGGCCGCAAAGGCTCTCTTGCCGGATCAAGAACGTGTAAACGGCAAGGATCACCCGAATACCCTTTCAACACGACATTTGATCGCTCTTTGCCTTCAAGGTATAGGCCTGTCGGAAGAGGCGCTGGAAGCCGCAGAGGCCCTTTTGCCGGATGAAGAGCGGGTGAACGGCGAGGATCACCCACACACGCTTGCAACGCGGTTTTTGATCGCGTCTTGCCTCAATGACGTAGGCGCGCCAGAAAAGGCGCTAGAGGCCGCACAGTCACTTTTGCCGGATCAAGAAAAGGTGAGCGGCAAGGTTCACCCGATCACCCTTTCAACGCGGTATTTGTTTGCGGACTGCCTTTACGACACAGGTGCAGTGGAAAGGGCTCTGGAGATTGCACGGGAACTCCTCGTTGAGTTTCCACCCCTTGTTGGAGAACTCCATCCAAGAACACTTAAAGTGAAGACACTTGCGGCGACGTGTCTTCTGGATCTCAATCAATCGGAAGAAGCGGAAGAAATCCATGCAACTGTCATGCGGGACTGGCAGACTTTAGGCGCGAAAGACACGCACCCGGATGTACAACGCGCACTCCAAGTTGCCAATGAGCTTGCAAGACAGGATTGCAAGGCGTCCGCCAAAGATATCTGATCCTCTTTATGTGTAAGACAATCAGCCCTCCAACCAGGCAATCAACTCCTCTTTCACTGCCGCCCCATCATCCCGCCCAATGCCGATGTAAGGGCGCGGCGGGATGACGGCTGCCTTGGCATAGACTGCTCCGTTCGATCCGGCCGGGATCCGCAATGCTTTCGCCCGGCGCGGCCGGATCAATGCCCCATGCTGCATGACATGGACTTTGGGGTGATTGAGTTTCGTGCCAACTTCCGCCTTTGAGGCGCTATGGGTGTGGTGGATGGACCCGAACAGCTCGCCGCGATCGCGCAAGATGCCTGATTTGCTGCGCCGGTTGAGCAAGGTGAGTGCGGACAAGCCAGGCCAAGGCTCACCGCCGGGGCCAACCTCGCGCATGAACCGGTCAACCGTCTGGTCATAAAGTGTCAGGCCGATGATCTTGTGCGCCATCGCCTCATCGCCGGTCTTTTCGATCAGCTCTTCGATTTCCGGTTCAAGATCTGTCGTATCGAAGCGGAAGGTCAGCATTTGAGTTTCCTTGTTCCAGGAACTATATTAACTGGTATGAGACGGAGCTGTGGACCGGTGCGGGTCTCCCAATCCAGCTTCGCTCAGGGCGGCCCGCATCGGCCGCCTTTTTCATGTCTCCGGATCTTCCTCTTGGCGGCGGAACAGAAGAGCACCACGACGCCACGCTTCAACATTTGTGTAGTTGAGCTTCTTCGACCGGCCTTTGGTCGCGTTGTAAGCTGAGGTCCCGCGCCAGCCGAACCGCGACCATTCAAACACGATCACCCCGGCAAGGTTCGGCGCGGTGCGTAGGTACCGCCGTTTCAGGATCCATGCCTTGCGCCCCTCATGCCACTCCCAGTCAACCCAGATCTCATCGGGATCCTTCACGGCTTCGGCAAGGTGCAACAAGCCCGAGACACGCGCGGTGACGGGCTGACCGCGCGCGTTGAACAATTTGCTGGTGCCATCCGGACGGCGGAACAAGTCCTCCGAGATGAGGACTGCATGACCAGCCTTGTCGCGGAAGAGAGATGGATCATCAGGCGCGGCGGCGAATTCATCCAGAAACGCCTTCACGTAAGATTCAGCTGGAAGATCCTTTCCCAACTCTGGCGTACTCAGAGGCCGGTTTGTGACCATCGCTGGCAAGTTGGTAATCCCAGGCAGCTCCATCTGTTTGTCGGGCGCAGCTTGAAGTTCACGCGGCACAAGCCCATCCGCCCAGGTTCGTCCTGGCGCATAGGCCCAGCCCATGTCCGTACCCTTGGGATAGTCGAGCAGGTCGCCCGTGGCGGGATCCGCACGGCGCTCCGTTTCAATTTTGGGCGATGGGTCCGGACCCTCTTTGCCAAGCCTCTTGAGCTTCGCCTTTGAGACCGGCCGGACGCCGCAGCCACATTTCCAGCCGTTGGGCGGATAGTAGGTCTGCCACCACGGATCATCGGCTCTCAGGATCAACCCGTCCCAGCCTTGATGCTCTTCGCGAGGATCGTTGGGAACCCGGTTCAGACCGTGGACATATTCCCAAAAGGGATAGACCTTCAAGACATCCGGGTCGGTCAGCTGAGAATAGTGCCCGGCAGCGTAAACGGATTTCAGGTTGGTTTCATAAATGACGCGCGCGCGCCATTCCCGGCCGCCCTTGTAATCCCAGCCATGGCGTTTGACGATCTCATCGAACCGGTCGAGAAAACCGGGATGATAGGTATCGTCCTTGTCCAGCCAACCCTTGAACGGCAGGCCTTTGGCGATCGCATCGTCAATCGCGGACTGAAAATCCTCCAGAAGGGCGTCCCTGGTGGCACCGGCCACCACAAAGGCGCGGTCATGCGCATGATGCAGAAGATCGTGCCAATGGTTGGTCGGCAAGCGGACCTTTTGCCGGTGGAATGCGATCGCATCGGCCAGAGACCCGCCATCTTCATCTGCAAAGGCAGCAGGTGCAGGATTTAGAAGTTTTTTTTTGAGCCTGTGTTCTTGGCCTGTTTGTAGGACGGTGTGATGCCGGTTTCGTCCTGGACATCAGAGCGGCCAGTCAAATCAGCGAGCGCAAAGGCATTGCTTAGAACGTTGCCCATGGGGTCCACATCAAGCGCGGTATAGGCAGACAGAAGTGCCTCTGACGCGCTGGCATAATCATCCGCCCCGTCCAGATGCTCCCGGAGCACTTCGAGCCAATTACCGAGCGGGTCTCCGGCCATCTCGGCAAGCCGGTCGATAAGATGCGTGACCGGGCCGTCTTCGCCGTCCGAGAAGGCCGGTTGTTGGCCGTCACCTGTCTGCCCAGCCTCGGTCCGATCGAACGCAACCACACCGGTTTCCACAACCTCAGCAAGCCAGTCTTCGATGTTCTCCGGTTCGAACCCTTGTTTGCGCAAGGCGTCCAGCAGCTGAACAGCCTGTTTCTGGCGCTCGATGCGTTTGCGCTTTTTGTCTTCTTCCTCCGTTTCATTGCGCGGGCGCGGCCGCCAGACTTTCGGAGGGGTGGCATCCGGCCAGTTGAGCTCGGTGATCCACCGCACAAGTGTGCCATTGAGGGTTTCGGACAAGGCGTCGGCGTCATCGTCAACGATGCTCTCGGTTTCTTCCGCATGGGTTTCTGAAGCTGCGCGCGAGCCTTGACCCTTGACGCTTGTTGACAAGGTACTGCCCAGAACCACTTCAGAGGTCTGCTCATCCCAATAGCGAACCCATGTCTCATAACCCGCTTCACCGGATCGGGATGCTTCCAGGAACTGTACCTCCGTCCCGATTTCCGCTGCAATCGCACCATTCGACATTAGATCACGCAGGTGGGTAATCAGCCGATCCTGTTCGACAGGCGATGTTCCGGACGGATACCGGCCGAAAGGAATGGGAGAAGCAAACTTTTCCAGGAGCACCATCCATGACGCCACCCCTTCACGCTTGAAAAGGACATGCCAGAACAGCGTGGATCCAAGACCGAGACCGTATGGATTGTTTCCCTCCGCCTCGAACCGGTGCACGATGAATTTCCGGTCTGGCAGCTCAATACCTTCAAGCCCATCATCCTGCGTCAGCAGACGCGGTTTCCAATCGTGATCGAAGCGGAAGCGCGAAGGCTCGTGCCCCTTGATGAATTTCGGCGCGATCAACCCATCTTGGTTGCGGTGCCAGACGATTTCGGCAACGGCATAGCCGTTTAGAACCGCTTTCAACAGGTGTTTGCTGGCTTGGTCAAATCCGATCGATAGCAGAATGTCTTTCACCCCATCGGCTGCTTTGACATCCAGATCACTGTCCGGATCGGCAGGTTCCACGGTCCATTCCCGGCGCGTGACTTTGGTGATGCGTTTGGTCAAGGCCGCGCGGGCTCGGCCGTCACGCCAGATTTCCTGATAGAGCTTGAGCCCCTTCGCCGGTCCTTTCTCGCGAATGGTCGGGTCCTGCGGCTCCAGAATGTTGGAGTAGAACGGGATGGTCACATCATTGGCGGCCGTCGCAATCAGCTGTCCGCCCTTGCGTGGCAGGTTCTTCGCCGGTTGCACATGCGATTGCCGGGCGGTTTTGGCACTGCGGTTGCGGCTGCGCTTCTTCGGGCTCTTCATAACCGGTATCCTCCAAGCGTGCCCCTGATCGCGCCGGGCATCGATTTAATCGAATTGACGGTAAGAGCCGTCCGGGCCTTCTCCAGCGTGTTGGTCCAAAGCATCTCAAGACAGTCCGGGCCATCATCATGGTCCGCGTCCGGCCATTGCTGCAGCTGATCGATCAACACCTTGTGCGCAGCGTTAAACCGAATCATTCCGGCACGCACGGGCGGTTGAAGCCGCTCGATCCGCAGCGCCTTGTCCGCCAATGGTGTGATCGGAATACAAGGCATGGCGAGATTGGCCTTCGCAGCAGCCTTCATCAAATCCGTCCGGAGCAACTCCTGAAACTGGACCGTCTCGACAAACCAGAGCTGGCAGCGGTACTCGCGCTGCAGGGCAATGGCATCGTCAATGATCACGTCAGGCAGGCGGCGGCGGATCGAAGCCTCCACCACATCCAGAATACTGTCTTCCCGGTCATACCCGCCAATCAGGATAGCGCTCGGATCCCGGTGACGATTATTCTTGCCAAGCGATGGGTCGATCGCGCCAAAGTAGAGCCAGTCCCGTTTTTTAAGCACCCACCATGTCAGGTCCTGGAAGGGGTTGTCTTTAGACAGCGGCTTGTTCTGATATTCGCTCTCAAAGGCGGTATGATCGCCTGCACGCTCCTGCATGAGATAAAGAAGCGTGTGATTGTCCGGCCAATTAAGAACTGCGCCCCGCTCCATCTCTTGGCAGTTCTCAGCATGGAAAGCCTCGGCTGCCTGCTCGTTGTCCAGGTAAAGCTCTTCCCAGCGGTCCCAGAGATCCATCCGGTCCGGCCAGGTAATGATCGCCTGGAATTCGGCAGTCTTCCATTGGGGCTTTTTGGAAAATCGGACAATCACCGCATCATAATGAAGGACCGTTCCGGCATAGAGCACGTCCATGGAGCCATCCGGCGGTCCGAGTTTCAGAACCGCTTTTGAAATCCAGTTTTCCAGCTTGTCGCGCTGTTTGGGATTACCGACATTTTCATCGTTTTCAATATCGTCCAGAATGGCGAGATCCGGACGGTATGGACCGTGACGGCGGCCACGGATCTTTTTGCCCGTGCCGAAGCCTTCAATCTTGATGTTGTTCCGGGTGATAATATCGCCTTCGCGCCAGACCCGGCCCTGACCGGCAATGTCCGGAAAGTCGTATTTGAGGCGCGGATTAACTTCCAGCTCGGCCTTCAGGGCTTCCAGCATCACGGCGGCCTGTTCAAAGGCATCCATGATCAAGGTGATGTAGTGCTTGATCCCGCGCACAACGCACCACAGCGGGAAGATCAGCGAGATATGTGTGGACTTGGCCGAGCCGCGCGGCGCGATCACCAACCTGCGCTGACCAGTCTCGGTCTGCACCATTACCGGCAAATCCTCATAGAGATGATCATGAAGGCGGCTGGCCGGTTTGTTGAGATAGTGGGGAAAGTAGGTTTCGGCGAAAAAGCGGTAACCGGTTTCCGGGTCCTGGATCTTCTTCAGCCGCTCACGGCGTTTTTCCGGATCGGCTGGAAAGGCATCGACTTCCAGCTCGATTTTCTGGCGGAACAGATCCGCAATCTCTGCGAGCTTCCTTTGAAACTCCGCTGCCTTGAGCGGCTTCATGCCAGAACGGACGTTTGGGCGAGTCATTGATAAACCCCGGCAAGCTGTTCACCGAACGGCTCAAGGATCTCGACAAAAGCCTCCGCATGCTGCGGGTAATTCTCCTGCACGAAATCCGCCATGCGCTGCAGGACATCGTTGGCAACACCCAGCTCCGAAATTTTCGGAGCAACCCGCCCGGCCGAAGCGACCATCTTGTTGAAGGCATCAGACAAGGACGCCATCAGCTTAACGCGGGCTTCTGCATCAATGCCGTCCGAGCTTTTGATCTGTTCAACTGTTGCCTGAAACAGAATGACGAAGTCCTCGACAACGGCCGCGACCACACTCTCCAGCCCTTCGCCGGCGAGCATGGTAGCAGAGCGGGCAACATCCCAATCATCGCCACTGGCCTTGGCATCCCGCTTCCAGCGCTGCACGGTGCGATCGGAAACGCCGAGCGCCAATCCGATCGTTGGCAGGGATTGGCGTTCATAGATGTATCGCTTGCGGGCTTGCCGTTTTTTGTCTTCATTCTGAGCCATGGGCGCGCCTTCGCGATCAGGAGATGAACTTGTCTTTCACCATGGCGATGCCCACGGAGATGATACCCGAAGCCAGAATGGAGTTGGTCCAGCTTTTTCGTTCGACAACGCGCAGGCGCTCATCCTGCCGCTCGGTACGGTCATCCAGCCGGTCAACCTTTTTGTCTATGCCTTCCAATAGGCCTTCAATTCTTCCAAGTCTTTGGCTGTCATCAGCGGTCATAGTGCGGCTCCAAAAAGTGTTTTCCATGCGCCGCGCAAACCGCTGCGGGCGGCAATAAAACTGGTGGTCTGACCCTTGCGCAGGGTTACAGACCGGCCAACGGTTTCGATCGACCAACGGTAGGTATGGCGGCTGAGACGTTGGATTTTGCCCCAGACCCATGCGCCACTCGGCTGGAGCCGCAAGGCATAGACAGAGGATTGGGAGACGGTCAGCATTGCGGCTCCTAACGCTGACGACTTCGGAAGTAACCGCGCGCAACCTTCTCAAATGGCCGCGTCAAAAAGTATCCAGCGACAATCCAACCAGCCCACTCATCAAGTGGCGAAGGCAGGGCTGCGACGCTCCAATCAAAATGAAACAAGCTGTCGGCCACGACGGCACCAGACCAGATGACGATCGGCCATGCGAAGGCGGGCCGGATCATGGCTGTTACCCACCAGCCTTGTTCTGCCAAAACAATATCGCGGGCGGCTTGACGGGATGCGACTTCCGCGCGGAGGGTCTCTGCAGTGACTTCTGCACTAAGCTTGTCCCGGCCGAGTTTTCGTGTGGCGCGGCTATCGAGAAAAGTCAAAAAGCGATCGGCGACGTCACCGGGAAGCCCACCCACAAACCAGCCAACAACTTTGATCAGGAGCCCTGCGATCATCCGACATGCCTCCAGTTGCGGGCATCGTCCAAACGCCGCTGCTTGATCTGACGGGCAATCACGAATACGGCAAAGCCCACAACGGCAAACGCCAACCACTTGTTTGAGGTCAGGAGATTCAGAAGAGGCTGTAGTTCAGTCCGCAGGGATTGAAGAGTGTCGAGACTGCCCGGCAACTGACTGAGAAGGTTCTCAAGAACGCCGCCCTGTTGATCTTCCAGACCGGACGCTGCTGCCCCCGTTCCAAACAAGGCCATACCGATGCGCGACAGCCAGTCGGCGTTTTTAACGGTGCGCGACCCCTGTTTGCGCAGATCCTTGACCGTGAGGGTCTTGCGGGATGTTCCATCCTGGGCGGACAAAGGCACGGCCTTGTCCAACATGGCTTCGGTTTCCGGTCCGGAAATCCCGTCAACAGTCAACCCATGATCTGCCTGGAAGGCGATCACTGCTCGCTTGGTGGCAGGGCCAAAATCGCCATCAGGCCGGACCACATACCCCAGCTCCGACAGCTTTTCCTGAAGGGCTTTGACACGATAGCCTTCAGACCCAAGGCGCAGAAGACCTGCGGGGGAATGGGCTGAGGTGGACGCAGCGCCGCCAAGGCGGCGGTATGCGGCCTCCATCAAACCGGCATAATGGGACACTTGACCGGGACCATTGTACCGCCGAGCGATTGCCCGGAAGTCCTTGGCCCGCAGCTCATCGCCAAGGCCGCAGTTTAATAGGAAGGTCAGGAAAGCATCGACCTGTTCCTCCTCACTTTCCGCCAATGCCAGCACAAACTCCGTGACAGTCGAATATCCGCAAATCTTGTGATTGAACCCCATGATCTGCGGCGCACCGTAGCTGGCGGAGTTGAGCGCGGCCTCTTCATCCAGTGAGGCCATGCGCTCCAGCCGATCCCAGCGCTTGTTCGAGCCGCTACCGCCAAGTCCTTTGTAGTTGGCTCGTGACCATTTGGGGCTAGCCAAACGGAGGGCGCGGGCCTTCGCCCGCAAAGCCTTCGGCAGATGCCGCCAGAAGATGTGCTTTTCCGGCAGGATGATCAGGCGGCCATGCCCGTCATAGGGATCACCACCGCTTTCCACTTCCAGAATTGCGTGAAGGACGGCTTCCGCACAGCCGATATGTTCAGCGGCGCGCGCCACCAGTTCTGCGCGATCGGCTCGCTGACCCTTGCTATGACGTAGCTGCTCGACAACAGACATGAAAAAGCCTCAACACAGAATTGCATTGAGGCGAGAATGGATGAGCTTGCGGGAAAAAGCGCCGGAACTGTTCCGGATGGGAGCGTTGCCTATAAAGTGTTTTCAACACTAAAACCGAAACGCGGATATTGTTTATCAAACCTTGTCCGGCAATCCAACTGAGCCCGTGTAAATCGAGGGCAGAGGTGACGCTCACAAGTCAGCGTTTGAAAAAATCCGGCAAAGGAGCACACGCTGGCCAGACCTGCCCGTGGTAATCAGTGAATTTTCCCTGCTTCAGCATTCCGCTGCTGCGCATGATCCGGAGTTTCGTCGTCTTCTTCGATTTCAGTATCGGACGCCTGGCGCGGGCTGCTTTAGATCTCAAAAACGGCTTGGTGACTGATTTGCGGATTGGTGAGTAAATCATCTGCGCCCTCGCTTCAGTGCACACCCGAACTCTTTTTTGTATTTCTCGATGGCAACCAGCACTCGATCGGGTGAAATTTTTTTGCCATCGTCGTTCGATATCAAAAAGGCATTGTCTCTCGTATCGATGCGAATGTTCAGGTACTTCAAACCGGTATCCATCGGCCAAAAAGCTAGGTCGCGGTTTTCTTCAAGGATCTTAGCGAACTCTCCAAAATCCACGTTCCACCGATTGAAGTCAGGTCCTCTTGTCGGCCAGGTCATTCAATTGATCCTCTATTGTTCAACTTCATACCACTTGGTTTGCTTCCCGCAACGGCGACACTTGAGACTGACTTGCAGCTGACCATTGTGACGAGCAGACAACACTTCATTGTCATGACCACCGGTCAGCTCGCACCATGCTTTCCTCAGTCGCCAAAACACCGACGCATTCCTCTTCAACTGCCGCCGACAAAGCGGTCGATGTTTTCATTAAGGATTTCGGAAACTGTCTGCGCGAATTTCTCCGGCTCACCGCACATGTCCGAAACAACCAACACGGGCCAACGCCAATGTAATGACTTAGTTCCATCCTCGTTAACAGTGTCCGGCATACTGAATGTAATGGCGATACGGTCTTGCTCGTCGGGAACTGGAGCGGAACTCGGTTGCGCAATAAAGTGTTCAAATACGGACATGGTAGCCTCCTCCGTTAATCAGCTTTTTTGAGATGACAGAAAGTCTTCAAGATCGATCTGCCGGTCATCGACTTTCCGCGCGCGCGCCGCTGTCTTTCCGCCCGAAAGGATACCCCGCACATACCGTTCAGACACATGCAGCTCGATCGCGATTTCGAGTTTGGATTTTCCCTGCTTGTTCAGGCGGCGTGCGGCCGCCTTGGTGTCGATCCGCTCGCGCCGGGTCGGCACGTAGAATTTGTTTCCCGCAAACTCGCGAATGATAATGTCCGCCGTTTCCCGCTTGAGCCGGGACAAAGGATTATCCGGGCTCCATTGCAGAGGGACCTTGATCTCTACACCGGGCAGTTCCGCCAACAGCTCCAGAGCTACAGCACGGCCACAAATGTCCGCGATATCGCGCATGTCTTCGGTGAAAAAGGGACTGGACATCGTCACTTTGCCTCCAGTGCCAATTTCGCCATGCGCTTTTTTGAAAGCGTGACGGTGACAACCGCGCCATCCACGATGACATAACGGACCCCGTTTCGTTTCAGGGTCGCCGCGCCAACGGCGATGGCGGTTTCAGTCTCGGAATGAATGTGCTTGCGCACCGCTTCCGTGTCGATTTCCAGAACCCGCTCCAGATACCGGAGAACAGCGTGATCGGAAACTGATGTTGGCCTCATGCTGCCCCCCCATAATGATCTTTACGGGATCGGTTGACAGGAGCGCATTCTTTGCCCGATACGATCAGAAGTAGTTTTTTCAGGAGCGCGTCATGCGAATTTTTGTTTTGTTTTTGACCCTTGTTTTTGCGCAACCGGCCTTGGCTGTTGATTTGGAGCCTTGGCAGGAAAAGGCCAACGAAATCATTATGCAATACAAGCGAATTACGCATGTTGATTGGGAAGCGCCAGACCTCCTCTATGTTTGGTCCGATAACTCCAACGTCCACTGGTGGACGATCCTTGATCAACATGTCTGCCTGATGGGGCTGTCGCATGAAATGGCCGGTCGGCCGGAGGGTCTGGAGGTTGCGATATTTGTGCGCAACAACAAAACAGAAGGCACAATGGAGAGTTATCGCTGCCGCTAGTCTCATGACTTCACCCTCCGCTCAATCTGCTTGAGGGCTTCAATGACCGGAGCGGCCTGATCGGCTGTCAGCCATTCCGGATTATCGATCCCGGTCTTTTCTTTCACGAACAGCTGCAACGCTTTCTTGTAGGGGTAACGCCAGTAGCCATGGTCGCCGATTGTTTTGGCGATCGCGAACATCAACCGGACATAGGATTTCTGGGACCGAGCGCGCCATGCGCCGCCGGATCCGCCACCATCCTTCCAACCAAGCCGCTGAAACTCATCAAGAACCGCATTGCGCTCTCTAACGGTCATTGCGGCTGATGATGCTTTGCCGGTAACTCGCTCAAGGATCGACCTGTAACTGTCGTCATCAAGGCGCAGCGATTTCTTGGCAATGTGAATGCGCGCAAGCTGAGACTTGACCAGTATGTTCATGACTGGCCTCCCGCCTTCGCAAGCTTTGATTTCTCCTGCTCAAAGAGATACGCGATACCAGACAGTTGTCCGTCACAGGCCCGGTCAAGATGGTGGATAACCTCGTCAAACCGGCCCTGGCGCAGTTCATGTACTGCTGCCTGGAACGCATCGTCAGACTGAACGTCCAGATCATAAAAGTCTTCGCCGCAGCAATCGCAAATGTATCCGCTCATGATCGATTACTCCTTGTAGGGGCATCGCAGTGCCGTGTGACCACCAACAGGACCCGCGTCTCCCAGCGGGACCGGCTGTCGCGGTGACTTCAATTCAGTGGCAAGCAGCGCATTGGTGACGCGCCGCAGGTCTCGGGTTAGGTCCGGCCGTAAATGCAGACGGAAACGTTTGCGGTGGCATTCTTCCAAAAGGCGGTCACGTTCCAGGCGCAGCCGCATCGCCTCGTCCAGCCGGTCAGAGTCGGCGAGGCGGGACATGTCACGCAGCGTCTAAAGGCTGGCGAAATGCCCAATCCACCCAAACCCGTAAGGCTTGACCCGCCTGCACCTGATCGTCGGCTTCGGGAACTCCGGGAACGAGGTAAACCTCTTCTTTGCCGTGTGCCCGGCGAGCCCGGATTTGGACAGTCTGTTCGAAGACTTCATCGTCGAGCCCCGGCAGGCCTGTTTCATTGTCAACAAAGGCGATAGCGCCTTCAGGGACAGCGCTCAAACAAGCTGCAAACTCAATTTCACCAGAGGCCCAGCAATAAGCGATACGCATGATCAGGTTTCCTTTCCGGGCGGTGTTTTGGTGCGGGTGCTTTTCTGCGACCGCTTGCACTCTTCAAGTTGCTTAAGAAGCCATCCGCGTTCGTCATGGCTGGTCACTTCCAACTCAATTCGCACGGTGGATTTCGCGTCTTTGGTGCTGGCTGCATAGGTCTTCAAACGCCCCCAGTCCTCGCCCCAGTAAACAGATGGCATGGCTGGACCTCACACGCTGGCGATATCAAGGGAGACAGGCTCTCGATCCTCACGGACCGGATCCCGGCGATAAACGCGGACATAGGTTTTGGTACCTGTCACGCGCACCGCATCGGAGATGGCATCCATGGCCCGCAGCCAGTCCGGATCTTCGATCGCCAAGCGGCGCAATCCAAGAACTCGGCTCGTTGAGATCTTGCCCTGTTTGTCTACCTGGAAGGCCTGATCAACTAGTGCGCGGAGATTGGCATTCGCGCCTTCGCTCCATTTGTGAATGCAGCCGTCGATAAGCTCCTTGGCAGCCTCCAATTCGGTGCCAAAGGAAATGTGCTCGGCTACAGCTACCACGACCTGATGGGAGCCGTCGAAAGTAGACAGGGTCACATTGCCTTTCTTGCCACCCCGTTTGACACCGTACTTTTCGGCGATCAGATCCCGGAAGGCCTGAACATCGCCAAAGGCGCGCGCCTTGAACGCGGCAAGCCGTGCATTGATATCTTCCGCCTCTTCAACAAGAGATTTGACAAGCGCGTCCTCTTCCTGATGTTCCGGCTTGATGGTTTCGATCGGGATGAGCGCACCTTTGGCATCTTTCCAGTATCCATCAGGTACAGTGGTTTGCGGATCGGTCATGATCTTTGATCTCCGGTCAAATTTAACGATTGGAAGTTTCCGGACGCCATGCTGGCGGATGTAATCCGGCGCGCCTTGCCGCTGCCACTGACGGATCTCCCATCAACTCAGCAGTGACATCGCGGTTGGTAACAGTCGCTTTGTTCAGAAACGGAACGACCCGGAATTTCCTTTTCGGAAGCTGCCGCTTGACAGGTTTCGGCTCGGCAGCGGGCGGCTCATCTCTGACTGCCTCGACAAACTCCAGATTGCCGCGCAGCTGAGATCGAAGCGTGTGCCAGGTCTCCATCACTTCCGGAAATGGCCGGCGCAACGCATCGGCGATATAGTCCGGCTCTTCTCCAAGTGCCTGCAGGCCAATCAACAAGGCGAATTCATGGAGCGTCCATGGGGGTGACTTCGTCATGCCACACCTTCCTTTTCGGTGTGCGCTAATGGCTTCAAAGCGCAGGATTTACAGGCGACCCAAAGCTTGAGGGCTTTTGGATCGGACATCGGCATGACGCTAGCCGCATGAGCTGCGCATTCGTCATGACTAAGATCGGTTTGAAGGTGCGGGCACGTGACACGGTTGGAAAACAAGGCAAGCGCTCGTTGTTCGAACTTATCGTTCCGGCCACCGACATCAGCATACCGGCCGGAGAGATAGAGGCTCACCATTGTCCGGCTAACGCCCATACGGTCCGCAACGGCCTGTTTGGATCCCAGCTTCTCTACCTGCTCGCTGATAAGGGTGTGCACGTTCACTGACATGGAACAGCCTCCCCTGCATCGCCGAGGTTATGGTCGAAGAAATCCCTTTTCTTTGGGCGGAACACTGGTGCGATCGGCCCGGTATCCCGGATCAGGCGGAACCGTTTGAACCCGTTAGAAGTCAGCTTGGTGCCGCGAACCCTAACGGGCAGCTCCGCCAAATACCCGGCACGAACCAACCGGTTCAGATATCGCTGCAGATTGCCCTCAGGGTTCTTTTCGCCGCCAGTAGAGGCGGCCATCGCCAGGTCGCCGATGGTAAAGGCATTGCCCATACGCATCGCGTTCCAGGCACGCTGACGGAGTGTGTTGCATTGCGGAGCTCGGCAGCGGCCACGGTCCGGCCGATACGGGCCGGAGCTGATCACGCGGCCGTCCGCAGCTGCTGCCTTACCTTCGCGCGTCAGCCGATAGCATCCGACCTCGACCCGTTCCAAAAGGCCGCGCATGATCAGGCTGCCTGCACCGTCCGAAATCTGGCGGCGGTTGAGCGGCAGTTTGGTATCCAGCTCATCAACGGTTTGGCACGACCCGTCACTTAAAGCTGTCAACAACGTTGTCGGAACTGTTCCGGGCGTCATTAAAACACCTCCGGAACTTTGATTGGCCGGTTCGAGGAACGGTCATTGATGATGATTTGTCCGGCCATGTCCGTGCGGGTCAGCCCACCCGCGTCCGGCTCGTTACGCAGACCAAACCGCTCAATGTTGGCGATGGCCTCAAGGATCTCCCGGTTGAAGCCAGCCGAGACCTTCAAAACAAAGTCCAAAAGATCGTCAGCGACGGGAACTTCACACCGAGCGCCAATCAGCGCCTTCACATCTTCCCGTGTCGCTTTTTTAAACCGAACCTTCTGCGAAACACGGCTGGCGACCTGTGGGAACCGGGCTAGGTTGTCATTGACCTTACCCATACCGACGAGAACAGTCGGCAGCTCGATCATGTCGGAAATATCCCGGATCGTTTCCAGAATGGCCGATTTCGAAGACACATGATCGGCCTCATCGATGACCAGGCCAAAAGTTCGGTTCTCCAGCATCGCTGACGCCTGACGCCCGGCAAGCTCTTCGAGAGCTTTGGCATATTTCTTCTGGAAGGCATGGGGCGGATGAACGCGCAGGGCGTCCAACAATTCGTTCATGAACCAGCTCGGCGTCCATTCCTTCTTGGCCCGCAGATAAACGCTCCCAGTCTGCGCAACCCAGTTTTTCAAAGTGGTGGTTTTGCCAAGCCCAGGCAAACCATCAACCACAACAAGGCAGGCCTCTTCTGCGCCTCGTTGTGACAACGCTGTCAGGGCGGACAAAAACCGCTTCACGTTGTCTGTCTCGACAAAGACATTCCGCATCTGTTATCTTCCTTTCAGTTTGGTTGTGCCTTTAGGCAGCGGCGCGCAGGACATTCCCCAATGCAGCCACGTCGATGCCCGACAGACGGAACAGATCCAGATCAGTCCTGCGGGAGAGACATCCCCGCAGGACTTTTTTCTGGTTTTCGGTAAGAAGCTCCGGAAATTCCAAGGCGAACTGCGCCAGCTCTACATCCGAAGCAAAAACCCGTTTCTTCGGTGTCTGAGTGACCGCCAACGCAGGTGATGGCGCGGACGGAACAAGTTCCGGCTCAGGCTCGACCGGCTCTGCCATCAAGTCCAATACACCCGGAGCTGATGACAGCCGTTCCATTTGCGGCTGAGCGCTTTCCTCCAGCAGGATGTAAGGACGGGACTGGTCTTCAAGATCCCGTATCTTGTCTGTCTTGCGCTTGATCTGGCGGGCCAACCGTTTTTCGCGGGCATCCTCGACAACACTGAGCGGGAAGTAGCGTTCGCGGTTGCTTTCAAACTTGGCGATGGCGATCAACCGACCCGGCGTGTCCTGACCATCCAGCTTATCGAGTTCCCGGACCCAGATCTTGGATCCGTCGTTTTCCTCGTAGCAAACCATGACGGTCTGGCCGTCGAACCGCTCCAGTTCAGGCGCGTAGTACCGGTTCTTGTTGAACTCGATCAAACCGCGCTGGACCACCCTGCGCACTGCCGGGCGATCAAGGTCATTGACCTCCTCTTCACTCAAACGGAAGGGGCGGAAGCCGTTTTCCTCGAACCAATTCCAGTATTCGTTCGGCGACATATGCCGCTTGTTGCCTGTGACCGGGTCACGCAGTTTCGGAAGCGTGCTATGGGGGCGATCATTGTACTGGCTGAGCGCCTCATCGACACGTTTGCGGAATTCATCCCACTCGACCAAAAGGTCAGAGAAACCTCGTTCCTTGAAATCATTCCGAAGTTGCTTTTCCAGCCGTAACCGGGCTTCCCGGTCAAGATCTTTGCCGATGTATGTCTCAAGCTCTTTGGCAAGCGGCGTGTAGGCTGAACCGTTAACCCGTTCGATAATGCCGCGCGCCTGCGAGTTGTAAGGAAGAGAATGCTCTTTGCGGGTGCCGAGCCGAACAAGAAGGCCGATCGCTGCATCGTCCAACAGTTCGTTTTTGAAGCCCGAACCCCGGTCGGCATAAAATATCGCAGCAACGCCGCCATAAATGCTTGCCCACCGGATTGCGGCAGCCACATCACGGCTGTTTTCATCAAGGCCGATCGAGTAACCGACACACCGACGTGTCACCACATCCAGAACAGTCGTAATCTCCGGCCGGATCGGCGCACCGTTCACTGGATGGGCGACATAAGCGTCAAAGGTTTTGCCGTCCGCAGTGTATATGTCGGTTGGCAGCAGACCTTCGGTCGATCGGCTCACGAACACCTTGCGCGCCTTCAGGGCAAGGCACCCCTCCCGGCCACGGTTTGCGGCTATCGGATCGGCCGTGTTGAGTTTGTCCAGATAACGTAAAACCTGATCGTAGCTTGGAGCCTTGTCAGGGTTGTCCAGGCTGTTGCGATACATTCGCAGCGCATGGGCCGCTGTTCGTTTTTGCGGGGTGGCATAGAAAGCCATGAAACCCGCAACCCAGTCGTAACGATCCGCGTTGAGCGGTTCTTCCTTTCGCCGCAGCGGCAACAAACCTTTGTAGCCATGATCTTCAAAGGCTCGCCGCCAATTGTAAAGGGACCGCAGGCCAAGCTTCACCTTGGCCTTGCGGCTGTTGGCCACATGGACCAATTCCCTCAGGCGGCGGGTTTCATCCGTGTCTGGACCATTGGTTACCGCCTCGCAAAGCGCCACCATTGCCGGTCGGTACTTCGCACCGGAAGCAACACGGTGCTCGATTTCCCGGAGTAACGCCAGACGGGCATCGGCAACCGCCTTTTGTTGAGCATTCGCATCGGCTGCACGGATTGGCTTGCGGTCCGAAACCACCGGGCGCGCGACTTCCCGCGAATTGTTTTGCACAGCAGGCAGAGCAGCTTCCGCCTCGGACAAAACCACCAGGCGGTTTCTGGCAGCTAACGCTGTGCGGGCCTCTGCGGGCAGAAGGTCGATGTGGTATTCAAGCCCACCACCTTGTCCTGAGCGTTTCCTTGCGTGGGATGAACTTTGCCAATCCATTCGCTTTGCAAAACGAATAATTGTGCTCTCTGTTGAAGGCAGCCCCGGCAATCCGAGCCCAGCCAGTTCGCGGGCCGTGTACCATTGTTTTTGCATCGGCATTTGTTGAGGCATGGCGTTCATTTCCGTGACTTCCATTCCGCGTCGGCAGCGTCGATCATGCGGTTCAGTTTTTCGCGGGTCTCAATCGCAAGCTCCCGCTCGATCAAGGCCTTGTACTTGCGATCCACCACAAGAAACTCGGTATCGGCGAGCAGTTCGTTCAGCATTTCCGGGCTGTTCAGCAACTTGACGAGCGCGATGAGCCGGTAGGCACTGACATTGTTCTTGTCCCGCGCTTCTGAGGCCCAGGCATCCAGACTGTCCCGGCTGATGTCCTCTCCGAGATAGTCAGAAAGCTCGACGGCAATCTCCTCCCGGCTCCGGCCATCTTCCTTCATGGCCTCGGACACGACGCGGCAGACCTTTCCGGCAAGTGTTGCCGCCCGGACACGCGCCTCCTCAAACCGGGCCTCCACCTTTGGAGGTTCCCAGGAAAGAAGATCACCAGTCAGAGTGTCGCCGCGCCGCTTCGCCATGGATCAACCGGACCTCCGGTTGTTACCGCTTGCATTCGCGTAGACTGAAGTATGTTGAACAGACACTGGTTGTCCCAGCTGCTCCGTTGGAGACGGGGCATTCTCCAGCCGCTGAAGCTTTTTGAGCAGAACCTCGATCCGTCGCCAGTCTTCCCAATCATCTCGGGACATGCCCGTCGCGTCGGAAAGTTCCAGTTCCCGCTCAACAAAGCCGAGCGCCTTTTCGATGTCAGACATCGACGGGCTCCACGATCCAACGAGCATCGCTAACCGGCCAGTCATTCAAAACAGCCGCCATGCGGCTTGCATCAACCTGCGATGTGAAGGTGTAGGCTTCGCTGGGCAGCAAGCCACAATTGGCCACGTAGGCAATTCCACCGCCAACAACATCGATAACTGCACCAACACCCTCCCTAAAGTAGTATCGGCGTCCATGACGGCTGGTTTTAACCAGGCGGAACAGTTCCGGTGGCAGCCCTGTGACCGGTAAAGTACCGGGGGCTTCAAGTGCAGATACGGTATTCATTGGGAAAGTCTCCACAAAAGAACGGTCTCGGTGGCGGCAAACGCCCAAAGACCGAAAGCGGTCAGGAAGACGCCGAGCACGGCGGCTTCAAAAAGGACTTTGATGGAAAGCAAACATTGGGCTGCCCAACCGGCCAGCTGCTTGGTGCGGGTGTCAGATCTCATAGCGCGTACTGACAGTTGAACCATCACGCAGCAGCCACTTTGTCAGCGGATACTGACCGTTTCTGACTGGTGCTAGGTCCGTGTTTGCGGATATCGTAAATGCGATGAGAGGTTATCGGATACCGATCTGGCCAGAGTACTGCCGGATCAGTTTCCAGAAACTCCGCGATGACCGCTTCGGCCTTCCGAACGGTCCGGGTCCAGACATGACCGAACGCGTTTGGCTTCATGCCAGCACGATCGGCGAGCTCAGACAAGGTCATTCCTTGTCGCTGGATTTCGGCCAGGATTGAATAACGATCCCAACCTTCGAAGGGAGGATGAAGCGGCTTCGCCATAGTTACCTCGTGCTTTTGTGAAATCGGTTTGCTAAGACCGGTTTCGAAAAATGAGTAAGTGAAATTTCGGCGCTATTGAATGCGTCGATGACTATAAATACACGAGATTTCACGTATGACAAGTGAAATTTCACGTATCTATGGTCCCCATGAGTTGGGTCTAGTTATCCACTCCAGGAAATGGCGGCTTTTGAAATGATAGAAGACACACAAGACGGTACAGAGCATGGTCTTGCCTCTCGGATCCGATTTGTAATCGGAGACGATTCTTTGCGAAATTTCGCTCTTAAGTCTGGGGTCAAAGAAGGAACGCTGCGGAGCGTTATGAAAGGCACAAGACCTTCCATTGATTTCGTAACGACTATCGCAAATGCTACTGGTGTCTCGTTAGAATGGCTGGCGACAGGTACTGGACGCCCTTATTCGAAAGCAAAGTCTATATTACCGGATCACGGAATTGATCGCGGCCTTTTCGAAATGATCTCTCAAGTGGTAGAAAAGGTTATACAGGAAGAAAAGATAGATTTGTCTCCTGGCGCGATCGCAGCCACAGTAATAGATTACTACGATATGGTATTTTCTGTTGTAGGTAAAACAACAGAAGAGGAATATCGTTCACTTATGCCCTGGGTTGAATATGGAATTCGTAAAGGAGCAAAGCACCATAGAAGGAATGAAAAACAGCCTCATGCTCGCTACGCAAAATGAAGTACTGACAACCAATGAAGATGTAGATCGGGTATCGGTTTAATCTGAGGTGTTGTCGCGTCGTTTGCAGCAACCAGCAGCTCAGTTAGTCATCTGGCAGGCTAGTGGTCAGAGTTTAAGTCTCACGACACCATTTCCACGGCGAATAATTCCTTTAATTATCAATACGTACCAGAGCACTCGACGCAAAAAGCAAACTCTGACCATAACGTCAGAGTTTCATGGCTCCAACTCTGACCCGTCATATTGGTCTACTCCAACCAGATACCCTCTTTAAATCCGCTATATTTCGCGGATTTTTAGACTTCGCCATCAGCCGATAACTGACGCCGAATTGTCTTCGCTGTGCACACTTTTGTCCGGTTTTTGTCGTCAGTACCCGTTTCCGGCGACATTTGGACTTTTGCACAGTTAGAACGGGAATTTCTTTTCCATTCAATAATTTGGCAGTCCTGTAGACCGTCCAACCACTGTGCAAACTGTCACCCCTCCCCACACGGGCCACTCTTTTTGAGTGCAGCATTGGAACAGAGCTTGCCGGAACCGTGCCTTCTACGATGCACAGTCCCGGCAATTGATTTCAGCAACACTCATATCAGCCTGACTTAAGCGCTGATGGTGTCCAGCACGCGATCCGGCGTGAACGGCATGTGCCGTAAGCGGCGGCCAGTTGCCCGGTGGAAGGCATTGGCAATCGCGGCCGACACCATCGGCGTGCCCACCTCCCCAACCCCGACCGGCGGGGCGTCGACCTCGGCCATATAGATCTCGATCGGCGGGATCTGGTTGGCCCGGGCAATTTCGTAATCCCAATAGTTGTTCTGCACGACTTCGCCATTTTCGATGTCGATTTTTTCGCGCAGCGCCATCGAGATGCCGAAAATGATGCCGCCTTCGATCTGGTTATGCGCGTTGTCCGGCGAAACAATCAGACCTGCGTCGACCGCGGCCCAGAAGTGTTTCACGGCAATATCGCCCGTGGATTGATCCACCTCGATCTCTGCAACCCCTGCCGCCATTGAAGAGCTGTAGCCCGCAAAGGACAGCCCGAGGGCCCGGCCGTCCTGATTGGACCAGTTTGACATCTCGGCGACCTTTTCCAAAAGATGGCGGCCACGCGGATTGTCAGCTACAAGATCCATCCGGAAGTCGAGTGGATCGCGGCCCGCTTGCTCTGCGAGTTCATCCATGAAGGCTTCGGCGGCAAAGCTCGTGTAGGCTGCCCCGATCCCCCGGTAAGGTGCCAGACGCGCCTGCCGCGGCGTGATGATGTGATCGGCCCGGAAATCCTTGATCCCGTAGAACTTGCTTTCAGCCCCGCGCATGGAGATCACATCATTTGGCTTTACCGCATCCCAGCGCACCGGGTTGAAAAACCCGATCACCGTTGGCGTTGCCACCTTGTGATGCCAGCCGTCCAATTTACCATCAGCCGTTAGGCCTGCCTCAAGCCTTTGGGCCGCAGCGGGTCGGAACGTGCCATTCTTGACATCGTCCTCCCGGGTCCAGATGACTTTCACCGGACGTCCAACCGCCTTTGAACTGAGCACGGCGTCGCGCACATAGTCTTGCGCGAAGGCAGTCCGCCGGCCAAAGCTGCCGCCCATGGTCATCATGTTGAGCCGGACCTTGTCTTGCTCGATACCCAGGACTTCCATCACCGTCCGGGTTGTCCAGGATTGAGTTTGTGTCCCGGCCCAGACTTCGGCGCCCTGACCGTCAGGATCAACACTTGCAACAGCAGCCATCGGTTCAATCTGCGCGTGATAGGCGTAGTCGGACAGATAGAGCTGGCTATAGGTCTGGTTTGCAGCTGCGATGGCCGCTGGCGCATTTCCTTTTTCAGCCCATACAGCCTGTTCGGCTTCTGGGTCTTCTGCAGCTTCGGCGTAAAGCCGGAGCGTTTCCTCGCTGTTGAAGGCCCGGGCCGGTGCGTCTTCGCTCCAGGTCACCTCAAGCATCGACCGTGCGCCCAAGGCACTCCACAAGCTTTCTGCGACGACCGAAACGCCATCCGGCAGCGCGACAACATCCAGGACTCCCGGGACGGCACGTGCTTCAGTATCGTTGATGGTCAAGGGGCGTTCGCCCTCCACCGGAGCCCGCAAAACCGTGGCATAGGCCATGTTTGGCACCTCAACATCGATCGCAAAGACCGCCTTGCCGGTGGACTTGGCCACCACATCACGGCGCGGCACATCGTGCCCGATGATCCGGAACTGAGATCGATCCTTCAGCGTGACCGCATCGACTTCCGGAACAGAGGCGCCATCTGCACCGCGGGCGGCCAGCTCGCCATAGCCAAGACGGGTGCCATCCGGCGCCACAACGGCGCTCGGCTCGGTCCGCAGTTCTTCTTTTGAAACGCCGAGCTCGCGCGCGGCAATCTGCAGAAGGACGTCGCGCGCTTGCGCACCGGCGCGGCGCATCGGGTCAAAATAGGCCTGCACACCCGTGCTGCCGGCAGTGTACAACACATTGCCGAACAGGGGATTGCCGAACCGGCGGTCATCAGCATTCAGTTGTTCGATGACCACATCATCCCAATTGGCATCAAGTTCCTCTGCCAGGATTTGCGGTAGGGTCGAGTAGCTGCTTTGGCCCATTTCCGTTGACGGAAAGACGATGGAAATCGTGCCGTCGGGCCGGATTGTCAGCCAATGATTGACATCCAGAGACGACCCGGCGGAGGTGGCCGCACGCACCGCTGAAACACCGCCGAGGCCGATAGCAAAGGACAATCCTGCGGCCATTTGCACGAACCGTCGGCGGGATATGGTCAGAGCTTCATTCGCCTTGGTCATGATCAAGCCTCCTTCGCAGCACGTTCGACAGCTTTGAAGATGCGGTTGTAGGTCCCGCACCGGCACAGGTTCGCGCTCATCGTGTCGACGATTTCTTCGCGGCTTGGCTGCGGGTTTTCCGCAAGCAGGGCAGCCGCGCGCATAATCTGACCGGATTGACAGTAGCCGCATTGCGGAACTTGCTCTTCAATCCAGGCCTTCTGGACGGGATGCGACCCATCCTCAGAAAGACCCTCGATCGTGGTGACCTCAGCCCCTTCAACATCGCCAAGCGACATTTGACAGGAGAACATGGCTTCCCCGTCGACGTGGACAGTACAGGCACCGCACATCGCTGCGCCGCAGCCGTATTTGGTCCCTTTCAGATTTGCCGTATCGCGCAGGATCAGTAGCAGCATTTCTTCAGGCGGATTGGTGTACTCAACGGGACGACCGTTCAGGATAAACTTTGTCATTCCAAAATCTCCTAGATTGGCTGCGGTGTTGCGGTTTGGGGCACGACAAAATGCCGGACCACGGGACCGCTTTCGCGGATATCGAATGTGCGCACGCTTTGCTGCAAGTCAGCATCATGACGCGTTACGCGGTCGTGTTGTTCCAGGTGCTCGGCCCAACTGGGCAAATGGAAGCTTTCGATCCAAATCTCCGGGTCCTCCACGCTCTGGTGTAGATCCCATCGCGTTGCTCCATTGCGCAGTCGCTCTTTTGCAGAGATTTGAAGTGCGGCTGTAAAATCGGCACGATCCGCTTCGGCGATCCGGTATTCAACCGTGACCATGGCAGGCTGATCCGCCGAACTGCCGGGATCCAAGGCTGGAGCCTGCGGCCAGATGTTGGCGGACGACAGGTCCAGGGATTCTGCCTGTCCGACCTCCACCTTGCGCGTCAGGATCATTCCGGCAATCAACCCTGTCGCCGCGATAAGCAGCGTGATCGGCACCGAAGTCGCAGTCGCAATCTGTCCCCACAGAATGGACCCCAGAGCCATGGACCCGAAGAACCCCATCAGAAAAACGGCGAGACCACGGGCACGGACCCAGTCAGGCAATGCCAATTGGGCAGACACGTTGAACGAGGTGAGCACGGCAATCCAGCTGAGACCACCAAGGAAAGCCGCAGCCATCAGGGCGAAGGCTTCTGCCGACAATGCGAGTACTGCAAGGGCAGCCGCTGTGCCGAGCGTGCCGAGCTGGACTGTCTGGTTAGATGTCAGTTTGCCCGTCAGGCGCGGCAGAACCAGCGCGCCGGTGACAGCTCCTGCACCGATCAAGGCCATAAGCATTCCGTAGAGTTCTGATCCCCCGTCAGCCACGCCCCGAGCGATGAGCGGCAACAAGGACCAATACGCCGATGCGAACACAAAGAAGGCGACCGCGCGGACCAGAGTGGCGAGCATCGGACCGTTGTACCGGACATGACGCAGGCCGGTCGCCATTTCGGACAGAATGGATCCGTGATGGGTTCGTTTGGGCGCAGCTTCGGGCCGCCAGAAAACAAGAGCCGCGATAATTACCAGATGTGTGGCCGCATTCAGTGCGAAAGGTGCCGCCAGACCAACCCCGGCGATTAGGATACCGGCCAGCGCCGGCCCGATGGCCCGGCTAATGTTGATGCCCATGGAGTTAAGTGCGATCGCTGGCTTGAGTGTCTCGCGCGGGATGAGTTGCGGTACAACAGCCTGCCAGGCCGGTGCCATAAAGGCCGCACCGGTGCCGATCACAAAGGTGAACACAATCAACAAAACGGGCGTCATCTGCTCTTGCCACACAAGCAAGGCAAGCACGGAAATTACTCCGAAAAGCCCGAGGTTGATCGTAATCAGCATACGCCGTTTGTCCAGCCGGTCTGCCAAGGCACCTGCCAGCAAAGCAAACAGAAAAAACGGCAGCGTCGTCGCCGCTTGCACCAGTGTGACAACCGCAGGGCTGGAATTCAGCGTCGTCATCAACCAGCCAGCTCCGACATCGTGCATCCAGGTGCCGATGTTTGAGATCAAGGTGGCGACCCAGAGCAACGCAAAAGCACGATAGCCAAATGGTGACCATGCAGATACGACCGGTTTGGCATCAGTGAGTGTTGACATGGCAAGCGGCCTGTTCCTGTTAAATGCTTGAGAACTTTGGTTTTCTAGATGCTCGCAATCGGGTTACTGCGTTGCCGATCCGCTTCTGATCACCTCTGACAAAACACGGACCCGCATACCCGGGCGCAGGACCCCCGCACTGTTTTCCAGAGTGGCCCAAACGCGTATTTTCCCAGTATCAGGATCCACCCAGACGGCTGTCGCGGTGGGAGTAAGACCGCGGGCGAGAAGTTCCCCATCCGTTGTCATGACTTGCAAACGGACAGTTTGAAGAAATTCATCCGCGGTAGACGCCCCGGTTTCCTTCATTTGGCGCAAGCGGATTTCGTATGGAACTTCGTAGACAATCCGCACCGGGTCCAAATTCACGATTTGAAAGATCGGTGGGTCTCCGGAGCTGAACTCCAACAACGCGCCCACCCGAACTCTTGGATCTTCAACGAAGCCGGCTATTGGCGCTCGGATCACGGTATCGTCGAGCGCCGTACGAGCAAGTGAAAGCTCCGCGCTTTCGGCGCGTTGAGCCGCCTCGGCCAACACGAGATCCGTCTTCGCTTCCGTAAGTGCAACATCTGATGCAGTTCCGGATGTCGTAAGGCGTTGTATTCTCGCCAACCTACCGTGGGCCTGCTCAGACAGCGCATTCGCCCGCGCAAGCCTGGCTTCTGACACAGCAACCTTCAGCTTCGGCACATCTTGCTGCAGTCGGGCAAGTACCGTTCCTGCATCCACAAAATCCCCTTGCGATACCAGTACTTCGGCAACGATCCCTTCGACGCGGCTGTAGACGTCCGCCTGATGAACAGCCTCGACCTGACCATCGAACTCGAGCGTTTCAGCATCCGCAGACATCATAAAGCCAATGGTGCAGAGCACTGCCAGTAACAGAGCGCGAGCTTTTCCCATTCTATGCATCCGAAAAACAAGCATGATTTTTCGCTCTCCCACACCGAAAGCCTATTCCGCAGCGACGAGCGACGACCCGCTTAACCGGCCTTTGGACGCCCCTGGCGCACCGAAGACGGGGACGGGTGACCAGTCGGGCAGTTCGGGAAGCGGCGCCGGAGCGTGTTCGGCAAACGGACCTTTGGCGTGGACGATCTTGCCGCCCGAGAAGGTCATGTCAGCTTCGATTTCAATGATCTCGTCTTCCGGGATCGCGAAATAGTCACGATCCAGAACAGCAATATCGGCAAACTGACCGGCCTTGATCTGGCCTTTCTTGTCCTGCTCACGGCTGAACCATGCTCCAGCCGCAGTCCAGTGCTGAAGCGCATCCTGCCGCGATAAGCGGTTTTGGACCTGCCAGATAACATCGCCGCCACGGCCCTTTCCGGACACGGCCCAGTGGATCGCGAGCCACGGATTGTAGGACGACACCCGCGTTGCGTCAGTGCCTGCAGCTATCGGCGCGCCGGAGGCCATCATCTTCTTCACCGGCATGACATCATTCAGTGCAGCTTCACCATAGCGGTCGCGATAAGCCGTCGCCTGGAATGCGATCCGATTCTGGTAACTGATCCCCCCGCCCAGACGCGTCACCCACTCCATGGTGCTTTCGGAAATGGTCTCGCCGTGATCGAAGATCCAGTTGAGCTCCTCAAGACCTTTGTCGCGGCCAACCTCTTCCAAAACGGTCAGCAGGCGATGTGCACTCTCTTCGTAAGTGCAGTGGAAGCGAATTGGCCAACCGTTCTCCAGAAGGAATTCCAGTACCGGCCGCAGATCCCCCTCCATGCGCTTCGGCAATTCGGGGCGCGGGTAGGAAAAGTCTTCGAAATCGTAGGCCGATGCCACAAGCATTTCGCCCGCACCGACGCATTTTAGATAGTCGTTGCCCTGGTCCGGTTTGACGATGTCGTTCCAGCGTTTGAAATCGTCCAGCTCAAACAATGGCCGCTGTGCAAACAGCTGATATCCAATGCGCACGGTCTGCTCGCCGCGCTTGTTCAGCTCTGAAATAACGCCGTAGTCATCCGGGTAATTCAAAAAGCCGCCGGCACAGTCTAGTGCCGAGGTCAGGCCAAGCCCATTCAGGGCCCGGAAATAGTGCTTGGTCGACGTGATCTGCTGCTCAAAATCGAGCTTTGGCGCCATGTCGAGCAGAGCGTAAAGCGGCTGCGCGTTTGGGCGCGCCATAGCAAGGCCCGTGGGATTGCCCTGATCATCCCGCTCCAAACGGCCGGAGACGAAGGGTTCATAAAAATGCTTGTCGATGCCAAGGGCACGCAGCGCGGCCTTGTTGAGCCAGGCCCGGTCATAAAGGTGCAGAACATAAACAGGAACTTCCGGTGCAACCGCATTGATCTCGTCGATCGTCGGAAGGCGCTTTTCAGCGAATTGATCGGCCGACCATCCGCCGACTACCCGGATCCACTGGCCTGCAGGTGTACGTTGCGCCTGGGCTTTGAGCATCGCCAAACCATCAACCAGGGACGGCACGTGGTCCCAGCGCAATTCCATCGCAAAATTGTTGCCCTGACGGATAATGTGGGTGTGGCTGTCGATCAGGCCGGGGATGCCACGCTGGCCATTCAGGTCGATCACCTCGGTTCCGGCGCTCTTCAGCCGCAGGATATCGGCATCACTGCCGACCTCCAGGATCAATCCATCCTTGAGAGCGATGGCAGTTGCCTCTGGTTGTTCCGGGTCCATCGTCGTGATCTTGCCGTTAAAGAGGATCGTATCGGCCATCACCGCACCTTTCGAAAGTCATCATGAGAGGAGACCGTCCCGGCATCGGCCGGGACGGAAAAGACTTGCCGGATTACTCGGCCGCGATACCAGCCTCGGAAGCGTGTTCACCAAGTGCCCACTTGGAGAAGCGAACCTGAATACCGTAAGGCGTATGCGTTTTGAGGATGTCCATGACACCGT
Source organism: Labrenzia sp. R4_2 (assembly GCF_017743865.1). GTDB lineage: Bacteria > Pseudomonadota > Alphaproteobacteria > Rhizobiales > Stappiaceae > Roseibium. The sequence continues at coordinate 405,317 of NZ_JAGHRJ010000005.1, forward strand.
CGTAGGTTTCACCGCGGGCCCAATCCTGCTGGAGTTCAAAGATGAACTGCAGCGAATTCATCGGCACAGCACCGGCCTGCACAAGGCGATCCATCGCCCGCTCATGCGCTTCAGGTGTGATGTCGCCACACGCGTCGGCCGGAATGTAGACTTCGTAGCCTTCACGCAGCAGATCCAGCGTCGGGAACATAACGCAAGCCTCCGTCCACAAACCAGCCAGAACGATTTTCTTGCGGCCAGTTGCTTCAACGGCTTTGCGGAAATTTGCATCAACCCATGAGTTAATTGAGGTGCGGTCAACGACCTCTACTTCCGGGAACAGGTCTGTGACTTCCGGCATAAACGGGCCTGAAAAGCTGTCCTTGGCAACCGTCGAGATAACGGTCGGCAGGTTGAAGAGTTTGGCACCCTTGGCCAGAATCTGCACATTGTGCATCACTGACAGGCGATCGTGGCTCTCCACGCCCTGGTACATCGCCGGCTGAAAGTCGATCAGGACGAGGGCTGCATTTTCCGGGCTAATCATTTCATGCTTAGACATGGGTTAGGTCTCCTTCTTAGGTATTGCTAGAGGGGGGCACATCTTTCGCCGTGGCATTTTCAGATTTCGCCACGGAGAACGACTTGGAGTGAAGACAGTTGGACAGGATATCGTTGTGGCCGCGTACCCACTGGACGGCGGCCTCGCCTGCCAGCATGCCCAGGAGGCCAAGCAGGGCTATGATGGGTGGGGCGGGTGAGCGCACGGCAATAAGGCCGTAGATCACGCCAATTCCGATGCCAGCGGCCAGTGACAGGACATAAGGTTGCCAGGTCATTCGCATTGTTCTCCTGAAGCGGGCAGCTGAAAGCTGGAAACCCTGTTTTCACGTAATTGTACGTACTCACCTGGGGCATAAGTGGAGCGCTATCTTTTCTGGACAAAGCAGAAGATTTGGGCTTACAGTTTAGTTTAACTAACCCATGAAAGCCGCCACCATGCCGCTAAGCCGTTTGCCTTCCCTGTCCAGTCTGCGCGCCTTTGAGGCTGCGGCCCGCCGGGGATCTTTCAAAGCCGCAGCTAGCGAACTTCATGTGACGGCGGGAGCAGTTAGCCAGCAAATCAAAGGACTTGAGGCGGATCTTGGGGTGATCCTGTTCACCCGCAAGATAAGGGCGGTCCATCTCACGCCCCATGGTCAAGCGCTGCAACCAGTCTTGAGCGACGCTTTTCTGGCAATACGCCAGGCGGTCGACGCGATCCGTCCCGGCAAGACGCCCCCGCGCCTGCGCATCAATTCCAGCGGGCCGATCATCGGCAAATGGCTGTTGCCCCGACTGCATCGATTCACCGAGTTCAGACCCGATACTTTCGTGAACATCGAGACTGAAGGCGGTGTGAACGCGATGACCGAGGACGGACCGGACATCGTCATCCGCTACGCTCATGCGGCTCCTAGCGATCTTTACAGCATCAAGTTGCACACTGAACTTCTGATCCCCGTTGCCAGCCCGCAACTTCTCGCAGCGCGTGGCATTCGCAGCCCGGACGATCTGCACAAAGCGCCCATTTTGCATGTTGCAAACCCGATGCGGATGCGCCAGCGGCCGGCCTGGGCACGCTGGTCCGACATTGCTGGCCTTGCCGACCAATCGACCCGGCAAGACTCGGTAATGTTCGAACCTCTTGCTGCCGACCAGGTGGTCGACGCCGCGGCTTCTGGTGTCGGCATCGCGCTGGCCCAATCCCTGCTTGCCCACGGCGCGCTGTCCGATGGACGGCTGACCTGCCCCTTCGGACCGGTCATACCCTCGGGACTGTCGTATTATCTGTGCTGCCGGCCTGGCCGGGAAAGCACCCCCGACGTAGCCGCCTTTTTCGATTGGGCAATGCACGAAGCCGCCGTTTTGACAACGCTGAACGCCCTGCATTCTGGATCTTGACCGCATCAGTCTGCAAAGCCTCGCACCAGTGCTGCCAGTTCACTGTCACGCAACTCATGTCCGCCGTCATGAACATCAGTCTCGACATCGGCGCCTGCGCGTTGCAGGTCTTCGATCAGGTGCGCGCTTTTTGGCCAAGGCGTGATCGGGTCGTTCCGGCCTGCAGTCAACACGACCTTGCGCCCCGATAAATCAAGGTCTTGCGGCATCTCCCAAGTGACCAGTGGGTGCAGAAGGCCCACACGGTCAAACAAGTATGGCTGCTTCAGAAAGACAGCCGCCAAAATGTTGGCACCGTTGGAGTATCCGAACCCATAGGCTGGACTGTCCGGGTAAACGGCACGGTGAGCCGATATGAAATCCGCCATCTTCGCTGTCGCGCGAGACAGGTCCTCAATGTCGTAGACGCCCTCGGCCGTGCGTTTGAAAAAGCGTGCTGCGCCTCGTTCAGAGACATCACCGCGTGGTGAGACAACGCCGGCTCCAGGGGCCAGCTGGGTAGCAAGCTGAAACAGCTGCCGCTCGTCACCACCTGTGCCGTGGAAAGCAAAAATCAGCGGACGGCCCTGCTCGGGTGCCTTGGTCAAGGTTTCATAGAGATTGGTCAACATTCTTCGTCTCCGGTCACTGATCAAGCGGCGGCAACTGCGCCTCGATCTGCGCACGATGAGGTTCGTACCGTGTGGGCAATTTCAGTGCTTCACCGAGGTGAGCGGTGTCCTCGTCCCGGTCAAAACCAGGTTCATTTGTGGCCACTTCAAACAGGACGCCGCCGGGGGTGCGGAAGTAAATTGCCCAGAAGTAATCGCGATCGATCACCGGTGTGACCTGATAACCGGTGTCCATGAGCGCCTTGCGAACAGCCAGCTGTGCATCTCGGTCTTCCACGGCAAACGCAATGTGGTGAACAGAGCCTGCCCCCTGACGGGCTGGGGCGGCTTGCGGGGCTTCCTCCAGATCGATGGTCCGGGCAGCATTGCCGTTCTCGATCCGGTACCGCGTAACAGCGCCCTCGGTTTCGTCCTTCTGGTAGCCCATGAAGCTCAGCAGCTCGCCAGTGGCCGCTGCATCGCGCAGACGGAACCGTGCGCCGTGAAAGCCAAGAATGCCGACATCTTGTGCAACGCCTTCGCCAGTCCAGGGAACGCGCCCCTCAACCTCCGCTTCAACCAGCGCGAAGCTGTCCCGGTCGGGACCTGAAAACGTCAGGCGGTCTTCACCGAGGAAGCGATCTTTACGCAAATCGGAAACGCCATAAGACGCCAGCCGATCCGTCCAGAACCTAAGTGATCCGCGGGGTACCGCAAATTCCGTTACACCGACTTCGCCGTTGCCACGGGTACCGGTCGGCATCTGACCAAACGGGAAGTAGGTCATCACGGAGCCCGGTGTCCCGGTCTCATCGCCGTAATACAAATGGTAGACGTCGGGCGCGTCAAAGTTCACGGTCTTCTTGACGCGGCGCAGTCCCAAGGCCTTTGTGAAGAAATCATTGTTCTTCTCGGCATCTGCCGCCATCGACGTGATGTGGTGGAGCCCCTTGATGAGCTTGTCCATGCCAGTCTCGCATTTCTGTTTCCTGTGTCAGGATCAAAAATAGGAGACGTCCAGCTTGATGAGAATGATAATGAATTTGCATTTACTGTTGCATCAATGGCAATAAAAGGCATGCAAGAGCTCAAACCAATCCGTGTCTTTCTGGAAGTTGCAAGACTTCAAAGCTTCGCAGCCGCCTCCAAAACCCTGGGCATGACGCCCGCCTCGGTTACCCGCGTAATCGCGCGGCTGGAGCAAGATCTGGGTCACCAGCTTTTGGTGCGCACCACGCGCAAGGTGGCGCTGACAACTGTCGGCGCGACGGTGGCCGCCCGGTACCAGCCGGTGGTGGAGTCGTTTGATCGTATTCGGCGTGATCTGGAGCGGGAGATGCAACCGCATCGGGGCCGTTTGTCGATAAATGCGCCGATGTCTTTCGGATTGCGCCTGCTCCCCGGCCTCTTGGATAGCTTTAAGCTGGCCTATCCGAACATCGATCTCACTGTGATGCTGACGGATACGCTGGTTGATGTTGTTGCCGAAGAGTGCGATCTGGCAATCCGCTTGTCGGAACCGCCCCGGGACAAATCAACCATATGGCGGAAGATCTGCGAGGTGCCGAGATGCGCCGTCGCGTCCCCTGATTTCTTGGAACGCGTCGGCAGGCCCGCGGCCCCAGAAGATTTGACACCCGACATGTGCCTATCCTACGGCGCTGGACAGGAACTGGAGACCTGGCGATTTCAAAAAGGCGGCCTGAAACGGACAACCCTCACAGGAGCAGGCATGCACTCCAACAACGGAGACTTCCTCTATGCCATGGCCCGCTCAGGCGCTGGAATTGCGGTTTTGCCGGAGTTTATCGTTGCGGACGGCCTGCGCAGCGGAGAGGTCGAGAGGGTATTGCCAGACTGGTCCTTGCCGTCGCTTTGGCTGTCGCTCTACTATCCGCCCTATGAAGCGCTGCCACCGCTGGTCGCCACCTTCACGGACTTTTTCGAAGCCTTCCTAGACGATCGTGACGGTTTTGATTTCAGTGATGTTTGATTGGTCACATTAACGGCCGGGGCAAATCGTTGGCTAATACGTGGTGTCCAGCACAGCAATTACCCACCCCATACAACTGCATCTTCATGTCTCTTGATGAGATGACGCAGGTCTTTAAATCCACCCGCGATATGCTGCGCGTACTTGTCGACCGCCGGAAGATAGGGCGCATCGGCCGGACGTAAGATACCAAGTGCGCGATCAGGATGCGGGATCTTGAAGGGCAGCGCAGTCAAAGTGCGGTCTTTCCTATAAGCAAAGACAACGCTGTGCGGCAGAACCGTCAAGGCGTTTGTGCGTGTCATATAATTGATCACGCTTGCAAGAGATCCGCCGGAATACCGGATCTTGATTTCCGTTGCCCCGAGCGACAGCAGTATGGAATGCAAGTCCGCATAAAGCGGACTGCCCTCCGGTGGAGCCACCCAGGGGTACTCCAGCAACTCGCGAGCAGTCGGCTTGCGCTTGTTCAAAAGTGGATGCAACACACTGCAGGCAACCACATTGCGCCCTGGCAGGATTTCTTCAAAAACCAGACCCGACCCTTCGCCCAGTATGTCGATCGGACAGATGGCAAGATCTATGCGGTCGGCGTGGATCGCTTCCCGCAGGTCTCGCACATACCCGTAACTTTGGTCGACACGGATTTCGGGAAAGGAGTTCTGAAACTCGGCGGTCATGCTTGAAATCAACGCATCCATGAAAAAGGGGGTCCCGCCAACGCGAACACTTCCGGCCTTGCCCTCGCGGAAAAACTGCACCGTTTCAGAAGCCTTGCGTGAGGCCGCCAGCATCGCATTGCCCTGATCCGCAAGAGCGCGGGCTAAAGGTGTTGGCTGTAGAGGACGCTGGCCTTTGAAGAAGAGCGGTTCGCCAAGGCGTTTTTCCAGCGTTGAAAGGGTTCTGGAAACCGCAGGCTGGGTCATCCCGATGAGCTCTGCTCCCTCGGTGA
>NZ_JAGHRJ010000006.1 GCF_017743865.1 Labrenzia sp. R4_2
TGCCGCCAATCAGCGGCCCGTCGCAACGCCCGTTCAGGCCCGGGACATTCTCGGCCTTCCGCAACACGCTTGAACCTTTAGACTGGAGACCCTTGATGTCTGATGCAGAACTCGCCGCCGATGCCGCTGCCCGCAAGGCCGCCAGGGCGATGCAGCTTGAAAATCTCAAAGCCGACGAAACAACATTGCGCCTGCTCTTCACCGAAGCCCGGACCCATTATGGCTGGCAAGACCAAGACGTTCCTGACGAGGTCCTCAAAGATCTTTATGAGATTGCCAAGATGGGCCCGACATCCATGAACCAGCAGCCCATGCGCGTTGTGTTCATCCGTTCAGACGACGCCAAGGACCGTCTTGAACCGGCCCTGATGGAAGCCAACCGCCCCAAGATGCGATCGGCTCCGGTAACCGCAATCATCGCTTATGACCTCAATTTCTGGGAAGAACTTCCCAAGGTGTTTCCGCCGAATCCTGCGGCCCAGGACATCTTCAAGAACAATGCCACAGCCGCACAGGTCAATGCCTTCAGAAACGGGACGCTTCAGGGCGCCTATTTCATGTTGGCTGCCCGAGCCGTCGGTCTCGATGTGGGTGCCATGTCGGGCTTCGACAACGCGAAAGTGGATGAAGAGTTCTTCCACGGAACGTCACTCAAGTCGAACTTTCTGGTGAACCTGGGCTACGCCGATACGGATCGTATTTTCAGGCGGTTGCCACGGTTCGACTACACGGACGTCTGCCAGACGCTTTAGGAGGAGGAAGCCATGTCCGGCCCAACAGTCACAAAAGACGACATCCTGAAAGCATCCGCCGGGATGCTTCAAAAACAGCTCTATGTGGTCTTCACCACACCGACCAATGGACTTGGACCGGTTATGGAGAACATTGAAGAGCACCTAAATTTTCAGGTCGATCTGGAGCAGCGCGGCATCATGCTTGGCGCTGGCCCGTTCTGGGCCGATGACGAACACACCTGGAATGGCGAAGGCATGGTGATCATTCGGGCGGACAGCCTGGAGCATGCCCGTCAGATTGCAGAAACGGATCCGATGCATTCCTCAGGCGCCCGCAGTTTCACTGTGCGGCCATGGTTACTGAATGAGGGACGCATCACGGTGGAGGTGAATTTCTCGACCGGACGGCACGCGGTGAGCTGAGAACCGCAATTTTGGGAGGAAGTACCATGAAACGCATGCTTGCAGCCATTGCTGCCGTCGCCTTCAGCGCCGCGGCACAAGCTGAAACCTACAACCTCACCATGGCATCCAGTCACCCGACTGTTCTGCCCTGGGTCGGGCAACTGTCGACATTGGTTGTCGGTGAATCCAACAAACGTCTCGAAGCCATGGGATCCGAGGACCGCATTGAATGGACGGAAGCCTATGGCGGTTCGCTTTATGGCTTCAAGGATACGCTGGAGGCCGTGGGAGATGGCCTGACCGATGCCGGATGGGTTGGCACGCTCTGGGAAGGCTCAAAGATGCCGCTCCAAAACATGACCTATTTCACGCCGTTCGTTTCCGATGATCTCGTTGCAACGCTCAAGATCATGAACGAACTGCACCGCGAAGTTCCGGCGCTGCAGAAAGCTTGGGACGACCAGAACGTAGTCTTCCTGGGTGCAAGCGGCGTGGAGACCTACCACCTCCTGACCAACTTCCCGGTTAATTCGCTCAAAGATCTGGAAGGCCGCAAGATCCTGGCACCTGGACCGTCCGCAAACTGGATCAAGCATCTCGGTGCCGTGCCCGTGAACGGAGCGCTGCCGACTTACTACAACCAGATCCAGACCGGTGTGGCAGACGGAATGGTGGTCATCCTGACCGGCGCGTTCCCGAACAAGCATTATGAAGTTGCACCATATGTCACCCTTGTCGGGATCGGGGCGCAGATGACCGGCGGTCTTGGCATCAACAAGGATGTTTGGGACGGATTGTCCGAAGACGTCAAAAAAGCCCTGACCGAACTCGGTGAGGAGTACACAGTCGCCCACGCTGAAGAAGTCATGGCACGCTATGACACCTTCCTGAGCAAGCTGCCGGAAGTTGGCGCAACTGTCACCACGCTGCCGGCGGAAGACATTGCAGCATGGGCCGACGGCCTGCCAAACCTCGCCAAGGACTGGTCAGACGCCAATGCAGGCAAAGGCGCTCAGGAAGCACTGGAGGCCTATATGGCAAAAGTGCGCGATGCCGGCCTTGAGCCGCGCATTGACTGGACACAACGGTAAGCGGGGGCCCTCGCCGTGGCGATAACACTCAGACAATTCCGCCACGGCGCAGACCGGACGGTGACCGGGGTTTCCTCGCTCACCGGCGCTGTCAGTGCGGCTGCTTCGGTCTGGATTTTTTGCCTGATGCTTCTGATCTGTTCAGACATCATCGGGCGGACCTTCTTCAACTCACCCGTCCAGGGTGTGGCCGAGATAGTGGCCAATTCGATCGTTGCGATCGTTTTTCTTCAAGCAGCACACACCGTTATGAGCGGGCGCATGACCCGTACCGATATCCTGATTGGAGCGATCGAGGAAAACCGGCCCTTTGCAGGCGCGGTCTTGCGGGTATTCTTCCATCTCGCGGGGATCTTCGTCTTTGCGCTGATTGCCTGGGGCACCTGGCCGAAGCTGGTCGATGCCTGGGTCGAGAATGAATTCTTTGGCGCTCAAGGGGTTTTCACCGCTCCCGTTTGGCCAATCAAGGCCTGTCTTTTCGGCGGCTCCGTTCTGACCTGTCTTGCCTTCGCCACCCAGGTTCTCAAAGACATCAAGGAAATTCTGAACTCCACCCGCGTTGAACCGCTGACAATCCGGCACTCGGTCACGGTCGAGCCGCGCGGTATTCCATTCCTGATCGCCTTCGGATTGGTCCTTGTCCTTGGTTACGCTTTGTTTTTTGTAGATCTCGGGCGCATTGAGATTGGCTTTGCAGCCATCGGTTTCATGTTGCTGCTGATCTTTTCGGGCGCTCACATCGCCGTGGTTTTGATCCTGCTCAGTTTCTTGGGTATCTGGCTGATCAGGGACAATCCGAATGTCGCCATGCGCTCGCTGGCGCTCGCTGCTGACGGGGCCATCAATCGATACCTGTTCGGTGTCGTCCCGCTGTTTGTTCTGATGGGGTTGATTGTCGACACCGCGGACATCGGCCGTGACGCCTACCGCGTGGCCGCATGGATGCTGCAGAAGATCAAGGGCGGGCTTGGTATGGCAACGGTGGCCGCCAATGCGGTCTTTGCCTCCATCACCGGGATCTCGATCGCCTCGGCAGCGGTTTTTTCCCGTGTCGCCGTCCCGCAAATGGTGGCCAACGGCTACAACAACCGCTTCGCCCTTGGGGTCGTCGCCGGGTCTTCGGTTCTCGGCATGTTGATCCCCCCGAGCCTTCTTTTGATCATCTATGGCGTTTTGGCAGAGCAATCCGTCGGTGCCCTCTTCCTGGCCGCCATCGTTCCGGGCGCTTTGCTGGCATTGGTGTTCGGGGTCGGGATTTACCTGATGGCCCGCTTCCGGCCCAAGATGGTCATGCAAAGCGACCGCCCGGCCGTCATCGAGGGGGAGACCTGGGGCACGGCTATCGTCAAGCTGATCCCGATCACGGCGCTGGTCGTCATCGTGCTTGGCGGGATCTATTCCGGTGTCTTTACACCCACCGAGGCAGGCGCGGCTGGAGCAGCAGCTGCCATTGTGGTGGCCTTGCTGAAGGGTAGCCTGACCTGGGCGCGGTTCTGGCGGGTTCTGGTTGACACAGGGTTGGTCTCCGTCTCGATTCTGCTCCTGATTATCGCAGCATCCATGTATTCCCGTATGCTGACCCTCTCGACGATCCCGCAGGAAATCACCATGATGTTCTCCGACGCCGGACTCGGCCTCATGGGCTTCATGATGATCTATCTGCTGCTGGTCATCGTGATGGGCATGATCCTCGATTCCACCTCGATCATGCTGATCCTACTGCCGCTATCGCTGCCGATCGTCACTGACCTTGGCGGGGATCTGATCTGGTTCGGCATTGTAACGGTCATTGCCGTGGAAATTGGTTTGTTGACGCCGCCGTTCGGACTCACCGTCTACGTGGTGAAAGCCACAATATCAGACCGGAACACGACACTTGGCGACATCTTCATCGGCACGTTTCCGTTTGTCGTCATGATGACGTTTGTCACCTTGCTGCTGACCTTCATCCCGGCGCTCAGCCTGGTTTTTGAATAGGATCCACCATGCAGTACGTGGTCTACGCAATCGACAAACCCGATGCTCTCCGGCTTCGTCTTGAGGTACTGGAAGCGCATCGCCATTTTCTAGGAACAGAACCGGCAAACTACGGTGTAAAGGTTCTGCTCTCTGGTCCCCTTACCGAGGACGATGGGTCCACCATGCGCGGTTCCTTCTTCCTGCTTGAAGCTGAAAGCCGCGAAAAGATCAAAGATATGTTTGCCAATGACCCGCTGCAGGTTGCCGGTGTCTGGGCGGAGCAGCACATCTCCGCCGTTACGGTCCGACAAAACAACATGCCAACAGACCAGTAGAACACACGGGAGAAAAGGAATGCCCGAATTTAAAGGCGGATGCCTTTGTGGCGCGATCCGGTACGAAGTGGCGGCCAAACCGGTCAATATGTGGAACTGTCATTGCACCGATTGTCAAAAGTCGTCTGGGGCCAGCTATGCAACAAATGTGTTTGTGAAGGTTGCGGATCTGACAATCACAAAGGGTGAGCCAGACAGATTTCAGCATCAGGCGGACAGCGGCAACACCATGACCAAGGAATACTGCTCCAACTGTGGTTCGCAGCTCTTTAACGGCAATTCCGGACGCCCGGCAATCAAGGTGATAAGGGCGGGCACCATCGACGACCCAAGCTTTGTCGTCCCGCGCGCCAATATCTATGCCTCACGGGCACTCCCCGCTGCAATTGAAGGAACCGAAATCCCAACCTTCGACGAAATGCCTCCAGATCCATCGGTTTTTTTTAACGGTTGAACCGCGTTTCATTGCCTGCCAAATCAGCCTGCTATGGCGTTCAGCCCCCCGCCGCGGTATCTCAATGGATAGCGTAGATCTATGTTTCGGAATAGATCTCGTTTTCCCGCCTGATGCGGTCACGGCGCTCAATGCGTCGCTGCTGATTTCAGCCTTAAATTATGTGAAGGAATTTCAATGTCCGATATCAAACGCCTGCAAACTGGTCCGCGGATGAGCCAGGCTGTCGTGCATGGTGGCCTTGTCTGGCTGGCTGGCCAGGTTGGCAATCCGGGCGAGAGCGTCGCCGATCAGACCAAGGTCATTCTGCAGAAGATCGAGAAGTTGTTGGCGGATGCCGGGAGCGATAAATCCCGGCTGTTGCAGGCCACAATCTGGCTGGCCAGCATGGACGATTTCGCCGAAATGAACGAAGTCTGGGATGCCTGGGTTGATCCTGCCAATCCGCCAGCCCGCGCTTGCGGAGAGTCCAAACTGGCAACCCCCGAATACACGGTGGAAATCATCGTGGTGGCTGCTACCTCACAATAAGCAAGGTTTAAAACCGATATCCCGGAGCCAGTCTCAGCCTCTGATTTGGCGCGGATAGTCTCCGGGATTTGCTATAAAGCATGAAATCGAATGGCATTACGGAATACCCGCGTCCGGAACTCAATTGTGGGTGCCTGAACCTCAACCGTAATGCGCTTCGTCTTCCCGGCGTTCAAAGTCGTAGATGTCGCCGGTTGAGGCCAGCTGGCTGATCCGAACGGGCGCGCCGTCGTCACTGAGTTCAACCAAACCGATCCCCGGGGCGTTCAAAATGCGGCGTCCGTGCGGTGTGCCTTCCGGCTTGCGCGGGATGATGCGCATGCCGCGGCGCTTAGTTAGCCAGTTGAGCGGTGAGCGCGGCGCAAACGCCCAACGGTTTCCATGATCCAGAACGGCGAGCAACCGGTCCGGCCATTTGTTCTTGATGCCGCTGGAACAGACTTGCCAGATCTCCGGGTTCTGACCGGATTGCCGGGTGCGCGACTTCCGCCCGTTGCGTAACTCCACATCGTAAACAAAGGAGTAGTGTACGTCTCCGGACAGAATGACGAAGTGCTTCGGCGTGTTCCGATGCTGGAAAATGTTGAGGATCGCGCTCGCCGTGCCTGGATGGGCCATCCAGTATTCCGCATCCACCATCAGCGGTTTGCCAAGGAGCGTAAACAGTTTCTGGACGGTCTCGATCAGCTTTACCCCGAAGATCGGCGCAGCCGAAACCAGCAACACCGCGTCCTTGTTTCGAAGCCCGGCCTGTAATTCCGTTGCAGCTTCCCAATCGAGAAGGCCGGACGGAAAGTGGCTGTTGCGCTCAGAACGCCATCTGCGGGTCCGTGTATCCAGCGCGATCAAGGGCGGATCAGTCGGCCATTCGAAATCCCACTTCTCATAATCAAGAATGTGGTCAATCGCCGCTTCATGGTCTTCGGTTCCAGGCCGCTGCAGGGCCGCCTCGAATACGGTCTTCAGATCTTCCCGAATGGTTTTAGGCCGGTTGCCCCAGCCCTGATTGATGCCATAGGCAATGAGCGCATTGCCGATGACCCGCCGGGCAAGCGGATGCCCGTAAGCTGCCTCTTCCCAGGCCAGCGAGAGGTTCCAGTCGTCGGTGACATCATGATCATCGAAAATCATGGCTGTCGGAATGTGGGCCAGCAACCGGCGAACATTGCCAAGCCCGCTGACAAATCCATCAATATCCCGGACTTCCCGGTCATACATCCGCCGGTCTTTGTCCGAGAGATCCTCTGGCGCGGCACGCCCCGGTAACACATCCCAGCAGGCCGGTGACCAGACAAGCAGGTACATCGCCAGCATTTCAGCCAGGGTCATCAGGTGATTTCTGGCGTGCAGGGATGTGAAGATCGGTTTTTGCGTTCCGCCAAACAGGACATCGAAGACCGAGGCATTCTGATCGATCTTCGGCAAGAGCTGGTCCCGTTTGTACAAAAAGCCGCCGGTATTCCGCAGATCTGTTCCACTTGCCGGTGCCCCAGGCTCAATCCCGGGCAGGGTTTCATCCGGCAGGCCCAGGACGTGGACCAGCGCGGTGATGGCCTGCACCATCGGACCAGCAGCATCGTCCACATAGACCTGGTCTCCGCTCAGGACCAGCAACTCCGGCATGGGATGTTCCGCCTCGTTGTCGGAAATCGCCCGCTCAACAGCCCGGTCGGCAGCAACCAGCCCATCAGCACAGGAGCTGTGCGGCTTTCTGCATGAGCCGTGCATGACCGAAGAGACTTTCTTCGGGATCCGAATGAACGGGAGTTCGCGGCCCGGATAACAAAGATCCTTTGCCCAATGCGTGTGGTTTTCCCATCGGGGCCCGTCGCCCTCCGGCTTTTCAACAAGAAGGCTGAGCCGGTAGGGGATCAACACCTCGTCCGGCAAGGGATCAGACAGGACGAGGTCGATAAGAAGATAACTGAGTTGGTCTCCGGCCCTTAGCCACAACAATTCTGGTGCTGACGAGTCCAATTCGAAAATCCGCGCGTCCATCTCTGGCGGGAAAAGCTCAAGTTTGACCGGGCCCTGCGCCCGAACAGCGAGCCAGATCGCCAACCGGTCTGATTGAATACGGCGGATGATGGGTCCGGCTAATACAGTGGGAAGCACATCAGATTTCTGCGACTTCGGATCGCTCAACAACATTCTCCAAACTGACAGCCATTCCGTTTGCAACGCGCCGGCACGTTCTACACACAGACTGGACAGTTAGGGCTGCAGGTCGGGATTTACAAATGTCAACGTATCTAATTGGAAACACGTGAGATTAGCTGGCCGGACTTACAAGGTGTCGCGATGGCGGACTTCCGTTGGCAGTTCGACGCTCTCCGGCGACCGGCCGTGCAATGCTTCGATCAGCGCGCGGGCCGCCAATTGTCCCATGCGCCGGTGCGGGACATGGACAGTGGTCAGCGGAACAGGCGCGACGAACGCCAGCTCGATATTGTCAAAACCTGTGATTGCGACATCACTGGGAACCTTGAGCCCAAGGTTGGCTGCGGCCCTCAGGGCGCCAACGGCCAAGACATCATTGCCGCACATAATTGCGGTCGGAGGATTTGCGCCAGACATCAACTGTTGGAACGCCGCCTCCCCGTTTTCGATTGAATAAGCCGTCTCGACAACCTGCAGAGTGTCTGGGTCAAGACCGGCATCCCGCATTGCGGCCCAAATGCCTTCCACGCGCTCCCGTGCCCTGTCGTTGGTCGCGGTATCTGCAGATATACAGCCGAGTGTCCGGTGCCCCTTGCCAATGACGTCCGCGGCAAGCTCTTTCATGGCCTTGCGGTTGTCAAAGCCGACAGACAGAAAGTCCTGCGAAGGTTCCGATGCCCAGGTCAGAACCGCCGGGATTTTGCGCTTTTTCAAAAACTCATAAATCTGCGGGTCCCGCTGATACCCAATCAAGAGCAAGGCGTCTGCACCGCGGGCGGTCAGTGTCCGGATTTGCTCTTCTTCGAGATCCTGCCTGTAGGAGGAGCTGGCAACGAGAAGCGTGCAACCGTTCTTTTGTAACTCTTCCTGAAAAGCCTGGATGCCGCGCGCAAAAATGGCGTTTTCCATCGTGGGAATGATGGCCCCGATCATGTTGGTCCGGCCGGCAGCGAGCGCGCGCGCACTGTAATTCGGCGCATAACCAAGATGATTGACGGCGTCCATGACGGTCTTGAGCGTCTTTTCCGTGACGCGATCCGGTGTGTTCAGACATCTGGAAACGGTTGCCGTCGACACACCTGCTCTTGCCGCGACATCGGCAAGTGTTGGCACTGAAGTGTCAGGCGATTTTGAAATTTCTTCCATCGGTCAAACCGCTCGGAAACCGTTTAGTCACATAACGTTGGACCCGCCTTACAGGGCTTGCGCATTAAACAAAACCATTTTTGTGCTTGCAATGGAAAATGTAAGCGCTTACATTTTTCGAAGCCGGGTGAATTGGTCGTTGGGAGGTGATCATGCTTTTGGCGTTGGCAGGCGGTCTCTTTGCCGTCTTCGTGATCAATGTATCGATCGGTTCCTTTGGTGGAACACCGTTTTTCGGAAATGTCGGAGAAATGCTGTGTCTGTTCGCTGTCTCGGCGGCATTCACCGCAGCTGTGCTCAAGAAGGAAGCAGAAAAGTAACCGGCATCATCAGGTTCAGACAGGATTTCTTGGGAGGAAATCATGAAAAAGACGGAAGACTTGGCCTCACATGAGCGCCGCAATTTCTTGAAGCTCAGCAGCGCTGGCGCATTCACCGCTGCGGTGGTAGCTGGTGCAGCAGGTACTCTCTGGTCCGACGAAGCTGTCGCCCAAACCGCGCAGGAGGAGCGCGAGCGGGAGCAGGCCGCCGACCACACGATGACACTGGCAACCGCCTATGTTCTCGGCGCATCCCGCAGCTATCCGATCATGCAGCTGGACCTCAAAGAAAACATCCAGAACGCTACAAACGGCAAAGTCTACGTCAAACTCGCACCGGGCGGTCAGCTCGGCGCCGGCGGCGCACTTGCCCAAGCGGTTCAGGGCGGCACCATCCAGGCAGCCCAGCACTCCTTGTCCAACTTCGCTCCGTTCGCATCCGCAGTTGACTTGATCAACATGCCGTATTTCTGCGGCTCCAACCAGCGCTTCACAAACCTCGTGACATCTGAAGCCTGGAAAAAGGAAGTCCACCCGAAGGTTGAGGCCTCCGGCTTCAAGGCTCTCTTCTACGTTGTGATTGATCCGCGGGTAGTTGCAGTCCGCAAAGGCGGCAACAAGGTCATCACTCCAGCTGACCTCGATGGCGTGAAGTTCCGCGTACCGGGATCAGCGATGTTGCAACAGTACTACCGCATGGTTGGCGCGAACCCGACGCCGGTTGCCTGGGGTGAGACACCATCTGCAATCAAGCAGGGCGTTGCCGATGCGCTCGACCCGTCCGTCGGTGCGCTCTACGTCTTCGGCTTCAAAGACATTTTGAGCCATGTGACATTCACGCAGGCTGTACCGGACAGTCAGGTGTACTCCATGAACCTGGAGTGGTTTAACTCCTTGCCGGCCGATGTTCAGCAAGGCATCGAGTTTGCTGGTGAAATCACGGCTCAACAGAACCTTGCAAAAGTTCCGGCAGCTCGCTCCTACGCAATGGCAGAACTGGCCAAATCCGGCGTGGAATTCCACTCGCTCACAGACGACCAGTTGGCCGAGTGGCAAGCCGCCGGCGGCTACCAGCGCGAGGAATGGGATCAGTTCAAGGTTGAACTGGCGGGGTCCATGGAGGCCTTCGGCCGCCTGGAAGAAGCGGCCAATACGCAAGGCCGCCTCTACGTCCACGACGCCTAAGGGCGAATTGCCTGCCGGCGCCATCAAGAGCGCCGGCGGCCCACACTGTGCGCTTTCCAATTCCCTGTTCACGCGACCACCGCATCAGGCATGCCGCCTGATGGGAGCGGTCGAGGAGTGCCAATGTCATCTGTCCTTCAAGCTATAGACAAGAACGGCGAGCGCTGGCTGCTTCTCCTGTTCTACGTCATGCTGGTGCTGACCATGTTCATTGAAGTGGTCCGGCGCGAAGTCTTCGCCTACTCGTCCATTTGGGGCGAGGAGATCGTTCGCTATTCCTTCATCTACCTTGCCTGGATCGGTGCCGCAGCTGCAGTCAAAGAGCGCGGCCATATCCGCATCGATGTTCTGATGCAGTATGTCAGTTCCAGGGTGAAGGCACTGCTCTACATCTTCGGCGACATTATCATGGCAATCGTTGCAGTGATTGCATTCTACTGGTCGCTGGAAACCGTGCTCGTTTCGGCAAAGTTCGGATCGGTGACACACGGCCTGCGTATCTCGCAAGTCTGGTTCCTCAGCGCCGTGCCACTCGGCTTCGCCCTCATCCTTTTCCGTCTCGCCCAGTCGTTCCTGCGCGATTTCCGCGACCTTCGTGATGGCAATCCCGTCTACGAAGGCGACAAACTCTTCGACTAAAGGGGGCGGCTATGCTTTGGCAACATATGCAACCGCAAACAATTGAGCTTGGCTGGGATTTCTACGGTCCGGTTCTCCTGTTCGTTCTGCTAGTCGCGCTTGCCGTACCGGTCTGGGCGGCCATCGGTGCCGCCGCGAGCCTCATGCTCGTCTGGTCGGGCGCACTTCCCCTGTCCCTGGTCGGCGAGAAACTTTTTAGCGGTATTGACGCATTCGCTTTGACAGCGGTGCCACTATTCATCCTGACCGGGGATGCATTGGTCCGAACCGGGCTCAGTCGAAAATTTCTCGACGTGGCGGAAGCACTCACGCAATTCGCAAAAGGTGGCTTCGGCTCCGCAACCGTCCTTGTCTGCGGCATGTTTGCGGCGATCTCCGGCTCGGATGCGGCAGGTGCGGCAGCTGTTGGCCGCATGACCATCGACCGGTTGGTGGAAAGCGGCTATCCGCGCCCCTATGCCTGTGCCCTGGTCGCAGCCGGTGCTTGTACCGGCATTCTGATCCCGCCATCCATCGCGTACATCATCATCGGCTTGGTACTGGGTATCTCCGCATCAACGCTGTTCCTTGCAGCCGTTATTCCGGGCCTTGCCATTCTGGTCTCGATCCTGGCCACCAACATCATCATGAACCGGCTTTATGGCTGGGAAGGTGGTGGCAACATCAGCATGAATGAGTATTTTTCCCGCCTGTGGGTTGCCATCAAATCGGGCTGGTATGCCTTCATCGTTCCGGTGATCATCTTCTACGGCATCTTTTCCGGCCGCTTGACCCCGACTGAGGCCGGCGCCACCGCTGTCGTCGTGACCATCGTCATGGGCTTTATCCTAGGAACGCTGCGGTTCTCGGACTTTCCGGCCATGCTGGTCAGTTCAGCCAAGGTTAATGGTGTGATCATTCCGATCATCGCCTTCTCCATCCCCCTTGCCGAAGCCCTTGCCATCATTGGTGTGCCTCAGGGTTTTGTGGCGGTCGCTACCGGCATCAGCGATGAGCCTTGGGTGCTCATCATGATGATGATCCTGGTTTTGATCGCCGCGGGCTGCGTCATGGAAACCACGCCAAACATCGTGATCCTGGCGCCAATTCTGAAACCACTCGCCGACAACATCGGCATGAACGAGATCCAGTTCTGCATCATGATGATCACCGCGCTCGGTGTCGGGTTCATCACGCCGCCGCTCGGTCTCAATCTGTTCGTCGTCTCCGGCCTAACGGGTGAATCGATATTGAAAATCGCCGCCCGGGCCGTTCCTTTCGTCCTCTTCATGCTCGCCGTGACCTTGCTGATTGCCTACGTGCCGGCAATCTCAACCACGCTGCTGCCTGAAATTTACAAGTAGGCTCTGCCATGACCGTTGAATATCTGAAGAAAGCAGATCTCACCTCAAAAACCGATGCGTCGGAGACCACAAAGATCGTTCAAGAGATCCTCGATACGATTGAAGCTGGTGGCGACGCCGCTGCGATGGAGTATGCCGCCAAATTCGACAAGTATGACGGCGAAATCATCCTGAGCGATGCCGAAATCGAGGCCGCAAGCGCCAAGGTCCCGGAAAAGCTGAAACGCGACATCGAGTTCGCCCACGCCAACGTCAAGCGCTTTGCAGAGGCCCAGCGTGAGACCTGCCAGAACATTGAGGTTGAGGTTGTCCCGGGCCTCATCGCCGGCCAGAAAAGCATCCCGGTCAACACGGCTGGCTGCTACATCCCCGGCGGCCGCTATAGCCACATCGCCAGCGCAATTATGACAGTCACGACGGCCAAGGTCGCAGGCTGTGAGAACATTGTTGCATGTTCGCCGCCACGGCCAGGCATCGGCATCAACCCGGCGATCATCTACGCGGCCCATGTGTGCGGCGCCGACAAGATTGTCGCCATGGGTGGGGTCCAGGGTGTGGCCGCCATGACCTTCGGCCTGTTTGGTCTGCCAAAGGCCAACATCCTCGTTGGTCCGGGAAACCAGTTTGTTGCCGAAGCCAAACGGATCCTGTTTGGCCGGGTAGGGATCGATATGTTTGCAGGGCCGACCGACAGCCTGATCCTTGCCGACAAGACAGCGGATCCGGAAGTTGTGGCCGCCGATCTCGTCGGCCAGGCAGAACACGGTTACAATTCACCGGTCTGGCTCGTCACCGACACAAGGTCTCTGGCCGAAGAGGTTATGGCGCTGGTGCCAAAACTCATTGACGACCTGCCCGAGGTGAACAGCCAAAACGCGGCTGCCGCCTGGCGCGATTATGCCGAAGTGATCCTGTGCGATACCCGCGAGGAGATGGCGGCGACGTCTGATGCTTATGCTCCTG
Organism: Labrenzia sp. R4_2; assembly: GCF_017743865.1. Taxonomy (GTDB): domain Bacteria; phylum Pseudomonadota; class Alphaproteobacteria; order Rhizobiales; family Stappiaceae; genus Roseibium. The sequence goes on from NZ_JAGHRJ010000006.1 coordinate 13,266, forward strand.
AACACCTGACGGTGCAGGCCGAAGATCTGGATTGGTGGCTGGACCGTTTGTCCTGCTACGGATCCTTGTTCCTCGGCGAAGAAACCACTGTTGCCTTCGGCGACAAGGCATCGGGCACCAACCATGTGCTGCCGACTTCCGGCGCTGCGTCCTATACTGGCGGCTTGTCGGTCCACAAATTCATGAAGATCGTCACCTGGCAGCGAGCCACCCGCGACGGAGCCAAACCGGTCGCTGAGGCAACGGCACGTATTTCACGCCTGGAAGGCATGGAAGGGCATGCCCGCACAGCTGACATCCGGCTGCGGAAGTATTTCCCAGGTGAAAACTTTGACTTGAGCGCGGAGGCAGCGGAGTAAGGCCATGTCCGGTCTGTTTGACGTATCCGGAAAAGTTGCTTGCGTCACCGGGGCCAGTTCAGGTCTCGGCCGGCGCGCTGCCACGGTGCTTGCTCAGGCGGGCGCATCCGTGGTTGGCGTTGCCCGCCGTGCGGCCGACCTTGATGAGTGGCGGCAGGAGGCCGGCGGCTCGACCGCAGCAGTCGCGGCCGATTTGAGCGATCGCGAGCGCCTTACCAGCATTGTAGAGAGTATCGTCCAGCCATTTGGCCCGCCTCAAATTCTGGTACATGCGGCTGGGATCAACACTCGCGAAGCCGCAGATGATGTGACGGATGCCGGTTGGGACATCACCATGATGCTCAATCTGACGGTGCCTTTCTTCCTGAGCAAGGCCTTTGCACCTGCCATGAAGGAAAAGGGTTGGGGCCGGATCGTCAATTTCGCTTCACTTCAGACAACACGGGCGTTCCCGGGCGGTATTGCTTACGGAGCTTCCAAGGGCGGCATTGGCCAATTGACCCGGGCCATGGCCGAGGCCTGGTCGAAGGACGGCATCACGGCTAACGCAATTGGCCCCGGTTTCTTCCCGACAGAGCTGACGGCGGCCGTTTTTGGCGACGAAGAACGGGCGCAGCGCAATGCTGCACAGACTTGTATCGGCCGCAACGGAGCGCTCGACGACATCGACGGGCCAATCCTCTTTCTGTGCTCGGATGCGTCCCGTTACGTCACAGGCCAAGTCCTGATGGTCGACGGGGGTTTCACAGCAAAATGAAAGCCCTTGTCTACACAGGTCCGGAAACTCAGGCCTACCGGGATGTTGCTGATCCGGCGCCGTCAGCAGGCGATGCACTTATCAAGGTGGCCCACACCGGCATCTGTGGCTCCGACATGCATGCCTTTCTTGGTCATGATGAACGCCGCCCGGCACCGCTCATTCTTGGACATGAAGTTGCCGGAACCGTTGTATCGGGCCCGCTTGAAGGAAAAAGGGTGACCGTCAACCCGCTGGTCACGTGCGGCACATGCGCGGCTTGCCGGTCTGGCCGGGACAATCTTTGCCCGGACAGGCAGATCATCTCCATGCCGCCTCGCGAAGGTGGATTTGCGGATTATCTCGCAATGCCGGCAGGCAATCTTGTCGTGGTGCCAGACAACATCACGGATTCCCAGGCAGCACTCGCCGAACCCATTGCCTGCGGCTGGCATGCTGTACGTCTCGCGAAACGGGCCTTGATATCAGGTCCGTCAGAGGCAAAAGCGCTGGTGATTGGCGGCGGCGCCATTGGTCTTGGGGCAGCTCTATCCTTGAAGGCGCAGGGCATCACTCAGGTCCGACTGATCGAACCCAATGCGGAGCGGGCACAATTTCTCAAGTCATCCTGCGGAATCGAGGTCCTGACCCCGGATCAAGCTGAGACGAGCGGGCAGTATGACCTGATCGTCGACGGCGTCGGTTATGCCGCAACACGGGCAACGGCAACCAAACTGGCCAAGCCAGGCGGGGTTATCAGTCACATCGGGCTTGGGTCGTCTGACGGCGGTCTCGATATCCGGCGGATGACGCTGCAGGAAATCACCTTCATAGGCACCTACACATACACCGCTGAAGACTTCCGCGAGACCACCAAAGCCATGTTCGATGGCCGGTTGGGCGCCCTCGACTGGACCGAAATCCGGCCGTTGTCCGACGGTCTCAGAGCTTTCACCGACCTGCGCCAAGGCGCGGTCGCTGTTCCCAAAATACTACTCACACCCGATAATTGAGGAGACAATTATGTCTGAAATTCCCCATCTTCTCGTCCACGAACATGCCGACAACGTCGGTGTGGTGGTTGTGGAAGGGCTGACGGCCGGCACCGACATGTTGTGCTGTGTCACCCATGACAATTCCACTTTCCGCCTGACGGCCGGCGCGGATGTGCCGATTGGCCACAAGATCGCGCTGAAAGATCTCAACAACGGCGACACCGCCATCAAATACGGCGAAGACATCGGCAAGATCATTGCCGACATCCCAAAGGGCGCCCACGTCCACACCCACAATTGCAAAACCAAGCGCTGGTAAGGAGCCGCCCGAAATGTCTACCAAATACTCGAACATGACGGTGAAGGCTTACCGGCGCGAAAATGGCCGGGTCGGGGTCCGCAACCACGTTGTCATTCTGCCCGTCGACGACATCTCCAACGCTGCTTGTGAGGCTGTTGCCAACAACGTCAAAGGCACGCTGGCTATCCCGCATGCCTATGGCCGTCTGCAGTTCGGTGAAGATCTTGAGCTGCATTTCCGGACCATGATCGGCACTGGCGCCAACCCAAATGTCGCCGCCGTTGTGGTCATCGGCATCGAGCCTGGCTGGACCAAGCGCATTGCCGACGGGATCCGCGAAACCGGCAAACCGGTCGCCGAGTTTTCCATTGAACAGAACGGTGACTTCGAAACCATTCGCCGTGCCTCCTGGGCTGCCAAGGACTTCGTTCACAAGACGTCGGAATATCAGCGCGAAGAGTGCTCCATTTCCGAGCTCTGGGTCTCCACCAAATGCGGCGAGAGCGACACCACCACCGGTCTCGGCTCCTGCCCGACCGTCGGCAACATGTACGACAAATTGCTGCCGGAAGGCATCACCGGCTTCTTCGGTGAAACATCGGAAATCACCGGTGCGGAACACATCTGCCAGAAGCGTGCGATCAACGAGGAAGTTGGTGAGCGCTGGTACAAGATGTGGAAGGCCTATCAGGATGACGTCATCTTCGCGCACCAGACGGACGACCTTTCCGACAGCCAGCCCACAAAGGGCAACATCGAGGGCGGCCTGACCACCATCGAGGAAAAGGCCCTCGGGAACTTGGAAAAAATCGGGCGCACCTCGCAGTACATCGACATCCTGGAGCCTGCAGAAGCGCCGAAGTCGGGCAATGGCCTCTACTTCATGGACTCATCTTCTGCCGCTGCGGAGTGCGTGACGCTGATGGCCGCGGGCGGGGCCGTGATCCATACCTTCCCGACCGGGCAGGGCAATGTGGTCGGCAACCCGATCGTGCCGGTGATCAAGATCACCGCCAACCCGCGCACGGTTCGCACCATGAGTGAACACGTGGATGTGGATGTCTCCGGCATTTTGCGCCGGGAAATGACCATCGATGAAGCCGGCGATGCGTTGATTGAAATGATCTGCCGCACCGCGAATGGCCGGAACACGGCTGCCGAAGCACTTGGTCACCGGGAATTCTCGATGACCAAACTCTACCGCAGCGCATAAAACCGACTGGTCTGGTGGCTGGAAACCAGCCACCAGATTCTCGGCCATACGGCTAGGGCATCGCCAATACCCAAAAATTGCAATCAGTGTCGGCGATCTGTTGTCTTTTGAAAGCATACACACCGATGGAAGCGACCGAACGCCTCAGCCTGTGCAACGCAGAACTTTTGATCAAGTCCGCCTTCCTGGCCGTGGGTGTGCCTGACATAGCCGCGCAATCCGTTGCGAATGCGCTTGTCGCCGCAGAAGCGGAAGGTCAAGTTGGGCACGGATTTTCGCGGGTGGAGGACTATGCGGCTCAGGTTCAATCCGGGAAAATTACAGCCGCGGCGGAAGTCATGATCCACCAGAAAGGCGCCTCAAGCCTTTTGGCCGATGCAGGCTTTGGCTTTGCCTATCCCGCACTGGACGCTGTCATTGAAAAAGGCGCCGGGATCGCGCTGGACAATGGCTGCGCAACGATGGGCATCACGCGGTCGCATCATTGCGGCGCCCTGTCAGTTCAGGTCGAAAAACTCGCCAAAAGGGGATTGATGGCAATCATGGTGGCCAACGCACCGGCGGCAATGGCGCCGTTCGGGGCCAAGGATCCCGTTTTCGGAACCAACCCAATCGCCTTTGCCGCCCCCCGGCCGGGCAAGGATCCGCTTGTCGTGGACCTGTCTTTGTCACGGGTGGCCCGCGGCAAGGTGATGAATGCACGCAAAGCTGGAAAAGACATTCCGGAGGGCTGGGCACTCGACAAGGATGGCAACCCAACCACAAGTGCCGAAGCTGCGCTCGAAGGCACCATGCTGCCGATTGGCGAAGCCAAGGGTACAGCGCTGGCACTGATGGTAGAGATCCTGGCTTCGGTCATGACCGGCGCTTCGAAAAGCACCGAAGCCTCCTCGTTCTTTTCCGCCGACGGGCCACCTCCCGGTGTTGGTCAGTTCCTGATCGCCATGAAGCCGATGGATACAGAACATTTCGCTGCCCGCATCGACGCTCTGCTCGGCCTAATTGAAACAATGGAGGGTGCGCGCCTGCCCGGCAGCCGCCGCGCGGCCGCCATCGCCAAGGCCAGAACGGAAGGCATTGATGTACCGATCCGCTATGTCGATGCGGTCCGAAAGCTTGCAGAAGGTCATGCCTGACCCTGACCAGTGGCGAAGTCAGGCACGGCTGCAGAAGTTTCAGAAAGGGAGGATTTCGATCCGATGTACAAGCATGTCCTGATACCGGTCGCTCTTGATCATGAGACATTGATCGCCCGAAAGTTGGAAAACGCCCGCCACCTACTGGCGGACGGCGGTCAGATCACGCTTTTGACCGTCCTTGAGAATATTCCGGGGTTCGTTTCTGAATTCGTGACCATGAAGGTCGACAATCACCTAACAACCAAAGTCGAAAACAAGCTGCGCGAGGCAACGGGCGGCGATGACAGCATTCAGTGCAAGGTCGTGAGCGGGAAGCCGGGGGTGCAGATTGCAGCCTTTGCCGAGGAAAACGATGTCGATCTCGTCATCGTCGGATCGCATCACCCGACAGCACAGGACTATTTACTCGGATCAACCGCATCGCGCGTGGTTCGCCGGGCCGGATGTTCTGTCTTTGTGGTTCGCGATTGAGGCGCCCGCTACATCCGCCCGGTACGCTGAACAGTGAACTGTTAAACGCTCACCTCCGTAAGCAACAAAAGCAAATTGCTTCGGAGATTTGTAATGCCGCGTTTCGCCCCTGCCGCTGTTGTCATTTCCGGTATCCTCGCTGCAACAGGCCAAGCTGTCGCGGCTGATCCTGCGACCCAGACGGGCAGCGCCCATGATTTCAGCTTTGAACTCGCAAACGGACTATCCCTGCCGATGAAAGAATACGAGGGCAAGGTGGTCCTTGTGGTCAACACGGCGACGGCCTGCGGTTTCAGTGGCCAGTTGTCCGGACTTCAAGAGCTGCACGAGAGATACGCTGATCAAGGCCTTGTCGTGCTCGGCGTGCCATCGAATGACTTTGGCGGTCAGGAACCGCGCAAGGACGGCGAAATTGCCGCCTATTGCGAAGCGAAATACGGGGCGACCTTCCAGATGACTGCGAAGACGTCCGTGCGTGGGGACACCGCCCACCCGTTCTATCAATGGGCTGTTGAGGAGCTCGGCTCGCTCGCGCGGCCAAACTGGAACTTTCACAAATACCTTGTTGGGCCGGACGGGTCCTTGGTGTCCTGGTTTGGAACTCCTGCAAAACCGACGTCCAAGGCCGTCGTCGCCGAAATCGAGAAACAACTCGACCAACTTCCGGCTGATCAAAGTTCCTGATGGAGGGTCACGCTTTTTCCAAACTCGCCTGACAATGCGGGTACCGGTTGAAGCGGACCTTTGCAAACATGCGATAAAGAACGCCTGCAAGTTGGTATATCCCGGGAAGAGAGACGAACCGGCTTAGCAATGACCATCCCGAAAATTGACGCCAAAGTGCGATAAAGGCGTCAACTTCGGTCCGCATCACTCCCTCAGCGTCTCGAACATGCATGAACATCAGAGCTTCTGCTTGGGAAACGCCCGTGCCTTCCAGCTGCGCAGGATCGTTGGCGATGTCATGCCACAAGATTGGGTGTTTCGGGGTCCGCCGCTTGAAGAAATTGATTTCCTTGGAACACAAGCCGCATTTGCCATCGTAATAGACCGAGATCACCAAACCACTCCTTGTTTCTGGCTGATCTGTCTACGAGCGGAAAAACAGTATGGATTGGGTTTGGCACAGGGCACCGTCACCTGTGCGGATTCGTCTCAGCTGCCCTTCTTTGTGTGTTCGTAGGTGGCATCCAGACGAGACCAGAGATAATCAGCCCCGGAGATCGGCGCGTATTGGGGCGGTCTGTCGGCGCTGACGCATCCTGGAAGGCAGGAGACTTCGGCATCCGGGTTTGGGTCGAGGAAAAACGCGATCGAATACCGTTCGCGGCCACTACTGTTCACGACGCGATGCGGCGTAGAGACATAGACATCGTTGGTCCAGCGCATCAGGCAATCGCCAATATTGCAGATGAATGTCCCGTCAACAGTTGGGGCTTGGATCCATTCACCGTCCCGGCGCCGGACCTCCAGTCCGCCAACCTCGTCGGGGAGCAAAATGGTGATGTTGCCATAGTCCGTATGGGTCCCGGCACCAATTTGACCGGCCGCAGCATCGGCAGGCTGGGGCGGATAGTGGAGCAAGCGCAGGGTCGCCATTGGCGCGTCAAGCTTGCCTTCGAAAAAATCAGGTGATGCTTTCAGATCAAGCGCGATGGCCCGATGGATCGTCCGGCCAAGCCCCCAAACAGCATTGAAGTAATCGAGAACAGTGTCCCGCCAGTCGGGCAGATCCGGCCATTGGTTTAGTGCCCGGAAAGGCTCTCCGGCCAAAATACACGGATCATCGGGCGCGAGTTCAAGGCCGACATTAAAAGCTTCCTTTAGATCCGCGGGTTTGGATGGATCAAGGTTTTCGCCCTCCATCGGAACATAGCCGCGGTTGGTCTTGTGGAAGTCCTTCGTCAGCGCCAGTTTATCGGCGTCAGGCAAAGCAAACACGGCGTGGGCAGCCGCATTGATCCCGGCAATCAGGTCCGCATCAATGCCATGGCTCTTTACATAGAAGAACCCGGTCTCCCGTGCCGCCTGACCGATCTCTTGCGCGGCTTGTTCAAGCCCACCGGGCGCACCGTCCACCAAACCGCCCAAGTCGATGATTGGAATGTGCGCGTTGTTCAAGAGACCGTCCTATCAGAAAATCGGCATGCCGACTGCACACCCCATTCCCTGAACTTCCAACTCTGGCTCGACCTTCGTCAAGAGTATTCCAGTCAGTTTGCCGGATCTTCCTTTGGAGCACGCCGCAATTCCGCCAGTTGCCGGGTATAGGCAGCGATTTCCTCCAAAACCGTCTGCGCCGCCACACTATCCCGATTGCCCAGCGCGTCGCGAAGACGGTCATGAAGGCCGGCAATGTGCTTCTTGTCGCGAAGCCGGTAGACCAGCATGTTCATCAAGGGCTGCATGGCCTCGATCGCGCCCGAGACCTGAAACATCAGCAAAGGGTTCCCTGTTGCCTTGGCAATCACCGAGTGAAACCGGACATCTGAATCGCAGAAGTCTTCGTCCGACAGATCCCCGCTTTGAAGGCTGATCTCCCGGGCCATTGCAGTCAGATCGTCTTCGCTGCGGTTTTCGCAAGCGAGTGCCAGGCAAGAAGACTCCAGAAGGTACCGGGCTTCGATGGCATCTTCGAACGGGATGTTGTTCATGCCGATAAGAAGCCGGGTCGTGCCCACCAGATCACCACGGGCCTCATCAAAGGTAATACGGTTGACGAACGCTCCCCCGGATGCCCCACGCTCTGAGCGAATGAGGTTTTGGGCCGCAAGACGCTTCATTGCTTCGCGCACGGTTGCACGGGAAACTCCGAACCGATCAGCAAGCTCTGTTTCACTTGGCAAACGCTCTTCAACGCTCAACGCGCCATCGAGAATGGCCTTCCGGATCGCATTGGCAATCTGGGTCGACAAACCCTCCTTGCGGATCGCCTGATACTCGATTGCCAATGGTGTCTCCTTTGCACGCACCCGTCCACGGTGCCTCTCTACAAGACTAGGCCCGGCTCTGGAACAGGGTCAATGCAAATATTTTAAATGTCAGACAATTAATTATTTGACTTTTTCAACAGATGCGCTCAGCCTTTTCTCAACGATATGGGAGGACATTGGGTGCAGATCGCCCTTCACTTAGTTGACCGGCGCCAAGCCGCCTGGATCGCGTTCTTTGTCGCGGTTCTTGGCGCGTGGGCAGCTCTTTTCCTGATGCAGCCGGATCTCGATCTGCCCGCGGGCTGGCAAGCGCTTGGCCTGGATTACCTAGCATCCCTCTGCCGTCCGGCCGCAGACACAAGCCTTGCGGGATTGATTGCAATGTGGGGCTTGATGTCCCTTGCCATGATGGCGCCAACCGTTGCACCCGCGCTGAAAACCTATCTCGATCTCACCCACACCCAAGGCGCCACAATCGCCGGTTTCTCGGCCCTTCTTGCAGGATATCTGCTCGTCTGGATCGGCTTTTCGGTTCCCGCAGCTCTTCTGCAGGCGGCTCTGGACACACAAGGCTGGCTGGACCCCTTCGGCCGCAGTTCCGAAGTCTATTTGACCGCGGGCCTTTTGGCGCTTGGCGGAGCGTACCAGTTCAGCCGACTGAAAGAAGCCTGTCTCAACCAGTGCCAGAGTCCGCTGCTGTTCTTCATGGGCAAATGGCAAGACGGGCTGCCGGGAGCCTTCAGGATGGGACTGCAACTTGGCGTGATCTGCCTCGGCTGCTGCTGGGCCCTCATGCTGTTGGCCTTTGTTGCCGGCACCATGAACCTCGCCTTCATGGGCCTCGCAATGCTGCTGATGACCTTTGAAAAACTCCCGCAGCTCGGCCGTTACCTGACCGTGCCTGTCGGTTTTGCACTTCTGGGATCTGCCGCTGCGATCCTCATTATCGAACTCATAAAACATCTATAACGGAGACAAGAATGACTGGATGGGCCATCCGTGGGGAATTGATCCTCAATTGCAACTGCACCGTTTTCTGCCCGTGCGTCGTTTCGCTTGGCAAACACGCGCCGACAGAGGGCTACTGCCAGGCCTGGGCCGGTGTCCGGATCGATGAAGGTCATTATATGGGCGAAGACCTGTCCGGGCTGAATGTCGGCCTGGTCCTCGAAATCCCAGGTCTGATGGCGCGCGGCAATTGGAAAGCCGCTGCCTACATCGACGAACGCGCTTCCGAAGCCGCCTATGATGGCCTTTTGAAGATCTTCTCCGGGCAAGCGAAGGGCACAACAGGTCTCTTCAAGGTCCTGGTGAGCGAATTCCTCGGCGCTGAACGCGCGCCCGTGACTTACGAAAACGAAGGCAAGAAGCGCCGCCTGATTGTTGGCAAGGCAATCAAGGGCGAAGTCGTTCCGGTTGGCGGATCTGATCCGGACCAGGATATCGTGGTCACAAACACCGAGTACTGGATGGGCTCGGACATCACGGTCGCAACCGCCACGCAGGGCCGTGTCCGTGCCTATGGCCGTGTTTGGGATTTTGACGGCCGCAGCGCCGAAATCTGTCAGATCGACTGGTCCGGCCCAGCCGTCGAACAGGCCGCATAGGGAGGACCCGGCATGCAGGTCCCGTCTCTGTCCATCTCCCGGCGCACGCGCAAGACACCGTTTTCGCGCCGTGTCCAGGAAGCCGGTGTGAAAGCCTACACCGTCTACAACCATATGCTTCTTCCGACTGTCTTTGAGTCGGTGGAAGAGGACTACAAGCATCTGAAATCAAAAGTTCAGATCTGGGACGTGTCCTGCGAACGCCAGGTCGAACTCTGGGGACCGGATGCCGGACGTCTGGCGCAAATGCTGACGCCGCGGGACCTGTCGGACATGGCACTCAACCGGTGCTACTACACGCCGATGGTCGATGAGACCGGCGGCATGTTGAACGACCCCGTCACCACGAAACTCGCCGAAGACAAGTACTGGGTTTCGGTTGCCGACAGCGATCTGCTTTTCTGGATCAAGGGGCTTGCACACGCGTTCCGGCTGGAGGTCGATGTCGATGAGCCGGACGTTTCCCCTTTTGCCATCCAGGGCCCCAAAGCTGAGGACCTTGTCGCCCGGGTCTTCGGAGAACGCATTCGGTCCATCCGGTTCTTTCACTATGACTATGTAGAGTTTGAGGGGCAGCGCATGGTGCTGGCGCGCTCTGGCTACTCAAAGCAGGGCGGGTTTGAGCTCTATGTCGATGGCAGCAAATGGGGCGAACCCGTCTGGGACGCATTCATGGAAGCTGGAGCGGACATGGATGTCCGCGCCGGGTGCCCCAACCTGATCGAGCGGATCGAGGGGCAACTTCTGTCCTACGGCAACGACATGACCCGCAACAACACGCCGCACGAATGTGGACTTGGAAAGTTCTGTCAGACACAGCAAGCGATCGGCTGTGTCGGCCGGGACGCGCTGCTCCGTGTTGCGGTCGAAGGACCTGTCCGCCAGATCCGCAGTGTGGCGATTGATGGCGATCCCGTACCGCCTTGTAACGAGTTATGGCCCATCATCGGTGGTGGCCGGCAGGTTGGAACGATCAGTTCGGCCGCTTACTCCCCGGATTTCAGAACCAATGTCGCCATTGGCATGGTCCGCATGACCCATTGGGACGACGGCACAAAGGTTCAGGTCGACACGCCGCACGGTATGCGCAGCGCGACCGTCTGGGAAACCCCGTTCTGCAACCAGGGGGGCTAGGGTGAGAGACCATTACGAGGCCCTGCCGCCACAAACCGCCAACCACGTGCCGTTGTCACCGCTCTCTTTTCTGGAGCGGACAGCAGCTTTGTTTCCGAACCGGTTGGCTGTTGTCTATAATGAGCGCCGCTACACTTGGTCCGACGTTCTGGGGCGGGTGCGTCGGATCGCTTCAAGCCTCAAGCAGCGCGGCATCGGGCTTGGCGACACAGTCTCTGTGATGGCGGCGAACACACCCGAGCTGTTTGAGCTTCACTATGCGGTCCCGTTGACCGGCGCGGTGCTTAACACGATCAACACTCGCCTCGAACCGGAAACAGTCGCCTACATCCTTGAGCACAGCGACGCCAAACTGGTGATCGCGGACACCGCCTTTTCCGGTGTGATCTCAAAAGCCTTCGACAGCAACGGCAAGACTCTTCCGGTCATCAACATTGCCGACCCGGACGGCCCCGGCGGCGAGTTGATCGGCGACGCGGTGTTCGAAGATTTGGTCGAAGGTGGCGATCCGGAGTTTCCCTGGCAAGGCCCGGCCGATGAATGGCAAGCGCTGGCGCTGAACTACACATCCGGCACGTCAGGCCGGCCGAAAGGCGTCGTCTACCACCATCGAGGCGCTTATCTCATGGCGATGGGCACGCCGATCGCGTGGGAACTACCGCGCCATCCAGTCTATCTCTATTCCGTGCCCATGTTCCACTGCAACGGTTGGTGCCATGCCTGGACCATGACGTTGATGGCCGGCACGATCATTTGCATCCGGCAAGTGGCTGGTGCCGCCGTGTTCGACCTGATCGCCAAGCACCAAGTGAGTCATTTGGGCGGTGCACCCATCGTGCTCTCCATGCTGGTCAACACACCAGAGGCAGACCGGAAACCCTTGCCAGGCAAGGTCAAAATCATGACCGCCGGCGCTCCGCCGCCGGCAACCGTTCTTGCCGCCACCAAGGCGCTCGGTTTTGAAGTGATGCAGGTCTATGGCCTCACCGAGACCTATGGTCATGTCGCCCAATGCCTGTGGCGAGAGGAATGGGACGACCTTTCCTCCGACGAACAGGCCGAGCTTCAGTCCTGGCAAGGCGTTGGCTTCCCTATGACCGAGAGCGTCGATGTCGTTGATCGCGAGACCGGCGAACCGGTGCCCTGGGATGGGGAAACGCAGGGCGAGATCGTCATTCGCGGCAACACCGTCATGAAAGGTTACTACAAGAACCGGGACGCGACGGATGAGGCCTTTTCCGGTGGTCATTTCAAATCAGGCGATGCAGCTGTTCGGCACGAAAACGGCTATGTGCAGATCCGCGACCGGCTAAAGGATGTCATCATTTCAGGGGGCGAAAACATCTCGTCCGTCGAGGTCGAGGGGGTACTGCACCGCCATCCGGATGTGGTCCTTGCGGCTGTTGTCGCCCTGCCCGACGAAAAGTGGGGCGAAGTCCCTTGCGCCTTCGTCGAGCTCAAAGGAGGCAGCCAGGAAACCGAAGACAGCCTGATCGCCTTTTGCCGGGAGAACATGGCCGGTTTCAAGCGGCCCAAGAAAATCATCTTTACCGAGTTGCCGAAAACGTCCACCGGCAAAATCCAGAAATTCGTCCTGCGGCAAGAGGCCCGGACACTCTCAAGTGAAACCGCATAACAGGGATATTTCACATGACTTTCAAAGCACTTGTTGTCGACAAGAACGAAGACGGCAAAACCAGCGCCGCCGTCAAGGAAATCGACGAGAACCAACTGCCGGACGGTAATGTCACGGTTGCGGTTGAGTACTCGACCTTGAACTACAAGGACGGCCTGTGCGTCGGACCGGGCGGCGGTCTGGTCAAGGACTATCCGCATGTTCCGGGCATCGATTTTGCTGGCACCGTCGAGGAGTCCTCTGACGAATGGTACAAACCGGGCGACAAGGTCGTCTTGACCGGCTGGCGTGTCGGCGAAGTCTGGTGGGGCGGCTATGCCCAAAAGGCCAGCGTCAAGGGCGAATGGCTGGTGCCGTTGCCAGATGGCCTCACCACCCGCGATGCGATGGCGGTCGGCACAGCCGGTTTCACAGCGATGCTTGCCGTCATGGCACTGGAAGACCACGGCCTGAAGCCGGAAAACGGACCTGTTCTGGTCACGGGCGCAGCAGGCGGTGTTGGCTCCGTCGCTGTCGCCATTCTCGCCAACCTTGGCTATGAAGTGCATGCAGTTACCGGCCGCGAAAGCACCTGGGACTACCTGAAGTCTCTTGGCGCCAGTGCCATCGTTCCACGGGATGACGTTGCCGAAACCATCAAGCGTCCACTGGAGAAAGAGGTCTGGGCCGGCGCGATTGATGCCGTTGGCGGTGAAATGCTCGCCCGCATCCTCGGACAGATGAAGTATGGCTGTTCCGTTGCCACCATCGGTCTGGCCGGTGGTGCGAACCTTCCAGCCAGCGTCATCCCGTTCATCCTGCGCGGTGTAAACCTTCTCGGGATCGACAGCGTCATGCGTCCTTATGACGACCGTGTCCGCGCGTGGCAGCGGATCGCCAAGGACCTGCCGCTCGACAAGCTGCACGGCATGATTCACCCGGCGACACTCGAAGATCTGCCAGGCCTCGGCAAGGACATCCTGAAAGGCCAGGTCAAAGGCCGCGTGGTTGTCGACGTGAATGCCTAAGAGACATCGGGCGGCCAGCTTTCTGGCCGTCCATATTTTTCCCTTAGAAAGTCGATCATCGCCCGAACTTTTTGCGGCAGGTACGAGCGGCTCGGGTAAACCAGCCAGGCCGCTGTTTCAAAAGATGCCGCCGCGCAAGCATATTCCGGAAAGAGATCGATTAGGCTCCCCCGTTTCAAATCTCTCTCTACGAGCATGATCGGCAACAACGCGATCCCCATTCCAAGACGTGCCGCAGACCGGATCGACAAGGCATTTGAAATCACCGTTGCACCGCCAACAGGCACATTGAACGGCTCGTCGTTGTCTTTTTTGAATTGCCACAACGTGCGGAAACCGGGAATAGCGAACCGAATACAATCCCGGTCGGAGAGATCGTTTGGATCACCAACGCGCCCCTCACGTTCCAAGTATTCCGGAGACGCAACGACCCGATAGCGTGTCGTCATCAGCTTGCTGACAATCCAGTCGCCCTTCGGCATGGATCCGAACCGGACGGCCAGATCAATACTGTCCGCCCGAAGATCCAGATTGGCGTCGGAAGCCAGGAGTTCGATCTCAATATCAGGAAACCTGTCCCGAAACTCCGGGAGAACCGGCACCAGGCACTCCTGTACGAATGAAATGCTTGCTGTCAATCGCAAAGTGCCACGTGGCGACACAGCGGTTGTCCGAGCTTCATCGCCCGCGGCCTCCAACTCTTCAACAAGTGGCGCGATCCGATTGAGGTAGAGTTCACCCTCACCTGTTGCCGCGAGACTGCGGGTGCTGCGCTGGAATAAACGGAAGCCAACATCCTGTTCCAGCTGGGCAATGACACGAGAAACGCTGGAGGCGTCGAGATCCAAGAGCCGGGCGGCGGCAGCAAAACTGCCTAGGTCCCGAACGAGCAATGCGGTCTTAAGAGCTGCAAGATCCATTCGTGCACAATACGCACGACTTCAGTGATCAGCGACCCATTTTTCGAGTTTACGCAGGGAATTAAGTCTCCCTTGCCAAACAACAAGGAGGCAAGGTCATGACACAGTTGCTCCGCATCAACTCCAGTTCTCGCTTAGCCGGTTCCCATTCAGCCGCGATAGCAGATGCATTTGAAGCCGGTTTTCGTGCGAAACATCCAGCCTGCACTGTCATCACAAGAAATGTCGCAGATGGTTCCATTCCTTTCATCGCCCAGTCAACAATTGAAGGGTTCTATGCTCCTCAAGAAAATCTGTTGGGAGACCAAAAAGCGGCGACAGCCTTGTCTGATAAGCTGATCGCCGAAATTCAAGCATCGGATACGCTGTTGCTTGCGGTTCCGATATACAACTTCACCATTCCGGCGGCCCTCAAGGCTTGGGTGGACCAGATCTGCCGCATCGGACACACATTTGCCATGGACGAAAACGGATTCCAGGGATTGGTGACAGCAAGACGTGCGATTGTCATCTGCACATACGGTGCGGAAGGCTACCTCTCTGGTGAACCGTTCGAATCTGCGAACTTCGTTCAGCCCTATCTGACATTCCTGCTGAGGTTTCTGGGAATTGAAGATGTCGCGTTCATAAATGTTCAGGGCACAGCAACGAGCACTCCTGGCGATGTCGAAGACCGATTGAACAGCGCCAAGGAGATTGCCCGGTT
Organism: Labrenzia sp. R4_2; assembly: GCF_017743865.1. Taxonomy (GTDB): domain Bacteria; phylum Pseudomonadota; class Alphaproteobacteria; order Rhizobiales; family Stappiaceae; genus Roseibium. The sequence goes on from NZ_JAGHRJ010000006.1 coordinate 28,423, forward strand.
AGCTGCGTGATGGATCTCAAAGGATAATTCACACGACCCGGCAGGATTGCCAGGAATCAATTGCCCCTGCCGGGATTCCAGTTGCTTTTCCCAGAAACCTCCCATATAAGCGCCCGGTCCAGAGTCGTCCGGCTCGTTTTGGACTGGATTTTTGCGTTCATGCGCAGGACCTTCCGAAACAACCAAGGGCATGCCGTGTCGGCTCTGAATGCACCAACAATGAAGTGTCTGCTTGCAGGCACACCAAAGAAAGGATGCAAAATGCCCAAGTTGAAGACGAAGTCCGGCGCTAAAAAGCGCTTCAAGGTGACTGCAACCGGCAAGGTGAAAACCGCACAGGCCGGCAAGCGCCATGGCATGATCAAGCGCACGAACAAATTCATCCGGAACGCCCGTGGCACCACCACGCTGAGCGATCAGGATGCAAAGATCGTGAAGCAGTTTCTGCCATACGCCTAACGCCAGCCTTTTAAGGAGATCACCTAGATGTCACGCGTCAAAAGGGGCGTTACCGCCCACGCTCGTCACAAAAAAGTTTTGAAGGCTGCCAAGGGCTACTACGGCCGCCGCAAGAACACCATCCGCGTCGCCAAGCAGGCCGTCGAGAAAGCGGGTCAATACGCTTATCGCGACCGTAAGGCCAAGAAGCGCAATTTCCGCTCTTTGTGGATCCAGCGCATCAACGCGGCAACCCGCCAGCACGGCATGACTTACGGCAACTTCATCAACGGCCTGAACAAGGCTGGCGTAGAAGTCGACCGCAAGGTTCTGTCCGACCTCGCCATCAGCCAGCCGGATGCCTTCAAGGCACTGGTTGACAAGGCTCAGGGCGCCCTGGCTGCTTAAGTTCTGTCGAACTTAAACGGAATAAAAAAAGCGCGGTCTTTCGGGACCGCGCTTTTCTTTTGAAGAAAAGTCTCATTCCTTCCCCCGTCATCCTCGGCAAAATGCCGAGGAGCCATGTTTCGGATACCTTATGGATGTTCGGAACACATCCGGACATGACGCTAAAGGGGCGCTACGCTCAAAGCCCTTCAAAAAGCGCAGTTGAGAGGTAGCGTTCTGCAAAAGAGGGAATAATGACAACAATGGTCTTGCCAGTCATATCATCCCGCTGACCGACCTTGATGGCTGCAGAGAGTGCCGCGCCGGAAGAGATGCCGACCGGAATTCCCTCGGTTTTCGCGACTTCGCGGGCCATGGCAAAGGCGTCCTCATTACTCACTTTGGCAATCTCATCGAAGACACCGGTATCCAGCACACCCGGCACAAACCCAGCACCAATACCCTGGATCTTGTGCGGACCCGGCTGGCCTCCGGAGAGGATCGGGCTGTCTTCTGGCTCGACAGCCACCACATGAAGGTCCGGCTTGCGTTCCTTTAGGGTCTGCGAAACCCCGGTGATGGTGCCGCCGGTTCCAATTCCGGAAACAAAGACATCAACCGCGCCACTGGTGTCGTTCCAGACCTCTTCCGCGGTGGTGTTCCGGTGGATTTCCGGGTTGGCCGGATTCTCGAACTGTTGCGGCATGACAGCACCATCGATCTCGGACAAGAGTTCCTCTGCCCGGGCGATCGCGCCCTTCATACCCTTGGCCCCTTCGGTCAGTTCCAGCTCTGCGCCCAGGATCTTGAACATCTTGCGCCGTTCCACGGACATGGTTTCCGGCATAACGAGAATGAGGCGATATCCCTTGGCCGCCGCCACAAAGGCGAGCGCGATCCCGGTGTTTCCGGACGTCGGCTCCACAAGGGTCGTCTTGGCCGCTTCAATCTTGCCGTCGCGTTCCATGGCATCGATCATCGCAACGCCAATACGGTCTTTGACGCTGGCGATCGGATTGAAGAATTCCAGCTTGCCGAGAAGGGTTGCCTTGACACCATGAGCATCCGCCAGACGATCCAGACGAACCAACGGCGTGTCACCGATGGTGTCCGTGATCGAGGAGTAGATCTTACCGCGTCCGTGCGTCTTGATTGTCATGAAAGTCTCCCAGCTAAAACGAATGCAGTGCCAATCGCACCTTTCTAAATTGTGACTTCAAGATAGTACGGCACCGCGGGAGATATAAGGGGAAGAACCCCTAGAGAGCGCGCCCTCCGTAAAATGCCTTTTCACGAAAGGCTCACGGCTTAGAAAACAGCAAACCTGGAAGTGCGGCCATGTCGTCGAAGAGATGCGCACCGGCATCAGACAGCGCTTCACGGTCGCAGGCAGGATCCTCGACATACGCGTAAACAGCCATACCGGCAGACCGCCCCGCCTGTACGCCCGGCAAACTATCTTCAATGACAACACAGTCTTCCGGCGGATAGCCCATCGTGCTCGCCGCAAGAAGAAAAACATCGGGCGCCGGTTTGCCGCTGGCGCAGTCTTCTGCGGAAAACAGCTTGCCCTCAAGGCGGGGCAAAAGCCCCGAGCTGCCAAGTGTAGTCCGCATCTTGGCGTATTTGCCGGACGAGCCGACACAATAAGGCAGGTTGCACCGATCAAGTTCATCCAAAACATCAGCGACGCCGGTAATGGCGGGAACGCCCGCCGCGAACACTTCCAGATCCCGTTTTCGCACTTGATCGGGCCAATCATCTGGCAGGCTCCGGCCAGTCAACGCCTCAACCATCTCTTTGACGTTTTCCAGGGTCCGGCCCATGAAGCGCTGCTGGCACTCCGGACCGGTGATCGGAAACCCGAGTTCTGTCACCATGTCCGCGAGACTGGCGTTCACCATCCGCTCGGTGTCCACCAGAACGCCGTCGCAATCGAAAATGACAAGTTTCGGATCCATGGAGAAGTCCTTCGTATTCCAGTCCTAGCGCTGTCCAGTCGACCCGAAACCACCGGTTCCCCGGCTTGTTTCGGACAGGATTTCGACTTCCTGAATTTCAGCCTGCAGCACGGGCGCAATCACCATCTGGGCTATGCGATCGCCGCGCGAAATCTCAAAGGCCGTATCCCCGAGATTGATCAGGATTACTCTAACTTCGCCGCGGTAATCCGCATCAATTGTACCCGGTGTGTTGAGCACCGTTACGCCGTGTTTCGCGGCAAGACCGGACCGGGGACGAACCTGGGCTTCAAAGCCGGCCGGCAATGACATCGCCAGGCCGGTTGGCACCAGCGCCCGGCTGCCAGGTTCCAGCCACAGCGGGTTTTCGACAGCTGCAAGAAGATCGAGACCCGCAGCCAAATCACTTTGATAGGCCGGTAGGGGCAAATCCTGCCCATGATCGAGGCGTTTGATTTCAAGCTTGATGGTCATGCAGCCGTCCCGTTTCGTTTGGCAACGGTTGACGACATTCGCGGGAACCTGTCAAGCACAGCCCGGCCATGAAGCGGATAAGCGAAAAATATCAAAAGGCTACTTGAAGCCGTCACGCTGTCCTGAAACTATCTGCCGTATCGGAAAGTTTTTCGAGCTGGGAGACCCTAAGAATGAAGTATTTGCTAAGCGCGATTGCCGCGGGAATGTTTTTCGCCGCAGGCATCACGGCACAGGCGCAGACCGTCGGGTTTGCCTATGCCATCAAGATCCTCGCCGTCAGCTGCGGCGCAGACATCGACAAGTATTGCAAGTCAGCGACCCTTGCCAACAACGGAATTGGCCAGTGCCTTGATCAAAACCAGGCCAAGGTCTCGCAAAAATGTAATGCAGATCGGGCCGTTGTGGCCGGCCTTATTGCAGAACGGCTGGCCGCTCAAGCCGCTGCGCCGGAAATTTGCGCACGCGATGCCACCCAGTATTGCAAAGGCGTCAAGCCTGGTGCCGGTCACATCCTGCGCTGCCTGCTCAAGGCACAACCGTCGGTCAGTGAGAAGTGCAACACCGCGATTGACCTCGCAGGATACCGCTAAGCCGGGTAAAGGAGATTTTTCATGAAAAACCTGTTTCTTGCCAGCGCGGCCGCATGTGCACTCTGCTTCTCGGCAACACTTGCCAGCGCTCAAACTGAACTGAGCCGCAATCAGATCATCAACTCGCTTCAAGGCGCCCAACAGAAGGTGGAAGTGAGCGCGGATGCGCTGCAACGCGCCGCTTTGGAAAACATCCAGAAGTATCCGGGTGCGGATTCACCGCAAACCATCCCGATGTATCAGCAGCTCGCGTCCTTGCGTCAGTTCAACATCGAAATCACGTTTGATTTCGACTCAGCGCGCATCCGGCCGGAATCCTATGAAGCCGTTGGCTTGATCGCCGATGCACTGCATACGCCGTATCTCCAAGGCCAGACGTTCTTCATCGTCGGACATACCGACGCCAAAGGGGACCGGACATACAATCTGGAACTATCTCAGCGGCGCGCCCAAGCCATTCGTGAGGCCCTGGTGACGACATTCCAGGTACCGGGCTCCACCCTATTCTCGGTTGGTCTTGGCGAAGAGCAATTGCGCGATCCGGCAGACCCGTTCGCCGCCGTGAATCGCAGGGTTCAGCTCATCAATATGGGCTATAACTAAGACTTGGCGGTGCGGGTGCTCAGCACCCGCACTACCATGTACCGCACGTCAGATTACTTCACTCATAATATCTAATTTCGATATTTCGCGCTCATTGTTTGGAATTTTTGAACAATGTGTCAAGCAGCGCTGACCTTCAGAAAAATCCCGAACGGTTTATTTCTAAGATGAGGCCCACTTGGCCGTAAGCATGGAGTAAACCAATGCCGGATCATCAAACGCCAATTCCTCCTGTTTTCTTCGCCCATGGCGCGCCGACACTGGCCGTGCGGGACACACCGGCGAGCCGCTTCTTGAAGAGTTTCGGCAAGAACATGAAACAGCCGCGCTTCATTTTGATCCTGTCCGCGCATTGGGAAACCGAAGGACTCAAGATCTCGGCTCCAGGACCCTTGCGGACTTATCACGATTTCCGAGGCTTTCCGGACGAGCTTTATGAAATCTCCTATCCTGCATCAGCGGATGCCAGCGCAGTTGAAGAGGTGACTTCTGTCCTAAAGTCTGCCGGACTGGAGCCTGAGCAAGACGCTGAATGGGGTCTCGATCATGGGGCCTGGGTTCCCTTGTCGCTGGCCTTCCCTGATGCAGACATCCCGGTTGTTCAGATTTCACTTCCAAACAACAGTTCTCCGGAAACGATCTACGTACTCGGAGCAGCCGTGGCGCCGTTGGCGGAGAGAGGGGTCCTGATCGCTGGATCTGGCAGCACCACCCACAATTTAAGAGCCATTGGGCCGGATGGATCGCAGGTTCCCGTCTGGGCAACGGGTTTCGACGCCTGGCTCGACAAGGGACTGGATGCAGGGCAATTGAACTACTTCGACAACCTGGAAGCAGCGCCGGATTTTCGCCAAAACCACCCGACAGAAGAGCACCTGTTGCCGCTGTTCTTCCCGTTTGGCGCTGCCGGCGAAGGAAGAAAACCCGAGCTCCTGCACCGGAGTTACGAATACGGCTCAATCAGTATGAGTTACTATCAGTTCCAGTGATCCGCCCACGATACAGCTGTACTTGAATAGAGCTGCCGCCGCCCTCAGTCTGGCTCACGGCCCAATTTTTCTGCGGCCCGGGCAATCAGCTGGCGGGCCACGTCTTTCTTGTCCATCGCCGGCCAGTCTTCCACACCGTTGGCGCTGACCAATCTGATTGTGTTGGCGTCGCCGCCCATGATGCCCGTTGCAGGGCTGACATCGTTGGCGACGATCCAATCGGCCCGTTTTCGCTCCAACTTCGAGGTCGCGTTTTTGATGAGGTCCTGGGTTTCGGCGGCAAAGCCGATCAACAGAGACGGCCGCAGCGTTTCGTGGTGCCCGACGGTCTTCAAAATGTCCGGATTCTCTGTGAGTTCCAAGCCAGGCGGTTTGCCACTGCCGTCTTTCTTGATCTTCTGATCGCCTTCCGAGACAACGCGCCAGTCAGCGACAGCTGCAGCCATGATTGCGATATCCGCAGGCAGGTTCTGCTCAACAGCTGCCATCATCTCTGCCGCGGATTCAACGTGGATCGTCGTGACATGGTCCGGATCGGGGATCGTCACAGGACCGGAAACCAGTGTCACCCGCGCCCCGGCTGCGAACGCGGCTTCGGCAAGCGCATGGCCCTGCTTGCCCGAAGAACGGTTCGCGATGTAGCGCACCGGGTCGATCGGCTCATGTGTCGGCCCGGATGTGATCAGGACATGCCTTCCCGCCAACGGCAGCTCCCCGGCTGCAATCGCCTGATCCCGCAAGAGAAGCTCAGCTGCTGCGGCAATATCCAGAGGCTCGCTCATGCGGCCAACCCCGGCTTCTCCTTTTTCCGCCATTTCACCGCTGGCAGGGCCGATGAACGCAATGCCGCGCTCCCGTAAAGTGTCGGCATTTTTCAGTGTTGCCGGGTTTTGCCACATCTTCGGGTTCATCGCCGGGGTCAGCAGAACCGGTTTGTCAGTTGCAAGTAAAACGGCCGTTGCGAGATCGTCGGTAATGCCATGGGCCATCTTGGCCATCAAATTGGCCGTTGCGGGCGCGACAAGGATCAGATCATGATCCCGCGCCAAGCGGATGTGACCCACATCATGCTCCGCTTCCCGGTCGAACAGGTTGGTGAACACCTTTTCAGCGCTCAAGGCACCCACCGCAAGCGGCGTGACGAACTCCTGCGCTCCATCCGTCATGATCGGGACAACCCGTGCGCCCCGTTCCTTGAGCCGCCGGATCAGGTCCAGAGATTTGTAAGCGGCGATGCCGCCGCTAATGATCAGCACAATCTCTTTGCCGGCAAGCATCGGAACTATACTCCCAGGAGGCGATGGAGGTTAGAAACCGGAACGGAAATCGCGCGGAGCAGCGGACACAACCTGACTGCCGGAGCCCGTCACCTGATACACTGCAAGCCCACGTTCATTGAGACCATTCGGCTTGAACCGGAACAAGCCGTCAATTCCAAGGAACCCGTCCCGGTTTGTCAGGATGCTCTGCTGGAACCGTTGCGGCCCAGCGGAGCGGATCAGGCCGGCCGCCAGTGTAACGCCGTCATAGACAAGGCTGGCGTTCCGCGGCGGGGGTGCGCCGTAGGTCTGTTGGTAGCGCTGCGCAAACCCGCGGAACCCGCTGTCTTCAGGGCCCGCAAACCAGGACCCGGTCAGAGTGGGGTTGTTTTTCACCTGAGGCGTATCCCACTGGCCCGAGCCAAGCAACTTGATGTTGCCGATCTCGGCATTCAGCCCCATCAGGGTCTGCATCACCAGGCCAGGCACAGGTCCGCCCGCCGGGACAAAGAGAGCGTCAATGCTGGTCAAAGACGACTGAAGGGCGTTGGCCTTGGCGACCAGGTCAGACGTGTCCGAACCACTGACGTTGTAGCGCTGGATCGTTGCAATCCGTCCACCGGTGCGGCCAACTTCCTGACGGAACGCCGCCTCAACCACACTGCCGTAAGAATCATTGGGCAGGAGGGCTGCATAAGACCGTTTCTGCTGGCTGCTGGCATAGCCAATGATGCGCTTCACATCACTTTCCGGAAGGAAGCTCAACAGGTAGATACCTCGAGAGGCGACTGACGTATCTGTCGAAAAGGCAATGACTGGAACACCTGCCGCCCTTGCAGCTGAACCGGCCCCCGACACTGCCGGAGCAAAGACAGGACCAAGGATCAGCTCTGCGCCTTCAGAGATCGCCTGTTGCGCGGCAGCGCGGCCCCCTTCCGTTGTCCCTCCGGTGTCTTTCACCAGAAGCTGCACATCCGAATTTGGAAAGTTTTGAAGCGCCAGCGCTGCAGAGTTTTTGAAAACGGTTCCAATCGACGCATTGCCCCCACTTGAGGACAGCGGCAGCATAAGTCCGACCCGGACCGCGCCAGTGCCGATTGTTTCACCGGTCACCTGCGGTTGGGCGCCCGGCTGGATCTGTTCGCCGGGCAACGTTCCAAGGGATGAGCCCAAACAGCCCCCAAGCGCCAACGTGCTGGCACCGGCTAAAGCGGTTTTCAAGAATGTGCGTCGGCGATGCCGAACAACGGCGTCCGTTTCGTCCATGTGTCTGATTTCCATCCACCCTTTGCCACAGACTTAAGGATTAACGAATGCGCTGTCCAGTTTTCAGCCGCGCAACGCGGCATGAATGGTGGATTTGCCTTGCATTGCGTGTTTCGGGCAGGTAGCGCAAGAAAATCGGGACATCCTTGAGGTCGGAACCGAGTGTTTGAATTGTGGTAAAGGGATCCGTGATGACAGAGCCAGGCGGCGGACAAACAGGTTCCAAAAACCGTTACAGCTTGTCGGAACACGCCTTTACGGCGCCCAATCTGGAACCGGCGCTGTACATTGTCTCCACGCCGATCGGAAACCTCGGCGACATCACCGTGCGCGCGCTGGAAACTCTCGCGGCTGCGAGCATGATCGCTTGTGAAGATACGCGGATAACATCGACGCTTACGCAAAAATTCGGCCTCAAGACCCCGCTTCTTCCTTACCACGAGCACAACGCCGACAAGCAGCGGCCGAAAGTTCTCGGAGAACTTGAGGCTGGCAACGCGGTTGCCCTTGTATCCGATGCCGGCACGCCGCTGGTGTCGGACCCCGGCTACCGGCTGGTCCGGGACGTTGTGGCCGCCGGATACAAGGTGTTTCCGATCCCTGGCGCCTCCGCCCCCCTCGCAGGTCTCGTTGCGTCTGGGCTTCCTAGCGACACGGTTCTTTTTGCCGGTTTTCTGCCGCAAAAAGGCGGCCCCAAGACCAAGCGTCTTGAAGAACTTGCCAAAACACCGGCGACACTGATTTTCTTTGAATCCCCCCATCGGACAGCGGCAACCCTCGAACTTATGGCAGCGGTTTTTGGCGGAACGCGAGAGGCCGTGGTCGCCCGCGAGCTCACAAAACGTTTCGAAACCTTTGAGCGCGGAACACTGCAAGAGCTTAGCAACCGGTTCGCAGATCAAACCGTGAAGGGTGAGATCGTCATTCTGGTGGGGCCACCAGAAGAAAAACCGGAAGCAGACGCGGAAGACCTCGACACCCTGCTCCGGGAGGCGCTCTCGGATATGCCCGTCAGCGCAGCCGCTAAACAGGTTTCCAAGGCAACGGGTCTGGATCGCAGCGAGGTCTACAAACGGGCGCTCGAACTGAAGGCAGGTGGCTGACCGTGGCAAAGCGCGACAGCCACGGAACAGAAAGCCGCCGCAAAGCTCATACGCGTGGTCTTTCTGCCGAAAATTTTGCTGCTTGGTACTTGCGCCTGACCGGTTGGCGCATCTTGAAGCAACGCTACAAGACGAAGGCGGGCGAAATCGACTTAATCGCCAAAAAACGCAAGACCGTCGCCTTTATCGAGGTCAAGGCTCGTAAATCCAGGCAAGCGGCGCTTGAAGCCGTGACACCGGCCAGCCAAAAGCGGATCGTCCGGGCCGCAAAGATCTTCGTTGCCGAGCATCCGAAAGCAGGCTTTTTCACGCTCCGGTTCGACGTCATGATCATTCGCCCGTGGGCCCTGCCTGAGCGGATCGTGAACGCCTTTGAGGCGAGAGACTGACACCAGGCCTCTGGACAAACCCTGTCACGGACCGCATATCTGCGGCGAACAGTCTTTTGCCCCAAGCGCACCGTTTCAAACGGATAGCGCCCCCGCCGGGAGTGGCCTCATGCCGATAAAAGTCGCGGTCCAGATGGACCACATTGAATCCATCAACATTGCCGGCGACAGCGCCTTTGCAATGATGCTGGAGGCCCAAAAGCGCGGCCACGAGCTCTATCACTACACACCGGACCGGCTGGCAATGCGCGGTGATGAGGTCTTTTGCGCGCTTGAGCCTGTCACAGTGCGCGATGAAAAGGGCAACCACTTCACGCTCGGCGAACGAACACGTACAAACATGCGCGAGATCGATGTGGTGTTGATGCGGCAGGACCCGCCGTTCGATCTGTCCTATATCGCGGCAACGCACATCTTGGACAAGATCCACCCGGACACTCTGGTGGTGAACGATCCAACGGAAGTACGCAACGCGCCGGAAAAACTGTTCGTCACCGAATTTCCGGATTTGATGCCGCCGACCCTGATCACCAAGGACCGTTCGGAGATCGACCTCTTCCGGGAAGAATACGGCGATATCGTCATGAAGCCGCTCTTCGGCCATGGCGGCGCGGCGGTGTTCCGGATCACAAAAGATGATCTGAACTACGGATCGCTGTACGACTTCTTTGCCGCCACATTCCGCGAACCCTGGGTCATTCAGCAGTTCCTGCCGAACGTCAAACACGGCGACAAACGCATTCTCCTGGTCAACGGTGAGTTTGCCGGTGCAGTGAACCGTGTCCCGGCGGCTGGCGATCTCCGCTCCAACATGGTGCGTGGCGGCGCGCCGACAGACAGTGATCTGACAGAACGGGAACGGGAAATCTGCGCCCGCCTCGGAACGTCTCTGCGCGAAAAAGGCCTGATCCTGGTCGGCATTGATGTGATCGACGGCATGCTGACGGAAATCAACGTCACCGCCCCAACCGGCATCCGCGCCATCCAGAACCTCGGCGGCCCGGATGTCGCGGCAAAGGTCTGGGATGTCCTGGAGCAAAAAATCAAGGGCTGAACCGTGGCTCGGGGCTGCCGCTGCCAGAAAAAAACCCTCACACCAAGGTGTGAGGGCTGAAGTGTGTGCTTAGACAATGCAATAGAGGGCCTATTCAGCAGCCTCTGTGTTTAAAACACCCGGATAGGTCCAATCTTCCGCGACCGTTTCAAAAAATATTCTAAACCTTCAAAAACAGTCTCAAGCCTCCTATGCGAGCAAAAGGTATTTGGCGTGATAAACGCCGGAATCCTCAAGACAAGCACTGCAATTCCAAACAAAAACCACAGCCTCAATGGTATTTGGGCATCCAATATAAATTAGTTAATAATTGATTAGCATTTTTGCGCCTTAACCAATTAAATCACTGAGGATATTTGCTTTTCAAGACAAGTCAAATTGCCCTCCTGAGACGTATAGTAATTCGTTAACCAAGAAAAAGTAGCGTCTTTTGAAATCATAACGCAAAGGAAGTTTTGCATTTCTTTGGCTTGGGAGACACCGAACTCACCGACTATTGGAGGCACCATGCCCAGCCAGTATCCCTTGAAAGTTATGAGCGCCGCAGTCGTCGGCATTGGCCCCTTACTGCCACTCGCTGCAACAGCTGCAGACCTGCCAACACTCGATCCGATCATTGAAGCACGCCCTGTCAGCAGCTGGACAGGCTTTTATGCTGGCACGTTCTTGGGCTGGGGATGGTCCGATGACGATGCGACCACAACGGGCACCAGCGGCTTTCAATCCCTTGGCAGCACGATTGTGCCGTCTTCCCTTGGCCTGTCGGGAAATGGGGTCCTTGGCGGTCTGACCGCTGGTTATGATTACCAGATCAACAGCTTTGTGGCCGGTCTTGAAGGCGACATTTCCTGGGCTGACATCAACAAAAGCAGCTCGTTTACAGGTGCTGCGGTTCTTGGAACCCGCCTTACCACATCCGCAAAGAAGCGGATGAGCTTCTTCAGTACAGTCCGCGGCCGTCTCGGCTACGCCGCGTCCGACCGATTTATGGTCTTTGCCACCGGCGGTCTGGCCATGGGTCAGGTTGAATTGGAGACGTCCGTCAACGGTGTCGATGCACCCGCACTTGCATGGAACGGCAGCGACGATGAGCTGAAATTCGGTTGGACCCTCGGCGGCGGCGCGGAAGTCAAAGTCACCGAAAATATCTCAATGAAGCTCGATGGCCTCTACTATGATCTGGAAGACAGCAATGTCACAGCCACCGGGAATGCGGCCGTGCGATCGGTCGGAGCGCTGGATGGCATTGATTATGCTGCAGAATCCGACAACACTGGCTTTCTTGCCCGCCTCGGCGTGAACTACCGTTTTTGATTGGATATCGGACAAGGAAGCCCCCTCAGGCGCTCGGCCTGAGGGGGCTTTTCTTTAGGTACCGCCGTTACTCTGCAGCGTCTGTTGCCAGCACGCCCCGGCGGATCTGATCTTCCTCGATCGATTCAAAAAGCGCCCGGAAATTTCCTTCGCCGAAGCCCTCGTCGCCTTTTCTTTGAATGAATTCAAAGAAGATAGGCCCGATGACGGTCTTGGAAAAGATTTGCAGAAGGATCTTGGTCATGCCGCCATCGATAACGCCTTCGCCATCGATCAGGATGCCGTGACGCTTCATCCGCTCGATCGGTTCATCATGACCATGCACCCGGTCACGAGACATCTCGTAGTAAGTGTCCGGCGGGCCCGGCATGAATTTCAGCTCGTTATCCGCCAGCTTGTCCGTGCTGGTATAGATGTCGTCCGAGCCGACCGCGATGTGCTGAATGCCTTCGCCCTTGTACTTGCGCAGATACTCTTCGATCTGGCTGGTATCATCCTTGGATTCGTTCAGCGGAATGCGGATCTTGCCGCACGGCGAGGTGATTGCCCGGCTGACAAGGCCTGTTATCCGGCCATCAATGTCGAAGAAATGGATCTGTTTGAAATTGAAGAGATCCCGGTAAAAATCCCACCACTTGTCCATATTGCCGCGGTAGACGTTGTGCGTCAGGTGATCGAGGTAATAGAAGCCGACCCCTTCCGGTTTCGGATCCACTTCATCCAGCCAATCGAATTCCGCCGAATAGGCGGACCCCTTGTCGCCATAGGCTTCAATGAAATACAGCAGCGAGCCGCCGATGCCCTTGATGGCGGGTACGTTCAGCGTCTTGTCATTGTCCGCGTAGGGCTCCGCCCCTTTGGAAATAGCGTGGTCATAAGCCTTTTGCGCGTCGACCACTCGCCATGCCATGGACGGGGCACACGGGCCGTGATCTTCAACGAAACGCATGGCATGGCTGCCAGGCTCGGCGTTCAGCACATAAGTAATGTCACCCTGACGGTAGAGCGTAATCTCTTTGGTCTTGTGTTTCGCGACCGGCACATAGCCCATCTTGCGGAACAGGGCATCGAGCTTCTCCGGTTCCGGATGTGCAAACTCGACAAACTCAAAACCGTCCGTGCCGGCCGGGTTCTGCGGGGTGATTTGCGCCGGCGGCGCATTATGTGGGAACGGTCCCATGGCGGATCCTCCTGGAAAGTGCAAACTTTGCGTCTAGAATGCCCGGGACCGCGCGCAGGGTGTTTGCAATCTGCGTGATTTGCCGTATAGTGATGCGTATTTCGTGCGTAGTTAGAGAAAAATCAGCATGCAAATTGCACTGGACAGCTTTGATGTGAAGTTGCTCGCCGCCCTTCAGGAAAATTCAGCCGCAACCAATGCGGAGATTGGCGAAACAATCGGCCTTTCTGCCAGCCAGGTCTCCCGGCGCCGGCAGAAACTGGAGGACAACGGCATCATCCGCCGGTACCGGGCAGCCTTGGATCCCGAAGCCCTGGGCTTTGCCGTGACAGCCTTTGTTGGGGTGACCTTGGGCGCCCACAGCCGGGAGAACGCCCGAAAATTCCGCAATATGGTCACCGCCATGCCGGAAGTTCAGGAAGCCCATACGCTCACCGGGGATGTCGATTACATGCTGAAAGTGGTCGTCCGGGATCTGAAAGCCCTCAGCCGGATCGTCAACGACGAGCTTTTGCCGCAAGAAGCGGTCCAGCACGTCAAGTCCTCTATTGCGATGGACACTTTGAAGGACGACAACTTGTTACCTTTGACATGAATATCGACACGGCGGTCGCCAACCCAAACTGTTTGATGAAAAACCGTCATGAATTCCGGCATAACCTTGCGACCGGGCGCAAAAATCCCATCTGAAGAACGATCAATTCGTCCTCGGCGGACATAGGGAGCCAAACATGTTTGATGCAAAATCCTTGCTGGATCAGTTTTTGGGTAGCCAGGGCGGCGCCCCCGGCGGGCAAGGCGGCCAATATCCTGGTCAGAACCGGCGTGGCGGATCCGGTGATCTTCTCTCCCAAGGCAAGGATTTTCTGTCCTCACAAGGTGGCGGCCTGGCGCTTGGCAGCCTTGCCGGTTTGATGCTCGGCTCAAAGTCCGGCCGGAAGATTGGCAAAAAGGCGGTCACTTATGGCGGTTTGGCGCTGGTCGCAGGTCTTGCCTACAAGGCTTATCAGGGCCATCAGGCCAACAAGCAAAACGCGCCACGTCCGCACTATCCGCAAGACGAGCCGATCCCGCTGGAAGCCCCGCGAGGCACCGCCTTCGACCCGGCGCAGCAGCCGGGCGGCGAAAATCAGTTCGCAGTCAACCTTCTCACCGCCATGATTTCAGCCGCCAAGGCTGACGGCCATATCGACCGGGACGAGCAGGACCGGATCTTTGAAAAGATTGATGAAGCAGGTCTCGACAGCGAAGCCAAGGCGTTCCTGATGGATGAGCTGCGTTCGCCGCTTGATCTCGACAAGGTCGTTGCCAGCGCCACTTGTCCGGAAACGGCCGCCGAGATCTACGCTGCGTCCCGGCTCGCAATTGACCCGGACCATCCGGCGGAAAAAGCCTATCTGCAGATGCTGGCCGCCCGTCTTGGTCTTGAAGAGGGTCTGGTGCAGGAAATCGAAATGGCGGTCCGCGAAGCTGAGATGGCCGGTTAAGACCTTAAGTCGCAGGGGGCTCCGGGGCGTGCTTTACGCCCCCGGTTCCCACCCTTCTGGCGCCATTTCAAATCCCTCAAACTGAAATCCTGGCGCGACGGTACAGCCGACGAGTGTCCATGCTCCGAGTGAGCGGGCTTGTTGCCAGGCCTCACGCGGCACGATGCCCTGCGGGCGCTCTCCGCCAGCCAAGTCATTGCCAAGCTGGATCACCTGCTTGTCGTTGCCATCCAAGCTGATGGACAGTTCCAGCGCCGCACCGGCATACCAGTGCCAGGTCTCCACAGCGTCCACCCTGTGCCAGCGGGACACGACGCATTCCGGCAACAGGAAATAGATCAGCGTGGAGGCCGCACGCCCCTGCGGGTCCGTCACATCATCGCGAAAGGTTTCTGCATAAAACCCGCCCTCCGGATGCGGCTGCATCTTCAGGAGGTCAACGATGTCGTCGGCGGAAAGAGTTTGATCAACCGGCATACTTGTCCCGTGGTCTAAGGCAATTGGAACACCTGAATAACAGGTGTTTCCAATCCGCGCCGGAGATTTATTGGGAGTTGGACAATAATGTCAGTGATTCGGTTTGGACTCGGTGCAAAACGCGATGTCATCGACGGTTTCCCGGAGAGCGGCGACGATTTCTTCGTAGAGCACTTGCATATCGAGGCGGTGGCCACCGCCTTGGGTGAGTGGAATGGGTTCGGCCTGGCTTGCAATTCTCTGCACCACATCCTGGGCGCGTTGTTCCGGAGTCCGTCCGGATGGGTCTAAAGACCTGTCAGTCGTCATGGTTTCTGCCCCTTACAGGATCATAACGACTTGGATATAGGAGCGGTTGGCCTGCGTTTTTAGCGGTCCAGTCAAAGTTTCTTGATCGAGCCGCACCATCAGGCGGGTGGTGAATGCAGCGTCAAGACAATGCACCACGATCAGGCATTGTCTTTGCGCGTACGGATTTCAGTGAACACAGCCTCTGCCGGCTGCCCCGCCATGCCCAGCGCGTCCGCGACCGACGCTTCACCTGCGCGAAGAAACGGGTTGGTTGCCTTTTCCGCTGCCATTGTTGTCGGGAGTGTTGGCTTGCCCAGAGCGCGGATGTCGGCAATTTCCTTCGCACGCGCCTGCAAGGCTTCATTGCCCGGCTCGATGGTCAAGGCAAACTTAGCATTGGCCTCGGTGTATTCATGTCCGCAGTAGATCGTGGTGTCGTCCGGCAGCCGGTGCATAAGATGAGACAGCGAGGCCCACATCATCTTCTTGTCGCCTTCAAACACCCGGCCGCACCCCAGCGCAAACAGTGTATCGCCGGTATGGGCAACCTTGATTGAGGGAATGTACCAGGAAATCTGATCCAGCGTGTGGCCAGGCGTTGCAATGGCCTTGACCTCATAAGGCCCGCACAAGACATCATCGCCGTCCTCGACGGTCCGGTCGAGCTCGGAGATCTTTTGACGTGACCGCTCTGGACCGATCACCACCGCACCGGTTTTGGTCTTCAACTCTCCCAGCCCCTGCACGTGATCCCAATGATGGTGGGTGATCAGGATATGGCTGAGTTTCCAGCCGGTTTCCGTCAAGGCCGCCTCATAGGCTGCCGCATCCGGCACATCGACCGCCACGGTCGTGCCGCTCTCGCGGTCATGTATGAGGACACCAAAATTGTCGTCCAGGCAGGCAAACTGATGAATTTCGGTGGTGTCGCTTAAAGACATGAGAAGCTCCTCGGCCGGGGATCGGAATGCGCGCCACAGTGGCAAAGACCGGCGCTGCGGGCAAGCCATTGAGGTGTATCCGCTTTGCGGGATTTCAAGTCTTGCGCTCCACAACAGTTCCCTGTTCAATCGCCGTCCGAGCTTCCATCAGGCGAATTTTATGTATCTCGACGTCGTTCATTTGCGGGCCTTTTATGATCTTCCACTTGGGCAGTTGCTGCGAGGCTTGATCGGCGCCCCAGTCGCGCAGATGTGGCCGGATATTCAAGGGCAAAGCCTATTGGGTCTCGGGTATGCCGGTCCGTTCATGCGCCGGTATCATGGATCGGCCGAACGGGTGATCTCCGCCATGCCCGCCCCCCAAGGCGCCATCCACTGGCCGCGGGAACATGCCAATTCCTGCGCCTTGGTCGAAGATGAGGCTTTGCCGTTTTCCGACGCGACATTCGACCGGATCATGCTGGTGCACGCGCTCGATCATTGCTCCGATCCATCCGCAATGCTTCGTGAGGTATGGCGCGTGCTCGCCCCGGGCGGCCGCGTCATCGTTGTTGTGCCCAACCGGCGCGGTTTGTGGGCCCGCTCGGAACTCTCCCCATTCGGCTATGGCCGGCCGTATTCGGGAAGCCAGCTGAAGGAACTCATGAAGAATTGCCAGTTCAATGTCCTGAGCGATTCTGAAGCCCTTTTCATGCCGCCATCGCGGGCGGTCAGCATCCAGCGGACAGCGCGGACCTGGGAGAACCTTGGGCGCCGTTTCTGGCCGGCATTCGCCGGAATCCTCATTCTGGAAGCGGAAAAGCTGGTGTTCCGCAGTTTGCCAGTAGATGGCAAGAAGAGCCGCCTCCGGGTTCTGCGCCCCGTGTTCATTCCAGATGGCGCGGCGACCGGGCTGAAGCCAGTGCGCCGGGAACGGTCGGAGCAGTAGCGCCAGGTCCGAAATTCTTTTGCCTTTTTGCGACCGGATACATATGACTAGGCCGCGCCTGCACACGCTTGTTTTGAGGAATTTTTGAATGACCCGGAGCCCGGAGAACGGCGCATCAATCGATACCGCCCGCGCCCGTCTCGCTGAAATCGATGCGCGCATTCACGATGCGCTGGTGGAACGTTACCAAACAGAGACCGATCTCGCCGCTCTGCACGAGGGCGCAGACACCTCCTCCCGAACCCCAGACTTTGACCGTGACACCGACCTGATCCGGTCATTGGCAGAGCTCAATCAAGGCGCATTGCCGTTGGTTGCCCTTGAAGAAATCTGGCGCGCAATCCTCTCAACAAGCTTAAACCCGCCCGCTGGGTCCGCGGTCCATCTGGACGGCAGCGCTGATCTCGTGGGCATGCTGGATCTTGCCCGTTATTATTTCGGGTTTTCGGCGGACCTTGTGCCGGGAAGCGATGCCGCGGATGTTGCCGGTGCTGTGAGCGATGCCGTCTCAGACATCGGACTTGTGGCCTTGACCGACCGGGCGGATCTGCCCTGGTGGCGCGGGTTGAATGAAAGCGGTGCTCAGATCCGGGCGCGCTTGCCCCTCGTTCTTGTTGATGAACGACCGGCAGATTTGCCGGCGCTGGTTCTTGCCAAATCCGACAGGATCATCGACAAGCCGGAAATTGCGGTTTATGACGCGCGTTGGTCTGACCGTTTGCCAGGCAAATTGATGGACCAGGGGATCGAAGTTCTGAGCTTCTACCGCTCGGCAACCGGCGTGGATGCACTGCTTGCCGTTTCCGGCGATCTGCCGGAAGACGCTGTCCTGGCAGCTTGCCTGGAAGCAGGCGCCGCACCAGACGTATTGAGAGCAGTTGGTGGTTATGCAGCGCCAATTGACGGGGCCAGCGATCCAGATGATGTGTTTGACCCTGCAGATGCAGGGGACTTGGGATGAATGACATGACGATTGCAGTGACTGAAGTCGATCATACGGCCGTTCAGAGCCGCCCGCAGCCGAAACAAGGCGTGTTGGATATTGCCCCCTATGTGCCGGGCAAATCCAAGGGCTCTCATGGCAAGACACTTCATAAACTCTCGTCAAATGAAACACCGCTTGGTTTCAGCGACGCGGTGTCCGCAGCAATCGAAGGCGTTGCAAAGTCCTTAGAGCTTTATCCTGACGGCGGGGCGACCGAATTGCGGGCCGCTATCGGAGATGTTTACGGCCTCAATCCGGATCGCATCATTTGCGGCGCAGGATCGGATGAAATCCTGAGCATGCTCGCCAACACCTATCTCGATGAAGGTGATGAGGCGATCTATTCGGAGCACGGGTTCCTCGTTTACGAGATCGCCATCCGCGCCGCTGGGGCAACACCGGTCGTTGCGCCGGAAAAAGATTTCACCACCGATGTGGACGCGATCCTGGAACGGGTGACCGACAAGACAAAGATGGTTTTCCTGGCCAATCCGAACAATCCGACCGGCACCTACATCCCGTTTGAAGAAGTCAAGCGCCTGCATCAGGCTCTGCCGCCGCATGTTCTGCTCGTGCTAGATGCCGCTTATGGCGAATATGTCCGCCGGAACGATTACGAGAGCGGGATCGAGCTGGCCGCGACTGCCGACAACGTTGTCATGACCCGGACCTTTTCGAAGATCTATGGCCTTGCCAATCTGCGTCTTGGTTGGGGCTTCGGCCCGGCACACGTGATTGATGCCATGAACCGCATCCGCGGGCCGTTCAACGTCTCCGGTGTTGCGATTGCAGCAGGCGCCGCGGCTGTCCGTGACCGGTCCTTCGTAACCGCATCGGTTGAACACAACGAAAAATGGCTGCCGTGGGTGACGTCCGAATTGGAAAAACTCGGTCTGACCGTCACTCCAAGTGTTGGCAATTTCGTTCTGGTCCATTTCCCGGACGTTGATGGCAAACGGGCAACAGATGCGGATGCCTATCTTCTGGAGCGCGGCTGTGTTCTGCGCTTGGTGGGCAATTACGGCCTGCCGAACGCAATTCGCATGACCATTGGCAGCGAAGAGGCCAACCGCACAGTGGTTGCGCACCTGAAGGATTTTCTGGCGCAAGCCTAAAATAAAAAGACCTTATGACCAACGCCCCCATTTTTGAGCGCATGGCCCTGATCGGGATTGGCCTGATCGGGTCGTCCCTTGCCCAGGCCGCCCGCCAGCGCGGCCTTGTGAAAGAAATCTCCATCTCCACCCGCTCCGAAGCAACGCTTCGGCGGGCTGAGGAGTTGGGGCTTGGCGACAGCTATTCGGTCGATGCCGCTGTTGCGGTCGAAGGGGCAGATCTTGTCATCCTCTGCGTGCCGGTTGGGGCAAATGAAGCGATCGCAAAGTGGATTGCTCCCGCCTTGAAAAAGGGGGCAATCCTGACAGACGCCGGCTCGACCAAAGGGTCCGTTGTCGAGCAGGTCGCGCCGCATGTGCCGGAAGGTGTGCATTTCATCCCGGGCCATCCGATCGCGGGTACCGAACAGTCCGGACCGGACGCTGGCTTTCCAACCCTGTTTGATCAGCGCTGGTGCATTCTGACACCGCCGGAAAACACTGACCCGGACGCGCTGGAAAAGCTGAAGGCGTTTTGGCAGGGCTGCGGTTCTGATGTCGATCTGATGGATCCCAAGCACCACGACCTCGTGCTAGCGATCGTGTCTCACCTGCCGCATGTCATTGCCTACAACATCGTAGGCACAGCCGACGATCTGGAAGCGGTCACGAAGTCGGAGGTGATTAAGTATTCGGCCTCTGGTTTCCGGGACTTCACCCGTCTTGCAGCGTCTGACCCGACCATGTGGCGGGATGTGTGTCTGAACAACAAGGACGCAATTCTAGAAATGCTGGCACGGTTTTCAGAAGACCTGTCAGCCCTGCAAAGGGCCATCCGCTGGGGCGACGGCGACAAATTGTTCGATATGTTTGAGCGAACCCGCAGCATCCGCCGCTCGATCATCGAGGCAGGTCAGGAAACCGATGCACCAGACTTCGGCCGCCACTCGGGCGACTGACTGGGCTTTAGGATCAGGACCCATTAATTAGAGCGCGTGACGATGTAGTCCGCCAATGCGTTAAGCGCAGTGGCCTTGTTCCCATAAGGCGCCATCAGACCATGGGCTTCCTCAAGAAGCGCCTGCAGCTCTGCACGGGTCTTCTCTATGCCCATAAGGCCGACAAGCGTTGCCTTTCCCGCTTCTGCGTCCTTGCCCGTTGCCTTGCCCATGGCTTCAGGACTTGCTTCAACGTCAAGAAGATCATCTGCCAGCTGAAAGGCGAGGCCGATAATTTCTCCAAAACGGGTCAAGCGGTCCACATCGACATCTGAAGCATCGCCCAAAATGGCGCCCGCACGGCAGGCATAGCGCAAAAGCGCACCGGTCTTCATCGATTGAAGGTGCCGGATCTCAGCTTCGGACCGGTCCCTGTGCTCCGATTCCAAATCCAGCATCTGCCCCCCGGCCATACCGCCAATGCCGGACGCCCGCGCAAGCTCGCGGGATAATCTCAGCCGGGTTCCTGCCTCCGGATGCACCGCCTCATTGGTGATGACATCAAAAGCCAGCGTCAAAAGCGCATCGCCTGCAAGAATGGCGGTCGCATCGTCATAGGCCTTGTGCACCGTCGGCTGGCCACGGCGCAGATCATCATCATCCATGGCTGGCAGGTCATCATGCACCAGCGAGTAACAATGGATGAGTTCCAGGGCACAACCCGCTTGCACCACCCCGTCATCCGCCCGGCCGAAAAGCCCTGCCACATCCATAACCAGCACCGGGCGCAGACGTTTGCCGCCGTTAAGCGCCCCGTGACGCATGGCATTGATCAACCGCTCCGGACGGGAAATTTCGCCATCGCTCGGGCGGTTCTCAAGCAGGCTGGTAAGAGCCGTCTCGATGCGTCCGGCCTGCGCCGCCAGGTGGGATTTCAGGTCAAATGTCACACAAGGGCTCCCGAGCCGGGTTTACAGTCTTTGCCAATGGGGTTTCCCTGAAGCGAAATCACTGTATCGTCAAGGCTTGTCATTGGAATTAGTCCGCTTTTGCCTACCCGCCGCACCGGCTGCAATCCCTTGGAGAATTGACATATGAAATTGCTGTCCAGCTTGCTCCGCACCTTCATCAAGAACGGACGGATGCGCGTTTATGATGTGTCCGGTGCGTTGCATGAATTCGGATCCGGCGAGAACGGACCGACTGTTACGATCAGGCTGCATGACAAGAAGCTTTACACGTCGCTGTTTCTCAATCCGGAGCTGGCAGCAGGCGAAGCCTACATGGACGGCACACTCACCATGGAGGAAGGGTCGACCTGCTACGATTTCTTGTTTCTGTTTTCGATCAACCGGGCACCTTTGGGAGCGCATCCGGTCCAGGGGCTGCTTCGCAAGGGCTGGAAGGCTTTCCGCCGCCGCCAGCAAGCCAACAGCGTCGACAAAGCCAAGAAACAGGCGCGGCATCACTACGATCTCTCAACCGACCTCTACCGCCTGTTTCTCGATGAAGGGATGAATTACTCCTGCGCCTATTACACAAACCCGGACGACAGCCTTGAGGACGCCCAGACGGCCAAGCTGACCCATTTGGTCGCAAAGCTCGACTTAAAACCGGGCATGGAGGTCCTGGAAATCGGCGGCGGCTGGGGGTCGCTCGCGATCCAAATGGCGAAGGCCGGCGCCAAGGTCACCTCGCTGAATGTATCGCCTGAGCAGGTAAAGATCGCCGAGGAACGCGTTCGCGAAGCCGGCGTTGAAGACAAGGTCACGTTTGTCCTCAAGGATTACCGGGAATTTGAAGGCCAGTTCGACCGGGTGATTTCCGTCGGCATGATGGAGCATGTCGGGATCGGTCACCAGGATGAGTATTTCGCCAAGGTGAAGGACTGCCTGACCGACAACGGCTTTGCCGTGATCCACTCGATCGGCCGCATGACCCCGCCAGGGACCACCGGTCCGTTCTTCCGCAAGTACATTTTCCCCGGCGGCTATGTGCCGGCGCTCTCGGAAGTCTTTGCATCGACCGAACGCCTTGGGCTATGGGTGTGCGACGCAGAAATCCTGCGCTTGCACTACTATTACACCTGCCGGGATTGGCGGGTGCGGTTCCTGGACAAATGGCAGGAAGCAGCCGATCTTTACGACGAACGCTTCTGCCGGATGTGGGAATTCTATCTGTGTGCGGCGGAGCTCGGGTTCCTGCACGGGTCGAACATGGTGATGCAGTTGCTTTTGTCGAAAGAGCGCGACGCCGTGCCGATCATCCGGGACTTTATCGTCGACAACGAACGGGAAATGAATGCCACGGGCTGAGGCCAAAACGGACAAGACCCGAAGGTCCAAGCATGGGATCTTGACCTGGAAGGGTTTCCGCAGGCGGCTGGTGCAGCTTCTCGTGGTTCTCTTATTGGTGCCGCCGATCCTGACCGTCATCTACTCTGTTGTGCCACCGGTCAGCACCTTGATGCTCGCCCGTTATGTGCAATTTCTCTGGGTGGACAGGCAATGGGTTCCGCTGGAAGACATATCGCCCAATCTGATCCGCTCGGTTATTGCGTCGGAAGACGGCAGGTTTTGCATCAGTCACGGGGTGGACTGGGGCGCCTTGCGGGAACAGGTCGAAGCCCTGAGTGAGGGCGAGCGTCCGCGCGGGGCCAGCACCATCACCATGCAGACGGCCAAAAACCTCTTTTTGTGGAATGACCGGTCCTACATCCGCAAAGGCATGGAAATTCCGCTGGCGCTCATGCTGGATGCGATCCTGACCAAAAAACGGATCCTGGAAATCTATCTGAATGTCGCCGAATGGGGTGAAGGCATTTTTGGGGCCGAAGCAGCCGCCCACGCCTGGTTTGGCAAACCCGCCAAAGACTTGAGCAGCCGGGAAGCGGCGCGGCTGGCCACGGCTCTACCCAATCCGCTTGGCCGCAACCCGGCAAAGCCGTCGGCAGGACACCAGCGACTTGCGTCCAAGAACGTCGCCCGCGTCCGCAGCGCCGGGCCAATTTTCGAATGTGTTCTGGGGAAATAGTCACAAGCCTCTATCCGCTGGCCGGCATCCCGCCTATCAGGTCAAAAGAAAATTTCATCAATGGGGTGGCAAAACGCCGGCGTTGCCTGTATAACGCCGCGCATTCGAACACCTGCGTGCAGCCACGCCCCGGGCTTTCCCGGTCCGGGCCGCATGGGTATGGACCACGGAGAAAAACAAAATGGCCGTTCCAAAGAGAAAAACCTCGCGCATGAAGCGCGGTTTTCGCCGTTCTTCGGACGCCCTGAAACAGCCGACCTATGTCGAAGACAAGGATTCGGGCGAACTGCGTCGCCCGCATCACGTTGATCTGAAGACTGGCATGTACCGGGGCCGTCAGATCCTGTCCGCTAAGGACGACGCCTAAGACGGACATGCTTTCGGGCTGGTCCTGAAAGCAGCCGTGATCAGGCTGGATCGCCGTATGGCAAAACATGATTGAGGCTGACCTTGTTCCGACAGGTCGGCCTTTTTCTTTTTGGGGTCGAATAAGTGGCTAGGCTGGCTGCAGACTTCCACAGAGACTTTCCGGGCCGAAGTTGCTAGACCTTCTGCGAGGATTTTCTTGTTTCACACCGGAGCCGCCTGATGCGCCTTTTATCCGCTCTTCCGTTCACGCTGTTCGCTCTTTTGATCTACAACGGCTTTGCGTTCACTGCCGGCGCGGCGGACCCGGATTTCTGGTCAACGCCGGTCCTCTCGATCGCAATGGTCTCCGGTGCCGATTTTCAGTTGCTCGCCAGCGATCTCCTGATCACGGCAGGCCTGTTCTTCTTGTTTATCGAAATCCTGAAAGCCACACGGATCGGCAAGGCCGCCGTCGTCGATCACATGCTGTCCGTGCTGGTGTTCGTTGCCTTCCTGGTGGAGTTCCTGATCATTCCACAGGCGGCGACGTCCGTGTTCTTCATCTTAATGGTGATTGCCCTGATCGACGTGATCGCAGGCTTTTCAATCTCCATCACCGGCGCCCGCCGCGACGTCGCCTTCGGCCACGGTGAGATGCATTAATTCAACTAGAAACAGCAGGGTTTATCGAAGACTTGATCAAGCCTCTTCTTCGTCCTCGACAATCGCATGTTTCTGGATCAGCGGAAGCTGGGTGAGGGTGAAAATCAGGGTGATCGGCATGACCCCGAATACCTTGAAGCTGACCCAGAAGTCGGTCGAGAAACTGCGCCAGACAATTTCGTTGATCGCCGCAAGGACAAAGAAAAAGACGCCCCAACGAAACGTCAGCTTGCGCCAGCCTTCGTCGGTCAATTTGAACGCGCTGTCGAACACATACCCGAGCAGGGCCTTGCCGAAGAACAGACCGCCAAGCAGGATGGCGCCGAACAGGCTGTTGACGATGGTCGGCTTCAACTTGATGAAAAGCTCATCGTGGAGCCACAAGGTCAGTGCGCCAAACACGATCACGACCACGCCGGAGACCAGCGGCATGATCGGCAAACGCTTCGTCAGAGAGAGTGAGACAACCAGCGAGATGGTGATCGCCACCATGAATGCGGCTGTTGCCAGAAAGATCGGTTCACCCACCGCTTTGAGGACCGGAAAACTCTCCGCAATTTGCTCACCTCTGGAATTGAAGAGAAAGAAAACGCCGAGCGGTCCCAACTCCAAGGCCAGCTTCAAGAGCGGCGACAGTTCCTTGCGGGACGGGTCATTCGGGGCACGTTCCAATTCCATAAAGTCTCTCCGGTGCTCAGCTGTCCCGGAAATAGGGATAACCGGGGCGGCCGGTCAAGGCTTGGGGCGCGATAAAGCGCTCAAACCGTCCTGAAAGACACCATGGTCAAGGTTTTCGCCCCGAAACCATATGGATATTCAAGTTGGCAAAACACCGGCCGGCACGGTCCCGCTCTTCAAGATCCTGCCAGAACCTTGCGTTTTCCGATGACGTGATGACGCCTGCTTCGACACTGCGGGCCGTAATATCGCCAAGGACGCACATGCGGTTGAGGTCGGCCAAACTCTCGAACAACAGGGAATGCACACTGTGGTGGGTCAACTCCGTTTGCGTGCCGATCAAATCCACAAGGTCCCGGCCAATTCGCGGATTGACCAGGGCACAGGCATAAACTGCGGCAATCTTTGTTGCGATCTCCGGGGCGCTCGAGGCAATCACAAAACTTCCCCAATCCGGCTCGGCCGCGCAGAGGATGCCGCCGGGCCTGACGATCCGGAGCATCTCGGCAATCGCCACCTCGGGCTCTGGGATATGCTGCAGAGACCGGTCAATGCGAACGGCATCGAAAGCACCTGTGTCAGCGGCCAAGGCCTTGATGTCGCTTTGCTGGAAGTGGATGGAGGCATCGATGCCGCGTGCTGCGGCCTGAATACGCGCCTTTGCCGAGGCGAGAAACTTGGCGCTCAGGTCAAAGCCTGTCACAGCCCCTCTTGGAACCAGCGCTTTTAGGTGCGGCAGGTCGAAACCAAGACCACAGGCCACATCTGCGACGTGGCTCTCGGGCGACAGTTCCAAAAGTCCATAAGAGACCTCTTTGTAGGCCTGAAAACCTGGATGCGCAGCCATCAGGTGTAAGAGGCCTTCCAGATTTTCCAACTCCGAACCGGAAAACGCGTCTGCATTCTGGTAAGCTTGCGCAAGGAACTTCATAAATCACCGCCGCCCTTAAAACGTATAAGGCGATCATTGCAAGTGAGAGTTGCGCGCGCAAGGGATTATCTTCTTATGGCTGGGAGCACGCCAACAGGTTTGCGCCGCCCTGCAACTGCCTTTGTCTACGCGGCGCTGACTTTTGCGATTGCGGTCGGTCCGGCAGCGGCCGTCACACCGATCGACTGGCCTGATCTCAAGGACCCGACTGCCGCCCGGTATGAGGATGCTTTCGAACACCTCTACCTTTCCGAACTCAGGTCACTTGCCGCGGTTTACAGGATCCGAAATGGGCTGAAGAGCGGTGGGCTGACCCTTGAGGAGCGCGCCAAGCTGGAGCGCCGCCTGAAGGATGAGGAGGCCAAACTTGCCGCCGCAGGGATCCAGACCGATCAGCTTCTCGCCCAGCGCGATGAGGTCGCGAGAAGAAGAGCCGAAGCGCGTTTGCAGGGCAATTCGGATCTCGCAGGCAAAGATGTTGCGATCACCGGCTACGTGATCCCGGTCCTGGATGAAACGGGCGCTGCGAAATACGGCTATCTCGTCTCCGGCTATGGCATGTGCAGTCATGTCCCGGCACCTGCGCCCAACCAGATCATCTTCTACAGGCTCGAAGAAGATTGGGCGGAGGCCGAACTCTACAAACCCGTTCTTCTGCAGGGCCGCCTCGATCTGAGTGTCTCAAGACAGACGATCAATCTTCTGGATGGCGATGTGACAATCACCGCATCCTTCGACATGGACGTCACCGATATCCGGGCGCTAGAGCCGCAAAAAAGAGATGTCGGGGACCGCGGCTTCCGCTCCTTCACACGGAAGCCTTAACAGCAAAAAGGCGCCCACAGGCGCCTTTTCGTGAGATCGAACCGGCAGGCTTTAAGCCATGTACTGGCCACCGTTGATGGTCATGACCGCGCCGGTCATGAACCCGGCCTTGTCGGAAGCCAGGTAGACAACTGTCTCTGCAATTTCTTCCGGTTTGCCCAGCCGGCCAACCGGGATGCCACCGACGATGGCTTCCAGGACCTTCTCAGGCATCGCAGCAACCATATCGGTGCCGATGTAGCCCGGGCACACGCAGTTGACGGTGATGCCCTTGAAGGCGTTTTCCTGAGCCAGCGCCTTTGTAAAGCCGATCACACCGGCTTTTGCGGCGGAGTAGTTGGTCTGGCCCATCTGACCCTTTTGGCCGTTGATGGACGAGATGTTGATGATACGTCCGGAGCCCCGGCTGCGCATGCCGTTGATCACCGGGTGCGTCATGGTGAACATGGAATCAAGGTTGGTGGACATCACGGCCCGCCATTGATCGAAGTCCATTTTATGGAACATGCCGTCACGTGTGATACCGGCGTTGTTGACCAGAACTTCAACCGGGCCGAGATCGCTTTCCACCTGTGCAATGCCGGCAGCGCAAGCATCCGGATCGGAAACGTCCCACTTGTAAACATGAATGCCGGTCTCTGCCTTGAAGGCTTCAGCCTTCTCGGTATTCCCGGCGTAAGTGGCCGCCACGGTGTAACCCGCTTCCTTCAATCCGCGTGAGATTGCCTCGCCAATACCGCGGGTGCCTCCGGTAACCAATGCCACCTTGCTCATGTATTCCCCTCCTGGTTTCCCCTCTACGGCCTTTCCGGCACGTTTGAGTTCATTACAAGTTTATTCCGGGATGTAGTCATGGCAGGGCGCCTCCTGCCCAACCATGACCAATGTCAAAGAAACCTCTCTATGGTTTCAGACTTTCGGGTAAGCCGCCTTAGCGCTCCAGGCACATGGCAACGCCCATGCCGCCGCCGATGCAGAGCGTGGCGAGGCCTTTCTTGGCATCGCGGCGAACCATCTCGTGCAGCAAGGTGCAGAGAATGCGGGCACCGGACGCTCCGATCGGGTGACCGATCGCGATGGCACCGCCATTGACGTTGACGATGTCCGGGTTCCAGCCCATGTCCTTGTTGACCGCGCAGGCCTGAGCAGCGAACGCTTCATTGGCTTCCACCAGATCCAGCTCTTCCGCGGACCAGCCGGCTTTTTCCAGCGCTTTGCGCGAGGCCGGAATCGGACCGGAGCCCATGATGGTCGGGTCAACACCGGCTGTGGCCCAAGAGGCGATCTTGGCAAGCGGGGTGAGGCCGCGCTTTTCAGCTTCCGCAGCGCTCATGACAACAAGGGCTGCGGCCCCGTCATTGATGCCCGACGCGTTCGCAGCGGTCACAGTGCCTTCCTTGTTAAAGGCCGGGCGAAGCTTTTGCATGGCGTCGATTGTCGCCCCATGGCGGATGTACTCGTCATCCTCGACAATGATGTCGCCCTTGCGGGTCTTCACCGTAAACGGGGTGATCTCGTCCTTGAACTTGCCGGCCTTCTGGGCAGCTTCCGCCTTGTTCTGAGAGGCAACGGCAAACTCGTCCTGCTGCTCGCGGGTGATCTGCCATTTCTCGGCAACGTTCTCTGCGGTCTGACCCATATGGTAGCCGTTGAACGCGTCCCACAGGCCGTCCTTGATCATGGTGTCGACCATCTTGTAGTCGCCCATTTTGTAGCCGGCACGCATCGGAGCGCAGTGCGGCGACATGGTCATGTTTTCCTGACCACCTGCGATCATGACGGTCGCATCACCGGTCTGGATTTGCTGCGCTGCAATCGCAACGGTGCGAAGACCTGAACCGCACACCTGATTGAGGCCCCACGCTGTTGCGCCATCGGGAATGCCAGCGGCAATCGCAGCCTGCCGCGCCGGGTTTTGGCCCTGTCCGGCGGTCAGAACCTGTCCGAAAACAACCTCATCCACATCCGCGCCATCGACTTTGGCCTGCTCCAGAGCAGCCTTGATGACATGCGCCCCAAGCTCATGTGCTGGCGTGTTTGCGAAAGATCCATTGAAAGACCCAACCGGGGTGCGGGTCGCACTGACAATAACAACGTCGGTGGAAGCGCTCATATTACTCTCCAAACTTCTGGCCGTCTGTTGGCCTTGGATGGGTGACCTCTTTCACGGCCTCCCTGAACCGTGACGATGAAGGGACTAGAACTTGCAGCGGGTAGTGTGTCAACCGTGACAACCCCTATGACGGTGTTGTTTTCGCTGTTGCGGCATTATCCTTTCGTCACTGCACATAAAAAGGCTGGCACGAGACAATACGATTGGCTTAGTCTCATAGTCGGAGGAGATGACAGGTCTGCGAAGACATTGTCGTCAATAGATAAACAGCCACTGCAGGCGCGCAGCTGCGGAATGAAAGGCGGAACCATCCGATGGCCAAGACCAGCGAGCCGACAATCATCAAGAAATACGCCAACCGGCGGCTCTACAATACCGGCACCAGCACCTATGTGACCCTTGAGGATCTCGCGGTGATGGTGAAGGGGGAGGAAGATTTTGTCGTTTATGATGCCAAGTCCGGGGACGACATCACCCGGTCTGTTCTGACTCAGATCATTTTTGAGCAAGAAGCAAAAGGAACGAACCTTCTGCCTGTATCCTTCCTTCGGCAGCTGATCGGATTTTATGGAGACAGCATGCAGGGCCTCGTGCCCAGCTATCTGGAATACTCCATGACTTCGCTGACCAAGGAACAGGAAAAACTCCGCGCCCAGATGAGTGAAGCTTTCGGCGCGACCGCCTTCGACGCCATTGAAGATCAGGTAAAGCGCAACACGGAAATGTTTGAGCGGGCGATGAAAATGTTCATGCCGTTTCCGACTGGTGAAGGTTCGGCAGCTGCAGCGGCGGGTTCAGACAAGAAACCCGCGCAGCCGGAATCCAGCGACCTGGATGACATGAAACGGCAGCTGGAAGAAATGCAGAAGACGATCAGCAAACTGACTGACAAGCCCTGATCGGATCTCTTTCTGAAACGAAAAAGCGGCGGTCCATATGGAACGCCGCTTTTTGCTTATCTGATCAGCCGCAGTCTGCGACGAGTTTGACGGCCTCAATGCCGGCGACCGCACAGGCTTCATCGTTTTCGGACGTATCACCGGTGATGCCGACGGCGCCGAGGGTTTCACCCTCTTCATTTTTCACCAGTACCCCACCCGGCACCGGAATGATCGCTCCGCCGGAGGCCCCGTTCAGGGCATTCACAAAATGCGGACGGGTTTCTGCGTTGGCGTTGAGCCAGCGTGTGCCTGTGCCCACCGCCAGTGCACCAACCGCTTTGCCGGTTGCGATCTGCGGACGCATGATGGAAGACCCGTCCTGGCGTTTCAGCGCAATCGCATGACCGCCCGCATCCAGAACCACCACCGTCAATGGCTTCAGGCTAAGTTCTGCTGCTTTTTCGAATGCGGCAGAAATGATGGTCTCTGCGGTTGAAAGTGTGAGTTTGCGCATTGAGCTCGTTCTCCTTAAGGTGCGGGCCAAGATTGCCAGCTTGCTAACAGAGCAGCCCGGCATGGAATAGAGTGATTATTCAACAAGCATTTGCGGCCAATAGGAAACAATCGCCAGCCGCCATGGGGGGAATTCAGTGAAGCGGGACTTTCAAGCACCAGGCAGATCACCGGTATTTGCACGAGAAGCTGCTGTTGCGACCTCCCATCCGCTGGCGACAAGCGCCGCGATCGAAGTGCTGCAAGATGGTGGCAATGCCGTTGATGCAGCCATTGCGGCTGCCGCCGTGCAAGCCGTCGTTGAACCACATATGACCGGCATTGGCGGTGATTGCTTCGCTCTGGTCACCGAGCCGGACGGCCGGCTGACCGGCTTCAACGGTTCTGGCGCGGCGCCGCGCGCAGCCAGCCCTGAAAAACTTGCAGAGCTGGGCGTTTCTGAAATCACCGACACCTCGCCTCATGCGGTGACGGTACCGGGTGCCATTCGGGCTTGGGAAACCCTCCTGAAAGCCCATGGCACTCGCCAGTTCAAATCCCTGTTCAAGCGTGCAATCGAGTACGCGCGGGACGGTTTTCCGGTTGCGCCGCGTGTTGCAAGCGACTGGACAAAGAACGTTGACAAACTGGCAGCAGATCCGGTCTCCGCAGCCCGGTATCTTGTCAACGGAGCCGCGCCCGAAATTGGACAAGTTCTGAAATACCCGCATCTCGCGGCAACACTCGAAGCCATTGGCGACGAGGGGGCAGATGCCTTCTATTCCGGCGCGATTGCTGAAGACATCGTTGGTGCCCTTGCCGCCAAGGGCGGTGTCATGACAACCGATGATCTTGCTGCCTGCCACACAACGGCAGTCTCTCCAGTTGTCCGCGAGTACAAGGGCCATGCGATTGCAGAGCTGCCGCCCAACGGGCAGGGCGTAATTGCGCTGATCATGCTGGGCATTCTGGAGCGCTTTCATCTTGAAAGTCTCGACCCGTTCGGGACCGAGCGCTTCCACCTGGAAATGGAAGCCGCCCGCCTCGCCTATGCGGTCCGTGATCACTATGTCACCGACCCAGGCTATATGGACATCTGCCATACCCGATTGATCGGCGAAGACTACATCGATCAGCTTGCGCAGCGCATTTCCATCGACAAACGGCAGACCGACATTGCCGAAACCAGCCTCGCGCCGCAAACCGACACGATCTACCTGAGCATCGTCGACAAGGACGGATTGTCGGTTTCTTTCATCAATTCCCTGTTCAGCGATTTCGGCAGCGGTATCATCGCACCGGAAAGCGGCGTCCTTCTGCATTGCCGTGGCCGCTCGTTCAAGGCGCAACCGGGCTTTGCCAACTCCATCGCCGGCGGCAAACGCCCGATGCACACGATCATTCCAGCCGCGGCCTTGAAAAACGGCGCTCCATGGCTCTCCTTCGGCGTCATGGGCGGTCATTATCAAGCCTGCGGTCATGCGCATTTGCTGACCAACATCATCGATTACGGCATGGATGTGCAGGCGGCGATCGACTTCCCACGGATGTTCTTCGATCTGGAAACCCATGCCTTGCAGGCAGAACGCCTTGTTCCACCGTCCACCATTGAGGGCCTGAAGGCGCTTGGACATACGGTTGTACCAGCCCAAGGCGCGATTGGCGGCAGCCAGGCGATCATGATCGACAAGGCGCGCCATGTCCTGACGGCAGGATCCGATCCACGCAAGGACGGCCACGCGGCAGGGTATTAAAATCATTGAGCAACTCTGGGAAGAAATTAGATGGCCTCAAGTTAAGGGCAATCGGTTGGACAATTTGGGATCCGATCGGAATGCGGCCAGACGTAGAAAGCTGGGACGATGATGAAAACTGCACTTATCTGGATGAGTATGACTCATATCTTGTGAATGCCGCCGGCCGATTGAGGAATGGTGTTCCAGAGGCTGATGTGGTTTCATATTTGGTAGAAATCGAAACTGAACATATGGGCTTGGGTCTCTCAGAAACTACAATAAAGCGCGCCGAAGAAGTTGTGACCGCTATGCGTACCGATGAGAGACTGTGGGTAGATTGAGGGCTTGATCTTTGGCCTGAAGAACCACGCCTTGCAGGCCGAACGGCTGGTACCGCCCTCAACCGTCGAGGGCCTCAAAAAACTGGGTCATTCCGTAGTCTCAGCGCCGGGGGCTTATCGGTGCCAGCCAGGCGATCATGATCGACAAGGCGCGCCATGTCCTGACGGCAGGATCCGATCCACGAAAAGACGGCCACGCGGCGAGGTATTGATCCAAAGCATGTCTCTGGACGGCCTGCGTCAGTAAATCTCCTTGAGCAAAACACGGTCCGGGTGCAGAACTGCACCTGGACGCGCCAATGACTTTTGGAGATTTTAGGATGTTGGGACTTTCCCGGCGCGAGCTGCTGCTTGGATCAGCGGCGACAGGTGCAGCCTTTGCAACCGGCGGACTGGCAGCGCGTGCTGCCAACAGCCCAGATCACACGCTGACCATATCTCCATATGGACACAGCCTTCTGCCGGGAACCGTCACCCGTGACATGATGAGTTTTGCTCCAGACGGTCCGCCGCCGGTCCTGCGGATGAAACGGGGCGAGATGACCGTTATTGACGTTCAGAACACTCTGGATGAGGCTAGCGTCGTGCACTGGCACGGCCTCAGGATCGCCAATGCAATGGACGGCGTGCCGTATCTTACCCAACATCCGATCGAAGCCGGTCAATCTTTTCGATATGAATTTACCCCGCCGGATGCAGGCACCTTCTGGTATCACCCGCATTGCAACACTTTGGAGCAAATGGGCCGCGGCCTGACCGGTGTCCTGATCGTTGAAGAAGAGGAAGACCCGGGGTTCGATCTGGATCTTCCGCTCAACATCCGGGATTTCCGTCTTGGCGGTGACGGTCAATTCATCGAAATGTTCAAGGCCCGCAACGCCGCGCGCGGTGGCACATACGGCACTGTCTCCACGGTGAATTGGCAGATCGATCCGGTTTATGAAGTGCCAGCGGGTGGTCTGGTCCGGCTAAGGTTGGCCGTAACCGATGTCACGCGGGTCGGAACGTTCGGCGTTGAAGGCGGTGCGGCTCACGTGATCGCACTTGATTCCAATCCGCTCCCCGGACCAATGTCGGCAGAAAATATTCTGTTGTCTCCCGGTCAGCGGGCCGACATCGCCTTAAGGATTCCCAATGAGGAGGGCCGAGACGTCACGCTCTTCTTGCGCCGACCGAACGGTGACAAGGCACTGGCGCGTTTCAAGGCGACGGGCACAAGCGCCAACCGCCAGCTGGCAGATCTCAAAGCTCTTCCGGCCAATCCGGTCCCGCGACCGGACCTCGCCAATGCAGAGGTGATCGATTTTGTCTTTGGCTGGTCGCCAGAAGGGGATGCCCCTCAAGCCAGTATTTGCGGCTCTCTTGGCTATACATTCTGGTCAATCAACCGGGCGGCCTGGCCGGGTGACGTACCGGGTCCGCTTGATCCGCTGGCCCGGATGAAACTCGGAAAATCCTATATCTTGCGGTTGCGCAATGAAACGCCCAATGCGCATCCCATCCATCTCCACGGCGTCTCATTCCAACTGCTTCGATCCAACAAACGCAAACTGCCGCCGCTCGTCACAGACACGGCTCTGTTGCTTGAGGAAGAAACGATGGAGGTCGCGCTCGTCGCTGACAATCCCGGCGACTGGGCCTTTCATTGCCACGTGATCGAACACCAGAAAACCGGCCTTGCCGGCTTCTTGAGAATTGAAGACTAGATCACTGAAAGATCAGACAGAAAAAGAGACGCTCGGCACCGAACGCGCGGAGCGGTTGGCGGCAGCATAACTTTCCATCTGGTTCGACCGGTCAAGCGCTGTTTGGGCATATGCCTGATGGGTAATCAGCAGATGCGCAGTGCGCTCGGAAAAAGCATGGGGCCTGGTCTCGACCGGTGTGGCAACAGGCGCCGACGTAGCTTCTTTGCTGGTTGGTACAAATTCTGGCTGCGAGCGTGTTTCGCTATCGCCGGCTGAGGGAACATCCGCCGCCGGACGCTGGCGGATTTTCGGTGGCCGGATGGCGATGATCGGTTGAACTTGCATTTGCATCTTCTCCGGTTTGGGCCAGTCCATGGCCAATCTGTTCGGAGGTCCGGGCTCTGTCCGGAACCAAGGTCACAATAGACCCTGTCCCGAAATGAAACTGTGTTTTCAGTCACAGTTTACCGTTCTGCTGAGATCCACACGCACGCGCCCCAAAAACGAAAAAGGCCCGGAGCAAAAGCTCCGGGCCAAGGTGTCCAGTGGTACGTCTGGAAACGTCAAACCTCACCTCTCCGTCTTCAGGACGTGACCGGCCCCCCGCTGGCGGGGAAGGGCAGCGGTCGCCCGGTAGGTGTTGACCCCGGTGAGGGGTTCTGTCTGCCTGCCGGACCTTGCCTGAAGCTCACCATCGCGGGTGGCGATCAAGTGAGCGAGGAAAATAGAATTTGGGCGATACCGGCCCGCAAAAGCATCCTGCTTGCGTTCAAGAACCGGCTCGAGCGGAACCGGCACATGCGAAGAAAAGGCCGTTCTGCGTTCGCTCTCCGTCTCACCGACAGAGGGACGCTTGCGCCTCACATTGGCACGGCCGGTTGATGTAACAGGATTCACTCGCACGTTTTGACGCCTCATTGTGTCAGAATGGCACGCTTACCGCGGCTCTCCCTCTGACCTCGCAACTCATGTGCCAGTTTA
Organism: Labrenzia sp. R4_2; assembly: GCF_017743865.1. Lineage (GTDB taxonomy): Bacteria > Pseudomonadota > Alphaproteobacteria > Rhizobiales > Stappiaceae > Roseibium. Next base: position 63,284 of record NZ_JAGHRJ010000006.1, read on the forward strand.
ACGTGGCGTTAACCTTTTGTCCGCAGAAATCGGCCATTTCGGCCTTCAAAAAGTTAACGGATTGATCAATTTTCGGACATTTTGGCCGGAATACGGGGATTGTGGTGGAAACATCAATCCCGTCTTGAAACTTTGCGTTTCGATTTTCCGGTAGTGATTCCCAAGTTGGAAAACCTTGTATTTCCCAAGTTCACCCGGTCATGTTTCCAAGATTGTGGCCAAAGCATCCCGGTCGTTTAGCCCGAAAAACGCTCCCGGTAGGCCTGGGGACTGACACCAAACCGGCGCTGAAACGCCTGCCGTAACGTTTCTTCCGTGCCGAATCCGCTGCGGCTTGCAGCTTGCGCAACCGGGCGATCCTGCTCAAGCAGCTGACGGGCCTGATCGAGCCGCAACTCTTCTAAAGTGCGCATCGGGCTGCGGCCGGTTTCCTTCTTGTAGTGACGGGACAGTGTGCGCGGGCTCATGACCGCCTGTTCGGCCATGTCATTCAGGGTAATGGGGTTCTGGAGGTTCTCGATCATCCAAGAGTGCAGCTGATCAAAGCGGCCACTGTCGTTTTGAAGTGTCAACGCGGCACTGAATTGGGATTGCCCGCCGGGACGTTTCAAAAACACGACCAACTGCCGGGCAACCTGCAGCGCCAGTTCCCGGCCGAGATCTTCTTGAACCAGAGCAAGGGCAAGATCTATTCCGGCCGTCACGCCCGCAGACGTCCAAATGCTGCCGTCCTGAACATAGATCGGATCGGCTTTCAGCCGGACTTCCGGAAACCTACGTTTGAATTCGGCGCAGCGCTGCCAATGCGTTGCGGCCTGTTTGCCATCCAGAAATCCGGCTGTCGCCAGCAGAAACGCACCGCTGCACACGGAAGCAATCCGCCGGGCATTCGCGGCCCGAGCGGTCAGCCAGCCGAGAATATCCGCGTCTTCACACAGGCGGTCGATCCCGTATCCGCCTGGAACCAGAAGCGTATCGATGGCGCTGACATCGTTCGGCAACGGATTTGCGAGAAGGGCAAGACCGCTGGAACTCTTCACCGGAGAAGTCGCCGACACCGTTTCAACTTCGTAGGCAGCGGTTTTTCCGGCTGCGATCAACTGTTCATTGGCCGAGGCAAACACCTGCATCGGCCCAGTGATGTCCAGCACCTGGACCGCGTCATAAGCAAGAATTTCAATGCGGCGTGTCATTTGGCTTAATTCTTGGGGTAATTGCCCAGATCGCCAGATGGTGGGCTGCTATCACGGGCCTGTCAATATGGAGGTTCTCATGACCCTGTCTTTCGGAATTCTGATCTTTCCAAATGTCCAGTTGCTTGATGTTGCCGGACCGAACGATGCTTTTGCAGCTGTACCGGGTGCGAAGGTTCATCTGATCTGGAAAAACTGTGACCCGGTCACGACCACCAGTGGCATGGAAATTCGCGCAAATACAACGTTTTCAGAATGCCCGGACCTTGATGTCCTGTGCATCCCGGGTGGCGGCGGCGTCAATCTGTTGCTGCAGGACGAAGAGGTGCTTGGATTCGTTCGGCGCGCGACGGCAAACGCGCGATACATAACCTCCGTTTGCACCGGATCGCTGGTTCTTGGCCGGGCCGGGCTTTTGAAAGGCAAACGCGCGACAAGCCATTGGAACGCGGTCGACTTCCTGCCGCAACTGGGCGCCATCCCGGTCCGGGAACGGGTGGTGAAAGACGGCAACCTCTATACGGCCGGCGGCATCACCTCAGGAATTGATTTCGGACTGGAAATCCTTGCCGAGCTGCTCGGAGAAGAAGAGGCACGCACCGTCCAGCTCGCGATTGAATACGCCCCGGCCCCGCCCTTTTCATCCGGCACTCCGGACGAAGCGGCACCAAATATCATTGCCGAGGCACGAAAGCGCATGGCGCACTCCCGCCAGGAACGACTGGACCTTCTTGGCGAACCGGCCTGACGGTTGTTTTGGCCCATAAATACATCAGATCTGTGCTTTTGCCGTCCCGGACCCGATCCGGGATCAGCAACCCTCTAAATTGGTCCCGGCTCAAGACCGGGACAGCAACGGCACGATCATAAGGATCATCCAACCGTCACCGCTCCTGCGAGCCGCTCCTCCATCAGCCTGATTGGAAGAACGCGATCTGATTCGCGTAACCTTTAGAGTATTGCTCGGGGTGAACAGCAGTATGGATCTCTGTATCCAGGCAGGAGCCGACAGGCAAAGGACAGTTCCTGCCAGATTTTGACCAACGTCATCCCGACGTTGCGAAACACCGGTAAGTATCTGTATCCAATGGACAGATCGGAGTGTTTTCGAACTCGGCAATTCGAAAAAATACGTCTGGTTTTCGGCGGTCAAGGAACACCGCAAACAATCGATCGCGAATTGTCTCCTGTCAGACTTGGATAAGTCAGCTTCAAGTATGGTATCAGTGATATTTATACGATGACGGAAGCGTGTTTGGCAGTTTGACCTTGGATCATTCGGATTGATGGAGATTGATATGACACCAAAACGGGCCGCACTGCGAATGGTGGCGATTGTTGCCGGTGCTTTGATAGCCACACCGGCCTTGGCCGCATCTTGTATCACCAGCAAGGGGCAATTTGGGGCCTACAAACAGCAGCTCGCACAGCAGGCCGCTGCATCAGGTGTCAAGAAACGCGGTCTGCAAGCGCTGCAACAGGCAAAGCTGTCCGGTATCACATGGCGGTTTGAATCAAACCCGGCGTCACAATCCAGCATGCGCTATCGCAGCCCTGAACAGTTCCTGAAGAGCCGCTTCTCAAGCGTGAACACGTTTGTTTCCGGCGCCAAACGCAAACTCCAGCAGAACGCCAGACTGTTTCAATCTATTGAGCAGCGTTACGGGGTCCCGGGATCTATCCTCGTTGCAATCTGGGGATATGAAACGAATTGGGGCGGGTATACCGGAAACACGCCCATTGTCAGCGGTGCTGTTACCCTCGCCTCCTATTGCCGCCGTCATCCGCGCTTTGAGGACGATGCCATCGCTGCGCTCCAACTGGTTGATCGGGGCCTGATCACCGGCAACAGCCGCGGCGGGCCGTCAGGTGAACTCGGGCACATGCAGTTTCTGGCGGGTAACTGGGTGCGTTTTGCCGTCGACGGAAATCGCGACGGCCGTGCAGATCCCAACAATGCAGCCGACGCGCTTGCAACGGCAGCAAACATGCTTCGCCGCAATGGGTGGCGGGCCGGACGGTCTTTTGCGGACGGGTCTGCCAATTTCCGGGTTCTCTCAACCTGGAATGACAGCGGCAACTATCAACGCGCCATCGCCTATGCGGCTGGCTTGATCGACCAATAAACCTGGTTCTGACGCATAAACCCTCAACAAATAAAACGGGCGCTTCAAAGCGCCCGTTTTTTTCATGTCCGATTAATGAGAGCCGGAGCGACCCTGAGATCGCTCTGGATGCAGATATCTCAGCTTGTTACCAGGTTCCGCAGGACATAGTGCAGGATGCCGCCGGCCTTGATGTATTCCAGCTCATCCTCGGTATCGACGCGGCACAGGCACTCAATGGTTTTGGTGGTGCCGTCCTCATAGGTCACTTCCACATCCATCATCTGACGCGGCTGGATGTCGGCTATGCCCTTGATGGTCACGCTTTCCTTGCCGGTTATGTTGTGCGACTGCCAGCTTTCTCCCTCTTTGAAGGTCAGCGGGATGACGCCCATTCCGACAAGGTTGGAACGGTGAATGCGCTCAAAGGACTGGGCGATGACGGCGCGCACGCCCAACAGCTTGGTGCCTTTAGCAGCCCAGTCGCGGGATGAGCCAGTGCCGTATTCCTTGCCGGCGAACACCACCAGCGGACGCCCCGCTTCCTGGTATTCCATGCAAGCGTCGTAGATCCACTTTTGCTGACCGTCTTTCATGGTGACGCCGCCTTCGACACCCGGAACCATCTGGTTCTTGATACGGATATTGGCGAAGGTACCGCGCATCATTACCTGGTGGTTGCCCCGGCGGGAGCCGTAGGAGTTGAAGTCCTTGCGGGCGACCTGATGCTCGGAAAGGTACTGACCTGCCGGGCTATTTTCCTTGATGGCACCGGCCGGTGAGATGTGGTCGGTGGTAATCGAATCCAGGAACAGCCCCATGACCGCCGCGTTCTCGATGTCCTCGAGCGGCTTTGGCTCCATAGTCATGCCTTCAAAATAAGGCGGGTTCTGCACATAGGTGGACCCCGCCGGCCAGCCATAAGTCATGCCGCCCTCGACCTTGATCGCTCGCCAGTGCTCGTCCCCCTTGAAGACGTCGGAATAGCGCTCACGGAACATCTCTTCGGTGATGGACGAACGGATTAGCGCGGTGATCTCTTCCGTGGTCGGCCACAGATCCTTGAGATAGACCGGGTTGCCGTCGCGGTCTTCACCGAGCGGGTCTTCAGCCACATTGATGTGCATGGATCCGGCCAGTGCGTAAGCGACCACCAGCGGCGGCGAGGCCAAATAGTTGGCACGCACATCCGGGTTCACCCGGCCCTCGAAGTTGCGGTTGCCGGACAGAACAGAACAGGCCACCAGATCATTGTCGTTGATGGTCTTGGAAATCGCCGGATCGAGTGGGCCGGAATTGCCAATGCAGGTTGTGCAGCCATAGCCGGTCAGGTTGAAGCCGAGCGCATCCAGGTCCTTCTGGACATCGGCCTTTTCCAGATAGTCGGTGACCACTTGCGAGCCCGGAGCCAGCGAGGTTTTCACCCACGGCTTCACCTTGAGACCTTTTTCCAGCGCCTTTCTGGCAACCAGCCCAGCGCCGATGAGAACAGATGGGTTGGAGGTATTGGTGCAAGAAGTGATCGCTGCAATCACCACGTCGCCCTCGCCGAGATCGAAATCCTTCCCCTCAACTGCATAGCGCTGACCCGGCTTGTCCAGCACGGCCACATCACCGGCAGTTGCTGTCGCGCTCTTGATATCTTTCAGCGCTTTGGCAAACTCCGGTGCGGCTTCAGACAAAGTTACCCGGTCTTGCGGGCGCTTCGGACCGGCGAGCGAGGGCACAACGGTGGAGATATCGAGCTCCAGGGTGTCCGTGAAGGCTGGTTCTTCCGAACCTTCCCGGAACATGCCTTGGGCTTTGGCGTATTCTTCCACCAGCGCGACGCGGTCCTTGTCTCGGCCGGTTGCTTCCAGATATTTCAGCGTGTCACTGTCCACGGGGAAGAAGCCGCAGGTCGCGCCGTATTCCGGCGCCATGTTGGCGATGGTCGCTGCATCTTCCAGGGACAAGTTGTCGAGGCCCGGACCATAGAACTCCACGAATTTACCGACCACGCCCTTGGCGCGCAGCATCTGCACCACGGTCAGAACCAGGTCGGTGGCGGTAATGCCCTCGTTCAGCTTTCCGGTCAGCTTGAAGCCAATGACTTCCGGGATCAGCATGGAGATCGGCTGGCCGAGCATGGCCGCTTCCGCCTCGATGCCACCAACGCCCCAACCAAGGACTGCAAGACCGTTGACCATAGTGGTGTGGCTGTCTGTGCCGACCAGCGTGTCCGGATAGGCGATTTCCTCGCCGTTTTCCTGTTTCGTCCAGACGGTCTGGGCGAGATATTCCAGGTTCACCTGGTGGCAGATACCGGTACCCGGTGGCACGGCGCGGAAGTTATCAAACGCGGATTGGCCCCAACGCAGGAACTCGTAGCGTTCGCCATTGCGCTCATATTCAAGTTCCACGTTTTTCTGAAACGCGTCGCCGGTGCCGAAATAGTCAACCATGACCGAGTGGTCGATCACGAGATCCACCGGCACCTGCGGATTGACCTTCTGCGGATCCCCGCCAAGCTTCACTGCCGCATCGCGCATGGCGGCAAGGTCAACGACGGCCGGAACACCGGTAAAGTCCTGCATCAGGACGCGCGCTGGCCGGTAAGAGATTTCGTGCGTGGATTTGCGCGTCTTTAGCCACTCGGCGCAGGCCAGAATGTCGTCTTTCGTCACCGTGCGCCCATCTTCGAAACGCAGCAGGTTCTCCAAGACAACCTTCAGTGAAAACGGCAACTTGGAAACACCCTCAAGACCGTTTTTCTCAGCCTCGGGAATGGAAAAATAGGTGTAGGTCTTGCCACCGGCGGTGAGGGTTTTCTTACAGTTGAAACTGTCGAGGGACTGGGTCACGACGTGTGGTCTCCTTCGCATCCATGGCAGCCTCGCCGCTTCTTGCCGGCCGCCGGTCTACACATTTTGCAGGCCCCTTGAGAAGAAAAGCCATTTCATCCCAAAAGGTTCCGCAATGGACGCGAACAGAGCCTCTCCCCCATTCTTGTCCCTAAGAAACTCGCGAGAGTCCTATACAAAATTCCGAGCGCTTTCACCAGAACAGGCGCAACACCCAAGGCAATAGACGGGTTCAAAAATGCATTGTCTCCGCCCGGCGGACCCTTTTAGGAAACAGGACCTCGTTTCCGATGGAAATGTATATTCATTATGGAATTACAAGGGCTTCTACACCGCAAAGGCATTTGTGGTATCTATCGACAGACACCGGTGACTTGCCCTCTGGAAGCACCATTCAATCCACGTCGTCATCGTCAGACATGTAGGCATCCCAAAGATCCGGACGCCGTTCCCTGGTCAAGCGCTCAGCTTCGGCGAGACGCCATTCGTGGATTTTCTTGTGATTGCCGGAGGTCAGGACATCCGGGATGGTCAGGCCTTCGAACTCCGCCGGGCGTGTGTAGTGAGGATGCTCCAGAAGACCGGTTTCGAAGCTTTCCGTATCCGCGCTTTCCATGTTGCCCATCACACCCGGAATCAGGCGAACGATCGCATCCAGCATGGTAATAGCACCGATCTCTCCGCCCGACAGGATGTAATCCCCGATGGAGATTTCCTCCAAGTTTCGCGTATCGATGACACGCTGATCAATACCCTCAAACCGGCCGCACACGATTACCGCACCGGGCCCTTCTGCCAGCTCATGTGCTTTTGCCTGCGTAAACGGTTTTCCGCGGGGGCTCATCAGAATGCGGGGGCGCGGATCTTCAACCGGAGCCGCGGCATCAATGGCTTTCGCCAGAATGTCGGCCCGCAGCACCATGCCGGCACCACCACCTGCTGGGGTGTCATCGACGGACCGGTGTTTATCGGTCGCAAAATCCCGGATCTGGCTGGTTCCAATGTCCCACAGACCTTTCTCCAACGCACGGCCGGACAGGCTTTGTCCGAGTGGCCCTGGAAACATGTCAGGGTAGAGCGTGAGAATGGTTGCCTTGAAGGTCATAAAAGCACCGTGTATTTGCCGCAGTGGGCCAAGATTACACCGGGTCAGCCTTAACGATCCATTTACCAAGTAAATTGGTAATTCTGTTGCTGTTTACCCGCTTTAGGAGTTTGAAAGCTCTGATTAATCGTCCTTGTGCTAAGTGACAAGGAGATAACAATCAGGTGGTCTGTCGTGCGCCGTTTCCCGAGGATAAAATTCAAACTTCCAGACATCTTTCTTCTTCGGGAAGACCCACATTTTATTGAGCTGTCTATCGGCCGGGTTCTCCCGCTTGCAGCCCTGATCGCTTTTGGTGTTCTGGTCGGCCTCGTTTTTGAGACCGGCGTCAGCCACCCGTACGATAAAGTTCTCCATATCGCGTTTTTCGCGCTTTTGACCCTATCGATCCATGCCCTTTTTTGCTGCCGGCTGCGGATCTCAGCTTTCATCGCGATGAGCCTCGGCATCCTGGGCGAAATCGTACAGGGCATGCTGCCGCATCACCAAATGTCGGTGCCGGATATTGTCGCAAACGCGATCGGCGTGTCGCTCGTGGTTGCTCTGATCGCTCTGATACGCTCAGAAACCCGACAGGCGTTGAGTGACGAAACCGATGACATTGATCTTGGGGAAATGGGTTTGAAACCCGTGCCGACCCGTTATCTATCCGGCGAATCGGTCGATGATTCCGGATCCGGCTTTTCATCCGACAAATAGTGTTCCGGAAGATCGGCAACCACAAAGCCGCTGTCTAGATTGATCTCCGGAACAAAGTCCCTGGTGAAGGGAATATAGAAGGTCTTGCCGCGTTTCGGCCGGATCTCCAGGAGATCGCCTGCGCCAAAATCCTGCACCGCCACGATCTTGCCGAGCGGCTCACCCTGCGGGTCCTTCACATCCAGCCCGTTCAGATCGGAATAATAGAACTCGTCTTCGTCTGTCTCGGGAAGCTGGTCCCGGTCGATGTAAAGCTCGGTACCGTTGAGCTCTTCCGCCCTGTTGCGGTCGGTCACTTCCTTGAATTTCGTGACGACAACCGTCTTTTGCACTCGCGCACTCACCACTTCAAAGGACTGCTTGCCGTCCTTTGTGGTCAGCACACCGTAGTCGGTGAAGGAAAGCGGGTCATCGCCGAACGGCTTGACCCGCACTTCCCCGCGAACGCCATGCGCCGCGCCGATTTTAGCCATCAGCACCTTTTGTGTCTCTTTGGAGCTCATCTCAAAAGGCCCTCAAGCCGTATATCTATGCGGCGTATGCAGCCTTATTCGGCAGCAGCTTCTTCTGTAGCTTCGGCAGCAGCGGCAGCTGCTTCTTCTTCAGCAGCCTTCTTCTCGTCGAGACGCTCTTGCGCCTTACGGCCGAGCTGGGCCTTTTTCGGGTTGTTGCGCGGCTCGCGCTTCAGGAGACCGGCAGCATCGAGGAAACGGTGCACACGATCGGTTGGCTGTGCGCCGTTGCCGAGCCAGTACTGGATCCGCTCAACGTTCAGCTGAACGCGCTCTTCGGAATCCTTCGGCAGCATCGGGTTGTAGGAACCGACTTTTTCGATAAAGCGGCCATCACGCGGAGCGCGGATGTCAGCAACAACGATGCGGTAGTACGGGCGCTTCTTGGAACCGCCACGTGCAAGGCGAATTTTCGTAGCCATTTTATTTCTCCAGTGTGTTTCAGTTGCCGGCTTCAGCGGCAATGGCTTCATGGTGCCGGATCACTTCGCGAACGATGAAGTTCAGAAATTTCTCGGCAAAGTCAGGATCGAGATTGGCGTCGGCCGCGAGTTTCCGCAGCCGCTCGATCTGAATTTTTTCCCGCGCCGGGTCAGCCGGCGGCAGGTCGTTTGTGGCTTTCAAGACACCCACCTTCTGGGTGCACTTGAAACGCTCTGCGAGCATGTGAATAAGCGCTGCATCGATGTTGTCGATCGAACCGCGCAAGGACTTCAGCTCATCGAGAGCCGCGCTTTGTCCCAGTTGGGTTTCAGCCTGGCTCATCGTTTCTTACCCTTCCCCATGCCGGGAAGACCCGGCATCTTCGGACCGCCAAGGCCCGGCAGGCCCGGCATTCCTGGCGGCAGGCCCGGACCACCGAGACCCGGCATTCCGCCCGGCAGACCTTTTGGCAGGTCAACGCCACTTGGCATCTGGCCGGACTTGGCCATCTCTTCCAGCTGCTTCGGATCGACATCCGGCATACCACCGCCCATGCCGCCCATCAGCTTGCCGAGCATGCCTTTGCCCTTGCCCATCTTTTTCATCATGTCCGCCATCTGGCGGTGCATTTTCAAAAGCTTGTTGACCTCGGCCACCTCAACCCCGGAACCACTGGCGATGCGCTTTTTCCGGCTGGCTTTGAGGAGATCAGGCTTCTTGCGCTCGGTCGGGGTCATCGATTGGATGATCGCGATCTGGCGCTTGAACATCTTGTCGTCGAGACCGGCGGCGTCGATCTGCTTTTTCATTTTGCCGACGCCCGGCAACATGCCCATCATGCCGGACATTCCGCCCAGCTTTTCCATCTGCTTGAGCTGCTCGGCGAGATCTTCCAGGTCGAAGTGACCCTTCTGCATCTTCTTCGCCATCTTTGCGGCCTGTTCCGCATCAATGGCTTCGGCCGCTTTCTCAACGAGCGAAACAATGTCGCCCATGCCGAGGATCCGGTCGGCGATCCGTTTCGGGTGAAAGTCTTCCAGTGCGTCGGACTTTTCACCCGTACCGATCAGCTTGACCGGCTTGCCGGTGACCGCCTGCATGGAAAGCGCAGCCCCGCCGCGCCCGTCACCGTCCATACGGGTCAGAGCAATACCGGTGATTCCAACGCGCTCGTCAAAGTTTTGGGCCAGATTGACGGCGTCCTGACCGGTCAAACTGTCGGCAACAAGAATGATTTCATGCGGATTGGCGGCGGCCTTGACCTCGGCCATTTCCACCATCAGCGGCTCGTCGATGTGGATCCGGCCGGCGGTGTCGAGGAGAACCACGTCATAGCCGCCGAGCTTGGCTGCGGACATGGCCCGGTTGGCAATCTCGACCGGGCCCTGGCCTTCGATGATCGGCAGAGTGTCGACGTCGTTTTGCTCACCCAGGATTTTCAGCTGCTCTTGCGCGGCCGGACGGCGGGTGTCGAGCGAGGCCATCAACACCTTGCGCTTGTCGCGCTGGGTGAAACGGCGGGCAATCTTGGCCGTGGTGGTGGTCTTACCGGAACCTTGAAGGCCGACCATCATGATCGCGACCGGCGCCGGTGCATTCAGGTCAATCGGTTGACCTTCTTCACCGAGCATTTCGACAAGCTGGTCGTGAACAATCTTCACCACCATCTGACCTGGGGTGACGGATTTGACGACCTCCGCGCCAACGGCACGGTGACGGACCTTGTCGGTGAAAGAGCGAACGATCGGCAGGGCGACGTCGGCCTCGATCAGCGCGCGGCGAATTTCGCGCAACGCTTCGTTGACGTCGTTTTCCGACAGCGCACCGCGGCCGGTGAGCTTGTCAAAAATACCGCTTAGTCGATCGGACAGGCTTTCAAACATCAAAGGGTCCTTGGCTCAATTCATTTCGGGAGAACTCCCGAACCATATGGGGAACCATCATTGAAATCCAACCGAATGCGAGGGCGCAAAGCAGTTTGACACCCGAGGGCGCATCGCGCTGTCGGATGGGAACCTCCGGGCGCTCTTTATACCTTTGCGGGTCCCGGTCGGCGGATTGAAATGTCAGTCACTCATATGGAGTTCGCGGGCTTATGCCGGAAAGAGGAAAGAGAGTCAAGGAAGGCTGCGGATTTCTGGTCTTTATCAGCGCCAGACACCGTCTGCCTTTCAGGCATCAAGCTGGTCTGGACAAAGAAACACCACGCAACAAACCGCCCCATGGCTCCAAAACAACAAAACGGCTCCTGGATCACTCCAGAAGCCGCCTTGCGAAACGGGTCTTGAGAGCTGCTTATTCGGCAGCGGTCTCTGCAGCAGCTGCTTCTGCTTCGGCCTTTTTGGCTTCAGCCTTGGCTGCCTTTGCAGCAGCAGCTTCCGCACGGGCGTCTTCGTTGAGACGCTTGGAGCGGGCGTTGGTGTTCTCGGTGATACGGGCAGACTTACCGCGGCGGTCGCGCAGGTAGTAGAGCTTCGCACGGCGGACTTTACCGCGGCGGACAACCTCTACGCCTTCCAGCATCGGAGAGAAGATCGGGAATACACGCTCAACGCCTTCGCCGTAGGAAATCTTGCGGACGGTGAAGCTTTCGTTGATGCCGCCACCGGAACGCGCAATGCATACGCCTTCATAAGCCTGTGTACGGGTCCGGTTGCCTTCGGTGACCTTCACCAGAACGCGGACGGTGTCGCCCGGAGAAAATTCAGGAAGCTTACGCTGAGCTTCGATTTTCGCCATTTCTTCAGCGTTCAGCTGCTCGATGATATTCATGGCATGTTTCCCTTTTCAATTACAAAGCGGTCAGAGCGTCCTTGGGGTCTAAGGTGCCAAGAACGGGTTCACCAGCTTTGGGCCATGTTGTATATCCGCCGGATTTTTATGGAGTTCGGTGCCCGATAAAAAGCATCGACCAGAACACAAGGCTTCCTGCCGGAAGACACGCATTCATCCAACTTGGGCGGGCGTATACAGGATTTTCAGGCCGTTGTCATGCGGATTCTTGCCGTTTATCTCGGAAGAAGCCCGCAGAGGTCTGCGCATTGTACCCCAGAGGAACCATCTGTCCGGAATACGCGATCTTTGGTGACTACAATTGAGGATCACTCACCGCTCGACAATACTGCGTCACTAACTTGCGTGTTTCCAGACCTTCGGAACAACACAAGGCGCTGAAAACTAACGCAAGGTCAAAGGACACGCACGGCATTTCAAAAAGCTGCTTGACTCTCTGCCCGTTCTCCGGAATCAATAAGAACAAATAGAGAACAAAAACCAACGTGATTGGAATCAACGTGCACAATGTCCGCCGCATCCGAACATAGCACATCTCTTGCCGAGCTGCGTCGCCGCATTGCGGATCTTGAGGGTCGCCTCCCCTTTAAGACGCAGTTTGGTCCGGCCCCTGCGACCGCCGCCAACCCGCAGGGGCCGGACAGTTTTTTGAAAGACCGTCCGGCGGACGGCAAGACGCAGGCTGAGGCCTTCGAAGCTGAGCCGCCTGGAAAGGGCGGATCAGACGATCTCGCTGCCCGGTGCCCCTTGGGGCTGGAGACTCTCGACCGGCTGTTTCAGCCCGGCAACAGCTTATCGGGCAGCGGACTGAAATTGGGGGCCTTGCATGAGGTGGTCAGCTCCGAAAGCCGCAATGCCGGGGCACTCAGTGGCTTCGGCCTTGCGCTTCTTGCACGGCTTCTGGCCATAAGGTCCGGGCCGGTTCTGGTGGTCCAGGATATCCGGGCCACTCAGGAATCCGGCCGGCTTCATGGCGCCGGGCTGCTGGACTTCGGCATTGATCCGGCCCGGCTGATCGTGGTGCGGGCGAGAAAGCTGGAAGACGTTCTGTGGTGCCTTGAGGAAGGCGCGTCCTGCAGTGCCCTTGCCGCCGTTGCCGGCGAAATCCAGGGCGGGGAGCGTCTCGTGGATCTGACGGCAAGCCGCCGTATTTCCCTGCGGGCCAGCCGCAGCAGGGTCCCGGTCATCTTGCTCCGTCATGGGGCAATACAGGAACCGACCGCAGCCGTCACCCGCTGGCAGATTTCTCCGGCCGCTTCAAAGGCTCCGGAGTTCTTGGAAAAAGCACCCCATGCGGGCCTTGGAGCGCCAGCATGGCACATCGACCTGACGCGGAACCGGGAGGGCCGTCCCGGCCGCCTGACCGTGGAGTGGGACCATGCGAGACAAACATTTGCCGCACCAGCGCATCCTCTCGCTCTGGATCGCGGATCTTCCCTGCGACCGGATCCTGCGCCGGCTGCGGGTCAGCTCCACACCCTCCGCCCGGCAGGCTGAACCGCCGCTCGCCGTTTTGGAAAAAATCCGGGGCGCCCGCCGGATTGTCTCCTTGAATGAAACCGCAAGGGCCTGCGGCTTGCGTCTCGGCGAGGCGGAAGCCGATGCGCGGGCCCGAATCCCGCATCTTTTGTGTGAAGACGCCAATCCGAAAAAGGACGCTGCCTTGCTTGGCGCTGTCGCGGACTGGTGCGCCCGCTACACGCCTTTGGTGGCGCTCGACGGCAAGGACGGGCTGTTTCTCGACATCACGGGTTGCGCGCACCTTTTCAAAGGAGAGGAAGCTCTTTTGAAAGATGCCTTGGAACGGCTTCACCGGCAGGGGTTTTGCGTTGCCGGTGCGATCGCTGGAACCGCAGGGGCTGCCTGGGCGGTCGCCCGCTTCGGTTCCGGCGGTGTTTTGGCGGACAGCCAAGAACGGCAAGCCCTCGCCCCCTTGCCCCTTGCAGCTCTTCGGGTGCCACCTGAAGCTGTCTCCGGCCTGAACCAGGTTGGCTTGAAAACCATTGGTCAGCTGTATGACCGGCCGCGCGCGCCGCTCACCAACCGTTTTGGTGCAGACCTCATCCTCCGGCTTGATCAGGCGTTGGGGCTTCAAGGAGAAGCGATTTCTCCCCGGTTCGAAGCTCCGCTGATTTCCGCAGAGCGGCGGTTCTTCGATCCCATCTCACAACTCGATGACGTTAAGGCGGTCGCCCTCTCCCTGGCCGGTCAGGCCGCCAAGGCGCTGGAACGCCGGGTCGAAGGCGGGCGCGTCTTTGAATTGAGCCTGTTTCGGGTCGATGGCGCGGTTCAAAAATTCCGCGTCGGCACCAGCAGCCCGTTGCGCGACCCCAAACGCGTTCTCCGGCTATTTGCCGAAAAACTGAAGGCCGATGAAGGGGCAATTGATGCCGGCTTTGGCTACGACCTTGTCCGCCTGGATGTTCTGGTCGCCGACAAGGCCCCGGCCGTTCAATCGGCGCTGACAGCACACGGCGCAGCGGAAGCCGATGCGAGCCTGGACGATCTGGTGGACCGGTTGGGCGCCCGCTTGGGCCCTGAGCGCGTCACCCGGCTTTTGCCGGTCGACCGGCATCTGCCGGAAAGCCAGACCGGGTATGTACCGGCAGCCTTTGCCCAACAAGACGCGCTCGTCTGGTCCGGATTTTCAAAAGGCGCGGCCGCTCCCGATCTGCACCGCGCACACTCCTCATCCAGTCCTCAACTCGGGTTTGCTGAAGACACGCGTCCGGCTGGCGGGATAGAGAACTCCAGCTGGCAGGAAGGTCTGATGACACGTCCCTTGCGGCTGATCGAACCGGCAGAAGAAGTTGAGGCTCTGGCCATGGTGCCGGACGGACCGCCGCTAAGGTTCCGCTGGCGCCGCGGCATCTACCAGGTCGTCCGCTCTGAAGGTCCGGAACGCATTGCCCCGCCCTGGTGGATTGGCGCGCACGACCGGCCCTCAGAGGCCAAGGAGGGCGTGACCCGGGATTATTTCCGCATTGAAGACACCGAAGGCCGGCGGTTTTGGCTCTACCGGGAAGGTCTTTATGAGCGCGAGACCAGCCGCCCGCGCTGGTATCTGCAGGGTCTGTTCGCATGACATGGCGCCCTTCAATCACGGAGCCGCCCGCTTATGCGGAGCTGTGCGCTGCGACCAATTTTTCCTTTCTTCACGGCGCCTCCCATCCGGAAGAACTGGCGCTTCAAGGCACACACTTGCAACTGACCGCCCTTGGCATTTGTGACCGCAATTCCATGGCCGGTGTGGTCCGGGCACATATGGCGGCAAAAGAGACCGGATTGAAGTTCGTGCCCGGTTGCCGTCTGGCGTTTCTCGACGGCACGCCGGATCTTCTTTACTGGCCGAAAGACCGTGAGGCCTATGGCACCTTGACCCGGCTTTTGACAATCGGCAACCGGCGGGCGGAAAAGGGCGCCTGTCATCTGGCCTTGGATGACGTGAGCCTGCTTTGCCCGGGCTCTCCAGCCGCCCTGATCCTGCCGCCGGGATTGCCGGATCCGGTCCCGGCCCTGCAGGTTTTGGAACAGCTGAAAAGCCACTTTGAAGGCACACTCCGGCTTGCCGTCGCCCTCCACCGGAAAGCGGAAGACCGGCGGCGGCTCGCCCTTGCCCGCAACATCACGCAGACGGCGGGTGTGCCGATGCTCGCCATCAACGACACGCTCTATCATGCGCCGGACCGGCGCCCCTTGCAGGATGTTCTAACCTGCATCCGCCTGCATGAGCGGCTGGAGAGTGCCGGCCGCCAACTGCAGCAAAATGCCGAACGCCACTTGAAACCGGCAGAAGAAATCCTGCGTCTTTTTGAAAACGATCCGGCGCCTTTGCATGAAAGCCTGAAGATCCTCCAAGAGGTCCGGTTCTCGCTGGATGACCTTCGCTATGAATACCCGGAAGAACCGGCCGGGGAGAGTGCCAGCCCGCAGGCCGAACTGGAGCGGCTGACCTTGGAAGGTGCCAAACGGCGCTACCCGGAAGGCGTTCCGGACAAGATCCGGGCGACCATTGATCATGAACTGAAACTGGTCGCGGACCTCGACTACGCGCCGTATTTTTTGACCGTCTACGACATTGTCCGGTTTGCCCGCACACGCGGCATCCTATGCCAGGGCCGGGGATCAGCCGCCAACTCCGTAGTCTGCTTTTGCCTTGGCATCACCGAGGTTGACCCAACAAGAGCGGATCTCCTGTTTGAGCGTTTCATCTCACCCGAACGGCGCGAGCCGCCGGACATTGATGTCGACTTCGAACACGAGCGGCGGGAGGAGGTCATCCAGTACATTTATGCCAAATACGGCCGCGAACGCGCCGGGCTTGCGGCCACCGTCATCACCTATAGGTCCCGCTCCGCCCTTCGGGAGGTCGGCAAGGTGTTCGGCCTTTCAGAAGACGCGATAGCGTCCCTTGCCGGGACGGTCTGGGGGCGCGCCTCGGCCGGAACCGAAGAGGCCCAGGTGCGCGAGGCAGGGCTGGACCCGTCAGATCCCTTAATCACACAAATGCTGGAACTGGCCCGCACGCTGATCGGTTTTCCCCGGCACCTCTCCCAGCATGTTGGCGGCTTTGTCATCACCCGTGGCCGGCTCGACGAGGTCATTCCAATCCAGAACGCGGCCATGGAAGACCGCACCGTGGTGGAATGGGACAAGGATGATCTGGATGCGCTCGGGATCCTGAAAATCGACATCCTTGCACTTGGCATGCTGACCGCAATCCGTAAGGCCCTCACCATGCTGTCGGAAAACTATGGCCAGGATCTCACCATCTCCACCATCCCGGCTGAGGAGGCGCCCGTCTATGACATGTTGTGCCGGGCCGATTCTGTCGGCGTTTTCCAGGTGGAAAGCCGGGCCCAGATGACCATGCTGCCGAGGCTCAGACCACGGGCGTTCTACGATCTCGTCATCGAAGTTGCCATCGTCCGGCCCGGCCCAATCCAGGGCGATATGGTCCACCCTTACCTGCGCCGCCGTCAGGGCAAGGAGCGTGTCAGTTACCCGAGCAAGGAGCTGGAAGCCGTCCTCGGCAAGACCATGGGTGTGCCGCTGTTTCAGGAACAGGCGATGAAGATCGCCATTGTGGCCGCCGGGTTCACGCCAGGCGAAGCCGACAAGCTACGCCGCGCCATGGCGACCTTCCGAAGGGTCGGCACGATCGGCACGTTCCAGACCAAGATGATCGAGGGTATGGCAAAAAACGGCTACGACCGGGACTTTGCCGAGCGCTGTTTCCGCCAGATCGAGGGCTTTGGCGAATACGGGTTTCCCGAAAGCCATGCGGCAAGTTTTGCGCTCCTTGTTTATGCCTCGTCCTGGATCAAGGCCTATTACCCGGATGTCTTTTGCACCGCACTTTTGAATTCCCAGCCCATGGGATTTTACGCCCCCGGACAACTGGTTCGCGATGCGCGCGAACATGGTGTGGATGTGCGCGAGGTTGATATCAACCTGTCAGAGTGGGATGCGAAACTGGAACCTGGTTGGCAGGCAGCCCGGCATCTCCACCCCCGCCACCGGGAGATGAGAGAGATCGTGCGCACCGATCATGCGGTTCGGCTCGGTTTCCGGACCGTGAAAGGCCTCAAGCAGGACGATATTGACAAGCTGATCGAACACCGCGGTGATGGCTATGACAGCATCCGGGATCTTTGGCTGAGATCCGGCCTCAGCCGCCCGGTGATCCTGCGCCTTGCTGAGGCCGATGCGTTCCGCTCACTCGGCCTTGACCGGCGCGCGGCGGTCTGGGCGGCGCAAGGTCTGGAAGCCGGCAATCAGCGCGACCGGCTGCCGCTGTTTGATGTTGCCGATTTTGGAGACTTGAGGCCAGAACCGGACGCAGACCTGCCGCCGATGTTGCCGGGCGCCCATGTCATGGCCGATTACCAAAGCCTGAGCTTGTCCTTGAAAGCCCATCCGGTTGCTTTTGCCCGGCCCGCGCTCGCTCGTCAGCGCGTTGTTCCCTGCATGCACCTGCCGGATATCCGCCAGGGCCGCCAGATTTCCGTGGCCGGACTGGTGCTGGTCCGCCAACGGCCCGGCTCGGCCAAAGGCGTCATTTTTCTCACGCTGGAAGATGAAGGCGGCATCGCCAACATCATTGTTTGGCCAAAGGTGTTTGAAAAATACCGGCCACTGGTAATGGGAGCCCGCTTCTTGAAGGTTTCGGGGCGCGTCCAGAATGAAGCCGGGGTCATTCACGTGGTGGCAGATCATGTCGAGGACGTTACCGCACTGCTGTCCGATCTGTCCGACAAGTCTCTGGACGATGCCGGCCTGGCCCGTGCAGATGAGGTCAAACGGCCGGTGATTGAATTGACCGAAAAGATCAAGCCGGCCAGCCGCCTGATCCAGCTGATCCGCGATGTTCCAGAACTTCGAAAGGATGTCATACAGATCAAACCACACAAGGCCGCCGCCCTTGAGCGGCAAACAGTGAAAGCCCTGCCCGGCGGGCGGAATTTTCACTAGATCAGGCCGGTTCTTTTTTGATCGAAGGCTTGCCGCGAAATCCTGCGATCCGCTCACTGATCGACTGGAAGACAACATAAAGAACCGGGATCATCAAAAGCCCGAGAGTGCTGTCGATGATCATCCCCACGAACACGGGAAAGCCGATCGACACACGTCCGGCAGCTCCCGCGCCGCTTGCCAGTACGAGCGGGAGAACACCAAGAATGAAACACAACCCTGTCATGGTCACAGGCCGGAACCGCATGTGAGCTGCCTCAATCGCGGCCTCCTGAATGCTGTGCCCCTGTTCCCGCAGGTTCTTGGCGAACTCAACCACCATGATTGCTTTCTTCGCGGCCAAACCGATCAGCAATACCATGCCGATCTGGGCGTAGATGTTGTTGTTCAGGTTCGGGATGAACTGCAGCGGGATCAATGCGCCGAACACTGCAAACACGGTCGATGCCATGACGGACAGAGGCAGCACCCAGCTTTCATATTGGGCCACCAGGCAGAGATAGGCGAAAATCACCGCCAAGATAAGGATGTAGGTGACCAAACCACCGGCATCGACCTCCTGAAGCGTGATGTCCGTCCAGTCAAAGCCGTAACCTTCCGGCAAGGATGTTTGGGCGACCTCTGCGAATTTCTGAATGCCAGTGCCGGAACTGAAACCCGGTTGGAGCTGGGCGTTGATCGAAGCCGAAGTGAAGAGGTTGTATCGGTAGATCGTCTGGGCGCCCAACACAGGCTCCGCGGTGATGAAAGTCCTCAGCGGCAAGGCTTCACCGGCAGCGTTCTTGACGTAAATGCCCCGGACCTGGCTGGTTGTCTGCCGGAACTGCGCATCGGCCGACATCACCACCCAGTAGACGCGGCCGTCCTTGACGAAATTGTTCACATAGAGAGAACCAAAGCTCGCCTGCAGTGCCGTAAAGATGTCGCTGACCTTGACCTGCAGGGCTTCGGCGCGGTCGCGGTCGATTGTCAGACTGTATTGCGGGGCCGTGGCCGAAAAGCTGCTGAAAGCCGACTGGAATTCAGGTTCCTTCATCAGCGCCGACAGAAATGCTGTCTTAACGGCGTCGAAATCCTCAATGTTGTTGGCCTTGTAGTCCAAGAGCTGCGCCGACAAGCCGCCGCTTGACCCAACGCCCTGGATCGTCGGCAATGGGAACACAAAGGACGTTGCTTCCGGGATCGCGGCCAGGGACCGGTTCAAGGACATCATGATGGCCCACCACTGGGTCTCACGGGTCTTGCGTTGATCCCAAGGGTCCAGCAACAACACCAGAATTCCAACGTTCGACCTGTTGCCGGCGAGCAAACTGAACCCGGCCACAGACGTGATGGCTCCAACGCCCGGATGCTTTTGAACCTCTGCGCTGATGTTTTGCACCACCTCTTGGGTCCGCTGGAGCGAGGCGCCATCCGGCAGCTCAATGCTGACAAACAACACGCCATTGTCCTCCGGGGGAATGAAGCCAGTCGGCGTGGTTTCAAACATGTAGATCGTTGCAGCGATAACGCCCGCGAACACAGCCAAAGAGGCCGGAATAAACCGGAGCATGAGCCTGACAATGGCAACGTAGCCATCCCGCAGCTTGTCGATCAGCATTGGTATCAGGCGGAAAAGACCTTTCGGATGCCCGGTCCGGCGCGACAGAAACAACGAACACAGCACCGGGCCAAGCGTCAGGGCATTGATGGCAGACAGCGCGAAGGCAAATGTGATCGTCAAAGCGAACTGAAGATAGATCTCACCCGTGATCCCGGGAAAGAAACACACCGGAACAAACACCGCCGCCAGAACGAATGTGGTTGCGATGATCGGCCGCGTCACCTGGCTCATCGCCTTCAACGTGGCTTCGCGCGGCTCAAGTCCATCCTCTTCCATGATCCGTTCGGTGTTTTCGATAATGACAATCGCATCATCGACCACCAGCGTGATCGCAAGCACAATTGCAAAGAGCGTAATCATGTTGGCGCTGAACCCGATCACATAGATGAGCGCCATGGTCCCAAGCAGGGAGACAGGAATTGCGATCGCCGGGATCAAGGTTGCCCGGATGCTAAGCAGAAAGAAAAAGGTGACCGAGATGACCAGGGCCGCCGTTATCGCCAGGGTCGATGCGATCTCTTCGATTGATTTTCGAACCGCCGTGGTCACGTCATAGGCAAGGACATATTCCATGTCCTCGGGGAACTGTTTTGAGAGCTCCTCCATCTGGGAGCGGACGGCGTCCGCAACATCCAGGGCGTTTGCCCCACTTTCCTCAAAAATCGCAATGATCGCAGATGGCTCGCCGTTGTAGAACGATGTCGCCGCATAACTCTCAGCGCCAAGCTCCACCCGCGCGATGTCTTTTAGTCGGATGAAAGAACCATCATCCTGCGCTCCCAGGATGATTTGCTCAAACTGCTCTGCAGTCTCCAGCAGCCCTTGAGCGTCTAATGTGAATTGAAAAGACGTCTGCGCGTCGCTGAAAGGTGGGGCGCCAATCTGACCTGCAGCAGCTTCGACATTTTGCGCCTCGATGGCCGAGGAGACATCCGACGCGGACAAGTTCAGTGCCGCCATTTTTTCCGGGTTCAGCCAAACCCGCATGCTGTAGTTCAACGGCCCGAACTGGTTGACCAGCCCGACACCATCAATCCGGCTGAGCGGATCCTGAATGAAATCAGCGGCATAGTTGCTCAAATAGAGCTGACTGAACGTCTTGTTCGGTGACAGCAGATTGATCACCTGCAGCATGTCGCTGTTCTGCTTCGACGTGGAAATGCCAAGCTTTGTAACGGCTTCGGGCAGCAGGGGTGTAGCGAGCGCCACCCGGTTCTGAACATTGACCGCGGCAATATCGGGATCCGTGCCGATGTCGAATGTGACGGTCAGCTGATAGGTGCCTTCACTGGACGATTGGGACGACATGTAAATCATCCCGTCGACACCATTCACTTGTTCCTCGATCGGTGTCGCAACCGCATTTTGAATGAGGGCTGCGTTGGCGCCCGGAAAACTCGCAGTCACCTGAATTTGCGGGGGCGCAATGTTCGGAAACTGGGCGATTGGCACAAACCGGATGGCGAGTGCGCCAACCAGGACCGTGAGGACCGCAATGACGATGGCAAAGTTGGGCCGATCGATAAAGAATCTTGCAAGCATCGGACCGCCCCGGTTCAGGATTGCGTTTCAGTCGGGCTGACTTTGACGCCCTCATGGACCTTTTGCAGTCCCTGGATAACCACCGGATCTCCGGCCTGCAGGCCTTTGCTGACGACCCAGTCCCGCCCGATCTGATTGCCGAGGGTTACATCCCGCCGTTCAACGACATTGTCCTTTCCAACGACAAACACAAAGTGCCCCTTTGCATCGAGCTGAATTGCGGTCTGGGGAACAACGACCACTTCGCTTGCATTCGGGTCCTCGAATGTCACGGTAACCACTTGGCCGGGCACCAGAAGTGCATCCTTGTTGTCAAATGCTGCGCGCATTTCAACCGTGTCGGTGGCTGTTTCGACTTCGTTGCTGATGTAGTCGATCTTCCCGGCAGCCGGGTAAGTGGCGCCATCTGAAAGCTGCAGTTTCACATCAAGTGTCGAAGAGTTTTCAGAGACGAGCCCTTCCTGACGCTTCAGGATCAAGTCCCGTTCACTGATAAAAAACTTCACATGGATCGGGTCTATGCTGGTGATCGTCGCGAGCACGCCGGTGTTCGGCGTTATGAGGTTGCCCACATCGACGGGCGAGTCGGAGATCCGGCCATCGATCGGACTGGTGATGGTCGTGAAGCCCAGATTTATTTTTGCTGTATCGAGATCTGCTTGAGCCTCTCCCACTGCCGCTTGATCAGCCTTGTAATCCGCTTCAGCTGAATCGTAGACCGCCTGCGAAACATCGCCCCGGTCCAGCAGCTGCTTTTGCCGGTCGAGGTTGATTTTGCCGTTCAAGGCAGTGG
This sequence comes from Labrenzia sp. R4_2, assembly GCF_017743865.1. Lineage (GTDB taxonomy): Bacteria > Pseudomonadota > Alphaproteobacteria > Rhizobiales > Stappiaceae > Roseibium. The sequence goes on from NZ_JAGHRJ010000006.1 coordinate 85,369, forward strand.
CCTTCGCCCCGTCCAACGTCGCCTGTGCCTTGTCGGCACTTGCCTGATAGAGATCCTTTTCGATCTGGAAGAGCACATCACCCTTTTTGACGAGCCCCCCATCGGTGAATTTCTGGCTTTCCAGAACGCCTTCGACCCGCGCTTCCACTTTGACGGTGCTCACGGCTGCGACGCGGCCAACATAAACATCGGCCATTCCAGGCTTGGTGTTGGATGCCCGTTCCACCAGAAACGCAGGCGCCGGATCGTCGGCGTGAGCCGGGATTAAACCAAATGCGAAAATAGAAAAAACGAAAGCTGAGGCGAAAAACTTCATGAAGTCAGGCTCCTGCCGTTGCGCGGCTTGGCCTAGACTTGCACCCTATTGCAGACCGGTCAAATGAACCGTTTTGGAACCATCGCGGAAATAGCCGCGCGTATTCACCAACTTTCGCGCCGGATCACGTTGCGATCTGCGGTCTCAGCGTTGTCAGGAGTGCCGGGTCATTTCGAACCCGCGCAATGATCATGCCTCCCTCAAGAAGTGCCAGAGCTGACAAGGCCTGCGCCTTGATCTCTTCTTCTGACCGATTTTGGGCCCATTCGGTTCTGCTCAGGCTCACGGTCATCCACTCTGAAACACGGTCAAAAAACGACTTGGCCTCAGAGACAACACTTTCCGGCAGCCCTGCGGATTCTGCTGCCAGAATTCCGCAAAGACACATTTGCCCATCTGAACCAAGCGCGGAGACAAACAGGCCGTGAAGCTTTTTAACAATTTCAGACGCGATCGCTGGCCCATCTTCAGGGTCACCGAGCGCGTTTAAGAAACGGTCCGTATAGCGGCGCGCCACCTTTGCGCCGAGATCTTCTTTCGTCGGGAAATAATAATGGACACTTGAGCTCTTCACCCCAACGCCGGACGCAAGATCGCGGAAACTCACACCGTTATAGCCATTCTTACGAATGAGGCTCTCGGCGAGGTCCAAAATTTTCCCTTCTGTTTCGGCAGCATTCCGGCTCATGACACCCTCACTATCTATCAATCAGTAGATAGGTCTTGACACCAGCTTTCGCAATCCCAATATCCCGGTCATCGTTTTCTACCTATCAGTAGATAGATAACTTGGAGAACCTGAAATGACTGAGACAGTAGCAATCATACAAGGCGGAACGTCCGGCATGGGCCTTGCCACTGCAAAACGGCTGGCCGCCAGGAACGTGCCCCTTGTTCTTATCGGGCGGAACGCTGACAAACTCTCAACCGCAAAGGCAGAGATTGAAGCTGCATACGAGGTCAATGTTCAAACATGGCAAGCCGATGTGACCGATCAAAACGACGTTGCTGAGCTTGTTGAGCGTATTGAAGGTCTGCGAACACCGATTGGATATCTGGTCAATGCGGCCGGTGCCTTCAGTCCGAAACCGTTCCTCGACCATACGCCGGAGGACTATGACCTGTATCACGCGTTCAACCGCGGCACGTTTCAGATCACCCAGGCCGTTGCGCGGAAAATGGTGGAGCGTGAAGCCGGATCTATCGTCAATCTTGGCTCGATGTGGGCACACCAGGCCGTGAAGGCGACGCCGTCTTCCGCCTACTCCATGGCAAAGGCCGGCCTGCACGCTCTCACACAGCATTTGGCCATGGAGCTTGGAGATTATGGGGTCCGGGTTAATGCCGTTGCCCCGGCTGTTGTCGAAACGCCGATTTATGGCGCGTTTATCCCGGAGGACCAGATCACGCAAACTCTGAAGGACGGCTTCGACGCATTCCATCCAATCGGACGGATCGGCACGGCCGACGATGTTGCCGCGACCGTGGACTTTCTGCTCTCCGATCAGGCCGGTTGGGTGACCGGAGCAGTCTGGGACGTTGACGGCGGTGTCATGGCCGGCCGGTGCTAAGCGTCAACTGAAATACAAAGGGCTGCCCAAATCGGGTGGCCCTGTTTTCAGATCGCTTCAACATAGTACCAGCGGCCGGATTTTTTCCGGAACCGGCTGTTTTCCCGGTGGGTGTGCAGTGTTCCGCCGGACAGATACTTGGCCTCAAAGAGCACCGTCCCGTCGCGATCCGCTTCGCTTCCTTTGCCGGTCTCAAGAACCCTCAAGCCCGTCCAGTGGTTTTCCGACGCCCACCGGGCCGTGGCCGCAAAATCGAACCCTGCCTGATATTTCGGCCAGAGCGTCTCTTTCAGGTACGCAATATTCTCACGCACATAAGCCGTGTAACGCGACCGCATCAAAGCCTCTGCGGTCTTTGGCGTTTGGCGTCCCTCCAGATAAGGACCGCAACAAGCCGAAAATGCAGCGCCAGATCCACAGGGGCAATCCGTATCCGCCATATCCAAGTTCCGTTCCAATTCACTCTATAGATCGCAGTCTCTATCACCACCTATAACAGGACGCTATGCTGCTCCCAACTTGATCAGATCAACTGCGGCGGCGGCATGAAACTTGCGACCTTTAACCTGGAATCTTTTGGCACAGACAGGATCGATGAAGATCTGCTGGCCCGGCGGATCGAAGCTCTGAGGCCAAAGCTTCTGGAGCTCGAAGCTGACATCTTATGTCTTCAGGAAGTCAACGCCCAAAAAATCAAGGGCCAATCCAGCCGGCAGTTTCACGATCTGGAGCGTCTGATTGAAGGCACGCCTTATCAGGACTTCTCCCTGTCCGGCAGCTTGCGTCCATCCGGAAAAGGGCCTGGCGACCGGCACAATCTCGTTGTGCTGTCGCGGTATCCGGTTCTCTCAGAAGAAAGTCTTTATCACCGCCACGCGGAGCCGCCACTTTGGCGGCCGGGAACCGCCGAACCCGGATATGACGAACCACAGGCGACTGCTTTCGACCGGCCGGTACAGCAGCTTCAAATCGACTTGGGCACATGGCGCCCCTTGCACGTGTTCAACGTGCATCTGCGCGCGCCCATCGCTGCCCAAATCCGGGGCGGCAAAGACTCGGATCACAATTGGGCCTCTGTCTCTGCTTGGGCAGAAGGGTATCATCTCTCGGTTTTGAAACAGACAGCGCAAGCACTTGAACTTCGTCTTGGGGCGGAGGCTCTGTTCGATGAAGATCCGGACGCCCAGATCATCCTGACCGGCGACTTCAATGCAACCGGCGAAACCCGGGCGCTGAGGCTATTGCGGGCGGACCCGCACGATACCGGAGTCCCGGACCTTGGCTACCGGCAGCTTTATCAACTGGACGCAGCCCTTCCTTTGGAGCAACGAAAAACCGTGCTTCACAAAGGCCGGGCCCAGACCCTGGATCATGTGCTCGCGAGCCGCTCCATGACGGACCGGGTTGCGCACATCAAGGTGTTTAATGCGGCTTTGCCGGATGAGATCCTTGAAGGCGACAATCCCGATTATGCCGGCTCCTACCACGCCGCAATGTGCGTGGACTTCGACATGTCGTAAGAGGTTTGGTTATTCGTTTGCCAACGACTGGATATACCCGGCGAGATTGGCAATCTCGATGTTGCCGAGTGTCATGTTTGGCATTTGCGGGTGGGGGTTGGCGAGAAAGGTTGCCAGTTTCGGCGCATCCCAACTCTGATCCTTGGCCATGTCATAAAAACTCGGCAACGACACACTGGACGCCGTCGCCTGATCGTTGGAGACGAGATGGCAGGACGCACACCATTGAAGCGCCAGATCTTTTCCCGCGGCGACATCGGCCGCAACCGCCGACGACACAGGAGCGACGGCCGTTAGGCTGAAGCCCAAAACGAGCGCTCGAAAACCTCTCCGCCACATTTTGGACCGTTCAACCATTTTCGCTCTCTCCACATCTCAATCACGGTTCGCAGTCTGTCTGATCGAACCGGCCTCTTCCTTGTCCTGCATCAAATCATGCTCATGAGCCTGTCTGCAACTTTTCAGAAAACCCCATTGCCGCATCCGGCATCCTCGTCCACAGTCTGAAGTTGAAAACCTACAAGATAATCGGAGATCTGGATGATTTACCAAAGCCTGATCCGCGCGGCGACGGCGGTAAGCCTGAGCTTTGCGCTGGCCTTTGGCGCGAGCGCGCCGACTGTTGCTCAAGAAACGCCGATCTATTCCGGAAAGGACCGCTATCACCCGGTCACGGCCGCCAACGGTATGGTGGCGAGCCAGGAAGCAGTCGCCACCCGGGTGGGTGTCAGTATTCTTGAAAAAGGCGGCAACGCGGTCGACGCAGCGATCGCAACCGGGTTTGCTTTGGCGGTGACCTTGCCCCGTGCCGGCAACCTTGGTGGTGGCGGCTTCATGATGATCCACAAGGCTGACACCGGCGAAACCGAAGCGCTGGATTATCGGGAAAAAGCACCAGCGGGCGCAACGCGTGACATGTTCTTGGGACCAGACGGAGAACCGGACAATGACAAGTCCCGTTTTTCGGGATTGGCCATTGGGGTTCCAGGCACGGTGGCCGGCTTTGCGGCTGCATTTGAAAAACACGGCAGCGGGAAAGTGACGTGGGAGGACCTGGTTGCACCTGCAATTGCGCTCGCAGAAGACGGCATTGAAGTAACACCGGACCTCTCGGCCTCATTGGCAGCCCGCATCGCCCGGCTGAGCAAAGACCCGGCAACGGCAGCCATCTTCTTCAAGGCCGGTCTGATCCCTTATGTGCCCGGCGAAACACTGAAACAGACCGATCTGGCGGCAACTCTGCGTTTGATCGCCGACAAGGGCGCTGCGGGATTTTATCTGGGCGATGTTGCCGAACAGATCGCAGCCAAGGTTCAAGAAGCCGGCGGCAGCATGACAATCGCCGACCTTGCCGACTACAAACCGGTCTGGCGGGATCCGGTGACCGGCAGCTATCGCGGATATGAGATCGCCTCCATGCCGCCCCCCTCCTCCGGCGGCGTTCACATCGTGCAAATCCTAAACATGCTGGAGGCCTATCCGATGGCCGATTTCGGCCCCAACTCTGCCGATACAATTCACGTCATGGCCGAAGCCAAGCGCCGGGCTTACGCCGACCGGTCCAAATATCTTGGAGATCCGGATTTTGCTGAAGTACCGGTAAAGGGCCTGATCGATCCGGCCTATGCAGCCAGCCTCGCAGAAACCATCAATATGGAGACAGCTACCGATTCAAAGGACGTTGCACCTGGCAATCCCATTCCCTACGAAAGCAATGAAACGACCCATTTTTCCGTTGTCGACAAGGACGGCAATGCAGTTTCAAACACCTACACGCTGAACTTTTCCTATGGCGTTGGTCTCACCGCCGACGGCACCGGCGTTCTTTTGAACAACGAGCTGGACGATTTCTCCGCAAAACCCGGCGCACCGAATGCCTATGGGTTGATTGGCGGAACAGCGAACGCAGTCGAAGGTGGTAAACGGCCCCTATCTTCCATGAGCCCGACACTGGTGTTTAAGGACGGCGACCTGTTCCTTGTCACCGGCTCGCCAGGCGGCAGCCGGATCATCACGACAACGTTGCAGGTCATCCTGAATGTGATCGATCACCAGATGAACATCGCCGAGGCAACAGCCGCACCGCGGGTCCACCATCAATGGTTCCCGGATGAAATTCGAATTGAGGAAGGTTTGTCTCCGGACACGATCCGGCTTTTGGAAGCGCGTGGCCACAAGGTCGAGGTCAAGAATGTGATGGGCTCAACCCAATCAATCATGACGGTGGGCGGTCTTCTGGCCGGTGCTTCCGATCCACGCCGGCAAGGCGCACTGACAGCGGGTCACTGAAACAGAGGTGAGGGAGACCGATGACATATCATCGGTCTCATTGCTCCGGTCCAAGCTGCTTCTGCAGACTTAGTTCGGCTCTGGTGGATAGCGGCGGTTGATCGTGCTGTCGCTGTCCAGATCCTTGAGGTGCTGAAAGAAACTTTCAGCTGCGACCGCAAGGAAAGAAACCAGCAGGACGCCAACATAGGTCGAGTGCTCCAACAGCTCAGCCCTGTCGCCAACGACCACATCGAAAATTGCAAACCCAAGAAAAACGGCGATCGACACTGCAATCGCGAGGTCGGTCCGGTAGGCAACACCCGGCTGGTTTTTGACAAGACGGATCCCGGCCACCAAAAACAAAGCGGCCGCAAAAAACTCGACAATGCCCGCGAATATGAGCGTCGCCGTTACGAAACCTGGATCGATGTCCAGGCGATCAAAATACATGGTGAACTTTTCGACGCGGTGATTGCCCCACCAATGGACAAACCCGATGTCCTGCCGGGCAAAAAATTTATCGAGGCCGTTCAGAAGCCAAAAGCAAAACCAGAAAGCGATCACGACGGCGGTAACGGGTTGGCGCAAAATAGCCATATCTATCTTCTGTCTTGAATGTCGGAACTATCGTCAATTCATACAGGGCGAGTCCTTGAAAACTGGTTACACTCAACGCGCAAAACCGGTCCGTAAATCCACTTATCAAAGATCGCTGAAGACAAGCCGCTCTATTTCTGAGGCTGTTTCATGCCGCGAGAGACAAGGTCTGCAAACTGCTGATCTAGTTTGAGGCGCTCTTCGGCAGTCATTTCCGGCCAGATAATCTGAGCGCCGACAAAGGCAGCGTATTCAATTTTCGCGATGCTGTTTGCAGTGGCATCATCCAGCCCTTGCGCAAGATACAACTGAACAATGAACTGGGTTCGGAGATCATCGACCTCGCGTACGGTTTGCCGGGCCGTCTGGTTGAGCTGCGCAAACTGGCGCATGGCACGGTCCAGGTCATGATCGAGTTGAGCCGCCTTCAGCGCCAGCGTGCGCGCCTGATCTTCGGGCGCACTCGCAAGCGTTTCTTCGGCAACATCAAGTGTGTTTTGTTTCTTCCAGGAATGAGCCAAAGCGGTCAGGAATGCCTCATGATCCTTGAAGTGATGATAAAAAGAGCCTTTGGTCCGTGACGCTGTCTGGCACAGCGCATCGAGGGTCAGCCCCCCGATGCCCTCTTTGACGAGTTGCCCAAATCCGAGCGTGATCCAGTCCTCTTTGCCAAACCGTTTCTTCTCGCTCATAGGCTGCCGCCCAACACACCAAGGATGACGATCGGCAGGAACAACCACCCTTGCGGCATATCCTTAAATGCCTGGTTCTTGAAGACCGGGACGGCTAGGCCGAGCACGCAGTAGCCGAATGTCAGTATGGTTGCCACCCACCCGAGATCCGTTCCACCGTTATAGAGCGCCGCATAGCCGAACATCCCGGCAATGACAGCGAGTGTGATGGTGACGATGTGCCAACAATAGTAGGTCGTGAGTTTGGGAACGGGATGCAGCCCGGGCGCGTTCAAAAGCGGCTTGGCGATCGCCTTGCCTCCCAAGAACGTATGGATCAGGCACACAATGGCGGCCATTCCTCCAGCACTCGCAAAATAAACGTTCATTTCAATCTCCAAAAATACATACCATACCTTATGGTATGTATTGGTATCTGAAATAGCAAGTGACAATTCGTGTGCCTTTCAAAGGAGCCCAAAGTCACAAAAAAACAGCGGAACCTGGTGGTCCCGCTGGAAAAGTCACTGAAGCAGTCGCAATCGCGTCTTGGGACGAAATACTGACAATTTCGCCATCCGCAGTTTGCACAGGTAGATTAGCCGCCGGGCAATAACGCTAATATAAAGTTGCAAGGTTGATTTATTTCAATCATAGGGAAAATTGTCGCAAACGATCAGCGCAACAAAAAAACCAGTTGCTTTTCTGCAACTGGCTTTTAGCACCATTCGGTGAAATTGGAGCGGGCGATGGGATTCGAACCCACGACCCCAACCTTGGCAAGGTTGTGCTCTACCCCTGAGCTACACCCGCATAGTGTTCCAACTCGGTGGCGGCTGCCTCGTCGTTGGTGGCGCAGTATATGAACTAAGCCGAAACAGAATGCAACACCGAAAATGCAGAAATTTTTTTAGCTGTCTTTTTGTGGATTTCACAGCTTCGACACCCGTAAAAACCGCAGAAAATAGCCGCTCCATGGGCAACACTCGCCTTGCGGATCAGCATCAAAACACGCTAGAGAGCTGCAAACAGTCAAATTTTTTCAGGAAAAGTCATGCCAGCCACCCGCGCCGAGCTCATGGGCTTCTTTCAGGATCTGGGGATCTCTGTCACCACTGTGGATCATGAACCGGTGTTCACAGTCGCCGAATCCGGCGACCTGCACGACCGCATTCCAGGTGGCCATACCAAGAACCTGTTCGTCAAAGACAAGAAGGGCCGGTTGTTTCTGATAACAACCCTGCACGATGCCGAAATTGATCTGAAAAAAGTGCACCAGGTGATTGGCGCTCAGGGACGGGTGTCGTTTGGCAATGCTGACCTTCTGATGGAGGTGCTTGGCGTGGAGCCCGGGTCCGTCACCCCGTTTTCCTTGATCAACGACCGGGAAGCACAACGTGTCACGCCCGTTTTTGATGCAGCGATGATGGCACATGACGTCCTGAACTATCACCCGCTGAAGAATGACGCGACAACGGCGATTTCTTCCAGCGATTTGCTCAAGTTCGCAAAGGCCTGCGGTCATGATCCGCAAGTGCTGGCAGTCAGTGCGCAGGCACAGGCAAGCGAAGTACAGGGTTGAGAATTGTAATCCGATTGTAGCCGCGCCATGTTAGGTGCGGTTTTTCCAGCGAGACGGCCAACAAGGCCAACGTTCACAGCAGCCGAACAGCAAGAGGCAGATTAATGAGCAACGGCGACTACAGCATTGGCGGTCAAGTCGGTGGCGGTTTCGGCGCCAGCATGGGTGGCGGATATGGTGGCCAAGGCGGCGGTTTCGGCGGCGGTGGTGGCAACGGCTCTGGCGGCGCGCCGGATGGCGACCTGATTTACGACGTCACCACACAAACGTTTATGGCTGATGTGATGGAGGCCTCCCGCCAGCAGCCGGTGCTCGTAGACTTCTGGGCGCCTTGGTGCGGCCCCTGCAAGCAGCTGACACCGCTGATCGAGGCCGCTGTGAAAGCAGCTGGCGGCACGGTGAAGCTTGCCAAGATGAACATTGACGACCATCCGGAAATTGCCGGCCAGATGGGCATTCAATCTATCCCGGCCGTGATAGCCTTTAAGGACGGTCAGCCTGTCGACGGCTTCATGGGCGCTCAGCCGGAAAGCCAGATCAAGGCGTTCATCGAAAAGCTTGGCGGCCCGGCTCCTGCCAATCCTGCCGAAGCCTACCTGGAACAAGCAAACGCATTGTTGGCGGATAAGGATTACGGGCAGGCCGCTCAGCTGTTCGGGGCATTGATGCAGGCAGAACCGGATAATGTTCAGGCCATTGCGGGACTGACCCAGTGCTACCTCGGCGCCGACGACCTGGAACGCGCCAAACAGGCACTGGAGCTTGCACCGGAAGAAAAACGCTCGGATGAAGCCTATTTGGCAGCCAAAGCTGCTGTGGACCTTGCCGAACAAGCAGCATCCCTTGGAGACTTGGCTGGTTTTGAGGAGCGCATTGCCCAGAACCCGGACGATCATCAGGCCCGCTTTGATCTTGCGCTCGGGCTGAATTCAAAGGGTGCCAAAACAGCGGCCGTGGACCAGCTCATTGAGATTGTCCGCCGGGACCGCGAATGGAACGAAGACGGCGCCCGCAAACAATTGCTGCAGTTCTTTGAAGCCTGGGGTTTCAAGGATGAAGCAAGTGCCTATGGCCGGCGCAAACTGTCTGCCGTGTTGTTTTCTTGACGATAGGCCACTCGCGCCACACATACCCAGTTATGCGGTACAACCGCACAAAGCGGTTGGTCGAGAACAACAACACAAAGGCCCACTCATGCAGGCTGGTAACGCCATTTACGAGACGATTGCTGATCTTCCTCCGGTCTTGCCTGTGTTCCCCTTGTCCGGCGCGTTGCTGCTTCCCAGAACGCAGCTTCCGCTGAACATTTTTGAGCCGCGCTACATCGACATGATTGATAGCGCCTTGGCGGGCAACCGTCTCATTGGGATGGTGCAACCGTCGGGACGGCAGAACACGAAAGACCCGGATCAACCCTTGCTGGAAGGAGTTGGCTGTGCGGGTCGTTTGACCGGGTTCCAAGAAACCGGCGACGGCCGGTACCTCATCACACTCCAAGGTGTGACACGGTTCCGTGTCGCGCAGGAACTGACCGCATTGACGCGCTTTCGGCAGGCAGAAGTCGATTTTGCTCCGTTCGCTGCCGATCTCAAATGTGGTCAAGGCGAAGACGATGTCGATCGGAACGGACTTCTGACAACCTTGCGGGCTTATCTGGACGCCAATAATCTGGAAGCAGATTGGGACAGTGTCAAAGAAGCTGAGACGGAAGTTCTGGTAAACGCACTGTGCATGATGTGCCCCTACGGTCCGCAGGAAAAACAGGCACTGTTGGAAGCGCAGGACCTCAAGACCCGCGCCGAGACCTTGATTGCCATTACCGAGATGGACCTCGCCAGAAACGACAATGACGGCGGCGCAACTCTTCAATAAGCCAAAACTGGCGGAAACTGGACAATGACCGAAACAACCGACCGGCCGATCGACCGGAAGCTATTGGAACTGCTGGTGTGCCCTGTGACAAAGGCAACATTGGAATATGATGCGGAAGCGCAAGAGCTGATTTCCCGGACAGCCAAACTGGCATATCCGATCCGAAACGGAATTCCGATCATGCTGCCGGATGAGGCAAGAAAACTCGAAGACTGAAAATGAAAAACCCGGGCTGGGACCCGGGTTTTTGTTTGCGCGCCTAGAAGCCGCGGAACAGAGGCATCAGGTTGTTCTGAATGATCATTTGAATGAAAATGATACCCAGCAGCAAAACAACAGGTGAGATGTCGACACCGCCGAGATCCGGCATGAAACGCCGGATGGGCCGGAGCACGGGCTCAGTGAGGTTGTAAAGGACCTGCCCGATCATGCCGATTATCTGGTTTCTCGGATTGACGATGTTAAAGGCATAGAGCCAGGAGAAAATCGCGCTCGCGATCACCACGTAGGTATAGAGCTGCAGTGCGATAAGGATCACTGTGAAAAGGGCTGTCATTGTGCGGTCCGTTGCCTTTTGAAGCAGGTGTTGTTCTTCATGTAGCTTTCTGAACCGCCGCCTGCAACCCGCTGAGCGCGGGCGGTTGGCAACCACGGTAGTTATGCTGCCACTTACGCAGATGCGAAAATGCAACAGTTCGCCAAAACCCGACTCTCTTAGCCTTTGCGTTACCAGTCTTCGTGCTATCTTCGCGATCGAAAAATTCCATACGTATGTGGGTCTCATGAGAAAAATCATTCTGCGCGCTGCAATTGCGCTTTTGGCCGGTTCATTGCCAGGCACAGCACTAGCGCAGGGCGGGAGCCTGTCCGCTGAGGATGCAACGCGGCAATTCGTGATCGACCTCGGCGTTGGAGCCATGGTGAAGCCACGTTATGAAGCTTCCGATTCCTACCTTGTATATCCCTTCCCCCTGATCCAGATGGGGCGTTTCTATGTTCCCGGCCTCGGCCAGGTCGTTGAAGGCCGCGGTCGAACGGGTGTTTTCTTCTATCCGTCATTTGGCTTTGTCGGAGAACGTAAGGCGAGTGACACAACCGATCTCACGGGCACCGACAAGATTGATTGGGCCTTAGAGCTTGGTCTCGGCGGCGGTTTCCGGACCCAGCATTGGCGCGCCTTTGGCGAAATAAGGCAGGGCATCAACGGCCACAATGGTCAGGTCGGTCAATTCGGTTTTGATGGCATCCTTTATCCGGGCGAGAAGTGGGAGCTAAGCTTCGGACCTCGTGCAGACTTTGCATCTGGCAGCTACATGGATACCTATTTCGGCGTTACCTCCACTGAGGCTGCGGCGAGTGGTGGTCGCCTCAGCGAATACAATCCGAGTGCCGGGTTCAAATCTGTCGGCTTGGCAGCCCGTGTCAGCTACGATCTCAATGACGATGTGCGCCTGCACCTTCAAGGCGGATATGACCGCCTCGTGGGCGACGCTGCTGACAGCCCGATCGCAAAGGTCGGCAGCGAGAACCAGTTCAATGTCGGCCTTGGCTTCACGTATCGGTTTGCGTTCGACGTATTCAAATAAAGTTCGCCAGAAGCTGAAACTGTTTTCACGACACGGGGCTCAATCGGGCCCCGTGTTTTTTTCATACTGCAAGCACGCTTGCTGGAAGGTGTTGGGGTGTGAGAGAGCAAGAATCGACTGGAGAAGACATACCGGAACGGATTATTTCTTGACGATTACGTAAACGGCATGCTTCAAAGGGGCAACAGACGGCTTCGGCCTCATTCAATGGGAGAAAACATAATGTCCTTGGAACAGCTCACCAACGATATCCGTGACAAGGTTTCTGGCGGCGGCATCGAAGAAAGCGTCAAATTTGACCTTGGCGATGACGGTACGATCTTTTTGCAGGGTTCTGAAGTCAACAACGACAATGGCGACGCAGACTGCACCATCAAGATGTCAGCCGAAGACCTGGCAGACATGCTCTCCGGCGATCTCAACCCAACGGCCGCGTTTATGGGCGGCAAAATGCAAGTTGAAGGCGACATGAGCGTTGCCATGAAGCTTGGCAGCGTCGTCTGATTACATCTCTTCCCAAAGAAGCAGATACCTCGCAGCCGGCCTTTTCGAAGGCCGGTTTTTTTGTGGGCGAGAACCCGGGTTCACATTGAAGGCGACCGGTCACCAAAGATCGAGCTCACCTTTTTCTCTAAGAGTTTCAAACCACTCATCCGGACTAAGCCCGATCTTGGCGTGCTTGACCATCGCTTCGTTCATGTCCGCCATGCCGTCGGTATTCGGCCAGGCATCGGGCTGCCACAGCCCGGACCGGAAGACACATTTCGGACAGTGCATGAAAGCGGATTGAACATGGACGGCCAAAGCAAGCTTGGGAGACTTGCCCTGAACAGACAGGCTCTCAAGCAGCTTTGGATCGGTGGTAAGACGGCCCTCCCCGCGGATCCGCAAAGTTTCTCCTCGACCGGGGATCAGAAACAAAAGACCAATGCGCGGGTCTTTCAAAAGGTTATGGAACGTGTCGAGACGGCGGTTACCTGGCCGGTCGGGGATCGCCAGAAGACTTGGGCTCAAAACCGTTACAAATCCAGCCGGATCGCCCTTCGGTGACACATCGACATGACCGTCAGGATTCGCAGATGCGACAAAGCAAAAGGGCGCTTTTGAAATGAAATCCCGGCAGATCTCATCAAGCGCCGGCAACTCCTTTGCTGCAATCTGCGGCAATGGATGTCCGCAAACGGTTTCAAGCTCCTCTGCAGAGGTAATGAACCCGGAAAAAGCTTCAAATGGATCAGAAACAGACGGCATCAGCAACTCACCAAACCAGACCAAACAACCGCACTATCTGCCGATTTCCATGTAATTGCGACGGTTTTTGGCACCCTGCGGGACAAATGCGCGGAACAGGATCAGCGTGCCTTGTTGGATGCAATCGCGGCATCGATGACATCGGCCCCGATATCATCGCGGAACATATCCCAGACCGGCTTCATGGTGGTGACCCACTCATCGCGCTTATCCGGGGTCAACGCCCGCACAACTCCACCGTTTTCAATGATGCTTTGCTTGCTGTTTTCATTGATCGCGTTTGACCGTGCGTTGAAGTCATCAGAGACCTCTGTGAAGATCGTCATAAACTGGTTGCGGACATCTTCATCCAGGCTGTTCAACCATTCCTGAGATGTTACCGCGAGATAGGCCAGAAGCTGGTGATTGGTCTCCGTTGCGCCGTCCTGAACCTCAAAGAACCTCTGGGTGTAAATATTGGACCAGGTGTTTTCCTGTCCATCCACAACGCCCATCTGGAGGGCCTCAAAAACATCCTTAAACGCCAGTTTTTGCGCAGTGCCCCCCATGGCTTCGACCATGGCAACTGCAACATCGGAGGGCTGGACACGGAACCTCAAGCCTTTCGCATCATCTGGTACGATCAGGGGCCTATTCGCCGAAAACTGTTTGAGACCGTTGAATAGGTATCCCAGACCAACAAAGCCGTAATCGGACATCGCACCGAGCAGCTCTTGTCCCTTTTTGCCGTCAGTGAAAGCTGTCACAGCGTCCATGTTGGAGAAGACGAACGGCAGATCGAACACCCTGTATTTCAAGGTGTAAGCTTCGAATTTGGAAAGCGATGGGGCCGCCAGCTGGACGTCCCCCAACAAAAGCGCTTCCATCACCTGATTGTCGTCGAAGAGCTGCGATGATGGAAACACCTGCATACAGGCAGTGCCGTTCATCTCGGCATTGACACGGTCCGCTAGCGCGCTTGCCATTTCCCCTTTGGGATGGCCTTCCGCTGCGACGACGTGACTGAACTTTATGACGATTTCGTCCTCATCGCAGGCAGCAAAGGCATGCGATACACCGAATAAGAAGGAGGACAAAACCGCAGCGGTGAAGCCGGCGATCTTTCTCATATGTGCTCCTCCCAGGCTTTCATGAACAGCATTGCGTGTGTCGAACGGCGTCGACCCTAACCCAATGCCTCTTGCCGAACATTAAACACGCAGGAAGGAAAACCCTTTGTTGAAACTGCGATCAGTTCGGCTGAAGAGCCCCGTTTCCGGTGTCGTGCCGGATCGACAGCGCCATCCCGCGCAGCTTATCCGGATTCCGCATAATGAAAATCTGATCAATCAAGCCGTCCGCGCTGTATCCAAAATTGACGACTGAGACCAGTTTCCCGCCTTCATAAAGGGCCAGACCTTCAATTCCGTTTATGATCCTGCGCTCCAGAGTTCCGCCTGAGCCAACCCAGAGCCGCGACATGATCTTTGCAACGTATTTGGAGACATCTCGGCTGCCCGAAAGGATCCTGCCGAGGGCCGTCGCCTTACCACCACCATCTGACTGATATTGCACACCTTCAGACAACAGCCCGGCCAACTGTTCCGTCGAACCGGACATCACGGCATCAAGAAAGGCTGTCAGCATCTTTTCCTGATGCTCCGCTGGCGGAACAAAACGCGCGCTTGGCCCCTGAACATGACGGCTTGCCCGAGAGACGAGCTGACGGGAGGCCGATTCACTCGTTCCGAGAACACCTGCGACCTGTCTGTGCGATTGGCCGAACACCGAATGTAGCAAGAAAGCAGCCCGTTCTTTTGGCGACAAACGTTCCATCATGTGCAGGAATGCAATTGTGAGGGATTCAGCCCGCTCAATATCGCCTTCCGGTGTTTCACCGGCTTCAATGTGCAGCGGCTCGGGGATCCAGGGGCCGACATAATCGACGCGCTTGTTGTGTGCGGATTTTAACAAATCAAGACACCGGTTGGTGCAAGCGGTCGTCAACCATCCATCCGGATTCAGGATCGCGGCACCGTCGCTGCCCTGCCACCGCAAAAACGTATCCTGCACAGCATCTTCGGCATCGGCCCAAGAGCCGAGCAGGCGGTAGGCCAGCCCCAAAAGACGGGGTCTGGCCTGCTCAAACACTTCGAGTTTCGATTGCTCGCTCATATCAGTAATTCGAGATTTGAACCCGGTTCCAGAGGTTGATCATGCCGATCGCCGCGGTCAACAAGCTGATCTCCGCTTCGGTAAAGTGTTTTCTGAGTTCCGCGCGCAGCGGTCCATAGCTTTGCTCCGACTTCATGTAAGTCAGCGCTTCGGCATACGCCAACGCGGCCTTTTCTTTCTCGCTGAAATCATCCACATGCCGCCAGACTATCAGACGTTCCAGCCGTTCACTGTATTCGCCGGCTGCCAGTGCTTCCTTGATATGCATCTTCACGCAAAAGGCGCATTGATTGATCTGTGAAACACGCAGATCGACCAGATGTTGAAGCTTTGGATCCAGTCCTTCCTTGGCAAAGGACGCCGATACGCCGCCGAGGGTCTGTGCAATTCCAGGGATCTGTTGGTGGTGGTTCACAGGTGCAGTAGTCGCAGTCATTTGAAGTTCCTCATTCAGAACCTGAATTGGTTCCATACTCAAATGACGACCCAGCTTTGCCGCTTGTGACATGCTCTAAATTTTTTTCATCGCCTCACATGAAACCGCAGAGATTTCAGCCTCTTACCCCGGCACCGGAGCGCGCTGGCGTTTGTCGATGGCGACACTCTTGATGAGGACCGTCACCGTTTTTCCAACTACCAGACCAAGATCGGCAACCGATGCCCGCGTGATCCGGGCACGGATCGTCTGCTCGCCGACGCCGCAGAGAATTTCTGCATAAGGTCCGCTTTCTTCCGAAATGCTGCGGATCGTTCCCTTCAGCCTGTTTCGGATCGAAAGCCCTTTGAGAACTTCGGTCGCAAGCGCGACATCTCGTGCCCGAATGCGCAACCGGATTGGCTCGCCTGGCGCAGCTCCAAGGTCCGGGATCTGAATGGTTGCACCGCCAATGTCGATATGCGTAAGCCCCCATTCGCTGTCCGTGTGACTCACGGTGCCTTCAAGGAGCGCCCCGGCCTCATGCCGGCCCGTTGCCTTACCAAGATCCGTTCTGGCAAGCATCTCGGCAACCGGTCCAAAAGCCGGTGTCTGGCCATCGGACAGGATCACCAAGGTCTGGGACAGGCGAGCCACCTCTTCGATCGAGTGGCTGACGTAAAGGATCGGGATCCCGGCTTCCGCGCAAAGGCGATCCAAATAAGGGAGAATGTCATTGCGCCGGGCCTGATCCAGATTGGCCAAGGGCTCGTCCATGATCAAAAGCCGCGGATCCGACAGCAGCGCCCGTCCGATTGCGACCCTCTGACGCTCACCGCCGGACAGCGTTGCGGGTTTGCGGGCCAAGAGCGGCTGCAAACCCAATAGCTGCACCACCTCGTCCATCGAGCGTGTCGTTTTCCGGCGCCCGGCCCAACGCGCATAGGTCAGATTGGAGCGCACACTCATGTGAGGAAACAGGCGCGCATCCTGGAAAACATGCCCGATCCGCCGGGCCTGAACCGCAAGATTGATGTTCTTGTCTGCATCAAAAAGCGTTGTGCCGTTGACGGTAATCCGACCGGATACCGGGCGGATAAGACCGGCAATCATGTTGGTGAGGCTTGTTTTCCCAGCGCCCGACTGACCAAACAGGGAGGTGACACCCCCCTCGCTTTTGAACCGTGCAGTCAGCGGCAGCGCACCGACCTGGCCCTTGATATCAACGTCAAGCATCCGCGCCTCCAAGACGTTTCCGGAGGCGACGAGCGAGCAATTCAGAAGCAATCAAGGCGCCGAAGGCGACGATGGTTGCGATGATGGTCAGGCGAAACGCTGCCAAGTCACCGCTTGGGCTTTGGGTGGCTGTGTAGAGCGCCAAGGCGAGCGTTCGTGTCTCCCCCGGAATGTTGGAGACGAAAGTGATGGTCGCGCCGAACTCACCCATGGCCTTGGCAAAGCCGAGAATGGCACCTCCTAGAATGCCCGGGAGCGCAAGCGGCAACGTCACGGTCAAGAAACTGACCAGCCGCCGCGCACCCAGGGACCGGGCAGCATCCTCCAGTTTGGGATCCACGGCCTCAAAAGACAGGCGGATCGGACGGACCATCAGAGGGAACGCCATGACCCCGGCAGCCAGCGCGGCCCCGGTCCAGTTAAAGGCAAACGTGATGCCGAAGGTGTCTTGCAGCACGGACCCGATCGGCCCATTGCGGCCAAAGGCCAGCAATAGAACATAACCGGTGACGACCGGTGGCAAGACCAGCGGCAAATGCACCAGTGCGTTGACAACACCATGACCCGGAAATCTGTACCGGGCCAGGCCATACGCAACCATCACTGCAAGCGGCAGGGCCACAAGCAAGGCTGCTGCTGCAACCCTTAAGGTGAGAAGAAGCGCCTGCCATTCGGCGGGCTGAAGGGTGAGAAAATCCACGCGCGCTCAGATCGGTTTGCCGTTGGACCTTCCTCCTGGAAGGCTATTCTTCCTTATGGGTCACAAAGGCAAAGGAACGCAAGATCTTCACAGCTTCGGGGCCAGTCAGAAAGTTCAGAAAGGCCGCCGCCTGCGGATGATTGGCGCCCGTCGTCAGCGCGGCTGGATATTCGATTTTTGGATGACTTTCCGCCGGTAGTTCCGCGAGCACTCGAACATTCGGCTCGATTGCAGCATCCGTTGCATAGACGAGCGCTAGAGGCGTGTCACCGCGCGCCGCCGCGGCCAGCGCAACGCGAACGTTTTCCATCGGCGCCAATCGGCTTTCCACCGAAGGCCATAACCCAAGTGCTGTCAGCCCGGCCTTGCCATAGCGCCCTGCAGGAACAGTATCCGGGTCGGCAATTGCCAGCCGCCCGTCGCCAAGCCGCGCAGCAATTGCGTCCACGGACAAATCCAATGGATCGGTATCCAGCGCGCCAGCCAAGACTATCCGGTTCGAAGCGATAACCGTTTCGCTTTCCGTCTGAACGGCACCCCGGTCCGTCAAGTACCCCATCCAGAGCGTGTCGGCAGAAACGAAGACATCAGCGGGCGCGCCTGCCTCAATCTGACGCGCAAGCGTACCAGTGCCGGCAAATGAGAATGTCACCGGCACACCGCTTTCAGCTTCAAATGCCTCACCGATCGCCCCCATCGCCTCGCTCATGCTCGAGGCTGCAAAGACGGTCAGTGGTCTTTCCGCAGCAGCAACAGCAGTCTGAGCGAGCACAAAAACGGCAGCCACAATGAGGCTCAAGCGCACAGCCACGTCCTTTCGCTTTACAGCCTTTGCTATGTACGTTGCCAACCGGTCAGATCAAGAAACAGATCATCCTGCCCGCCGGTCGGCCTTGATCATGTCCGCGCCCTTTTCCGCGATCATGACAGTCGGAGCATTTGTGTTGCCGGAGGTGATGGTTGGCATCACAGATGCATCAATCACCCGGATGTTTTCAAAACCACGCAAACGCAAGCGGTCATCAACCACAGACTTCTCATCGACACCCATCCGGCACGTGCTGACGGGGTGGAAAATTGTTGTGCCGATATCTCCCGCGGCTTTAATCAACTCGTCTTCGCTGGTGAGATCGGGACCCGGCAGATATTCCTCCGGCTCGAACCGTGCCATGGCAGGCGATGCCATGAGTTTGCGCGTGAGCCGGATACTGTCGGCTGCCACCCGGCGATCGGCTTCTGCAGAGAGATAGTTCGGCTGGATTTCCGGCTGCGCGCCTTTATCCGGTGACGTAATGTGCACATGGCCCCGGCTTTCAGGGCGGAGGTTGCAGACACTCGCCGTCATCGCCGGGAAATCATGCAACGGTTCGCCAAACTTGGGCAACGACAGCGGCTGAACGTGATATTCCACGTTCGCCGTCTCGAACGATGGATCGGTCTTGGCGAACACACCAAGCTGGCTCGGCGCGGACGACATTGGCCCGGATCGCTTGAGAAGATATTCCAGACCAATCTTCGCCTTACCGGTCCAGGTCTTTGCCATCTTGTTCAGGGATTTAGCGTTCTTCACCTTGAACACGGGACGAAGTTGCAAATGGTCCTGCAGGTTTTCGCCAATGGACGGCAGCGCGTGCCGTGTTTCAATCCCTGCGTTCGACAGGACCTCCGGATTACCGATGCCTGAGAGCTCCAGCAGCTGCGGTGATCCAATTGCGCCGGCAGCCACCAAGAGCTCCCCGGAAATCGCTACCGTTGCCGGTTCGCCCGCAATCTCCAGATCCAAACCGGATGCCCGGCCATTCTCGAAACGGATCTGGGCCACATGAGCTTCCGTAACGATGTTGAGGTTCGGCCGGTTCTCGGCCGGCTTCAAAAACGCTTTCACACCGTTCCAGCGCATGCCTGATTTCTGAGTCACCTGGAAATAGGCAGATCCGAAATTGTCACCCTTATTGAAGTCCCGGATCTTGGGAATGCCGTTTTCTTCACAGGCATCCCGGAAGGCATCAAGCAATTCCCAGGAAATGCGCTGCTCTTCAACGCGCAAGTTGCCGCCCTGAGCATGGAGCTCGTCGTTCCACGCATAATGATCTTCCGATTTCCGGAAATAGGACAGAACGTCATCCCAGCCCCAACCGGCAAGTCCAAGCTGGCGCCAATGGTCATAATCCCAAGCCTGGCCGCGCATGTAAATCATGCCGTTGATGGACGAACTACCGCCGAGCACCTTGCCGCGCGGATAGACCAGTGACCGGCCGTTCAACCCCTTGTCGGGTGCGGTCTTGAAACCCCAGTCAACGCGCGGATTGCCAATGCAATAGAGATAGCCAACGGGAATGTGGACCCAGATGTAATTGTCACGCTTTCCCGCTTCCAGAAGCAGAACCTTGACGCTTGGATCCTCTGACAAACGGTTGGCAAGGACGCACCCGGCTGTTCCCGCGCCAACAATTACATAATCCCAATCACCCAGGTCGCGCATCGTTCCTCCCGCACCTTTATTTGAGCATGATGGAGACACGGTCCGACCAACTGGTCAAGTCAGCCAGAGGGCATAAGCGGCCTAAGTGCGCAGAGGCCGAACGTCACGTGTTTACGTATTTCTCACAAGTCCCACCTAAGCTGCAGACTGCTTTCAGCTGAAGGGGCCCTTCGTGTCTAATCCTGCTCAACGCCTGTTGGAACAAAGCTTCCTGGTTTGTTTCAAAACAGCCAATACGCTCTATCGACCGTTGCGGCAGTGGATTGGTGCTTTAATTCTTGTGCTCTTTATCGCTATGACCACGGCTGTTGTGCACGTTTTTCCGGGTTCCAACTGGGACATGTTCGCTTACACAGCCAGTGTTTTAGAACCGTCCGTTGACAACACAACTGACTTGCATCGTCAAAGCTATGATTTCGTTGAAAAGAACGTTTCGCCTGGCGAATATCTGATCCTGACTCAGGACCGGGATTACCGGATCCATCAGGCAGAAAACCCCGATGCCTTCATGACCATGCTGGGCTTTTATCGTCTAAAGATCCTTTACATCGAAACAGCAAGACTGCTGACCGGCTTCATGGATCCGGTTCAGGCGCTACGGCTTATTTCCAAGGCTTCGATACTTGCCATCGGGGGGCTTTTGCTTGTCTGGATGGCCCGCAATCAGGCGCTGGCGTATGGTTTGCCGGTCGCGGTGCTGCTGACCCTCTCCGGTTTCACCGAGGCGGCACAATTGGTGACACCGGACCTTTTTTGCACCGTCTTCCTGCTGCTTGCGGCCATGAGCTATCTGGAGAAGCTCGATTGGTTGGCAGCTGTTAGTCTTTTATGTGCCTTTCTGGTCCGCCCCGATCACTTGGCCTTCATTGGCGTCTTTTTCGTATTCGCAGCGATCTACGGCCCGGGACGATGGTGGATGACCGGCTGTTTTGCAGTGTGCTTCAGTCTTTATGTCTGGCTGACAAAAGGTGCAAACCACCCGGGCTGGTGGGTGCATATGTGGTTTTCGCACATTGAATTCGTTCCAACCCTCGAAGGCTTTGATCCGCCGTTTTCAATAACCGCTTATGTCCAGATGCTCGTTCGCGCGACAGTACGGTCACTGATGGGTGAGACCTGGCTTGCGGTCCTGATCGCGCAGGTCCTGTTTTTTGCAAAACTCATTCGGGTGACAGAGACGGCAGAACGGACCCGTGTGTTGCTCTATGCGGTTTTCGTATCAATATGCGCCAAGTATCTCGTGTTCCCGCACTATGAGACACGGTTCTATGTGCCGTACCTCATCATCATGGGAATGATCCTGCTGATCTCGTGGCACAAGCAAAGCCAGAGCGATTCTCTCGTTGGCGCAGGTCGAACGTGACACCACTGAACACAGCTTAAGTGCTCCAAATTTGAGTGTTCTGGCCTGATCTCAACCTTTGTTGATGTTGCCTGAGGCCATTACGCCTTGCTGTTAGACCATCATGAGACCCATTCTTCAGACATAAACGCATGATTCCCGAGGTATATTTTGACATTTAAGATTAAGAACCAAGTCCCAGAGCCCGAGACCTATTTGCAACTTCGCAAAGACTGCGGCCTTGGTGGTTATGAATTGAAAGCCGCAGAACTCGGACTGAAGAACAGCCTGCATGCCGTGATGGTATTTGACGGTGACATCCCAATCGGCATGGGGCGCCTTGTCGGAGATGGCGGCCTGTTTGTTCAGGTTACCGATATCGCCGTGCTGCCCGCGTACCAGGGCAAAGGGCTGGGCCGGATGATCATGGAAAGCCTGCTGTCCTGGGCTGAATCGGAACTGCCAGTGTCGGCTTATATGAGCCTGATCGCGGATGTGCCCGCCAACAAGCTCTATGAGAATTTCGGCTTTCATGAAACAGCACCGCGGTCTGTGGGCATGGCGCGCCGTGTTGGGACGTATCCCTGATACGGTTTCGCCAGTCCATGGATGCCGGTTTCGCATGCTCGCAAATCGGGTCGTCTCCGGTAGCGACGCCGCCTATCGTCCTTCCAACAACAACGGAGGACGAAGTCCATGTTTCAAATTCAACCACTTCCGGCAGAGCATTTTTCCAGCCTGAATGGTCTTTCTGACGCAGAATTGTCGGAGCGCGGCGTTCAGGTTCATATCTCAGATGGCGGCTTTCCCTGCCGTGTGTCCCTTGAAGACGTTACGGCGGGCGAGCGTGTGTTTCTTCTGAATTTCGAGCACCAGCCGGGAAACTCACCCTATCGATCCCGGCACGCGATCTTTGTGAAAGAAGGCGCTGAAGAAGCGCATCCAGACCAAGGCGCAATCCCGGCCTCAATCACAAGCCGGCTCTTGTCCGTCCGCGCCTTTAACGAAGCGCACGAAATCGTGGATGCGGAAATCATCGAGGGAACCGACGTGCAAGATCTGATCGCGAAGTTCTTTGAAAGTACCGCTGTGGACTACATCCATCTGCATTATGCACGCCGCGGATGTTTCGCGGCCCGCGTTGTCCGCCCCGAACCAAACGCATAGGCCCTCAATGACCGGCGTTGCGTTTGGATAATCCGGCAGATGTCACGTTCGTTTTTCCGATGTTGGGCTATACTCAAAATCAGAATGCTTTGGGAGAACACTCATGGTCACTGCCGCGCAACGCCGTTCCGCCTTCAAGGCCCTCCATGTGAAGGGCAAAGCCTTTTTGATGCCCAACCCGTTCGACATCGGCTCCGCCCGTATTCTGGACGGCATGCGCTTTGATGCGTTGGCAACCTCCAGTGCCGGGTTTGCCTGGGCCCGGGGTGTTCGGGATGCTGAAGGCCTGATTGGACGGGATGATGCGCTGGCGCACGCCGCTGATATCATTTCCGTGACCAGCCTGCCGGTCAACGGCGACCTTGAGAACGGTTTTGGCGACAGCCCTGAAGACGTGGTTGAAACAATCAAGGGTGCGATCGAAGTTGGTCTTGCCGGGTGCTCCATCGAGGATTATTCGCAGAATCCCAAAAACCCCTTTTACCCGCTGGACTTGGCCGTTGAACGGATCAAGGCGGCCAGCGCCTACGTCAAGGAAAATGCGCATGAGTTCGTTCTGACGGCCCGCAGTGAAGGCCCGGTAAAGTCGGAGCATGAGCTGGAACAGACCATCAAACGTCTCAATGCCTTCAAAGATGCAGGCGCTGATTGCGTTTACGCCCCGATGCTCAAGGACAAGGCAAAAATTACCAAAGTGCTGGAGACCGTCGATGCCCCATTGAACATCCTGGCCGGCCGCCCGAATTTTCATCTCACCCGCAAAGAACTCGGAGATCTCGGTGTTGCCCGGATCTCTATCGGCGCTGGCCTGGCGCGGCTTGCTTACGGCGCCTTCACGGCCGCGGCAGAAGACATGAAGGACGGCGGCTCGTTCGGCTGCTTCGATCGGGACCCAAGTGCGGAAATGCCTGTCAATTTCGAAGACTTCATGAAGGCAAAACCCTGATCTTTCCGCTCATGCTGCCCAGTAGGTCAGTACAAGCGGAAGCGTCAGCAATGTCATCAGCGTTGATAGGAAAATGAAGCCTGCGACAGCAGGAGCGTCGTCAGGACGATGTTGCGATACCGCCAGGTAGGTTGCGACGGATGGCGGCATAAAGCAGAGCAGAATGACCGCGTTTTGCTGTGCCCCGCTGAACGGAAATACGCTGGTGAGCGCCAAAGCGGCAACCACGGAAAAGCAGATATGGATCACGGATAGCGTGGCTGCGCGGCCGAGATTGCCGAATTTCAGCGTCGCAAGACTGTGGCCCAGCGTCAGCAGCATGATGGGAACGGCAAGCCCGGCGAGAATGCTGAGGCTCTGATCCACCGGGCCGGGCAAGCTCCAACCCGTCTCCATGAGAACCAAAGCTACCATGACGGCATAAATCACCGGTTGCTTGGCAAGGGTTTTGAAGTCGGGTTTGCCAATAGGTAGCGCAACCCCGATGGTGAAGATCGCAGCCAGCACCACGACCACGAAACCCAACGCGACCGCCGCACCCTCGGCCCCGAAGGCCAGCGTCGTAACCGGCAAACCGATATTCCCGACATTCGACAGCATCATGGGAGACAAATAGGCCTGAACCGGCAGACCCAGCAGCTTCAGGATCCCGAAGCCTAGAACACCGAAAATCAGTATCATGCACGCAGCGGCCAGCAGCACATTCAAAAAGGCGCCGAGTTCGATATGATCTTTAGCAAGGTGAGACAGGATCAAGGCCGGGTAGCCGGCATTGGCGACAAGGCTGCCAAACATTTTCCGGTCAAAAGGCGCTCTCAGAACCGCCAGGCCATATCCGAGCAGCACGCACAAAAGCACGGGCAGCATGACAGTAACGACATGTCCGAAGATTACGTCCAAGACAGCATCCGCTCCGGCGAACCCAACAATTTTAAAAGCTTAGCCGCGTCAACGGCACCTGTTCAATCGAATAGCCATCAACTATCGCGAATTCCGACATAGGTTGCGCGCGGCCGGATCTGTTCTTGCGCGCCATATTGTTCCAACGCGTGCGCAATCCAACCGGCCATCCGCCCGGCGCAGAAAATGATCTTGCCGCTGTCTTTCGGCAAATCATAGGCCTTCTGCATGGCGGCGAGCGCAAAGTCGATGTTGGGAAAGAGGCCAAAGAGGTCATGGCCTGCCTTCAGGATTGCCGGCAATTTCTGGACGAAGGGATGATCCGGTTCTGAAGCCATGAGGTTTGTAATCAGCCAGTGGCCGCGCGGATCCTTGTCGACATAAATCTTATGGCCGAACCCTGGAAGGGTTTCACCGCGTCCCAGCCGGTCGGCAATCAAGGCCTCAACATCCGTATTCGCATCGATTTCGGCCATCCAGGCATTCGCCCGGCCGGACGCCGCGCCATGGCGTGGTCCCGTGAACGCCCCCAGGCCGGACAAGAGCGCCGCATGCAAAGGCGCCCGCGTAGATGCTGCGCAGCGCGCAGCGAAGGTGCTTGTGTTCAGTTCATGATCGGCAGAAAGAACGAGCGCCGCCCGGATCAGGTTCTTTGCGCGCGATGAAACGTCAAAGGCCTGCGCGATCTGGGTGTGAACGGGGAGGGTTTTCGGTTCGGTTTCGAGAAGAGCGGCAACACCGTAGCGCAGCAGCGCAGCCCCTTTTGTCCGCAGCAGTTTCACGGCCTGCGTATGGGCTGCCCGGTCCTGCAGGGGCCAGGCTGCCAGCGCCATCATCACCCTGTCCAGCGGCCCGAGCCCATCGGGAAGTCCGGGCGGCGCTAAGGGCGCAGGTTCGGCAAAGGGATCATCACCGCAATCCCAAAGAAGTGTTGCAACGCTTTCCAAAGTGGCATTTTCAGCAAGATCAACAGCCGGTCGCCCACGATAGATAGCACCCTCCTGGGAGATCATAGTGAGCTCGGTTTCCAGCACCGGGTCACCAGTTAACGGGCGGCTTCCGGACACCTCCTCCGTTGTTCTCCGGCCCTTAAGACGACGCACGTCAGCCGCATCATAGCGCCTTTGTTTGCCTGGCCCGGCGACAGACTCAATCAGCCCGCGGCTGACATAGGCATAAAGGGTGGCCGGCTGAACCCCCAGTTCAGCGGCCGCTTCTTTTGCAGAGAGATAGATTGGCGTGTTCATATATTGATTGTATTTATCAAGATTGATCAATGCAATGATTTCTTTTTTAGGTACTTGCAAGAACAAGGAGATGATCATGACAAAAGCGCCCGATCCCGGAACCCTGACCGCCGATCCAGCCTCTGGCCTGGAAGGTATTGTCGCGGCCCATACAGGCCTGAGCGATGTCGATGGTCAGAACGGCCAACTGGTTCTGCGCGGCAAACGGATCGAAGACCTCGCCGGCAAAGTCTGGTTCGAGGAGGCCATCCTTCATCTCTGGCACAGTTATGTCTTTTGTGATGCCGATGAACTTAAAAAGGCCATGGGCGATGCACGCCAAGCTGCGTTTTCCAGTGTGCCGTTGATCGAAGCATCTTCCGGAAAGCTGAGTATCTATGAACGGATGCAAGTCGGCCTCGCCGCTTTGCCGCTTGATCCGGACCGCCCGCAAGCCGTGACAATCAGCGGTGCTCTGCCGGTGTTCCTTGCCGCCGCCTTCCGTGTTTCTGTAGGCGAAAACCCGATCGCACCAGATCCGAACCTCACGACAGCGGAAGATCTGTTGCGCATGATGGGAGATGAGGAGCCGGATGCAGAGCACATTGCTGCGCTTGACCGGTATCTGGTCACCATCCTGGATCACGGATTGAATGCGTCAACGTTCACCGCCCGGGTCATAGGCTCGACGGAAGCCGACATGAAACAGGCTGTGCTTGGCGCCATGGGGGCCTTGAGCGGTCCGCTTCACGGCGGCGCACCAGGACCGGTGCTCGATATGATTGATGCCATTGGAGCCCCGGAAAACGCAGCAGACTGGATTTCCGAAGCCTTGAACCGTAAGGAGCGTTTGATGGGGTTTGGACACCGGATCTACCGGACACGGGACCCGCGCGCAGATGTCTTGAAGGCAGGGCTCAAAACACTTCAGGCTGGAAATCCAAAAGTTAGCCTTGCCGAAAAGATCGAAGAAGCTGCACTCACCGCACTGCGCAAGGCCAAGCCGAACCGGGCGCTCGACACCAATGTTGAGTTTTATACAGCGGTCCTGCTTGATGCGGTCGGATTAGACCGCACACTGTTTACGCCGCTCTTTGCTATTGGACGCACGCCGGGCTGGTGCGCGCATGTCATGGAGCAGCAGACAACAGGAAAACTGATCCGCCCGGCGTCCCTTTACGTTGGCCCAAAACCGGCGTGAAACAAGCCCGCCCGGTATTGCCGGGCGGTTTGTCAGTGTACTTAAGCCAAGCCTGCAATTGCCGAGGCGAATTCCTTGGCCGAGAACGGCTCAAGATCTTCCACGCCTTCACCAACTCCGATGAAATGAACCGGCAGGCCGTGTTTGGCGGCAATGGCCACCAGAATGCCGCCGCGCGCCGTGCCGTCGAGCTTGGTCATGACAAGCCCGGTGACGCCGGCAACCTTGCCGAATATCTCGACCTGATTGAGCGCATTTTGCCCTGTTGTCGCATCCAGGGTGAGGAGACAGGTGTGCGGGGCGTCCGGGTCATGTTTCTTGATGACGCGAATGACCTTTTCCAGTTCATCCATCAGCTCGGCCTTGTTCTGAAGACGACCGGCGGTGTCGATCAGAAGGACATCGACTTGTTTTTCGGTCGCTTCCTTCATGGCGTCAAAGGCAAGGCCGGCCGCATCTGCGCCGGTGTCGCGGGCAATGACTTCAGCGCCGGTGCGCTCACCCCAGATCTTGAGCTGTTCGACAGCAGCCGCGCGGAATGTATCGCCAGCGGCCAGCATGACCGTCTTGCCCTCTTCGCGCAGCTTCTTCGAGAGCTTGCCGATAGTGGTGGTCTTGCCGGTCCCGTTGACGCCGACCATCAAGACCACGTGCGGTTTCTTGCCGGAATTCAGATCCAGCGGCTCGGCGACAGGTGCCAGAACTTTCTCCACTTCCTCTGAGAGGATTTCGCGGACCTCTTCAGGGGAAATTTCCTTGTCGTAGCGGCCGTCGGACAAGCGCTCAGTAATCGCCATCGCCGTATCAACACCAAGATCCGCCTGAATCAAAATGTCTTCCAGCTCTTCGAGCATCGCCGCGTCAAGCTTGCGCTTGGTGAAGATGGACGAAATGCCGTCCGTCAATGCGGACGAAGACCGTGAAAGACCCTTTTTCAGCCGCTGGAACCAGGAGAGTTTTTCTTCCTCAACGGGTGCAGGAGCAGGCGTCGCCACGACCGGTACGGCGGGTGCAGATGCCTCTGCTTCCGGTTCAATCTCCGCCGGTTGTTTGATCGTCTCGACGGGTTCCAGAACTTCCGGCGCCTCTTCCGTCGCTGTTTCGTCCGAGGGGCTTTCAACCGGTGCGTCCGGAAGGCCGGATTCTTTTTCATCTGCACCAAGATCAGCCGAAATATCGACCTCAGGCAGCACAGGCGGAACGGTTGGAGCGATCTGCGGCGACAAATCCGGGCCGGTCTGTGCAGACAGGACACTTGGCTCGCTGCCCAGTGCGGCAACGGGCGCAACTTCCATCTCAACTGGCGTCGGCGTGTCGTCCGGCGTTTCTGCGGCTGGAGAAGTGTCCTCCGGAGCCTCTACAGCTGGGGTTTCAGGCTCATCAGGCGCATCTTTGCCGCCAAAGAGCCGCCCAAAAAACCCGCGCTTCTTCTCGCTCATAAGTCCGCCTTAAAAACTCGGCCGCCGCTCAAGCCGCCTTGGAAAGGGCTTCGCCCAAAAGATGGCGTCCGGTATGGCCGATAATTCTCGTTTCGACAATCTCTCCGGCTATTCCGCCTGCAAGTTCAACCTGGGTGAACTGTTCCGTGCGGCCAAGGCCTTCTTTCTCGATGAGAACGGGCCGGACCTTACCAACTTCCATCGCCAAATGCTGTGCAAGAACTTCCGCGCCTTTTTCGCGCAGACGCGCGCCACGTTCCTTGATGATGCTCCGGTCAAGCTGTGGCATCCGCGCAGCCGGTGTTCCGGGTCGCGGCGAAAATGGGAAGACGTGGAGGTGTGTCAAACCGCATTCGTCGACGATCTTGAGCGAATTCAAAAACATCTCTTCGGTTTCTGTCGGAAAACCGGCGATGATATCGGCGCCAAACACCACATCCGGGCGCATCTTGCGGACATCTTCGCAGAATTTGATCGTATCGGCGCGCAGATGGCGCCGCTTCATCCGCTTCAGAATCATGTCGTCGCCCGCCTGCAGGGATAGATGAAAATGCGGCATCAACCGGTGATCATCGGCGATCACCTGCATCAGATCCTCATCCGCCTCGATGGAATCGATCGAGGACAGGCGCAACCGCTTGAGATCTGGAACCATCTTCAAGATCTTGGCCGTCAAGGTGCCGAGCTTCGGTTCACCCGGCAGATCCGCGCCGTAAGACGTGATATCAACACCGGTCAGGACAATTTCATTGTAGCCGTTGTCAACCAACCGTTTGATCTGATCGATCACAACGCCCATCGGCACGGAACGGGAATTGCCGCGGCCATAGGGAATGATGCAAAAGGTGCAGCGGTGATCACAGCCGTTCTGGACCTGAACGAAGGCCCGGGCACGGCCAGTCAAACCGTCGATCAGGTGACCGGCAGTTTCCTCGACACTCATGATGTCGTTGACGCGCACCCTCTCGGTCTCTGAGATGCCAAACGCTGCGACATCGGCGTAGGACTTGCGCTCCAGCTTCTCGGTGTTGCCGAGAACCAGATCAACCTCGGTCATCTCCGAAAACGTATCAGTCTCGGTTTGCGCCGCACAGCCGGTAACAATGACCTTGGCGTCCGGATCGTCGCGCTTGGCCTTGCGCACGGCTTGGCGCGCCTGACGCACGGCTTCATTCGTCACCGCGCAGGTGTTGATGAGGATGGCGTTCTTGAGACCCGCGGCTTCGGCTTCACGTTTCATCACCTCCGACTCGTAGGAATTGAGCCGGCAGCCAAAAGTTACGACGTCGATGGTCATGACGCGGCCCCAGCTTCCAGGGGCGCGTCTCCGCCGGCCGTCTTGCGCCATGTGAGCGTCTCGAGATCAACTTCGCCTTCGAATTCAACTTCCGTCAGGCCGGTCATCAGCACATGACCATCCGTTTCCCGCCACTCAATGCCGATCGGACCGCCGGGCAGGTGAATGGTGGTTTTGCGTCCAGTCTTGTCGTCCCGCGCGGCTGCAACCCCGACAGCACACGCGGCTGTGCCGCAGGCAAGTGTCAGACCGGCCCCGCGTTCCCAGACCTTCACACGGATCTGATCGTCATCGAAAATATGCGCCAAAGAGATGTTCGCACCTTCCGGAAAGATCGGATGACGCTCCAAAAGCGGACCAACCCGGACAAGATCGTAGGCCTCGACATCCTTGACCCAGAAGATCGCGTGCGGATTGCCCATATTGACGACGGCCGGCGTGTGCAGGACCGGCTCATCAATCGGCCCGATCTGCAGCTCGATCGCCCGTGTATCGGCAAACTCTTCAGCCAAGGGGATCTGATCCCAATTGAGGCGCGGCTTGCCCATATCGACGGTCACATTTCGCAGACCGGCAGCGTCAAAGGCATGCAGAAGACCGGCATTGGTCTCGATTGTGACGAGATCCTTGGTGCTTTCTTCCATTAGGAGGCGGCCAATGCAGCGCGTGGCGTTGCCACAGGCGTCGACCTGACCGCCATCACTGTTG
This sequence comes from Labrenzia sp. R4_2, assembly GCF_017743865.1. Taxonomy (GTDB): domain Bacteria; phylum Pseudomonadota; class Alphaproteobacteria; order Rhizobiales; family Stappiaceae; genus Roseibium. The sequence continues at coordinate 115,819 of NZ_JAGHRJ010000006.1, forward strand.
TGAATCCGCATGAAGGCATCGACACCACACGTGGACCGCTCAACCGTGATCATTTGATCAAAGCCAATGCCATGCTCCCGATCGCCCAATTCGGCAATCTGATCCTTGGTCAGGCGCAGCGGTTTTTCCCGCGCGTCCCAGACCACGAAATCATTGCCAAGGCCGTTCATCTTCAAAAAGGGTCTGGTTTCAGACGCCATACCGGGTGCACTTTATCTTTTGGGTGTTGAGATCCAGGCGCATTTCATCGCCATAGTCCGCCTTATATGGCGGATTTGTGAAGAAATTACCAGATCTCTCCACCCAAAGGGTTGGCAGTGCAGATGTGCAATGACGGCATGGCGGTGCTGAACCGTCGTGCCTCCTTAGTGCGCTTCATCCCAGTTGTCGGCCGCGCGGGCGTCGACCTGCAGCGGCACCGACAATTTCAGCGCAGGATCGCAGGCGTTTTCCATCACGTCCTTGATGAGCGGGATGGTCGCCTCAACCTGATCCTCCGGCACTTCAAAAATCAGTTCATCATGCACCTGCAGCAACATCTGCGCGTCCAGTTTTGAAGCCTTCAGACGGTCTTCCATGCGCACCATGGCCCGGCGCAGGATATCGGCCGCGGAGCCCTGGATCGGCGCGTTGATCGCCGCCCGCTCATAAAAATTGCGCATGTTCGGGTTCTTGGTGTTCACGTCCGGATAATGCGCCTTGCGGCCAAAGATCGTGGTGACATAACCATCCGCGTGGACCTGTTTCTTGACCGCTTCCATGTACTCCTTGATGCCCGGGAAACGTTCGAAATAGGTCTTGATGTAGTCGCCCGCCTCGCCGCGCGAAATACCGAGCTGGTTGGCCAATCCGAAGGCGGAGATGCCGTAGATGATGCCGAAGTTGATGGCCTTGGCCTGACGGCGGACCATCGGGTCCATGCCCTCGATCGGTGTGCCGAACATTTCGCTTGCCGTCATCGCGTGAATGTCGAGCCCGTCCTCGAAGGCCTTTTTCAGCTGCGGAATATCTGCCATGTGAGCGAGCACACGCAACTCGATCTGGCTGTAGTCGGCCGAAATCAGCTTCTGACCCTTTTCGGCAATGAAGGCCTGGCGGATCTTGCGTCCGGCCTCCGTTCTAACCGGTATGTTCTGCAGGTTCGGTTCAGAGGAAGACAGCCGTCCGGTGGTTGTCGCCGCGAGCGAATAGGACGTGTGCACGCGTTTCGTTTCCGGGTTGATATAACCCGGCAAGGCATCCGTATACGTTGATTTCAGCTTCGACAGCTGCCGCCATTCAACGATTTTCGACGGCAGCGGGTGGCCTTCGGCTGCAAGATCTTCCAGAACTTGGGCAGAAGTCGACCAGGCCCCGGTCTTGGTCTTCTTGCCGCCGGGAAGGCCCATCTTGCCGAAGAGAATGTCGCCGAGCTGTTTTGGCGAACCGACATTGAAGGTTTCACCGGCAAGCTCATAGATCTCGCTTTCCAGCGCCGCCGCGCCCTGTGCAAAATCGCCTGACAGACGCGAAAGCATCTGCCGGTCAACGGAAATGCCGCGCTTTTCCATGCGCGCCAGCACCGGCACCATCGGCCGCTCCAGCGTCTCGTAGACCGTTGCCATGTGATCGCTGGCAAGGCGCGGTTTCAGGATCAGCCACAGGCGCAGGGTGACATCAGCATCCTCAGCCGCATAGGCAGTTGCCTTGTCGATCGCGACCTTGTCGAAGGTGATCATCGACTTGCCCGAGCCGCAGACCTCCTTGAACGGGATCGGCTTGTGATCGAGCCAGCGTTCAGACAACTCATCCATGCCATTGCCGCCTTTGCCCGCATCCACGGTGTAGGACAGCAGCATGGTGTCGTCATAAGGGCCGACGTCAACGCCATGTCGGGTCATCACCAGCCAGTCGTACTTGAGGTTCTGCGCGATTTTCAGGACGCCGCGATCCTCCAGCATCGGCTTCAGCGCTTTCAGCGCATCGTCCAGCGGGATCTGGTCCGGCAAAAGTCCACCACCGCCGAGAAGGTCGCCTTCGCCGTCCTTGTGGGTCAGCGGAATGTAGCAGGCCTTGCCCGGCTCGCAGCTTAGCGAAATCCCGACAAGCTCCGCACGCATGGCATCGAGCGAGGTGGTTTCCGTATCAAAGGCGACATAGCCCTTTTCATAGGCTGCATCGATCCACGGCTGGAGCTGATCCAAGGTGGTGACGGTTTCATAGGCACTGGAATCGACCGGGATCGCGCCGATCTTGGCAGCACGCTCATCAGCCACGGTCTGCGGCACCATCAGTCCGTCCGGCGCAGTTTTTTCGCCGGCACCGCTGCTGTCTGTATCAGGCGCGGACATGCCGCCCGGGCGGTCCATTATCCGGCCCTTGTGGTCTGGCACATCCCAGCCAGGAACCTCAAGGTCGGATGCCTCTACATTGGCAAGATCCGCTCCAGTCACTTCCGCTACGCGCTTGGTGAGTGTCGAAAAGCCCATCGCCTTCAAGAAGCCGACGGCCTTCGGCCCGTCGATGTCACAAACCGAAAGATCTGCGACCGGTATTTCGACCGGCACGTCCTGCTTGAGCGTCACCAACTGTTTGGAGACGCGGGCCTGGTCGGCGAATTCGATCAGGTTTTCCCGGCGCTTCTTCTGCTTGATGGTTTCGGCTTTTTCCAGCAGCGTTTCCAGATCGCCGAATTCATTGATCAAGAGCGCTGCGGTTTTCAGACCGATGCCCGGAACGCCCGGCACGTTGTCAACGCTGTCGCCGGCGAGCGACTGCACCTCGATCACCTTGTCCGGGCCAACGCCAAATTTTTCAAAGACTTCCGCTTCCCCAAAAGTCTTGTTTTTCATCGTGTCGATCATGCCGATCTTCGGGCCGATCAGCTGCATCAGGTCCTTGTCGCCGGACACAATGGTCACGCGCGCGCCCTGTTCGGCGGCTTGCCGGGCATAGGTCGCGATCAGATCGTCAGCCTCAAAGCCTTCCTGCTCGATGCAGTGGGTGGAAAAGGCGCGCGTCGCTTCCCGGATCAGGCCGAATTGCGGCACCAGATCTTCCGGCGGCGGCGGGCGCTGCGCCTTGTATTCCGGATAAATGTCGGACCGGAACGTTTGTGCGGAATGGTCAAAAATCACCGCGAAATGGGTCGGCTCATCGCCTTCTTCCGGGGTCAGGCCTTCCTGCAGCAGCTTCCACAGCATGTTGCAGAAGCCGGAGACGGCGCCGACCGGCAAACCATCCGGCTTGCGCGTCAAAGGCGGCAGCGCGTGATAGGCGCGGAAAATAAAGGTCGAGCCATCAACCAGGATCAGGTGGTCGTCAGCGGTGAGAGCGGCGGAAGATTCTTGTGTCGACATGGCGCGGATATTGCCCGCAGACGCGACTGGGGGAAAGACCTAATCCACCGCTTTCACATCTCTCCTGTCACTCCGCCGCTTGCGGGGCCGTTTTCCGGCCATAGGTGCCGCCGAGATAGGCCCATTCTGGCCGTTTGAACAAGAACCAGCCAATGCCGGTTTTCTGGATGACCCACAACAGGATCACCGGCGCAATGACGGCAACGATATTCACGATCAGCGACACGGTGCCAACGTCAAGAATATCGATTTTCAGCAGGATCACCCGCGTGAGGCCCATCGGGAAGAAGAACGCCAGATAGATCACAATGGAGTTCGCGCCAAAGTGGCGCAGGAAATCCATGCTGCCGGCTTTAACGATGAGCGCGCTGGTGAGAATGATCGCACCCGCGCCGGCTGCTCCGAGTGCCAGCGACACGAGTGGCAATTCAGACCAGCCGATAAAGACCAGACCACCGTTGATGACGCCCCAGACGAGCAGGAGCGCTAAGCTCAGAGAGACCCTGTCCCGTGCCCACTCTGCAAGCGCAAAGATTTTCGGCGCGAAAATGTAGCCGGCATAAAAATAAACGAAGCGGGACGCGAACTCATCGACCAAAAGCCAGCCAGTATGAACCGGCGCGATCTGCAAAAGAGCCGCAATCCCGAGCATCACTTGCCAGGGCACGCCTTTGTCATGCGCCAATTTGCACACGACAAAGAAGATCGGCAGCATGTAGATGAACCACAGCGTTCCAAAGGGCTGAAAGAAACTAACCAGATAGAACTGAAAAGCTCCCGCCCAGCCCATTTCACCGGCAAAGACCGGCGCTTTCACCGCGAACTGAATGGTCATCCAGAGCACATAAAAGTAGGCGAAATGAACGACTTTCCGGTCGAGATAGAGCTTCCAGTCCCGCGTGATCACGTTAGCCAGGAAAAGACCGGAGATCAGAAAGAAGTCCGGCATCCGGAAGGGCGCGGCAAAGGCGATGACCGCATGCATCCAGCCGGTTTCACCAGCGGCCGCTTCAACACCCAGAACGGCGTGCATCATGACGACAAAGACGATGCAAATGCCTTTTGCCGTATCTACCCAATCAACGCGCGGAGCCTGTACCATGACCGTTTACCTGCTTCGGAAATCTCCAATCCGGGCAGGTCTAGCGCGCAACTGGTAAAAATTACGCATAAAGCAAAGTCACGTTTCGGTGATTTTCTGCGGAAATGGCAAACAATCTATGAGTTCGGTTTTTCCGACCCGTCGTTCCAGGGACTGATGCGCGGCTGACCGGACGATTGGGTTCCGTCATCCGGGCCGTGGTTGGTTTCTTTCCAGTCGTCCGCATCGAGATCCACAACACCGTCCTCGTTGCGCGGCCGCATCGTTCCGCCCTCCATGATCACAACATTGGAGCGCGCGATAATGAACTTCGCAAGACTTTCGCGGACCGGCGGAATAAACAGCAGCAAACCGATGGCGTCCGTGACAAACCCCGGGATCAATAGCAGAATACTCGCCAGCACAATCATGGCGCCTTGCATGACCTCGTTGCCCGGCGCCCGTCCTCCATCGAGTTCCTTCTGCATCCGCATCAAGAGCGACAGCCCCTGCTGACGCAGCATGAGCGTGCCGGCCATGGCCGTCAGCACGGTCAAAAGGATCGTCGGCAGAACCCCAAGAAGCTCGCCAACCCAAATGAAAACCGAGATTTCGATCAGAGGCAGGAGTATGATGCCTGCTATGATATAAAGTCCCACGGAGGCTCCATCGTCTGGTAGGGTGGAAATCTGTACTATCTGACCCAGAGATGTAGACACTCTGTGACAAAAATGCGAGCGGCCGGTCGCTAGGAATGTGCACTTCGATCAAATTCAGTCTTGCTCTTGGGTCTGGATGCTGGTTGAAGAACCCACTAAATAGAACATATCTGACCTAAACGTGCGTCGCACGGGCCTTGCAAAACAAGTCAGAGGCAGCCTACCAGCCTCTGAAAGGGTAGCCGGAATAGAAGATGAATGAAATTTTTGATCCCCTAAATCTGCTGCTTCTTGGACTGGCGGTGTTCATTTTGTTCCGGTTGCGCTCTGTTCTCGGCAAACGCACCGGCGAGGAACGCCCACCGTTTGACCCATACTCAAAGCCAGAGCAGCAAAATGGTCAGGCCAACGGCCAGGACAATGTCATTCCGCTGCCGCATCAGGGGCAACAATCGCCGGACGGTTACGACGACATGGCTCCGGCGCGGCAGGAAGAAGATGGTGAAGTGGTCATCGACAAGGTCGCACCCGCTGGCTCTGCACTGAACAACGCGCTGAAGCAAATCCTGTCCGTTGACCGAAGCTTCGAGCCGGAACCTTTCCTGCAAGGTGCAAAAGCCGCCTACGAAATGATCGTGATGGCGTTTGCCGATGGCGATAAGAAGGCTCTCAAAAATCTTCTGTCCCGTGACGTGTTTGAAGGCTTTAGCGCTGCGATTGACGATCGTGAAAAACGCGGTGAGACAATCGAGTCCACGTTCGTTGGGATCGACAAAGCCGAAATCGTGGAAGCGGCCCTCAAGGACACCACCGCACAGGTTACTGTCCGGATCCATAGCCAGCTGATCTCCGCAACACGCGACAAAGGCGGCGAAGTTGTTGATGGTGACCCCGCTAAAGTGACGGAAGTCATTGATATCTGGACCTTCGCCCGTGACACCGCTACGCGGGATCCGAACTGGAAGCTGGTCGCGACCGAATCCGCCGAGTAAATTCGTGAGTGCCCCGGCAGGCATGCGCGGATCAACGCGGCCGTCTGGTTTGGCAACAGTATTTAAGGGCGCGGCTTTTGCCGCGTCTCTTTTTGTTCCAGGACCTTTAACTGCCATGGCGCAAGGCCCGATCCAACCTGCCGATCTTATACCAGTCCAATTCGCCGATCTCAGCGGTTGGGCAACAGACCAGCACGCGGACGCACTCGTTGCGTTCAAGCGGTTTTGTGGGCCTGGTGCGCCGTCAGCTGCAAACCGGGGACCATTCCAGCTTTCCAAAGGCCATCACAAAGCGCTGTGCGAGGCGGCGCAAGCGTCAAAGGATGCGCGTTCGTTTTTTGAAACCCATTTCGAGCCATTTCAGGTTCGAGAGCCGGGGTTCGTGACCGGGTATTTCGAACCTGAGGTGGTCGCGTCACGGGAAAAAACGGCCGAATTCAACGTCCCCCTTCTGAAAAAACCCGATGGGCTCGTTCACGTGCCAGCAAAGGCCCGTCCTTCTGGGTGGCCAACACACCTGACACATGGCCGCAGGATCAACGGCCAGGTGACCGAAATGCCCGACCGCAGTGCCATCATGGATGGCGCCCTTGATGGCGAGGGTCTGGAACTGGTCTGGCTTCGCAACCCGATCGACACCTACTTCATCCATGTCCAGGGCTCGGCGCGCCTGAAACTCGTTGATGGCTCGACGATGCGGGTCGGGTATGCGGGAAAAACCGGGCACCCCTACACCGGAATCGCCCGGCTTTTGGTTCAGCGCGGTGAAGGCACTCCGGAAGATTTCACGATGTCCGGCTTGCGCCGCTGGCTGGAACAAAACCCGGATGACCGGGATCCGCTTTTCAAGGAAAACCGGTCCTACATTTTTTTCCGAGAAGTCACTGAAGCTGAACCAGACGAAGGGCCGATCGGCGCAGCCGGGCTACCTCTCGTGCCCGGTCGAAGTCTGGCAATCGACGACAGCGCCATGCCGTATGGGGTTCCTGTCTTTGTTTCCGCGGAGTTTGAAGATCCACAGCAACCCGGTCAGCAATACCGCCGCCTGATGGTGGCCGACGACACAGGTTCTGCAATCAGGGGTCAATCCCGAGGCGACATCTTTGTCGGCTCCGGAGACGATGCCGGACGCATTGCCGGTGAGATCCGGCATGGAGCCACCTTTACTGTGTTGCTGCCCAGGCGCTCAACTGGCCTCGGGAACTGACGGCATGAGCAAGCGCGGCAGAAAGGGCATGCTGTCTCCCGAAGACCGGGAACTCTGGGGTAAGGTCGCCAAAACAGCGACACCGCTTGATACAGAGCGCGCCAAGGCTCAAATGGCAGAGCTGGAACAGTTTATAGATGCAACACCCAAGGCGGCTGCAAAATCTCCGAAAACATCAACCGCAATTCATCCACCAGAACCGGCGAAACCTGTGGCACCGCCACCATTGCGGCAGCTTGAGCACCGGTACCGCAAGAAACTGGTGCGCGGTGTCAAACAAATCGACGCCCGGATCGACCTGCACGGCCTGACGCAGGACAGAGCCCATGACCGCTTGCGCGGATTTCTCTATGAAGCCCAGGCGCGCGGACACAAGGTCGTGCTGGTGATTACCGGCAAGGGCGGCGGGCCCGGCTATGCCTATATGGACGAACGCGGAATTTTGCGCAGAATGGTACCGCAATGGCTGGCAATGCCGGATGTTCGCCACCTTGTCGTCGGCTACGAAGAAGCCCACACGACCCATGGCGGATCCGGCGCGCTTTATGTGCGAATAAGAAGACGCAGGTAGGAACGTGACACCTCTTGGGGCCAAAATCCGTGAACTCAGAGCAAAGCAGGGTGTTTCCCTCAAAGAAATGGCAGCGGCCCTGTCCGTTTCCAGTGCTTATCTGTCTGCGCTGGAACATGGCAAGCGCGGCAAACCAACCTGGTTCTTGGTGCAAAGGATCATTGCCTACTTCAACGTGATCTGGGATGAAGCTGAGGAAATCCAGCGGCTTGCAGAGCTCTCCGACCCGCGGATCACCATCGACACTGCCGGCATGAACCCCAAGGCAACGGAACTTGCCAATCAACTCGCCCTGAAAATCGGCGGCCTTTCCGATGCCTCTCTCGAAGGGCTGCTGCACCAACTGCGCGTTGCCGCCGTAAAAGACGACATCTGACGTGCAACGGTATTTACACGTCCTTATTATCAAGGCGCTATAAACCGCGCGCGCCGCAATTCGGCAATGACCTATTTTGGAAGTTTGAGATCGGTATGACATCCACCCAAGACGACCACTCCGGATTGATCGATGCCGATGCGCTGCGGACGCGCCTGACAGCGCTGACTGAGGCGACCGATGGTGAGGGGTCTGATCCCAAGGTCCGCAACGCCGTTCTGGGCGAGCTGAAAACCGCAGTTCGGGATGCCCGGAAAATTGCCGAAGACAAACTCGCCGATGATGGTGGCGGCCTCTTGTGCGCCCAGCGCCTGTCTTTCATCCAGGATGAAATCATCCGGGTTATCTATGATTTCGCGCTTTACCACGTCTACCGGATCAAGAACCCGTCGGCAGCCGAACGCATGTCGGTCGTCGCCGTTGGCGGATACGGACGCGGCACACTGGCGCCTGGTTCGGATATCGATCTGTTATTTGTCCTGCCGTACAAGCAGACACCTTGGGGTGAGCAGATCGTTGAGTACATCCTCTACATGCTCTGGGATCTGGGCTTCAAGGTCGGCCACGCAACGCGCAACATCGACGAGTGCATCCGGCTGTCAAAGGCAGACATGACGATCCGCACGGCCATTCTGGAGGCCCGCCACATCTGGGGCGACGGAGAGCTGTTCGAAGACCTCGTTGCCCGCTTTCAAAAGGAAGTCGTGGAAGGCACCAGCTCCGAATTCATCGCCGCCAAACTGCAGGAGCGCGACGAACGGCACCGCCGCCAGGGCACGTCGCGCTACCTTGTCGAGCCGAATATCAAGGAGGGCAAAGGCGGCCTTCGGGATCTGAACACGTTGTTCTGGATCGCGAAATATCACTATCAGGTGTCGAGCCAGTCGGAGCTGGTCAAAATCGGCGTTTTGAAACGGGCCGAAAGAACGAGGTTCCGCCGCGCCGAGGACTTTCTCTGGGCAGTCCGGTGTCACTTGCATTTCCTGACCGGCCGCCCTGAAGAACGGCTGTCATTTGATGTTCAGCGCGAGATCGCAGTGCGGCTCGGCTACACCCAGCATCCGGGCATGAAGGATGTCGAGCGTTTCATGAAGCACTACTTCCTGATCGCCAAGGAAGTTGGTGACCTAACGCGCATTCTGTGTGCCGCCCTGGAAGACGAACATGTGAAAGACCCGCGCGGGCGCGGCATTTCGGGCATCATGCGGCGCTTTCGTGTTGGCCGGTCGGACAACAATGCGCCGCAACCGGTCAAGGGCGCACCCGGCTTCGTTGTTGAAAACAATCGGCTGAGTGTGACTGCGGACACCATCTTTGAGACCGACCCGGTCAACCTCCTGCGGGTGTTTCAGCTTGCAGACAAGCATGATTACAACATGCACCCGCGCCTGACCCGGCTCATCCGCCATTCGCTGAAACTGATCAACAACGACGTTCGCAAAGACCCCGAAGCGAACAGATTGTTCTTGTCCGTGCTCACATCGCGCAATCATCCGGAAAAGATCTTGCGGAAGATGAACGAGACCGGCGTCCTCGGCCGGTTCGTACCCGAGTTCGGCAAGGTCGTCGCGATGATGCAGTTCAACATGTATCACCACTACACGGTCGACGAACACCTGATCAGGTCAATCGGCGTTCTGGCCGAGATCGAGCGCGGCGACTCTGGCGAAGACCACCCGCTCTCAACCGATCTGATCCGCACGTTGCAGAACCGCAAACTGCTTTATGTCACCATGTTTCTGCATGACATCGCCAAGGGGCGCCCGGAGGATCACTCCATTGCCGGCGCAAAGGTGGCGCGCAAACTCTGCCCGCGGTTCGGATTGAATGACGCGGAAACCGAGACCGTTGCGTGGTTGATCGAACACCATCTCGACATGAGCACGATTGCCCAGTCGCGCGATCTGTCGGACCGCAAGACAATCACCGACTTTGCCCATACCGTGCAATCTCATGAGCGTTTGAAACTGCTCCTCATCCTGACCGTCGCGGACATTCGCGCCGTTGGACCGGGTGTTTTCAATGGCTGGAAGGGGCAGCTGCTCAGGACACTTTACTACGCCACCGAACCGCACCTGACAGGTGGACATTCCAAGATGTCCCACGGTCAGGCCATCACCCAGGCCAAGGAAGAACTGGTCTCGCGGCTCGGGCATTGGACGGACATAGATCGGAAGGCTTATTTGAACCGTCATTATCCGGCGTATTGGCTGCGAACAGAACCGGACCGATTGGAGACCCATGCCGAACTGCTGCACAAAGCAGACAAAAATGGCGAACAACTCTCGTTCGATGTCACACCGCGGGCTTTCGAAGGGGTCACCGAACTGACCATCATGGCGCAGGACCATCCGCGTCTTCTCTCGGTGATTGCCGGCGCCTGCTATTCGACCGGGGCGAACATCGTTGATGCACAGATCGACACGACAACGGATGGTTTCGCCCTTGATACGATTTTCATCGGCCGCGAGCTGCCGGGCGATGATGACGAACGCCGCCGCGGCGAGCGCATTACTGCATTGATCGAGAGAACTCTGCGCGGTGACGAACAGATTCCGGAACCGGTTGCGAAAAAAGGATCGGTGAAAGGCCGGATGAAGGCCTTCAAGGTGGCCAGTGAAGTGCTGTTGAACAACACCTTGTCCGATGACTACACGGTTCTGGAGGTGTCCGGCCTCGACCGTCCAGGTCTGCTTTACGACCTCACCCGATCCATCGCGACGCTCAATCTCAACATCGGTTCGGCGCATATCTCTACCTTCGGAGAAAAAGTGGTCGACGTGTTTTATGTGACCGATCTGACAGGCCAGAAAATCGCTAATATTGGCCGTCAGGAAATCATTCGCGAACGCCTGGAAGCTGCTGTCGAAGGCCAGGTGGAACTGGATCCGGCCGCACCGGTTGCACGCAAAGTCCGCCGTCAGGCGTCCTGAGCGGCTATCTCAGAAAGAAGTACACCGTGTCTGGAGCCCAACTGGCATGAACCTGGTTCGGAATTTCGCAACCGTCGGCGGCGCCACCCTAATGAGCCGTGTTCTCGGTTTTGTCCGGGACGTATTGCTCGCCGCCGCAGTCGGCGCGGGTCCTGTGGCCGATGCTTTCGTGGTCGCCTTCCGGCTGCCGAACTTGTTCCGCCGGTTGTTTGCCGAGGGCGCGTTCAACTCCGCCTTCATTCCGCTTTTTGGGCGCACTGTAGAAGAAGACGGAGAGGAGGGTGCCCGGCGCTTTGCCGGTGAAATTGGTTCGGCTTTACTGTTTTGTCTTCTCGCCCTGACCGCACTCGCCCAGATCTTCATGCCCTTTGTTGTTTGGGCTTTGGCCCCGGGCTTCGTGTCTGATCCGGAAAAGTTCGATCTGACAGTTTTGATGTCGCGGATTGCCTTTCCGTACCTGATTTTCATGTCGATGCTCGCCTTCATTGGCGGCATCTTGAACACCTATCAGCGCTTTGCGGCCGCCGCTTTTGCGCCGGTCATGCTGAATGTGGTCATGGGATTGGTGCTGGGCGGTGTTTTGTTCTGGGGCGTTGAGGACAGCACAACACTTGGCATCATCCTGACACTCGGCATCACGTTCGGCGGCATCGTTCAGCTAACCGTGGTGGTGATTGATCTGAAGCGTCTCGGCTTCCGCATTCCGGTTTACCGGCCGCGCTATACGAAATCAGCCAAACGCCTGCTAGTGCTTGGCATTCCAGGTGTGATTGCGGGAGGCGTCACACAGATCAACATCGCGGTCGGACAGGTGATTGCATCGATGCAGGACGGTGCAAATGCCTTGCTCTACTACGCTGACCGGCTGTATCAGCTGCCGCTTGGTGTCATCGGGATTGCCTTCGGCGTGGTGCTATTGCCAAGCCTGACCCGGCAGCTCCGCTCCGGCGAAACAGCCGCTTACCAAAAGACCCTGAACCGTTCCCTGGAATTCTCTCTTGTTCTGACTTTGCCCGCAGCTGTCGCGCTGGCCGTCATCCCTGACGAGATCGTCTCGGTCTTGTTCCAAAGAGTCCGGTTCGATGAGGCCGCCGTTGAAGGAACGGCAGCTGCCTTGATGGCATTTTCCTTCGGCCTGCCCGCCTTTGTCCTGAACAAGGTGTTCTCGCCAGGCTATTTTGCCCGTGAAGACACCAAAACTCCGATGAAGTTCGCGGCGATTGGCATGGTGGTCAATGTCGCCTTGTCGATCGCCTTCTTTCCCTTCCTGCAGCATGTCGGGATTGCGCTTGCAACCACGATTGCTGGTTGGGTGAACACCGGCTTCCTGGTCATCGTGCTTTGGAAGCGGGGACACTTCGCCCCGGACACCACGGTCTTGAAAAAACTGATGCTGGTGCTTCTAGCCAGCCTGTTGATGGGGCTTGTCATTCATTTCGCAGCAGATGCTCTTGCGCCTTACCTTAAGGATGGATGGCTTTTGATAAGGGTCGCCAGCCTCGGAGCCCTGGTGCTGATCGGTATTGCCGTATTCGCACTTTTTGCGCAGATCAGCGGCGGCAGCGATCTGGTTGGTCTTGCGAAATCGTTGAAGCGGCGCAACACCTGACGCGCAAACGCTTGTCTGAACGGCATCTTTGCTTGCATCGAAGCACGCTGAGGCCTAAACCCGTCGCGCCCAAAACATTCACAGCGCCCTTCCAACCGGCCGCACCAATAAGGTATATGAAATGACGGCGTTCCAGCCCCGTGTCTTTTCCGGCGTTCAGCCCACAGGCAATCTCCACCTTGGCAACTACCTTGGCGCCGTGTCGCGCTGGGTTCCGCTGCAAAACCAGATGCCTGCGATCTTCTGTGTCGTGGACTCCCATGCGATTACAGCAGGTTTTCCGGACCCGAGTGAACTGACAAATGCAACGCGTGAAGTAACGGCCGCTTATATGGCGGCCGGGATTGATCCCAAGAAATCGATCATCTTCAACCAATCCCAGGTCCGTGAGCACATGGAACTGGCCTGGATCTTCAACTGCGTTGCCCGGATGGGCTGGCTCAACCGCATGACCCAGTTCAAGGAAAAGGCAGGCAAGAACAAGGAAAACGCGTCCGTTGGCCTGTTCGCCTACCCGAACCTTATGGCGGCCGACATTCTGGCATACCGCGCGACCCACGTTCCGGTGGGCGATGACCAGAAACAACACCTGGAACTCACCCGAGACATCGCGGCGAAGTTCAACAACGACTTTGGTGCCCGGATCAAGGAACTCGGGATTGGCGTTCCAAACCCGACACCTTCTCCCGAATTGCCGGAAGAGCTCTATTTCCCGTTGACCGAACCGATGATCGCTGGCCCGGCCACCCGGATCATGTCCCTGCGCGACGGCACGAAAAAGATGTCGAAATCCGATCCTTCGGATCTTTCGCGCATCAACCTGAAAGATGATGCGGACGCGATTGCCAAGAAGATCAAAAAGGCAAAAACCGATCCGGACGCGCTGCCGAGCGAGACTGATGGCCTGGAAGGCCGGCCGGAAGCTGACAACCTTGTTGGCATCTTTGCGGCTCTCAATGGCATGTCTAAAGACGATGTTCTGAAAGAGTATGGCGGACAGCAGTTCTCCGCGTTCAAGCCAGCGCTTTCAGATCTCGCCGTTGCCAAGCTTGCTCCGATGACGGACGAAATGCGGCGGCTGACCGGCGATCCGGCTCAGATCGATGCGATCTTGAAGGAAGGCGCGGAAAACGCTTCTGCGATTGCCGAGCCCGTTCTGAAGGATGTGCGCAAGATCATTGGTTTTCTGGACGTACGGTAAAACCAACTGACAATAAGAAAAGGCCGGGTTCGCGTCGAACACCGGCCTTTTTACATTCCAATGACCTTCGATTAGTACGAGCACGGCTCCAGCGTGATGCCGTCGGGCAGCTTGGTATTTTCATCTCCGCAAGCATCGATGATCCGGCTCGGGTCGAGATTGGAAGCTCCGGTCAAATCCGCACCTTTCAGCCGCGTCCGCCGCAACAAGGCCCCGTCGAAGTCCACGTTTGTCAGGTTAGCGCCGCTCAAATTGGTGCTGACCAAGCGAGCCCCGGACAAATCCGCTCCTGAGAAATCCGCATTGACGGCCTGGGCACGGTCCAGCTTGACATTGCGCATACGAGCACCCTGAAAGACGGAATTCAGAAGATCCATCCGCTCCAGGTTGGCGTTGTCCAATTTGGCGGATTTGAACGATGTGTTCTGAGCAATAGCGCGGATCAACGTCACATTGCGCAGGTCTGCACCCTCGAATGTGGAGCCGGTCATGACAGCTGCATTCAAGTCCGCGTCGCGAAGATCAGCATCGCGGAAAATCGAACTGTTGAGGTTTGATTTTTCCAAATCCACGGCCCGCATCGACGCACCAGCAAAATCACTGGCCGAAAAATCGGCCCGTTCCGCTTCAGTGCGCCGGAAATCGGATCGTTCAAAGTTCGACCTCGGCATCACAGCTTCTTTGAGGTCGACCTCACGCAAATTGGCCCGATGAAAGTCTGCGCCCTCGAGCGTCATCCCACGCAAGGTCGCAAGAGATAGATTACACCGCGGGCAGCCGCCGTCTTCCAGAATTTGTGGAACGCGCGGATCCAACTCCATCGCGCGGGTCTGCGGCACCAAGGTAACGATAACCGCGCCTGCCGCCAAAAAGCTGAAAACCGACTTTTTCATAACCGATCCTTTTTTCATAACCCTTGACATAAGTGCGATCTGCGGCGGTTCAAAGGCCAAGAATTTCACGATCTCCAAAACCGGATCGTAAGCTGAGATCACTAAAACCGAAAACCATGAAGATTGTGTGCGAATTGCATCCCTGAATGGGAGCAAAAGTTGGAACGGAAGAAACAGGCGGGGTCGCAGGTGCCTGCTTCTTCCATTCACAATGTCGCTGACGACGCACTACCTGACAATCAGCGTGCCGAATAAGCAGCAAAAGGCTTGCCAATTGGTTTCTTTATTCAAATACGCAAGATCTAGAATCTACGGTATCCGCAATCACAAGATACTGAATTTGTTTAGACATTGTTCAGGCCTCGCGCATCGCAATATGCAAGGCGAGTTGCGAACGTTCTAAATGAGAGGTTAACAAACCAACCGCTCCGGCTCACCAGCGATCAAGCGAATTCCTTGCGTAGGTCGATGGTGGAGCGCTCGCCAATGTCGTCAAAATGCCGGTCGAGCCAATCTTTTGCCGTCTGGCGGCCAACGTCACGCAAGTGCGTCAGGAAATCCCACTCCGCATTCAGCTTGGAAGAGGCCTGAAGTGGTTTGAGTTCTTCGGCCGCAATCCGGTGCAGATGTACCTTGGTGTATTCCTTGCGGTCCAGCTTGCCCTCTTCGATCAGGCGCGTGACGAAGTCGATTGCCCTGAGTTCCCTCAAGAGCGTGGAGTTGAAGGTGATCTCATTGAGACGGTTGACGATTTCGCGAGCCGTCCGGGGCACTTCGCGCCGCTCGATCGGGTTGATCTGAATGAGGACGACATCTGATGTTTCGGTTTCATAAAACAGCGGATAAAGCGGCGGATTGCCCATGAACCCACCGTCCCAATAGGGTTCCCCATCGATCTCTACAGCTTGGTAGAGCTGTGGCAGGCACGCCGAGGCCATCACCGCATCAAGCGTCACTTCCTTCTCGCTGAAAACCCGGATCTTGCCCGTAAAGACATTGGTCGCAGCGATGAACAGCTTCAGACCGGAGCAGCAGTGCACCTTTTCAAAATCGACCGTCCGTTCCACGATGTCGCGGAGGGGATTGAAATTCAGCGGGTTGAATTCATAGGGCGAAGCGAACCGCGAGAGCACATCGAAATAGAGATAACTCGGTGAATAATCGAGGCTCCAATGGCCCAGGAGCACATCCAGCGGCGAGCGCTGAATGGGACTGGTGCGCGCCTCGGTGCTGACTTCACGCCAGAAGGCTTCCAACGTTCCACGCGCGCCCTCTTCCCCGCCAGCTTCCATGCCGCTGGCCAACACAACCGCATTCATTGCCCCGGCAGATGTCCCGGTGATCCCGTCGAGTTCGAACCGGCTGTCTTCCAGGAACCAATCGAGCACACCCCAGGTGAAGGCGCCATGCGCGCCTCCCCCTTGCAAAGCCAGATTGATCTTTTTTGGATCTGACATGGCTCTTTTCGCTCCTGCGGACTTGTGTCTGTTGACTTACTGAGCGGTCCAGCCGCCATCCATCGTCATGATGGCACCGGTAATCGAAGACGCCGTGTCTGAGCACAAGAAGACAGCGTATCCGGCGACTTGTTCGATGGTGACGAATTTCTTGGTTGGCTGGGCCTTCAAGAGCACATCTTTCTTGACCTCTTCCTCGGTCATGTTCCGTGCTTTCATCGTATCCGGGATCTGGGCTTCAACCAGAGGCGTCCAGACATAACCGGGGCATATCGCGTTAACGGTGATGCCTTGCTCGGCCACTTCGAGCGCAACGGTCTTGGTCAGGCCGGCAATGCCGTGTTTGGCGGCAACGTAAGCGGATTTATAGGGGGACGCGACGAGAGCGTGCGCGGAGGCTGTATTGATGATCCGGCCCCAACCGTTTTCTTTCATTCCCGGCACCGCCGCGCGGATCGCATGGAAGGCAGAAGACAGATTGATCGCAATGATGGCGTCCCATTTGTCGATCGGGAACTCATCAACCGGGGAGACGTATTGGATGCCCGCGTTGTTCACCAGGATGTCGACAGACCCGAACTCATTCTGGGTGTCAGAGATCATTCCGGCGATTTCATCGCCTTTCAACATGTTGGCCGGTGAGTAGACACACTTCACGCCAAAATCAGCTTCTATAGCTGCGCGGGTCTTTTCAATTTCATCGGCATCGCCGAGACCGTTGATGACCACATTGGCGCCTTTTTCAGCGAAAGCACGGGCGCAACCGAGGCCAATCCCGGACGTTGACCCTGTAACAACTGCTGTCTTATTGGCGAGCATCGGAAAATCCTCCCGAAATGAATGAAACGTCTGGCGGGACTTTTGACCAGTTATCGCCGCACTGCAACATGAGAATCGAAATTCGCGCCTGAAACCGCTGACTTCGGTCAATCACGTTCAACGGCGGCGCATTTTTTGCGCCCCGGCAAGAGCCTTGCGCGCCTTTGACCGCGTTTTTTCATCGGCGGCACTGCGGGTTTCTTCAACCTGCTTCAGATCTTCGGCCCGCAAGCCAATGCGGGCAGCAAATCGCTCACGAACCATGCCGTAAAACGTTGCATGAAGATTGGCGAAGACCCACACCGTGATCAGCATCGTCGCCATCGGAAAAGCGGCTGACCGGATCTGCTGCCAGAACACATTGGCAGCAAGAAAGTTTTCCATAAGGCTCAGAATCAGGCCGACGCCGGCGACAAGAACGGCAGCAAGCAAGCTCATCACCAGCGCCGCAAACGCCATCGGCCAACCAAACCCGTTGGTGGCGCGCCAGCTTTCCTTGAAAGAAAGGGGATCATCAACGGCAGCAGCCGGCAGAACGAGAGAGAACTTCTGGGTCACCATCAGCGCGATGAAGGGCGCCGCTAGAAACGCGATTGCGCCCAATCCACCTGTAATCGCAGCGAGGATGCTGGCGGCAATCCCGAGCGGGATCAAAGACAAGAACCCGATCAGGTTCAAAACAATCATGTTAATGATCACCTTAAACGTTCTGGGCCCCACAAACAGAGGGAAGTCGCGCGCATCAATCAGGATCTTGCGAACATAGGCAATGGCAATCGAGAATCCGACCAAAAGGTTCGCAAGGGCCGCAAGCGCTCTTAGCGCGCCCTCGTCCACCGTCTCAACCGGTTCGATCATATAGGAAATGGTGCTGAACCCACCGCTCGGCATCAAAGAAGACCCGATCGCGAAGTTGAGCGCGACCAGCACCAGAATGTAGGCCCAGCCGGTCTTGAACAGCGTTCCAATATTGTGCTGCGCCAGTGACAGTGACCGTTCCAAAACGGTGATAAACATGGGTTCCCCTCGAATTCCGGTTCCCACCCAAGATAGGTCTTTTCGGACGATACGCTAGCTTTGCGCCGCTTGCGTCTGTCTTTCCATGGCCATGCGATACCCCGCGGTGATCACCGAAATCCCAAGCACGGTCACGATGATCTGCAACAACACATTCAAGATCATCACCTTGATCTGGATGAACAAGGCAGGCAGGCCGATCGAGACAACCGTAAGTGCCCACTGAAGCCCCATCGTTACAAGAACAAAGGGCAGGGACAGAACCACGATGGCCACCAACATCCGCCAACCAAGCCCTTTGCCGATCCGCAAGGCTGCGCCAAATCCGATTGGCCGCTCGATCGCAGTCGCTGGCAGCACCAGATTAAGCCGCATCAAAAACGGCATGATGACGAGGGCAAAGCCCAAAACAAGCGCAATGATTGCCACGCCAGATGCCGATTCCGACGGCATGAATGCGACAAAAACGAGAGGCAGGGAAACGGCGAACCCAAACAGGCCTATCAGAAGCATCCGCCAGATGAACTGGACTTCGACTTTACCGAAGCGCAAATAAATATTGCCGACCCGTTCACCAAGAAGGCCAAACCGGTGCCACGCAACGGATATGGATGCCGACGAGATCAGCGCGACGAGAGTGCTCGTCATCAACAACAAGCCTGCAGCTGGTGGCAATGTTTCGGCATCGGCAGGAACACCGGCGGTCGCAGTCAGGATCAGGATTGAAATCACGAACTGGATCAAAAACCAGGCTCCGCAGACCTTGAAGACTGTTTCCAGATGTCCAAAGACCAGTGATGCCGCATCACTCAGCAACCGTTTGAGCATTGTCGAACCCGCCACGTTACTATTGTTGGGACCAATGCCCCGCTAAAATCTCGCTTGTCATATGGGGCAAACGGCACGCGCGCAATGACAACAAGGGCAAGTTCCACCTCCACGGAGCGCGCTGCCATTGCCCTTTTTTTGCAGACACCCTATTGATGCGCTGGAAAACCCAGGCACACTCCCACATATGGGACGCATGAACGACAACCGGTTGGCCTTGCCATGATTGATGATTTCGCAACTCCCCTGCCGCGCCGCAAATCAGTTGGGGTAAAAGTCGGCTCAGTGATGGTCGGAGGCGGCGCGCCGATCGTGGTTCAGTCTATGACCAACACGGATACCGCAGACGCGGATTCTACGGTCGCGCAGGTGTCGGCGCTCGCACGGGCAGGCTCGGAAGTCGTGCGGATCACTGTCGATCGTGCAGAAGCAGCCGCCCAGGTCCCGCATATCAAGGAACGTTTGGACCGGATTGGCGTGGACGTGCCTCTGGTGGGCGACTTTCACTATATCGGCCACAAGCTCCTCACTGACTACCCAGACTGCGCTGCAGCTCTCGACAAATACCGGATCAACCCCGGCAACGTCGGCTTCAAGGCCAAGCGCGACACGCAGTTTTCCCAGATCATCGATATCGCGCAAAAGCACGACAAACCGGTGCGGATCGGCGTCAACTGGGGCTCGCTGGATCAAGAGCTTCTGACAAAGCTGATGGACGAAAACGCAGAAAGCGCTTCCCCCGTCTCGGCAAACGCCGTCATGCGTGAAGCCATTATCCAATCCGCGCTATTGTCTGCAGAACGCGCAGAAAACCTTGGCATGGGCCGCAACAAGATCCTGTTGTCGGCCAAGGTCAGCCAGGTGCAGGACCTGATTGCCGTTTATGCCGACCTTGCCCGCCGCTGTGACTACGCCTTGCACCTGGGCCTGACGGAAGCGGGAATGGGAACCAAGGGCATCGTGTCCTCCGCAGCGTCGATGGGTATTTTGCTGCAACAAGGCATCGGCGACACGATCCGCGTGTCCCTGACACCAGAGCCGGGCGGTGACCGGACCCGTGAAGTCCAGGTAGCCCAGGAACTCCTGCAAGTCATGGGGTTCCGCGCATTTGTGCCGGTGGTGGCAGCTTGTCCGGGTTGCGGCCGCACGACCTCCACGGTCTTCCAGGAACTGGCGCAGGACATTCAGGACCACATTCGTGTGTCAATGCCGAAGTGGCGCGAACAGTATCCAGGCGTTGAAAGCCTGAACGTTGCCGTGATGGGCTGCATCGTGAATGGACCGGGCGAATCCAAGCACGCCGATATCGGCATTTCGCTCCCCGGAACAGGCGAAACACCCTCAGCGCCCGTTTTCATTGACGGCGAAAAGGCAACCACATTGCGTGGCGAGGGCATCGCGGATGAATTCAAGCAAATGGTGCTGGAATACATCGAAAAGCGCTATGGTGACGGCAAAACAACCAGCACCGATGCTGCCTAACCGCCAATCCGGCGAACCCTCAATTGAAAGTCGCCTATGACGCAGCCGCCTGCCGGATCTGAACCAGTGACAAAACCGATCCTTGTCATCACATCTCAAGTGGTACGCGGCGGCATATCCGGCCGCGGTCTGACGTTTGCACTGGAGCGGAACGGTCATGATGTCTGGTTCCTTCCCACCATCTTGCTGCCTTGGCACCCGGGACACGGCAAGGGAACGCGGATTGTCCCGCCAACCGTTGATTTTTCCGCAATCGCTTCCGATCTGGCAGGATCGGCGAAGCTCAGCGAGATCGGGGGTATCATCACCGGGTATCTCGGCAGCCCGGATCAGGCTCCGGTAATTGCGGATCTGATCAAGGCGGTCAAAACCGCCAACCCAGAAGCGCCTTATCTGTGCGATCCGGTCATAGGCGATCACACATCTGCTTCGGGAGGCGGGCTCTACGTTCCTGAAGCAACTGCAGAAGCCATTCGGGATCATCTGGTTCCGCTGGCCGATATCGTCACCCCAAACAGTTTTGAACTTGGCTGGTTGACAGGCAGAGAGATCTCCAGCGAGCTGGAGGCTCTATCGGCGGCCCGGGATTTGGGCACCGAGCGCGTCCTGGTAACGTCGGCACCGGCCTTGCGCCGCAACGCGATCTCAAATCTGCTCGCCGGCCCGAGGGGCGCCGTTGCCGCTGAACATGCAGCAATTGCCAACCCGCCGCATGGTACGGGTGATCTGATAGCCGGTCTGCTATTGATCAACCGGCTCGCTGGATTGGACGATGAGGAGGCCGTAAAGCGCGCTTCCGCCTCCGTTTTTGAGCTTGTCGCGCGCAGCGTCAAAAAAGGAGCGGATGAGCTCCTCTTTGCCGATGAACAGCAGTCCTTAGTCCGGGCGATGGCGCTGGTCACTTCCCGGCGTGTTATGGAAGCCAAAGCCCGTGCCTGAGAGCACCGGGACCTGGGTCGCCGGTGTTGACGGCTGCCGGGCCGGCTGGATCGCAGTTCTACGAAACTTGGGCGATCCCAAAGATCTCAAACGTCAGCTATTTGAACACTTTGCGGATCTTCTTTCCTATCGGCCCGAGTTGAAGATCATTGCGGTCGACATGCCGATCGGGCTACCGGACCTCCTTGGACCAGATGGCAGGGGGGCTGAAAAGGCTGCTAGAAAGCACCTTGGACTGCGTCAGTCTTCAGTGTTTTCCGTGCCGTCGCGCGCTGCGGTCTACGAAGAGGATTACAGAGCGTCTTGTGAAACGTCGCTTAAAACCTCCAACCCACCCCGCAAGGTCTCAAAACAATGCTTTTATCTGTTCCCCAAAATCCGTGAAATCGACGGCCTGATGACGCCCGCGCTAGAAGAGCGGGTTCATGAAGTGCATCCGGAGCTCGCCTTTTGGCGTTTGAACGGAGAAGCCGAAATGAGCCTGCCAAAGAAGGTCAAGAGCCGCGCGAACCCGGAAGGTTTGGATCAGCGCCGTGACCTACTCGTCTCCAAAGGCCTGCCAAAACCCTTCCTGGATCAAAAGCCTCCAAGGGGGTGCGGCCGCGACGATCTCCTTGACGCGGCGGCCAACAGCCTGATTGCGGAGCGAATTTTCAACCGGCAGGCCGAACCGTTTCCTGAAAATTATCAGCGCGACGGCAAAGGTCTGCGCATGGCGATCTGGGCCTGACACAACCCTCGAATTCAATCAATGATTGCATTTCGTGACATTTTCAAAATTCCTATATCTTAAGTTGATGGAAATTCGATTTCACGTTTAAATACCGGGTGAGTTCCTATGTTTTTTTGGAGTGAACCATGGCCAAAAAACGGAAGACTGCAGGAAAATCCGACACAGAGTCCACTCAGCACATACTCCGCAAATTTATCAGAACGCGCGGCAGCGATTACCTTAACGATCCCAACGTCACATCCATCGGAATAGGCCGAAAAAACAACACCGGCGAAGTCAGTGTTGTGTTCACAGTTGGTCAGAAAGCAGAAGTGTCGGGGCTGGAAGCCCTGGGCACAAAGGAACTGCCAAAAACAATCGCCTTTGAAGGCATTACAATCCCGACCGATGTCGTGGAACGCGGGTTCAAACCGTCCTATCAGGTTATCAGTCCGGAGACCCAGTCCGTCCTGAAAACAAGACTCGATCCGGTTGTCCCGGGGGCAAGCGTTTCTCACGTGGATGGCACCGCGGGCACACTGGGCATGATCGTGTTCGACGACGAAACCGGGGCTCCGTGCATTCTCTCCAACTGGCACGTACTTCACGGACCCACGGGCGAGATAGGAGACCCGATCGTTCAGCCCGGGCCGCATGACGACAACAACATCGCAGACAACTATTGTGGCAACTTGGAAAGGAGTCATCTTGGGATCGCGGGCGATTGCGCCATCTCCCGCCTGCGGGACCGCGAATTTGATCCAGAGATCCATAACCTCGGCGTTGCACCGCAGAGAATGGCAGAGGTTGAGCTCGACGACAAAGTCGTCAAGACAGGGCGGACAACCAATACGACCCACGGAATAGTCAGACGGATCGACGTCATCGCAAAAATTAATTACGGCAGTCATGTGGGCGAAAAAGCAATCGGCTGTTTTGAGATCGCACCGGACCCCAAGAAACCCGCACCGAACAACGAGATCAGCATGGGCGGCGACAACCCGGACGAACATGCGCTTGCCTGTTACCCAGCCTCCGCCATGAACAAGCTCAGGTTCTCTCTGACGCCTCCGGAAACAAATCTCGTTCCAGGTGATACGGCCGAAGCCTTTGGAGCTCGCTCTGGTTACGATACCGACTTCCTTGGCTTCCATGCTCCAATGCCCGGCATGTCGACCGCCATCAAACGGGACGCGGTGAATTTTGGCCGCAAGCAGACAATCCCCTATACCCACTTTTCCGTATGCCTGAGCGCCAAACGGCGCATGGCCCGCTTTGTGGCGTGGAACGTTGACGGTGCGCGAAAAGTGACCTTGGGCAGCCACAGTTTCAAGGAAGATCCGAGAATCGAGAGTGGTCTGCAGTGGAACAACAGTCTTTATGAAGACAACAAGCTGGATCGCGGGCACATCGCGCGAAGGGCTGATTTGGCCTGGGGGCCGGTGCCAGAAGCACGCCAGGCCAACAAGGATTCCTACTACTACACAAACATTGCCCCGCAACACGAGCGCTATAATCGGTCCAGCCTTGGCGGGCTCTGGGGACGCCTTGAAAACATAATCCTGGAACAGGCTGCCGATCAGGACATTCGTGTGTCGGTGATCTCAGGTCCCGTCTTTTCGGACGCGGACATCGAGTACCGTGGCGCCCGGATTCCGCGGGATTATTGGAAACTGGTCGCCTATCGCGGTGCCGATGGCAACCCGACAGCCGCCTGCTTCGTGCTTTCCCAGAACGACCTGCTGAGTGATCTGGAAACGCTCGACTTCGATCCATTCCGGTTGTTCCAGATTTCTGTTCATGAGCTGGAAATCCGGACAGGACTTGGCTTTGATGCATATGCGGACGCGGATATCACCCAAAACGAGGCGCTTCTTTCGACTTTGAGTGTTGAAAGCCTTGGAGGGGAGACGATCAAGACCAAGGTCCGCGAAATAACGAGCGCAACCCAAATCGCTATCTAGGGTCAGGACCTCTTCGCGGTCGTCCGAAATTGTCGGACCGGATTACTGATTGGGCGTTCTAACCAGAATGAACCAATAGTACCCGGTCCAGTTTTGTTGGCATCTCAACAGGTGTCAGATTCAAAGCCTCTTCCCTTTTTGCGCAAGCCTGTTATAAGGCGCGCCGCTTGCTTCAAAGGCAGGCCACCGGTCGCAGCCTACCCGGTGACGGGCGTTTCAACGAACGTCCACAGCGAAAACAAGGGACCAATACGTTGAAAACACTTGTCATCTGTTCCGGCGGAATGGATTCCGTCACCCTTGCGCACAAAATCGCGCAAGAAAACGAGCTGATCGGCCTGATCTCCTTCGACTATGGCCAGCGCCACAAGAGGGAGCTGAATTATGCCAAAGCCTGTGCCGATGCGCTTAACACTGAGCACATCCTGATCGACATCACGAACATCGGCCGCCAGCTGACCGGCTCGGCATTGACCGATAACATTGATGTGCCCGACGGCCACTATGCCGAAGACACCATGAAGATCACCGTGGTGCCCAACCGTAACGCGATCATGCTGACCATCGCCTATGGAATTGCGTCTGCTCGAGGCGCCGAGGCCGTCGCAACGGCTGTTCATGGCGGCGATCATTTTATCTATCCGGATTGCCGGCCCGCCTTCACCGAGAGCTTTGAAGAAATGCAGCGCCATGCTTTGGAAGGCATGGGCGAGATCAAGCTCCACACGCCGTATGTGCGTGTCAGCAAAGCCGATATCGCAGCCGAGGGCGCAAATCTGGGCGTGGACCACACCAAATCGTGGTCTTGCTACAAAGGCGGTGAGATCCATTGCGGACGCTGTGGCACCTGTGTCGAGCGGCGGGAAGCCTTCCACCTGGCTGGCGTCAAAGATCCGACAATCTATGCCGACCCCGACTTCTGGAAAGGGGCCTGCAATGTATAGGATCACCAAGGAATTCCATTTCTCCGCATCGCATCAGCTGATCGGGCTTCCGGATGATCATCCCTGCGCCCGGTTTCACGGCCACAACTACGTGGTCGAGGTCGAGCTGGCGTCCTCTGAGCTCAATCAAATCGGTTTCGTCCGGGACTACAATGAGCTGAAATCCCTGAAGACCTATATCGACGACACACTCGATCACCGGCATCTCAACGATGTTCTTGGCGATGACTGTGTCACTGCGGAGCGTCTCGCCAAGCATCTTTTCGACTGGTGCGTGGAAAAATGGCCAGAGACGACAGCTGTCCGGGTCAAGGAAACACCCAAAACATGCGCTGAGTACCGGCCGCTGACCTATACCCCGGTGGAGGCCCGCCAATGAGCATTGGACAAATTCGGGTCAATGAAATTTTCGGACCAACGATCCAGGGTGAAGGTGCTCTGATTGGTCAGCCGACAATATTTGTGCGCACAGGCGGTTGCGATTACCGCTGCAGCTGGTGCGATACACTGCATGCCGTCGACAGCGCCTACCGGGACGACTGGCACCCGATGACGCCGCAGGCAATCCTGATGCAGATCGAAATCCTCAGCGGCGGCAAGCCTTTGATGGTCTCGCTGTCCGGGGGCAATCCGGCGATCCAGCCACTTGGATCTTTAATCGAGCTCGGCAGGCGGGAAGGCTATCGTTTTGCCCTGGAAACACAGGGGAGCATCGCCAAGGACTGGTTTGCGGCACTCGATGTCCTGACGTTGAGCCCCAAGCCGCCCTCCAGCTGCATGGACACGGATTGGCAAAAACTCGCGGAATGTGTCGAGGCGGCAGGAGCAGAGACCCAGACAGTCTTGAAAACCGTGATCTTCGATGACGCGGACTACGACTACGCCAAGGATCTTGCTGCGCGCTACCCGGAGCTGCCGCTTTATCTGCAGCCGGGCAACCACACGCCGCCATCGCCTGCCGCAGCAGATGCTCCGATCGACATGCCCGGCATCATGGACCGGATGCGCTGGCTGGTGGACAAAGTGGCTGGTGACCGGTGGTACACCCCGACGGTCCTGCCGCAGCTGCATACCCTGATCTGGGGCAACTTGAGAGGCGTTTGAGATGAGCGACAAATCAATATACGAAAACCTCACCCAGCTCGGCGCATCGACAGAGCTGCCCGACAGCCCGGAAAACGCTGTTCTGGAAAAGGTTCCAAACCCGCAATCCGGTACGAAATACATGGTGCGCTTTGTGGCACCTGAGTTTACCTCTCTGTGCCCGCTGACCAGCGCGCCGGATTTTGCGCATCTTGTCATCGACTATGTGCCCAAGGACTTCCTGGTTGAGAGCAAGTCGCTGAAACTCTTCCTGGGGTCTTTCCGCAATCACGGCGCGTTCCATGAAGACTGCACGGTCTCAATCGGCAAGCGCCTTGTTGATCTGCTCGATCCTGAGTGGTTGCGGATCGGCGGATACTGGTATCCACGCGGCGGGATTCCGATCGACATATTTTACCAAACCGGCCCAGCCCCGGAGGGGGTCTGGATCCCCGAGCAAGGGGTACAGCCATACCGGGGCCGCGGCTAGTCCGGCAGCCCCTTAAGAAATCGATCGGCGGACTAGACCGGCCTGCGCTTTAACTCGCAGGCAGGCCGGCGTGCGCAAGGACATCGCGGATCGTTGCAACGACTTCTGCGCAAGCCCGCGGATCCATGCCCGACGGATGCGGGTCTGCGAAGCGTCCGGAATCATTATCAAAATAAGCTCCAGACCGGCCTTCAAACTCTTCAGACATGGAGGCCCGTATCAGGATGTCAACGCCGACACCGATGTCACTACCGGACACACCGAACCCCTCTTTCACCATCTTGGTGCCAAGAAGGGAGGCTGGATTGACGGCGACGATGGCCGGCCCGTCAGGGCCCAGCTCGCGCGCCAAATCCCGTGTCCACATGGTGATGGCAAGCTTACTCTGCGCATAAGCCTCCATATCAGAGGCCCGCTGTTGACCAGCCAAGGCCTTGAGATTGACTGGCGCCTGAGCAGCAGAAGACAAGTTGACAACCCGGCCCGCATTCCCCATCAGCGGCAACAGCTTCCGGGTAAGGAGATACGGCGCGATCGTGTTGACCACAAAGCGAACATCCATACCATCTTTGGTCAAAGGATCCTGAGTGCGGAGGATCCCGGCGTTATTGATCAGAACGTCCAAATGATCGTGGTGGCTGCGAATGCTGTCG
This sequence comes from Labrenzia sp. R4_2, assembly GCF_017743865.1. Lineage (GTDB taxonomy): Bacteria > Pseudomonadota > Alphaproteobacteria > Rhizobiales > Stappiaceae > Roseibium. Next base: position 143,067 of record NZ_JAGHRJ010000006.1, read on the forward strand.
GCCAGACTGTTTACATCGGCCAGATCTGAAAAATCAGCCACATACGCCTCAACCTCACCGGCGCCCGGAAGGGCCACCAGATCGGCCTTCACCCTGGCCAGCTTGTCCGGGTTTCGTCCGTGGATCAACAGCGTGTGACCGTCCGCGGCAAGCCGCTTTGCTGTTTCCAGCCCGATGCCATCGGTGGCCCCGGTCAGAAGAATAGTCTTTTGCATCAGTAACCTCACGCGTGAAAGTTGGGCAGCAGCTCATCGGCGAGCCGGGCCAAGGTGTTTTCGGTGTTTGCCTGATTGAACCGGAGATTCAGGGCCACGTGGTTCACGCCAATTTCTTCAAGGGACCTCAAATAGCGGTTCAGAGCCCGGAGCCCAGACCGGAAGCCGAGATGGATCGGCTGGGGTGGCGCGTCCTTGTCTTCAAGCAAGTCGACATAGAGCGGTTGTATGACCGGTTTGTCCGCCAAGCCCGCGGCGGCAACACGCCGCCGGTAGTCCTCGATCACCTCGGCTTGGTGCGAAACATTTCGGGGGTACGTCATCCACCCATCCGCATTATGGGCAATCCAGTCCGGCTCCTGTTGGCTGCCACCTGTGATCAGCATTGGCAATCGGCCCGCGACCGGTTTTGGCAGCATGTCCATCCCTCCGGATGGTGCGCCGAGCGGGCTGCTGAAAGCCGGAGCAGGATCAGCCATAAGGCGAATGTAGTCGTAGCTTTCACGAAAGGCATTGCCACGGGCCTCAAACGAGACATTCAACGCCGGGAATTCCGCCGGCCTGTCTCCGGACGCAATGCCGAGCAGCAAACGGCCGCCAGAGAGCACATCCGCTGTCGCCGCCGCCTTTGCAACATGTGCCGGATGGCGAAGCGGCAGAATGATGCTCGAAACGCCCAGCGCGATGCGGTCTGTGACAGCGGCCAATGTTCCCAGATAGACAAACGGGTCAAAAGTCTGCCCCGCATCCCCGAACGACGGGACGTCAAACGGTACATCGCGTAACCAAACAGCAGCAAAGCCCAGTTTTTCCGCCAACTCTACCCGATCCAAATGATCCCGCATCGTCGGTACGGCGCTATTGGCATAGTTTTCAATCGGCACGACGAGGCCGATGCTCATCCTGTTCTGCCGGAAGGTGGCATTGTAGGCAGTGTTTAGTGACTGAAAGCCGCCGTCTGCGGTCTGTTTCAGCATGATTCTAGCCCTCTCCCATCGAGTGGCTGATCACTCACGCAAGATCATCCTTGCCTTCGATCAGAAAATGAAAACTCTTCGATCCATGGGTGCGAGCTTCAAGATGCGGCACGTAATCCGGATCGTTCATGAAAGCGACCGCCGCCTCCCGAGATGGCCATTCGATCACAATGCGCAAAGCCGCCGGCTCGTCGGCCCCTTCGATCTGTTCATGGTTTGCCGTGCGAGTCAGGTACTTGCCACCGTGTTTGACCACCAGTTTGTTGGCGGGACCAATGTAGTCTGCGACCCAGGCATCAGTTGTCGGGGTCACGGCCAAGACGGAATAGAAACTCATTGCCCATCTCCAAAAGGGTTTCAGTTGGATGCCACCAAGATATTTCTTATAATTTCCCCATAAATAGCATATTTAAGACTTCACTATTCTGAAATTCGGGATAATAAAATGGATACCGAATGCCTGCGCCTGTTCGTTTTGGCCGCCGAAAAAAGCAACATCAGTGCAGCCGGCAAGGCGTTGGGGCTTGCCCCGTCCATTGCAAGTGCGCGGCTTGCCAAACTGGAACGCTCGCTCGGTTCGGATCTCCTGCACCGATCCACGCGCAAAGTCTCGCTATCGCAAGAAGGTGTGGAGTTTCTCCCCTACGCCCGGGAAATTCTAGCGCAGGAGGACGCGGCACGCGCGGCACTCGGGCATGGCAAGCCGGAGGCAACCGGGACCCTGCGTTTCACCGCACCAAGCACCTTTGCGCAGCTTTACATCGTTCCCCTGCTGCCGGAGTTCATGGAACGGCATCCCGGTATCCGTCTCGATCTGCGATTATCGGACGTCAAATATGATTTGATTGATGGGAGTTTCGATCTTGCGCTCCGAAACTCGGCGATGGAAGACACCAGCCTGAAGGGAAGGAAGCTTGCGGATGACACGCGTATCCTGTGCGCTTCCCCGGGATATCTTGCAGCTCATGGCGTGCCCACAGCGCCTGATGAGCTTCAGCAACACCAACTAATCGGTTTTGCTGTCCGCACCGCGAAACCACTGATGAGCCCAACAGGTCCGGAAGGTGTGTTCGACACCCGGGGTCCCAATGCCCGTTTAACGATGGACAATGGTCTCTCTCAGAAGCTCGCCACTCTGGCCGGAGCCGGTATTTCGGCCAATTCTCTCTGGAGTGTGCATCAGGAGCTGAAAACGGGAACACTCATTCGGGTACTGCCGAACCATATCGTCGATGATCCCTCGATGCTTTGGCTGATTTACCCGAAATCAAATGTCCTGACCGCAAAAGTGCGCGTTTTCATTGATTTTCTGCTTGAGAAAATCGGCAAGGCGCCGCCTTGGCTGAACCCTTAAGACCTCCTCGGCAATTGAGAAAACTCGCGGAACCTCAATAGCTGGTGTTACCGCCAGCCCGCATCGCCATGAGCAATGCTCTTTCTGGCCATCCGCCCCGGCCCCCACGTGCCCGGATCTCGCGGAGTTGGTCGACCGCTCCGGCTTTGTCGCCGCGCTCAAACAACCCCATTCCCATGTAAGACCGCGTCATCAGGCTGTCAGGATCCGCTGCGAGCGCTGCAAGGTAATATTTCTCAGCTTGTGGCCAATCCCCGGCCTTCCGCGCAAGAAATCCCCGATAGGTGAGAACACGGGAGCTGTCTTGCTCCAGGATTGCATCCAACGCCTGCGCAGACGCCGTTAGGCGTCCTGCATAGGCGAGTTCACGCGCGGCCAGAAACCGGTCATCGTCGTCAAAGAGGTCCGATTTGATATCAATGCAGCGGTTGCTCTCTTTGTCCCAGGCTTTCCCGTCCGGACATTCGGTTGATGTCTGTGTCGGCTTGGGTGGCAGGTCCTCAGTGTCGGAGGGCACAGCGAAAGCTGCGCCGTTCAATCCCAGCACAAACAAAACAGCCAAAGACGCTCCGCGTATTTTCATCAAAAGCCCCTCGTAAACTGCACCAGACTTATCGCCAAATCATAGGTACCGCAGCAGTCACCTTTGACAACTCTCCGCGATCAGTCCGACGTGACAAAGACTTTTCAATTCAGGCTCGGCCAGTTTTGATTGGCTTTGGAAATAAATCCGGGCACGTCGCGGCTCCAGGTTCGCTGTACAGAGCGCGAGTAGTTCACGTAAAGCTTTCCATCGACGACCTTAAAGGCCAGCGGGTCGACGCCCACCTTATAGCCGCGGGCAACACCATAAGCGCAATAACCATCATATTGCGGGGCGAAACGGCTGGGATTGGCTGCAAACGCATCCCTGTTTTGAGCGCTGGAAAACTGATACGTCTTGCCGCGATGTTTTGCAGTGAATTGTGAAGACCCCTTTTCTGGGGCACGGCCGGAAAAATAGGACACCGGATCATAACCGGTCAGAGCCAACGGATCTTTTGCAAAAGCCGGGGCGGATGAAAGAGCAATCGCTGCAACACTGGCTGCTGCGAGGCCAAGAACAATACGCCGGTTCATCATGCTGTATCTCCCAAGTGTCTCCCACAATAGGAGATGTTTGGCCTACCGCTAACGTTCAATCCACATTGTTGTGAGGTCATCTCAACAGCACGCCCAGTGAGGCGGTTTTAATCCCAGCGGCTGGCCGGCGCGGTGGATTCGCGGACAATCAGCGAGCCCCGGATGGCATGATCCGACGGGGCCTCTATCTTGGCCACAATGCGATCAACGGCAACCGAAGCAATGTCCTCGATCGGCTGACGCAGGGTCGTGAGACGTGGGACAACGAGAGAGGCCAAGGTGATGTCGTCGAAGCCAATCACGGAGACATCCTGCGGAACGTGCACACCAAGGTCACGCGCGCACCGCAAAACGCCGATTGCCTGCTGGTCGCTTGCCGTTGCTATGGCGGTGATACGAAAGCCCCTGCGCAGCTGCAGAAGAATGTTTCGGGCAACAGCCTCGCCGGATGCAAAATCAAATTCACCAGTATGAACCGTCAGATCAATCTCATCATCCGGCGTGGAAAGCTCATTGACCCGCTCAATGAAGCCGTCGCGCCGCTCGCGGGCGACCTCCAGATTTTCCGGCCCGGCTATATAGGCAATGATCCGGTGACCAAGACCATGCAGGTGATCGACGACCTTGCGCGCGCCATCCCGCTGATCGGTCGCAACCAGGGGATATGTGCCGTAACGTCGATCAAGAGAAATGATCGGCAACTCCGCGGAATAGGACCGGCTGGCGTCTGAACCGGCCACCACGATGACCCCCGTGACCGGCCAATCGTGCATGGCCCGAACTTGTTTAAGCTCAATGCCCGGATCATCATGGGAGTTGGCAAGCATCACCATGCCGCCCCGCGAAGCGACTTCCATCTCGATGCTTTTTGCCAATTGAGCAAAGAACGGATTGGTGATGTCCGGTACGATCAAGCCAATGACCATACTTCTGGCGCTCTGCTGTGCTTGAGCTGCCATATCATTCATGGATGATTTCTCCGGATCATCAACGCTCTTCTACGTTTTTGAAGCACCTCTCCGTCGGATAATCAAGGAAATCCGAATGGTGTCACCAAACAGCACTGTATCCAACAACGACGTTCAGTAAGTTTCACAAAGTTAGTGCACGCGTGTGTAGTTGAATGGCTTAAAGATCCATTTCAGGCTGCATTGATTTCACTCATGATTTGGGTCGATGGTGCAGGACCCGGCCAATGGTGTTCATCAGGATTTGCGCGGCAAGGACACTTGTGACGCCAGCAGGATCATAGTCCGGAGCAACTTCGACCAGATCCATTCCAACAATGTCTCCCTGCTGCGACACCCCATCAATCAGTTCCAGGACTTCGTAGTACAGAAACCCACCATGACTCGGCGTGCCCGTGCCCGGCGCGATGGATGGATCGAAAGCATCGATGTCGAGCGTCAGATAGTAGCGTTTGCCTTTCGGGATCTTGGCGAGAAGCGAGTCTGTGCCGAGTTTCCGTGCTTGTCTAACCGACACGATGTCCGAGCCCATCTGGCGCGCGGCCTCATAACCGTCCCGGGCCGTTGACGAAACATTGCGGATACCGATTTGGCTAAGCCCCGTCACATAAGGTTTTTCAGCGGCCCGGCGCATCGGATTGCCGTGCCCATAACGTACCCCGTGACGTTCATCGACAAAATCGAGGTGGGCATCAATCTGCACCACATGGATTGGCTCTTCGCCATCAAAAGCATTGATGCAAGGGATGTTGATCGAATGATCTCCCCCTAACACGACAGGTAAGGCCCCGGCCTCAAGTACCTTACGAACGCCAAACTCGATGCGTTTGTGGCTCTCGATCGTGTCGGTGTGAACGATATCTGCATCACCAATGTCAACAATCCGCGTGGTTTCCGCAGGCAGGTACGTGATGTCATCTTCAAAATCATAGGCCCCGGCATGGCCGAAGGAGAATAGCGTTGACGCCTCCCGGATTGCCCTTGGCCCCATACGCGCACCTGAGCGCCATTGGGTTCCGAAATCAAACGGCGCGCCAAGAACAGCGACGTCAGCGTCAATGGCATTCCAGTCCGGCTGGTACGGATACTTTCCAAATGTGCAAATTCCGACAAAGGGCAGGTTAAGCCGCCCGCTTTCATATCCGTGGGATGTCATGAAACGCTCCGGGTTGGTCTTTCAACTCAGAGCTTCCCGTGCGGATCTGGCGGCGTCAAGCAGCATGCAACGGCTTTTCCATGCGCGTCGCAGACGAAAAACCGAAAATATACTTGAACGGTCCGGTTTCCTCAGTGCCTGCCGGAACAAACCCCGCCCGCTCATAAAGCGCCCTTGCCCGTAGGTTGGTGTCGATCACATCGAGCCGGACCCTGGAGCAGCCGCGCGCAACGGCAGCCGAGCAGATTGCATTCAAAAGGGCCGTACCGACACCAAGACCGCGCGCTTCGGCACCCACAAAAATCCCGTCCATCAATGAAAGTCCGGGCTCTGGCTCTCTCTCCAGGAGCTCCAGCACAATCCCGCGCCACAGCCCTCCAAACAGACCATAGACGGCCGTCATGTCGGACAGGCTGCCAGCAACCAGCCCGCCCTCCTTGGTTTTGAACCCGGCCATTCCGATAAGGCCGCCGTCTTCATCCAGCGCACTGATTGCGAAGTCAGGATCAAGGAGACGGGCAATCAAGAAGAGTGCCTTGTCATCCGGGGCCAGGATCTTGCCGAGCTTTCCGGAAAACGCTTGCCAGAACAAGGCAGCGGCCGTCTCCCGTTGATCTTCGGGAAAGCCGGACACAATCTGAAACTGTTGATCTACGCGGTCCGCCATCAGCGCATTGTGACAGCGGTACCGGTCGCACTCACCATCAGCATGGAACCGTTTTGGCCCACAGTTTCATAATCGATATCAACGCCAATCACCGCGTTGCCACCGAGCCGTTGTGCCTGTTGGCACATCTCTTCAACCGCGATCTGGCGGGCCTTGGCAAGCTCTTCTTCGTAGGCTGCAGACCGGCCGCCGACGATGTCGCGGATACCGGCGAAAATGTCCTTGAACAAGTTTGCGCCGAGGATGGCCTCGCCGGTCACCAGGCCCTTGTAATCGAGATCCTTGCCTTGAATGGTCGGCGTTGTCGTCACCAGCATGCGTCATCCTCCGTATTTGAGTGCAAGACATGACATGGGACGGCGTCCGGACGAATACAAGGAAAGTGAGCCGGTTCGGTTACGCTGCGCGGCGTGACAGATCGTGGCCGCGATAACTGAGCGCTTCCGCAAGGTGGATGCGGGCCACAGTCTCAAGACCGTCCAGGTCGGCGAGGGTCCGGGCAAGTTTCAGCACCCGGTGATAGCCGCGCGCCGATAGCTGCAGTGTCTCGGCAGCTTCCCGCAAGAAGGCGAGACCCTTGTCATCCGGTTGCGCCATTTTTTCAACCACCGCTGCCGGGGCTTGCGCGTTGGTCCGCGCCGCAACCCCGAGATCAAAAAACCGCTGTTCCTGAAGTTTGCGGGCCGCCAAAACGCGCTTGGCGACCTCCGAAGACGGCTCACTCTCTGCCGGGCCGATCAGATCGGTTGCGGTGACCGCGGGAACCTCAATCCTCAGATCAATGCGGTCCAGAAACGGCCCCGATATCCGGGCTTGATATTCGGTCACACACCGCTCTCCGCGCCGGCATTGGTGCCCCGGTTCCCCGGCATGTCCGCACCGGCAGGGGTTCATCGCCGCCACCATCTGAATGCGCGCAGGGTAGGTCACCCGATGATTGGCCCGCGCAATGATAGCCTCTCCCGTTTCCAGCGGCTGACGCAGGCTATCGAGCACCTGGGGATTGAACTCGGGTAGCTCGTCCAGAAACAGAACCCCGTTGTGGGCCAGCGAGACTTCACCAGGTTTGGCCCGTAAACCGCCGCCCACAAGAGCAGCCATGGAAGCAGAATGGTGCGGCGCGCGAAACGGGCGGCGGTCGGACAGTTTGCCATCCGCAAGTTCCCCTGCAAGCGAGGCAATCATGGAGACTTCAAGAAGTTCGCGCGGGGTGAGTGGCGGCAAAATGGAAGGCAAACGGCTGGCCAGCATGGACTTGCCAGATCCCGGTGGTCCGACCATCAGCAAGTTATGTCCACCGGCCGCCGCGATCTCCAAAGCACGCTTGGCACTTTCCTGACCTTTAACATCTGCAAGATCCGGCATGCCTTGCGGATCGCCCCGGAGTTTGGCCGCGGGCCTGGAGAGGACCTGCGTCCCCTTGAAATGATTGGCAAGCTGGATCAAGGACCGCGGGGCCAGAATATCCATCTCCGCGTCCGCCCAAGCAGCTTCTCCCCCGCACTCAAACGGACAGATCAACCCTTTTTCGAGAGCATTCGCCCCCATTGCGGCTGGCAGAACTCCAGCAACGGGAGCCAAGGTCCCATCCAGCGCCAACTCTCCCAGAATGACGTAGTTTTCCAAGAACTCCGCCGGAATTGCGCCGATGGCCGCCATCACCCCGAGCGCAATCGGGAGATCGTAATGGGATCCTTCTTTTGGAAGGTCCGCCGGTGCCAGATTGACCGTGACACGCTTGGCCGGAAGCGCGAGACCTGAGGCGGACAGAGCCGCCCTAACCCGCTCCCGGCTTTCTGCCACTGCCTTGTCTGGCAAACCCACGATGGTAAAGGCGACCATGCCCGGGCCGACATGCACCTGCACGTCGACCGGAACCGCCTCTATGCCCTGGAAGGCCACCGTGGTCACCCGGCTGACCATTAAATTCCCCTATAAATTTAGTATAACGATATTGCAATTTATGAGAGAGGACAAGACGCGTGTTCGAATGGCCATCCGCACTGCCAGTTGGTGCCTATCGGACTTGTCACTTGCCGAAAAGCTCGGACCCTCGCACACTGATTAGGAAGCCAACACGGAACCGGAGAACGAAGCCATGTGCGATCTTTGCGTCATCAAGTCGGTGAAAGACAAAATGCTGTCACGGCGCGATGTTTTCAGGGCTGCAGCCGCCGGAACCGGCGTTGCGGCGGCGACCTCTGTTGCAGGCGCTCTTCCGGCAATGGCACAGACACCAGCGCAAATCCTGGATCTCACGCACGAACTTTCCGAAGACTTTCCAACATTTGGGGGTGAACCTGGATACAGGGCAGAGAAAATCTTCGATTTCGCCAAGGACGGGTACAATCTCTACAGCCTTTCAATCGATGAGCATTCGGGCACACATCTCGACGCACCGCTGCATTTTTCCGCAGATGGGCAATCCGTTGCCGAGATCCCCGTCGACAAACTGGTTACGCCCCTCTGTATCATAGACGTCAAGGAACGCGCCGCTGACAACCCCGATGCGCAAGTCACTCCGGACGATCTCAAGGCGTGGATTTCGGCAAATGGAGACATTCCGACAGGCGCGTGTGTTGCGATGAACTCTGGCTGGAGTGCGCATGCGTCTTCAGACATGTTCCGCAATGCAGATGCCAATGGTGTCATGCATTTTCCTGGCTTTCACTTGGAAGCAGTTCAAATGCTGATGGAAGAAGCCGACGTTGCCGGGCTTGCCGTTGACAGCCTGTCACTCGATCATGGGATTTCGCAGGATTTTGCCGTCCATTACGCCTGGCTTCCATCCGGCCGCTGGGGTCTGGAATGCATCGCCAATCTTGATGCGTTGCCGCCGAGCGGCGCCACACTCATTGTCGGCGCCCCGAAAAACCGCGGCGGCACTGGCGGACCAAGCCGGGTCATGGCGATGGTTTAAGGCGGGGGTCAAAAAGCGGGCTCAGCCCTCTTCTTTTGCCCGGCGCTCTGCATTGAGCTGCTCCAGTTCGGCCATTTTATCGCCGATGGGCTTCAGACGGCCCATGGTTGTACGGAACCGGGCGGCCCGCTGATCGAACAGACGCTGCGCAAGTTCCGGGTATTCGGACACCATGCGTTTGAAGAGTGCTCTGCGGATACGGATGATCCGGACAGGTTGGGCAGCTTCTGCGCGGCAGGGACGCTTGGTTTCCACCAGCAGCGCGCTTTCGCCCAAAAGTGTTCCCGGACCAACCTTGTCGACTTCTTCAAAGCCGTCTTCGCCGCGCGTTGACAGCGTCACCAGACCATCGGTGATCACAAGCCCGCCGTCTGCGCGCTCATCCTGATCGAAGAGGCGCAGACCGGCGCTATAATCCATACTCTCGGCACTGAAGGCGAGCAGGCGAAGCTGATCGTCCTGAAAGTCCGAAAACATCGGTATCTTTTTGAGAATCGCTATGTCTTGGGCAAGGCTCATGCCCAAGATTTACGCTGATTGATCGTGTCTGTCCAAGCGAATATGCGCTTCACAAACAAGTCTGTGGCTCAAGGAACAAGCTTGTAGCCGCCTGCCTCAGTCACCAGAAGCTCGGCATTGGACGGGTCCCGCTCGATTTTCTGACGCAGCCGGTAGATATGCGTTTCCAGAGTGTGGGTCGTGACACCGGAGTTGTAGCCCCAGACTTCGTGCAAAAGCACATCCCTCGTGACCGGCTTTTCGCCGGCGCGGTACAGGAACTTTAGGATCGAAGTTTCCTTTTCCGTCAGGCGCACCTTTGAACCGTTGTCTTCCTGCATGACCTTTGCAGCCGGGCGGAAGGAATAGCGGCCGATGGCGAATGTCGCATCTTCGCTTTGCTCGTGCTGGCGCAAATGGGCTCGGACCCGGGCAAGCAGCACGGCAAACTTGAACGGCTTGGTGACATAATCGTTGGCGCCGGCCTCAAGGCCAAGGATCGTGTCGCTGTCCCCGTCGTGGCCGGTGAGCATAATGATCGGAGCCTTGAACCCGTTCTTGCGCAGGAGCTTGACTGCTTCACGGCCATCAATGTCCGGCAAGCCGACGTCCATCAAAAGAAGGTCGATGTGCTCTTCCTTGGCCATGCCAATTCCGGAAGTCGCCGTGTCCGCCTGAAGGGTTTCAAACTCGTCGTAAAGGGACAATTGTTCGACAAGCGCTTCGCGCAGTTCAGTATCATCATCAACAATCAAAATGGTGCGGGCGGTCATCTTGTCGGGTCCTCGCCAAAAAACTCTAGTGTTCACGCGGGTTTGTGCAATCTACACAAGCGCGTTGCCGTCTCTATGTGCGCGGGAAAGTGTCGCCTTACAAGCAGGGTTTCGTCAATTCTTCTTCACGCGGGCTTTAGCTCCGGTTTATCAAGACTTTTCACGGCACCGAACAAACAAGCGGGATGAACCATGCAAGAGAGCACAAAATCGGCAGATATCCTCGAGGTTCACGCATTACCGCGCGACCGAACCAAAGGACTTCTGCGATTTGGATCGATCACGGTTCCGTGTGCATTGGGCCGTTCCGGCATCATCACACGCAAGCGGGAAGGGGACGGAGCGACCCCGACCGGGACCTTCGAACTCCTGCATGTCTACTATCGCGCTGACAAAGGTCGGAGGCCGCAAACAGTTCTTCCACTTGAAGTTTTGCAGCCCGAACTCGGCTGGTGCGATGATCCGGGCCATCCCCGCTACAACCGTCTGGTGAATTTGCCGTTTCAGGCCAGTCACGAGAAAATGTGGCGAGAGGACAGGCTGTACGACATCGTCGTTGTCCTGAATTGCAACATGCATCCACCGGTCAGGGGCAAAGGCAGCGCAATCTTCTTCCACATCGCCCGGGAAGACTACAGGCCGACGGAAGGTTGTGTAGCGGTCTCTCCGCAGCACATGCGGCTCATCTTGTCGAAGGTCTCTCCAGGCTGCCGCATGGAGGTGCGGGGTTAGAGTACTGCCCACACCAACAAAAAGCCCGGCGCAGAGCACCGGGCTAATGGATTTGGGTAGACGAGATGACGCTTAGACCCAGGGGCGGCTCTCGCCCATCTTGTCTTCAAAAGTGTCGATCTGGCCGGCCTTTTCCATGGTCAAGCCAATGTCGTCGAGACCGTTGATCAGGCAATGCTTGCGGAAATGGTCGATTTTGAAGGCAATGTCACCGCTCTCCAGACCCTTGATCTCCTGGTTTTCCAGATCGATCGTCAGGGTGAAGTTGGCGCCGCGCTCTGCGGCATGCAGCAACGTTTCCAGTTCGTCTTCAGAGACCTGGATCGGCAGAATGCCGTTCTTGAAACAGTTGTTGTAGAAGATGTCGGCGAAGGACGTGGAAATCACGCAGCGGATACCGAAATCCAGCAGCGCCCATGGCGCGTGTTCGCGGGATGAACCGCAGCCGAAATTATCGCCGGCGATCAGGATCTTGGCATCACGGTACGCCGCCTTGTTCAAAACGAAGTCGACATTTTCAGACCCGTCGTCATTGGTGCGCATTTCATGAAACAGCGCAGTGCCGAGACCGGTCCGCTTGATCGTTTTCAAGAACTGCTTCGGGATGATCATATCCGTATCGATGTTGACGATCGGCATCGGTGCTGCGACCCCGGTGAGGGTCTCGAATTTTTCCATGGTTTCCTCTCCTGAAAACGGGTTCTGGCCCGATCACCTCAAGCAGCAAGACTTGTGGTCTGATCAACACCGAGCATGAGATTGAGGTTTTGCACGGCTGCGCCCGACGCGCCTTTGCCGAGATTGTCGTAAACGGCAATGATGGCTGCCTGGGCCCGCGCATCATTTGCAAAAACATGCAGCCGCAGCCGATTGGTGTCGTTCAAAGCCTGCGGATCCAGATCATCGGAGCGCTCAAGACCATCCAAAGGTGCAACATCAACAAAACCGCCAGGCGCAGCTGCGAAGTGATCGGCCAGGGCAGCGTGGATCTGTTCACCGGTCGAGACTTTGTCCAGACGTGCGAGATTGAGCGGCACTACGGTCAGCATGCCCTTGTAGTAGTTGCCGACAGCCGGAGTGAACAGCGGCGCGCTGTTTAAAAGGCCATATTCGGTCATTTCCGGCAGGTGTTTATGGTTGAAGCCCAGCGCATACGGGGCAAACATGTTGGCGCTGGCGGCTTTCGCATCGTAATCCGCAATCATGCCCTTGCCACCACCGGAATATCCGGAAATCCCGTTCACGGTGACCGGGAAATCAGCCGGAAGGAGGCCAGCGGCAATCAGCGGGCGCACTGCAGCAATAAGCCCCTGCGGCCAGCAGCCCGGATTGGCAACCCGCATGGCAGCCGCAATAATGTCTGCCTGATCAGCGTCCATTTCCGCAAAACCATAGGCCCAGCCATCGGCGACCCGATGGGCGCTGGATGCATCAATCACGCGTGTCGTGTCGTTCTCGATGAGCGCTACACTTTCCTTTGCCGCCGCATCCGGCAGGCACAGGATCGCAACATCTGCCTTGTTCAGGTAATCTTTCCGGGCCGCCGGATCTTTCCGGCTGTCTTCCGGAATGGAGAGCAGCTCTATGTCGCGGCGCATGGCGAGGCGCTCGCGGATTTGCAAACCCGTCGTGCCAGCTTCACCATCAATAAATACGCGCGCGGTCATGACCCGCTCCTCTCCTCAAGTTCGAGAATTGAAAAACGAGTGGGTCATACACCCAATCGTGGGATTTGTCACCGGTTCGGCATACCCCAAGACCTCAACGGGCCATTGAGTGATACTCATCATTCGGGCGCATGTCGCTGGCAGCGGCCACCCGGTTGGTCATGTTGAAGAAGGCGGCAACGGAGGCAATGTCCCAGATATCCCGGTCGCTGAACCCGGCATCCCGCAAGCCCTGCCGGTCGCTTTCCAGGATCTCCGCGGGCTTTTCAGTCAGCTTCACCGCGAAATCGAGCATGGCGCGCTGGCGGTTTGTCAAATCAGCGACACGATAGTTCATCACCATGAGCTCACCGAGCACCGGATCACCGGACAACTCGCGCACAGCCGCACCATGAGCTGTGAGGCAATAAAAACAGCGATTGACGGAGGATACCGCAACGGCAATCATCTCTCTCTCAAGCTTGCTCAGTCCGCAGTCCGCAAGCATGAGGTCGTTGTACATGTCGGTGAAAGCGCGCAACTTGGCGTCATCAAAGGCATAAGCCTGGAGCACATTCGGAACCAGGCCGAGCTTTTCCTGACACAAATCGAAATAGGCCTGCGTTTTTTCACTTAATGTTACATTTGAATCGATTTGCAAGGCAGTGACTTTACTTGACAATTCGGGCCTCCCGTCCTGAAACAATTGTGTCGCGAATATAAAACGATAGCACGCGGCTGAGCCAAACCAAATGACCGCCCAAGGGGAAAAAAATGCCCGACAAGCACGACGTCGAGAAACTCAAGCTGATCGACGCGGTCCACCAGAAACTCTCCAAGAAAGATCCCAATCTCGCTGAATTCGTGAACGCCTTTTATGACCGGGGCGCGGCCGAAGATCTGGTGACCTATTCGGCGGAAGAGCTGACCGGGTTCGCTATGGATGCATGGCAGGACTTTCAATCGCACGATCTGGGCACCCACAGGGTGAGCATTTCCGATCCAAGTTTCAAAACAAAGGGCGGTAAAACCAAAAACCTTACTGTTATCGAGATCGTCAACGACAACATGCCGTTCCTGGTCGATTCGGTGATGGACGAGCTGCAGGACAGCAAGCTGGAAGTACACTTGGTCCTGCATCCGATTTTCATCGTTGAGCGGGACGAGAAGGGTGCCCTGATCTCTGCCATCGGCCGGAAGAAACCGGCGAAGCGGAAAGACCGTCAGGAAAGCCTGATCCATATCCACGTCACCCGTATTGACGATGCCGAACAGCGCGACGCACTGGAAACAAGGCTCAACACCGTTCTGAACAACGTTCGCTCTGTTGTGAACGATTTCAAACCGATGCAGGAACGCCTCGGCGAAGCGATTGATACCTACAAAACCACGCAAATCCTCGGCAGCAGTGATGAATTGTGGGAAGCCATCCATTTCCTGGAGTGGATGGAAAAGGACAATTTCATTTTCCTCGGCATGCGCGAATACAAATTCGAAGGCGGCGTTGAAGAAGGTGAACTCTCTCCTCACGAGGGAACTGGCCTCGGCCTTCTCACGGATCCCGATGTTCGGGTCCTGCGCCGCGGCTCCGAGTTTGTTCAGATCACCCCGGAAATCCGCGAATTCCTGAAAAAACCCGAACCTCTGATCATCGCAAAGGCCAACGTGAAAAGCACGGTGCACCGCCGGGTTCATATGGACTATGTCGGGGCCAAGCTCTACGACGACGATGGCAACATGATCGGAGAGCTCCGCATTGTGGGCCTGTTTGCATCAACTGCTTACACTGAGCCTGTCAGCACCATCCCGTTCTTGCGCCGCAAGGTGGCGAGTGTATTGGCGCGAGCCGGCTATCATTCAGAAAGCCATTCAGGACGGGCACTCAGAAACGTTCTGGAAGCTTTTCCGCGCGATGAGCTGTTCCAAATCGACCGCGACCGTCTCTTTGACTTCTCAACAGCCATCCTTCAACTGGACGAACGGCCGCGCATCCGTGTTCTGTCACGCCCGGACAAGTTTGATCGCTATGTGTCGATCCTGGTGTTCGTGCCCAGGGACCGCTACACGACCGAAGTGCGGCTGAACGTCGGGACATATCTGGCCTCGGTCTATGAGGGGCGTCTTTCGGCCTGGTATGTAACTTATCCGGAAGGTCCGCTTGCGCGGGTTCATTATATCGTTGGCCGCGACAAGGGAGAAACGCCAACTCCACCACAAGAAGAACTTGAAGCCGCCGTTGCAGACATGGTCCGAAATTGGCCGGATGCAGTGCGGGGTGCGCTTGCCGCAGAATTTGCACCCGCCCAGGCCCGCCAACTCGCCGACCGCTACGCGCTCGCGTTCCATGGCGGCTACAAGGAAGTCTATAACGCTCAGTCCGCGCTGTTCGATATCGTTCAGCTCGAAACGCTGAGCGACACCCGCAGCACCACAATTACTTTCCACCGTCCGGTCGGCACAAAGGACAACCGGCTGGCGCTCAAAGTCTATCACCGCGGTGCGCCAATCCCGCTGTCCGCCCGTGTTCCGCTGCTGGAGAACATGGGCTTCAAGGTCATCAATGAACGAACGTACCGGATCACGCCGACCAACGCACCGTTCTCATACCTTCATGAGATGACCCTAGAAGCCCACACTGGAGACAGCATCGATTTCAGCGATGCTCTGCAGAGCCGGCTGGAAAGCATGTACATGGCTGTCTGGACGGGACGGGCCGAAGATGACGGGTACAATCGCCTTGTCATGAGTGCCAGTCTCGCTTGGCGCGATGTTGCGATCCTGCGCGCCCTGTCAAAATATCTGAGGCAGGCTGGCATCCGATTCTCTGAAGACTACATGTGGTCGACGCTGAACAACTACCCGGCCATCGCCTCAACTCTGGTCGATTTATTCCATCTACGCTTCAACCCGAACACATCGAAAGAAGACCGCGACGCAGGCGAGGAGCGGCTTGAAGGCGAGTTCTCTGCAGCTTTGGAAGATGTTTCCAGTCTGGACGACGACCGCATCTTGCGGCGGTTCAAGAATGTGATTGAATCGATCCTGCGCACAAACTTCTATCAGCTTGATCAGGGCGGCCAGCCCAAGGCGACCTTCGCCTTCAAGATCGAAAGCCGGAAGATTGACGAACTGCCGCAGCCACGTCCGTTCCGCGAAATTTTCGTTTACAGCCCGCGTGTTGAAGGGGTTCACCTGCGCTTCGGTATGGTCGCGCGTGGCGGATTGCGTTGGTCCGATAGACCGCAAGATTTCCGCACCGAAGTGCTGGGCCTCGTAAAGGCGCAGCAGGTCAAGAACGCCGTGATCGTTCCGGTCGGCGCAAAGGGCGGCTTTGTTCCAAAGCAATTGCCACCGGCGAGCGACCGCGAGGCCTGGTTCAAGGAGGGCACGGAGAGCTACAAGATCTTCATCAATGCGCTTCTTGATGTCACCGACAATCTGGATGAAGACAAGATCCTGCCACCTGACCGGGTCACCCGATTTGATGGCGACGATCCCTATCTTGTCGTGGCCGCGGACAAAGGGACGGCAACGTTCTCCGATACGGCCAACGCCATTTCCGAAGGCCGGGATTTCTGGCTCGGTGATGCGTTCGCATCCGGCGGTTCTGCCGGATATGACCACAAGAAGATGGGGATCACAGCCCGGGGTGCTTGGGAGGCGGTCAAACGGCACTTCCGGGAAATGAACCGGGACATCCAGACCGAGCCGTTCACGGCAGCCGGTGTTGGCGACATGTCCGGCGATGTTTTCGGCAACGGGATGCTGCTCTCCAAAGCGACGAAACTGGTTGCTGCCTTCGACCACCGGGACATCTTCATCGACCCGAACCCGGATCCGGAAACAACCTGGGTTGAGCGGAAACGCCTGTTCGATATGGGCCGCTCGTCCTGGAAAGACTACGACACGAGCCTGATTTCAAAGGGCGGCGGCATCTTCTCACGGCAGCTGAAGTCGATCCCGCTGTCACCAGAGATCCGCGCCCTTATCAACCTCGACAAGGCAACGGCAACGCCTCAGGAAGTCATGATGGCAATCCTGAGAATGAACGTGGACTTGCTCTGGTTTGGCGGCATCGGCACCTACATCCGCGCGACGACCGAAACAGATGCCGACGCCGGCGACCGGGCGAACGATCATATCCGGATCACCGCGCCACAACTTGGCGCAAAGGTCATCGGCGAAGGCGCCAATCTTGGCCTGACCCAGCTCGCCCGGATCGAATTCAACAAGAGGGGCGGCCGCTGTAACTCCGATGCGATCGACAACTCCGCCGGGGTGAATTCCTCGGATATGGAGGTCAATATCAAGATCGCCCTCGGAGCCGCTGTAAAGGCAGGTAAACTCGACATCGAGCAGCGCAATGAACTGCTGGCTCACATGACCGATGAGGTCGCCGACCTGGTCTTGCGAAACAACTATTTGCAGACGCTCGCGATTTCCATGACGCATCTGCAGGGAATGGAAGACTTCGGCTATCAGGTCCGAATGATGCGCCAGTTGGAGCGTGAGGGCCTACTGGACCGCGTCGTCGAGCAGTTGCCAGATGATGTCCAGCTCGATGAATTGCGCAATGCCGGGCAGTTACTAACCCGCGCCGAACTCGGCGTCCTGCTGGCATACGCAAAAATCACCCTGTACGACGCGATCCTGGAGAGCTCGGTCCCCGATGATGACTACCTCGCCCGCGAACTCTTCCGGTACTTCCCGGATGAAATGGCCGCCGACTACGAGGGTGAAATCAACGGCCACCGTCTACGCCGGGAAATCATCTCCACCATGCTCGCAAACTCCATGGTCAACAGAGGTGGTGCGACCTTTATCACCCGCCTGATGGATCAGACAGGCGCGACAACGACAGAAATCGCCCAAGGTTTCGTCGCCGTGCGCAACAGCTACGGACTAACCGAACTCAACGGAGAAATTGACCGTCTGGACACCAAGATCGACGGTGAGTTGCAATTGGAACTCTATTCAGAGGTCCAATCCCTTCTTTTGGAACGCGTCGTCTGGTTCAAGAGGAATGTGCCTTTTGAACAAGGACTGGCAGCCGTCGTGAAGCGGTTCCACGCTGGCATTTCAGATCTTCGCGACCGGCTGGAGAGCTTGCTTCCCGAAGAACCTGCAGCAGAGCTCAAAAGCCGGGTGGAAACCTATGTCTCGAAAGGGGTGCCTGAAGACCTGGCACGCCGGATTGCCTGGCTGCCGGTGGAAGGTGCCATTCCGGACATCGTGATCGTTGCGGAAGAAACCGGAGCGGATCTCGATAAGGCCGCGGTGGCATTCTTCGATGTGGCGCATCATTTCCGCCTCGGCGCGATGAGCGAAATGGCGGGTGATCTGGAAGTCCATGATTACTATGATGGACTTGCGCTCGACCGCGCCCGGGCAACGCTCGCATCGGCGCATCGCGCGATCGCCATCTCTGCCATTCAGGCGGACAGTTTTGCCAATTGGCTGGAGAAAAAGCAGTCGGTTGTGAACCGCACCACACAGGCAGTCGCCGAAATTCTCGACGGAGGTTTGAGCGTGTCCAAGTTCTCAGTCGCAGCAAGTCTTCTTGCTGAGATCAGCGACCGGACATGATCTGGGCGGTCATAACCGCGCCAGAGGCAGACTAACTGATAAAAAAGGCCGGGAGTTTCGCTATCGGCCTTTTTGGTTGATGAGTGCGCTTGGCTCCGGGCCGTGCAATGGTTGACGCTTAAGTTCTCAGAGATCCCAGGAGAGCAAATATCTGATGACCGCAGCATCTGATACAGCATTTGTAAGTCCTGGCCGGCGCGCAATCGTAGCCTGGGGTTTCTTTGACTGGGCCGCACAGCCCTTTTTCACCCTCATTACCACCTTTGTGTTTGCACCCTATTTTGCGTCCGCATTGGCCGACAATCCCACGCAAGGCCAGAGCCTTTGGGGATATGCCACCGCTGCGGCAGGGTTGGGAATTGCGTTGTTGGCCCCAATCCTTGGCTCCGTTGCCGATGCAACCGGCCGCCGAAAGGTTTGGATCTTCTGCTTTTCGATCCCCTTTCTCGTGTGTTGTTGGGCCTTTTGGTACGCTGCTCCGGGCAATCCACATGGCGTCATAATTGCCCTTCTTGCCTTTGCGATTGGAACATTGTCGATCGAGATCGCAGCGGTCTTCAACAACGCAATGATGCCCCAGCTGGTCCCATCGACACATATCGGCCGATTGTCGAGTTTTGGCTGGGCTCTCGGATATGCAAGCGGACTTGTGACACTCGTTATCGTGCTTGGATTTTTGGCCGCGAACACTGACACCGGACGCACGCTGCTCGGGTTCACCCCCCTGTTTGGCCTTGATGCTGCGACCTACGAAGGCGACCGGGCATCCGGGCCGTTTTCTGCGATCTGGTACGTGATTTTCGCTTTACCGATGTTTCTGTTCGTTCCGGACGCTCCATCACGCGGAAAGATCGGAGCAGCTGTTTCCAAAGGCCTCAGTGATCTGCGGCACAGCCTTCGGCACGCACGGGAAAACCGCGATATCTTCATGTTTCTGATCGCAAACATGGTCTTCAAGGACGGTTTGGTCGCCTTGTTTGCCTTTGGCGGGATTTATGCGGCCGGCCAGCTCGGCTGGGGATCCATCCAGATCGGCACTTTCGGCATCATCTTGACGATCACAGGGACGCTTGGCCTCTTGCTCAGCGGCAAAGTGGACGACCGGTTCGGACCCAAGATCGTCATCGCCTTTTCGTTGATCGTTCTGATGATCTGTGGACTGGGCATGATCTCCGTCGACAGAACGACGGTGTTCTTCTTCATTCAGACACCAGCCGCGCCGGAAGGTGCGTTGTTCGCGTCTCTGCCGGAACAAATCTTCATCACTCTTGGCGCAATCATCGGCGCGGTGTCAGGCCCGCTGCAAGCGTCCTGCAGAAGCCTTCTCATCCAGTTGGCGCCGCAAGATCTGATGACCCAGTATTTTGGTCTGCTGGCCCTCTCCGGAAAGGTGACCAGCTTCCTGGCACCACTCGCCGTCGCGGTCGTGACAGCTGCAGCTGATAGCCAGCGGGCTGGTATGTCCGTCATTCTGGTTTTCTTTGCTGTCGGCCTTGGTCTGCTGATAATGGTCAAAGAAAAACGCGCCGGGCAATGACCCGGCGCGTTTTATCAATCCAAAAATGCTGAGGCTTAAGCGACGTCGCGAACACCTACGAGGAAGTTGTCGACTTCCTGTTTCAGGCGCACAGCCTCGCTCTGCAGGACGTTTGCCGACTGGCTGACCTGACGAGCCGCGTTGCCGGTATCGTCCGCGGACGCTGCCACCTTGACGATGTTTTGGGCAACTTCCTGCGTACCGTTGGAGGCTTCCTGAATGTTCCGCGCGATTTCCTCGGTCGCCAGCCCCTGTTGTTCGACTGAGTATTGAATGCTGGAGGAGATCTCGTTCATCTTCTCGATCGTTTCCGAGATGCCCTTGATAGCATCCACAGAACCTGCGGTCTCGGACTGGACCGATTGGATCTGCAGGGAGATTTCTTCAGTCGCCTTGGCCGTTTGGTTGGCAAGTTCCTTGACCTCGGCTGCAACAACGGCGAAGCCCTTGCCGGCTTCCCCTGCCCGGGCGGCCTCGATCGTTGCGTTCAGGGCGAGAAGGTTGGTTTGTTCGGCAATGTCCGTAATCAGCTTGACCACTTCACTGATGCGGTGCGCTGCTTCCGCCAGACCTTCGATCTTGGCATTGGTCGACTGCGCCTGATCCACGGCATGAGACGCGATCTCTGTTGATTGGGTCATCTGACGGGAGATTTCGCCAACAGACGCCATCAACTCTTCAGCCGCGGAGGCAACTGTTTCAACATTGGAGGACGCTTCCTCGGACGCAGCGGCCACCGTCGTACTCTTCTCGCTGGTATCATCCGCGCCTGCGGTCAGGGTCACGGAAGCGCCGTTCAGATCCTCGACTTGGGACATGACTGTCGCGGTCAGTTCCGTGATCTTACGATCGAAGTCTTGCGAAATTTCGCTGATCTTTTGGGCGCGGGCGAGCTGCTGCCGCTGGGTCTCTTCCTGTTCGGCTGCCAAGGCTTCCGCCTGCTGTGCCTTGTCGCGGAAGACTTCCAGAGCCTTGCTGATCTCTCCGATTTCATCCTGACGATCCGTGTCATGGATCGGCTCTTCATAGCGGCGGTCAATCAAGGCCTGAATGCTGCCGACTGCACGCTCCAGCGGGCGACGCACTATGTTCGTACCCACAATATAGATCGACGTTGCCACAACAAGCAGCAGAACAAGACCAACAACCGCGATCATAGTTATGATCTGCGTTGAAGCTGCGTTCAAAGTCGATACTGGTACGTTGACGACCACGGCCATTTTGGCGTCGGTCCGGCCAATGCTGACCGGTTTTACAATTCGCAAAACGTCGGTGCCGAGTGTGTTTGAGTAGCCCTCATACACATAGCTCTCGCCATTCTTGACGGCTGCAAGCAACTCATCCTTGACCGCCAGATCGGTATCGGACCGTCCTTCGCTCCACTCTTTACCGAGGAGTGCACCGTCCGGATGCGCGATCCAGGATCCGTCTTGAGAGATCAGATGGACAGACCCTGTACCAAGCGGCTTTTGTTCACCCAAAGCACTCGACAAGGGAGTCAGCATGATGTCCCCACCGGCGACACCAATGACTCTCGAGCCCTCTTTCACTGGAATACCGAAGGACACGCCGGTCACAGTCTTTCCATCAGCTTCCCAGCTGTATGGCTCTGTCACATAGTCCTTGCCGGTTTCGTAAGGAACATTGAACCAAAGGCTTTTGCCGGGCTGATCCATTTCCAGATCACCCATCGGACGGTACCCGAGCTTGCCATCGGCGAGCCTGAAGAAATACGGCCGCCACATGCCGCTCTCGTCGTGCTTTTCGGCACTGACATACTCAGCGTCTTTGCCGTCCAGCCCGTCAAACGGAATAGCACCCCAGGTACCAGAGAAGTCGACGTTCTTGTGCAGCGTCTCTTCAACGATCGCCATCCACTGATTGCGATCCTGATTTCCAGTGCTTTTGAGGCCGGTCAGAGCAGCTGCAAGCGATTGAGCGGTGACAAGACCGTTCTCCATGGTCCGCTGGACCAGTTCCGCTTGATCCTCAGCAACGGCATCTGCTTGAGCGACAGCAAGAGATTGCGTCATCTGTGAGGCTTGCCAGCCAATGACCCCGATCCCGCCGACCAAGGCCAAGGCAAGCGTTGCTACACTAACGCCTACGAGTTTTGTAGTGACCTTCGCATTTTTAAACACCGGATCTTCTCCGTTAGCCAATCGATTCGCCGCAGCAGTCGCACTGCTGCATTTGCGAACAAATTAGCTTGCGGAGATTAACAAGGTATTCAAAAGCCTAGGCGTTATTTCCGAAGCTGAAGAAATGCATCTTCTACCATCAGTAAAAGATGCATTTTTGTTTAATCAGTGCCGGAAGTGGCGCATGCCTGTCATGACCATCGCAAGACCAGCCTCATCAGCGGCTTTGATGACATCATCGTCACGCATAGACCCACCCGGCTGGATAACGGCCGTAGCACCCGCTTCGGCCGCAGACAGCAATCCGTCGGCGAACGGAAAGAAAGCATCTGAAGCCACGACACAGCCCTTGGTAAGCGGTTCGGACAATCCGGCAGTTTCCGTCGCATCCAAGGCCTTTCGGGCAGCAATCCGCGCTGAATCCACCCGGCTCATCTGACCAGCACCGACGCCAACTGTGGCGCCGTCCTTGGCATAAACGATTGCATTGGATTTGACGTGCTTGGCAACCCGGAAGGCGAACTTGAGATCCTCCATTTCCTGATCGCTAGGTGCCCGCTTAGTCACGACTTTCAGATCGAGATCATCGACAACGCCGTTGTCGCGTGATTGGACCAGCAGACCCCCAGCCACGGATTTCACGAAAAGCCCCTTGGCCCGTGCGTCGGCAAGTCCACCGGTCACCAGAAGCCGAAGGTTTTTCTTCGAGGCAATGATTTCACGGGCGGCCTCATCGGCATCAGGTGCGATGATGACTTCGGTGAAGATCTTGACGATCTCCTCAGCCGCCGCAGCATCCAGTGTTTGGTTCAGCGCAACGATACCACCAAAGGCGGAAACTGGGTCACAGCGGAGCGCTTTTTCGTAAGCGTCCTTCAGGCTGCCGCCTTCAGCAACACCGCAGGGATTGGCGTGCTTGATGATCGCAACTGCGCTCGTGCGCGCCGGGTCGAATTCGCTGACCAGCTCAAAAGCCGCATCGGTGTCGTTGATGTTGTTGTAGGAGAGTGTCTTGCCCTGCAACTGCGTTGCGGTTGCCACGCCTGGCCGCTTTTCGCCCGTTTTATAGAAGCCAGCAGTTTGGTGCGGATTCTCGCCGTAGCGCATGACTTCTGAGAGCGCGCCACCGACAGCCCGGTGAGCAGGTGTTGCCTCATCCAACTGATCTGCCATCCAGTTGGAAACGGCGGCATCATAGGCGGCCGTGCGGGCAAATGCCTTTAGGGCCAATTTCTTCCGCAAGTCGAGCGGCGTTTTACCGCCATTCGCTTCGAGCGCCTCAATGACAGAGGTATAGTCGGCCGGGTCTGTTACCACGGTGACATAGGCATGGTTCTTCGCGGCGGCCCGTGTCATGGCAGGCCCGCCAATATCGATGTTTTCGATCCCCGTTGCATAGTCCGCACCGGACGCAACCACCTCTTCGAACGGATAAAGATTGCCGCAAAAAAGATCGATGCCGGTGATGCCGTGATCGACCATCGCCTTTTGATGATCTTCGTCATCGCGGATCGAAAGAAGACCGCCATGCACACTTGGATGAAGTGTTTTTACACGGCCATCCATGATTTCCGGGAAATTGGTAACTTCAGAGATATCAAGAACGGTCAGTCCCGCGTCTTTCAAAGCCTTGTAGGATCCGCCCGTCGACACCAGCTCAACACCGCGGTCCGCCAACGCCTTTGCGAAGTCGACAAGACCGGTTTTGTCAAAGACAGACAAAAGGGCACGTTTGACAGGGACGAATTCTGGAACGGGTACGGCTTTGGACACAATGGCCATGAAGACTGCCTCTCAGCTGGAACGGGGCGGGAAAGCGTGGCGCCCCCTAACACGTCTGACTGGAAAGCGGAAGGTTTCAGATCATCCTAGGGAACAAAGTCAGTCCAAAGACGTATCGTCTGCTGCTTCCTCAGCGTTTTCGATTGGGTCCGCGGGCGGATCTTCGAGCGGCAGTTCTTCCGTCTCATCGAAATCGCTGGTTCCGCGCCGGCTCAGTTTGGCCGTTGCTGTTCGCCGGAACTGCCACCCGACAGAGGGCGCTGCCTCCAACGGACCAGAGATGACAATCTGCTCGGACTTCCTGTGACCATAAACATCTGAAAGATAGATGCTTTCCTCTAGGGCAATCTCAATACCGGGCGCCTCGAATTCCCACGCTTCGCCGTCACGGCATACCAGCAGCAAGGCAGACCCGGCCCGGATCAATGATGCCTTGATCGCCGGATGAAGATGGAAACGGATGGTATAGAGCGTATCCGGATCGACAGAGCCGACAGCCTGGAACGTATCGATGCCGTCGAGAACGGTTCCGTCGGCCGACAACCGCAAATCCCGCTGATGCAAAACGTTGAAATCCGCCGCAAAACCGTCGTGAGTGGCGATCACCCGGCAGCCCGCAGCGTCATCTTCCCGGGAAATGTCGATCACGCGCGGCCCGGACAGGATCGGAGCGCCGAGCAAATGACCAAAGGGCTTTTCAGAGAGAAACCGGCAAGAGGATGTGTCGTCGATCGACGCGGTCGAATGGGCGGCGGTGGACCGGCTCACTTTGCGCCAGACCGGGTTCGATTTTGACGAAACCCCGCAATTGACCACCATTCGATGGGCGCCGGTAGAAAACTCGAAAGACAGGCAGCCGGCGTGAGCGTTTCCGGACAGCGCAATGTCCGGGGCAGGGCCCGTGTCGACCAAGACGACCGATGATCCTCCGCTCAAGCGTTGATATCCAGAATGCGGCGCATTGGTGGGCGGCGCTCCGCGGGCATCGTCATAAGCGAGGATGGTTGCGACCAGATCGCTCGGCGTAGAGCCCATGCCATTGAAGTGAGCAAGCGCTCCATCACCATGGCGGAAAAACTTCATCAGCGGCATCATCCGGTCGACCGACTGAACCATGGCCGCCGGGACTTCGAGCCCTTGCGCCACAAACGCCTGGCGCACGGGCAGGAGGTCCGCGAGAATATCGATCAAGGCCCGCGGGTTTCTGGAGATATGCCCGCCATCTGGCAGGATCTGACGGGACAATTCCTGATCGAGCCGGCGAATGCTTTGACGCGCAAACCGGCCTTGCCCGGCCATGGAAATGCAGGCTGACGCGATGGCGAGCGCTGCATGCAGCCGCTCAACCCCATCTTCGGTCTCATTGATCGTCTGACGGAGATACTGCACCTGGCGCGCCAGAGACTTGATGAAGATCCGGTAGAAACTGTGATCGCCGTCCTGCAGGATGAACGGAGAGTGCGCAAGCCACGACAAGATACGCCGTGTAACAATGGGCGCTTCCCACCCGATCGGATGCCAGCGGCCACAATACTTGATCCAGTCCTCCGCAAGAGCACGGGCGTTCTGCCGCGCAATTTGGCTGTCGGCAGCTCGCAGATCCCTCAGCCATCCAAAGGCGTGAAGCTCCCGCTGCCAGTCTTCATGCACCGCCTGAAGCTCAAATGGTGAGCGCCCTTGCGTCTCAACAAGATGGCCTGAAAATAAAAAGCGTCCGCCGTAGATATCGGCCGCATTTGTTGCATCGGCTGTCCTGAGATCTTGTGGGGCGATCAGCAAGCGCTCGGGCACGGCTGAAAAGGGCTGCAAGCGGGAGATCGGTCCGCCATGCATCCATTTCCGGGTCCGTTGCCAGATATACAGCGCCACCAGGCCCCAAATGCGCCCGCGCTCCGAGAGGGTGGCATTGCTCACCGGACCATCTCCAACATCGATGGTCTATGCGTATCTATAACGATCTCCATTCAAGCTGCCGGGCCCATCGCGCCGGCTCAGCCGTTAAGGTTAGCAAATCATTTATAGAATCATGACAGTTGAAGAGTTTATTCCGCGTTAAGAGACCCTGAACCGCGCGGCGAAAAAACCATCCATGCCGAAAAGCCCGGTTTCGGGGCCTGCAGACTGATCCGGCCGGCAGCGAAGATATCCCTCTGGCGTGACACTTTCGGCAAGGCCGCCAATTTCATTTGCTTCGACCGGCACCAACGCCACGCGCTCCTTGTTCCGCTCCAAAAACGCCTCTGCCTGGCCTTCGCCCTCGGCGCGCTCCAAGGAACAGGTGCAATAGACCAGAACGCCGCCCGGCTTGAGCCAAGACATGACGCGGTCCAGGAGAGCTGTCTGAATTTCGCTCAGCTTTTCAATGTCATAAGGCTTCTTGATCCAGGGCACATCGGGATGACGCCGGATGGTCCCCGTTGCGCTGCACGGCGCATCGAGCAGGATCGCGTCAAACAATGCCTCCGGTTCATACTCCCGCAAATCCGCTGCAACGGTCGTCACTGACAATCCGAGACGGGTCATGTTTTCCGCAAGCCGTTTGAGCCTGGCCTTTGAAATATCGATGGCCGTTACCTCGGCACCGCTAGCAGCAAGCTGTGCTGTTTTTCCACCAGGCGCTGCGCAGAGGTCGGCAACCTGCTTGCCCGAGATATCGCCCAGGAGTCTGGCCGGCAGGGAAGCAGCGGCATCTTGTACCCACCATGCGCCCTCTTCGAACCCTTCCAGTGCATCCACGGCACCTTTTTTGGTGAGCCGAACACTGCCAGCGCCGACAACAACTCCATCGAGCTTTTCCGCCCATGCTGCTGGATCGGCTTTCACAGTCAAGTCAAGCGCGGCCTCACTCTCATGCGCCTTTGCGATTGCGCGTGCGCCTTCCTCGCCATAAGCCGCCTGCCAACTCTCCCAAAGCCAATCCGGAGTGTTGAGCCCGGGGGCATCGAGATCCGCCGCAATTTCTTCGCGCTCGCGCCCAAGACGGCGCAGAACGCCATTGACCAGGCCTTTGTAGGGCCGGGCCCGGCGATCCATGGAGGCATGGTCAACGGCGAGCGAAACAGCTGCGCGGTCGGGAATGTCCAAAAACTGCATCTGCGCGATGGCGACATGGAGAATGTCGAGCACCCGGCCGGTTTTTTCCGGAATATCGCGATCCAGCAACCGGACCAGGATTTCCGAAATTTCACCGCGATGACGGAGGGCAGCACCCGCGATGGCGCGCACCAGGGCCCGATCATTGGCGGCCAAGGCCCGGAAACCGGAGTGTCCAGATGCCCTATCTAGCTCGCCATCCAAGGGACGTTTCTTGTGCACCACATTTCCGAGGATATCGGCGGCGACTTTGCGGGCCGCAAAACCCGGTTTTTCTGACCTTTCAGCCGGAGCACCGTTCGAAGGCTTGTTGTTTTTTTTAGGTGACTTGCTCACGAAATTGTCCTGATGGGCAGACCCGCACACTTCGGCGGGTGTCAAAATCAAGCGCCGCAGTCCGGGCTTCCGGCTGCGGCGCGTTGACGATCATTCTAGATCCAACCCCGGCTGACGCCAAGGTGTTTTCAATGGTTAGCCCCACGGGCCCTTTGGGCGGGGCGGCTCCTCATAAGACCGGCCACCAGTTGTGCCGCCCCAGGGGCCTGATTGCGGAGCGCGGGATTGAGCAAATGTCCCGCGTCCTGCGGTGCCCAATCCGGCTTCCGACAATTTGCGCAGCTCATCAATCCGGTTCTGGGTGTTCGGGTGCGTGGAGAACAGATTGTCCATGCGCTCGCCGGACAACGGGTTCATAATGAACATGTGCGCTGTTGCCGGATTGGCCTCGGCATCCGGATTGTGGATGCGCTCTACACCGCCGGATATTTTTGCCAAGGCAGACGCCAGCCACATCGGTTCACCGCAGATCTGTGCGCCCATGCGATCCGCGGCATATTCGCGGGTCCGGGAAATCGCCATTTGCACGATCATCGCGGCCATCGGCGCAACGATCATCATCAAGATGACGCCGACAAAGCCCAGGGGATTGTTGCGGTTGCCCCCGAAGAGAAAAGCAAAGTTCGCAAGCATCGAGATCGCACCGGCGATGGTCGCCGTGATCGTCATGATCAAGGTGTCATGGTTCTTCACATGCGCCAGCTCGTGCGCCATCACACCGGCCACCTCTTCCTTGCTGAGCATGTCCAGCAAGCCGGTGGTCGCAGCAACGGCTGCATTTTCGGGGTTCCGCCCGGTCGCAAAGGCGTTCGGCTGCGGGTTTTTGATGATATAGACCTTCGGCATGGGCAGATCGGCATTTTGCGCCAGTTGGCGGACCATGCCGTAATAATCGGGCGCCGAGCGCTCATCGACTTCCTGTGCATGGTGCATGCGCAGGACCATCTTGTCTGAATTCCAGTAGCTGAACACGTTCATCGCGGCCGCAATCGCGAGCGCGATCAACATGCCCGACTGACCGCCGATCATGAACCCAAGGCCCATGAAGAGCGCCGTCATACCTGCAAGCAACATGGCTGTGCGAACGTAATTCATCGGTGCCTTATCCGTTTCCGTTTGAAGCTGCGGACGAAAGTTGCCGCAGTCTTTTCTCAATGTTCAAGATGGGGATGCCTGCCATTCTTGGCAAGTTTGTCCTATATAACGCGAAAGCTTTGAAATCTGGCTGACAGCGGAAACCATGACCGACACGAAAGATACGGAAACGGCGCAATTCACGGCAACCGAAGTGCCCTCCCTGAAGACAGACGTGGCCGAAGTTCCAAAACGCAAATTCGAGGATCTGCCGCCTGCGGCCCAGCGCGCCCTGCAAGAAGCCGAAGACCGGCGCAAGGAAATCGACGCCAAACACAACGCCATGGCACCGGAAGTCGACGGCCGCGGCGGCCTGGAGCCAACGCGTTATGATGATTGGGAAATCAAGGGTTTGACCGTCGATTTCTAGGCGGTAGCCTTCGCAAGATTCCGCACTTCGTCCGCAACCGCCTTGGCCAGATCTCTTTGCGGTTCGGCTTCCAAATGAACCGCGTCCACGTCGCTCACGGACACAACGTTGCCCGTATCGAAAAAGCCAACGCCGTAGGTTTCCGCCAGCTTCTCATAGACGCCTGCCAGAAGCTTGGACTGGGCTACACTGTGGTCTTCTGAGAAAAGGCCGGCATATTCCTTGCCCGTAAAATCCCCAAGCCGCGGCGGCGACATCAAAAGTACTTTCGGGGCGCGGCCTTCGACATCATCGGTCTCTTGCGTGGCGGCGAACAGCAGCCGGCCCATCGCAAGACCGATCGCATCAGCGCTCATCTGAAACCGGTCCTGAAGATCATTCGTTCCGAGCATGATGATCAGGATGTCGATTGGCATGTGCGTCTTTCGCACGGTTGCCAAGTGCTCAAGACCGTTTTTATCGCCGCGGGCAGGGTCTTCGAAAACAGTTGTCCGCCCGTTGACGCCCTCTTCGATGACATAATAGTCGGAACCAAGCTCCTTTTGCAGGAGGCGTGTCCAACGCTCGTGGTGGCCGTAACGGGTCTTTGTTCCCGGCACAAACCCCCAAGTGAGCGAATCACCGAAACAAACGACGGAGAGGGGATCTTTTCCCGACATATTAAATCCATAGACCCGCGTGTGAAATCCAAGCATTGGACCCTAGTGGATCCTTAAAAGCGTGGCAATCGCATGCAGATTGGCGGTGATATTCTGCTTGGTTAATAAGAGATTTACCAAGGACCGGATAGGGTCGGGCAAACGTTTTGCGTAACGACTGCCGGATCTTAAATGACTGCCAGCCAGACCACCTACAAGCGCGGCGCCGCGCTGCCGGGTTCCAACCCTTTCCAACGCCTTGCCGACTTGCTTGACGGGCAAACTCCGGGCCTTGAACCGATAATGATGACGATCGGTGAGCCCCAGCATCCGATACCAGATTTCACGGCTGAAGTGCTGGCGGAAAACATGGCTGATTTCCGCCGCTATCCGCCGATCAACGGCACACCGGAGTTCCGCAGCACGATCGCGGACTGGCTCGACAAGCGCTATGGCCTGAACGGCACCATTGACCCGGATTTTGGCGTCCTGCCGCTGAACGGCTCCCGTGAAGGCCTTTCATTCGGGGCAATTGCCGCCCGCGATCAACTGGACAAGGGACTGGACCATCCGGCTGTCATTCTGCCGAACCCTTTCTATCAGACCTACGCGGCCGCAGCTCATGTCGCAGATGGCGAGACCGTTCTTCTGGATGCTGTCTCTGAGCACCAGTTCCTGCCGGACCTGGACGGCCTGGAACCGGCGCTTCTGGACCGGACTGTCGCCTTTTATGTTGCCTCGCCTACCAATCCGGAAGGCTCGGTCGCGACGCTGGAATACTGGCAGAAACTGATCGGCTTGGCCCGCAAGCACCGCTTCATGATCTTCGCAGACGAGTGCTATTCGGAAATCTACCGGACAACCCCGCCCCCGGGTGTTCTGGAAGCCGCGCATCGCATGGGCACTGATTTTTCCAATATCGTTGTTCTGAATTCCCTGTCGAAGCGCTCCAATCTTGCCGGATTGCGGTGTGGATTTGCAGCCGGCGATCCTGTTTTTCTGAAAAAATGGGCAAAGTTCCGTGGCCTTGCAGCGCCACAAGTGCCCTTGCCGGCGCAGGCCGTGGCGGTCCGCGCCTATCGCGACGAAGCCCATGTTGAGGAAAACCGGCGGCTTTATAACGAAAAATATGAAGCCGCAGAACGCCTCCTTGGCCCAATCCTCGGCCCTGTAACAACAGAGGCTGGCTTCTTCCTTTGGCTCAATGTCGAAAAGTGGGGAGACGGTGTTTCCGTCACACAGGCCCTTTGGCGCGACACTGGCGTGAAGGTCTTGCCGGGCAGCTATCTGGCATCTGATCAATCAGATGGCAGCAATCCGGGCCGGAATTACATCCGCGCGGGTTTGGTGGCGCCCCTCGCGCAGACGGAAGTTGCTCTTGAGCGTGTGGCAAACTGGTTGGGAGACAAGGCATGAGACGGGCCAGTGCAGTGCGCGAATCGGGCCGCCGGTCCGCAGTCGATCTTCTGGACACGGAAAGTCCGGCCAAGCGTTTTCTAAGACGGAACCTGACCGGTGCGGCTGGTCTCGGGATCATCTCCATTGCGGCGGCCCTCGCAGCCGCCCTTGCAACCTGGTCTGTGAATGATCCGAGCCTGAACCATGCGACGGGTGGACCTGTGCGCAATGCGCTCGGCGCTCCAGGCGCGATCGTCGCCGACGTCTTGATGCAGACGATTGGCCTTGCGACGGCTGTTTTTCTCGTTCCCCTGGTGTTATGGGGCTGGCGGCTCTTGACCGGCCATGCCCTCGGCATCGGCCGCAAGCGTCTCTTCTATTGGGTTCTCGGGTCCGGGCTGTCGGCTGGCGCGCTGGCGGCGCTTCCCGTTCCGCAAAGCTGGCCGTTGCCGACAGGCCTTGGCGGGTTTCTGGGAGATATGATCCACGGTGTTCCGGCTATTTTAACCAGCAACCTGACGAGCGGCGCTGCAACGATCATTGGCGGCCTTGGCCTCGGCGTTCCAGCTGGACTTCTCCTTCTTGCTTCGGCCGGTTGGCTGGCCCGCGCAGGTGAACCTGTAGAGCATATCGAGCCGCGCCGGACCCCGGCCGGACATGGCAAATCCATCGAAGACGATCTCGGCCTTGATGATGAGGAGGAAGGCGAAAGCCGCTTGTCTCTGATGGCGACGGCCTTTGCGGGACAAGTCAGCCACATCTGGCTTTTGGCGGTGACACAGGTCCGCCGGATGACCGGCTTGAAGCGCGCGCCCGTCCATGACGACGATGAAGACTGGGACGGTATTGACGAGCACGATGACTACGAGCCGGAAGAACCTGCTCAGAAGAGCCGTCTGCAGTCGTTCCGCAGGGCACTGACCGGCCGCCTGTTGCCGGAAGACGATGATGGTCTGGACGAGTTCTACGAGCGCGGCCACATGACTGAGCCCGACGCCCATGATCTGGATGATCCCTTTGGCGAGGAGGGCGAGGACTTCGGCCCGGACGATTTCCTGATCGACAAAGGCCCGGTCTCCGGCGAGCCGTTGCCGGGTGAAACACCAAGACCGGTTGGTATTGCAGCCCCTGAACCAGCTCCAGCACCTTCGGGACGAGCAGCTGCGCAACCTTCGCCGACTGGCCGCGTCATTCCACCTGCTCCAAAACCGAAACAGAGCAAACGCGCGATAGAGGAAGCGCAGCCCTCTTTCCTCGGTGCCCCGGAAGAGTACGAATTGCCGCCGCTGCGCCTGCTTGCAGAAGCCAAGGCCGCCGGCAAGGTTCCAGGTCTTTCTGCGGATGCTCTGGAACAAAATGCCCGTATTCTGGAAGGGGTTCTGGAAGACTTTGGTGTGCGCGGCGAAATCATCGAAGTCCGCCCGGGTCCGGTTGTCACACTCTACGAACTCGAACCCGCACCCGGTATCAAGTCGTCCCGGGTCATTGGTCTGGCAGATGACATTGCCCGCTCCATGAGCGCAATTTCCGCCCGTGTTGCGGTCATCCCCGGCAAGAATGCCATTGGCATCGAACTGCCGAATGCGCGCCGTGAGACAGTTTACTTGCGCGAAATGCTCGCCGCTCAGGACTTTGAGAAATCGAAATCCAAGCTGGCACTTGGCCTCGGCAAAACGATCAACGGTGAAGGTGTTGTTGCCGATCTTGCCCGCATGCCGCACTTGCTCGTTGCTGGAACGACCGGTTCAGGTAAGTCGGTCGCCATCAACACCATGATCCTGTCGCTGCTGTACCGGCTGACACCGGATCAGTGCAAGATGATCATGATCGATCCCAAAATGCTGGAATTGTCGATCTATGACGGCATTCCGCATCTTCTGACCCCGGTTGTGACCGACCCGAAAAAAGCCGTTGTTGCGCTGAAGTGGACCGTCCGCGAGATGGAGGACCGCTACAAGAAGATGTCCAAGATGGGCGTTCGCAACATCGACGGCTACAACACCCGGATCAAGCAGGCCCTGGAAAAGGGCGAAGAGATGACCCGTACCGTCCAGACCGGCTTTGACCGGGATACGGGAGAGCCAATCTACGAGGAAGAACAGCTGCCGCTGGAGACGATGCCGTATATCGTGGTCATCGTCGACGAAATGGCCGACCTGATGATGGTGGCCGGCAAGGACATTGAAGGCGCGATCCAGCGCCTTGCGCAGATGGCTCGTGCCGCAGGCATCCACCTGATCATGGCAACACAGCGTCCCTCGGTCGACGTCATCACCGGTACCATCAAGGCCAACTTCCCGACCCGAATTTCCTTCCAGGTCACTTCGAAGATCGACAGCCGCACGATCCTGGGTGAAATGGGCGCGGAACAGCTGCTCGGTATGGGTGACATGCTGTTTATGGCCGGTGGCGGCCGGATCCAGCGTGTTCACGGGCCTTTCGTTTCTGATGACGAAGTGGAGGAAGTCGTCAAACACCTCAAGGTTCAGGGTACGCCGCAATATCTGGAAGCTGTGACGGAAGAAGATGAAACTGCCGACAGTCCTTATGATGGCGGCGCGGCCTCCGGCAGCGGAGACAGCAACGATCTTTATGACCGGGCCGTTGCAATTGTTCTGAAAGACAAGAAAGCTTCTACTTCCTATGTCCAACGGCGCCTGTCGATCGGCTACAACCGGGCTGCGTCGCTCATCGAGCGCATGGAGCAGGAAGGCTTGATCAGCGCGGCCAACCATGCCGGTAAACGCGAAATTCTGGTGCAAAATGGGTTGGATGAGGATTTCTGATCCTCGTTCGCCCAAGGTTTGCCATAGACACTTCCTAGTTAAGATGAAACGGTTGAACCTAGCACCAGATTAGGACTTTGAATCATGCTGACACGCTTCGTTTCCCGCATCGCCAAGTCATCAATCCAGCCGGTCGTCGCTCTGGCAATGGCCGCGGCCATGACCGTGCCGGCTATGGCCTTGAGCGATCAGGAGCAGCAGACCCTTCAGGATCTGAACGCGTATTTCAACTCCGTGAAGACCATGCACGGCGACTTCATCCAGTTTGGTCCGGACGGCAGCCAGTCGGATGGGAAGTTCTATATGGCGCGCCCCGGCAAGGTCCGGTTCTATTACAACAAGCCTTCGGTGCTGGACATCGTGGCCGACGGCAAGTCGGTATCGGTGCGGGACCGCAAGCTGAACACACAAGATATCTGGCCGCTTGGACAAACGCCGTTGCGCTTTCTTCTGTCGGATTCCATTGATCTCCAACAAGATACCAACGTGACGAATGTGCTCGTCGAGGAAGATCTCGTCACGGTGACCATTTTCGACAAGACCAAGTTCAACTCCGGAACTCTGACCCTGATCTTTGACGCAAAAGACTATGCGCTCAAGCAATGGACCGTGACCGATCAACAGGGCTATGACACGTCGGTTGCCGTCTACAATGTCGTCTCCAACGGTCCAACCAATCCGGATCTCTTCAAGATCGACTACCTGGCAAATTCACGCCAGTAACTCGAACGAAACGCAGTCCTGCAGGACAATGGATAAATCGCCGTCCCTTTCTTTGGTCCGCAGGATCTTTGCCGACTACTGCGACCGGCATGGCTTGTCGCTCATTTGTGACAAAGGATCCGGGCAAGCGGGTTATATAGAGCTTGCCGACGGACGCCGCCGCTTCTTTCGCGGAACCCACTTCGATCTCAACCCGCTCGGCGCTGCCGAAATCGCAGACGACAAGGCTTACACACTCGGCTTTTTGAAACGGGACGGCTTCACTGTCCCGGAGAGCATGCTCATTCATGGCTCTGACGTCTTGGCAAGCCTGCGGGTTCATAAGCCTGGGATTGCCGCGAAGATGCACTCGGCCGAAGACGCGCTACACTTCGCAGAATCTGTCGGATATCCGGTTTTCGCCAAACCGAACATCGGACAAGAAGGAGAGGATGTGGTGCGCCTGGACAAACAGGCAGACCTTCAGCGCACCCTGACTGATCTTCTGATGCGGCATTCCTCACTTCTCGTCCAAAAAGCCGTCGAGGGTGCAGATCTACGGATCCTGGTCCTTAATGGAGACGTCCTACTGGCGCTGGATCGCCAACCTGTTCAGGTGGAAGGAGACGGGGAACAAACGGTCGAACAACTCGCCATCGGTGTTGCCGGCCTGAATTTCCGCGATCCGCGTGTTGAACCTGAACTCGCTCGGCAAGGTCTCGGACCCGCGTCCATTCCGGAGAAAGGACAAATGGTCGAGCTTTTGCCAAACAAAAATCTGTCCGCCGGAGCAAAAGCCAGGGACATCACGAACAGCGTTGCGGATGATCTGAAAGAGACTGCAGTTTCGATCTGCGGAAGCCTTGGTCTGCGCTATGCAGGCATCGACCTGATCGCAGAAAACCCTGAAAAGACTGGAAGCCGTTACGCGGTTCTAGAGGTCAATGCAGCGCCCGGTCTCAACCGGTATGCCGCCCAAGGCACTGAAGAACTTGCAAAGGTTACAAGTGTTTATGAGCGCGTCCTCGACGCGCTCACAGGCAAAAGCACTTAGTAGTCGCCGAGCTTGATATCCCGGGAATACTCGCCGTCGACTTCTTTCGTGACGGCCTGACCACAGATGGTTTCACCCTTGGTCGCGTCATAGGTCAGGGACGGGGACCCGCTGAGTTCCCAGCCCTTGTTGAGCGCTTCGGTGACCCGGTGGCAGAACTCGCTGCTGTCGACATTGGTGATGAAGCGATAAAGTTTCATGCGGTACTCTCTGAATTGTCTACGAGCGGGCCGCGATCGCGTCTGCAATCGCAATCACCCGCTTGCCCATGTCCGCATGTAGCCGTTCGACCATCTTTCCGTCCACCTGAATTGCGCCTTTCGATGCATTTTCAGGAAGATCGAATATCTCGTTGATTTTGCGTGCCCAGGCCACTTCGTCCTCAGTCGGGCTGAACGCCGCGTGGCAGGACCCGATCTGTTTCGGATGGATCAAGGTTTTTCCGTCCATCCCCATTTCAGCCCCCTGCGCACATTCGGCGGCAAAACCTTCCTCGTCCTGAAATGCATTGTAGACGCCATCTAGGATGTCGATGCCACCAGCCCGCGCAGCCGCGACACAGGTCATCAGCCACGGCATCATGACCGCCCGGCCCGGCGCCAACCGCGCACGGGTCTCCTTGGCCAGATCATTGGTGCCCATGACAAAGCAGGACAGGCGGACTTCCGGATCCCGTCCACAGGCCCCAATGGCGCCAGCATTCAGCATGGCCTCCGGTGTTTCCATCATCGCCCAAAGCTGGATTGAGCTCGACGCGCCATGCATCGACAAAAGATGCGCGACTTTTTGCAGATCAGCCGGGCCATTCACCTTGGGAACAAGGATCGCATCCGGATTTGCTTTGACGGCAGCCTTCAAATCGTCATCGCCCCAGACAGTGTCTAGGCCATTGATCCGGATAACCACTTCCCGCTCGCCATATCCGCCTTCCGAGACCGCAGTCACGATCTGCTGACGCGCTGTTTCCTTTGCATCTGGCGCCACTGCATCTTCGAGATCCAGAAGCAGGCAGTCCACATCAAGGGTTTTCGCTTTTTCGAGCGCGCGGGCATTGGACCCCGGCATGTACAGGGCGGAGCGGCGGGGCTTGAAGGTCTCACTCATGAAAGGCGTCCGTGGTTCTTGTTGCTGCGCAGCACGCTAACGGCAACGATCCACGGAATCCACTCGCCTTTTGGCTCACTCCGCTGCGGTACCCGGCGCAGTTTTCTGAAAGGGCAGATTGAGAGGCCAGAGCGTCGGCTCCGAATTGAGGCCTTCCATCCACCCCTTTGGTTTGGGCGGATGAAATCATGAACTCCGGAAAAACAAACGACCACCAGGCAATTTTGATTCAAGTCCTTGATCACCGAACGCCTTTTGGACATGGTGGGCGTCTCTTCTGTTCCCTATCTCCGGAGATTTCATGAGCAAGACGGAAATCAAGGCTCTCGGGCTGGATGACGCCCATCAGCTTGCCCCGCTCATTGCCGAAAATGCACAGGCCCTGAAACGCGGCGCCCCGCGCCGGCCTGACGAGTTCTATGCCGAACGGATCCTCGGCGACAAAACCGCAGAGGTCCTTGGCGCGTTCAACGGCGACACTCTGATCGGTTTTGCGGTCTATTTCGACTTGCCGGAACTGATCACAGGCCTCCGGATCGGCCAGCTGGATGACATCTATGTCCATCCGGACCATCGCAATCAGGGGATCGGCCGGAAACTCATCGAAACACTGGTGAGTGAAGGTCAAAGCCGCGGTTGGCTACACCTGCGCTGGATAGTGCCGGGTAAGAATACGCCTGCGGTCGCACTTTATGAAAAGATCGCAGAACCGGATCACCGCAAAAGCTACGTCATTCCGATCGACCGGATTGCCGGCGACTGATCCATCGGCCTCAGGATCCCGCCTGAAACAGGGGTGGGATCCGGCCAAGCGTGACAAATCCCATTCGCATCAGCCCGTTGTCGATCAAAAGCGGTATCTCAATCGCGGGATCACCGTGATGGTCCGTTCCAGTCGGTTGAAGACTGGATAGCAGGCTTTCTACAAAACTGAATTCATTGCTGTTCGGCGGAAAGAGTGGCCGGATGGAGTTCAGCATGTCGCCGGGTTGAACGAGGGTAAGCGTCAATGTGCCGGACAGAGCCCCGGCCCCGTTCACAGTCAGATCGCCCCTACCGCCAAAACGGCTCGCGCCGAGCGCAACTTCAGCCAGGACCAATCGCACTGGCAATTCGCCGCCATTTGCCAGCACAAGCGAGCGCAGGTCGGCACCAGACAACAACGGTGCGCCATTTAGGACCTGTAGATGCATCCGTGCATCCACCGGATTGGTCAGGGACGGCAGCTGTTCCACCATCAAGCCATCAATGGAGAAAAACCCATCGACTGCACCGGTCGTCTCTGGCGATGGACGCAAATGAAATTCGGCCTTTTCGGACACGACCCGTGCTTCGGCGGCAGGGTTTTGAACTCTCAAAGCCGGCTTGGTTACAACGACATCGACCTTTCCAAGCGCTTCGGTGGAATATCTGGCGCTGGCTCGAGCTGTTTCCCAGCTCAATTCACCTGAAACACCCGCCAAGGGCAACGATACGGCTGCCGGTGTTGCGGCCTCGAAAATGACATGCCAGGGATTGTAGACCAACGCGACTGCGGTCAGACCGCCCACGGCACTTTCACTGCCGGACAAATCAAGTGATTTCAAATCATCACAGCGGATTTCGTAGCGCCATGGATAACCGCCGATCGTCAGGTCACTACACGTGACTTCTGTCCCTTGCTCGGAGAACCGGCCGAATTGCATGTCCAGCTGATCAACCAGGACAGTGCGTCCGTAAGCCCAGGCTCCGGACCAACCGGCAACCACGATGACGATGACCCCGATCAGAAGAAGGTACTTACGTGTGCTTGGTGTTTTTCCGGCGGCAGTATCAGAAGACACGAATGAATTCTCCTTCAGGCATCAAACAAATCGCGGCAGCATTGAAACGACCGGCAACGCTTGGTATCCCGGCATGTCCGTAACCACATGGCTTGAGACCGGGCGGCAGCGAAGAGACAGGATGATATGAGCGATTTTTGGGTGTTTGGCTACGGGTCATTGATGTGGAACCCGGGATTTGACCACTTGCATGCCGAACCTGCTCTTCTGCATGGCGCCCATCGGTCCTTATGCGTTTATTCGTGGGTCCACCGGGGCACTGAAGCCCGGCCCGGACTTGTCTTCGGCCTCGACAATGGCGGCACCTGCCGTGGCATGGCATATCGGGTCGCAACGGAGAACTGGCCGACAACGCTCGAATACCTCCGCGCCCGGGAGCAAACGACCATGGTTTACAAGGAACACTGGCACAACATCTCTCTGGATAGTGGCCAGAAGGTGGAAGCCCTGGTTTACATGGTCGATCATGGCCATCCGCAATATGCCGGTGCCTTGCCCCTGGAGAAACAGCTCGAAATCGTTAACGGCGCCGTCGGGAAATCCGGACCGAACCCGGAGTACGTCATCAACACGGCGGCTCACCTCGATGAGATGCAGATCACCGATACCGGGCTGACTTGGCTCGCCGAGCAGTTAAAAACTGTGACGAAACGTTAGGGTCAGGCACCTGTCGAGGCTGGAATGTTTTTCAATACCGGCGATGGGTTATCGGCGGAGCGGGCTTCCTCGATCAAGCGATTGCTGGCGGTTTCGATCTTTTCGATCATTGTGTCGTAGAGCTCTTGCGCTTCTAAGCCTGGCAGGATTGGCGGCAAGATCTCGACAATGACCGTTCCAGGGTGAACCATGAAGGATGCCCGCGGCCAATAAACGCCCGCGTTATGCGCGATCGGGACAACAGGGCACTCCAGGTTCTTATAAAGATGCGCAATCCCGAACTTGTATTTGGGCTCCGCCCCGGCGGGACGGCGCGTGCCTTCCGGGAAAATCAGAATCTGGCGTTTATCTGCAATCTTTTCCTTCGCGGTTTCCATCATAGCAGCGAGTGCTTCGGAGCGTTTGCCGCGATTGATCGGGATCTGATCGAACTTCATTGTGTACCAGCCGAAGAAAGGCAGCCAGTTGAGTTCACGCTTCAGGATGAATGCCGGCCTTGGAAACAATGGAATGAGGCCCACGGTTTCCCACGCGGACTGGTGTTTCATCGCCGCGATGTAACCAACACTCGGCAGGTTTTCCCGGCCGCGGATCTCCACATTGAGTCCCGCGACATATTTCATCAGAAGGATCAATGATTTGGACCAGACATGCGGGATCCACCAGCCCCATTTGCGGGGCAACAGGAGAACCGGCAGATACAACAGCATCTGAACCAGCGTGACTGAGTAGAACAGGATCTGAAAAACCGTTGAGCGCAGTACGAGCATGGGACCTGTGAAGCTTGTAAGGATCAACCGCCGCTGAAACGCCGCAGTTAAGAGCTCAGCTCATGCTGCGCACGGCAATTCGAAGTCGTGCGACGGTATACTTCACATATTCGCGGATGAGAAGACGGATCGTGGCGGGCTTGGTGTGCCAGGCCTCAAGTTGAAGATCCTTTGCAAAGACCGGATAGCCGATCAGCGTCACATCGGGCAGCGCACCGGACAGTTCTGCAGTTGCGCGTGGCAAATGATACGCGCTTGTGACCACAAGGAGAGAATCGAACCCATTCTTGCGAACCCAGTTTGCAGTCTCGGTCGCGTTGCCAGCCGTGTTCAAGGCAACCCGGTCCAGCTCCACGCTGCCTTCTTCCAGCGGTTTTGCAGATGCGGTGACGACAGCAATCTGTTTCCGCGTGGTTCCAGGATGCACGCCCGAAATGAGAAGGCGTCCGGCATGGCCTTCTTCGAGCAATCGGACGGCCTCGCTGACACGTTCCTGACCACCGGTCAATACAACGATCGCATCAGCTTGCGGGCTCAAAGGAACGGTTGCCGTTGAGACCCTGTTGGCGAAGTTCGCAAATTGGATCGTTGTTCCAACGACGAAAACGGTGACACACGCCACAAGAAACGTTCGCAAAGCGAAACGTCGTTTTTCCCGTGCATCTCCCGTCACAGAGGCGCAAGAAGCGGAGCTCCCCGGCGCATGTCCGCCAGGGTCGAGCCGGGTGACCGGCAGGGTTGTCCCGTTTTTGCCGCCCGCATCAATCGCGGGATCTGCCTGTGTCATAAGGAGACCGTAGAAGATGATTCGGCCAATTTCGCGGCATTTTCACGCAAAAATCAATCCACTTTCGCCAAATGTGCCTTCACCGCGAGGCCGGATGTCAATGCCGTCAACACGGCGACCAGAAACACAACACCAAAGACGCCAAAGTAACCCGGCAAACTCACAGATACTGTTCCAAATAGGGCCGAGAGCTGGTCGGAACCAGCCTGTCCAGTTCCCTGGCGGGTCATCATATCCAAAAGCACAAAGCAAACGATCGACGCCAGCCCCCCAGAAACGCCACCTTTTAGGCCCAGCACAAGGAAATGCCGTTGAAATTCCCGGGCAATGAAGGTGTCTTCTGCACCGACAAAATGGAGCACGGAGACAACGTCCTTGTTTCCGGCCATCGCTGCCTGCGTTGCAAAGACAACACTGAGGACCATGGATCCCAACACGAGCAGCATGATCGCAAATCCACCAGCAACGACTGTTCCAGCCATCGCAGACAGCCTGGATGTCCAGACCGAATGGTCATCCACGCTCGCGCCCGTCACATTCTGGCGGATGGTCGCCCGGAGTTGCTCAAGATTCAAAAGGGATGGATCTGCAATGGTAATCTGAATAAGCCGCGGCACGGGCAAGCCTTCGAGCTGCAAGCCATCGCCAAGCCACGGCTCCAAGAGAGCCTTTGTTTCGGAATCTGAAAGCGCGCGCACGCTATCAATTCCGGAGAATTCCTGTGCAAGCGCAACCGCCTTGTCGATCTCGCGCAGCATATCGACGCCTTCCGTCGGGCGGATCTGGATCGTAATCTCGCGCACGAGGTCGTTTTGCCACGCGTCGGCGGCATCCCAGACGATCGATACTGCACCAACTGTCAGACAGGCGAGGAAACTCATGATCGCAACGACGAGTGTGAGCGCGCGCCCTGCCACCGACTGCGGTGGCACAATCGCTGCGGAGGGGCGGAGTTTTGCAGCATCCCCTTTGGGGGCCGATTTCGATTTCGGCGCGGACTTACGGGCAGGTTTCTTGGGCCGGCCCGTCTTCCGCTGAGACCGGACTGAGACTTCCGGAGCCTTTTTGCCGTCTTGTTTTTTGGACCCTGCCATTGCCTGCCTAATCGAAGATGGTAAGGCGACCCTCGGCAAGGACCATCCGCCGGGCATCCACCTGTTCCAAGAGTGCAATATCATGCGTTGCAATGACAACGGACGTTCCAAGTTTGTTGAGTTCGATAAAAAGGCGCAATAGACGCCGGGCAAGAGGCGGGTCAACGTTGCCGGTCGGCTCATCGGCCAGAAGAACTTCCGGACGGGTGATCAGAGCGCGGGCAATCGCGGCGCGCTGCTTTTCCCCGCCGGACAAGACTGGCGGTAAAACATGCATTCTGTCGCCAAGCCCAACCCATTTTAGAAGGTCGATCACATCGGAGCGATATTCAGCTTCATCCTTTCCGGCAACCCGAAGCGGCAAGGCTACGTTTTCGTAAGTCGTCAGATGGTCCAGCAAGCGGAAGTCCTGAAACACCACCCCAACCTTGCGCCGGAGGGCTGGCAGTTCCTGCTTGCTGATCACACTCATGTCGCGGCCAAACACGTTGATCAGCCCGCGCGTCGGGCGCAAGGACATGAACAGCAGCCGGATCAAACTTGTTTTCCCGGCACCTGACGGCCCGGTCAAAAACTGAAAGGATTGTGGCTCGATCTGAAATGTGAGGTCCTGCAGGATCTCCGGACCCATGCCATATCTTAATCCGACATTTTCGAAACGGATCACGCCCGCGACTCCTGTTGATGGGCTGCACGCTAACCGCGCGCCGTTAACGAAGCATTAAACATATAAAGGTCCACTATGCGGTGGAAAGTCCGTTATCGAACGCACTGGCCGTTGTCCAATATTTCATGCCGGAATCCACGCTGATCGATTACACTGTGACACAGTTTGAAGATGCCATGGCGAAAGGTCTTCTCAGATGAAGATCACCTGTCCGGACTGCAATACCTCCTATGGAATTAAACCTGAAGCCCTTGGGCCAGAGGGTCGCAGTGTGAAATGCGCCAAGTGCGGCAACCGGTGGTTCGTGTCTCCCAAAGATGAAGACAAGGACACGGCTGCATTCGAAGCGGATGCCGCGGAAGACGATAGCCCCGGCAAGCCGGCGGCTGACAACAAAACAGACACCGTCAAGGACGAAGAAGATTGGGCCGCTGATGCTGGCGAAGGCGATCAGGATGACTTTGCCGCAGAGGACGACCCAGAGCCGGTTGCGGACGTCAAGCCACCAATAAAGGACACATCGCCGTCCAAGGCTGAGGCCAGCTCTCAAAAATCAGCCGCAGAAGCGGCCCCAGACGTCGATCCCAAATCCGCAGAT
Organism: Labrenzia sp. R4_2; assembly: GCF_017743865.1. Lineage (GTDB taxonomy): Bacteria > Pseudomonadota > Alphaproteobacteria > Rhizobiales > Stappiaceae > Roseibium. The sequence continues at coordinate 186,152 of NZ_JAGHRJ010000006.1, forward strand.
ATCGAGACGCTGGCAAAGCGGCCCAAGATCATAGTCAATCCGGACAAGTTCCGGACCAACAGAATTGGCGCAATCATTGATTGGCTCTTGCGGCGGAATTACCGGCGCATTGGAGGTGTCTTGCTGCTCGGCGGAGCACTCGCCATGACTGTAATGCTGGTCTTGATGCGCGATACGTTGGTCAAACAATCCCCGGACCTTGCGAGCCTGTACAGCATGGTCGGCCTGGATGTGAACTTGCGCGGATTGGAATTCAGAAATCTCAGAACATTTATGGAAGTAGAAGACGGGCGGCGTGTTCTTGTAGTAGAAGGCTCCATTCGAAACCTACAGAAAGAAAGAAACAGCGTCCCCGCGGTCCGGTTGTCCATACGAAGCGCAGACTTTCAGGAAGTTTATGCCTGGACCGTCGAACCCCGAACCAAAAACCTGAACGCCCTTGATGAAACCCGGTTCAGAACCATTTTGGCGGATCCGCCGGACGGGGCTTCCGACATTCAGGTGCGGTTCGTAGATCGCGACCAGCGCAATATCGTTCTCGAGTGACCATGACAGCCAACATTTTTACCCTTTTTGACGAAGACACCATTGCAGAGCGGGTCGCCTCGCTCGCAGGGGAGATCACCAAAGCCGATCCGGACCGCTTGCTGGTGGTCGCCGTTTTGAAGGGAAGTTTTATCTTCGCAGCCGATTTGGTGCGCGCGATGCACCGTGTGGGTCTTGAACCGGAGATGGAGTTCATCCATCTATCTTCTTATGGAGCTGGCACCGAAAGCCAGGACATCCGCATATTGCGCGATGTCGAAAGTGACGTTAACGGCCGGGACATAATTCTCGTGGATGATATCCTGGAATCCGGTCGGACACTGGCGTTTGCGAAAGATCGATTGATCAATCGGGGCGCCAAATCGGTACAGATCGCAGCCTTGCTGGACAAGCCTGAGCGCCGCAAAGCTGCCATATCTGCTGATTACGTTGGCTTTACCTGTCCTGATAAGTTTGTCGTCGGATACGGTATGGATATGGGGCACGCCTGGAGGCAATTGCCCTTCATTGGTTACGTGATTCCGCCAGAGGCGGAGGCAACGGACGACAAGACGGGAGAGTGAGCATGGCTCGCATTCTTCTTACAGAAGATGATGAAGCAGTGCGCAGCTTCGTGAAAAGAGCGCTGGAACTCGACGGCCACACTGTGGATCCGGCAGAGGACGGCGGCGAAGCTGTGGAGATCCTGACCAGAGAAAAGGGCAGCTACGACCTGCTCCTATCCGACATCAAAATGCCTGTGATGGATGGGATCGCATTGGCGCTCCACACTGCGCGAGACTACCCAAACCTTCCAATTCTCCTGATGACAGGCTTTGCAGACCAGCGGGAGCGCGCCAGCGGGCTCGATGCTCTCGTGCATGACGTGGTCACAAAGCCGTTTTCTCTTGCAGATATTCGCGCTGCGGTTCGTGGTGCAATCTCCGGTGTGCAGCCACAGGCGAACCGCCGTTACGCCTAAACTGTCGCAGCAGTAATCGAATAAAAAACCCCGCCAGGAGCGGGGTTTTTTGTGCCTTACTTTATACCGAACTCAAATCAGTACCGCTTCAGCAGACGCTCAAGGTAATCCAGCTCAAGCTGCGGGCGGGACGGATCTGAGAACCGGCGGCGCAGTTCTTCGAGAATCCGGCGAGCCCGCTGAACATCAATCTCGTCAGGGATCTGAACACGGTTGTTGAAGTCAGGACCCTCGGTTCGGCGCGGACGGCCGAGCGGATCTTCGTCCATCGGCGACGGTCCGCTTGGATTTCCAGCGCCTTCGCCCTGGCCCATCATTTGTTCGGTCATGCCTTGCGCGCCGCGCCGCAAAGCATCCAGCGCATCACCCTGCTGACCGAGCGCTTGTTGTCCCTGACCTTCGCCGAGCGACTCCTGGGCTTGTCCCATGGATTCACCTGCCTCACCGAGCGCCTGGTTCTGACCCATGCCATTCTGGTTCATCTGCTCCATGAGTTCCTGGAGCTTTTGAGCCAATTCGCCCTGGCCCTGCTGAAGCTGATCTAGCATCTGCTGTAGTTGCTCTTGCGTGAGCTGTTGCTGCTGCCCTTGTTGTTGCTGACCCTGCTGACCGGGCTGGCGCTCACCCTGACGCTGTTGCTGCTGGTCTTGATTGAACTGATGGGTGTCATCCATGAGCTGCTGCTGGCGTTGGATCATCTCGCCAAGCTCATTGAGCATCTCCATCATTTCGCTGGACATGTTGTTTGGCATCATCTGCGGCCGACCGGCCTGCAGATTTTCCAGCATTTGCTGCATCTGAGCCAAGAGTTCACGGGCAGCATCCCGTGACCCGGTGCGGGCGAGTTCTTCAATGCGGTCCAGCATCTCGCTCAAGTCCTGCTGGCTGAGGGACTGCTGGTCACCGTTGACGGGCTGCATGGCCTGCGGATTGCGCTGCATTTGTTCGGCGAGCGCTTGCATATACTCGCTGAGCGCCTGACGCAGTTCCTGGGTAAGCCGCGCGATTTCCTCGTCACTCGCCCCTTCTTCCAACGCCTTGCGCAACGCCTCCTGTGCTTCGCGCAGCTTCCGCTCTGCCATCGAAAGATCGCCGTCCTCGATCGAAAGCGCCAGATCCCACAACAACGGCAGAAGCGTTTTGAGCTCTTCGTCCGTATTCGCCTTGATCAATTGGCGATAGGCGAAGTCCATTCCGAGATAAGTGCGCGCCTGGACGTCGAAGACATCCGGGGCCAGCATCAAGGCGTCAAACGACGTGATGACCGTTGGATGATTTTGCGCATCCAGAGCCAGATTACGCCGCTGTTCCACAACTGCACGCGCAAGCGGTTTGCTGAACCGGCGTTGCGGCAACGTGATCCGGTAGTGTGGTGAGATGCCTTCTTGTCCAGCCTGATCACGCGCCAGAAGGTTCAAATCCACTTCAGACCCGGCCCAGGGGTGAGATGTCAGATCCCGGATTGTTTCGCCTGTTTTTGCGGTCCCAGCCTGCGGAGGCAGGGACAGCGGAAAAATAGGGGCATCCACCAACGGGCGCGGCACATGACCGTCAGCCCGGTTGGGATCCGGCAACGGCGTGATACGGGCTTCGGCCGAAACGACGCCGTAGTCGTCGTTGACGAGATAAGAAAACTTCAGCGCCCCGCTCAGCTGCTCTTCAGGGTCGTCCGTCAGGCGGATGACCGGAGCATCATCCGGGCGGACGGCAAAAACAAAGGTGAGGAACGGATCGTTACCAGACTTCAGATCGACAATACCGGTCGTCTCAAGCGTCAACCGGCGTTCTTCAGGAAGCAGCATCCCCGCTTGTGCACTCGACTGAGGCCCATCCGTTGCGGGATCAATGACTTCGGGTTCGCCCTCAGCCCCTTCCGAGAAGGTCATTACAAGCTCTTTCGCACCTTGTGTGCGAACAACGAGAACAGAGCCTTCCGGGACCGAGATAGGGGCGCCCGGGTCTCTCAACTGCGCGCTTTCACCAGTCAGATAGATTGGTGGCTCGCTAGTATAGAGCGGCGGCGTCACCCAGGCATCCAGGCGGCTGGGCGGTTCAACGGTCGTAAACGGATTGCGGAACGCAGACCCCAAGCGCTCATTCAATTGCGGCCCGGCTGCAAAAAAGCCGATCAGGACAAGGCACACCGCGACAACGCGAATGGCGAGAGGGTCACGGCGGTAGGCTTTGGGCTGCGGGCCTTTGGAGCGGATGTCGGCCAGCGCCTGTGCCGTGCGCCGCTGATGCAGCATCCAGATTGCTTCACTTTGGCGATCGCCGGCACCGACTGACAGTTCATCCTCAAGTGTGGTCAGCGGTCGGTGACCATATTCAGAGGATTGTTCAACCCGGGTCAAAGCTTCGCCGCGGGTCGGCCAGGAGATCTTGAACAGATCACGGGACACCCAAATGGCGGCCCCTAAGAACAGGACAACACCAATCGGCCCCATCCAGACCGGCAGAACCAACCATAGCCCAAGCCAAGAAACGCCGACAAACAGAACAACGACGATCAACAGAGGGAACAGAGCCCGCCAGCAACGCTCGGCAAACAGCGCCCACGTGCTGTGCCGAACAAGACGGTTCAGCCGTGACCGGATCAGGGCAGGCCAGCCAGCATGTTCCACGGACTCGTTCCGGATCGGATCCGGCTTGTCGTCATTGGTGTGCAAAGGCACCTCCAGATGCTCACAGAAGCAAGGCCGCCGGATAGCGTCCTGCTGCTCCTAGCTTTTGTCCACCCTTATAAGAGTGAGGCATCAGGGGCGCTCCGGCAAGTTGCTGAAACAACTAATTGCCGGAGAATTATGTCAAGAAGTCTTGAGCCAATCGGGAATTTTGTCGAGGTGGAGCAGTTCTTCGTAGCTCGGTCGCGGACGGATGACCGCGAATTGATCAGCGTTTACGAGCACTTCCGGCACCAAAAGGCGTGAATTGTATGTGCTCGACTGCACCGATCCGTAAGCCCCTGCAGAATAAACAGCCAGCATGTCACCGGCATTTACCTTGGGCATATCCCGGTTCTGGGCCAAAAAATCACCGGTTTCACAGACCGGACCGACAACATCTGCCGTGAATCGATCGGCATTCACATCCGGCTCTGAAACCGGGCGGACCTCGTGATAGGCTTCGTAAAGGGTCGGCCGGATTAGGTCATTCATGCCCGCATCGACAATAACGAAGTTCTTGTCGGCACCTTCCTTCACATAGATGACCTGAGTGACAAGGATCCCGGCATTGCCCGCGATCATGCGGCCCGGCTCAAACATCACCTTGCAGTCAAGTTCGCGGACGTGCTTCTTCACGACTTCCGCATAGGCATCCGGATGCGGTGGCGGGTCGTTGTCGGTGACATATGGAATGCCCAAGCCGCCGCCAAGATCGACATGATCGATGGCGTGGCCCTGACCACGCAGATCCGTGATCAGCTCGCCCAAACGTGCAAAAGCGCTGTCAAATGGCTCAAGCTCGGTGATCTGCGAACCGATGTGCATGTCGATGCCGGTGACCTTCAGGCCCGGCAGGCTTGCAGCAGTTGCGTAAACCTCGCGGGCGCGCTGCCACGGGATACCGAATTTGTTTTCCGCCTTGCCGGTCGCAATCTTCGCGTGGGTCTTTGCATCCACATCAGGGTTGATGCGCATGGAGACCCGGGCTGTCTTGCCCATCTTGGTCGCGACGCGGGAAAGCTGATGCAGTTCAGGCTCGGATTCCACGTTGAAACAGAGGATGTCCTCGGTCAGTGCATAGGCCTGCTCGGTTTCCGTCTTACCGACGCCTGAGAACACGATCTTGTTCGCCGGAACACCTGCTGCCCGCGCCCTGCGCAGTTCACCTTCCGATACAACATCCATTCCTGCGCCCAATTGGGCCAGTGTTGCCAGAACCGCCTGGTTGGAGTTGGCTTTCATCGCATAGCAGACGAGCGACGGGATGTCGGCAAAGGCTGACGAAAACACTTCATAGTGCCGGGTTAGCGTCGCCGTCGAATAGACGTAGAACGGCGTTCCGACTTCCCGGGCGATTTCCTCGATGGCCACGTCCTCTGCGAACAGGGCACCGCCTTTATAATCAAAATGATGCAAGGGTTTTACTCATGCAGATTTGTGTTCACTAAGTGCCTGTGATGACTGTCAATTGCCGATCAACGGATCGAGGATAAAGCCACCGGAGCTTGCCGTCGGTGCCGGTTGTTCAGGCGTATAAATGCCTTGCGTTTCGGCTTGAACCTCCGCCGCACTCGGCTGTGCGGCGGCCGTGGGCGTGTCCAAGGCCGCCTTTCGGCCGCAACCGGTGAGCAGCAGACCAAGACATAGTCCTGTCATCGCGAAAGTCATCATGCGGCGCGTGGTCACCATTACAGCCCTTTTGGCGGAGAGTTCCTGTTGCTTTCTCCTCGCATGACAGACCCGATTGGGCAAGACCAGTCTTGGCTGTCATGCGGCAAATGGAGAGAGGGTTCAGCCCTTGGCCAGCTCTTTCAACCAGCGGCGCGCCTGTTTGCGCACATTCACCGGCGATGTGCCGCCATAGCTCACCCGGCTGCGGACTGACTTGTCTACCGACAGTACCGAAAAGACCTCCTGGGTGATCTTCGGTTCAACACCCTGCATCTCTTCCAGAGAAACCTTATGCAGTTCAATGCCTTTGCTGACCGCAATCGCAACAATTGCGCCGGTCACGTGGTGGGCGTCCCGGAACGGCAGGCCCAGAACCCGCACCAGCCAGTCAGCCAGATCGGTTGCCGTGGAATAACCGGAGCCGGCAGCCTTTTTCATGGCCTTCGTGACTGGTTCCAGATCGCGCATCATGCCGGTCATGGCCGCCAGAGCGAGGGAGATGCTGGCAAGCCCATCAAAAGCCTGTTCCTTGTCTTCCTGCATGTCCTTGGAATAAGCCAACGGAAGACCCTTCATCATAACGAGAAGCGCCTGCAATGACCCATAGATCCGGCCGGTTTTGGCGCGCACCAGTTCGGCGGCATCCGGGTTCTTCTTCTGCGGCATGATCGAAGAGCCGGTCGAGAACTTGTCAGACAGCTTCACAAAGCCGAATTGAGCCGAGCACCAAACAACGATTTCTTCCGCCAGCCGCGACAAATGCATCGCTGTGAGGGAGGCAGCACCCAACGCTTCAATGACAAAATCCCGATCGGAAACAGCATCAAGCGAGTTTGCGGTCGGACGATCGAAACCAAGCGCTTCTGCCGTCATTTTCCGGTCAATCGGAAAGGACGTTCCAGCAAGAGCAGCAGACCCGAGAGGGCATTCGTTCATGCGCTTTCGCGCATCCCGGACACGGCCGCGATCCCTGGCGAACATCTCGACATAAGCCAGCAGATGATGACCAAAAGTGACCGGTTGAGCAGATTGCAGGTGCGTGAACCCGGGCATGACGTCACCGGCGTGGATCTCCGCCTTTTCGGCCAAAACCTGCATCAGTTCCGTCAGCTGAGCGTCCAGCGTGTCAAGCGTGTCGCGGACCCAAAGCCGGAAATCGGTGGCAACCTGGTCGTTGCGCGAGCGTGCCGTGTGCAAACGGCCGGCCGCCGGACCGATCAGCTCCGCCAAACGGGCTTCGATATTCATATGAATATCTTCCAAGCCCCGCGAAAACTTGAACGCGCCGTTTTCGATCTCTGACAGGATTGTGTCTAGACCTTGAACGATCTTGTCGGCATCGTCCCGCGTCACAATGTCTTTTTCCGCGAGCATGCGCACATGGGCTTTTGAGCCATCAATGTCTTGCTTATATAGCTTCTTGTCGTAGTCGATGGAGGCGTTGATTTCCTCCATGATGGCGTCCGGTCCCTCAGCGAACCGGCCTCCCCACATGCGATTGCTCATGTCCTGTCCTTTGAAAGGCGCCCCTTGCGAGGTGTGAACGAATGACGAAGCCAACCGAACCTGCCAAGTCCTCCAATCGGAAACTCTATGCCGCCGGGCTCGCAGGTGCAGTGGCTGCTGTAGCGGCTCTATACGTGATCAACGGCCAAAATGGCAATATTGGCAGCAGCGAAAGCTGTTCGGCCGCCCTTGTTTCTGCAGAAGCGGTGGCCCCGCATGCCAAAGGAGAGGTCGCGGCCTTCCTTCCGGCCAGTCAGCCGCTGGACCTCAGCAACCTGACGTTCCTGGGCCCGGATGACCAGCCCATCACGATGGCGGACTTTGAAGGCCGGACGGTGCTTATGAACCTGTGGGCCACATGGTGTGCACCGTGCCGTAAGGAAATGCCCGCCTTGGATGAGCTGCAGGCCGAGCTCGGTAACGCGGATTTTGAAGTGGTGGCGGTCAATCTTGACCGCGGCGGTCCTGAAAAGCCAAAAGCGTTTTTGGAAGAAATCGGGGTCGGCAACCTGGCCTACTACCACGATGCCAAGAATGGTCTTTTGAAAGACTTGCGGAAAGTCGCCCGTGCCACGGGGCTTCCAACAACAATCCTCATCAGCCCGGACGGCTGCGAGGTTGGAACCATGTACGGTCCGGCGGAATGGGCCTCCGGCGAGGCGAAGGCCTTGATCAATGCGTCCATGACAAAACCGGAGGCGTGAACCGCCACCGGTCTGACCAAATGATCATTTCGGCGGGGTGTGGATCCCGCCTGTTTCTTCAAACAGTGATGTCGACAGCTTCGCCGAGGCCAGGAATCTGCCGCTGTTCGCGCCGATCCTGCTCGTCCGTTGCCTGTGACTCTTCCAACTGCTGCGCAACCTGACGCTCTTGTTCGTTCTGATCACGAACCGCGTTGGTTGCCAGTTCACTGCGGACAGCGGCAGCGCTGTAGGCTGCAGATGAAGAGGTGCTGTCTGATACACTCGCCATATCGGATCTCCTTTGGCGTTGTATGGGCGAACGCTCTGCGTTCTAAACTGTTATGTCCACAACATCACCGACCCCTGGGCCGGCATCTGTCTGCGCGCGTTGCTCGATTTGTTCAGCGACCCGGGCAAGACTTTCGGCCCGGTTTGAACTGAAATCCGCCTGCCGCTGCACTGTCTCTGCGACGACTGCAGACTGCCGCGCGTTTATTTGTTGTGCCTGCTGCGCAAGCTGGTCGCCTCTCGGCACCGCCAGCGAAGGCTGGAATGCCGGGGACGCCCCATATCCAATTCCTTCTGGCATGACGGCACCGTTCGTTACGTAAAACACAACAGCTCATATTGTGCCGAAGTCAGAGAAAATAAAGTAAATACAATAAGTTACTTGGCGTGAGGCCTTATGAAAGCCTACTAAAGCCAAGACAAGTTGATTAAAATTTTAGCTATCGGATTTAAGCAACTGACTTGATTTGCATTTATCAGATAGCGTGCTTGCCGACACGTGTCAGGAAATAAGGAACTCAAGAACCGCAACCGGCATGGTTCCGGTTCCGAATGGGGAGTTTCTTCAAAATTGTTAAGGAATGACCGCTGACGCGCGGACAGGGCTGCACACTTCGACGACAAAGCTGCAAAATGAAGTCGATCAGGCGCTGACGTCCACCTGGGTTCCAAGACCCGGGGGCGGGGCGGCGGCCTGAAGGCTCTCAGCGCCCTGCTGGAGAAGTGCCACAAGATTGGCGTCTTGCTGGGCTGCCATCTTCATCATTTCAGCCTGAAGCGACTGGCCGGTTTGGGCCTGGGTCATGGCTACAAATGTGTTGGCGATCCCAACGCTGTCCATCTCGGTCTCCTAGTGATAGGCAAACACTAACCGTGCCGCCTTAAACACACGTTAACAGAAACTTACGGCATTTTTTCCGAGTTTAATTTTTAGAAAGCGCCTTGCGCTGCACTTTGCCCGAAGGCGTGCGCGGCAGTTCAGAAATGATCTGGTAAACCTTTGGACGTTTATAGTCCGCCAATCGGTCGACCGCAAAAGCAGCAAGATCAGTTTCATCGAAACTGTCCGGGTCCGCGGGAACAACAAAAGCAGTGATCAAGTCGACCCCGGACCCGGAGGAAACCGTTGTCACGGCAACTTCAGAAACTGCCGGATGCGCGACCAAGGTGCGTTCCACTTCTTCCGGCGCAACGCGATAGCCAAACGCATTCATGAGGTCGTCGGCCCGGCCCTCATACCAGTAGTAGCCATCTCCATCGGCCCGCGCCCGGTCACCTGTCAGGAACCAATCGCCTCGGAAAGCGGCCTGCGTTTCCTCTGGCCGGTTCCAATACCCGAGCATCAAACCGGGTTCGTCCCTATGAACCGCCAAAAGGCCGGCCGTATCCGGCCTCGCAAACTCCTCGCCTTCTACAGTTTCATCGAGGATCGCAACCTTCCGGCCGGCCTGAGGCCGACCTGGCGAACCAGGCTTCACGGGCACGATTGGGCTGCTGGAGAGGTAGGTCGAAATTTCGCTCATGCCCAGCGCTTCATAAAGCTCGCGTCCGGTGCGCGCCTTCCAAGTGTGATAGAGCTCTGCAGGAAGAGCTTCTCCAGCTGTCAGGCCATGACGCAAGTTTGGAAAAGATCCTTCTGAAACCTCACCATACTTCAGGATCCGCCGATAAAGACTAGGCACCGCCGCAAACAAAGTCGCATTGCTCGCAGTCAGAATTTCAGGCCAGACTTGAGGATCGCGCGGGCCGTCATAAACGACGCTGGTCGCGCCATTGGCCCAGGGATCCATCAGCCCGACGCCGAGCGTGTAGGTCCAGTTGAAGGCACCGGCGTGGAGCAAGCGGTCGTCAGCATGAATGCCATACCAGCCGAGATACATCGGCGCCCGGGCAGCAGCCGCCCTTTGCGCGTGGAGGACACCTTTCGGAGTTCCGCTGGTGCCTGACGTGTAGATCAGAAACGCGGGGTCATCAGCAGCGGTGTTTTCAAATTCTCCGGGATCAGATTGTTTGAGCTGAGCGATCCGCTCGGGACCAATGACCCGCGCGGTCCCGGCCTGCGGCAAGACCGTATTGCCGTCATGGACAACAACCGCAGCACCAGAGTCAGAGAGAATTGTATCCGTTTCGGTGCTCGTGAGCAGCGCAGAGGTCGGAACCGGGACCAGGCCAGCTGCAATAGACCCGAAAAAGAGCAGCGGAAAGTCACTGGAGTGTCCGATGCGCAAGAGAACGCGGTCACCACGCTCAAAGCCATCAAGCCTCAAGCCATTGGCAACCGAGAGAATTGATCGCGTCAGATCTGCGTAAGTCCAGATTTCCAGACGCTCGCCCGCAGTACCGATGACTTCCAAAGCGACCTTGTCCGGATCAGGACTGGCATTGGTCAGACAATAGCGGGCAAGGTTCACGGCGGTGGGACCGGTTAGCGTGTCGGGACCGGAACCTCACCGCGGTAGTCGTAGAAACCGCGCTGTGTCTTGCGGCCAAGCCAACCGGCTTCGACATATTTCACCAGAAGCGGACACGGACGGTACTTGGTGTCGGCAAGACCTTCATAGAGCACCTGCATGATCGACAAACAGGTGTCGAGACCGATGAAATCCGCCAGTTGCAGAGGGCCCATCGGATGGTTGGCACCAAGTTTCATAGCCTTGTCGATGGATTCAACGGAGCCGACGCCCTCATAAAGCGTGTAAATCGCCTCGTTGATCATCGGCAACAGGATACGGTTGACCATGAAGGCTGGGAAGTCTTCAGCAACAGCGATCTGCTTGCCCAACCGATCGCAGAACTTCTTGGACGCTTCAAACGTTTCGTCTTCGGTCGCGATACCACGAACAAGCTCCACCAGTTCCATGATCGGCACCGGATTCATGAAGTGAATTCCGATGAACCGTTCCGGGCGGTCGGTTGTCGCCGCCAGGCGCGTGATGGAAATCGAGGATGTATTGGTCGCGAGAATCGCTTCCGGCTTCAGGATCGGGCAGAGCTGGGAGAAAATCTTGCGTTTGACCTGCTCGTTCTCGACAGCCGATTCAATCACCAGATCCGCATCGCTCAGAAGATCTACATCCTCGGCAGGCTTCAGGCGGGCCAGAGCGCCAGTGCGCTCTTCTTCAGTGATGATCGACTTGGATACCTGACGGGCCATATTGCCGTTGATTGATGCCAGGCCGGATTCGATGCGCTCCATGGAAATATCGCTCAATCCCACTTCGTAGCCGGCCAGCGCACACACATGTGCGATCCCGCTGCCCATCTGACCCGCGCCAATCACGCCGATTTTCTTGATTTCGACTGCCATCTGAATATCCGATCTGAATAAAATGCCCGACTGGGCTTATTGCCGTTATTTTTGGCAAGTCTTTCGCCGAACAGCAAGAACCCCGGGGCGAAAACTGACATTCACCCCGGGGTCCGTGATCAATTTGCCGCAGGTCTTATTCGACTGACGCCTTCAATTCCGGCAGAACGTCAAACAAGTCAGCGACCAGGCCATAATCCGCGACCTGGAAGATCGGGGCTTCTTCGTCCTTGTTGATCGCAACGATCACCTTGGAATCCTTCATGCCGGCAAGGTGCTGGATCGCACCGGAGATGCCGCAGGCAATGTAAAGATCCGGAGCCACGACCTTACCGGTCTGACCGACCTGCCAGTCGTTCGGGGCATACCCGGCATCAACAGCCGCACGGGATGCACCAACCGCTGCGCCGAGTGCGTCGGCAACCGGCATGATGACTTCCTGGAACTTCTCTTCGGAGCCCAGCGCGCGGCCACCAGAGATGATGATCTTGGCAGACGTCAGTTCCGGACGGTCGGACTTGGAAAGTTCCTCGCCAACGAATTCGGACAGGCCGGAGCCATCTGTGCCAGCAACGGTTTCGATGGCGGCAGAACCGCCTTCTTCAGCTGCTGCGAACGTGGATGTCCGCACGGTGATGACTTTTTTCGCATCGCCGGATTTGACAGTTTGGATCGCGTTGCCTGCGTAGATTGGGCGTTCGAAGGTCTCAGCGTCGATCACTGCGGTAACGTCAGAGATCTGCATGACATCCAGCAGGGCTGCAACGCGCGGCAAGGTGTTTTTGCCGTTTGCGGTTGCCGGAGCAACGATCGCATCATAGTCACCGGCCAGGCCAACAATCAGGTCAGCCATCGGCTCTGCCAGCTGGTGCTCGAGTGCATCGCTTTCAGCAACCAGAACCTTGGCAGCGCCAGAGAGCTTCGCCGCAGCTTCAGCCACAGCCTGAACGCCTTTACCGGCGACCAGAACATGGACGTCGGAGCCCAGAGCCGCAGCAGCGGACATAGCTTTTGATGTCGCATCGTTCAGAGCGCCACCAGCGTGTTCAGCCACAAGAAGTGTTGTCATTTTCTTTCCTCCTGCGACGGTCCTTAAAGGACACCAGCTTCGTTCTTGAGTTTTTCGACCAGTTCGCTCACGGAGCCAACCTTGATACCGGCTTCACGAGCAGCCGGCTCAGCCGTGGTGACAACCGTCAGACGCGGTGTGATGTCGACGCCGTAATCGTCCGCGGTCTTCTCGTCGATCGGCTTCTTTTTTGCCTTCATGATGTTCGGCAACGATGCATAGCGCGGCTCGTTAAGACGCAGATCGGTCGTAACGATTGCAGGCAGCTTCAACTTGACGGTCTGAAGGCCGCCGTCGACTTCGCGGGTCACATCAACGGTGCGGTCACCAAGATCAACCTTGGATGCAAACGTGCCTTGGCTCCAGCCAAGAAGGGCGGAAAGCATTTGGCCGGTCTGGTTGCAGTCATCATCAATCGCCTGCTTGCCAACAATCACAAGGCCCGGCTCTTCGGCTTCAACAATGCCCTTCAGGATCTTGGCAACGGCCAGCGGCTCGGTTGTTTCGTCCGTTTTGACCAGAATGCCGCGGTCGGCGCCCATGGCAAGACCAGTGCGGAGTGTTTCGGTCGCCTGCTGCGGACCAACGGAAACAACAACAACTTCAGTCGCCTTGCCGGCTTCTTTCAAGCGCAGGGCTTCTTCCACGGAGATTTCGTCAAACGGGTTCATGGACATCTTGACGTTGGCAAGATCCACTCCAGAACCGTCCGCCTTTACGCGAACTTTCACGTTGTAATCGATGACCCGTTTCACGGGTACGAGGATTTTCATTTGGTCTCAACCTCTTGCTGGGCCGGCTTTCACCGCACCGCATTAAAGGGCTTGCGCCCGCCCTGTAACGCTTCGTCACAAACGGCGGAAACAAGCCAACCGTGGCGCATGGCGCGGGACGGTACTGACCTGCGCGGCACCTGTCAATGACAGCAAAAGGGCTAAAGGCGCAATTTGCCGTGCTTTGCAAAAGTTGCGTCGCAAACATGACATTGCGGCAGCGCGGCAAAATGCAGCAGGCGCAGGCAATCAGCGCCCAGCATGTGATTGGAGAAATCAGATCCCGTTGGTTTGCGGAGAGAAATTATCTGACACGGGTTCGGCAAAAACCGTGGTCCAGACACCATTTTCATCACGGCAAGCCGTGCCCCGAATGGTCATGTCCAGTTTCCCAAACCGGGTTTCGCGCAAATACTGCCGGCACCAATGCCCACTTTTACTTTTGTAGGTCTTGATTGGCGTAAGGATTTCCGACCAGTCTCCATCCTGTCCGATCGCGACCGGTTCTCCACTGACCTTTGTTTCCAAGGCCTCCTGAACGGTCTGGGCAAGAGCAAGACGTTCCGTCTCCATATGGACCGCGAGTGAGGCCACGACCTGATCCATACGGGACTGCATCCAGAAATTCGTGACGGCAAACGTCCCGGCCACCAAAACAAGAGAGGCCGCCAGATATACGATTGCGCGGCTCCAGTGCCTGTCAGATCCGGCTTTTGGCGCCCGGCGGTCGAATTCGCGTTCAATGACGCTCTCTATCCGCTTTATGGTGGCATCCGGAACAGACGGCGGCAGCACCTCTTGAAGCAGAGCCTGATCTGCCGCCATTTGCTTCATCATTTCTGCGCTATCGGCATCGGCTTGAAGACGGATCAGCAATTCATCCCGCGCTTCGGGCGGCATTTCATTGTCTAGGATCAGCCCGATATCCTGCGCCAGGTCCACTTGGCTTTTCTTTTCATCAAACGTCATGACACCACCCCCGTAGATGCCGATTGCGATGCGCCATCCGGCGACTTTCTGGCTTCCAGCCAGTCTCTCAGTTTCAACCGTGCGCGGGCCAGCCGGCTTGTGACCGTGCCAATAGGGACCTGCAGCTCTTCGGCAACATCCTTGTAGCTGCGCCCATCTATGGCGATCATCATCAAGACCGTTCTGTTGTCGTCGTCCAACTGCTCGATAAATCGGCGAACCTGTTGCAATTCCAGGCTGGAAACTGCCGCCCGTTGGCCGTCAAACGTGTCGTCATAATCGAACATCGCTTTCTCAAACAGTCTTGCGCGGTTGGCCGTGTCCCGCTGCATGTTGAAATAAAGATTCTGCAGGATCCGGAACATCCAGCTGTCCAGACGGGTTGCGGGATCAAACTGATCCAGCGACCGAATGGCCCGCTCGCACGTTGTTTGCACCAGATCGTCTGCCTGATCCGGATTCCGGCATAGCCGCAGCGCGAAACTTCTCAGTTTCGGTATCAAGCGGATCATGTCCGCTTTCAGTGGTTCATCGGCCAAGAAGTTCTCCGCCACGCCTCTCTCAAACTTTACAACACGGGAGTTAGACTTTTGATCCCGGCTATTTTTTGACTACATTGCAGGAAGGAATGTACCCACTTGAGGGTTCTAAAGGGGAAAGCCGAAACAATCTTCAGATTGTCAGGCGCGCGCAAGCCTTGAAAGACAACGACTACATGGAACACACCCGCCAGACGCCATTGCATGACCGCCTCTCTGCGATGGTCCGACGTCTGCCCGGTGTGGTGGCTGCGGCGCTGGTTTTTTCCTGTGTCTACTTCAGCCCCTTGTTTGACCAGAAAACGACCATCGCCGCAGTCGCGGAATCTGACAACCGCGGAGGTGGTGACCGGGGCGGCGGTGGCGGTGAAGGCCGTGGCGGAGGCCGCGGTGGCAGCGAGAGAGGTGACCGGGGCGGCGACGACGGCAATGGTCGCGGAGGCGGTAGTCGGGGCGGCAGTGAACGGGGTGGCTCCAACGGAGATAACGACAGCGACAACGATAGTGATGGCGGTCGCGGTGGTAGTGAAAGAGGCGGCGGCGAACGCGGTGGCGGTGACCGCGGCGGCTCCGATGCAGACAACGACGGCGACAGTGATGGCGATGGCGGTCGCGGCGGCAGCGAAAGAGGCGGCGGTGAGCGCGGCGGTGGCGACCGTGGTGGCAGCGATCGCGGCGGGAGCGACCGAGGCGGAAGTGATCGCGGCGGAAATGACACTGGAAGCGAAGCCCAGAGCGATTCCGGAGATAATGACAACGACGGCGGCAATCGCGGAGGCTCAGATGCGGCTGATGGTGGACGGGCGCCTTCAGATGACAATGACGACGACAATCAGCCGGAGCAATCGCCTGCACCAACTCCTGCCGCACAATCGCCCGCTTCCCAAAGTAAGGGTTTGGTACCAGGTCGATCTCAGTTCCAGGGAAACAGCGCGCCTGGCGGCGAACCTTTGTCCGCCAGCGAGGAGAGAGAGGCGATCGACCGGGGGTGGCAATAGCGGGAGAGGTTAAGCGTTGCGAATTCGGGTGGATATAAGGGCGGCACGTATACTCCCGGTCCTAACACTGGTTACAGCTATCAGCGGATGCACAGCCTCGGCGCTTGTCGGGCCTGGCACCGGCAGCGGTCTTGCGCGGTCCGATCAAACGATGGCCGAAGCCACGTTTCAAAATGCTCTAGAAACATCCTTGTCAGGAAAAACCAGCTCCTGGCGGAACCAGGAAACCGGCGCCAGCGGATCTGTAACCCCGGTCCGCACATGGAAAACCCGAAGCGGCGTTTATTGTCGGGCCTATCGGGAGAATATCCTGCTCGCGTCCGGAACGAGGCGGCAGGACAACGGCACGGCGTGCCGCAACAAATCCGGCAAATGGCTGCTTGCTTGAGATCCAGCGTGAGGATTTAGGCTCTCGTACTCGTGTTTAAATCAATCACCGTCACGCGAGATCCCGATCAAACAGCACCACTCCGCGTCGCCTCATGAACAAGATGAGGACGGCGCCGGCTGCCAAACCACCGATATGGGCAATCCAGGCGACTTGACTGTCGATCGATGTCGCGATCTGGACAAACTGATAAATAACCCACGCTCCCAAGATCCAGACCGCACGCAGCCGCAACGGAATACGGCCGAACGCGAGCACCCAGATGCGTACGCGCGGGTGCAGCATCAAATAAGCCGCCACCACGCCCGATACAGCGCCCGATGCGCCGATCAACGGGATTTCAGAACCGGGATCAAGGGCTGCGTAAGCAAAACCACCGGCAGCGGCACACAAGAGATAGAAGACCAGGTAACCGATATGGCCGACCGCATCTTCCACATTGTCGCCGAACACCCAAAGAAACAGCATGTTGCCCAAGAGATGCATGAAGTCGCCATGCAAGAAGGCGTATGTCACGATCCCAGACCATTCAGGCAGCACCTGAAGATGCGGGGCTAGATCACGCAGGTCGAAAAAGACCGCTGGCACGAGCCCATAGGAATAGACCGACGCGCTCGCCCCTTCAGATATACCGCCGCCTTGCACCACCAGGAAAACCAGGACATTGGCGGCAATCAGCGAAAGATTTACATAGGGCCGCGGCACATGTTTCAGCCGATTGTGATCGTGAAGCGGGAGAAACATGGCTGGCGTCCTGAAATTATGGGCCGGTTAGCGGTTTTTACCCGGAACCCATAACACGTCTTCTTCGCCCTTGTTGTTCAGATAACGGGACGCGACGAAGAAGTAGTCCGAAAGACGGTTCATGTACCGGATGCCTGCCTGATTGATGGTTTCACGGTCGGCCAGTTCGACCATCAAGCGTTCAGCACGGCGGGAAACCGTTCTTGCGAGATGCAAATGGGCAGAAGCCGCACTGCCACCCGGCAAAACGAAGGAACGAAGCGGCGAGAGATCTGCGTTTAGTTTATCAATCGCTTGTTCAATTGCCGAAACCTGACCATCCGTGATCCGGAGCGGCTCGTAGCCCAGGTCTTGATCGGTTTCCGGTGTGGCAAGATCCGCACCGAGATCAAACAAATCATTCTGGATGCGGTTCAGCACGGCGTCGATGTCCGGAACAACGCTAGCGGTATGCAACCGGGCCATGCCGACAATGGCATTGGTTTCATCCACGGTGCCGTAGGCGTCGATCCTCAGATCGTATTTTGGCCGCCGCTCACCGGAACCCAGCGCGGTCGTGCCGTTGTCACCAGTTTTTGTGTAGATCTTGTTCAGTACGACCATGAAATCCCATCCCGCAGAAATGTTCGTGTTTTCGGCTGGCTTGTCAGCCTTTGCCGAAGAAGTAGAGCCCACCCATCACAAGGACAATCACAAGGAACTGCAATCCCACCCGCCAGCGCATCAATTTTTGAGAGCGATTGGCTGGACCATTGCGGAACATGTTCAAAAGCCCCGCAAACAGCACAAGCGCCACGGCCGCCATGCCGACAAAAATGAGAATATCGTAGATTTGTTCCATCAAGTACGTCCTTGTCGTTTCCCGCGTTTCCCTGCACCAGGTTTTTCGGCCGGGTCCGGGTTTTATTCTTCGCCGTCCGCCGCCCAGATACAGAACCTGTCCAAAACACGTGTCGGCAGGAGCCGTTTTGCAATCGTCATCACCTTCGTTGGGATGGTGACACGGTATCGCGCTTTTGGCCGATGTGACTCAATGGCGTGGATCAGAGGTTTGGTGACTGCGCTTGGCGGCAATTTAAAGGGACCCGGTTCTCCAGCTTCCATGCGGATCCGGCGTTTTTCGTAAGTCTCGCGGTGAACGGACTGCTTGGCCCCCTCTTCGCCAATCCACCGGTCAAAGTTTGCGATCGTGTTCTGCGTGAACCTAGTGTCGATCGGCCCGGGCTCAATAAGCGAAACGTGAATCCCTGTGCCCGCAAGCTCCTGGCGTAAGGTGTCCGTGTAAGCCTCGAGTGCAAATTTAGAAGCCGTGTAGGCGCCCCGGTATTTGAGCGCCACAAAGCCAAGAACAGACGAACACTGCACAATCCGTCCGCACTTCTGGGCACGCATTGTAGGAATGATTTGGCGCGTCAAATCGTGCCAGCCGATGAAATTGGCTTCGAAAAGGGCTCTGAGACCGTCGGTCGGCAGATCTTCCAGTGCCCCCGGGATCGCGTAGGCGCCATTGTTGAAGATGGCATCCAGTTCGCCGTTTGTGGCTTCCAAAACGGCATCAGCTGTCACACGGATCGAATCCGGATCTTCATAATCGAGCTGAAAGGACTCAAACCCCTCATCCTTCAGGCGTTGAACATCTTCCAGCTTGCGCGCGGTAGCGAAGACGCGCCAGTTGCGTCCGCGGAGAAGACGGGCTGATGTTTCGCCAATCCCGGAGGAGCAGCCGGTCATCAAAATGGACCGGTGCTGCGGATAGCTGGAATTTTGATCGTTCATGCAAGCGCTGCCCAGGAAACCTAGCGGAGAATTCATCTCCTATCAGATCGGGTCTCCTGAAAGCAATTTCGGCACCGGCCCCGCAAAACCGGATGCTTCCTTGATGAACTGGCTTTTCAGGCTCGGCATCCGGTCAACCAGCCCGAGGCCGAAATCCCGCGCAGCCCGGAGGATATCAATATCGTTTGAAAACAGACGGTTAAGGACATCCGTCACAACACCCATCTGGAACGTGTCGAACCGGCGCCACCGCTGGTAGCGCTCCAGTACATCAAATGCGCCAATGTCCTGACCGAGACGGCGGGCATCAATGATGACTTCCGCAAGCGCTGCCACGTCCTTGAACCCGAGGTTCAGTCCCTGGCCTGCGATCGGATGAATACCGTGAGCCGAATCACCGATCAGGGCGAACCGCGGTTTCACGAACTCGCGTGCCAGCTTCAAACCAAGCGGATAGGCCTGGCGCGGGCCGTCAACTTCCAAAGTCCCAAGGTGATGCCCAAAGCGGCGCTCCAGCTCCAGCTCGAATGTGAAATCATCGGAGCGGACCAGGCGATCGGCATCGGACGTCTTTTCCGTCCAGACAAGAGACGAGCGGTTGCCCGGCAGTGGCAGAATGGCAAAGGGTCCGGCCGGCAGAAAGTGTTCTTCGGCGCGGCCGTTGTGCGGACGCTCGTGCTTGATCGTCGTCACAATGCCCGACTGCTTGTAGTCCCAATTGACCGTCCGGATACCTGCGAGATCCCGCAATTTGGAACGGACACCATCTGCAGCGATCAAAAGGCGGGTTTTCAGAACCTTGCCATCGTTGAGTTCCAGATCCACGTGATCCGGGTTGTTCCGGAAGGTGGCGGCGCTGTTGGGCGCAAAGAACACTGTCCCGAGGGCTTTGGCTGCTTTGTAGAGCGCCGGCATCATGACACCGTTGGGCATCATGGTCGCGAACGGTTCGCCATCGGTCGCTTCACCGTCAAAGGTCAGAAAAACAGGACGCACCGCATCGCGCAACTTGCTGTCCGTGACGATCATCTCGTTGATCGGTTGGCCTTTGTCCGAGATTTTGTCCCAAATGCCCAACTGGGTCAGCATTCGGGACGCGGCCGCTGCAATGGCGGATGCGCGCGGATCCTTGTCGAGGGTATTCATCGGCTTTGGATCAACAACAGCGCATTTGAGGCCCGGATCCCCTTGCTTCAGCGCGAGCGCCAGCGACAGGCCGACATAGCCGCCGCCTGCGATGACGACATCATACATCTCGTCGCTCTTTTTGGATCTTGCCATTGCTTACAAACTCCTCGCCCCTCGTTTCCGTTGGGGCATCTTGACTTTAACGTCAACACACGTCCAAGACTTCATCAAACCGGCGGCTCACCCGGCCACTGTCCCTATTGTTCTATTTAACAGGAACCGCGCCGATGAATACGGCCATTGACAACCTTCTGCACATTCTCGACCTGGAACCTCTGGAACACAATCTGTTTCGTGGTCGCAGCCCCCAAGTCGGCTGGCAGCGTGTTTTTGGCGGCCAGGTGATAGGCCAAGCGCTGGTGGCCGCCTCGCGCACGGTGGTCGAAGACCGCCATGTTCACTCCCTACATGGTTATTTTTTGCGGCCCGGCGATCCGTCGGTGCCGATCATTTATGAAGTCGACCGGATCCGTGATGGCGGCAGCTTCACCACCCGCCGGGTCGTCGCCATTCAGCACGGCCATGCGATTTTCTCCATGTCCGCCTCATTCCAGGTGCGCGAAGAGGGGCTGGAGTACCAGGCCGACATGCCGGATGTGCCAAGACCTGACGACCTGCCGAGCGAACAGGAGCTGAAAGAAAAATTCCTCGCCTTCGCGCCGGAAAACGTCAAAC
Organism: Labrenzia sp. R4_2; assembly: GCF_017743865.1. Taxonomy (GTDB): domain Bacteria; phylum Pseudomonadota; class Alphaproteobacteria; order Rhizobiales; family Stappiaceae; genus Roseibium. Next base: position 206,902 of record NZ_JAGHRJ010000006.1, read on the forward strand.
GCTACTGGGAGCGCGAACGGCCGATCGAAATGCGCCCGGTCGATATGACCCACTATTTCAGCAAAAAACCGCTGCCAGCCCAGCAATATGTCTGGGTGCGGGCCAGCGACCCTTTGCCGGATGATGAGCGCATTCACCAGTGTGTTTTGGCCTATGCCTCCGACATGACATTGCTCGACACCTCGTTGTTCCCGCACGGCACGTCGGTTTTCAGCCCAAAAATCCAGGCGGCCAGCCTGGATCACGCTATGTGGTTTCATCACCCGTTCCGTGCGGACGAGTGGCTTCTTTACGCGACCGACAGCACCAGTTCCTCCGGCTCCCGCGGCATGAACCGCGGCCTGCTCTACACCCAGGAGGGCAAGTTGATCGCCTCGACGGCCCAGGAAGGCTTGATCCGGTTGCGGAAGAAAGAGGCAGAGTGAGATCCCGTAATAGGTTGCCGTCTCGGCCTTGAGCCGGGACCGGAACCAAAAGCCCTCGGCTTAGGGCCGGGGCGGCACGGAGTAGTCAGCGGCGGCTGAATAACCATTGAAAAACCGCCTTAGATGACAAGTCACCTCACCCGATGGGAGAAGGAGCCCTGCACTACCGGCTGTAATTATTCTGCCATGGAGACTGGAGACTAACGCGGCGGGCTCGTGAAACCGGACACGGCAAGCGGGTTATTCAGCATGGCATCACTATCCGGCGTGTCGGGCCGAAGCGCGCCGGAAAAAGCCTCGAACATCTTGCGGACGAACCCTTCGGGCAGATCCTTGGTGATGAATACCATCCGGGTCTGCCGGTCCTCATCTGGCCAGGCGTCGAGCGTTGCCGGTGGGTGGAAGACGTGCTGAACGCCGTGAATGACGACGGGCTGGTCCGGGTCCTCGGCGATCTGAACAATGCCTTTGACCCGCAGCAGTTTTGGGCCGTGCGCCGAGCGCAGCAGATCGAGAAACATTTCCAAAGCTGACGCCGAGACCGGACGGTCGGTCGACAAGGTAAAGGCGCGGATCGCGTCGCTGTGCCGGTTTATGTCATGCGCATGATCGTGGCCGTGATGGTGGTGCCCATGGTTGTGATCGCCGTCATGGTGATGATGGCCATGAGAATGATCATGGTGGTTTGGCTCATAGGCTTCCGCGTTCAGCCAGTTGGCAACGTCCGGGATCTTGCTCTCCGGATTGTAAAGCCCTGCATTGAAGAGCGTTTCCGGGGTCGCTTCACCGGCCTGGGTATCAAACACCCTGGCGCCCGGGTTCAAAGCAAGAAGTCGGGATTTCAGATCCGAAAAGTTCCTCTGGCTCTCCTCACTGTTGAGCAGATCCGTCTTGGTGAGCACGATCCGGTCCGCAACCGCGGCCTGTTTTTTGGCTTCTTCATGCACATCAAGCGTGGAGAGCCCGTTCACGGCATCCACCAGGGTCACGACACTGTCCAGCCGGTAGCGCATCACCAGATAGGGGTGCAGCATGATCGTGTGAAGGATTGGTGCAGGGTCCGCGAGACCTGTGGTTTCAATGACCACCCGGGTCAACCGTTCGGTCCGTCCGTTGTCCAGATGACGCAGCAGATTTTCAAGTGTGTTTACGAGATCGCCGCGGATCGTGCAGCACAAACACCCCGACGACAACTCAACGATGCCATCGCCTGCCTGATCGACAAACAGATGGTCCAGGCCGATTTCACCGAATTCGTTGATGATTACGGCCGTATCAGCCATGGCCGGATCCTGAAGAATACGGTTCAGAAGCGTTGTCTTTCCAGCACCCAGAAACCCGGTCAGAACGGACACAGGGATCGGCGGCTTGGGACCTCTCGGCGGTTTTTCAGATACGGGGGATGCATCCGCAACGCTCATACACTTCGCTCCATAGAAACCCGGAGCATACTCTCATTGATGAAATGAGGTGTGGCGGACGTCAAAAAACCGCCTGTGCTCCACAAGGGGCTATGGCTAGCATCTGTGACGGCGCAGCGTCAAAGCAGAAAGCCTGATGCTTGGAGGTGCCGAATGATTGGGGTCCCGCTAAAACAATATCAGCCGGCGTTCAGAACGTGGATCTCGCCGCTCTTTGTCTCGGTATCATCGTCAGACAGCTCAGCGGCGTCATCGCCGGAAAGATCCATCGGGGTCAGGTCTTGCGCGAGATCTGCTTCTTCCGGCGCATCGTCTTCCATTTCTGTCTCGTCGATCACCATCCGGACAGCTTCCGCAGCTTTTCGTAAAGTTGCGATAACGTCTTCAACCGAAGTGCCTTCTTCCAGCTGGTCTGCAGACAATTCTGCAAGGCTCGCAAGGGCGCGGATTGTGGCAGTTGATCTCGGTTCTATCATGCGGTGATCTCTCGATCCTCATCAACACGGCGTTTCTTCGCCTATAGCAGCACCTCTTGTGCTGCAGCTGACGATCCGGCAAGGCAATGACCTCAATTCAGATCGACGCTTACTGCATCGTTAAAGAACAGCGTTAAAAATAAGTTAAGCAAACCAGAGAGTGATCGAGTTCCCGCTGTCAAACCAGGGGGATCTAGTTGGATCGCGACGGACTGGGCGCAGGAACGGGCACCGTGAAATCAAGCCCTTTTCTAAAGATCGAGCCGGGAGCGGTCCGCGACGTATCCACCGCAGATCCAGGTCGTTGCGCTGTCGCCTCAACTTGAGGGATTGATCCGGCACCTGCCTGTGCAGTCTGCGGAGTACCAGTTGTTCCAATGGGTTGGGCTGTCTGCAACTGATTGCGAATCTTGATTTCTGCCAAACGGATCGGATTGGCCGTCGGCAAAGGAATATCTTCGGCAGGAACCGAAGCACTGACGACCGGTGTGCCTTTCGGATTGCCGAGCCCAACCGGCAACGGCTTGTACGCAACCCGGCGTGGTCCCAAAGTTCGATCGAGGATCTTGGCCCAATCCGGCTTGCCGTTCGACTTGGTAAAGCTGCTGGTATCGACCTTGACCTCTTTCGGGTTCTTTTGTTTGCCGAAGAACAGCAAGCCACCGCCGCTTGGCTCATTCTGCATGTCGTAACGGGCCATATACTGCTTGGAACTCAGCTTCTTGTTCCGGCGGCAATAACCATCGGCGGGCGGATTGCCCGATGAACCACTGAGACTCTTCACATTCTGGCCGCGGCTGCCCTTTCGGAATCCTTCATCAAACAACTGCCGGGCAAAGGCTGTCCGCTCAAGCCCCGAAGAAGCGCCCATGATGATTGCAATGAGCGTTCGCCCCCGGCGCGTCACCGAGGACGCAACATTAAAGCCGGAATTGCAGATGTAGCCGGTCTTCATACCGTTGGCGCCCGGAACCCGGAGCAGGAACTCCCGATTGGCCGAGCGCAAGGTCTTCTTACCGAACCGGATGCCTGGATGTTTGTAAAACTCTCGCGACTCCGGAAAATCCGCGCGCAGAGCCATAGCAAGGATCGCCATATCTCGAGCTGTTGTGACCTGGCGGTTGTCCGGAAGGCCATGCGGATTTGTAAAGCGGGTGTTCGTCATTCCCAACCGGCGGGCTTCGGCATTCATCTCTGCAAGGAAGGCGCTTTCTGATCCAGAGACTGCTTCGCCCAGTGCAACAGACACGTCATTGGCCGATTTGATCAGTATGATCTTCAGCGCCGTGTCGATGGTGAATTTCGTGCCAACCTTGAAACCCATCTTGCTGGGCGGTTCAGCTGCCGAGTTTTTGGATTGTACAACGGCGGAATCGAGAGCTACCCGTCCTTCGCGGATCGCCTTGAAGGTCACATAGGCCGTCATCATCTTGGTCAGGGATGCCGGATACCATTTGCGGGTCGCGTTTTTCTGGTCCACCACCGCGCCGTTGCGGGCATCCACGAGGATGTAGGTACCTATTTCCGCTCGAACTGGCGCAGCTATCAGAAACAATCCGAGAGTTGCCGCCAGAATGGGCAAGGCTGATCGACGGCCGAATAAGCTTGCGTACACCGGAAATCCTCGCTGTCTTCCCATGGGCGAACACGACTGCTTCAAATCAAAAGCACCTTAGCGGAAAGTTCCAATTAAAAAACCGGATCATAGACGCAAGAGCAACCCTTGCGATGGAGTCATCCAGCGGCAATCTTTTGAGCACCCGCTTATTTTTTGTGCAAATCAGCTTCCTGATAGCAAGAATAGTTTCGATTTATCAGCACTTTGAAGGCTAATTGCCGTCAGTATTCTACACGAACCGTCTTGGCCCGGTTGTTGCTACTGTTGGAAACGACAAGATGCCGGTTTCGCCTGACCGTGGACAATCAAACATCGAGCGGGCACGGTAGAAAGAAGAACGAAACAGGTCTGAAGCGGGGAGGCTTCCAGGATGTATGATGCTGCAACAGCATCGGAAATTGGAAAAACCGCGCCTGCAATGCAGCGGGTACGCGGTACTGCACGCGTCGCGTTCGCGAATACGGCTGGCCAAACCCGGCTGAAAGATCTCTTCCAAAGCGGCTCCGCGAAGGTTCGCCTCCCCAAGGTCTATGGTGAACCCGCGACCGCTGTCCTTATCAACACAGCCGGCGGCCTCACCGGCGGTGATCGGATGGATTATGACATTGCAATCGGCGCAGATGCTCACGCAATCGTGACAACCCAGACTGCCGAACGGGCTTACCGCAGTCTTGGGACCTCCGCAGAAGTAACAGGTCAGCTGTCTGTTGGTGCGGAAGCCACGTTTGAATGGTTGCCTCAGGAAACGATTCTGTTTGAAAACTCGAGCGTTTCGCGCCGGATCACTGCAGAGCTTACCGGCTCCGCCCGGCTACTCATCCTTGAAAGTGTTGTTCTGGGTCGCGCCGCCATGGGCGAACAGCTGACCCGGGTGTTTTTCAAGGACAGCTGGCGGATCCGCCGGGATGGCAAGCTCGTCTTCGCCGACGATCTGCGTCTCAACGGTGACCCAAGCAACTTCTTTTCCGGTCCGGCAACCGGTCAGGGCGCAAAGGCCATGGCAACCCTGTTGGACTGCGCACCTGACGCCGAAGACAGACTGGAAAATGCCCGAAGCTGCCTGGAAGGCGCTTCATCTGGCTCTGTTCAAGCAGCCGCAAGCGCATGGAACGGGCATCTCATCTTACGCTTTGTTGCCACCGACAGCCGGGCTCTACGACTGTCGTTGATGGCCTTTCTTGAAACCTATCGGTCGGCACGCCTGCCGCGCGTTTGGTACTGTTAATTCTGGAGGACTTCCGTGAACCTGACACCAAGGGAAAAAGATAAGCTGCTCATCTCCATGGCAGCCATGGTAGCCCGCCGGCGGCTTGAACGCGGCGTCAAGCTGAATCACCCTGAAGCTATTGCCCTGATTACGGATTTTGTCGTCGAAGGAGCCCGGGATGGGCGCAGCGTCGCCGATCTGATGGCTGCAGGCGCCAAGGTTCTCACCCGCGACCAGGTCATGGAAGGGGTCGCGGAAATGATCCACGATGTTCAGGTCGAGGCAACCTTTCCCGACGGAACTAAACTTGTGACGGTTCACGAACCGATCCGCTGAATTGACTAAAGGAGATTGTTATGACCAGAGTTATCACAGCGGCATCTGCCCTGGCACTTTCTGCAGGGTCGGCCTTTGCTCATCCCAGCATTCAAGAACATGCTCACCCGCACACCGATGCGGCCAGCTATTTCACTGTTGAGACTCTCCTCATCTTTGCCGTCGGCCTGTCTATTGGCGCAACGCTCGCCTGGATGAAGCGCAGAAAGGATCTCGACCAATGATCCCGGGAGAAATCTTTGCAGCGGACGGTGAGATAGAGCTGAATGCCGGACTGGAGACGCTGTCGCTGGATGTATCGAACACCGGCGACCGACCGATCCAGGTGGGCAGTCACTATCATTTTGCCGAAACGAACCCTGGGCTCTCCTTCGACCGAGATGCTGCCATGGGCATGCGCCTCGACATTCCCGCCGGGACAGCTGTGCGGTTTGAGCCGGGGCAAACCCGGTCCGTGACCCTGGTTCCATATCGCGGGGACCGCACGGTCTATGGCTTCAATCAGAAAGTCATGGGTAAGCTCAAAGGGTAAGCCAAATGCGTTTCCTTGTTGTCGGTCTGGCAGTTGTTGCCTTCGGTGGAGCATTCGCACCTGCTGTTCATGCGCAGGATGTTAATTGCAAAGAACCGCAAACCCAGTTGGATATGACCATTTGCGCAAAGAAGGACTGGGAAGCAGCGGATGTGGAGCTGAATGCGGCCTACAAATCAGCCATGGCAGCAATGAAGCAGACAGACAGCTACCTTTCGGGCGATCTCAAGGGTGCCGCTGAGACACTGAAAGCGGCCCAGCGCGCCTGGATCCCGTTCCGCGACAAGGCCTGTGAGTCCTATGGCTTTCTGGCCCGCGGCGGATCCATGGAGCCGATGCTGGTGTTGCAATGCCGGGCGGATCTGACACGCCAACGCACATCCGAGCTGAAAGACCTGACACAGGGGCTTGGGAATTGATGCGTTTTTGGAGCCAAGCAGTCTTACCAGCCGTCCTCTTGGGCCTTTGCGTGCCCGCCCTTGCCGACGACAAGATTGATTGCGGTTACCCGCTGAACAATTCGGAACGCACATACTGCGCGGAAAAGGCACTGGATCAGGCAAACCAGGACCTGACGGCGGCTTATGAACGCGCACTGGCGAAGATGACGGAGGTCGACGCCTCTCTGCCTGAGCATTTGAAGGGAAGCCCGGATGCTCTGAAGGCTGCGCAAGAGGCCTGGACCGAGTTCCGCGACAAGGACTGCACCGCCTATAGTTTTCCCTTCAGAGGCGGCACTCGCGGCAACGAACTCTACCGCAACTGCATGATCGTCATGACCATGCAGCGCATCGATGATTTGAACGCCATGGTCGAAGACTATGGCGGCTGACAGACATTGGTCTGATAGCTGATTGGAGACATAAATGGCTTATAAGATGTCCCGCGCCGCCTATGCGGACATGTTTGGACCGACCACCGGGGACCGGTTGCGACTGGCCGATACCGATCTCATCATCGAGGTGGAGAAGGATTTCACGACCTACGGCGAAGAAGTAAAATTCGGCGGCGGCAAGGTGATCCGTGACGGCATGGGGCAGAGCCAGGCACCAAGGTCCGCAGGCGCGGTCGATACCGTCATCACCAATGCGCTGATCGTCGATCACTGGGGAATCGTGAAAGCCGATGTCGGCCTCAAGGACGGCCGCATCGTCGGCATCGGCAAAGCAGGCAATCCAGATGTCCAGCCGGGCGTCGATATCATCGTCGGACCAGGTACGGAAGCCATTGCCGGGGAAGGCAAGATCCTGACCGCTGGCGCGCTCGATGTTCATATTCATTTCATCTGTCCGCAACAGATCGATGATGCGCTGATGTCCGGCGTGACCACCATGCTCGGCGGCGGCACGGGACCGGCAACCGGCACCAACGCCACCACTTGCACGCCGGGCCCCTGGCACATAACCCGGATGCTGCAATCGGCAGATAGCTTCCCGATGAACCTTGCCTTTGCCGGAAAAGGCAACGCGTCTTTGCCGGCAGCGCTTGAAGAGCAGATCCTCGCCGGTGCCTCTGCACTCAAATTGCATGAGGACTGGGGCACCACCCCGGCAGCCATCGACACGTGTCTCTCCGTTGCGGACGAATACGATGTCCAGGTGATGATCCACACGGACACGCTGAACGAATCGGGCTTCGTCGAAAACACCAAAGCCGCGTTCAAGGACCGCACGATCCACGCCTTCCATACCGAAGGCGCCGGTGGTGGCCATGCTCCAGACATCATCAAGGTCTGCGGCGAAACGAATGTTCTGCCGTCCTCGACCAACCCGACTCGCCCCTATACGGTGAACACGCTGGAAGAGCATCTCGACATGCTCATGGTCTGCCACCACCTCGACAGCTCGATCCCCGAAGATGTTGCCTTTGCCGAAAGCCGCATCCGCAAGGAGACCATCGCGGCGGAGGACATTCTCCACGACATGGGCGCCTTCTCGATCATCGCCTCGGACAGCCAGGCGATGGGCCGGGTTGGCGAGGTGATCATCCGCACCTTGCAGACGGCGCACAAGATGAAGGTCCAGCGCGGACGCTTGTCTGATGAAGGGGGCGAAAACGACAATTTCCGCGTCAAACGCTACATGTCCAAGATCACCATCAATCCGGCAATCGCCCACGGGCTGGACGAACACATCGGGTCCGTCGAAGTCGGCAAGCTCGCAGATCTAGTGCTCTGGGATCCGAAATTCTTCGGCGTCAAACCGGACATGGTCATGAAGCTCGGCACAATTGCCGCCGCACCGATGGGCGATCCGAATGCCTCGATTCCGACACCGCAACCGGTGCATTACCGGCCGATGTTTGGCGCATTCGGCAAGGCCATGACTCAGAGCCGGGTGACGTTCGTCTCCAAAGCCGCCTATGACAACGGCGTCAAGGACAAAGCCGATCTCGACAGTCTGGTTCTGCCCGTCAAAAACGTGCGCAGCGGCATCTCCAAGAAATCCATGGTGCTGAACGACGCCACCCCGCACGTTGAGGTCCATCCGGAGACCTATGAAGTCCGCGCCGACGGCGAGTTGCTGACCTGTGAACCGGCGGACGTTTTGCCCATGGCACAGCGCTACTTCCTGTTCTAATCTCCCAAAAAACACGCAAAGGGAGAAACGAATGTACAAGATTGTCGGCTATCCGCAGACCCGGGCTATGCGCGTCATGTGGCTTTTGGAGGAATTGGGCGAACCATATGAAATCGATCCGGCAATGCCCCAATCTGAGGGCATTCGCGAGGTCAATCCGGCCGGTAAGGTGCCGGTGCTGATCGACGGCGATCTGGTGCTCCCGGAATCAATCGCCATCTGCCAATATCTTGCCGACAAGCATGGAAAGTTTACCTTTCCGGCAGGCACCAAAGAGCGCGCCATCCAGGACAGCTTCACGCAACTGGCGGTCGACGTTCTGGAAGGGGCACTCTGGACGGCAGCCAAGAACAGTTTCATTCACCCGAAAGAACTTCGCGTTCCAGAGATCAAGCCTGTCTGCAAGGCGGAATTCGCCGAAGGCTTGCGGATCCTCGACGCGCGCATGGGCGAAGGGCCATATATCATGGGTGAGACCTTCACCGTGCCAGACATTATCATTGGCCATTGCGGTGCCTGGGCAGTGACCGCCAAATTCGACCTGCCGAAGGAAGGCCGCATCTACGACTACTTCAAGGCCCTTCGGAACCGCCCCGGCTACAAGGCCATGATGGCCAAGGTCGTTGCGGCTGCAGCGGCCTAGAGGATCGGGCATTTTGATGAAAACGCCCAAAGCTCATCTAACAGGAAGGACTTCATGATCCGGGTTGCCAGCATCAAACCGGCCGGTGAATGGACCGGCCAATCCGCAGATACGATCACGCTGGATCGCGAAGACCGTCATCGCCGCCGTGCGGCAATGACGGGAGCAAATGGCCTTACTTTCCTTCTGGATGAGGCAAATGCGGTTCATCTTCATCATGGGGACGGCCTCGTTCTGGAAGACGGCCGGATCATCGAAGTGCTAGCGGAGCCGGAAGACCTGGTCGAGATCCTTGCCGAGAACACGGCGCATCTTGTGAAGATTGCCTGGCATCTCGGCAACCGGCATCTGCCGACCCAATTGATGGGCGACACACTGCGCATAAGGCGGGATCACGTGATTGAGGACATGGTCGAGAAACTCGGCGGCAAGCTGACCGCCTTGAACGCCCCTTTCGATCCGGAGGGCGGGGCCTATGGTCACGGCCAGACGCATGGCCATAGCCACGATCACGGGCATACGCACTCGCATGGCTGATGTTTTCCGGGTCTTTTTTAAGGGTGTCATCCCGGCCGCCGAGCCGGGATCCACTCGCATGCCCGCTTGCCGAAGCTCCCGCGTTTCTAAATCAGATTCTCTGCAAGCGATTGGATCCCCGCTCAAGGCGGGGATGACGGCAGAAGTCGGTGGCTGCCAATGACAGATGCCTTGGCCCAATCTGCGCTTTACCGGTTGCTGACGTTTCTCTCTCCGGCCTTTCCGGTTGGGGCGTTCACCTATTCGCATGGGCTGGAACAGGTCATCGACGCTGGCGGTGTCAGCTCCGCCGAAGACCTCCGGATCTGGCTCAAGGACATCTTGGCACATGGAGCCGGACGCAGCGATGCAATCCTGATGAGCCAGACCTACCGGGCAGCGCTTGGCGGATCGCTCGAGGGTGTCCGGGAACTGGCAGAGCTTGGCCTTGCGCTCCAGCCCTCAAAGGAACGGCATCTGGAGACATCCGCGCAAGGGACAGCCTTCGTTGACACCGTTGTCGCGAGCTGGCCGCCGGGCACCCAAACCGGAGCAGGGGCTGTTTTCATCAGCCTGACCATTGAGAACAGTAAGACGCGTCTGACCGAGTGGCCCTATCCCGTCGCGTTGGGTCTGGTCTGCGCAGCCCACGAGCTGCCGGAAGACGCGAGCCTGACGGCTTTTCTCCAGTCCTTTGCCGCCAATCTCATCTCCGCGGCTGTCCGCGCTGTGCCGCTTGGACAAAACGAAGGGCAACGGGTGCTGGCGGCGCTGGAACCGGTCATCTCAGGAGTGGCCGCGGAAGCGATGGGTGCCGCCGGTCTTGATGACCTTGGCACCTCCACCTTTCTCGCCGACATCGCCTCCATGGCGCATGAAACACAATATTCAAGGTTGTTCCGCTCATGAAATCTCAAAACGGTCCCTTGCGGGTTGGCATTGGCGGTCCGGTTGGCGCCGGCAAGACAACGCTTACGGACAAACTGTGCAAGGCCATGCGCGAGCGCTATTCACTCGCGGTCATCACCAATGACATCTACACCAGCGAAGATGCCGAAGCGCTGATGCGGTCACAGGCGCTCACCAGCGACCGGATCCGCGGCGTGGAAACCGGCGGCTGCCCGCATACGGCCATCCGGGAAGACGCCTCGATCAATCTGGCGGCGGTCAAGGATCTCAATGACAAAATCCCCGATCTCGACCTGATCCTGATTGAATCGGGCGGCGATAATCTGGCGGCCACTTTTTCACCGGAGCTTGCAGACCTGACGATCTATGTCATCGATGTAGCAGCAGGTGAGGAAATTCCTCGAAAAGGCGGTCCCGGCATCACCCGCTCGGACCTGTTGGTTATCAACAAAACGGATTTGGCCCCCTATGTCGGCGCAGATCTAAACGTGATGGACCGGGACGCGGCCAAGATGCGCAAGGCCCGACCGTTTGTTTTCGCCAACATGCGAGCCGGAGATGGTATAGAAAAGATCGTGGAGTTCATCGTCGAAAAGGGCGGTCTTTAGGTGTGACACCGGCAGAAACTGTTCAGCTTTGCGCAAGAAATAATGCGCTTTGGTGCGATGCCGTCCTGAGAGCTGCCGACGCAAAAACAGATTTTCACCATGGCTACTGGCACGCCTCTGGCAAACAAGTTCCTCTGTTCCCAAACATCGTCACATTGAACGCAGAGCACAGTGCAGATCTATCTGCTGCGCTTGCCGCACTCCCTTCCAAAGCAGCGGTGAAGGACAGTTTCGATTGCCTCGATCTCCGCACGTCCGGTTTTGAGAAACTTCTGACCGGCACCTGGCTGTTCCGGTCACAGGAAGGCACACGAAAACCCGCTTCGCCGCCGGACTGGCAAAAAGCACAGACCTCAGAGGCGCTCGGTAAATGGCTTACGGCGTGGAATAGGAGCGAAAATCTTCATAAGCTTTTTCCGCCAAAACTGCTGGAGTTTCCGGACATAGATTTTGTATCCATCCGGCGGGACGACAAAATTCAGGGCGGCGCGGTCCTGAATTACGGCCCATCTCACGCAGGCAAGGATGTTGTTGGTGTTTCCAACATCTTCCATCGCAAGAGCTGGCTCTATGGAGCCCTCCATGCGCTCATCGAGCCGTTCCCGCATCGGCCAGTCTGCACCTATGAGACCGACACAGAGCTTTTGCCCGTCTATCGCCAGATCGGTTTTGAGGATGTTGGAACCCTAACGGTCTGGCAAAAGCTTTGATTCTGGCTTCAGATGCCTCGCATTTTTGACATGTACTTTTCTAGGCAGTGCGCTTGATCTCCGGCCTGATTGATTTCATTGTCCGTTCGAAAAGAGCGCACAGCAGTGCTTTAGGGAGAGTCCAAACATGATGTTCGACGGGATCAATTTGCTGGCAGCCGGAGGCGCGGCAATTGCCTCATTTATCGTCGGCGCGATCTGGTATGGTGTTCTTGGAAAAGCCTGGATGAAAGCCGCTGGTTTAACCGAAGAACAGACACGGCCGAACCCAGTCACGATGATTATTGCCTTTTTGTGCCAAGTGGTTATGGCCATCGTTTTTGCCGGGATCATTTATCACACAGGCGAAGTGACGGTCCGTGCAGGCATCATCTCGGCCATCATGGTCTGGATCGGGATCGTGATGACCACCCAGATCATCAACCATCGCTTTCAGAGCCAACCGTGGGCTCTGACTGCAATTGACGGCGGTCATTGGCTCTTGGTTCTGCTGGTTCAGGCGGTGGTCATCGCGCTGCTTTCGCCCTTTGTCATTGCCTGACGCAAGCGTAAATCCTTACGTATTTGAACGCACTAGACCAATGTCGCGCCTACGAAAGTACGAAAGTTAAGTTATGGACGCTGGGGAAGGCCATACGCATAATGGCCACCGGCAAATAAGGCTGGCGGGAGGAGAGCAAATGCGACCGCCGGTTCAAATCGGGGTTTCTGGGAGGTCCTAAATGTCCGCATCTGTTTTTCCCGTTCCAGCGGAAGTAGCCGCACGGGCGCATGTCGATAACGCGAAATATCTGGAAATGTATCAGCAGTCGGTGAGCGACCCGGATGGCTTCTGGGGCGAGCACGGCAAGCGTGTCGACTGGATCAAGCCTTTCACGAAAGTGAAGAACACCTCTTACGACTACCACAATGTCTCGATCAAATGGTTTGAAGACGGCACATTGAACGTCTCGGCCAATTGCATCGATCGCCATCTGGAAACGCGCGGCGATCAACCGGCCATCATCTGGGAAGGTGACGATCCATCCGAAAGCAAGGCGATCACCTACAAGGAGTTGCACCACGAGGTGAACAAGTTCGCCAACGTGTTGCATGCCCAGGGCGTAAAGAAAGGCGACCGCGTCACGATTTATCTGCCGATGATCCCGGAAGCGGCTTACGCGATGCTGGCCTGCTCCCGGATCGGCGCGATCCACTCCATCGTTTTCGGCGGGTTTTCTCCGGACAGCCTCGCCCAGCGCATCGAAAGCTGCAAGAGCAACTGCGTGATCACGGCCGATGAAGGCCTGCGCGGCGGCCGCAAGGTTCCGCTGAAGCTGAATGTCGACAAGGCTGCGGAAAAGGCGCCGGTCGACAGCGTCATCGTCGTCAAACGCACCGGCGGCGACATTTCCATGCAGGACGGCCGGGACGTCTGGTACCACGACGAAGCAGACCGCGTGTCCGACCATTGCGATCCGGTTGAAATGAATGCGGAAGATCCGCTCTTCATTCTCTACACATCCGGATCCACAGGCCAGCCGAAGGGTGTGGTCCACACCACCGGCGGATATCTCGTCTATGCTTCAATGACCCACCAGTATGTCTTCGACTATCAGGATGGCGACATCTACTGGTGTACGGCGGATGTGGGCTGGGTCACCGGACACAGCTACATCGTCTATGGTCCGCTCGCCAACGGCGCGACCACGCTGATGTTCGAAGGCGTGCCGACTTATCCGGATGCCGGCCGTTTCTGGCAGGTTTGCGAGAAGCACAAGGTCAACATTTTCTACACAGCACCAACCGCAATCCGCGCCCTGATGGGGGCTGGCGATGATTTCGTCAACAAGTCGGATCTATCTACGCTGCGCCTGCTCGGCTCGGTCGGTGAGCCGATCAACCCGGAAGCCTGGAACTGGTATTACAATGTCGTCGGCAAGCAGAACTGCCCGATTGTGGATACCTGGTGGCAGACCGAGACCGGCGGGATCCTGATCACGCCGCTCCCAGGCGCGACCGACCTGAAGCCAGGCTCTGCCACCCGTCCGTTCTTCGGCGTGCAGCCAGCCGTCGTTGACGCGGAAGGCAACTTCCTGGAAGGCGCCACCGAAGGCAATCTGGTCATCACCGACAGCTGGCCGGGCCAGATGCGCACGGTTTACGGTGACCACGACCGTTTCGTGCAGACGTATTTTGCGACCTACAAAGGTCTCTACTTCACTGGTGACGGCTGCCGCCGGGACGAAGACGGGTACTACTGGATCACCGGCCGTGTCGATGACGTGATCAACGTTTCCGGCCACCGCATGGGCACGGCCGAAGTTGAGAGCGCACTTGTCGCCCATGAGAAGGTCTCAGAGGCCGCCGTGGTCGGTTATCCGCACGACATCAAGGGGCAGGGCATTTATGCCTATGTCACGCTGATGGAAGGTGAAGAACCAACGGATGAGCTGAAAAAAGAACTCGTCAAACATGTCCGGGCAGAAATCGGCCCCATCGCCTCACCGGACCTCATCCAGTTCTCACCCGGCCTGCCGAAGACGCGCTCGGGCAAGATCATGCGCCGCATCCTGCGCAAGATCGCCGAGGACAGCTTCGACAATCTCGGCGATACCTCGACACTGGCAGACCCGGCCGTGGTCGACGACCTGATCGACAATCGCCAGAACCGGGCATAAAAACATTCAGTCCGGTACCTCGAATATACAAAAGGCCCGTCAAGCGACGGGCCTTTTTCATAGACAGCAACCAAGAACCTCATTGAGACAGATAAATCTGCTGGATCCGCTTTGCGATATTTGAAAAGGCCGTGATCAACTCGTCTTTGTTATCTGCTTCATAATAATTGTCCGATCCGCTTGCACAATAAGACATGAGGTCATCACCAAATGCTGAACCGCCTGTGTCAAAATAAACCGTAAAGATTTCTATGTTTTCAGTTTTCATCGCATCACAAAGTGTCCGTGCACGAGTCGCTGGCGGATCACTGTAATCTGAATATCTGTGATAGCGCTCCACCCAATACTCATTGGTGGTGCAAATTCTATCGCCGTCGTCCCAATAGCAGGTTGTACGCTCTTCTTTGCCGTACTGAGCGTTAAAATCACCATCAGTCATGATCAGTGCAAACTTTTTGACATCATCATCCGGAGTACCGTTTCCATAGGGCTCCGGATCGCTGTCAGTAGGCCAAAGGCTCGTCCAGTTGGGCGATAGAGTGTACCAGCCCCAAGCAACGCCTGTTTGGCCTCCTGTTCCGCCACCCGAGCTTAGGTTTCGGATATCGGAAATCAGAGTGTTTTTGTCCGATGTTAAGGGCTGCAAACTGCTCGACGGGCAGTCATCTCTTGCGGTTGACCAGTTTTCAGAGGACCCATAGTCCCAAATGAAATAGCTCTGAAGCCCATGAAAGTATTCTGAGTTTGTACCGTCATAATTGTAGATCGCGTCTGTGTACTTTTGTGGCCCTTCGCGCTCGTTCACGCAATTTCGCGAAGATGTATTTCCGTTTGTGACCGTAGACGCATAAGAACCAAGGTTTACGCCTTGGGAGTAAGGAACAAGTGAAATCCGAACTTTACTGGCACTATTTGAGGCGTCGTCTTCGATCAGGATGTCAACAACCTCTTCTGCAGCATCTCTCAAAGCACCCATATCGCTTGCCATAGACCCAGTTACATCAACAACAAGGGCAAGCTCGACATCAAACCGGGAATAGTTCACCTCTGCACTCGTGCCGAAGTTGAAAACATCAGGACCCAGACCATCTTTTCCAAATCCTGGAATATTGATGAAGTAGTTGCTGAGTGCTGCGGATGATGAAACGGTCACTGTACCCGCGTTGCTGTCTACCACAAAACTCAGATTGTCTATTGCGTCATCTAGAAATTCAGCGTCTCCAAGGTTTGCGCGGAACGAGTTCTCGATCCGTGTTTTGATTTGGGTATCGGATAGGACCGTTGTGGACAGATCCGTCGCAACGGAAAGGGCTGCCGCATCAATCGCATACGCAAGCTTTTCCCGGGCGTTTACGGTCCTGGAAATATCAATAGCTGCGCCACCAATGACGACAAGTACCAGCACCAAAATGCCAAAAATCGGCAGGATGGACCCATCTTGATTTCGGTTAAGTTTTGAAATCAGGGCTTTTATCATTTAGCCACGCAATCCCGTTTCTGCGAATGCCCTTCAGGCACGTTACGGAATAGCTACTAAAAAATAGTACCTAAACAATTAAAATGCTACTCGAATTTTTGAAGTATTTACGCTTTTTTCACGAATTAAACTGACACAAAATGTCAAGTCGCTGTTCTGATTTGCCACGCCGAACGATGATCTAGGCCTGAAACCATAAGTGATTTAGAGGAAGTACGCACCCTTCCACTTACCCACACACATGGAAATCATTCAAAGACTGCAGGCAGAAAAACCTGAGATAACCCTATGGGTCCAGCTCGGTATCCCAGTAGAGGAAGTCCATCCAGCTTTCGTGCAAATAGTTAGGCGGGAAGCCGCGGCCGTTGTTGTGCAGGTCCTGAATGGTCGGGCGGAATGGCATGTGCATGGGCCACATGTTGAGCTGTTCACAAGACTTGTTGGATTTGCGCAGGTTACACGGGGAGCAGGCAGTGATCACGTTTTCCCAAGTTGTTAGGCCCCCTTTGGAGCGCGGGATCAGGTGATCGAAGGTGAGTTCCTCTTTGCTGCCGCAATACTGGCACTGGAACTTGTCGCGAAGGAATACGTTGAAGCGGGTAAAGGCAGGGTGCCGGCTGGGTTTGACGAAGGTTTTTAAGGAGACGACGCTGGGCAGTTTGAATTCGAAGCTCGGACTTCGGACCGCTGCGTCATATTCCGCAACGATGTTCACCCGGTCCAGAAACACAGCCTTGATGGTGTCCTGCCAACTCCACAAGGACAAGGGGTAGTAGCTCAAAGGCCGGTAATCCGCATTGAGCACCAACGCCGGATGAGCTCCCGGCGATACCGCTATCGTCACCTTCCACTCCTTACGCTTCATCAGAACGTCTGGTGTCCAGTCAAGCGGACAGCAGAGTATGTCCCTTTGCGATGGGAGTATTGTAGTGCCGAGGTGACAGTCTTGTGAAGACCAATGATTTCATTTCTTCACCCTGCCGGGCGGTGTCGAAAACTCGGCAGATAAATCCAACAACTTTCTGAATCACTTAGCGAAATGCAGATGAATTCACTGAGCCGCCACAGTTTTTTCTTGCAAAGAAAAAGGGGCGCTTTGACGCGCCCCCTAACATTTTCTTAAACGGTCAAGGACGAATCAGTTCGCCGTCCAGTCGCGAATGTCGACGAAGTGACCGGCGATCGCGGCCGCTGCGGCCATTGCGGGCGACACAAGGTGTGTGCGGCCCTTGTGACCCTGGCGGCCCTCAAAGTTCCGGTTGGAGGTCGACGCACAGCGCTCACCCGGAGCGAGCTTGTCCGCGTTCATCGCAAGACACATGGAACAGCCCGGCTCACGCCATTCAAAGCCGGCTTCCTTAAAGATCACATCCAGGCCTTCTTCTTCCGCCTGTTCTTTGACGAGGCCGGACCCTGGAACAACCATTGCGCTGACGTGCGACGCGACCTTGTGGTTGCCGATCACAGCTGCGGCTGCGCGCAGATCTTCGATGCGGCCGTTGGTGCAAGATCCGATAAAGGCCCGGTCGATCTTGATATCCGTGATCTTCGTGCCTGGTTCGAGGCCCATGTAATCGAGCGCCCGGAACTTTGATTGACGGCGGTTCTCGTCTTCGATTTCCTTCGGATCCGGAACAACCCCTTCAACGGACACGACGTCTTCCGGAGACGAGCCCCAGGACACGATCGGCGGCAGATTGGCTGCGTCCAGCTCGATAACCTTGTCAAAATATGCATCCGCATCGGAGTGCAAGGTCTTCCAATAAGCGAGCGCCTTGTCCCAATCATCGCCCTTCGGCGCTTTCGGACGGCCCTTGATGTACTCAAAGGTCTTTTCGTCCGGCGCGATCAGGCCTGCGCGTGCGCCGCCCTCGATCGACATGTTGCAGACTGTCATACGGCCTTCGATCGACAGGGACTCAATAGCTTCACCGGCATACTCGATGACATAGCCTGTTCCGCCGGCCGTTCCGATCTTGCCGATAATCGCCAGAACGATGTCCTTGGCCGTAACACCAGCCGGGATCTGGCCGTTGACCTTCACCAGCATGTTCTTGGCTTTTTTCTGGATCAGGGTCTGGGTTGCCAGAACGTGCTCCACCTCGGATGTACCGATACCGTGGGCCAGCGAACCGAAAGCGCCATGAGTAGAGGTGTGGCTGTCGCCACACACGATGGTCATGCCGGGCAGGGTGAAACCTTGTTCCGGGCCAACGATATGGACAACGCCCTGACGCATATCAAGTTCCGAGTAGTACTCGACGCCGAACTCAGCTGCGTTTTTGGCCAAGGTCTCCACCTGCAGTGCGGACTCCGGATCGTCAATTCCATGACGGCGGTCGGTCGTCGGCACATTGTGATCGACCACGGCAAGGGTCTTACCAGGCTGACGGACCTTGCGGCCGGTCATGCGCAGACCTTCAAACGCCTGCGGGCTGGTCACTTCATGCACCAGGTGGCGGTCAATATAGAGCAGGCCGGTTCCGTCCGGCTGCATGTCGACCGCGTGGTCGTCCCAAATCTTGTCGTAAAGCGTCCGTGCCTTGGCCATGGGTCTCTCCTCAGTCAGGCTGGCCCTGCGCGTTTTCAAGCCGCGCCTCCAGCCTTCGTTCTCTCACAGTTGTCTCCCGGAATGGGGCTACTGCCGAATTCTGTCCAGTGAATGGCGCAGCTCCGCGTCAAGGTCAAGCATTCCGAGTTGAGCTGAATTCAACTGAGTTTGATTGCAGATGCGCAAAACCCCGCCTGATCGAACAATCAGACGGCGAACCAACCCGCAAAAGGGCCTGTCCCCATGTGTGGCTATGCATTCGCCATCCCCCGAAACGCTAATCTCGCTTGGACGTCTCGTAGTGCGCTGAGGCTTGGTAATAATCATTGAAGCCAATGCGATCGCGGAGTTCAGAAAAGTTCATCAAATCCGGGGTGCGATCTTCATCCGATTTCAACTTGGCCAAGGTCCCCATCATCGCCTGCATGGCACTGGCCATCAAAGTGAGGGGGTACGCCGCAATGGAAAAACCTATGTCTTCGAGTTCCTTGTGGGAGAGCTCCGGCGTTTCGCCGCCTTCCACGATATTGGCCATTTTCGGGCCTGGAAGTTCACGGCAGATGGTTTGCATCTCCTCGACCGACTTCGGCGCCTCGACAAAAAGGATGTCGGCTCCGAGCTCCTTGAACTTTGCAGCCCTGTCGATCGCTTCGGTGAGCCCGTGATCATGCCGGGCGTCCGTTCGCGCAAGGATCAGGATGTCGGCGCCCGCGTCCTTGGCATCTTGCGCAGCGCGGATCCGGTCAAAGGCTTCATCGCGGGATACCACGGCTTTGCCGGGCGTGTGACCACACCGTTTTGGCGCGAGCTGATCTTCGATCATGACGGCAGCAGCGCCAGCCTTGGCAAATCCGGTGACGGTACGGCGCACATTCATCGCATTGCCATAGCCTGTATCCCCGTCGGCAATTAGCGGGATCTCAATCGCATCGGTGATGTTACGGGCCTGGTCGAGAACTTCGGCATAGGACATTAAGCCCAGATCCGGCTGGCCAATGCGGGACGCGGACGTGGCAAAACCCGACATGAAGGTTAGCCCGAAACCCGCTTGTTGAATCAGCTTTGCCGACAAAGCATCGAAACAACACGGCATCACATTGAGTTTGTCTTGCGCCAGGAGGGCGCGGAGTTTGTCAGCCTGAGACGGCATGGAATGTCCTTAGAGTTTGAACGGGATGTAGAGGGCCAAATCAGTCCAGAGGTAGAGTATGACGACGCTCAACAGCATCAGTGCCAGGAAGGGGAGAACCCCACGTGAGACATCCGCCAAACTGGATCGGGCCACCGACTGGATGACATAGAGATTAAGCCCGACCGGCGGCGTGATCAGCGCGCATTCCACCATGACCACCATATAGACCCCGAACCAGATCGGATCAAAACCAAGGGCCATCGCGGCGGGCAGCAGAACCGGTGTCATAATCAGCACCATGGAGAGCGCTTCGAACACCAGACCCATAATCAACAGCACCACTGACACCACCAGAATGAAGGCGAGCGGCGTATCGATGTTCTGACCGATGAACATCGAGATTTCCTGAGGGATCCGGTAAAGCGTAATCGCTTTTCCAAAGACCTTGGCACCGGCAACGATCAAGAGGATCGCAACGGTTGTCACCATGCTCTCGAAAGCTGCTTCCTTGAAACCCTGCCAGGTCAGAGTCCGGAGATAAATGCCGGTGATCAACAGGGCAACGGCAAAACCGATTGCCGCGGCCTCTGTCGGCGTTGCAATGCCGGTATAGATGACGCCGATCACGACACCCGCCAGAACCATGGAGGGCAGGGCGCGGATCGTGCTCGAAATCCGTTCCTTGGCACTTGCCGGTGGCTCCGGCGTGTAACCGCCAAACCAGCGGGCGTAAATCATGGCAAAGGCAATGAAGAGCGCGACAAGCAAGAGGCCCGGGCCGATGCCTGCCAGAAAAAGCGCAATCACGGACTGCTCTGTGACAAAGCCGTAGACGATCATCGGGATTGACGGCGGGATCAGGATTCCAAGCGTGCCACCCGCGGCGAGAAGCCCATAGACGAATTTTTTTTCATAGCCTCGGCTGATCATCTCCGGGATCGCGACCGTGCCGATGGTAGCCGCCGTCGCCACGGACGATCCGGAAATCGCTGCAAAGATGCCGCAAGAGACAATGGTGGCGACCGCCAAGCCGCCCGGCCAATGTCCGACCCAGGCATGAACGGCGGAGAAGAGATCCTTGCCGACGCCGCCCTTTAGCAAAATGTTGGACATCAGCAGGAACAACGGCACGGCGAGAAGAATGAACCCGTCGAGTGTCGACAGGATCGCTTGCGGTGCCATCAGGGGCGAGAACCCGCCGAACAAAAGCAGGGCCAACCCAAGTCCACCAAGCGTGAAGGCAACGGGAACACGGATGAGCAGCAGCGTGAAAAGGGCTGCGAGAATAAGGATTGTAGTCAATGTCCGGCTCCGCTTAGTGAAACCGGCCCCTTGGCCGCTTTGCCAAGTTCAATCAGCGCCTGCAGGAACAAAAGTCCGAAGCCGACTGGAATTGCGAGTTCCGTAACCCACGTGGGCAAATCTAGCATGGACCCGGTTGTCCGGCCGCGCTCAAAGGAATCATAGAAAATCCCAAAGCCCTTCCAGGCCACAATGGCGCTGAACCCCGCGACAAAAATCATCGCAAGGCCCTGACAGACGCGCTGGGCGGTTGGACTGAGCTGGTTGGTCACCGCATCAACGGCAATATGCCGCCCAGCGCCAAGGATCCAGGGCATTGCGATCATGGAGCCCCAAATGAGGCTCAGCTGGGAAAGCTCCGCAGCCCAAATCGTCGGCGCAACAAAGAGATACCGGGCCGTCACCTCAAAGGTAAGCATGCCGCCGGCAAGGACAAACAAAAGCGCCGATACCCAAGCTAGAGCGAGGGTCAGCTTCGAGAAAACAGTCATTTTGTTACCGATGCGCTTCGCGCAATCCTGAAAGAATGAGAGCAGCGCCCATTGCGCCGAAGGCAGCAGCGAATGCAGCCTCAAATCCCCGTTGGAATTTTTGATAGGCCAGGGTCATCCGACCCGTCGAAAAGAGCAGAGCGTAAGCGCCGTAGACAAGGAAGGCTGAAACGGCCCCGAGCGGCCCGAAAGCAAGGACGGTTGGCGCTTCTAAACCCTGACCGAACAGAAAGGATGTGACAGCAATCCACATCAAGCCGGCCTTGGGATTGCTCAGCACAACGAACAAACCGAACCGCCAGTTTCTGAAATCAGACGCTTTCTGACCGGCAGCGCGGATCGTCCCACCAGACGATGGCCATAACACCGAACGCACCGCCTTGGCGGCCACATAAAGAATATAACAGCCCCCGAGGATCTTCATGGCTGTCAACACAGCCGGAAAAAGATCCAATAAGACAGCCAGCCCGAACGCAACAGCCGTAACCCAGACAAGAACGCCGGAAGCCACGCCAAGAGTGACGTAAACGGCCGCACGGCGACCTTGCGCCAAGGCGGCAGCTGCAACGGCAACCAGGTTTGGACCTGGCGCAGCTTGCGCGGCGACCGTGAGGATCAGGGCCGCCGCATAGGCTTCAACGATATACACGTCGAAACGACCTAAAGCTTCTGCGCCGCGTCCATGACCTGCTTGCCAAGGTCGCCGGCTTTTTCGCCATAAGCGTCGTAAACTGGTTGGCTGACCGCTCTCCAGGCAGAGATTTCCTCAGCTGTCGGCTTGTAAACGGACATTCCGTTTTCTTCCGCAGCTGCATACGCATCTGCCTCGATCTGGGACATGCGGTCGCGAACATCATTTTCGGCTATCAAAGCCGCAGCTTGAATGATTTCCTTGTGAGCATCCGGCAGGCCGTTCCAGAAATCCGTGTTCACAACGACAATGAACTCGATGTCCGCGTGGTTGGTCACGGTAATGGTATCCATGACTTCCCAAAGCTTCCGGGACTTGACACCGGAAACGCCAGTCATGCCGATATCAACTGTTCCGCGCTGATAGGCGAGGTACTGTTCGGACCCGGAAATGAGCGTTGGAGCGCCACCCGCAGCGGTGACGAAATCGCCGAGGGTCTTGCCGAAGACACGGACTTTTTTGCCCTTCATGTCTTCAGGCGTTTTGATCGGTCCGTCCTGAGACAACATGATCGCACCACCATAGGCCTGCCACCACAGGACGGTTGATCCGGTGTCCTTGATGGCCTCATCGAGCGGTCCACGGACAGGAGATCCCGGAGCAACAGCTGCGCGAACCTTGTCCTCGGTATCAAAAAGAAACGGCTGATAGAAAATGTCGACAGCCGGAATGTCACCGACATACCGGGTCAGCGACGCAACACCCATCTCGATCGCACCGGACCCAACGGCAGCGGGCACTTCCTTGTCTTTATAGAGCTGCGCAGAATCGTAGATTTCGACAGCGATATCACCGTTGGAGTTCTTCTCCACTTCTTCCTTGAACAAGGTCAAGTTCTGCCCAAGGTGGCTTGTCAGCGGCAGCTGCAGCGAAATGCGCAAAGTTGTATCAGCTGCAAAGGATGAGCCGGCAGTCACGCCGAGCGCCATCGCGGCTCCAAGAGCCCACGTGAATGGTTTCATGATTTCCTCCCAATTATGGAAGGCAGTCTGACAAACGAAAAATTTCTGGTCAACAAATCCCTGACCACTTGGCCAAAAGTACAGGGTTCGACTGGCGAAAGAGAAAGAGTCAAATCATTGTTTTTTCGATATTTTAGCCGTGGACCTCTACATTTGCCAAAAAATAGGCCTGAACGAAGAGAACCATCGCCGGCGTGACCTCTCCCGGCGATGGTCCCTACTGGGCGGACCGCGCACCTTCCGCGGTCCGAAAGCTACGATCCACCCAAGCCAGTTACGGCTGAACAGCCGAGAATTCTGCCGGATCGAGCAAGTTGTCCTGGTTTGCATCGGCTGCCTTGAAGGCATCCTCTGTTACATCCGGCATGACGGCTGTGACTTCATCAAAGCTGACAAATCCGTCCCGGTCGCTGTCGACAACATCAAAAGACATGCCCTGAGCAAAAACCGCTGAAGTAGCGGTAACGGCACCGAAAAGCACGGCGGCTGCGAGAGACTTGGACATGATATGACCTCCAGTTTTGGTCTTTGTGCTCCGTCGCTCAACCAGACCCCTGCGGCCGGTGAACCGGAGCGAGAGAACACTGATTTGAGATCAGGACGGCCAAAAGGCCGCTCAAAGGAACTGTTGGGGCATTGTTGTGACCGCTGAACTGGAGCAGTCACGCCTTGGTCAAAATATTGTCAAAAGTAGCAATTTCGGACCGCAATATGGCGGACGGAGATTTAGGTGTAATCCCGGGATCCAAAGATCGCGGACCCGACACGCACATGGGTTGCCCCAAACCCAACGGCGGTCTCGTAGTCAGACGACATGCCCATGGAGATCTGAGACAGGCCGTTGCGCGCAGCGATTTTCTGAAGAAGCGCAAAATGCTCCCCCGGGGCCTCATCCACCGGCGGAATGCACATCAATCCGACGATGTTCAAGCCGACCGTCTCCTTGCATTCCTTTACAAACTGATCGACCTCTTTCGGTGGGATCCCGGCTTTCTGCGGTTCTTCTCCGGTATTCACCTGGATGAAGCACGGCAGATCCCGGCCTTGCTTATTCATTTCAGCTTTGAGAGCTTTTGCGATTTTCTGTCGGTCCACCGTGTGAATGACATCAAACGTCGTGACAGCTTCTTTTGCTTTGTTAGACTGCAACGGGCCGATGAGATGCAATTCAATCCCGTCATAGGCCCCACGCAGTTCCGGCCATTTTCCCATAGCTTCCTGAACACGGTTTTCGCCGAATACACGATGACCTGTCTCCAACGCCGGGCGGATAGCATCTGCCTCAAACGTCTTGGACACGGCGATCAAGGTCACAGCGCCTTCGGGCCGGCCATACTCTGCTTCTGCCTTGCGAATGTCGGAAAGAACGCTGGAAAGCTGATCTGAAACGGATGCCATGAAGACTGCTCTGATCTAGGAGATTGGTCTTTTCAGTGACATATACGCAGGTCATACCCGCAGCAAGGGCAGACATGAAAAATCCAGCCAGCCCTATGAGCAGGCTGCTGCAACATCCAGACAATGTCCAACCATGTCTTACACCTAGTTTCGTTCTCATTCACATCAATAGAACAATGGTAGATCAGTATTTTACCTTTTCTTTGCAGTCCAGATATTAAGTAAGGTATGCATATTTGCTGAGGTTCTCGAATGTTTTGGAGAAGGTTTTCTTCTTATACATTGGCAATATTGTCTATTATTATAACGCTCCCAGCTGTGTCGGAAGAGTTTCCATTTGCCGTCGGTGAGTGGCCTCCCTTCATCTCCAGCAATGCGCCAGGTTATGGGCTTCATAGCGAACTCATCTCAGAAATCTTTGAATCTCAGGGCCATACGGTCAAGCTGGAGTTCTATCCCTGGCGGCGGTCTCTTGAATTGACAAAGGTCGGAACACTGCCAGCGACCTATTCCTGGTCCTATCTTGAAGAGCGGGAAGACGACTTCATCTATCCCGAGCATCCACTCGATCAATTGAATGATGTTTATTTCTACCGCAAAGACCGCTTTCCGAACGGTTTGCCGCCGCTTTCATTCGATGAGCTTAAAAGCCGCTCCCTCACTGTCGTGGGCGTGGAGGGGTACTGGTACGAGACAGTTCTGAACAAGGCAGGTGTTGTGTTCCAGACGGTCGCCACCGAGGAACAGGCCTGGAAAATGCTGCTCCACAACAGGGCCGATATCTTTATCGAAAATGATGTTTCCGGCGACATCCAAGGCCGGGAGTTTCTTGGAAACGACATGGATGACATCGACTGCAGTGCACCGTTCCGGACAATACCGGTTTACATCATGTTCAGCCGCCATAACCAGGATGCACTCCGGATGATGGAAATCTGGGATAGAGGCATCACGGAACTCTCGGTTTCCGGCCCAGATTCCCGAACACAATAGCTTTACGGCCTCCGCTCTGCGCATTAAACAGCAGGGTAGAAACAGTTCACTCAAGGCATGTTGACCGCGGCACCGAATTCTGGTGACTGTCCCGCAGTCAGACATTCAAGAAATCCGCCGGGTCCGGCGGCAAGCAAACGGCATAATTGATGGCAACGGAACGGTACAATGCGCGCGAAGTAGAAGCGCGCTGGCAAAAGACTTGGAACGACAAAGACGTCTTCGTCACTCACAATGACGATCCACGCGACAAATACTACGTCCTTGAGATGTTCCCATACCCGTCCGGCCGGATCCACATGGGCCACGTCCGCAACTATGCCATGGGCGATGTGGTCGCCCGCTTCAAACGTGCCAAGGGCTTCAACGTCCTTCATCCGATGGGTTGGGATGCCTTTGGCATGCCGGCTGAGAACGCTGCGATGCAGAACAAGGTCCACCCGAAAGACTGGACCTATGAGAACATCGCCACCATGCGGGAACAGCTCAAGATCATGGGTCTGTCCCTTGATTGGAGCCGAGAATTCGCGACCTGTGATGTTGCCTACTACAAGCAGCAGCAGGCGCTTTTCCTGAAGTTCCTGGAAGCTGGGCTGGTCTATCGCAAAAACGCAAAGGTCAACTGGGACCCGGTCGACATGACGGTCCTTGCCAACGAGCAGGTGATCGATGGCCGCGGCTGGCGCTCCGGCGCACTCGTTGAACAGCGCGAATTGACCCAATGGTTTTTCAAGATTTCCGATTATTCGGAAGACCTGCTGGAAGCAATCGAAACCCTGGATCGCTGGCCGGACAAAGTCCGCCTGATGCAGAAGAACTGGATTGGACGCTCCGAAGGTCTGCGTGTCCGCTTTGAGTTTATCGAAGCTGCCCCGACAGGCGACACAACGCTGGAAATCTTCACCACACGACCAGACACTTTGTATGGCGCGTCCTTCATGGGACTGTCTCCGGATCATCCGATTTCGGTGAAGCTGGCGGAGACCAATCCGGAGCTGAAAGACTTCATTGATGAATGCCGGCGCGTCGGTACATCAGAAGAAGCCATTGAAAAGGCTGAGAAGAAAGGCATCGATACCGGTCTCAAGGTCAAGCACCCGCTTGACGCTTCCATCAAGTTGCCGGTTTACGTCGCCAATTTCATTCTGATGGACTACGGCACAGGCGCCATCTTCGCGTGTCCGGCGCACGATCAGCGCGACCTGGATTTTGCCCGCAAGTACGGCCTCTCCGTTAAGCCCGTTGTCTTGCCGAAAGACGCCGATCCGGCAACTTTCGAAATCGGCGACGAGGCCTACACCGACGACGGCACAATCTTCAATTCCGACTTCATGAACGGAATGACGATTGCCGATGCGAAAAACGCGGTCGCGGACAAGCTGGAAGCCTTCAAGGTAAACGATGGACCGCAGGCCGAGCGTCAGGTGAATTACCGCCTGCGCGACTGGGGTATTTCCCGCCAGCGCTACTGGGGCTGCCCGATCCCGGTCATCCATTGTGACGACTGCGGCGTTGTTCCGGAAAAAGATGAAAACCTGCCGGTGCAGCTGCCGGACGACATCAATTTCGACAAGCCGGGCAATCCGCTGGACCGCCACCCGACATGGCGTGACACAACTTGCCCGAACTGCGGCAAACCGGCCAAACGTGAAACCGATACGATGGATACGTTTGTAGACTCGTCCTGGTACTTCGCGCGCTTTACCGCTCCTGACTGCGATCAGCCGACAGACCCGAAAGCTGCAACCGACTGGCTGCCGGTCGATCAGTATATCGGCGGGATTGAGCACGCGATCCTGCACCTCTTGTATTCGCGTTTCTTTACCCGGGCGATGCAAAAGGTTGGTGCGCTTGATCTGAAAGAACCGTTCAAGGGCCTCTTCACGCAAGGCATGGTCACGCATGAGACCTACCGGCGCGGCGGCGACGGCTCCAATGGCGAATGGGTCTCACCGGCCGAAATCAAAATCGAGGAGAAGGACGGTCAGCGTACTGCATCCATGCTGGACAGCGGCGAAACCGTTTCCATCGGCTCCATCGAGAAGATGTCGA
This sequence comes from Labrenzia sp. R4_2, assembly GCF_017743865.1. Taxonomy (GTDB): domain Bacteria; phylum Pseudomonadota; class Alphaproteobacteria; order Rhizobiales; family Stappiaceae; genus Roseibium. The sequence goes on from NZ_JAGHRJ010000006.1 coordinate 234,591, forward strand.
AGTCGAAGAAAAACACGGTTGATCCGACGGACATCATCGACACTTACGGCGCGGATACTGCGCGCTGGTTCATGCTGTCAGACAGCCCGCCCGAGCGCGATGTCATCTGGACCGAAGACGGGGTTCAGGGCGCGTGGCGCTTTGTTCAACGCGTGTGGCGTTTGATCGGTGAAATCGCCGAAAAGACGGAGCCGCGCAATTCCTCTGTTCCGGCCATGTCTCAAAAAGCCGAAGATCTGCGCCGCGCGGCCCACAAAACACTAGCTGCTGTCTCAAACGATCTGGAAGGCCTCGGTTTCAACCGGGCCGTTGCGCGCCTTTATGAGCTGGTCAACACGTTGAGTAAGGCGTTCAACGAGGGCCTGGAAGATCAGGGCAAGGAATACGCGGTCCGGGAAACGGTTGATTACCTCGTCCAGATGATGGCGCCCATGATGCCGCACCTCGCAGAAGAATGCTGGTCTGCGTTGGGTCATGACAGCCTGATCTCCGAAGCGGCCTGGCCGGAAGCAGATCCCTCGCTGTTGGCCGAGGATACAGTAACGTATCCGATCCAGATCAACGGCAAACGGCGCGGCGAGCTGAGCATATCAAAAGAGGCTTCCAAAGAGGAGGTCGAAGCAGCTACCTTGGCGCTGGACTATGTTCAAAAGGCGCTGGACGGGAAGTCTCCGAAGAAGCTGATCGTTGTGCCACAAAGGATTGTCAATGTCGTTGTTTGACCAGGTTTTGACATCGAGCCGGATTACCAGAAACCTTGCTCTGGCGAGCCTTTTGGCCTTTGGTGCATTGGCAGGCGGATGTCAGATCCGCCCGCTCTATGGCACCACAGCAACAGGCTTCGGCGGGACACAAACAGTATCCTCCGATCTTGCAGCGATCGATATTGAATCCATTGGCACCGATGTCTCTGGCCGTACACTTTACAACGAACTGACCTTCAATTTTGAGCGGGGCACAACTGCCCCCGCAAAGAAATACCGGTTGAAGGTCCTGGAAGACACCAGCACCGCCTCCGTCGCAGTCGAACAGTTCTCTGATGTTCCGTCAGCCTACACTTTGACCATGAATGCTTCCTTCGTCCTGAGTGACCTTGAAAGCAACAAGACACTCATGACAGGACGGTCCTTCCAATCCGCCTCATATGACTTCTCCAGCCAGCGTTTCGCCAACTTAAGAGCGCAACGGGATGCAGAAGAACGTGTGGCAAAGGCGGTCGCGGAAGACATCACAGCCCGGATTGCCGGATACTTCGCAACCCACCAGGGTTCATAAAGAAAAGGCGAAGCACACGTGTCCACGCTCAAGGCCGCGGAGATTGACCGGTTCGTCGCCAATCCCCCGGATGGCGGCGGAGTGGTGCTCGTGTTTGGCCCGGACACCGGTTTGGTATCCGAGCGCGCCAGCCGGCTTGTTGCCAAGGCGTCCGAAGGCGACAGCGACCCCTTCAACCTCATAAAAATCGACGCTTCTGAACTCAGTTCGGACAGCAACCGTCTGATCGATGAGGTGCTGACCGTTCCGCTGTTTGGCGGCCGCCGTATTGTTTGGGTCAAGGATGCCAGCGGAAAAAACCTGGTGCCATCGGTCGATCCCGTCTTGAAGCTGGATGATTGGCAAACGTTGGTTGTTCTGGAAGCTGGCGACATCAAAAAAGGTGTCGGTCTGCGCAAGCTGATCGAGCCCCATAAACGGGCCGTCGCGATACCGTGTTATGCGGACAACGACCGCGGCATTGACCACTTGATCGATGAGGAAACACGCGAAGCTGGCCTCACCATCTCCCGCGAGGCCCGCGCCGCCCTTCACAGCCTCCTGGGTGGTGACCGAATGGCCAGCCGGGGTGAACTCAAGAAGCTCTGCCTCTACGCCATGCAGAAAGAGCGAATTGACAGCGAAGACGTGGAAGCCATCATCGGCGATGCCTCGGCGTTTGAAACATCTGAGTTAATCGATGCAGCCGCTGGCGGCGATCTGTCGACTCTCGATCATGGACTGGAACGCCTGACGGATGCCGGATCCAAAGCCTCTGTGATTGCCAACCAGGCACTTAAACATTTCCAGTCCTTGCATCGGATGCGAGTCGAAATCGACGCTGGGAAAAGTGCCCAGCAAGTCGTCGACAGTCAGCGTCCGCCCATTTTCTTCAGCCGCAAGCCAAAATTCAGCCAGCAGCTCCGTATTTGGACCATTAAGGACTTGGAACGGGCCATGGGCATCCTGAGTGAGGCAACGCGGGTGTCCCGTTTGAATGATAATTTGGGAGTTCCAGTCCTCTCAGAGGCCCTACTGACGGTCGGCCGCGCCGCACGCGCCCGCAGTCAACGCCGCTGACAGAAAAGGCCGGGACATCCCGGCCTTGATCAATTCTGTCTCACACCAATACTCAGCGGTTTTCAACGCCCAAAAGCCGGCAAATCTGATCAAGCTGTTCCAAAGACGTGTATTTGATCTTCAGATCGCCAGACTCTTTACCGGGCTTGTGACCGACGGTGACTTTCAGCCCCAATGTGTCTGCCAGCCGCTTTTCCAAGGCTTTCGTATCAGCATCTTTCTGTGGCTTCTCAGTCGGGACTTTATCGCCCTTCAACTTGGCTAGTGCATCGGGATCCTGAGCGAGCTTTTCCGCATCGCGTACGGTCAGACCCTTTTCAACGATCAATTCGGCCAAGGCCGCCGGATCATCAACCGTAATCAGCGCACGCGCATGACCAGCCGTCAAAAGCCCCTCAGCCAGATAGTCTTTGACTGAATTGGGCAGCTTCAACAACCGCATAGTGTTGGCAACATGGCTCCGGCTTTTGCCGATCACCTTTGCCAACTCCCCCTGACTATAGCTGAATTCGGCAGTCAGCTGCTCATAGCCCATCGCTTCTTCGATCGGATTGAGGTCGGCCCGCTGCACATTCTCGATGATTGCGAGCTCTAATGCTTCCTGATCAGTGACGTCCCGGATGATGATCGGCGCTTCATGAAGCCCTGCCCGCTGAGCGGCCCTCCAGCGCCGCTCACCAGCAATGATCTCAAACCGGTTCGCTTTCCCAGCTGCCGGACGAACGAGGATCGGCTGCACAATGCCTTTGGCTTTTAGAGACTCGGAAAGATCCGCCAGATCCTTCTCTGTGAAGGTCTTGCGAGGGTTGCGCGGATTTGGCTCCAGATGCTCGATCGGAACCTTCCGACTGTCGCGAACCACTTTTTCAGGTGCTGGCGACGCTTCCGGCGCTGAATCGCCAATGAGAGCTGCAAGACCGCGGCCCAGCCGCTTGTTTTTGACGTCCTTGTCCGCCATTCCGCACCTTTTTCTTTTTATTTCAATAAGTTAAGAAGGATCAGTCGATATGTGGCCTGACCGATCCTTCCAACATGTTAATTCGGACCCGATTCGAGCAGTTCTTAGGCCGCAACGCTGCGCAGCTGCCGCTCTCGCTGAATGATTTCAGAAGCAAGGCGGAGATACGCCTGGCTTCCGGCACATTTCAGATCATAAAGAAGCGCCGGTTTGCCATAGGACGGCGCCTCGGAGATTCGTACGTTGCGCGGAATAATCGTGTCATACACGGCATCGCCCATCGTCTCGCGCACATCCGCAACGACCTGACTTGAGAGATTGTTCCGGCTGTCATACATCGTCAGAACGATGCCATGGATGCTGAGCTCCGGGTTCAAAGCAGATTTCACCTGCTCGACCGTGCTCAGCAACTGGCTCAGACCTTCAAGCGCGAAGAACTCGCACTGCAACGGAACCAGGATTGAGTGGCTTGCAGACAGCGCATTGATCGTCAGCAGGTTCAAGGACGGCGGGCAGTCCACAAGGACATAGGTAAAGCCGATTTCCTTGAAGAGCCGGGAATGCGTCAGGTTTTCGACCGCATTGCGCAGGCGGAAAGCCCGATCGCTGGTTGAGGCAATTTCGAGCTCCAGGCCAAGAAGGTCCATGGTGGACGGGGCTACCCACAAGCGTTGAACCGCCGTTTCGCGGATCGCTTCGTCCATCGAGCAGTCGCCACTCAGGATTTCGTAAGTCGACAGGCCACGGTCCCGGTGCTCGATGCCAAGACCCGTCGAGGCGTTTCCCTGCGGATCAAGATCGATTACGAGGACTTTCTCCCCGATCGCGGCAAGCGCAGTACCAAGGTTGATGGCCGTGGTGGTTTTCCCAACCCCGCCCTTCTGGTTTGCGAGCGCAAGCACACGCGGCATTTCGGGAAGCATGTTCATCACCACCACACCTTCCTGGTTACTCTGACCGGGCTGAAATATTTGAAAAAAGGAGCATCCGGCTCAAAGGATCAACAACACTTTCCTTTTCTACCAGATCGAACTGCCAAGAGTCAGACACTTCATCAAGTTCGCGCCGAAAATCCTGACCTTTGTGGAAAACAGCCTTTGCACCTTGCGCTGTAAATGGCTCGGCAAGATCAAAAAGCAGTTTCAAAGAGGCCAAGGCACGCGCCGAAACCGCGTCTACCGGGCCGTAGGTCCACCCTTCCGCAACCGATTCGATCCGGCCCGCATGGACAGTCCCTTTCGATCCCGTCTCTCTCAAAGCCGTCCGAAGGAACGCGGCCTTGCGCTGATTGCTCTCGATCATATGGACATGAGCATCCGGTTCATCTGCCAGAAGGATCGCCGTCACAACGCCTGGGAACCCACCCCCACTTCCAATATCGACCCAGATCTTCGCCTCTGGATAACTCCACTGGGTTTGCAAGCTATCTGCTACATGGCGGGTCCAAATGTCCGGAATTGTAGAGGGCGCAATAAGGTTTTGTGCGGGTTGCCACTTCAAAACCAGGTCCACATAAGTCTGGAGACGATCCAACGTTTCACGTGAAACATCCCCAAACTTATACACAGCCTCTCCAGAACCATTCAACACCACGGAGCGCCCCATCAGGCCGCCCCTCGCTGAGACTGGCGTTTCAAGTGGGAGAGGATCAGCGTCAGGGCTGCAGGTGTTATGCCATCCATGCGCGACGCCTGTCCCAAGGTGGCAGGGCGGATGTCCGCGAGCTTTTGTTTGACTTCATTGGACAACCCGACAATCGCTTCGTAATCGAAACTATCTGGGATTCCCAAAGCTTCATCGCGCTTCAGAGCTTCGATATCAGCCGTCTGCCGTTCCAGGTAAACGGCATAAAGAGCATCTGTTGTCACCTGCTCAACAATTGCAGCATCCATTTGCCCGAGCTCCGGCCATACAAGTTGAAGCCCTTCAAACGTGACATTCGGATAGGACAGGAGATCGAAGGCAGAGCGGCGGACGCCATCCTGATTGACAGGCAAACCTCTCTTTGTCGCTTCATTCGGGGTTACTGTCAGGCTCTTCAACAAATCGCGCGCAGCTGAGATCTTCTCCATTTTCGCTTCATAGGCAGAACGGCGCACATCGGACACACAGCCGATCTCAATTCCGAGAGGCGTCAAACGTTGATCTGCGTTGTCTGCTCTGAGCGACAGCCTGTACTCTGCCCGTGAGGTAAACATGCGATAGGGTTCTGTAATTCCCCGGGTGATGAGATCATCGATCATAACGCCGATATAGCCTTGAGATCGGTCCACGATAAACGGCGCCTTGTCCGCAACCTTCAACGCGGCGTTCAAACCCGCCACAAGACCCTGGGCACCTGCCTCTTCATAGCCGGTCGTTCCGTTGATCTGACCTGCGAGGTAAAGCCCCGCACAACGCTTAGCTTCCAGAGTTGCCCGCAATTCGCGTGGGTCGACGTGATCGTACTCGATGGCATATCCCGGCTGAATGACTTCTACATTCTCTAGACCTGGAATTGTCCGCAAGAACGCGATCTGCGCATCTTCCGGCAACGAGGTGGAAATCCCATTTGGATATACCGTGTGATCATCCAGACCCTCAGGCTCCAGGAAAATCTGGTGGCCATCTCGATCGCCAAAGCGGACGATTTTGTCTTCAATGGATGGGCAATAGCGCGGACCGCGGCCCTTGATCTCACCGGAATACATTGCAGAGCGATCAAGATTGTCGCGGATTATCTGATGTGTTTCCGGCGTTGTCCGCGTGATGTGACACGGTATCTGAGGGATCGAAATCTTGTCCGTCAGCGTTGAAAACGGGATCGGTTCATCATCGCCCGGCTGCTCTTCCAGCCGGTCCCAATGGATGGTCCGTCCATCCAACCGCGCAGGCGTGCCCGTTTTCAAACGGCCAAGGTCAAAACCAATCTGTTCCAACGAGTGAGACAGCCCCATTGCGGGTGCCTCACCAGACCGCCCGGCCGGGATCTTTCTGTCCCCGATATGGATCAACCCGCGCAGGAAAGTTCCGCTTGTCAAAACCACTGCGCCGCAGTCAATCACCTGACCAGACCCAAGAACAATGCCTGCCACGGATCCCGCATCAGCGCCAGAAAACCGAAGCTGGTCTGCTTCTCCCTCTACAACGGTGAGGTTTTCGATAGCGGCGATCTCACGCTGCATGGCTTCCCGGTACAGCTTCCGGTCTGCCTGTGCCCGGGGCCCACGGACAGCTGGACCCTTCCGACGGTTAAGCATGCGAAACTGAATACCGCCCTGATCGGCGACGCGTCCCATAAGTCCGTCAAGCGCATCGATCTCACGAACGAGATGCCCCTTCCCCAACCCGCCGATCGCGGGGTTACAGGACATCACGCCAATGGTCTCGAACTTGTGCGTCACCAGTGCTGTTTTGACGCCCATGCGCGCAGATGCAGCTGCTGCTTCACAGCCGGCATGACCGCCGCCAATTACCACAACATCAAACGATAGAACCTGATCGTTCATAGTCTCACCGCTTGCCCGGGTCGCCCTTTTTGCCGTGCGCCCGGCCATTCAAATTCTTATTTCGGGATCATATCCGGATCTGAGCCGGAGCGTCAGACACAGCATAAGCCGGTCGTGTTGCCGCCTTTATACGCCGGACCCGCCCCTTAGGTCAAAAGAGATTTCGGCGCTGGGGGGCAGCCATGCTAAAGTTCGGGTTGCTCTACATTTCAAAGAGCGGACATGATTCACGTGAAACACATTCCGGTTCTGAATCGATCCAGGCTTTTCCTGAAATGATTCACGTGAAACAATCTACTTCCCGATACAGAAATCCCGAAAGATCACATCGAGTAGATCCTCAACATCGATCCGGCCGGTGATACGTCCAAGACTGTCCGCTGCCCGCCGCAGATCTTCGGCCCGGAGTTCCGTCGGCAAATGGTCTGACGATACGGCCTGACCCAGGCCAGACAGGCAGTCGGTCAGATAGTGGCGGTGCCTTGCCCGTGTCGCTAGGGGTGCCTCGCCGACAGAAATCGTTTCCTCCGCAAAACGTGTCAGGGCATCAAACAGGCCCTTTATCCCTTCGTCAGACTTGCTCGATGCAGGAATTTCCTTGGTTGTTCCGGAAGAGTCTTGTTCCGGAAGAGTCTCAAGATCTGCCTTTGTCCGCACCGTCCAGACAGGGATCTGATTGGTGACATCCTCTGGCAGACCTGCTTGGGAATGCCCCGCTTCTACACCACCTGGCTCAACAGCCCAAAGGATGAGGTCCGCCTGCCTTCCACGCTCTTCCGCGCGGCGAATGCCTTCCCGTTCAACAATCCCATCCGTTTCCCGAAGACCTGCAGTGTCGACAAGGGTGACCGGATAACCTCCGAGATCAAGATGCACCTCGATTACATCCCGGGTCGTTCCTGCTTCCTCAGTGACAATGGCAACGTCCCGGCCGGCGATTGCATTCAGCAAGCTCGACTTGCCGGCATTGGGAGCCCCCATCAAGACCACTTGCAGACCAGACCGCAGACGCTCACCGCTCCGGGATTTTTCCAGGTGATCGGCAACTTCTTTTCGAAGCGCGGCAGCCTCTTTCCAGACTTCATCCGCAACACTGCCAGGAACATCCTCTTCATCGGCGAAATCGAAATCCGCTTCAATCATCGCCCTCATGTGTATGAGCCGCTTGCGCCAATCCTCATAGAGCGATCCGAGGGCGCCGCCCATCTGGCGGACAGCTTGTTTGCGCTGGCTTTCCGTTTCAGCAGCAATCAGATCCGCAAGGCCCTCCACCTCTGTCAGGTCCATCCGGCCCCGGTCAAAGGCGCGGCGAGTGAACTCTCCAGGTTCGGCGGGACGGCAGTTTGGAAAGTCGCTCAACACGCGAAGCATCGCAGCAACAACGGCCCGACCACCGTGGCACTGAAACTCGACAACATCTTCACCAGTGAAACTTGCAGGTCCCTCAAAGAAAAGGACCAAAGCCTCATCAATGATCTCTTTGGTGGCCGGATCACGAAGTCTCGAAAGCAGGGTTTTTCGTGGCCCGGGTGTCTTGCCGCAGAGCGCCTCTGTAACAGTTCTGACTTCGGGACCAGAGACGCGGATAACAGCGACCCCAGAAGGCACCGCACCACTCGACAACGCGTAGATCGTGTCAGCCATATAACTTTCCGTTTCAGAGGTATTCCTGCTGCCTCTTTATCAAGAAGCACGAACGTTAGAAAGGTGGTGGCGGCGCTGGTCCACGGTCGGAACACTGCCTAGATCAACTCTCCGGTTTTTGGACCGAGAGACGTTGCACAGCCGAATCATGTTAGGCGGCTTGAGTAATTGATAGTTATATCTGTTTCACGTGAATCAAGCGGCTTTGCCTGTCAGCAAGACCGGCAAATGGGTACCTAGATTATGAAGCTCTTATCGCCGTCCTCGCTATTGCGGAGCTTGGGGTAAAAACAATCCGTACCCGATTCAATTCGGATTCACGTGAAACAGTTTTCGATTCGCTAATTCCGGTATCAGGTCTCCGAAACCCGCCCCACCCTTAAAATCTGTGTTTCACGTGAATCTCTAAACCCAGTTTATAATTGAGCTGCGTTGATCACATCTGACGTCTAGCCCACGTCTTGCGGTCCAGCCGATACAAAACATGTGGTGCAAGCGCATGAGTATCTGGAAGCATTGGGTGGAGAAAGTCATCCGCAGGATCCCGGCTCATACCAATCCGCGCCATGACCTTCTGAGACGGTGTGTTGGTGTCTGCTGTGAAGGACACAATTTCCTCAAGACCGATGGTTTCAAAGCCGAATCGAATCCAGGCTGTTGCGGCTTCACTCGCGTAACCCTTCCCCCAGGCTGAGCGCTTCAAACGCCAGCCAATTTCCACGCAGGGATCAAACGGAAGTGGTTTGGAGTATGCTGGAACACTCAAACCAACAAACCCGAGAAACTCAGATGTGTCCTTGATTTCAACGGGTACAAAACAAAAACCGTCCTGCTGGTGTTTCGCCCTGGCCCGGTCAATCAAAGCGGCGGTTTGATTATGAGTGAGTGGTTCGGGGAAGTACCGCATCACCTCCGGGTCGGCACACATCTCAGCGAATGGTTCAAGATCGGCATCCTGCCAACTTCGGCAGATGAGCCGCTCTGTTTCCAAAAGAATGTCTTGGGTCATAAAACGGGTCCGAATCTAAATCAGGATTCACGTGAAACACGTCTTAACAAAAGGTAAAGGCGTGACCCGATCTGGATCACGCCTCCACCGATAACATTGATCGTGAGATGAAACGATCAGGTGTTCATGCTGTCGAAGAAATCGTCGTTCGACTTTGTCTGCTTCAGTTTGTCGAGCAGGAATTCGACCGCGTCCACTGTCCCCATCGGATTGAGAATCCGGCGCAGAACGAAGGTCTTCTTGAGACGCTCCGGCGGGACGAGCAGTTCTTCCTTACGCGTACCGGACCGTTGAATGTCGATCGCCGGATAAACACGCTTGTCGGAAATTTTCCGATCCAGGATGATTTCGGAGTTACCGGTTCCCTTGAACTCTTCGAAGATAACTTCATCCATCCGGCTGCCGGTATCGATCAGCGCCGTTGCGATGATGGTGAGTGAACCACCCTCTTCAATGTTACGTGCAGCACCAAAGAAGCGTTTCGGACGTTGAAGCGCATTCGCATCGACACCACCGGTGAGAACCTTACCGGAAGACGGCACGACCGTATTGTAGGCGCGGCCAAGGCGGGTGATGGAGTCCAGCAGGATAACAACGTCACGGCCATGCTCAGTGAGGCGCTTTGCCTTCTCAATCACCATCTCGGCGACCTGAACGTGGCGGGAGGCCGGTTCGTCGAATGTGGACGACACCACTTCGCCGTCCACCGTCCGTTGCATGTCCGTCACTTCCTCCGGGCGCTCATCGATCAAAAGAACGATCAAGTAGCATTCCGGATGATTATTGGTGATGGACTTTGCAATGTTCTGAAGGAAGACGGTCTTACCAGTCCGCGGCGGCGCCGTGATCAAGGCACGCTGGCCTTTGCCAAGCGGGGCAACCAGATCGATCACCCTGGAGGACAGATCCTTAATCGTCGGATCTTCGATCTCCATCTTGAACTTTTCGTCCGGATAGAGCGGCGTCAGGTTATCAAAGTGAACCTTGTGCCGGGCCTTGTCCGGGTCTTCAAAATTGATCGTGTTGACTTTCAAAAGCGCAAAATACCGTTCGCCCTCTTTCGGGCTCCGGATCTGGCCTTCGACAGTGTCCCCTGTCCGCAGTGAGAACCGCCGGATTTGAGACGGAGACACATAGATGTCGTCCGGACCTGGCAGGTAGTTGGCGTCTGGCGACCGCAGGAAGCCAAAACCATCCTGCAGGACTTCAACAACACCTTCACCGATGATCTCTACGTCTTGAGCAGCAAGGTTCTTCAGGATTGCGAACATCAGCTCCTGCTTGCGCATGGTGCTGGCGTTTTCGACTTCAAGCTCTTCCGCTTTTTGCAGAAGCTCGGTCGGTGTTTTTTCTTTTAGGTCTTTGAGTTTCATTTCCCGCATCGAGTTTGGGGTCTTAACGTTGATATGGATATTGGTTTGGAAGGTCGTTCCGGACCCAGGAAGATGGGAGGGCCGGAAAAATCTGAAAGACGTCTAACTGTGTCCAGATTGCCGGTGAACGCGGAATGTCAAGCTACGCAGCGTCACCAAATCGAAGTGGCTGGAAGATACGTTGTTTCGTCGGCGAGCGCAAGACGGGAATTCTGCCGGTTCTTTGGGCATTGTTGCGTTGCACCCAAAAAAGGCGGCCATCCCTTCGAACGCCGCCTTTCTTTACGTCAGTTTTAATCGGAAATCAGAACGGTTTCACAATCACCAAAATGACAACAATGATCATGATTACCGTCGGTATCTCATTGATCATGCGGAAATAGCGTGTGGACCGGGTGTTCTGATCCGCGGCAAACGCCTTCACGCATTTCGACAGGTGGCCGTGAAACCCGGACATGATGAACACCAGAAGAAGCTTGGCGTGAAACCAGCCATCACTCCAGGCATTCAATTCGTAAGCTGTCCAAAGACCAAACACCCATGATGCAATCATGGCCGGTGTCATGATGGCTTTCAGCAGCCGCCTTTCCATCACCTTGAACGTTTCCGATTGGACGGAGCCAACCTCTGCGTCCACGTGGTAAACAAACAGCCGTGGCAGGTAAAGCAAACCAGCCATCCACGCGATGATGGAAATAACGTGAAGGGACTTCACCCAGAGATAAAGATCCATCGATTATCCCTGTTTCACCATCTCAACCATCCGCGCAACGTTGTCCGGATCCGCGTCCGGCGTCACACCGTGGCCAAGATTGAAGATGAACGGTCCTTTATCGAACGTCTTCAGGATGTGCTGAACACCGTCTTCCAAAGCCTTGCCGCCGGCAACGAGTCGCATCGGATCCAGATTGCCCTGGATTGGAACCTGTTTCTGGATCTCCAATGCCAAATGGTCGGGCGCAGTCCAGTCGAAGCCAACCGCATCCACACCCGTTCCCTTGATGTAGGCGTCCATACGAGCGGATGAGGCTTTCGGGAAACCGATAATCTTGGCATCCGGCCGGGCTGCTTTCACACCGTCGACAATTTTGCGCGTCGGTTCAATACTCCACCGCTGAAACCCGGCATCATCCAGAACACCAGCCCAGGTGTCAAAGATTTGAAGCGCATCAGCGCCCGCATCCAATTGGCGGATCAGATAGGCAATCGACGCAGTGATGAGCTCGTCGATAAATCGCTGCATCAAATCCGGATCTTTGTAAGCACCAACACGGGCAGCCACCTGATCCTGTGTCGTGTGACCGGCAACCGAATAACAGGCAACTGTCCAGGGAGCGCCACAGAAGCCGAGCAACGTCGTTTCTTCAGGCAGATCCGCTCTGAGGCGCGAAACCGTTTCTATGACCGGTTTGAGATGATCCTCGGCCTTATCCTGTTCGAGACGGTCGATCAATTCTGATGATAGAGGTTCCAGAACTGGTCCCCGTCCTTCTTCAAACCTGACCGGATATCCGATGGCGTCCGGCACGACGAAGATGTCCGAGAACAAAATACTCGCATCAAAGCCATAGCGGCGGATCGGCTGGAGAGTGACCTCGGTTGCGAGATCAGGGGAATAGCAGAAGTCGAGAAAGTTTTTCGCCTTGGCTCTGACTTCCCGATATTCGGGGAGATAACGGCCGGCTTGACGCATCATCCAGATGGGAGGTGGCCAGATCTTTTCTCCGGAGAGAACCCGCATTACGGCTCTGTCTTTGGACTTCATACGGTCGCGCCTTTCCCACATTTCAAATCTAATAAGATTCTATATTTGAATCTGTTTTTTATATTAGAGCGTGGATTACTGGGATCCTTTTTCATCCACAATCCGTCACTCCGATATCTGTTTAGGGAAAAATCCGGCAGCAAACACGCTTTAACTCCTCCCCAGGAGTCGATAACAAAATTTCGCGGGCAATTACAGCGATTTAGAAAAGTGTTTACCTTTCGTTAAGAATTTGGGCGTTGGTGGATAGCCTGTCGAAATGTCACAGGCCTCATGTTGATCCACAAAACCTCACAACCATTCCGGTTTCAGTTTCCCGGCGTTTAGACATTGTTAATAAAATCGGCGGAGTGGGCATAAATCCGTGCTAGGCAGAGAGCAATGACAGCAACTCCCAACTCATCAACACCCCTGGGGATGACACCGTGAATAATCCGAGACACTACTTTCATCTGCATCTGGTCTCGGACTCCACTGGCGAAACCCTGATGACGGTCGCGCGTGCCGCGACGGTTCAATACGAAAATGTCCAGGAAATCGAGCATGTTTACCCGTTGGTGCGCTCCCAGAAACAGCTCGACCGGGTGATCAGTGAAATCGAAAAAGCGCCGGGAATTGTCCTCTACACTTTGGTGGACGAGGAAATCGCTCAGAGGCTGGAACAAAAGTGCCGCGAATTGGGAACGCCCTTCGTCAATATTCTGGACCCGGTCTTCGCGGTCTTTCAATCCTATTTGAATGTCACGCAAACCCACCGCATCGGCGGTCAGCATGAAATGGATGCCGAGTATTTCAGCCGGATGGAAGCGCTGAACTACACCATGATGCATGACGACGGGCAGATCTGGGACGATCTGGAGTCCGCCGATATCGTGCTGCTTGGGATTTCAAGAACCTCGAAGACACCGACATGCATTTATCTGGCGAACCGCGGCATCAAGGCGGCGAATGTGCCGCTGGTTCCGGACATTCCGCTCCCCGAAAGCGTCAAATCCTTGAAGAACCCGATGGTGGTGGGATTGATCGCCTCCGCAGAACGGATCCAACAGATCCGCCGGAACAGGGTTTTGTCATTAAATTCAGAGGGTTATAACGATCAGTATGTTGATCGGAAAGAGATTTCCCGGGAGATCAACATGACCCGGCGTCTGTGTTCGGAACACAACTGGCCGCTGATAGACGTTACGCGCCGGTCGATTGAAGAAACGGCGGCGGAAATTCTGACGTTATTCAAAGACTACAAGACAGCACGTGAAAACGGAGTATCGGAGTAATCCGGACTTTTCATTTCAAGAGGATATCATGGCACTGGTTTTGGCAAGCGGCAGCAAGATCCGCGCTGAACTGATGAGAAATGCGGGTCTGACCATCGATGTCGATCCGGCAAATGTCGACGAACGCGCCGTAGAGGCTCCGCTCATGGAAACCGGGTTTCCGCCGGAAGACTTGGCCAGTGTTCTGGCGGAAGCAAAAACAAATGACGTCAGTGCGCGCCGCCCGGGGGATCTTGTGATCGGTGCAGACCAAATCCTTGCGTTTGAAGGTGAGCGCCGAACCAAACCGGACGATATGGAAGCGGCCCGCCGGCAATTGCTGGCATTTTCTGGAAAAACCCATGAACTCCTGTCGGCTGTCGTGATTTCAAAAGGCGGTGAGGCGATTTGGCGGCACGTGTCGACGGCGCGTTTGACCATGCGGACCTTGTCGCCAGCATTTGTCGGCCACTATCTGGCTGAGGCGGGCGACGACGTTTTGTCGAGTGTCGGCGCCTATCAGTTGGAAGGATTGGGTCTGCAACTCTTTGAAAAGATTGATGGTGACTATTTCACGATCCTCGGTTTGCCGATGCTGCCCTTGTTGGCGCAGCTGCGGGAACTCGGAGTGATCGAGGCATGAGTGGTGCCACCAGAAAAGCCGCGATTACAGGGTTTCCGGTTGATCAATCCCGGTCTCCGCTCGTGCATGGATATTGGCTCAAGAAACACGGTCTTGATGGAGAATATGGCCGGGTGCCGGTCACACCGGAAACAGCCAATGCCTTTTACAAGGATTTTGCGGCCTCCGGATTGATCGGCGCGAACGTGACCGTACCGCACAAGGAGGTTGCCGCTGCCGCCTGCGCTCATCTAGACGATGCGGCCAAAGCCATGGGTGCTGCCAACACGCTCTGGCTGGATGAGACCGGGGCATTATGCGGCGCAAACACCGACGGGTTGGGCTTTCTCGGAAATTTGGATCAATTGGCGTCCGGTTGGGATGCATCTGGCGGAACGGCTGTCGTTCTGGGCGCCGGCGGCGCGGCGCGGGCCATCATATGGGCTCTGCTCTCCCGTGGATTCACAGCGGTGCATATTGTCAATCGAACCTTTGAAAAAGCCAAATCTCTTCAAGATCAATTTGGATCTCAAACGACAGCGCATGCTTGGGATAAATTGGGGACACTTCTTGGAGAAGCGGATCTCTTGGTGAACACGACGGCGCTTGGCATGACGGGTAAAGCACCGCTGGAAATTGATCTTGATCCGCTGCCGGTCTCCGCGCTTGTTACCGATATCGTCTATGCGCCATTGGAAACCGACCTTCTCAAACAGGCCGCGGAACGCGGTAACAAAACGGTTGATGGCCTGGGCATGCTGCTTCACCAGGCCGTGCCGGGATTTGAGCGCTGGTTTGGCGTCCGGCCCGAGGTTGATAAGGAATTGCGCGATCTGGTTCTTGCCGATCTCGGGGTGATGCCGTGATCAAGCTTGGATTGACCGGCTCCATCGGCATGGGAAAATCGACCACCGCCAAGATGTTTGCCGAACTGGGCGTGCCCGTACACGATTCAGACGCGACGGTGCATGCCCTCTATTCGGGCCGCGCGGCACCGCTCATCGAAGCGGCTTTTCCTGGAAACGTGGTTGACGGAACCGTCGATCGAACCCTGCTTTCCCCGCATGTCCTGGGAAAACCGGACGCGATGAAACGGTTGGAGGCCATCGTTCACCCCTTGGTGCGCGAAGAAGAACTGGCGTTTCTTGAAAAAGCTAAAGCTAACCGCCATCGGGTGGTGGTGCTGGACATTCCGCTGTTGTTTGAAACCGGTGGTGACAACCGGGTCGACGGTGTCGTGGTCGTGACGGCGGATGCAGATGTCCAGAGAAAACGTGTCCTGGACCGGCCGGGGATGACCGAAGACCGGTTTGAGGCGATCCTTTCAAAACAAATGCCGGATGCCGAAAAACGCAAACGCGCGCATTTTCTGATCGACACCGGGTTGGGAATGGACGCGGCACGCCGGTCGGTCGCCGCTGTCTTGAAAGCCTCGGCCGCAATTGGCTGAGGGTTTTTGCTGTTCTTCCTGCTGAAGACCGGGGAAAACCTGACGCTGATCTTGCGTCAGGGCCACCTGCTTGCGCAGATGGGACGGGCGGAATACAGGCGGAACCATGCGTGAAATCTCATTCGATACGGAAACGACGGGTCTTAATCCGCGCGATGGAGACCGTTTGGTCGAAATTGGCGGTGTGGAACTGATCAATCACGTTCCCACGGGAAACTCCTATCACGTCTATATCAATCCGCAGCGCGACATGCCGGAGGAAGCCTTTCGGGTTCACGGGCTGTCGGCAGAGTTTTTGTCCGACAAACCTCTCTTTGAGCAGGTCGCAGATGATTTTCTGGAATTTGTCGGCGATGCAACGCTTGTGATCCACAACGCGGCCTTCGACATGGGCTTTATCAATTTCGAGCTCGAGAAGGTTGGCCGGCGCACCATCCCGAATACCCAGGTGATCGATACGCTCGAGATCGCCCGGCGCAAGCACCCCACCGGCCCGAACTCGCTCGATGCGCTCTGCTCAAGGTACGGCATCGACAATTCCAAGCGTGTCAAACACGGCGCGTTGCTCGATGCGGAGATCCTAGCCGAAGTCTATCTGGAGATGATCGGCGGCAAACAGCGCGCGTTGATCCTGGACCCGGATGAAGAAGATAGCCTTGGAGGGTCTGGAGACGCAGGATCAGAGCCTGGAGAACTCGGCTCCTTCAACGCTCGCCCCCGTCCGGTGCCTTTGTCTGCGCTTTTGAAAGACGACGAATTCACCGCTCACAAGGCCTTTGTGGACGGCATGGGCGATGGCGCGCTCTGGAAGAAATACGGCGGGTAAGCGGGATCTCGAAAAAGATCGACTGTCTCGGTCACTCGCAAGCTTGATCCGTATTGTCAGGCGACTGCCCGTCTCTCGTTCGTCATCCCGGACGCAGCGGAGCGGAGATACGGATCTATTTGTTTGCAGAGCTTTCAAGTTTGAAACTCAGCCGCTTTGGTTTTTTGGATTGCGAGTTGATCCCGGCTCAAGGCCGGGACGACACTTCATAGTGTTCAAACCGGAGCGGCTTGGCATTCTCTTATCCCGAAACAAAAAACCCCGGCGCTGGGCCGGGGCTTATCATAATATAATCAAAGACTTCAGAGCATCGACGGTAGAACGCGATCCGGCGGGCGGTGCCCATCCATGAACGTCTTGATGTTGATGATGACTTTCTCGCCCATTTCGATCCGGCCTTCGATCGTGGCCGAGCCCATGTGCGGCAAGAGCACCACATTATCTAGCTTGATAAGCTTCGGATTGACCGCGGGTTCGTGTTCGAACACATCGAGGCCTGCACCCGCCAGCTCGCCTGCTTCCAGCATCCGGATCAGGGCGTTTTCGTCGATCACCTCGCCGCGCGCGGTGTTCACCACATAGGCGTCTTTTTTCAAAAGCTTGAGGCGACGGGCAGAGAGCAAGTGGAACGTGCCGGGCGTATGCGGGCAGTGAACCGAAACGACATCCATCCGCGCCAGCATCTGATCGAGGCTCTCCCAGTAGGTCGCCTCAAGCTCTTCCTCAACAGCTGCCGGAACACGGCGGCGGTTGTGGTAGTGGATGGACATGCCGAACGCCTTGGCGCGGCGGGCAACAGCCTGACCGATCCGGCCCATGCCGATGATTCCAAGGCGTTTGCCCCAGATCCGGTGGCCCAGCATCCAGGTTGGCGACCAACCAGCCCAATCACCGCTTTCCAGAGCGTGGATCCCGGCTGACAGGCGGCGCGGCACGGCGAGCATCAGCGCCATTGTCATATCGGCTGTGTCTTCGGTCAGAACACCCGGTGTGTTGGTGACATTGATGCCGCGGTTGTTGGCGGTGACGACGTCGATGTTGTCGACACCATTACCGAAGTTGGCGATCAGTTTGAGGTTTTCGCCGGCCTGGGACAGGACGGAGGAGTCGATCCGGTCGGTGACCGTCGGCACCAGAACATCGGCGGTCCGCACGGCTTCCACAAGTTCTGCCTGGCTAAAGGGCCTGTCACTTTCATTGAGGCGCGTTTCAAACAATTCGCGCATCCGGGTTTCGACCACATCCGGAAGTTTCCGGGTCACAACGACGACAGGCTTCTTTTTCGCCATACTAACTGCCTTTCGGGCTTCGTTGAGGAATCCTTAACCCCAACGGATTCACCTTGACGCTACGCGGAGCGCAAGCGGATGACACCACTCCCTTTTCCTTACCAGATGATCCGTCAGAAACAAGGGATTGGGTGCATTCCTCAGCCAAACAGATAAGCTGATTCCGGCCTACTGGTTTTCGCGTCCACTTTTCTGTAGTGGTGTGCCTTAAACAACCGTTCGATAACAATTGGACTTACCGACAATATGGCCCGTTCGATCGCGATTGCGCTTTTCCTGCTTACTTTTGGGGTGATGACCGGCGGCACGTCAGTGGCACCGCCTGCCTTCGCTCAAGGCACAACCACAGGCGCAACCGGATTGCCCGTTCCCCGCTTTGTCAGTTTGAAGTCTGATCGGGTGAATGTCCGCCTCGGCCCATCCCGCGAACATGATATTGCCTGGACTTTCGTTCAGTCCGGCCTGCCCGTGGAAATCATTCAGGAATTTGAAAACTGGCGGCGCATCCGCGACTGGGAAGGTAAGCAGGGTTGGGTGTTCCATTCTTTGCTGTCCGGACGGCGGACAGCTCTCGTAACACCCTGGGAGAAGGACAACCGCACACCATTGCGTGCCCGCTCACAGTCTGATGCAGACATCGTTGCCGAACTGGAACCGTTTGTTCTGGCGGCTGTCGGTGAATGTGCCGGCGGCTGGTGCCGTGTGAGCGGTGAAGAGTTCAACGGCTGGCTCGATCAAACCCGCTTGTTCGGTGTTTATCCGGATGAACTGATCGAGGACTAAATTGCTGCTAATTTGGCAATAAAAAAGGCGGCCCATTGGCCGCCTTTTGATGTTTTGGAGCGCGGGCGAATCAGTCGGCGCGGCTTTCCTGAACTTTCAGCTCGTCCAGACGTGGCATCGACATGATGTTGTAACCGCTGTCGACGAAATGGACCTCACCGGTTACACCCCCGGAAAGATCCGACAGAAGGTACAGACCGGTGCCGCCGATTTCGTCGAGAGACACAGTCCGCTGCAGCGGAGAATTGCGCTTCTGGAAATTGAACATCAGCCGGGCATCGGACACACCAGAGCCTGCCAAGGTCCGGACAGGACCGGCAGAAATGGCATTGACGCGGATGTTCTGAGGTCCGTAGTCGGCCGCAAGGTAGCGAACGGAAGATTCCAGAGCTGCTTTGGCAACGCCCATCACGTTGTAGTTCGGCATCACCTTCGTCGCACCGCCATAGGTCAGGGTGACGATGGACCCGCCATTCGGCATCAGGTCTGCTGCGCGCTTCGTAATCTCTGTGAAGGAGAAGCAGGAGATCACCATGGTCCGGGAGAAATTGTCCCGGGTGGTGTCAGCGTATTTGCCCTTCAGTTCGTTCTTGTCGGAAAAGCCGATCGCGTGGACCAGGAAGTCTATGGAGCCCCATTCTTCCTTAAGCTTGGCAAAAACCGCATCAACACTGTCGATGTCTTCCACATCGCACGGAAGCATCAAGGTGGACCCGACGCTTTCAGCGAGCGGTTTTGTGCGTCGGCCAAAAGCTTCACCTTGATAGGTGAACGCAAGCTCTGCGCCATGTTCCGCCAACGTCTTGGCAATACCCCAGGCAATGGAGTGATCGTTGGCAACGCCCATGATCAGTCCGCGTTTGCCCTTCATCAAATCAGACATGTACCGCTCCTCAGCCGTGATAACGCGACATCGCGAGCGATGCGTTGGTGCCGCCGAAGCCGAAGCTGTTGGACAGGACCGTATCGAGACCGGCATTGTCCACGCGGGTCGTCACGATTTCTTCCGGCTTCAGGGCCGGGTCGAGTTCGTTGACGTTGGCGGATGCCGTGATGAAATCGTTTTGCATCATGAGCAGGCAGTAGATCGCTTCCTGAACACCAGTCGCGCCGAGGCTGTGACCAGTCAGGGACTTGGTCGAAGAAACTGGCGGTTGGTTTTCACCAAAGACGCGGCGGATTGCCTCAATCTCGCCGACATCACCGACCGGTGTCGAGGTGCCGTGTGAGTTGATGTAGTCAACCTTGCGGTCGCCCAGCGTGCTCGTTGCGATCCGCATGCAGCGCTCACCGCCCTCACCCGATGGGGCCACCATGTCGTAACCGTCGGAGTTGGCTGCGTAACCAGTGACTTCTGCGTAGATTTTCGCGCCACGGGCCTTGGCGTGTTCCAGTTCTTCCAGAACGACGACACCGCCGCCGCCGGCAATGACAAAACCGTCGCGGGTCGCATCATATGCGCGCGAGGCCGTTTCCGGTGTGTCGTTGTATTTGGAGGACATGGCACCCATTGCGTCGAAGAGGCAGGACAGGGTCCAGTCGAGTTCCTCGCCGCCGCCTGCAAACATCACGTCCTGCTTGCCGAACTGGATCTGTTCCGTTGCAGCACCGATGCAGTGCGCGGACGTCGAACAGGCCGAGGTGATGGAATAGTTGATGCCCTTGATCTTGAACGGGGTCGCAAGACAGGCGGAGTTAGTTGAGCTCATCCCGCGGGTCACCATGAATGGGCCCATGCGCTTCGGAGAACCTTTTTCGATGACAATCTTGTGCGCCTGAAACAGGTTCTTCGTGGACGGACCGCCGGAGCCCATGATCAGGCCTGTGCGTTCATTGGAAACATCACTGTCTTCCAACCCGCTGTCCGCAATTGCCTGCTGCATGGAGATGTAGTTGTAGGCTGCGCCGTCACCCATGAACCGCAGCTGGCGCTTATCGATCAGCTCGGGAATGTCGACGTTCGGCATGCCGTGGACCTGGCTGCGGAAGCCGTGCTCTGCATAGTCGGGGGCGAAGCTGATCCCGGATTTTCCTTCCCGGAGGCTTGCCAGAACTTCTTGTGCATTGGAACCGATGGATGACACGATTCCGATCCCGGTAACGACAACGCGTCTCATTGCGGTCTCCTAACGTTTCGATGGGCTTTATTTGGACTCTTTGGTCCGGCCCTTAGAATGGATGAACCGGCGCGTCCCTTTTAAGGAGCGCCGGCTTGAACTTTTCTGGCTCTGCAGAACCGGATTTTACGCAGTGGACAGGCCCACACGCAGATCTTTTGCTTTGTAGATTTGCTCGCCGTCAGCTTTCAGCCAGCCATCTGCAATGCCCAGAACCAAGCGACCTTTCATGACGCGTTTGAAATCTACGCCATATTCCACGAGCTTGGTTTCCGGCGTGACCATGCCCTTGAACTTGATTTCACCGGTGGAGAGCGCCATTCCTTTGCCCGGTAATCCCTGCCAACCGAGATGAAAACCAGTCAGCTGCCACAGGGCATCAAGGCCCAGGCAGCCCGGCATGATCGGATTGCCTTGGAAGTGGCACGGAAAGAACCACAAATCCGGCTTGATATCGAATTCCGCCCGGACATAGCCCTTGTCATATTCGCCGCCGGTCTCGGAAATCTCCGTAATCCGGTCGAACATCAACATCGGGGGGAGAGGCAATTGTGCATTGCCGGGGCCAAACAGCTCGCCGCGGCCGCAGGCGAGAAGAGCTTCGTAGTCGTAGCTGGAGCGGCGCTCGGTCATTCACTTTCCGTCTTTTTGGCCAAGGCTCTTTTAGGAAAGAGCCTTGTTATGGGTTTGTTTTCGTTTCGATTGTGGCGCCTTCCTAACACAGGGGAACCATGACCGAAAGATGTCGTAAGCGTGAAGTTTGCCCCTTTTTCTGCGGTTTTTCGAACTTATTGAATGCTGCGCTGCACGAATTTTATAGGAGGCGGAGAAAGTAGCTCTGCGTTAAAAACTTGCATATAAGGTGCAAGAAATGGCAGATATAGGCCAGTGCTTGGGTTTTTGGCCCACTTGGAACAGCTTGATGGCGCGGATTTGATGCGCTGTGAAAAGGCAAGAAAGACTTGGACCGGATCTGAATGGCAATAGAGATGGTGACTGAAACAGCCGGGAAAGACGTGACCGATATGCTGCGGAACGCTGGCCTTCGGCCGACCCGCCAACGTGTCTCCCTGGCCGAACTTCTGTATTCCAAGGGCGATCGGCACCTGTCTGCGGAACTCCTGCACGAAGAAGCTGTTGCTGCTGACGTCCCGGTGTCTCTGGCAACGGTTTACAACACGCTGCATCAGTTCACCGAAGTAGGCCTTCTGCGGGAAGTCGCAATTGAGGGCAACAAGACCTACTTCGACACCAAAGTCTCCGATCACCATCACTTCTTCATCGAAGGCGACAACAAGGTGATCGACATCCCAGGTGAAGGTGTTGGCATTGGCGAACTCCCTGACATCCCGGAAGGGATGGAAGTCGTTCACGTCGATGTGGTCGTGCGCTTACGGAAAAAGTCCTAAGTTATCCAGCATTCAAAGTTCAGCGACGAAGTAGTCAGCAATCCCTTCGATCTTAGGCAGCGACTTTTGGCCGTTTGGCTGAAATCCGATTTTCATCAAAAGAGCGGAAGACCGCGCGTTTTCCGGATGCGTGATTGCGCAGAGCTGCGATAACCCGAGCTTAGATCGGGCAAACCCGACAACGGCCTCGGCGGCTTCAAGCGCATAGCCCTTGCCTCGATGGTCTTTGTGGAACGCATAGCCGAGATCCGGCATCTCCAACCCGTCCCGCACAACAAGGCCGCAGAGACCGACCGGTGCATGGCTATCTTTCTCTTCGACGATCCAAAGCCCGACACCTTCATTTTCGTCAAAACCCGGCAGCACTTTTTCATCGATGTAAGCGCGCGCGGCGTCCAAGTCCGTGATACCGCGGTCAGCGATGAAACGAATGTAATCCGGGTCACTCATCAGCGATTGATAAAACGCGGCGTCAGAAAGTTCCGGCAATCGAAAATGAAGTCTTGGGCTTTGCGGCATGCCATCTGGTTTCAGCATGAACTGGCCTTTTCGCGCTCGATGATGGCTTTGGCCCGGACCGCGATATCCGGCACGGCATCGAACTTTTCTTTTTCCGGGCTTTTGCAAAGATCATAGATCACGCAGCGCTTGCACTCTGGCTTGCGCGCCTTGCAGATGTACCGTCCGTGAAGGATCAGCCAGTGGTGGGCGTGGAGCGAGAATTCTTTCGGCACCGCCTTTTCCATCGACTTTTCAACATCAATTGGGGTTTTGCCTGGGGCTATGCCGATCCGGTTCCCGAGCCGGAACAAATGCGTGTCGACCGCGATGGTCGGATGGCCGAAAAAGATGTTGAGCACAACATTGGCCGTTTTCCGGCCAACGCCCGGGAGTTTTTCCAGCGCTTCCCGATCTTCCGGCACTTCACCGCCGTGATCGCGGATCAGCTGCTCGGACATCAGAATGACGTTTTTGGCCTTGGTCTTGAAAAGACCGATGGTGCGGATTTCCTCGCGAACCTTGTCTTCGCCCAGCGCAACCATCTTTTCTGGCGTATCCGCGATCTGAAACAGATGTTTTGTCGCGCGGTTGACGCCCACATCCGTTGCTTGCGCAGACAAGAGGACCGCGACCAGCAACGTATAGGCATTGATGTAATCGAGTTCCCCTTCCGGCTCCGGATTGTCTGCGTGGAACCGCTGAAAAATCTCGTAGGTCTCCGCTTTCGTGTAGCGGGACCGTTTCAGGACTTTGCCCGGATTATCGACCGACGGAGCCTTCTTTCGGACCTGCGCCGATTTGACAGATCGTTTTGCCGGTTTGGCGGTGGCTGGGCTCTTTGCTTGCGTCATCTTCTCTCTATAATCCTCTCCCATGAGCGGGAACAATTCAGATCAGAGCCGTTTTGACAATACGGAAAGCGAAGACCGGCCGTTTTTTACAGCTGTTCTGACGCCCTACCGGTCGCTTGGTCCGAACGGGTTCCTGATCCTCATGCTCTGTTTGGGCCTTATCAGTTTTGTTGCCGGTGCTGTGTTCTGGAGCATTGGGGCCTGGCCGGTGTTTGGGTTCTTTGGCCTCGACATGGCGCTGATCTGGCTGGCGTTCCGTTTGAATTACGCCTCGGCGCGGCAGTTTGAAGAAATTCGCCTGTCCCGTCATGAAATCCTTGTTCGCAAGGTTGGCCCGGGCAAACGGAACCTTGAATACCGGTTTAATCCCATGTGGGTGCGGTTATCCGTCGATAAAATAGAAGATGAGGGTGTGACCAAGATCTCGCTTACAAGCCGCGGTGAGACCGTGGACCTCGGCAATTTCCTGAATCCGGAGGACCGCACGAGTTTTGCCGGTGCCATGACAAATGCTCTTGCCACAGCAAAAGCTGGCGGCGTTTAGAGGATCCTTCAAACCGGCCTTGTTTCCGGAGCGGGCCTCAACCGGGCGGTGGCGAGCAGAACGGCTGTACCTACCAAAGACACTGCCGATGCGACATACAGCACCGCGCGGTAGTCGGCAGCCGACGCAATAAAGCCCATTGAAACGCTGCCGATCATACCGCCCAGGAACAGGCTGTTCATGTAAACAGCTGTCGCCCGCCCCGGCCGGTCAGGGGCAAAACTCTGCACGAATGTAATCGCCACTCCGGCGAAGAGGCCGTAATGAATGCCTTCCAACACAGCGACCGCAGCGACCTGCCAGACTTCACTCACCTGCGCGAACAACAACATGTCGATGACTGCAAGACCTGCTGAAAAGAGCAGGATTGTGCGCACACCAAATCGTTCTGCCAAACGGACGGATGCCAGGATGATGATGACCTCCAGAAGGCATTTCACCGACAGTGACAGACCGGGTGTGAACCCCGGCAGGCCGATTTGATCGATGAAGTAAAGCGGCATCACTGAGACAAACAGGGAATTGGTGATGACGAAGGTGAGACATATTAGCCCGGCCGTTATGAGCCCCCAGTTGATGGGGTTCTTGTCGGCAGATGACGTGTCTTTGGGCGGCGCACGAAAGCCTTTCGGCATCACGACATGCCACAAAACGAGATACACCAGACCGAGCCCAAAGGCGCTGATAAAGGCAGCTTGAAAGCCGAATTGTGCTGCGATCGAAAACGCGGCTGCCGGGCCTATCATCCAGGCAAGCGAAACCGACATGCGCAGCCAGGAATTCAACCGGCCGATATCAAGACCGGCCCGATCTGCATAGAGGCGGCCATAGGTGAAGACGATCCCAGAGCCCATGTTGGAAAGGCTCATCAAGGGGGCGACGAGAGCCAGCAAAAGCCAGAGTTCTGTAGTTTGTGTGAGGAGGCCAGCAACGGCAAGGAAGGCGATCACGGCAATCAAAAGCTGCGGACGGACCAACACTCCACGGTCCAGCCGTTCCCCGGCCCATCTGTTGGTCAGCAAAGTCAGCGGAGCGACAAGGCCGGTGTAGAGCCCGATCTGCCATGGGTCAGCGCCCAGCCCATCGACGATGAAATACCCCATCATCGGGACGAGCGACGACACACACATGCTGTTGGTGAGCTGCAGTGCAATGATCAGCATTGCTTGCCGCGGCAAAAATCTGGAACTGGACACGAAATCGCCTTTGGGAGAGTCAGGCATCTGAAAAGATGCTGAAACCGTACCCCGGCACGTCTGGGGTGTCATCAGGCAAAATACAATTTTGGTTCAATGCCGGCTTGGAGGTGCTCAACAAAGAGTTCCCATAAGCAGTCGGCAAATTTTGCCCAGTCATCAGGTGCCCTGTGCATATCGGAAAACGAGATCGGCCGGTCCGTTGCCGTTTTTTGAAGGGTTCCGCAAGGTTTTCATCTGTGCAGATGCGCTTGAGAGAGCAACATGGCCATGATGGACAACTTGGCGGGCCAGCAGCAACAGCTCGCGTTGGATGAAAAACCGGACCGGACGCTTCCGCCCACCTATGCAAGTTACGACTGGATCAGCGAAGGCTTGGCGGAACGGTCGGGCGAAAATGCGGTCATCTACACCTATTGGGACCAGCCGTTTGGCTGCAAGGTCCAACGCCAGAACCGGGAACCGGAAGATTTCCTGCCCGACTGGCCGGTGTTCGATGCTCCGGATTATGGTCGCAAAGCAGAGCTTAAAAGCGTCCTCTCCCATCATCCCAAGACCCTTGGAACCGGGATTGCGGCCGGACCGGGCGTGGACAAGGCGTTTCAGGATTACATTGCGACGCTGCCGCTGAGCCTGACCCGGTTCGCTGCACCGTTCGGTGCGCAGCAATGGTTGCTCTTGGATCTCGTCCGCCGGGCGCCGGGCCTGTGGCGCAAGGTCCATCAGCAAACCGGGCTTGGACGGCTCGGAACGTTATCCCTGACGCTCGAACTCTTTTCCGCCGCAGGGCGAACGCGCCCGCAGCAGCGCCAGCAACTTGCCACAGCCCTTAACGAAACGACGCGTGAAGTCGTGCTTAGCCGGTATCTTGGTCAAACGCCGGAACCGTCTCTTCTCGCGCTTCTGGAACAGGTTCCGCCCGGTTCCGGCATTCTGGAACACCGGGCCCTTAAGGCAGCGCTCAACCAGAAAAGCGAAACCCTGGATTTGAAAGACCTCGTTCGAATGAAGGACGAGATGACTGACAGGATCCTGAAACAAACCGATTGGCCGGAGACGCTGCAGATCCGCTTGCTTCTGGACCAGGGTCTCTCCTTCGCCCGCATTCTGCATATCGTTCAGTCGGGTTTAAGAAACCTGACCGAGGCTGAGCGTGCCGGTGCCCTGAAGGCGCTGAAACTGATTGCCTCACCTCAGAAACTGCAATGGTGGCTGGCACACTGGACAATGCTGGCGGGCCGCAGCCGAGAGGTTCCCCCGCCACCCATCCCGGCAACCTCCCTGTTGTCTCCACTGCAGACATGTTCCGCAATTGAGGAGGAAAACCGCCGCATGCGCAATGGCATCGCGCGCTATGTGCCGGACGTTCTGGCGGGAGATCTTTATTTCTATCACTGGGACGGCCACCCTGCGGCCACCCTCTGCCTAGCCGTTTCCGGCAATGGCGACTGGACCTTACTTGAGGCGCTGGGCGAAGACGGCGTTCCCATCCACGAGGAGGCTTTGGCGGAGATTATGTCGGCGGTTCAGGCGGGATAGGACGCCTGTTGGATTTGATCGATCTTCGAAATTTTCGCCATGCCCACCGGATCAGCCAAAGTCCGTGACTGTTTTTTCAATGGTCATCCCCGCCCCGAGCGGGGATCCACTCGCAAACCCGCTTGCCGCAGATTTTGAGTGCAATTCAAAGGCGCTCTGCAAACGAGTGGATCCCCGGTCTTCGTTACACTGCGCCGGGGATGACATCCGCGTGTATTGCAACTACGTGCTCAATCAACGACAACCGAACACCGGGTGAGCATCCAGTCCTTGGACAGCTTGCGGGCATCCAGAGCCTGTTTGAGGCGGTCGCTGATGAAGAAGTTCGTCATAATCGTCTCTTCGAACCAGAGATCTGGACCCTGCAAGGCAGCTGCTGAAACTTTTAACTTGAGGTTCTTTGCGAGACGCGGAACCTGCCATGTCCCGGAGGCCAGTTTCTTCGCTCCACTCGATTGCTCGGGCAAAAACGTGTCTTTTTTGCTCGCGACATTCAGATAGAAAAAGTTTCCGGGCATGGGCGTGACCCGGTCGGAGTGCCAAAGCCGGGTGGGATAGAGCGCGCCCTCGCCCAAATCGAATTGGCTCACGACCTCAGCGCTTTCCTCTGAGAGAAAAGTAAAGCCGTTGGTGAAAATCTGTGGCACGGATTGTTCGTCCGCAGCGGGATAGCTGCCGGGCATGGGATAATTATCTGCAGGAAAGCGATCCTGCGGCAAAGGCCAGCCGACACTGAACTGTCGCATCGACTTGAGAATGTCTTCCGGCTCGTTTTCGTTGTTTTCGAAATAAGCCGCGGACCGCCAAGCCCTCCCGTTCGTATGTAAATTCGCATGCCCTTCGACCATCCAGACGCAATTGTCGGCTTCGCTCTGTTTCGTCATGGTCCTGTCTGGTGCTTCCCTTAGTAATAATAAGAAATCGCAAAAGTAGAGTTTACGGATGTGACTCTACCAGAGATGCAGCTGTAAAGGCTCGTGCCGTGCCTCACTCTCCGTCGTCATTACCCGGCTTGACCGGGTAATCCATGCCGTGGCCTTGCCACAAGCGCGGCTGATCGGATGGCAACAAACGGCATGGATTGCCGGATCACGTCCGGCAATGACGGATGGAGGTGATGGGGGGTGAATCCTATGTCTTGAGGATTGCCGCGGGTACTTCCGCACCTACCCCTCTTTGACCTGCAATCCCTTCAGTTTGTAAAGCGCCTCCAGAGCCTCGCGCGGCGTCATGTCGTCGGGATCAAAATCGCCGAGCGCTTCGTGGATCGGGTCAGTCTCTTGGCTAGCTGCTGCCGCGCTGGGCGGTGGGGCGAGGGTTGCAAAGAGCGGCAGCTCGTCGATCAGATTTTGTGACGGTGCGTTGCGGTCCTGTTCTTCCAGCTGCGAGAGAACCTGCTTGGAGCGCTCAACCACTGTTGCCGGAAGACCGGCGAGCTTGGCGACCTGAATGCCGTAGGACCGGTCGGCAGCGCCCGGCACGATCTCGTGCAGGAAGATCACCTCGCCGTTCCATTCCTTCACCGACACTGTGGCGTTCGACAGCCGCTCCAGTTTGGCCGAAAGCGCGGTGAGTTCGTGATAGTGGGTCGCGAACAGCGCCCGGGATTTGTTGACCTCATGCAGGTGTTCGATGGTCGCCCAGGCGATGGAAAGCCCGTCGAAGGTCGCCGTGCCGCGGCCAATTTCATCGAGGATCACCAGTGAGCGGTCGCCCGCCTGATTTAGGATCGCGGCGGTCTCCACCATCTCGACCATGAAGGTCGAGCGCCCGCGTGCCAGATCATCGGCTGCCCCGACACGGGAAAACAGCCGGTCGACTATCCCGATATGCGCAGAGGTTGCCGGAACGAAGGAGCCCATCTGGGAAAGCACGGCGATCAGCGCGTTCTGGCGCAGGAAGGTCGATTTACCGGCCATGTTCGGACCGGTGATCAGCCAGATATGGCCGATGTCTTCGCCCGCTTCCGGCCCGAGATTGGCGTCATTGGCGACAAAACTTTCTCCGCCGGCTTTTTTCAGCGCGATTTCAACCACTGGATGGCGCGCGCCCTTGATGTCAAAGGCGCGGCTGTCATCGACAAGAGGGCGGGCGTAGTCTTCGTCCTGGGCGAGTTTTGCCAAAGCAGCCGACACATCCAGAATGCTGAGACCCTGAGCGGCGGCCTTGATCGCATCGCCGGCATCGATGATGGCCTGGGACAGGCGGTCGAAGATCTCCAGTTCGATGGCAAGCGACCGCTCCCCGGCACTGGCGATCTTGGATTCCAGATCGGCCAGTTCCGTCGTGGTGAAGCGCATGGCGCCCGCCATGGTCTGCCGGTGGATGAACCGTCCCGGATCTGCCGTCAGCTTTTCGGTTTGTGCTGTTGGCGCCTCGATGAACCAGCCGAGTACGTTGTTGTGTTTGATCTTTAAAGAGCGCAGGCCAAGCTCTTCCGCATAGTCGGCCTGCAGTTTTGCGATCACCTTGCGGCTTTCATCGCGGAGCGCCCGTAATTCATCGAGGTCGGCGTTGTAGCCGGTCGCAACGAAGTTGCCGTCGCGTTTCAAAAGGGGGGGCTCTTCCTTGATGGCGGCCACCAGCTCAGCTCCCAGCTCGTGCGGGGCCTGATCGAGGCTCGAGCGCGCCGCTGCGATTTCTGCCGGGATCTCAGACGGTGTCGTACCGGTCTGGTCCAGAACGGCGCGGGCTGCGGCCAACCCTTGCGCGATTGACAAGATATCGCGCGGGCCTCCGCGATTCAGCGCAATCCGGGACAAGGCGCGGGCCATATCCGGCGCGCCTTTCAAGGTCTGGCGCAGGCCTTCGCGCATGATTTCGTTGTTGAGAAAGAACGCCACTGAATCATGGCGCCTCTGAATGGCATCGACATTGATCAACGGTCCGGCCAAGCGGCTCGCCAAAAGGCGGGACCCACCGCCAGTGACGGTCCGGTCGATGGTGGACAGCAGCGATCCCTGCTTTTCTCCAGACAGTGTGCGGGAGAGTTCGAGGTTGGCGCGGGTTGCCGGGTCGATGAGCATCCGTCCCGCACCGGCCTCGCGCACCGGTGGATCGAGCGGCGGCCGTTCGCCGAGCTGTGTTTTTTCGATGTAGGCGAGAATGCCCGCAGCCGCTGAAAGTTCGGCACGGCTGAACGTGCCGAACCCGTCGAGTGTTTTGACGCCAAAATAATGCGCCAGACGATCGGCGGCCGTCGATCCGTCGAAAAAGGCCCGCGGCACGGGTGATAGGGCGCCGCCCGAGAGCTCTGCAAGCTGGCGAACGTCCTGTTCCTGCAGGAGGTTGTCCGCAAGGATCAACTCCCGCGGGGCAACTTGTGCAAGATCGGCGGCAAGGCGCTGGTGATCGGTTTCGGAGACCTGAAACGACCCGGTCGACATGTCGATCCAGGCAAGACCATAGACCGCATCGCCCGCGAGCGACCCGCCTTTCAACCGCGTCAAAGCCATCAGGTAATTGTTGGTCCCGGCATCCAGAAGCCGTTCTTCCGTCAGCGTGCCGGGCGTCACCAGACGCACCACATCGCGCCGGACGACGGATTTCGAGCCGCGTTTTTTGGCTTCCGCCGGATCTTCGGTCTGTTCGCAAACGGAGACGCGATGGCCCAGCGCGATCAGCTTTTGCAAATAATCATCGGCGGCATGGACTGGAACGCCGCACATTGGGATATCTTCGCCCTGATGCTTGCCGCGTTTGGTCAGAGTGATGCCCAATGCCCGCGATGCGATTTCAGCATCTTCAAAAAAAAGCTCATAAAAATCGCCCATCCGATAGAATAAAAGACTATCCGGGTTGGCGGTTTTGATCTCGATGAACTGGGCCATCATCGGCGTGACTTTGGTGTCCGCCGGAGCCGGTTTTTGCGCGGTCGTCTGGGTCATTCCCGATACCTAAAACAACGCGCTTTGAAGGGAAAGCTCTGCAAGCGCGGAACCGCGTCATTGGCCGCCGGCAAGAGATGTTTGTTGTGAATAGGCGCTTGGGCGTACCGTTCACACGGCCGTCAGCCTTGATCCGCATAAGGGATTAGATCCTCTGGGTTGAGGCATCAATACTCCGGCGATAAGGTCATACCCCGCCTTTCAGAAGCGCGCCGATAATTTAAGGAAACGCCTGCAAAATGTCCGCCGACAAGACTTCCTCCAAAACATCCGTCAGTTTCACAGATCAGGAAGCCCTGCAGTTTCACCAGCAAGGCCGTCCCGGCAAACTTGAAATCACCCCGACCAAGCCGATGGCGACGCAGCGCGATCTGTCGCTCGCCTATTCGCCGGGTGTGGCTGTTCCGGTGCGGGCGATCGCGGAAAATCCGAGCAAGGCATACGACTACACCACCAAAGGCAATCTGGTTGCCGTGATCTCGAACGGCTCCGCCATTCTGGGCCTTGGAAATCTTGGCGCGCTGGCGTCCAAGCCGGTGATGGAGGGCAAATCGGTTCTGTTCAAGCGGTTCGCCGATGTTGACTCGATCGATCTGGAACTGGACACGCAGGATGTCGATGAGTTCATCAACTCCGTGCGCTACATGGGCCCCTCTTTCGGTGGCATCAATCTGGAAGACATCAAGGCACCCGATTGCTTCATCATCGAGCAGCGCCTGCGTGAATTGATGGATATTCCCGTCTTCCATGACGACCAGCACGGCACGGCGATCATTGCCGCCGCCGGCCTGATCAACGCACTTCACCTCACCGGCCGGGACATGAAGGACACGAAAGTGGTTTGTAACGGTGCGGGTGCGGCCGGCATTGCCTGTATCGAGCTGATCAAGGCGATGGGCATCCCGAATGAGAATGTGACGCTCTGCGATACAAAGGGTGTGATCTACAAGGGCCGCGAAGAGGGCATGAACCAATGGAAGTCAGCTCACGCGGTCGATACCAAGGCCCGTTCGCTGTATGACGCCCTCAAAGGCGCGGATGTGTTCTTCGGCGTGTCTGTGAAAGGCGCGCTGACGCCGGACATGCTGCGTGTGATGGCGCCGAACCCGATCATCTTTGCCATGGCCAATCCGGATCCGGAAATCACACCGGAGGAAGCGGCGGAAGTGCGCGATGATGCGATTGTTGCGACGGGCCGGTCCGATTATCCTAACCAGGTGAACAACGTCCTTGGTTTCCCTTACATCTTCCGGGGCGCGCTCGATGTTCAGGCGATCACAATCAACGACGACATGAAGGTCGCCTGTGCCAATGCGCTTGCCGAGCTTGCGCGCGAGGAAGTGCCGGATGAAGTCGCAGCCGCTTATCGCGGCAACCGGCCGAAATTCGGTCCGGAATACATCATTCCAGTTCCGTTCGATCCGCGCCTTATTCACGCAATTCCGCCAGCCGTTGCCCAAGCGGCAATGGATTCAGGCGTTGCCCGGCGGCCGATCGTCGATATGGAAGCCTACAAGCATCAGCTTTCGGCGCGCCGTGACCCGGTTGCCGGTACGCTGCAACGGATTTTCTCCAAGGTGCGCCAGCAACCGAAACGGGTCGTGTTTGCCGAAGGTGAGGAGGAGCCGACTATCCGGGCGGCCACAAGTTTCGTCAGTCAGGGACTTGGAGAAGCCATCCTCATTGGCCGGGAAGACGAAATCCAGTCCATGGCTGAGCGCGCGGGGATCGATATCAACCGTCCAGGCATCAGCATTCAAAATGCGCGGCTGTCTGATCGAAACGCTGATTATGCGCAATACCTTTATGGCCGAATGCAGCGGCGCGGATACTTGCTGCGCGACTGTCAGCGCATGGTCAACAACGACAGGAATTATTGGGGCGCGATCATGGTGGCACGCGGCGACGCCGACGCCATGGTGACTGGTTTGACACGGAACTACTCCGTGGCGCTCGACACGGTCCGGGCGACCATCGATCCTAAGCCGGGTCACCGCGTCATCGGTGTGTCTTTGGCGCTTGCCCGAGGACGGACCGTTCTGGTGGCCGATACGGCTGTGATCGACATGCCGAATTCCGAAGAACTGGCGGATATCGCCGAAGAAGCAGCCCACGTCGCCCGCAAGCTCGGCTACGAGCCGCGCGTTGCCATGCTTGCCTATTCCACGTTCGGCCACCCGCGCGGCGAACGGTCCGAAAAGGTCATCGAGGCGGTCAAGATCCTCGACCGGCGCCGGGTCGACTTTGAGTATGATGGCGAAATGGCTGCCGACGTTGCGCTCGATATGGACCGTATGGCCGCTTACCCGTTCTGCCGCCTGTCCGGACCGGCGAATGTTCTTGTGATGCCGGCCTTCCACTCTGCCTCCATCTCGACAAAGATGCTGCAAGAGCTTGGGGGCGCAACGGTGATCGGCCCGCTTCTGGTCGGATTTGACAAGTCGATCCAGATTGTCCCGCTTGGGGCGAAAGACAGCGACATCGTCAATATGGCCGCCATCGCAGCATTCAATGTGACGTAGAACGGGTCTGTACCCAAGCAACAAAAAACCCGCATCGGTTAAGCCGGTGCGGGTTTTGGTCTTTTATGTCTAAAAAGCTTAGTTCGGCTTTTGCTCGCCAGCCTGCTGATCTGCTGCCTGGTTCGCCATGTTCTGGCGGTAAAGCTGCGCAAAATCGATCGGGTCGAGCATCAGCGGCGGGAACCCACCGTTGCGGGTTGCTTCAGACAGAATGTTGCGCGCGAACGGGAACAGCATGCGCGGGCATTCGATCATCACGAACGGGTGCATGTGATCTGATGGAACGCCAGAGATCTTGAACAGGCCTGCATAGACCAGTTCAACGTTGAACATGACCATGTCTGGGCGTTCAGCCTTGGCGTTCAGGGTAAGGATCACCTCGAACTGGTCGTCGCCGACCTGTTGGGCGCCAACATTGACATTGATGTCGAGCTTCGGCTGCTCACCCTGGATCAGGGAGCGCGGTGCATTCGGGTTTTCGAAAGAAAGATCCTTGATGTACTGGCCAAGGATGTTCATGCCCGGTGCAGCATCGGCGCCTTCCGCCTGCGGGGCTGCGCCGCCGTCATTGGTGTCGGTCATCGTTGTATAATTCCGTTGCGCGGTGCTGTTTCAAGGTAAAGGGCGTTGCCGCCCCAACTGGCTGCAGGTCCGCGTCTGCCTACAACCACCATTCCCCGGCTGGCTACCATTTAGAGGGGCCAGACACAAGGCCCGGGTGGGGAATGGCGGCTTGTCAGGCCCGGAAAACCGTATCAAAAGGGACAGATGGCTGATGATCCGACTTCCACCGTCCTCCTGCAACACAGGCATCTGAAACTCGATACGCTCGTTCGCCTTCGCTGGCTGGCGATCGGCGGTCAAACCATCGCGCTGCTCGCAGTCCATGTGGGACTTGGGTATCCCTTGCCGGCAGTACCTGCCTTTGCGCTCGTCGCCATGTCGGCTTGGCTCAATATCTTCCTGAAAATCAGAGCTCCTGCGGTGACGCGTCTGTCAGAGCGCGGCGGTGTGATCCAGCTGGGTTATGACATCCTGCAGATGAGTGGTTTGCTTTTCCTGACCGGCGGGTTGGGCAACCCCTTTGCGTTCTTGCTGATGGCGCCGGTCATGGTGTCGGCTGCCGGTTTGTCGGCACGTCACACTGTCCTTTTGGGCGCGTTGGCGACGCTGTGTGCGAGCATTCTTGCAGTCTACCATTTCCCGCTGCCCTGGCCGGTTGGCAACGAGTTCCGTCTGCCGGTGGTCTATTCCGTCGGCATCTGGGTCGCGCTGGTTTTGACCCTTGTGTTCATGGCAATCTATGCTTTCCGGGTTGCCGAAGAAGCCCGCCAAATGGCGGATGCCTTGGCGGCGACGGAACTCGTTTTGGCCCGCGAGCAGCATTTGAATGCATTAGACGGGTTGGCAACGGCTGCGGCGCACGAGCTCGGCACGCCTTTGGCAACGATTTATCTCGTCGCCAAAGAACTCTCCGATGAATTTGATGCCGGTGACCCTCGCGGCGAAGATGTGGCTTTGATCCGATCGCAGGCAGAACGCTGCCGCACGATCCTCAAGCAGTTGACGAGCCTTTCAAGCGAAGAGGACAAGACTTATCAGAGCATGCCAGTGTCGCAGCTGATTGAAGACGTGATCGATCCGTATCGTGGTACCGGCGTGCCGATCCACCCGGTTCTGGAGGGAGAAGGCCCGGAACCGATCGGTACGCGAAACGCTGCAATCCGCTATGGCCTTGGAAACCTTGTTGAGAATGCGATCGACTTTGCCAAATCCAGCGTCACCGTTTCGGCCGCATGGGACGACAAGACACTGAGCCTGACCATCGAAGACGATGGACCGGGCTTTGCCCAAGAAATTCTCAGCAAAATCGGTGATCCGTATGTCTCAATTCGCGGCGGAAAATCACGGGGAAAGGGCACGGCGGGTGGCCTGGGGCTCGGTATATTTATTGCCAAAACACTTCTGGAGCGCACGGGGGGCCGGGTTCAGCTCGGCAATCTCGGACCAGGGTCCAGAGGTGCCATGATCCGCGTCAGTTGGCCGCGAGAGGTCTTTGAACGGCATCAAGGAGTGGACGAAACGACCGATTAGCCCCATAACCAGAGAAAATGCGGTTCCGCCTTGGCAATAATTGCCCAAGTTTCATCCAGACGGGCGGTAACCGCGTAAAGCAATAAACGGTTGTGCGGTATGACAGATCCGATTGTTTCGATTGAAAGCCTTGAGGACAAGAGCCTCCTCATCGTTGATGACGACAAGCCTTTCCAGCAAAGACTGGCCCGGGCCATGGAAAAACGTGGCTTCAGCACGGAGACGGCTGACGGATTGCAGGATGCCGTCATCAAAATCAGCCAAAATGCTCCGGCGTTTGCAATTGTCGACATGCGCCTGGAAGACGGTAACGGTCTGGATGTCATCCAGCAAATCCGGGCACGGCGCCCTGATGCCCGTGCAATCATTCTAACCGGATATGGAAACATCGCGACTGCGGTGACCGCGGTGAAGATGGGCGCAATCGACTATCTGGCAAAACCTGCGGACCCTGATGACATCATCGCAGCTTTGGCACGGAAACCGGAAGATAAGGCCGAGCCGCCGGAAAACCCAATGTCGGCAGACCGGGTGCGTTGGGAGCATATCCAGCGCGTCTATGAACTGTGTGATCGCAACGTTTCTGAAACAGCTCGGCGGCTCAACATGCACCGGCGCACGTTGCAGCGTATTTTGGCAAAGCGCGCGCCACGCTAGGGTCTGGTCAATCGATAGGTTTGTGAGAAACACGGGAGGCTTGCCCTTTCGGTGCCACTTTGCCTAAGTAATCGCAACTGATTATCCCATCGCGCTCTCATGGAGATCGCCAATGCGGCGCTCGGCTGCCAGGACTGATATGTCAATTTTGTTCCGCACAGGTCTCATGGCCTTTATTGGTCTTGGTGCGCTCAGCGCGATCGAAGGCGTAAACGCTCAATCCGCTCCAGAGACCTTGCGTATCAATGTGGAGCCAGCTGAGCCGGGTATCCGGTCCGTCACCCTCAACAAGCGCTACCGGCCGATTATCAATAGAGACGACAAGGGTGTCGTGATTGACACGATCGGCAGCAGCAACACGTTGCCTCCGTGCGATATCAAACTTGAAATCACGCTCGAAAACAGCCGGGTTCTGCACAGAGATGCCAATATCTGTAGCGGAAACACTTTGCTTGTCGATGTGACAAGCAACGAAAAGCC
Organism: Labrenzia sp. R4_2; assembly: GCF_017743865.1. Classification (GTDB taxonomy): domain Bacteria; phylum Pseudomonadota; class Alphaproteobacteria; order Rhizobiales; family Stappiaceae; genus Roseibium. Next base: position 271,182 of record NZ_JAGHRJ010000006.1, read on the forward strand.
GGGTGCCGTCGCACGTGTTGTCGGCGCGGGATCCGGTGTGGCAGCCGGACCAAGCACCAGCGCGCCTGAGCAGCAAATTACAGCGACTTCTGAAACGCCTCAGTCGAACCAGAACACTGGATCCCCGGATCCGGTTGATCTTTCTGCAGTGGACACAAGTCCGTCCGGGTCTCTGGAGCCGTTGGCTGGCGGACTGGAGCCACTGGAACAGGTTGAAACACCAATCTCGGTGCCCGACGGGCAGACAGATACCGCGGCTTTGCCGGGCGGTTTGGAAAATCTGGTACAAGACCGGCTGAACCAGACGGGCAATTCGGGACTAGCCAATACCCAGGCCGTGCTTGTGACCCCATCTGAAGCACGAGAGTGGATCGCCGAGCCGGGCAGCCAACCCGGGGCACTCTCTGTTCTTCAGCACTCAGTGCCGCAAACCGATGACCGGGACTTCCGGGCGCAATGCAGCACGCAATCCGGCTTTGCTGCGGTGACATTTCAGCAAACCCCAGCCGGATTGATTGAAGGCATGCCGCAGACGGTCTCGCTGGTTGCCGGTGATTTTTCCGCAAGCTACAGCGCGTTCGGATCCTCCAACGTCAATGAAGCCGGTGTGTCGCTCCCGCAAGTGACTCTGGAGATGACTGATCCCTTGTGGCAGGCGTTGATCCAGCAATCGGAACTGTCGATCACCGTTGAAGGGTTACCGCCTTACACAGTGTCCTTGAAAGGAAGCGCGAACCCTGTCCGCCTGTTTGTTGCAACATGCGCGGTTCCGCAGCAGATCGTGTCCGACAACGGGCTTGCACCGGGTCAGGATCCGAGCTCGGACCTCGCGTGTACTGAGCTTGGCCGTGTCCGCTCCGTGGAAGCTGAAAGGCCGGGCGAAATCATTTTCCGCAATTCAAGCGCAGAAGTAATTGAAGTGAACTGGGTCGACTATCGTGGCGGTGAGCGTCCCTACGCCCGCCTCGAACCGGGTCAAATCCTGGAGCAGCAAACCTATGTATCCCATGCATGGACCGTGCGCGGTGCCAACGGCCAGTGTCGGGGCATTTATGTGAGCCGGACACCCTACCGCGAGGTGGTTGTTCAAGGAGCTCCTGGCTCCGTGCCTGGCGGCTTCGGAAACACGTTCGGTGGTCAGCCAGGGCAATTGCCGGGTGGTCCGGTCCCCCCGGGAAGCGTTGGCGGTTTGAACTCTCCGCAGGCCTATCCGCAGCAGGCGGCGCGGGGCAATGTGGCGGACTATCTCTGCACGGCGGGCATTGATCTCAATGTCGTTTTCTCGCCGGATGGTCAGACGGCAACGGTTGCCGAAATGGGGTATGGCGCTGTGACCCTTCAACGTCAGGGCGGAGCAAATACATTTTACTTCGAGGCTCAGGGGCACGTGCTGAAAGGTCAGCTTCAAAACGCCAGCTGGTCGCGGCCAGGATTGCGGGATGTTTTTTGCGCCAGACGGTGATTACTGACAAGGTGTGGTATAAATATAAGCAATCAATGGTAGATGTTGAGCAGTAACTGCATGTCAGGTACGTCAATCTACCAATGAATGCCCTATTTATTTGCAAAAACGCGTAACTTTTAAGCCTTTGGTCAGCAGTTCGGTGTTTCTTTCCCTCAGGAGTTAAATGAGGGAATCACCGGAAATGTCATTCGCCCGCTGGCCAATCACCTGGAAGATCAGTCTACCGATCGCCACCATTCTTCTTTTCACAATTGCGATCTGTGTCATCAGCTTGAACAGCCTTTATTCGGCTATGTTCGATCAGAAGCTCGCGAAGATTGAAGACATTTCCAACAGCGCAGCAACGATCGCTGCCTACTACCAGGAGCAGGAAGCGTCCGGCGCGATGAGCAAGGAAGATGCTCAGGCCGCCGCGAAGGCTGCTATCGGCGCCATGCGGTTTGAAGGCGACAACTACGTCTTCGTTTATGACTATGCAGGCAACAACCTCGTCCACCCAAAAACGTCGTTGATCGGCACAAATATGATGGGCTTCACCGACAAGACAGGTGTGAAGATCGTCGCTGAACTGATCAAGTCCGCGAAAGCTGGCGGTGGGTCCCTGCTCTACTTCTGGCCGCGCGCAAACAGCGAAGTCGCGATTGCCAAGTATGGTTGGGGTGCTGGATTTGAGCCTTGGGGCTGGATGCTCGGCACTGGTGTTTACATGGATGATCTGGACGCAGCTTATTGGAGCGCTGCCACCGTGATCATCGCATTGGCTGTGGTTGGTGCGCTCATCGCAATGGGCATTGCCATCTTTGCCGTGCGTGCAACAGTCGTTCCGCTCACCAAGCTCACCGGAAACATGAACCGTCTCGCAGATGGTGAAGTTGACGTTGTTATTGAAGGCGCAGATCGCGGTGACGAAATCGGCCAGATGGCCTCGGCAATGGAAGTCTTCGTTAAAAACGAAGCGGCCCGCCGTGACCTGGAAACTCAGCAGGATGTCATCCAGGAAGAGGCCGCTCGCAAGGGTGCTGAAATTCAGCAGCTCAGCGCGGAATTTGATCGTCAGATCACCGACATGATGAACATCATCGATTCCTCCGTTCAAAGACTGCAGTCGGCTTCTGCGGACATGACCGGCGTTGCCGCCCAGACCACTGAACAAAGCGGCTTTGTGTCGAACGCATCTTCTCAGGCTGCACACAACGTGGAAACTGTGGCCGCAGCGGCTGAAGAGCTGTCTGCATCGGTCAACGAGATCCGCCGTCAGGTGCAGTCGTCCAGTGAGATTGCAGCCAAGGCAGCCAATGAGGCTGCAGCTACCAACCAGCGTATGAACGGTTTGTCGGAAGCAGCGGGCCGCATCGGTGAAGTCGTTACGCTCATCCAAGCGATTGCCGAACAGACCAACTTGCTCGCGTTGAACGCAACGATTGAGGCAGCGCGCGCCGGTGAAGCGGGCAAAGGCTTTGCCGTTGTTGCAGCCGAGGTGAAGGAGCTTGCAACTCAAACTTCCAAGGCGACCGAAGAAATCTCAAGCCAGATCACTGCGATCCAGGATGAGACCGGTCACGCGGCAACCGCCATCTCTTCTGTCACTGAGATCATCAACAACATGAACGAGATCGCTTCGTCCATCGCCTCGTCTGTCGAAGAGCAGGGCGCTGCGACCCAGGAAATTGCAACCAATGCGACAGAAGCCTCCCGCAGCACTGTGGAAGTGACGACCAGCATTGAATCGGTCGCCTCTGCTGCGGAGAACACCCGTGACACTGCCGGCAACGTGGAGTCTTCCGCGCAGCAGCTGGAACAGAACGCCAGCATGTTGCGGGATCAGGTGGCAAACTTCTTGAGCGAAGTGCGCAAGCGCTCCGCCGCTTAAGTCCAAGCGAACTACAAATTAGAAACCCGCGGAGCACCGGCTTCGCGGGTTTTCTTATATGCGTCTGTTATTTGAGTAACGCGCTCATCAGATCTTGCGCAGCGCGACTTTGGAGATCCGATGGCTGGCGTTCTTGGTCAGGATCAAATCGGCCCTTGGACGCGTCGGCAGGATGTTTTCCCGAAGGTTTACCAGGTTTATGTTCGACCAGATCGTGTTTGCGGTCTCCACGGCTTCTTTGTCCGTGATGCGCGAAAACTTATGGAAATAGGATCCCGGATCGCGGAAGGCCGTTTCCCTCAGGCGCATGAAGCGATCGACGTACCATTGCCGCAACAGTTCTTCGTCCGCGTCCATATAGACGGAGAAATCAAAGAAATCCGAGACGAATGGAACCGCCCGCCCGTCTCGTGGCAGTTCGCGCGTCTGCAAGACATTCAGCCCCTCGACGATCAAAATATCCGGTTTGTCGACGGTCACCGTGTGACCGGGCATCACATCGTAATAGAAGTGCGAATAAACCGGTGCGCGAACATGCCGCTTTCCAGCCTTGATGTCGGACAGGAATTTCAGAAGACGGGGCCGGTCGAAGCTTTCCGGAAACCCTTTTTTGGACATCAGGCCTTCGGATTCCAAAATGGCATTCGGGAAGAGAAATCCGTCCGTTGTGATCAAATCGACTTTCGGACTGGCAGGCCAGCGGGCCAGAAGTTCGCGCAGGACACGGCTCGTGGTCGATTTGCCGACCGATACGGAGCCTGCGACGCCGATGATAAACGGGGTTTTGCCATCCCGCGTGCCGAGAAAGTCCTGGGTTGCCTGGTGCAGACCAACGGTTGATTCAGCGTAGAAGGCCAAAAGGCGCGAAAGCGGTAGATAGATCGCTTCCACTTGCTCCATGGAGACCGGCGCGTTCAGGCCCTGAAGCTGGGCGACTTCCTTTGCGGTCAGGGTCATCGGCGTATCGGCCCGCAGCCGCGACCACTGGCGTTCGGTAAACACCCTGTAGGGTGACAAATCCATGTCGAGCGCTGTCGCGACTTTCTGATCCATGGTGCCTTCGTCCCTGCTGCAGTGGCCAGCCGACATCAGCCTATCAGGATTTATTCCTGTTGGCGGGATGCTTTTTCTTCAAGACCGGTTTGTCCCGTGCGCCCGGCAAGCTCTGCCATGACATCATCCAGCGGAACATTTAAGACATTCAGAACCACCAGCAGATGATAGAGAAGATCTGCAGCTTCCGACGTCAGTTCCTTCCGGTCTTCCTGGACGGCCGCAATCGCCGTCTCCACTGCTTCTTCCCCCAGTTTTTGAGCGCATTTGGCAACGCCCTTACCGATCAGCTTGCGCGTATAGGACATCTCATCCGAGATCTGCGCGCGCGCCGCAATAATGGCGTCGAGGTCTTCCAGTGTGAACTTCGTCATTGGTCTATGTCCTTGCGGCAGCTCAAATGCGGCAATCAGCCGTCCATCCGCATAGCTATTCCGGCATCCGTCATATGTTGTTTGGCTTCGTGGATCGTGTATTCGCCGAAATGGAAAATGGATGCAGCAAGCACTGCGGTCGCGTGGCCGTCCCGAATGCCTTCCACCATGTGATCCAAAGTACCGACACCGCCGGAAGCAATCACCGGCACAGGCACCGCGTCGGCAATCGCTCGGGTCAGCGCAAGATTGTAACCGGACTTGGTACCGTCGCGGTCCATCGAAGTCACCAGAAGCTCGCCTGCGCCGAGGGCAACAACGTTCTTGGCAAATTCAATGGCATCAATCCCGGTCGGGGTGCGGCCGCCGTGGGTGAAGATCTCGAACTTGTCCGGTGCACCCGGCTCATTGACCTGCTTTGCGTCAATCGAGACAACAATGCACTGAGCGCCAAATTTCTCGGCGGCTTCTTTCACGAATTGCGGATTTTTGACCGCAGCCGTATTGATCGAAACCTTGTCCGCTCCGGCGATCAGAAGCTTGCGGATGTCTTCCACGGTGCGCACACCGCCGCCGACCGTCACCGGCATGAAACACGCCTCAGCAGTCCGGCGAACCACATCATAGATTGTGTCCCGGCCTTCATGGCTGGCGGTGATGTCCAGAAAGCAGAGCTCGTCTGCCCCGGCCGCATCATAGGCCTTTGCCGCTTCCACCGGATCTCCGGCATCCACGAGGTCCACGAAATTGACGCCCTTGACGACACGGCCGTCCTTCACGTCCAGGCAGGGAATGACACGGGATTTAAGGGTCATGGTTTTTAGCTCCGGCTGGCGCGGATCAGATCCATCGCTTCCCTGGGATCGAGACGGCCGTCATAGAGTGCGCGGCCGGAGATTGCCCCTTCCAGAATGGCGCAATCCGGCTCCAAAAGACGGTGAATGTCGTCGATCGACGCAAGACCACCGGAGGCGATTACCGGGATGGAGACAGCTTTTGCAAGCTCCAGGGTCGACGGGATGTTGAGGCCTTTCAAGATCCCGTCGCGGTCGATATCGGTGTAGATGATCGCGGAAACACCGGCGTCTTCGAACTGCTTGGCAAGATCAACGGCGGTCAGTTCAGATGTTTCCGCCCAGCCCTCGACCGCGACATAGCCGCCCTTGGCATCAATACCGACGGCCACCTTGCCGGGAAATTTTTTGCAGGCTTCCTTCACCAAATTCGGGTCGCGCACGGCGACCGTGCCGAGAATGACCCGCGAGATACCCTTCTCCAGCCAGGCTTCGATGTGGTCCAGGGTCCGGATCCCGCCGCCCAGCTGAACCGGGTTTTTCGTTGACCCCAGAATGGCATCGACCGCAGCACCATTGACGCTTTCACCGGCAAAGGCGCCGTTCAGGTCGACAACGTGCAGCCACTCGAACCCCTGGTCCTCGAAGGCCTTGGCCTGAGCGCCGGGGTCATCATTGAACACGGTCGCCTGATCCATGTCGCCGAGCTTGAGGCGCACGCACTGGCCGTCTTTCAGGTCGATGGCGGGAAACAGGATCATCTTATCTTACATTCCTTCCACGATGACGATCTCGCCATCGGCTACTTTCTGGCGGATTTTGACCGCTTCCTGATATTCTGGCGAGTTATAGCAATCGACTGCGTGTTGGAAGCTCGGAAATTCAATAATGACGTTCCGGGCGCGGCCCTGGCCTTCGATGGCGTCGGTTTTGCCGCCGCGGGCGAGGAAATTCGCGCCGAAGCGTTCAAATGCAGGCTTTGCCGTCTCTACATAAGCCGGATAGCCATCCGGATCCCGTACGTCCACCCGTGCAACCCAATATCCCTTGGCCATTGTTCTCTCCCCGTCGTGTTTAAGGTGTCCAGTCCAGAAAATTGGCGATCAGCTCAAGACCGAGCCGTTGACTTTTTTCCGGGTGGAACTGTGTTCCGATCATGTTGTCTCTGGCGACCATTGCCGTGAACGTGCCGGCGTAATCGAAGGTTGCCAGCCGGTCCGCGTCGTTGGCGCAAGAAAAATGATATGAGTGCACGAAATAGGCATGCAGTCCGTTTGGTCCTGTCTCGATCCCCCGGAAGACCGGATGGCTTTCCGGTTTCACATTAATGGTGTTCCAGCCCATATGCGGGATCTTGAGGGTCTGATCAGCTGGTTTCATCTCGGTGACGTCGCCCGAGATCCAGTCGAAACCGTCTATTGTCTCAAATTCCAGGCCGCGGCTTGCCATCAACTGCATGCCGACGCAGATCCCGAAAAACGGCTTGCCCTGTTTGTGAACGGCCTCTTCAAGGGCGTCCGGCATCCCGTCGACCGCCCAAAGGCCGCGTTTACAGTCGGCGAACGCTCCGACGCCGGGCAGCACAATCCGATCTGCCTTGCGCACCCTGTCAGGATCGGCGGTGACGATCACATCTGGAACATGGGCATGAGCGCGGGCCGCGCGCTCGAACGCCTTTTCGGCTGAGCGCAAATTGCCCGAACCGTAATCGATGATCGCAATTGTCATTGACGGGTCTCCGGACCAAGCGTCAGACCGACAACCTGCTCGCTTCCGATCCTTGGAATGATCGGATTGGTGGCTGGCCGCGTGGTCTGCTGGTCTCTTGTAATTGGGGTCTGTTCTTTGTTCATGCGATTGGCGAAGAACCGGATTTCAGCTTCTTCCCGGCCGTTCCCTTCGGCAACACCGACCATTTGCCATCCCTTGCGCTCCAAGGACCAGCAGCGCAGCGCCTGGGCCTCAAACCCGAACAGGATGGCAATCGCAAAGGCTGCGATGCCCATGGCAGCGCCGCCCAAGGAGAGCGCGGCGATTTCGATCACCAGGGTGACAGCCAGATAGCCTAGCAACACCAGCCACATCCGATGAAAAAGGATCCACGGAATGGAAAACAGGAAGGCAAGCGGCGAAAACTTGTCCGGCACGAATTGCATCCGGCCGGTGATTTCCGGGTCGCCATTAAGCGATTCAAATTCGGGCGGTGCCATCACGACGTAACTGGTCATGTGCCAATCCGTTCTTCGAAGTTGCTAGATCAGCGAGCATTAAATCAGAATTGATTTTACGCCCAAACCTGATCGCTTTTAAGTGGTCGAGCGTCTTTGGGCGTTTCAATCAAAACGCCCAATGCTCTAGCCTTAACCGCCGAGCTGACCTTTGGTGGTCGGCACGCGGTCGGCCTGACGCGGGTCGATCTCAATTGCCTTGCGCAGCGTCCGGGCCACGGCCTTGAAGCAGGTTTCGGCGATATGGTGACAGTTTGATCCGTAGAGATTGGCGATATGAAGCGTCAGACCGCCGTTCATGGCAAATGCGCGGAAGAATTCTTCAAATAGCTCCGTGTCGAAGTCGCCGACCTTGTCGCGGTCAAAGGTTACGTCCCAGACAAGGAAAGGGCGTCCGGACACATCCAGCGCGCAGCGTGTCAGGGCCTCGTCCATGGCTAGATGCGTATCCGCATACCGCGTAATTCCGGCCATGTCTCCGATTGCCTTGGATAGAGCCTGACCGAGGGCAATGCCGGTGTCTTCGACCGTATGGTGAAAATCGATATGCGTGTCGCCGTCCGCGCGAACCTTGATGTCGATCAGCGAATGGCGCGCCAGTTGTTCCAGCATATGGTCAAAGAACCCGACACCGGTCTGGACGTCATAGGCGCCCGTTCCGTCCAGGTTGATCTCGACCGAAATTTTGGTTTCCTTGGTGTCGCGCGATACGCTCGCTGTGCGCATGAAGGGCTATCTCCTTTTGAGCCGTCAAAGCTGACCGGCGGCGCAGTTGTAGCAGCCTGAACCATTTAAGAAAATAGCTGAAAACACGACCATTTGCTTCATTTGTCCGCTACCGGAAAGTGGGTCAGTATTGGTTGTTTGTGACATCGTTTGTGAGTAGAGCTCACAAGGGGGCTGCGATATTCGGTAGTGCGGCGATATCCTTGGTGTTAGGAACGGGCAGATTTGCCACCAGGAGTTTCCAATGCCGACAAGCCGCTTTGCCCCGAAAACAGCGCTCGAGCGCTTGATGCTGCCGCTTGATGTTCCGACCGTCGCTGAGGCGGAGACGCTGGTCAAACAGACGGAAGGCGCGGTCGGCGTCTACAAGATCGGCATGGAACTGCAGTTTGCCGGTGGTCTCGAGTTCGCCCGTGAGCTTGCCGAGAGTGGCCATAAAATCTTTCTGGACGTGAAACTCCACGACATCGACAACACCATCACAAAGGCGGTGCGCAATGTCGCCAAGATGGGCATGACCTTCATGACGGTGCATGCCTATCCCAAAACCATGCGCGCTGCGCTGAAGGGTCTGGCGGAAGAAGGCAATCCGGATCTGTGTATTCTCGGGGTGACGGTTCTGACCTCTATGGATGAAGGCGATCTGGTGGCCGCCGGATACACCGGCCCGATTGCGGGCGTCGTCGAGGCCCGGGCAAAGGATGCCAAACTTGCCGGAATGGGCGGGATTGTGTGCGCACCGACAGAATCGGCAGAAATGCGCAAGGTTCTCGGCGATGAGCTGGTCATTGTCACACCGGGGATCCGGCCGGCGGGCAGCGCTGCGGGAGATCAGCGCCGGGTGATGACACCGGCCGACGCGATCAAGGCTGGCAGCGATTATCTCGTCATTGGCCGCCCGATTTCAAAGGCAGATAACCCGAGAGCCGCCGCCGAAGCCGTCGTTGAGGAAATTTCTTCGGCGCTTTGAGATGAGATGCAAAGGAGCCCGAAACCTTAGCCGGACAGCAGTGGGCTTGGCCCAAGGCTCCCTAACGCTTCATCTCCTAGCAGCACGGCCATATTTGCGATCTCATTAGGCCGCCCTGTCGTCGCCGTTGCTGGCATCTGAGCGTAGAACCATGCCGTAGAGATCGCGCGGGTCGTCCGGGTCTGCGAGAAGATCTAGTTTTTCGAAGTGACCCGTGCTCGGCAGCATATCGTTGACATACCGAAGGGCGGAAAAGTCCTCGATGGCAAAGCCGACGCTGTCGAACAACGTGATCTGAGTATCAGAGGTTCTGCCTTCCGCATGGCCTGCATAGACCTGCCATAGCTCCGTTACCGGATGATCGGCATCGAGCTGTTGGAGTTCGCCCTCTTCGCGGGTTTGTTCGGGCAGTTCCACGAAAATATCGGACCGGAGCAGGATGTCCTTGTGCAGTTCGGTCTTGCCGGGGCAGTCGCCGCCAATCGCATTGATGTGAACGCCAGATCCCACCATGTTGTCGGTCAGGATCGTGGCATACCGTTTGTCGGCCGTTACCGTTGTGATGATTTCGGCGCCTTCTATGGCATCTTCCGGCGTTTTGCAGATCGTTACATTCAATCCGGAGTGCGCGAGGTTTCGCGCAAGCCGCAGGCTGGCCGCCGGTTCAATGTCATAGGCGCGGATATCGGTGATGCCGAGCATGTCCTTGAAGGCCAGACACTGGAAATCAGACTGTGCGCCATTTCCGATGATCGCCATGGTTTTTGAGTTCTTTGGCGCCAGATATTTCGCCGCGAGCGCAGAATTGGCAGCTGTCCGCAGCGCGGTCAGGATCGTCATTTCCGTGAACAGCACCGGATAGCCGGTCGACATGCGCGACAGCACACCAAAGCCGGTCACGGTCTGCATACCGGTGCGTGTGTTGCCCGGATGCCCGTTGACGTATTTGAAGCCGAAATACTCGTCATCGCTCGCCGGCATCAACTCGATCACGCCTTGCGGTGCATGTGCCGGAATCCGGGGCTTCTTGTCGAAGCTCTCCCAACGGCGGAAATCCTGCTCGATATACTCGGCGATGCCGCGCATGAAGGTCTCTGCACCAATGGCCCGAACGTTGCGCATCATGTTGTCGACACTGACAAAAGGCACGTAAGCCAGATCGGACGGGTTTGGGTTGTGAAGGGTCTCAGTCATGGGGTCCTCAATAGCTGCGTGTCGGACGGTCGAAGACGCGGCGGCCGAACAAGCTGCCGGTCAGGTCGACCATCAAACGGGCGGTCTTGCCGCGGTCATCCAAAAAGGGATTGAGTTCAACGAGGTCGAGCGATGTCACGAGGCCGCTGTCGTGAAGCATTTCCATGACCAGGTGCGCTTCACGGAACGTGGCCCCGCCCGGAACGGTGGTGCCGACGGCTGGAGCAATGTCCGGATCCAGAAAATCCACATCGAGGCTCACGTGCAGCAGGCCATTTTCGGCGCGTACGCGATTGAGGAATGGGTGAAGGAGTTTGCCGATCCCCTCTTCGTCAATCCGGCGCATATCGGACACACCTGCGCCATGCCGGACAAGAAAGTCTCGCTCAGCCTCGTCAATGGACCGCACGCCCATGATTTCCACCCGGTTTGCCGAAACCGGGTGGCTCAAGGGCGCGCCAAGCACGGCATCAAATCCCGGCAAGCCACAAGCGAACGCAAGCGGTGTTCCATGCAGATTGCCGCTGTCCGTGCTCTCCAGCGTATGGAAGTCCGAGTGGGCGTCGAGCCAGAGCACAAACAGGGGCCGGCCCTTGTCAGCAGCAGCCTTTGCCTGCCCGGCCACGGTTCCGGCGGCCAGGGAATGGTCACCGCCAAGATAGATCGGAAAACAGTCACCGGTTCCGAGGTCGGAGGCTTTCTTGAAGAGTGACCGGGTCCAGCCGGCATAAGCGCTAAAATTCTTCACGATCCCGTTGGGCGGGCGGATATCGTCCACCGTTTCCGGTTGGAGATTGCCGTCATCGCGGACGTGATGGCCAAGGGCTTCCAGGGTCTTGGCAAGTCCCGCCGTCCGGTAGGCATCAGGGCCCATGAGGCAGCCACGCCGCCCTGTACCTTCCTCAACCGGAGCTCCAACAAGAACGATATTTTGCTTCAAGGTCTTCTGCCTCTGCACCCATGAAGTTTGTTCGGGCAAAGAGTGCTGATTTGACGCGGCGGAGTAAATCCAGAGACTTGATCAAAATAGCGCCCAGATCTATCATTTTGATAAATAAAAATTATCAGAATGATAACATGGACAATCTTGACACACGTTTGATATCGCTTCTGCGCCACGATGGCCGAAGGTCGGTTTCCGATTTGGCAACCGATTTGAAAGTTTCCCGGGCGACCGTTCGCTCCCGCATGGAAAAGCTTATTGAAACCGGCGAAATTCTTGGGTTTACAGCCGTTCTGAGAGATGATTGGCGGGACTTGCCGATCAGGGCCGTGACGCTTGTTCATGTTGATGGGCGGAACACAGATCCGGTCAGCAAGGCGCTTGCGGCAATGACTGAAGTGCGCGCGATTCACTCAACGAATGGCAAGTGGGACCTCGTTCTGGAAATCGCCACCAGAGACCTGGAAGCTTTTGATGATGCCCTTCATCGCATCCGGCTGATTCAAGGAATTGCTGGAACGGAAACCAATATCCTTTTGAGCACCCGAAAGGGCCCTGCTGTCTCGGCCGATCACTTCAAGGATGCGCTTGGGTGAGAATGGCTCGCAAATCGGGTCGAAGTCCCTAGTGATGGGAGATATAGTCTGGTCAAATTACAGGAAACGATGGTTTTGACATGACCAAGGCACTCGACCTTTCACAACTGGCGTCTAACCCCAAGCCGATCTCTGTCGGTGAGGAAGCGGCTGAAAACTATGCAGTTGTCCGTCAAACGCTGAAACGGATCACAGAAGACTGGCGGGATCAGCCGACCCTTGAGTTGTTGGCGAAGGAAGCCGGTTTGCAGCCGATCCAGTTGCAGCGGGTGTTTGCGCGCTGGGCTGGGCTCACACCGAAACAGTTTCTTCAGGCGATTACGCTGGATCATGCCAAAGCGTTGCTGCGCGATACAGCAAGCGTGCTGGATGCCTCATATGAGGTCGGCCTATCGGGCTCGTCCCGGTTGCACGATCTCTTTGTCACCCATGAAGCGATGACCCCAGGGGATTACCGCAATCGCGGTGCCGGTTTGAACATCGCCTACGGATTTCATCCCTCGCCCTTCGGCCAGGTGCTGATCATGGCCACTGACAAGGGCCTAGCCGGTCTCGGATTTGCGGACCCCGGGGAAGAGGACAGCGCGCTCAGCGATATGTGCGAGCGCTGGCCGGCGGCAAGCTTCCACAACGATCCGGAAGCAACAGCCAAATATGCAGGCCGGGTGTTTGACCCAAAGAAGTGGCAGGAAGACCAACCGCTCAACATCGTCATGATCGGGACTGATTTTGAGATCCGGGTTTGGCAGACGCTTTTGAAAATCCCGATGGGGAAGGCCACCACCTACTCCGATATCGCGGCCTGCCTTGGCAAACCGAAAGCGTCCCGGGCTGTTGGGACCGCTGTGGGGCGCAATCCGATTTCCTTCGTCGTGCCCTGCCACCGGGTCTTGGCCAAAGGCGGCAAACTCGGGGGCTACCACTGGGGCTTGACCCGCAAACGCGCGATTCTTGGGTGGGAAACCGGCCTGTCAGGCCCGGTTCTGGAGTGCGTTTGACTCAAACACTGAAAAGTGCCCGACAGCGTTTGTAAACTCAGTCATTCTTTCTTGAGGAAACACGGCCTGTGTTGCTGTCCCGGCCTTGCGTTGGGACCTCTATGGGCGACCCCGGCTCAAGGCCGGGGAGGCTCTGCCGAGGTAATAGAGAACAGGGTGCGGTTCAGTGAACCGGGCCTTCCGGCATCGGATAATTTCCGGTGATTTCCCAACCAAATGCGGTCATGCGTTCGGCGGCCATCTGGGTCACAGTACCTGTGATTAGAAAATCGACGCCTGTTGGCGGGAACGGCAACCGGTTCAAGCCTTCCTGCAGATCGGAAAACGTTTTGGCAGCCAGTTCTGTCCACGCAACTGTGTCATAGGGCATGACGATGGCCGCCATACCGTCGCGCCGCATCGCGACCAAGAGTCCACCAACGTCTTTGATCTGACCCAAGCCGGAAATCTTGCGGTGGTAGGTTTCCAAAAGCACGATCCGGCGCAGCTGGAAATAGGCAAGTCCCCTGTCTTTCACGCCAGCAGCATCTTCGGCAATCAGATCAAGCCCCTGAACGCTTGGCATCGTTGCCATCTGGTAGGCGATGATGGCTTTTTCCGAGGCCGTATAGTGAGGGTTGTCATCGATGTTCATGATATTGCGTTCCGAAATACCTGCCTTTCGGAAGGTATCGAGCGTCCGCTCGCGCAGCTCGTTTGCGGTGCTGTCAACGATCACGTTCCGGAAGTCTTCCGCGGCGCGGGTGGCATTGACAAACACGCCGCCGGGAATGAGTGCCGTTATTGCAGTGACCGTCCAGCTCCCGGCAGATGTAACGCTCGCCGTCTCATCGAGCTTTGCAGACAGGGCTTTGTCGAACGTGTAAGGGTCGACACCGAGTTGAACGGCCAGCTCACGCCGCGCCTGCGCTTGTCCTGTGATGGACTTGGCAATATCAGCGGCCGACCCGCCCTGTCCGGTGACGGCAGATTCCACGCCCTTGCCCAGCCGGCTGAAAACCCGGCCTACACCTGAAACGGTGCTTTTGGCCGTGCCGACCGGGTCCTGAATGGTGCTTTCGACAAACTCGACGGGTTTTTGTGCAGACTGTTTCAGGCCGTCCAGGAAGCTTGCGTCATTCTTCAGGCTTTCCAGCGCGACAAATGCCTTGATTTCCGACAACCGCATTTTCAAAAGCCCATCGCCATGGACCTTTTCGATGCCCTGGTCGGCTTGCAGCTCGTAATCATGCAGAAAACCCGTGCTCCTGACGGGCGGCAGCACGGCATATCCCGGACCAACCTCTTTCCCGTCGAGCAATTTGGCTGGGGCCACTTCGGGCGCGGTTTCATATTGGTCAGACAGGCTCAGAGCCGGTCCGGTGAGCAATCCGGCAAAGAGTGCGCACGCCGCCAATCGCTTGAATGCCAGACCCGAAACCATCATCAACAAACCTCCAGACAACCTTTTTGAGGCGTGAGGTCAGTCCGGCGCCATCTTGTTCCGGGCCAGAGCCTCACCTGCCAAGTAAAGCGAACCGCAAATCAGTATGCGCGGCGGTTCGCCATCTTTTGCAGCACAAGCTGCCACATCGGCAAGGGCCGCGTCTAGGGATGGAAAAGGTGTCGCTTCAAGACCGGCACACCGGGCGAGATCTGCAAGGTCTTCCGGCGTGCGTGCCGTGTTGGTGGTTGCGATCGGCACCGTTCCGACATGACGGACAAGTCCGTCAAACGGCCGGAAAAAGCCGACAGGATCCTTCGTTGTCAGCATCCCGGCAACCAGATAGAGCGGCCGCGGTCCCCGCTCTTCCTGCTCTCCCATGAATTGAGCAACAGTCACCCCAGCGCCCGGATTATGACCACCGTCGAGCCAGATTTCTGATCCCTTCGGGCACATGTCCACCAGCGGACCATGGGTGAGCGGTTGGAGACGCCCCGGCCAATTCACGGATTTCAATCCCGCATCAATGGAGGCGACATCGGGCAGAAGGTTAGCGGCTTTAAGAGCGGCCAGAGCAAGAGCGGAATTGGCATACTGATGGCCGCCTCCGAGAATTGGCTGCGCGAGATCTAAAAGACCATCGTCGTCCTGATAGGCCATGCGGCCCTGATCCGGGTGCGCGACAAAATCCTGGCCACACACCTTAAGGGCTGCTCTGCATCGTGCAGCCTGGCGCTCGATAACCTTTTGGGCCGCAGGATCCTGTTCAGCGGATACTACCGGGCGATCGGGTTTGATAATGCCGGCCTTTTCGGCGGCAATGACGCTGAGGTCATCGCCCAGGAACTTCTCATGATCCATCGATATCGGCGTAATGACGGAAACCAGCGGATCATCGATCACATTGGTGGCGTCCAGACGCCCGCCGAGGCCGACCTCCAGCAAGACGACATCTGCGGGATGTTCGGCAAACAACAGAAAAGCGGCCGCTGTTGTAATCTCGAAGAAGGTGATTTCCTCGCCGCCATTGGCCTCCTCACAGCGTTGCAGCGCATCGAAGAGCTCCGGGTCGGAGACGAATTTGCCGTCACTTCCGAGCCGGATGCGTTCGTTAAAGGAGACGAGATGGGGCGATGTATAGACGTGGCATCGTTTTCCGTAAGCCTCCAGAATTGCACGCAGGGTCGCGGTCACTGAACCTTTGCCATTTGTCCCGGCAATGTGAATGACCGGCGGCAAGCGCTTTTCAGGCGATCCAAGTGCTGCGAGCAAACGGTGCATGCGTCCGAGAGACAGATCGATCTCTTTCGGATGCAAGGCCAGAAGGCGGTCGAGAATTCTTGTGATTTGATCCAAGGCGCCCTCCGGAGGGTCCCATGTGTGTCCATTGGCGGCTCTGCCCGCCTGTTGGAGATAGCGGGTCAGGAGGGTGCATGACCGCCCGGAACTGACTGACCTTGGTCGATTTCCGACATAAGCCAGTCAACTCTGCTGGTTATTCAGCGACTTCAGGCTGTTTCTTCGGCTCTTGGGCGTCTGAAGTTGTCGCCTCTTCGGTCTCCGAAGCCTCTGCGGTCGAGGTCTCGTCGGCGATCATTGCCGGCAACTCGACTTCGCGTTTCATCAAGATCCCGCAGACCCGCGCAAGGGTGTCCTTCATTTCCTGACGCGGTACCACCATGTCGACCATGCCATGATCGAGAAGGTACTCCGCTGTCTGGAAATCGTCCGGCAGCTTTTCGCGAACGGTTTGCTCGATCACGCGGCGGCCGGCAAAACCGATCATCGCGCCAGGTTCCGCAATGTGCACATCGCCAAGCATCGCATAGGACGCGGAAACGCCGCCCGTCGTCGGATTGGTCAGGACAACGATATAGGGAAGCCCGGCTTCGCGAAGCATCTGGATGCCGACAGTGGTGCGCGGCATTTGCATCAAGGACAAAATGCCTTCCTGCATGCGTGCTCCGCCGGATGCGGTGAACATGACAAAGGGTGTTTTGGCTTCCACGGCCTTCATCATGCCAGAAAGGATCGCTTCACCAACGGCCATGCCCAAGGACCCGCCGACAAAGTCGAAGTCCTGAACGGCGGCGGTCATGTCCATGCCGTTGACCTTGCCCTGGGCAACATGGATCGCTTCTTCTTCGCCGGTCTTCGCCCGAGCGTCCTTCAGGCGGTCCGTGTAGCGTTTGCTATCGCGGAACTTCAAAGGATCGATGGTGACATCCGGGGCGTCGAGGCGGGTGTAATTGCCCTCGTCAAAAAGGGACTCGAGCCGCTTGCGTGCCGGCATCCGCATATGGTGGCCGGAGCTCGGGATGACCCAAAGGTTTGCTTCCAGATCGCGGTGAAATACCATTTCACCGGTCTCAGGGCATTTGATCCAGAGATTTTCCGGAACCTCGCGCTTCTTCCAAAGACCGCTGATCTTTGGGCGCACAATAGAGTTGATCCAGTTCACGTCAAACGCGTCCGTCTACTCGAGTTACACAATAGCGGAGCGATATGTCCGCCGGAAAACGTACATTTTTAAGGCCTTACCTTTAAGCGGCCCGGGCCCGCGCGCAACCTGATGCAAGATCTGCGACCACGTCGGCAACGGCTTGCACGGTCTTGTCTGTTGCCTTGCCGTCAGCATCCAGGCTGTCCTTAACCGCATTCACTAGAACCGAACCGACGACGACACCGTCAGCGTCCTTGCCGATGACGGCAGCCTGATCGGCCGTTTTCACGCCAAAACCGACGGCAACCGGCAGATCAGTATGACCCTTGATGCGGTTGACAGCCGCTGTCACACGGCCGGTATCGGCAATTTGCGCGCCGGTAATACCAGTCACGGAAACGTAATAGACGAAACCGGAGGTATTGGCCAGAACTGCCGGAAGTCGTTTGTCATCAGTGGTGGGGGTGGCGAGGCGAATGAAGTTCAAACCGGCTTCCAGGGCCGGAATGCAGAATTCATCGTCGGCTTCTGCCGGTACATCAACGATGATGAAACCGTCTACGCCCGCTTCCTTGGCGACGTGAACGAATTTCTTCGGATCGCGTACGTAGATCGGGTTGAAGTAGCCCATCAGAATGATTGGCGTATCCTGATCCTGTTTGCGGAACGTCCGCACCATGTCCAATGTGTTGTCCATGGTGTGACCGGCGGCAAGTGCGCGCTGGTTGGCAAGCTGGATCGGAATGCCTTCTGCCATCGGATCGGAAAACGGCATGCCGAGTTCGATCACATCGGCTCCGGCTTCCGGAAGGGCATTGAGAATGGCTTGTGACGTTTCGAGATCGGGATCGCCTGCGGTTATGAACGTGACCAGAGCCGGCCGGCCTGCGTCGGCACATGCCTTGAACCGTCGATCGATACGCGTTTCCGTCATTCAGCTGTCCTCTTGCCACAGACGCAGGCTGTCACCGCCTGCCAATCATCAGAGCGATGTAGGGGAGCGGGCAAGGGGATGTCAATCAAAGAACGGTTCTTTGCGGCCCCCTGAGGGCCTCGACGGTCTTTGATGCACCATATGAGGACAATTTGGCGCGCTTAGCGGCCGCCGAAGTACTTGTTGTAGAGGTGGTTTGCGATGTCGTTGCGCTCAACACCCATCCGGGACAGGCTTTCTGGCGACATTTGGCGCATGCGATTGTAGTCGGCGCTCATGCGTTGCGCTTGACCGATCTGGTCGAAAAAATTGGAAACGGAACGAAAAGCCATCGGAACATCCTTTGAGGTCTTCGAGAAGCTGAGTTTGTTTCTTCTAATGTAAACAATCGCATGGATGTGAGTAGCGCCGGTTTTGCATTGCAGCATTACCGAATTGGCGGACCTCGGCGATCAGACTTCTGTCGCCCAGGCCGCTATGCATCGCTTGCAGGTCAGCCCATCGTCAAATCTTCGAATTGGAAATGTGCACTTGGTGCGCTTATATTCCCGTCATAGCCAAAAAACACAAGGAGCCAAAAATGGCCCACTCCCTCTTTGAACCGGATCCAATGCCGTTTCATGAGAAACTTATGCGGCGTATGCGCGACCTCAGCGGCCATGTGCCAGCACGGATACCAAGGATCGCGGCCCGACTTACGGCGGCCGATCCCGGTTTGGTACGCCAGGCCAAGCGTCTGGACGCGCGTAGACAACAGTTGCTGCTGGAAGCGGTTTTCGATGCAGAAACGCCCGCAAAATAAAAGCCGCGCACCTTGGGGTGCGCGGCCTCTTTTCTAGCTGTTTTGTTGCAGCTTAAAGGTCGAAACCAAGCATCTCGCCGACTGCGAAAACATCCTTGTCGCCGCGGCCGCACAGGTTCATGACAATGATCTGATCTTTGTCCATCTGCGGAGCCATCTTTGCGACCTGTGCCAGGGCATGAGCGGGTTCCAGCGCTGGGATAATACCTTCGACCCGTGTCAGCATCTGGAAAGCGGCCAAGGCTTCATCATCCATGATCGGGATGTATTCGGCACGGCCGATTTCTTTCAGCCAGGAGTGCTCGGGACCGATCCCGGGGTAATCGAGACCAGCAGAAATCGAGTGACCTTCGAGGATCTGGCCGTCGTCATCCTGCATCAGATACGTACGGTTTCCGTGAAGGACACCCGGCTTGCCGGCATTCAAGGAAGCGCAGTGCTCTTCACCGGTCAGGCCACGGCCACCAGCTTCAACGCCCACTATCTTCACGTCCTTGTCGTCCAGGAATGGATGGAACAGGCCGATCGCATTGGAACCGCCGCCAACGGCAGCCACGAGGACGTCCGGAAGACGGCCTTCGGCTTCGAGCATCTGTTCGCGCAGTTCCTTTCCGATCACGGACTGGAAGTCGCGCACCAATTCCGGATACGGGTGCGGTCCAGCGGCAGTCCCGATCAGGTAATAGGTATCGTCAACATTGGTGACCCAGTCTCGGAGCGCCTCGTTCATGGCGTCCTTAAGCGTGCCGGCGCCAGCCGTGACCGGGACGATTTCCGCGCCCAAAAGCTTCATCCGGAACACGTTCGGCTTTTGCCGTTCAACGTCGGTCGCACCCATGTATACAACACAGGGCAGGCCAAAACGGGCACAAACGGTTGCAGTTGCAACGCCGTGCTGCCCGGCACCGGTTTCTGCGATGATCCGGGTCTTGCCCATGCGCTTGGCAAGCAGGATCTGGCCCAGGCAGTTGTTGATCTTGTGGGAGCCGGTGTGGTTCAGCTCATCCCGCTTGAAATAGATCTTCGCGCCGCCCAGTTCCTCGGTCAGCCGCTCTGCAAAATACAGAGGAGACGGCCGGCCGGTGTAATGGGTGTTGAGGCTTTTGACTTCGGCCAGAAAGTCCGGATCGTTCTTGGCAGCTTTGTAGTGCTCTTCCAGATCCAGGATCAGCGGCATCAGGGTCTCGGCGACATACCGGCCACCAAAAATGCCGAAATGCCCGCGATCGTCCGGACCAGTCCGGATGCTGTTCGCCATATCGTTCACGCGTTTACTCCTTAACCGCTTCCGCCTGAATGTCCTTTACCTTCGCCAGGAAGGATCGGATCAATGCCGGGTCCTTGACGCCGCGTTCGCGTTCGACACCGGACGACAGGTCGATTTCCTTTGCTCCGCTCAGGCGGATTGCCTCGGCAACGTTGTCCAAATTCAATCCACCCGAAAGCATGAACGGCTTCTTCAGGTCAAGATCTTTCAAAAGTGTCCAGTCAAACGAAACACCATTGCCACCCGGGATATTTGATCCCGCCGGCGGTTTGGCGTCGAAAAGGATCCGGTCAGCTACAATAGAGTAGTAAAGCGCCTGTTCCAGATCCGATTTATCGGAAACGGAGATCGCTTTCATGATCTTCTTGCCATGCATCACCTTGGCGGCTGCCAGGGATTCCGGGGCTTCGCTGCCGTGAAACTGGAAATAGTCCGGCGCGACCAGCTCGTTGATCCGCGACAATCCGTCCAGATCCATATTGACTGTAAGGGCGACGATGTCGGCTTTGCCGCGCGCCATATCCGCCAGCTTGCAGGCATCTGACAGGTTTACATGGCGCGGGCTTTTGGGAAAGAACACCAGCCCGACCATATCTGCGCCCGCATCAAGGGCCGCCTGCATGGTGTCTTCGGTCGATAGACCGCAGATTTTTACTTTGATATCCGACATGGCTTCGAGGTATCGCCGCTGCGGAAGGGTTTGTCAAAAGGAGATGGCTTCCCCTGTCATTCTTCCGGTTGTTTTACCAGTTTCGCGACGATTTTGCGCACGATCGGCGCGAGAACGAGGACAGCAGGAAACGCGACTGCCCAGGCAAACAGCCAGGACTCAATCCAGAAACTGAAAAACTCTGCATGGGGGCCAACCGCTCGGAACGTCGCGATGCCGGATACAAGGAACGACATGGACCCGGACAGCATGGCGCCGAAAAGGTAAGGAGCAAATTTTGGATGCATGGGTGGGTCCGGATCCTTGGAATGAATGCTTACTACGTGACAAAGAGCCTGATCGGCGCTGATCAAGTGGATGGCAGGTGGAATTATCCCTCTTCCAGCAACTCGGCCCAGGTTTTCGGGTTGTCACCATTGAGCGGGTTTTTGGGCGAGCGTTTGTAGCGGATGGTTTCCATCCGGAAGGCCTTCGCATCAAACATCATCAGCCGGCCAGTGAGCCCCTCGCCTGTGCCGGTGAGTTCTTTCAACACTTCCATGGCCTGCATGGTGCCGAGAATTCCGGTTAGTGCGCCAAGAACACCCGCCTGTTCGCAAGTCGGCAACAATCCGGCCCGGGGCTTTTGCGGGAAGAGGCAGCGATAGGTCGGATTGGGAGTACCATCTTCTCCATTCTCGAAGGGCCGCAAGGTGGTGATGGAGCCATCAAATTGACCGACAGCCGCCGTCACCAGCGGTTTCTTGGCAAAAAAACAGGCGTCCGACACCAAATAGCGCGTGTCGAAATTGTCTGACCCATCGACCACCAGATCAAAGGCGGAAATCAGCTGCAAAGCATTTTGACCGGTGATCCGGAACGGAAACGGCTTCACCTCGACATTCGGATTGAGCCTTGCAATTGCTTCGGCAGCGCTCGCGACCTTTGGCTCGCCCAGTTGGTTGGTGTCGTGGATCACCTGCCGCTGCAGGTTGGACAGCGAGACGGCGTCATGGTCCACGATGCCAAGCGTCCCGACGCCAGCGGCGGCCAGGTATTGCAAGACCGGCGCGCCCAACCCTCCGGCACCAATCACCAGAACCTTCGAGGCTTTCAGTTTCTGTTGCCCGGCTCCGCCGATGTCCTGAAGGACAATATGGCGGGCGTAGCGTTCCAGTTCAGCGGGCGACAATGACTGCATATTGAGGAGGCCTGTCCAGAGATTTCATTGCTTAGATGGGGGCAAATAATGGTTTCGATCAAGCGTTAGCCCAAAATCCGGCTGACCAGCCGCGCGGTGTAGTCGACCATCGGAATGACTCTCGAATAATTCAGCCGGGTGGGCCCAATGACGCCGAGTGCGCCGACGATCCGCTGGTTGCTGTCCCGGTAGGGCGAGACAACCAGGGAAGATCCGGACAAGGAAAAGAGATTGTTCTCTGAGCCTATGAATATCCGGACACCTTCGCCTTTTTCGGCCAGACCCAGGAGTTGTATGAGGTCCTTCTTGTTCTCCAGATCGTCGAACAACAGCTTGATCCGCTCCAGATCCTCCGCGGCATCCAGGTCGGATAACAGATTGGACCGGCCGCGGACAATCAGCGTACCGGGATCTGCAACACCGTCTTCCCCGGTCCAGACGGCGAGGCCGGCATCAATGACCTTCTGACTGAGTTGATCCAGTTCTGCCTGATCCGCCGCGCGCACTTTTTCAAGCTCTGATCGGATCTCGCTGATCGTGCGTCCCTGGATCATGGAATTGAGGTAATTCGAGGCCTCGACCAGCGCGGAGGACGGCAGATTTGGCGGCAGTTCAACGACCCTGTTTTCGACCGATCCATCTTCCCCGACCAGAATGGCGAGGGCCTTTAGCGGTTCGATGCGGACAAACTCAATGTGTTTCAGCCGCATGTCGGACTTGTGGGTCAGAACCACTCCGGCACCCATCGACAGGCCAGACAGCATCTGGCTCGCCTCTGTCAGAACCTGTTCCGCGGAATTGGCCTGTTGTGAGGCCTTGACCTGAACATCGATCTGGCGGCGTTCGTCCTGGGTCAAATCGCCGACCTCAAGAAGCGCATCAACAAAAAACCTGAGGCCCATTTCTGTTGGAAGGCGTCCGGCGCTGGTATGCGGCGAATGCAGGAGGCCCATGTGCTCAAGATCCGACATCACATTGCGGATCGAGGCTGGCGATAGCGATATGTTGGGATTGCGCGAGATGTTGCGCGAGCCGACGGGCTCTCCGGTATCAAGATAGGATTCCACGATCGAGCGGAAGATTTCCCGGGATCTTCTGTCGAGGTCGCTGAGGCTCAAGGTGTTTGTCTCCGTCACGGTCACCAAAAACGCGTTGATCCAACGCTCATTCCTCAAGATATAGGCGCAAAACGGTCCAATGGTGAAGCTTGGCCTTTACGGCGCCGGGAAATGGGGTCTAAAAGGCCGTGAACAAACGGGGTGAACCTTTGGGTTTTGCCTTGATTACGGGCTGAAAGGGAGAGCCATGCGTCCGTCAAAACGCGCTGCCGATGAACTTCGTGCCGTCACGCTGGAGCGTGGCGTATCCAAACATGCCGAGGGCTCGTGCCTGGTGAAGTTCGGCGATACGCATGTCCTGTGCACCGCAAGCCTGGAAGAGCGCGTCCCGCCGTGGCTGCGCGGCCAGAACAAGGGCTGGGTCACCGCCGAATATGGCATGTTGCCACGTGCCACCGGCAGCCGGATGCGCCGTGAGGCAAGCGCTGGCAAACAATCCGGCCGCACACAGGAAATCCAGCGCCTGATTGGCCGCTCCCTGCGTGCCGTTGTGGATCTGCAGGCGCTGGGCGAAGTCCAGATTTCCGTCGACTGCGACGTGATCCAGGCTGATGGCGGCACGCGAACCGCTGCTATCACCGGGGCCTGGGTGGCTTTGCGGGACTGTGTCGAATGGATGAAAGCCCGGGACATGGTGTCCGGGGAGGTGTTGACCGACCACATTGCGGCGATTTCCTGCGGGATTTACGAAAACACACCGGTTCTTGATCTGGACTACGATGAAGACAGCACGGCCGAGACTGACGCCAATTTCGTCATGACCGGATCTGGCGGCATCGTGGAGATCCAGGGTACGGCAGAAGGCAAGCCGTTCTCCGAGGACGAGTTCGGTCAGCTGATGAACCTTGCAAAGGCGGGTATCACACGCTTGGTCGACCTTCAGAAAATGGCAATCCTGTAAGGACGTGACCACCATGAGCCACCGCAAACTGGAACCGGGAAAGCTGGTTGTTGCCAGCCACAACAAGGGCAAGCTGCGCGAGATCAATGAGCTCCTGCAGCCCTACGGGTTTGAGGTGGTCTCTGCGGGGGATCTGGGCCTTCCTGAGCCGGAAGAGACCGGAACAACGTTTGAAGCGAATGCCGAAATCAAGGCTGTGGCGTCCGCAACGGCAGCCAATCTGCCGGCCTTGGCCGATGACAGCGGCTTTTGTGTTGCCGAGCTGAATGGAGATCCCGGTATTTATTCCGCGCGCTGGGCGGGGCCCGACAAGGACTTCGCCATGGCCATGCGCACCGTGGAAGAAAAACTCCAGTCGGCCGGAGCAACGACACCGGAGCGCCGCCGCGGCTCGTTTGTCGCAGTGCTTTGCTTGGCCTGGCCGGATGGGCACAAAGAGTTCTTCCGAGGTGAGGTGGAAGGCCAAATCGTCTGGCCGCCGCGCGGTACTCAAGGTTTTGGCTACGATCCGGTGTTTCAGCCGGACGGACATGAGCGCACCTTCGGCGAGATGACGTCGGAGGAAAAACACGGCTGGGGTCCGGATACACCTGCCTTGTCGCACCGCTCGCGCGCCTTCGAGCTCTTCGCTAAGGCCTGTTTGAAGGGATAATCGACGTGGCACCGATCCAGGCGTCCGATGCGGGATTCGGCATTTATGTGCATTGGCCGTTTTGTGCGGCTAAATGCCCGTATTGTGATTTCAATTCGCATGTGCGCCACCAGCCTGTCGATCAAGCCCGCTTTGCGGCCGCATTCGAGCGTGAATTGAGCCATTTCGCCGAGATGACACAAGGCAAGGTGGTCCAGTCGGTATTTTTGGGTGGCGGGACCCCGTCCCTTATGGAGCCGGCGACGGTCGAACGTGTCTTGACCGCAATTTCAGACCGTTGGTCACTGGACTCGAATGTTGAAATTTCTCTGGAAGCCAATCCGACCTCGGTGGAGGCAGAACGGTTTAAGGGATACCGGGCAGCTGGCGTGAACCGCGTCTCGTTGGGCGTTCAGTCGCTTCATGATGAAGACCTGAAACTGCTTGGCCGCTTGCACGACGCCGCAACGGCCCGCCGGGCGATTGAAACGGCCCGGGCGACTTTCCCGCGTTTGTCCTTTGATCTGATCTATGCCCGGCCCAATCAGACCTTGACGCAGTGGGAAGCTGAGCTGAAGGACGCCATTGCTCTCGCGGCGGATCACCTGTCGCTCTACCAGCTGACGATCGAGGAAGGCACACCCTTCTACACGCTCTATCACGCTGGCAAGCTGACCATGCCGGATCAGGATTTGGGCGCAGAGTTTTATGATTTGACGCAGAAGGTTACGGAAGCTGAAGGCTTGCCGGCCTATGAAGTGTCCAACCACGCCAAGCCCGGCGCCGAATGCCGTCACAATCTCGTTTATTGGCGTTATGGCGATTATGTCGGCGTTGGTCCGGGCGCCCATGGCCGTTTATCCGTCGGAGTGAACCGGATGGCGACCTCCGTCGAGCGCCACCCTGAAACCTGGCTGGAGGCTGTTGAGCAGAACGGCCACGGCATGATCGAGTTCTCCGGCCTTAACGAAGAAGAGCAGGGTGACGAATTCCTGCTGATGGGACTGCGATTGACCGAAGGGATTGATCTGAAACGCTATGAGGCGTTTGCGCATCGTTCCGTCGATCCCAAGCGTTTAAACGACCTTCTGGAACACGGAATGGTGGAAGAACTCGGGGAAAACCGGGTTCGTGCAACGCGGGAAGGATTTTTTGTTCTGGACGCTGTGGTCGCGGATTTGGCTGCATAACCTGATTTTCTTGAGCGCTTTAATACATTTATCACTTTGATTTAAATAGCTAACTTTCTTAATCACTGGGTAACTGCTTTGGCGGCAAAATAATTCGTTCGCCGAAAAAAGATCTAGAATGACCGGGTCCCTACCAATTACCAGTATTGCCGGGGCCAAGTGGCGTGGCTATCCTGCTGCAATGCAACAGGTGGTGCAGGAACAACCGTCATGTATTCCGAGTTCATAAAAACGGCGGGTAGCAACTACCTGAACAAAGGAGATGCCCCTTTGCCTTTTTATCATCTTTACGAGCTGAACCATGCGGCCATGGCGCCTCTGCGCGCAATGGCTGACATGACCAAGCTGTATTTTCAAAATCCTCTGAACCCGATGACTCACACCAGCATGGGCCGGCAAATTGCCGCCAGCTGTGAGGTTCTGGAACGCACAACACGGCGCTATGGCAAGCCGGAGTTCGGCATTGACGACACGGTTGTCGGCGGTGTCCGGGTCCCTGTGCGGGAAACCGCGGTGTGGAGCCGGCCGTTCTGTGATCTGATCCGTTTTGAGCGCGGCGTCACCACACAGCGCAATGACCCGAAAATACTCATCGTTGCGCCGATGTCCGGACACTACGCGACACTGCTCCGTGGCACTGTCGAAGCGTTGCTGCCAAACGCCGATGTTTACATCACGGACTGGATCGACGCGCGGATGGTTCCTATCCAGGACGGCAAATTCGATCTGGACGACTACATCGATTACATCATTTCGATGCTGCACTTCCTCGGCCCGG
Source organism: Labrenzia sp. R4_2 (assembly GCF_017743865.1). Lineage (GTDB taxonomy): Bacteria > Pseudomonadota > Alphaproteobacteria > Rhizobiales > Stappiaceae > Roseibium. Next base: position 297,730 of record NZ_JAGHRJ010000006.1, read on the forward strand.
ACGCTCATGTGCTGGGCGTTTGCCAGCCATCCGTTCCGGTTCTGGCCGCCGTTGCCGTGATGGAAGACCGGGACGACCCTTATGTTCCGTCCACAATGACCTTGATGGGTGGACCGATTGACACCCGCGTTGCGCCGACCGCTGTGAATGACCTCGCCGTTTCCAAGGGAATCGACTGGTTCAAGAACAACGTCATCATGAAGGTGCCCTTCCCGCATCCGGGTTTCATGCGCGATGTCTATCCGGGCTTTCTGCAGTTGTCCGGCTTCATGAGCATGAACCTCGACCGGCATGTGACTGCGCATAAGGACTTCTTCCAGCACCTTGTGGAAGGTGACGGCGACAGCGCGGAAAAACACCGCGAGTTCTATGACGAATATCTCGCAGTCATGGATTTGACGGCCGAATTCTACCTTCAGACGGTCGAAACGGTCTTCATCGACCATTCGCTGCCCCAAGGCACGATGATGCACAATGGGCGCTTGGTGGATTGCACCAAGATCACGCGTACGGCTCTTCTCACAGTCGAAGGTGAAAAGGACGACATCACAGGCCGGGGTCAGACAAAGGCCGCGCATGCGCTCTGCACCAACCTTGCAGACGACATGAAGGCGCACTACGAGCAGCCGAATGTCGGCCACTATGGTGTCTTCAACGGATCCCGTTGGCGGGCAGAAATCGCACCGCGTGTGATGGACTTCATACGTTCGAACCGGGCGGATATGCGCGGCAAGAAATCGGCACCTGCAGCGTCAAAACCGGCTGCTGCACCTGCCAAAGCTGCGTCTGCGGCCGCGCCGTCCAAGGCACCACTGGAAAAAATCCTGTTGGCCAAGCCGAAGGGTGTCGCTGACGATTTGACGGCGATCAGCGGTGTCGGCCCCAAACTGCAAGCAGCGCTCAACGAGGCAGGCATCTTCCATTACTGGCAGATCGCTTCGCTGACTGATGAGCAGATTGAAGCGCTTGATTCCAAACTGGATTTCCGTGGCCGTATGGCGCGTGATAATTGGATCGAGCAGGCGCGTCAGTTGTCTGAAACGGTAAGCTGACGTAATAATCCGCGCTCGCTTTTTCGAGATTGAAATCCCCGCCGGAAACGGCGGGGATTTTGTTGTTTGGGGCGCGGGAACGCCTGAATCCGGATCACAAATCCTTGAAGCGCGCTGCGTCAATCCCCACCTCAAGGTCGTGGATGTCTTTAATGGATAGGACAATGACGACGACCATAAGCTGCATGATTAAACCTGCCTGGACGCCGATGACCATTGGTCTGATGGTGCTTGGGTTCGTGGTGTTCTGGCCGCTGGGCCTCGCCATGTTGGCCTACATTTTGTGGGGCGACAGATTTGAGGGAATGGCGCGTGACGCGCGGGATCAATGGCGTGGAAGTCCGCTGAAAGGAGCATTTGAAAACATGAACAAGCCTTCTTACAGCCGGACCGGCAATGTTGCGTTCGATGAGTATCGCGAGCGTGAACTGAAACGTCTTGAGGAAGAGCGGGCGAAGATCGACGCCATGCGCAACGAATTCGATGAGTTCCTGACTGAGTTGCGCCGTGCGCGTGATCAGGAAGAGTTCGATCGCTTCATGGCCAATCGTTGCCGTCCTAACACCGGGCCGGAAGCAAACCCGGCCTAAGTCTGATACCTCCTCCCAGAGCCGCCTTATCCCCGGGCGGTCAGACCGAAAGCGGCGCCCTGAAAAGCGCCGCTTTCGTCCGTTTAAACGACCGGCTTTCTCGCCTAATATTCACCCACAATGATTCGACTAAAAGCCTTGGGGACCAAGCTGCGCGCCCGAAAACCGGCACTGCCGGACCACATCGAAATAGACACTGGTGACGCGCCGGTGCGCATACGTCTGCGCGCTAATCCAAGAGCGCAGCGCTATCTCTTGCGCTTGCCGGCGGACCATTCCGGACCAGTTCTGACGGTGCCGAAAGGTGGTGATTTACAAAGGGCCGAGCGGTTTGCCCGCCAGCATATCGATTGGCTCCTTGAGCGGCTTGAAGGTCGGCCGGACCACGTTGCGCTGCGTCCTGGCGATCTCGTGCCGCTGCGGGGTAAAGAGCATTTGATCGTCCCGACCGGTCAGCTTCGAGGTCTGGTCTCTACTGGACAGGCGGTGTGCGGCACCCCGGCACTGCTCGTGCCCGGTGCTGAGGAGCACGCGCCGAGGAAGGTGACCACCTGGTTGAAGGGGCAGGCGAAGGCTGACTTAACGGAACGCGCCGAAGATCATGCGGCAAAGATCGGCAAGAGGATTGCCGCGATCAGTGTTCGCGACACAAAGAGCCGCTGGGGTTCGTGCGCGTCCAATGGCCGATTGTCCTTCTCCTGGCGACTTATCCTGGCACCACCGGACATTCTGGATTATGTCGCAGCCCACGAGGTGGCGCATTTGAAGGAAATGAACCACTCGGACCGGTTTTGGCGCTTGTGCGAAGAGCTGGCTCCGCAAACACCTGAAGCCCGAGTCTGGCTCAAAGAACACGGGGTCCGGCTGCACGGCTACGGATGAGGCGCTGGACCATCGTGCGTTCAGGAAAATGCGCGCTGATCTAACCACCGCCGCCAAAGAGGTTGCGCAGCAGGTTGAGTGGTCCTTTCCGTTCACCTGCGTCACCAACACCAGCCGGAGGCACAGGGCCGCTGTCAGGTCCGGTGCTGGACGGTGGAGCCACCGGTCGTTTGGGCGCAGAAACGGTCGCAGGCAAACTCGGCACACCAGGTAAGTCAGCTACAGGACGGCCTGTGTGCGCGGAATCCATCACCGATTTCCACACTTCGGCTGCTATTTTGCCCCCAGATGCCTTCTTGGTTGGGGAATTGTCGTCATTGCCGAACCAGACGGCCGTCGTCATGTTGCCCGTGTAGCCAATGAACCATGCATCACGGAACGCCTGACTGGTGCCGGTCTTGCCGCCGGCCGGTCGGCCATCTTCCAGCCGGGCCTTCCGGCCGGTTCCGGTCAGAAGCGTTTCCGACATCATCAAGTTCATGTTGCCGACATCGCGCCGGTCAACCACGCGGCCTCGGCCATCGCCGGTTCGAGAGTATATCGTCTTGCCGTCCACGGTTTTGATCCGCCGGATGATGTGCGGCAGAACCCCGTAACCGCCGTTGGAAAACGGGACATAGGCGGCGGCTATTTCAAGGGGCGTGACTTCCGACGTGCCCAGTGAAAGGGACAGGTTAGTTTTCAAATCTGATGTGATCCCAAGACGCCGTGCCGTTGAGGCGACATTGCCCGCACCGACCTCATAAGCAAGCCGGGCGGCCACAGTGTTGAGGGACAGGCTCAAGGCGCGTGTCAGTGTCACAGGGCCATAATACTGTTTCGTATAGTTTTTCGGCGACCAACCGCCAATGGTGATCGGCTGATCCTGGCGGACGGTTTGCGGCGTCATGCCGTTTTCAAGAGCCGCAAGGTAAACAAACGGCTTGAACGCAGATCCCGGTTGACGTTTGGCATAGACGGCCCGGTTGAACTGGCTCTTGGAGTAATCGGCACCGCCAACCATCGCCTTGACCGCGCCGGCCGTATCCATCGTCACAATCGCGCCTTGCGACACGCCCAAGGCCTGCCGGTTTTCCGAGATGGCAGCGCGAAGTGCGGCTTCTGCAGCTTGCTGGATGTCAGGGTCGATCGTCGTGTCAACGATGATGTCGCTGTCTATGGATCCGACAAAGTGCGGCAGGACGTCCATCACCCAGTCAGCGGCATAATTCTCACTGGCGGTTGTGTAGCGGCGGACGACCTTTGCTGGGGCAGCCAAAGCATTTTTGGCTTCATCTGAGGTGATGTATCCCTCTTCGTGCATCGCAGCGAGCACAAGCTGAGCCCGGTCTTCCGCAAGATCCGGATTGACAGCGGGAGAAAAACGGGACGGCGCCTTCAACAGCCCCGCGATCGTGGCCGCCTCTGCAATTGTCATGAGCCGGGCGGATTTACCGAAATAGCGGCGCGCCGCGGCATCAACGCCGTAAGCGCCCGAACCAAGATAGACCCGGTTCAGATACATCTCCAGGATCTCGTCCTTGGAGTATTCGGCCTCAAGCCAGAACGCGAGGACCAGCTCCTGGATTTTCCGTTTGATCGTCCGGTCCGGCTCCAGAAACAAGTTTTTGGCAAGCTGCTGTGTGAGCGTCGAACCGCCCTGCACCAGCCGGCCTGTCGTGATGTTTGTGACGAAGGCCCGGCCAAGGCCAATGGGGTCAATGCCGAAATGGGACCGGTAGCGGCGATCCTCAATCGCGATCACCGCATTAGGCAAATAAGGTGGCAATTGTTCGAGACGGACAGCTTCGCCGCCTGTATCGCCTCTGTTTGCGATCAGCTGGCCGTTGGCAGCAACGATTTTTACGTTTGGCGGCCTTGCGGGAACCTGCCATTCGGATGTCGGCGGGAGGTAAGCGGCATAATAGCCAACAATACACACGACCGCGATGCCGGCCCAAATTCCAAGGACCGCGCTCCAGTAAAGTCCGCGTTTCAAGAGCCTGCCCAGAGCGGGCATGAACGACGAACGTGCTTTTCTTTTCTGGCTGCGGCGTTTGGCGCCGGACCGGCCACCTCTGCCCTTCGAGTTTCCGGACCGCGATTTCGCACTGCCACGCTGGGAGGTGGACTTGGCAGACGAGGGTTTCTTTGACTTCGGGGTGCTGCCAGCTTTGGACTTGGGCTTCGATTTGGATGTGGTCTTGGCCTTCGTGCGCTTCTTGCCCGACGGGGCGCTCGGACGGTCATCCGGGCGCAGCCGCAGGTCCAGCAGACTGCTGCTGGATGCGCCGAAAGTCGGCTCGACCCGTGCCTGGCGTTTCGCCCGTGGCGCCATCAATTTCCGTCCCATACCAAGTTGCCGGAAACTCCGGCTTTCCCCGGTCATGATTCTAGAATGCGGCGATTTAAGGGGGCGTTAAGCCTTTCGGAAATTGGGCTTCAGAATGGAGATTCGATCCACAACGGACGATTAGCTGGCGTAGCGGCTCGCGTCGGCGCCATAGTAGTTTACATACCGCGTGTTCAGTTCTGAAACCGGCATCACGATCAACACGTCGGTCGTCCCGAACTGATGGTCAATCACCGCACCGTCGCCGACAAAGGCTCCCAGACGGAGATACCCTTTGATGAGCGGTGGCAGCGCCCGGAGCGCTTCTTTCTGGTTGATGTCGGCAGCGGGCCTGCGATTCATGTCCACAAAGCGGTTCTCAACGGCACGAACCCGCCACTCTTCCGGCGCAAGTGAATTGTGGTGCAAAAAACCCAGCTGATCGGCCATGGCGTCGGGGTTGGTCCCTTCAATGGATGCACAGCCCAGCATGACGTCGATCTTGTGCCGCAAAATGTAAGACCAAAGACCGTGCCAGAGCAGCTCGATGGTCTTCTTGTTCCGGTAAGGTTTCAGAACGCAGGACCGGCCAAGCTCCATGAACCGTTTGCCGGGATTGGCATCGATCAATGACTGGATGTCGTATTCTGCGGATGTGTAGAACCCGCCATGCCGGTCCGCAACATCCTGGCGCAAAACACGGTAGGTGCCGACGATTTCGGGCTTCAAACGGCCGAGCTTGTTTCGCTTGAGCGAGGCGTGATCCACGACTAGAAGATGGTCGCAATAGGCATCGAAAGGGTCGGCGTCGCGCCGTGTCGCCAAAGTCTGTGCGTCGGCGACCGCGGACATTTCTTCATAAAACACTTCATAGCGAAGGCGCTGGGCTTTTTTGACTTCCTTGAAATTGCGCGCCATGCGCACTTCGAGGGATCCGATACGTCCAAGGGTTTCGCCGGTTTTGACCGGCATCTGAACGGCCCCGTGCGGCACAGTTGGCAGCGGGCGCATCGCAGGCGTAAATTTCCGCACCAGTTTTCTAGGAGAAAATAGGTTCTGGCGCATCATGGACGGTCCACCCTTCGTCTGTTTCTTGTCGAAAACCGGGCCGGATCATTGCATTGACCGCTTGGATCTCCGCCAGTCTTCCTATGCCGGCTCAGATTGCGAATCTGGGCTGGCTCTGGATTGACAAAGCCGTAGACCACACTTTTCCGACATCTGCATGACATTGGGTTGAGCCCGGCGTCTTTCAAGGCCAGCTTATATTACAAGATGGTCATTGGGAAATTTGCCGGCCGTGAACCGCTGGCGGGAGTGCGCCGGTTAGCCGGCAGCTTTCATCCGTCCAATTTCCGCAAGAGCGTCTGAGATATCGTCTACCGACAGTGGTTTCGTCAGATAGCCCGCGGCCCCAACGTCGGCCGCCTGATCCCGGGCTTCCTGCATCACATCAGCCGTGACAATAAGGACCGGCACTTCAGGGCGTCCACTATCACGCTCGTCGCGGCGGATTTGCTTGACGGCGCTGATCCCGTCAAGGCCCGGCATGTGAAGGTCCATAAGGATCGCATCAAATGTCCCGCTTGCCGCTTCTACGACAGCCTTTTCGCCGTCCACGACCATCACCGGGACGTGGCCGAGCTTGCGCAACATGGCCTCGCTGAGCAGGCGGTTGATGTCATTGTCTTCTGCGACCAGCAATTTCAGGGGCCGGCCGGGTACCGCTGCACGGTTGGAGAGGAAACTGTTTTGAACGGGTTCTGCACTGACGTCCCAGGCATGGTCTGTGGTCTCGGCGTCCAAAAGGCCCGAGAACACCTGAACAAGAGTGTCAATTCGCACGGGGCGGATTAGATAAGCCGCATAGCCGGCTTCCCGCAGATGCTCCAGGCGGTCACGCTCTGGCGGTGAGATCAAGACGACGGCCGGTGCTTTACACCCGCTCAGGTGCGCCGATGCCAGCCATCCGGCGCTGTCCGAAAGCGCCGAATTGTCAACGACAAGCAAGTCAGCGCCCATGAGGGCCGTATCTAGCCCTTCGTTGCCAGGTTCCAGAACTGAGACGGTCGCGTCATGCTGTTCCAGCCGGTTAGCTATCAGGGGGCACTCGATCCGGCTGGAGGTGACGAAAACGATCTTTCTGCCGGAAAACTTCTCCAGGCGCGGGTCTGTGGTTTCGGTCAGATCTTCCGGGATTGGCAGGGAAACTTCAAAAAGTGCACCGCCTTCTGAAGCGGGGCGCGCGCTGATGCCGCCGCCCATCAAGTGGGCCAGTCGTTGCGCGATGGCCAGGCCAAGGCCGGTGCCGCCAAACTTTCTGGCTGGTCCGTGATCGACCTGTTCAAACTCCTGGAACAGGCGTTCCGCCTCGTCGGCGGCAAAACCGATGCCGGTATCCCGCACAACCAGATCGAGGAAACTGCCACCTTCAAGGTTCGGACGGCCGTGGAGCTCAACGGCAACACCGCCTTCATCGGTGAATTTGACGCCGTTCCCGATGAGATTGAAGAGGATTTGGCGCACACGGGTCGCATCGAGCGTGACGTGTTCCGGCAGGCGGGAATCGATCAACGTACCAATTTCGAGGTGCTTTGCATGGGCTTTCGGCGCCAGCAGTTCGACCACGCTTTCAGCCAATGCACCGACCTTGACCGGAGCGGCGTAAATATCCAGTTTTCCTGCCTCAACCTTTGAAAAATCGAGCACTTCGTCGATCAAAAGCAGCAAGGTCTCGCCAGAGGTTTCCAGTGCCTCGATGTAGGCGCTCTGTTCCTTGGTCAGGCGTGTGTCGCGCAAAAGTGCTGCCATGCCGAGAACGCCGTTCAGCGGTGTGCGGATTTCATGGCTTACTGTCGCGAGGAACCGGGATTTTGCTTCGTTGGAGGTTTCAGCAGAGTGACGGGCCGCGAGCAGCTCTTCTTCGATTAAGCGGCGCTCTGTGACATCGCGCAAGACTGTCTGGACCAACTGCCGGTCGGTGGCAGTGTCCCGAACCGGAATATCGATCCGGGAAAACCAGCGCTCGCCCTGGGCGGTGCGCAGCCGAAGGTCACCAAAACCAATGCCGCCGTTGTTTTCCGCCGGTGCATCCAGATCGAATATCTCACCTGCAGCCTTGTTCGCGATCGGCAACTGCATCAGCCGCCCGGGCTGCAGCTCATGGTCTTTTCCAAAAACATCGTCCGCAGCGGAATTGGCGTAGGTGATCGTGCCGGCTTGGTCGCGCCGGATGACCACGTCGCCGAGCGTTCCAAGAATACTGGCGTGCCGTTCGTCGGACTCGCCGAGTTCCCAAGCCCGGTCTTCCAATTCCTCACAACGCGCCATTAAGCGGCGGATCTTTTCGTCCTTGTGCTGCAGGGACTGGATAGAGCGCTGCATGTCATCTGCAAACAACCGCCAAACCGCCAAACCACCAGCAAAGAATGCCAGTCCGACCCCGAAGAAGCGGTTGATGCCTTCTCCGGCGACGACATAGAGGGCGGCTGCCAAAGCGATGACCAGCCCAACCGTTGCTAGGTTCTGAAGTGCTTTTGCAGGCGCATCCACCGGAATGTCTGTGGCTCGGCGTCCGGGGCCAACTTCCGGGATGTCATCGAAATCGAAAGTGGTCCGGCTGGGCCGCTTCGCGCGGGTGTCGACCACAGCACCGTCGAGGTCGATGTCGCTGGTATTTGCGGCGATGGTGACCTGCTCTTCAGCAGACGGATCGGTGGCGCGCTGCTCTTTGTCCAGAGCAGCGTCCATCTCGGTAGACGACGCTGTTTTGCTGGTGTAACTGCCCAAGAAACCTACTCACTACAAGACCCAGTTCACGCCACAGTGCACGGGAATCTTTGAAAAATCGTTTCATTGGCAGTTTTTCCGAGGATGTAAGTCTCCTCGGGAGTTTTCAGCAAACACCGATATCTTGTCGCTCAGTGATTGTCGCGGGGCAGACCTTTGTGCGCGACGTCCTGATATTTGACCGCGGGCTCCAAAACCATGCCCTTGTCGAACTGGGCCACCATACCGCGCTGGATTTCCTGCCAGGGCGTTTGGCTCTCGGCAACTTGGAACCCTCCGCTTTCTTCAAGCTGTGCGCGGCGCTGGGCCAAATCTTCGTCCGATATGAGAATGTTGGCTGATCCTGCTTTCAGATCGATCCGCACACGATCCCCGGTTTGCAACACCGCCAATCCGCCTTTTGCTGCGGCCTCGGGTGCTGCATTCAGGATCGAGGGAGAACCTGATGTGCCGGATTGCCGGCCGTCGCCGATGCATGGCAGGGCCGTTATCCCTTGTTTGATAAGCGCCGCCGGGGGCTGCATGTTCACCACCTCAGCCCCGCCCGGGTAACCGATCGGACCTGTTCCGCGAACGAACAGCATACAGTTTTCATCGATCTCCAGCTCCGGATCGTCAATCCGGTGATGGTAATCCTCCGGACCTTCGAAAACGATTGCGCGGCCTTCAAAAGCATCCGGGTCGTTCGGATTTGAGAGGTAGCGGTTGCGGAACTCTTCAGAGATCACGCTGGTTTTCATGATCGCGCTGTCGAAGAGGTTGCCCTTCAGGTTCAAGAACCCGGCCTTTTCCAACATCGGCGCGTCGAATGGTTTGATGACATCGGGCAGATCGGTGACAACGCCGGCGCAGTTTGCCTCAATCGTTTTCCCGTTTGCTGTCAGCGCGTCTGGGTGCGGAATTTGTCGATGGCGAAGCAGCTCGGCAACAACAGCCGGGACACCGCCCGCGTGGAAGTAATCTTCACCCAAATAGGCGCCGGCAGGCTGAAGATTGACCAGAAGCGGCACGTCATGACCAATCTTCTGCCAATCGTCATTCGTGAGCTCGATCCCAAGATGCCGGGCGATGCCGTTCAAATGAATTGGAGCGTTTGTGGACCCGCCAATTGCCGAATTCACGACGATGGCGTTTTCGAAGGCTTGCCGGGTCATGATGTCGGATGGTTTCAGGTCCTCATAAGCCATTTCCACGATCCGGCGGCCGGTTTCATAGGAGATGGCGCCGCGTTCCCGGTAAGGCGCTGGAATGGCGGCCGCCCCCGGAAGCTGCATACCAAGAGCTTCGGCGAGAGAATTCATGGTCGTTGCCGTGCCCATTGTGTTGCAATAGCCAACAGAGGGGGCGGATGAGGCGACAAGATCCATGAAGCCTTCATAGTCGATGTCGCCTGCAGCCAGCATTTGCCGGGCTTTCCAGACGATGGTGCCCGAACCTGTACGCTCTCCCTTGTGCCAGCCGTTGAGCATCGGGCCGACCGACAAGGCGATTGCCGGGATGTTGACCGTCGCGGCGGCCATGAGGCAGGCCGGTGTGGTCTTGTCGCAGCCGATGGTCAGGACAACCCCATCAAGCGGGTATCCATGCAGCAATTCGACTAGGCCGAGATAGGCAAGGTTCCGGTCGAGCGTTGCCGTTGGCCGCCGTCCGGTTTCCTGAATCGGATGCACGGGGAATTCAAATGCGATCCCGCCAGCGTCCCGAATGCCTTCGCGCACACGCTTGGCAAGCTCAAGGTGGTGGCGGTTGCACGGTGAGAGATCCGACCCTGTCTGGGCGATGCCGATGATCGGTTTTCCGGACTGCAGTTCTTCGCGGGTAATCCCGAAATTCAGATAACGTTCGATGTAAAGCGCCGTCATCCCCGGGTTGTCTGGGTTGTTGAACCAAGCGGCAGAACGGAAATTCGGTGTCTTGGTGTGTGTCATCAGCGCCTTACCCTCTGTTCCCCTCACGGCAGAGGGTGTGAGCCGATAAATACCCGCTCGAACAGGCTTGTAAAGCGCATTAGATCAACTCGCTGCGATCAGGCTCCCTGCGTTTGTTTCTTGTTTGCGATCTGCAACAGAATAACGCGCGAAAGCCCAGAGGACGGTGAGACTGACAAGGAATAGAACAGGGGCCGCCGACATGGGGAGCAGCAACGAACCACCGCAAACCCCGCACAAAATCGACAGGCCCGACAAAAACCGTTGCGCGTGAGCGGCGAGCGCCGTGCGTCGCATGGCAAGGTCCTTAAGCGCAGGAAATGCGCCGATGTCTTCTGTGTTGCTCACAGCCAGGATCGCCGTTTGCGGTGTGCTGTTATCTTCTGCGGTCTCATCGACGGATCTCAACTCCAAAGAGGTGCGATCCTGCGACAGGGTCAGCACCAAAGGTTGTTGATCGCCCAAACAGCGGTGTGCCGCTTCCGCCGCGCTTTCGCCGGGACGCGGGTCTGCAACCGGTTCCAGGCCCAGCATGTTGGCAAGGGCTTCGCGCGTCTTTTCACTGTCCCCGCTATAAAGCCAGGGCACGAGGCCTTCCCCGCGCAGCGCAAAGGCAGCAACACCTGCATCTTGCCGCAAGGTGCCTTCAAGACCGAGGACACCAACTACCCGGCCGCCCACAGCAACCCTGAGAACCGTTTTGCCGTCGGCTTCAAGTGAGCGTGCGATGGCGTCGGCGGTGAAGCTGTCGATCTTGTGCTTCTGCATCAGGTTGGCCGTGCCGATCACGATACTTTGCCCGCCGAGTAAGGCGACTGCGCCCAGCCCAGGCGCTTGCTCGAAGCGATCGGGCCGCTTGATGTCGACACGCCATTGCTCCGCCAGTTGGCGCAAAGCTTCTGCGACGGGATGATCGCTCCCGCTTTCAGCCGATGCGGCAACGGCGAGTAGCGTTTTGGGTTCATTGTTGAAAGCCATGACATTGGTCACCACCAGGTTTGGGCCAGACATGACGGCGGCCTTGTCGATGACGATATCGCGGGCCGACGCGACCTTGGCGAATGCTGCGGTCCCAAGGCTCCGAACCCCGGCGGCCCTGGCCGCTTCCAAATAGACCTTGTCTGCAAAGGCGTTGATGCCATCAACGAAATAGGGCCAGGAGAGCACCAGGCAAACAACAGCCGCAATCGGTGCCTGATCGGGATTTACGCCAAGCCAAAGGGCGCCGCATAGAAGGCTGAGTTGGCTGGACGCAAAAGCTTCTTTGAGCCCGGTCCGTTCGCCACGTGGTGGCAGGATCCAAACAGCGAGTGCGCGAAGGATCATCATGAGTCCGGCGGAAAACGCAGGGGCATGGGGGGTGATTCCTCCGGTTGAAATGAATGGGAGGAAGGGATCTACAATCAGCAGTCCCCCGCAAATGAGCGCCGTTGCATAGTTCAAGCTCCGTCCAGCCGCGGCTTCCGGACAGAAAGCCAGACTGGTGGCTGAGAACAGAACCGACATCGCGCAGAGGCTGATAACGGACACAGTGTTTGGTTCTGTGCCTGAATGCGCTGATGCTACGGCGAGAAGAGTTGATGCGATTGCGATCAGTGTCGCCCTGCTGATGACTTCCAGTGAGAGAGCCGGCTTTTTTGCGGCCTGTTGCATGATGATCCCCGTTCCCTGTGCTTTCCCGGTCGCGTGACGCCGAGTGTCGCTCCGGATTGAAAATGCAGTACAGGCGGTCTGTGCTTCAATCTGGCGGTCAGGTAGCTCCAACGGGGAGCGGCTTTGCCTCTTGGCAGGAATACCGATGATTTGGTCGATTGGATCGAAATACAATGCCGGAGGAAAAAGTAAAATAGAGTTATATGTATCAATATGGAAAATAAGATTAGAAAAATCCTAATATCATAAAATAAAAAATCATTGCAACGAATTTTGGTGGAGAAAAAGAGATTGTTTTATTTAATCATAATCGGCAAAAATACGCCGGGGTTATTTCTCACAAATCGGAATTACGATTGATCGGGAATTGAATATCGGCGAAAACACTAAATGGAAAAGACTTAAAAACAGGGGCGGCAACAATTGCCGGGTCCGGAGTCCACTGTGACTATCGGTGGGCGGCAAATCGGGAATCAGGAGTGTCTGCAGAGTCAAGTGGACGACTCAGGTGAATCTCAAAAAAGACTCATAAACAGTGACTTAGCTGGTTTGGGACACTGTCCCGCGGAAGGCGGGACAGTGCAAAGCTTTGAAGTATCAGCCTATTTCCAGATTGGCTCGGGACAGCAGCTCCATTGACGGCATCAGATTAAGAAGCTGCTGCGTATATTCGTGCTGAGGGTTCTCAAACAGCTGATCGCAGTCTGCCACTTCGCAGAGCTCGCCGTTGCGCATGACACCGATCCGGTTACACATCTGGCGGATCACTGCGAGGTCGTGACTGATGAACATCATAGTCAGCCCGAGTTCTTCTTGCAGATCTTTCAGAAGATTGAGGATCTGTGCCTGGATCGATACGTCCAACGCGGACGTCGGTTCATCACAGATCAAGAAACGCGGACGGGTCGCGAGGGCCCGCGCAATTGAGATCCGTTGGCGCTGACCACCGGAAAACTCATGCGGGAATTTCTGGCCTGCGGCCGCGCCCAAACCGACGTGATCCAGCAGATCATCAACGATCTGACGAACTTCGGAATTGCTGGAGGCCAGTTTGTGGAACTTGATCGGCTCGGCAATGATGTCCTTGACCCGCATCCGCGCATTGAGCGACGAATAGGGATCCTGGAAGATCATTTGCATCTGCCGGCGCATCGCCAGAATTTCTTTCTGGTTCTTCAGTGATGTCAGTTCCGTCTTGCCGAAGAGGATTGACCCGCCGCTCGGGTGATAAAGCCCGGTGATCACGCGTGCGATGGTGGATTTACCAGAGCCACTCTCACCGACGACACCGAAGGTCTCGCCTTCGTGAATATCGAAACTGACCTTCTTGACCGCATGGAAGTATTCCCGCTTCGAGGGGAAAATCGATCCCTTGGTCTCAAAGCGCATCTCCAGGTCCCGTATCTGGACCAGAGGCCCTGTCACCTTGTCATAGTCCCGGGACTTGCCGAGCCAGTGGGTGGAGATGTCGATATGTTTTTGAGGCGTGCCAGCCTTCTCGATGTAGTTGACCACCGGGAACCGCTCGACCTTGATATCGGGCCGGGGAACGGCGGAAATCAGGCTCTGCGTATAAGGATGCTTTGGAGCACCAAGGACCTGATTGGTTTCCCCATACTCCACCAGCTCGCCGTGGTACATCACCGCAACATGGTCCGTGATGTCCGCAATCACGCCCATGTCGTGGGTGATCACGAGCATCGCAACGTTTCGTTCTTCACAGAGCTTTTTCATCAGCTCCAGGATTTGCGCCTGGATGGACACATCAAGCGCTGTGGTCGGCTCATCAGCAATCACAAGCTCCGGCTCGGCGCAAAGTGCGAGCGCGATTACAACACGCTGGCGCATGCCGCCGGAGAACTGGTGCGGGTACTGTTTGATCCGCTCAGAAGGATTGGGAATGCCGACCGCGTCGATCAATTCAATCGCCCGCTGCTGTGCTTCCTTGGCAGAAAGGGGCAGGTGCGTACGGATTGTCTCCACCAGCTGGGATTCGACCGTCTGCAGCGGATCCAGCGAGGTTAGAGGATCCTGGAAGATCATGCCGATCTTCCGGCCCCTGAGCTGCCGCATTTTCTTGTAGGGCAGCTCATCGATCCGCTGGCCATGCAGATAGACTTCACCGCCTGCAATATGACCGGGCTCCTGTAGAAGTCCGATCACGGCGTTGCCGACGGTGGACTTGCCAGCGCCGGATTCCCCGACCACGCCGAGGATCTTGCCGGCATCCACTTTCAAGCTCACCCCTTCAACCGCAACGAAAACCGATTTGCGGCCCGGGAACTCGACCCGAAGGTCTTTGATATCTAGGACGTTCACGGGAGGCACCTCAGCGCAGTTTCGGGTTGAGGGCGTCACGCAACCAATCGCCCAACAAGTTAACGTTCAAAACCAGCAGAGCCAGCGCAATGCCCGGGAAAATCGCGATCCACCATTCCCCGGAATAGAGGAAGTCGTTGCCGATCGCGATCAAGGTGCCGAGGGATGGCTGGGTGGGTGGCATGCCAACGCCGAGGAACGACAGGCTGGATTCTGTGACAATCGCTAGCGCCAGGTTGATGGTCGCAATAACCAGAACCGGACCCATCACGTTCGGCAGGATGTGGCGGACCATGATGATGACCGAGGGAATGCCGATCACACGGGCTGCCTGAACATATTCCTTGTTCTTTTCCACCATCGTTGACCCACGTACGGTCCGGGCGTACTGCACCCAGAACGACAGCGCGAGCGCCACGATCAGGATGTAGAAGGCGAAGACTTCTCGGTCGATCCCGCCGAAGATGCCGGCGGCGACACCGTCAATCAGAAGCGCGATCAAAATGGCCGGAAAAGTTAGCTGGACATCGGCGATCCGCATGATGATCGCATCGACACGTCCGCCCATGTAACCAGCGACCAGACCGGCAGTGATGCCGATGATCGCGGCAGCGATGACCGAACAGAAACCGACAATGAGCGAAATCCGCATGCCGTAGAAGATGCCGGACAACAGATCCCGGCCCTGATCATCTGTGCCGAGCAGGAAGCGGGGGTCGGCAAACTCCATCCAAACCGGTGGAACGCGAGCGTCCAGAATGGAAATTGTCGCCAGATCAAACGGATTGTGTGGCGCGACCCAGGGCGCGAGGAATGCGACCAGGAACAGGATGAGCGTCACAACGGCAGCAACCACTGTGACCTTCGAGCGCAGGAAGGAGTGGAACAGGTCGCTGTCGATGATGCGTGCGAGGCGGCCTTTCGGCTCGCTGTTCGGTGTGGAGACATCAGCCATGGTCAAGTCTCCTTATGGCCGTCCGACCCGCAGACGCGGATCGATGAAGAAATAGAGGATGTCGACGATAAAATTGATCGCGACAAACAGGAAAGCAGTCAGCAGCAGATAGGCCGACATGATCGGTATATCGACGTTCTGAACAGCTTGCAGGAACATCAGACCCATGCCCGGCCACTGGAAGACGGTCTCCGTGATGGTGGCAAAGGCGATGATCGACCCGAGCTGAAGACCGGTGATCGTGATCACGGGAACCATGGTGTTCTTCAGCGCGTGCCGGAAGTGGACCAGCCGGTCTGGCAAACCGCGTGCGCGGGCAAACTTGATATAGTCGGTTCGGATGACTTCCAGCATTTCCGCCCGGATCAGGCGCATGATCAGCGTCATCTGGTACATGCCGAGCGTGACTGCTGGCAGGATCAGCGCTTTCAGGCCGGAGGCTGTCAGGAAGCCTGTTGTCCACCAGGAGCCGACCTGGACGACATCGCCGCGGCCAAAGCTTGGCAGCCATTGCAGCGTGACCGAGAACAGGAAGATCAACAAGATCCCGATGAAGAAGGTGGGCAGGGATATGCCGATCAAAGACACCGATAGAAACAGTTTTGAAATCGCCGATTCGCGATTGAGACCGGCGTAAATACCCATTGGGATGCCGACAACCAGCGCAAACATGAAGGATGCGAAACTGAGCTCAAGGGTTGCCGGAATACGTTTGGCAAACAGCTCCGAAACGGGTTGTTTGAACTGATAGGACGTGCCGAAGTCGAACTGCACAGCATTGCCGATGAAGCGGGCGAATTGGACAGGGATGGGGTCGTTCAGACCCAAACGCTCGCGCAGTGCTTCACGTTCTTCAATGGATGTCTCGATTCCGACCATCTGGTTGATCGGATCTCCGACGAAACGGAACATGGTGAAGGCGAGCAGCGCCACCACCAACATGACAATCATCGCTTGAAGCAAACGACGTGTTGCAAAACCTATCATTTCGGCTCTTTACGTTTTCAAGAAAAGGCGCCCCCGGCGGAACCGGGGGCGCTTCATTTTTTGACAGGACCGCTTAGTTCTTTGTGACGAAGCGGAAGTGGAACTGGTTGTCCGCGCGCTGGACGAGCTCAACGTCGTCCGCAACGCCCCATGCCAGACCCTGCTGGTGCAGGGGGATGTAGTAGGCATTGTCGTGGGAGATCTTGTAGGCTTCCGCGATCATGTCGTCGCGTTTCGCCGGATCGTTTTCAACCAGGATCTGTTGTGTCAGCTCATCGATTTTCGCATCGCACCAGCCACCGTTGTTGAACGGAGAGCCTTTGCCAGCTTCGTCGCGGCAGTTCATCAGGTTGGACAGAACGTTGAAGCTGTCGAAGGAACCTGGGGTCCAGCCAAGTAGGTAGAACGACGTATCGTAGCCACCAGAGGCCAGGATCTTGGCGAAGTACTTCGCTTTCGGCTGGGCGTTCAGGTCAACCTTGACGCCAACGCGGGCGAGCATTGCAGCAACGGCCTGACAGATGGCTTCGTCGTTGACATAGCGATCGTTCGGGCAGTCCATGCCGACAGAGAACCCGTCCGGGTACCCGGCTTCTGCAAGAAGATCCATTGCAGCCTGCGGGTCATACGGATAGCGCTCGAACTCATCCGACTTGGAGAACAGGAACGGGGAGATCATGATCGCGGACGGTGTTGCGAGGTTGCGCATCACTTTCTGCTTGATCGCTTCAATGTTGATGGCCTGGTAGAACGCTTTGCGAACCTTGGCATCCTTGAACGGGTTTTTGCCCTTCACGTCGGAATACAGCAGCTCATCGCGCATCTGGTCCATGCCGAGGAAGATCGTGCGCAGCTCAGGACCTGTCAGGGCGACAGTGCCGTCATTGTCGTTGATGCGTTTGATGTCCTGGATCGGGATCGGGTAAACCATATCCATCTCGCCGGACAGAAGCGCTGCAACGCGGGTTGCATCGGATCCGATCGGAGTGAACTCAACGGTGGTCAGGTTGTGAGAGGCGGTGTCCCACCAGCCATCGTTTTTCTCATAAACGGTTTTCACGCCCGGCTCATGGCTGACCAGCTTGAACGGGCCAGTGCCGTTCGCGTTCAGGGCCGCATAGTTCGGGGTGGTGTCGGAAGCAGAGGTGACTTTGACCGCGTCGTTGGCCTCGGTCCACTCCTTGTCCATGATGTAGAACGTGTCCCACTCATAGTGCAGGATCGGGTTCGGGCCGGTCAGAACGAAGTCGACGGTGTAGTCGTCAACGATCTCCACCTTGGCATCGCCCGGAACGCGGGTTGTCAGGTCGGACCCTTCGGAACGGACACGGTCAACGGAAAAGGCGACGTCTTCAGCTGTAAAGTCGTTGCCATTGTGGAACTTGACGCCTTGGCGAAGGTAAAAACGCCAGCGGTTCGGCTCGACAACTTCCCAGCGCTCGGCAAGGCTCGGCTCGATCTGCAGGTCTGCACCGCGGCGGGTCAGACCTTCATAGGTGTTGCCAAGTGCGGACAGCGTGAAGGTTTCGTTGAGGCTGTACGGGTCAAGGGCGTTCAATGTCCCCTGAAACGCAAACTTCAATGTTTCCGCCTGCGCAGCGGATGCCACGCCAAACGTTGCCACAGCAGCAGCAATCAATTTGGTTTTGGTATTCATAGTCCCCTCTTCAGTGCTATTCAGCGCTTATGTGAACTCGTTGTTGTTCAATTTTTTCTTCACGACCGGAAAGTCGTAAATTGTGCCAATTATGACAGCGTTGGCGGAATGCATCAAATCGGATTTCTCCGATTAGCGCAAAACTTTTTCACACAGGTCATCCAGAAAATTGGCACATTTATCAAGTTCCGTAAGGTCGATAAACTCATTGGCCTGATGCGCCTGGTCGATCGATCCGGGGCCGCACACCACCGTGGACAGGCCATGTTCCTGAAACTGACCGCCCTCTGTTGCGTAGACAACGACATGACGGCCGTTGTCGCCGGTCAGGCGCCGGACCAATTGCTCCGCGGTTCCGTCGGTTTCTTCGGCAAGCCCTGGAACCATGGCAAGGACATCGATATCAATCCGGCAATCCTTTGAGATCTCCTGCATGTCAGAAAGAACATGGTCGGCGGCATATCCCCGGTATGCCGAAATCCAGTCTTCCAGGTTTTCGCCGGGCAGCAACCGGATATCTGTCATGAACTCGCAGGTCTGCGCCGTGATGTTGTGCGCCTTTCCGCCCTGGATCGTGCCGCAATGCAAGGTCGTGTAGGGCGGGTCGAATGGACATTCCGGATCTGCTTTGGCTTTGTTCTCTTCGGTCTGCCCGTCTAGCCATGAAATGAGTTTCACAGCGGCGGAAATTGCAGACACCCCGCGGTGCAGCTGGCTGGAATGTACCGGATGTCCGTGGACCCGGGTTTTCAGAACGGCAATTCCCTTATGCCCGGTAACCACCTTCATGTTTGTCGGCTCTCCAACGATCACCGCAGACGGATGCGGCCCCTCGGCCAGCATCGCCTTGATCATCGGCGGCGCGCCGAAGCAGCCCACTTCTTCATCGTAAGACAGTGCGATGTGGATCGGTTTAGAGAGGCCTGCGCCTAAAAAATCCGGTACTTTCGCCAGAACCGTTGCCGCAAACCCCTTCATGTCGGCGGTACCACGCCCATAAAGGCGGCCGCCAGCCTCCCGTGCCGAAAACGGATCTGACGTCCAGTTTTGTCCGTCGACGGGTACCACGTCGGTGTGTGCCGACAAAACGATACCGCCATCGACCTTTGGCCCAACGGTGGCAAATAAGGCGGCCTTTTCACCCGTTGCGTCCGGGACACGCACGGCGGATACGCCGTGACTGGACAGGTACTCTTCGACAAATGAAATAAGCTCGAGATTGCTGCGATCCGACACCGTGTTGAAGGACACGAGTTTCGTCAGCATTTCCCGCGGTGTATAGGTGTTTGGCACGTGCGCCCCGGCTATTTACACGAGGTCTTTTACCCCTGTTTCCCCAGGCAGCAATAAACCATCCATCTGCTTAAGTGCAAAGACTTGGAGTGGTTTTTCCTTGCCGCGCACGCTGACGTCGTACAGCGTTTCATCGGGTGCCGTTGCGCGAGCCGCGTCAATTACGTCTTTGGAAACAACGAGGAAGCTGTTCCGCGATTTATTTTCCGTTTCCAGCCGGCTGGCGGTGTTGACGACGTCGCCAAGCGCGGTGAGCCCGCCTTCAGTTTTACCGGATCCAGCAGCGCCAATACGTCCCAGGATGGCCTGGCCGAGATGGAGGCCGACCCCGAGACGGATCGTGTCGCGGAACTGAGGGCCCTTTTCTACGTTCAGTGCTTCCATGACTTTCTCGATGCCCCGGCAGGCCTTCAAAGCCTGGCGCGC
Source organism: Labrenzia sp. R4_2 (assembly GCF_017743865.1). Lineage (GTDB taxonomy): Bacteria > Pseudomonadota > Alphaproteobacteria > Rhizobiales > Stappiaceae > Roseibium. The sequence continues at coordinate 317,572 of NZ_JAGHRJ010000006.1, forward strand.
ACCGGTCTCAGCACCCGTCTCCATCCCGAAGATGGCCATGACGCCATCACCAATGAACTTGTCGACATAACCGCCTTCGGCCCGGATCACAGCCGAAACGCGGTCAAGATACTGGTTCAGAAGAAAGACGACATCGTAGGCAAGTTGTGCCTCGGTCATGCTGGTGAAGTTCCGGAGGTCGACGAACATGACGACGACATCCTGTTCGACACCCCAATAGTAAGCATCCTGAACATGGTCCTGCCGCACCAAGTTTGCCTTCACCGGCACCAGTGGTTGGATTTCCAGATTTGCAGCTGGCCTGATCTGGCACGCCAGGCGGACATCCTCCGGCACTCCAATCCGCTTCAAAACTGTTGTCTCTGCCGGGTTTGGCTGTGACAAACTCTCCAGTCCGTTCAAAACCTTGACGCGGCAGGTCGAACAGCGTGCGCGGCCGCCGCAAACGGAAGCAACGGGAATTCCGTTCATGCGGCTGATTTCAAGAAGAGATGCACCTGGTTGGGCCCGAACGGTCAAACCGCCGGGATAAGAGATCGAAATGCCTGCAGAAACACGGCTTGCGAGATACCGGATGACAATGACAAACAGGCTCAAGAATATCAGGCCGAACACAATGGCTCTGATGTTGTCGGTTTGAGCGTAGAGCCATGCCCACTGATCGTCCGAAACCTTGACCGTCACGTCCTTTGCCAGAGCCAGGCGCCGGGCTCCTTCAATGAAGCCCCAAAGCGCCATGACAGGCCATGCAATGGCAGCGGCCAGGGCGATGTATTTGATCCGGTGGTAGAACGGGTAGAGCCGCAGCCAGAAATGCAGCCCGATCATGGCGTGGGTCCACACCACCAGCAAAAGAATGGATTGCATGACCGCATTTTGCGGCCAAAGGATCGTCAGCATCTGGTGGTAGTTCGGGATAAAGCCGAACTCTTTCGCCAGTCCCATCGTCGTAATGACATGCGGAATGAGCGTCCAGGGGATGTAAAGCCCCAGCACAAGCTGAGCGAACTCCCAGGGCGGCATGCGCAATGTACGTCTCTTGGATGTTCGCCAGAGCGCCAGCGCGACATGGGTGAGAGCTGCCGTGATCAACACCGCTTCGCCGATTGGCCCGCGCCAGATCCAGTAGTGCCAGAGCGACATTTTCTCCATCGCATTGACGGAAATGATGCCCATGGCGTGGTTGGAAAAGTGACTGAGGCAAAACAGAAAAAGAACCAGTCCGCTCAACAGGCGCAGCCGTTGGCGCCAGTTGCCGTGCCCAGGATTGGGCCATGCCGCGTCTGTAGTGGTTGCGGACACCTTTGATGGAATGGCGGGGTCGGTCACAGTGTCTGAACGCCTGGCGAAAAAGTGGACTGATCGTATTTGTCGACAGTGCAGCTTGAAGCGCCCGCGTCAAGACGGAACCGGGCTGACCGTGGATTGTTGGACGATGGTCTTGAAACACTCAGGACAAAAAGCAATTGTGCCGCCGAACGAACTGCAAACCGGTAAGAGGCATCATGAAGGTCTACGGCATCAAGAATTGCGATACGGTCAAGAAAGCGCGGAAGTTTCTGGATGAAGCCGGGGTGGAGTACAGTTTTCACGACTACAAGAAAGACGGCGTTGATGCCGACAAACTGGCCAAGTTTGTGGGCGAATTCGGCTGGGAAGCGGTTTTGAACAAGCGTGGTACGACTTGGCGCCGGCTGGATGAAGCCACCCAGGATGGCGTGACCGATGCAAAAAGCGCGCTGGACGTCATGATCGAAAATCCATCCGCCATTAAACGCCCGATCGTGGAAGGCGCTGAAAAGAACTTTATCGGTTTCGATGCTGTTGCCTGGGAAATGGCACTGGAGTTGGGCGAGCTGAAGTAGCGCACTCACTTCATCTGCGAAAGAACCAAGGCTCCGGCGTCAAACCCCGGAGCCTTTTATTTTGGTCACCAGGTGCGGCGCGGCCCGGTGTCAATGTGATAAAACCCGGACGAATAGTACTTGTAGCCGCCCACTGCAGACTGGGACTTCAGGAAAGCCAAAACGGAAGACGGGTTGCCGCCGACGGAAAAGTCAACGGCCTGACAATTCAGGTGATAGGAACTGCGGGCGCCACCTTTGCGCCAATTCTCGAACCACCAGCGTTTGGTGGAATGAACCTTCACCGTGCCGTACCGTTTCGCGACCTTGTTCAGGACCTTTTTTAGTTTTCTCGGCACGCACCAGGACGAGTCGTTGTAGTCGATCGCGCTGTGCGAGGCCGTTGCCCAGCCCATGCCGGTGACACCGGCAACCGATCCACATCCAACCAGAACAACGGACAATCCCAAAAACATTATCCAGGCTAAAAAACGCTGACGCATAACAAACAGCCTTGCAAATTCTAAGTGTTTGCCCCCTCCCCAGAACTGCCAGCAATTTGATTAAAATTTTAATGAAAGAGATGGTTAACGCGGCAAAGAAACATTTGTTTCACATGCAGCAAAATCATGATACAAATGTCTCAAGCGCACAATCCGGCGCGATACACCCTTGGTGAGGTTCGTGTTCATGTCTCACGTTTTTCCGCGTCATACCAAAGCATCCACGCCTGTTGCCGTTGGTGGCGATGGTTGTTACATCATTGATAGTAATGGCAAAAAATACTTTGATGGATCGGGCGGCGCGGCCGTGTCGTGCCTTGGGCACAGCGACCCCGACGTGACCGCGGCGATCAAAGGCCAGGTCGACCAGATTGCCTTCGCACATACCGGGTTTTTTACCTCAGAACCCGCGGAACAGCTTGCTGATCTTTTGATCGATCATGCACCGGGCAATCTGGACCGGGTGTACTTCGTCTCAGGCGGTTCGGAGGCAATGGAAGCCGCACTGAAACTGGCGCGTCAGTATTTTTTGGAAAAAGGCGAAACATCCAGGCATCGGGTCATTGCCCGCCGGCAAAGCTATCATGGCAACACGCTCGGGGCGCTCGCAACAGGTGGCAATCAATGGCGCCGCGAACCCTTTGCGCCATTGATGATCGAAACCTCCCACATTTCACCGTGTTACGAGTATCGTGGTCGGGCGGACGATGAAACGGCCGTCGAATACGGACGACGCGTTGCCAATGAACTCGAAACCGAAATCCAGCGCCTTGGCGCGGAAAACGTGATGGCATTTGTGGCCGAGCCGGTCGTCGGCGCAACGGCAGGTGCGGTCCCGCCCGTCGAAGGTTACTTCAAGCGGATCCGGGAGATCTGCGATCACTATGGGATCTTGCTCATCTTGGATGAGGTAATGTGCGGCATGGGACGCACAGGCAGCCTGTTTGCTTGTGAGCAGGATGGTATAGCGCCGGATATCCTTGCGATCGCAAAAGGCCTTGGCGCAGGGTATCAGCCGATTGGGGCTATGCTGTGTACGTCGGAGATCTATGAGGCCATCGAAAACGGGTCCGGTTTCTTCCAGCACGGCCACACTTATATCGGCCACCCGACGGCGTGCGCGGCCTCTCTTGCCGTTCTGAAAAAGCTCACTGGCGGCCTGGTCGATCAGGTTCATCCTCTGGGTGACAAACTGGATGCGACCCTGAGAGAGGCTTTCGGACAGCACCCTCATGTTGGCGATATCCGTGGACGCGGCCTGTTCCGCGGCATTGAAATTGTTGAGGATCGGGAAAGCAAAACACCCTTTGACACCAAACGCGGGGTGAACAAGGCTCTGAAAAAGGCCGCGTTCGAGGCCGGGCTCATCTGTTATCCGATGGGCGGCACGATTGACGGCGTGAAAGGGGATCACATCTTGCTGGCGCCGCCCTTTATCATGAAAGATCAGCACATCTCAGAGATTGCAGATAAATTGCAAACTGCGTTCAAGGCCGTCTTCTGATCATGGCCCCTGATACCAAACCTCAGGCGCTGCCTCTCATCATGGTGGCGCCGAATGGCGCACGGCGCACCAAGGTGGATCATCCGGCCCTTCCGGTGACGATTGCTGAAACGGTGGAGGCAGCTGTTGCTTGTTTCGAAGCAGGCGCTGGCGCAATCCATGCCCATGTCCGCGATGAAAACGGCGCGCATGTTCTGGACAAAGACCTCTACCAGGCGCTCTTGTCGGAATTGAATGCTGCATTGCCGCAAATGCAGGTTCAAATCACCACCGAAGCTGTTGGAAAATACACACCGGAAGACCAGCGTAAACTGGTTCAGGATCTAGTGCCGTCACTGGTGTCGATCGCAGTGCGCGAGATGGTGCCGGACGGCGATACAGCAGCGGCGGCGGAGTTTTATTCCTGGGCCTTGAAGGAAGGGATATCTGTTCAACACATCCTCTACAGTGCAGAGGACCTCGACCGGTTCTTCGACCTCGTCGAAAACGGCAGTATTCCTGGCACTACGCATCAGGTGCTGCTGGTTCTAGGCCGTTATGCGGACAATCAGGAAAGTGCGCCGGAAGATCTGCACCCCTTTCTGGATCGTTTGAAAGCACGCCGGAGCGATCATGAGATCGATTGGGGTGTGTGTGCCTTTGGGCATCGGGAAACAGAATGTCTCGTGTATGCCATCGAGAACGGTGGCAAGGCCCGGATAGGATTTGAGAACGGCCTTTGGAACCGCGATGGTGCAGTTGCGAAGGACAACGCTGACCGGGTCCGGGATCTGGTGTCGGCCCTGGAAGAAAAAAACATCTCCGTTCTGTAAGGCTGAGCCGCCTTCAGGGCGGTTCACATTCGGGCAAGACCCGACAGAGTGGAGTGACTGAAAATATGGCCGAACACCAATACGTCCTGACGCTTTCATGCGCGGACAAGCCGGGAATTGTCGCAGCCGTCACAACGGAATTGGCCGATTTTGGCGCGAATATCGCAGAAAGCGATCAGTTTTGGGACCGTGCCACCAATCAGTTCTTCCTCCGCATCGCCATGCTGGCGCCAGAAGGTGTAACTTTGGAGAGCGTTCAAAAGGCGCTTGATCCGGTCATTGCCCGCTTTGACATGAAAGCAAAGCTGGTCGACACGGCCAAGCGGCCGAGAGTGATCATTATGGTCTCCAAGTTTGACCACGCGATGCTGCACCTTCTTTATCAGATCCGCGTTGGCTGGCTGGATGCCGAGGTGGTTGCCATCGTCTCCAATCATCCAGATAGCGCCCGCACCGCCGATCATGAAGGCATTGCGTACCATCACTGGCCGGTGACCAAGGAAAACAAGGCGGAGCAGGAGGAAAAACTCCTGAAGCTGGTCAAGGAAACCGGCGCAGATCTGGTGGTGCTGGCGCGTTACATGCAGGTGCTGTCCGACAATCTGTCCAAGCGGCTCTTCGGCAAGGTGATCAACATTCACCACTCGTTTCTGCCGAGCTTCAAGGGCGCCAAACCGTATCATCAGGCCCATGCGCGCGGGGTGAAGATGATCGGAGCGACTGGGCATTATGTGACGCCGGATCTCGACGAAGGCCCGATCATTGAACAGGACGCAGAACGCGTCAGTCACGCATTGTCGGCAGATGATTTCGTGGCGCGCGGTAGGGACATTGAGTCCCGCGTGCTCGCACGCGCTGTCAAATACCACCTGGAAAACCGGGTGATGATTGTTGGCAACAAGACAATTGTCTTCACGCCGTAAGCCGGAAGATCAGACGGTTTCCGCCTCCCGCCCGAATGGCAGCTTGCGGCCATCTTTTTCAAGTTCGGAAAAAAGCCAATCCCGAAACAGCCGGATTTTCCGGCTGTTTTTACTTTGCATCGGATAGCTCAGGTTCCAGGATTCGCTTTCAATCCGCGAAACCAATTCGAAAGGTTGGATCAGCTGTCCGTTTGCAAGAGCGTCCCGTACGAAATACGGGGTAAGAATCGCGACCCCCTGCCCGGCAATGGCCCGGTTGGCTTCCAGTGCCTGTGAGCCCATCCGGCTGGACGGATTTTGGCTAAGATCAACGTCCGGCAAGCCGGCATCAGCAAACCACGTTCGCCACCAATGGTCTTCAGGGTCGATGATTGGCGCCTTCAAGAGATCAGCCGGTTCGTGGATCCCGCCGAGTTTTTCTGCAAGTAGCGGGGAAATCATCGGAGTGAATTCGGCCTGGATCAGCTGGTGATAATAGCACCCCTTCGGAGGTTGATAGCAGGCGGTTATTGTCAGATCACCATCATTAAAGGCCGGTTTCTCCCAGGGGCCGAACGGAACAAGCCGGACGGCGATGGTCGGGTTTTGGATTTGAAACTCGAACAGGCGTGACGACAGCCAGGTGACGGCAAACGTCGTGTTGCTGCTGATTACGAGTTCGGACGATTCTGCTTCCTGGACGTCGTGAAACGTGCCGCGAAGCCGGTCGAATGCGTCAGTCACACCATCTGCGAGCTGCTGGCCGCGCGGCGTCAGCTCAATTTTCCGGGGTTTTCGCTCAAACAGTGAAAATCCGAGTTTTTCTTCCAAGAGCTTGATCTGGTAGCTGACCGCGGCCTGCGTCATGCCAAGTTCATCACCTGCTTTTGTGAAGCTGAGGTGCCTTGAAACGGCATCGAACGCCCGGACAGCGGACAGCGGGGGCAAAGAGGTGGACATGCATAAATACTCCTTATGCATGTCTATTGTCTTTTCATTGGTCAATCAACAGTCGACACGCGATACATCCTTAAGTCATCAACGAATTCGTGAGATTTTCGTGTCTTCTATTGATTGTAAATGTACCAAATCGAGTGCACGCTCTAAATTGGGATTAGTAGAATTTATCCATGGCTTGCTTTCTGGATGTTATGGCCATCGGCGTAAACGCGCTGTTCTCTCTGATTTGCCAGCGGCATTGAAACGGGACATCGGCCTTGACGACATACAGCCAAGCCCGCAAAGCCTTGAAGAAAATTGGCGCAGTGAGTTCGGCAGGTTGCAACGCCGTTAAGCGTTGAGAGCATTACCGGTACCGGGCGTGGATACCTTCGTAGGTTCCGTCAGCTCGTATTTCCGCCAAGCCTTCATTGAATGCCTGTCTCAACTCTTCAGAGTCAGGGTGCTTTCGTGAAAAACACAAGAAGTAGTCCCAGACAACGAAGGACCGGAAACCAAATTCATTGCGATAGCCAAGTTTCTTTTTGAGATGCTGACCGGCCGCCTGTCCGGTGTGAAAGTAGTCGACACGCCCCAGTTCAAGCATCTTGAAGCCGGCCGTATCCGTGGCGATGTTGACCAACTCTGCGCCTTGCCTCTCCATTTCCGCGTTTGGGGCGTATTCAAGAACAGAGGCGACCCGCTGACCCCTAAGGTCTGCAATGCTCCGAATGTTTTCGACCGGATGCCCTGTCCGGTAGAAAACGCCATAGGCTTCCTGGCTGATAGGCGCGCTGAAGAGAAAGTGCTCGGCACGTTCAACGGTATGGGCGCAGGTCAGAAGGCCGGGATAGTTGCCAGCCTCGGTTTCGCTGACCGCTCGGGACCACGGGACATAAACAACCTCTGCCGTGATGCCTTTGCGCTTGAAGGCTTCAACGGCAACTTCATGGTCAAATCCGAGGCGGTCATCTTCGGGTTCTGCAATATCAAAGGGCGGGTAATCGGTCGCCAAGATGATCACAGACCCTGCCGGATGCCCAAGCGTCGGCAGTCCGATCGGCAATATACCGACCACCAACAGCGCAACCCAGAGCCAGGACCGTATCGCCACCGGAAACGACCTCCGTGAAACATCGGAACGAGGCCGTATGGGACCACACAAACATATAATTTTTTATTGGCAGTTTTTTTTAATCTGCACCCTTCTCAAGCCGACAGCTCGCGAAGACCGTTGCCCGGTGGGCATTTACAGCATCAGAGCCCAGACAGTTGCGGCGAGCATCGTGAGCGCCATCGCAACTGTGATGGAGCGCATCAAACGGCCTTCGCCGATAAGAGCCAGAATAGATACACCGACCAGCGCCCAAAGCGAATGAAAGACCATTCCGCCCAAGAGGAAACCGGTTGCCAGAATGGCGGCGTTGGCATGCAAGTCCAGACCGTTTCCCGCAAAGAAAGTCGAGAACGCGACGAGGCTCATGGCCCATGTCTTCGGGCTTAGCGGGTGGATCAACAACCCCTCCCAAAAAGTCAAAAGGGTGGCTTCACCCTTGGGCCGGATGGTCAGCGAAATAATCCGCCAGGCCAGAAAGGCCATATAAGTCAGGCTCAAAGCCTTGAATACCGATACGATGATCCCGCCCTGCGCCATGATGTGACCAAGCCCGTAGGCTACTGCCAGGTTTAAAGGCAGCGAGCCGATCTGTGAGGCAATGATGACCGGAAATGCCGTCCGGTACCCGGAACTCGCTCCTATCGCGAGGAAAGCCAGGTTTCCGGGGCCTGGGGTGCCGGTCATGATGATCACAAAGACCGCGAAGGCCATCAGGGTGGCGGTGTCCATTTCGGGAGCCTCATGCAATTTCGATACAATCGATACAAAAGCGTATGGACAATCTCTGTATTGAAATATTGTATCGGTCAATGATATCATTGTTCTCATGACAATGTGGGTTCCGAACATCGAGGCGGCTTCCGGGCCGATTTATCTTGCGATCGCAGATGCGCTGGAAGCGGACATTCTCGCCGGCAGTCTCGCCCAGGGCGACCGGCTGCCGCCGCAGCGGGAGCTCGCTTATCAGCTCGGCATAACGCTTGGTACGGTAACCCGGGCCTATGCTGAGGCGGAGCGCCGGCGTCTGGTTAAAGGGGAAACGGGGCGGGGAACTTATGTTGCACCCGAAAGCCAGAAGGTTTCTCCCCTGATCCCGAAGGAAGGGGAGCCAGAGACGTGTGATCTGGCACGAAACTTTGCCTATCCGTTTCTCAATCCCAGTCTCTCCGATGGGTTGGTTCGCATGGCCAAAACGGTTGGAATTGAGCGCCTCAACGGATTTGTGCCCTCCGAAGGATTGAAGGCCCATAGGGAAACAGGCGTTCTGGTGTTCAAGGACTACGGACTGGATGCGGATCCGGACCGGGTCGCGGTCACTTGCGGCGCACAGCACGGCATTCAGGTCACCTGCCAGGCCCTTTTTCTACCCGGCGATGCCGTGGCGGTGGACCAGTTTACGTACCCCTCGATCTTCAGTTCGCTCGCCGCGCAAGGGCTGAAGGCTGTGCCGGTTCCGGCGCTCATCGGCGATGATGGAGGGCTGGGCGCTATGGATCCGGATGCACTGGCTCAAGCGGTTCGGATGCATCACGTGAAGGGCGTTTTTCTGATGCCCAACATGCAAAACCCGACCACCCACACCATGTCGATGGTCGAGCGCACACGGCTTGTTGAGGTTGCCCGTCAGTTTGACCTCAAGATCATTGAAGACGATCCCTATACGCCGTTTCTCACCGACCCTTTGCCGGCATTCGGCGCTCTTGCGCCAGAGCGGACGGCCTCGATCGCCAGTATCTCAAAGGTGTGTTCGCCCGGCAGCCGGATCGGCTTTGTTCATGTTCCGGCGCCCTTTGAAGACACAATCCGCAACAAAATCGGCGAAAGCACATGGATGGCATCGCCGATCACTGCGGAGCTTATTTCCGGTTGGGTCCGTGAGGGGCATCTCAGCAAGGCGCTCCGGGTCAAGCGGCGCGCTAACAGTGTGAGATTTGACCGCGCCAAGAAGATTTTGGAGCCGTACTTTCTGCAAAGCGGCAGCCACAAGGTGTTTGGATGGCTTGCCTTGCCGCAAGACGTTGATCCGGATGCGCTACAGGCGGCCTTGTCTCATCAGGGCATCTCGGTGCTGTCCTCAAGATACTTTCAGGCAAAAGGGCAAAAACCGGCAGCCTATATCCGGCTTACCTTTGGATCTGAAGAAAACGAAGACCGCTTCGATTGGGCGCTGGAGCGCATAAAGACCACCATCTCAACCTTTGCGGAGCCACCGGATTTAACCCGCCCTGTCGGGTAGGCAGCTCCGGTTTCATGTGGGCATCATCGACTGTTTTTTGACAAGCTGTCCGTTCCAAACCATAAGCGGGCAAACGCAGCGTCAGAAAAACACCGTTGCAGCACTTCCGCGATAGGACTTCATGGTGCTTTGGCCCCGCAAAAGAAAAGACAAAGAACAGACCGGCGGCTGCAATCCGGACATCACGCCCTATGCACGGCTTGAAAAAGCCGGTCTCACCCTGGGCACCCGGAAGGTCCTGTCAGGCCTGAGCCTGGATTTGGAAGAGCCCCGGATCGGCGTGATCGGACTGAACGGATCTGGGAAAAGCAGCTTCGCACGCCTCTTGAACGGTCTTCATCTCGCTGATGAAGGCTGCGTCACTCTCTTTGGTGCAGATGCGGCTTCCGTTCGATCCGAATTGCCGCGCCATGTCGGTTTTGTTTTCCAGAACCCGGATCACCAGGCAATTTTTCCGACGGTGGAAGAAGAAATCGCCTTTGGCTTGACACAGCTGGGCGCCTCGAAAGACGAAAGCCGTACCAAAGCCTTGGAGTTTCTGGACCTTCATGGTTGCGGCGACCTGGCCGCTAAACCTTTTGCTGAATTGTCGGGAGGGCAGAAGCAACTAGTCTGCATTCTGGCAGTTCTGGTGATGAGACCGGCTGTCTTGGTTTTGGATGAGCCGATGACGAGCCTGGATGCGCTGGCATCCCGGCTGATATTCAACAAGCTCATGTCGCTGCCGCAACGGATCGTCATGGTCAGTCACGATTTGAGTCTGCTGACCGGGTTCGACCGGGTGCTGTGGTTGGAGGAAGGGCAGTTGCGTATGGACGGACCGGCAGCAAAGGTGATTGCAGCCTATCGGGACGACATTGAGCGCCGGTCTGGAACCGTCATGGAAGCAGCTGCGATATGATATCGGTCTACCTCTCGGGCGACAGCTGGGCGCATCGCCTTCCAGCAGGGGCCAAGCTGCTCGCAGTTGCGATCGGCAGCCTTTTGCTTTTCAGGACCGAAACGCTCTGGGTCTTTGTTGTTTGCTTGGCCCTGGTGCTTGCAGCCTATGTTTCTCTTGGCCGCGGAGCCGTTCAGCGCTTGCGGCTCCTGAAGGGATTGTCGATCTTTCTGGCAGCAATCCTGGCACTGCATTGGATATCGGGAACCGTCATGGACGGTGTTATCGCAATCCTGCGCCTTTGTGTGATGGTCCTTGCCGCCAGCTTTGTCTCGATGACAACGCGAATGGATGATATGCTAGCAGCCGTGATGCCGTTGTTCCGACCGTTGGAATGGGCTGGATTTTCAGCGCGCAAGTCCGCGCTGGGTGTCACACTCGTGTTGCGGTTTGCACCGCATTTGATGGAGATCTTCGCCGTCCTTCGGGAGGCATACCAGGCGCGCACGGGCAAAAAGTCGTCCTGGAGGCTGATTGCGCCCTTTGCGCTTCAGGCGCTTAAGATGTCGGACAATGTTGCCGAAGCTCTGGCGGCGCGCGGCGGCTCGCAAGGACTGACCCTGAAGTAATGGGCGCCTTTGACAACATACGACAAGGCCGGCTGACGGGTGACGCCGCAGCCATAGAGACAAACAATAGACTCGGGTCGGAAAACGTCCCAGAAAAAACGACGATAAAGAAGGATAGACTCCCATGACAGATCGTTCCCTTGTGCACGTTGCATTTTATGCAGCTCTCATCGCCGTCCTAGGTTTGCTGCCGCCAGTCGCAATTCCGGCGCTGGGCGGGGTTCCAATAACAGCGCAGACACTTGGTGTGATCCTGGCGGGCATCATGCTCGGACCGGTCCGCGGTAGCCTCGCCGTGCTTTTGTTCTTGTTCCTGGTCGCGCTCGGCGCACCGTTCCTTTCCGGCGGCCGAGGCGGTCTCGGCGTATTCGCCGGTCCATCTGTCGGTTTCCTGATTGGCTGGCCGGTTGGCGCTTTTGTCGCGGGTCTGATCATGCGCGCGACAACCAACGCCAGCGTCCTTGTTTCGGCGGCGGTTGCTGGCGCAGTTGGCGGAATTCTTGTCGTCTACGCTTTCGGGATTCCCGGCATTTCCTTCATGACAGGCCTGTCCCTGCCGAAAGCGGCCATGGGCAGCGCAGTCTACATTCCAGGTGACCTCATCAAGGTCGCAATCGCAGCGGTGATTGCCCAGACGATTGCGCGCGGCCTGCCGGGCGCTGTTCTGTCCCGGTCCTGATCCGGTCGAAGCAGGATCTCACGCCGCATGGGCTACATCGGCGAACACCTGGAAAAAAAAGCGCGGGCCAGCAAGGCCGGACCCGCGCTGCAAACTGGCGGGTGCGTCCTCTCATGGGAAGAGTTCCTGTCATCTGTTCAGGAAAGAGAGCAGCACCTTCGGGATAACTCTCCCGAAGGTGCCCAGATTGCGCTCTTGTTGGCCGACTCCACTGACATCCTCGTCAGCTTCTTTACTTGCGCACGCTCAGGCCGCACTGCCCTCGTCATGGACCCTTCCTGGCCGCAGCATCAGATAGAAACCGTGCTCAAGGCCGTGCAGCCGGCTTTGTGTCTCGACGACGACCAACTCGCTCAATTTATGGCGTCTCGAAACGATGAATGCGACACGCGCCCAAGCGATCCGCCTTTGGAAACCGCTGAGTTTTATGCCGGGTTCACATCTGGCTCGACGGGCATGCCAAAAGGCTTTGTGCGGTCTCATCGGTCCTGGCTGGAAAGTTTTCGTTTAAGTGAACCGGATTTTGAAGACCTCGAGCCAACCCGGATCATTATCCTCGGGGGGCTGAGCCATTCGCTGCACCTATATGGGGCGGTTCATGGTCTTCACCGCGGGACGCCCGTCACCGTCTTGTCCCGGTTCGAGCCGCGTGCGGTGTTGGAAGTTCTTCAGGCGGAGGCGGGAAATGCCGCGCTCTATGCAACGCCGACCCAATTGCAATTGATCGCCGAGGCGGCCCGGCGCAGCGGTTCTCCCAAGGCCTTGCGTCTTGTGTTCTCCAGTGGCGCCAAATGGCCGGACGGGGCGAAATCCGCCTTCGCCGAAGTCTTCCCGAAGGCCCGCCTTGTGGAATTCTATGGCGCGTCAGAAACAAGTTTCATCAGTTTTGCCCGATCGGGTGACGGGACCCCGGCCGGGTCTGTTGGACGCCCGCCTACAGGCGTTTCAGTTGCCATCGGCAATCCGGATCAACAGCTGCCCTTAGGCACGCCGGGTCCGATCTGGGTGAAAAGCCCACTTCTCTTCAATCGGTATATATGTGGCCGGTCACTGGAAACGGTTTGGCAGGCGGACTGGCTGACCTTCGGGGATCATGGATATGTCGATGATGCGGGATACCTGTTTGTGACTGGCCGCCAGAACCGGATGGTGATCACGTCGGGCTTGAATGTTTATCCGGAGGAAATCGAAACCGTTCTCATGAGCCATCCTGCGGTTAAGGCCGCCGCGGTTTTTGGGATTCCTGACGCTCTGCGCGGTGAGCGCCTGGAAGCTGTGATCGAGCTCCGCCTTGAGCTTGAAGATCCGGCGCAGACCCTTTCGGACCACTGCCGGAGATTTGCCGGGCGGGGCAAATGCCCAAAACGGTTTCATATGAAGGACAAGTTTCCTTTGACGGCTGGCGGCAAACCGGACCTGCAGGCGTTGAAACGTGAGTATGGCGTGAGCGCAGCCCCTGTTCCGGTGCTGGAAGGTGAGAATTCATGACGCGCCGCGCTGTCATCGCAGCAGCCCGGCGGACTCCGGTGGCCCCACGCGGCGGCGGGCTGAAAGACCTCCAGGCCGACGAACTGGCGGCACCTGTCTTCTCCAAACTACTGGACGATGCGAGTGTCCCGGGCGGCATGGTCGACCATGTGCTTTTGGGAAACGCGCTTTATGCAGGCGGGAACCCGGCGCGGATGGCGGCGCTGCGGGCCGGTCTCCCGCCAACCGTTCCGGCAATCACGACAGATACACAGTGTTGCTCAGGTCTGGATGCCATCATACAAGGAGTGCGGCTGATCGAGGCTGGCGCGGCGCGTTGCGTGATTGCCGGAGGAGCAGAAAGCTACAGCCGTGCACCAGTTCGCATGCATCGGCCAAAGGCGATGGGCCAGGAGCCCGTCGTTTACACCAGACCGGCTTTCGCACCGCCGCCTTTTGATGACCCGGATCTCAGTGAAGCTGCAGCCCGTCTTGCTGCACGTCTTGAGATCGGCCGCGAGGATCAGGCGGCGTTTGCAGTTCACTCGCACGAAAAAGCTCGCGCAGCGAAGACCTCAAAGAAACGTGTCCTTTGTCCTGGGACCGATTTAGTGGATGACAGTTTTATACGGCCTCTGTCGTTCCGGGCGGCGATGCGGGCGCCAGTTCTTTATGGAGACCGGGAAACAGGATTGTCGGCAGCGACAATTGCTTGCGAAGCGGACGGTGCCGCCGGGGTCATGATCATGTCCGAAGACTTGGCGCGCGAACGTGGCATAAGTGGACTAACGGTCATTAAAGCTGGCAGCATGGGCGGCGATCCTGCAGATCCAGCCTTGGTCCCGATCGAAATGGCAAGGCAGCTTTTAAAACAAGCCACCTTTAACGTCGCAGATATAAACGTCGTCGAACTTCATGAGGCGTATGCGGTCCAGGCTATGGCTGCCGTGGACGCATTGGGCATACCTCATGATATCTTCAATCCGCTTGGGGGTGGTTTGGCGCGCGGCCACCCGGTCGGGGCATCGGGTGCTGTGTTAATGGTACAGCTTTACGACCATTGGCATACGCAGCGGACGCGAGGGTATGCTGAAAACTACACGGCTATGGCCTTGATTGCGGCAGCCGGTGGCTTGGCCGCAGGTGTCATCGTTGAGGCTACTGAAGCCTAAGCTGGTAAAGCATTAACTATTTGTAATTTCGAACAAAACGGCATCCTTCGAAACTTTTTTCAGCTTTTTTGATTTTTTTCGAAATCGGCTGTTGACGGGCCCGGTCGACCTGCGTATAACCCGGTTCATCGACGGCGGCAACGTCGCTGGCGACAGGGCGCTGCGCTCTAAATTCCGGAAAACTGGTCGATTGTGGCTGGATCGCAAGGTTCGGTGATTGGTTGGTTTTTGCGAGTTTACGAGATGTAGGCCTGATGAGGATTTTGGTTCTCATGTTCATTGACAATTTGATATTTGAAGGAAGGGAAGCGTAGGCGGCGTTGGTCTTGCGATGCTTGGGTTCTTATGGGCTTGAGTGTTTTAAGAGTTACGCAGGTACGCTGATCTTTCAGACAAGGAAG
>NZ_JAGHRJ010000007.1 GCF_017743865.1 Labrenzia sp. R4_2
TACAATACCAAGCGCCCGCACAGCGCATTGAGCTACCGACCACCGGCACCGGAGACCATCGTCCAGATGGACCAAAGCCCAGTCGTGCACTAACAATCAAAATGGACCACTCAGGTGGGGCAGATCAGGACCCGCTGGACATCATTTTTCATGGCGCAAGCCAACTACCGTTGACCGGTAGAACTGCCCGTGGATAAAACTTTCATGGATACTCGCAGGGAATGTGACGAGACCTATAATGTCTTCTAGGCGCCCCCAGCGTCCCGCCAGAACACGGGACATAAGAGTCCGCGCTGGGTTTTTCATCTGCTTGGTGGGCGGCCGTTTTGTCCGTTGGTATATAGCCCGGAACCACGGCATTTCCATTCACGCCTCATGATCCAATGCCAGGTGGTCGGCGACGTATGCGCCGCGTTCGCCCATCGGGTGGTCCTTGCCGACTGTGGTGTCAACGCTCGTCTGGTGTTCCAGCTCGGCATTGAGTTCGGCGCCAAAGATGGCGACCACTGCGGAAAACCAGAACCACAGCAAGAGAACGACGATTGACGACAGCGCGCCGTGAATCTCTTCGTAATTGGCGATTTTCTCAACATAGGTCGTAAAGAGCAAAGAGCCAGTAATCCACATCAGCGCGGCGGCGACAGCGCCAACTGTGACCCAACGTGCTTTTGCCTGCCGACGCGACGGGGCGAACCGGTAGGTGATCGACAGGCCGGCAATGACCGCAACGATCAGCAACGGCCAGCGCAAGAACCGCGCAATTAACTCACTGCTGCCTGACAGCGGCAACAGCGATAAGGCGACTGGCAGCGCAAGAAACGCAATTACAGCCACCAAACCAATCAGCAATGCCGCGATCGTCAGACCAAGTGCCGTGAGGTGGAACTCCCAAAGCGGCCGCTCCTCATCCTCCCGGTAGGCGACGGTGATTGCCGTCATCATCGCCCGCACGGCGGCGGCCGCCGCCCAGAATGAAAGGGCCAAGCCAAAGACAGCCTTCAACGTCAGAGCCGTCTGCCGTTCGTGTTCATCCAATACAGTTTCAAGTTGGTCTTTGATAAGCTGGCTGGAACTCTCAGGCAGGATGGTTCCAACCTCGTTTACCAAGTCCTGCACGGCCGCTTGCGGGATCAGGAGGTTGGCAATCGCCGAAAAAGCCGTCAAGGCTGGAGCCAGAGCCAGCAAAAAGAAGAAGGCAACGCCTGCAGAGATCAGAAATACATTGTCAGCTTGAACCTGGGCGAAGGTCCGCCGAAGAACATCAAACCAGCCTCTCAACGGCATGTCTCGTACCGAGCGCGCGCTGCTTCCGCGCTTTGAGAGATGGGTTTGATCGCAATAATTCATATTCATAAAACGTTGTCGGAGGGCTTTCGTTCCGCAAAAACGTTTCTTGGACCCAAAACCCTGGCTGACTGATTGGCGATGAATTCTATTCACGTGACCAGCACTCCACCAGCCTAGAGCAGTTAGCTAGTTTGAGCGTTTGTTTGCATATCTACTTGGGGTGTCGCTCAACCGGATATTCGACGGTATGTTCAGGAACGGAAACGAAAAACGGGCCGCTTTGCGGCCCGCTCTTTCGCTGGTAATCTTGGTTACCCGTTCAGCGTTACAGCGTCGGGATTTTTCCTGTAGGCGGCGGGTTCAAAAGTCTTGGCGTTCTCAAGCTCAGATTTGGTGAACGGTGCCACGACCAAAAGCGCGCCGTTTTCAGTTTCATACATCTGAAGGCTGTCATAAGACACGGCAACAGGTTTCTCGTTGAACCCCAGAAAGCCACCAACGTCGATAACAACAGCTTCAGCCTTGCCGTCTTCGTTCAAAAGCACCTGCGATATCTCACCGATGTTCGCGTCTGCGCTGGAATGAACAGAGGATCCGATCAAGGCTTCAGATGACACCGTGGCGCTCTGGACACGGGTCTTTTCAGCCGTCCATGATGCAATCGTTTCGTTGAGCCGTTTTTTCGCCGGATCAATCGCTTCGGTCCGGACCGTTTCATAGGTCTGTTTTGCGCCCTCGGAAATTTTATCGATCTCGGTCTGAACCGCAGAAACCGTCATCCAGTCCGGAATATAATCCGGGCGTTCAAACCCATCGGCGTTTTCCAGCTCTGCGCGGGTTACATCGCTGAAAACGTCAAACTCACCGTCTGATTTTGCTGTGAAAGACAGGCGATCATAGTCGATCGCGACATCTTTTTCGCCGAGACCGAGAAACCCGCCAACTCCGACAATTGCCGCGCGGATCGAACCATCACGGCTCAAGACCAGGTCGTTCACGGTGCCAATTTCAGTCGCCTCACCAGTGGAGGTGTTCAAGACCGATTTACCAATCATGTTGGAGGCGAGAAAGCCTGTTGCCGTGTCTGGCTTCACTGTCGACACGTCAAATTCATAAATAACGCGATCGTTTTGAAAATCCTTTGAAGTAGTACCGGTGTCCTGAGCCAATGCTGGCGTAGTCAGAACGGCCAGAACAGCTGTAGAGGCAAGAAGATTGCGGATCATAGTCTTCTCCTTCACTTGTAAAAATGAGGTGGCCGTGATTGGCACCTCGTAAACATCATCAGTTGGGAATGGTTCCAAAAAAAACGCGCCGGTAAGGCGCGTTTTCTAATTAAGCAAGCTGTCCGCTGCCCCGGGGCCCGGCAAGCAGCCAGACAATGAAACCCACCACAGGGAAGATAAGGATGCCCAGAATCCAAAGGATCTTTCCGCCGGTAGAAGCGCCGCTCTGGATAATTTTTATGATCGCATAAATGTTCGCGATCAGGACCAGCAAACCGAGAAGACCATATTCCATGATTGAAACTCCTTGTTCTGTCATGTTGGAAACGGTCCGATAGAGGTTTTGGTTCCATTACACCTGTTGTTGGAAAGGAATCTCCGAAGCGGTTTGAGCAAGATGGGAACAAATTTCTAAAGAAGAAATGGAACTGAATTCATTCCCGAGCGTTGAAGAACTGTTACTCAAACAGGAGGATATAATGCTTTCTTGGGCACTCATGTTTCTCGTCGTTGCACTTGTTGCAGCAGTACTTGGCTTCGGCGGTATTGCCGGTACTGCGGTATCAATTGCAAAACTGATTTTCTTTGTCGCGATCGCACTATTTTTGATCTCTGCGATCATGCACGTGGTTCGCGGAAGAAGCGCATAAGCAAAAACTGGGCGCCACTGGCGCCCTTTTTTGTGCCATTTATGATCTTCGCGAAACACTTTGACTTAGCTGCTGTGCTCGCCAGAGGCTGGTTGCAATCTGGGATCTGTCGGCAGGGCTATTCAACTCAAGATTTGCATCCCGGGCAATATCATAGAGTTGGCGTTTGATCAGAGCCTTGTGCTCTGGACGGCAGACGATAGCCATTTTCCCAAGCGCTGAAATGAGATGGTCCAGTACCAGGACGTTGGATCTTGCGCATTGGCGCAGCGGGGCCATCGCAGTGTGCAGGATGTCCTTTACGGAAATCAGATCCAGCCACACACGCGGAGCGCCATCCTCATCGCATAAAAGGGAACTTGGCGCACCGCGTTGCAAGATACGCGCAAAGCTCGCCGACAAGTGGTCGATCGCGCTGATAGCCGTGTAGGAATCATTGATGCCGGGAGACAACGCCCTCAAGCCAATTTCCACCAACAAATGAACTGAAAACTGAATATCTCCCTCCGGGGCCCGGGCTTTGGCGAATTGAAACGCCAAAAGAACGGGATCGGTGTCACAGCCGTCCTCCTGACATCTCACCTCGGCGATCGGCATGCCCTCGATTACAAATACTCCGGGCGTCACAAGCACCTCAATGAACCCATCGTAATGTTTGGCTGTTTCGATCAGATAATCGATGTCAATCGCAGTCACATAACCGCTTCGGTTGCCGTGCACCTTGGTCACCGGTAAGTCCGGGATTTCCTGACGGTCTGACGTTTTTTCAGGGGGCTCATGGGCAAGAAGAGCGTCAATGGACTGGCGCAACGACGTTTGAATACGCCCAATCTCGGCATCCACCCGGATGCGGCCCGCCACGTCGTTTACAAAATAAACCAGCCAGAAAAAGCTCGCCGCCGCCAAGAAAATTGACACGCCAACGGAAAATCGAACTTCTTTCCCGTCCTCGACAACGAATAGTACAAGCAAGGCGTACAAAAAGGTTGCGCCCAGAAGACCGATGGTGATCTGGGTTGTGCGGTTGCTGGCAAAGGTCTCCAGCAAACGGGGAGCAATGTTGCCGGCCGCCAGAGTGAAGACCACCAGGGTCAGCGAATAGACCAAGCTGATGACCGACATCATCGCGCCGGCAATCGTCGAAAGAACGCTCCGCGCACCTTCGACACTCAGTGTATTGTACCGGAGACTATCGAACACTTTGGCAAGCAGTTCGTTATCATCGATAAACAAGGTAATTGGGGCAAGCACTGCGCCAAGAAGCGCAATGCAGACCGGTATGAAAAGAAACCCTTTGATCAGGCGGTAAAGCGCCTGCTCCTTCGCGTTATTCTGGTAGGCAAGCGCCAAGCGATGTGCTCCTGATGTCAGATTTCTTTTCGGACCTGCGCATGCGCAATCAAAGCAAAAAGCGCTGTTCCACCAACGATGTTACCCAAGAGCGTCGGGATCAGGAAAGCTGCAACATCCAAAACACTGGAATGACCGATCCAGACGGCAAACACCGCCTCCACCGATCCGGCGACCACGTGTGTGAGATCAAGAGCTGCGATCAGCCAGGCCATGAGAAGGATGATGGCGACCTGCGAGTTTTCAGCGCTTGGCAGCAACCAGACCAAGGTTGCGACAATCCACCCGGCCAGTATGCCACGCAGGAACATTTCATGGTGCGGGATTTCCATCATGTGTATGGAAAGAGATCCAACCGCGTCATAAACCTGGAGCGGCAGAAAAAAGCCGCTTGCGATCGCGGAGCCGAAGACAAAGCTACCGATCATATTCGCACAGAAAACGATGGCCCACAGACGAGCAACGCACAGATAGGTGTGACGTTTGCCTGTACTGATTGCCGGCAGGACCGCAGTTAGCGTGTTTTCGGTAAAGAGTTGCTGTCTGGCAAGGATAACGATTAGAAATCCAACGCCATACCCGAGATTTTCGACCAAATGGCGCCAAGGGGAATCAGGCAGATAGGTCCGGAACAACGCTTCGCCGAGCACGGAAAACCCGATCGAAAGTCCAGCTGCAATGCCCGACCACCACAGACTTTTCGGTCTGCGCGCGAGCTCTTCTTCGCCTTCTTGACGGATAATTTCGTAAACAACGGCGGCTTTCAAACGAAGCCGGTCATCTACCTCGGCAAGATCGTCCGAGGTGAGCCGCGTGCCTTCGTTGTCGAGCCTCTCTTCGGTAATCGGGCTTTTATTGTCTGCCTTTTCGCCGGCAACACGCTCCGGTTGGCGAGCCATAGCTTTCCTCCTGTCCGTAGCGCGAAACTGAGAGAATTTTTTGAAGTTAGGGTTGGGCCGAGAGAGCGTTTTGGATCAGTTCGGCAGATTCAGCGACCGCGAGCTCCGAGCGCTCAAAGCTCTCCTGACCGCTCATCAATTCCTCCAACCGAGCACGTGCCCGTGAGACCCGGCTTTTGACTGTGCCTGGCCTCACACCCAAGATGTCGGCCACTTCTTCATATGAGAAGCCGCTTGCCCCAATCAGAATGAGGGCCTCGCGCTGATCATCGGGCAGGACCTGCAGTGCACTCAGGAAGTCCTTCATCTCCAAATGGCCTGCCTGCTGCGGTTTTGATTCAAGGCTTGCGGCATGTTCGCCATCGGGATCAGCGACCTCACGCTGCATTTTCCGGCCAACCGAATAATACTGGTTGCGCAGGATGGTAATCAGCCAAGCCGTCAGGTTCGTGCCTTCGGTGAATTTGTCTTTGTTGGCAATCGCTTTGGCCAGAGTTTCTTGGACGAGGTCGTCTGCGCGGTCCCGGTTGCCACTGATGGAACGGGCAAACGCTCTCAGGCGCGGAATGGTGTCAACCAGGTCCTGTTTGAACTTTGCATTGTTCATCCCTGTGCCTCTCCACCGGAGTTGCCATCAGACTGATCGGCATCATCAAGCGCGGACAGGAGCTCAAGCATGTCATCGGGAACGTCTTCCGAAAGGGCTTCGTCGTAGACCTGTTTCAGCTGATTACCGATCCAGTCTTCCTTGGTCTTTGCGCCCATGTTCGGCCGGATGATACCAGAGCCGGCAATCGCCTGATCCGGTAAGTTTTTGGTTGGCATGGCTAATTCCCGATATTTGCAGCTGCAGTGGCATGTGAATTGTAGCAGAAACGTGTCAGGCAAAAAAAAGTTCCATCTGGCTGGAACTTTTTTTTGCCTAGCGCATTTTCTCGTTAAGGGGACGGTCCACGTCATCTGGATAGCCGCGCAGATGCGGCATTTCATTAAGGAAAAAATGAATGGCCACGAGTCTTTCTCAAGATATTGCACCTTTGCTTCCCTACCTGCGCCGTTATGCTCGCGCGCTCGCGGGAACCCAGCAAAGCGGAGATGCTTATGTTCGCGCATGCTTGCAGGCATTAGTTTCAGATCAAAGCATCATCGATACAGGCGATGGCGTGAAGATTGGCCTCTACAGGCTGTTCCATGTTCTGTGGAATGCGTCCGTCGTTCCGCCCCCAACAACAGACGGCGCGGCATCAATTTTTGAACAGACCGCACAACAGCGCCTTGCCAGCATGGCGCAGGAAAGCCGGCAGACCTTGTTATTGACGACACTCGAGGGTTTCTCGGTGCCCGAAGCTGCGCGGATTATTCAGAAAAGCCCGGAAGAGGTCACTGAACTGATCAAAGACGCCGTAGCTGAAATTGATCGTCAAACGAAAACAAATGTCTTGATCATTGAAGACGAGCCTTTGATCTCGATGGATCTCACCCAGATCGTTGAGTCGCTAGGCCACTCTGTCCAAGGTGTTTCGCGGACCGCAGACGACGCCATAAAGGCAGCGAAGGCCAACGCTCCGGGGTTGGTGCTTGCCGATATTCAGCTGGCGGATGGCTCGTCCGGGGTTGATGCGGTCAAGGCCATCCTGGGCGAGATGTCGGTCCCGGTTATCTTCATCACATCGTTCCCTGAACGCCTGTTGACCGGAGAGCGGCCGGAGCCGACATTCCTCATTACCAAGCCGTTCAATCCCAACACTGTGAAAGCGGGCATCAGCCAGGCTCTGTTTTTCAAAGGAACAGATGCGGTTGCAGCATAGGGCGAAGTTTATGGAAGACAAAGGCGGGGACTTTCCCCGCCTTGTCGAAGAGCTCAGTGCTCGGACATCCATTGGTCGACTTCGCGCTCAGCCTCTTCGCGTGTTTTGCCGTACTTCTGCTGTATCAGACCTGCCAATTCCGTTCGACGGCCGTCAACCCGGTCAATCTCGTCATCGGTCAACTTGCCCCACTGGGCTTGAGCCTTCCCTTTGAATTCTTTCCAATTGCCTTCGATTTGATCCCAATTCATCTTCTGAAACTCCCTTTGGTGTCAGACAGCTAGAAAACGAATTTCAGCTTGGTTGGTTCCCGAAGAAATCTGCCAACTGCTCCGAAACAGCACAAGGCTGCGGCCAGTGTAGTTCAAAAATCTAGAAGCCGGCGCTCCAGAAACATCCGGTGAACAAAACGGAAGCCCGACATGCAGGACATCATCAACTATCTCTTTGGGGCCGCATCCTTCATGCCTCATGGATATTGCCTCTTATGGCGGCCTGACCTGGTCGCACTGCATGCGATTTCCGATGGTCTGATCGCCTTGGCCTATATCGCTATTCCAATGGCGATTTTGACGTTCTTGCGGCAACGGCCGGATATCACGGGAACGCCGCGCAAAACCGCCTATCTCTTCGTTGCGTTTATCTTGGCCTGCGCACTGACACATCTCACCGCTCTGGCAACGCTTTGGGTTCCGGCCTATGGCGCTCAAGGGCTCATAAAAGCGACAACAGCCATCATTTCCGTAGCGACAGCATTTGTAGTGTGGCGTTTGCTGAGCCAGTTGATCGACATGCCCTCGGTCAAACTGCTGGAACAAGCAAACGAACTGCTCGCAAAAGAAAACCGCGCGCTTAACACAGCTGTCGGCCGGACTAAGGCTGAGCTTGCCCGAACCAACGAGCTCTTCGAAACGGCACTTACCGGAAGCAATATTTCGGTTTTTTCTCAAGACCGGGACCTCAAGTATACATGGATCCACAATCCGCGTTTCGGGCTTGAAAAGTCCGAAATTCTTGGCAAATCAGATGTTGATGTGTTGCCGGATGCAGCTGCCGACCAGGTCGTGCCCGTGAAACGCCGGGTCGTCGAAACAGGCGAACCGTCTTCGACCTATATTGGCATAGAGCGGGAAGACACTGAGCCCCTTTACTTCGACCTGATCGTCCACCCAACCTTTGGTGAGGACGGCAAAGTAGACGGCGTGTTGTGCACGGCCGTGGACATGACAGAAAAGAATTTTTACGAGATCCGGCTTGCGTCCATGGCCGCGCAATTGGCGGAAGCGAACAAACGGTTCGAAACAGCCTTGGATGGCTCAATCATCACCGTGTTCGAGCAGGATCGCGACCTCAAGTACGTTCATATGGTCAATCCACCGAACGGATTGAAAGAAGACGTTTTCATCGGCAAGACAGATGACGAGATCTTCAACGAAGACGATCAGCTCAAACTTATTCCGGTCAAGAAAAAGGTGCTGGAAACCGGAGAAAGCGCCGTTGTTGAAGTTGATATCGCGATGGACGGAACCGCGAAGTTCTACAATGTCCGCTTCGATCCGGCGCGGGATGCAGAAAGAACAATAACGGGCGTGATCGGCACAGCCGTCGACCTCACCTACAAGAGGGACAACGAACGCCAGATGCACTTGGTCATGCGGGAGTTGACTCACCGGTCCAAGAACCTGCTTGCCGTCATTCAGGCAATGGCCCGGCAAACTGCCGCGAGATCCGATAATCCTGACGAATTCGTCGAAGTGTTCTCTGCGCGCCTTCAGGCCATGGCCGCAAGCCACGATCTATTGGTTTCACAGTCCTGGTATGGGGCGGATTTGAAAGAATTGATTGTCGCGCATCTTTCTCAATCCATAGATCCGCAAAGCCCGCAAATCATTCTTGAAGGCCCTGGAAAATCCATTACAGCGGATGCGGCTCAAAATCTGGGATTGGCCCTGCACGAACTAACCACAAATGCTGCGAAATACGGAGCATTGTCAGTGCTGGATGGGAAGCTGAAAGTGACCTGGGCCGAAAATGACGGTGTGGTCGAACTCAAATGGGAAGAAATCGGGGGGCCTGAAGTCGTGCTGCCGAAGCGGAATGGGTTCGGCCGTATGCTACTGGAACAACTCGTTGGGCCTGCGCTGGATGGGGCAGTTAAAGTCGAGTTTGCTCCGGACGGAGTAAAATGCACCATCACCTTCCCTGCCAAACAACTTGTCAATTGAAGCAACGAGCCGATTATGCTGACGCTGACGGCTCGGGCCGACTTACAGACCTACGTCTTCAGCCGCTGAAGCGCGTCTTCGATATCGTGCAGCTTTGCCTGACGGTCTGCGGCACCTTCAGTCATATTGGGGGATTGCAGCAGTCTGGTCCGCCAAGACAAAAGGGCTGATTTCTTTTGAGCTCGGTTCAATCCCGGATCGTTCAGAAGGCCTTCGACAGACCGGAAACCGGCGAAACGTTGGGGAACTGAATTCATAACATCGCACATTTGTTTGCAGTTCTAAACCGGGCCTGCCGCCACCCGGAAAACGGATGGCGGCAGAGTTCCAATTCGTTCTATCTGAACGCACAGCTTATTCGGTGATGAGCGCCCTCAGCATCCAAGCGGCCTTTTCGTGGAACGTGATCCGCTCCGTCAAAAGATCTTCAGTGACGACATCACTATTGTCGCCGGCGTAAGTCGCCATGTCCCGCATCTCCGCGGAGATCGTTTCATGGCTCTCGACAAGGTCGGCAATCATGTCATGGGCGTCCGGCATGCCGCCAGATGGCAACTGGATGGTGAGGTTCAGTTTCCCATCCTGAACGTTTACCGGCGCCCGATGCCCAAGGGCTCGAATGCGTTCCGCAAGCTCATCGGTGGCCGCAAACATGTCTTCATAATGCTCTTCCGTCAGGTCGTGGATCGACTTGAAGAGCGGGCCGACAACGTTCCAATGATACAGGTGAGACTTCACCGTCAGCATGTATGTCTCCGCCAGCATCACCGACAAATGTTTTGCAAGTTGAGCGCGTACGTCAGCGGAAACGCCGGTTTTGATGGGTTCGCTTTTCGGTGTTTCAACCTTCAATACGTTAGACATTAGATTTCCTTTGTAATTTCAGTGTTCTAAACAAGATCGCAGCGGTTCTTTGCGTTAGTAGTTTTCTGGCGACTCAATGGCACCGATTGTCGGGACCACACCTGCGGTGTGAAGAATTCCAAGTCCGGCAAACGTCACAACAGCCAGGAACAGGCTTGCGGCGAGTACTTTTACGACCGGCCGCCCGCGTTCACCCTGACGGGCTTCTTCTGCAGTTCGCTTCGTGTGTTCTGTGACCATTTCGATCACCTCCTAAGCGTGATTTTCTAAAACGGGCTCAGGGTGTAAATGCAAAGATACGAAAAGCGTTCCAGAAAAAATCTGAAGTATTTTTGAATTCATATGAAAAAATAAAGCTATTTCGCATCGAAAGATGACGGTATCAGCTGCGAATTACACAACATAGACGCCGTCTCATTTAATGGAGATTCGGAACCGGAAACAACTTCGCGCATTCTTATATTTAGACGCATGGAGGTTAGGTTGACGAAAAACAGTGTGATTGATGATTTGTTAGATGAAATTACTAGCGCAAATCCTGAGCAGCCAGAGTTTCTGCAGGCTATAGACGAGATGGCTCAGTCCATCGGTGTCTGGTACGGAAAGCAAAAAGACTTTCGAAAATCACGAATTTTTCAGCGGCTCGCGGAACCGGATCGCGTCATTTCGTTTCGCGTTTCCTGGCGCGATGACAAAGGCGTGCTCCAGCATAACAGAGGCTGGCGTGTCCAGTTTTCTCATATTCTCGGCCCCTATAAGGGCGGATTGCGGTTCGCGCCGAGCGTTACGGAAAGTGTTCTGAAGTTTCTCGGCTACGAGCAGATTTTTAAGAACGCCTTGACCGGTCTGCCAATGGGTGGGGCGAAGGGCGGCTCAAACTTCGATCCCAAAGGAAAAAGCCCGGCCGAAATCGAACGTTTCTGCCAATCCTTCATGACGGAGCTATCACGTCACATCGGCCCGGACATCGATGTCCCGGCGGGCGATATCGGCGTTGGTCAACGGGAAATTAGCCTGCTCTACGGCCACTATCTCCGCCTTTCCAACACATGGCATGGCGCTTTGACTGGGAAAGGCTGCAATTTCGGCGGTAGCGCTGTTCGAACGGAAGCGACCGGCTACGGCTGTGTCTACTTTTGTTGTGAGATGCTGTCCCACAACGATTTGGAGATCGAGGGCAAGAGGATCGCCATCAGTGGTTCTGGCAACGTCGCGCTTCATGCTGCGGAAAAGGCCATCGATATGGACGCCACGGTATTGAGTGTGAGCGACTCCGATGGGGTGCTGGAATTCAAGGACGGCCTGACAAAAAAAGATCTCGGCAAGGTCAAAACCCTCAAAGGCAAGGGTGGACGCTTGTCGGATCTGTCTTTTGGCAAGTTCCACAAAGGCAAAACACCTTGGAACCTTGAATGCGACATTGCCATGCCCTGCGCAACACAGAACGAGTTGGACGAAGACGCGGCCAAAACACTCGTAGAGGCCGGCGTTTTAGCCGTCTGCGAAGGCGCCAACATGCCTTTGACTGCAAAAGCTTCAGAGATCTTTCGACAAAAACGAATCCTCCACGCGCCAGGTAAGGCAGCAAACGCGGGTGGTGTTGCCGTCAGTGGTTTGGAGCAGAGCCAGAATGCAATGCGGCAAAGCTGGAGCGCGGAAAAGGTCGACCAGGAGCTCCGGGACATCATGAAGAAGATCCACGGCGAGATCGTTTCTGCAGATACGGGCCAAAAGCGGCTCAGCTACGTCGACGGAGCCAATTTGGCTGCATTCAAACGTGTCGCACATGCGTTTCATTCATTCGGAAGTTTCTGACCCGGTGCGGCTGTGAAAAGGAGAGTGAAAAACAATGACTGAAAAGCACAACCCGTACAGCAAGGGAGACCGGGTCGCTTGGAACTGGGGTGAGGGTACGGGTGAGGCTACGGTGGTCGACACGCACACTGAGGACGTCTGTCTCAGCATCAAGGGCACGGATGTGAAGCGGCGCGCGACCCCTGAAGACCCCGCCTACACATTGCGACAGGATGATGGCGACAGGGTTCTCAAATCCGCGAGTGAACTGACGCTGATCAAGAAAGGAGATGGAAAATGAGCAGCAAGGATCGCCCGAGCATTAAGGACGAAGAAACCTATGACGCCTTGCGGCGTGAGGGCTACGGAAAGTCAAAAGCGGCTCGTATCGCCAACGCACAGGCGAATGAAAACCAATCGCCTTCTGAAAAGGGTGGGTCACAGCCACCCTATGAGGATTGGACCAAGGAAGAGCTCTACGAGCGGGCGAGAGAACTGGAAATCGAAGGCCGATCAGAAATGTCTAAAGACGAATTGATTGGCGCCCTTCGGGGCTGATTGTTGTTTTCAAGCTGAATTTTCCTAAGTGCCGGGAACTTTTGTCTGACCTCCAAGTTTACAGACGGTTGGACCTATGCGCTCCAGCCCCAATCGAGCAGCACGGAGCTGCTTGAACACAACATTTCCCACCGGCGGTTCGGGGACATTTCCCGGGTTCTCCGGAGCAAATTGGAGGCATTTCATGGCAACTGCCAAAAGCACTTCCACTTCTTCGACCAAAGCTGCAAATGACGCGGTGAATGCCAGTGATATTGAAGCTGACATTCAGCGCATCCGCGAGGACATTGCCGCGCTTGCCGGCTCACTCAAAAATTACGGGTCTGGTAAAAGCCAGGAATACAAATCGCGTGCGACCGCGGCAGGTGAAGATCTAACGCAAATGTCTCAGGACGCGCTCGATGATCTGACCCGTGAATTGAAATCCTATGAGCGGGCCGTGACCGATGAAGTCCGCCGCCACCCCTTGCAATCCCTGGGAATTGCGGCCGGTGTCGGTTTCCTGATTGCAGCTTTGATCCGCCGTTGATCATGCGGACGGTCCCCCTCGCCTTCTCGGCGGCATCCCGCGACCTGCGCGGGATGGTGCGCCGGACGAAGCGCAACATCGTTATAATGGCGATTGCTGCCGCGTCTTTTGGCACGGCCTATCTGGCCGGTCTTGCCGCACTTGGCATTTATCTTTCTGAACAGCTCGGAGCCTTGAGCGCTGCTTTGGCCATCGCCCTGGGAATGATTGGCGTCGGTCTCGGCCTTCTCATTGTTTTAGCGGTCTTGAAGAAAATCGACGAGCGGCGCAGCGCGAAACGCCGCGCGGCTCAAAGGCTGGCCATAGCAGCAGCAGTTTCAGTCCTCCCACAACTGACCAATCGAAAGAGCATCATCGCCCTTGCCGCATTGGGTGGACTTGCGCTTTTTGCAGCGCGGGGCGGCGGAGATGACGGGACCTGATATGGCACACCACGCTCCACCCGAAGCTCACGCAAATGTATCAGCCTCACCAGTTGGGATTGCAGATCCAGCCACGCGTATGTCCCTTGTCATACTTGCGTGTCTGGCTCTTGTGTTTGCGCTGGATGTGGGCAAGGTCATTCTTGCGCCGGTCTGTTTGTCGATCGTGGTCGGTTCTTTGTTCGGACCTGCGGCGGATCGTCTTGGCCGTCTTGGCATACCGTCATGGGTGTCGGCGGCCTTAATGGTGGTTTTGTTTATCTTGCTCATCACGACCGCCGGCGCAGCATTTATGGTACCGTTGTCTGACTGGCTCGATAAACTGCCGTTGATCTGGGCCAAACTGCAAAGCAAGCTCGTTTCCTGGCAGGGGTTGTTTGCCTCCATCAGCAGTCTGCAGGAAGAACTCCGCAATGCGATGGGCCAATCCGGAAACATGCAGGTTAGCGTCGATGAAACGTCGCCGGTGGAGAGCGTTTTCTACTTCGCCCCGACATTCATGGCACAGATAATATTGTTTCTCGCCAGCCTTTATTTCTTCGTCCTGACCCGGCCGCGAGTTTTCCGATCTACTGTCGATTGGTCAACTCCGGCAACAAAACGGTATCGCATGGCAATTGCGTTTCAACGGATCGAAAAGCGGCTCTCGACTTACCTGTTGTCCATTACTTGCGTGAATGTCGGTCTGGCAGCGGCCGTTTCAGCGGCTCTTTGGCTGATCGGTGTGCCGTCACCGGTCTTGTGGGGCGTTCTAGCGGGTGTGCTTAACTATGTAATTTACATCGGCCCGGCCATCATGGTGCTGATCATGACAGGTGTGGGGCTGTCGATTGGAAACTCAGTTTCGGAAATTCTCCTGCCGCCAATGGTCTATCTGCTTATCAATCTTTTTGAGGCGCAGTTCGTCACGCCAACTGTTCTCGGCCGAACTATGACGCTCAACCCGTTTCTCGTATTTTTGACAATCGCATTTTGGATTTGGCTTTGGGGTCCAATCGGTGGGTTCATTGCCGTTCCAGCCCTTTTGGCAGGGGTAACGCTATATGAAATTTCGAATGATCCGTCTGATTAACAGGCGGATCTTTACGATAAAAAAACAGCTGCTCGGACTTGTCCGAGCAGCTGTTTTTTTATGTGGTGTGCACGCAAATCAATCTGAGTTTAGCGCAATCATACCATTTGCAAGCGGCCAGCCGGTACATGTTGTCTGCTGCATGCTGGACACACAGCGGACCGGGCGTTTGTGAACATCGTCGAGGGAAATCTTCAAGTCACCTTTCCCGCTAGAGAACATGTCTTGCACCTCTGCAACTGGCGTAACTGGCTTTGCATCGACATCCTCGTCTTCATACAGATATTCTGTAGCAGCAAGAGCACTGGTGAATAGAGTTCCCGCAAAAATTACAGGTGTACTGAGCGTAAGAACTCGCTTGCGAAAAGTAATCATATCACTACCTCCGCTTAGTAAACGCACAACTTAAGAAAAAGTTTCACTCAGATCACTCTGACACGCCATAAGTGGAAAAGAGGTGATTTATCAAGCGCATATAACTTTTGTTAATGCGCGATATGAGGCATTGTGCAACGTTGCTGTCTTGGCAGCGGGCGTATGGCGAGCACATGAATGACCGATGAAATGATAGCATCTGACGTAAAGCCGAGCGGTGCAGCGTTGATTGTTGAAGACAATCCAATCATCGCGCTCGACACCCAGATGATGCTGGAAGAAATCGGCTTTGCGCCTGTGGTTGTGTTGAACAAATTGTCTGATGGATTGGACGCGCTGACAGGCAACCTTTTCAGCTTCGTTATCCTTGACGTGCGTATGGGCGACGAAACGAGCCTAAAATTCGCCCGGCTATTGATTGAACGCGGGACGCGATTTGTTTTCGCCAGCGGCTACGGCGATACTGATACTCTGCCGCATGAGTTTAAAAGCCACGCTCTTCTCAGCAAGCCCTATACAAAGGAACAAATTCTGGAATTGCTGTAGGGGAAAGCTGCTCGGACCACTGTGTTAAATCAACGGCCGGAGTGTTTTGACATCGCGTTCATAGGCAGCAAGATCCTCCAAGCCTTCCCGGTTCAGAATACGGATCCGGTTCTGTTTCCAGCTGAAATAGTTTTCGCTTTGCAATGTTCGGATGGTTCTGTTGGTGTGGACCGGTGTAATACCGAGTACATCTGAAAGGTGTGCCTGCGTAAAGGGTGCATCAAACGACTGGTTCTGAGCGTATCCGACTGTTTCTGCACGGTCGTGGAGATGCAGGAGCAAATAGGCGAGCCGTTCTTGAGCGTTGCGACGGCCAAGGCTCAGAAGGTGGCCGTCAATCAGCTGTTCTTCGCGCGATGCCATCCAGGTCATGGAAAATGCAAGGCCGGGATAATCCTTGAAAACCGACCAGACCTTGTCCTTTTGAAAGACACACAATGTCGTGTCAGTCAGCGCCGTAACTGTGTGTTGCATTTCATTCAAGACAGCGAGCTGCAGCCCAAGAAGATCGCCTGGCAGGGCAAAATTCAACACTTGGCGCCGACCATCTGCCAGCGATGTGTGCCGGAAAGCCCACCCTTCAAGGAGGGTGTAGATGTGGGGCGTCTTGTTGTCTTCCAAAATGATGGTTGAACCGGCCTCGACCTGAAGTTCGCCCGTTTTGAATTTGGTGACGAAGTCCAGTTCCTTGTCTTCAAACGGCCTGAAAACGTTCTTCTGCCTGAGGGGGCATGCATGGCACTTTGTTTGGAAATTCATGCTGTCCGTCATTGGTTGGTCTCCGCATCCCGTGGATCGCGCCCCCACACCTTTATGAGTACCTTGACCGGTCATACGGCGCAGTCGGGATTGCGAATAGGTCAGTTAAACACCTGAAGAAACGGTCGGAAAGCATATCCGTTCCAAATTTTTCCGTCAGCAAAGCCCAAAACCTGCTCCATCCGAACCTAACCAAGCCAGGTCTGTTTGGAACCGAATCGATCCTCGCGCGTTAACTGGTCAAATGACGAAAGCGATGATGACAGATATGCGTGAAGACAATGACCAAGATGCAGAGGCGGATTTTGCCGAATTGAATTCAGGCGATCGCCGCGTAGGCGTCGAAATCGAATTCGGTGGGTTATCTGCCTCAAAAGCGGCAAAAGTGGTCCACAAAATCGTCGGCGGAGATACCAAGGAAGTCGACGCCCATCGTTATAAAATCCATGGTACATCTCTCGGCACCGTCACGATCGAGCTTGACAGCAAGTATGTCCATACTGGCAAAGACGATACGGACGCCCAGAAAAAGGCGCGCCAAATCGCTGGTGACCTCGGCACATCAATTGTGCCGACCGAACTCATCACCACGCCCATCTTCCTATCCGATCTCGGGACCGTGGATACGCTTGTACGGGCCCTCGCGGATGCCGGCGCAATGGGTAATGAGCAGCCACACTTGGCTTGCGGATTGCACCTGAACATCGAATGGAAGAGCGAATCCGTCGAAGCCTTATTGAGGGTCCTGCAGGCTTACCTGCTTATTGCCCCGAAGTTGCGCGAAGAAATTGAGCCGGATCCGACCCGAAAGCTTTTGCCGTTCATTGCAAGGTTCCCGGCTGACTATGAGCGGACTGTTCTTCATCCGGCTTATCAGCCGGACCTGGAAACATTCATACGCGACTATTGTACAGCTAACCCCAACAAAAACAGGGAGTTGGATCTCCTGCCGCTTCTGGCGTCGCTAAATGCAGGATGCGTGGAGGAGGCGATTGGCAAAGAGCCGAAGGCCGTCCGACCGGCATTCCATTACCGGCTACCCGACGCACGCATCGGAGACGCCGCATGGTCCGTTGCCGACGAATGGAAACGATGGAAGCGTGTCGAAGAGCTGGCAGCCGACCAGCAGGAACTCATGAACCAGTTAGAAAATTGGCGTGCTGAAAACGAACAGCCGGACGGGCTTCTGGGGGCTGCCAAACGATTGATCAACCGGGTAAAGAGCTCATGAAACCACTCATTGGCGTATCGACATCGGCAACCGGGGGCTGGCGGTCCTATCTTGCCATATCTTTCGCGATATGGCGGGCCGGCGGCCAATCTCGGCGGATCACTCCGAAAACCGGGTATTCGATCAATGAGATGGACGGCGTGATTGCCGGCGGCGGCGACGACATCAGCGCCTCTGTCTATGGTGGAGAATTGCTCCCGAATGTGCGCCTTGATCCGGATCGCGACGCTTTGGAGACAGAGCTCATTCCCGAGGCTGTGAGACTGGAAATCCCGGTGCTCGGGATTTGCCGCGGCGCGCAAATGATCAATGTGAGTCTGGGCGGAACACTGCACACGGATATTTGGGAAGTTTTTGAGACTGCGCCCAAACTCCGCACGGTGCTGCCTCGAAAGGAAATTGGTATTGCCGGTGATGCATGGCTTGCATCTGTCCTTAAAACGCGGCGGTGCCGGGTCAATGCGCTCCATCATCAGTCCATCAAGACCACAGGGCGTGGTCTGCGGGTATCAGCCTTGGACGACCACGAGATCGTGCAAGCGATCGAAGCCAGATCCGGACAACCTGTGATCGGTGTCCAATGGCATCCGGAATTGATGCCGTTCTCGAAGACACAACAACGGTTGTTCCAATGGCTCGTTGAGGCCGCAAAAAATCGTAAAGACACCGGCGAACATTTCGAACTCGCGGCCTGACAGGCGCGCGTGATCTGCCGGCAAACCATCTGAACCGAAACAGACACCTGACTGGACCAGACCCACTCTGGCCGGGCATAGAAGGAGAATTCAATGACCGATAAGGTTGAAATCCTGGAGAAATCCAAAGTCACTCATGATGTTTGGGCACTCACGACAGCCCGCCCTGATGGGTTCTCATTTGAACCCGGTCAGGCGACCGAAGTGCGGATTGACCGGGAAAAGTGGCGGGAAGAACCACGGCCATTCACCTTCACCTCCTTGCCGGACGACGACGTTCTGGAATTCACGATCAAGGCGTACCGGGACCATGATGGCGTCACCAACAAGCTCGATGATGTAAAAGTTGGCGAGAAACTTCTGATTGATGATCCATGGGGCGCAATTACCTACAAGGGACCAGGGACTTTCATTGCAGGTGGGGCAGGAATTACACCGTTCCTGGCGATCCTCCGGGACCTGAAGCAAAAGGGCCAACTGTCCGGGCATCGGCTGTTGTTCGGCAACAAGACGTCAGATGATATCATCTTGAGGGATGAACTGGATGACATGGCCGGTCTTGAGGTCGTTTATGCGCTGAGCGACGAGAGCAAAGACGGCATGCGTGAAGGGCATTTCGACAAGGCCGCGTTGAAGGACATTCTCGGAACCACGGATCAAATGTTTTATGTCTGCGGTCCGCAGAAAATGGTCGACGCTGTAATCGAAAACTTGAAATCACTCGGCGTCTCCGCCGACATGATCGTCACGGAAGACTGATGCTTAGTCAGGTATTTGCCGTGGACTGCAGCTGTTACATAGAAGACAACTTGCCAAACGCGCGCCAAAAAGAGTCTCAACGAGCAGAAAGCGGCTTTGACCTTCATGTTCTTGCTTGCTGGTAGGCCACTAGAGTACGAAGCTCATGCTTGGATTTTTAGACGAAAGCGATTGTATCGGACCTGATCCTGAAACACCTCCAGCCACCGCGCGTCTTTGTTTCCTACGGTCGTAAATAACTCCGTAGGACGTCAAATACTCTGAAAGGATCGGCGCCTGAACTAAGGGCCTCGACTTCACAAATAGCTTTTATATGTGACGCTCGGGTGGATGCGACGTAACGTCAAGATACGACTGCTTTCTAGCCGTTAGTAGTTCGCTTTGCGCGCACATTCAGGTCGTTGAGCAAGTGAAGTCCAATCCCGAAAGCTGACATTCATTCAGAATGCAGCGAACTCAGAATTCGGGCGGAAAGCAGACGTTTGTTGCATCGCGCGTAAACGTCCGCATTGCGATTAACCTGCTAATGATTTTAATGGAGCCGACCGATTGAAGCGGCGGATAGCAACATACGGTGGCGCTGGTCTTGCGCTGAAGCTACTGGCAAACGCTACTCGTGCCGGAGTGCTTCGATTGGATCGAGATTGGCGGCTGCGCGGGCGGGGTAATAGCCGAATGTGGCACCGACGATAGCTGAGAATACAAAGGCCAGCAGGATCACAGCCGGGTCAGGCACAAAAGGGATATCGATCCAATGGGCACCGATCGCCGCCAGACCCAATCCCAGGATGATGCCGACAAAGCCGCCAAGCAGAGACAATGCGACCGCCTCAATCAGAAACTGCACGAGGACCTGATGTGTTTGCGCACCCACCGCCAGCCGGATGCCAATTTCACGGGTTCGTTCCGTAACGCTCACAAGCATGATATTCATGATGCCGATGCCTCCGACCAGCAGACTGACGGCAGCCACCGCTGACAGCAATCCGGTAAGAACGCCGGTAATGCTTGTCAGCATCGACGCCACCTGCTTCATGTCAATCACCGAGAAGTCGTCCTCGTCACCCGGTGCGATGCGGCGCAGTTCGCGCATTAGGTTTTCAACGTCCCGGATCGCCCGGCCGGTTGAGGTCCCGTCAACCACCGACATGTATATGACGGAGACATCGTCCTTGCCAGTAAGGCGCCTTTGATAGGTCCGCAAAGGGACAAGGACCACATCGTCCTGGTCCGCGCCAATCGAGGAAGCGCCTTTTTCGGAGAGGACGCCAATCACTTTGCAGGACATTTTTTTGATCCGCACCGGCTGATCGAGCGGGTCTGCGGTTCCAAACAGTTCCTGGCGCACAGTTTGACCCAGGATGCAGACAGGTCTCCCGCTCCGGGTTTCGCTGGCATTGAAATTTCGTCCGAGCGCTAGCGGCCAGTCGGATGCCACGAGATAGCGCTGGTCCGTCGCCGTGATTTGCGCCCTGTGGTTCTCGGTGCCGGCGACGATCGTCCCTTGCAGCGAGGAAATTGGCGCCGCCGCATCAATCTCCGGGAGTGCTTCCTCAAGGGCATCCACGTCCTTGATGTCGAAGGGCCGTGCTGCCGTGCTGTTGGCTCTCGGGCCCATGCCGCGCTGCCCAGGGCGCACCACGATGACGTTGGTTCCCATTTTCTCCACATCGGCAATCACCTGCTCGGATGAGCCTTGTCCCAGCGTAAGCATGGCGATGACCGACGCGACACCGATAACAACACCCAGCACCGTCAGACAGGACCGCAGTGCATTGCGAAAGATCGATTTGAGGGCCAGCTTGTTCATATCCCAGAGCATGCTAGGCCGCATCCTTCAGCTGGCGGTCGTTATGAACCCGCCCATCGACCATCCAGATCAGGCGGCTCGCGTACGCGGCGATCTCCTCATCGTGGGTGACCATGATGATCGTGAGCCCTGATGTGCGGCGGAGCTCACCAATAAGCTCCATGATCTCCCGCGACCGCTGCGTGTCGAGATTCCCGGTCGGCTCATCCGCCAGCACAACATGCGGATCGCCGGCCAAGGCCCTGGCAATCGCGACTCTTTGTTGCTGCCCGCCGGACAATTGGGACGGATCGTGCTTCTCCCGTCCCTTGAGCCCGACCAGATCCAGCGCATGAAGGGCGCGTTCCTGCCGTTCCCGTTTGCCAAGGCCCTTGTAGATGAGGGGAAGTTCCACATTGTCGAGTGCCGATGTGCGGGCCAAAAGGTTGTAGCCCTGGTAGATAAAGGCAAGGTAATGGCGTCTGATCAGCGCTCGTTCATCGCCGTCCAGACCGGCAATCTCAAGCCCGTTGAACCGGTAGGTGCCGGATGTTGGCCGGTCGAGGCAGCCGATAAGGTTCATGGCCGTCGATTTTCCGGATCCGCTTGGCCCCATGATCGCAACGAATTCACCCCGCTTGATATCGATATCGACACCGTCAAGCGCGCGGACCTCCGCATCGCCTTGGCCATATATTCGGCGGATGTCCTTGAGCGAAATGTAGGGTTCCGAGTATGGCATCTAGTTCTCCACGCCGACAATCACCTGGTCCCCGGGCTGCACATCGCCGCCCAGAATTTCCGTGTACCGTCCGTTGGTGTCGCCGCGCACGATTTCGATCTCGGTCATTCCCCTCTCCCGCAAGACCCAGAGCGTGTTGGTCGTGGGCCGCGGCGGAACCATGGACGGCTGATCGGAAAACAGGAGCCCGAACATACCGGTGCTCCGCGTCGGTTCCTCGTCGGTGGAACCGGTCGGGTCCGGCACGAACCTCAGGGCCGCATTCGGAACCAAGAGAGCATCCGCCACCTCGTTGACCAGGATGTCGGCGGATGCGGTCATGCCGGGCCGCAGCACCAGGTCCGGATTATCGACCTCAAGACTTGCCAAATAGGTGACGACGTTGTCGATCACTTCAGGCGCAAATCGCACTGTTTTGACCTGTGCAATGAATTCGCGGGACGGATAGGCGTCGACCGTGAAAGTTGCCCGTTGCGCTTCCCTAAGGCGGCCAATATCAGCTTCGTCGATCGACAGTTGAAGCTCCATTTCGCTGAGACTTTCCGCAATCTTGAAAAGAACCGGCGCTGACATCGATGCGGCGACCGTTTGGCCCTGGTTTATCTTGCGCTCCAGAATGATCCCATCGACAGGCGAGCGAAGACAAGCATCGGCGAGATCCTCCTCCGTGACCGCAAGATTGGCGCGCTCCCGGGCAATGTCCGCGCGCGCTATTTCGACATCGGCCTTCATGCGCTCGAAAGCCGCATCTGCGGTGATAACCTGAAGAGCGCTGCTCACATTTCGCTCCTTGAGCGTGCGCGCGCGTTGTGCCTCCTCGCGGGCCTCCTCCAGATTTACCAGCGCTTTTACAAGCCGTGCCTCCGCCGCGCGAAGGTTGGCTTCCTGAACTTTTTTCATCGCTTCCAGTTTCGAGGTGTCGAGCCGGGCGAGGACATCACCGGCCTTGACCTGATCATTGAAGTCGACGGCGACGGCCGAGATGGTCCCCGACAACTCGCTGGAGACATCGACCGTGTTTGTCGGTTCGACTGATCCCGTTGCACTTATGGTAACCTTGAGATCGCCGCGAGCAATCGTCTCAGTCCTGAGTTTGGTTTCCCCCGCTCCCCTGTCCGCGCGCGATACAACCAAGCCTCCACCAAGTCCGAAAACGGTAATCAAGATCAGCAGCCACATTTTCGATAGAGCGCGTTTTCGCTTTATCAGCCCCAGCTGTCTTTTGATCTCTTCCTGTTCGTCGTTCATGAATCCGGCCTCAGTTTCCTTGATAGCCCACGCTCATCTTGAGCGTCCGAAATGCACCGCGGACCGCATTTGTCGCCATACCGATAAAAGCCCAGACGTCGCAGCCACGACACAGATCGTCAGGTAGACCGTCATGTTGAACTGGCCAGGAAACACACCCTGTCCGGTGAGACCGATTTCATGCATCTGTAGTCCGATATGGGCGGCGAGGTAGGCAATCGGGATCAGGATGAGCAGGACAAGTGAACCAGCGCGATCTGTGAGCGCCAGGTAGATCAGCGCGCAGGCCGTAACCAAATTGGAGGCACCGAAAGCGACCATGAGAACAAGCAAATCCCGTCCTGCCGGTCCTTTCAGGTCAACGCCTGCAAGATGCGTCGCTGCATAGCCTGCAAAGATCGTATGAGCGACACCACGCACGATGTCATAGGTGCCAAGCGCGAAGGCAACAAAGGAGATGTATCTGGGGATCGCCATAGTTTACGTGTCCTAGTTTACGATCAATTCCTGTCAGGTATTTCCATATCCAATGACCTGACATCCGACCCGCACCGAAGAGCCTTCGGCAGATGATGGAGGCGTGCCGTTGAGGCCCCTCGGTGCGGTTGATGCCGTTGCCGATACCGTGCGGACAGTATTGGTTCGGCAACAAGCATTTACTTGGCTGCTTTTTGCAGCTCTGCTGGTGTCACACGCCCGTCGCTGTTGCCGTCCAGGCGTTTGAAGGCGCGGGCATACAGTCCGCGGGATTGTATGCGTCCGGCATTCCCAAGATTGTCTGCCGCGTTCATGTCGATGAAGGACACAAACTCCTCATAGACCAGCACGCCGTCGCCGTTACGATCGGCTGCCTGATAATTGCGCGCGGCCGTTTCAGCGGTCTCGGACGATGCGGTGGCGGGCAGTCCGCCTAAAGCCAATATAGCTATTGCCCCAGACACACTTCTATATGTCGTCATTTCAACTTCACCTCTTCCTGTGTTTGTTATCGGGAAATGGTGCGGTTGACCGAACCGCTTTTGCCGTTGGGGCCAGTGACCGTTTGGGTCCGGCTGCACACACCGTCGGCGCACGATGCCGACCCGGAGCGGACCATCGAGTTCCCTTTAGGTCCTGTCCGAGTGACTTCTGCTGTACAGGTTCCGCTGCTGCAATGGTGGTTTTTGGATGCCACCGCTGCCCCGTAGAGTGGCGCTGGCCTGCGGAGCACCAATCGCGGACGCCGCATCGGTGCTACAATGACCGGTATGGGGGGCACTACAACGACTTTGGGTGCGGGCGGCGGAGCCACCGGGTAGACGACGACAGGGGCAGGAAAAATCAGTGCCTCGGCTTTTGCCACATCACTACCCACAACAGACAGGGCAAGGGCGGCTGATACAAACAATGGTTTCACGACTGTCTCCGAAGGTTTTCGTTCAAACGTTCCAGACCAGAGCATCCGGCGGCTTCGACGAGTTTGCCATTTGGCAAATGCCGGTCGGTTGTGGTCGCCTTCAATGATCCGACACCACAGAAGGTATTCACTTGGCACGCGGATGGTATCGATGGACTGAAACGTTTTTTGACGTTTTGTGACACTCATGCGCGCCCCGGCAGACAACCGGACACAGTGCAAGGGTCGAGACTCTGCGCCATCACAGATTTGGCATCGGCGCTGCGACAGTGCTTTCGCTAACAATTCCGGAGAGGGATATGGAGAAAGACCAAGGCACGGGCAGATGGTGTTGTGTGGGATCCATGGTTGATGGGGGCCGGACCCCACACAACGGGTTTGCACTGCCAAGTGCAGTCCATTCCTATCAACCCGGATGCGACGCTATTTGTCGATTTGTGTCAAATTGTGCATCTGCGTAATCTTGCTTGCACAGCTTATGAGCCTTTCGCACAATAAGCGTATGCAGTCTGACACCAATAAAATACTGATCGTTGACGACGATCCGGACATCCGGGAAATGCTTAGCGAGTTACTGGAGGAAGAAGGCTTTCGAACCCAGTCCATAAGCGACCCGGTCTCAATTGACACGGCCATCGCCCAGTTCGTCCCGGATCTGATCCTGCTCGATCTCATGCTGCCGAACGAGAACGGGCTTGGGATATGCCAGCGGCTACGGACCAAGATCACAACGCCGATCATCATGGTAACGGCCAAGGCATCCGAACTGGATCGGGTCGTCGGTCTGGAGATCGGCGCGGATGACTATATCACCAAGCCCTTTTCGAAGAGGGAACTGATCGCCAGGGTCCGGGCCGTTCTTCGCCGCGGCGCGCATGAGCTGCCGGTTCAAGAAAGCACTCTCGCATTCAAGGACTTCGTAATAAACTTGGATTCCCGAACCCTGAAGACAAGTGAGGGTGAATTGATCCCGCTTACCAGTGCGGAGTTCGATCTTCTGGCTTGTTTTATAGGGGCCCCGCAAAAGGTGTTGTCGCGGGACCATCTCCTGCGCACCGTTTTACGGCGCAAATCGGACCTTTTCGATCGATCGGTCGACACACTTGTTTCAAGGCTCAGGAAAAAAATCGAACGGCCGGAAGATGACGAAAAAATAATCGCGACGATCCGGCAACAAGGCTACCTCTTTACCCCCAAAGTGCAGCCGGCG
This sequence comes from Labrenzia sp. R4_2, assembly GCF_017743865.1. Lineage (GTDB taxonomy): Bacteria > Pseudomonadota > Alphaproteobacteria > Rhizobiales > Stappiaceae > Roseibium. Next base: position 25,435 of record NZ_JAGHRJ010000007.1, read on the forward strand.
GCACCATGAAAGCTGTCAGCGGCTTTCGGATAAGTCTTGCACTCATCCTTGTTTTTCTAGTCCTGATGTTGACCTTCTCGGTCTTCATGGCACGCGTTTATCAGTTGCCCGCCGCGAGCCCGCTTCCCGACCCTGAGCGACTGGCTGCGATGGTTCGGCTTTTTGAAAGCCTGCCGGACGCCGACCGGCCGATTGCGTTGACGTCCTTTTCCTCTCGGCTCCTGTCCGTTTCGTTCAAGGACCAGAACACAAATACCCGCTCGATGACCGAAGGGCGGACCGCAGACACGACCGCACGTCTGGAAGACTATGAACTGGCCCTGGCCGGCCGTATTGTGTCGATTTCTTCCGACCGGGGCGATGCAAACCCGACCGTTTTGCCGGCGCTCCTGGATACGGTAACACTCCAGGTGGACCTTAAGACCGGCGGAGCACTGGTATTTGAGGCATTCCTGCCGGTGCGGACTGTCTGGCGCATTCCGTTCGTCCTCCTTGCGGGTTTGCTGGGGGCTGTCATTGCCTTGTCCATGTTCATCTTTCTGCAAAACCAGATCCGCCCCCTCAGGGACCTGTCCCGCGCGCTCGAAAACCACGACTATGGCAGGACTGCCGATGAAATCCCCGAGGGGCTGGCAACGGCTCCGGAAATCCGGGCGCTCATTCGAACCTTCAACCAACAGCAGGCACGCCTGGCCCGGGCCGAACAGGCCCGCAACTCGCTGATCACCGGTCTGCAACACGACATCAGGACGTTTGCGACGAAGCTCCGCCTACGCCTCGAGCGGTCAAGTGACACGTCCCTGCGGGACCGCGCGACTTCGGACCTTGAGGACATAGTGCGTCTGCTGGACGACGCATTGCTGGCCACACAGGGCGAGGTTCTCGCAGACAAACGTCCTGACGAGATGGTCGGACTGATTGACCTGGTCGCTTCCGAGATCGCGGCAAGGCCCACAGACACGATTGCCTTGAAACAGGGGGACAAAAGCGACCTCAAGGAGCTCCACGTCCTTGGCGATCGGTTGTCCCTGCGCCGAATTGTCTCGAACCTGATTGAGAATGCTCTGGTCTACGGCGGATGCGCCGCAATCGAAATTCTCGGTACAGAAACCGAGGTGATCATTCATATTGATGATAACGGACCGGGCATTCCAGAAGACAAAAGGGACCTGGTGCTTGAACCATTTGTGCGGCTCGAAAAATCGAGATCGCGTGCGACCGGCGGGTTTGGCCTTGGTCTGGCAATCGTCGCGAAACTCGTGGCGCAACAGGAAGGTCAACTCTTCATTTCCGATGCGCCGACACCGCTAAATGGCGCCAGGGTGTCTGTCACCCTGCCGCGGTTTGATCCTCGAAAATGAGCCGGCGAATCCCGTACAGGTAACCGTTCCTGCGTTTCAACCGTAGGCCGGCCGCATATGGCCTGTTAATTGCTTAATAAATCATGCCGGTTCGGCCGGCACGCACTGCCAAGGTTGCCTATCTTGTTTAAGAGAAGGAACCTAAACTCATGTCTATAGGTGGTTTATCGTCTGGAATGATGGATTTCTCGTCCATTCAAGCCCAGATCAAGGAGCGAATGACCGAGAGGTTGAATGCTGCCGATACGGACGGCAGCAATGGACTGTCCCTAGAGGAATTCAATGAAGCATCCAAGGACAGTCCGCTCAACCGGGCAGGTTCTGCCTCCGGGGTGTCCATTGAGGAACTATTTGCCGAGTTGGATGCCGACGGCAACGGAGAAGTGACCGGTGACGAGTTCAAAGACCGGTTCAATTCCCGGTCTGGCAATGGCCTTGCTGCAAGCATGTTGCCGCAGCTTCTGTCGCTTCAGGAACAAGGCGGCGGTTTGTCATCAATGATTGACACCAGCGACAACTTTCAGTCGAACACTTTCGATCAATTGATGGAAATGCTTGGCGCCAGTTCGGAGGATGAGCGGCGCTAGCCTCTCGCCACGAAACCGACACCGCGCCGCTCAGGGGTAACTCTGGGCGGCATTTATCCAAGTGTGTTGATATCAGGAATCTAAAGTCTCTTTAAGCAGAGAGATGATTTTTACAAGCACACAAGCGCTTGGGTCTCGTTGCGGACATTTGTTGCAATCGGCACCAATGTCGGCAAAGGGCCGTAGGCGACTACGCACCGTCAATTCTTGAATGCTCGCTTTGTTGAGCACAGGTGTAGAAAGTCGAACGACTGCAATCAGCCCGCAATCTCCCGAATACAGATAATCATTTGGCTGTTTGGCAGAGGGTAATCAACCGCTGTGCGCCGGTAGAGCGCTTGATTGTCTGTATCCCCCGATGCCTTAAAAGCGGGGCGGCCCGGTCCACCGCATTCCCAAGCGCATTGGGTTTCGCTGGCCAAAAGCGGGAACGGCGGAGGTCTTCGGAGACAATCCGATTGAGATGGCCGAGCAACTCTGTGGCAGTCCCTTCCCATCCATTGGTCGGGTGTTCCTCCTGAATGAATTTCAGGATTGCGACGGCTACCGGATCAGATTCAAACACCGCCTCTGTTGTAGCTTGCCGGTTGGCCGTATAGGCCTCCATGAAATCGCCCGGCTCCCATCCAAGCCCCGGTTCGGCCGCGGTCATCATGTGCGCAAAATCCGCCATGCGTGGTTTTTGCTTAAGATCGGTGGTCTCCCAGTTTCGAAGTGCGGCTGATACCGCATCAAGCAACGCGCCCAAAATACCAGGTCGAATGGTCTCCCAGGCACTCCAGAACGCGTCTTCAGACTGGCGGGACATTTCATCGATCCGTTGCAGCCGGACAGTCAAAGACCGTTCGGCAAGGTCGGCCCGCTCCGTCAGGCTTGGAATGCCGTTTAAGAGGACCGGCTTCGAGCCCTGGAACCAGAACGGATCCCCATCGGAATGAAGTTTGCGGGTAATGAACCCGGCCCCAGTGGCCAGGCGGCAAATCGCATCAGAAAACCAGGGCTCGACTTTCGAAACATTGTCGAAGGAAAGCACATGCGCGTTCAACGCCATCACGACAAAATCCCGTTCGTCCTTCGGTGTTGCGAGAGCAGACACATGGCTTGGATCCGTCAGGCTTCGCAGCAATCTCGCCATGGTGGATTTGCCGCTGCCTTGCTCGCCGCCAAGCGCCAGAACCGGATAGGTTCTCGCCTTCCCGAAAAAGCTCGCCACCAACCAGGCAACGATCAGTTTATAGTCGTCGTCGCTTGCATTCACGAACGGCCGCAGTTCTTCGATCATCACCGCCTCTTCCGGATCTGGAAGCGACTCCATTGTTTCAGTCCGCAGGAACTTTACCGGTGGACGATCAACCACCTCCCATCCATGCCGGGTGATGCGAACCGCGCGCCAGGCATCGTCCGCGAGATCCAGCCAACAAGCTTCGCCATCAAACCCAGTTCGAACGAACGGCTGATAACAGGGGCCGTCTTCCAGCGCCTTAACTTCAAGAATGCGCAAGGCGTCAGAGATGGATGGACCGGACGGGATATGAACAAAGTGCTCGTGGATCCGCGCTGAAAACCAGCGTTTGAAGCTTCTGCTCTCTAAAGGCCAGTGTTCTGCATGCCCGTTGAAAGGAACCGTTGCAAAAACCTGTTTCTGTGGGGAATGCCAAAAGTCCGCGTCCTTGGCCGCATCCAGGATCGACCCGCGTTTCTTTTTCTTGAGTGCAGAGCGCGATCTTCGAGCGGTTGTTTTCTGGGGTGTCTCGGGCTCTGAAGTTTCTGTTTCCTGAGCTTGGTTCACAAAGTCGGCTGTTTGCTCGGATGTCCAACCCGCTTCCAAGGCGTCGGCCGCATCCCACCCCTGTGAGACCTCTTCGGGTGGTGACAAAACAACAACCGAAGCAGCACCCGAACTCATCACCTGTGCGCAGACCGCCTTGGCATATTTCTGGCCCGGTTCATCGGCATCCGGCCAGATGATGACACTGCGACCGTTTAAGGGCCAAAAGTCGATTTTCGCGACGCCATTCGAACCGCCCGGAGCAGTCATCGTGACGAAGTCCGGCAAAAGCTCTTGCGCAGCATCTGCAGCTTTTTCACCTTCGGTCACAAGCACTGTTGCCGCCGAATTGGCCGCCAGTTTGTCCAATCCATAGAGGGGCCGATTATCGGGCCAGGCCTGCCAGCGCCACCGAAGCGCACCGGGTTCTTCAAAAAGCGTGAGCGGCCGGAAACTCTTCGCACCGCTCTCGTCTTCAAAGCGGCAGACAAAGCCGAGAAGGTTCCCGTGTGGATCGTTGTACCGCCAGACTTTGGATGGTCGGCCAAGCTTTGGATGCGTGGACGGTGCCTCTGGTGCAGTCTCCGGAACCGGCACAATACAGCGCCGGTTCTTTGTGCCTTGTTTCGATTGCGCACCGGCTGAGATTGGTGCGAAGGGGTCAACCGTCATAGGGTGACACCCGCAGCATCTCGGCAATCCGAAGCGCTGCGTCCTTTTGGGAAATGCCGAAGAGATAGGCCGCGAGGGCGACGAGATCGCCGCCCTTATCGCCCGTTGCAAAGTCGCCCCACCGTCCAGTAGACAAGTTGACCTTGAACGATCCAGGGCGCCGATCGGTCCGCCGCGGATTGCGCGCAATCCATTCCTTGCCGTCCTGGTACCCATCTGGAAGCCAGCGGCGGCACAGACTGTCGGAATGCATCAGCGCCATTCTGGCGATCCGGGCGAAGTTGATCGAAGGGCTTACCCGCATGGCGGCAATTCCTTCAGCTGGAAGTTCAGAATGATTATCGAATCCAAACCCGGCTCTGCGTCGATTGGGGCCAAGCTTACTTTGACGGACTTACTCTCCTTCAGCATCTCTAAGACCATTGAGGCAGCAGGGCGGTCCTTTCCGCTTAGAATAGTTGCGATCTGAATGAGACGAGTAAGTGCGTGTTACTCGCTTTCCAGTAAGTGAGGCATGACTTCATACCTCGCCTTGACTGGTGGACTTGCGGCGATTGGCTTCAAGCCAATCGTCCAAATCACATATGCGGTACCGTACCGCTCTGCCGAGTTTCAGGTAGACAGGGCCTTTTCCCTGCACTCGCCAGGCCTGCATGGTTCTCGGCGAAGCCCCGACATAAGGTCCTGCAATCTTTTCGCAAACACATCGTTTGCGATCGAGTTCTTTAGAGATGGCTTCCATGACCATCGCTCCTTGTTGGTTGCGATGGAGTGAGATTGCTGAGATGGTCTTCTTCAAACACCCAAAACTAGTTTTGCCCCCTAGAGAGTTTCCTTCGAAGGACTGTAACTTCATATAAGCTTTGATGTTTATTCTTCAGGTACCGTGCAGCGTCCTTCTCTTCCGGAGGATCTACGCCAAAGAATGGTTCCATGAAATCCAGCAGAAGTCGTGCCAAATGTGCTCCTGATTCAGGTAGGCCGTCTCGGGCAATTTTTTCCAACAGGGCAGGCATGGCTTGTTCCCATGGATGAATTGGCGGGCGACCACCGCCGTGTTTGGCGGCTTCGCCCGAAACTGGTTGAGCTTCTATAGTTGAAGCGACAATCCGATCATCTTTTGTTGGGAAGATTTTTGCGCCGAACCAATCGACTCGCGTCTCTGGAGCCCCCCAAATGTCCGCGGGTATTAAAATATCAGGCGCATCCTTATGGCGTCGTCCAGTTGCCATAAGAAGTCCTTTCTCCAGAGCGCCACATAGAGAATCGTAATGGTGCAGGAAATCCTCGATTGTTGTCCGGGTTTCCTTGTCCATTTGTTTTTGTAAGGTCGACGGAAGTCCATATTGCCCATCGAAAAACTTCGTGGTCGGATTCTTGTCGGTTGGCCAGAGGTAATCTTGTCTTACGGTTGTTGGTCCGATCTGTTGAGCCAGATCAGAAGGGCTTAAGTTATCAACTTCGTTAGTTGAGTAATATATCCTTATAATTTCCTTTCCATGTTCATGCATGATTTCATAAAAAGACTTATCTAAATCACGAGCGGTATAGTGAATGTCTGTGTTGATTGCATCGATAAGGCTTTCAATATTGGTGCAAGTCTGAGAGCGATGAAGATTTAATGCAAACGGCGTATTCGGTAAGTAGTGGCGCCAACTAAACCTCCCTTTATAAAACACCTCACCAAGATCGTGATTCTTGCTAACAGCTTTCTCAACTGAAGCGCCAAGCCTAGGGTTTCCAACGAGGATAAACTTAAAAATACTCTTAAAATCAATAATATCAGTCAATTTTGATCGCTTCCCAGGTAACTTCAGAAGCAATCATAGATTTTATTCATTGGTATAAGCAACTTTTGATGAGAGTGGGAATTTGTCTCTGGTACTTGTGTGATTGTGGGTTCGGACAACTGAGATTCTCACGAGTTGTCAGATGAGTCTTGCGATTATTGCCCCCTGCATTGCTTAACGTGGAGCAGGGCGGCGTCTTGGGAATTGAACGACGTTGCCGGTGGGTTCTTGCGGGCTCGGTTCGGGCTCTGGCCGTTTCGACAAACCGTCAAGGAGTCGTTGGCCAATGACCCCGGATAGAACGCGGATCGGATCCAGGTCCGTGTTCACATATCGGTTGGTGATTGTCACGTTGCGATGCCGGAGCAGATGACTGATCAGAAACGCATTTCCGCCTGACTGTGCAGCAAGAGTTCCCACTGTGTGCCTGAGGTCGTGCAATCGCACGTCCTCGATTTGGGCATGCTTGCGGATCCGGCGCCACGCAGTTTCAACAACCTCTTTACTCACATGGCGCGTGGCGTCCCCGTCGCGGGGAATGACATAGTTGCTGCGCTTTGTTTCGGCCAATTGGCCGATGAGCTTCATGACGGTATCGCTGACAGGATGAGGCTTCCGGCCGTCCCCTTTGCGGCTTGGGAGGGCAAGTGTGCGGTTTTCGAGATCAACATGTGACCATTCGAGTGTCAGGATTTCCGAAAGCCTTGCCCCGGTGTGCAGCAATAATCTGATGACATAGAGCGCCGGTTTGCTAACTGGTGTTCGTCGATTTTCTGTGTCTTTTGGAAGGTGTTTGCGCGTTTTACAGCTGGCTGTGATCACCCAAGGCAATCCAATTGTCTCAGCCTGTTCAAGCGCCGTTCCCAGACGACCCAGCTCTTGGTCCGACAGAAAGCGATCACGTTCGGCTTCCTTGTAACGTTTGATCAAGCGCACAGGATTAGAGAGTTCTGGCCGCCACCCCCAGACCTCCGCCAGATTCAGGGCCTTGGACAAGACTGATAGCGTCATATTGGCTTGACGGGGTGTGTGCTTCAGCTTGGAATGCAACTCCACAATGTCTCTGCGCGTCAGTTCCGTGACTTTCATCGTGCCAAGGTGAGGGCGCAGGATGCTCTTGATGATATGTTTCAGGGTGCTTTGGGTCGTTTTCGCATTATGAACCAGCACATGATCAGACCAGTATTTGTCTAAGAGGTCGTTGATTGTAGGTGCTGCGCGGAATGCGTGCCGGGTCGCCATCGGGTCATCCCCGTTCCGGACCCGCACAACCAACTCGCTCGCCATCCGTTTGGCTTCTGTGGGGGTGAGAGCGCCATATGGGCCTAGGGTGAGCCGCCGGGACCGTCCTCCGAGTGTCCGGTATTGGAAGACGAAAGATTTTTTGCCGCTTGGTAAGACCAATAGGCCGAACCCCTTGAGGGTATCATCCCACAAGAATTTTTGTTTCGCGCCGGGCTTGGCTGAATCGATGACGCGTTTTGAAAGCCTTGGCATTGTTCGTCTCCACTGACAGCGAAAGACGGCAATCCGGAGCGCGTTGGGTCTGCTGTGCTCCTTGATGCGATTTGCCTAGTCTGCTGTTTTGACGGCCTGACGACTTCTGACGAACGGTCAGGGTTTCATTTTAGCGCCAACACTTGGGGTCCCGAGTTTTGGCCGTTGAAAGCGAGTTCTGTGTAAGCACTATGTAAGCAGATGGAAGCGAAAAGGCGAGAAAAAGTCAATATTAGATCGTAGAAAAAATTTTATAAGATATTGATAAATAGTAATTAATAGTAGAAGCGCGAAAAACTGAGTATTGAGTTTTTCTCGTCTACGAATCTGGGGGTCGGGGGTTCGAATCCTCCCCGGTGCGCCATTCTCTTAAAGACACTCGCGTTAACTGCATGATTTCCAACGGTTTTCTGTCGGAGCTCCTGCGGAGGGTAGACCATGCGGTTGACCAAAGAGACCACCTATATCTTCACCAAACGTGGTGTCTATTATTTCTCAAGGCGTGTGCCTGCTGATCTCAGAACCCATTACAATCGAGATCGGATCGTAATTTCACTCAGGTCGAAATCGCGTCTTGCAGCCCAGACACGGGCGAAATCACTTGCTCCCAAGCTTGAAGAAGACTGGCTAACCCTTCACTGGAAGTCGTCGAACAACCCGTTCTCTGATTTCCTTCGCGACGGTGCTGTCGCTGTTGCAGAACCTACAGGCGCTCCTCTCCTTTCTGAAGCACTGGAGGTCTACATCGAGACAAAAGGCAGAGATCGGTCCAGCACATTCGAGCAAACAGCCAACCGGTCGATCGGATACATGCTTCAGTTACACGGTGATAGGCCAATCGATGCCTACACCCGTATCGAAGTGAACGCCTTTAGGGACTCGCTCGACGCCAGAGGCCTCAATCCAACGAGTGTCAAACGTATCTTCAGCACCGTCCGGGCTGCGGTGAATTTTGCAGCGAGAGAGAATGGCTACGACGAACCCAGAGCATTCTCGGGTGTCTATCTTGGTGAGAGCGCAACGAGCGCGCAGTCGAACCGTAATCCAATCCCGCTTAATGATCTCAGAAAGATGCAGATGAATTGCCGGTCGTTGGACGACGAGCCGAGGTGGCTGATCGCTCTGATCAGCGACACAGGGCTCCGGTTGAGCGAAGCCGCTGGTCTGACAAAAAGCGCTGTGTTCCCGTCAGCATCTATGGGTCCAGATAGGCTGATTGCATAAGGGAGAGTTTTTGGCTCATCTTCACCATTCAGGAGTGAAGCATGAGACAGAAGAGCGAGCGTCATCGGGATGCAGCTGATCGCACTGTGAAGGACATCCGCTACAAGACGCGGAAGAGGTATTCCTCAGAAGACAAGATCCGGATTGTGCTGGCAGGTCTTCGCGGCGAAGACAGCATAGCCGAGCTGTGTCGCCAGGAAGGTATTGCCCAGAGCCAGTACTACAGTTGGTCGAAGGAGTTCATGGAAGCTGGCCGCAAGCGTTTGGCTGGTGACACAGCCCGGGAAGCCAACACAGGTGAAGTGCAGGATCTGCGTCGTGAAGCTCGCGATTTGAAGGAGGTGGTTGCAGAACAGGCTCTGGAACTCCGTCTACTCAAAAAAAGCGTGATCGGGCATGGGGGAGACGACGAATGAGATATCCCGCCTCAGAGAAGCTTGCGATCATACGGCTGGTGGAACAGGCGCACCTTCCGGCCAAACAAACCCTCGATACGCTTGGTATCCCTCGCACCACATTCTACCGCTGGTATGACCGATATCTGACAGGTGGTCCGGAAGCGCTGGAGGATCGTTCGCCAAAGCCGTCACGGGTGTGGAACCGCATACCAGATGATGTTCGCAGACGTATTTTTGCCCTGGCATTGGCCGAACCCGAGCTATCACCGCGGGAGTTGGCTGTGCGGTTCACCGATACCCAGCAGTACTTCGTGTCCGAAGCCTCGGTGTATCGCTTGCTCAAGGCGCATGACCTCATCACCAGCCCGGCCTTTGTGGTCATCAAGGCTGCGGATGAGTTCCGCGACAAGACCACAGCCATCAACCAGATGTGGCAGACAGACTTCACCCACATCAAGATCATCGGCTGGGGCTGGTATTACCTCTCTACCATGCTAGACGATTTCTCGCGATATGTTGTCGCCTGGAAGCTGTGCACGACAATGACTGCTGGTGATGTCACCGACACGCTGGAACTGGCCCTTGAGGCTTCTGGCTGTGATCGGGTCGCCGTTCGGCACAAACCCCGCCTGCTGTCGGACAACGGTGCGAGTTACATTTCTGGCGAACTGGCTGAATGGCTCAACGACCAAGGCATGGATCATGTTCGAGGCGCGCCATACCATCCGCAAACACAGGGAAAAATTGAACGCTGGCACCAAACCCTGAAGAACCGCATCCTGCTGGAAAATTACTTCCTGCCCGGTGACCTTAACGCCAGCATCGAGCGCTTAGTCTTCCACTACAATAACGCACGTTATCATGAGAGCCTCGGCAATCTGACACCTGCCGACGTCTACTTCGGACGTGGCGAAAACATCCTGCTCCAACGTGAAAGGATCAAACGAAAAACAATCAATCAACGGCCTTTGCAATACCGCAATCAAGCCGCATAAAATCAACCAACACGATGAGCCAATCTCTCCGTTAAATCACGCGGCTAACTGTTCCAAATACCCTGACGACGGACAGACCAAACGGTAGACCAAAATCGCCTCTTGGTATCGCACCTGACCTATGTTAATTGTCTGGGATCGTTAGATGTCATGTCTCAAATGACGCCTGTGACGGGAGCCACCTAATCTCGGGTGCGCCATATATAGATGTTATATTTCTCGGTGGCTTCGGGTCGAACCAGGGAATGGGTAACGTGACAGATCACACCATAAGATGTGGCATTGGCTAGGAGAGTCGGCGCCACTTGGTTACCGAACGTTTTGCATCTCCAACTTTCCTATACACTTTGGTATCAGAGTTTTCTGCCCGCTATAGTTTTCGCGAAATCGAGCTTGTTTTAAGAGAAACCGTCTATAGTCGTAACGAGACAAGGACCTTTGTGAAGATAGGCTGTGCCCTTCCTCTTTGATTGAATGCCAGTCCAGGCATTTTCCACCTGTTCGGTTGTCAATCCAGCCTCTGCTGCAACTTGATCGACCGATACGCCGTTGTTAAGTCCAAACAGACAGATGTCCATCTCTTTGTACGGAAGGGAGAAATAGAACTCTTCCTGACTTTGTTGCAGGGAGAAAGTGTCGGTTGTCGGAGGACGAGAGCAGATCTCTTCCGGCACATCCAGATAGCGGGCCAGTTGGTAAACTTGCGTCTTATAAAGATGCGCAATTGGTTTGATATCAGCCGCACCATCGCCGTTCTTGACGAAGAATCCCTGATCATACTCCAGCCGGTTCGGTGTACCCAACACAGCGAAATTCAGACGGTCAGCGTGGTAATACTCAAGCTGCTTGCGTGTGCGCTGTTTCATATTGGTTGCCGCTACAATTCCCAGATAGACATCAGTCGGCATGCGAAGTCGTTTCTGATTGCCATCCGGATCTTCGACCACAAGGAAAAAAATGTTATAGCCTTGACCTTGTACAGAATTCGAAATCACGATTTTAGATTTCCAATCCTTACCATATTCGGGCACGAGTCTTTGGATGCAGGCATCCCGCCGTTCATAGCATTTCATCGCCCTCAGCGTGCTGCTTATGTCTTCAATTTCTGAGTTGATCCCGAACGTTTTGGCGACCAGGTCTCCTAGAGACAGGCTTTCCGGATCGGAATCCGCTTCCGGCATGAAGAGGGCATGAACGTTTTTCGCACCGACAGCCCTCGCCGCCAAAGCTGCGCATACACTTGAATCCACACCCCCAGACAGACCGAGAACCAGCCCGCGTTTCTTCAGTTCGACACGCAATTGTTTGCGGATCGCAGCGACAATTTTTTCTGTTTCGGCGGCCGGATCCAAATGCAGACCGGTGATGGAAGGATTTTTTGTGTCAACAGGAGTTGTGTTAGTCATGAGGCCGCGTCCATGCTTTGCGAAATCAGGCGCCGACTAAGCTTTCCGTTGTCGGTCTTCGGAAGGTCGGTCCTGATCTCAATCTTCTGCGGAACCATGAAATCTTCCAGCCGGTCCCGACAATATTTGGCGATCTGCTTGGTATTGAGGCCTTCAAGGCCGCTCTGCCTCAGCACCACAAAGGCGTGAAGTGCTTGACCGAGAATGTCATCCGGGACCCCCACAATAAGAGCTTCCGCAATATCCGGATGCGCATGAAGGACTTCTTCGATTTCTTTGGGCGCAATCTTTTCTCCGCGGCTTTTGATGATGTCATCTTTCCGGCCGACGAAATAAAGGTATCCATCTTCGTCTTTTCGAAATAGATCCCCGGTATAAAGCCATTTTTCCCAGGAGTTGCGTCCGGTCTTGAGCAATTGGTTTGTCTCTTCGGGCTTTTTCCAATAGCCCTGCATGACATGGGGGCCGCGAATCACCAATTCACCGATCGCGCCGGGAGCGCAGTCTTGGCCTTCATCATCTAAAACAAATGCTTCGGTGTTGGGGATTGCGATGCCGACTGAATCCGCCCGTGAGTCGAGCTGATCAGGAGGCAAGTAGGTGCATCGTTTACACTCGGTCAAACCGTACATGGAGTATACGGTTGTTCCAGGAAACAGGTGCCGCAAGTCTTTGATATGACTGGCCGGCAACGCAGCTGCGGTACTGGATATGTAGCGCAGACTCGAATATACGCCGGGTTTTATCGATTTCATCTGCAGCAGCATGGCAGCTACCGTCGGCACTATTGGCAAGCCGGTCACTCGTTCTTCCACAATCCTGTTCAAAACAGCCTGGGGAAACGCAAAGGACTTTTCCAGAACCAGCGTAGATCCGACCAAAACTGACATAATCAGTTGATAAAGCCCGTAGTCAAAAGCCATTGGCAAAGCGTTGAGGATTATGTCTTCCGGTGTTTTTTCCAGATAGGTGCTAATCGATCTCGCTGCCGCCTCAACATTCTGGTGGGTCATCATGACCCCCTTGGGACGCCCGGTCGTGCCGGAGGTGTATATCAGTAGTGCCAGATCGGTGCTGATGCCGCCTTGCGCTGCTGGAGGAGCCGATATCGGGTGATCCAGACAGGCCGAAAAACTCTCCGTCCCTTCCGGTCTCCCACCCGTTGCATCTTCGGTCGACACCACCAGCAAAGGGCTTTGGAAGTCTTCCCTGGCCTTGGCCACGACCTGGGCCTGTTTCGACTGGCAAATAACGCAGCGCGTTTCACAGTCCTCAAGCATGTAAGCGAGTTTGTCGGATTTGACCGACGGATTAAGAAGGCTTGCAGTGGCACCGGCCTTCCAAATGGCAAACAAACTGACAGCTGCTTCCCAACAATTGTCCATAAAGACAAAAACGCGGTCGTTTCTTGCCACGCCTTTGGCAATAAGAGCCAAAGCCAATCGGTCCGAGAGGTTATCGAACTCTGAATAGGTCAACCGCCGCGCGGTCGTGACAATGGCTTCTTTATCAGCGAAGCGGTTTGCGCTTTCCCTCAGGAAGTTCTCTACCCGCATTGGGCCCCCAGGATAATTTATCAGATTGGCTTTACGCCAAGCTCATGCCGCAGATTGCGCATCCACCTGCTTGCGTTTGATGAATGCTTCGATCGTGGCAACGGAATCCAGATTGTCCGGAACAATATCGGTATCATCGACACTGATCTCGAAATCCTCTTCGATGAATGCCACCAGCTCCAGCACACCGGTTGAATCAATAACGTCGTTTTCGATCAACGATGATTCAGGTGTCAGATCGTGTTCAGTGTCCCCGAAGAGAAAATTTTCGACGATAAAATCGAAAATCCGCTTACGGATATCTACAGACATACTTCAGTTCCTTTTGACGATTGATATGAGCGGTCTGGCGTTGAGGTCGCAGATGACCGCGTGAATTCATCGATCCAGATTTGCGTAGAAAGCACGCCAACAAAGGCCGCATTGTCACGAAACCCGTGCGCAGCGCCATCCATACACTTCCGGACAAGCTTCGAAACAGATTTCGGGTTGAACAGGTTGGATTGTTCAAGGGCAGTGTCACTCATCAACCGGTCAACATATTCAGGGCGGTGTTTGCCGGCGAAAGATTGACTTTCAGGAGCGCGGTAAGGCTGTTTCGGCCGATCAAGAATGGTATCCGGCACTTTGCCGCGTGCCACTTCCCGCAAGATGTTCTTTTCCGTCAGGCTTTTGAGTTTCAGTTCCGGATGCAATTTCGCTGCAAAATCGATCAGCCGATGATCCAAAAATGGAAATCGTCCTTCCACCGAATTGGCCATCGCCATTCTGTCTCCCTGGCTCGAAAGGATGTATCCTGGAAGCAGAAAACTGGTTTCTAGATATTGTGCCTGATTGAGAGGGTGCCAGCGATGAAAGCGCTCGGGTAACTTGTCGCGAAGTTCCTCAAGCGTATCGTAGTCACGGACTTCGGACTTCAGATCGCTGGAAAAAAACAACTTGGTGGCCGAAGTGCTTTTGAACCTAGGATGGTGAGAATAGAGTGGATCAGCGAGGGTTTCGGGACTGACACCGAAATAGGCTGCCATATATTCAGGTGTCTGGCGGGACAGGTTCGTCAGGTAGGGATATAGTCTCCGGAACAGGTGCGGGCGGATCTCTGAGTTCGGTTGCCGCGCGCAAAACCGGCGCACGCGTGCTTCCTTGAAAATGTCATAGCCGGCAAACACCTCATCGGCTCCTTCACCGGTTAGCACCACCTTCATTCCATTCTCGCGGACAAGTTTTGAGAGGCGGAATAAGGGTGCAGGTGCGGTGCGGAGGATCGGCCGTTCCGTTGCACGGATGACGTCTTGAAACACGCTGGCAATCTCGTCTTGACCGCAATTCACTGTGTGATGGCGTGTCCCCAAATCCCGGGCCATGGTTTTTTGAAACGCACTTTCATCATGTTCTGCGCTTTCAAAAGTTACCGAATAGGTTTCCAGTCCTTCGTCCGACATGGTGACTGCCGAAGCCGCAACCATCGAGGAATCCAGTCCGCCTGAAAGATAGGATCCAACAGGAACATCGGCTCTCATCCGCAACCGGGTTGCGTCGACGAAAAGCTCTTCCAACCCCTCTGTCACAGTCTGCGGGTTGTCCCGGCTCTCTTCCCCTACGTCTGGAAAATCCAGCATCCAGTATGCGCGGGTATGCGCGTCTGAACCGGAAACGGTCATGACCCGAGCCGGTTCCAATTCCTGAATACCGACAAAGGGGGTTCGGGGCGCAATCGGACTCCAAAGCGTGAAAATCTGCTCCAATGCAATCGGATCAATCTTGGCCTCGGTGCCCGGAACTCTTAGCAGTGCCTTGATTTCAGAAGCGAAGTAGAAGACACCGTCCCGCCACATGTAAAACAGTGGCCGGACACCTGCTCTGTCCCGGGCCAATGTCAGACAGCGGTCACGCTTGTCCCAGATTGCAAAAGCAAAGTCCCCGTTCAACCGGTCAAGTGCCGCCTCCCCCTCATAGGCGAACAGCTCCAGAAGGACTTCCGTGTCACTGCCCGTCCGAAAACGGATGCCTTTTTCACGCAGAAACTCCCGTAACTCAACGTAGTTGAAAATTTCACCATTGAACGTGATGACAAAACGCCCGCTGGCGTCTTCCATAGGTTGTTGCCCGTCTTCCAGACCAACAATCGACAATCGGGTGTGTCCAAGGCCGCAACTGTCGAGTACTTTTATGTCGGAACCATCAGGCCCTCTATGGTGCAGTGCGGTCGCCATTTCGCCCAACAAGACAGTTGGGTCGAGAACGTGTCTGTCGCCACAAAAATATCCAACAATTCCGCACATAGGGTGTCACTTACACAGATTGCATTAAAATTGCTCTAATTGCTTGTTATTTATCAGATCATGATTTTGAAAATAATGACAAATTCTTAATCTATATATTCAACCAGCCGTCAAGGCGTTGACCTTTTCTCACCTTCATAATTCACGCTCGATCAGGAAGTAGGTTGTCGGACGCGCAATATGATGGTTTCGCAATCTGATGCTGAGTTCTCCAGCCCCGGACAAGACTTCTTCTCCGACCTCTCCATTCAAATAGACTGGTGAAATCCGCCAGCTCTTCATGTTGCCCTTGAGCGAGAATTGGATTTCGCCCTCCTTGATCCTGACCGGAAGCGTTCCGAAATCCTCGATGACTTTTTGATCCCTGTCGCGAAATCGCATGTTTGTGTTGTGGGCATCGGTCGCAAATATCATCAGCAAACGCTCACTTTCACCGACCGTTTCTGCGTCATCGATTGCAGAAATGGAAACCAGGGCACCAGTTGAGGCCGCACTGACTGTGAGATCACCGGCAGACAGGCTTTCCGGCAACGCTGAGAATGCGACAGCATCTGTACGGTAGGTATCGACAACAAAAGTCCCCTGCCTCTGATTGAGCACAATCTGGCCGGTGCTGCTTTGATAGATACCTTTATCCGGGTTCGTTAGATTACCAGCCGGCATGACACCGGAAGCTTTAACCTCTCGCCAAAATTGACCCGCATTTGAGAGATCCCGCAGTGGGCCCATGACAACATCTGCACGCGAGGTGTCCGGTTTATCCGTCAAGCCGAATTGTGAAAACAGGGAAATCAGGGTCAAAAACTCCGGCACATGCGCCTGCATGTCCTCGGTGAGGTCCTCTTCGCCTTCAATTCTGAGCGCAACAGAAAAACCTGAAGGCGATACGTCTCGTCTTCTAAATAGAAGGGCGGCCAGTTTCTCGCCAGCTCTGGCAATCGGATCGAGCGCTATGGCATAGGGCAGCATCGCCCTTTTGTGAGGAACATCCTCGCCGTACCGAAGCACAATCGGGCCATGGCCGTGCCTGCATATTCCACTCCAGTCCTGCAGGGAGGCATAAGACCCCATAACCACTCCGGCTTCGTATCGGTACCGATTCCAGAACAGGTGATCCCATTCTGTCGCCAAAAATGGTTTGTCTATAAAACGGCTTGACGCCATCATCCTGTAGTAAGTTGCGAAATCTTCTATGGAACTGGTTTGTTTCAGTTTCGAACCGGGATGATAGCCACTGACCCAATCATGATAGGTATTCATGGTAACAACATCCAAATTGACACGCGATTGCGCCGTTTGGATTGTGGGCCAATTGTTATAAGTGCTTATGAGCCCATCATACCCCAAAGACCGGAGATAACCGGACATTTGCAAATAGGATTTACGCTCCGCATCGATCAAGAACGCCTGAAAATCACGCATCCTCTTAGAATCAACATATCGATCGCGTGGCAGAGAGATGGAATTGGCGCTCAAGCTTTCAAAAAGACCGAGTCCTCCCCACGCATTTTGTAAATGATAGTCCTGTCCATAACGTTCTGCGAGCCACTGGTTGAATGGCTCTTGCAGCACTTTGTCGTAGTGCCCCTGCAAAAAGCGCTCTTGGACAACACTTTCGAATTCAATACCGTTTTCATTGTTCAGAACAACCAGAGCCAGCGCCGGATCTTCGACTGGCTTCAAGCCGGTGTAGGGGTTTTCGCGCGCAAGAACTTCGCGGATCAATCTCTTCCAATGGCCTAGGGCTTCGGTGTCGAAGTAAAGGCTCAGTTTAAGATTTCCATTTGGATCCCATCGATCATCATATCCTCCATATGCACCGCGCCATGAAGTCATTCCATCGACGACCCAATAGATGCCTTCCTTCTTCAAGGCTGCTAGGAGGTATTGGATCCGATCCATCACAACAGGATCAAAATCGAAATCGTGCTGCCGCCCGATCATAAGGCTGGCGTCAACAAAGTGAAGCCGTGCTGCGTTGTAGCCGTGCATCGCCAGTTGGCGTGCGTAAACATCTGCTGTTTTGTGATCGGGAAAGCCGCCAGATGCCGGGCTCCAGGCAAGCGATGCGCACAATAATCTCTCGCCCTGGAAAGATCCGTCTGCAGAAGTGCCCCTATTCGCCGGAGCGATTTTGCCTCCCGGAGAAAGGACGAGCCGATCCGCCTCGTTGATCGGTGTGTTGGGCAAGAGTGCTGAGAAATCGAGTGGGCTTCCAGAAGGGACGATCATGTCGGCTTCCAGAACCGGCAGCCAGACCGCCTGTTCTGAATGTGCCGGTAAAGCGATCAACAAACCGAAAGTAAAACTGGCAAGGACCTGTTGGCCCCGGCGCAAGAGTTTACCCATATTCACCCGGCTCCCATTTCTTGCTCTCAATCCAACTCTTTGGGTCGAGACGCGGTTTGACAAACCCCGCGGCCAGCCCGGCGGCATTAAACAGCCAAGCGACGACGGTGTAGACCCCCATTCGCAGACTGGATTTTCGAAAACTCATCACGGAAATCAACAGAGCAATGGTCAACAGGTTGACCAACAACGGGTAAATCAGGCCTGGAAGTATGAAGAACAACGCGGCTGCGGTAAACCACCAGGCGTAAACTACGAACCAAAGGCGCAGTTCCGGCAATTCTTGAAGAAACATAGAAAAATGACCTTCAGCGAGAGAGGCGCGCAGAGCCTGGCCGAGCCCAAAGAGATACCGGCTTCTCCAACGCCGGATCAGCAACTTATATGCATTTTCAGTATGACCAAAATGTTGAACAAAAGGTCGGTCGAGGCGACTTAAATTCCATCCCCTTTTTCTGAGACGCACACCCAAATCGAGTTCTTCATAGCCATTTAGATTTCTATCGGACAGGTAACCCAACTCTTCTACTGCTTGCCGACGATAGAGCCCCCCGCCATTCATCCGATCGATGTCACCGATCCGATTTTCCGGAGAACTTCTTTGAACGCGGCGTTGAAACTCGAGATTTTCCAGATTGCACTCAACTACATGCCCGGTCACCCCTGCACAGGCCGGGTGATCGTTCAAATAAGCGACAGCTGCGACAAGAAACTCTGGGTCAAGTTCCATGTCGCCATCCATGAGGCACACAAATTCATACTTTGAATACTGAAATCCCAATTGAGGACCAACCCCGCAGCTCCCGGTGGCTGGTGGTTTGACCTGTGCGATACGTGCTCCATGTTCGGCTGCAATCTCTAAGGTTCGGTCGGTCGACCCACTATCAGCAACGATGATTTCGCCAAGAGGGTATTCCTGGGACTTATCCTTCAGCCGGGTTAGCCCTTGAACAGCGGTCACTATCGTCTGACCAAGACGAGCTTGCTCGTTCAGGGTTTTGATGATGATCGAAACGCTCAAAGACTACTCCGATCCAAGACGCTTTTCAGGCAAGATACCCCGGTATAGCCGAAAGGTTTCCTCAGCTACGGTGTCCCATCCGTACATTTGATGGAACCGCTCGATTTGTTCCTGTTTGGTTTCAGCGGTCATTGGATCTGCCAACTTCCGTTCCAAAGCGTTGGTCAATTCGTTGATGTCGCCGACCGGAAAATAGTCCCGCGGATAAAGCCCAATTTCTTTGTTCGGAACAATGTCGCTGGCGAGCACCGGTAAGCCGTAACTCAAGGCCTCCAGCAATGCGATCGGCATGCCCTCGTGGCTTGATGGCAAGACAAACAGCCGAGCATTCGCAAACAGTTCTGACAGCGCTTCGCCGGACTGAAATCCGGTTGTGACAACGCCTGGTGTCTTTTCCGCTTCGATCCTGACCTTCTTTTCATATTCATCCGGATGATCGGATCCACCAACCACCGCAAGCTGAATACCGGCCGGATTTGACATGCGGGCGTACGCCGTGATGAGGTCGAGTTGGCGTTTTTCAGGAACGAGGCGTGCTGCGACCAACATATAGTTAGCTGGCTTGAGGCCAAAAGCCTCAATTCGTTCAGCGCCCTTTGATGCACCTGAACCTGGCATGCCATTAGGCACGAAATGAACGTCAACGCCGTATCGCGCTTTCATTGTGGTAGAGATGTCCTTGGAAATCGCAATGCGCAGGTTGGCGAATTTCATCCCAAGATACTCACCTGCTTTGAGGATAGCTTTTGAGACCGGCCCCCATTTGTCCCGGTTGTAGTCGTAGCCGTGATGCGTGACAGCCACTTTTAGCCCGGCAAGGCGTGCAACTGGAGTCATCAGCGCGGGTCCGACCGCATGTAAATGCAATACATCCGGACGTGTCCAGGCCGCTCGACATACCCCAAAGAACGTATGAAAAATTGTTTCGAAAAACTTGTTTTTCGGACACGGCAACCAAGTCAAGGCAACGCCCTGCCATTTCTTGCTAACCTGCTCAGGCATATATGCGCTGCGCCCGACAACCTCAACGGAAAGACCGCGGTCCACGATCAGTGGCGCCAAGTGCTCTACGTGTTTTTCGATTCCTCCCTGCACCTTCGGAATCCCGCGCAGTCCCAGAAACATGATATTAACTTTTGACTTTGATTTGTCAGCCGGCATTGTTCATTAGCTCCCCGTAGAGATCCAATACCTTCCGACGGTACTCCCGACGTGAGAATTGCGATTTAGCGAGCGCAAGGCCGGCCGTTCCCATTTCTTTCAGATCATTGTCCGGAGCCAACTTCACGCGGGACAGAGCTTCGCCCCACGCGCTGACATCACCAGCAGGAACAACTATTCCGGAGCTACCGTCCAATATCATCTCAGGAATGCCGCCGATATCTGCCCCAATAACCGGGGTTCCACACTGATAAGCTTCAAGCACGGAAATTGGTGCATTCTCGTACCAAACTGATGGCAGCGCCAACGCTCGCGCCGATCCAATTAGGCCGAATAAGGCTGCACCTTCTACGAACCCCAAAAAATCCACCGGTGCCGAAAGCTTGGCCGCGAGACTTTTCAATGCCGCCTCTTCCGGCCCTGAACCAGCAATGAGTATTTTTACGCCCGCCTCCGCCGAAGCCCGGATCAGCGTATCAAGTCCTTTTTCAGGCGCCAGACGACCGGCAAACAGAACATAATCCTTTTTGGAGCATTCGCGTGTACCGCCTTCCAATTCCACGAAATTGGGAATGTGGACAAGTTTTTGCCGAGGCCATCCCCATTCAACAAGCTTTTCCAGGTAGAACTTGCTTGGGACAACAAATCGATCGACGTGTTGGCTGTATAGGCTAAGAGAGCGGTGAATGAGGGTTTCGGCATAGACTAGTGAACTCAGAAGTTTAGAATCCTTAATACAAGAGTACCGAACAACATTGTGTATTGCTCCACCCTTGCACTCTTCGCACACTTTGCCGCCGCGCAACATTTTGTAAGACGGACAGGCCAGTTTAAGGTCATGAACGGTCATAACAACCGGAACGCCCCGCTTCTTCAAAATCGGGAAAATCGCAGGTGAAATGTGATGATAAACATTATGCGCATGCGCGATTTGCGGCTTCACGGCATCGAGCAAAGTCGACAGTTTTTGCCGCGCTTCAAAGGAATAGATGATCTTGCCAGCCTGCTGAACCTTTGCCAAGGGGCTCAAGTTCCGTCCATATTCGATTTCATCAATGAAGTATTCTGACCAGTTAGACGGAAGATTTTCCGGATGCTGCATGGAAAAAGGCACAACGTCCCAACCCTCTTCCTGCATGAGGGTATTATGATCGAAAAACACAACTTCGGCGCCCCCGCGCCGATAATAATAGTTGTTAATCGACAAAAGGTTTTTTGAAACCATTCTCGGAAATCGCCTTATTGGGAAATCAGTTTGAGCGCATCACGCACCGGGAGAATGTGACACCCCTTGCCAATTGCGCTAGAAACCAATTCACGAAGAACCGCTGTACTACACCCATATGGTGACGGGTTATCCTGGACGTCGTGAGAAAAGAAAATCAGCCACCCATTTGAGCTGACAACACGATCTATCCAAGGCATCAGATGAGCATTGATGTCGCGACCTGCGTGGATTTCGACGGCCTTTAGCATCAGCGGATCGATCAAATCTGTGTTCACATTTTCGCCCGCTGCCCTGCATGTCGCAAAGTGTCGGCGAAGAACAGACCGGGAGCCGGGCCATGCAGCATTGTAGGGAAAAGCGAAATTCACCTCCTTTGAGGTTACTCCAACGTCCTTCAGAAATTTCCGATTTGCGTTCAACTCATCTTCAAGCTCACGTTTACTGAGCCGCCTGAGTTTTTTATGAGAAAAGGTATGACAGCCAAGTTCATGCCCCCGTTTGACCAGTTCCTTGCAGTTTTCTGCGGAGGCCATTTTTTGACCGTCATGCACTCCACCCGCTTTACTTCCAGATACAAAAAAGGTTCCGCGTACACTGGCCTCCTCTAGAATAACCGCACCAATTGTGGCCGCTGTTTCGGGAAAGTCGTCGAAAGTAAAACTTACGATTGGGAACGGTAGTTGCATGCGAAGAATCGGCTTAGCAAACTTCCAGATTAGTCGGTTACCGATTGCATCTGTTTTGGCTGAAAACCAGTCACCGTATTTGGAAGGTATAGGTTCTGCAGTGATTTGTTGCATGAATGAAATCTCTACTAAAACACGCGCAACCGTCAGTCAGCACTCTCTTGTTGAATTTACGCTTTCCGAACTACTCACCATATGAGCGTTGGCTTGGAAATACAGGCCGAACATGGCGACCATACACATGAACCATGATGGATTTCCACCTTCAAAGAAAAATGTTTCGAGACCCGCTGTAAACATAGTAAATAGCCAAATCCGCAAATAGAGGCGGGTTAGCGGTGTACTTTTTTGGCTATCTGGTATTTTAGAGTAACTGTGAAGCGGCCAGATCAAGATCCATAAAACTGCAAGAACCAATCCGACCAGGCCCGTAGCCAATGTGATGTCAATAAAGGAATTGTGTCCATTTGCGGCTGCAACTGCCCATGTCTCCAGATCCCCGCCACCAAAAACTAAGTCGTCTTTTTGCCAAAAAGCGCGCAATCCTTGCCCAGTGATTGGGCGCTCAACAATCTTATCGATAGCAAAACGCCAAATGTCCGACCGATTGGTAAAAGTCGCATCAATCCCCATGCTCACTATTAATTCTCTAACTGGCCTAATGACCGCTGCTCCGATAACTAAAAAGTTAAATGCTGCTACACCGAATAAAATAATTGGCGTTCGGCTGAGGCGGATTTTTTCAAAAACAAATGCAATAAGCAGAGAAAATGGGAGCAACATGCTTGCTGTTTTTCCTCCAGTATTAAAAAGAAATACCGCTGACATCAGAAATAGTAATATTCCAAAAGTTTTCGACCACACTCTTGATATAAACAGCGCAAAAAAGCAGGCAAATGTCATAGCAGTCGCGGCAGTGTTTTTATGAGGGAAATGTCCCCGCCAAAACCCTGCGTTCATGGGCTCGAGAAGTTCAGAAGCCTGATGAATTGAAAGTGTCGGGATAAAAATGATCCCAAAATACGACACGAATAATACAATAAAAATGCCAACGCCTAACCATTTCGCAAATTGTAACTCCGACTGAGGAAGTAACAAAAAAACTGCTGCGTTCATCATCATTAGCGTCGACAGAATAACGCCCTTTATCCCATCTACAGGGTACTCTGATATCAACGATGTAAAGAAAAACCATCCCGTGAAAAATACTATCAAAGCTCGAGGCTGAAGCAATAAACTACGAAGCGGATGTGTTACGCCAAACACGATCATTAATCCCGACAGAGTAAGCGCTATTAGTTGATTGAGCTTATTTGCGTTATTCTCCGCAATCTCCGTCGGAAGATCACCCGTCAGATCGACGAATGGGTTTATCGAAATCCACATGAACAAAAACAGGGCCCAGAACAAAAGCGTTCTGAACACCATGTTTTCCAAAAACACAGGATTTGCGGAGTTCAAGTCTGCATTCCCAGAAACCATGGATTAAAGGTTCCTAATCAGGGCACCACGGTCAATTTGACGGTCTCTGGCTTAAAAACCGCCAAGCTCCCCGCATGGCAGTGACTGTTACACCCACAGCGATGCCGACTATTGCCCCGAAAATCAACAGCAGCACGGTCCTTGGCGGCCAACTCCGAGACTTGGGCGGAAAGGCGGGCGAAATGACGCGAATGTTTGTCGTGTCAACCTGCTGCTGCTCGGTGATTTGCTGAACCCGCGCCAAGTAGGCCTCATAGATGCCAGCTTTAGCCTCCGCATCGCGCTCCAATTCCCGCAATCCGACGGTGGCGTCGTACTGCGAGTAAACACGGGCCTGCTCGGAGGACAACTCCTTACGCAATTCCTCTACAGTGGATTGAGTTTGATTCATCTCAGAACGGGCGGCATCGACAAGGCGCCTGGCTTCACCATCAATCGCACGCTGAATTGTTTGACGTTGAGCGTTCAAAACAGTCAATTGTGGATGTTTGGGGCCTAGGGCTTGGGAACTTGAACTGAGTTCCAAGTCGATCGTGTTGGCTTCAGCCCTAAGACTAGTCATTTCCTCAGATTGAAACACGGAGGATTGGATTACAGATCCGTTGTTTTGTGCTGCAACCATTGCTTCATATTGGGATTTTGCCCTCAGGAATACGGCTTGTGCTTCCACAAGTCGATTGTTCAATTCAGCAACCCTTTGGGCCTCAACACGGTCTTCACGGCTTGAGGCCAAGCCATTTTCGCGCAAATAAGAAGAAACACGATCTTCGGCGTCAGAAACATTCTTGCGCAGTTCATCAAGCCGGTTAGCAATCGCTGTGGCAACTTTTCCCGCACTGGCCGATGCCGTGTTGAATTGTTCAATTTGAAACATTTCGACAACAGTGTTGGCGATCTCGACCGCTTTGTCCGGTTCTTCACTCCACACAGCAAGCGTAACGACAAAGGAACGCGCAGCTCGATCCACTTCGACGCGCTCGCTCAGAGCTCTCAGGGCGACAAGTTCCTTGTCACCTTCCCCCCGCCCTGAATTGGATAAAAAGGAAAACCAGGAGGGTTTGCCAACAAACTCACTATCGTTCGTCAGGTTAAGTTTGCGAATCACCGCAAGTAAGACATTTCGCGAGACAAGGATCCGCATTTTGCTTTCAACTTCAAGAAGTTGTGCGTCTCCAATCGGGTTTGCAGGTACTAAGTCATCCCTAATGACTTGCAAATTTATAGGAGCGATCAAAATATCGGTGTAAACGGTATACCGAGGCGGGGTTGCCTGGGAAAACGTGAAACCGGCAAGAATTCCAAGAAGCGTGAACAGAATAACGATCCACTTCCCTGACCATACCCACCAGAATATGTCGCTGGCCCGAACTTCCCCCATACGCTGGATACAGCGTGAGAAGAAGTCCGAATTATTGCCTTGTGATCGGACTACAGTTGAGCTGGATTTGTATCCACTATCATTTAGACGGCTTGCAGTCGCTTTGCTGCGAGAACCACTGCGGTTTTCTCTATACCTATCTCCGACGTAAGGCCGTTCTGGCTGATAGCCTCTTGAGTACCGACTAGGCCTTCTATCAGCTCTTTCGTCTCCGACCTTATCTGCCAGCGAGTACAGCCGCTCTACGCCGCTTTCATTCATGCTCTCCTTCAAAGTACCTTCTGAGCGCATGCCAGCCCGCGTGTATTTCCTTTTGACAGAGCTCCGGTCCTGCCGGTTGATCATCCATGGATCATCCAAAGACTCATGGTCAACATCGTCTAAGTAATCGTCCTCTAAGTCATCATGAAATTGGTATTGTCCGCCGGTAAACCGCCGACGCTTGTTGGCGGATCCGGTCTTGACCTTTTTCCCGGCGGTTGACGGGCGCCTGTCATCTTTCGGCCTGTACATTTATGACTTCAACCTCAACCACTGTCCCGAGAGCTAACTATGTCCGATGACACAGACTTTTTCATAATAAGGTTAATTGCAGGCAAAGACTGATATCTGTGAGCCAATGTCATTTTAACCCCAAGAGATCTGATGAGCCCTAAGAAACTGCCTGTAACGCTGGAATTGTTTGGCGCTCCCACTTGTTTGATTCACATATAGTAATCAATTCCCACAGCAGAAGAAGATCAATAGGATTTGAGTATCAACAGTTCAGCAGCAATAAAGCCATTGCACGAATTAGTCTGGCTGTGTCCCGGAGACTGTTGAAGTCCCAGTTTTTCCGGATTTGACACCAGATACGCCGGTAACTCTAGTATCAAAGAGTCCGTAGCTTGAGGTCTTTTTTACATTTCTTTGACGTTTTTCACGCCACTCCGCCCTTATTTACTAAGGAGTACTCGAAAGCAACGCCGCTGACCCCGCTTTAATAGTCGGTGGTGAGCTGACTCCAGATCTCAGATGCTAAACCACCAAAAACCACGTCACCTTTTTGAATAGCGTCTAAAACAGCCTCATTTTGAGTTGAAACACAAAAATAGCTGTTGGCCTTGAAAAACAGACGTGTCTGCTCGGTTATAGCCATAAATGCGCGCTGCTCCATAACGCCAATTGCTGTGCAAAAGCCTTTCTGATCGTATAAGTCGAAAAACGCACGATACACCCTTTTCAGTTCCGCATCAGGCGCGAAAAGATGCAAGAGCCGAACGGTCCTCTGAGCTTTCTCATAGACCATAAAAGCTCCGATAGTTGTCCCGTTTTCAGATGACACCAAATACGTTTTCAGTCTCCCGAGAGTGTGGTTCCGGCTGGCCATCAAATAGAGCCATTCAAATTCCTGTTTCGACCATTCAGGCCGCAATCGAACACTTTTTATCAGTGCCAATGCAGTTGCTCTAAATTGATCGCTAGAGCAAGTCTCTATTTTCGTAGTCGACTTCGGCCTAAATGCCTCTGCGACACCGAAGCTTGGGAACCAACAGCGAATCAGGGCATCCAATGGGCGGGATAAGAAGCAGAACGTTGAAACAAGTGAAGCCGGAAGCCGTTTCTGCCAGCGCAGTACAAATGCTGATACTGGTCGATATGGCCGCTCCCAGACGAGGCTGTTTTGTGGCAAAACTATTGCACCGCCCGCGCGTCCGTGACCAGCGCTACGGGGCGACGCATTGTCAGAAAAACAGAATTCTGCAGGGTCTTGAGGACGTGCGGAAGTCGAAACGCTGGCTGCAGCGCGAGTACTGCCCTTGCCGGACGCCATAAAGGCACAGAGCATCCGCCCCCGAATTTGTTCGCCATCGATCAGATAGCCGACCGGAATTCCCAGAACCGCGCTGGTAATGTTTCCACTTTCATCAGAGTACACAACCCCTCCTTGAGACGTTGATGAAATCGGATTGCCGAATGAAAGGTCTTTAATATATTCGATCAAGTTCTGGTCAACTTTATGCCCTGGAGCGCCGAAAACCTTCACGAACAACTCCGCAACTTGCGGGATGTCTTCGATGGCCAGTTGGTGCGCTCCAATTCTTTTTCTTACGCCTTGTCCGAGACCCCTCTCAGCGAGTTCGTTATTAAACATTTGCAACGCTTCGACCGATTGCTCTCCATAGGCAGCAGATCTGGCACCCTCAAGGATCTGTTTGGCTTTCATGATACCTCAGGGCTCCTCGTACGCGACAACTTCATCACATAAAAATAGATCCCCCACGCAACCAGCGCCGTCAGGATTTCAACATTATAGTAGGCAACAATGGTTCCTGTTGGGGGGTAAAACCAAGTCCCTAAGGCAATGAATATTGCACCAAAAATACTTCCGCCGCCCAAGATCCAGGCTCGGTATTTCTGATTACCTGAAGCCCCTAATGCTTCAATTGCAACAACCCAAACTGCCATTGGGATGATTACCCAACATAAAACTCGCGTGAAATCGACGAGAGAAGTATACCCTTCTCCGAAAATGACCGGCAGAAGCGGAGCAAGCAGAAACACCACTAGAGCGGCGGAAAAAGCGATTGTTATCGTTATCCAGAAAACTTTCTGCACTCTTCCCCAAGCGTAGTGAAGGCCATTAACCGCGACCTTGGCAGTACCCGGATAGACAAGCCGGTTTAATGCATCGATTGACAGATAGCTGCTTTCGACAATCCGGCGCGCAACACTGTAGCTGGCGACAATTTCAGCTGTAGAAACAATGTTAAGTACCATAACATCCACGTTCTGACGCGTAGCCCGCAAGATGAAAGGAATGCTGAAGTAAAGACCTTGTCTGACTTCCTCAGGCACGATGCTGAACACCGGCCGACCATAGGGCCTAATGGCATATATTGCGCCGAGGGCAACAATGACATGCGCGGCAAACTGCCAGAAGATGAAACTGGCAACGGTCGTCACACCAAAAACGATACAAGCCGTCACCGCAGCGATTGTACGAACGATGGCAAACGACAAAACGGTTGCATTCGCTCCTGCGAATTTCTCATGTGCGATGAAAATTTGCTCAACGAGTACAATGACACGAACTAAAAGAATGTTTGTTGTCATCATCAAGGTGATGAGAAAGAAATTCGCGATTGGATCATCGGACACCTTGAAATAGTGCGGCAAAACCAGACTTCCAACGAAGATAATTGCGAAGGCACTTGGAAGGGTTAGCAGAATGTTGTGACCCAACAGCTTTGGGTACATCGATGGGTCTTGGGCGGTTCGTCGCAAAAGGCTTTCCATAGCCCCCAGACCACAGAGGTGTACCGCGATGTTGGCAACCGCCATCAAGGTGACGAAGAGACTAAACTGGTCAACGCCAAACCACCTGGCCAGGATTGCGAACGTGAGTAGCTGTGCGGCAGCGCTCAACACGAGGCTTCCACCGGAGGCGACATAGGTTTTCGCCATCTTGAAGGACGCCAATTGCTGAAAGCGCATTTTCATAGGTGCAATACTCATCAAAAAAGATTCACTAAGGTGATATTCAATTATTGATCAACCGGTATTGACTGATGAATATCCCAATAGCGTTGACGATCAATTTACAGAAAACTGCCTAGGGGCCCGACCACATAATGAACACAAACCAACGGAGCGTTTACTCTGGCAAGGTGCGTGGTTTAGAACATCGATAGCTGAACACCTAAAGCGGCCAAAATAAAGCCATCACTGCGGCAATAGCCGCTCCATTTCATTCCTAAGGCGACTTCTCACATGTCAGGATCTGCCGCTTCACCCATCACAAAACCGTTTCTGGGGATCGAAATTCAGCTTGCAGGTAGCGTTCTGGTCCCGCGCGCAGAAACTGAATTGCTTGGCGCAACCGCGATCCGGCTTGTTCAAGAATTGGATGGCCCCTTAAAGGTCATCGACATGTGCTGCGGTTCCGGCAATCTGGCACTTGCCATTGCGCACCATCTGCCAAATGCAAAGGTGCGGGCCTGTGATTTGACCGAAGACTGTATAGCCACCACTAAGGAGAACGCACGCCTGCTTGGGCTACATGATCGCGTCACAACGTGCAGGGGCGATCTGTTTTCTGCTTTGCCGCACGCAAGTCCCGGCGAAGAAACGGATTTGATTGTTTGCAATCCGCCCTACATCTCTTCGGGCCGCCTGGAAAATGAGAGCGCTCATCTTCTGGAAAACGAACCACGGGCCGCGTTTGACGGTGGGCCATACGGGATTTCCGTACTCCAGCGCCTTGTTCGCGATGCCGCGGGCCATCTCAAAGAAGGGGGATGGCTCGCCTTTGAATTTGGTGAAGGTCAGCACAAGCAAGCGCTGCATCTTCTCAAAAGAGCCAAATGCTACGTCGATATTCAGCTCATTGACAACAATGACAGTGTTCCAAGAGTTGCTATTGCCCGCAAAGAGCACAATCAATGAGCAACATCAGAACGGCTGTCCCTGGTGATGCTGATGCTGTTGCTCGGCTGTTTTGTGATGTCTTTCGAAACGGTTCCTCAGCCGATGAGGATCAACTGCGCGCCTATCTGGAGAAGTTGTATCTTCATCCGGAAGACAATGGCGGTATTGGGTCTCTCGTGCATGAAACATCTTCGGGCGACATTTCGGGATTTTTGGGCGGATATGCCGCGCCGATGGTATTCGAAAACAGACGTTTACTTGCGGCTATCTGCGGATCCTTCATGGTTAAAGATCCAAAAGCCGAACCGTTGACCGCGCCCCGGTTGATGAAAGCCTTTCTAAACGGGCCACAAGACCTTTCGCTGAGTGAAACAGCGAGCGAAGTGTCGCATACAATGTGGACGAAGCTAGGCGGAATTACTCTTCCAGATTATAGCTGGACCTGGCACCGCTCACTACGTCCGACCAACTATTTACTTATAGTATCGGCGGCCAGATCTAACTTGCTGAAAGCAGCGTTTCCGGTCATCAAACCCGTCACCAACTTCTTAGATAGCTCACTGTTGAAGCGTAATGCACATGCTGGAAAGAGCTGGCTTGCGCTTGGGCAACCTGAAAACCAGTCAGCGGAGCTTGTTGCGCCGATCGACCATAGCACGTTCATAGGTCTATTCGAAAAATGTACAGACAGGTTTTCGCCTCGACCTGCGTTTGACAAAACGCAACTCCTACAACTCCTGGACGACTCAAAGCAAAAATCTAAAATTGGTCCTATGGAGGTAGCCAAGATTAATGGAAAGCGGAATGAACCGATCGGAACGTTAATCTATCATAAAGGTCATGATCGTGTTCTTCGTGTACTTCAGATGCTTTCGCTACCAAAAGCAGAATCTCAAGTTCTGGAAGCAGTTTTGAACTACGCTAATTGGAGCGGTGCAGTCGCTGTTACTGGGCGAACACAACCGAATTTCATTCCAGAGATTTTAGGTAGGCGGATCTTTCTATCCAACCATAATGCCACAGTGGTCCACTCCCGAGATCCGGAAATCGTAGCTGCCTACATCCGAGGAAAAGGTTTCGCAAATGGGCTAGTTGGAGAGTACTGGAACAGGTTGAACGGAGACATTTGAGCGTCCACGATTGCCAAGAAGGTAACTAATCGCTTTAAAACCCTTATTTTCAAGACGCGATTGGTGGGTCGACCTGATACCGAAGTTCATCAGTCCACAACAACTTCCTGCCGCTGGGAGCCGAGGCCCTGGATGCCGAGCTCCACAACGTCACCGGCTTTCAGATAGCGCGGCGGTTTCATGCCCATGCCGACACCCGGAGGTGTTCCAGTGGAAATGATGTCGCCCGGATGCAGCGTCATGAACCGGCTGAGATAGGAGACGAGATACGCCACGGAATAGACCATCGTCCGGGTCGACCCGTCCTGAAGCTTTTCGCCATTCACTGTCAGCCACATGTTCAAATCTTGCGGGTCAGAGACCTCGTCCCGTGTGACCAGCCACGGCCCGACCGGGCCAAAACTGTCGCAGGACTTGCCTTTGGTCCACTGGCCTGACCGCTCAATCTGATAGCTGCGTTCCGAAATGTCGTTGGCCACCGTATACCCGGCCACATGGTCCATGGCGTCCGCGTCATTGACGTATTTCGCGGTCTTGCCGATCACGACAGCCAGTTCAGCTTCCCAGTCCGTCTTTTCGCTGCCGCGCGGCAATAAAGTGGGATCGTTAGGACCACAGATCGCACTGGTTGCCTTCATGAAAATGATCGGTTCCGGCGGCACATCCATACCGGCCTCTTCCGCGTGGTCTGCGTAATTCAGACCGATACAGATGAACTTGCCTGTTCCGGCAACACAGGGGCCAAGTCGCGTTCCAGGCGTGACTTCCGGAAGCTTTTCCGCGTCAATGCCGCGAAGGGCCGAAAGACCGGCATCGGACAAAACCGCACCCGCGATATCCGGAACAATGCCCGTGAGATCGCGGATCTTGCCGTCTTTGTCCAGTAGACCGGGTTTTTCGGCGCCTGGGGCCCCATGCCGCAACAACTTCATTCCTGTATCTCCCGTTGCCCAAGTGATTGCACGTTCAAGCGCAGCCGAAAAGTGCAGCAGTGCCAAAAAGACCTGCATCCGGCACACAAAAAAGGCTCCAGGTTCCCCTGAAGCCCCATTGAGTTTAGGCGCTTTAGGAACTCAAGCGCCAGGAACCTTCATGGCGGAAAAGTCGATCATGATGTTCTCCTGATAGGCTTTCCGTTCACACAGCCGGTCATAATAGGCTTTCAGTTGCGGGAGATCCGCACGATCGAAATCCAGTTCGTAGTATCGGTACAAAAGGCCGCCAACCTGGTAGTCGACGAGATTGAGTGCATCACCGCCGAAAAACGGACCTTTGATGTTTGCCTCGAAGATACCCATCGCCTGCTTCAGAGCCGCTTCTGCCTGAGCAACCGCAGCCCCGTTGCGTTCTTCCGCAGTCACCCGGACCATCTGGATAAAGATCGTTGGGATCAACGGCACATAGATGTGCTGACGGGACATGTCGGCCCATTTTTCGATCTGCGCGGCCGCCATCGGGTCGCTCGGATGCCCACCAAAACGGCGCATCAGATAACGCAGGATGGTGACTGCTTCCGAAATCGCCTGACCATCTTCTTCCAGAACCGGCACAAGACCCAGCGGGTTCATGCCCAAGAACTCTTGGGTATCCGTGCCGCCAAACGGGCCCCCGACATCAAGGCGTTCATACTCGACACCCAGCTCGTCCAGGCACCAGATCACGGGCTGCACATTGGCCGAGGTCTTGCGGCCATGGATCTTGATCATTTTCAACTGTCTCCCAAACTGGATGTCGCTTTTTGTTGCGGCTGGATAATGCCCGGTCATGCGCGTTGAGCCAATGGCTTCAAAATTCGAATTGCAGCACAATTCGTCCTGCATGGCCGCCGCCGGAACCCATGATGCCCCGGCGGCTACCTCAACTATCGTTTCGGGATGATGTTGTGCTCCGGACCAAACGGGAAGCCGGTGATGTTCTCCGCACCATCTTCCGTCACGATCAGGATGTCATGCTCACGATATCCACCCGCACCCGGCTCTCCTTCCGGGATCATGATCATTGGCTCCATGGAGACAACCATTCCGGGTTCCAAGACGGTATCGACGTCTTCCCGCAACTCAACCGAAGCCTCACGGCCATAGTAGTGGCTCAAGACCCCGAATGAGTGGCCATATCCAAAACTGCGATACTTCAGAAGATCGTGGCTGCG
This sequence comes from Labrenzia sp. R4_2, assembly GCF_017743865.1. Classification (GTDB taxonomy): domain Bacteria; phylum Pseudomonadota; class Alphaproteobacteria; order Rhizobiales; family Stappiaceae; genus Roseibium. The sequence goes on from NZ_JAGHRJ010000007.1 coordinate 57,965, forward strand.
GTAGATGTCATTCAGCTCCGCCGCGATGTCGCGGCAGCGCGCACCCGGCTTGATGAGCTTCAGTCCTTCACGGTGGACATGACAGTTCACTTCCCAAAGCTTCAAATGGTCATCGGAAGCATGCTCGCAGAACAGCGTGCGCTCCAACGCCGTGTAGTAGCCAAAAATCATCGGGAAACAGTTCAGGCTCAAGATGTCGCCGGCTTCCACCACCTTGTTGGTCACCGGGTTATGCGCGCCGTCCGTGTTGATGCCGGACTGGAACCAGGTCCATGTATCCATCAGCTCGACAAACGGGAAGGATTTTGCGATTTCGCGGATCATGGCACTGGTGGATGCGATCGCGACCTCGTGCTCGGTAACGCCCGCTTGAACGGCATCGACGAGCGCCGCGCCGCCCACGTCACAAATTCGGGCACCTTCGCGGATCAACACATGCTCTTCCGCGCTCTTGATGGTTCGCTGGGTCATTGCATCCGCTGCAATGTCGACCAGCTCGACCCCCGGCAAAGCCGCCTCAAGCTGCTTCAACAAATCCAGAGAGACGTGATCGAACTCGACGCCAACACGCTTCACGGAAGCATTGGGCAAGCCGAGCAACGACTGGATGGCGTAGAAATAGTTGTCCCGGCGCCAGTCTGTGTAAATCACGGTGTCACCATGGGTCCGGCGCCATGGCTGGCCGCCGTCGATCCCGGCTGCAATCGTGGTTGCGTTGTCCTGAGTGACCAGAAACCCGTATTTCCGGCCGAAGTAGCAATAAAGGAAGCCCGAGTAATAGCAGATGTTGTGATACGAGGTGAACAGACAGGCGTCGATCCCCCGGTCTGCCATCAAGGTCCTGAGCTGAGCCTGCCGGCGGTCCATCTCCTGCGGCGAAAATGGCGAGAATGCCTTTTCGCCATTGTTCATTTCATAAATCCGGATCATGTCGTCGCTCATCGCGTCCTCCTGTGTATCTTCACCAAAGAAGGCCTTGAAAAAAGAAAACGGGCCGGCTTCTGAAAAGAAGCCGGCCCGCCAGGCCCAAACCCAAATTGTCTTGCTGCCGGCACGGTTTTCCGTCCACCCGGTGACTGGCGTTCCGCCACCGGTCTTTTAGAAACAGCTCGGTTATTTCCTACTGCGCAAGCGTGCGCATGTCATGTTCAAAACCGTCACGTCCTACGCAAATCCGGACAGATGGCGCCAGGTCTTTTAGCCCGGCGTTAGGCCTCTCAAGCGTTCCGACCGGCGGCGCAACAGTTCCAGAACTGTCAGAAGCGCAATTGAAATCGCCACCATGAGCGAGGCGACCGCCAAAATCGTTGGTGAGATCTGTTCGCGCAAACCGGTGAACATTTGCCAAGGCAAAGTCTGCTGACTGGCAGATCCGAGGAACAAGACCACGACCACCTCATCAAAGGACGTGATGAACGCAAACAAGGCTCCAGACACAACACCTGGAATGATCAGCGGCATCTGGACCTTGAAGAAGGTCGTAACCGGATCTGCCCCCATGCTTGCAGCTGCGCGGACGAGGCTTTTGTCAAATCCGACCAGCGTCGCTGTCACCGTGATGATCACAAAAGGGGTGCCAAGAGCCGCGTGTGCCAGTACGACCCCCCAGTAGGTGCCTTGCAGACCAATCCGGGAATAGAAGAAGTACATGCCTGCGGCCGAGATGATCAACGGCACGATCATCGGCGAGATGAGGACCGCCATAATTGCCGACTTGTACGGTACATGACTTTGAGACAGACCGATCGCTGCAAGCGTGCCCAGGAACGTTGCAAGGATTGTTGCGGCCGGAGCAATCATCACCGAGTTGCGCAGGGCCTGCTGCCAGTCCGGGTTGGTGAAGAAGTCGTGATAGTGCTTCAACGAATACCCGGCCGGATCAAGAGCAAGCATCTCTGGCGTGAACGTGAAAAAGTCCTGTGCGTTGAAGCTCAAAGGCACGATCACCATGATCGGAAAGATCAGGAAGAAAAAGATCAATCCGCAAATGACCCGGAAGCTGTAATGCCAGGTCCTCTGAAGCGGGGAGGCATATGGAGGTAAAGCGCTCATGTTCGTCACCCCAGCTTCACGTTGTCGATGCCTACGATACGATCATAGACCATAAAGAGGAGCAGCACCGCGACGAGCAACAAAGTGCCGAGTGCTGCGGCAAGACCCCAGTTCAACGAACTGGAAATGTGGAACGCAATCCGGTTGGAGATGAAGATACCGGATGTGCCGCCGACCAATTCTGGCGTGATGTAGTAACCGATCGACAGAATGAACACGAGAATCGCGCCAGCGCCGATGCCTGGGATTGATTGCGGGAAATAGACCCGCCAGAAGGCAGTCCAGTCATTCGCCCCAAGGCTCTTGGCCGCGCGCACATAGGATGGTGAGATCGTCTTCATCACCGAATAAAGCGGCAGGATCATAAAGGGCAGCAGGATGTGCGTCATGGCGATGATCGTGCCCGTCTGGTTGTTGATCATCACCAATCTGTTCGCGTCCCCTATTATCCCTATCCAGACAAGGAAGTCGTTGATCACTCCTTGCTGTTGCAGAAGCACTTTCCAGGCGGACGTCCGAACGAGAAGCGATGTCCAGAACGGCAGCAAGACCAGAATTAGAAGCAGGTTGGAGTACCTGAGTGGCAAGGCTGCCAGCAAGAACGCGATCGGATACCCCAATAGCAGGCACGACACCGTAATCATGATCGAAAGCAGCAACGTGCGATAGAACAGATAAAGGTAGATCCGTTCATCTTCCGGCTTCAACTCGACACCGGTTGGTGTCAACTGCGCATCAGCCGCAGACAGGAAATAACCGGATGTAAATTTGGGGGCAAATGTCTTGATGACGGCCCAGTTTTCAGCGCTTCCCCAGTCATCATCCGCGTCGATGAACAACTCTTTGATGCTGACTGTTTCAAAGTTTGGTGCGGCAGCTGCCGCTTGGCCAATGAGTGTCGCCGTTTCTCCGGAAAACGCAGATGCGGCGTCCGGGTTTGCAATCAGGTCCTGATACAGCGCCTTATAGACAGGGACCCAGGGATCTTCCTCCATCGGGCTGTCGCTGTCTTCCGTCTGGATGAAGCGGGCGAATGCGCCGTACAGATCTGCCGTTGTCGGCAAGGCATTGCGGGCGGCGTCCGACACCACAAAAGCCGGTTCCGGGCCAGATGGATTTGCTGCCCAGGTTTCTTGCGCCGAAATCCACTCAGGCGTTCCAAACATGGTCGCCCAGGTCACTGGCTCTTTCCAGGCTGCATTCAGGTCGATCAGCTGATCGGCGTAAACTTCTCCGAAATCGTCAACGCGCCGTCCAGTCCGCCTGAACATGGACGAAAGACCCGTCTGTTCATAGTTGAGGCGGGTTCCAAGCTGCGTATGACGCTTGTTTTCAACGGCAATAATCAGATCGTACAGGAGCGCATTGTAGACGTCTTCGCCGGGTGCTTGTCCCGATGCCTCATCCCACTCCTCCAGCGCGACCACTGTCCGCGGCAGTGTCTCGGAAACGATCTCGTTTTCGACAGACCGGAACAACATATCGATGATCGGCGCGACGAAGGTGATCAGGACAAAGATCAAGAGGGGCGCGATCAATAGAAATGACCGCAGCTTTTCCCGCCGAAGCGCGCGCGCAAGCGCGGCTTTTAACGGTTTTCCGTCTTGCGTCGTCAACACCTGGTCAGAGGTGGTATCGCTCATGCAAACTGACTTCCGTGAAAAGAAAAGAAGAACGGACGGGGCGTACCCCGTCCGCAGGCCTCAAAAGGCCAATTATTGTGCGAGCCAGGCCTGGAACTTTGCGTCCAGGTCATCGCGGTAATCCGCCCACCACTCATAGTTATAGAGGAAGGTGTTTTTGGCGTTTTCCGGATCGGTCGGCATGTGCGGAGCCATGTCGATGCCCAGCGATGCGTGCTGACCAACCAGCGGTGCGGACGACTTACGTGCCGGACCGTAGGAGATGTATTTTGCCTGATCGGCGAGACGCTGTGTGTCTGTCGCGAACTTCACAAAGTCCTTGACGCGCGCCAGGCGCTCTTCAGACAGACCGGTCGGGATGATCCAACCGTCAAGGTCGAACACCTGAGCGTCCCAGAGCATTTTCACCGGCTGCTTCTGCTCTTCGATCAGAGCAAAGAGACGGCCGTTGTAGGTAGAACCGATGACGACTTCGCTGTCAGCCAGAAGCTGCGGGGTTTCCGCACCAGCAGACCACCAGACAACGTTGTCCTTGATGGAATCAAGCTTGGCGAATGCACGGTCCTGACCTTCTTCTGTCTCCAGAACGTCATAGACGTCTTCCTTGGCAACACCGTCACACAGGAGTGCCCACTCCATGTTGTTGATCGGACGCTTTTCGAGCGACCGCTTACCCGGGAAAGCTTCGAGATCGAACACATCACAGATGTCATCCGGCTCTTTGCCGCCCCAATCGGCAACGTCAGTGCGATAACCGAAGGTCGTGGAGTAAACGATCTGCGGGATGAAGCACTCGGAGACGAGAAGGTCGCCGAAGTCATCAGATGCAGAGGTGCCGTCCGGTGCCGCCGCAAGGTCGGTGTCCGGATCGATTTCCATTGCTAGGCCTTCGTCGCACAGACGGATGGCGTCAGATGCAACAACGTCAACGAGGTCCCAGGTGATGTTCCCAGCTTCGTTCATCGCGCGCAGCTTGGCAACAGCTTCTGCAGACGACTCGTCCCAAATGACATTCACTTCCGGATGCATTGCTACATAAGGATCAGCATAAGCAGCCTTTTGGGATGCTTGATAAGCACCGCCCCAGGATACCAGCGTCATGTCTTCCGCAGTTGCTGCGCCACCGGCCATAGCCAGGGCAGTTCCTGCAAGAACCAATGTCTTGAGCTTCATGTTTGGTAGCTCCCTCTTTTAGGATTGAACGGTTTTCTTCCGTCGATCTCGCTAGCGGCCGAACACCGGCCGCCCTGCGACTTTAGACAACAGCGTCGAGCGCTTTGCAGTCATTCAACGCCCAGCCCACAGGGACTGTTTCGCCGACATGCAGCTTGCGCTTCTCTCCGCGGTTGCGAACTTTTACAATGAACTCATCATTGCCAGCCACGTTCATACGAACGCGGATGTGGTCACCCAGATAAATGAGTTCTTCGATCCGGCCATTGACAATATTGTCCATGCTGTCGTGGGTGTCGAACTCGACACGCTCAGGACGGAGCGACAATGTGGTCTTGTCGCCAACAGAGCTGACATTCACACGGTCGGCCTTGAGTTGTGTTCCGTCACCAAGCTCCACACGGCACTCTTCGCCCTGAATATCGATGACCTTGCCATTGAGCTTGTTGTTCTCGCCAATGAACTGCGCCACGAAAGAGTTTTGCGGATCTTCGTAAAGATCATCCGGCGTGGACAGTTGCTGAATGACGCCATCATTGAACACGGCGACGCGGTCCGACATGGTCAACGCTTCGGTCTGGTCGTGCGTCACGTAAACAACAGTCACGCCGAGATTTTCATGGATGTGCTTGATCTCGTACTGCATCTGCTCGCGCAACTGCTTGTCAAGCGCGCCGAGCGGCTCATCCATCAAAACGAGTTCCGGGTCGAACACCAATGCACGGGCAACGGCCACACGCTGTTGCTGACCACCGGACAGTTGTGCTGGGCGCCGGTTTCCGAAGCTGCCAAGCTCCACCATATCGAGCGCGCGCTGAACCTTCTCTTCCTGCTCCGCTTTGCTGACGTTGCGGACCTGAAGCGGAAAGGCAAGGTTTTCTGACACTGTCATGTGCGGGAACAAGGCGTAGTTCTGAAAGACCATACCGATCCCGCGCTTGTGCGGCGGGACATTGTTGATCGGCCGATCGTTAAGATAGATTTCGCCGTGCGTTGCCGGTTCGAAGCCTGCCAGCATCATCAGGCAGGTGGTTTTGCCAGACCCGGACGGACCAAGCATGGTCAGAAATTCGCCCGGCGGGATATCCAGATTGAGATTTTTTACGACAAGGCTTTCGCCGTCATAGCTTTTTTGAACGCTGTCATACTTAACAGCAGCGCCCCGATTATTCGCCATTTTGTCCCCAAGTCTGGTTTGTTTGTTTTTATCAGCCCCAGCGATTTCCGACCGCACCCCTCCGCGCCGCCTGTCTTCGTTTCAGCTGTGAGCGGTAGCAAAACAAAAATCAAAGCCCTTTGAAAGGGGGGGCATCAAAAAAAACTAATATTTTTTAATCACATGCTGATTGAATATTTTGCAGCGCGAAACAACTTCGGCAGAATTGCTGAGCCAAGCAATGATCAAAAAACACCTTTTGTCCAACTGCATTTCCAGCGATCTAGAACGCTCTAAGAATCCATTAGCGGCAGAAAGACCAAACGTTTATGAGCGCATTCAAAACATACTAGATCGATTTAAATATGCGGCAATGCACAACAACATTGCCCGTCCCTGTTCCGGCTGCGTGATCGTCTTTATTCAGGTGAACTGATGTTCAGCACGGTCAACCCAGCTGATCTCCAGCCTGGGTCTTTCGGCCGCTGACACCCCTGTGCAAGTGTTTGAAACTCCGCTAAGTTCAGCCACCACACATGGGGATTGAAGTGCCACAAAGCGCCGGACAGCAGCCTGACTATCTGACGACCCGCGAGGTCGCCGACCTGTTGCGGGTCAAGGAGCGCAAGGTCTATGACCTTGCAGCTGCCGATGAGATCCCCCACCGGCGCATCACGGGCAAACTCCTGTTTCCGGCATCCGAAATCCGCGCCTGGATCGAAGGGTCTGGATCACTTGTACCGGACGACCGGCCTGCGGTGATCACAGGGTCTCATGATCCGTTGCTCGACTGGGCCATCAGAGATTCCGGCTGCGGTCTTGCCACGCTGTTCAATGGCAGCCGGGAAGGTCTTGCCTGTTTTGCCGATCACCGTGCTGCCCTGTCCGGCCTGCATATTCCCGAAAAAACAGGTTGGAACGTCGGCTCAGCCTCCGAACTCGGCGTTACAGACGCGGTACTCATCGGCTGGGCCATCCGCAAACGCGGGCTTTTGGTCTCAAGCGACGCGGCACATGACATTCATTCGGTTGCCGATCTCAGAGGCAAGCGCGTTGTGCGCCGTCAACCGGGCGCCGGTGCAGCGGCCCTTTTTTCAAGGCTTCTGGAAGTGGCCGGATTGAGCGAAGAAGATCTTCAGGCTTCGAGCGGATATGCCTACACCGAGAGTGAGGCGGCAGGGGCTGTTGCCAGCGGGGATGCGGACGCTGCACTTGGCGTTGAAGCCATGGCCAAACAGTACAAACTCGGATTTGTCCCGCTAACCGGTGAACACTTTGATCTTTTGATCGACCGGAAGTCCTACTTCACTGATCCCGTTCAGCGGCTTTTGAACTTCACCCGGACGCAGCAGTTTCAGGACAAAGCCGCCAATATGGGCGGCTATGACCTCTCTCCGCTCGGCCGCGTCCGCTGGCTCTCTCCTTGAACGCAACAGACAGATTTTTATGACCGATATTCGCCCTCATGAAGTGTTCGTCCCGACCACGCCGCCCGAAGATGCCCAGCTGCGCTATATCGGGCGGATCCACACGCCCTGGGTGGAGCGCAAGGAGTGTCCGCGGCGCGGCGATCCAGAAAACGGGCCGGATTGCCGGATCGAGGTGTTTGAACCCTGGGTCCCGGCACTGAAAAACATCGAAACCTTTGACAGCATCGAGGTGCTGTACTGGCTTGATCGTGCCCGGCGAGATCTGGTGATCCAGAACCCGGCACATACCGGAGATGTTCGTGGTACCTTTGCGTTGCGCTCGCCCAACCGGCCCAACCCCATTGGCACCTCTCTGGTCAAACTGATCTCCGTCAACGGTCCCCTTTTGACCGTACGCGGACTCGACTGCCTCAATGGCACCCCTCTGATCGATTTGAAACCTGATCGGTGCGCCTTCACGGACAAACCGCGGTCAGGCGCGTAGTTCAAACGCGCTTACCCCGTTGGGTGGCTTGACAGACGTTCGTCAAGATTGCCAATGCTTGTCGCAACAATCATACGGGAGAAGCTCAATGGATACGCCGGTGCAATCCGCAGCCAGCAAAGGGAACGACGTGGTTTCCGTCGAAAAACACGGCAATGTCGCGCTTGTCGCGCTCAACAATCCTCCGGTCAACGCGGCATCTCAAGCCTTGCGTCAGGGCATCCATCAAGCTGTTTCAGACCTGCAAGAAAATCCCGGGATCAAGGCCATTGGCCTCTACGGTGAAGGCAGAACGTTCATTGCAGGCGCGGATATCCGCGAATTTGGCAAACCGCCACAAGACCCGTGGTTGCCGGACCTATGCAATTTCCTTGAAAACTCGGAAACACCCATCGTGTGCATCATTCATGGCACGGCTCTCGGCGGCGGCCTGGAAGTTGCCATGAGCTGCCATGCGCGCATTGCAGTTCCCAGCGCCAAGGTCGGGCTGCCGGAAGTCACCCTTGGCATTCTGCCGGGTGCAGGCGGCACACAACGCGCACCGCGCCTTGCCGGCGTTGCTGCTTCTTTGGACATGATTACCAGTGGCAAGCCGATTTCGGCGCAAAAGGCGCTGAAGTCCGGGCTGGTCGATGCGGTCGAAGAGGGCGCGCCACGTGACCTTGCGCTCAAGGCTGCGCAAGCGCTTGCAGACGGCACCTTGAGCCATCGCAAGACGGGCGAACTGAAGACAGCCGCCGATCCGGACGCCATAGAGGCCTACCGGCAGAAACTGCAAAAGGCACAACCGTTGTTGTTCTCGCCGCACAAGTGCGTGGAGGCGGTTGAAGCCAGCACACTGCCGCTGATCGATGGCCTAAAAAAAGAGCGCAGCCTGTTTCAGGACTGCATGGAAAGCCCGCAGCGCGCCGGTCTGATCCATGCCTTCTTTGCCGAGCGGGCTGTGTCAAAAATCCCGGAAGCCAACGAAACACCCCGCCAGATTGCAAAAATCGGAGTGATCGGTGGTGGCACCATGGGCTCCGGCATTGCGACCGCGTGCCTCCTGGCCGGGTTCAATGTTACCCTGACCGAACGCGACCAGGGCGGACTCGACCGGGGCCTGGCGACAATTGCCAAAAACCTTGAAGGCGCCGTTAAACGCGGCAAACTCGCGGCCGACAAACGAGATCAGATCCTCTCCGGCAATCTGTCCTCCGCGGTCGAATTGGGTGCCCTGTCAGAAGCCGATCTCATCATTGAGGCCGTGTTCGAAGAGATGGATGTGAAGCGCAGCATCTTCACCGAGCTCGACAAGGTGGCAAAGCCCGGCGCGGTGCTTGCCTCCAACACCTCCTATCTCGACATCAACGAAATCGCTTCCGTGACAAGCCGTCCGCAGGACGTAATTGGCCTGCATTTCTTCTCGCCGGCCCATGTCATGCGGCTTCTGGAAGTGGTCGTCGCCGACAAGACCGCGCCAGACGCTGTGGCGACCGGCTTTGCCCTTGCCAAAAAACTGAAAAAAGTCGCTGTCCGGGCCGGCGTCTGCGACGGCTTCATCGGCAACCGTATTCTCTCCTTCTACAAGAAGGCTGCGGATTACATGATGATGGACGGTGCTTCTCCAGAAGAAGTCGATACGGCCATGACCGATTTCGGGTTCGCTATGGGCCCTTATCAGGTTTACGACCTCGCCGGTCTCGATATCAGCTGGGCGACCAACAAGCGCCGCGCGGCCACCCGCCCGGCGGAGGAACGCTACGTCCCGATCATCGACCGGATTTGCGAACAGGGCTGGTTTGGCCGGAAAACCGGCAGCGGCTTTTACATCTACGATGAGACGGGTGCCCGCCCGAACCCGGATGCCCTCAAAATCATTGATGAAGAACGGGCCAAGGCCGGGATCACACCGCGCAAATTCACGGCAGAAGAGATCGTCAGCCGGTTCATGACCGCGATGATTTCCGAGGCAATCCGCGTTCTTGAGGACGGCATCGCGCTCCGGCCAATCGACATCGATGCGGTTTATCTCTTCGGCTACGGCTTCCCACGGTTCCGTGGCGGACCGATGCACACAGCAGACCAAATCGGCGCAGCGGAACTCGTCAAGCGCATCGAAGCCTTTGCTGAGGAAGACAGCTACTACTGGCAGGTTCCGGCTCTCCTGCGCCAGATGGCCGCGACCGGTGGAACGTTTGCTGAAAGGAACAACGGCTGAGTTTCATACGTCTGAACCGGCTGGAACTGACCTGTCATCGTGAACATTTGTCATCCCGGGCGAAGCGCAAGCTGAGACCCGGGATCCAATCGTTCGCAGAGCCGCCGGAAAATTGCTCGAAATCTGCGGCGAGCTGAAATGAGAGTAGATCCCGGATCACGTCCGGGATGACCATCAAGGAAAGGCTGGTCTTGATAATTCACACTGCGGTCAAGCCGCCATCGACGGGGATGGCCTGACCGTGGACGGCCGTGTTGTGCGGGTCTGCGAGCCACAGCACGGCCGAGATGACTTCGTCAGATCGAATGACACGGCCCATCGGGCTCCGTTTTGTGAAGGCCGCATCGATCTCGCTGGCCGGCCTGTTCTGGCTTTCCGCCAAGGCTTCGGAAAAGCTCAGGTACATCGACGTTTGCGCAAAGGACGGGCAGACCGCGTTGATCCTGACGCCGCTGCGCCCCGTCTCGTCGGCAGCCGAGCGCGTCAATCCGACGACGGCGTGTTTTGAAGCCGCATAGGCCGACAACATGCCGGCCCCAACAAGCCCGGCGGCTGAGGCCATGTTGACGATGGCACCGCGCCCGGCCTTGGCCATCACCGGGATCTGATATTTCATGCCCAAAAAGACACCGCGCACATTCACCGCAAACATCCGGTCGAGATCCTCAACCGCGAGCTGCGTCAACGGTTTGAGATCGTGACAAATACCGGCGTTGTTGAGCGCAATATCAAGGGAGCCGAAGCGCTCCAGTATTTGATCAATATGCGCTTTGGTCTCGTTTTCATTGCCGACATCATAGGCATCACCCCAGACATTTGCGCCCGAATCCTGAAGCTCGGCACGGATGCGTTCCAGCCCGCTCTCATTCCGGTCCGACAGAGCCAACCGCGCATCGAGCGCTGCAAATTTGCGGGCAGCTTCGGCACCAAAGCCACCGGCGGCCCCGGTGATCATGACCGTTTGGCCTGCAAAACGCTGATCAGCCATGCTGGATAGCCTCCAGGCCGCCCTTGGCAAAACCCGGGACCGCCTTGCCGAGCCTCAGGCCCTGCTCCGGGTTTGAGGCATTGCCGTCAAGCGCACGCTTTTTGACGCCTTGCAGGATCGCGCCCATCCGGAAGAAGCAGAACGCCAGATAAAAACCGAAATCCGGAATGCCGGAGATCCCCATACGCTTACAATAGGCCTCCACAAAAGCTTGATCCTCGGGAATGCCGAGCATTTTGCGATCAACACCGGCAAGACCCCGGCCTTCGGCTCCCGGCGGGCAGCGCCATTGCATGATAAGGGCTGCGAGATCCGCAAAGGGATGGCCGAGTGTCGACAGTTCCCAGTCGAGCACCGCGACACACTCCGGACTATCTTTCGCGAACAGCATGTTGTCGATCCGGTAATCGCCGTGCACCAGCGTGCGCCGGCCATCGTCTTCCGGAATGTTCTGGTCAAGCCATGCAATCAGCTCGTCCATGTCCGCAATCGTCCTGGTTTCGCTCGCCCTGTACTGTTTGGTCCAGCGATCGATCTGGCGGCGGTAGTAGTTCCCCGCCGGGCCATAATCGGCCAGGCCAGCCGCCTCCAGATCCACGGAGTGGATGGCAGCGAGCACGCGGTTCATTTCGTCGTAAATTGCCGACCGGGTGGCCGTATCGACGCCCGGAACCCGGGGATCATCAAAGTTACGCCCTTCGACCAGATCCATGATGTAAAAGGCCGAGCCAATCACATCATCGTCCTCCCACAAAACATGCATCCGGGCGACCGGAACATCCGTTGCTGCGAGGGCCTTTTGAACCCGGAACTCCCGGTCAACGGCGTGGGCGGATTTCAAAAGCACACCCGGCGGCTTTCGCCGCAACACATACGCGCCGGAGGGCGCGGAGAGCCGGAACGTCGGGTTCGATTGACCGCGGTTGAACTTTTCTGCCGTCAACGGCCCTTTGAACCCCGGCAGGTTTTGCTCCAGCCAGGATGCCAGTCGCTCAAGATCCAGTGCCGCAGTGGTCATTAAACGAACCTCACCCAGCGTTGGTGTATTTGCGAAGCTCAACCCGGGCGACCTGGCGCCGGTGGACCGCGTCCGGCCCGTCGGCAAAACGCAGGGTCCTCAAATGCGCCCACATGCTGGCCAGCGGGAAGTCCTGACTGATCCCGGCGGCCCCATGGACCTGCATTGCTTCGTCGACCACTTTCAGCGCCATCAGCGGTGCGATGACCTTGATCTTGCTGATCCATGGCTGGGCTGCACGGGTGCCTTGCGTGTCCATCATCCAGGCTGCTTTCAGGCAGAGCAGGCGCGCCATCTCGATTTCCATACGCGCATTGGCGATGATGTCGTGATTGGCCCCGAGATCTGCGAGTTTTTTGCCAAAAGCTTCCCGGCTCAGAGCCCGCTTGCACAGGAGTTCGAGCGCCCGCTCGGCCTGACCGATCGCCCGCATACAGTGGTGGATCCGGCCTGGGCCAAGACGTCCTTGCGCCACTTCAAAACCGCGGCCTTGCCCAAGTACGAGATCAGCTTCCGGAACGCGCACATTGGTGAAGCGGATGTGCATATGGCCGTGCGGTGCATCATCAGTATTAAAGACATGCATCGGCCGTAGGACTTCCAGTCCATCCGCATCGGCCGGGATCAGAAACATGGAATGGCGGCTGTGCTTATGCGCGTCCGGATCGGTGCGCGCCATCACGATGTAAAGCTTGCATCGGCTGTCACCGGCCCCGCTCGCCCACCATTTCTCACCGTTGAGCACCCATTCATCGCCGTCTTTCACGGCAGACAAAGCAATGTTGGTGGCGTCGGACGAGGCTTCGTCCGGCTCGGTCATCAGATAGGCGGAGCGGATATCGCCGTTCAAAAGCGGTTTCAACCAACGGTCTTTGTGTGCCTGCGTACCGTAGCGCTCCAGAACCTCCATGTTTCCGGTATCCGGAGCATTACAGTTGAAGACTTCCGCTGCGATGCCGACCTTGCCCATTTCCTCGGCAAGATAGGCGTATTCCACGGTGGTCAGGCCAAAACCGCGCTCGCTGTCGGTCAGCCAGAAATTCCAGAGCCCGCGTTCCTTGGCCTTGGCCTTCAACCCTTCCAGAATTTCGATCTGCCGGTCGGTGTGCAAGAACCGGTCGCCAGAGGGATGTTTGCCGACTTCCTCATGGTATTCGGCATCCAGCGGTGCGATTTCGGTTTCCACCATGCGGCGCACCTGCTCGATCAGCGGGCGCACCCGGTCCGTTACTCCAAGATCCATAACCTATCCCTTAACAAATCTCGGCGCGCATCCGGGAGATGGCCGCCTTGTATTCCTGTTCCAAACGATTGACGACCTCGGCAGCCGGACCGACGGATTTCACCGCATTGATCCCTTGACCGGCACCCCAAATGTCCCGCCAGGCTTTTGGTAAATCATCGCCATCCGGCAGGATCGACGGTTTCCAGTCGGTTGGCAGATTGTCCGGATCAAGGCCTTCCTTGGTGATTGATGACCTAAGGTAGGTGGCTGGATGGCCGGTAAAAACAGCCGTCGTGATGACATCTTCCGCACTGCCGGCGACCATCATGTCCTTGTAGACATCGGCTGCATCCGCCTCATGCGTTGCCACGAATGGCGAGCCGACGTAGCCGAAGTCGGCGCCGAGGACCCGCGCGGCCAGCAACGCCTCTCCGGTCGAAACTGCACCACCGGCAAGGATCGGGCCGTCGAACCACTCCCGGATTTCACGAATCAAGGCGAATGGCGATTGCGGTCCGCCATGGCCGCCAGCGCCAGCGCACACGGCAATAAGACCGTCGGCCCCCTTGTCGATCGCCTTTTTGGCGTAGGTGTTGTTGATCACGTCATGGAGCGCAATGCCCCCGCAGGAATGCGCGGCCTCGTTGACATCCACCCGCGCGCCCATCGAGGTGATCCAGATCGGCACTTTCCAGCGGACACAGATTTCCATGTCCCGTTCCAGGCGCTCATTGGTTTTGCGGACGATCTGATTGACCGCGAAGGGCGCTGCAGGATTGTCCGGATTGGCCTGATTATGGCGGTCGAGTTCCTCGGTGATTTCCTTGAGCCAGGCTTCCAGCATGACCGGCCCGCCATCTTCATCGCGGGCATTGAGCGCCGGGAAACTCCCGATCACACCCGTCTTGCACTGGGCTATCACCAGCTTGGGGCAGGACACGATAAAGAGCGGCGCCGCGACGACCGGCAGCCGCAAATTCTGCAGAGCCTTTGGCAGCTCGCGTTTTTTAAGCATTTCGCCTCCCAACAAATGCCTCCCCAATTCCCACGACTTAGGCCGCGCCAGTCTCCAGATAGAACCGGTTGAGCCAATCCGCAGACAGGGCCGGACGACTCTCGTCCTCGATTTCCACGGTTGAGGCCCAGGTGATGTCCAATTCGCCGGGCTTCACCGCCCTCACGTCTTTCAGGACAAACCGCCCACGAATACGGGATCCGGATTTCACCGGGCTCAAGAACCGGACCCGGTCAAATCCGTAGTTGATGCCCATCACCATGCCCTGAATTCGTGGCTGCGCCTCCAGGCCCATGGCAGACAACAACGACAGCGTAAGGAACCCGTGTGCGATGGTTCCGCCAAAGGGGGTCTTTGCCGCTTCGGTAGGATCGACATGGATGTACTGATGATCCCGGGTCACCTGCGCAAAAGCATCGATCATGGCCTGATCGATGAGATGCCACGAAGATACGCCGACCTCCTTGCCGACGAGACCGCTCAAGGTCTCGACAGGCAAGTCAGTGTCATCCAGATCCGGGATCAACTATAGGCCTCCTGGAACAGGTCCGGACCGGTTTCCACGTTGATACCGCCGCTGACCGGAATGATCGCTCCGGTGATGTAGCCACCGCCTGCTCCGCAGAGAAACTGCAGGATCGCTGCAATGTCTTCGGGCTTGCCAACGCGGCCAAGCGGCACTTGAGCCCCCACCCGGCTGCGGGTGTCTTCGTCCGCTGTCGCAAAGGCCGTCATCTTGCTGACGAACGGTCCGGGAGCCAGAGCGTTGACGGTGATCCGCTTGTCCGCAAGTTCCTTAGCCAGGATCCGGGTCAGGTGATGAACAGCTGCCTTAGACGCGGCATAGCTGTAGGCCCGGTCGCCATGCGGGGTTTCGCCCATCACCGAGCCGACATTGACCACCCGCGCTGGATCATCATCCGATGCAGACGCTTCCAGCATGGGCAGCAGGCTTTGGGTTAGATGAAAAAGGCCGGTCACGTTCAGGCGCATCACCCGGTCCCAGGCTTCATAGGGGAATTGGCCGAGCGGCATGCCCCAACTGGTCCCGGCATTGTTCATCAGAATGTCGAGCTTATCGGTGCGCTTTCCGATCTCATCCGTCAGCGCGGCAATTCCGTCCTCGGTCGCGACATCCCCGCCGAACCCTTCCACTTTGCCAGAATAGCCCAGCGCGTTGAGATCCTCGGCTGCCCGCAGGCAAGCCTCCTCCTTGCGGCTGGCAATGAGGACGCGTGCGCCAGCTGCGCAGAGGCCCTCTGCGGCCATACGGCCAATGCCGGTTGCCCCACCTGTGACAAGGGCTGTCTTGCCAGCGAGAGTGAACAGTTTATCCGGGGTCATGCTGCGCCTTCTGCGAAGTTTTTGCGGAGGGTGAGTTTGGATACTTTGCCGGTCGCCGTCAGCGGGAGCGCATCGACATAAACGACGTCATCCGGCAACTGCCATTTGGCAAAATGCTCGCCCAGCATCTCAAGAAGTTCGTCCTTTGGCGGCGGCGCATCGTCGTCTTTCGATTGAATGATTAGGAGCGGGCGCTCGTCCCACTTTGGATGCGGCACAGCAATCACAGCACAATTGGCAACGCCGGAATGGGACATGACGATGTTTTCCAGATCAAGCGAGCTGATCCATTCCCCGCCGGACTTGATAAGGTCCTTGGACCGGTCGGTGATAACCAGAAAACCGTCGGATGTAATCGCAGCGATATCCCCGGTGCAGAACCAGCCTTCTTCGTCAAACACCAGTTTTGAGGCTTCCGGGTTTTCAAAATAGCCCGACGTAATCGAGTTTCCGCGCACATAGAGATGACCTGGCGTCTTGCCATCATGCGGCAGGCGGTTGCCTTCATCGTCGACAATTTTGAGATCGACACCAAAGACCCGGCGGCCCTGGGATTGTTTCCGGTCAATCCGGTCCTTCATGCTCCAATCGTCCATGCGCGGCGGCAGATTGCCTTGCGTACCGAGCGGGCTCATTTCGGTCATGCCCCAGGCGTGGCAGACATTGACACCCTGCTTTTCAAACCCCTCGATCAGTGAGCGCGGCGCGGCAGACCCGCCGACGACGATATCGCCAAGACCGTCAGGCAACCGGCCGCGCTGGTTGATTTCATTCATGAGACCGAGCCAGACCGTCGGAACGCCCCAGGCGGAAAACACCTTCTCACGCTCCATCAGATCGTAGAGGGATTTGCCGTCCAGCGCGCCGCCCGGGAAGATCATGCTGGCGCCGGACAACGGCGCTGAATAGGGCAGCCCCCACGCATTGACATGAAACAGAGGGACAACCGGCAGAATACGGCTGCCTTCCTGCAGAACCTTCGGGAGGGTTACGCACAAACTGTAGGCGTGCAGGACCGTGGACCGGTGGGAATACAAAGTCCCTTTCGGATTGCCCGTTGTGCCGGAGGTGTAGCAGAGGCCAGCGGCCGTCTCTTCCGGGAAATCCGGCCAATCCATGTGATCCGGCTGACCGTCCAGGACCTCTTCATAGCACAGAACACCCTCCAGAGATGTTTCCGGCATATGCGCCTGGTCGGTCATGACGACGACACGCAGATCGGCAGGCAGGTGTTCGCGCAGCTTCTCTATGATCGGAACAAAGGTGAGATCAACAAAAAGCAATCGGTCCTTGGCGTGATTGATGATGTAGATCATCTGCTCTGCGGAGAGCCGCGGGTTGATCGTATGGCAGACCGCCCCAATCCCGGAGATCCCGTAATAAAGCTCAAAATGCCGGTAGCCGTTCCAGGCAAGGGTCGCGATGCGATCCCCTACTTCGATCCCCAGCCCCTGCAGGCCATGCGCCAGTTGCGTGATCCGTTTGGCGGTTTCGCCGTAAGTGGTTCGGTGAATATCACCTTCGGTTCGTACGGAAACGATTTCGCTGTCCGGAAAGGTATCAGCAGCAAAAGTGATGAGGTCCGCAATTTTCAGCGGACGATGCATCATCTGTCCCTTCATGTGTTTCCTCCCAAAAACACCAAAGTTGATTTCATGCGATCATAGGCAGGTTTTTCAGGCCAAGACAAACTTCTCATTGAGAAAAATGACCTTCCGCAACTGCAGCTTAGCTCTTTGCCGTATGTCCTCGTGTCTGGAGCACGCCCTTTGGAACTCTTGGCCTGACTTGCGCCCAATATCTGCCCGAACGGCTGTCAATTGCATCAGCGCTTGATCGCCTCATATCCATCTTTAAGGCTGATCATTCCGCACCGCACTTCTACTAAGGACCGTATTGATTTTCACAAAACGCCCGCTAACGGTTCGCTAGCGTATCATATCAATTCGCGCCGGATGGGTCTCGATTTCCAGTTTGGAAGCGTGCAGCGGCTCACCATCGAGGTTCACCTGGACCTTGTTATCTGCCTCGATCCTCAGCGACTTCACTTTGCGCATAATGGCAATTTCCGGAATACGTTCCGGGTCCCCCTCAAGCACGATGGACAGGAACTCTGTCACCCGGTTTCGATCCGGCATCGGCAGAATGGTGAGGTCAAGAAATCCGTCATCCAGTTCGGCTGTCGGGCATAACCTGATCCCGCCGCCGGCGCGGCGGCCATTACCGATGGCAAGCGCCATGAACGCGCCCTCCCACGAAAACCCATCGGTTTCGATCCGGCCTTCGCAGGCGGCAAGCTCTGAAAACCGGTTGATCCCGGTGAAGAGATAGGCGGCCCCACCCAACAACTTCTTCAGGTTCGGATCCGTTTCCGCGGTCACCCTCGTCCCAAAGCCGCCGGTCGCCATGTTCACGAAGACACGGCCATTCACAGTTCCAATGTCCGTTGGCTTGGGTTTGCCTCTTGCGGCAAAGCGGAAGGATGAGACGATGTCCGACGGGTCCAGCCGGATGTGGTGGGCGAAGTCGTTAGCGGTTCCGAGCGGCAAAACCGCGAACGCAAACGGGGGCTTTTCCTCCGCCTCAAGTCCATCGAGAACACCGTCCACCACAGCATGAATTGTTCCGTCGCCGCCGCCGCTCACCAGAACATCGATCTTCTTGTCCTGATGCTCTTTCAAAGCGTCAAGGGCAAACCGCTCGGTATCTCCGGCCTCATAGGTCACGCGTACCGAGACTTCGTGACCCATGCTCCGAACCGCATCTACAGCAGCACGGACATCGGCCCGGCCTGCGGATTTACCGTTTAGAATCAGACGCAAGTGACGTTTGCTCAAAGGACTCTCCAAATACAATCGGCCTGGATCATCCAGGCAACATGGTCTCTCGGTCGGTTCTTGCCGACCGGGCTTCCTCAGCCAACCATTTGCGGAAGGCCGCAACGACCGGGCGCATGGTCCGGCCTTCCGGATAGACAAAGAAGTAAGCTGTTTCGTGCTCCGGCGGAACATCAAACAAACGCACCAGGCGGCCGGAAGCAAGCTCCTGCTCGATAAAGAAGCGGGGTATGAGCGCGGCACCCGCGTGGTGGATCGCAGCCTCCGTAATCATGACAAACTGCTCGAACCTTGCACCTTGGAAAGCAGCATCTGTTTCAACACCGGCACTTTCAAACCAGTGCCGCCAGGCCAGCGGACGGGTCGCCAATTGCAAACGCGGCACCCGCGTCAAATCCTCCGGCACACGGATGTTGTGCCGATCCCGAAAAACGCGAGAGGCGACCGGGATGACTTCTTCGTCAAATAAATGTTCGGCAATTGCCCCCGCCCAGACGGGATCCCCATGGTGGATGGCTCCATCGAAAGGCTCTTCGTCGAAATCGAAAGGCTGCAGCCGAACGCTCAAGTTCAAACCCGCGTCCGGATATCGGCGGATAAAGTCGGCAATACGCGGCGCCAGCCAACGAGTGCCGAATGTTGGCAAGACCGCAAGATTAAGTACATCCGCGCTGCCTGCAAACGACATTACCTGCCGCGTGGCGAGCGTCATTTGTTCCAGAGCGCCCCGGATATCATGAAGGTATAGCCGCCCGGCATCAGTCAGAACGATCCGCTGACGTACGCGGCGGAACAACTCCACTCCCAACCGGTCTTCGAGCTGACGCACCTGTTTGGAGACAGCGCCTTGGGTCAGGTGCAGCTCTTCCGCTGCGCGGGTAAAGCTGAGATGGCGGGCCGCACACTCAAACGCGATGAGGGTGTCCGCAGGCGGCACAAATGCCCGTTTCATACCTTGCGAATTTCCTGGTTCATTCCATTTGGTAATGAATGATGGAGGAGAATTCGATTTTCCGCAAACACAAATCAGGCAACTCTGTCTGAAACAGAATGACCTGCCTTGAACAAGGCGCCTTGAAACGATTACGGCCAGCACCTGATTGGCCCGGGAGATCTGTTATGAATGCACCGGCAAATGTGAAATCAGCCCCCGCTGGCGGCGGCGTTTTCGACTGGCAAGACCCATTCCGTCTTCGCGATCAGCTGAAAGAGGACGAGCAGCTGATCATGGACACGGCCCGCTCCTACGCTCAGGACAAGCTGCTGCCGCGGGTCATCGAGGCTTATCGCGAAGAAAAGACCGATCGCGAAATCTTCAACGAAATGGGTGAACTCGGCCTGCTGGGCGTTACCCTGCCGGAAGAATATGGCGGGGCAGGCGCCTCTTATGTCGCTTATGGCCTGGTGGCTCGGGAGGTTGAACGCGTTGACAGCGGCTACCGCTCCATGATGAGCGTTCAGTCCTCCCTGGTGATGTACCCGATCTACGCTTACGGATCTGAAGAGCAGCGGAACAAGTATCTGCCGAAACTCGCCAGCGGCGAATATGTCGGCTGTTTCGGACTTACAGAACCGGACGCAGGATCTGATCCGGCCGGTATGCGCACACGCGCTGAAAAGATCGACGGCGGCTACAAACTGACCGGCTCCAAGATGTGGATCTCCAACTCGCCGATCGCGGACGTTTTTGTTGTTTGGGCAAAGTCCGAAGCTCATGACGGCGCAATACGCGGCTTTGTCCTGGAAAAAGGCATGAAGGGTCTGAGCGCCCCGAAAGTTGGTGGCAAGCTGTCGCTGCGTGCGTCCATCACCGGCGAGATCGTGATGGACAACGTGGAAGTTGGTGAAGATGCCCTGCTGCCGAATGTATCAGGTCTGAAGGGCCCGTTTGGCTGCCTTAACCGGGCCCGCTATGGCATTTCCTGGGGCGCGATGGGCGCCGCCGAAGATTGCTGGACCCGCGCACGCCAATATGGCCTCGACCGCGAGCAGTTCGGTCGTCCACTGGCACAAACACAGCTCTTCCAGAAGAAACTGGCCGACATGCAAACCGAAATCGCTCTTGGCCTTCAGGCTGCGCTTCGCGTCGGACAGCTGTTCGATGCCGGTCAAATGGCTCCGGAAATGATTTCCATCGTCAAGCGCAACAACTGCGGCAAGGCCTTGGACATCGCCCGCCAGGCCCGCGACATGCATGGCGGCAACGGGATTTCTGAGGAATACCATGTCATGCGCCACGCCCAGAACCTGGAAACGGTCAACACTTATGAAGGCACGCATGATGTTCATGCGCTGATCCTTGGCCGTGCCCAGACCGGCTTGCAGGCATTTTTCTAAGAATTGACTTTTGAGGCGGGCCGTTTGGCCCGCTTCCTTCTTCTGGGGGCTATATGGCGCACCAAACCGCGGATGTCGTAATCCTTGGCGGAGCCGTCATGGGCTCTTCCGTTGCCTGTCATCTTGCCCAGCGCGAGGACTTTTCAGGACGCATTATTGTTGTTGAGGCAGATCCCTCATATGAGATTTGCGCCTCTGCGCGCTCCGCGGCATCCATCCGCCAGCAATTCTCCAGCGCGATCAACATCGAGATCTCGCTCTATGGCATAAAGTTTCTCCGGGAGATCGGTGCCCAGCTCGCGGTAGATGGCAACCGCCCTGTGATCGACCTTCATGAAGGCGGGTATCTCTTTCTGGCAACGCCAGACAAGCAACACATTCTCCAGGAAAACCACCAGCTGCAACAAGAGCTGGGCGCAGACATCGGATATTATGATGCTGACGGCCTTGTAGCAAAGTTTCCATGGCTCAACACGAGTGATCTGGCTGCAGGGTGTCATGGCCTGACCGGTGAAGGCTGGTTCGACGGCTACGGCTTGATGCAGGCCTTCCGGAAGAAAGCCCGGTCCCTAGGTGTGGATTACCTTTCCGGAAAAGCGGCAATTGCGAGAGAGGGCGGTGGGTGCTGGGTTGTGCGCCTCCCCGACGAGGCCACTATCTCAACACCAATCGTGGTCAATTGCGCCGGGGCCTCCGGCGGTGCGGACATATGCCGCCAGGCCGGGATTGATGTGCCGATCGTTCCGAAAAAACGGTGCGTGTTCACGTTCGAATGCCGGGATGACCTTGCGAAATTCCCGCTTCTCATCGACACGACCGGGACCTATGTCCGTCCGGAGGGTACAGGCTATATCTGCGGATCCGCACCGCCCGAGGATCAAGATCCGGACGCGACTGACTTCGATGTCGATTACGGGCTCTTTGAAGAACACATCTGGCCCGTTCTTGCCAACCGCGTGCCCGCCTTTGAAGCGATCAAGCCCGGTGCTGCCTGGGCCGGCACCTACGATATGAACCTTTTTGATCACAATGCGTTTTTGGGCGGCGTTGCAACCGTTGACGGGTTCTATATGGCGCTTGGGTTTTCCGGCCATGGACTGCAGCAATCGCCTGCCGTCGGACGCGGCTTGTCAGAGTTAATTGCTACGGGCAGCTATCAGACGCTGGATCTCACACCGCTCGCGTTCGATCGCCTGGCAGCCGATCGTCCGATTGTCGAGAAAAACGTCGTCTGAGATCTTCTCCCTGCGGACAACCAGCTTCTATTCGGCAACCTGGAGCATTGTGGGTGGCTGGCCAGGGCGTTCGCCTGCAGGCCCATGGGTGTCATTGGCTGCTTCGTCTTCCGTCGGAGGGCTCACAGTTGCCTCCTGTTCTTGAGTAGCCGATGGCTGGCTTGGATAAGACTGACTGTTCTCCATGCGCGCCCAGTCGATGGCCCGTGAGAAGGTGTCCTCAAGCAAGTTCCCCAAGCGCTGCACCCGGCTCTTGTCCGGCTCGAAGGGCGGAGATTCATGGCGCAAATAGGCTCTCTGAGCAATCAAAAGCGACAAGGCGTGAAGGCCGCGCTCTGGTCTTCCATAGGTCCGCGTCAAATGACCGCCTTTCACAAGCTCATCGACACCGACCGTGTATCCCTGCTGGCTCTTGAAGGAACCGACGACCAGGTTCAGCAAATCGGGATCGCAGGCCGTCCCTTCTGCACTGCCAACACTGATGACCGGCAGGCCTTTGTCCGTCACGCCCTTGATATGAGACCGCATGGATTGGCAATCGATCACGATCACCTTGCGGTGCATCCGGGACAGCCGGGACACCTGCTGCTGCACAGCTTTTTCGAATGGCCTTGCAAACAATAGGACCCGTTGTTCAACTTCGGTCGCTCCCGGCTCCTCTCCATCCAAATAGATGCGCTTGCCGTCGAGGGTGGTCACCGGACAAAGCGCAGTCTTCGGGTCTTCGGAAGCGCTCAGAGGAGTTTCCAAATCGCGATCAAGGTCAATGACATACCGGGAGATGGTTGAGCGGATGATTGTTGCATTGAGATCGGAGGATAACCGCAGGACGTCCTCAAGACGCCAGGACAGGTCCGTCTGCAACCGACCAGTCGCATTCAGCCGTTTTCCGATCACTGCCGGCACATCTGTACCGGTATGCGGCAAACACAAAACGAGAGGGCTGGCCCCCTCTTCGACCACAATCATACTGCACCGCCCAGTTGACGATCTTGTCCAGCGACCAGCTTGTATAATTTCCTTTACGGAAACAAGACAGATTCCGAAGAAACAAACCCTGAATTTGTCTTACGAAGCAATCACAGCCCTTCCGGCGATTGAACATTGGCACCTGCGCGACCGAAATAGCCACAAAAGGCTCGACTTTCATCTACTTCATTCATCATTTGGCTCTTTTTTGACCCCGACTTGCATCTATGCTTCTATTGGAGCAAGAAACATGCACTCTTGACCGATGGCCTCTGGCGCGCAATTGTGAAGACTGACCCGCCCGGCCCGTCCGGCCGCACTCATTTCAGCTCATTCGGGGCTAAGCCCCTGCATTTAAAAAGGATGCCGCCATGCCGCTGCGATATGGCAAGGAGTTTTTGATGATTCCGGGACCAACCAATGTCCCTGAAGAAGTTTTGAGGGCCATGCATCGGCCAGCGATCGACATCTATGAAGGCCCCTTGCTGGAAACCACGGACGCTTGCCTTTCCGGCCTGAAACAGCTTTTCCGGACAGAAGGCAAGACGTACATTTACGCGGCCAACGGACATGGCGCCTGGGATGCCGCCCTCACCAACACACTCAACCGCGGTGACAAGATCCTGGCGCTTCATTCCGGTTTGTTTGCAGCCGGTTGGGGAGAGGCGTCAAAACTCCTGGATCTGAATGTCGAGGTTCTTCCCGGGACTTGGCGCACAGCGGTCGATCCGGCCAAACTCGAGGCGCGTCTGAGGGAGGATACCGAACACGAGATCAAGGCAATCCTCGTTGTTCAGGTTGATACAGCCTCCGGGGTCTGGAATGACATTAAGGCTCTGCGAAGAGCCATTGATGCCGCCAAGCACCCTGCCCTTTTCATGGTCGACACCATCGCATCGCTTGGATGTATTCCCTTCGAAATGGATGAATGGGGGATCGACGTCGCCTTGACCGGTTCTCAGAAAGGATTGATGTCACCGCCAGGCCTTTCCTTTGTCGCCGCCGGGCCAAAGGCAGACAAGGCGCACGAAACCGCAAATCTTCGAACCAACTATTTTGACTGGACGTTCCGGCAAGGCCCTGTTCACTACCAAAAATACTGTGGCACGCCGCCGGAGCATCTGCTGTTCGGGTTCCGGAAAGCGCTCGATCTTGTGTTCGACGAGGGCCTTGAGCAGGTTTGGAACCGTCATAAACTCTTGGCGAATGCGACCAGGGCGGCCGTAAGCCAGTGGGCCAAAGGCGGTGTTCTGGAATTCAACATCGAAGATCCGCGCCACCGCTCCGACAGTGTCACGGTGGTTCGGCTCAAGGATACGGATCCCGAGCCACTGCGCGACTTCACCAAGGAAGTTTGCGGCGTCACCATCGGAGGGACAATCGGAGAGCTTTCCAATGAAGGCATCCGGATTGCCCATATGGGTCACGTGAACGCTGTCATGACGCTCGGTACGCTGTCCGCGATCGAGCTCGGTCTTGCGAAGCTTGACATCCCTCATGAAAAGGGCGGCGTTCAGGCCGCGATCGACACTCTGGCCGGGGCTCTTTAGAGCGCCCCGCAAAAATCCAGGCTCGGGCTCCAAACGGGCCCGGCCAAGATTACAGGACTTCGTCCAAACGGTCGCAGATGGTCTTCAAAACCTTGACCCGCGCGTGTTTTTTGTTTTCTGCAGAAACCAACGTCCACGGTGCATAGTGGGTTGAAGTTCGGTCGACCATATCACCGGCGGCAATGGCGTACTGGTCCCATTTAAGACGGTTACGCCAATCCTCGTCAGTGATCTTGTGCTGCTTGTACACGGTTTCCTCGCGGGCCTTGAACCGCCGGAGCTGTTCCTCTTCGGAAATGGCCAGCCAGAATTTGCACACAGTGTATCCGAAGTCTGTGAGTTCCTGCTCGAACTCGTTGATCTCGTTGTAAGCGCGCAGCCAGTCATCGTGACCGGCAAAACCCTCGACACGCTCTACAAGAACCCGCTCGTACCAAGACCGGTCAAAAATAGCGAAATGTCCTTTTCGCGGTACGCGGCGCCAAAACCGCCAAAGATAAGGGCGTGCCTTTTCTTCATCGGTTGGCGCCGAAATCGAATGCACCTTGTAGATCCGTGGGTCTAGCGGCCGGATCAAACGCCGGATGGCGCCGCCTTTGCCAGCCGCATCATTGCCTTGGAAAACGAGGACAACACCGGTCTTTGACATCGACTTGCGGTCTGAGAGTTCGGAAAGCCGGTCCTGATACTTTTTCCTGAGCTCTTCGTATTCGGTCTTCTCCAGTGTCTCGGTCAAATCGATCGCGTCGACCGCGGTTTCCCGCTTCAGCCCTCCCACCACAGGCGGCGCTGCGACCGAGGTGGGCTCGCCATCTTCAAGCTTGAGCTGCATGGATCTTGCGACTGTCTGCCCAAGAGCTACGTCGCGGTACTCCGGATCTTGCGAGGGGATCACAAACCAGGGGGCAAACCCCATACTGGTTTCCAGGATAATCTTCTCACCGGTTTCACTGGCTTTCTTATGGTGCTTCAAGGCCGCCCAGTCTGCCAGGACATGCCGGCCAGCATTTTTCTTTTCGATCTTCTTCAAACGTTCCTTTTGAACATCCTTGGGAAGGACAAACCAAAACTTGAGGATGAGAACGTCCTCGTTCGCCAGCATCTCCTCAAAACGCCGGATCCGAACCAGACCCTTCTCAAAGGCATCCTCGTCGATCTTTTTGTAGATGCGGTCGCGTAACAGGGACTGATACCAGCTGCCGAAAACAATTGCGGTTTCTCCCTTGGCTGGAAGGTCCCGCCAATAGCGCCACAAGGGCGGGCGCAACCGGGCCTCATCCATGGGTTCGCCATAAGCGTTGCAGACGAGATGCCGTGCATCCATCCAGCCATAAAGCCGGGCAACCGCCTCGCCCTTGCCCGCCCCATCAAGGCCATCAACCAGTATGAGTGTGGAGAACTGCTGCTTCTCAATCACCGGAAGCTGCGCCGCCAACAGCGCCTCGCGAAGTTCCGGCTCAAGTTTCTTGAAGGACTTTTTGGTCATTTTTTGCGGCATGCGGGCAGATTCGAACATTGCGTCCTCCGGTCACGAACCATGAAGGCACATTGTGAAACAGCAAACCTGAAAAAACCACTCCGTCGATAAAGAAGGGCATAATGCGGCAAGGGAAACTGCATTTTCCCTGTTGGAGGATACGATCAGCACATATATGAAACCCTGCCCGCATCCGAATTTCACGGAGCCGGGTTATAACAGTGCCAGCACCTTCTTAGAGACCGCCGGATTTCCGTGACAGACTTCCTTGATCCCATCCTGCATTTCATCGCCGAGAACCCATCGCTTGCCGGGTTGATCTGCTTTTTGGCAGCCATGGGCGAGGCATTGTTCCTGATCGGATTGTTTGTTCCAACCACTGTTGTTTTGGTAGGCGCCGGCACCCTTGTTGGCCTGGGCAAGCTTGATCTGATGCCGCTGCTCATCTGGACAACACTTGGCGCAACCGCAGGAGATGCGATCTCCTACTGGATTGGCTGGGCCTTCAAAGACAAGATCAAAAGCATGTGGCCGCTTAACAAGTACCGCAACGTGGTCGAAAGCGGCGAGGAGTTCTTTAAACAACATGGCGGCAAGAGCGTCTTTATCGGCCGCTTCGTTCCAGGTGTGAAATCCGTGGTTCCGGGCATCGCCGGCATGGCCGGTATGAATTTCACCCGGTTTTCGGTGGTCAACTTCACCTCCGCAATCGCCTGGAGCGTGGCGCACATCGCGCCGGGCGTCATTGCCGGGTCCGCGCTTCACGCGATCGGTCAGATCAGCGGCCGCCTTGCGCTGGTTCTCGGCGCGCTTCTGCTGGTGATCTTCCTGGCGGTTATGCTGGGCCGGTGGTTGATCCTCATTATTCTGCCCCTGTTTCCAAACGCGCATTCGGCCATCGCACGCTGGTTTGCCCGGCGGCCTGACCGGATCTCGCAATGGATTGGACGCAACTTCGATCCAGCTCATCCCCGCTCTGCGGGAATGCTGGCCTCGACGGTGCTTATCCTCATCACGATGCCGGCCTTCTTCTGGCTGATTGGTGAAGTCGCTCCAAATGAACCAATGGTTCGCGCGGACCTTGCCATCTTGAACCTCTTTGACAGCCTCAGAACGCCCGTCGGCGACAAGATCATGGTTTTCATGACCACACTTGGGGATGGCATCGTGGTGACCGCAATTGCGATTGCCGTGGCATCCTATCTGTTCTTCCGAAAGGCCTGGCGCCGGGGCATCGGCTTTGTCATCGCGATTGCCGGCACGGCCATTTTTGTTCCTTTGCTGAAATTGATGCTGCACCGCTCCCGGCCCATGGAGCTTTACACCGGAGCCGACTCTTTCAGCTTTCCGAGCGGCCATGCCACGCTCAACACCGTTCTGTTCGGCATCTGTGCAGTCCTGATTGCCCATGACCGAAGCCGCTGGGTAAAGGCGGGTATTTTCACAGTCACTGTCGCCTATGTCATCACCATCGGGTTCTCGCGGATCTATCTTGGTGCGCACTGGATGTCGGATGTATTGGCCGGCCTCTTGTTCGGCACGGCCATCGTGTCCGCCTTCGCCTTCGTTTTCGGCCCGATCCACAACGAGAAAATCGGGCGTTTGACCCTCACAGCGATCGTTTGCGGCATGCTTGCCGGGTTCGGTGGCTGGCATGTGGCCCGCTCCTTCGATGCTGGTCTGGTCACTTACGCGCCGCAAATCCACAAAGAAATCATCCAGGCGAGCGACTGGAGAGGCGGAACCTGGCAAAGCCTACCGGCACACCGGATCGGAATTGACGGGGAAACCGAAGAACCGCTCGTCATTCAATACGCCGGTCCGCTTGAAGCTTTTGCTGACATTGCTGCGAAAGACGGCTGGGTGCATCCGCCAAAGTGGTCACTGTCGACAGCAGGCGGCTTTGTGGAAGGCGAAACCCCGCCAGATTCTCTGCCCATTCTGCCGCGCAGCCAGAATGGCCGCCAACCGGACCTGATCCTGATCCGCAACGATGCCGATGGCGCGGAGGGCGGACGTTGGGTCATGCGTTTGTGGCCCAGCCGATATGAAGTTCTCGAAGGCGGGACGCTGGAACCCCTTTATCTTGGCAGCGTCGTCCATGAAGATATTCTAAGGCCCATGGGTGAGTTCTCCGGCCCCAAAATGGATCGGGAGCTTCCCGGTGTTGAAGTCAATCCGGCCCGTCTCATACCAGGTGCCGAGACCCGGCAGCGCGCGAACCTTTCGCATGTTGTGCTGGCACGTCTGCCCGAACCGCCCGGCCTTTCAACTCCGGCTGCAGACTGAGTTATTGCGCCTGGTAGGCCAAAGGCCAGGTGTTGGGTTCAAGCGCATTGCCGTCACAGTCGATCTTCTCCCGATACTCGAGAAGTTCCAACTCAAGGATTTCGCCTGGCCCATCGATCAGGCGAAACACCTGATAAACGCCGCAGTCGCCCGCGCCCCGGCCAAACTCGGTGGTTTCAATATGACCGGACGATCCCAGCACCTTGGCATTCATCGCTGAATAGTTCTGATTGCCCTCCAACCCCGGGGGATTGGGTAAGGTCAACAATTCGCCCCAGTCTTGCGGCGGGTTCTGAGTTACTGCAAAGACACCGGAACCCTGATAGGCACCTTGAAAGCAAGGGATTTGCCACATCAGATAATAATCGTTGATCACATAACGCGCGCCCGACCAGGCAAACTGGCCATCGATGTCGCAGGCATCGCTCGCGTAATCGCGCATTTGCTGGCGCAAAACAGCCGGGATTTCGGACATATCTGCCAAGTATCGCTCGTAGCCAATGGGAATACCTGCAGGCAAGTCCGGGCTGGCTGAGGCCGTCTGTGGTTGCGATGCGGTTTTCGGGCAACCGCTGACCCCTTTGGCATTCGCCGTGAAAGGCAGTTTGCCCTTCTGGATGACAGTGACCTTGGCCTTGTCGAAATAAAAGGCGTCATTTCGGAACGTGACGTCGAGAAGTTCGATCTGGACTTTTATATCCCGGTCATCGCTTGCAAACAGATATTGAGTGCCATGGCCTTCGATGGGTTCGCCGCCATAGACGAGCTCGTTTACGCTGTAGAACTTGTCCCCGATCTCCACCAATCCCGGTCCGGTAAAACCATCGCTCTCCTGGTTGGCATGGAACAGATACGCATAATCGTCTGTCTCAGGGTCGCGGTTCTGCTGCCAGAACGACAAATGACACGGAGAAATTCCACCGACAATTTCGTCTTTGCCGAAAAGCTTCAACGGCAGTTTGTAGGCATCCTCATCTGCATAGGCTTGCAACGATTGAAGACACGCGAACGTGGAAAACACCAATCCAATCAACAAGTTTTGCGTTTTCATAGCCCCTCCGGCATTCAGGTTTCATTTGACCATGCCGGATTTTACGGCCTTTGGCCAGCACGCGCTTTCCCTAAGGAAACTCTGGGCAGTCACTTAATTCACCGCTTGCATCTTTTGTCTTATATTCATATATTCGAAAATAACGTAATGAGGATCCCCATGACCGAATTCACACCCATACTCAGCTTCTCAGGCGGCCTGCTGATTGGACTTGCCGCCGTCGCCCTTATGGCTGTTCATGGCCGCATCGCCGGGATCAATGGCATTGTCGGCGGGCTGCTGAGCCTGAACATCAATTCCGACTGGGCGTGGCGCGCAGCCTTTATCGCCGGCATGGTCGCCAGCCCGCTGGTTCTGCTTGGCGCTACCGGGCAACTGCCAGAAATCAGCATCCCATCTTCGCCTGCGCTTTTGCTTGCCGGAGGGTTCCTAACCGGTGTCGGGACCACGCTCGGCTCGGGCTGCACCAGCGGACACGGCGTTTGCGGAATGTCCCGCCTGTCCGCCCGTTCTATCGTTGCGACCATGACCTTCATGGCAACCGGCGGCATCACCGTTTTCCTCATCCGTCACGTGTTTGGAGGTTAATCATGATCCGGCTTCTTTCAGCATTCGCGATTGGCCTTGTTTTCGGGACAGGCATTTTGATTTCCGGTATGGGCAATCCGGCCAAGGTTCTGAACTTCTTCGATGTTGCAGGGATTTGGGATCCCAGCCTGGCCTTCGTTATGGGCGGCGCCCTAACGGTTGCTGCAATTGGATACCGCCTTGCTTTCCGCATGAACTCTCCGGTCCTGGCCGCCGAGTTTTCACTGCCGACAAAAACAGATCTGGATGTGAAACTGATCGGCGGATCGGCTATCTTTGGCATAGGTTGGGGCATGAGCGGCTTCTGCCCCGGCGGGCTGGTTCCGGTCCTCGGTCTTGGACTGAGCGGTCCATTGCTGACAGGTGCAGCGATTGTCGCAGGGATTTTGGTGGCGCGCTGGATCAAAACACTGGGTTCACGCCCCAGTCCGGCCCAAGCCTGAGAATAGAACTGGCGAAGCCAGACAACGGGAGACACACAATGAGTTCCTCGAACTATCCGGTCGATATGGCCATTATTCCAGAGGTCAAAGCGTTTTTTGACCCAGCCACAAACACGATCAGCTATGTGGTCAAGGATCCGGCGTCAAACGCCTGCGCGGTCGTCGATAGTGTGATGGACATCGACTACGCGGCCGGCCGCATCACATATGACCATGCCGATGAAATCATCGCCTACATTCAGGATAGAGACCTGGATCTTGAATGGCTGATTGAAACGCATGTTCATGCCGATCACCTGTCCGGCGCGCCGTACATTCAGGAAAAGCTGGGCGGCAAGCTCGGCATCGGTGAACAGATTACAGTTGTTCAGGAAACCTTCGGCAAGGTTTTCAACGAGGGCACCGAATTCCAGCGTGACGGCAGCCAATTCGATCGCCTGTTCAAGGATGGCGACACGTATCAGATCGGCGAAATGACCGCCTTTGCCATGTATACACCCGGCCACACACCGGCCTGCATGGTGCATGTCATGGGCGATGCGGCGTTTGCCGGCGACACATTGTTCATGCCGGATGGCGGATCTGCGCGCGCAGACTTTCCGGGCGGGGATGCCGGCACACTCTATGATTCCATCCAGAAGGTTCTCGCCCTTCCGGACGATATGCGCCTGTTCATGTGCCACGATTACGGCCCGAACGGCCGGGACATCGCCTGGGAAACCACGGTGGGCGATGAAAAAGCGCACAACATTCACGTCGGCGGCGGCAAGACACGGGAAGAGTTCGTCCGTTTCCGGACCGAGCGTGACGCCCAGCTGGACATGCCAAAGCTCATCATTCCGTCCCTTCAAGTGAACATGCGCGCCGGAAAATTGCCGCCCGCTGATGAGAGCGGAAGAACATTCCTGAAGGTGCCGGTCAACGGGCTCTGATTGACAAGAAACGGGAGGCGGCGGCCATGCAGGTGGCATCCATAGACAAGCAGATTTCGGTTTGCCCGCAGATCATGCCGGAGGACGTGCCGGACATCGCACAGCAAGGGTTCCGGTCAATCATCTGCAACCGGCCGGATGGAGAAGCCGCCGACCAGCCGACATTTGAGGAAATCGAGGCTGCGGCCAAGAAATTTGGCCTTGAAGTCCGGTACCAGCCGATCACGGCCGGCAAGGTGCAGGATGAAGATGCCGATGCCTTTGGCGCGCATCTGGCCTTGCTGCCGAAACCGGTTCTTGCCTACTGTCGGACCGGGACCCGCTCGGCAACGCTTTGGTCTCTGTCTCAGGCAAATACCTTGCCGGTCGCCGGTATTCTGACAAAAACCAAAGCCGCTGGTTACGACATGGCAGGTGTTGTCCGCCGGATCGCAAATGGCGGGCGGACACCGACGGAAACTGCGGAAGATGCCCGTTTTAATGTCGTCATCGTCGGCGGAGGAGCTGCAGGGATATCGGTTGCGTCCAGCCTGCTGTCTCGGGACGATGATCTCGATATCGCCGTGATCGACCCGGCCGATGTGCATTACTACCAGCCGGGCTGGACCATGGTCGGTGGCGGCATTTTTGATGCCTCCGACACGGCTAAAACCATGGCTTCGCTGATCCCCGCAGGCGTTCACTGGCTGAAATCTGCAGTGGCAGCATTTGAGCCGAAGGACAATGCGGTCATTCTGGATGGTTGCCGCGTGGTGAAATACGACCGGCTTGTGGTCTGCCCGGGTTTGAAACTGGATTGGCACGGCATTGAAGGTCTCGTCGACACGCTCGGCAAAAACGGCGTGACATCCAACTACCGGTATGACCTTGCGCCCTACACCTGGAAACTGGTGCAGGAGATGACGTCGGGCCGGGCCGTGTTCACCCAGCCGCCAATGCCGATCAAGTGTGCGGGCGCCCCTCAAAAAGCGATGTACCTTTCAGGGGACCACTGGACCAAATCAAGGCGCATCGACAATATCGACATCCAGTTCATGAATGCTGGCGGGGTCCTCTTTGGCGTAAAGGACTATGTCCCCGCCCTGATGGACTATGTAGAGCGCTACGATGCGACCCTTAACTTCTTCCACAATCTGATCTCGATCGATGGTCCGGCCAGGAAAGCCCGGTTTGAGATCAAAGAACCTGGCACGGATCCGCTTCAGGTCGATGTTGAGTTCGACATGATACATGTAACGCCACCGCAGACGGCACCGGACTTTATTCGCGTCTCGCCGCTGGCCGATGCTGCCGGCTGGGTCGACGTGGATCAGGCGACCTTACGTCATAAGACCTATGACAACATCTGGTCGCTTGGCGATGTGATGAACGCGCCCAATGCGAAGACCGCGGCAGCAGCGCGCAAGCAGGCGCCCGTGGTGGCGGAAAACATAATCTCAGACATCAACGGTCACAGCGTAACGGCGCAATACGACGGCTATGGCTCCTGTCCGCTCACCGTTGAGCGCGGAAAGATAGTTCTTGCAGAATTCGGCTATGGCGGAACGCTGTTGCCGAGCTTCCCGCGTTGGCTGGTGGACGGGACCAAGCCAACGCGGACCGCGTGGCTTTTGAAGGAACGGATTCTACCTCCGATTTATTGGCGCGCAATGCTGCGCGGTAAGGAGTGGATGGCCAGACCGGAAAAAGTTACGGCGGCCTAACCAAAAGAGCCTTCCACAAAGGCTTGCCCCTAACTCTCTTTCGAGCCGGGAAACCGGCTCGATTTCTTTATGCAGTCTTCCCGGCAATGTGGCATGACCACGCCAGAATTCTTGACACCATCAGGCGGAACATGAGCGGATTAAAGCGTTACTTCCCCATCCTGGAATGGGGCAAAACCTACGACAAGACGACGGCAACCAGCGATCTGGTCGCTGCGGTCATTGTCACCATCATGCTCATTCCACAATCGCTTGCCTACGCCTTGCTGGCAGGACTGCCGCCGGAAGTCGGACTTTATGCATCGATCGCGCCGCTGGTGGCATATGCCGTGTTCGGCACCAGCCGGGCGCTCGCCGTGGGTCCGGTTGCCGTTGTTTCTCTGATGACGGCATCTGCCGTCGGTCAATTCGCAGCTCAAGGGACCCCCGAATATCTCGGCGCTGCGATTGCCCTTGCCTTCATTTCCGGATTGATGCTGGTCATTATGGGTCTGTTCCGGCTCGGGTTCCTTGCAAATCTTTTGAGCCACCCGGTGATCTCCGGTTTCATCACTGCATCAGGGCTTTTGATTGCCTCCAGCCAGTTGAAACATATCCTGGGTGTTCCCGCCCAAGGTCATACGCTTTACGAGATCCTGCTTTCGATCGCCGCGCATCTCGATGAGGTCAACTGGATCACACTTATCATTGGCGCTGGCGCGACCGCGTTCCTGTTCTGGGTGCGCAAAGGTCTGAAAAGACTGCTGCTCGGCCTCGGTTTCAAACCGTTTCTCGCCGATATTCTAACCAAGGCCGGTCCCGTCGCGGCGGTCGCTGTGACGACACTCGCCTCGGCAGTGTTCTCCCTTGGCGACAAGGGTGTCCGGATCGTCGGTGATATCCCATCCGGCCTGCCCATGCCGCAATTGCCCAGTTTCGACAGCGAGTTGTGGCTGGCGCTTGCGGGCCCAGCGCTTTTGATATCCGTGATCGGCTTTGTGGAATCCGTGTCCGTCGCACAGACCCTCGCGGCCAAGAAACGCCAAAGGATCGAACCGGATCAGGAACTCATTGGTCTTGGAACATCGAACATCGCCTCCGCGCTGTCGGGCGGTTATCCGGTCACCGGAGGTTTTGCGCGGTCTGTGGTCAACTTCGATGCAGGCGCGGCCACGCCGGCGGCCGGCGCCTATACCGCCGTCGGCATTGCGCTCGCCACGCTTTTCTTAACGCCGCTCCTCACCCACCTCCCGCAGGCGACATTGGCTGCGACGATCATTGTTGCCGTGTTGTCGCTGGTCGATTTCGGTGCCGTAAAGCGGACATTCGCCTACTCGAAAAGCGATTTCACCGCGATGGCGGCAACCATCCTGATCACACTGTTTTTCGGCGTGGAACAGGGCGTTGTCGCCGGGGTCGGGCTATCCATCGCGCTTTATCTTTACCGGAACAGCCGGCCGCATATGGCCATCGTTGGCGTGGTGCCCGGCACGGAGCATTTCCGCAATATCGATCGGCACAAGGTCGTGACCGGAGAGCGGGTCCTGACCTTGCGGGTCGATGAAAGCCTGTTCTTTGCCAACAGCAGATTCCTGGAAGACAAAATCTACGCTCTAGTCGCCGACCGCCCGAATATCGAGCACGTTGTGCTGATGTGCCCGGCGGTGAATGAAATTGACGCCAGCGCGCTCGAAAGTCTTGAAGAAATCAATCACCGGCTGTCCGATTCCGGCGTTTCCTTTCATCTTTCTGAGGTCAAGGGGCCTGTGATGGACCGGCTGAAACGGACGGATTTCCTTGATCATCTAACGGGCCAAGTGTTCCTCAGCCAGTATGATGCGCTGGTCACACTGGATCCTCTGACGGCGCACATTTCAGAATCGCACACTCCGAAGAAAGCCGCGCGGTCAGATGTTTGGGCCGGACCGGAAATCTGAACGAAGTCTGTTCGATTTTGGCCGATCAGTTGTCGTTGTTTTGAGCTGACTGCAGGACGGGCTGAATGGCTTCACAGAACCGGAAATGCACCGGAGCCCGCTCGCCCTCCTGCACGATGAGTCCATTGGTGCCACGCGGCTGTACGGTTACCAGTTCGATGGCCTCACCGCCATCATTCAAGAGGCAATTGATCGCTGCACGCTGGGTGAACTGCTTGTCCTTTTCAGCCCCATAGACCTGACAAATGCGGCTCGGCGTTTCCAAAAGCCCGCGATAAATCGCAATGGCAGCGCCGGGGTCATTTCGGTCGATCCGGGGCGCAGGACAATTGCTTAAATCACGCACCCAGATGCCTTGCGCGAAATCTGCAAATCTCAGGTCCAGGGTCTTGCCCTTAAGAAGCGGTGCAGAGCGTGGAACAGACCTTTTGAGATCGCCCTTGCCAGCCATGGCCGGCGCGGCTGCCACAGCTGCGGCAGCACAAAAACACGCAGCGATCACCCAACGGTTCATAACCACTTTCCCTCCTTAAGAGCTGTTCCTCCGTCCGCGCAGCTCCCTTCGCAAGCATGATGGAGACAGTTTTCGTTTGCCACGTCAACTTCTGCGATTCCGCTGCTTGCATTTTTCGAACATAAATGGAACAAAAGTGGAATGAAAACCGATATTCGTTCAGAAGGCAGCCGAATAGAGCTCGATGATCCGCTCGCGGACGGGCGGCAATCGGAAACAGCACTGAAGGTATGGCGCGGCGCAGCGCGGCTGATGCGGCAACGCAAGTTTGCCTGCGCTGCGGAAGTCACGTTGGCTTCCGCACGCCGGGCAGACCTGTTGGCCCTTGGCCCGAAACACGAACTTTGGATTATCGAAGTGAAATCGTCGGTGGCCGACTTTCGCGCCGACCAAAAATGGCCGGACTATCGTCAACACTGCGACCGGTTCTTCTTCGCTACCCATCCAGATGTTCCGTTGGACATCTTTCCTGAAGAAGCTGGTCTGATCATCTCGGATGGATACGGCGCCGAAATCTTGCGCGATGCGCCCGAACACAAGGTTGCTGCTGCAACTCGAAAAGCCGTCACGTTGCGTTTTGCCCAGCATACGGCACACAGGCTGCACGCTCTTGTCGATCCGGAGGTCCGCCACCTTAACGACGGTCTTTAGGCTAGCGCTACAAATCCAGCATTCTGTTGCCACGTATAACTCCAGAAACAAATCACCTGGGTACCCGTGTCAGAACCAATCCACATCGTCTGGTTCAAGAAAGATCTGCGTGTTTTCGATCACGAGCCGCTGAAACGTGCGAGCCTGCAGGGCCCTGTTCTGCCGCTTTACGTTATTGAGCCGGACCTGTGGCGTCTGCCGGACATGTCGGCCCGCCACTATGCGTTTTTGTCTGAGTCGTTGCAGGAGCTGAACCAGGAGCTTTCGCGCCTTGGACAGCCGTTGATGCTTTGCACCGGCTCGGTGACCGATGTGCTGACGTCTCTTTCCAAGCGTTATCGGATCGCCGGTCTCTGGTCCCACGAAGAAACCGGTAACGGCTGGACGTTTCAACGGGATAAGGAGGTTGCGGCCTGGTGCCGGGCCAATGCCGTCCCTTGGACGGAGTGCCGCCAGACAGGCGTCATCCGGCGATTGAAGTCGCGCGATGGCTGGGCCGGACAATGGGACCGGTTTATGGCGGAGCAACCGATTGACCCACCCGAACTCAAACCCCTTTCCGGCTTGTCTTCAGATCCGCTACCGAAAGCCGCAGACCTCGGGCTTGCCGCGGATCCCTGCCCGGATCGGCAGATTGGGGGGCGCGTGGCAGCTATGGAAACTCTGGAAAGCTTTTTGTTCACCCGCGGAAAACCCTACCGTGCGGCCATGGCCACACCGGTGAAAGCATTTGAAGCCTGTTCGCGCATGTCGCCTTACCTCACCTTCGGAACAGTCTCCATGCGGGAAGTGGCGCAGGCGACATGGGCGCGGCAAGCTGAGTTAAAGCAGACAGATTTCAAAGGCCGCAGTACATGGCAGGGGGCAATGCGCTCCTTTTCAGGCCGTTTGCACTGGCACTGCCATTTCATGCAGAAGCTTGAGGACGAGCCGCGCCTCGAATTTGAAAACCTGCATCGCGCCTATGACGGCTTGCGGCCTTCAATGCCCGATGCGGAGCGGCTTCAAGCCTGGCAACACGGCGAAACCGGACTGCCCTTTGTCGATGCCTGCATGCGCGCGCTGACCGCGACCGGTTGGATGAACTTCCGAATGCGCGCCATGCTGACGGCTGTTGCGAGCTATCACCTTTGGCTCGACTGGCGCCAACCCGGCCTGCATCTGGCACGCCTCTTCACCGACTATGAACCGGGCATTCATTGGTCGCAGATCCAGATGCAATCCGGCACCACCGGGATCAACACAATTCGGATCTATAATCCAGTGAAACAAGGCAAGGATCAGGATCCAGACGGTGTGTTCGTAAAGCGCTGGGTCCCGGAACTTAAAGACATCGATCCGGCCCATATCCATGAGCCCTGGAAAGCGGAGAACGCCGGCAAGGTCCTCGGCAAGACCTATCCGTTCCCCGTTGTCGATTATCTGTCGGCTGCCAAGGAGGCACGGGACAAGGTCTGGGCCGTGCGCAAGGGACAAGCATTTCGATCGGAAGCCTCCGGGATCCAGACCAAGCATGGCAGCCGCAAGAGCGGGATACCAATGCGCGGGCAGGAAAAACCCCGCCGCCGCACCCGGAAATCCGCCGCCCATCCGGATCAGGCCGATCTTTTTGGGGACGCGACATGAAAATGCGCCGCAAAGGCGATCTGCCACAGAAAATCTGCGCGGCCTGCGGGCGGCCGTTTGCCTGGCGCAAGAGATGGGCGCGGGACTGGGATGAGGTCAAGTTTTGTTCCGAGCGCTGCAAACGCGACCGGAAGAAAGTGTAACACTCATTCCCTGAGGGCTTCCCCGGCCTTGGGCCGGGGACACTATGGTTTTGGTCACGGCGCAAGGCCGGGACGCAAACGTCGTCTGGAAACTCAGACAAAAAGATTCGCGAGGCTCTCCAGATATTCCTGTTTGCCGGACACAGGTTGCGGCTCAAGATCCCGGGCGTGTACCCGTTCGGCAAGCGCTTCAAGGGAGCTCCCGCCCTTCAGAACTTCCTGGTTCTCCGTCTTCTTCCACCCCGCATAGCGATCCTCGACAAAACCTTTCATACGGCCATCTTCGATCATGGCAGCCGCCGCCTTGAGGCCACGCGCGATGGCGTCCGCCGAGCCCACATGTGCCTGGATCAGATCAACCGGTTCCAGGGATTGGCGCCGCAACTTGGCGTCAAAGTTTGTGCCGCCGGTCGTGAAACCGCCCGCCATTAGGATTTCATAATAGGCCAGCGCCAACTCAGGCACATTCATGCCGAAATGATCGGTGTCCCAACCGCACTGGTAATCGTTCCGGTTCATGTCAACGGACCCGAAAATACCCAGTGAGCGGGCCATGTGCAGCTCGTGCTCGAACGAATGGCCGGCAAGGATTGCGTGGCCCTGTTCGATGTTCATCTTGACCTCGTTTTCAAGGCCGTAAGCTTTGAGAAAACCGTAAACGGTCGCGACATCATAGTCGTACTGGTGCTTGGAGGGCTCCTGCGGTTTGGGTTCGATCAGGATCGCGCCCTTGAAACCGATCTTGTGCTTGTATTCGACCACCATATTGAGGAAGCGGCCAAGCTGGTCCAGTTCCTGTTTGATGTTTGTGTTCAGCAGGGTCTCATACCCCTCGCGCCCGCCCCACAGAACATAGTTCGCACCGCCCAGGCGTTGAGTAACATCCATGGCGTTTTTGACCTGGGCTGCCGCATAGGCAAAGACATCCGGGTTCGGATTGGTCGCAGCGCCGGACATGTACCGGCGGTTGGAGAACATGTTGGCCGTTCCCCAAAGCAACTTCACCCCGGTCTCGGCCATCTTCGTTTCAAAGATGTCGGCAATCGCATTCACGTTGGCATTGCTTTCCGCCAGCGTCTTGCCTTCGGGCGCAATGTCGCGGTCATGGAAGGTAAAGAAAGGCATTCCGAGGATCTGAAACATCTCAAAGGCCACGTCGGCTTTGAGCCTTGCCTGTTCCATCGGGTCGCCGCCCGCTGCCATCCAGGTGCGGTTGAAGGTCTCGCCACCAAAAGGATCAGAACCCGGCCAGCAGAAATTGTGCCAGTAACACACCGCCAGCCGCAGGTGATCTTCCATCCGTTTTCCAAAGACGACTTCGTCCTTGTTATAGTGGCGGTAGGTCAATGGATCGCGGCTGTCGGGGCCAGTGAATTGGATCGGCTGCAGATCGCCGAAAAATCCAGTGCTCATGAAAGTATCTCCTTAAAAACCGGCCTGCTTGAATGCCGGATACAGTTTTTGCCAGCGCTGATAAGCATCGGCGTAAGCGGGAATAAGGGTTGGGTTGGGGTCAATGGTTGTTCGAAGCGCGGGCTTGCTGAAAACACCCTCTGTGGAACCAAGGGCCCCAGCCTGACCGAGCCTGGCAGCGCCAAGAGAGGCCCCGAAATCGCCGTCGATTGGGACATCGATCGGAACTTCCAGGAGGCTGGCGATGATCTCCAGCCAGACCTCAGATCTGGACCCGCCGCCAACAGCCAGCAAACGGTCAACTTTCGTGCCGGCAGAGGTCAACGCAAGGAGGCAGTCTTTCAAGGCGAAGGCCACCCCATCCAGAACGGCATGGGTCAGCTCAGTATCGCCCGTTTCATGGGAAATCCCGGCGAACCCGGCCCGGATCGCCACATCATTGTGAGGCGTCCGCTCGCCCCCGAGGTGCGGAAGGAAAGAAACATTTGACGGCCCGGCTGCGCCCCCAAGCGCAGCCGTCAATTCCCCTGGAGCCTTCTTCAGCCGGCTTGCCAGCCAGTTGAGACTGTCGGTCGCCGACAGGATCACGCCCATCTGATGCCAGGTGTTCGGCACGGCATGACAAAAGGCATGGACAGCATTCTCCACATTCGGCGAGAAACGATCATTGGTGACAAAGAGCACCCCGGACGTGCCGAGCGAGACGAACCCGGAGCCCGGCTCCACCGCCCCGACCCCGCAGGCGGATGCCGCGTTGTCGCCACCGCCACCGGCAACAACCGGAGGCTTGTCAAATCCCCAGCGGACGCACAGATCCGACGTCACTTCACCTGAGACGTTCGAACCCTCCACGAGCCGTGGCATGTTCTGACGTGTGAGGCCCGTAGCGGCCAGAAGATCGTCGCTCCAGTCACGTTTGGCAACGTCCATCCAGAGTGTTCCGGCGCTGTCGGACATGTCCCCGGCATAGACCCCGGTGAGTTTAAATCGGACATAGTCCTTGGGCAGCAGAACCATTGCCGTCTTTGCGAAGACCTCAGGCTCGTTCTCACGCACCCACTGCAACTTTGGCGCCGTGAAACCGGGCATCACCCGATTGCCACCGAGGCTCAGGAACTTTGGCTCCGCTGCCTCAAGATCCGCGCATTGTTTTGCGGACCGGCCATCATTCCACAAGATGCAGGGGCGCAATGGCTTGCCATCCGCGTCCAGCAAAGTTGCCCCATGCATGTGACCGGACAATCCGATGCCTTTCACTGCGGCCATCTTTGAGGGCACTTGCTGCTTCAAACTGTCGAGGACCG
Source organism: Labrenzia sp. R4_2 (assembly GCF_017743865.1). Taxonomy (GTDB): domain Bacteria; phylum Pseudomonadota; class Alphaproteobacteria; order Rhizobiales; family Stappiaceae; genus Roseibium. The sequence continues at coordinate 98,671 of NZ_JAGHRJ010000007.1, forward strand.
TTTCGCAGGCGGTCCACCAGCTCTCCGGATCCTGTTCAGACCAGCCCGGGTGCGGACGCTCGACCGTCAACTCCGCCGTTGCGGACGCCACAAGGACCTGATTTTCATCGAGCAAAATCGCTTTGACCGAACTGGTACCAATGTCAAGGCCAATAAACATGAGGTGCGTTCCTCATTTTGGTTTCAAAAGAATGCCGAAGCTCGATTTTGAGGCTTGGCATTGGCACATCGTCCGAACTGACCCAAACAATGATTGCGGTCAATTCGAGGGATGGCCCGCACCATGGCGCGGGCCAAAAAGTCTATCCGACGACCGTGTCGTCAACAATTGCGCCTGGTCCAGGTGTCGCACCGGGAGGGCACTTGCCCAGGATGATCATGCCGAGGACATCATCATCGGTGACATCACCGGTCTTGGCTGTCCCGACCAGCTGACCGTTCTTCATGACGGCAATCCGGTCACACAACTGGAAGACATCGTGGATGTCGTGGCTAATCAGGAAGATACCGAGGCCCTGCTTCTTCAGCTCCTGAATGAGCTCGGCCACCATCTGGGTTTCATGTACCCCGAGCGCCGCCGTCGGCTCATCCATGATCAGAATCTTGGCGTTGAAGTAAACGGCCCGGGCAATCGCAACCGACTGGCGCTGACCACCAGACAAGGCTTTAACCGGCGCGTGGAACTTTTTAAAGTTCGGATTGAGCCTGCCCATGATCTTGCGGGTTTCTGCTTCCATGGCATCGTCGTCGACGAATCCGAGCGGCGAGGTCAGCTCACGCCCGAGGAACAGGTTCGACGCGGCATCGAGATTGTCTGCCAGCGCAAGCGTCTGGTAGATGGTTTCAATGTTTTGAGCCCGCGCATCACGCGGCGAATGAATATGGACTTCATTGCCGTTGATGCGGATCTCACCGCTGTCGGCCTTGTAGGCCCCAGACAGGATTTTGATCAGTGTCGACTTGCCGGCACCATTGTGGCCCAGAAGACCGACCACTTCACCGGGAAAAAGATCAACGGAGACATGGTCCACTGCGCGCACCCCGCCAAAGGAGATGCACATGTCTTTCATTTCTACGAGAGGGGCGGTCATTGTTACTCTCCCGTGCGCTTGCGGTAGATGATGTCGACCAGAACGGCGAGCACAAGCACCGTACCGACAACAATATTCTGAAGCGGGGCATCGACACCAACCATTGCCATGCCCGATTGCAGCGACTGCATGATCAGGGCACCGAGAATTGCGCCGTAGATCGTACCGACACCACCGGCCAGCGCCGTTCCGCCGATAACCGCGGCCGCAATGACTCGAAGTTCGTCAAGCGTGCCGATATCGTTGGTGGAGAACCCAAGGCGGGCTGCGGCAACGGCTGCAGCGAGAGCACTGAGGCCGCCCATGATGGCAAACACTTTGACCGTCAGGAACCGTGTGTTGATGCCGGAGAGTTCCGCTGCATCCGGATTGCCGCCGGTCGCAAAGATGTAGCGGCCGAGCCGCGTGCGGCGCGCAACAACAGTCATGACCACAGCCACAACAATCAGAAGAACGACGGAATACGGAATGCCATAGCCCATGGTCAGGCCTTCCGGCAGTGTTTCTCCAGATGCCTCAAACATACGGCGCAACCTGGCTTTCGGGATGTCGTATGCGTTCAGGATCGCAACAAACCCGAGAATGGCAGCGGTCGTGATTACGCCCATGGTGACTTCCGCCCAGACCGGTTTGACCGGGAACCCATGCGAGGACTTGCGACGGCGCGAAGCGATCTGAAGCCAAAGGGCGGCAGCGACGGCCAGTATACCGAAGATCCAGGACCCGGTTTCGCCCATCGTACCGCCGATGCCACCAATCATCGTGAAAGTGTCGTCGAGCGGCCCGATCGTCTGACCGGAGGTGATGAACCAGGCAACGTTCCGCCAGACGAGAAGCCCGCCAAGGGTGACGATAAAGGCCGGAATGCCTAGGTAACCGATCATCCAGCCCTGGAAACCGCCGATAATCACCCCGACGGCAACACCGGACAGGATGGCCAACACCCAAATTACCGGGTGTCCGAGCCCCATGAATTGCGGCAGGATATCCGTCTGGACGACTGCCATCACCGCCGCAACAGTGGCGAGCACCGAGCCAACCGACAAATCGATGTGGCGTGTGACGATGACGAAGACCATGCCTGTTGCCATGATCGCAACGGAGACGGTCTGGATCGTCAGGTTGAAGATGTTGCGCGGGGTCAGGAACCGGCCTTCGGTGAACACATTGAACACCAGGCACAGGACGATGAACGCGCCAATCATGCCCAAAAGGCGCGTATCCAGCTGCAACGCGGTAAAGAAGTTTCGTGCCGTCGGGCTCTTAGAGCCGGACAGTGCCGTATCGGACATTGCGGTTACTCCTGCTTGGAGACCATTTGCTTTTTCAAAAGCCGGGTGGCCAGCCCATGGGGACTGACCTCTCCGGCGCCCCGATCATGCGGTCCGGGCTCATAGCCCGGACCGTTTCGTTGTTTTTCTTAGTTGCAAGGAGCCGGGCCGTTTTCGACGCCCTGGCACAGATCGTCTTTGGAGATCCAGCCGGCATCAACAACAGCAGTCAGGTTGTCCTTGGTAATCGGCATCGGAGCCAGGAACTTCGCGGTCAGCTCGGTGCCGCCTGGTGAAGTCCAGCTGCTTGCGCCGTCCACCGAAGACATCTCACCGCCGTTGGCGAGCGCAACGGCGATTTCACCGGCTGCCTTGCCAAGATCCCGTGCATCTTTCCAGACGGACACGGTCTGTGTGCCGCGCGCAACGCGGTTCAGGGCCGCATGATCGCCATCCTGACCGGAAACCGGGGTGCCTTCCATGCCTTGTGCAGTCAGCGCAGCAACTGCACCACCAGCAGTCCCGTCGTTGGACGCAACCACCGCATCAACGTTGTTGTCGTTGGCGGTCAGGATCTGCTCCATGTTGCGCTGAGCATTCGCCGGCAACCAGCCATCGGTGTAAGCTTCACCAACAATCTTGATGTCGCCGCTGTCGATTGCTGCCTGAAGAACTTCCTGCTGACCACCGCGCAGGAAGTCTGCGTTCGGATCGGTCGGGGAGCCCTTGATCATGACGTAGTTGCCTTTCGGCTGCACAGCCAGAACGGCTGCTGCCTGCATACGGCCGACTTCAACGTTGTCGAAGGTCAGGTAGAACGCCCGCGGATCCTCGATCAAACGGTCGTAGCCGACGACCGGAATGCCTTCGTCAGCCGCAGCCTGAACAGCCGGGCCGATTGCCTGCGCGTCCTGGGCGAGGATGATCAAAGCGTTTGCGCCCTGTGCGATCAGCGCTTCAACGTCGGAGAGCTGCTTGGCAGAAGAACTTTGAGCGTCGGCGGAGATGTATTTCGCGCCCGCAGCGTCCAGAGCGGACTTGATCGCAGCTTCATCAGTTTTCCAGCGTTCTTCCTGGAAGTTGGACCAGCTAACACCAACCACGATGTCTTCAGCGTGGGCAGCGGTTAGAGCAGTTGCGGACACAAGGGCGCCCGCCAGCAATGTGGTGAACTTGCGCATCGTTATCATTCCTCCCATCGGTGCCGCATGATGTCGAAGCGCAGCACCTGAAACACGTTTGTTTGTGGCCGGACCGGATCCGGTAAAAAATGGGACAGCCTTATTGTTATTTTTTTTGGACCCCGAAAAAAAGTTGCTCTAAAGCGCGGCTCCTGTCAACATGGTTTTGCGAAACTTTGACTTCGAAGAGAGGACTTCGAAGAAAAAATCGCCAAAAAGCCCGGAAAACGCGGCGTAAGAAAATGATTTGGGAGCGAGCGCAAACATCATGACACGCAAGGCGGACCGGGATCAGATCCGGCGGCAGAATAGAAGTATTGTTCTACAGGCACTTCGGCGGAATGGTCCAACAGCCCGGATTGATCTGGGTAAAATAACGCGGCTGAGCCCAGCCACCGTCACGGCAATCACCTCCGATCTGCTCGATCAGAAACTGATCATCAGCGTGGAGAGCGATGAACCGAAATCGCATCAGGCTCGTGGGCGTCCGCGAACGCTTTTGCGACTCAATCCGGAAGCCGCCTATACGGTCTGTATCCGCCTCTCCGTGAACACGATGGATCTCTCGCTCGTTGATTTTGCCGGCACAATCGCAGCGAGCTTGAGAACGCAGTACGACAGCGCCACCGCCGATGCAGACAGTTTTCCTCCGGTCCTGATTGCTGCCATCCGCCAATTCATTGCAGATGCTGGCATCTCCGAGGCGCAAGTCCAGGAAATTGGTGTGGCAGCACAAGGCGTTGTGGAAACCGAAGCGGGCCTGGTCGCCTGGAGCCCGGCGTTTTCGGGCCGCAAGATACCGGTGGTTGCCCCCTTGCATCAGGCCTTTGGCGCAGACTGCTATATTTCCAACGATACCAATATGATCACCGAGGCCCTGCACTGGTCGGATCCGGAGCGGTACAGCGGGACGTTCACGGTGATCATGCTCGATTATGGCGTTGGTATGGGCCTTTACCTCGACAACCATCTCTTTTCCGGTGCCAGCGGCACAGCTGCGGAATTCGGGCATGCCAATCACATTCCGGACGGCGCTTTGTGCCGGTGCGGAAAGAAAGGGTGCCTTGAAGCCTATCTTTCCGATTATGCGCTGGTGCGATCCGCATCACAGCTGCCTGAAGATACCGACCCGGCGGAAATTAAGGCGGGCGTCGAAGGTCTTGAAAAACTGATTGAAACTGCGGACGCGGGTGATGAAAACGCCCGAAAGGCATTTCACCAGGCAGGGCGCGTTCTCGGATACGGGCTCGCCAGAGTGATTGCGCTGATCGACCCGAAACGCATCGTGCTGACAGGCGCTGCGATGCGGGCCTACACGTTCATGGAAAAAGGCGTGTGGGAAGGCTTGAAAGATGCGCTTGTCGAGGACTTGCGCAACAACTTCACACTTGATGTGATGCCTTGGAACGAAGACTTCATCAGGACAGGTCTGGTGGCCCAATCGATGGAACGGCTCGATATGGATTTTCTGGGAGCGCAAGTGAAAACGCCAAGGCGGGAAGCCTCATGACCCGGCGCAATTCTCTCCTGATCGGCATTGCGACTCTGGCGGCTTTCCCCGTACACGGGCTCGCTGATGAAACGCTGCCCCCGTGGAGCGAACGAACCATCCTGGAAGATGTGGATCTGAACGCTCTGGCGAAGTCCGGAAAAGATCCAATACCTGTGCTGCAGCCGCTTGGCGAAACGCTTTTCGAAGCAAAGTTCACCAGCCTCGACGGAGCCGGACGGCCGGATGCCACCGGTGCCATCGTGCCGACAAAAGTCCGGCGGCAGTCTCATTTGACTTTTCAGCGGCTGGCTGGTCCGGACGCCAACGCTTGCGCTTCTTGCCATAATGAACCGGTCATGGGCGGTGCAGGATCCTTTGCCGTCAATGTCTTCGTGTCCGAAGGTTTTGAAAGTGCAGACTTCGACACGATCGACCCGCAGTTCTCGAACGAGCGCAACACCAACGCCTTGCAAGGCGCGGGCCTGATCGAGTTGCTCGCCCGGGAAATGACGACGGATCTGCGCGCCCAGCGCAGCGCAGTCCTTAAAAACGCCAGGACAACCGGATCCACTGCAACAGTGGATCTAGAGACCAAAGGAATTTCGTTTGGGCGCCTCACCGCACATCCGGACGGAACGCTTGATGTGTCTGAATTGGACGGAATTGACGACGATCTGACTCTTCGGCCCTTCGGTCAAAAAGGTGTCTTTGCATCACTTCGCCAATTCACCGTCAACGCGATGAATGATCATCACGGCATTCAGGCCAATGAACGATTCGGTGCACGCTGGACCGGCACAGATGATTTCGATGCAGACGGGTTCGCGCACGAATTCAGCGATGGGCAAATCTCGGCCCTCGTTGCCTGGCAGGCAACCCTGCCACCGCCTGGCAGAAAACAGGACATGCCGGAAATCTGGGAAAAAGCCGCTGCACGAGGTGAACTGATCTTTGACGAGATCGGCTGCACCTCCTGCCATGTCCCAGCCCTGCCACTCAACAGTCTTGTCTTTCACGATCCGGGTCCATTCGACACAGCAGGCACCTTGCGTCAAAGCGATGTGGACCAGCCGCTCGCGCTCGATCTTGCAACACTGGAGTGGGTGAAAACCCTGCCAAGGGATGACAGCGGGCGCGTTCTGGTCCCGCTCTTCGGCGACCTGAAACGCCACAAGATCGCTGATCCGGCCAATGACACACTCGGCAATGAGCTCCTGGCGCAACGGTTCGTAGCAAGGGATGTCTTCATCACGGCGGAACTCTGGGGGATCGGAAGCACGGCCCCTTATGGGCATCGCGGCGACCTGACGACCTTGAACGAGGTGATCCTTGCGCATGGCGGGGACGCCTCCGACAGCCGGAAAGCCTATGCCAGTCTCGATGAAGGTGGCCGCCAGTCCATCATCGCCTTCCTGCGCAGTCTGGAGATCACCCAATGATTTTTGGACGGTCCGGACTGCTAGTCTGCATAGCAGGCGTTTGCACGGGTCTGACAAGTTCGGCCTTGGCAAACGGTCAGACCTCGCTCGCCCCTGTCCCCTCCTTTGTCGAAGAAGCCGCGAATGCTGGCATTACGCACACCTACGACGGGGCCTGGGAGTATTTCGTCGGCGGCGGAGTTGCAATTTTTGACTGCAACGGCGATCGCCGTCCAGACATGTTTCTGGCGGGCGGCAAAAACCCGGCCAAGCTTTACCGGAACCAAAGCCTCAAGGGCGGAAAACTCAACTTCGAATCGGTTTCGGACTATGGCCCAAACGACAAGCAGCTCTCCAAGGTGCTCGGCGCCTACCCGCTGGATGTCGATAACGATGACATCCTTGATCTTGTTGTTTTGAGGCTGGGTGAAAACCTGATCCTGAAAGGCAAGGGCGACTGCACCTTCGACGTTGCCAACCGTGCGCTCGGCTTCGACGGCGGACGGGAATGGACAACAGCCTTTTCGGCAACCTTTGAGGACGGCAAGGCCTATCCGACCCTTGCCTTCGGGAACTATGTCGATCGCTCGGCGCCCGGCTCCCCCTGGGGGACATGTCACGACAACTTCCTGTTCCGGCCCGAAGTATCTGCGGACGGCGGCGTCAGCTACCCGGAGCCAATCCGCTTGTCACCCGGGTATTGCAGCCTCTCGATCTTGTTTACAGACTGGAACCGCTCGGGCGAGCCGTCCCTGCGTGTCTCAAATGACCGGCATTACTATCGCGGCGGCCAGGAACAGCTCTGGGCCGTTCCACCAGGCAGACCGCCACGGCCGTATCGCAAGACGGACGGCTGGCAGCATTTGAAAATCTGGGGAATGGGCATCGCCTCCATTGACCTCAATGTGGATGGCTTCCCGGAATATGCGCTGACCAGCATGGGCGACACCAAGCTTCAACAACTGGATGACGAGGCCGATGAAACCGTGCCCGTCTACCAGGACATCGCTTTTGATCTCGGGGTGACGGCGCATCGCCCCTACACCGGCGATGATCTGAAGCCTTCGACCGGCTGGCATTCGGAGTTCCAGGACGTCAACAATGACGGGCTCTGGGATCTCTTTATCGCCAAGGGCAATGTCGAGGCGATGCCCGACTTTGCCGCGTTCGACCCAGACAACCTCCTGCTGGGCCAGTGGAGCGGCAAGTTCTCCGAGACCGGAAAAGTCTCTGGCATCGCGCTCGACCGGCGTGGCCGGGGAGCGGGTCTTGCAGATTTCAACTCCGACGGTCTTTTAGATCTCGTGGTGGTGAACCGGTCCGCGCCGGTCAGCCTGTTCCGCAATGCTGGGGCTGGCTCCACTGATAAACCGCGCCCGCTCGGCAACTGGCTCTCAATTGACGTCCGCCAGCCCGGCACGGCGAATAGCCGCGCCGTTGGCGCAAAAATCAGCGTCAAGACGGGCAACCGAACCGTCGTCAAAGACATAGAAGTCGGTGCGGGGCATGCCTCCGGACAACTCGGGTTTGTTCATTTTGGCCTCGGCGTTGCCGAACGGGCAAATGTGCGAATCAAATGGCCGGACGGCGATTGGAGCCACAGTTACCGCGTTTTCGCGAACTCCCACGTCATCATAGACCGGGGATCGGAAAAAGCGCGCTTCTGGTATCCGGAGTGAGCCTCGTTTAGCGGGCCGGGCGTCCCCGTCGGTAGAGGATACGGTTCATGCTCTCAACATGGCGCTCGGGCTGAAACCCGACCTTTTGCAACAGTTTCTGAGATGCTGCATTTTCCGGGTGCGCAAACGCCGACACCAGAGGCAATTCAATCTTAATGTCGGCGACCTCAAGCGCTGCCAACGACAGTTCCTCACCGTATCCCAGGCCCCAAGCTTTGGGGTCAAAGAAAAACGCGAGCTCCGGCCCCCATCCGGGGTCGAAAGGATCATCATACAGTCCACCCCAACCGATAATTTCCGGCTCTCCCTTTACCCGAACTGTCCAAGGAGCAAATCCGTCCCGCCGGCGGCGCCACTCATGGACCGCAATCCGCCTTCGGCATGACGCCAGATCCTTGTCGATTTGGGTGACCTGCATTGCCCGCGGATCCCCAAGAAACCCGTAAAGCTCTGGCACCTCGGAAAGTTTGGGTCTCGTGAGCAGCAATCGGTCAGTCTCAACATTCCCGCTCAAGGGTATTTTCCTTTCACCAAGACACCACCTGACCGCCATGCGGTGTGTTTTTTCGGTCCGAAGAACTGCCACAAATCGGCATATCTGATTGAAAACACTCCAGCCGAACCGCCTTGTTTGGCACTACTTTGCCCTATGGCGCAAATTTAATCACGCCCAAAATATAACCTAAACCACTGATGTTTCAGTAATATTATTGCTGAGTTTTTTTCTCCAGTTTTTAATTGTTCTAAAAATATTTGACTAACTGTTCAAATTTTTGCCCAATACTCCCACGAGCAACCTCAAAAGAACGAAGGATGCCGTTCCCAAAAACGATCGCCAACCTTCCGGAGATCTTCATGACCCAGACCAAAGCCGGCCCCGATATTGCCGCCGGACGCTTGCCTCAGGAAGCATACGCTGAAAACTTCAGCGATCTGCATCCGCTGCTAGAACCGCACGAGGCACAGGTCGAGGCAGACCGGTGCTACTTCTGTTACGACGCACCTTGCATGCAAGCGTGCCCGACCAGCATCGACATCCCGCAATTCATCCGCCAGATCTCAACGGGCAATCCGACCGGATCGGCGAAGACCATCTTTGACCAGAACATTCTGGGCGGCATGTGCGCCCGGGTTTGCCCTACGGAAACTTTGTGCGAACAGGTGTGTGTGCGCGAAGTCGCAGAAGGCAAACCGGTTCAGATCGGTCAGCTCCAGCGCTATGCCACTGATCACTACATGGCCGAAAATGAAACGCAGCCGTATCAACGGGCGGCCAGCACTGGCAAAAAAGTTGCCGTGGTCGGCGCCGGTCCGGCTGGTCTTGCCTGTGCGCACCGCCTCGCCATGCACGGTCATGACGTGACCCTGTTCGACGCACGCGAAAAGGCAGGCGGCCTGAACGAATTTGGAATTGCATCCTACAAATCAGTCGACAACTTTGCGGCTCGTGAGGTCGAGTTTGTTCTTTCGATCGGAGGCATCGAACTCAAGAACGGCTCCCGCCTAGGCGACAATCTGGACCTCGCCGATCTGCGCGCGTCCTACGATGCCGTGTTCCTCGGCATTGGCCTTGGCGGCGTGAACGCGCTTGGCCTTGACGGCGAAGACAAGGGCGGCTCTCTGGATGCTGTCGACTACATCGCCAACCTGCGCCAGGCCGACGATCTTGGAAAACTTCCTGTTGGCCGGCGGGTTGTCGTTATCGGCGGCGGCATGACCGCGGTCGATATCGCAGTTCAGACCAAGCTGCTCGGTGCCGAAGATGTCACCATTGCCTATCGGCGCGGTCAGGATCGCATGAATGCATCCGAATATGAGCAACACCTTGCGCAGACCAATGGCGTCAAGATCATGACTTGGGCACAGCCCAAGGCACTTGTGGCTGCAAACGGCTCGGTTACGGGGATTGAACTGGAACGGACACGGGATCAAGATGGATCCCTAACCGGAACCGGTGAAATCGTAGCGCTTGAAGCTGATATGGTCTTCAAGGCCATCGGCCAGACACTGGTGGATACGGATCTCGGTGGCGCCCTGACCCTCGAAAAGGGCCGGATTGTGGTGGACGCGGACCGCAAGACCAGCCTCGATGATGTGTGGGCGGGCGGCGACTGCGTTGCTGGCGGCGAAGACCTTACGGTCGCAGCCGTCGAAGACGGCAAGATCGCTGCAGAAGCCATCAACGCCGCGCTGAGCGCCTGAACGGCCGAGGGAGAGACACATGGCTGATCTGACGACAAATTTTATCGGCATCAAATCGCCGAACCCGTTCTGGCTGGCCTCCGCGCCGCCGACGGACAAGGAGTACAACGTTGTCCGCGCCTTCAAGGCAGGCTGGGGCGGCGTTGTCTGGAAAACGCTTGGCGATGGCGACCCGGTCGTCAACGTCAACGGGCCGCGCTACGGCGCCATTCACGGCAAGGACCGGCAGCTGATCGGGCTCAACAACATCGAGCTGATCACGGACCGCCCGTTGGAAGTGAACCTTCGGGAGATCAAGCAGGTCAAACGTGACTGGCCGGACCGTGCGCTTGTCGTATCGCTGATGGTTCCCTGCGAAGAGCAGAACTGGATCGATATCCTCAAGGCAGTTGAAGACACCGAGGCAGACGGTGTGGAACTCAACTTCGGCTGTCCGCACGGCATGAGCGAACGCGGCATGGGATCCGCTGTCGGTCAGGTGCCGGAGTACATCGAGATGGTCACGCGGTGGGTGAAAAAACACTCACGCATGCCCTGTATCGTCAAACTGACGCCGAACATCACCGACATCCGTAAACCGGCGCAGGCCGCAAAAGCGGGCGGTGCGGACGCGGTTTCCCTGATCAACACGATCAACTCCATCGTTAGCGTTGATCTGGATGCCATGTCACCGGCCCCCATGGTCGACGGCAAGGGCGCTCATGGCGGTTATTGCGGCCCGGCCGTGAAACCGATTGCGCTCAACATGGTGGCCGAAATCGCCCGCGACCCTGAAACACACGGCCTGCCTATCTCCGGCATTGGCGGCGTGACCACATGGCGCGATGCGGCAGAGTTCATGGCGCTTGGTGCCGGATCCGTACAGGTCTGTACCGCCGCTATGACCTACGGCTTCAAAGTGGTTGAGGACATGATTGAAGGCCTCAGCGACTGGATGGATGAAAAGGGCTATACGTCGGTTGATCAGGTCGTCGGCCGGGCGGTTCCGAACGCCTCAGACTGGCAGCATCTGAACCTCAACTACATCGCCAAGGCGAAGATCGACCAGGATCTGTGCATCCAATGCGGCCGTTGCCACATTGCTTGTGAGGACACGTCCCACCAGGCAATCACCAACATGGTGGATGGTGCACGCAAGTTCGAGGTGATCGACGAGGAATGCGTCGGCTGCAACCTTTGCGTCAACGTTTGCCCGGTTGAGAACTGCATCACCATGGAGCAGATGGCCCCCGGCACCATTGATCCGCGCACCAACAAGGTGGTCGAGGAGAAATACGCCAACTGGACAACCCATCCGAACAACCCGATGGCAGTGCCCGAAGCTGCGGAATAACTCCGACTGCAGAGTCAGAAAATCAACGCAGGCAAGGCTTCCTTGCCTGCGTTTTTGTTACCGCTTGCCGTAATAAAGCCCGACGACATGTTCCGCTTCGGCGAAGAACAACCAGCGCGAGGCAAACGTTCCGATCAGGAAGGCAATTCCTGCAAGGGCGACAACCGGCAGGCTGGCAGGCAACAGGGCGATCAGCACGATCGGCAGCACGCAATTGAGCGCAAATGCGATGATCCGCAGCTTTTGCGCATGCTTGCGGCCGACGGTGAACACCATCTCCTTCAGAAGATAATTCGTGCCGGTATGAGGCGGCTCAAACAGGCGCACCTTGCCGCGCTCGCCAAGTCCGGTCGCGGTCTCCATCGTGTGTCCGCGTTCGGAAAAACGGCGGTCTCCGAGGATCCAATAAAGGCTCTGAACCAACCCGGCAATTGCGAGCAGTAGAACGGCGCCAAACCCCTGTCCGGCGAGGATAGCGCCACCCGCCAAGGATAGGGACACAAGATGCAAAGGTGTCAGCCAATGGTTCCAGCGCGGCACGGTGGCAAGCTGCGCATAAATCATCGCGGTGGCATACACTGTTGCAACACAAAGCAAAGCACCAGTCACGCCAATCGGCGCCAGCGTTATGTCGAAGAAAACGGCTGCAAAGCCGTGGATCCCCATGAAGACAAGCGCAAGCACGGACAGCCAGGCCTCACGCGACAGCCAGCTTGATCGCCACTGGGTGAAGGCCAGGAGACTGCGCTGCGGATTGCCGAGGTGAAAGGTTGCCGAAAGCAGCCCGCCGACAGCGAGCGCAAAGCCGATCAGATAAGCGAAAAACGCTGTCCAGCCGGTTACCGCCGGAAGACCAAGGCCCAGCCAGGCAAGGAATCCGAATCCGAGCCCGGACAACACCGTGAAAATGATGACTGAGGGAGCAGGATGCATCAGAGCGCCTCCAATGCTTTGTCGAGCCAGCGCAAAAAGCCCTTTGGCGTTTCAGCAACTGGCTGCATCGTGTCCGAACCGGCCGATACTTCCGCGAGCTTATCCTTCGGCCGCGGGGGAAGATACTTGTTCACCGGCTTGGTTCCCTGTTCGGGCATCAAATCGAACCCGCCGCGCTCAGCCACGAGACGGGACACATCGCTGTCCGGATCCCCAAGATCCCCGAAATGCCGCGCGCCAGCCGGGCAGGTCCTGACACAGGCCGGAACCCGGTCCACTTCTTCCAGGTTTTCGTTGTAGATCCGATCCACGCAGAGGGTGCATTTCTTCATCACACCTTCGGCTTGATCGAGTTCCCGGGCCCCATAAGGACACGCCCAGGCGCACAGGCCACAGCCAATGCAGGCATCTTCATTGACCAGAACAATCCCATCTTCACGGCGTTTGTAGCTTGCGCCGGTCGGGCATACGGTGACGCATGGCGCATCATCGCAATGCAGGCACGACTTCGGAAAATGGATCGTCTGCGCTGGCCCATTCTCCGGTTGAACCTCGAAGGAATGGATGCGGTTCAGGAAAGACCCGACCGGGTCCTTGCCATAAGCGTCCATGTCACTCAAAGGCGCGCCATAGTTTTCCGTATTCCACCCCTTACAGGCGGTCACGCAGGCATGGCACCCGACGCAGGTGTCGAGATCGATAACGAGCCCGAGCTTCTTGTCTGTAGTTTCCGGCAACTGGGTCATGAGCGCACCTGCTGTCGAACAGTATTCGGGCCTGTTCCAACCGGGGACTTTATGGGATCAAAAGCCGGTTGGCTTTCAGGAGGCGGCTCCGCACGCTCGATCCGTACCCGCAGATCGAACCAGGCAGCTTGCCCGGTAATCGGATCGGAGTTTGACCACCTGAGGCCATCGCCTTTCGGCGGCAACAACTCGTGGATCAGATGATTGAGCAAGAAGCCTTTGGTTGCCTCCGGCGCATCCCCATCCAGCGCCCAAGCACCTTTGCGTTTGCCGATGGCGTTCCATGTCCACACGGTGTTTTCATTGAGCGCTGCCATATGAGCAACCGGCACAACGATCTCCCCATGCGGCGAGGTCACCTTTGCCCAATCACCTTCTAAGAAGCCATTTTCTTCCCAAATCCGGGTCGGTACATAGAGGGGGTTCCGGCCGTGGATCTGCCGGAGCCAGGCATTCTGGCTGCCCCAGGAGTGGTACATCGCCATTGGTCGCTGGGTCAGCGCATGAACCGGATAGGTGTCGGGATCCGCAATGGTATCGCTGAGTGGTGAATACCAAACCGGGAGCGGGTCGAAGGCTTGCCTGACCTGATCTCTCAAACGATCCGGCGGCTGCCTGTCGCCGTGCCCTTCTGCGGCCAGCTGAAACCGGCGCATGGGTTCGGAATAGATCTCAAACAGATAGGGCTGCGGGCTGTCGAACAGACCCAGATTCACCGCCCAGTTCTGATAGGCCGCATTCCAGGGCTTATAAAACGCGGCTTCCTCCGGGATATGCTCGACGAAGAAACTGCCGTTTTCGATGTAGCGGTCCAACTGGGCCGGGTTCACTTCACCGCGGCCAGTTTGCTCGCCATTCCCGCGAAAACCGGCGAGCGGGCCGATCCCCGGTCGGCGCTCATGATTGACGATGTAGTCAGCATAGTCGGCATATTTGGCGCTGCCATCCTCATTGACGAAACCGGGCAGGCCAAGCCGTGCGCCGAGATCCACCAGGACGGATTGGAAACCGCGAACGTCGCGGTCCGGCTCGATCACCGGCCAGCGGATCGCATCGGCTGCCGCATCCGCTTCGCAGATCGGCCGGTCCAGCAGGCTGATGCAGTCGTGCCGTTCCAGATACGTGGTATCTGGCAGGATCAGATCCGCATAGGCGACCATTTCCGAGGAATAGGCGTCCGAATAGATGATCTTCGGGATCACATAGTCGCCGTTCTCATCTTTATCCGTCAGCATCTCCATGACACCACGGGTGTTCATGGAGGAGTTCCAGGACATGTTCGCCATGTAAAGGAACAGCGTGTCGATCTTGTAAGGATCGCCCGCATGGGCGTTGGAGATGACCATGTGCATAAGGCCATGAGCCGACATCGGGTTTTCCCAGGAAAACGCCTTGTCGATGCGTGCCGGCGTGCCGTCGTCTTTCAACGCCAGATCGTTCGGGCCGCGGACGAAGCCAAGATGTGGGCCATCCAGCGGACAATCCGGCTGGGTCTTGCAATGGGGCGTTGGGTGCGCCGTGACCGGCTTCGGGTACGGCGGCTTGAACCGGAAACCACCCGGAACCTCGACCGTTCCAAGCAGGATCTGCAGCACATGCAGCGCCCGGCAGGTCTGGAACCCATTGGAGTGCGCAGAAACCCCGCGCATTGCGTGAAAACTAACCGGCCGTCCCGGCATGGTCTGATGGGTTTCCCCGCGAAAATCGGTCCAGGGTTGGTCGATCTCGAATGCTTCTTCGAACGCCACGCGTGCAAGCTCTGCGGCAACAGCCCGGATCTTGCCGGCAGACACCCCGCACGCTTCGGCGACCGTCTCCGGGGCGTAGGCATCATCCAGATAGCGCTCCGCCAGATGCTGAAAGACTGTCCTGCAGGACACGCCATCTGCGTCATATTCTGCACCGAGATCCGGTCGGACACCTTTCTGGTCGAATGGTGCCGGTTTTCCGGTCACCCGGTCGATCACAAGGGACTTGCCGTCAGCATCTTTCAGCAGCAATCCGTGGTCGTCAGATCCCGGATTGTCGATCACCAAACAGGGCGCATTTGTGAAGCGGGCCAGATAGTCAAGATCGATATGTCCAGTTCTCAAAAGCACATGGCAGAGAGACAAAATGAACAGTCCATCCGTGCCCGGGGTGATTCCAACCCACTCATCGGCAATGGCGTTGTAGCCGGATCGGACCGGGTTCACACCGATGACCTTACCGCCCCGCGCCTTCAGTTTGCCGAGGCCCATCTTGATCGGATTGGAATCGTGATCTTCTGCCACACCGAACAGCATGAAGAGTTTGGTGCGGTCCCAGTCCGGCTGCCCAAATTCCCAAAAGGCACCACCGATCGTGTAGATACCGCCAGCTGCCATGTTGACCGAGCAAAAGCCGCCATGAGCGGCATAGTTGGGGGTACCGAAGTTCTGTGCCCAGAAGCTGGTGAAGCTCTGGGATTGGTCTCGACCGGTGAAAAATGCCAGCTTTTCAGGAGCGGTCTTGCGGATGGGCTCTAACCAGGAAACGGCTGTTTTCAGCGCTTCTTCCCAGCTAATTTCCTCAAATTCACCCGACCCACGCGGGCCTGATCTCCTGAGCGGTTTGCGCAATCTGGACGGTGCAGTGACCTGCATGATCCCGGATGCGCCCTTGGCGCAGAGCACGCCCTTGTTCACCGGATGATCCCGATTGCCCTCGATGTATGCGACCTTCCCGTCCTTTAAATGGACGTTGATCCCGCATCGGCAGGCACACATGTAACAGGTGGTTTTTCGTATTTCATCGGAGACAGCCGGAGACGTCTCCACCATCGGTTGACTATGATTGAGCACATCCCCTCCCAAGGCGTCTCTAGAAATCGCATCCTGCCAAACTGCGCCACAGCGAAATCTGAGTTTCATTTGGGCGTTTTTATGAGTACGGCTTTCCAACTGAAAACTTGAGTTGGCTTGACGTCAAGAGGGGCAGAACACTTCTGCGGCTGAAGTGAGCCTCTGTTTTTTCTTCGCGCAATTAGAATACTCGGGCGCGCTTCTGACGGCCTAGGCATGGATCACAAGATGGGCTAGCGTTCGCAAATTCTGTCTGGAGGCCCCCTTGGATTCAAACCGCCTGCTTCTCACATGTTCCATTGGCCTTTGTGCCGTCGTCGGCTTGTGGGGTGTCATCGACCCGGAAGGCCTACAGGCCATCGCGCGCGAGATCGTTGATCAGTACTTCATAAGCCGCGGCTGGTTCGTGATGCTGTCTGTCACGATCATGCTGCTGTTCTGTCTTGGTCTGACCTTCAGCCGTTTTGGCGACATCCGCCTCGGTGCCGATGATGACCGGCCGGAATACTCGACACCGACCTGGATCGCCATGCTGTTTGCCGCCGGTATGGGTGTCGGACTGTTGTTTTGGGCGGTGGCGGAGCCCCTGACCCATTTTGCCTTCTTGAAAGACAAGATATCCGTGCCTGAAGCTGCCGACGGGGCATTGCTAGCCACCAATTTCAACTGGGGTATTCATGCCTGGGCGATTTATGGCACGACGGCACTGGCGATTGCTTATTTCAGCTTCCGGCGGGGCACGCCGATGCTGGTCAGCGCACCCATCAAAAGCCTGTTTCCTGGCGAAAAGTGGGCCAGTCTTGTCGGTTGGTTTTCAGACTTCATGGCAATTGCTGCAATCGCCATCGGTGTCGGCGGATCGATTGCCATGGGTGTGTTTCAGGTTGCCGATGGCGTGTCGGTTCTTGCTGGCACTCAAACGGCTGCACCATGGCTGGTCGGCTTGATTTTTGTTGTCATGGTCATCGCCTATATCCCACCCCTGATGGTCGATCTCAGTACCGGCATGGCAAAGCTTTCCAACATCGCCATGAGCCTTGCGATCGCCCTAGTCGCTTACACTGTCATCATGGGCCCGAGCGAATTCCTGATGAATTCGGTGATCGGCGGTATCGGCATGTACATTGCCGATGTCATCCCCGCTGGCTTCCGCACCTTTACCTTCTACGGTGACGAGATCGGCCGGTGGTTTCAGGACTGGACACTCACCTACATGGTCTGGTGGATCGCGTGGGGGCCGTTCGTCGGGGTCTTTGTCGCGCGGATTTCCAAGGGCCGCACGATCCGTGAATTTGTTCTCGGCGTCCTGATCGGCCCGACCCTGTTCTCCACGATCTGGTTTGGCGCTTTTGGCGGAGTTGGTATCTTTGAGACCCTCAACGGCAAGGGCGAGTTGCTGGCTTTGACACAAACCAACGTAGAGCGCATGACGTTCGCTCTCCTTGATCGCCTTCCTTTGGCCACCTTGACCACACTGGCAACCATTCTGGCGGCCTTCCTCTTCATTGTGACGAGCGTGGTGAGTGCCGCCTTCGTACTCGGCATGTTTTCAACCGGCGGCAATCAAAACCCGAGCACAAAGATCAAGGTCATCTGGGGCGGATTGCTGGGCATACTCGGGGCAGCGATGATTCTCTCTGGGTCCATGTCGGCCGTGAGGACACTCATCGCCCTCGGCGCGTTGCCTTTCGTGTTCATAACGATGCTGCTGCTGGTTTGCCTGATAAAGGCGCTCATCCTCGACAATCCCAAGGAGGCTTAAAATGCTTATCGGTGATCCCGTCGATACACTTATGAACTTGGGAACTTTCGCGTTTATCGGCTTCCTTGCCTGGATCTTGATGCGCAAAACGCCGAAAAGCTAAACACTTAAGGACGGAATGCGTCAGCTGGCGCGTTTCAAACCGCTTTCGGCCAACGGCGCCGGCCGGTCGAAGAGATAGCCTTGTAGATACTCGCAGCCCGCGTTGACCAGAAACTCCCGCTGTTCTTGGGTTTCAACACCTTCGCCAATGGTTTTCATTCCCATCACTTTGGCAATGCCGAGAAGCGTGCGGACCAGCATGTCGTTTTCTTCACTGATCCCAATCCGTGCCACAAAGCTGCGGTCGATCTTCATCGTGTTGAAGGGGTATTTGTGCAAATAACTCAAGCTGGAATACCCGGTTCCGAAGTCGTCAATCGCCAGGCCGATGTTCATGTCACGGAGTTCAGCAAAGACCTTCTGGGTGCACTGGTCCTCCTCCAGCACCAGGTCTTCCGTGATCTCAAGCAGCAATTGGTCAGAAGACAAACCATAGGTAATCAGAAGGTCAGCGACGTGCTCGGCAAACCCTTCTTTCTGGAACTGGCTTGAGCTCACGTTGACTGAGACACCGGTTCCGCCCCAAGTGCTGGCGTCGCGGATCGCCCGCTCCAACACCCAATTGTCGATTTCGGATGTAAACCCAGCCTCCTTGGCAATGGGCAAAAACAACCCTGGAGAAACAAGCCCCCGTTCGGGATGGCGCCAGCGAATAAGAGCTTCAGCATGTGCCCGTTCGCCCGTCTCGGAAACCACGATCGACTGATAAAATAATTCAAACTGATCGTCCTGAAGGGCAGTCGCCAGCTCACTGCGGAGCTGTCGGCGTTCGCAGCGCTCCTCATCCATCCTGTTGTCGAACAGCCTGTAAGACCGTTTGCCTTCGGCCTTACACCTTTGAAGAGCAACATCAGCGGATCGAATGATGTCGAGTATACCTCGGCCATGGTCCGGAAACCGCGCGATCCCTGCACTGCAGGATGCATCGATCAGACGCCCTTCAAACTCAATTGGCTCGATCAGGTCATCAAACAAGCCAACCAGATTGCTCGGGAAGTGGTCTTCTCCGACCCGACCCTCTACCAGAATTACAAATTCGTCACCACCGATCCGGCCGATCAGCGCATCCGGTCCAAGACGCTTTCGTATCCGGACTGCTTGGCTCATGATCAGCCAATCTCCAGCCATATGTCCATGGATGTCGTTGACTTCTTTCAAATTATCCAGGTCCAGATAAACAAGACTGGCGCCGTTTATGCGCACGTCTTCGGATGACAAGCGCTTGCCGGCTTCCTTGTAAAATTGGGCACGTGTGGTGAACCCGGTCATGGAATCATGAGACGCTGCCCGACGCGCTTCCTGCTCCTGGACCGCCAGTTCACTTTTGGCCTGTGTGATCTGACGTAAAGCCGCCAGAACCATGATCAAAATGGTTCCAAGAGACAAAAACAGCACCGGGATCGAAGACACGATAACCCCTGTTGCACGGCTGATCGGATTCCAAACAAGCAGAGCCACACTCGAACCCGCTGCATTGTTCAACGGAATTCCGATCATCCCTTCTGGAACTTCATCCAACAACTCAAGCTGTTCGACAGGCAGGATGGACAGCAGCTCAGCCAATCTGCGGTCGTTCAGCTTGAAAACAGATATCAGGATGTACGGTTCCTCATAGACCATCGGAATACCGCCAGGATCGGGGACGATCGCAAAAGCGGTTACAAGGCTTGGAATGCCGTTAATCCGGAATACATCCGATCCATTCAGGTCAGCCAAATCACCGGAGAACAGAACATCTCCGGCTTCATTCGCGCTGAGCCCGGCGAGATAACTGTTACGTACCAGCTGCAACGCATTAGCAAAGTCACTGCTCAGGATATGCTGAAACACCGGTTGCGCCGGTTCGCCTGACCGGCTGGCAGAAAATGTCAGACCATCACTCGGCTCTATCAGCCCGGAAAAGTCGGGTGAAAAGTCGCCGGCCATATCGACGCCAAACCGGTCTGATATCCAGTTCGCATCTGGTTTGGAAACAACATTGATGTAAGCGGCATTGGAGGCAGCGTACCGCTCCATCTCGTCGACGAGCGATTGCTGGTAGCTGTCAAAAATCCGAGAAACCGCCATGACTTCGCGCTGCGCGGTTTCCTTTTCGGCGATCCAGACCTTGATGAAGACTGCGCCGAAAACAACCAACACGATCGTGAATAAAACAGGCACGACGGCTACTGGCGCAACAAATAGCGTATTTATTCCAATGCGTCTTTTTACGATGCCTTCTCGGTTTTCACTTCCGTCACCATAGATCGTTTCGTCATTTTTATCGTCAATAATACCCATACTCTATCCAGATCTGGACGATATGAAGTAGTGTTTAAAGGTAATTCTCTAATTTTCTCTCAATACGTGTAAAACAACAAAAAAACCGGAGCGGATAACCCGCCCCGGCTTCAGAACTATTTGAGCGATAGATGCTTCGCTTAGAGCTTGTCTGTCACTGCCGTTGAAGTCGCGCCCTCCGGCTCCTTGGTAATAACCGGATCAGACCCACCGGAAAGGAGAGACTTTACGGTCCGCTCATAGGCGGCCATGTCCAACTTGCCGTCAGACCCATCAACCAGCTTGTTGATCTCGCCAACCATCCGGATCTGATGCTTTTCAGTCTGAGCACCGGTGGCGTCGTTTTCCAGAACGATTTCAGCTGCCTCTTCCGGGTTTTCAGCGGCATATGCCCAGCCCTTCATGGAGGCTTTTACAAAGCGCGCCAGCTTGTCGACCATTGCCGGGTCTTCCAGGCTGGATTCCAGGACATAGAGGCCATCTTCAAGGGTCGCGACGCCCTGGTCTTCATATTTGAAAACCACCAGCTCTTCCGCCGGGATGCCCGCGTCGATGACCTGCCAGTATTCGTTGTAGGTCATCGTGGAAATGCAGTCGGCCTGCTTCTGCAGCAACGGATCCACATTGAAGCCCTGCTTCAGAACCGTCACGCCACCGTCACTGCCGTCCGTCGGAATGCCAAGCTGGCTCATCCAGGACAGGAACGGATATTCATTGCCGAAAAACCACACGCCAAGCGTCTTGCCGCGGAAGTCTTCCGGAGAAGAGATTCCGGTTTCCTTCCGGCATGTCAGCATCATCCCGGACTTCTGGAATGGCTGGGCGATGTTGACGAGCGGCACGCCCTTCTCGCGCGATGCCAAAGCCGACGGCATCCAGTCGATGATGACATCTGCACCACCACCGGCGATCACCTGCGGCGGTGCAATGTCCGGACCGCCCGGTTTGATCGTGACATCAAGGTCTTCCTCTTCGTAGAAGCCTTTGTCTTTGGCGACGTAGTAACCTGCAAACTGGCCTTGCGTAACCCATTTCAACTGAAGCGTCAGCTCGTCGGCAGCCTGAGCACCGGTCGCAAACAGACCAGCGCCAAGGACCGAAGCCAGTGCCAGACTTTTGAGTGCCTTCATTGCCATTCCCCTATTGGTTATGGGCGGGCCTTGCTGGCTCCGCCCGTCTCTGGAAGTCAAACCTTGCCGGGAACAAAGGAATGAGCATCTCCCTCACGCTCTTGCACATTCCCCGCAATATGGCCGCGCTGCGCTGTGCGGGCGTGTCGCCTTCTTCACAGTCAGCCTGACCAAATGGTCAAGAAAATCTAGAAAGCTGCCAGCTCTCTGGTCAAGACTATTTTTTAGTCATGCGGAATTTTAATTCTGTTGACCCGTTAATTCGCTCATATTGTTTCTATTTTCCAATTTCCACTCAAGCTTGCATTGCCATGATATTGGCAATTCCTGCAGTATCAACCGTGCTGCCTTTGGTTGGAACTCGGGCAGGCCTCATACTGATGGACAACAGCCAAGACGCGCAAGGTCTTTCCATGATCGACAAATCAAACCTCGTCTATACGGCTCTGCCAATGCCGGATCGGCGGGCTATTTCCGATGAAGACATATGCCAGCGCGCTAATGAGTTTCTGGAAGACGTCCGCACCCGGCATACGATTCGCCAGTTTTCCGACAAACCGATAGAGCGCAGCGTGATCGAAACCTGCATACGCGCAGCCGGCACCGCTCCAAGCGGCGCCAATCATCAACCCTGGCATTTCGTGGCAATCCGCAATCCGGACCTAAAGCGCCAAATTCGAGAGGCTGCCGAAGAAGAAGAGCAAAAGTTTTATGATGGCGGCGCGGGAGATGCCTGGATCAAGGCGCTGGAACCGATCGGCACCAACGCGCACAAACCGCATCTGGAAATCGCTCCGTGGCTGATTGTGATCTTTGCACAGCGCTGGGGCACGTATGAAGACGGAACGCGCTACAAGCACTACTATGTTCCTGAAAGCGTCGGGATCGCGACTGGCGTGCTGATCACGGCTTTGCACCATGCTGGCCTCAGCACCTTGACCCACACGCCAAATCCGATGCGGTTTTTGAACGATATTCTAGACCGCCCGGAAGCCGAAAAGCCCGTTATGATCCTCGCCGTCGGCCACCCGGCAAACGATGCCACCGTTCCAGCCGCAGCCAAAATCAAAAAACCGCTTGAGGAGATCTTAAGCGTGTTTGATACCGAGGCCTAGTTCGGGAAAATGGGCAACTTGAGAACTGTCTCATGGACTACGCTATTCCGGCGTTTGCACAGCAATCAGCTGTCGTCTTCGTGAACAATCTCTGTTTTGAACCGTGGGCGCCGGATATGGAAATCATTCAGACTGAAGTCACCGACAATGTCACTTACAAACAAGGCTGAATGCTCCAACGACAACTGTACGACGATGACAGTGTCGCCTTCTGCGAGGGTCGGAAAATCAAACTGGGCTAAATCATCATCTTCCAGAAGCGCATCGTCATCATTGCTTTCTGACCAGTGAACCTCCAATTCATCCTCATCATCGAAGAAATTGCGGACACTCGAAACTGTCATGATGAAATTGCTGTCGGTCGCGTAATTTCCGAGGATCGACACTGCCGTTGCTTCAATAAGATCGAAATCATCCTCTGTAAACGTATCTCCATTGAACCGGGTAACGAGATCTGTTGTCACACTTGCTGCTCGCTCAAGCTGACGGGAAGCACGGAACCCATCAAATAAACTGGCGGTGTTCAAGAAGATCAGGATCAACAAGGGAAAAATGAGCGCAAACTCGACCGCGGCAGCTCCCTCTGCAGCCGCCCGAAAGCTCCGGATCCTTTTAAAGAACAACTGCATCTTAAAAAGGCTCGTTCATGAAGGCCATTGAAGAGATTATTTCAAACCGATTGTTGTCGGTTTTCGAGAGCTCCAGGCCAAATCCCAACCCCGGTGTATAGACATCCGTTGTAACGCACGCCCGCATGAACACGATGCTGGTCCCAGCGCCCGGATTGAAGTTCACAACAGGCTCGAATTCATCACCTTCATCGCGGCAGACTGCGTCCGTGTCCGGCAGATCGACTAGGTTATCGATTTCCGTGAGCTCGATAGTGATGTTATTCGCGCAATTGGGAACAACAACACCTACGAGATCGCATATATCTTGCTCAAGGTCATCGCTGGAAACCGTATTATCCGCCAATCCTTGTGTGACTGTCCCGATATAGACTGATTTTGAGGTTGTGTTTACAGCATGATCCAGCATTGCCATACGGATGAACAAAAGCCCCATCTCAAAACAGGACAGAAACAACGCAAAAAACGGCAGGCCAATCAGCGCAAACTCTACGGCAGTCGCACCGTCTTTCTTTTTAAGGAAACTTCGCAGGACACGCATTGAAATCAACCTAGCCGGAGATGCGAAGACTGTTTACCGACGCCGCAATAGCATTGAATGCATCTTCGATGTTTAAACCCTCGACAAAATAGTAATTTGAAAGACTTGATGCACAGTATTGAAGAAGCTCATCTGGCAACGAACCACTACTGATTTGAAATCCTATTGTATATACTTGAACATTGTTATCATTTAAATATTCACAAACGCGCTTAAAGTAAGCAACTGCATTATCGGCTGTGGACGAAGAGGTATTTTTACCGCCCTTCGACACGATGGTTTGCTGAGTACTGTTTTTGATTTTTCCAGTCGTTGTGTAGTCCCGTGGTCGAAACTGCGCAGTTATTGCGCCATCAGTCATGATCACAGCAACCTTAAGCGTGTCCTCATCATTAAAATCGGCAGGCCGGTCCGAAAAATCACCGCCCAGCTGCCCCCTCATGTCACTGGACAGAACCTTTGCACCCCACAGCGTTCCGATGTCCATGCCGGTGCCGTCGGACAGGTCCATGTCATCAATCAATGCCTTCAAGTCGGATGTGTTATTTGAGTTTAGAAGCATTGCGGTGTCGTCAGATGGACACCAGGGATTGGTCGCGACCCATTTGGTAAAGTCAGGTATTTGCGGGCGGCTGTTCGCCGGAATCGCGGTCATATCGAAGTCGTCATCTGTGTATTCGATGCACCCTTCTCTCTCCGTAGAGAACATGAATTTGCCGTAGGGAACGTTTTTGTTCACGTAGTAATCAGCCGAACTTGGTGAGTCGATAACCCCCGGGGTCGATGAGTTCACAGCATATCTATCGTAGAAATCCCCGATGTTAACGGTTCCGCCAAACGGTATAATGCTCAGGGACGTGTATTCCCGATCGTCTTCGTTCAGCATTGTGTCAATAAATGACTTAGCAGCTGAACGCAGGTTCGTAATTTTCGAACCGCCCATGGACGAGGAGATATCAAGTACAACAGCCACTTCGACATTTGTTGCAGCTTGCTGAGCAACTGAAGATGCCAAAACACTCGTTGTGTCGATTCCGGCCAGCTTCAAAATCGTCATTTCGATGTCAACGGTCGCATTGATCTCGACAGACTTTGCGTTGAGGCTATCCGTGACATTCCCTATGGTCAGGTTCAAAGTTGTCCAAGGTGCGGTGTCGGGCAGATTGGCTCGGACATACTCATCTACCGTATCTTCGATACTCGCAGTGTTGCTCAAAGAAGCGGCCGCAAGCGTCGCTGAGTCCAACGTGGATTGGAGTTTTGCCTGAGCGGTCGTCATCCGGACGACATCGAGGCTGCCAATCGTGATCAGCATGAGCGGCACAAACGCCAAAGCGGTCAAAATGGCGACATTACCGGACTGATCCGCCCCCAGGCTGGAAAAACGGGACGCAAGTTTTTGAAGAAGTGAGCGCAATTGCGAAATCCGTACTCTAGAAATGCCTTACAGCGGTGGCACCAATTTTCTCGCCCTGAACAGTTCACGGTTGATCAGCGGTCGGCACAGTATTTTTGAAATAACAATCCGACCACTTCTATAAAGTTAATCTGAATAAATAAATTAGATATGGTTACACTTGCCTGAACGCAGCGTTATTGCCTATTTTTTATTCATTATAAGTATTTTTGCCAATATCTATGTAGGGCGAGCTCCGAATTTGATCATTCGCATAAAAAAGCAACTTCCTTCTTTTCCAGATAAAAGTGCAATTGGCCCCAAAAAACCGTGATCACAAGTCTGTGTTTACGGAACGATAAACATGCCCTCGCGTTCGCTCAGTTGATGAACGAAAGCAAAAAAGGATTTCCCTATGACCGCAGGCGACACCGGCACCACATCTTTTTCGAAAGCAAAAGCTTGTTCCGTTGGCGGAGTTCTAACGCTCTTGGGCGCGTCAGCCGCACTCGCTCAAGACGAGATCGTCATCGGTGGTAAAGCCATACCTGTCGAGGAGGACTCTTACAAATGTGACATGACCGCTGAGGAAATCCCGGATGACCTGAGCATCAAACGGCTGGCAAACTGCGAATCCGCCGAACTCATCGATTTTGAATTGCCGGGCAAAGAACTGCGCGCCGTAAAGTTCACCATATCACCGGATGACAAACCTATTTCATCCGGGATACGCGCTGAGTTGCGCGACATGTACGTGGCTAAAAATGGCGAGGAAGTCTGGTACCGGATCTCCACATTAATCCCGGAGACGTTTCCCATGGAAGCAGACCATCGACTTGTCCTGTCTCAGTGGCACGAGCGACTAAGAGCAGGTGGCCACAGCCTGCGGCCCAACATTTCGCACCGGCTTTGGAACGGTCGTTTTGTCGTGACCCTTTGGAGCGACGACGTCATCGAGCGGCTTGGCACCATCGAAGGAGACGGCCAGATCCTTTATTCGGAACCACGGATCGACTAGGGCGTCTACCACGAATATGTCTACCGTGTTGTGTGGTCGCCAGAAAATGATGGCCGGATCGATGCCTGGATGCGGGAGTGTCCGCCGCTGCGGGAGACCTGTGACAGCGATTGGCAGGCCATGATCCAGTTTGAAGGCACAACCGGCTATTCCAACGACAAGGTAGACGGCTATTATTTCAAGTACGGGCTCTACACCGTGAGTGACTTTGACGTGCCGTTTACGGCGTTTCACAAGGATTACTGGAGCGGACCAACCGCTCAGAGCATCGGATTGTCCGATCCGATCTTCAAATGAGCCCGACGAAAAATATGTGTTTAGGCTAACATGTTAACGCAATCGGGAGGACTATCCTCCCGATCGCGTTGCTTAGCAGCCACGACATCTAAGCCATTTGGCGGGCATAGCGCTCCAAATGTTGGTCTGTATCGCCGAACGCCTTTTCTGCGACCATGACCCGTTTCACATAGTCGCCAAGCTCATATTCATCCGTCATGCCGATGCCGCCATGCATCTGGATCGCATTTTGACAGATCACCCGCCCGCGTTCGCCAAGGTAGACCTTGGCGGCAGAGACCGCTTTCTTCCGAATGGGGGCGTCCGGGCTATCGGCGGTCATGGCGGCTTCAAACACCAGCGACTTGGCATGCTCGAAATCAATCATCATTTCGGCCAACTGATGCTGAAGTGCCTGGAACTCACCGATCGGACGGCCGAACTGGGTACGAAC
This sequence comes from Labrenzia sp. R4_2, assembly GCF_017743865.1. Lineage (GTDB taxonomy): Bacteria > Pseudomonadota > Alphaproteobacteria > Rhizobiales > Stappiaceae > Roseibium. The sequence continues at coordinate 125,542 of NZ_JAGHRJ010000007.1, forward strand.
CTTGAGATACTCTGTCGTCATGGCGATGATTTTCTCAAGCGCTCCCAAGGCTTCGGCGCACAGCGCTGCCGTCCCAAGATCTGCGATATGCTCAATGAGGTCTGCCGCCTTGTCTTTCGGACCGAGTATATCGGATGCAGCTACAGGAACATTCTCAAGCACAATGTCCGCACCGGTCCGGCCATCTGCAAACCGGTAGGGTTTTATTTCCACACCGCTTGCGTCCGGCCGTACGAGGAACAAGGTGAGACCATCCGGATCAGACGCGGTTCCGGAGGTTCGGGCCGACACGATAAAAATGTCCGCTGATGGAGCACCGATGACCGCTGCTTTCCGGCCGGAGAGCCGGTAACCATCGCCGTCCGGTTCCGCACGGGTCGCAACGCTTGAAAGGTCAAACCGGCTTTCCGGTTCCAAAAACCCGACCGCGGCGCGTTTGGAGCCGTCCGCAATGCCAGGCAGAAAAGCGTTTTTCTGATCTTCTGTTCCAGCCAATTGAAGGGCGCCCCCGCCCAAAACAACGCTGGCCGTGAAGGGCTCTAGCGAAAGGTGTCGTCCGAACTCGATGGCCGCGACCATCGTGTCGACGGCGGTGCCGCCAACGCCCGCATAAGCCTCTGCGATGGGCAGGCCCAGCATTCCAAGCTCACCGAGCGCCGACCAGATCTCAGGATCATGGTCCTGATCACCGGCTATGAGAGACCGGCGCGTGGCCTGGCTGCAGCCGTCGCTCAACAGCTTGCCGAGACTGTCGGAAATCAGGGATTGTTCTTCAGAATAATTGAAATTCATGATGCCGGTCCTGTTAGCTCAGGAGTGTTTTTGAAATGATGTTCTTTTGAATTTCGGTCGAACCTCCGTAGATCGTTGCCTTGCGGCGGTCGATGTAAGCTGGCATGCGCGGGATCGCATAGTCCGGCCCGACTGTGTCGCCGTTCCACGCAGGATCCATCGCCGCTTGCTGCCAAGGTAGGGCATGCACTCCGACTGCATCCATTTGCAGTTCGGCAATGCGCTGCTGCACTTCGGTGCCCTTGACCTTTAAAACAGACGGGAAGGCCCCGTTCAAACCCGTTCCACTGCCACTCAGCATCCGCATGTTTGTGAGTTCCAATGCCCTCAGATCGATCTCGAGCCGCGCGATCTTCACCGCAAACAGTGGATCTTCAATCAAAGGCTTGCCGTTTTTCTTCTCTATCCGGGCGATTTCCAGGAGCTTTTCGAACTCGGCCTTGCAGCCGCCGACGCCGGCAATCCCGGTGCGTTCATGCCCGAGCAGGAACTTGGCATAGTCCCAGCCCTTGTTTTCTTCGCCGACCAGATTTTCCGCCGGGACCCGGACATTTTCCAGAAAAACCTCGTTGACCGAATGCATGCCGTCAAACGTGATGATCGGGCGGACGGTGATGCCGGGGATTTTCATGTCGATCAGAAGGAACGAAATTCCCTGCTGTTTCTTGGCCGCATTGGGATCGGTGCGCACCAGGCAGAACATCCAATCGGAAAAATGGGCGTATGACGTCCAGATCTTTTGTCCATTGACGATATAATCGTCACCGTCGCGAACAGCTGCCGTTTTTAAAGAAGCCAGATCCGACCCGGATCCGGGTTCGGAAAAACCCTGGCACCACGGCACTTCACCGCGGGCAATCCCTGGCAAGTGACGGGCTTTCTGGTCCTCGCTGCCGAATTCAATGATCACCGGGCCAACCATATTAACGCCGAACGGCAGAACGCGGGGCGCTCCGGCAAGATAGGCTTCTTCATCGAAGATATTCACCTGCACCGGTGTCCAGCCGCAGCCGCCATGTTCCTCGGGCCAGCGGGGCACCAGCCAACCCTTTTGCCCAAGGATCTGCTGCCAGAGCATGAAGTCTTCGCCGTCAAGCTTTTGTCCTGCCTTGACCTTGTCACTGAGACCTTTTGGCAGCTTCGCCTCCATGAAGGCCTTTACCTCAGTCCGGAAAGCCTCGTCTTCCGGCGTATAATTGATGTCCATGCCTCACTCCCAATTTGTTTATTTGCCTCTAGGCATCGGCCGCTCCCCCAGCGGCTTCGACGCCAATGGCTCTTACCGTCCCGCGACCAGCCGTTTGGCGGTGTAGGTGATGACCGTTTCGCCATTTTGATTGACGATGTCGTTGCGCGTCGTCACCACGGCACGGTTTCCCTTGCTGGTCTGGCGGACCTCTAAAACCTCCACGATGGCGTGAATGGTGTCTCCAGCAGCGACGGGTGCCAGAACCTTCTTGTCGACTTCCAGAAGCGCCAGCCCTGTCGCCTGGATGAGGGTCTGGCACTGGATGCCCTCGATCAACGTGTAGGTCAGTGCCGCAGGTGCGACCCGCCCCCGGGCCGCGACCCCTTGCCCAAAGGTCTGGTCGGTGAACAGAACTTCGGTCATTCCGGTTACACCGACAAAGGCGATGATGTCTGCTTCCGTAATCGTGCGTGCCAATGTCCGGTACCGGTCACCAGCAGAAAAGTCCTGCCAGTGGAATCCCGGTCCGACGAGCCGTGGAGATTGAGTCATGCGTCCAAACACTCTTTTTGGTGCGTGATCGGGGGGTAGGTCCATCCGACAACGTTTTTCATAAGTATATTTATTATTATATTGCGAACTAATTTTCTGGCAAGCGTTTAAAGCGATCTAGCAGGCTCAACGCTCTTTGCAGGCTCAGTCAAAACAGAACACAAAGATACCGCCTGCTTTGAAAGCCAGCGCCTGGTTTCAAAATTTCTTTGAAGAGTTAACTCAACCCGGCTTAAGCGCCAGATCCGCTCAAACGGCCTTGAAGGTTCTGCCGTGCCTTGCGCAGGGTCGTGATCAGATGCTCAATGTCACTGTCATCGACACCCTCGAATGTGACTTCATTCATTTGGCGCATGCTTTCGCCGATTTTCTTCCAGACTTCCTGCATCTTCGGCGTCAGCCAAACACGTTTGGCCCGGCGATCCTTTTCATCCGGTCGGCGCTCCACATAGCCTTTGGCTTCCAACCGATCCACGAGACCGCTGATCGTGACCGTTCCGATATCCATCCGGGAAGCCAGATCCGTCTGCGTCAGGCCATCATCCTTGTGAAGATGATTGAGCAGGAACACCTGCACATGGGTCAGGTCGTACTCGGTTGCCAGTTGATCAAAAAGAATCCGGCGGAAACGGGCAATGTCGCTGAACAAAGTACCGAGCTTGCGATCCAGGTCGTGCATATGTGTCCAATTTCAAGTTCGCCAAAACCGATTTTATCAGCGGATCTACGCCACCCACTGTTTGCTATCAGTCAGGCCAATGTCTTTATGCCTGCCTTAGCGGCGCGCGATCCTTAGCAAAATATGTACATGCGAACAATCGTCAGTTGGTCGAGCGTAAACTTACGGAGCTGTTTCCAGGCATTTTGTGATTTCTGACGCAGAGAAACCAAGTTCTTCCAGAACTTCACGACTGTGCTGCCCGACCTGAAACGGCGGCTCTGCCTTTTGGTACGGCCCGTCCTCGTTCGCCACGAAGGGCGCACCGAGCAAAGTGACTGGGTCTGATGTGTCGTCAAGTTTCCCTGCCTCCACAAGCAGGCCGCGATGGTCAAGCTGCGGGTCGGACAGCGCCTGACCCAGATCACGAACGGCTTGGACCGGGACGCCATGCGCCTTCAGGATTTTCAGCCATTCCTCCGTCGAACGGCTTTGCAAGACAGGCCGGATCAGCTCCCGGCCTTCTTCAAGATGTTTGTGGCGGGCGAGCTCGGAGGAAAATCGCGGGTCCTCCAACAGCTCCGCAAGACCGAGCGCCTTGAGCGCCCCTTCCTGCTGATCAGAGGTCAAGGTGGCGAGCAAGATCATGCCGTCCGATGTTTCGAACGTTCCGGCAGTCGGTTGGGTCATCGGGGATTCATTGCCCATCAGGGGTGGCAAATGCCCTCGAACCAGATAATCGGCTCCTTGGCAGCACATCAGCTGAAGAGCCGTATCGTACATGGCAACGTCCAGAAACTGGCCTTTGCCGGTCATGGCACGGCGGTAGAGCGCTGCAGCTATGGCATAGGCTGCCGAAACACCGGTGGTGACGTCTACAAGCATGAAACCGATCCGGGTCGGCCCTGTCTCGGGGAACCCGGTCAGTGACATCATCCCAGAATCTGCCTGAATGGCAGAGTCATAAGCTTTTTCCGGAGCTCTTGGACCCGTTTGACCATACCCGCTGATGGAACAATAGATAACATCCGGGTTGGCGCTTCGAACCGTCTCGTAGTCGATGCCGAGTTTCTTCGCTGTTCCCGGCACGAAGTTTTCGATGACAACATCTGCGCCGGAAACCAATCGGCCAGCCGCCTCGCGTCCAATCTCCGACTTCAGATCAAGCGCGAGGCTGCGCTTTCGAAGATTGCCGGTAAGGAACGCCGGTGAGAGGCGTTGTGCTGCCATCTCCGGGCTGGACAGCACCCCGCGCAGCTGGTCTCCCTCGCCGGGAGGTTCGACCTTGATGACATCTGCATCGAGCAACGCCAGCATTTGCGCAGCCATCGGACCTGACAACGCACGGGTAAAGTCGATGACACGCAGTCCCTTGAATGCCCGCATGTCACTTTCCCGCCGGATCGCCGGCAGGCCCTGTGGCTTTGGGAACAATGACCGCGTCCAGGGCAACGGCGCCGTCCGGCAGGACGACAAACGGATTGATGTCGATTGATTCCAACCGGTCGGCATTTTCTGCGGCAAAGACCGACAGCCGGGACAGGGCTTCGGCCAGTGCCTTAGTGTCCGCAGGCGGTGCGCCGCGCACACCATCCAGCATCGCCCGTCCCTTGATCTCGCCGATCATGCGATGCGCTTCATCAACGCCAAACGGGGCCAGGCGGAAGGTCACGTCCTTCATCACTTCAACAAAAACACCGCCAAGACCGAACATCACCGCTGGACCAAGTGCCGGATCATTCGTCACGCCCAGAACCGTTTCAACACCGCCCGAGACCATTTCACAGACGAGCACGCCCTCAATTGTGGCATTTGGCTGTGCTTCCCGCGCCCGGTTCAGGATGGCTTCAAAACCTTCGGCTATGGCCTTTTCGTCGTTTAGACCGATCAAAACGCCGCCGATCTCGGTTTTATGCAGGATATCCGGCGAGGCGATTTTCAAGACCACCGGGCCGCCAATCGCGTGCCATGCCTTGACCGCTTCTTCGGCACTTGCCGTCAGGAAATCATGGGTCACCGGGATACCGGCGCTTGCCAGAATGGCTTTTGCCCCAGCTTCCGACACCCGTTCATCCGGCGCTTTTGCCACATCTGCCGGAAGTGCCGCAGGCGCATCAGGCTGGCCGCGCTGGAAGGTCTCGTGAAACTGGGCAAGGGCGGCCACGGCGCGGATCGCCATCACCGGATCCTCGTAACAGCCGATGTTGAGCGCTTCATACTCAGCAATGATTTCGGGTGTGGCGATCATGCTGAGCGCCATCGGTGTTTCAGGGTGTTTTTCCCGCAAGCCCTTGAAAGTCTGAAGGCAGAAGTCTCTGAGTCCCGGCGCCTGTGGGGCGCTTGCAAGATAGATTGCATAGGCATCACAGCCGCTATAACGGATCGACAGATCGATGCCCTGTCCGATAACCTCCGGCTGGTTGAGGACCTGCCCGGTAATGTCGATCGGATTGCGCACACCTGCGTATGGAATCAGTCCCAGCAGCTTTTGCTGCAAGGCCTCCGGCATCACCGGAACTTCCAAGCCGTTTTTGACAGACTCGTCAGCCATCTGAATACCAATACCGCCGGAGACGGTCTGAATGGCCATCTTCCGGCCCGTCGGGAACAGCCCGGTCTGGCAAGCATAGGCGACATCGACCATTTCGTGGCAGCTGTGCGCCCGGTAAACGCCATATTGTTTGAAGAGCGCATCGTAGATCGCATCATCACCAGCGAGACTGGCCGTGTGTGTCGCCGCAGCTTCTGCGCCCACATCCGTATCCCCGACCTTGATCATGATCACGGGCTTCTTCGCGGCGCGGGCCAGATCAAGGGCCGCACACATGCGGTCTCGGTTCTTCACGCCTTCGGTATAGGCCATGATGGTCGAGACATCCGGATGATCCGCATAGTAAGCGATGACCTCAGCAACATCGATGTCGCATTCATTGCCGGTGGTCACCCAGAGGTCGGTCGCAACACCGCGCCGCTGCGCCATGTAGAACATGTGCGCCCCATAGGCACCGCTCTGGCTGACGATTGCCGTTTTCCCCGGAGCAAGGCGCAAGCTGGCCTGAACACTGGAAAACGTGCCGAACCAGCCGGCACTGACGCTGAACGCTCCGATACAATTCGGACCGATCAGCCGCATCCCGGTTTTCTGCGCCGCTGCCGCAATCCGTTGCTGTACTTCGGCGCCCCCTGCTCCGAGTTCTGCAAAACCGGAGCTGAAGATGATCGTGGACTTGGTGCCCATGGCGGCGCAATCCGCAACCGTCTTTTCAACGAGAGGCGCGGGCACGGCAACAATTGCGCAATCCACCGCTTCGGGCACCTCGGTGATTGACGGATACGCCTTTAGGCCCTGAACCGTTGGCCGCTTCGGGTTGACGGGATAGATCCGTCCCTTGAACCCGCCGGCAATTGTGCTGGAAACCGGCCGCCCGCCAATCCTGCTTGCATCATCCGACGCCCCGATGATTGCAACCGACTGAGGCTTCAGGAGAACATCGAGGCTGGCGTTGGTGGAGGGCAATACATCGGCCATGAAACGTTCCTTACTCAAATCCGCCGGCCGGCGTCGGCCCAAAAAGCATCGCGCAGCTTGCGCTTGAAAATCTTGCCGTTGTCGTCCCGCGGCAAGCTGTCCTTGATCAGGATCTTACGGGGGATCATGTAGCTGGCAATCCGGGACCGGAGGTAGTCCTGCAATTGACCGGTATCGATGGTCGTGTCCGGTTCCGGCTGAATGGCAACAGCGATGGCTTCGCCAAGCTCAGAATCGGGAATTCCAAAAACCGCACAATCATGCACCTGGTCATGGCCGAACATGGCGGCCTCGATCTCCGCCGGATAGATGTTAACCCCACCGGAGATGATCATGTCGCGCTTGCGGTCGGAGATGAACAGATAGCCGTCGTCGTCGAGGTAGCCAATGTCGCCAACGGTGAAGAGCCCGTCCCGCTCCACAGCTGCCCGGTCCTCCGGCCGGCCCTCGTAGACAAAATCCGGAAAGGAGTGCAGACGGCAATAGATTTCGCCAGGCACATTCGGCGGGCACTCCGACCCATCTTCGGCAAAGATCTTGATGGTCGCGTCCTCAACGGCGCGGCCCACCGTGCCCGGCTTCTGATGCGCCTCTTCGCTGGAACACAGCGTCACGGCACCGGTTTCCGTGCCGCCGTAATATTCATAGATCACGGGTCCCCACCAGTCGATCATCGCGCGTTTGATATCCGGGGGGAACGGTGCGCCGGCGGCAACGATGTGCCGCAGGGAGGATGTGTCATATCGCCGGCGCACCGCAGCTGAGAGTTTCAAGAGCCGGATGAACATGGTCGGTACCATGAAGGCCGTAGTGATCTGATGCTCCTCAATGATCTGAAGGATCTTTTCTGGATCGAATCGCGGAACAAGAACAAGATCGCCGCCGACATCAACGGTCAGCATGGCAAACCGGTTCGGGGCCGAGTGATACATCGGAGCCACCATCAGGGTCCGGCAGTGTTCGGAAAAAATCCTGTTGTACCCGGTGCTGACCAAGGTGGGATTGTTCAGCCTGCGCACGCCCTTGGGGTGTCCGGTGGTCCCGGAGGTGTAGATCATCGCAGCCTGACCATGGGCGTCCGGTCCGTCCCAGACAGACTGCGCTGCGAGCCAGTCCTCCCAGACCGGGAACCCTTCCGGGACAGCACAGGCATCTGCTGAGAGGCCATAGCTTTCAGCGATGTCGGCCGGGGTCGGCACAATGACAATCTGAAGCTGGTCAATAACATCTGCCGTAAGATCCGGGCCGATCTGGTTCCAGAGATCCGCGTGAATGACAAAAACCTTAGCCTTGCAGTCCTTCAGAATATAGGCGGCTTCCTCAGCCGTGAAACGCCAGTTGACCGGAACGGCTGCCGCTTTCACAAGGGCCGCTGCCAGATCCATCGCCACTAGCGGAAAATCGTTCCGCATCATGGTGGCGACTGTTCCGCCTTCCGTGACGCCGGCTTTCAGGAAACCACTCGCCGCTCTTCGGGCAAGGGTACGTAAATCGGATTGAGCCATGGACCGCGGCCCGCAAAACAGTGTCTTTGGCATAAGGTCGGTACTCTTCCCGTTTATTGGCCAAGAAAATTAGGCTCGCGGCTTTCACCGAAGGCGCGGACGCCTTCTTCGAAATCCTGGGTGTTGAAGGCCTTACTTTGACAGGCGGCTTCCAGGCGCAAGGACTCGTCGAGGGATGCTGATTGCGCGGCTGCGATCTCGCGCTTGATCAGTCCAAGCGCAACCGTCGGACCGGAAGCCAGGCGCTGCGCAAGTGCGGTTGCGATATCTAAAAGGCTGTCATCCTCCGCAACCTCATGAACCAGGCCCCAGTCTTTTGCCGTTTCCGCGTCCATCGATCCGCCAAGCATCGCTAGCGCCGTGGTGCGCGACGCACCAATCCGGTGGGTCAGGAGCGAGGAGGCCCCGCCATCCAGAACCGCGCCGATCCGGGCAAAAGACAGGTGAAACTTCGCGGATAGGGCTGCAATGACGATGTCGGACGCCAGGACAATGGAAAACCCGGCACCGGCAGCTGGACCATTGACGGCGGCAATGACCGGAACCGGCAGGTCGCGCAAGGCCTGAACCACCCGATTGATGCCGCCAAGGATCTGCGTCTCGATATGCTGACGGCGCGCCAAAATCGTTTCAAGATCGAGATCGGCACCGCTGCAAAAGCCGCGGCCGGACCCCGTGATCAAAACAGCGCGCACACTCGGAGCATGCAACTCCGATAGAAGCTCCGACAAGATGCCCTCGCGCATGTCCGTTGACAGGGCGTTCAACCGGTCCGGACGGTTGAGGGTCAGGCTCAGCACACCGCTGTCTCGCTTTACAAGTAAATCGCTCATTGCTCCTCCCCAGGATTCTTTTGCAGGCGGCTCCTCCTGCCGAACTGCTGTGACAAGGCCCGGCTAGGTATCAGTCACCGGGCCCTGCCATCGCGATGGCGACGCTTACGCCCCCATCTTTCCGACGATTGCCAAAGAGCAGACGTTCTGGTGCGGGAAACCGCCCAGATTGTGTGTCATGCCAAAAACGGGTTCTTCCTTGCGCTGGCGGTCACCCGCACGGCCCTGAAGCTGCAGATACATTTCGTAAATCATTCGGAGACCCGACGCTCCGATCGGGTGGCCAAAACATTTAAGACCACCATCGATCTGGCAGGGGACCTTGCCGTCGGCATCATAAAAACCGTCCATGATGTCCTTCACAGCGCCGCCTTCCGGTGAGATGAAAAGGTCTTCCATTGTCACCAGCTCGGTGATCGAAAAGCAGTCATGCACTTCAAACAGGCTGATCTGATCGCGCGGGTTGGTGATGCCGGCTTCCTTGTAAGCCCGCTCGGCGCATTTGCGCGTCGTCACGAAGTGGCTGCCGTCCCAGGAATTGTGCTGCGCTTCCAGTCCGTTCGAAGCCGCAAGCTGCAAGGCCTTCACGGTAATGAGGTCATGTTTGCCAAGCGACTTGGCGATTTCCGGTGTGGTCACGATGGCACAGGCCGAGCCGTCAGACACCCCGCAGCAATCGAACAGACCCAGCGGCTCTGCAATCATCGGGGCATTGAGCACCTTGTCTTCATCAATTCGGTTGCGCAGGTGGGCCTTGGGATTGCGCGCGCCATTGTCGTGGCTTTTCACGGAGATATGCGCCATCGCGCGCTTCATGTCGCCAGCGTCAATGCCGTGTTTGGCGCGATACGCGGATGCGAGCTGTGCGAAGGATCCAGGCGCGGACACGTTCGCCCAGAAAAGATCATTCACCGAGCCGCGGTTGCGCTGAGGCAAACCGCCGTAACCAGTATCCTTCAGCTTCTCGACACCAAGAGCCAGCGCGATGTCGGCCGCCCCGGCTGCGACAGCATAAACGGCACCCCGGAAAGCCTCCGAGCCGGAGGCACAGTAGTTTTCAACGCGCGTGACCGGAATATTCGGCAAACGCAGCGCCATCGACAGGGGAACGGCGGACTTGCCGACATGCTGCTCCTCAATGGCCGTCCCGAGCCAGGCGGCATCGATCTGTTTTTTTTCAATACCTGCGTCGCCCAGCGCCTCGGTGAACGCTTCGATCATCAGATCTTCGGCATTGTCGCTCCAGCGCTCGCCAAACTGCGAACAGCCCATGCCGAGAATGGCGACCTTGTCTCTAATTCCAGATGCCATGTTCGTTCCTCCCTATTCGGCCGCTTCGGCGGGCGCGCTGGCCTGATCATCATTGTCCGGCGTTGCCTTCCAGAAGTACCGGCGGAAACCGCGATTCTTGTCGTAGTCCTTCACCCGGAACATCAGCTTCATGGGCATGCCGACGGCCAATTCCTGTTCCGGATCAATGTCTGTGAAGTCAGCCATCAACCGGCCGCCGTCTTCAAATTGGATCATGCCGTAATAGGCGGGCGGGTCCGGCGAGAAGGTCAACCGGTCGGCCGTGAAGGAATTCAGTCTGGCCTTCTTGTCTGCAAATTCGTGGTCTTCTTGGGTGCCGATGGCACCGCAATTCGGATTGACGCAAACATTGCTTTTGGGGAACTGCAGTGTGCCGCATTCACAGCAGCACCCTCCGATCATGCGCTGTGCCATATCCCGGTTTCGATAATGGGTGGACAGGCCGGTTTGTTTATCGACCTCCGCCCTTATGCCCTCTTCCATCGTGACCAGGCCGTTGACGGTGAGAAAGCGGGCGTAGTTGGTGTCCGCCCTGCGGCGGGCCAGATGGCCGGACACAGCGGTTCTCGGTGCAAGCTTTTCGATGGCGTCCGTCACTTCGAAGATCAAAGCATCGCACCCCTGGCCAAAGCCGGTCACAAGAATTTTGTCGCCCGGTCTTGCGGTTTCCAAAGCGTGCACCAGCATAATGACCGGATGGGCGGCCCCCGCTTCCCCGCAAGTCGCTTGGAGATTGTCGGCAACGGCCTCGTCCGCAAGGCCCACCTTCTTGGCGAGCATGCTTGCGACCCGCTTCATGGCGGCCGGAAAACAGAACGTCGTGACATCGCTTGCCGCAATGCCTGTTTTATCAAGCACGGCCTTGATCGCGTCAGGCACGATTTTCAAATAGCCTTCATCCCGCAGCCAGCGCTCCTCCCAGGCATAGTCATACGCGTGACCGGATCCCCGGAAATGATCGACAAAGTCGGCAGATACGGTGTGCGCCCCAATGAATTTCGCAATCACTTCGCCAGTGCCCACTAGAACCGCCGCGGCACCATCGCCATAGGTCATCTCCTGCGGGCTCGCGGCCTTGGTCTTACGTTGTTCGGAGGCGGTAAAAAGAATTGGTCCTTCGGCACCAGAGGCCGCTTGCAAGGCGACCGACAATCCGGAACTGCCCGCGCGCTGAGAGGCTGCCAGATCGAGCGTCATCAGTTGGCTTTTGAGGTTCAGCGCGTCGGCAACCACCCCGGCATTCTGTCGGTCATCGAACGGAAAGCTGGTCGACGCCATAAAGACTGCAGAAATCTCAGAGCGATCGAGCCCGGTCAGGCAGTCCCTGGACGCTTCGACCGCCATGGTGATGGCGTCTTCATCCCAATTGGCGATGGTGCGCTCGCCCTTTGCCAATCCCTTCAAGCCCGGATTGTACCAGCCGTGCATCTTGCTGATCTCAGCACGTTGCAACCGGCTTTGCGGCAAGTAGCCGCCAAAGGCCAGAATTCCCAAGTCCATGATGCTCCTCCTCCCGCGCTTTTCAGCGCTTATGCTTTCGGCTTCCGGTCAAACAGCTTGAACGCGCCCGATGCAGTGGCGATCAGAGTGCCGTCCGGCAGCACAATTTCTCCTTCGGCAAAAAACACGGAGCGCCCCCCGCCAATCCGTCGGCCATGCGCCCGCAACAACCCTTTGCGCATTGGCGCGATGAAATTCGTGTTTAATGTCAATGTCATGCAATAAAAACGCGGCTCCGGGGGCGGGCGATAACAGCCGGCCATGCCGCATGCAAAATCGAGCGCACTCACCAAAACACCGCCATGGGTCACGCCCATGACATTGGTATGGTAGCTGTCGATCTCGACCTCGACACACGCATGATTGCGCTGCCATTCGGTCAGCTCAAACCCGACATGCTTGTTGAATTCCCCTATTGGCCCCGATGTCTCGGCAAGGGTCATGATTTCTCCCGCTCTCACAGCTCCGGCCTTCGCAACGATTCAGGATAGCCGCCGTCCGAAGCATCGCCTTCCAACCGGATATTATATGTCTTGATTATTATTCGCAAGCGTATTATTAATCTGCGATATATTTTTGGCGGCATATCTACTTACGCGCCGCAATTGCCCGATTTTGAGGCCGAAATACTGAGGGATGGGAATGTCTGACAAAGCTTTGCTGGATGGAAAAGTTGCAATTGTCACCGGCGCGGGCCGCGGTGTTGGCCGCGAGATTGCTCTTTTGATGGCTCAAAAGGGTGCCTGCGTTGTCGTCAATGACCTCGGCGGAACTGGCGGTGGTGAGGGCGAGGATGCGCTCCCGGCAACCGAGGTCGTCAACGAAATCACCGCCGCTGGCGGCAAGGCCGTTGCCAACTGCGACAGCGTCACGGATTCAGCAGCAGCCCAAGGCATGATTGATCAGGCAATCGAAAACTTCGGCAAGCTCGACATCGTGGTCAACAATGCCGGCATCGTCCGGGATGCGATCTTTCACAAGATGACGGAAGACGAGTGGGATCAGGTAATCGCCGTCCACTTGAAAGGTGCCTACAATGTCAGCCGCGCCGCCGCGACCGTGTTCCGGGAGCAGCAATCCGGCCGCATGATTCACATGACATCCACGTCCGGATTGATCGGTAACTTCGGTCAGGCCAACTATGCCGCCGCAAAACTTGGCATGGTCGGCCTATCACGGTCCATCGCCCTCGACATGGCGCGCTACAATGTGACATCCAACGCGATTGGGCCTTTTGCCTGGAGCCGCCTGATCGGCACCATCCCGATCAAGTCCGAAGAAGAGCGCATCCGGGTTGAGCGCCTGAAGAGCATGACACCAGCAAAGGTCGCGCCGCTCGTCGCAGCTCTTGCCTCAGATGCCGCCCAGAACGTTAGCGGCCAGGTGTTTGTTTCCCGGGGCAGTGAGGTCATGCTGCTCAGCCAACCGCGGCCGATCCGGTCCATGGCCCGTCCTGACGGCTGGACGCCGGAATCCATTCTCGAACACGCATTCCCGGCTTTTTCCAGCACACTTGTTCCCCTTGAGCGCTCGGCCGACGTGTTCTGTTGGGATCCGGTCTGATGGCCATCGACTATGACAAGCTGATGGCCTGGCCTTTCGAGGAGGTTGAACAAACCTACTCAATCAAGGACAGCATCATCTATGCCCTTGGCGTCGGATATGGGCATGACCCGGTCGACGAGGGGCAACTGCCCTTCGTTTTCGAGGAAGCCGATTTCAAGGCTGTGCCGACCATGGCCGTTGTGCTGGCCGGTCCAGGTTTCTGGTTGCGCGATCCCGATACGGGCATCGACTGGCGCAAGATCCTGCATGGGGAACAAGGCATCCGCTGGCACAAACCACTGCCGAAATCAGCTACTGTCACAGCCCGCACTCGTATCACCCGCATTCTCGACAAGGGGGCGGACAAAGGCGCGCTGATCTATTCCGAACGTGATCTCGTCGACAAAACCACCGGCGACAAGCTCGCCACCTTGTCGTCAACCACCTTTGCGCGCGGGGATGGCGGTTTTGGTGGGGCATCAGGCCCGCAGCCGCAACCGCACGAAGTACCTGAACGCGCGCCCTGCGCTGTGTGTGACCTCCCCACAAGGCCGCATGCAGCGCTGCTTTACCGCTTGTCCGGCGACCCCAACCCCCTGCATGCCGACCCGAAGGTGGCCGCGGCAGCGGGGTTCAAAGCGCCGATCCTCCATGGCCTTTGCACTTTGGGGATCGCCGGACATGCGGTTCTGCGCAGCTTCTGCGGATATGACACGACCCGGCTGAAATCCCTGAAATTGCGGTTTTCAAGTCCGGTCTATCCAGGCGAGACCATCCGGACCGAGATGTGGCGGGATGGCGGTGTTGTCTCATTCCGCTCCAAGGTCCTGGAGCGCGATAGGGTGGTGTTGAACAATGGATGCGTCGAACTGGGATAACAACGAGGGGGGACGCGAAATGGATGCAACGCTCGCGGCCTGCAAATCGATCTTTCAGGACATTGCCCGGTTTCGCGGCCTTCTGTTCGATCGCCTCATCGCTCCCTATGGGCTGACCATGTCCCAGGCGCGGGTGCTTTTGCACTTGCTTGCCGAAGACAAGTTGACCCAGTCGGACATCGCACGCCGCATGGATGTCGGCACGGTGACGGTCGGTGGACTTGTCGACCGATTGGAAGCACGCGGTCTTGTTGAGCGCCGGGCGGATCCGATCGACCGGCGCGCGAAGCGGGTATGTCTCACGGACGAGGCCCGGCCTTTGGAAAAAATCATGGATGAATGCAGCGCCGAAGTAGATGGCGCGTCCTTCAAGGGCTTGCCGGAAACCAGCATTCGCGTTTTGCTGTCCAACCTGCAAGCGGTACGGCAGAACCTGCTTGAAACACTGAACAAAGAAGCCAGCTGAGCGCGGCGATAACAAAGTCTGGGAGGACTTGGGATGGGGCCACTTCACGGTGTGAAGATCGTTGAATTTGCCGGTATTGGGCCGGGCCCTTACGGCTGCATGATGCTCGCCGATATGGGGGCCGAGATCCTGCGGATTGACCGGGAACCAACCGGAGCGCCAGACATTGAAGGCATTGACGAACAAAGAAAAAACAGTGTTGCCCGTGGCCGCAAATCCATCACGCTTGATCTGAAGGATCCTGCAGCCGTTGAAACCGCGCTCAAGCTGATCGAAAAGGCAGATGCTGTTGTCGAAGGCTTTCGCCCCGGCGTTATGGAACGGCTCGGTCTTGGCCCGGACGTATGTCTTGCCCGCAACCCGGCGCTTGTTTACGCCCGCATGACCGGCTGGGGCCAAACCGGCCCCTTGGCACATGCGGCCGGTCACGACATGAATTACATCTCGCTGTCCGGGGCCCTTTGGTCCTTTGGAGAGGAGGGGCGCGATCCGGTGCCACCGCTTAATCTCCTCGGAGATTATGGCGGCGGCGGCATGTTCCTCGCTTTTGGCATTGTGTGCGCCTTGCTGAGGGCCAGAACAACCGGTGAAGGCGATGTGATTGATGCCGCCATTTCAGACGGAACTGCGGCCCTAATGGCACCGGTTTACATGTGGCTCGCCAACAATCGCTGGCAAAACCGCCGGGCCAGCAACCGATTGGACGGCACGGCGCCCTATTACGGCGTTTACAAGTGTTCCGACGGCAAATGGGTTTCGATCGCACCGATCGAGGAAAAGTTCTGGCAGCTGTTCCTGCATTTGCTGAAGCTTGACGAAGCGGACATCGGCAACCGCCATGATACCCGCCAATGGCCGGACATCCGGCACCGGTTTGAAAGCATCATTGGCGCACATCCACGTGAGTATTGGTGTCAGCTGTTTGAAGGAACGGACATCTGTTTCGCGCCAATTCTGGACCTGGAAGAAGCACCCGCTCATGCACATAATGCGGCGCGGGGGACCTTCGTGGAACGTGACGGCATCGTTCAACCGGCCCCTGCCCCGCGTTTTCAGAATGCCAAAGCCACAATGCCATCCCGCCCGCCGCTCATCGGTGAACACAACGGGTCGGTGCTGCAGGATTGGGGAGTGGTTGACGAAGACGCGCCGGTTCTGAAAAACGGCAGCGCAATCTAAGACGACGCTCTGAACCGCAGCTCACGGCCAGACTGGAGTTGCGCTTGCGCAATTATATAATATGCGTATAATTCGTATACTTATAATAATAGACTAAATGTATTGAGTTGTGAGGGAGCGAAACGCGGCGAACACACGCAGGCCGCATGGATCGGCACCTGTTTGGCCCGGTCCGAACACGGGAGGAGATAAAGATGTTTTCCATGAAGTCGGCCCTTTTGGGTCTGGGCTTGACCATCGCCATGGCAGGCGTGGCATCCGCTGAAACCATGCTGCGCTATTCCGAAGCCGGCCCAAACCGGGGCGCCAGAGCCAAAGCCTTGCAGTATTTCCTGGATGAAGCGAGCCGCATGACGGAAGGCCAGCTGACCTTCGACGTGCATTGGGGCGGCGCGCTCCTGAAATGGTCAGCCGTGCTGAACGGAGTTGCCGCTGGCGCTGCCGACATGGGAACCGTCATTGCCCCTTATTCGCCCAAGCAGCTTCAAGGCCTTGCAATCGGGGATCTGCCCATTTCGTCGTCTGACACCTGGGTCGGCCTGCGGGCGATGCACGAGCTGATGACCACGAACGCACAGCTCAAGGACTTTCTGGCCAAGGAAAACGTCGTCTTCCTCAGCAATTTCACCTCCACCGGCACCCAGTTTGAGTGCACCGGCGATCATAAGATCGAAACGGCAGACGACTTCAAGGACCTCACGGTTCGGGCAACCGGAACGGTCGGCAAAGCGCTCAATGAGCTTGGTGCCAATGTCGTCAACATGACCTTTGACAAGGTGTATCAGGCACTGGATTCCGGTTTGGTCGACTGTGCTGCAGGTTACTACTACACCAACCGCGCGTTCCGGCACTATGAGATCGTGGATCACATCACCGAGGCAAACTGGGGCCAGGTCGGCGGCTTTGCCCTGGTCATGAACAAGGATGTCTGGGAAGACCTGCCTGCGGAGTATCAGAACGCGATCATGACCGCCGGATCCCAGATGATTGACGAGTTCGCCCGCATTCAAATCGAGACCATCAACGACGTGAAAGCCGGGCTTGCGAGCGGCGAAATCGGGCGTCAGGTGCCCGTGGTTGCGCTTGACGACGCTGAACGCGCGAAGTTGCTCGCCATGACGGATAAATATGTCCAGGAATGGATCTCTGACATGACGAAGCGGGGGTATGACGGCCAGGCGATCTGGGATCAGTATGCCGTTCTCGTCGACAAATATGCGGATGAGCTGAACACCAAAGGCTATCCATGGGCACGGTGACGCCCGGCAAACCGGTCCAGCCTGGCAGCGGGCGGGGCCGGTTCTCCTCCCCTTTAAGACTTCTGGCGGGGCTGGAAATAGTGTTCATAGCAGTTGCCGCTGCCGCCATTTTGGGCATGTGCGTTTACATCACGCTCGGCATTGTCCTGCGCACCTTTGTCGGGATGCAGATCCCGGATGAAGTTGTAATTGTCGGAGACCTGATGATTGGCGCCTTGATCCTGCCACTGGCCTATGTGGCGGCCGATCGCGGTTTTATTGCCGTTGAAGTGATAACAGACCTGCTGCCGAAAGCTGCCCAAGTCTGGCTCAATGTGCTTGCGGCCATAATCGGACTGTGCGCGGTGATCCCGATTACTTATGCCGGATATCTTGCCATGATCCACGCGATCGAAAGCGGCAACTATTTCTTCGGCATTCTGGAAGTCCCTGAATGGCCGGGGCGGGTCGCATTCTTTGCAGGCTACGCCCTGTTCTTCATCCGTCTGACCGTGTTGTTCCTTCAAGACGTCTGGACCGCCATAGGGTCCGGCGGCGGGGGGAATTCCAGCAAGACACATGATCCAAGCTGGGAGGAGGCTGCCTGATTTCCTGTCGGCGGCCACCTCGTTCATAAATCACCCCGAACGAGAGACACTCTAGTGGACCCCTCAACAATTGGTATCTTCGGCTTTGTGGCAGCGCTCACACTGCTTATCCTGCGCGTTCCAATTGGATTTACGCTGGTCAGCGTTTCCTCCATCTGCGCTTTGGTCACATACGCCTGGCGCCCAGGCTCTGAGTTCAATCTCGACCGCGGCCTGCGTCCGGCGATGGCGCTCATTGAATCCAACGCCTTTGAGTTCATTCACTCCTATTCCTTGTCGATGGTGCCGCTGTTCATTGCAGCCGGTCACATCGCCTATCACACCCGCATTACAACGGATATTTACGACGCGGTCCGGGTCTGGATGTCCCGCCTCCCGGGCGGGTTGGCCGTTGCCTCGCTGATCGGTTGTGGCGGATTTTCGGCAATCACGGGATCCAGCGTTGCCTGTGCCTCCTCCATGGGCCGGATTTGTGTTCCGGAGATGTTGCGCTACGGCTACGACAAGCAGTTGGCAAGCGCCAGTGTCGCCGCGGGCGGTACACTCGGCGCCCTCATACCGCCCAGTGTTCTGTTCATCCTATACGGCACCTTCACCGAGACATCGATCAGCCGCCTGTTCATGGCCGGTGTAGTACCTGGCCTCTTGAGCCTTGCCGGGTTCATCATCACCGTGCTGGTCTGGGTCAAACTCCGGCCGGAAGCGGCCCCCGTCCCCGAAGGCGAGATTTCTGGAGACGACCGGTTTACGGCCGCGATCAAAGCCTGGCCGGCCGCCACCCTCATGATCATCATCATTGGCGGGATCTATGGCGGCATCTTCACCGCGACGGAAGCAGCTGCCGTCAGTCTGTCATTCGTGTTGATCTACGGAACAATTTCAGGCCGGTTGCGGAGGCCGGATTTCGTCCTGTCGATGCGCGAAACCGCCTATCAGACCGGATCTCTGTTCTTCATTGCGGTCGGCGCCAAAATCTTTGTCTCCTTCGTCTCCCTGACCGGGGTGACAGGCGGGTTGGTCGACATCGTGTCGTCTTCCGGCCTGGAAACCTGGATGATCCTGTTGTGCATCGTCGCGATTTACCTGGTGATGGGTATGTTCCTGGATCCGATCGGCACCATGCTTTTGACCCTGCCCTTTACGGTCCCGCTGATCGAAGGCATGGGGTTTGATCTCATCTGGTTCGGTGTCATCGTCGTCAAACTGCTGGAAATCGGTCTCATCACACCGCCGGTCGGCCTCAATGTCTTCGTCATCAATTCGGTGGTTGGACGGGAGATACAGGTTCACACGATCTTCTTCGGGATCATGAAGTTCCTGGTGCTGGACATTGTTGTCCTATTGGCCCTTCTGGCCTTCCCGATCCTGTCACTCGGCCTGCCGAGCCTGATGTTCTGATCAACATAAGGCGCTGCCCCGGCCTTCCGCCGGGGGCAGAGAGTATTTGGTCCCGGTTCAAGGCCGGGACGGCAAAAGTTTTTCAGATGATGGTTTTTTCAAAATAGACGCGGTTGAATCCGTCTTCCGTTCGGCGGCCGGTCTCTTTGTAGCCGAGTCTCGAATAGATGCTGAGATTGGCGGTCATCTTTTCATTTGTGTAAAGGCGGATGGCGGAAAGACCGAGCGAACAGGCTTCAGCCTCGCAGTGGGATATCAGAGCCCTGCCGATGCCTCGACCGGCTGCGGCCGAGACAACAGCGACATTTTCCAGGAACATGTGATCCGCCCTTGGGAAATAGACGATGAAGCCTAGGAGACTGCCGGTCTCATCTTCTGCAACATGAACCAGCCCAGCGCCGATCTGCGTTTCAAAATCGGCAATCATGGGCGCCGGTTTCCGGCCTATTGCCGCGATATAGGGGGCGTAGGCCTCTTCCGCACAAGCACGGACAGCCGATACATCGTCTGGCACGGCGGGCCGGATCTTCATTGCAGGGCACTCCGGATCAACTGATTGCTGCCCCATTCATTCCGGCAGAGTAGTCGTTTTGCAAGAAAAGACCCGGACGCCACAAAACGTCCGGGCAAGAAACACTCCGGTGATGTGCGCAGGGAGTGTCGAGGGGACCGTATTGTGCGCTGCCCGTTATTTAGCCCGCTGGTTGAATCGGCGGCCGACAAGGGCGCTTGCAATGTTGGTTTTCTGGATGTCGATGGACCCGCCGGCGATGCCCCAGCCCCAGCTGTCGCGCATCTTTTGCTCCATCGGATATTCGCGTGAATACCCATAACCGCCCATCAGCTGCATGGCCTTGCCGGTGACTTCGCGGGTCATCTCATTGGCAAAACACTTGGCAATCGAGCTTTCCCCAACCGACGGAAGACCGCTTTCGGCATTCACAACAGCCCGGTAGAGCAGCAGGCGCGCTGCATCCAGTTTCATTTTCATGTCGGCGATCTGGAGCTGAACCGCCTGGAAATCGATGATCTGTTTGCCGAACTGCTCCCGCTCTTGAACATAATTCAGCACGTAGTCGAAGGCCGACTGCGCACAGGCAAGACTCATGGTGGTGTTGCCACAGCGTTCCAGATCAAACGCCTCCATCAGCTTCCGGAATCCACCGGCTGGGACAATGATGTTTTCGGCAGGAACGCTGACATCGTCCAAATACATGTCTGCACTGTGCACACCGCGAAAGCCCATATGGCGCTCCCGATTGCCGAAGGTGAAGCCATCGGCCCCCTTTTCGACGAGAACAGCCCCGATGCCCTTCGCGCCGGGATCGTCGGACATACGGCAATAGACAACATAGGCATCCGAATGGCCGGCACCGGAACACCAGCGCTTTTGGCCGTTGATGATCACACTATCGCCCTCGACCCGAGCCTTGGTGGTGAGATCGGTCAGCGCTGATCCCGCACCCGGCTCGGACATGGATACCGCAACGATCATGTCGCCGGAGCAGACCTTCGGCAGGACCTTCTGGCGCATGGCTTCCGGGGCGAAATTGGCGATCGCGAGTGCCGGGCCGAAGCAGGATTCAAAGATCGGAAAAGCAACGCCAATGGAGACCTTGGCAACTTCTTCCAGCACCAGAACCGCTTCGAAATGGCTCATGCCGCCGCCGCCATAGGCTTCCGGCAGGTTCACCCCTAAAAGTCCGAGCTCGGCGAACCGGTGCATGACATCCGCTCCGGGCGACTCATCCGTTTCTTCAACCTCACGGGCTATGTCCGGCAATTCCGTCTGGGCAAACCGGCGCACGGTTTCCTGGAGAGCGGTCTGTTCTTCTGAAAGGGTAAAATCCATTTGCGATGCTTTCACTTTTCCGCTGAAACGGCGACTGTCTTGATTGGGTGTAAATTTACGGCTCAGCTGGCTGCCTTTTCGCGGACGTCCCGCGCGGCTTCCCAATAGGGATCTCGGAGTTTGCGCTTGAAGATCTTGCCGGTGTCATCGCGCGGCAGATGAGATTTGAATTCGATCCGGCGCGGCACCTTGAACCCGGCCAACCGGTTCTTCAGGTGGGCGATGATTTCATCTGTCGTGAGATCACTGGAGGGCTCTGGCTGCACAACCGCCATCAGAGCTTCACCATACTCCGCATCCGGCACGCCAAAGACGGCACAATCGGCGACGCCCGGCATGGCATGAAGTTCTGCTTCAATCTCTGCCGGATAGATATTGATCCCACCCGAAATCACCATGTCCTTTGACCGGTCGCACAGGAACAAGTATCCGTCTTCATCCAGATACCCGACATCGCCCGTGGCAATGAGGCCACCGACATCGAGATCCGCCCGCGCTTTCGGATTGTTGGCATAGGTGAATTCAGGGGCCGTATCGAGGCGGGAGACAATCTCGCCAGGCGTTCCGGTCGGCACATCCTGACGGTCACCGTCCATGATCCGCAATGTCACGCCATCCAGCGCACGGCCGACCGTGCCGGGCTTGCGGAGGCTTTCTTCCGGGGTGCAAAAGGTCACATAGTTTTGTTCGGTGCCTGCGTAGAACTCATGGACCACCGGTCCAAACCAGGCCTGCATCGCCGTTTTGACCTCCGGCGGACAATGCGCTGCAGCCGTCACGACATACTGAAGTGACGACACATCGTAGCGATCCCGGATTTCCGAAGGCAGTTTCAAGAGACGCGCAAACATGGTCGGGACCATGAAGGCCGTTGTGACCCGCTCCCGCTCGACGGTTGCCAGAAACTCCTGCGCATCAAAGCGCGGCATCAGGAAGACTTTGTCGGCCACAGCGTAGGTGCGCATCCCGAAGGAATTCGGTGCCCCATGATAGAGCGGGCCGCAGATGAGCGCCCTGATGCCGGGCTTGATCCCGTAAATCCGGTCGCGGACTGCAAGAAACTCTTTCGCCAGGCCCGGCTCCTGCGGCAGCTTGATCACGCCCTTGGGTTTTCCGGTGGTGCCGGAGGTGTAGGTCATCGTGTCGGTAAAGTCCCGGCACGGATCTGTTAGCGGTGGGTGTGTGTCGATGAAGTGATCCCAGGGCACCGTTTCAACGGTTTTAACGCCATTCATGGACGGAAGCCGGTAGGCCACGCGCAGTTCCGGCGGGGTGTCCACCTCAAGGACAAGCATATTCTTTGGAATTACACCGCCCAAGGTTTGCAGGAGATCCGAATGCGCGATGAGCACCTTTGCGCCGGAATCCTGTAGAACATAATCAATTTCCGGTGGAGCCAAATGCCAGTTGACCGCCACCGGGCTTGCGCCGAGCAATGTGGCCGCCCGCGCAGCTTCAAAAAAGGCAAAATCATTGCGCAACAACAGCGCAATGCTGTCACCGCGATTGATGCCATAGTCCCGCAGACCGGAGGCCACACGATGAGCGCGCCCTTCGCAGTCCGACCGCCGGGTTGAGCGTTCACCGCTGTACAAAACCGTGTCAGACATGGCGGGCCTCTTCAGCATTGTCGTTGGTCCCATTCATTGCTGGCACCTTGGTACCAGCCAGCGCGCGGGCTGCGCCAAGAACGGTATCAGTGTGTTCGCCAACGTCTGGAACATGGGAACCGACCGGCAGCGGAGCTCCGGAAAACTGAAAGGGCAGATTGGCAACCTTGAAAGCGCTTGGGCCATTGCCGACATCGGTCATCAATTGGCGAACCGTCACCTGTTCATCGGTGATGGCCTCAGCCACCGTTTGATACCGCGCACAAGGAATGCCGGCTGCCATCAGGACCGCTTCAACTTCAGCGGCCGGCTTTGTCCGCGTCCAGTCCTCGACCAATGACATAAGGGCCGGCCAATTCTTTTCGCGTTCGAGCTGGGTGTTGAAACGGGTATCGTGCTTCCATTCCGGGTGATCCAGAAGGTCCGCGAGCCGCTCAAAGATCCGGCTCGTGATCGGCACCGCGATCACATGCCCATCGGACGCCCTCACCGGTGTCGCCAGCCAGCGGTCGAACGAGCTCGGCGTCTGGGCTTCCTGCATTTCCAGAACGAGCAGATTGATCATGCTGTCCATCAGGGCGACATCGATATATTGCCCGGTACCATGGCGAAGCTGCCCGATCAGGGCGGTCTGGATTGCACTGAAGGCAAACAAGCCGCCAATCAGATCGGCATACCAGATCCCTGTGCGGAACGGCTTGTCGACATCCTCGGTATAGGACATCGCCGCAAGGTCATGACCGGAGAGCGCGTGCAGGATGGGTGCGTACGCCGGATATCGGGAGCGTGGACCTTCCTGGCCAAAGCCAGAAATCGAGCAATAGACCAGATCCTTGCGGCCTTTGGAGAGGGTTGTGTAATCCAGCCCAAGGTCGCGGACGACGCCCGGGCGGAAATTTTCCACCACCACATCACAAGACGCAGCAAGACTGCGGATTGCCTCCAGATCGCGGTCAGAGCGAAAATCGATCTCAATGCTTTTTTTGCCGGCGTTGAAATGACCAAAATAGGTGCTTTTGCCTGCGCGCAGCGGTTCCTTGACCCGCATGTGCTCTCCGCCCATCGGCTCAATCTTGAAGACCTCTGCACCGCAATCGGCAAGGAGACGAGTGCAGTAGGGGCCGGAGATGATCCGAGTCAAATCAAGGACCCGGATCCCGTCGAGCGGTTTTGGTGTGGTGGATGTCATCTGCGCTGCTGTTCCAGTTGTTTATTAGTCTGTTCGAAGGCCGTGCGGACAAATTGCCGCCTACCCAAGAAGCCGGGATGGTTCGTCTGATGCCTGCAAGGCTTTTCCATCGGGTCATCCCCGCCCATGAGCGGGGATCTACTCGCGGTTCAGCTTGCCGCACCATCGAGTAGGTTTCGGTAAGGCTCTGCAAACGAGTGGATCCCCGGTCTTCGCTTCGCTATGCCGGGGATGACCGCTGTGCCTTCTTTGCCTTTGGGCCCAAATTTACTCTTACTGCGTCAGCACGTCGGCGGCCGTGTCGAGCGACACCGGTGCGTCGGCGAGCAGAAGATCGGTCGCCGCCTTTTCAAAGCCGGTTTCGCCAACCTTCAGCGGGTCTTGAGCCCGCAGCCGGTGGTCGATCACCATCCGGGCAAGCAGCAGTCGCCGAGCATCGCGGCCAGCTGCGCCCAGCGCCGAGCCTTCGGTTGCGAGCAATGTGGCGGTCGCAGAATTGTAAACCGCACTGGAGGCCTTGCGCGCCAGTGTCTGGTTGCCGCTCATGGCAACGTCTTCGGCAAAATCGATGGCCTGCTGGACGGTGCTGCGCAGTTCGCCCTTGAACTGGCCCGGCATGTCGGAGCTGGTGTCGATTTGATCCATCAGCTCGTCTTTTAGATCCTTGTGCGCACCGACCTTGGCAATCGCACGTGTCGTGATGTCGAGCGAGTTGATGTTGGAGGTGCCCTCCCACAAGACACCCAAATGCGCATCGCGAACCAAACGGGCATTGACGAAATCTTCGATGTACCCGTTGCCGCCGCGCACTTCCATCGCACCCGTTGCAACGCGAACGTTGTCGCGGGCGGTCCGGTATTTGTGCGCCGGGGTCAGGATCCGGGTGATCATTTGCGCCCGCTCATCACCTGCCTCCGCCAGACTGATCTGATTGCCTAGATAGAGTGTAATCGACAACGCCTGTTCGGTCGGCAGCATCAGTTTCATCAACTGGCGGCGCAGCAGCGGCTTGTCGATGATCTTTTCTTGAAACGCACGCCGGTTCTGGGCTGTGACCAGCGCCTCGTTGAGGCAGCGGCGCATCATGGCGGCGGCCCGGCACCCATGGGACAGGCGCGACAGGGACACCTGATCCATCATCATTTTCAGGCCCTTGTTTTCATGCGGGCCCACTTCTCCAAGCGGATAGGCTACGGCGCCATCAAAAACGATCTCGCCTGACGCCATCGAGCGGCTGCCGAGTTTGTTCTTCAACCGCACAATCCGGTAGGAATTCCGGCTGCCGTCGTCCAGGCGGCGCGGCAGGGCGAAGAGCCCCAGTCCCTTGTTGCCAACGGGAGCGCCTTCTGGGCGGGCAAGCAGAAGGGCGACATCACCATCCGTGCAGGAGCAGAACCACTTTTCGCCATAGAGTTTCCAGTTGCCATCCTCGAAACGCGCTTCCAGCTGGATGTTGGAGACATCCGACCCACCGGGCCGTTCAGTCATGAACTGAGCACCCTTGAGCATGGTCCTGGTGTCCTGACTTGTCAGGCCATCGTAGAAGCGGGCCTTTGTGGCCTCGTCCCCATAATCCTTGATCAAGGTCGCCGTCGTTTCCGTGGCCGAAATCGGGCAGAGCTGACCGAATTCCGACTGGCCGAAGATGTATTGGAAAATGAATTTCACCGTGTGGGACATTGGCTTGTCCCAACCAAACAAACCCGGCTTATGGATCATCGCGGCCAGGCCATAATCGCCCAGCGCAACGTCTTCCATGTTTCGGTAGGCCGGATGGAATTCGATCCAATCTTCGAACCGTCCCCGCGGATCCCGGTGATGGAGAACAGGTATGTGCTTGTCCGCCATGCGGGACCAGTCATCCACCTCGTCGCCGACCAGCGCACCGAATGTCTCCAGATGCGGCTCAAGGTGGGCCCGCAGATCGTCCGGCAGGTAAAGGGTAACAAGATCCTGAAGGCTCTTGTCGATGCCATAAAAGTTCAATCCGTGGCAATCAGGCGCCACCAGGTTGGCAAGCTCTGGGGTTGGCAATGTATGGTGTTGCGGTTGAACATTCATTTTGAAATCCTCCCAATAGGGTCTTGGTCCCGGTAGTCTCCGGCCGGCCTGTTGAATTGCAATTCAGAGAGATAAGGTCTGTTCAGCTGCCCCGATCGAAACCGGGGCGTCGCTCAAAAGAAGATCTGTTGCAGCTGTCTCGAAGGCGCTGTCGCCAGTGGACAGTGGATCTTGCGGCGACAGACGGTGGTCGATCACCATTCGCGCCAGCAACAGCCTGCGCGCATCACCACCATCTGCGCCAAGGCGCGCACCTTCGCAGGCCAAAAGAACAGCGGTCGCGGAATGGTAGACGGCACTGGCGGCCTGGCGGGCAAGGCACTCTTCCCCGCGCCGGGCGATTTCTTCGTCTAGATCCAACGACTTAAGCAGAGATGATTTCAAGACGCCGGCAAAAGAGCCTGGCAGTCCCGAACAGCCGTCGATCTGCGCCAGCAGAGCGGATCTCAAGTCGTTGTGGGCCTCTGTCCGTCCGATGGCTCGCGTTGTGATGTCCAGCGCATTGATGTTGGACGTTCCTTCCCACAGAAGGCCAACATGGGCATCCCGGACGAGACGGGCATTGACGAAGTCCTCGATATACCCGTTGCCACCACGGACCTCCATCGCCCCCGTCGCCACGCGGATGTTGTCGCGCGCTGTTCGGTATTTATGCGCCGGGGTCAGGATCCGGGCAACGCGCTCGGCATGAGCGTCGCCGTTCCCGGCCGAGGTCAAAACAGTGCCTAGATAGAGCGTCATCGACAACGACTGTTCGGTCGGCACCATGAGCTTCATGAGCTGCCGGCGCAGCAAGGGCTTATCGATGATTGTTTCGCCGAACGCCCTTCGGTTTCCGGCAACCGTCATGGCCTCGTTGAGACACCGGCGCATCATGGAGGCAGCACGGGCACCATGAGACAGGCGGGACAAGGACACCTGGTTCATCATCATCTTGAGACCGGGGTTTTCCTTTGCCCCGACATCGCCAAGCGGATAGGCAACCGCGCCCTCAAATACCACCTCGCCAGACGCCATGGAGAGCGTGCCAAGTTTGTCTTTCAGACGGACAATCCGGTAAGCGTTCCGGCCGCCATCCTCCAGGCAGCGCGGCAAAGCAAAAACTGCCAGGCCCTTGTTTCCTGCCGGGGCACCTTGCGGGCGGCCAAGCACCAGCACGACATCGGCATCAGCGGCGGAACAGAACCACTTTTCTCCATGGAGCCGCCATGTGCCGTTTTCATTCCGGGCCTCGACGGCGAGTTGCGACACATCTGACCCGCCGTGGCGTTCGGTCATAAACTGTCCGCCGGACATCCGGGTCTCTGGATCCTGGCTGATCAACCGGTCATAAAACCGCTCCTTAAGCGCCTCATTGCCAAATTTCTTGATCATGGCGGCCGTGGTTTCTGTCATCGAGATCGGACACAGCTGACCGAACTCCGATTGCCCGAGCAAATACTGGAAGAGAAACTTGACCGTGTGCGGCATCGGTTCGGGCCAGCCGAACACCCCCGGTTTTCCAGTCATGCCGGCCATTGCGAAGTCGCAGAACGTGATCTGCTCCATGCGTTTGTAGGCCGGATGAAACTCGATCCAGTCCTCAAACCGGCCACACGGATCCCGGTGATGGAGAACCGGCACGTGCCGGTCGGCCGTTCTGGAAAGCGTATCAATTTCACCGCCCACCAAAGCCCCGAACTCTTGCAGTTTCGGCCAGAGATGGACGCGCAAATCTTCAGGTAAGTACAACGTCAGAAGATCCTGAAGGCTGCGGTCGATCTCAAAGAAGTTCTGTCCATGGCAATCCGGCGCGACCAGTTCGGCGAGCTCGCCTTGAGGCAGAGAGACGGGCTGGCCTGTGTGAATGTTCATGAACGCAGTCTCCAAAACAAAAGGGCGCGGCAAAAATTCTGAACTCAATAGGACTTCGGCAGCCCCAATACCCGTTCGGCGATATGACAAAGGATCAGCTGCTGACTGACCGGCGCCAGGCGGGGGATCATGGCCTCGCGCATGTACCGCTCGACGTGGTATTCCCGGGCATACCCAAACCCGCCATGGGTCATGACCGCCTGCTGGCAGGCCTCAAACCCGGCTTCCGAACCCAGATACTTCACGGCATTGGCCGCCGGGCCGCAGGGCAGACCGGCGTCATACTGGCGGGCAGCTTCCAGCGCCATCAGCCAGGCGGATTCCAGCATCATCCAGTTGCGCGCGAGCGGGTGCTGGATGCCCTGGTTCTGCCCGATCTGCCGGTCAAAGACGACACGCTCCTTGGCATAGGCGCAGGCTTTGCGCAGCGCGGCATGGCCCAGACCAATGGCTTCCGATCCGATCAGGATCCGTTCCGGGTTCATGCCGAGCAGGATTGCCCGGAACCCTTCGCCTTCTTCTCCAATGAGATTTTCCGCAGGGATCTCGAAATCCTCAAAGAAGAGTTCATTACAATCAACCGTCTTCCGGCCCATCTTCTCGATCTCCCGGATCGAAATCTGGTCACGGTTGAAATCGGTGTAGAACAGGCTGAGCCCTTGCGTCGGTTTTTCGACCTCTTCAAGCGGTGTTGTGCGGGCCAGAAGAAGGATTTTTTCCGCGACCTGCGCCGTGGAGATCCAAACCTTTTGACCGTTGACCACATAACGCTCTCCTTGACGCCGGGCGGCCGTTTTCAGGTGGGTCGTGTTCAATCCAGTGTTGGGCTCGGTAACAGCGAAGCAGGTGCGTTCCTGACCTGCGACGACCGGCGGCAACATGCGCCTCTTCTGCTCGTCGGTGCCGAAGACAACCACCGGTGAAAGACCGAAGATGTTCATATGCACGGCAGAGGCGCCAGAGAGCCCGGCCCCGGATTCGGCAATCGTGCGCATCATGATGGCAGCTTCAGTAATCCCAAGGCCTGCGCCGCCATAGGCTTCAGGGATACAAATGCCAAGCCAGCCAGCCTGGGCCAGGGCCTGAAAAAACTCGGTTGGAAAGCCGCCAGCCTTGTCTTTTTCGAGCCAGTAGGCGTCATCGAACTGGCTGCAGAGGCTTGCAACAGCATCCTGAATGGCCGTTCTGTCGGGGGAAAGCTGGATATCCATTGTCGCCTCAAGCTGGAACCGATTCAGACGCCGGGGCGGAGACAATCCCCGACTGCAGCAATTCGTAGATCGTGTCTTCGCTGAGCCCGGTTTCCTTCAGAACTTCAACGGTATGCTCGCCAAGGTTTGGCGGTGGCCGGCGTTTGCTTGACGGTGTCCGGGACCATCTGGTCGGTACTTTCGTGCGCCGCATCCGGCCTTCGCTTGGGTGATCGTACGTCTCGAAAAAGCCGACATCGTTGAGATGCGGGTCGTCCAGCAGGCTCTCAATGGAGTGCATCGGCATAACCGGGATGTCCGCGGTCTCAAGCAGAGCGAGCCATTCGCTGCTGGCTTTCGTCTTGGTGACTTCACTGACAGCTTTGCAAAGATCGTCAAAGTGCTCTTGCCGCCCGGTGAAAGTGGAGAACCTGTTGTCAGCCGACAGAACGGCTGGCTTTCCGGTAGCCTCCAGAAACCGGCCCCACTGCGCATCGGAATAAAGAAGCAGGCAAATGTAGCCATCTTTCGTGCGTATCGGCCTGCGGGCTTTCGATGTGAGACGGTGATATCCGCCAGCATCAAGCGGCGGTTCAAAGGATAGGCCGCCCAGATGATCCCCGAGAACAAAATGAGCCACGGTCTCAAACATCGGAATACCGATCTGTTGACCTTCGCCAGTCCGGCCCTTGTGAACGAGCGCTGCAAGAATCGCGTTGGCAGCGGCCAAACCAAATGCCCGGTCGGCAATCGCATTCGGGAAATAGCGCGGCACCCCGCCGCTCGCCTTGGCCTGTAGGAACG
This sequence comes from Labrenzia sp. R4_2, assembly GCF_017743865.1. Classification (GTDB taxonomy): domain Bacteria; phylum Pseudomonadota; class Alphaproteobacteria; order Rhizobiales; family Stappiaceae; genus Roseibium. The sequence goes on from NZ_JAGHRJ010000007.1 coordinate 155,283, forward strand.
GCAGCCCGACAGCACCCTGGATGAGATCATCATAGGCAGGCCGTCCTGAATACCGGCCACCTTCATCAAATCCAAGAAGCGCGGTGTAGATGACGTCCGGTTTGACCGCCTGAATGGTGTCGTAGGAGAGGCCCAAGCGCATCATCGCTTTCGGACGGCTGTTGGTGACGAAGATATCGGCGGTCCGGATCAGGCCCAGCAAGACCTCGCGGCCGTCTTCCGTTTTCAGGTCAAGGCAAACGGAGCGCTTGTTGTAGTTGGCATTCATATAAAGCGGGCCCATGGCCGCCGACCGCATTGGTCCCACCTGGCGCAACATGTCACCGGACGGGGATTCAATCTTGATGACGTCGGCGCCGTAGTCGCCCAGCGTCTGCGTCGCAACCGGTCCGGCGAGCACCGCCGACATGTCTATGACACGTATGCCTTCCAAAGGGCCCATGCGAAAAACCTTGTTTTATGTCTACATATATGAATAATAAGTCCATATATTGAAACATTGTCAAGCCAATCATCGATGATTGCTCGCGTTTTGTGGGAAAGCGCGATAGAAGACCGAGACTAGAAATGAAGACTTCGACAGGCTGCCCGGTTGCGCCGACACGCTGCGGAATCAACGCCTTGCAACAAAAGACCGTGCCCCATGGCTGTTAAACAGATCCAGAATGCACTCGATCTGATCGAGTATTTCGCCCGCACCAAAAAACCGGCAAGTCTGGCGGAACTTCAGCAGCATTTCGGCTGGCCGCGATCGAGCGCCTACAATATTTTGAACACATTGGTGGAACGCGGCTACATGTATGAGCCTGCGCGGCGCGGCGGCTACTATCCAACGCCTCGGCTCGCCAGCGTTGCTGAAAGCATCATGTCGGCGGATCCGCTCAATGAACGGCTTGCGGAACTCTTACAGAAACTTGCTGATGAAACCGGCGAAACGGCAATACTCGCCGCACCCGCCGGACGGTTTTCCGTTTATCTCGACGTCATTGAATCCCCCTCGCCCATTCGCTACGCAGCGCATGTGGGCATGCGGATCCCGATCCACGCCGGGGCTTCCGGGCGCGCGCTTTTATCTCTCTATTCAGAAGCCGAGCGCGCGGCCCTTTTGAGCAAGGTCTCCTTTGACCGGTATGGCGCAAACGCCCTGATGACGGCCGAAGACGTTGAAGCGGCACTTGCAAAATCCAGGGACCGCGGTTGGTACCAGAGCATTCGTGAATACAGCGCGGACCTCGCAGCAATTGCCATTCCAGTGATGGTCGATGACCGCAGATTTGCAGTTGTTGTTGCCGGCCCGCAGTACAGGCTTGAAGACAAGTGCGCTGATGTTGCCGCGACCTTGCAAAGGCTGACGGCAGAGTTTGGCTTTTCAAGCAACGAGATCACGTCAGACCCGATTGCGGTCAGCCATTAATCCAGGCGATTAACCTCGAGTAGCGACCTCGTTCAAAGAACCGTTCGCTTGCCGTAGTCGTGCCACGCCTACGGCTGCCACCGTACTCGACAATCGATAGGCGTCGGCGGTCGGCGCTATCGCGTATCCGGTCTCTCGGGCGAGACTACGGTCTTATCAAATCTATAACTTGTTATTTTCATTTCTTTATTTGCCCAAGACGATTTCCCAATCCTGCGGAAAATATTCCTTGCCGGTGACCAGACGGGCTGAAAGTCAAAATTGCCGTCTGGACATATGTCTCGATATATGGTCATTTAGTCCATAAATAAGAACAAAGAGAAATACCACCCTCGCTCAACCGACACCTTCAGGAACGGGTCAGCAGAGGAGAGAACGGGCACTGAGCCCGAAAACCGCCGTTTGGCGGATCTCAATTGGGAGGAAAAAGATGAAACGCATCAAAAACGCGGTCTGCGGTGCTGTTGCTGCCGGTTTATTTGCAGCGCTTCTGCCGCAACCGGTCATGGCTGCAAATGTTGATGGCCCGCCAGTCTTCTGGAAGTTCTCGGTTTGGGGCAAATCGCGGGCTTTGACAGCCGGCCCGGAACACCTTGCAGCGCGGCTTGCCGAAGAAACTGGCGGAAAGTTCCAGCTCAAGATCTTTTACGGCGATCAGCTGTCCAAGGCGAAAGAGAACCTCGACGGCATGAGGGTCAATGCTTTTGAAGCTGCGATCGTCTGCAATTTCTACCATCCGGCAAAAACACCTGCCTTGATGGTCATGAGCCTACCATTCCTGCCGATCAAGGATTTCGACACGTCGATCGCTGTGCGCGATGCGCTTTATCAGCATCCGGTTACCGTGTCCGATCTGGAGAAATGGAACGCCATCAGCTATGCGTCGACGCACTTGCCCCAGTATGAATTCATGGGGACTGGTGAGCCGCCGAAAACCCTCGAGGATTGGAACGGCCTGCGGGTGCGCGCCGGCGGCGGTGTTGGCCTGGCCATGGAAAAACTCGGCGCAGTGCGGCAGTCCATGCCAGCGACGGAAGTCTACACCGCGCTTCAGCGCGGCATTGCCGACGCAGTGTCCTTTCCTTTCACGTATGCGCATGGTGCCTACAAACTGCAGGAAGTGGCGAGCTGGTTCACGGGAAACCTAAAGCCCGGCACTGCTGACTGCCCGATCGTTCTGAACAAGACGTCCTATGAAAGTCTTCCAGATCAATACAAGGATCTGCTCGCGTCGCTAAAACCCGAGGTCGATGAAGTCTATCGCGAGGTTTATGGCAAAGCCGACGAGAAGTATCTTCCCATTTTCCAGGAAGCACTGACTGAGGTCACCTACGACCCGGCAACGCGGGAAGAATTCAAAAGTGTCGCCGGTGAACCGATCTGGCGCCAATGGGTTTCGGACAATCAGGAAAGCTTTGACGCACAAAGCATTCTGGACACGGTTCTGAATGCCGGCAGCGGCAGCTAACACAGATTGAAAGGCACCGGCCCTGAGCCGGTGTCTTCCTTACAGTTGTTCATTCCTGCGTCCTGAGTCTCATCACAGATTGCGGGAACAGTCCCCCTTCCCGCAATCTGACCAGCTTCGGAATCTGATTTCCCATGACAGGAACACATGGCGGCGGCGCCCTTTTATTGTCGATGAACCGCGGATTGGGTGCGGTTGAAGACACGCTCAACATCATCGCGGCTTTGACAATCTTCATCGTGATGCTGGTGACGACGTTCCAGATCTTCTGCCGGCTCGCGGGGTATCCCATCCCGGGTTTTCTGGAAGCATCCGAGCAGGCAATCGCCGTATTTGCGTTCCTCGGCGTGGCTTATGCGCAGCGGTATGGTGCGCATATCCGGATGGACATGCTGGTGGGTGCTGCGCACGGGCGCATGCGCTGGTTTCTGGAAGCGGTTGCCACCTTGCTCGGCATGATTCTCATTGCTGTTCTCATCCGCTACAGCTGGAGTTTTTTTTACAGCTCCTTCGAGGTTGGCGACGTCACATACGACTACGGGATTCCAACATGGCCATCGAAACTTCTGGTGCCGTTCGCCTTTTCCATCTGGTTCCTGCGGTTGACCCTGCAGTTTACCGGCTTTTTGCGCCTGTTCATCTGGCCAAAGGCAGATCCGGTCGCGGTGCCGGTTATCAAGACCGCTGCCGATCACGCCCAGGATGAAGCCTCCAGTGCAGGAGGCGGAAAATGAGTTTCCTTGAAACCCTCACAAGCGGTGCACCCGGCGTTTTCTTCGGGATCGGTTACAGCAATCCGGCGCTTGTCGGCGTTATCTGCATGGGGCTCTTGCTGGTTTTTGTTCTGATCGGTGTCCGGGTCGTCTTCGCGGCCGGGCTGGTCGGATTGATCGGGCTTGTCGAACTCATCGGATGGCATGCGGCGGCCGGCAGTATCGGCTCCATCCCGCACTCAAAGTCCGTCAGTTTTGTTCTCGGGCTCATTCCGGTCTTCATCCTGATTGGCTATCTCGCGTTTCATGCCGGCATGACCGCGCAACTCTTTGCCGCCGCGCGGGCCTGGATTGGCTGGCTGCCGGGTGGTCTCGCCGTCGCAACCGTCTTTGCAACGGCAGGCTTTGCCGCCGTTTCCGGCGCTTCGACTGCAACGACAGCGGTTTTCGCCCGCGTCGCGATCCCGGAAATGCTTAAGGCCGGTTATGACCGTCCGCTCGCCGCCGGCGTTGTCGCAGCCGGGGGAACGCTCGCCTCCCTGATCCCGCCATCAGCGATCTTGGTCATCTATGCCATCATCGTTGAAGAATCGGTCGGAGCGCTGCTGCTCGCGGGCTTCTTGCCTGGCCTGTTCTCCGCAGCGATTTATGCCGCGATAATTGTCCTGTGGGCCAAATTCCGCCCCGAAGCCGGCCCGTCCGTGCGCGGCGTAAGCTGGCGGGAACGGTTTCAATCCTTGCCGGGCGTTTTACCGATCGCAGCCGTGGTCGGGATTATCGTGAGCGCGATCTACACCGGATGGGCTGCCCCCACCGAAGCAGGAGCGCTTGGGGCATTCGTGGTTCTGGTGATGGCCTGGATCAACGGGATGCGCTGGCCAAGCCTCAAGGCCGCCCTGATGGAAACGTCCAAGCTTGTGGTGATGATCTTCTCATTGATTTGGGGCGTCCTGATTTTTGGCCGATTTTTGGGTTTTTCCGGCCTCCCGGAAACGTTTGCCAACTGGATCCTGTCCTTTGATGCCGATCCTTATCTGATCCTTGCCGCCATTTTGTTGGGATACGTGATCCTCGGGATGTTCATGGATGCCATCGGGCTTCTGCTTTTGACTTTGCCGGTCGTTTATCCCGCCGTTATGGCTCTGAATGGCGGGCCGGATGTCACCGCAGCCGACAGCGCCTTCGGCATGAGCGGAACGCAAGCCAGCATCTGGTTCGGGATCATCGTGGTGAAGATGGCCGAGGTCTGCCTTATCACGCCCCCCATCGGCATCAATTGTTTTGTCGTCAACGGCGTGCGCCCGGACATCCCGCTCTCTGACGTCTTTCGCGGCATTTTCCTGTTTTTCATTGCAGACGTCCTGACAATCGCGGGTCTCATCTTCTTTCCCCAAATCATCACCTGGCTTCCAAGCATGATGAACTAGGCCGCGTGGACCGATTGGAGCCTCAAGCATGTTGAAACGGCCAGATCCGGCCACACATGAAATGACAAGATCCGCAATCGCGGTTCTTGTCTTTTGTGCCGCAATGAATTTCTTTTCCCGCGGCGTCAGCGAAACCTTTGCCGTATTCCTTTTGCCGGTCACCGCCGACCTTGGTTGGAGCCGGAGCACATACGGAACCATCTACTTCGCCTATATGGCCACCATCGGGTTTTCCGCACCCGTGATCGGGATGTTGTTCGACCGTTTTGGTCCGCGTCCGGTCTACACATCCGGAGTTTGCCTGTTTGGTTTGGGCTTTTTGCTGGCGAGCAGGATGGAACATCTCTGGCAGGCCATTCTCGGCCTCGGCATCATGACCGGTATCGGTATATCAGCAACTGGCATGACAGTCGCATCCGGTTTGGTGAGCCGCTGGTTTGCCCACCGGATTACATTGGCAAACGCCCTTGCCTACACCGGGATCCCTCTGGGAATGGTGGTCATCGTTCCCCTGACCCAGATCCTGATTGAGGCGACAGACTGGCGAACGGCCTATGGGGTCCTGGGGTGGGCCAGCCTTGCAATGGTCGCCGTGATCTGGTTTCTGCCTTGGCAAACAATGGGCGGCGGCGCTGACCATATTCCGCCCCGCCAGGCAAACCGCAGCTTCAGTCTGGGCGCAGGTGTTTTGCGGCATCCCGCGTTTTGGGGGTTGTTTGCGACATTGTTTTTGGCCTCGGTGACCGTGTGGTCTGTGATGCTGCAGGCAGTCGCCTTTCTTATTTCAGCAGGGTTTACCCCTGTTATGGCCGCCTTTGGCTATGGAGCTGTCGGCGCGATGTCTGTCGTCGGCCTTGTTTGTTTCGGATGGGCAAGTGACCGGTATGGCCAGCGCAATTCCGTGACAGTCGGCTATATTCTGTCAGCTGTCGGCGTGGCTCTGTTGTGGCAGCTCCAAGAAATGGCAAACCTTCTTCTTCTGATGGGATTTGTTTTTGTTTTCGGTGCTGCAATGGGCTCGCGCGGTCCGGCCGTATCCGCCCTTGTCGCAAGGCTCTATCCCAACAATGTCGCCGCGATTTATGGCGCAACAACCATCGGTCTCGGATTGGGCGGGGCCGTTGGCGGTTGGCTATCATCCGCGCTTTTTGACTGGACCGGCAATTACGGCGCCGGCTTCACCCTGTCTATTGCCACCTCCCTGATCGGCATTACGCTTTTCTGGTTGATCAAGCCGCTCTCAGCAGGCCGCTGGCCCGATCCAAACCCGGTTTCGGATATCCCCTGAAAGACCAGCAACAGGCTATTTCCCGAAGTTTTAACTCTCAATCGAAAGGATCCTCAATGGCAGATCAAGCGACCGGACCCGATTGGACGCCCGCCGATCACCGGCCGGGACCTTCGCTCTTTTTTGAAGACCTGGAGGTCGGCCGCCGCTACGGGCTGCCGTCCCGTACGCAAACCGGTGCCCTGTTTGCAGCCTTCCAGTTGGCGTCCGGAGACAATGATCCGATCCACTATGACCGGGTCTACTGCCAGTCAATCGGCCACAAGGACATGTTGGCGCATGGCATGCAGGTCCTGATCCAGTCAGCCGCCGGTGCCGGCACGTTCCCCGAAGAGGTCGCCGATGCGTTGATCGGTTTCATCGGACTGGAGTGCAAGTTCATGAAACCGGTCTATGTCGGCGATACACTCTATTCGGAATTGGTGATTTCCGAACTGATTGAACAAAACACCACGGGTGTTGTTGTCATGACCGCAACGATCCGCAACCAGGATGGCGCAACTGTTCTGACCGGCGAGCATCGATATCTGCTCCGGAAGCGGTCCTCCGTGGCCGGCTGATCAGCTTTGAAATGGCGTGTTCTTGATCAATGTCATATCCGCGTAATTGAAACTGAATTTAACTGATCTCCGGTTGAGATTCACCGAATCCAGGATAATTGCTGGACGGGTTCGACACATATCATCGTCGAATTTTGCCTTGCGAAAAGTCCTTGAAGTGGTTCAAGTTTGTTTCAACAACCACGGTTTGTCATTGGTCATCAGACGCGAGGATCCGCATGCTTGTCTCACACACCCGGATCGTTGACATCGTCGGAGACATCATCCGGATCATGGTGTCCTCGACGAAGAGTGAGGCCGAAGGCCGGCCCTGTCTCGGGGATTTGGCCATTGTGGAAACCGGCGACGGTACGTCTTCCCTCGCCCAAGTGATCAACATCGACCAGGACATGGTATCGTTGCAGGTAAACTCCGGCACGAAAGGGTTGGCCAACAACGCGTCTGTCAGATTTCTCGGAGAACCGGCGAAAGTCACGTACTCCGACAACATCCTTGGCCGTGTGTTTGATGGTGCCGGCACTCCGATTGATCAAGGACCGGACCTTTCGACCGATCCAACCGTTCCGATCGGAGGCCCATCAGCCAACCCTATGAAACGGGTGCTGGCCTCGCGCATGATCCGTACGGACGTGCCGATGATCGATATTTTCAACTGTCTCGTCGAAAGCCAGAAGATCCCGATCTTCTCCGTCTCAGGCGAACCCTATAACGCGTTCCTGGCGCGCATCGGTATTCAGGCGGATGCGGATATCGTCGTCTTTGGCGGGCTCGGACTGATTTTCGATGACTACGCCTTTTTCCGGAAACAGTTTGAAGATGCGGGTGTTTTCCCGCGGACGGTGATGTTCATCAATCAGGCGTCTGATCCAGTTGTTGAACGCCTTCAGGTTCCGGACATGGCTCTAGCCGTCGCTGAGAAATTCGCAGTAGAGGAAGGCAAGCGCGTTCTGGTCCTAATGACCGATATGACCGCATTCGCCGATGCCATGAAAGAAGTCTCAATCGCCATGGAACGGGTGCCAGCCAACCGCGGCTATCCGGGCGACCTTTATTCCCAACTTGCGCGGCGCTATGAAAAGGCCTGTGATTTTAAGGGCTCCGGGTCCGTCACGATCCTGACGGTGACGACCATGCCGGGCAATGACGTCACACATCCGGTCCCGGACAACACGGGTTACATCACGGAGGGGCAGTTCTACCTGCACAGCGGGATGCTTGACCCGTTCGGATCTCTGTCGCGCTTGAAGCAACACGTTATCGGCAAGGTGACGCGCGAAGATCACAACCAGATCATGAACACCATGATCCGGTTCTATTCGGGGGCCCGGGATGCAGAACAGAAGCAGTCGATGGCCTTTGAGCTGTCCGATTATGACCACCAGCTTCTGAAATTCGGTGCGCTCTTCCGCAAACGATTCATGGATATCGAGGTGGCCATTCCCCTTGAGGAGGCACTGGACCTGTGCTGGCAAACGCTCGCCGAGTGTTTCTTGCCCGAACAGCTTTTGATGAAACAGGGGCTGATCGACAAATATTTCCCCGGCGAGAAAGCCACTTCGAAGGGCGCGGCTAAAGATGGCGCCGACGGGGAGGCTGCCTGATGGCCAAGCTTGCGCTCAACAAGTCATCCCTTGCCCGGGAGAGCGCACATCTTTCTGAATACAAACGCTTCCTTCCGTCTTTGGAGCTGAAGCGTCTGCAGATCATGGCCGAGAGAGCGAAAGCCAAGGAGACCGCACTCAGGCTTGATGCGGAATATGAGCGCCGCTTTGACGAAATCGCAAAATCACTGCCGATGCTCGCGAACGAGCAGGTTCCTGTCGAAGGAATCGTGACCCTGAAATCAGTCGAACGGGGCGAACAGAACCTGTCCGGCACCAGGCTGCCAACGCTTGAAAACATCGAAGTCGACGTCAAATCCTATTCTCTTCTCGCCCGGCCACACTGGGTGGATCCTGCGGTCAACGGACTGAAAGAACTTTTGAAGCTCAACCTGGAACGCGAGGTTGCACGGGAGCGGATCGAAAAGTTGCTTGAAGCCGAAGCGGTGATTTCCCGGCGGGTCAACCTCTTCGAGAAGGTTCTCATCCCGCAAGCCCAGAAGAACATCAAAAAGATCCGTATGGCTTTGGCCGATGGCGAACGCGATGCCGTGGTCCGCGCTAAAGTCTCCAAACGCAAGACAGCGGCGCGCAGTGCAGTGAAGGGGATGGCTGAGCTATGAGCATTGTGCCCCTCACAAAGGTCAGCCTGATTGGCGTTCTGGAAGACAAGGAAAAGGTTCTGGAAGCCACACAGGCGTTTGGAGCGCTCCATCTCATTCCCCTGAGCGATGCGCAAAAGGAACTTGAAGCGGTGCCGACCGGGACAGGCCGGGAAGCCGTAGAGGCTCTTCGCTGGCTGATGGATGCGCCGGTCCAGCGGCTGCAGGTCACAGACCCGAGCAGCTTTGACCTGAATGAAACTGTCAGCCGATCAGTCGAAAACCGGCAATTGATCAAAGACTGCGAAGATCGCTTGGCGCGGCTGAAGAAACGCATTCATGATGTCGAACCCTGGGGAGAGTTCAATTTCACTGACCTGGAGAACCTGAAAGGCAATCGCCTCTGGTTCTACGTTGTCCCCACAGGAAAGCTCGGAGAAATTGATCCGTCGGATAAGGTCCTGGAGGTCGTGCACGCCGATGCCTACAGGGCCTATGTGGTGCTGTTGTCACCGGAAGAGCCGGAGGTTGGCGACATGCCCGTCCCCCGGGTTCATGTCGGCGCGGTCTCTCTCTCGACGCTCAAAAAACACTATGAAGAAGCTGCGATTGAACTGGAAGAGCTACAGTTACAGCGGCAGGCACTGACAAAGTGGCGGTTTTTGCTGGCATCAAACCTTGCAGCAGCGAGAGATCAAGCCGCACGTCATCGCGCAGGCCTTGAAACCGGAGATGCCGGACGGGTTTTTGTGCTCCAGGCTTGGGCACGGCAGGACCAAGTTGAAGAAATCGAGGCCCTTGCTGGAGAGATCGGCGTTGCAGCTGTCTTTGACGACGTGACCGCAGAAGATCAGCCACCGACCTTGCTTGAAAACCGGCCGGGGTTAGCCGCGGGCGAGGATCTCGTTGAATTCTACCAGACACCGGGATACCGAGACTGGGACCCATCCGTAATTGTGTACGTGTCGTTTGTCATCTTCTTCGGAATGATCATGACGGACGCAGGATATGGCCTGTTGATCCTGGCGCTGCTGTACCTCTTCCGAAACCGCTTCAACGGCTCGGACCAAAGCCGACGGCTCTTGCACATGGCCATGTGGCTGATGGTCTCGACAGCCGCATTTGGTGTTGCAACGGGCAGTTACTTTGGCATCGCGCCGCCGGACGGCAGTTTCCTGGCGAAACTCAAGATCCTGCATTTGAAAGACGTTGATACGATGATGAAGATCACGCTGACCATCGGTGTGGTGCACATTGTCCTGGCCAACCTCATGCGCAGCCTCAATGAAACAACCCCAAGCGGACGGTTTCAGCCGCTTGGCTGGTGCCTTGTCGCTTTGGGCGGGCTCGCGACATTTTTGGGACAAGGCACGGCCTTTGCCACACTTGGCCCCGGCGCCATTATTGCCGGGCTATTGACCGTCGGTTTCTTCGGAAGTGATCGGAAGGTCAATTCGCTGTCGTCAGGCGGGATGCGTGTTTTCGACGGGTTGGCCTCCCTTGCCCGGGTCGTGAATATCTTTTCCGATGTGCTCAGCTACATGCGGCTTTTTGCGTTGGGCCTGGCGGCCGCATCGCTCGCAGAAACCATCAACACGCTTTCCGGCCAGTTGAATGACGCGGTCCCAGGCGTTGGATTGCTGATTGCAATCCTCGTTCTAATAATCGGCCACTCCATCAACATCGGCCTCGGGTTGATTGCAGGGTGCGTACATGGCCTGCGCCTGAACGTGATTGAATTTTTTAATTGGGGTTTGAAAGACGAGGGCACGGCCTTTCGTCCATTCAAGAAAGAGGAGACACGCCTGTGAACGAATTCGTTGTGGCGCTCGGTTGGTTCGGGCTTTATGCGCCGGTGGCTCTTGGCGCGATCGGCAGTGCCTGGGGCTGTGCTTTGGGAGGCAGCGCCGCGATCGGCGCAATGCTCGACAGCGATGGCGGTTACGGCCGGTTCATCGGTGTTTCTCTCATGCCGTCCTCTCAGGTGATCTACGGCATCGTCATCATGTTCTCGCTCCAGCAAACAACCGTCGATGCCGCAAATGGAGCTGCCATGTTTGGCATCGGTGTTCTGTCGGGCTTCACCATGTTGTTCACCGGCATTCGGCAAGGCGAGGTTCTAGCATCGGCCATTCACGCGTCCAAGGCGAAACCGGAGATTTTCGGTATATCGCTCGCACCAGCTGCGGTTCTGGAAGGCTTTTCGGTCTTTGCGCTGGTGTTTGCACTGGTGCTCGCCGGAACAATGCCGAGCTAGGAGGCAAGCATGTCAGAAACCAAGACCGCCGGAGAGCTTGAAACTGCCGCAGGTGCTGGTGTTCAGGCGCTGATCGACCGGCTGAAAGCCGAAGGCGTTGAAGCTGGTCAATCCGAAGCCGAAGCGATATTGGCAGACGCCAAAGCAAAGGCAGAGGCCCTGGTCGCAGAAGCTGAAAAAAAGGCAGCTGCGCTTAAGGCAGCCGCCCGGGCAGAAGCTGCACAGGAGAAAGCTGCCACCGAAGATGGCCTGAAAGTAGCCGCCCGAGACCTTGTGCTCGATATGCGCAACGAACTCGGCGAACGCATCCAGCAGGAAGCCAAACGACTGGTGGCCACAACGCTCGCCGATGAGGCCTTTTTGCAGAAGTTGATCCTTGCGATGGCGGCCAATGCCAAAGAGAGCGCCTCCGTGAGTGATGCTGAGCCAATGGAGATCGTGCTTCCGGAAAAGATCGTGACCTTTGAGGAGCTGAAACAGTCTCCGGAAGCGGTCGAACCAGGAACATTGACACATTTCGTCATTGCACTCGCCGGGGATGTCTTGCGGGAAGGCGTAACCTTCTCCACGGCTCCTGGATTTGACGGTATCAAGATCAAGCTGACCGGACGAGACGTTTCCATTGATCTGACCGAAGAGGCGATCGCAACGCTCCTAAAGCGCCACCTTCAGCCGAGGCTCAGAGCCGTCATGGAAGGGGTGTTGCGTTAAATCCATGTCCAACCCTCACCAGTACATCGCGCTGATCACCAGCTTGCCGCATCTTGGCAAGTTGTTCAGCCGCAAGGAGGTGCCGATTTCCCAGTACCGGCTGCGCCAGCGCATGGCGATGCTGGAACCTGGGCATGCTCGCCTGCTGAAAGAAATGGTTGAAGTGACGGCCTGGGCCGGCGTCGCACACATTGAAGATGACTTTGATGTCATCCAGCGGGCGCGCGAAGTAACCCGTGATCTGGCTGAATACCCGGATCTCCAGCACCTGGTAACCGGGCGTATGGAAACGCGGACCCTGATTGCTGCACTTCGGCGGCGGCGGAACGGGCAAGATGCTGCAGGCGCGATAGAGACTTGGGGATATGGCCGCTGGTGTTCGTTGATCAAGGCCAATTGGGCCGATCCGGCCTTTGGTCTGGGGCATTTCATGCCTTGGGTCGCAGACGCGCATCGATTGATCCGGGCAGAAGATCACATTGGCATGGAGCGATTGGTGCTAACCGAGGTGTTCCGCCAGCTGGACCAATATTCGATTGCCCATGAATTCGATTTTGAAGCTGTTGGGATTTACGTGTTGCGTTGGATCATTGTGGAGCGCTGGTCGCGCTATAACGCCGATCAAGCCCGCGATCGCCTGAAAGCCCTCGTCGCGGAAGCACTGACCCCATCTGACACGGCAGCCGTGGTTCAATCCGTTTCTGCCGAACTTTTTACTGATACGTCTCCATCTCTTGAGGGAGTTCTCCCATGACCAGTCATGTTCAGCTTCCAGAGCCGACAGCTGAAATCATCGCCGTCCAGGACGACCTTGTGACACTGGCGCCTCTCGGGGAGGCCCCTCTGATCAAGAACGAGGTTGTCTATATCATCCCGCACGGTCCGGAACGGGAAGGAAAGCCACGCGAATACCTGAAAGCCGAAGTGTTGCGGGTTCGCGGCAAATCAGCCGAAGCGCAGGTTTTTGAAAACACGGCCGGTGTCCGCGTTGGGGACAAGGTCATCCAAAGCGGCGAGATGTTGTCCGTTGCTCTGGGACCAGGCCTCTTGAGCACGGTCTTTGACGGTCTGCAGAACCCCTTGTCGGATATAGCAGCGGAACACGGATTTTTCCTGCCGCGCGGCGTCTTGACCAATGCGCTTGACCACACCCGCAAATGGTCGTTTGAACCCAAAGTCACTTCGGGCGCTCCGGTCAATGCGGGCGACACGCTCGGCTTGGTACCAGAAGGACGCTTCAATCACCGGATCATGGTGCCGTTTGGTCTTAAGGGGACCTGGACTGTTGAGCGGATCCGGGAAGGAACCTTCACAATCGAAGAGGTTGTCGTCACCTTGAAAGATGATCGCGGCAATGCCCGCGATTTGACCATGGTGCAGCACTGGCCTGTACGCCGCGCAATCCCGGATGCTTTGGTAAAAGCGGGTCAAAGTGAGCGCCTCTATCCAAGCGAGCCTCTGATTACCACCTTGCGTCTGATCGACACGTTCTTCCCGATTGCCCGCGGCGGCATGGGCTGTATTCCAGGACCCTTCGGAGCCGGCAAAACGGTATTGCAGTCCCTGATTTCAAGGTTCTCTGCGGTCAATATTGTAATTGTAGTGGCTTGCGGCGAACGCGCGGGCGAGGTGGTGGAAACCATCACCGAATTTCCTGATCAGCCGGACCCGTCTGGTGATGGCACCTTGATGGATCGCACAGTCATTATCTGTAACACATCGTCCATGCCGGTCGCGGCGCGAGAAGCTTCGATCTACACCGGCATCACGCTCGGCGAATACTACCGCCAAATGGGCTATGACGTCCTCCTGATCGCGGACAGTACATCCCGCTGGGCTCAGGCCATGCGTGAAACATCGGGGCGATTGGAGGAAATTCCCGGTGAAGAAGCTTTCCCGGCCTATCTCGATTCCGCGATCAAGGGAATTTATGAACGGGCTGGTGTTCTGAAAACCGCAACCGGTGAGACGGGCAGTCTAACCATGATCGGCACGGTCTCGCCAGCCGGTGGAAACTTTGAAGAGCCGGTGACACAATCGACGCTTGGTACTGTCAAAACCTTCCTTGGTCTCTCATCAGAGCGCGCCTACAAGCGGTTTTATCCCGCCGTGGATCCTCTGTTGTCCTGGTCCCGCTATCACACCCAATTGCGAGACTGGTACCATGAAAACATTGGGCCGGATTGGGTGCCGCGCGTCGAAGAAATGATCGAACTCCTCGCCAAGGGTGATGAAATCACGCGTATGATGCAAGTGACCGGTGAGGAGGGTGTGTCGATCGAAGACTTTGTTCTGCAACAAAAGGCCCTCTTTCTGGACATGGTCTATCTGCAACAGGACGCCTTTGACGATGTGGATGTCTCAGCGCCCTTGGCCCGCCAGCAGGAAACCTTCGATCTTGTCTACAAAATCGCCCGGACACCATTTGAATTCGAGAACAAAGATCCGGCTCGCAAGTTTTTCACCGAACAAACATCCCTGTTTAAAAACCTGAATTACGCGGCAGACGGAAGCCAGGAACGGCAGCAGCTGCTTAAACGGATTGAGACGGGCGTGCACGCGGCTCCGCAGCGTCTAACAGATTGATATCGCGCGTCGCGCTTTTTTAGGTTTCTTGAAGCTTGATGTCTGCCATGAGTTCGGAGCGCAGCTGTTTCAAGACGCGCATATCCCCGCTAAAGAGCGAGGTTTTGATTTTTTTTGTGTATTTGTTTTCGGGAGTAGGATTTGAATGTTTTCTGCCCCGTTGCGTCGGACGTTGTCCTCCTTCCTGGGACCCCGTCAGGTCAAAATCAGCGACCTCTTCCAACAAAAAAGCCGCCCAAAAGGCGGCTGTTTTTATTGGTTGCGGGAGCAGGATTTGAACCTGCGACCTTCAGGTTATGAGCCTGACGAGCTA
>NZ_JAGHRJ010000008.1 GCF_017743865.1 Labrenzia sp. R4_2
CAGCGGCACCTTCAAGGGCTACCGGAAAATGCGCGGCGGACGCCCGCAAGTGCGCACAAACCTCTTCATGGCCGCTCTGGTCGGCGCAAGAGTTCCAGGTCCATTACACACGTTCTATCAACGCCTTATCGAAAACGGAAAGAAACCCATTGTCGCAATCGCAGCCCTCATGAGAAAAATCGTCGTCATCCTAAATGCAAAAACCAGAGACCAAATCGCTACAGTGAGTTGATGACTGTTGAGAGGATTGCAGGCAGTCATCAAGCACAAAGCCGGGCGTCCGCCCGGCTTTTTTCTTTCAGTGTATTACTGGTCGCCGCGCTCCAATGCGTGGAACATACGGCCGCCTTCAGCAAACAAGATGCAGGCAATTGCGCTTAAGCCATAACAGGCAAATGCAAGCCCCAGCGGCATTGTCGACCCATCGAAGAGCTGACCCATCACATAACCCAAAATGGCGCCGCCCAGCGTGCTCACAAAACCGATCACTGACGATGCGGTGCCCGCGATATCGCCGAGCGGTTCCATCGCCATAGTGTTGAAGTTTGCACCCAAAAACCCAAACGTCGTCATGATCAGGGTTGTCAGGATGAGGAAGAGCCACAGGCTTTCAAATCCCAACGCAGCGACGGCCGCCAGAAGTGCCCCTAACCCTGTGAAGATCAGTGCAGCGGTGTGAGACAGGCGCCGCATACCGATGGCTTCCACCAGACGTGAATTCATGAAGGATGAGATGGCCATTGCTATGGCAATCCCGGCAAATACAACAGGGAAGTAAGCACCCAGCCCAAAGACATCGACAAAAATCTGCTGCGACATGGCAAGGAACGCGAACAGGCCGCCGAAAATGAAGGACAAACCGATCGTATAGCCGAGCGTCACACGGGTCGTGAGCGCCTTCCAGTAAGCCCCTGCGATGTTCGACATGACCATTGGCCGGCGGTGTTCCGGAGCCAGGGTTTCAGGCAAGCGCATCCAGGTCCAGACCAGCATCCCGACACCCGCTGCCAGCAACATGGTGAAGATCCAGTGCCAGCCGGCAACGAACAGGATCGCCTGCCCGACCGACGGCGCGATGATTGGCACCGCCATGAACACCATCATTACAAGAGACATGACCTTCGCCATGCGCCGCCCGGTGTAGCAATCCCGGACGATTGAAAGGGCCGTGACCCGTGCCGCGGCGCAGCCAATCCCTTGCAGCACACGTGCTGCCAGAAACTGCGTGAGGTCATTTGTGATAATCGCCGCAATGCTGGCAAGGCTGTAAAGCACCAAGCCGCCGATCAGAACCTTCCGTCGGCCAAGGGAATCGGCGATCGGGCCAAAGAACAACTGGCCTCCGCCAAACCCCACCAAATACAGCAGCAAGACGGTCTGCCGGTTGTTCTCTTCCTGAATGTTGAGCGCCTCGCCAATTGCGGGGAGAGCGGGCAACATGACGTCAATTGCAAGCGCATTCAGCGCCATAAGCAGAGCGATGATTGTTACAAACTCGGCAAAGGGAATGCCCGGGTCCCGAAGGATCTCGGGCTTTACAGCTCGGGTTGAAGGCTGCGCTCTGCCGGCCGGAGAGCCGTAATCAGCGGACGTTTCGTTTTCTTTCACAAGGTATTCCGATCAAACAGAAAGGGCTCTCCCGATCCATTGATCGGCAGAGCACAAAAATTTGGCGGGCCACCTCAGAGGTAGCGAACCGTTAGGATGCGATCCACCTCTCGGCATCCGCATCGTCGTCGGCTTTGGCCGCCACCCAAGTTTCAGCTTTCCCGGACACGAAGTGTTCTTTTTTCCAGAACGGTGCGCGGGTCTTTAGAAAATCCATCAAAAAGTCAGCCGCCTCAAAGGCGGCACGGCGGTGGGCAGACGCGGCCACGACCAGTACAATCTGTTCACCAGGCCGTATCTTTCCATACCGATGCACGACTGTCAGTCCGGTCAGAGGCCACCGTTTCAGGGCGTCGCTGGCGATCCGTTCCAATTCGGCTTCGGCCATGCCAGGATAATGCTCGAGTTCCAGCGCCGCAAGCGTTCCGCCCTCATCGCGGCATAACCCTGTGAAGGAAACAAGGGCACCGACATCCTGGCGCCCAGCTGTCAGGGTGTCCATTTCGAATTGCGCACTGAAGTCCTCAGCCTGAACCCGGACCGTTGCCTCCACCACCACGGCTTAGCCCCCTGTCATCGGCGGAAAAAAGGCCGCTTCTTTGGCATCACCGAGCTCCGCGTCAGCTTCCACATGCATCTGGTCCAGGGCGACGCGGATGGTTTCCTCGTCTTCAAATGCAAATGCGTGATTGTCATCAATGGTCTTGAGATGACCGATCAAGTCCGCCACGGTCACGACAGTTGACGGCAATTCAATCGCCTCTTCTTCAACCCCAACGCGCTCGCGCACCCAAGCAAAATAACGAATGTTCATTGTTCCCTCGACCGTTGACCGGTTCATCCCATTATTCCGTGATGAGGTGCCCGATCCCTGCACGGAAGTAATCGTACCCCGTATATAGGGTCAAAGTGGCCGCCACCCAAAGCGCGGTCAAGCCAAGCAACGACGTGTACGGGAAGATCAAGTCACCTGCCGGCCCGGCGAGAAGTAGGCCAATCGCAACCATCTGGACCGTGGTTTTCCATTTCGCCAGTTGGGTCACCGGCACACTGACCTGCAGCTCTGCGAGAAACTCGCGCAAACCGGACACCAGGATTTCGCGGCACAAGATGATGAGCGCTGCAATGATAGACCAGCCGCCGATCGTCCCATCCGCGGCAAGCATCAAAAGACATACAGAAACCAGCAACTTATCGGCAATCGGGTCAAGCATCCGGCCAAGAGCAGATTGCTGCTGCCAGGCACGCGCCAGATACCCATCAAAGAAATCGGTGATCGCTGCGAGAACAAACAGTCCAACCGCAATCCAGCGCGGTGTTGTTCCCTCGAAATAAAAACAAAACGCAACAGCCGGTACGGCCAGGATCCGGCCGTAGGTCAAGATATTCGGCAGACTGAAGGCAACGTTGTTTTTCATATTGGCTTTCTAAATCACCGTCTGAATTCGGCAGATGCGGCGGATGGCCCAGACCTCTGAACCTCTCAGACCCACGAGGATGTTGACCCAACGCTGGTCTACAAGGCCATATCTCGTCAAGCGGTCAAATGGAAGGATCAGCTGAAAATGCTGTCGCCCTGCTGGTCGATCATCATCTTGGCTTTCCGGATCATTTCATTCGCGGCTTCTGTTTCTCCCGGCAAGGTGTCCGCCCGGATGAACACATGGCTTTTCAGCTCTTCACCGTCCTGTTTTTCGATCCGTCCGCGGACCTGCCACTGGCCCCCATTTTGCTGAGGCTCAGCGATGATTGTGTAGCTGTCATACTCGACCGACACACTGTTGCCGGGCTTTTGCGGAGCATCTGACCCGCCGAACAATGACTTCAACACCTTGCCAAACATCTGGCCATCCTTCTCAAGAAGTAGATGCCGTTCTTTTAGGCCGGTCACGCGGGACCTTCAAGGTGCGGATTGGTAGAGTTCGCTCAGGAACATGAAACTCATTGCTTGTTTCCAAGATCACGGCCCGACCAGTGACGGCGGCAAAGGGAGATGTATTTATCATTTCCGCCTATGACAACCTGATCCCCTTCATCGACGATATTGCCGTCCCCGTCCAACCGGGCAACCATCGTCGCCTTACGGCCGCACCAGCAGATCGTCTTGATCTCCTTAAGATTGTCGGAGATCGCCAGCAAAGCAGCACTTCCTGGAAACAGTTTGCCCTGAAAATCAGTCCGCAAGCCGAAACACATCACCGGTATGCGAAGGCCATCTGTAACGCGTGCCAGTTGCCAAACCTGTTCCTCGGTCAGAAACTGTGCCTCATCGACCAATACCGCGTGGATCTCGCGCTCTTTTCGAACAGCATCCACATGCGCGTAAACGTCATCGGCAGACGAAAAAATATCCGCGTCGGCGGCCAGCCCGATCCTGGATGCGATCCGCCCCTTGCCTGCCCTGTCATCCAGAGCCGCGATCAGCAACAGCGTGTTCATGCCGCGTTCTTCATAGTTGTAAGCAGCTTGAAGCAAGGACGTTGATTTGCCCGCGTTCATGGACGAGTAGTTGAAATAAAGTTTGGCCATCGGGCTTTCTTCAGGAATCGGTCGAAAGGTTGCCGCAGTCTTTCCAATCCGATGCCTGAGCTCAATTGTTTTCTGGCTCGCCGCGCAGACTATCCCCGCCCTGTTGTGCGTAGATTAGTTTTTAGCCTGCTCAGGGAGTTGAAGCGTCACCAGAAGCGGCCGGTGATCCGACCCGATGTGCGGACCTAGAGACACATCGACGAAGCCGATGTCTTTTGAAACAGCCACCTGATCGACCGGGGAGCCCAGGATCCAGCGCAGGCGATAGTCAAAGAAGTACCGCGTCACCTGCGGGATACCGTCTGGATAGGCCGTGACAAGGTTATTGGCTTCCAGTGACCTTTGGAACCTCGCCGACCACGGAGCACTGTTCCAATCACCAATGGCGATCAGCGGTGTGGCACCACTTTCAAGCCGTTCGGCAATCACCGCGTCCATCTTGTCAAAATAAGCACGCTTATTGTGCCAGCGACGTGCTGTGCGGGGACTGTCCGAATGAACGGAAGCCAGGTCCACGGTCCGGCCTTCAACGTTTATCGAGAAAGACAGGATTTCGCGATCGGCATTGTAATGGACGCTTGCTCCGGGTGGCGTCACGCCCGGAATGATCAGTGAAGAAGTGTCTTCAATTGGAAAACGGGAAAAGATCACCAGTTCGCCAAGGTCCCCTACCAGCAGATGCTCCGGATAGACACTTGTATCCGGCCCGCCGATCGGCAAACCACGCTGATGCCACCGCCACTTTTGCAGATTCCAAAGCGTTTCCTGAAACACGATGATGTCGGGGTCGACATCCTTCAGATATCTGGTGAGCACCGGGTCTCCGAGAAACAACGCCTCCAGGTTGATGGAGACAATCTTGATTTCCCTAGCATCTGTGGAAGAAGCGACCGGCGGCACCGTGTTCTCCATGGTCCGCAGACCTGTCAGCACAGCCAGCGCGATCGTGGCTACGGCCGCAATCACGACCAGCAACCGATAAGCCCCATGCAAACTGCGGACAAACCAAAAGCCGGCAACCGCACAGAGCGTACCGCCAATCCCTCCATACAAAAACTGCCAGAGGAAAAAACTCATGTTGTCGGACAACCAGTAGTCCGGCGCAACAAATGACGAAAGACCAAGAGACGCGGCGAACAGCGCACCCAGACCGCAGCACCAAGCCGCCAGAATAAGGAGCGGGCGGCCGATTTTCATCACCCTCTCAAACATCAGTGACCCGGCTTTTTGAGCTGTGTTGGTTCTGCTGGACGCGCAATACGGTTATGCCTTCTCAAGAACGAAGCGTGCCTTTGCCATTTACAGACTTCACCGTCACAGCACCAGCCAGTTCAACCGTTTTGCCGAACCACTGCACGGGGACTTATATGCCATTTGGCGGATAAATTACTCATGAAAGTGGTCGTAGACCAGACGGGCGATGGCTTCGGAGATCCCTGGCACAGCAGCAAGATCATCGACCCCGGCTTTGGAGACCGCTTTCGCGGTCCCGAAATGCGAGAGCAACGCCTTCTTCCGAGTGGGGCCAATACCCGCAATTTCGTCCAACGGGTTCTTGGCGATATCCTTTTTCCGGCGGGCCCTGTGAGAGCCGATCGCGAACCGGTGCGCTTCATCCCGCAGGCGCTGAACGAAATAAAGGACCGGATCCCGCTCTGGCAGCATGAATGAGGGTTTGCCGGTGATGAAGAATTTCTCCCGGCCTGCGTCCCGGTCCGGCCCCTTTGCGATACCGACCAGCGGCACATCGGTCAGACCAAGCTCTTCCAGTGTCTCCCGCGCAGCCGTGAGCTGTCCCTGCCCGCCATCAATCAAAACCAGATCCGGCCAAGCTGGTACATCCGTGTCGACCGGGGCATCGGCTTCTTCCGGTTCCGGAGTATCTTTAGGATTGGACGTTTCACCGCCCTCTGGCCGGGCATGCTCTTTCATGAGACGTGAGAAACGGCGCGTCAGGACTTCCCGCATCATGCCGTAGTCATCGCCGGGAACCAGATCTTCTGACTTGATGTTGAACTTCCGGTAGTGCGCCTTTGCAAATCCTTCAGGGCCCGCAACGATCATGCCACCAACAGCATTGGTGCCCATGATGTGCGAGTTGTCATAAACCTCGATACGGCGCGGAGGGGTCGCCAGGTCGAAAGCTTCCGCCACGCCTTTTAGCAACCTTGCCTGGCTTGAGGTTTCCGCAAGCCGCCGCCCCAATGCTTCGCGCGCGTTTGTCATGGCGTGCACGACAAGTTCTTTCTTCTCGCCGCGCTTGGGTACCGTCACCTCGACCTTGCGGCTCATACGCTCAGTCAAGGCTTCTCCCAAGAGCTCTTGCTCACCGAGCGGATGAGACAACAGGATCTGTTTGGGCGCTGGCTTGTCGTCGTAAAACTGGGCCAGGAAGCTTTCCAGAATGTCAGCCTCGTCCCAGGACTTGTCAGCCTTCGGGAAGTAGGCGCGGTTGCCCCAGTTTTGTCCCGTTCGGAAAAAGAATACCTGGACACAGGATTGCCCACCCTCCTGGTGGATGGCGAAGACGTCTGCTTCATCCACCGTCTGAGGGTTGATGCCCTGATGCGCCTGAACGTGAGACAGCGCTGCCAAACGATCTCGATAGATCGCCGCCCGCTCGAATTCCAGGTCCGCGGAAGCGGTTTCCATCTGGGCAGCCAACTGTTCTTTGATCAGTTGGCTGCGCCCAGACAAAAACGCCTTCGCTTCTGAGACGAGGCTCGCATAGTCCTCCGGCGCGATTTCCCCGGTACACGGTCCCGCGCAGCGCTTGATCTGATATTGAAGACAGGGCCGTGTCCGGTTTTCATAATAGCTGTCCGAACAGGTCCGGATCAAAAAAGCCTTTTGCAGGGCATTGATTGTCCGGTCGACGGCCCCGGCCGAGGCGAATGGGCCAAAATAATCGCCCTTACGCTTGCGAGCCCCCCGGTGTTTGACGATGGCCGCAGATTCATGATCACCGGTGACCAGAATATAGGGAAATGACTTATCGTCCCGCAAAAGCACGTTGAAGCGCGGCCGGAAGCGTTTGATCAGGTTGGCTTCAAGCAGCAGGGCTTCCGGTTCGGTGTTGGTGACGACAAATTCCATCGCGGCCGTCGCAAGGATCATGCGCATGATCCGGTTCGATTGCCCCTGCAGGCGGGTGTAGCTGGTCACCCGTTTCTTCAGGCTTCGCGCCTTGCCGACGTAGAGAACCTCTCCGTTTTCATCGAGCATGCGGTAAACACCTGGCCCGTTGGGCAGACGCTTGACCTCGCGGGCGATGACTTCAACACCCTTCAGAACCGGCGCATCCTCAGCGCCTTTCGAGTTTTCTGTTGAAGTATCGGTTTCGGACACGTCGCCCATGCTGGTCCTTTTGTGAGGATCGGAGAGTATTGGTCTGAAGTCATCTGAAAGGCGTGGTTCGCCTCACTCAGCCGGCATAGCCCAGCATGTAAACGCTGGCGATGTAAAGGCCGTATGCGGCTGTCATCACAAACCCTGAAATCCGGCCAAGACAGACCTTGAACCCGGCGAGCGCGGTCAGCAACACCGCACAGGCGAGCATCACCCAGATATCGAGCTTCAGAACCTCTTGCGGGACATCGATGGGAACAACGACAGCCGTGATCCCGATAATCGCGAGAAGGTTGAAGATATTCGATCCGATGACGTTGCCGATCGCCACGGCGCCATGCTGCCGGATTGCGGCCATAACAGTTGTTGCCAGTTCCGGAAGGGAGGTTCCAAGCGCGATCACCGTCAAACCAATCACTGCATCGCTCACACCCCAGGCCGTTGCGATGGTCGTTGCACCGCTGATGGTGAAATGCGCGCCAAGCGGAAGACCGACGAGACCCAGGCCGATGTAGATGAGCGCGACCCAAATGGAATCGGGAACGTCATCGACGTCTTCCAGTTCATCATCGTTATCCATGGCCTCCGCGGTGACATCCGCACCAGCCGCAGCGGCTTTTAGGTCCTTCCGATGGCGCCGCGCGGCAATTGTGGAACCGCCAAGAAACACGGCCAGCAACGCCAAAAGAAGAACGCCGTCCCACAATCCGATCGGAGTAAAAAAACAAAGCGCAATGAAAACAAGGGTAACGCCAACCATGAAGAGAGCGGTCCGGGTAGCACCCTGTTCGCCGCAAGGTGTCGCAGCGATCAACGCGGGCATACCGAGCACAAGCAGCACATTCGCAATGTTGGACCCGACCACATTGCCGATTGCAATCCCGCTGGCATTATCCAGCGCTGCCTTCAACGAGATAACAAGCTCTGGCGCTGATGTGCCGAACGCAACGATCGTCAAACCGATGACGAGGTTCGGAATGCCAAGCCTCTGAGCGACCCCGACAGAGCCTCTGACCAAGACATCGCCGGCAATGATGAGTGCAACCAATCCACCTGCCAGGCTTAAATAGTCAAACAGCATTCTGAGTTCCGGTTCGGGTCTGAGGGTTGAAATACGGCAGATTTGGGATCGCCGTTCTTTCGACTGGGCGCGTTATACGCAATAGATTGGTGCGGGGAAAGCGGGGAACAAGGATCTTTCTTGTCCAGTCACTGCAAATCGCAACGGTCTTAATCTCTGGTTCACACTGACAGAAATTTGCCGCCATTAGTCATCAAAACTCCATAATCTCTGACCCGATCCGCCACAAACGATCTCCATATCTTCAATCCGGGGGAAGGTGTGGACGCGACTTCGAGCGCGTCTTGAATTGAATGAGTTAGTGTGGATCTGGAGTATTTTCAATGAACCGTCTTGCACTTGCAGGTTTTGCCCTCACTGCCAGCGCTGCAGGAGCGCTCGCTGCCGACCTGCCGCAGTCACCTGCACCGGCGCCAGCATATGATGCT
The DNA here is from genome assembly GCF_017743865.1 of Labrenzia sp. R4_2. GTDB lineage: Bacteria > Pseudomonadota > Alphaproteobacteria > Rhizobiales > Stappiaceae > Roseibium. The sequence goes on from NZ_JAGHRJ010000008.1 coordinate 8,995, forward strand.
GTCCCGGCAGGACAGCAAAGCATCGACTGGACCGGCTTTTACATCGGAACACAGCTTGGCTGGGCCTTTGGCAACTTCGACAACAGCACCGGTGGCGCAAGCCGTGGTTTCAACGACAACGGTGTCGCTGGCGGGGCTTATGCCGGATACAATTTCCAGGTCACTCCGAACGTTGTCGTCGGTCTGGAATCCGATTTCAGCCTGACTGATCTGGAAAAGAGCGGGACCGTCAACGGTCTCTCCCTCAAGTCCAGCTCTGACTGGAACGCAAACTTCCGCGGCCGTCTCGGCTACGCGTTTGACCGCTACATGATCTATGGTGCGGGTGGTTTGGCTATCGCCGACCTGGAAGCAACAGCCAATGGTGTCTCCGACAGCAAAACTGCTCTCGGCTGGACATTGGGCGCTGGTGCTGAAGCCGCGATTACGTCCAATGTTGTCGCCCGCTTCGACTACAGCTACCAGGATTTCGGCGATCAGGACTTTAACCTCGGTGGAACCGGTGTCAGCACCGAGTTCAATGACCACCAGGTACGGGCCGGTATTGCCTACAAGTTCTAAACCTGGAATTCAGGCAAACCTAAAAGAAAACCCGGCGCAGGCGTGCCGGGTTTTCTTTGTTGTAGGTTCAGCGATCGAACCTGCCGAACCTTGTCTCTTTGCAAGCGATTAGCCGGTCGCCGCAGTTTTCATCTCGCCAACTTGCGGGCGGACGGCCGCGTCATAGTCTTCCATCAACGTCTTGATGATGTCACCAACGACATAGCTGTTTCCGGCGATTTCAGACACCGGCGTCACTTCGGCAGCTGTCCCGGTAACGAAACACTGCTCGAAGCTTGAGAGCTCTTCCGGCATGATGACCCGTTCAACAACCTCAATGCCACGGTCCTTGGCAAGAACGATCACAGTCTGCCGGGTAATCCCGTTCAGGAAGCAGTCGGGCGTCGGTGTGTGGATCTTGCCGTCTTTAACGAAAAACACGTTCGCTCCGGTGGCCTCGGCAACCTGGCCGCGCCAATCGAGCATCAGAGCATCAGTGTAGCCCTTTGACTCGGCGGCATGTTTGGAGATCGTGCAGATCATGTACAGACCGGCAGCCTTGGCCTTGAACGGAGCCGTTCTCGGATCCGGACGGCGATAGTCCGCCATATCAAGCCGAATACCCTTCAAACGCTCTTCCGGCGCAAAGTAGCTCGGCCATTCCCATGCGGCGATCGCAAGGTGAATGGTGTTCTTCTGGGCGGAAATGCCCATCATCTCACTGCCGCGCCAAGCGACCGGGCGAATATAGGCGTCCGTCAAGTTCATGCGTGCAAGAGTTTCTTCCTTGGCAGCATTGATCTGCTCCGCCGTCCAGGGAATTTCAAACCCGAGCTCGCGGGCAGATGCCAGCAGACGCTCGGTATGCTCTTCGGACTTGAAGATACGTCCGCCATAGGCGCGTTCACCTTCAAACACGCTGCTTCCGTAATGCAACCCGTGGCTCAACACATGCAGCTTGGCATCGGACCAGGGCACAAAAGTCCCGTCATACCAGATATCACCCGTCAGCTGATCAAAGGGCTGTGCAGCCATGTCTTAAACTCCCGCCCGCTCTCCTGAGCGTGTTTTCATTTTTCAGTCGCGTTTTCAATCGGCTCAGGCGTACAACGGCCCATTGAATGGCTGTATCTTTTGCACAGCACGCCAACTATCGGTATCTTGAGAAGCGCGCCGTTCCTGATTGGATTCGTTTGTCGTTAAATGCTGAAAAAAGCAACAAAACGACCAATCATTTCGCACACCGTGGTCAACAAGTAACAATCGGTCCTAAATAAGTCAATATGACTGACATAAATTTCAAAGCGTCCCTGCCCGCCGAATCCAAGCCTGAGAGCCAGTCCGAACCGGCAGGAGACAATGACGGAGCCGCAAACGCAGTTCCCTACGATCTGATCGAACTTTTGTTTTTTGCCTATCGCGATTTTACCGGCGATCCAGATGATGTTCTGGCGGAATATGATTTCGGCCGTGCCCATCACCGCGTTCTACATTTTGTGGAACGCAATCCCGGGATCATGGTGACTGACCTGCTTGGCATTTTGAGGATCACCAAACAAAGCCTCGGGCGGGTGCTGAAACAGTTGGTCGACGCGGACATCATCGAGCAGCGTGAAGGCCCGCATGACCGCCGCCAGCGCCTCTTGTATACGACTGAGCGTGGCCAGGTGCTTGCGGATGATCTTGCCCGCCTGCAGCAAAAGCGCCTTGAACGCGCCCTAATTGGACTGCCAGATGGCGCCGACGTGATTGTCCGGCAATTCTTGTTGCAAGTCATTGATCCTGAAGCCAGGAACGACATTGTCGGGTTGATCCGCAGTTCATACGAATTGAAAGACTGATCTGGCGTCCGCCGGGTTCATCGTTGGGAAGGACAAAAGCGCCGATGACTGTGACGGCTCCTGATGACAATGCGCCTCATCTCCTACTGGTCGATGACGACAGCCGGATCCGGGACCTGCTTGGACGGCTGTTGAAAGACAACGGATATCGCGTGTCTGCCGCGGCCAATGCGGCCGAAGCACGGGTTTGCCTGTCCGGGTTGGAGTTTGATCTGATCATTCTCGACGTCATGATGCCGGGTGAAACCGGAACGGAACTGGCAACGTCGCTCCGGGAAACGTCACAGGTTCCAATCCTGATGCTGACAGCACGGACTGATGCCCCCGACAGGATCGCCGGCCTGGAGGCGGGTGTCGACGATTACCTCGGCAAGCCGTTTGAACCGAAAGAACTGTTGCTGCGCATTGGTGCCATTCTTCGCCGAGGCCAATACCAACCGCCAACGACGGTGACGGAAATCCGGTTCGGACCGTTTTGCTACAACACATCGCGGGGTGAACTCAAAAACGGCGACAGCTCGATCCGCCTCACCGACCGCGAGAAACAGATCCTGTCGATTTTCGCAGAACAACCCGGCGCCACCGTTCCGCGGCACAAGATTGTTGGCGATGACAGTGGCCTCGGTGAACGGACGGTCGACGTCCAGATCAACAGGTTACGCCGGAAAATCGAAGACGATCCGGGCAACCCCGTCTACCTGCAAACCGTTCGGGGCATCGGCTACCGGCTTGCGTGTGACTAGGGCCTGTTGAATGGCGAGTATTGAGAGTTTTCTTCAGCGGTATGCAGCTTTTCTTCCCGTCAAGGCTGCTCATCGTGGCTATCGCCGCGTCTCCCGGTTTCTCTACCGGGTCATGCCGAAAGGCCTTTACACCCGAACCTTTCTGATCATCGTGATCCCGGTTGTCATACTGCAATCGGTGATCGCCTTCGTCTTCATGGAGCGGCACTATCAACTTGTGTCGCGGCGCATGTCTGAAGCCGTCGTTCGTGAGATCGCATCAGTTGTCTATGTTCTTGAAAACTACCCGCAAGATCCGGAGCATACAAAGATCGAAGAGCTGGGTGCCCGGGCGCTCGGCATGTCCATGTCGATCCTGCCGCTGGAGCCTCTGCCTCCCCCAGCACCGAAGCCGTTTTTCGATGTAATTGATCAGGAACTCAGCAAGGCGATCAGCCAACGGATCGGCCGGCCATTTTGGATCGATACCGTCGGCCGGTCGCGGTTTGTCGAAATTCGAATTCAGCTGCAAAACGAGGTTCTTCGTGTCTTTACACGCCGGAGCCAGACCTTTGCCTCAAACTCACACATTTTCCTTGTGTGGATGTTTTCGACGGCCCTTGTTCTGATCATCATCGCGCTCTTGTTTTTGCGCAATCAAATGCGTCCGATCATACGTCTTGCAAACGCGGCCGAGGCATTCGGCAAGGGCCGCCCGGTCGGCGATTACAAGGCAAGCGGAGCTCTGGAAGTCCGGCGTGCCGGGGTCGCCTTTGCCGACATGCGCCGGCGGATCGAACGGCAGATCGACCAGCGGACCACAATGCTGGCCGGTGTCAGCCACGATCTTCGTACTATCCTCACACGTATGCGGCTGCAGCTTGCATTTCTCGGTGACACTCCGGAAAGCGAGGCCATGCGCAAAGACGTCGATGAAATGAGCAACATGCTGGAGGATTATCTGGCGTTTGCCAAAGGCGATGGCGATGAAGAGCCGCAAGAAACCGATGTGGCGCTTTTGTTCGAAGAGCTTGAGGAAGAAAGCGAAATTTCCGGCAATAACGTCAAAGCCGGTTTCGACGGCCCCTCGGAAGTTCTGCTTCGCCGGAACTCGATGAAACGGTGCCTCTCAAACCTGGTGACCAACGGCTGTAAGTATGGGCAGCGCGTCGAGCTCAAAGGAACAATTGAGAACGATTGGTTGATTATCACTGTTGATGATGACGGCCCGGGCATTCCCGAGGATCAGCGCGATATGGCGTTTCGTGCTTTTCACCGCCTTGATTTAGCGCGCAACCAGGACAAGACCGGAAGCGGCCTCGGCCTTGCAATTGCGCGCGATATCACGCGATCACACGGCGGCGATCTCTACCTCGAAGACAGCCCGCTTGGCGGGCTGCGCGCCCGCCTCAGGATCCCGGCTTAAGTGACAATGGGATACATTGGGCTTGAAGACCTAGTAGAGCCGCCCGCCGATTGGCACGTCCTTGTCGGGGGTCATCAGGACAACCTCCCCATCGGCGTCTGGGACACCGAGCGTGAGGACCTCAGACCTGACAGGTCCAATCTGGCGCGGTGGGAAGTTGACCACCGCCATGACCAAGCGGCCAACAAGCGTTTCGGGCGTGTAGTGTTTCGTGATCTGTGCAGAGGTTTTCTTGATCCCGATCTCGGGTCCGAAATCGATCCGGAGTTTATAGGCAGGTTTCCGCGCTTCGGGAAACTCCTCGGCCTCAACAACGCGGCCCACACGGACGTCAACTTTCAAAAAATCTTCAAAACTGATTTGGTCGCTCACGGTTCACTCCATTTTTGAGCGACCATGATCGCTAAACCAGCAGGAGTAAACCCTAGAAATTACGCGCCCTGTTCTTACGGCATCGGCATTTCAGCGTCGGCCGCAAAATCATCATCATCTCGAGATCTGCTACGGCTCCGGCCGCGCCTGGACGCGGATTTGATGAATTTGCGCAAACCCTTTGCCATTCCTTCCAACCGGTTCAGACGCTTCATGAAAGACACACCGTTGTCGAGTTCCTTGTCGAGGCGGGCCATGGTGCGCGGCATGCCTTCATCCGGTTCGTCCAACCAGGTATCGACGACCTTTGCAAACGCCATTACGAGCCCTTGGGCGACCACTGTGCCCTTCGCTCCGGCCAGATCGATCCCCGCGGCGACAAGCATCCATTTCTGCGAGCGTATGGCGATGCGATTGAATTCAAGTGCCAGGCCCGGGTCGTCATCGGCTGCTGCTTTGAGTGCCCGGACGGCCTCCTTATGCTCCGCCAGAGCATCGATGCGGGTCATCAGGATATCGAACAGACGGTCCCGCGCAGGCTGATCATCCATACCCTCGTCGCGCTCGTCCAAAACCGCAGCGTCAATGCTCTCCGCAAATGCTTCGACCAAAGCAAGTTTGGAGGGGTACGCGCGCCGCAGGTCCGACAACTTGACTTTGGCGGTCTCGGCAATCAGCTGAAACGAGACATCCTCGTACGGATGCTTTTCAAGCAACTCCACAAAAACGCTGAGGATCTTCTGCTTCGTCTTGGCGGTTGCCATGCTCTGGTCTCCTGTTTCCTAATCGGAAGATAGGAGACCAGCGATGCGGCGAAAAGGGGTATCTCGCCGCACCCGTTGCAGTTCTAGCCTGCCAGTTCTTTTGCCCGTTTCACAGCAGCAGCGACTGCCTCGGTCATGATGGGCTGGATTCCACTTTCAGACATCAGAACATCCAAAGCGGCCGCGGTCGTCCCGTTCGGGCTGGTGACGTTCTGACGCAAAATCGCCGGGTCCTCTCCGGACTGGTGCATCAATTCACCAGCTCCGCAAACTGTGGCTATGGCCAATTGCTCCGCAAGCTCTTCGGTCAACCCCGCAGCTTTGCCGGCCTCTTTCAACGTTTCGGTCATGTAGAAAACATAGGCGGGTCCCGAACCGCTGACGCCGGTCACGAGGTCAATCTGGTCTTCGCTGTCCAGCCAAACGACCTTGCCGACGGCGGAAAGCAACTGGGAGATCGTGTTCTTTTGCGCGTCCGTAACCTTTTCGGTTGGGTAAACTGCGGTAATGCCGCGTTTCACCATGGCCGGCGTGTTCGGCATGCACCGAGCTGTCGGGATGTCTCCGAAAAACTCCTGAAACTTGCGTACCGGCGTTCCGGCGGCAACCGAAAGGACTAGCGTGCTGTCGTCGCTAGCGGGCACCAAACCCGGCAGCACATCATCCATCATCTGCGGCTTAACGGCCACGAGTATGATACCCGCAGTCACATTATCCGGCATCTGCGCAGCATGACCAATGCCATGTTTTTTCAAAAGCGCACCGATTTCCGGCGACAAAAAGGGATCAACAACAAGAATGGATGCCGGATCAATTCCCTCCGCCATCCATCCAGACAACATCGCCCCACCCATCTTGCCAGCGCCGACAAGAACAAAGGGGCGCTCCTTGGAAAACGTCATGCTTCTCCTGCAGTTTCAAAAAGGGCTGTACTGAGGGCCTCTGACGCGGAGTGGCCAGCCCAGACCACAAACTGGAAGGCTTGATAGAACCGCTCGCAGTTATCAAGCGCATTGGCCAGCATGGCCTCGATTTGTGCCGAAGTCGGCTCCGCCCCGCCTGCGAGCAGCAGGGATTGGCGGAACATGACCACACCTTCCTTGCTCCAGAGATCGAAGTGGCCGGCCCATAGCTGTTCGTTGACCAGTGCCAACAACCGGACAACCTCGGTCTTTCTGATCTCCGTCACCTTCAGGTCGAAGGCACACGCCAAGTGAAGCGCCTCAACATCTTCCATCCAGGAAAAGGAGACGTGGTAATCACACCAATTTCCAGCAATGGAAATCGTGATCTCATCATCATCTGAGCGCTCGAACGTCCAGTCGTTCAAGGCCGCAACAGTTTCGATGGTATCCACGGGATTCTCAGGTCGCTCGAAGTCGATCTCGATGAGGCTCATATGCCTTCTCCCCTTCCAGCCGGGGCCGAATACCCGATCAGGATAACCGGGTGGGCCGCCGGGGTAAGTCCCAAGCAGAGGAGCAACGCGCGTCCTTATCTGGCCCAATCGTTAGACCGGTTCCGCCTTGCTCCGACGAATCCCTGTTATCTTTGAGTATAGGTGCACGAAGGACTTAAGGCCTACCTACCAATTTCGAGCAGAAAGCCGAAACTTGTGGACGAGTGAGCAGAAAGTTTAGCCTTCCTGCCCAAAAACACTGCAATTCCGCCGAGTTTGACTGTTACATCACTGACATCATTGATTAACAGAAATCGGCCGAGAAAGCTGATAAAGCGACCGCTTAGCTCTTGCCGGAGGCCTTTTCACCGGCTCCTTCGAGTGCAGCGAGTCTTTCTTCCAGTTCATCAAGACGATCAAGAGCGCGGACGGCCATCTCTTTCACGGCCTCATGCTCCTCACGCGACACCAGATCCATGTCGGACAAAAAGCGTTCCGCCTGGGCGCGAAATGCAGTCTCGACCTCGCGGCGCGCGCCTTGGGCAACACCTGCAGCATCGGTCATCAGCTTTGCGAAATCATCCAGCAGGCGATTTGGGCCTTGGGTCATGCCCTGCTCCTTTCAAGCATTAAATGTCTACCCGACAGGTATGAGGGTTTAAGGTGAACTTCAAGCGCTTAGATCAGTGAACATCTGCCAATACGAACGATATATCAGTTCGCACCCCGAAGACGTGATGCGCGGTGGCTTGACGCCTGATGCGAGATCGCGCATGCGTTGCCCACATCGGCATTTACTCCGAAACCGAGGGTCCCAGCTTGCCACCGCTTCTCGCCATTCCGTTTCCAGCTATTGATCCCGTTATCGTCGAAATAGGTCCGTTTGCCCTGCGCTGGTACGCGTTGGCCTACATCGTCGGCATTGTTTTGGCGTGGCGGTACATGAGAGCCCTTGTGCTCAACGATACTCTCTGGGGACCACGAAACCGTCCGACCCCGGTCGATCTGGATGACTTCGTACTCTGGGGGACACTGGGCATTATCCTGGGCGGACGTCTTGGATATGTCCTGTTTTACAATCCCGCCTATTATCTCGCGAACCCGGGGGAGATTCTGGCGATCTGGTCAGGTGGCATGTCGTTTCATGGCGGCTTTGCCGGAACGGTTATTGCCATGATGCTGTTTGCCTGGAAACGCGAGCTGTCGTTGTGGACCCTTTTTGACCTTGCCGGCTGCGCGGCGCCCATCGGCATATTCTTCGGCCGGATGGCGAATTTCATCAACAGTGAGCTTTGGGGACGGCCGACAGATGTCCCATGGGCTGTTGTCTTTCCAAACGCCGGACCTGAGCCGCGCCACCCAAGCCAGCTCTATGAAGCCGCCCTAGAAGGCGTGATCCTGTTTCTGGTACTCCGCCTCTTGAGCCATCGCTTCAGACTACTGCAGCGGCCAGGCTTTCTTGCCGGCGCTTTTGCCTGCGGCTACGGCGTGGGACGGTCCATCGTCGAGCTCTATCGGGTCCCCGATGCCCACATCGGATATTTGAGCGGGTTCCTGACGATGGGAATGCTCTTGTCACTCCCGATGATCCTTGCCGGGATCGCGTTGATGGTCTGGTCCGCCAAACGAACTCCGCAGGCAGCTGATCAGTGAGCGCACTCAAAGAGAAGCTTCGCCAACAGATCGCAGCAGAAGGTCCTATTTCTGTTGCAACCTACATGGCGCGCTGCCTCGGTGATCCGGAGCATGGGTATTATACCAACCGGGAGCCGTTTGGACGGACAGGCGACTTCATAACGGCTCCGGAAGTTAGCCAGATGTTTGGTGAACTCATCGGTGCAGTCTGCCTGAAAGCTTATGAAACGCTGAGCGCTCCGGGCGACTTTCAGCTGGTGGAGCTTGGCCCAGGTCGCGGCACGCTCATGGCCGACTTTCTCCGAGTGGCAACTCATCGGCCGAAGTTCCTGGAAGCCGCCACACTTAACCTCGTCGAGATGAGCCCGAGGTTGCGGCAGGTCCAATCGCAAACACTACAGAACACACAGCTTCAGCCCAAGTTCCGGAACACGTTTCAGGAAGTACCGGACGGCCCCTTAATCGTGATTGCAAACGAGTTTTTTGATGCGCTCCCGATCCATCAGTTCGTCAAGACACCGAATGGTTGGAACGAACGCATGGTCGGGCTTGATGCGTCTGGGAAACTGGAGTTTGGCGTGGCCCCCGCACAGCTGCCAGCTGACGCTATTCCCCCTGCCGCAATGAAAGCTCTGGAGGGGAGCATTTTGGAGACGCAGCCAGCGGCCAATGCAGTCGCTGAAGAAATTGCAACGCGCATTGCGGAACATGGCGGCTTTGCGCTGTTTATTGACTACGGCTACGCCCAAACAGCACCAGGCGATACGCTGCAAGCCCTCTACCGGCATGTTTATGATGATGTTTTGGCTCACCCTGGCGAGGCAGATCTCACAGCGCATGTGAATTTCGAGGCACTCGCAACTGCTGCAAGGAGAGCGGGTGCAGTACCGCTCCCCCTCCTCACTCAAGGCACATTTTTGCTTCAGTCAGGGCTTTTGGAACGCGCTGGGGCCCTTGGTGCCGGAAAAACACCAGCAGATCAGGATAAGATCCGGGATGCGGTCGAACGGCTTGCCGCTCCGGACCAGATGGGCGACCTTTTTAAAGTTCTCGCGATTGCACCTGAGGGACAAGTCTTTACCCCTTTCAAACCGGCAAGTTAGAAGCGCTGGCAAGTTTTTGCGGTGATAGACGATGGAGACCGAATGAAAATCGAGGCAAACGAGCTCAATTGCGATGGGATCACGCACGGCTTCTTCACACGCAACGGGGGTGTATCCGGTGGTCTTTACGAGAGCTTGAACATTGGTCTCGGCTCTGATGACGAGCGGCCTCTGGTTCTTGAAAACCGGAAGCGGGTTGCCGAGACATTCGGCATCGCGCCGGAGTACCTTGTCTCGCCTTACCAGATCCATTCTCCAGATGTGATCACGGTCGAAGGCCCTTGGGCAGAAGGTGTAGATCGCACAGCTGATGCGCTGGTAACAAAAACCCCGAACGTGGCTCTCGGGGTAGCAACTGCGGACTGCGGACCGATTCTCTTTGCCGATCCGGAGGCCAAGGTTATTGGTGCAGCCCATTCCGGCTGGAAGGGGGCGATCTCAGGCGTCATGGAAAACACCCTTGAGGCCATGGAAAAGCTCGGCGCGAACAAACACAACATCCGCGCTGTACTCGGACCGACGATCTCACAGAATTCCTATGAGGTCGGACAGGAGTTCTTCGAACGGTTTGCAGATACGTCGCAAGCGAATGAGAGATATTTCAAACCGTCATCGCGCGCGAAACATCACATGTTCGATCTACCTGCGTTCATTACAGATTGTCTAAAGAACCTCGGCCTTGCAAAGGTCACTTCAATCGATGTCTGCACCTATGTGAACGAGGACCGCTTTTTTTCTTATCGACGAACAACGCATCGCAAGGAACCGGATTACGGGCGCCAAATCAGTGCCATTATGATCCGTGCTTAACGAAAAATGAGGTTAGCATCGGGCCGCTTTTGCACCATAACTGTTGGCCTGCTACCCAATTCGCTGCGAATAAGGCCGGATTGGCGGTTAGCGGCACCGGTTCTGCACCAAGCCTCTCGACCTGCCGGACAAGTCGGGCTAAACCAGAAACCAAAATCGGGGTGGGGTTCGGCAAGTGCCGGAATCTGGCCCAAACGCCATGTGAGAGAATTCAGGCCAGCCATCTAAATGCCCCATAGAACCGAACTCCCGATTCTCCGGATCCTCAAAGTTATCGGAGGGCTGCTTCTGGTAGGTGGCCTTGCTGCCTGTCAGGGCGCAAATCCCCCGCCAGCTGCGATCAACACGACGCCGGTCGCGCCGAGCTTCATCCAACCCATTGATGAACAACAGGGCACGACGTTTGCCTTCGAGCCGTTTACCGGCGCTCCAGGCAACATTGCCGATGAGCTGTCCAATGAAATTGGTCAACAGGCTGCCCTGCGCGGCCTCAAGCTCGTGCGGCGTGTCGGTGCTGACGCGACCTACCGGGTGAACGGATATCTCGCAGCGACGGGCCAACCTGGCAAAGGTACGGTATTTTACGTTTTCGACATCGTTGATCGATCCGGGCGACGCCTGAAACGGATTTCGGGTGCAGAGGAAACTGGCGGCTCTACTGGCGATCCCTGGACTGGGGCAACGTCCACGGTTCTGACCCGCATCGCAGAACGTTCTGTGGTTGAAATTTCTGCCTGGCTCAACCGATAAGGTCAACTTTAACCGGATAAATCAAAACCGGCGTCATAAAAACTAAAAAAACCGCATCTGACACCCTCTGCGCGGTTGTCGTCTGTCCGGTTGGTTGTTACAACGCCGCCGCCTGCCGAAGGTTTTCCCCCAAGAAGGCTTTGGGCAATCGGCACCTTGAACGACCTAACGCCCCAACCGCGTGTTTGCTTGGCCCCTCTTGGCCCTACAAACCCGGCTCCGCACCAGAAGGACTTGCGGCTTATGAAGATCGTCGCGGGCAATTCCAACCGAGCCCTGGCCGAGGAAATCTCCCAATACTTGGATGTTCCATTGGCCAAATGTCAGGTCCGGCGCTTCGCCGACCAGGAAATCTTCGTCGAAATCCAGGAAAATGTGCGCGGTGAGGACGTCTTTGTCGTCCAGCCGACCAGCTACCCGGCCAATGACCACCTTATGGAGCTGCTCATCATTATCGATGCACTGCGCCGGTCATCTGCCCGCAGAATCACAGCCGTTATTCCTTACTTCGGATATGCCCGCCAGGACCGCCGCGCCTCTGGCCGGACACCTGTCTCGGCCAAGCTTGTTGCCAATCTGATTACGGAAGCCGGTGCAGACCGCGTGCTGACGCTGGATCTGCACGCCGGCCAAATCCAGGGTTTCTTCGATATTCCGACGGACAACCTGTTCGCCGCACCGGTCATGACCCGCGACATCAAGGAACGCTATGCGACCGACAATGTCATGGTCGTCTCGCCGGATGTCGGTGGCGTGGTTCGTGCCCGCGCGCTTGCAAAGCGCATTGAGGCTCCGCTGTCGATCGTCGACAAACGCCGCGACAAGCCTGGAGAATCGGAAGTCATGAACATCATTGGTGATGTGAATGGCTACGATTGCATTCTGGTGGACGATATCGTCGACAGTGGCGGCACGCTCTGCAATGCAGCGGATGCACTGCTTGCCAAGGGCGCCAAGTCAGTTACTGCCTATATCACCCACGGCGTTTTGTCCGGCGGAGCGGTTGCACGGGTGACCTCCTCCAAGCTGAAGGAACTGGTGATCACCAACTCCATCGAGCCGACGGCTGCTATCACTGCCGCGCCGAACATTCGCGCGATCTCGATTGCTCCGCTGATGGGCGAGGCAATCAACAGGACAGCCTTGGAAAAATCGGTTTCCAGTCTGTTCAACTGATTGGTCTTATAGACTTTTTGAAAGCGCCGGTTTTGCCGGCGCTTTTTTGTTTGAATGAAACCATCTCCGATCAGTTGAGCTTGCCCGGCAGACTGAGGTCTCCAGAAGCCACATCGAATACGTCGACGACGCACAGCAGCGGAGCGTGGATGTTCTGATTGACCCGCAGGGCCGACGTCACCCCGTCGTAAGACATCCCATCAGCCACTGACGGATCAGCAAAACTGACATTGATGGTGATTTCTTCACTTTTGAGCACCGGAGAGAAACCCGGGCTGTCGATGTAAATCGGCAATCCCGGCCAGGTCGCCGGCATTTTGGGCGAGGCCCCATCCGGGATATCCTTCACCGACAAAGCTCCTGCCCCACAGGCTTCGTTGGGTGTTAATACAACCCAATGCGAGTGCCATTTGGCCCCGTCATTTGTCAGATCCCCGTCCCCGTCTTCATCAAAAAGCGGCGTGTCATCAAAATCCGGGTGAGATGTTGCAGCCAGCGCCAGGATGCCGTCTTCACTTTCAAAACCGACGGCGTCCGGCTTCAATGAGGTCGGCCAAACATAGGCTTCAACCGGAGCGCCTGCGAGTTGGCCGGCCGGTTCAGGCGTTGTGGCCCCAGCGGTTCCCTTAAGCGTCATGTGGAAGGTCACAGTGCGTCCGGACCGATGCACGTGTGCTGCCAGAATATCGTAGTTCTGGTCTATTTCGGCGTTTTCCGGCGACAGCACTGCGCCCTTTTGGTGAATGGCATGATCGCTGTGTGACCCGCCTGCCAGAGCGGCAATCGGCAGGGCAGCAAGGACAAGACTTCCAGCTAATGTCTTCAACATGGGTGTTCTCCTTCTCAAAAAAGACGCCCCCTCTTTAATAGCGAGTCGATACTATTGCAAGTTTAATTTCGACTCGCTATAAAAAGACATGACTAGCGACCGCGACCACACCCGCTTTATCTCAGATCTGATTGACCGCCTCGGCAGGCTGAACGCGGCCGAAGAATGGAACGGACCGCTCAACCCGTCACAATTCGCTGCACTGTCTTATCTCGCCCGGGCGAACAGGTTTTCGCGGGCGCCGTCTCATGTGGCCGACTACCTGGCAACCACCAGAGGCACAGCGTCTCAAACCTTGAAAGCGCTGGCCCGGAAAGAGCTGATTGCCGAGTCGCGACTTGAAGAAGACAAGCGCAGCATTCGTTATGACGTGACAGATGACGGGCAGGCGTTGCTGGCCGCGCAATCTGCAATGTCAGCTGCAATTTCGGCTCTTGAGGCGACGAACGCAGCTGCGCTAAAGGACGGGCTGACAGCGTTGGTTATGAAGCTTCTGGAACAACGCGATGCAAAGTCCTTCGGTCTTTGCAAAGAGTGTAGCCACCATCAATCAACGGATGCTGGCGGGTACTGCAACCTTCTGGATGTTCCGTTGAAGCCGCAGGAAGCTGAACAGATTTGCCATGAGCACACCCCAACCACAGGATGACTCTTAAAGATGACAACCGCACAGATCTTGGGCGTATATGCCGGAAAACCTGAGGACAGATGGGACGGGAAAGCACCCTCTGCAATCCGTAAGTCGCTGATTCAGGGAGCTGTTCAGCTTACAGAAACCGGGATGACGGAAGACCAGCAGGCGGATCTTGCGGTTCATGGCGGTCCTGAGAAAGCGCTGCACCACTATCCTTCAGAACACTACGCCGATTGGGCTGAGCTCTTTGGCATTTCCCCGTTCGCATACGAACCCGGGACATTTGGGGAAAACATATCATCGTCCGGATTCACCGAAGCAGACCTTTGTATTGGCGATGTTTTTGCCGTCGGCTCAGCCCGTCTCCAAATCTGCCAGGGCCGCCAGCCGTGCTGGAAACTTAACATGCACACCCAGAACCCTGCCCTTGCGGCGCATTTTCAGAAAACCGGCAAAACGGGCTGGTACTACCGGGTTCTGGAAACCGGCATTTTCGAAGCAGGCGACTGTATGACCTTGATCGACCGGCCCTGTCCGGATTGGAACCTGAAAGACGTGATCTTTGCCCGGTTCAACCCGAAACTGGAAAGCAGCACGGCGTCCGCGCTTGCCAACCTGGCCGTGCTTGCCGACCCATGGCGGGCCGCCTTCGCAAAGAAGGTCGACCCGGATTTTGTGGAAGATACATCGCGGCGGCTACCGGGAAGCTAGGCGGGATCGCTCCGGCAACCCTTAAGCAGCTTCAACGGCTTTAAGGAAACGGTCTACGGTGCCGCGGAGGTCTTCGGTTTTGTCGGCTACATCATTAGACGCCCGCAAAACATCGCCAGCGGAGGAGCTGGTCATCTGCGACTTTTCGCTGATTGCCACCATCGATCCGGCGACTGACCGCGTTCCTTGTGCAGCTTCCTGGACATTCGCCGAGATCTCTGTTGTCGCCTGCCCCTGCTCCTGAACCGCTGATGCAATGTTTCCGGTGTAATTGTCGACGGTTGCCATGGTTTCCGCGATCGTACCGATCGCCGAAACAGCTTCCTTCGTCGCCGCCTGAACCTCAGACACCTGCGCCTCAATCTGCTCGGTCGCCTTGGCCGTCTGTGTCGCCAATTCCTTGACTTCGGACGCAACAACCGCAAAGCCGCGGCCCGCCTCTCCGGCACGGGCGGCTTCAATCGTTGCATTGAGAGCCAGAAGGTTGGTCTGCTCGGCAATATCAGAGATCAGGTTCACAACATCGCCGATGTTCTGGGCAAGCTGCGCCAGCCCGCCAATCCGCTCGTTGGTTTCCTGAGCCGATCCAAGTGCAGCCCGGATAATCTCCGTGGTGCTGTCAACTTGCCGGCCAATCTCCTGAATGGACGCGGACAGCTCTTCAGAGGCGGACGCCACGGTCTGGACATTTGCAGACGCCTGCTCAGAGGCCGCTGACGCGTTCGTCGCCTCGCCTGATGTTTCATCCGCAATGCCGTTGAGGCCCTCGGCGGCCGCCTGCATCTGATTGTTGTTGTGAACAACCGTATCAAGCATTTGCTCGACTTCATCGCGGAAAGTTTCAATCAAGGAACTGACCCGATGAGCTTGTTCTTGTTGCGCTTGCTGGTTGGCATTTTGCTCTGCCTCCAACCGTTCACGCTCCAACGCATTCTCCCGGAAAACGGCGACTGTGTCGGCAATTTCCTTGATCTCGTCATCGGAGGTCTGTTTGGGGACATTGACCGCTGTATCGCCTTTGGCCAGAGCGCCCATGACACCCGCCAACCCATTGATCCGGCGGGACAACTGCACCGAAACCCAAAGGCCGAGCAGCCCGGCACCAAGTGCGCAAACCACA
Source organism: Labrenzia sp. R4_2 (assembly GCF_017743865.1). Lineage (GTDB taxonomy): Bacteria > Pseudomonadota > Alphaproteobacteria > Rhizobiales > Stappiaceae > Roseibium. Next base: position 24,827 of record NZ_JAGHRJ010000008.1, read on the forward strand.
GCGATGACCACCGTCCAGTTCCGCAGCTTCGCCAACGGGGCGAGGACTTCAGCCGCGCTTTGCACGACGACAAGAGCGTAGTTTTTGCCGAGATATTCAAACGGCACAGCTGCCGCGAATGATTCCTGTCCCTGCAGATCGTCCAAAACCTGGAACACCGGCGCGCCGCCCAGTGCATTGAGAATAGGACTGCCCTGGAGCAGATCGCTCGTCACTTCATCAACATCGGGGGTCCGAACACTGTCGTTTTGAATGATCCCGTCAGCGTTGACCAAAAACACATTCCCTGTCTCACCAAGGCCTGCATATTTGCCAAGCATGTTGCTCACACGGGCGACAGCGGTCTCATAGATAGCAACACCGATGACCTTTGATCCGACCGAAATCGGCACTGACAAGAAACCAACAGGTTTGTCTGTGGGTCCGGGATAATGCTCTACATCGAAAACATGCGCCTGATCCGGAGCGCCTGCCAAGGCCGCATCATAAGCCTTGGCTGCTGCCGAATCGGTCCATTCGGCTGACTTCAGATTTTGAGCAAAATCGGCCTTTTTCTGAACGCTGTAGACAACATCGCCGTCCAAATTGATCAATAGGATCTCGTCGAAGCTGTTGGATTCGGCGAACGCCCGCATTGCAGGATGATGCTTGGTATGCGCCCGGTCGTATGGCTTGCGGCCAGCCTTCACAAGATCTGCACGTTGATCCGCCGGATGCGGATTGTCTGTGACATACACCTTGGTAAGGGTTGCCTGCGCCTTGTCTCCGTATTTCGCCCAGTTTTTATCGAAGTCGGAATAAGCAGCCCTCAGTCCCTTGCCGGATGCATGATCTGTCACAAGAGCCTGTTTAGAGGACAAGTAATCTGTCAGGGCGTCCTTGCGGCTTTCAGCGAGGCCCATGAGCTTTTCTTTAGCCAGATCCCGAACAGATTGTGCTCCGGACATGTAGCTCGCAATACCGACACCAGCTGAACAGAACAATGCAATCCCGACCATGATGGCGGGAAGTTTCTGAGAGACTTTCAAAGGCTTTGCTCCGCAAAGGACATGGGCAAGGCTCCCGCCTTGCCCGTTGAAACATTAAAGATTTTCGACGTTCACGCCGAACGTGACGGCACCGATTGGCTCACCACTATCCGGATCAACAACCGGCACACTGACCTGGCTCTGCAGAAGCTGGGTGCTCTCATCTTCTTCAAGATCACTGATGTGCACAGAGCCCGAACCCGCGCCGTAGGTCTCTTGCCATTTGGCTTCATCGCCTTGCCAATAGTCAGAGGTCACATCGCTCTGACCAACGTTGAGACCTTTGGCATCCATCACGAAGATTTCGGTAAAGAGACCATCGCTGCCATCTTGCAGATCGGCCAGATATCCGGATAGATCGTTTTCAAGCACGGCATCGATCATCGGCTGATCAACTGCTTCTGCCTCAGCGCGCCAGGTTTTGTCGAGCTCATCGATCTTGGCCTGATCATGACCGGCAGTTTGTGTGTTCTGTGCCTTGACGGCCGCAATCACCTCAGAAGAGGACGCGATTTCGGCGATTTGGCCGTTTGCCAGCTCTTCCAGCTCGGCCTTAAATTCATTCGCGTTGGCGGCACCGGTTGCAAGGAGTACAAATACCGCGGACTTCAAAAACGTTTTCATGGATCGCTCTCCGTTGAGTTCCGTTACGACATTCAACGCGGCAGACCTTAATCACATATGTATAGTCGCTTATATTTACTGATTGAATTACTATAACATTCAACCTAAGAGTTGCATTACAAAACCAATAATCTAAATAACTCAAATAACACTCGATGGTTGATAATTTTTACTTTTGAGAACTAGCAGATTTGACGATAATCGCGCACCTATCGAGGCCGCTTGCTTTTCCAAAGGGTTTCAGCTATATCGCGCTCGCGCCTGCACCCCTGGAGGAGGCGCTCGTAGGACCGATCCCGGACAACTGATCGAACACTCGGTGACGCTGTTCGCCGGTCCGTTACATATACCTATAGGAGTTTGCCATGGCTTCCAGCTATGAGCTGAAGGCGTCGGCACGGGACCGTGTGGGCAAGGGGGCCGCACGAGCACTGCGTCGCGAAGGCCTTCTACCTGCCGTGATCTACGGCGACAAGAAACCGGCTCTGCCGATCACCATTCCGGTGAAAGAAACCACCCTCACCCTGCACAAGGGCGGTTTCCTGATCAACATCGGGACCATCGACATCGACGGTGAAAAGCACCAGGTCATCGCCAAGGACTTCCAGCTGCACCCAGTGCGCGACGATGTTCTTCACGTTGATTTCCTGCGCGTATCCGGCAACACGACCCTGACGGTCGATATTCCGGTCACCTTCATCAACGAAGAGACCTGCCCGGGCCTGAAAAAAGGCGGCATGCTGAACGTGGTGCGTCACACTGTCGAACTGATCGTTCCTGCGAATGCCATCCCGGAAACACTGGTCTTCGACCTTGCGAAAGTCGAAATCGGCGACACGCTGCACATCTCGGCAACCACCCTGCCGGAAGGCGCGCAGCCGACCATTACCGACCGTGACTTCACCGTCGCAACACTTGCTGCTCCTGGCGGCGGTGTACAGGACGACGACGAAGAAGCCGAAGGTGGTGAAGAAGAGACAAGCGAATAAGCTTGACCCTTCGATAAATTTGCAGAAGACGGCATCGTCTTCTGCACTTTGGGCAGCCGATTTCGGCTGCCTTTTCGTTTCAGCACCCTGATTTCAAAGAACGCGCAGAGACAGATCATGAAACTGATTGTCGGCCTTGGAAATCCCGGCGGAAAATACGCCCATAACCGCCACAACATTGGCTTCATGGCGCTTGATGAAATCCACCGCCGCAATTCCGGTTTCCAACCCTGGCGCGCCCGTTTTCAGGGTCAGGTCTCCGAGGGGCGTCTCGGCAGCGAAAAAGTGCTGTTGCTCAAGCCCTCAACCTATATGAACGAATCCGGCCGCGCGGTCGGCGAAGCCATGCGCTTTTTCAAGATCGAGCCGGAAGACATAGTTGTCATCTACGATGAATTGGATCTCCCACCTGCCAAATTTCGGATGAAGAAGGGCGGTGGTCATGGCGGTCACAACGGTCTGCGATCAATATCGGCGCATATTGGTCAGGAGTACCGGCGTTTGCGGCTTGGAATCGGTCATCCGGGCGATAAAAAACTCGTCTCCAACTATGTTTTGGGCGACTTCTCCAAGGCGGACCAAGACTGGCTGGATCCGCTGCTTGCGGAAATTGCTGATCAGGCTGGCCTTTTGGCAGAAGCAAAGGATAGCCAGTTTGCCAACAAGATGACTCTGGCGCTCGAACCGGAAAAAGCTCAGCGCGGCAACAAGACGGCCTCCCAGAAGCCGGACAAGCCCTCCAAACCAAAACAGCAGAGCCATATTCGCCAGGCCCGGCAGAATAAACCCGCCGCGAACTTGCCCAAGTCAGGCCCGATGGCGGACATGCTGAAAAAGCTTCTGGGCGGTGGCGACAAAACATAGAGCACAATTAGAGATTTTAGATCACGCAACCGCACGTCATATTGTGGTAACCTGAACAAGGATAATGGCCCCAAGCTTGATAAAGGGGGAAATCATGCGCCGCGTTGTTCTTGCATGCGTTGTTCTGGGGCTCACACTCACGCCTGCGGCTGCTTTCAAGAAACTTGAAGGTTATTTTATCGCCCAACAAGCCTGCGAAGCGTACCAAAGCAAGAACAGGCAGACCAACCCCGGCAACGTCTTGACGTCTCCGCGGATTGCCTACGACCTCAAGGGCATCAACAAACAAGGCGGCGATTATTTCCAGATCCTGGTTGATGATGCTCCGGTGACGCAGCTCCGTTGGGTCAGCACATCTTGCGGTGTGCATGTGGTGGACGCCGGCACGGTGACCGTCGATCCAGTCGTCGACCCTGGCCTCACGCCTGTTACAACTGGACAGGAATCCACAGACAATCTGCTGACGCTCAGCTGGCAGCCTGCCTTTTGTGAGATCAGGCCCGGCAAACAAGAGTGCCAGGATCTGAATTCCGGAAATCTGCCGCACACAACACGTCAACTGTCCATTCATGGGCTCTGGCCGCAACCGAAAGGCAATGACTATTGCGGTGTGCCGGCCTCTGTTCGAAACCTTGACAAACCGGGCAACTGGCACCTCCTCCCAGCGCCTGAGATTGACACCGAAACGGCCGACGCACTCGCCGCGGCCATGCCCGGTTTTGCAAGCTTCCTGCATTATCATGAGTGGATCAAACACGGCACCTGCTATTTCGGTGACGGCGGCGCGGACGAGTATTACGACGACACCCTCTATCTGACAGGGCTTGTAAACGACTCAGCCGTCGGCGACGTGTTCTTCAACAATGTCGGCCGCGAGGTTTCCGGTGCCCAAATTCGGGCCGCCTTTGATGATGCCTTCGGCGTTGGTACAGGCGCACGGGTCCTGATCAAGTGTACCAACGATGGCGGCCGGACTTTGATCAACGAGATTTGGCTTAGCCTGAAAGGCCAGATCACCCCAACTTCGGATCTGGGCGAACTTATGCTCGCCGCAAATGAGATCGGGATGGGTTGCACTGGCGGACAGATCGATCCAACCGGTCTGCAATAAACGAACAGGGCTTCCGTCCGGCGGGTATAATGCAGATCCGATAGAACAAATCCATCGCACACGCTCCAAGCCGGTCCATCCTCCAGTAATTCCACGATGTTCGTAATCAGCTTGGAACCGCCAAACCCTTGACCTTGCCGGTCCCCTCGGGCATGAAGCGCGGCAACAGTTTCAGACACAAACCGAAAGCGAACTCCTATGGGTTTCCAGTGCGGCATTGTCGGACTGCCGAATGTCGGCAAGTCCACGCTTTTTAATGCGCTGACCAAGACAGCTGCGGCCCAGGCCGCAAACTATCCGTTCTGCACCATCGAGCCGAACACCGGCGAAGTTGCGGTGCCGGATCCGCGCCTTTATGCAATTCGTGATATTGCGCAATCGAAGGAAGTGATCCCGACGCGGATCACATTCGTGGACATTGCAGGCCTTGTGCGTGGTGCCTCCAAAGGTGAGGGTCTCGGCAACCAGTTCCTGGCGAACATTCGCGAAGTCGATGCCATCGCGCACGTATTGCGGTGTTTTGAAGACGATGACATCACCCATGTGGATGGCGCCATCGACCCGATCGCCGATGCCGATACGGTCGAGACCGAGCTCATGGTCTCCGACATGGAAAGCCTGGAAAAACGCATCGCACCGCTGAAGAAAAAGGCAACCGGTGGCGACAAGGAAGCCAAGGTAGTCCTGCCGATCATGGAAGGCGCACTGGCACTCCTTCAGGACGGCAAACCTGCCCGTATGCTGGAAACAGCGGACGCGGAAGAAGCCAAGATCCTAAAAGGTCTCAACCTTCTGACGTCCAAGCCTGTTCTTTATGTCTGCAACGTTGATGAGGCGTCGGCTGGCGAAGGCAACGAGCTGTCCCGGAAAGTCGCAGAGAAGGCGGCTGCGGAAGGTGCCGTTGCCGTTGTGATTTCCGCTGCGATCGAAGCTGAGATTTCTCAGCTCGACAAGGAAGAACAGGAAGAATTCCTGGAGACCATCGGACTGGAAGAGCCCGGTCTCGACCGGATGATCCGGGCCGGATACGAACTCCTCGGCCTGATCACGTATTTCACCGCTGGACCAAAAGAAACCCGCGCCTGGACCATCACCAACGGCACCAAGGCACCAGGTGCTGCCGGCGTCATTCACACGGACTTTGAACGGGGCTTCATTCGTGCACAGACCATTGCCTACGATGATTACACATCGCTCGGCGGCGAGAGCGCAGCAAAAGAAGCCGGCAAGGCCCGCGATGAAGGCAAGGAGTACATCGTCAAGGACGGGGACGTCCTCCTCTTCAAGTTTAACACTTGATATGAAATCAGAGCCCGGGTCCCTGCCCGGGCTTTTTTCTGGGCGCAAGGGATACTGTCCTTTGCGCAATTCTCCGAACTCGACACTCTAGGCAGAGCTTTTCACCATGCCGACTTTTGTTTTTGCTCCTCCTGCCGTGCCCGCAGTGCCCGTTGACGGCACCGGAGACCTCTTCCCGGTCCGCCGTGTCTATTGCATAGGCCGGAACTACGCCGCCCACGCCGTGGAGATGGGCCACGACCCGGACAAGGAGCCGCCCTTCTTTTTTCAGAAGAACCCGGACAATCTCAACACTTCCGGTTCGTTTCCTTACCCGCCGAAGTCCGACGACGTACATCATGAGATCGAACTGGCCGTCGCACTGAAATCAGGCGGCTGCAACATTCCGGTGGGCGAAGCCCTGGATCATGTGTTCGGGTATGCCGTTTCGCTCGACATGACACGGCGCGATCTTCAAGGAAACGCAAAGAAGATGGGCCGTCCCTGGGAGATCGGAAAGGCGTTTGAGCAGTCCGCCCCCATCACGCAATTTGTCCGGGCAACCGATTGCGGACACCTCTCCGAAGGCAAGATCCAACTCACGGTAAACGGCGATCTGCGCCAAGAAGGCGATCTCAATCAAATGATCTGGAAGGTGCCGGAAATGATTTCCTATCTTTCAGAGTATTTTGAACTGGCGCCGGGAGATGTCATCCAAACCGGCACGCCTGCAGGCGTTGGACCTGTTGTGCGCGGCGACAAGCTGGTTGGTTCAGTGAAAGGATTGCCTCCCCTGGAAGTCACTGTGATTTAAAGCGGATAGCGCTGGCTTTAGTCCCGACAAAAAGATCCCCCGGAACATCCTGAGCCCGGGGGATCTCTCAACTTACATTCAAGCCCTGCATTACCAAGGGGTTCGGACCGGCTTCATCGCGCCACTTCCGGGGCACCAAACGATGGTGCCGGGACTTTGCGTAATATTCAACGCGGTCGTAGTGGTCGTTGGCTTCGCAGCGGATGGTCGTTTTTGACACGTTGCTCATTTCTGTTTTCCTTTCCAGTTGGTCTGTTCCTGCCTGGAAAAGCATGTGGTGTTTGAATGTGTTCGGTGGATGTTCAGAACATTACAGGTTCCTAAATTCCGCACCCAGCCTATTGGTTTGCGTGCCATACGGAGCTTTCGGAGAAATCGCTCGACGCTGAACACCAATCCGGCCTAAGTTTCAGCACTTTCCAGGCGACGCGAACGGATCGGAGAACTCCAAGGTGACGCTCGATCAGATACTGCTGTTTTCACTCTTCGCAGTCGTCTTCGCCCTGCTGATTTGGGGCAAAATCCGCTTCGACCTGGTCGCTTTTGCCGCTCTGATCCTTGCTGCCTTCCTGGACCTTGTCCCCTCGGATCAAATTTTTTCCGGCTTTGGTCACCCGGCGGTCATCATCATCGCGCTTGTGCTGATCGTGTCACGCGGACTGATGAATTCTGGGGCCGTCGAACTGGTTGCCAAGTACCTGTTCTCAGCATCCCGCAGCCTATCTGGTCATATCGGCATCATGGCAATCGTCGGCGCCGGACTGTCCGGCATCATCAACAATGTGGCAGCTCTCGCGCTTCTGATGCCGTTGGATCTGGAAGCCGCAAAGAAAGCAGCCCGGTCTCCCGGCCTTTCGTTGATGCCTCTTTCCTTCGCAACGATCCTCGGCGGTATGATCACATTGATCGGAACACCGCCCAACATCGTGATTGCCGAGTACCGGTCAGACGCGCTCGGATCGCCGTTTTCCATGTTCGATTTCGCCCCGGTCGGCCTTGTTGTCGCGATCAGCGGCATCGCCTTTGTGACACTGATCGGCTGGCGGCTGTTGCCGGCACGGTTCCGGCAGGCACCAGAAACCGATAGCATGGCCGAGGGGCTCTACAGCGCGGAATTGAAAGTCGGCAAACTTCCCGAAGACAAAGACCTCACACTTGGCGATCTTTATCCGGTCGCGGACGAAAAAGATGTCGCGATCATCGGACTGGTGCGCCATGGCAGCCGCATCAGAGGGTTTGCCCGCCGGGAATTGATCAAGGAGAACGACTTCATTCTGGTGGAAGGCGATCCGAAGGCTATCGAAGCCTTCATGGGAGCGGCAAAACTGGAGTTCGCCGGCTCCGAACGCCACAAAGGCGGTTTGACGGGCGGAGCCTTGAGCCTCACCGAGGCCATTGTTCCAGACACGGCGCGCATCAATGGCACGTCCGCCTTTCAGCTCAGGCTTCTTTACGGTCACGGCGTGACGCTGCTGGGCATTTCCCGTGCGGGGCGCAGGATCCAGAACCGCGTCCGGCATGAAACCATCCGGCCGGGTGATGTCCTCCTCCTGCTTGGTTCATCCGATCGTTTGGAGATGGCAGTTCAATGGCTCGGCGTGTTTCCGCTGGAAGGCAGAACCACCGGAATGATCCAGCGCAACAAGGCACGGCTGGCCATCTTGGGCTTCGTACTTGCAATCTCAGCAGCTGTCGCAGGGTTCGCATACCTTCCGGTCGCTCTTGCTGCCTGCGTCGTTCTCTATGCGGCAACCGGGCTCGTCAGCGGTTCGGATGTATATACAGCCGTGGAATGGAAAGTGATCGTTCTGCTCGGCTCGCTGATCCCTCTCGGACAAGCCTTTGAGGCGGCGGGGAATGCCCAGATCATTGCCGATGGCATTCTGGCTCTGACAGCCGGGGCGCCGGCCTGGGTCACCTTGGCAGTTTTGATGGCCGTCACCATGACCTTGTCGGATTTCCTGAATAACGTCGCGACGTGCTTGATCGCTGCCCCCATCTCTGTTCAGATTGCAAACAGTCTCGGTGTCAATCCCGACCCGTTCTTGATGGCGGTTGCCGTTGCCGGTTCCTGTGCCTTTCTGACCCCAATCGGGCACAAGAACAACACGATCATCATGGGCCCCGGCGGATACCGCTTCGGCGATTACTGGCGCATTGGCCTTCCACTGGAAGTGCTGGTTTTGGCTGTCGGCATTCCGGCGATCCTGGTGTTCTGGCCGCTCTAGTGCGGGGAGCCCTCACTCGGGCTCAACAGACATGGGCCCTGCCCGCGCAATATGTTTCGGGATCCGCCAGATCACGATTGCAGACAGGGTCGAAACGAGCACGATGTAAAAGGCTGGCGCGAACGTATCGCCGGTTTCCTGCACGAGGTAGGTTGCCACAAAAGGCGTTGTGCCCCCGAAAACCGCCAGGCAGATATTGTAACCGATGGCGACTGTACTGCATCGCAGGTGCTGCGGTGCCATTTGCGTCAGAGCGGTAATCGACAGGGCCCAACCGGCCGTGCTGGCAAGCGTCAATCCCAGCTGACCGATAAAGACCAGTTCCAGCTTGTTTGACAGCATCAGCCACCAGCAGGGCAGCGCCAGCACGATCGCGCTGATGGCTGCGCACATCAAAGCGGCTCTGAGGCCAACTTTGTCAGCGATGTACCCGCAGACCGGCACAAACAAGGCCATGATGACGAGATTTGCGGTCGTGATGTCCAGCGCTTCGGCGGATGTGAAGCCGGGTTCACTGCCAATGTAAGTCACAGCATAGACGAAGATCACAAAATAGATCACGGACACCGGGATCACGAGCACCATCATCTCGAAAATGAGTCCAGGAAACCGCTTCAAGGTGTGCAGAACCGGTGAGCCCAATTCCCACTCTTGAACTTTGGGAGCGGCCTCGGTCAGATGCCGCCGGAGGACGGTGCTCAAGAAAGCAATCAAACCTCCAATCACGAACGGGATCCGCCAGCCCCAGCTGTGCATCTGTTCATCGGTCAAAAGGTTGCTGATCAGCGTTGGCACTGCAGACCCCAGAACACAGCCCCACATCATCGCAAACGCAATCCAGGAGCCGGTCAAAGCCCGGCGGTTTGCAGGGGCTTGTTCCACGATGAGCACGCCAGATGTCGTGTATTCACCCGCAACTGATATTCCCTGGGCGATCCGTATCAGGACGAGGAGAACTGCAGCTGTAATGCCAATCTGGTCATAAGTCGGAAGAGCCGCAATCGCGACTGATCCCAAACCCATCGTCATCACCGAGGCGATCAGAACAGGTTTACGGCCGAAGCGGTCACCAATATGCCCAAACAGCAGACTGCCAACCGGCCTCGCTGCATATCCGACTGCCAACACCGCGAAAGCTGACAAAAGCGAAGCAACTTTGTCCTCGGAAGGAAAGAACAGAACAGCAATTGTAGAGGCCATGAAGCCGTAAACTGTAAAGTCGTACCACTCCAGAACATTTCCGCTGGCCGCGGCCAAAATGGACCGGCCACGGCTTTGCTTTTTCTGTGTGGTCATGTCGGTCTGAATAAACCTCTTGGCATGGGGCCATGGGCCTGTGATCAGAATAGGGAAGCCCGGTTATGTCCCAGAGTGTGCGGGGAGTTTCCTTTCGTCAAGCTGATGATTGTAAGGTAGCAACAGCCCGATCATGGACGGCTCGGGAGGGGTGTCCTGTCTCTCAGCAAAAATCCCATTTTCTCTTGAGCCCCGGCCGAAAGTAACGTGTTATGCATGCGTCAGGCTAAAAAAGCCCGGCATATCAGGGGGACATCATGAAATACTTTTTATCTGCTGCGGCAGGCGTAGGCTTTGCATTGACCGCGAGTTTTGCCGGTGCGCAAGGCACGGGGTCGGAAGGCTATTTCCAAGTTTACAACAACACTGAGGGCAATATTGCCGTCGGTTTCTACACAAATGGCGGTGATGGCTGGAGCGACAACTGGCTGGGCGATGCCTTGATGCCCGGTCAAAACGCCCAAGCAGCGTTCAATGCAGATACCGGTAATTGCGATCAGGTCTTCCAGATCGGATGGCTTGGCGCTGATGACAGCGAAGTGCTCGACGAGCCGATTGCCATCGACATTTGTGCAGCCAGCAATGTCTATCTCGACGACAATGAGATTTACTACGACTGAACAATCGGTAAGATTGCGCATCATCATAGCGCGGCCTGCCGCGCTATACCTCTCTAATCAAACAGCTATTGATGCCAGACATATATCATTTTGAAGACTTCGAGCCCGGACAGGTTTTTGAACTGGGCAGCGTGACCGCAAGCAAAGACGAGATTATCGAGTTCGCCGAAGAGTTCGACCCGCAACCGTTTCATCTCGATGAAGAGGCCGGGAAAGCCTCCATGCTCGGCGGGCTGGCAGCATCCGGCTGGCACACCGGTTCCATGGTGATGCGTTTGCTCGCCACCAAACTCTTGAACAAGTCCACCGGGCAAGGCTCGCCCGGCATAGATGAACTGAAGTGGCAAAGCCCAGTCTATCCAGGAGATACACTCACGGCAAAAGCTGAGGTTCTGGCGAGCAAGGAGCTACGATCCAAGCCCGACCTGGGGATCGTGACATTTCGCATCACGGCGACCAATCAAGATCAGAAACAGGTGATGTTTTGGGAAAATCCCATTCTGTTCCTGAAGCGGGGGGTCGCCCAATGACCAAGTATTTCGAGGATATTGAAGTCGGCGAAACGATCGAGTTGGGCACGCACACATTTAAAGCGGACGACATCATCCGCTTCGCTGAAAAATACGACCCTCAGCCCTTTCACCTCAGCGAAGAAGGGGCTGCTAAAACCCATTTCGGCCGATTGTGCGCCTCCGGCTGGCATACGGCGTCCGTCTTCATGAAGTTGCTGGTGGCAACCAACAAACGTTTGATTGAAGCGGCTCAAAGTGAAGGGCGAGTGTCTGCCCGTGTGGGTCCGTCTCCGGGTTTTGAAAAACTGAAGTGGATCAAACCGGTATTTGCAGGTGATACACTGACCTATCAACGCATCGTCACAGGCAAGACTGAAAGCCGTAGCCGGCCGGAGTGGGGCATTGTCCATTCCGACATGGTCGCACGCAATCAGAATGACGAACCGGTATTCTCTTTCAAAGCAAACGTCTTCGTAGAGCGGCGTAAGGACTAATCCAGCAGCGCAACCATTTGCCTAAGTCCGAGTCTCAGAGGCTGCGAGCAAAAAACACTTCATCGTGGATTTCAATGCCGTAATCCCCCGTAAGTGGAATACCGGGATTCTTCTCACGCTCTGCATCAATCACGCCGAATCCGATGCGTTCCAAACGGAACCCGCGCCGCTGGTAGAACCGAAACGCATCCAGATTGTCGTTGGAGGTCCGAACCGTCAAACGGTGGATGTGGCTGGCTTTCGCCTCTTCCACGACGGCCTGAAGCAAACGGCTGCCAACACCGTCCCAACGGTTTAAGGAGTCGAGCGTAAGGATTTCCCATTCCTCCGGCCGCTTGATCAAAGTCACCAAACCTACAAGCTCGCCATCGGCGCGGGCTGTGTAGCCGGGTAGCCGTGACGCATCAATGGTTTCGTTTTCGATGATCATATCCGGCGATGTCCACCGGTCATTCAACAGCTGCAATACGTCCGCATGATCTTCTGCTGTCGTTGCATGAATGGTCACAGACATGATGGTTCCTAACTACAAACACCACGCGTTCATCGGCGGTCCGGTTGAGCGGCTGGTATGCTAACGGCGAAACAAGCGCGCGTCCAATGGGCTTCGCGATTGCCAACGGGCCCGCTCAAGTTCAGGGTCGATGTGTTCTTCTTCCGGGTATCCGACACAAAGGTAAGCAACGAACTGCCAAGTCGGGTCAACTTCGAGGATTTCACCGATCTTATCCGGGTCCAGAATTGACACCCAACCAACCCCTACCCCCTCGGTGCGAGCTGCAAGCCAGAAGGTGTGGATCATGCTGACGGTGGAATAGGCCAGTGTTTCGGGCATCGTCGCCCGCCCAAGTCCATGCCCCTGGTCCGGATTGGGCTCGCTGAAGACCGCCAGATGGACGGGCGCTTCTTTCAGTCCGGCCAATTTAAGCTGGCGGTACAGAGCAGCCTTTTCATCCTGGTAGTCTTCGGCAGCAGCAGCGTTTTCCGCTTCAAAACTCGCAATGACGCTCGCTCGCTTCGCCGTACTTTCCACGGTTACGATGCGCCAGGGTTGGCTGTTCCCAACTGAGGGTGCCAGATCTGCCAGCTCAAGGAGATGCCCTAGCGTATCAGGATCGACCGGATCCGTCCGGAACCGGCGCACGTCCCGCCGCCATCTCAACAGGCTCTCAAAATCAGATCGGAATGCGTCGGAAAACGCCGGTTTATCCGCATCACTGGATGCGCGCGCGCCCATTCGCAATCAGTGCCCTGGGAACTCAACCAGGGTCCGGACTGGGACACTCAAATCCTCCAGTTTCTTCCGGCCGCCAAGATCGGGAAGATCAACGATGAAGCACGCGGCTTCAATGTTTGCCCCCATGGATCTCAAGAGTTTGCAGGCCGCTTCCGCTGTGCCGCCTGTCGCAATCAGATCGTCGACCAGGATCACCCGGTCGCCTGGCTGGATCGCATCCTTGTGCATTTCCATTTCGTCCAGGCCGTATTCCAAGGAATAGGCAATGCGCACGGTTTCGTGCGGCAGCTTTCCTTTCTTGCGGATCGGAACAAAGCCTGCAGACAGCTGGTGGGCAACCGCGCCACCGAGGATGAAACCGCGCGCTTCTATTCCGGCAATCTGATCGACCTTGGACCCGGCCCAAGGCTGGACCAGCGCATCGACCGCACGCCGGAATGCCCGGGCGTTGCCAAGCAAAGTGGTTATGTCGCGAAAAAGGATGCCCTCTTTCGGGTAATCCTTGATTGTTCTAATGGCACTGATCAGTTCATCACGAATTGTCTGATCGGTCATTTTGCTCTCTTTCCTGCAAAAACAATGTCGCGCAACACAATCCGCTGCACAGCCCCGACCGACGCTTATATCAAGATTACCGCGGCGGTCGAAGTCTTTTGATGGTTATGAAGGGTTGGTATCAGCTGCGGTTCAAGACACGCCCTGCAACCGCATCAAGTTTGGCAACCAGTTCCGGATCGCGTTTCTCCGGCGCTGTCATCAGAGCAAATTCAAGGGCAGTGTCGGACCCGGCGGGGCAGGATTGACGCTCCCTGGGAAGGTCTTTCGCGACACGCGCGACCAGTCTTTGAGCATTTTCCGCATTGTCATGCAGGACTTTCAATATCGCCTGAATGTCCACTTCACCATGATCCGGATGCCAGCTGTCATAGTCGGTCACCATCGCAACCGTCGCATAGGAGATTTCAGCTTCCCGCGCGAGCTTGGCCTCCGGCATATTGGTCATGCCGATAACATCGCAATTCCAGGTCCGGTAGAGTTCACTTTCCGCAAGCGACGAAAACTGCGGACCTTCCATGGCGAGATACGTCCCGCCCTTGCTGTACTTCAGGCCTTCCGCGTCCGCGGCCGCTGCAACTGCGTCGACCAGTTTTGGGCTGACTGGGGTTGCCATGGAGACATGGGCAACACAGCCGGTCCCAAAGAAACTCTTTTCCCGTGCAATCGTACGATCGATGAATTGATCGACCAGCACGAACATGCCCGGCTCATGCTCTTCCTTCAAAGAGCCGCACGCAGAAACGGACAAGAGGTCAGTCACACCGCACCGCTTCATGACGTCAATATTGGCGCGGTAGTTGATCGTCGTCGGCGAATAAACATGCCCCCGGCCGTGACGCGGCAGGAATACGATCTTGAGCCCATCAATAGTGCCGATCCGCACCTGATCCGACGGCGTACCCCATGGGCTTTCGACGCTGATCCATTGCGCATCCTCAAGACCAGGAAGGTCATAGATCCCGGATCCGCCAATGATCCCCAGAACTGCGTCGCTCATTTTGCCCTCGTTGGATGAGTTCCTGAATTACCGGTTTGCTTAACAAGCCAAGCCAGCAATGAACAGCGGGCAAATGAAAAAAGGCGGGCTCGATGCCCGCCTTTTTCCGAGTGCTTCTTTACGCTTGGAGCTTAGTGCTCGACGTCGCGCCAGATCTTCTTCTTGGTGAAGTAAAGCATGCCAGCGAAAACGATGAGAAACAGCATCACGCGGAAACCGATCTTCTTGCGGTCTTCCAGATGAGGCTCAGCGGCCCACATCATGAACGCAGAAACGTCGCGTGCATAATTCTCAACGGTCATCGGTGTGCCATCGGTGTACTCAACGGCTTCCTCGAAAAGAGGCGGCGCCATTGAGATGAATTCACCAGCCATGAAGGAGTGGTTGTAGTACTGGCCAACCGGCACTTCCACACCCTCTGGCGGATCTACGTAACCCGTCAGCAACGAGTAGATGTAGTCCGGACCGTTTTCCTGATACTGGGTGAAGATGTCGAAAACAAACCCAGGAAAACCGCGCTGCGGCGCACGGGCCTTGGCGAGAAGCGAAAAGTCCGGCGGGTAAGCGCCGTTATTGGCCGCACGTGCAGCATTTTCGTTCGGAAACGGCGACGGGAAGCGGTCAGCCAGGATTGCCGGACGGTCGTACATGTCGCCGAAATCATCCGGGCCATCCACGACAGTGTAGTCGGCAGCAATCGCTTTAGCTTGGTCTTCGGTAAAGCTCGGACCACCGTCTTCAGCCAGGTTGCGGAAGGCAACGCGGCTCAAAGCATGACACGCCGAACAGTTTTCAACGTAGACCTTGAAGCCACGTTGCAACTGTGCCCGGTCGTAGTAACCGAACGGCCCAGCAAAGGACCAATCCTGATAATCGATTTCAACCTTCGCTCCGGCCGCAAAAGCCGGGGATGCGATGGCGAGAGCCGCCACCGCTGCGAGGGAACGAACCATTGTGATCATGGTTTTCATTGTCTCAAATAACTCCCGATCCGGTTCGCGTTATTTCGTTTCCGGTGCGGCTGCTGCGCCGACCGGTGTGCCGGATCCGCCCTTGAGCACCGACTCGGAGATTGATGCCGGAAGTGGCTTCGGTTTCTCCAGGAAGCCCAACAGCGGCAGGGCGATAAGGAAGTAGGCAAAGTAGATGGTGGTGCAGATCTGGGACATGATCACGTAGATCCCTTCCGCCGGCATGGCGCCGAGGTAGCCCAAAACCACTGCGTTCGCTGCGAAAATCCAGAAGAACTGCTTGAACAGCGGACGGTAAGCACCGGAGCGGACCTTGGACGTGTCCAGCCACGGCAGGATGAACAGCACCGCAATCGCACCAAACATCAGAACCACACCGCCGAGCTTGTCCGGAACAGCGCGCAGGATCGCGTAGAACGGCAGGAAGTACCATTCAGGAACGATGTGCGCCGGCGTGACGAGCGGGTTCGCTTCGATGTAGTTGTCGGCGTGACCCAGATAATTCGGCAGATAGAACACGAAGTACGCGAAGAAGATCATGAACACGACAATCGCGAACAGGTCCTTGATCGTGTAGTACGGGTGGAACGGGATCGTGTCCTGTTTGGTCTTCGGCTGGACGCCTGTCGGGTTGTTGTTGCCGGTGGTGTGGAATGCCCACACGTGCAGCAGAACAACACCAAAGATCATGAACGGCAGCAGGTAGTGCAGCGAGAAGAAGCGTGTCAGCGTCGGGTTATCGACCGCAAAGCCGCCCCACAGCCAGATCACAACACTCTCACCGACAACCGGAATTGCCGAGAACAGGTTGGTGATAACCGTCGCGCCCCAGAAGGACATCTGACCCCATGGCAGAACGTAACCCATGAACGCTGTTGCCATCATCAGAAGGAAGATGATCACACCCAGGATCCAGGAGATCTCGCGGGGAGCCTTGTATGACCCGTAGTAGAGACCACGGAAAATGTGAATGTAGACCGCGATGAAGAACATCGACGCGCCGTTGGCATGCAGGTAGCGCAGCATCCAGCCGAAGTTCACATCGCGCATAATGTGCTCAACGCTGTCGAATGCCGCAGTCGTGCTTGCCGTGTAGTGCATCACGAGCACGATCCCTGTCAGGATCTGCGCGATGAGCACGAAGAAAAGGATCCCGCCGAAGGTCCAGAAATAGTTCAGGTTCTTCGGTGTCGGAAAGTCGACGAAAGATCCGCGTACGAGCGAAATGACCGGCAAACGGCTCTCAAGCCACTTTGCCGCAGCGCTCTGCGGTACATATTCAGAATGTCCAGCCATGGCTGCCTCCAGATTAACTCGTGCCGTTAGCCGATCTTGATGGTGGTCTCGCTGACCATCTCAAGCGGCGGAATGAGCAGGTTCTCAGGCGCCGGGCCCTTGCGGATCCGGCCGGCGGTGTCGTAGTGCGAGCCGTGGCACGGGCAGAACCAGCCGCCGTACTCACCGGCATCACCCACAGGGACGCAGCCAAGGTGTGTGCAGATACCAACCTGGACCAGCAGCTTCTCATTGCCTTCGATGCCGCGGTTCACGTCCGTGGCCTCAGCGTCGGCAGGCAGGTTGGCGTTGCGTGCAAGCGGGTCCGGCAGATCAGAGACCGGAACAGCGTTCGCCTCTTCCACTTCCGCATCCGTACGGTTGCGGATGAAGACCGGCTTACCACGCCATTTCACGCTGATAGACTGCCCCTCTTCCACGGCAGAGACGTCGACTTCAATAGAAGCCAGAGCCAAAGCGGAGGCATCCGGGTTCATCTGATCGATGAATGGCCATGCCAGCGCGCCAGCGCCGACGACACCCATGGCGCCGGTCGCAATGTAGAGGAAATCTCGGCGGGTCGGTTCCGCCTGATCCGTATTTGCCAAGGTCGCGTCCTCTCGAAACCAGTTTATTCTGTACCGAAAGCCCGTCGCACGTCCGGGCCCGTCCCTGAGAGCAAGGATAGGCTGACTCGTGCCGGGCTCAACGGTTGCCGGGTGCGGCAGATTTCCGCACCGGGCAAGGCGTGTGTCTTTTTGCACCGTTCAAAGCGCTTGTCCAGTTCAACAAACGCCTTAGAACGCATATGTCGCAGCCGAAACTGCGCTCGCGCCGTTTTTCTGCCGTTTTTCGGAAAATCGCAAGACCGGAAAATGCATTTCCCCGGCCTTGCGTGACGATGTGGCTGGAATCAAGCCGCCTGAACGGGCGCCAGGAATCCGCCAGACTGGTGCTGCCAGAGCTGAGCGTAAAGACCGTTCAGATCCAACAGCTCCTGATGCGATCCTTCTTCGATGATTCGACCATGATCCATGACTATGAGCCGATCCATCGCCGCAATCGTGGATAGCCTGTGAGCAATCGCGATAACGGTTTTTCCTTCCATCAGATCGAACAGGCTTTCCTGGATGGCGATCTCGACTTCTGAATCCAGAGCCGATGTCGCCTCATCCAGGGCCAGGATCGGGGCATCTTTCAGAAGCACCCGCGCAATCGCGATCCTTTGGCGCTGACCACCAGAGAGTTTCACACCGCGCTCACCGACATGCGCATCTAGGCCAACACGCCCGTTTTGATCTTCGAGACTGCGGACGAACTCGATTGCATGCGCTTTTTCCAGAGCCGCCTCGACTTCCTCGCGGCTGACGTCCGGCTTGCCATAAGCAACGTTCTCGAAAATGGATCGGTGCAACAAGGACGTATCCTGCGTAACAACACCCACGTTGGCCCGGATGTCGTCCTGCAGTACCTTGGCAACGTCCTGACCATCGATCAGCACCCTACCGCCTTCCAGATCGTAGAAGCGCAGAAGCAGGTTGACCAAGGTGGATTTACCTGCCCCGGACCTGCCGATCAGGCCGATTTTTTCGCCAGCTTTGATCTTCAAGGAGAGATCCTCGATGACGCCGTTTTCCTTGCCATAGTGGAAGCGGATCCGCTCGAACTCGATCTCGCCTTTGTCGACAACCAGCTGCTTGGCGTTTGGAACATCCACCACATCCCGTTCCCGGGAAATCGTGTTGATACCGTCCTGAACCGTCCCGATGTTTTCAAACAGGCCAGACACTTCCCAAAGGATCCACTGCGACATGCCTTGAAACCGCAGGACAAGGGCGACCGCAACGGCAATCTCGCCAGTGCTTACCAACCCTTGCTGCCAAAGCGTGATGGACATCGCCGAGACTGCAAAGAGCAACGCCATGTTCAGGGTTGTCAGGGTGATGTTCATACCCGTGACGAGCCGCATCTGAAGAAAGACCGTCTTCAGGAAGTCAAGCATCGACCTCTTTGCATAGTCTTCTTCGCGCGCTGCGTGGGAGAAGAGCTTCACCGTCGAGATGTTGGTGTATGCATCGACGACGTGTCCCGTCATCACGGATCGCGCATCGGCTTGATCCCGGGACACATTCTTCAAACGCGGGATGAAGACGCGCATCGTCAACAGATACCCGCCAAGCCACGCCAGGAACGGAATAGCGAAATAGATGCTTGCCTCCGCAACGATGAACAGTGCCGCCACGAAGTAGACGATCACATAGACCAGAATGTCTGCGATCCGGGTCACCACTTCGCGAACCGCGAGCGC
The DNA here is from genome assembly GCF_017743865.1 of Labrenzia sp. R4_2. Taxonomy (GTDB): domain Bacteria; phylum Pseudomonadota; class Alphaproteobacteria; order Rhizobiales; family Stappiaceae; genus Roseibium. The sequence goes on from NZ_JAGHRJ010000008.1 coordinate 44,031, forward strand.
TGTTTGCATCAGCTTGTTCGCAATCCGCCCTGCAAAGTCGTTTTGATAAAACGCCACGCTCTGCCGGAGAAGATACCGGTGAACCCGCCACCGCACAGACATCGGGTAGGTGCCCATCAAACCCTGATGGAACACCATCTCCCAAATGCCTGACACGACCGGCAGAAGGATCATTATAACAAAACCCATCCACAGAAGCTGAGGCCAGTTGTCTGCAAAGAATGTCTGAGCGTTCTCTGTTCCGAGCCAATTCACCAAATCACCCAGGAAGGTAAAGATGAACACTTCAAGAATGGCGATGGCGGCACCCAGGACCGATGCGACCGCAAGGATCGGCCACACCGGTTTCGTGTAGTACCAACAGAACGCCCAGAAGCCTTTCGGCGGGACATCGAGATCCGTGTTCTCGAACGGATCAATCAGGTTTTCAAACCACTTAAACATGACGAACCTTTGCATGAGTGGGCTGGACAGTCTCATGACCATCCCCGCACTCGAATTTGTAGGGTTCCCTTTCATGATCACGCACGCCGAGGCGCGGAGACGCAATCGCGGCCGAAGCAAAGAAACTTACCAGCGATAGAGCTACGATAAAGGAACCAATTAGAAGATTTTCAAGCCGGTCAGCGAACTGCGGCGCGCTCAGGACCTTTCCATGCACGCCAACGGTTTCGATCGCTGCAAATTCGGAAATGAAGACCGGCACCGCGAACAGCACTGTCAGAACGCCAGTCGCCCCACCGAATACTCCGAGAATTTTCAACGAGTTGCGCAGACGCAATAAAACTGGCGGACGCGGACGCAAGTGCGGATCAATGAAAACGTCCGGCCGCCGGACAGGCGGCTCCTGGACGATATCTGGACCTATGCCGGGTCGGAATGGCCCAAAGGGATCACCGAAAGACATGATGTGTCTCCGAAACGAAAGAAATTGAGAGTAACGCCCGCAGACATGCGCAAGGACGCACATGCAGCCAAAACTGATGGACGGCTTATGCCGGACGTCGGAAAAGTGTTAGGAACTCAGGCGCGTTTCTTTAGTCGAAACGTGCAGATGATCCCGTGCGAACCAAATGGACGGCTGTCGCTGGATGCGTCGAACAATTTAGCATGTAAGCCCTCCTGGTTGCTTGGCCGGGCGGCCAAAGGGATGGAAACTTCAACCCGTCAAAGTTGAGGACCTTTTGGTACTCTGGAATCGCGGATAAGGGAAGACCGATTTCGGCCTAAAGCAGCCTAAACCCAGAACTGTGACAAATCAGCCACATGTGTGACATGTGAGTGAGCGGTCGCAATGATTCACTCAGCCCGGGACCAGTAAGGCAGTGGAGCTTAGCCACCACAGACCAGCGACAAAGACTTAAGCAGCGCGGACGCTTTGTAGGAACTGCGAGACCTGTGCCTGAAGTGTGTTCGACAACGTTCCGAGTTCTGCGGAGGCTTGATGCATGCCATCTGTCGCGATCCGGCTGGCTTCCATCGCATCGTTCAAAGTCCCGACGTTACCGGTTACCCGCTCAGAGCTTTGCAAAGCGGTCTGCGCACTGCCGTTGATCTCGCCAGTTGCAGAAGTCTGATCTTCCACAGCATCCCGGATCTTGGCTGAAATCGCACTCACCCGCTCAATCGTATCGGCAATCGAAGCAATGGCGACACCAGATTGCTGCGCGACGTCCTGCACAGCAGAAACCTGCGCAGAAATATCCTCGGTTGCCTTGGTGGTCTGCTCGGCCAGCGCCTTTACCTCGCTTGCAACAACGGCAAACCCGCGCCCGGCTTCTCCAGCCCTTGCTGCCTCGATCGTTGCGTTCAAAGCAAGGAGATTGGTCTGGCTGGCAATCTGACTGATCAGCTCAACAATTTCGCCGATTGCGCGGCCTGTCTCAGAAAGCCGCCCGACGATTTCATCGGTTTTGCGCGCTTCAGTGACCGCAGCATCCGCAATGTCGGTTGCCTGATCCACATCCTCACGGACACGGGACAGAGACTCTGACAAGCGATGGGAAGCCCCGGTCACCGTCTCAACAGACTGATTGGCATCCGCAGACGCAGTACTGACTTCAGACACGGCGTGGAGCGAGGATTCCACAGCACGCGTCAAATCATTGGAGTTGCTCTCTACGCTGTCAGACTTTTCGAGCAGTGAAGAAACAACGCCGAGCACGGATTTCTCAAAATCGTCTGCAACATCCTGCATCAACGCAACGCGTTCTGCGTTCAAGGCATCCTGGTGCGCCTGTTCTTGCCGCGCTTGTTCCGCAGCTTTTTCGGCGAGGTTCACGCGAAAGTCTGTCACAGACCGAGCAATAGCGCCGATTTCATCGGATCGCTCGACACCGTCGATCTCGACTTCGAGATCACCGGCAGACAGTTTGCCAAGCGCGCCCTGCAATCGGGCGAGCGGACGGGCAATGCCCAAGGCCAAAACAACTGCCAAACCAAGAAACGCGAGACCAACCGGCGACACGATCAGGCCAATGGTGATCATCTGATCCAGAATCAGACCATCAAGTTTCTCCGCCACATTGCCCTGAAGGAATTGCTGAGCACTGTCTGCGGTTCCCAACTGAGCAATCATTGCTTGGCGGAACGTGTAGAACGCGAACGCTGTTCCACCCATCATGATAATGGCGGCGGTGACCACCATTGAAATAAATCGGCCGTTTATCGAAAGCGTCACGAAAACCCGGGCTCCAACCCCAATCCTGCGGGTACACTCTGGAAGCCCGCGCAGTGATCTGTGTTGGCCCTTGATATCTCAAGGCTGTAAAAAATCAGTAACTACAACAATTAAGAGTGGCCGCGCGCCACTCCGCGCGACGTTCGTGGAGTTCAGGTTTTTCGCAGATCTGCCGAGTTATCAGCCGAGGATCTGACGGCTAATCAGATAGCCCGCGCCGGCAGAAACCGCTCCGAGAACAGTGCCCCAGGCAATGTCGACAACGGCAACGATGATCGGCCAGTCCTTCAAAGTCGCATAGTTGGTAACGTCGTACGTCGCGTAGGTGAAGAAGCCGAACATGGCGCCGTACATCACGGCGTATGCAAAGCTTTCATTTTTGAGCGCAGGACCAACGGCGAAGAGAACGATGCCGACAACGTAAATCAGATAAAAGGCTGCAGCAGCGCCCATATTTGGGCGCTCCATCAGCAAATGACCAATGCGATCAAAATAGAAACGCGTGGCGACTTGGGTCAGCCAAACATAGTCGATTGCGAGAAACACAATCGCGGTGGTGATATACGCTGTGATGAAATGAACCATAAGATCCTCAGGCGGTTGGCGAGCTTTCTACGCCACCCGCTTTCATACAGATCAAGACGCGCCCGAATTAACCTGCTCATCGGCCAACAATCCTGCCTGAAGGAAGCCGCCTGATTGCCGGCGCCAGAGTTGCGCATACAATCCGTCTTCGTTCTTCAAGAGACTGTCATGGGTCCCCTCTTGAACAATCTGTCCGCCGTCCATCACGATCAAACGGTCCAGCGCAGCGATTGTTGACAGGCGGTGCGCAATTGCAATCACGGTCTTGCCTGCCATCAATTGCTGCAGATTTTCCTGGATCGCAGCCTCCACCTCGGAATCGAGCGCAGATGTAGCTTCATCCAGCACCAGAATTGGGGCGTTTTTTAAAAGAACCCGGGCAATTGCAATTCTCTGGCGTTGACCACCCGACAGTTTGACGCCGCGCTCTCCGGCATAGGCATCAAAACCTTCTCGCCCGGATTTGTCTTCAAGGTTTTCAATGAATTCAAGCGCGTGCGCGCGCTCTGCCGCATCGCGCAGCTCGTCTTCGCTCGCCTCAGGCCGTCCATAAAGAATGTTCTCCCGGATGGACCGGTGCAGGAGCGACGGATCCTGTGTCACCATCCCGATAGCCCGACGGAGCGTCTCTTGTTTCACCGAGCGGATATTCTGAGCATCAATCAGGATCTGGCCTGCCTCCACGTCATAAAAGCGCAGAAGCAAACTGGTCAGCGTTGTCTTTCCCGCACCCGATGGTCCAACCACACCGACACGCTCTCCAGGCGCGATCTTTAGGCTCAGACCCTCAATGACACCGCCTGCTTTGCCGTAATGGAATGTGATGTTTTTGAATTCGACCGCGCCCTTATCCACAGTCAGCGCTGGCGCATTGTCCTCATCCTGAACGGCCACGGGTTTGACGATGGCCTCCATACTGTCCTGGACGGTTCCGAAATTCCGGAACAGACCATTCAGCTGATTGAACAACCGGTTCAGCAAAATATTCAGGCGCAGGATCAGGCTGAGCGTAAAAGCCACATGCCCCGTGCTGATGCCGCCATCGCGCCAGATCACCAGCGCCATCCCGGCAATTGCGACGATCATCGCGCCGTTGACAAGACTCATCACGACGCGGATTGAGGTGAGCAGGCGGGTGAAGGTCTTGAGCTGACCGATAAAGCGGATGAAGGCGGATCTGGAGCCCCGGTTTTCTTCTTTCAAAGAACCAAACAGCTTGACGGACTGAATGTTGCTGTAGGTGTCGACCAGGCGTCCGGAGACACCGGAATAAGCATTGGCTGTGTCTTTTGCCGCCTTGCGCACGCGCGGCACGAAAACCCGTGCAGTGATGGCAAACAAGACAAGCCAAACCGCGACAATAGCCCCAAGCCGCCAGTCAAGATCTGCGACAAGCACCAATGTTGTCAGGGCGTAGACCACGATAAACCAGGCGACTTGAAGGAGGTTCACCATGAAGTCGCCGGCGGACATACCGGATTGGAGCACCTTCTGCGACAGGCGGCCTGCAAGATCATCTTGAAAGAACGCAATGCTTTGGCGCATCACCTGCTGGTGCGCCTGCCAACGGACCAGATTGAAAAACCCCGGAACAATGGTCTGCTCTTCCAAAAGCGCCATGAGCGTATTGGTGGCGGCCCGCACCACCAAGACAAAGAACGCCATACCGAACAGGGTCCAGCCGTGTTCGGCAAAAAACGTTTCCCGGTCGCTGCTGTCGAGCAAATCAACAATATGGCCCAGAAAGTTGAACAAAGTGACTTCGACAAAGGCTGTCAGGCTGCCGACAATCAGCATCAGGAAGAATGGCCAACGCGCCTGCTTCAGAAAGAACAGAAGAAACGCAACACCGCCTTTGGGCATCGCTTCAGACGGCAAAGGCCGGAAAGGATCAATCCAGGATTCAAAAAGCCGGAACAAAGCAATCATTGAAATGTCCAAATGGGTGGCGGGCGATTCTTGCGTTCATAATACGCGTGGAACTGCTCAATGGGCCACGGCCCATGACAGGACGGCCTTCTCCTGTTAGGAGGCAATGAACCTTCAAGACAAGAAGCAGACATGCCCGATATTGCCCTTTACCAGCCAGACATCCCGCAGAACACCGGAACCATGCTTAGGCTCGCGGCCTGCATGAGTGTGACGGTGCACTTGATCGAACCTGCGGGATTTCCGCTGTCCGACAGCGCTTTGAAACGCGCTGGGATGGACTATCTGGAACGGGCTGCCCTGAAGCGCCATCTCAATTTCGAGGCGTTCGACGACTGGCGCCAAACACATAAACGGCGCCTCGTGCTGCTGACGACTAAAACAGACCTCGCTTACACGGATTTCGAATTTGAAGCAGATGATATCCTGCTTCTGGGCCGCGAAAGCACCGGGGCACCGGATGCAATCCATCAGCTGGCAGATGCGCGGCTGACCATCCCGATGGCCGAGGGCATGCGATCCCTCAACGTAGCTGTGTCCTGCGGCATGGTTTTGGGAGAGGCCTTGCGGCAAACCCGGGCATTTCCTAAAACATCAAGCTAATCCAACGCTTGTGCATTTCCAGCGCGGGCTCTTCATGTCGAGGCAAATCAGATGACAGCACCCTCTCCAGAATCACGCGGCGGTCCGATTCCTGAGGGAATTGAAGACAAGAAGCTGACAGCATCCGCGTGGTTCAAGGATCTCAGGGATCAGATTTGTGCAGCGTTTGAAAAACTGGAAGACGACATTGGCGAACTCAATGGACCGCTGAGTGACTTGTCTGCGGGCCGGTTCGAGCGCACCCCTTGGGAACGGACCGACAGTTCAGGCGCAAAGGGCGGCGGCGGCGTCATGTCGATGATGCATGGCCGTGTCTTTGAAAAAGTCGGCGTCCATATCTCCACCGTCCACGGCGAGTTCTCTCCAGAGTTTCGCGGTCAAATTCCAGGTGCCAGCGAAGATCCCAGGTTTTGGGCGTCCGGCATCAGCCTGATTGCGCACCCTCAGAACCCAAACGTTCCGGCAGTTCACATGAACACGCGGATGGTGGTTACAACCCGCCAGTGGTTCGGGGGTGGCGCGGATCTGACACCCGTGTTGGACGACAGGCGGACACAGGACGATCCTGACACGGTTGCCTTCCATGAGGCCATGAAAGCAGCATGCGAGCCCCATGCCGTTGCTGATTACCTGGCTTACAAGGATTGGTGTGATGAGTATTTCTTCCTGAAACACCGGAACGAACCCCGCGGCATTGGCGGAATTTTCTACGACTATCTGCACAGTGGCGATTGGAACGCGGATCTCGCGTTCACCAAGGATGTCGGCCGGTCTTTTTTGAAGGTCTACCCTGAGCTCGTTCGCAAAAACTATGAAAACTCCTGGACAGATGCCCAGCGCGAAGAGCAGCTGATCCGCAGGGGCCGGTATGTGGAGTACAATCTTCTTTATGACCGCGGCACAATCTTCGGCTTGAAGACCGGCGGAAATGTCGCCTCAATCCTGTCTTCCATGCCACCAGTTGTGAAATGGCCCTAAGCAAAGCTAGTTCGAGAAAATGGTCCTTGCGCTGCTTAAGCAGCAGCGTCCCCACCTGCGGCAGAGACGGGTTTCGACAGTTCTGCGAAAACGCGATCCAGGATCATGTCTGAAAACTGACGCAGCAGGTCCTGATCGAGCTTCGGCCCCATGTTTTTCATCATGGCGATCGCCTGCCGCGGAGGGATTGGTTCCTTATAGGCGCGCTCTTCTGTCAGGGCGGTGAAGATGTCACAAATCGTCATGACGCGGACTTTTTGAGACAAGCGGTCCGCTTTGAGGTGATTTGGATACCCGCTGCCGTCCAGGTACTCATGATGCTGGATAGCCATGCGCTTGATTTCATAAGGCACCTCAAGGCGCGGTTTTAAAATTTCCTGACCAAACACCGGATGCTTGGCGATCAGAGAGCGCTCCTCATCGGTCAGGCGTCCAGGCTTGTCCAAAATGGTCAAGGGGATGCGCATCTTGCCGATGTCATGAACCAGCCCGCCCGCGACCATCTCCCGGCAATCAGTTTCTGACCATCTCAGGTACCGCGCAAATGCGCCCGCCAAACCCGCAACTTTCAAAGAATGGCTGTACGTCGGGCTGTGATGGCTTTCGACCGCCTGCATCCACGCCAGCAAACCTTCAAGGTCAATCGCCGAAAGCGCATCCTTAGCGCTGTCTTCCATCGCCCGGATCTGTATTGACGCATCACTGACTGCAGACATGCAAAGCGTTTCCAGAAACGCGTTCGCTTTGGAGAAAGCTTCTGCAGTCCGTTCCGGAGTGTCCTTTGGCAAGTCCTGCAAAATATCGGTTTTCAGGTATTTTTTAACCTGATGAAGGAGCAACGCCAGCGGTGCCTCTCGATCTATAAGGTCCATTTCACCAAGCGCCGCCGCTTGGGTTACCTCCCGCCGATCTGACTTGTCGATGATGCCAATTACCGGGATCTCTGCAATGTTGCCCCAGGATGACTTCAGAGCTGACATGCCTGGCTTGCTGGAACCGAGCAGTTCGATAATCGCAACGGAGGCTTCACCCGCAGTTTTGGGAGAGACTTTGGCCATATCGATCAGGCGCGCCCGGAAGAAGAACGGAATTTTCCGAACCGGAGAATCCAAAGGCAGCGGCCCATCAGAGATCAAGATGACTTCGCTATGCGGCATTACTACTTTCCCAACAGAACCCACGGCAGGGGTGATAACCCCAAGGAACTCATCGGGAAAATGTATCCAAGGACTCTTATCAATTCGCTAAGCGCGGTTCTCCAAACGTGCAAGAAGATCCTGTTTGCTAAGGGCGAAACCGTTTTCGCACCAGATCTGCTCCAGAGTTTTGAGAACCTTGCCAACTTGCGGGCCCGGACGATGTCCGAGCGCAATCATGTCCGCGCCTTTTAGAGGAAACACCGGCACCTCAAGGGATTTAAGCTTTAAAAGCGCGTCTTCAAAAGCTGGCCGATCTCCCGACCGTTTTTGCGCCTCAAAGGCCGCCCAATAGGCCAGCAGCCCATCAATGGCTCCTTGGCGGCCATGGGTGTAGAGCAACGATTTGACATCCGGCATCTGGTCCGACTGCCGGAACGTTTTGTAAGCCTCCCAACAGATTTGCATTCTTTTACGCTCTGCATTGGACAGCCGCAGCCGATCAGCAACGCGATCGACATCTTCGCGGATAAAACCTGACAGCACGGTCAGGCCAACTTCCGGGTCCTGTATTTCAGGCGCGAACGCATCCAGTTGGCGAAGCGCTTCAAAATCCTCGATTTTTGCAAGGCCGCCCGTTGCGATTTCCCAAAGGCCGCAATCATTCATCATCCGCACCGCAATCGCCGCCTTCGGAGCAGAGACGAGACGGCGCATTTCGTGACCAATGCGTTCAGCGGAAAGGTGGCGCAAGCCGTCGCGCTGGCGCAGGCATGCACCTAGGCCTTCAGCATCCATATCCCCATCGCCATAGGCCGCGTAGATCCTGAAGAAACGGAGAATGCGAAGATAATCTTCGCGCAACCGCATGTCGGGATCACCGATGAACCTGACACGCCTAGCAAGGCAATCCTCCAGACCACCCAGTGGGTCGTGCAACTTCCCGACACTGTCCACATAAAGCGCGTTCATTGTGAAGTCGCGCCGCAGGGCATCCTTTTTCCAATCACGCCCAAACACCACTTTCGCCTGGCGGCCGTAGGTTTCGACATCCTCGCGCAGCGTGGTGACTTCGTAAGGAAATCCGTCGCTGATCACGGTTATGGTGCCGTGATCAATCCCCGTGCCGATGGGTTTTAATCCTGCATCGGCGGCCCGCTGCATGACGTCCTGCGGTGTCGCAGTAGTCGCGATGTCGATATCGGGAACTGGATGTCCCAACAACGTGTTGCGTATGGCGCCGCCCACCACACGCGCGCTGTCGTTGTCACGATTGAGAGCCGAAAACACAGCCTGAATGCCTGGCGACCGCAGCCAATTGGCCGCGGCGAGAATGTCTTCAGCTCTATCTTTCATGAACTTATTCGAACCGCCCGGGAATGAGTACGCCGTCGCGGAATTCTGCCGGCCTGTACTGCGTGCCTTCTGGAGCCCTGTTGAATTGCGCTACGGCAACAAATCCGGAGATCGTCAAAAAGAGGCCTGCGACGGTCAACCAGGCGACCGGCCCGCGTGACCAGCTCTCCGGATTATCACCCTTTTTAGACAGCCAGAGATAGCACGCATAACAAGCAAACGGCAGCAAAAACAGGAAGAGTTGTGTCAGGATAATGCGAAGCATCAGCGGTACACCGTGTCATATAATGAGCGGATAATGCCTGCTGTAACGCCCCAGATGTGACGTCCGGCAAAAGGCATTGCATAGAAGTAGCGTCGTTTCCCCTGCCACTCGCGGCTCAGCTTTTGATGGTTGGCAGGGTTCATAAGAAACTCGAAGGGAACTTCGAAAACATCTTCAACTTCGTCCGGGTTCGGAATGAACTGAACGGGATCCCGGACCTCTGCAACGATTGGTGTGACCCGATATCCCGACCCGGTTAGATAAGGCGCCAAATGTCCAAGCGGCTGTGCCTGGGCGGGATCCAGACCGATCTCTTCCTGCGCTTCTCTCAAAGCTGCCTCGACCGGTCCGTTGTCGTCCGGATCAATTTTGCCACCTGGAAACGCCACCTGCCCAGCATGGGATTTGAGATGCGGTGTGCGCTGGGTCAAAACAACGCTCGGGCCGGCTGCGGTGTTGCGGATACCGATCAAGACGGCAGCGTCCCTCGGTGGTCCCTTCCAAAAGGCGTAAGGTCCGACATCGGGGTTCAAAATGTGGTCGCCTGTTTCCCGTTCAGTGGTCACGCTCGCTGCCAATGCAAGCCGTTCTTCCAGATGCTGGGACCAGTCGGTCAATTTGGTTGCAGATGTATCAGTTGGAGCGGTCATTGCGCTTGATATGGGGTGCTTTCGTCAAATCGGCAATTGGATAAAAAGAGCGATTATAGAAGCTCCGGGTCAACGGCAAAAAACTGACCACCGCTCCAAATTCCTGTTTCCAAACCGGTCTCTCCCTGACGTTCGACCATGTGGTCAACCAGCTGATACATGAGTGCGCGGGTAAACAGCGCTTCAATGCGCCCGCGGACAACAACATAGGGCTTTATTCCGCCGCTGTCCGGCTCCTTCTCAAAACGCAGTGGCCGATCCGGTCCTATGCGGACCAGATCACCGAGATTTGTGCGAACGGTGAGTTGCTGGTCCGCGCCTTCATTTTCCACAACCATTTCCACAGCCAGCAGCGGAGCATCATCGACCGTGATACCGATTTTTTCGACCGGGGTTACAAGGTAGTGCTTGCCATCTTCATCCTTGCGCAGGACAGACGCAAACAGCTCGACCAATGGCTTCCGGCCAATTGGCGAGCCGAGATAGAACCAGGTTCCGTCGCGCGCAATCCGGATATCCAAATCGCCACAAAAAGGCGGGTTCCACTTGTCCACCGGCGGCGGCGCCTTGTCTTTTGAACCAGCGCGGCTCATCAGGGCTTTGAGGCCATCCGGCAGAGCAGCCTCTGGTTTGGCTTGCGATGTCATTTCACTCCCCGTCCCATCAGACATCCGAATCTGTGATCCGGATTCCTACCTAGTCCGCGTCTAAACCAACGCCAATCCCCACTGTAACAACAATCGCAATTTTTGCGTTTATGCCGCATCGAAGAAAAGAATCTTGGACCTATCCACTGTATGGCGCACAATTGTGCCTTATCTACTGAATTATATGGTGTCAGACTGGGTTAACGGAAAAAATTTGGCCGCCCACCGAGCTACCCGGCAGGCATCAGCAAGATAAGCAACAGGACAGGTGATCCATGAGCGTCGTTTCTCCCGCAAATCCTTCTGAAGAAGATCTCGCTGCTGTTGCTGAAAGCGCCGAACGGGCCGTTGAACGCATTTCAGAAGTCAAGGCCGATATCGCAAAGATTATCTTCGGTCAGGAAAACGTCGTTGAACAAACGCTCGTGACGATCCTCGCCGGCGGACATGGGCTGCTCGTCGGTGTGCCGGGTCTTGCGAAAACCAAACTGGTCGAAACGCTCGGAACTGTTCTGGGACTGGATGCCCGGCGGATCCAATTCACACCAGACCTGATGCCTTCAGATATCCTTGGCGCAGAAGTCATGGAACAAGATACCAGCGGCGGACGGTCTTTCAGATTTATTCCTGGCCCGGTCTTCTCACAGTTGCTCATGGCCGACGAAATCAACCGCGCCAGCCCGCGAACCCAATCAGCCCTTCTTCAGGCGATGCAGGAGTATCACGTCACGGTTGCGGGTCATCCGCATGATCTCCCGCGCCCGTTTCATGTTCTTGCGACCCAAAACCCCTTGGAACAGGAAGGCACATATCCATTGCCGGAGGCCCAGCTCGACCGGTTCTTGATGCAGATTGATGTGCATTATCCGGATCTGGAAGCCGAGCGCCGCATTCTCCTAGAAACGACCGGAGCAGAACAGACCACGGCACATAGCGCGATCACTGCCCAGGAGCTCATGGAATTCCAGCAACTCGTCCGCCGCATGCCGGTGGGTGAATCAGTGGTTGAAAGCATCTTGAAGCTTGTCCGCTCGGCCCGACCGGGCGGCTCGGACGAAAATTCCGATCTCACGAAGCTGATTGCTTGGGGACCGGGCCCCCGCGCCAGCCAGGCCCTGATGTTGACCGTCCGGGCCCGCGCGCTCGTTGATGGCCGGCTGGCACCGTCGGTTGATGATGTTCTGGCTCTGGCAGAACCAATTCTGCAGCATCGGATGGCCCTCACCTTTGCTGCCCGGGCCGACGGGCATACCGTGAGGGACGTGATCCAGCGGGTGAAAGAAACAATCGCATAACGCAAATTTCGAACGCGAGGGAGCCGCCCGAGATCATGGCATCATCAACGGAGAGTGTGAAACTGGACCAGGAAAACTGGCCGAACATCATCGGCGACGCCCGGTCTGTCGCAGACGCGCTCCCTGACCTTCTTGTTGAGGCAAGCCATGTTGCGAGTTCCATCATCGCAGGATGGCATGGCCGGCGGAGAGCCGGACCCGGCGAGAGCTTCTGGCAATTCCGTCCCTTCAATATGGGAGAGCCGGCCAAACGCATTGACTGGCGCCGGTCTGCCCGGGACGACCATCTTTATGTCCGTGAACGAGAGTGGGAGGCAGCCCATACCGTCTGGCTTTGGGCCGATCTCTCCTCGTCCATGGAGTTTCAATCCCGGCTGTCTCAGGTGACTAAGCGGGATCGCTCTCTAGTCCTGATGCTAGCATTGGCGGATATGCTCGCAGAAACTGGTGAGCGCATTGGTTTGACCGGTGTGACACGTCCATTTTCAGATCGCAGAGCCGCTGAACGGCTTGCGGACGCCCTAACGCACTTGTCTAAGCCGGTTGCCTTGCCCGACCCGACTGGCGTCAAACGCTTTGCTGATGTTGTTCTGGTCTCCGATTTCCTGGATCCGCTTCAGGATATCGCTGCCTGGATCGCCCAAGTCGCCGGAACCGGTGCGCGTGGGCACATCGTTCAGGTTCTGGACCCGATAGAAGAAACCTTTCCGTTCGACGGCCGTGTTGAATTCAACGACCCGGAAGCCGGCATCCGATTAACTGCAGGCCGCGCCGAAACATGGCGGGAGGAATACCACAAACGGCTTGAAGCACATCGCGCTGAAATCCGCGACATGGCACGCCGCGCGGGGTGGACATACGTCTTGCATCACACAGACCATTCAGCCGCCGAGCCTTTGCTGGTCCTCCATAGCGCGCTTTCTGGCAACCTCGATACAATGCCGCGGGGGGGCGCCTGATCCGTGTTTGCCGGTTTACCACTGACTTTTACCGCGCCGTGGGTTTTGACTGCACTGGCTCTGCTTCCCGTGATTTGGTGGCTGTTGCGCTTGACGCCCCCACGGCCGCAACAGATCGCGTTTCCGCCAACCCGGCTATTGCTGGACATTGATGAGCACGACGAAACACCGCAGCGCAGCCCATGGTGGCTGACCCTGCTGCGGTTGCTCTTGGCGGCAATCCTGATCTTTGCACTTGCCGGCCCTGTCTGGCGCGCGCAGGAACCAGTTGCGAGCCGGGATGGTGTTTTGTGGCTCTTGATCGACAACGGCTGGACCTCAGCGACCTCTTGGGAGGATCAGGTTCGAACCGCTGAAAACATTCTGACCGAGGCAGAGCAAAACGGACAGCCGGTGATGTTTGCCGCCACCGCGGAAGGTCCAAACCAAAGCTTTGTTCCCGAAAGCCCGGCGGCAGCACTTGAAACTCTGCGTGCGCTCGAACCCCGCCCCTACCCGCCTCTGCGCAGTGAACTGGGCATTGGCCTCAGAAAGGCCGCACAGGACACACCTCCAGGTGCGGTCGTCTGGCTTTCAGATGGTACCGCCACCAATGATGCGTTCCTGGAAACTCTGGCGTCTTTGACAGAAGGCGTCCCGGTGACCGTGTTGACCGGCCTTCAAACACCGCTTGGGCTCAAAGGTCTGGCCAACGACACTGAAGCGTTGAGCGTCGATGTGGTCCGTCACCCTGAGAACACGACATCGGTCGTCAATGTGCGGGCTCTCGATCTGAAAGGCCTAGTGCTTGCGGAATCGACTGCGACGTTTGCCAGCGGTGATGTTGAGACCGAAGCCCGGTTCGAACTCCCAAGCGAGCTCCGCAATGACATCGCCCGTGTTGAAATTGCAGGAGAACAAGCGGCCGGAGCCGTGCAACTTGTAGACGACAGCTGGCGCCGCCGAACCGTCGGTCTGATCTCTGGACAATCAGGCGACCTTGATCAACCGCTTCTCTCACCTCTTTATTATCTCGAGCGGGCACTCGCTCCATTTTCCGACATCCGCCGACCGCGGGACAGCGATATTGCAGCCGCAGTGCCGTCACTGATTGACCAGGGAATTTCCGTCCTGATCCTCGCGGATGTTGGCAGACTTCCAGACACCACGGCGGTCGAACTTGGCGAGTGGGTCCAAAGCGGAGGCACTCTTGTCCGGTTCGCAGGCCCCAGAACAGCAGGCGGCACGGACGAGCTGATCCCTGTCCGCCTCAGATCTGGAGACCGGTCACTCGGCGGATCACTCTCCTGGAAGCAACCTCAGCATTTGGCGCCTTTTCCGGATGCCTCTCCGTTTTCTGGTTTGAAGATCCCCGCTGAGGTGACGGTAAACCGACAGGTGCTCGCAGAACCAACGTCAGATCTGCCGAAACGCACCTGGGCAATGCTGGAAGACGGCACACCGTTGGTCACCGCAGCGCAATCTGGCGACGGCAGTATCGTGCTCTTCCATGTGACAGCAGATTCATCCTGGTCCAACCTGCCACTCTCCGGCGTCTTCCTGAACATGTTGCGGCGCATATTGTCAGTTTCCAATGTAGCTCAAGCATCAGAGACAGCCGAGGATGGGCAACCGGCCCGCAGCGTTCTGCCGCCTCTGCGGCTACTCGACGGCTATGGCCGCTTCGGCGCGCCCCCTGTCGATGTGACACCGGTGAGCGCCGCGAATTTCCGGGAAGCCTCTGCCAGCCGCCGCACCCCGCCGGGTCTTTATGGCAGCGAAGATGGTTTCCGGGCCCTCAATCTGATGCGCGCTGAGAATACACTGCACCCCCTCAACATCGAGGCGCTAGGACCTGACGCGGAAACAGCTCCTTATCCTGCAACGGATCCACTGGACTTGAGAGCGATCTTCTTCACTTTGGCCTTTTTGCTGATCATTGCGGACGCCATTGCCGTGTTTGTGCTTGCGGGCGGTCTGAACCGTCTGCGGCTAAAAACCCGGATGGCAAGTGCCATCGGTGCGGCAGCGTTGGCAACAGCGCTCCTGAGCACGGCCGGTGTTCCAGACGCATATGCGCAATCTTCGTCTGATGACTTGAGAGCATTGGAATCCACCCTCGAAACCCGGCTGGCCTATGTTCTGACAGGTGTCCCAGAGGTTGATGATGCAAGTGCCGCCGGTCTTGCCGGCCTGACGCAGTTTTTATCCGAACGCACCGCACTGGAACCCGGCGCTCCGGTCGCCATCGACATTGCGCGTGACGAGCTGGCCTTCTACTCGCTGCTTTACTGGCCGATAGATCCTTCGGCCGACAAACCGAGTGACCAAACGATTGCCCGGATCGACACGTTCATGCGGAACGGCGGTACGATCCTGTTCGACACACGGGATCATATCAACGCGTCGACAACCGGTTTCGGATCGACACCTGCAACTTTGAAATTGCGCGAGATCCTGGAAGATCTCGATGTTCCTCCATTGGAACCTGTCCCGCCGGATCACGTGCTCACGAAAGCGTTCTATCTGCTCGACACATTCCCGGGCCGTTATTCCACCAGCCCGTTGTGGGTGGAAAGTCTTGATGAAGCGACTGCCCGCGGTGATCGCCCGGTTCGGGCGGGAGACGGCGTTTCTCCGCTGATGATTACAGGGAATGATTTCGCATCGGCTTGGGCGATCACGCCAACGGGCGAGTTCATGTTCCCGACAGTGCCAAACAACCCGATCCAGCGCGACTATGCGTTCCGTGCGGGCGTTAACATCGTGATGTACAGCCTCACCGGAAACTACAAGGCTGACCAGGTTCATATTCCAGCTCTGCTGGAACGGCTCGGGCAATAGGAGGTTTGATGGACTGGTCTATTTCATTCGACCCGCTTGTGCCGCAATGGGTTCTGATATCCGCCGGCGCGATTGCTGTCGTGGTTGCGGTCCTTCTCGGCATCATCAACTTGCGCGGCTGGGTGCTGCGGGCCCTGGCGATGGCGTTGCTCGTGCTTGCACTCGCCAACCCAGCTGTGGAACGCGAAGACAGAGAACCATTGTCCAGTGTCGTGGCACTTGTGGTCGACAAGAGCCAAAGCCAACGGCTTGCTGACCGAGAAGAAACGACCACCGCAGCAGCTGAGGAAATACAGTCACGCATTGCAGAGCTGGAGGGGTTTGATCTCCGGCTGCTCGAAGCGCGAAACTCAGGCTCAGGGGACGGTACGGAAGTCTTCCAGACCCTTGCAAACGGGCTTGCAGATGTTCCGCCTGAAAGGGTTGGTGGTGCAATCATCATCACCGACGGACAGATCCACGATATCCCGGAAAACGCAGAAGCGCTCGGCTTCGATGCCCCTGTTCACGGCCTCATCACCGGGACTGCGGATGAACGCGACCGCCGGATCGTTCTGGATACGGCTCCGCGCTTCGGCCTGGTCGGTTCTGAACAAACCATCAGCCTCACGGTGGTCGATCAAGGTTTGGGAACCGGCCCCGGAGATCAGGTGAACCTGACAATCAAACGGGACGGTGATGTCGTAACCCTGCGCACCGCGCGGACCGGGGAGAAGATCGACATCCCGGTAGAGATCGCCCATGGCGGCGATAACATCTTCGAAATCGAGGCAGAGGCACTGCCCGGCGAACTTACGACGTTGAACAATCGGGCTGTCGTCACCGTGGACGGTATCCGCGAGAACTTGAGGGTGCTGCTGGTGTCCGGGTCTCCGCATGCTGGAGAACGCACCTGGCGGAACCTTCTGAAATCCGATGCATCCGTTGATCTCGTTCATTTCACCATTTTGCGCCCGCCTGAAAAGCAGGACGGCACACCGATCAACCAGCTGTCCCTGATCGCCTTTCCGACCCGGGAGCTATTTTCGGTCAAGATCGATGAGTTCGATCTGATCATCTTCGACCGCTATGTCCGGCGTGGCGTGTTGCCGATGCTCTATTTCGACAACATCACGCGGTATGTGCGCGACGGCGGCGCCGTCCTGTTGGCCGGTGGTCCTGATTACGCAGAAGGCGGCAGCCTTTATAGAACGCCACTTGCCCCCATTCTTCCGGCCCGTCCGACTGGAGCCATTTTGGAAGAGCCCTTTTACGCAACCCTTGCCAACCTCGGCGAGCGGCATCCAGTCACCCGGGGCTTGCCGGGCGCCGAACAAGATCCTCCGGGGTGGAGCCGCTGGTTCCGGGTGGTCGATACCGAGTTGGACGGCGGCCAGACCTTGATGTCCGGCCCAAGCGAAACGCCGCTTCTGGTTTTGAACCGCGAAGGCGAAGGCCGCGTTGCCATGTTGCTTTCAGACCATGTTTGGCTGTGGGCGCGCGGCTTTGAGGGCGGCGGCCCGCACGTGCCACTGCTGAGGCGCCTTGCCCATTGGCTGATGCAAGAACCGGATCTTGAAGAAGAAGCACTCAATGTGTCCCTGCGCGGCTCTGAACTGATTGTCGAACGGCAAACACTCGGGGAAACGGTCAATGAGGTGACCGTCGTCTCGCCGACAGGCGACAGCGTTGACCTCACCATGACAGAGCAAGAGCCTGGCTTGTGGCGCGGCTCCTCCCCCGTAACGGAAACTGGTCTCTTCTCCGTCACCGATGGTGAGATGAATGCCCTTATTCACGTTGGCCCGCAAAACCCGAGGGAGTACACCAACGTTCTGTCTGATACCGAAGTGCTGTCACCAGTGGCCGATGCGACAGGCGGAGCGGTTCAACGGCTGAGGGATGTGGGCGGTGACCTTGATCTCCCCCGCGTAATCTCCATGCGCCAGTCGGCAAGTTACGAAGGTAACGGCTGGGTCGGCCTCAAACAAACAGAAGCCAGTCTGTTGAATGGTGTCGACCGGTTCCCGCTCCTCATCGGACTGCTTGGTCTCGCCATCCTTCTGGGCGCCGTCTCTGCAACTTGGTACCGGGAAGGCCGCTAGAGCGTTTCTGAGCAAATCGACACAGGTTTCACGGCCGGAAATGCGTCAACAATTACTGCTTTGAGCACGTTAAGCGATGATGCTTGTTCGCGACGTACTCTATGCAGCCTTGCCCTGAACTGCGCCGGTCGGCAGCGCCCCATCCTGCAAGCGTGCAATCAAGAGCCTTTGCGGGTCGACCGGGCCAGGTAAGGTAATGCTGCCGAAAGGCACCTGTTCAAAGCCGAATGGGCTGTAATAAGGCGCATCCCCAACCAGCAACACGTACTCGTCTCCGGCCGCCTTTGCAGCCTCAAGGGCTGTCCACATCAGCGCCTTGCCCAAACCGCGGTTCTTAAAATCCGGAGAGACCGTCAACGGCCCTAAAAGCAGCGCGTCGGTCTCACCGATCGTGATGGGGCTCAAACGGACAGACCCTGCAATCCTGGATCCGGACAGGCCGACAAAGGCTATATCTTGCCTGTGAGGGACGTTCTCACGGATCCTAAAAGCGGTCCGTGCAAAGCGGCCAGGCCCGAAAGCTTCTGCTTGCAGGTCTTCAATTGCGGTGTCGTCGGTGGCGTCTTCGAGACGAATGACCCAAGAGGTCTGTTTCATGGGATTGGTTCCAGCTGGCAAAATGTGGCTATTGCGCGCCTGCCGGTATCCCTGTTTGTCGGAGTTATCGGGAATAGGTCAGCCGCGACGATGCAGACGAGAGTTTCCTCGTCGGCTGGTTCGTCGTCGGAGCATGTGACCTGTGCTCATCAATCCCGAAGTTCCTTACGCGCTGCGCGGATGGGATCCGCTCGCGGTTTCAAACAGAAGCTAGCGCGTACCACGCATGGCTCCTGCCGGTCCAGAACTTTTTGACGGGATAGACTACGTTTTTGCGAACATCCAATTGTTCACCGGAGAGGGACAGTCCATTCAGTTGATTGAAATTCATCATCACTGCACAACCTATATCGCAGAACAAACTCCAAGGAGACCGGTATGGGAACGCTCGTCGACGGCGTGTGGCACGATCAGTGGTATGACACCAAATCAACAGGCGGGCGGTTCGTGCGCAAGGACGCCGCATTCCGGAATTTCATCACGAAAGACGGGAGCCCCGGCCCAACGGGCGACGGCGGTTTCAAGGCAGAAGCTGGACGGTATCATCTGTTTGTCTCCTATGCATGCCCGTGGGCGCACCGGACCTTGATCTTCCGGACCCTGAAAGGCCTGAACGACTACATTTCCGTTTCCGCCGTCCAACCACTCATGTTGGAAAACGGTTGGGAGTTTGAAGAAGCAGAGCCGCTCACCGGCGCGAACTACGCATGGCAGGTCTACGTCAGGGCAGACCCGACCTATTCAGGCCGGGCCACCGTTCCGATCCTTTGGGACAAGCAGCAACAGACCATTGTCAGCAACGAGTCGGCGGAAATGATTCGGATGTTCAACACCGAGTTCGATCACCTGACCGGTTCAACGATCGACTATTATCCGCAAACCCTGCGCCCTGAGATCGACGCGGTCAACGAGCGCATCTACCACACGGTAAACAACGGCGTTTACAAATCCGGCTTTGCCACAACACAAGAGGCATACGAGGAAGCTGTAACATCGCTTTTCGAAACGCTGGACGATCTGGAGGTCTGCCTGTCAAAACAGCGCTATCTTGCAGGTGAGGTCCTGACTGAAGCCGATTGGCGCCTGTTTACAACGCTTGTGCGCTTTGACCCGGTTTACGTGACGCATTTCAAGTGCAACATCCGCCGGATTGCCGATTACCCCAACCTCTTCAATTACTTGCTGGAACTCTATCAGCATCCAGGCGTTGCCGAGACGGTCGATATGGCGACCATCAAACAGCACTATTTCGGCTCGCACGAAACGATCAACCCGCACCGGATTGTACCGGTTGGGCCGGATCTCGATTTCCTGGCACCGCATGACAGGGACCGGTTCAAGGCGGCAGCTTAACTGAAGATCAGCTCAACGAGCATTTGCTGCAAAATAGGCAGGACGACGCGCAACAACCGCCGTCCTGCCCTTGTCCGCATTTTGCAAGCCTTTGGGAACGCTTCGTTAACCCATGCAATCCGCGCAGGGCAGCCCCGAAGGAATAACGCTCCTCCTTTGTGCACCGCACGCCTATGTAAGAGGCAGATTGATGACGATTAGGGCAGCCGATTGCCCGCCCCCGACAACTCAAAGGACAGCGTTATGTTCAAGACTCTTTTTCAGAAGCGTCGCCGGAACTACCAGTGGAAACCGGCTATCGACACCAGCAATCCGCGGATCGCTGCATCTCTGACCACGTTCCCGACCAACTGATCAAGCAGTTGTCGGCCAAGTTGGATTCTGTGCCATGTTTGGATTTGTGCATGTAGTCGGAGCCAGCCTCCGCGAAGGTACCCGGACCGGTCAGACCCAGGGTTCAGCCCCTCGGCAGACAAAAACACAAACAAAATCTGCGAAGTAATCTCCTCCCAACGACATTTCGCAGACTATCCGCTTGGCGCCGCTCATTTTTTCTTGACGCGGCGCTTTTTGCTTTGATGATGCGCCTCCATGTTCAGGCTTGCGCATCTCTCCGATCCCCATTTGGGTCCCCTTCCGGACCCCAAGCTCCTTCAATTGTTTTCCAAGCGTTTGCTCGGCTATCTGAACTGGCAGCGCAACCGTTCCAAAATCATGGGCGGCAATCACCTGGAACAATTGGTCGAGGACATGAAGGCCCAAGCGCCGGACCACATCGCGGTGACCGGTGACCTCGTCAACATCGCGCTGCCCCTTGAGATCAGCGGTGCCCGTGCGTGGCTGGACGAGTTGGGTCCGCCGGATCAGGTCTCCGTGGTTCCGGGTAATCACGATGCCTATGTCCGCGGTGCGGTCAAAAAGGCCCGAACCGCATGGTGGCCTTATATGCGCGGCGATGGCGAAGACGATGTTCCTTCTGAAAAAGTCGGCTCAGTAGCAACGTTTCCTTATGTGCGCAAGCGCGGCGATATCGCGATCATTGGCGTCACCACTGGCCGGGCAACGGCGCCTTGGTTTGCCTCCGGGCGCGTTGGAACAAAACAAAGCCGCCGCTTGCGGGCGATTTTGGAGGAACTTGCGGAAGAAAATCTGTTTCGTGTCGTTCTCATTCACCACCCGCCATTCAAGAACGCAACGAAATGGCACAAACGCCTCTCCGATGCCTCCCGGCTGCGCACCGTCGTCAAGCGTGCCGGGGCCGAACTGATCCTGCACGGCCATACGCATATCGACAGTTTTGAAAGTATCGAGGGGCCGGACGGCCCCGTGCCGGTCATTGGCGTGCCGTCAGCAACCAGCGCCCCTGGCGGTCACAAACCGGCTGCCCGCTACAATTTATTCTCGATTGCCAGGCAAACTGACGGCTGGACATGCCAGATGGAAGAGCATGGATTTGAAGAAACCGGCGGACCTGTAAAACTGATATCACGAAGAGACGTCGGGATTTCGTGAGGCTGTAAACCCGATCCTGCAAAGCAAATTTCAAAGAGGATTGGCAAACCAAGCAAAGCCGATCAGACCGACGATGCCAAGCGCGAGGCCGATCCCAAATGCGCCGGCGACCGGCAACCAAGGTGTATGGCTCTCTTTCACACGGACCACTTTGGATTCCATCGCAACTTGGCGCAAACGGTTGTTCAGCCAGTCACCTTCCAGCGCCTTCTCGCGCTCAAGAACGCGCTCCGCGATATACTCGGTCAGGCAATCAGCCATATCGTCGATATTGGCCGTCTCCAGAATAACAACCCGGCCAAGCCGCGTGTCTTTCAGGAACCGGTAAGTGCGGCGGTCCCCGGCGACAGCCACATGGCTGGTCGCATCGATCCACAGACGCGGGGTCGAGCCGGAAATGATCTGCAAGGAAAACTGATCGTCATCTTCCGGGATTTCCCGGAAAACGTCTTTCAACTCGTCCGCAAGCATGTCGAGCCGGGCACGTTCAGTGTCTTGCAGCTCAACAACCACATCGGAGCGTTCCACTTCGCCCAGCTGCACCTTGCGGATGGCATCGCGCAATGATCGCATGCGCGTGTGCGGAACCACATTGTCCTGCATTTCAGCCATTGAGTACCAGCTCCAGTTTTCTCGTCGGGTTCACCAAGTCTTAATTGAGTCTTAACCGGGTGTGGCCGCGACGCCATTCCTCTTTGCCGGGTATCCACTGCCAATCGCGCAAAGATGGTTAACAAAGATTAAGCGATTTTTAACCCTGAGACCAGCGATGGCTGGCTGGTTTGCGCCATCATGTTGCGTTATTCAAAGAGAAATCCGGTTTTTTGGGAGGCGCCGCCATGAATGTCGACGGAGAGAAGTACCGGACGATCTGGCTCGCAGATGACGGTGTCACGGTCGAGATTATCGACCAAACCAAGTTTCCATTTACCTTTGAGACCGTTCAACTGCGTACGATGGCCCAAGCGGCACATGCGATTCGCGTCATGCAAGTACGCGGTGCGCCGCTCATTGGCGCGACAGCTGCATATGGCGTGGCACTCGCCATGCACGAGGACCCGTCAGACGTGTCCCTGCTGGCCGCTTGTACCGTGCTTCTGGAAACACGCCCAACTGCAATCAACCTGAACTGGGCGCTTGAACGGTGCCGCAGATCCCTAATCAAGGTGCCTCCTGAAAACAGGGCAGAAGCCGCCTACGCTCTGGCAAATGAGATTTGCGATGAGGACATCGCGATTAATCTCTCAATCGGTATGCACGGCATGGAGTTGATCGCGGCTCTCGCCAAAACCAAACGGCCTGGTGAGTCGATCAACATTTTAACGCACTGCAATGCCGGATGGCTTGCGACGGTCGATTGGGGGACCGCAACAGCACCCATCTACATGGCCCATGACGGCGGTATTCCGGTTCATGTCTGGGTGGATGAAACCCGGCCGAGGAACCAGGGGGCCTTCTTGACGGCCTGGGAACTCGGACATCACGGGGTGCCTCACACGGTCATTGCGGACAATGCCGGAGGCCATCTGATGCAACATGGAGAGGTCGACATTGTCATCACCGGTACAGACCGGACAACAGCCACCGGGGATGTCTGCAACAAGATCGGCACATACTTGAAGGCGTTGGCAGCCAAGGACAACAATGTGCCGTTCTACGTTGCGCTCCCCTCGCCCACCATCGATTTTTCGTTATCCGATGGCGTGCGCGATATTCCGATTGAGGAACGCAATGGGGATGAAGTCAGCTGGATTACGGGCCGTACGGCCAGCGGCGCGCTGGAGACCGTCCAAATAGTTGCGGAGGGCTCCGAAGTGGGCAATCCAGCCTTCGACGTAACCCCCGCCCATCTCGTGACCGGTCTGATCACCGAACGCGGCGTTCTGGACGCAAACCGGCAGGCGATCGCCCACGCGTTTCCGGAACGGGTCAAAAAGAGTGCTTGATCGAAGATGCAGCGATCAGTTCTGGCCCATCAGACAAGGAACATGCGGCGCGGTTTCACTGGCATATAATCCAAGTCCACGCGGATCATCCGCCACTTCGATGGCCCGTTTGTAGGGTTTAAAACCACAGGACTGATAAAACTTCAGCGCTTGGGGACTGTCCGCCGTACAAGTGTGCAACCACAAACGTTTTGTTTCAGGCCGCGACCAAGCCATCTCTACCGCTTGCGCCATCAGCCACCGGCCAACACCTCCACCAATAGCGCTTGGCACCAGGCCAAAGTAGGCGAGCTCGACATTCTCCGGGTCGGCGTAATTCAGCTCCAATGTACCAACCGCCTTACCGGCGCGCAGCGGAAGGAAGTTTTCGCGAGCAGGCTCCGACAAAAGGGCCTCCAATTCGGCGTCCGGCTTTACCAAACGCCCAAACCAGATCCACTCTTCTCCAACTTCCCGGAACAGTGCCTTGTATTCTGAAGCCATCGGAGACGGCCAGGCCTTCAAGGCCACATCAGAGCGCTGTGGAGCAAGTGCCTCTGAGGGCCGTTCGGTCATTTCCAAATAGGTGACAACAACGGCAATTTTTGTGTCCGGCACTTCCGTATAACCGTCGAGGTTCAAAATCGGATTTGGCATAAAAACTCCAATGAGCAACACTTTTCTAAGTGCATGTATCAGCTGATTAACCGTAAGCCAAGAACCGCTCGATACCTCCGGTTTTGCGTCATACACAAGCGCAATGCGTTAACTTTTCTGAGCGCATTGCACCTTTGACGAAACGTTGGAGGCCGCAATGCCGGTCACTGGATCAAAGTTTACAAACAACTTCTTCCGCACGCGCGATTCCCGCAAAAAAGCCTGGGCGAAGAACGACCAAATCTGGAAGCTGCGGCGGTCAAGCGCTATTCAAAAAAGCCAACACATCGGCACCCAACTGGTGAACTCGGTGCTGCGGATTAATCAGGCATCGAACGAAATGCAAGCGCTCCACTTGATGAAAGTTCGTCTTTATAATCCCGATGGCGGCTACAACACTCCGTCCGCCATCGCCACCCGCATCAACATGCAGGTTTGACGACCGCTGATACGACAAGAACGAATTCAGTCTCAGGGACTTTGTGTGCAATACGCATGCTGATTAACACGCTGTTAACCATGTTTTGTGAAGGTCGATGTGTATCCAGGAGAGATGCGCAATGCCCAAAGTCGGAAATTATATCCAGCGTGACTATCATAGCCGCTTTAGCTCGAAACGCACGGCTCGTTGGAAAAGCTACAATGACGGTTGGTCACAAAGGCGCTCGAATTCACTCCAGAAGTCGCAGGCCTTGAGAACGCAGCTCACAACTTCCATTACGAACATAACAATCGCCTCGGGAACGCAGCAGGCGCGGTTCTTCCTCCAAAACGCCTCTGCACCACAATCAACCTATGCCAGCCCAACCGCTGTCGCCGCACGGGTCAACGTTCTCATTTGATGGCGTTAGATTGAACCTATCGTCTTCAGTTTGATGCGGGGGTGGACTTCCCCCTGGCTCATGACCGTTGTATGCGCCCGGAAACGTTCCACAATGGAGCGAACGAACGGCCGGGTCTGCGGGGAGGTCAACAGAACTGGAACCTCACCCTGCTGGGCCGCTTCTTCAAAGGCGTCGCGTACCACCCCAACAAATTCCTGAAGCTTGCTCGGCTGCATCGCGAGTTGGCGGTCGTCCCCCTCACCGATGATGGCCTCAAGGAACGCCTGTTCCCATTGTGGCGACATGGCAATGAGCGGAAGGTACCCACCGGCTGCAAGATTGGCTGCACAAATCTGCCGGCCGAGCCGCGTGCGGACATGCTCTGCAATCGTGTCCGTGTTGCGGGTCATGCCGGTTGCTTCCGAAACGCCTTCCAGGATCGTGCCGAGATCGCGCACGGATATCCGCTCGTTTAGCAGGGCCTGCAACACG
Source organism: Labrenzia sp. R4_2 (assembly GCF_017743865.1). Lineage (GTDB taxonomy): Bacteria > Pseudomonadota > Alphaproteobacteria > Rhizobiales > Stappiaceae > Roseibium. The sequence continues at coordinate 69,381 of NZ_JAGHRJ010000008.1, forward strand.
CGTTGAACGCCGGACACGGTGATTTGGGACGGGATCAGGTCTTCGACCAGTTTGGCCTGCTCGCCCTTGAGTTCTTTCAGGAGTTTCTGAACATCCCCATAGGTCAGCAATTCGCTGATGTTGTTCTTGATGGTCTCTGTCAGATGCGTCGACAAGACGGTCGCCGGGTCCACAACGGTGTAACCGCGCAGGGAAGCGTCTTCGCGGTACTGCGCCTCGACCCAAGTCGCAGGTAGTCCAAAGGTCGGTTCTGTGGTGTGGGTGCCCGGCAGTTTGACCTGCCCACCAGCCGGGTCCATGACCATGAAGTGGTTTGGGTAAAGAATGCCGCGCCCGGCCTCAACTTCCTTCACCTTGATCACATAGTCATTTGCGCCGAGCTGAATATTGTCGAGGATGCGGACCGGCGGCATGATCACACCCATGTCGCCGGCGATCTGGCGCCGCAAGGCCTTGATTTGCTCTGTCAGGACATCGGAGTCGCCGTTGGCCTTGCCATTGATCAACGGCAGCAGTGCATAGCCAAGCTCGATACGCAGTTCATCCATCTTCAGCGCATCTGTGATTGGCGGCTCCGGCGGGGGTTGCGGTGCTTCTTCGATGGCCTTGACCACGGCGGCCTTGGCCGCTTCCTTCTTCTTGTTCGCCCCGACTTGATAAGCGAGATATGCGGCTCCCGCAGCAAGGCCCAGGAATGGGATCATCGGCATGCCAGGCAACAGGGCAAGCACCACCATGACGGCCGCCGACATGCCCAGCGCCTTGGGGTAGCCTGTAAACTGGCTTGTGAGCGCCTTGTCGGCGGCTCCATGAACCCCGGCCTTGGAAACAAGAAGGCCGGCCGCCGTAGACACGATCAATGCCGGAATTTGGGAAACGAGACCGTCACCAATGGTCAGAAGCGTGTAATTGTTGGCCGCTTCCGAAAAGGTCAGCTCCATCTGCGCGACACCGATGAAAATGCCGCCCAGAATATTGATGAATGTGATCAGTAGGCCTGCAATTGCATCCCCGCGGACGAATTTCGAAGCACCGTCCATCGCCCCGAAGAATGAACTTTCATCTTCCAGAGCCTTACGGCGAGCTTTGGCCTCCGATTCATCAATAAGCCCGGCAGACAGATCAGCGTCGATCGCCATCTGCTTACCCGGCATCGCATCCAATGTGAAACGGGCTGCGACTTCCGCGATACGGCCCGAACCCTTGGTGATGACGACGAAGTTCACGATCACAAGGATCGCGAAAACGATAATCCCGATGACGAAATTGCCGCCCATCACCAGATTGCCGAACGACTGGATCACATTTCCCGCAGCAGCCGTGCCCTCATGGCCGTTTGCGAGGATCAGCCGAGTCGAGGCTATGTTGAGACCAAGCCGCAACATGGTCGCGATCAGAAGAACCGTTGGGAACGACGAAAACTCAAGCGGTTTTTGAATAAAGAGGCCTGTCATCAAGACGAGGACGGAGAAGATGATCGACACCGCCAGGAACATGTCCAGCATGACCGGTGGCATCGGCAGGATCAGCAGCGTCAGGATCACCAAAATACCGGTTGCAAGGCCGACATCGCCCTTGCGCAGCGTATCAATGATTTCATGAACGCTCGGAAAACCCGAAACGGCAGCGCCGGATGGCGCTCCGGAAGCGCCCTCCTGCCCGGTATTTGGTCCGGTTGGACCGCCACCACCTGCTGCTGTGTCTGACATTTACGACGTAGATCCCATTCCAAACTGACGCGAATTCAGTTGCTTGTATGTCAACCTGCTACTTGATTAGCCCCGTGCCTCGCCCGGGCTTGGCACTTGAACGCCCTCATCCGTGTACTGATTCAGTTTGTTGCGAAGTGTCCGGATGGAGATCCCGAGGATTTTTGCCGCGTGCGTCCGGTTCCCGAGACAGTGATCGAGCGTGTCCAGGATCAGATCCCGCTCCACGTCGGCAACTGTCCGGCCAACGAAATTCCGGGTAACAGCCTCAGCAGTTTGCGCCGCCCGTTCTGCAGGTCCCCGCGCAGCGCTTAACGGTGTGCCGTCTGGCATGCGAATGGCTTCCACACCGATCTCAGCGCCGCTTGCCAGAAGAATGGCGCGGTGCATGGTGTTTTCCAATTCACGAACATTGCCCTGCCATTGATTGGACATCAGGGCCTGCCGTGCTTCCAGAGAAAGCTGGCGGATCGGAACGCCATTGGCTTCCGAATAGTGGGCAATGAAGAACTGCGCCAACTCCATGATATCAGCAGGGCGTTCGCGCAAGGGCGGCAGTTTCAGATTGACGACATTCAGGCGGAAGAGCAGATCTTCCCGGAAGCTTCCAGACCGCACACTCTCGGCAAGATCGCGGTTCGATGTCGCCAGAATGCGAATGTTCACGGGTACAGGCCGTGTGCCACCAACCCGGTCGATGACACGTTCCTGGATCGCCCGCAGCAGTTTTGCCTGCAGCCGGACATCCATTTCCGAAATTTCGTCCAGAAGCAGCGTGCCACCATCGGCTTCCTCGAACTTGCCGATCCGGCGGGCAACTGCGCCGGTGAAAGCCCCCTTCTCGTGTCCGAACAATTCGGATTCAAGAAGATGTTCCGGAATGGCTGCGCAGTTGATCGAGATGAATGGCTTTGACGCCCGGTTCGAGCATTTGTGCACGTGACGAGCGATCACTTCTTTACCCGTCCCCGATTCCCCCGTGATCAGGACGGACGCTTCGGACGGTGCTACCTGTTCTGCAAGTTTCACAACAGATGCCATAGCGTCATCGCGGTAAATCAGATCGCCGCGATCCTGTGCAACGGCAGCAAGAACGGCTGCGATCAACTCCGGATCCGGAGGCAGCGGGATGTACTCCTTCGCTCCGGCACGAATTGCGGAGACGGCGGCTTGTGCATCTGTTTCGACACCGCAAGCAACCACAGGCACATGAACCCGTTCCGTCTGCAGCTTGGCGATCAGACCTTCGATATCGAGATGAACTTCAACCATCAAAAGATCGGCGCCACGGCCGGACCGCAGGACTTTCAGTGCTCCTTCGACGTCATCGGCGTGCGTGACCTGAGCTCCACGCTGCATGGCGATCTTCGACGCTGCAGTGAGCTGGCCGCCCAGAGTTCCGACAATCAGCAGACGCATACGATCCCTCTTCTATCGATCGGTCTTGATGATTTCCGTCATGGTCACACCGAGTTTGTCCTCCACGAGAACAACCTCTCCACGTGCCACTAGGCGATCATTCACATAAATATCAATGGCTTCCCCGACTTTGCGGTCGAGTTCCAACACCGTACCTGACGCGAGCTTCAGCAGGTCCGACACATGCATTTTCGAGTGCCCCAGGACCGCCGAGATCCTAACCGGAACGTCGAATACCGCTTCAAGATCGGCCGCCGACTGAGGGTTATGGATTTCCTCAGCCTCTCCAACCCGGTCCGGCGCTTCCAATTCATCCAGAGGGATGTTTGTGTCTTGTTCGTCACTCATGCCTCAGTGTCTTTCTCAGATGCTCCATCGGCCTTCGGAGCCGGTTTCGGAGTGCGCCCTGCTTTCAAATACGCGCGGATGCTGCCATCAATTTCAGCTTCAAGAGCTTTGCGGTCCCGCCGAATTCCGCCATCCGCCCACTCGATGTGGCAATCGCCTCTGGCAATCTCCGGCTCGCCAAGAATGACCAGGCGCCCCTCGAAACCCTTTTCATGAATGATGGGGTCGACCTTGGCCTTAAGCGCTTCCACGTCCCGCTCAGCCACACGAATGACGAGATGGGGTGCCCGCCGCAAAGGACCCAAACACTCTGACACCAAAGCAACGGTTTCTGCCAGTGGCTGCCGGGCAATCAGATGTGCGCAGAGGCGTCTAGCCACAAGAAATGCAAGGCCGACAGCATCCTTCTCCTGATTGGCAACGGAATCGTCGATGGTTTCCAGCACCCGGCCCACGGCGGCCACCAGATGCCCAACCTCTTCCGTTAACAAGGTCTCCTGTTTGGTCTGCAAGTCCTTGAGCGCTTGAACCCGGCCTTCTTCAAATGCCTGCGCCTTGGCTTTTTTAAGCTGGGCCTGGTGGTCGGCGACCGGCATCATCGGAATTTCCGGTTTCGGCGGCTCAACAACTTCGGGCTCTTCGGGCTCCGCGAAGTCAGTGTTGAACAAAAATTTAGACGGGTTCGTCATCGTGCCCAATCTCGTATATGTCCCAGCCTCGTGCCGCATTAGTAGATAATCTCTTCATCGCCCTTGGATTTCGAGATCATAATCTCACCCTTGGCTGCCAAATCCTTGGCTTGATTGACCATTCCAGTTTGCGCATCGTCTACATCGCGCAAGCGGACCGGTCCCAAGGCCTCCATATCGTCCTGCAACAGCTTCGCGGCACGCGAAGACATATTGCCAAAGAAGAATTCGCGTGCTGCGTCCGTCGAGCCCTTCAGAGCGATCGCAAGTTGATCTTTCTCTACATGCCGCAACAAGGTCTGAGCACTTGCCGCGTCCAGCTTCAGCAGATCATCGAAGGTGAACATCAGGGTTTTGATGCGATCTGCCGCTTCGCGGTTGTCCTCTTCCAGAGCTGCCAGGAAACGGGCTTCGGTTTGCCGGTCGAAGTTGTTGAAGATGTCGGCCATCATTTCATGGCTGTCCCGGCGCGAGGTGTTGGTCAGGTTGGACATGAATTCCACCCGCAACGTTTGCTCGACCTTCTCCAGAACTTCCTTCTGAACCGCGTCCATGCGCAGCATCCGGCTAACAACTTCGAGCGCCAACTCCTCAGGCAGGATGCCTAGGACGCGCGCCGCGTGATCGGAATTGATTTTCGACAGGACCACCGCAACGGTCTGCGGGTACTCGTTCTTCAGGTAGTTCGCCAGAACGTTTTCCTGAACGTTGGAGAGCTTCTCCCACATATTCCGGCCTGCAGGACCACGGATCTCCTCCATGATGACAGAGACTTTGTCGCCTGGCAGAAAGGTCGCTAGCAGCCGCTCTGTGGCATCCACGTTTCCGGTCAACGCGCCTTTCGAGCTGATGCGGCGCACGAAATCCTTGAAGAGATCCTCAAGCATGTTCGGAGTGACAGGTCCGAGGTTCGCCATGGCAGCGGACACTTGCCGAACCTCGATCTCGTCCAGTTTATCCCAGATGGGTGCACCGTGAGATTCACCGAGAGCCAGCAGCAAAACCGCTGCCCGCTCTGCACCCTTTAGTTCGCGCTCTTCCTCATCAACGCTGACTGTAAGGTGTTGTTGTAGCTGATCGCTTGCCATTACGCCGCCTGCTCATCTAGCCAACCACGGACAATGTTCACGGCCTCGGTTGGATGATCAGAGATCATTTCGCCAACCTTCGCGATCGAACTAGCCTGCAGTGCACCTTCTTGTTTTGCCTGCTCCAACCACTCGATCACGAATTCATCTTCTTCCTCTTCTTCCTTTGGCACTTCGCTGTCAGCGACCAACGTACCATCTGGGCCGATCACCAACTCCTGCGGTTGCCGCTCTTCCGGTGTCACGATACGGCGCAGAAGCGGGCGGACGACGAAGAGGAGGAGCAGAATTGCGATCAGGAACAGGACACCGAGCTCTGCAAACCGCATGATATCAGAGCGCGTAAACTCAAAGAGACCATCTGCTTCAGCAATGTCGAGTTCCGGCGGCAGGGCGAATTGAAGATTGATCACTTCAACAACGTCGCCGCGCGCTTCATCGAACCCCACAGCTGAGCGCACCAGCACAGCAATCCGGTCTAGAGCTTCCTGGGAGCGCGGCGTGTAGACGGAATTGCCATCTCCATCAGTCTCGTAGGTACCATCTACAAGCACTGCAACTGAAAGACGTGTAATGCGGCCAGCTTCAACGACTTCAGTGCGTGTAGATCTGGAGATCTCGTAATTGACAATCTCCTCGGTCAGCGAAGACGTATCTTGCTCTTCAGCATCGTTGTTCTGATTTGCGTCGGCATTTGGAAGCTCGTTTCCAACCGTGACCTGCCCATCTTGACGCGTGCTGGACGTCGCTTCTTCCTTCGTCTGGGTCGAGCGGACGACCTGCCCTTCCGGATCAAAGGTCTCTGTCGTCTCTGTCAAACGATTAAAATCGATATCAGCGTTGACGCGCACCCGGGCGCGGCCTGGCCCGACAACGGAATTCAGGATTTCCTCGACCTGATTGCGCAGGCGGCTTTCGATGGCAGTTGAACGCTCCTGCAGCCGGGCAGATACCATACCCTCGTCATCGCTGCTTGCTCCCGACGCCAACAAGCGGCCGGATTCATCGACAATTGACACTTTATCCGGGTCCAGCCCGTCAACGGCCGTCGCCACGAGATGCTGAACCGCTCGGATTTCGCCGGGCCCCAGCCCCCCACGCACGTTCAAAACGATTGAAGCAGACGGCGGGCGCCGGTCTCGCTGGAACAGCTGGCGCTCAGGGATCACGAGATGAACACGCGCGGAGCGGATCCGGTCGAGGGAGCTGATCGTGCGCGACAGCTCGCCTTCCATTGCACGGAGGTGATTGATGTTCTGAACGAAGCTGGTCGCGCCGAGCGTGTCGGAGCGGTCAAAAATCTCGTACCCGATGGACCCCCCTGTCGGGAGGCCTTCAGCGGCGAGTTGCATCCGCAAACGCGCGACTTGCTCCTGCGGCACCATGATGGACGCGCCTTCTCGGGCCAACTTGAACTGCACCCCCTGGCTTTCAAGCTGGGAGACGATCGCTGCGGAGTCTTCAAGCGTCAGCTCGTTGTAGAGCGTCGTCATCTGCGGCGCAGTCACCCGGAAGATGATAAACGCAAAGACACCGACCAGTATCGCTGCAACGGCCCCCATCGCCGCGATCCGCGCTGGTCCCAGTGTTTTTATGAATTCAATAAGTCCGTTCACGAATGCCCGCCCGCATCTTTCGCCTGCCACTTGCCCTTATCGGCAGAGTCGGCAAATCACGCCATGCCTCTGATGGGCAAAATTTGCCGCCCGGAAGGTTAACAAGAAGTTAACAAAACATTATCAATGCGGGTGAGTTGGCTGATTTCTGCGAAATTCGCTAAGGCATTTTGCAACTGAAGTGGGGAAAAACTGCCCACCTCATTAACCTTTGGATAAGTTTACCGAAAAAGCGCGCAACAAAAAAGGCCGGCTAAGCCGACCTCGTCGCACCGCCCCCACGCGGTCGTTAATACCTTTAGCTGTCAGGCCATCAATTCCGGTATTGCTGGATCCGCGTTGCGCGAAGCCCTGCCAATCCATGTTTTTCGATCGAGCTCTGCCAAGACAGGAACTCTTCGACTGTCAGGGTATACCTCTGACAGGCTTCCTCGAGGGATAATAGGCCGCCCCGCACTGCTGCTACCACTTCCGCCTTCCGCCGGATAACCCAGCGCTTGGTAGAGGTAGGTGGAAGATCCGCAATCGTGAGCGGGCTCCCATCCGGGCCGATGACATATTTTACACGCGAACGAATTTGTTCGGTCATTGTACTCTCACACTAACCATGACCAAGGTTGAATTAGAGACTACACAATGACGCTTAACAAACGACTAAAGCAATATTTGACTTTTATTAACTATAATATCTGGAATCTGTGAATGATATTTAGGGATTGATGAATTCATTACTTCAAAAACAAGTGAAACTTATTAGGGTTTGTTAACCATAAGCCTGCCGCCATGCAATTTGCAATGCAATGCGCTGAAACCCCCTCAAGATGCAAAAATGCAGGGCGCCAGCTTTTACTGGCGCCCTGCAAAACCACTAATTTCAGGCAAATTACTTAGCCAACGAGATTTAGATAGACCGTACGGACTTCACCGCGCTCACCGGAACTGAGAGCTCACCAATCCTCAGGAACGGAACGGCTCCGCTAAAGTCCACTTCGTCAACGACACCCGAGACCTCGATGGATGCGGGCTCGGCATTCCCGGCGCTGTCACTTACATCCAGCTGGATTGTGTAGGCGCCCTTGGACGCCGTGCCACCCAAATCAGTGGTCCCATCCCATGTGTAAGTGCCACCGCCCGCCTTGAGCTCAATTTCCCCGGAATAGACCGTCTGCCCTGCATCATTCAGGATCTCGACGGTCCCGGTCGCATCCTCCAAGACATCGTATTTCCAGTTCGCCTGACCGTTATCGAACATTGCCGTCCCGCCAGCGGCCGTCACTTCGGTGCCTATGTAATTCACGTAGGCCGACGACTGATTGCTGGAAAGCAAACTGATCATCTCTTCGAGGTTCTTATTCGTTTGAATAGACTGCTCGACATTCGAATACTGAACCAGCTGGTTGGTGTATTCGGCAGAATCGAGCGGATCCAACGGATCCTGATTCTGGATTTGCGTGGTCAGCATGCTGAGAAACAATTCATAGTTTGCCGACAATCCGGCTTCACTAGCCTGCGTACTGGATTGGCTCGACGATTGCGCCGCCCCACTTGTGCTGCTCGTGCTACTTGTGCTGCTTGTACTCGGTGAAAAAAAGGTCATCACACTCTCCTCAGGCACTCTAGGTGCCCCTTAAATCCTTACATCCAGGCCGCCGCGCTGCTCTGCCAGCGTCATCCTGAGAAGTTGCCCGTCCATGGCCTCATCCGCTGAGACATCCCCGCCGCCATCCGCATCGGTATTGGCTGTGCCGGATTGCCCGTTTTGCTGTCCCTGCTCATCCTGGGATGCAAACTGTTGTCCCGGCCCTTGTTTCAGCGAAAACTGCAGATCATTTGAATTGGCGTTCAGCCCGGCCGCCTCGAGCGCGCGCTCCAAACCGCGCTGATCCCGCAGGAACATGTCGAGCGTTTCGGGACGCTCAACAATCAGATGCGCCTGAACACTGCCATCCGCTGCAACCTTCATATTGACATCAACTCTCCCGAGCTCGGGAGGATCAAACCGCATCTGAAACCGGGTCTGCGCGTTTTTCAGGTTCCGCGCCATCTCAACTGCGACCTGAGAGGCCAATTGAGAGCTTTGCGCCTGATTAGGCGTCTGCAAGGCTTCCGTCCGGGCAGCTCCTTGCATCTCACCACCGCGCACGGTCGCGGTGAAATCAAGGTCCGCACCCAGCTCAGCTTCAAAAGCCGATGCAGGGAGAATTTCATCCGCGATGATTTCATTTGAAAGAGCAGCCGCGGGGATAGCGTTCTGCTGACCAGCTCCGCCGCTACTCTGCATGGCCACCATCTGCGGTTGGCCGCTGCTCAGTCCCTGCATCTGCGGTGCCGCGGAATTCACCGAAGGCGCCTTCGCCCCTGCGAACAACACCTCTCCAGCCGGTCTGCGCTCCAAACGCACAGGTTCAGCGTCCACATCAACAGCAAGGTCATCAACACCCAACTCCGCACCACCCTGCTCTGCTATTGCTGGCTGCGGGATGGTGGAGTTCGTCGGCCGGTTTGAAACGGCAACCGGCGTCACAGGAGCCTGTGCGCTTGCTGCCGGAGCCGGTTGCGCTTGAGGCATCGACGGGGTCACCGGCGCAGGTCTTGCAACCTCAGGCGCAGCTGGTTGACGAACACTTACCTCATCCTGCGTCGCAGACACCTCTGCGATCTGCGGAGCCGCGACAGGCTGATTATTTGCTGCAGAAGAAATCCCTGGCTGTGCGTTGATTTGTGCGCTGCCCTGCGCAGGCGTTCTTAAAGACTTTGCAACAGGCTCCTTGGCCCCGGCGGCCTGCACTGCGGCTTGAGCCCTCGCCGCTTGTTGAAGCGGATCGAGAACTTCGCCCGAAGCCTCAGCCTGAGCAACCGGTACGTTTTGCGGTGCCGTTTGAACCATGACGGACTGCGAGCGCAACTCCGGCGGCAAACTTACCTGCCATCGCCGCTGCTTTGGCTCAATGATCGGCGCATCACTTGTCCGGCTGAGACCGCCCTCAACGGCAGATGATGTTGATAGCGGCTTTGCCGGATCGGCAGCCTTAACCACCGTTGCTGCCGCTTTTCCCTTCTGCCCAGCAACATCACCGGCAGCAGTTTCAACCTGCTGAGCGATGATCGGCTGACGATTTACCGGAGGCGGGAGATCAGAGACATCCCGTGAAGAGCTGGCAGAGGCCGCCTCGGACACCCCGGCTGGAGATGGCGCACCAGCGGCGCCTTGTCCAGCAGAAGCTAATGCGGACGCAAAACCAGGCTTGCTGGCAGCACCTGCCTTCGCAGCAACTGCCTCGCCCTGAACATCACCACCATTGTTTCCAGCAGCAGTTGCATCGCCGTCAGCGGCGGGACGAACAAGCGGAAGGCCTGCCTCTTCCACCAATCCGCCATCTTCAGCAGCAGGAACAGGTCCAGCAGCATTAACGACTGGGGCTTCACCAGCAGCAGCCTGCCAAATCTCTCCCAAGCTCCCAGGAACGGCAGCACCGGGGTCATCGGCCAGGACAGCACCGGCCTCCAGCGTTTCATCACCCGCTGCAGCTTCAGCACTCGCAACAGCGTCGCCAGCAAGCTCCGCCGCATCGGCCTTCAGCGCATCCAGGTTCGGTGCCGACTGACCGCCCGAGACAGCCCCGCCCTCTTGCGCAACACTGTCAGGCGCCAATGCCTGCAGGGTCTCCTGAAGATCATCCGAAAACTGCCGAAACCCGCTTTCGACTTTCCCCATGGGCCCGGCAACACTCGCACCGCCACGGCTGGCAGGTGGAGAAGCGGCAGTCATATCGGTCATCAATCCAAAAGGCAGCACAAGAGCACCTCAATAATATTTGCCCGCAATTGGGCAGACAGCGTCACCAAATGAGAAAGCAAACCTCGGGCCAGTTTCAAAAATCCAATCAAGGCATTGAATCAAAAAGCGTTTGAACCCTACACACCGGATGGCGACCAGCCATAACGCGGCAAGCTTTGCCGCTCCGGCAATGCATGCCGGGTGCGCACGGCTCGCAATTGGCAAGCAGCGTCCTTATCTGTATAGTGCGCCCCAATTGGAAATGGCCCGAGGAAACAAGCGTTTCCCGGCTGACCGGACGCGGCGCTTACTGAACGCCTGTGACCGGCAGGGCCCGAACTTTCTGAAAGTGCCTTTGAACATGTTGAACAGTCTGGATCTTCCCGGCCGCCCCGAAGACACGCGCGTGGTCGTTGCCATGTCCGGCGGCGTGGACAGTTCCGTCGTTGCCGCGCTGATGCACGCCGAAGGTTATGATGTTATTGGTGTGACCTTGCAGCTCTATGACCATGGCGCCGCCGTCGCCAAGGCAAAGTCATGCTGTGCCGGCGTCGACATCCATGACGCCCGCCGGGCCGCCGAAAAGATCGGCATCCCGCACTACGTGCTCGACTATGAAAGCCGTTTCAAGGAACAGGTTATGGACCGGTTTGCCGACAGTTATATTGCCGGCGAAACCCCCATTCCCTGCGTCTCCTGCAACCAGACCGTCAAGTTCACCGACCTTTTGAAAACGGCAAAGGATCTTGGCGCGGACGCCTTGGCAACTGGCCACTATGTTCGCTCGGCAGCCCAGGGCAACAAGCGCGCACTCTTCCGCCCCGCAGACCTTGACCGGGATCAGAGTTATTTCCTGTTTGCCACAACGCAGGAACAGCTGGATTTCGTCCGCTTTCCGCTGGGCGGCATGCCGAAGTCTCAAGTCCGTGCGCTTGCCGAAGAGTTCGGGCTGTCGGTTGCCAACAAACCTGACAGCCAGGACATCTGCTTCGTGCCGAATGGTGACTATGCCGCGGTGATCCGAAAGCTGCGGCCAAACGCTGCCGAACCTGGCGAGATCGTCCATATGGACGGCCGGGTCCTGGGTGAACACAACGGCATCATCCACTTCACAATCGGCCAGCGCCGAGGCATTGGTGTGGCCACGGGCGAGCCGCTTTATGTGGTGCGCCTTGATGCGGACGAACGCCGCGTGATCGTGGGCCCGCGTGAGGCTTTGGCAACACACACGATCCTGCTGCGCGAAATGAACTGGATCGGTGATCAGCCGCTCGATGAGGGGGACGAGATCGAGGTCTTTGCCAAAGTCCGCTCCACCCGCCCGCCGGCCCCGGCGACCTTGCGTGTATTGAACGGCAAGGCCTTTGTTGATCTTGCCAACGGCGAAACGGGTGTCGCACCCGGTCAGGCGTGCGTCTTCTTCGACAGTGATGACGAAACGGCCCGGGTTCTTGGTGGCGGCTGGATCCACAAGACCGAGCGCACCGGCACTTGGACGGTGGATTTTCCACAAGCGCAAGCCCCAGTTTCTGCCGCCTGATCGGCGTTTAGAAAGAATGCGCGCAGGCAAGCATTCAGCGCTTGACGCCTGCGCGCAGCCTAACTATAAGCTCCCCCACATCGCAGCGCTTTGAACAAGAAGCCGCTGACCGGATGGCGGGGTAGCTCAGGTGGTTAGAGCAGCGGAATCATAATCCGCGTGTCGGGGGTTCGAGTCCCTCTCCCGCTACCACTCAAGCCTTTGATAGGCTTGATCAATTTCTCAGTCATCACTGCTCAATCCTCTCAGTTTGACACTATTCAGTGCCGGGTTTGACAATTTTTGTTCTGCGGCTGTTCACTTCGGCCTCAAAGGCTGTGCCCATCCCAGCAACCTTTCGCTTCAAATCTGCCCGCCTCGAGTAGAGACGGGCCATCTCGATTGTCTCCTGTCCAAGGACATCCGCGATTGCGCGTTCGTCGTATCCCATCTCCCGGAAAATCGTCGCCACGGTATGACGCAAACCGTAGAGCGTAAGTCCGGGTCTGATCTTGCCCAAGCGCTCCAATTTCTGGCGCTCTTTGCGCCAAGACGCTCTGAAGCCGGAAACAGTCCAGGGCTGTCCCTTGGAGTTTGCACAGATGGTGAGGGCATCATGTTTGGGAGCCGCTGCTAGAGCCTCCCTGAGTGGGGAAATGATCGGCAAATAGAGTTCGACACCCGTCTTGCTCCGAGCCGTATCTATGAAGTCACCTTCTATCGCATCCCGGTGCAATGTAAGAGCGTCTTGCGGCCCGAGCCCGGTAAACATCATCAGTGCAATTGCGGGACGCATATGCTTCGGAGCAGCGTCCAGAACGGCATCTCGCTCACTATCCTGCCAAGGGCGATTGCTTCGAGGTTCGCCACGCTTGCGCCGAATGTTCGAAATGCCAAGCGCCGGATTGTCTTTTACAAATCCACGATCCTTTCCCCATGAGAACACAAGGGAAATAACGGCCTTGACGTAGTTGGCAAACCGTCTGCCTTTCTGTTCTGCTGCCTTGTCGCGCAAACGAACAATAAAGGGACTGGTGAAACGGGTCAGATCGGTATCCCGGATCGGATACAGGTAGTCGAATTTGTTCTGGTAGTCGGCACGGGTGCGCGGCGCAAGGTCGGTAAATGCGGAACTTGCACGATACTTTTCGATCAATGCGCCAAGCGTTCCAGGCTTCGTTCTGTCGGGTTCAAATGCCTTGGTGACACGCTCGCACTCTGCATAAAAGGAAGCAGTTCGCGCCGGATATTTGTCGAGATCGATCATGACTTTCGAATTGCGGTGCTGGCAACGCTGGCGGTATGGCGGCTTTTTGTCGGTCCAAACACGGAACCCCTTCGGCCACCATTTATTGACCTTGGGCATATCAGCCACCCAAGCGATTCAGAATGTCGTCGTCACTGTCGGCCTGGCCTGACTTCAGTTGATCAAGCCACGCATCCAGATCTTGCACATCCCACAGCTTCGACCCGTCCGGGTACTGAACAGGTACAACCGTACAAATACCCTCAAACTTCGAGGCCGGAATACCGCAATAAGCGGCGGCGTCAGGCTTCTTGAACATCCGAGTGCGCTGTAACTGAAAATTCAGAAATGCTTTTTGCAATGTTCCATCTCCAATTTAGTGAGCGGTCTTGCCCTCCTAGTCTCCACTGCAGGGGAGAGAAGAGCTTGCCGTTATTGGACTGACCGCATCGCCCTCAGGCGGACTACTAGATGGCGTGGCCGTCAATCTTAACGCGGACGGTCGCTGCCGATCCTCCAGCGTCCTGAATGGCCGTACCAATGCGGAGATTGTCGGTCGCAACCGGCGTGACGGTATCGGTCGCAACATCCCAATAAGCAGGAGCGCCAAGGGTAAACACCTCGCCACCCGATTTCGTCAGATCGAAGACGCCAACTGTGACCAATTCAAATTCGTCGGCCTCTGCCGCCGTGGTCGCAGCCACGCCGAACAGATGGTCAACCAGGACACCCGCGCCGGAGATAACCCCGCCAGCGGGAGCCGGAACGGTCACTGCATTACCTGCCTGCACATAATTTCGCATAGGTCAGATTCCTTTCGTAGAAGTGATGTAAACGGTGGAAATACGCTTCCCGGATTTCTGCGCAGCGCACTGTCTGCGCAGTTCATTGATGCGACTGCGGAGCATTGGGGCATCTGTCGATTGCCAAGTAACGGACTCATCTCCGAACTGCACATTCACAGTCATTTCCCCGGCAAGGAAACGGTCCATGACGCCCTCAAGAACCGCTAGCAACTGGCATGGATCGCTTCGATCCACGCCGTCAAAGATGCTTGCCCGCGCCATCGTCTTACGCGCCCGGATTCATGTACCAACCGCGCCAATCGAGGAATGAGGCACCAAAATCAAGGCGAATCTTGACCTCCACGCCGTCAACCTCAAACCCGGCACGGCTGTCAGTCTGCGGGCCTTCCGAACCTTGAAGATAGGCGTATTCCAACCCTTCAACCGTGGCCGGATCGGCCGCGACATACCAGCGGTTCGGATCTTCAAGCCGAGACTCCACAACAAGGTCCAGTTTGCCGCCGAACACATTCACGTCTTCGGTACGGGTCGGCTGGATCGCTGCCAGGACTTCTTCGGCCTGTGTTTCAAGTTCAGGTGGCACTACAAGGAACTTCGGAGCAATGGCAATCGGACGGCCATTGATACCTTTCTGGCGGCGCATCGCGAGGCGAGCTGCCGAAAGGGTTTCCTTGGAGATTGCCCCACCTGTGCCAGCAAGGTTGCCGTGATCAGCATGGAAAACGGGTTTCTCGTCATCCATGGTCGGGCCAAGACCTGCCGCCTTGACCAACAGGTCCACAAGGAATTGTGCCTCGAACTCGGCGGATGCAAGACCCAGCTTGCCAGACAGATCATTGAATGCGCCAAGGTCATCATTGATCAGGGCCTTGCGGGACAGGGCGAGGATCGTGCCGTAAGTGCCGATGGCGTAGGTTTCCATGGCCTCGACAAAACCGGAATACTTGTATTCCCCTTGCTCATTGACCTTCTCCAACTTGGCAAGGTCAGCGGCCTGTACCTTTGTCTTTGCCCGAAAGTCCTTGTGCGTCGTTTGACGGGCAAGACGCTTCAGCGTTGCAGGAGCTACCTGGTAGGCCGCCCGCAAGGCGCGGTTTGCCGTGTCGGCAAAGATTGCAGCAAAGTCGCTGGTCGTATGCAGCGCACGGGTAATGATCGTATTTTGGTCAAGCCCCGTAGTGGAAACTCCTGCCCGCTGCAAACAATCGCGGGCAATGTCCAGCGTCGTCATGTTGACATAAGCACGTGCGGCCTCTGACAATTTGTGAGACGGGTTAACACGGGTGAAGTACACCGCTTCGCCCATGCGGGTCACAATTGTTGCCGGATCGTCCAGATGAACCATGTTGCTGGATCGCGCCGTGAGGATCGGTGATGGCCGGGTGCGCCGCTCTTTCAAGGCATCGATCGCCGCTGATCGCGCATCCTGTTCACTAGCGCCACGATCGATCTGACCGTTTGCCCATTCATCGCCAAGGTTAAACTCGGTAGCAAGGGCGCGGATTTCAGTGTTAACCACTGCTCGCGTCTCAATTTGGGGAGACGCTTGTGGCGGTGTTGTCGCCGGGGGCGCTTCCGGGCCCGCCGGTGCGGGAGTCGTGGTAGTTCCAGACATTCCATTACCTCTAATTTGCGCGGCAGGGTCGGCACCTACCGGGACTATGCTCACTTCACGTAGCTCCCAAGAAATGGCAGTTTTGATCCGCGCGCCCGTGATCGGATCTTTACTCGTGCGCCATTTTTTGGGGTCATAGCCGACAGAAATGTTACGAAAGACACCGGCGCAAATGCCTTGCCAGATGTCATCACGTTGGGGGGAAACCTGAACCTTGATAATCAGCTTGCCGGACTCAACACGAGCAGCACGAACAACGCCTAGAACGTCGTCCAGAGAGACTTGACGATGATTGTTGAGAAGCGGCATGCCATCGAGGCGCGACAAATCAATTGCCTGTTCGGAGATTTCAAGGACTTCAAGAAACGGACCGCCGCCAATGTCCACGCGTTCCACAGCCGAGCCTGTTGACGCCACCATTTCGACGGTGCGGTCCTTTTCGACAATGGAAGTCGGGGTAAACCCTGCACGGATATACAAGGGCGCATTCATTATTCGCTCTCCGTCGATGTATCGGGGGATGGGATAATCTTATGATCTTTGAGGCGTTTGGCATCGGCTGCGATTTCCGCGTCCACGTCTTCAGCGTCATAACCACGCTCAGCAATGATTTCTGAGCGGCTACGAAGATGGTTTTTCAGGGCTTTCTCTGCCGCTATCGCATCGTTTTTCGGGTCCACCCACGGCCATGCGGGCGGAAGCCATTTGACCGCATCGAAAGCGGAACGGTCTGCCGTGTAATCACGGGCCGGAATAACCCCCTGCAACACCTGGTACTGAATGAAGGCTTTCCAGACCGGCCGGCAAAGGCCAAACACCAGCAAGTGGTGCTGGATCGTCTGACAGAAGCGCCGATATTCAAGAAAAGCCTGACGGGCAGAAGAATAATTGACGTTAGAATAATCACCCGTCGCCTGTTCGTAGGTCGTATTCGTGCCCGATGCGATGAGCCTGAAAGTTGTCGTTAACAGGTCGCTCGCTCCACCCTGATCCGGGGTATCGGGGAAGCGGATGTCTTTGCCCGGAGGAAGGTTGATAAGCGCACCCGGCTCGAGACCGGCCGTTAACGTCCCATCTGATTTCTGGCCGTCATAAGCGGGATTGCCATCCGTATCTGTAATGAACCCGGCATGAAGGGCAGCTACACGGGCACGAACGATCAATGCATCCAGAACTGAATCCAGCTCTTTCGCCGCTAACAGGACGGACGCGAACCAGCTCAAACCCCGAACTTGACCCGGCACAAGTTGACGGAACAAGTGAATAACTTCACTCGCCGGTATCCGCACGGGCGCGAGCGAATAACCGGCGAGTGCATCGCCAGACAGAAGACTCTGGCGAATCCAATAGGCGACCCTGCGACCTGCAGCGTCAAACTCAACGCCCTGATAAACCCTGCCGCCATGATCAAACATTTGATCCTTTGTACGGTCCAACTGCTCAGGGTGAAGGCGGCGAAGCTGCGGCGCGCCTGTTTCCGGGTGGTAGGTGAAGACAAAAAGAACTTCACCAAAAACCACCAGATCACGGACGGCAAATTGCTGCAGTCCGTAAAAATCGGTCTGCCCCTCAGCATCCGCCTCGTCAGTCCACGCCTTCCAGAGCCGTTGCAGAACGCGGCGAACAGCCTCGTCCTCATGTTCGGAACGCGGCTTAATCCCGTCGCCAACCAGATTGGACGCTAGACTTTCAGTGATCCGCGCCCCGGTCGGGTTGTTCAAGGTGAAGTGCTGCGCCCGCATGCCGATTGTGGAGGCGCTTGCGTGGATCGTCCCGACGTTGGCGCTTGCAGGGGCATCCTGCCAACGGCGTCCCCCTCCTGCCGCATCAAGAGAACGGCGAGAAGGGGACGATGAAAAGAGACGGGAAAGGGCGCGGAGCATCTGGTTTATGCCCCCCGGATTGCCTGCGCGTCCAAGCGAAGTTTCAATCGCTGATCAACCGCTGAGAGCAGATCCGTAAGGTTCAAGATCGGCATATCCGAGCTTTCCTCCCGACGCATCGCTTCAGTTTCCGCGTTTGCTGCATATTGGGTTTTCAATTTCACGATGCGCTGATGGGCCTCTTTGAGAGTCATATCAGGGATCAACTCAACATCAGCCGCGCCAGCCTTATGCGCTGCGTTATCGTAGATAAGGTAGATGGGCTGATCCTCATCACGGCTGATGAAATCATCACCAAGGTAATAAGACGGAAAGTCTACAATGCGAGTCGCATCATGCGGCGTATGCGGCGGGAAGTCGTTTTCTTCAAAATCGCTGCCTCCGAACCAGATAATGTTGCGATTTTCTTGGGTATCGGCATTTAGCTTCTTGCATCCATACTCGTTGCCTTGAAGCAAGTTATGCAGCCCCCAAACCACCGAACGAGCTAAGTGGCGATCACGATATGAGCCAATAGTCATATGTATCGCCATCTCCAAAATGTGGGCGTACCGGTATTCGCCACCCCCCGGACCAGGAGCGGTCTTGCGCGGAAAGAAGAGATGGCCGCCGCGTGTCAGATCGCGACGGAAATTCGAAAACGCGCCGTGCTGGAGCGCATAGGCGCAATCTTTTGCAGAGTAGGTTGCCGTGAGGATCTCGGGATACATATCGCTCTCCATTTGAATAATAATCTTTACATTTCTGTACAAATTATATGTCGGAGTCGCCGAATTGTAAATAAAATTCTATAACGCATTGATAAAACAATGATTTTCGCCTGAAATGTATCGTGGGATGGCGAACCGATTCAGTAATGAGCACGCTCTGAAAGAAAGGCGCACCCCCAATGAGGTGCTGCCTCAACTTTGAACTGCCGTCTCTATTTAGGAGATGTTCGCGATGCTTCATGGACCTCGACACATACCGAACCGGCGTCCTTTGCGATGCTTTCCAGCAAGTCTATTAGTGTCGCCGCTGAATGCTGTGTGCGGAGGCGCTCTTTAGCGCAACCATCTATGGGCACGTCCATAACCATTTGGAGCGCATGCAAGATCCCCTCGATCTGGCCGATCTTAAATGAGATTTTTTCAATTTCGTCTTTCATCATGAGCTCCTTAGTTTCCCCATTTCGCGAAGGACGAAATGGGTGCGGATAAGATGATCGTGTGATATGAATTAATCACAGCGTTATCATTTACACTTAAATAATAACGTCAAGCTAAAATTATAACGGTGCTATAAAATGATCGCTATTCAATGCAAAATGGCTCGTACCGCTCTCGGATTAGGTGTAAGAGAGCTGGCAGATCTAGCCAAAGTAGCGCCCGCTACTATTTCGCGGCTTGAAAGAGGTGAAGAGTTAAAACCACGAACAGTCGATGCAATACGAACCACATTAGAGAATGAGGGGATAGTATTTATCGAAGAAAACGGTGGTGGCCCCGGTGTTAGAATGAGGAGAAATATATGACACCTATCGAAGAAACTTTCATCCGCCTAACGATGCTATTAGACGAGCCGAAACAACACCGCGATAGACAGGCAATCAAAGATCACTTTGATACGCTGGTCGACTACGCAAGAAATGATGACGAGAAACGTGCCGCTTACGAATTTAAAGCCATGGCTATGAACCATATCGACAGTGATGGAATAGATCCGCCTGAGTTCGTTGAGGAAAAGCGCGTCAGAGCTCTTGAGGCACTAACGGTTTTTTCAAGAATCATTGAGTCTAGCAAACACCCAGGAGGTTGAGGCTTTAGCTATTTTTAGCGATCTCAGATTATCAGAAATCGTTTTACGGATAATAGTATTTAACGGTTAGAAGTTGTTGAGAATTTGAAGGCAAATAGATGATAGAATTTGTTAAGAACAACTCAGAAATAATACTTGCGATTGCCGCACTGTTTAATGTGATCGCAGCAGGATTTGCCGCCTTCTCAACATACTTCGGACCGAGAAAAGCTGCTATTGCCGCAGAAAAACTTCGTCATCAGTCAGAAGCAGACACGCGTATTCGCCTTCAAAAGGAAGAGATATTTACTCGACTGATCGAATACTCAAACAAAATGGACGATCAAGAATTTTTGGGCGCGTTAAATCTTGTTCGAATTGTTTTCAGAGGAAATGATAATATAAAAAGAAAAATAAATGACCTTTATGACGCCCTCTCAGATAAGAACATAAAGCCCAACGAACAAAATGTAGCAATGAACAACAAGTACATCTCATTACTAAAGGAAATTGCACTCGAAATAAAATGGCATGATTATATTGAGTGGGATCGAGTATTAGATGGATATGGAAAACGCAAAATCATGTAAATTTATTTCAACCAACTTGAGCGAATTATATTTTTTTCATCGACGTGCGCCAACTGAATTCTGCCACATACGGCCGCCAAACGCTCATCCCAATTCACGTTAACAATCTGCCGGGCAGCGAAGGCGTAGACAACACAGTCCAAAGCTTCTGCGTCCCTTCCGGGAATGCGTTCAAAACGCCGTTGCGGCTGCCCGCGATTGTAGCGCAACACCGAACGTTCACTAGCCAACTGTTCGAACCAGACCGGATCAAGCGTATCGGAAAAATGGATGGTGCTTCCTTGTGTAAGGCGCGTCGTCAGGTGAGCCTTGATGCTGTCCACACCCACAATCCAGAGCCATCCCCCTCGCTTGATCCCGGATTTTGATTTTTCGATCCATGGCCGATCCCCTCGGACTCCCTTGATTGCTAGTATTCGGCGATTGGAACGCGGGAAACAGAACCGGTAAACATCTTCCATGGTCTGCCCGTCACTACTATCGACAGCGGCCGCTTCGATCCCGATCTTGCCGCCAAGCGGATGCGCGAACCTCGCCTTGAGAAGGCTGTCCAGTTCCGCCCAGGTATCGGAGTTATCCGGCAAGCCCCAAATGACGGCATGGCCAAGGACGTAAGCATGCCCGTCCCGGTTCCATCCCACATACGTCAATTCCAGCCGGTCGTGCTGCACGTCAACGCCAACGGTGATAACCAGAACATCTTCGGGAACGGAAACGAGCGAGAACGGCTTGGCGCGGCCTGCAAGCGCCGCTTCGTCCAGTTCCTGCCCTTCCATGCGCCACCCCTGTCCAAGGATCGTGTTGACGAAAACTTGCAGTCCTTCAGGGTCGTTTTTCGCAGCAAGGAATTCTTTCGCCAACGCGGCCCACGAGGCTTTTGCCAAGGGCGAAATAAGCGCATTCATTCGGAAGCCTGCATGACCGGTGATTTCCGGTTTAGTCGCTCGCCAGCGACCCGCATTGACCATTTGCCGCTTGTGTTTTTCCTCGACCACAGAACCACATGAAGGGCAGACGTAGTGTGCTCCGTCCGGTCCCCCCTCAGGCCAATGGATATCCTTCCATGTGATTTCGTGGAAGTCGCCACACTCAGGACATGGGACCTCGAAAACCCTTTGATCCGATTGCGCATAGGCTCGAAGGACGTGCGAAGTATCTTCAAGAACCGGTGTGCTACCCATGATGATCTTGCGGTTCGGGAAACTCAGTGTCCGCTTTTCCGCGAGAAGAACCGGACTTCCCTCCGCGCTGGATTCCATTCCGTCCGCTTCGTCGACAAACAGAATGCGCACATTGTGCCGGCGCAAGTTTCTGGGAGCCTTCGCAGCAACCACCTTGAGCGAACCACCGGGAAACTTACGGGATAAGAGAGTACTGCGACTGTTCGGGTCGCTGTCGGCAACCAGAAGCCCGGCGAGCTCTGGCGAGGCGGAGAAGATCGGCTCGATATCGGAGACTACGTAGTCCCGGCAATCGGCCTCTGTCGGCAGTAGAGACAGGATCGGCGAAGGATCATTTGCAACGTAGCTGGCAAGCGCCCCGGTTAGAAGGGTGGAGAACCCGACCCGTACCGGTTTGACCAACGTAACCCTTTCGATGCCCGGATCGCCAATCGCATCGGCAATGGCCTTCTGAAACGGCCACAGTTGCACTGGACCTGGGACGCTGGAAACATCACTCGGAAGCCGGACATTTGCCTCGATCCATTCCGAAAGCTTAAGGTTCGGCGGTGGCAGAAGGGACGCCAACGCCGTGCGGCGAACAGACTTGATGCATGCAAACTCAGTCATTGCCAAGATCCTCCAGACAGGCTCGAATCTCTGCATCGAGCGAGGCGATTTCCTTTGCGCAAAGGTGCGGGTGTTGCGACCGATAGCGTTCCGGGATGGCGAGAAGCCGTGAACGGATTACCCGCAGGATCTCAAGCCATTCCCGTTCCACGTCCTTTGCTGAAAGCAAATCACGGCGAAGCATGGCGTTCTTGAGGGCCGCATGGTCGGCCTGTTCCCGAACAAGGCGGGCGCGTTCATCGGCAACCGAGGTTTGAGCAGCAAGGGGCAAATCGGTTTGTTTGCTTTGAGCGGCCGAGCGTTTCGCATCAATGTTGTCCTGTATCCAGAGGGTGCCGCGCGCGACATCGATCCGGCCATCGGCTTCGACCGGTAGGCCATCGCGGATCATCTGGGAGACGCGACCAGGGGAAACCTTCGCCAAACGGGCAAAGTCCGCCTTTTTCAGGGTTTTCGGAGCCTGTATCCCGCCTATGTCATGCATCCCTTGCATATCTAACCTATTGTTCTGATTGACGTTTAGCTATCAATTTTAACTCAGAGGGTGAAATCTCGGGCGTTTCATAACCCGCAATCATCTGCGCTAGGAAGGACCCAATGCGGCTGGGCAATCGCCCTCGGCTCTTAGATGTTCAATGTCCTTCTTGAAAAACATGCATCCATGCTGGCCATGGTGATCAAAGATCGTAGTGGGACTGCCCGCCTGGTCCGGAGAGATCTTTGCCAAGCAAGGGAAACGAGGATCGTCAACTGAGATAAACTCGCCTTCACACTCAGAGCTGCCCCGTGCTTTCCAAAGCGAATATTGAGTTGTCCACGGAGGCGGATGCTTGCGAAGAGCTGGCCTGTAAGGCACCTGCCGCTCGGCCTCTCGCGCGGGCGCACGCGTTTGTTTTTTTATATTTATTTCTTTTTCTTTATTTTGAGTGACACCGGCGTCACCTTTTTTGTGCAGCGTTTGGCATGTTTTTGTGCTGCATTTGTCACCTTTTTGGTCCTTTGAAGTGACACCGGTGTCACGTTTTTCGGCGGTGTTTTTGCAACCGCTCGTATGGACAAAAACGTATTGGTTATTGCGTCCTCGCCCCCTATTTCGATCCACTTCAATATACCCTTCACGCTCCAAGGCATGTATCGCTCTTATGACCGTTCGCGGGCTCTTGCCGGTCTCTTGAGCAAGTGTGTCGATGTTGGGCCAGGCTATTCCGGTGACGGAGAAGAAGAACTTCAGAAAGACAACAGCGACAACCTTGTCGCCATCCGTCAGATTACGGTCGCGCCCAACCTTTCCGATCCACTCCACCTTGTCTGAGTATTGAACCTTGTGGTGGTCGGCTGACATCTTTGCCCCGGGAAAATGAGCAACGTTGCTCATGCGGCCCCCTCGAGCTTGTCGGCCAGGACAAGAAGCTGGTAAACGACTTCGCTCTTCTCTGAAAAGATAGCCTCTGGATCGGTCCTTCTGCCGTTTCCAATGCGCTCAACTTGATGTGCAAGGTCACGCACTTCCTCGGCTACGAGGTTTGACAAATCAGTTGTAAGTGCTTGATTTCCGTTAGATGGTTTGACAGGAGAAGCAGAGCTAAAGCATTGCATTTGCGGCAAAAACTCATGCATCATAATCCGCGTGTCGGGGGTTCGAGTCCCTCTCCCGCTACCAACACCATTCCCAAGAAGATCAGATTTCTAGCGGATCAGCGTACGCTTTCTCCTGTCGGAGAATTATATCCGAGCGCCTTTCCATATTTGCCGCACATCGGATCCGCTTTTTGCATGACGTGGTTTGAGCTAGGATACAAAGTCTATTTTTGTTTTCACTAACGATCGAAACAAAGCCGGGTAGGCATCGGCAGCTTTTAGGCAGGAGGTCTCAGCAGCAGACCTTTACGTCGAAGAACGCTTCTGAAGGACACGGACCGGAGCGGCCTTTCTTGAGCCTTATGTCGAACGTCCACTTGTCACAATGAAGCATTCTGTTTTTCGGTCTCCCCCTGCAGAATTTGCACAGCTTCGCTATAGCCCTCCGCTTTCAGCCAAGTCGGTCCGTCGGCCTCTATATGGTGCCAAATTTCAAGGTCATCTGCCGTGCGGATTCCGTAGCGCACGTTCTCAAGAAAGTATTGCTCATAGCCTCCATCCTGACCGAGCCAAGCGCCGGCGACGGACTGCGATCCGGGTGGAGAGGTCTCCGGTTTGGTGGCAGTGGCCAATATGATGTCCATGTCAGCCGGAGTGCCGTCGATTGTTTCCGGCCACGCAATGTCAAGTCCGCCGTCAGAGTTGACGACTGACAGCCCTTCCGCTCTGACCTGCCGGAAATGAGCGCGCCAAGCTGGCGCCAGTTTTTCGTCGGCTTCGCCTTCTCGAAGCAGCGCACCAACGCAGCCCCAGCCGCTTCCGATCGTCCCCGCCTTTGCGTTGGGAGCTTCCGCTTTCCAAAGGGCCGAAGTTTCGGCTTTCAGATCATCAATCGTTTCAATCTCGCGCTGACAAGGCACAAGAACCGCCCGGCCGAACGCGTCGCTTGACCTAAAGGTCATCGTAAACGTTCCACCACGCGAAGCCGACTTGCGACCGTAGTATATTGGTGCAGTGACTGAGATGCTTGAACTAATGTCCAAGTACCGTCTCCGCCATTCGTCCCGGCCGTTGTTATCATCCCAATAAAGCGAGCCTATGATCAAGATCCCACATTTCATAAGAGCAACTCAGTGTACGGTTACGGTAGAGCTGTGCTTGGCAGCCCGCTTTGCACCAACTGTTAGACAAGTCGCAAAGGTATAGCAAACGCCACATTGAGCTGGTCAGCAAATCACAGGATGCTCGGCTAGGCTTTGCGCCACTCTCTACTGCGTTGTGATCAGGAAGTACTTGTCACCAGAAGAAGCTCCATTCGACACGAGCCGAGAGCTTATTTTCGGGCGCCGACAGGCGATGCCCCGCTTGACCGTTGCAGATCGGGAAGGCGCCGTGTTTTTCTAGGAAATCGCTCAGAAAGAAACTCTCGACGTCAAACAGGTTGTCATTACCGTAGTTGCGCAAGACTTCGGATGAGTAGGTGGCGAATTTCACTTGGTGGTTTTTGGCGTAGTTCGAAATCCCCAAATTACCCGACTGCCCTGTGAGGTGCCCCCGCAAACGCATCGCAATACTGTTCTGCTTTGACTCGCTCATACCGATATAAATCAGGCCCGAGGAGTGAAATGGGTAGGCAATACGCAGGTCGGTCAGGAAGATAAAGTAGATGCCCGCCACGCCCTGAACGAACTTGACCTCTTGCTCGCGGAAATTGTAAGTTCTTGTAAACACAATATTCATATACAAATTTTTAGCGGAGCCGTTGATCGATGGCCATCGAGAAAATCCAGTCCGCCAGCGAAGTGCTGGACGCCTTCATGAGCGAACAAGCGCAAGATGAGAGCCTTGACCAGACTACCACGGCCGTCATTGCCGGTCTGCGCGGCGATGACAAGCTCACCCGTACCAACCTCCTGCGCAAGCTCGACGAGGTCCGCAAGGCAGCACTCAAGGACGCCACCATGCAAAGCGAAGGCGGATCATGACCAAGCTGCGCAAGCTCGCCGTCTCTGGGTTTCGTGGCGCACGTTTCGCGCTACCGCTCGATTTTTCAAATAAGAGCAAAAGCCTCGCCATCTTCGGCGAGAACGCCGCTGGAAAGAGCACCATCACCGATGCGCTGGAATGGTTCCTGACCGACCGCGTCGGGCATCTCTGGCGGGAAGACTGCAAGCAGGAGGCCTTACGCCACGTCCTGATCGCGGACGGCGAAGACAGCACGGTTGCGGTGGAATTCAACGGAGATAGCCTCGCAGGCGAAAAACGCCTCTCCTCTGCTCTAAAGACAAGTATCGACCTCGCCAACGACAACACGCGCGCCGTTGTCGAAGGGCTTCAGGACGACCGCATCATTCTGCGCCACGCTGACATTGTTGCCTTTCTCGACCAGCAAAAAGGCGCAAAGCGCAAGGCCATCGCCGATATCATCGGTTATGAAGAGATCAACAAATTTAGGGATGCCATCCAGGGGACGTTGAATGCGCTCAAACGCGAGCCAGCCTACACAGGTGCAAAGACCAACGCCGAGACACTCGCGGGCGACATGGTCCGTGACGTCGGCCAGATCGTGCCAGACCGGCAAGCATTCCTGACCTTCGCGCAAAATATTGTCGCGCCTTTCAAACTCGGCTCTGAAATCACGGATGAGGCCACTTTCGCAGAAGCCGTGAAAGCGCTGAACGCTATCGGCAACAGTGAAGAAAAAATCAAAAAAGCGCAGCGCCTAGACCAACTCGCCAAGTCATGCACAGCCCTGGCCGCCGACATCACCACATTCGTCCGGGACGTCGAAGCCTTCGTCACCAGCTACAATTCACTCGCCAAGGAGCGCGAGAGCGTAAACCAACTCCGGCTGAGTGATTTCCTGAACAAAGGCCAAACCGTCATTGAGTCCGAGGACTATATTGATGATGCCTGTCCTTTCTGCTTAAGCGCTTACGAGCTTGGCGCCTTACAGAGCGAAGTCGCCAAACGCATCGATGCCATGAGTGCAATTCAGAAGCGCCTCGATGCCGCCAAGACTCTGAAGGACGCGGTGCTCCAAGCTATCCTTTCCATCGAAATGCAGGCCAAGGCTATCGGTGGAAGCTACACCGACGTAACAGGATTTGATGACCTGAGTGCCGCAACCAAGACGGCACGGAAGCTCTTGCGGGCGGCGCATCAAGGCCTCACAGCCGCCTTCGACGGCCTAACGGTCTGCGAAGCGCCAGATGGCTTAGACGATTACATTGCGCGTCTCCAACATTGCTGTGAAACCGGTGCAGCCAAAGCGCAGGAAGAGGCGGGCAAACTGGGACTTAGCGAGCAGGAACAAAAAGCTGCGACCACACTATCGTCTCTCAGAACGTTGGAGGGCCAAGTCCAGGACTATGAACGCGCGCAGCGCGTTATCGATGCCTATGAAGCGCAAATACTGACGCTGGATGCGGTCTTCGAGCGGTTTGTCACGGTCCAGAACGCGGCCCTTCAATCGGTTCTTGATACGATCAGTGCCGATGTCGGTAAGTTCTACGCGAAGCTCCATCCTGATGAAAGCGTCGACAATGTCCGCCTGACGATGGTGGGGGAGGAAGGGGTCGAGTTTCAGTATGCCTTCCACTGCAAGGAGGTTCAGCCGCCTCGGAAGTATCTGAGCGAAAGCCATCTGAATTCTCTGGGCGTGGTGCTCTTCCTCGCCAATGCCCGAATCTTCAACACGCAAGCAAAGTTTCTGGTGCTCGATGACATCGTCACCAGCTTCGACACCTCCCATCGCCGCCGATTGTTGCGCTTGCTGCGCGACGAGTTTTCCGACTGGCAGATCATCATTCTCACGCATGAGAGCGTCTGGTTTGAGATCATCAAGAGGGAGATGGCCCAGCACGGCTGGAAGTTCCACGAAGTCTGTGCTGACGGCCCCAACGGCATCGTGCTGGACGACTCCCCAGCCAGCCTCAAGGAAATCATCGCCCAGAAGAAGGGTAAGGATGACGTCACCAATGATCTGCGCAAGCTTCTGGAGATGGTGCTCAAGGAAATCTGCGCCTCACTTGAGGTGAAGGTCGCCTTTCGGTTCAACGAGTGGAATGAGAAGCGCATGGCCGACGAGTTGATTAGCCAGCTTAAGTCCACGCTCGGTGACAAGTCTCCCGATCTCAAAAAGGATGCTGTGTTTTCTGATCTGGCGGGGTCCGCGCTCGTGGCCAATCTCGTGTCGCATCACAACGCAGACAAGATCGTGGGCGAGGATATCGATGTGCTTCTGGAGGACATAGAAAAGCTCGTTTCACTGTTTTCTTGCCCCGAGTGCGAGCGCTATATTTCTGCAAGGATTGAAGTACCCGGCGAGAGAGCGATCTCATGTAAATGCGGAAAAACGCAAATTCCCTGGAAATAGGATTTAATTCTAGTTCTTGCTGAAAAACGCTTGGGTTCGCTCTCACAAAACGAATTGTCACGTTTCCAATCTTTTCCGGGCCACGGAGCCGAATGGCGTCCAGCCGCCAGTCCGACTGAAAGACCCGCGTCTTTGCGAGCTGATTGCTCACTGAGCGTGCAAGCGAAACGAACGTCCGCTGCCCGCCCAACCGCTCATTTCGCAGCGTTCCGAATGAACGTCAGCGTTGGGCATGAACCGTTGAAAGTCATGTTGCCGCATTGAAGAGTCTTTGCGGCCAACTGTCGGAAGAGCCTTGAGCCTAGGCGGCTCGCGGCGAGCTTACACAACTAAAAGGAATGCTCAAGCCATCGGACTACCAATCCGCTGCTCAAGCCGGATGGGACATCCTCTGATGTCGCTGAGCCGCCCCAAGCATACATCTCGGGACAGCTCACGCGCCATAGCTCAAAGCGTTACGAGCAAATGCTCCCATTCGCCATGGATGGGTCAAAACGCATTGCGATCGTCGTGAAAGCGATTACCAGATACTTCCCTCCCGTCTTCACATAGCCCGCATAGAAGAACCGTTGCCCGGTATACGCGCCGTACCTGTTCTTCGCGTTGACCGAGCCGCAGATCTTTCCTGCCATACCACCCTCGAATTCATTCACCACATCAAACGTAAAGACGGCCGAATAGGGATCGACGAGCGTCTCAGCCGCTTTCGTGCGCACAGCCTGCTCTAGTGCGGGATCTACTCCGGTCGCATGGGAACTCGATATGGCCAGTGTTGCGGCAGCTGTGAGAGCCATCGTCAGGGTTCTGGTTTTCATCGCTGAGATCCTTTTTCATCGTTTCAGATCACAACGCGATAGGACGCCGGGAACGCGGCGCCAAGGTTCATTCCACCTTTGTTGCTGGCAGTTTTCGTGGCTCTGCCTATCGCGAATTAGCGATTTAGCGATTTAGCGATATAATTCTTTTCATTTCTTCATCACTTTTCGCTAGACACTCAGTCATCGCTGACATAACTATGATGCAGCGAAGCAGGAGACCTCCCAGTGTCAGACAGACCATATTCAGAAATCAGCGCCCAAGAACGGATCGAGTTGTACTGCGCGGACTTTGGAAAAAAACTGGATCCAGCCAGCCAACTGGCAGATATCCTTATCGGTATTGGTGATCAGCTAGGCTTTATTTTTGGTCAAGACAAATCCGATGAAGTAATGGGAAGTATTTCCCAATGCCTTCACGACGATTCGCACCCCAAAAACGACAAACATCAACAATCGTGGAAAAATATTATTCACGAGAACTATAGGAAGATTTATACAGATCATCCAGGCGGAAGACTATTTTTCAATCTTCTTGCCTATGCGCAATACGGCGTTGTAATTGATGAGACCAAAATCTCTGCTGAACTCAGCAGCACCATTAGCCTCATGATCGATCAACTAGAGAGTTTTCAAACTTCTTACTCCCAGCCTTTCTCAGCAGGTGAAAGCCCTGATCAGATCACGACGCTGCTCAACTGGGCGAAGGCGAGACAGGCACTAGACAACAAGAATCCGATTGATCCTGCAGGTCTAGCACTGCTTGGCGATGTCAGTGAACGAACAATCCGCAATCTAATGTCCAAAAAACAAAAAGGGCTACGGAATGTAGACGGCAAGGTCCGGTTTGAAGACGCGGAACATTGGCTTTCGTCGAAGAACGGTTTTTGGAACTCGATTTGGAATACCCAAGATACTTCGGACGATCTTCCAACCGAATTTAGGCGAGAAGAAAAATATGTCTTTGTACCGGTATCGCGCGACGGAAGTGTTTTTCATCCAGGACTAAGAGACACTTATGGATACCGTGTCGGCCCTAAAGGAGATCAAGAGGATTTTGAAGACTATGAAGCTGCGCTTCAACATCTTCACAAGGCAACACACCCTTATTGGAACCGGAAAAACACCAATGGGATGAGAGTGTTGTTGTCTGGAAATCGCTGGGAACGCCTTAGCAAAACCGAACTCAAAAAATTTGAAGATGACCCAGAGCGGCGTCTTCAAACTGCTCTCTAGCTAGGACGGTTAGTCTGACCAGAGAGTAATTCACCGCCGAAAGGCAAATCCAAAAGGGTCTGTGTCAACTCGTGTGCACCATCGCACGAGAACGGGCTCCCCGTATCTGAAGGAATAAAAATGGGCTTCGGCTATTCTGTATCAAAGTACGCTCTTCGTCACTTCCTCCACAAGATGGCGATTACTCAGCAGTCAACTTTGGAGATCCACGAGATCGATTTTGCGAAATCATTCAACCGTCTTCTCTTGGATCTTGGCTATGCGTTGGAAAAACAGATGGTATTGGTTGAAAAACTGCAATTGCTTCAGGACCCAACTCACGCAGCACGCGTCGTTCACAAACGGATCGATCCGCAACGCTGTACTTGGGTCGAGATCAGTAAAGGAGTAGACGCAGTTCAATACGAAACGCTGGGCACTTTGCGTGCTTTGCATCGGACTTGTAACAATGAGGTAATCCCATTGTCGGTCTTGGATGGTTTTTTGGCGACTTGGAGGGGCGCTGTGATCGAAGCGGCTATTTCGAGCCGTGGCGCTCCGCGTGTTCGGTCAGCGGCACAGGCGGACGTTTACAGGATGTCCCGTTGCGAACTGCATCAGCTGAAAGCACAGACCTACGACATCAAGCACCAGGAAACAACGCTTCGCCACCTCGTTAAGCGGTTGTCTGCAGCCTAAATTACCTCACCTGCCGCACCACTAGCGGCATACTCACCCCAAAAACTTATCAATCCCTCAGGAGGTTCGCATGAACAGCCAGCGGACACGTGCGTCCAATTTCCCATCAGAGATCCACGAGATCGTCGAAAACACCGCACGCATGCTCTCCATGCCGTCCAGCGACCTCACTGAGTGTTTGACCAACGAAACTGCTGATGAGGTCGAGCAATTCGCGAACTGGCTCAGGCGCTCCAACTTTTCGGACGCCCTGCTGGCAGAGATCCGCAACGACCTCATCCGCCGCCCCAATAAACGGCTTTTTGAGATCCAAGCCCACTTCGGCGTTTTGCTCGCAGCCTAACCTTAAGAAGGAAATCCACATGTACCCTCTGGAACTGCTCCGGCTCCTCTATGCGCCTGCTTTCGATCAAGCCTCTTGGATCTTGAGCATCGCCGCAAGCGCACTGCAGCGCCTCCACACAGCCACTAAGAAGCGCCGCTGCACCGTAGCGCAGTGTTCAGACAAAGATCCTCAACCCGCAAACGAAAACCTGCAGAAAAAGAAAGACGCTGCATGACCGACTACGCCCTCACTCAACTCGACCAGCCTTTCGGCAATGATCCAACACAGGCTGCCATCACTGAGGTTCCAGATCAGCCGAAATTTGATGACGTGTCTTCGCGCTTGGAAGAGCTTCGCGCATTTGAGACCGCTGACATTCTTGAGATGATGGAAGGGATTAAGACAGCGATCGACATGTCAAAGCATGCCGAAGCCTTCAAAGGGAAGACTCGCGAGACCTATATCGCCTGCAACCTCGCTCTGAACGAGCGGATGATGCAGAGTTATTGTCCTGCGCCAGTTTTTCGCCCTCAGCCAAAACGCACAAACATCCCGGTCGGCTCTGAAGCAGCGTTGTCTAACATCGCTCGGGTCATCGATATGCACTTCTGCGCAATGATGGGTCATACCCCGGTGACACACGAACTTGCACAGGAGATCTTTGGCAAGTCGTTCGACTTCGACAAAGCGCTTGAGTTTTCATCTACCCCGGGCAAGGTGCCAGCGAAGCTGAAGATTCTTGAGTTGGCTGATGAAGAAACGATTTCCCTTTGCCGCCTTGGCAATATGTCGTTGAAGACCGCTGATGATCGCATCGCTCAAAAAGCCTTCTTCGACCGGCGCAGGTCTTATCTCGTTCGCTTGAAGAACCGGAGCATCCAGGGCAAGCCCAATCACGAGGCCCAGGCCGATCTCCTTGCTGTCGGAAGCATGCTGAAAGCCCTCGACTATGAGGTCACCGGGAAGAACCTGATGCTCGGCTGCCGGTTGATCGGCCGCGACTTCGGCGATCGCCCATCTGGGTACAAAAACCGCTATCAGAAGCTGATGAAAACGCTCCGCGGCAAGAAGCCAGCATGACTTCGATTCGCCTCAAGTTCGGTCCGGATTTGTCAGCAATTCGCATCAAATTCGGAAAGAGTTTTCCAACCGGAACTTCATGAAAACATTGAGCTAATTGAAGAACCAAAAATCCATTAAACTAACAAAGGAATAGAACAACAGACGAGTAGATCATTCTTTGGGGCCTGCGGCCCCGCGAGCTTCGCTCCGGCCTTCGCCTTCGGCTCCGGCACTGCGCACGCTCGCAATGAAATTCCTTCCCGGAAGAGATTGAAACCAGGATTTCAAAACCATCCCGGGTGAAGACTCTGTCTAGCTTTGCAGCAAAGACTAGGGATGAAAGGCACCGGATCGCGCCTACGGCGCTCACCGCTCCCTTCCTTCCGGTCTAGCGAAGCAATTGGGCTCGGCCTTCAAGAAAAACAAGAACAGGACACGTTCCTAGCTCAATGGGCCGTTCCGGCCCGCTGAGCGGTCTTTGACAGTGTGAACAGCACCCGGTCTTTATTCCGGGCTTTGGTTCCAAATAATGGAACTTACACAAGAAGGCGGGTGCTTCACCGCCTATCCCTCTCCCCGGCAAACATTCCCCTCGCCCAACCCCACCAGATATGCCCGAGGATCGATTTTAAGAGTCACTGGCAAGCGCCGCGCGCTCTCAACGATAAATCACACACACCAAACAGACAGCGCGCCACGGAGCTCCCCTGTCGATCTGGTGTTTCGAGAACTATCGGTCTGGACGACCATCTATTTCGGGCAAAGGCCAGCAAGGTGTTTGGCGATCGACCATGAGATGATCATCAGCCTGATTGAGCCAATGAATGACAGCCGATCAGAGGGCTAGATTGCTATCGTTTTGATAGCTGGAACTATCCGGCCAGACCTCGCCATGAGGCAAATTCACCGACAAGGCTCAAAAATGGCGTTTGATCGAACTTCGTGATCAGCAGAATAGCGCGGGTTCGCATTTGCGGATGAGCGAAAAAGCCCAAATCCTGTTGACTTAACTGACAGTTATTACAACCAACCTGACCGATTGATGAACAGCGGATCTTGGGGTTGGACGGATTTGTAGGTCAGAATTTTGAAGAAAGTTCACGATGAAACGAGCGTTATGAACTTGTGACTACCACCTGTGAACCAGATCTTCCGGGGTTTGGAGCGAATCTGCTGGTGAGCACAGAAGGCATCACCAAAGCCTCATCGCGGTTTCTCTAGGACTTCGCTTTTGGCGCGGGTCGGTTATCGCAGTTCACGCAAGAGGGATCTAGCTCAGGGGTACCGGTCAGCTATCGGCGGGGAGCGGAGGTTCGTTGCGACTTGGACGAATGACCGGAATCGGCCGGAAGAGTCTTCTCCCGAAATGGTTCGGGAGCGGACTGAAAGGTTTTGGCTACAGGATCGGCATAGCCGCTGTTAAGTCTCCGAACCCTTGCCGAAAATGGCGACATGCAACGGGCACCCAACGTTAGAGCGTTGGATGCCCGCGCTCAGCCATTTGGCCTGAGTGTCAGCCAAGCATAGGGATGTCGCGAGATTACAGAGCCCGCTTGGAGAAGTACCAATCGACGTAGTCGTAGCCTTCGCCGGACCGGGTCTTCGCGAGATCCGCGGTTGCCGGTGGCGGAACAATGACGTCTTGGCCCGGTTGCCAGTTTTCAGGTGTTGCGACCTTGTTGGCGTCTGAAATTTGAAGTGCTTCCACCAGGCGGACGAATTCCGCAACAGACCGGCCGTTGGTCATTGGATAGTAGGCCATCGCTCTCAAGATCCCGTCCGGGTCGATGATGAAGGTGGCACGAACAGCCGATGTGTCGGATGCGCCAACCTGGATCATGCCGTAGGCATTGGCGACTTCCATGGACAGATCCGCGATGATCGGGAAAGGAATCTCGACGTTGAATTTTTCTGCAATGTTCCGCATCCAAGCAATGTGTGCATAGTGGCTGTCGATCGACAGGCCGAGCAGTGCGCAGTTCAACCGGTCGAACTGAGGCTTAGCCTGCGCAAAACCAATGAACTCGGTGGTGCACACGGGCGTGAAGTCGGCCGGGTGGGAGAACAGCACCAGCCATTTTCCACGATAGTCAGACAGGCTGATTTGCCCATGCGTCGTTGGGGCGGTGAACGCTGGAGCTGGCTTGTTCAGTTCCGGGAACGCGGGACGCATATCGGTTTGATTCGTCATGGGAGACTCCATCACTTGTGATTGATGGCTTGAACTTGCAGGAGTTTGAAAATAAAAAGAAACGAATAAAAATTAATTCTGTGATCGATTAATTCGATTAGTGAGCTCATGTATCGACCAAACACCCGGCATTTCGAATTCCTGGCAGCTCTTGACGAAGAAGCGCATTTCGGCCGGGCGGCCGAGCGCTGCCGCGTGACCCAGTCCACTTTGAGTGTGGGGATCAAGGAGCTGGAGGCCGGGCTTGGTGTCCGTGTTGCGGACCGAACCAAGCGCAGTGTGCAACTCACCCCGGTCGGCCGCGAATTGGCCCGCCGGGCACGTTCGATCCTGTCCGACACCCGCGCTTTTGTTGACTATGCGCACAGCCAGAAAGGGCCTTTGACCGGCGATGTCCGGGTTGGAGCCATCCCGACCCTGGCGCCTTACCTTCTGCCGCAGGTTCTGCCGGATATTCGAAACAGGTATCCAGATTTGCGCCTTTATCTCCGCGAGGGGGTAACAGATGACCTACTTGCAGCACTTCAAGGTGGGCAGCTCGACGCTATTTTGGTTGCCTTGCCGTATGATCTGGGTAATTTGGCCGTTTTTTCGATGTTTGACGATGGCTATCAACTTGCAGTGCCCGCATCACATGAGCTGGCTGCTTGCGCATGCCTTGCCAAGAACGACCTTTCTCAGCTTGAGATGATGCTTCTGGAAAAGGGCCACTGCTTACAGCGGCATGCATTGTCCGCGTTCGGTCACGACGGGCCGGTGCAGGACCATAGTTTCGAGGCAACGAGCCTGCCCACCCTTGTTGCGATGGTGGCAGAAGGGCTTGGGACGACGTTGCTCCCGGATCTGGCGATCCGCGCAGGTGTCACGCACGGATATGATGTCAGGCTTGTGCCGTTGGAAGGCGCCTTGCCCCGGACGGTTGCGCTGGCGTGCCGCAAGCACTCATCCCGAAAACAGGATATCGCAAGCCTGGCAGCGGCAATGACGGAGATTTTCGGCGCACAAAGGTCTGCGAAAAGCTGATCGAAAGCCACGTGCGCGCAGTGCTTTCAGGCTGCCGCCCCTGCGGATGGCTCAAGGACCAGCAGATCGGCAAGCGCGGTATTGCCGCCCACAAGATCTTCCAGTGTCAGACCGTCCAGCGCGCCATAAAACGCCCCAAGCGCGACCGACAGGGCCGATTTAAGGCGGCAGGCCGGTGTCAATGGGCAGGTGTTTTGCGCGCCTTGAAAACACTCTGCGAAGGCTGTGGTGTCTTCGAAGGCCCGGATCACCTCACCGACATTGATTTCCGAAGCGGTCCGCGCCAGCAAGATCCCACCGCCGCGGCCCCGTGTCGTTTTCAGATACCCCTTTTGCGACAAAAGGTTCACCACCTGGGCGATATGGGTTTCCTTGGCATGACAGGCCCTGGAGATCTCGCCCTTTGTCACGACTTTTTGCGGATGAACCCCGCAAAACATGAGGGTGCGCATCGCCAGATTTGTTCTTGTCGTCAAGCGCATGGTTTCCCTCTCTCCTTAATGCACAAACTGGATACATCTTTTCTGGATTTTAAGCAAACTTCAGACAATCCGGAGCCGTTGACATATTTGAAGGGCACCACGCCGACATATACCTCCTTCCAGAGTGTGGCGCCAATTTTAAGATATAACAATAAAAACAATTACAAAGCCATGGTGCGTCAATTTGGATTTATATTTTCGTATATATGAATGTTTTTACGTATAGCTTTATTTTTGGGTGAGTGCTAGCAAGATCCTTAAAGGTGTATTTGAAATACATATTCAAGCGGAGCCTCTCTATGGAACTCGATGTAGTCGAGCTGTCGCGCCTGCAATTTGCGATGACAGCCATGTATCACTTCCTCTTCGTGCCCCTGACCCTGGGTCTTTCGATCCTCGTCGCCATCATGGAGACGGTCTATGTCATGACCAACCGTCTTATCTGGCGGCAGATGACCAAGTTCTGGGGCACCTTGTTCGGGATCAACTTCGTTCTGGGCGTTGCGACCGGGATCACGATGGAATTCCAGTTCGGCATGAACTGGAGCTATTACAGCCACTATGTCGGGGACGTCTTCGGAGCGCCGCTGGCCGTTGAGGGGCTGATGGCCTTCTTCCTGGAAGCGACCTTTGTCGGCCTGTTCTTTTTTGGATGGGACAAGCTGTCCAAGGTCGGTCACCTAACGGTCACCTGGCTGGTCGCGATCGGGTCCAATTTTTCAGCCCTGTGGATCCTGATCGCCAACGGCTGGATGCAGAATCCGGTCGGCGCTCAGTTCAATCCGCTGTCCATGCGGATGGAGATGACGAGTTTTTACGATGTTGTTTTCAACGAAGTGGCGCAGGCGAAATTCGTCCATACGGTGTCGGCCGGTTATGTCACGGCAGCCGTGTTCGTGCTGGGGGTTTCTGCCTGGTATTTGCTGAAAGGCCGTCACACGGAGCTGGCCCGCCGGTCGATCGCCGTGGCTGCGAGTTTCGGTCTGGCCTCAGCGCTGTCGGTGGTCGTGCTGGGGGATGAAAGCGGCTATTCGGTGACCCATTCCCAGAAAATGAAGCTCGCCGCCATTGAGGCCATGTGGGAGACCGAGCCAGCGCCCGCGTCGTTCACGGCCTTCGGTTTTCCAGACCAAGAGGCGCGCGAAACGCATTATGCGCTGCACATCCCTTATGCGATGGGATTGATCGGCACGCGCTCGCTGACCGATGAAATCCCGGGCATTGCCGAGCTTGTCGAGGATGCGGAGACACGCATCCGCTCCGGGATCATTGCCTATGATGCGCTGAAGGAGATCCGCAAGGATCCGAACCATGCGCCGGCCGGCGCGACCGCCCTGTTCGAGCAGCACGGCAAAGATCTCGGTTTCGCCTATCTCCTGAAACGCTATGTGGATGATCCGCGGGAGGCCACCGAGGCCGACATTGCCAAGGCGGCTGAAGATACGGTGCCGACCGTCTGGCCGCTGTTCTGGGCCTTCCGGATCATGGTCGGTCTCGGCTTCGCCTTCATCGGTGTCATGGCCTATTTCTTCTATGTTGCAAGCTTCAAGAAGATGACCTTCCCGCGGCCCGCCCTCTATCTGGCCGTCATCATGATCCCGGCGCCCTGGGTCGCGGCGGAACTTGGCTGGTTTGTTGCCGAATATGGCCGCCAGCCCTGGACCGTGGACGGCGTTCTGCCGACGGCGCTCTCCGTCTCGCACCTGAGCATAACCCAGGTCGCCATGACGCTTGCCGGCTTCATTGCCCTCTACAGCGTCCTGTTCCTGATCGAGATGGGCCTGATGATCAAGTACATCCGCAAGGGACCTTATCTCGACGTGCCAGAAAAGGCAGCGGTCGCCGGTTCCGCCCCTTCAGCTTCACGGTCTGCTCCGGCAGCCGGTCTCCAGCCAGCGGAGTAAGGTCCATGATCTTGCACGAACTTATTGATTTCGAAGTCCTGCGTGTCATCTGGTGGCTGTTGCTGGGCGTGCTGTTGATCGGCTTTGCCCTGACCGATGGCTTTGACATGGGGGTGGGCGCCCTGCTTCCCTTCGTTGCGAAGACCGACCTCGAGCGCCGGGTCGCCATCAACACCGTCGGCCCGGTCTGGGAAGGCAATCAGGTCTGGTTCATCCTTGGGGGTGGCGCGATTTTCGCCGCCTGGCCGCCGCTCTATGCGGTGAGCTTTTCCGGATTTTACATGGCGATGTTCCTTGTGCTCGCCGCCCTCATCCTGCGGCCGGTCGCCTTTAAGTACCGGTCCAAGCGGGACAATCCGCAATGGCGGCAGACATGGGACTGGGCCCTGTTCATTGGCGGTGCGGTACCGGCGCTCATTTTTGGCGTGGCCGTCGGCAATGTCCTGCAGGGCGTGCCCTTCCGGTTCACCGAAGATCTGATGCCGCTTTATGAGGGCTCTTTCTTTGGACTTCTCAATCCATTTGCGCTTCTGACCGGGCTCACATCCTTGGCCATGCTGATCATGCATGGCGGGGCCTGGCTGTCGCTCAAGGCCGACGGTGTCGTCGCCGGGCGGGCGCGGGTTTTTGGCAGCTACGCGGCAGCCGGGTCTTTGCTCGGCTTTCTCCTCGCCGGTCTGTGGCTGGCCATCGGGTTGGACGGCTATGCGTTTACAAGCCCCAGCGTGACGGATGGCCCGTCCAACCCGCTCTTTTCAGAGGTCGCAAAGGGCGGCAGCTGGCTGACCGCCTACGCTATCCGGCCCTGGATCACAATCGCACCTGTTCTGGGAATTGTCGGCGCAGCCCTGACTTTTCTGGGGCTGCGGGCCGGGCGCGAAGTCTCCACTCTGCTCACATCCAAGATCGCAATCCTGGGCATGATCTCAACCGTTGGGCTGACCATGTTCCCGTTCATCCTGCCCTCGTCGGTCGACCCGAACTCCTCGCTCACGGTGTGGGACAGCTCGTCATCGCACCTGACCTTGTTTGTCATGCTGGTGGCGACGGTGATCTTCATGCCGCTGATCCTGGCCTACACCGCGTGGGTCTACAAGGTGCTGTGGGGCAAGGTCACGGAAGAGGATGTGCGGTCCAACACGGACACCGTTTACTAAATAAGGAGGAAAAACGATGTGGTATTTCGCTTGGATACTGGGGTTGTTCGCTGCCGCCATGTTCGCCGTTGTAAACGCCATGTGGCTTGAGCTGCAACAAGACAATGCCGTCTTCGCTGAAGCACAGTCAAAGGGCGCCCCCCCCGCTACAGGGAGGCTGCACCATGGATAAGACCTCGATCGATCGGCGTAATTTTCTAAAGCTCACCGCGCTCGGTGCCGGTGCTGCGGGCATCGGAACTGGTTTGACGGCCAAACCCGCGTCTGCCGCTCCGGTTGAGACGAGCGCCAAGATCCTCATTCTCGGGGCTGGCGCCGCCGGGACAGCGCTGGCCAACCGGCTGTCGGACCGGCTCAACGGCGCTGAGATTACGTTGCTCGATCCGCGTCAGGATCATTACTATCAGCCTGGCTACACGCTGATTGCCGCAGGTCTCAAGCCATCCGGCTACTCCGTGACCAAGACGTCGGATTGGCTGCCCCGGTCAGTCAACTGGATTGCAGAAAGCGCCGCGGAGATCGACCCGGACGCCAAGACGGTTACGACGAGCAGCGGAACGACACTCGCCTATGACTATCTGGTTGTCGCGACCGGGCTCAAGCTTGATTACGAGGCCATCGACGGCATGTCACTGGATCTGATCGGCACCAACGGCATCGGCTCCGTTTATGCCGGGCCGGAGTACGCCGCCAAAACCTGGGCAGCCATGGACCGCTTCACCGATGAAGGGGGTGTCGGGCTGTTTACGCGTCCGGCAACAGAAATGAAGTGCGCCGGTGCGCCTCTCAAATACACCTTCCTGACCGACGACTACGCGCGGCGCAAGGGCAATCGCGGCAAGGTTGAGATGCTCTATGCCGCCCACAGCGGAAGCTTTTTCTCTGTTCCCATCGTGAATGAGAAGGTGCGGATGCTGTATGACGAGCGCGGGGTCAAGAGTGTCTACGACCATGTCATGACCGCCATTGATCCGGGGCGGAAGGTTGTGACCTTCCAGACCCCTGACGGCCCGCAAGAAATCGGCTTTGATTTCACCAACGTGATCCCACCGATGCGCGCCCATGACGTGGTCAAAGACAGCCCGCTCTCTTGGAAGACGGGCAAGTGGGTCGCAGAAGGCTGGGTAGAGGTCGACAAGGCCACTTTGCGCCATGCCCGCTTTGCAAATGTCTTTGCCGTCGGCGACGTGGCGGGTGTGCCCAAGGGGAAGACCGCGGCCAGCGTGAAATGGCAGGTTCCTGTTGTCGAGGATCACCTGGTTGCGCAGATCCAGGGCAAAGAGGGCACGCAAACCTATAACGGTTACACCTCCTGTCCTCTGATCACCAAGATCGGCCGGGCGATGCTGGTGGAGTTCGACTACCAGAACAATCTCACACCATCCTTTCCAGGCCTCATCGCGCCGCTGGAAGAGCTGTGGGTTTCTTGGCTGATGAAGGAGGTCGCACTCAAGGCAACCTACAACGCCATGCTGCGCGGCCGCGCCTAACCCCAGCAAACTGATTAGAGGAGGAACGATCCCATGCAAGAACTCTCCCCCGGCATGATGATTGCCGTTTTCGAGGAGATATTCGGACCGATTGTGTTCTGGGCCATGGTGGCTGCCGCGATCGCGATCACCATCGCCTATCTCTATGTCCTGATCCGCGACCGGTCGATGTCCATGCGCAAATTTCTGCTTGCACAACTGTCGATGCCGGTCGGGGCCGTGGCCGCGATCTGGTTTGTGCAGGTGATGACCCATTCGGGCATAAGCGACCTGGGCGGCCCGATCGACGTGATTGTCTATCTCGCCGTTGGGGCGGTTGGCGCTATCGGAATGGCAATCCTGGTCTACACGCTTCAGTCTCTGATCCGTGGTAAACCCCAGCCGCGCTGGTGAGGCGAACCATGACAGCCGCCACCCCGAATACCCAGCTTCCGGACGGGGCCCTGACCCGTCTGGAGCATTATCCCGTCACCTTCTTTGCCATCGGCATGGGCCTGCTGGGACTAACGCTGGCTCTACGCGGCGCAGAGCGCGCATGGGACCTGACGCTGCCCTTGTCCGAAATCGCGCTGGTTGTCTCCAGTCTGCTGATGGCCGTTGTTGCGGCAGGCTATCTGGCCAAGACGATCCACATGCCGTCGGCCGTGGTTGCCGAGTGGCACCATCCCGTCAAGATTGCCTTTTTCCCGGCCATCTCCATCTCGACGATCCTGCTGGGAACGGCGCTCCTGCCGCTTTTTCCGGTCGCAGCCGCGGCGATTTGGCTGATTGGTGTGAGTGTGCAAGGGGGGCTGTCGCTGGCCGTGATTGGAAGCTGGATCAGCCATCGCCCCTTCCAGACACCGCATTTGTCCCCGGCCTGGTTCATCCCGGCGGTTGGCAATGTGCTGGTGCCGGTGGCCGGGGTCGAACTCGGCTACGTCGACCTGTCGTGGTTGTTCTTCTCGGCGGGCCTTGTGTTCTGGCTGGTGCTCTTGACCCTGGTCATGAACCGCCTGGTTTTTCATGATCCCTTGCCCGGGCGGCTTGTGCCGACGCTGACCATCCTGATTGCCCCGCCGGCGATCGCCTATGTGGCCTGGAGCCATCTGGTGCCGGATCCAGGGCCGTTCGGGCAGATCCTTCTCAGCCTCAGTTATGTTTTTTTCCTGATCGTCGTGACGCAGGCGCAGCGGTTCCGAAAAATCCCGTTTGCCCTGTCGTGGTGGGCCTTGTCCTTCCCCGTTGCCGCCTTGTCGATCGCGAGCTTCGTCCATGCCGGGGAAACGGGATCAGCCGCCTACCGCGGGCTCGGAACCCTGGTGCTCGTCCTGCTCGTTGCGATCATTGCCCTTCTTTTGGTGCGCACAGGCAAAGCGATCGCCCGCAAAGAAATCTGCCTGCCGGAATAATCTGTCTTTCAAAAAGGAGAAACCGATGAAACTGAAAACTCTTGCAGCCGCTCTTGCAGGAAGCTTCCTGCTTGCCCTCGCACCGGTCAAGGCCGAGGGGCCAGACAAACTGGTGACGATCCTGACCGCGCCCGAGCCGCAAACCCAACTGATGGCCATGGTGCTGACCATGCAGTCAATCCAGCAAGAAAAATCTGCCCAGATCCTGTTGTGTGGCCCGGCTGGCGATTTGGCCCTCAAAGACGCCCCCGCCAGCGCGACAACCGGTCAGGCACCGAAAGACATGAGCCCGCAGGGTTTGATGCAGAAAATCATGCAAGCTGGTGGCAAAGTTGAAGTCTGCGCGATCTACCTTCCCAACAAGGGGGCTGGCCCGGACGCGCTTCTGGATGGGATCACCGTCGCCAAGCC
This sequence comes from Labrenzia sp. R4_2, assembly GCF_017743865.1. Taxonomy (GTDB): domain Bacteria; phylum Pseudomonadota; class Alphaproteobacteria; order Rhizobiales; family Stappiaceae; genus Roseibium. The sequence goes on from NZ_JAGHRJ010000008.1 coordinate 111,374, forward strand.
GCCCGCAATGGCCGCTGCCATCATGGCAGACAACACGCGCGTCATGTCGTTTTAGACTTGGAGCAAGGGCCTGTTCATCGAAAAGCGGTATGTGCTGAGCCCTTGCTAAAAAGCGGACAATTCTTTTGTTGCAAAAGACTGTCCGCTTAACTCAAGTTCCTGCCAATTTCGCATTTCTCTGACTGGTGTCTGCAGTTGGGCTCATGATTCAACCCAGCGCACGACCGGAATGCCGGCGCGAAACCGCCATTGAATGCGTCCATCAGCAACGACCGCAGTGCCAGCAAATGCCTTCTCCCGGAATGGGTGGGGAACCGGACCGTCGCGGCGTGGACAAAGGTCTGTGCCGCGGGACCAAGTTGGCATTCGCTGCGGCTGCACCAAGGTCGGCTTGTGTGCGGCGCAGAAAAGCCGATACTGTCATTGGAGTGGCCAATGCCGCGATCTCGTTGGAGTGGAATGCTGATGAAGGATATTTTGTTTACGGCAGTTGTTTTGCTTGCCATGCCTGTGTCGGCATTCGCGCAGGATCACGGGCATAAACATGGTGGCACACCGTATGCCGGGTTCGAGGCACGTGAGATCAAAAGCCTGTCCGATCAAGACATAGCTGAGCTTCGCCGTGGCGGTGGCTGGGGACTGGCTCTTCCTGCGGAGTTAAACGGCCTTCCCGGCCCGGCCCATCTGCTGGAGCTTCAGCAAGAACTCGCGCTTTCGAGCGGCCAAGTTGCTGCGATCACCGAGTTGTTTGAAGAGATGCGAGTGGAAGCCATCGCCGCAGGCGAGCGCTTTATTTCAGCTGAGGCAGCCGTGAGCGCCGCTTTCGAAGATGCCGATGTGTCGCAAGAAGAGCTCGCAAGGCTCTTGGATACAGCTGCCAAAGCCAGAGCTGCTTTGCGGCTGGTTCATTTGTCGAGACATCTCGCAACACCTGCTCTTCTGAGCGATGAACAAATCCGAAGATACAGCGTATTGCGCGGCTACTCAGATGATCCATGTGCCAAAGTCCCGGAAGGGCACGACCCAACTATGTGGCGGCGCCACAACGGCTGCGATGGGTAAGCCGACCTTCGTTCGTCGCGCAGAACGAAGTACTTTGGCCGCAGGTTCGGCCATGTGCGGCAATCCGTTCCAAGGTCAGCAATGGGCCGAAAGCGGCCACCACCGCTAGCCTTCTTCCGGGGTTTGGCACGGCCCAGCTGCCGACCCCATATGGCATCCCCCAAGTGTTGTGGCGGTTTTTCTAGGACTTCCACCCTGCACTGATATGCGCCTTCATTTTTCCATCTTCCCGACTGGAAAAACACCCGACACCGTCTTCCGCCCGTCCTACACTTTTGTAAATCGAAGACTTGGACGAGCAGAATGACAAACAACAAGACAATCAGTGACGCATGCAAAGCCTGGATCAAGCGCTGTGAGCGCGATGAGCTGGAACGCGCAACCCTGCGCTCATATCGCAATCACGTTGATCACCACATCGAGCCAGCCATTGGTGACCGGGAGCTATCTGCCCTCACCCGCTCACACGTGCGCGATTTCATGGATGACATGCTGGACAAGAACTCCAGGGCCATGACCGACAAGGTGCTGCGCTCTTTGCGCTCAGCTCTGAACGAAGCCCTCGATCGCGAGTGGATCGACAACAACGTGGCTCTGTCCGTGAAGCTGCGCAGGGCTTCACGCAACGCTCCAGATCGCATCATCCCGACCAAGGTTGAAATCAAGGCGATGCTCGAGATTGTTCCTGATAAGCAGCGCCCATTGATTACCACCGCGATCTACACGGGCATGCGCATGTCGGAGCTGCGTGGTCTGCGTTGGGAAGATGTTGATTTTCAGAAGTCGATCATTCGCGTCCGTCAACGCGCTGATCGCTTCAATCAGATCGGCAAGCCCAAGTCGAAGTCGGGCCGAAGAGACATTCCCATGGCACCAAGCGTCAAAAAGGTGCTGATGGCGTGGAAAGCAGACTGCCCAACGGGCGATCTCGATCTTGTCTTTCCGAATGGTGTTGGCAATGTCGAGAGCCCGTCGAACATCTCAAACCGGGTTCTGTATCCCCTCTTGAAAGACGCTGGCATCGTAACTGCAGAGGGCAAGCCGAAGTTCTCGTTCCATGCCCTGCGTCATGCCGCTGCCTCGCTTTACATTGAACAGGGCTGGCCCGCGAAGAAAATCCAGACGCTGTTGGGACATGCTTCGATCACCATGACCTTTGACGTCTATGGGCACCTGTTTGACAACGCCGAGGATGATGTTGAGCTGTTTGCAAAGCTCGAAGCAGATCTGGAGGCGGCTTAGTTAGAACTCTGTTGGTTTCGGTAGTTTGATCAAATCCCAAAGCTTGCTTTCAGGATCGGTTTTTCGTTTGACCCGCAAGAATTTCCTGAGGTTGGGCGGCGTCCACGGTTTGCCGCGTTGGGTCTGAATGCCTTTTTCATTCAAACCGTCAACAATCTCTTTGACAGTGAATGGAGGTGAAAGGTCTTCCGTTATCCAATCATTGCAGAGCTTGTGAATGTGGATGCTTATGAAAATTTCATCATAAAGTGCCAGTTTCTCCGTGGCTTGTGACGGACTTCCCGCTGAGGCTTTTGGCTTCGCTCGAACATGCTGCTTCTGAAGCGTCTTTCGGAACTCACGCGCCGCCTGACGCTCCTTACTTTGATGTAATCGATCCAAGATGAGAACACGAAGAGTTTGTTGATCAAGCTCTTCCAGTCTCGCCCCTTGCAGCGCGCAAAAAATGTTGATGTCTGATTTCTGAATTGCCGTTTGGAAAGCCAAGGCGCTGTCCCAGTCATGATTGTCGAAGAGCCGCGCAACATTGTCGATCAACATGCGCTGCTGCGTTGTAACAGATTTAATGAACGCGGCTCTGAGCACCGGATGGTTCGCTTCAATCCGCTCATCAACTCCGACTCCCAGCGCGAAGTGCGAAGTAATTTCTCTATTCGCAGCGCTGACTGCTTCTTGCAAACAGGTCCATTGAAACCGGACCGAAGGGTCAAGGCTCAAATCTGCGGGCTGGACCGAGCGTGGGAAGCCGCGAGCTATAAGAAGAGCGATCATCGAAGAACCGTAACCAAAAGATCAAAAACAATTATCTGGTTACAGCTACAACGTCACCTCACGCAAGCTCAAAGTCATCTCAAAACCATGAAATTCATAGCTTTTCCGTTGGAATCATAATCCGCGTGTCGGGGGTTCGAGTCCCTCTCCCGCTACCATTTTTCTCATATATATCAATAACTTAAAGATCCGGCTGTGTCGCTTTCCGTACAAAAATGCGTAGCACACCTGTAGCGCAGTTTTACTATCGCATTTTCTTCGATTTGATCGTAAGTTCACTGTGTTCAACACAGTATTCTTGAACACCGTTGCTCAACAGTCTTTCATATCATCTATGCAACGCCAGCATGCCAGATCAGGTTGTTTCAGAAGCCTCAGCTAGTCTTTAATCATGCCAAAGCTCGCACCAAATACGGTTACCCTACTCGACGGCGAAGTTCGCTTGTTTCGCCGTAATAACAGCAGGGCATGGCAAGCGACTTTCAAATTAGGTGGACGTTGGGTTCGCATTACTAAAAAGCACAAGATATTGGCTGACGCGAAGGAGCGTGCACGCGAGCTGTACTACGAGTATCGTGCGCGCGATAAGAATGGCCTTCCCATAATCAGCAAACGCTTTGCAGACGTAGCTAAGGTTGTCATCTCAGAAATGGATCGCCAGCTAGAAGCAGGTGTCGGCAAGCGAAGCTTCCGCGACTACAAAATCGTTCTTGAGAAATATCTCATTCCATATTTTGGCGATAAGTTCATTACGTCGATCAATTATGAGGAACTGCAAAAGTTTGCGAAGTGGCGGGCTGATAAGATGGGGCGTGAGCCGAAAGCCTCTACGCTCAACACCCATAATTCGGCGCTAAATCGCGTTTTTTACGAAGCTGTAGCGCATGGATACATCAATCGAACGCATGTGCCTGTTCTTATAAACAAGGGGCGCGACAGCGAACGCAGACCGGATTTTCGGCGTGATGAGTACGCCAAAATGATCCGAGTATTGCCGTCCTGGATCGATGCAGGGCGAAAAGGCAAATCAAGGGACATGCGGCACCTACTGCGAGACTATATCTTAGTCCTTGCAAATACTGGTATCCGACACGGCACTGAAGCCGAGAATCTCCGTTGGAAACACGTCCATCTATTTGAGGAAGGTGGCAGGACTTATTTGGAAATGCACCTTAATGGAAAGACTGGCGAGCGCGACATTATATGTCGGGCAAACACCATTGCTTTTTTAAAACGGATACAATCACGCTGCCCAGATATAGCGAACATGTCATTTGAAGCTCTGCTCAAAAAACAGGTTGATGAACCTGTATTCCGTTTGCCGGATGGAACAGTAACGGAAAACCTTCGGCAACCATTCAAAAAACTGATGGAACACACCGGTCTTTTGAAGTGCCCACGCACCGGACAATCGCGCACTCTTTATAGCCTGCGCCATACCTACGCGACTTTCGCGCTTTTGAACGACGGCATGGATGTGCACACGCTAGCAATCCAAATGGGCAACAGTATTCAGATGATTGAACGCCACTACAGTCATCTAACGCCACGCCTTCGCAAGGAGATACTCACCGGGCCGCGACATGACCTGACTGAAGAAGAATATCGAAAACGATTTGATGTAAGTTCGCTGACAGTGGAAAAAGCCGACTTGGAAAAGTCTGTCACGATGGCTGATGAGAGCGACACCGATCTACCCGAAGATCCAGTTGATCACGAGCCAGATCATTTCGACGATCAATCGTATGACTACAAAGAAAACAAGGAGCTGGAAACCAATGTTCAATCAGCTGGAATGCGAGCGTTTGAGCTCTTTGAACGAGGCAAGCTGTCAGAAACGGCGCTCCTAGCAGCCGTAGGTGCCAATCGCGCTGGTTATGAACCTGAAGAAGCTTTTTCCTGCAGAGCATTAGACGCATTTGAGAAACAGCTATTAAGCGAGAAAACGCTAATTAAGATCCTTGGTTGATCAGCCTGGCGTTGTGATAAAAAACTTCACTTTGTAGCAATTCGCCACCTATTGCACCTCTGGCACCTTTGCGCCTCCCCGCCTCAAAATCGCAGGGCATCCGAACAAACTGTAAAACTGCCGTTGGCTTACATCGACTCCGGGTTCTTTCACTACTTCAGCCATGCGAGAATGCACATAGCGATCAAGTGGCAACCGGAATTCCTCTTGGATATGGGCAAGCACGAACAAATCCCTACGCTGCCAGTCACTTTCAGAGCTATCCCTCCCGGAACGGTAGCCCCACGGAGTCACGTTCATGAGCTATCATAATTTGGAAGCGGGCCCAACACCTTGCTTTACCGCGATAAATGATGACCTAATTTGCTTCTTTCTGCAAAGAACTGAGGCCATTTTTTAGCACATCCTATCCTCCTGGAGCAGGCGGTTATTTCGTAGTAGCTCTGATATCTCCTTTTCAAGCTCAGATTGTGTGGCAGTTTTCTCAAGATCGCGACGGTCCTGATGTATCCAATGGTTTTGCGTATAGAAACCAACACCAAGGTCTTGGGCGACTTGCCTATGCGACAAGCCGCTGGTCAGCGTTATCCGAACTGCTTCTGCGCGAAACTCTGCGCCGTGACGTGATGAAGATTCCCCGTGTCAAAATACGAAGTCTTAGGAGCAGCGCAAATCCGCGACAGGTCCAATCTATTCATCGGCTTGGAATGAGACGAAGGTACCTTTATGTTCGCTTGAGCTGCTTAGGAACATCGTCTTTGAGATCCATTAGCAATTAAATTTCTGAATCAGCAATTCTCTCCACCGAGACAACCTTACCGTCATCGAGATTACCACTGACGAAGTGAAGCGCTTCAAATAAACTGTATGGTCTCTCGCGTTCGTCAACTGGTTGTGCTTGGTTATCGCCTTGTCTGTGTTTGCAATGCTGTTGATAGTGTGGAAATTTTGATGGTTGAGCCGGTCAGTATGATTGCCGTGGCGGGAGTGACGTCCGTCTTGCTTGCTCCCTTGAAGTACCTTGGAGCTAAGGGCGGCGAAGCTGTACTACAAGGCGTTTCGGACCGATCGTGTCAGTCTCTTGCTCTGGAGATCAAAGACCGGACCATTTCACATATCCGATTACCCGCCAATCACGACCTAGAACGAGGCCTGCGCACGGCACAGATGCAGGCTTTGCTTCATGTCCTGCGGTGCTGGCGCAAAACTCTGCCGAAGGTCGAGAGCGGAACGATGGAAATGGAAAATGAGCGTATCTTTGCGGAGCGCGCCCGACGTCACATCGACCAAACATTCCGCAAGTCTTGGACCCTACGCTTCAATGAGGATGACATTCGCAAGATAGAGGAGTTTGCCGGTTCCCATCTTGGAACGCTAGATCAGCCGAGAGGCGAAAACGCATTTGACGAGTACTTAAGAAATCTTCGGCAAGCCGCAGAAGAAATCTGTCTTGCGGAACTCGCTGAAGCAACTGGCTACGATCCGCTTCCCAATGCTTTTCTTGAAGTCTTTCGCAACGGCCTGGTCGAGGACAGTGAACCTGTGGCCCCGTCATGGCATGCTGCATTTTCGGTTTACTTCACCGAACAGGTTAAGACCAACGAGCGCTTCAGCAGAATATGGTTCGGTGAGAAACTTGGCACACTTGAGAAGCTCTCTGTCTCACATCAAGCACTCCTTGAGCAGGTCGCACACCAGAACGGCTATTTTGCCGAGGATGTGGCTGCAATCAGAAACCAGCTTGATTCGTTCGCCTCGAGCATCGGGGCAATGCGCTATAGCCTGGAACACCTAACGGCTCAAATCGCATCCGGTTCAGAAAATCCTAAACTCCTTTTGAAGGCTGAGCAGCGCCGTCTGTTGAGCATAGCTGAGGCCGCTGGCGAAACGTTGGCGGAAACCGAGGAAATTCTTTCGAACTTCCGAGGAAAACTGTTTGGCCGTGGCATGGAAATCAATCAATTGCTGTCCACAATCGATCAAGACAGAAGCGTTACCTTGGTCACGGGACCGGGAGGGATAGGGAAGAGCGCCGTTCTTGCGGCAGTCGCGGAATTCGCAACATCTGGCGGTGTATTTGTGGCCCGTCACTTTTTCAATCGTGGATACCGTGCGACGATTTCAGAAGAAGATGCGCTACGATCATTGCTGAAACAGGTCCAGTCTTGGCAGGGGACGGAGGATCGTTCGGAGATTCCATACGACCGGCGCACTTTGCGCGATGCCATTCACTCAATGCTTGCAAAAGATACTCCGGATGAAGCGCCTCTGCTAATTTTGCTCGATGGGCTTGATGAAGCGGAGCGCATTATCGACGCTTTTGTTCCAACTCAACTGGGAGCGAACGTTCACCTTATGGTATCCTGCCGCGCGGAAGCAAAGCTGTGGCCGGACGCTCTGCGCTCCTGGAAGCGTATTGAAAAGCTCCCGTGCTTTAAGCGTATCGACCTTCAACCCATCACCGCGGACGACATAACCGACTGGTTGAAAAATGAACTAAGCCGGTTCGGTCTCGCTTTGTTTGAACCGATGGGAATTGCGAAAAAGCTCCGTCGGACAACAGACGGTTTTCCGTTATTTTTGTCATTCGTTATCGAAGATTTTATTGAAACAATTCAATCCGGAGGGGCCGCTGAAGATGCCATTGCCCGCCTCAACGACCTACCAGACACGTTCACCGACTACGTGGAAGCCCGCCTCGACGAACTCGATGATATCGGAAGGCATGACCCGACAGCCTGGTCGCGATCCGTAAGAAGCCTGTTCGCTCTGATGAGTGTTGCAAAGGGTGCTCTAATGCTGACGGAACTGGAGGAAATTCTTGGTCGAGACATCAATCTGCGGGTCCTCGACCATCGTGTGGAGCGCTGGTTCACACGGCGTCGGATTGATCCTAAGCGGCGAGATACCGAAGCACTTTCCTTTCTTCACCTGCGGTTTGGCGACATTTTTGCCCGCGTACTTGCACAAGAGGCTGCTGAAGCAGGAAAGGTATTGTTATCGTACTGCCTTGAATCCTGGAAGTCCGGTTTATCTGACTATGCGCTCGCGCACATTTTTGAGCACTTGCATGATGTCGGTGATATGGACAAAGCGGCGGATCTCCTTTGCGATACTTCATTTCTTCGCAAACGAATGCAAAGTGTCGATGCGACAATTCTTATAGGAAGAACAGCTTCAGAGACAGCCTACCTAGCTGCCACCCGGATAGACCGTTTAGATGTGCTCAGATGGCGTGACTTCTGGGTAAACTGTTCTCATTTTATCATCGAAGCGTCACTGATGCCTTTCGGTCGCACCAATGCATTGGAACAGTTTAACCAGCTTGTGTTTGACCACATGAGAGATATTATTAATTGCTCTGAATTTTGCGACGCTACAATATTTCGAAAGTATAATTCAGTTTTACCGTTGTCCGATGCCACAGTTTTTCATGGTCACACCAACAGGATTGCTGGTGCGCGTCTAATTAGCGAAGAAAGAGTGTTGTCTTGGAGTCGCGACAACACTCTTCGGATCTGGAACTTAAGCGGTGAAGGATGCGTCATTCTAGAAGGGCATATTGGACCAATAAAAAATGCCCAAGAATTAGAAAATGGTCTGATCCTCTCGTGGAGCGAGGATAGTACGCTTCGGATTTGGGACGTACATGGTCAAACAAAAGCTGTCTTGGAAGGACACACCGCCTCAATAAACGGCGCTCAAATATTGGAAAACGATCTGATACTCTCGTGGAGTGAGGATGGTAGGCTTCGGATCTGGGACATACATGGTCAAACAAAAGCTGTCTTGGAAGGACACACCGCCCCAATAAACGGCGCTCGAATACTGGAAAACGGTCTGATCCTTTCGTGGAGCGAAGATGGTACGCTTCGGATCTGGGATGTAAACGGTAAAACGCACGCCCTTCTAGATGGAGATACTAGCTCAATAGATGGCGTGGAAGTGCTCGAGAATGGACGCATACTCTCATGGAGTAGTCTGGGGACAACGTTTAAGATATGGTCATCTGATGGCACCGCATTGTGGAATGTCAGTGGGCATCTAACTTGTCTCGACGGCATCTCTGTTTTGAAAAATGGGCGTGTCCTCACTTCGGCAAGTGATGGGATACGATTATGGGGGACAAATGGCGAAGCCATTGCGGTTATGGGGCGCCATCAAGTCTCTACACGCGGTTTCAAAGCCTTAAACGATGACACTATACTTTCATGGGATAACAAAAATACAATTCACATATGGGATCAGGATGGCACCAAACTCGCGAGCTTAAAAGGCCACACGGGCCTGATTGCTGGGGTAGAATTACTGCATGACAGGATAATTGTTTCTTGGGGCGAAGATAGCGCTTTACGATTATGGCATTTACAAGGCTTCCCACTCGGAGTTTTGGAGGGACATACAGGGGAAGTCTCGGGTGTAAACGTACTACCTAGCGGTCGAATTCTTTCTTGGTCAAAAGACAGTACGGTTAGGCTATGGGATTCAAGCGGCAAAGCATTAGCCACCCTTGAGGGACATTCTCTACCGGTGCTCGGGGCGCAGCAAATAGATGACATGCGTATAATATCTTGGAGCGCCGACAACACTTTGCGGGTCGCACATCCATTTTCTTCGGACACATACAGCAAGCCAGGGACAGCGCACTTAGCCGAGACCGCTCAACGTTTGAGTGACGTAAGGACAGTGTCGTGGGGGACGGACAATCAAATCCGGGTCTGGAACACGTGTGGCAAGCTCGTATCAGTGCTGGAAGCTCCCTATCTGTACGGTCGAAATTTGAAGATCCTTAAGGATAGCTCCATACTCGCATGGGCTAAGAACAATACGCTTCAGATTTGGCATCCAGATACAGAAAAATTGGTGATGCTTCCCGGACATCAAAGACTAGTGGTGGATATGCAAGAGCTCAGCGATGGCTCTATATTGTCATGGAGCTATGATAAAACCCTTCGTCTATGGGACGTTAGAGGCGTTTGCATTAATGAGTTTCTTGGCCATAATTCGGCGGTAAACGGCGCGTTAGAGTTACAAGACGGACGGTTGCTTTCATGGAGCAGCGACAAAACGCTTCGGCTCTGGGAACGCAGCGGTGAAGAAGCTATTACAGTGTTTGAAGGGCACCACCACAATATTACTGGCGCGTTGGAACTTGAAGACGGACGGATCTTGTCTTGGGGTGAAGACACTACGATCCGGATTTGGAGTTCTCTCGGGATGGCGTATGCAGTCTTGCAAGGCCATACAGAGCGAGTAATGGGTGTTAGACAGTTAAATGATGGTCGCATACTTTCTTGGGGAGTAGATGGCTCTTTGCGATTGTGGAATTCGAATGGCGAAACCCTCTCTGTTGTTCAGTCACATGGTCCGCCGATCTTGAACGCGATTGAGATGTCATGCGGACGAATACTTTCCCGAAGCGCCTACAAAGCCTCTTTATGGGGTGCGGACGGCCAAGAACTTGCGCAACTAGGTCCGCATCCAAATAAAATCAAAGAATTGAAGGTCTTAACGGATTGTCGTATTATTACTTGGTGTGCCGACAAGTCTATTCGACTATGGAGTTGTGACGGAACGCCGATCGGAAAATGGGTTAGCGGAAGCCCATACTCCAATTTCGAGCCGCTAGAGGACGGAGAAAAAGTCTTCCTTGATGTACATTAGATTACCGCTGCTGGCTTTCTGAGGTGGATCCTCATATCGTTCACATCTTTTTTCGCCGCCGTTTTTCCTAGTCTGCATTGTTGCTTATCGGGTGGCAAAGCAAGTTACTATCGAAAATATTTGCGCAATCTATGTTTCAGGACGAAATTCTTTTATACTTACTCAAGTCTTACTACGCGTGGGCATGTCTTTTTCCTTAGTAATTGTTCGCTTTCATGGATGGACCAACGTGTCAGTTTCACCAATGCGCAACAGTATTTAAAGGGTTTTTCCAAAAGGGCTGGAAGAACGTTGAGAGCTAGTACGTTTTGTGCATCCAGGAGGCTGTCTAGCCTGTTTTCTCTGTCCCCGGCATCGCCTATGGTCGCCGAACAACAGAAAAAGTGAGTGAATGCGGCGAATGCATCTGGATTTTGAATTGAATGTAATCGCACCTAGTCAAGACCGTAAATCATTGTCGCATATTCGCGAACCTCATCCGGTGTTTGGCCTTCTATCTCCCTTAAGTATTCCAAGAATTCGTCTGGGTCACGTAGAGAGAATATGCGGGCCTTGTACTCTAACTCGAAGCCAAGTGGTTCTTCCTGCAATAATGCAGCGCAGCGCTTATCAATGAAGAGCGCATCCACGTATGGCGCATAGGTCGAGATTGTCCTCACGTCGTTCATTAGTCCACGATCAACTATTCTCTTCTCGCCCATGACTACCCGTCTAGCTATTGCGGCGAATAAATATGAAGAAATTCTTTGATATGGTGTTTCACGTAGCCGTTCCCATTGCCAAAACTTAATTATTTCAATCAGCTGCTGATCTTCATCAACACCACGTTCTTCCAGTGATCGACAGAGCGCGCTGTACTCCCGATAAATTGGTCTACCTGAACTCTCAAGAAGCGCCAGAGGGTCGCTTGGATCTGGATTTAAGACTTCTTCAAACCACTTGGCAAAGGCCTGCATTTTTGTTGGCCCAATTGCTGAGAACTCACTTTCGAGTACACCATCAAATGTTGCCTTCGTCTCAAGCCAACTATCAGCCAGGTGTTTCAATGCACCATGCACTTCGCTCCTAAAGGTTCGAATTTGATCTGCGAATTGGCTGTAATCGGCTTGTACGCCTACGTGTATATCTGGCAGCCATTCGTTCCTTCGACTGCCTGCGATCTCATCTAATTGAAAAGAAATGGTAGGCTCTGCGGCATCGAAGAACGCCTCCGCGAACTTTATGTTCTGTGAGAACTCGACATCGCGAGAATCCATCAAGGCGACGTCGCCGCCAAAAACCTCATAAAAACCACGCAGATCTATCGGACTGTGGAAGACCGTTGTCTCATCGTGGTGAATATCAGAGTGAGGCAAGAAAACCTGCTGTAGAAGAACGCAGCGCCTTAGTTGCGCATAGACCTCTTTCGCAAAGGTTTCATGACCCTTTGGGAGGTTGCCTTCATTCTTGACGTTGTAAATCATGCTGAACATGAATTGGTCCAGATAGATCGCCTTTTTGTCCAACTCGGGCAGTGGGATTTGCATTTTCGCACGACAATTGGTGCACCGTTTGGTCAACAGTTGGCCTCTGGCAGAGAGGATGCCCATCGTCGTTTGACCGCATTTGGGACATTGGATGAACGGCCCGCGCTCCCATGAAAATCCGCTCAATATGAAACCTCTGCTTGGATGTATTCGATCTTCACGGGTACTCGCACATCTGCCTTTGTTGACTTGGCAGTGACAGTCAAAGTGGGCTCGCTCCGGTCATTTGCTGGGGTATGCACTAGCGCCCGCGTGGGGCTGAAAGCTATCGCAAAAATCTCATAACCACTGTCGGCTTAGTTGTGCATTTTCCCAAGGGCCAGCTGGCGGCTCCTAAACCATCTCCGTTCTATTTCGTCACTACAACAATTCCACGGCTTGCTTCAGCTGATCAGCATTCACATCAATATATCTCTGCGTGGTTGAGATATGACAGTGCCCAGCCAACTCGGCAAGCAACCGGACACCAACACCTTTATTTGCAAGTCGTGTGATGTAGGTACGGCGTCCGCTGTGACTGCTGGCATCTTTGAGCCCACAAGCTCGATAAATTTCAAGAAACAACTGACACATGGTGTTTGCTGAAAAGTGCCCGCCTTTCTGGCTTGGAAAAAGCGGCTTCAATGGCTCGCCCAAATCCAACACGGCAGCATAGTCCGCAAGCGCACGCCTTAAGCGCACGTTTAAATACACAGTGCGCGTTTTTCCGCCTTTACTCTGCGCAGCTGCAAGCATGAACTGTTCGCGCACAGCACCTTTCTCGACGTACACATCACTTATTTTGAGAGCGGCAATTTCTTTTGCCCGAAGACCGGCCATGAAGCTGACTAGCACAATCGTTTCATCGCGCAGTGGATGACGCCGACTACGGCAATAGTGTAAAACTCGTCGAAGTTGGGTGTCATTGAGCGTTTGAGCCTGACGCATAAAAAACCTCCAAAAACCAACTACTTCGCTATGAACGAGTGTAGTTTCTGAGGTTCGGATTGGTCGACCGAAATCAGGTCACTTGATATACCCAACATCGTCAATGACTTACCCAAATATCTCATTGAGTGCTTGTTCTATGAGATTTTGTTCTCCGAGCAGACTTTAAATTCAGCACACTGTGAAAGCAGCAAAACGATTGAGGAAATCGCGGCCAGTAACCGCCTCGCTCGAACGAGCCAAGTACGCCGGTAGGTTAGGCTTTAGCCGAGACCGCAGATGTGTTTCAACAACGACCATTGACCACAATCACTGAGTAACTGGTCAAGTTTCTAGATAGGGCGTCGCAAATGGACGGTTTGCCGCATTTCAGATGGCGGCGATCATAGCCCCTAGAATCCTTATAGATAAACCCAGGGTTTGATCGCTCATCCTCCAATAAAAAGACTCCAGCGCCCGTCTGAACGGAAAAGGCAGGGGTTTCAAAAGCACAAGTCTGCACAACTGGGGTGGAGGCTATTAAACAGATGATGCCAAAAGGCGTTCGTAGGTCGAATTGTCGAACCTGCGAAAGAGAAACAATCTATAGTTTCAATTTGAAGGACGCCTGCCTATAAGTGAGGATGAGGTTGAGAGTCAATCGGAGGAAGCTATTACAAGTTTTCACATTAGCGGCACGAAGAGATATCGCGTTGCCCAAACAGGAATGATGCTGTTGTATCGCCAGCCTTGTATGTGGGCAGGATACGTAAGACTGTCGCCTGCTTACAAGACCTGCCCGGAAAAAAGCTCACAACGCCCCCATGCCTCGATAGCGCATCAGTTCAACGCAGTCTGAGAATACACCTGACGCTGCTTCGGTTCGTAAAACACAAGTATCACATTTGCGATAGACAATGATTTTGCAAACTCCATCAATCAGTACGATAAAGCTTAGATATGTTAGACCCTAAACTTGGCATATTAAATAAAATAAATTTCCCAAAAGTAGATTTAAAAGTAGCTGCGTTTAGCGGAGCGTTGGCTTTACCTGTCTCTGCAATTGACGTTGTTGACAGAATATTTGGTAAATCTGAATACTATGAAGCATTTTTATGGGCAATATCGTTAGTACTTGTAATTTGGTTTTTGAAGTCGCGTAGAGACAAAAACAAAAACTATTTTTATATCAAAGTCAGTTTTTTTACGTTTTTAGCACTCGCTACTACACAAACAAGCGCAAGGATAATGAATCCCCAAGACATCAATACAGAGCCATCTCTTTTTATTCTAAGTAAAGAAATAGGCTCAAAAATAGATAAGCTAGTGGCAGACGTAGATGAGCTTAAGGATGGGCAAGACGAGTTAATCGATCTTGTTTCAATGGGCGGGTCAGACGGCTCTGTATCTGAACGCAATTTTGTTATCGAGGAGTATTCAAGATCGGGTGATAGTGCATCAGTAAGGCTAAGAAAAAATCATACTGAAAACGCAATCAAAATAGCAGTCAGAGCCTGCAAATATCCTGGCAGAACTGCTTTTATATCAGATGCTAGCTTGCCGCCGAGCGACATAGTTAGAACGTTTAAGCAAGTAGTTCCTGACGGCCATGACGATCTAATCGTGAATATTTTTCATGGAAACAAAAAGTTCACTGCCTTTCAAAGCTGGTCACCTTCAAGCGGTGTTGCAAACGATCAAATCATAATAAAAGAAGGGGAATTGGGGTGCGCAGATTTTTATTCGGGCTAGTATTTGTAGCATTTAACTTAGTAAAAGCTAATTCGGCTTTTGCAGATAACTGTAGCGCCTTCGATAAGGCACTAATTTTTGATGCCAAACACACATTTTCAGTAGAAATTGGTGATCCAAGTAACAAAAAAACCGTTTACGTAATGGCCGCACCTTGGTGCCAACCATGCACCAATCTTTATCAGGCGTATCTGCAAGAAAAGCCGAGTTTCAATCTGAAGATCTCCATGATGTCGCTTGTAAATGAACACCATGATAAACAAGCGATTGATTTCGTGGTGAACGGCATCGAAGGCGCGCACAGGACATATGGTAGTAAAAGCCAACCACAGAATGTTTCTTCTGATTATGAGTGGCTAATTTCAGCCATTGAAATGCACGTTATAGGCATCAAAGACCGATTGGAAAAGGCTGGGAAACACTTGGCGTCCCCTTGGGTTTTTCTGCCAACGAAAAATGGAGTGATGACATTCGCAGCTGGCAACAAATCAGTTGCCGATGCAAGGCGTTTGCTCAGGATGTTTCAGGAAGATGTTGTGGTGGATCAATATCCTCCCGAAGACTTTGATGTTGATGAAATCAATCGGTCTATTAATGGAATGTTCGAAATTGAACCACGAAATGTTTATGCAGGGGAAAAGGGAGCAATGATCTACTCGTTTCCTCACGTCAAAGCGTCCGCGCATAGTTGTTCTGCCAAAGGCTATGGATATAGAGCTGTTGGGAAAGTGGTTTCTAACGGAGAAACCTTCTACAAGGTAGAAGCTGGAACACGTTCGGGGCGCCTATTGTTCGCTTTTATGAGAGAAGCAGAGTTGAGTTTATCAAGCAGAAAATGACGATCGGTGCGAGGATCATCAATCCCCCATCACATCAGAGATGCTGTGTCCTTGAAAGCTTGCGGGTGGGGCAAAGACAAGCAGATTTTTGCTACCTTTTCGCAAAAACTGGTACGGCTGCATAAAAAACCATGGAGTTGTTCAGAAACCAAGTCCTCTACAAACCAAATTCGTCCCACCCCGTTAAAACTCGGAAGCTTTACCGATTGACAACACTGAACAAATCAAACCACTGAACTGCCAATTGGCCTCTACTCCCGGCAGGGTTTCATGATACCGAAGTCAGAGTTCTGGCTGCCATAAGCTCTTATGTAGGTTACTTGTGGTGTTTGTCTGTCACTGCTGCGCAGCGCCAGCGCGTTTTCTGCTCAAGTCCGTTTTCGCTCCGCTCAAACGAACCTTCGCATCAACGCATATCTTTCCCGACTAAGATACTCGTATCCTTTACGGAATGGGCGATCTCTGTAGATGTGGATGTCATAGAGAGGCTTCTCGCCTCTCAATAAAAAGGGCCTCTCTGTGAGTGCCTCAGTCAGTGTTCGCGCACAACCAGCGAATTGCTGGGAGACGGGGTTATGCTGTCGCCTTTACGTGCGTAGAGTTGTTCACAACGCAGTGTTACAGCACACGAACACCTGCGCTGTAACACATATGGGGTGCCGAAGAGTTTCGGCCTCTGATCCCAATCCTGCCGCATATTTTTTACAAGCCCGTTGCGGCTTTGCTTGTTGTTCGGCCTCCGTCTTGGACCTAACTGCGCTGGCAAGATCTGCTGGCGACAACAATTTGTTGGCTAGCTCAATGCCGTTTTGTAGAGCGCTATGCGCGGATAAATATCGAGCGCAATGCCAGTCGAGCACTCGTATCTATAGTTATTTATCAACGAGGACAGATTTTATGCAGAAAACGGTTTTAAATGAGGTGTTTGATCTTTTGCAGGAACACAAACTGGTTAGCAGCGAAAGTGAATTCAGCAGAGATTGGCTTGGCCGCAGTGAGAGCTATTTGCGCGGCCTTCGGTTCCATAATGAAATGCCAAGCATCAGCAGCATTGCCGTATGTGCAAGCAAGCTGCGCTATTACGGGCAGAGGTTGGCACAGACTGGCCATCATGCAGCGCTGGCAGAGCGCTTTAACGCATTGAGTGATGCCTGCCACAGCCACATCAACGAACGATCAACAGAGATTTGGTTGCTAGGTGCCCCAAAAGGGTCTGCGTAAACCCAAATTCACAGCAGCCGATTTGAACGTGTGAAGTACTTATCGTTCGTCGGTGGCTATTGTTGACCACTGGTGTCTCAAATCGCTTTAGTATTCGAAGGCTCTTGTTGTGCCATCGTTATAAAACCAACGGGCTGCCCATCAGACCGTCGAAAACGAGTCACTATTGACGGACCTGTTGGCAGCATAGCAATGGGTGATGGAACGTTGGGTGACGATCGGCAGGCATAGTAGAGATGATGTCTTGGCATAAATTAACGGGTCCTGACCCCAGAAAGGGCTTTTGCCTACCCGGTGTTGATCCAATCAATTGGCTTTGGCTTTTGGGACCATGACAGCAGCCATAGCTGTATCCAATTCGCCTTCGTTTGCCGCCTGACAAAACGCTTTTAAGATATCCGCAATACTGTCGAACTTTTTGACAAATACTGCGTTGTCTTTGCCGTTTGGAAGGAGCACACGTGCGCCGTATCTGCATTGCACATACCAGCCACCATCCTGCTCGAAAAACCAAGGCGCGATCCGCCGGTGGATCTTTGTCTGCACCCGCTCACCTGTTTCATTTGTGATCCACTTGGATTTTTCAACTTTGTAATCTTGCCCCTCAGCCATTGCGGCAAAGACATGAAGTTGTTCCTCAATTCCTGCGACCAGCTTTTTTCGCCGCTCCAGGATAGGATCTTTTTGCTTAGCCAAATTCTTGACTGTTGTGAATGTCAGCTTCGCCAATTGTGTCATCGTTTGTTCCTCTCTCAGCGCATAGCTAACGTATGGTCAGAACAAAAAAAGAACGACCGGAAACATCCGGTCGATCCAGTGTTTTTTAGACTGAGGGCGTCAGTAACCGACTAGGCTATGCAGAAACAGCAATCACGCTGCATCTCTGCGCGCCTTTGAGACTGCGTCCTCTAGCGCGCGCATGAGATCGCGAATACTGCCGTCACAGGTTGCGAGCAGATTACGTAGTTTCTTGTCAGACAGTGGCTTGTTTTCTTGGTTGAGAATCCAACGGGCTCGATTGAACCAATGCCCTGTGTTGGCAGCTGGAAGTTCGACTACATCGCAACGGTCGACAAGGCCCGGGTCCATTCTATCAATTCTGTTGGTGGTAAAGATAAAGCACCCTAAATCTGACCGCATATCGATATCCCAACGAAAGGCATATAAAATATCCGAGTTTATTCGATCAGCCTCGTCGAACACTGAAACTGGCAACTGGACACCACAGAGTTTCTCGATCATCCACTTGCGGTGTATGATGTCGCATGTCTCATGGGTCACATTGCAGGCCCTGTGAAAGTCGACACCGCCGTATTCCAATCCCTTCGTGCGTTCTTCTACCAGGATGTTAGCCGTTGTTGATTTTGCAGTGCCGTAGGGTCCGTGCAGGATAATGCTGTTATGGCGTTTGTTATCAGCGAAATCCTGAAGTCTTTGGCGGGTGTTCAGATCTGGAAAGATCAGATCGTTGAAACAGGTTGGAGCATACTTTTTTTCGAATATTAGCATCTTTTCATTTTCCTTTGTTCTGAGAAAAGAGGAGCGAGTAAGGTCTCGCCCTACAAACTGTGTGGTTAAGCATTTGCTGCATCGCTGATTATCAAGGCTGGCATATTGATGCTTGGCACATCTGCGCGGCTCAAGACCTGATCCCGCTTGATGCGTTTTTCGGTGTGCTTAGACACGACCTCCTGTTGGTCCGCAGTGTCCTCAAGACGCGCTCCTGCCTCGGCTAAAACCGCAGCGATCAACGTTGTTTTGTTTGATCCGAAAACGACACCGGCTTTACAGTCCGAATCCACACGCACGAGGGCAACAGAAAACGGATAGTCGCCGTCAGGGTCTGGCTTAAGACTATCTTCAGGG
Organism: Labrenzia sp. R4_2; assembly: GCF_017743865.1. GTDB lineage: Bacteria > Pseudomonadota > Alphaproteobacteria > Rhizobiales > Stappiaceae > Roseibium. Next base: position 130,192 of record NZ_JAGHRJ010000008.1, read on the forward strand.
TCAAATCGAGTGCCTATGGTCTCGACATCATAGAGTCTTTGCTCAGCAACCTCCCGCCGCTGTTTCGCAATCTCCGCAGCCGTCGGTCCAATTTTGGGTTTTCGACGAATTTCTTCCACGCCGCCTTGTTCAACGATCCAATCGGAGAGTGTTTTCCCCTTAGGCAAGTCCGTTTTGGCAATTCGCAGGAGCCGCACATACGCGTGAACCCGCGTGTTTTCTTTGCCAAAGATCGCTTTAACGACCTTAAGCTCAAGACTTGTATCGCTCCTGACGTCGATACCAAGGCTCGTTAGAGCTTTTGAGAAAGCTTTGCGCATTTGCGAAGCAGTTCGCAGACTTTCTAAGAACAAATGGCATTGTTCCAGTATTGAGTAGAGCTCTTCGTTACTGCTTCTATAAAGACCGGCTTCCCAAATTTGGCAGCGCTGACGGAGCGTACTGATAGAATCGGATATGCCCGCGACATCGTTTTTAGTTTCTAATTTAGACAATCTATTTCTCCTATTGCTGGATGAGCGGCGCAGGATTACGCCGCGCAAAAAACATCTACCAACTGCAATCATCTAAGGCGTCATACGTTGACATATTGAGCCTTATTTGTAGTAATTGGACATGAGATTGTTTGGAGTGGTAATCGATGACACTGAGGGATATTGGGGAAAGCCTTGACTACTATGGGAGGTTCGCACGCCAAGACGCCGACTTCGGTTGGCGCTGGGTCAAAGACATTTATCGATATGTCTTATGGTTCGAGTATTTGGCGATCAGCCCAAGCTACGAACTCGCTCGGCGTCATTTTGCTGGCGAAGATCTCAATCCCGATTTGCTCCCAGCCGACTTTGAAACCGTGCTGTCCGTTTATGAAGACCTCGGAGATGTTCAACAGCACTTGTTCCGGCAGTGGTGGCGGGAAGTTGGCTTAAGCAATTTCGGCTTCGGGTGTGAAAAGCCTAAAGTATGGATGACGGGGTTCACATACGAAGGTTTCGACCCTGATAGTCTGGCAGATGAAGTGGGCTACTTCTTCAATGAGGAGTGGTTGGATTATGGACAACAGGAAACAATCATTCTCGCCATTCCCATGGGATTGCCGATGTCTGAAATCGCGAAACAAGTGGACGAGTACATAAAAAGGTTTTCCAAACAAAATCGGACCCTCAAGATCCCGGAACCCAAGTACAAGCTTACAGAGGGGAAATTTCGCGCTGATGCCTTAAGACGATACTATAGGCTGGTTCAGTACCAAGCACGTCATCCCCTCGAACCGCACTGGAAGGTGGGGTTGCTAGCGCCTATCCGAGACTTGCAGAATGATAAGGCTCAAAATCAGCACAACAGTTCGGAACGACCTGACGCTGACAGAAGAAAGAACCTGGCCAGCGGTACTTGGCGATCCATTGAGCAGGCCCGAATGATCGCTGAAAACGCTGCACGCGGCAGCTTTCCAAACTACAGCCGATGCGAACACGCTTTGAAGTTCAACTTCAAGACACTCGGAAAGACATTGCTTGAAAGACAGCGCGCACAGGACAGAGAAGCTCAACGTTTGGAAAAACCGGAGAGAGACAAGTCATTATGCGCGGTTTGAAGGCAGCGGGTAAGGAGAGCTCTCCAAGCGACACCTGTAACCAAGAAGTCATTCATTTTGAGACGCACGAAGACGATTAGTTACCGCTTAATGCTTTTCAGGATAGAACCAATGAGGCTCAGGGTTCCGGGAGAATATCTCTCGCCTCGGGTTTTCGTGCCAGCCAATGTTAAAGGCATTGTCCCGCTTGAAGAAGGTCAGCCGGTGGTACGGCAAATTGGCGTCGATCCACAGTGCCAAGTCTTGCCAAGTCTCAAGGTCGGTTTCGGCAGCATTGAATGCGGGTATTAAGATGCAGGCCGCGGCCCCAATGTGTCCGTCAGCGTCTCTATGATCCCAGATGTGATAGCTATAGTTTTTTTTGTTGCTGGCACACATCAATCCTTCCGCGGCACCCACGGCATTGATGCGGGCAGAGCGGAACCCAGATCTAATAATGAGTGGCCCAAACCTATCCGTGAGTGGTTCGAGAATAAGCTCACATAGCCGCTCTCCAGCATAAATCGCCAAATCTGGATCATCTGGAATATTGGGAAGGCCGAATGCGGTCGCAATCTCAGATGATAAAAACTGCCGGAACTGATAGCTCTTCGAAAGTCTGGTACGCCCCAGTTTTTCAAGCTGCCAAAAGAGTGATTTTGACATGGTTTATGATCTCAAGATCAACGGGATAAAACTCTTCTATTGCAAGTCATCAGTTTTGGTTGCCAAAAACTGCGTAGGTTTTGCCTCCATCACACCAACCCCGCGGTGATTATAATCAACCGTACTAGTTTCGAGAAACGGCATCCCGGTTGTTATGCGATCTGAGCAAGGAATAGACGAAGACTGGAAACAAACCGATTTGCATTTTCCTTCAGCCAGGACATAAAAATCTCATCGTCAAATGGATTTGCGGGATAATCAAAGCCCACACTTGCTTCAAATGGATCTGTCTTTTCTACTTTTACCGACAACTTTAGACCAATCTCCGTCTCGAGCTGATCTTGTGCTGCGGTCAGTTCTTCAAAAACGATAAGTCCATCTTCACCTTTGAGCCGGAAAAAGAGGCCGCCAGTTCCTTTCGCCGTGCGATAAGCCGTGATCCACGTTATCGGTTCCGGCATTGGTATTTTGGCCCAGCCGAAACCTCCTCGACGCGCCGCTGGTTGTTCTGGATGCTCAAACTCGAGCTGCTCGCAGAATGCCTGCCAGAACGCAGCATCTGTTTCCCGCCGCTTTGCCCCCTCAGGGTCGATAGCAGCTTCTGTGCGGGCATTTTGTTCACTGTCTGCTTCTATAGTGATCGGTTCACCACCTTGTCCGAGATAGACGCGATGTGTGAGCACATCCGTCCTGACAGGCACATGCGGGATAATAACGGTTTCACCGGCTCCACCCATAAACATCTGGAACTCAGCTAGTGCGAGGCTTGTTGCCATCCCACTGTTTTGATTGAGGTGTTCAGCTATCGCGAGCACATCCTCACGGATGCCATCACCTGCTATGATCACTAGAAAATCTCCACTTCTCAGTCCGCGGGCAACCCGATCGTGGAGAGCTTCCTCACTAAGCGGTCCGTCTGCTTTCCGGTATTTATCAAACAAAGGGTTGCCAGAATTCGTGCCCAAAGTAGTTTGCAAGCGCACAGACAGGTCGCTGTACGACCAGTTCCTCAAAAGTGATGCGTATTCCAAAGCCTGAGCGACAACTTCGCGCCGAGCCTGAGGATTACGCCAGAGTTTGCACTCAATTAGAACTAGCTTTCCTTCTGGTGTGATACCAAAGAGGTCGAGGTAAACGGATGCTCCACCAGATTTTTGGATTGTGAGTTCACGGCAGATCGGAATGAAGCCTGTTGATCCCGGATGCACGTCAGAAATTGGTATGATTGAGGGGTTTTGGAATAAGAGTTCCTGAAACCACTTTTCTTGCCGATCCTTATTGGCTTCGCCTAGAGGAATGCGTGTAAGTGCGGAGTAGCCGTGATCTGACGTAGAAAGCAATGCTGGCATTTGTTTTTGACCTACAAAACCGGTTTTCGGGCGAGTTAGAAATGAGAGCGATACAGGTACAATCTATTCCATGAATTATGAATAAGCATGTTTACAAATATAATGCTTCGATCTGTTGCGAATTGTGCGATATCAACCGTACCTATTACTCCCCCTGTGTCTCATGCTTTCTGGAAACCAACGCCGAACGGCAAAGGTCGCAAAAACTGCATTTTGAAGAAGCGGAGCCCCTGCCAGTCAAAATCCCAGAAGAAAAACTGGCGAAGTTTTCGGAACTCGCCGCGAAAAAACACGGATATAAGAAAGGCGCAAAGTCTGATTTCTTCTTGGATTTGCTGGTCTTTTACAAGGAGAATGGCTAAGCATGATAACATGCTATCGTGCGATTTGAGTAATTGGCCGTACCTTTGCCGCGTCCCTGCTTGTGGTTTTTCGACTAACGATATCCCACTTTTTGCGGCAAAATAACGCCAAGACGAATAGCTTTCATGAGTGCCAGTTGCTTGCTATTTACCTGCGTTTTTCGAAGTATATTGTTCCAGTGAAACCGCACAGTCGCGTACGTTATCCCTATTTTTTCCGCAATATAATTATCTGTATTACCCTCTGATGCCCAACTCAAAACTTCTTTTTCTCTGGCGGTGAATGAAACTAGTTCCACGCTACTATACTCTCCAATAATTTTCTCATGCAATGTCGCTGACAAGAAGCTAATCAGTGCTAATTCTTCATAGTTCTTTTTCTTATCTGTTTTCACCTTTGAGATGCCGATACCTGCAATCTCTCCGGATTTGCTGACGAATGAAACGCCAATCCCATCAGCCACACCAGCTTCCATTCCTTCGTTCATCACCTGCTCGGACATTGCCTGCTGGTGGGAGCTCAATTCACGATTTTGCATCCTTGCTTCAAGCGCATCCCGCCAAAAAAAGGGTATTGGGCGATCAAGTAGTCGCAGCCAAACTGGATCGTATTTTTGATATTTGTTTTCCGTGTAGAAATTTATCCAATCTTCTGGATAACTTGTAGCAAAACCGTGAAAAGCCTCTTTATTTATCGATGGATGTTCTGTCATGAAAGTATAGCAGCACTTATCGTAGCCAAATATTTCAATATATTTACTGAAAATTATAAAGGCTTCTTCTTTAGACACCGCCTTCTGGATCAATTCGATTGAGGTTTCGAGTTCCATGCCCCCCCCTGTCAACAATCACCTAATATGATTGTTAGCTATTTCACATGACTTCTCAATGGTAGTCGTTTCACCTGAACTTGGTGAATTAGGGTTAAAATTTGTGAGCTAACTAAGAATTGGACTCAATTGAGACAGCACCTTATGGCGACCATGTAAACCATTATATAGAAGTTGACGGAGCGGATTTCTATGCGTGCAACCTTGATTGCTTTTCTACTACTTTTTTTTGGAAATTTCGCAGCACTTTCTCAAGAGAAAGGCATATCAATTTGTAAACAACTGCCTTGGATTAGTGGAGAACCAAAAGTTCAGGTCAAATACGGAGACTATGTATCTACCTTGTTGACCGAAAACGGCAAATACGGAAGCTCTGTAAAGAAAGTTAAAAGTGAAACATATCAAAAAAAGTTAGGAAAATCTGATAAATTTTGCGATGAAAATCGCCAGATATTGACTGATTTTAAAGTAATAACAGAGTATCAAACTGGAATGATGCTTGATGGAAGATTTCCAGTGTTATACGCTGGTGATTATTGTTCAAATAATCCATCTCTTTTATTTATTTCAGAGGACGAAATTTCGACTAGAAATAAAAAGACGGGATATTATTTATCGTATGAGTATTTCTATGATAAAAATAATTCGTTGAGTAAAAAATCTGATTTAGGTAAAATTTATCATGATCTATTTGATGGAAAAAGAAGTGTTATTGAAAATAACTCATCGAATTCTTCCCGAGTGTTACCCCATCATTTCTATGTTAGATCGGGAAATTTAGCTAATTTTAGCGACACATCGCCAAATGGGAACAATGACCCCGATTTGTTGGAAATAGGCCTCATGCGTAGTTTGCAGGTAATGCATAAAGAGTGCGGATCGTTACCTGAAAAGATAAATCTTATGGCGGCGATGAAGGTTACCGATAAAACGAGAAAAGTTAATGGGCGCTATCCAACATTAGTGAAGGTCTATTTTAGGGGAAGCATGAATCCTCTTGATGGCAGTTTAGGAATAGTTCCTGATCCGGAGTACAGGAAAGCTTCGGAATTCTTTTCTGGTATTTATGCAAAAGCAGAGACGAATAAAGAGGCATATTGGGCGAACTTGTACGACAGTCGAAAGGAGAAAAATAAAACAAGCTATAATACTGGGGAATGGGTTGTCGGGGCGGCAATAGTATTTGCCTTTCTTGCTCTTGGGGGGGAGGCAATAGATGAACTATGCGCCAAAGATCCTGCATGCCCATAGAATTTTCATGATATATTTCTTGTGAAAAATAAAATTTCATGATGAATGGAGGCTTTATCATCCCATTTTATGGGTTAGTGCAAAGTCCTTTTGAATATCAAGATGTAAGCTCGGATATCCCATATGGAAATCGTTTTACGTCATCCTATCGAATGATACTTTATTATTATCAATTGGTTAGACTGCATGGCGGCTCAGGTGATGGTTGATCCCACCGCCAAATCGCACCTACGATAGAGACCGAAGATCAAATGGAAAATACGCGATGAAGAAAATTTATTCATGGGCGCTATTCGGTATTTCTAGCATTCTATTGCAGATTTCGTCGATCAACGCTGAACAATCTATTTTGCAGCGGCAAAATGATTTCAAATCAGAGACTTACTTTTTAGAAAGCTGCGACGGCAATAAGGGCATTGCAACAGTGAATGAAAGAGGTCCTAAAGAAATAAATTTCGTCTTGACTGAAATTTGTGTTGATCTTAACGGGCGGTCATTCACCTATGGCTCCAAAATCGATGAGTTGATTCTAACCCATGGCGATAGCAAATCGGCAAGTTACGACGCTGGAGATTTCACCACGCCTGATCACCTTAGTCTTAACGTCCAATGCAAAGTTGAAGTTTGTGAAGACAAAACAGGGAAAGGAGACTTTATTGGATTCTCAGGACAAGTAATTAAACCCAGCTTTACCTATGGTGAAAGAACCATACTGCCAATTCAATTCTTGCATGGATATGTTGGTAAAACGCGTGAACCAAACATCGATGCCGTGGATGGCGTCTATGAGGTCGTGATGGGAATGACACCTTATCCTTATTCCAAATACCTCGAGACCACTGATTTCATGGTGGGCTTCGTGGTAATTGCAGTAGGGGAGTTGCAGGTGTCGGATGGAAAACTCAGTTTCACACCTGATCTCACTATGTTTGAGCAGCAAGGCAACATGCTTTTGAGTATCGATTTACAAGATCTTGTAAACGCGAACGTCCAAGGCACCTCAACAAATCCAAGGATTGAAGGGTTGCAAGATAACTCATGGAAAACGCTCAACGCTAGTGTTACCGGCCTTCTAGGTGCCTTTTCGGAAGATAATTTCGCACTGATGGGAACCGGTTTGATCGAAATCGATACCGTTGGTGGCTCCTTGGCGACGGGGCAAACGAACTTCTATCTGGAAGCGGTTCGCACAGAATAGCCTGTGTTTATCCAAAAATGTCTATTGCAAATGTATGATGCAGCGAAAAAGGACTGCACCACATAGAGCCGTATTTTGATCCCAACTAATGTGGTTCGAATGATTGGCCGTATCCCTTGCCGCGCCCCTGTTTGCGGCTTTGTTGCTGGCCGCGTCCGGTAAGGTTCGTATAGCTCTGCTGACGGCGCTCGCGGTATTCTACCATTTCTGTTTGTGCTGCTGGCGCTCGTCCTTCGACAGCGACCGTATCCGCCGGATCGTAGAGGCACGTGGCTCGGCGCCAAACATTCCGCCGCGCAAAACACGCAAATGGAAAAACTGTTTTTCGCCATACCTTTACAAGGGCAGAGACGTTATCGAGAGAATGGGTAATCATCCCATTTTTCGTGGGAAGCAAAACTGAACTTCAGGCCACTGTTTTAAATTTCATTGGGGGTGTAATGCCGCCTATAGCCAGTTGTAATAAGTCGCGTTGCTAATCCCGTGTTTCCGGCAAAGGTCAGCAACAGGCACACCGCTCTCACCCTGCTTCAAAAACGCCAGGATCTGGCTGTCTGTGAATCTCGATTTCTTCATATCATTCTCCAAACGCATCAAAGGCCGGAGAAGTCCAATTTTCAACCCAATGGTTTTCGGGGACGATTACCCTTTGCCAGACGATCACCACCCCTTTTCGACTATAGCGTGACAATCAACACAGAAATTCTGATTATTTATAATAACGTGAAACTGACTCTAAAGTGCGATTCTGATCTCGCTTGATGGTCTATTTGTTTTTTAATTCTCGGCAGGAGGCCAAATAATAATGAAATCGTATATGAGATTAATGATATCAAGTTTTGCTTTAGCGGCTGCATTAGCGGGTTATACAACTCCCATAGTTGCCGAGACGAAAGCAGAGCGTCATCAACGAATTCTAGATTACGCAAACGAACATAAGCTCGACAAGGTCTCAAACCCGCATCGAGCGCTGCCCGATGTGAAACTGAACTTTGTCGCCCTGGGTATGCAGTGTGAAAAGGAGACCCGGTCTGCTCGGGAGGAGTGCATACTCGACAAAGCCGCAAGGCGTAAAGCGACGCAGCCCAATTGGAGCAACTCAGACTATCTAAACAATGAAATTTTCTCCAGTATTTACGCTCAAATGAAAAAAGAACTAGGCTTTCTTATACTGGGAAGGCTCGAAAGGTTTTCTGACAAAGACCATATAAACAAAGACTTTATGATCAAAAATGACGGTATGTATAATAACCTGCAAGATCGGTTTTTCTTTTGCCCCGATCTTCCAGAGGTTCTTATCTCGTTCAAAGAAGCTGATCTAAAAAACAAGAAATACATCGAAAACACATTAAAAGCGCATATTACGCGCATCGCAAAACCGCAACCGCTCGTTCGGTGTATTGAAAATGGTGATCCGAAACCGCTGGCGGTCAGCGTTTATGCAAACTCAGCGGAAATGAGCAAATTCACAATCCCAGTATCTGAGCTTAATTTGACCGCAAATCCAGATGCGATCGAGCGGATAACCCGACGTATTTTGAACGATTTATATGCTCCAGCAGAAAATGTCCTAGCAGCCTCTAACTCTGGTGCGGATGGAAAAGCAATACCAAGCAATCCTTTTGCAAGTCCGAGAACGGTGAATGGTCAGCTACATAACCACTCTGATCTGTTGTATGTCTACGATGGAAACTTTCGTCATATTCCTCTTCCCCTTGAAGGGGCGGACGGAGAGTTACCTTACTTGCGCAGTATCGTCGTAAATTTCTTCTCAGGAATTGCAAATCTGCAGTCAAGGGAATGTCATCCGGCTGGGATGGTTAGAGTGCCATGGAAATTAAACACTTATTCAACTGATGCATTCGGAAACAAAACACTTAAGAACTCCGAAACGCATTATTCGACCATGGCTCCCGAAGTCGTTTCAACGTTCAAAGCTAATGTAGATAACGATCTCTACACCCCAAAGGATGTTGCTCCTGCAGTAAGAGACTTAATCAGGCAGTATGGGTGTAAGTCTGCTGAGTATCAGCACCTATATCGTCAGATACTGGCGTTGAACAAAACCCTCGCCAACGGGTTTGATAGACCAGCACCCGTTAAATCAGAGGATCTGAAAGCCGCACGTCAGCAAGTTCTAAAGTTCGTCAATGTCTGCGCCGATGATATCAATCAAAGTTTCAGTAGCAGCGTCGCGCACTGCACATGCATAGCCTACGTTAGAAATGATATCCTCTACAGTGGGAAGTCCGGCCCCTCAAAGATTTCGAAAGAAGAGTCCAGTCGGCGTTTTGATGCGGAGTGTAGAGGACGTTTTGGAACAAACAGCTATAGAAAACCCATCATGGACTTAGCTCGCGAGATGCTGAAGGAACTCCGTTGAGAAGGGCGCGTTGAAATCGCCACTCCCCAAGGCGCTATAGATGACGGCGAACATAGAAGCGAAGGACATTTGCCCGTGAAGATACGTCTTATTCTTGTTCTTGGTGCATTAGGGCTTTTGGGTTTTAACCTCCCTGCAATTTCAGCAGAAGAACGCTTACTGACCAAATACGTAGCCGATATCGGCCCTGGGGATCATTATAACTCCGGCGGAAAACAATTGAGCTCGTTTGCAGTGCTCATAGCCCAAGATCGTGCGAACTATCATCGGTTTGGAATTCGACACGAGCATGATGGGTACAACCCGGTTTTCTCCCAAAGGTCGATGCGCGCTCAGGTAGGCTCAAAGGTTCCTAAAGTCGAGAGTTATTTCGGCGAATTTGTCAAACACGTTGTTTCTAGTGATGGTGCCGGCGGAGCCTACATCATCCTGTACGTTTATGGCCGGGGCAATCGAATTACCCGCATTTCCATTGATGTGCACAGCTGATCCTCATTTTGCTTTTCCAGGTGGAAGTAGATTTATGAAGAAATATCTACCGGTCGTTATTTCGTTAACCTTCATACCCAGCCCAGTGTTTTCAGATGTCTGGACATTCGAAACACCCTCAGAGAACGTTCAGTGTGTCGTTGGTCAGGAGATTGGCGTTCTGTCTGACATCAGCTGCACGATCATTGAAAAATCCGGACCGCCTGCAAAACCACGACCAAATAGTTGCCAGGAAGGGTGGGGACACACCTTCTCGATGCGGGAAAAAGGCCCCGTCGAGATGATTTGCCAGGATCCTTCGCAGGATAAGAGTGGTTTTAATCGGGCGGACTATGGCGTCACTGGCAACTTTGGCGGATTCACGTGTCATTCTTCTACTAAGGGCCTGAAATGCACAAATCGGGACGGAAACGGTTTCTTTTTGTCACGCCGTCACCAATACGTAATCGGTACCTATCGAGACAGTCAGGGTTCAACAAAGGCCGCCGTTTCTGAAGACCAGAAAAGTGCAAACATAGGCAACTATCCGGTTTGGGGGGCTGAATTCGGACAAGGCATTGTTGAGGCTAGTGTAGGTGATGGCAATGGATCGGAATTGCGCCTGGTTTGCAACATCAGCGGGCTAGATACGATCGCAAGCAAATTGAGTTTTGGACCTCAATCGGGTGTTCCGTCCTTCGCCTCTGCTGGATCGACTGTTGAGTTTCTTTTTGATGGACTGCATTCGGCACCCATCCTTTTAAACGCCGACGACAGTTTTGTCGTCAAAAAGGATGCCGTGAGCATTGGCACCTTCAATTTCCTTATAGGTAGGCTTAAGAAGCACAGTTTTGTGGTAGTCAAATTGCCCGATGGTCAACAGCTAAAATTTTCGCTACGCGGTTCAAGCAAGGCCATAGGATTATGCCCGCCGACGCCCTCCACTAATCCCATTCAAAGTGCAAACACAACAACGGATCAATCCTCTAGTTTGCCAAACCAGCCGGTTGCACATTCACGGACACAATTCTCAGATTATCCGGCCGTTGCAGACCTGCGATCAAACGCGAAATATCCGGACTTCGGTGGTCGCGACCGCAATTTTAAGACCTACAGAACGAGAATTCGCAATGGCATTGATCAGGGAGTGAACTTTGCCGGGCACTACTCATTTATTGTCATTGGATGTGGAACGGAGTGTAAGTTTGGTTTTGTGGTTGATCTTCGTACCGGGGAAGTATTCGACTTTCCGTATGGTGGTGAAGAGCAATACCAAATGGACTTGCAGTTCACCAAAAACAGCCGCCTTGTAAAAGTACGATGGAAAGGCGACTGGCAAAGCACTTCCTGCACCGAAAAGGATTTGGTTGTAGACGGAATATCATGGCAGATACTCGCAGAGCGGACAGTGCCTACCGATGACGGATTGTGCTTCTTTCCTGCTGTAAACACTACCGCACTAGAAGTTCAGAAAGAGACCAGAACATCTGTTGACGGCCAGGGTATTAACAGTATTGCAGTTGGTACGAGCAAACCAGTTGAGGTCCACGGAAATTCAACGTCACCAAATGCAGATTCTGTCGCAATCAGCAGCGCTGAGAACACTGACAGCCAGGAACAAAACTGGGAAACATCCGAACGCTATCTGAAGACACTTGGAAATGACCCAGGGATTGTAGACGGCATTGTTGATGCTAAAACAATCGAAGCGGTGACTACATTTCAAAAAACCTACGGCCTGAAAGTTTTAGGGTATTTACCACCTGAACACTTCTTAATTCTTCGAGCCCTCGCGGAGACTCAGACTGGACCTCGATCCGAAACCAAAGACAGTGTTGATGGACCAGATAACTCCAAGTTTGCTGCCGACGCTTATTCAGTTCGCCAAAGAATTGTCGAAGACAAAAATTTGTTTCTTGATAAGCTTCAAAAGACGGTCTCTGCAAGCTCACTTCAAGTTCTGCGGAACGTCGGTGTTTTCGATCAGCTCATTGTCGGATCTGTTCCATTCGTTGGATGTATTGGTGAGACCAATAGGGTGTATGGTTTTTACAGCCCAACTAAGAATTTTTGGACATTTGCCGAGGTTTCTTCGACCTCAGGACGTTTGGTCGATGCGAGAATCTCCTCCGGTTTGGTTCCCCTAGCAGGCCCTGAAGACGTTGCTTGGTTTAACTTTATGGACGAGTCAAAGAACATCCCTGAGGCCCTCCAGCATGCAGCCCTTATTCAGCTGAACCTCTTCAGCGACTATTTTCCGGATAAAGACTGTCAGCCAATATCAGCAATGGACCACGTGTTCGATCAGGCATCTGGTCTCGAACAAATCGCAATAAGTGAAGATGAGAAACCGCAACAAGCTGGTCGTTTGTCTCAGAAACTCGCGAAGACGGTATCCACCACATATGAGCTACCAAACGAAACCGTATTGGTGAACACGCTTCTCTTGGAGAACGTTGCCGGTTTCCGGTACTTGTCAGCATTTACATCTGAGAAAAACGCAAATCTATTTCTCCTTCAGGGTTGGAGAAACAACGATGATGAATTGCAGCTAGCAGAATTTTCCCACTCTGTGATTTTCGAGATTGATCAGCCATGAAAACATCATCAAATTTCACTCTTACTGTTTTGCGTACGTTGTTTTGTGGCTGGGTCCTGTTCCCAAATGTTTCGTGGTCAGCAGACGATGCGGTTGATCGTGCTAGTGATGCTAGCGAGGCCGGTTCAGTCATAGCCAAGAGTTTTGGAAAAGAAGGAGCCACCAAAGTTCTTCGACATCTTGGCAACGTGGGAACAGGGATTTCAATTGTCCAAAACGTTAAGGAACGCGACGTTCCAGGAGTTGTTGGAGATCTTGTAGAAGCGGGAACCGCATTTTGGACGGTTCCCACCGGCATCATAGGCGGGGGAGTTGTAGGGGGGCTACCCGGCTCAGTCGTCGGAGGCGGGATAGGCCTTGGAATTGCCGATGCAAGGGGTAAGCAGGCGGAGGCGGCAACTAGGCGCCTATTGGACAAGTTTGCCGACAACCGGACCGATCTCCAAAAGCGCATGGATGATGCCGGACTGAACCGAAAAGAAATTGCGGATGAATTCGGTGATTTACGAGAGCTCGGAAATTTAGCGAAGTATGAGGCTGAGCTCCGTAGAAGGTTGATGCAGCTTGAGCAAAAACAAGCATTTCGCAACGGTGAATCCTATACCTACGACAGTGTTTTACAGCAAGAAATTTACGATCTGGAAGACCATGCAGCTGCTATGGATCAGGCAAGCTTGGAGTTTCCATATGATGAACTCAACGGGGCTAAACCTGCATGTGGTCCAATTTCGCAAGCCGAGGTTGACTGGATAAAAGCCAATAGCGATTCAAATATTGAGGGCACAATAAAAGGGCTCGAAGGGAGCCGGAAAAACCTCGCAAATATGTTGGCTAGCAAAAAACCTTACCAACCAGATGTCGATAGTACTCGAAACTCAATTCGGTATGCTGAGGACCGAATCTCCGGTCTACTAGAGGAAGCTCGCAAGGAGACGGGTAGTTGTCCTCCAATTATACCTCCTGGCTGCAGTGGTCCCTCTGAAATGGACAAGCAGAAACTTGATCAGTTGAGAGGCGCAGTCAAACAGGCTGAGTATGGAGTGGAGCAAGGTGAAGAACATCATCGGCGGTTTCCGATGTTTGCTTACCCTGGCAAAGATTTGCTGATGGTTCGCAAAAATCTCCAGGAAGCACAGGCTGCTTTAGCTGCAGCCGAAGGGGCTATGGCAACAAAGAGCGGAAATTGTCCACTAAGTTCTGACCAGATTGCAAGTCCACAAATTGGAGGACAGCTGTCAAACGGCCGGACGGGACAGAAGGTTGGAAAACCTGCAAATTCGACCCGGGAAACACTCCCGTCAGGTTACAGGCGCATCTCTCCAAATTCTTGTCGGAATAGCATCGGCGATGTGATTGCGTGTTGAACGTCTGCTTTGGGGCCGCCAGCGGACTGACGGCTCCAGGAATTTTCGTCACCTAAGTCGACATCCGTTAGGAATATGTCTGTGGTAGCTTCGGCCCAATGCGGTCATTGGTGTTGACCTGAGACCATGAATCTCCTCCAGTTTTGTGTAGAGTTCGTTTCAAGCAGGAGACGGACGTGACCTGCTCCCTTGATTGTCTTCATTTGTGCGTAAACCCTGTTCACTGCGTGATCTTTGTTAGAGCAAACTATCCGTTCTTTCGGTTTGAGTCCTTTGATGACCGTTTACTGTAGGCTGAAGTAATAGGCTACGATCCAACGTGTAATGATCTCACGGGCGTAACAAGATCTTCGGAACAGGTAGTCGTTGGGACATTGGTCGTCTCTCAGGCAGTGTAAACGAGCCATTTCAAATCCGTTTGCTTGGCCCGATATAGCGCCACTCACTGTCACGATCTTGCTGCCATTTGAGGATGGAGTTTGAAATCAACCCAGGATCTCGTTGCCCGTGTGCCAACTAATTGTGAGGCTGCGGAATTCCCTCGGGCAGCACTTTTTGTTTTGCGAATTCACGCTCGCCAAAAATTGGTGTAGCGCTCACTCTCTTACTTAGTTTTTTTGAAACTATTCGCAAACGAGATCACGCACCCCACAAAAACGTGCTTATTATATTTTAGGCCTAAAACGCTTTAACACTAATATGAACGAAACGCCCCACCGTTAATAAAGAAAATCAATACAAAAAATAAATGCGATTAAACAACCTAACAAAGGAAACTATATGTTTTCTCACTAATATTTGTGAGAGAAAAGGAGAACCTGTTACTATTGATGAACTTAAAGAAAGCTGCAATGTCAGCACTGGTCAAGCCGCAATTATTTGTAAATTCTTGAGAGATCATGACATGATTGGTACTCTACGAGGCCGCTCTGGAGGCGTTTTTTTAGCCAAACATCCTGAAGAGATAAAAATTGCAGATATCATCACGCGGCTCGAAGCCAAGCTACGGCCTATAGACTGTTTTAGTCCAGCTAATTGCAGTGAATGCAAACGCTTCGGTGGCCCGGCATTTTGCGCCGCACTCTCGGACGCTCTTTCTGCCTTCTACACTGCGTTAGCAGACAAAACGTTACAAGATTTATGTAGCCCAACTTACAGAGTAGAGAAAAAGGGTCAGAACCCGGTAACTCCCCACCAATCCACTGACCACGAAACTGATTAATGCAGTCGCGTTCATTTAGGGCAAACAACGCAAAACGCTAACTACCATTAAAACTGATCGAACTTCTTACAACTGCAGCTTCTATGTGGGGTTAGATATGGATTTTTCGCAACTGGAATCATCAACTGCCGCGCAAAAAATCGGCCAGTATAAGCTCAGTACAGAGGATATGCTGTTTGCCAAAAATGCATGGCGCTACATCTACCCGTACGCCGAAGTTGCGCTCACTGATTTCTATGAAAACGATTTCGTTCAAAATTTGACTGGCCGCTTACCGAATTACAGTAAACTTATCCTTGTTGGAAAACAGATAAAGTATTGGAATAATATATTTAGCTACGGATTCAATGAAATATACATAGATGACGTCATCCGCATAATAAATTCGCACAGAAGACTGGGAATATCACTCCCAGATTACATAACCTCTTACGGCATAATGTTACAGAAATTTGAGGACATTCTCATCAAAGATAGGTCTGATGACCTATGCCACTGTGAAAACCTCTCCGGATTGAGAAAAGTGTTTTTTTTGGATATTTGTATAGTGTGTAGCCTTTATAGCGATCAGCACAATCAAGCAGCGTAAACGCAAACCTCCGAAAAACACCGATTGTTTAAAACCAACAGCTTTTGCATTTTTGCTTGATTTGTTTTTCTTTTCCTATGCTATGCGAAGGTGAAACGTCACGACTACAAAGTAGGTAGGGCTTCCTCGAATTATCCTGTTATAAATTTATCTCGTTTTCTCATTGTCTGTGCTTGCAGCAAAGTCTTAGAAGGCAATTCCCCAAACATTTTGCGATAATCACGGGCAAATTGCCCTACATGTGAAAATCCTACACTGTGCATGATGGCAGCGATTTGTGTGCGACCAGTTGTATTGGAAGTTAGCTTGCGCCGAGCATTTGTAAGCCGTATTGTCTTCAAGAAGGCTGCAGGACCAACACCTAAAGCTTCACGAAACTCAACTTCTAACGAACGCCTGGATAGCTGATAACGGTCACACAAGCCGCGTACAGTTAGATCCTGATACTCATCACGAGTCACAGCCTCAAGGCATGCTCGAAATACCTTTTTTGCAGCCGTCGGATTAGTGGTTTTTTCTTTCAACCCATACCGCGCAACCCAAGCACTTATCAATTGATGAAATTTCTCTGACTTATCCCGCACCTGCAAACTGGTTCTAGCAGTGGCTAACTTCGTATACTCTTCCCACACTGCCTCTAGTTGCTCTTCGGGCAAGCTTAATATGTCGGGCAAACGCTCAATGCCCAGTTTGTCTAGCCCAATCGCACCAAGGCAGCGTTCCAGTTCTTGGCTCGGCACTGAAATGTGTAAGACTTCAAATCCAGCGGGTGTAATTACATTGAACTCAGAACCCGGCTTTTGAACAATGACCTGGCCAGGCAGCACACTCCTGCCGTTGTGCCAAAACACACGACCGTCGTTCATGGGTATCGAAAACGTGTAGAAAGAGCACGGGGTCTTACCCTTGTGGCTGCTGTTTAAAATAAATGCCACGTGCGTCAGCATATACCCTGAGTCCTGGACTTGGCAAACTGTAGCGATTTTCCCTTCCAGTTGGCACAACTCTAGAGGCTGAACATCTACATCCCAATGTCCAATGTTTCCATTTATTTTATTTAACTCAAACTTAGACAACACCTCCCAGGCAACCTCCATTTCTACGTACGTTATTCTTGGTTATGTCTATATGACGGTTTTTCGGCGCCCACTATCTGCTGAAATCAAACAGAACACTACGACACTTTTTTAGCATCCTCATGCTTCAACGTTCAGAATATAAATCACTAATAAATCTTGATTAGAAAAATAACACATAGATAATTACAAATATATATTACTTTTTTCAATAAAAGTGATGGAATTTATCACAAATCGAAAAAAATATTTTATATATATCTTTTATATCTTTTATATATTTTATAGATATTGAATATTGTTACATGATATTACATAAATAAGAAATTTATATTTTCGTATACTTAAGAATAAATTACAGAAACAAGTATTTGGCGACCGCTGAGCCCGACCTAACGTACTTCAACAAAGTGCTTAAATTGTCCAAATTTTTAAATGGTAGCTAATAGGTAGGCTAAGAAAGCCGCCGGCTTCTCGAGATCGCCAGCTTATACAAGGCAAGGGTGGAGACAGTTCGAAGTATTTGAGTGATTGGATTATTTTAACGAAATTCCAGTTAACCTCGTTGAACTGGCTGAAATGACGTAGGACATCCTGTTTTCACGCGCCATTAGTGGCCAGGGCAGCAACGGTATCTATGCGCAACTTCGTCGTGAGATACTCAGCCGTGCATTTACGCCTCTTATAGTTCAATTTGAAGCGCGCAATCCGGCGCCCGTCGATGCTGTATCTTCTGATGCATTGCGGAGCTTTGACGCTGACGGCGTTCACGCTGTTTGGGCAAAAACAATGGAGCGCCGTACAGCAGATCAAGAGGACGCGATAACACTAGGTGAACATGCCAAAAACACACGACCAAAGCACTTTTCGGTTGCCATCTGGCGCCGCTCACGCCGTCCATAGTTAGAAAGGCCTCTGAATTTGAGGAGATAATTGTACATTCAAACAAACAGTTAGCTTCACTCCTTAGAATGACTTTGTCCAAGTTATCCCTTGAAAACTATCATTAGCCTTCTTCAAGCGAATAACGCTGCTTGGGATCGTTCGACTTACTATGGACGGCAGCTGAAGTTTCGGCATCCCTGCTTAACAACATTAAGCACTGCGCACTGTCAGAAGGAAGTCAGCAACATTTGCTTTCAACTGTGACGCTTGGACAGCTAGGCTTTCTGTGGAACAGAGTATGTTAGCCGCCTCTTCTCCTGTGGCTTCAGCCGCGACACTCACGCCGCTGATGTTCTGGGTCAAATCAGCTGTTCCTTTTGCCGCTTCGTCTACATTCCTTGCGATCTCTTGTGTAGCTGCCTCTTGTTGATCTACCGCACACGCAATCGTCGTTGAGATTGTGTCCATTTCCGTAATCATCTGCGATATGGTGTCTATCGCTCTTGCGGCCGCGTTTGTCTCATTTTGAATGGTCATTATTTGACCGGAAATCTCTGTCGTGGCTCTAGCGGTCTGTTCTGCTAGTTGCTTGACTTCAGACGCAACAACCGCGAAGCCCTTCCCGGCCTCGCCCGCCCTCGCCGCTTCGATTGTTGCATTGAGCGCAAGTAGATTGGTTTTTTCTGCGATATCACTTATCAAGCCGACCACGTCTCCGACGACTTGAGCCGATGTTGTGAGCGCATTCACTTTTTCATTAGTTTGATTTGCATTCTTGACCGCCTCAGAAGAGACTCTTGCACTCTCAGCAACCTGACGCGCAATTTCCGAAACAGATGCCGCCATTTCTTCGGCTGCACTAGCAACTGTTTGGACATTTGCAGCTGTCTCTTCAGAAGCGGAACTTGCTGCAGCTGATCTCATCGACGCACCCTCGGCGGTCTGATTAAGCGTTTTGGCTGCTGAAGACATTGCTTCAGATTCACTGGAAACAAGGCTGATAATGCTACCTACAGACCTTTCAAACTCAAGTGCAAGGCCTTCTAGCGTAGTTTTTCGCTCCCTTTGACCCGCAGCTAGGTAGACATCAATTGCATAATCCATATCCAGCATAGACGCGCGAATGATCGCGGTTTGCAGCAACTTTAACTCGGTCTTTTTGTCAGAGGAAAAGGGTAGAACTGGTAGCCTAACGTTGATCTCCTTGACCAGCTCGGCAACCAAAAAGTTATACGCACCAATATACCAACGAGGCTCTAGTCCAAGTCTATTGTGTATCTCACCAATTCGCGTAACAGACGCCTCATACTGTATATCAAAGTGTCCGGAGGTGATAATTTGCCAATGGCCAATTTGCTTTTCCTTCGCGTGCATCATGTGTTCATGGTCACGGAAAAAGTTAGCCGTCTCTTCATAGCCGGCGACGTGCTCGTAGAACCGATCCAATGCGTCCGGCAGCATAGTTAATATGAGCTGAGAATTTTGTCTTAAAGAAAGTTGAATCGTTTCATCAATCTTATGAAACGAAAGTCTTCGAGCAAGAGTCCCACTTTCCATGATTTCACATCCAAAAATACATACGGTCAAGAATCTATATTGTAAAATAATCGATTCAATTGAATAAAAATTAGTTAACGGTAAGTTTTTGCGTAAATTATACTATAAACATAAAAACACTATATGATTTATATATTTTTCTTATTTACAAATTTTTTAAATTTCTCACGATGTCACGTGTATTTCATTTCAGCATACTTGGGCAAAGAGCCTTGTAATACTCGATGATCAACGGCAATCCTGAAGCCATGGAGCCATCAAGCGTCTTCTTACTAGCCACTTCGACTACATCATAATCCCGAAAGCTATCATCTGATCGACCTACGAATTGGTAGCGAATCCCGTTCAGATCTCTTAGGACGCCGGTATCGCAATTGGCAGACACCTCTCCACGATAGGGATTACTTATATTTCTCCGTATGCAATCTTCAGAGAAATCATTTGCATAGGCCTCGCAGACTTCCTTTGCGTTTCGCCAAAGATGTCGGAGTTCGATCCATGCTTCCGGTGTCCCTATTCCACCGAAATCTATAATCGTCATGTTCATCCCAACACGTGAGCCGTAAGGAATTTCAAACCGAGCATTCGGGTTATTATCCTTGAAGAAACGCACTTCCCTGTCCGACAGTATCGTGTATCCGCCAGAAATGGCTTCATCGACCAACCCTGTAATAAATGAGCGTCGAAACGCTTTGTCCGAGGCAGCGGCATCTCGCCATTCTCCCCACTCCTGAACAACGTCATCACCATTTTGACCCGTTTTAAGAACGTCATGACACCACTGACGAAATTCAATTGAGCAATCATGCACGGATTTTATTGTATCGGATTTGATCATTGAGCTGATCGTTTGTTGTTGATTGAGGCCTTCTTCAAATTCCATCACAGAGGGCACCGGTCGATCAGCGCTGTAGACGATCAGGTCATATAATGTCGCGAGGCCATGGTCCGCTTGGCTGCCGACGATCTCAAAACCCGCCTCATTGCGGTGCCTCCCTTGCGCAAAACACTCTTCAACAGCCAGCCCGGCAGCTCTTGTCCCGGTTAGTCTGAAATTCTGAAGGCGACGCCCTTGATGAAACAAACTCAGTTGTCGGCCAGCCATGAACGCTTCGAGAAACTGATTGGTTATGCCAGCCGCCGCCACACCATGATGTCCATCCCTAACGAGCCCAGTGAGGTTGAACGTCCAGCGCCGCCCGTCTATTGCAGCAACGAATGGATATTCCCGCTGGGCTTTGACTTGGTTCATGCCACGATTGAAGATCGCAAATCCCCAATCGTTCAGTTCTGATCTAAAGAGAACAAATCGGGTTTGTGAAGGATAGTCCCGAATTGCAACACAAGCGTTCGGAAAGAACGATGCGTCATTGTCTTTTACTGCGCCTATTGACCAGCCCCGCACGGATTTTAGGGGCTCGTCGACGGCAAACGGATTTGATTGTGCACGAGCAGCGCTGTTTACCGCCAATCCAAATCCCGCGATGGAAATTACTAAAAACAGGCGAAGTAGCCTACAAAACATAATGGTACACTCACTATCCGCGCCAGATCCTCGATGACAGTTGCAGCAATAAAGCATTACCACCGTGCGAACACAATTGAACCTGTTCAGCGTTTTGTCTACCTGTGTTTATGTGAGTGGATGTCCCTTATAACGCAGCTCTACAGGTATCGGTGTTAAAACCAGCCTTCCGAAACACTGTGTTGACACCACAGTGCATATGCATAGCGCATTTTGTCGCGCGTCATAAATACATATATAATTACCATTATATATCAATTACTTAATAGTAACCATTTCCATCATAATCCGCGTGTCGGGGGTTCGAGTCCCTCTCCCGCTACCACTTTTTCCATTACTCACGGCATTTTAAATTTGGCGTAGTTCATGCCAGCAACCATTTAACGGCTAATGAAAAGTCCAAACTTAAGTTGTAGCGCGCAATTTCGTTTGGCAAATCGCGCAACTTCATTTGGCACCCAATTTAAAGCCCGCTTTCGGTCCAGAGCTGCCGTTTACACTTATTGCGACGAATGTCCGGATCGAGCCCATTTAGGCCACTGCTGCGCAGCATATTAATGACAGCTCTGCGCGCATTGCCAGGTCAAAACAGCTTGCCACCGGTCCCCGCTTTGAATGCTGCAATCAAATCAACTTCAGAACGGCCTCCGCTACTACTGAGTGCAAGCGTGTAACCTTGGCGCCCTAGGTTCGTAATCTCGGGAAGCAATTCGTCTGCTGATCTCACCACGTGGCCTGCACCAGTACCGACTAGCCGGATGTTCTCATAAAGATCATCGCAGGCCATACCATCAACGAATTGTGCTATCTCCATCGGTACGCTTCCGATTTCCCCTAGGAAACCCGGCGAAGGCAGGCTGATGCGCACACTTGCCGAGCCCATGATCGGTCCTTTCGCTGAATTGATAGAGACAAAGGCGCGAAGGTCATCATCTGACGATCGCACGACCAGGCGGTTAATGCTTAAGTGTGGCAGTTCATCTTCCGCGAGCCCATTTTTTTTTAAAGCACTCGTCAGCTTGCTGTTAGCGTTTGCGACGAAGTCAAACTCGCTGTCGAATATGCTCTTGGCATCGTCCTTGATAAAGCCGCTGAGCATGAAAGGTTCGGTGGGGTCGAGGCGTCCGTCGGATTTCATCTGCTGGAAAACGCGCGCGTGGAACACCAGTTCGACTAGGTAGCGCGTCAACGTCATTGCGTTGATTTCGCGCACTTCCCGAAAACTGTAGATGCGAAACAGCGGTAGGTCTGCCTGATTGCAAATCGAGTTCTTCTTCTCGTCGTTGGACGTGCTGTGTCCCGACCCGTCAAACTCAATGGCGACGACCGCTCGTTGGTTCTCGTCGATCATTACGAAATCAAAATGGGACTGCAACGCATAAGTGCCTAGCTCGCGTTGGTCTAGCATGTCGATATCTATGATGTCTGCGACACGCACCTTTTCATGCAGCTCAACACCATGACGACCAATCACCGCCCGGATTTGCTGTTGAATGAGGTCCTCGCTGTAATTCCTAAACTTGCGTAACATTGTGAATTTCTAGCACGCATCCGGCTTTAGTGGACATTCTAATTGTCTGCCGGAACGGCAGCAATGTCCACAACGTCGACCTTCGTGTAAGGCGCAAAAAAATCTGAGATGAGCCTTTGCTAACTTAATGCTGCTAGCTGAAAAAACGGTAGCTTACAGGCAGTTCATAATGTGTATCTTGGACACTTTGATACTTTGCCTATAGTCAACACCGAATAGAAGCCCCAATCGCGTTTTGCGAAAACCCAAGGTTCCCAATCGTGAGCAACACACGCCTAACAGCCAAGTATCGCGAAATTCTACGGTCGATTTCGTTCGGCGAAAAAGCGACAAAAAAAATAACGGGAGAAATACTCGATGCTTTCGTTCTGGATAGACTTAAGGATGCGTACGTAATTTATGCTGAGCAAGAGCTGAGGAAAGCCGAAGAATTACTGTCATTTAAAGATTGGGTTGAGGAATACTCTAATGAAAATCCTGAAGAATTTCAACTATTAGTCAAATCAGCAATTTATGATGCTTCTAAAAGAGTTCGTGAAATAGAAAAATTACAAAGAAGGATTTCCTTAACGGTGAATGTTGGACATAAATTCGAAGTTTTCTCCGCAAACCCTTACTTTCTCGCAAACGCGCTCCTCATTGTTATTGCTGGGATTTCAGTGATGTCGTTAATTTTTTTATCAACCGGCTTTCTCGATTCGGCGTTTAGTCTTTCGTCGATTGGTCACCTTCCACCAGTTTTTGGTTTGGTAATGATATCTGTCCTGGGTTTGCTTTGGCTAGTCTGGAGGCGGAAAGATGACCATCGCTGACTTGCCTACACTGCTGGCTTACTACACAATTCTCACGACTATAATAGCAATTTGCATCATTGTTTTAACCCTGATTATTCTTCGCCGCGACAAACATTTTGCTTTAGCTTTAAGTTTTTGCGAAGTCGCTATTTACGTTGCTGTCTCGACTTTCGGCCAATCACCGCTTTCTAAAGCGGCATTGGCGGTCGGAGGGTTTCGCGCCGAGCTCGACTTATCTCCTAATATCGAACCGCCCTATTTCGAGGCATCTCTAGTATTACTATTTGCAGGTATTCTGTCAGTCATCATGATGGCATTGAGAATTTGGGACAAACAGATACCTAAAAATCCTGGAGCTTAACTATCATACTCCATTGAGCGCATATTCTGAGTTTGAGGTCATAGGGGAACTACAAAGTGAGGCCGCTTCGTCCGCACTGCGAACCTTCGTAGAACGCGCCGCGAAAGCCTGCTTCCCGCCCTTTCCTGTCTCCTATAGGTCTTTAGAATTGGCTATTTATTCGGCCGCTTTGTCAGGCTCTCGCGCCAGTTCCCTTCAAATCCAAAAGTTGGAGCGGGCTTTGATTCCTGAAACCAAAAGTCGGTAAAGGCGGCAACATCTGGGGCCAAGAACCAATGCGCTTGGCTGTCGGCATCAACCGCCCACCACACTGCGTTTTTGGGAGCTTGTTTCCAGTCGATTTCGCTCATTTCGAGACGTTGCTCCTGTTCTTCACCGTTCGATTAAATAGGATTTATCGATCGTTTAACAGCTGCCCAGCTGACGAAACAAATAGCCAAAAAAAAACCCGGCAAGAGCGCCGGGTACTGCTAGTTGTTTCAGTGCTGCAGTCTTTGGGGGACCACACGGGAACGCTATCCAGCAATTGGTCAACGATAAGTTACTACCTTTTTAAAAAAACTGAGGGAACACGAAATGCGCCCCACCCGCGAAAAGGATGCTTAAACACGCTAACCCGATCGCCAGATAGGTTACTGCTTTCCAGACCCGATCTTTGTCGCCCATTCTTAACTCGCAGCTGCTGGCGGCACCTCCAGAGGGCCGCCAAATTGATTCTCACCAAAAGCATAAACGCGCTTTCAAACGGTCTTAAAAGCGGCAGGTCGTTAGAACAAGGTAGGCAGTTTTGCGAGTTCGGTAAGGGCCTCAAACTGTTCAGTGTTCCACATCGCGGGCACTTGATCTCAACAAGTCCTGTTATGGTGTTCTTTGCCGACCTCACCGATAGACGTCAAAAACTCCGGCGCCGTAATTTATAGTTGAGAACATCACAGCTGCCTGTTCACAGCACCCGAGTAGTGCGTTTAGGGCTCAGAGCTCGCGGGGCTGTGAGTATCTATGTCTGACTAAGAGTATGGTCAGCACTGCCCCGACGCGTTACTTTTTGTCAACGAGGAGCAAGAAGGACGTATATGAGTATATACTTCCTGCTTCTATTCAAACCAACCCGATGCGCCTGGAACGTTGGAATCTACATAGTTTTTAAGATCGTTCCTATACCGGTCCACCCCATCGTCATAGACAAACGGATCATTACTATCGATACCACCGATCATATTTTGCAGATTAAATGTGAGTGCATTGGTATTGAAGTATAGATCGATATGATTGTTGAAATTGTTCATTATGGTAAGCGCCGATTTGATCGGAGCAGCGAAAAACGCGGGCACGAGCGTATCTAGTTTGTTTCCTATCTCCGTAAGCATAACCGTTTTGGCCGTACTTAATGCAAATTTGCCACTCGGTGAGGGGAAGTCTTCTTCAAATCTATCTGCTAGAAATTTATCAAATTCGTCTTCTACATTATCAAGGGCATATGAGGTGAAACCAGGTATCCGTCCTTCATCCGCGCCATTGCTCAGAAAATGTTCTCGCCCATTATTGAACACTCCATTTTCCACAGCGACTGCTACATCGGGATTTAATTCAAGATACAGATCTTCGTTGAAGTCTTTGGTAGCCTGCGAAAATACACGATTTTCAATAGCCCCCCATAAATCCCAATGTTCGCGACCTGAACTAAAAGTGCCAGCAGCCACAGCAGCAGCAATATCTGGATTGTTCTCTAGATATATTTCTTCATTGAAATCAGTGCTTGTATCCCGTGAGAGATTTCGGCCCTCTTGCCAACCGTACATCTCATAGTGTTCTTCTGCAGTTATAGCCCCTGTGGATACAACGGCAGCGACATCCGGATTTGCGGCAAGATATCCTTCATCATCAAATAGCTCGTCGAGCAGAGGATTTTGAAAAAGGATATCGGGATCATCAATTATGGGCGTTTCGGGAACAGGATCTGTAGGGTCAGGCGTTGGATCCGGTTCGGTAGGATTGGTGGGCTCGGGATCTGTTGGAGCCGGATCGGCAGGGTCTGGATCGATTGGTACTTCGGGGTTGCCAGGCAAGGTCGGCTCGGCGCCGAGAATATCTTTAACAAGGGTATCGAGATGCGCAGCAAAGTTTGTGGTACCCAGACCCTCTGCAAGAGCAGTTGTAAGAGTATCTACCGTAGTATTCCAAAGAGTGAAGTCTCCAGAGGCAAATTGTTGAAAAACTACTAATGCATCAGCGTATTGCGGATCATTCGCGAAACCCAGGTCAACAAATTGCTGGTAGTAGGTGGTCCAATCAGCAGAGAGAACAACCGAACTGGCTTGCTCCATCAAATCGAGGAGCTCGCCGAGTGTCATCCCTTCGATGTCTTCTTCAGTGATTTGGCCATCAGGACCGGCAAAAAGACCTACTGAGTTAATTGTACTCACTTCACGACCAGCGCAAGGATCGCCAGTTTGATCGGGAAAAGCCCAAACGACTTCACACATTGAAATAGCTCCCCTCTAAATCATTTTGCAACAACTTCCGGTAGGTTAGTGTATGTATTAATATTTTCAACTACTATCATTACTACACTGTAAGAATTTTCGATGATGAACAAAGCTGCCAATTTGGCTTTCGGAGCAGCATCACCGCTCCCTCTCCAAATCCACCGGCGTTTCATAGCCGTCACCCGAAAGCCGCTGGCGGGCGACTTGAACCGACCAGGACCCGCCCAGCTCGGGCGCTTGCCTAGGTGCGATCAGACTGATCTTACTCTCCGCGAAAACGTTCTGATTGCCGACCAGCGTTACGCTGGCAGTCTCGCCAGATGCAGTGCCGTCCTTTAACGCGGCATCAGCCGCCCGTGTGGCTTCCGCTTCGCTCGCATAGGTTCGCGGCAAGACCCGTTGCGGCTCGCCGGACCCGGCAATGTAAGACTGGCGCGTTGCCTTGGCCTGGTCATGCCAGGTGGCCTTGACCGATTGGTAGTTTCCACGCTCCGGACCCGCCCAGGTGTAGTCAAGGATCTCGTCGGCCGGGAACTCGATATCGGGAAAAGGAATGCCGCCGATCGACTTCGGAACACCGCGCTCGGTGAACAGCAAACGGCCCATTTTCGGCTTGAATGACACTCCCAGATCATCGGCCAAACGCGTCAGAAAATTGGCATCGCTTTCCTGTGTCTGGTCGATATGCGGGATCTTGATATTGGCGATCGTATCGGCAACGGCTGCGATCAGCTTATTGCGGCCAGCCACCTCCTTAACGATCTCGCCGACCGTCTTCTTGTCATAGGATTGGGTCCGCTGCTGTTTCAGCGTTCCGCTCATATCGGCCGAGGTGCCGCTAATAGACAGTTTGTGGCCTTCATCGCCGCTTCCGCTGCCGCTGGTTTGCGGTTGGTCGCTGTAGAACATGCCATAGTCGCGAAGGCCGGTTCCAAGCCAGCCAAACTCGCATTCAATCAAGGTGCCTTTGGCCGGGATCGGTATGGTGCCGTCTCGAATAACATCGATCTGGATGCTGTCCGCTTCCTTGCCGGAATTGTCGGTGACTTCTACCGTCATCAGCTTGCCGCGTTCAAGAAGGTCCACGAGGTAGGAGCTGATGTCCTGGCCGCCTACAACAACTCGAAAATCCGGTGTCCGCGCCATGGCTTATCGATCCCACGGATTGACGATCAACCGGTCTTCCGGCTGGCGCAATGGTTCTATCACCGGCATGAACACGGCTGTACCAATGGGCAAGAATTCCGGAAGGTCTGCAAGGTGACGGTTGTCCAGATGGTCGATCACCCGTTCAACCAAACGGCCGTCCTGGCGGCCATAGTGCTCAAAGACCATGAGTTCAACTGTGTCGTCCTGGCGGGCATAGGAAAAGCTCATGGCCGTCAGTCCTTCGACATCTTGATTTCAAACTCGATCGCGCCGGGGATCGCGTCAAACTCAATCAAGGTGCTGGTCTTCTTGATTTCCTCGACGCACCAAAGGCCCAAAGACCGGCTCCCAAGCAAAAGCGACATTGGTTGACCACGCCCGGCTTGCTCGGCGATCTGTTCAATCTTGAACGTTCCCTCCGGTTGAAGCTCCGGCCAGATCCCTCCGGAAATGGTGATCTCGGTATCCCCAACGCCCATCCACTGTTTGACCGGCCGGGAGCCGATCGGCTTCGGCTTTGCCCAGGAGAACCGCCAGATCTCCTCCAGCTGCTCAAAAGACCCGCGCAAAGGCGAAAAGATGAAACGGGAGAGCGATGCAATCGGCCTGTCCATCAGTCTGTCAGCCTCTTGTTGAGTTGCCGGACAAAGGCATCGGCAGCTTTGCGGCCTTGGGCTTCGCTGGAGCCGCCACCTTCGATGCGGATCGTGATTTCGAACGAGTTGTAATTGATCGTTTGCCCGCTCGTTCCGGAGCCAGACGCGGTTCCATCTGAGCCGCCCCCATACGCCGCTATTTGCGGCAAAAGCGGTGTGGCTGGTTCTGCGGCAACGGCCCCGGTCATGGATGCGGCGGCAACGGTACCGGCCGCCAAACGTCGGCCCGCTTTGGCAAGGCTTGCCATTTGCCGGAGCTGGCGGTTATGGGCGATGAATTCGCCCTTAGAGCCATACCGAAGCTCCGGGCCGCGCTCGCCGACGATGATTGGTCCGGTCGATCGGACAGTGCCGCCGTTGGCAAATCCATCGACCGTACTAAACTCCGGTGTACTTGCGGCTTGCAGTTTAGAGCCGCCAAACCAGCCTTTCATAAAACCAGGAGGTGACGGCCACTTGATCGCATTTGAGAGATCGATGCTGCCGATCTTGCTAATGATCGTGGACGGGATCGACTGTATGAACTTGATGAACTGATCGAACTTCTCAACCGCGCCATCCCAGAGGCTTTGAATAGCCTGTCGGCCTTTCTCTGAGAGGTTGACCTCCGGCACCCATGTAGACCAGTCCAGCACCTCGAAGTCCGGCCAGCTGAACTCCGGGATGTATTCATCCCAGCCGAGTGGCTTGATCAGCAGAGACCAAAGCAGCTGCCCTGCCAGAAGCGCCCAGCCAATTCCCGGTATCAGCCGAGCACCCCATTTGAGCGGTGTGATCAGCATCGTCCAGGACAACTTGCCAAGAAGACTGGTCCACTTGAGCGCTGGCAGGAAGGCCCGCCAGGCTATCTTTGGAATGAAGCTCAGCCATCTCAAGACACTGACAAGACCGCGCCAGGACAGTTTTGTAATGTAAGCGCCCCATTTGAACACTGAGACAAAGGCACTCCAGATCAGCTTTGGAATGAACACGGCCCATTTGAGCGGCTTCAGTCCTGTGAGCCCCTTAAAGACCTTGCCCAGGAGCGCCAGCGCACCGCCGGAGCGAACGGCGCTGGCTCCAAGCATGAAGAGGCCGTATTTCAGGCCAGCGCTCCACAGCATGGCCGTCCCCAAGAACGTCAAGAGCGCACCGCCAACAACCAGCAGGCCCGCGATCGCGATCGCGGTGAAGCCGATCCATTTCGTCAGCCGTGGGTGTTCCTTCATCCAGGCGGCCGTATCACGGGCAAGACCGGTCAGCAGCTGCGTTGCCTCGCGCAAGGCCGGATTGAGAGCTTCGCCAAGGGTCAGTGACACTTCACTGGCGGCAGAGTTAAACGCTTTGATATCGCCGGGCAGGTTGTCGCCCATTTCGGTCGCAACGCGATTGGCTTCGCCTTCCACATCGCCAAGCGCCTCCAGCAATTGCTGGAAAGCGGCAAACCCTTTTTCATCGAGCAACGCCGAGAACGCCGATCCGGCTTCCATCCCGATCAGGTCTTTAAAGATCTCTTTGCGCTCGGCCGAGCCCATGTCTTTGGTGGCCTCGCCAATCTCCAGCAAAAGTTCCGGAACCGATCTCAGATTTCCTTGCGCATCTCGGGCTTCAATACCGAGTTTCTTTAGGGCTTTTGCGCCTTCGCTTGTCGGTGCTGCGAGCCGCTGGTAGATCGCGCGCAGAGCCGTACCAGCCTGACTGCCTTGGATGCCCATATTGCCGAGGAGCCCGGCCATGGCTGCGGTTTCTTCCAGGGAGATCCCGAGCGCCTTCGCTTCGGGCGCGACATACTTCATGCTTTCGCCCAGCATGGAGAGATCGACATTAGCGCGCGTGGTGGTGGCGGTCAGGACATCAGAGATCCGGCCCATTTCGCTCGGGTCCATTCCGAAGGCCGAGAGGATGTTAGAGGAAATGTCAGAGGTCGCGGCGAGATCCGTATTGGTTGCCTTTGCAAGATCCAGAACGTCCTCAATCGAGGCAAGGATCGCGTCTGGCGAAAACCCGGCCATGGCTTGAAACTGCATGGCGCTGGCAACTTCCTGCGCCGAAAAGCTCGTTGATCCACCAAGCTCCCGAGCCTTGCCGCTGAGGTCGCCATAGGTCTTGCTGTTTTGTGAGACGCGGGCAATCGCCGCCACCGCGTCCATCTGCTCTTCAAAACTGCCATACTCTATTGCGGAGTGTTTCACCGGCCGGGCAGCTTGTCCGCCGGCATACATCGTGCCGATGCCCGCCGCGCCCATACCAAGGCCGATGCCCGCCATGCGGTCCCGTTGCGCGCGGCGTTTCTCGGTCAGCCTGTCCAGCGCTTGCAACCGGCGTTCCGTTCGTTTCAGTTCTCGGGTTTGAGCTTCCAGGGCCGAGGTGGTTGAGCGGATGGAACTGCGCGCCGATCGCTGCGCTGAAGCAAGGCCATCTGTCGCAACGTCCGTATCCTTCAGCCGCCGCCGCGCCATCTCAAGCCGTTCGTTCTGCTGACCCAGCTCCCTTTTCAGATGAGACGCCTTGCGCCGGAGTTGGGAGAACTCGGTACCGGTGGTCTTGCCTTCCTTGGCGAGTGCCGAAAGCATGCCTTGCGTTTCGGCAAGGCGCTGTTTCAGGGATTGGCCTTTAAGGCTGCGGAACTCATTGATCAGCCGGTTCTGGCTTTGGGCCGCTTTCAGGGTCTCGCGAGCGGTGCCTTTCATGGACCGGCCGAAGCTGTCAGACCCGGCGCTGGCACCGCGCATATCCTTTCGAAGGGTGCGCGCGGTACCGGAGATTTCCCTCAGGCGGTCACGGGCCTTGGCAGCGGGACCGCGCAGCCGGTCTCGAAGTTCAAGAAGTACGCGTGCCCTTAGTTCTTGACCCATTGTCCCGCTCGGCTTTCTTGGCCGCTTCCAGTTGTTCCTGAAGGATCTTCCGGGCGTTCAGCCAGTGGCGGTACAGCTCGGAAAAAGGGAGGTCCCGCAGCTCTCCGATAGACCATCGGAACGCTGCGGATATCTCGTAGTAGACCTGGTCTAGGTCTTCTGGCCGGACGACTTGGAAGCCGTCTCCGCTGTTCCACCACTCGGCGAAGTCGAAGTCGTCTGCTTCACCTTCGCCATGTTGCTCACGTCCAAGTGTTCCAAAAAAGCTGCAAAGCCCAACGATAGCGCTGTGAGGTTACCGGTGGACATGTTCTTTACGACATCGCGTGAGATGTGCGGGCGGGCGATTTTCGGCACCACATGAGCCAGGGCTTTCACGTCGCCGTCAAACAGATCCATGGTGGTGAAGCGACCAAGATCCGTGCCGATGG
Source organism: Labrenzia sp. R4_2 (assembly GCF_017743865.1). GTDB lineage: Bacteria > Pseudomonadota > Alphaproteobacteria > Rhizobiales > Stappiaceae > Roseibium. The sequence continues at coordinate 161,328 of NZ_JAGHRJ010000008.1, forward strand.
GTTCGCGAACATAAGTCAACGTGGTGACGGATTGGCCGTCGATGGTCAGCGGGCTGGCGAGTTCAACATCTACCTGTGGCATTTTAAGGTCCTTTCAAAGGGTGTTTAAAGCGGTCAAAAACCGTGTGTGAGGCGCGATCTCAGATCCTTATGGGCTTCCTACCTTCAATCCCCCGAAGGCCTTGCGGCGCGGGGAATGCTGGGGGCCTTGCGAGCCGTACCAGACGCCTCTTCCTCGGCGGGTATTCCGTTACGCTGGCCGTTACCGGCCGAGCGCTGCGTTGGTGGCTTCGGTTTCGTCCTCGCCGTTCATGCGGACGATGTTGTTGCGAAGGTCGATGTAGATCTTCTCCGCTCCGGCAAACTCCTCCCGGTAGAAGACAAGCGCCATTTCAACAGTCAGCTCGATCGGCTCTCCAGCCTTGTGTTCCATCCCGAAATCCGGGTTGGTGCATCGGCCCCGGAACTCGTGGACCAGCGAGGAGACTTCGCCGGTGAACTCGTCAATGAAACTGCCCCGTGCAAAGAGCGTCTTCTGGGAAAGCGTCCGGCTTGGGAGCAACTCGAAGAGCTTCGGCGTCAGCGTGGTGAAGACCAGTTCCACACCGAGTTCTTCAAAGCCGTGGAAGCTCATCAAACTGCCCCGGCTGCCGCCCGGACGGCGGCTTTCGGTCTTGCGTTTGATGATCGGTTTGACAGAAGAGACCGAGCCACCCAGATCCATGTCGTCGATCCAGACTGTCAGCTCTTCCTGTTGTTTGCCAAATTCCATTGGACCGGTTCCTTTCAGCGGTTAGGCGGCAGCGCCAATATCGGCCAGTGTCGCGGTGAACGAAGCTTGAGCCGAGGCCAGTGACAGGAACTCCTGGTACATCCCCGGCAACCGGTAGCCCCAGACCTCGATCACGCGCATTGGCGTTGCTTCGATAAACTCAAGCTTGAAGAACAAGATCCCGTCGGCGATCTGCTGCGGCGTATTGAGGTCTTCCGGCAGTTCGAACCTGAAGCCGTTCAAAGCGCCTTTCTGCATCAACCCAAGACCGAACTCATGGGCGACCGAGCCGATGTGCCGTACAGCATGGAGGCGGGTTGGCCTCCCGATGAACGGAAGCAAACCGCCTTCAAGGCTGTCATAGAGCTTGTCGGCAACACGGCGGCCAACGATGGTGCCGCCAAGCGCGCGGGCGGGATCCAGGGTCATGCCGCCCCATGTCCAAAAGCCTTTGCGGCGATAGAACGTGGAGACATCAGAGGCGTTCATGATATTCGCCTCAGAGTTGGTCTGACCGACCCGCCAATCGACCGGGCGTGCCATCCCTTCGATGTTCACGTCCTTGTTGTCGTTGGACCACCAAAAACCCTCTTCCAGATCAAGCCGGGATTGCAGGCCTGCATAGATCGCGGACCCCGGCATGTTGATCGTGTCGGCTGCGTCCGTGTCGAACATCAGGACGTGCGGATCAATGATCTGGAGCCGGTCGGAGCTGTAATTCTGCCGCGCGGCGATGGCGTCGGCCGTCGTCGTGTTCGGGCCATCGGCGAACACGAACGACCGGATCCGATCGGCAACATCGGTCATCGCGTTGATGACCGTGATCCTCCCCCTTTGAAGTGGTCCGCCGTTATGTTTAGGAAAACGGAGGATCAAAATGGCTACGAAACGTCACAAGCCAGAAGAAATTGTCTCGAAGTTGCGGCAGGTTGAAGTCCTTGTCGGCCA
>NZ_JAGHRJ010000009.1 GCF_017743865.1 Labrenzia sp. R4_2
TGTCTGTGGCGTTCTGACCATCGGAGTTGTCTGCGCTGATCTGTAGCGGTGCAATGTCTGTGGCGTTCTGACCGTCGGAGTTGTCCGCACTGATCTGTACCGGTGCAGTGTCTGCGGCGTTCTGACCGTCGGAGTTGTCCGCACTGATCTGTAGCGGTGCAATGTCTGTGGCGTTCTGACCGTCGGAGTTGTCCGCACTGATCTGTAGCGGTGCAATGTCTGTGGCGTTCTGACCGTCGGAGTTGTCCGCACTGATCTGTACCGGTGCAATGTCTGTGGCGTTCTGACCGTCGGAGTTGTCCGCGCTGATCTGTAGCGGTGCAATGTCTGTGGCGTTCTGACCGTTGGAGTTGTCCGCGCTGATCTGACCATCGGAGTTGTTTGTTGAAGTTTTATCGCTCTGTATCCCCAAGGACAATTCGGGCTTTGTTTTAAAATTGCTTATCTCATCGCCGAGGTATGAAACAGATGTTGGTACCTGCACCAGGAGCGAGTGGAGCATTTGGCTGAGGTCGATCTTGTCAGTACCAATCAGGAAATCCGTGATCGTGTCTGTGCCACCTGACAAATCGTAGGACCGGTAGACAAACGTATCGCTGCCTTCGCCGCCTGTGAGTGTGTCAGCGCCCTGGAGGGAGCGGATGGTGTCGTTACCGGCACCGGCTTCGATCACGTTGGCGTCTCTCGAGCCCTTCAGGATATCATCTCCGCCACCAGAGACGATGTTGTCGATGAACTTGATGGTATCGGTGCCGATCTCAAGACCATGAGCCTTCTTGTTGTGAAGGGATATGGAGAGATTCACATCAAAGGCGGAGTAATCAACGGTGTCGTTGCCCCGGCCGCCATGCATCATGTCGTTGCCGGCATCGCCATAGAACGTATCGTCCCCATGACCGCCATACAGTTCGTCGTCATGGCTGCCACCACTCAGTTCGTCGTTGCCGGAGCCGCCTTTCAGTACATCCGCGCCAGCACCTCCGGTCATGATGTCATCACCTGAGCCACCAATGAGACTGTCATCTCCATGGCCACCATCCATGGTGTCGTTGTCTGCACCACCTTTCAGATCATCATTGCCGTAGCCGCCGATCATCGTGTCAGCACCGGAGCCGCCAACCAGAACGTCGTCATCGTTGCCGCCATCGAGCGTGTCGTCGCCAGCACCGCCTTTGAGTTCGTCATTGCCGTAGCCGCCGCTGAGGTTGTCGACGCCCGAACCGCCAATGAGGCTGTCATCGCCGTTACCACCGTCAAGCATGTCGTCACCGGTGCCGCCGATCATCTCGTCGTTGCCGGCTTCCCCGTACAAGGCATCATTTCCGTTGTTGCCGTTCAGTTTGTCGTTGTGATTGCCTCCGTTCAAAGTGTCGTTGCCGGAATTGCCGTAAAGATCATCTTCTCCGGAATTGCCCTTCAGGTTATCGTCACCGGACCCGCCGTGCAGATCGTCATGGCCGTTGTTACCGGACAGATCGTCGTTGCCGGACCGGCCGTGCAATTCGTCGGAACCATCGCCGCCGACAAGAATGTCGTTGTCAGACCGTTCAATTTCGACAACCTGGCTGCCAACACCCTCATGGCTTGGGTCCGGATCGGTACCGCTGTCGTTCTGCTGATAATGCGCATTGAGGACCAGCGCGTTTTGCACCCCGATATCGACAGTGAAAACACTGTCGTCAAAGTCCCGATCCCCGCCATTGTAAAGGTCTTCAAACCCGAGTGTGATTGTACCTGCATCGGCTTTTAGGACACCTGTGGTGTGCAGTATGCCATCCGGGTTCAGATCAACGGTCTCACCGAAAGCCGCGGTGTGATATGGGTTGGTGCGGATCATCGTCTCCGTGCCGTCCGCCGCGATGTGATACAGGCGCGGACCGTCGCTGTGGATGGTGGCCTGGTTGCCGTCGGAGTCTTTGAACATCAGCTGTGGGGCGTTTTCGCCTTCCTGCCGAACGTCCAGATCCAGGCCCTGATAGCCACCGTTGAGACTGTAGCCATTGGAGATGATGAAGAAGCCAATCGTATCGCCCGCTTCAACATCGAGATATTCCCGGCTTTCGCCCTGAATGAGATTCCCGCCACTCCCTTGAAGTGACGCATTGGGCCAGAGGATCTCAACGTCTGTAATCAGCCCATCGTCTTGAACTTTGTAGTCTCCAAATGTGTTTCGGTAACCTGCGGTTTCACCTTCAAACACCACTGACACGGGATGATCATCCACGATCTCAATGCCGGTGACCTCGACTAGGTCTGGTCCACCGGAGCCGTAGAGGATGTCGTTGCCGTTGTTGCCGTAGAGAATATCGTCGCCTGTGCCACCCCAGACTTCGTCATTGCCGTTTTGTCCGGACATGACGTCATCCCCAAAGCGGCCGGACATAACGTCCGAGTGCCTGGTGCCGACAAGTGTATCGTCTTCATCCGTCCCGATCATGGGACGCGTTGCGGGCAAACTTGCCATTTCCTGTCTCCTTATTCCTTACGAAGGACGCAATCGAAGGAGGCAGTTGCAGGGAATGGGCCACTAACCTTACAGAATGTTCATGTAAGAAGGTATTTAATTCAATTAGATAGGGGTGGTGTCGATTTGGATGCGAGCGGCGTTACAGTTTTGCATGATCCCGTTTTCGATTTTGAAAAAGCCATGCCGGAAAATGCAAAACAAGAATTCTACGCCAATCAGCAATTCAGCTTATGAACAACAGCGGGGTTTTTTGATCATTTTAAAGACCCAGCCGGTCGCGGATCCGGTAGACCATGACAGAGGGTGCCAGGAACCAGGGATTGCCAGTGTAGAACGGGCGTGTCGGGTTGGGGATCATCTCAAAGGCCGACGGCGTAGTCTCCCGGCCGGCGGCCTTGCGGCCGATGCGCATGCCCAAATAGCTGGCCATGCCGACACCCGACCCGCAGTAGCCGTTCGCGTAGAACAGTCCCCTGTCTTCGCCGCAATGAGCGAGCGTGTCGAACGTATAGCCGACAAAGCCCATCCAGCCATGGCTGACCTTGAAAGGCCGCAGTTCCGGGAAGAGGGCACACATGTCCTGGTGCAGCTTGACCGCGCTGCTGCGGGGATCGGTTTCGCTCAAGGAGACGCGGCCGCCAAACAGAACGCGCTTCCGGTCCGGCGACAGCCGGTAATAATAAACCAGCCTCCTCGTATCAGAGAGGATCCTGTCCGTTGGAAACAGACGGTGCACGAGGTCTGTTGGCAGCTCTTCGGTCGCAATGACATAAGATCCGATCGGGATGACCCTGCGCTGATGCCAAGGCGACAAGGGTCCGGAATAGCCGTTGGTGGCCAGAATAACCTTCCCGGCGCGGATCTCGCCGCGTTCGGTCAGTACCTTGAAACCAGATCCTGTCCGGTCCAAGGACAAAGCACGGCAATCGCCAATGACATGAGCGCCAGATTCCAGGGCCCGCTTCAGCAGCGCCGGATGATATATTGAGACATCAACACTGCAATGATGCGGGAAGACGATGCCGCCGTGATAGGCATCGGTGGAAAGTTCCGACGCCATGTCTTCCTTTGAAACCATGAAGGCGTCTGGCTTCCAAACCGGATGTCTGGATGCAGCTTCTTTTGCGAGCTTGTCGTAAAGATGCGGCTTGTGGGCCCCGTGAAACCGGCCGACCTCCTTCAACCCCATATCCAGACCGTCCGTTGAAAGCTGGTGCATGTAATCGAGAGACGCTTGGCCTTCTTGGCATAGCGCGGTTGCCAGCTCATCTCCGTAGCGTCCCGACAACGCGCTAAATGAAGGCTTCAGGCTGGTTGAGAGCTGGCCGCCGTTCCTGAGACTGCAGCCCCAACCGGGGTGTTCGGCATCTATCACCAGTGTGCCCAGCCCATCGGAGGCGGTCTGTAGTGCGGCATTCAAGCCGGTGTAGCCAGCCCCGATAATCAGGACATCGATTTCATCAGGGAGTTCCTGCTTTGGCAGAGAAACCTTGGGAGCAATGTCTTGCCAATAGGGCGTTGTTTTGTAGTCCGCCGCAAACACATCGCTTCCCATGGTGATTGTTCCTTATGCTGACCTAGCGTCTTCCAGGATGAGATCCGCGCCCTTTTCGCCGACCATGATTGCCGGGGCATTCGTGTTGCCGGATGTCACGGTCGGAAAAATCGAGGCATCGACAACACGCAAGCCCTCGACACCGTAAACCCTCAAACGCGGATCTACGACGTTGTCCGACCTGTCAGGCCCCATTCGGCATGTGCTGACCGGATGAAAGACTGTCGAGCAGCGGTTGCGGACATCGTCCAGCATCTGTTCGTCTGTCTGAATGTCTGGGCCGGGTGTCATTTCCGTTTCGATGACTTCCTGAAGGGCAGGGCTTGCCGCGATCTTGCGCAACAACCGGCATCCCTCGATCATCTCCTTGCAATCATGATTTGTGCTCAAGGAGTTCGGATGGATGGCCAATCCCTCGTAAGGATCTGAAGACTTTAGCTCAACATGCCCGCGGCTGGTTGGCCGTGTCGGTTGCATTCCGAACAGGAAACCAGCGAAAGGATCCGGGTTCATAAGGGGGCGTTGTCCCCTTGGCGCCTTAGTGTAGCTGACCGGAGAGAAGTAGAGCTGCATGTTCGGTCGCTCGCACTCCGGATTGCTCTTCACAAACCCGCCGCCCTGATTGAGGCTGATGGAGAGCGGTCCGCCACGGGTCAGAACATACCGGATGCCCTGGGCCAGCTTGCCCCACCACGGGTAGAGCTGCTGGTTCAGGGTCGGCACCTTGGACTTGTAGAGATAATCAAGGCCGAGGTGGTCCTGCATGTTTTTGCCAACGGCTGCGCTCTGGACTTTGGGCTCTATGCCCTTGGCCCGAAGCTCTGCGCCGTCTCCGATGCCCGAAAGCATCAGGATCTGTGGCGAGTTGACCGCGCCCGCACTCAAGATCACCTCGCGGCGCGCAGTGACTGTCTGCTCACTGCCATCCTTGTCATAGATGACGCCAGTTGCCCGGTTGCCGTCCAGAATAACGCGTTTGGTGTGGGCTTTTGTCAGGATGGTAACGTTTGGCCGTCTTTTTGCCCGGGATAGATACGCCCGGGCCGTCGACATGCGAAAACCGCCTTGCGTGGTGATCTGGTAGTGACCGACACCGTCCTGGTCCGCCCCATTGAAATCCGGATTGAACCTGAAACCGGCCTGTTCGCTGGCCCGGAAAAAATTCTGACACAGAGGGTGCGCGTGCTTGTCCACGCTGGAAACGTACAGCGGACCGTCACCACCGCGGAACTCATCCGCGCCGGCATCGTTGGTTTCGGAACGCTTGAAGTAGGGCAGAACATCGTCCCAACCCCAGCCCCGATTGCCCATGGCTTTCCAGTCTTCGAAATCCGCGTGCTGGCCGCGGATATAGACCATGGCGTTGATCGAGCTGGACCCGCCTAGCACTTTGCCGCGCGGCCAATAACCTTCGCGGTTGTTCAAGCCCGGATCCGGCTGGGTATAGTACATCCAGTTGATGTGCTTGTTGTAAAACGCCTTGCCGTAGCCGACCGGCACCCAGATCCAGAAGTTCAGATCCGAGCCCCCAGCCTCCAGCACACAAACCGAATACTTGCCGCTTTCAGACAAGCGGTCTGCTACGGCGGCACCGGCAGAACCGGCGCCGACGATGACAAAGTCAAACTCAGCCATGGTGTCTCCGCTTTAAGCGTTCTTGTCACGCTGGACGAGGATGGACAGAAGCGCCAGAAGCCCGGAGCCAACCATCAGGAAGAACGACACGGCGTTCAGAACCGGAGTCGATCCCACTTTGGCCATGCGGTCATACATGGTGATGGTGAGCGGTGCCTCAGAGCCGACCAGGAACAGCGTAGTGTTGAAGTTTTCAAACGACACCAGGAAGGCAACAATGCCCGCTGCGATCATCGCCGGCCGCAGGAACGGCAGGGTGATTGTGCGAAGCACCCGTGCCCGGCTGGCGCCGAGATTGAACGCGGCCTCTTCCATGGTTTCGTCGAACTTCTTCAACCGGGCGGTGATCACCAGAGAGGTGATTGTCGCAATGAAGGAGAACTGGCCCAAGACGACTAGAAGCATGCCTGGGCGCAGGAATTCAAGTTCCAGGTCGAACCGGTTCTCAACGTAGTTCGCCGTGTCGCTGGCAAGCACCAGGATGGAGATGCCAAGGATAACGCCCGGGATCACCAGCGGTACGACCATGAGAATGTAAAAGAAGTTCTTGGCCGGAAAATCTCCGCGAACAAAGAGGAACGCATTGGTTGTGCCAACGAACACCGAAAGTGCGGCCACAAAGATCGCTATCACGAACGAATAGTAGAGACCTTGAAGAAGCCGCCGGTCATGGAACATGCCGAGCTTTGGCTCCGTGTCGGAGAAAAACCAGTCCAGGGTAAAGCCTTGCCACGGCAACGCCGGGAACAAGCTGTCGTTGAAGGCAAAGGCGCCGGCTGAAATCAGCGGAGCAGCCAAAAAGATGAAGAAGGCCAGTACGTAAAGCCGGTATCCAACGAGGAACGGCGTTGTCTTGTTTGTCGCAAGCATGATCGTCCTCCTCAGCTCTTGGCAACAGTGTTGGCCAGCGTCTGACCACTCAGCTTCAATCCGAGCCAGATGACGATGGAGGTGAACAAAAGCAGCAACATGCCGAAGGCCGCGCCGCCTTCCCAGTTAAACCGGGTGATGAACTGGTTGTAGATCTGCTCCGTGAACCAGCTGGAATTCTTGCCGCCAAGCAGGATCGGCGTGAGGTAGGAACCGGCTGTCAGCATGAACGTTACGATGCAGCCGGCAACGATGCCTGGCATCGCATAGGGCACGATGATCTTGCGAAGCACGGTGAAGCCGTTGCCCCCGAGATTGTAGCCTGCCTCGATCATGGAGTTGTCCATCCCGTCGAGTGTTGAAACGAGCGGTACGATCATGAATAGGATGACGGTGTAGACGAGGCCGATGATTACCGCGACGTCGTTGTAGAGGAACTCCACCGGGCTTCCGATAACGCCGGTCCAGACAAGAAAGCTGGAGATCACGCCGGTTTCCCGCAGAAGTAGAATCCAGCCGAACGAGCGGATCAGGTCGCTCACCCAAAGCGGGATGAGGCAGAGCAAAAAGAGCCCGCCGCGCGCCCGAGGCCCGGCGATCTTCGCAATGTAATAAGCGATTGGAAAGCCGATCAGCAGCGCCAACGCGGTCACCAGAAGGGACATCGAGCCAGTGCGCAGCAGTGTGTTCCAGTAGATCGGTTCGTTGATGAACTCAAGGTAATTGGCGAAGCTGTACTCGTAGACCCGCGGCGCAACCTTTTCCTTGAGAGACAGGATCACCATGCCGATATGCGGCAGAATGATCAAAAGAATGATCCAGAGCGCAAAGGGCGCAAACAAAAGGATCAGAGAGAGGCGTTTGATGTCCTTTTGCATCAGGCACGCTCCTCGTGCGCAAAGCACATGGCCTGCTTCGACGACCAGATCAAGCGGACCTCTTCACCCGGTTTGATGTCATTGTGGCCGGTTAGCGTGACATCAGATTCGATCAGCTCTCCATTCCCGGAGCGCACAAGAACCCGGCTGTTGGCGCCATTAAAAAGAAGGCTGTCAACGACACCATCCATCTGATTGTCGCCTTCTATGCCACCAGAGCCACTTTCCGATGCCCGGACCGTGTGGATGAATTCCGGCCGCACGAAAATGTCGACCTTGGAGCCTTCCGCGACCGTGTTCTGGCCAGCTGCGGAGAAGCTCATCGGCAGGCCTTGGGAGGTTTCGACCTTTCCGCCGGTGCCGTCGCTCGATTTGACGGTGCCCGACCAGCGGTTGCTGTCGCCGACAAAGCCCGCGACGAAAGCCGTCTTTGGCTTGTGATAAAGCTCTTGCGGGGTGCCGATCTGTTCGAATTCGCCCTGGTTCATGATGGCAACGTTGTCGGACATGACCAAGGCTTCGGACTGGTCGTGTGTGATGTAGATAAACGTGGTGTTGAACTGGTGCTGCAGCAGCTTCAACTCGATTTTCATGGCTTCGCGCAGCTTCAGATCGAGCGCGCCCAGCGGTTCATCGAGGAGCAAAACGTCCGGGTCGAGCACCATGCAGCGGGCAATCGCGATCCGCTGCTTCTGTCCACCGGACAATTGATGGATTTCGCGTTCCGCGACATCTGGAAGCGCAATTCGCTCCAGGACATCGTGTACTTTCTTTTTGATGTCCGCGTTGTTCATGCCGGTACAGCGCAAACCGTAAGCGATGTTTTCATAGACGTTCATCATCGGAAACAGGGCCAGATGCTGGAACACCATCTTGACGTTCCGCTTGTTTGGTGGCGTTCCGAGAACAGACCTGCCCTTGATCTTGATGTCGCCTGATGTTGGCTCCTCAAATCCGGCAATCATGCGCATCAAAGTGGTTTTGCCACAGCCGGACGGACCAAGAATGGAGAAGAACGAACCGCTCGGGATGTCGAAGGAGACGCCTTTGACAGCCTGGAAGGACCCGAAGTTCTTGGTCACGCCGGCGCATTCAAGGTCGTATTGGGGAGTATTTGTCATTGTTTTGGACGCTTCTGGAGAAGTGAAGAAAGGTGGGGGGACACCGTATGGCGGCATCCCCCGAGAATTAGGCCTAGGCTCTACGGCAAATTGGCCAATTGGCGGCAGCTTTTGTTCTGTTGCCGCCAATATTTGGAGTGGCCGGTTGCTTAGCCGCCGGTAGCTGCCTTGATTTTCTCCAAGGTTTTACCTTCCATGTCTTCCACACCCGGAGGAATGTTGGCGAAGAACTTCAGGTTGTCGATGTCGGCATCGGTGAAGGCCGCATTCACAGCTGCTTTCTTGTCTTCAGGCAGGAGGTCCTTGCCGCCCTTCACAGCTGCAATCGCACCAGTGCTCGCAGACATCAGGGTCACGTTTTCCGGACGCAGGACGAAGTTGATCCACTTATAAGCTGCATCATCGGCCTTGCTCTTGCGCGGCAAGGCGAACGTGTCGATCCAGGCCAAAGCACCTGTTTCCGGCGGAATGAAGGTGATGTTCGGGTTCTGGTCAAACAACTTGTAAGCGGTTGAATCCCAGGTTTCCGAAGCAACGATTTCGCCAGACAGCATCATAGCGCTAAGGTCGTCGCCGCCCTTCCAGTAGGCTTTGATGTTGGCCTTACATTCGATGAGCTTGTCGGCAACCTTGTCGAGAATTCCCTGGTACTTCTCAAGATCGGAATAGGCATCGAACGGGTTTTCGCCCATGGAGAACGCCGTGCCGAGCAGGATCGTGCGCTTCAGGCGCATGGAGGTCTTGCCCTTGTAAGCCGGGTCACAAAGATCGCCCCAGCCTTTGAAATCCGGTGCTTTGGTCTTGTCAGCCATCAGACCGGAGGTGCCCCACTGGTGCGGAACAGCATAGACTTCGCCGTCGATGGTCGTGTTTTCCTTCACGCCATCCAGAAGCTTGGCTTCCATCACGTCCGTGTCGATCTTGGAAAGATCAAGCGGCTTATAGATGTCGTATTCCAGCTGTGCCGCGTAGATGCGGTCATGGCTCGGCTGAGCAAGGTCAAAACCGGCACCGCCCGTGGCGCGCAGTTTGGCGATCATTTCCTCGTTGTTCGAGAAAGTCACCTCGACCTTGATATCAGGATATTCGGCTTCGAATTTCTGGATGAGTTCATCCGGAGCATAGGATCCCCAGGTCAGAAGCCGGAGTGTTTCAGCTTGTGCCGTGCCTGCGCTGGCAAGCATTGTTGCCGCCAGCAGGCCGGTTAGAGTTGATTTGAATTTCATTACATCCTCCCTGGATTGGTGATGGTTCCCTATGAGGCATCCGGCCTCTGTGGGATCCTGGAATATGCTGCCAGCGCATGGGTTTACTGACACAATTGCGGCGGAGCATCGATAATACCCGCCACCCTTCATATTGATAAATATACCTATTCACCAGTGACCCCTCGGGTTTTCTTCAAAGCTTTGGCCCAAATGTTGTCCAATCGGAAAAGCCTCTGGTGCGGTATACTTCACTGTTCAATTCAGCACGAAAATGGGTTGTCCTGGCATGACCTGTTCGCTCTTTAAACGCAGGTTCTTGCTGGCTGTCCCCTCTGCGAAGATCCCGCATTCAGACAAATGAAGACTTGCCGGAAGTGCCGGAACTGCAGATTTCAGCCGCGCCTGACGTCCCCTCTACGCGCTGAAGTTCCTAGGGAGAGACGGTAAGTATCAATTGGACTGCAAAATATATCCATTGCAGATAATTTTTCAGACCAATTGATAAAAGCGGTCTGCTATGCGAGGCGGCATTTTGGCAAGACGTCCTTAAGTACCTGAATACCCTTTCGGATGTCGTCCGGGCTTGCACTGCCAAAACCGAGAACCAGGCCACGCTGTTGAATATCCGCCAGAGCATAACGGGAGAGCGGGGCCGTTGTGATTCCGCGTGCGGCAGTTTCAGAGACGATCTGCTGTTCATCCAGATTGGCGTTGGTGAGGCCAACGGCGTGGAAGCCGCTGCTTGTCGGTTGAAGGTCGATGTCGCCTGCAAGGCTGGAAGCTGCACCCATCAACGTGTCATGCCGCTCTTTATAAACTTGGCGCATTGTGCGGATGTGGGTGGCAAACATGCCTTCATCCATGAATTCGGCAACCATGGCCTGCGTCACGGTCGGGACACCGCTGAGCCAGGTAAGAAAAATGCGTTCAAAACTCTCTACAAGCCCTTCGGGCGCCAAGAGAAACCCGAGCCGAAGGGCAGGGAACAACGACTTGGAGAAGGTGCCCACGTAAATGACCCGATCGTGGGTATCGATGCTTTTTAAGGTCGGCGGCGGCTGGTCGCCGTAATAGAATTCCCCGTCATAATCATCTTCAACGATCATGGCGTCCGCTTCACTTGCGGCTTTCATGAGAGCGAGTCGCCGCGAAAGACTCATGACGTGGCCGAGCGGCTGCTGATGCGAGGGGGTGACAAAAGCCAGGCGGAAATGCGGGGCTTTTTTCAAGCCGTCCTCGACACACAAGCCTTCTGCGTCCACATCGATCGGGATGGGTTGAGCGCCGATGGCAACAAAGGCATTGCGCGCCCCGATCGCACCCGGGTTTTCGAACCAGATCGGTTCGCCTGGATTGACGAGCATGCCGCCGATCAGGGAAAACGCGCGTTGTGCGCCGTTTGTTATGAAGATCTGTTCCGGGGCGCATTTGATTCCACGTGAGGCGTTCAGCTGACGTGCAATTGCCTCCCGCAACGGCGTAAATCCGAAAGGTTCGCCGTAGCCCGCAATATCGTCCCGGTCTTTCCGCCAATGCCGCGCAGACAGCTTCGCCCATTGCGCCATCGGAAAGGCATCGAGCGCGGGGAGGGCCGTGACAAAGGCTTGGGATTTGTGCGGCAGCCGTGTGCGGACCTTGAAGTCGGGGATCGCATGTTTGGAGGCATGGGACAGGCGCGGGATGGCCTTGATGTTGTCATTTGACGAGGGTTTGGGTCTCGGTTCAAGCCGTGCATGCAACGCATCGCTGACGAAAGTGCCGGCGCCTACACGTGCCTCGAGAAGGCCTTCTGAAATCAGCCGGTCGATTGCATCAATCACAGTTGTCCGCGAAACGCCGATCTCCTGGGCAAGGGTTCGTGTCGCCGGCAACCGGTCACCAGGCGTCAATGCGCCGGTCAGCAACAGGTCCCGCAAAGCCATGTAGAGTTGGATCGAGATTTTCTTATCAGCGTGCTTGTCAATCTTGATAGATGACAGAACCGCTCCGGCATGCCGTTTCATCACAATTCTCCAATTGGTCTGGGAGATTGCGCAAAACGGACCTTCTATCAAGTCCAATTCTGAATAACTTGATAGTCCAATTACAAGAAAACTGCGCTCAGGGAGCCTCGTTCAAGGATCGCAAGCCCCATGAAAATACAATCAATCGAGACATTTACCAATGAATTTGTCTGCTTCACCCGTGTCACGACTGACAGCGGTGAAACAGGCTGGGGACAGGTTGCACCTTACTACGCCGACATCACGGCCGAAGTTGTGCACAGGCAAGTGGCGCCTTACGCGCTTGGAGAAGACGCGCTTAATATCGATCATTTGATGGACATCATTCCGGATCGCGAGCACAAGTTTCCCGGATCCTATCTGCGCCGAGCAATGGGCGGTCTCGACACAGCGCTATTTGACCTGCGTGGCAAGCTTGAAGGCAAGCCTGTGTGTGAACTGCTGGGCGGTACGACGGGCAAGGTTCGCGCTTACGGGTCTTCCATGAAACGGGACATTACCGCTCAAGACGAAGCGGATCGCCTGAAACGCCATCAGGACGAACGCGGCTTTACTGCGTTCAAGTTCCGCATTGGAGCCGAGTGCGGCCGGGATCAGGATGAATGGCCCGGCCGGACAGAGGAAATTGTGCCGCTCATGCGGAAAAGCTTTGCGGATGATACCGCGCTGCTAGTCGATGCGAATTCTTGTTATTCACCGGCGAAAGCGATCGAGGTTGGCCGGTTCCTGGAAGCCAACGGCATTTCCCACTACGAGGAGCCATGCCCTTACTGGCATTATGACCAGACAAAGCAGGTCACAGACGCGCTCGACATTGACGTTACCGGCGGTGAGCAAGACTGCTCGCTGGTAGACTGGAAACGCATGATCGATGAGAAAGTCGTCGACATCATTCAACCGGATATTTGTTATCTCGGCGGCATGATGCGCACGATGAAAGTCGCGCAAATGGCTCATGAGGCTGGTATCCCGTGCACCCCGCATGCGGCGAACCTGTCCCTGGTGACCCTCTTCACCATGCATCTGCTGCGCACCATTCCGAATGCCGGAAAGTATCTGGAATTCTCCATCGAGGAGGAAGACTACTACCCGTGGCAGTATGACCTCTTCGTCAAATCTCCGTTCGATATCGTCGACGGCAACGCGATTGTAACGGACGCACCCGGTTGGGGCGTTGAGGTCAATCCGGAATGGCTCGCCAAATCCACATACAAAATCAGCTCTCTGGAAGGCTAATCATGGCGTCTCAACAAGACCTGATCGCCGAATACGAAACGACCGGCACCCTTTCCGCGTTGCCGCTCGGCCATTTCATCGACGGCGTGTTTTCGCAGCCCTCGCACAACCGCACCATGGAAAGCTTCGACCCGGGCAAGGGCGCAGCCTTTGCGCGGTTCACGGCTGGAACGTCTGAGGATGTAGACGCAGCTGTTGTGTCCTCCCGGAAAGCATTCGAAACGGTCTGGCGCGATAAGGCGCCGGTAGAGCGTGCGCGCATTCTGACAAAGACGTCCGAGCTTATCCTCGCCAATCTCGATCTGCTGGCGGTGGTGGAAAGCCTCGACAGCGGCAAGCCTTTGCAGGAGGCGCAAGGGGATGTCCGGGGTGCCGCGCGAACCTTCGAATATTACGCGGGCGCCTGTGATAAACTGCAGGGCGACAGTTTCCCTCTGGCGGGCGACTATATCGGCTATTCGATCCATGAGCCGGTTGGTGTGACAGCTCACATCATCCCGTGGAACTTCCCGATTTCAACCGCCGCCCGTGGCTTCGCGCCGGCGCTGGCCGCCGGATGTGCGGTTGTTGCAAAACCGGCCGAGCAAACGCCGTTCACAGCGTTATTGTTGGCACAAATCCTGTCGGACGCCGGTTTGCCGGACGGCGTGTGCAACGTGGTGACAGGGACGGGTGTCGAGACGGGCGCACCACTCACACAGCATCCGGGTGTCGATCACATCACCTTCACCGGATCGGTTCAGACCGGCAAGGCCGTGATGAAGGCGGCAGCCGATGATGTCACCCGCGTTGTTCTGGAGCTGGGCGGCAAGTCTCCGGTGGTAGTGCTTGCCGATTGCGACAAGGAACAGGCCTTGAACGGGGTCATGGGTGCGATCTTCGAAAATGCCGGTCAGATCTGTTCAGCGGGGTCGCGCCTTGTGATCGAAAAATCGATCCACGAGGAGTTTGTCGCTGAACTGGTCAAGCGCACAAAGGCGCTGAAGATTGGTCATGGTCTTAGCCAGCCGGAGCTTGGACCTGTGAATTCCGCCGAACACCTTGAAAAGATCGCAGGCTTCATTGACCGGGCAAAGCACCGGGGTGCAAAGATCGCTGTTGGCGGTAACGTCACGACGGACCCGGCCACGGGCAACGGCTGGTTCTTTGAACCGACCATCGTCGATGCAGTTCCGGCCAAGGATGAGCTTTCCCAGGAAGAGATCTTCGGTCCGGTGTTGACTGTTCAGGTGGCTGACGACGCAGACCACGCGCTGGAACTTTCCAACGACTGCCAATACGGCCTGGTTGCCGGCATTTACACCTCGAACTTTGCCAAGGCGCATCAACTCGCGCGCAAGATCGACGCCGGTCAGATTTACATCAATGAGTATTTCGCAGGCGGTATTGAAGTGCCGTTCGGCGGCAACAAGAAATCCGGTTTTGGCCGGGAGAAGGGCATCGAAGGTCTGAAGAGCTACTGCAAGACCAAGAGCATTGCGGCAAAGATCAGCTAATCCGTCACTTTAGCGATCGCGGTTCCGCGAAGGCCGGTTTTCCGTTCCCCGGAGCCGGCCTTTTCTTTTTTAAGGCCTCAGTCTTGCGCGACCAGCAGCAGCTCGTTGGTCACCAGGGTCGGACATTTTCCCGGCGTCGCATGCCCCTGAAACAGGCCCTTGTTGAGATCGACCGTCCGCAAGGGCAGGGACAACTTCCCGTTCTGCGGCTTTCCGGCACCGTTCTGGAGCAGGATTTCTGAGATCAGGCCGGTCATCGGTGGGCCATCTTCGAAGTGTGCGCCTGCAAGGCTGCCGAGGCCATGAACCGAGTAGCCGGCTCCGGGAAGTTGATTGCCGAGTGCCGTGATGCCTTCATGAAGATCTGTAAATGGCGCAAGAGTGGTGATGAGCGCGTTGGCAGTCTTCCCGGACATAGCGTCTCGGTCTGACTTCACACGGAACAGCGTGAATTCTGTTTCCGGGTCTAACGATGCTTCAAACGAGGCACCAACGAGCCCGTAACCGGAAATGTTTGCACTTGCGGCAATCGTGAGAGTGTCCGGCAGGAGATGCCCGAGGTGCCAGGCGTCATTTTCCCGCCAGTAGGCGTGAATGTGCACAAACCAGGCGCCATCGCGCCAGCCGAGGATGGCAACAGCCTCCTCAAGTTCAGTACCTTTTGAGGAATGCGTATCACTGTACCAGGCGGCGTGGCGGTCATCGACGGCACGGTCGGGCATGACATAATCAAAGGCAGCCATCTGAACGCCGGAAAGATTGAGAACGGCCGAGGAAAACCCAGCGTCATCCGCCCGGCGCCCCAGGGCTTCGAGCAAAGGCTCGCCAGCTGAAACCTGACACTCAATCTTGGTAGCGTGGCACGGCGCATATGGCAGGCGGTCCTGTGCCTGCGGGCCGGGATGCCGGATGTCGACCAGCGTCTGTGGAGCAGGGCGCCTCATAGCAGGCCCTTTTCGGTCAGGAATTCGCGCACGAGTTTCTTCGTGATCTTGCCATAGGCACTCGTCGGCATTTCCTCGATGAACAGATAGCGTGCCGGCATCTTGTAACGGGTGATTTTGTCCTTCAAAAACTCGCTGAGTTCGGCGGCGTCTGCTTGTTGGCCAGTCTCCCTTACACATACGGCAAGGCCAACCTCTCCCCATTGCGGATCCGGAATGCCCAAAATTGCGACCTCGGAAACGGCGGGATGGGTCAGCAGGATCTCTTCGACCTCCTTGGGATAAACATTAGACCCACCGGAAATATACATGTCCGAGGCACGGCCGGTCAGATAGAGATACCGCTGTTCGTCCATGTTGCCGATGTCGCCGGTCCGGAACCAGCCCTTCCGGAACGATTTGGCATTTGCGCCGTCATCATCCAGATACCCGGCGCAGACGGCTGATCCGACGACGCAGACCTCGCCAGTCTCATTCGGCCCGAGGATCTTGCCTGTCTCGTCCTGAATGCTGACTTCGATGCCAGTTCGTTCTACCCCGCAGGTTCCGACCCTGGCGTTTGGTCCATCATCAACGCTGTGTTCATCCGGCCGCAGCACCGTGATGTTTCCCGTGACTTCTCCGAGGCCGTAATACTGGACAAGAACCGGCCCAAGTGCCTCCAGCGCCCGCTTCTGGTCTTCGCGGTACATCGGCGCCCCGGCGTAAATGAGGTGACGGAGGCTGGAGTGATCGAATTGGTCAACACAAGGGTCTTCAACCAGCCGCTTCACGATGGTCGGCACGGTGAACATGTTGGACACCTTGTGGCGTTCAATCAGCTGAAACGCGTCATGTGGCCGGAAGCCGCCCTTCGGCATCAGGATGTGCGCCGACCCGCAAGAGAGCTGGGCAATCAATTGAAGGCCGGCTCCGTGTGAGAGCGGCGCAATGACCAGTGAAGCATCGGTTTCGCTGGTTCCGGGCAAAAGATCGGCCATGTAGTTGACGACAACGAAACCGATTTGCCCGTGTGTGAGAACGACCGCTTTTGGCCGTCCCGTCGAACCGGATGTGAAGAAGAACCAGCACGGGTCATTGTGAACAACCTCCGCATTGGCTATCCGCGCGTCAGCGTGCTTTTCAAGCAAGGCCTCGTAAGACACGCCGAACGCGCTTTCGCCAATCGTGATGATGTCTGAAAGATCCGGACATGCGGCTGCAACAGCCTCAGCTTGGGCCGCATACTCCGCATCATAGAGAAAGATGGTCGCCTTGGATTTTTCAGCCGCATAAGCGGTTTCGCCAGGCGCCTGCCGGAAATTACACGGCACCCAGACGGCCCCGAGCCGGAAGGCCGCCAGCATGATCTCGATCATCTGATGCGAGTTTTGCGCCTGGACCAGCATCCGGTCGCCCTTGGCGATTCCGAAATCTGATGAAAGCGCGCTGGATAAGGCCGAAACACGGCGATCAAGGTCCTGCCACGACCAGGTTTGATCTTCCCAGACAATCGCGGGACGGTCTGGCCACCGCTTGGCGTTGCGTGTCAAAAAGTGCGCAAGGTTCGCCACGCGATTGGAACAGCGCTCAATCATCAGATGAGGTCCTCCCTGGAAATCTGTGCTGACAACCTAGGGCGCAGTGGTCTGATTTGACAAGCAATATGAATGGTCTATCGGCCATTTCAATTCCCGCCCAAATCATGCAACGATGCGCGCCGGTTTAATTTCGCATGCAGTTGCAGGACGGTTTTATGACGACTTCGCCCGACTTTGATTGGAATGATGCTTACGAAAACGGCGCCTATATTGAGGACGCTCAAAGCTATCCGGCGCGGTGGGCCGATGAAGCCCTCGAATTTCGGTCGGGCTGGATCAAAAAAGACATCGACATCATCTATGGCGATACGGACCGTCAGCGTCTGGACCTTTTTCACTCTGAAGACAAAAGCAAGGGTCTGGTGGTCTTTGTACATGGTGGCTACTGGCGCCGCTTTGACAAATCCTACTGGTCGCATTTGGCGCGGGGCGCGCTTCGAAGCGGTTGGTCTGTCTGTTTGCCTAGCTATGAATTGGCGCCAGACGTTCGTATCCCGCAGATTACGGCGCAGATCGGCACGGCACTCAACAAGGCCGCGCGGCGGGTCGAAGGTCCAATCCGTCTGTCGGGCCACTCTGCTGGCGGCCATCTTGTCAGCCGCATGATCTGTGCAGACACACCGATCAATCCGGAAGTGCTCGAGCGCATCGAAAAGGTCGTCTCCATCAGCGGCCTGCATGATCTTCGGCCTTTGATGAAGACGTCGATGAATGATGACTTTTTGCTCACCGAGGCTGACGCGGTGAAAGAAAGCGCTGCCTTGCAGAAACCTGCCAAAGACTGCCCTGTGACGGCCTGGGTTGGTGGTGACGAGCGGCCTGAATTTATTCGCCAGTCACAGCTGCTGGCGGAGGCCTGGGACAACGCCAAGGTGTTTGTGGACGAAGGCAAGCATCATTTCGATGTCATCGAAGGGCTGATCGACCCGGCAAGTCCGCTGACAAGTGAGCTGCTTTCGTAATTGCATCTAGTCTTCAACGGCATAGAACCGTTGTGCCAGGCGGCGGACACCGGTGTTTTCGTAGAAGCTGATCGAGGCTGGGGGAACCAGATAGGCCACCCCGGCCTCCAGTCCGTCGCGCCAGCTTAGGCGGACTTCCGCAATCGTCCGCTCGTTCACATCAAAGACATAGAACTCCTTCGGCAGGGGGATGTCTTCATTCAGCAGGATCCGAAGGCCGCCCGCGGAGATGTCTCGCGTGGTGCAGTCGCAGATGTATTCGTTGGTCAAGCTGGCGAGTTTTGCGGGCCGCAGGCGAGTGCGCCGGCGCGGAAACAACCGCTTTTGAACGGCATCCATTGTTGCTTGCCGGTTCAAGCATAATCCTTTGAACATCTGGGACCTCAGCGGCGGGGAGATGCCGCAGGCGGCATGGGCGGGGGCGGTGCGAGTTCAGGCCGTGGCTCCAAGGCCGCCGGCGGTTCCTGACCCCGGATGAGGGGCCGGCCATAATAGTTGGGATCGCCGAGCGTGGTCGGCCGGTGGGTAACGCCCGACTGTTCGTTGGCGCAGCGCTGATAGGCAAGGTCATAAAGGCTTTGCCAGCCCGCTGGATAACTTCCCAGGTTGTCGAGAACGCTGAGCGCTCCGCCAATGGCCGCACCCCGGCGTGCGCCGCTTGGACCATCCCAAATTCCTCCGGCCACAGCTCCGCGTGCTCCGTTCTCATAGATGTTTAGATCAGCTGGATCGGGATTGACGTGGGCATTCGCGTAAGAGCGCGCATAGGCATCACAATTGACTGGTTGGGCATTCGCGGACGACACCACACCTGTGCTGGCAAGTGCTGCCAACCCCACAATAGCTGGCTTCAGGACACGCTTATGTAAACGATGGCGAAAAGGGCTTGCTGTCAATGAGGTGCCGATCGGGCGCCAGCGCTGGGTCATTGGGATCTCCGGTCATTCAAATCCGGGTGCATGTAAGTGTGCCGGTTTCAAATCTTGAAGCACTATCGGTCACCCATGAAGGTTGTGCGGGCCTTGCGGCGCGAAATGGCAAAGGGCCAGCCTCAGACAAGCTTGGACTTTTAGAACTGGCACCAATCCCGGCTGAATGGAGGTATTCGATGGAACCGGTGTTCCTGAACAAACTGGTCTCGCAAAACAACGAATGGCTGTCTGTCCGTCAGGCCGCGATTGCTGAGAACATCGCCAATGCCAACACCCCTGGTTTTGGTGCCAAAGATGTTGAGCCTTTCGTTTCGGTGATTAGCAAAACTCATCTTGCCATGACCGCGACCCATGGAAGCCATCTGGGCCAGACCATGGAGGCAGCCAAAGCCTCAGACATGGAAAAAGCGGACAGCTGGAACGTCACCCACTCCGGCAACTCCGTGAGCCTGGAGCAGGAGTTGATGAAAGCCGGTGAGGTCGCGCGCGACCATTCGCTGAATGCCAGCATCGCCAAGTCGTTTCACAAAATGTACCTCGCAGCCGTTCGTCCCTAAGCCAAAGTGATCTGAACTCATGTCCGACCCCCTTTCTGCCACACTGCAAATTGCCGCCTCCGGCCTGAAGGCTCAGTCCGACCGGATGCGGATTGTTTCCGAAAACCTCGCCAACGCCCGCTCCACCGGTGAGGCTTCCGGCGATGATCCCTATCGGCGCAAGACGATCACCTTTGAAAGCGAATTCAACCGCGCAACCCAGGCCAATCTGGTCGCAGTCAAAGGGATTGGAACTGACAAGGCGCCATTCACCGTTGAATACGATCCGGGCCACCCAGCGGCGGACGTTGATGGCTATGTGAAAATGCCAAACGTCAACACGCTGATGGAACTCGCGGACATGCGCGAAACCAATCGGTCCTACGAAGCCAATTTGAAAGTCATGACGCAGGCCCGCGAAATGGTCATGCGCCACATCGACCTGTTGAGGAACTGATCATGATCAACGAAATCTCCGCGCTGACATCTGCGGCCTCGAGCGACGGTATTCTAAAGTCCTCGTCGACCACCCGCTACATGAACTCGACGCCTGAGCTGGGTGGCACGGAAGCTGTCTCCGGCCCGTCCTTTTCGGACGCTATGGCCGAGGTCTCGCAATCAGCCATCGATAAAGTGAAAAACGGTGAAGCAGCCGCAATCGCCGGTGTCGATGGTCAAGCTTCCGTTCAGCAAGTTGTTGAAGCTGTCATGCAGGCGGAATCCACGCTGCAGACCGCCATTGCCATTCGCGACAAGGTCGTGAACGCCTATCAGGAAATCAGCCGGATGACGATCTAGGCAAGCACGCTTCTATCGAGAGCGATTTAATCGTCAGTCAGATTTGGCGAATTCAGGAGACGTAAAAATGAAAGCCCTTGCCATCGCTGCAACCGGCATGAGCGCCCAACAGCTCAATGTTGAGGTTGTTGCCAACAACATTGCCAATATGAACACGACGTCGTTCAAAAGGGCGCAGGCGGAATTCTCAGACCTTCTTTATCAGGCAGAGCGTCTTCAAGGCGTGCCGAACCGCGGCGGCGAAGATCCGGTTCCTGAAGGAGCGCAGCTGGGTCTTGGAGTAAAAACCGCTGGTATTCGCAAACTGCATATGCAAGGCCCGCTGACCAACACGGGCAACCAGTTCGATATCGCGCTGGACGGCCGTGGCTGGTTTGAAATTACCGGCCCGGACGATGAAACCCTTTACACCCGGGCTGGCTCTTTCAACAAGAACGCGGATGGCCGCCTGGTGACCATCGACGGTTATACAGTTGAACCGGCAATTATCGTTCCGGAAGAGACCATCGAAGTGGTGATCAATGAAACCGGGCAGGTCTATGCCAAGATCGATGGCGAGATCCAGCCACGTGAAATCGGCCAGCTGTCTCTTGCAAATTTTGCAAATGATGTCGGTCTCGAACCGGTTGGTGGAAATCTCTTCCGGGAGACGCCGGCCTCCGGTGCTCCGGTTGCCGGTGTTCCTGGTGATCCTGGCTTCGGTGTTGTCCGCCAGGGGTATCTGGAATCGTCCAATGTCGATCCTGTGAAGGAAATCACGGCGCTCATTTCCGCCCAGCGCGGGTATGAGATGAACTCAAAGGTCATGAAAGCTGCGGATGAAATGGCCAATACCGTGACCAATGGCATCCGCTAGAAAAGGCGGTTCACGAAATGACCAAAGCCCTGAAACGCGTCGCCTTCTTTTTGTTTGTGCTAACCGCAGCTCCTTCGGCACACGCAGCGAGCATTGAATTGCCGGTTGCCCGCCAAACGATCCCAGCTGGTAGTGAAATCGGCCATCGGGACTTGGTGGAGCGCAAGTTCCCCAGCCGCACTGCTACACAGTTCGCGGTTGCCTCACATCGGAGCCAGCTGGTCGGACAGGTGACCCGGCGCACACTGTTGCCCGGCCAGCCGATCCCGATCAACTCGGTCGAAAAACCGTTGCTCGTCAAACGAGGCGAACCGGCCCGGCTGGTGTTTCAGGAACAAGGACTGGTCATCATCATGCAGGTCGAGGCGCTGCAAAACGGGGGCGCAGGCAGTTTCGTACGTGTTCGAAACGTCGACAGCGGTTTGGTCGTGTCCGGAAGAGTTCAGCAGGACGGCACGATCCGCGTGGAGAATTGATTTATGTTCCGTATTTTCATTTGCCTGTTGGCGGTTTTGACCGCAGTACCGGCGACCGCGATGGTGCGGATCAAGGATATCGCCACGTTGCAAGGTGTGCGTGACAACCAGTTGGTCGGTTACGGCCTGGTTATTGGTCTGAAGGGGTCTGGCGATACACTGCGCAACTCCCCCTTCACAGAGCAGTCTCTTCAGTCGATGCTCGACAGTCTTGGGGTGAATGTTCGCGAAACGCGGCTCAGGACAAGGAATGTCGCCGCTGTCGTTGTGACGGCCGAAATGCCGTCCTTTATCGGCAAGGGATCGACCATCGATATCAGCGTTTCTTCCTTAGGCGATGCCACATCATTGGCAGGCGGTACGCTCGTTGCCACACCATTGCTTGGGGCGGATGGTCAGATTTACGCTGTAGCTCAAGGACCGGTTGCTGTGTCGGGCTTCGCGGAACTCGGTGCCGCGGAAAGCTTGACCCAGGGAATTCCAACCGTCGGCCGCATCCCGAATGGCGGGCTCATCGAGCGGAACCTGCCGGCGAAGTTTTCGCAAATTCCCGATCTTGTGCTGGAACTGTCAAATCCGGATTTCAAAACGGCTGTCCGGATCACCGACGCAATCAACCGGTACACCCGGGAGCGATACGGAGTGCGGGTCGCTAAAGAGCGCGATTACCGGTCCGTAGATCTGACGCCACCGCCGAAGGTCAGCTTGACACGTTTTATCGCGGAAATTGAATCCATCCGCGTCCGGCCGGATCAGAGCGCCAAGGTCGTGATTGATGAGCGCACAGGAACCGTTGTGATCGGCAAGGACGTTCAGATTTCTACGGTGGCCATAACTCATGGAAATCTGACAGTCCGGATTTCCGAAGCACCGGAAGTTTCCCAGCCAGCACCGTTTTCTCAAGGGGAGACTGTTGTCGTCCCACGGACTTACGTGGATGCGCAGGAAACCGGCGGGCGGCTTGCGGTTGTCGGTGGAACGGATCTTCCGACATTGGTGCGGGGCCTCAACCGGATTGGCCTACGCCCGACCGGGATCATTGCAATCCTGCAGGCGATCAAAACAGCCGGGGCTCTTCAGGCGGAACTGGTTGTTCAGTAGACCAGCAGGCCAAACAGATCAGCAATCTCGAACAAGGCGCCGCGGTTTTGCGGCGCCTTTTGTTTTCAGGGCACCAACAGCCTCGCGCAAGCTCGATCAGCGAATGTCCAATCAAACGGGTCACTCGCAAAGGACAATGTGTTCATGTCTAAATTCGTGGATGAATGCCGAAAAGCCGGCGTTCTGACATGCCTGGCTCTTCAATTGATCTGCGCGGGGAGCGCGGCGCAGGCACAAACACCGCCGCAAAAGCCGCAAGAGGCGGCAGCCGCCCCGGCGCAACCTGCCATACCGTATCGTGACAGCCAGCTTTACTGCAAGAACATCGCCGAAGCGGCGAGCGACGCCCGGATCCAATGGCAGACTTGGAAGATGATTGCCCTGGAAGGGCGCCTCCAGGCGCGGATTGCCGAGTTGCAACGCAAGGAGCGCGAGTTCCAGGCCTGGGTTGAACGCAGGGAACAGCTTCTGGAGCAGGTCGAGGACCAGGTCGTCAGCATCATTGGTCGGATGCGTCCGACCGCCGCCGCAGAACAGCTTTCCACCACCGAAGAAGAAGCTGCGGTTGGCGTTCTTTTGAAGCTGAAAGCACGTGTTGCCAGCGCGATCCTGGATGAAATGGAGCCCGCAAGGGCAGCGCAGCTGACGCAGACCATGATGGGCTTCACCGACCCCGAATTACAACGGAGATTTTGATGCGCCTGATGCTTGTTTCTTTAGGGGCCGTATTGCTCTCTGGCTGTGCCGGGCAACTGGAAGATATCGGCCGTGCCCCGGAAATGACCCCGGTTGGCTACGGGTTGGCCAACCGGCCCGCAACCGTTTACCCGCTTGGCACGTTCAACAAGGGCGGGATCAAGGACTACAATTCGCTGTGGCGCAATGACCGTGAGAATTTCTTTGCTGATCCAAGGGCCAAGAAAATCGGCGACGTCCTAACTGTTGTAATCCAGATCGACGACCGTGCAGAACTCGACAACACGTCTGAGCGCGGCCGGTCTGCCGACATCGGTATTGGCGGTTCCTATTCAGCCGGCAGTAACAACAGCACATCAGGCGGCCAGGCGGAGCTGAATGGAAATTCCGGGTCTTCGTCCGCAGGATCCGGGTCTATCGATCGGTCAGAGGAGATTGAACTCTCTGTTGCGGCCATCGTGATCGACCGTCTTCCCAATGGGAACATGGTGATCTCCGGATCACAGGAAGTCCGTGTGAACTACGAGATGCGGATCCTCAATGTCGGTGGGATCGTCAGACCGCGTGATATCGAGAGCAACAACACCATCCCGTACGACAAGATCGCAGAAGCCCGTATTTCCTACGGTGGCCGCGGCCGGATCTCCGAGGTCCAGCAGCCGGGCTGGGGCCAGCAGATCTATGACATTGTCACACCGTTCTAGGCTGGAAGGGATCGAATATGTCGAACAGTCTTGTGCCCTATGAAGGGCCGGAAACCGGTGACGCAAAATCTAATTTCATGGCAGCGCTTATCCTGATCAGTTTGATTGGTGCAGGCGCCGGTGCCGGACTTGCGAAAATCGTCTCCGACATGACCGAAACTGCAGTTCATGGCCGGATCCGGGATGCGCAGAGCTTCAGTCAGACCTTGCCGTTTTCACCTTCCACCCGCCTGCAGCGGCTTGAGCCCCTGGTGACCAACCTGGCAACACCGCCCAGCACATGGATACGGGTTCAGGCAACGCTTTTGCTGGAAGACGAGCCGGATACGGACGTGTCTGTTCTGCGCAAGCGGATCGAGGACGATTTTCTGAGTTTCCTGCGCACATTGACCCTCGCGCATCTGGAAGGCGGGGTTGGCTTGCAACACCTGCGGGAAGACCTGAATGAGCGCGCCAAGGTGCGCAGCAAGGGCAAGGTTCGCGAAGTAATCCTGGAGTCTGTGGTTATCCAATGATGAGGTTGTTTTTAACCGTTGCCGCTTTGTTTGTTCTGACTGGAGCCGCAGCGGCGCAGGTGCCGGATTTGTCTGCCTTGCTGCCGGAAGGCGAGGGCAGTGCGTCGGGCCGCATCATCCAGATGATCATCTTGCTCACGGTGCTGTCTTTGGCACCGGGCATCTTGATCATGGTCACCAGTTTCATCCGGTTCGTGATTGCCTTTTCGTTTCTCCGGTCCGGTATTGGCCTGCAGACGACACCCGGCAATCTCATCTTGATTTCGCTTGCGCTTTTCATGACGTTTTATGTCATGGCGCCAACCTTCGACCGGGCATGGGAAGATGGTGTCCGGCCATTGATGAACAACGAGATCACCGAGGAAGTGGCCTATGTGAAGATCACCGGGCCGTTTCGCGAGTTCATGCTGAGCCAGGTTCGCGAAAAGGATCTGGTGCTCTTTGACGATCTCGCGGCCGGCCGGGTGACCGACGGATCGGCGGCCTCAGCCGAAGAGGTGGAGCTGCGCGTCCTCATTCCCGCCTTCATGATCTCCGAATTGCGGCGTGGATTTGAGATCGGGTTTTTGATCGCGTTGCCGTTTCTCGTGATCGATATGATAGTGGCCACCATCACCATGTCGATGGGCATGATGATGCTCCCGCCGACCGTGATCTCCCTGCCATTCAAGGCCTTGTTCTTCGTCCTGATTGACGGTTGGAACCTGCTGGTTGGCAGCCTTGTACGGTCGTTTTTTTAAGCGGGAATAACAGTTAGGAATGAAAACGGGCGGGGCCATCGGCTCCGCCTTTGTTGTTTTGGCGATCGATTGAACCACGCAAAAGTCAAACCTTGGCCGCCCAATGAACACGACTGTTCAGGGTGTTCCAAGACCAAAAAGAGGTTTTGCGAGTACCGAAACTCACGGAAAAATCCGTTTTGTGTCTTTACCCGGTTTGAAATGCGGAAAAGAATCAACTTGAAATGACCCACGTAAGCTTCGCGCAAGGTTTGTGCTCTAGCTTGCAAATCACACGACGGGTTGAGCTAATCCTACCAACGCTCAAAAGCATGATGCTGCCCCGCCGTCCCGGTGTAACTCCGGAATGTCCCATCCTCAAAACTTATGATTTGAAAGGGACATATCATGTCTAGCTTGCTTACTAATACCGCTGCAATGACTGCTCTGCAGACCCTCAGCATGACTAACAAGAACCTTGCTGAGACCCAGAACCGGATTTCTACTGGTATGAGGGTTGCCAGCGCCGAAGACAACTCGGCTTACTGGTCAATTGCAACAACTATGCGTTCCGACAACCAAGCTTTGTCTGCGGTTGGAGATTCGCTTGGGCTAGGTGCGGCGACTGTGGACACTATGTACACAGCAATGGAAAGCACTGTCGACAAGCTTACTGAAATGAAGAGCTTGCTCGTCACCGCAGCAACTCCTGGCACAGATCCTGGTAAAGTTCAAAAGAACATTGAAGCCATCCAGGCGACGCTGCAGCAAACCGCTGACTCATCGGTTTTCAATGGCGTGAACTGGCTTGCAACTGACCTGTCCACGACAAACACGGCGGAAATCGTCAGCTCCTTCACCCGTGATGCTGCCGGTGCTGTTACGGTTCTGAAAACTACTGTCGATCTGACTTCGGTCCAGTTGATCGATCGCGCAGGTGGTGGTGCAGGTATCCTCGACACTGACCGTTCCGGAGCGATCACTGCTCCCGTTACTGGTACACTTAACGGCACAACCATCCTCGATTGGGATGTATCTGGCCTGAGCAATCAGGACGACACGGCAACTTTTGACGATCTGATTATTGCAGTTGATACTGCATTGGCTCAGGTTGTCGACTCCACTGCGGATCTTGGTGCGATCAAAGCACGCGTAGATTTGCAGAAGGATTTCGTAGCTAAACTGACCGATGCGATCGATCGTGGTGTTGGTCAGCTGGTCGATGCCGACATGAACGCGGAATCCACCCGCCTTCAGGCCCTGCAAACACAGCAGCAGCTCGGCATTCAGGCTCTGTCTATCGCCAACTCCGGAAGCCAGAACATTCTGTCCCTGTTCCGTTAATCTTTACCGATTTCCGGATGAGAGGCCGCGCCCTTTTGGGCGCGGTCTTTTTTTGTTTTGGAATCAGCCCCTTCACCAAAAGATGACAGGCTCGCACAAGCTCCGGATCCGATAGTGCAGGGAACTTGAGACGAACGTGCATGAAGGGGTTATGCATGCCGGGCCGTGAACACGCCGAAAAACTTTGGGCCAACTTGATGGAATTGGGCATGCGCCGATTGATCGCGCTTGCTCTGATTGGCCTTGCGACCATCGCCACAGTTGGTGCTGGCGCATTTTATTTGAGCCGGCCGGAAACGACGCCGCTTTACACAGGCCTAACCGGCGAAGACGTGTCGCGGATCGGCTCCGCCTTGCGCGACGCTGGTATTCCGTTCGACGTCAACTCTGAAGGCGATGCGGTTATGGTCAGTCATGGCCAAACGGCCAAAGCAAGGATGCTGCTTGCCGAAAAAGGGCTGCCACGCGGTGCGAACTCCGGCTACGAGCTGTTTGATGATCTCGGGTCCCTGGGCCTGACATCCTTCATGCAGGAAGTGACGCGGGTTCGGGCGCTGGAAGGCGAACTCGCCCGCACAATCCAGCTGATGAAAGGCATCCGTGCCGCGCGTGTCCATATCGTCTTGCCCGAAAAAGGCTCTTTCCGCCGCGACCAGCAGCCGCCATCGGCCTCTGTCGTTATCCGGTCAGATATCCCGGATGATGTGCGCACCGCCGATGCCATCCGGCACCTTGTCGCAGCCGGCGTTCCGGGTATGGAGGCCGCAAAGGTTACGGTGCTGGATACGACCGGCGGCATACTCGCGGCCGGAAAGGACCCGACCAAAGCGTCTGCAGGCCAAATGGCAACCCTTGAAACGGCCGTCAGCAACCGGATCCAGGAAAACGTCCGCAAGACGCTGACACCTTATCTTGGTCTCGACAACTTTCAGGTCAGCGTTGCGGCAAAGCTCAATACCGACCGGAAGATGATTGCCGAAACCATCTTTGACCCGGATTCGCGGATCGAACGGTCCGTGCGCACAATTCGTGAAAACGAAAATGCGGAAAATTCCAGCGCGGCAACGCCAGTGACCGCGGAACAAAACCTGCCAGATGAAAATGTCGAAGCGGATGGCGGAGAACGGTCTCTGGAGGAAGCGGAACGGCGCGAAGAGACCGTCAATTATGAAATCTCGTCCAAACGGATCGAAACATCCCAGGACGGTTACCGAGTTGACCGCTTGTCCATTGCCGTCCTTGTCGACCGGGCGCGCTTGGCGGCTTCCCTTGGCGGATCACCCACACAATCCCAGATCGAAGAACAGGTTCGTGAGATCGAAGCGCTGGTGGCATCTTCTGCGGGCGTCGCTGAAGAGCGGGGCGATCTTGTAAAAGTCTCCGTTGTCGACTTCGTCGATGGCGGCCGGGATCTGGAGCCGATCCCGCCGATCGGTGTCACCGAATATCTGCTCCGTCAATCCGGCAACATCATCAACGCACTGGCGATCCTGACGGTGTCCATGCTGGTGATCTGGTTCGGGTTGCGTCCGGCTGTTGCTGCCCTCGTGCCGCAAGTGAGCAGCGAGCAGGCCGAAATGGCAGAAATCGGTCTTTTGCCGGAGGGCGCAGAAGATGCCGCAGATCCCATGGATGGCGAGACCGGTTTCCTGATGCCGCCGGACCATTCCGATCTGCTGCAGGACCTCAACAGCAAGCGGAACAAATCCGCCCTGAAGAAGCTGGAATCCCTTCTGGAGTTCAACGAAGAGCAGTCTGCCGCGATCCTGCGCCAGTGGCTCTATGACACGGAGCGCACCTGATGACCGCATCTGCAGCCGCACATATTCCGGTTTTTTCAGCCCCGACTTTCAAGTCTTTCGATCCTGAAGACGCCCTGATGGTTGACGTGATCATACCGGATCACGAACCGGAACCTGTTCTGAGCGAAGAAGAGCTCCGGCGCGCGGAATATGAACGTGGATTGAGTGAGGGAGACGAGCGTACCCGTCATCACTACGAGGCCATCCTTGAACAGGAGCGCGAGAAACATGCAAGGGATCTGGAGGAAGAGCAGATCCGCTTTGAGATGAGGGAATCTGCAAATGTCGCAGCCGCGATCGATGGCTTTCTCGAGATCACGGAAAAACGTCTGTCCTATTCGGTTTCCAAGCTACTGTTGCCTTTCCTAAAGCAAAACGTCGTCGACCAGCTGGTCAGGGCCTTTGCCGAGCAACTGACACAACTGGCAGAGGTACCTGGTGGAACATCTATCCGGATGCGTGGACCGGAAACACTTGTCGCTCAGGTGCTCCAACAGCTACCGGACTTGAAAGACCGAATTCAGGTTCAGCCAGCCGACCAGGTTGAGTTGGAAGCCATTTTCGATGAGACCGTGATCGCAACCAGGCTAGAAGCCTGGTTGGGCCAGCTCGACGCGTTGCAGCTTGAGGAGACGGTCTGATGGACAATATGCCGAATGAAATTGTGATTGTCCGACGCCGCAACAACTGGGACGATGACGAAAAGCCCCATGGCGTTTGGAAAATTGCCTATGCGGACTTCATGACGGCATTGATGGCGTTTTTCCTGGTCATGTGGCTGATCAACGTGACTGACGAAAGCGTCCGCCGCGGTGTCGCCCAATATTTCAATCCGGTCAAACTGGCCTCGACAGCTCCCAACCGAAAGGGCCTCAATGACCCGATCGTCAATGGTGATACGAACGAAAACGGCACCAAACTGTTTACCGGAAAGCTCGGTGGAACGGATGAGCAGGAAAGCACCCTGGAACGGTCCGGAGAAGCGGACGTGGAAACGGAAGGTGTAAGTGCTTCGGATGCTGATGAGATAAAAGCAACGGCGGGCGCTCAGGCGACCTCTGGGGAATTCACCCAATCTCATCCAGAGTCCATTTTGTTTACTGATCCATACGCAGTGCTCGATACGCTCGCCCAGAAAATTAATGTCGCCCAGACGATGGAATCCAATCCGGAGGGCATTGGTTCAGGCCTGGAGAAGGAACAAGGCGCCCTCGGTGGTGAGGCCTACCGGGATCCCTTCGACCCGCAGTTTTGGCAATTCCGGCCGGGCCGCGGTGTTGACGGCGCAGCTGCCGAAACAGCTGGTTTGCCTACGCGGCCGGGCATCGGAAACGGAGCAGGTCAAAGCGGCGAACAAACAGAAGGTGACAAGTCCTGGAGTGCGCCCTTCGAAACCGATGGCACCACAGAGCTGGCCCAAACTGAAAGCGGAACCGGACCCACGAGCGAAACGGGAACAGCATCTGGCGATGGTCCTTCCGAACTTCAAGGAAACTCACAAAACCAGATCGTTGCGCATGTCAGCCGTAGAGATCAGGAAACCACTGTTGCGGCCGAGGCCGAAGGTGGAGCAGCTGAAGCCGAGAGTGTGCCCGGGGCTCGTCTGATCTCCGAACTCATGACAGTCCTGGAGGCTGCGGAAGGTACATTATTGGAAAACACCGCTGCGCAGATCACAGTCGTCCGGCAAGATGATGGGGCGTTGATCAGTCTGACCGACGATCAGAACTTCGGCATGTTTGCCATAGGCTCGGCTGAGCCACGTCCGGAACTGGTGAGCTTGCTTGAACGCCTTGGCAAGGTGATTTCCAAAACCGAAGCGCAGATTGTCATAACCGGCCATACAGATGCCCGGCCGTTCAAAAGTAAGACCTATGACAACTGGCGGCTTTCTTCGGCTCGAGCTCATATGGCGCTGTATATGTTGTCGCGCGGCGGGGTTGGATCGGACCGGTTCGTGCGCATTGAAGGCGCCGCCGATCGGCACTTGAAAAACGCGGAAGATCCGTTTGCGGCGAGCAACCGGCGGGTGGAAATCTACCTGCTGGAGGAGGTTTCGGAATGAACCAGTACAATTGGTCAACTCAGTTTCGGTGGGTAAAGCATACTACTGCCACCGTCGCCGCGATCCTTGGAGCTGTGGTGGTCTTCGCGGGCCAGGCAACAGCAAACCCAATTGCCAAGGAGCCATTTGAGATGGTGCGCGCGCTTCAAAGCGCACAGGAGCAGGTTGCTTCAGGCAGTGATTCAGCTGCGGCCATGCAGCGGGCCTTGCTAGAAAAAATGGATGAGGCATTTCTGCAGTTACCGCCGGAAGCCTGGCAGGATCCGCGCAATGCCCGGGCATCGGTCATTCATCTTCTGAGCGGCGGTAATCCGGAGGTTATACGTCATTTGCTGACGTTGACCCCGGCGCCAGTCATAGACTTGAACTTGATGGAAGCGTCCTTGGCCTATGTTGAAGGCCGCGAAGAGGACATGCTGACCCGCCTTGCCGATGTGGACCCGCTAAATCTTCCGCCGAGCCTTGGTGGGCACATAGCTTTGGTAAAAGCGGTTCCCTACATCCAGACCGATCCGGTCCGGGCGATGGAGCTTTTGCAGATCGCGAGCCTCTTGATGCCAGGAACGCTGGTTGAAGAAGCTGCGCTTAGGCGCGAGGTCTTGGTCGCCGGACTGGTCGGGGACATTGAACGCTTCCGGACGCTTTCGATCCGCTATCTGCGTCGGTATCGGGCCTCGGTCTATTCCGGTGATTTCCGGCGCCGGTTCGCCATTGCCCTCGACACGCTCGGTTTCGTGGAAGACCAGGACAAGTTTGATCTGCTTTACGGCGTGCTTGAAGAGTTCGAGGACGACAGCCGCCGGGGGCTGTACATGCGGCTTGCGCGCTCGGCCTTGTTGGGTGGAAACCTTCAGATCGCTTCTAAGGCGACCGATCAGGCTCAAATGCTTGCCGTTGCAGGAACTGCGGAATACGAACTTTTGAAAATCTATCAGGTTGCGACCCGACTGAACCGGGAAGCGGTCAAACCCAACCGGGATCTCTTGTGGACGGTGAACAAGGCTGCGCTAACGCCGGAGGATCTGGATTTTTTGTATGCGGTGAACACCGTTCTCAACTCGATCCGTCATTTTCCGGATCCTCCCGACAACTTCATTGGAGCCTTTAATTCCGGCGGAACACTTGGAACGCCCGCGGAACGTGAATGGCTCACGGCCGACATGGAACTTGCGGAGTTGTTGTTGCGCCGCACCGAAACAATGCTGGCGCAGGCTGGAGACGTAAAGAAATGACTGTAACACCGCATGCAATGATCCGCACGCCCTCCAAGGCTCCTGTCGGCGGAGACGGGAACCAGGGGGAGGGCGGGAAGAACACCGGAAAAGATATCGCGGATCAGTTTCGGGCCATGATGTCGGTTTTGAAGGCTGTCGATGGCAACGCAAAGGATGGCGACGGGCAAGCGGCAACCACTCAAGGTCCGGAGCAGACAGACAAAGCGACAAGCGAAGATACTGGAAAAACAGTCAAATCAGATGCCGCTGGCAAGCCGGAACCGTCTTCCTTTAGCGTGGCCAACTTGACGGATGCCATCCGAAAGGCGTCCCAGACAGTCTTGGGTCCCCAACCCGCCGGAAAAGAAAGCGCTCAAGGACAAGACGCTGCTGAAACCCAGTCTACTCAGCACGCCATGCCGGCTGCTGCCGCGTTGCCTCTTGGAACCGTCCTTGCCGCGCGTGCCGGGCAGGTGACGCCACAACCAGAGCAGGGCACTTTTCCAGGAACGGCAAAGCAGAATACGGCTGGTCAGCAGACTATGTTGGCTCAAAATGCAGCGAACGGCGCACAGGTTGCTGCTGGTGAGGCCGCAAAGACCGGTACATCATCGCTTTTCGCTCAGTTCGGTATCGAACCCGAACGTGTTGGCGAGGGGGCAACAGGTACGGCCGCAGCCCGCAATGCCTTGCCGGAAGAAGCCGCGGGAACGGTCAAGGTCCTGCGCCAGGAAACACATTTTGCGCCGAACATGCGGCTTTCACCTGCACAACAGGTGGGTGAGCAGATCGCAACGGCCCTCAAGGACATGCCGGTCGACACTGGCCGTACTCAAGGTGGGCTGACCCACAAAGCCGAAGGGCCGGTTCTGAAGACTTTGGAAATCCAGCTGACCCCGCATGAGCTTGGCACAGTCAAAGTCTCGCTTCGTATGGTCGGCGAGAATGTTGAAGTAACCTTGGCGACCAGCAAGGCACAGACAGCCGAGCTCTTGAAGCAAGATAGGCAACTGTTGGATCAGATGCTTCGGACCACAGGGTTTAAAGCCGACACGATCACGATCCAGGCCGCCGATGACCGTGCCACCGTGACCACCAACGTCTCCAACTCCAACTCCAACTCCAGCTCCACGCAAGGTCAGCAAGGCACAAACGGTGGCGCGTTCGGGGACCAGCAGAACCAGAACGCACCCGGGAATGGCACAGGCGGCCGCGGCGAACAGACTGGTGGCCATGATGAAAGCAGTGCCTTCCCCGGTTTTGAACCGGCACGGGAGCAAAGCGATGAAGACGGCCCTGGCAACCGCCTTTCTGACGGCATCTATATGTAGTGTCGCAGTCCTCCAACCGATCCCGGCGTTCGCGGAAATTCAAAACGTCTGCGAACGCGAGATGGCGGCTGCATCACGCAAATATCAGGTCCCGCTCGGGATCCTCTACGCGGTGGGTCTGACCGAGACCGGCCGGCGCAACTCCCTTTATCCGCATGCCTTGAATATTGAAGGCAAATCGGTATTTCCGCCGAGCCGGACAGCTGCGCGCCGGGATATTGAGGCTGCGCGCAAGAAGGGCAAGAAGCTGATCGATATAGGCTGCATGCAGATCAATCATCATTACCATTCGGATCAGTTCCGTTCCGTCGATCACATGCTCGATCCGCGGGCAAACGTGCAATATGCCGCCCGGTTCTTGAAGGAGCTGCGTGGCCGCCAAGGCTCATGGACCATGGCGGTTGCCCGTTATCACGCCGGTCCAAACAATGATCCCGCCCAAAAACGCTATGTCTGCACGGTGATCCGCAACATGGTTGCATCGGGTTTCGGCAACTGGACCAAAAACTCCAAAGCATTCTGCGGCGTTTGAACGTCAAAAACCGTCGCCGCGTGCGTCCTGTGGTCCAGTTCGTGATCCCGATATTTAAAGTTTAAGATAAATAAGTTTTGGTAATAATTGATAAAACAGATCCTTGGCTACAGCTTCGCGCAAGCTGGATCGGTTTGACTGTCACCAGTTGAATTGGAAACTGGAGACATTCCATGGGTCTTTCTGGGATTATGCGCACCGGTGTGTCCGGCATGAACG
Source organism: Labrenzia sp. R4_2 (assembly GCF_017743865.1). GTDB lineage: Bacteria > Pseudomonadota > Alphaproteobacteria > Rhizobiales > Stappiaceae > Roseibium. The sequence goes on from NZ_JAGHRJ010000009.1 coordinate 33,796, forward strand.
CGCAATCGAGCAAGCTCGGCGCAGTCGCCGACAACATCGCGAACTCAAGCACCACCGGATATAAGCGGGCGGAAACCGAATTCGCGTCCCAGGTTCTCGCCCAAGGTGGTGGATCGTACAATTCCGGCGGCGTTCAAGCGCATACCAAATACGCCATTTCCGATCAGGGCTCCATGAGCTTCACGACCTCGAAGCTTGATCTGGCAGTTGACGGGAATGGGTTTTTCATTGTGTCCGACAGCACCGGAGCAGGCGCATCTCAAGCCCTGACGCGTGCAGGGTCCTTCGTTCCGGACGGCCAGGGGTATCTCGTCAACACAGCTGGCGTGTATCTGCAGGGTTATCCGATTACCAACGGCAATGCACCGTCTGTGGTCGCAAATGGTCTGGGCGGCCTGGAGCCAGTCAATATCACACAAAATCAGCTCGAAGCGACACCGACGAGCACCGCGACTTTGCATGCCAACGTTGATGAAGATTCTGCAATTGTTGCTGCTGCCAACTTACCGTCCGCGAACGCTGCGACCGCCGAGTATTCTCACAAGACATCCTTGGTCGTGTACGACAATCTCGGCAATGAAGTAACGTTGGATGTCTATTACACCAAGACGACGGACACGCCGCCGACAACCGACTGGGAAGTCACCGTTTACAACGCGGCTGACAGGGATCCGGCCACGGGTGGTTTCCCTTATGGTGCCGCCAGCATCGGGACAAGCACCATTCAGTTTGACACAACGACCGGTCAACGGACCGGTGCGGTGACTGCAGTCAACATTACGGTGCCGAATGGTGGCACCTATGACATTGACCTTACTAACTCCACCTACACCGATGCGGGATTCACTGTGACCAATGTGGATGCTGACGGGAACGCACCGAGCTCCGTTGAGAAGGTGGAATTCGGTGAAGACGGAACCTTGTACTCGATCTACACAAACGGCGACCGTCGGCCGATCTACAAGATCCCGCTCGCCGATGTGCCGAGCCCGGACAAGTTGGATCCGGTGTCCGGCAACATCTACCGCCCGTCGATTGACTCTGGCGATGTCCGGGTGGGTTTCCCGGGTGACGGCGGTCTTGGTGAGCTCGCTGTTGGCGCGCTCGAAGGCTCCAACGTGGACCTCGCCAACGAACTCACATCGATGATCGAATCCCAGCGCACCTACACGGCCAATTCGCAGGTCTTCAAGGCCGGCTCCGACCTGATGCAGGAACTGGTCAACCTGGTGCGCTGATGCCGTGCAGCATTGAAACTTGAAAGTATTAAGTCATGAGTTTGTCCGTCGCCCTGCAGGTGGCCCAGTCCGCGCTGGCTGCCCGTCAGACAGAATCCTCGGTGATCGCCCGTAACATTGCGGGCGCTCAGGAGCCGGGCTTTTCGAAAAAATCCGTGCAATTGAGCACGATGTACACCTCTTCCGGCCAAGCCGGTGGGTTGAAGGTCAACGGAATTGCTCGCTTTTCCGACAGTGCTTTGTATTCGTCACTTCTTTCATCAACGTCGGTTGGAACGTCTCAACAAACAGTCCTGGACGGAATGACGCGGCTTGCCGAAACAATCGGTGATACCGAGTTGGAAACGTCTCCTGCGGCAAAGCTCGGACAGTTGAAACTGTCTTTGCAGAACTACGCGTCCGATCCGAACAACGTTGTCATGGCGCAAGATGCGCTGCTGAACGCCAAAAATATGGCTGACAGCCTCCGCTCGAGCACAGAACTGGTTCAAGATGTCCGGGCAACGGCGGACGCTGACATGGCGACGTCCGTACGCGAAATAAACTCGCTGCTCGGAAAGCTTGAAGACCTCAACTCTGTGATCGTGAAGGGCACACAAAGCGGAGCAGATGTTACCGATGCCCTGGATAGCCGCGACCAGGTTCTATTGTCGTTGTCGGAAGAGATCGGCATCAGCACGCTCAGCCGGGCGAACGGGGATGTTGTGGTCTACACAGACAGTGGCGTCACGCTGTTTGAGACGACTGCGCGGTCGGTGACTTTCGCGCCTACCATCACCTATGACGCCAACACATCGGGAAATGCTGTCATCGTTGACGGCGTCCCGGTTGCAGGACCGGGCGCGGTCATGCCGATTTCTTCAGGTCGCCTGCATGGTTTGGCTGAACTTCGAGACGACACAGCTGTAACCTATCAAGACCAACTGGATGAAATCGCCCGAGGGCTGATTGAAGCTTTCCAGGAAGAAGATCAAACAACTCCTGGTGTTTTCCAGCAAGGGCTGTTTCTGGGGACCGGGACACCGATCCCACCAAGCACTGTGCCCAGCGGAATTGCAGCTGATATCAGAGTGAATCCAAACGCAGATCCGGATCAGGGCGGCAGCCTTGATGCCATCCGCGATGGCGGGTTGGCGGGCGCGGCCTTCAACTACAACCCGGCAGGCAATGCTGGGTTCTCCGACCGCCTCCAGGAACTTGTAACGGCGTTCGACACACCGCGGACTTTCGCGTCCTCCGTCGAGCTTGACCCAGATGCCAGCCTATCCTCTTTCGCTGCATCGTCGGTGAGTTGGCTGGAGAGTGGCCGCAAGACCATGACCAGCAATGTTGAAATCCAGTCCGTCATTGTCGGGCGGACAGCGGAAAATCTCAACAACACCACAGGTGTCAACATTGATGAAGAGATGACGCTGCTGCTCGAAATTGAGCGGGCTTATTCGGCAGCATCCCGGCTGATCACTGCAGTTGATTCCATGCTCGACGATCTCTTGATGGCCACGAGGTAACAGCCATGAAAACCACCTTTATCTCTACCTTCACACTGGCAGATTCCTCGCGGCGCAACATCCTGAGCCAGTCCAATCTGGTCAACAAGCTTGGGGTCGAATTGTCGTCGGGCCGCAAATTTGATGTGGGCTTGGATCTCGGTACGCGAACAGGTGAGAGCGTCACGCTGCGTTCTCAATTCCAGTTCTTGCACGGGATCATGGATACCAACGCGCTGACGAAGTCCCGTCTGGACATCAGTCAAGCGGCGATGGACGATATCCTCACCACAGCGCAAGACTTTCAAGCGACCCTTGTTGCGCTGAAGGAGAACCCGCAAAGCGCGGATATCATCAAGGCCGACGCCGAAGGCAAATTGGGATTGATGGTTTCACGCCTAAACACCCAGCTAAATGGTAGCTTTGTCTTTGCTGGGATCAACGCGGATGAATTGCCGTTTGCAGATTATTCTGATCCCGCTTCTCCGAACAAGATTGCCGCAGATGCCGCCTTCTTGGCGGAGTTCGGTTTCTATCAGGCTGATCCAAATGTCGCGACGATTACGCCGGCTGCAATGTCCGCATATCTTGGCGGAAACTTCGACACGATGTTCCAGGATCCAGCCTGGGGCACCACTTGGTCGACTGCATCGGACACGCCGCTGGCAAGCCGGATTTCGGCGAGTGAAACGGTAAGTTCCTCCACCAGCGCCAATGAGCAGGCATTTCGGGATTTGGCCAAGGCCTACACCATGATGTCCGATATCGGCAATGAGACCCTGTCGGATGAAACTTTCAAGGTCGTGGTCGATGCGGCGATCGAAGCGCTGAGCAAGGGCATTGGCGGTCTGACAACGGAGATGGGTAAACTCGGCACCGTTCAGCAGCAGGTCGCTCAGGCAAATGAGCGGCTCACCGTTCAAACGAGCATTTTGAACACCCGCATCAACGACCTGGAACTCGTTGACAAGGAAGAGACGGCGGTTCGCCTCAACACGGCGCTGACCCAGCTTGAAACGACTTACTCCGTGACCGCGCGGATGCAGGGTTTGAGCCTCCTGAACTACATCTGATCCGGCAAGTGGCTCGCCACCTATTTCAACTGAGCACCAGAGAGGGGCCATGTACAATTTGTCTTACGCTGAGGTGATGGATGACCTTTGCAGTGATGAACGGCTGAACGAACATGAGGCGATGTGCATCATCATCGGAAAGCTGACCACCGCACAGGAAAAAGGCATCCGTTCCCCGGAAGCCATCGATGCGCTGTTCTACACGCGCAGGGTCTGGGGGTTCTTCATGGAAAACCTCGCGGATGACGCCAATCAGCTGCCGGAGGAAATGCGGGCCAACCTGATATCGGTCGGTATCTGGGTGCTGAAAGAGGCGGAGGCTTTGCGTCAATGGGAGAAGGAAGACTTTTCCGACATCATCGAGATCAATTCCATCATCCGGGACAGTCTGGCGGGGTAAGCTCATGAAGATTGCGCTCAAATCAGGGGAACGCCTCTTTATTAATGGCGCGGTGATCCGCGCTGAACGCAAGACATCAATCGAGTTGATGAACGATGCCGTGTTCTTGCTGGAGTCTCATGTGCTTCAGCCAGAAGAGGCCACGACGCCGCTGAAGCAACTCTATTTCATCCTGCAGACGATGATCATGGATCCCGCGGCAGCGCCTGCGGCCAAGGATATGTTTCACGTTGTGCTGGCCTCAGTCTCAGGCGCTTTCTCAAGCACAGAGGTCCTGGAGAAGCTGGATGAAGTCGGTCAACTGGCCCGCAAGGACCGTTGGTTTGAAGCCATGAAAACAGTGCGTGCACTGTACCCCTTGGAAGCCCGTCTCATGGCTGCAGACCATCGGGCCAGGCAGGAGGAAGAAAAAGCCTCAGGGTTTTCTGCCAGGCAACCTGCGTACTCTGAACCCCACCTTGAACTGGTATAAGGACACCTGCCATGACAAGCGTAAATCCGGTCGCATCGGCGGCCGCCGCGAACGAAGCCGGCGGCGCTAGAGCTGCTCAGGAACAGCTGACCGTTGATTACAATGCGTTTCTTCAATTGATGATGACGCAAATGAAGAACCAGGACCCAACCAAACCGATGGACGCGTCAGAGCAGCTGTCGCAATTGGCGACTTTCTCGCAAGTCGAGCAGGCGATCCAGACCAACTCCAAGCTGGAGACAATGCTGACCAACATGTCCTTTGGCCAGGTTGACGATCTGATCGGCCGGACGGTCACGGACAGCAACGGAACAACCGGAGTGGTTGAGAAAGTCGAAATCTATTCCGACGGAACCATTCTCGGCCTTGATAACGGCAAAGGCGTGCTGCTTGGACCTGGTATTTCCATCTCCTAGAGGCTGTAGGTTGCCATGAATGAAGTTGACGCCCTGGATTTGGTCCGGACCGCGATCTGGACGATTCTCATCGGATCAGCGCCTGCGATCATTCCTGCAATGATCGTTGGGATCGTAATTGCGCTCTTGCAAGCCCTTACACAAGTTCAGGAAATCACTCTGACCTTCATTCCAAAGATCGTTGCCATTCTGGTGATGATCGTGATTGCAGGGCCGTTCATTGGCGGCCAGATGTATGCCTTGACCACGGTGATTTACAGCCGGATTGAAAACGGTTTCTGATCGCTAGCACCTTCGGAAACCTAGAGACGTTATCAGCGCATCCAGACATGAGGCGGTGGGCAGGTCATGCGACCAGCCGCCGCCTTCTGCTATTTCGGTGCCTGACCGCGTGATCGCTGGCCGAAAAAAGCCTCGCGCAAGTTTGAGCAGCGATTTTGCCATCAGCTGACACGCGCAAGAGAGCAGGCATGACAGACACATCCATCACTTCCAGCGTCAACGGGGCTCCGGAAAGCCGCCGCGATGTTGGGTTCGCGTTCGGGATCGTGGTGATCCTCGCGGTTCTGTTTCTTCCCATCCCGACCTTTTTGATCGACGTTGGTCTCGCCATGTCGATCGCCTTGTCTGTTCTGATCCTCATGGTTGCCCTGTGGATCCAGAAACCTCTCGATTTTTCCTCCTTCCCGACGATCCTTCTGATCGCCACGATGCTGCGCCTGTCGTTGAACATCGCGACAACCCGCGTGATTCTCGCAAATGGCCACGAGGGTGTTAACGCGGCCGGCTTTGTCATCAGCGGCTTCTCGCAGTTCGTCATGAGCGGCGATTTTGTGATCGGCCTGATTGTCTTTGCGATCCTGATCACGGTGAACTTCATGGTGATCACCAAAGGCGCAACAAGGATCGCGGAAGTAGGTGCGCGTTTCACCCTGGATGCGATCCCGGGCAAGCAGATGGCGATCGACGCTGATCTGTCCGCCGGTCTCATTGACGACAAAGAAGCCCAGCGTCGCCGGAAGGAACTGGAAGAAGAAAGCTCCTTCTTCGGATCAATGGATGGTGCTTCGAAGTTCGTCCGCGGCGATGCCATCGCCGGCTTGATCATTACTGCTGTCAACATTCTCGGCGGCATCGTCATCGGTGTTACCCGGTATGACATGTCGGTGTCTGACGCGGCTGATGTCTTCACTAAACTGTCCGTCGGGGATGGTCTTGTCTCCCAAATTCCTGCACTGATTGTCTCGCTCGCTGCCGGTCTCTTGGTGTCCAAGGGCGGTACACGTGGTTCAGCCGACAAGGCGGTCCTTGATCAGTTGAGCGGCTATCCTCGGGCCTTGTTCGTGGCAGCTGTGCTGATGGGTGTTTTTGCACTTATGCCGGGCCTGCCGATGCTGCCGTTCTTTATGCTCGCGGCGATCCTCGGGTTTATTGGCTACTCGATCCCGAAACGCCAAGCCGCGCGCCAGGCAACGGAAGACAAAAAACGTGCCGATGCCGAGCGCCAGGCGAAGGAAGAGGCCAAGGACTCGGTCAAGGAATCGCTAAAGACTGCCGAGATCGAGCTGGTGCTTGGCAAACAGCTTTCAGCCGAGCTGGTGGTCAATCATGGCGAGTTGTCCCGCCGGGTTGCCAAAATGCGCCGCAAGTTTGCCGAACAGTATGGCTTCGTCGTCCCAGAGATCCGTGTATCGGATAGCCTGACGATCGATCCGAAAAGCTATCAAATCAAGATCCACGGCACGATCGTGGCGTCCCAGCAGATCAAGGTCGGCGAGCTTCTGGTCATCCCTACCGGTGACGAGCGATTGCCGGTGCCGGGCGATGAGACCCGCGAACCCGCATTTGGCATGCCAGCCATCTGGGTGCCAAACGCCTACCGGGATGAAGTGCGGCGTCACGGTCTGGAGCCGGCAGAAAACAACACGGTGGTATTGACACACCTTAGTGAGGTAATCCGCAACAACCTGCCGCAACTCTTGTCCTACAAGGACATGCGGAACCTCTTCAACCGGCTGGACCCTGAATACCAGAAACTGCTGGATGACATCTGCCCGGCCCACACGTCCTTCTCCGGCTTGCAAGCCGTGATGAAGCTGCTCCTGGCTGAACGGATTTCCATCCGGAACCTCAACCTCATTCTGGAAGCGGTTGCCGAAATCGTGCCGCATGTCAGACGGTCTGAACAGGTTGTGGAGCACGTGCGCATGCGCATCGCCCAGCAGATTTGCGGCGATCTCGCTGAAGGCGGCCCTCTGCAAGTGTTGCGGCTCGGCAATCGTTGGGATCTTGCCTTCCACAATGCGCTCAAGCGCGATGCCAAGGGCGAAGTGGTGGAGTTCGATATCGAACCTCAACTGGTGGAAGATTTCGGCACGCAAATGTCCGAGGCCGTCAAGAAACACATGAAGAGCGGTCAGAGGTTTGCCATTGTCGCCGCGCCGGATGCCCGTCCTTACGTGCGCATGATCGTCGAGCGCATGTTCCCGACGCTTCCCGTGCTCTCGCATCTCGAGATTGCCCGCGGTGTTGATGTGACCGCGCTAGGGACGGTGTCGTGATCTCCGGAGGTCTGCTGTTCAGCACCTACGGCTCATCTCTGGTCCTGGCAACGTTTCTTCTGTTTTGCCGGATCGGAGCCTGCCTGATGGTCATTCCCGGTTTCGGCAGCAATCGGATCCCGATGCGGGTCCGGCTGTTCATCGCACTTGCCATCTCCCTGGCATTGTCGCCGCTGCTGGTGCCGGATATTCAAGAGGCGTTACCGGATGAAGCGCTTGGTACTGTCTCCTTCTTCATTGGGGCGGAGCTTCTGACCGGCTTGTTTATCGGGTTTCTCGGGCGGATCTTCATTGCTGCCCTTGAAACACTGACAACATTGGTTTCCATGGCGATCGGCTTGTCCAACATGCCCGGCATGCCGATCGATGGTGTTGATGCGCTTCCGCCGGTCGCAAATCTCTTCACGCTGACCGCAACAGCCATGATTTTCATTGCCGATCAGCATTGGGAAATCCTGCGCGGTCTTGTGCAGTCTTACGAAGTCATCCCGCCAGGGCGGCCCTTGGCGGCGATGGCAAGCCTGGAACAGTTTGCAGAGCAGCTGGCGCGAACATTCGTCCTGGCGCTTCGGGTGGTCAGCCCGTTTGTCGTCTACACGATCGTCGTGAACCTCGCCGTCGGGCTGATCAACAAACTGACACCACAGATCCCGGTCTACTTCATCTCTCTGCCGTTCGTGATCGCGGGCGGTCTCTACTTCCTTTACCTCGTCGCGGCCGAAGCAATCATGATCTTCCTCGACGGGTATTTCACCTGGCTTCAATTGGGTTAGCGCACATGGCACGAAACAGTCGTGAAATCGAACGCATGTTCAAGATGCAAGAGCAGATCTTGAAACTGTCGTCCTGGATCCTTCAGGATCTTGATTCACAGGCCCACAAACTGAACGAAAAGGAACGCCGGATCCTGCTGGCGCTTTCAAACGGTGATCTCGCGCAACATGACAGGTTCATCGCCAACGCTGCAGAGCGCCTGCGCCGCATCATTGAGGAAATGGCCCGCATCACTGCTGCACGGGAAAAGGTGAACGCCGAATTCGAGCGCCAGCGTCACATGCTCAAAACCATGTCGGAACGATTGGCTGTCATGCGCGGTGAAGAACAGCGCGCGAACGACGAACGGGAGCTTCAGGAATATCTGGACCGCCGCTATGGCTGAAGGCGAGAAAACCGTTCAGAGCGCAAGCCTGCCGCAAGCTCGGCCGATTAAACCAGATAACACGATTTATGGCGGTGTTGCCGCAAACCAGGGAGATCGGCGATGGCCATTTCGCCTCCTTCAGATCTGATCCTAGACGTCGCCAAGGCGGCAGATCCGACGGAATTTCGCGAGGCGTCGAGCCGTTTGAAGTCCATCGCGGCTTCCGGCGACGGTTCCGGCTTCAGTCTCGCCTTTGATAGCGCACGCTCCGGTGCCCCATCGGGGACAAGCTTCGACATGTTCCGCTCCGGCAGTGCCGACGCCGGTGCGTCGCAAAAATCACCGGCGGAGAAATTCGAGGCGATGATCCTTACCCAATTCGTCGAAACCATGTTGCCCAAGGATGCGGAGATGGTTTTCGGCAAAGGCACAACCGGCGAAATCTGGAAGTCGATGCTGGCTGAGCAAGTCGCCGGGCAACTGGCGGCAAGCGGCGGTATTGGTGTCGCCGATCTGATCTCCGATACATTGAAACAAGGAGCAAAAGTCTGATGGATGCCGGACAGGATCTTGTCGTGCAAGGCCCGGTGGTGAACCCGGCCGTATCCGGACCCCTGGTCATTGCGATTGACCGCGCCATAGAGGTCGTGGAAGCGGAGACCCAGGCGCTGCGCGCCAATCCGACCACCGATCTCAAACCGTTTGAGTATCGCAAGAGCCAGGCACTTCTGGATCTTACCCGCGCGCGGTCCCTTGTTCCGCCGTCAGCTTACACTGAAGACGTCAAGGACCGTCTGGTGGACTTCAAGGATGTGCTCAAGGAAAACGTCGACCTTCTGACGCTGCACATGAATGCCGTCTCCGAGGTCGTGAAAATGATGTCGCGCACTATGCTCGACCAGGAATCCGACGGGACCTATGCTGCACCGTTCCCGGAGCCCGCGCGATGATCAAGATGCTCGTGGCCGGTGTTTGGATGTCGATTGCGATGCTGATCTCGGGATATGGAACGGCCAAATTCATCGCGGCTCAAAACCAGACAAGCAATCAGGAAGAAACCGCTTATGTCGGGCTCGACTACGAGACGTTGAAACCAGTCAATGTGCCGATCCTGTTTGAAGGCGCCTTACAGGGCTATGTGGTTGCCAAACTGGTGTTCACCGCCGACGGTGACACCTTGCGCAAGCTGCCAGTTCCGCCGCATCCGTTTCTGGTCGATGAGGCGTTCCGGGCACTTTATGCCGATGAGACCCTCGATTTCCGGAACCTGGAACGCTACGACCTCGACGGTCTCACGGAGCATCTGAAAACGGTGACCAACCAGCGCATTGGCCAGAAGGTCGTGCAGGATGTTCTTGTTGAGGAATTCAACTATTTCGACAAGGCGGATGTCTTAAGCCACTAACAGCTGAGCGTCCGGCTTGCCGCCCCATCTCTATGCCGCCTCCCTGGCAGTCTCACCGGTGCTTGTTTTCGAACAGGCGCCGGTTTTTTTGTCCCTAATCCAATGACTTTCCAATACGACCGGCGAGATCCTGGATGAACTGGTACGCAACGCGGCCGGAGCGGCTGCCGCGGGTTGTGGACCATTCCAACGCTTCTGCGCGCAGATTCTCTTCAATGACATCAAGGCCATAGTGGGATGCATAGCCGCGGACCATGTCCAGGTAATCGTCCTGGCTGCATTTGTGGAAGCCAAGCCACAGGCCGAAACGGTCGGATAGCGATACTTTTTCCTCTACCGCCTCGGACGGATTGATGGCGGTCGACCGTTCGTTTTCCATCATGTCGCGCGGAAGGAGATGTCGGCGGTTCGAGGTCGCATAAAAGAGGACGTTCTCAGGCCGTCCTTCAATGCCGCCTTCAAGGACCGCTTTCAGCGATTTGTAGGACGTATCGTCGTGGTCGAAACTGAGGTCATCGCAAAAGACGATGAACCGGTAAGGCGCCGGCCGGATCTGGGCCATCAGCTTGGGCAGCGATTCGATGTCTTCGCGGTGGATTTCGATCAGTTTGAGCGTGCTGGAGCCAAGTTCTGTGTTCACGGCAGCTTGCGCGGCTTTCACCAGAGACGATTTCCCCATGCCGCGTGCGCCCCACAGCAACGCATTGTTTGCCGGCAGGCCTTTGGCAAAGCGGCGGGTGTTGTCGAGCAAAAGATCGCGAACATGTGAAACCGCGCAAAGCAGGGCGATATCTACCCGGTTGACCTTGGCGACCGGTATCAGTTCGCCGGGATTGGGCGACCAGACAAAGGCATCGGCTGCTTCAAAATCGGCCGGTGTGGGCGCGGCCGGGACAGCCCGGGAAATCAGGTCGATCAGGGAATCGAGCTTTTCATTCAATGCGGCAATGTCACTCGGCGCGCTCATGATGTCTTGCAACCCTTACAAAAAAGGCCCACGTGGGGGCCGGAAACCATGCGGCGGAGCAGTATCATGACGGGCAGGGAGCGCAAATGGCACTTATTCCCATTCCGGTACGCAGCTATTTGCCGGTTATGCTTGAAAAGAAGCGCGCCAACGTTATAGTCCGCGCCACCAGAATTGAGCGTTTTGCCGAGGGCCGGAAGACTGCCTGCGGCAAAGAAAAAGCGCCCCTTAGGAGAGTTGAATGTTGATCACCCCAGCCTACGCGCAAGGTGCCGGAGCCGCCGGACCTGATTTTCTTATGTCCATGCTGCCGTTCGTGGCAATCTTTGCGATCATGTACTTCCTGATCATCCGTCCGCAGCGCCAGCGCATGAAGCAGCATCAGGAAATGGTATCCAACCTGCGCCGCGGTGACACGGTCGTGACAACCGGCGGTTTGATCGGAAAAGTCTCCAAGGTCGTTGATGATGGGGAAATCCAGGTGGAGCTGTCCGAAGGGGTGAAGGTCCGCGTCGTCCGCTCCATGGTTCAGGAAGTCCGTTCCAAGACCGAACCGGTTAAAGAAGGCGCTTAAGCCTAACACTGCCAAGACCAGTATTGATGGGCCGAAGGTGTTTCGGCCCGTCCGCTTTTAAGGCTAGACCATGCTCTATTTCGCACGCTGGAAAATTGCGCTGATCGTCCTCGTCGTTGCCGCTGGCATCGTGACGACTCTGCCGAATTTCTTTTCTGCAAAAACTCTCGAAAGCTGGCCGGATTTCCTGCCGAAGAACCAGATGGTTCTGGGTCTCGATCTCCAGGGCGGTGCTTATCTGCTCTATGAAATCGATCAGCAGGACTACATCGAAAAGCGCATGAAGGCGCTTGTCGGCGATATCCGTGCGGCGCTCCGTGAAAACCCGCGCATCGGGTACACCGGCCTAGGTGTTCAAGGCGATGCCGCGCAGGTTCGGATTCGCGATCTGACCCGCCTGGCTGAAGCCGAGGAACGGTTGGAGCCGCTGGTCAATCCGCTTGTGTCCAACGTTTTCAGCGGCCAGCAGGTGGATGAATTTGAGTTGTCGGTCAGCGATGACGGTCTGGTGCGCTTTACGTATTCAGAGCAAGGCCTTGCCGACCGGATGACGAACATCGTTCAACAGTCCATCGAGGTTATCCGTCGCCGTGTTGACGAACTCGGCACGACCGAGCCGAACATCCAGCGCCAGGGGACAGACCGTATTCTGGTGGAAGCACCGGGTGAAGACGATCCGGAGCGCCTCAAGGATCTCGTCGGTCAGACGGCCCAGCTGACGTTCCATATGGTCGATACATCCATGACCGGTGATCAGGCCATGCAGAGCCGTCCGCCGGTTGGAACCGTGGTCATGATGTCGGTTGACGATCCGCCACTTCCGTACCTTCTGGAAGAAACGCCGCTTCTTGCTGGTGAAGATCTCGTGGATGCGCAGGTAAGCTTTGATCAGCGGTCCAATGAGCCTGTCGTGAACTTCCGCTTCAACACCTCCGGTGCCCGGAAATTCGCAACCGTAACCCAGCAAAATGTCGGTCGTCCGTTTGCCATCGTGCTCGACGAGGAAGTCATTTCCGCGCCGGTTATCCGCGAGCCGATTACAGGCGGTTCCGGTCAGATTTCGGGCAACTTCACCGTTGAAGGCGCAAACGACCTTGCGGTGCTGCTGCGCGCAGGTGCGCTTCCGGCAAAGCTGACCGTGATCGAAGAGCGGTCCATCGGTCCGGGCCTTGGCGCGGACTCCATTGAAGCCGGTAAAATGGCCTCGATCATCGCAGGCGCGCTTGTGATCATCTTCATGATCCTCGCCTACGGCCGCTTCGGGGTGATCGCGGATGTTGCGCTTGTTGGGAATATGTTCCTAATTTTCGGCGCGCTCACGTTCCTGCAGGCAACGCTTACGTTGCCGGGGATTGCGGGTATCGTGTTGACGATTGGTATGGCGGTCGACGCCAACGTGCTGATCTTCGAGCGCATCCGCGAAGAAGCCCGGGCAGGGCGGTCGGCCATCACAGCTATCGACGCGGGTTACAAGCGGGCGCTTGGAACCATCCTTGACGCCAACATCACGACGCTGATCGCAGCCGTCATCCTGTTCCAGCTTGGCTCTGGGCCAGTGCGCGGCTTCGCGGTGACCCTGGCGATCGGGATTTTCACCACGGTCTTCTCCGCCTTCACGTTCAGCCGGTTGATGGTGGCCCTCTGGGTCCGCTACCGCCGTCCGTCCGTCTTGCCGATTTGATCCGGGAGTAAACAAAAATGTTGCTGAGACTCGTTCCGGACAACACGAATTTCAAATTTATGTGGCTGCGGAAGATCAGTTTTCCGCTGTCCATCGTCCTTGTCGTTGCATCGCTTGCCGGATTCTTCACCGTCGGCATGAACTACGGCATCGACTTCAAGGGCGGTACGATCATCGAGATCAAAACCGATGGCCCTGCCGATATCGGCTTTATCCGGTCTGAGTTGTCCAGCTTGCAGCTGGGCGATGTTCAGGTGCAGGAATTCGGTGCGCCGGATGACATCCTGATCCGGATTGAAGAACAGCCAGGCGGCGAACTGGCGCAGCAGGCCGTTGTTTCAAAGGTGCGCACGATCTTTGCAGATGACAATGTCGATTTCCGCCGTGTGGAAGTGGTCGGACCGCGGGTCTCCAGTGAACTGGCGCGGGCCGGGGCGATTGCGGTGGCAGCGTCCCTTCTGGCGATCATGTTCTACATCTGGTTCCGCTTCGAGTGGCACTTTGCTGTCGGCGCGATTCTGACAACTGCCAACGATGTTGTCGTCACCATCGGCTTGTTTGTGCTGTTGCAGCTCGACTTCTCGCTTTCGAGTATTGCAGCGGTCCTGACGATCATCGGTTACTCGCTCAACGATACCGTTGTGGTCTACGACCGGATCCGGGAGAACTTGCGCAAATATAAGAAACGCCCGCTGACCGAGATCCTCGACCAATCGATCAACGAGACCTTGTCCCGGACGACCATGACCTCTGTCACAACGTTGTTGGCGCTCCTGGCGCTCTACATCTTCGGCGGGGAAGTGATCCAGTCGTTCACGCTGGCGATGATCTTCGGCATTGTGATCGGTACCTATTCGTCGATCTTCCTTGCCGCGCCGTTCCTGATCCTGCTGAACCTGCGTCCGGACGCCCTGTCGTCCAAGGATGACGATGGCGGGAAAGGTGAAGGCACGGAGGCGACAGCCTGATCGTGAAGGGTCTCGAAATCCGCGATGCCCATTTTCCGGGTCGGGCCCCGCTGGACGCTTATGGCGGCGGCGGGTTCCGGTTTGCGGAAATGTCGCATCGCGGCTCTCTCTTGTGCGTGCCGAGCGGCATCTATGGCTGGAACTTGACAGCGCCGTCTGAGTTCAGCCTGGAGGCTTTCGAGCGGGTCTTCGAAGAACAGCCCGACATCGAGGTTCTGCTGGTCGGCACCGGACCGGATCTGATGCCGCTCACTGCCGATCTCAAGGCCGCGTTCCGCGAAGCCGGTATTCTCGCCGATCCGATGTCGACCGGCGCAGCCGTTCGGACATTCAACGTCCTTCTGTCTGAGGGACGCGCTGTTGCTGCTGCTCTATTGGCGGTGGACTAAACCCTCTCTCAATTCCATATGAGCCCTTATGGCCGAGGACTTTGAACACGCTGCGGATGTCGTGCGCCAATACGACAAGGACCGCTATCTGAGCGCATTGCTTGCACCGGAAGACCATCGCCCGGGACTGATGGCGCTTTATGCCTTCAATGCAGAAATTTCCCGGATCCGGGAAATCGTCTCTGAACCTTTGCCGGGGGAAGTTCGGCTGCAATGGTGGCGGGACTTTCTGGAGGGTACATCCCATGGCGCAGTTGGAGCCAATCCGGTTGCCTCCGCGCTCGCTCAGACCATTGATCGCTACAAACTTCCGAAAAACGGCCTGATCGCCATGACGGAAGCGCGGATTTTTGATCTCTACAATGATCCGATGCCGAACCTCAACGATTTGGAGGGGTATACCGGTGAGACGGTGTCCGGCCTGATCCAACTTGCCTGCTGGGTGCTCAACAACGGTGAAGATCCTGGCACAGCAACAGTTGCGGGCCACGCAGGGGTGGCTTACGGCATGACCGGCCTCATGCGTGCGCTGCCCTGGCATGCCTCCCGCCAACAAATGTACGTGCCGAAAGACGTTTTGGAGCGCCACGGCGTTGACCTGCGGACCGTATTCAGAGGCGAAGCAACCCCGGAGCTTGCCGCAGCTCTGTCCGAGATGCGGGCGCATGCGCGCCATCACATGTCCCGGGTCAAACAAGCTGCGAGCGATGTTCCCGATACCTGCCGGGCGGCGTTCCTCCCGCTGTCGTTGGTTGAACCTTTCTTGAAAAAGATGGAAGCTGCCGACTTCAATCCGTTGAAGGACGTTGCGGAACTCTCGCAGCTGCGCCGTCAGTGGATCTTGTGGCGCGCAAGCGGCAAATCGGTCGGCAACCTTTAGGCAACGAAACGCGCGAGCTTGGTGAGGGACATGGTCGAACTGACGGAGCATGCGCCGGAATGGGCGGATCAGTTTGAGGACGAGGCGCTTCGGATCTCGCGTGTCCTCGGAGACAATCTCACCAGCATTCATCATATCGGCAGCACGGCTGTACCGGGACTGATCGCAAAACCCATCATTGACCTGATGGCGGAAGTGGCAAGCCTTGACGCTTGCGATCAGGCGCAGCCGGCGATGCAGTTGCTCGGCTATGAGGCCATGGGCGCTTACGGTATTCCGGGACGGCGCTATTTTCGCAAATTCAACGCGGATAGGCGCCGGACCCATCACCTGCATGTGTTTTTGAATGGGTCGGATCACGCGATCCGTCACCTGGCTTTCCGGGATTACCTGATCGCGCAT
This sequence comes from Labrenzia sp. R4_2, assembly GCF_017743865.1. Lineage (GTDB taxonomy): Bacteria > Pseudomonadota > Alphaproteobacteria > Rhizobiales > Stappiaceae > Roseibium. Next base: position 49,850 of record NZ_JAGHRJ010000009.1, read on the forward strand.
CCTGAGGCAGCTGATGAATACGGCAATTTGAAGCGCAAACTTTCGAAAATAGATGGCGGAGACTGGGACAGTTATGTCTCCGGCAAGGACCGCTTCGTTCAACGGACCGAGCAATTGGCTCTGGACTGGTATGCGGGAAGGGGCGCCTGACGCGCCCCACTACTGGTTATTCAGCTGCTTCGCGGACGGGCCCGATCTGTGCTTGCCAAGCGGCAAAGTCAGTCTTGGCACGCTGTGTCATCGCCAGTTTTTTGGCTTTTGACTTTTCCTTGCCCTTGATGCGCTTGCCGTCAGCGTCTTTTGTTGGCGCCTCGACCAACGGGAACAGGCCGAAATTGACGTTCATCGGCTGGAAGGAGCGTGGTTTTCCAGCCCCGTCATCCCGGCTGATATGGCCACCAGTGATGTGACCGAGCAAAGCGCCCATGGCTGTTGTTTCCGGCGGCGTGATGATGTCCTGCCCTTTGGCTTCCATAACCGCAAACAGTCCGGCCATGCAGCCGACGGAGGCGGATTCCACATAGCCTTCACAGCCTGTGATCTGGCCGGCAAAACGCAGACGCGGATCCGCCTTTAAACGCAGTGTGCCATCGAGGACTTTGGGTGAGTTTAGGAAGGTGTTCCGGTGGAGGCCGCCGAGACGGGCAAACTGCGCGTTTTCCAGCCCCGGGATCATTTTGAAGATGTCGCCCTGCGCGCCGTATTTCAGCTTCGTTTGAAACCCGACCATGTTGTAGAGCGTGCCGAGGGCATTGTCCTGGCGCAGCTGGACAACCGCATAGGGTTTGACGTCAGGGTTATGGGCGTTGGTGAGACCCATCGGCTTCATCGGTCCGTGCCGCAGCGTTTCCCGGCCGCGCGCCGCCATCACCTCGATCGGCAGGCACCCGTCAAAGTAGGGAGTGTTTTCTTCCCAATCCTTGAAGTCGGCCGTGTCGCCCTCGATCAGGGCATCGATAAAGGCCTCGTATTGCTCCTTGTCCATCGGACAATTTAGATAGTCCTTGCCGGTGCCGCCCGGTCCAACCTTGTCATACCGCGACTGGAACCAAGCCTTGTCGAGATCGATGGAGTCAAAGTGAACGATCGGCGCAATGGCGTCGAAAAAGGCCAGCGCATCTTCGCCGCTTTTGGCAAGCACGGCTTCCGACAGCGCCGGTGAGGTCAGCGGGCCTGTCGCGATGATGACTTTTTCCCAGTCTTCCGGCGGCAATCCGGCGACTTCATCGCGGGAGATCGTGATCCGGGGATGCTCTTCCAACGCCTTCGTAACGGCATCAGAAAAACCATGCCGGTCAACGGCAAGCGCGCTGCCGGCCGGAACCTGATTGGCATCGGCGGAGGCCATGATGAGCGAACCTAGCTGGCGCAGCTCATGGTGGATCAACCCAACAGCGTTTTGTTCGGAATCATCTGAACGGAAAGAGTTGGAACAGACCAGCTCAGCCAATCCGTCGGTCTGATGGGCTTCTGTTTTGCGAACCGGCCGCATTTCATGCAGCACAACGTCAAATCCGGCTTGGGCGATTTGCCAGGCAGCTTCAGACCCGGCAAGGCCGCCGCCAATCACATGGATGGGGGGCATGGCGATTTCCTTCGGAATTGTGTGCCTTTGAGTGTTCTGCCGAGCCCGATTCGTATTTTCGGATCTCCCAGCTTCCGCAAGGCAACTCTCTTGCGCCTTGATTACAGGCAAAACAAATCCATCGCAACGGTCCGGGCCAAGTGATTCGCAAACACCAATGAACAGCCGAATGTGGTCTTCATGTCGGCAGGTCCTTGATAGGTAACCGCGATTTTCGATAGCTAGCCGGCTGAACTTTTGTGCTGTGTGGCAAGACAGAAATTGCTTGTCTGGCAAAGGAAAAATTTACGCAACAATAACGCTTGCAGCCTCCCGGCTAACAATGACAGTTTTGTGAAAAGGCGCAAAAAGTGCGCCTCAACTGTGCGCGGAGGTATCCCTATGTGGAAGGAATCTCGAACCGGAATTGAAGCAAACACACCGACAACGTGTCATGCCGTAACCAGTCGTGCTCCGATGAGACGATGGCCCGTGTTTGGATTTGGAATAATGATGGCGTCGTTGGTCTTCTTTTTCATGCCTGGACAAGCAAAGGCTGTCGAAATTGAACGCTTCGCCAACCATCTTGTTCTAAGTGGCGAGATTGCGGATTACAGCCCGGGTGCCTTGAACCGGAATTTGGTGGAAGCCCTGCTGGATTTGGCATTGGCCGGTGACCGGAAATCGCCAGTTTATCTGCATCTCAATCTTCCCAAAGGCGGTGATGCTGCGGCCTCTTTTCGTCTGGTGGACATCATAAGATCGGCGCAGGACCAAGGCACTCGCGTTGTCGCACAAGTGTCGGCTGGAGACACCTGTATGTCAGGCTGCACCTTCTTGTTCCTTGCCGCAGACGAACGCTGGATGGCCCCTGAGGGACGGTTGGTATTCCATGGATTTACCCAAAGGAACGCCGCGCAGCCAGTCCCGGTTCCAGAGCGGTACATTCAGACCTATTACAAGCTTCTTGCCGCCGCCAATCAGACATTCTTCGAGTTCTTCAAAGCCGCCAGGATCATTGAGGATGATCGCAAGGTCGGATTTACCGGACAGACACTGTTTGACGAGCGCGCATTTGCTGGTTTGGTCACTCGACTGCTTATGCATTGATTGCTGCAGGAGAATCACCGCAACATCCAACTCAATCAAGTCGCCAGCGTATTCGGCAAGTGAATTATTCTCGTCCGAGGAACGCTGATGACCTCTCCGCTGTCGCCAGTCGGAATCACTGCGGTTGCCGCACTGTTGATTGTCACTGCGTGTGCCAGCCAGTCGACCAGCGAGGCGACCGGCTGGTTTGGTACACATGATGGCGTCCCGCCCAAAGCCAGCAAGGTTTACATCTGTCATGGATTTGGTTGCGCCTACAAAACGCCTGTGGAGTATTCCCGTCAGGATCTGGCTCGGCTGCGTGCGATCCTTGCGTCTGGCCGGGCGTCGCCAGATGCTGAGCGGCAAGCGATTGCAAGGGCGGTTGTCTGGCAAGAGCGCCGCGTCGCCTCAACTGTCGGGTCTCAAGACGATATCGGTGGTTTTGATATCGAGAACGCGGGCGTTTCCGGTCAAATGGACTGCATCGATGAGAGCACGAACACAACGTCTCTTTTATTGATTGCCCAAAGACACAAGATGCTGAGGCATCACCGCGTGAGCGCTCCCGTTGCGCGCGGCTTTTTTCTTGATGGCCGCTATCCTCATGCGACTGCGACAATCACCGAAAAGAAAACCGGTACGGTCTATGCCGTTGACTCCTGGGTGCATGAAAACGGCAAACGGCCAGATATCATGCCAATCGAGCGTTGGCTGGCCGAGGGTGACCGCTGGTTCCAGAGCTCATAAAAAAACGCCTGCCGGTGGGAGGAGGATCCGGCAAGCGCTTTTTGAGGTCTGCGGGAAACCCGCAGAGTATCACGGTCATTGGCTGGGAGGAGGATGCCTTTGACCGCGAAACTGAATTACTTGATGGCGGCGCGGGCGTAGCGCGCGATGTCCGCACGGGCAATGCCCAGGTCGTCCAGCTCACGGTTGGACAGGTTGGACAGTTCGTCGTAGGTCCGGCGGTAGCTTTTCCAGTTGTTGAATTTGCGTACAACGTTATCGATCATGGCTCTGGCCTTTTATATCTAATGGCCATGACACCGCGGATCGGCGACTGGCCCGTTCATCTTGTTACAGCGGGGAAATAGGTGTTTTGTGCGCTGCGAGGTAGAGGGGCAAACGCGAAGCTGATATGCAAAAAATGCAGGTTTATGAAGGGTTAACACCTTTGGGGTGGCGTTCAGCGCATAGCGGTGCTGAGCGCTGTGGCACGGCAGTTTGCTGAGCAGCCTCTGGTCATGGCCAGCGGTATCGAGGCTGGGAAACCTGCCGCCAAACAAGAGAGCCAGATCACTTTCGGCTCACCTCAGCAAGGTCTTATCGAATACGCGGAAGACATGGCTCAAGGGCGTGGAAGCCACAGGACGACCAATCTCGCGCAACAAATCGGGCATGAGCCACACCGCTTAAGGTTGGGAGAGCATGTGTTTGGGAAAACCGGACGCCTTACAAACAAACACCCGCCAGTGGGAGGAGGTACTGGCGGGCGTTGTTTCGACGTGACAGGGCTGGGAGGAGGATGCCCTGCGTGTCACACGTCCGTTGGCTGGGAGGAGGAGTGCCTCGGGACGCGATCTCCAAATTTTTAATCAGCCTTCCAGGCTGCGGCGGGCAACAAACTTGATGTCGCCCCGGCTGATGCCGAGATCCTGCAGCTCGCGGCTGGACAGGCTGGAAAGTTCGTCAACCGCGCGGCGGTAGGATTTCCAGTTGTTGTATTTGCGTACAACGGTATCAAACATTTTGTTTTTCCTTATTGGCAGTGGTGTTGTCGCCAACCCGCTGCGTCGTTGTTGAAATCATATATATTTCACCAGCCGAATTTAAAGAAGTGCCGCGTCTGCATGCCTGACATGCGTTTTGTGCATTGCAAAAAATGTAATCAGACTAATCGATTTAATCAATCGGAATAATAAGAGAAAACAATTGCTTGAGATTTTATGTTGCGGAGCAATGCAGCTCCGCAACTCAGATTGCTGAATTATTCAGCAGCATCCGGGGCGCGATGCGGTCTGCGGTGTAATAATTCTGCAAGAAACTGGCCTGTGTAGCTCTCTTTCACAGACGCCACATCTTCCGGCCGGCCGGCCGCGACGATCGTACCGCCGCCATCGCCGCCTTCTGGTCCAAGGTCAATGATCCAGTCTGCCGTCTTGATGACTTCCAGATTGTGTTCGATCACCAGAACGGTGTTCCCCTGATCGACCAGTTCGTGAAGCACATCCAGAAGTTTGGCAACATCATGGAAGTGTAAACCGGTGGTCGGTTCATCCAGAATATAGAGTGTTCTGCCCGTGGAGCGTTTCGACAATTCCTTTGCAAGCTTCACCCGCTGCGCTTCACCGCCGGAGAGCGTTGTGGCCTGTTGACCCACCTTGATGTATCCCAGTCCGACGCGCGCAAGAGTTTCCATCTTGTCGCGCACGGCAGGGACGGCGGAGAAGAAACTTGCGGCTTCTTCAACAGTCATATCTAGGACATCGGCAATGGATTTGCCCTTGAATTCCACTTCCAGGGTTTCCCGATTGTAGCGTTTCCCCTTGCAGACGTCGCACGTAACGTAAACGTCCGGCAGGAAGTGCATTTCAATCTTGATGACACCATCGCCCTGGCAGGCCTCGCACCGGCCGCCCTTGACGTTGAACGAGAACCGGCCCGGCTGATAACCCCGGGCCTTGGCCTCCGGCATTCCGGCAAACCACTCCCGGATCGGGGTGAAGGCGCCGGTATAGGTCGCAGGGTTAGAGCGCGGCGTCCGGCCAATCGGCGACTGGTCGATGTCGATCACTTTGTCCAGAACTTCAAGGCCCTCGATGCGGTCATGCGGTGCCGGATTATCGCGCGCGCCATTCAAACGGCGAGCAGCCGACTTATAGAGCGTATCAATCAGGAACGTGGATTTGCCGCCACCGGACACACCGGTCACACATGTAAATGTGCTGAGCGGCACGTCGACATCAACGTCTTTCAAGTTGTTGCCACGCGCGCCTTTTACGGAAATCTTGCGTTTCTTGTTGATCTTGCGCCGTTCTGCGGGCAACGGAATCATTTTTGCTCCGGACAGATATTGACCTGTCAGCGAGTTGCCATTGGTCATGACCTCCTGCGGCGTGCCCTTCGCAACGACCTGGCCGCCATGAACCCCGGCGCCGGGGCCCACATCAACCACATAGTCGGCGGTCAAAACGGCATCCTCGTCATGTTCGACCACAATGACCGTATTGCCGAGATCCCTGAGGTGACGGAGCGTCTCCAGCAAACGGGCGTTGTCGCGCTGATGGAGGCCGATCGACGGTTCATCGAGAACGTAAAGGACGCCAGTCAGGCCGGAGCCGATCTGCGAGGCGAGGCGAATGCGCTGGCTTTCCCCACCGGACAAGGTGCCGGAGGATCGGGCCATTGAAAGGTACTCAAGGCCGACATCGTTGAGAAATTTAAGCCGTTCGCGGATCTCTTTCAGGATACGCCCGGCGATCTCGGTCTGCTTGTCGTTGAGCTTTTCAGGCAGCGCGTCGAACCAGAGTGCGGCTTCGCGGATCGAAAGTTCGGTGATGTGGCCGATGTGCCGGTCTGCGATTTTGACGGCCAAGGCCTCCGGTTTCAGACGGAACCCCTGGCACGAGGGGCAAGCGTGATCCGACTGAAAACGAGCCAATTCTTCGCGCACCCAAGTCGATTCCGTCTCCCGCCAGCGGCGTTCAATGTTGCCGATAACGCCCTCGAACGGTTTTTCCGTCCGGTAACTACGCACACCATCGTCATAGACGAACTCTATCGCTGTTTTCCCGGTTCCGTGCAAAACGGCATCTTGAACCTCTGGGCTAAGATCCTTCCAGGGCGTTGCCATTGACACATCATAGTGCCGGCACAGGGCCTCCAGGGTCTGCGTGTAATAAGGCGAAGTTGATCCGGTCTTCGCCCATGGCAGAACCGCGCCTTCCCGCAAAGACAAGGTGTGATCCGGGACAACGAGGTCTTCTTCAAAGGCAAGCGTTGTGCCGAGGCCGTCGCAGGTGGGGCAGGCACCAAACGGGTTGTTAAACGAAAAGAGGCGCGGCTCGATTTCCGGGATTGTGAAGCCGGAAACCGGGCATGCGAATTTTTCGGAAAAGATCATCCGCTTCGGATCACCGTTTTCTTCCGTTACGCCCGCAAACTCGGCAATGGCAATGCCGTTGGCAAGTTTCAGCGCTGTTTCAAGGGAATCGGCAAGACGGCCCGCGATATCATCGCGCACGACAATCCGGTCCACGACCACGTCGATGTCGTGCTTGAATTTCTTGTCCAGCGCAGGAGCCTCGGAAATCTCGTAGAAGGTTCCGTCAATCTTAACCCGCTGGAAGCCTTTTTTCATCAACTCCGCAAGTTCCTTGCGGTATTCCCCTTTGCGGCCACGAACCATCGGCGCCAGCAGATAGAGACGGCTGCCTTCTTCCAGATCCATGATCCGGTCCACCATCTGACTGACGGTCTGGCTTTCGATCGGCAGTCCGGTCGCCGGTGAGTAGGGGATCCCGACACGGGCGAAAAGGAGGCGCATGTAGTCGTAGATCTCGGTGACCGTGCCGACGGTAGAGCGCGGGTTGCGGGACGTTGTCTTCTGTTCAATGGAGATTGCCGGTGACAGACCATCAATCTGGTCGACATCCGGCTTTTGCATCATCTCCAGAAACTGACGGGCATACGCGCTGAGGCTTTCCACATAGCGCCGCTGGCCTTCTGCATAGATTGTATCGAAGGCGAGGGAAGACTTGCCCGAGCCCGACAATCCGGTCATCACGATCAACTTGTTGCGTGGCAGATCGAGATCGACGTTTTTCAGATTGTGTTCACGGGCACCGCGGACGCTGAGCACCTTGGTTGGGTCGTTCTTCCAGCTGTCGGTGTCAGGGGCCTTCGGCGTCGTCATATTGCGTGTCTTTCTGGTCTTGTGCAGGCCGCCCAATCTGGGCTCATGAATGAATTTGGTCCGGCTAAGCGGGCAGGGCGGGCCACTCGGACCCGATATAGCAGTTTCCAGTTGGGCTTCCAGATGGGCATTTGCGGAAAATCCTCTTCAAGGTCACCAGGAGGCCAAAAAGGAGCCTGCCGAAATTGCGCCAAGGATACGAAACTGATAAGAACAAAACAAGTACATATAAGCCGAAGGCAGGCCAATTTGCGAAATGGGATCTGGCGCGGCTGAGTTGTCGCGGTTCTATCGAAGCTTTGGCAGGCGTGCTGATGTTGTGCATTCGGGAACCGGTAAGTGCTCAACATTGTGGAAAATGGGGGGCATGCGGAAAAAGTGGCGGCGATCAAGCGAGGAGATCGTTAGGGTGTGGCCCAATAAAGCTGCGCCTCTTCAGGGCGTCAGGCCGTGCTGCTGCCAAAAAAAGCTGGGCCGGAAGCAAAAAGACAAACAGGAGCTGAGTATGGCGGGAAGTGTCAACAAAGTCATTTTGGTTGGGAACCTTGGAGCGGATCCGGAAATCCGGCGCACCCAGGATGGCCGGCCGATTGCCAATCTGCGGATTGCAACATCCGAATCCTGGCGGGACCGCAATTCCGGCGAGCGCCGCGAAAAAACCGAATGGCACCGTGTGGTCATCTTCAATGAAGGCCTATGCAAGGTGGCTGAAAACTATCTTCGCAAAGGCTCCAAGGTCTACCTGGAAGGCCAGCTGCAAACCCGTAAATGGCAGGACCAATCCGGGCAGGACCGGTATTCGACCGAAGTGGTGCTGCAAGGGTTCAACTCCAATCTGACGATGCTTGACGGACGCGGCGAAGGCGGCGGTCAGCCCGGCGGATTGCCGGATTACGGCAATGACCAGGGCGGCGGCGGATTTGGCGGCGGGTCTTCCGGTGGCGGTGGCGGCAGCTTCGGCGGCGGCGGCGGTTACGGCGGTGGATCTTCGGGCGGCGGATTCGGTGGACCGTCCGGCGGTGGCTCCGGCCCAATGGATGATGAAATTCCGTTTTAATCCTTGAAAATACGCGCCTGGCGTGTGTCGGGATGCCGGCACGCCAGGCGGAGACGTGCAAATACGTCACACTGACGTGAATTGGAAACCCGCACCTTACCTACGCACTTAACCTTACGTATGGGCTTGGTGTAGTATTCTTCTCTAAAATGACACGAAATTGCGGTCCACGCCGGATTCCCGAAAGGGGCGGCTGGAAGACCGTGCGGGTGATCATGGACTGCTCATATTCCCAAAAGCAGCGACCGGATGACCAACGAGGCAGGAACAATGACCAGGGTCTTGGGCGCTCCTGGTTTGTGTTGGACAATTTGAAATACAGGTTTTGACAATGCGAACGAGCATGATGGCACACGGCACACCGGCCTCCGGCTACAAACTGTCTTTCGGACAAAAGATTGGCGCTGGCCTCAAGGCAGGCTTGATGGCGAGCGTTCTGGCAACGGGTTTCACCGCGCTGCCGGTTGCTGATGCCGAAGCCCAAGGCTTTTTCCAGCGCCTATTCAATCCTGAAGCCCAGCAACGCCAGCGTCAGCGAGAACTTCAGGAGCAGCGCCGCAAGAAAGCGACCAACGTTCGTGTGTCTGCCCCGCGGTACCTGACCTACAAGCCGGACACCTTCAAAGCCGTCTCGCTTGCGCCTTTGTCGGAAAAGAAAACCGCGGAAGTCACGCCGGCCACGGCCGAAGGCAACGCAGCGTCCATCAATGATACTGACATCAGCGCGTCCACACCTGTTGTTTTGACCCCCTTTGATGAAGCCCGCCCGGCACTGAAAGACATCAAGCTGACGGTGTTGCCGGAAGTCGGCGATGCGCTGATCGCGTTTTACCGGGAATACCCTGATTTTCTTTGGGTCAAAGATAGCAAGCCGACGGCCAGGGCAGCGCAAATGCGCCGTGCTTTGAGAAACGCTGCCGCTTTTGGCCTCAACCCGGCAGATTATGTGGTGGCCCTGCCGGCAACCGCCTCGCTGGACGGGGACGACCTTGATGCGGCGGTCATGCAGTTTGAAATGGAGCTGAGTGCAGCCGCGCTAACCTACGCGCTTGATGCGACCCGCGGCCGGGTCGACCCGAACCGGATTTCGCAATATCACGATCTACCCCGGCATGATGTTGATCTTGTCGCCGCGCTGGAAGAGTTTACGGCATCTGGCAATGTGGCGACCGCGCTGGAAGCCCATCAGCCGCAAAGTGATCACTTCAAGAAATTGACCGCTGAGCTGGTTCGTCTCAAGGCCGAAGATGAAGAAGCCGACCAGATCGTGATCGCGCCTGGTACGTTCCTCAAGGCGGGCAAATCCAGCCCGGAAATGAAGAATATCGTTGCTGCAATTTCCAAACATGGCTCTGAGACGCTGAAAACGGACCATGCAGCGACGCTTGCAGCCTATGACGGCTCCGATCTTTACACGCCTGAGCTTGTAGCTCTTGTAAAGAGCTTTCAGAAGGAATCGAAGCTCACGGCAGATGGGATTGTCGGCAAGAACACGATCAAGGCCATGGTCGGTGAGACCAATGCGGCCAAGATCGCCAAGGTCGAGCTTGCAATGGAGCGGAGCCGCTGGCTTCCGGAAGAGCTGGGCGAGCGGAAGGTTTTCATCAACCAGCCGGCTTTCACCGCAACATACTATGAGCCGGGCACTGACCCGATGTCGATGCGCGTTGTCGTCGGCAAGAAGTCCAACCAGACCAACTTCTTCTACGACAAGATCGAGATCGTTGAATACAACCCGTACTGGGGCGTTCCATATTCGATCATCGTCAATGAGATGATACCGAAGCTTGCCGCCAATCCGTCCTATCTGGATCAGGCAGGCTATGAAGTGACGACGCCGGGCGGCCGCAAAGTGTCATCTGCGTCAGTCGACTGGTATGCGGTCGCCAACAAACAGAAGTCGATCAATGTGCGCCAGTATCCGGGCCGCTCCAATGCACTTGGCGAGGTGAAAATCCTGTTCCCGAATAGGCATCACATCTACATGCATGACACGCCTTCAAAGAGCCTGTTCAACAAGGATACGCGCGCATTCAGCCACGGCTGTATCCGTTTGCATGATCCAAAGGGCATGGCAGCGGCAGTTCTTGGAAAATCGACGGATTATGTGTCCTCTCGGATTGCTGCGGGTCAGAACGCCCAGGAAAAGGTGACCGGTGATATCCCGGTCTACGTGTCTTATTTCACGGCATGGCCGGAAGCTGACGGCTCGATCGGGTTCTACACGGACGTTTATGACCGCGACCGTTACCTGCTGAAGGCGCTGGAGAAAACCGAAGAGGTTCGTGCCAAGGCCCGCGCTTCTTGAGACTGGTTCCCGTAAGAAATGAAAAGCCCGCCGAGTGTATCGGCGGGCTTTTTGCTGGACGAGTGCAGTTGGCTGAGGTCGTCGTTTCAGCTGTGCCACCCGGGCTCTAATCGGGCAAGAAAAAGCGCCCGGTCTTCATAGCCGAACGGCTGTCGGCCTCATTTGTCGATCCAGCTGGCTGAGCCCGCCTGGTGGGCAAAAGCGGGCCCAGAATTGTCAATCAAGACTTGAGGCAATCCGCCAGAGAATCTGCCAGGCTTGTCAGCAGAGCCGGGTAAAGGTCCCGGCCGTTCGCAAGCTCAGTGCCAAGCGGATCCAAAACGCCGACTTTCGCATCGCTGCCCTCGATCACGACGTTTACCAGCTTGGAATCGAATTGCGGTTCCTGGAAAACGCAGACAACGTTCTGGTCACGAACACGGGATTGAATTTCCGCGACTTGTTCTGCGCTTGCCAAAGCCTCTGGCGTCACTGTGATCGCACCGCTGGCTTCGATGCTGTAGTGGTGTTCAAAGTGATGATAGGCGTCATGGAACACGATGAATTTCTGACCTTTCACCGGTTCCAACTTGGCGGAAATCTCTGCTTCCAGGCCAGAAACCTTCTCAGCAAAAGCTTTGGCGTTTGCCTTGTAGGTATCAGTGTTGGCTGGATCAACTTCTGACAATGTGGCGGCCATCGCATTGGCAATCGCAATGCCGTTTTCCGGGTTCAGCCAGATATGTGGATCGTTGCCGCCGGCATGATCGTGCCCATGGTCATGCCCGTGGTCATCATGTTCGGCATGCTCTTCTTCATGCGCGTGTTCGTCATGATCATGTGCATGTTCTTTGTCGTGATCATGGTCATGCCCATGATCATCGTGCGCAGCATGCTCTTCTTCATGTTCATGCTTGTCATGATCGTGTGCGTGATCTTTGTCATGGTCATGATCATCGTGGCCGTGATCATGCTTTTCAGCCGTCTTGTCATGATCGTGGTCATGATCATCGTGTGCGTGGTCGTCGTGCCCGTGATCCGCGTGATCGTCATGACCATGATCGTCATGGCCGCCATGATCATGGCTGTCGAATTGGTCACCCTCACGCCATTTCAGCTGTTCAATACCCTCGACATCAAGAAGTTCGACGCGGGCAGCTTTGTCCGCCATCGATGAGATGGGCTTTTCCAGCGAAGAAGTTAATTCAGGACCAACCCAGAACACGACATCGGCCCCTTCAAGGAGAAAGGCCTGGGAAGGTTTCAGAGCAAACCCGTGGGGAGAGGCTGCACCGTCAATCAGGATGTGCGGTGTGCCAACACCTTCCATAACAGCGGCTGCGATAGAATGAACCGGCTTGATCGTGGTCACGACATTTGGTCCATCCGCAAACGCAGGAGCCAACAAGGCAGACCCGGCAAGCACGGTCGAGGCAGCAAGAGCAAGGCGAAGTTTTCGGGCGTTTTGCATGGCGGTTTATTCGGTCATCCAGAGGAACAGGGAAATTGATCTCATGTTACTTTGTAACATGTAACGGTATAACGTTCATGGATTTGGCGTGCAAGCGATGACTTTCGCTGGTTCAGGCGGATTGCTTGGAATGCTGCGCTGTCAGGTCTATGGTGGCGCCTCTCAGACAAACGACCAATCAATGACTTCACAAGCGCCAACTCTTCTCCCGAAACTCCTAACATCCTATCCGCCCAAAGCCGGGCCTTTGATCGTCACCATCTATGGTGACATCGTGGAACCGCGCGGTGGCACTTTGTGGATGGGTGATCTGATCACGCTGTGCGGACAATTTGGCGTCAATGAGTCATTGGTGCGGACGGCCGTATCCCGCCTGGTCGCAAGGGGGCAGCTTGAAGGCGAGCGCAATGGGCGGCGCAGTTACTACCGGCTCACCGATGCCGCGGGAATAGAGTTCCAGTCAGCATCGGAACAGATTTTCGGTCCGCCGGACACCGACTGCGGTTTGTTGTTCATCGTCCAACCGGACCGAACGGATCACCAATGTCTCGTCGATCAAGGTTTTGGGGCCGTTTCAGAAACACTGTTTGTTGGAGCAGATCGACCAAGCAGGATTCCATCAGGCGCCTGTTTCAAGGCGTGTCCTGATCAACGAAGCACAAAAGAAGTTGCCGAGATGCTCAACAAAGTCTTCGGACTGGAGCAATTGGTAGGTAGGTATGGGTCTTTTTTTGAAAAATTTCAGGCGATGGACTGCGTTGGTTTGTCGGGTTTGGAGGCCGTCACCATAAGGCTCGCCATGGTCCATGAATTCAGAGCCATCCGGCTGAAAGACCCCCGGCTTCCGCCGTCCGTCTTGCCGGAAAATTGGGATGGCTTCACTGCACGCCGATTGTTCGCCAACAGGTATCTTGAACTGTCGGAAACGGCCGATCCGTTCATTGGAGCAAGCCTGACAGGGCAGGGCGGAGCTCTTGAGGGTAAAACCGGGCCGATCCTCAAACGGATTTCTGATCTACAGTCTTCTGGCTGAGTGTTTCCGCACACAGTCCTAATTGCAAAGAGGGCTATTTGATTGGGTTGACCGTAGAGATCGCATTGGAATTCAAGGAACTCATTGAAACTGAGAAAAAGTCATCAATAGCCCGTTTGATGTCTCCGCGATCCCGCAAGCGCTGTGTGGCCTCCTTCAAGAGCTTGACGTATCCATCTGACGGAAGGGATTTTGTGCACATCAGCTTGAAGGGGTACCGTTGAGTTACCAGAGGCTGGCCAAAGATTTCCGCCATTATGCCAGCTTTTGCGAATGCACTGTAGCGGACACTTTCGATCGCTCCCATAATCGCGTCGATCCGATCAAATGACAGCATCAGCGAGCTTTTTTCGTAATCTGGTGTTTCGATTTTGTTCAAGCTCGTATCGCTGTCGAATGGATCTCCGATGCTCATCCCGGCAGGTACTCCAATCCGCAAACCGGAGAGGTCCTCATAGGAACGCAGGTCAATGCCTTTTTTTGGCAAAATGCCGACCTCAAGCGTGTAACCGATATCCTCGACCATCGTGAAAGTCTTCTGCGCAAAGGGAGAACTGGCCGCAATGGTGCAGTCCGCATCTCCGTGAGCGATGTCATTGATCATCCGCTTGATCGGAACAACTTGAGCCTTGTGGTCAAACCCGGCCTCGGCCAAAATCATGTTCGCAATTATGAAGTGATAACCGTCGATGTCGCCGGTTGTGTTGTAGAAACTGTAAGGCTCCTGCTGCATCGTCTGGATGATCGGCCGCGGGTCCTGCGCCTGAGCCCAGATCGGAAAAAGTGCGACCAAGATTGCGGCTATGAGCGGTCTTGCGGCCAAGTGGCGCCTCAATGGGTTTTTCGATTGCGCGTTCACGGCAAGTGTACCCTGTCGAGGATTGGCTAGATAGCTGGCACTTTTCGCCAGAAAAACACAGAACCTTTCTGCGCTAGATTACTCCCGCAGGCCAATCGTCTTTGCGGCCAAACGGAAGCCCAGTGTTGAACGTGCCTGACTTCTTGTTGCCGCATTACATTTGAATGACGAGGCGGTCCCGTCCGGCCTGCTTGGCCTTGTAAAGCAGCCGGTCCACACGCTCCAGAGCTGTGTCGAAATCATCGTCCGGCTCAACAAGGGCTAAACCTGCGGACAGAGTCACGGATCCGATCGTTTGACCCTGCTTGCGGTTGACCAGTTTGTGCTTGGTGACGCCCAAGCGGACCCGCTCAACGACATCCGCACATTCTGTTTCATCCGCACTATCGAAGAGGATCGCAAATTCTTCACCGCCATAGCGGCAAAGCACATCCTGACTGCGGATGAGGCTTTTGATGGCGGTCGCTACCAGTTTCAGGACCTGGTCGCCGATAATGTGACCGTAGGTGTCGTTGACGTTCTTGAAGTGATCGATGTCGAGCAACGCCAAAAAGTATTTGGGGCTTGGCCGTGATTGTCGTGCGGCAAACTCAGCTTCCAAGTAGCGGCGGTTGTAAATGCCGGTGAGCGAATCCGTGAAGATTTCACTCTGGCTGGCCGCAAGTTCCTGCTCTAGCTTTGCGGTTTGGGAGAGTATTTCGGCCATGTTGTCGGACAAGGCCTTAATGACATCGTCTTTTGTGCTTTTGCGTTTTGCATCCTTGCACAACTCAGCGGATGTTTCGGCGGACGAGCGGATCGCATCAAGGTGTCCTTGTGAGCGTTTCATCGACTCGAATTGTTTTTCCGAGCTGACATTTGGCTGCACGAAGTTTTCGTAGACGAAAAGCAACGCTTTGGCCGTCAATCCCTCTTCGCTCGCGATGAGACGTTGAACTTCCCGTGCAACCGGAGAACCCGGTTCTGTCAGAAAGAGATGCAGGACATGAAAAATACGCGGGTCGCAATTCAAGTCGTGGCGATCAATTTCCGACACAACCTGTTCGCACAAAAACGTCATGAGCACGCACACCAGGACAATGATTCTTTTTCTAAAGCGAGAGTAGTGAGAATAGGGCAGGATCTCTAGGCGAAATCGAATTAGCTGCGGAATTACGTGAATAAAATCGTTGTAAAAACAATTCAAAGACGTGGCGCTGAGATCTGCATAATTCAGGTTGTTGCGATTGGTTGAAAATTACGGGATCGTTGTCCAATCCCGATCGGGCTTGCGTCCGTACGCAGTCCGAACTGATGACATAGACGGCTAATTTATCGGAGGGGGAAGTGGCCCGTTTCATCTCGTGTCTCCTTGCAGCAATCGCAGCGGCCCTTCTGGCGGGGGCGCCGGCGAAGGCCTCTCCCGCTGTTGCGCTTGAACATGTGGTCTCCGTTCTGCCTGTTTGGCCTGGCCATCAACAAGGTGGTTCGGGAGCCCGGCCGGGGCGGGCTCCGGAAGGCAGCGGAGTGGTTATCCGCGAAGGCATAATCGCAACTGCTTGGCACGTGATCGAACCCGCAACACGCATCGATGTCCGGCTCTCAGATGGCCGTATTCTGCCGGCGCGGTTGCTGGCGCAAGATACGTCCACCGATATCGCGCTTTTGAGGATCGAAGAGCCGGTCGAGCCGATCGAGATCGCCGAAACAGCAGCGATTGCTCAACCTGTGTGCGCAATCGGAAATGCTTTTGGTCTCGGTTTGTCCGTAACCTGCGGTGTGGTTTCGGCCCTGAATGTCAGCAATGCCGGGTTCAACACTGTTGAAGACTTTGTCCAGACGGATGCTGCCGCAAATCCAGGGTCGTCAGGCGGGGCGCTGGTTGACCAAGATGGCCGGTTGGTCGGCATGGTCTCTGCCATTTTTGCCTCCGATGCCGATGCCAACATAGGCGTCAATTTCGCGGTTTCATCGCAGCTCCTTATGCGGGTGACCGATGCTTTGATGGCAGTTGGGAGCGTCACCTATCTGGAGCCCGGCTGGCGCCTCAATAGAGCGCGCCGGTCGCAACTCGCCGAAATCGCAGCGCCCGCAGTTGTGTCCGTTGACAGCGGCAGCCCGGCAGACAGCGCGGGGATAAAAGCTGGAGATCAAATTGTATCCGTTGGCGCGCGGCGCGTCTTGAGCCCACGAGATGCCGCATCTGCCATTGCAGTCCTGCCAGAGACGACTGGCGAGGTCAGCCTGATGCTAAAAAGATCTGGCGAGACAAAAACCGTTTCGTTGTCCTTTGCGCAGGAGACCGTGCAGATCGCTTCTCAATCGGAAACGGTCAAAGATCCGGATTGCCCGCATCCTGAAGACGTCTGTCAAATGCGTCAGATTGTTTTTCCGGTGTCCAGTTTTGATCCCGTGGGAAGCGCGACACGCATCGCAGACGATTTGTTGGTGACCAACCGGCATGTGGTCGGCAATTCGAAGACCGCGACGGTGCACACCCCATCTGGGCCAAAGACGGCGACAGTGATTCCATCGGCCTATCAGGGAGATCTTGTCTTGTTGCAGGTTGACGGATTGCCCGACGGGAGCCTGATCCCGGCTCTGAGCGCTTCGCCAGTAGTTCCGCCTGAAGGCAATGGTGCATATTACGCGATTGGTGCAGACATTGCGCGTAAGCAAGTCCGGGTGTTTGATCCGGGCGAATTGCTGTCTCCTCCGGCAAGAGATGGCGTGTTTGGCCGTCTCCACGTCACGGCTCAAATGCAACCGGGCGTCAGCGGCGGAGGCCTTGTCGACACAGCCGGCCGCCTGGTTGGCATTGCCGTTGGTGGTGGTGATGGACGGTTTGAAGCGATCCCCTTGGGTGATGTCACCAAACTTTTCGATCTGCGCAGCGATCCGCAAGCGCACCAGGTGACCGAAGAACTTGGGAGCGGGTTTGAAGCCTGCGCGGCATTGCTCGATGCGTCAGGGGGAGGGCAGACCGGTACGACTGAAGCAACCGACGTAACATCGATTTGTAGTAAAGCTGCGAACCATGGCCAGTTGCTCAAAGCGGGGCGCATCTTGGCCCAGGCAGGTCAGTTCGACGAAGCAATCAGGATGCATGGGCAGGCTGTGGAGCAGGTTCCGAACTCCATCAACTCCCGCATGTCATTGCTGGTATCACTTCAGCTCGGCGGCCGGTTTGCGGAAATGACCGGACATGCGCGCAAGCTCATGGAGCTTGCCCCCAACGACCCGCAAGCGCTACGTTTCTCAATCCAGTCCGGTGTCTGGGGCGGTGATCTAGAACTCGCTGAAGACGGCTATGCCGCGCTCCAAGAAGCCGATCCACGCCAAGCACAAGCTGCCAGACGGTTCATCGACGCCGCCCCACCAGCCCCACCACGCCGATAGCAGCGCGGGTGCAGCTGTCATTAAATGCAACGTCGCACTTTAACGCGATAAACGACTTGGGTTAGCTCGATTAAATTGGCTGGGGAACCTGGATTCGAACCAGGACTAACAGAGTCAGAGTCTGCGGGTCTACCGTTAACCTATTCCCCAATCCGGGCCACGCGGGTTGTTGCGGGCGGAGGCGCGCGGCGAGCGCCTTAATTGGTGAGGGGCATATACATCCAACCGTCCCCCGAATGCAAGAGCAAGTTTTAGCTTTTTTGATCACAAAAGTCCGCGGACCTTGCACACCTGCAGAACAGCCTGCCGTCTCTTAGAGAATTTGCCAAGCGGGGTTCTTTTCGAGCGGCGGTCAACCTGATACAGTTTTCCCAACTAAAGGACTTGCTCCGGGTGCTTGGCGCGCTGAAACGCGCATACACCTGAGGCATCGAAAGGCAAAAACGTGACTCATTCAGGTCAGGAACCGCCCGAATCCGGGCGACGTGCCCCTGATGTGTCCGGACAAAACGCAGCGCTCAACGAGCGCAAGGGACGAAACCGACGGCGCCGGAAAAACCGGTCCGGTCAGGGTTCAGGAGCACAGGGTCGGGAGGGCAACAGGCCCGACGGCCAAGCTCCTTCGAGTGGATCTGACGCCACAAGTGTCTCTCAAGCGGCCGGGCAGACCAGACAAGCTGACGCCAACACGGCGAACGGCATCAAAGATGCTGGGACGGTGACCCCTTCCAATCGGAAGAAAAAGCGGCGCGGCCGCCGACGGCCGGCGCAGAGCGGGACTGCGAATCCGGAAGCGCAAACAAACGCACATATGAATGCAGCCATCGCTGGGAAAGATGCGCTGCTGTCCGAGGGGGCTCCCTCTGCGAAGGGCAAAAAAGCTGCCAACCGGCGGGGCCGCAAACGTTGGCAGGCTAAAAAGAATCGTGGCCAAGCTGCGCACACCGACCAGGAAACACCGGCTGTTGAAACTGAGACCGGAGCGGATCCGCAGCTTTCCAGACCTTTGAATGGCGTGCCCAAGCCGGACGGAGGACCGCGTCCGCCAGAACCGTCCGGACGTGAGCAGCAACCTATTCGCCGCCCGCGCACGCGCGGTCCGGAAGGCCTTCGGAACGGACATCGCCGTCATCCAGTGCACGCATCCGGCAATGCGCCTCTTTATGCTGCACTCGATCTTGGAACGAACAATTGCCGGTTGCTGATCGCGCGTCCCGAAGAACGTGGTTTTCGCGTCGTCGATGCCTTTTCCCGGATCGTGCGGCTCGGGGAAGGGGTCGGCGCACACCGGCGGCTTGGCGATGCGGCCATGGACCGCGCCATTGATGCGTTGGCCCAGTGCCATCGCAAGCTGGCGGAACGCGGCGTCGAACGGTCCCGTCTGATCGCAACGGAGGCCTGCCGGGCGGCCGAAAACGGGGCAGACTTCATTTCGCGTGTTCAGGCTGAGACCGGCCTCGCGCTGGAAATCGTCAATCGTGAAACCGAAGCACGGCTTGCTGTGGCAGGATGTGCATCCCTGGTTGATCATGATGCCGACGGTGTCATTTTGTTTGATATCGGCGGTGGCTCTTCTGAAATCGTCTGGCTCGATCTGCGCAACAGATGCGGCGCGCGCGGATATGCACTGACGCGGTTCATCCGGTCCTGGATCTCCTTGCCGGTTGGTGTTGTCAATCTGGCCGAGCGTCACGGCGGCGTTCATGTCACACCGGACATCTTTGAGGCGATGGTGGACGATGCGGCCGATCATCTGGCCGAGTTCAATCTTGCAGATGATCTTTCCGAAGCGATCTCCAGCGGCAAGGTTCATATGCTTGGAACCTCGGGCACGGTAACAACTCTGGCCGGGGTTCATCTTGGGCTCCGGCGCTACGATCGCCGGCGCGTCGACGGCACCTGGCTGGAAGACACGCAAGTCGGCGGTATGATTGATCAGCTGCGCGACATGCCGTATGAGGCGCGCGTCAGCAATCCTTGCATCGGCGAAGACCGGGCCGACCTGGTGTTGGCCGGCTGTGCGATTTTGGAGGCCATCCGGCGGCGCTGGAGTTGCCCGAGATTGAGGGTTGCGGACCGCGGGTTGCGCGAGGGCATCTTGACCGAGTTGATGGCGGCCGATGGTGTATGGGCGCGCAGGAAAAACGGGCCGCGGCAAGGACGTGGCCGTCCGAGGAACAGATAATGAGTGGATCGAAAAAACGGGGATCTGGTGACCGCGGTATGCACGTCAAGGTCAAGACGGCGGCCGGGCGGCGGGAATCGTCGACCCGCTGGCTCTCACGGCAATTGAACGATCCGTATGTCCGGCGCGCCAAAATTGATGGCTACCGGTCCCGCGCCGCTTACAAGCTGATCGAGATTGATGACAAGCACAAGCTCTTGAAACCCGGCTACCGGGTGGTGGACTTGGGCTGTGCGCCGGGCGGTTGGTGTCAGATTGCAGTCGATCGGGTCAAGTCGACGGTCGACTCTCCAAAGGTTGTCGGGATCGACTATCTGGATATGGATCACGTGCGCGGCGCGGTGTTCCTAAAAAAGGACTTTCTGGATGACGATGCACCGGCAGCATTGATGGAGGCGCTCGGCGGACACAAACCGGATGTTGTCCTGTCGGATATGGCGGCGCCGACGACGGGTCATAAACAAACTGACCATTTGCGCACCACGCATCTCTTTGAGATCGCGATTGACTTTGCTCGCCGAAATCTCGTTCCCGGCGGGTCCTTCTTGGCCAAAGTGTTCCGTGGTGGGACCGAGAACGCCATGCTTCAGGAGTTGAAGCGGGAGTTCAAATCCGTTGCGCACCTGAAACCTCCGGCAAGCCGGAAAGAAAGCCCGGAACTCTATGTGATTGCCAAGGGTTTTCGTGGCAGCGACCTGCCCGAAGACTGAACTCAAAGGCAGTGTTTGGAAACAACGGCGATGGAAAGTGCGGGGCCTGTTCGAACAGGCCCTTTTCATTCTGTCACCTGCATGTTATTCACCCGCGCCAACTTCTCCGGCACAGCCGAAGCGACTCGACAAGATGCAGGCTCTCCCAAAAGCGTGCGTCTCAAAATGTATTTATAGGGGAATTGGCAATGGCATCCTTCTTTGTCCCATCGACCGGGCAGCAAGCCCTGACCTTCGACGATGTGCTGCTGATCCCCGGCCACTCGGAAGTCATGCCGGGTGAGGTTGATCTGCGCACGAAAGTCACGCGTGAGCTTGAGCTGAACATTCCGATCCTGTCGTCGGCCATGGATACGGTCACGGAAGGCCGTCTGGCGATTGCCATGGCGCAGGCCGGTGGCATCGGGGTCATTCACCGGAACCTCTCGCTTGATCAGCAGGCCGAAGAAGTCCGCATGGTCAAGAAATTCGAATCCGGCATGGTAGTGAACCCGCTGGTGATCGGACCGGATGCCAGCCTTCAAGACGCGCTTGATCTGATGAAACGGTTCGGGATTTCCGGCGTTCCAGTCGTTGAGAATGGCGGGACCGGCGGCCAGGTGACCGGAAAGCTCGTTGGCATTCTGACAAACCGCGATGTGCGTTTTGCATCCAATCCGGACCAGAAAATTCGTGAGCTGATGACCAGCTCCAATCTGGTAACGGTCAATGACAACGTCAAACAAGACGAAGCCAAACGCCTGCTCCACCAAAACCGCATTGAAAAATTGCTGGTGGTTGATGACGCCGGCAATTGTACCGGCCTGATCACAGTCAAGGATATGGAAAAGGCGCAGCTCAACCCGAATGCGTCTAAGGATGCCCAAGGACGTTTGCGCGTCGCTGCAGCGACCAGCGTTGGTGAAGAGGGATTTGCCCGCGCCGAGCGGCTGATCGATGCCGGGGTCGACATGGTGGTGGTCGACACGGCCCACGGCCATTCTCAGAAGGTTCTTGACCAGGTCAACCGGGTCAAAAAACTCTCCAACTCGGTGCAGGTTCTGGCCGGTAACGTGGCCACTGCAGAAGCGACAAAAGCACTCATTGATGCCGGGGCGGATGCCGTAAAGGTCGGAATTGGTCCCGGATCCATCTGCACAACGCGGATCGTGGCGGGTGTCGGCGTCCCGCAGCTGACAGCGATCATTGAGTCGGTCAACGAAGCCAACAAACAAGGCGTTCCGGTCGTCGCCGATGGCGGCATCAAGTTTTCTGGCGACCTTGCGAAGGCAATTGCAGCCGGTGCAGCTTCCGTGATGGTTGGCTCACTGCTTGCCGGCACCGAAGAAAGCCCGGGCGAGGTCTACCTGCATCAGGGCCGGTCTTACAAGTCTTATCGCGGCATGGGTTCCGTTGGCGCCATGGCGCGCGGTTCGGCCGACCGTTATTTCCAGGCCGAAGTCCGCGACAGCCTGAAGCTGGTTCCTGAAGGCATTGAAGGGCAGGTTCCTTACAAGGGCATGCTTGGCAGCGTATTGCACCAATTGGCCGGGGGGCTGCGTGCAGCCATGGGCTATGTCGGTGGCAAGACCATCGAGGACTTCCAGGAAAAAGCACGCTTTGTTCAAATTTCCGGCGCGGGTTTGCGGGAAAGTCATGCGCATGACGTGACCATCACCCGCGAGAGCCCAAATTATCCATCAAACGTTTGATCGACTGTACATATCGAAGGAGCCGGTCTGATATCGGCTCTTTTCAAAGGGTAAGCAATGAAAGACGGCGGACGCCTCGCGGCGGCGATTGAAGTCCTGGACGAAGTGGAACGCCGTCATCGGCCGGTTCAGGTGACCTTGAAAGAGTGGGGATCTGCGCATCGGTTTGCCGGGTCGGGAGATCGCACCGTCATTGGCAATCTCGTCTTTGACGCTCTTCGCAACCGGGCCTCTTTGTCAGCTCAAATGCAGGACGACAGTCCGCGCGCACTGGCGCTCGCGACCTATGTGCTGACTTGGGACAAAGGTCTTGAGGCGCTGACCGCCGTATTGAGTGAAGACCGGCATGCGCCCGAGCAATTGACCGACGCTGAAGCAGACCGTCTTGCCGCGCCTGTGCCGAACGATTTGCAGCCCTGGCAGGCGGCCGATGTCCCGGAATGGCTGTGGCCAAAATTTTCCGCGGTTTTTGGCGAATATGCTGTCGCCGAGGGCCGGGCCCTCGCACAGCGCGCACCGGTCGACATGCGGGTGAACACCCTGAAGTCGGATCGCGAAAAACTCCTGAAAAAACTCAACCATGCAGGCGCCCAAGAGACCGGTCTGTCGCCGCTTGGAATGCGCATTGAAGCAAAGCCGGGTCTTGGCCGGATGCCGCATGTTCAAGCCGAAGAGGGCTACCGCAAAGGCTGGTTCGACCTTCAGGATGAGGCCAGTCAGCTTGCAGCTTTGCTGGCGGGGGCGCAGCCGGGACAACAGGTTCTGGATTATTGTGCCGGCGGTGGTGGCAAGACGTTAGCGCTGGCTGCTGCCATGGAGAACAAGGGTCAGCTCTACGCCTATGACGCAGATCGTTTGCGTTTGGCTCCGATCCATGAACGGCTGCAGCGGGCCGGTGTCCGCAACATACAGGTTCGTGATCCCGCGAGCTCCACGCTGGACGATCTGAAAAGCCAGATGGATCTTGTCTTCATTGATGCGCCATGCACGGGCACCGGTGTCTGGCGCCGCCGGCCGGATTCAAAATGGAAACTGACGGAAAAGGCGCTCAACGATCGCATGAACGATCAGGTGCATGTTCTTGATAATGCAAAAGAGTACGTGAAGGTTGGCGGACGTTTGGTCTACGCAACTTGCTCGTTGCTCCCAGAAGAAAATGCCGACCAAATCAGCCGGTTTCTCTCCGAAAATCCGGACTTTGCGTCTGTCTCTGCACTGGATGCCTGGACTGCAATACTGCCGGGTAAGCCGGTTCCAGCCTATGCAAATGAGCGCGGTGACCTTACCTTGACGCCTGCATCCACCAAGACGGATGGCTTCTTCATCGCGATCCTGGAGCGGACTGCGTAAAGACTTCTAGGAGACGTCTCTTCGGCTGAGCCCGAGCACATTCGGCAAGGGTTCGTCCGGGCCTGCGCCGAATTTCGGTTTTTCACCGTCTCCGGAAGACTGAATTGCTTCGGTCTTGTTTCCGGCTTCCGTTTGTTTTGCTTCCGTATCATCGACGACAACGCTGTTCGCGGCCGTCTCTGTTGCGTTGTTGATTTCCGCTGTTTCTTGATCTGGCTCCGGGCTCTGCGCTGCATTATTGCCGGAATTGCCGACACTGGCCGACGTGCTCTTCGGTGTTTTTGCGGCACCCTCTGACGCCTTGATCAGTCTTTCAACCAGCGCACGTATTTCCGGATCCAGGTCTTTGCCGCTGCCCGAAGTCAGAACCACGCGGGCTTGGTTCGGGAATTTCATCGCGGCAAGCGCCGCGCCAAGCGCATTTGCCGGGCCGCGGCTTTCCGGATTTGCGTCAACCGCCTGCAGAGCGTAACGAAGCGCTGCGCCGAATTTTCCGAGCTTGCGGCAAATGACGCTGAGACGGGTCAGTAGATCTGTATTATCTGGTGCGAGGCGAAGTGCTTCCGAAGCGGCCTCAAGAGCATCTTCCGAATCGCCGCGGCCTTCCAAGGCCTGGCTCAGCATGTCAAACGCATCGGAATTGTCTGCGTCTTGCTCGGCAGCCCGGACCGCCAACGAGATGACGTCATCGTAGCGCTTCGATTTTAACAACGTACGGGCAAGGCCAAGCAGCGCGGGAATATGATTTGGTGCACTCTTTAGGAGTTTCCGATACGCAGCCACTGCCTGCGGTGCCTGTCCGCCCTTCTCCAAAACCTCAGCCACAACGGTTTGTGCTGCGGGGCTGTTGGGCAACAGTGCTGACAACCGCTGCGCATATGGTGCTGCCAGCCGCGCCTGTTTACGTTTTAAAAGAAGATTGGACAGTCCGAACAACGCGTTCTTATGGTCCGGGTCTCGATCCAGAACCTCCCGAAAATTGCTTTCGGCCAACTCCAAATCGTTCATAAGCAGCTGGCAATTGGCAAGGCTGGACCGGGCATTGATATGACTGGGGTCGGCAAAGATGAGCCGGCGCAAACGGGATTGCGCTTCTTCAAGTTCGCCGGTCCGCAGCAATGCCGAGGCTGCCCGATAGGCAATTTCGGTGTCATGCGGGAGCATGTCGCTGGCGCGCAAATAGCCGGTCTTGGCTCTTAGGAGATCGCCATTTGCTTCAAAGCCAAGGGCCTGATCGTAAATTTCGCGGGCAGCTGCGGTCATGATGCTCGGTTGGGCTGGTTATTGATTCATTAACCTAGGGCAGGCGGGGAGTCTGGAGCAAACGCCAAATCCAACCGTACACAGCTTCTCCCGGATCGGTGCGCAGTACAGTCAGAGGCAAAATGTTGTGCGAGAGCGTTTGCGGCGCAAGAATCCGGTTCAATTTCGGCAAAAAGACGGGTAGAAGCGCGCCATGACACATCATCACGACCGCCTCCTTATCATCGACTTCGGTTCGCAGGTGACCCAGCTGATCGCCCGCCGTTTGCGCGAGCTGAATGTCTACTGCGAAATCCACCCGTATCAGAATGTCACAGACGCGTTTTTGACCGAGTTCGCGCCAAAGGCAGTGATCTTCTCCGGCGGGCCGGATTCCGTGACGCGGGAAGGCTCACCGCGGCCACCGGAGAGCGTTTACAGCATCGGTGTTTCAATCCTCGGCATCTGCTACGGCCAGCAAGTGATGATGCAGCAGCTGGGCGGTGAAGTGCATGGCGGCAAGATTTCCGGTGGGGGCGGCACCGCAGAATTCGGCCGCGCCTTCGTGACACCCGCCGGATCAGATCTGTCGATCCTGAACGGCTGGTTTTCCGGGGGCAGGGAACAGGTCTGGATGAGCCATGGTGATCACGTCGCCAAGCTCGCGCCCGGATTTGAAGTTTTCGGAACTTCGCCGAACGCGCCTTACGCGATCACCGCGGACACGGACCGGAACTTTTACGCCGTTCAGTTTCACCCCGAAGTGCATCACACCCCAAACGGCAAGACACTTTACGAGAATTTCGTCAAGCTCGCCGGTTTCACCGGTGACTGGACGATGGGCGCCTACAAGGACGACGCGATCGAAAAGATCCGTCAGCAGGTCGGCGACAAGAGAGTTATCTGCGGTCTGTCGGGTGGTGTCGACAGCTCTGTTGCAGCCGTTTTGATCCATGAAGCGATCGGCGATCAATTGACGTGTGTTTTCGTTGATCATGGTTTGCTCCGCCAGAACGAGGCGGAAGAAGTGGTCTCGATGTTCCGGGACA
This sequence comes from Labrenzia sp. R4_2, assembly GCF_017743865.1. Classification (GTDB taxonomy): domain Bacteria; phylum Pseudomonadota; class Alphaproteobacteria; order Rhizobiales; family Stappiaceae; genus Roseibium. The sequence goes on from NZ_JAGHRJ010000009.1 coordinate 75,733, forward strand.
ACTATAACATCCCGCTGATCCACGCCGACGAGAGCGATCTGTTCCTTGGCGAACTGGACGGCCAATCCGACCCGGAAACAAAACGCAAGATCATTGGCAAGCTGTTCATCGACGTGTTCCAGAAACACGCCAATGAGATCGAAGGTGCTGAATTCCTGGCTCAGGGCACGCTGTACCCGGATGTGATTGAAAGCGTCAGCTTCTCTGGGGGGCCTTCGGTAACGATCAAGTCCCACCACAATGTCGGCGGACTGCCGGAAAAGATGGGCCTGAAACTGGTCGAACCTCTGCGCGAGTTGTTCAAGGACGAGGTGAGGGCGCTTGGCCGCGAACTCGGCCTGCCGGAAAGCTTCATCGGCCGTCACCCGTTCCCGGGACCGGGCCTTGCTATCCGCTGCCCGGGTGAAATCACCCGCGATAAGCTGGACATCCTGCGCAAGGCGGATGCGGTTTACATCGATCAAATCCGCAAGCACGGCCTGTACGACGAGATCTGGCAAGCGTTCGTCGCGATCCTGCCGGTGCGCACGGTCGGCGTGATGGGCGATGGCCGGACTTACGATTACGCCTGTGCCTTGCGCGCTGTGACCTCCGTGGACGGCATGACCGCGGACTATTATCCGTTCAGCCACGAGTTTCTCGGTGAAACCGCGACCCGGATTATCAACGAGGTTGAAGGCATCAACCGCGTAACCTACGATATCACGTCAAAACCTCCGGGCACGATTGAGTGGGAGTAAAACTCTCATGAGCCGATTTGGTGCTATCCTTGCAAGTTTCGGTCACAAAACATGGGCCAGGATTGCACAAGCCCTCCGTCTGTCAGACGGTCGGCAATTACCCTTTGGGGCTGAGAACGAGGAATTGGCTCGGTTCGCCACAAAATGGTGCCATCCGGAATACAGACCAGATCGTGTCACAGAAGACGAGATGGTTAAGCTGGAGCGTGAATTCGATATCAGCTTACCCAAAGACTACAGGGCGCAAATTTTAAACACAGGGCTGCCAACTCCGACTCTAGCGCTGTGGAACGCGATTGTTGAAGATAGCATCGACTTGACTGATATAAATGAGCTTTTTAATCCGGCTCAAGCAATCGCGACGACAGAGCAATGGCGGACTGCGGGTCTTCCTAATGAGTTGCTCGCAATCGGAGCTGATTCAGTAGGCAATCTGTTTTGCTTCAACGTAAATGACTTGAAATACGAATGTGCCGTTGCTCGAGTTTATCTTTGGGATCATGATTTCGGTGCCACTGAGAAGATCAGCAGATCGTTTTCCAATTGGATAGGCGCATATACTGGGAAATGGTCGACCGGTTACACATACAAGGACATTTGAGCTGGCCATCGATCTTGAACCGGATTGCTCAAAATGCGCTGCGCTGTGCTGCGTCGTGTTTGCGTTCGACAAGTCCGAGTCATTCGGTCTGGACAAGGCGGCCGGTAAGGAATGCCCGAACCTCAGAGCCGACAACACTTGCAAGATCTTTGAGGAACGGGTTGAGCGCGGCTTTCCGGGCTGTGTCAGCTACACGTGTTTCGGGGCGGGGCAACGTGTCACTCAAGAGGTATTTGGCGGCGCAAGTTGGCGGGACGAACCGGCGCTAAAAGCCAGAATGGGCGCGGCGCTCTCTGTTTTGCGGCGGATCCATGAACAACTGGTTCTCTTGAAAGCTGCGCGGCAATTGCCGCTGATGCCGGAACAACATGCGCAAGTACAATCCTTCGAAGCAACACTGTGTTCAAACGACACTTGGGGCGAAGAGGCGCTCTCCCGGTTTCCGATCGATAGAGTTGCCAGCGATATCAGCAACTGGATGAAACAACTGCGCGGACTGGTATCCTGACGCGCTATTTCGCGCAGCGGATACAAAAGGCCGCAGCCGGATCGACCTCAAGACGTTTTGCAGCAATGTCTTCACCGCAGTCGACACAGTAACCGTAATCTCCGTCATCAAGGCGCTTTAGCGCAGCCTCAATCCGTTGAATATCGGCGCGGCGCTGACGCTCGGAGGCTTGCGCCATGGCTTGTCCCTGGAGAGCGTCCATGCGCGAGAGCCGGCCAACGGCCTGTTGGTCCAGCATGACGGTCGCCCGCGCGTCCTCGGAAATCTCGCTGAAACTCTCGAGCTCTGCCTTCAGCCTGACCAGCTTTTCTCGCACCGCTTCATCGTTCATTGAGGCCCCTCCTGTCCTTGCGGACAGTTTGACAGATCAGGGTACGGCATCACAAGACACAGAGAAATTAGGGGCTGTTACCGAGCGGGCTATGTACTACCGGATCAGCGAATTAGGCCGCGTGCGGTTTTTGCGCCGCGACAAAAATGTTTTTGCCCAGCAAGTGCCGGGCTCCAACAGCGTCGATTTTCTTGCTGAGGGGAAAGACGTACTTGTTGTAAAACTCATAGGAAGACGCTGAGCCGAGACCGCCCTCGACATCATAGCCGACAAGCTTCACCACGAGGCTGGCAAAGAACCCCAAGCTTTCAACATAGTGGCAGTCTTTGATGGCGAAGCCGGAAGATTGGAGTTTGTGGATGAGGTCCCGCTTCGAATAACGGCGATAATGTCCGACAGACCTGTCCAACCCAGAAAACAGCAACTGAAACGCTGGAAGGTAGAGGACCAAGGTTCCGCCGGGCCGCAAAGCTTCAAAACAGTCCTTGATAGCTCCACGGTCATCTTCGATATGTTCGAGAACGTTGGAACTGTAAATGCCGCCAACCTGTTCTGAAAGATCGAGAAGACTGTTAGAGACCTGATACCCTCGATGGCGAAGAATTGACTGTGCGGTTTCATCGATTTCGATGCACCGCGGACGCACAGCTGTCTGCTTGTGTACAACGTCCGCCAATGTTCCGATTCCGGCACCGAAGTCTACGATAGATTCGCAATCAGAAAGTGCTCCGGAAATGAGTTTCACGATATGCTCATTGTATTCCGGCATGGATTCTTCGACAAACGCGAGTTCTTGAAGACCAGAATATGTCGTGTTGGCAACGGACTGCATGGCATGCTCGCAAGAATAAATCAGCTGGAGCTCAGTAGAGCGCGAGAGTTCTAAATAAACACTAAAGTCTGGGCTGTTCGGCGGGATCCAAAAATGAACCCGAACGGTTCAAGGGTTTCGTGGTTCCAGCAGTAAGATTGCGCTTCAAAAACGTGCTGAACAGTCAGACGGGGTTTGTAAACCCTTCAACTCAGCCTTTCCGCAACACGCGTCTGTCATTAAGTTAACTCCCGGTGACGCAAGTTTGACTGTTTGTGCTCTCGATTTCCCGGCAAACTGGCCGCATTAAAAAAATGATTGGAGCATTTGAATGCTGGAAATAAGAGCCATCTGCATCGCCGCAATCATCAGCGTGCTTGTCTCTGGCGCAAGCGTCGCTGGTGACGTGGAGATCGTTGATGCAACGGCGAAAGAGGGTGCCGGCGGGTGGACGTTTTCTGTCACACTCAAGCACGGCGACACAGGCTGGGACCACTATGCGGATCTTTGGGAGGTCTACACGCCGGAGGGCGAGCTTCTTGGCAAAAGGGTCCTGGCGCACCCGCATGTCAACGAGCAACCATTTACCCGGTCCTTGTCGGGCGTTCAGATTCCAGAGGATGTCACAACTGTGATTATCCGCGCGAGCGACAGCGTGCACGGTGTCTCGCCGCAGGAGTTCCGTTTGGAGCTTCCGTAACCGGTTACGCGAGGAACGCCAGAATCCCGTCGGCGACAAATTGCACCGAAAGCGCTGCAAGTAGGACGCCCAGCAGGCGCGTAATGACAAGCTGAGCCGTATCCCCCAGCGCGCGCTCAATGCGTTCTGCGAGCAAGAAGGCGCCGAGACAACTGACCAGGATGATCAAGATCACACCGCCAAGACCGGCATAGGTCAGGGTGTCCGGGGCCTGGCTGGACAGGAGAATGATTGCAGAAATGGCAGCCGGGCCGGAAATCAATGGAATGGCCAGGGGAAAAATGGCGAGTTCGTTGATGGTCGCATGATGGGCCTCAGCGGATTCCATCGCTTTTTCGGCCGTTTCGCTTTTGCGTTCCTGGCGTTTGCCGAAAATCATCTCGATTGCGATCAGGAACAACAAGATGCCTCCGGCGACCCGGAAGGCTGAAACCGAGATCCCCAAAACATTTAGCACCGTCTGACCAGTGAAATAAAACAGGCCCAAAATGCCGGCGGCGGTGATGGTGGCTCGGACGGCGACCCGGCGCCGGTCAGCGGAGCTCATGCCGGCCGTTATCGCCAGAAACATCGGTGCCAATCCGACGGGATCGATGGTCACAAATAGCGTGGCGAAGGCATTGATGTAAAAGTCGATCATCGCGTGTCTCCGACAGGCTGATAGGGCGTTTGACGTGCGTTTTACAGGGCTTTTGGCCCTTGCGCGACCAAGCCCTGTGAAATGTTTCTGTGTGCCTGTGTATATGATTTGTAACGCATTGAAATTACGAGATTATTAGCAAGCTTAAAAACGCCCGCAAATTTGGTCCCGCGAATTGAATCGGATATAAAGACACCAGCAATAACAAACAAATGAGTGTCTCCTTGGCTGACCAGGACAACAGCACCCCTTCAGGCGGGCTTCCGTCGGACATCAAGCCGGTCTCCATCGTCGATGAAATGAAGCGCAGCTACCTCGATTACGCCATGAGCGTGATCGTATCCCGTGCGCTACCGGACGTCCGGGACGGCTTGAAGCCGGTGCACCGGCGCATCCTCTATTCGATGCATGAAAATGGCTATGAGTGGAACAAGCCTTACCGCAAGTCGGCCCGTGTGGTCGGCGATGTTATGGGTAAGTACCACCCTCATGGTGACAGCGCGATCTATGATGCCCTTGTCCGCATGGCGCAGGATTTCTCCCTTCGCTTGCCGCTTATCGACGGGCAGGGCAACTTCGGCTCCATCGATGGCGATCCGGCCGCGGCGATGCGTTACACCGAGTGCCGTCTGGAAAAGGTCGCGCACCGGCTACTCGATGACATCGACAAGGAAACGGTCGATTTCCAGGAGAACTACGACAACTCTGAATCCGAGCCGGTCGTCCTTCCTGCAAAATTCCCGAACCTTCTGGTCAATGGTGCTGGCGGTATCGCGGTCGGTATGGCCACCAACATCCCGCCGCACAATCTGGGCGAAGTGATCGACGCTTCCATCGCGCTCATGGAAAACCCGGCGATGACGCTGGAAGAGCTCATGCAGATCGTGCCCGGACCGGACTTCCCGACGGGCGGCATGATCCTCGGCCGCTCCGGCATCCGCAGCGCTTATGAGACAGGCCGCGGGTCCGTGCCGATGCGGGCCAAGGTCGACACGGAAGAAATCCGCAAGGATCGCTGGGCCCTGATCGTTTCGGAAATACCGTATCAGGTCAACAAGTCCACGATGATCGAAAAGATCGCCGAAATGGTGCGGGACAAGCGTGTCGAAGGCATCTCCGACATTCGCGATGAAAGTGACCGCTCCGGTATGCGGGTCGTGATCGAGCTTAAGCGCGATGCCGTGCCGGATGTGGTCTTGAACCAGCTTTACCGGTTCAGTCAGCTTCAAACGTCCTTTGGGGCGAACATGGTGGCGCTGAACGGCGGTAAGCCGGAACAAATGAACCTCACCGATATGCTGAAGGCTTTTGTCACCTTCCGCGAAGAGGTCATCCAGCGCCGGACGCGGTACCTGCTGAAAAAGTGCCGCGACCGGGCCCACATCTTGGTGGGACTGGGTATCGCTGTCGCCAATATTGATGAGGTGATCAAACTCATTCGGGCCGCCCCGGATCCGGCGACTGCGCGCGCGCAATTGATGGAACGCAACTGGCCGGCCAGGGACGTGGAAGATCTGATCCGTTTGATCGACGATCCGCGCCACATGGTTCAAGAGGACGGCACTTACAAGCTGTCCGAAGAACAGGCTCGCGCGATCCTCGATCTCCGGCTGCAGCGCCTGACGGCCATGGGCCGGGACGAGATTGAAGAAGAGCTCAACAAGATCGGCGCCGAGATCAGCGACTATCTCGACATTCTTCGCTCCCGGGCGCGGATCCAGGAAATCGTCCGCAACGAGATGCTGGAGATCAAGGAAGAATTCGCAACCCCGCGCCGGACCGAGATCATCGAGGGCGGAGCGGACTTTGACGAAGAAGACCTGATCCAGCGCGAAGACATGGTCGTGACCGTGTCTCACGGCGGCTACATCAAGCGTGTCCCGCTTGCGACTTACCGCGCACAGCGCCGCGGCGGCAAGGGCCGGTCGGGCATGGCGACCAAGGATGAGGATTTCGTCACCCGTCTCTTTGTTGCCAACACGCATACCCCGGTTCTGTTTTTCTCCTCCCGAGGTATTTGCTACAAGATGAAGGTCTGGCGTCTGCCGCTCGGCGGCCCGACCTCGCGCGGCAAAGCCCTGGTCAACATGCTGCCGTTGGAGCAAGGCGAACAGATCACCTCAATTCTGCCGTTGCCGGAAGACGAGGACACCTGGGCAAACCTCGACGTGATGTTTGCAACGGTGCGCGGTACCGTGCGCCGGAACAAGCTCTCCGATTTCGTCAACATCAACCGCAATGGCAAGATTGCCATGAAGCTGGAAGATGGCGACGGCATTGTGGGGGTCGACACATGTTCTGAGCATTCGGATGTCATGCTGACCACGAATTCCGGCCAGTGTATCCGGTTCCCTGTAACAGACGTTCGCGTTTTTGCCGGACGGAATTCAGTAGGTGTTCGCGGCATCCGGCTTGCGGACGGCGATCGCGTTATCTCCATGCAAATCCTGCATCACATCGATGTCGATGCCGAGGAGCGCGCCGCATATCTGAAGCTTTCCCGGGCGATGCGCGGCGAAGCTGATGAAAATGGCGGGGCTGCAGACGAGGATGGTGTTGTTGCTGGCGAGTTGTCTCAGGAACGCTATGCGGAAATGAGCGCTGCGGAACAGATCATCCTGACCATTTCTGAAAACGGATATGGCAAACGGACGTCGTCTTTTGAGTACCGTGTCACCGGCCGCGGCGGTAAGGGCATTACGGCAATGGCCGTCAACAACCGGAATGGCGGCTTGATAGCCTCGTTCCCGGTTGAAGACAGTCATCAGATCATGCTGGTGACGGATGGCGGTCAGTTGATCCGCTGTCCGGTCGATGGAATCCGTATCGCTGGCCGCGCGACCCAAGGGGTGATCATATTCAAGACGGCCGAAGACGAGAAGGTCGTCGCCGTTGAAGGGATTTCCGAGGTTGATGAGGATGAAGAGCTCGTCGAAGGTGAACTGCCAGAAGGTGGCGCAGCCGAGGGCGACGCTGGATCAGGCGAGGGGGGCGATGGTGATGCACCGGACAGCTCCTCAGGTTCAGATGAGTAACACTTAGAATTCGGGCGGCATTTCAGAGATGGATTTGCCGCCCTTTTCTTTGTCAGATTCAGGGTGTTCTGTTGCCAGCTCAACTCTCTGCAACGCCGGCAAGAATGCCGGACATGTTCGGGGCGCCATGCCAAGTCGAGGCTAGATTGGCGGCTTGTGCCGGTGAACAAAAATTCTTGCATACCAGCGCCGCATGCAACGCGGCGATACCTAGACCCTCATAGTGTTTGATTTGTGCAGTCCGGGCCCATGTAGTGGCTCGAGGGCGGCGTGTTGCGTGGGTCTTCGTCATCGTTCTGCTCCTTGTGATGGTGCGCCGAAGCGCTGATACACCTGACGGAGCAAACTCTTTGCCAAAGCTTCTTGATTTGAAATAAGTCAATTAAAACAGACGCGATGATGTATCTGTTGCTGATCCTGTACGGTCAGGATTTGCCGGATTTGGAGAGTTTCTTCGCAATTTGGGAAACCGAATACGACAACAGCGGCCAGGGTGGAACCTGAGCCGCTGTTTGCCGTTGGGGATATTTGGTTTTGGAGGTTGTAGATCAGTTGGTCGATGGGTAACGGGCCAAAATGGTCTGGTTGACAGTGTTCGGCTGTTTTTCGATCGTTACGTAGGAAACGGTGCGAACCTTGGAGGCACCGGTCAGCTCTGCGGCACATTCAGCGCTCCAAGCGCCCCATGTCTGGCTTTCACAGTTGGCAGCCTTAGCCGGGATGACAGCGCGGTCAGTCTTGGTCGCCATCATGCCCTGCGGTGCTGTCTGACCAACTTCTTGTGCCTGTGAAGCGTTGCTCGCGTTCATGCTGATGATGCCTGCGATCAGGACAGTCAGCAGGGCCAGGATGAAGATCGAGGCCAGTTTGAAATTTGCAATCGGGTCCATGGCTTTGGTTTTCGCTGTAAAGGGACGGGCAACCTGGTGATGACCGGTTGTTTTGTAAAAACTGCTGCTCCTCATCGTCTTGGCTCCTGCTCACGCCGTTTGTTGATGAGGCCACCTTGGCCCATGTCCGGCAAGAAACCTGTGACCGCCATCACACAATGTCGCATGGCGGAAATTGTCTTTCACGGGCTCGGATGCCTTGTGATGCGGCGAGCGCCAGAGTAAGGATGAGCCCATGACACGTATCGCGCTTTACCCGGGCTCTTTTGACCCGGTAACAAACGGCCATATGGACATCTTGAGACAGTCGCTTGCACTGGCTGACAAGGTCGTCGTGGCCATCGGCATTCATCCGGGAAAGAAACCGCTGTTTTCGTTCGAAGAACGGGTTGAGCTAATCCACACATCCGCGGTGGCAGAATTCTCCGAGGCTGAAGCGAGCCGGATCGAGGTAATCGCGTTCTCCGATCTCGTGATCAACACAGCACGCACCCAAAAAGCCGATTATCTGGTGCGCGGGTTGCGCGATGGGACAGATCTTGATTACGAGATGCAAATGGCCGGAATGAACGGAACATTGGAGCCGGACATAAAAACCGTGTTCCTTCCGGCATCTCCGGCAGTGCGGCACATTACGGCCACTTTGGTGCGCCAAATCGCGCAAATGGGCGGGGAAATCTCCGCTTTTGTTCCTGAGCCGGTTGCAGACCCCTTGCGCCGGCGTGCAAGACCGGACTGACACATTTTAAGTCGATCCCAATTCACCCCATATCAACGACGTGAACTGCGGGAGTATCCAATGTCACGAATTCTCACAGCCCTGGCTGTTTTGGCGTCCCTGATCTTCATGCCGGCTATGGCCGCTGCACAGCAGGATCTGGAAAACACGCTTTATCTGGATTTGAAAGATGGCCGTGTGGTTATCGAGCTGCGCCCGGACCTCGCTCCAAACCATGTCGCGCGCATCAAGGAACTGACGCGCGACGGGTTTTATGACGGCATCGTCTTTCACCGTGTGATTGATGGGTTCATGGCGCAAACAGGCGACCCGACCGGAACCGGCCGTGGCGGATCTGACAAGCCGGACGTGAACGCTGAATTTTCGTCCGAGCCGTTCCAGCGTGGAACGCTTGGCATGGCCCGGGCCCAGAATCCGAACAGCGCCAATTCCCAGTTTTTCATCATGTTCAATGATGGTGACTGGCTGAACGGTCAATACACCGTGTTTGGCAAGGTCGTCGAAGGTATGGACCTCGTCGACAACATCACGAAGGGTGAGCCACCTGCAAACCCGGATAAAATCATCAAGATGCAAGTTGCTGCGGACGCCGGCTAACCGGTGCTGCACCAACTGGCCCCTGAATACCCAAGGAGATAACTATGGCTGACATCAAAGACGCCGAAAACACATTGATCATGGACACCACCCAAGGCGAGGTCGTGATCGAAATGCGCCCGGACCTTGCGCCCAACCACGTTGCGCGCATCAAGGAATTGGTTCGTGAAGGTTTTTATGACGGAATCGTCTTTCACCGCGTAATCGAAGGTTTCATGGCCCAGACCGGGTGCCCGAATGGCACAGGTACCGGCGGTTCCGGCACAAAGTTGAAGGCGGAATTCAACGCCGAACCGCATGTGCGCGGCGTTTGTTCCATGGCGCGTGCTCAGGATCCGAATTCCGGTGACAGCCAGTTTTTCATCTGCTTTGACGATGCCACCTTCCTTGACCGCCAATACACGGCCTGGGGCAAGGTGATCGAAGGTATGGAAAATGTCGACAAGATCAAACGCGGTGAGCCTGTCCAAAATCCGGACAAGATCAATTCAATGAAGGTTGCCGCAGACGCTTAAGTCTCGACTTCAGATCTGACTTTTACAGCGCGGGTGGCAACATCCGCGCTGTGTTTGTTTTCACCTCCGGTTGACCTGATGCCAAACCGGCATTATCAGCCCCAACCGAACACCCCGAAAACCGGATCAGTTAGCCTTCACCATGCGTGTCGATCAGTTTGACTTTGAGCTTCCCAATGAACGAATTGCCTTGCGGCCTGCGCGGCCACGCGATGCCGCGCGCATGCTTGTTGTGCGCCCTGGTGAAACACCTGAGCTGAGCGACAAGGGCGTGCGCGATCTTCCTGCTCTTTTGGAGCCGGGCGACGCGCTTGTGTTCAACGATACAAAGGTCATTCCGGCGCAGCTGGAAGGCAAACGGCGGCGCGGCGACATTGAAGCAGGGATCAGTGTCACCCTGCACTTGAGATCTGCGGCTGACAGGTGGAAGGCCTTTGTCCGCCCGGCCAAAAAACTCCAGGTCGATGATCTTGTTGTATTCGAAGGCAACGGCGACCGGTTGACTGCGACAGTGAAGGAGAAATCCGACGGCGGCGAGGTTCTGCTGGTGTTCCACTGTTCCGGACCGGAGTTGGATGTTGCCATTGCACAGGTCGGTCACATTCCGCTGCCACCTTATATCGCGCAAAAGCGCGGCGAAGACGAGCAGGATCGGCAAGACTATCAGACGATCTTTGCGGAAAAGGACGGCGCGGTCGCAGCACCGACAGCGGGTCTTCATTTTACTCCTGAGTTGCTCGCGGCCATCAGGGACCGCGGGATTGAGATGCACCGGGTGACGCTGCATGTCGGGGCAGGGACGTTCCTTCCGGTCAAAGCCGACGATACAGATGATCACAAGATGCATGCCGAATGGGGAGAAGTGTCGGAGGAAACCGCTGCAGCTCTTCAAGCCGTCAAGGCGCGGGGCAACAAGGTGGTCAGCATTGGAACCACGTCCTTGCGTATTCTTGAAAGCGCGGCCCAGGCAACCGGGACAATCGTCCCGTTTGCAGATGAGACATCGATCTTCATCACGCCTGGTTACAAATTCAAGGCCATCGATGCGCTGATGACCAATTTCCATCTACCGCGGTCGACCCTTTTCATGCTGGTTTCGGCGCTTTCAGGCCTTGAGACCATGCGGGCTGCTTATCAGCATGCCATCGACACCGAATACCGATTTTACAGCTATGGCGATGCGTCTCTGCTGTTTCCAGACGCAAGCCAGGACGCATCCTCATGACCGACCCCAAGAAATTCGGCTTTAAACTGATCACCACGGACGGTATGGCCCGCCGCGGTGAAATCACGACACCGCATGGTGTTGTTCGCACGCCGGCCTTCATGCCTGTCGGGACACAGGCAACGGTGAAAGCCATGTTCACCGACCATGTGCGCGCAACCGGCGCGGATGTGGTTTTGGGCAACACCTATCACTTGATGCTGCGCCCGACCGCCGAACGGGTCGATCGGCTTGGCGGCCTGCACAAATTCATGAACTGGCCGCATACGATCCTGACTGACAGTGGCGGATTTCAGGTGATGTCTCTGGCTCAACTGCGCAAGCTGGATGGGGATGGGGTCCGTTTTCAAAGCCATATCGACGGCAGCAAGCATCATCTGACACCGGAGCGGTCTGTCGAAATACAAGGGCTGCTCGGTTCCGATATTCAAATGCAGCTTGATGAGTGCATCAAGTTGCCAAGCACGCGCGAAGAAGTTCAGCGGGCCATGGAATTGTCGCTGAGATGGGCCGAACGCTCGCGGACCCAATTTGAAAAGATGGGCGGCCCAGGCAAGGGGCAGGGGCTTTACGGAATTGTTCAGGGCGGCGATGTTCCCGATCTCCGCATCCGTTCAGCCGAAGAGCTCGGCAAATTGCCTATGGAAGGCTATTCCGTTGGTGGCCTTGCGGTCGGAGAGCCGCAAGAAGTGATGTTGAAAATGCTCGACATCACCACCCCTGTCATGCCGGTCGACAAGCCGCGTTATCTCATGGGCGTCGGCACGCCAGACGATCTTTTGGAGAGCGTGAAACGCGGGATCGATCAGTTTGATTGTGTCATGCCAACCCGTGCCGGAAGACATGGATTGGCTTACACTCGGTTTGGCAAGGTCAACCTGAAGAACGCCCGCCACCAGGACGACCCACGCCCCTTGGACGAAGAGAGCGCATGTCCGGCGACAAGCAAGTACAGCCGCGCTTACCTTCATCACCTGTTTCGCGCAGGAGAAGCTCTCTCCGGAATGCTGCTGACTTGGAACAACATCGCCTACTATCAAACGCTCATGCAGGGCATGCGGGACGCGATTGAAGAGAGCCGGTTCGAGGGTTTCTACGCCAAGACCAAGGAAGACTGGGCGCGCGGCGACATTGCCGCGCTGTGATGTCCTTCAAACTTGCCCGGGTCTTCTAAGCTGCGAACCCGTCCGACTTTGTCAGATAGCATCCTGAGATCCGCCACGACCCATCTTCTTGCTCTTCAAAACTGTAGAGGGCAAGCCAATTCTGGCCTTTGGGGCCGGTAACGTAGACTTCCTGGGTCGGGCCGAATTTGGTCATTTTGGACTGCCCAAATGTCACGTCTTTCGGCCGGTAGACCGGCTGATACCCGCTTTTGACCATCTGCATGAAGAATTCAGGGTTCTGGAACCGCTGCTGCAGAGACCTTGTTGCAAAGGAGAATGCCGTTTTGGCATCGTCCGCAGCAAATGCGCTCATCTGGTTCTTGATGATGGACTGAAACACGCTGGTATCTGCGGCAAGGCTTGGTGAAACCGTGCCAATAGCCAGTGCTGCGCCAAGGACGGCGCCGGCCGCGTATTTCCGGAAATAAGAGGCTGCCATAGTCGGTGTCTCCTTTCTCGAACACTCCAACTATACGCCGGTATTTCCTTTTCAGTTCTTAAATAGCTAAGAATCCCCTGCGGAATGCATCTGGTGGGGATAAGTCAGCTTTTTGCGGCCACTTCGGAAGAGTCGCTACGCCGTGAAACATAAAAACCCGCCACGGTTCGTGACGGGTTTTGATCAGTCCACAGTTTCGAACAGTTACTCAGCTGCCGCCGGTTGGTCGATCATCTCACGCATGAACGGCAGGATTTCACTGGCAAGTTTCGGATCATCCAGACCGAACGCAATGTTGGCGCTCAAGAAACCGGCCTTGGAGCCACAGTCGAAACTCCGGCCTTCGAACTTGATCGACGAGAACGGCTGAGTTTCCATCAGTTTCAACATGCTATCCGTCAGCTGGATCTCGCCGCCAGCGCCGGTATCTTGTTTCGACAACAGCTCGAAAATCTGGGGCTGCAGAATATAGCGCCCTGTGATCATCAAATTGGATGGGGCGGTTCCAGGGGCCGGCTTTTCCACCATGTTGGAAATGTGCGCTGCGTTTTCGTTTATCTTTTCAGCGAGCTCCACAATGCCGTAGTTCTGGGTCTGATCCTCTGGCACTTCCTCGACCGCAATGACGTTACCGCCGGTTCCCTCATAAAGGTCGACCATCTGTTTCAGGCAGCTGACTTTCGACTTGATAATCACGTCCGGCAAAAGAATGGCAAATGGTTCGTCGCCGATGATGTCGCGCGCGCACCAGATGGCATGGCCAAGTCCTAGCGGGGCTTGCTGGCGCGTAAAGCTGGTCGAACCGGGTGTCGGGCGATGTTTTTCAAGAAGATCCAGAGCCGCTGTCTTGTTACGGGCTTTCAAGGTGTCTTCAAGCTCATAAGCCACGTCGAAGTGGTCCTCGATCACCTGTTTGTTGCGGCCGGTAACGAAAACGATGTGTTCAATGCCAGCAGCCCGTGCTTCGTCCACCACGTACTGGATGATCGGCCGATCGACGATCGTCAGCATTTCCTTCGGCACAGCTTTTGTTGCCGGCAAAAAGCGGGTTCCGAGACCGGCAACGGGAAGGATGGCTTTGCGGATCGGTTTGGTCATGCCTGAAATTCCAACTCTTGCAAGTTCCGCCACGCAGGTGGCTCTTATCAACGTGTGCTCACATCCGACCGCGCATTTCCGCAACGCGCTCCCGGACGTAACGTTTCTTTTGTATGGGCAATACCCCGGAGAGTATTAACACTGAATGTATCTCTTATCTGCGTGAAACGGATGTGGCGTAAATCACACGTCTAGAGCTGCCTGTTCTTTAAATCGATTAAAATGAATTCCGTGTTCCGAGCCGCCTGATATTGCAGGTTCTGGAAAAGAAGGTTATTGAACACGCGAATTCACATCACCCCCATTTACTCGCTCAATTGAGCGGGCCGCTGTTACCCAGCAGACAAAGGATCCTTGATGACTGAAGCCAACCGCACTGTGAACGTGGGGAGCGTTTCCTTCAACAATTCCGCGCCCTTCAGCTTGATTGCCGGGCCATGCCAATTGGAAAGCCGCGACCATGCGCTGGAGTGTGCGGCGGCAGTGAAGGAAATTGCGGGCGGTCTTGGAATTCCGGTTGTCTACAAGAGTTCGTTCGACAAGGCGAACCGGACGTCTCTTTTAGCTACCCGTGGCATCGGCCTGAACGAAGCCTTGCCAATTTTTGCTGAGATCAAAGAGACATTTGGACTTCCGGTCCTGACTGACATTCATAACGCAGAGCAATGTGCTCCAGTCGCAGACGTAGTCGACGTCCTCCAGATCCCGGCCTTTTTGTGCCGTCAGACAGACCTTCTGGTCGCAGCTGCTGAAACCGGTGCTGTAATCAACGTGAAGAAGGGGCAGTTCCTGGCTCCTTGGGACATGAAAAACGTCCTCCGGAAAATAACGGATTCCGGCAATCCGAATGTACTCCTGACCGAGCGTGGCGCGAGCTTTGGCTACAACACGCTGGTGAGCGACATGCGCGCGTTGCCGATCATGGCGCAAACCGGAGCTCCGGTGGTCTTTGATGCTACTCACTCAGTCCAACAACCGGGCGGTCTTGGTGGATCCTCCGGCGGTGACCGGGAAATGGTTGCTGTGTTGGCGCGCGCAGCCGTTGCTGTCGGTGTTGGCGGGGTCTTTATCGAAACCCATCCAGATCCTGAGAACACGACATCATCAGATGGCCCGAACATGATTGCACTGCGGAACCTTGGGGCTCTTCTGGCTGAGCTGAAAGCCATTGATGCTGTTGTAAAGAAATCCGCCGGTTCGCCGGCTTGATCGATTGGGCCGCGAGTTTGCGGCCCGTTTTGCTTGGGGGAGACGGTGTTTGAAATCGCTGCCCCGGACTTATCGCGGCGGTTCTTCAAAATGCTGGGAACCGATAAGCGCAAACGAGGAGTAATTCATGACCGCCATTATCGACATCACCGGCCGTCAGATTTTTGACAGCCGTGGCAACCCGACCGTGGAAGTCGACGTCTTTCTCGAAGACGGATCTTTCGGCCGCGCGGCTGTACCGTCCGGTGCATCCACCGGCGCTCACGAAGCTGTCGAACTGCGGGACGGCGGCGATCGCTACATGGGCAAGGGTGTCCAGAACGCCGTTGATGCCGTGAATGGTGAAATTTTTGAGACGATCGGTGGCCTGGAAGCCGAAGACCAGCTTCAAATCGACCGCGCAATGATCGATCTAGATGGAACCCCGAACAAGGCACGCCTTGGTGCAAACGCGATCCTCGGTGTTTCACTTGCTGTCTCGCGCGCTGCAGCCCAGGCAACCGGTTTGCCGCTCTACCGCTATGTCGGCGGAACCTCGGCCCGCACCCTGCCTGTTCCGATGATGAACATCATCAACGGCGGTGAACATGCCGATAACCCGATCGATTTCCAGGAATTCATGATCATGCCGGTTGGCGCGGAAAGCCTCAGCGAAGCTGTCCGCATGGGTTCAGAAGTCTTTCATACACTGAAAAAGGCCCTTTCTTCCGCTGGTTACAACACCAATGTCGGCGATGAAGGCGGCTTTGCCCCGAACCTGGCATCCACGGATGACGCCATCGGGTTCGTCATGAAGGCGATCGAGAGCGCGGGCTACAAGCCGGGTGAAGACATGTTCCTGGCACTTGATGCTGCGTCGACCGAATTCTTCAAGGACGGAAAATACATTCTGGAAGGTGAGGGCAAGACCCTGAATCCTGAGGAAATGGCGAAGTATCTGGAAGACCTGGTCAACCGCTACCCGATTATTTCCATCGAAGACGGTCTTGCTGAAGACGACTGGGATGGCTGGAAGGCTGCGACCGATCTTTTCGGCAGCAAATGTCAGCTGGTTGGTGATGATCTCTTCGTGACCAACTCAGCGCGTCTGCGTCAGGGTATTGAGAAGGGCGTAGCCAATTCCATCCTGGTGAAAGTCAACCAGATCGGCACATTGTCGGAAACACTCGATGCCGTTGAGACGGCTCACAAGGCGTCTTACACGGCCGTAATGTCGCACCGTTCTGGCGAGACCGAAGATGCAACAATTGCAGATCTTGCGGTCGCAACCAATTGTGGTCAGATCAAAACCGGTTCCTTGGCGCGCTCTGACCGGCTTGCCAAGTACAATCAATTGATCCGCATCGAGGAAGAACTCGGTCCGCAAGCTTTCTACGCCGGACGGTCCATTCTCAAAGGCTGATCGTTGTATTCACGCTATTCAATACCCCGCAAAATTCTGCGGGGTATTTTTTTTACCATTGAGATAACAGTGTTTTGTTGTTTCGATTGGTAAATCACCGGAATAATGGTTAATGCATTAACCACGAGTACAGCGTCAATATTTACAATATATTGAAGTTGTTCTTATACATATGCAGCGTTCAACTCTGGATGATTGGCTGCGTTATGAATGCGATTTCCCAAACCCAAGATGTCATTGCCAATTGGCAAGATCAACACAGTGCGCTGTTTGACCGTCAGAACATCAAGCTGAAGCATCGGCTCGCGGAAACTGGATTGTTTTCCGAAGAAGCTCTTGGAAGGCTGATCGACAAGCTTGAGCCGCATCAATACACCTTGAACACCATGGGCCACGACAAGAATGTCAAAGAGTGGCGCCATGGGGAAATCGGCAGCACGAGCGGGACTGAAGTGATCAATTGCATCCGCAACGGCCGTTTGTGGATGAACGTATTCCGGATCATGGACATCGATCCGCAATATGATCGCGTCCTCAACCAGATTTTCTCAGAGTTCGAGGCCCGTGTTCCGCACTTGAAGACCACAATGCGCAACATGTCCCTTCTGGTGTCCTCGCCCAAGATCCAGGTTTATTATCATGCTGATGTGCAGGGGCAGAGCCTCTGGCAATTGCAGGGAAAAAAACGGGTCTACGTATACCCGGTCAATCAGGCGTTCTTGACCGACGAGTCGCTTGAAAAGATCTTGATGCAGGAAACGGAAGAGGAAGTTCCGTATCAGCCGTGGTTTGACGAGTATGCCGAGGTGCACGACCTAGAGGCCGGCGAGATGATGCATTGGCCGCTATATGGCCCGCACCGGGTCGAAAACCATGATTGCCTGAACATCTCCGTCACCACGGAACATTGGACGCGTGACATCCGCCACGAGTTCGCTGTTCGCTATGGCAATGGTGTCTTGCGCCGGACACTGGGTCTTGAGAATTTGTCAACGGCACCCCGAGGTTTTCACGTTTATCCAAAGGCAGCTGCCGCGCTGGCATGGAAACGCTTAAAGATGGAAAAGAAACGGCAGGTCCGGCGGATCGTCGATTTCCGTCTTGACCCAACGACTGAACTCGGATTCGTCGATATCGCGCCTTACGAAAAGTAAGCCAAACCAATCATGACGCGGTTTCTGCTTCCACGTCGGTGCGTGTCGCATCGGCGTGCATGATACCGGCTGCAATGGTTTCGGCCTTTTCTGCGCCTGCAAGCACAAAACGTCCGTCGATGATAAAGCACGGAACACCGGTCACGCCGGATTCCTGGGCTTTGCCAATCTGAGTAATGATTTTGTCGAGATCGGTCTCTGTCTCAAGCAGATGCTCGACGAGATCCGATTGCATCCCCGCTTCTTCTGATATGCGGACCAGAAGTTCGGACTGTGTCAGGTCCTCGCCATCGACAAAATAAGCCTTGAACAGGCGCTCCACCACATCATTTTGCACATCGTCGGCTCGGGACCACAGAATGAGCCGATGACAATCCAGCGTGTTCGGTGACAGCTTGATGGCGTCAAAGTCGAACGGGATACCTTCTTCCGTACCGGCCGCTTTGATTTGGGAATAGAAAGCATTCGCCCGCTCCATTCCTCCAAACTTGTCACTCAGATACTGCTTCCGGTCCTTACCGGTTTTGGGAAGCGTTGCATCGAGCTGAAACGGGTGCCAGCGAACTTCGACGGGAATGTCAGGCGCTTGTTTAAGCGCAGCTTCGAGCCGGCGTTTGCCGATATAGCACCAGGGGCACATCACATCTGAGACGATATCGATGGTGATTGCTGGGGTGCTGCTCATTCGGGAGACCTTGGGTTTGTTGCAGTTTTTGTACTCTCACTGCCAGACTAGCAGGATGAGTGCGCCGGGGAAATGCCCCGACGTCCGATCTACACATTGTGAACTGGGTTCAGGGCGCCATCACTGTGTGAGCGAGAATGGAGTTTATCCGTTTTTGAAGGCGCAAAGTTCCGGCTTCATTCTTCAAGACAGCCACAGGGCCAAGACCGCTGACCAGGCAAACCAGATCTTCATCCCGGCTTGTGGCATCCGCAACGGACAGCAAAGTGCCGTTCAGTTCCGCGAGATCCTCTTCGGTTGAAGCCGGGATATTGAAGTTCTCCGGAGACAGGCGCATCTCCCAAAGATCGAGCCCGCGGGCGGCCATCGCGTTGGCTGTCGTTTCCAGATAATGCTCATACCGATCTTGATCGAGGCCTCCGACGGTAATTTGTTGCTGAAGCCACATATGGCTTTCTGAGAGAATACGGTCGGCGAGACGGCGCCGTTTGCCAAGTCGAATTGCTGACGCCAGCCTCCGGTTGAGTGTTTCGGGGCTGTTTCTTCCAAGAAGGACGTCAGAGGCTCCATTCCGGAACAAGGTAACGACATCTTCTGGGTCTTCACACACAGCCAACACCGGTAGGCTCGCAAAACGGGCGTCCCGCCTGATTTGCTGCATGTAGTCGATGGTGTCTTCGGACGTGCTGTCGATGACAACCGCGTCAAACGCCCGCTGCGCCATGAATTCGGTGGCCATACCCCCGTCAAACGCGCCGACGACTTCCACATTGTGGCTACTTGCCGCCTGCCATTCCAGAAAACGCCCGCTCACCCCGACAACCATCAGGCCGCTGCCGCCGGTGTAGTGGGGTGCCGCACCAAACCCAGGGATCCTGCCGAAGATGCGCCGGCGGATCCGAGCTTCTTCCGAACGAAGTAGGGCCCGTTGATGAATACAAATCAGCATCACCAGGATGTCATCTGGAACTGACCGTTCCAGGATCGCCATCGGTCGGAGCCCGTCGACCGGCTCATCTTCGCTTCCAGTCAGAATATAAAGCGGAACATCGCAGGGCAGAGTTCGTATCTCTGCTGCCAGCCAAAGAAAGAATGGGCGCCTTTTTTCGGTAGGGATGTCTTGTATGTCGACAATTACCGCCGCCGGCAGCTGTTGCGGTGGAGAGAGTGAGCGATCAAACAGTCCCATGAGAGAGACATCTTGATCGTTCTCAGCATAGGAAGACGCTGGACGGAGAGGGCACCGTCCCACATACCAATAAGGTCCGCGCCAAGAGAGCGAGGTTTCTACGTCCATCCCGTTTCCCACCATCGACCTGCCTTCATCAGGTCCCTCTTATATTACGCGACAGCCGCAGGCAGCCTTTGTGTGCGGAGTGTCAATCGGTCACGGCACACGGTACCGTCGTCATTTCGCGGCAACGATTGCAATATCAACACTCTGTGAGGGATTTTGGCAAGGTCAACTCCCTCTGCGTCAAGATAGGCAAAAAAGGCACCGGCATCGGGCACATGGCCAGGTTCTGGTACGAGGGCCGCGTACATGCGCGCACCGAGGAGCGGGTCTTCGACAATGAAAGCGGCCGCTTCCCGTATCCCGGGATAAGACGAATAGATCACATCAATCGTCTCCAGGTTTCCGGTGCCCAAGGCATAAAGACCAGGCATGCCAAAACCATTCAACCCTTCATCGGTGACAGAGACCTTGATATTTGTATTCAAATATCCGTTGCCTTCCCACCGCAGGCGGCGCTGATTGCCGTTTAGGGTCCGCCACCCGATATCGGGCACCATTGGACCGCGCACCAGCAAGGTCGGCATTTGGTCTTCATATGTCTCCGAGACGGCGATTTCGACTAGGGCTGGCCCGCTTTCACACCCCTCTGGCCCCTGATGCTTTCCCAGGGGTATGGGCCTTGATTTCGCACTCGGGCCCCGCGCATGGGCCGTCAGGGCAAATTCGTCTGCGATATTGAGATCAACCATTCGCCTGCGCGGTACGAACGTTGTTGGCTGCGGCGAGGAGATGTTCCAGGCAGCCAGGAGGGTCGTGTTCACATCGCCAAGCTTACGGTCCAGTGTCTGCGCAAGTGGCCCCGGTGCGAGAACAACATCCGCTTTGACGGCTTTGGCATGGTCGGCAAGATTAGCAAGCGACGTCGGGTGATGAAGATGAAGCGTTCCTGCCGTCATCAGCCAGGGCACAAGCCCGCCGCCAAGACCGGTCAGCCCACTGAGGGAATAGGGGAGGACAATATTGCCCGCTTCCTTGATATGCGCTTCGTTGATCACCAAAGTGCCGCAGGAGGTCCAGTGATTGTGGCACCGGCTGACCGGCATGTTTTCTTCGCCGCTCCGGCTCCAGCAGATGGTCGCCGCATGATCCGCGGGATCCGGGCGCGGTTCACTCCGCTCGAACTGCAACTCATCTCCCATTTCGGCAAGCATTGGCCCAAGTTCAATCAACCCGTCTGGGATGTCCTTTCCAAGACCGAAAACAAAGCGCAGCGAAAACAGTTCAGCAGCAACATCCCGCGCGGCTGTACCAACATCGCGCGTTTCAATCCTGTCTGCCGCAATCAGGCCCTTTGCACCGATCGAATTAAGCGCATCAAGAACGTTTTTTTGCCGCCAATGCAGGGGAAGCGGGGAAACGATCAAATCGGCACGTAAGGCGGCCAATATTGCAATGACGGTGTCTACGGTGTTGGGCGATTGGACACCAACCACATGATCTTGCGTGAGCCCGACTGCGCCATAAAACGCGGCAAGCTTGTCGATCTCGCGATCCGCTTCAGCGTAGGTCAGTCGGCGTGGTGCGCCGCCTGTCCAGGTTGCGCGATCCGGCGCATCGACAATGGCGACTCGGTCGGGGTGGGTTTCGGCGGTTTGGCGGAAAATTTCATCAAGCGGCAAATCGGACCAGGCTCCGCTTTCATGATGTTCCTGCACCAGGCTTTCAGGCGTTACTTTCATTTTCAAGTCGTCCGTAGGTCCGATCAGTTGAGTGAGGTTGACCACCACGTGTCCAGTTCATCCCCATAAAGAGAATGGTGGCTTGGCGGCGAAACGCGTTTCCAGTGTGCGGCCCAATAATCGGGCAAGTGATAAAGCGGTACCGAGTAGGCGCCTGAGATCAAAACCCGGTCAAAGGCGCGCACCGCATCGACAAAGTGTTCCCTGGACCGGGCACCGACGATTTCGTCGATCAAGGCGTCAATCGCCGGTTCGCTGGCCCCGACGAAGTTGAAGGATCCCTCAGTTTCAGCAGCTTGTGATGACCAGCGCCCGTATTGTTCCGCGCCCGGAGACAGCGAAGACGTCCAGGTGTTGAACACCATGTCGAAATCGCGCCGTGTGCGCCTGTCTTCGAACTGGGACGGATCTACACTGCGAACCGTTGCCTCTATTCCAAGCAATTCCAGGGTCCGTATATAGGCAAGGGCCAGTTTTTCCTCGTCTTCGTTTTTGGACAGGATTTCGAAACTGAGCGGTTCGCCTGTTTCCTGATGGATCAACTTGCGGTCTTGAAGCGCGTATCCGGCTTTCTTGAATTCATTCAGGGCCGCACGGAGAACTTTCCGGTCCCTGCCGGAGCCATCCGCATCTGCCGGCCGCCACGTGCCCTCCAGAACGTCCGGGTCAACAGCATCGGGGAAGGGGGCAAGCAACGCGCGTTCTCGTTCGCTCGCAGGCCGGCCGATCGATGACAGTTCGGAATTGTCCCAATAACCAGCTGTCCGCCTGTAGAGCCCATAGTAGAGATTGTCGTTCACCCACTTGAAGTCGAACAGCATCCTGAGTGCTTTTCGGGTCATCCGGTCGGAAAATTGGTCTCGGCGGGTGTTGAACGCCATGCCTTGCGTGGGCGCTGGAACACCACGCGGGATCTCCAGCTTTATGACATCGCCATCCTTGGCGGCAGGAAAGTCAAAGCCACTGGCCCAGCGAACGGGATCGCCGAATTTCAGAAAATCGATGAGGCCTTTTTTGAATGATTCCTGGAGCGTGGTCTCATCGCGGTAGTATTCGACACGGATCTCATCGAAATTGTCGAAACCCCTTTTGACGGGTAGGTCGTTCGCCCAGTAGTCCGGATTTTTCTCGTAAACCACCAGCCGGCCTGGTTCGATGGTCTTAAATGTGTAGGGGCCGGAGGCAACAAGCGGTGTAAGGGTCGAGCGGTCGAACGTTTCGGCATCTGTGTGTTTTTTGGAAAAGATCGGGGCAAGGGCAACCAGCAGGGGCAGTTCCCGGTTGTCGCCATTTTCAAAAACCAGTTTCAGGCGGTTGGGCGCAGTGACAGTCTTTTCCTTAATCTGCGCATACCAGTTACGGAATGGCGGACGTCCCTTTTCCTCTATGATTTCTAATGAAAAGATCACGTCTTCAACTGTAACCGGCGAGCCATCTGAGAATTTGGCGTCCGGATTGAGCTCAAACTCGATCCATTCGCGGCTATCTGGCATTCGAACGCGCTGTGCGAGCAGCCCGTAAAGGGAAAACGGCTCTGCATAAGACCGAACCAGCAGGCTTTCAAAGATGTTGTTGCCGAACTGACGTTCCCGCATACCCCGGGCAGACGTCCAGCCGCCTTGAACGATGAAAGAATTCAGGCTGTTGAAAGTCCCTTGAACACCCAACGTGATGGAACCGCCTTTAGGTGCATTAGGATTTGCGTATGGAAAAGGCGTATCAGGTGGCAGAGCCGGTTCGCCATGCATCGCAATGCCATGAGACCATTTGACCGAGTCGTCGGCCGAATATGCAGCGGGAGCAAAAAGTGTCCAAAGCACAGTGGCCATGCCGAGAGAAACGGCAAACAGCAACGTCTGTGCGGTTTTCGCACAGCTGCTTTTTTCTGAATGTCGCGGCCAGTTGAACATGACAAATACGGAAAACCGGTTGATTCTCATTTCAAAAGCGTACCACAAGGAAATAAAGGCAGCGCGTCGAACAAGCAGGAAACTGTTGGATATTCAGAATTGTTTCGCAGATCGGAAAGTGCGTTGCATATCGGTCACCCTCTTGCCCAAATTGGATGTCTTACCATGGAAAACCGACATGAAAGCGCGGCCGGGTCTTGCGGTTGTATGCGGAATGTCACAGAACAGCGCAAAGATTTGCACATCCACGATTGAGGACGTTTCGATGAAGAGTGTTTTGAAAAGAGGATTGATCGCTGGCGCCGCCGCCGCGCTCGTGACCCTGTCTTCTTTCGCAAGTGCTCCCGCAATTGCCCAGGAAGAAGAGAGCCCTTGGACAAAGGCGTGTAACAAGAACGAGCAGACCAATAACAAGGAAGTCTGCTTCATTTCTATTGAGTTGCGGACGAATACCGGTCAGTTCCTGAGCAACGTCGCCATTCAGGAAGTTGAAGGCGAAGCTCGGAAGAAGCTCCTGGTGGCTGTGCCGACCGGGGTTTTGATTCAGCCAGGCGTTCGCATCCAGATCGATGACAGCAAGCCGGTTCAGGGCAAGTACAGCATCTGTGCGCCGAATGCGTGTTACGCCGAGTTGGCAATCGACAACAACTTCGTCAACGCGATGAAGCAGGGCGGTGGCATGCGGGTTATCCCGTTCAACCAGCAGGGCAAGGAAATCGCTTTTGACGTCACGCTGATTGGCTTCACCAAGGTCTATGACGGCGCGCCGATGGACATTGCTGAGCTGCAAAAGCGTCAGGAAGAACTGCAGAACGAGTTGCAGAAACGGGCTGATGAGGCACGTCAGAAGCTGATCGACGCACAAAACGCAGCCAACCAGTAAGATCTCTTCTTAGTGATAATATCCGATCAGGCCGGAGCAAAAATGCTCCGGCCTTTTTGTTTGTGTCGAAAAAACAGGGGTGCGGCCAACAAAAAAGCCGGACCTAATAACCCGGCTTTCAATCTTCGGAGCTGCTAGTCATGAAGATCTTCAGTGCATCTCCACAGACCGCGGCAGATAAGACCCATCTGACTGTTCTTCGAAGATCTCAGCAACCTGCGGATGGCGCACCGGCTCACCTGTCATGTCGGGAACAAGGTTTTGTTCGCTGACATAAGCGACGTACTCGGTTTCATCGTTTTCGGCGAGCAGATGATAAAACGGCTGGTCGCGTTTCGGACGAACGTCTTCTGGAATGGCATCCCACCATTCTTCGGTGTTGCTGAAGGTCGGGTCGACATCAAAGATTACCCCGCGAAAGGGGTACACCCGGTGCCGAACCACCTGACCTATTTTGAATTTCGCCGTACGCATGATTACTCAATCGCCAACTGCTTGCATGTGCAGGAAGTAGCTTTCCTATTGTGCACATGCAAGGGGTCTAAGTGTCAATATTACCTCGGCAAACTTGCCGAAATCTAAAGACCGTACACTTCTGCAAGGTCTGCATCCTTGGACGCGACAACTTTAGCCAGGTCAACAATCACCTTGGCCTGCTTCCAGGTCGCGTCATCTTGCATCTTTCCATCGATCATGACCGCGCCCGTTCCGTCAGGCATGGCCTCAAGGATCTTTTTAGCAAAGGCAACTTCGCCGGGATCTGGCGAAAAGACCCGCTTGGCAATATCGATTTGTGTCGGATGCAATGACCAGGCGCCCAGGCAGCCCATCAGGAACGCATTGCGGAATTGGCTCTCGCACGCATCTGTGTCGGAAAAGTCACCAAAGGGCCCATAGAACGGCTTCAATCCATACGATAGGCAAGCATCCACCATCTTTGCCACCGTGTAATGCCAAAGATCTTGCTGGTATGCCGTTCGTGCCGCACCTTCGGTTGGGTCTGCAAGAACTGCGTAATCTGGATGTCCGCCGCCAACCCGGGTGGTTTTCATGCCACGCGAGGCTGCAAGATCAGCCGGACCCAGGCTCATGCCGTGCATCCGCGGACTTGCAGCGGCAATCGCCTCAACATTCTTCACCCCTTCGGCGGTTTCAAGGATCGCGTGAATGAGGATCGGTTTTTGAATGCCCGCCTTCGCTTCAAGCTGCGCAAGAAGCTGGTCGAGATAGTGAATGTCCCAAGGACCCTCGACTTTCGGCAGCATGATGACATCGAGTTTCTCACCAACTGCCGGAACGATTTCCATCAGATCATCCAAAAACCAGGGGCTGTTCAGGCAGTTTACCCTTGTCCAAAGCCCCGTTTGGCCGAAGTCGTTGTCTTGGGCCATCTGGATGAAGCCACGGCGTGCGTCCGTTTTGGCATCGGCGGGAATTGCGTCCTCGAGATTGCCGAGGACCACGTCTACCTTGGCAATGAGATCCGGCACCTTGGCGCGCATTTTCTCAATATGCGGCGGAACGAAATGGATCATCCGCTCAAGGGTCACGGGCAGTTCACGGAAGGGATCCGGCGCTCCGATCGCAAGGGGTTTGTAAAATGCGCTCGGGGTTTTGGTCAAAATGCTGTCCTCCACAATTGTGGCCCTAGCATATCCTCCAAATGTTGCACTGCAACTGCTCCGAAAGGCGGACAGGCGCGGCCTGCTTACGCAGCGTCCTTCGCCGGAGCGGCGCTTCCAGCTGCAGCCCATTTCTTATGGATCCACATCCATTGCTCAGGATGCTCACGAATCCATTCTTCAAAAATCTCATGAATACGGACAGTCGCCGCTTCAATGTCCGCTTGCCGGTCTTCTGTGACGGGCACGGAGATTGCGCGCCCTTCTATGCGGAAGTTCACGCCGTTCTTGCGGATCACCCGTCCAAGGACAATCGGCACACCACAGGATCGGGCCAAAGAGGCGGGAATTGGGTTTGCATAAGCCATCTGACCGAAAAACGGGACCTGAATTCCCCGGGTCTCGCGGAGATCGCCCATGATAGCGACAATCCCGCCAGCTTTCAGAGTCGACAAGATCTTTCGCGCTGTCTGGTGACCTTTTGACAACAAGCCACCCTTGTAAAGATCCTTCCGCAACGAACGGAGCGCCTTGTCGGCCTCCGGGTTTTTCAAAGCCTGATAGACCCCGGTAATCTCAAGGCCGCCCATCACCGCGGGCTGAACGCACATTTCCCAATTGCCACTGTGAAACGACACAAACAGTGCGGCCTGTTCCCCGCGGAGAACCGCCTGCGTGATCTCGTCGGCATCGGCCTCGAACCGATGATCTTGATGCAGGAGCCGGTCGATATGGAAGGTCTCGGCAGCAACACGTCCGAGATTATCCCACATCCCCAGGACGATTTTTTCCCGCTCCTTTAGTGGCATGTCCGGATAAGCGTTTTTCAGATGCGTCAGCGCTCGTTTGTGGCGCGCATTCAAAGGAGCAATCCAGCGCCAGCAACGTCCCATCAACCAGGACGCAAAATCCACCGGGAACAACCGGAAAAGGCCAATCGCTGCGGAAAGCAGAAGGCTTTCAAGGTGGTTTCGAAACGTCATAGAAGTTGAGCTGGTCACTGATGGTGGACAGTCCTGGTCCACACGGTCTGAATTGGTCTCACCGTTCCGCCAAAAGCACGCGGGACAAGCGGCATACGGAACGTTATGGCCTTGCGGTTCACCTCAAGACCTGTTTGGAATGCGATCCGGCGCGCCGTCTTGCATGTTGGGGTCCTTATCGAAGGCAGCACGATTATGCAAGCGCTCAGCCGCGTATCACCGCAACCGGCCTGCCAAACGCAAGTATTTTGAACTCATTATGCAGAACGTCATCTCGCTTTCTCTACCGTTTTTCGGGCTGATTTTCCTGGGCTACGCGGCCGGCAAAATCAAACAGATCCCCGAAGCCGGTTTGAGCTGGATGAATTTCTTTGTCGTCTATCTGGCTCTGCCGGCATTGTTTTTCCGGCTGTTGTCCGGAACCCCATTTGAGGAACTGGCAAATTTCGCGTTCATCGCGGCGACGACATTCACCACTTACATCGTGTTCGCAGTGGCCTTCTGTATCGGGGTGGTCGCCACACGGGGCAGCATCGCCGAATCGACGATTCTGGGCATTGCAGGCGCGTATTCCAACGTCGGCTATATGGGGCCGGGTCTAACGCTCGCGGTCCTTGGAGAAGAGGCGACAGTGCCGACGGCTCTCATCCTTTCGTTCGATAATGCCCTGATGTTCATTCTGGCGCCAATGATGATGGCGGTTGCTGGCGCCGAAGATCAAAGCATCGCAGATACTGTCAAAAGCATTCTTTGGCGGATCTTCAGCCATCCTTTTATTCTGGCGACCATCGCAGGAGTGTTGGCCGCTGCCTTTGAGTTGCAGCAGCCTCAGGCGTTTTCGACACTCCTAACCTACCTGAGCAACGCCGCAGCGCCGTGTGCGCTTTTTGCCATGGGAGTCAGCATAGCCATCCGCCCAATTGGCCGGATCCCGATCGAACTACCGATCGTACTGGCTGTGAAACTGATCGTGCATCCATTGCTGATCTTCATGTTGTTGATGTGGCTTGGCAATATCGACCCGGTCTGGATCGCGACGGCAGTCCTGATGGCATGTTTGCCACCGGCGACAAACGTGTTCGTCATCGCTCAGCACTACGGGACTTATGTCCAACGGGCCTCGAGCTTCGTCCTGATTGGGACGCTTGTATCAATTGTCACTGTGACCACCTTCATTTGGGCTATCACCACAGGCGCACTCCCGACCGGGTTCGCGGAAGTCATGCGGGGAGGGTGATGTGTCAGGCAATGCCACACTGTCACTGATTGAACAGGAAACACCTGAGATCCGCGATGGGTTGCTTGAGCTCCGCCGCCTGATCCTCGAGACGGCCGCTGAGACTGATGGCATCGGCAAAGTTGTCGAAACGCTCAAATGGGGCCAGCCGAGCTACCTGACGGAAAAACCCAAATCAGGTACGACAATCCGTATCGCGAGTGATGGTTCCGAGTTGGGCGACATTGCGCTTTATGTTTCCTGCAACACCAGTCTTGTATCGGAATGGCGCGGTCTCTTCCCAGACCTCATCTTTGGCGGTGACCGCAGCCTGCACCTTTCCCTCGCCAAACCCCTGCCTCTGCCGGAGTTGCGGCAGATGATTGGAATGGCCTTGACCTACCACAGCAGAAAGACGTCGCGCTGAAGCACCTATACTGAGGCAAGAATTACGGACGCAGCTGAAACCCGGTTCCCGGCGCCATCCCTTCGCGCATGAGCAAACGCCGGAAGGGGCCAATCTTGCCCGCCAGATACATTCCCGCGCTACGGGCGGCCTGAACGGGAAGGAAATCTGTCAAAAGGGAGCGGTTCAGCATATCGACCGCATTGGTCCGAGACCGGATATCGGTCATCCGCTTGTGTTCAAAAGTTGTCAGGGCTTCCGGGCTACCGATGTCCTGTCCCTTCGCTTGAGCCGCTGCCACAGCCGATATCAAATCGGCAATGTCACGCATGGACAGGTTCAGGCCCTGCGCGCCAACTGGTGGAAAGACATGCGCCGTTTCCCCGACCAGAGCCAAACGATTTGAAATCACCGACTGGGCCGTCATGCCAGACAGGGGGAAGGTCTGCGGTTCGGAAATCACCGTGAACTTGCCGAGAATGGAGTGTGCCCGGTCTTCCAACTCCCGGGGGAGCAGCGTCTTGTCCATGGTTTTCAACCGGTCCGCGGTTTCTGCCGTCTCGACACAGACCAAAGAAGACTGCCGGCCGGGCAGCGGAACAAGCGTGAACGGTCCGGTTGGGGTGTGGAATTCGGTTGAAATACCGCCGTGTGGCAGCGTGTGCTCGAGATTGAGAACAAGGGCGGTCTGTGGATAAGACCAGCGCTTGACTTCTATCCCGGCCGAAGTCCGCAGAAGCGAGTTACGGCCATCGGCTGCAACAGCGAGATCTGCAGAAACGGTTGTGCCGGTTTTTGTGGTGATAACGGCTCTTTCTCCGGAAAAAGCAGCGTTTTCAGCGAGGTCATCGACGCAAGTGAGGTTGTCCTCAGCGGAACAGGCGGCTGCCAGCACCTTGTTCAGTTCGGCGTTGATTATGTTGTAGCCAAACTCTTCAACGCCAAGTTCTGCGCTTTCAAAAAGGGTTTCGGGCGAGCGGATCAGCCGTTTGGATCCATCGATCATGCGCATCGTTTTCAAGGGTTCTGCCGTAGGCAGAATGTTGTCCCAGACGCCGAGGCCTTTGAGCAGATCGATCGATTTTTGCCAGAGGGCTGTGGTCCGAGCATCTTGAGGTGCGTCAAAAGGGGCGACCAAAGCCGTTTTGATGCCGGTCTTCGCCAGGGCCAGCGCCGTGATCCGCCCAGACGGTCCACCACCGACAACAACTGCATCACACGAGATTTGTTTCTTCGCCCGGGCCATGATCGTTTCCGCACTTTAAGACTTGTTGCAACTTGCCTTACGATGTTGGGCTATACCTCAGAAAGATCAACGGGACCAAATCACGCAGGTCGGCAATTGGATCGTCAATGCGCCGACGGTGTGGTCGGCTCAATGAGAAATATCAATTCGTTGGGCTAAAATCCGCGGTAGGTTCTGCTCGAAATTGGCAATGAGTCCGGCCCAAGACAACACATATGACTGTTTTGCATTCTCCTGATGGCCTGAAACCGCAAATCGGCGAACCACAGCGTGGATGGCCGCTTGTTCTCTTGGTCGTCGCGGCACTGACAATGAGCGGCTGGTCGTATCTGATTGTTATGGTCGCAGCCATGGTTCCAAGCATGGACATGGCTGAAGCCGGCCCAGGTATGATTCTGTTCAATCAGTTCAATTTCATGCGCGGTTTGCCGGAAGAGGCCAGGGCAGCACTTGCAGCCCTTTGTTTGCCGGCCGGCGCAACGTTCGGCATGCCCAGCGTTGCGTTGACGGGTGTCGACATTGCCAAGATTTTTATGATGTGGGCCATGATGGCACTGGCCATGATGCTGCCGTCCGCGACGCCCATGGTGAAAGCCTTTCACCAGTATGTGTCTATTGAGGGCACTCAGACCAAATCAGTCTTTTCTGTAACCGTTTCCGTCGTGATTGGATATCTCGCTGTCTGGATCGGCTACGCGGTTGTTGCGACTACCGCGCAGGTTGGTTTGTCCAAGATCGGTGCGTTGTCCGACATGATGGCGCCGGTCAGCATGGCGCTCACCACGTCTGTCTTGCTTGCCGCGGGCTTATATCAATTCACGCCTGCCAAGCGCGCCTGTCTAGAACGGTGCTGGTATCCCAGATGGTCCTTTGCCCGGAACCGAGGCGTTTATAGCGCCCAGTCTGCTTTTCGTGAGGGACTGGCACAGGGTTGGATCTGCCTTGGTTGCTGCTGGGCCGTCATGACGGTGATGTTTGCGGTCGGGTTGATGAACATCCTTTGGATTGCATTGCTTGGCGCGGTAATGGCTTTGGAAAAAACATTTCCCAGCCGGGCTTTCCCAATTGGGATCGGGGTATTTTTGCTGGTGTGGGGCGGTGCGCTTGCGCTTGGAATGGTTCTCGGCCAAGGCGCTTCTTAGAAACATTGCAGTATGAAGTGTTTCTCTGCTTTTGCGGTTCACACTGTCATCGATTTGCAATACAAATAGAAGCTGTTGACTCCTTAGCAGTCTTATCAGGGCGAAGAATTGGGAGCCGCCGCGCCACGGAAAACAAATGCAACTCCGCGCGGATTTTATTGTTTAAACGAGGACCTAGGCCCGTGACGGACGTAACGCCTGGTAAAGTCGCGCCGGAACCCGCGCTGTTTTTGATCCATATACTGACAGCTTCCGGAGCCCCTATTGCGTTGATTGCGCTGCTTGCTGGTGCACAGGGCAAATGGGACGAGATGTTTGCCTGGCTTGGACTGGCACTTTTCGTCGACGGTATTGATGGTCCACTTGCGCGCAAGTACAACATTGCGGAACGCCTGCCGCGCTGGTCGGGCGCGTCCCTCGATTTTGTCATCGACTATGCCACTTATGTGTTCTTGCCCGCCTTTGCACTGTCCTGGAGCCTGATGCTCTCAAGCCCGTGGAACTGGATCTGCGGCGGCCTCGTTGTGTTCACCGGTGCGCTCTACTTTGCCGACAACGGCATGAAAACACCGGACGGATCCTTCAAGGGGTTCCCGGCAGGCTGGAATATGGTGGTATTCGGTCTCATGGTGCTGTCGCCCTCCGAAGCCTTCACGATTGCCGCTGTCATCGTATGCTGTGTTCTCACATTTGCGCCGATCCGTTTTGTTCACCCGGTCCGCGTCAAACGCTGGCGCTGGCTGACCCTTCCAGTCACTCTTATCTGGATGGCGCTTGCTGCGCTCGCGATCTGGGATGGGATGGTGTTGAGCACTTGGGCAGCAGTCCTGTTTACAGCTGCGAGCCTTTATCTGTTCTCAGTGTCCGCGGTTCAGCAATTGATCGATCGTGTGGATTAATCGGTCACTCAACCGGAACTTTTCCCGGCTCTAGCTTCTAATGCACTGTAAACAGTGTGTTCTTCGTTTCGCGCTGGCATCGTTGCGACGGGCTGGATATGGTCTTTGCAAGGATCTGCACCTGTTGTTTGCGTGCAATCATGATGAAAATCTGTGGGAGTTGATATGGTACAGGCAATCCGCGTGCATGAGACAGGCAGTGCCGATGTTTTAACCTGGGAGCATGTTGAGGTGGGCGAGCCGGGCCCCGGTGAAGCGCGCATCCGGCACACGGCCATTGGCCTCAATTTTATTGACACCTATTTCCGGTCCGGCCTTTATCCGGCCCCCGATGGGGTGCCGTTTATTCCAGGAAATGAAGGCGCGGGTATTGTTCAGACAGTCGGTGAGGGGGTGTCCCACATAAAGCCGGGTGACCGTGTGGCCTATGTCGGTCCGCTTGGCGCCTATGCTCAAGAGCGGATCATTCCGGCGGACCGTCTTGTTGTTATTCCAGATGCGATCGATGACAAAGCCGCGGCCGGCATGATGCTGAAAGGAATGACAGCCCAATATCTCCTCCGTCAAACCTTCAATGTTGGCCCGGAGACAACCCTTCTGTTTCATGCCGCAGCCGGGGGCGTCGGCCTGATTGCCGGGCAATGGGCAGCTCATCTTGGGGCAACGGTGATTGGCACTGCAGGGTCGCAGGACAAAGTTGATCTGGCCAAGGCCAACGGCTACCAGCATGTCATCAACTACAGAACGGAAAACTTCGTCGAGCGGGTCAAGGAAATCACCGACGGCAAAGGGTGTGACGTTGTCTATGATTCTGTGGGCAAGGACACCTATCCGGGATCGCTGGATTGCCTGAAGCCCCGCGGCCTGTGGGTCAGCTTCGGTCAGTCCTCCGGCCCGATCCAGGACTTCAATCTTGCTTTGCTTGCGCAAAAGGGATCGCTGTTTGCCACCCGGCCAACACTCTTCAGCTATATCGCGACCCGCGAACAGCTGGAGATGACGTCCGGCGATCTGTTTGATGTCGTCTCTAAGGGCGTTGTGAAGATCGCGGTCAATCAGGAGTACCGCTTAGCGGACGCCGTCCAGGCGCACTTCGATCTGGAAGGCCGGAAAACCACCGGCACGACGGTTCTGATCCCGTAAGGACGGTTGAGAATGCGTTCAGCGCGCGCACAGGAGCTGGCCCGGAACCTCTACAGCCCGGCGATGCGGTATTTTCTCGCCGCTGCCGAAGCTGGATCTATCCGGGCCGCATCGCGCGAGCTGAATGTTGCTTCATCCGCAGTCAACCGGCAAATCCTATGGCTTGAAGAAGCGCTTGGCCTGCAGCTCTTTGAGCGCGTAGGCCGGCGGATGCGGTTGTCTCAGGCCGGCGAGGTGCTGCTGGCGCACATACGGCGGACCTAT
Organism: Labrenzia sp. R4_2; assembly: GCF_017743865.1. Classification (GTDB taxonomy): domain Bacteria; phylum Pseudomonadota; class Alphaproteobacteria; order Rhizobiales; family Stappiaceae; genus Roseibium. Next base: position 108,908 of record NZ_JAGHRJ010000009.1, read on the forward strand.
TCGGACTTCGAAGGCACAGTTGCTGAACTGGACGCGTTGAAAGGTTTGCGGCGTGGCACTGTGTCGATTGCCTCGGTCGAAAGTGTTGCCGAACGGCTTTTACCAGCGGTTATCAGTTCGTTCCGCCGGACGTATCCGGGCATTCATGTCAACGTCTCGGTTTCCTCTTCGCAGGAAGCGGCCAGGAAAGTAGAAGCGGCCGAAGCGGATGTCGGGTTCACCTTTGACCCACCTGATATGTCGACCCTGACCGCGGCCTTCCATCATGATCTGGTAATTGGCGCGGTGATGGCCCCCAACCATCCTCTGGCGGACGAAAACGGACTGAGTCTTGCCGACTGTCTCCGCTATCCGGTTGCCCTTCCGGCAGAAGGTTTGTCGATCCGGGCCCGAATTGATGTCATCCGGAGCCGAATTCCTAGTGCATCCATGACCTATGTTGAGGCGAATTCCTTGCGGTTGATGCGAGCGTTGGCGCGGGATGAGAACGTGATTGGCTTTCAAACGCAGATCGGCTGCGAAGAAGATATTGAAGCCGGGCATTTGATCTTTAAGCCTTTGAAAGATGTACCTCTTCAGGCAGATCGTCTTTGTGTGGTAACGTCGTCTTTGCGCGCTTTGGCATTGGCCCCGGCGATGTTTTTCGATCACGCAGTGTTCGCCTTGAAAGAGCGGCTAGCATCCATTGATGCCAATTAGGCACCATTAAGTACGCAAATGAGCGCTTTGGATCTGCGTCTATTTCAGGCACATTTTTAATCTGATGGTTTTTGCGGCACTGCCGCAAGAGGGAGAGACTGATGGGGCGTTTGACAACACACGTTCTGGATACCGTTTTGGGGGTCCCTGCAAAGGGCCTCAAGATAGAGCTTTGGTCTGCGAACGATGCGCCGGCTCATATTTCAAGCCATGTGACCAACGACGACGGCCGGGTCGACGGTGCAATTCTCACCGACGATGTGTTTGAAACCGGAACCTACGAGCTCCGCTTCCATGCAGGTGAATATCTGAACCGCACCAATCAAACCCTCCCGGATCCGCTCTTTCTGGATGTCGTTCCAATCCGCTTCGGAATCGCCGACGCAAACGCGCACTACCATGTGCCGTTGTTGCTTTCGCCGTTCGGCTATTCAACCTATCGGGGGAGTTGAGGGATGCGGGACACGATCCGTTTCATCAAAGGCGGTGAAATTGTCGAGCTCCACGATGTCGGGCCGACCGAGACACTTCTTGACTATTTACGGCTCCGCCGAAAGGAAACCGGCACGAAGGAAGGGTGCGGAGAGGGCGATTGCGGCGCCTGCACTGTCGCGCTTGGCCGGGTCATAGATGGCAAGCTGACTTATCAGCCTGTGAACAGCTGCATTCAACTCTTGGGTATGGTCGACGGCGCTGAACTGGTGACCGTGGAAGATCTTGTTCAGGACAAGCGACTGCACCCGGTTCAGCAGACCATGATGGACCTTCACGGGTCGCAATGCGGGTTCTGTACACCGGGTTTCATCATGACTCTGTTCACCCTGTATCACGCGGAAGGCGAGGCGAAATCCCGCAAGACGGTCACGGAATGGCTTGCCGGAAACCTTTGCCGGTGCACGGGATATCGCCCGATTGTCGATGCGGCACTGGAAGCCTGTTTCAACGTTGCGGATGACGCCTTTACTTGGCGGTCGAACGAAACCCGTGAGCAACTGAAGAAACTCGCAGACAGCCGCGATATTTTCCTTGGAACCAGTGAACGGTTCTTCTCCTCGCCGGCGTCTTTGGATGGCCTGGCAGCGCTGTACGGTCAGCATCCGGATGCCACCCTGGTCTCGGGCGCGACCGATGTTGGGCTCTGGATTACAAAACACCTCCGCGATCTTCCCAAAACCATCTGGCTCGGCCGGATCGAGGGCCTGGACAGAGTCGAGGAAAGCGAATCCGGTATTTTGATGGGGGCGACGGCGACCTTTGCGGCAACTGAGGCCGCGATGACGCGGATCTCACCGGATCTGGGCGAACTCTGGAAGCGGATTGGGTCCAAACAGGTTCGCGCGTCCGGAACGGTTGGCGGCAACATTGCCAACGGATCGCCGATCGGAGATTCGCCTCCAGCGCTCATTGCACTTGGCGCCACTTTGGAGCTTCAGTCAGCAGATACTGATCGCGCTCTGGCATTGGAAGACTTCTTCATCGACTACGGAAAACAGGATCGTCTGCCCGGGGAATTCGTGACCGGGCTGTTTGTTCCGCGCCCCTCCGCCAATCAGGTCTTTCACTGCTATAAAATTTCAAAGCGCTTCGACCAGGATATCTCATCCGTCATGGCCGCCTTCCGGTTCACCATTGTTGATGGCCGGATCATCGATGCTCGGATCGCCTATGGCGGCATGGCCGGAACACCGAAGCGGGCCAGCGGAGCAGAAGCGGCATTGAAAGGAGCGATCCTGGAGGATGCATCGACCTGGGCGGCCGCCATTGACGCACTCAATACCGACTTCACGCCATTGACGGATATGCGGGCAAGCGCGGAATACCGCATGGAAACGGCGCGGGCCTTGCTCGCGAAAGCCTTGATGGAAACCGATGGGACAGCAGCGGAAAGCGTCCGCGTTCTGGCAAAGCGGGAGGCAGATCATGACCGCGCCGCTTGATCAGAGCAAAGTGACCGCCCCGCTGAAGCACGTGCGGAAACCATTGGCCCATGACAGTGCAGAAATGCATGTCACGGGTACAGCACCTTACATTGATGATCTGACGGAGGCCGTTGGTACGCTGCATGTCGTTCCGGGCTGGGCGCGGTCTGCAGTCCGCGGCAAGATCAGTTCCATCGATCTGACGGATGTGAGCGCAAGCGACGGTGTCGTTGCCGTGCTGACATCTGACGATATTCCGGGAACCAACGATTGTTCGTCCGGCTTTGGCGATGATCCGGTTCTGGCAGACGGTGAAATCCTGTTTTACGGCCAGGTTGTCTTTGCCGTTGTGGCCGAGACGCGGGATCAGGCGCGCAAGGCAACCCTGAAAGCCAGAATCGAGGTCGCACCGATCCCACCAATCCTGACGCAGGAAGACGCGGAAGCTGCTGAAACAATGGTGCTGCCGGACTACCAGTTCCGGCGCGGGTCCCCTGAAACAGGCATGACAGCGGCAGAAGAGGTCTTGTCCGGCTCGTTCCGCATTGGTGGGCAGGAGCACTTCTACCTGGAAGGCCAGATCGCCATGGCCGTGCCGCAGGAAGCAGGCGGCATGCTGGTGCATACGTCGACCCAGCACCCGACGGAAGTGCAGCACACCGTGGCAAAAGTTCTTGGCGTCCCGGATGCCTTGGTCACCGCGGAAGTCCGGCGCATGGGCGGTGGCTTTGGCGGCAAGGAATCCCAGGCGAACCAATGGGCGAGCTTGGCCGCGCTTGCCGCTCACGCTACAGGCCGGGCATGCAAGGTTCGCCTTGACCGCGATGATGACATGATCATGACCGGCAAGCGGCATGACTTCCGCGTTGACTGGACCGTTGGACACGATGGTACGGGCAAGATCCGCGCGGTCGATATGGAGTTTCTAGCCCGGTGTGGCTACTCGGTCGATCTGTCCCTTGGTGTGAACGACCGCACGCTGTTTCATGCGGATTCCAGTTATTTCTATCCAGACGCAGCCATCCGGTCCCGGCGTCTGAAAACAGACACGTGTTCAAACACTGCATTCCGCGGGTTTGGCGGGCCGCAAGGTATGTTGGCGGCAGAACGCATGATTGATGCGATTGCCATCAAAACCGGCCGGGATCCGCTGGATATTCGCAAGCTGAACTTTTATGACGGCGAGCGCAATATAACACCCTACGGCATGCCGGTCGAAGAATATGCGGTGATGCATGATCTCATCGCCCAGCTGGAGGAGACCTCTGATTACTGGTCCCGGCGGGATGATGTCCGTGATTTCAATGCTGTAAATGCCGTCCTGAAAAAGGGGCTGGCCCTGACGCCAGTGAAATTCGGCATTTCCTTCACGCTGAAACACCTCAACCAGGCTGGCGCGCTGGTCCACCTTTACACCGACGGTTCGGTTCATTTGAACCACGGCGGCACCGAGATGGGGCAGGGGCTCTATCAGAAGGTTGCCCAGGTTGTTGCCGAAGAATTTGGCGTGACACTAGAGAAGGTGCGGATCACCGCAACCAACACCTCAAAGGTACCGAACACCGGCCCGACAGCGGCGTCTTCCGGGACCGACCTGAATGCCATGGCCGCAAAACTTGCAGCGCAGGAAATCAAGGGCCGCTTGATCTCGTTCCTCTGCGAACAGCACCAATGCGGTCCGGAAGCCATTCATTTCGGAGACAACAAGGTCCTCATTGGCGATCAGAGTTTCACTCTGGCGGAAGTTGCCAAACAGGCGCACATGGCACGGATCCAGATGTCCCACGCCGGGTTTTACGCGACGCCCGGCATTACCTGGGATCGGGAAAGCGTAACCGGCCGGCCGTTTTATTACTTCGCCTTTGGCGGCGCCTGCGCTGAGGTCACCATCGACACCATGACCGGTGAAATGACGGTCGACCGGGTCGATATCCTTCACGATGTCGGACATTCACTGAACCCTGCGATTGATCTCGGCCAGATTGAGGGCGGGTTTGTGCAAGGCATGGGCTGGCTGACCACTGAAGAACTGGTCTGGGATGAAAAGGGCCGGCTGCGCACCCATGCCCCGTCGACTTACAAGATCCCGACGGCGTCGGACATTCCAGAGGAGTTCAACGTCAGCCTCTATGACGGCAACGGCAATCCTCAGGAGACTGTCTACCGGTCCAAGGCTGTCGGCGAGCCACCGGTGATGCTGGCAAATGCTGTCTTCTGCGCCATCAATGACGCGGTGGCGAGCATCGCGCCAGGCCAAATCCCAAATCTTGATGCGCCGGCAACGCCCGAAGCGATCATGAAGGCAGTCCGGGGTTTGCGCTCCCGAAAGGTCTCGTCATGAGGGTCTGGGGGCACATTGCAAACTGCCTGAAAAGCAGCGGCGCCTGTGCCCTCGTCACGGTCGCCGAAACTGGCGGGTCGACACCACGGGAAACCGGCGCACGGATGATCGTACGGCCGGACGGCGGGTTTTACGGCACAATCGGCGGCGGCACCTTGGAATTTGAAGTGATCCGCCAGGCAGCAAAGGCTGCAAGCCGCAAAACGGCCGGTTTCGAACTAAAAACTGTTTCTCTCGGCCCCGATCTCGGCCAGTGCTGTGGAGGCCGGGCCAAAATCGCGATCGAAGTGTTCATCGACGAACAGTTGGAAGCTGCTGAACGGCTGGCACTGGAAGAAAGCAAACCGTATCCGTTTGTAACGCATACGATTATCGAAAGCGGCTCCGTTCGTGAACGGGAGATCGCAGATCAAGTGCCTGAAGACGCATTTCATATCCTCGAGGAGAATGGTCAAAAGCTGCTGATCGAACAATTCGGCGAAACACGGCGGACACTATACCTCTTCGGTGCGGGGCATGTCGGAAAGGCACTCGTTCTGGCGTTGGCGCCCTTGCCGTTTTCGATCGTTTGGATCGACAGCAGAGCGGATCAGTTTCCAACTGCTGTCCCGGCCAATGTTACGAAGATCTGCACTTCGGACCCCGCAAATGCACTTGAGAATGCGCCGGATGGTGCCTTCGTGCTCGCCATGACCCATTCACACGGCCTCGATGAAGAAATCATGGCCCGTGCGCTCCTCGCGCAGCGCTTTGGCTATTGCGGTGTGATCGGTTCCAAAACCAAGCGGGTCCGGTTTCTGAAGCGTCTCAAAACACGCGGTCTCAGTGACAGCGTTCTTTCGACCATGGTCTGCCCGGTCGGGGTGACAACGATAAAATCAAAACACCCGGCTGCGATCGCAGCAGGAATAGTTGTCGACCTGATCGCCCGGGACGAGGCCTGTTATCAACAAGCCGCTGCAAGCGGGAGGCTTGCACATAAATAAGACATGAATAATAAGGCGGCATCCAACCGGGGGACAGTGTGGGTACAGAAAACCATTCAGAAGTGGACACGGCAGCTGCCCCGTTCGCAAGATCCGGCAAAGAAAAATTGCTGGACGCGCAAGGGCTGACCAAGCGGTTTGGCGATATCCTTGCCAACGACGCCGTCGATCTGACGATCAACAAGGGTGAAATTCACGCTCTTCTTGGTGAAAACGGCGCGGGAAAGTCTACGCTCGTCAAGATGTTCTACGGCTCACTCGAGCCGGATGGAGGTGAGATCTGGTGGGATGGCCAAAAGGTTGCGATAGACAATCCTGCGGCTGCCCGCGAACTCGGCATTGGGATGGTGTTCCAGCACTTTTCCTTGTTCGAGGCGTTGAATGTGGTCGAGAACATTGCGCTCGCACTTCCGAATCCCGGCAATATGAAAGATTTGGCCAAACGGATCGAAACGGTTTCCCGCGAGTATGGTCTCCCGCTAAAGCCCAGTGACATTGTCGCCGACCTGCCTGTCGGCATCCGTCAAAGGATCGAAATCGTCCGCTGTCTGCTGCAGGAACCCCGTCTGATCATCATGGACGAGCCGACGTCTGTTCTGACACCGCAGGAAGCGGATCAGCTTTTCCTAACCCTGCAACGGTTGGCGTCCGAAGGCTGCGCTGTTCTTTACATCAGCCACCGGCTGGAAGAAGTTCAGCGGATCTGCCATCACGCGACGATCTTGCGCCACGGCCAGGTGGTCAATGAATGTGATCCCACGAAGGAAACACCAGCAACACTCGCTAGCATGATGGTGGGCGCTGAAGTGATCGCGGTAAACGCGGCAGCGCAAAAACCGGCTATCGGAGATGTCCGGCTTGGGTTGAACAAGTTGTCCGCCCCTGCGGCCACACCCTTTGCAACGGCGCTGAACAACATTTCGCTGGAACTCCGTGCGGGTGAAGTTGTGGCGATTGCGGGCGTTGCCGCAAATGGGCAAGGGGAGTTGTTCGACGCAATCTCCGGTGAAATGCGCGTTGGCTCCGACATGATCTTGCTGGATGGCGTTCCTTGCGGCTCCAAGGGCATCAATTGGCGCCGGAAGAAAAACGCCGCCTTCGTTCCCGAAGAGCGGCTTGGTCATGGCGCCGTTCCGGGCATGAAGCTCTCCCTGAACATTGTGCTTACGCGTCACAGCACGGGTGACAAGCTGGTCAATGGCGGGATGGTGTCCACGGCCAATGCCGGACAGATGGAACAGCGGATCAAGCAAGCCTTTGATGTCCGTATGTCGCATGACGATCCGGAGGCACGTTCACTATCGGGTGGCAATCTGCAGAAGTTCGTTGTCGGTCGCGAGCTCGACCGGCAACCCGGCGTCCTGATCATCAATCAACCGACTTGGGGCGTCGATGCAGGGGCAGCTGCCCTGATCCGTCAGGCGATCATTGATCTCGCCCGAAGCGGGTCTGCAGTTCTGGTGATCAGCCAGGATCTCGATGAAATTTTTGAAATTGCTGACAAGATCGCGGTGATCTCCAGAGGCTACCTGTCTGAACCAGAGCCGGCCGCGGATATGACCCGCGAACGGGTTGGACTTCTCATGGCAGGCGGAGCCGAGACACAAGGGGAGGTCGCCTGATGCGGATCGAACTCGTCAAACGCAAGGAACACAGCGAACTGATGTCGCTGATGTCGCCTCTGATTGCTGTCGGCCTGACAGCTCTGTCCGCTGCGATCATCTTTGCCATTTCCGGCGTCAATCCAGCCCTTGGTCTCTACAAGTTCTTCATTGAACCTTTGACAGAACAGTGGTCGCTGGAAGCAACGATCGAAAAAGCAACACCGCTTATTCTGATCGGCTGCGGTTTGGCAGTGTGTTACCTCTCGAACAACTGGAACATCGGCGCAGAAGGGCAATTTGTGGTCGGGGCCATGTTCGGCTCCATCCTGCCGGTGATGTTCCCGAGTTTTGAAAACAGCCTGACTTTGCCGCTGATGCTGATCTGCGGCGTGATCGGGGGCGCGCTTTGGGCGATAATCCCGGCGCTGTTAAAGACCCGGTTCAACACCAACGAAATCCTGACAAGCCTGATGCTTGTCTATGTGGCCGGGCTTCTGCTGGATTATCTTGTCCGCGGTCCGTGGCGGGATCCGGACGGCTTCAATTTCCCGGAATCACGCATCTTTTCTGACGCTGCGACCTTGCCGGAAGTCTTTGGCGGAATGATGAGCCTTGCGACGCCCATCACCATCATTGTGGCGTTGGTGCTCGCGCTCGTTTTGGCAAAAACCATCAAGGGCTTTGAAATCCGCGTAATGGGCGAAAGCCCGCGCGCAGGCAGCTTTGCCGGGTTCTCAGCAAAAGGGTTGACCATTTTCTCGTTCGCCTTGGCAGGCGGGTTGGCCGGCCTTGCCGGCACCATGGTCGTCTCAGGGTCCCTGAACCAGCTTCTGCCGTCCATTTCTCCGGGCTATGGCTTCACGGCGATCATCGTGGCCTTCTTGGGCCGCTTGAACCCGATCGGCATCATCATCGCCGGATTTGTCCTTGCCTTGTCCTACATCGGCGGGGAGGGCGTACAATCCGGACTTGGCGTCTCCAACAAGATTGCGAGCGTGATCCAGGGATTGCTTCTGTTTTACGTGCTCGCCTGCGACACGCTCATTCTTTATCGCATCCGCATGGTCTCCCGCCGTGCTGCCAATCCGGCCGGGGAGGTTTCTCATGTTTGAGGCTGTTCTGCTCACAGTCATTACTGCGGCAACACCGCTTCTCATTGCGGCAATTGGCGAATTGGTGGTGGAGCGCTCCGGCGTCCTCAATCTGGGCGTCGAAGGCATGATGATCATGGGGGCGGTGATTGGGTTTGCAGTCGCTAACCAGACTGGCTCTGGAACACTCGGGGTCATCGGTGCAATCGCGGCCGGTATGGCCATGTCTGCCTTGTTTGGTTTTTTGGTGCTGGTCCTGGTCGCCAATCAGGTCGCGACCGGTCTTGCACTGACGATCCTCGGTCTTGGTTTGTCCGGGATGATCGGAGAAGCCTATATCGGGGTACCGGGTCTGCGGATCCCGGAACTCTACATCCCGATCTTGTCGGACATCCCGTTCATTGGACCGGTCTTTTTCCAGCAGGATGCCATCGTCTATATCGGCTTTGCACTTGTCATCGTGGTGGCCTACTTCCTCTTCCGAACCCGTGCCGGCCTGATCTTGCGCTCTGTTGGTGACAATCACGGATCCGCGCATGCGTTGGGGTATTCAGTCCTGAAAATCCGGTTCATGGCGGTGTTGTTCGGCGGGGCCTGTGCGGGTTTGGCCGGCGCTTACATGTCGCTGGCTTATACACCGCAGTGGGTGGAAAACATGACGGCCGGCCGCGGCTGGATTGCGCTTGCTCTGGTGGTGTTTGCATCCTGGTTGCCGTTCCGCGTCATCATCGGGGCGTACCTGTTCGGCGCGGTCAGCGTTCTGAATTTGCATGCCCAGGCAATCGGCCTTGGGGTTCCATCGCAATTCCTGTCCAGCCTGCCATATCTTGCGACCATTGGAGTACTTGTGCTCATCTCCGCAAACCGCAGACTGACGCTCGTCAATACACCGGCCTGTCTCGGCAAGCCGTTTGTTCCGGACCGGTAGCGCCTCCCCGTTACCGGTCGGGTTCAGCCTGCAGCGATCAGGGCTGGATCAAAGCAAAAAGATCGTACACAAAGAGAGATCAAACAGAGGGGACCAAACTGATGAAATCTCTATTGAAAGCAACTGTGGCTGCCGCCGCGTTCCTCGCAGCGGGAACCGCAGCAAACGCAGCCGATGTTAAGGCATGTTTCGTTTACGTCGGACCGGTCGGCGACTTCGGTTGGACCTACCAGCACGACCAGGGCCGCTTGGCCGTAGAAGAGCATTTCGGCGACAAGGTCGAAACCGCATTTCTTGAAAGCGTTGCGGAAGGCCCGGATGCAGAACGCGCCATTGAGCGTTTCGCGCGTGAAGGCTGCAACATCATCTTCACGACATCGTTCGGCTACATGAACCCGACCATCAAGGTTGCCAAGAAATTCCCGGATGTGAAGTTCGAGCACGCCACAGGCTACAAGACCGCCGACAACGTCGCGACCTATAACTCCAAGTTCCACCAGGGCCGCTACATCATCGGTCAGGTCGCGGCCAAACAGTCCAAGTCTGGTGTCGCAGGCTACATCGCCTCCTTTCCGATCCCGGAAGTTATCGCTGGCATCAATGCGTTTATGTTGGGCGCACAATCCGTCAATCCGGACTTCCAATTGAAGGTGGTTTGGGTGAACACCTGGTTTGACCCGGGCAAGGAAGCAGATGCAGCCAAGGCGCTGATCGACCAGGGCGCTGACATCATCACACAGCATACCGACTCCACCGCACCGCTTCAGGTCGCTCAAGAGCGCGGTGTTCACGGATTCGGCCAGGCATCCGACATGGTCGCCTTTGCCCCGGACGCGCAGTACACCGCCATCATTGACGATTGGGCGCCATACTACATCCACCGCGTACAGGACGTTCTCGACGGGAAGTGGGAAAGCCACTCCTCTTGGGAGGGTCTTGCCGAGAAACACGTTGTCATGGCCCCATACACCAATCTGCCAGCAGATGTTGTTGAAATGGCCAAAGCGACAGAAGCCAAGATTGTCGATGGTTGGGAGCCGTTCACCGGTCCGATCACCAAGCAGGATGGTACCGTTGCAGCTGAAGATGGTGTGCGTCTCGACGACGGCGCGATCCTCGGCATGAACTGGTACGTTCAGGGCATTGACGACCAACTGCCGCAGTAATCTTGCACTCTGAGAGCCGGAGTTTCCGGCTCTCGAATCAAGGATTAGGCCGGAGACAGGCAATCACCTGTTCCCCGGCCTTTTTCTTGACCGGAGAGGTCTTACAGTTTTCCCATACTCTCCGATAGACTTGAGCCGCTCAGCACTTATTTTATGTACAGCTCGCAGGGCGCGTGTCGTCACGACAGAAGGAATGGATCCCGCATGGAACGCCGCAGTTTTTTGACCGGAGCCATTGCCAGTGGCAGTACAATCTTGGCATCAGGTGCGAACGGCCAAGCCGCGTCTTCACAGGTTACACCGGAAAACACCGCGGCAAATCCGACAAAACGCACCGACGGATTTTATCTGGCCCTCGGCGGCGGCGCGGCCAAGGCGTTTGCGCATATTCCCGTTCTTGAAGCGCTGGATGATCTCGGGGTGAAGCCTAAAGCGATCGCCGGAACATCCATGGGCTCCATTCTCGGTGGCTACTATGCAAGCGGCATGAGCGGCGAGGACATCCGGAGCTTTACAGTCGATCTCTTCACCCAAAAGGGGCAGTTGCTTCAAAAGCTTTTTTTGACTGACGGCCGGACCTGGGGGTCGCTTCTGAATATGATGCGACCGTCTATTATTGATCCGCTGGTTTTGTTCGAGACGCTGTTTCCGGACGGGCTGGCGGAGAACTTTGAAGATTTACAAATCCCGATGAAAGTCGTCGCAACGGATTTTCATCGCCAATCCCAAGCCGTCCTGACCGAAGGTACGCTCCTACCTGCGATTGCGGCTTCATCAGCGCTGCCGATGTTGCTGACACCGGTCCAGATTGACGGGCGCGTCTTGATCGATGGCGGCTTCGTCAACCCGACGCCTTTTGACGTGTTCGAAGACACGGATTATCCCGTGATGGCCGTTGATGTGACCGGGGCGGATTTTTCAGCGATCGATGGTCTGCCAAGCGGCATGGAAACCTGGATCGGGTCATTTTCGATTACGCTTCATTCCCTCGTTGCAGCGAAGTTGAGCTGCGCCCAGCCGGATCTCCTCCTGGAACCGGCAATCGGTCATTTCCAAACGATGGATTTCTTCGAAGTTGAGGCCATATTGGATGCGGCCGATCCGATCCGGGAAGATGTCAAACGTGGGTTGGACCGGCTGCTGGGGCAAAAGATCTGAGGCAGCTGTCTTTCCAAGCTAGAACGACGCGCCGCGTTTGACGAAGATTTCCTTGAGGCGGTCTGCACGGTCAGTATTCCATCCGTCTGGATCAACGGCCGCGGCCCAGGCGTCGATGTAGTCCCGGGCAATATAATAATGACCAAAGCCCGAGACATTCAGCGAAAACGCGGAATCAAGCGCGAGCTGCAGCATGGTAACGACGGGAAACCACCTGAGCTGAGGTGTAACGTCCGGAGCGCGTGGAGGTGACAGCCAGTCCGGTTCAAAGATGGAACTGTCGTAGGTGAAGTTCACAATTGGGTCGCTGCCGTAATTGAGAAACACCATTCGGATCGGACCCCAAGGCGTAAATTCACCTTCAAGTCCCCCATACTGGTCCAAAACCCGGATCAGAGACCCGTTGCCATAGGTGGGCCGCCAGGCTGGGCTGTCCGGGTTTCGATGATCGCGAACTTCTGACCAGAATTTAGAGAAAAACGGGGACCCGGCCCACATCGCTCCCTGGATGGGGTCTCCCAACATGTCGAACAAAGGGATCGTGGCTTGAGAGTTGAACGCTCCTTGGCTCAGACCATGCACATAAAACTTTGGCCGGTTGTTTTTCGGCAACGTTGTCCAATGGTCATAGACCTTCTCAAAAAGAACGCGTGCTTGATCAACGCCATAGTCCGGATGTGCGAGCAGAGACAAAATACTTGTGAGATACGAGTATTGTGCGGCAACCGTCGCCACATCTCCGCCAAGCATGAAGTCGAGTGTGTCATGAGCGCCCGGATCCATCCACCCACTGCCAACCGGGACGGCGACAACAAGAGTTGAGCGCGAGAAGGCATCCACGCGCTTCAATTCTTCCAACGCGATTTCGGCGCGTTCTTCCGCTGTCTCGGCCGACAATCGGCCAACATAAATCCGGATCGGGTTTTGAACCGGACCCTCAAAGAATTCCCCGATTTCATCTGATGAGGGGGCCGTTGCAACAAAAGCCCGGCCGTGCCGCCCCATTTCCTTCCAGCGGATGAGGGACGCTGCACTTCCTGTCTTTTGCAGATCGGATGGCTGTTCAATATCCGGCTCCATGAGAAGGTCTGCAGCCATAAAGGACGCGTCGGCTGCTTTGAAGGCGTTGCGGATCAATGCGCCATCGACCAACGCCCAGAAGAGCCAGCCAACAGCGGCAATTGAGACCACGATGCCGACACGACGCGGCACCAAACGGTCCAAAATTTGCTCCATCCGGCGGCGGGCGATCCCAAGTGCTCTGAAAATTAGCCACAGAACCAGAAAAACGGCGAGGGATACTCCTAGTATGAAGAATGGAGCGGCGCTTTCCAGCGGCTCCAGTCCAACGGCCTCGCGGGTAGCATTTTGCCAGTTTGCTGCTCTTGAAAGGGAAAAGGCAAGAATACCGGCACAAGCGACCAAGCCACCGATAACCCAAACTGTTCGCAAGCGCCCCCTTAGCCACGGAATTTCCATGTAGCACCAGGTTGCCCGGACAAGAAGTGCCGCTTCATAACCCAAGCTTGCAACAATTCCTGACAAGAGGCTTTGCACCAAGGGGTCGCGTGGCATCAAAGATGGGGTCAGCGAGGCACCAAACGCGCTGATTGCAACAATTGCAGCAAACGTGGACATGTTGGACATCATCCAACCGGGCAGGCGGTTTTGAGAATGCGGCATCAACGTCTCCGAAAGGGGCAGGCGGATTTTCTATGATCGGTTTAATATGCCATTAGTAGTACCGCGTTTTGTCAGGGATAATATCCTTGGTGAAGAAAATGCCATTTAATGGATTCAAGTGCAGTTAACTGTCTGCGCTCATTGTCTCCCAAACGACGCTTGGAAAATGGCTGCCTGGCTTCCACCAGGACTGCACCCGGGACGGTGAGACTCTGTCTCCCGGCCGCGTATTAGCGTTGTTCTGCCTGAAGATGATCGAGTTTGTGGGACAGTTTGCATGACGCTTCGACCCGGCTACAGCCGCTACATACTTCCAATGGTGGTAATCGCGTTTGCGTTTGCTTTGTCGATCAGCAGTGTCGAATTGCTCCAGAAAAAACACGACGTAGAGGCTAAAGACGATGCTCTGCATGCCCTCATCACATCTTCCAGCCTGCTCAATACCCATCGTCTGGAAAGCCTTCTGACGAGTGCGCTTTACAACTCCGACTTCGAGTATCAAGCCCGCGTCGCCAGAGCTTTCGTCCGCTTTCAGAACGCTCTCAATTCCTGGCACGTGAACCCGTTGCTGGAACTTGGCCCACAAGCGTCTCTCATAACGCGCAGGCTTGCGGATGCTAAAGAGATGGCAGGGTCAATTGAACCTCTGATCTCCAATCTGGACAACAGAAGCTCGATTGAACAGGCGCTGGCAAAAGTCCACCAGATCGGAACGTCGTTGAACCAGGTCCGGCATTTGGCCGAAAACCGTATGTCGTCAATTGCTCAGGAAAGCAACGCGGCTCTTAATCGCCAAGCCCGTATTCAATCGCTTCTTGGCGCTGGATTGATTGCAAGTCTCAGTGCCTGGGTTTTCTTGCTATTCCGGAGATTGCAGTACTTCGCCAATGAAAGAAAACGCCACGGGTTCAATCTCGCTCGTGCAGCCGCCGAGTTGAGGCACGACCCGGCCACGGGGCTGATGACACAAAAGGTCTTGATCGAGAAGATCGAGGAACTGCAATCCAAGCGTCGCGACGACCAGGATTTGGTTGTGCTTTATTTTGATCTGGTCATGCCCTGGACCGGATCCGGATCTGCAAGTGAGACTGATCGCAATTCCATTCTCGCGGCCATTGCCGAGCGGATCCAGCATCAGATCAATCTTGGGACCGAGTCAGCATGTCTTGCGCGGGCAAGTGGGAGCGGGTTCTTCGTTGCCATGAAGATGGATCGGGAGAGTGGAACAACGGCCTTGGAGATCACCAGTCGCCTGCGCGGCCATATTCACAGGCCAGTGGCAATTCGCTCCGGTATCTATCCAGTGAACAGTATTGCAGGGATCGCCTTTATCGACCAGGAAGAACGAGACCCGGGCGCAGGTCTGCAAAACGCGTTGTTGGCTGTTTCGGAGGAAATAAGGACAGGCCGCAGGGATGTCGGAACATATAAACCGCCCCTGCGAGCGGTTGCGGAGCGGCAATCCGGCATTTCTCGCGCATTGCTTCAGGCACTCGAACAAGAAGATTGCCTGCCGCATTTTCAGCCGCAATTTAACATGAAGACCGGTCAAATTGTTGGGATTGAGGCCTTGGCCCGCTGGTATCATCCGCAACTCGGCTGGATTGCACCTGCAGAGGTGATTCCGATCGCCGAGCAGAACGGCTTGATCATCCCATTGGAACGCAAAATTATCGAAACGGCCTGCGCTCAGGTTCAGCTGCTGCCGGGGGACGTGGATCTCGCGGTCAACCTGTCTGTGCCGCACATGCTCCATGGGGATGTTGCCCCGATGATCGAGGATTGCCTGAGCAGCACGGGCCTCCCGGCCGAGCGGCTGAAGGTAGAGGTTGCAGCAGGCCGGCTCCTTAACACGTTCGACCGTGTCCATGGTTGCCTTGAGGATCTGCGTTCGCTGGGTGTCACCCTATCCTTGGACAACTTTGGCACGCCAGCCTCCGCCTTGTCCGGCATCCTTCAATACAAATGGGATGAAGTGAAAATCGACACGTCTCTGACGAAGATCCTGCGGGACGGCGACGCGGGGCATGGCCTGATAGCGATGGCCTTGACCATGGTGAAGAGCCTTGAGTCCACTGCGCTCATCGAAGGGATTGAGACGATCGAACAGCGTGATATGCTGACCGCGCTTGGCTGTGAACTGGGGCAGGGGTATCTCTTTGGCGGCCCCATGGCGATCGACGATTTGAATGCCCTTTTCTTTTCTGAACAACCAAACCTTGCGCGGATGCTGATGTGATTTCAGGCGCGATCACTCAAAGACCGGCAATCGCCGCTGTTCGCTCCAGGGTCCAGTACATCGCAAGCGTGCCGATCACATAGGTTGGAACAAGCTCCGCCCATCTTGGAACTCCGAAGCGAAGGGCCGTGAGCAGGTTCAGCGCGATCAAGATCACGAACACAAAGGCCAGTTGCCCCAGCTCGACGCCAATGTTGAAGAACAAAAGGGCGATTGGGATCTCGTTTGGCGGCAGGCCGATTTCCGAGAGCGCACCGGCGAACCCGAGGCCATGCAAAAGGCCGAAGGCAAAGGCAACGATCCACGGATACCGGTAGGTCAAACTGATCCGGCCACGGGCCGCATGGACGATCTCGACACAAAGAAAAACGATGGACAGCGCAATCGTAGCCTCAACCGGCGCGGACGGCAGGTTGACATAGCCGAGCGTTGCCAGCGCCAGCGTAATGCTGTGCGCGATTGTAAAGGCGGTGATCGTCTTGACCAAACGCCAACCGTTGCGCACGACAATCATCAGTCCGAACACAAACAGAAGATGATCCAGTCCTTCGAGAATGTGCTCGAACCCGAGCTTCGTGTACCGGGAGGCTGCCTTCACGATGGATCCGGACCCGGCAAGATACTCCTCAAGATCAACAACAATGGCATCGCCTTGGCGTGAGGCGAGTCTGGTGAGGGGATCTTGCTCGAACCAGCGCACAGTCAGCAACGCGCCATCGCGTTTCCAGGGGAGGATGAGCTGGTCGTCAGACGTCAGGGCCGTTTGGCAGGTAAATCGGAAAAGCACCAGATACGACCCACGTTCTCCGCGCGGTGATCCTTCGAAGGTGCACCGGTCCGGCAAAACGGGCGTCGTGATTGCACTGGCAAGCCGCTGCGGAACCTTTGAGAGAAGCTCATAGGTGCCTGGAGCTGTTTCGATCAGCTCGGCTTTATCGACACCCAGCGAGTGTGCTGATGCCGATGCGGGCCACAACCAAGCCGCCAATACCACCAACACAAGCGCTGCAATCGGGTGTGCCTTAGTCATTCGGCCCGCCCTCAACCGGCTCGACCACAACAAGATAGTTCTGCCGCATGTCGTCCAGCGCTGCATCGAGCAGCTCGTTGGATTTTGCCGACAGCCAATGCGTCGAGATCCAGTCTTGGGCCAGTTCATAAGTTGGCGTGCGCGGCGGGTTCCGATTGATCACACGAAGAAAATGGGCGGATCCCGTTGGGGATACATAAGGACCGCGCCAGTCCTGGTCGTCTTCGCTGACCGAGAGCAAGTCCTTGGCAGGTTCGGTGCCAAAGAGGCCCGCAAGCCGGCGTTGATCGAGAAACCGCAGACGGTATCCGAGCCGTGTATCCAAGTCCCCGAGAGTGGAGGGATCTCCGGCCTGATTGAGCGCGTCCAGAATGCCATCTGGTATCGTATCAGGATCTGAGAACATGACATGGTTCAGATCGAGGCTCGGCGGACTGGTAAAGGCGTCCTGGTTGGCCTCAAAATGGGCGCGCAAGTCGTCTTCGGACGGTTCGGGTATGTCGCTTCCAATAAAAAAGCGCATGTTTTGCAACAGCAACCCACGGACCCGGGAGCTGTCGGTAAACCCGCGTGCCTTTGCTTCCCGCACGAGGATTTCCTCCTCGATGAAAGCGTCGACAATTCGCTGTTTGTCGTCATCGCTCAACGAGCGAAGGCGCAAGTCTTCTTCCTGGGAAAAGAGGTATCTTTGGGCTTCCGCATCAACAACGATCACCTCCCGCTCATCTCCGCCAATGATGCCTTGCGCAACAAAGAGACCCGCTGCCAGAAGCAGGAAATGCAATAAAGGTTCGCGGAGAAACCGCCGGAGAAATGAGACTTCAGATGGGTTGTCTTCTTGATGTTTTTCGGAAGAATCTTGTGAGGTCATACGTCTTCCCTAGAGCGCCGCAATGGAGGGGGCTGGTGCAAACTGTATCGCGAGCATCATGGATGAAACAGCCGCAATCCACGCCGCTGCAATCCGGAACGCAACCGGCAGCATGGCCCAGTGCACCCGTTCATTGAGTACGACGACACATCCGGACAGATAGAGCATCAAGATATTGAGCCCCGCCAAGGAACCGCTCATCGTCACGAAACGGTCCCACCATAGCCCGCCATCGGGCAAAGACATTGCCCCGAGAAGAAGGCCTGCGATCGCAACACATCCAACTGCGGCAGGAAACAGCCGATTGGCAGAGGCCGCTGCCAAGGCACTAGTGGCGATGACGACGGTGTAGGCCAGTGTGTCTGACACATCACCACCCGACCAGAAAAGACCGGCGAAGGAACAGCCAAGAAAGGCTGCCAGCAACCAGCGCACCCTGTCCCTTGGAAACCCGCCGATCAAAAGCCCGGCACTGAGGATCAAAAGGATCTGCGCGGGCGATGAGAGGGGATGCAGCAAGCCAATATAAAAGCCTTCAATCCCCGGAACCGGGCTGTGGGCTTGCGCCGCGCCGGTCAGACCAACAAGGATTCCAAGACCAATTCCGGCTGCCCGCATTCTCAGACAGCACCAACCAGAAAGGCGACGCTGGCCAGCGATATAACACCGCCGGCACCCCGAACGGCGATCCGTCCAGCCGGCCATTTGACGAGAAGACCGAATGCGATCCCGATCATGTGCAGCATGCCGGTCGCAAGCACAAACCCGATCGCATAGGCAAAGACATTGGCGGAGACAGGCAGTTCGGTTCCGTGGGCATAGCCATGGAAGATTGCAAACAGGCCTACGAGCACGGCAGAGACCCAGATCGGCGCCCGAACTGCCAGTGCGATCATGAGACCCAGGACGACAGCTGAAAGCGCAATCCCGGTTTCAACGGCGGGGATCGGAACGCCGAGAATGCCGAGCGCGGCGCCGAAGGCCATCACCAGCGGAAAAACGATCGGCAGAATCCAGATCGAGGGCGACCCGAGGAAGGCGCCCCACAACCCGACGGCCACCATGGCCGCAACATGATCCCAGCCCAGGATTGGGTGCGCAAACCCGCTGATGAACCCGCCACCATATCCATGACCGGTATGCGCCAGCGCAGGCGCCGCCAACGCCACAGAGACAAGAACAAAAACGCCAGAAAAAACTGTGGCTCTGGAATGCATGAATGACCCCCACTCGGAATTGGACTCTCACCTTAGTATGGGCGAGACTAAAGGTAGAGCAGCGTATTGGATATGCCGATTGTGCACCAAAATTAACAGCGTCGGTTTCAAGCCTTAGAAAAAGACCGACAAACCAAACTTGATCTGTGCATCCGCTCCGCCTTTTGGATGTGCCGCCAGGCCATAGCCGCCAATGGGAGGAAAGCCCCCAGAACAAAGCGCGACCGTACCCAGCGGCCGCGCTGCTCGTTTCTATTCGGCGCTGTTGTCCTTCAGCATGGCCGGGTGGACATAGTTCGGATCGGTAATCCCAGACTGGCGTGCGGCATAGGCTGCGAAAACGTGCCGTTGGAGGCGGTTGATTGCATTGGCCGTGTTTCGGCGGCGATCGTCCAGCAATGGCGAATACTCAGAGAAATCGATCATAATCACTTCGTTTTGGAGGAAGATCATCCGCAGAAGTTGCATCATTTCCTTGGTGGTAAAACCACCGATCTCCGGGTTGGACACACCCGGGACATGCGCAGGATCAATCACGTCCATGTCAACGGAGATGTAGATGCGTCGTCCTTCCAGTTCCGCCAGCAATTCGTTCGCAGTTTCTTGAAAGCCATTTCTCTCAAAGCGGGGCATGAAGTAGTAATTGGTC
Organism: Labrenzia sp. R4_2; assembly: GCF_017743865.1. Lineage (GTDB taxonomy): Bacteria > Pseudomonadota > Alphaproteobacteria > Rhizobiales > Stappiaceae > Roseibium. The sequence goes on from NZ_JAGHRJ010000009.1 coordinate 128,489, forward strand.
TGGTTGTTGAACATCCAGTCCATACGCTCCACGCTCTCATAGGCACCGCGCAATCCCACATGGAAGATTTGATCGCCGTCAGCGAGACCTTGTTCATGTGCGAAACGCAAAGCACGTCCCCCGTGTGTGAACATCCCGAGTGTTCCATCCGGCGGGGCAAGATCCGTGTGAGCGTCGAAATGCACAATCGTGAAGCTCTTCGGGCCGAAATGATCGTACAGCGCCATCAATGATGCGACCTGAGTTCCGTGATCTCCGCCGATCACCATTGGCATTGCGCCGCCATCGAGAATCTCTTTGAAAACAAGGGCCTGATTGGCAAAGTTTTGCATCATCAACGTTGGATGCTGGTTTGCATTGCCATAATCAACAATGTTGAGTTCTTCGAAGTACTCGTTGTTGAACCACATGTCGTGGCCAGCCTGCGCGAAGTCGTAATTATGGTTCAGACGTAGATAGTTTGCAGCCCATCCGTTGCCGCTGGCAGGATTGTATTCGGAAGGTGCGCCAACGATTGCAATGTCAACTTCGCCTGCAATCAGGTCTTCGGTCGTCATTGCATAAGGAAGGCCGAAATACGTCGGAAAAGCATGTTTCGTTGGGAGGACGTGATACCGCTGAAGATCAATGGGTCCGGGCTCGCGTTGAGGATTGTCACCGACCATATCCTTGCGGAGGTAATACTTGTCCCAGCCCTCATCAAGAATTTGAATGTTCGGATTATCCGGGTCACGCCATGGGACGAGCGTCTCAGGGATGCCGTCGATGCGCCGGTCATCCGAGAGATCAGGGGCGGGATTGTCCTGGGCGAAAGCAGGACTGGCTGCAACGGATCCGATACCGAGTGCCAGGCACGCAAAAATGCTCTTACGTATGTTCATTATCAATCTCCTCCGGCGCTTGTTCGGGAGGAGTTTTCGTAAAGCCCTCATCCCGTTCCAAACCGCAAACAACAGCTTGGCGCAGAAAAAAGACTTCTTCTGTCTAAATTGTGCCAAATTTCTCCAATCGTGGGATTTAATTTGACCGCATTTTTAAAACTGGATCGAATAGGGTGGGAAACACACCAGTCAGGACGCAAGCTGCGATTTGGGAAGTACGTAAAATTACAAATGCAATGACTTAAAGGAAGCTTCGAGATGGATTTGGCGCGGTTGACCCTGAAGGATTGTGAAGAAATTGAAGAATTCTTTGTCGCCTCAACCGGCATGAAGCCAGGGTTCACACAGCTGTCAGCAGGCCTGATAAATTTCACAGTCGAGTGTGTCGATTTGGATGGTGTAACTTTGATTTGGTCCGGAAACGAAGGTTGCCACAGGTGGCATGACGAGGCGCCCGAAACTGGACTGCATTTTGCGTTCGCAGTGTCCGCCGAAGAACCGATCCTTTTTCAGGGCAGGGAAGTTGACCAATCTCAAATGGCCATGTGGCAGCCGGAGGCCGAGATGGACTTCCTGATGAAAGGGAAAACTGCATCCATTGATATCGGCATTGAACAGGAGCTGTTGGAAGAGCTTGGCTGGAACGTATCTGGTCCGCCGGTAATGGGTATCCCCGAAGAAACTCGAGCACGTCTAACATCAACGTGCAAAGCGATCCGCCGCGCTGCGCAACTCCAGTCTTTGCCGAAACGTCCGGAATACGCGCAGGCCATCATCCAGGCATGGCGTGACCAGTTGCTTGACGATCTTCAAGATGTAGTCATGCCGTGGGGTGCAAAGGAGTGCCCGGCAGCACAGTCAGCAGATCGACCGACGCCTTACCAGCTGATCCGGCTTGCCGAGACCTTTTTCAACGGACTGCCACCCGACCAAATGCCCGATATGGAGAACCTGAGCAAGGAGATAGGCGTGTCCCGCAGATCCCTGTTTAGAGCCTTTCAAGAGCATTTGGGGCTTGGTCCGCGCAGATATTTTGAACTAAAGCGGTTAAACATGCTGCGCCGGGACCTGAAAGCCCACGCCCCGGATGAGACCACGGTCACCGATCTGGCCCTTAAAAATGGTTTTGTGCAGTTTGGGAGGCTGTCCCAGCTCTACAAAAACCAGTTCGGAGAACTACCAAGCACAACGCTCCGCGCCCGTTCGAATTAGCGCCTCGGAAAGTCTGCTAGCTCCACGCCGGCCATCGTCAAAGCCTTCAAACACACCCAGTTTCGATAATCCGCAATATGCAAATAGTGCCAAAAACATCTGTGAAATCAGATGTGTAAGTATTTTTGCGTAGCCTCTCAAAAACAGTCCGATTCAGCACTCTGACGGAGCAGGACAATTTGAACAAAACGACCCGTTTACACGGGCCGTGAATGTGGCGTGCCACAAAGACTGTTTTACTTGTCTTAGGGCTCTCCGGAAACGCGAGGGTGGATGTATTTTGGATCCATTCCTTCTTTCTTCATCGCGATTCCGGTCAGGAACTGGAACATGGTCCGGCGTACAAGACGTGCTGTCTGCTGGCCCTTGTTGTCGTAGAACGGATTAAATTCTACAAAATCGGCCCCAACGATAGTCTTTGTCGCCGCGAATTCGCGCAACAACGGAAACAGGTCCTCGGGCTTTGATCCAATTGGAGACGAAGAACCGGTGCCAGGCGCGTAGGCCATATCGAATGTGTCGATGTCGAAGGAAACATAGACAAGATCGATATCCTTGAGGTCCTCATAGATTTTGTCGAAAGTTTCCCGAACGCCATCCCGGCGGATTTCGTGGATGTGGTAAACCTTGGCGCCATCTGCTGCCGCCTTGTCGTATTCCTCGGCACCGAAGACAGGAGTCGACATTCCATACTGAATGATATGGCGCCCCTCTACCATACCTTCTTCGACGGCCCGGTTCATGAAAACGCCGGAGTGGTAATAAGCTCCGAATTTCCCGAGGCCCATATCCCGGTCGAGATGTACATCAAAATGTAGAATGGCGACATTGTTCTTGCCATAGACATCGACGATCCCGCGGTAAGTCCCGTTCGGCACCGAGTGGTCTCCCCCGACGATGAATGGAATGGCGCCAACGGATGCCACCTCCCGCGTCACACGCCGGATTTCTTCCATCGTGTGTGATTGATTGTAGGGATTAAGACCAACATCGCCATAATCAACCGCGTTCAGGATTGTGAACGGTGCGATCAAAGTCTCGTACTCGATCCAGCTCAATGGGAATTGCGGGTCACCATAGCCGCCGTAATCGCGTGTGGTGCGCACTTCGGCAGGGGCCCACATGTTTCCGGCAGAATGAGGGAGCGCGCCCGTAGGTGCCCCAAAGATAGCGATATCGATCTCACCTGCTTTCAAGTCTTCCGGAGTGATTGCAACCGGAAGCTTGAAGAAAGTTTGAATGCCAACCGGTTCCATTTGCAAATTATAGCGCTGGATGTCGATCGGCCCGGGTTCTTTGCCGCCAGTACCTTCCCGCAGTTCCCGCCAGATGTTGGTCGACTTGTCCTGCTTGATGTTCATCTTGGTCGGATCGCCCGGGACTTCATGCGGCATGGGGCCGATGTTTTCATTCGGCGCAGCCTCGGCAATGTCCTTGAGCATCTGTGCATGGCTCGGGGAGACCATCGAGGCGATTAGCCCCAACGCCACCACTGGCAAACCCAGCTTTTTAAATTGCATCTTCAAGCCTCCTTCATGGCGGACATGTGTTGCAAGCACGCACATGTCCTTGACCTCAAAGGAGAGACTGCCATTATCGGATCCGACGGACTGTTCAGTTCGTGCAAAACGGAAAATTAAATAGGGCGGACAATGCAATCCGATTTTCTCACTTTCAGTACATTCGATGAAATCGAAGCGTTCTGGATTGAGGCGACGGGCGTCAGCCCTACCCTGACACAGCTATCGGCAGGACCACTGAATTTTAAGGCCCGTTCTGATGAATTTGCCGGAGTCACGCTGACCTGGGTGAAAAGCGAGGGCCGCCAACTATGGCGCGACACGGTTCAAGATGGGCGTCTTCATTTTGGCTATATGATAGAGAGCGAGGGATTGGTCCGCTCCGCCGGACTTGAAATCAATCCTGCTGACGCGTTGGTCTGGATCCCGGGGAAGGTAGTTGATTACCTCCTCGAAGGGCCGCTTTTCAGTCTGGAACTCACGGTCTCTGAGGAAATCGTTGATGCGCTTGGCTGGGAGCCGAAAGGCGCCCCATTGCGAACAGTATCTGAGGCGCTTCTTCTTCACCTGACACATGTTGCCCAAATGGCGAGCGCTTGGCTCGATACAGCTGTTGATCTGGATAAACAGACTTTCGAAACACGGTTGAATGTGTGGCGCGATCTGCTGTTGGACGCACTTGCAAAGGTGCTTCAACCCTGGTTTCAGAATTCGGATATGGAATTATCAACGCTGCCAGCGTCCAAACAGTATGACATCATCCGGTCAGCGGAAGTTCTCTTCAGCAACGGGGACACTGAGGATTCTCCAGATGCCTCTGTTATTGCGGCGGACCTAGGGATATCGCGGCGAAAACTCTACTACGCATTTCAAAATACACTTGGCATTGGTCCCCGCCGATTCATCGAGCTTAAGCGCCTTCATCAATTGCGCCGAGACCTCCGATCCGCCCACCGGGACGAAACATCGGTTACGGAGCTGGCGTGCAAAAACGGCTTTACGCAGTTGGGACGTTTGTCCGGCCTTTATAAGCAGCACTTCGGCGAGGGGCCGAGGGAGACACTGTTACGCCCGGCCTAAAGCCGGGCGTACGAGCTGTTTTCTCTTTTGTTTTCATACTTAGCCCCGGCGCGTTGTGCCGCCGGGACTGTAGGATCGTCAATCCGCGCCGCGGACCGGGATCGCTGCATCCGGTTTTGGATGAAAGATCCGCTGTACTGCGAAGACAGCCGCTGCGATCCCGACACCAATCAGGTCGGAGATGAGCCCGCCTTCGATCATCAGGAGGGCCGCCGCGGTCAGGCCAATGCGCAGGAACCAGGCAGCCACCGCGCCGAGGAACCAGCCTTGAACGGCGGACGACAACAGGAACACGCCAACGACCGCTGTAAGTGCTGCCCGGCCGATATCGAGCACCGAACCGTCCATCAACAATGCGGAATTGTAGAAGAACATGAACGGCACGATGAAGGCCGCAATGCCGATCTTGAACGAGGCGACCGACGTCTCCATCGGGTTTGCTCCCGATATCCCGGCTGCCGCGTAACTGGCTAGCGCCACGGGCGGTGTGATCGCCGAGAGAACCGCAAAGTAGAACACGAAGAAGTGCGCGGTCAGAAGCGGAATGCCGAGTTGAACAAGCCCCGGCGCGACAACGGATGCGGCCACCGCGTAGGCAGCTGTCGTCGGCATGCCCATCCCGAGCAGGATCGAGATACACATTGCAAAGAACAGCGCCAACAGCTGACTAGTGTCCGCAAGGCTCAGGAGGAGCGCTGAGAAGCGCGCGCCAACACCGGTCAACGAGATCACACCCACGATGATGCCTGCGCAGGCACACACGGCGATGATTTGCACCGACATTGTTCCGGCGATCTCAAAGGCCTTGAAGATGGACCTTGGCCCCATCCGGTACGGGGTGAGCCACGATACGACGGCCGCTGAAATGGTTGCCAGAGCGCCCGCGCGGATCACCGAGTAGCCCATGAAGAGGGCGTAGATCAGGATGATGATCGGGATGAACAGATAAACCTGTTTGACCATCTGTGCGAACTTCGGCAGTTCTTCAGATTTCATCCCGCGCATGCCGAGTTTGGCAGCTTCGAAGTCGACCATGAAGTAGACCGAAACGAAGTAAAGTACGGCCGGGATCAGGGCGGCGATGGTGATTTCCGTGTAAGGAATGCCGGTGATTTCTGCCATGATGAACGCGCCGGCGCCCATGATCGGCGGCATGATCTGACCACCGGTTGAGGCAGCCGCTTCAACCGCGCCTGCGGTCTTGCGGTGATAGCCAACCTTCTTCATCAGCGGAATGGTCAGGGAGCCGGTGGAGACAACATTACCGGCGGACGTCCCGTTGATCATACCCATCAGACCGGAGGCAAAGATTGCAACCTTCGCCGGACCTCCGCGGGCGCGGCCCGCAGCTGCGAAGGCGAAGTTGACGAAGTAGTCGCCCACTTTGGAAGCCTGCAGGAAGGCTGCGAAGATGATGAAGAGAATGATGTAGGTCGACGAAACAGCGGTCGTCGGGCCGAGAATCCCCGCATCGGTGTAGACTTGGCTGAAGAACCGCTGCCAGGTAATTGGCGGTGAATTCAGGAAGCCTGGCAGTTTGTCGCCGATGAAGACGTAGCCGAGGAAGACAGCGGCGATCACCACGAGTGCCATTCCGGCGACGCGGCGGGTCAACTCCATGATGAGTGCGGTGCCGGCAACCGCTGCGATCGAAATGCCGATCGGTGCAAACGGTGTTCCGGTCGAATTCCGCATCAAGGTGCCGTAGATCGTGATCAGGTAGGCCGCAACAGCTGCTCCACAAACCGCGAGCACGACATCCGGAGCCGCGAACCCTGATCGGACGCGTTGATGGAACCAGGAGAGGATGATGCCACCGGCTGTTGCCACGATCAGTGGCAGGCCGAAGAGGTAGGTTTCACTGAACTTGATGCCTTCATCAATGCCATTCCACATCTTGCCATTGGAGATTTCAGCGGCGAAGGAGAAGGCCATACCGAGCGAGAACAGGGCAGGGATCATCAAGGCGTAAGCGGCATAACCAAGAACTGGTGTTTCCTGACCCTTTTCAGGAAAATCAATCCGGCCGGCAAACAAAAGAAACCCAAGCGCGAGCGCACCGGCGACGTGCACAATGCGGAAGTTCCAGGTTTCCATCGGGAACGTCGGCAGGAACGGGATAACAATCCCGGTCCATTCGGAGATCGACAGACCGTTCAAGGCCGCCATGTGAAATGCGGCATAAAGCGCTGCGAAGGACGTGATGAACATGAGGGATTTCCCCTCAAACAGGCGCCGGTTTACCTCAACCGGTTCCTCATCGACGCCGTGCGCGATCAGATGATCGTCGTCTTCGGCTGGTGTTGTCTTGTCGGTCATGGTCCCCCGCGCCTCCAGCTGCGTCAGCCAGAGTTTATCTTGTCGTTGAAGTAAGGGCCGCGCAAGTCCCGCGGCCCTCCTTTGGTTTTTTGTGAAGACGGTCTTAGTTGCCGTGGATCATGTCGGCCGGAATGTCGGCACCAGCATTTTCCGTGAACCACTCAGCTGCACCCGGGTGCCACTTAAGAACGGTGTTCTTGGTCCAGTTTTCAGGCAGCGTTGAACGTGCAGCCTTGTGGATGTTCACCATCCGGTCGTTGTCGGACATGACGACGTTAACAGCAGCCTTAACGAAGGACGCCGGCAGGTCGCAGTTGGCGACAGCGAAGTTCCACATGGACACTGAACGCGCGTCGTTTTCCAAAGTGGTGTAGGTGTCAGAAGCAATTGCGAACTCTGAAACCGGGAAGGCTTCCAGGATCTTCGCACGCTCTTCTTCGGTGAACTCGATGATGTTGATGTCGGTCTGGACTTCGAGTTGGCTAACGGCCGGAACCGGAACGCCTGCTGCGAATGCAATCACGTCCAGAAGACCATCCTGAAGCTGGCCGCCAAGGTCGGACCACCCGCCGTTGCGGCGCTCAAAGTTCACGCCAAGCTCTTCCATCATGCGCGGGAAATAGGTGTCGGAGGTGGAACCCGCCGGACCAAAGCCGATCTTGGCGCCATCCGGAATGTCGGCAATAGACGTGATGCCGGAGGAAGACAGAGCCGTGATTGAGAACGGGGTCTGATACATCGGGAACATTGCGCAGGCGTTGGTCATCTGCAGGCCCGGTGCGATCGGGTTGGTGCCGCCGAGCGATTCCGCTGCCGGGCCCATGGTGGTCATGCCGAACTGTGCGTCACCAGTGTGAACCAGGGCCATGTTCTGCATCGGGCCGCCGGTGACTTCACCGCCGCCGGAAATGCCGAGTTCTTCTGCAACCAGGTTTGCCCAGCCAGAACCGTAAGCGAAGTAGGTGCCGCCCTGAGACGCGGTGCCAACGGTGAAGCTTTCCGGCCAGCCGGTGCGATCCTCATCCTGAGCAAAAGCGGACGTCGCGGTCATAGCTGCGATTGCAACCGCGCCAGTGATCATGGTGAATTTCATGAGTTCCTCCAAAGATTATTGTTCCGAGCGGAACGGGCACGGAGTTTTTGCGGATTCCTGCTGACCAAATTGAACTGGACCTGCGCTCCTCCCAAAGCGTGCCGCCCTGTAATCAAGTGCGAACGGGTAAAAAGGCAAGCTTCGGCGCCCCAAGAAATGAAGTTTGTCGTTGGGGAAGGGGGGATTTGGGTGGAGACGGTGACAAAGCGGTCAAGTCGTGTCCCGAATAGGTGACACATCTAGGGGGCAGTTCAGAATTTAGAGTTCTTCAGAATAGGCTTTCCGGGAGAGATCGTATTTTTGCATCTTCTCATAAAGCGCCTTTCGAGAAATCTTGAGCGCCTCATAAGTCTCCTTGATGCTGCCAGCATGGGCGGCAAGCGTTGCTGCGATCAAAGCCTTTTCATGAAGGGCCATGTGGTCAGCGAGACCGAGATCTTGTTGTTCACCGCCGCCGGTATCATCACCAGAACCCAAGCCCAGAACAAACCGATCAGCCGCATTGCGCAGTTCGCGAACATTTCCTGGCCAGTCCTGACTGACGACTTTGGCCAAAACACTATCCGGTATTTCGGGAAGCTCCCGCTTGAAGCGGGTTGCCGCGTCTGAGACCAGTTTGGAAAAAAGGAGCGGGATATCTTCCCGTCGGGTACTGAGGGGTGGCACGGTAACCGTCACAACATTGAGCCGGTAGAGGAGATCAGACCGGAATCGCTCGGCGGCCGCTTCCGCAACAAGATCCTTCTTGGTGGCTGCTATGAAACGGACATCCAATTCCACCGGTTCATTTGACCCCAGCCGTGTGACCACCCGGTTTTGGATGGCATGCAGGAGTTTTGTCTGTAGCGGGAGTGACAGGCTGTCGATCTCATCGAGAAGAACCGTCCCGCCGCGGGCGGCCTCAAAGCGCCCGGTTCGGGCCCGCATGGCTCCCTGGAAGGCTCCTGCCTCATGGCCGAAAAGTTCGCTTTCAACAAGATTTGCAGGAAGCGCACCGCAATTGATGTGAACAAACGGCATGGGAGCGCGCGAACTGGCTTCGTGGATTGCCCGGCTGGCTACTTCCTTGCCGACACCGGTATCGCCAGTAATCAACAAATCCACATCGGCAGCCGCAACAGCGCTAACCTGATCCCTCAACGCTCGCATTACCGGGCTGCGACCGTGCAAAACCCCTTCGACGGCATCCCGCGCGCCAACCTCCCGGCGAAGCGACCGGACTTCGACGGTCAAACGGCGTTTGTCCAGTGCGCGGCGCACGGTTTCGACCAGGCGGCTCGGGGGGAAGGGCTTTTCAATGAAATCATAGGCTCCGTCGCGCATCGAGCTGACAGCCAGTTCGACATCGCCGTGGCCGGTCACCAGAATAACCGGAAAACTCGGATCGATTTCCAAAACCTTGCGCATCAAGGTCAGCCCATCGGTTCCCGGCAAACGAATGTCGGTCACGAGAATACCGCGAAAGTCGCGTGTTACATGCTGCAGCACCTGGTCGGCATTGGGGAAGCATTCAACCTCAAGGCCTTCCAGCTCCAAGCTTTGTTTGGCAGTGAAACGCAGATGTTCTTCGTCGTCGACAAAGAGGATTTTTTGAGCACTCATTCGGCGGCTGTTTCCTGCACGCGGATTTCCTGGTTTTCGTTGGCGGTCTCGCCAGCCAGAAGAAGATCAATCGAAAAGACGGCGCCGCCCTCGTCATGATTGGACACCTGGAGTGTCCCCCCGAAATCCTTGACGATGTTGTATGAGATTGAAAGGCCCAATCCCATCCCTTCGCCCGGCTGTTTGGTAGTAAAAAAGGGATCAAAAACCTGGCCCATCTCCTTTTCCGAAACCCCGGCGCCGTAATCCCGGACCGACAGTACACAAGTGTCGGCATCTGTTTGAAGGGCAATATCGATTTGGACGGGTTGCCGATCTTTCATGGCGTCAAGTGCATTCGTCAGGAGATTGACCACAACCTGTTGAAGGCGGATATGTCCGCCCATGACCCAGACCTCTTCATCCGGCTGAGCGAAATTGAGTTTGGCGCCGCTCCCCCGGAGCCTTGGTTGAAGGAGACCAATCGCGTCATTGACGATCTGTACCAAAGGGACCGGCCGGACCTTTTCCATCGGACGGCGTGCAAAGTTGCGCAAATGCTTCGAGATTGACGCCATCCGATCTGTCATTTCAGAGATACGGCTGATGTTTTCCCGGGTTTCGGGTGTCCTGTTCCTTTCAAGAAGCTTCAAAGCGTTTTCCGCGTAAGATTTTACGGCGGCAAGCGGTTGATTGAACTCATGGCTGAGCGCTGCGGACATCTGACCAAGCGCTGCCAGCTTGCCCGCTTGCACCAACTCCGTCTGGGTTTTCCGCAACCGGGTTTCAGCTGCCTTTCGTTCGGCAACTTCTTCCAAAAGCTGTGCATTCGTTCGGTTGAGATCAGCGGTCCGTTCTTCCACCCGAACTTCGAGTTGTTCCTGTGCGGCCTGCTGGGTCAACAGCCGTTCTATAAGCTGCGCGCGCCGCTGGATGTAAAAAGCGACGGCCAATCCAATCAGCATGATCCCGAGGACGAGGATCAGAACCGCCGCAAAGGCCTGTGTCCTTGCTCTGGTGGCGGAAACCAGGATCCGTACATTCCACCCGGCGTCAGAGATGTACTCCGAGCTGCTGATATAGCGATAGCCACTTGGTTCATCCTCAATCTTGATGAGATTGAGATCCTCCGTGAGTGGTTTAACCGTGTTGACAAGGGGAAGAAGCCCATCCGCCGGGTATTGCCGGTTCGCCTGAATTTCAGCGATTTCGGTTCTTGTCAGCGGACGTAGGGTGCGGAAATGCCAATCCGGCCGGCTCGCCATGAAGACGACACCGCGCAGGTCAGACACGATGATCTGATGATCTGCGTTGCGCCAGGCTTGTTCAAACCCATCAACTGTGAACTTGACTGCGACCACACCTACGACACGCTCATTGTCTTCAATGGGAGCCGCAAAGAAGTAACCGCGTTCCCCAGAAGTCGTTCCAAGCGCAAAGAAGCGACCGGTTCCTCCCTCAAGTGCCTGAGTGAAATATGGCCGGTAGGCAAAGCTTCGCCCTACAAACGACAGCTCCTTTTGATAGCTGCTGGCAGCGAGCGTCATGCCGGAGACATCCATCACATAGACATCTGAAGCTTTCAGACGGTAGGCGGAGAGACGGAGGTCTTCGTTGACCCGCTTCAAAAGTTCTGGGTCCGTGGGAGACTTCAGGAGAGCAACCAAGCTCGGGCGCTCGGCAATCAGCGAGGGCAGGGGTTCATAGCGCTGCAACGCACCTTTCAACCCTTCCACAGTCAGTTTCAGGGTTGCTTGTCCCCGCAGGCCAGCCTGTTTTTGAAAATACGTCTCAATGACGGGTTCCGACAACACGGCAACGATCGCGGACAGCAGCACGAACCCGGCGAGCACACGGCCGGATGTTATCTTGAACAGTTTCGACTGTCGTCTTGGCATTCCAAGAGCTTTCCAAAAAAGGCCTACGCTTCAATTACCTTGCACATGTTGCCACACGTGGGAAATCACAACAGATCCTTCACCAACGGCCGAAGCAACACGTTTTACCGAGCCGGCTCGAACATCACCAACGGCAAACAGACCAGGACACGATGTTGCATATTGCGATTGTTCCCCAACTTTATCGCCTGTGAGCACGAAGCCGCGTTCATCCAGGTCGCAGGTTTCTGACAGCCAGTCTGTGTTGGGGGCTGCACCCACCATAATGAAGGCAGCGGGACAATCCAGGTTCCAGTCCTCGCCGTTCCGGTCGATCACGACTTTTTCCAGCGCAGCGTCTCCTTCCAGCGCCTTGATCTGGGACTTGTAATGGATTGTTACAGACGGGTCAGCTTCGAGCCTTGAAAGAAGATAGTCCGACATGGATTCAGCCAGACTGTCGCCCCTGATCAACATGTGGACATGGCACGCTGCTCTGGACAAATACATCGCCGCTTGCCCGGCGGAGTTGCCGCCTCCCACCACGACCACATCAGCGCCGCGGCAATAGCGGGCCTCCATATCCGTTGCGGCATAATAGATACCGGTGCCCTCGAATTCTTCCAGCCGGTTGAGCGGCAAACGGCGATACTGGACACCGGATGCAACGACAACGGCCTTGGCACAAATTTCCTTGCCATTGTCCAACGTGACACAGAATGTCCCATCGGCCCGCCGTTCCAGTTTCTCCGCCCGCCGAGGCCGCAAAAACCGTGTGCCAAACTTGAGCGCTTGCACTTCGCCCCGCCAAACGAGATCAGACCCGGAGATCCCGGTCGGAAAGCCCATGTAGTTCTCAATCCGGCTGGACGTCCCAGCCTGCCCCCCAATGGCCAGATCCTCGACAAGCACCGCAGAAAGCCCTTCCGCTCCTGCATACACGGCCGCTGCAACGCCTGCCGGTCCGCCACCGACGATAAGAACATCTACTGTTTCATGGCATTCAAAGTGTTGCGCCAGTCCCAGGAGCTTCGCCACCTTTGCAGGTGTGGGTTGGTCGACAACCCGGTTTTTGCCGAAGACAACGGCCGGCTGCCGCCCACTGAGCTTGCAGCTCTGCGCGATTTCTTCCGCGTCTTCAGACCCGAGATCAATCATCTGAAACGCGATCTTGTTCCGCGCCGCAAATTCCGCAACCCGCCTGACATCTCGGTCAACATCTGCACCGACTAGCTTCAGCGACGTGTCGTGCTCTTCAACCTGTCGGCGCCGGCGCGCGGCAAAAACCGAAATGATGATGTCCGACATCTCGGGTATTCGTGACATGGCCGCAAGCATGTCTTTCCGGGAGACAGAGATTAAAACCGTGTCTTCCTTGGCGCGCAGCGGCAACGTATAAGCCCCGCCATTCAAAAACGTAATTTCCCCAATGAATTGATCCGGTCCAAGCGAGGACGGCAGGTAAGCCTCCCGCGTGTAGGTGTCGATTATCTCGACACGCCCTTCCAGGATATAAAGGAACCGATCCATCGGGTCGCCAACTTCGGCGATCATTGTGCCCGCATCAAAGCGGACTTCCGTTCCCAGATCCCGGATTGCCTGGACATGGCTTTGGTGAAGAGGCGTTCGAGCCATTTCCCTCAAGTCACCAGCAAAGCTTTCCATATTCAGGTCCTTCGATTGAAGCTCGGGAGCGGCTTGCCTTCAGCACTACCCCCCGAAGAGAAACCTTTCAATATGCAGAACGGCTATCAGTGGTTGTCATTGGATTTCTGGTACCCGAAAATTTCTGTATGTTTGAGCCATAGGTTGCCGCCATAAATTGGGTCCAAGTGGGACGTCGTCCGACACACATTCCAAAACCATATTTTGCGCAGTCTCTGGAAACTGTTCACCAGCGAGACCAACTAAACCAAACAGGCAGTTGCGATTAACGAGGTGAACATGTCTCACAATGTCCGGACCGAAACAGACTCTTTTGGGGCACTGGAGATACCCGCAGACAAGTACTACGGCGCCCAAACAGCCCGCTCCTTGATCAATTTTCCGATCGGCGGGGAGACGATGCCACGTCCTCTCATCCATGCGCTGGGTGTCATCAAGCAGGCCGCCGCCCGTGTGAATGCGGCTCAGGGAAAGCTTGATCCGAAATTGGCGGATGCGATTGAACGGGCGGCGTCGGAAGTTGCCGCCGGAAAGCTGGACAATCATTTCCCACTTGTCGTCTGGCAGACCGGTTCGGGCACCCAGACCAACATGAATGCAAATGAGGTGGTTGCAAACCGCGCAATTGAGCTGCTTGGCGGTGTTGTCGGCTCCAAAACACCAGTGCACCCAAATGATCACTGCAACATGAGCCAGTCTTCAAACGACACCTTTCCAACTGCCATGCATATTTCTGCAGCCACGGAAATCAAAGAAAAGCTGCTGCCCGCGCTGGCCCATTTGAAGTCCGCTCTTGAGAAAAAATCTGAAGAATGGGCGGAAATCGTCAAAATTGGCCGGACCCACACCCAGGATGCAACGCCATTGGCCCTCGGCCAGGAATTCGGCGGGTACGCCGCCCAAATTGCCCTTGGAATGGAGCGTGTCACCGAAGGGCTCAACGGGCTGTATGCGCTGGCACAAGGCGGAACGGCTGTCGGAACAGGCCTTAACACGAAAAAGGGCTTCGATACTGCATTCGCCGCCGAGGTGGCCACGATTACCGGTCTCCCGTTCAACACGGCATCCAACAAGTTCGAGGCGCTCGCAGCACATGATGCCTATGTCTACGCCCATGGTGCGCTCAATACGGTTGCGGTATCCCTGTTCAAGATCGCCAATGACATTCGGTTTTTGGGGTCCGGGCCGCGGTCGGGGCTTGGGGAGCTGTCGTTGCCGGAAAATGAACCCGGTTCCTCCATCATGCCGGGCAAAGTCAATCCGACCCAGTGCGAGGCGATGACCATGGTTTGCGCACAGGTTCACGGCAACCAGGCAACGATTTCGTTTGCCGGTAGCCAGGGGCACTTTGAGCTGAATGTCTATAAACCCGTGATGGCCCATGCGATGTTGCAGTCGGTCAAATTGCTGGCCGATGCCTCCATCAGCTTCGCGGACCGATGCGTGTCCGGCATTAAGGCAAATGAGAACAATATCACCCGCCTGATGGAACGGTCCTTGATGCTGGTAACCGCACTCGCTCCCGCGATTGGCTATGACAAGGCCACGGAAATCGCCAAGACAGCTCACAAGAACGGCACATCCTTGCGCGAAGAAGCGCTCAATCTTGGCTATGTAACGGAAACAGAATTTGACGCGCTCGTCCGCCCTGAAAAGATGATCGGCCCGAGCGATTGACAGATATCGGCTGCGTCGGCCGGCCTCGTCGCGATCACAATCGAAGGAAAGTGGCGGAGGGGGTGGGATTCGAACCCACGGAACGCTTGCACGCTCGACGGTTTTCAAGACCGTTGCAATCGACCACTCTGCCACCCCTCCGGCGCAGAGCAAAAGCCTGAAAGGCTCATGCGAGAGCACCCGTTTCCCCGGTCTTGCCTTCAAAGTCAAGCAGGGAAATCAGAATTTGGGGTGATTGCCCACAAGACTGTCCATCGACTGCCATTGTCCGCGCGCCTTATGCCGGGCCGAAACACGCGTTCGTAAAACAAAACTGAGACAGTTTGGACCGTCCCGGGCGTTGATTGAAATGGCGGCCTGGATGGGGGGGCTGTGAAGCAACCATCTAAAGACCAACACCCGGGAGGGTCGAAGGGGCCGCCGGTCCAGTGTCGTGGGCAGGGGTCGAACCGGCGGCCTTAAGCTGGAGGTGGGTCCAGCATTGCTTGTGACAGGGCGGTCACCAGCAATGAACACACCTTACGAGGCGGTTCGAATGCACGTTGTGATGTGTGTCACATCCTGTCCATTTGGCGATAAATCTGAGCCCGTGACCTTTGAGCAACAACCAGTAGCGCTTGAAGATCCATATAATTTAGGTCGCCTTTGCAGGGGCTTAGGGTTCGCGGCTTTGCTTTTCCGTCAAACGAACCGGTGGAAAGGTTCCTCCGGCGTGCATTCGGCGTTATTGCAGGGTCGACGGGCGGTTTACTTTGAAGTAAGACGTTTGCCGTTACATGGCGTGTGGTTAAGGATGCATCGCGGGGGCAGTGCGTCTAAAATTCCGGCAAGTTGCCGGGCACACCTTTGAAACCGGTTGCCGGACGGCCGGATCAATAGTCGCGTGAGCTCAGGGGCTGCCAGCGCGTTGTGAGTAGGATGGCGGGATGCATGGGATCGGCGGGCAGACTTGGCGCTCGGATGACAAGTCTATCGAAGACACTGGCATTGTTTCTTCACGAAATGACCGAACAGGTTCTGTGATGCGGCAAGTGCGCACCATCTTGATGCTTGCAGCCGCCGCCGGATTTGTCGCCGCCTGCGGATCCGCGCCACAAGAAAAAGCGAAATTCAGCCCGAAAAAGTATGGCGTTAAAGGCAGCCCGAAAGTGGTTGCCGCCGGAAAGCCTGTTCCCAAAGGCGGCGGTCGCTACGTCGTTGGCAAGAAATACAAGATTGCCGGCAAGTGGTATTACCCGAAACACGAGCCTAACTATAAAAATGTTGGGCTGGCATCCTGGTATGGGCCGACTTTTCATGGCCGTAAAACCGCGAACGGTGAGGTCTTTGACCGCAACGCACTGACAGCTGCGCACACCACCATGCCGCTGCCGTCCTACGCCCGTGTCACCAACATGAACAACGGCCGGTCCATGATTGTACGGGTCAACGACCGGGGGCCATTCCACGGCAATCGCATCATCGATCTGTCTGAGCGGGTCGCCAACATGCTGGACACCAAAAGTGCCGGTGTTGCCAAGGTCAAGGTCGAGTATGTTGGCCGCGCGCCGCTTCATGGTCAGGATGAAACCTACCTGATGGCATCGTATAACGGTCCAGGCGCTGTTCAGCCCGGCACCAGCCGTCCGGGCACTTTGATTGCCCAAAATGCTCCGCGCCTCGTCGTTGGGCCGACACAAGCGCCACCACCGCGGCCATACAGGCCGTCTGCAACGCTTGCGTCAGTCGCAACACCGGGAACGACGATTGCAGCCGCGTTTGATCCGGCAATCGCTTTCGAGGCGGGCTCCAGCAATGTCCAGGTGGCAGCCAACAATCGGTTTGAACCGCAACCGGCAGCCTATGCACCGGAAAGCGGCGTGCTTGGCACGTTGACCGTACCGGCTGAGCAGGGTCTGACCCCAGGAAGTGCAATCTCTTCCTATATGGCGAACCGGCGTGTGTCGGATGCTCATGAGATGATCTCCTTTGCGTCCGGGTCCGGTTTGTCCTTGAAGTTGCTTGCTCGCCAGGCAGCTCTGGATTGAGTGATCGGGGCTGATGATGCGACGTATCTTCAGCCGCATGCCGCATATCCCAAACCTGAACCCAAACTGCTTGTCCGCCCTTACAAGGTGCTCAGCTGCGGTCTTGGTGTCTTTGTTTGCTAATGTAAGCGTTCAGGCAGAGCAGCTCACCACGAAGGCGCCGAAAGCGCTCCTTTATGAGCCGGCATCCGGCACAGTTTTGTTCGCGAAGGATGCTGACGTTCCCTTCGCGCCCGGGGCTCTGGTCAAGGTCATGACCGCGGCGACGGTTTTTCAGGCGTTGTCGGATGGCGAACTGACGCCGGATCAACTGTGCACTGTCAGCGAACACGCATGGCGGACAGGCGGTGCCCCGTCTGGCCGGGGTGCAACTATGTTCGCCGCAATCAAGTCAGAGATTTCCGTCGAGGACCTGCTGAAGGGCCTTTTGGTTCATAACGGCAACGATTCTGCGATCATTCTGGCTGAGTGTCTGGACGGCTCCGAGGCCGCCTTTGCGGACCGCATGAACACGCTCGCTTCCGAAATCGGTATGGCGAACAGCAGCTTTGGCAATCCAACAGGCTACGAAGAGGACGTCAACACGACGACGGTGCGCGATCAGGTGCGTCTTGGCGAATACATCGTGGAAGAGCATCCCGAGCGATATGCGATGTTCGCAATCCCCGAATTCACCTGGAACAACATCTTCCAGCGCAACAAGAACCCGCTCCTTGGGGAAATCCGCAACCTTGATGGACTTGGCGGCGGCGCACATTCGGAAGACGGATATTCCGGCCTTGGATCAATTGACCGCAATGGCCGCCGGATCATAGCCGCAGTTGCCGGCCTGACATCAGACAATCACCGCCTGGCCGCCTTGAAAGAAATCTTTGAGGGAACCTGGGAATTTTATGCCGTTAAAACCGTCTTTCCAGCCGGAGAAATGGTGGCTGAGGGGCGTGTCTTTGGCGGTGTCGACGGCACTGTCCCACTAATATCTGAAGCAGATATTGATGTATTTCTGCCGCGCGGCGGAACCCTGGAATACCGGCTGCGCGTTGTCTATCAAGGCCCGCTTGTCGCGCCGATTGCAGCTGGCGCACCTGCCGGAGAACTTCAGGTAATCGGCCAGGACGGCGTGGTTCACAGGGCACCGCTCGTTACCGGCGCATCCGTTCCGGAAGGCGGCCTCGTCGGCAAGGCGCTGGACAGCGTGCAGGAACTTTTGTTTGGCTGGATCGGATAACAAAATCCTGAAACCCGCCGGTTGACAAACCCCCGTTCGGCCCGGCAAGGCAAACAGCGGAAAAAGAAAACAGGGCCGGAACCAGGTGCAGGGACACTTTATCAGTTTTGAAGGCGGTGAGGGGGCTGGCAAGTCCACCCAAATTGCCCGGTTGAAGACTTTTCTGGAAAGCCTGGGTAAGACGGTGGTCGTCACGCGTGAGCCAGGCGGGTCGCCCGGCGCCGAGAAAATCCGCACCATGCTTCTGTCCGGTGAAGCCCGTGATCTCGGCCCACGCGGCGAAGCCATGCTCTTTGCTGCTGCGCGTGCAGATCATGTGGATACGTTGATCAAGCCAGCGCTGGAACGTGGCGATTGGGTCCTGTGCGACCGCTATTCGGACTCCACTTTGGTGTATCAGGGGGAAGCTGGCGTAGATCTGAACTATCTGAGGCTTTTAGAAACCGCAGCTGTGGCCGGTGTCCGGCCAGAACTCACAATCCTGATTGATGTGCCGGCTGAACTCGGCTTGGCGCGGGTGCAGGAACGCGCAAAGACAGACACAAGCGGTGGGCCGGACCGCTTCGAGGGCGAGGCTCTCCGCGTCCACGAAGGCCGCCGGAAACGGTTTCTGGATTTGGCAACGGAAGAATCTTACCGCTTTGCCGTCATCGATGGATCGAAGGATTTGGAGACTGTCAGCGCATCCATTCAATCCGCTGTGGAGGCTGCCTTTCAGGATCAGTTGAGCACAGACACCCTGGCGCAGGAGGCCGACTGACCTTGGCGCGCAGAAACGAACCTGTTGAAACTCCAGAGGTCGATGCCCTGCCGGGTACTCCACTGCCGCACCAGCGCAACGTTCTGATTGGTCATGGTGAGACGGAGAAGAGCCTTCTGGACGCTTACCGCTCAGAGCGGCTGCACCACGCCTGGATCCTGGGCGGGCCGAAGGGTATCGGCAAGGCGACACTGGCATTCCGCTTTGCCAAGTTTGTTCTGGCCAATCCGGACCGGTTTGGGCCGCAAGCAGCGATGGTGCAAGATCTCAGCGTTCCCGAAGACCATCCTGTCGTCCGGCAAGTCGCTGCAGGCGGGCATCCGAACATCTTGCATTTGCGCCGGCCCTGGGATGACAAGGGCAAACGGTTCAAAGCCGATCTTCCCGTTGATGAGGTTCGCCGAACCGTCAGTTTCTTCGGAACAACCGCATCCGCGCGGGCCTGGCGGGTCTGTATCGTTGATGCTGCTGACGATATGAATGCAAGTTCTGCCAATGCGTTATTGAAAATACTTGAAGAGCCACCTGAACGGTGCTTGTTCCTTGTCTTAAGCCATGCGCCGGGCCGATTGCTCCCCACCATCAGGTCCAGATGCCGCCGGTTGGACATGGCGCCGCTCTCTGAAACCGACATCGCCAACGGCCTGCGCGATCTAGCCGGAAATGTGATCCCCGATGCCAGCGGTTTAGCTGAAATCGCTCAGACCGCCGATGGCAGCTTAAGAGCCGCATTGACGCTCTTGGCAGGCGATGGTTTGGCGATCGCCCAAGGCACAAGGAAACTCGCAGAAGCCGGCAGTCAGATGGATCTGAAAGCTCTCCATGCCTTGTCCGATCTGGTTGCCGCCCGCGGTCAGACCGACAACTGGGAGAGCTTTCAGCACGTTGCAGAAACCTGGCTGCATGGTCAAATGCGCCGGTCGATTGCAGCCGGCACCGGCGCCGCCTATGCCTATGTGAAACTCTGGGAAGGCACACAAAAAGCAATTGCAGATTCTGATGCGCTTAATCTCGACCGCAAACAAGTTGTTCTGGATTTCTTTTTGAATCTCCGGTCCGTGCGGACCTAACTTGCGTAAATTTGATGTCTGGTTTTTCGATCACCAGAACCGTATGTACCTTTTTGAAAACAACACCTGAAACGTTCAGAACGGCAATCCATGATAGTTGACAGCCACTGCCACCTCGATTTTCCAGACTTTGACGGCGAACGTGACGAGCTTATCGCACGGGCAAAAGAAGCGGGCGTTGAGTTGATGGTGACGATCTGCACCCATATCCGAAAATTCGATCAGGTACTCGCCATCGCTGAAGCCTACCCGGAAGTTTACTGTTCAGTCGGCACCCATCCGCACAATGCAGGCACTGAACGCGGTATCCCCGTCGACGAAATTGTCCGGCTGGCCGAACATCCGAAAGTTGTCGCTATTGGTGAGGCCGGTCTGGACTACTTTTATGACAAGGCGCCGCGGGACGCTCAGGCAGAAGGCCTGCGGATCCATATCGAGGCAGCGAGGCAGACTGGTTTGCCTTTGGTCATTCATTCCCGCGATGCGGATCACGACATGGCGGCGATCCTGCGTGAGGAAATGGGGAAGGGGGCCTTCCCTGCCTTGCTGCACTGTTTCTCGTCCGGCCGCGATCTTGCCCTCACCGGCATCGAGCTCGGTCTCTACGTATCGTTCTCCGGCATACTGACGTTTAAAAAGTCCGAGGAGTTGCGCGACATCGCCCGGGAGCTGCCGGCCGATCGGCTGCTTGTGGAAACCGACGCCCCTTACCTTGCCCCCCAACCAAGACGCGGCAAGCGCAATGAGCCAGCTTACACTGCGATGACAGCTGCCGTTTTGGCGGAGGTTCGCGGCGTGAGCGAAGAAGAAATAGCCCGTCAGACCACAGAGAATTTCTTTCGTCTTTTCAAAAAGGTACCAAAGCCGGAAAGTGTTTCCAACGAAGTCGCGGGCGCAGCATGAGTGTCCGGCTGACGATCCTCGGCTGCGGGTCTTCCGGCGGCGTTCCACGGATCGGGAACGATTGGGGAAAGTGCGATCCTAAGGAGGCTAAGAACCGGCGGCGGCGTTGTTCACTGCTTGTGGAAAAGTTTGGGGATAACGGCTGCACAACGGTGTTGATCGACACGGGCCCGGACCTGCGCGATCAGCTTCTTGGTGCTGATGTTCAACGCATGGATGCCGTGCTTTATACCCATGCGCATGCCGACCATCTTCACGGGATTGATGATCTAAGGGCGTTCATGGTCCGTGATCGGCGGCGGATCCCGGTTTACATGGATATCCCGACATTCGACAAGGCAATGGCCGCCTTCGGCTATTGTTTTGAAACGCCCAAGGGGTCCAGTTATCCACCCATTCTCGAATGGCATGGCATGACGGCGGCAACGCCGGTTGTGATCCACGGTCCGGGCGGTGAAATTGAGTTTTTGCCGATTGAAGTGACCCACGGTGAAATCAATGCCCTTGGGTTTCGGATTGGAAACACGGCTTATGTCCCTGATGTTTCAGATATTTCCCGTGAAAGCTTCGATTTTTTAACCGGGTTGGATCTGCTTATTTTGGATTGTTTGCGCCGCAATCCGCACCCTAGTCATTTCAATTTGGATGACGCGCTCAGCTGGACAAAGGACCTTGCGCCAAAAAAAGCGATTTTCACCAATCTTCACAACGACTTGGATTATGAAACACTGAAAGCAGAGCTGCCGGATGGCATCGAGCCGGCTTTTGATGGTCTTCAAGTTCTGATCGACGGTGCATTGGCGGAAACCATGCCCAGGATCGCGGCGGATGCCGGCTGAACGGCGATACAAGATCCCGACAGAAGACCGATTGACCCGGTCGGCCGTTCATTATCTTGAGCGGTACGCGAGCACTGAGGCCAATTTGCGAAGAGTGCTTGAGCGGAAGGTTTCCCGCGCGTGTCATGCGCTCGATTTGGTGGCGGATGATTACCGCGATCTCATCGAAAGCATCGTCGCAAAATGCGTCCGCAATGGCATGGTCAATGATCGTGGATTTGCAGAGATGAAACTGGCGAGCCTTAGGCGCAAGGGCCAATCGAAGAAGAAGATAGAAGCACAGCTTCGGGCCAAAGGCGTTCCAGCACATATTATCGAAGCTGTTACGGCCGAAGACACGTCGGAAGATCGGACAGCCGCGATCGCTTATGCAAAGCGCCGGCAGTTCGGACCGTTCCGTGATCAGGCCAAACGGGACGACCGGCGCTTAAAAGACATCGCTGCGATGTGCCGCGCTGGTTTTGATTACGAGACCGCTCGTCAGATCATTGACGCAGACCTGGACGATCTCTGCGCATAGATCCAGAGCGTGGATCGTTTCAATGTGCGATGCGGAGGTGATGACTGCAAACCAGTGTCGATATCACACGAAGAGAATGTGCGTTCCAAAGTGTCCGGTTAGACCGTGACTCCGCTGTTTCTGTGGTTGTATTAAATGTTCCATAATATTGATTATGCGTATTATGCTTGTAGACGCCGGGCTAAAATGTCTCACATTCGCAATTCAAAAATGTCACGCTCCCCGTGTTCTTTGGGATGTTGGGAGTTCGGACATGGGATGGGTTTTGATGAGTGAGCGTGACTTGCACCG